>CAVTKB010000001.1:0-69463 GCA_963735205.1 uncultured Acidobacteriota bacterium
GGCGTGGATCTGTACAACAGCGACCTGCAGAATCTGAATGTGGAGCCGGGTGAGGGCGTGTTCCAAACGCCGCGAGGGTATATCAACGACAGCCGGCAATTTTTCGTAAAGGCGAGCTATTTGTATCGATTCTGAAAGAAGCTCTCAGCTCTCAGCTGTCACCTTTCAGCTTGGAACTCTCTGATTCCGAGCGCTTTGCTGATAGCTGACGGCTGATGGCTGACAGCTGCTTCGGCCTTGCTGAATCCTGTCGATATCCTGTAGAATCTAATGATTCGAATCGAGGTTGGAACCGACATGAAAGCAGCCATCCATCCCGCATACAACGAAATTCGCGTGCATTGCGCCTGCGGCAACGCATTTGCCACCCGCTCGACCCATAAGGGCGACATCAGCGTAGAAATCTGCTCGGCTTGCCATCCGTTCTTTACCGGCAAGCAGAAGCTGATGGACACCGCCGGCCGCGTGGAGCGCTTCCGCCGCAAGTACGCCAAGAGCGACGCCGCCAAAGCCGAAGCGGCGAAGAAGGAACGCCACGGATTCGGCGCCGAATTAAGTGGATCAGCCCAAGTATTGGAAGATTCGAGCCCTCGCTCCGGCGGGGGCTTTGTTTTGTCAGGCCAGGTAGAATCAGACTGTGCAGAAGTTCTGGGACAATTCGTGCGGGATGCACTGTGCCGGCCAGGCAGACGCCACTGCGCGAGTCGGACAGACCCTGACGCGGCCAGCGTGCTCCGAAGCCGGTCCCGACGAGCCTGTCGATTGGCAGCGTCCGATCTCTCCCGCCACCGTGCTTGCCCCCATGGCCGGCGTCACCGACACGGTCTTCCGCCGCTTCATCCGCAACCTGGGCGGATGCGGCCTGATCATGACCGAGTTCACCTCGGCCGACGGCGTGCTGCGCGAGCAGGATCAGAAGGCCAAGCGCTATCTGCATTTCTATGAAGACGAGCATCCCGATCTCGGCGCAGCTTTTTGGCAGCAATCCGCAGGTGCTGGCCGAAGCCGCGCGCATGGTGGAGGACCTCGGCTTCGACCTGGTCGATCTGAACCTGGGCTGCCCGGCGAAGAAAGTCGTGAAGTGCAACGGCGGCTCGGGCCTGCTGCGCGATCTGCCGGCGATTGGCAAGATTTTCGAGGCGGTGCGCGCGGCGGTGAAGATTCCGTTCACGGTGAAGTTTCGCGCCGGATGGAACGACGACGAAATCGTCTGCGTCGAACTGGCGCGCATGGCGGAGAGCTTGCGGCCTCGGCGCGGTCGCGCTGCACGCCCGCACGCGCGAGCAAGGCTACAGCGGCAACGCGCGCTGGGAGTGGATCGCGGCGGTCAAGCAGGCGGTGAAGATTCCGGTGATCGGCAACGGCGACATCCGCTCGCCCGAAGACGCCTGCGCCATGGTGGCGCAGACCGGGTGCGACGCGGTGATGATCGGCCGCACGGCGCCGGCGAATCCGTGGATCTTCCGGCAGATCGAGCAGTATGCGAGCTTACGCATCGGCGGCCCTAAGCGTCTGATGGGCTGGGACAAGATTGGGACAGGGCACGACTTTAGTCGTGCCGAACAGTCGCACGCCTTCGGATGCGGCTTTAGCCGCTGAGGGCAAGGCCTACGACGAGCCCACCGAGGCCGACCGTACCAGATGATCCGCACCTACTTCCAGATGCTGCTCGAAGAAGAGATGCCCGGAGCGGAAGGCAAGATGAAGCAGTTCGCTTCCTGGTTCACGCACGGCGTGCCGGGCGGCGCGGCGCTGCGCAAGGCAATCTACGAGGCGAAGAGCGCGGCGGAGATTCTGGGGCGAGTGGAAGAGTTCTTCGAAGCAAGGTTGCATGTGCGGCAGCCACGTCTTTCCCGACGAAATTTGACCGATGTAAAACGGCGGCACCACTTCGCGCGTTCGAATCACACGCCTTTCGCCAACATCTTTCCCGTTTCATCTTTCTCCACATAACCCCAGGGTGTCTTCCGTCGTGCGTGAACACGGTCAGCCATCTTTCGGGCATCGCGCGCGTAGTACGCTTGTGGCTTTCGATGGTCTCGAGCGGAAAGAGATCGAAGGCCATCACCCAGGTCAGGTCGATGTGCGCGCCGGTAGGAATCAGATCGGAGATGTAGCAGGCCGTTCTTGCCGCCGCTCTCGACCATGACCGCCTGCATGTTCGCCGTGTGGCCCGGGAAAGACTTTCACCGAGATGCCGGGAACAATTTCGTCGCCGCCGTGCAGCAGCTCCATCTGGCCGCTCTCGACCAGCGGATCGTAATTTCGGAGATGTAGCTGATGGCGTCGCGTTCGCTGGATGGCGCGCGTGCTGCCACTCGCCTTCCTGCACGTAATATTTCGCTTTCGGGAAGGTGGCGACGATCTTGCCGGTCTTGCCGCGGATCGTATTCCATCCGCAGTGGTCGAAGTGCAGGTGGGTGTTGATGACGATATCGATGTCTTCGGGCGCAACGCCGGCGGCGGCAGATTGTCGAGCAACTTGGCGGGCTGCCCGTAGATCTGCACCATCTTTTCGGAGAGTTTGTTGCCGATGCCGGTTTCGACCAGGACGTTGTTCTTGCCGGTGCGCGACCAGCGGATCAAGCGAATTCAGTCCGGCGATGACGCCGGTTCTGTTCGTCGGCGGCGACTTTCCTCGACCACATGATTTTCGGCACGACGCCGAAGAAGGCGCCGCCGTCGAGCGGGTAGGTTCCGTCGGAAAAGATGCTGAGTTCGAAGTCGCCTAACGTGAGTCGGTGCATGGAGCCAGTGTGCCACACACCACGTCATAACTCGCGGACTTGCGCAGAAACGCACGAACAATTTTTAGCGGACGCGTCTGTGAAGATTCGTAAGGTCGGTGGGCGGGTGTAGTCTGGCCGTATGGAGCGTCCAGCGGGCATCACGGGGATCGCGGTTCTGTTTTTTGTGGCGGCGATCTATTTATGGGCAATCGGTGTCGTGAAGCTGCTTGCACCGGATGCGGTTTCGCTGATGAGCGGACGATATTTCATGTACGGACTCGAATTGGCTGGCCCTTACATGGCGCTCCTGGTTGGAAGCGTTTATGCGGTCGTGGGCTGGGGATTGTGGCGCCTGTTAAATTGGGCGCGCTGGGCGGCGATGGCGATGATGGTGCCCGGAATCGCTGCCCTCGTACCGGCGATTTCCGCGGCACAGATCGGTGCTCCCATGCTGCTGTACGGATTGCAGATCGTCCTGCGCGTTGCCGTGGGGTGGTACCTGGCGCAGGCGCCGGCGGTGATTGACAGCTTTAGCAAGAAGTAGGGGAAAACATTTGCCATGGACCCGCGAAGTTCGTGGCTTATTTTGTCTTGGTTTTGGCCGGTTCTTTCTCGCCTACTCGCTGGCTGACTTCGAACTTCATCTTGCCGGCCTTCTTGTCGGCGTCGACGATGACGTGATCGCCGTGCAGCACTTCGCCGTCGAGAATCTTCAGGGCGAGCGGATCCTGCACCAGCTTCTGGATCGCGCGCTTCAGCGGACGGGCGCCGAAGTTCGGGTCGTAGCCCTGGGTGAAGAGCAGGTCTTTGGCGGCGTCGGTCAGCTCGAGCGAAATCTTGCGATCGGCCAGCAGGCGGCGAACGTCTTCCAGGCGCAGCTCGATGATCTTGACCAGCTGCTCCTTGCCGAGCGGGCGGAAGACGATGATGTCGTCGACGCGGTTCAGGAACTCCGGCTTGAAGTGCGCGTGCAGCGCATTCAGCACCTGCTTCGATGGCCTTCTTCGAACTGTTGCTCGGAGCGCGGGCTCTCGGCTTGCAGAAATTGCGAGCCGATGTTCGATGTCATGATCAGGATCGTGTTCTTGAAATCGACGACGCGGCCTTTGCCGTCGGTGAGGCGGCCATCGTCCATAATCTGCAGCAGAACGTTGAACACGTCGGGATGCGCTTTTTCGATTTCGTCGAAGAGCACGACCGCATACGGACGGCGGCGCACCTGCTCGGTGAGCTGTCCGCCTTCTTCGTAGCCGACATAGCCCGGAGGCGCGCCGATCAGGCGAGCGACCGAGTGCTTCTCCATGTATTCGGACATGTCGATGCGGAGCAGGGCGTGCTCGTCGTCGAATAGGAATTCGGCGAGCGCGCGGGCGAGTTCGGTTTTGCCGACGCCGGTCGGTCCGAGAAAAATGAACGAGCCGATGGGGCGCTTGGGATCGCTCGAGTCCGGCGCGGGAACGGCGAATGGCGTTGGCGACGCGCTCGAGCGCTGCGTCCTGGCCGACGACGCGCTGGCGCAGGCGTTCTTCCATGGTGACCAGTTTCTTGACTTCGCCTTCGAGCATCTTCGAGACCGGGATGCCGGTCCACTTGGAGACGATGCGCGCGACGTCTTCTTCGTCGACTTCTTCTTTCAGCATGCGCTTGCCGCCCTGGCTCTCCATCTGCTTGCTGAGCTTGGCCAGTTCTTCTTCGGCCTGCGGGATTAGGCCGTAGCGAATTTCGGCGACGCGCTGCAGGTTGCCTTTGCGCGCTTCGGCCTGCTCTTCGGCTTTCAGTTTCTCGATCTGTTCTTTCAGAGCGCGCGAACGCGGGCGATGAGATCTTTTTCTTTTTTCCAGTTGGCTTTGAGCGTGTTGGATTTTTCGCGGATTTCGGCCAGTTCTTTTTCGATGACCGCCAGGCGCTCGCGCGAGTTTGCGTCGTCTTCTTTCTTCAGCGCCTGCTTTTCGATTTCGAGCTGCGTGGCTTTGCGTTCGAGCTGATCGATGTCGGTCGGCAAGGAATCGATCTGGATGCGCAGCGAGGACGCGGCTTCGTCGATCAGATCGATGGCTTTGTCGGGCAGAAAGCGGTCGGAGATGTAGCGGTGCGAGAGCGTGGCTGCGGCGACGATGGCCGAGTCTTTGATGCGCACGCCATGATGCACTTCGTAGTTTTCTTTCAGGCCGCGCAGAATCGCGATGGTGTCTTCGACGTTGGGTTCGCCGACGAAGACGATCTGGAAGCGGCGTTCGAGGGCCGCATCTTTTTCGATGTACTTGCGATATTCGTTCAGCGTGGTGGCGCCGATGGCGCGCAGTTCGCCGCGGGCGAGCGCGGGCTTCAGCATGTTGGAGGCGTCGATGGCGCCTTCGGCCGCTCCGGCGCCGACCAGCGTGTGCAGCTCGTCGATGAAGAGAATGATCTGACCCTGCGAGTCTTCGATTTCTTTCAGGACGGCTTTGAGGCGGTCTTCGAACTCGCCGCGATATTTCGCGCCGGCCAGCATGGCTCCGAGATCGAGGGCGACCACGCGCTTGTTCTTCAGCGCTTCGGGCACGTCGCCGGAAATGATGCGCTGGGCGAGGCCTTCGACGATGGCGGTCTTGCCGACGCCGGGCTCGCCGATGAGCACGGGATTATTTTTCGTGCGGCGCGAAAGAACCTGCACCACGCGGCGGATTTCTTCGTCGCGTCCAATGACGGGATCGAGCTTGCCGCGGCGCGCCTGCTCGGTCAGGTCGCGGGCATATTTCTCCAGCGCCTGAAACTTGGCTTCGGGATTCTGGTCGGTAACTTTCTGCGAGCCGCGCACGACGGTCGAGCGCTTTCAGGATCGCGTCGTAGGTCGCGCCGTGGCGCGGCGAGAATCTGCTGGGCCGCGATCGCGCTTGAGCTGCGTGATGGCGAGCAGCAGGTGCTCGGTGGAAACGTATTCGTCCTTGAAATTGGCGGCTTCTTTGAAGGCCTGCTCGAGCAGCTTGTTGACTTCGTTCGAGAGTCGTGGCCTGCGCCGCTTCGCCGGAAACTTTGGGAAGCTTTTCGATTTCTTTGTAGACTTCGGTCAGCACGGCCTGCGGGCCGATGCCGATTTTTTCGAGCACCGGCGGGACGATGCCTTCTTTATCTTCGAGCAGCGCGGCGAGCAGGTGAAGCGGGCGCAACTCGGGATTGCCGTGCTCGGAGGCGAGCTGGTTCGCGCGCTGGACGGCTTCCTGCGCTTTGACGGTAAATTTGTCCCAACGGATGGGCATAGGGAACCTCCGATTTGGTAATTGGGTAATTTAGTAATTTGATAAGCGTGAGCAGGACCCGCGGTTTCAAATTAGTCGATTGCCGAAATTTCGTGCTGAAATATGTAACGGGAGGCGGGCATCTCTGCCGCCTCCCGTCGAGCTAAAGCAATCGAGCTGCGCTCAATGACCGGCGTCAGAGACCCGGTCCCACACGAGCACTGCCACTTACGCGGCTTTGCTGGGGGCTTTGCTTTCGGTCGGCTTGGCTTCGATCGGCTTCTCGCTTCCTAATCGTGCCGACGTTGACCTTGATCTGCTTCGGCTTGGCTTCGGCCTTCTTGGGCAACGCGATCTTCAGCACGCCCTTGTCGTAGGTGGCCGAAACGTTCTCGGTGTCTACGGTTTGGGGCAGAGTGAAGGTGCGGGTGAAGCTGCCGTACTGGCGCTCCACGCGGCGGTAGTTCTCTTCTTTCTCTTCTTTTTCGATTTTGCGCTCGCCGTGCACGGTCAGGGTGTTGTTCTCGACGCGGACGTCGATGTCTTTCTCGTCGATTCCGGGCACTTCGATCTTCAGAGTGACCTGGTGCTCGTCTTCGTAGACGTCGACGGCGGGGGCGAAGCTTGAGGTGGTCAGAGATTCGTCGCTGGCCGCCATTGTAGGACTCGCGGAACGCGCGGTTGATGCGGTCCTGCAGGGTGGAGAATTCACGGAACGGTTCCCAACGGGTTAATACGGTCATGGGTAGATCCTCCTTCGGATATGGGTGGTTCAACCAATTAGATGTCGTATAAGCACAAATGAATCATAAAATATGAGTGTGTTTCTGTCAATATAAAATACCAGGTCCCTCCACTGCGTCGTCGCTGGCGCTCCGGCTTCGGTCGGGATGACAATCCAAAAGTTTATGTTATTAGTTTCAATCACTTACGGACGCAATTACGCACTTCAGATATGCCGTTTCGGGGACATTCAGCAGAACGGGGTGGTCTTTGGCTTGGCCGCGGACCTCGATCAGACGGAGGGTGCGGTGAGCGTCTAGGGCGGCTGAGGCTAGCATTTCGAGGAAATCTGGCTGGCTGACATGGTAGGAGCAGGAGCAGGTGACGAGGATTCCGCCGGCGCGGAGCATCTTGAGGGCGCGGAGATTGAGTTCCTTGTAGCCGCGCAGGGCGGCGTCGAGGTCGCGCTTGGACTTGGCGAAGGCGGGCGGGTCGAGAACGATGGTGTCGTAGCGGCGAGGTTCGTTAGGACGCGCTGGGGAAGAATAGTCCTTGAGCAGGTCGAAGGCGTTGGCTTCGATCCATTCGATCTCTTTTTGCCCCAACAACCTTGTTCAGCGCAGCGTTCTGATCCGCAATTTCAAGGGCCGGGCGCGAGCTGTCGACACCGGTGACGTGCTCGCAGCGCGGGGCGAGATGAAGGGCGAAGCCGCCCTGATAGCAAAAAACGTCGAGGGCGTCGCCGTGGGCGTAGTGCGCGGCGGCGGCGTAGTTTTCGCGCTGATCGAGGAAGGCCCCGGTTTTCTGGCCTTCGAGGGCGTCGAAGAGGAACTGAACCGAATTCATGGTGAACGTGGTGGAAGTTTTTTCGCCTTGCTGCAGGCCGGAAGCGCGCGGCGGGAGCGATTCTAGTTCGCGGACGCGCGGGTCGACGCGTTCGATGATGGAAGCTGGGTGCAGCCGAGCGGTCAGTTCCGCGAGGATCGCCTGCCGGACGGGCTCGGTGTCCATCGCCTGGGTGAGAACTTGCAGGGACAGAATGTCGTTGTAGCGATCAACGATCAGGCCGGGGAGGAAGTCTGCTTCGCTGAAGACGAGGCGGTAGGCTTCGGTGTCGTGGACTAGAGTGGTGCGATAGGCGATGGCGTCGGCGATTCGCTGGCGGAGCAGCGCCGGGAAATCTGTAACAGCATCCTGAGGTTTTGCATCCCGCGATGCAGTATCGCTCGAAATCATTCGGATCGCGATTTGCGAAGAGCTGGAGTAGAGAGCGGTGCCCAGGCTCTTGCCGCGATGATCGATGACGCGGACGAGGGAGCCGGGGAGAACACCCTCAGCAGAAACGATGTCGGAACGGTAGACCCAGACGTGGCGGGACTTAAGACGCATGGCGCCGCGGGGGAAATCTTGACCTGCGGAAGTGTCGAGGTTTGCGGCATGCTGACATCTTAAACGCATGACGATTCAACCTGCGGCGAACGAATGCATCCGCGGCGTCCCGGATTTTCTTCGCGGCGCCTCGCCGCGCTAGTTGTTCAAGCCGACTCCTGAGAGAGTGGCGGTCTGGGGGCTGCTCTTGTCGCTGTCGGTTATTGACAAGGTTGCGGTGTAGTTCCCGCTGTCAGGAGCGGTGAAGACGACCTGAATCGTGCAGCTGGTGTTCGGATTTAGCGTGCCTGGACAGTTGTTGGTTTGAGTGAAGGTGCCATTGCTGGGCGAGATTGCAACGTTGGTGATGTTGGCCCCGACTGTGCCGTCGTTGTATAGCGTAATGCTTAGTGGCTCTCCGGGGAAACCAGGAGTCTGACCGGGGAAGCTGAGGCTGGCAGGCAGAGGGGTGATGGCGTTGGTTGCGCCGATGCCGGTCAATGCGATGGTTTGCGAGGGACTGCCAGCGGCGTTGTCTTTGAGGGTCGCGGCGCCACTACGATTTCCCGCCGCGGTTGGTGTGAAGGTCACAGTGATGGTGCAGGTTAGACCGGCACTGAGCACGGTCGGGCAGGTGTTGGTCTGCGAATAGTCGCCGGTGCTGGTGATGCCCTTGAAAGTCGCGGAATGACCGCTGGCGTTTGTGACTGTCACCGTCTGGGACGGGCTGCTGAGTCCGATCTGCAGGACGCCGAAGTTCAGGGCGGACGATGAGAATGTCAGTGTAAGCGGGGTATAGAACTGGGCGTTGTCAACCACCACACAACAGATGCTGGTGGTACCGACGCCCCCAGAGGCCAGCGCGCGTCCTGTACCCAGCAGCGTAGTGGAGTGATACGCCAGCGCCCGACTCAGGTTGGCAGTGGAAGTGAAATGGCCCAGAGCTTCGCTGTAGATTTCGGCGGTGGCGGTTGGAATGTAACCCGTGCAATCCTTGCCGCAACTGATGGACTGGCCTTCTCCGCCGGAGACCAGCACGGTGCCGTCGGTCAGCAGTGTGGCCGAATGCGCGTAACGGGGGGTTTTCATGGTGCCGGTTGAGGTCCAGGTGTTGGCTGTGGGGTCGTACAGTTCGGCGGAATTTTCTGGAAACCTGCCACTGGCTCCGCCCGTCACCAGAACTTTGCCGTCGGAAAGAAGGGTCGTGCCGTTGAATTCGCGGGCTACATTCGTATTGGCTGCGGGGCTCCAGGTGCCACTATTCGGATCGTAGAGCTCGCAAGAAGTGCCGGCGGTGCCGCCGATGGCCAATACCTTTCCGGTCTTGAGGCGGACGGCGGTATGGTAGTCGCGAGCGGTGTTGAGACTGCCCGTGGTTGACCAACTGTTCGATGTCGGATCGTAGAGTTCGCTGGTGGCCGTGTTGGTGCTACAGAGATTTAGCGTGCAGCCACCGGTCACCAAGACCTTTCCGCTCGAGAGCAGGGTAGCCGTGTGTGCGGCGCGGCCCACTGCCATGGTTCCTGCCGAAGACCAGGTGCCGCTCTTGGGATCGTACAACTCGGCCGTCGCCAAAACGGTGCCGCCCGCGCCCAGTCCTCCAGCGACCAGAACCTTTCCGCCTGTCAGCACCACAGCCGGAAACAACTCGCGGACTTCTGCCAAGCTGCCAGTGAGAGTCCACTTGCCCGGGCCGGGGCTATAAATCTCCGCGGAAGAAAGGAGGTTGCCGCTGTTGTCGATTCCACCGATCGAAAGGGCTTTTCCGCCGGTCAGAACCTGGGCGTTCGATTCGCGAGCGGACTGCATCGATCCTGTAGTTGTCCATTGACCCTGTACTTGAGCGCTCAGCGACCGAAGGCTGACGAACGCAAAAGCGAGCGCGAGCAGAGCGCACGAAAATCTTTTCATGGCACACCCCGTTTAGATTTTTTCTGTTTCAGCGGCGAATGGCGCGCTTCAGGAGCCCCAAAGGTTGGACCACTATACAGCCCGGCCTGAGCCGGAGGCAACAGTGAGAAGTACTCTCAGTACCGTCTATTTACGCGAGCCTTTGACTTGATGCTCGCGTCGCCTTAGCTGGCGGCTTGTTCGGTGGGGGCTGCCGCTGCCTGCTGTTTCACGTGCGAGCCGGTGGCGGCTTCGTGGCGGGCTAGATCGAGATCGAAGCGCAGGGAGTCGAGGGCGACCATGGGGAGCTCGTTGCCGAAGGCGTCGAGTTCGGCTTCGGTCCAGCTGCCGTTCAGGCGCATGGCGCCGGTGATGTCTTCGGGGAAGGCCTGGCGGTAGTCGCCTTCGCGGATCAGGATGTCGCCGATGAGGCGTCCGGTGTGGACGTCGTAGACGCGGCGGCTGGACTGGCCGCGAGAGGTGGTCAGGCAGAGGAAGACTTCGCCGATTTCGTCGAACTCTGGGCGGTAATACCAGGCTTGCGGCGCGTCGATTTTGGGATGATGGCGTTTGGCGCGCGTGGTCGAGGGCTTTACGTCGACCATCTCGTCGGCGGGATTGAAATAGAGAATGCGCTGGCAGGAATCGCAAATAATGGTTTGCGTGCCGGAGCGAACTTCGTTGTAGGTCTGCGGCCGCAGCATGACGCGGCAGGCCATGCATTTCTGATCGCGGACTTCGGAGATGCCGCTGCCGCGGAACTTCGAGACGCGCTCGTAGTGGCGAAGCAGATCTTCGTTGACGCCGGTGCGGATTTGATCGCGCTTGGCGCGCCACTCGGCCAGCAGCTTTTCGTCTTCGGCGGTGCGCTGGCGGGCTTCTTCTTTTTCTTTTTCGATCTCGGCGGTTTCGGCTTTCAGTTCGGCCTGCGCGGCTTTGACTTCTTTGTCGCGCGCGTCGGCGTTGACCATCAGCTCAAGGATCTTGTCTTCGTTGGCGGCAATTTCTTTTTCTGCGAACTGGATCTCGTGAAGAAGACGCTTTGTATTGATCGTTGGTTTTTACGTCGAGCGACTGGTCGCGGTACTTGGAAATTTTACCGCGCAGATCGCTGATGGCGGTGTCGTATTTGCGGCGGGAGGCTTCGTCGGCTTTGACGGCGGCTTGCGCCTTGTCGATCTGGGCTTTGGTGTCCGGCCAGTTTGTGTTCGATGACGGCGACGCGCTTGGGAAACTCGGCGACTTCGTCCTGCAGACGGCGGATCTCTTTGTCCGTGTCTTGCAGCTTCAGCAGGTTTTCGATGTCAGGAAGCATTCGGCATTGGACTCTATTGATTCTAGCATGCTGCGGGGGCCTGATCAGGCTCAGAAAGTCTTAAAAACTTAACCACAGAGGCCACAGAGTCTCACAGAGGAACACTGCCTGAAGCCGTGCAGGCGCGGGGTTGGGCGGTGTACACTCTTTCCTTCGCCCGATTGTGCATCTGCACGAAACTTCTCTTCTGTGAGGTCATTTCGTGAAAAGACGGATTTCGTTCTTTGCCTGCTTTGCTTTGTTGGCTTTCATTTTTTTCCTTCTCTCGTCGGCGGCGGCGCAGACAGTGCCGGCCAAGCCGCTCACCATTGAAACGCTTTATCAGCCTGGCGGATTGGCAGGGCGCGGGCCGGAAACCGTGGAATGGAGTCCGGATGGCACCAAGCTCACGTTTGTGCAGCGCGACGAAAAAGGCGAGAGGGGCGAGCTGTGGTATGTGGACACGGCAACCGGCGAGAAGAAGGTGCTGGTCAGCGCGGAGAAACTGGCGTCGCTCGATCCGGACGTGGACAAAGTCAAGAACGAGCGGGAGAAGGACCGGCGGACACGGTATCACGTGGCAGCGTATTTGTGGGCTCCGGATTCGAAGCACCTGATCTTCGATTCGCAGGGACAGCTCTGGCTCTATGACCTGGGAACCAAACGGCAGTGCAGTTTACGTCGGCGTCCGATCCCAGCGGCGATCCGAAATTTTCGCCCGATGGCGCGCACGTAGCTTATGTGCGGAAGCACAATCTGTACGTGCGTCCGGTGAATGGCCAGGAGGAGAAGCAGCTGACCAAAGATACTGGCGACGACCTGTTCAACGGCGATATCGACTGGGTCTACACCGAAGAGTTGGGCGTGCGCAGCAATTATTTCTGGTCGCCCGACAGCAAAGAGATTGTCTTCATGCACATGGATGAGAGCAAGGTGCCGGTCTATCCCATCACCGACTGGCTGCCAACGCATCCGAGTGTCGATAACGAGAAGTATCCCAAGGTGGGCGATCCGAATCCGGTGGTGAAGCTGGGTGTGGTCGACGCGGATAAAGACAAGGTGCGCTGGATTTCGCTGGCCATGGACCCGGGCGAAGAGTCGTACATACCTCGTTTTGGTTGGGTCAAAGAGGGAGTGATTTGGGCTGCACTGTTGAACCGGACTCAGGACAAGATGGAGCTGTTCTTCGTCGACGCGAAGACCGGCAAGTCGAGACTGATGTTTACAGAAACCACGCCCGACGCGTGGATCGATTTTGAGAACGTTGAAATTCCTTTTCTGAAGAGCGGCGACTTTCTCTGGCGCAGCTGGCGCGACGGCAACACTCACATCTATTCGTACAGTTTTGATAAGCAGAATCCGATGGCGGCCGACGCCAAGCTGGATCGGCAGCTGGAGAGCGGCGATTACGAGGTGGAGGGAATTGATGGTGTGGACGAGGCCGCGGGAACCGTGTTCTTTGCCGCGAATAAGGATGATCCGCGGCAGCGGCATCTTTTTTCGGTGCAGCTCGATGGATCAGGATTGAAGGCGCTGACGCCGGAAGAGGGGATTCACGCGGCGAACTTCAGCGACGATGGCAAGCACTACGCCCACATGTTCGGGCCGGAGAGATCGCCCAGCATTTCGTTGTGCACCGTAGGAGGGTCGTGCAGCCCGGTGTGGCAGGCGCGAGATGAAATCGCCGAATATGGGCTGCGCAAGCCGAAATATCTGGAGTTCAAGGCCGACGATGGAACCACGCTGTATGGACAGCTGTTGCTGCCTCCGGATACTTCGGCGAGCGGAAAGATTCCACTCATCGTCTACCTCTATGGCGGCCCGGCGGGGCAGGTGGTGAAAAGAGGCACGCCCGATCCGTTCGACGAAATTCTGGCGCGCAAGGGATTTGCGGTTTTCACGGTGGACAATCGCGGCACACCGGGACGCGATCGCAAGTTCCAGACGGCGATCCGGCATGAGTTTGGCGCGATTGAATTGAAAGATCAGCTGACCGCGCTCGACCAACTCTACGCGCAATATCCGCAGCTCGATAAAGACCGCACCGGCATCTGGGGCTGGTCGAACGGCGGCTCGATGACGCTGTATGCGATGACGCATTCCGACCGCTTTCGCGCTGGCGTGGCCGTGGCTCCGGTGACCAATCAGGTGAACTACGATTCGATTTACACCGAGCGCTACATGGGCCTGCTGAAAGACGACAAGGCCGGGTACGAGCAGTCGGATTGCACGCGCGGCGCGGCGAATCTGCACGGGGCGTTGCTGCTGGTGCACGGCACGAGCGACGACAACGTGCATTTCCAAAACAGCATTCAGATGATTAACGCGCTGATCAATGCGGGCAAGCCGTTCCGGCTGATGGTCTATCCCAACAAAACGCACAGCATCGCGGGGAAAGACGCGCGGGTGCACCTGTTCAACATGATTGTGGATCAGTTTGAGCGGGAGTTGAAGTAAGGCAGTGGTCAGTGGATAGTGACGATTTGGAGTATTGCGGCGGCTTCGGTGAATCCGGAGCCGCTTTTATTTGCGTCGGCCGGAACCCTTGCGCGCGGTTTCTTTGGAGGCGCTCTCTTTGGAGGAGCTTTCCTTCGACGAGCTTTCTTTCGAAGAACTCTCTTTCGACGAACTGTCTTTCGAGCCGCTCTCGGATTTGGATTTTTCTTCCTTCTTGTCTTTTGAGGATGAATCTGAGGACGAATCGCGCGACGAGGAATCGCCGCTGCCGGAGGATCCCTGCGACGAAGATTTCTTGGCGTAGTCGGTGACGTACCAGCCCGAGCCCTTGAACTGGACGGCAGGCGCGGAGATCATCTGCTCGACCTGGCCGCCACATTCCGGGCACTTCTTGACCATCTTGTCGGAAAACTTCTGGATTTTTTCGAAGCGGTGACCGCACTTCTTACATTCGTATTCGTAAAGAGGCATGAGTGTGAGACGGTTGAGGGAACAACGGCGTCTGCCTGATTCTAGGGGTCGCCGCAGGGTGGCGTCAATTTGGAGCGTCAACCTGGGACGTCAATTCCGGACGTCAATTTGGACGACCGCGCCGGAAGTTGTCGCTTACGGCGGCGCATCCGGCGCAGGAATCATTCTTGACGTAACGATAGAACCGCGCCTGCCCGCGATTGACCCAGTAGGGGGCATCGTAGTCATCGATCCCTGGGCCAGCGGTCATGAAGCTGAAGAAGACATGTTTTGAAGGCCTGACCACGATTCCTACGTGCCCGTGCCACACGATTAGATCACCCGGCTGAGGGTGCTCGATCCGCTGGAAGCCCTGAACTCCATCATAAAGATCGTCGGAACTGGCGTAGACATAGGGGAATCCGGCGCGCTCGTAGATGGCGTGCACCAGGTGAGAGCAGTCGTGCCCGGCATAGCGGCGCACTTTAGGGTCGAGCGCGGCCGAGATCACGCCCAGGCCGTCGTCGGCTGTGAGGGTGCGAGCCGGTTTTCGTCGATGGTTTTCAGACCGGCGCGGCGATGCGGTGTCAGGAGTTGCGTCTTGGCGCGGCGCCTGCTGTGCCGAGCAGACACATAGCGCAAGCCCGCAGAGCAGCGCCGCGATCACGGGTTTCGCCAGAATCCGCATGGTCCACAGTTTGATGCAGAATTCGAATTCCGGGGAGGTTACGGATGTGCAGGGACCGGACGGCGCGATACAGCGTAAACGGTAGAGCGCGGATTGAGCGAATGCCTGCGATTGCGACGACTCGTTGTCTGACGGGCGGTGGTAGACTCCCGCCATGAGCGAAGCTGCCGCAGGGCCCGCGCTGTATCTGGTCGCGACGCCGATCGGGAATCTTGAGGACATCACGCTGCGGGCGTTGCGCGTTCTGAGGGATGTCGATGTGATTGCCTGCGAAGACACGCGGCAGACGCAGAAGCTGCTCAATCATTACGCGATCGCGACCCGCTCCACCAGCTATCACGAACACAACGAGATGACGCGCGCGGCCGAGCTGGTGAAAGAAATGCAGGAGGGCGCGAGCGTCGCGCTGGTGACGGACGCGGGCATGCCGGGAATTTCCGATCCCGGCTACCGGCTGATTGCGCTCGCGATCCGGCATCGCGTGCCGGTGGTGCCGGTGCCGGGGGCGTCGGCGTTTCTGGCGGCGCTGGTGGCAAGTGGCCTGCCCACGGATTCGTTTCGCTTCAGCGGATTCTTGCCGGCCAAGCGCGGCGAGCGGCGGGCGGCGCTCGAGGCGGTGAAGAGTTCTCCGCGGACGCAGGTGTTTTATGAAGCCCCGCATCGGATCGTCGAAACGCTCGCCGACGTCGTCGAAGTCATGGGAGAATCCCGGCATGTAGTGATCGCGCGCGAAGTGACCAAGCTGCATGAAGAATTCCTGCGCGGTCGGGCAGGTGAAGTACTGGAGAATTTAAAGGCGCGCAAGGTGGTGAAGGGCGAGATCACGCTGCTGATCGGCAAGGCGGAAGAGCACGATGCTCGTGTAGAGGCGGGCGACCCCGCCCGCCGTCCGTCGGTCAGGCAGCGGGTAGAGCAGATCATGGCAGAGGAAAAAGTCGACGAGAAGGCCGCGCTGAAGAAAGTGGCGAAAGAGCGCGGAGTGTCGAAGAGCGAGGCTTACCGGGAATGGCAGAGGGGGAAGTGAAAATTCCTCTTAGGAGTTTGGCTTCATCTGGGCAACCCTACCCTCATGGACGCTCCTCCGCAGGGCGGCGATGTCTCTTGGCATGTAGTCCTCGATAGCTATCCAGGCCGCTGCTCCCGTTCTTGAGAGGATAACCGCACATGGATGGGAAGCGAAGCTTCCTTGTTCATATACGAGGATTGCTGACTGCTTGCCGACGGCGCCAAAAATGAGTTGGCGGGATGGGGCCTGAATAATCAGGTCTGTGCTCATCGCGTCTCCCGGATTGTTCATGTCGAAGGGGAGGCTTGTCACGTTCGAGAAGGATTCCTTTAAGACCAGGGGCACCTGCCGAACATTCCGTACGACTGTGTAGTGATCGGCAAGGAGAATTTCGATCTCCGACAACGCGAGTACAGGGGCACCTTTCGGGATCGGGCCGAAGTCGACGCTGGGCACCCTGTGTGTGCCTACGAACCACGCGCTACCAGCGATCAGCGCTAGGGCGATCGACACAACAAGCCCAATCCGCTTCATGTCACTTCCCTGCCAGTTCCTTCTTCACAATCTCGCTGACCATCTTCCCATCCACGCGCATGCCCGCTGCGTTGAACTTCGCCATGGCGTTCTTCATGACCGTGCCCATTTCTTTCATGGTGGGCGCGCCCATTTCGGCGATGGCGGCTTTTACGCCGGCGACGATTTCCGCTTCTCCGGCAGATTTCGGCATATAGGTTTCGATCAGGACGATTTCGGCGGCTTCTTTGTCGGCCATTTCCTGGCGTCCGCCCTTGGTGAACTGCTCGACGGATTCTTTGCGCTGCTTGATCAGCGTGGCCAGCACGGCCTGGGATTCTTTGTCGTCGAGCGGGGCCATTTTTTCGACCTGCTTGAGCTGCAGCGCGCTTTTGACCATGCGCAGGGTGGAGAGGCGGGCTTCGGCCTTTGCCTTCATGGCGGTGACGATGTCTTTTTGGATCTGTTCGCTGAGGCTCATGAGGGAATTATAGACGGATGCGTGCGCCTTCAGGCCTCAGCGCTGCATCTGATGCTGTGGAGGGAACCACTATGAGCAAGCTCGCGATTTGGGCACAACTGGAAGCTCGGCCTGGGAAAGAGAAAGAAGTCGAGGAATTTCTGAAGTCGGCGCTGCCGTTGGCCGAATCGGAAAAAGAAACGGTCAGCTGGTACGCCATAAAAATGGGGCCGGGGAAGTACGGCATTTTCGATACGTTTGCCGACGAGCATGGACGCAACGCTCATTTGACGGGCCCCATTGCCAAAGCACTATTCGCTAAAGCGGAAGAATTGTTTGCTAAAGCTCCGGAAATTGCAAAGCCCGAAGTTTTGGCGGCGAAAACCCGACAATAACCTTATAAATTAACCTTATAAAATAACCCCATAAGCGCGGCGTTTCGCGCCTCCCTGCGGGCGCGAAATGTTCTCGCCGCGCATCGAATCAGGCCTTCTTCCGATAGAATAGTTGAGCGGTCTTCATCGCATTTTCTCTAGGACATTATCGATAATGTTGCATAAGAATCGTCTTTTTACTCCCGGGCCAACGCCGCTGTTGCCGGCGGCACAGACGGCCATGGCTTCGTTTACGGCGCACCACAGGACAGCTGATTTCAAGGCGCTGTTTCAGCGTGTGCTGGCCGACATGAAGGAATTCATCGGCACCAAGAACGATGTGCTGGTGCTGGCTTCGTCGGGCACCGGCGTGATGGAGGCGTCGGTTTCGAATCTGACTTCTCCGGGTGACAAGGTGCTGGTGCTGACAGCCGGCAAGTTCGGCGAGCGCTGGACGGGGCTGACCAAGGCGTTCGGCTGCAACGTCGACGTTCTGGAAGTTCCTTACGGCCAGACGTTTTCCCTGGATGAAATTCGCGCGCGGCTCACTAACCAAGTCCGCGTCGTCTATGTGCAGGCCACCGAGAGTTCCACCGGGGCGCGGCACGACATTGAGGGCATCGCGAAAATCGTGCGCGGGCACAGTGACGAGACTCTTCTTGTCGTCGACGCGATCACCGGGCTGGGCACGACTCATCTCGACGTCGACGCATGGGGCGTGGACGTGATTATCGGTGGATCGCAGAAGGCGCTGATGATGCCTCCGGGCCTGGCATACTGCGCGGTGAGCGAGCGGGCGTGGAAGCGGATGGATACGACCACCTCGCCGCGCTATTACTTCGATCTGCGCAAAGAGCGGAAGTCTGCAGCCAAGGGCGAGACGGCGTATACGCCCGCGACTTCTTTATTCGCGGCGCTGGGCGCGGCGCTCGAATTTGTGCGTGGTATGGGCAAGGGCGATCTGGCCAAGGGGCGTGAGGAACTCGTCAACAACGCCGAGCTTTGCGCCGAGATGACGTGGGCAGGCGCGAAGGCTTTGGGATTGAAGCTTTATGCTTCGGCTCCGGCGGCAGCGCTGACCGCGATCTGCGCGCCCGAAGGAATCGACTCCGGAAAGATCGTAAAAGAATTCCGCGAAGCGTTTGACGCGGTGGTCGCCAACGGGCAGGGCGAGATGAAGGGCAAGCTGTTCCGCATCGCGCACATCGGCTACTACGACTATCTCGATACTATCGGCATTCTGGGCGCGCTCGAACACGTGCTGGCGAAGGTCACCGACCGCAAGGTCGAATATGGCGCGGCCGTGCGGGCAGCACAGGAAGTCTATGCTCGCACCCAGCTGGAGAAACGGCAACTGGTCGGCGCCTGAGGGCGGGCGTCGGACCCGGCGCAGTCGACTCATTGGCTTGCCAGCCGCGCTTTCTAGTTGACCATGAAGTTCATCATGGTCGAAGTCTCGGCCAGCGTTGCGCCAGTTCCGTAGATGCCTGAGCCCGGCGTAGCGGGATTGGTCACAGTGACCGCGACGGTGCCGGAGGTTGCGATGGCCGAGGCCGGAACCGTCACCATCAGCTGGCTGCCGCTGACGTAGGTTGTGTTCGTGGTTTGCGCCACGCCGTTCCAGTTCACCACTGCCTTTGAGCCGAAGTTGGCACCGTTGACGGTCAGAACGAAGGCTGCGCCGCCTGCGGTCGCTGAGTCAGGACTTAGCTGCGAGATGGCTGGCATGGTTCCGGCGACGGGCGCCGTCATTTTGGCGCTGTAACCGCACGCCACGGTAGTGGCAATCAGCGCCGCGAGCAGGGTTTTGCTGACGGGCTTGAGTCTTTGAAATTTGTTCATTGTGTTCTCCCCAAGGGCCACGGGCCCAGTGAGAGCGAGTGTAGAAAGTTCAGCGGAGGGGTGTGTCAGAGGCACATCTTTTCCCCGTAACTTTTTGGTTAGGTTCTAGTCATGTTGTGGTCATGAGTTGGTCAACAGTTTGTCAGGTACAGTTTTCTGCAGCAGATCCTCATACACGTCATCTTCATACAAAGGAATCATTCGTGAAAATTATCGTAGCGGAAAAAATCTCAGCCTCAGCCGTGGCGCAGCTGCAGGAGCCGGGCTGGACTGTCCTGACTGCAGATCAACTGGAAGGCAAGCTGGAAGAACATCTGGAGACGGCGGATGCGCTCATTGTGCGCTCGGCGGTGCAGGCCGACGCGAAGCTGCTGGAACATGCCAAGAAGCTGCGCGTGATCGGCCGAGCCGGCGTGGGAGTGGACAACATCGATCTGGAAGCGGCCACACACAAAGGCATCGCGGTAATGAACACGCCGGGAGCCAACGCGGTCGCGGTCGCCGAGCAGACGTTGGGGATGATGCTGGCCATGGCACGTCATTTATGCCGCGCTGACGCACTCATGCACGCGGGCAAGTGGGAGAAAAAATCGCTGCAAGGCACCGAGTTGCGCGGTAAGACGCTCGGGATTGTCGGGCTGGGGCGGGTCGGCATGGAAGTCGCTCGACGGGCGCGTGCGTTTGGCATGGAATTGATCGGGCACGATCCGTTCGTTTCGGTTGCGGTGGCGAAGGAGCAGGGGATCCGGCTGGCCGGGCTCGACGAACTCTACGCGGCGGCGGATTACATCACGCTGCACGTCGGATTAACGCCGCAGACCGCAGGGATGATCAACGAAGCGTCCATCGCGAACATGAAAAAGGGTGTGCGGCTGGTGAATTGCGCGCGCGGCGAACTGGTAAACGAGGCGGACCTGGCGCAGGGTCTCAAAACGAAACACGTGGCCGCAGCCGCGCTCGACGTTTTTACTGAAGAGCCCCTGAAGAATTCGCCTCTGACCGCGCTCGAAAACGTGATCCTCACGCCGCACGTTGGGGGGTCGACGTTCGAGGCGCAGGAGGCCGTGGGCGTGCAGATCGCCCAGCAGGTGAAGGAATATCTGAAGCACGGCGTGATTCAGAACGCGGTGAACGTGCCGTCGGTGTCGGCGGAAGAGTATGCCACCATGCAGCCCTACATTGTGCTGGCCGAGCGCATGGGCGGATTTCTGGCGCAGGTTTCCGAAGGCAGCATTGAAGAGATTTCGATCCGCTACGGCGGGCACATCGCGGAGTGGAAGACGGAGCTGATCCGCAACGGCGTGATCAAGGGGATTCTGAACGAGGCGCTTGAGGAAAAGGCGAATCTGGTGAATGCCGCGACCATTGCCGAAGAGCGCGGATTGCGCGTGCTGGAATCGCACAAACCGAAATCGTCGACCGGCGGCGCGGGCAGCGTGCTCTCAATTTTCCTCAAGAGCTCGACAGAAGAACACATGGTGAAGGGCGCGGTGCTGCACGGTGATGCTCCTCGGCTGCTGCATGTGGACGGCATTGACGTGGAAGCTCCGCTCGAGCGTAACCTGATTTACCTGCGCAATCGCGACGTGCCGGGCGTGATCGGCAAAGTGGGAACGATTCTGGGCGAAGAGTCGATCAATATTGCCGACTTCTCGCTGGGCCGGCGCGGCGAGAAAGATTCGGACCAGCCGCGTGAGGCGATCGCTGTCGTCCATGTGGACGGCAGTATCACTGACCAAGTACTGACGAAGTTGCGAACTATTCCGGCGGTGCACAAGGCGAAGGCTGTGCGGCTGTTCTAGGCAATCTGAAATTCAGCCTCTACGACTCGCTCTCGTCCCTTCGCATTTTGCGAGTTTCGGCCAGCAGGGCCATAGAGTGCATCAGGTTCTGCAAAGTGACGATGCCGATCAGGCGCTGGTCTTCAACGACTGGAATAATGCTGGAATTGCGCGAGGTAAGCTTGCGGAAGGCTGAACCCAGTGAGTCCTGGCGCAGCGACACTTCGAAAATCTTGTTCATCACGGCCTGCACGTAGCCGTTCCCTTCGGCGCGCAATGCGTCGAGGATGCGCTGCTTTGAAATCACTCCCACCATATCCATGCCGCGAACCACGGGGAAATCATCCTGCAGGGAATGCACGGCTTTTTCGAGCGCGTCCTCCAGAGTGTCGGCCGGAGATAGGGTGGCGAAGTCGGTGAGCATGACCTCTTCCAGGCGAACGTTGTCCAGTACGGACTGGAATACCAGTGCGCGCTCCTCTAGCTGCGCCGCCGAAAAAACGATGAGGCCGACCATGGTCAGCCAGTTGTTGCTGAACAGGCCAGCGAGCATCAGCACCATGGCGATGGCGTTGCTGATGGAAACAGCGCGCCGGGTGGCGGATGACGCGTCGAGCGTGCGGGAGAAAAGCGCTCGCAGGATGCGTCCGCCATCGAGAGGATAGGCGGGCAGGAAGTTCAGACCTGCCAGATAAAGATTCGCCCACACCAGGCTCTTCGGTAAGTTCGATGCTTGCAGGCAGGGAAACTTCAAGAGATCGATTCCACGTCCGGAGGCAGCAACGACGGCGCCTGTAAGGCATGCCAACGCAAAGCTCGCCAGCGGACCAATCAGCGCGAGCCGAATTTCTCGCTGCCAGAGCACCGTCGGCGACTGCGGCTTTTCAACGCGCGATTCGTCATAGAGAGCAACCCCGGTTAGCGGCAGCAGAATCACCGCTTTTGGAATCAGGCCGACGCGGCGCGCGGCCAGCATGTGTGCCGCTTCATGGGCGGCAACACAAGCCAGCATGATGCCCACGAGCGCCAGGTCGCGCGGTCCGCTGGCGTTGTCCTTGTTCACCGCATAATCCGTCCAGAAAACAAACATGGGCAGGATAAGGAACGTCAGGTGGATGCGGACGTCGACGCCGAAAAGGCGCCCAACCGGAATGGACCAGCTTCGCATAAGGCTTCGCTACTTTTATTCTACATGGATAGATATAGTGAGTGCGGGAACCAAGGGTACCGAGCGACGCCTACACAGCCATGCGCGTGATCGCGGGAAAATATCGAAGCCGGCCGCTGCGCACGTTGCGCGGGATGGATGTTCGTCCCACGTCGGACAAGCTGCGCGAAACCCTCTTCAACGTGCTGACGGCGGGGAATCCGGAAGCGCTGGAGGGGAGCGTGTGGCTCGACCTGTTCGCGGGAACGGGAGCGGTGGGAATCGAAGCCCTGAGCCGCGGTGCCAAGGAAGTACATTTCGTGGAGCACTCGCCGGCGGCTGCAGATGCGATCCGCGCCAATCTTGAGAGCCTGGGCATTGATGGCGGCTTCAAGATTGTGCAGGAAGAATTGCCGCGCGCCTTCTGGCGGATGGAGCGGCAGCACGTGGCCGCCGACGTGGTGTTCATCGATCCCCCGTACCGCATGCAGGAGGCGTATATGAAGACTCTGCGGGCGCTTGCAGATTCGTCGCTGGTGTGGGCGATGTCGGTGGTGATTGCCGAGCATGAAAAGAAATTCGATCCGGGCGAGGAATATGGGCCGCTGCGCAGGTTCCGCAAATTAGCGCAGGGCAGCGCGGCGCTCAGCTTCTACCGCTTGGGCGGCGCGGGGGATGTGCGCGTGTAAGAGGCCCCTCGAACCTAACTGCCCACCCCTACATGATCAGTTCATTCGTGCGGCGAACGATGGGATGCTGCATCTCTTCCAGATCGTTCTTCACCATGTTCAGCCCGTAAACGCATTCCTCGAAATTCTTTGAGAGAGTGGCGAACAGGGGTGCGACCTTGGCATACTCGAAGTGTTCGAACTTGGAAACGATGTAATAACTCTCTTTGCCGGCCTTGACCCACTCGATGAAATTTTCCAGGCGCTGGCGACGCAGCCGAAAGTGATTGATGCTTTCAGGAAACATTCCTGCAAGGAACAGCGTGTAGTCGCCGATGTGCTTGCGCACTTGCCGCTCGCGGTCGAACGAAGGAGCGGGGCCGTATACCGGATCGGATTCGAGCAGCATCTCGCCGACGTCGGCCAGCGGACGATCCGCTGTGTCGTGAACTTTGAATAACTGATCGGCCTCGCAGAACTCAGCCAGCAGATGAGAAACGTAGGCGACGATCTGCGGATCGCGAATGCCGATTTGTTCGGCGTAGTGCCGTCCGACCAGATCCTGAAATAACTCCTGCAGCGGATGCGATTCCGGAATCATTTTGGGCCCCCTGAACTCCGCGGCGCGCACGGAGTTTCAGCTATATAGGTGTGTTGATACCTTAGCTGAGTAGTGCAACGCAAGTGACTTTTGTTTATCGTCATGATTCGTTTTTCTGATCAGTTAGAAGCGGCTGGATCACGAGCCTGTTGTCCACGCGATCGGGTAGAAAGAGATGGTTCGCGAATGAGTTTGGAGCGGATTTCGCTGTATTTTGCTGGCAGTCGGGAAGTGTGGCTGCCAATCCGCGGAGAATCTCGCGATTTCACTTATAAAATATGAGCTATGGGGGTATCGAATGAATCATCAGAATTCGAAGCGGGAGCATTTCGAGCGCCAGAACATTTCCAGCGGCACCACGTGGGAGCCCATCGTTGGTTACTCTCGTGCGGTGAAGATCGGATCGTATGTGCACGTTTCCGGCACAACCGCGACTGGGCCCGACGGCAAGATCGTCGGCGTGGGCGACGTGTATGCACAGGCGGTGCAGACGCTGAAAAATATCGAAAGCGCACTGCAGAAGGCCGGCGCCGGCATGAAAAACGTGGTGCGCACTCGTATGTATGTCGTCAACATCGCGGACTGGGAAAAAGTTGGCAAAGCGCATGGAGAGTTCTTCCGCGACATTCGTCCAGCCACATCGATGGTGCAGGTGAGTGCGCTCATTTCCCCCGAGATTCTGGTCGAGATTGAAGCCGATGCGGTGGTGTCGTGAACCTCAGGCAGGGATCAGGGCAAGGACTTTGACATTACTACGAAATGACAGGGGAGTTTCGGATTCAGCCCGGAAGTAAACGGCTCGGTGCCGGTTTCGACGTACCCGTGCCGATGGTAAAACGGGGGCAGTTCCTTCCGCACATTCACGATTCGCAAATCCATAAAGCGCCTGCCTGCTTTCGCGCTGTGCGCTTCCGCGGCATTCATCAGCTGAGAGCCGAGGCCGGACTTCTGGAGTCGCGGGTCAACTGCCAGCAGCCCGAGATAGGAACGGTCACTGCCCCTTGGTTCAACGTAAACACAGCCGCCTAGAGAGCTGGCTTCCGCGACTAGGAACGTTCCCTTCTGGAAGAGTCCTTCTACCGTTTCGAGGTCAATGCGATCGCGATCCAACAGAAAGCCCTCGGCTAGCCGGAAGGCGGCATTGATTACGGCGGCGATCGCCCCCGCATCGGAGATTTCCGCCACGCGCACCTGCATCATCGCTCCTCTCTCCCAAATCATCTTACGGACTCCAGTGAAAGAGCAAATTCCAACTGGGATGGCATTCTCGCGTAAATTTCCTTGACAAGCGTCGCGGTGAGATCATAATGCGTCAATCCAGTTTGCAACATCGCTTTGCAGGTTGCGTTCATGCGATCGGAGCGGAGGAGGCATTAATGAGCGTGCTTGAGCTTTGTGACCGGGAAATTGCGGCAGTTGGGCTCGAAGCCACCGTGTCCGACGCCATTCACAAAATGCTCGACCACCACGTGGGTGCCGTAGCCGTGGTCGACAGCGAGTATCGCGTGGCGGGAATTTTTACAGAACGCGATGTACTCCGAAAAATGGCGCTCAGTCATGTTGATCCTAAGTCGACGTCGGTGCGCGACCTGATGACCACGCCGGTCGAAATGGCGACCCGGGCCACAGGCGCTGGCGAAGCTCTGGGAATCATGCTAGAGCGCCACTTCCGGCATCTGCCGGTCGCCGATAACAATGGCAAGCTGCTTGGGATTCTTTCCATCCGGAATCTGCTGGAGTGGCGCGTGGACGATCTGAGCCGTGAACTGGAATCGCTTGAGCAGTACGTTTCCAACGACGGGCCCGGGGGCTAGGGGCATTTCGCTTCCCGGTTCACTCCTCAAGTGATGGACACCCATTCCGCATTGTCCCGAACAATCGCTGGCGTGCGCATCGTCACGTCTGTGTTCTTTCTTCTGTTCGGTGAATACAAAGTGGCGGGGCCGAACTTTGCTCACGGCGATTTCCAGATTTATCTGCAGGATTTCATTGCTAACGGCGCGGTCAGCTTTTACCGTCCGGTTCTGGCGCAGCTAATTCTGCCCCACGCAGTTTTTTTCGGCTACGCAGTGGGAACTGGTGAACTGTTAATTGGGATTTCTTTGCTGCTTGGGATTTGGGTTCGGCCAGCATCTATCCTTGCGACCTTGTTCCTGCTGAATATGCTTCTGTCCACCTGGTGGGGCCCGGGCCGGCAAGCGCCGTTGTGGCGATATTTCGGCGCGGAACTTGATCACCTACCACTACTGATGCTATTCATCATCTTCTTCGTGGCGGACGCTGGACGAGTGTGGGGTCTCGACGGACGGCGGAGGCTGATTCGTCACAGGTAGTCGGTGTTTCCAATTAAATCAATCCGCTCAAACAATCTGGGGAAAAGGAAAGCCATAAATGAGCATGAGGAAAATCTGGGCA
Organism: uncultured Acidobacteriota bacterium; assembly: GCA_963735205.1. Classification (GTDB taxonomy): domain Bacteria; phylum Acidobacteriota; class Terriglobia; order Terriglobales; family Acidobacteriaceae; genus Sulfotelmatobacter. Next base: position 25,622 of record CAVTKB010000001.1, read on the forward strand.
AGTCTGATTGCGTTGTTTGTTCTGGGGATGGTTGGAACTGCCCAGACATCGCGGCACGTGGCTGTGCATGCAGGGCATGTGCTCGATGTAAAAACCGGCAAGCTGCTCGCTGACCAGACGCTGGTAATCGAAGATGGAAGAATAGTGAGCACGGGAGCAGCGGCAGACGCCAAAGTTCCCGCCGACGCGCTGCGCATCGAACTGCCGAACGCAACCGTGCTGCCAGGGCTGATCGACGCGCACACGCACCTGACCATGGAGCCCCGGTTTGGATACGACAGCCTGGCGATTTCCATACCGCGAGAGGCCCTCACCGGCGCTAAGAACGCGCGGCTGACTCTGCTGGCGGGATTTACTACAGTACGCAATGTAGGGGCGGGCGGCTACAGCGACGTCGCGTTGCGTGATGCGATTAATGCGGGTGATGTGCCCGGGCCGCGGATGCTCGTAAGCGGTCCCGCGCTCGGCATTACCGGCGGACATTGCGACAACAACATGTTGCCCTCGGAATATCACGCGGTCGGCGATGGCGTGGCCGACGGGATCGCGCAGGTGCAACATAAAGTCCGCGAGAACATTAAGTACGGCGTCGACCTGATCAAAGTCTGCGCGACCGGTGGCGTGCTTTCGCTGGGAGACAATCCGCAGGCGTCGCAATACACGCTGGAGGAGATGAAAGCGATTGTGGCCGACGCGCATCGGCTAGGCCGCAAGGTTGCGGCGCACGCGCATGGCGCGGAGGGAATCCGGTGGGCGACTGAGGCCGGAGTGGATTCGATCGAGCACGGGTCTTATATAGACGACGCGGGTATCGCCGCCATGAAGGAGCACGGCACCTATCTGGTTCCCACTCTCTACCTGGGCGACTGGATGATTGACAACGCGGCGCGGACGCACCTGCCTCCGCCGCTGCTGGCCAAGGCGCAGGAGGTGATTCCGGCGGCCCGAAAGAACGTCGCACATGCGTTTGCCAGCGGAGTGAAAGTAGCCTTCGGCACGGATGCTGCCGTCTATCCCCATGGTTTGAACGCTCATGAATTCGCGGTGATGGTGAAGCTCGGGCTCACACCGCTGCAGGCGATTCAGTCTGCGACGGTGAATGCCGCGGATCTGCTGGGGTGGGCCGGCAAGGTCGGCAGCTTGGAGCCGGGAGCCTGGGCAGACATCGTTGCCGTGGATGGCGATCCGTCGAAGGACGTTACCACCCTGGAGCACGTGAAATTCGTAATGAAGGGCGGCGAGATGATAAAGAACGAGTACGAGAAGTGAGGAGTAGAATAACCGCGATTTAGCTTGGAGGTGACTCATGGCATGGTACTGGCCGACCATCGAAGATGAGAGTTCCGCTGAACATGCGACCAAGGCTGCCGTGGGCGTCAGCGGGTTTATTGCAGCGGTCACGGCATTGATTGCCGTCCTGAGCATTTTCTATCACAAGCCGATCGCTGGGCTGGACGGATCGTCTCTGATCGACGCCGCGATATTCGCCTTGATTGCTTGGCGAATTTCCAAAGTGTCCAGGGCTTGGGCAGTCGTCGGGTTACTGATGTATCTGTTGGAGGTGGGTTATAAGTTGGTTACGAATCCGAGCGGTGCGCTCGGGGTGCTAACAATCATTTTCGTGCTGACCTACATCAATGCGATTCGTGGAGCGTTTGCCTATCATCGCTACCGCAAGGCTGAGAGCAATCCGCTCGCACCTCCAGCACCGCTAGTCTAGAATTTGCGGACGCTTCGTTTTGCCCGCTCGGTGACCCAGTCTGTCCAAAACGAAGACGCTCCGCTAGCCAGCAGCGGAGCCTTGCCCTCCACGGCATCCACAAAATTTTCCAGCATGGGATAGTGCAGGTTCGCGTGAGGGGGAAGACTTTCGCGGGCGTCAGGCTCGCCTTCACGAACATAGATGAGATCGGGGCCATTCAGCGGAGATAATTCCATCTCGCCGTCGGTGCCGCGGATGCGGCATTCGTCGCGGCTGACCTTGGAGTGCCAGCGGACATCAACCACGCCGCGGACTCCGTCCGCGTATTCGATCATCACCGTGGCGTTGTCTTCGACCGCGTAGTGATGCACCACATTCGAGAGCTGGCCGCTCGCTCGCAGAGGCTGGCCGAAAAGAAAATTCAGCACGTCGATGCGATGCGAGGCGATGTCAAACAGCGGTCCGCCACCGGCCTTCGCGGGATCGACGAGCCAGCTGCGGCTGCCCGTGCCGTCGAACCAGCTATGGCAGGTGAGTTCGGCGAGCACGGGCTTTCCGATGGCGCCCGCTGCGAGCAGTTGTTTGGCTCGCTGCAGCTTGGGATACGAACGACGATAGTAAGCCACGCCCAGAGTCTTGCCAGTCTCATCCGCAGCCTGCAGCATAGTGCGTGCCTCGGCTTCGTCCATGGCCATCGGCTTTTCGCAAATCACATGCATGCCCGCGCGAAGCGATTGAATCGTCTGCGGCGCATGCAGAAAAACTGGCGTGCCCACATAGAGCCGCGTTCACATCTGGATCGGCGAGAGCTTCATCAAGCGTCGCCCACGCGCGCACGCCGTATGGGGCCGCTTTCGCGGGATCGCGTGTGACCACGCCATACAAGCGGCTGCGCGGTTCGGCCTGGATCGCGGGGACAACGCGGCGGATGGCGATATCGCCGATTCCGATGACGATCCAATTGAGCATGCGAGCCTGATCTGTGCTTGCAACATCCGGCGGACGAATGCGTCCGCCGCTACGCGTGCATTGCAACAAAAAACAAAGGCCAGCCTGGGCCGGCCTTTGAACTGATCTCAAAAAGAACTACGGCTTCTTGGGGGCGATCGCGTCTTTCGCGGCTTTGGCGACGCGGAACTTCACGACGGTCTTCGCCTTGATCTGGATGGGTTCGCCGGTCTGCGGATTGCGTCCTACGCGAGCCTTGCGGTGCGCCTTCACCAGACGGCCGAGGCCGGGCACAACGAAAATGCCGTTTTTCTTGGTTTCTTTGATAGCGGTGTCGGCCAGATGCTCCAAAAACGCCGCCGCGGTCTTGTTAGGAAGCTCAGTCTTCTCGGCGAGATGCCGGATGAGTTGTGTCTTGGTCAAACCTGATGCCATGTGTTTCCTCCTCGAAAAAATCGGTTTAATACCAGCGGGGGCTATCTTATACCTTCTTGGCTGTGGAAAACACCTTATTTTACAAGGGTTTTCTAATTCTCGAACGCGCAAGAGGGCATGTTTACAGGGCTTCCCTAGCATGTCACAGCGGGCGTAGGCCAGCCATGCGTACCAGCGTGGTAACCTGCAAGAAGCCGTCATGCTCTAAAGGAGCTCGTGTTTGAGTTGTGCGATTTGTGAAATCCGCAAGGAGAAACGTTTTTGCCCCGCGGTTCATGGGCGCATTTGCCCGCAGTGCTGCGGCGAACAGCGCGAGGTGACACTCGATTGTCCGAGCGATTGCCCGTATCTGCTGCAGGCGCGTGAGCACGAGAAACCGCTCTCGGCGGACCAGATCGACGCGGCCGGACTGTTTCTGAAGATCGAAGTTTCCGATCAGTTCATGTACGAGAAGGAACATCTGCTGATGGGGCTGACCTTTGCGCTGGCGAAAGCCGCCCGCGCCGACCGAAGCCTGCATGATCAGGATCTGATCACCGCACTTTCTGCTCTCACTAAGAGCTACGAGCGCCGAGCGAACTCAGGCCTGCACTATGAACAGCCCCTGACCAGCGAGATGCAGCGCCGGGTCGCGACCGAAATCGAAACCATGGTGAAGGAATACCGCGAGGCCGAGCAGAAACATACCGGCTATTCCAGCCTGCGCGATTCCGATGTACTGAAGGCGCTGGTCTTCCTGGTGCGCCTGGCGCACGGCCGAACTTCGGGCCGCCCCAAGTCGCGAGCTTTCGTGGAATTTCTATTCGCCCAGTTTCCAGAGAAAGATCCAGCGCTGATTGCGCCGCAGGAAACCGGGAGCCGGATTATTCTGCCCTAAGAATCAGCCACGGAGTTTTCCGAGTTTCTCCGGTATCCAAAGTCTCTCTTTCTCATCCGTGAAATCCGTGGCTAAGCTTTTTGCAGTTTCCGTACGTCCTGTCCTGCTGGCAATGCTTCGAGCAGTTCGCGAATTGTTTTCTTCAGCACCGGATGATGCGCCTCGGCGGCGATTTCCGCCAGCGGCTGCAGCACGAATCGTCGTCGATGCATCGCCGGATGCGGGAGGGTCAATTCCGGCGAGTCGATCGCAGCCTCGCCCGCGACCGGATCAATAAAGAGCAGAATGTCGAGGTCGATGGTGCGAGGGCCCTTTTTCTGCACGCGCTGGCGGCCCATTTGCCGTTCGATCTCGAGAATGCGCGACATCAGTTCCTCGGGCGTCGCACCCGTTTCCAGAGCCACGGCGCAGTTCAGGAACCATGCCTGGTCGGTGAACTCGACCGGCTCGGTCTCGTAGAACGAAGAAACCGCCAAAATTCGTCCTGCAGTTTCCAGCCGCGCGATTGCGTCGCGGAGTGCTAGCTCGCGGTCTCCGACGTTCGATCCCAGCGAAAGGTATGCAAGGTTAGGCATTTTGCTTGCTGTTCATTTGTACGCTGCAAAATTGCACGGCACAACCTCGCGTAGAGTTCCAGTGCGCAAGAACGATTGAGTGGCCCCCCCGGCACCCGAAGGGTCCATTACCTTAGTGACTATCATGCCTCTTCCGCGCCCCCTAAAATCTCTTGTATGACGTTGGATTCTCTGCTTCTGAGTAAGGACCCAGACTTGGTGCGCGTCATCCGGCCCACGCTCGAGAAACTGTCGATTGACGTGGAAATCTGCCACGAGATGCGGGCTGGCGTCGACATTCTGATCTCCGACAAGTTCGACGCCGTGATCGTCGATTGCGACGATCTGAACGGCGGCCTCGAAGTGCTGCAAGGCTTGCGCAATACTCCCAGCAACAAGAATTCCGTTGCGTTCGCGATTCTGAACGGCAAGAAAACCACTACGCAGGAAGCCTTCGGCATGGGCGCCAACTTCGTCCTGCAGAAGCCGATCAGCGCGCTCAACGCGTCCCGCTGCTTTCATGCCGCCCTGAATTTCATGGTGAAAGAGCGCCGCCGCTACTTCCGCCAGCCGGTGAAGATGCAGGTCAAGGTCGTATACGAAGGCAAAACTCTGACTGCCACCAGCACTAACGTCAGCGAAGGTGGCATCGCGCTGATGTTGCGCGAGGCTCCGCCCAAGGGCGCCGCGCCTCATCTGAAGTTCACTCTGCCCGAATCGAAGATCAGCTTTGAAGTGGAAGCGGAAGTCGCCTGGGTTGACGTAAAAGGCCTGGCCGGGTTCCGCTTTCACAACGTTCCCAAGAGCAGCCAGGCCCAGCTCGAACAGTGGCTCGACAATCAGATCGAAAAGGAATTTCCCGGAGCCAAAGACCGCCTGGCGGCTGCGGAGTCTGAAACCTTGCACTAGATGTGCTTCGGCGTGTCGAACTCGTAAGTTCCTTCCAGAATTTCCACCAGGGCTAATGCCCAAATCAACTGTCCCTGCTTTATACGGCCCTGAAGTGGGCTCTTCCACCTGCGCTCCACGCAGAACGCCTCCTCGAAGGCGGCCTCGTCGTGAAGGGTATCTCTCTTGAGACTTGCGCGTAACCGAGCCCGTGGCAATCTGGAAGATCACGACCAAGGGATTCACTTCTAAAGGATCAGGGAGAGACAGAATGCTGACCAACGACTTCCGCATCGCCAAAGTGCAACGAACTCTGCGCTGGTTTGAAGAGGACATCCCGCTGCTGAATATGCGGGTACGAGACCTGTCGCAGGAGCGGCAGGAGTCGGCGCGAAAGTTTGCCGCTGCGGTGATTGATCAGACTCGCGCCGAGTTGGAAAGACTGCTGCGCGAGCAACCGCGCGATGCTTCCGATGCCAGCGACAGGACCTCCCAGCCCGCAGATTAAGAACAGACCCGGACGCGAAAGACAGCAGGTTCCTCCACTACGCCGTCGCATTCGCTCCGGCTGCGGTCGGAATGACAAATCTAATTTCTAGAATTACAGAGAAGATCCTGCGGCGGCCTCGGCGCTGGAGGTGCATGCTCGAGCGGTCTTCGTCGGGGAAAGTTACTTCCTCCCACAAAGTCTTGTCGCGCAGGATGCGCGAGACCAGCGCGGTATGCATGGCGTGACCGGCGCGGTCAGCGACCACGTTTCCCAGAATCTGCTTTCCCGAACAGCGCCAGGTCGCCCACCAGATCGAGAACTTTGTGGCGCACGAATTCATCGGCGAAGCGCAGCGGGCCGTTCTCGATTCCATCGCGGGTGAGCACAATGCAGTTCTCGCGCGAGGCGCCGCGAATCAATCCCATATCGCGCATGGCCTGCTCGTCCTCGCGCGAACCAAAAGTGCGCGCCGCGGCGATGTGCTTCAAATAACTTCCGTTCGTCAGTTCCACCTGAAAAGTTTCTTTGCCGATGAGCGGGTGTGGAAAATTAATTGAATAGGAAACGGAATAGGTGTCCGAGGGATACACGGCAATAAATTTATTACCCTCGCGCATCTCGAAGTCGCGGCGAATCTTCAAATACTTGCCGAGCCCGCCTCTGCTTGCGGATGCCCGCCTTCGAATCATCTCCACAAACGGCCGCGCGCTGCCGTCGAGAATCGGCAATTCCAGGTTGTCGAGTTCGACGATCGCGTTATCAATGCCCATCCCAATGAATGACGAGAGCACATGCTCGGTCGTCGAAATGAGCACGCCTTTTTTCATCAGGCTGGTGGCGTAGCTGACGCGGGCGACGTTGCGGCTGATGGCCTCGATTTCAAATCCGTCGAGATCAGTGCGCCGGAACACGATGCCCGTGCCCGACGCTGCCGGCAGGATGCGCATCGAAACGGGCGCGCCGCTATGCAGCCCGACGCCGCTACACTCCACCGCGGAGCGGATTGTCTGCTCGTGGGTCAAGAATGAATCAGGGGTGTTTCCGTGAATGCAGTAGATTACTCCGCGGTTACTAAAACTGTCTGTGGTAAAAAAGCCACAGTCCGTGGTGCAAGGATGCAACAATTCCGCCATGAGGCCCGCACGGAAAGCGATATAACTACCTGTGGAAGAGCATGTTACAAGACATTGAGCGACGCTCAGACCAAGACCCGCGGATCGTACATCTCTTTACCCTTCTTTACGAATTGAGCCAGCTAGTGCTTGCCTTTTTCTTTCCCGACCGGCTTATTAGGGTTGTAACCGGAATTGGGATCGAACATGGCCTGGTCGAGTCCTTGATTGATGGTGACCGAATTGAGGAAGCGCTGGCTCGCCATGTCGCCGTTGAAAAAGCGGGTCACGTTGTAGGGTGCCATGATGCCTGAGACGGCACGGTAGTTCTCGTAAACTTCTTCTTCTAGATTGTTCTGCCGGTCGACCGGGTCGCGCCACTTGAACGTTTTCTTGACCGGCAGGTGCGTGTCGTTGTCGAAGTAAAGCGTGACACTCTCGTCCTGCGCATTGATCAACGTCACTTGCTGCGAGGGATGTTGCGCGGCAATGGCAAAGCCCTCAAACAGCAGCACCACGCCGGGATCGTTCACCCAGTTGCGCAGCATGGTGTCGAGCGAGAAGCGGCGGCGGCGTAGATAATCTTCCAGATCCTGTTTCTCGGAGGGATGCACACCTTTGTAGGTGATCTCATATCCCTTGTTGCCGACGTAAAGCTCGGTCATATCGCGCTCCTTGGTGAGTTCGACGCGCTCTTTGTCCGGATACTCGGAAAAGCCCCAGAAAATCACGCCGCCGTTGCTGGGCCGGCCATGGTGAAAGCTGTAGCTGCGTCCTTGCATCTCGCGGTCGCGAATGGTGAGGTAGTTCTGCCCGCCCAGCGCCTGAATGGCCTGCTCGATCAGTGCTTTGGCCTTGCGGGCATTTTCCTGATCCGCGGAAATTGCGGGCGCCGATTTAGCAGGCGCGGTAGCGACGGGAGCAGAGCCCGCGGCCTGAGCGGACGCTGGCGGAGGTTGAGGCGTGACCGGACGCGGCTCTTCGCCCGCCTGCGACCAGGCCGAACCCACCAAAATCAAAATCAGGAGAAACTGTTTCATTCCACTCGAGGAAGTGATCGCGTGCAATCAGAATTGTAGCGTTTCTTGCGGACTTTCCGCCTGCGGCTGTCAAAGCTCCTTTCATCAGTTGGATGCAGGAAACGGCGGGGACGCAAGCTGGTCGCGGTCGTTTAATTACTCGCAGCCACGACGGTCGAGTTTGGCCCGTTCTCGCGACAGCTGTCACCATTCGCAGTGGTTTTGTGAAGGTCACGGTTTCAGCCGCACCGCAAGGAGCCCATAAAATGTAGGGCTTCAGCCCTGGGGTACCGGCATCAATCTGGGCCTATCCCACGAGCACCGCGCCACCATTCACGTTAAACACTTCCCCGGTAATGAAGCCGGCGTGCTCGGTGCACAAGAAAAGTACAGGAGCCGCAATCTCCTCAGGCCGGCCGGCGCGGCCCAGCGGAATTGTGCTGCGAATTTTCTCGCCAGTCTTTGGATCGGCCAGCGCTCCGGCACTCATGTCGGTATCAACCCAGCCCGGCGCAACGCAGTTCACATAAATACCGGAGGACGCCAACTCGCTCGCCAGGCTTTTGGTCAAGCTGATGATCGCGCCCTTGGTCGCGGAGTAATCGCAATGAAACGCCTCGCCGCGCTGCCCGCTGGTAGAGCTGATCAGCACAATATGTCCGGCGGGAGCGCCGGTGCGAGCCTGCGACTTCATTTGTGCGACCGCGTATTTTGCCAGCCCAAAAACTCCGTCGAGATTAATGGCCAGCGTAGATCGCCACTGCTCATCCGCCATGCGCTCAATCGGCACATCCTCCGCCGGCCACACGCCGTGGTTGGCCACGAGAATGTCGAGCCGTCCAAAATGCCGCGACAGTCTCAGCCACCAGCGCCCGCGCAGCTTCAGGAGTATTCAAATCGGCAGCGATCGCGTGGCAGACGCCCGCGCCACATTCCTTGGCCAGCGCATCAGCCTCAGACCGAGCGCTGCGATAACTGAAAGCAACCTTGGCGCCCGCCGCGGCGAACATCCGCACCGTAGCCGCGCCAATGCCGCGCGAACCGCCAGAAATGAGAGCAACTTTGCCGGAGAGAGAAAGAGGAACGGACATAGACGAGTAGTGTCCAGTTTTGGGTCGGCCGTTGCAAGCGGGAGGGATCAGTCCCCCGAGCCCGACGGCGTCCGCTCGGACCGCAAGCCGCGCAGCAGCAACCGCACCAGCATGCCATCAAAGCGCGTGCCGCTCATCTTCGAGAGTTCGTCGAGAGCCTGCTCGGGCGTTCGCGCGGCAGAGAATGACTGCTCCGTCACCATGTTGGCATAGGCGTCGGTCAGGCCGATGATGCGCGCCCACAGCGGGATCTCCTCGCCGCGCAAGCCATCGGGATAGCCCGAGCCGTCGACGCGTTGATGGTGATGTTCGATCGCGTCCCGCATCATCCGGCTATGCGGAACGACGCCGACAATCTCCGCGCCCACGTGAGCGTGCATTTTTACCTGCTGGAATTCATCTTCCCCGAGCGGGCCCGGCTTGTTAAGGACGTGCTCGGAAACAAAAATCTTTCCCACGTCGTGCACGCGCCCGGCGTAAACCAGGTCGGCCGTTTCCTCCGGCGAAAGTCCCAGACCACGGGCAATCACTTCGGTATAGCGCGCCACCAGATCGCCGTGGCCAGCAGTCTGCAACTCGCGCGATTCAGCGGCCCGGCTCAGCGATTCGATCGCTTCCTTCAGCAGCGCGACGTTGCAGTCTTCCTCGCGCTCGCCGCCGCAGAGCTTGTGCAGCGTGGAAGTCAATTCCTCCAGTTGCTCGGGCCCGGTACGTTCGCGCTGCAGAAAGCCCTCAATGTATGCCGAAATCTGCTGGCGCTGACGGGCGAAGTCCTGCCCCTCCACAAATTCCTGCGCGGTCGATACGGAATTCCCGCCCGAGCGCTTGGAAACATACATGCCCGCGTCGGCCACGCGAATAATGTCTTCAATCGAAAAGCCGTGCATGGGGAAACTCGCGACCCCGAAGCTGCCGGTCACGTGGTGCTCGCTCAGCATGGGATCAGTGGCCAGCCACTGCCGCAGACGCTCGGCCAGCACCTGAGCCTGCTCCGCGCCCGTATCGGGCATCAGCACGATAAATTCATCGCCGCCATAACGTGCCACCACGTTCGACTGCCGTGACTTTTGTTCGAGCAGTCGCCCCACGCGCGCCAGCACCAGATCGCCCTCGAAGTGGCCCATGGTGTCATTGACTTGCTTGAACTTGTCGAGATCGATCAGCACCACGGAAAACGGCCGTCCCGATCGCGAAGCGCGTTTCCACTCGGCCGACAACGCCTCCCAGAAAAAACGGCGAGTCTTGATTCCGGTCAGTCCGTCGGTAATCGACTGCTGCTGCAGCTTCTGAAAGACGAACGCGTTGTGCAGCGCGGTGGCCAGCAAGTCGGCCAGCGTGTTGAGAATCAGAACGTCCTGCGGCGCAAACGCATTTTCGCTGCGGCTTTCAATGTTAAGAACGCCCAGCAGCGACTCGCCGTAAGTGATCGGAATGCACAGCACCGCGCGCGAGTCGGGCAGAATTCCGGTGAGATTGCCGGGCAACGCGTTTTGTACCAGGGCGCGTTCGCCGGTGCGCGCCACGCGGCCCAGAATGCCGGTTCCGAGCGGGATGCGCTTCCCGGTGGCGTGAGCGGTCACTCCGGCTTCGGCCTTGATCTCGATTTCTTTGGTCCCGTAGTCGAGCAGGCCAACGCCAATATGATCGAAACTGAAATTCTTCTGAATCTCGCTCGCGATCTCGCCCAGCATATGTACCGGATCGTCGCTCGAAATGGCGGTGCGGGAAACGTTGTTTAGAAACGCCAGTTGCCGCGAACGGCGCAGCTCATCGCTAAACAGGCGAGCGTTTTCCACTGCCACTGAAACTTGCCCAGCAGCGGTCATCAGCACGTCAAGATCGCGCTGTTCGAAAACAAATTCCTTGTCCGGATTCATCGCGACCATAATTCCGGATGCCTTGTTGCCCGATGTCCGGCTCCCCAGAAAAATCGGCGCGGCGATCAGACACTTCGCCGGCCGTTGCGGAACGTGGGTGATGCCCAGACTCTTCCGCGTATTTTCCAGATCGGAGCGGATGAGCAGGGGCTCGCCGTTGCGGATTACAAACTCAGTAAACGCATTGCGCAGTTCCCGGTTGCGCTTGGGCAGCACGCGATTGTCCCGCACTTCGAGTTCGAAGCGAATCTGTTCCGATTCCTGAAACGCGATGTAGAAATGGCTGGTATCGAAAATCTGCCCCAGTTCGGATTGGATCGTGCGTAGAATTTCGTCTTGATCGAGGCGCGAGCTGATGGCCTTGCCGATATCGGTCAGCAGTTCGTACTCTTTTGTCCGGCGATGTGCATCGTGACTGACCACATAATTTTCAAGTGTCAGTCCCAGTTGCAAAGCCAAACCGACCATCAGCCGCGGGCCGGACGAACCAAACGCTCGCCGTTCGGCGTGCGGCAGCAAAATCACTCCGAAATTATGTTCGCGCGTCTGCAGGTTGACCGCGGTCAGATTGCGAACACCCGCCTCGCTGAGAATCTTTTTGAACTCGGCGAAAGTTCCCAGCGACGCGACCGGCAGAGGCTCGGTCATCTCGGCCAGGTCGTGGATGGTGTAAATTCCGTTTTGCCGGTATGCGAGTTCGCAGATGTAGTCGCCCGCCCCGCTTTTTTCCAAAGCCGCAAGAAACTCCGGCGAGAAACCTTGCTGCACCGAAGGCAACAGGCCGCGCCAGCGTTCGGTGATCACAATCGCGGCGCGGTCCATCGGCAAAGCACTACGGAGGCGCTCCAGCGCAGCCTGCATGTTCGGCACCAGTTCGTCGGCGAACAGCAGACGGCGCGGATCAACGCCCAGAGTCGACAGCGCCAGCGTATTTTCCTGCACCGCGTTCCGCTGGTTTTCAAACAACACCATCACCATGGCGATGCCCAGCAGCATCTGGGGCACCGGCCCGAACAGCCGGTTGGCGCTGCCGAACGGCTCACCTAGTGGCCCCTGCATTTGCCCGACGGCCAATAGGGCAGCCCACAGCGCGAGGGAGATGGCGAGTACCTGGAACGCCAGCGATCCGCGCCTCTGGCTGTTCACATAAAAAACCGCAGAGCAATACAGCAGAATCGCTGCCAATCCCGCGCCCAACCGAATCGTCGGCTGCACGTCGGGGCGGAAAACTCCGTTCACGATGTGTCCGTGCAGCGAGAAAAGTGCAAGCGTGACTCCTGCTGCTCCCACGACCGCGTCGTACCAGCGAAAGCGGTACGATCCACGCATCAGCCGCGTCGAAACGAAGATGCACAGCGCCATCGCAACCAGGAAAAGCTGGCTGATAAAAAACGCAATTGCCGACGTCGGAAGCGCGTCCAGAAAATAATGCAGCGAGTACGCAGCCCAGGCCAGTTGCCACGCACGGAAATACGGCTGCCGGCTCTGCTCGTGCAGATACGTGAACACGAGAAACAGCAGTACCGAGACAAAGCCGGGAATCAAAACCGTCGTGATGACTACGCTGTTCATAATTCCTAGGGCGCTGAGGACACCTCTAGCCAAACCTGCTGGCTCAGCTTTGGGTGGGGAAACGTTGATTCAATGTTTTCACAACAAAGGGCTGAAGACAATAAGATTTAAGTACACTGTCCAACTTCCAGTTTGTTTTGCATCGTGTCGAGAGCGAAAAATCGTTATGGCGCGTCGGCTTGACGATGTTTTTACCCAGCCCGTACCATCGAGTCTCAGGCCCGCGACGCTCGACCGATTTCAATGCACGAATCCATCCACTCAGCCACCCCCAACCAGCCGCGCGTGCGGTTCGCACCTTCTCCCACGGGGTTTCTCCACGTAGGCAGCGCCCGCACGTTCATCTTCAACTGGCTCTACGCCCGCCACAACGGCGGCACGATGATCTTGCGGCTCGACGATACCGACGTGGAACGCAACACCGACGCATCCGTCAACTCAATTTTCGACGGCTTGAAATGGCTGGGCTTGAGTTGGGACGAAGAGTACAAACAGTCCGAGCGCTTGGACCTGCACCGGCAAATGGCCGAGACCATTTTTCAAAAAGGCCTGGCCTACCGCGACTTCACTCCCGCGCACACCGGAGACAGCGAACGATCGGGAGCGCAAGGAACGTGGCTCTTTAATCCTGGGATGCGTGAACTCTCGCGCGAAGAAAGCGACCGCCGCGCCGCCGCCGGAGAACCGTTTGCTCTGCGCTTCCGCGTGCCCCGCGATGCCGGACAAGTCGTGCGCTTTACCGATGCCGTTTACGGCGAGCAGACAAAAGCCGGCGCCGACATCGAAGATTTCGCCCTGCTGCGCTCCGATGGCATGCCGACCTATCACCTGGCCTCGTGCGCCGACGACGCCGATCTGCGCATCAGCCACATCATTCGCGGCCAGGACCATCTCTCGAATACGTACAAACACATATTGATTTTCGAGGCTGCCGGTTTTGATCCGCCGCAGTTCGCGCATCTTCCGTTGCTGGTCGCGCCCGACGGAACCAAGCTTTCCAAGCGCCGCCACGGCTCCGTCGTCAGCGTTACGACCTACCGCGACGCCGGATTTCTGCCCGAAGCCTTCATCAACTTTCTATGTCTGCTGGGCTGGTCGCCGAAAAACGATCGCGAGCAGATGAGCCTTTCCGAGCTGACCGAAGCCTTCTCGCTGGGAGGAATCAACCGCGCGAATGCGGCCGTGAATTTCAAAGAGCCGGCAACAACTCCAGAAGAAACATTCGACCCGAAAGCGGTCTGGCTCAACGCCGAACACATTCGCGGCCTCGCCATCGACGAGCTAAGCCAGTGTCTACTGCCAGTCGTTCGTGAAGCCGGATTCGACGTCACGCCCGAAAAAATGCTTCGCATCACGCCGCTGATTCGCGAGCGCATCAAGTTGCTGCGCGACGTGCTCACCGCCGCTGACTTTTTCTTCGTCGATCAGCTTCCGCCTTACGACCCGGCCGAGTTGATTCCGCAAAAGGGAGACGCCGCGATGGCACTGAAAGTTCTGACCCGCGCAAAAGAAGTCCTGGCCAATGTCGAGTTCAAACACGATCCGCTGGATCAGGCTCTCCGCGGGGCCGCCCAGGAGCTCGGCGTCAAAGCCGGACAAATGTTCCAGCCCATCCGCGTGGCAGTCTGCGGCCGCAAAAATGCTCCACCGTTGTTTGCGACGCTTGAAATGTTAGGACAGGAGAAAACTCTGCAGCGAGTGGCGCAGGCACTTCAAAAGCTCACTTAAGATGAAACTCCACTTGTATCGCGATCTCAGTCGCGACGGGCTTGCCGTCTTTCATCGCAGGTTTAAATTTCCAGGATTTCACAGCTTCCATTGCCTTTTCATCCAGGCCCATGCCCAGCCCGCTGATCATGCGAACCTGACTTGGAGTCCCGTCGGCCCCGACGATCAGCGCAAGTAAACAGGTTCCCTGGTGTTTCACCTCACGAGCTTGCTGCGAAAACTCCGGCTCGGGCGAGAAGATCGCTTGTGGGGGCGAAACGCAACCCGGCGAGCTCTTCCCGGCGCAGACCTTGGTCATTGCGACAACGCCAGTCGGCGGAGGCGCCTCTTTTTCATCCCCTGGGATTCGCCCTTGCCCGTGCAGCGATAGAAGATTGCCTAGGGCGTACGTGTTGCCTTGAGCTGCTGCCTTTCGGTACCAACTAATGGCATCGGGATCACTCTGACCGACTCCCAACCCTTTTTCATAAAAATGTCCGATATTGTTCTCAGCCTGGTCGTTCCCCTGATCCGCTGCCTTGCGGTACCAAGCCAACGCCTCGGCGTAGTCCTGTTTAACGCCGAAACCCGATTCGTACATCCATCCAATGTCAACCTGCGAGGAAGCAATGCCCGACTCGGCTGCCTTGCGGGACAAGGTCATAGCCTCCGCATAATCCTGCTGAACTCCCTTTCCATTTTGATATAGCCATCCCAGGTGGCCTGCGGCTCGAGTGTTTCCTTTGGCTTCAGCTTTGCGGTACCACTCCGCGGCTTCTGAATAATCCTGCGTTACGCCCCAGCCCTGCTGGTACAGCCAACCGATGTTGTTTTCTGCGTTCGAGTCGCCGGCGTCCGCTGCCTTACGGTACCAGGACAATGCTTGCGCATAATCCTGTTCGACGCCCGCTCCTTTTTCATAGAGCCACCCGAGATTGGTTTTTGCCGCACTGTTGCCGTGACCTGCCGCTCGGTAGTACCAAGCCATCGCCTGTGCGTAGTCGCGCTTGGCCCCCCACCCATTCTGATACAGCCAGCCAAGATTGTTCTCCGCGTCTCCGTTGCCCCGATTTGCCGACTTCTGATACCACTCAAGGGCCTGGGCGTAATCTTGAGCGACCCCGAGCCCCTTTTCATAAAGAACGCCGATGTTGGCCTGAGCCTTCATGTCTCCTTGATCCGAAGCTTTGCGAAGCCACGACATAGCCTGGCCGTAGTCCAGTTCAACTCCCAGACCGTTCCGATACAGCCACCCGAGATTGCACTCTGCGATCGCATCTCCCTGATCCGACGCTTTTCGGTACCAGGCCGCGGCTTCGGCATAGTCTTGCTTCACTCCCCAGCCATTCTGATAAATCCATCCGATTCGGTTTTGGGCCAGGGCGTTTCCCTGTGCGGCTGCCCTGCGGTACCACACCAATGCCGTGGCATAGTCGCCCTGATCGTAATATTCCGTTCCGAGTCGAAGCTGGGCGGCGGGGGCCGTGGGCTGGGAAGTCGACCCGTTCTGGGCGACGGAGGGGAGCGCGATGGCGATCAGGCAGATGGCGAGGAAACGCTTCGATTTCACATTTCACCCCGGCGGCAAACCAGCCGAATCACAACCTGGAGGGAATTGATTATAGCCCTCGCGGATAAGGCGGATGCCGAACGAAGAGAGTCAGAATTCAATAAAGAGGACGACGCCCTTCATGCGGCCGAGTCGAAATGATTCTCGAGAACGGACTGGGAGTGCAAGGTTCGGACGATTATTTGAGTTCTTGACATGAAGTACTTTGTATGACAAAGTACACCAATGATCGCATCCAACGAACCTTTTCTGCGCCCCATACCCAAGCGCTGGATTCCCCGCGAAATGACCACTGCCCCCGCGCTCGATCCCGCCGCGCCCCGAGGCTTCCTCGAGCGCCGCTACGCGCTGCTGATCAACCCGTTCTATCCCAAGGACGCGAACGCCAGCTTCGGCAAGCACGTCCTCACGCCCACGCTGGCCCTGACCAGCTTCGCCGCCACCACGCCCGCGCGCTGGCGCGTCGAATACTGGGACGAGAACCTGCTCGACGGCCGCCCGCCATTCCAGCCGCTACCGCAGGTGGTCGGCATCACGGTTCATCTCACTTTCGCCCGCCGGGCGTTCGAGCTGGCGGACTGGTACCGGGCTCGCGGATCGAAAGTAATCTTCGGTGGCCTGCATGTTCTCTCGTGTCCCGACGAATGCGCGCCCCACGCCGATGCCCTGGCGCTCGGCGACGGCGTGCAACTCTGGCCGAGAATTCTGAGCGACGTCGAAGCCGGAACGCTGCAGCCGCGCTATGTCGCGACCTATGAAAACGATTATTGCGACGATCCTCCGCCGCGCCGATCGATCTTCCCGCGCCGCAGTTTTCTCACCACGACGAGTCTCATCGCTACTCGCGGATGCCACAACCGCTGCGGCTTCTGCTATCTCGCGACGGACGGCCTGCGCATGCCCTATCGCATGAAGCGCCCCGAACAGATCGCGTGCTGAGTTTCTGGAAAACGACCAGCCCTATGCCGTTTTCATCGACAACAATCTCGGCTCGCGCCGCGACTACCTGCACTCACTCTGCGCCGCGCTTCGGCCACTAAATAAGATCTGGAGCGCCGCCGTCACCATCGACGTAACCGACGATCCCAGCCTGATTCGCAACATGGCGCTCGCCGGATGCACCGGCGTGTTCATCGGCTTCGAGTCGCTCTCCGACGACAATCTCTCCGACTCTCATAAGAAAACTCCGAAGACTTCCGACTACGCTCGCCGCGTGCGCATCCTGCACGACTACGGCATCCAGGTGAACGGATCGTTCGTTCTCGGCTTCGATCACGACCACAAAGACGTCTTCGCCCGCACTGCAGAATGGATCGAAGAGAATCGCCTCGAGTGCTCGACCTTCCACATCCTCACGCCGTATCCCGCGACGCCGCTGTTTCGTCAGATGGAGGCGCAGGGCCGCATTCTGCACCGCGACTGGACGCTCTACGACACCGGCCACGCCGTCTTTCAGCCGAAGCACATGACCCCCGAAGAACTCGAGCAGGGCTACGCGTGGATCTACCAGCGCCTGTTTTCCCATACATCGATCTGGCGGCGCCGCCCGCATCAGTTGCAGGCCATCCCGCTCTATCTCGCCATGTCGTACCTCTACAAACGTTCGAACCGCTTCTGGCACCTGCTCATCAAGCACGACCTGGTAAACCCAGTCTGGAAGCCGCTGGTTGAGATGACGCGCTGGCGCCACGTTCATTACCGCCGGAGACTCGCGCAACGCGAATCACTCAGCGCCGCTCCAGGCCAGGTGGTGTCGGCGGGAGTGTGAAACTCAAGAATCCCCGGCGGTCCTGACACCCCCGAAAATTCTGCCGCCAGGATGAGGGAAAACCGCTTCGCTCGTCGCTTTACACGGTGGAGGCAATTCCCATGACCCACCGCCGCTTTCTCTCCACACTAATGTTTCTCGCGCTCACCTTCTCGTCTCTGCTGACCGCCCAAACCAGAGGCAGCGGCCCGGGGCCGGGATACGGTCAGGTCACGGTCGGCGCCAGTCTTCATCACGATCGGTCCCAGCCGTTGCGCGAACTTGTGCCGGTCACTACACCGCGACATCGCGAACTGGGAGCCTTTCCTGTTCAGAGGGGCAGCCGATCCGCATCCGCCGGCCAGGAGTCCATTGTCGAGTCCTCTCGTCCGGAGGAAGTCAACGGCGGCACTGGGGTCGCGACCACGCTCGGAATTTTCAACCTGGCGGGCGTAGGCGAGTTTTTCAGCGGCCCGAACGGAGTATTCACCCCGCGGACCACGCCATCCGACGCCACCGGCGCCGTCGGCACCACGCAATATTTCCAGTGGGTCGACGACGCGTATGCGATTTTCTCCAAGGCGACAGGACAAACCCTGGTTGGGCCGATGCCGGGCAACGCGCTTTGGGCCGGCTTTGGCGGCGCCTGCGAGGCCGATGATGACGGTCAGCCCACGGTCAATTTCGACAAGCTGGCCAACCGTTGGGTGGTCAGTCAATACGCCGTGTCAAGCGGGGCGCCATATCTGCAGTGCGTTGCTGTCTCTGCTACCGACGACGCGACCGGAACCTGGAACCGCTACTCTTTCCAGATCAGTGATGCGGAGTATCCGTGGATCATCCGTGACGCCACATTAGGCGTGTGGCCCGACGCATACTACATGGCGTTCGACATGTATGAGGGAACGACGTTCGAAGGGCCGAAATTCTGCGCCTTGCAACGCGGCAACATGATTCAAGGGCTGTCTGCGGGCATGCAGTGCATTCAACTCGGCGCCGAAAACATTGGCGCAATCGTTTCCGATCTGGACAGCTCTACTCCGCCGCCCGCTGGCGCCCCGGCCTATTTCGCTGCCGATGATCTGGGCAACTTTGCGCTGGAGATCTGGAAGTTTCATGTGGATTGGACCGATTCACAGAACACGACCCTGAGTCTGCCCATTCTGCTGGCGCAAACTCCTTTCACGCCCGCTTGCCCCAGGGCGTGCATTCAGCAACCGACCGGAGGGCTGCTTCAACCCTATGGCAGCCTCGTCACCGGCCGCATGCCGTACCGCAATTACGGCGACCACCAGTCGCTCGTGGCCGCGGAGAATGTAAGTCTAACTACCGGAATTCAGTTTTACGAAGTTCGCATTGCCTCGAGCGGCGACCTCTCCATGTATCAACAGGGAGAATTCCAGCCCGACCAGTTGAATTACCGGTTCAATCCCAGCATCGCCACCGACCAGGCGGGCAACATCGCGATTGGGTACAACCTGTCGAGTTCGCAAACCTTCCCCAGCCAGTACGCGGCCAGCCGGGCGCCCGGCGATCCAGTTGGCACTCTGGGGAACGAGACCCTGCTTAATCCCGGCAACGCTTCGCAGACCACGTCGATCTGGGATTCTCGCTCCAGCCTAACCGTGGACCCGGTCGACGATTGCACCTACTACTACACGCAGCAATACCAGCCGACGGAGGGCACCAATAACTGGTCGACACAGATCGAAGACTTCACCCTTGCGGGATGCGGCGATGCGACGATCACCCTGCTGACCGCGCCCTCCGGATTGCAGGTTTCGGCGGCCGGGTCGCCCGAAACGGCTCCCTTCATTGGTGAGTACAAGATCGGCAGCACGCTCGCCATCGGCACAACCTCGCCCCAGGCGGGACAAGTCGGCGTCCGCTATGTCTTCAAGAACTGGTCGGGGGCCAGCACTATCAGCCACAACATCACGGTGCCAGCCAAGGGAGCCACCTACACCGCAACGTTCAACACCCAGTATTCACTGGCCACCTCGGTATTTCCGGCGGCGAGTGGAAAGGTCACGCCAGGCTCCGGCAGCTACTTCAATTCCGGCACCGTCGTGAAGTTGGTCGCGACCCCGGCAAAAGGATACGCCTTCACCAGTTGGACCGGAAACGTCGCCAACCCGGTGAGTGCCTCCACCACGACCACCATGATTGAGCCCCAGGAGGTGACCGCAAACTTCACACCCTTGCCGACCACAGTGGCCGCCGCTCTCGTGAGCGAGTCTGGCGCACCCAACGATCGGGTCTGGACTTTCAGCTTCACCAATGCCGGACCCGGCCAGGCCAACAACATTCAGATCAACTCCTTTGCTCTGACCCAGACCGCCGGAGCGCCGTGCAGTCCAGTGGTTGTCTCGACACTTCCCATCACGGTCGGAAGCGTTGCTCCGGTGAAAGCGATCGATGGAAAAGTGTCGATCGACTTCTCCAGCTGTGCCTCAACTGTCCGCGTCTCGCTGGCGATGGAGAGCTCGGAAGACGGTGGAGCATCTTCTTCCACCCTGAACCTGACCGGCTTGGCGGAATAGTCGCTTCGCACGCAGAAAGCTGCCAAGGAACACGGGCGCCTTAGCGAACTGGGTGAAAAATCCCATACACAAGGCGCCCGTTCTTTTTTCTGGAAATCTGAGCGAGATAAAACCCTAAGCTCGCCCGCTCGAAGAAGATTCTTCTTGACAACTTATACTGTGTATCGTACAGTGTATGTCACATACTATATGGCGAACGGTACACAAGCGAATTCCGACGTTTCTCGAGAACCTGAAGCTGGAACTGCGCCGCGGATGCTTCATCGTGGCGGTTCTGGCCCAGCTGAGGACCGAGCGATACGGCTATACCCTCCGCAAGGCCCTCGCCGACGATGGCCTGGCCATCGATGAAGGCACGCTCTACCCGCTCCTGCGCCGCCTCGAAACCCAGGGACTGCTGGTCAGCCAGTGGCGGGAAGAGGACAAGCGCAACAAGCGTTTTTACCGCCTGTCCCTCGCCGGCGACCTGATTCTCCACCAGCTGTTGAACGAATGGAAAAACATCAACGCATCCCTCGACCGAGTTCTCGAACCGGCAGGCCGCCCATGACCAAATCGACATTCGAATCATCGTCAAACCGCACCGAACTCCTCGACCGCTACTTGCAAGCCGTCCGCTTCTGGCTCCCGAAAGCGCAGCAGCAGGACATCATCGCGGAGCTGCAGGAAGATCTGCGCTCGCAGATTGAAGAACAAGAAAACGGACTGGGACGTTCCCTGAACGAAAGCGAAATCGAAACCATCCTGAAACAGCGCGGCCGTCCGTTTATCGTGGCCAACCGCTATTTGCCGCAGGGAAGCCTGATCGGCCCGGTGTTGTTCCCGATCTACGTGTTCGTGATGAAAGTGGTCGCCCTGTGTTACCTCGTCCCGTGGGTTCTGGTGTGGATAGGGATGATTTCTTTCAGCTCGTCCTACCGCGCCCAACACATCTCTGCCGGATGGTTCATTGCCATCGCCTCGGCATGGAGCGCGTTGTGGTCGACTGCATTCATGGCGCTGGCCACGGTGACTGTGGTGTTCGCCGCGCCTCGAGCGGCTGCAGGCCAAGTCCCGTTTCCTCGACCAATGGAGTCCCCGCAAGCTGCCGCCGGTGCGCAATCCCAACCACATTTCCCGCACCGGCTCTCTCATCGAGGTCGTGGTCAACCTGGTGTTCGCCTACTGGTGGATCCGCCTGATGTCGTCCCCGGTCATAGTTGATCGCCCCGAGATCCGAATCGTCTTGTCCCCGGTCTGGCGATATTTCTTCTGGGGTTTCCTGATACTCGCCTTCGTAAACGCCGCGATGGCGATCATTAATCTCGAGCGTCCGTACTGGACGGTCTCCCGCGCCGGTGTTCGACTCATCACCGACGGCACTGCGATCGGGCTGTTCTGCTGGATGTCGCTGTTGAAGGTCAGCGACCTGGCCATTATCACTGTCCCCAAGATCAACCCGGCGCAAATGCAGACGCTCACCAATGCAATCAACCTGGCGATGAGCAGAGCGTTTCCGTTTTTGCTCGTCGCCGGCGTGGTCATCCTGCTGACTGACGCCTACCGGATTTTCCGTGTACAAAACACAAACCCTGCGCAGTTGAAGGGAGAAATCTCAGCCGCCGTCGTTTAGAGAACGGTTGAGGAAAGCATCAGAGGCAGTCTCGAGGGTTTCCAGACGTACTTTTCCAAGAGGCAACACTATGAACACATCATCCAGCCCCAACATGGAACTGATTGACCGATACCTGCAAGCCGTCCGCTTCTGGCTGCCCAAGTCGAACCGGCAAGAGGACTTGCTCACCGAGTTCGGCGAAGACCTGCGCTCCCAGATCGACGACAAGGAATCAGAACTCGGCCACACCCTCGTCAAAGCCGAAATCGCGGAGATCCTGAAGCGCTGCGGCAGCCCCATGATGGTCGCCGCCCGCCTCGGCCCGCAGCGGTCCCTGATCGGCCCCTCGCTGTTTCCCATCTACGAATTTGTCTTAAAGATGGTCCTGCTCTGGATTCTGGTTCCGGTCTTCATCTTCATCGTCGGCCCGGTGAATCTAGCTAACAGCGGCGGAAGTTGGCCGTCGGCCATACGCCAGACTTTCGGGGACCTGTGGTCCGGCCTCTTCATCGCAGCAGGAATCGTCACGCTCGTCTTCGCCATCATTGAGCGCACCAGCTCCCACCTCGGAAGCGAAATCAAATGGGACCCGCTCAAACTTCCGCCGTTACCGAAGGAAGCCAACAAGCAACCCTCTTTGATGAAAACGGTTTCCGAATTCGGATTCAACATCTTCGGTCTGGTCTGGCTCTTGCTCATCCCGCAATATCCGTTCCTGATCCTGGGACCTGCGGCGAAGGTGCTGAAGGCTGGGCCGCTCCTGCATGCCTTCTATCTTCCATTCGTTTTCGTCAGCGTTGTCGCGCTGGTGAGGTCAGCCATCATGCTAGCGCGCTCGCAGTGGACATGGTTTCCCATCCTGAGCCAGCTGTTCCAGTCCGTCCTGATGCTGTTCGTGCTGCATTCCATGATCCAGGCGATTACGAACGCGCCCACCGCCTATCCGTTCGTGCTCTTGCAGGATGCGGTGCGGGATTCGCGAAAATACTTCAAGCTCGTCGCCATCGTGAATGTGTCGATTCTCATCAGCGTTGCCGGCGCGTGGCTGGGACTCTGCATCGCTGCGATCGTCCAGGCATGGGAGTTCTTGAGTTATCTCCGAAAACGAATCTCTGCCCCGCGGCAGACCGCATCGGTCTGAGCGCACCAGGGACGTTCTATTTCAAACTGATCCGGCGACCTCCCAAGACGTCGCCGGGCTTTTCTTTTGTCGCGGCCCTTTGCGGTAAGATCAGTTGTTATGAATCCGTCACCTGCCGAGGCCAAAGTGGACGAACCATCGGGCCCCGGGCCTCGCCCCTCAAACTTTATTCGCGACATTATTCTCGACGACCTGAAGACCAACAAATACAAGGGCCGCGTGCAGACTCGTTTCCCTCCCGAGCCCAACGGATATCTCCATATCGGCCACGCCAAGGCCATCTGCCTCGATTTCGGACTCGCCAACGAATTCGGCGGACATACCAATCTGCGTTTCGACGACACCAATCCGGAGAAGGAAGACACGGAATACGTCGAGTCGATCAAAGCCGACGTGCAGTGGCTCGGCTACCGCTGGGATGGCCTCTTCTACGCGTCCGATTATTTCGACCAGCTCTGCGAGTGGGCGCTGAAATTGATTCGCGAGGGCAAGGCCTACGTCGACGATCTTTCGGCCGAAGAAATTCGCAAGTACCGCGGTACGCTTACCGAGCCCGGCAAAGACAGCCCGCACCGCAATCGCTCAGTCGAAGAAAATCTCGACCTGTTTCGGCGCATGAAAGCCAAGGAATTTCCCGACGGCTCGCACGTGCTGCGCGCTAAGATCGACATGGCCTCGCCGAATCTGAACATGCGCGATCCGGTCATGTACCGGATCCTGCACGCCGAGCATCACCGCACCGGCAGCAAGTGGTGCATTTATCCGATGTACGACTTTGCCCACGGCCAGTCCGATTCGCTCGAAAAAGTCACGCACTCCATGTGCACGCTGGAGTTTGAAGATCATCGCCCGCTCTACAACTGGTTCATCGAGCAGCTGGGCATTTTCCCGTCGCGGCAAATCGAGTTCGACCGCCTCAACCTCACCCACACGCTGCTCAGCAAGCGCAAGCTGCTGCAACTGGTACAGGAAGGCCGCGTGCGCGGCTGGGACGATCCGCGCATGCCCACGCTCAGCGGCATCCGCCGCCGCGGCTACACGCCGGAGGCGATTCGCAATTTCACCGCTTCGATTGGAGTCTCCAAGACCACGGGATCGATCGAGCTGGCCATGCTCGAACATTTCGTCCGCGAAGATTTGAACAAGCGCGCTCTGCGCGTGATGGCCGTTCTGCGCCCGCTGAAAGTTGTGATCGACAACTATCCCGAAAATCAGGTCGAGGAAATGGACGCAGTCAACAACCCGGAAGACGCGGCCGCGGGCTCGCGCAACGTCCCCTTTTCTCGCGTGCTCTACATCGAGCAGGACGACTTCCGCGAAGTCCCTCCGCCAAAATATTTCCGCCTAACTCCAGGTCGCGAAGTGCGCCTGCGCTACGGCTACCTCATCACGGCGACCGGCGTAGTGAAAAACGACAATGGCGAAGTCGTCGAGGTGCATTGCACCTACGACCCCGCCACGCGCGGAGGCAACACGCCCGACGGCCGCAAGGTGAAGGCGACCATCCACTGGGTCTCGGCCGCGCATGCGGTCGACGGCGAAGTGCGCATCTACGAAAATCTGTTCCTGAAGGAAAATCCTAGCGACGTCGAAGAAGGCCAGGACGTTCTCGACAACCTCAACCCTAACTCGCTGGAAATTATCGCCGAGGCGAAAGTCGAGCCCTCGCTGGCCAATGCCGCTGCCGGAACACGTTACCAATTCGAGCGCCTCGGATATTTCAGCGTCGACCCCGACTCAAAGCCCGGCAAGCCCGTCTTCAACCGAACAGTCGCGCTGAAAGATACCTGGGGCAAGTTGGAGAAGAAACAGGGCAAAGGCTAGAGGTCGCCAGTCAGACCGTGTTTTCTGCGAACGCCAGGGAACCCCCGATTACCGAGGCCTCGCCGCCGCCTCCACTCCCGCCAGCATTTTGTCCAAATCCACGCGCGAGAAGTAACGCCCGTTGGCAATCACGCCCGCAATCTTCTGCGTGTTGCGAATATCGTCCAGCGGATTGGCATCGAGCAGTACCAGGTCGGCGAGCTTTCCCTTTTCCACGGTCCCGAGCCGGTTCTCCATCCCGAGAAACTTTGCTGGATTCAGCGTCGCGGTCTGCAGCGCTTCCATGGGTGTGAAGCCGGCAGCGACGAATCTCTGCAATTCTTCATGCAAGCTGAATCCCGGGAAAATGTAGACCCCGGGAGGCGTGTCAGTTCCCGCGAGAAATGAGAACGCCGGTCCGGTGCATCGTCTTCACAACCTCCAGTTCTTTCTCCACGAAACGTTTCCGGGTCGCGAGATCATCGATATTGAAATCATGCATGATCTGCTCGGTGAATCGCTTCCACGTCACATTCTTCCAGTACGCCGGCACGTACGTGGCGCGCGTGTCGCTGGCAAAGTCCGTCTGATCAATCAAGTTCCCGCCGCGCTCCCACACCAGCGTGGGACACTGCCACGTGTGATTCTTTGCCAGCAAAGCGAACAACACTGCCGCGCGCTTGGGATCGTATGTAGAAAGAAACTGACTCTCGGTTTTCGTCCCCTTGATGAATTGGTCTTCCAGCGGCGAGCTGCCTTCGAAGATTCCAATCAGATGCTCAAAGCTCTTCTGCCCCGCATTCGACGCCTCAGAAGCCCGCACAGAATCCGGCACATGCCCCACAAAAGAGATTCCCTGCTTGCGCGCTTCGTCAGCGATCGCAAACACCGCGTCCCGCGGAATGAGCGACTGCAGCTTGATGAAGTCCGCTCCCCGCCGTTTCAAATCGTCGACGGCCCGGCGCCCGTCTGCCGGAGTCTTGATCGCGATCGAACTGGGAAAGCGCGGCTGCGGCCCGTCGAGCATCGGCCCTGAGATAACCATGCGCGGCCCAATCAGCGCCCCGGCAGCAATTTCCTTTCGCCACTGTTGCAACACTTCCAACTCCCCACCCATGTCGCGCACGCCGGTTATGCCGTTCGCGATCAACAGCGGCAGCGTGACTTCTTTGCCCTGCGGGAACCAGTCGCCGAACACCATGTGGACGTGCATGTCCCAGAGTCCTGGGATCAGAAATTTGCCGCTGCCATCCACATGTGTTCCAGCGAGCTTTGCGCCCATCGCCCCCGCCGAGCTGCCGATCTCTTCGATCGTTCCGTCGCGCACGATCACGGTGCGATGCGCCTGCGCCCGAGCCCCAGTCGCATCGATGACAGTGACATCGTGAATGATCACAACGGAAGGTAATGGCGCTTGCGCGAGGCTGCTCACGCAAAACCCCGCAAAAAGAAAAACCCACAGGCACAGTCGTTTCATGGCGACCGAATCTTAGGAGTCTGTCCCGTCTCGTGTCAAAGCTGCCGTGTCAAAGTCCCCATGCTCACTGAGGGCTGATATATATTTCGGTAGTACAGTTTGCAGCTCTGGGTGCCACAGGAGAAACTATCCGAGTGGTTTAGACTTAACGTCCCATGCACTTCACCATTTTCCTTGCATTCTTCGAGTTCTCGCGCACCGTGGACTCCATGTGCGCCGCTGGCATCCTGACTTTCCTGATCGCCGCGTGGTCCGCGAAGTCCGATGTCGCGCAGGCTCGCGGCCTCAATAAAGTCGTCACCTTGGACAATTTGTGGTTTGCCGCTCCCCTGGCGGTCTTCGGCGCCTTGCATCTCTCTGCCGCCCGCGGCCTCATGACCATGGTGCCCGCGTATATGCCTTGGCGATTGTTTTGGGCATATTTCTTCGGCTTTTCGCTGATAGCCGCGTCTCTAAGCATTGCCACAAAAATTCAAGTGCGCTGGTCCGGCCTGCTGTTCGGGATCGCGATGTTTTTTTTCGTGGCGATGCTGATGATCCCGGGAGTAATCGCCAGCCCCAGAGAAAGGATTGCCTGGACCCTGGTCTTCCGCGAAAGCTCATTCGGCGGCGGAGGCTGGATTCTCGCGGGAGCGGCCCTGCGCGAGCAAAGTCGCGGGCAAGGCGGAAGCAAGCTCATCAGCATAGGCCGCGTGCTGGTTGCGTTCGCTGCAATATTTTTTGGAGTTGAAAACTTTCTGCACACCGCGAACGTTCCCGGAGTCCCGCTCGAAAAACTGATGCCCTCGTGGATTCCGGCCCACGCGCTCATCGGCTGGCTGACCGGTGCAATTCTCGTGGTTGCCGGCGTATGCATGCTGCTCAACAAGAAGACCCGTACGGCGGCAACTTATCTCGGCACCTGGCTTGTGCTGCTGGTCGTTTTTATCTACGGGCCGCTTCTGATTGCGGCCCTGGCCGATCCCGGCGCCGACAAAGTGGAAGCGATCAACTACGTCTTCGACACGATGCTGTTTGCCGGAGCGATTCTCGCTCTCGCCAGCGCAACGCCCCGCGCTGAGTAAGAATCGGCACGCGAATCGCAGAGCCTTATCCGGCACGCCTGTCATGCTGAGCGAAGAACGACCTTCGCGAAGCGAAAGTCGTTCGCAGTCGAAGCATCCCTACCCGCGAGGCAGGGTCGTCCGAGCGTGGGATTTCTTCTAGTGAGGTCCGACGAGCGCCCGCAAAAACGCCGCCGTAGTGGCTATCGGGATGCTTCGACTTCGCAAAATCGTCCTTTGGACGATTCTGCTCCGCTCAGCATGACAAGTAGAGCTGAGAGCCGAAAGTTGCTAGTTATGCACGTGCGGGCTCTGCGCGGGATTGGCGTGGTGTCCGGGCGGTTCCCTCACCACTTTCACTTCAAAGCTGACAGGCTGCGATTTCGGTGGAAAGCATTGCGCGTTGTCGCAGGCCTGGTAGCGCAGCACGCCGTGCATAATGTATTTTCCCGGGACCACTGAATGCAGGGGATGCACCGCCACAGTCACCGTGAAATCTCCGCTGTACACGCTCAACATTTCACTGGGAGAAAACGGGAACGCCAGGTCCTGGCCCGCCGGATATGCGATCTTGCCGAGCACGATGTCGGTAGGCAGATCCATCTTCAGAGCCGTCGGAATCAGAAACTCCGACTTCGGCAGATTCGAATTGATGTGAAATCCCGCGGCCACGCGGAAGTTCAAATTCACCGGCGTCTCCACCGTCCGCATAGCCGTAACCAGCGACACCGGAGCGAAACTCACCGAAGGCGCCCGGCCCGCAGTGCCGCTGGGAGGGTTGATCGGCGTGTACGTAACCGCCGGCTCCTGCGCACCCTGGGCAGGGCTCTCTTGGGCCAGCGCGGTGCCCGCGACCAGAAGGAGGACGAAGATCGTGCTCGATTTGTGCGCCCGGGAAATCATCTTCGCGAAACTCGATAGTAGAGCAATCGCGGACAGGTTTCTATTGTCATGTTTGGGCAGCAGGACTGGTAAAGACGCTTGGGTGCTGGATTGATCCATTCGTATTCAGATCCTATGCGCTCATTCGCCCCACGCCAACGTTACTTCAGGCCCGGTGCCGCACTGGCCGTAGCGGCAGCCGCCGGCGCCTTTCCAGACGGCGTGTCGAGCGCCTTCTTGATCGAGTCTTCGATTTCGCTCCTACCCTTCAGCCCGATAATCTTGTCCACAATCTTGCCGTCGCGTCCGATGAAAAAAGTCTCCGGCAGCGCTGGAACGCCGCCGTAGGCCTCGCCCACCGCTTCCTTGCCGATCAGCACCGGATAATTCATTCCCATATCTTTCATGAACTTCGTGATTTCGTCCTTGCCGTCGTCCCCCATCTCAACTCCCACGACCTGCAGCCCGTCATGCCCGTACTGATTCTGCAGTTCAACCAGCCATGGCGTCTCGATCTTGCACGGCCCGCACCACGTAGCCCAGAAATTCAGCAGCACAGCTTTGCCGCGCAGGTCCGACAGCCGCATGCTCTTGCCATCAAGCGACTGCAGCGTGAAGTCGGGCGCCTCCGATGACTTGGTCAGCAACGATGAAGCCGAGGCCGTTCCCGTCCGGTGAGCCATGTGCATCCCGAAATACAGCATTGCCGCTGCCACCACCGCTACGACCACCAGCGCCAGCGGATTGCGACTCCCTTGGGCGCTCGCCGGCGGAAGCATGCCAGCACCCGCGAAATCCGAGGCCTGCAGCGTCGTGCCACACGCCGTGCAAGTCACGTTGTCAACCGGGCTAGCAGCACCCTCGGGCGTAAGCACAGAACTCTGGCTCAACGCCGCTCCGCATTTTGGACAAAACTGAAATTCTTCAATCTTCACAACGACCTCCTACACCTACAACGCAAACCGATTCAGAAACGATAGCCAACTCGAAATCAGCGTAAAGCGCCCGATCACCAGCAACACGCCCAACGCAATCATCAAAGCACCCGAGCCCACCTCGAGCGCGTGCATGTGCGAGCGGAAGCGGCTGTAAAACTTAAGAAAGCGCTCCATCAGCAACGACGTCAGCAGAAACGGCACCGCCAGTCCCAGCGAATAAACCGCCAGCAGGATGCCTCCCTTCACCACAGTGTCCTGCTCGCTGGCCAGCGTCAGGATCGCGGTCAGAATCGGCCCCAGGCAGGGTGTCCAGCCGAAAGCGAAAGCGAATCCGATCACAAATGCGCCGACCAGAGTGCTGGTGCCTTTCACACTGTGCAGTCGCGCGTCGGTATACAGCGCCTTGATCTTGAAGATTCCCGTCAGGTGCAGTCCAAAAATAATGATGACCACGCCCGCCACGGTTGCCAGCCTGTGTTTGTACATGCCGAGCGCCGCGCCGAGTTCGGTGGCCGCCAACCCTTCCGCAATGAAAACGCAGCTGAAGCCCAGAATGAAGGCAATGGAGTTCACCATCACCCGTCGCATCAATTGCGCTTGAGCCGCCTTCAGTTCCTCGACCCCTACGCCCGAGATCATCGAAACATATCCAGGCACCAGCGGAAGGACGCAGGGCGAGAGAAAAGAAACCAGGCCCGCGAAAAACGCGCCAATCATGGAAGGATTTGGAAGGCTTGACATCGCTCTTATTGTACCTGCTGGTTGTAGAGTGAGTGCGGAGGCAGCTACCTCATCCCAATATGACGTGCGGACGCGAATTTAGTTGCAAGCAAGCGAAACCCCGCAGGCAGCGAACTACTTGCTCGGCGTACGAGGCTTAGCCGGAGCTGTGGGTTCGGCGGGCGCGGGCATCTCTTCCGGACTCTCCAGCAGCTTATGAAAAACGCCCACCGGAACGGTCGCAAGCAGCACTGCCCGGCTGCCTTCCTGGCGCACCCGCAGACTATCAAAAAGGGTTTTCACATCGGTGTCGGGGCTAGGCGAACCCACCGAGGCTTCCGCGCTGTGAAACATGGTCAGCAACACTGAGACTTTGTTGGTGATGCTCAGCGCGTCTTCGTCGCTGCCCGCCGAAGCCTCCGCCCGCAGGTGTAGCACATCGACGCGCAGGGGCAGATGCAGCGGGTTGTAGCTGGCGGAAACGACCACATCGGCCGGCTTCGGAAACATGCTGGCCCAGGTCTCAAACCCCGGAGCCTTCGGCTCCACGTGGGCCACAATCCAGATCGGACTGGCCAGCTGCACGCGCTTGTAATAATGCCGCAGCAGAGCCGGACCGCCAAACGGCGACGCCAGCCGCCGCGACCGATCAACCATCCCTCGAATGACCGCCGGGTCGTCGTGATTGGAAGCCGCCACCGTATCCACGCCCAGAATCGCGACGCGAAATGACCGCCCATAAATCGGAATCGTAAAAATGTCGACCGAGTTATAGTTCTCGACCGACTGCGCCGTCCGCTTCAGGTAAGCCAGACACCGGCTCTGGTCAAACCTGCCCGTGAATACTTCAGAAAAGCGAGCCTCAGGCGCTGGGCCACCGGTGCCGCCTCCCGGCCAGTATTGCGGGTAATGGACGGCGAAGGCTACGGCGTCGAGGTCGCGCTCAAAGTCAAACCCAGTCTCCTGGATAAAGCGCTCGTACTCGGGATCGTGCGAAACGGGATTGTGCGCGGCAGAATCGCGCGAGCCAGGATTATTCGAATCAGCAAACAGTGACTTCCCAGCATTCGCCTTACGCACCCAACTGAAGTCAGCATAGACAAACGCGTCAGCCCCCGGCAGCAGCCGCGCCGGCTCCGGCGGAGCCGCCTTGCGCAGCTCCACGGTCAGCGTGACCGCCGCAGCCACCACGACGACCACCAAAGCGATGGGGAAGATTCGCCTTATTCGCATGAAATGCGGGTCAGAAGTTCACAGATGAAGATGAAATGATAGCACCCCCGCCCCCGTCATTCGTGCCGCAAAGCCGTCATAGGATCGATCTGCGCTGCCCGCCGCGCCGGCAACCCCCCCGCCAACAGCGCCGCCAGGATCAGAATCACGATCGCCAGCCCCAGCGCCAGTGGATCATTCGGCTTCATTCCGAACAGGAACGATTGCAGGAATTTCGATGTCGTCAAAGCCACCGGAACGCTGATCATCAACCCAACCGCAAGCAGAATCCAGACTTCGCGCAGCACCATCCAGACCACCGGCCCGCGCTGAGCGCCCAACGCCAGGCGAATGCCGATCTCGCCTGTCCGTCGCGAGACACTGTAGGAAATCGTCCCATAAAGGCCGACCGAAGCAATGATCAAGGCGAGTGCGGCGAAGCCAGAACACAACTCGGCCAGCATGATTTCCTGGTGAAGGATGTCGGCAATCTCCGCCTTTTGGGTTCGGATATCCGACACGGGCAGGCTCGCGTCCGCCTGATGAACAACCTCACGCGCGGAATGGATGAAGGCAACGGGGTCGCCCTGGGTGCGGAGCACGAACATCATCTCGTTGGGCTGCGGATCGCCCTGATTGAATGGAATGTAGACGACGGGCAAAGTTTCCCGCGGCAGGCTGTGCAGGCTGCCGTAGCGCGCATTCTTGGCAACGCCAACAATTTCCATGTCGCGCAGCAAGTCTTTTTCGTCGACCCCTGCCCATAGCATGATGTGCGTTCCGAGCGGATTCCGCCCAGGGAAGTTGAGCCTGGCGAATTCTTCATTGATGACTGCAACGCGGGGCGAACCCGGCCGATCGTGCTCATTGATATCGCGCCCGTCAATCAGCGGAATCTGCATAGTCGTCAGGAAATTCGGCCCAATGGCTTTGTACCGAGTGCCTCGGCTCACGGGCTGCCCCGGCAGACTGATGGGCATACCGTCCTCGCCGCGAATCAGTGACCCCTGCGCGAGGCTCGCACTCCGCACCCCCGGAATCGATGCCAGCCGCTCCCGCACGTTCTCGTAGAACTCGGAGATATCCGCATCCTTGTGCCCGGACTGCCGCGCGTTTATTTGGAGCAGAAGCAGGTTTTCGCGGTTGAATCCCAGATTAATCGACTGCAGGTTGGAGAGAGTCCGCACGAACAGTGCGGCCGTTACCAGCATCAACATCGAGAGGGCGATCTGCCCTACAACCAGAATCTGCGTAGTGCCGACCGCCAGGAATCGGCCCGGCTTCGGGCGATCGTTCACGCGAGTTTCCTTCAATGCCGTCGCCAGATCCATATCTGTACCGCGCAGCGCTGGCGCCAGCCCAAAGAGAATCCCGGTCAGAACGGAAAGCCCCGCCACCACCACCAGCACGTGCCAATTTAACTCGGCGCGCAAACCGATATCCTGTGGGCCATTCGCCAGCAAAACCTCCAGAAATCGAATTCCGCCCACCGCGAACAACACGCCGACCAGCCCACCGAGTGTGGCGAGCAGAACGCTCTCGGTGAGCAATTGCCGGATCAGCCGGAACCGGCTCGCCCCTTCGCTCAACCGCAGGGCCATTTCGCGCCGACGCGAGGCGGCGCGCGACAGCAAGAGGTTTGCGACGTTCGAACAGGCAATGGCGAGAATCAGCCCCACCAGCGTCATCAGCACAAAGAGTGGTTTCGAGAACCGCCGCCGCAAGGTGTCGAGTCCGCTCGCCCCATTTCTGAGGTAGAGGACGGGAAGGTTAGAGCGCTGCTGATCGTTCTTCGCAGTGGTTGCTACCCATTGGCCGAATGGCTGAGCCATTTGAGCCTGCGCCCGCTCCAGCGTGACGCCAGGGCGCAACCGTCCCATCACTTCCACCCAGTAGTAGTTGGTGTCGAGATAGTCCCTTGGCGTGAAACCATAGGGAATCAGGGCTCCCAGCAGCAGGTTGGTGTGCATCGGAAGGTAAACGTCGGGCGCTTGCGATGGGTCGACGCCGAAAAATTCCGGCATCGTCACCCCAACCACGGTGAAGGGAAGATTGTTGATGCGAATGGATTGCCCGGCGGCGTTGGCCGGTCCGCCGAAGTGCGATTCGCTGAAGGCATAACTGACCACTGCCACTGACGGCGCGCCTACGCGATCGTCATCGTCGACGATGAGGCGTCCGGCAGCAGGAATAGTCCGCAAGCCATTGAAGTAATTGCCTGAAACCAGTTCTCCGCTCGCCGGATCGGCCTGCCCGTTAATCGACACACTCAGCGTGCGGACTTCTCGCGTGTGGGCATAGGCAAATACGTCGGAGAATGCTGCATTCTTCTGTAAGAGCTCAAAAGCTGCGTAAGGAAAGATCCCTCCGACTTCTCCGATCGGGTCGTCGTAGGTTGCGCCGCTCATGCTCTCCATGACCGTTTCACCCTGCCGGTTGGCCCGCATGTGCCAGTTCAGGACCACGAGTGACGCCGGATCGGAAACCGGCAGTGAGCGCAACAACAGCGAGTCGAGAAAACTGTAAATCGCCGTGTTCGCCCCAATGCCCAGCGCCATCACCAGCAGCGCAACCAGCGTAAAGCTGGGCGCCTTTTTCAGAGTTCGCGCCGCATAGCGCAGATCTCGCCCCGTATCTTCCAGCCAGGCGATACGATTCGTCTCCCACACTCGGTCGCGGATCCGATACGGATTGCCCAGCTGCACATAAGCCAGCCGCCGGGCTTCCTCCGGATTCAACCCACGCGCCAGATTGTCGTCAACCTCATGCGCCAGATGAGATTCAAGTTCCTCCGACAACTCGGAATCTTCCCTCGATCGCGTGAACAACCGTTTCAGATTCACCGTCCCCTCCTTTTGGCAAATGCATCGAGCTAGACGACTGCACCGAGCTCGGTAACTGCATCGAGCTCGGCAACTGCCTCGAGCTCGGCAACTGCCTCGAGACTTTGACTCCGCGCAGCGCCTTCGCGCGCATCGAATGCCCGGAACGCCGCCGTCTCGCGATTCGCATCACAAGCCAGCGGGCACCACCGTGGAAGAGCGGCCCTTCAGGGCCGCGTTCGTCGACAAAAATCGACGGGGCTTTAGCCCCTGAGTGCCGCGCTAATGGCTCCCGCCCAAAACCCGGCCAATCGCAGTCACCATCGTCCGCCATCGGTTGGTCTCCGCGGTAAGCTGCTTCCGGCCCGTGGCCGTCAGCTTGTAAAACTTCGCCCTGCGATTGTTCTCGCTCGTTCCCCAATACGAGCTCACCCAGCCCCGATGCTCGAGCCGGTGCAGCGCCGGGTAGAGCGATCCCTGCTCCACCTCCAGCACGTTCTCCGACATATGCTCGATCACGCGCGCAATGGTATGCCCGTGCGCCGCACCAGTAATCAGCGTGCGCAGGATCAGCATGTCGAGCGTACCCTGCACCATCTCCGAATTCGCCGCCGAGCGGTCGCCCACATTTCCTCCGTTTCGAAAATCTGCCTTCGAGTGTCACCACTTGAATGTCTAGGGGAGAATGTACACCACTCGACCGTCTATGGGAAGGGTCAATCATTTTTCACCACAGAGCCACAGAGAAGGACAACCCCTGCAACAAGCTTCCTCTGTGTCTCTGTGACTCTGTGGTGAAATGAACTCAGGAGTCTCAGCGGGCGCCGCTACCTGGCCTTTTGGATTCCCCATATGAGCCACGCGCTCCGCCAACGCAGGATCAAACTTAAAAGCGACCGTAGACTCGCTCGCGCAATCGTTGTAAGCCGCCAGCAGCTGCCGCGGATCGGCCATCACATCCATCACTCCGCCGAGCCCGCGCTTCTCTTCAATCGCCGCGAGAAGCACCGATCCAGTCGCGTGATAGCCCATGTCGAAAAACGCGGACGATGCTTCGGCATAGCTTTCGTCGGGCATCGGCCCCTTCAGCGCGTCGCGCAGAATGTTCTGCATGGCCGGAAGCATCTCCGGAGCCTTTGCCAGATAAGGCCGAACATCCGGCTGCTTTTCGAGATCGTCCAGCTTCTCATGGCCGTTGATCAGCAAGGTCGCGCTCCCCTCCATCATGGTCGCGACCAGAAATCCCCAGGTCTGGGCTTCCGCCGGAGTCAGCGCCAGCGAGTCCCGCTTGCGATCCAGAAGCTGCCCGTAGGCGAGATGGTGAGTCTCATGCGCAAAAAACTCGACCACGCCAGCCGGGGTGACCGCAGCCGCCGTTCCGCGGGAATTCCGCCAAGCTGAGATGAGCACATCAAAATAAAGTTGGTCGTCGATGGCCGCCGCTCCCGCGCGCCCGCCCATCACCACATAGAGCTTCGGCGCCAGCGGAACCTGCGCCGGAAGATACTTACGCGCCAGCGGGATCGCATCGCCGATCGCCCGATTGCGCCGCAACTCCGCCAGTTGCGATTCGAGCAGCGCAACGTGATCTCGTCCCCAAACCAGCGAAGGCCCCACATCCTGAGTCAGCCCGCTGACGCCCTTCTCCGCTCGCGCACCCGCCTCCGCGGGTTTCACCTCAGCGATCTTGCCTGCGCAAGCAGCCTGCAGTACCTCCCGGTACTGCTGCATGGTCACGCGCCGGGAAATATTCTGCTGTTGCACGACCAGCGCAGTGCCCGGCAGCGAAACGACTCGGTCGATGGCTCCGGCCGCGACGCGATTCTCATGGCACGAGCGCAGAAGTTCCAGCAGCGCCTGCGCCTGGGAGAAGTCCGGCTCGCTCTGAGCAGCCGCAGGTTTAGCGAGCAGTTCAGCCGCTATAAAAAGTAGGATTGAGAGCGAAGCCTTGAACTTGAGTTCTCCTGCCCGACGCATGGTCTCAGATACGATGTTGCCGAGTGGTTGGTTCCGGTTTAAGCGCCAATTTCGGTGGTCTGAGAAACTCGAGTTCGCGTCTGGGACCTTCGCTTTTGCCTTGCGGTTTCACGGTCAGTGCGTGAAACTGGGCGCATGCGATGGAAACCCGGGGAAATTCGGAAGCGGCATGTGCCGGAGCCAGAGAGACTGCGCGACCGAGCCGCGATCCTGAAGGGGAAAGCGGATGCCCGGGTGCGGGAAGCCGACGCATTAATCGCTGAAGCAGAGGCATTAGAGGCGGGTGACGTTGAAAGACAAAAGCCGACAGTTGCAAACTGACCCACTTGCTTGGTGACCCCTTGCTTGCGCCCCGAATTCCCCTTGTGATACCTTAAATAATTGTCCCGGACATCTGGCAGGGATCTGAGGGATGAGTTTGCGCGAAGGCGCGTCTTCTCCTCGAATTTGCTGGCGTAGCTCAGTCGGTAGAGCACCTGATTTGTAATCAGGGGGTCGGGGGTTCAAATCCCTTCGCCAGCTCCAGTAAACGAGTGCAGAGATGTTTTTCCGGCGGGTCGGGGGACTCGGTTAGCGGCGCAACAGGTTTTTCCAACGCACTCCATTCCGTACTTTTCCGGTGTGCAGTGATCGATGATCGATGATCTAACGATCAGAAGTCAGTGATCTTCGCGGTCTTCTTGCGCGAGCCTTGGTTTCCCTGTGTTGTGAATCTGTGTTGCGAAATAAAAAGTGTGCTGCGTTTGGTCGGCGGGTTTCGCGTGAATGCTTTCGAGCGGCCCCTGTAGTTGCAGTCTGCTGGACGAAGCGCAACAGCCGCATCGCCCGGAAAGTTTTTGCACAGGTGGGTGAGTGGTTAAAGCCAACAGACTGTAAATCTGTCCCTCCTAGCGAGGTACGAAGGTTCGAATCCTTCCCTGTGCACCATTTGATTGCTGAGTATCGCTGATTTTGTGAACAGATTGTCCATTGCGCTCGTCTGTTACGTAGTGCTGGGAGCGCTGGCTTGGACCACGCTGACCGACTCGAGGATTCGGGCCGGAACAATTTTGATCCTGGCGCTGTTCGCCGTGAAGTCGGTGTTGCGCCGCAACGAAGTGCTGCACCCCGACAAGGACGCCGAGTAGGGTTCGCTGGTTTGTGGAAGGGCACGGCTTTAGCCGTGCCGCCCAGAGCGGAATGATGAGCGGCTTTAGCCGCTGAGGCTTTGCAAAGGCTGAAGGCTGATAGCTGACAGCTGAGTTTTCGGGCCGATGTAGCTCAGTTGGTAGAGCACTCCCTTGGTAAGGGAGAGGTCATCAGTTCAATCCTGATCATCGGCTCCAGATTGTTTTGTCAACGAATTGGAAAGGTTCGAGAAGCGGGGTTGTGGAAGGGCCCGGCTTCAGCCGGGCCGTCAGGAGCCATAATCGGGAAGCGGCTTTAGCCGCTGAGGTTTAGCTCAGAGCTGCTTTTAGCCTGCCCTGAGCCGAATGGCGAAGGGCTGATAGCTGAGAGCTGGTTTCAAGCGGGAGTAACTCAGTGGTAGAGTCACAGCCTTCCAAGCTGTTGGTCGCGGGTTCGATTCCCGTCTCCCGCTCCAGAATTGAATGTAGCGAGACTTGTCGAGAATGACAGTGAGTTTCGAGCGGGCTCCGATCAAGGTTGAGAAGGAGCAAGAGTTCGCCGGGCTGAAAGCGGCAGTCGAGCAGGCGTTCTTGCCCGAGAAGGTCGACCGGTTCCTGAAGCAGATGGACCGCAAGGGAATTCGCGTTCGGGATTTCGACGCGGTGCTGGCGCAGCGTTTGCTGGAAGGCGTAGTCGGCGAAGCGGGACTGAACGCGAAGCAGCTGTACGAGTCGCTGCCGGTGTCAGACCAGGCGCAGATGCGCGAGTTTTATCTGTCGAAGCTGGAAACGGTAGATCAGGCGCTGCGGCACAAGTTTAAGAAGCTGTATCAGTATTACTGAAGCAGGTTGCTGAACGAATGTATTTCGCATCAGGTCCTTCGCGGCACAGGCTTCAGCCGTGCCGGCAGGTAAATGAAAAGGGCTCTGAGCTTAAAGCTCAAGCTAGGAGCTAAGAGCTGCGAAATGGCGAAAGAAAAATTTGATCGCAACAAGCCGCACTGCAACGTAGGGACGATTGGTCACATCGACCATGGCAAGACCACGTTGACGGCGGCGATCACCAAGGTATTGTCGAAGCACAATC
The DNA here is from genome assembly GCA_963735205.1 of uncultured Acidobacteriota bacterium. Classification (GTDB taxonomy): domain Bacteria; phylum Acidobacteriota; class Terriglobia; order Terriglobales; family Acidobacteriaceae; genus Sulfotelmatobacter. Next base: position 63,556 of record CAVTKB010000001.1, read on the forward strand.
CGAAGAACACGTTCCGGTCGTTCGACTCGATCGATAACGCTCCGGAAGAAAAAGCGCGCGGCATAACCATTGCGACGGCGCACGTCGAGTATGAGACGGCGAACCGGCACTACGCGCACGTCGATTGCCCGGGCCACGCCGACTACATCAAGAACATGATCACGGGCGCGGCGCAGATGGATGGCGGCATTCTGGTGGTCGCGGCGACGGACGGTCCGATGCCGCAGACGCGCGAGCACGTGCTGCTGGCGCGGCAGGTGGGCGTGCCGTATCTGGTCGTGGCGTTGAATAAGGTGTGATGCGGTCGACGATCCCGAGCTGCTCGAACTGGTTGAGCTCGAAGTGCGCGAGCTGCTGAAGACGTACAAGTTCCCGGGCGACGATGTGCCGGTGGTGCGGGTGTCGGCGCTGGGCGCGTTGAACGGGGAAGCCAAGGCGGAGGCGCAGGTCGACGAGTTGATGGAGGCGGTGGACAAATATATTCCGCAGCCGGCGCGCGAACTGGACAAGCCGTTCCTGATGCCGATCGAAGATATTTTTTCGATTCAGGGACGCGGCACGGTGGTGACGGGCCGTATCGAGCGCGGCAAGGTGAAGGTCGGCGAGGAAGTGGAAATCGTCGGCTTCCGCGAGACGCGCAAGACGGTCGTGACGGGCGTCGAAATGTTCAAGAAGCAATTGGACGAAGGCATGGCGGGCGACAACGCTGGCCTGCTGCTGCGCGGCATTGCGAAAGAAGATGTCGAGCGCGGCATGGTGCTGGCGAAGACGGGATCGATCACGCCGCACACCAAGTTCAAGGCCGAAGTCTACATTCTGACCAAAGAAGAAGGTGGACGGCACACGCCATTCTTCAAGGGCTATCGTCCGCAGTTTTATCTGCGCACGACGGACGTGACGGGCGTGGCGGAGTTGCCGGCGGGCACCGAGATGGTGATGCCGGGCGACAACGTCAGCCTGGTGATCGAACTGATCACGCCGGTGGCCATGGAAAAAGGCTTGCGCTTCGCGATCCGCGAAGGCGGGCATACGGTAGGCGCGGGCACGATCGCGGAGATTGTGACGTAGAAAGCTGTCAGCTATCAGCTATCAGCTGTCAGTGAGAGCGGACTGGCGATGGTCGGCGAAGTGCATAGGTCCTTCGCGACGACAAAGAACGTCGTCGCTCAGGATGACAAGGGTTTAACTGAGAGCTGACAGCTGAGAGCTGAAGCTAGAAGTTAGGAGCTGTTGAGATGCCCCGAGAAATAGTGACATTACAGTGCGGTGATTGCAAAGAGCGGAACTATTCGACGACCAAGAACCGCAAGACGACGACCGAGCGGCTGGAATTCAAGAAGTTCTGCAGCCGTTGCCGCAAGCACACGCCGCATAAAGAAGTGAAATAGATTAGCGGTCGTGAGGGCTGAGTGATAGCGAGATTGAAAATCCGCTAGCATCATCCGAGTACTCAATTGCCAGATCACTCAATGAAGTTACAGGGGCGTAAGCTCAACGGTTAAACTGTCGGTCTCCAAAACCGAACTTGGGGGTTCGAATCCCTCCGCCCCTGCCAGAGTTTTTGGAGAGTCAGCGAGAAGAGCCAGGAGCAGTGATGGCAGTCGAGACGAAGAAAATGGCGAATTCATTAGCGGCAGCCGGCGGCAATTTTGGCGACCAGATCAAGTCCTGGCCGGAGCGGATCAGGACTTTCTACAACGACGTGCGCACCGAAATGCGCAAAGTCACCGCGCCGTCGTGGAAGGAAGTTCAGGCCACGACCACAGTGGTCGTGATCACGGTGTTCATTTTCGCGTTGTATTTTGCCGTGATCGACTTCGTCATTCAGCACGGCGTAACCGCGCTGTTCAATTATTTCCGGGTTCACTGATTCAAGAATCGCGATGAGATTGCAGCCGCAAGCTGCTTAGAAACGAAACGCTGGCCGAGAAGAAGCACCCCATATGCCGGACGAAGAAAAAAACGAAGCAACCACCACCAGCAGGCGAGCCGCAGGCCGCCGGTGCGGAGGGCGCTGCCGCCACCGCCGAGGCGCCCAAGAATCCGAACATGAAGTGGTACATCATCCACTCCTACTCGGGATTTGAGCGCAAGGTGAAGGAGTCGCTGGAGTCGCGGGTCAACGCTTTCGGCTTGCAGGAAAAGATCGGCAAAGTGCTGATCCCGACCGAGTCGGTCACCGAAGTCCGCGGCGGCAAGAAGTACACTTCCGAGCGCATGTTCTATCCCGGCTACGTGCTGGTTGAAATGGACATGGACGATCACGTCTGGCACGTCGTGAAGTCGACGCCGCGCGTCACCGGATTCGTCGGCACCGGACAGCAGCCGACTCCGCTGTCGGAAGAAGAAGTTCAGCACATCGTCTACAAAGTTGCCGACAGCCGCGAGAAGCCGAAGCTCAAGGTCAAGTTCGAGAAGAACGAAACGGTGCGCATCAGCGAAGGCCCGTTCGCTAGCTTCACCGGCATCGTCGACGAAGTGAACGAAGACCGCGAAACGTTAAAAGTCATGGTCACAATTTTCGGCCGCTCGACCCCGGTGGAACTGGAGTTCAACCAGGTGGAAAAGGTCGCGTAGTTTAGTGGAAGGGCGCGACTTCTTCGTGGCAGATCGCGAACGCTTGCCTGCAGGTTTGCGGAGTGGGATTTAGCCGAGTTAGGCCAATGAACGGATTCGCCTGAGCTCTCGAAGAAAGAGTCTGCAGACGTTGAGCCGAAAATCCTAGATCACGCTGCAGATGGAAGAGAGATTATGGCAAAGAAAGTTACAGGTTACGTAAAGTTGCAGATCGCCGCCGGCAAGGCGACTCCGGCGCCCCCGGTCGGCCCCGCGCTCGGCCAGGCGCAGATCAATATCATGGAGTTCTGCAAGCAATTCAACGCCAGAACCAACCAGAAGGAAATGGAAGGCCTGATCATTCCGGTCGTCGTCTCGGTCTACAGCGACCGCTCGTTCACCTTCATCACCAAGACGCCGCCGGCCTCGATTCTGCTGAAGCGCGCCGCCGGCATCGCCAAAGGTTCAGGCGTTCCCAACAAAGATAAAGTCGGCAAAGTCACCGCCAAGCAGGTCGAGGACATCGCAAAACAAAAAATGCCCGACCTGAACGCCGCCTCGGTCGAGACCGCAATCAAAAGCATCCGCGGCACGGCGCGTTCGATGGGCATTGAAGTCGTAGGCTAGGTTTATGTAGGGACGGACGCATTCGTCCGTCCAGCAAGCGCAGCGAGCGTGGTTTTTGGAGCAGGCTAATCGAGCGCCGGTAACAGCCCTGGTTTTCGCTGGCTGGTTTGGGTTTCGTGGAAGGGCGCGGCTTCAGCCGTGCCGCTGAGACAAGTTTTTGAGGGGCTTTAGCCCCTGGGTTTTGAAGTCAACATCACCACGGCTCTCCGATTCAACGGCGAGCGGTGGGAGACAAAGGGAGGTGAGCGAGCTCCAACGGCACCACGACGCCCTCGCCACCAGTGCGGGAGCCGAGACCGGTTCCCAATCCCAGAAACAGGAGGACTCCCTCCTGGTAACTACCCAAGGGCTTGCATGGCCGCATCGTTGATGAGGCGGACCGGGCACTCGAATGCCAAACAAAGTTTTACCACTCATCCAGCCGGGCGCCAGGTTATAGGGTTCCAGAGCCACCTGCCCTCGGAGGACAAGTCCCGGATACCCGATCGAGACAGCATCATAGTTCCAGTCGCCGGCAAGTTCTTCACTTCGGCGACCATCTGTTCGGCCGACATGGTCGGCCCGGAAGGAATTTTCCGGGGGTTCGTCGTTTCCGGTGGCGAGGATTTTTACGTTGGTCCCGCCAACATCAACCACCAGTACGTTCATGATATACCCCTCGGTAGGTGAGATGAGGATCTTTGAAAGGGGTACGTTTAAGCATGAGTTATCCGAGTTTTAACAAGCACTAGAAAACGAGTGAGGCCACAATTTCCCGAATTTGGCAACGCCTGATGACAATATATTACAGGCTCGTAATGAAGTCTGCCAAATTATGGCATCATCAAGTTGTGTCGCCCACGCACGGGCGACACGCACCAAGTAACGACCGAATTTGACGCTGGTGACATCTGGGCAGGATTGCTGAGGCCGTGAACGACACGAACGATCCCGGACTAAATCGCACGAGTTGCAGCGCGTGTAGTCTAAATCGCCTAACGGTTATCGTCGTGATCCGTCACATCCATATTCTGTGTCGTAACGCGACGCACGTAGCGAAAGTAAGTAATCCTTGCGCCTTTCCGACCCATGCTAGCCAGGTCAAAACTATGCCGCCAAGCAGCAGGCTGACCAAGCCCAGTTGCAACATCCGCCTGGCCACAAATGGCGATGGCTCGTGCAATCTGACGTTCAGGATACAACAGGTTGCCAATCGGATGCCCGGGTACTTGGCAGTTAGTCCCTGACGCACCCAGTCATCCAATCGATTTCCGTGGCGGTCAACTTGGCAGGTGAATTGGAACGGTCCGTCAGACTGCAGGAGGCGATCAAGCGGATCGTCGTCGTGAATGGCCAAGAGCAAATTCAGTTCGCTCAGCGGCGGTCTCGTTGGACATGACGAGCTAATACCGGGACATACAATTCGACATCGCCCGGACACAGCCCGTCGCGATGCATGAGATGTCCGCTCCCACAGACCTTGATATCGGTCAGCGTCGCGAGGCCATCCGCCGCGGGCCCATTCCGCCGAGCTCGTCGCAGGTTACTCGTGGCACATTGGCCAACCGCCCCGCTGGTGCGAACAACTCACCGCGAGACTAAGCCCCGCCGATTATCAGAAGCCCGACCGCGAGCCATTTTGCCCCACACATTGAATGGTCCTCCATGCAATCCTACCTCGCGGGCCTGCTCTGAGCGGGCGCCCGGTGACGATGCTCGATTTCAATCGAACAATGCGTCAACGATTCAATTCAAATTCTTCTGGGCCGGTTCGTTCATCAAGAACTTGCAAGCACTTGGCATCGATGAGTGGCAGCAGGGCAAGCTCAGGGGCGTTCATCCAGCGGATGACAAAATTCAGCCGGTACTAGCGGCGCGGAATCGTGCCGTGCATGCCCCAACTGCCTCATAGTTCGGTTGTGTGGGGAAAGCTTTTGATCGCTCCGCCCCTTGCATGCTGACGCTCACCTGGCTCTGCTACAGCATCTTCCACGTGCTGATCACTTGAATTAATCGTTCGATTGAAAAGGTAGGGTTTGCTGGAAGGCAAGGTCTACCTGAGCGACGCGATGGTCGAGAAGATGTTGCGTCGCACCGTCGGCGGGGAGCGAATGGAAATGACGCGTTCGCCGCTCTGATGTGCTCGCCAATCGCGAGTTGGAGGTCTTTGTTTCATCGGGCAAGGCGTAAAGACTGCGGGGATTGCCGAGCGGATGCACCTAAGCGTCAAGACCGTCGAGACGTATCGCGAGCGAATCCGCAAGAAACTGGATCTGAGCGATCGCAGAGCTAGTCCACTACGCAGCACAGTGGACGTTGGAGAATGGCGGAGTGTAAAGGATTACCGAACTGAACTTGCCGAGTGAGGGAAGGCTGGGCACTCCGATCCTAGAAAAAACGGCTGCATTTTTTACCGATTTGGTACGCGTTTGCAACTCCATTGGGCAACGAATTGGGGACGAAATTATGAGCTGTCGAACAGGGGTACTGGCACTCTGGCCGGTTTTGATTTCCCTGCCAGCATGGGAGTCGAGGAAGACTCGGCGCGGGCGTGGTTGGACAAGACCAGCAATTACGTCGCTCGCTGTGCCTTCGATCCGGCGGGTGCGATACCAGCGAGCAATCGGCCGTGCTGGTTGTGGGCGAGAACCGGTTGATTGCCAGTGCCATCGCAAACGACAGTGCTGACCATCGAAATTGACAGGCCCGGGCAATTGGCCCGTCAAGACGACCACGGTTCAGGGCC
>CAVTKB010000002.1:0-392260 GCA_963735205.1 uncultured Acidobacteriota bacterium
CACCCACATGTCTTGGGCACATGTCCACGCAGGTTCAACTCCTGCCACCCGGACCACTTTCTTACCTCGGCAATCTGCAGCCGAGGAGTGGCGTGGGACAATACGAGAGGATGTCCTGTCGCATAGGGGGTCACTGTGCAATGCCTCCAGGTGATGAGGGCGGCCTCCAGCAGAGGTGGGTTTGAAATGGCGAGAGCCAAAGCGAACATTCTGGAGAAGTTGAGAGAGCAGATGGGCTTCCTGCGTACCTCCCTGCGTGCATTTTACGAGGGGAATTTTGCAGAGAGCGTCCGGATTGCCACGACCATTAGAGTATTGGTTCATGAGACTGGAAGCAGTAAAGCACTACTGGTGCAGGCAATGCCAAGTGGTCTTGAACTTCCGATATTCGACCGCGCACGGGAGAAGACTGAACACGAACACATCCTGGGCTTCGCAGTAAGTGTGAGGTTGGGGTCCACATTGGCACCCGCCGTGGACCTTGGCTCTTCGCACTATTCCTTGAGTTCCGTCGGTGCTTGGTGGAATCGTACAGTTTTCACGTTTCCATCACAGTTGGGTACGCAGATGGTTTACCGGAGGAAGCAGGTCGTTCTTATCCTTGCTAACAAGGAAGGTGGCGCACACGTAGACGAAAACGAAGACCAGGATTACAGGAGGCTAATGACCGATTCGCCATTGTCCTTTGCCGTTTCCGGAGTTCGGTTGGCAACACCTGACTTGGCCAGATTCCTGACCGCGCAATCAGGTGTGGAGATGTTGGATTGCCTGAAGCGCAATTTTTTCCCCGATGAGGGAGTACCAGTTAAGTGGGAGTTCGGTGTGGCCCCTCCGGTTGCGCAGTATATGGATTCGATTTCGCTGACTCCGTCGGTTATAGACCCTGTTTTTCCGCGGGCCGAAGTGCACGTTACGAAGAGGAATTAATTGTGAGTTCCATCTGCACTTCTGACTCCACACTCTCGGCGTGTCAAAGAGAAATCTGGTGCCAGCGGAGAGATTCGAACTCTCAAACACCTGTTTCTAAGACAGGCTGCTATTCCAATTCGCACACGCTGGCACTCTGGTGCACAGGGGAGGATTTGAACCTCCGCGTCCCACTAGGGGAGACCGGGTTACAGCCGGTCCGTTTCGGCCGGGCTCACGCACCTGTGCAAACTTGGCGGAAGGTAGACGAATCGAACGCCCATCGCTCATCACGATGCCCCGGTTTTCAGGACCAGTTGCCGGCCATTCAGCAGTACCTTCCGCGTGGCGGAGAGTACGGGAGTTGAACCCGTTAGCCTCTTGCGAGAGCCCTTGTTTAGCAGACAAGTGCCTTACCGTCCGGCCCACTCTCCGTTGAATTGTCAAAGAACAACAGAATTCTGGTAGGCCCGGTGGGAGTTGAACCCACAAAAAGGCTGCTCTTGAGGCAGCTGCGTATGCCAGTTCCGCCACGGGCCTGAAGCTATAAATTGTGCAGGAGTTAATAACTCAGTCGGGATGGACTGAGTCGTAATGACGATCGAAATTGAAGCAGGCGCTTCACAAAGTCAATTTAGCATGAAACCGTTGGTAGTGCACGCGTTTTTCGGCGGCCAGCCTTGGAACGGCAGGCTATCCACGACTGATGCAGATTTGGCGCGGTAGGGGCCGTTCGAGAAGAAACCAATTCGTTTTCCAAAGAGACACCATCCCTAAGCCTTCGGCTTAGGTCGGTGCAGGCCGTCCGGGGACTAGCGAACGCTGCTCGCACGAAGTCGAACAGCATTCGAGTCCGTTCGAATTGCGTCCGATTCTCATTCGAACGGATATGAGTAATCTGAACTGCCACTTTAGATTACTCAACGCTCGCCGCAGACAACCCTGTTCGTTTAGCGGTTGACACGCTTACGCAATATGCGTAATAATATACGCAATATGCGTAACTCTTCCGTGCTGACTGCGTTGTTCCCACAGGTACGGCAAGGTGTGCTCGCGGCTACGCTCGGCCAGCCAGATAAGTGGTGGTATCTTTCGGAACTCGCCGACCGTTTGGGCACGAGCCCGTCGAGCCTTCAGCGGGAGTTATCATCTCTGGTGGCAAGCGGAATATTGGTGCATCGTCGGGAAGGCACAAGGGCTTATTTCAAGGCGGAGACCCAGTCCCCAGTGTTCCGAGACCTGCAGCAGCTCTTCGAAAAAACGGCAGGGCTGGCTCCGATCTTGGAGCAGATACTAAAACCGTTTGGGAACAAGATTCAGAGTGCTTTTATCTATGGTTCCGTGGCACGAAGCCGGGAACATGCGATGAGTGACGTGGATGTGATGGTCATTGGCAGAGCAGGTCTTGCTGACCTGTCTCCAGCGCTCCGCAAGGCGGAGGCGCGGCTGGGAAGAGAGGTCAACGTCACGGCCTATTCCCCAGAGGAGTTTCGGGAGAAAATCAAATCGGGCGACCATTTCCTTGCCGCCGTTTTACGAGGACGGAAACAGTTTGTGAAAGGAGGCCAGAGTGACTTGGACGAGCTTGTTGGCAAATAAGGAAGCCCAGAAACACAAAACCTCCAAGAAGGAATTAGACAATATGCGGGCCCTGATCGCCCGCGACCTCGCAGACGCGAGTCTTGCTGGCCTTTCAGCAGATCGGAGATTCGCCACTGCCTACAACGCTGCGCTCCAGGCTGCGAATATGGCCATAGCCTGTGCGGGGTATCGGATCGTGAGCAAAGTCGGACACCACCGGGTGTCCTTGGAGAGCACGAAACTGGTGTTGGGTAAAGCCGCGCACAAGTACGCCGACTATTTTGAGACGTGTCGACGGAAGCGAAATACTATCGACTACACTTTCTCCAATGTTGCGACCGACACAGAAGCAAAAGAGATCGTCGTCCAAGCAAAACAGTTTTACGTTGAAGTCGAAGACTGGATTACGAAAAACCACCCCGCGCTGAAAATGTGAGAGTCGAGACCAGCCTAAATCGACGCCGCGGCCAGTCACCAGTTGTTGGACAAGCTCATACGACACCTCCCACAAGCCCGTTTCTGGCCAATCAGTAGCGCGTTGATAGTTCGGTGGCCACAAGCGCGTTTATCGTTCCTAATCTCCCAGAAGCCGAACACGGTAGTGCAACATCTTCCGCTTGACAGACGTAGAGGTCGCAGCTTAACTTTCTCCACAATCGGCGAATGGAAGAATGAAGCGCGCCTGGCGCTTCTCGCGAGGGGGCTTCCGCACGCCGGGTTTCATCGAAAAGGAGATCACGTCTTTCTTGAGTTGTGGGTGCTTTGCGCCCAGGTGGTCCGCCGTGCTTTCAGGTTGCGCTTACATGTGGTTCAACAGCCCGACGTTGAGGCGCACATTCCTTTTCTCCGTGTTCAAGAATGTGAACACCGCAGAAGTGTAGAAGCTGGCCCGAAGTTGGAGAATGCGGTCTCGGCAAGCAGTCCTAGCTGTCGGAAAACTCTTCGCATGGGTATCGGAGGTGGTGTACTGATGCAGACGTCCGATCGCTTCTGGAAGTGCTGGTCGATCCCAATAATCTCGTTCGCCATGATACTCATTGTCGCTGTCTCTTCGCGTGCGCAAGAACGTGGGGAAACTGTAGATAGGATCCTCAACAGTCCTCGTCGTGATCTCTGGCTCATGGTGATGCGGAAGATAGATTTTGACAAGACCCTGGTTAGCTTCCGGAGTCATTTACAGGTGGCAAGACGAAGTGGTGACCTGTCGGCGATCGCTCTGGCAACCGAGGAGCTCAGTGTCGCGTTAGTCTCCGCGGAGAGGAGGTCACCGACGCTGAAAAAGAAGAAGCTGTTTCCCTGCTCAGGTCATTGACTCCCACGGTATCTGCATCTTCAAGCGCGCAGCTTCATATCTTGCTTGCTCTGATTCTCGCTCGAGTGGACGACCTTTCTGCAGCGACCCTTGCTCTCCCGTCAGACACGACCCTCCTGCCGTCTCAGCTTCGTGGCGCGACACTGCACCTTCGCGCAATGTTTTCCAGCTGGCAAGGGAAGGTGCCGAACCATGCGCTTGGGGCACTTAAGCAGGAAGGCTTGGGCGTTTGTGATCCCCTGATGTTGTTTCCGACTGAACCCAGCTGGGAGATCGTCAATGCGGCCTATTTTCTCTCTGGCTACACACGATACGGCAATTCATGGTCCCCACTGGACCTGGAGATGTTGGAACGGGAGGTTGAGTCCACCTACCTACGAAAGCTGAATTCCAAGGATGATCCCATTGGTCAGAACGGTGGCACAGCCTGCAACAAGTATTCGAGTTCTATGACGCTCACGATCGGCCGTCCGCCGCCATCACATCTATTGCGGGAGCGATGGCAGGTCACGTGTATTCTCCATTCCAGAGAATAGAAGTTTTCCAGATGTTGGCCAGAATGAGTGTACGTGCCAGCAATCTTGTTGATGCCCGACAATATATTGAGCAGGCAAAACAAGAAATCGCCGCTGCTCATACCTCGCCCCTCGATCGCATACACCTCGAAATGCGATTAGCGCAGGCACTGGACACCCCCAAAATTCAGAGCTTGCCCTGAAGGTGCTCGAAGAACTCGATGCCGACACAAAAGACTTGAACCAAAGCGCTCAATTGCTTGCGGTGAGGTTTGAGATTGACCGCTACATTTTGAAACTCCTTCGTGACGGCTGGTGATGTGCGGGGAATTTCAGAGCGTTATGCGCTGGCTCTCAAGCTTGCGACCTTTCTGGACCAAAATCCGAGGCTCGGCCTCGAGGTATCCGATTCTATAAAGAAAGAATCGAGACCGTGCAAATCAATGCTCTTTCCAAAATCCTGCGGGTCCCGTAGCGGCGACGCTCTGGCCAGGCTACTTACCCTATTGAAGGGTATGAATACGATCGCCCCGGTTTGGAGTCAGCCCGCGGACAAATTTCTCGATTCCCTTCCAGAGGCCGAAGATCCCGGGTTTGCGCGAACGATCGAGACATCTAGGCGGGTTTCTGCAGCCCAGGTTCAACAGGAGTCGCTCCCCATCCTCGCCGAACTTCAGCTGTACGACGAAGACTGGCGGGAGGCCGAAAAGACTCTTCAACAGTCGCTTTACAGCAGCTTCCGCCGCGATGCAGTCTGCGGTAGTGTCGACCAGTTGCGCTACTGGAAGGATTTAGCGACAGCGGACGAGGCTATAAATAAGACCGCAGATACCGAAAACTGGCTTCACGAGTGGGTGAACTGTGCAGGTGCAGCAAACAGAAATTCGGCTGCTTCGGCAGCAGCTTTTGTCGAGTATGGAAAGCTCTTACACCGCCGCAGTGATTTGTACGGTGCTGAATACCTGTTCAGGCGTGCAATATCTGTACTCAGCAGCCGGACGTTTCAGGGAGACTTGGCGATGGTTTCGGCTGAACTAGGACTGGCAGACTTGCTGGTCGATGAAGGCCGAAATCCTGAGAGTAGTCGCCTGGTTCTCTCCGCTGCTAAGACATTGGCCACAACCCCAGTCACGACGGCGGAATGGAAGATCCTGGCATCGGAGGCGCTTGAGGTTCTCGCACATGTAATGCCTCAAACTTCAGAGACCTGTGCGGCAGCATTCGCGTTGGGGCAGCATGCTTCGAGACCCCAAGCGGCTATCGCGCTCCAAGCATTTGCAGAGCGGGCCTCCCTCAAGGATCCACGGCTAGCGTCCTCTGTGCAACATCTTTTTGAACTACAGCGGCAGCGTGACGTCGTCGATGTTGACTTTCAGAAAACCTTTGCGACGCCTAGAGCAGGAAAACCTCACCTCCCATGAAGCCCTAACGGACCGGATACAGCAGCTGGATGCGCAGCTTAGGAAGAGCGCGGAAGAAACTGTCTACCTTTCCAAATTATAGTGAGTTGCTCAATGGGACATCCATACCCCTAAATGAGTTTACAAGTAACAACAATGGCAAGGGCTGGCTTCTGGACGACAACGAAGCACTTCTAACATTCATTCAAATGCCAGGCTCGCTCTTTGCAGTTGTGGCGCGTAGAAATACAGCCCACTTGGTTCGGCTAGACCTCTCCGAATCCAGCGCAAGTGAACAGGTACAGAAGATACGAGCGACATTATCTCTTGACCGACTACAACCTTTTGATGTCGAAGACTCAGGTATTTTATATACGAAGATTTGGGCCCCCGTTTTGGCGAGTCTGGATCACATTACACGGATAGCCGTCGTGCTGAGCGGTCCCCTGCAAAGCTTGCCCTTAGAATTGCTTGCCTATCACCCTCGGGGCAGCACCGATACGGTAGGCTGGATATGAGGTCTCTGTCACCTATGTGCCCTCGGTGACCTCATTTCATTCTCTGCGCAACGAGTTGAGACGTCGGCAGGAACAAAGTCGGTTATTGTATTTGGACCTCCCACGCTACCCGACATCAAGCCGGGGACGACCGTGACCGAGGGAGCCGGACGTTCAACTTTACTCTGCAGTGGCATCTTGCCGAGGTTTCCGAAAGAAGTAGATGTTCTGTCCAAGGATTTAGCGCATTATTTCGATGGCGACATATCAGACGTTCATATGGGTCAGGAAATGACCGAGTCGTCGTTTAGAGCCATCGACGCGAAGGAATCGTTGGCAAATTACAAAGTGCTCGCTTTTGTTACTCACGCTCTGGCTGGTGACGAACAAGGAGGCAATGCTGTGAGTGAACCCGCTCTCGTATTCACTCCCCCTGCCAACTGTATCTCTGACGATCCACGAAGAATGGCTTGTTGTCCGCGAGTGAAATATCAGAGCTGTCGCTTGATGCGGATTGGGTTTTGCTACTCGCTTGTAATACTGGCGCGGGAGACAATCAAGCGGGCGCTGAGCCTCTATCTGGTTTGGCGAGAGCTTTTTTGTTCGCCGGTACGCGCGCGTTGCTAGTCAGTCAATGGGCCGTGGATGCTTCCGCCACCGCCAAGTTTGTGGAGTTCGCAATACACGAGCCGCCCAATCTGGTAGTCGCGCTGATCGGCTTCGCGCCGCACGGCGAAAACTGCGTACCACATCTGATAGGAGCGGCTTTCCTTACTCGCATCCGGCTTTTTGGGCACCTTTTGTGTTGATCGGTGAGGGCAGGTAGCTGTAAGGACATTCTGAAAAGAGGAGAAAGGCTATGAAGGCAACGCGTATTCTGGTGGTTACCAGCTGGCTGTTAGGTTCTTGTTTCAATCCTGCTTTCGCACAGGACGCGAAGAACAGCGACTCAGCAGATGATTCGGAACGGAAAGCACTTGTATATCTGTGGACAGCACGGGAATTAGATGGCAAGTGCCACGCTCTGACGACGGATGAACGCAAGACCGTGGATATTCAGATCGATCTGATGCTCAAGGATCTGAAAATCGCAGCGGACGAAATGAAACGCAAGATGGGAACTAGCCCTGCGTCAGACATAAAGTGTGATGATAAAGTAGCGCAGCTCCTACTTGAGATGGCTAAGGACGCCAAGGCCGCTCCCTCTCGACCCGCTGCTGCAAAGGAAGACGATCAGGAAACTGACGACCAAAAAGACTGGGAGTTTGTGCAAGAGTCATGGAAAAAGAATTTCCAAGAACTGCCGTCTGGTCGGCTTGGTGCCTTTGAGGGCTGCTGGAAGGGTAAGGTCGGTCAGGTACTTGCAGAGATGTGCTTGTCCAGAAAAGGTGATCAGGCTGCGTTCCACCTCGGCGAGCCCTCTTCCTTGCATTGCGACTTCTCTGGAGGAGAGCTTTCGAAGAAAGGATGAGCGTGTGATGTTCTTTGTGCCGAGCGACAATCGTAAGTGCTCCGACTCGAGCGTCGTGCAACATGTCGAAGGGGCCTGTAAGCCTATAAGTGATACGGAAATGCAATGTGTACTCTCCATTTACTCCAAAGGGAATGACATTTATCGAACGAGTGATGGCCAGTTGATGAATGGCGGTGATGTCACTCTCACGCGCGTCAAGCAGTGAGCAGGCAACTGCGCGCATGCCGGACAGTAGCAGGGTGAATTGCGTTCATTTTAGGCGAAGTTTGCCCTTCGACCTCAGGGCCGTGAGGCGCTGCTCCCTGTGAGCGGGATATGAAAATACTCGACAAGAGTTCACGTTTAGATGACGTGCCCGGCAGTCGCTGAATGGCGGACGTGATAAATCCGCGTTTTCAGCAATCGGAATCAGTGGAGAATTGTTGCATGCGAATCGGTCTCAATTTGGCTTGTGTCCTGTTAATCATACCGCTGCTGGTCGTCACGTCGGCAGTGGCACAGAACAGTTCTCCCAACAAAGCCTTGGGCAAAGATTACAACGTGGATGTAGACAGGGCGGTTGTATATGAGAACAAGGGCCACCCATTGTTCTCGATTCACTATACGTTTGAGTTTAAGAACCGGAAGACAGTCTTTGTCAAGGGCCTCGGATGGGTCCCAGGCACGGGGGAATTCGCCTATTTTTCCCGTACGGTCAAATCGAATTCCTCCAGTCTGAGGACGGCCCTTTGATCGTAACAGTTCCAATCAAGGAGACTTTGGTACTGATGGGCCCACCAACCACAGCTAAGCTTCCGGAGGAATCTGAATTTGCTGCTGCGTCCCGTCCTGGTGACTGGCCAGACGCAGCGTCTTTTAAGATTCATGCCAGCCGAGTGTTTGGTATGCGTTTTCCATCAGGATACAAGGCGTATGAGGAAGGCGATCACGTCTATTGGATCAGCACTTACTCCAGCCGCGACGGAACGCCGAAAAACCTCTTCGGTGAAGTTGCTGTGCTTTTGTCATACTCTCGTTCGGCACACAGTGGTCCTATCTCATTTGATGTTCGTGCTAGCACGCTGGAAAGCCGTAGCCATTCCCCCGAATGGTATTGCGCCTGAAACGGTTGAAGTTCAACAATCGGCTACTAAATTCATGGACCAATTGTTGAAAGAACTCCAACAGCCTTAAAGGAGGTAATCAATGCTGATAACGAGAGCTAGGTTAAGCTTGATCGGGCTGTTTTTGGCCGGACTCTATTCCCAAATTATCGGAGTCCTGTTGGTCTTCTCCGAGCATTCCCTACGCCACCAAGATCTAGCGTCATCGCTATCTAAGCTACTGGCGATCTATTCCGTGCAATTTGCCGTCATGCTGGGAGGGGATCTTCGCAGAGGACGAAGGCGTGGTGGTCGCAAGAGCGCAGAGCGCGTTTTGGGTTGCATTTGTACATCCCTTCTCTGGACCTGCATTTTTGTTGTCAGGACTGCATTATTTGTCTTTGCACAGAACGATTCATCTCAGGCGCTGGCTTCATATTTTGATACAGTTTCGGCCTCTAGTTCATTCCTGGTCTCGGGCGCTCTAGCATATTTTTTCACGAAGAAAGTGAATGCAGTTTCCAAGAAATCTACGTGAACAGTACAGAGTCGCCCGATTTCTTCGAGATACCAGCGTAGATCTTCCCAGTCCCGCTTGCCAAACAAAAGGCGACGTTGCAGGGCCGCCAACTTAGCGCTTCCCGGCCCTCAACTAACCGTCAGGCACTCCGTGACCGTCGGCGCTATTTCGATCCGCAACACCACCGACGCGGGCGAGCTGAACGGCGCGCTCCCTTCCTTGCACATTGTTGCGACTTCAGATGCAAAAACAAAATTCTGGGCCGCCGAGCCCACAACCCCAGTCGGTAATCTTTCACTAATGCTAAGAGCGCGATGCTTTTCAGAGGCCGCAGGTGGAACCCCCAGTCCGATAACTCCCTTGCTCTCAAAGGCTGCATTTTTCCCAAGGAAAGTTCTTGCTTGTTTACAACGATGGAGTAATACTGGCGCAGTTTCCCCACATCAAATTTGTTCGCAGATGCTTGACCGTGGAGTAGGAGCATGTCGCTGCTTAGACGAAGTGTCTTGGTGGGAGTCGTCTCGTGTGCGTTCCTGATCCTCACAAACTGCAGCAACGAAGCGCCCAAAGCTGCGCCTAGGATCGCCGCTGCGTTACCGCCGGTTGCAGTTCCAGCACAGGCTGGACCCGTCGAAGGGAGAACCGAGAATTCGGACGCCTTTATCTGGGAGTTGTTCACGCAGATGACTGCGCCGGTCTCCTCCCACAGTGCATCGCCCGTCGAATTTGAAAGATGGGCATCGGATGCCGATACGTTCACGTCCAATCCTCATTGGCCTACAGGTCCAGAACCGCTCAGGTTTCATACGAGCATTCTCGCGCTGATGAAGAGGGGAGATGCGGCCCGACCTCTGGCAGCGGCCAAGATCGACCAGCCATGCGCCGGCTCTCCTCCTCAGAGTCCGCCGCCACCTGACGGCTCACGCCGCGGGCGGATTCCCAACTACTGGCAATCCAATCCCGTGCATTGTCGAGCAGGTTGCGCGCAACAAGACTAACTACGAAGACATTGTCGACAATCACTTGAACACGCAGGAGGGGCGTGCCGCGGCGTACAAAGCGGGCAAGGATGTGGAGATGCGGCCTGACGCTGTAGCAATCAAGGGTGATTGGGTTCCGCTGCCCATACTGCTGCAATGGATTCCCAAACTCGGCAACTTGGACAACATCCGGCAGCAGTACTACACGGCAACGTCCAGCGGCAAAGAGTACGCACTGGTCGCGATGCATGTCGCCAGCCGGCAGAATCCCAACTGGGTATGGGGAACGTTCGAGCACACAATGAACCCGGGCAGATGCGACTACATTGGCTGCTTCGACACGTTTGGAGCGCAAGTAGCAGCGGTAAACCCCAATCTCTCGGAGTACAACGCAGGGTACGGGACGTGCGAAAAGACCCCAGCTCTGAAGACATTGATGCAGAAGGCTAATCTTTCGCCCGTATGGCAGAATTATTGTTTGAAGTCCACTGAGGTGGACTTCACGGCACCCGATGGGACGCCATACGCTCTCGGGAACTCGGTCATTGAAGGTATAATGGGCAACGGTACTGTCGCCGCATCATCGTGCATTTCATGCCGATAAGTACGCTTCATTTGATGCAACTGGCGCTCCCGCGAAAGCAGTGACAAAGATGTTGCCGTTCAATCCGACGGGCAAACCCATACTCAACGTGTTGGCTGGCTCGAAGACATTCGCATTCAACTGGGGTCTTGCCACCCAAAGAAAATAACGATCTAAATTGGTCCTCGACACTCTCAAAGGCCGTCTGCCTGCTCCACAGAAACGCGCGACAGACCGTCGTCTTGCCAAGCTCAGTCGGCTAGTGTTTACCGATGGAGAGGTGGCGATTGCGATTGCTGCTTCTGCCTGAGTCACGGCGGAGCGGGTGCGACACTTGATCGCGCACTTTTAGGCTGTCCAGAAGTCCTCTTCGGGGAAAAGTGTTTACTGCCGATTGCGAACGTCTTGCTGAGGACCGCGAGCCAGAATGACCCAAAGCGGCGAATTGTGGGTTCCTAAGTTTGGAGAGTGCCTATAGCTCGAACGAACCCTGAACTAGTGGATATTCAATGGATCAGTACGGCGTAGCTCGCTCAGCCGCTTTGCCTTCTCAGTCATCAGCAAGTTGATTTCGTCGAAATGCCACGGACGGAAATCGTGAGTGTCAACACCGACATCCATGGAAAGGGAAGTAGGTGTGTCAGGGAGGTTCCCATGAGAATGTCCGTACAGCTGCCAGGCTCCGTGATGGGAGCGATTCCAGACGCGCATGGCATAGTGACAGATCACGATGGGTTGGCCATGTATGGAGATTTCCGCAAGGTTGCTGAGCCAAGAGAACAGCTCGGTCAGCTTGCGAATTTGTTTGTCGTGATTACCCGGCACCGCAAAGATTTTCTTGCAGCGAATCTGCTTGCGGTGCTCCAGAGCCTTCGCCTTGCTCCCGATGCAGAAATCCCCAAGGAAATAGAGGATGTCATTGGCCTTAACGGAGGCGTTGAGACGGTCGAGGATCGTTTGATCCATTTCCTCGACGCTTCGAAACGGTCGATTACAGTAGCGGATTATGTTGTTATGCCCGAAATGAAAATCCGCCGTGAACCATATGTTTGACATGTTTCTTGTGAACTCCCTGGCGACCTAGCCCCGTTTCAATGATGCTTTGTGCTCCGCTGCGGAACGACTTGCTGCGCAGGAGCTTCCGGCATTGGCATCTGTTGTGACTGAGCGGCACTTGACGCTTCAGGCGTTCCTTGTCGCACGTTGGCAAACCACGTACCCAACGCAAATCCCAGTGCTAGAGCAGCACTGGCAATAACAGGCAGCCAACTAGCCCAGACCTGCTTTTCCAGCCTAACAAGGAAATCATCCATCTGCTGCGCCCTAGTAGTCATGCTCCGCAGGAGCGAGTCATTGGCGCTTCTGACCTTTTCGATCACTCCGGTGTCAGGGTGAGCTACTTCTCGTAGCACGTTCACAAGTTGCTCTTGAACGGAGTTCATTTCAGAACAGGACTGGTCAAGCGCTTTGGCCGTATCCGGCAGACCGGACTGCTGGAAGCACTGTCGCAGGCTCTCGCCCAGAAGCTTGGCTATGCGTGGCGGGTCCAAACCTGTTTCCAATTCCTTCGGCAATTGCGCAATGCGTGACTCAAGCCGTGACGTGTATGCTGCCATTCGCTTCTCGACTTCACCAGCCTTAGATAGAGCATTTTCTAGAATCTTCTGCAAAGACTTCCGTTCTACCGCGATCGCCGCGGGCGTTTCTCTCGTGAGAAGCGCCAGGATACCCATCGCTTCCAATACGCGGAGCACCTCGTCGTTTGGACTGAGAGTGCGAGTGTGCGCGATGACCCTGTAGTATTCCGCCTGTCGTTCAGCGGGCACCAGTCCTGCAAGTTCATCGAACAGGGTTTGGGTCTCGGACTCAGCGCCCGCCAGATTTAGGAGTTCCTGATCGGCGCTCATGGGAGGAACATCTCCTTAGCCCGGTCGAACTCGGAGAAGAGCCGCCGCCGGTAACTTTCGGCACGCATTACGATGGAAGCACGCTTCAGTTCGTTGATTGCATTTTGCCTTGTGGCAACCCGGCCAAGGCGGATACCGTGTTGACGGGCTGGGTTCTCCAGTTCTGCCAAACGAAATTCCATCCGGATCACGATTGGCGATAGTGCTTCGCGGAAACGAATGGCTTGCTCGGCAGATTCCCAATAGCTGAAGTCTGCCTGAGGACTTGTCGCATTCTGGACAATCAGATACTGCACCCGTTCCTGTAGTCGGTTTGCCCATGCGAGGACACTCTCAACGCTTTCGGGGTCTGGCGTCACAACACCCACGGCAGTGAAGCGTGCGCCGGTGGCCGCGACATCCTCATACATCGCGTCGAACCAGTCAGTTGCCACCTGCCCCGAACCGGCTCCCATGTCGGCGAGGATGATCGCCGCGCCTGATTCGAGATGATCTACGAACGCGTCGAGACCGGCTGGCGTGTGAATATTCACCTTCGCTACTGACCCGCTGAAGAAGTGCTTGAGCGAGCCCCGTGCCTTGTTTTCCGTATCGAGGTCGAGCAGCGTGAACGGAATCTCATGGGCTTCGAACCACTCGGCCAGGGCGACCATCAGGCCGGTTTTGCCAACCCCGCCTTTGCCACCCATCGTGAAAACTACTCGCTTATTCTTTATTTGGGCGTTCATCGCGATCCTCCTTGGCTGACGAGTTTCAACGGCTCGCTTTCCTCAAAGTGAAAGTGCTTGGGTTTTGCTTTCTGCTCGACTGGTTTTGCTTTGAGCGCCGCGATTCGAGATGCAACGTCGTCGGGACTCATACGAGTGTTCACGGACAATTCCGGTTCGAGTGGTGGGAGTTCGTACTGCACCTGCTTTCGGTGCTTGGCGCGAACTTTTACGAAGGAATGAATTGTGCTAACTGCCACCTCAAGTCCGACGCGCTCGTGAAGGATGCGAACGATGTCGCGATAGGTGCAACCCTTGCGACGAAGCTGGCGAATCAGTTCGCGGTGAGTTTCAAGTTTGGAGCGAGGTGATTTTTGCGCGATCGAATCCAGCAGGGAAAGAAGCGTTGGGTCCATGATATTCAGGCTCCTTAGCACCTGGCCATCACAGTCCGTTAACAGTCCGATAACCCGTCTCCACAGTCCGATAAGTGCCCTAGCAGGCTGCTGAAAAATTGACGGATACTGCGATTTGCTTGCCGTTTTTCATTCGCGAGTGTGTTCGAACGATTTGATTTCTGATTTTTCGGGGCCTCTCGGCCTGATTCAATGCCCCACTAGACACACCTCGGCCCGAGCTTACACCGCAAGAATTGTGGCCGCCGCCAGGTTGCGCATGCGCACCAAGTTGTAGGCCGCGCAAGCGAAAGTAAAGATCCAGTCCACTCTGCAGACTCCGCGGTGCCGTACTTTGCGCAGCCCCGCCACGGTCTTCAGCCACCCAAAACATTCTTCGATGCGTTTCCGCTTGCGCTGGCTGATCCGGTATCCCGCGTGCCGCGTGGTGCGCGCGTCGATGGCGCTCCCCCCAGCCCGCGCGTGGTTTTGCGCCACATGCGGAGTTACCCGCAGATTCCGGCACTCCGCCACAAAGCCGCGCGTATCGAATCCCTTGTCGCCGCCCACCGTCACCGCTTTCATTCCCGAAAGTTTCTCCATCATTACCAGCGCCGCATCGCGTTCCGCCGTGCCGTTGGCCTGGAACACTTCCGCATCCACGATCAGCCCGTTGCCGTTTTCCACCAGCAGGTTCCCGCTGTAACTCAACTTCGCCTCCTTGCCCGGCCCTTTGCGCGCCAACTGGGACTCGGGATCGGTCTTCGATTCGTGAGTGTCGTTGGACCGCTTCTCGCCGTGGAAGCTCACCGTCGGATTGCCCCGATCGTCCGGCGGCGGAGTTTTCTTTTCCTTCGGCTGAAAACTTTTCACGCTGGCCCAAGCCTCCAGCAGCGTGCCGTCCACCGTGAAGTGCTCGTCCGAGGTCAGCCCCCGCGCCCCGGCCTGCGCCACCACCTGCGCCAGAAACTGCTTGGCCACATCCGCTTGCAACAGCCGGTCGCGGTTCTTGGTGAAGGTGGTCGGATCCCACACGTCGTCGTCCGCGTTCAGCCCCACAAACCAGCGGAACAGCAGGTTGTAATCCATCTCTTCCATCAGCAGGCGCTCGCTGCGCACCGAGTACAGCATCTGCAGCAACTGCGCCCGCAACAACTTCTCCGGCGCAATCGAGGGCCGGCCCACGTCGGCGTACATCGCCTCAAAGGCCCCCGACAACTGGGCCAGCGCCTCGTCCACCATGGCGCGGATCGCGCGCAGCGGATGATCCTTCCGCACCCGCCCTTCCGGCGATAAGTAACTGAATATCTGACTCTGCTGTTCGTCCGCTCCTCGCATACTTTTTCGTAACACACCATCCTGTGGATGGGGAGTGGTTTTTCAGCAGCCTGCTAGGCGGCTTTCTTCTGCGAAGCTCTGACCTCGGCCCATCTCAGCCGTTGGGCTGCTGCGATTTTCTTTCGAGCCGCAGCCGACATAGTCCGCCTCTTTGGTGCCGCAGCAACGCTCTCCGTCTGCCCATTTTTCCCCTTCACGTTTGCCCATCTCTTGCGTTGGGCCGCCGCGATACGACTCAGGCCCGCAGCGGATATCTTGCGGCGTATTCCATTCTGCTTTCCGTACGCAGCTCCGAACGCTTTGAGTGCCTCAGAAACTCCGTGAAGTTGATTGGTCAGCCGATCCTGTTCCTTTTTCAACAGCCCGACAACATCACCCATGTTCGTCATTGAATCCCCTAACTTACTTGCGAAATTGGACTGCTTCGACTGGGACACAGGAATCCGCACAGCATCTTCTACAAATCCAGCGCCCAGGCGAGTTGCCCAAGTATATGGAAAAAGTAAGCCGGCGGACGGACAATAAAAGGGACGCTTACAGAGCGACGAGCCGATGGGATGGGTCAATGAGTGATATGGCGATGTTACATCAACTTGCAGGTGGTGGCGACGGTGGGGGATTAACGTAGCATGGCATAGGGCCTCCGAATCGAAGCGTCCCGAACATCTTCAAGATGAGTTCTTGCTGCCCAGTGGTGAGATCTCTTCCCCAAAGCCAAACTGCATTGCGGCCACTCAATTTGACATAGACACAAGTCAGGCCGCTCCCCGGCGTTCGCGGGCCGACCGCTTTAGCAGAATGTCCGCCGATGGATCGTCATCTGGGCTTCCAACAAATAGCGTTCGTCGATAAGCGAGACCGGGCTGGTTTCCGCAAGAGCCGCGACGTGGGCTGTTATCTGCGACTACAGCCAGGACGACGAAACTCGGGTCATGTCCGGAGACCGGCCTTCTCATCCCATCTGGTTACGTCAGATCACAATTTGTTGTGCGAGTAATTCAGGCAGGGTTGGGATCTCCATTTCTACTAAAGCAGCTTCGCCTATTCAGCTTCGGCTTGCTTCAGGACCAGAACCGTCTGCTACCTGACATTACGTATCAGCACCACGTCACTGCTTGAACTACCCCGGATCACGAGTACTAGCTTGCCGTCAAGAGACAGTGAGAAGTCGTAGATCATTTCGCCGTTGAAATTGGTGATCCGTTTTCGGTGTCTCTTCCTTGATGGGCTGGCTCCACAGATTCGAGACCCCTGCGCCACCCTTGACGTAGATACCGCGTCGGGAGTCTCCCGGAAAGCGGGCGATTCTACTTCGTGCAAAGTTCAGTGGGGGTTAAGGTTGACAATTTATTCTACGACTCACGCGCGGATGGTTCGAAATCTGCGTATCTATTGCTCGAACCCCGGGTTTGCCAAGTCGGGCTCAGGACACGAGGCCGGTTGAGCGGTAATCGCTCGTTGATGGACTGCTAGTGATCGATGGCGACGAAATAGTGGAGACGAATTTCGGACTCCGGAATGACGATGACGAAGAAATCGCAGCCAAGACCACTGCGCAAAAGTCTGAGAGCTGGCGCCCACATTCGTGAGCGAGGCATCCTCGTTTCACTTGGGTTTGCCGCAGCGGCGACTGCTTTTTTCGCTCTGATCTGCCCGGCTGTATTGGTCGTCATTGTGATGGCCTACGCCAGATTCGTAATTCATAAGTCGGCGGAGATTGAATGGGGCGTGCTGGGGATGCTCCAAGATCCGCTGGGAGCAGTGGCTTGCGGCGTGGTCTTTGTAGCTTTGTTTGTATGGAGAATCCGTCGTTAAACCCGGTTCGTCTAACCCCGTGACCGTTCTTCAGTAAGTCTTAAGGTTGCGCACTTACTCTCATGGCATGAGCCGGTTGGATCGAACTCTGCTTCACTTGAGCGTGGAAGCGCTGGTTTTTATTTGCCTCGCCGCGCCGGGCAGAACAGCTTTCGCTCAAGAGGTGAAGCCTGGCGATGCGGCAGTCATCTCACTTTCGGAAGCGATTCATCGAGCCGAGCAAAATGAGCCAACTTTCGCAAGCGCCCTAGCGGCGCAGAAATCGGCGGCGATTGATCGTTACCTTGGCAGAGCCGCGTTGCTGCCTTCGGTCGTGTATCACAACCAGGTGCTCTACACACAGCCGAACGGGCAGAGGAACCAGGTTGTCCAGAGCGGGACGCTGGCGCCTCCGATCTTTATTGCCAACAATGCAGTTCACGAATACATCAGTCAGGCTTCCATTAATGAGACGGTCGGGCTGAAGCAGTTTGCCGACTCGCAGGTTGCGGCGGCTAATGCGGCGCGAGCTTCTGCGGAGCTGGAAGTTGCGCGCCGGGGACTCATTTTGAGTGTGGTCAGCTTGTACTACTCGGTTTCTGCTTCTGAAGCGAAACAGCATGTGCTGGAAGAGGGCTTGCGGGAAGCGGAATCGTTCACTGAGCTGACGCAGAAACGCGAAACTGCGCGTGAAGGCGCACATGCCGATGTAGTGAAGGCTCAACTGCAGCAGCAGCAGCGTCAGCGCGACTTCAGCGACGGCAAATTGGCGGCGGACAAGGCGCGGCTGGAGCTCGCAGTGCTGCTGTTTCCTGATCCTCGGACTCCGTTTCTCACCGAGAAATCTGGATCACCTCAGGCGTTGCCGAGTCGTGAAGATCTGACTCGGCTCGCTTCCGCCAATAATCCTGAGATACGTAGCGCGCTGGCCGGAGTGCAGTCCGGGAATGCGGAGGTGACTTCGGCGCGAGCGGCTTATCTGCCTGACCTGGGCCTGAACTTCAGTTACGGTATTGATGCGGCGCAGTTTGCCAAGCGTGGGCCCGACGACGTGCAGAATCTGGGATACTCGATCAGTGCGACGCTCGACATACCGGTATGGGATTGGTTCTCAACGCAAAAGCGGATCAAGCAGAGCGAAGTCAAGCGCGATGCTGCACGAATAACGGCGACAGCAGCGCAGAGGCGAGCGATTGCGGTGCTGGAAGAAGTGTATGCCGAGGCGGTTGCCGCGCGCGATCAACTGAATCTGCTCGATCTCAGCGTCCGCACGGCGGAGGAGAGCTTGCGGCTGACCAAGGCCCGTTACTCGGCCGGGGAAGCAACTGTGCTTGAAGTCGTGGACGCCGAGACTGCTTATCTTTCTGCAGAGACTGCACAAGCGGACGGGGTGGTCCGGTACGAGGCTGCCACCGCAGGACTGCAAGTGTTGACTGGAACCTTGTGAACGCAAACGCGAATCGTTTTTCCCGACGAGTGCTCAGCCCGCATGTGATCGTGCTGGCAATCCTCTTGCCTTGCGCTGTATTTCTGCAGGCGTGCAAGAAAACTGGCGACGCCGATGCGGCGGCCGTGGTCACGGTGCAGGCTGAGCATCCGGAGGTCGGCGAGATTTCTGAGCGCATTGTGACCGACGCAACTCTTTCTCCGGTGGCGCAGGCCGCCATCTCACCGAAGATCACGGCGCCGGTGCGTGAGTTTTATGTACAGCGCGGCTCGAAAGTGAAGGCCGGACAGCTGCTCGCTGTGCTGGAGAATCGCGACCTTAGCGCTCAGGCCTTAGATAGCAAGGGTCAGTATGCGGCGGCGCAGGCCTCGTTCGACATGCAGACCAAGGCGCAAGTGCCGGAGGATTATCGCAAGGCTGAGTTGGATTTGGCGCAAGCGAAGGCGCAGCTTGATTTACAGAAGCAGATTGTTGCATCGCGCAAGAAACTTCTCGCGGACGGCGCAATTCCCGGTAGAGACTATGACACGGCTGCCGCGGCCCTGGTTCAGGCGCAGGCGGCATATGACGTGGCGCAGAATCATTTGGACTCGCTGAAAGCCGTAAGCCGTGCGGCTTCGCTTGAACAGGCGCAGGGGCAACTCTCGTCGGCCAAAGCGAAATATCTGGCGGCCGAGGCTCAAGTTTCTTACTCCGAAGTGCGGAGCCCGATGGCGGGCGTCGTCACTGATCGCCCACTGTTTCCTGGCGAAACGGTCAACTCCGGCAGTCCGCTCATTACCGTGATGGATACGTCTGCACTCCTTGCGAAGGTTCACCTTTCGCAGACAGTGGCGCAACGGCTGAAGGTTGGCGATCCCGCTTCCATTGTGATTCCTGGCACGGATGGCCCGGTGCCGGCGAAAGTTTTTCTGATCAGCCCCGCGCTTGATCCCGGCAGTACAACGCTGGAGGTGTGGATTCGGTTGGATAACCGGAAAGGGAAGTACAAGGCGGGCACGCCGGCGCGAATTTCAATTCGGGGTACCGCGATTGCGAAGGCGGTAAAGGTGCCGATGTCTGCGGTGCTCACCGCCGCAGACGGAGCAAAATCCGTGATGGTGGTCGGCCCCGATGGTGCTGCTCACAAACAGGTTGTGCAACTCGGCATTACTGATGGTGAGGATGTGCAGGTGATTCAGGGGCTGACGGGATCTGTGATGGTCATCACGACTGGAGCCTATGGGCTGGACGACGGCACGAAAGTTAAAGTTGGCAAGGCTGGCGAAGACGAGGACAAGGCAGGCGGAGAGGCGAAGTGATGGAACCGTCTCAACCGTCCCAGAAAGAAGAAACCTTCTGGCTCGTCCGCTATCGCGGTTCAATTTTCTTTTTTCTCATCGTGCTCTCGCTGGCCGGGATTTATGCGGCTGAGCAGGTTCCCATCTCAGTATTTCCCGAGACTAATTTTCCTCGCGTGGTCGTCGGCATCGACAACGGCGTAATGCCGGTCGAGCAAATGCAGGTCACCATCACCAAACCAATCGAAGATGCGGTCAACTCGGTTCCTGGCCTCGTTACGGTTCGCTCCACTACGAGCCGCGGGTCGGCTGAAGTCAGCTTGTTCTTTGACTGGAGCGTCGATATGTTCCGCACGCTTCAGCTCGTCGACGCAGCCATCAGCAGGGCGCGACAGACACTTCCTGCTACTGCCGTCATCACCACGAATCGTCTTACGTTCGCGACTTTCCCGATCCTTGGTTACAGTCTTACGTCTGAGCGGCTCTCACAAACCCAACTCTGGGAGTTGGCTACGTATGAGCTCAAGCCGCCGCTGAACCGGGTTGCGGGCGTCAGCACGATCACAGTGCAGGGCGGCAAGGTGCCGGAGTTTCACGTTGTGCCCAGCATGGCGCGGATGCAGACCGCGGGCGTGACGATTCTCGATCTGGTCAACGCTATACAGGCGTCAAACATTATCGACTCGCCGGGGCTGTACGAAGCGAATCATCAGTTGATTCTCGGGCTGGTCGGAGCGCAAGCGCATGACGCTGATCAACTAGGCCGGCTGGTGGTGAAAATGACGGCCGCCGGCGTGGCCGTGCGAGTCGCGGACGTGGCAACGGTGGAGAACGGCGTGTTACCGGTCTATACGGCGGTCACGGCGAATGACAACGCAGCGGTTCTTCTGAATGTTGCGCGGCAGCCTTCCAGCAACACCGTGGCTGTTGCCGATGCGATCGCGGAAAAAGTTCAGCAACTTCGCAAGACTCTACCCGCGGGCGTACGCCTCGAACCTTACTATGATCAGTCGGAGTTGGTGCGGGAGAGTATTCGGAGCGTCCGCGACGCGATCCTCATCGGACTTGTGCTCGCATGCATCATCCTTTTTCTTTTTCTGAATGATTGGACTTCATCGCTGGTCGCGGGTTTGGTGATTCCTGTCACGGTGGCGATCACCATCCTGTTTTTGTGGGCGATCGGACAAAGCTTCAACCTGATGACGTTGGGCGGGCTCGCTGCCGCGATTGGATTGGTGATCGACGATGCGATTGTGGTGGTCGAGAATATCGTTTCTCATCGAGACCGGGGCGAGACTCGCGCCAGCGCGGCCCGTCTTGCGTTGCGCGAGATTGCCGTGCCCCTTGTCGGATCGACGGTCACGCCTGTCGTTGTTTTTCTGCCGCTGGTCTCGGTCACGGGAGTGACTGGTAGCTTTTTCCGAGCCCTTGCGATCACCATGACGGTGGCGCTTCTCACATCGTTGCTTCTGGCTGTTACCTGGACTCCCGCGCTCAGCCTCGTGTTTCTGAGGGAGCGGCGCGGAGGGGCGGATGAGGAGGTGGACAAGAGTCACGGGGAGCATGGACGGATCATGCGCATGGTGCTGCGATGGCATGAGCGGGGCCTCAGTTGGGCGCTGAGCCGGCCGTTAGCACTGCTCGGCCTCTGCGGAGTTCTCGCTCTCGGTAGTTTTCTTTGTTATCGAGGGCTTGGGTCCGATCTTCTGCCGGAGATGGATGAAGGCGGATTCATTCTCGACTACATCATGCCGGCAGGCAGCTCGCTATCGGAAACCAATCGGGTGCTTGAGCACGTCAATCGAATTCTTCACAGCATGCCGGAGGTTGAAAGCACGTCGCGGCGCACGGGGCTGCAGATGGGGTTCGCCGCCGTCACCGAGGCCAATACCGGTGACGTTACGGTGAAGCTGAAACGCAAGCGCGACCGCGGAATTGACGAAGTCATTGCTGACGTGCGCGCCGAGATTAAGAAGACTGAGCCTGAGCTGGACGTGGAGTTCACGCAGGTTCTTCAGGACATGATTGGCGATTTATCGAATGCGCCCGAACCGATTCAGATCAAAGTGTTCGCGAGCGATCCGGCGCTGCTGGCGGATCTCGGACCGCGGATCGGCGATGCTCTCGGCAAAATCGGTGGCGTCGTCGACATTCAGAACGGAATCGAAAATACGATCAGTGGACCTGCGACGAACTTTCAGATCAATCCCATCGTTGCCGGGCGCATGGGTTTCACGCCGGTGGAGATTGCCGAGGACGCTACCTCGATTCTTGACGGAGTGACGACGACCGACCCGCTGATTGCGAATGGAAGGCCTTACACGGTTCGTGTCCGCCTGGGAGATGAGACGCGGCAATCGCTGGATACGATCCAGAACACTGTGTTCAACAGTGCATCCGGCAAGCTGGCGTCGCTGGGATCGCTGGCGCAGGTGACGCAGTTGCCTCCGCAAAATGAAATCAAACGTGAGAACCTGCAACAGCTCATCATTGTGACGGCCAGGCTGGAAGGCTCCGATCTTGGAACCGCGATTGCGAAGGTGCAACGGACTATCGACGCGATGCATCTGCCTCCGACGGTGAGAATCGAGTACGGGGGAACTTATCAGGAGCAACAGCAGTCGTTTCACGAACTGTTGCGAGTGCTCGTTCTTTCATTGGCGCTCGTGTTCGGGGTGTTGATGGTTGAGTTCCGCAACTTTTCTGCGCCGATCGCGATCCTTGCGTCGTCAGTGCTTTCTATCGCAGGCGTGGTCTTTGGCTTGCTGGTTACGGGTACGACCTTCAACGTCGCATCGTTTATGGGACTGATCATGGTGATCGGCATCGTGGCAAAAAACGGCATCCTGCTGTTGGATGCGGATGAACGCTATCGGCGTGAAGGAGTAACTGCGCGCGAGGCTATGATTCATGCCGCGCAGCGCCGTCTGCGCCCGATTCTTATGACGGCGTCGGCTGCCATCTGTGGAATGCTGCCGCTTGCGTTTGCTCTGGGTTCTGGATCGCAGATGCTGCAGCCGCTCGCCATCGCCGTGATCGGAGGCCTCGTGATCTCGATGGTGTTGAGCCTGATTGTTACGCCGGTGGTGTACTTTCTACTAACGCGACGCGAACGGCAGAGCGCGTAATCCAATCGGGATAAGAAGAGCCTGCGATTGTAAGTCGCAAGCTTTCCGTTTTTGTTGTTCAAAGTAGTCGCCTGACGCAGTTCAACAGCTAAGGTTCCACAACGATGATCTCAAAGCTATCGGGCACCACACTCCGCCGGGGATGCGGCATGGCCTCCGTTGGCGCGGGTGGCGGGCCGAACTGCGCCGTCACCAGATAGACGCGGCCAGTGGAAGCGTCGAACGCCATCGTCCGCGCACCTTTTTCGGTCTTCACCGACTGGACCGCAGGAAAGCCGGGCTTGCCGGAATCGACAACCGTGAGTGTGCCATCGCCACCGTTGGAAGAGAACGCCAATCCGTGCTTCGGATCAAAACCAGCGGCATCGGGCGAATCGCCGATCACCGCCAAGCCCAACACCTTGCCAGAGTCATAATCGACGACTGCCATCTTTCCGCCGTCGCAGACCGAGAAGAGACGATGCTTGTCGCGGTCAATGGCCATGCCGGAGGGTGATTCGCAACCCGTCAGTGGCCACGTGGCAACGAGTTTGCGGCTGGCCGCGTCGAGCTTCACGATTTCATTCTTATCTTCGATGTTCGCGAATACCGATCCCTGTCCGTCGGCCTGCGGAAATTCCGGCTTGCCCGGCACCGGCACTGTGGCGACGACTGTGTTGGAAGCGGTGTCTAACACAGAGATATTGCTGCTGCGGCCGTTGAAGGCCCACACGGTTTTCGTCACCGGCTCAAAGGCGATGCCGTCAGGATTCGTGCCGGCGGCAACCGTTGCGACTACGGAAAAATCGGCGCGATTGAATACGACGATGTCGTTTCCGGCGCCGTCGCTGATGTAGCCGGTCTTCCCGTCGGGATTTAGCGCGACGCCGTGCGTGCTCTTCAAACCGGTGATGGCGCCGATTGGCTTGCCGGTGGTTGTATCCACAACCTCGACTCGTGCGTTGTGGGTGACGTAGAGGCGATGTGCGGCGTCGTCACTCAGCAGGTAGTCCCACCCTCCCTGCCCGCCGATCTTCCAGTGCTCAGTAACGTGATAGTTCTGCGCGGCGCATACCGTTGCAAGGGAAATGAGGGCCGCTGCGGCCACTCCTCGATAAGAAGCGCATGGTGAACTCCTGATGGAGAGACTCGGCATCGCTGCCGGCTCCCTCAGTATCGCTACTCTGCCTTAAGCGAAGCTGAAAGTGTGGAATTGGCGGCGCTCGTTGTTGCCGGGAGGGTCACTGTGACCAGTGCCCCACCTTCTGGCTGGCTGGCGATCTCGATTGATCCTCCGGCGCGCTCGCAGATTGCTTTGCAAATTGAAAGTCCTAGGCCGGTGCCACCACTCTTTCGACTTCGCGAGGGATCGCCCCGATAGAAGGGCTCGAAGACGTGATCGCGATCTTCGTTGGAGATGCCTTCTCCCTGGTCGCGAATGGTCAGGTGGGCTATGCCGTGGTCGGCAGTCACTGCAATTCGCACGGTCGAGCCAGTGGGGCTATGTTGCAGAGCGTTCAACAGGATATTCGAGCACAATAAAAGTGCGTCCCGGCTGTCGAGGGGCAGCCGGACATCGGAATTGATTTCGACCGCAACTTCGATGGATTTCAACTGAGCGAAAGGCTTGCTTTGGTGAACTGCGTCTTCGAGCACATCACGCAGGGAACAGGACTGTGACGCCGGTAATGCATTATAACTCTCGGCTGGCTGTTCGAGTCGCGCTAGGGTAAGCATTTTCTCCACTGTAGACTCGAGTCGAGTGATGTCCTCCAGGCTCAGCGCCAGCCCCTGGCCATACTCTTCGAGCGTGCGTTTCCGCATCGAAAGCAGCTGTAGCGAAGACTTGACTATGGCTACATCGGTCTTCAGTTCGTGCGCTGCGTCGTTGGTGAATCGCTTCTGCTGCTCGAACGAACGTTGCAGACGGGCCAGCGCGGCTTCGAGAGCCGCAGCGAGAGGGCGCAACTCGGCTGTCTCCTTCGCACTCATCGGCGCGTGGAACTGCCAGTCGCCCGGCCCGATGCGCTCGGCTTCGCGAGCTAGCTCATGAACGGGTGACAGACCCTTGCGCACCAGCCACGCCATGACCACTCCGGTGATGCCGAGAAGAAAAGCTGTGGCAATAGCAAAGAAGCGAACCGCCTCCTGAACTTCGTGCCACACGTGGCGCAGGGGAGTTCCGTAAATGATGGTGATGCTGTGGCGAACTCCGCCGTTTGCTTTGCCGGGATCGACGATTCGAGTGCCATTCAGAATCAGGAACCGGTAATCGCGACCTCTCACTTTGGCGTCGCGAAAGAGCGGCGCCGTGGTTGCCGCTGATTCCAACTGCGGCGGATCGCCGGCGGAGCCGAGCAGTTTGCCGTGTTCGTCTTCGACACGAAAGACGGCGTCTTTGGCGACCCGCACACCGCGCATGTCGAGCATGACGGTGTCGCCTTCATCTTCTGTGTCCTGGACTGCGCCCAACAACGACTCGGCATTGGCGACGAGAGAGCCATCGAAAATTTCCAGCTGCACGCTCCACTCATGAACCGTGATGGCGCCAATGAGGGCGACTGCGGACAGGAGTTCAAGAATAAGGACCGTGATCACGAGCCGGCGCGTGATGGAGGCTGAGCCCTTCATTGCGAAGCGGCCTCCTTGCGGAGACGGTATCCGCGATGCCGCAAGGTCTCGATCAAAGGCTCCGAGCCCGCAACATTCAGCTTTCTTCGCAGATTTGAGATGTGGGCTTCGATCACGTTGGAATGATGTTCCCAATCGAAATCGTACAGGTGCTCCAGCAATTCCTGCTGTGAAACCACGGCGCGAGGTCGATGAATCAGGTATTCAAGAATTCGGTATTCCGTCGGAGAGAGATCGAGAGACTGACCTCGCCGACGCACGGTTTGCTGCACGGTATTCAATTCCACATCCGAAACCGACAGCACCGGGGTAGAGAACGCCCTTGGCGCGCCGGATGAGCGCTTTGATCCGGGCGAGAAGTTCGCCGAGGTCAAACGGTTTGCTCAGATAGTCGTCGGCCCCGGCGTTCAGCAGATTGATGACCGAATCTTTGCTTTCCTGTGCCGTGAGGATGAGGACTGGAGTATGAAGTTTTTTTCGCCGCAGGTCCTGAAGCACGCGTTGACCGGTTTTGCCGGGAAGCATCAGGTCGAGAACGATGGCATCGTAGACACCCTGTTCAGCGAGGAGCGAACCGGCTTCGCCGTCGGCGGCATGATCGACTGCCAGCCCGGTCTCGCGCAGCGCGGCAACAATATTTGCCGCAAGCCGCTGCTCGTCTTCAACCAGGAGTACGCGCATCAGATGACGACCTGAGAGCATTGTCTCAGAGCTTGCTTAAGCTTGCCTGAACGCCAGGTGCCATGGTCCAAAGTGGGGCGGTTCAAGAATCAGACGCGACCCGCTCCCGGGAACCACGAGTACCCACGGCAAGGGTGTGTCCGCAAAGTGCGTTGGG
Source organism: uncultured Acidobacteriota bacterium (assembly GCA_963735205.1). Classification (GTDB taxonomy): domain Bacteria; phylum Acidobacteriota; class Terriglobia; order Terriglobales; family Acidobacteriaceae; genus Sulfotelmatobacter. Next base: position 26,295 of record CAVTKB010000002.1, read on the forward strand.
ATGGATGTAAGTGAGCACAGGAACCGAAGCAGCTGAGTAATCGTTAACGAGTCCAATTTGGGCATAATGTGTCACGATCTCACTCGATACCGAACCCTTTACGCTGGCAGAGGTTTCGGTACCGGGGCCGCAACCCTGGCAACTCCACACGGAAGATGGCGCCTTGGCCGGGGCGGCTTTCGACGCCGATTGAGCCGCGGTGCTGCATGACGATCCATTGCGCGATGGCGAGTCCAAGACCGGCGTCACCTTGCCCGCGGCTTCGGGCCTGGTCGACGCGGTAGAAGCGTTCGAAAATCTTGGCTTGGTCTTCTTCGGCGATTCCTTCTCCTGAATCCTGCACCGAGATCACTGCGCTTTCGCCGGTGTGCAGTTCGAGCCGCAACTGTGCCGAGCCCGGCGAGGGTGTGTATTTGAACGCGTTGTCGAGCAGAATATCGAGCAGCCTGCGGAGCAAGGTCTCGTCGCCCGTGACAAAAATGTCTGCCGTGTCCAGGTGCGATGAAAGCTGCAGGTTGCGAATAGTCGCGACTTGCTGCCAGCCGTCGACGACGCTCTTGAGTGTTTGCCGTAAATCCACGGGCTCCAAGTGCAGGGTTTCGCGGCCGGAGTCGGCGCGGGCCATTGACAGCAATTGTTCGATCAGGGCAGTCGTGCGTTCCGATTCCCGCAGGAGGGCGTCCTCAGTTCGTGCGAAGCATCGGCAGTAAACTGTGTTACCCGGAGAAATGCTGACTCAATCCGGTCGAGCATTTCGTTCAGCGTGTCAGACAAGCGTCGCAACTCATCCCCGGTCTCCAATTTCTGCAGGCGGCTGTTGAGATTGGTTCCGCTCACGGTGCGCGCGGTTTGCACCAGCGCATCTACGGGAGACAACGCCCTGCGGCTTAGCCAGTAACCGCCTTCGGCGGCGGCTAGGAGCAACAGCGGTGCAAACATCAGCAGATAGGAGCGGAACTGCGAGAGCGTTTTGGCAACGTCTTCGGCGGGAACTCCCATCTCCACTGTGTAGGTGTGCCCGTTGATCTGGCTCAGCCTGGTAAAGATAAAGCGGAAGTGCCGGCCGTGAATCCGGCGGTTCTTGGTGAGAGACCGCGTGATCTGGTCCAGCGGCAAAAGGGCTGACTGATGCGCATCTAGAAGCGGGGAGCGATAAATGAGATCGCCCTAGAGGTTCGTCATTGAATGCCCCTCGCGGGGATTCTAGCAGGAGGTCCGGTCAATGAGTGAAATGGGGGATTTTACGTCAATTACCCGCGAATACCGCCCGGCCCACGACGGGCATCACAGCGGATTCCATTTCCGGTACTTGTGGACCTTAGCGTCTGCGGCTCCATTTCTCATGTCTTCACGAGTGCTCAGAGCGCACTGATCCAGGAAGAGATCGACGGCTCCTCCAGACCATCCGGGACATGCCGCAGCCGCCCCGAACTTCAGCCTTTCGCTTTTCCGCGCCACAACCTGCTCAAGAATCGACGCCGCAACCTCTAGCTCGAAGCTCATATGAAGCATAGCGACGGCTCTCAATGCGCCATCAAGAAACGATTCATGATTCCTCACTGCGAAGAATTCAAACAGTGGTGCTGGGTCGCTGTCTGAGCGACGACGGAGACGTACGTATGCATCACCGACAGCTGCTAGTACCATCGTGGCGTCAAATTTCTCGTGGGCCAAAATCTGAAGCAGCGGACATGGGTGGGAAAACCCGGCTCGAACGGAAGCACGATTCACGTTGTCGACCTACGCCGGGCGAGGTCTGTTGCCGTCATCGATCTCGGCAAAGAGGTTCGTCCACACTGCGCCCACTTTGGACCTGACGGACTGCTGTATGTTTCCGCGGAACTCGCCAATGCCATCTACGGCACGGTGCGGATATGGCCACCCTTGCCGATCAGATCCACCACTGCCCAGTGCCCCTGGCGCATCTGGATTTCATCTAACTCCAAGCCAACGAGTTCTGACCTACGAAAGCCACACCCAAAAAGCATGGCCAGCATCGCATAGTCGCGCTTGGCTCGCATCCGATCACCACAGGCGTGTTGCAGCACGGCTGAACTTTGCTCCGCACTCAACCAATTACCGGCGCGAAACCCAAGCTGCTTGACTCCCTTGACCCGGCTGATACCGGCCCCCAGTTCTGGACTCAGCAAGCCCGCGTCTGCGGCTTCGAGTGCGAGGCGGCGCACGGCGGCCAGTTGCTGGTTGATGGTGTTGGCGGCCAGATGCCGCGATTCTAGGTACATGCGATAGCGCACCACGACGATGCGGTTGAAGGCCAGCCGAGGCTCGGAGCAGTACCAGGCGATGAATTGGTCAATGGCGTACTCGTAAACATGGCGCGAGGCCGGCGAGCCCAGGCTGTTGAGCACCGCTAATTTACAGTGATCCAAATCCGGCAGGCGAAGTACTCGGCGACGGTAATTCGGCTTGATTCTCTGCTTGCCCATGGCGACGGCCTCCCATGCCGCAGCATTTGGGACGACGGAGGACGGCAGGACGATGCAGACCGGCTGGCGCCTTGTTCCGGGCGGAGGGGGTTTTGAGCGCCATGGCCTGGTAACAACAGTTGCCTTCTGTTTTGCGGTCATCAGGTGTAGTGATGTGCAAACGGGTGGCGCTCGTCAGTGGCTGCGCACGAGAAACACTCTTCGTCTTGCCGATTTGAAAAGCAGCGCATAACGTTCTTTAACGTTCGCCACCCAGGGTTAACTATTCAATTGCTTTCGGCAATTATCAGGGAGGACGAATGTACGCACTCGCCCAGGATTTCCGCTTCGCAACGCGCCAACTCAGCAAGTCGCCTGGCTTCACGACAATCATCATCCTTGCGCTGGCTCTCGGGATCGGCGGCACGACAGCGATGTTGATCGAGGGCATCCTGCTGCGGCCTCTGCCCTTCCCGGATGCGGACCGATTCGTTCTGTTGGGAGATCACATTGGCGATAGTCCGCATACGCCGGTCACGGCGTCGCGAAATTGGCGTCTACTCCCACGCAACTACTGCGTTCTCCTCGATGGGCGGTTACGCCGGTGCGGACTATGAACTATCCGGCAGCAGCCACCAAAGAGGTGGAAGGCAGGAAACGACCCGCAAGGAAACGTCGTCGGCAAAGTTGAGTAGAAGCACCGTGAATAAAGAACTCCGCTATCTGTTGAGAGCCGAGACTCGGAACACCCCGTTTCTTCATTTCCCTCAACCTTAACAAGACCCCGAAACCAAAGTCTGGACATTCGTAAAGGGGTTTGGAGAAATCGTATTCACGCCGTGCGGGTCAATGATCCCCCAATAGGCGTCATTGACTTGATTATGAATTACTGTGTTACCGGAACCAGTACAGTTGAAGCTGATTCCAGCTCCTCCTGGAAAGTTCGCCAAGAAGTTGTTTTCGACGTCGTTGTTGGTTCCGCTTAGCGTGATACCGCCGCCAGCCTTCGAGACATGATTCGATTTGATTATGTTCGAATCTCCTATAGGCCAAATGCCAGCGCCCCAGCCAATCACGGTGTTGCCGGTGACAACCATATTGGATTTAAAAGCTATGCCCACTCCTTGCGAAGTCGCTGGAGGTGCCGGATTAGAAAGCACAGTATTGTTAGAGATTGTGCCAGTAGCGTCCATATCAATCCCTTCGTCGGGACTATCGTTGCTCGCTGAATTGGAGCCGGTAACGGAGTTTAAACTGATGTCCACTGTCATACCAGTAGGACAGCTACAGCGAATGCCACCGCTGTCGAAATCATGGACACTGCTCTCCGTGACGGTAACTGTTTTTATTGTAGAAGTCGTGCTTTCCAAAAAAATGCCGAAGCCCGAGCGCTGAGCTATCTGATCGTGTGTAGCCACACGCTTAATAGTGCCTGACGAATTCTGGTAATAGATGCCCAGAACCGGCCCGTTCGTAACCTGGTTGTTGCTGCCGTCAACCGCGATGTTGCTGATGTTGACGAGCCCAGAACCGGTTCCTTGGGCCATAATCTGGAAGTATGCAGTCACGCCGTTGCTCCAGAGGCGGTTCGATGGTGTGAACTCCTTCTGGCTATCACACAGCGACGGAACGAAGCCGTCGCTATCAATGTTGGTTCGAGGCGATCTTGCGTGCCTTCACTACTTCCCCGACGATTCGCATCCCGGAGTTTCCTCAATTGGAGAAGTAGCCGCACTGAAACCAGGCGGAACGACGATTTTCTTCATCGACAATCCTGATCAAGAACAAGAGATTCTAAATAGTTCCGTCATTCACTTCGCCAAGGCAATTGAAGTAGCAAAGGAGTTCTTTGCCTGCAAAGGCCTGCCGCGCTCAATTAAGTGGTTTGAGCTTTGAAAACGTTCTTAGGGTTGCTTAGTTGACGAAACATCGCGATAGCACTCACTGACCCCGGCGGCTCCGTCTGTGACGCCATTTCACTTGCCACTCCCCGTTCCACTTTTTCCACCTGCGGCGGCGCTCGTCTTCACCCAACGTTTATCTACCACACCCACTGGCATGACCAGAAGCAATTGGAGAATGGCATGTACGGGCCATTGATTGTTTTGGAGCCTGGGCAGAAGTATGACCCTGAGCACGACAAGACCTTCGTTGTCGGTTCCGGGCGCTACGCGCCTTTCGGTGCGATGCTGATCGTGAATGGCACTCCAGAACCGTATCCGGTCGAATTGCGGACCGGCGCCCGATATCGGCTGCGCCTAATCAACATCACCACGAATGAGTCCGACTTGCGGGTGCGCTTGGTAAGCCAGGACGTCCCCGTGCAATGGAGGGTCATCGCAAGGGATGGCGCTGATCTCCCCACCGCACAACTGAAGTTTTCCACGGCGGATATGGGCCTAACGGTAGGGTCGACCTGTGACGTCGAATACGAGTCGGGCCATGAACTGCACGTCGAGATGCACATTTCGGCGCCGGGGTTCGAAGCACTAGTCATGCAGCCTTTGGACGTCGTCTCCGCCAAGTAACAAGGGCGCGCACGGCGTCTTCTATGGAAGCGGCCAAGCTCCGGCCACCGCAACGACCGCATAAGGCCGAGTTTTGTTCACGAGTCTAGAGTCTTTCGTGCGCGCCATTATAGTCCTGCTCATTCCGCCGCTTCGGACGCGACGCCTCTGACCGGATGGCAGGCAAACCGGAAACTATCCTGAAACGGGGCTATTAGGAAGTAATGACTCGTGGTTCCGGGACCGCGGTCGGACATTCGGAAGTAGTGCCTCAAGTTAAGTTAACGAGCATTTTTGAAACATCGCCTTCCGCAGCCATTGCGCTACGGCTCGCGGATCGAATCGCCTACATGATCTGCTGCAGAATCGAGCAAAGGTACGCCAGGATTTTAGCCGCCACCCTCCTGCAACCATCGAGCGATCGCTGCTAAGGGGAAAAAATGGCGTAGGTTGCGCTCTGTGATAGATGCCCTCCCGAGTTAGGACAGGGCGAGAAGCCGGTTTACAATATCGGCATTTCGGGTTTGGTGAGGTGATGTGATGATGACACTGGGGAGGATAATACCCAAGAGTCTCTGCGGAATTCTGACAGTAGTCTTGATCGCATCTGGCTACACGCTGAGCCAAACCGCATCCGCCCCGGTAGACCCAGGCGTGCGTGGTGGCGCGGCGAGTGCAGGTGGTCCTCTACAGGGTCTTGCAGCGGACGAGACTGCGTTTTTTCTGGATGGCCAGTCGAGGTTCGCTGAAGTCGAAGTCGTCAACAAGGGCGCGAACAACGGCCTGGGCCCGCGCTTTAATTCGAATCAGTGTTTCTCTTGCCACTCGCAACCCAGTATGGGCGGAACAAGCCCGGCGAAAAATCCCCTTCCCGAAGTTGCCGCCTTGAAAGGGGCCAAGAACACGGTGCCATGGTTCATCGTGCCAAACGGTCCCATCCGCGAAGCGCGATTTAAACAGAGCAACGGCAACGCAGACGGCGACGTGCATGACCTTTTCGTAATCACGGGGCGAGCGGATGCCCCTGGCTGCAATATCACGCAGTTCGATTTTCTGCCCGCCGGAAATCCGCTCACGGGCCAAGGCGGGAATCAAAACATCATTTTCCGAATTCCGACGCCGGTCTTTGGGGCAGGACTGATTGAAGGCATTCCCGACTCGGCGATCCTTGCGAATATGCGGGCCAACTTAACAGCAAAGGCCGAACTCGGAATTCACGGACACGCGAACGCGCATCTCAGCGGAAACGTAAATCTCAGTGCGAATGACGGAACGATCACCCGCTTCGGGTGGAAGGCACAGAACAAATCCCTTCTCATGTTTGCGGGCGAAGCCTACAACGTTGAGATGGGAATCTCGAACCAGCTATTCCCGCAAGAGCGCGATGAAACGCCGAGCTGTCTCTTCAACCCCACTCCCAACGACACCCTTAATTTCACAACCACTCCCTCGACCTCCGGCATTTCAAGCCCCGCCGTCATCTCAGACATCGAAGCGTTTGCCAACTTCATGCGGATGCTCGCTCCCCCCACACCCACTCCCCCCACACCGTCCAGCGAAAAGGGACGCGAGTCGTTTGCGAAAGTTGGATGCGTGCACTGCCATACCCCGTCGCTTACCACCGGGGCAAGGATTGCGAGCGGCTCCGCGACCAGTCCGAGTGCCGCGCTTTCCACTCAGACAGCAAATCTTTTCTCCGACCTGCTCGTACACCACATGGGCGAACATCTGGCCGACGGCATTACGCAAGGCGGCGCCGGCCCCGATGAGTTCCGAACTGCTCCTCTCTGGGGCGTCGGACAACGCGTCTTTTTCCTCCATGATGGACGTACGTCCAACCTGGTCGACGCCATCAGGGATCACCACAGCCGCGGCAGCGAGGCCAACAAGGTCATCGAACGCTTCAATAAGCTGACGGTGCAGGAGCAACAGGACATCATTGATTTTCTACGCACCCTCTAGCCCGCAATTCTAAGAATCTCGCTTCTCAACGAGCGGCTTCCTACATTTTTCGCAACCAATTCGCCACCGCCTTGGGATCAAACCGAACGCAAGTTCCTAGTCCGAACGCAGGAATTCGCCCAGCGGCTGCTTGCTTGAAGATCGTGGCCCTGGACACACCGAGTAAGTGAGCTAGATCAACCGCGGTGATAGCGTGATCGATGCGTTCGATCTGATCAGGCAACGACTGGACCTCGGACATGTGAGACTCCGGGAGAATAAACTCCCAGAGGACGCCGGTGCTTGCCGGAGCCTCCGTGCCCAGGTGGCACGTCGCACATTTCTCTGTGGCCAGTCGCATGGCTGGGTAGCGGAGTCGCGGCAGCCCAACCTTTCTGAATTTTGACCAGCCGTATCCCGATCATGTGTTTACGGTGGTCATCTGGGGAACGATCGCTCGAAAGTTCGGTGAGCCTGAAACCGCTTACAGGGGTAAGAGCATCTGCGTGGCGGGAAAGATCAGCGCGTTCAAGGGCGTGCCGAATGTCGTGGCAAGGAGCCTTCCCAGATTAAGTCGCAATGAGGCGAAAGGCCACACCGAAGCCAAAGCGTACCGTGTCGGTTCGTCTCAGTCGCTACACTTGTCTACGAGACCCTCAAGAGCGCGAGTGCGCGACAGGGCGTAATCCTCCGTCCAGACGGTCAGGCTATCATCCGGTGTGTCATCGAGGATGTCGTGCATACCGTAGCTCTCAAACTTTCCGATGAGCACATCGTCGCTGTCTGGATCGTGTCCTCCATACCATTCCAAGACAGCCTATCCGCCTGTTGCGTTGACCATAAAGTAGTCACAGCCGGAGATCCGCTTGGTCACGACTCCCCGCGATGCCGCATAAAGTGGTATCACGCAGATCAACGAGCATAGACACACGATCAGGGTACTCTTGCATGACTTCTCATTCGCCCCTCCACCCGGTTCTGTCAACCTCTTAGTTGTTTGGGGAAGTGCTCGGCCCGTGCCGGCGAGTGGAATGTCAGCTGCGGGCCCGCTGTGTATCTCTGGCACGATGGTTGAAGTGGTGTCGCACGTTAGTGCCGGTGATCCATCATGGGCATGGCGTTCCTGCTGCGGATCGATGGCTGTCCGCGCCGTCGCTTTTTCTTACGACACATCGGAGTTAACAGAAATGCCCCATGTCTTTAGCAGCCACTCGGGGATGTAGCACCTGTTCCGATTGTCCTGGCACCACCGGCGCAGCTCGCCAGACTCCACATAGGTCGGCACGGTGAGCCCCAGTTCAAGCGCACGCCTCTCGAACGCGGGTGGTGTGTCGGGGGGAACGGCGGTAAGTTGCCCGCTCGACCAGCCCGAGGTTCGGTATCTGCGGTTCATGGTAATCTCCTCACTATTCGCACAGTGCCGATGTGTTTGACCTTGTCTATGGAACGGATTCAGGAATTCTCAACCGGTGGACGCCATGTGTCTCTGGCCCATTCGTGAAGTGCCGTCACACATTCGTGCCAGCGGTCAGGACTTCGAGCCCGAGCTGCACAGGTGAGTCTCGAACTGGATCGCGACGATGTTGTATTTCGTCCCGGCTGGGAAGGCGATGGGTCAGGTCGCAGTCTCTGCACTGCAAGAAACGGCCATCAGGAGACCTTAGAATAGCAACGCGGTGAGCAGGAGAACGGCGGAGAACTGTTGGCTGGCATGACGTAGTCCATGTGCGTGATACCTTCCGCACAGAGGTTCGGCCTGCGCTATTTTCTTCGACGAGTCTAGCTGAAAACACGCGGCACGGATGGCACTGCAGAAACGTTTCGACGAGGCAGACTTAAGCCATGCGAATCTCGCTGATGCGAATCTCAACGGAGCCAACTTTTGGAGGGCGAACCTTGCGAACGCGAATCTCCAAAGGTCGGACCTCAGCAGAACACAACTCAGTGGCGTTAATCCAGCCTAAAGAAACCCAACCGAATCGGGGCGGTGAAATGCCTGGCCGCTCCGCTCCATTCATTGAAAAGTTCCGCGGCTCCCCAGCATCGGTAGCCCCGTTCCGCCATCGACCCACATAGTTTCCGGTTTGCCGACACTTTGTCCAGGGACACAATCTTGGAAACGCTACGCTTCTGTTGGGGCACTACCCATGTCGGTGAGCACGAGCCGCAGGTTCCCCGGATTCGTCGCATAGGCGAGTCCAGTACTCACTTCGATGACGCAGGCCCGGACGAGTTTTTCGATCTCACCATCGAAGTGCTGCATCCCGTCGGTGTCTCCGTCGGCCATGGCTTCCAGAAGCGTTTTGCCGTCCTGCTCGCCCTTTTCCACATATTCGCGCGTGCGCAGCGTCGACTTCAGAATTTCCACGATCGCCACGCGTCCTTTTCCGTCTTGCCTCGGGATCAGACGTTGTGAAACGATGGCCCGGAAGCTCTTGGCCAAGCGGCTGCGAATGGTGTGTTGTTCTCCCAAGGGGAATGCTCCAATGATTCGCTCCACAGTTTTTGCCGCGTCAATGGTGTGGAGAGTCGAAAGAACCAGGTGACCGGTTTCCGCCGCCTCCAGAGCGATTTCGATGGTTTCGCGGTCGCGCATTTCACCGACGAGGATGACTTTCGGAGCCTGCCGCAGCGCGGCCCGCAGAGCCAGAGCAAAGCTCGGGGTGTCGCTGTGCAGTTCGCGCTGGTGAACAATCGAGCGCTTATGGCGATGCATGAACTCTATGGGATCTTCGATGGTCAAAATGTGGTATGAGTGGCTCTCGTTGATGCGGTCAAGCACCGCCGCCAGGGTCGAGGATTTCCCCGATCCAGTGGGGCCCGTCACAAGAACGATTCCGTTCTTGAGGTCGGCGATTTCGTGGAGTTGAGGAGGCAAATTCAAGGAGGTCAGAGTTGGAATGTTTTGCGGGATCACGCGCATGACGATGGCATGGCTGGCGCGCTGCTGAAATATATTGACGCGAAAGCGGCAGCGCCCTGGTACCCGATAGGAAATATCGCACGAGCCCAGAGTCTGCAACGCTTCGGTTGCCAACTTGCCGCCATCGATCAATTCGTAAGCAATGCGGCGCGTGTCTTCGGCCGTCAACGGACCCATTCCTGAGATTTTGACTGGAGACAATTGGCCGGAGAGTTCGACCATGGGAAAGCTGCCGGGGGAAAGAATGAGATCGCTTACTTTGCTGTCGACGCCCAGCATGGCCAGCAATAGCGCCGGGGTCGGCACGGGCTTCAAAGAAGGAGTGACCGGCGCTAGCGCTCCAGTGGCCGCAGTTTCCACTCTGTGGTCCTTTCTAATATCTAAGGGGCGTACGGTTTCACCCCCAGCAGCCCCCGCCGCCTCAACAGCGGCTGGGGTCTGGCGCGGCGACTAGGTCCTGCACTTACTGCACAGTCAGGGTCAACGGCACAGTTTGATTCAGGGAACCCGAACTTGCTGTGAGCAGCATCGTGTAGGTTCCCGGTGCGGTACCGCCCTGTGGCTTCGTCGTCGTTGAGGTGGATCCGCCGCCGCATGCGACTGCGAACAGTCCAAGACCGATCGCAATGGCGAGCAGCGGATAGCGCCAACCAATCTTGCGCCGCTTGCCGCCGACCGAGATCAGTCCGAACAATAGGAAGCCAGGTAACTGGAACAGCCAGACGGCCGGTGTAGGACCGTCGTGTTCCAGGCGAAGCATCGACGAGGACAAGGTTGCCGCGGTTGTGGCGACGGAGACGGACACCGCAACCGTATTGCTTCCTGCCGGCGTGCTCGTGGGTGAAACGCTGCACGTGGCCAGTGCTGGCGCTCCGCTGCAGGTGAAGGCTACCTGGTTAGCGAAAGGACCACCTGCCGAGGCGAACGTTAGTTGGTAAGTTGCGGTTGCCCCTGCCTTTACTGTCGTCGTTCCACTACCGGCGTCCGTCAGGCTGAAGTCGCTGCCGTTGCCGGAAAGTGTAACCACTGCCGGGCCGCCAAGCGAGTTGTCGGAAACGATCAGCGATCCAGTCCGAGTTCCTCCGATCACAGGGGTAAACGTGACATTGATCGCGCACCCCGCAGCGGAAACTAGCGTCGCCGGGCAGTTGTTAGTCTGTGAGAAATCTCCGGTGGCGCTGACTCCGGAGACCACCATATTAGCGTTGCCGGTGTTGGTTAGAGTTACGACTTGAGCGACGCTGGAAGTTCCAACCACTTGCTCTGCGAAAGCCAGAGCAGTCACCGACAAGGTATTTGCCGGGGCGCCAGCGGTTCCGCTCAACGCAAGAGTCTGCGGGCTGTTGGGAGCCGAATCGGTAACGATGATCGATCCAGTTCGGCTCCCGGTGGAGGTCGGCGTGAACGTGACTTGTACGGAGCATGTGCCCACACTAGCCGCCAGCGCGCCGCAGTTGTTGCTCTGAGCAAAGTCGCCCGTTGCTTGAATGTTGGTGACGGTCAACAATCCGTTCCCTGTGTTCGTCAGCGCGATCGATTGCGGCGCGCTGGTGCTGCCCACAGATTGCGAGGCGAAGACCAGACTCGAAGGACTGAAGCTCGCGGCCGAAGCAATGCCCGTGCCGCCCAGGATTACGGCGTGCGGATTCCCTTGAGCGTCATCGTTGATGGTGAGCCCTCCACTTCGGCTGCCGGCGACGGTCGGCGTGAAAGTCACGCTAATCGTGCAGGACTGGCTTGCCGGAAGCGAAGAGCACTGACTCGTTTGAGCGAAGTCGCCGGACGCCGTGACTCCAGAAATTGTCATGGCGTTTGAACCCGTGTTCGTCACCGTGACGGTCTGCGCCGAACTGGTCGCACCCACCGACTGGTTGCCGAAGGCCAAGCTTGAGGGTGCGATGGTCGCAGTTGTCACATAACCGCTTCCGGTCAATGACACCGATTCCGGGCTGTCCGGGGCATTGTCGGTCAGGGTCAATGCGCCATTTCGCGCACCCCCTGCCGTCGGCGTGAACGTGATCTGGAAAGTGCACACCGATCCCACTCCGAGCGCCGAGGGGCAATCGTTCGTCTGGCCATAATCGCCGGTGAGGGCGATATTGGTGAGGTTGAGTGTCGCATTGCCATTGTTGGTCAGCGTCACGCTCTGCTGCGGGCTGGACTGCCCGATTTGCAGACTGGGGAAAGTTAGGCTGGTACTCGACAAGGCTACGATTGCAGTGGATCCATCGCCCACTAGGTTGATGAAATGAGGCGACCCGGCTCCGTCATCCTGAACCAGGATCGAGCCGAACCTCGGCCCGGGCGCTGTAGGTGTGAAAGTAACTGTAAACGTGCAGGTGCTTGCAGCGGGCACGCCGGTACCGCAGGTGTCGGTCTCGGTAAAGTCTCCACTGATCGTGATCGACGAAATCGTGAGGGCCGCGCTTCCCATATTCCGCAACAGAGAAGTGTTGGGCTGGCTGACCGACCCAACCGCGCGAATCGAAAACTGCACTAAGGAGGGACTAATCGCCACTGCTGGCGCGTTCGCCGTTCCGACCTTGAGTACGAAAGCGTCGGTGTTCCCGCCCTCTGTGTTCTGCAGTGCGGCGGCCGTCACCGGGAAATCGCTGGAGTCCGTGTAGCCAGCGACGTAAATGCCTCCCGAAGCGTCGACGGCAATTCCAGCCGGAGAGTCGTTGCCGTTACCGCCCAGGTAAGTGCCGAACAACTGGATGCTGCCAGTGGGATCGACTTCGGTAATTAGCAGGTCGCCCTGGTTGGTGAACGCCTCGATTGGATTCACCGTCGTCACTCCACCACCGTAAACAGAGCTGAGCACGTAGGCGTTGTCCTCGGCATCGAGGGCAAGGGACTGGGGAGTGGCCGAATTGTAAACAGGAAGAAAGGTCGAGTAGGCGAGCCCGGTTCCTGTGGGATTGAACTTAGTAATAAAACCGTTGCTGCAACTCCATCCGTAGGTTCCGGGATCGCAAAGATTTGGAGCGGTGACCGGAAACGTTCCGTCACTATATGCTGTGCCAGTCAGGTACGCCGAACCGGTGCTGTCTACGGCGATGGCGGCCGCCGAAGTGGGATCTCCGGTGGTCGTTCCGAAATAAGTTGAATAGAGCAGCGATCCGGAACTGCTGAACTCGCTGACAAACATAATCTGCGCGTTGCCAGGAGTATTCGCCGAGGGCATGTATGCACCATCGGAAGTGGGGAAGTTGGAAGTGTTCGTGTTGCCGGCAACATAAGCATTGCCGCTCGCATCCACTGCGATCCCCTGAATCGTGCTGCTCGGCTCACCCCAGCATGGGTAGCCGCAGTTATACGGAACGTTGGTGTTTCCCCCAAGATAGGTTGAAAAAACCAATGCCGACCCGTCTGCCGTCAGGTGAGTTACAAACCCGTATTGCCCATAAACGCCACCACCGTTAGGGGAAACGGTGGCCTGGTACGCATTCCGTAATGGAAAGTCGGTGGCGTAAGTGTACCCGGCGACATACATATCGTTCGAGCTGCTTACCGCAATTGCGTAGGGCTGCGTCTGGTTGGAGCCACCGAGATAAGTCGAATACAGCAGCGAGGATCCGTCCGTAGAGAGTTTTGAGACAAATCCGTCCCAGCAGGCGACCATGGAGGTCTGAAAGCCGTTCACCATCGGAAAGTCACTGGAGCAAGTGTAGCCCGTAAGATAGGCATTGTTCTCACTATCCAGTGCGATTGCCTGGCCATAGTCGTCACTGCTGCCTCCGATGAAATCGGAGTACAACAGGCTCGATCCGCTGACGTCCAGCTTGGCGACGAAAGCGTTGGTTCCGCTCGGCATTGTTCCCTGCGACGCAAGGGGAAAATTTGTGGATTGAGTCCATCCCGCAACGTAGGCGCTGCCCGCGCTATCGACAGCGATTCCAACCGCCTGGTCATCCGCCAGTCCGCCAAGATACGTGGAATACAGCAAAACCGGATCGATGACAAGCGGTTTTGTCTGGTCATAACCCGTGAGAGAAAACCCGACCCTTGTCGAACTCTTAAGCGAAAAGCCGCCACTGATCGGCAGCTTCATATTGTTGAAGATTTGGTAAAGCACCGGGCTCTTGACGTGAAGCGCACCCTGCTTGGTTTTCAATACCAGGTCGCCGCCAGCGTCAACGCTGACGCTATCTGCGCCTTTTACGTCAAACTGAATTTGCCGCGGATTCGCCCCCGCGGCAACTTCAAAGTCATATTCCAGTTGTGAAGGGTTCCCGTAGTACACGAGATCGATTCCGGGGTACACATCTTTATAGTGCACCTTGCCGTATGTGGGGACTTTGGTATGCCACTTCGAACGATCACGACCAATAAAATAATTCACCGTGCCGGGCTGTTGGTTTTCGCCCACCGCGACCGGGCTGGGATTCGCACCCACCAGGTTCAACTGGATGACTGCTGCGCCTTGCATCTGATTCGGCGCCGGCTGAGCGTTCGCTGGGGTTCCAGGGTTCGCGACAAACTGTGAGTGCGCGGAAAATACCATTCCACTGGCTGTCAAGAAAACAACGTATCCGGAACCGCGCGACAGAAACTTTACTGGTGCAGCCGTCTGCCCCACATTGCCCTCGAACGTCGTTGGCAGCCTGGCGTAGTTTGTCGGGGCTGTCTTGGGGGCCGATTGCGGCGCGCCAGTTGGGGGTATGTTTGCTTGTTGAGCCGCGCAGACCGAGAAGATCGCAAAGAGTGTCAGAGCGCACAGAATTCCGCGTGCCTTCATTGTCATGTGAAGCGTTCTATCCTGACGAGTTGATTTCCGGGAATGAAGCTGTCTGCTGACCGTGGATAGACACCCGGATATGTCTTGGGCCAGAAAACATCAGTCGCTTCGCGTTGGGGACGCTCCACGGCTACGACTTGAAGACCTGCAACTGGAGCACCAGTTCACACTTCGTCGCTAAGTGGTTAGCTGAGAACGCTCTGCTGAAAATTGATCGAACTTGGGAGGGTGGAGCGGCTGTCCTATTTCTGGATGGTTTTCCAGCTTTCAGGATAATCAGAACTCTTTCATCGCGGTACTCGGACGCCCGTGATCAACCTGAATTCAGGAGTGACCCGCAAAGTAAAACACCGGCAGACTATCGATGAGGATCTCCTGGCTGCCGTCATGAGAACCATGGGACACAGGGATGTGAAGACTGCGATGCAGTATCAACACCCGGAGCTAGCGATCGTGCGCGCTGCGCTCGATCAAGACACAGCAGTGGAGAAACCGGCGTAGCCGGATTGAGTTACGGCACACCCAAAACATCGACTCCGGTAAGTGATTGAAAAGATGGTGAGCGCGGGAGGAATCGAATCTTCAACCTACTATTTCCATAACATCAACTAAAAACCAATGGGTTCAACGATTTCCCGGCAGTACTTTTAGTCACAAGTGGACTATTTTAGGCACGGTTGTTACCAAGGTTGTGACCAGCGATGACTCTTAGTTTCTGTTGGAGAGTCCGCTGGCAACAACTCCGGCCCGCTCTCTTCCCTTCCCTCGCGCCGATCACGCCAACCGGCTCGCGCTAACGAGGGCCGCTGTGAACATTCGGGTGACGAGCGTAACGACCGTCGATCATGCGGTCGTGCTGAAATGTGCTGGGAGCTTTTTATGAAGTGGATTCTGGCTTTGATTTTTCTGAGCAGCTCTGCGTGGGCGCAATCGGCACCCAGTTACACCACCGGCGGCGATTTGCGTGAGAACTGTGGTGCCGCTCTCGAGAAACAAACTCAGAGTGGTGCCCGAGCTGGCCTCTGCTTGGGTTTTCTCGATGCTTATCGGCAGTTATCCGTCATGGCCCCAGCCGTCAACTTGAGTGTGCCTGCCTGCCGGAGTTGGGGGAATGCAGTTAATCAAAGTGATCGTTCGATGCCTCGATCATCACCCGGAACGTCTCCACCTTCCTGCATCCCAACTGAACTACGACGCGACCAACGATGCTTTTCCATCCCAGCAGCGGCAAAGTGACCTTCCACGTCCAATCGCACTGGCGCGTCTTCGTTCTCGATGACACTGAGGAGCGCCTTTGCTGGTTTCGGGAACGCATGCCGAAGATGCGTTCGGCCAAGACCGCTGAGGCCGCGCTTGAAATCCTCGCAGCCGAGCAGTTCGACCTGATCCTTCTCGATCACGATCTCAGTTGGGACGACGCTGGCTTCCTTGATCGTCAGCACGGCAATGGTAAAGAAGTCGCGCGGTTTCTCGTCCGAACCGGTTTCGCTGGCCGCGTCGTGATTCACTCGAAAAATGAAGACGGCGTAAAAGCGATGGCGCGATCACTACCGGCGGCGACGATTGAACGGTTTGGCGACTTCGACATCACCGAATCGTAATCAGCACGGAAAAGCGTCAGCCACCTCGGTGTTCAGTTCACGCCGAGCGCTTCCGTTTGTCGTCTTCGTTGGCGCGAGTCGGGACGGGTTTCTTCGCTGGGATTGGAAATACGGGCGTCTGCCAGAAGAGCGGATGGTAGTGACGGCGCATACATTCGTGGCACCTAACGAGTCGGACCAGGAACAGCACGCAAGCGTGATCCGCCAGTGTCTTCGGTTCCGAACGGTACACTTCAGAGCTGCCACAATACGGGCAGTCCTTCGAGCTAACTTTGCGCATGACAACACCACTGCCAGACAAGCTGGGGCGGGAGGAACGGTTTCGAACCGCCATCTCCGGGGGGAGCCCGGTGCATTGCATCGTTATGCTACTCCCGCGCGAAGACTATGTCTAAACCATAGTATCTCCAATCCGACCGCACCGTCTTGCGTGTGTTCGGCTTTCGTAACACAGCGCCACGAGGAACGTGGTAGTGTGATTCCGGCATATTGATGTTCTCGTGTGCGTCGAGAGTTGGAACATGGAATGTCAGCAAGCAGTTCTCCGCCTCCTCACTGCATCGCTATCCTAATGTCCCCCGAGGGCCGTTTCCTCCAGTGCAGGGCTTGCCGCCTGACCATCGCCTTCCCAGCCGTGACGAAATACGACATAGTCACGAAGCAGTTCGAAGTTCAGTCATGCAGATCCTCTATCCCTATTCCTGGCGGACGAATTGAAGATTGAAAACAGAGCAAGCAGGAGGACTGCCTGGATCATCTCGGCCAGGCGGATGCTGTCGGCGATCTTTGCGTAAACGATAGGAGACGACTTTATCTCCTCGCGATTGAGTCGCATCGCGGCGATCAGTGAGGCAGCGAACAGCGATCTTTTGGTCCACGCCCGAGTTTCCAATCTCAGCGAAGAAGCCGGTCCATACCCCATCCAACGAGGACAAGCGAGGGAGTTCGGCCTAAGAAGGAACATGGCTGATTAGATGTGGGGAGTTTTAGTCTATCGTCGTCATCTGCACCCCGACGGCTTCACTCTTTTTCGTATGCTCTCGCCAGGCACCAAGCGAGAGAGCCGCACAGATCACAATCAGCACCAGCACGACTGTTGTAAACCAAGCGGCCAGTGCAGCGTTGTCAAACTTTCTCGCCTCTTCCGCGATCACAGTTCTGTCGCAGGGAAAGCAGTCGGTCATCAGGTCAGTGCTGGGCTTCGAATTCATAACTTGCCGCTCCTTGCCCAGTAGTCTCCTTCCGAACTCGGCTCTGTCTAGTTACTACTTTTGCTCTTGTTACGAACTCCGAACGTTGACCGCGGGGCGTGAACTGAACTGTCAACTCGACCAGCGCCGCCTTCTGCCTTATAGTCGCCCCGAGGGTGCTGGCGCCGTGAAGGGGTGAGTGAAGTTCCGGTCTCAGCGACTCTTCTCTTTCCGCGGGGGAGGGCGACTCCAACATTGCAATCGCGCCATATGAAAACGCAGCAAGTCATCGGCGCGCACGCCGCCCCCAAAGTTTCATGCCTGTCACGGTTAAAACGCATAATTCTGGGCGGCCATGAAACATATGTACTGGGCAGTGGTCTGCAAAACCGTCGGCTGTACTATGCCGATCCCTTCGCGGTATGCCGGAGCGGACGCTTTGGAGCAGTACTTTGAACGTCCTCAGGATGTCCCGGAATTCTTAGATTTGGCTCGTCCTTCTTGCAGCAAAGAGCACAAGTAAATCCCACGCGTAGATTCTCTCTTCATAGAGCGGCGGAGCCTCCTCCCCAGACTTTGAGGATCGATTTCGACTGGCGGGCCGCGCCTGATTACTTTAGCCTTCCAACCAACCTGCGACGGCTGCCTGTCGCGAGGAGGCACCGAGCGATTGGCGTTCTCGCGGGTACTTTCACGTTCGGACTCACACTTTCTTCTTGAGATCCTGCTCCAGGAGCTGCGAAAAGCTGACGTCAAGGGATTGACTTCTATATTGGGTAAACCTACGGTGAACCAGTTCGCCTAGTATGGAATCTGATTTCATAGCCTCAATGTGAGACCGTACTTTCTCCTGGGCCTCTGGGGGCAATAGGCGCTTAACAGCCTCAAGAGCCGAATCGAGAGCTCTGTTCTCGATGAGAAGCTCTTCAACTTTGTCGAGCAACTGGTTGGTGTGATTCGGGACGACTGTGGTCTGCTCTGGGCTCGGTGTTTTGAGGATCGGGTGTTCATCAGCGTTGACACTGCCAGCCATCGACTGCGCGAGCATTTTCTAATTCCTCCAGAGCGAATACTCGTGTAAATCCAAGCGAACTCCAGTAACTACTTCGATTTTGTTACGAAATCCGAACGCGGCCTTGGATTCGAGGCTGTCGGCATAGGGTTTGCGATCGCGTGCCTCCGTCTTCGGGTCTCGTGGCACACCCTACTGGTTACTATCTGTTATTACTCTCCATTACCCTCCCGCCATTGTGCTCGGCAGGGTTCGAGCTTATCGTCGGACCATGACCTACCGTAACGAGTCACCGACATCAAATGGCAGCCAAATTTGTTCCGCTCTCGTCGTAGATGCGCCTAAGTTGAGTAAACTCATCAGGTTAGCGCTGTACGCGGTGTTCGCAGTATTCGTGCTGACTACGATCTCCGTGGCGGCTGAGCTTCCGGAAGCCCCCAGCAGCGCCATCCGCACGAGTAGCGCGGTAATCGAGGTTGTGGTGCCGGCTCAGCACCCTGGGATCGTGTCGAGCCGCGAGACCAAAATGATCGACAAAAAGTTCCTTAGCCTGGCTTTCGTCTCGACGGGCAGCACATTCGCGGATTCCTACACAACACTGTTCGCCCGCCAGAACTGGCTCGCGGGGAAAAAGGGCGTCTGCAACGTGGAGGTTGAGTCGGCCTATTTGTATGGGGCTCATCCAACCGTTGGGCGCGCCTACGCGGTAGCTTCGGTGAAGAGTCTCAGTTCCGTCTTCGCGGCCTACTATTTGCGCAAGCATCACAACAAGTTCTGGAGTCTTCCGCTGGTGACCAACTCCGTCATGAGTCTTCAAGGCGTTGGCCAGAACATGGCCACTTGCAACTAGTCAGGCATGCGTCGTACGACAATCACTTCACGATGAGAGTTATGGGGAGCGAGTGCGTCAGAGCCCCCGAAGCTGCCGAAACCGTGATCGTGTAGGTTCCAGGAGTTGTACCAGACTGTGGCGGCGTCGTGATACCGGTTCCTCCTGCGCACGCGGACATCAACCACAAAGCCGCAGTCATCAGAACCATCAGAATGATTCCCCGCAGTTTTCTCGATCGAGTTTTAGAGCCCAGCAGAATTATTCCGAACAGGCCAAGCCCTTGCTGCATCCAGATCGCAGGAATCGGGTGCCCTTCCGAAGGTTCGGCTAGCGGAACTACCTCAGCCCGTGACGCCGTCGTTGAAATGCTCAGCGTGCTTGTGGCGGGACTTCCGCCTGGAGTCGCAGTGTTCGGTGACAAGCTGCACGTCGTAAGGGCTGGCGATCCACTGCAAGACAGGTGAATTGCACTGTTGAACGCTCCACCTAGTGGGCTGAGCGTCAGCGTGTAGCTAGCCATGGCTCCGGCTTTGACGGTGTCGCTGTTAGGATCGCTCGTCAGAACAAAATCTGAACCCGAGCCAGTCAACGCGATCGTTTGAGGAGTGCCCGACGCGTTGTCACCGATCGTCACCGTTCCACTGCGCGTTCCGGTCGTGGTCGGAGTAAATGTCACCTTGATCGAGCAGGTGGATGCTGCCAACAGACTGGCTGGACAGTTATTGGTTTGCTCGTAGTCTCCCGCGACTTGGATGCTGCTGATGCTCAATGTCGCGTTGCCGGAGTTGGTCAACGTTATCGTCTGTGCAACAGCAGACGTTCCCACCGGCGTGCTGGCAAATACCAGCGTGGAAGGCGTCAGGGTCACAACCGCACCCAGACCGCTGCCGCTCAGGCTGATGACGTGCGGCGATCCAGCCGCGTCATCCCCTATCACGATGGTCCCATTGCGAGTTCCGGATGTGGCGGGAGTGAAAGTAGCGGAGAACGTGCAACTCCCGGCAGCGGGTACGTCGTTTCCGCAGTCATCGGTCTCAGCAAAGTCGCCGGTCGTCGTGATCGATGAAATCGAAAGTAGAGCGCTGCTCATGTTTCGCAGCAGGACAGTCTGTGGCTGGCTGCTCGAGCCGATCGTCTGACTGGCATACTGCAAAGAATCCGGACTCAAGGCAACGGCTGGCGCAGACGCAGGTCCGATCTTGACGATGAAGCCGTTAGAACTCCCACTCAATAGGCTCTGGAAAGCAGACTGCAAAACCGGGAAATCGCTTGAATCCGTCATGCCGGAGATATAGAGATTGCCATTCGCATCGAGAACCATTCCGGCCGGCGCCGGCTGGTCATTGCCGCTGCCGCCCAGGTAGGTGGCGAGGAGTTGCGCGCTTGCCGTCGGGTCGATCTCCACCAGCAGCAGATCATTCTCGTTCGAGTAATTTTCGATCCCGTTCACCAGGCCGAATGAGCCGCTTCCCGTGTAACCGAGAATATAGGCGTCGTTGTTTCCGTCAAGCACAATTGCCTGTGGGAGATCATTGTTGTTCGGGCCCAGGTACGTCGAATACAACAGCGTTGCACCGACGGCGTCGAACTCAGTCGCGAACGCGTAGTTGCATCCGAAGCCATAGACGCTGGGATCGCAGATGCTGGTCGAAGTGACGGGAAAGGTTCCTGCACCGAACGTGATTCCGGTCACATAGACCGAGCCAGATTGACTTACCGCTAGCGCCGCTGGCTCCGTGAACAGCCCGCTGGCGTCGTAGAAGTACGTTGAATACTGAAGGCTTCCATTGCCGGCAAATTTGCTGACGAATCCAACCGTGCCGTTCTGCTGCGTTGTGTCGGTAGTCTGATAGGTGCCGGGGGTCACAGGAAAGTCATAGGTATTGGTCGTACCGGTGACGTAAGCATTGCCCGCGGTGTCTAACACCATCGCTGCGATGACGCTGGATGGTGGCACCCAGCAAGGAGTTCCTCCGCAGTTAAGGGGCAAGTTCGAACTTCCGCCGAAATACGTCGAATAGACCAGAGAGGATCCGTCCGCGCTGAACCTCGTCAGAAAACCATAGTTTCCATACAGCCCTCCGGGGTTGGCCGAGGCGCTGGACTGATAAGCGTTAGCCATCGGAAGATTCGTGGAGGATGTGTATCCGGCGATGATCATCTCTCCAGTCGAGTCCACAGCGACGTTGGCCGGCACATCAGTTCCATTTCCTCCGAAGTACGTTGAGTACAACAGCGATGAACCATCGGGAGAGATTTTGGTGAGAAAAGCATTCGATGATCCTGGGTATGTTCCTTGAAATGGATTGACCGTAGGAAAGTCGCTGGACGCCGTATTGCCGGTGACGTAGACATCGTTGGCGGCATCCAGCGCCAGGGCATAGCCGTAGTCCTGGCCGTTCCCACCGAGGTAGTCCGCGTAAATGAGATTCGATCCCGTTGCGTCCAGCTTCGCGATGAAAACGTGGGTGTTCCCGCCGGGGAGCGAACCAAGAGTGGCCAGAGGGAAATCTGTTGAATCTGTCGACCCTGCGACGTAGACATTGCCCTCTGCGTCGACCGCGATTCCGCCAGGCTGGTCATCTCCGCTGCCGCCGAGGTAGGTCGAGTAGACCAACACGGGGTCGATGACCAACGGCTTGTTTGCGTCGTACCGTGTGACTTGAAATGCGACGTGTGTCGCATCTGTCATGACATAGACGCCTCGCACAGGAACGCGCTGCCCGTTGGATTCTTGGTAAATGACAGGACTTTGGAAGTGGAGGTCTCCGCCGCCGGTCTGCAAGACCAGATTTCCAGCTTCGTCCAAAGCGATCTCACTCGCACCCTCAATCTCGAACCGGATCAGTCTCGGGTTGGCTCCCGGAGAGACGACAAAGTCGTACTCCAATTGTTCATGACTTCCGTAGTAGACCAGGTCGATACCCGGGTACACATTCCTATAGCGGACCCTGGCGTAGGTCGGCACGTTCCTGTGCCACTTCGCTGAGTCGCTGCCGATGAAGTAGTTTACCGTGCCAACCTGCTGATCTTCTCCGACAATTTCGGGCGTCGAATTCGCTCCTAACAGCATGAATCTAAGGGTTACTCCCGAAACTTGCTTTGGATTCTTGTTCAACGCGCTATCTGTGGTGTCCCTCGCAGTGACCTTCGTTGGCCGGAGGGTAAGCACCATCCCACCGGCGCTGAGATACGCCGAATATCCCTTCCCGTGCGCACAAAACCTCGCTTCAGGTGAGATCTGACCCTGATTCGCCTCGAACGTCAGAGGCAGCCTGCCGTGGTTCGAGTTGCTCGCCCCGCCCAATGGGATGCCAGCACTTATTGGCATTCTCGCCGATACCTGCTGCGCGAAAGATCCGATGCCTACGAACGCAATCGACAGGAATACAAACCCAACGTCTCTGAATCGCATTACATTCCCTCGCACTCGGAAGGTTGACTCAGGCAACCGGCCGGGGGCAGTCCGTCGCCGCACGCGCTTAACCACTGCACGATCATTACCGAACGCTTCGGAGCGAGGGAGCGTGCTAGTTCTAAGCACCCATGGAACTTACAGACGAAAGCAATTGAAGGCATCTCTTGGCATTACTTGATCGGAGCCTCGATTCTGGAATATTGTCCGGCCACTGGACAACACGGATTTGTTCGAATCGCGGCGGCCTAGTTCAGCTTCGGATCTGTGGGTTCCAGCCTCTCCGGTGAACGCGAGTGTCATCTCCTCCAAGCGGTTTCTTCCGCCTCGCTTCGCCTGATACAGCGCCCGGTCGGCGCAGCGCAAGATCGACCCATAACTCGCAGAGCCGGCGGTTATCGCGACGCCGATGCTCACTATCGGCGCGTCTTCGCCCTCGTGGCCTTTTGGGGGGGACGTTGTCCTCGACAAAGACACATTTCCACAATATAGAGGTGTCTCGTGAATTCGAAGGGTCGACTCTTCAGTGCACGTTGTCCGTCAGATCGCTCGCAGGCATCTCGGCGCTTTCCAGTTTGGTTAGCTCGCTTGCCAGCCAAGCCTGGAGTCGGCTGAGGTCATCGTCGGGAACAGAAGAGAAACGAATTCCAGCCCGTCCTTTCCCATCTGCATTCACCACCGCACCAGACAAATAAATCGGCGCCCCGGCGTCAGGAAGGGAAAAGAGCGTCGTGACCTTTTGATCGACTGCCAGTGAGCGGTTGCACTGCAGAGCCAGCCCGCCGATGCTGATGTCGCTGATTCTGGCGTCGAATCTGCTATCCTCTGCCACTCTAACCACCGCCGGGAGGTCGACCGCGACCCGAGCGGAACGTCGACGATTTTGCAGCATCGTTCCGTAAGCAGCACGCATGCAGCGTCGCGCATGGTCAAGGTCCATCGGCTTATGGATCATGAAGTTGACCCCCGAAAGCAGAGCATGAGTTTCGGAAGTTTGATCAACCATAGCTACGATAGTTGAGTTGCTATTCGGAGACGATTTGCGCGCGGCGCAGACGACGCGATTTGGGTCGTGTGCGCTATTCCAGTCCACAATTACCGTATCTAGCCTGCGGTGGGTTACTGCGTCAATCGCCGAATCAAGTTCGCCACAAATCTCAGTCTTAATAGCAAAGGTGTCCAGAATCTGATGCATGACATGAAGTACTTGCGCGTCGCTCGTGAATAGAAGCCCGTCGAGTCGAACTTGTTCGTTAATCATAGCTTTCAAGAAATTAGCATGTTTATGACCAAACTTGTAAACGCCTGCAATTCATTGATTGCGCCCGAGCTCCTAACTGCCAGTACTGGCGAATCCGCGCCGCTCGCGCGCTCTTATAGCCATTCGTCTGGTCGCAGTCGCTAGAACACCGGTCGAGCTTTCTGTGATAGATTGTTTTCAACTGGCGCTTCCTAATAGGCTGCCAAATTTTTGCGTTTTTATATTCGGATTGATCGACAACGGGCTGGGGTCATTTTCGTATTTCGCGGCGACGACAGGAGAACGAGCCCTCGTTTTGCTGTCGGACGCTTCCGGCGGAAGTTCGCCTTTGGGTAGGATTACTTCGGCGGGATCCAATCACATTCGATTTGCGATGAAGCCGGATTGTGATCTCGATCGCGTGTTTGCGCAGCAAACGCCGCCAGGTTCAGCGGCGTTGCCTCCCTTAGAGAGTGATAGACGTTTGGGAAGAAACTCGTTAAGCGGGGTCGCCCAATGAGCACGCCGAGCTTGTTCAAGTTGCTGGCTATTGATAACGATCCGCGGACCCTGGCACTCATATCAGATACCCTGGGGGATGACGGACTGGAGATCCTGACGGCCGAGGATCCAGAAGCAGGCTTCGAAACGTTTCTCCGGACGCGCCCCAGAATCGTGTTGCTCAATCTGCTCATGAAGGAAGTGAGTGGTATTGATGTACTCAAGCGCATGATCAGTTCTGACCCTGGCTCGAACGTGATCGTAATTTCGGGACACTACTCGGCCGAATCGGCTATGGAAGCGATTCAGCAAGGCGCTTGTGACTATCTGACGAAGCCACTTGATTTTCGAAGGCTCCGCCATCGGATTGCTAGCTTCCTCGCGGAAGCGGAAATACGAAGGAAAACCTTGCTGCTCGATCGCGAGCTAACGCAGGCCTGTCAATTCGAAGGGATCGTAAGTCGAAGTCCCCTGATGCTTGACGTCTTCGCGAAGATTCGCCGGGTCGCGCCGCACTTCCGGACCGTTCTCGTCACGGGCGCGACTGGAACCGGCAAGGAACTGGTGGCGCAGGCATTGCACCGCTTGAGTGCTGATCCCCCCGGCCGGTTTGTCGCTTGCAATTGCTCCGCTCTCGTGGAGAGTCTGGTCGAGAGCGAGCTCTTTGGTTATGTAAAAGGTGCTTTCACCGGCGCGACTCAGGACAAAGCTGGACTTTTTGAAAACGCGAATGGTGGGGCTATTTTTCTCGACGAAATCGGGGATCTTTCGCTTGGCGGTCAGGCAAAATTACTTCGGGTTTTGCAAGACCATCAGATTCGGAGAGTTGGGTCTTCCGCTTCGCGAGAGGTCGACGTGCGAGTGATCACCGCTACGAATCGCGATTTGAGGAAGATGGTGCGCGAGGGACAATTTCGCGAAGATCTTTACTACCGATTGGCAGTAGTCGAGATTGCTCTGCCGCCTCTGGCTAATCGACGGGAGGATCTGCCGCTTCTACAACGATACTTTGTGGAGCGCTTCGCCGCGGAATATAAGAAACCAGTTCTGGGGCTGACCCGTAGGGCGCAGGGTGTCATGGCAACTTATCCGTGGCCAGGAAACATTCGAGAACTCGAGAACGTTGTGGGAAACGCTTGCATGATGGTGGACGGCAAATTTATAGATACCAATGACTTACCCGAGAGGCTGCGATCTCCATTCACTGGCGATTCGGTCATCGATGAAGATCTCCTTCCGCTCGATGAGGTTCAGAGACGTCACGTTATCCGAGTCCTTGAACGAGTCGGCGGGAACAAGGCGCGGGCTGCAGAGATCTTGGGACTAGGTCGGGCTACGATCTACCAGTTGCTCTCAAGGATGAAGATCGAGAAACGGGACGAAAGTGCGTAAGTTAGAGTTCCGGCCCCAGGCCTACGACTGATGGAGACCCGCGCGGAGCCCTGGGCGCTCCTCCCTTGGATTTTTGGTGCTTTTCAATTTCGGCCTGCAATTCGAGAATTCGACGCTTCCGGCGTACGCAGGCATCCAGTTCCATCACACTGAAATCATTGAATTCTCGCCCGACCAGAGCTTCAATCTGACATTGGAGCGAGTCGCATAATTCGCGCAGAATCCGATCAAGCTCCGCCGTTCGCATGCCCACGAGCTGCGAGAAACTCGCTTAATACCGTGACGGTCTGCACAATGGAACGTGAGTCGAATCAGATCGGAATGGTTGAGTTGTTAGGATCATGCTCGTGCGTGCGATTGCCCTCCGAGTTGGAGACCAGCGGCACCCTTTTTCTTCCTGGCTTCCCAGATCGTCTGTACCCCGGCTGAGGGGAGATCGGCTCGCATGACTGATTCCGACCCTTCTGCCTAGAACCGAGAACACGGTCTAGGTTCCAGACACCGCATCGCCTGACTGGCGGGCCTAAGCTGTTCCTGGAACGCATGATCCTACGAATGTTGGTTGGTCACCGACTTGCATACGGATTTCGGCGAAGTAGTCTGTCGCGTTTGCGTTTCGCGGCTGAAATGAGCGTTAGTCACGCCAAGGACAGGCCGGGTCTTTGGCGCTGGGGGATGAAATCATGACGCCAGAGATGGCATTTGAATGCTTGCTGGTCTCTCGAGATCCCAGCGTCGTTTGCACCATGAACAGACTGCTCGGAAACCTCTCGATCAGTACAAACATATGCGTAAGCTCATCGAAAGCCTTCGATCAACTGTCTGAAGGCACGGATCTGATCGTTGTCGACTGGGAAGACGACTCTGCCGATCTGTTGCACAGAATCCGGAGGTCTGGGAGATGGCACAAGCCAACCGTTGTTGCACTCTCTTCACAGGATTACTCGGTGCCCGGCGCCCATGTTGTGATTCGGAAGCCCTTAACAGAGTCCTCGGGCGCGGTGTCTTTGAAAGCAGCATATTCGAGGATGTTGTTTGACTACCGTCGCCATGCAAGATACGCGCTGATGAGTGCTGTCCAGGCGACCAACGAGAATAATCAATCAGTGGATGTCACTATTACGGACATCGGCGATGGCGGAGTAGGTCTCAGCAGCAAAGGGGAATTCGCGATCGGAGAGATATTGTGCTTTCGTTTGTTGTTGCCGGGCACACCGAAACCAATCTACATCGAGGCGCGGGTACAGTGGACCAGGGACTACGGAATTGCCGGCTGTGAGTATGTCCGCATCCCGCCGGTCGACCTGAATATTCTTCATGATTGGCTGAAGAACAAGTCCCGGATCAAGAAGCCATTAGCGGACAAATAACCAAACGAAGAGAACACCTTCGCGGTCATCTTCTCGTTGAGAAATCTCGTTTCTCAGGAATGACGTGCTGTGCAAATGAACGACGAATGTAAATTCGCGAATGATGCTGAGGATGGGCGCCAGGCTCGATCCATGTCGACGGCCGGGTATGGTGGCTGTGGGGATTCGCCATTGCCGTCATTCTGGTTCTGACCGCGGCATACTTTCGTTGACCTTCCCTGGTTTTAATCTTCCAAACGAGAGCATTTATTCGTTTAGCCAGAAGGAGTGGGTTCGCGGACTTGCCGCCTAGATTCTGTTTTTCGACATCTAGACGGTCTAGCAACACTTTCAACTGCAGCGAATCCGCCGCAGACTGCCAGAGCGGGACAGGCTGGCGCGGACCCGTCGAAAGCTGCCGGGCGTCTTTCGTCATTAGCCCATCCTCGGGGAGCGACTCCATCATTCGAACTATCTCACTGGCTCTAGAGCCTGAGATTCACTCGTTTGCGATTCGTGCACTGTCTCGCGTGAACGACCGCAACACTACAAATCCAGTTTTCAGACACTATTCTGGAATAGGAGCGGCACCGTTCTCCGGATGGTTGCCACGGTCGGTCAGTTTTCTCCCTAACTTCCACGTTTGCTTGGAGGTCTAAGAGGTAACTCACTGTTCGGCTTTCGGCAGAAAACTTGCAACGCAAAACGGTGACGTCCACCTCGCATGACCTCGAACGATTGCGTATAGGGATTCTGCGTGATGAACGGACTTTGCAATGAAGCCCGAGGATTTTGCCATGCAAGCGAAGAGAATTACCTGCGCGGTATTGTTACTTGTCTTCACGGCCTTAACGAGCCATGCGCAAGAAGGGCCTGCGACGGCCTTCTCGCGGATTGCATCTTCTGAAGTCAATACTGTGCATTCGAACTACGGCAAAACGCCGCTCATGTTTGAGGCCAATAAGGGCCAGACTGACTCCCGAGTCAAGTTCCTCTCTCGTGGCAGTGGGTACTCCGTTTTTCTCACTTCGGGCGGGATGGTACTGGCTTTGCGACCCTCCGAAGCGATTTCGCTCAATGACGTCCATTTAGCGCCGGCCCCGAACCGGAATTCCAGAGGCCCCCGAATTGTTCCCTCAGGGAACGCTTCGAGGGCGAAATCGACGGTTCTCACGATCGATCTCGTAGGGGCCGCGGCCAATCCCGTAATCGTCGGCGAGGACGCACTGAGCACTAAGCTCAACTATTTTATCGGCCGGGATCAAAGCAAATGGCGCCGGAACGTTCCGACCTATAGCAAGATCCGTTATCGGAATGTTTATCCCGGCATCGACCTTATCTACTATGGGAACAATCACCGAGTGGAATATGATTTCGACCTCGCCCCCGGGGCCGATCCCACGCAAATCCAGTTTGGGGTGAATGGCGCTGATGCACTGAACGTCGACTCCGCGGGTAATCTTGTGCTGACCAAGGGTGCCAGTGAACTACGGTTTCAGACGCCGATTCTCTATCAGAGAATCAACGGAGTCCGCGCCCCCGTGCCCGGCAGTTACGTTTTACGCGGCGGCACACGCGTGGGCTTCGACGTAGGTAGCTACGACACAATGAAGCCATTGGTGATCGACCCGGTTCTGGTCTATTCGACATTTCTTGGCGGAAGCAACGACGATTTTAGTAACGGTATTGCGGTGGATTCCTTGGGCGACGCTTACGAGGTTGCCTTCACGGACTCTCCGGATTTTCCGCTGGCCAGCATTGGTTCCTACAACCCTACGCAGTTCCGGATGTGTCTGACCAAGCTTGACCCTAGCGGCTCGATTCTTCTTTTCGCCGATTATTTCGGCGGCACCAGCGGAGGGGATGAAGCATACGCAGTCTCACTTGATTCCGCGGGAAATGCTTATGTCACAGGGGACGCAACCTCGTCGGACTTTCCGGTTGTGAATGCCTATCAACCCGCTCTCGCCGGCGGCCAGGATGCATTTCTGGCGAAGTTCTCGGCCGATGGATCTTCCCTTCTGTACTCGACCTACCTAGGTGGAGCAACGTTGAATTACATCGGCGGGTCGACTTCGCAGTTTGGAACTTCCGTCTCGGTCGATCCCGCGGGAGAAGCAGTTGTCGCCGGAGTGACTATGGCGACCGACTTCCCAACCACCAATGCCTACCAGTCTTCGGTTGCGACCGACGAATTTGGCGATTGGGGACAATACGGGTTTCTGACCAAGTTCTCTGCTGACGGAGCTTCTCTCGTGTACTCGACGTACCTGGCCGGCAACACGCTCGGCGCGAGCGCACCCTGCACGGGCTGCTTCCCCGACTCCGAAATCTGGGGTGTGGCCACGGATGCATTAGGGAATGCCTACGTCACCGGGTTTACGACAACGATGAACTTCCCGGTCACTTCTGGTGCCTTTGCGACAACGTCCCCCGCTAATCCCTTGAGTGACGTCGGGTTCGTCTCAAAATTCACTGGTTCCGGGTCTCTAGCCTACTCCACCTATCTGGGAGGCCAGGACTTCAGCTTGCTGCAAGCAATTGCTGTGGACACGACTGGATCGGCTTATGTCACGGGCTTTGACAGCTCGGGCGACAATTTTCCGATCGTTACGACCAGCATCTGTGATCCATCCGTCTCCGCCTGCGCCGGCGCGGTCATTGCAAAGCTTGACCCCACTGGCGCAACGCTGGTCTATTCCACATACCTGGGCACATCCAACAACATGGAAGGAGAAGCCATTCAGGTCGACGCTAATGGGGACGCTTTCATTGTGGGCAGCGACGTTGCCTTCGATTTGGTGAATCCAATTGAAGGATTCGCCGGTGGCGCGGGGAATGTTGTCGTCGCAGAAATCGATCCTAGTGCTAGTACCTTGTTGCTAGCGACGTTCCTGGGAGGGCAAGTGTGGGATGCGCCTACGGGTCTCGCTCTCGACAATAACGGCGCTGTCTATGTGACTGGCGAGACGCAGTCTCCCGACTTCCCCGTGACGCCGGGCGCGTTCCAGACAATGTTGGGCGGGCAGGCGGACATTTTCATCTCGAAAATCGATCCCAATACCAGTGCACCCGCGGTCGCGCTGGCGCCATACAATCTGCAGTTCGGCTCTACAAACATCGGCAGCGTCAGCGCAGCGCAGACCACGGTGCTACGCAATATGGGCTCGGCGGCGCTTACCCTCAGCGACAGCATCGGCCCTGATTTCGCCGAAACCGACAATTGTGGAACCGCGGTCGCTCCAGGATCGTTCTGCACTTTCACGATTAGCTTTGCGCCCACTGCATCGGGCAATCTGACGGAAGCTCTCACCCTCACGGACAATGCCCAGGGCAGTCCGCATTCAGTTTTGCTGGCCGGCACGGGTACCGGTTCGGGACCAGATTTCACGATCGCTGTTGTCAACAACACAGCCGTGGTGACAGCCGGTGGGGCAGCTACTTACAAACTGAGCGTGAGCCCAACCGGAGGCACGTTCTTCCACACCGTGACATTTGCATGCGAGGGCACCCCGGCGTTCGCAACGTGCACTGTCAACCCACGCTCGATCGCTCCCGGTAGCAGCTCCTCGAACGTTTCGGTTGCCGTAACAACCTCAGGTCCGGCCGCTCAGGTGCACGGAGGCTCGGCGACGGGTGGAAGGTTCTTAGCTTTTTGGATTTCTGCACAGTCAGCGGTCTTCGGCGCGCTCGTATTGGGCAGCACTCGTAACCGTCGAAAATTCCAGAGCTGTGCGGCATTGACTGCAATGATCATGCTTCTCTTACTAGCCGCCTGCGGCAGGACTGGCTCGGGAAACCATGTAGTCTCTAACACAACTCCACCCGGTAGCTACAGCCTGAGCGTTGTCGCTACTTCTGGGACAGTGCAGAATGTTTCGAAGCTCACCCTGACGGTGCATTGATGTTGGCGACGGCTAGGCATGATGAGCGAAGCGCGTTCGCTGCACTGTTTCGCAGCAAGCAATCTCGCCAGATTTTGAGGGGCATTATTGAAACCCTCCGGCGTTGTTACGAATCCCGAACAGATCGACGACGGGCAGTTGGTTTAGTAATGCAATGATTTAGATGACACCGTGGTCTTCTTCGCCTGTAGGTACCACCAGACCGCATGCATTCCTGCTCATAGCTCACGATAAATTCATGCAACCAAGCCAGAGAAACCCCTTTCGTTGTGAGGGTGTTTTCCTGATCTATGCGACCGGCATATACCTGACCTGCCCTGTCTTTTCGGCCCGCTTAAAGCGATTCCAGGACATCCCATGGCGAGCCCGCAGAACCAGCATTGACTGGCAGGATATTCGGCTTTCGTAACAGAACGACTTGGGTTGTAGCTATCTGCAATTGCGCCTTTAGACTCGCCTCGTTCGTGGTAGCCCCTCGGTCAATGCCTTTCTTTTTGGAAGAGATGACTGAAGAAGTCGTCGCTCGTGAGTACTGCCGAGACGGAGCTGTGCTCTCCACCGTAGCCATTGTGTGCGGCAAGAAAGAGAACTGCGATGTCAGGAGTGCTCCGCAGAATGAGTGATCGAGTTAGCGGAATCACATTCAGGCCGGCGGTACGGGGGTGAGTCGACTGATCGCTTTTATAGTCGTCGCTAGCAGCATAACTTCCGGGACACCATCTTCGTGGTGCCAGCAAGGGATGTCGTCGGTCGAGGCATTTCGAGTCATAAGCCAAGGAGGAGTCCCTTCCGATTGGACCCATCGCCATGTCTTTTTCTCCGCAACCTCGACCGCTGGGACAAACGTAGACGACGTTCGACGTGACCCTCGATATTGGCTCCAGCAGTTGCAACGGTCCGGTTCGCAGGATCCCGCTTCTGTTGAAGCTTTGGACGGCGCCGCGATCGCCGCCGCACAGGCTGCTCTGCAGGAGCAACGAAAATCGCAGGAGGAGCAATGGGACGGCAACGGGCGATGGGGGAAAGACGAGAGTGCACTCGGCGAGCGAAAACGGCAGCGGTTTAGACGCGACTGGACGCAGACTTTCCAGACTGGCGGCACGGTCTACACCTTCACCAGTCCGACATATCCAGCCAAGTTTTCTTTCTTATCGAGCAATCCAGCTCCAAATTGCAGCACCGACTATGTCGTCTACACGTTGCCGACAGGCGGGCCTATTTTTCCAGGGAACTTCAACATTATTGCGTTCAACAATCTTTACGTCGACGCTGCGGGAGGTTCCAGGTTTTGCACGGGGACGGCTCCCACCGCCATGTTCGATTACAACGCATCATCGGCTGGGGGCACACTGAACGGCTCCCCATCCCTATCTTTAAACGGCACGCTCATCGCGTTCGTCGAAAATGCCTCCTCCACCAACGGTGGCGCGGTCTTCCACGTGTTGAAGTGGAAAAACGGGAACACGCAAAACGTGGATACTAAATTTCCGGCGGCATTTAACACCACAGCCCTTACGAACTGCACCACCAACCTGGCGGTCGCGCCTTGTGAATACAGCCTTCAATACACACCCTCCGCCGCGCGTGAGCCGGCTACTTTGTCGTTCCCGTTCATCGATTATGCGACGGACACAGCCTATGTTTCTGATGATGGCGGAAACGTTTATGCGATTGCTCCTGTCTTCACAGCGACCCCCTCCAATCCTCCGGTCGTTCTAAGCGGCTGGCCGGTGAACGTCGGGGCCGCCGTCATTCTGACGCCCCCCGTTTACGATCACGGGTCCAAGAACGTCTTCGTCTCGTCCTCGACGGGTACCGAGTTTTTCGTCAAGACAGCAGCGTCTACAACGGGGTCTTGCTTGAGTGGAATCGCGCCATGCGTCGGGTCGAATACTTTCGCTTTCACTGGCGGAGGCGTGATCCAGGAGGGCTCGTTAGTGGATGGGAGTACTGGACGAGTCTGGGTCTTCGGGACACAAACCGGTGGGACAACGGGTTCTTATGTCGTGCAGACCGACACTGCTCTCACCGCGGCATCTGTGGTTAAAGACACGACCGGTGCCGGCACACTCAATGTCGTCCGTCCCGGAACGCCCAACAATAACTATTTCACCAGCGTGGCCACTGGCGACTTTTATGTCTGTGGCCAGAGCGGCGCCGGGGCCGCAGAGCTTTATGCATTTGGATTTAACGCGTCTGGCGTGATGAACAGTGCCCGGGTCACGGGTAGTCCGTTGCTCCTTCTCAACGGTAACAAAAATGATCCCTGCACCGGCGCAATGACTGAAGTTTTTAATCGGTCTGACAGTGGCGGCACCGATTTGCTTTTTACAGGAATAAAGGGCAATTGTCTGGGTACCGGGCCTGGAACCAGTGGTTGCGTAATGTCGTTCAACATCACCAGCGCGTTTCCAGCCACCGATCTGGACGAACTCGCCGGGGTCGGTGGCATGGCCGGAATCATCATCGACAACGTGACCGACGCAAGCAGCACGAAATTAACGACAAACATTTACTCCATACTCCTGGGCGGTCAAAGTTGTGTGGATTACCTCGGAAGCAATCACACTGGGAATTGCGCTGTCAGCGCTAGCCAATCCGGTTTGCAATGACGCGCAGACTCTCTCGCAATGGCTCGTCGACAGCACCGAGTCTGCTTGCCATGTTCGCTAAAAAGTAACTCGATTCGGAATAGAGGTAGACCAGGAATGTCGGAAGACTGGAACCGTACCAAAGATTCAGGATTGAACTCGAATCAGCCGAAGCCTAAAACACCTTATGAAAAACCATCTTTCCGCTTCGAACAGGTGTTCGTCACTTCGGCGCTGTCGTGTGGCAAAGTCAACAATTCGGAAGCTAACTGTCACCTGAACCGTAAAGTTTCATAAATCGATCATGCTCGCGGGTAGTAGGCGAGCCGAGTACATTACGCTGATCGACCGCAGTCTGGCAAAAGCGCCAATTAGCAGTTGCGGCAGCGAACCGCGGCAGATCAACATTGGCAAGTCGGGTTAATCTGCAGCCACCGTGTTGCATTTAGGCTGCCCTTTTTATGAGCAGCTTAAAAGTACGAAAGTTTCGCGATGAGCATAAGAGTGAGTTGGTTCGTGATTGTTTTTGTTCTGACCAGGACGGCCACCCCTGCCCTCGGACAGGATGCGCTGTCGTCGACCGATGCCTTTCGGATGGTCAGTGGGGCGGGAGTTCCGAGTGACTGGACGCACCGGCACGTTATCTTTTCTTCAGTTCCCTCTGACGCGGAAACGCTTTCCGATGTTCAACGGGAGCCAAGATTCTGGCTTCAACAGCTTCGCCACCACGAAATCCCCATCTCCGAGAGGAGATGGGGGCGTCGAAGGCGCGAACGAATCGAGCGCGACTGGAATGAGGCGATGAACACAGGATTCTCCTCATTCAACAGTGTGGTGTATCCGGCCAAATATTCTTTTAACTCGGCGAACCCGATACCGAGCTGCAGTGGCGACTTCGTCGTGTTCACTTCGGGCCTTTCGGGTCCCGCGACTACTTTTAATATCGTGGCTTTTACCAACCTCTATTTAAACAGTGGTGGCGGCTCGCCCTTCTGCGCCGGCACAGGGCCCAAACTGCTGTTTGCTTACTACGCCTCGACCGCGTCTACTCCGGGTGGCCTGAACACATCGCCGGTTCTTTCTCTGGATGGCACCCAGGTTGCTTTCATTGAGGCGGCAGGATCGGGAGCAATTTTTCATGTCCTCAAGTGGCAGGCGGCCGCTTCAACTCCGACATTTCCGGCCATAACAGGGACTCTTAACAATTGCGCCAGCATTATCACACTGCCGTGCGAGTACAGCCTGAAGTTTTCAGGCACGATTAGATCCACCAACTCTTCGCCATTTGTTGACTATAAGAACGATACCGCCTATGTCTCTGACAATTCAGGCAACTTCTATGCCATCTCGCCTGTGTTCGGCGGTGGGACGCCTGCCGTGAAAGGCGGTTGGCCAGTCAATGTTGGCGGCGCTCCGGTCATGGCGCCGGTCTATGACTCGGTCTCAAAACGTGTTTTTGCCACCGATACGACTGGCAAGCTCTATTACATCGCAACAACCGGCACCTGCGGCGTGACTCCGGCTCCTTGCATGGGAGGATCTGTCTCCGTCAGTTCAGGCAATGTTCCGGAACCGCCCGTCGTGGACAGT
This sequence comes from uncultured Acidobacteriota bacterium, assembly GCA_963735205.1. Taxonomy (GTDB): domain Bacteria; phylum Acidobacteriota; class Terriglobia; order Terriglobales; family Acidobacteriaceae; genus Sulfotelmatobacter. The sequence continues at coordinate 61,451 of CAVTKB010000002.1, forward strand.
AGCACGCAGAAAGTTGTTTCTATTTACCAACTCCGCGCCGACTGGATCGGGAGTTATCGGCGCAGCCGTGGTTCAGGTCACAACAAGCCTCGCCAATAAGGTTGTCGCAGGAATCGGTGGTGGAACGGCGAACGTTATCCATTTGGGCGACTTTAACAATGTCTATATAAGTTCCGGAGCGAGCGCAACTGGAGCGGCATTGTACGCATGCGGAGATAGCAGTGCCCTGATCGTAGACGCACCAGTGCTCTATGCATTTCCGTTTACCTCCACACCGAGTTTGGGAACCTTGAATCCCAGTTCGCTTGCGGGCAGTGGATTGTTTCTCACCACTAGTCAATTATTCGCGGGATCATGCTCTTCGATCACAGAAAACTTCAATCAGAGCACCGGCCGGGATTCACTTTTTGTCGGAGTGACCAAGAACTGCGGCACCGGCGAGACCACGGGTTGCATCCTGTCCTATAACATCACGAGTGGATTTCCGCCTGGCACCCCCGCAAGCGCGCCCTCAGCGCACGCTGCAGAGCCAGGCGGAACGAGCGGAATTATTGTAGACAATGTAAGTGACAAGGCGAGCGGAACCGAGTTGACCACTGATATTTATTTCTTTAGTGCAGAGAGTGGCGGCACAGGCCAAACGTGCGCAAAGTACTCCGGCGGAACAGTGGCCGGAGATTGCGCCGTTAGCATGACTCAAACAGGTCTGAACTAGCCCCTTCCCTCCTTGGGGATGGCCCGAGTAGTGTTCATCCGGACAACGTCTGGTTGCAATTTGACCGGTCGTTATGTTCGGAATTCGTAACAAGATTGCAAGTAATAGCTAGACTGCGCCGAAACTTGGGGGAAACTGGTGGCAAGGATTGGAAGTTATGGGGTCCAAGTCTCGTAGTGGTCTGGTCTCGTAGTGGTCTGGACATTTATGTCCCTTCCCGTGGAACACCGTACGAAACTTGTAAGCGCAAGTGTTACGCTCCCCACGCCCTCAGAACGCTAGGGGCCGAGCAGGCCACGCTCTTCCTTGTGGGGTATGCGTATGAAGGTCACCAAGGAGCCCGAGAGATCTTGGAGATACTGTTTCCGGCACCTGCGAATACGGGCCCTGTTACGTCGCCAGCCAACGCATAGGCAATTACGCACCACAGAGTAGCCTGCACTCACGCCGCATGCTCCTGTCGTCCTCACTGGTGCGAGTCTGGACCGGCTTCTTCCCTGACGGGATTCGAAATTCGGGCGTGGGCAAAAAGATCGGGCGATAGTGTTGGAGGTAGCATCTCACCAGTTGAAGAAGGGGGGAACCCGCACATATGATCTAGCCATGTCGTTTGGGTGCGACCGTACACGGCATGATTCCCACAGTAAGGGCAGTCGTTTAAGCCAACTCTAGGCACTCAAGCAAGCGGCGTTGTGCCCTCGATTATCGAGTTAAATACGCTGGCTCTGCTTGATAAAATGCTGGGCGAGTAAGATCTGAGAGGCCGATTCCAGAGAATGGGAATCTCAGGCCGCAGATGGCCCATTTGATTGATGTTCGCCGATACAATTTGAAGCATCATCCGCGTTCCAAAGACTATCGGTGCGGTCACAGAAGAGGCGGCAAACCCCTACGGATTCGGGACTTAACCCTACTACCGAAACGACGCAGTTCGGCCTTCTAGCCATACTGTGCTCGGATTTGCCGCTCGGAATCAAATAATCATCCCAAGTACCGAGTTTAAGCAATACGGGGAATGTAGTATCCCTAATTGGTACCAATACTACCAACTTTTTATTTGTCATTCTCTGCGCGACCGCAAACACTGCGAGATTCCTTCACGCCCCCGTCGTTTGCGCTCGCCATGCTGAGACGCACGCGGCGCGATTGTTAGCCAAGAGCTGCTCGATAGTGTCAGCAGCGGCGGGCCTAGAGTAAAAGTAGCCTTGTGCCAATTCACAGCCAATATCCTTCAGCAGGTCCACCTGCGCTTGAGTTTCGACACCTTCGGCGACGACCTTCAGGTGAAGACCGTGGGCGAGCATCACAATCACGCGAACGATTTCGTGGGTTGCGCGATCGGTGTCTATACGCGAGATGAAGGCACGGTCAATCTTTAGCGTGTCCACGGGGAAGCTCTGCAGTCGGCTAAGGGAGGAGTAACCGGTGCCGAAGTCGTCGATGTCCAGATTAACGCCGAGTGCTTTTAACTCGGAGAGCACAACGGCTGACCTCTTGGCATCGGCCATGGCAATCGTCTCCGTGATTTCTAAGTTGACACAACGAGGATCCAGTCCGGTCTCCCGCAGAATCTTGCCAATCTGGGAGGCCAGCTCAGGTTGGGCAAACTGTTTAGGCGTGATGTTTACATTGAGCGTGAGCGGCTGATCGGAAGGAAAAAGTGCCTGCCAGGTAAGCAGTTGCCGGCAAGCGTCGTAAAGCAGTTGACGGTTCATGGGCAAGATGATGCCGGTCTCATCTGCAACCGCAATGAATTCCCCCGGCATGACCAGCCCCTCGGGACGCTGCCAGCGACTGAGGGCCTCGAACCCCACTATTTGGCCCCGACGCAGGGATACGATGGGCTGGTAGTAAACGCGAAACTGGTTTAACTCGAGAGCTTTGCGCAGGTCGGTTTCGAGCTGCAAGCGTTTAATGGCGCCGGCATGCATCGCATGGTCGAACACTTCACATCGGCCCTTGCCAGCACTCTTGGCGCGATACATGGCTATCTCGGCGTCGCCCAGAACGTCCTGTGCCTCCGCTCCGGCGTTGCCGCTGAAAGCAACTCCAATGCTTACGGTCAACACGATCTCTTGACCATTCAAATCGAAAGGAACGGCCAATTTCTGCTGAATGCGCTCCGCGACGCGAATTGTGTCGCTGGGGTCATGCAGCTCCTCGATGAGGACGATAAACTCGTCAGCCCCGGGCCGGGCTAACGTGCTCTCGCCCAGCAGGGGCCTAACAGCGTCGCCCAGGCGGGGGCGTGAGACCGTGTCGGCGCCGCGAAGGCAGACGGTTAAACGCTGCGCGATCTGGATGAGCAATGCATCACCGGCAACATGGCCGAGACTATCGTTGAAGACTTTGAATTCGTCAATGTCAATGAATAGCACGGCGAATCTGAAATCCGAATGTCGCCGCGCCTGAGTAATCGCGCGTTGCAACCGGTCGAGAAAAAGCGCGCGGTTAGGGAGATTGGTCAAGCCATCGTGGAACGACAGGTGATCCAACTTCTCCTCTGCGCGCTTCCTCTCTGTAATGTCTCGGTTCACGATAACCAGCCCTTCAGTCTCGCCTTCCGGGCTGCGAATAGCACTGGCAGTCGACTCGATAAAGCGCCAGGAACCATCTTTGTGTCGGATGCGATATTCGAGCCGCTCACCCCGGCCGGTGCTGCGAGCTTTCTCGGCCGCCTCGAGCACACGCGCGCGATCCTCAGGATGAATCTGATCCATCGAAGAAGTGGCTGCCAGTTCTTCGGGGCCATATCCTAAAATTGTCTGGTATGCGGGACTGTTATAGAGGCGCTGTCCGTTGCAGTCGATCACGGCAATCATATCGGCTGCGTTTTCTGTAATCAATTGAAACAAGCGTTCGCGCTCGCTCAACTGTCGGCGGGTCCGCTGCAACTCACGCTGCTGGTAGACAGTATAAATATCGAACAGCAGGACGAGAGCGGCCAGTCCACGGACCCACTCTTTGAGATTCAGCGAATACGCGCTGTCGGTAGGTAAATGAAACCCCGGAAACGTTAATGAAAGGATGCCGAAGGTTAGGACTAAAGTGACGGCTACGGCGGAACCCCACAGCCACCACTCCCGACCCTCAACTTGGCGCATTCGGAGGGCCGGGGGTTTAGGATATTCGGACGGAGATTGCGAACTCACAGCCATGGCCGCCTAGTCTTGGGGGACTTACATTCTGAGGATAAGTTAATTCTAGACAAACAATACTCGGCGGAAAGTTACCAAAGTCCGACCTTGTGACTTTGCCCAGCGCTACAAACTAGCTCTCGGGAGACATCAAGTACGATCGTGGGATTTTTCGTGCAGCTAATACTTGACAGACGACTGACTGCCCTTCGCTTTTCCTAATCTTTCGCCAGTCGTTGACAAAGCCTTTTCTACTTCAAATTCGATGCGGTTACGCCCGTGCCGCTTCGCAGAGTACAGAGCTGCATCTGCGCGAGTCAGTAGGTCGCTGAAGTCGGGACCCGCCGTTGCGCGGATGCCAGCAATTCCGAAGCTGCCGGTAGCGCCGAAACTGCGATTCCCGACAGTAAACTTCTTGACTTCAAATTGCTTGCGGATACGCTCAATCGCTATCGCGGCATTTTCCTTTTCTGCATGCGTGATGACCACCAGAAATTCCTCCCCCCCAAGGCGGCCACAAATATCCGACCTGCGGGTATTGGACTTGAGAATCTCGGCGAAGGTCTTCAGCACGATGTCCCCAGCATCATGACCGTGTGTGTCATTGATGCTCTTGAAGTGATCCAGATCGGCCATAACCACCCAGACTGGGAAATTGTGACGCACCGCCGCGCTAAGTTGGCGGCTTGCCCAGAAATCGATTGCTCGGCGATTGGGAAGGCCGGTCAGCGAGTCGGTCAGGGCCATCTCTTCCAGTTGTCGATTCTTGTTTTGGATTTCGCGGTGAAGGTTAACGATGCGGCGGCCGACTCTTACCCGGGCCTGCAGTTCTCCGGGATGGAAGGGCTTTGTCAGGTAGTCATCGGCTCCGGCGGCGAGACCTTCAATCACTTCCTCTTTGTCGGTGTTGCCGGTAAGGAGGATGACATACGCATAGGACTCTTTATGTTCCCGACGGATACGCTGGCACAGTTCAATGCCACTGATGTCGGGCATACTCCAATCGGTGATTACGAGTCCGGGCCGGTGTTCGAGAAACAAATCCATGGCCTGGCGGCCGCTCTTCGCCAACAGAACGGTGTAGTGCTCCTGCGAGAGCGATTGCTCAACTAGTTTGCGATATATCGGGGAATCATCCGCTACCAGGATCTTCACCTCGGGGGAGGAAGAGTCCATTATTTGGCCTCGCTTTTGCTTTCGTACCTAAAAGATGTGCCAAGCGAACGTTATCACGAGAAACGAAGCTCCGCTATTGCTTGGCTGGCTGAACCCCACTAATCACTGGCTTGCTTGTTCTCGAGTGACCGTTTTCGCGCATCCTGGTATCCACAATCTTGTTACGAAATCCGAACAAGATCTCGGAAAATGACTTCCGTAATTAGTAGTTACTTATCTACTGTGCCACGCTGCCAATAACTTCTATTGCAGTCAGTAGGTACTCCATGTTTAGTAAATCGCCGCAGCCTGTCACGGGCACGATCTTAGTCGCTGACGATCAGGTCTCGAACCGCGAGCTGTTAGAGGAATTGCTCACCGCGGAAGGATTCAAGGTGGCGACGGTTTCAAACGGCGCAGCCGCGTTGGAGCAGTTGTCTATCGTTCCGATCGACCTGGTGCTGCTTGACGTGATGATGCCCCATCTTAACGGCTTTCAGACTTGCGAGAAAATCAAAGCCAATCCCGAAACTTATTTAATACCCGTAATTCTGATTACAGCGCTCTCCGATAGGCATGATCGCATTGAAGGCATCAAGGCCGGGGCTGATGACTTCCTCACCCGTCCCGTGGACCGCACCGAATTGCTTGCCCGCGTGCGCTCCCTCCTCAAACTCAAGCTCCGTACGGACGAACTTGAGCGGGCGGAATCAGTCCTGTTCAGCCTGGCCCGGAGCATTGAGGGGAAGGATCCCTACACGCACGGTCATTGCGAGCGATTGGCAGAGTATTCAGCTTCTTTAGGAGAACATCTCAAACTTTCGGAAGAGCAGGTTACCGCTCTGCGGCGTGCCGGTGTGGTTCACGACATCGGAAAGATCGCGATACCCGATGCGATCATCTTGAAGCCAAGCAGTCTTTCCCCGGACGAATGGAAACTTATGCGGGAGCATCCTGTCGTCGGGGAGCGCATCTGCGCACCATTGAAGTCCTTTCGGTCTGTACTGCCGATCATTCGCCACCACCATGAAAAGCTTGACGGCTCTGGGTATCCGGATGGACTTGCAGGAAAAGACATACCGATTACAGCCAGAGTTTTGCAGATCGTGGATGTGTACGACGCGCTTACGACGGTGAGGCCGTATAAACCCGCCTTCTCCATCACTGACGCATTGCAGACCATGAAGATGGAAGTAGCCAAGGGATGGTGGGACGCCGAGATATTTAGCCTGTTTGAACAGTTTGTGAGAAGCGGAACAGCCGATTTCCTATCGCGCGGTGCGGCGGCGGGAACGAAAAGCTAGAAGCAGAGCACCCAAATGAGACCAGGCATGAATATGCAGGCACGCCCCGGTACCAACATCAGGATGGAAACTGCCGGCGCGGTGGGCGAGTCCGGCACACGGTACGCGATGATGTTCCTGCAGCGCGCTGCCCTCATCGTCTTGCTCGCTCTAGCGGGGCTGGTCAATCCGAGTTTCGCCGCTCTACAGCAAGATCAAGCCAATGGTGAGCCCCTCAAGCAACTAAGTCTGGCGGACCTGGGCAACGTAGAAGTAACGACCGCGTCCAAGGAACCGGAAGAGGTTTGGAAAACGCCTGCCGCGGTCTTCGTAATTACCCAGGACGCTATTCGCCGGTCGGGCGCCACTAGTATTCCGGAAGTCTTGCGGTTGGCGCCTGGAGTTGAGGTGGCGCAAGTCGACTCCGATCACTGGTCGGTGGGCATTCGCGGCTTTGGAGCCGTATTGGCCAGCAAACTGCTCGTCCTTATCGACGGACGGAGCGTATACACGCCGCTGTTCGCCGGAGTTTATTGGCAAGCTCAGGCCACCCCGCTCGAGGATATTGAACGCATTGAGGTGATCCGCGGGCCGGGCGGCACAATCTGGGGCGCGAACGCCGTCGACGGGATTATCGACATCATCACCAAGAGCGCGAAAGATACCCACGGCGCGCTGGCGTCGCTGGGCGGCGGCAATGTTGATCAGGGCACCAGCGGTTTTCGCTACGGGGATGCGAAAGGTCGGGGGTTCAACTACCGCGTCTACGGCATGGGCTTCGATCGTGGCGGCGAGTTTCATCCAGTAGGTACAAACTTCGACGAGTGGCGAATGGGCCAGGCAGGGTTCCGGACAGACTGGGATGCGGGCACTCGCGATACTTTTACGTTTCAGGGTGACATCTACAATGAGGGCGCTGGCGAGGCGACCACATACGCGCTGTATTCGTCTCCCTCTCAGGTCAATGCCTACGGCACCGCAGACTTGACGGGAGGGAATATCCTTGGCAGGTGGAAGCGCGTTTTGAACGAGGGATCTGATTTCCAGCTCCAGGCGTACTTCGACCGCACCAATCATTTCGAGCCTGAATTCGGAGAGACTCGGGACACATTCGACGTCGACTTCCTCGACCACTTGACCCTGCCGGGGCAGCAAAACTTTCTCTGGGGACTCGGTGCCCGCGTCAGTCCGGCGAATCTCATACAGCTCGTCCCCTCGATCGACTTCCTGCCACAACACCAGACTGACTTGATCTATAGCGGTTTTGTGCAAGACGAGATTGCTTTCTTCAATCGCCGGCTCTCGGTCACCGTCGGAACGAAACTCGAACACAACAACTACACCGGCTTCGAGGTGCAGCCGAGTGGGCGTCTGCTTTGGAACCGCACAGCGCGCGAGTCCTTATGGGGATCCGTTACGCGGGCGGTCCGAACTCCGTCGCGTCTCGACACGGATGTTGAACTCACAGATTATGCGGGCACAAGCTCGGGCCTGCCGGTATACCTGCGAGTCAACGGTAACCCCCAGTTCCAATCCGAGAAATTGATCGCCTATGAAACCGGCTATCGAAGGCTGGTGACGCCCCACTGCTACGTGGATGTCGCGTTGTTTTACAACGACTACAACGATCTTTACAGCTTTCAGGTTGGCGCTCCGTTCCTAGAGGCGTCGCCAGCGCCCGCACATGCGGTCATTCCACTGCTCACCAGCAACGGAATCCAGGGCAACACAAAAGGATTCGAAGTGTCGCCGGATTGGAAACCGGTGGCCGGCTGGGAATTAAGAGCCTCATATTCCTACTTGGACATGGAGCTGAAAAACAAGGCAAGCAGCAATGATCCCACCAGCGTTGCCGGATATGAAGGATCGAGCCCCCGCCACCAGGTGGTCATTCAATCCTTTGTGAATTTGCCAAAGAAAATGGAGTTCGATGAGACATATCGTTACGTCAGTGCCCTGCCTGCCCAAACGGTTGCAAGCTACCAAACGACGGACACGAGATTCGGCTGGCATATCAACTCAGAACTGGAGTTGTCGGTCGGCGGTCAAAACCTGCTGCAACCGCACTTCGCTCAGTTCGGAGGTGATCCCGGGGGACCAGTTGAAGTCAAGAGAAGTGCTTACGCGAAGCTCGTCTGGCGGTTCGGTGAAAGGTGACGCTCGTGGAGATCTTCCGGCTCCAGAAGCGCGACGGGAGAAAGCGAAGCTCAATTAGCAAGTCATCCGACCATGAGCTTCGTTGGTCGCGCTGTAAATTCAAGTCTCAGCATGGCGAAAATAAGTGGCGCGAGGTACCAAGCAATACCCATGAAGCGCGGAAGTCACAAGGCTGCTCACGTCCGATTGCATGAGAGGTGTCCTCAGGACTGCAGGATCTCACTGCGGCACACAACTATGGCTGTAGTGTGGCTGCTCTTTGTCTGTTCAAGCGCCCTCGGGCAACAAAAGCCGAGCGAATATCAGGTCGAAGCTGCGTACCTCTACAACTTCGGACGTTTCGTCGAATGGCCCGCGACGGGCGCATCAGCCTCCGGCGCGTTTACCATCTGCGTCCTCGGAGAGGATCCATTTGGGCCGGCGCTGGACACGACTCTTGCCGGCGAAACAAGAGGGGACCGAAGAGTCGTCGCCAGGCGTATATCGAGTCCGCAGATGTCGGGCGACTGCCAGATTCTGTTTATAGGCTCGTCAGAGGCTAACCGGCTTAACAAAATCATCGAGGCATTAGACAAAAGCGCCATCCTGACTGTCAGCGACATCCCGGAGTTCTCGCAGCGTCGTGGCATGATCCAGTTTGTCCTGGAAGAGAATCGAGTCCGTTTCGAGGTCAACCTGACCGCAACCCAGCGCGCGGGCCTGACGCTGAGCTCCGAACTGCTCAAGGTGGCGACTGTCGTCAGAAGGAACCCACAGCCTGGAGATTGACACAACATGCAGAGAAACCAGAAAAATTCGATCTCCAAGAAGCTCACAGTGATGAATATGCTGGTGAGCGCTGTGGCTTTGCTTCTAGCTAGTAGTGGCTTTTGCGCCTATGACCTGTACAGCTTTCGCATGGCGCTCGTGCGCAATGTCTCTATGCAAGCGCAAATCATCGGAGACAACACCGTTTCTGCGTTGGTGTTCAACGATCCGCACTCCGCGGAGAAGACGCTGTCGGCATTACGTGCCAACCCTAACCTTATGTACGCCCAGATTTACACACCTGAAGGCCAGCCTTTCGCGGGATACTGGCGTGATGGCGCAGGCGAGACCCTGGTCCTGCCAGTTATTCCCGCCGGCCAAACTCAGAGCTATTGGTTTAAAGATGGGCATCTGGAAATGGCGCGCGCGATCACCTTCCAGGGCAAACCAACGGGAACCGTGTATATCCGCTCCGGCCTGGGGGCGATGAACGACCGGCTGAAGAGCTACGGTCTAATCGTCGTTGCTGTATTGTTTGTCTCCCTCCTGTTCGCCCTGCTTGTCGGCCTCATCATCAACCGTTTCATGGGCTCCCTCTATTCCAAGCTGGAAACCGGCAATCGGTTCATGGATCTATCGGTCGATCTGTTTTGTGTTGCTGGGTTCGATGGATTCTTTAAGAACTTGAACCCCTCCTTCGAGAAGACACTGGGCTTCACCACGAAGGAACTTATGGCGAAGCCTTACCTGGAGTTCATACACCCTGACGATCGCCCGGCGACTGTCGTAGAAAAGGACGGACTAACGGAAGGAAAAGTCACTTTCGCATTTGAAAACCGTTATTTGTGCAAAGACGGCTCGTACAAGTGGCTGTTGTGGAATGCCGTTTCCGTGTCCGAGCAGGAGGCTGTCTATGCCGTGGCACGCGATATTACCGAGCGCAAGCGGGTCGAAACGTTGCTCCGGGAGAGCGAAGAGCGGCACCGCAAATTGTTTGACAACAATCCCCATCCAACCTGGGTCTTTGACCGGGAGACGCTGCGCTTCCTTGGGGTAAACGCCGCCGCGGTGCGGAAGTACGGCTATTCCAAAGACGAATTCCTGGCCATGACCCTGAAAGGAATTCGTCCGCCCGAGGATGTTCCAGCCCTGCTCGAAACTGTGCGAGCCCTCGGAGATGAAAATGAGAGCAGCGGCGCGTGGCGGCATCGACTAAAGGACGGAACCATCATCGATACAGAGAACACCTCTTATGCTCTAAGCTTCTTGGGTCGCGCCGCGCGCGTTGTGGTTGCGGTCGACGTCACGCAGAGAAAGCGGGACGAAGCAGAAAAGCGCGAAATTATGGATAGCCTGGCGGCTACCAATCAAGAGCTCGGTCTTCGCAATCGCGAGGTGGAGCGCGCTACCCAGATGAAGAGCACGTTTCTCGCCAGCATGAGCCACGAATTGCGCACCCCGCTGAATGCAATCGTGGGCTTTTCAGACCTCCTTGCGGAAGGAACTTCGGGTGCGCTGAACACCAAACAGAAGCGATTCGTGGATCACATCAAACAAGGCTCAGCCCACCTGCTGCAGCTGATCAATGACATCCTCGACCTCTCTAAGATCGAGGCGGGTCAATTGGAGATGCACACGGAAGAGTTTCTGGTGCAAGACGCTTTACCAGAAGTACTTTCCACCATTGATCCTCTGGCCATGGCCAAGAACATCCGCTTGGAGCAGAAGCTGGAGAGCAAGTCTCTGGTGAAGGCAGATCGCGTGCGCTTTAAACAGATCCTCTACAACCTACTCAGCAACGCGGTCAAGTTCACGCCCAAGGCCGGCCGGATCAGCATCGATTGCGTTGACGACTGGGACTTCGTCCGCGTCTCGGTAACCGACACCGGGACCGGCATCCGGGCCGAAGATCAGGAAGTCATCTTCGACGAATTTCGGCAGGGTGAGGGGACCGCTGATGGCGTCCGTGAAGGGACAGGATTGGGGCTTGCCATCACGCGACGGCTGGTCGAGCAACAGGGGGGACGGATTAACGTGGCAAGCGAGTTTGGAAAAGGCAGTTGCTTCACCTTTTCTCTTCCTGCTGTGGAGCCGAGATCCGAAGGCCACGCAATTGAAGAGCCAACAAAAACCTCTGTTGCGATAGATTCGGGCCGTCTCACGCCACTCGTGCTCATCGTGGATGATGAAGTGCCGGCCCGTGAGCTTCTGGCCAGCTACCTCGAACCGGAATACCGGGTGGCAATGGCCGAGTCCGGCGCTGAAGCTCTCAGAGAGGCTCAACGATTGCGGCCCGATGCCATCACCCTCGACGTGATGATGCCGGGCAGCGATGGCTTCGAGACTCTGGTCGCACTCCGGAAGAACCCCGCAACCGCTGACATCCCGGTAGTCATCCTCTCAATCGTGGATCAAAAACAGGTAGGTTTCGCGTTGGGCGCGGCCGACTATCTTATCAAACCGGTTCGCAAACCCACATTGCTGGAAGCGATTCGCAGGCATGTACCGATGCCCGCCGACGAGGATTCGTCCATTTTGCTCGTCGACGACGACCCCAAAGCTTTGGAACTGCTGCAGGAGGCGTTGCGCTCATCCGGATACGAGGTTCAGAGCGTGCGCAGCGGAGCCCGCGCCTTGGAGGTGCTGGCTAACAAAGTAGTGGGCGCAATCCTGCTAGACCTGCTGATGCCCGGGATGGACGGTTTTCAAGTCATTCGCCATGTCCGGCAGGAGCCGGCTTTAAAGGATCTGCCCATCCTCATTATGACCGCCAAAAACCTGAGCCAGGAAGAGATTGCTCTTTTAAACCAAGAGACGCAAGGCCTCCTGCAAAAGGATGGCTCCTGGAAAGAACAACTTATCGCCGAAGTCGGCAGAGTAACGCGAGGCTACAAGAAGCAGGCGAAATCCGCGGGGCAGTCATGATCCGAATTCTTGTCGCCGAAGACAACGCCGTGAACCGCGAGCTGCTCCGCGAGTTGCTGGAAGCGCGCGGGTACGAAGTCTTTGAAGCGTGTGACGGTCAAGACGCACTGCACATGATTGAGCAGTCGCGACCAGAACTGTTGCTGATGGATATTGGCATGCCCGTACTGGACGGATTCGGGACCATCCGGAAGATCCGCGAGAATCCTCGCTCGGCAATGTTACCGGTAGTCGCAGTCACCGCGTATGCAATGCGTGGCGACCGAGAAAAAATCCTCAACTCAGGATTTGATGGCTACTTGTCTAAACCGCTCAACCCCTGCTCCCTCACCGCAGAGCTTGATCGCCTCCTGACTAAACAAGCTACTGTCTCCGCCAACCCAGATCTGCGCAAGGAGGGCCAACCTGGAGGCAAAGACCGGGCCGCGGGTGCAAGTGGCGGTGGCTCTTAGAAGCGGGCCAGTCGCAGGCCTAGCGTTCCATCTTTTCGACCTCAGCCATGAATTGGCGAATCGATTGTTGACTTTGCGCACTTACTGCGGTGAATTGAATTCCTTGCCGGTTCTCCTTTCCCCACACGACGGTGCCAGTCACATCAATGACCACCCCAGAAACTGGTAGTTCAAACGACAGGCGAACGGCGTCCTTGGGCTTCAAGCCACCGACTTCCACTTGCATTCCTCCTTGGCTGAGGTTCCAACTCGTACCGCGGACGGTTCGAGAGCCCACCGTGCATGCGACCTCGGCCTGGATCGGAACGCGGGTGGACTTGCGCCTGTTCTCCAACATCCCGCCACTTACGATCCGGAACAGGTTGCTAAGCTTCTGCCTGTCAACCGGCTTCTGGAGGAAAAAGGTCGCTCCAATCGCAAACGCATCTTGCATGGTTTGTCTATCAGCGCGTCCGGTCACGATGATGATGGGAGTTGACTTGTTCCATGACGACTTGCGGACGAGGCGGGCGAGATCAAAACCGTTCAGGTTTGGCATCTCTAGGTCCAGGAAAATTCCGTCAAACTTCTCCTGATTAACCATTGCGACCGCTTTTTCGCTTTCGCTGATGGGGCGCACTTCGGCCTTTAGCGATATGAAGACCTCAGTCATCGGTTCCAAGCTTGGGATGTTATCCTCTACGATAAGCAGTTTCAGTGGTTGCATTCATCCAACCTCATCATTCACGACCGATCCCGTCTAACCTACGTTTGACTGAGACGCCACCGCCCCAGAGGTGCACGGTCCTTCGTTCTCGCGTCGTGATCTTGCATCGCCGACGAGGGGCTGCGAACATCGAGGGTGTAATGTTATGAAGATACTATTGGTTGAAGATTCCCGTCTTGAACGACACAAGATTAGCCGCTATTTAACCGAATGGCGACTCGATTTTGTTGCCGTCGAAAGCGGGACAGAAGCCCTCACCATATTGGAAGGTTCCGAACCTCCCAACATGGTTTTGCTCGATTGGATGCTACCCGATCTCGACGGTATCGACGTCTGCCGCCGCATCAGAACGTACGGAGCGAGTGGACCCTACATCTACATCGTAATGCTGACGGCGAAGAGCCTCAAGCAGGATCTGTTAATTGCCATGGCAGCCGGTGCGGACGACTACCTGGCCAAGCCGATAGATCCTTCGGAATTGCGGGCTCGAATTATGGCGGGCAAGAGACTTCTGGAACTGCAGCAATCGCTGCGTTTCGCTGCCACTCACGACTTCCTGACCAACCTGTTGAATCGCTCAGAAATACTGGCTGCGATTGACAAAGAGCGTTCGCGCGGTGGACGGGAGGGGAAACCCACAACGATCATTATGGCTGACATCGATCACTTCAAGCGCATCAACGATTCCCTAGGTCACGCTGCAGGCGACGAGGTTTTGAAAGAAGTGGGCCGCAGGTTGAAGTCAGACTTGCGCCCCTACGATGTCGTGGGACGATACGGCGGCGAGGAGTTCCTCATCATTTTACCTGGTTGCGACTTGACCACAGGTGCTCGCCGTGCTGACGAACTTCGTAACCTGGTCGCGAAAGATCCGATTTTCACTCCCTTTGGTACAACTACCGCGACCGTCAGTCTGGGAGTTACCGCAGCATTCAACCGCGAATGCTCGGTGCCAGATCTTCTGCGCGAAGCCGATATGTGCATGTATGCTGCCAAGAAGAAGGGGAGGAACCGTGTCGAATTCCTTTCCGCCAAAACTCGGCAGAGGGGTGCGGGTCAGCGCTAAATGAGGTTGGGGGGAGTCGAATTCTTCCCAAAAGGTCCCTCCACACATACACCTGATAAGCCGATCCGGCAATGCTATGCCCCGACTCCACTCCGAGATTCCGGATGACCCGACAGAATCTGCCACTGATCGTGTTTTCCACGGAAGCCTAGCGTTGACGAAGCCGGCCCTACAAAGACAGGCAGATCGGCGGCTTACTCACGAGTGCCAACGACGACCCTAGGGCGAAGCCGCCGAAGCAGCTTCAGGATTCCGGCATGGGCGATTGCTGGGGTTGCGTTTGCGCCTTTCGCCTTAGGACCAACGCGGAGAACAGCGTGATGACGAGCCCAATCGGGAAGGGATGAATGAACGTGAGCACCGCGTTGAAGAATGGGTTTTTGTACAGCTCTTTGTATTTTCTGACCTGCTGAAGTTTTGCCTGGATGGCTGCCGGGCTCGCACCCGAGGCGGTGAGCTTCTCAACCAAATGAGCGCCATATGCGTCCCAGAAACCAGGCAGGAAGTTGTAGTAGATCACTTCCCAGGTTACGACATAGAAGATGCAGGATATCAGCGTAATGGAGAGGCCGACGGTAAAAGCCTTTAAAAAGGTAATCTGACCATCGCCGATGTTGTCCCGGTAGGTTCGGATGCCGACAAACACCATCAAGAACGAGAGCACGATGGAGGTGTTGCCGATGATCGCGCCCCGGTCGAAGCCAATCCTGCCGCCGAAGGTCACCACCGCGATCATCATCAGCGACGAGATAGCGCCGGAAATCAGCCCGAAGGTGACGATGATCTTTCTCATATTCTCGTAATGTGTTTTATCGGATCCTGACCTTTCCGCATATGATGCCGGCGCCACGCTCATACGGGCTCAGCGACCAGCCACGTCAGCTGGCGACTTGGATGCCACTGGGATAACTACGATAAGGTTATCGCCTGCTCCGGGGTGAGTCATCCCAAGATAATCGAGGTTCGACAGCGATTGCGCGTCGAACCCGATGTCGTTCGTTGTCAGGTT
Organism: uncultured Acidobacteriota bacterium; assembly: GCA_963735205.1. Taxonomy (GTDB): domain Bacteria; phylum Acidobacteriota; class Terriglobia; order Terriglobales; family Acidobacteriaceae; genus Sulfotelmatobacter. The sequence goes on from CAVTKB010000002.1 coordinate 76,803, forward strand.
CGGCGCATAAAACATCAAGTGCGGAGGGAAAATGCCGGTGCCGTGCTCAGGGATCGCTCTCAAACGGTTCTGGCTGGACATCATGTAGAGGAATCCCGGTTTGCTGGGATACTGGTAACGGCCTTCCTTATATCCGCTGGCGACGTCTGCCTTAATTTCGGCCTCGGACTTGCCGTTTGTGCGCAGCTCTTCACCGTGCATGTAGACAAGCAACAGAGTGCGGCTGCCTTCGGCGTCAAAGCACTGCGGTTCGATGGTTGTTTCTGGCTGGGTTGTTTCTGTGGGCTTTACGAAATGCCGGCCAACAAAACAGCTGAAGCCGTTGGTGCCTTCGCGTGCTTTCTCGTAGCCTTTGGGGCCGAGAACATAAACCGTGGCTTTACTGGATACCTCGGCCGGGGCGGCGCTTTCAGCGAGTGTGATCTGCCGGTCCCGTGGCATGGAGGCGTCGTAGACCCGGGGCAGTTCCTGGGCGGTTGCGGGAATGAGCGCAGCGCTTGAAAACAAGCCGATCGACAGAGTACCCACGACAAAGACCTTCATCGAATTCAGAGACTTCATGTTCGCTCCTTTTTTCAAAAAGTTCATGTTTTCATAAACCTCATGTTCGCTCGTATTGAGCGGCTCAACATACCGCACGAGGCGGGGTCGGTGTCGTCATCCTTTTGGCTGATTTTGGCGGCGGAGAGAAAAATCATTCGTTTGGGGGAGCGGTTATTGGCGAACCGTGCTGGCGCACGAGCAAATGGCGCACGAGTAAATCAGGGGAGAAGGCCCAATTCCTTGCCGAGTTGCACCGCTTGCGTTCTTCGTCTCGCCCCGAGTTTGTCGAAAACACGGCTGGAATGGGTCTTCACCGTGCTCTCGCTCACAAAAAGCTTCTCGGCGATTTCGCGGTTGCTCAGGCCCTGGGCGATCAGTTCAAGGATCTCGAGCTCACGGCGAGTGATATGCAGGTCCTCACGTTTTCTTTCGTCAGGGATGAACGGTCCCTCGGCAGGGACGGGGACCTCCCTCACAACAATGGTCTGGCGTTTTGCTGTCAGCTTGAGGCCAAGCCAGATGCCAAGAACGGCAAAGGTCGCGGCGATCAGTCCGCCGTAGATTTCGACGGAATGTTCGACGACCAGGAACTGATACTCGGTCCACTGGAGCAGAGCAATCAAGATTCCACCGATCAACCCGTACATGAGGACGTGGCGCTTCATAAGTTGCAGGAGGATTCGTTACTGAAATTATCGCACCCGTATCGGTTAGGTCCTACTGAAACGGCTTGGGATTGAGCAACACGCGGGCCCGTCTTCAACAACTATATGGCGACCGACAGTCCTTGCGCCTCGCCGGCCTCGCGGGGGGAGGAACGATGGTCACGGTCTTGCTTCCCTATTGTCCCGAGGAGGCTGCATCCAATGAAGCGGTCCGCTAGACACTAGGCTGGAGTCACCAGCCTGAAACCAGCCAAATTCGCGCCGGCCTGCGCGCTCTGATCGTGGACGATGAGAGACTGGCTCGTCAGGGGATCAGAATGCTCCTCGATCAGGACGCTGAAATCGGATGCGTCGAAGAGGCCAAAAACGGCAAGCAAGCGGCCGAATTGATGCTAACGGGCGGCTTCGACTTGATCTTTCTCGATGTGCAAATGCCGGAAATGGACGGTTTCGCCGCCTTGCGGCGGGCCGGAGCGGAACTGCGCGGCGCCGTGATATTCGTGACCGCCTACGACCAGTACGCGGTCGAGGCCTTCGAGGTGAACGCGGCCGATTATCTTTTGAAGCCATTTACACCACGGCGCTTCCGCCAGGCTCTGCAACGGGCCAAGGCTCGAATTCACAATGGCTCACGGAGAACCGACGCGCGGGTGCTGGCGGTCTTGGAACGGATCGCGAGCCAACCAACATACCTAAAGAGGATCGCAGTGCGAGGCGCTGGGGGCACGAGCTTTGTGGATACAAAAGACGTGGATTGGGCAACGGCGGCGGAGAACTATGAGGAACTGCACGAGGGACGCGACTGTTACTTGATCGAGGTTACGATGGCAGAGATCGCAAAACGCCTCGACCCAGCGAGGTTTGTTCGAATTCACCGTTCCATAATCGTGAACATCGGACGTATCGGGAATGTCCAGTCCGCGTCCCATTCGGAATATCTGGTAACTCTCGTGTGCGGCGTTCAACTTCGCTCGGGACGAACGTACAGGAAGACGCTACAACGGTTGATCTCGAATCCGTTTTGACGGTTTGCCGCAACGGCATTCCGGTTTGTCAAGAGGAACGTCCGTCTCATCAAAGAAGTCTTTGGCTCGCAGGACGGGGTGAGGAAAGTTTTCGAATCGGAATTCGAGCTTGTCCACAAACGGGCTTGTAGGAAGTCAGTCCAGGAACACGTCAATCGTCGCGAAAGGTTCGCTAGTGTGAAGAAGAAGCGGTCGGCGCCGAGACCGCCCCGTAGGCTAGAAGGACTGAGAGAACCGGGCTTCCAGAAATTCGCCCAGTTTTGCGGTCGCCTTGAATTGTGGGATCGGCTCCAGTTGCTTGAAACGCCGAAGTGAATGCGTTCGAGAGGCTCCCTTGCGCGGTATCGCCAGCCAGTTGGTGAATCTCGCGCAAACCGCGTAGTCAAACCAACCGAGTATGTAGCGCCCAATGATCTCAATCGGGGCCATGCGACGTATCTTGTCCGGGTCCGCTTGCCAGAGTGGGCTGTGCAATGGGCGGCAAGACTTCCCTTCCCTCGTTTCAATGGTCTCGGCAATCTTGACCTTCTCAAACTCACCTGCCGTCAGTCGGCTGTCATTTACGATCGCGGGCTTGCCCGTATCCGAATTCACGATGCAGCCAACGTACGGGCCAGAACGCGGTACCCGGTAAGCATGGCGCCAGAAATAGCCGAGCTTCGCTCGCTCACGGCCGACAATAAATAAGGATGGTCTCCCGCAAAGCGAAAGCCAGCGGTTTCGAGAGCTCCGCGAATCCTTGCGTAGCCGCAACTTGCTCAACGTTGTCTGCAATCCTTCCCGCACGATGCTGCCCTGCCTCAACCGCACTTCGTTCACTCCGTGGGATTTGTTCTCATCCCCGCCATTGCGCAAATCGTCGATCAGGAATACGCGCAGCCTGGGCAGTGTCAGAAACGCTTCCCGCGCCCACTTCTCGACCAGGTGCGGTGGAACCATCGCTAAGGCGGTGAAACGATTCCCCCGGCTGTGGACTTCGATTGCTCCCAGCGAGATCAGAGTTTTGCCGGTACCGCATTCGGCGACCACCACGCCAGTCCGCGCCTCCTGCCAGCGCTTGGCAAAACCCATAATCGCGATGGTTTGCGCTGGGAAAGGCGTTCGCCAGCAGCCCTTCAATCCGAGGTGAAACCGCATCCTCGAACTAGGCAGCGCCGGATACTCCCGCAGGATGCGGTCTCCCAAGAGCGCCGCGTGTCATGTAACCATAGATTGTGGACAGTTCAGGCATACAAATCCTCAGCGACCAAGTGATGGAACTCGAGAGGGGGTCGAGCCTAGGGAAGGTGAGGGACCAAAGATGACCATCTGTGGTCCGAGCAGGGCTTGTTGTCGTGTCGGGTCAAGCGGTCAGATGCGCGCAGCTGTTACTAACTTCCGGGTTGCCCGTCACTCGGGAACGAGAACCCAGCGTCGTTATTACTGGCCGCCCGGTTCCGCCTCATCGGCAGCTCAATGAACGAAGCCCGCTTCGTCGCATGGTAGACCGTCCACGTGGCTGTGCCGTCTGCCGGGTACCGCTGAAAAACGTCCGCGTCCGCGCCCGCCAGCGCCACTCGAATGCGATGCCCCTTCCGCAACAGCACGGATGTGGGAAGCAGTGAGAAGAGGGCAAACTTGCGTGCGAAACGAGGGCCGGCTCACCCGGTGCAGGGAATCTCGATTTACAGAGACCGTTTCCGGAGCGACGCAAACCGAAGCGAATCTTCGGCATTGTGATCCGATTGCGAAATCTCCGCCGGATCGATTCCCGCTACGTTAAACTGACACCTCATGACCGGACCCGACAGTGAGCATGCGACAGCGCTGGGGGCATCGATCTGCGCGTTGTCAGGAGCCTCCGAGCCAAGTGCGACCCAAGTTTCCGCAGGCCCGCGCGATGCGTATCAGGCTGCGGCGACAGCTTTTGTAGTGCTCTTCTGTGTCGTTGGAATTTCCGTCTGGGGTCTGCCATTCTACTACGACTTTATGGTCCAACAGTTCGGTTGGACACGCGCGCAAGTGACGTCAGGCAACGCGCTGAGCAAACTCATCGTTGGCCCCATCTTTGGGTTCCTCGCAGGATGGATTGTGGACCGCTTTGGGCCCCGTCGTTTGATGATGATTGGAATATTGATGGCGGGTGGAGCATTGGTAGGACTGGGCTCGATTTCAAGCCTTGGCCTGTTTTACTTTTTTTACTTGTTTAACGCGCTGGGTTACGTTTGCGGCGGCCCGCTTCCCAATCAGGTCCTCTTGACTGGGTGGTTCGATCGATCGCGCGGAAAGGCCATGGGGTTCGCCTATCTCGGGATCGGCATCGGAGGTGCAACCGTCCCATGGATTTCACATGCGCTCGCGCAGCATTTCGGATGGCAGACGTCTCTGCGGATTCTCGGCCTGTTGATCGTCGTGGCGTCATTACCCCTGGTACTCCTGCTGAAAGAATTCCCCGCGAAAACGTCGGTTGCCAAGGCGACGTCCCCGAGTCCGATGGCAGCATTCAAGCGATCGTCGTTCTACCTGCTGACTCTGGGGAGTATGTGCTCGATTGCCGCAGTCAGCGGCACACAGCAGAATTTGAAACTTTTCTTGAGTCTCGACCGGCAGTTCACACAGCGGGATGCCGCGAGTGTCCTATCGTTAGTCTTGGCGTTCAGTATTGCTGGCCGGTTACTCATTGGTTGGCTGGCTGATCGCTTCTCCAAGAAATACGTCATGCTGCTGACCTATCTGCTCGTCGCAGCGGGAATCCCTCTGATGTTCCTCGGGACTACGCGGCTAACGCTCTACGTCTCCGGTGCGATTTTTGGGATTGGTCTCGGTGGCGACTTCATGATCATTCCGCTCATGACAGCGGAAATCTTTGGGATTGAAATCCTCGGGAGATTGCTGGGAGTGATCCTGACCGCTGGCGGGATTGCAGAAGCGGTTGCGCCCTGGTTGATTGGCCGCTTACGAGACGCCACTGGAAGCTACCGCGAGAGTTGTTTTGTCCTGGTGGGAATCGCGTTGCTGGGCGGAATCGCCGTTTTGTGTTTGCCAGGCCGACCGAGGGCAGCATGACCACTGGAGCAATCCTTCGCCTGGGGAGCCTGAAAAACGTTGAGCGCTTTCAAGCTCACGCACAGGCCCTCGATCTGCAGATCCCCTGCGATAGCCAGATCGTGACGGGAGCCCAATCTCCTCTGCGCTGGCCGCTGAACCGCGGGCCATTCAGAATCGGCAACCGCATCGCGGTTCAGCCCATGGAGGGCTGGGACGCGACTCCGGATGGGGCGCCTTCGGAAAATACGGTTCGGCGATGGCAGCGGTTCGGCCGCAGTGGCGCCAAGTTGATCTGGGGTGGAGAAGCGGTTGCGGTTTCCCACGAGGGGCGAGCGAACCCAAACCAGCTTCTCGCGGCGACGCGCACGCAAGCCGCGCTTGCAAACCTGCGAGATGTTTTAGGACGCGAGCATATTTTGACAACCGGTTCCGACGATGGTTTGGTAGTCGGTTTGCAATTGACACATTCTGGCCGGTACTGCCGTCCGAATGAGCATTCCCGCCCGGAACCGCGAATTCTTTATCACCATCCGTTTCTAGACCAGCGCCTGAAACTGCCTCCCGACTATCCTCTGCTGACCGACCAGGAGATCGAGTCGATCATCGAAGACTTTCATCGGGCCGCGCTCATGGCTTGGAAGTTGGGTTTTGATTTCGTGGACATCAAGCATTGCCACGGCTACCTGGGTCATGAATTTCTGAGCGCTCACACGCGGGAAGGGCGCTACGGAGGCACGTTCGAAGGCCGCACGCGCTTTCTTCGCGAGGTTGTGCAAGGCATCCGCGCGCTCTGTCCGGGATTGCATATCGGGGTGCGGCTATCGGCGATCGACACCATTCCATTCCGCAGTGACCCAACTCAGAGCGTGAACGGGAAACCTGCCACTGGAATTGCAGAGACGCGTCCGGAGTTACTTCCTTATCGTTGGGGCTTTGGCGTGAATCAGCTCGACCCGACCGATAGCGACTTGAGCGAACCAGAGCGTTTTTTATCGCTATTAGAAGAGCTTGGAATTCATCTGGTGAATATCACCGCTGGCAGTCCTTATTACAATCCGCATATCCAACGTCCGGCACTGTTCCCACCGTCCGACGGATATCTGCCACCCGAAGACCCGTTGCTTGGAGTTGCCCGGCAGCTGGACGTGACCCGGCAACTCAAGCTGCGATTCCCGAACCTGCTCATCGTCGGATCGGGGTATTCCTACCTGCAGGACTTCTTACCTCATGTGGCCCAGGCTGCTGTGCGCGAAGACTGGGTCGACTTCGTGGGCCTCGGTCGGATGGTCTTGTCCTATCCCGAGTTCCTCTGGGACGCGTCAGAGGGGAGCGAGATTCAACGCAAGCATGTTTGCAGAACCTTCAGCGATTGCACCACGGCACCACGGAACGGATTGCCCTCCGGTTGTTATCCACTGGACGAATACTACAAAGACTCCGAAATGGCCGAAAAACTCAAGGATGCCAAGAAACGGTGACACTGGTTCTGTCGCGTAGTCCTGGGCCATGGTTTAACTATAAGGATGAGGACAAGGATGACGGTTGACGAGTTGCTCGCGCGCCAAAAAACGCGACGCAGAGTACAGGGCATTGCTGCAGTGTTGTTGCCATACGAGGCAGACGGACGTGTCGCTGTGGACGCGTTTTCGCAACAGTTGACGTCAATACATGGAGCTGGGCTCATGAATGCCGTCAACATGGACACCGGCTATGTGAATTACTTGAGCGACACAGAAAAGCAAGAGGTGCTGCGCTGGACCCGCGAGGCTCTCGGGAAAGGGATTCCGTTTGTGGCTGGCGCGTACATTGAACATCTCGCCGGCGACGACATCGTCTCGCTCTATCGACAGCAGATCGACACCATCGTTCGTTTTGGTGGCATTCCGATCCTGTTCCAGACCACTCGCCTGCACGGCAAGTCTCCGGCAGAGATCGCTGAAGCTTATCGAGACATATGCCGGGACTATCCGCACGTGTTGGCATTCGAGTTGGGTTCGATGTTCGCGCCCAACGGCGAGATATGGAACTCCGAGACTGTGCGGCGTTTGATGGACATTCCAGAGATCAAGGGAATGAAACACTCTTCCCTCGACCGCATTGTAGAACTCGAACGACTCGCCACTCGCGATGCGCACCGGCCAGACTTTCGCATTTACACAGGAAACGACCTGGGAATAAACATGATCGAATATGGATCGGGCTACTTGCTGGGACTTGCCGCTTTTGCTCCGGAGAAATTCGCCGAGCGAGACCGGTTGTGGGAGGCCGGAGACCCGGAGTACTACGGCCTTTCCGACGCTTTGCAGTATCTGGGAAATGTCGCCTTTCGACACCCCGTTCCGGCATACAAACATTCTGCAGCGGTGTTCCTGAATCTGATCGGACGGATTCCCAGCGATCGGACGCATCCTAGGAACCCCCGGCGTCCTGCTTGGGAGGCAGAAATCATGGTGGACTGCGCCCGGCGGTTGTCTCTGTTCTAGCTTTTCAAGGACGTAAATCCGTCAGGGCACGTAGCGGCGAGGTGGCCACACGCGAGAGCGCCTTGACATCAATTCCATATGACCACTAGCGAAACTCGCTGTCGTGCATTGACCTCGACATAAGGACTCCTTATATAAGCATATGTCATATCACCTGTGGGTGTTGAAAAAGTCACGTCGATTAGCGGGATGAGATTCGGCAGAAGCATGTTAGAAGGAGTGATCCTGACCATGCTTTGTTGGATTCTCATCGTCGGAGGACTGCTGATCATGATGGGGCAACACGACCGCTCCGAAGCGTTGTTCTACTACTTTCGGCTGGGAGATCATGTTCCTGAGACTCACCTGCTGCGGCTCATCGAAAAGCACATCAGCTTCGCCTTTGTGCGGGAAAAGCTGAAAGCGAGTTACAGCGAGACGGGCCGTCCTTCCATTGATCCCGAACTTCTGCTGCGCATCCTGTTGATCGGCTATTTGTACGGCATCACCAGTGAGCGGAAGCTGGTGGAGGAACTGCGCATGCACCTGGCGTGGCGCTGGTTCACGGGCTTGGGTTTCGATCAGGAAATCCCGCATCACTCCACGTTCTCGAAAAACCGGCATGGCCGGTTTCAGGAATCGAAGCTGTTCGAGGAACTGTTTGAGCAGATCGTGCGGCAGTGCGTGGAAGTGGGTTTGGTGCAGGGCAAGCACCTGTCGGTCGATGGCAGTTTCGTGGAGGCGAATGCCAGCAAGGAAAGCCGCATCCCGCGCGAGCAGCTAGCGGAAGCGGCCCAAGTTCATCACACTGTGCGGCAGTATCTGCGGGAAGTGGAAGAACAGAATCCGGTGGAGGAGCCGGTGCATGAACAGGACCAGGTTTCCACCACCGATCCCGATTCTACCTACGCCACCAAGGGCGGCACACCGGCGCGGCTGGGATACTACGACAACTATCTGGTGGACAATCACAGTTGTGTGATCGTAGGAGTGCAAGCTACAGCGGCGCGCATGAGTCAGGAAACAGTGGCCGCGCAGGACATGCTCACCCGTTTCACGCAATGGCAAGGACGAGAGCCGGAATCGGTGGCGGCCGATACGACCTACGGAAACGGCGAGTTCTTGCAATGGCTAGCCGATCGAAGCATCACTCCCTACATGCGGACCCGTGACAGCATCCACCGAAAGAGGAGTCCATTCTTCGGTCCCGAGCGTTTCACGTACGAACCGGAAAACAATCGCTACATCTGCCCTGCTGGCCAGTTCCTCAACTACGGTGGCCGAGTTTATCGCAATCGAGCCTTCAACTATATCGGGACACGAAAAAAGTGTGGCCCGTGCTCGCTCCGACCACAATGCACCAGGGCTGCCTTCCGGGGTCTTATCATCCATCAGAACGAACCAGCCCGACAACGTGCGCGGGAGTTGGTCAACACGCCAGAGTTCGCCAAGGCACAACGGCAGCGAAAGAAAGTGGAAGCCTTGTTCGCGGAACTGAAGAATCAGATAGGACTGCGCCGCTTGCGCCTGCGGAGACTGAAGTTCGTGCGCGAGCAGTTCTTCTTGGCAGCGGTAGCGCAGAACATTAAACGACTGGTGCGCTTCCTCAGTCAGCCGACAACACCGGTTCTGTCGGTTACCACTTAGTCGAACCGACACAAGAAAACCGGCGACGGCACGCTCGCAGATGAGAAGGCGTTCTGTTGAAGGACTTTTTCAACACCCACACCTTATGACATCAAATTGCGGGCAAACGGGCTTGCCCGAGAACGCGAAAGACCGCCACAGCAATCACGCTCCACGCGCCGCGTTGGCCTCGCCCAACTCGCCTGCGAGACGGCGGTCTTCAATTCAGAGGAGCTTACGGGACTTGCACTTTACGGAGTTCTCGCGATGGCCTCGGGTGGACAACCATCTTGAACCGTTTTACAGTACGGGCCGATTTGATATTCAGGGTGAGGAGAGCGTCTATGAGGTCAGTACTGCACGTCGCAGTTCTCGCAGTTGCTGCGGCCACGATTTCTTCCGCTCAGGACTCGCACTTCTCGCCGAACGACCAGCAGATTCCCGTACCAGAATGCTTGACGATGAAGGGTGCGTGGGAGGGCGGTTCGAAACCGTGTAGCCAGACGGAACACGAGGCGTGGCTGGCCGATATCACACACTGGCGGATGGAACGCCGGATTCGCATCGGCTACAACGGGGCCCGCTACGAACTGCCGGCCTTGCAATGGACGCAGTCGAGTTTCATGCAGCCTCAGATGATGGTGCAGGACCGGTATTTCTATGATCCGGTAGCAGGCAAGTACACCGTGGACCGGTACCTCGACGACTTGGAGAAGCGCTATGGCGGCATTGATGCCGTACTGATCTGGCCGACTTACCCGAACATGGGAATCGACAATCGCAATCAGCACGACATGATTCGCAGCATGCCGGGGGGCGTTGCGGGCGTAAAGCAGATGATTGCCGACTTCCATCGCCGCGGCGTGCGGGTGTTGTTTCCGATGATGATGTGGGATCAGGGCACGCGCGACCCTGGCATGCCGTGGCCCGACGCGATTGCCAGCCTGATGGCGGAGGTCGGCGCGGACGGCATCAACGGCGATACGCAGGACGGTGTTCCGTTGGCTTTCTCACTAGCGGCCGACAAGACCGGGCATCCTCTCGTCTTTGAGCCCGAAGAAAGTCCGGCTGACGAGGCCCTGGCGTGGAATGTGATGACATGGGGCCAATACCAATTTCCTTTCACTCCTCTGGTTGACAAATACAAGTGGCTCGAGCCACGGCACATGGTGAATATCTCGCACCGTTGGAATCGCGACAAGACTGACGACTTGCAGTTTGCATTTTTCAACGGCATAGGCTGGGAGAGTTGGGAAAATATCTGGGGCATCTGGAACGGAATCACGCCGCGTGACGCAGAATCCACACGACGCATCGCGGCGATCGAGCGTGCAGTAGCGCCGTTTCTGGTGAGCCCGAGCTGGGAGCCGATGTCGCCCATGCTCCGTTATGGCGTGTATGCCAGCCGCTGGCCGCTCGGAGACCAATCACTCTGGACGATCGTGAATCGCAACGAGTACGACGTGGATGGCGACCAGCTCGAAGTTTCAGCTAAGGACAAGGTTCGTTACTTCGATCTTTATCACGGCGTGGAATTAAAAGCCGAGGCTCGGCCGGGTGGGAAAACGGTTCTCGCGTTTTCAATCGAGGCCAAGGGGTACGGTGCCATCCTGGCCACAAACGGTGCGCCAGAGCAGACGATGGTGGCTTTGATGTCCACTATGAGAGATCTGACGGCGACGCCCCTGGCCGGCTATTCGCACGAATGGAAAGTGCTGCCGCAACAGATCGTTCCGATCGCCGCGACAAAGACTGGCGGCCGTGTTCCTGCGGGTATGGTCAAGATTCCTGAGGGCAATTTTCTTTTCCAGGTTTCGGGAATCGAGATCGAAGGGTCCAGCGACATCGGCGTCGATGTGCAATATCCGTGGGAGGTTTCGCCGCGGCGCTTTCATGATCACCCCATGCACGTCACTTCGTTCTATATCGATGAATACCCGGTGACCAACGCTGGGTTCAAGGAGTTCCTCGACGCGACTCACTATCATCCCAAAGACGACCTGAATTTTCTCCGTGACTGGAAGGATGGAAACTATCCGAGAGGCTGGGAGAACAGGCCGGTGACGTGGATTTCGCAGGAGGATGCACGGGCATACGCGAGTTGGGCGGGAAAGCGCTTGCCCCATGAATGGGAGTGGCAGTATGCGGCGCAAGGCACGGACGGCCGACTCTATCCCTGGGGCGATGAGTGGGATGACAGTGCTGTACCGGCGCCGGACAAATCGCGCACCATGCGAGGTCCGGATGCTGTTGATGCGCATCCGAAAGGAGCCAGTCCGTTCGGCCTGATGGATATGGTGGGAAATGTCTGGCAATGGACGGAGGAGTTTGTGGACCAGCACACGCGGGGCGCGATTCTCCGCGGCGGCAGTTACTATCGGCCGCAAGGCTCAATCTGGTATTTCCCTCAGGCGTACAAACTGAATGAGCACGGCAAGCTGCTGCTCATGTCGCCCAGCATGGACCGCTCCGGGGCAGTGGGATTCCGCTGCGTAGTCGATTCGAAATGATCGGGTCAATGCAGCGTCGCAGAACGCGCCCTCGAACAAGCCTCAATTAGCGCAGATGCCGCGTGGACTGCCAGCGTATTCCTCTCTATAATCTCCATTCTCGCCATGAATCCAAGCGGCACGCCCCCGCTCAAATCGCCGACAACTCAGAACGTACTTCCTCTCGCTAACATCCGTCCGAACCGCGTGCTTTCAGACTGGCGAGTTTCTGTGCTGGCGCTGGTCGGGCTGTGGGCCATCATTTATATGGTGGGCATCACGCGGCCGCCCCTGCTCGACGACGTCGACACGGTGCACGCCGAGGCAGCCCGCGAAATGCTGCTGCGGCACGACTGGGTGACGCTGTACACCAACGGCTTCCGCTATCTGGAAAAAGCCCCGCTCATGTATTGGAGCCTGGCGACCAGCTACAAGATTTTCGGCATCAGCGATTGGAGCACTCGCCTCCCGCTGATGCTCAGCGTGCTGGCGTTGGTGCTCGCAACCTATCGGTTAGGCCGCTATGCCTACGGGAATGCCGGGGGCATGTATGCCGCAGTAGCGCTGGTCACGTCGCTCGGCCTGTTTATTTTCACACGCTTTCTCATACCCGAGGTGCTGGTCGCCTTGTGGCTGACTCTCGGCTACCACTTTTTCTTGCAGTCGCTCGAACAGGAACGTCCTTCGCGACTGATTTGCTGGGGATTCGCGGCGATGTGCGCATTGAACGTCCTCACGAAAGGCCTGATCGGATTGGTATTTCCCGCCGGAGCGATCGGACTCTACCTTCTATTAACGGGCGATTTACGGCGGCTGTTGCGGCTGCACGTACTATCGAGCACGCTCGTGTTTTTCGTAATCGCGGCGCCGTGGCACATCCTGGCTGCGATGCGCAATCCGCCGCAGGGGCAGGCGCGCGGGTTTCTGTGGTTTTATTTTATTAACGAACATTTGATGCGCTTCCTGGGCAAACGCGTGCCGCCCGGGTACGATACCGTTCCGCTGGCCATCTTCTGGGCGCTCTTGCTGGCCTGGTTGTTGCCCTGGAGCGCATTTCTGCCGCAAGCTCTGCGCGACGTCCCGGTGCGAGGGCGGGAGTTTCGCGGCCAAACCGGGAATCCACTGGACCGTCGACGGCGCGCGAGTCTGCTCTTCTTTTTATGGGCGCTCGTAATCCTCGGGTTTTTCAGTTTTTCGACGCGACAGGAGTACTACACGATTCCTGCTCTTCCCGGCGTGGCGCTCCTTGTGGGCGCCTGGCTGGCGCGTGAGTGTGGACCGGAAGCGCACGAGTCCGACCGTCGCGCAGGAAGGATCTCCTCAGCCGTCTTGTTTGTTTTTGGTGCGGTGGCGTTCGTGGCCGGCATCTATCTTCTGTCGGTTTCGCATCGTCCCGCTCCCGGCTCGGACTTGGCCGATCTGCTCAAGAAAAATCCGCAGGATTATAATTTCTCGCTCGGGCATGTGCTCGATCTTACGCCGCGGGCGCTGGGCGCGTTTCGCGGTCCGCTTCTCGGTGCATCGCTCGGCTTGTTTCTCGGAACGGGATTGAACTGGCTGCTACGCCGCTTCCGGCGTCCTTTTGCAGGCAATATTGCGCTCGTCGCCATGATGGTCGTGTTGCTGGCTTGCGTGCATTCTTCCTTCAGCACGTTTTCGCCGATCCTCTCCTCCTACAATCTCGCCGATGCAATTCGCAAACAATTCCGGCCCGGCGATCTGATCGTGATCGATGGTGAGTACAGCGACGCTTCCACGCTGAATTTTTATACCGGCGTCCAGGTGCACGTGCTCCACGAGCCGAGCGGCAACTTGTGGTACGGAGCAAAATTCCCGGACGCGCCGCATATTTTCGAGACTACGGAGTCACTGGCTTTATTGTGGAATGGCCCGGCGCAAGTCTTCCTGTGGACGGATCAAGAAGAACCGAAAGAACTGCGCGGGCTGAAGGCTTTCCCGCTGGCACGAAGCGGCGGAAAACTCATTTTCACGAATCGCGAGCCTGGGAAGTAACCGCGGAGTGCGCTAGCCGTTCTGCTAAAATAATGACCGCGGCTTTGCTGGATCTGCTCAATCCATCCTGCAACTGTTAGATAGGTCATTCCTGCCGCGTTTCCACTGCTGACGGTTTCGAGGAGCCCGCGCTTGCTGATTGCTGCATACATTCTCTTAGGGGTGGCCGTGGTCGGGACCATCTCTTCGACGGTCGTTTTTTTTCTAGCCTTTTTCGGAGTTCTCCAATTTCGGCGCATCGCTGATCGCGATCGGAAAACCTACGCCAACCTGCCCGAGAAAATGCCGCCCGTCTCCGTATTAAAGCCTGTGCACGGCAATGAAGCTCGGATGAAGGAAAACATCGAGAGCTTTTTTCGCCAGAACTACACCGATTTCGAAATCCTGTTCGCCGCCGATGAGGCAGATGACCTCGCCCTGCCCGTGATCCGCGAAATTTGCGCTCGCTATCCTCACGTGCCCAGCCGGATTTTGATCAGCGGGCAGCCACCATGGCCGAACGCACCAAACTATTGTTTCCATCGCCTGACCGAAATCGCCACGCACGACATTCTGGTCACCAGCGACAGCGACGTTGAAGTTGGGCCAGACTATTTGCGGGACGTGGTCGCACCCTTGCTCGATCCCGAGGTCGGCGCCGTGACCTGCGTATTTCGCGGCAAGAGCGCCGGCGGCCTCTGGGGCGCTCTTGACGCCATTGGCATGTCGGTTGAATTCACCGCCGGCGTTTTGATTGCGAATCTTCTTGAAGGCATGAAATTTGGATTAGGACCGACGATCGCGCTGCGCAAGGACTCCATCGGAAAAATCGGTGGATACGCGGCAGTGCGCGAATATCTTTCGAACGACTTCGTTGTTGGCAATTTTATTTACAAAGCCGGCTTCAAGGTTGTGCTGTCGAGCCATGTGGTCGATCACGTATCGCCGCGCTTGACGTTCCGGCAAATGTGGGAGCGACAGTTGCGCTGGGCGATGGGAACTCGCTACTCGCGTCCTAAGGGACATTTTGGCACGGGACTGACTTTCGCGGTTCCGTTCGGCATTCTAGGCTTGATCGGCGCTTCCTTATTAGGGCACGCGTGGCTAGGCTTCGGCCTGCTGGCCGCTTCCCTGCTGAACCGCATGGTGGAGTGTTGGCTGGTGGGCTGGTGGGCTGCTCACGATCCGGTCGCTCCGGGCTGGGTGCTGTTTTATCCGCTGCGCGACCTGCACGGCTTCATCATCTGGTGCGCCAGCTACCTCTCCAAACGCAGCTTGTGGCGCGACAACAATTACGAGTTGCTCGAGGGCGGCCGGCTCGTCGCCCGGCGCGCCAACGGATCGGTCGTCCTGCCCGGGTAGCCGCGGTCGACCAGATGTGTTCGAGCAATCGGTTCGGTCGCGCTGCTTACTCGTAGCGCAGTGCCACTACAGGGTCTACCGTCGTAGCGCGCCGCGCAGGGATATAGCAGCCGATCAAAACGAGTATGAAAACCATCCAGGGGACGATCGAAAATGTCGCCACATCTCTCGGACTCACTCCGAACAACAAGCTCGCCATCAAACTCGAAAGCATAAGCGCGCCCACCAGCCCGGCGATTACTCCGGCGAATGCCAGCTTTGCGCCTTGAGCGAGAATCAATCGCAGTACATCTCTTGGTTGTGCGCCGAGCGCGATCCGGATGCCGATCTCGCGTGTTCGTTGCGACACCCCGTAGGCAATGACTCCGTAAATGCCGATAGCGGCGAGAGTCAAAGCCAGACCCGCGAATGCTCCGATCAACCACATGTTCAGGCGGCGCAGCGATCCCGACTCCGCGACCATTTCCTCCATGCTCTTCACGTCATACATGGGCACTGACTTGTCCACGTCGGCCAAGGCTGCTCGAATCGAGGTTAGCAAACCCGCCGAATTCTGGCTGCGCACGGCGATGCTCATGTTGCCTTCCAGCAGCGCCAGGAACGCCGGCGGCACTTGCGTGTATGGGTAGTATGCTGTTGGCTCGATGTCGACGTCGGCGGCCCAGTGGTGAACGTCGGCCGCCACTCCAACCACGACGCACCAGTCGCCGCCGGGCATTCCCGGCTTTAGCCGCTTGCCGAGCGCATTTTCGTTCGGCCAATACAGCTTCGCCAGACTCTCGCTCACCACCGCCACGCGCTGAGATGCAGCGGTGTCGTGCTCGGTGAACTCGCGTCCGCGTAATAAAGAAGTCTGTAGGCCACTGAAGTAGTCCGGACCAACGGCGCGAAGACGCGCCACGATGGGGATCTCCGACGGAGGCGGCGGAGTGCCTTCGATGCTGATCGGCATCGACGGATCCGTGCCGCTCATGGGAAGATTTCTCGCCAGCACCGCCGACTGCACTCCCGGCAGAGAACGCAGCCGATCCAAAACCTCCTGGTAGAAGAGGGGTATGCGTTCTCCGGAGACATGTTCAGAATGCTGTTGGGAAAGCTGCGCTGGCGCCGCGATGCGAAAGGTTAACTCTGCCTCGGGATTGAATCCCAGGCTCACCATTTCGGCGTGCCACAAACTTCGCAGCGACAAACCTGCGCCGATTAGCAGCATTGACGCCAGCGCCGTCTCGGTGATCACCAGCACGGCGCGATGACTGCCGAAGCTTCCACTGCTGCCACGCGATCCTTCCTTCAGCGTTTCGCTCACGTTCCCCTTCGATCCCTCCCAGGCCGGAGCGAGCCCGCAAAGAATTCCCACCACTCCGCAGAGAAGGGCGGCATAGGTGAGTGCAACAGGATCGATGACGATGGCGTTTGAGGCGGGAATGCTCGAGGGGTGAGACAGTCGCAGCATCCGAATCGCGATCTCCGCGAGCGCAAGGCCAACCCCGCCGCCCAGCAACGCCAGCAATACGCTCTCGGTGAGCAGTTGACGGATCATTCGCCAGCGACTGGCGCCGAGTGCAGAACGAATGGAGATTTCGCGCTGCCGCGCAGCGCCGCGCGACAACAACAGATTGGCCACATTCGAACAGGCAATCAACAACACAAAAGCAACAGCTCCCATCAGCAACAACAGGACCGGCTTTACATCTCCGTTCACAACGTCGCTGACTGATTGCAAGGTCGCGCCGAATCCGCCTTCCCCGGTGGGGTCCTGCGCCTTCAGTCGCGCCGCCACCGCGTCCAGCTTCGCTTGTACCTGTTTTTGGCTGGCGCCCTGGGGCAGCCGGGTAAAAGCGAAAAGCCAATGAACATTCCGCGCCGCGGCTTGCGCATTGGCTGACTCGAGTTGAAGTGGAATCCAGAACAACTCCGTGTCAGCCAACACATGAAATCCCGGCGGCATCACGCCGACGACCGTATAAGGCGCGCCGTCCATGTCCACGGTCAGGCCCAACACGTCCTGCCGCGACGCGAAACGCGTAGACCACAGCGCATGACTCAGAATCACAACCGAGCCCGCCCCCGGGCGGTCTTCGCCGGGCGAGAACATCCTGCCCAGGATTGGCTGCACTCCCAGAAGCGGCAGCAAATCGTAATTAACTTTTCCTCCGGCGATCCGTTCGGGAAGTTCCTTGCCTCCGAGATTTTTCCCGACGCTCGAAAATGCGCCGACATGCGCCAGAAAATCTCCTTGCTCGCGCATCTCTAGAAAGGCGGGCGTAGAAAAAGCGTTCGGATTGCCGTTCGACATCGTCTTCCACAGGATCATCACGCGACTGGAATCGCGGAAAGGAATGGAATTAAACAGCACAGAATTGATGACGCTGAACATCGCCGTGTTCGCACCAATTCCCAACGCCAGCGTGACCACCGCGACAATTGTGAAACCAGGCGACTGACGCAACATGCGCCAGGCGTAGCGAAGGTCCTGCATCAGGGATTCCATTGGCGCACCTCACTCGTATCGCAACGTCAGAGCGCGTTGTCTACTTAAACGCTGCCTCAGAAAGAAAGTCAACCGACTCCATGCGATTGGATGTAGGACATCGCGGCTTTGGGCGTAAATTAACGTGCAGAAATGTACAGAACGGATGCGTTAGTACCGGATTCAAGTGCATCCATCCCCATTGCTGCAAGACCCTTAGCGAAACTGCTACTTTGGTTGAAGCGCGGGGAAAGTTCTCGACAGCTACTGGAAAACCCCGCAATCACGAATTCCTGGCGATCAGGTGTTGCAGGTTTGAGCGGTAACCCCGGCTGCAGGAGAGTTCCTTTCCGCTGGTCAGGACGACAACATATTCTCCGCTATTGACGGGGATCAATTCCTTGATCCTGCGAACGTTCACGATCACCGAGCGGTGGATGCGGACGAAGTCGGTGGAATTCAGCCGCTCTGAAATGCGAGAGATGGTTTCTCGGAACAGGTAAGAGTCCTTCCCGGTATTGAGGCGAACATAGTTGGCGGCGGCTTCGACCCAGTGAATTTCATCGAGAGTTAAGAACACCACCCGGCCGTTGGTTCGGATTGCGAGGCGGTCTTCGAACTCCGGCACGTTTTTCTGCGCGGATTTTACGGAAGAGAGCAGCTCAAGAACGCGGTTGGTGAACTCCTGGTCCTTCGACTTTCGGATTTCAACGCTGGCCCGCTCGATCGCCGCATGCAGCCGATCCTGATCAAAAGGTTTAAGCAAGTAATCCAGAGCATGGGTCTCAAAGGCGCGGATCGCGTATTGATCGTAGGCCGAAGTGAAGATCACCTGGGGCATTTCGTCGGAGGAGAGTTCACTCAAAACCTCGAAGCCGTTCAGGTCCGGCATCTGAATGTCGAGGAGCAGCATGTCTGGCCGAAAACTGCGAATCGCTGAGACTGTCTGCCTGCCATTGGGGCATTCGGCCACGACTTCTACTTGTGATTCCGAGTCCAATAGTATGCGCAGCTTCTTGCGGGCTAGGCGTTCGTCATCGGCAATAATCACGCGAATCGCGGATCCGTTGGGCCGCTCGCTGCTGGGTTGCTCGCGTAACGGGTTAATGGAAGGCTCCGGCATTGTGGTCAACTCCCCTGGTTCGGCCTGAACAAGGAGATAGACGGGCCGGCTGCGAAAAGGTTTACGGGAACCGTTTGTAGGCTTTGAGGCCGGTTTGTGAAACCATGAAAAACAGGAGGTTCGGCCTACCTTGATATGCCTGACGCCGAACGGCACGGGACCTTATCATTGCACGGGACATCTGGTATGAAGACGCGCGAGCCTGACGATTCATGTGAGGGGAAATCCAACCCGCCGAAACGGCGTCCTTGGCTAATATGGGTGGTAAGCTTCGGTGTCTGGTCTCTCCTTTCTCTCGCGGCGGGAATGACGATTTACAGGCTATACCGCGAGAGCCAGTCCCCCATGTCCTTCATGAGCGCCTGGGGGATGGAGGCCTGCCAGATCTTGACCTATGCCCCGCTCACTCCGTTAGCCTTCGCCTTCGCAACCCGCTATCCAATTCGCCGCGACAACTGGACGAGTCGGTCGCTGCTGTATCTCGCGGGTGGAATCATCTTCACAGCGATGCACGTCACTCTCAGATTGATGACTCCGTTCGGCTATTGGGATCGGCACGATCACCAATGGAGGTCTCTCATCTGGAATTCCCACACTCATGCGTTTGGAGTGGAATGGTCCATCTTGCCGGGGCAGTTTCTGACAGGCTTGTTTGACGACATCACGAGCGCATTCATTCCGATCGCCCTGGCGGCCCAAGTCGTCTCCTATAACCAAACCCTCCGGGAGCGCGAGCTTCGGGCAGTACAGTTGGAAGGACAGCTCGCAAAAGCGAGATTGCAGGCGTTGAAAAGCCAGCTTCAACCTCATTTTCTGTTCAACACAATGCACTCCATCTCGTCGCTCATGCTGACCGACGTTAGGGCTGCCGACCGAATGATGACCCGACTGGGCGACCTGTTGCGGATGAGCCTCGAATCGGCCGGGACTCAAATCACTACACTCAGTCGAGAGGTTGAGTTCTTGAACTGCTACCTGGAAATCGAGAAGGTACGATTTGCCGAGAGACTAAGCGTAATTCTTAATCTGTCGCCGGAGACCCTGGATGCTTCCGTTCCTCACCTCTTGCTGCAACCCCTCGTGGATAATGCCGTGAAGCACGGCATTGCAAAGCAGCCCGAGGGTGGCGAGATACGAATCGCGGCCAGCGGTCAGGCCGGCCAACTACTGATCGAGATCAGCGACAACGGGCCGGGACTCTCGGACAAAGGCGCACTTCCATCGAGCCGGTTAGGGTTGAAAATTACGCGCGAACGCCTCGAGTCGCTCTACGGCGCAGATCACAGTCTGGAACTGCTCAGCTTGCCCGGCGGCGGCACCATGGCGCGGGTTTGCATTCCGTTTCGCCTTTGGACCAGCAATGACTCGACGGGGGATGACTGGACCAGCAATAACGGGCATTCGATGCCGCATTGATCTATTTCGACGTCAGTTTCTCTTTCGCAGTCCTGATCCCGTACTCAAGGTAGCCGGCTTCCACATAATTCTCGCAGCGGTCTCGAAGGTATTCCAGCGCTTTGAGCCGGGCGTTCAGCGCCGCACTGTTGCTCTGATCGGCGGCGAGAACTACGTCGGTCAAGTGCAGAGCTTCGACCGGCTTGCCGGCCTCCACCTTTTCCAGAGCAAGGCGCACCAAAGGTTCCGGTCCTCCGGCGAGCTTCACCAGATCCGGATAGACCGACGACGCCGGCAGTTCGTACATCGTCGAAGGATTCAGATCGAACCATCCCGCATATCCGTCGTAAATTCCGCGCACTGACCAGCTGACTTTGCCAAACGATTGCGTGAGATCGAAACTCGCCGGCAGTTTTATTTCCTGCATCAGTGTGTATACATCTTTGCCCGAATTCATTCCCTTCACGACTTCATCGTGCACATACAGAATCGCGTTGCGGTAGCGGATGAGCAGTCGAGTGATCTCCCCGTTCCCATTGATGGGATCGCCGTGGCCCGAAAGCACGATCTCAGGTTTGAGCGCCAGCACTCGGTCAAGCGAACTGATCCAGTCCAGAGCCCAGCGCGGCTTGGTGCCGCGGATCGCATAGAGATTCGGGAACGACATAGGTTCGGGGAGTCCCGCCCCTTTGTAATTGTCTCCAATGAATGCGATCTTTTGGGCGGGAAGCCAAACGGTCAAATGGTCTGGCGTTTCCCCTGGAGTGCTAAACAATTCGAAGTCGACTCCCCCTAAAGTGAACGAATATTTATCGTCGAAGAAAATAGTGGGTTCGATCTTCGCGCCGAAGTTGCCCGGCCAAGGACCCACTGGCTTCGGCGAACCGCCGAATGCCGCGGCGTTACGCGGAGAAAAAAAGCCCTCAAGCCGAAAGACGTAATTGACGAACTCTACATAGTTTCTTTGCGCGATGATCTGCGTCCCAGGTTCTTTCCACAGAGAAATCCCACCAATATGATCAGCATGGCCGTGCGTCAGAATGATGTACTTCACCGGGCCCTGGCTCACCGCGCCCAGAAGTTTCCTGGCTTCGGGCGCGTCGTTTGCCGTAGCCGTATCGATTACTACATTTCCGGCCGGTGTTGTGACCAGATAGACGTTGCCGGTCACGGTCGCCATGTAGACCGAGTCGCTGATCTTGACGACTCTTGGTTCCTCGCGCTGGGCGTGGGCGAGCACGCTCAGTGCGATGCAAAATAACAGTCCGACTCTGATGGTTCGAAACATTCGCTTCCTCACCTGGGCATCGCTAACCGCAGTGCGACGGCCGCCAGTTTTGCTCAATGTAGTTCCCTTTAACTCTTAGGAAAGTTAGGGTCGGCTTTGATCTCTCGAATCTGCTGAATATGCCGCTCGGCATGCGTGGAGATTTCCAGCATCCACTGCCAGCAATCGATCGGGTCTCTGCTGCCGAAGCTGTGGGCGCGCAAGTCGTCGTGAGTTGATTTGATGTATTCAATCATGGTCGCGCGCAGCGCCTGGAACTTCGCGAGGGCTTCTCCCAGGTTTTTATAAGTGTCGACCTTCTCGTGGCCGCCGCCCGTTTTCGTATGCACAACGCGATCAATGCCGTACCACAAAATGTCGGCGTCTGTGTTTGAAGATTTCTTTCCCTTCATATCAGGGGATGCCTTCACCGACACCATCAGATCTCTCCAATAGTCCGGTTCGGCGACCGCCAAATGAGACACGCATTCCCGGATCGACCAGCGGTCGGGCGAGGCGCGGTATTCAAGTTGAGCCGGTGAAAGTCCTCTCACTTCCTCAGCCAGGACCTGCCCCGTCATTTCAAAGTGCACCAGTAGATGTTGCCGGTCCTCGTCGGTCATGCCTTTCGCGTCACTCATCCCGACTGCCGAAAGACGCAAAGCAATTACAAGGAACACCACTAAACAATGGACTCTCATTGGTAGACCCTTTCAGAAACTTAAGAAAGTCACGCCAGCGCTCTTATCGAATCGTCAGGTTCGAAAAATATGCTTCCGTGTCCGAGCCCGTCCAAAGCGCCACCTGGCCGTGAGCTTCGCCGAGCTTCAGATCGTTCACAATCAAGCATGGATGCTCGGCACCGTTGACGTAGAGTTGCGCCTTGGTGCCCGACACTACGATCTTGATCCGCGTCCACGCGCCCGCCTTGAGATCGACGTAGGACTCGTACACTCCAGGATTTTCCTGGCGCAAGCGCTGCCATGGGAAGTCCGGATGCGACACATACTGCGCCGAGTGGTTGCGCTGCAATTGATCGTCGGCGCGACCGTTGGTCATGCGCAGGTAGAACGCTTCAAACTTCGAGCCATGGTCCTGCACTCGGAAGCCAATCCCGATAAACCCTCGCGTGCTGGGCTTGGCGCCTTTGCGCGGAAAGCCGGCCGCTTCCGCCTCGATCGTTCCATCTTTGAAATCGGAGTTCTTGACGATCGCAAGAATTTGACCTCCCGTCGTGGTTCCGCCGGGGCCGTCATCATTGACAACTTTTACCGCGCTCCGTCCGCGATAGCTGGCAACCTCCGCCTGAATTTTCACCGGACCGCCGCCGGAGTCGCTGATGCCCTGCACTTCCAGTCCGTCCATAGAAGTCAAAGGAAGCGCCAAACGCACACCAGCCTTGGCATCGTCTCCGGTGCTCTTGGCAATGGAGGTTTGTAAGCTCGCTGACAACAGGAAGCATGCGAGCACCCGAACCGTAATCAGAGGTTGTTTCCGTCGTTTCACGTTCTGGCCTCTGGTCTTCATGTCTTGTTTCAATCTGTTTCATGCAATCGCAGAGTTTTGATTCGTCGGCGGAATGTGCCACGACGCTGCGAAATGCGGCCCGGCCAGTTGCGCGAGTGTACAACGGAGTCGCTTGGCCACAGTCAGGCCGGGATGAACGCCCCCAAAATATGGACAGCGTGTTAACGAACGGGGACTAAACGATCTAGCCTTACCTAACCTCCTGCTGGGCCGTTTCTTTCTTTGAGCCGTCCGACCGACTTTATTTCGTCCGGTCGATGAGGGAATCGGGCTAGAAACGCCGCTTTTGATAGTGAAGGCGAAAAAATTCACGATCAGGAGATACGACCATGGAGCCGGATATCTGGGATGTGATTCTGTTAGGTAAAGGCAGCGCCGCCCGCTATTACCTCACCACCGTCGATCGTTCGTTGTTTCCGAACATCCTCGTAATCGGCTCCGAAGATCCGTGGGCGGGCGAGCGCGGCTACGACGCGTCCAATCCTAACAACCCCGTCAACTACATCAATCAAACCATCGACATGATCGAGAGCTTCGACAACCCGAACGTGCCGTTCTCGAAAGAGCTGGTTGATCGCTTGACGTTCGCCGAGAGAACTCGGCAAATTATCGACAGTTACGCCACTAAGGTGGTTGACAGCAAAGCTAAGGATGTCAAAATCTCCGAATTAATGATACCCGCCCTAGAGAACGGGAGACGCATCTCCTCCGGACACATCCGCGTCTACACCATAACGGTGAGCAACGGCGATAAGTATGACGGGAAAAAAGTCGTGGTCGCCACCGGCGCCGGGGCACATCGGGAACCACCCGAAGTCGCAGGCCTGACGCAGAGCCATCCGAACCACGTGATGGACATGAACACATTCGCGCGCAATCCTGGAAAGTTCGTCAATCCGGAAACGAAAACTATGTTCATCCACGGGCCCAATGCAGCCATTGACACCGCCGACACCGCGAAATTTCAGAAGTTCAACGTAGTGTGGCTAGTTAAGAAAGACACCAAGATCGCGCTCCTCGCGACCGGTCACCAGAAATTCGCAAAATCCGCGGCGGATAACGACGTCAAGTACTACCCCGATCTGGGGCGCGGCGTGGCGAGCTTTAAAGTGACCGTCACCCCCGGCTCTGACAAGCCGGTGACGGTATTCCTCGAAAACCAGGTGATCAAGGGCGATTTATACGTCTACGGTATGGGCCAGGACGCAGACGAGGCCGTGAAGAATGTCATTCCACCCGAGTTGCGGACCGGACTGGTCCCCATTTACGACATCAATCAGCGCTACGGTCAGGTCCACGAAACCGTTCTCGGATTCAAGCTCGAGAACCTCGATTGGCACAACGGCTTCGAGGTCATCGGCTCCATCTGTACGCAAGTCGAGAGGATGACGGGCGGGGTAAAGCATACCTACCTCAAGGATCTGTCCAAGACGATCCTCAAGGATCTTGCCAAGACGACCGACGAAGTGCGTCACAATGTTCTTCAGCATCTGTTGCCGCTCGCCAATAGTCCAGCGACGATTCTGTTCGACAAACTCGAAGATATGGCGAGGTTGGACTGCGAGGCCGCCAAGAAACAGATCAAGGAAGCCCTGGGTTCGTCCATTGCGCTGTTTCCGAGCTGGAAGGACCATCTCACGGCGGTCGCCAATCTCCTGATCAACTACGTCGTTGCCGCCAAATTCTTTGCCAACAAGAAGGACAAAGACAAAGTCGTCGACGCCGACCTCGACCGCGTCAACTCGATCCTCACTCCATCGACCGTGGCGCACGCACAACTGGGCGGCATTCGCGCAACCACGGCCGCGATGAACGGCTTCATGACCGGCACGCCGAACTTCAGCCAGGACGATCGCACCATCCTCCGCTTCATGATCGCCGTCAAATACCCCTTCGTGTCCGAGGACGACGCCCAGGCCATCATCAGCGACATCATCACCGGCCGCAAGCACCCCAAACTCGGGGGCTACGGCTATAGCCAGACTCAGAAGGCGGCCTTCGAGTTCCAACTGAAGGCGGCCAACCTGAAAGGAACCAATCCCCTCACGCGCCCCAAGCAAATCGGCACAGGAAAGAGTCTTTCGAACGAATGGATGAAGAAACACCCGGGAGGATGGAAGATGGAAACAGAAAAACGGGTCTTTGTCTGAGTCTGATCGCGCGACCGCACGATTTGAGATGGTGGGCAGTGCAGGACTCGAACCTGCGACCTCCTGCTTGTAAGGCAGGCGCTCTAACCAGCTGAGCTAACCGCCCGGTCGGTAAGTTCAAGTATCATAACAGTTTAGACCTATTCGTGCCACCCTATGAATGACCCGCAGTGCACAGAAAGTGCACAGGAATCAGCGATCAGTGCATGAGACCCGGAGTTTCCGGCTGAGCAAAGATCGCGTTTCCGATCTGATCAGCCGTTTTCCGGCCCTGGTCTGCAGCTAGGTGGGTGTAGATTTCCATGGTCGTCCTGGAGTTCGAATGACCCAACCATTCCTGCGTTTGCTTGATGTCCCCGCCGCTTGCCCTGTATACGATGCTGGCCGAAGTGTGGCGGAGCAGATGCATCCCGTCGCAGCGTTTCTCGAACGTGATGCCGATTCCCTTCAGCGCCGCTTTCAACACTTCGCGGAGCTGGTCGGGGTTGAATGGCGCGCCCGTGGAAGATGCGAAGACATAGTCTTCTGACTTCCTGTAGACGGCCAGTGTTCGGTGGTTGGAGAGCGCGTCGAAGAGTTGCTGACACATCGGCCGATCGCGTAATGACCCTTCGGTTTTGGGAGTCGTCGGCTTCCCGCGCCAGATCGCCCGTCGCACATGGAACTCGCGCGCCGCGAAATCGACATCAGCCCATTGGAGCCCAAGGCCTTCCCCTGAGCGGATGCCGCTGAGAGAGAGCAGTGAAAAGAACGCCTTGAACCGAACAGGCACGGCTTTGAGCAGCTGCGCCAGTTGCGATTCGGACAATGCGGGTTTTTTCGCTTTGTCCGCCTCCTTCTTGAACCATCTCCGCTTGATTGGACTACGAGGGATGATTCCGTCGTCGCACATGAGCCCGAACATCGTGACCAGGATCGAGTGCGCAAGGCGGCGAGTTTTCTTGGCGAGGTTCTTCGCCTCCAGCCCGGCATGGAAAGCCGTCACCTCGGAGGCCGTGATTTTCGATAGCAGCATCTCCTCGAAAAACGGCCGGATGTGCCGTTCTCACAAGGGAGCCCTGTGTGTTCTGCGTTGAGGCTTTCCAATTCTCACGAACGTACCCGGCCCATTCGTGTTCGAGGAAGTCTTTGAAGGTCCGCTCCGGCTGTACCGCGGCCGGCTCCGGATTGTTGACTTTCTCGCAGAGGAAGCTGAGCGCGGCGCCGTAGTCGCCGGTTACGATCTTCGACACTTGCTTGCTCTGCCCTGTCTCGCTGTCCTTTTTTCGCCAGCGCACGAGGAATCGATTTTCCCCACGCCGCGAAATGTGGCCGTGTTCCATGCGTTTGTTTCTAGCTCGCTTTGGTTTCATGGTTTGCCTTTCTTCTTCGATTTGGACTCCCAGCGGGCCCTCGCTGCCTTTCGGGCGATCTCTCTGCGCTGCACCGCGGTAAGGGATTTCGCCCGTGCTCTCGAACCTTTACGTCCGAGGGCTGACATCTTGATCGACAGTTCGCGCTCGCTGTCCTTGTCCATGAGAAGGACCGTACTCCGGGAACACATCTCCCGTCAAGCATAAAAGCCTAGTGTTTACCTTACTTCGTCCTGTGTTGCTCAAGCCATGCCGATAGGTCATTGCGCCGGAATCGAAGCCGCGGCCGCTTCCCGAAACCGAGTCTCAGATGTGGCAGGATCTCGTAGTGCCTATAAATCCACTTCTGACTCATTCCAATGAAGGCCGCGGCGCCGGCCACGTCGAGCACGTCCAAGTCGATGCGATCGGTCGAGGCCTCGACGAGAGGGGCGGTCAATCGCGCTAACGCAGTCGTGCGGACTTCCTCCAGCTCCCCGAGCAAGCGCGGCAACTGATCGGCCGGCAAGGTCCCGACCGCATCGAGCACGGATTGCAGATCCTGTCGCACTCACTCTCCTAAGTCGTGCACCGTACCGACTGCCCCGTGCACTGTGTGGCTCACAAGCTGCTCAATCCACACGCGCTGGTTATGCCGTAGACCTAACCAGTTCGTCCAGCTTCCCGCCATGCTCCCAGCCTTCGAACATCGCGATCCGCGCGGCCTCCTGGCGCTGGCGCTCTCGCATCGCTCGGGATCGATCTCTGATCAGGCGATCGTTCCGCTGGAAGTCCGACCGCGTGTATTTGATCGGCAACCCGATGCGCTGATGTACGCGCATGATGATCTCGCGCGCCAGTCGAAACCCTGCTTCGTCGTCAAAGCGAACTCCACCGCCCATTCTCATGCCCTCCGGTTTTCAGTGGGGATTCCATATCGCTTGGAGGTTTGCGCGACCAGCTCGTGAGCTAAGGACTGGTTCATCCAGTTGAAATAGATCTTGTCGCGATCGAGCGGCACAAAGAGTTCGCGCGACTCTTTCCACAGCGAATAGTGAGGATCATTCGCGCCAACCGTCCAACGTCCATTCAACATGTGCACTGTCTGCCGGTCGTCCAAATAGAAGGCCAGCGATGCCTTCGGATGTTGCGCGTGTATCTCGGTCAACTTACGCAACCCGATGATGGCGCCTGCGAACTTCGCGCGGAGAATCGTTCCTCCTCTACGGCCGAGATGCCCGCTGTCGGTCCAGGTCACGCGACCATCGGTCTTGATCACGGCGCCATAGACGGCAATGCCACCAGCACCAAGCCAGCACCGCCCCGAAGTAAAACATTCGATTCTCAAGAAGCGCGCCTTTCGATCTCGCGCTCGGTGTCGACCAGATTTTCCGCGGCCTCCTGGATGCAGGACAGATGCGCGAAGCCGTCGCGTCCGCCATGTACTTGCGTGACGTCCGGGTCATCGGCCTCGCAAGGCTTGCCACAAAGAAAACACTTCCCGAAATCGTTGCTCATCGTCGTGCCATGCCTTTCGCTCGCTCAGTTCGCCGTCCGATCACACTCCGCGGTTGCTTTTTCTCGGGCTCGAATTTCAGAGCAAGCTGCTGCGCGCGCTGCCCCGATCGCTGCAACTCCTGCTCGATCGCGTGCTTGATCTCGTAATCTTCCAACGTGTCCTCTCGTTCCAGATTCATTGCCGTGCCGTGCCTTTCTTGCTGCATTACTAGTGAATCGAATTGCGGGCGGACGCCATCCCTACGGGTGTTAGGTATTACGCTCTTCTCCGATGAAGCCTCGCGCAAACAGTCAAGGGTTAGTCTGAAATCGCTCGCGCGATCACCCGTAGGGACCGGGACGCTGGCGTCTTGGCTGCATCGACTAGCAGCTCGTTGCCCGGGTTTCCCCTCGACATTGTTTGCATCCCGGAACTTGGCCGGGTAGGACTGTCGTGCAGCGGACCGTTTTTTTTGGGTAGCAAGGAGTTCCGCGAACCAACCCGTCGCGTGCTATAATCGCGACCATCGGAAAATGAGTTTGAGCCGCTGTCTATGCGGCTTAGCACCTCCTGGCCGACGTTCGACGCGTCGGCCTTCTTATTGAATTTGAAGTTCTCAGGACGCAAATTCCCCACCTAGACGCAGCTCTGCCCACCCGCTCTTGGCAGGTGAGGTGCTGCACGTCGAGGCGTCGCGACGAACTTGTCCGCGAACGCTGTACGCTAGCTTGGGATTCGGATCAGAGAGAGGGCTTGCGGCGGGTTGTGCAGGTGACGGTCCGGACGCGTACATGGGCCACTCTCCTCAAACAATGAGTTAAGTGGTCCCAAGGGACCGAGTGTTGTCGGTGTGCGCTCTACGTCAGCGCGCGGAGAACAGCCCAGCGAATGGCGATATCGAATTTTGTTTTGTGGAAGCCATTGACCAAGCCAGCAATGCAGTGGGGCTGAGGACCAGGGCAGCTCGGTCAAAAGGTGTAGACCTGGCACGCCCAGCCCGTCCCGCACTCTACTTGGTTCACCGGAGATCAACCCGGCAAACCGAAACTCGCAACTTCAGAATACACAATCAGAATACTTGTGCAAGTGGAAAATACGATGGTCAAAGCCGCGGACCTTGCAGTAGTATCCGGCGCATGGGGGGCGAGATGAAACTAACGCTGGAGAAGGCGCTGTCGAAAATACGCATACTGGAACTGAGGGTCGAAAAGCTGGAGAGAGAACGCCGCAAACTTCTGGGTCCGAACGGCGCAAGCTGGCGAAAGACACTTGCAGGGACGAGATTCACTTCGCGGCGAGTATCGCGTTAAAAGACTACCTCGACTCCCTCGCTGGTTAGACTGAGAATATAACCAGCTCGCCTGAAATCAACAGCTTGGCGGGCGATCAGTGCACAGGAGCGCGATTTCAGTGCACGACGAATCAGTCCACCCGGATGGACGGATTCGGGCAAAGAATAAAGAGCGGGGCTGGTTGGCCTCCGCTCTCTGCCCTGCCTGAGTCTGTGATCAGCTCTCAGACGAACTCGGTTTCCTACATGATCGGGTCGGGCTTCGCCGTTGAGCGCGTTTGGGTGACGCCGTAGATATGTTTCAACAATTCGACAAACCGATGTGGGTCCTTCGCCGCTGCAGTCGGTATATTCACTGTGACGGTCGCTGCAGCTGCAGCCCCGGTACCAGTACCTGGCACAAATTCCCCCTGGCCACGATTAGCTCGCAACTCGCCGCTCAGCTCGCCGATGGTTCGCAGGCATTGCAGCCGCGTGGTTATCGCTCGGAGCGCCGATGCATGATCCTTGCGCCGCAGTGCGTTTGCCGTCATCCGCTCCAGCTCGGCGATCAAGTTCTCGACACGCCCCGGTAATTTTGCGGTCGCTCGATCGTTCTGCTCCTGGCGCACCTGCAGTGTCTGCTGCTTCTCGATAATCGCCGGGACGTGAGCGAAGTGTCGGCGCAGACTCCAGGCCGTCGTTCCAGGATGAAGCTTTGCGATCGCGCGCAGAGATGCGCCGTCGACGTGGGCCTGCTCGATCAACGGCCGATCTTCCCGCTTGCAGATCGAGCACACCGCGCTCATCGGGTCGTCGCCTGGCTCTCAGGGAAGAGTGTCAACTGCGGCAGCCTCGGCTCTGGTTTGGCCTTCGGTCTCGACCGCGGGCGAGGTCCTCCCCACGGCAGATCACGACCGCGCTTCCGAGGCTGCTCGGATTGTTGCGAATGTTGCGCCATGACTATGTTTTGATAGGCTCGCCGCGCGGTAACCCACTGGTCGCGATCGGCGTATTTTCTCGGTGCCACTGTTCTCGAATCCTTGCCGCGTTCGCATCGTCGGAGGTCGCGTGTCGTCGCTTACGTGCAACTCCAGCGTTGCCAACGTGCTGTCGTACATCAAGCGGAAGCTCTGTGGCTGGCCGCTGCTGTGCTTTCTGCTGTCGCGCATCGAGTTCCCCGTTCCAAACGACCTCGTAAGTCTCCACGAGGGTTGCCTCCAGCTGTTGCGTGTTGCGCAATACGTTCGACGCTCTTGTGCATCTGTTGCGAATATAGACTACAGTCGATATAGATGGCAATCGATATTCCATTAGATTCATGGACACGGTGGATTCGTGCTATAGATTGATGTCTATGGATATACGTGTGCGCAACACAAACCCGTCTGGCGAGTAGCGGGTTTGGAGACTAACTGGGTTGTCACCAGGGCGTGGTTTTTCCAGTCGCCGTTGCTCCTGGGCGCCTGCAGGGGCTGCCTTTGTTTTCTAGCGCGGTCCCGAGACTTTTGTCTTCAAGCCGTCTAGTTCTACTGTTGCCGTTGTGCGGAGGGTGCGCGTTGCAACAAGTCGATCGAGATTCTGTTGCAACAGCGACGTGTCGAGATCTGCAAACTTCCTGATCGCCGTTGCAATCAGCTCAATCGCAGCATCCCGAGTTATGATCTCTCGCTTCACGTCAAGGGTATGGACCTCGGCTGCCTGCGCTTCTACAAACTCGGTCGTACAGCCGTTGCTGTACTGCCAGTCTTCGTTAAATCGCACAGACTCGATCCGTTGGCTGTGTAGCAACTCGGTCCAGAATCCGTTGTACTCAGGTTGTCCCCAATCCTCAACCTTCAACGGTGCGGG
This sequence comes from uncultured Acidobacteriota bacterium, assembly GCA_963735205.1. Lineage (GTDB taxonomy): Bacteria > Acidobacteriota > Terriglobia > Terriglobales > Acidobacteriaceae > Sulfotelmatobacter. The sequence goes on from CAVTKB010000002.1 coordinate 107,876, forward strand.
TGTTATGACTAGCATCTTGCCGTCCTCAGCCCGTCGAACCGACTCTGCGAATTTGTTTGCCAGTTCGATGTTTGGACCGAATATTGTAGGAAACCACTCGGAGCCGAGTTTAGCCTTCAACTCAGCACCGGTTTTCACCCTCTGCTTTCGCATCTCGTCGAATGCACGGAGGCCTGAGGTCAGCTCACTGCTGCAGTAAATAGCGTTCTCTCCGTTGAGCAAGCATTCCATCGCAGTGAAGAGTGTCGCAAACTGTGGGTTGTTGGATTTAATCGAACTCATGCACTAACATCGCGGAAGCTGGCGACCGAGGAAAGATTACGAACGACTTATTACGAGGGTCATGCCCACCTGCCCTGTGTGCACCGCGAAGCCGTGCCTGTGCACTCGGCCGGCCTGAAGCTGCTGATTTCAGGCATGCGGGTTATTGAGACGGTCTAACCGGGTCAGGGGTCAATGAGTGTAATCGCGATGTTTCACCCTTTAATGAGTGGGAGACACTGGAAGGCATACCGCTCCCAAAATCTTAAGGTTGCGTCGCCGTGAAGCAGAGTTTCTACCTTGCGGCCGGAGACCCTAAACCGTTCTCCAAAGCAGTCTTCCATTCCTGGAGCTTGTTGACAAGAACGATGGCCATCGTCGGCGCCTGTTTTCTTGGTCTGCCGTCGGCTTCAACCTCCTCGCTGGCCGGCTTCGGATGTTCCCTCGCAACCCGCAACAACTCTTGCAGTTGGAAGTAAACCGCCCTCTCGCCCCACCTCTGCCCGCTTATGTCCGGGATCGACTCCATGCGCTGGCGGAGGGCATCTTCAACTTCCGCTAGGTCCGCTTTCTGGTTCACGACCTTGGCTAGCAGCGGTAACGACTGAATGATTCCCTCGCGGACACTACTCCACCTTTGCCGATACTCATACACTGAGGGTGAGCTGCCCTCAATGTAACCATCCGAGAAGATGACGGCGTCTACCCCACCGCTGCAGTTCGAGGGATCTGCAGCGCCAATTGCCGCAACACCGCCTGGGGGAATCCCTTTGTGGCCTTCGAAAATATCGACGGGATTGCCGAGAGTGTCGTATTCCCCATTGCTTCCGGAGCTCACAGATCTTCCCGACTTCACGTGGAATCTTGTTCGGCAATTAAAGGTAGTACTCATGGCCAGGATTGATCTGGAGTCCTGGTTTTCAACCACTTCGTACCATGTCTGTCGGGACTTGTCGAACTGAACTGGATACTCCTTCACACTCGTGATTTGTGCCGAGACGTTGAACGTCAGCAGTGTCACAGTGAGCACAACCAGTGGAGAATCTCTCATTTCTTACCTCTCTTTACTTCTTCCTGAAAAGTAGTTCCAGGGACCGATAGGTTCAGATGTGAAAGTAGGTCGCGACCGGACCATGGTACTCCGATTTCAGCCAATCAGCGGAATCTTCCCGCCCTTTGTGGATAAGTGTTGAAATCAGGCCATTTCACTCATTGACCGTTCTCAGGTGACCTTTCCAGTGTGCACCGCGACGCCGGGGTTGTGCACTCCGCCGTCTCCAAACTGGTGATTCCACACGGGCAGGTTATGCGACACGTCTAACCAGAAAACCAGGCAGCCGGTTGGAGGACGTGGACTGCGGCGAGTTCCGGCTCCAGATGTGGCTAAGAAGATGCGGCCCTTGCGACTAACCGAAGCAGATACACATAAAGCAGGCTGAGGTCAGGTGTGGGGCCCATCGATTTCGAGCTGGCTTGCGCATACTCGTTCTCGGGAGGACGTATTTGAGCCTGGTTGAATGGCATTGGGTACCCGTACCTTTTGAAGATGTAGTTGACCAACATTCTCACCATCCGACCATTTCCATTGAGAAACGGGTGTATGCGAATGAAGCGACCCATGGCTACCGCTGCGAGCTGCGCGATTGCTTGCGCTCTTTCTGTAGCCGAAACCGCCTGTTGAAGATATTCATCGGTACGTACTATAAGATCGTGCAGCTCTGAAGAGAAGTCCCTCATTGAATCCGGGACTGTGAGGAAATCTTCGCCTCGAACGCCATCAACCTGAACATCTTGGGCAAGACAAGGTTTGGCCTGATCTCGCGAACGATAGTTGCCGGCGTAGTAGCCTAACGGAACAACTTTCTTGAAGACCTTCTCGTGGTAAGTCTTGATGTCCCCATGCCCGACGATATAGCGTTTCTTGCAGGCGGCGATGATGAAGCGATAGAACTCTGCGAGCCCCGCTACCACGAAAGGCAGTTGGTCGTCTCGCTCAGCTTGAAACCACGAAGGACAGGCTGGCACGGTAGACTTAGGAGGAACGCCGATTTTTGATCGCCTTGCGCACTTCGTCCCTGGAGAGACGAGGCACGTCCGGAGCAAAGCTCTCTTGCTGGTTCGCTAGGGCGACGTCCACCATTTCTCTCTCATCAAACTGCGGAGGTTTCTTGCTGAACGTGCCGGACATAGCCCGTAAGGCGATCTGCTCCTCATCCGGCGACCAGTTGTCGGAAAACCGCCCTGCGAACATGTCCGACAAAGGTGGAGCGGCCCGCGGCACGCTCTGAGCGATGGCCGGGTCTTGTTGAGTCACCGACAAAGACGTGGCCGAGACACTGGGATAGTGCAAAAACACGGCTGTCGTCATCACAGCTCCAGCTGCTATGACAGTAAAAACGCTTTTCACTCGCGATGACCTCGAAGGTCGCCGGCTCGGAGGGGTCTGTTGAAACCTGATGAGAACCGTGGTTTCTAAATCATCCAACGTATTGAGATTCCAAACTTTCATTTTCCGGGTCCCCCTTTCGAATGTATTCCGGGAACCGCTCGCTGAGGTGCGCAGCGGTGATGTCACATGCATCGAGAAATCCGTTTAACAGTGGGGGCGAAACCATGACACGGACGACGGGCTCAAGATCTAAGCGCTCTCCTCGTCTGGGTTTCGACCACAAATCCTTGGGTGAAATGTAGAAAAAATCCAGCAAGCACTCCGTTCCACTCCAAACCATGAGCACATTATTCGAAGCCAGAATCTGAAGCTTGTCAGATGCTAATTCCGCATCTTCCCGCGTGACGGGTGGCAACTTCAGCTCGTCCAAAAACTTCTGCAGATTGGCGTGGAACAGTTGACTGGAGCGCCACAACTGGTTAACGAATAAAAAACTAGGAAACACGATCTCTACCTTGGAACGCAGCTTCTTACCGCGATCGAGATTGCCGAAAGATAAAATCACATCCAGATCACGTTCGCGAACATCGAACCAGTCCGCCACGTAGTAATGATCTGGGACTGGGGCGTCTTCATAGTTGATGGAAAGCATCAGCCCGGTTGGGTGGTCAGACGGCCCGCGCATCTCATATTTAACAGGCCCTGTGGCGATCGCGCGTTTGGCCAGCTTGTTTGACACCGGGAACCTCGCACACACTCACGGAGACACACTACCAGACCCCGTATCGTACCACCATTCTTATTATATCCCCGCGGATTCAACAAGTTACGCCTGTTCATCTCTGGCAACGGGAACCAACAGCTAGAAAGGGGGTGTCGCCCCATCACAGTCCTCGCCGTATGCATTGCGGTCCTGACCCTGTGCACTTCACAACCTCTAAGTTGCTGAATCCAGAGGTCAGCGTTATTGGCTCCCTCTAACCAATTCGTCCACCGGGTGGACGGATTGGGGGCTGGCCAAGCCTGCGTAGAATCAGGTCTTGGCCCTCTGTCTGCCGTCGCCGGCAGTCCAATCCGCGTCGAAGCTCGCCAGCTCCCGCCCCCTGACGCAGAACTTTCAGAATCCAGGAAGAGAAAAGAATTTTTGCCGCACCCGGTTGGACCGCTGCGGAGAAAAAACAGCGGGATCGCCCCAACCGGGTGGCCTTTCGCGGCGATCGCGTCGCCGGGGTGGATGCCCAGCAGCGCGAAACTTTTTACGCGGTTTTGCCTGTGACGGCCAACGCGCGCGGCTTCGCAGGAGTGATCTCCAGGTGGAACTCGCCGAGTCCTGTCGCTGCCCACCGCTCATTCACTCGCGCTAATCGCAAGTTCTGCATTTTGCGATCGACGACGTTCCTCAATGCAACGATCTGACCCCGATGGCTCTCGTCCAGTGAACGGGAAATCGGTGCGGCCACGATCTCGGCACCGGCATGCTGCAGGTCGAGCTGTTTCAGCGAGGCGCTGGCTCCGCTCATCACCACAGATGGCGTACTCTTTGAAAGCAGCACGGTCAGGTCATAGGCCAATTCGCAGCCTTTGCGCCAGTGCAGCTCGAGTTCGTCCAGCATGCCTTGCATCTCGACTTTCACATTGGCGACAAACTGATCTTGCCGCCGCTGATCCGCCTCTTGCGCCAGCACAGTCATGCGCGCCTGCAATGGCTGCAACTCCGTCTCGGCCGTCGCGATCTGTGCCAGAAGCCCGTCTCCGCAATCGCCGGGCCTGCAACTCGGCCTTATCCACTTCATCCAACCGCCCACTGGCGTTCGGGTCGCCCTGCACCAGCGAAACTTTCAGCGCCTCTGCTAAAGGTGCGATCTGGTGGAGGTGATCGTCATGGCTACGCACGGCCGCCCGCATCGAGTTGATGCGCGCATGGGTCATCTCGATCATCAGCTGCAGCGTTTCCATCTCGTCGGGCTTGCGTTCTGCAGTCGGTGCTGGAGTTGGAGTGGGAGTAGAACTCTTGCGTTTGAAAAAGTCGAAGCTGAAATCCATCGGTCGTTCCTTTCTCAGTGAGTGGCGCGCAGATCCAAAAGCCTGCGCAGGATTCGGGCCTTTCGCGCTCGTGCTGCAGGCGTATCGTTCACGTCATCATTGCCGTCGTCGACTAGCATTGCGGCTGCGACGGCTTCCTCGTCGGTCCCGCCTGCTTTCCACACGCGACACATTGCGAGTTCCTTCGGTGACAACGTCGCCTCGTAATCGCGGAGTTGTGCCTCGCTGATCTCGATCGCTGCAGACTTGAACGCGGTCGCAGTTTTGCCGGCTGCCTTGCGTGCGTCTTCATCGCGCGTCTGCTGCGATGGTTGAAATTCTCGTCTGAGGTTCACAGGTGGCCTCCGTGGCTCGGGGGATTCCGTCGAAAACTCGTCGGCTTATTTCGAGCCCGCGGTTTTTCCGCCTGCTTCTCTGATCGCCAGGATGCCGGCCGCGGTGCCGTGGCGCACGCCGCCCGCGGTGCTCTCGCGCTTCACGATACTCTTGAGCGTTTCGGCATCGACGCCGCCTGCTGCTTTGCTTGCTGCCTCTGCTTCGCAGGCCTCTGCGTGGTCCTTCAGCACCTGGTCGCACTCGGCGAGCGCAGCTGCGAGCACGGAGCGACTCTTCTGCCATTCCTTGAGATCTTCGTCACTCAACTTTTTTCCCTTTGCCATGAATCCTCCGTGATCAAGAATTTGCTTACCCTGCCGTGCACCGCATTCCGGGCCTGTGCACTCGACCCCTTCCAACGTGCTGATTCAGCAGGTGCGGGCTATTCACCTTCTCTAACCAGAAACGACTCAGAGCGGCGCGCTGAGATATTCGATCGTGACCAGCAGATCGCTGTTGCCTTCGGTGAATGGTGTCGGCGAACCGACGATCGGCAGCGGGTTGCCGAGAACAATCGCAGATCCGAGGACCTCGCTTGTCGGGAAGTCCCAGCTGGTATTTCCATACGCTACTACTTGGGACTCCGATGCCAGCAGGATGCTGGACACGTCGCTGCTGCCCCCGAGACCACAGCCCCACGCTCCTCCGGGAAGTTCGATCAGCACAGCCGCACCGGTCGGAGTCTCGGCGATTCCGCCAGCGTTTGCCAATGTGATCGAGGTCGCAGTCGACGCCACGCACAAGAACCGACCACCATTCGCGCTGTGCGCGTAAGCTCCAACCGCATCGACATCGAGTCCAACGTACGCGCCGTTGGCCCCGCCCACGATCGTGCCGGAATAAACCGTGTTTCCTCCGACCGCATTTGCTACCGCCGTGATCGCGAAACCTGGTCCCTGCCCGCCAGCATTTCCCCAAGCTGCGAGTCTGCTCGGTGACTGATAAAAACAGACCAACCCGGCATTCAGCGGCTGCGCATAGGGCGTTCCGCCATACTCCAGCGAGAGGATCAATGTTCGCAGTAGCGCCGCTGAGTTCGGGGCGCTAGGTGCCGCGAGTGGGATCAGCTGGCCCGCGAGAATTTCTGCGGCCGTGATTTCGACGGTGTTCGAACACAGCAGGCCTTGCAATGTGGTGGCGCCCATATGATCCTCTCCTGCCTTCTGACTGCGACGAACGTTCTACCGTGCGGCCTTCCCTGAATATCCAACTGGAAAATCGCTATCGATCAAGGCTGGGTAACCTGGAGAAGCGCTTCCGCCAGTCGGCCCCGGATCGCTGTCACCCGGAGTCGGATCGCTCGTGCCTCCGCTGGGCGGCTCGGCCGACGTCGGCACAAGCTCGGGCCGTTCCGTGCTCTGCTCGATTGGCGGCGCGTCTGTGTGCTGCAGCTGCGCGTCGTTCGGATCGTCGGCGATGACCTGATCCGGCTTCATGCCGTTCTCTTCGTCGGGGAATTGCGGCGGGTCCACCGGCTCCGGTTCCAGCGTCGTCTTAGTTACCGGCTTGCCATGCTGGTCGACGATGCCCGACTTACTGCGCTGCGCTGCACTCTGGCGCCGACTGATCGCCATGGGATCGTAACTGACTGCCGCTGTATGCCCGCGATCCTGACTCATCTTCGGCGGCATTCCGCACGGCCCGCCAGCGGAAGTGAATTTGTCTCCCATGATCTCCTCCGTGAAAATTACTGAGCGACGACCGGACGCAACTCCAAGGTGACCACCACTTCCTTGCCGTCCACATCGCGCAGGTAGTATTCGAACAAGTGTTCGCCGATCTGCTCGCACTCGACCGGTACGATCAGATCCTTCATGCCCTTCATGCCGGCGATCTTCGCGAGGTCCGCTTCGATGCGCTCGAACAGCTTCTCTCGAAATAATTCAGGAGTCGCTTCGCAAACATCCTCGACGATGGTCACGGTTGCCAATTACTTGCCTTCTGCCTTCGGCGTGTAGCCGAGCACCGCCCGCGCCGGTGCTGGCAGGTCGTTCAACTGACCCGTACTCAACTCCGCATCCTGCGCGTAGGCCGATGCACAGATGTCGAACGCACCTTGCAGGCCTCGGACCGCAGCGCTGGTCGCATCACGCGTCGCAATCGCTTCGACCGCAGCTTTCGTTTGCGCGTCCAAGGCCGCGCCCTTCTCCAATAGGATCAATCGCACCTGCTCCAAATGTTCGGACGTGATTTTCATGCGCTCCTCCGATCCGTCATCACCATCGCCGATCGGAGCGCGGCCGCGCAATTGAAATCGCCGCCAGGTAATCTGGGAAGTGCGGAAACCCGCATGGATAGGGCACGCTAAGAGGAATTACTTCACCGCGCGGTAATTTTCTGCAGAGCGGCGCGGCGTTCAACAGATAAGTATTTTCTGCAGCTGTTGAAGGTCTTCGGATGCGCCCATGCGTCCATCCACAGACGAGAGCCGCAAAGCTCTTCCCAGCCATCGAGTAGACGCAGCCCGGCTTTGTCGAACGCTAGCGCCAGTGCGTGCCCTTTCACGGTTGGGGATGTCTTGAGGAACTTGGACAAAAAAATCTTCCGCGCGTCGTCGGTTTCGATAGCTTTGGCAGGCCTCAGCGCTGCAACGTTCGCTTCGAGGTTCAGCTGTCTCAGCGCCGCGCGAGTCTGCGCATCGGCGAAGGCCTGCGCAGCTGGGAGTAGCTCCTCGATCTCGCGACCTGGTGATGACAACCCGCATTCGCGTTCCGAACGGCCGCCACGAGATGACAGCCGAGTCGCGATCTGCAGCGCATGCTCTGCCAGCGTCAGTTCGGCTTCGGATTCCAGCAGCGGAGGCCTCGGCTTCGCTTTCCGTGTCCTCTGCTTCTTCGTCTTTGATCGCACTCGCATCACTTTTTCACCAGTTTAGTGCACAGCGAGTGCACAGCAAGCGGGAAACAGGGGTAAACGCGGGTGAAATCTCCGCGATAGCCCCGAGCTAAGTTGCAGAAAAGAAAAAGGGTGGCACTGGAGGGCAAACTGTCGGCTGTGCAGGCGCTCTAACCAGCTGAGCTAACCGCCCGGTCGGTAAGTGCAACCAGCATAATCGATTAGAGCCTTTCGTGCCACCCCAAGAAAACGCGCGGTCCGGCGGGAACCGCCAGTTCGGGAATCGTGGAACCAGAGTAGTCGCCAGCGGAGCGGCGCTGGCGGTGCCGAAGCTTTACTTTATAGAACTGATTGACCTGGTCGATGAGTGTAACCGGGGACTTATCGCCAATTGCCGTTGAGCACGCCCCGCCAGAACAGGCAAAAAGGGCGGGCCTTCCGACCCCGGCAGCTTGCACTGCCAAAGGCGAGAAGGCCCGAATTCATTGACTCGATCATTACTAGTTGCAGATCGTGCCCTTGCATGGAGGAGGCTTGGGCTTGCCTGGATACGAAAAGTCTACCCAATCCAGGCTCGTGTTCCCGTTTACGGTTGCCGTGACCGCCGTGGTATGTGCAGTCCCATCCACTTCGTCCGGAACTATCGCGGTGCATTGCGTCGAGCTGCAAGAAGTGCCCGTCACGGTGATGCCGAAAAAGTTGAATGTGGTCTGACCCGCCGTCGTGCTGAATCCCGTTCCTGTTACGGCTACGGCCGTACCGGCCGCTGCGGGATTCGGGTTGATGGCAGTGATGGTTGGGAACACCTCGAAGGTGAACTTACCCGTCGCTGGCGGACTGGTGATGCCGTTTACCGTCACCGTCACAGAAACGGTTCCGGCGGCATGCGCCGGACTGTACATATAGCAGTAGGTTGGCTGCGGGCAGTCGACGCCAGTGGCATTCGCACCGCCGAAACTCACCGTCGTTTTGCCGTTTTCCAGACTGAGACCGTAGAGTTGGATGAATAGGCCGCCCGTTGTCGGTCCCACGGAGGGAGTAAAGCTGGTAATTGCCGGGCTGTCATATTTGTAGGTCGTGGCAGATGTGATCGGACTGTATCCATACCCCCACGGCGTTTGTGCCTGAACAGTCACGGAACCCGGAGGGTTCGCCGGCGTGATCATCGTGCACGACTCTCCTGAGTTCGAGCAGGTAAGCCCCGTGGCTGGCGTTTCGCCGAAGACGAAGGTTTCGTCGGTGGCCAAAGCCCGACCTTTCACCGTAACCGTTGCTCCTCCGCCCATCGGACCGCTGCTCGGGCTGATCCCGGTGATTTCCGGATTGTAGGTGTAAAGGCCAGCGGCAGTCGCGTCCCCGCCCCACGCCTCTACCTTAATGGCCACCTCTTCGCCGGGCGCTTTAGGGGTCTCGACCGTCAGTTGGGTGTCCGAATCGATGGTGAGGTGCGTTGCGGCCATCCCGCCAAACGACACTTTGCTTACGCCGATGAAGCCGGCTCCGCGGATGGTAATCGTGGTGCCGCCGGATCCAGATCCATTTTCCGGATTGAAGCTGTCAACTCGGGGAGGAACGAGCCTCGAGACCAGTTTCGCGATGTCGGGGGAACCTAGCCCCACATGGGCAAAGTTGTTTCCCGAGCCCGTCATCGTGGAGGCCGCGTGAAATTCGTGCGGAAATTTATACAAGTAGCCATTGGCCGCGACTAAGGTCAAACCGGTGGCATCCTGCTCAGCCTGGGTAACCAGAGTCCAGGTCGCAGCCATGAGCGGCGTGGACAGACTGGTGCCTCCAATCAGCCCGGTGCAGTTGGGCGAAAGGCTTGGACTAGCCTGGCAAACGATGATTCCGGGCGCCGCTTCCATTGAGACGTCGGGTTCAGAGCGGCCCGTCGCGCCAGGGTAAAGACTTGACTGGTACGACGGTTCCGGGATGAACTGGCTTACCCCGTATCCTCCAGAATTCAGCCACCAGCTTTCACTATTGTAGGTGTCGTCAGAATTCTGAATCAGGTTCGTGCCTCCGACCGCGACCGCGTGGGGCGCATCGGCCGGAAAAGCGACAGCGCCGGCGTATGAATTGCCTCCGTTAATGCAGGTTCCACCATTATCTCCGGTTAGAGCAAATACCGTGACGCCGAAAGCTGCAGCGTCGGAGATGAGGCTGTCGATGCTGGTCACATCCGACGCGCCCACATCGCCTTCGCACCGGTACCAGCTCGTTGATAGCACTCGCCCGCCGGATCCTTCGGATCCATTGCTGAGAGAGTTCAACGCGGTGTTGATGGCGCTGGCACTATCGGTACCCTGGGGAGCTTCATACACCACGACGTTGGCCCCTTGCGCGATGCCCATCGCGGCCTCAATATCAAGAAGAACCTCGGTTGTGCCGCATCCTTTACTGAACGGCACGCACCCCGAAGGCGACGTTCCTCCATTGATCGCAAAAGTACTGAGATTACTAATCAAATTCGAGGGTAGTTTGGCGAATTTCAGCCAGTTCTTCACATCGTTGGGGTCGAAGCCATCGAACTCAAGCAGGCCAATGGTCTGGCCCGTTCCGTTTAGGCCGGGAGGCAATCCGCCGGTGTTCGTCTGGGTAGCGGGCGTCAATGCTCCGTCGTACGCAATTGCGAGAGACATCGGCGTCGCGGAAACGGGAAGGGCGCCGGGTTGCATTTGAGCCAGATCGGTGAGCCCGAAAATGGACGAAATTAGAGAAGCAATTGCCTGCGGCACCGATGGATCTTTGGCGATGCCGTGGAAATGTCTGGCTCCCACCTCATAATCGTCAATGGTGACGTTGAATGCTTGCTGCGCCTGCGCGCGCGTGCAGGCCGAAGCGTTGTATACGCAGATCCTGGAAAGCCGGCGTCACGTGCTGGGCTCTGAGCATCCTGACACAGTGAGCGCCATGCATGGTCTGGCTGCCGCGTATTTCTCTCTGGGGAAGTACGCGCAAGCCGAACCGCTCTTGGTGCAGATCCTGGAGATTCGGCGCCGCACGCTGGGGCCTGAGCATCCCGATACGGTGAACACGATGAACAGTCTGGCCAGCACCGATTTTTACCTGGGGAAGTACGCCCAAGCCGAAGCGCTGCACAGCCAGGCACTGCAGATCCAGCGCAGCTTGCTGGGGCCGGAACACCCCGACACTCTGAGCACCATGAACAATCTCTCTGGGGATTATGCCTCCCAGGACAAGTACGCGCAGGCTGCAGCGCTCGGCGAGCAGGTCCTGGAAATCCGGCGCAGGGTTCTGGGCCCCGAACACCCCGACACGCTCATCACCATGAGCAATCTTTCGTCCGCGTACACCGGACTGGGGAAGTACGCACAGGCTGCGGCCCTCGGTGCCCAGACACTGGAGATCCGGCGTCGGGTGTTGGGTCCAGAGCATCCCGACACTCTGGATTCCATGAACGGTCTGGCCAACGTTCTACAATTCCAGGGCGAGTACGCGCGGTCTGCTGCACTCTACCGCCAGACCCTCGAGATCCAGCGCCGCGTGTTGGGTGCCGAACATCCCGACACACTGGAGACGATGAACAGCCTGGCCAACACTTACCAGTCCCAGCACAAGTATGCCCAAGCCGAGGCGCTCTTCAAGCAGATACTGTCCGCACGACGGAGCACGTTGGGGCCGGACGCGCTCGACACCCTGGATTCGATGGCCGACCTTGCTCTTGCTTACCGGGCGGAGGGAAACTTCGCCGCCAGCGAGGTCCTTGCGCGCCAGACGGTCGAGGCCGATCAAACGAAACGGCCGGACGACTGGCAACGATTTTTCGCCGAGAGTCTGCTTGGCACAAGCCTGGCGGGCCTTAAGAAATACGCCGACGCGGAACCCCTGCTGCTCGACGGCTATCGTGGGATGGACGCCCGCAAAGAAAAGATCGGCATCCTGGACCGCGACCACCTGGACCTGGCCCGCGATTGGCTCGCGCAACTCTATGACGCGTGGGGCAAGCCGGAGACGGCCGCCAAATGGCACGCGCTCCAAGTTACCCCACGCTAGACTTTCAACGCGGTAATGCCCTGCAGCCATCTCTAACGCCTAAGCTTTAGGAATGAAAACAAGAAACTCTCGGCTTTTCGGCAGCCACCAGCCGCTCAGGTCATTACACGCATTGACTCGTTGATGAGTTAAAGCGGGATATAGCGCCAGGTGAGAAGCGGTCCGGGGGATGCAGCGCTTGCTCATCCCCCGGCACTCGGTTTTCGCTCTAGACGTAAGCGAAGCCGGCTACGGCGTAACTGTGAAGCTCGTCGTGCTGGTTCCCGTGCCGCCCGCAGTGGTGACCGCGACGGGCCCGGTCACAGCGCCTGTCGGGACCAACGCGTCCACCTGGGTATCGTTGATTACTTTGTAGCTGGTGGCAGCGACTCCGCCGAACGTCACTTTGGTGGCAGCGGTGAAGCTGTTTCCTGTGATCGTGACCGACGTTCCCACTGCGCCGCTGGTTGGGGTGAAGCTAGTGACTTCGGGAATGACCACGAACTTGCCAAAGCCAGAGGTGCCGCCCGCGGTTTTGATGCTGATAGCGGCGCCGGTTTTCGCTCCGGCGGGTACGGTCGCTGTCATACTCGTATCGCTGTTGACCTTGAAAGTTGCTGCCTTGCCGCCGATCGTCACCGCCGTTGCTTGCGTCAGGCTGACTCCAGTGATCGTCACCGAGGCTCCCACAATTCCGCTGGTGGGAGTAAAGCTCTTGACCTGCGGTGTGACCAGGTATGAGTGATTACTCTTCAGCGTGCTGGTGAACGTGGTTACCGTGATAGTCCCGGTCGTGGCTCCCGCCGGCACGGTCGCCGTCATATAAGTATCGGAAGTATTTACGAACTTCGCTGCGGTTCCGTTGAACGACACTCCGGTTGCTCCCGTGAACCCCTGGCCGAGGATCTGAACCGTCGCGCCAACCTTGCCGGTCCACGTCACCAGGTCGACCAGCGGCTTAAACCCGACATTCAGGCTGTAGAAAACCGCTCCGCCCAGAGAATTTCCGCTGGAGTTGCCGTAGAAGTCTCCGTTTGTGTGCAGTACGAGCGGCGTCAAAGGGCTGAAGCTCGTGCAGGTCTTGTTGCAGAAGCTGTAGAGAACCGACTCGGCGCCCGCCGGGGTGATCTTGAAGATTGCTCCGTAGTTGGTCATTCCGCCGGACCCCGAAACACCGTAAAAATTCCCGTCGGTTCCCAGCGTAAGTCCCGCTTGGGGAAGTTGTGCATCGTAAATGTTGGTGCTGCCGCTGACGCCGTGCGTAAAGCTGTGGAGCACCGTATAGACTCCAGTGGGGCTAATCTTGAAGATGGTTCCGTTCCCGTTCCCGTCAGCAGCGGAGACACCGCCGCTGTAGGTGGTTCCATAGAGATCGCCGTCGGTGCCCTGTGCCAGCACGCTGATCGGACGGCATCCGTCGGTGGGATAGCCCGCGAAGTTGTGGAGCACGGTAATCTTGCCGCCCGTCGTCGCCTTATAGATCACTCCACAGTTCGTCCCGTTGTCGCCACCCTGCTGGGCGGTTCCATAAAAGCTAAGGTCGGTGCCTTGTGTGGGCAAGTTGGGCAGGCTCCCATTGGTGGAGTCGAAGTCGGCAAGCTCCTTGAACACACCCGAGGCGCTAATCCGAAAAAATGCTCCATATTGCCCGTTGTACTCGGCCTCGGAAACTCCATAGAAATTTCCATCCTGCCCGAGAACGACCCGGTAGATAGGGGCGCTGTCGTCGGTGCTGTTGGTGAAGGAATACAGCGAAGTTAACGTCCCGGTGGGAGTGACCTTGAAGATGGTTCCGGCGCCATCTTTTCCACCGATTTTCGTGGTCCCGTAGAGGTTTCCATCGAGACCCAGCACCACGCCGCCCTCCGGGTCGTTGCCATCGTCACACCCAGTCAGGGAGCAGAAGCTGTAAACCTCAGACAAAGTTCCGGTTGTCGTGATCTTGTAAACCGTTCCATCTACCGAAGTCCCAGTCCCATTATTGGCGATGGTGCTGTAGAGGTTGCCGTCGCGGCCTTGCGCCATCGCTTGCGGCGCTCGAATGCCGCTCCATGCTCCTGACCCGATTGGATACGTGTGTAGCTCGGTAACGGTTTGGGCACTCGCAGCCGTGGCGGCAAACAAAAGGGTCAATGCGACGATCGAAAGTATGGTTTCACGATGCTTCATTTGAAACTCTCCACAGAACAGAATTCGGACGAACCTGCATCCCCACAGTTTTTTCGTGCTCGGCAGACTGGTTCGTGGCAGAATGTCTCCACTTACCGTTGACCGTTTCGCAAGCAGTCTGCACGATCCCCCGCTGCCTGTCCTGACGGAATTCTTAAGAACTCTAAAGAGTAGCCAAGTCTATGAATTACAAAGGAGCTGCACGCGAAGTTGCAGAGACCTCCGGACGCCTATGGCGCTTCGCCGACTACGAATTCGACGAACTGGGACGCGAGTTGCGGGTCAAGGGCAAGGCCGTAGAGCTGGAATCGAAGCCCCTCGACCTCCTGCTGCAGCTTCTGCTTCATGCCGGCGAAGTCGTCACCAAAGAAGAGCTGCTGGAATCCGTCTGGCCAGACGTCATGGTGGTGGATGGATCATTGGCAACCGCCGTTTCCAAACTGCGGAAGGCCATGGGGGACGAAGACCATCCTGCGATCGTAACCATTCCTCGCGTCGGCTATCGCCTCGGCGTTCCCGTCTATTGCAAAACAGTGGCGGCGGCCTCCGGCCCCGAACTCGGATTCAAAGCTGGCGACGTGGTTCCCGGCCGGGAACAATGGCGGCTCTCGCGCCCCATGGACGTTTCGGGGTCCAGCGAGGTCTGGCTGGCCGAGAATCCCAAGACCCGCGAACAACGGGTATTTAAGTTCGCCGCCGACGGTTCGCGCTTAAAAGGGCTGAAGCGTGAAATTACCGTCTCCCGTTTCCTACGCGAATCCCTGGGTGACCGCCCGGAGTTTGTCCGCATCCTGGAGTGGAACTTCGAAACCACTCCTTTTTTTCTTGAGAGCGAGTATTCGGGTTCGAATCTGGCCGAGTGGGCCGAGCTCCAGGGAGGCCTTTCCAAAGTTTCCTACGATCTCCGCCTGCAATTGTTGGTTAACGTTGCCCAGGCAGTTGCCGCCGCGCACGACATTGGCGTGCTTCACAAAGACTTGAAGCCGGCGAATATTTTGGTAGTTCCGGGAGCCAATGGAGGTTGGCAGGTCAAACTCGCCGATTTCGGCAGCGCTTCTTTGTTCGATCCTTCGCGGCTGCGGTCGTTGGGCATCACGAACCTGGGATTCACCCAGACCGCGTCCCTCGAAACCCACCAGCAGTTGACCGGCACACTGATGTATCTCGCCCCCGAAGTTTTGGCGGGCCAAAGCCCCAGCGCCGGTGCTGATGTTTACGCGCTCGGCGTCATGCTTTACCAGTTGACCATTGGCGATTTCCGCAAGCCGCTGGCGCCGGGCTGGGAAGCAGAGATTCAAGATCCTCTGGTTCGTGACGACATTGCCGATGCCGCGTGCGGCGACCCGGCCCGCAGGCTCAACAGCGCCGCCGAGCTGGTCGAGCGCCTGCGCACTTTGGACCAACGCCGCATCCGACGCAACGAGCTAGAAGCGGCCGAGCGTCGCGCGAAAACCGCCGAGCACGAACTGGCCCAAGCGCGTGCGCGGCGGCCCTGGATCATGCTCGCGCTGATCGCGTTGGCGGCGGGACTCGCAGTCAGCTTTGCGCTCTACCGCCGAGCCACTCGCGAACGCGACAATGCCAACCGCCAAACCGCGATTGCCAGCTCGATCAACCGCTTTCTCTCCGACGATCTTCTGGGCCGCGGCAATCCTTTCGTCAGTGGCAAGTCCAGCGAGTCGCTCATGGACGCGATCAAGCAAGCCTCGCCCAGCATCGACCGAAAATTCAAAGATGAACCGCTGGTCGCGGCGCGCCTCCACCAAACCATCGCCCGAGCGCTCGATAACCGAACCGACTATCCTTACGCGCGCCTGGAATACGAACGCGCGGTTGCCCTTTTCAAGCAGGCAGACGGCGAACTGTCCCAAGATGCCGTCATCGTTCAGCTGCAACGCACCACGCTCGAGTCACGCAGCTACGAGAAGGATTCGCTCCCGTTGGCCAAGTCCATCCTCGCACAACAAGAGGCCCTGATTGCCAAGCTGACTAATCCGCGGCCTGACATCCCGGTCTGGTTATCCTCGGCGAAGGGAATGGTCGCGCTGATCGATAACAACGCGAAGTCTGCTGCCGAGAATTTTCAGGCCGCAGTGGACGAGGCTAACGTTCTTCCCGAGTTCGATGAGAGCGCGCGCCTGACCTTCAAGCAACGGCTGGGGTTTTCGTATATCCGCCTCGGCGAGGGCGCCAAGGCGGAGCAAACCTTTCGCGAACTGATCGATGCCTTCACCCGTCTCGTCGGTCCCGACAGTCCGCATGTGTTACGCGTGCGCATGAATCTGGCGCAAGCTTTCATGATCGAAAAGAAATACCCAGACGCAGTGAAAGAGGCCAACAGCATTTATCCGGAATTTGTTTCGCAGCTCGGTCCGGACCACGAACTCACCATGCAATTGCAGGCGACGCGCGCCCAGTCGGAAGGAAGCCTCGAACTTTGGGATGACGCCATCCGCGACGACCTGGCCATCCACGCCCTCGCAGTTCGCAAGCAGGGCCCGCTATCGTTCTTTGCGGTCGCCACCCTCACTGACGCATCCCTAGCCCAATGCCGCGCCGGGCGTTATCGCGAAGGCGAATCGAATGCGCGCGCCGCGTATGAGTCGTCGACCAAAGGATTTGGCCCACACGCGGGTTTGACCGGAGCCACCGCCGACACGCTGGCCAGCTGCCTGATCGGCCTGGGCAAATTGGACGACGCATCCGCGCTCCTGCAACAGATCGACGTGCCGGTAGTCGCGCAACTCACCGGCGATCCCGACTGGGGAGCCGGCGTGACGTTAGAGCGAGCCGAAATCGCATATCGCCATCGCGACTACGAGGCTGCTCGCAGTTACGTTGCGACCGTCGCTCCGGTGTTTACTCGAAAAGATGCCGAGGCCTACCAGAAGCGCGCTTTCGAATCTCTCAAAGCCGCACTCGACAAGCCGCCGTCACCGAACTGAGCAACTCTGGCGTGGTTCGGCCATGCCACCTTCGAGACGATTGAAAGGGTGGCACTGGTTTGATAAGTGTGACCGATCTGGATTATTCTTCTCTGCGCCTCACTAGCAACACCGAAAAGAACGGCATAGGATATTTCATCGTCGCTCCAAACCAGCTGCTCGCCGCGATCGCGTGCAGCATTCACAGGTAACGAGGTTCTACATGGGCCCGAATGCAAGTCCGTCACCAGGTCAGCCGCCCACGCCGATGTCTGCCGCAAACGGTCTGGCAATTGTGCGAGTGACGATCGGCGCCATGTTCGTCTCGGTCTTTTTCGAGAATCTTGGCAAAGGCCTCTACCGGCCAGCGGGTTACGCGGGCCTCATCAACTACTACATCCAGCACGATCATGCGCCCGCCATCTGGAAGGCGGTCATGGCCCAGGCGGCAAGCCACGCTGCGATGGCCGCTCCTCTGCAAGGCATGACCGAGATCTCTCTCGGCATCCTTCTCATCATCGGTCTGCTTACTCGACCGGCCGCGTTTGTAGCGTTTCTCTATCTCGGCAGCCTTTGGGTTTCTGAGTGGGGCACGGCGTGGATCTGGGAACTGCTGGTCCCGGTCATGGCATCGCTCGGACTCGCGATCGGCAGTGCCGGCCGCAGATGGGGCGTCGATGCCTGGCTGTCGGAACGGTGGCCATCTTCCCTCTTGTGGTGATCGAGCCTGCTTCATTTGAATCTTGAAAGAAGATCCCTTGAATCCCGCCCACGTGCGAGTGTCCGTCATCATCCCAACCCACAATGAAGCTGAGTCGATCCCCCGCGTTCTTGCCGATCTCCCGTCCGATCTGGTCACAGAAGTGATCGTCGTCGACAGCAACTCGACCGACGGCACACCTGAGATCGCCGCAAGAATGGGAGCCCGCGTAGTCCAGGAACCGCGCCGCGGCTACGGGCGGGCATGCCTCACGGGCCTGGCCGCGGCAAACTCCCCTGACGTTGTCGTGTTCCTGGATGGCGACTACAGCGATCGCCCCGCCGAACTGCCAATTCTTTTGGCGCCAATCATTGCTGGACCTCCTGAAGGGCGTGCCGACATCACGCTCGGCTCCCGCCTTCATTCGCAGACTTCCGCTGCGGCCTTACCTTGGCATCAGGCATTCGGCAATCGTCTCGCGGCCAGCCTGATCCGGCTCTTGTATGGCCTGAAGATTACTGATCTCGGCCCGTTTCGCGCTGCCCGCGCCGACGTGCTACGTGCGCTCGCCCTCGAAGAGACGACCTACGGCTGGGCGGTTGAGATGATTCTCAAAGGCACCCTCGCCGGATTCCGTGTGGTGGAAGTTCCGGTCAGTTACTACCCGCGCATCGGCAAATCGAAGATCAGCGGCACGCTGAAGGGCACGGTCGGCGCCGGTTGGTTCATTCTCAGCCTGATCGTGCGCTATTATTTCCGGCGGCGAAGAACCGGGACGCAGCGGCCTGCGTAGTGTGTCTTGCCTCGCCTGCATCTTCACGCCCGGGTGGCCCATTCAAGCCGTCTTTTGGCTTGAGTGGGGCAGTTCGATCACCAAAGAAAATCTCTCGGCCGCTCGTTCGCGCTTTCGTATCGCGCAACCGCCGCGATCTCCGGGGTCTCTCATCGCCGCGGGACGTCACGGCAGGTCCCTCCACTCCGCAACTCCTCGCGCCGCGATGATCCTTCGCTCGGGATGACAGAATTGAGAAGATCGAAACAGAAGCCAAAATCGACCTTGAGTGAGACACTCAACCCCGTCCACCTGTCGTATTATTTCCGCAATAATCTATGCAATCGTCAAGCGAACTTGTGGCGCGTTCCTCAGGGAGTGACCGCACGCTCGTGATCATGGCGAAAGCCCCCAGGCCCGGCGCGGTCAAGACCCGCCTGACTCCCGGATTTTCTCCAGAGGCCGTGACTGAATTTTATTGCTGTCTTCTGGATGACACGCTGGCGTTAGCGCGCTCATTGCGTAATGTGGAAGTTGCCATCGTGTGCCCGGAGGCCGATGTAAAGGAGCTGTCTCAGCTAGCAGGTAGTGACGTGAACGTCGTTGCCCAGAAAGGCGAAGGCCTTGCCGCGGGACTCACTTCCGTGTTTGCCCACTTCGCATCCGCTCACGCATACCGAACTATCGCCTTCAACAGCGACAGTCCCCACCTGCCGCCTTCTGTTCTCGAAGATGCGTTCGAAACGCTCTCAGCACACGACGTAGTCATCGGTCCAACGCACGACGGCGGCTACTATCTCGTCGGGGCAAAGGCCCTTCATCCAACGCTTTTCGCAGGCGACGGAATGGGCACCAGCAGCGCGCTCGAGAGACTCCTGTCACGCACGCAAGCTCTCGATCTCACCGTTGGTTTCGCAGATCCCTTTTACGACATAGATGTGGCGGACGACCTGACTCGTCTGGCGAAAGAATTAACGCTCACTCCCGCGAAGGCGCCGCGCACCGCGGCGTGGCTGAAAGAGTGGGAGAAAATGCGTGGAGAACAGTGAAGATCGGCCCCGCATGGAGAGCGTACATACTTGGAGCGACGTTGTGCGCAGCGCTGATGATCTGCTCCCGCAACTTCGCCGATCGCGGCGGACCGATCTTCATTGCCTCTCTAGCGCTTGCGGGCGTCGCATACCTCCTCGCAATCCGCGAGTTCTTCAGTACGCCGAAATTTGATCGACGCGTTGTCGTCTTCGGGCTGGTGTTGGCCGCGGCGTGGAATGTCGCATTTCTTCGCCTTCAACCGGGCGCCGATGATGATATCCATCGCTATGTTTGGGACGGCCGCCTGCAGAGACTCGGCTACAACCCTTATCTCGTCGTTCCCGGCGATCCTGCCGTGAAGGGGCTACATACCGCGGAGACTCGCGACTTGAACAACCCGGATTTGCCCAGCCCATATCCAGCCGGAGCGGAACTTTTGTTTCGCGCCGTCACTGCGATTCATGAGTCTACGTTAGCGCTAAAAGTCGCATTTGTGGCCTGCGAGTTCGCAATGGTTTTCGTGTTGCTCGATCTTTTAGATCGTAGCCGGCAGCCATCGCACCTGGTTCTGGCGTTCGCTTGGAATCCATTGTTGGCGATAGAAGTCGCGGGAAGCGGTCACATCGATATCGTTGGCGCGTTACTGGTGCTGGCGTCCGCTGCGGCGCTGGTTCGCCGATGGCGGGCGACTGCAGCCGTCGCACTTGGGCTGGCGATCGCAGTGAAATTTCTGCCGGTCGTACTCTTGCCTCTGTACTGGAAGCGCATTCGCATTCGCGACGCCGCACTGGCGGTAGCCGTGGTCGCAGTGCTCTACGTGCCATTCCTGAATCGCGGCCGCGTTCCCATCGGCTCGCTTGGAACCTACGTGCAGAACTTCCGATTCAATGGTCCCGTGTTTGGCGTCCTCGATCGAGTCGCGCCTCCGCAATTGCTTGTTGGGTTGGCACTGCTCGCCGGATTGGCGACTGCAACATGGTTCAGACGCAAGGGGCTGCGGGACGAACGAACATTAAACACAGGAGACACAGAGTTACTCGGAGGAAACGCAGCGTCATCTCCTCTGTGTAGCTCTGTGCCCTCTGTGGTTCAAGGTTTTGAATTTGCCTGGCCCATGGCAGCATCGCTGTTTTGCGCTCCCGCAGTATTCCCGTGGTATCTGTTGTGGCTGCTGCCGTTTCTCACGTCGGCCTCGACCGTGCTGATCATCATTTGGACCGTGAGCATTATCCCCGTGTACATACAATGGCATTTGCGCGCGCTTGGGCATCCGTGGGGGGCGCTTCCCGGCTGGATCATGCTTGTGGAATACGGATGCCTCGGCGTAGCCGCGGCGATCATTGCCTTGCGCCGAATCGATCGCCCCACCTCCGCTCGGCGCTCAACTGGCTAGCTGCATTGCTCCGGACGTTCAAAGAAAACTGTTGTTAACCAGAAATTTCCACAGGTTGAAGGCTTGCCATCATCACACATTGAAACCAGGAGCGGACTCATGTATCCGAAAGCTGCTGGCTGACATCCAAGTCAACGTGCTTTGCTGAGGTTCAACGAGGAGAAAGTTTATGAGAACTGCCCGCGGTTTAACCACGATGGGTCTTCTGCTTTGCGGAGTGCTGGCCCTCGCTCCAAGCTCGTGGTCGCAGACGCGTCCGCCAATTTTCGAGAAGGTCGCTAAAACCTACGGTCTCGACACGTGGGACAAGATCGAGGCGATCCGCTACACCTGGCACATCGAGTACGGCAAGTTCGTCCTCGCGCGTACATGGGAGTGGGAGCCCAAAACTACCCAGGTGACATATGAAGGAAAGGACAAAGACGGCAAGCCGGTCAAGGTCACGTACAAGCGCTCCGAACTGGGCAGCCAGCCGGACAACGTGAAAAATGACGTTGACCCTGGCTTCATCAACGACAACTATACGCTTCTGTTTCCGCTGAAGGCTTACTGGGACAACAGCCCGGCGGTGATTGATGCCGGCACGTATAACTTGCCGCTGGGCAGCGGCACGGCCGAGTTGGTGGCGGTGAAGTATCCCGCGGAGGGCGGCGGTTACACGCCGGGTGACACGTGGGAACTCTATGTGGCGAAAGACGGCCGCATCGAATATTGGATTTACCATCGCGGTGGCGCCAAAAAGCCGAGCCTTCTCATCGCAACGTGGGGAGGGCAAAAAAAGGCTGGTCCTCTACTCCTCTCGACCGATCGCCGCGGCTTGGCCGATGGCACGCCGATACGGATCTGGTTCTCCGATGTGGCAGTTAAGGTAACGGGGTCCGACAAGTGGATGACCGCGCAATAAGTCATGCCGAAGCGATCTCCACACTATCCCGCGATTGTAAAATGCACGCATTGTGATGAAAGCCAACGTCGATCTGGATATTGGGCGGAGTACATTTTCTTCGGGTCTGCTGCCGCTGTTGATCGGCGTGCTGCGCGGTCGTCGGGCGGGTGATTTGGTTGCGGTTACTGGTGACGAAGCGAGTGTCGGGTCTGAGTTGGAAACGTGGTGCCGGTTCACGGGAAACCCACTGCTTGAGGCGACGATCCAAACAAATCGCTCGCGGTGGGTCTTCCGTTGCGGAGCCGTTCCGGCGGCTGCTGAGGACGAAGAAAAATATATTCGTCCGATGGGTTCGCGGCTTTGGCTGTATACGAATTTCGACTGCAACCTCCATTGCGACTATTGCTGCGTGCGTTCATCGCCGACTGCGTTGCGGCGCGAACTCGGGTTGGCACGCGTGCAGCAGATCGCTCGCGAAGCGGCGGAACTTGGCGTGAAAGAAATCTTCGTGACTGGAGGCGAGCCGTTTCTGGTGGAAGATATTGGTGACCTTCTGCTGGCTTGCGCTGGCGCCGCCCCGACGACCGTGTTGACCAACGGAATGCTTTTTGCGGGGCGACGCGCGGAAAGTTTGCAAGCGTTGCCTCGGGACCGAATTGTGTTGCAGATCAGTTTGGACAGCGCCACGGCGGAGCTGCACGACCTGCATCGCGGAGCCGGCACCTGGGCGCGAACACGGGAAGGAATTGAGCGGGCTCGTGGGTTTGGCTTTCGCGTGCGATTGGCGGCTACGGTTTCGACCGATGCGGAGGCTGAAGCGTTTCGCCAATTTCTTGATGAGGAGAAGATTGCCGCGGAAGACCGCGTCATCCGGCGGATTGCGTTGCGGGGCTCGGCTGCCGAAGGGGTCGCAGTATCACGATGCGACCTGGTGCCGGAAATTACGATTACATGCGATGGTGTGTACTGGCATCCGGTCGGGGCTGAGGATGCTGATTTGCTGGTCACGCGCGAGATTTTTCCTCTCTCCGAATCGTTTGCGGCGGTCCGCCGCGCCTTTGAGCGCGAAGGCGAACACACGAATAAGCTCGCCAGAATATTTAATTGCGCATGAATGCCGCCGAGGGCCCCAGTTGCTGAACGGCCGCGGGTTGGCGTGTAAGTTTATCTTTCAGTTACCCCTACCCCCTCCCCCCTCCCCCAATTTTGCAAAATATCTGGAATCAGCAACTTACCGGCTGTGACGGCCGAAATACCTCGCAAAATCCTCATAACAGAGGACTTGCGGACCAAAATATTGAAAACATAGGAGTTACGGGTTGCTTTTGGGCCACCAGCCCGTCCCACTGAGCCACTATCCTTTATGTAGGACCATCATGGAACGAATGAGGGGCTGTGCGCAAGGTCAGATGTCACAAGACGTTATGGATTTCTGTGCAATTCCTATCCCCTGGAAAGAATCGTTGGCGAAAAGCTGCCTCACTCATTGAGAACGGGGCGTCTTAACTACGTGATCGTCCTGAAGGTTGAGTTCCCAGGTCTCTGCCGTAAGATCCTTCCCAAAGCTGCGATGTTTGGTTTCGCGCACGACGCGGAATCCTGCCTTTTTGTAGATGCCGCGCGCGGCATGAAGAATGCTCTGGGTCCAAAGCGTCATCTTCTTGTACCCTGCGTGGCGGGCGAATCGGATACATTCCTCCACTAACCGCTTGCCGATGCCTTGTCCGCGCGCTTCCTGTTCGACGTGCAACAGCCGCAATTTTGCAATCTCCTCGGATTCCTTCGCAACGAAGACGGCGCCCACTCTTTGTCCATCTTTTTCGGCCACCCAGGCGCGCTCGCACTTGGGATCGTAATTCTTGATGAACTGGGCAACAATTTCCGCCGCCAGCGCCTCGTATGTCCCGTCCCACCCATATTCTTCTGCATAGAGAAGAGCTTGGCGGTGGACGATCCAGCCCATATCACCGGGCTGGTGCTGTCTTAGCAAGTACGGGGTTTTTGCTTCTACTCCTTCGCCTAGCAGTCTGCCGACCAACTGCACCGCGTCGACCAACTGTTTCTGCTCCGAGGGCGAGAGTTCGTTGAGCATAGCGGCGATATCACAATTCGAGCGCTCATCCAGCGGCAAGAACGCTTTCCGGCCCCTGGGCGTGAGTGAAAGAAAGCGCTGTCGTTCGTCGGTTTTTGATTGTTGGCGCTTCACGAGCTTCCGACGTTCGAAATCCCGCAGGATGCGGCTCATGTATCCGGCATCTAGTTCAAGCTCCTTGCGGAGGTCGGTGGCGGTGGGCTGCTGGCGATGCGCCAGCTCATACAACACGCGCGCCTCGGCAAGAGAAAAGGGGCTGCTCGCCATGCCACCCAGAACGCCAATCTTGCGGGTGTAAAAGCGGTTGAATGCGCGAATGGTGCTTACCTGCTTGTCGACGCCGGGCTTCGGCATGGGTACGCCCTCCGATGCAGTTGATAATAGCATACATATAGTTGACGTTGTCAACTATATTCGAAACGGAAATTGACGGCTGCGCGGGCGGATCCCCGCGTCGATTACACTGGATGCCGCGAGGGCCAATGAATCGTCGAGACATGATGAGAGGGGCGGGAGTGGTGGCTGGAGCGGCGGCGGTGAATGCGGTGGCGGAGAATTCTGTTGGCGTGACGCCGACTCTTCCCAAATGCAAAATCGTGATCACGGGCGGGCATCCGGGCGATCCCGAGTATGGGTGCGGGGGCACGATTTTGCGGCTCACGGGGCTGGGTCACGATGTCGTGCTGCTTTACATGAATGACGGGGCCTGGCAGCAGACGTCTTCGGCGACGCGCATTGCCGAAGCCAGAAAGGCGTGCGAGATTTTGCGGGCCCGGCCTGCGTATGCCAATCAAGTCAATGGTCATGCGATTGTTGACAACCAGCATTACCAGGAGTTTCAGAGCATCATTGAGAAGGAAAATCCTGATGCCGTCTTCACTCATTGGCTGATCGATAACCATGCCGACCATCGGGGGATTGCCAACCTGACGTTCGAAGCGTGGAAACAGATGAAGCGTCGATTTGCACTGTACTATTACGAAGTCTCGGACGGCGAAGATACTACGCAATTTCCCGCGCCCACGCATTACGTGGACATCACCACGACCGCAGATCGAAAAAAAGCTGCATGTTATGCGCACGCCAGTCAGACTCCTGACTCTTACTACGCTTTGCAGGATACGGTGGCGAGTTTCCGCGGGCTGCAAAGCGGATGCGCGAAGGCAGAGGGTTACATTTTGCAGATCGGGAGTCCGCACGACATCTTTCCCCGAGCGGGCATCTCACGATAGGCAGACGCTGCTTTATAAGGATGCGGCGCGAAAACCTACTAACTCCAGAGGCGGTCCCATGAGCGTTCCTGGTCCCACTGTGGAGTCGGTTCGAAGTAACCGCTATTCGGCGCCAGATGCTGGCGAACTACATCTTCGTTTAGAGTCACGCCGAGGCCGGGGCGGTCAGGCACGTCAATCCAGCCGTGGTTGACGATGGGCGTTTTGACTCCTTCTTCTACTAGCGATGACCACCAGGGCACATCGAGAGAATGATTCTCGAGGGCCAGGAAGTTCTGGGTGGCGGCGGCGCAATGAACGTTCGCCATGCAACTGACGGGGGTTCCGGCGAAATGCATGGCCATGGGCACGCCGTATTCCTCGGCCATGTCTCCGATTTTGTGGGTCTCGAGAATGCCTCCGGAGGTTGCGAGGTCGGGATGAATTTTGCTGATGGCGTGCTTTTCGCAGAGAACCTGGAACGGTTCTTTGAGGTAAATATCTTCGCCGGTGAGGATGGGAGTCGGGCTCTGGTCGGAGATTTGTTTGAGCAGGTCGGTGTAGGTCCAGGGGATTACGTCTTCCATCCACGAGAGGTTGTACTTTTCGTAGGCCTTGCCCAGGCGGATGATCGACTTCACACCGAGGTGGCCTAGATGATCCATCGAGAGCGGAATTTCCATGCCTACGGCGTCACGGATGGCGGCGACGTATTCTTCGAGCATGGCGATGCCTTTGTCGGTGACTTCCATGGCGAGGAAAGGATGCTCAAGCTGCGATGTTTCCCATGGACTCAGGTCCGACGGGTGCGTGACGGTTCCGGGCGTGTCTGAAACCATTTCGACGCCGAGGTCCATCTTGAGCCAGGTGAGGCCCATCCCTTCTTTGCGCTCTTTCATTCTGCGGGCATAAATTTTCGGGTCTTTGGACTCTTCGGTGTCGGCGTAGATGCGAATCCTGTCACGAAACTTGCCACCGCCGACCATGGCGTAGACCGGGACATTGTAGACTTTGCCGGCAATATCCCAGAGAGCCATTTCGATGGCGCACACTCCTCCGGCTTGCCGGGCGGGGCCACCGAATTGCTTGATTTTGCGGAACAGTTTGTCGAGTTGCAGGGGGTTCTCGCCCACGATGCGGCTCTTTAGGAAAAGCGCGAAGGTTGCGCTGGCGCCGTCGCGAACTTCTCCGAGGCCGTATACGCCTTGATTGGTGTCGATGCGAATGATGGGACAGGGGCTCGGGCCGGGCTTCGCTACTGTCGCCACGCGAAGATCTGTGATTCTCAATGCGGAGGGGCTCGAGTTGGAGTTGACGCCTTTTGGGTAGGCTTCGATCGATTCTCCCGCTAACAAGGCGCTTCCCAGTGCCATGGCGGAGGTCTTCAGGATTGCGCGACGGTCGAAGCGGTGACGATGATTCTCACTCATGTGCGTTGTCCTTTCACGGCAGCGGTTCAGCCAGAAAAGTATTTGCAGTGAAGATCAAGATTGTACGCTTGCTCCGGAAAAAGATTCGCTTTTGACAAAGCATCTATGATTTGAGAGCCTTCGGGGGCGCGATCGTTGAATACTCGGACCATAGACATCCGAGCATGCTTTAAGAGTCGTTATCTCTATCTCTGGTTTATCCGGGAGGTATCCGATGTCCCGACCTGCATGCAGCCGTTCTGCGCGACTCGGTCTGATTGTTTTTTTGGGTGCGTGTATTGCTGGCTCGCTGGCACCGGCGGCCGCTTCCGCGCAACTCTTTACATTTTCTCGGCAGGAACTGGTCGACTATACGGCGCAGAGCCCGTTTGACCGGCTTCCTGACGGCCGGCCTAAAGTGCCGGACGATTTGGTCGAGAGGGCGCGGGGTTTGTCGTCGGAGGAGGTTTGGGCTGTTCTTCATGAAAAGGGATTCAATGACCAGTACGCCGATGGGTTTCAGGTTTTGCATCCTGGCAAAACGATGGTGGGACGCGCTTTTACGGTGCAATTCATGCCGTTGCGCTCCGATGTCGATGAGGTCGCGCAGGCCAAGGCGAAAGATCACGGCCTCAAGCGACTCATGAATCAGACCGCCATCGACATGCTGCAGCCGGGCGATGTGCTGATCGTGGACCTGTTCGGTAAGAAGGTGAACGGGACGATCGTGGGAGACAATCTTTTTTATTACGTGATGACTGCGACGCACAGCGGGGGACTGGTGGTCGACGGGAGCGTCCGCGATCTCGATGGACTCTCGGAAATCGACATGCCGGCTTACTTCCGGGCGGCCGATCCAACGCCGATCGGGGACGTGATGCTCACGGGTATTAATATTCCGGTGCGGATCGGCGGCGTGACCGTGATGCCCGGGGATCTGGTGGTGGGGGATCGCGAAGGGGTGTATTTTGTTCCGCCCCAGCTGGTGAAAGAGGTTCTGGACCGGGCGGACGAGATCCATGTTCACGATGAGTGGACGAAGAAGAAATTTGCCGAAGGGAAGTATAAGTCGAGCGAGATTTATGGGTCTCCGAGTGATCCTGCGCTCAAGAAAGAATATGAGGAATATCTCAAGAGGCGCTTGGACGAAATTCGCCGTGAACGCCTGGCAAAGGAGAAAAAGTAATGTCTTCCTTTTCGAAAGAAATTACGCGCCGCGGATTCATCTCTAAAGTCGGAGGAGGCGTTCTGGCGGCCAGCATTCCTGGAGCGCTGCTGAAACCGGCGCAAGCCCAACTCAAAGTGCCAGATGCACCGGGCAAGAAACTGGGGTGGGCGGTGGTTGGGCTCGGCAGTCTCTCCATCAACCAGATTCTGCCAGCCTTCGCCACTTGCGAAAAATCGAAAGTTGTGGCGCTCGTCAGCGGGCATCCTGACAAGGCCGGCAAATTGGCGCTGCGCTATGGCGTTGATGCTAAGAATATTTACAACTACCAGAACTACGATTCGATCAAGAGCAACCCCGAAGTGGACGTTATCTACATCGTGCTGCCCAATGGCATGCACGCGGAGTACACCGTGCGAGGTCTGCAGGCGGGTAAGCACGTTCTCTGCGAAAAGCCGATGGCCAACACGCCTGCCGAATGTCAGCAGATGATCGATGCCGGCCGCAAGGCCGACCGTAAGCTGATGATCGCTTACCGGTGCCGCTACGAACCCTACAACCGCGAAGCCATTCGGATTGCCCGCTCCGGCGAACTTGGCCCCACGCAGATGATCCTTGCCGACACCGGCTTTCGCATGAGCGATCCCACTGTATGGCGGCTGAACAAACAGATGGCTGGCGGTGGCTCGATGATGGACATCGGGATTTACGCCTTGAACGCCTCGCGCTACTTGACCGGCGAAGAACCGAAAGAAGTCAATGCGATGATCTACAGCACTCCGGGTGATCCGCGATTTAAAGAAGTCGAGGAGCACGTCACATTTCAGCTGCGATTCCCGAGTGGGATCCTGGCGAACTGCAGCTCGAGCTGATGGCTATTTCCATCAGAGCCACTATCGGGTGATGGGAACGGAGGCGCGTCTCGGCATGGACCCGGCTACCTGGTACAGCGGCTTGCGTCTGTGGACGGAGCGAGACAATGTGATCGAGGAACGCGATCTTCCGTCCGTCGATCACTTCGCTGCTGAAATGGATCACATGTCCGATTGCGCCATGCGGAACCAGCAGCCGCTTACTCCTGGCGAGGAAGGGTTGCGCGATCTCACCATTATTCAGGCGGTCTACGAGTCCGCACGGGGTCAGAAAACGGTTACGCTGTAGAGTTTGTCGATCAATTTGTCGATCAATTCGACGGCAGCGTGCCCGAACAGACGCGGTAGAGTATTCCGAGGAGCACCAATTCGCGAAGCGGCTGGAGGAAATTCAGAAGCAACGAAGTTCGAAGCAACGACGTGAGCCGACGCCTAATGGCGTGACGCCTCGATTCGGCCCAATTCTGAACGAGTGTAAAGGCCCGCTTACAACAGTTGATCTCACGTCGGGCTCCTTACTGCGACCAGGGGAGACTCCTATCGCCCTCAAACGCGGCCCCGTTTATTGAAGAAACTGAGCGAGCACCCCAAGGGAACTCAAGTACGCGTTTGACGAATTCTTGAGCGTATCAAGCGCTGCTGGTGCCGGGCCCCCCATGTTTTTCTGGGAGAACCGGAGAAAATCTGAAACACCGATATCCCACTCCGCGGGGTTATCCCACTGCAACGAGCTTTCGGCGAATGTCTTGATCCAGATGGCAAGCACCTGATCGTACAATTCGCCGGGTGGAAGCCGGGAGAGAATACGGAAGATGAGAGGCTCGACCTCGTGGTAGTAGTCGGCAGCGCTGGCTTCGTCAGAGGCATTCCAATTGTTCATGTCGTCGAGCAGATGTCGCACGCGGTCCTGCCACTCTGGCCTCTTGAAATCTGCATCGGTGAACTCTCGCCAGTTGTCGTCAAAATTCAGATGCTTGGCATCCAGCAGCAATGCTTTTCCCTTCGGAGTTTGCCAATACTCGCCTGGGTTTGGGCCCGGCTCAATGGGCGGAGCGGTATCGGGAATACGGAGAGGCTCGAACCCTAGCTCCGAACCTCCTGGCACGCGTGTGAAAGATTGATAGAGGATTCTGAGCTCCTTTACGTTCTTTGGTTCGTTCCCGTCGCAATGAGAGCCGTTCAAGCCGCGGTCGAGATATTCGTGAAACGAACGCAGGAATGCAGCGGTTGAGATCTGCTTCGCCCTTGCCAACTGCACGAGTCGGTCCTTCGCCTTGACGGAGGGATATTTTCCCCAGTAGTAGAAAGAGTTATCGTCGACCGGAAAATTCCCGACCGCCCCAGCTATGGTATTCAGCAGGGATGACAGTTCGGCAGCCGGGAGATTTGCTTCTTCGAGAACCTTTGCAAGAGGAGCCAATTGGACCGGAGATGTCGTCGCGCTGGTCACTTCTTCTAACTGCAGGAATGGTGCCTGAGCTTCTGCGTCGGTGTGTGGTTTTCGCGCCTTCCATATCCCGAGTATCTTTCCCAGCGCGTCATAGTAAATCGAAACGTCTGGGGCAAATCCGCTTGCACACGTTGCAGCAGGCGGTCGAGGTGGACCAATCTGCTGAAACAACTGGATCGCTTTGTTGCCATCGGATGCGACCATACCAAGCACAGCGCGGGATCGCAGTGAGAGCCGATCCATGGCGAGCGCATAGGTCTTATCCGTGAAACTGAAACGGCTATCAGTGCTCAGTCCAATGCCCGTCGCACGCTTGTATGCCGTCGCAGGCTCAACGCCTTCGGCTTGATCGAAGGCGTGTTGAAGAAGGTCCTTGGCGAGAGCCGGGCATGCTGAGATCACTTTGTTTGCGATGCGAATCATCGCATCAGCGCCGAGCGCAGGCTGGAGGATGCTGCTGGCATCGATGACTTCGTGGAGTTGTTGCGGAGAAATGCCGGGCAGCGCGCAAGGTTTGGGCGCAGTAGTCGTGGGCTTTTGCGATTTGTTTGGCGCGGGAACCGGATTGCTTGGCACGGGCGGCGCAGCCACCTGAGCGCAGATTCTTGTCGTGCCTGCGAGCATTACGAGGGCCGCCAGAACCACCGCGCCGCAGGTTTTCAGCAGTACTCGCATCTCAAGTCTTCTCCAATGAAAGACTTTAGCCCATCGTTGCGCATTTTACGCGCAAAGCGTTAGGTCTGTTCACAGGCGGTTGACTTAACATCCCGATTACACGCTTCTTGTCACGCGACTGGGATGAGCCTGGCTTGTTAGCGCCAACGGTTAGCTACCCTGTAAAATTGCCGGTCATGACAGTTGACTGTCAAGCTTTGCTGTCCGGGTTGGCAACTCCGAGAGGATGTCACGTGCTTGGGGTATATCCACGAGAAACTGCGCCAGACGAGTGCGTCGGGTCACAGAAGTCTCAAGCGTTAAGGAGCGCGGGCATGCGCAAGACCTCAATCTTTCCTTCCATCCTTTTGCTTATTTTCAGCTTGGTCATCGCGCATCCGGCAATTGCTCAAGGCACGCTACGGGTGGGCGCGGCGCGGGTTGACATCACTCCGCCTTCCGATGCGGCCAACCCTCCCTCCGGCAAATATGCGCACGAAAAGCTTTATGCGCGCGCGATAGTACTGGATACCGGCGCGACCCGTGCTGCTTTGATCGGCGTCGACCTGGGCGGTCTTTCGGATGGAATTTGGCAGGCTGCTGCGACGCAAATCGCAGCGGAGTTGAAATGCCCGATCCAGAACATTCTTATGTCCGCCACGCACACCCACAGTGCTTTCGGACCGGGAGGCTTTCGTGCGCTCAGCGACTCTAACGCTCCGCCGCCTCCCATCATCGGGCAGATGCTGGATGCTGTCGGTCAGGCGAAGACGAAGCTTCAACCGGCACGCGTAGGATTTGGAAGCGGACGCTCGTATCTCAACGTGAACCGCGACGCCATCGATTCTGAAAGTCACCTTTGGAAGCAGGCGCCCAATCTTGACGGACCATCCGATAAGACGGTCGCGGTGGTCGAGTTTCTTGCGGAGAACGGTGCGCCGATCGCCGTTTACATCGATTACGGCATGCATCCGGTGAATGGGTTTCTCGGCGGATTCATCAGCGCGGATTTCGCGGGGGCGGCGTCGCGATATGTGGAGCAGGCGTTCGGCGACAAGGCGGTCGCGGTTTTTGCGCAGGGTGCCAGCGGGGACCAGAATCCGCTGTATCTTCGCGCGGCCACGAATGCGTTGGCCTCGCGCGGCGGCATGCCGATTACCGGATATGTCATGACTCGCGAAGCTATTGAGGCGCCGATCAGGGATGAAAAAGTTAAGGCCGGTCAGCTTGATCCGCAGGTGCGCGAGCAACTGGAGCGCGTCATGGACAGCGAAGGCGTGTTGCTCGGGGAAGAAGTAATTCGCGTAATGACCAACATCAAGCGACTGGACGGCAACCCAAGCATTGCTGCGGAGCAGAAGACGGTGACGTGTTCGGGACGCAAGCGCACCGATACGGGCCGCGAGGGCGCACCCGGCACTTATGTCGACGGCGATCCGGTGGAGATACGTCTCGGGGCGCTGCGCATTGGGAACATTGCTCTGACTTCTGTGGATGCGGAAATCTACTCCGCGATTGGGTTGCGGCTGAAGCGGGAATCTCCGATGGCGAACACGGTTCTGGTCACGTTGGCGAATGGGAGAGCGGATTCCGGCTACATCCCGAATGACACGGCTTTTGGAGCGAATACGTTTCAGGTGCTGGGATCAAAGTTGAAGCCGGGCTGCGCGGAAGCGGCGATCGTGAACGGACTGCTGGACTTGATGGCGACGACTCAGAAGTGAAATTTGCGAGCCTATTCGGGATAGCGTTCGTTCGGCTTCACGATTCGGATGCGATGGTCGGAGAATTTATAGTGTGCTCCGGGTAACTCGAGCTTGGGCATGTGACAGGACGCGCAATTTGACTTTGCTACCCGGCAGGGTTTCGCGCCGGGTTTTCCGCCGCTGTGGCAGGCCTGACATTTGCTGTCGTAGTCTGTGGTTTCCGCGTCCAGTTCACGGTGCGGGTCGTGGCAGGCCAGGCAGCTGATTCGGGGATCGGCGGCGTCATAGCACTTGCTGCCGGCCAGACGATAGGGTTGAAAACGTACATTCCCGATGCCGAGATTCGGCTGCATCACAATTTCCGCCCAGGTTCGATGGCACTGGCCGCAGAAATCTGAGACTTGCTCGGCCGCGAGTCCACCTGCCAGTGACCTCGGTTTCGGCGACTCTGCTGCCTCACCAAACTGGATCATGGCCAATAAGTGTGATTCGCTGCCTTCGTGACAGTGGGTGCACTGCACTCCTGGCTTCAGTTTCTCCAGCGTGAGTTGCGGACCGGACTTCGCGTCTGTGGAATGACATCCAAAGCAACTCAGCTTGTCCTCGCGAGTCATCACTCGGCCTAGCGCCTGATTCAAGTCGGATGGAGTTGAGCCTGCCGAACCCATGGTGGGCCCCAATGCATTTAATTCGCGGAAATAGCTGACGCGACTCTCGTACAATTCGCCATCCTTTTCGAGGATGTAGGTTTGCCCGATCGAAGAGCTGGCTCCCATCGCCCAGCGAATTGGCGCGGTGATCGTTTTGAGCCCGTCGGTAACTGAGTACTCGCTCTGATTGCCCTTGCGTTCGATGCGGTAGGAATATCTTCCGACCGCCGCAGTCAGTACAGAGTGATCGGTTAATACCTTGCAGTCCTCGACGGTCTCGAGCGCTTGTCCCATGGAAGTGTGAGGCTGGGTCTGGACCTGTGAATGACAGGCAGCGCATGCGCTCGCGCCGGTCGTTGTTGTTTGGGCCGCCGATTGGGACGCCGTTTGCGCCGCGGATTGGGCCGGCGCGACAAGGGGCAGAATAACCAACGCAACCAGTATGGTCCGTATCATGATGCAGAAGAACTACGCTGACAAAAGCAATTGTAAGTGCCCGGTTGGCCCCTCTTCATCTTCAATTGCGAGACCTTCTGTGGAGCGGACCGCATTCTAAAACAGTGCTCATACGGTACGGATATTGGAGGAAAAACGATTTTCTTCTTGACAACGTCCATTGATCGGGAGCGTAATCTGTCCGGTAGTAGAAAAGTACTAGCTCCAGTATCCACACGGATTGGGATGGGAAGGGGCGTTTCCATCCTTCGACCGAAAACCGCAAACGGTCACTTAACTGATTGACGAGTGGAGATGATCTATGTTGAAAGCGTTGAAAGTAGCGGCTGGCGTAGCGTGTGTTCTCGCGCTGATGGTGGGCGCGATGTGGGGGCAAGGAATCTTTGCCACCTTGACTGGCGTGGTCTCCGATCCCTCCAACGCGCTTGTAAGCGGCGCAAAGGTCACCCTCACGGACGCGGCTTCGGGTTCCGCCCGTGATACGGTCACGAACAATGATGGATACTTCACCTTCGCCGCAGTGCCTGTAGGCAAGTACAACCTGAAGATTGAAGCGCAGGGTTTTGAAGCATATAAGGCGGACGGCATCGACTTGGGCGGCGCGGAAAAGCGCAACGTAAACGTAACGCTCACCGTCGGCTCGACCAGCCAGACGGTCGAAGTCAGCGCGGAAGCTGCCCAGCTTGTGACCACAGATTCCGGCGAGAAGTCGTATACGCTGGAAGCCAAGCAGTTGCAGAACCTGGTTCAAATCGGCAGCGACGCGGCCGAATACATCAAGATCATGCCCGGATTTGCCGTGCAGAACGGCAGTTCGAACGCGGCGAACTACACAGGAGAAGTCATCGGCATCAATGCCAACGGCGACGGCGGCAGCCAGAGCCCGCTGAACAACGCGTCGAGCTATAACGGGCTGCCCGGCAACTCGCTCGACATCACCATGGACGGCGCGCACGTGGCTGACCCAGGTTGCGATTGCGACACGCCGGTTAATCCCAACTCCGATTTCTTGCAGGAGTTCCGGGTGCTGGCGGGGAACTTCAGCGCCGAGAACCAAAAGGGGCCGATCCTGATTACCTCGGTGACCCGGTCGGGTGGCCAGCACCTGCACGGCAGCGGCTATTTCACTGCCCGCAATTACAAACTCAACGCCAATGACTGGCTCAACAACAACAGCGGCGCTCCTAAACCTGCCAACAAGTTCTACTACCCAGGCGGCACGATCGGTGGAACGGTTCCCAAGACCCACGACAAGCTGTTCTACTTCGCCGGCTTCGAGTACTTCTACCAGGTGCTGGATACCGGCCTGCTGCGTTCCACAGTTCCCACGGCGAATATGCTCAACGGGAATTTCTCGACGTCCGAGTTGGAGAAGATCGGCGACGCAACCAATGGCTACGATACAGGTGGTGGAGGAACGCCGGTGGGAACGGCCTGCTCCGGCACCGGTCCTTATATTCCGTGCTTGAACGCGGCGGCTTTAACCGCCTTCCAGAACAACGGTTGGGCCTCACCCACGGGGAGCGGGCCAACGTGGGACGGATCATGGAACGTCAACATTCCGACGTCGGCCATGAACCAGAACATGCTCAACCTGATGAAGCTCTATCCTGCGCCGAATGCTGATCCCAACACGACCGGTGGTTACAATTATGTGCAGTCCGAAATTTTCAACCAGAACAACACTCAGTTCGTCACGCGCGAAGACTACGCCATCAGCAACAGCACGAAGCTGTTCGTGCGCTACAACTATCAGAAAGAAACACAACAGTTCCCGGTAGGCCTGTGGTGGCGGCAGTCGGACCAGGTTCCGTATCCTTCAGCGATCGAGGGCAAGAACCGATCCAGCTCCATATCAGGCTCACTCACCCACGTGTTCAGCCCGACCATGACTAACGAGGCGGTCGTCGCCTACACCCTGGTGAAATTCCCCAACGTCTTCGCCAACCCTAATGCAGTGACTCGTGCAACTGTCGGCTACAACGTGCAGGGACTATTCAAGAACGGCATCACGCAGATTCCGTCGTTCGGGGGTACCGGTGGGAATGGTGAAGCGGCTTTGGTCTTCAATCCGGGCGGCTTCGAAGCCGGCGGAGCGTCACAAGGCTTGTATGCCAACAAGTACATGCCCAGCGTGAGTGACACAATCACCAAAGTGATCGGCACGCATACGATCAAAGGCGGTTTCTTCTGGGAATGGATTCGCAACGTCCAGCCCGCGAATAACAATACCAACGGGTACCTGCAGTTTGTATCCGGAAGTAACCCTCTGTATACGAGTGGTGACTCTTATGCTGACGAAGCCTTGGGTATCGCCAGCAACTACAACGAAGCCACGAAGAATCGGCTCAACGATGAAGCCTACAATACCGTCGACTTCTTCGCACAAGATGACTGGAAAGCGACCAGGCGGCTGACCATCAACTTCGGCCTGCGCCTCAGTCACTTGCAGCCCTGGTATGACCGGCTTAACGATGGCTTCGCGATCTTCAGTCAGAGTGCCTACAGCACGGCCTATGCGGCGGACCCAACCTGTACCAACGCGCCGACGTTCTGTGGATACGAATGGCACGCTCAGAACCCCTCCGTTCCTATAACCGGCTACCCGTCGCGTGCGCTGTACTACCAGCCCCGCCTGGGCGGCGCATACGATCTCAGGGGTGACGGCAAGACCGTTCTCCGCGGAGGATGGGGCCGCTACTACTTCCATACAGGACAGTTTACAAGCGGCCTGGATGCGTCCGCCGGAGTTAAGTCGACCGGTTTCTCGAACCAGATCGCGTTGACCTCGACCACCAGTCAGCCAATTCTGGTCAATCCACTACCCGCAGCCTTGGCCTCCCAAGCTCCATGGAGCTCAGCGGCCGGAAATGCCGGCCTGGACACGGTCGATTTCAGCGCTAACCCGTCGGGTCCTGCGGCCGTAGACGGTACAGATGACAAGATGGGCTTTAACGATGACTGGAACTTCACCATTTCGCGCCAATTGCCGTGGTCGAGCCTGTTTGAAGTCGCCTATATCGGCAATCGGTCGAGAGATCTCTCCAGCGGAGGCAACGGTGGAAGTCTGGGCTCTGGGGGCGGAGGCTTCACCACCAACGACATCAACCTGATACCGGTGGGTTCGATAACCGCGTACGCCGCGGCACATGGCAACATTGATCCGAACACGGTGAATACCGCCATCCTCTATCCCCTTCAGGGTTATTCAGACCTGAATGTGACCACGAATAATGGACGCGCGAACTACAACGCCCTGCAGGCGACGTGGGCTCGCACGAGAGGGCGGTACACGCTCGACCTGAATTACACGTTCAGCAAGGCCGAGGGTGTGGTGAGTGATGGCTCGGGCCGCGCCGTAGATATTTTCGACATCAATAAAAGCATCGGTGTTCTGCCCAACAGCCGAAAACACTTGTTCAATGCGGTTTATTCCGTAGAGATGCCAGCCGTGAGAGACCTCAACAGGTATGTGGGCGGTGTCGTAAACGGGTGGCAGGTCAGCGGAATCTTGCAGCTCCAGAGCGGGCCCAACCTTAGCGCTTTCCAGAACGAAAACTTCGGAATGAGCTACGTAGGCGATCCCGCGATAAACAATGGAATCGCGGTGGTTCCGGGCACCAACTTCGCCATCAACGATAAGTCCCTGCTGGGCACGACGGAGATCCAACTCAACCCCATTGTGACCTGCAATCCGACAAGCGGGCTGAAAGCGCACCAGTACATCAATGGGAATTGCTTCGCGGCCCCGTCGCAGGTCGGTCAGAACGGCCCGTTTGTCTTGCCGTCTATCTACGGCCCGGCCTATTTCAAGTGGGATATGGCGTTGTTCAAGAACTTCGCCATCACCGAGAGCCAGAAGTTGCAATTCCGGTTCAACTTCTACAACTTCTTGAACCATCCGTTGTGGTCGTTTAACGGAAACAATCTCGGCCTCAACTTCCAGCAAGATGCTACGGGTGCTTTCACTCAGAGCAATTCGACGTTCGGCTACACCACCCAGAAACAGGGGCATCGCATCATCGAGATGGGAGCCAAGTACATCTTCTGATCTCGAGACTAGTTTCGACCACAGAGAGGGATGGCTTCGGCCATCCCTTTCTTTTCGTGCGGTAAACTGTGGGGGAACATTTCCTCGGCACTCTTATGTGGAAATCGGCACGGTCCCGCATCTGTTTGGGCGTCTGCAGTCTCGGCTTGCTTTCTGCCTTCGGTTGGGCGCAATCGGCGCAGGAGTTGGTTCAGGATGCGATACGGAAGCAGCAGGCAGGCGATCTTGAGGGAGCAGTCAAAGAGTATCGTCAGTTCTTGAAGGTGGCTCCGGGGGCGGCGAGCATCCATTCCAACCTGGGGGCGGCCCTGGCGGGGCTGGGACGGTTTGAAGAGGCGGTGCCGGAATACAGGGCCGCGCTCAAGCAGTCGCCCGGGTTTAGTCAGGCTCGGCTGAATCTGGCGATTGCCTACTACAAGATGGGCAGGATCAGCGATGCGGCCACCCAACTGACACGACTACACGCAGAAGATCCTAAGAATCATCAGGCGATATTGCTCTTGGGCGACTGCTATCTGCGCATGGGCCAGAATAAAGACGTGATTCGCTTGCTAGAGCCGGAGCAGAAGAAGGCTCCCGACGATCTTGCGGTCGCTTACATGCTGGGAACTGCTCTTCTGAGGAACAAGCAACGCGACGAAGGAGCGGCCGTCATCGACCGTATTTTGCGCAACGGCGAGTCTGCGGAGGCTCATTTGCTAATGGGGATGACTAAATTCGAAGCCATGGAATATCCGGCTGCGATTGTGGATCTCAGCAAGGCGGCGGAGATCGATCCGAGTATGCCGGACGTGTATTCGTATCTCGGGCAAGCGCAAATGGCCAGCGGCGACATGACTGCGGCACGTGAAGCTTTTGAGAAAGAGCTCACCGGGAACCCTAACGACTTCGAGTCGAATGTCCGGCTGGCCGTCCTGTTGAAACAGGACGGCAATTATGAGCGAGCGCATCAACTGCTGGATCGCGCTTTGTTGGTTCGTCCCAAGGATCCGGGTGCGCTGTACCAGGTCGGGGCGACCTACCTGGCGGCGGGGGATATGAACCGGGCGCTTAGCGCGTTGGAGGCTCTGGTGAAGCAGTATCCGGATTTCCTGGAGCCGCACGTTTCTCTGGCACAGGTGTATTACCGATTGCGGCGTAAAGAGGACGGGGACCGCGAGCGCCAGATCGTGCAAAAACTCAAGGCAGAGCACGACGCGGAACAGTCGAAAACCAAGGGAGAAGCTCAGTCAAGGCCATGAAGTCTGGAATATGAAGTCCGGAACATTAGCTCCGGAATATGCGTGCGCAATCTGCCGCGCGCGTCGGCGCGTTACCTGGCGGGTTCGTCTATCTTCAATAACTGGTCGGCGGCGATGTTATTCAGAATCTGCCGAATTCCGCTTG
Organism: uncultured Acidobacteriota bacterium; assembly: GCA_963735205.1. Classification (GTDB taxonomy): domain Bacteria; phylum Acidobacteriota; class Terriglobia; order Terriglobales; family Acidobacteriaceae; genus Sulfotelmatobacter. Next base: position 146,753 of record CAVTKB010000002.1, read on the forward strand.
GCCAGCGAATCTCAATCGATGTAATTCTACTTTCTTGACCGAGCCCGAAGTGCACCCGTTTGTCGCTCGAGGACATGAAGCCAACGCTAATCGCAACATGGTTGTAGAGCGCGCGGCCGGAAGCGGTGGTGAGCTTCACCTTGGCTCCGATGGCGTCGCGGGCACTTTTGTGGCCGATCAGATTCAGCATGAGCCAGTGATTGCCGCTATCGGCGGTATTCATCAGAATTCTCGGCTTGTCGTTCAGCGAGGTCACCACAATATCGAGAGAGCCGTCATTGTTCAGATCGCCGAAGGCCGATCCTCGTTGATAGCCCTTGCGCAAGAAATCCTTGCCCATTTCGTCGGAGACGTCAATGAAAGTCTTGCCGTCGACATTCTCGAACATGGTGTCGTGCTCGGGCGATGATTCATTCACCTGGTCGACGTCGCCGTTTGCGGAATAAATGTCCTTCCAGCCATCGTTGTTGTAATCGATGAATCCGTTGCTCCATCCGGAGTGCGGTAGGCTCATCGACTGAATCTTCGAGGAGTACGAATAGCTGAACAGGTGGCCATCGTTTCTGAGCAACTGCCAGACTTGCTGCCGGAGATTGTTGTAGAAGATATCGACGTTGCCGTCGTTATCGAAGTCCTTCGCGTCTGAACCCATCGAGGATCCGGTGCGGGCGTTGTCGTCATAGCCGACTCCCAGTTCGAGCCCTCGTTCTTCGAATGTTCCGTTGTGCATGTTGATGAACAGCGAATTGGGTTCGGTGTCGTTGGCAATGAATATGTCCGGCCAGCCGTCATCATTGAAATCGGCAATCGAGATGCCCATTCCTTTACCGGGATATTTCGCCAATCCGGATTTTTCCGTCACGTCCTCAAACTTGCCGTTACCCAGATTGTGGTAGAGGCGAGGAGGCACGTTTTTGTAGCGTCTGGGATCGCAGTAGTACTCCTCGCTTCCCATGGTGCAGCGAAAATCAGTCTGCGGACGTCCAGAACGTGTAGTTCGAGACAATCAGGTCGAGAAGACCGTCATTGTCATAGTCGAACCAGGCGGCGGCGACGCTGAGCGTGTCGGGCGGCTTTGTGCCGATACCAGAGGCCGGGTCACATCGGTGAACGTCCCGTCCCCGTTGTTGTGGTAGAGGGTATTGCGGCCCGCTGAGCAGATGAAGAGATCTTCATAGCCGTCATTGTCGTAGTCGCCGACGGCGACGCCGAAATTGAAATCCAGGGAATCGCCCAACAGCCCGGCTTTGGCGGTAACATCCTCAAAAGTCCCGTCGGCTCGCTGTTTCAGAAGGCAGTTGTAGTAGGAGGGATTCGTCTTTTTCATCTCCGGGAGCTGTGCGCCGTTGGTGAGGAAAATATCCAACCTGCCGTCGTTGTCGAAGTCGAAAATGGCAACTCCGCCGCACATTGGTTGCGGGAAATACTTGTGCCCGCCGGAACTGTTGTTGGTGATATAGGTAATCTTCGAACGTGGTGCGACGTCCACAAAGCTGGGCCGTTTTGTCGCCGGCGCCGATCGGAAACCGAGAAGCAAAATGGATGAGGCCGCCAGGCATAAGCCCGCGGCGAGCGCTCTCGAAATGCTAGACTGACGGTTGGGCATGAAGTCCTATTCCTGCATTTTATCTCTGAATACTGCTGGGAACCGGCCTTGTCGCGGCTGGACCGCCAACCGGTCCGATCGTTTTTGAAGAGATCGCGCAGCGCTCGGGTCTGACTTTTGTCACCGACAGCAGCCCGACGCCCAACAAAAATCAGCCTGAAACGATGGTAGGCGGCGTGGCGCTGCTTGATTACGACAATGACGGCTATCTCGATGTTTTCGTCGTGAACGGCGCCGCCATTCCGTCCCTTCAAAAAGAGAGCCCGAAATACTGGAACCGCCTTTACCACAACAATCATGATGGGACATTCACGGATGTAACCGAGGCGGCCGGTGTGGCTGGGATCGGCTACGGCATGGGCGTGGCGGTCGGCGACTATGACAATGATGGATGGGCCGACATCTATGTCGTGAACGTGGGAAAGAATCAGTTGCTGCACAACAACGGGAACGGCACCTTCACTGACGTCACCGACAAAGCGGGCTTGGCGGAGGCATGCTCGACGGCAAGAAAATGTGGTCCGTGTCGGCAGCCTGGGTGGACTACAACAATGACGGGCTGCTCGACCTGTTCGTCTCGAATTACTGCAAGTGGGAGGTCAACAAGGACCCATACTGCGGACCGACTCCCAAACTGCGCGCTTATTGCCATCCTAAGAATTATGCGAACCTTCCGAATACTCTGTACCGCAATAATGGCGACGGCACCTTCACCGACGTCTCCGCGGAAACCGGAATCGCCAAGTATTTCGGGCAAAGGCATGGGAGTGGCCATCGCCGACTACGACGGCGACGGGTTCATGGACATATTCGTGGCCAATGACAATCGCCCAACTTCCTCTTTCACAATCTTGGCGGCAAGAAATTCGAGGAAGTGGCTCTGGAAGCCGGGGTTGCTTATGCGCAGAGCGGCAGCGCGCTTTCCGGCATGGGCGTCGATTTCAAAGACGTCGATAATGATGGGCGTGCCGGATATTTGGCACACCGCCGTAGAGAACGAATCGTTCCCGTTATTTCATAACGTGGGTAGGGGCCAGTTCGTGGAGCAAACGCTTCCCGCGCAATTGGCAGTGACTCGCACGATGTCGGGATGGGGAAACGGAATTTTCGATTTCGATAATGACGGTTGGAAAGATTTGTTCGTCGCGCGCAGCAACGTTCTCGATAACGTTGCCCAATTTTCCAATCGCAAGTATGAGGAGCCCAATTCGGTTCTCCGCAATCTGGGAAATGGGAAGTTCCAGGATGTGAGCAGCGACGCGGGTGCGGACTTTCAAGTGGCAGGCTGCACACCGTGGGGTTGCCTTCGGAGATATCGATAATGACGGACGAATCGATGCTGTCGTTACTGTCCTTAACGGATCTCTGAAGTATTTTCACAATATCTCAAAGAACAATAATCACTGGATCATTCTGAAGCTTGTCGGCAAGAAGAGCAATCGCATGGGCCTGGGGGCGAAAGTGCGCATCACGGGCGAAGACGGTAAAGTGCAATACAACCATGCTACGACTGCAGTCGGCTATGCGTCTGCCAGCGACTCTCGATGTGCACTTCGGACTTGGAGGCTCACGAGTTGTGCGCGAGGTCGAGATCACCTGGCCCAGCGGCGCACGGCAGGTGCTGCGGAATATTCCTTCGGATCAAATTCTGAAGGTCGAAGAACAAGTTCAATAACCGTTAGAACGAGCTATTCCTGCGCGAATTTCTGCGGATCCCACGGTTCCTCGTTCTCGCAATGCTTTTGTCCCTCCGTGCTCCGACAACTAAGGAGCGGGCACCTGCACGTTGGAGGCTATGTTGGAATATCCGCTCTCTTCGTTGCTGGTATTGACTGCGGTGGTGGCATAGCAGTAGGTTGCGCCGTCGACAACGGCGGAATCCGTGTACAGCGTGCCAGTATTCAGAAGTGAGTTGATCTTGGAGTAAGATCCGCACGCACTCGCATATGCCGCGCGGTAAATGTTGTAGCCAGAAACATTCGAGGACGTGCTGGCGCTCCACGACAGCTTGACCGAGTGGACGGGCGCAGCCGCACCGGTTCCAGTGAGGGTTTCAACCGTTGTCGAGGGCTGGACATTGCTGGTGAAGGTAAGCGTGGCGTTGGCAGCGCCGGTGGTCTGGGGGCTGAACGTAACCGTAAACGCAGCGCTGTTCCCTGCCGAAATCGTAACCGGCAGCGACAGTCCTCCGACCGTGAATGCGGAGTTATTGCTGCCAGCGGCGCTGACGGTAACACTGGATCCGCTCGCAGTGAGCGTCCCGGACGCGGTTCCGCTCGTACCCGCGATCACACTACCGAGCGCGAGCGTGGCGGGGCTCACGGTCAGCGTGGCGGAGGTTGCAGCCGTACCGACCCCCGAGAGTGGAAGGGTTACGGTTGAATTCGAAGCGGTTGAGTAGATCGTGATCGTGCCAGTCCGCGTCCCAGTCGCCGATGGCGTGAACTTTGCGCTGTATTTACAAGTTGCTCCCGGAGCCAACGTTCCGTAGTTGCAGGTTCCCTGCTCGCCCCAATTGAAGTCGCCGGTTGTAATCGCGTCGTTGGTAATCGTCAACGGAGCATTCCCGGTGTTGGTCAATGTACTGAACAGGACTGGGCTCGTCTGGCCGACCGTGACGCTGCCAAAGTTGATGCTCGTGGGATTCAGCGTGAGAATGCCGGCTGCTGTATTTACGGTGACAGTGGCGCTGGCGGATTTGGTAGTGTCGGCGACGCTGGTCGCGGTTACGGTGACGGTTTTCGTCGCGGTCACGGTGGGAGCCGTAAACAGTCCGGCGGTGGTCACGGTGCCGGAGGTGGCCGACCAGGTCACGGCCGTGTTGCTGGTGTTTGTGAGCTGAGCAGAGAACTGCTCGGTTCCCCCCGAGGCTACTGTCGCCGTGGTGGGCGAGATCGAGACGCTGATGGCCGCTGCAGATGTGGTAAAGACGCTGTCCAGACCCGTGACCAGCACGCCACTCGAGTCGGCAGAGAGGACGCGATAGTGGTAGGTGGTGCCGGCGGTCAGCGCGGTCAGGGTTGCAGAGTGTGTCGTCACCAGGCTCGAGTTCAGGGCACTGCTGCTGCCGTAGCTGGTTGTCGTACCGTATGTGATCTGCGAAGTCGCAGGCACGGCGGTTGTCCAGGTAATGGTTGCGGTGGTCGTTGTCGTGGTCGCGGTGGCGGCACCGATCCACGTTTGTGCGAAGGCTGATGGCGCGACGAGGAAGAGGAACAGGAGGGAGACAGATGCAACGAAAACACGAATCAATTTACACATGGCCCGATACAGAAACGATCCACGACCAGAAGAGCGAGGGGGAAGCGCTTCATCCGTTTCGTTAGATTTGAGTTAAGAGATGCGACTCGATGATAGGGCGCGCAGAGCGCTACGCAACATAGGATGAACTAGTCATTTGTACAATGAACCTTGGATTTTTCCGTGCATGGGAAATGAGACTACGGTAACCAGCGGCCTCGGAAGTGGCTCCTGGAGCGGACCCCGTCGGTCTTCCGTGGCCGAACTTAGTCGGCTGACTTATTTCGCTGAGTGTTAATCGAGGCATGTGGCGAATGCTGACGACTAGAAGACCGGAGCAGAACGGAACGAGACGATGGCGACGCACAAATCGAATCGGGTAATGTGGCTGCAATGGTTGGAGAAGAATTCCGATCACACTTATTGACCGCAGGTCCGGGTTCGCATTGTTCCTATGCGGACTTGGCAAGTAAGCGCGCGAAGAATCCTTGTTGGGCGGCCGCCTGGTGCAAGGCAGCGTAGCCATCTACGTGAGGTGGAAGCCAGCGCTTCAGACCTTCGGCGTCGAGGATTGGGCGATGAGCCGGGTTGTCGTAGCTCATGGCTGCGAGCGCGTCGACGAAGCGGAGCTCGCGCTCCAGGTCGAGATCGGGGCGAGCCGTGAACATGCAATGGTTGTAGGGCGGAGAAGACCAGATTTCAGTAAGGCCGCCTTGGGGAACCAGGCGCTCGGTCTGCACCGTGTTCCAGAAGGGACTGCCGATGGCGCCGGCGTCGGCCCGACCGTCGAGGACGGCGCGCACGACTTCGACTTCGCTGGCTCCGGTGTCGCCATGTTTACCGAGGTCGCTGTTGAAGCGCAGGGTGCGGTAGTCGCTACCCTCGTGCAGGCCCTGCTGCTGCAAAAAGTGGACGGGAAGAATGGCTGCGTGCCCGCTGTCGCGGCTGCCCAATGCGAGGGTTCGATTTTTCAAATCGGCGAGCTTCGAAATCGCGCCTCCGGTGACTGCGACGATCTTCGTCATCCAGCCGAGATCGGTGTCGCGCATGGCAACGGCGCGGCAGGCGTGGGCGCTCCATTCATCTGCTTGCAGGTAGGCGAGGTTTGTGTTCCAGGCAATATCGATACGCGGGACCGCCTCACCCGGTTGAGCGAGCAGCGCAGCGACCTGGGCTTCATAGCTTTGAAATAAAACGATCTCAACGGGAAGATGCGCTTCGTCGTGAAAGTAAGAACGCATCCCTTCCCAGATGGTGACGACTTTCGGATTGTAGGCGACAGCTCCCAGCCATATTGTTTTGTTCATACTCGGGGTACTCCAGAGGTCAAGAATTTCGCAGCGGCTAAGGTTCAGAACAATGGAATTCCCAATAGCGATTTCCCGATGAACTCGCGCAGGACGTCGCCGGTGGGGGCCATGACTGCACCCGCGTGCGCGTCGCGGAAGAGGCGTTCGATGTTTAGATGCTTGGAGAACGCCGCACCGCCGCAGACCCGCATGGCGGCTGAGGTAACGCTGATCGCGACGTCGCCGGCGGCGGCTTTGGTCTCGAGCACGCGCAGCATGGTTGTCTCGCGGCTTCTCAAGGTGGTCGACTAAATCGTCGATACGTGCCGCGAGTCCGTCGGCGTCGATCTGCATGGTTGCGAGCTGCGCGCGTAATGTAGGCAGACTCTCGCCGAGGCTTTGGCCAAGATGCTCAAATTTCGCGCTCTTGAGGTGCGAGACCGTTCCGGCTACCGCGGCTCGACACAACCCCAGTGCCACCGAGGCCGTCCCCAAATTAAACATTGGGAGCACAACGTTTAGCATCGCCGGAAATCCGGCACCGTCATCAGTGAGTTGAAGATTGGATGGGACTTCGCAATCGTCGAGCGTAATGGGCGAGGAAGCGTTGGCGCGGAGTCCCATACCATCCCAGGGCCCTGCCAGCGTGAGTCCTCGCGTCTGGGCGGGAACAAGATAAAGGGTCGAATCGGTTGGCCCTTTTCCTTCCGGTGCAAGCGAAGAAACGATATAACTCTGCGCATGACCCGCGCTGGTGACCCACGATTTTTTGGCGCTGATGCGCACGGCGTCACCATTCCGATGTGCCCGAGACACAGGCGCCCAGAAATGACTGCGCGAGCCGGCCTCACTGAAAGCGAGAGTGGAGAGGTGACGGCCCGCGGCGATCTCTTTCAGAATGGGAGCGACTGCCTGAGTTGCACTTGCGCGAGCCGCCGACATGGTGGCCGTGCCAAGGATGTGCATGAGATAAACCATGGCGACCGAGGCATCGGCTTCGGCGAGCGTGGCGATGACGGCCGCGAACGTGCGAGGGCCTAACCCTAAACCACCAATATCCACGGGCAGCATCAGCCCGAGCAGTCCGGACTGGCCAAGCGACTCGATGGCCTCGGTAGAAAATCGTCCCGCCTTGTCGTTTTGCCCCGCGAGTGGCGTCAGCACGCGACTGGCGATCTCCTGGGCTTTCAGAATGGCCGCATCATGAGTCATGATTGTCCCCGTTCTCGGCGAAGCTAGTCCATCGAGCCAGCATTGTCGCCGAGGACGCGCGCGGTGGTCAAACAGTGTTTGGGCCAGGAGTCTTCGGGGCCGCTGCATGCGAGTGCTAAGGGATCAACTGTATTGAACGGCGTAGCGGTGTGAGTTAACTTGCTTATAGCGAGGAACTTCATTGGTTCTTCGGAACTTGGGGTGATCATGGGTTAGTGTGGGGAGGGTCCACATTCCGACTCTCACGATCGCCCCGGCGTTGCGTTGCCCAATTCTTCTCCCCACGCCGTTCCTAGTTGCCGCCTTGACGGTTTACGGGCTTTCGTGAAACATGAGCGTCACTTCGTTTGAAAATCGAGTGCTTGATTTGTGTTCCCGCGCGGTGAATACAGAAGACGATGAAGAAGTACGGCAACTCGCGGCAGAGTTACGACACATCCTGCATGAACGCATCGAACAACTGAGAAGAAAGCTGACGGTAACGTCGATTGCTGCAGGGTTCGCGCCTGACCGGTCTGAGAAATCCTGAATACCCAGATCAGTCAAGGCGCGTACCTGAATTCAAGGAGCTAGCCACTACTGGGCTGAGCACTATTGCGGCGGGAAGTGATTGAACATTTTGTCGATCGCTTTTTCGAGTTTCTTCTCGTTTTTGTCGGGCTTGTCGGAGAGCGAATCACTGGAGACGCCGCGCCAGATCAGCTGCTTGTTGTGCGCGTCGTAGAAGTCCACGACGAGGGAGCCCACCTGGTAGTTCTCCACCTGTGTGGTGGTTTCGCCGAAGCCTGCCCAACGCCAGCCGCCCATGCCGTTGTAGAAAGTCTGGTATTCCTGCTGATTGTGGGTGCTTCCGACTGCGGTGATGGCGACATCGCCGCCATTGTCGACGCGCTGCCATCCCTTGGATTGAAGTTCGTGATCGACGGCGTCCTGGATGCGGCTCTGCCAGAGCGGATCCGTGGTTTTGATTTTCTCCCAATAGTACGTGTGGTATTGCGAGAAATTTGCGTGGTGATCGTAGTCGGTTTTCACGTCCTGCGCGGCGACGCCGGCGGCGAGAACGAGCAGGACCAAGACAGCTGAAGACCAGAAGCGAGTCGCAGAAAAGAAGGTCATGGTTTCACCTCGCGGAGTTTGTGGTTTGCTCCAGATTGCGAAGCTAGGATGCGGAAGCGGTGGTGCTCGGTTGTCGAGGATTAACGCCGCGAAATATTCGCGGGTTCGAGCTGAGGGCGGCGGCGGAGCCGGTTAGCTCCCCGCCCGCAACCTCGCTCGAAAGTCTATGCTGCCCTGGTTCCCATGAAGAGATGCGCCACGAACGAGATGATCGCGAACAGCAGCAGCAGATGAATTAAACCGCTCGCTACGTGGAACATCAGGAAGCCACCCGCCCAGAGAATCAGCAGCAGAAAGGCAATGACGAGTAAGGGTCCGAATCGCATTTACACCTCCGGTGTTGTGGTACGCGAATCCTGCAAGGTCACGACTGCCGAGAATCTTTCCTTTTATATGGGGCGTCTGACTCACTGCGTATCGGCAAAACGCTGTAAGTGATTGATCCGCGAAGTTGTAGAGAATGGTGATGCGAAGCGCATCCGCGTTGATTCCGCAGGCTACCCCTGATGCGAGAAAGACATCCAACGCCGGTCAAGCTGAGGAGCCATAGCGCAAGGAATTGCTTGACCACTGAGGACTTGTGAAAACAACAGCATCGGTGCTTGCAAAGGTCGTGGGAGTTGCATCGTTTCTTCTGGCAGGGTATGTGTTGATCACGTCGCTGCCAGACCTGAAGCGCTACATTAGGATCAGCAGGATGTAAGAGAAGTCAGCGAAGACTCTACAGCCACGGCATGGGTCGGATACGGCTTCCAGCTGATGGAGGAACGCTTCGATTGCCATTAAGCTTCGTAAAGCCTACTTCAGTTCCGGCCTTTCAGTCCGCGCAACCCGCAGCAGCAGAGTAGTACCGGGCAAGCGAAGGATGATGGGGCAAGAGGAAAACTAAATGAACATCAGATTCTGGAGTCGTTCACTGACCGTTCGAATGCTGTCGCTCGCGGTGGTGATGCTGGGAATGTCGGCCGGCGCTCTGGCGCAATTCAGAGTAGCGATCACGATCGCGCCGCCGGCGCTTCCGGTTTATGAGCAACCCGTTTGCCCAGGAGACGGTTATATCTGGACTCCTGGTTACTGGTATTGGGACGACGATGCGGCCGATTACTACTGGGTGCCGGGCACTTGGGTAGAGGCGCCGGAAGTCGGCTTCCTCTGGACGCCGGGGTATTGGGGCTGGGGCGGGGATGCATTTCTTTTCCACGAGGGTTATTGGGGTTCGGAGGTGGGTTTTTATGGCGGGATCAATTATGGATTCGGCTACTTCGGCGATGGCTACGCCGGTGGACGTTGGGACAATGGACACTTTTTCTATAACCGCTCGGTGACGAATGTGAATGTCACGAACATCCGCAATGTCTACAACACGACGGTGGTGAACACGACGGTCAACCGCGTGAGTTACAACGGCGGCAACGGAGGGATCGAGGCGCGTGCGACGTCTCAGCAGGAAGCTGCGGCGCGGGGCAGACATATTCCGCCAGTAGCGGCGCAAACGCAACATGTACAGGCGGCGCGCTCGAACCAGCAACTGCGGGCTTCGGTGAACCAGGGCAAGCCGCCGATCGCGGCCACAGAGAAGCCGGGAGAATTCAGCGGACGGGTGATGGCGGCGAAAGAGGCTGGAGCGCCGTATCATCCACCGGCCAATCGCGGCGCGGCAGAGCCACGGGGCAACGAGCAGCCGAATCGCGCGGGGGAGAATCGCCCTGCGGAGAATCGTGCCACGGAGGAGAATTCGCGGCCGGCGACTGCAGTGCATCCAAAGGATCTTCCGCCGATCGAGCACCCTGCCGCGCCGAATACCGGGGATGCGAAGGTCGACCAGAAGTACCAGAGGCAGCAGCAGAAAATGAACGCGCAACAGGGAAAAGAGCGGCAGCAACTTCAGCAGAAGCAGGACCAGGAACACCAGCAGCTTACACAGCAGAAGGCTGACGCCACCAAGACGCAGCAATTGGAGGCGAAGCACCAGCAACAGACTCAGCAGCTGCAGCAGAAACATGCTGCCCAACAGCAACAGATGCAGCAGCGACAACAGGCGTCGCGCCCGAGCGCGCCTCGACCACCTCACAAAGGCTAGGGTTGCAGAGACTGCGGGGCGGAGTGTTCGCGAACCAGCGAACGTTCCGCCCTGAACAGTTTGGGCCAGTCGCGTTTCGCACTTCTCGTATTGTTATGCACTTTGTTATGCACTCAAGCTTTTTGTTATGCACTCAAGCTTTGCGAAGTTTTGGGAATCCGCGCATCACATGGGGGACAGCTTTTTCGCCCGACTTCCTTCTCTGATTCTGGGCATCGTGGTTTTCTTTTTGTTTTATGGGCTCAGCATTCTGGTGAGCCGCGTGATTCATCGCACCACTCGCAGATACCGGCCCAACCTGGGAGTGGTATTCGCGCGCCTCACTGGAGCGGCAACGATTCTGCTGGGCTTTCTGGTCGCCTTTTCGGTAGTGGCACCCTCTTTTCAAGCGGGCGATCTGATAAAGATCCTGGGCATCAGCGGCGTGGCGATTGGGTTTGCGTTTCAGAACATCTTGCAGAATTTTCTCGCCGGCTTGTTGTTGCTGTGGGCTGAACCGTTTCGGCTGGGCGATGAGATTAAGGTGGACAATTACGAGGGCACCGTGGAAGAGATTCAGACCCGCGCAACCATCATCAAGACCTTCGACGGAAGACGAATCGTGATTCCTAATGCCGATTTGTTTACGCACTCGGTTACGGTCAACACGGCGCTCGACATTCGTCGATGGGAATACGATTTGAACTTGAAGGGCGTAACCGACTTGGAGGGAATCAAGTCTTTCGTGGTTCAGACCGTGAGCAAGGTGCAGGGAGTGTTGGCGGATCCTGGTCCTGAAGCTCTTGTGCTGGACTTGGGCGATGCGGAGTCGAACGCAGTCAGAGTGCGAGTGCTGTGGTGGACGAGAGCCCCTCGCCAGCATCAGATGCTTACTTCCTACGACTGTGTTCTAAGTGCGATCAGGCTGGCCCTGGGCCGAGCCGCGCTCGAACGCACCCGCGCGGCCTGAACCGTATAACCGCAGGCAACCTTAGTACGGTGGAGCTCGTCTTACGCAGGCCGATAAAGGAGATCCAAATGAAAATGATCAAGCTGCGAATGACGTTGCTTACCACGCTTGCAGGACTGGGTCTGGCGGGCTGCTCTCATGCGCCAGCGAGGTCGCCCGATGTTTCTGACGCTATCCGTCAATCACTCGATCAATCCGGCTTGAAAGATGTTTCCGTATCGCAGGATCGCGACAAAGGGGTGGTTACGCTCGGCGGCAGTGTTGCCGCTTCCGGTGACAAATCTCAAGCTGAGTCCATTGCCAAGTCGATCGCCAGCGGCGAAGTTGTGGCCGACCAGATTGCCGTGCTTCCTCCCGGTGCTGAAAGCGATTCAAAGGCCGTGAATGCGGACGTGGACAAGGGCATCGCCACGAATTTAGATGCGGCTCTTATCGTGAGCAAGATGAAGAAAGGCGTCAATTACGACGTCAAGAACGGCGTGGTGACCTTGACCGGCAAGGTGAACTCGGAATCCGCGCGCACGCAGGTTCAAAAAGTCGCGTCAACCGTTCCGAACGTACAGCAGGTGGTGAACGAACTGGAGATTAAGGATCAAAAAGCCAGCTCTACGCGATAGGAACGTCGCTTGTACCGTACCGGATTGTTCGTGAGAGTCTACGGCATGGTCCGGATTGGTCCGGACACCGTTTGGGTGAAGAATAGATTTCAGCATTAAGACTTTAGCCCCGGAGGTTTTCTAATGTCCGCTAGAAATGTTTTCTTATCGATGCTTCTGTTTTGCGCCGTCGGAGTTATGGCGCAGAGTAAACCTGCTGGGACAGCGCCCACTGGTGGGCAGGGGACACCAGGGCAGGCCCAGACGCCGGGCACGACAACGCCGCCGACCGGCTCGACGATTCCACAAACGACCCCTGTAAACCCGCCGACCAGCGCGACGACACCGAACACTCCCTCCACTGTGCCGGGCTCGAACTCACCGAATCCGCCGACGCCAGGGAGCAACACAGAACCTTCAACCGTAAACCCGAACAGCCCAAACACTCCTGGGACCAGCCCAACCGGCTCCCCGTGCGGACCTTTACCTGCCACACCAGGGGCTGCTAACGGTTCGACGCCGAATGGAGAAGCTTCCAATCCGGGATCGGCGAATTCGGGATCATCGAATTCGCCGTCAGGGAGCGGCTCGGCAAACTCCACAACGCCGGGGATGTCCCCTACGGGTAAGCCGTGCCCGCCGGTAGCCGGCGGAAGTAATACGCCGCCTTCGAAGTAGAAAAGCTTGTCAGCTCCTCTTTCTCAGCTCCTGCATGCTGGCGGATCCGGTTCTCCGGATCCGCTTTTTTGTGGTATCTCGCTCTGCAATCGACTCGAAGCTTGTTGGAATCTTATTCGAGAATCTAGGGGAAGCACTGTATGGACGACTACCGTTGCGGGCCAATCTAATGCACAATGGCGATTGTGCAAGTTTCTCCCAGACGAACACTTGAGAACCCGGGCCGATCGCTGCCATGGAAATGGATTGGTTTAGTCGCTGTTATTTTTTTGGCCAGCGCAGCGGTAGCGGTGCGACTAGTCGTCGCTCGCGCTGAACCGATTCTGCGAAGTCGCGTGATCGGAACTTTGTCCAATCGTTTCCATAGCAAAGTTGAATTGGGGAGTTTCCATGTTTCCGTTGCTAATGGGATTGAAGTTTCCGGGGATGGGCTGAAGGTTTTTGGCGCAACCGACCCCAACCCTTACGAGCCGGGAGTGCAGGCCTTGATCGGAGTTCAGGAATTCCGATTTCAAACCAGTTTGATGAGCCTGTTCCGATCTCCGATGCACGTAGGAACTGTATACGTGAAAGGTTTGGAGCTGAACATCCCGCCGAAGGAAGATCGGCAGGAAATGACGAAGATGGGTTCGAGCACTCCGAAGATGAGCATTTTTGTCGACCAGTTCATTTGTGAAGATGCGAAGCTCATGATCAACACTTCAAAACCGGGCAAGCCTCCGCTGGAGTTTGCTATTGGCAACTTGAAGATGAAGGATATTGGGCCTGGCCAGCCTTTCAAGTTCGATGCGACTTTGGTCAATCCGAAGCCGGTGGGAAATATTCAATCCACGGGTCTGTTTGGACCGTGGCGGCAGGACAGTCCTCGAGAAACGCCGGTGCAGGGGGATTATTCTTTCACGAACGCCGATCTGAGCACGATTAAAGGAATCGGAGGGATACTCTCTTCAAGCGGCGATTACTCGGGAACTCTGGGGAATATCGTCGTGCATGGAAAAACCGATACGCCGGATTTTCGCATTGCGACCAGCGGTCAATCTGTACCGCTGCATACTGAATTTCACGCTGTGGTTGACGGCACCAGCGGAGATACATACCTGCAGCCAGTGAATGCGAACTTTCTTCATACTTCGTTTACGGCAAGCGGATCTGTTGTGCGCGTGAATTCTCCGCATGGTCACGATGTGGAGCTGGACGTCGTGTTAGATCGGGCGCGGATTGAAGACTTACTCAAACTGGGTGTGCGGACCGACCCGCCGATCATGAACGGCCCGGTTGAAATGAGGACGCGACTGAGTCTTGCACCTGGTGATGCGAGTGCGGTCGACCGGCTCAAGCTGGCCGGCACCTTTCACGTGTTGCGCGCTCGCTTCACGAACGAGAAAGTACAGGGCAAGCTCGACACTTTGAGCGAGCGGAGCCAGGGGAAGCCCAAGCAGGCGGAGATGCATGTTGAGGAAAACGTCCCTGTTGATCTGCGAGGCGTGTTCACGTTGAAGGACGGGCTACTCTCGTTTTCTCTTCTACACTTTCTGATTCCGGGGACGCATGTCGATATGACCGGCGACTACAGCCTGGACGGACAAAAATTCGACTTTCGCGGAACCGCTCGGCTAGAGGCGAAGGTGTCGCAAATGACCACCGGGTGGAAGTCGGTGCTGCTGAAACCCGTGGACCCATTCTTTAGCAAAGACGGAGCGGGCACGGAAATACCTATCAGGATCTCGGGAACAGAATCCGAGCCGCATTTTGGTTTGGATTTCGGTCGCAAGGGAGAACAAAAGAACATTGGGAAGAATAGTGATCGAGGTTCGAAGCGCGAGTAGTGTGGCGACACGGTTAAATTGCCTGAACGGAGAAACTACCTATGAGCGATCAACAAAGTACCAGCGATAAGCCGAGCACTACCCTGCCTGCAACGGTCGAAAAGATTATTAAATCTCCGTCTCCCAGCATTCCTGAGAAGGCGCAACTGGCTGTGGAAGGTGCGGACCACCTCTATCGCGAGCTTCGCATCGAGAACACTCTGACCGACGAGAATGGTGAGAAGGTGTGCCTGAAGCTCGGCGCCGAGGTGGAAGTCACCATTGAGGCTGAAGCGAGTGCGACGATTCCTAAGAATGGTAACGGGAACGGCCACGGGGATTCGAGACCGTAGTCTGCTGTCTAGAATCACTATGATCCGCTTGCGAGCAAGATTCGACACAGCAGTAGCCAGCGCCGGAGATTGGTCGTCATCAGGAAATTCTCCTTCACGTGCTCGTGTCCGTTCTGGCCGAGTTGTTTGGCGAAATCGGGATGGGTCAAGAGGTAGCGCATCTGATAAGCGCAACCTTCCACGGAATGCACAAGCACTCCGGTTAACTTGTGGATGATCTGATTGGGGATGCCGCCAACCGCACCCGCGATGGTCGGCTTCCCTTTCCACAGGGCCTCGGTGACGGTGAGTCCAAAGCCTTCCCGGATCGATTTCTGCACGATGAGAGTCGAAGCGCGTTGCAGAGCGTTAATCTCCAGCGCGCACCAGGGAGGCAGGTCGAGAATAATGATGTCGGGATCTTCGCCCGCGGCTTCTTTGACTTCCTTGAGAACGACAGCGCCTTCGGGATCGTCACTCGCTCCGCCTCCAGCCAGAACCAACTGGCAGTCGACATATTTCCGGGCTTGCTTGAAGGCGTGGACGACTCCCACCGGATCTTTGGCGCGGTCGAAGCGCGAAACCTGGGTGACGATGGGGCGCGAGCGATCGACTCCGAATTCGTCGCACACTCGCTGGACGAAGCTGTCTTCGAGATCCTTGTTTTTTTCGGACAAGCGGGTCGATGCAGGGATAAAACAGATACTGAGGGATCGGCAACTGGCGGGTGAATGACTGCGAAGAAAAAATCGCCGCGTCGTATTGCTCGATGAACGGCCGGAGAAAGCCCCACAACTCTGAATTTGGGTTGGACAAATCGATGTGGCAGCGCCACACCCACCTCCGGGAAGAGTCCTCGCGAGCGCGAATGAGAGCGGCGGGCTGCGGGTCATGAATCACGACCACATCTTCGAAAAATTGCATGCGCCGGCGGTTTTGCTCGTTGTGCATCAGGAAAATGTCGCGGGCTTGCTGCGTAAGTTTGTAGTCGCTGCCTTGAAGCGCATTGTGGAAGGCTTTGGTAACCTCAAAGAAATCATTGCCTCCGGTGATGACCTCCCAGTGAGTCGTCACTTCGACTTCGTTGAGAAGCGGAACGAGCTGATTGAGCATCTCCGCGACTCCCCCGCCGACCGCGGTGGAGTTCACCATTTTCACCGTCTTGCCTTTCAGTTCCTGCGCGAGAAAACGCGATTCATCAATGTCCGCGGCGCCGACGATGTTTTTGTAGTCGTCCAGACGCGGCGGAGGAACGGGTGCCGGTGGCGTTTCCCAGGTCCGCGGTTGCTTGCGCCGTTCCTGGCGGCCTTGAACGGCTGGAGTTGAGTCTGGGGTGGGGCTCGATTGGTCTGGTTTGGCGGCCAATTCACTCTCGGTTTGTGGTTCGACGGGTTCCATAGGTTTGCGCCTAGACTCAGAGCTCGCTCCACGACTCGAATAATTTGCTCGCGAACGTCATTGAGTGTGATGGTGTAGATGTCAATTCGATTCAACTGGCGAGCCGCTTCGGTCAGGCCCAGATCTTCATGCAACCATTGCGAGAAGTCGTTCGACATGAGCTTGAGCCTGAGGCGCGCCTCGATGAAGTGATGGTGGATGGAGTGCACGCTCACGCCATGCAGGCCCTCCACGAACTCGCGCAGAGTATGGGCCACGAATGTGGTTGGAATCACGACGATATCGGAGGCGCAGAAATAGAAGGTCTCGCGAGCATTGCGTGCTCCCGCGGCTGGGGTGCGGCGCAGGAAGTCTTTCACGATCGTGACAAAGCGTTCACGCAGTTCTGCGACCGAGGTGAACTCACGCACGTCCACGGCGGCCAGTCCCTCGGCCAGACCGGGCTCATTGCAGGCCGACAAGGCCCAGTGCGCGAAGTCGTTGGAGAAGCCTTCTCGAATGAAGTGATGTTCCTGCAGGGTCCGGAAACTGTGCTGAAAGATTGAGCCTTCCGGACATTCCCCGAGTGCCTGGAGGAACTCTGAAAGTGTATTCGATCGCTGCTGAGTCACGCGCAAAAGATGCGCTGACGTGTTGAAGTAAAAAGGCTTCACGGGAGCGGGCGGTCGACCTTGTACAGATGCACTGGTCATGCGTTCACCGCCGCGGCCGCGTCATTGCTTGATTTGTTTTGATTTTGGCAGGCGTGGAGCCACCGCGCCAAAAGATCGAGGACTTCGCCGGGCGGCATGAGCCACAACTGGGCGGAGGTGGTTCGCCACCGCGGGCGCACCAATATACTCAGGCCCCGGCTATTTACGGCGTCGAATGCATGTTCGTCGGTGGTGTCGTCTCCCAGGTAAGCAGTAGGTGTATCTGGATTCATTTCATTCATGATAGTGCGTGCCGCGGCGCCTTTGTTAGCCTTGCGAGCGCGAATTTCAACTCCTCCGTCGAATTCCAGCAGGGCCAGTCCGGTCTGCCTGGCGATTGACGTCCAGCCCAGCAGCACCCTCCCCCGAATCTCCCCCAGATCACATTCGCTTAAGCCTCTCCAGTGAACTGCGATGCTGCCGGTCTTATACTCCGCGGCGTGTTGGAGTTGCTGATAGAGCAACCAATTATCCGCTTCCGCCAGGGCTGCCGCTGTGGCCTCGTCGAGAGCAGACAGTTCGACGGCTCCGTCGGGCTTCAGACGTTGCAAGCCGTGAAATCCCCAAACCTCCGGGTGAGGTTCAATGCCGAGCAGAGGAATGACCTCATTCGCGTCTCTTCCCGAGATGATGACCACGCGGGTCTTGGTGAAACGAACGATCTGCTGAAGGACATCGGAAACGCCAGGATAAGGAAGAGCCTGCTCGGGATTTTTTCGGAACGGCGCCAGCGTGCCGTCGTAGTCGAGCATGAGCAGTGATTGAGGAGCCCTCGCAACGGTCTGCAACAGCGCGTCAATTTGAGGCTTGCTTTCCCCCATCAATCTTCCCCCATCACTCCGCGCTCGGCGGTGGATCATGCTGCGGTGACACTGGCACGGAGCTTCTCTTCCTGCGCGTGCTCCGCGACATCGAGCCTGAGTTCACAGAGTTCCGTGACCAGGCTCCCGGCCCAACGATAAATATTGTGTTCTCGGATGACCTTGCGCATCTGGTGCACGCGCAATTGCTTTTCTTCTGGCTCCATCTCAAGGGCAACACGGATGGCTTCAGCAGTCTGATCGGTGTCGTAAGGATTGATCAGCAGAGCATCAGGCAATTCGCGGGCGGCGCCGGTGAATTGGCTCAGAATCAGAACACCGCGTTCATCCCGGCGGGCAGCGAGGAATTCTTTCGCGACCAGGTTCATGCCGTCATGCAGCGACGTGACGAGACAAAGATCGGCAGCCTGGTAGTAGCGCGCAATCTCCTCGTGGCTGTGATGGCGCTTCAGAAATACGATTGGCTTCCATTTGCTGGTTTGAAAGCGCCAATTGATGCGCTCGGCTTCGGCCTCGACTTCTGCCAGAAGGTCATGGTAGCGCTTGATGTGAGTGCGGCTGGGCGAACCGATTTGCACGAAGGTGAATTTGTTCCGATACCTGGGATACTTCTCCAGAAATCGTTCGATGGCCTGGAAGCGCTCCAGGATTCCCTTCGTGTAATCCACCCGGTCTACACCAATCCCCATGAATTCCGCTTCCACGCCCAAGGTGCGCAACAAGTTAGTGCGCTCGAGTGTAGTCGACTCGATCATTCTCGTTCTCGATGGAATCATCTTCCGTAAGATCCACGCTGATGGGGAAAGGCCGGACCATGGTCCGATGGTTCTGACGCAATACGGAAAAGTGTTCCCAGTCGACTCGCGATTCCACGACGCGGTCTACCGTCTGCAGGAAATTATTGCAATGGGACTGAATGTGAAACCCGATAAGATCTGCTCCCAAGAGTCCGTCGACGAGTTGGCGCTGCCATGGGCAGATGCCGAACGCTTCGGGGTTAGGCCAGGGGATGTGCCAGAAAATGGCGACGCGGGCGTCCGGCCTTTTTTCTTTAATCATTCGCGGCAGCAGCGCGAAGTGGTAGTCCTGGACCAGTACGACAGGTTTGGGTGTGTCTTCGATTTCCTCAAGTACGGCGGCCGTGAATTTGCGATTGACCTCTTGATAGAACTGCCAGTCTTGCGCCCGAAAGATCGGGCGGGTGTGAGCGATATGACAGAGTGGCCAAAGGCCTTCATTGGCAAATCCGTAGTAATAGCCCTCTTCTTCCTCTTTGCTCAGCCAAACTCGGCGCAGCGTGTAGCGAGGTTCGTCCGGGGGCACACGGAGACGATCATGTGCGTCCACGACCTCGGAGTCGGCGTCTCCACTGCCGTGAGCGATCCATGTGCCGTCGCAGGCTTCGAGCACCGGTTCCAGAGCAGTGACCAGGCCGCTGGGCGGGACAACTACTTCGATCGATTTTCCGTTGCGCTGGTGAATGTAAGGCTCACGATTCGACACTACGAAGAGCCGGCCACCGTCCAGTCGAGTCTGGATCTGCACTGCGAGGCGGTCGGCGGTCCACATGGAGGCAGAGGCTTCGCGCAGGCGGGCTTCATTTTCCGCGGCGTTGCGCGCCTGATTGAGACTTGCGGCGAGGGTGACCACTTCCGACGCGAGGGGCTTGAATACATCGAGGTCGGGCATTTGCTGCGATGAAGTTCTGCCCAGGCGAAGGGCGCGCATCCATTGGGCGGCGCGGGCGATCGGGCCGGCGATGCTCCAGCGTACGATCAGCAAAGTGATCGACATAATAAGGAAGACCTGGACGAGAATTCTCAGGAACGCCTCGCGCCATGCATTGGAGCGTCTGATCGTGGATGTAACGAACGTCGTGCACGATTGCCAGGCCGCCCCACGAGTTCATCCTGACGGTGAAGAGGCAATGCAAAAATGTGAACGGGATCATTGCCCACGCGAACAAACGAACTCTCGCTCTGCCCCTGTGCCATGGCCTGGATAACGTTCGGTGGTGTCGCCTTGAGAACTTGTCCAAGCTCGGTCGTGATCGCGACTACCTTGCCTTGCCGATCGTAGACGGCGACGCCAAGTAAATGTTCGCGGTTCCCGAAGCGCTGAACCAGCCGCTGCAATCCCCGCTCCGATCCGGTCTCCCACGACTTCTCAACATTGCCGGCAACGCTTTCGCCGAGCACCTCGGCCCGCCGCTCCAGGTCGCTCCGCAGAGCGCGCTTCTCTACCACGACCTCGTAGTAGGAAAAACCTAGAGATACGAGCGTGATGCCAACAATGAGAGAAACAATGAGCCGGGCACTCAACAGGCGCATAGAGACTTTCCGATTTACGTCGCTCTAAGCTTAGAGAGTCGAAGTGCGGCAGCGACATACAGGAATGACCCTAGGATCTCGCAGGAAAAACCGGCTGGCAAAAAGGTTTGAAAATGAGAGCGAAAAGAAATAAGCAATAATAAGAAGAAGAGAAAGGAAGGAGGTTCAGCTTCGAGATTTTGGTTTCCACGAATGAGCTCGCAGCTCAGGCGACTTCCGACGCCGAGCGTTCTGAGGCCGAACTTGCCGCGGTTGCCGGCTCTCGAATAGGCAGCATGGCGTTTACTCGTGTGCCTGCACCGTTCGACTGAATTTCCAGGGTTCCTCCCAGCTGCCTGAGACGTTCGCGCATGCCACGAAATCCGACGCCGGTGCGACCGGACGAGCTGAGCGCAAGCTGTTTCTCCGGAGGTATGCCTTTGCCTTCGTCTTGCACTTCAACCAGGACGCGGTGGTCTTCCTCACGCACTCGGATCGATGCGGAAGCGCCGCCAGAATGGCGGTGGATGTTGGTGAGGCACTCCTGGACCATGCGGAAGATTGCGATTTCCATTTCGTCCGACAGCCGGCCGAACTCCTCCGGGATACTCAGCTCGACTCGGATGTTACTGCGCTCCGAGAAGCCATCGACGTACCAGCGAAGCGCGGATGCAAGACCGGCGACGTCGAGCAAGGGGGGATGGAGAAGGTGCGAGATGGTGCGAATTTCCCGGCCGATTTGCTCCACCATCGCAGCGTTCTCGGAAATGGCGCGGGCTCCCAGCGAATCGAGCTTATCGGACTGACGCTGCACGACGGCAAGGTTCATGCCGAGCGCTGCGAGCAGCTGGCCTACGCTGTCATGCAGTTCCCGCGAAATGTGGCGGCGCTCTTCGTCGCGAATCTGCTGCAGCCGGCCTGATAGTTCGCACAGGTTTTCGTTCGCCAAGTTCAGGTCTGCGGTTCTCTCCTGGACCTTCCGTTCGAGTTCCTCCTGGGCGTGTCTGAGCTGGTCTTCGGCCCACTTGTTCCGGACAACAGACCGGCGGTTCGCTTCGCCGAGAGCAATAATCACACTGGAGAAGATGAGAAAACCGAGCATTCCAGAAATCTGAGCCCTGGGATCCTGGAGGTTGAAGGTATTGTAAGGCGGCAAGAACCAGTACCAGACGCCTACCAAGCCGAGTGATGCTGTGAGCATGGACGGACCAAGCCCACAATACCAAGCGGAGAAGACAACCGCGGGCCAGAGCGTATGGTAAGGATTGCTCTCTCCGAAGAGAGGCGAGAGCAACTGGCGAAGCCATAACGCTACGACCGCTGCCAGAATTGCCAGAGTATAGCGGCGCACGGCATGAGAGACGTTGCCAGCTTCTGAACTTCGATCAGGGTTTATGGGGCTCATAACTTTCAGAGTCTCATCGGAGGCGAATTGCTAAAACCAGTTCGATCTCCTCACAACGGCAGTGCGTGTTTACCATCCAACCGGTCGCTCTCGCTGCGTGCTTTACGCGTCGCAACTTTGGCTAGCAGACATGCCAGTTTTTTTGGATCGGTCACTACTCTCGCGCGACGAAGCAGTTCCGTCATCGCGAATCGTCTGCGCCAGGTGGGCGCAGTTGTCGTGCGGCACAAGCGTTGCATAAGCAGCTCCTCGGTCTGAAGAAGATCCAATGCCGGCAAGGTTCGGGCCTTTCAGCTCCACCCTTTGCAGCGTCTGAAGGTTACCCAGAGCAGAAGACATCTCTTGCATCTCTGCGTTCACGAGCTCGGGGGTACCTGCCAGCTCTTTCATGGCCTGCCGTATTGCGGCTTGAGCGGCTTCAATCCTGCTGGACAGAAAAGCAAGATCGAGTTCGAGCATGGCCGCTGCGTACAATTCCTGCCAGGAATGAGTTGTCGTCACCGGGGGATCTTTCTTCATAATCGTGATCATACCTTGGCCACTAAAAAAAGGTGGACCATTTGATTTCGACTGTCGTAGCTGCGATGAACGCTTAATCCAGCCGGAAGTGCGGCAGCGTTAAAGAACGCGTCCCGCGAGTTCGCAGCGGTGTAGTAGAGCTATCGTATAGCATACTTATCGCAAAAATATTCCCTCAAAAAGATTCCATAGTCAAGTAGAAAAATATATTTGACCTAATTCCCATCCTCTGGTATTTTCTGCAAAAGAAGCGAAAGGGGAAAGCAGGATGGCCAATGAACAAAAAACCCAGAACCGACTCCCGGGGATGAAATATCGCCAGGTCGAGATTTCCGGCCTGAAGAGAGGCAGACAGGGAAAGCACCACGACCTGGTTCTTGGCATTGTGAAGGAGTTAGCGACACTACAGCCGGGCTCGGCCCTCGAGATTCCTCTCGCCGATGTGGGTGGTGTTGGCCTGGCGAACCTTCGTTCCGCAGTGCATCGGGCAGCGGCCACCAACGGCGTGGAGATTGAAACGATTGCTGACGATGGTAAGTTCTACGTCTGGAGGGCCAAAGCGAAATAGCCTTTGGCCCAGGTTTCCACCTCTAAAAGTCCACCCTGCAAAGTCGTTCACGCTCCATTCTGAGGGCTACAGTATCTACCTGATGTTTCGGGCTTCGGCGGATTGTGTAGGCTCAATCCATCCCGTAATCGCGGGAGCCCTTTGAAGCGGATTCCTACCGCTTCCCCGGTGGTACGAAGTTCGGCCTAGACGGATATTTTCGCTGTTGCGATCCAGAATTGGAGAATCCCACCATGACCGTCAATCCCCCAGCCGCCTATGGCATGTACTCCTACGATGCCGAGTTTCACGAGGTAGTGCATACCTTGAACCAGTCGGGATTCAACAAGGAAGATATCTGCATGATGGTTTCGCCACGGCATCGCATTGCAACGTTTGTGCGCGAGACGAATATCCTCAATGCTGAGCGAAAAGAGGGTGCAGTGGCTGAAGAGTTTATGAGCTGGCTTTTCGAGTTCGGCGCGGTGGTGATCCCGACGGTCGGATTCTTTATCCGTTCGCAAGCTTTTCTGCACGCCCTGGTGGGCAATGGCAACTCGGGATGTCTGGAAGGATTGGGATTTTCCGAGTGCGCCGCGCATCGAGTTGAGAAGCAACTGCGAGAGATGGGCGTGTTGATCTATGTGGCCTGCGCGGAAGGCGCGAATGCGGCGTCGGCGGTGGAGATACTGCGTCGGACCGGCGCCAAAGAACCCGGACTACTGGAACATGAGGCATTTATGGCGGCTGCAGTTTGAAGAGGGGCGCATGCCGCGGACCGCGTGGTCCTTCTCGAGTCTCGTGATGAGTTCTGCCCGGGCACTCCTAGCCAGCCTGGGTTTCTAGTCAGTTCAATCGTGGACAAGATGGCCTCTATTACTGCCTACAGGAAAGACCCTAGAGTCGGGGTACAGTTTTCCGTGTTATCAGTGTCATCGAAGGATGCAGTCGGTGAGTTTTTTGCGTTCTGAATTCAAGATAAACGCTTTGGGCTGTTACTGATTTCCGCGGTTTGGCTAAGCCGCCCTTCATACGACTAATTCCTCTCATGGCGCCGCCGAAAGCGTTTGGCATCACCGGCGTTGATCGGGAAAAGATTAGCCGAACCGAGCCAAAGGCTTATCACGACGCCAGATACTCCCCCAGTTCTGGAGTAGACGATGAAGAGAAACAATCAAAGCCCGGCGATTGCCGATTCCAATGGGCCATCCGTTGACAGTCAGGGTAAGCACAACGGGAATTCTGTCGTTGTTGCGCAACCCGATTCGAACGATCTCAGCGTAATTCTAGCCAGCCTGCAGACGATGAGGGATGGCGATTTTTCGGTGCGCCTTCCAGGCGCCTGGACCGGTCTGGCGGGGAAAATCGCGGATACTTTCAATTCCATCGTCTCTGCCAACCAGCAGATGGCAGAGGAACTGAAACGCGTCGGACAAGTGGTGGGAAAAGAAGGAAGGACTCGGGAGCGTGCGCGCTTCCATGAATCCAGAGGCGCGTGGGGAGAGATGGAAGTCTCGATCAATACGCTGGTCGAGGATCTGCTGAGGCCGACCGAGGGCGTGACTCGCGCCATCGCCGCCGTTGCCCAGGGGAACCTGACGCAAACGGTGCGCCTGGACGTGGACGGACGGCCGCTGGAAGGCGAGTTCCTGCGCTCCGCCAGCATTGTCAACACCATGATTCAGCAGCTTAGCGTGTTCACGGCCGAGGTGACGCGCGTGGCGCGCGAGGTAGGCACTGACGGCAAACTGGGTGGGCAGGCGCAAGTGCCGGGTGTGGCGGGCACGTGGAAAGATCTTACAGATTCCGTGAACTCGATGGCGAGTAACCTTACGGGGCAGGTTCGCAACATTGCAGAAGTTGCGACTGCGGTGGCCAGCGGCGATCTCTCTCGAAAGATTACGGTCGATGTGCGCGGCGAAATTCTCCAGCTCAAAGAAGCCATCAATACGATGGTGGATCAACTTCGTTCGTTTGCGTCGGAAGTCACTCGCGTAGCTCGCGAGGTGGGCACAGACGGCAAACTGGGCGGACAGGCCGTTGTGGTGGGCGTGGCGGGCACTTGGAAAGACCTTACCGATTCCGTGAACGCTATGGCCGGCAACTTGACGGCGCAGGTGCGAAACATTGCGGAAGTGACTACGGCCGTGGCCCGCGGCGATTTGTCACGCAAGATCACAGTCGATGTGAAGGGCGAGATCCTCGAACTCAAAGACACTATTAATACGATGGTGGATCAGCTGAACGCGTTCGCCGGCGAAGTTACTCGCGTGGCGCGTGAAGTGGGCACGGAAGGCAAGTTGGGCGGACAGGCTCAAGTGCCGGGTGTGGGCGGGACGTGGAAGGATCTCACAGACAATGTGAACTTCATGGCCAGCAACCTCACCGGCCAGGTTCGAAACATCGCTGAGGTCGCGACAGCAATTGCCACCGGCGACTTGTCGCGGAAGATTACGGTGGACGTCCGCGGTGAAATTTTGCAGCTGAAAGAAACGCTGAACACGATGGTGGATCAGCTGAACCGTTTCGCTGGCGAAGTGACGCGTGTGGCCCGCGAGGTGGGCACCGAAGGCCGCCTGGGCGGACAAGCAAATGTTCCCGGCGTCGCCGGCACTTGGAAAGATTTGACGGACTCCGTCAACTCGATGGCTGGAAACCTTACCGGCCAAGTGCGAAACATTGCCGAGGTCACGACGGCTGTGGCACGCGGTGATTTGTCGCGCAAGATCACCGTCGATGTGAAGGGTGAAATTCTGGAGCTGAAGAACACCATCAACACGATGGTCGATCAGCTCAACGCGTTCGCTGGTGAAGTGACGCGCGTGGCCCGCGAGGTGGGTACGGAAGGAAAGCTGGGTGGGCAGGCGCAGGTACCAGGCGTGGCCGGCACATGGAAGGATCTCACGGACAACGTGAACTTCATGGCCAGCAACCTTACCGGCCAGGTGCGAAATATCGCCGAAGTTGCGACGGCCGTAGCCCGCGGCGATTTGTCCCGCAAGATCACGGTCGACGTCAGAGGCGAAATTCTTGAACTCAAAGACACCATCAACACGATGGTGGATCAGTTGCGCTCGTTCGCTTCCGAGGTGACGCGCGTTGCTCGCGAAGTAGGGACCGACGGGAAACTTGGCGGACAGGCCCAGGTTCCGGGAGTGGGCGGCACGTGGAAGGATCTGACCGACTCGGTGAATTCGATGGCCAGCAACTTGACTGGCCAGGTCCGCAACATCGCGGAAGTGTCGACGGCGATTGCGAGCGGCGACCTTTCGAAGAAGATCACGGTGAACGTGAGCGGAGAGATTCTGCTGCTCAAGGAAACCATCAACACAACTGTGGACCAGCTCAATGCGTTTGCTGGCGAAGTGACCCGCGTGGCCCGCGAAGTCGGCACTGAAGGGCGGCTGGGCGGACAAGCCAACGTGCCGGGCGTGGCCGGCACCTGGAAGGATCTTACCGACTCGGTCAATTCGATGGCCGGAAACCTTACCGGCCAGGTTCGTAACATTGCTGAGGTGACCACCGCTGTGGCCCGAGGCGATTTGTCGCGAAAGATCACGGTCGACGTGAAGGGCGAAATTCTCGAACTGAAAAACACCATCAATACGATGGTGGATCAACTCAATGCATTCGCGGGCGAAGTTACGCGCGTGGCACGCGAAGTTGGCACCGACGGGAAACTCGGTGGACAGGCGCAAGTACCGGGCGTGGCCGGCACGTGGAAAGATCTCACGGACAACGTCAACTTCATGGCCAGCAACCTTACTGGCCAGGTCCGAAATATCGCCGAAGTTGCGACTGCGATTGCGAACGGGGATCTCTCGAAGAAGATCACGGTTGACGTTCGGGGCGAGATCTTACAGCTGAAAGAAACCCTGAACACAATGGTCGAGCAACTGCGCTCGTTCGCTGCCGAAGTAACACGCGTGGCGCGCGAAGTCGGCAGCGAAGGCCGGTTGGGCGGACAAGCGAACGTGCCCGGCGTGGCTGGCACGTGGAAGGATCTTACCGATTCAGTAAACGCAATGGCTGGCAACCTGACTGGGCAGGTGCGAAACATTGCTGAAGTCACGACGGCTGTGGCCCGCGGCGATTTGTCGCGAAAAATCACGGTCGATGTGAAGGGCGAGATTCTCGAGCTGAAAAACACGATCAACACGATGGTCGACCAGTTGAACGCATTCGCCGCTGAAGTCACGCGCGTGGCGCGTGAAGTCGGCACTGACGGCAAGCTCGGCGGTCAGGCGCAAGTGCCGGGCGTCGGCGGAACCTGGAAAGATCTTACCGACAGCTTCAACGTCATGGCGGTGAACCTGACGGAGCAAGTGCGCGGCATCGTGAAGGTGGTCACGGCCGTCGCGAATGGCGACCTCACACAGAAATTGACGGTGAACGCGAAGGGCGAAATCGCGGCTCTCGCGGAGACCATCAACAATATGACGGGAACTCTGGCCACTTTTGCGGATCAGGTGACGACCGTTGCCCGCGAAGTGGGAGTGGAAGGCCGCCTCGGCGGTCAGGCCAACGTGCCGGGCGCTTCAGGCACATGGAAGGATCTTACGGGCAACGTCAACCTGTTGGCCGATAACTTAACCAACCAAGTCAGGGCAATCGCGGAGGTTGCGACCGCAGTGACCAAAGGCGATTTAACGCGGTCGATTCAGGTTGAAGCCAGCGGCGAAGTTGCAGAACTGAAGGACAACATCAACACGATGATTGACAACCTTCGGCTCACGACTGACCGCAACACGGAACAGGACTGGCTGAAGACGAATCTGGCGCGCTTCACGGGTATGCTGCAGGGTCAGCGCGACCTGGCAACGGTGGGCCGCATGTTGCTGTCGGAACTCGCGCCGCTGGTGAATGCGCAGCAAGGTGTGATCTACCAGATGGAAAGCGAGACCTCGGCGGAGATGGTGTTGCTCTCGGCGTTTGCCGGTGATGGAGAGGACGGACATCTGCGACGGTTGAAGATCGGCGAGGGACTGGTGGGTCAATGCGCGGCGGAGAAACGGCGGATGTTGATTTCCGACCTACCGCCAAACACCATCGCGATTCGCTCCGGTTTGTTCGAAGCGGTTCCGCGAAATGTCATCGTGCTCCCTGTGCTATTCGAAGACCGGGTCAAGGCGGTGATCGAGCTCGCGTCGCTGGGCATTTTTACAGCTTCGCAGATGGCATTTCTCGAGCAGTTGACGGCCAGCATCGGCATCGTGCTGAACAGCATCGAGGCCACGATGCAGACGGAAGGACTGTTGAAGCAGTCGCAGCAGTTGGCCACGGAACTTCAGGTTCAGCAAAAAGAGTTGCAGCAGACCAACGAGCAGCTCGCGCAGAAAGCGCAGCAGCTCGCCGAACAGAACGTCGAGGTCGAACGCAAGAATCAGGAGATTGAACAAGCCCGACGGGCCGTGGAAGAGAAGGCGAAGGAATTGGCCTTGACCTCGAAATACAAGTCCGAGTTCCTGGCCAATATGTCCCACGAGTTGCGGACGCCGCTCAACAGCATCCTGGTACTCGGCCAACAACTCAGCGATAACCCGGACGGGAACCTCACGCCGAAACAAGTTGAGTTCTCGCGCACGATTCATGGCGCCGGCACGGACTTGCTGAATCTGATCACGGATATTCTCGATTTGTCGAAGATTGAATCGGGGACTGTTTCAGTAGAGGCGGACGAGGTGTTCTTCGCCGGCATGCTGGACGCATTGGAACGGCCATTCCGTCACGAAGCGGAAATCCGGCACCTTACTTTCGAAGTGAAGACCGATCCGCACCTAGCGCGGAGTGTCGTCACAGATTCGAAGCGTCTGCAGCAGGTGTTGAAAAACCTGTTGTCCAACGCGTTTAAGTTCACCGAGGTTGGAGGCGTTCGCCTGTCGGTTTCTCCGGCGAAGAGTGGCTGGAGCGAGGATCATCCGATTCTGGGAAAGGCGGGATCTGTGATCGCGTTTGAAGTTGCCGATACGGGCATTGGCATTCCGTTCGAAAAGCAGCGCATCATCTTTGAGGCGTTTCAGCAGGCAGATGCCGGCACCAGCCGCAAGTACGGCGGCACGGGCTTGGGATTAGCGATCAGCCGCGAGCTGGCCGGTCTGCTGGGCGGAGAAATTCAGTTGCGCAGCGCTCCGGAACGGGGCAGCACGTTCACTCTCTATTTGCCGCAAACTTATGTCGGTCCATCGCAAGCGGGCGCTGCGGGGATCGAGAGGAAATCGCCGTCGTCGGTCATTCCTCCACTGCCGTTATCGGTGGAACATCCCATCGAAAAGATTCCCGATGATCGCGAGAATCTGCAACCTGACGATGCTGTGTTGCTGATTGTTGAAGATGATCCTCACTATGCGCGCGTGCTGCGCGACCTTTCCCGGGATAAGGGGTTTAGGGTTCTGGTGGCAACGCGTGGTTCGGATGCGCTCGCCCTAGCTCATGAGTATCATCCGACGGCCGTGTCGCTGGATGTTTTCCTGCCCGACATGTTGGGCTGGACGGTGTTGAACCACTTGAAGCAGGATCCGGCAACCCGGCACATACCGGTTCAGATGCTGACCCTGGACGAAGATCGGCACCACGGGCTGGCGCGCGGAGCGTTCGCATTTGTGACCAAGCCGACTACGACGCAGGGGCTTGAAACGGCGTTGGCTCGCATCAAGGAGTACTCCGCGCCGCGGCGGAAGCGCTTGCTGGTCGTGGAAGACAATCCAGCTGAGCAGCTCAGCATTAAGGAGCTTCTGGGCTATGACGACATCGACGTTACAGTTGTTTCTACTGGCGCAGACACAATCGAGATTGTGAACGAGCAGTCGTTTGACTGCGTGGTTCTCGACTTGCGTCTACCCGACATATCAGGGTTCGATGTGCTGGAGCGCTTCCGTGATACTCCTTCGCTCGCCGACCTTCCGGTTGTAGTTTTTACTGGCAAGGAACTGTCTCCAGAAGAGGATGCGCGGCTGCATTCGCTGGCACGGAGCGTGGTGGTCAAGGGAGTGGAGTCACCTGAGCGACTGTTGGACGAGACTGCATTGTTCCTGCATCGCGTCGTGGCCGATCTGCCTGCAGAGAAACAGAGGCTGCTTGACCGGTTGCACCACTCCGACGATGCGCTGGTGGGGAAGAAAGTGCTGGTAGTGGACGACGACGTGCGCAATATCTTCGCACTCAGCAGCGTAATCGAGCGTCGAGGCATGAGCGTTATGACTGCCGGTACGGGACGTGAAGCAATCGCCAAACTTGAATCGACCCCGGATATCGCGATCGTTTTAATGGATATTATGATGCCCGAGATGGATGGATATGAAACGATGCAAGTGATCCGGCAGAACCCGCTGTTCCGGCGATTGCCGATCATTGCGCTGACGGCAAAAGCAATGAAAGGCGACCGGGAGAAATGTCTCGAAGCCGGAGCGTCTGAGTATCTGGCCAAACCGGTTAACACCGAGCAACTGCTGTCGTCGTTGCGGATGTGGCTTCACAGATAGCTGCGGGCGATCGCGCGCGGGACTCGAGCGGAGAGGAATATAGCGGGACACATGGGCAAGAATGAAAAAGTCAATATCTTGATGGTGGATGATCAGCCGGCCAAGCTGCTCAGCTATGAAGTCATGCTGGGCGGACTCGGCGAGAACCTGATCAAAGCCCATTCAGCGAAGCAGGCCCTTGAAATTCTGCTTAACAATGACGTAGCCGTGGTGCTGATGGACGTAAGCATGCCGGAGCTTGACGGCTTTCAATTGGCGGCGATGATTCGCCAGCATCCGCGGTTTCAGAGGACCGCAATCATTTTTGTTTCGGCAGTGCACCTGACCGATCTGGATCAGCTGAAAGGTTATGAGCACGGCGCGGTTGATTACATCTCAGTTCCGGTGGTTCCGGAATTGTTGCGCGCCAAAGTGAGAGTGTTCGCGGACCTGCACCGCAAGACTCGACAACTCGAAACCCTGAACCGCGAACTCGAGCAGCGCGTGCTGGAGCGAACAGAGGAGTTAGCCGGCAAAGCGGAATTGCTGTTGCAGCTCAACATGGAGCTGGTAGGAAAGAATCAGGAACTCGATGCCATCATCCACACAGCCCCGGACATTATTTTCAGTCGCAACGCTGACGGCTCGAGGGACTACATCAGCGACCGATTTTATGAATTTACGGGCGCTGCGCAGAATTCTGCGAATGGTTTTGGGTGGCTGGACTATGTGCACTTGGAAGATCGGCAAAAGGCGATGGCTGACTGGTTGCTCTGCGTTGAATCGGGGGCAAACTACGAAGCGGAGTATCGCATTCAGGCCAAGGACGGTAACTATCGCTGGTTCCGGGCTCGCGCTGTGCCGATTCAAAGTGAGGGAACGATCGTCAAATGGTACGGTACCTGTTCTGACATTCACGACAGCAAACTGCTGGAGCAATCGATTCGCGATAACGCGGCGGAGCTGGAGAAAATGGTGGGCGAGAGAACGAATGAATTGCGGCGCCTTTCCATCCGCCTGATGACGATGCAGGATCAAGAGCGCCGCAGAATCGCGCGCGATCTGCACGACGGATTGGGGCAAGAACTTGCCGTGGCCAAGATGATTCTCGATAGAATGCTGCTGCAAAAACCTGCGGAATTCCCCAAAGATGCATGGGTGCAGGCTAGCAACATCGTGGATAGCGCGATTCAGCAAGTGCGCACGATGTCGCACCTGTTGCATCCGCCGCTGCTCGATGAAGTGGGCTTGCTGTCGGCTCTGTCCTGGTATGTAGATGGGCTGACAAAACGCAGCGGGATCGAAACCTCTCTAGACGTGCAGCCTCGTGAATTTCCGAGGCTTGCCACCGAGGTAGAGACCGCGGTATTCCGAATCGTGCAAGAGGCACTGACCAATGTCTTTCGGCATGCAGAGGCACACCAGGTTTGGATTACTTTGGCGCAAAAGGACGGGATGATCGTGGTCGGGGTGCGAGACGATGGCAAAGGGATCGGCCAGAGAATCGCTGAACTGCAGCCGGATAGCGTGGGAGTGGGCATTGGCGGCATGAAGCAACGAGCCAGCGAATTTGGGGGAGAATTGCGGCTGACCAATATGCATCCTGGAACTCTGGTTGAACTGGTGATACCCTCCGGTTCGGTGCTGCAGCAGAGGAGTGCCCTTGCGGATGGAAGTCGGCAGAAATTCGTCGATGCAGCGATACGGTAGGAGCCACATGGAAAATACCCCGCCACTGGACGAGCTTAAGTCTCCCGAAGAAATGCGGTCCAGGCTCGCCGCCATCGTAGAGAGCTCGGATGATGCGATTGTCGCGAAGGACCTGAACGGGATCATCACTGCATGGAATGGCAGCGCAGAGCGAATTTTCGGCTACCTCGAAAGTGAAGTTCTTGGAAAACCAATCACGATTATTATCCCGCCCGAATTGCATGCGCAGGAAACCGACATTTTGCACAGGCTCAGAGCGGGAGAACGCATCGAGCATTTTGAAACGGTGAGGATCACAAAAGGCGGAGCACGAGTACTGGTATCGCTGACCGTTTCGCCTGTTCGAGACTCGACCGGCAGGATCGTAGGTGCTTCCAAGATTGCCCGCGACGTTACCCGGATCCGGCAGATTGAACAGGCACTGCGGGACAGTGAACAAAGAATGCGTTTCTGCCTGGAGGCCGCGAATATCGGAACCTGGGATTGGGACCTTGATAGCGGGAGTGTGAGCTGGTCGGAAAACATGGAACGAATCCAGGGGCGGTCACCGGGATCGTTTGGAGGGAATATTGAGGCGGCTCTGGAAGGAATTGGCCCAGAGGACCGCCAGAAGGTTATGCAGGCCATTCAGCAGGCACTGGAGGGCGAAGGAGAGCTCCACGTAGAGTATCGCCCGGTAAAGGCGGATGGAAGCTTCGGCTGGGTGGAAGCTCATGGGCAGGTCATTTACGACTCGACAAACCGTCCCAAGAGCATGATGGGGGTGTGCCGGGACATCAGTGAACGCAAATGTTCAGAAGAAGCACTGAAGAATGCGCATGAGCAACTGGAAGCGAGAGTAACGGAACGCACATCCGAACTCGATCAGGTCCAGGAGAGGTTGCGCATGCTGTCGGCGCGACTGCTGCAGATGCAGGACGACGAGCGGCGCCGGATCGCGCGAGAACTGCACGACACGGCTGGTCAGATACTGGTTGCTTTAAGCCTGAATCTGGTCCCGGTGGAGGAGGAACTCCGCCAGACGAACTCCCAGTTCGTCAGGCCACTTACCGAAAGCCTGCGCCTTATCGAAGAGTTGTCGAGAGACTTGCGAACTATGTCTCATCTACTGCATCCGCCATTGCTCGATGAGGCCGGGCTACAGTCGGCGGTGCGCTGGTATGTTGAAGGGTTTGCCGAGCGAAGCAAAATCGAGGTGGACCTCCAATTAGACCCCGCACTTGGGCGGCAGCCAGCTGAACTCGAAACAGCAATGTTCCGCATCGTGCAGGAATGCCTCACGAACATCCACCGGCATTCTGGCAGCAGGTTTGCAAGCATCGTCATTACGCGCAGACTAGACAATGTAGCGCTCGAGATTCGTGATCGTGGCAAGGGCATGCCGATGCCGATGCGTGCGGGAGTGGGCCTTCAGGGTATGAGCGAGCGCGTACGACAGCTCGGGGGAACACTTGAGATTGAGTCCGGAAGCGACGGGACGCGAGTGACTGCGATGTTTCCCTCAGAGATTGCTCCGCCGGAAATTCCCCGGGAAATTATGAAAGTTGCTTCGTAACCGTGCGCAGAAACTCTTCAGCACGATTCCAAACCGTTCGTCCAGTTCCCTTCTACGGAGTTTTCCCGATGGCTTTGAGCGGCCGGGTGGTTGATTCTATTATCCTCTAAAGCGGTGGAACTACCCCTCGCAGGAAAGGCTCAACGCGGAGGCTCGACGCATTTCCACTTCGTTTCGGTTTCGAGCCATCCCATACTGGCGATGCTGTAGTTCGCCAGCACCATCGACCTCCCATGCACTGTAGGTCTCTCTAAGGATTCCCCTTATAACTCCCGCGTCACACGGCAATCCGGTTACAGCGCAAACCGGATGGAACGGCGAGCACGGAAAAGCTAGGGTTGACTTTGCAAGGCAATTCAAACCGTTGCTCACATCGAGCACAGAAGAGGTTCCTCATGACAAGAATCAGCTCTGTATTGCCGAGATGTCTCCTGGTGCTCGCTGCTGGCGCTCTGCTCTGCGCCAGCGTGGCTTGGTCGGCGGATGACGACAAAGACCGATCGGACATCGACAAACGCATGGATGCGTCGGCCAAAGTTCTGAACGAAATTATGGCCACTCCCGACAAAGCAATCCCGGACAAAGTGATGAGTGACGCAAAGTGCGTCGCGGTGATTCCTTCGATGGTGAAGGTCGCAGTTGGTTTCGGAGGCAGCCATGGCAAGGGTATTGCCACGTGCCGGACGGCGAACGGTACCTGGAGCGCTCCGGCCCCGATCACCATTACGGGTGGCAGCTGGGGATTGCAGCTCGGCGGACAGGCGGTCGACCTGGTGATGGTTGTGACGAATGAAGATGGAATGCAACATCTGCTGTCGAGCAAGTTCAAACTGGGCGCGGATGCCTCAGCAGCCGCAGGACCGGTGGGACGTGATGCCGCAGCCGACACGGATGTGAAGATGAGGGCGGAAGTGCTGACCTATTCCCGAGCGCGCGGGATCTTTGCGGGAATTGACCTCAATGGCTCGGCGATCACGCAGGACAAGGACGAAACGCGAATTCTTTAC
This sequence comes from uncultured Acidobacteriota bacterium, assembly GCA_963735205.1. Taxonomy (GTDB): domain Bacteria; phylum Acidobacteriota; class Terriglobia; order Terriglobales; family Acidobacteriaceae; genus Sulfotelmatobacter. Next base: position 181,076 of record CAVTKB010000002.1, read on the forward strand.
GGAACCTTCGTGCCGTTCAACGACATTTTGAGCGGAAAAGTTCCTGCCAGAGGCGCGAGTGAACCGTTCCTAGCTGCGATCCGGAGATATTCGGGCCAGGCCAGAGAACATGGCGAGCTGAAGCCGCCCGCTGGGATCTCAAATACTGCGAGCCGGTAATAGCAACGCGTTTTAAGTGGGCTCGATGAGGCCCGGCTTGGTTGACAGGCCGGGTCAACCTTCAACGAAGGACTAACGACGATCGGAGGCTTTTATGTCGCTGATTTTACTCATCGTGCTTGTGGTGCTGTTGTTTGGGGCGTTGCCGACTTGGCCGTACAGCAGATCGTGGGGCTATTACCCCAGCGGCGGGCTCGGATTAGTGCTGGTGGTGTTGCTTGTGCTGCTTGTAGCCGGACGACTTTAAAGTCTGAGACTTCGATCAGCTCTCGAAGCCGGTGCCTTTGTGATTTGGCGAATGGCAGGAGCATCCGGTCCTGCCATTCTTTAATCCTGATCGACAATCCTGATCGACGATTGCGATCTGCAGTTGGGCTCGATCGGAACGTTTTTACTGAGGAGCGTCAATGCCGAACCCTGAGAGTCTACGCCAGGCCTCTTACGCGCCATACCCAGTTTCTTCATCGGTAACGCTCGACACTCTTTATCGAGGCCGCCAGCTAACGGCACGGCCGGCGAAGGCGAGTTCGCAGCTGCGAGAGAAAAGTGCGCCCGCCCCGGACGCCATCTGGGGACAGTTCAACAACTATCGATCCAACGGTGTTGTCGTGTCGGTTGTAGCGCACGTTGTGTTGGTGGGCTTGATCCTGGGCAGCGCCATATATGGGCCGCAAGTCGTGCAGCAAGTGCAGCAGCATGAAACGGTAGTCCTGATTGCGCCTTCGCCCGATACTTACACACTGCCGGTTGCGAAGAAACTGGTGAGTGGAGGCGGAGGCGGAGGCGATCACGATCGGTTGCCCGCGACAAAAGGAAGACTGCCGAAACTTGCCATGCAGCAGATCACTCCGCCGGCAATTATCGTTCGTAACGAACATCCTAAGCTTGCGGTTGAGCCGACTGTGGTTGTGCCTCCACAGGTGCGTCTGGCCGAGAATCACATGCCGAACCTGGGAAATCCCACGGCAGCGCCGATGCCGGCGGCGCCTCCTTCGAACGGAATTGGATCCGGAGGCGGCATTGGCAGCGGATCGGGCGGTGGCGTCGGCGTGGGTCATGGTCCGGGTGTCGGCGCCGGCAGTGGTGGCGGCATTGGCGGAGGTGTGTTCAAAGTTGGTGGAGGCATCTCAGCTCCTCAGGCCGTTTCGACGCCGGATCCGGTATACACCGAAGAAGCCCGCAGCGCGAAGACGCAGGGGACCTGTGTGCTCTGGCTGATTGTTGACGATCAGGGGCGCCCTCGCGATATTCGTGTGATCCATGGACTGGGACATGGGCTGGATGCTAAAGCCATCGAAGCCGTCAAAGAGTGGCGTTTTCAGCCCGCCACGAAGGATGGCCGGCCGGTGAATGTACAGATCAGTGTGCAAGTTGAATTCCGGCTCTATTGAGTTTTGAGTTGAACTTTGAGCTGAGCTCTGAATTGAACTCTGAGTTGTTCAGCGTTTCGATATTTGCAACCGGCAGGCGGGGAAGCGCGCGTTCCCGGCCTGGCTTAGTCACGTCCATTCGCATTTCTTGTCCTAGCGGCCCCAACACCTCCAGCGAATAGAAGTTTCGCCATGGCCGCAAATAAGCCCTTGCGTCAGTATTTAACTCCAGCAAGTTGTACAGCAAGTCTGCCATTCAATTACAGGAGCATCCTGATGGGCCGCGCGATGGGTTGTCGCTAGTCTCAGTCTTGAAAGTTGAATGCTCCCCGAATCATCGAGAGCACAGACGCACCCTAGTTTGAACGAAGGAGACTACCGTGGCGACTTGTGTGATTTCCGCGACAGCACCCAACGTGATTCCAGCCAGTAACGAAACCCACAGAACCGAATCTGAACGCAGCCTGGTTCAACGCGCTCGCAGCGGCGACGAAGAAGCTTTTGCCGCTCTTTTTCAGAGCCATAAGAAGCGCGTGTATTCGGTTTGCCTGCTGATGACGAAAGACATCGCCGAAGCAGAGGATCTTACGCAGGAAGCTTTTCTGCAGGTGTTTCGCACCGTCGGGTCGTTCCGCGGCGAGTCGGCTTTTTCCACCTGGCTGTATCGCGTGGCGGTGAACACTGTGCTGATGAAATTGCGCCGACGCAAGTCTCCTCCGATAGTTTCTCTGGACGAGCCAGTTTCGTCGGAGACGCCTTCCCTGAGGCGCGATGTGGGGAGAGCCGACTTGAATCTGAACGGCGCGGTCGACCGCATCACATTGCGCCGCGCCATGCAGGAACTGCCCGAAGGATGCAGGCAGATTTTCGCGCTTCACGAAGTTGAAGGCTACCAGCATCATGAAATCGCGGAGATGCTGGATTGCTCGATCGGCAATTCAAAATCGCAATTGCACAAAGCGAAGATGAAGATGCGCGACTTGCTATTTCCGAAGCGGAGGCTCAAGCGCCGGCCGGCTGCAAATCAAGCCTCGAATGCCTCCTCTTTGGAAGACGCAAAGAGAAGTGCCCAGCCCCGTCTTTCACTCGCGTATGGCGCGGTCAGCAAGTAGGGAATGACAGAGGGCCACGAGTTCCTGGCGCCAGTTCCCTTTCCGGATGCGCAGCGCCAAGTGTTGCGAACGCCCTGATTTAACGCCGACAATGGTCCGTGCGACGCCGCTGATGGCGTCGCACGCCTCCGCCAGATGGAATTCCATTCCTGAAAAGACGGCTGCCCGTCATCTTCCGAGCAGTCGTCAAACTACTCGTTCCACGTAGCTAGCTTTCTGGTATTTCCCTTTTCCGTGCCCGACACGAATGTCGTTGGCGTGAACTAACGATTCCCCGCGCGCGGACATGCCCGAGCTGCTGACCCTTTCTTGCCTACATTCTCTCCTCTGTGAACTTCCGTAATCTACCCGATTGACATTTCACAGAAATATATTCTAGGGAGCTCGACCAAACCCATTTCAAAGGATTCAATTCATGAAACGCTCCCTGGCGTTTTCTCGGCGTTCTTCGTGTGTCGCAACCCCGACCGCCGTCGCGAAGACGGTCAGTGAGATAAGTGTAAGCAGATTTGTTGTTCGGTTTGCGCTGCTCGCCGTAGCAGCTTGGCTGCCGCTCGCGCCCAGTGCGTTTGGCCAGGTTCAGTCCACGACCAGTTGTCCGGCAGGACATGGTTATTGGGATGTGTTGAGCGTAATGATGATGGATCCGGGGCTGGCTTCTGGCTACCACATGGAGGGGCTGACCGATAATCTGCCGTCTTCCTATGTGTATACGATTTGGGATCAGAGCGAGTCGAAGGTGTATTACGTGAAGAATCCGCAAGGCAATCCCTGGGACATCAATCTTTACGACTCGAATTACATCTACCAGTGGGTCACGGAACTTGCGGACTGGAACGGAGTCAGCCACTGGAACGATCCAACGAGCTGCAAAAAATTCAACAATGCGGCTCAGAGCAGCACGTCGGATCTTTCTATGCGCTGGGCTGCCCGGTGCGCGGTTCCGGGCGGAGCAAACAGCACGTTCTGGAATTCGCCTCCTCCCGTCCAGTCGAGCAATACGAACTACTACACCTATGTGGAAAAGGAACAGCAAAGCCGGGCCCAGAATCTCGGCTATTCGCGCCTGGAAGTCCTACGCACCGGCATCATGAAGATTACCGATCACCGGGCCGATCCAGCAAAGTCGTTTTCGGTAACAACTTTTCCGCTGCAGTACACGTACAGCTGCAGCGCTTCTCACAAGATCAACTCGTGTAAGTTCCGTGAGATTTTTGAGTATGGTGTGGATGCAGACTTCAATCCTGTGGACCACGTCAAGCACAGCTATGGATGGATCAGCTGGCGCTACTACATCAACTCGACGGGGGGAAACCCTGAGCTCCCAGCCGAATGGGTGCTATCGAACTCATCCACTTCTGACCAGTTGATGCCGGGACAAGTCAGCATCAACTTCCAATGCTTCTAGACCGCCTGATGGGCTAGTCTGGATTCATTTCGATTTGTCTCGGGGGTAAGGCTGGCATGTCGGGATGCTGCGGGTTTCGCCATATCACCTTGAAACACTCGCCTTCACTTTGGGCGCGCCAGCTGGTTCCATCTTCGAACTTCACGGCATCCGGGAAGAAGACCCAGCCCAGGACGGACTGTGCGCTGGCGGCGCGGATGCCTGGGCGTTCCAGAGTTAGCTCCTGGCCGGGCAAAATGGGTTTGGACGATGACCACTCGGCATTGAACGGTCGCCGCAAATCCTGAGGCGCCAGGAACATTTCGGAGGTGAGCGCTAGGCCAGTGATGGGCTTGGTGCTGATGTTCTTGACGGTGAGCGAAAAGCTTTGCGGATTTTTCCAGAAATCTCCTCCCACAATGGACAGCGGGCAGGCGCGCACGGGCGGGGCGTAGACCGTGTACACTGCCATCATCCCTGACTCCATGTGATCTTCGACATGGCAATGGAACATCCACGTGCCGGGATTGTCGGCGAGCATGTCCACCGTGTGCATGCTTCCGGGAAGAAGTTCGATCACATCGGTGTTTCGTTTTCCGTCGGTGACGGTTTCGCCGTGCCAGTGCGGAGTGTGCACATCAATTTCATTCCCCATACCCAGCAAATACCAGCGGACCTTGTCGCCTTGTTTCATGGTCAGGCCGGGAAGATTGCCGAAGATGAAACCGTTGATGGCGTAAAACTGGCCGGCGGGCTGGCCTCCCATTTCGTTGAAGATCATGAACGAGGCAACAAATTCGCGGTCAACATCCTTCGGCGATCCGTCAGGCTTGGCTTTGCCTTTGGCTGTAACGATGATCGGCCCCAACATGCCGGCATTGATCTCAACGCCGGCGTCAACGTGAGCGTGATACCACCACACGATGGAACTGGGCTGGCCGGGACCCGGTCCGCTCGCCTGGTTCGCGAACCAGTGATACGTATAACGGGCGCCGGGCGCGACGAACGCACCTTTGGCAACTGGGAGATACAGAGAGCCTTCGTTGTTTTTGTCGTAACGCAGGCCGTGGGGATGCATATCGTGGCCGCGGTGGCTGCGATTCAGGAAGTCGACGACGATCTCGTCTCCCACTTCGGCGCGAATCACGGGCCCGAGAATTCCCAGCCACTCGGGTTGCGGCTTCGGAGTGGTGAAGGTGTCGTCCGTATATTCGATGAATCGGCTCTTCGCCCATTCCACTTTTTGGGACCACGGCTGCGGAATCGGATTGCCATTGAGCAGATTGCGGCCGCTGGGCGCATAGTTCCACGTGACGTCTTCGGCTGCAATGTAGTAGTGCCGGGTTGCGGCGAAGGAGGATGAAGCTGCACACAGGACCGCACACAGGCCCAGTCCGAGCGATCGCTGGATTCTCACGGAGTCATTATCCCATGCAGAGATTGCCGCGAAGGCCCTGCTCTTTAGATTTGTGACTGTGTCGCGATCAAGTCGTCGGAGCGGCCAGAGTGCATTGGCCTGACGTGACCTGAGCTGGCGGCGAGGGAGGTGTAGCCCACGGCACGTTGGCAAAATCAAAAAAGTCTGTGCTCATATCGGCCTGGGCGGCGTCGCGATTGGTCAGCGCGGGCACACTGAAGCGTTTCTCGATGAGCGCGAGGATGGCCGTGGAATCGTATACAGTGTGCGAAACGAAATTCTTCTTGGCAAAAGGCGAAATCACGATCATGGGCACGCGGTAGCCGGTGTATGCAAAATTGCATGTTCCGGTTCCAAGCTGTCCAGGCGCGTCACAGACGTCGCCGGCTTGCAGATCGATCGGGAGGTACGTGGGTGAACCTGAGCTGTCTGGAGGTGTGGCTGGCTGTGGCGAGACGTGGTCGTAATAGCCGCCGGGCTCGTCATAGGTGAAAATCATGGCTGAATCTTTCCAGCTGGAACTAGTCATTAGAGCGTTAATTATGGTTGAGGCGTAGTTGGCGCCGGCTTGAATGTTGATCGGAGCAGAAGTGTCGATGTCGTTCGGATGCTCATCGAGGCCAGCACTCGAGGCTGGCTCGATCAGTGCAACTTGAGGCAGAGTTCCATTCTGCACGTCGGTGGTGAATTGCGAGCTCGGGACTATGTTTTGCAGCAAGGTCGGACTGGCCAGGATGGTCTGCTCGTACGCGAACATGTTGATGTAGGAAAAACCAGCGAGGCATGCGGAGTCAGTGGCGGCGCAGTTTGTGCCTTGCGGATTCACATAGATTTTCCAGGTGATGCCGGCGCTTTGCAGCTCCTGAAAGATTGTCGTATTGCTGAGCGCAGTATACGGCGGAGCCAAAGGATACGCGTGTCCACCGGAAGTGGCGGCCAAGAGGTACATACGGTTGAGCTGGGTGCGATCCATGACGGGAGCAAACCAGCGGTCGGAAGTGGCGAAACTGGAGGCCATCGAGTAGTAGTAATTTAAGTCGCCGCCATTAAAGTAGCCCATCGCCCGCAAACCGTTAATGTCGTTTAACGGCGGAGTCGACTGACGGGCATCGTTCGCAGCTGCGACTACAAACCCGTTCAGAGTAGCCGGACTGGTTCCGATGTTGTCGTTTAAATCCCAGTCGACGTGAGCTTCATCCCAAAAGGGGCTTTGCTCCTCGTTACACATGGACGTCATATGAAAAGAGGCAACCAAGTCAGCGGTGTCGGCGGTACTGGCGACACAGTTGGTAGTGGTCGACAGCGCGGGATCGCAGCCCGGGTTGGCCGGAGCTGCCCCTTGCAGGGGAGCGATTCCACTGGCCGGGTTGAACTGCGGCAAGCCGTCGAAAGACTGATCGGCAATGCCGTTCTGGGCCCAGTATTGGCGCATCGCGCCGAAGTAGTGATCGAGCGAACGATTCTCCTGGGCGAAAATAATGATGTGGTTCAGGCTTTGGAGATTTCCAGTGGTGGTGGTCGTGGTTGTACCAGATCGCAAACCTACGCATCCCACCAAGCTCAGACCAGACAGCAGCGCTAACCCCAAACTATATCGAGAATTCATTGCCGAGCTACTCCTATGCAGAGTCCGACTTTCGATGAAGGCCAGCCGAGGATGGTTGGTTGTTTAATTGCACGATACGGTTCTTCTGCAAAAAGGCCGCGCCACATCCGTGGAAATGTGCATCAGACTTTGACACGTTCGCCTTGAGCGTTCCCAGGAGTGTATGTGGTATCAAACGAACAGCGCGTCGTCCGCTCTCCGCTTAAATCGCGCCCTCTCACGGAGACCCATGCGAAGGATGGCCAAACGCAGAATAGCCGCGATCGCAGACCGCTGATCAGTCTGGCTCGCAAGCTGCATGACAATGAGACGGCTCTGGGCGTCATGCGGAACGCATTCCGCATGTTGCAGCGCCTTGGGATTACAGTGAGTCCGAACCACTACTACTGGCCTGTGCCTGATTTGCGCGAACTTGAGTGCCGGAAGTGGCCGACCGAAAAAGAGCCAGTGGGACTGGACCTGGCATTCGAGCGGCAGTTTGATTTTCTGCAGGTCGTGATTCCGCGATATCAGACCGAATGGGAATCGCCCCTGGCTTCGTTTTTCAGCGCCGGCTACAACTACAGCAATGGCTTCTTTGAGACCGTCGATGCTGAGGTCGCCTACTGTCTGGTTCGCCATTACAAACCGCGACGGATCGTGGAAGTCGGTGGCGGCTACAGCAGCCGGGTGATGGCGGCTGCTCTCAATGTAAATCTCAAACTGGATGGAGTGCGCGGCGAATTGATCACGATCGAGCCACACCCGGATCGGTTTCCCATGAAGGTGCTGAGCGATCGCGTCCACCTAATTCCCCAAAGCGTTCAGGAAGTGGATCTTGATGTATTCCTCAGTTTGCAGAACGGCGATTTCTTGTTTCTGGATTCGAGTCACGTGGTCGGAATCGGCAGCGACGTGGTGCGCGAATATCTCGAGATTGTTCCCCGCCTCGCGTCCGGCGTGCTGATCCATGCTCATGACATCTTCATCCCCGCTGATTATCCCCGCGAGGCGGTATTGCATAATCTCGCCTTCTGGTCGGAGCAGTATCTGCTGCAGGCCTTGCTGATGTTTAATCCGCAATTTGAAGTGCTATGGGGCAGCAGCGCAATGCAAAGCCGCGCAACCACCGCTCTTGAGGACGCGTTCCCACGCTGGCGATACAGTTATCGCGACATGCCGCCGGAAAAGCGACGCTTTCTTCCGACGCGCGACGGCGACCGAGTATGGCCGTCGAGCTTCTGGATGAGAAAACTGAGTTGACCCGGGAGCGCTGCATTGCTCAGAACATTTGATTTCCCGAGCGCAACTAGTCGTCAGTCTCCGGGTTGTATTGGCTACTGTTCCCTTTCTGGAGGTGCCCCACATGCGGTCCCTGACAGCGTTTCTCATTCTTTTTTCCGGAACCCTTGTTTCCGGAACTGTCTTTTCCGGAACTGTGTTTGCCCAGGACTTTTCCTGTCCGCAGGGCGAAACCGATGTGATGAAGTATTTCGTCATGTCCAAAGACAATCGAGCCGACCACTTCATGAGCGGAGATCAGAATCCCCTCTATACGAAAGTATTTCCTGATGAGGATTTTGCCGAGGCTGGCTACTGGTTTTGGCTGAAGAGTGCGACTGCGAACGGCTTCGATGTTAAGTCGTTCAACCGGAATTACGTCTTCATGCGCTCAACTGAACTGATCTGGACGAACAACACAACTTTCAAGCGATTTGTGCATGATCTGCCGATCTCGGCGCGCTGTGTGCCGGAAGGCGAAGCGGGGCCGCAGATTAAAGTTCGGGGCACGAACTACCAGTATTATTCTTCCTGCAAGAGTTATAAAGAGAGTGACCTGGGAACAGCGGTCAACAGCCTGGATGCGCCCGCGCTGATGGATACGGGAGGGAACATCGGGCAGGTTTGGACCAGAGTTCTGCACTATCGTTATAGCTGCAACACGAATTTCGAGCAGTGCGCCGACGAAGAGCAGTTCTACCTGGCGAATGGATATGGAGAGTGGCAATGGAAGCATTACCACAACGGCGCTCTTGTTAATTCCACTTTGATCAATAACGAAGACTCGGGAACCACGGATGCGACGCTGCCCTGCGCTGATAGCTATAAGCCGTGGAGTTCACTGCGTTAGGGGGATCAGCAGCGTTTTTGCACGCGAAATTACCAGATCCCCTTATCGTCTCCGGTGAGTCGTAGATTGACAAACGCGGCAGCAGCCAGCGCCGGCAAAAGAGATAAGCGGGCCGCCGCGCGAAAACGCCGCGCTGCTCCCGTTGCGATGAGTTGCTGCAGAAACAGTTGCGAACCTTGCGGCACCATGGGCACGCGCAAGAACTGTTCCCCCACATATGTGACGTCGGCCCCGAAAACGTGCAGAGCGCACCACAAACTCCGGCAACTGGAGTGGACCCACACCCGCGCGCTCGTTGTAGTCCGAAGTGATCTTGAGCAGAGTCGCCACTCCCGGCCAGATCGACCAGCGCTGGGTGGAAGTGCGCAAGCGCGCAAAATCCAGACGGCCTGCCCGTACCAGCCCGGTAAGATTCAGCAGGTCGGTGAGGCGAATGTAGAAATGGCGATACATTCTTTGCAGAGTTGCGAGCGTGACTTGTTCCTCAGGAGCCGGGACGCGAAAGTGAAAAGCGACCCATCTCGCGCACGACGCTGGTTTGCTCCAAGTGGACGGGGAGGGCGTCTTGCTCACCGGTCTGGCCGAGGCAGCCTACGTGGATCTCAACTAATTGTGGCAGTCCCGGAATTCGGAAATTCCATTTGTGTGCCAATCGATCGCCCCAGCTCTGAGGCTGCGGGTCGGCTTGCAGTTCGCTACGCATCACGCGGACAGTGTCGGCTTCACGTCGCTGCGATAAAAAGATCAAGATCGCTGCCGATATCGGGCCAGTGATCGAGGGTTTTGATCACAACGGGAGAATGCCCGGTGAGTTCGAGAGCGCGCACGACCTTGTCCAGAACTGCGAGCGCGGATTCGATCTTCCGTTGTTCGATTTGGGTCAGATCCTCCAGTGCGGTCAAAGCTGACTCCCGATTGCATCAGCCATGTCCCATTTCGCCAAAAGCCGCAACGTGCGGAGGTACACGCGTTGCAACTCGGCAAAGCGCAGAAAGCCTGCCAAATCCGGCTTTGACATGATTTGCAATCGCGAGAGCACGGGGTCGATCTGCGGGTTGGTTTCGCCACGCTGTCCCGCCAGAGCGAGTGCATTGAGATGCAATGACCGCCAGCATCTCGAACATCTCAGCCGCGCGTTCTCTTCCTCTCGTCATGGGCGTCCTCCGTGCGCGACGTCGACTTTCGATTCGTCACAGTGCGGCAAGCCTCGCTCGATTGCCGTTCCTTCTTCGTAATCGTTCCAGGTAGCAATCAGGACAAACGGAATGGGGTGCGAGGGGTCGTTGTTCTCCTCGAATACGCGCAGCGTGTCTTCGAATGTTTTTCCGCACCGGGCATCGATGTGCCGGTTCAGACTCCAGGAAGCTTTCGCGTCGTTGAAGCCGGGCCAGACTCCGCCCACCGTAACCTCGTCCGGATGTTTGGTTCGCATCTTCGTGTAGAAATCGCTCAAGTAATCCTCGCCCCATGCCTGGCCGTCGGCGGTCCATCCCTTGCGTCCGGGATACACCCAGGCATACTCGCCATCGAAGGCTTTGGCGAACTGCGGCGGCGGGTCGTCTTGATAGAGCAGGATCGGCGGCGATTCCCACTGATTCACCTGCTGGCGGACCTGGCTCCCAATCCGTGTGGCCGCGCTTGGGAAATACAAAGATGACGGGCCGTCCGCGGTACAGCAGGTACGCGTCGCGCCCAGGGGCCGTGGGTCCGATGTATTTCTGGTACGCCAGTTCCATCGCCTCCATGGCGTCGTCGGTCGCGTGGCCGTTGTCGTCCTGGGTTTCGTCGTACATGAGCGCGATGTGAAAGTGCTGCTCGCTGGCGATGCGCTGCGAGGAGTGCGGTACTTCGATCGAGAAAGGGACGCCGCGGACCATACCAATCCACCACGAAGGCGTAGATGCCCATGTTGCGGGCACTCTCAATTTGCTTGCGCAGAACGTTCGGGTCCTGGCTGTTATAGCCAACGTCGATGTGGTCTGGGTCGCCGAACCAAGGCTGGTAGTCCGCGAGAACCTTGGGATTGCCCGGCGAGGCAGGGATATCCTTGAGCGTGACATTCCGCGAACTGCGCATGAGTGCACGCCGCTCGGAATGGAGGCTCAGATCAGCGACATAGGTCAAGAGAGCATATTGATAGAGTTTCATCCACGATTTCCTGCACTGGTTTACGATGAGACAGCGGCGCCAAGAGTTGGCTCGAAGCAGGCCTTATCGCGCGTGACCTCAAGGCTTTGCAGAGACTTCCTCGAGATCGCGAACGTACCAGCGATCTGCGCCGGGGGTCATGAGAACGACGTAGTTGTGGGGCGCATTCTGCGTGTCGAGCAACTTGTCTCCGTCGAAGGTTTGAATCTCCAACTGGGCCTGGTCGATGAGCTGCATGGCGGTCCCATCGGTGGAATAAAACACTGCTTTCAGATGGTGCCCATGATCGACGATTCGAACGTGCACGCCCGTTTGCTTTTGCTCGGCAATTCTTTGAATAAGGCGATCTTTCGCAACCCGACGAACTCTTCGCTCGATGGCCCTCGACCTGATCGGAGTCCAAGGCCGTCCGCCAGGTCACGCCATGCCAGCGCATAATGGCGCGCGATGGTTGTTCCCGTGAGTTCTTCGATGGAACGCGGGGCGAGGCCGTCGGCATCGAGATGAACCTGGGGGAGGTGAATCTCGCGGCGAGGATTGACCAACGGCCAGAATGCAAGCTGCAACTACAAAGCTCGCGGCTCGGCGAGACCGACGCGAGATATTCCTGAGCGTCCGTGTCATGTCGGCCAGGCTCTTCATAGTTTTCCGTTCAACGGCGATTTCGTTGCCCAACACGACGCCGCACGCGACACTGATCTGCGCCGGCCCGTGCAGGCTCGAACTGCATTCGCGCTACACCCTTCTTGATCGGCGTATCCACCGTGCTCTTGCCCGCCTTATCGATCTTGGTGAATGAAACGACGGTGCCGTCGGGAAGTGCATTGCCGCTGCAGTCGCGCACGGGATCGGTTTCGAGGGTCACCGTATTGCCGCTGGTCACGCTTTCATGCGCAGTCCGCAGGCTTCGGCCGCAACCTGTTGAATCACTCGTGCTTCTTCCACTTTGCCGAAGACCGCCGTCACTTGAACCCGCCCTTCATGCGGCGTCGAGTCCATGCGCATCCAGGCCACACCGTTCGCGTGCGGAACTTGCCGCGTGAAGCGCGGCTCCGCTGGCCGGAGCTGATGCGGAAATCCACGGTTGACGGGGTCAAAACTAGATTGAAGTACTGATCAAACACAAACGCGGTGGCATCAATCGAATCACGGAGTCGAGACCGGTACTCGCGAAGGATGAAGGAAGAAGCTCAGATGCGCGGGCGGCGCGGCCTTCACCTCGAACGTTGCGGAGACTGCATGAGATGAGCTCGCAGACGATTACCTGATAGCGGCCCGCCGCGCGCACGTCGCTCGATTGAATTTGCAGATCGCCGCCCAGGCTCACGCTGCGTTTCACAACATGGTCGGGCCCGACGAGATAGAACGTCGCTCTGCCCGGAGCCGTCGAGGGGAATCGAGAAGCCTTGGCCCGCTTCCACAATCGCGGGCACATGAAGATCCGGCGGCCGTCGCCGCAGACGGGCAACACGCGCAGCAAGCCAATCCGATCAGGCGCGTCAAGCAATGCGAAATTGTCCGTGATTGGCGTATGCAGTTCTCATGTTAGCTACTCGCCCGCGAGTAGTGATTGACGATGACGCGATAATTCTTGCAGCCGTCCTGCGATGTCATCCGGAATGTCGACGGCAAACGGCACCGGCACCTGCGGCATCAGCGCCTGATCCACATAACCATCCGAGACCCAGATCACTTTGCCCGAAGTTGTCGTAGTAGGCGGCCAGAACCTGCGCGATGTTGACGGGGCGGCCGCTTTGATTCACCAATTCGCCCTTCAAAACATTCCGATTCAATCCGTCTTTGCTCAGCGCTTGATCGCTGACCGCAATCACCGGATCGGCGCTGGCCGGGACCAGGAGCGCGCGCGCATCCATGCGCACACTCTTCACCGCGTCCATGCGAACCCCGGGAAAATCGATGCGATACGGCGAAACCTGCTTGGGGAGCAGCACGTGCGAGATCAGATCGAAGCTGCCCTCTTCCTCGATCGGACGAGCCATCCGCTTTCAGCAGCGTCGCATTCACGTTCAAATACGCGGGAACGGTGTCTTCATTCTCGACTTCGCCGACAATCACCACCCGGCCCGGGCGCGAGATCGCGTTCATCGACGTTATGCGCACTTTCGGCGAGTCCACATCCTGCGCACCCCAGCTCTGCGATGCGTTGCGGCCGATGACATCCCAGCGCAAGTAGTTCACCGACACCACCTGCGGGGGCACAGTCGAAAATGCCGGCTTCGGCCACACCACCCGCCAGACCGAACCATCGCGGCGCACGCGCAAGTCCCGCACATCATCGAGCGAGCCCAGTGCGCTCGACCAATTCATCCGGACGCGGACCAGTGCCTGGTCGCTGATCGGCATGCAGCGGCGAAACATCGGCGGACTCTGCAGCGAAGAGTAGGTGCGCAAGCTGCCGTCGCTTCCCGCCACATCGCGAATGAAGGATGCAAGATCCGTATCGCTGCTGCGATCGAGCGAAGCATAGGCCTGTTGATAGTTGTGAGACTGAATCTCGGCTCATCAGAGCCTGCACGGCTTGCTTCGGGAGTTACCGCGGAGAACATGGCGTGCTGCTTCAATCCCCCCGGACTGGAACCACGCAAACGCAACCAGAGCTGCGGTGGCGATGGCAATAAAGAGCACCAGTCGCCATTTCATGAGCGCACCCCATCGGCGTACGACGCTTTCCGGCGTCTTCTCTCGGGAACGGCGATCGGCTCTCGCAGCGCGGCGCGGCTCGACCAGCAACCACACAAACAGAATTGCCAGGAAGCTGCTGCCGATCGGCAAGATGCCCCAGATCAATCCTTCCCACGGAGCGGGCATGGCATCGGACGGAATCGTCCGCGCGGGAGGCGCGTCATCTTTCGACCATACCGTGATGGCGCCGGAGTCATAACTCTCAACCTGCCGCCAGCCGCCGAAAACCAGAAGCGGCTCATAGAACGGATCGTGCACGAAAATAAATTTCAAGCCGTAGTGGTTGGCATGCTGCAGCATGGCGCGCAGCGAATCCATGCCGGCGGCGCCGAAGAATTTCGCGCTGGTCAACTGCGCCGCGCCGTAACGCGTCATCTCAGGCAGCAGGCGGGCCGAATTGTATTCGCCATCCACGCTGTTTGCGTTGGCTATAGGTCGAAACCTTGGAAAGAGCGTTGCCGAATCCGAGAGTCAGATAACGGTATTGATCGTGGCCGTCGCGATTCAGGAAATGCGACGACGGAATCGACATTGAGCGAACTGAACGTTTGAAACGGACTCCATGTCAGCCAACCCAGCGCGAGGGCCAGGCTGGCAACAGCGGCTGAACTGACGCCGATCGCACCCCAGCGCGGAAAACGGTCGATGACTTGCTTCGACCAGCAATCCGACAATCGGCAGCGCCAGCACCGTTGCCCACAGCGTGAAGCGCTCGTAGGTGAGAATTTCGAAGGCCCGGCCGAAGATCCAGCGAGGGACCGGCGTGGTGCCGCCCAACGCGATCAGGAACGTAACCCAGAACGCGAGCAGCAGTACTCGCAGACGAGGATTCGACGCACCCTTGATCACAATGAACGGCAGCGCCAGGATCAATGCGCCATACGGCACGACGAAGTAATTCATTCCGTAGAGCCAATTCATCAGGAAATTCGAACGGCTGGCGTGCGGAATCGGCATCTGCTCGATGGGATGGCGGATGATCGCGATCCAGTATGGCAACAGGACGACCCCAACCCCTACTGCGGCAATCGCGGCGAAGACCAAGCCGCGCCCGATAATGTGGCACGGCTCCCATTTTGTGTCCGTCTACGCGCGGCCGTCGTACCATGCCAGCCACAAGACCGGCACGAGCAAACAGCACCGAGCCGAAGATCAGCGTCACGTGATGGGCCGACGCGGCGGCCAGGGTCAGAGCAATCCCCTTCAGCAAGGATCGCCAACTCGCGGATACGCACCAGGAATAGAAATACGGTAGTGCCAGAAAGTACAAAGGAGCCGACAACGTGGTCGGCAACTGTCCTGCCGAATAGACAAGAAATGCGATGCTGCCGGCGAACACGGCCAGCACTCCGGCATAACTCGCTGCGCGGTCATCCACCCAAAGCTGCGCGAACCGGTACGTGCCCACTGCCAGCAGGACGACGGCCGCCAACTGCACCAGCATGAACGCCTCGGTGAGCCCGACGATATAGGAGAGCAGCGCAATCCATTGGTGACGTCAGCGGAGGGTAGGTGGTTTGCGAGAAGCCGCCAAACCACTTTTCGTTCCAGGGATCGAACCAGTGATGCGCATAGTGCGACGCAAAAAAGATGTGCAGGTTGGCGTCGTACGATGTGGTCGCGGGCAACTCCATCACGAGCAAAGGCCCGTGAATGGCCAGCGCCAGCAAAACGATGGCGGCCACAGGAATCGGGCGTTGCCAGATGCTGGCTTCCGGACGCGCAAATACTTCCTGGCTGTCTCTCATTGCGTACATAAGATTGCGTGCATCTAGGTTGCGTGCATGGCGTCTGCAGCATTCGAATCGCAGCATTTGATTCCGGAGGCCGAGCAAAGGTTGGCGGATATTTTGAAGGGCGCTTGCCACGGTTCGCAAAAGTCCACAACCACAGCGGAGGTTTCTTGCATCTGAGCGACGACGAAAGGGCTAGCGTGTACCCCTGCGTCGCCAGCCGGATTATCAGCCAGGAGGTTGGGAGGAGGAATGGTGCGAGCAGCATTCAGGGATGGGTGCGGCTTGCAGTATTGACTGTGTGCCGCCGCCAGCGCCGCCCAAACCTTTGATGTGAACGGCCAAACATCTTCCACTTCTGCCGCGCCCTCGAAAAAACAAAATGCTCAGCCCTCAAGCAGGAGCAGAGACCGGGATGGGCTGGGGCGCGAGCATTGAGGTGGCGCGCGAGGCGCGAGCCGCGCAGACCGCGTCTGCAACACGGAGACGCAGCCGGCGCCACTGCACATGCTCAACGCGCGGTGAACGCGGCCCCGCAGAATCCTGATCTCTGGTTTACGCTGGCTTACGCAGCGCGGCTGAGCGGGCAGTATTCTCTGTCGGTCGATGCCTATCGGCGGGGTCTGGCCCTGAAGCCATCTTCGGTGGAGGGGCTATCCGGTCTGGCGCAAACCTATGCCCGCATGGGACGCAGCGCGGAGGCGCAGCAAGCGCTGGAACAGGTCCTGGCGGCGAATCCTAAGAGCGCAGCAGATCTTCAATTGGCGGGCGAACTGCTATTGCTCACCGATCGCGAAACGAGCGATTGACTATCTGCAACGCTCGGAAGCCGCAAAGGCAATCTTCGCGCACTGAACTTCTGCTGGCCCGTGCCTACGAGCGAATCGGGAGATGGCGAGTCCGCGCATAAGATGCTGGAGAGCGCCCGCCGGTCGGCTCCGAATAATCCGGAGGTGGTGCGAGCGGTTGCGTCTTATTACCGCGACACGGGACACTACGACCAGGCGATCCACATCCTCGAAGAGTTGCACGCTAAGGATGCGCACACGCTTGTGGAGCTGGGATACTCCTACGCGCTGGCCGGCAACGCCCACGCGGCTGCGGAGAATTATGGCGTGGCGGCCAGCCGGGCGCCACGGGACATTGAGATCCAATTGAATGCCGCCCAGGCCATGCTCAACGCCGGCGAATTCGATAAAGCCGCAGCGCTTTTGAAGCATGCTGCTGACTTTGAATCCTGAGCACTACCGCGTATATGCCTTGCGCGGACGGCTCGATGCGGTTCAGCACCGGAACGAGGATGCGATCCGCGAATACGAGGCCGCGCTCCATCGCCTGCCTGAAGGCGTGCCGGAGGGGGTTCTGTATCCGATAAGTTTGCGCGTGGATCTCGCCGAGGTTTACCGCGACGCGGGAGACGCCGCGAATGCCGATCGGGTCATGAAAGATGCAGCAACCTGCGGTTGGCGCGCTTGACGTGCCGGGTGCAGCGCGGCCGGAATTCTTGCGACTGCGAGCAGTCGATCGAATTGTCGGGCGGCAATGTTGATTCTGCCGAGAAAGACTTGCAAGAGGCACTTCGTCTCGAACCCCGCAACAGCGTGTTGCTGCTCACCTACGCCAATCTGCTCTGGAGAACGGAGCGAAAAGAAGAAGCGCGAAAGACTTATCGGGAAGCGCTAGCTATTGATTCATCGAATGCGGGCGCATTAGGGTCGCTGGGTTTCCTGTCGCGCGAAATGGGCGATTCCGCGGCGGCACGCGGCTACTTCCTGGAATTTGCCAAGAAGCATCCCGATGACTATGTGCCCTACCTGGCGCTGGGTGATTTGGATAGCGCGGACCGACACTTCGCGGAAGCGCAGGAAAGTTACGAACGAGCTTTCAAGCGGTCGCCCAGCAATCCGCTGATTGTCTCCGGTGCCATGAATGCAGCGCTCGAAGCGCACAATACCGATCAGGCTAGACAGTGGCTCGCACACGCGTCAGAGGTGGTGCGACAGAATCCGCAGGTCATGCGCGAGCACGAGCGGTACTTGACGATGACCCGGAAGTACTGCCGAGTCGGCAGATCTGGGATATCAGGTGATCCAGAAGCTGCCGAAGGATCGCGAGGCAGTGGACTATCTAGCTTACGACCTGTTGTTTCTCAATCGCCTCGATGAGGCAATGAAGATCGTCGATCAGTTTCAGCCCCTGCTTCCAGACGATCGCGATCTGCCTTTGATCGCGGGGCACGTAAGTGCCGACCGCGACGAATACCAGGCAGCTATTCAAGATTTCACGCGCGCCCTGGAGATCGATCCTAAGATGGCTGTCGGCTATATGAATCGGGGATATGTGTACAACGATATGCGCCTGGCCACCAAGGCGGAGCAGGACTTCCGCGAAGCCTTGAAGCTGAATCCAAAGTACGGCGAAGCGCACCTGGGACTTGCCTATGCACTGCTCCAGTTGCGGCGTTCAACGGCAGCCCTGAAGGAAGCTGATGTGGCGAGTCGTTTACTTCCCGACTCGGAGAGTCTGCATCTGGTGAAAGCTGAAGGTTACCGCCAGCGAGCCATGCTGACGCTCGCGGAGGGCGAGTACAGGCAGGCCTTGAAGTTGAATCCGAAAGCCTCGAGCACCTACATCGCACTTGCCGACGTGCAGTACCGGGCGCATAAATATGCGAGCCTCGGCTGACACGATTGCGCAGCGCGCTTGCAGTCGCGCCCAACAACCCGATGATTTCGGCGCAGCTGGGAAGATCCTACGCGAAGCTCGGCCGGTCGTCCGAAGCCCTGCAGGCGATTGATTCTGCGGAACGCGCTGGCGGGAAGGATTACAGAGTTCTGCTGGTGGCCGCGGATGCTCTGCGAATTCTGGGACGCCGCGACCAGGCCATGACCACGATATTCTCGGGCGCTGGAAAGTTCGGACGAAGATCGTCTGCGAGGTGCGGCTAGCGTTGGGCCGGCTGTTTGCGGAAGAAGGTAAGGCCGCAGACGCACAACAACAAGTGGCGCTCGGTTTTGCCGAGGCCAGAGTCGCAGCCCACCGATGTGACCTCCGCGGAAGACTACTTGAATGCAGCAGAAATCCTGATGAGCATCCACGAGTATCCTCTGGCGCAGAGGATGTATGGGCGCGCGCAAGCACTGGGCGCCGATGAAACTGCCGTCGCGGTGGGTCATGGCCAATGCGTCGCTGGCGTTGGGCGACACGCGCAAGTGCGGAATTGCAACTGGCGAGCCTGCCGGACGATCCGGAGCGCAAGAATAACTGTTGACTTCCTGGTAGCTCAAGGCAACGTTTACCGGCAACTCGGGCAGAATGATCGCGCTCTCGCGGACTTTTCTCTTGCCAGCCAGTTGGATCCGCAGGATCCGGGGACCCGCACTGCGGAAATTGAACTCGCCGAAGAAGAAGGACGTCCCATTACCGATCGACCTCGGCGTGGGTTCTGACGTGCGCGTAAATGCAGTCTTTGAAGACGAGAATATTTATCAGGAGGACGCTCGTCTGCTCGGTGTGCAAAATACGGGAGCATTGTTACCTCCTCCGCGCCGTTCGATCGAGACTTTCGCCGATTCGCGCTTTCAATTCCGGCCGAACTCGCTTCTGCCGATTCAAGGTTTCGTCGCTGAGCGCAATGCTCAGGGCGGCTGTTTCATTTCCAAGCCAGCTTCTGATTCAGAAGCGCAATACGTTTGACACGATCTTCAATATTTCCGTGGCGCCCATGGTGCAACTGGGCGGCGTGAAGTTGACGGTCGATGCCCGGACTGCAATACACCATCCGGCGGGACACACTTGCGCCGCTGTCTCATGAATCAGAATCTGTTTCGCCAGTTTCTTTATGTATCCAGCAATTCGATCGGCAATTGGCTCTCGTTTTCGGGCAATGTGATTCGGGAAGCAGGTCCGTTCCAGCAACAGAATCTGCACTCGCGCGATTTCTCTGGTGCAATCGATTTTCGCGTGGGTCGGCCGTGGGGTAAAACCGCGCTGCTGACCGGGTACAGCGGGCGTGACCTGCTCTTCGGACCCGCAGTCTACGAGTATTACCAGACAATCACCTATGCGGGGCTGCAGCGTCAGTTCGGTGCCCACGTCCGCGCGTAACGGCGAGTGGCGGAGTTTCTGCGCGCGTGGCGGGTCGAAGGCAGTGACTATGCCATCGCGCAAACTCTTCGTCCGCGCTTTGGGCTTGACGCGGAGATCAATCGGCATTGGAGCCTGTCGGCTTCAGGCGCGTGGTCTTCGGGACGCGGTTTTCATGCGTACGACAACGTGACTTCGAGCGTCATGCTGTCATACACCCGCGAACGAGGGTGGGGCAGGAGCGCGGGTTCGGAGACAGCGATCGGTCGCTTACCCCATGAGATTTTCTTTCGGGCTGGAACAGCAGAGCTTCTTACGATTTTCCCGGGCAGGGGCACACCCAGATCGTTCCGGCGGCGCAGTTCACTTTTTGACAATTCGTTCGCGCGACCTAGCGACGATCACCATGACAACAATCGACAGATGCAGTGACGACGCCGGGCTGAGGTTGGAAGTCTTGCGCGGGCGCGTTGTGCGGGGCAGTGCCATCTTGTTGCTGAGCAGCGGACTGGTGGCGGCAGCCAATCTGCTCTACAACATTCTGATCGCGCGGATGCTCGGGCCTTCGGGCTTCGGCCACGCCTCGGCTTTGTATACATTGCTGATGCTGATGTCGGCGATTACTTTATCGTTTCAGATCGTCACCTCAAAATTCATTGCTCGAAATTCAGACATACTGATCCAGGCGCAAATCTATGCGAGCATGCTGCGCCGGGCCTGGCAGGTGGGCTTGGGGATCGCCGTCGTGCTCGCTGCCGGCAGTGCTTACCTCAAGTCGTATTTCAACCTGCCGGCAGCAACGGGATCTTGTGCTGCTGGCAATCGCGACCGGGGTGTACATCCCGCTGGGAGTCCGTCGCGGAAGGATGCAGGGCTGTTGCAACTTTCGCGGCCTGGCTGTCAACGTGGTGGTAGAGGTGGCGGTCAAGTTCGGCGGGGCCCTGCTCTTCCTGCATTTCGGGATGGGCGTGACCGGCGTGATGATGGCGGTGTTGCTTTCAATTGTCGCGGCATACCTTGCTGGCGCTCCCCGATGCGAGTACCGGGCGGCACGAGACTGACACTGGCACTGATCAAGATCGCGCCTTTCGGCGAGGGCATGCAGGCCGTGCTGTACTTCATCGGGCAAGTGATTCTGAGCAACCTCGACATCCTGCTGGTGAAGCATTTCTTCCCGCCGCGGAAGCGGGAATCTACGCGGCCGTGGCGCTGGTTGGGCGCGTGGTCTTCATGCTGTCGTGGTCGGTCGTGAGCAGCATGTTTCCGGTGTCGGCCAGCCATACCCAACGCCGTGTAGGGTCGCTCGCTGTTGTATACCACAGCGTTGCTTGTGGCACGGTGAATTCCGTGTTCATTGCGGCAGTGGCGCTGGCACCGAAGGTCTCTGGACCATCCTGCTGGGGAAACCTTTCCTGCTGGTCACCACCACAGTTTCATTTTCCGCGACTCTTAACGCAGTATGCTGCGATGACCGGCATTTATTGCATTGCTGTCGTGGTCATGATGTATGAAATTTCGCGGCGCATCGGCCACCGCAGCGTGGGTGCAGTTGGGCGCGAGCGTGTTGCTGGCCGGTGGCATCTGGCGTTATCACGGCTCCTTGTCGCAAGTGATTCTGGTGCAAGTGTTCGTGATGTGCGGACTTCTGGTGGTGGTCACGATCCCGCTCTTTCGCGAGCAAGACGAATCGAGCGTCCGAGCGAGTGGGCGCCTTTGCGGCGCCTGCGGCGGTGCCGGAAGAGGAGATCATCGCGGAATTTCTGCGCGGCGAGTTCTATCATCCTCAGTTCGATCCTTATCGCCAAGATTTCCAGCATCTTGTGGAACATGCCGATCTTGATCATCCGCAGGAAAACTCCGTCCGGCGCGCATTGCTGTTCCGCCGGCGAGGACGCCTGTGGCGTGAACTGCCGGCCGATACGCAGTGGTGGGAGATTGAACTGACGGCGCGCGATTTGGCGCGCCTGCAGGCGTTTCCACGCAACGAGTGGCGGCGCTTTGCGGGAGCCGGGTTCTATCCTGACGGAAATGATTGGCCGGATTGAGGCGGAACTGGCTCGTGGTCGGCAGAGCTCGGTTCTTAACAAAACTCGGAGCGATTGCGAGCGACCTTCGCGGGAGCGATGTGCCCGACTGCCGTATTGCTGATCGGCATCGACGAGCTTCACCCACTCACGATCATCGAGGGAAATCATCGCATGGCAGCGGCAATACTGACGATGCCGGAATCGGCGCACCGCCGTTTCCGTTTTTATTGCGGCTTGTCTCCCAATATGAATCTGTGCTGCTGGCATAAGACCGACCTGCGTAGCCTGGCTCGTTATGCCCGGCACACGCTCGGCTATATGTTTCGCGACGCAGATTTCTTCGCTCGCGCGGACGTTACGGGAGAAGCTCGCCGAGATCGAGACCTCCTGAAAACGTAGTTGCAAAGACCCACGCGGCTGGAAGGCGACTATGGATTCTGCGAGGCGGGCGTGGGATTCGGCGTGATCGTGCGAGCGTTGTAACGCTGTCCATCGAACTCAGCCTGAATACTGACATCGGCCCCTTCCCGCAGGCTGACCGAGATTGCTGACATCCAGCGACCCGATGGCGAGTTCACGAATACTTTGGTCGGAATCGTTGGACAGCGCCAGGACACGCGAGCGCAGGTCTACGGAGACAATTCGACCCGAAAATGAAAAAGAAGTCCCAGGCGCGGCGAGGATCTCAACTCGATCCGCCACATGTTTCGATGGCGACAACAATACCCGCACCAGCGTTTCCGGAGACAAAGCCTGTGGTGAGGCGGGCTGGCCCTGGTTGACTACCATCGTGCTGGGAGTAATACGCAGCGAAATGCTCTCTTGCGGGCTGATCGGATCGCGCAGGGTGAGCCGGGATTTGTAGGCGTCGTAGCGCACGATCTGCCCATTCAGCTCCGACGCATTGTCCGACGAGCCGGTTCGCACCGAGAGCGCGAAAAGTTTCCCACCGTCGATCACGGTGTCGATTGACACTACCGAGCCGGCCGGAATGGTAGTGAAACGCTGCTGCGTATTTTCGGGGACGAGTTGAGTGCCGCGGATCGAAGGCAATACGGACATCGCCGCCGCCGAAAGCGTGAATCAGCAGCTCATCATGGATCGGATCGAGTCGTTTGATTACACCGCGCACCAGACCCACCTTTCCGCCGGGCCTGTGAGCCGAGGACGGATCGTCTGCGACCGCAGTCGTTTGCTGGTGACCAGAGTCGGGCGCGGCGGGTTGAGCGACCTGAGCCTGCGCGCAGCTCAGGAGCAACATTACTATGCTCAAGTTCACGATGGTGAGGAGCTTTGCCATCCGTGCTTCGATGCCGAGCGAGGTTGGCGCGGGCATAGGGTGTTTGCTGTAGTCAACCGCTGACTTCTTTCCGACATCATAGTTGCGGTGACGTCATGATACTGAGCAAGGTAGTTCCCTGTTTACTGGCGATCGAGCTGCTAGTCGCGACCAGCCAGGCATTCGCGGGCGATTTGCGGGTTCCGCTACCGCAGCGCGGAGTATCCACACCTACCCAGAAGCTCAACCGCGACGGCGTTGCCGAGCTCAAGCACGGGCATCAGGACAAAGCCAAGCGCCTGTTTTATCGGGCCTATTTGTTGGATCCGGAAGATCCGTTCACGTTGAACAATTTAGGATACGTCGCCGAATTGGAGGGAGATGCAGATCGGGCGCTCCGCTACTATGCGCTGGCAGCGCGGAGCCATACCGATGCGGTGATCGACGTTTCCAGCGAAGCGGGACTCAAGGGAAAACCTCTCGATGAGGCGCTTCGTCAGGTAAAGAACTCCGATCAAGAAATCAGCAGGCTCAACGAGCGCGCGATTGTAATGCTTCAACAGGGGCACGTATTCGAAGCAAGGAATCTGCTGCGTTCGGAATTGCCACGCCATCCCGAGGATCCGTTTCTGCTCAACAATCTTGGTTATGCGATGGAGGCTGTCGGTGATCTCGACGGGGCGTTGCGATGTTACTCCACAGCGGCTAGCCTGCACTCGACGCAGCGAATCGTGGTGACCCCGCGCCTGAAGTGGCGCGGGCGGCCGATCAGCGCCGTAGCCGGGGAAAACGCGGTAGCCGTGAGCCAGCAGATCGCTCGGGGCGAAGGCGCTGAAGCGGCCAGCGCTCGCCTCAATCTGCGCGGAGTGGCGGCGCTAAACGACAATAATCCATCGGGTGCGCGGGAATTTTTCTTGCAGGCTTATCAACGGGACTCGCAGAACGCGTTCACGCTGAACAATTTGGGCTATCTCGCCGAACTGGCTGGCGATCGGGAAAGCGCCGAAATGTACTACGAAGCGGCGCGTTCCGGTCGAGACGCGAACGACCGCGTGAGCTACGCCACGCGTCGTGATGTCGAAGGACGAAAGATCGACAACCTGGCAGACGATAATCAGGTGGACGTGGAATCTACGCTGAGAGCGATTCAAGAGACGAAGCGCCGCCAACATCAACCGATCGAACTGAAGCGCCGCGACGGCACGTCGGTCAGCAATGAGGCGGATGCGACGCCGGTGCCCTCGATTGCCGTGCAGCCCCCGGCTCTCCCTGCCCTGTCACCTCCCGATTCCGAAACGGACCGGAATGTGACGCCAAGTTCGCGGCCGGAAAGTTCGGCGCCGACGCAAAGTCCTCAGCCCGAGAGTCCAAATCAGAATTAATTTAGCGGACAATCCGCAGCCTGCGCTGTAGGGCGCGGGAGTGGATGAACGGAGTTGGACGAACGGAGTTTGACAAACAGTGAAGGCTAGGCGCTGGGGCGCGTGATCTCGTCTTCGTCCTGCCACGTTTGGATTCTCTCGCCAACACTGCGAGCCAGCGCCTCTGACCTGTGGAACTGACCGCTGCGCCGCAGGCCAGCCACTGATTGCAGGGTCTTGATGCGCTCTTGCCGGCGGAAAGATCGGATGTATTCGCGCACCACTTCGGGCATGCTCATCGCCACCCCTGCCGCGTAGTTCTGCAAAGCCATCTCTTTCAGATCCTCAGGCGAGTCCAAGGCAAGGAGCAGTTGCTCGACCAGGCTGTCGGTATCGCCGGGCGTGAAGAAACGGATGGCAATGCGCTCATGCTCGGCGAGTTCGCGAAAGTCCTCTATGCCAGAGGCGATGACCGGGACACCATACTGCGCCGCCAGGTGCGCCACGCCGCTGGATCCAGCCGATGAAGTGTACGGCATTACCGCAAGGCTTGCGTCGCGAAACAGGTCGGCAATCGATTCCTCGGGCACGTAGCCAAGAAAGCGAATTCGATCGCACGCGTAGAGCTGCGCCATCGAGCGCACATAGCCGGCGGTTTTTGGATGATCGCCGCCACCGATTACCAATTGCACATTCGGGAGCGTGATGGCTACTCGGTTGAATGCGGCGATTAATAGTTCGAGACGTTTGTATGTTCCCCACTTTCCAAACGCAAGAATGCGGTGGATCGGGTTACCCCGTCTCGTAAAGTCTGGTGGGTCAGGCTTGCCCGCGAAGATGCCATGCGAACGCACACTAACCTGGCCGCGCCGGTATTTCTCATCCAGGGTTCGGCGATAGCCGGGCATGAGGACAGACAGCGAGTTGGCAGTCAAGAGGATATGTGTAGCCAGCCAGCCCCCCGCTCGATAGAGCAGAGGCGAGCTGACTGCGGCATCCTCGAGGTCGACCGTCTCGAATAATTGGTGCAGCGTCACATGCGAGTGGACTCCGTTGAACCGTGCCGCGGCCGGCGCGACTAGACCCAACAGCGCCGAAAGCGGACGATCGCCGAAACTGGCGAACCCGAGATTGAACCATGCGACGTCTGCGTTTACGCTCCGGAGCGCGCGCAACAGACTGGCCAGGTTTCCATTCCTTCCGAAACCCCAACAGCGCACGACCTTGAAGCCGGGCAACTCGCTCGCGGGCGCGGACAGATAATCTCCCAACACCGTCAGATCGATGCCGGGCTCTTGCCGAAGTTGATCGGCCACGTGAAACCCGTATTCGTTGAGCGCATGGCGGCTGGGCGGGAACGAGGTGATGAACGCAATCTTCATGGCTCGTTCGAACGCAACACCAGATCTCGGGAGAGTCGGCCCAGGAGATGCAAATAATCGAAAGCGACGGACGCGCTGGCTTTGCTTCTGCCGGCACGGCGAAGGCCGAAATGGTAAGCGACCTCGTGCGTGGTCTGGATGCGCCCGCGGACGAGGATTTCTAGCAGGAGTTTAAATCCGGTGGTCTGGAAAGTGAGCCCTTCGATGCAGCGGCGCCGGACCACGAAAAAGCCCGACATGGGATCGGTGACGCGGAGATTTTTCTTGCTGATCAGAGGCGCCGCAACGAACGTGCTCAGCCTGGAAACGGCGGCGCGCAGCGGATTCCAACCTTTGGTTCCGTGATCCAGTGCGTAGCGGCTGGCGATGGCAATATCGGCTCGTTCCACCGCTTTCAGTAATTGGGGCAACAATCCAGGGGGATGTTGGAGGTCGGCGTCAATCACGCCGAGCAGGTTCGCTCGGGATTGACTCCAACCACACAACACCGCCCCTGCTAAACCTCGTTGTCCCGCGCGCGAAATCAGGCGAATGCGCGGATCTTGTTCAGCCCAGTTGCGAACCCGTTCTACCGTTCCGTCGGTGCTTCCGTCATCGACTACCACAATCTCATATTCATATTGCGTCTCGCTCAGCGCCTCGATGAGTGCGGTGAGCAACGGGTCGATGTTTTCCGCTTCGTTCAGCGTTGGTACAACCAGGGTGAAAGTACTCTCTGAAACTCCGGGTTCCATTCAGGGCCTCGCTTTTTAGTAACGCGTAAGCCTTGGATGGCGCTTCGATAATTTGCTGTTGGGTCGTTTCGTACCCTACAGCAACTCTGCGGACGGGCTACTGCGCTGGCCTCTGAAAACTTCAGTCTTTCCCTCAGTTGAATTACGTTCTGCGAGCCGCGACTGGCGGATGTGAAAACTTATTTCACTTTTAACTTCTTCCGCTGGTGCGTCGGGAATGACGATCAGGTCGGGAGCCAGCTCTCGCAGGCGCAGAAAGCTGCGGCGATTCTGAAACATAAATTCCAACGGGTACTCCGGCTTTCTCGCAAAGGCCGCGGCAGGGGACGCATCGAGGAAAAAAGCGAGGTCGGGAGCTGGCGTTCTATCTAACAGGATCTTGCCGTACGTGCGCGCCGCGAATGATCGTGAATAGATGTTCGCGATCTGGTCGTAAATGTAACGGTCAAAGATGATGACGTCAGCGTTCCTTGCCTTTTCAGTTGCAAGCAGACGGCGCAATCGGGCGGCATCGAACACGTAGAACCCCGCGCGCGCCAGGGTCAAGTACCACTTCCGAATGTGTTTATTATTTTGGGGGACGAACGAACTTTCGGCGATCTGATCCGCTGGACGAGACTCCAAGGTCCGGTTGCCGACTCCGGCGCGCATTTTCGACCAGGCTGCGACGTGGTCCCAGAAACTGAGCCGCAACACGCGAAGGCCCTGCTGCTGCAGGCAGGACGAGAGGTGCTCGATCTGCGTGGTCTTACCGGCTCCGTCGATTCCCGAGAAAGTAATCAAGAACGGGCGTACAGAGGAAGCCTGCGGGTTGGCTTTTTTGACGATCATCGGTTCATCGGGACGAAGCTTCATCGCTGAGTCGCTGGTGAGGCGCCCGGCGGCCGGGCCGGACTTCGCTCAGACAAGGCGACAGCGGCGCCGACGGCGATTCCGGCTCCTGCCAGCAAACCAATCTTGATGAGAAGTGAACGATGACCGTGTTGACGGGGAGGCGCCACTGCTGCGCCCGCCGACTGAGCCACTGGTGCGCCTTTCACGGGCGCTGCCTTCGCTCCGGCGGCCCCTGAGGGAGCGGGCGCGGGCTGTTGCTGGTTCGATGCGGGTGGAGTTTGAGATTGCGGCGCGTCCGGCAAGGAATCGTTCTGATTCTGGCTGGCAGGACTGGACTGGGTCGATTGCTGGGGACTTTGCTGGGGACTGGCCAAAAGAGGCATCTCAGTCGAGATGAGAAACGCGCCTGCCAACAGGGCAATCGAGAGGCATTTTGAATATTTGTGGCGTGTCCGATTTCGATTCATATAATGCGCTCCAACGGTTTTAGAATTCGCTCACGACTTGATCTTTAGATTGATCTGTAGCTTCGTTCTCTGCCGACATTTGCGGGTACGCGAGCGCCTCGACTACAGAATTGAAGACGGGCGCGACCGAAGAAATGCGCGTGACCTCGAGCAGCACACGATTGGCGGGAGAGCCCGCCACGAAGAGCACCTGCGCATCACGGCCTGCCGCTTGCGCCACGCAATCCAATAACAGGTCAATGTCTTCTTGATTCAAGGAAGAACAACCAGAAAAATCCACAATCACCGGAGACGTGGAAGCGCGCAGGGCGGCCAGCAAGTCGTTCCGCAGCGTGCGGCGGCGCGCAGAGCTTGCGGCGCACGGAAACGGCAGGATTGTGCGAGCCAGGAAACTCATCGCTGGACCTGATTCATAGACGCACCGGATTCATACACGGACCTCATTCATAGCCGGACCTGGAGCCACGGTTGCGACGCGGAGGAGGCTGCGGCAAAGTCCCACACGACGGAGCCGTCTGCACCCGAGAAAGTATCGGGGGCAGTCTCACGGAACGTTGGCTTGCGCGGAGCTGTGTGCGATTCACGCCGCTGGATCCTGCTTCCCAAGCCTGCTGGCCGTAGATCTGCCACCGTTCCCCAGGTCAGATTTTCCAGATGCCCGCCGTCCACGAGTCCGTGTCGAATGAGCAGTCCCGGCGCCAGGTAGGTGTGCGGCAGAACCGTGGATCGCTCGACCGTGGTTCCGCAATCCACCACGCAATCGGACTCCACAGACGCGAAGGGCCCAATAGTGGCACCTGCGTGAATTACGGTGCGCGCGCCGATATAAGTTGGACCGACGAGGCGAACGGAATCCGCGAGAGTCACGCCTTCTCCGACCCAGACCTGATCGCGAATCTTTGTTCCGGCGGGTCGCATTGCGCAGGCCCCGGTCAGAGCGTCACCGACCAGTTCCTGTCTTTCCCTCACGGATAAAATGCGCTTGGAGTATCCGCGGAAACGATACGGAATTCGTCCACAGTCGGCGGAAGAAGATTCATCGTTTGCTGCAGTGGGGCGCAGAGCGCGATTGTCGAGCAGGCAAACTCCCAACTGGCCACGAGAATCCTGGGCCTCAGTCACCGGGTTTCGCCGCTCGCAATGAAAACGAAGTAAATCGGTAAGGTCCATCTCCGCATAAGACTTGAGCTTGATCACGAGCAGTCGCTCGACACCCTGGCGGGCAAGCTCACCCAGCGCAGAGCCGGCCACGCTTCCGCTGCGAGCATCGGAAGTAATCCACAGGCTTTGCACTCCCAGCTCGCGAACGCGCTGGATCCAGGACTGCAGGATATCGTTGCCCAATACTGGTATCCGCGTGGAATACGCAGAATAGAACGATTGCGGATTTGCGAAGGCTGCTGCGGCATAGGGTTGCGCTTCATGGATTCCCATGAAGTCCTCCCTGGCCGGAACTACCACGACTGAGCCCAATTCCACGCGCTTGCTCCCTTCCGATCACCGCCCGGAAAACTAACGGCACCTCGTCCTCGGCACCTCGTCCGAACCTATTCTCGCGACTGATCAGCGCAATTCCATAGGCAGGTTTGAGATGTGGAGGAAGCGATGGGAAGATGTCTCAAAAAGCGATGCTCCAGTATCGCGGGGGGAAATGTCGGGGAAAGGCTCTAGGCGGATTCGGAAATCGGCGCCTCGGTCTTAATACTTCCGATTATTTCTTCCAGGCAGTGTTTGCTTGAGCAGAATGTGCGAGGTACGTAGAATTCTGGATAATCCATTCTAAAACCCAGTAGGGACAACCGCTCTTGTACCTTACGACCGGAGCAATTGTTATGAGGAAGTTTGCCCTGCTGATGGGCCTGTGTGCGCCAACTTTGGCCGCAGCCAGTGTCTCAGTTTCAGCGCCCGCCAATGGAAGCTCGGTAAGTCCGATGGTGCAGTATGTGGCATCGGCCAGTTCTTCTTGTCCAGGCGGCGTCTCGGCCATGGGAATCTACACGGCGCCTAACGAGTTGGTCTATACCGTGCAGGGCGCCAAGCTCAATACGCTGCTCACCCTGAACCCTGGCCTCTACCACACGGTAGTCGAGGAGTGGGATAACTGCGGCGGAGCTTCGGTGACTCCAGTCACCATCACCGTGGGGAGCGGTGGAGGCGTAAGCGTGATCGGCCCCGAAGAACAACAGCCCGGTGAGTTCGACGGTGCAATATGTGGCATCGGCGAGTTCTTCGTGCGCGAAGGGCGTTTCCGCCATGGGAATCTACACCGCGCCCGGCCAGCTCGCTTACAAAACGCAGGGCGCCCAGCTTAATACGCTGCTTACACTGAACCCTGGCGTGTACGACACGGTGGTCACGGAATGGGATAACTGCGGCGGAGCCGCGGTGTCTCCAATCACGATCACGGTGGGAGGCGGCTCGACTTCAGGCGTGTTTACCAATCTTCATCAACAGCCGGGATGGACCGGATACGGCCTGCTGCCCTCGCTCTACAACATCTGCAATTCCTGCACGCCTGCTGGCCCGCAGGTTACCTGGGCGATGACTCAGAAGATTTCGTCGCCGTCGCAGAGTGGAAACTCGACCCGCATGGATATTGGCGGAGCAGACAGTCTACTCCGATGTCCTTTGGAACAACCATCTGATCGGAGACTTCTCCTCGCAGGGCATGCCCGACTACAACCACAGCATCGTCCCCAACCTCCACAACTTCACCTACGATGTCTATTTTTACGTGGAAGATCTCAGCGTCTCGCAGGCGCTAGAGTTCGACATCAACCAGTTCGTCGGCGGCTACTCCTACATCTGGGGCCATGAATGCCGCATCGCTGGTGGCAATGAATGGGACATCTGGGATGATCCGGGCCAGAAGTGGCATCCGACTGGCATTGCCTGCAATCCACTGCCAAATGCCTGGAACCATCTCGTTCTCCAGGTACAGCGCACCTCGGACAATCATCTCCTGTTCCAATCGATCACGCTCAATGGAGTGACTTCGACTCTCAACTACTACGAAAATCCCACGACGACGACGTGGTATGGCGTGACCATCAACTATCAGCAGGATGGGAACTACGAGCAGACGCCCTACTCGGTCTGGCTCGACAAATTGAATTTCACCTACTGGTAAGAGCGGAGCTTCTCCCGCGGGTGCGCGGTCTTCTCAGGACTTATGAGAAGACCGCGTTTTCTTGGTTAGTTCCACGGCTTATCCTTCCCACTTTTCAGGTCCAACCAACTTTTTCCTCGTGAACTTCATCTAGTCTTCGGGAATTTCGGAAAGAGGCTACACGCGTGGTGTTCACAAAATCACACGCGGCAGTTGTTGCAGGTCGAGGCGGCGACTTCCTCAGAGGGATATCGCGGTTCTTAGTATGTTCGCTGACTCTTGCCGGCGCGGGTTGGACTCAGAATTCAAGCCCGTCGCCTGTGCCGTCATCGCCTCCCGCCGCACAATCGCCGGATACCGCCCCGAAACCCGACACTCAATCGCCTGGTGATCAGCCGCTCGATGATCAGTCCCCGGCTTCGTTTTCAAGAAGCAGGTCGAAGAGGTCGTTCTGCATGCGACAGTGGTGGACGATCAGAATCGTCTGATCACGTCGGTTTGGCCCGCAACAACTTTGAAGTGTATGAAGATGGAAAGCTGCAGGAAGTGACTTCCTTCCGCAAGGAGCAAGTTCCGGTGGCCCTGGGAATCCTGATCGACAACTCGGGCTCAATGTTGCCGAAGCGCGCTAAGGTCAACGAGGCGGCCCTGCAGTTGGTGGGTGCCAGCCAGCAGGAGGATCGGGTGTTTGTCGTCAACTTCGGCGACGGCGCATATCTCGACCAGGACTACACTCCGGATGTGGGCAAACTGAGGGCAGCTCTACAGCACGTCGAGACGCGAGGCAGCACTGCTCTTTACGATGCTGTGATTGCAGCCGCCGATCATCTGAACCAGACTTCCCCGTTGCAGAAGAGAATTCTGCTGGTTGTGACCGACGGCCGTGACAATGCCAGCGAAGCGACTTTTCAAGATGTTCTCCGCAGGTTGCAATCGAAGAACGGGCCCGTCGTCTACGTAATCGCTCTGGATCAGCACGACAACGATCGGCGAGGCAACGATCGGCGAGACAACGATCGCCGCGACAACGATCGGCGCGGCAACGACGACCGGCAATCTCTGCGTATGCTCTCCGAGCAGACGGGGGGCACAGCGTTCTTTCCGTCCAGTCTCGACGAGGTGCAATCGATCGCGAGCACCATTTCGCGAAGACATTCGAAGTCAGTACGTGATCGGCTACCGCTCTTCGAATCCTCACACTCCCGGCAGCTACCACTCGATTCGGGTTCATGCGTTCGAGGGATCCACTCAACTGCGTGCCGCGACCCGCACCGGGTATTATTCGGGAGACACAGGAAGCGCTGAATCCCACTAAGCAGCGTCTTCAATCTGAAGGTGTTTCGTTTAACTCGCATTCGCCGATGCCGCCTTTGCTCACGCGCGAGAACAAACTATGGTGACTCCGGTTGTTCAGCCTTGGATGATCGGGAGTTTACGGTATTGCGAGCACGCGACTGGAAACCCTATGGTGAGGAAGACGGAAACAATGTCGTGAAAGAGGAAACGATGCCAGGGAAAAAACATCTTCGCGGAGTGAGCGCAAAGGAGCAGAGAGAGTACGAACACATCAAAGAGAGTGCGCAGCGTTCGGGACGGTATGGTGACCGGGCGAAGGAAGTGGCGGCGCGAACCGTGCTGAAGCAGCATAAAGCTGCAGGTCACAGCAAGGGACACTGATATTGAATGTTGGTAGGTTGGAGATGCCCGCTGCGACTTGCGGCAACATGTTACCGGCCACCAACATCGAAAGCTGAATTGCTTCTAAACTCCGGACCCTAAGGAAGTGCCGATTGGTTCGAATTCTGGTAGTAGACGACAACCCGGCGGTCCGGCACTATCTTCGCGCTCTCCTCGAGCAGCAAACGAGTTGGCAAGTTTGCGCCGAGGCGCGCACTGGAAAAGAGGCAATTCAGCGGGTAGAGAATAATCCGCCCGACATGATTTTGCTGGATTTCCAGATGCCCGATTTGAACGGGCTGGACGTTGCCCGGCAGATCTCGAAATTGTTCCCCGAAATCCCGATTCTGATGGTCACGATTCATCTCTCTCGACAGCTGGCCGAGGAGGCCCGCAGGGTGGGGATCCGCGGGGCTTGCGCGAAATCAGATGTAGGCTCGATCGTCGAAGCAGTTGACGCACTTCTGCATGAGAAAACTTATTTCCCGACAATGAGTTCCGCCGACAACTGATGGAATTTACACTAGGAACGCCCGGTCCTCGAAATA
Organism: uncultured Acidobacteriota bacterium; assembly: GCA_963735205.1. GTDB lineage: Bacteria > Acidobacteriota > Terriglobia > Terriglobales > Acidobacteriaceae > Sulfotelmatobacter. Next base: position 214,325 of record CAVTKB010000002.1, read on the forward strand.
CAGGATTCCCTGTATTCGGAAGGCAGTAGTACCATGGTAGTTTCAGTTCGATGTATTCAGGGGTTGCCTCTCCACTGCCGAGCATGAGCGAACTCCTGCGCCAGGAACGGGGCACGAATGAAACCGGAGCCAGCCGTGAAATCGTGAGCGAGGGGGGTTCCACGAGACTGCCTCAGAGAGCCAAAAACCTTATGGCAGTCCGCATACTGCTGGTAGATGATCATCCTATTGTGAGGCAAGGACTAAGGACTCTGTTGGAGGGACGTCCGGGGTGGGAAGTGATCGGCGAAGCCTCGGATGGAATTGAGGCTTTGGAGAAGGTCGAAAGTTTACAGCCCGACGTTGTGGTGCTTGACATCACGATGCCTCGCATGAATGGCTTGGAAGCCTGCCGGCTGATTCAGAAAAAGCCGAAAACCACCGGACTAGAAGTTCTGGTCGTTACCCAGCACGACTCTCCGCAGATGATGCGCGAAGCTCTGGATGCAGGAGCCAGGGGATATGTGGTGAAGTCCAATGCCGCCCGTGATCTGCTGGAGGCGGTGGAAGCGGTGAGCCAGCATCGGGTGTTTACGGCGATGGCGCGTGGTCCGCAGGCTTCGTGTTGAGTTTCCGAGCCAGTAGCAAAGTCCGAGTCTAACTTTACCATTAACTCTCAGGCGGTACGTGGAGGATGTCATGAAACTACGAATTTTGTTGGCCGACGATCATGAAATTGTACGTCGGGGCTTGTGTGCTCTTCTCCAGAAACACGAAGGGTGGGAAGTGTGCGGGGAGGCGTCCGACGGCCGCGAAGCGATCGAAATGGCCAAGCGCTTGAAGCCCGACGTTGTGATTGTTGACATTGGCATGCCGCATCTCAACGGCCTCGACACCACGCGCCAACTGCTGCAGCATGACCCCAACTTCAAAGTCATTGTTCTGACGATCACCGATTCCGATCAGATTATCCGCGAGGCGCTTGACGCCGGAGCACGCGGTTTCGTGCTCAAGTCCGATGCGGCCCGCGATCTGGTGTCGGCAGTCGAAGCCCTGCAGAGTAAGCGAATGTTCTTCACGCCGCGGGTGAACGATTTAGTGTTGGCGGGATTCCTGGAAAAGGGCCATGCCGTATCCCGGAATGAGCCTCCGAACTTGCCGACTTTGACCGCCAGGGAACGGGAGGTTACTCAGCTGCTGGCCGAAGGAAAGAGCTCCAAGGAAGTGGCCACGGTTCTGAATTTGAGCACCAAGACGGTGGAAACCCATCGCAGCAACATCATGCGAAAACTGAGCCTGCACTCCATTCGTGATCTGGTCGTGTACGCCATCAAGAACAACATTATCCAGATCCAGATGCCACCGCAGATCCAACGCGCGACGGAAACTACGGTAGTCTGAGCATTGTCCGAAACCCCCGTCTCACTTCGGAGGACGCAGTCGCCCGACTGCGTCCTTGTGCGGACGAACGGTTGACAATCCCGTCCCGAGCTTGCGGGATCGGCTAATATTCGACAGTTCTAATACCTCCGGTGCTCTGACACGCTTTTCACATTCGAGGCGCGCCAGAACTGACCGACTGTCGGGTGAACCGGGTACTTCCGTGGGAAAAACTTACATCGGATTCTGTCGGCGTGCTCTTGCTAAGACGTTGGAATTCAAGGAATTCCAGATTTGGCAACCTCCTTGCTTATCGAATCAGCGTTCGCCTAAGAGAGCGCGTTCAGCCTGCGCGGTTTTCTGCCGACCTGCGTCTGGCGTGAGCGCAATCAGTCTGAGGCCGAAGTTGGGCTTCGATGACTAATCATGTCTTGTCCTGCCCCGGAGGTGAAGCTTGAGCGATCTTCGAATCCTGATTGCGGATGACCACGAAGTAGCAAGGAAAGGAATTCGCTCCCTGCTTGAGACTCACGCGGGATGGGAGGTTTGTGGTGAGGCCAGAGACGGGCGCGAAGCCGTGGCGCTTGCCGGGCAGTTGAAGCCGGAAGTCCTGCTGCTCGACATCGGCATGCCGAACCTGAATGGGTTGGATGCGGCACGGCAAATCCTCGCGACTATGCCGGAGGCTCGCATTATGATCCTGACCGTACACGATTCCGACCAGGTGGTTCGGGAGGTACTGGCCGCGGGAGCGCGCGGCTTTTTGCTTAAATCCGATACTGGCCGCGATCTGGTGGCTGCTGTGGAGGCTTTGCAACATCGCCGCACGTTCTTCACTTCGAAAGTGGCGCAGATGATGCTGGAGGGTTATCTGCGTCCGCACAGCGAGAGCGAAACTTTCAGCCGGTGTGTTCTGACGCCACGGGAAAGAGAAGTGATCCAGCTCGTCGCCGAAGGAAAGAGCACCAAAGAGGTTGCTACAGCCCTAAGTCTCAGCGTCAAAACCGCGGAAACTCATCGCACGAACCTGATGCGCAAACTAGACTTGCATTCGATTGCGGACCTGACGCTCTATGCCGTGCGGAATGGAATCGTCCAGGTGTATTGAGAGCGTTCGGCGAAATCAGAACCCGCCTTCTGCCGCGGAATCCGTCACAAATTAAAGCGAGACCGCGCCCTGACTAGGGCCTTCGCTGGATACCTGACATCGTGTCGCCTGCGTAAACTCTGTGGAGTTGCTGGCTGGAGGCTGGAAGCCACAACAAGATATCTGCGAAAGGAGTACCAATGCTCTGGACTATAGCCGTTTTGCTGATGATTCTGTGGCTGTTGGGTATGGTGAGCTCGTACACAATGGGTGGATTCATTCACATTCTGCTGCTCCTGGCGGTGGTTGCGGTCCTGATCCGCCTGATCCAGGGGCGAAACCCGGTCGCCTGACTTAGCGGATCGCTCCTGGCGCAAAGTGAGATAGCGGTTTTTCCTTTGGTGCTCTGTTAATCACCGGTGATCTCTTTGTCACCGGTGCTTTTTTCCTTTCTTCTTCAGGTTTAGAAGACCGTTCCGTTCAAACCTTCGCGTCCGCTCATACTCTCCCTCGCCACAGCTGAGCTAAAGCTCGAGCGGCATCCTTCAGGGCGCGCTCTTCTGTATCCGCCTGGGATATACGCCGCTGAACGATGGGCATGCGATACCGCAATTGCTTCTGGTCAGCAACATCATGAAGTTTGGACATTGCCGTCTCGAACACGCGCTTCAGATCATCGGGCGAGAGCGACGGAGACGGTTCCATATAGCGCGATGCAATCTTGTAAGCCATTGGGAGGGACTCAACTTTCTACACGCTCCGACTGTAGAACGACTTCTCCCAGCGGCGAATACTGTTGAGTCCTTGGAAAGCCGCGATAGTTTCCCTATATGTCGGCGGCGCCCGATGTAAGTTCTGCGAGTGCGAAGACAGTGCTCGTCCGTCGCAAAGGCGGCGCTCGGGTGTTTAGCGATGGAGTGGCGCGACACTGGCGGCCAAGGATGGCTTCCAAGCCGGTCAAACTGCAAAGGCCCGACTCGGGCCACCGTGTGCAGTCACTCCTGCAAAGGACGTGGCCGCCAGCATGGACGGGTACTCGGCAAGTGTGTCAAAACTCCTGCCTGCCTGAGCATCGGGTTGCTCATGTACAAACTTCGGCGTGAGCCTTTAAGTTCCCGCCACGAAGTGCCTGTGCAAAGCGGCGACAATGAGATTGCCTTGAGATTAGACGGCTTACTTCAATCAGGGACGGGTCGCTGCCGAAGCGGCAACACCATCCTGTTGTTTCAGCGCCTCCAGCTCTTCTTGCAACTTGCGCCATGCTTTTGCGTTCTTCCTGGTGGCGACTGGCGCTTTCGGGTCGGAATAGAATTGGAGCAGGTTGTCGCGGAGTGCGGAACTTAACGCGCCGGAATTCTTCTTAGTCAATTCATCCATCAAATCGGCGTACGTCTTGTCGGCCAGGATGTATTCTCCTGCGCGGGTTTCGCCGCCAGTGTCACAATCGCGGTTCGACAGTTCTAGTTGCTTCTTGTCTTCATCACGCAAAAGTCCGGCATAGTTCTCGACCGTCGCATCGACGCTCTTGATATACATGTCCTCGGTCTGTTTCGTAGGAATCTTGAAGTTGACCGCTTTGAACGGGCCGACTTTCGGTATCAACTTCAGAAACACGGCGAGGACCCTGGTTCCAATCCCAGGTTTCCGATATACGGTTCCCCATTCGTGCTCATAGTTGCTGCGAGACAGGTAATAGAGAAACTTCTTTTTGTCGAAATTCGGTGTGTCCTTCACGATGGCGTCGCGACGCGAAACCAGAGCAACCCTGGTCATTTCCGGGATTAAAGCGCTCACGCTGCGGCGGTAGCTGCCGATGGCAAGATCGACGTTGCCGAATACATCTTCCAGTTTTAAGCCGTACGTTTCCTGGAAAGCCCGCTGCAAGAGCGGCTTGGCCACTTCGAATCCGATCATGTCGTGATAACGGTCGGAAGTGTAACGATTCTTGGCGACCTGGACCATGTCGAACCCGAATTCCGTGCGAATGTGCTGCTTGGGATCGTCGGCATAGGTGACCGTTTCCCCGTACTTCCTTCGCAGCTTGGGAAATTCCAGGGCCACAACGCGGTTGATGGTGGGATGGCCGCTGTTGTCGGAGGCGTAGTGCGAGAGCGCGCCCAGCGCGAACGCGTATTCGTCTAAGTCGGAAGAGTCCTGCAGAAGTGCTTTGACGAAATCACCGGAGCGCACGTAGTGAACAAGATCGCTGAAGAACTTGCTGCCAAACGGATAGTAACCCATATCCTGCAGCAAAGAACCACCATAAGCATAGGCGTGGGCCTTGCGCAAATCGTCTTCGCTGGCGCCGGGAAAGCGCTTCAGCAGGAGCGGTTGCAGTCGATCCGTCCACATCAAGTCCACGACTTGTTCGTGGGTCAGCACGGAGTAACCCGCACCAGGACTCGGCGAGGAGGCGACCAGCACTACTACGGCGAGCCCGGTGATGAAATAGCGCGACAGTGAGCGCATGATCGAATTTATGATGCCCGGAACCGCGACGCTGGAAGGGTAAACAATAGCTGGTGGCAAGCGAGCATACCGCGAAACCCGCGCTTTGTAGATGGAAAAATGAAATGTGTATCCGTTTCGGCGTCGCCCCCCATTTTTCTCTAGCACTCTATGCGGCGTTCTTGGATTTTGCGTCGCGGCCGTCGCGGGAAGAGGTTGAACTGCCGGCTTGCCCTTGGGCAGCTTTTCGATTAATCTCCTGCGAAAGATCGTTGAGTTTACTGTCTGCGTCCTTTTCTTCTTCCAGCGTCTGGCTCAGCAAAGCAACATGGTCGTCCTCGCCCAGGAGTTCGGCAAACGCTCGGACGGTTCCGTAGGCAGCGATCTCATAGTGTTCAACCCTCTGGGCTGCGCCAATGATGGCCGCATCCATCACATCTCCGGCATAGTCTTCGCACAAGGTTTCCGCCCCTTCTTTGACCAGGCCCACCATGGCTAGACACTTCCTGCCGGATGGTTTCTTCTCCAAGTGCTCGAAGATCTGCTCGAGGCGAGACACGTGCTCTGAAGTCTGGCGCAAATGTTCCTCAAAACACTGGCGGAGTTGGGCGCTCCTGGACGCTTTGGCCATCTTCGGCAGAGCTCTCACCAGCTGCGTTTCGGCATTGTGAAGACCCCGCAGTTCAACGATGTACAACTGTCGCAATGAATCATTTTGCATTTGCTTTCGCTCTTCCTCTTGCTCTTGCTCGTGTGCTTCCAGGGGCGCTCTGATTGTTGCTGGATGTGGATCTTCGGATGGCCCTTGAACAAAACGAAGTCCCGGCCGGGCCGGGACTTCGATGGATCATTGCGTCGAAAAGAAAGAACTAGGAAGCGCGACGTTGACGGTCACGATTCTGGTCTTCTTCTTCGTTTTGGTTCTCAGGCCGACCCTGGCCCGGCTTTTTCGGCTGGTTCTGGCCAGACTGCTCGTTCTGGCTCTGCCCATGCTGGCCTGACTGACCACCCTGCTGGCCCTGTCCGAATTGGCCGCCCTGTTGACCTTTCTTCTCCATATCATCTCCCATAAACATTCCTCCTAAGAAAGGCACTCGACTTCGGGCACCTTTGGATTTTTTCGCTAACCAGAACCTTAGTTGCCGCAGGGAATGCAAAGGTTGGGAAGGATTGGATCTGCGGTTCGATGACGATCAGTTTCTGGATTGATCGATTAGACCCGAGCGTTTAGGACGCGACAGAAGGGCTGCGAAGAGTTCCACCGTCGCCGCCCCGAACAAGGCCGTTCTAGATTCCACTACCTCTTCGCGAGAGATGACCAACGAGTGAAATCAGGAACAACGCCAGAAAAACGACGAACAAAAGCTTCGCGATGCTCGCAGCGGCAACGGCTATGCCAGTAAAACCCAATATTCCAGCGATCAGTGCAACCACGAGGAACACTACGGTCCAGTAAAGCATGATGCCTCCTTATCAGTTGTCCAAGCTGTGACTCTAGCTCTGAATTTAGCGCCCACGAATCCGCTTAAGCCTGTATTTCGTGCCTCCCGGCTGTGTAAGCAATACATACATTGAGAGGAGCAGATGCCGGTTCTCCCAGTGAACCAGCACCTGCTCGTTGGGGCGTCTGTCGAGTAGAGCCGCAGGATAGTGCATAGGGGGCGCTCCGCCCATACGGGAAACATCGTATTTTTGCAGGGAACAATTACGGGGTGAATTTGTGAATCCGGCGACTAAATAGTTCGTGTCAAAGATGATGCGAGCTCCGTTTACAGGAAATGATGTATGGCTCCCCAAAGCGACTCCGAGTAGAACAGAACAAAGGGGATGTGAAGGCTTTCACTCCCGACGGGTCAGCGCTGGGCCGTGCTCGACGAGGACAAGCGATGGACCGTAAATTGCTCTATGTATGGTCGGCCCGCTTCGTCTTTCGGAGGTGTATTGTGAAACGAGAGACTAGCTCTTTAGCCACGTTGGTTTTCCTAGTAGTGAGCCTGCCGCTGATGCTCGCGCAGGATCCGCAGACCCAACCGAGCCCCGTGCTTCCATCCAGCATTTTGGGTCCGCAACTCATTGCCTGGTCGCAACTTCAGAAACCACAGCCGGCGCCCCAGCCGCTGCCGCCCCCGGATCGGTCCATGCCGCAACCGAGTCAGCAACAGCCGAACCCGCCGGCTCAGCAGCAGGAACCACCAAGGGCACTGACTTTGATGGGCACGATCGTAAAGGACGGCGCCACGTACGTGCTGAAGGTATCGAGTAATAGCGCGTATCAACTGGACGACCAGGACGCAGTGAAGCAGTACGAGGGAAAGCAGGTAAAAATTGGCGGCAGTCTGAACGCTGATGGCAAGGTTCTCCACGTCACCAGCATCGAACTGGTCTCCTAGCATGCTCACGAAAGGGGCAGCGGGAGGGGTGGGGCGGGTGGTGCTTGCGCCCCGATTAGTCCTATCGGCACGCTTCTGGTTCGAGACGATTGCTCTAGCGAGCGCGGTCGCCTGTGCGCTGGCATTGGCGTTTGCGATTCTGGGATTTCTCGCGGGGACGGCCGCCGAGGGGTCGGAATCAGATCACTCAAAATCTGATCAATCAAAATCAGATCACTCGAGATCAGGTCAGTCAGTCCATCTGGTGCCCTCGTCGATCGCCCGGATCCGCGAGGGCACGGTCGCAAAGACGGCCACAGAAACACGCTGCAGCTCCCAAACTTTCTAACCCCGATCAGCGCGACGCCGGCCGAATGCACCACTTAGGTTTTACCTGCCCGGTTAAATCGCGCTTCGTCGATGACTTTGTGGCAGCGCGTCTGCCCTCAAGAAGCGACCCGACCTTTCAACATGTAGGATGCGAAGTAAACAAGGCAGAGCCAAATCGGGAGGCAAAAACCAAAAACAAAGAGCCCGCCGTGGGCAGTCACAGCGGGCTCTTGCCGGGCAGAAATTGTTCGGTGGCGAAAAGGCGCTACTTGTTCTCCGACGGGGTGATGTTCACGATGTGGAGAGTATTGGTGCTGGAGTCCATGGTAGCAACGACCTTCACCTTTTGCCCCTCATACTGCTTCGCTTTGTCCTGGTCATCCAACTGATAGGGAGCCTGGGTGGAAGCATCCTGCAGCACGAGCTTGTCGCCTGACTTCGTGATTTTGCCTTCGAAGTTTTGCGCCTGGCTCTGTGTGTCAACCGGCTGTTGCGCAGTGCCGGCCTGGCTTTGCGGCGCCGCTTGCGGCGAAGATGCCTGTTGCGCCGAGAGATTCAGTGCGAAGCTGGCCAATCCCAATGCTGCGATAGCTGTGAGAATTCGTTTCACTTTTCCTACCTCCGAGTGTTGAGTTTTTAGTTCCAGGTTTGTGCAATCAAAGAATCAAAGTTTGTGCAATCAAACCGTGTCTTTCGACTTGCAAGCTCCGTGCCAAACTCTTTCCGGCACTAACAGCATGTTCTGTCAATCTCATCGTTTTGATTCGCGGGTTCGTCGAGGTGCGACTCGTGCAGAAACTTCCAAGCGACATGAAATTTGTGGTCACGTGAATTTTTCGGAACACTACAGTGACTCCCCGATATTCGAATGCATCATTCCATGCCGAGAAACTCTGATGTTCTCGCACGTTCTTCCCATGAACTATCGCCCCTATGCGGCTTTGTCTGGAACCCTCGCCCCGCGGCGCTAGACGTGGCCGACGAGCAACCGGTCCATCTCACAAAGGCGGAGGCTGACTTTCGCACACTCCGGGCAGCGCCACAAAAGGAGCCAGAAAGTGCAATCCAATATTCAGATCTGCGTCGGGTCTTCGGGATCGGGCTCGCGTACTGGTGCGTCCGGATTCTCCAGCGGGCTGGGCGGTTCCTGGATCGGCGGCGGGTACGGTTCCGGCGGAATACGGAAGTAGTGGTCAATTTTTATTGGCGGGTCAGTCAGCATCAATTTCCGATGCCAGAATCGCGGGAATGGAAGCCGGAAAAATCAGCAATGGGAATTGAATCGCCGGGTCGAAGCAAACAACACTCAGCCAGCAGCTGAAAACTGCAAAATCGCCGTCCACTGAGATCGTGTTCAAAATTCGCTTTCGAATGGTGTCTACCCCGGAACCGAAAAGTACATCTAAACAGCAGAGCATTCGCGATTTGAGTTGTGCACCCTCGAAAACGCCAATCGGAAGGAGACGGTTTATGAAGAGATTGTTGATTCGACTTTTCTTAGGAGTAGTGGCATGCGGGTTCTCTCTGGCGCAGAGCGCATCGGCACAGCAAGCCGACGCACCAACTCAGCCGGGGCAGCAGATTCCTGCGCCTCGCTCTGATCAGAGCGGGACTGATCGACCAAACTCGGGGATGGCGGCCGGGGAACTCCGGATCGCGCCTGGCAGTGTTATCCCAGTGCAGCTCACAAAAACTATCGATGCCAAAAAGGTAAAGACGGGTGACGAGATCGAAGCTAAAGTCACACAAGATCTCAAGTCCGGAAATGGTGACGTGGTTTTGCCCAAGGATACGAAGGTCATGGGCCACGTTACGGAAGCGCAGGCCCGCAACAAGGAAGTGAAGGAATCAGAAGTCGGCATCGCCTTCGACCATGCCATCACAAAGAGTGGAGCTAACGTAACGCTACCCATGTCGATACAGGCGATCGTCGCGCCGCCGAATTCCAGTGCCGCCAATAACGATGCTAGCGAAGGCGTAGGCCAATCGGCTTCAACACCGCAGGGTGCGGGGGGAATGTCGCCGGCCAACGGCGGCGGCCGATCCGCGGGGATGGGCGGAATGCCGCCACAGGCGCCTGCCCCTCCTACAACCGGAGGAGAGTCGTCGACTAGTGGGCGAACCGAAACGAACGCCAATCAACCGGTTACTGCAAAAACCACAGGCGTGGTAGGAATCTCGAACCTGCAGTTGTCGATGGCGGCAAACGCGACGGAAGGTTCGATTGTGAGCTCGGAGAAGGGCAACGTGAAGTTGGAGAGCGGTACGCTGATGCTGCTGAAGGTGAATCAGTAGATGATGTTCTGACTTCTCGAAAAATGCATTGCCCCTGCTAGACTGACGGGGTGCGGCGTTTGATCGTTAACGCGGACGACTTTGGCTTCACTTCCGGAGTGAACCGCGGCATTGTGGAGGGTCATTCGCACGGCGTCATCACTTCTTCGACGCTCATGGCCACCGGTCCGGTCTTCGCGCAGGCGGCGCAATTGGCCAAGACCCTCCCGAACCTTAGCGTTGGCTGCCATGTCGTGCTGACTGACGGCCAGCCCGTTCTCGACCCAGCGCAGCTTCCCTCTCTTACCGCTGGCGCGCACTTCCGCGATGGCATGAAGACTTTCGCCGCGCGTGCGATCGGCGGTCGCATGGCCGCCGGCGAAATCACGGCGGAAACGGCGGCGCAGATTCGGAAACTTCAGTCCGCGGGCATCGCCGTTTCTCACATCGACACGCACAAACACACGCACTTGTTTCCCAAGATTCTGCGTCCCTTGCTGCGCGCGGCTGCGGATTGCGGGGTTCGCGCCGTGCGCAATCCGTTCGGACCACGACTGCCGCTGCGATCGAGCAACCTGCTGGCGCGCCCCGGCCTGTGGGTGCGTTACATGCAAGTCCGTTTTCTGGCCCGGTTCGCCGAAAAGTTTCGCGAGGCGGTTGACCGCGACGGGTTCATAACACCCGACGGCACGCTCGGCATTGTGGTCACCGGAGCGCTCGACGAAACTCTGTTCCACGCGATTGCTCGCAGCATTCCGGAAGGCACCTGGGAATTCGTCTGCCACCCCGGCTATAACGACGCGGACTTGCAGGCAGGCAAGACCCGATTACGCGGTTCGCGCGAGATCGAATTGCGGGTCCTGACTCTGCCGACCGCACGCGAAGTGCTGGCGCAGGAAGGGATTGAACTGATCTCCTACCAGGAGCTTTCGCCTTCAAGAAACTCTCTTGGAGCCCAGGCCGAAAAACCTCCCATTGATACTTCGCGGTAAAGCCTTTGCACCGTCGAGCCAGGGTACTCTCGTAACCTCCTGACTCCATTGCAAGTAGTATGATGACTTTTCAGATCACCCTGTTCTTTGGGTTTTCCTAATCTGGAGGTTTTTCGCCCATGTGTGCCCAAGGATCGGCTCCGCGCGCAACTCTGGACTTAAAAGTCCGGGTGTGGGGCATGGGTTCCAATAACCAGCCCTTCTTCCAGAACGCCATGGCGCAAAATATCAGCGCGACCGGCGCTTGCCTGTTCGGCATTGAGCCGGAGTTGAAGGTGGGCGACGTCATCGGCGTGCAGTACGAAACCCGGAAGGCGCGCTGCAAGGTGATCTGGGTCGTGGATGCGGGAGCACTGAAGAAAAGCCAGGTCGGCGTACAGCTCGTGGTCGACCAGGATTGTCCGTGGTTGGCTGTTCTTCCCGTGGACATGCGATCCGATGAACGCACCCAGCAAAGTCAGGACAACCGCACGAAGATTCCTTCGCCACAAGATTTCGTTTCCTCTGGAACTACGCGACGAGCGCGTGAATATGCCGATGCGCGTGAACGCCACCGACATCAGCGGCAACGGGTGTTATGTTGAGACCGTCATGCCCCTGGCCCTCGCCACGGCAATTCGAGTGGACTTGTGGATGGATCAGGAACGGCTCTCGCCCAGCGCGGTAGTGCGGACTCGCGATCCTGGCGTCGGCATGGGCATCGAGTTCACGGGGCTGCCCGAGGAAGCAAAAAAGAGGTTCCAGGCTCACCTCGACAAGATTGACCCCGGAATCGCCTTTGGTCACAAAGAAGAACGGAAAGACGAAAACGAAAACGAGAGCGAGTAAAACGAGAACGCGCTAGCGGACGACTATCTCGCCGATCGGACACCAGCCCACCGCTCGTGTAAAATCTGCAACCACGGCGCATTCCAGCCATCGAATGTCAGCAGTACCGGGAACGCGCCGCTCGCACCTCCCTCGCATCTATGAAGATCGGAATCACCTGTTATCCGACGTACGGCGGCAGCGGTGTGGTCGCCACCGAACTGGGCCTGGAACTGGCGCAGCGTGGCCACGAAATCCATTTCATTTCCTACGCACAACCAATCCGCCTGCGAGGTGAGGAACCGAATATCCACTATCACGAAGTAGAGGTTTCCCGTTATCCGCTGTTCGACTATCCGCCATACGATTTGGCGCTGGCCACGCGCATGGCCGAAGTTGCACAGCTTTACGATCTTGATCTGCTGCACGTGCACTACGCCATCCCCCACTCGGTGAGCGCGCTGTTGGCCCGGCAAATGCTTGCTGCCGGACCTCGTGGACAAAAACTTCCGTTCGTTACTACCCTGCACGGCACTGACATTACGCTGGTAGGCCTCGACCGCTCGTACTTGTCGATCACCCGATATTCGATTGAGCAGAGCGACGGCGTCACTGCGATTTCGAACTACTTGCGCGACCGCACGCAGCGCGTGTTCGACGTGAAGAACAGCATTGAAGTGATTTACAACTCGGTCAACACCGACGTCTACCGCCGCAATCCCGAGACTTTCGCGCAACTACGCGCGGAATACGCGCCCAACGGTGAGCGTGTGCTGGTGCATCTCTCCAACTTTCGTCCGGTGAAGCGTCTCACCGATGTGATTGAGATTTTTGACCGCGTACACAAGAAGATGCCATCCCGGCTACTGTTGATCGGAGACGGCCCTGACCGTTCGGTCGCCGAGTGGCTGGCCGTACAAAAAGGAATTCATAATGACGTCCTGTTTCTGGGTAAGCAGGATCAGATCGAGGAGAAACTTTCCATCGCCGACGTCATGCTGATTCCGAGCGAACTGGAATCGTTCGGGCTGGCGGCGCTGGAGGCCATGGCGTGCGAGGTGGTTCCAATCTCCACCCGCGCGGGCGGTGTGCCCGAAGTTATTGAACATGGCAAGACGGGTTATCTCGCCGACGTAGGGGACGTCGAGACAATGGCGCGCTACGCCATTGAACTGCTCAGCAACGAGCAGCAACTCCGCGAGATGGGCAAGCAGGCGCGGGCAGTCGCACAGGAGCGTTTTGGTTCCGCCAAAATTGTAAAGCAGTATGAGGATTTTTATCGGCGCGTGCTCGAGCGTTCGGCGTAGAATCCTTCCGGAACCGAACTCGCCGCCTCGATCAACGGCAGCCGGATTCGGATAAGCGTTCCCTTTCCTTCGCGACTGTCAATGGTCATGCGCGCCGTGTCGCCGTAGAGCACTTGTAGGCGCTCGGAAATGTTGGCCATGCCAATACCCATCCCCGACCAACTGCTGCTCTCTTCGAGTTGCGCCTGGCCCATGCCGACTCCATCGTCCTCGACTTCGATGATGAGGCGCGAATCGGTGACGCGACTGCGCAGGTAAATGCTGCCGCCTTCGACCTTCGGCGACAGGCCATGCTTGATGGAATTTTCGACCAGCGGCTGCAGCAACATGCTGGGGACGACCACATCGAGTGAAGCTGGGTCGAGTTCCTTGACCACTCGCAGTTTGTCGCGGCCAAAGCGCACGACTTCGATGTCGAGATAGTTGTCGATGAATTCGAATTCTTCCCGCAGCGGCGCGAACGCATCACCGCTACTGAGCAGGCGTCGCAAGATGGTTGCCAGCTTGAAGATCACGTCCCGCGCCATGTCTGGATCGAACCGCACCAGCGACGAAATCGAATTCAGTGTGTTGAACAAGAAATGCGGGTTGATCTGGTTCTGCAGCGCCTCCATACGAGCGTGGAGCAGCAATCGTTCCTGTTCTTCGAGCTTGATCTGAATGCGGACACTGTTGAAGACTTTCAATTCGATTCCAATTGCTGCCACTGAGGCAGCGTAGATTACGCTGTAGACCCAGTAATTGTCGGGACTCTCGACGCTGAAAATTTTGTTCGGGAAGTGCTCGGCCAGTTCCGTTTGCACAAAACGCAAGCCGATCACGGTCCAGAAAAACATGATCTGCCAGTCGAACAGCCGGGGACGCGGCAGATTGCGTCGAATAATCCGGAAAATGCTCTGATCGATGAACGGCGAGAACGACCAGATGTCATCTTTATCGACCGCCCAGATACGCAGCTGGCCAGCGACAAACCCACAAAGCACGTCAAAGGGCATGGCGGCCCACTCGTGGTGCAACAGCGCGGGAAGGCCCATCAACACGCCACCCAGCGATCCTGCCCAACGTCCACCAATCACTCCCAGCAGCAGCGCAGTTTCAAAGCTCAGGTCGCCCGCCGCAAAAGGCTTCTGGAAAATTCGAATCGCGACCCCGCCCATGATGGGCAAGCCGAACCAGAGCACCAAGTACAGCTTCTGCCGGAAGGTGCGCTCTTCGCGAAAGAGGACACTTTTGAATTCCTTGGAGCGCACGAGGGTACTGGACACGACCACGGCCACTCCCAGCTTGAGTAGCAGAAGAATCAGGATGAATCGTGAGTCCATGAGATTCGTTGATGGCGCAAGTGCCGGGATAGGTCTACGGCGTTGGCGCCGAAAGCAACCAGTCTCCGGAGGCTGATCGCAGCCAGTAATACTGGCTATCCGTAGGCCAGTTCCTTCGCGCGCTGCGCCGCCTTAACCACCGCTTTGATCAGCGTGACACGCAACTTGCCTTCCTCCAGCTCCATGATAGCGTCAATGGTGCAACCGGCCGGAGTGGTCACGGCGTCTTTGAGCAGCGCCGGATGGTCGCCGGTCTCGAGCACAACCCGCGCCGCACCCAGAGTCGTCTGCGCCGCCAGAAGCGTCGCGATATCGCGCGGCAGGCCCAGCTTCACGCCTCCCTCCGCCAACGATTCCAGGATGATGTAGATATAGGCGGGGCCACTCGCTGACAGCGCAGTCACTGCGTCCATATGCTTCTCATCGACTACGACCGTGCGTCCAACCACGTCAAACATGCGGCAGGTCAGGGCCACGTCTTCGGCGCTGGCATGCTTGCCTTTGCAGATCGCAGTCATGCCGGCGCCCAGCTGGCACGGCGTATTGGGCATAGCGCGAACGACGGAAACATTCGGAGGTAGATTTTTTTCAATCATCGAGGTGGGCACTGACGCCGCTACCGAGACAATCAGCTGCTTTGAGGTAATATACCCGCTGATCTCGCGGATGACTTCCTCGACTACCTGGGGTTTCACTCCAATCACAATAATGTCGGAGCCCTTGGCGGCTGCAACGTTGTCGGTTCCCACTTTTACTTTCAACTTCGCTGCCAGCGCCTTGGCGCGCTCTTCATGCGCGACAGTCGCGCACGTCGACTTCGTCGAAAGCATCCCGTTCTTCAGCAGCGCTTGCAGAATAATGCTGCCCATTTTGCCCGCACCCAGGAACGCGACTTTCTTCGCTGCGAGATCATTTCCCATAGATTGCCTCAGACCTTCAAATGCTTGAACCACAGAGGACGCAGAGTTTCACGAAGGACACCAGGAAAACTTCCTCTGTGTTTTCCCTGCGTCCTCTGCAGTTAAACGCTTTTCGCCTTGCGCTGCCTCTCCATAAAATTCCATGCGGTTGCCACCACCTCGCGCAAGCCGCGTGTCGCCTTCCACTGCAGCAGGGCCTGCGCCTTGGCCGGATTTGCCACGAGTATGGGCGGATCTCCGGGGCGCCGAGGAACCATCTTGCGCGGCACACACCTGCCTGTCGCTTCCTCGACGGCGGTGATCACTTCCTGCACAGAAGCTCCGGTTCCGGTTCCAACGTTCACGGCAAAGCTTTCCTTCCCTGCCGCCAGATGATCGAGCGCCTTCAAATGCGCGCTCGCGAGATCGTTCACGTGAACGTAGTCACGTACGCAGGTTCCGTCCGGCGTAGGATAATCCGACCCAAACACCTGCAACTCCGGACCGACTCCGGCGGCCGCGCTCAGAGCCAATGGAATCAAGTGCGTCTCAGGCTCATGCAATTCACCGATCTCGCCGCTTTCATCCGCTCCCGCTGCATTGAAATAGCGCAGGCTGGCGAAGCGGAAACCATAGGCGCGAGCATAGGATTCCAGCGCCTGCTCAAAGAACAGTTTCGATACGCCATAAGGATTCACCGGCTGCCGCGGCGTATTCTCCTCGATCGGAACTTTTGCGGGCACTCCATACACCGCGCACGTCGACGAAAAAATAATCTTCTTCACGTCCGCATCGAGCGCGGCGTTAAGCAGCGAAAGTCCGCCCTCAACATTATTATGGAAGTATTTTTTCGGATTGGTTACCGACTCGCCGACATAAGCAAGCGCAGCGAAATGCATGATGGCGTCGGTCCGAGGCAGCACGCGCGCCAACGCAGCTCCGTCCAGCATGTCGCCTTTGATCAACTCGAAGCCGGCTGCCAGAGTCTCGAACCCGGTGGTCAGATTATCGAAAATGATCACTTCATGCCCGGCGGCCTTCAGCGCCCGCGCCGTATGACTCCCGATGTATCCTGCGCCACCGATGACCAGAACAACCACGTCATTTTCCTTTCCGAATCTCTCGCCACAGCTTCATCGCCGAGCGGCGTGTACCTCTACCCACGGTGACGTCCGAGGGCTTCATCGTCGCCGCGGAGGTTTCCAGAACCGGGAGGGGAGCAGAGCCACATTGTACACAGAACGGAAATCGAAAGTACTTCCGCGTGGGGCGACGTGGGCACATTGAAGGTTCACATTCATCCGCCTGGCTGGCCTGCTAAGATACTCCCTTCCTCCTGTGAGGTTTTGTGGACACCGCCCTGCCATCAGATTCGGGAACGACGCCGGAACCTTTGCCAGCGCCGACTCCGACGGCTACATCGCTTGACTCGACCGTGACCATTCCGGCGCTTCCCGAATTGCCAGCGACCGAAGGGCCCGTATATCGCGATCGCAGCACCGGTCTGGTCATCTTCGGCGTGGCCCAGATCATCCTGGGATTGCTGGCCTCGCTGATGGTCCCTCTGATCGTACTGAGTGTATTCATGGCGCGGCTCGCACCCGCGGGCGCGATGCGTGCCGGTCAAGTGGTTTCCGGAGTCTTTACCTATTCATTTATCGCGGCCGCGTTAATTACTCTTGGCATCGGATCGGTGCGAATGAAGCGCTGGGCGCGCGCGCTCACGCTGGTTACCTCGTGGTACTGGCTGATCGTGGGCACGCTGGGCACCATTTCGCTGACGGCTGTGTTGCCGGTGACCATGAGGACCGCGCTGGCACAGGCGCAACAGAACAGCGAAGGAGCCTCTTCTCCGGAAATCACCACGGGCGTGATGGTGGTGATCGTTACCCTCGTGATTGTTTTCTTTGCGTTTTTCCTGGTCCTGGTGCCGATCGCATTCGTGATTTTCTACAGCCGCAGCGACGTCGCCGAAACGTGCCGCCATCGCGACCCCGTAGAGCGCTGGACCGACAGGGCCCCTCTGCCGGTGCTCGGAGCCAGCGCCGCGTTTCTAACGGGATCGCTATATAGCCTGCTCGTCGGGCTGACAACACCCATGTTTCCTTTCTTCGGTCACTATCTCACAGGAATTCCGGCAGCGGGATGCTTGGTCGCTTTGGCAGCTTTGGATCTTTATTTGGCCATCGCGCTTTTCCGTCTCCGATCGTCCGCCTGGTGGATTGCGATTGTGGCCTCGCCACTACGCATGCTGGCTGTGGCCTTCAGCTATAGCAGGACAGGCCTGATGGAGGCGTACTCGAAGATGGGTTGGTCCGACGAGCAAATGAATATGCTCAACTCGAGCCCACTCTTCCGCAACCGAGTCTTTCTGTGGTGGGGCATAATTCTGATGATGGTATTCTTCGGCTATCTCGTGTGGCTGAAACGCTACTTCAAGACGCCAGATGCCCCAAGCACTGCGGAGGCGCTGCCTGCGCAAGCAAGCTCATGAGTTGTTGAGTAAGCTTTTCGAGGTGAAGTTTTATGACCGAACATCTTGCGGACAAAAAATGTGTGCCCTGTCGCGGCGGCGTTCCGCCGCTCAAGGGCACCGAAGTGGAAAAGCTGCACCTCATGGTTCCCCGGTGGACCGTCGTCAAGGATCATCACATTCAACGCGAGTACAAGTTCCCGGACTTCAAACAGGCGCTGGAGTTTGTCAATCGCGTGGGGGCGCTGGCCGAGGAGCAGGGACATCATCCGGATATTGTGCTGGCCTGGGGCAAGGCCGAGATCACACTCTGGACCCACAAGATTGACGGCCTGACCGAGAGCGATTTCATCATGGCAGCGAAGATCGACCGGCTCAACGGCGAATAAGCGAGTGACGAAAATCGCACGGCAATTAATCGCGCGGCGCCTGTTGCGACGCAGCCTCGCAATCTTTGCGTAGTTCCTCGAAGAATCCCTTCGTAGCGTGTGCGATGACCGGTGTCAACGCAAAATCCAGGGCACGCGAAGCCGTGCCAGCCAACTGCACCACGACGTTCACCGCAGTCTGACGAACCGAGACGGGAGTAAAAGTAACGCGCGTCTCGCAGGTGATTCCCATAGCATGGCTCAGGTAGGACACGCTTTCGTTGAGGGCGAAATGCTGGACCACCTGGTCGACGGAGGTCCGGATCGGGACCTGTGTCTCGACGCGCAAGCGACTTCCCACACCCCAGGGCTTGCCCTGTACCCAGCGAATCTCGCCGAACTCATTGCGGTTGCGCCACCGCTGGGTATCGACGTAGATGGAGAAAACTGTCTCCAGAGGGCAGTTCAGCACGACTTGAAAATCGAAAGACTGCATGGTGTCGGCGACGAGGCAACCAGCGTGGCCGGTTCGCGAGGTGCCGGTTTGCGAAGTGTAGGAGAAAACTGCACTGGGAGCAATCAAGAACCATTGGGTGCCACGCGGGATGGACCGCGACGGAGCGCCCAGGCGAGGATCGCAGCCGGCAACAGCATTATCACTCCCGTACTAGTGGCGACCGTGCGCGCTGAGATTCCGGCGTCCAGAAAGCGGCCAGCCGCATACGCGGTGACGGCGAACGTAAGACTGCTCAGGCCGAGGTCTGCCGCAAACACGCGTCCGCGGAATCGGTCCTCGGTGTGCACTTGCAGCAACGTCGTGGAGAAGACCCACACTGTCGAGCCGCCCGCATGGGCAAGCATGGCACAGGCCGCGGCCATCCACACACTGCGGCTCGCTCCGAGCACGCCGTAGCCGATCGCGATGGTGATGTAGCCAAATAAAATTCCCAGCCGCAGGCGATGGTCGCTCTGCCCGGCCCAGGGTGCGGATACTAGTGGGCCCACGAGCGCTCCCAGGCCGCGTCCTCCGATCAGAATGCTCATTCCGAGCATGGCTCCGCCGGCAGCATCAATGCCGTGGCCATGCACCGCAAACTCACGCACTCCCATCACAGTGAAGATGACCCAGCTGGGTCCCACCATGAGTTCCCCGGCCTTCGCAAACACAGCCGGAAACAAAGTCGGATGATTGCGGATATAGCGAATCCCTTCGAGGACGGGAGAGAAGTCGACGAGATCGCGCGGGCGCAGTGGAACCGCCGCTTCGGCATGCGGTTCGGCGAACCGCATCCCACCGATCAGGATCGCCGAAGTAAGAAACGAAAGCGCATTCAAAACGAACACCGTGTTGCGCCCGTAGAAAGCAGCCACAACGCCACCGATCGCGGCTCCAATCATCAGGTTGACCGACCACGTCGTCGCCGTCAGCGTGTTCGCGACCAGAACCTCATCGTCTGCTGCGATGTTAGGTATCACCGAACTGCGAGCTGGCTCGAAGAGAGCGGTCATGCTGGTTTCTGCGATAAGCAAAGGATAGACCAGCCACACCGTCGATCGCGAACGCACAAACAGCATCGCCAGCACGACGCCGAAACGAATCAGATCCGCAGCGATCATGACGTGTTTGCGTTTAAGCCGGTCGTTCAACACCCCCGCGGCTGGGCCCACAAACGTCTGCGGCAGAACTTGCAAGACCAGGGCCAGCGCTACAGAACCCGCGTTTCCGGTCAGCTGCAATAGCAGGGTGTAAATCGAGAGCGTGTAGAACCAGTCGCCGATCTCGCTGACGATCTGGGCCAGCCACAGCCGGCGGAAATTTCGGTTGCCGCGCAGCAGACGAGCGTACGAGGCGAGCGAGATCGTGGAAGCAGCGTGTTCCGGTTCTGGTTCCATGGGAGTGCTTCAATCTACAGGGTGGAAGGACTTCGGGCAAAAACCGCGTCAGGACTCCGCTTTGGGTCGCAGCGCGCAGACGGCCACGTTAAGGTTTAAGCTTGCGTTTCAGGTCATCGGCAATCTGTTTGCCGTGGAAGCGACCGTTCTCGATGAAAATTTCGTTGGTGCGTGATCCCGCGACGATTACCCCAGCGACATAGACGCCCCGAACGTTGCTCTCCAGAGAAACCGGATCGCACACCGGGCGGTGCTGCTGTTCCGACAGCTCGATCCCCACGCTGCGCAGAAAGTCGTAGTCAGGATGGTAGCCGATCAGGGCGAGCACGAAATCATTTTTCAGGCGCATCGGCCCGCGCGGAGTGTTGATGACCACATGGTCAATGCCGATTTCCTGTACCGAGCTGCTGAAGTAGGCCTCGATCTCTCCCGCTTTGATGCGGTTTTCAAGGTCTGGCTTGATCCAGTATTTCACGTGGTGATGCAACCGCTCCTCGCGATGCACCAGAGTGACGCGGGCACCGTGGCGCCACAAGTCGAGCGCGGCAATCGCGGCGGAATTCTTGCCGCCAATCACCAGCACGTCGGTGTCGTAATAAGGATGAGGCTCGCCGTAGTAGTGCGAGACCTTGGGCAAATCCTCGCCCGGAATGCTCAACTGGTTCGCGAGATCGTAATAGCCAGTCGAAATAATGACCTTCTTCGTCTTGTAATCGTGCGGCCGCCCCGCGCGATCGGTCGCGGTGATGCTGAAGTCTCCGTCATCTCCCATGACGGTTTTCACCCACTCGTATTGGCGCAGATCGAGATGGTAATGCTGGGCAACTTTGCGATAGTACTCGAGCGCTTCTTCGCGCGTGGGCTTCTGCAGCGCCGTAGTGAAGGGAATGTCGCCGATCTCCAGCAGTTCCGGCGTAGTAAAAAACGTCATGCCCGCGGGATAGTGAAACAGCGAGTTCACCAGACACCCTTTGTCGAGGACGATGACTTTGAGCCCGATTTTCTGCGCCTCGATCGCGCAGGCCAGCCCCGTCGGCCCTGCTCCAATCACCAGAACGTCGGTATGCATCTCAGGGCGAGGGTTGACCTTCGCCTTCGGCAAAGTATCGAGTTCTTCGGCGGCAAGAAAATCGGGCATGAAGTGAGTGCAGAGTCGGTCGAGGTGAACAAGGGTTCGAACGCAACTCGGAGACCGATGATTCTAGCATGTGACGATGTCGCCCTTAACCAACATGGTCGCGCGCATGGGCTGCGCAGTCTCGACGGCGTCGCGCGCTATAATTTGCGGTTGCATTCATCCGTTCGCGCTGGAGTCGTTATGTCTACTGTTAGCGAACCTACCGCTCAGACCCAAGTAAGGATGCGCATCGAATCCGACAGCATGGGAAAGATCGAAGTCCCGGCGAACGTCTATTGGGGCGCTCAGACCCAGCGGTCTCTGCTCCATTTCAATATCGGGCGCGACACCATGCCGCCGGAGTTGATCCGCGCTTTCGGTACGCTCAAGAAAGCCTGCGCGCTCGTCAACAAAGATCTGGGCAAACTTCCGGCCGACAAAGCCAAGCTCATCGTGCAGGCCGCGGATGAAGTCATTGCCGGCAAACTGAACGACCAGTTCCCTCTGCGCGTCTGGCAGACCGGCAGTGGCACGCAGACCAACATGAATGTGAACGAGGTCATCTCGAACCGGGCCATCGAAATCGCGGGCGGAGAAATGGGGTCGAAGAAGCCAGTTCATCCCAACGATGACGTCAATATGTCGCAGTCGTCGAACGACACATTCCCCGCGGCTATGCATATTGCGGCGGCCGACCGCGTGAAGAACGCGCTGATTCCGGCCATTCGAACCGTCCACGGCGCGATCGCAGCCAAGGCCAAAGAATTCGACAGCATCGTTAAAATCGGCCGCACCCATCTGCAAGATGCGGTGCCCTTAACCATCGGGCAGGAATTTGGCGGCTGGGCCAGTTTGCTGGAGCGCGACACCCATCGGCTCGAACAGGTGCTCGACGGACTCTACGATCTAGCCATCGGCGGAACTGCTGTCGGCACTGGGCTGAACACGCATCCCGAATTCGCTGAGCGCGCGGCGAAAAAGATAGCGGAACTGACCGGCCTTCCCTTCCGCTCCCACGGCAACAAGTTCGCCGCGCTCTCGGCGCACGATGAAATCGTTTTCGCGCAGGGCGCCATGGAAACCCTGGCCGCCTCGCTGATGAAAATCTCCAACGACATTCGCTGGCTCGCTTCCGGCCCCCGCTGCGGCCTAGGAGAAATTTCGATTCCCGAGAACGAACCGGGTTCCTCAATCATGCCGGGCAAAGTGAATCCTACGCAGTGTGAGGCCATGACCATGGTCTGCGTACAAGTACATGGCGCAACGGCCGCGGTCGGATTCGCTGGATCGCAAGGCAACTTCGAACTCAACGTGTACAAGCCGGTCATCATCTACAATTTTCTGCACTCCGTCACGCTCATCACCGATGCCTGCCACGGCTACGTTGAATACATGCTCAACGGCATAGAGGTCGATCGCGCCAAGGTTGACTGGTACGTAAAGAATTCCCTGATGCTGGTGACTGCGCTGGCCCCAAAGGTCGGATACGACAAAGCCGCGGAGATCGCGCACACGGCTCACGTCGACCACACCAGCCTTCGCGAAGCTGCGTTGAAGCTGGGGTATCTTACCGGCGATGATTTCGATCTGCTGATGAAACCGGAGAAAATGACGCATCCGTAATCAGTAGTCTGTAGGTTTAGCAGCGGGCCCTGGGATTTTTTTTCCGCGTGCCCGCAAAGAAGTGTCGGCCTTTTTCGTCGGCGTAGTCGTAATCACGATTACGCTCACTAGCACCAGCAGAGTACCTACAATCGTGCGCGAGCCGATCGCTTCTCCTCCCAGGAAATATCCGACGAACACGGCGACGACTGGATTCACATACGCATACGTTCCTACCTTCGTCGGCGACTCGTGGTGAAGGAGCCATACGTAGGCCGTGAAGCCGACGATCGATCCGGCTACGATTAAATAGGCTAGCGCCAGCCAAGCTCCGCGCGATACTGTCTGCGCATGGAAATCGCGGAACTCTCCCAGCACCGCAGCTGCGATCATCAGCATCACGCCGCCGGCGAACATCTGCGCCCCCGAACTCATGGCTTTGGCGGCGGGCGAAGGTAGCCTGCGGCTGAGAGACGCGGCTACCGACCAACTGATGGCTGCGAAGATCAAAGCGCACGCCCCGGTTGTGTCGACCGGAGCGCCGCCCAGGCTCTTCGAATGTCCTACCAGAACGGCAACTCCGGCCATGCCCAAAAACAAGGCCATCCCCAGGCGCAGGGTGAGGCGCTGCGTGCGCAGGAAAACAATCTCCCCGATCGCCATGAATACGGGGATGGTCGCCATCATCACCGCCGTGATGCCCGAGGGGACTCGCTGCTCCGCCCAGAACAGCAGGCCATAGTCGAAAACGAAAATCAGCAACGCGAGCAATGCCGCCGCGCGCCACTCCCGCGCCGACGGAGCGGGCGTACCTCGCGCTCGCATCCAGCCATAGAGCACGGCTCCCGCAACCAGGAAACGAATGCCGGCGAGAAGAAATGGCGGAACCTCTCGCACTCCGACGCGGATCGCGAGGAAAGTCGATCCCCAAACGAAATAAATGATGGCGAAGGCGAGCAGAACCTTCCAGGCGCGAGGTGGCGAAGCAGCATCCATCGTGGTCTCGTGTGATCGGTCTTCGAACCTAAGACCTGATTGGATCACCGCCGACCCGCGAGTGACGCGGATTTTCGCATAAAAAGATTTTATGGGGCTATAAATGCGCACGCAGATCGGGCAACGAAGACCGGCCCGTAGATATTTTTGCAGTGATGGAAAGCGGCTTATTTCTTGATCAGGCTGGTATGGCTGGCTACGCACTGCCACTTACCGACGTCCATGACCCAGGTGTCGGTGAAGCGGCCGATATGGTCATAGGACTTGCCTTGGTAGCTTCCCTGCGTGTGATAAATTCCCGTGACTACGGCGGTGTCGCCAAAGAAATTCATCTTCACTTCCTGGATCGTGAGGACAGAAGGTTTGAATAGCGGGTCTCGGATGTCGGCGAGAAACTGCTGTTTATTGCTCTGCTCACCGTCCCATTCGGTGTTCACGAAGCGGCTCGAGACCAGGGCATCGAGCGCAGCCCCGTCCCGGTTGACTTGCGCTTCATTCCACAGGCGTTCCAGAACCAGCAACTTGCTCTCGCGTGGATCGGCCTGCTGGGCCGCGAGTGCAGACGCGCCCATGAACAGCAGAATACAGCAGCAAATGGTGGTGCGAATCATTGGCTTGCACGCTCGCCGGCATCCCTACGTGGGGCGGACGTTCAAAAACGATAGCAGCCCAATCACGGTGGAAGCCACGGAAATGGACGAAGGCGAGGTTACGAACGTTACGGGCCGTTGAGACGCCGTAGAGTCGCAGTTCGCTACATCTCCGCTGACAGCGACTTGAATTGTGGCGGGAAAGACGTTGCCAGCAACGTCTCTACCACTGACTTAGAACGCCCAGTGCAACAGCGTTGCACCTACGGTAAACCCGGCTCCCACCGAAGCCAGCATCACCAGACTTCCCTTTTTCAGCTTGCCCTGCTCAATCGCCGTATTCATAGCCAGCGGGATCGTTCCCGCGGTGGTGTTGCCGTAGCTTTCTATGTTAACGACTACCGCTTCCGGCCGCAGGCCCAACCGGTCTGCGGTCGCATTGATGATGCGCAGGTTGGCCTGGTGCGGAATGAACGCATCGATGTCGGAACCCTTCAGCCCGTTCCGTTCAAGCAGCTTCTGGCACAGCTCGGTCTGTTTGCGCACGGCAAATTTGAATACCTGCTGGCCGTCCTGGTGGACGTAGTGCATGCGCTTCGCGATCGTGTCTTTGCTGGTCGGGTTCAGGCTGCCTCCGCCCGGCATATAGAGAAATTGCGAGCCTGAGCCGTCGACTTCGTGAATGTAGTCGATCAGCCCGACGGAATCATCTTCGGCGGGTTCCAGAATCGCGGCCCCCGCGCCATCGCCAAAAATTACGCACGTGGCGCGGTCGGTGTAGTCGATGATCGACGACATGACATCAGCGCCGATCACCAGCACCCGCTGATGCGAACCACTGGCGATGAACTGCGCACCTACCTGCAGGGAATACAGAAAGGCCGAGCACGCCGCCGAGACGTCGAAGCCCCAGGCACCTTTGGCGCCAAGTTTGTCTTGCACCAGGCAAGCGGTCGAGGGGAAAAACATGTCCGGTGTGACTGTACCGACGATGATGGCGTTAATATCGGTCGGCTCAAGGCCACGCTGTTCCAACGCCTTTTTCGCCGCGGCCACAGCCAGGTCGCTGGTGGCTACGCCCTTCTCCGCAATGTGGCGCTGGCGGATGCCGACGCGGGCCATGATCCACTCGTTGTTGGTGTCGACCATTTTTTCCAGGTCGGCATTGGTGAGCAGGCGGGGCGGCACATAGGTGCCGAGAGCGCTGATTTTGGCGCGAATCGGTTTCGTCAACAAGAGCTCCTAGGGATGAAGGCTCAAGTATTTTGAAGGATTGGAGGGAGAATGTCTAACGCTGTCTCTGTCTGGGGCGCCCTCGAATGTTGTCAACTTGAGCGAAGCCCGAGATGACAGACCGCTAGTAGGCCCACCGCAGCAGCGTCGCCCCGGAAGTGAATCCGGCGCCCACGGTTGCGACCAGTACCCGGTCTCCTTTTTTCAATCGGCCTTCTTCGAGCGCGGTTTGCATGGCTATGGGAATCGTCCCCGCAGTGGTATTGCCGTAGCGGTCAATGTTGATGACGACTTTCTCCAGTGGCATCCCGAGCCGCTCGGCCGTCGCGGTAATAATGCGCCGATTCGCTTGATGAGCGATGAAGCAATCGACATCTTTGCCCGTCAGTTCGTTCTTTGCCAGAATGCGTTCCGTCATCTCCGCCATCTTCTTCACGGCATACTTGAAGACACTCTTGCCATCCTGATGAATACAATGCATTTTCTTGTCGACGGTTTCGTGGGTGGCTGGGTTCAGACTGCCTCCTCCTGGCATGAAGAGATATTGTCCGCCCATGCCTTCGATCTGCGCCACGTGGTCGAGGATGCCCAGTTCGTCATCCTCCGAGGGTTCAAGCAAAACCGCACCTGCCCCGTCGCCGAAAATAATGCACACAGAGCGATCGGTGTAGTCGGTCATCGACGAATTCACGTCCGATCCAACCACCAGCACCTTTTTGTACTGCCCCGACTCAACGAACTTCACGCCCGCGTTCAACGCATAGAGAAAGCCGGAGCAGCCGGCAGAAACGTCGAAGCCCCAGGTGTTTGCGATGCCCAATTTATGCTGCACCAGGCAGGCGGTCGAGGGATACATCATGTCCGGCGTTACCGTGCCGACGACGATCAGGTCAACTTCCTGCAAGTCGAAGGGATGCGACGCGAGCAGATTTTTCACGGCCTCGACCGCCAGATCGCTGGCCGCCACACCCTTGTCCGCGAGATGGCGCTCGCGAATCCCGACGCGCTCCATGATCCATTCGTTGGTTGTGTCGACCATTTTTTCGAGGTCGGCGTTAGTGAGAACTCGTGGTGGAAGATAAGTGCCGAGAGCGCTGATTTTGGCGCGGATCAGTCCAGTCCGGGTCGGTCCAGTCAATGAGGGCTCCTGAAAGATGAAAACTCAGTATTCTCAACAATCAAGAGCAGAATGTCTAACCCGATGGACTGACTTTTCCGAAAACCCTCTTCATTTGCCGAAAACACGCTCAGGCGGCGGCGCGATCCCTCTCATGCTCGATCCAGTCGCGGATGAAACCGGGGCAGGAGATGATTTCGAAGTCGCGATTTTCGCCCTTGATCAGGTAGAACAGAGCCGCCCGGTCCAACTCCTCCAGGCACGAGAGATTTAGTTGAGGCCACAAACGGCATTCGACCGCCGAGCGGACCAACTGCTCCAGATACTCCAGGTGTCCTTGAAATAATTTTCCAGCTACGCGGATGGTGACATGGGGAGCGAACTTGGGGGAAACACCACTACTGTTCATCATCTCTCCTTGCAGGCGAAAGGCGAATCATTTCTGCCGAGCCTGCTGTTTAGATGATGCTGCGAGGAGATGTTTCTTGCGAAAAGAGTCGTAAAGAAAGTGTAAATCTTGGTAATGGGAAGGGCAGGAATAACTGGCCAAAAAAAAATAGCCAGGCACCGGGGACCCACTGCACACGCAAGAGCCCGTTACCGTTGCTTCCTTCCGGACCTGGCGGGGTTGGCGAGAGTACGTCGCGTGGGACCGATGCCTGACCTGAATCATTCTAGCATTCGTGATCGCGGACTGGCTGTCGCGAGAGCGCCTCGCGCTCGCACACCCATGATTCCTTTCAAAAGGCCATGTGACTTTTGGTGCAAGAATTCTTCCTGCAAGCCTTCCCTTCTTGTGCCAGTTGTCGAACAATAGAAGTTCGCGAAGGATTTGGTTCCCCAGTCCGTCGCCTGGGGCCCGAATGTCGTCTCAGTCTTCCCAATCCGGCGTGATCCCGCTGACGCAGGCGATCGACCATTACTTCGAACTCGCACTGTATCTGCTTGTTCTGACTGGTTTTGCAACCTTAGCGAGCACTGGGGGACTGGACCTGCCTTCGACCGTTCTCGTGGGAGTCGCGCTGGCCATCCGTGGCTACATGCTGTCGAAAAAGCGACAGTTCGTGATTTCTGAGCGCTGGACTACCCCGCTCTCCGTCGCTTACTTCATTTTTTTTGCCGCTGACTACTTCATCTTTTCGCGCAGCTTTTTGCTGGCAACGGTTCACCTGGCCTTGTTCGGAGTGGTGGTGCGAATGTTTTCCCTGCGTCGCGAGCGCGACCACGTTACTCTCGCCATCCTTGCATTTCTGATGGTGCTGGCCTCGGCCGTGCTCACCGTCGACAGCGTATTTCTGTTTTCGTTTGCTGTGTTCATGATGATGGCGGTGGCAACATTTGTGCTGATGGAAATGCGACGGTCCGGCCACGCAGCCAACATTCAGGCACGACACACAACCGATCCGCAGGAACACCGGCATCTCGCTTTTGCCCTGGCGCGCGTCGCCCCTATCTTGATGCTGATGATCCTGGCCAGCGGAACCCTCGTCTTTTTCCTGATGCCCCGCATGTCGGCAGGATACATGGGCGCCTATTCGTTCGGCACCAACATCTCGTCGGGGTTCACCGATCACGTACAACTGGGCCAGATTGGGCAGATCCAGCAGTCCAGTGCACTCGTGATGCACATCGAGATTGACGGCGACCGCGTAGGCGGCTCTGACCTGCATTGGCGCGGCGTTGCCCTGGCTGATTTCGACGGACACACCTGGTCAAATACGCGAGAGCAGTTCCTGTTGCGGCGGCAAGCGGATAACAGCTTTATCGTGCCGGCGGCCAACGCGGCTCCGCGCTCTTCCGCGAATTCCTACGCAACTTCTTCCCCGACTTCTTACGCGACCCAAAGCATGCTGCGCCCGCATGTGATCCACTACCGCGTGCTGATGGAACCGATCGGCACTAACGTCTTTTTCCTGGCTCCCTGGGCCCGCAGCGTGAACGGAAATTATCGGATGCTGGCCGCGGATTCCGGTGGAGCGATTTACAACTTCGACACGTCGCGCGCCATCAGCCGCTACGAGGCCGATTCCGATATCGCGACCGCGGCGCCCGCGGAATTGCGCGCCGCGGGACGAAACTATCCGGCTCCGGTCACGGCGGGTTATCTGCGGCTACCGGCGCTTGACCCGCGAGTTTCCAAGCTGGCTTCGCAAATCACAAACGCGACCGCGAACGATTTCGACAAAGCCGCCGCCCTTGAGAACTATCTCAAGACGCGCTTTGGCTACACCCTGGAGTTGCCGCAAAGTACGCCGAAGGACCCCATCGCCAATTTTCTGTTCGAGCGCAAGCAAGGGCACTGCGAATACTTCGCCTCCTCAATGGCCATCATGCTGCGAACGCTTGGAATTCCGTCGCGCGTGATCACCGGATTCCGTTCCGACGAGTTCAACGACCTCACCGGCAATTATGTAGTGCGCGCTAAAGACGCGCACGCCTGGGTGGAAGCTTATTTCCCCGGCTACGGCTGGCAGACCTTTGACCCGACTCCCGCCGGCGTCGGTGGAACGCCTCAGGGCTGGAACCGTCTCGCGCTCTACGTCGACGCCCTTTCGTCGTTCTGGCGGGATTGGGTGGTCAGCTACGACATTTCGCACCAGTACGCGCTCGGTCAGGCCGCGTTCACCAGCAGCCGTGGCCTGTGGACAGGCGCTCGCGCCTGGGCCCGCAACCATTACGAGTCTATGCTGAGGTGGGCGCGGCACAGTCAGAATCGCGTGGAACATTCGCCCGGCCGGTGGGCAATCCTTGGAGCGGCGATCGCCCTCGTTCTTCTACTGCTTGGAAACCTGGGCAGGATCGCGCGCTGGCTGCACGAAAAGTGGTTGGCGGCGCATCCTGAGCGGTCCCCGGAACAGGCTGCGGCGATGTGGTACCAGAGGATGGCTCGAGCGTTGGCGCGTCGTGGGGTGAAAAAACCGGCGGCGCAGACGGCGCAGGAGTTCGTGAAGAAGATTGAAGACAGCCGGCTTCGGGAGCCGGTCGCGCGCTTTACCCAGGTCTACGAATCCGCGCGCTTCGGAAATTCGATTGACGATGCCCAGCGTCTGCCGGAATTATTCGAAGAAGTCGAACTGGCGACGCGCAGCCGCTGACTTCCGGTCTAATTACTCACACTAGAAACGCCAGAACGCCCCGCCGCCCACAAAATAATTGTGTTGCCGCGATCTTCCGGTGGGGGCCAGCGGGAAATTTGCTTCGCCGGACCAGAAATCGCGGACTTCGCCGCGGATGCTGAGCTTCTTCCAGACTTTCACGTCCAGGCCGAATCCGCCCTCGATCACTGCCGAAGTTGTGCCCTTGCCCGGGTTGGCGCCCCCATAGATCAGGGTCGAGCCCTGCCCAATGTGGCCGAAGCCGGCTCCAAAGCTTACCCATGGAGAAACCGCCGTGGTGGGAAACAGATTTACGCGAGCCGCGGGAGTTACGAAGAGTTCGCTCAACTGCGGAGGCACAACCGCGTTCCCGTAGGCTCCGCCGTTGATGTCTTCATCGTGGTTGTACAACAGAACAGCCTCGCCGGAAACCGCATAGATCGGGGTCACGAGCAATCGCCGGGCATATTCGCCCTCGACACTAAGGCCTTTTCCGAAGGCGATGATGGTGCTCGGGTCGGTCCCGCTCGTAATTCCCTGGTTGCTGATGAACACGCGGCCCAACATGCCGCCCACTTCGTTCTTTTCGTCCTGCGCAACCGCCGACGCCGACAGCGTGACCACTACAGTCAGGATCGCAACCCAAAGACCTTTGCCAAACATTTCTCCTCCTGCGAGGTGGTTCCTAAATTGTTACGGCGGTAAGACCTAGCCTAGCACGACCCCGGCTGTTTTGGACCATGGGTACTATCTTTTCTGGTGCCATGCCATCTCTGGCTCAGAAGACTCCGATGCCGGACGCCGCTCCGCGGGATGCTAAAATGGAAAGATTGCATGCCTGTAAAAGACCTCACCGTAGACGTTGCCTCCGATCTAAAGCCTGATCGCAAGCCCGGTCATAAGGCGCGGAAATCTCGCGAGAACCCGGACTCCGATGCAGCGCTGCCCGTGACTGCTGCAGAGCTTTCGCCGCTACGTCCGCAAAAAGTGGGCTTCGTTAGTCTGGGCTGTCCCAAGAACCTCGTGGATAGCGAAGTCATGATGGGCCTGCTCGCCCGCGCTGGAGCCGAGCTTACCCGTCGCGCTGAAGACGCCGATGTGATCGTGGTCAACACCTGCTCGTTCATCGAAAGCGCCCAGCAGGAATCGATAAATACGATCCTAGAAATGGCTGCGCACAAAACCGGGGGCAAAGCGAAGAAACTGGTCGTCGCCGGGTGTCTGGTCGAGCGTTTCCGCGATCAGATTCGCAAGGACATTCCCGAAGTCGACGCGGTCGTCGGTACGGGCGAGTTGGAGAAGATCCTCGCCGCAACCGGTGTAGCGTCCCTGCCGCAACTCAGCGACAATCGCAATTCACCGTTTGTCGTCTTGCAATCGCGGCCGGAAGGCGACGCCCGCGCCGCCCAGGGTCGGTTCTCGCGCGAAAAATGGGATGGCGCAATCGGCGACCTACCGAACTACCTCTACGACGACGCCACGCCGCGCGTTCTGGCCACGCCCCGTCACATGGCCTACATCAAGATCGCCGAGGGCTGCGACCACCCCTGCACGTTCTGCATTATTCCTCAGCTGCGCGGCCAGTTCCGCTCCCGCCGCTTCGAATCCGTTATCGCTGAGGCTGAGCGCCTGACGCAATCCGGCGTGCGAGAAATTACGCTGATCGGTCAGGACACAACCTGCTATGGCGAAGACTTTGGACTGAAAGACGGTCTGGCGCTGCTGCTGGAAAAACTCGCCACCATCGAAGACCTGAGCTGGGTGCGTTTTCTTTACGCATATCCAAACAAAATTACCGGCAAGCTGCTGGACGCGATCGCGCAGCATGAAAAAATCTGTTCCTACATGGACGTTCCTCTGCAGCATGCTTCCGCTTCGGTGCTGAAGCGCATGAAGCGCGGAGGCGGTGCCGACGTTTTCCTGCGTTCGATTGCGAAAATGCGGCGCACCGTGCCGGACCTGACCCTGCGCACTTCGTTCATCGTGGGATTCCCCGGCGAAACGGAAAAAGAATTCGAAGAACTCTGCGGCTTCGTCCGCGAAGCGCAATTCGACTGGATGGGCGCGTTTGCCTATTCCGACCAGGACGGCGCACAGGCCTTCGCTCTCGACCAGAAACTTTCTCCGCGCGAGATCGAGCGCCGCCGCAAGCACTTGATGGGAATCCAGCGCCAGATCAGCAAGAAGAAAAAGAAAGCGTTGGTCGGGCGGCAGTTCGATCTGCTGCTCGAAGGCGAGTCGGAAGAAACCGAACTGCTGCTTGAGGGACGCACTCCGATGCACGCTCCCGAGATCGATGGCAAAGTCTTCATCAACGACTTCCCCGAGGAACTGGACCCGCAGCCCGGCCAGTTTTTTCGCTGCCAAATTACCGAGGCGCACGACTACGATCTGGTGGCGAAGATTCTTTAGCCAGCTCTGAGGCTGCGAGCCGTCTCTGCGCGAGTCGTCTCTTAGCAAACCATCCGTCTACAATATGAATCGTATGCCGCGCAAGAGTACCGTCAAACTTCGCTGCCCCATCTGCAAGAAGTCTGTGAAGAGCACTGACCCCGACTTCCCTTTCTGCAGCGACCGCTGCCGCGTCATTGATCTGGGCAAGTGGGCCAGCGGCGCCTATGTGATCTCGTCTCCGACGGCCGACACCGAGGAAGGAATCAGAGACCGCACACCTGAAGACCAAGAGGACGAGTCTTGAAGCCCGACGAGAACTCAGTCGCCCCGCTCTGGGCAACGATGGTCGCAACTTTCTTCGGAATCGGCCGCCTGCGTCCCGGTCCGGGGACCTGGGCATCCGCTGCTACGGTCGTGATCTGGGCCGCCGTCGCGCATGCGTTCACGCCCTCGTTACAAACTCCAGTTGCTATCGCCTTGGCTGTTCTGGTCACCCTGGTCGGCATCCCCGCTGCCACGCGCGTGGCGCGAGTGGCGGCCACGAAAGATCCTCAGTTTGTAGTGATCGACGAAGTTGCCGGGCAGTTGATCGCGCTGATCGCCGTCCCGCTCGCGTGGAAAACTTTCCTCGCCGGTCTTATACTTTTTAGAGCGTTCGATATCGTGAAGCCGCCTCCGGTGCGGCAACTGGAAAGACTTCCAGAAGGCGCCGGAATTATGCTCGACGACGTCGCAGCCGGAGTTTTCGCGTTTATTGTTATGCATCTATTGCTGCATTTTGGGCTACTAACCAGTTAGCCGCTCTCTAATTCTCATGGGATTCTCCGACCGCATCCTCGGCAAGAAAAGTGTCAATGGGGGGCCGCGCATTGAAATGGTGGCACCGTCGCTGGCGCTAGCCGGTGGCGAACTCCGCATCTCCGGCTCGGGCCTGCGCCCACAGGAACTTCATCGCCCGACAGTAAGATTCGGCGAATTCGAAGGCTCGATCGTCGTCAGTTCCGATGGTTTCCTGGTCGCGCGAGTCCCCGAAGGAGCGACATCTGGTCCGGTGGTCGTCGCCACCGACGGCCACGTCAGCAACCCACACACGGTGAAGGTGGCTGTGCCCATCGCTGACAGTCTTCATCCCGTGACCAGTCCCGCGCTGGACCCAGATGGAAACATTTACGCGACTTTTTCCGGTTCGCGCGGCCAGAAAGTTCCGGTCGCCGTTTTCAAGATTGACACTAACTACAACATCAAGCCGTTCGTTGCCGAAATGATGAATGCCACGGCGATCGCCTTCGATCGGCAGGGGCAGATGTATGTTTCTTCGCGCTTCGACGGCGCGGTCTATCGTGTCGCTCCGAACGGAGCTGTGACCACCTACGCTGAAGGCATGGGTGTCGCCACCGGCATTGCCTTCGATCGCGAGCAGAGTCTCTACGTCGGCGACCGCAACGGAACCATCTTCAAGATCTCGCGCGATCAGCAGGTATTCGTTTTTGCCACGCTCGAAGTCAGTGTCTCGGCCTACCACTTGGCCTTCGGCCCGAAAGGCGATCTGTTCGTTACCGGACCCAACGATCGCGTTTACAAGATCGATCCGAACGGAAGCGTTACCACTTTCTACAAGGGATTAGGCCGGCCACAGGGACTGGCCTTCGACGTCGACGGCAATTTATATGTTGCTGCCTCGCTCTCTGGCACGCGCGGGATCGTAAAGATCGCGCCCGACGGCCTGGCCAATCTCGAAGTCGCCGGCCAGGGCCTGGTTGGTCTGGCGTTCGCGCCAGGGCGCTCCGTCATTCTTGCCACTACCAACACCGTGCATCATCTTTCGTGGAACATCCACGGCCTGCCCCTGATACCCGAATAGTCGCTCTGCGCCCACTCCGGTTTTCATTTCCGTTTTCATTTAAACTTCTAACGCGTGAACGCCGAAATCATTGCGGTCGGGTCCGAGATGCTGACGCCCTTCCGCACGGACACGAACTCGCTCTATCTGACCGAGCAACTCAACCTGCTGGGCGTCGACGTAATTTTCAAAAGTATTGTCGGCGACGACCTGCGCAGACTGGTAGCGGCGGCCCAGCACGGCCTGTTTCGCTCCGACATTCTGATTTTCAGCGGTGGACTCGGCCCCACCGAAGACGATCTGACGCGCGAGGCCGTCGCCGAAGCGCTCGGCCTGAAGCTGCATCGCGATCCAGAAATTCTCGCGCGCCTGGAGCAACGCTTCGCCGACCGCGGCTGGAAGATGTCTTCGAATAATACGAAGCAGGCTGACGTTCTCGAGGGCGCGACGGCGCTTCCCAACCCCAACGGCACGGCTCCCGGCCAATGGCTCAGTGGAGAGTTCGACGGTCGCGAACACATCATCGTGCTGCTGCCCGGCCCTCCGCACGAAATGAAAGCGCTGTTCGAAGCCGAAGTGCGTGAGCGCCTACGCGCTAAAGTGCCATCCGCATTTCTGGCGGTGCGCACACTGAAAATCGCCATGCTCGGCGAATCGGCGGTCGACGCACGGGTCGCACCCATCTACAAGAGATATTCCGATGTCGAGACCACCATACTGGCGGGAGCCGGAGAAATCGAGCTTCACTTCAAAACCCGCGCCGCTACCCAGGACGCTGCGCAGAGCCGGGTCGATGAAGTTGCAGGAGTGGTTGAAGACGAACTGGACGACGCCGTCTACTCGCGCGACGGCCAGTCGCTGGAGCAGATCGTCGGGTACTGGCTGCAGATGCGCAGCGCCACACTGGCCGTCGCGGAATCCTGCACTGGGGGGCTGCTCGCGGAGCGAGTCACGTCGATCAGTGGAAGCTCGCGCTATTTTCTGGGCGGCGCGGTTGTCTACTCCAACGCGCTGAAAACCGAACTCGCCGGCGTGCCTGCGGAAATGATTGAGCGGCACGGCGCCGTCAGCCGCGAAGTGGCCGCCGCACTCGCCGAAGGCATCCGCTACCGCTGTGAATCGACGCTCGGCGTGGGCGTCACTGGTGTGGCGGGCCCTAGCGGAGGCACGGTCGAAAAACCTGTAGGCCTGGTCTTCCACGCCGTAGCGAGCAGTACGGGGACGGAAGTCGTCCAGCGCAATTTTCCCGGCGACCGCAAACGCATCCGCCGCTTCGCCTCCACCATGGCGCTGGATATGGTGAGAAAAAAACTGATGTGAAGACAGCTTTTGGCTCTTGGCTTCGGTGCCAGCATAGGCCAGCACAATGGGATCCAAGCTAAGAGCTAATAGCTAACAGCCAAGAGCTTCTTTATGCGCCTCTTCATCGCTCTCGATATTGACGACGCGGTCCGGGCGCGCATCGCCCGTTTCGTTGAAGGCGTGAGCGGGTTCGCGCATGACGCCCGCTGGGTCAGGCCGGAATCTCTGCACGTGACCCTCAAGTTCATTGGCGAGCAGCCTGAATCGGGCGTCGACCCGACTAAACACGCGCTGTCAGACATTCGAAGCAGCGAAGTCGAAATTCGATTCCGCGGCTACGGATTCTTTCCCACCGCGAAATCGGCACGCGTCTTCTGGATTGGCCTGGAGGCCGGGCCCCAACTCGCGGCGTTGGCCGCGTCAATCGACAACAAGATGGCATCGCTCGGCATTGCAAAAGAAGACCGCGCCTTTAGTCCACACATTACGCTAGCCCGGGGCGCGAGCGGTTCCGGCTCGCCACGCCGAAGCAAAGCGGACGCTCCCAATCGGATGTTCCAGCGTCTGCAGGAAAAACTAGCCGTGCTGCCCACTCCAGAGTTTGGTACCATAGCCGCCCGCGAATTCTTTCTATATCAAAGCCAGCTTTCGCCGAAGGGATCGAAGTACACCAAGCTGGCGCGATTTGTTTTACGGTAGCGCCGGCTATCGCGAGGGCGCCCCGCGGTCGCATCCAGTAGGATAATGAGAATCGTCGCCTTCTAAAAACATGTCGCGCGTCCTGCTCATCGCCGCCGTGAGCTACTTGCTGGGCTCAATCCCGTTCGGCTATCTGCTAGTCCGCATCTTTCGCGGCGAGGACGTGCGCCTCACCGGCAGCGGCAACATCGGCGCGACCAATGTCTCGCGTAAGTCTCCTGCGCTGGGCGTATTGACTCTGCTCTTCGACGCGCTCAAGGGATCGACCGCCGTGGCGCTAGTGGCCAGTTTTTCCGGTCCTATGGAGGCGTCTAAGCCGTACGGCATGATGTCTCTCGCCGCACTGCTCGCCGTTGTCGGCCACATCTTCCCCATCTGGCTGAAATTCCGCGGTGGCAAAGGGGTCGCGACAGGCCTGGGCTCATTCCTCATGATCGCTCCGAAAGCCGTACTGCTGGCAGCGGGCATCTTTCTTGTTGTCGTGCTACTGTTCCGCTATGTGTCGCTGGGATCCATCGCAAGCGTAGCCTCATTCCCCGTTCTGGCAAGGTTGCTGCACGAATACGGCAACTCCTGGATGGCTCTTGCATTTATGTCAATGGCATCACTCGTGATCGTCGCCAAACACCACCCCAACATTCGCCGCCTTTTGGACGGCACAGAAAATCGTTTTGGATCGAAACCGGTGGCGAGGACAGAAAGACAATGAGCGAGATCGCCGTCATCGGCGGAGGAGCCTGGGGCACGGGCATCGCTATCGTGCTCGGCCGCAAAGACACGCATCGGGTGCGGCTGTGGGCGCACGAAGCCGACGTCTGCGAATCGATCACGCAGCAACGCGTGAACGAGAAATTCCTTCCCGGTCGCCGAATTCCAGATTCGGTGACCGCGAGCACCGATCTGGCTAAGATTCTTCACGACGCTCAGATCGTTGTGAGCGTCATGCCTTCGCAACATTGCCGCGCTCTGTTTGAGCGCATGCGCCCGCACATGCAGGCCGACGCCCTGATCGTCAGCGCCACCAAAGGCTTGGAAGAAGGCTCGCTCCTGCGCATGACAGAAGTGATTGCCGACGTTCTCAAGCGGGATGACGCAACTGCTCCCGCGGTTGGCGCACTCAGCGGCCCCACCTTCGCGCAGGAGGTCGCGCGCGGCGACCCGACGGCCATTACGATTGCCTCGCAGGATTTGACGCTCGTGCGCACGGTGCAGCAGGAATTTAGCGACCCGAGTTTCCGCGTGTACACGAACAGCGACGTAATCGGAGTGGAATTGGGCGGAGCGTTGAAAAACACCATCGCCATCGCCGCCGGAATCTGCGATGGCCTCGGCTTCGGCCATAACTCGGTCGCTGCTCTGATCACGCGCGGCCTGGCAGAGATGACTCGCCTCGTGGTGGCCTGCGGAGGCCGCGCCGAAACCATGTCGGGCCTGGCCGGACTCGGTGATCTCGTCCTCACCTGTACCGGCGGGTTGTCGCGCAATCGCAGCGTCGGCGTCGAATTGGGCCGCGGACAAAAGTTACCCGAGATCATCGCCGCCATGCACGGCATGGTCGCCGAAGGAGTCTTCACCACGTCCGCCGCAGTGGGACTCGCTCATGCTCGTGGCGTGGAAATGCCCATCACCGAGCAGATGCACACCATCCTGCACCAGGGCAAATCTCCACGCGAAGCCATCCAGGTGTTGATGTCGCGCACCGGCAAGAGCGAAACAGGTGTATCTTGAGGTTTTCTTTTTTTGTTCAGCGCAGTGATTGACGATTTGCGTTTTCAATCTCCGGAGCCTCCCATGCACAGATTCAATCTCGTCGTTGCAGTTTTTCTGATTACGGTCCCCTTAAGCACTTCATACGCACAAGGCAAGACCATCGCCGAACGCCTTGGTTATCCCGCCGGCTCGAAATTGCTCATCATCCACGCCGATGATCTCGCCGTCGCCCACTCCGAAGATGCCGCAAGTTTCGACGCACTCGACCGACACGCCGTGACCTCCGCCAGCATCATGGTTCCCTGCCCCTGGCTCACCGAAGTTGCCGACTACACGAAAGCCCATCCCGACGCGGACTTGGGACTGCATCTCACCCTCACCGCCGAGTGGAAAACTTACCGCTGGGGCCCGGTTGAATCGAAAGACAAAGTTCCGAGCCTGCTCGATCCCTCCGGATATTTATGGCCAGATGTCGAACCCGCGGTTCGCAACTTGAAAGCGGAGGAAGTCGAGCGCGAGATTCGTGCCCAGATCGAACACGCCATCGCGATGGGTATTCATCCCACCCACGTCGACAGTCACATGGGAACACTTTTCGCGCGCCCCGATCTTTTCGCCATCTATGTGAAAGTCGCACACGAATACAAACTGCCTTTTCTCGCGGCACTCACCCCCAATGCGCCCCTAGAGATCCGGTCTCTGCTGTCCGAAAAAGACATCATCCTGGATTCGGTGGGGATTGCCGGCCCGCAGGTCAGCGTTGCCAATTGGAAGGCGTTCTATATCAACGCCATCAAAAATCTGAAGCCCGGCGTCACCGAAATCATTGTTCATCTCGGCCACGACGATGCCGAACTGCAAGCTGTTACCGTGGACCACGCCGACTACGGCGCCGCTTGGCGCCAGCGAGACTACGACGCTGTCACCAGCCCAGAATTCAAGAAAGCGATCAACGAAAACCATGTAATCCTCATTGGCTGGAAGGACTTGAAGAAGCTTCTAAATTGAAGCCTGAAGATGCAAGGGTCAAGGCCTGCGGTCCCCGGCACCAAAGTCCGCCTTTCCTTGCCAAACCCGCGCCAGACGATGCTTTCGCAAGGTACTTTGGTAATGGCAACTACTCCAGCTTTTCGTTCGAACTGCCACATTCCCCGATAGAATTTTAGAGATACCTTTGAACGCCGCCGCCACCACTTCGCCTTCGGGGTCTGCGATAAGTGAAGGGAGAGACTTGTCCTCCGGCGCCCACAATCAGGCACGCATCCCGATTCTGTATCTCATTCTCG
This sequence comes from uncultured Acidobacteriota bacterium, assembly GCA_963735205.1. Taxonomy (GTDB): domain Bacteria; phylum Acidobacteriota; class Terriglobia; order Terriglobales; family Acidobacteriaceae; genus Sulfotelmatobacter. The sequence continues at coordinate 253,234 of CAVTKB010000002.1, forward strand.
GTGTGCTTCTGGCCATCAGCATCGTGCCCATGTACTTCTATTCGACGCAGGTCGAGGCCAGCAACCGCGAACGCTTGAAGACCAACGAGCAGATGCTGCAGAACACGTTGGCGCGCTCGCTCGCCGATGACCTGGCCCAGCACGAACATTCCTTTCACATGATGCTGGCCAACCTGTCGTCGGCCATTCAGGTGGCCAGCGGTGGGGACATTGGCGAAACCAATATCCATTCGCCTGAACTCCGCGCACTGCTGGAGAATTTCGTATCGTCGTCCGACGAAATCGCTTACGCAACGCTGTTGAATTCCGACGCCAAGGGCATTACCGCGGGAACCATTTCTCCTGACGCTTTTCTTCAGCGCGAGCTCGAGCGTGCCTATGCCGCGGCCCGCGACGGCCGCGTCTACAACGGCCAGGCTCTGGTGGTCGGCGAAGGTAAGTCTGCGCGCACTGTGTTTCTGGTCAGCGCTCCCGTCCACTACGGCGGACGTTTCCTCGGAATGGTCGCTTGCGTGGTCGATCTCCAATTCCTGATCCGCCGTCTGCAGCAAGTCAGCAGCGGCGGACTCACCTCCTACGTGGTCGACGCTCAAGGGCGCCTGGTGGCCGCAGCTACTCCCGAATTTGCTACCGGCCAGGACATGAAGAACCTGGAGATTGTCCGCAGCTTCGTCGATGGCGGCAACAAGGCGCGATTTGTACCAACCATGGAGTTTTCGGTGAATGCCGGCTCCGAGCGCGTGGAAATGCTCGGCACCTACAGCCCGGTCACATCGCTCAACTGGGCCGTAGTAATGCAAAAGCCGCAACGCGAGGCCTATCGCGATGTGATTGAGATGCAGCGCACCGCTCGACTGCTGGCCCTGGCGGCGGTGTTTATCAGCATTCTTGTCAGCATTTTTGCGGCACGCCGCATCACGAATCCGCTGCACGTGCTCACCCAGTCCAGCCGTGCCCTCGCGCGTGGCGACTTCTCGCAGCGAGTAAACCTCTGGAGCCGCACCGAAATTGGAGAACTGGCGCATACCTTTAACACTATGTCGGATGAACTTGAACACTTCGTCGAAGACCTGAAACGTGCCGCCGATGAGAACCGCGAGCTGTTCATGGGGTCGATCCAGATGCTGGCCGGAGCCGTCGACGAAAAAGATCCCTACACGCGCGGCCATTCCGACCGCGTCACGCGCTATTCCCTTCTCATCGCGAAGGAAATGAAACTGCCCGAGACTTTTCTGGAGACACTGCGCATCTCAGCCCAGCTGCACGACGTGGGCAAGATCGGCATCGAAGATCACATCCTCAAAAAACCCGGCGCTCTGACCGAAGAAGAATTCGAAGTGATGAAGACGCACACGACCAAAGGTGCCAACATTCTGCGCCCGGTTACGCAACTGGCGGAAATGCTGCCCGGCATCGAGTTGCATCACGAGGCGCTCGATGGCCGCGGATATCCCTACGGCCTGCAGGGTGATCAGATTCCATTGCTCGCCCGTGTCATCGCCGTCGGCGACACGTTCGACGCCCTGACCACCAATCGTCCGTACCAGAAAGAACACACGCCCGAGCAGGCTCTGCAGATCATCAAGAACCTCGCGGGCAAGCGCCTCGACCCGAAGGCGGTCGAAGCTCTGCTCGCGGTTTACGCCCGCGGCGAAATCAAGATTCAGCGCTTTACCATCAAGCGCCCCATCATTCAACCGCCATCTGAAGTTCCAGCCGTCGCGGTCGCAGCAGTGGCCAGCGCGGCCTCGGTTCCCGCCGAAAGCTCGACCCTGGAACGAACTCGCGTTTAGAATTCATCCTTACTCGGCCGCTGCCAAACCCGGTTGACGAGCCTGGATATTCGTGGCATCATCTGCAACCGCGATGAAGATTTACGAGCTCTATCACGGGACCGATGGAGATTCGATCCTGAGCATTATTCGGGACGCTTCCATGCGGCCTGGCACCGACCACAAGATATTTTTCTCCGAGCGTTACGACGACGCGTTACAGCACGGCGCAGACCTGAAGCGGAAGTTGACTTTCGCAGTCAAGGTTCAAGTCTCGTTCCCAGCCACCGCCACGCTGGAGCGGACTTCCAAGCCCGGCAATCCCTTGACCGTGATCGTGACCACTGCCACGCCATTGCCGGCATCCATTCTGGAACTGTACGTGCGAACCCCTCACCAGCAACACTTACAAATCGTAAAGGGATTACCCGCCATCAAGGCATCTCTGTCGCAGTAACAGTTGAGAACTAAAAAGTGCAAGATGCCACTCTCCCACCTGCGTCAAAGCGCGGCCACCCTCCGCTGTATCAGCAGGAAATATACCGCCACCAGAATCAGCACCAACCCGTTGACGCTCAGCACAATGGGAGCAGTAAACATCGGCACCAGCCAGCCTGAGAGCAAATTCCCCATGGGCATCCCGCCGCGGAAAGCGAAGTTGTACACGCTCATCACCCGGCCGCGCATTTCGTTGGTGATGATCAATTGCACCAGCGAGGTCACGGTGGCAAAGACTGCCATCATCGAAGCCCCCACTACCGCCAGCGTGGCATAGCTGAGCGGCAATGACTTCGACAGCGAGAAAACCGAAATCCCCGCGCCTAGCAGGATCAGCATCAACAGTGCGAACTGTCCCTTGCGGCGCATGTTGCCAATCCCCGCCATCGCCAGCGACCCGCAAATCGATCCCACTCCCATCAGCGACAGCAGGTTGCCATACGTCTCCGGCCCGCGATGAAAAATATCTTTCACGAATACCGGAATATAGGTCCGCATCGGCATGCTCAGAAAAGTCATCAGGAACGCCAGCACGATCAGTCCCACCATCGAACCGTGCTGCCAGACGAACTTGATCCCCTGGGTCAGGCTTTTCACCATCGTTTGCTTCGTATTTTCCGGCACGAATCGCGACGAGATCATCGAAAGCGAAATAATCGGTGCCAGAAACGAAAGCGCGTTCAGCCCGAAGCACCACTTTTCGCCCGGCTTCGCCAGTGTAATCCCGGCCAGAGCCGGACCTACCGTCACCGCGAGGTTGAACTGAATCGAATTCAGCGCAATCGCGTTCGGCATGTCCTCGGTCTCAACCAGCGTCGGAATCAGCGCCGAATAAGCCGGGCCGCCAAACGCCTGAGCCAGCCCCGAGACGAACGACAGGCACAAGATCGGCCACACATGGGTCAACCCCAAGGCCACCAGAATCGTCAGGGTCGCGGCGCTGGCCATCTGCATCCACTGCGACACCAGCAAAATCTTCCGGCGCTCCGCCCGGTCCGCCACCACACCGCCGATGATCGTAAACAGAAAGATAGGAAGTCCCGCCAGGAACTGGTCGAGACCCAACAGGTACGCCGAGTGGCTCAGCCGGTAGATGAGCCAGCCCTGCGCCACGATCTGCATCCAGGTGCCAATACTCGAAGTACAGGCCCCAATCCACATCAGGCGAAAATCCCGGTACTGAAAGGCTTTGAAGATTCTACGCAGCGTCGAAGTTTGCATGGGTTCCGAGCAGTGATCGGGTCCGCAGTCTATCTTCGCACGGACGGGCCCAAAACGTTTCCGTTAGCAGCAAGCGAAGAGGCCGACAACGGAAAATAAGCCTCCCCTTGGATTCTCATAGCTCGGTAGAGGACTCAGTAACCTTGCCTGGTTCGCCGGCCCAGCCGCATCCAGCCCGAACCATCAGCCCGTATAATCGTCTTTTAGGCTTCTTATGATTCAGACCCTCTTCGGCAGCACGGAAGAAAAGAAATCCGGCTTTTTCGACCGCATGAAGCAGGCGGTTACGCGCACCCGCGAAAACCTGGCCGAGCGCATCGAAGAGGTCGTTTCCTTCGGCAAAGAGATCGACCGCAATACGCTCGACGATTTGGAAGCCACGCTCATCGGCGCCGATCTCGGCAACACGACCACGCAAGAAGTTCTCGGCAAGCTCCGCGAAAAAGCTGATCGCAAGCAGATCAAAGATGTGCAGGAACTCAAGCGCCTGCTCAAAGAGGAACTCCTCGCGATTTTGAGCGCGGCCAACAGTCGCCCCGTCAGCAAGGTCGACGGATGGCCAGAAGTAATCCTCGTAGTCGGCGTCAACGGAACCGGCAAGACCACCAGCATCGGCAAGCTCTCGCAAGTCTTCCGCTCGCAGGGAAAAAACGTTCTGCTTTGCGCGGCGGATACGTTCCGAGCAGCCGCGATCGACCAACTCGAAATCTGGGGGCAGCGCACCGGAACCGAAGTGATCAAGACCAAGCCCGGCGGCGATCCCTCTGCAGTCTTGTTCGATGCCCTGCAGGCTGCCGTGGCCCGCAAGGTGGACTACGTGGTCGTCGACACCGCCGGCCGTTTGCATACCAAGACGAGTCTGATGTCCGAACTCGACAAGATGCGCCGCACCGCGCAGCGCATCATTCCCGGGGCGCCCCACGAAACTTTACTGGTAATGGACGCAACCACGGGGCAGAATGGATTGCAGCAAGCTCGCATGTTCACCGAGTCCGCTGGAGTTACGGGAATTGTTCTTACCAAACTTGATGGCACGGCGAAAGGCGGAGTGGTGGTCGCCATCTCACGCGAACTCGGCCTCCCGGTGCGCTATGTCGGCGTCGGCGAAAAGGCCGGCGATCTGCTGCCATTCGATCCAAAAGAGTTTGTAGATTCATTGTTTGAGTAGGAGTGCTTATGCTGGACAACCGCAAGGACGGAACACTAAGACAAGCCTTGATGGATCAACTTCGCCGCATCCTGCGCAAGAGGCAATCTCCACCAGAAGGCGATCCGTACGCCTATGTGGGGGCTCCTTTACGGCGCGGCCCGAAAGACCGCAGCGGGACCGCGGCCGCCGAGATCGGAGACGACTCGTACCGGAGCTTTCCTCCGCGGCGCTAACTCAGAGCCTCCGAATCGTTCATCACCACCACCGTTCGCTAGAAATGAAGCACGATTCCGGTCGCGATTCTCACGTTTCCGCTTCCGCTGAACGAAGGACTGGATTGTGAGTCAATCGAGAATCCTGAATAGTGAGCGTAAATCCAGTCCACCTGGGCGACGCGAATCCAGAGCAACCGGTTCACCTTGGCGTCCACACCACCGCCGACCAGCACGTTATAGCCGTTGGTAGAGAGCGAAGCGCTGGATTGGGACCCCGACAGCCGTGTCCCTCCGAACAGAACGTGCACAAAAGGCTGGATGCCGCCTACGCGCGCGGACACGACCGGGCCACCAGAATAGGTGTAAATGTTCGTGGAAACTCCACTTATGTTTGCGTAGGAGCCGGAGAAATCGCCCTCGACTCCGACAAACTTCGCCAGGTTGAACCTCGCCGAGAGATCCCACCCGTTGTAGCCCTGGCTGGTGTTGGGCTCGCTCTCACCGCCTACGGTGATGTTGCCGTCATGCAGATATTGGTAACCGCCAAACAACTCCAGCTTGCTTTGCGCCACTAATGGCAGGGAAAACAAGCCCACGACGACGAGCAATACGCACTTCTTCACAATATTTTCTCCTTGTCCTGGAAATCGATCTATTTCTTGATTCTACGCACAGCCTCGACAACTACACGAGCCGGGTTCTTAGGTTGGAACCAAATGATTAACTCATGCTGTTTCACCGGGACCAGCACCGCATCGATTCCACGCACATGCACGTTGTGGTCAATCCAGATACAGAGAGGCTGGAGGTAAACAGGATGGAGGACGACCAAATCTCATCGAGGGAGGGAGCGTTGGCAAACAGCCTGCCCCGGCGGCTTCGTGGTAGATTCACTCTGCATGCCCGCGCAATCCGCCGACGAGCAACTCCTGCATCGCGCTCTCGAATTAGCGCGCCAGGCGATCGGCCTGGCCTCGCCCAATCCCTACGTCGGTGCGGTCATCGCCGATGCGCACGGCAACGTCGTCGGCACCGGGAGTTACACTTACGCTGGCATAAAACACGCTGAGGTTCTTGCTCTCGAAGCTGCAGGAGCAAAGGCTCGCGGAGCAACGCTCTACATCAACCTCGAACCGCACGCCCATCTGGGCCGCACGCCCCCTTGCACAGACGCGCTAATCGCGGCGGGAATTCATCGTGTGGTTGCGTGCATGCCCGACCCTAATCCGAAAGTAAGTGGAAAAGGATTCGAAACGTTGCGCACTGCCGGCGTGCAGTCGAAGTCGGCCGCCTGGAAGAACAGGCTCGCCGCCTGAACGAAGCCTTCGCCCGCTACATCCGCGACGGCACGCCGCTGGTGACGCTCAAAGCAGCCATGACGCTCGACGGCAAAATCGCTCCGCCGCCGGCAGATCGCGCCGCCACTTCAACCGAAGGCTTCGCCCGAAGTTGGATCACCGGCGAACCCGCGCGCGCCCACGTGCAAGAACTCCGGCACCAGAACGACGCGCTTCTGGTTGGTGTCGGTACGATTCTCGCGGACAATCCGCTGCTGACCGACCGCAGCGGCCGCCTGCGGCGGCGCCCGTTGCTACGAGTCATTCTCGATACGCAGTTGCGCCTGCCGCTCGAATCGCGGCTCGTGCGGAGCGCCGTCGCAGAGCAAAGCAATGACGTGCTGGTCTTCTGCGCTTCTGCAACCGCGCCCAAGAAACAACAACTCGAACAACTCGGAATTCGCATTGAGGAAATTTCACTGCGGATCCAGACAGACGCCCCGACCTGCGCGCCATTCTGCGCCGTCTGGCACACCTCGAAATCACCAGCGTGATGATCGAAGGCGGAGCGGCGGTGAACTGCGACGGCACTGGCCTCCAACGCCGTAGACAAAATATTCCTGTATTACGCCCCCAAGATTCTCGCTGCTGCAGATTCGATTCCCTTCGCGGCCGGACCGGGCATCCGCCACATGAGTCAGCCTGCCCAGGTCAATCACTTACACTTGCATCGCTTCGGCGAAGATTTCGCAGTCGAAGGCTATCTACGCGACCCGTATGGCGAATGACTGCTCACGAACGCATTGAGACATGGGAAGAATCATTCCCTGTTTGTTCTGCTCCGTGGCTCTGGGTCTTCGTGGTGAGCCGTGCTGCTGGTTTATGATGTTACGTTCACTCGGAGGCCCTCATGTTTACTGGCATCGTTGAAGAAATTGGACGCGTTACAAGCATCGAGCAGCGCGGAGAAAACCGCCGCATCACTGTCGCGCCGCGAATGCCCCCAGAGAACTCAGGACCGGCGACAGCGTCGCGGTCAGCGGAGTCTGCCTGACCGCGCTCGACATCCAAGCAGGATCGTTCTGCGCCGATCTCGCGCCCGAAACCTGGGTGCGCACGTCGTTCTCGCGCATTCACGAAGGCGCGCTGGTGAATCTGGAACTGCCCATGAAGTCCGACGGCCGCTTCGGCGGCCACATCGTTCAGGGACACGTCGACGGAGTGGGCAAGTTGATCGCCTTCGAGCGCATCGCCGAGTCCGGAGAACTGGTGGCTGCATATCGAAATTCCGGCCGACGTCGAGAAATATACCGTCTACAAAGGATCGATTTCGATTGAGGGCATCAGCCTGACGGTCGCGAAGCTGGAGAGGAATCGCTGCACCATCGCCATCATTCCGCAACGGTGGAGATGACGAATCTGCATTCCCTGAAGCCCGGAGATCCGGTCAACCTGGAAGCCGACCTGATCGCGAAATACGTCGAGAAGATGATGAAGGGCGACGCTCGACGAGAGTTCGCTCACCGTGGAAGACCTGGTGCAGCAGGGGTTTTAGAACAGCGGTGATCAGTGGCTAGTGGTCAGTAGCCTGCGGCTTTCACTACTGACCGACTGCTGGCCACTAACCAGCCTTCTCACGCTTCCAGTTTCAATTCGTCCAATTCCAGGAATTCCTGAATGATCGGCTCGGAGGATTTTTCCATATCCGTGTAGGGTCCGAAGAAGATCGCCGTGCCTTCGTGCAGAAACACGACCCGATCAGCCAGTTTCTTGGCCAGCCGCATGTCGTGGGTCACGACGATGCTGGTCAGGTGCAGTTGAATCTTGAGCCGCTTGATCAGATCGCCGAGCAACTGCGCCATCAGCGGATCGACCATGGTGGTGGGCTCGTCGTAAAGCACGCACTCCGGGCGCGCGGCCAGCGCCCGCGCAATCGCCACCGAGCGCTTCATGCCGGTCGAAAGATCGGAGGGCAGCAGGTCGCGCATCTCCTGCACGCCCACCATCTCCAGCAGGCCGTCGACGATCTGGTAAATCTGCTCTTCGTTCAGTTCCCCGCGCTTCAGTTTCCGCCTCCGCAGCGGGAAGGCCACGTTCTCGCCGACCGTGAGCGAATCGAACAGCGCGCCGTTCTGAAAGACCATGGTGACTTTCTTGCGGATCTGCTCCAGTTGCTCTTCGTTGTAGTCGGTGATGTCCTGGCCGGCAACGATGACGCGGCCCGAATCTGGCTTGAGGAATCCCATGATGTGATGCAGCGACACCGATTTGCCCACGCCGCTGCGCCCCAGAATGCAGACCGTCTCGCCGGGGAGCACATCGAAGCTCACGTCGTCGAGCACCACGTTGTCGCCGAACGCCTTGGAGACGTCCTTGAATTCGATGTAGGGCTCGGGTTTGGGTTCGTCGGGCATGGGTTAGCTCTAGCTCCTAGCTTGCGCCGCTTCCAATTCCTCCGGCGTATTCAGGTTGCGAAACATTTTCGACGAAAATCCCGCTGCCTCCAACTCCTCTTCCTGGATGACCTGTGTACGCGCCGCCTGAAACAGAGCATCAATCTTATACCGCCCGGCGCGTAGAGCCTGCTCCGCAGGGTCCGCGAACTCTCGCCGATACACCGCGCACAAGGGCTGCCGGCTGCCGCCTGCCTGCGCGACCGTCACCGTGGACGACTTGGATTCGCGTGCCCGCTTGATCAAATACTGTAACAGCGCCGATGAGACAAACGGCAGGTCGACGGCGAGGATCACGTTCAGGCCCGTCTGCGACGCCCGCAGCGCGGCGTGAATCCCGCCCAGCGGCCCGCAGTCACGGAATACATCTTCGACCACCGGCGCAAACGTTGCAAACTTCGCGGGGTCACCGACAATGCGCACTCCCGACGTCACGGACCGGGCAACTTCCAGCGCGCGCGCCAGCAGCGTGCACCCGCCAATCATGATAAAAGCCTTATCGGTGCCCATGCGCGTGCTCTTGCCGCCAGCCAGGATGAACGCGGTGACGTCTGGTGAATCGCCGTCCATGGGCCGATGATACATGGCTAGCCCTCACGTTCCGCGCTCCACAGGCTAACCAACTGCACCGCCAGCAGCTTCAGTAATCCTCGCCCGCCGCTTACTGCACGAAAGTAACCTACCCAAAGTCAACTTCGCGCGATGATGGGCCTGCGTCCGAAGGTTCTCTGACCCGGAAGTAACAATCATGCCGCAAAAATTCATGGATGTGCTTATGCTTGGGCGCTGCTCTCACGAGTTCTCCTGGCCGCGCCGTGGTGGGGATGGCGACTATTACCAGGTCTGCCTGCTCTGCGCCGCGGAATACAAGTATGACTGGACGACCATGCGCCGCACCGAGCGCGTGGAGCATGCCAAGCCCGAGACGCAACGTCCGGCGCGAGCCACTCGCGCGAGAAGCGGCCTTCGTGGGTGCCGCGGGCGCGCCGCCTGAAACTCGACATTCCACTGCGCTACCGCGTCAACAAGACCAGCACCTGGTACGAAGGAATCATCGAAAACATCAGCCAGAGCGGCGTGCTGTTCAGCGGGCCGCAGCAGCTTCCGGTGAATGCGTTGATCGAGATGGTGTTCGAGATGCCGGAAGAAATTTCCGGGCAGAAGAACAGCAACGTCGTCTGCCAGGGGCGCGTGATGCGTCTGAAAGATGCGCCCAAGCCCAAGGATTCGTCGACCGATTTGTCGATGCATTTGTCGGCGGCTTTGTCGGGGAAGAGAACGGCGCGCTGGCGGCCTCGATCGTCGACTATAAGTTCATCCACTAGCGCACGTTGCGGGACGCCTCCCGCGCATGTTTCCCGACTCACACCCGGCGCCTTCCTTCGCATTTACATCTGCAAGAGCCTCCCTGCATCTAAACTGTTTCTGGGTCTAGACTGTTGTGTCCAGGGCCAGCTGATATTTGCCCTGGCCAGATCAGGAGCTGAGTATGCACACCACTTCCCAGATACGCGTCTCGTGCTTGTGATCGCTTTGGGGCTGGCCGTCGGGCTGCGCGCGCAAGCCCGACGACGCCAAGATTTCCAGCGAAATCCAAGGCAAATTCAGCTCAGGATTCCGGACTCTCCACCAAGCAACTCACTGTGCAGGCCAGCGAAGGCGTGGTCACGCTCGGGGGCACGGTCGATAACGATGCGCAGCGCGAAGCGGCGAGCCGCCAGGCCGCATCGGTCGCCGGCGTGAAAACGGTGGTCAATAGTCTGCAAGGTAGGACTGGCCTCCGCCGAAGTCGCCTCCGCGCCCCAGCCAACGCCAGCGGCCGCGACACCAGCCTCCAACGTTCCACCCTCGAACCTGAAGGCAACCGAGAAGCCCAAGGCCGGCATAACGAAGAAAGCCGACAAAGTCAGTGCAGTCAAGGATTCCGACGCAGATGACAATTCCACTACTGGCGCGACGACGAATCAGATAAGAGCAACTGAGACCCCTACTGCGGAGCCAGCGGCGCCAGCCCCTCCAACTCCAGCCGACAACACCGCAGCGCAACCTGCTCCTCCGCCGGCTCCGGCCGCGCCAAAGAAGCTGATCATCGACCCGGGAACGCCGGCTGACGGTTCGCCTGATCGATCCGATCGACAGCGAGAAGAATCAGGCAGGAGACACGTTCCACGCAACGCTGAACGCTGCTCTTACTTCGGATGGAGAAGAAGCCGTACCCGCGGGCGTCGAGCTCACTGGCCACCTCGTCGACGTCAAGAGTGCAGGCAAGTTTGCGGGGCAGTCGGTTGTAGTGCTGCAGCTCGATAGTATTTCCTCTGGCGGCAAGACCTATAGCCTCCAGACCGATCAGTGGCGCAAGGAAGGCAAGTCACGGGGTAAGAGCACGGCCGAGAAGGTTGGTGGCGGCGCCATTCTGGGCGGCATTATCGGAGCAATCGCCGGCGGCGGCAAGGGCGCGGCCATCGGCACAGCCGCGGGAGCAGGCGTAGGAGGCGGCGCGCAAGCGGCGTCTAAGAGCCAGCAAATCAAGCTTCCTTCGGAGACGGTATTGAACTTTACTCTGCAGGAGCCGGTCGAAGTGGTGCAGGCTCCCAACCCGAACGCGAACCGCCAGAAAGTCGTGGATTCCCAATAAGAACTTCTGTTTTTTCGTGGTTCTCATTGCGGGCGGTTGCTGCAAGCAGCGTGGTATGATTCCCCTCCCGCGTGTTTCTTATGTCCTTTCCCAAGGTGGAAATCCGGCCGCGGCAATCCATGGCGTTCTTCGCCTTTCTCTCTATTTTCATGGTGGTCGCATCATATCTCTTCGTGATCATTCTTGCGGGGGCGTGCGTATATCTGCCTTATTGGTTGATGACGAACGCGCAGTCTGCGAACGGCCAACTCATCCTGCTTTTTATATTCGGCGCCATTATCGCGGGCGCCATGCTGTGGTCGCTACTTCCGCGGCCGGACAAGTTCAAACCGCCGGGGCTGCTGCTCGAGGCCGCTAGCCAGCCTCGCCTGTTTGCGGAGCTGCAGAACATCGCCAGTTCGCTGAACGAATCCATGCCCAGCGAGGTCTATTTGATCGGAGACGTCAACGCCTGGGTGGCCGACAGAGGCGGGCTGATGGGCTTCGGCAGCCGGCGGGTGATGGGGTTGGGACTGCCCCTGCTTTCGATCCTCACCGTCTCACAGTTTCGGGCCGTGCTGGCTCACGAATTTGCCCATTACTATGGAGGCGACACCAGCCTGGGGCCCTGGGTTTATAGAACACAAGGCGCGATTGTTCGAATTTTTCAAAACATCGGATCGGTCGGGCAACTGGCGCGAATCGCCATTCTGGGCGTGATGTACCTGGTGGTGGCGACGCTGATGAAGTGGTACTTCATCGTATTTCTTCGGGCCATCAAGCTGGTATCAAGGCAGAAAGAGTATCGCGCCGACGAACTGGCGTGCTTGATCGCGGGACGCCAGCCACTGGTAGATGGACTGCGGGCGATTCACGGCGCGGCCCCGGCCTGGCCGACCTACTGGAAGACTGAACTGGCCCCCATGCTGAACGACGGAGCCGTCCCGAGCATCGGCGACGGCTTCGCGCGCTTCGTTTCTGCCCCCATGATCAGCGAACAGATTCAGAAGAATCTCGACAGAAATATCCGCGAAGCGAAGACGGGTCCGTACGACACCCATCCACCGCTGCGGGACCGCATCACCGCCACTGAAAAGCTACCGGCGGATTCCGTTGCCGAGGACCCGAATCCCGCCCGCACTCTGCTAGAAGGAGCAGACGCCCTTGAATTGCAATTCCTCGAAAAGATGAATCCCGACATGAAGCCCGGCACGCTGAAATGCGTTTCATGGGACGAAGTTGGAACTCGAGTAACCATCCCTGCCTGGAAGAGATTCACGTCGGAATATCTCAGCGCCACTTCAGGGAGTCACTGCCGAATCGTTACCCGCGCAGGTTCCAAAGTTGCGGGAAATCGGTTCCGGCATACGCGACCCGAAGGGAATGTTACTTGACCCGCAACAGCGCACGCAGCGCGCCGCGCACTTGTTTGGTGCGGGCCTTGCGCTGGCGCTGATTGATCAGGGCTGGACACTGCATTCTGGCCCCGGCGTCTTCCATCTCCAGCGGGATGCTGAGCAATTGAATCCGTTCGTAGTCATCGAACAACTGATGTCTGGCAAACTCTCGGCGCAGGACTGGATGACGAAGTGCAACGCGCTCGGCATTGGCCGGCTCGCGCTAGCCCCTGCCGCGCACCTTCAGCCAGGCTTGCTTGACGGTACCGGGGCTGCCTCGTAGATTGAGGAGCGCATTCCTCGCCCTAACGCCGACACGGGCGTGGTTCGCGTACACTCGTTTTCGCGGGCTTCCACTCATGGCATCGATCACGGCGCTGCTGCACACGGAAAATGATGCTCTGCGGCTGGGGCGTGCGCTTGAGACGCTCTATCCCTGCGACGCAATTCTGATCGTGGACCATGGTTCGCGCGACGCCACCGCAAGAATCGCACGCGAATATGGCGCTCGGGTTCTGGACGCCATTCCTGAAGCGTCGCCGGAAGACTATCTTCGCGCGGTCGCCACAAAACCAGGACGTCCTCGCCAATCCCCCGGCCGGGAATGGATTCTCTGTCTCGATCCCCGTGAATCGCTGACGGAAAAGTTGGCGGCAAGCCTGTTTGAATGGAAGTCGGAATTGTTTCATATCCACGATTCGGAGCCTCCTGCATTCTCCGTCTTTCTTCGCGAAGAAACACCGCAGGGCTGGATGCAAGTTCCCGCCGCGCAAACCCGCCTCGTTCCCGAAACCTGGAACGCGTGGAATGGAAGACTTCCCGTGCACGACGCTTCAGCGCTGGCGCTGGAGGGGGAATTGTTGCGCTTCGTTTTCCCATGAGTGGTCGGAGGCAGGATTTCGGCATTGAGCCTTCATTCCCCGTACCTAAGAACGCGCTTCGGGATCGTCCCTCCGTCGGGCCATCAACGCCCATTGGTCAACGTTTCACTGCGGCATGTCTTAGTACTCATATCTCGCTGCCGTATGTCTTATGGCCCGATGGCCGTTTGGGCAGTGACTTCAGTACCTTAGTCCTCTGCTCATAACCGCCTTATAATCCAACAAGAACAGGGAAATGCTGCGTTCTGTGGGAAGAAGTTTGCTTGCAGCACGGCTGCTCCCTGCGAGATCATCAGAGATTCCGTGGATCCTGTTTTCGCATCGTCGATTTTTCTCTTCGGGCTGGCCTTTGGCAGCTTTCTGAATGTGTGTATTTACCGCTTGCCGCGGGGACTGTCCGTGGTGACGCCGCGTTCGGCTTGCCCCGAGTGCAAAGAACCGATCGCCTTCTACGACAATCTTCCGGTGCTGAGCTGGTTCTTTCTGGGCGGGCGTTGTCGCCACTGCAAAATCAGAATTACTCCCCGCTACTGGATGATCGAATTGCTGACAGGCCTGCTATTCCTGGCCTGCTACTGGCACTTCGGGCTGACGCTGGCCACGCTGAAATACTGCGTTCTGGCGTTTCTTCTGCTGGGGCTGATTTTCACCGACGCGGAAACCAAGTTGCTGCCAGACAAGATGACGCTGCCCGGGTTGGCGTTGGGTCTGATCTTCAGCCTGCTTGTTCCAGTGCATGATCTGGCTTCGCAGTTTCTGCCGGGAATGGTGAATCTGCCCTTCAGCGGCGAAGTTTCGATGCGTCTTCTGTCGTTGCTCGATTCCCTGCTGGGCGCGGCCATCGGCGCGTCGTTCATTTACGGAGCGGGCGCGGTTTATCTGCGTTGGCGCGGAGCCGAAGGCATGGGCTTCGGCGACGTCAAGCTGATGGCGATGGTGGGCGCGTTCCTCGGCATCAAGCTGACCATCTTTACAATTTTCACCGCGTCGATCGCAGGATCGGTTTTTGGATTGACTACGGTGTTTGTAGTCTGGCTGAAGCGCACGCATCGCTTTATGAAGCGGTTGGCGAATGCGCAAGCCGCCCGGCGCCGCGCATGGCAGTCGGCGCAAGTGGTCTATCGCAACTACCAGATGCCGTTTGGCGTGTTCCTGGGAAGCATGGCTCTGATCGCATTTTTCTTTGGCAACCGGTTTCTGCACTGGTACGGAGGGCTTTGGTGAAGATCCTGACGAACCCGGTGTTGTTGCGTGCCACCGTCGTGCTGTTCTGCGGAACGTTCGCCTTTTTGCTGGGCTTGCTCTTCATGCGTATGCTGCGGAAAAGCATTACCGAGGAGGGAGATTTTCCCGTCGATGCTGCGCCATCCCTCGAGACAATGCCGCTGCATGTGTTCGATACCGTGATCCAGCAGCTCAAGCAGCAGAAGCATGAACTGCAGGTGCAATCGAAGGCCGATCAGCATCGCGCCCGCACCAGCGAAACCTTCAGTCAGGCGGTGCTTTCGAATCTTTCCAGCGGCGTACTCGTCTTCGGCAGCAATGGTCTGGTCCGGTCCTCTAATCCCGCGGCGAAGGCTATCCTTGGTTTCGCTTCCGCGACTGGAATGAGTGCGGACGACATTTTTCGCGGCGCATTGGTGATTTCCGCTCAAGCGACCGTCGACACTCGCGACGAAGCCACTGATACGGATGCCGATGAAGTCGAGGAACCAGTCTCCCTGGCCGACGAGGTTCGCTCTGTACTTCAGCAAGATTGCAAACGGCGCGACGCGCAAGCCGAATACGAAACCCCAGCCGGCGAGAAACGTTTCATCGCGATAACGGTTTCTCCGGTCCCGGCCGTCGATGGCAGCCTGCTCGGTGTCGCCTGCCTTATCAACGACCTCAGCGAACTGGAACGCATACGCCGCCAGCAGGAACTGCACGGCGAGCTCTCAGCCGAGATGGCGCTGCAGCTGCGCACGTCGCTGACCACTATCTCCGGCTACGCCCAGCAACTGGCCAACAGCCGGGACGGTGAACTGGCGAAACAACTCGCCAGCGACATTGCCCTGGAGGCGGCCCAACTGGATCGCAGCATAGGTGGATTCTTGAGCACTACGCGCACCGCGCAGTCAGCGGCCGCGGGCTAAGCGCACTGATGGAATTGGATTGATGCATATGCAACGGATTGACGGACGGAACGGAAACGGTTGGCGCGGCGCGGCATCGCCGGCCTCCCGTGAAACACATCTCAGTATCAAAAGGTGGGAGTGATGAAACATATCGCATGCAGTGGAATTGGAATCATACTATTTCTCGGCCTGGCGGGCCTTCCCTCCAGCGCTCAGAATCAGGCTCCTTCGGCCGCGCAGGACTCATCATCCGGCTCCTCGCTGGGCTCCTATGCCCGTCAGGTCCGCAAGGATCCGGGAACCTCGTCGAAGCCGAAAGTGTATGACAACGACAACCTGCCGAAAGACGACAAGCTCTCCGTCGTAGGCACGCCGACGCCCACCGACGGCTCCGCCGACGCGAAGCCGGCCGAGTCGGATAACGCCACTGCGAGCACGAGTGCGGCGCCAGCCGCTCCGTCAGCTGGCGAAGCCAAGCCCGGCACCGAAACCAAGACCGCAGAAGTGAAGCCTCCGACGGCCGTGGTCAAGACCGCCGAGGAAGACGAGGCCGCCAAGCAGGCTGCGTGGAAACAATGGGGCGACAAGATCCAGGCGCAGAAGGATCAGGTTGATTTGACGACGCGCGAACTCGACGTGCTGCAACGCGAGTACCAGATTCGCGCCGCCGCCATGTACGCCGACGCCGGCAACCGCATGCGGAACGAAGGCGACTGGGACAAGCAGGACGCCCAGTACAAACAGCAAATCTCCGACAAGCAGAAAGCTCTCGACGACGCCAAGCAGAAGCTCGAAGACGTTCAGGAAGACGCCCGCAAGGCGGGCGCGCCCAGCTCAGTGCGCGAGCCGTAGATCGCGCGCGAGCGCAAAAAACTCAAGCGCCGAAGTCACACTTCGGCGCTTTTTTTATTTCTTTATCACCATCAACGGACTTCAGTGTTTTCCGATTTCATTTTGTTGCAGCAAGCGCACCTTGCCACAGCAGCTCGATCTGCTTCACATGATGCAAGCCGTGCACCAGGTGAAACTTCCTCCACTGCGCAGCCGTCAGCGGCCCGAGAATGGGATGGTCCAGCAGTTTGCTTCGCGCTCCTAGCTTTTCTTCGCAGCGCGTCATGATGTCGTCCATCTGCGCAATCTTTGACCCGATCTCGGCCAGCACCTTCTCGGTCGGCAGGCCGCGCGGACGGGTTACCGGCGGGGCCTCCCGGCCAGAGGGGAGGTAGCCGAATCCCACGACCACCAGCACCCGCCCCCGATGCCGCCAGCTCTGGGCGGTGGCCAAAGACTTGCTCGCTTCAGCCACGCGCTCAAATCCCTTTGTCGTGCCTGTATAAGTCAGGTACAAATGCTCCAGGATTTCTGCGGTACACCACTTCCCCGGGGGGTGCCAGCTCAATTGCTCGGCCGAGAGGCCTGCGACTGCCGACGCGACCTCTGCCTGCAGTTTCTGAAGATGGGAGCCCACCGGATTACTTACCTTTTCCTGACTTTCGGTTAAAATGTTGCGCGACCATAAAACTCATCTCAAATTATCACAGGAAGGATGTCAATGAAGACACCTGGCCTTGCCCACGCCGATTTCAAACGTGGAACATTCTGCGTCGGTTTGACGGCTGCTGTCGCCTTCGCCCTGCTGGCGCTGCTTGCCGCTTGCTCGTCGGATTCCGGGAAGCCGGCAGAAACGAAACCGGAGGTCAAAGGCCCCGATCTCATTACGGCACGTTCGGCTTTTCAGAAGCTCTACATCGCCGCACGCGGCTGGAACCCGGACTCCAAACCTTACCGGCTTGAGTCCACGGCGACCAGCGACGGCAATGGTCAGGATGGCAAGTGGGCGGTGTGGCGAGCCAACTTCGCTTCGCCGAACGCGCGCCTGGAAAAGTCCTATACCTGGTCCGGCAGCGCCGCCAACGGCGCGCCCGATCGCGGCGTGAACCCCGGCACCGAAGACAGTTACAGCGCCTCGAATGCCTCCACGCAGGTGTTTGACATGGCCTTCCTTAAGATTGATTCGGACCAGGCTCTGGCTACGGCACAGAAACACGGGGGCGACAAGATTCTGGAGAAGGCGCCCGACACGCCGGTCATCTACATATGCGACTGGAACCACAATACCAATGAGTTAGTCTGGCACGTCATTTATGGCGCCAGCCGCGAAGGGGCCAAGCTGACGGTTGCCGTCAACGCTTCCTCGGGCGAATTTATCCGAGTGGAGAAGTAAGTTCCTGTTCTCCCGATTCTGCCACAGGTTCTGCCACTGACGTCTAGTAGAGAAGAAGGGCTGCTGCGGAAGCTCGCGCTATTGGTTTGCGCCCTCTTCGCGGTCGATCTGGGCCTTGAGTTGGGAAAAAAAGCTGTGCAATACCTCGGCCGAAGAGATCGCGCGCAGCAGGCCGCGGCGGTCCGCGAATGCAACTATGTCGTGCGTAGAATACTGGAGGCGAACCCGGTCGGCAGCACAAAGCGCGCTCAGCAATTCCACGCTGGCGGATGCTAGATCCGCCTTAAGGCGAGCAACATCAATCTGTTTTTTGGCACCGTACTCCATTTACAACTCCTTCATTTTTGGGGGGTAAACGCAGGCGGGTCCCGGAAACCAGTTGGGAGGACTGCCTTCTTTTTCGGTTCCGGCGGGACCCACCCTGCGAGGTCATCAGTTCTAGCTGTGAATATAGTATACAGCGTTAACAATACGCAGTGCAAGTAATTATTTTGGAATTTGTGATTCTAGAATTTCTGACTTTATAGTTTCTGGAGGAGCAGTTGCCCCGGCATCCCGACCCTGATCTGGAACAGCGCATTCTCTCTGCAGCCTCACGGCTGTGGGCGCGCGGCGGAGAAAAAGCGCTTACCATGCGCGCCGTCGCCAAAGCAGCCGGCACCACCACGCCCACCGTATACGAACGTTACCGCGACCGCGACGACATTCTCCGCTCTCTGCGCCTGCAGACCCGGCGCGATTTATTCGCAGCGCTCAGCCGCACTCGCACCCTGCGCGAAGCTTTCCAGTCCTACCTCGATTTCACCCTCCAGCACAGTCACGCCTACGAGGTACTTTTCGACGGAGTGGGAAAACCTCCTTCCCTGCATGAGCCCTGGCCATCTTTCAATCTCATGCGCGAGCGCGTAGCTCAACGTCTGGGAGGAACTCCTCGGCAGCACACGCGGCTCATGCTGGCCGTGTGGTCGCTGATGCACGGCACCGCCATGCTGATCATCCGCGGCAACTTCGAGGGCCCGCTCCGCGTTCAGACGATTCATGCTTGCCTCGATGCCCTCGACGGTATCCTCGAAGCCGCTGCGCGATCCAAGGGCCATGCACAATCGACGCCCAAGTGGCCGGCGAGTCTGATTCTGGGCGAGGGCAAACAAAGCAGAGTGGGCAACGGCAGTGGAGTTGGCCAAACAGGAAAGTCGAAAACCAGAAAGCCGCTCGCAGCGAAAGCTTCTAAACACGCCAGTTAGAGAATGAAGGGTGGCGGTTCGGCCCCGCGCATTCACCGAGCGGGCTTCGCGTTGGCGGCGGTACCTTTCAGCCGTTGAATCGCCTTTCGAACTTCTTTTTCTTCTGCTCCGTGGGGCAGGATAGTCAGATAGTTTTCGTATTCCTTGCGCGCCTCGTCGGGCCGATCCATTTTTTCCAGGCAGACGGCTAAGCGGAATGTGGCAGTCGCGTCGTTCGACTTATAAAGTAATGCCTCGCGATACCGAGCCTCGGCGGCGCGGTAGTTCTTTTTCACTTTGAAATAGAAGTCGCCCACCTCTACATCCTTGGCTGCTTTGTGCGGATCCCAGGGATGGAATTCGTTAATGTCGCCACTACTGGAAGAGCCTTCGTCCATCAGAGCGTCGGAGTCAGAACTCTGAGGGTGCGCCTTGGCGTCGCTCGCCGGAGGGCTCAAGTCGACGGGCTCATCCTTGCTTGAACTCTGGCCCGGATCGTCGCCCAGTTCGTCGGCATTCACCCGATCGGACCTCGGCGGTGCCGAGTTCGGCGGCGGAAGCGCGGGTTTGGAAGCTGACGACGCCGAATCCGGAGTCTGCGAACTCGGCGGCGGAGAATTAGACGAACCGGAATTCTGCGCCCATGCTCCGACGCTGCTCACCAGCAACAGAACCAACCATCGACCGCGCATAGAACTATCTTACCGCCTTCGTAGCCAAACCCAAGATGCTTACTCATGTTTACGTAATCGACTGATTAAGCATGGGCCGAGCGAAATCCCTGCAGGCATTTGCGCGCCGTCTCCAACTCGGAGAACCGGCTGCCTTCCTGTTCGACCAGGTAATACTCGACACCGCCAACGCTCTCGGCCGCAGTGAAAATTCCCTTCCAGTCGGCCACACCCTCCCCGAACAGAGTCTTGTAGCCCACGGCCGGGTCCGGCGACCAGTCTTTACAATGGATGGAGTGAATGCGTCCCGGGTTGGCTCGAATCCATGCCACAGGATCGGCCCGACCTTCGAGGCAAGTGCCAACATCCAGCTGCAGCATCACCGACGGCTTCGTATTCTTGGCGAGAATATCCATGGGCCGCTGCCCGCCCGTCGTCGCCCACTCCGCCTGATGGTTGTGATATCCCGGCTTGAGCCCGGCAGGCTCCAGCGCTTCAGCAGCGGCGTTGAGCTTGTCGGCAACAGTCTTCCAGCCATCAATTCCGGTCTTCGGATCGACCCAGGCCAGCACCACATACTTACAGCCCAGAATCAGGTTCAGGTCGCGCGCGCGGTTGATCTTGTCCGCGCCAAAATAGTCTTCGTTATTGTGCGTCGAGTAACAACGAATGCCCAAATCGTCCATCAACTTGCGCATCTGCTTGGCTTGGCCTTCAGTCCATTCGAAATATGGCGCGTAGAACTCAACCGCTTGATATCCCATCTGCGCGACCGCGCGCACCGTTCCCTGGGGATCCTGCTTGAGCGCGTCACGCACGGAATAGAGTTCGAGCCCAACGGGAATTGTGGACGGGGTAGTTAAGGCGGACGCCATTCCGCGCAGCGCCCAAGGCAGAGCTGCTGACATCGCAAGAAACGAACGGCGGGACAGATTCATTGAGGTCATGCCAGAATCCTAACTCTTCCCGGGCCAAAGAAAAACTCTCCACCACTGGACCGCCCCGAAATCGACAATCGCGAACCTGCGCCTCTCGATGTTAGAATCCACCGTTCGAAAGCACCGTTCCCAGAGAGGAGTTCGTTATGAAGCGATTCGTAGTGGCGGCCCTGATGGTCCTGATTGTCGCCGGGCCATCATTCGCTAAAACTCACAAAGAGACGTACACGATCCCATGCACCACCTTGTGGCCCGCGGTAAAAGACACCCTCCGAAACTCAGGGAAGTACGGAATCGTCGGAATCGACAACGAGGAGATGACCGCATCGTTCAATATCGGCGGGACATTGAGCGCGAAGCGCACCAACTCCGTTGTCCTGAATACCAAACCTGAAGGCTGCGAAATGCAGGTGCAGAGCGCGTTCAGCGGACTGGGAAACAACGACGAGGGCGATTTCAAGAAGCGCGTCGACGCCTCACTCGCCAAACTGCAACCTGCGCCTCCGGCTGACGCCGCGAAACCAGACGATACCAAGAAGTGATCAGTTTAGAGCGGTTCTGCGTTCGCTAACCGTGAAAAAAAAGCAGGCCGCTCAGGGGGAGGCTTGAGCGGCCTGGTTGGCGAAGTCCTCCGGGGAGGAGGGTAAAGTCAATCTTTTACATGGATGACGGAGTCGCGGTCGCCTGCGCCGGCGTGGTGCTGTCGACCGTGTTAGTCATCAGGCGCACATCGACGCGGCGGTTATCGGCGCGGCCGTTGGAAGTCTTGTTCGACTCCACGGGCTTATCTTTGCCGAGTCCGATCACGTAGATCTTGTGCGCGGGCACGTTGTATTTCGTTGCCAGATACTGAATCACTGAGTTAGCGCGACGTTGGCTCAGATCGTAGTTGTAATCCGCCGAACCCACCGAATCCGTTCCGCCTTCGAGCGCAACAATGTAGCCCTTGGTCGAAGCGATGTTGGCCGCGAGCTGGTCGAGCGTCTCCTGCGCTTTGGCCGTCAGGTTGTCTTTGTTGAAGCCAAACTTCACCGACGTCTCGGCGACAGCGTGATAGTTGTCGAGGTTGGCGACCGTGTTGGTCAGCACGCCCACGCGAGTGTTGGCGGCGTCCGCAACCTGCTGGGCGGAGCTTGCGGTCTGACCCGCGGTCTGGGCCTTCTGCTCCACGTCGGCCGTCTTGGCGTTCACGGCAGCGATGCCGGCCTGGGCTCGCGTGTCAACGTCTTTGATGTCCTTGGTGTTCTTCGCGGTCAGGTCGTCGAGTTCGTTGGTCTTGTTGATCAGTGGCGTCGTCTGCTGTTTCACATAATTCTTGCTGGCGCAGCCGACGGTGGCCACCATGCTGGCTGCCAGGCAAATAACTAACGAAGTGCGATTCATAGGGTAAGGCTCCTTGTTTCGATCTTATGTAGCTCTTTTAGCGCGTTCGGGTCGCCCCTGCGCGCAGTCTTTCCAATCTTGAGGCCCTGGGAATAATTCGTTCCAAGCTTACAAGTTCCGCTTCTGCTTTTGCACGGCACATGCCAGTGTTCCGGACTGGGAAGCGATGATGTAAGTATATACGTTTTCAATGGCTTGCGGAAACTAATGCGCAGACTAGAGTCCCGTCCTGGGTCGTCAAGGACGCAAACGGCACACAGGGAGTGGAAAATTTATATGGTTCGGCTGAGATTCAGGCCCTAGCCTCAGTTATGCCGAGGGGGACAGAGTATGGGAATCGTCTCCCTCTTATTCCGCCGGTAGACCCGGAAATCGCTCTCGTCGACGGTGATCAACGTGTGTCGAGGATAGAGCTCGCTCATGCGGATGAGACAGAGATCCGCCAAGTCCGGCTTACGATCGGCGTAACGTCGAGCCAACTCGCGGAGCTGCGCGACGTTTTCGGAGAAATCAAACGCTACCTCCAACAAACCCTCTTCTACCAGGGAAAGCACATAGGAACTCGATCCCAAGTGGAATGCTGACTCTGCGAGGACGGCCTCGCAGGTTAGCAAAGGCTCGGTCAACCCTCGGGCGAGATCAATCGCCCAGCGATGATAAGTATCCTCGCGACTTCCGGCAGCAACGATGTAGCCGGTGTCGGCAATGCCTTTCATCGCTTAGAAAACCCTTTACGCGATGAAAGATCTGGAGGGCCCCCGCGAATCGCTCCCAGGTGGCGCATGAATCGCTGCTTACCGCCGCTCGCTTTGGCGGTCTCCAGTTGCTCGCGGACGATCTTCCCCATGGGCACACCTGTCTGCCGGGATCTTTCCTTGAGCCAGGTCAGAAGCTCGTCCGTAAGACGTATCGTAAGTGTGTGACTCATATGCTTAGAGTGTAACACATCTGCCACAATCGATAAGACACGGAAATCGAATAAGATTGATCTGTTCCCTTCATGGATCTGCTCGCCAAAATCCGCACCATTCCCACCGAGCCCGGCGTGTATCTCTACAAAAACGCCGGGGGCGAAGTCATCTACGTGGGTAAGGCCAAGAATCTGCGGAGCCGCGTGGCCAGCTATTTCCACGAGGGCCGCTGGGAGGACGCCAAGACCGGAACCCTGGTGCGCGAGGCCGTCGACATCGACTACATCGTGGTCGCCAACAACAAAGAGGCCCTCGCGCTCGAAAACAACCTCATCAAACAGCGCAAGCCGCGCTTCAACATCCTGCTGCGCGATGACAAGACGTACCCGTACGTGAAACTCACGCTGGCCGAGCGCTGGCCGCGCGTCTACGTCACGCGCCGCTTGCGCAAAGACGGCAGCGCCTATTACGGTCCATATTTCCCCGGCAACCTCGCCTATCGCATCGTCGATCTGATTCATCGCAATTTTTTGATTCCCTCCTGCAAGGTCGACCTGACGCGGTATCATCCGCGCCCCTGCCTGCAGTACTACATCAAGCGCTGCCTGGGCCCGTGCGTCGAGAATCTGACCACGTCCGAGATTTACCAGGAAGCAGTGCGCGACGTGAAACTGTTTCTCGAAGGCCGCCCCACCGACCTGAGCCGCTCGCTTCACACCCGCATGGAGCAAGCAGCGGCCGCCGAGGAGTTCGAGCGGGCCGCGCGCTATCGCGATCTCATTTCAACCGTCGAGCAATTGCAGGAGCGCCAGCGCATGGCCGCCGCCGAAGGCGACGACGCCGACGTCTTCGGCTACCACTACGAAAACGGCATGCTGGCCGTAAACCTGTTCCACATGCGCGCCGGAAAAATGGTCGACCGCCGCGAATTCTTCTGGGAAGATTTGCCGGAATTTGTAGCCGCCACGGAATATGTGGGAACGGGCGCCCTCGCCCGTCCGGGTGAGCAAAGCTCGCCAGCGCATTTGGCCATCGCCACCGCAGAAGCCGACGAGAGCAGCCAAGCTTCGCTCGATACGGACGGGTCAGAGACCAATCCCAACGCTAGCCCAGAACCGCCGCAACCTTTCCACCCCGGCGAATTTTTCTCTGCCCTGCTGAAGCAGCTCTACATCGCCCAGCCTTACGTTCCCCGCAATCTCTACGTCCCCGTCGATTTTGAAGACCGCGAGGCCCTCGAAGACCTGCTCTCCGATCAAGAAGCGGAAAAAACTGCCCGCCCCGCACGCATCCACATCCTCGTCCCGCAGCGCGGCGAGAAGCGCTCGCTCATCGACCTCGCCGGAAACAACGCCAAGCAGTCCTACGACCAGCGTTTCCGCGTGCTCAAGCCAAATGCCCGCAAAATTCAGGAGGAATTGCAGGAAGTCGTCGGCCTGCCGGAACTTCCCAAGCGCATCGAGTGTTTCGACATCTCGCACATTCAAGGCGCAGAAACGGTCGCTTCCATGGTGGTGTGGGAAGACGGCAAGATGAAAAAATCGGACTACCGAAAATTCATCATCCGCACTGTAGAAGGCGTCGACGATTTCGCTTCGATGCGCGAAGTCGTGACCCGGCGGTACAAGCGCCTGCAGGAAGAGAAGAAGCCGCTGCCCAGCCTAATCCTGATCGACGGCGGCCTGGGACAGCTGCACGCGGCCGCCGAGGCCTTGGACGCGCTCGAAATCATCAACCAACCACTGGCGGCCATCGCTAAACGCGAAGAAATTTTATATGTATACGGACAGGAGAAAGATCCGATCGCGCTCGACCACCACTCCCCGGTGCTGCACCTGATTCAACTGATTCGCGACGAGGCCCACCGTTTCGCCGTAACTTTTCACCGCAAACGCCGCCAGATGCGCGATCGCTCCACCGAGTTGCTGGAAATCCCCGGCGTCGGCGCCAGCACAACGCGCCGCCTGCTCGAACACTTCGGCAGCGTGCAGGCGGTAAAGCAGGCCGATCCAGCAGCGTTATCGGCAGTCGTAACCCGCACCCAAGCCGAGGCGATCAAAAATCACTTCCAGAAATAGCGACGGGCCCACCGGACGCGGGAACAAAGGAGATTTTCGCCTCTAACCTCGTGATTCTCAGTGTCCTCTGTGGTTAAGATTTTGCTACACTGGCGCCCACGATCATGAAGCCAGTTTCGAAGTGGCCGTTGGCAATCTTAGCGCTGGCACTCTCAGCACCGCATACCGTCGCAGCCCAAACCGCACTCCCCGATCAAGCCACACCGCAGGAAAAACACCTCCGCAACGTTCACCAATTGACCTTCGGCGGACAGAATGCCGAAGCCTATTTCTCCGCCGACGGAAAGAAGCTGATCTTCCAGTCCTCGCACGGCGACGTGAAGTGCGACCAGATTTTCGTGATGAACATCGACGGCAGCGACCAGCACCTGGTCTCGACCGGCAAGGGGCGCACCACCTGCAGTTTTTTCTATCCAGACGGCAAAAAGATTCTTTATGCTTCAACGCACCTGGCGAGCCCCGAATGCCCACCCCGGCCAGATTTTTCGAAGGGGTACGTCTGGGCCGTCTACTCCGGCTACGACATGTTCACCGCGAATCCCGACGGATCGCATCTGAAACAACTCACCAACACTCCCGGCTATGACGCCGAAGCTACGATCTCGCTCGATGGCAAAAAGATTACTTTCACGTCCATGCGTAACGGCGATCTCGACATTTATTCCATGGACGCCAACGGCACCCACGTCAAACAACTCACCCACGAACTGGGATACGACGGGGGACCGACCTTCTCCCCTGACGGCAAGTGGATCGTCTATCGCGCCTACCATCCGCAAACGGAAAAAGAAATCTCCGACTACAAAGAGTTGCTGAAGCAGAATCTGATTCGCCCAACCTCGCTCGAAATCCGGACGATGAGAGCCGACGGCAGCGAAAAAAAGCAGATCACGAATCTAGGCGCTGCAAGCTTCGGCCCGGCCTACACCGCCGACGGCAAGCGCATCATCTTTTCATCCAACTACGATCCCGACACGCACGCCACCGGCGGCATGGGCAATTTTGAATTGTGGCTGATCAATCCCGACGGCACCGGTCTTGAGCGCGTCACCTACAGCGACGGCTTCGACGGCTTCCCCATGTTCTCGCCCGACGGCAAGAAACTGGTCTGGGCCTCCAACCGCAACGCCAAGGCCCCCCACGAAACCAACATCTTTATTGCGGACTGGGTGCAGTAGGATCGCTGAGTTCAGTTTTGATTGCTGATCGCTGACCGGAATCGTGCCTGTGAGACCGTCGGACGTCTTGATCTCTCAGACCCCGCATCGTCAGCCATGCCACGCAGGCCAGCATCCCGCACCAGCCCAGCACTCGCACTACAGCAGCGATCTGCGTATCGTGGTCGAGTACGCCGAGGCTGGAGAAGATTTTGAAAAAATCATGCTCGACGAAGTCCGGATCTCCGGTCGTCACCAAGGGCAGCATCTGGGCTCGCGCGTCTGCCATGTAAGTGGCGGTATAGAGCCAGTTTTCGAAAAAGAAAAACAGGCAGAAGATGAAGCCGGTGGTCTCGCGCTGGGCAAAGAAATATACCGCCAGAAGAAACGGCACCAGCCATTGCAGGATCGTCCCTCCCCATAAACCCAGCGTGGCACCAAACCAGTAGAAAAGATTGTGCCCGCCCTCGTGCACCACGAGGTTGGCGCTGTCGATGAAAAGAAATCCACCGTGAGCGCGGAACGCGTAGACCATGAATGCCACATAGAAAATCAGCCAAGCCACTACCACGGGACGGGAAACCGGCTTCCATGGCTCGTCGGGCAATGTTGCATCGAGCATCGATTGGAACGATTCGATCATGAGCATCTGGGATAATTCTACGGGCTCTCATTTCCACGGAGCACATTACGAACGTGCGCGGCATCCAGAGTGAACGGCACTTCGTATCCGGCGCGAAAATCACCAGGACCTTGTCCATCGCGTGAAACAGAGATTTCTTGCTAAAGTGATCAAACGCGTGATTTCAGGATCCTCATGAAACTTCGGCATTGGATCATCGCGATCGTACTGCTCCTACTGGTGGCCGCTGCCATTGCCGGAGTGGTGTGGACGCGCGCTTTGCCGACTGTCAGCGACGAGACCGGGGCAACGCCGGGCACGCCGCTGGGGCGTACGCCCCGGGTTGTGCAGCATCCGCTGGTCGACCAGCGTCCTCTGCAAACTGCGAAACGCATGGCGGCAATCGCGGGCACGCCGGAGGAGCAGGTGCTGGCGCATCAAGCGGAAAAAGTTGGAGACCACGAGGTCGACCTTTCGTTTCTGGACGCGCTGCGCATCGCTGAAGAAAATCCTCCCCCGCTTTCGCCCGAAGCCCGACAACTGTCTGAGCGCAAGAACAAAGTTGAGGAGGCTCTCAAGGAAGATCAGGAAAACATTACGCAGCTGACGCGAAAACTTGCGGCAGCTCCTGACTCTCAGAAAGACAACCTGCAGGACCAGATCGACGTCGCCAAAGCGCAGGCGGATCTGGATCAGAATGAGTTGGATGACGCCTCAGAAGATCTCGAGCAGGCCGGCGGCGATCCGCAATCGAAGATCAAGCGCTTGCAGGCGGAACATGAAGCCGGCGAGCACGCGGGAGTCGCGGCCCTGGGCTCGGTAGTGAACTCGCATGAGCAGGACTACCAGGCGCGCACACTCTTGAACGTGTTCCGGGCGTGGCAGGCGCTGCGTGAGAAAAAAGACCAACTACACGCGGCGCTGGAAGAGAGCAAGGCCAAGCAACTGCGTCTGAGCCAGCGGCACGAGACATTAACGGCACAGGTTGAGAAAGACAAAGAAAGTCGCGAGGCGGCCAAGCAGCAAGCCAAGGGATTCGCCAAGAGCAACACCCCGGCCAGCCGCGATGAATCGAAAACCGCCGCAAAGTCTGCGCTTGACTCACTCAAGCAATACACACGCGATCAGAAAAATCTGGCTGACCTGGGCAAGCGCCTGCAGGACGAACAGGAGCTCACCGACACTTACAACAGCTGGGTCGAACTGGTCGAGACTCGCGAGCGGGCGGCTCTACATAATGTGATCGAGTGCCTCCTGTGGATTCTGCTGGTTGTCTTGGCCGTCTACCTGGCGGACCGTTTCATCGACCACCTGTTCACCGGCATGACCGCCGAGAACAAGCGCATCGACACACTGCGGGCCGTGGTGAAATTCGCTGCTCAAGCTGTGGCCGCGATCGGCATTCTCTTCATCATTTTTGGCATGCCGACGCAGGCGACAACAGTTTTGGGTTTGGCTGGAGCCGGCTTGACCGTGGCGATGAAAGATTTCATCGTCGCGTTCTTTGGATGGTTCATCCTGATGGGAAGCAACGGCATCCGCGTCGGCGACTGGGTAGAAATCGACGGCGTCGGCGGTGAAGTAGTCGAAGTCGGCTTGTTGAAAACGGTCCTGCTCGAAACCGGCAGTTGGGCCGATGCCGGGCATCCCACGGGCCGCCGCGTTTCCTTTGTGAACAGCTTCGCCATCGAAGGCCATTTCTTCAACTTCACGACTTCAGGCCAGTGGATGTGGGACGAACTGCAGGTGCTGATTCCGGCCGGACAAGATCCATATCCCATCATCGACGGAATCCAGAAACTTGTAGAGAAAGAAACCGCGGTAAACGCTGCCAGCGCCGAAGCTGAGTGGCAACAGGCCTCGGCGCGCTACCGGGTCAAGACTATATCTGCTGTGCCTGGCATTAGTGTGCGACCCACGGCGGCAGGCATCGAGGTGCACGTCCGATACATCACGCGTGCATACGAACGCCACGAGTCGCGCAAACGGCTATATACAGCGGTGGTGGAGATGATGCACGGTAAATGGGAAACGGCGAAGGAGGAGGCTTAGCTTTGGGCTTTGGGCTTTGGGCTTTGGGCTCTTAACTCTTGTTCGTAACCTCGATGGACTCGCCCCCTAAACATATCCGCCACAGTGGAAGAGCGGCCCTTCAGGGCCGCGTTGAGCGCTAGCATCATTCGGGGCTTTAGCCCCCTGTGGGATCTATGGTCAGCAAAGAAAACTTGGGCACCCTCATCGTCACCGGAGCGAGCCGCGGAATCGGCGCAGCGATCGCCACACTCGCCGCCGAGCGCGGATACGCGGTGGCCGTCAACTTCTCCACCGGAGCCGCTGAAGCTCAGAAAGTCGCACAAGAGATTCTCGCCACCGGCGGACGCGCCATCACGATTCAAGCCGACATCTCTAACGAACGAGAAATCCTAAGCCTGTTCGAAACCGCAGAGCGTGAACTCGGTCCCATCAAAGCCCTCGTCAACAACGCGGGAATTACCGGTGGATTTGCGCGCGTGGAAGAAGTTTCGGCAAAGGCCATCGACGATGTTTTCGCAATCAATGTTCGCGGAACCATTTTGTGTTCGCGCGAAGCGGTGCGGCGAATGTCAACGCGACGCGGCGGAAGCGGTGGGGCTATTGTGAACATTTCCTCGCGCGCGGCTCACACAGGGGCCGCAGGCGAGTGGGTACACTACGCCGCATCGAAAGGCGCGATCGACACTTTCACCATCGGCCTTGCGCGCGAAGTGGCGACCGAAGGCATTCGAGTAAATGCAGTGGCTCCCGGATTGGTCGATACCGGACTGCATGCGGCAAATGGCGAGCCCGGCAGGCTGAACCGGCTGATGGGAACGGTCCCGATGGCAAGGCCAGGCACGCCACGTGAAGTCGCGGAGGGCGTAATCTGGCTGCTGTCGTCCGCAGCATCGTTCACAACCGGCGCGATTCTGGAAATTGGCGGCGGGCGGTAGCGCCGCCTACTTCTTGGCCTTCAGTTGCTCCTTCAGATAATTCTTACTCTTCTCCGGCAGGCGCGAAGCATGCAGGATGTCCCGCAACTGCGCGGGTGGAATGCGGCGCGCGAATTCGAGCGCGCGACTCAGCGGAACGGACTCATTACGCAAGAGCGCGCATCGAACCTCCGGACGCACCGACCATTTCGCGTGATGGCAGACCGCGGTCACAAAGGCCGGCGTTGCGACCGGGCGCAGAAGCGCCTTTACCAGCCCAGATTCGGAGAGACGCGGGTTCTCCAGCGCAGTCTGCCACACGCGCGCTTCCTTATCGAGCAACAACGCTCCCGCCACCATGGCCGAAGATCGCCGGGCGAGCGAAATACGCTCACCGAGAGTAATCGATGCGAGGCGGGCGACCAGCAGTTCATCGGCAACACGTTTCAAATCGGCCGCGACAGCCGGCAACAATGCGAACAGCATCAGATCAAAAGTGTAAAGTTCTCGGATCAGCCGGAGCGAGATGCGTCGTGGAGTGCGCGGATGAGCGGCAAGGGCAATCCGCAGCTTGCGCGATTTCATCACCGCGGTGTTCCGGCTGATTTGTTCGATCGCTTCGGAAGACAGGTTGCGATCCTTCAGTATCGCGAGCGCTAGGTCAGCAGTCACCTGTGGATCTGCGGCGCTCGGCTGCTCGAGCGATCCCGCCGCGGGTCCAGGTTCGATGTCCACGTCATTGTCGAATTGGTCTTCTGTCCGAATCATGTCGCGTTGCTGACCGCGCCTCGGAAGAATTCGATCTTCGCGGCCGCTCGCGTTATTGAGCCGTAATCGACTGTGCGGCGGCTCTCCGAGCCATTCGCAGCGCTCCCTCAACCGGTTCGACCACCTGCGGATTCACCTCTGCGCGCGGCTCTAACCTGCGGAGTTCATTGTAAAAAACCTGCCGCACCAAGGCTGCATGACGAAAGACTCCTCCGATCATGGCCACCGGGACCGGTCCGCTCTCATCTTTCGGAAAAAGGCGATTCATCACCACCGTAGCGATCCCTGCGAGTTCCGTGCCCGCATGAGTGAGAACCTGCTCGGCCAAGTGATCTGAGCTTGCCGCAACTGCCGGAAAAAGAACTGCAAAGTCAGGAGGAGGAGGAATTGAATTCGCAGCGCGGGCCAAGTCGACCAGCGACCGTACCCCCCAGATTTTGCAGAGAGCCTCCGCAAATGGTGAGACCGCGTCGGTCTTCGGAGTTGGAGTTCCATCGCGCAATTCGGCAGGTGAAAGATCGGAGAGGCCGACATCGAAAGCCCGTAGAACCGCGCTCACCGCGGTGCGTCCGATCCAGTGCGCCGAACCTTCGTCGCCGATGGCAAATCCCCAACCCCCGGCTCGCGCAGTTCTCCCCTGCCGGTCGCGGCCATAGGCAATCGAACCTGTGCCGGCAATCACAATTACACCCGGTCCGCTATCGAACGCGGCCTCGAGTGCGATCTGCATGTCTCCGACGACATCGATTGAAGTAGAGAGAATGTCCGCCAGGGAACGGCGGACGACCTCGGCCAGTTCCGGCCGTGCGGCGCCAGCGCCCCCGACGCAGGTGCGCGCAACCTGCGCACTCGTAATACCTGCAGCCGCGCAAGCCTGCCCCACCGCCTGCTGCAGCGATTTGCGGGCCTGCACTTCTCCCACGCGGACAACGTTGCTGGGCCCCGCGGTCGCAGTCGCCAGCAGGCGCAATTCATCGCCCACCGCGCAGGTGGTTTTCGTCCCGCCGCCGTCGATGCCAAGATAGTAGGGCACGATTATTTTTAACACAGAGCGATCGGCCCGATTGGACACAGCAAGTTGCCGGTTGTTAGTCCACGGCAGCACGGGTGACTACAGAGTCTCACTCGCAGAAAAGCCGTGTCACCTCGATAATTGGAAGTTGCATCGGCAAAGAGGCAAAGTGCGGGTACGTTGGAAAAAAGAGGTTGTCATTCCGGCGCTGTGCGAAGCGCACACGAAGGAATCTGCTTCTCGTCTTAGCAACTCTGATCACACATGGGACTGAACAAGCTCGACTTTGCCATCATCGCGCTGTACCTGGCAGGAATCACACTGTTTGGCCTGCGCTTCCGCAAAAAGCAACGCTCCCTGCGCGACTATTTTCTTGCCGGGCGCGACATCCCTTGGTGGGCCATTGCGCTGTCCATTGTTGCCGCAGAAACGAGCACCCTTACCATCATTAGTATTCCGGGCCTCGCCTACGACACCAACTTCGCTTTTCTGCAAGTCATCATGGGATACGTGATAGGCCGCGTGGTCATCAGCTTCGTGCTGCTGCCGCACTATTTTCGCGGCGACCTTTATACCGCGTATGAACTCATCGAGCGCCGTTTCGGGCGCGGCCTGCGCTCACTCACCGCCGGATTGTTCCTGCTGACCCGGGCCGCAGCCGAAGGCGTGCGGGTCTACGCTGTCTCGATCGTCGTGTCGATAGCGCTGGGAACGGGCGAGCTCGCGTCGATCGCAATCATCACCGCATTGACAGTGATCTATACATTTGAAGGCGGCCTCTCGGCGGTTATCTGGACTGATGTTGTCCAAACCGCGATCTACGTGGGCGGAACGCTGGTCGGGCTGTTTACGATTTTGCACCTCGTGCCCGGAGGATGGCCCGCAATTCACTCAGCCGCAGCCGCGGCGGGCAAACTGCAGTTGTTTGATTTCCGCGGCAGCTTCCTGATCCCCTATACATTCTGGGCAGGAGTGATTGGCGGCACATTTTTTACCACAGCGAGTCACGGAACCGATCAACTCATCGTGCAGCGCCTGCTGGCGGCGCGCAGCGAGAAACAGTCGAAGGCCGCGCTGCTTTCGAGTGGAGTCGCCGTCTTTTTTCAGTTTGCGCTTTTTCTAACTGTGGGCATCATGCTATGGGCGTACTATCGCGTGCCGTCGGCGGTTTTCGGGAAACCGGACCGAATTTATCCCACGTTTATTGTCACGCGCTTGCCCCACGGAATCTCTGGCTTGCTGATTGCGGCGATCCTGGCAGCCGCGATGTCGAACCTAAGCGCAGCGCTCAATTCCTTGTCGTCAACCTCGATCATGGATTTCTATTCCCGGCTGCGCCCTCAAGCCGACGAGAAAACCAAGATGCAACTCTCCCGCCTCGCTACGCTAGCATGGGCGCTTGTGCTCTTCGCACTGGCTTGGATCGCTCTGCACAAAATCGGTCGGGTCGTAGAGGTAGGCCTGCAGATTGCGTCGGTCGCCTACGGCGCCCTGCTCGGGGTCTTTCTGCTGGGCGTGCTCACGCGCCGGGCAAATCAACTTGGAGCTATGGTAGGGATGGCCTGCGGCTTTACCATGGAGCTGTATTTATGGCTCGGGACACGGGTTCCGTGGACCTGGTGGGTCATGATCGGCACGACAGTAACCTTCTCTGTGGGTTGGATGGTCAGTGTTTTCGTAGGAGATTCTCCGCGGCAGGAGAGCCGGATTTCCAGTTGATTCGGCCGGCGGCTTCCGAAATAATTGTTTCCGAGGTCGAAACGGGATGATCTTTGGCGGGTTTCATCTTAAGGCATAAAAGAATCAGCCGTAAAAGAAACATCGGTGATCCATGTCTTCGTTAGCTGCATTCTCGCGAGTTGTCTTGGCCTGTCTGGCTCTGCTCTGCTTTTCCACAGGCCTGCTGAGCGCCCAGTCGGACACCCCCGTTCAAAGCACGGGCCCCGCGCAACTGAAGCCGGCAGTGGTGCCGCCCCCGCCACAGGAGCCAGAACCGAGCATGACCATTCGCCAGACCGTGCAGCGCGTCATCGTCGACGTGATGGTGCGCGACGCCGATGGCAAGCCGGTGCACGGCCTCAAGTCGGACGATTTTTCGATTACCGAAGGCAAGCAGCCGCAGCGCGTTCTTTCGTTCGATATCTACGACTTCGACAAGCCATCGATTTCACGGGCACCCAATTCGCCGCCGCTGCCACCCCATGTCTTCGAGAACATCCCGCCAAGTCCCGAGCGAGGGCCCCTCTACGTGATGCTGCTCGACCTGGTCAATACCGAGATGGAAGACCAGATGAGGGGTCGTGAGCAGGTTCTCAAGTTCATACGCAATAAGCCGGCTGGCACGAGGTTTGCGATCTTCGTAACGTCTGACAAGCTCTATCTGGCCCAAGGCTTCACCGATGACAAAGACCTGTTGTACGCCGCCGTGAATTCGAAGAAGCCCAAGGCGCACGTCCCAAGAGTCTTCCTGCTGGCCCACAATTACGGCTACGGCGATCCCTACACAGCTGTCGATATGCTGACCCATATCGGCGACTATTTGGACGGCATTCCCGGCCGTAAGAACTTGATCTGGATCGCCGGAACCTTCCCTTTGTCCATATCGCCTGATGAGGGGAACTCCCCGCTGGCGGACAATATCAAAGCGGAAATAAATTCGCTGGCGCAAGCCGAAATATCGGTCTTTCCTGTCGAGGTTAGCGGCTTAGACCCAAATCCCGCAGTAAATAGCTTGAACGCGAGTCAAGCCTCGGCGGACATAATCGCATCCGCAACCGGAGGCCGTGCAGTCTACAGCGACAACGGCGTGGCGGATGTGTTGAGTACAGTCACGGAAGAGGGCGGGAACTACTACACGCTCACCTATTCCCCTCCGAATCACCAGGAAGACGAGTCGTGCCACAACATCGCAGTGAAGCTCGACAAGGAAAAATATCAGCTTTCATACCGCCGCAGTTATTGCCGGATGCTTCTGGTCTCCACCTCGGCGGATGAAAATGCGAATCATTCCGCTTCTTCAACCCTCGAAGTTCCGCTCCAGGCAGGTGATGTGCTGCAGGCCAACATCAAGCCTGGCGCGCCTATGTTGCACGATCTGATGTTCTCCGCGCACGTCCGCACCAGCGGAGTTGGAGTGGCGACTCCCACGCAGATGGTGCAACTGCAGGAGCAAGCCGCCTTCTTCACCACACAGCGCAAGAACAAAGTCCTCCGGCCTCTGCCTCCCGTAAAGGTGCAGAGCTATGCCATCGACTACCGCGTGCTCGATCCTGAGTTCAAAACGCAGGCGGGGCGCACGGGACAGCAACCGGCACTCGAGTTTGCCGTGGCCGCATTCGACGACGATGGCAAAGTGCTGAACGGCGTCGTGAACGACGGCGTGCCAGAAACCTCAACACAGCCGTCCGAAAACAAGGCGGGACTGTTCCGGGTACATCAATCGCTCCTGGTCCCGGTAAATGCCAAGTCGCTGCGCGTGGGCGTGCGCGATCGCCTGAACGATCGGATGGGAACGCTGGAAGTAGACCTGCCGCTACCGCCCAAAACCGTGAGCCGGTCCAGCATGCCGGCGAAGACGGCACAGTAGTTCGATCGACCTTTTCGTTCTGGCGGTGTGATGCCGCTGCAAGATCGCGCTCAGGCCTGCCGTTCCTCGCGTATACTCCAACTCCAAGATGGCTGATGTCACAAGTGGTGCTGCGCATCTCGCGTCGTCGCGCCCTGAACTGTCCCGCGACCTGGGCGTAAGGCAGGCCTCCGCGGTGGTGGTTGGAACCATCATTGGCAGCGGAATTTTTCTCGTGCCCCAAGACATGATGCGGGCCGTGGGCTCTGCCAAACTTGTTTATCTGGCATGGGTCGTAGGTGGGCTGCTCTCGTTTTTCGGCGCTCTCACCTACGCCGAACTGGGCGCGATGAAGCCGCAGGCTGGCGGAGAATATGTCTACGTCCGCGACGGCTATGGGCCCCTGGCTGGATTTCTCTACGCGTGGACCTGGTTCGTGATTGCGAAGCCGGCTTCGATCGCGACAGTCGTCACCGGCCTGGTGCGAATCCTGGGGACATTTCCAGTCTTTTCTTTCTTCTCTGTCAATGTCATCACCGCGCCCGTTGCCGTGAACTGGGGTCAGATCTTTGCCATCGCCGCGGCCGTCCTCATCTCATTCCTGAACTACCTCGGCGTAAAAAAAGCGGGCGAATTCCAACTCGTGTTCACGCTGCTTAAAGTCGCCATCATCCTTGGAATCGTAGTGGTGTGCTTCAGCGGAATGGGTGCTGCAGCCGGGCGAGGCTGGGGAAATTTTGCCAGCACGTTCGCCGGAGCCAAGGGCGGCGTCGCCGGGTTCATGGCAGCACTGGTCGCGGCCCTGTGGGCCTACGACGGATGGAATGATCTCAACATGGTGGCGGGCGAGGTGAAACATCCTGAGCGCAATATTCCCATTGCATTGATTGCCGGCGTGGCGACGGTAGGCTTGCTCTACGTGCTGGTCAACGCCGCCGTGCAATATGTGCTTCCCGCCAGCGCGATTGCGGCTTCGCCCCGCCCCGCCTCCGATGCCGTGGCCCTGGTGATGGGCCGTATGGGCGCCAGCATCGTTTCTGCAGGCATGGCGCTGTCGATGCTGGTCACGCTGAATGGCACGATTATGAGCGGAGCACGCGTGCCCTACGCGGTGGCGCGAGACGGATATTTCTTCCGCGCGTTGGCCGAAGTGCATCCCAGATTTCACACTCCTTCGGTGGCGATTTTCGTGCAAGCTGTTCTATCGATTCTGCTCTTGTTGCTCGGCGCAAATTTTCGTCAGCTGTTTTCTTTGGCGATTTTTTCGGAGTGGCTCTTTTACATGATCGCCGGCAGCACGATCTTTATTTTTCGGCGGCGTGATCCGCAGGCCTCGCGCCCCTATCGCATGTGGGGCTATCCGCTCGTGCCCGCGGTTTTCGTTGCGGTCGCAGCGGCCCTTCTCTGCTACACCTTCAAAAACGATTGGCCGAACTCTGGCTACGGAGTCCTTGTTATTCTGGCGGGAATTCCCGTGTTTTTGTATTTCTCCAAGCGTCGAAAATCTCTCCTGTAAGAATCGTGCACGCCGGAAATATTTGGCGACTCTCAGAAATACACGTTGGAACCGCCTTATTTTCTGCACCAAGGTTCTTATCCGTCTGATTACGGTTTTCCTCCCTGTCTCTTGCCTGTTTCATCGGGTCAAAAGGCACGCAGAATCGGCGAAAATGCTCGTCCCAACCCAGTTTTGGGCCGATTGTTCAATAGAGACTCCGCACAGGTTACCTAAGGTCAAGAGCCGTGGACACGTTTACCCCCTGTCCTATCTCCCGTATTTTTAAGACTCCAATGTCCCGGAGGATCTCCCCTAAACCGGGATTCCCGATGGAGTGAAATTGCATGGCAACGGCTTATCGCGGCTTTCAACTCGGACTACTGCCTGAACGCAAGGTGAACAAAAGGGCGATCGCCGCCGCCTACGGCGTGGTGGCGTTCGCCCTGCTCATCGTAATCAACATCACCCTTATCTTCCCGGAAACGATGCAACTCACGCAGTACCACGTCACCGAGTTGATTCCCATGCCGTCCTTACGGCCGGAACCACCAGAGCCGGTCAAGGTAAGGCCCGAGGTCCATCCCAAGCTGCTTCCCGCTGTGAAGATTCCTGTGTTTGAGCAGCCCAAGCTGGTGGTGCCGCGTGAAGTTCGCCGGGAAGCTCCTAAGCCGGTCGAAGCGCCGCAAGTGGTGGTCAATCAGTTCAAGGCGCCGGAGCTGAAGATGGCGGCGGGCGGAGCCCGACCGCAACTCGTGCACACCGGAGACTTCAACGAGGGCAGCTCCCAGAAACCGACGGTGAATGCGGCCGTGGACAAAGTACAAACCGGCGGCTTTGGCGATCCCAATGGTTTGAAGGGAACCGGCAAGCAGGGCGCGAAATTGTACGCGGCCGCCGCGGGTGGATTTGATATGCCGGTAGGTGCAGGACAAGGCAACGGAACCGGCGGAGCAAAAGGAATCAAGGGCACCGTCGCCAGCGCAGACTTTGGTAACGGCGTCGCCACCGGCGGCAAAGGCGACGGGCGCAGCAACGGCCAGGGAGTTGCTACCGGTGGATTTGGATCAGAGCAGGTGGTGCACGGCGGACCGAAAATCGCAGCCGCTGTCGCGCCGACCACAACTCCCGTTGAGATCACCTTCAAGCCGAATCCGGTTTATACCGACGAAGCGCGCAGTCTGAAGCTGGAAGGTGAAGTTCTTCTTGAAGTCAGTTTTTCGGCGAGCGGCACGCTGCATGTGAATCGCGTGGTACGCGGTCTAGGCCACGGACTGGATGAGGCTGCGATCGCCGCCGCCAACAAGATCCGGTTCAAGCCCGCCACACGCGATGGGCAGCCCGCCGATTCGACGGCAATCGTTCACGTGACGTTCCAGCTGGCGTAGAAAGCCAGCGTAGAAAAAGTTTGGGCGAAGTAACTTGCAGTTTGGCGGTACACGGAAAGCAAGCTTGGGTCACTGAAACTGGGTCGAAGAAACTGAAAGAAACTTGGTTCAGAGAAACTTGGAGAAAAGAGTCATGCGTAACTGGAACTTGCTACTCACTGCGGCTCTGCTGGCATCCATGAGCGCGGCCGCTCAGCAGGCGGCGCAATCACAGCCGTCCGCACAGCCGCCTGCGCCCGATGCGACGCAGACAGCGCAACCCGCTCCGCAGCAGGCCCCGGCAACCGATCAGTCGGCACCGGCCTCGCAGGCCACACCGGACGCACAGCCCGC
Source organism: uncultured Acidobacteriota bacterium (assembly GCA_963735205.1). Classification (GTDB taxonomy): domain Bacteria; phylum Acidobacteriota; class Terriglobia; order Terriglobales; family Acidobacteriaceae; genus Sulfotelmatobacter. The sequence continues at coordinate 291,545 of CAVTKB010000002.1, forward strand.
AGCTCCGGCCGCGCAGGCCATTCCGTTGCCCGCGGCAGCGCCGGCTCCCACCACCATGGACCAGGTTGTAAACCTGTTCATTGAGCGGGAGCATGGCTTGATCAAGGTGCTCGCCACCCGCACGCCTGTGGTCGAGACCTATCTCCAGAATCTGATTGCCGACCCGCAGCTCGGCCCCGTGCCCAGCGCCGATCACTATTTCCTCGGCCGCATGGATATGGGCGAGACCGTCGACCGCAAAGATTATCTGAAGGAACCGGAACAGAGCATGCAGGCGCGTCTGCTCGGCGGCTTCCACAAGCTCTACAAGGTGCAGTACCAGCCCTTGGGCTTCTCGTGGATGGTCTATGCCGACCGCACCGATTTCGACCGCGAGCATTATGACTTCCGCTACGCCCGCCGCGAATTCTTGGGCGACGTGCGTTGCCTCGTGTTCGACGTCACGCCCAAGCCGAAGTCCGGCCGTGGCCGCTTTCTCGGCCGCATCTGGGTCGAAGACCAGGGCTTCAACATCGTGCGCCTGAACGGTACTTACTATCCCGCCGCTCACAACACATTTTTCTTCCACATGGACAGCTGGCGCTTGAACCTGATCCCAGGCTACTGGGTCCCGTCGTTCATCTATAGCGAAGAAGGCGACTTCAGTGCCGGCGTGAAAAACAGTATGGCCTTCAAGGCGCAGACCCGCATCTGGGGCTATGACTTGAAGAAAGGTGGCAAGGACGACGAGTTGACCAACATCCGCGTCGACAGCGTTACCGACGAAAGCACCAACGCACAGGATGCCTCACCTCTGCAGGCGGAACGCGTCTGGCAGCAGCAGGCGGAAGACAACGTCGTTGAGCGCCTGACCAATGCCGGTTTGCTCGCACCTGAGGGCGACCTGGACCGCATTCTCCAGACCGTCGTCAACAACCTCGAAGTCACCAACAACATTGACCTGCCGCGGCCCGTGCGCACGCGCGTTCTGCTCACTTCTCCGCTGGAAACCTTCAGCGTAGGCAACACCATCGTAATCAGCCGTGGCCTCATCGACGTGCTGCCCGACGAAGCCAGTCTGGCCGCCGTACTCTCGCATGAACTCGCGCACATCGTCCTCGGTCACAACCTGGGCAGCAAGTACGCCTTCAACGACCGCATGTTGTTCGACGACGATTCCACCTACCAGAACCTGGGTTTCAAGCACATTCCGGAAGAAGAAGCGGCAGCCGACAAAAAGGCTCTGGATCTTCTGAAGAACTCGCCCTACGCGCAGAAGCTCGACAACGTGGGCTTGTTCCTGAAGGCGTTGCAACTGCGGGCTCCACAACTGGGCGCGCTGCTGACGACACATCTGGGCAATCCTCTAGCAGAAAATGGACAGGTAATTCGCTTATCCGGTCTCGCAACCCAGGGCCCGGCCCTCGACAACAACAAGCTCGATCAGATCGCGGCTCTGCCCCTGGGCGGCCGCGTGAAGATCAATCCCTGGAACGACAAGGCGGAAATGGTGAAGGCGGCTCCGGTTGCCATCACTTCGGCGCGCGACAAAATGCCGTTTGAAGTCACGCCCTTCTTCCCGCGCTTAGCCCGCTTCACGGCGGCGGCAGCAGCGGCTGCTCCGGCCGCAGCTCCGACTACCGCAGCTGCTAATTCGGGATCGGGCAACTAACAGCAAGGCTTTACTCAAGGTTGAAGGAAGACGAGGCTGGGATCCGGAAATTCTTCCGGAGCGCCCGGCCTTCGTTTTTTGAGCAAGTTTGCGGCGGGTCTTCCGGTTGCGGAGTCCCGGGAGCGGCTTCCTTCCAAGCAGCAAACTCCGTTACGGTATGCAGTGGAAGATAAGCGCAGGGAAGATATTGAGAAGCTGAAAATTGAGTTTCACCGAGCTGAAGCTCGACTCGAGATAAGGCAGAAGAGTGCGCGAGTACTGATAGAGCAGCAGGGAACCGCCAGCCTTCAGCGCCATGCGAGACTCTTCGAGAATCTCGTGGCGTAGAGCATCCGGCATGTTGCGGTACGGCAGGCTCGAGATGATGTAGTCCGCCGGCGCTAGACTATGCTCCGCCAGAATGCCGCGTACCTGCGCCGCCGAACCGTGAACCACCCGGAACCGCGGATCACGCACGCGCTCACGCAAATAGTCGACGAACTCTGTGTTCAGCTCAATAGCCACAAGAACCGCGTCCGGCCGCATCCGCTTGAGAATTTCTCGCGTGAACGTGCCGACGCCCGGACCATACTCAACAACAACGCGAGCCCGTTCCCAGTCTACCTGCCGCATCATGTCATTCACCAGGAAGGATGAACTGGGCACGACCGAGCCCAGCATGACAGGACTTCGGAAAAAATTGCGGACGAACAGCGCAAACGACGATGATCGCAATGATGATGATCGTAACGAAGACGATCGCACAGCGGATCTCTTAGCGGCTTGGCTCGGCATCGTTGGTTCCCGCAAAAGCACGCGGAGTTTTTATCCTAGCCCAACTGCCGGCCGATGGAGCAGGTCCAGTCTAAACCGAAGTAGTATCGAGTCTGGTACTTTCGTCACGATCAGAGCCACGGCACCAGCTGCCGAGTCCGGCAGGAAAACTGCCCGCAACCTGGCCGCGCCACACCCGATTTCATTCGCCCACAGTAACTTGCGGCGTTCGCGCACGGTCGTTGAAAATCGATGTGCAGGTATCCGCGGCATCGTTTCTGGCGTCTCAGGGAGCGCGTTTGAGGCTTTGGCTCAATACATTACTGAAGATTGTTTCGGGCACCTATTTCGCCCTGACCTCTCTGTACTGCCTGTTGGCTTTTTTGCCCTATACCTTCTGTGCCTTCATCAAAACACCGCCCTACGCCTGGATGCCCTGGCTGGCCCATCATCAGGCAGCGCTGTACTGGTCGGTCATTGCGGCGGCTTGGTTGATAGAGTCGCCTTGGCAGGAGTGGAAGACTCACAACCGATTCCTGGTCGTGCTCGGCCTCCTGTGCGCCGCCGGAGTGTACCTCACCCTCCGCCCCTTCTTGCCCGGATTGCAGAATAATAATGCCGCTTACTGTTGGAGTCTGGCCGCGCTGCTTCCTCTGATCGGGCTTTCCATCTGGCAAATGATGCGGGTAGCCGCACAGTGGGGGGTACATGCAGAACCTGAGAACGATGCCTCGCCCTTCGGATTGTCTGCCGGCCTGCTCGTTGCTCTGGTCGTCAGCCTCATTTACAGCATCAGCGCGCGAGTGCGCGTCTACACCGAAACCCACTCCCTGAAGTTGCACTGGCAAGACACCGAAGTTGCGTTCTGGAGCCTGGCCTCGCACTTCGTCCTTGCCATCGTCGTACTCTCGACCATCAATCTGATCTTTCTACTGGCCGCGAGAACTCCGAAGCCGCAGACCGCGCGTCGCGGCCTGGTAGGAACAGTAATTGCGATCGCCCTCTCGTTTGTGCTGACACGTTTCCTAGGCAGCGCGATGAGCTTCGACGGATGGGGCGCTCGCCTCTATGCAACTGCCTTCGCGCTAACGCTGACGCTCTGGGGATATTCCGTCGTCAAGCCATTCCTGACGCGCACGAACGCAAACAACGGCAAATCCACACCGGCACGGGAAGACCGCCTCACTTCCGGCCAGGTGGTCGCTACGTGGGCCGTCATCGTAATCGTCACTCTGCTCGCGCTCTGCTCGCGCTGGCTGATCGGCGGCGAAGATTGGAATGGTTTCGTCGAAAGCACCTCCGCTCTCGTCTTCTGGATCGCATTGAGCCTGTGCGTCTATCGCCTGCGTCCCGTGCGTGCGAACTACTCTGCCGTCGCGATCGTCGGAATATTGCTGGCAGGGATTTTCGTCTACAAAGCGCTGCAAGCCACCGAGATTTTCTGGGGCAAGTCGGTCGGCTCGACCGACGATGAAATTTCACTCAAACTCGAAGAGTACGGTGCCGGCGACGCATCGTTCCTGCTCGCCCATCACATGCTCGGCAACGGCCGCGGAGAAGTTTGTGGCGATCTCTGCCGCATTATGCGCGAATATACGAATGTCCGCGATACCCATACCAATACAGAAGTCCGCCTCGTCGACAATCTCTCGCCCACGCAAGGCGCACGTCCAAACATTTTTGTCTTCGTGATCGACGCCATGCGCCCCGATTATCTCGGCGCTTACAATCCCCGTGTCAATTACACGCCGAACCTTGATGCCTTTGCCCGCGACAGTATCGTGCTGCACAACGCGTACTCCCAATATGCCGGCACGTCGCTTTCTGAACCGGCACTGTGGGCAGGCGCGATGATGCTCCATGCCCACTACCTGCAGCCTTTCTCGAAGGTCAATGGCCTGGAGCAAATGCTCCGCACCGACGACTACCAGATGGTTGTGAGCATGGACGAGGTGGTGAAAGAAATATTGTCGCCCGATGATCGCCTTGTAAAACTCGACGCAGACAAGACGCTATGGAACCATCTGGAGATCGGAGACACGATTCGGCAGGCGGAAGCCGCGCTCGGCTCGCAGATCGATCCACGGCAACCAGTTTTTTTCTACGATCAACCCAAAAACGTCCACCAGTTCGCCCGCAATGACGTACCATCCCCTACTTCGCAGCATTGGCAGGCGCCCGAGGGAATGAGCATCCGCATCACGTATGAAGTGCACTGGGTGGACGCGCGCCTGGGCGAGTTCTTCAGTTATCTCAAACAACGCGGAATGTACGACAACAGCATCATCATCGTCACCAGCGACCACGGCGACGCCACCGGCGAGTTCGGCCGCATGAGCCATTCCACTTCCATATGGCCGGAAATCATGCGGGTCCCGCTCATCATTCATCTTCCGCCAAAAATGCGCGAACAACTGGTTTACGATGACACTCGCGCGTCGACCTTGACCGACATCACTCCGACACTCTATTACCTGCTCGGCCACCGTCCCATCCTCCAGAACCCGCTCTACGGGCGGCCTTTGTTCGCCGAAACCAAGCAAGAACTCGAAAGCTATCCCAGGAAGGATCTGCTCTTTGCGTCTGATGTTCGCGCAGTCTACGGCATCCTAACAGCGGACCAGCGTTATCTATATACGACCTACGATTCGCCAGCCGAGAGTTATCTATTTGACCTCACGGCCGACCCCAATGCGGAGCACAACATTCTGTCTCCGCCGCTCAAGCAGCGCTACGACGAAGAGATCATCGAGCATCTTCACTCGATCGGCGACTTCTACGGCTATAAACCAGGAGTCGGCTCTCTTCTTGCGTCTAGACGGTGACTCCGATTTCGCGATTCGCGGCAGACCACTCACCTCAACGGACGGCTCACTTCGCGCCCAAATCATCGTGTTCATGATAGTTCGGATACGCGGGACGTTTGATCTGCGATAGTGGATGATCTTTCAACTGCTGCATCTCCATCTCAATCGCTTTTTCCAGTTGCGCGTCGCGGCCCTGCCTCCACGCAGCCGGCTCAAGATCGACTTCCACATCCGGCGCAATACCATGATTCTCGACTTCCCATTCACCGTTGAGGCCGTAAATCGCGGCCCGCGGCGCGGTGACAAATCCCCCATCGAGCAGTTCCGGATAGCCGCCGATTCCCACCAACCCACCCCATGTCCTCTTTCCAATCAACGGACCAATGCCAACTTTGCGGAAGTACCACGGCAAGGCGTCGCCACCGGAACCCGCCTCTTCGTTGATCAGCATGACCTTGGGACCGTAAATCGCTTCCGATGGGCTCGACCAATCGTGGCCCTCTCGAGTGACCACCTTGCTCAGCATAGGCCGGCGAAGGTAGTCAACAATGTAGTCAGCGAGCTGGCCGCCTTCGTTGAACCGCTCGTCGATGATCGCTCCTTCTTTGCCCACTTGTGAAAAGAAGTAGCGATTGAAACTTGTATAGCCGCCGCCTCCGGTGTTGGGAACATGCACGTAGGCAACTTTGCCGCCTGTCGCCTGATCGACGCGGCGGCGATTGTCCTCGATCCACGCGAGATGACGAAGATGCTCTTCACTTTCCACGGGAACGACGGTGACGTCGCGGGAATCCTTGCCGTCCGGATTTGCGCCAGCTTTCAACGCAATCTGCTTACCCGCGGTCTCTTCAAAAAAGCTGTAGATGTTGTCGGAGGCGTGCAGATCGCGCCCGTTTACAGCGAGGATGTAGTCCCCGGCTTTCACGTTGACGCCGGGTTGGGTCAAAGGAGCTTCATTGCCAGGATTCCAGTTTTCGCCGTCGTAAACTTTGGCAATCCGATACCGCCCATTTTCCAGACTATAGTCGGCGCCTAGCAGGCCGCCTTTCACTTTCTTCGACTCTGGCTTTTCGCCCCCACCGACGAACATGTGGCCGACGGTCATCTCGCCCAGGCATTCCTCAAACAGATAAGTAAGTTCATCGCGCGACGAAATGCCGTCGAGATAAGGTGCGTATTTTTTCTTCACCTTGTCGAGGTCGAGGCCGTGATAGTGCGGATCGTAAAAAAAGTCGCGCTCAATACGCCAGGTTTCGTCGTAAATCTGTTTCCACATGGCACGGGGTTCGACATAAACCTCCCATCCGTCGAGCTTGAGCGGACCGAAACCGGGCTTGGGCGGCCCTCCACCCCCAGGGCCATCGTCGGTCGACACCGTAGTCCAGGCATCGCCTTTGCGATAAAGAATTTTTTCGCCATCGAAGGAGACGGCAAAGTCATTCACCTCGTCGATCAGTTTGTCGACCTTGCGCTTGCTCAAATCGAATTTCTGGATCGTCTGATTGATGTTGGGATAGTCCTCTTCGGTCACGACCAGCGGCGCCTCCGCCAGAAACAGGATGCCAGACTTGCCCGCTAGCATGTTGCCGTAGCTTTTCGCGGGAATCGGCAGCGCGAGGATGCGCTGGCCAATCCCTTCAAGGTCGATCTTGACCACAACTGGCTCTTTATCCTTGTCTTTCTTGTCTTTTTCTTTGTCTTTATCCTTAGCGTCTTCTTTCTTTGTCCTTATCGGACGGCGGCTTGTCCTTATTCGCGTCGGCCTTCTTTTCGTCTTTTGGCTTATTCTCTTCGTCGCTTTCCGGTGCGAGGGGTGACTTCTCATCTTTGCTGAGGACGGCAACGTAAACACTGCGCGTCACTCGATGTTCGTCGCTCGACATGTCGAGCCCAGCCAGCGTCAGAGCCCGTGTTCGTCGAAGCCGTAAAGTAGAGATATTTACCATTCTTGTCGAAGCTGGGATAGAGCACATCGCTCATTCCGTCGGTGACTTGCGAGAATTTCCCTTGATCAATGGAATAAACGAACAGTGCATGCAAGCCGCTGGGAAGTTGTTTGGTGTAGGCGATCCACTTGCTGTCGGGCGACCAAGTCTGGCTGAGCTGTGTGGGACCGAAGCCGCCAAAATAATCGGAATCGACCAGCTTAGGCGTCGGGTTGTCAAGATCGACATACCACAACTGCAGGCGCTTATCGGTGTAAGCAATTTTTTTGCTGTCGGGAGACCACGCCGGAGTGTAGAAAAAAGATGGCAGGATTACCCAGATTGATGTGGCGCACCGTTCCCAGTCCATTCTGATCGCGGATGGCCAGTTCGTATTCCCCCGACTCATCGGAAAAATATGCGATCGATTTTCCGTCTGGCGACCACGATGGATCACGGTCGGCGACCGCTGGACTGCGCGTGATATTGCGAATGTCGCCTTTGTCGGTGGGGACCGTGAAAATCTCTCCCCAGGCCTCGAACAAGGCGCGCGCCCCGGTTGGCGAGAGAGCTGAAATTCTGAATGCGTTTGGCTTCAACCTTGGCGAAGTGCGGCCGCACCGCCTCAAGGTCGCCGGCAACATGGATTTTGACGTTTGTCGCTTGATGAGTATTCAGGTCGAAAAGCTTGATGGCGCCGAACTGCTCGATCACGATCGCGTCAGGACCCGCCGACGCGGTCTTGAAATCGAGGCCGTCGCTGTGGAGAGCTTCTGAAACTTGCTTGGTCTTCGTGTCATAGGCGAACAGGCTGACCGCGCCATTGCGATCGGAAAGGAAATAAATCGTATCGCCCACCCACATGGGATTGTCGTCGTTGGAGTTGTCGCGGGGAATCTTTATCGATGCTGGAATCTTTGAGATCGGCAATCCAGATCGGCGTGGTCTGCCCGCCATGGTAGCGCTTCCAGGCCGCCTGCCAGATGCGGATGCGGCACGTATGCAATGTGCGTTCCATCCGGAGAGAAGATGCGGCCTCAACGATCGGGAGCGGTACCTGCATGGGCAATCCGCCCTCGACAGGCACAGTATAGAGCTGATCCTCAAAGTGGATGAAGCTGCTGCCCCACGAATTGAACACGATCTTCTTGCCATCGGGCGTCCAACCCGCCACGTATTCATCGGCAGGGTGATAGGTCAGCCGACGCGGCACGCCGCCGCTCGATGGAACAACGTAGACATCTCGGATTCCCGTCATATTCGCCGGTGAATGCGATCATCGATCCGTCTGGAGAAAAGTGGGGAAGAGTCTCCGCTCCGGTTCCGGACGTCAGACGGCGCGCATCGCCGCCGTCGCGGCTACGGTCCATAGATCGCCGCGTAGTTGAAAACGATTTGCGTCTTGCTGACCGTGGGATAGCGCAGTAGAAGCGGAGGATCCGATTGCGCCGGCGCTGTTTGAAGGAATGTAAGAACAAAGACGAAGACAAACCACGGCAGAAAACGGACTGTGCGCATGTAGGCTCCTGAAGACCGGCTCCTGAATACTCTGGGGGAAGTGGAATCTTAGTGTGAGCCGAGGATTGTGGTCAACTGCGCGGCTTCTTTTTTCCCGGCATGCTCGCCGGATTCTCATGAACGCGCTCGCGGAAAGTTCCACGCATGCCCGCAGCCAGGCCGACGCTGGATTCGCCGAATTTGTCGCGCAAGCGGTCGGCGGCGGCCATCGCGTCTTTCCAGCGCTGCTGCCGGTTGCCATCGAGCAGGCCAATCTGATCGGGCTGCGCAGTGAACGACGACGCCTGCACGCCCAGGAGTCGAACCGGAATGCCCTTCTTCCAATTCTTGCGAAACAGCGCGCGAATCTGCTCGAAGATCTCTGTGTCGAGCTGCGTCGGAGCCGGCGGAGTGTGGGCGCGCGTGAGCGTGGTGAAATCTTTGTAGCGCAGTTTCAACTGAATCGTGCGCGCGTAATATTGCGATTCGCGCAAGCGGCGGCCCACCATCTCCGAAAGCCGCATCAACGTCGCTTCGAGCTGGCCGATGTCAGCGGTATCTTCATTGTAGGTATGCTCGTGGCTGATGGACTTGGCCTCCACGTCCGCCCCGACTTCCGTATCGAACCAGCCGCCCGCGTCTTCACCACGACCCTTGCCGGCCAAGGCCAGACCCCACTTGCCAAAACGATCGGCAAGTTCCGATTCTTCCAGGCGCGCCAGGTCTCCCACTTTCTTGATGCCGAGCGCGTGCAGATGGCTCTCCATGACTTTGCCCACGCCGGGAATTTCGCGCACATCGAGCGGGGCCAGAAATTTTGCCTCTTCGCCACAAACAATCCACAGCACTCCGTTAGGTTTGGCCTGCGCTGACGAAACTTTCGCGATCAGGCGAGACGTCCCGATCCCGACCGAACAATTCAGACCCGTATCGGCCTTCATGCGCAAGTGCAGCGTGTGCGCCGCCTTCAATGGCGGCCCATGCAGGCGCTCAGTCCTGGTCATGTCGAGGTAGGCCTCGTCGATCGAGGCCATTTCCACCTGCGGTGAAAATGTCCCGAGAACTTTGTGCACTTTCTCCGAGCACTCGCGGTAGCGTTCAGGATGGCCGTTAACGAAGATCGCCTGCGGACACATCTTGGCCGCCGTGCGTAGCGGCATCGCGGAATGCACTCCAAATTTCCGCGCCGCATAGGAAGCCGCCGAGACTACTCCACGTTCGTCGCGCTGTCCCCCGACCACAACTGCCTTGCCTTTCAGAGACGGATCGAAAAGTTCTTCTACTGACACAAAGAACGCGTCCATGTCGACGTGGAAGATTGTGCGGGTGAAGGCGGGCTGTTGGGCGGCAGCCATGGTCCAACAATTCTAGCAGCGGTTTTCAATGTCCGATCAACGCATGGCAGCTATGCCTAAAATCGGCGCCGCTGTTAGAATCCGCATCATGGCCGGGCGCGCGATCAGGGTTACCTCTCGCATTGTTTTCGCAATCTGCGGGCTAGTCTCGCTCCTGACCGGCGCTCCGTACGTGATGCTGCGGGGCGAAGACATGCCGATTCAAAGCGAATGGGTGGTGTTTGCGGTTGCCCTGGCACTGGTCGGCCTTTTCAGCGTGACGCTCGCGGTTCTGCCCCGCTCGTGGATCGCGAGAGCATCCAAGAAAGATCGGGACGATCCACAGTTGTTTTCGGCGCCCCTCAAACTGCTCGGCAGCTTCGCTGCGGTTTTTTATCTGGTGGCGCTCCTCGCCTATCTCGCCCCGCACACTTGGAATCTCAATGACCAACTCATGCTCGTGCTATGTCCGATGTATCTCGTGAAGATGACGTTCGATCCCTCGCTCGTGACTGTCCTTTGTCTGCTGGCTCCCATGAACGCTGCGATGTACGGCTCGCTCGGTCTTACTTTGAGGTTTGCCTGGCGGGCCGTACGCAGCCGAACGTCTTAGACACAATTTCCAAGATGTGACGATAACCTATGGTTCTCGCGCCCGTGAGGCCGGTTTATGAAATGGCTCATCGCCCTGCTGCTCCTGTCGCCTGCAATTTCATTCAGCCAAAGTCCGTTTGATGGCACTTGGCTGTTTACTCCACAGCCGCCACGGGAGCCAGCCGTCTATCTCGTTGCCAAAGGAATGTTCCGCTGCTCAGGTTGCTTACCGAACATGGAAATCACGGCCGACGGCGACGACCACAAAGTTGTTGAGTCGCTTTACTGGGACACGGTGAACGTTCAAACCGTAGACGCCCACACCGTTGTGTTCATCGCCAAAAAGGACGGCAAGACGATGTTCACAGAAGTTGATGCAGTTTCATCTGACGGAAACATGCTCACCCAAATAGTGAAAGACACGACAGAAGCCGCGACCGTTACGATCGAAACCCTCAATCGACGAATCGCCAAAGCACCCGTCGACTCTCACTAAATTTCTGGTTCCTGGCGAGCCTATAAAACCCATCGCTCCAGAAACGGCTCCATCACACAATACAGGTGCACGGCAGATGGCTTCAGCGCAGAGACTCCGCTGGGCGAAAAGTTCAGCACAAGATTCGACGAAAAGGACTATCCCGTCGAAGACGATCCTGCCGGCACAATGGTTTCTGCGAAGCTACTGAACCCGAGCGAGGTTGAGCTAACCACCAAACGCAACGGGAAAGTTGTAGGGATTAAGCAGATGGCAGTTGCACCCGATGGACGATCCATTCACGTTGTCTTCAAGAATGAAGACGGCGAGACCATCTCCGTCTTTGACCTGCAGAAGCAGCCTTAACTACACCAGCACTTTTTCCGGGGCCGCCGGCGATGCCCCGCGCATCTGCCGCACGCGGTCGTAAACCTTGCCATACTCCCGCGCGGACGCATTCCAGGAAAAATCTTTGCCCATCCCGTTGCGCATCAGAGCCTGCCAGGAAGTCTGATCCTGATAGGCCTGCAACGCCTCTTTGATGGTTAGGAGCAGCGCTTCGCCGTTGTACTCGGTGAATTTGAATCCAGTTCCCTTCCCGGTGCGCGCGTCCCAAGGCTCAATCGTATCGTCGAGCCCGCCAGTGGCACGGACGATTGGAACCGTACCGTACTTCAAACTGTAAATCTGGTTCAGTCCGCAAGGCTCGTAGCGCGACGGCATCAGGAACATGTCGGCCCCAGCTTCAATCTTGTGCGCGATCGCGTTATCGTAGGCGACTTTGACGGCAATCTTGTTTGGGAACTGCTTGTTGAGTCGCAGAAACATTTCTTCGTAAGTCTTGTCGCCGGCGCCCAATGCCACGATGATCATTTCTTCGCGCGCCAACCGATCCGCAATCTGCGCGATCAAATCGAAACCTTTCTGTGCCGCGAAGCGTGAAACGATTCCGATCACCGGTAGCTTCGCGTCGGCGTTCTTCACTCCGAACGCCGATAGCAGATCCTGCTTGCATTTCGCTTTTCCGGTAAGATCCTGCGGCGAAAATTTGCTCGCCGTGAACTTGTCGGTCTGCGGACTCCACTCGTCGTAATCAACCCCATTCAGAATTCCCGTCACAGTCGAGGCGCGGTCGTGCAGCACTCCTTCCAGCCCGAATCCATATTCCGCCGTCTGAATCTCGTGGCTATATTTCTTGCTGACCGTGGTGACGAAATCGGCATAAGTTAACGCGCCTTTAAGAAAGTTCACCTGCCCAAAGAATTCCATCTTCGACATGGTGAACAAATCCCAGGGCAGCATCAGAAGCGGCAAAATATCGGGTGGGAATAATCCCTGGTACCCCATGTTGTGAATGGTGAAAACCGTTCCCGCATCGCCGAACGCCGGATCCTCAGCGTAAACCGTACGCAGCAGGACCGGAATCAGAGCGGACTGCCAGTCGTGGCAATGAAAAATGTCAGGCACACCCAGAATTTTCGACGCTTCCAACACGGTCCGCGAGAACAAAGCAAAGCGTTCGGCGTTGTCGGGATAGTCCCCAGCCGGCGTGCCATAAAGTGCATCGCGGTCGAAGTAGGGCGGATACTCGACAAAATAAAACCGCACCCCGCCCTGACTGCCTCCGCTCACCACCGACGCAAAGCGATACTGGTCGTCAAAGGGCACGGTCACGCTCCGCACCACAGTGGCCGGTTCGGTCAGCTTGGTCTGGCGATAGCGCGGCAGGTAGACGCTGACGTGATGGCCCAATGCCGCGAGCGCCCGCGGGAGGGCCCCCACTACGTCGGCTAACCCGCCTGTCTTGGAAAACGGAACGCCCTCGGAAGCGGCAAAAACAATATTCATGAGTGCGGAACCTCCATCCCCTGCTGGCAGTAGCGCACGGTTTTCGCGCCACACGCTATTATGAATGAGTCTCGGGGCACTGAACGGTCCGTCACTCAGGATGCGAGGACCGACCTCAAAGTCTACTTCCCGAGACAGTGAGGGTCAACGTGCCAAAGGTCGCGTCAACACGCCGTCCGCAAACCAAGCCTAAATTGGGACAGCACTTCCTCAATAGCGAAGAATTTGCGGCGCGCGTGGTAGACGCTTTGGGCGACGTGTCGCAAAGCACTGTGCTCGAAATCGGCCCGGGACGCGGCATTCTAACCTCATTGCTAGCCCGGCGGGCGCGCCGTCTCATCGCCGTGGAACTCGATCGCGTGCTGGCCGCGCAACTGCGACTGAAATTTGGCATGGCGCGAAACGTTGAGGTCATTGAAGCCGATATTTTGGCCGTCGACTTCGATTCGCTCTTCGGACCGAAGCCCGGCCTGAGCCGCCCCGGCATTGACCTCAAGCCTGAACCCATGAAGGTCGTAGGAAATCTTCCGTATTACATTACGTCCGACATTCTGCTGCGCCTGTTCGAGTTTTCAAAATACTTCGACAGCATCGTGATCATGGTACAACGCGAGGTCGCCGACCGCATCGCCGCCCAGCCGGGTGGCCGCGACTATGGCATGCTCTCAGCCACCGCGCAGTTGTACGGCCGCGTCGAAAAGCTCTTCACGCTGCCGCCGGGCGCCTTCGTGCCTCCGCCCAAAGTGCACTCGGCCGTCCTGCGCCTGACCATCGACCCGCAGCAGGAAAAGTTAGGAGTGGCGGGCGACGGCTTCATCGATTTCCTGCGTCTTTCGTTCGGACAAAAACGCAAGACTCTGTGGAACAATCTGAAAACGAAGTACGAGGGAGCCGAGCTGAAACGTGCGCTGGCCGAAGCGAAAGTAAAAGCCACGGTGCGGGCCGAGACGTTAAGTCTCGAAGAAAGTGCGGCGGTATATCGCGCTTTGCGCAGCACGCACCCCGAGTCATAGCATTCAGCGTCGCGCACTGAGCACCGAAGGGATCATGGCCACACCCATTCTGCGTCATCCCGCAGTCGCCGGGCGCTTCTATCCCGCCGATCCCGACGACCTCCGCACCGAAGCCGTTGGCTACCTATCACAAGCGAGTTCCCCAAGGCAGGCTCCGCTGCGAGCCATCGGATGCATCGCGCCGCACGCCGGATACATGTATTCCGGCCATGTAGCGGGCACCGTATTTTCCAACATAGACGTCCCGAAGCGCTGCATCGTCCTCTGTCCCAACCACACCGGCATGGGCCGACCACTCGCCATGATGAGCGAAGGCGCGTGGCAGACTCCGCTGGGCGACATTCCCCTCGACGCCAGACTCGCCCGAACGTTGAAGGAGCGATTCCCCGCACTGAATGAAGACTCGGCCGCGCATCGCGCCGAACACGCGGTCGAAGTCGAACTCCCCTTTTTACTTCTGCGCCAGCCCGAACTTAGTTTCGTTCCCATCGCATTCGGAACCGGGCAATTCGAAATTCTCGAACAGATCGGCAATGCGCTGGCGGATGTGATCGCCGTGCAAACCGATCCGATTCTGATCGTCGCTTCCAGCGACATGAATCATTACGAGTCGGACGCGGTCACGCGCGCGAAGGATCATCAGGCAATCGAGCGCATTCTCACCCTCGATCCGCGCGGACTCTTCGACGTAGTCACGCAACAAAACATCAGCATGTGCGGATTCGGCCCGGCCGTCGCCATGCTCACGGCGGCCCGGCAACTGGGTGCGAAATCGTCCGAACTCGTGAAGTACGCAACCTCGGGCGACATTTCCGGCGACCGCAGCAAGGTTGTCGGCTATGCGGGCGTGATCGTCGCGTGATTCGTCCAACCCCCTGTCCCTGTGGAAATTACCTTTCCAGAAAACCAGCCCAAAACCCGCAATCCTCGGCCAAATTCGGACGTTTCCTCAGTACATCGGTAACTTTTCCCTCCACTTCGTGCCCATTAACCTAGCCTCAGAGCTTACTCGGGAGAGGTCTATATGTCGGGCGAACGCTATTGGGTCTGGGTTCTCGTGCGTCTGGCGGTCGGCGTGGTCATTGTGGGCTGGGCGGCCAGCTACCTGTTCACTGGAAGCGGCGAGAAAGAATTCCAGAAAACTCTCGAGGCCATGAAGCAGGTGCACAGCTTCCGCGCCTCCGTTATGGCAACCGCCAATACTCGCCACAAAGAGATGCTCTGGGAAGTCGACTGCCCCCGTGACGTCTATCACTACCAGTGGCACGAGACCGACTCCGCCACCGGGATGGATATGTCCCGCGACGAAGTCCACTTCGCCACCGACGCGTACGCACGCGGGAATGACGGCTCCTGGTCGAAACCTCGATATGCTCACGAACATCCGCCGGCCTGGTTTTGCGGCGCCCTCGCCCAGGGCAATGACAACACCCTGATGCCGCGAATCTCCACCATGATTCAGCGTGGCATCATTCAAAAGGGAGATAAGAAAACCGTAAACAGCGTGCGCTGCCAGGAGTGGCTGGTCACCATGAAAGGCGCGCCCAGCGGCCTGGAGCACGACACCGTCTGCCTCGGCCTCGAAGATCATCTCCCCTACGAACTGACGGTCGATTGGCTGCAGTTGCGGTCTTCGTTCTCCGACTACAACGCGCCCATCACTTTCGATGTGCCAGATGCCGTCGTGCAGCAGACCAGCACGGCGGCCAGCCCCAATTGATTTCCAAGGCCGAGGATTAGGAATGCGCGCTGATTCACAGTTTCGGTCGTCGCCCCGGCAAAGCAGGCTGATCGGATCCTTAAGCCTGCCATGACACGTAGGCTCTTAATATCGGCCGTTGCCGTGGCGGTGCTATCCGTCAGCACCTTTGCATGGGGACAGGACTCTGAAACTCCCGGCAATTCACTCGCCGATCTGGCTCGCCAAACCCGCGCCCAGCACGCAACGACCGCCGACACGAAGTCCAGCAGGGCGCAGGAACTGGTCGATGAGATGCAGCAAGAGCAGGAAGCCGCGGCCAACGCGCCCACCGGCTTCACCAATTACAACGCCGGCGACTACCGCCTGTTCGTTCCCTATCCATTCAGCCTGGAGGGGCGCGACAATGGCGGAGCCGTGCTGCTCGGATCACGGCTAGGCATTACCAACACCGAAGTCGTCGCCGGAATTCCGATTCCGATCCCAGCCAACATCATCAACAACGTCACTGACAGCGATCTCCTCAACGTAGTGCGCCAACTCGCCGGACTGCACGGCTCACAGCCCTACTGCGCTGCCGTCAAGCAGGGCTCGCACAAAGCCTTCCGGTGCGCTTGGCAGGGCAATCCCTATCTGCTGGGCCACGTCGTCTGGGGCTCGATGATATTCATCGTGGCCTCGAACAGCCTGATTCCCGTGATGTGCGTCAGCCCCGACGACATGCATTCCTGCACGATTTACGACAACCAGGGCCACAACACCTGCAGTGACCGGAATCGGCAGATGTACGGCTCGGATCACCGGAAAGTGCAGGCGGCGGTGAATGCTCAGGTCCACGATGAACAAACCACATTCCAGATGTGCGATCAGATCATCTACCCATCGATTCAGCTGAAGGAAGATATCGTCGTGCATCCGGCCTCGATCTCAGACAAACCGTCGTCGGAAAAGACGACCTCCGCGGGCAAGACTCCCGCAGCTGCACTTCCGGTGACGGCCGAAGCAACTCCAGCGCAACAGCCTGCGGCCAGCGAATCAGGCTCGCAAGGCCCATCCCTGGCGGAACTGGCCCGTCAGACGCGGCAAGCTCCACATGACAAGGCGCAAGCCACGCTCGACAGCGCGGAAGGAACCACCGTGGCACCGGCCGGCTTCGAGCCCTTCGTACTGCAGTACTGCCTGAATCCGCAGCAGTGCTCGGAAGCCTCCGTCGTTATCCCAGAGAAGTCAGAAGTGATTTCACGGACCAACGGACAATACATCTTCAAGGCCGCGCTCGACAGCGAATCGATCTTGCTCTACGCCGGCCCGGCCGACGTGAACGCCCCCTACCGCAGCCTGACCGATCCCGACTACATCCGCATGCGCGATCTCGCGAACTCCAACGGCTGGTCCCGCGAAAAGCCGGACAGTGTCAGCACGCAGGATCTGACCATCGAAGGCAAGCCCGCCCTGATGACTCGCTTTCGCTACCAGCGAGATCAAAAGCGCTGGTGGATTGGCGAGCGAGTCTTGATCGGGAATCAAGGCAAACAATTCTTGCTGGGATGCGCCGCTCCCGAAGAACACTTCGCCGACGCGGAAGCGCTGTGCACGACGCTTGTGAATTCGCTGCGTTTGCCATGAAACTATCGTCGCACCCAACTCGCGCCTGCATCCTTCTCGCAGTGCTTCTCTCATCCGCCTGCATAGCCGCGGCGGCTCAGGACACAACTGGGCAGGCGCTCGGAGACCTTGCCCGCAAGACGCGCCAGGAGCGCTCCGCAGCAAACCACGCACCCTCAAAGAAACTCACCGACGAAGACGATGGCCCCGATGGCGGCGGCGTCTGGCGCATCCGTCTGTGCACGCTCCAGCCCTGCTACGAATTCTCGATCACGCTCCCCAAAAGTCCGAAGTGGACGCGCTCCCAGGAAGAGCCCCGGCCAGTATCGATTCCGCTCGCCGGCCACGAGGACGACTCGACCCGTGCCATTCGCGTCTATCAGGCGCAGTCAACCGACGGCAAGTACACGGCCGACACCTTCAAGCGAGCGTTTCTCCAAGGATGGTTTGCACGCCCGGAATACTTTGGCCGTGCAGCCCACATCGCACTCGACGAACATGTTGTCATCGACTGGACCAACGGGCTGATCACTCACTTCGAAATCACCGTAGGAGCTCTCCAATATCGCGGCGTAAGCGCGGTCGCAGGTTCGCCATACGGAAATTTCGGTTTCGCCTGCGTGTATCGCGAAGAGGATTCCGCCGCGGCCGCCAGCATCTGCGACGCTATCGTGCACTCCGCGCAGTATCAGGAACTGCAATCGTCCGCCATCCGCAAAACCTATACCGATCCAAACGATCCCGATCCCCCAGAGGATGAGGACCACTAGGAGGCCGGAATGCCCATGAAGCGACTGCACTCCATTTTTATTTTCGGCCTCGCGCTGTCGTTCTCCGCCGGCCCTCTAGTGGTGCGCCTTGACGCCCAATCCAGAAGGAACCAGCACAAACTTCTATTGCAGGCCGATTTCAAACCCGGCGAAGTTCTGCGCTACGAACTCGAAGCCGCCGGCTCTTTCCTCCCCATTGCTGATGCCAGCGGAGCAAACCTCTTCCCGGCTCGCGGGCCGTGCGACTACGCCATGGCCGCCATCGTTACACTGCGCCCGCAACCCGCCGACAAAGACGGTAACATTCCAGTCGAAGCCACATACAGCGACACGCGCGTCACCAGCGTACGTTGCGCGATCTTCTCCGCGCCGGACTTCCAGAAGCGGCTGGCCGCCATGCAGTCCTCGCCCGTGATGTTCCGCGTAGGACCACATGGCGAAACCGAGATGAGCCGCAGCGTCGACGGCTATTTCAAATATTGGGACGGTGGCGATCTGCTGCGAAAAGTCACGCGAGATCTGTTGCAGACCGAGTTCTCTCCTCAACCCGTGGCCGAAGGCGCTTTCTGGAAGCCTCGCGGACAGTTCGCCTACTCCCGCGACCGCGCGTTGAAAGATCTCGAATTAAGCGGGGCCGACCTGCGCTTCCGCAATCTGGTGCAAGTCGACGGCAAGTCGTGCGCGTTCGTGACGTCGCAATATGTTTTCTCGCCCATCGACCTTCCCGCCGCCGGCACTGCCAGCGGCGGACGGACCGTTCCCGGCGCAGGCAACAACGCCGTCGCAGCCGTCCTGCAGATTTCTCTTCTTCTCGATCCCGCAACGCACCACGTCGCCTGGCTGCATCGCTCGCAGACCATCGACAACAAGCTGACTCTCGCCTCACCCTACGACGACGGCGATTCCGGCAACGATCCTGCCGATCCAACCGACACCGACGACCCCGAGAACCCCATGCCCGATATGTCGAGCATGCGCTCCGACAATCCCGGCCGCTATCCATTTATGACGTTTCATTTCCAGGAAGAGGCGCGCGCCCGCCTGCTGCCCGACGAGCACTCAGTTGAGTGGCTGGCAGCGTTGAAGCGATTCGAGGCCACGCCGGATCCCGAGTCCGGAACCACGCCCGTCGCGGTTACCAAGACTCTTCTCCCCAATCCGATGATTTTGGCTGCAAAACCGGCCATAGTGAAGCGAAGCACGCGCCTGGTAGTGGATTCCGAAACTCTCGTCGCAACTCCCGCCGGGTTCACCCGCTATGAGAAAGGCTTGTGCCGCGATGCGTGGTTCTGCGCGACGGTGTCAGTCGCCTTGCCCGGAGATGTGCAGGTTTCCGACGACACACCGCTACGCACTGTGTACCTGACCCATCGGGGTGACAAAGTCATCAGCATCTCTGTAGGGCCGGCACTCGATCGCCGTTCTCAGGGCCTCACCGACGACGAAGAACTCAGAAAGCAGTCCGCATATTATCTGGACAATTATGTCTGGCTGGCGGCCAAGCCCGGAATCGGAACTGACTTCATCAGCACGACGCTCGACGGCTACCCCGGCCTCATCACCGATTTCAATGCAACCCAACGCGACCTTGCCAACATCCACGGCGTGCTCGGACTCATGCTGACACCCTGGGGAAAAGTCGTGCCCGTCAGTTGCACCTGGGATCACGCTTCGTCGTCGGAACTGCAATCTCTGTGCGAGAAAGTGATCACTTCCGTAAGCCTGCGGCGCTAGGCGCGAATCTTCAAACCCAAACAAACGGGGCAGCCGATTAGGCTGCCCCGTTGAATTCCGACGAATCACCAACTCTAACGATGCCCTCCACTCGAAGCGTGCCCAGCCGGTGTGCTGTGCGCCATCGGCGCACTTGACATACCGAGCGGAACGCTAACGCCCGTTCTCATGGCCGAACTCCCACCAAACTGCGGTGCCGACAATACTCTCGCGAATCCGTTCTTGGCTACCTCGTGGTTCAGATGACCGAGGTTCTCCATCGAGCCACGCGCTATTCCCATGCCCGCCGATCCAGACCTAACCGTAAGAACCGATGAGTACAAGGCAGACGTGGCTGCACTTCTCCCCACCGCGATCGTCTTTCCCGTGCCCTCCGCGGGCGCAACCAAGGGATGGAAATTCGCCGGCAAAGTCCCGGCAAAACGCGGCACGCTCAGCCAGTTACTATATCCTCCCGGCTGCCACATCCACCCCATCCCCGGCACCATCATCCAGTTTCCGTAGCGGTACGGCATCCATCCCCACGGATACGCCGACGCAAACATGTAACCCATGCCGGGATAAAACGACCACGCTCCGTCCATGAACGGATCCCACCCAGCCCCGGTAAAGAACGGCTGCCACAT
Organism: uncultured Acidobacteriota bacterium; assembly: GCA_963735205.1. Taxonomy (GTDB): domain Bacteria; phylum Acidobacteriota; class Terriglobia; order Terriglobales; family Acidobacteriaceae; genus Sulfotelmatobacter. The sequence goes on from CAVTKB010000002.1 coordinate 311,876, forward strand.
CATCCCGTAGCCGGGAACGTTGTTATACGAGCCGTAATAATTCAGGTCGCTGACCCCGTAGCCGTACGGCGACGAATTATTCTTCGCATACTGCTGGTGGTATTCGCTGGCCTCTTTGTCCCACGAATCGAGCGGAGCTTCCGCAATCTTGTCGGCCACCGTGGATTTGTCGTCATCGGTCGTATCGAAGGTCGCAGTCTTCTTTTTGTCGACTACAACTTTGCCCGCAGGACCTTCCACATCGGCCTCGCCCTTGAACACAGCCAGATGAGCGACCTTCGGCGAAGTTTCGATCCGGAAGTGCGCGGCGCGGTCGATCGCAATTTTTTCTTTCGAGAAATTAAGGCTGAAATCGTCTTTGCCCAGCCAGTTCACATAGGCCATGCCATCGACCAGAGTGATGACCGAGATGCGCGTGCCGGAGTCGCCCACGCCGAGCGTGCTGAATTCCACGGTCGTATTGGGAGTCAGGCGCAGGGTACTGCCGTCCTCGAACTCGATTTCGGCTCGGCCGCGGTCGTGCGTCTTCAACTGCGTCCCTTGTGTGATTGGAAGATTGAGAAACGCGCTTTCAAACCCCAGACCACTGTTCTTGTCGATCTGCACCGAACCTTGCACGTCACTCAGGCGGACAATGCGCGCCTGCGAACCAGCCATTGCGGGCAGCGCGGTGAGCGCGCAGGCAGCAGCCGTGCGAAGAACCGTACTCAATCTGGAGAGCGGGAGCTTGGACATAAGCAACCTCCAAAGGCCTTCGCCGCCTATTAGAGCACGGTTTCGCAAGAGAAATTGTAAAACTTAGGGGTACCCACATTTGGGCGGCTTAACCCAGGGCGATCGACAGCTTGGTCACCGACGCCGGAGCGAACACATAGCGAAGCTGCGGCCGGGATCCTCCCGGTCCACCTACCAAGGACGATTGCGAAATCTTCTCAGTCGCCGCGGCCACCACATCCGGATGCTCGAAAGTATTGTGGGCGTGAATGTCAGGGTTCTTCAAAACCGTGATCTCGACAGATGATGGCGATCCTCCCCGGATCGCAACGTCCGCTTCCCGCGATTCCGTAGCGTGCGGATTCACCACGGTCAAGGTCAGAGTCTTGTCCTTGCGCGACGCCGAGCCGTTCAGTCCCCAAAACGTTGCGGACTGGCCATCGCGCTGGTAGCTCACCTGCGGCGCGCTGAATTCCGCGCGCACGGCCGTTCCTCCCTGATGCGTCTGATACATGTCGAAGACGAAAAAGTTCGGGGTCACGATGAACTTATCCTCATGCGACAGGAACAGCGAGTTCAAGCAGTTGATCAGCTGCGCACACGCACCGATCCCCATCTTCTCGGCATGACGGTTGAAAATGTCGAGAGTCTGGGCCGTGAGCAACGCATCCCGCAAAGTAATTTGCTGCCCCAGGGCGTGAGAGGAATCGAGTTCGCTCCCCGGCTTGTACCAGCTGCCGTACTCATCCACGACCAGTTTGATGTGGTGCTCGGGATCATACTGGGCGAGGACGTCCCAGTTCGAGAGCATGATCTTCTCGACTTTCCCGCCCTCGCGAAAAACCTCATACCAGTCGAGCAGGTCGAATTTAACCGCATCTCCCTTGCCAGCATCCCAGTTGTCGGTTTTCCCTCGGGACAAGTTCCACGTGTAGTGGTGAATCGACCATCCGTAGACGCTGTTCGGATTGATCCCTCGCTTGCCCCCGAAAGTAGACAAACAGAACTGCTCGGTCCAGTCCAGGTCGTCGCTGCCGGGTCCGACTGCAATAAATTTCAAAGGTCCGCCATAGCCGGGAGTCCAGGCCGTGAAACGGCGAAATGCCTCGCTGTACTCGGCCGGCGTTAAGTTTCCTCCGCAACCCCAGGCCTCGTTCCCGACGCCCCAGTACTTCACGTTGTAAGGCTCAGGTGAGCCGTCGCCGGCGCGCATGCGGCCCAGCGCGCTCTTATCAGCCGGGGCGTTACAGTACTCAATCCAGCGGTCAAACGCGAGCGGAGGAAGGCTGCGAACATTCGCCGCGAAATAAGGCTCGGCGCCGGTGAGCCGGCAGAACCGCATGAACTCTGGAGTGCCAAATTTGTTGGGCTCTCCTCGCCAGAATCCTGCCCGTTCCGGCCGCTTATCGGGCGCACCAATTCCGTCGGTCCAGTCGTAACCGTCGGCAAAGCATCCGCCGGGCCAGCGAACCATGGGAGCCTTAATCTGCTGCAGCTTCTCAATAATCGTCTTGCGAATCCCGCCCGTGTTAGGAATCTTCGAGTTCTCTCCGACCCAGACGCCGTCATACACCACTGCCCCGAGCAACTCGGTAAAGTGTCCATATACGGCCGGAGATATCGTGCCCAGTGGCTCATCGAGAAGCACTTCAATGCGCGAGTCCGCGCCCGACGCGAAAACCGGCGTGCGGCTTAGCACCATTGATGCCCCAAGCGCCGCCGCACCCTTCAGAAGCGTTCGTCGTTCCATCGCGATGATTTCCTCCTACACTTTTCCAGATCATCGACCGTTCAAGATCATCGTGTCGTGCTCGCGCCATTGCCCATTTCCATAAGCCGCTGCGCCCGCGCCCGTACCACGTTGAGCACGGACCCGTCGTCGTAAATTTCCTGCAGAATCGGCTTCACCGCCTGCAGTTCCACGAGATCGCCGCGCTTTATCTCGTCTTCCATTTGTTTCAGTTCGTCGTCCAGGCCAAGCTTCTGGTAGCGATGGAAGTAGGCCAGGCGGCGCCCAAATTCCAGCGTCGCGCTCACGCTCTGAAAGAAAGTCGTCAGCTGTTGAACCGCCGGCACGGACGAGAAATTGTAAGCCGCCGTAGTTTCCCGCTGCCCGTCTTTGTAGGTCAATTTCTTGGCGCCGGTAAAGGCTAGCTTGCGATTGCCGGAGTCAACCTTACCTGAAAAATAATGCGCTTGCGCCGCCAGCTCGAAAATCCGGGCGCGGGTGGCGTCCGAGAAAGTAAATTCCGTCTGGTAATTCTCACGATCGTCCGAGTCGTTTGAGATCTTCGCCGAGCATTCATAGCTGGCGTGGCCGTCAGACTGCACCGTAATCGTATAGCGCTCGGGGTCCGATGCCGGAAAGTTCAAAGAAAAAGTAATCGTTGCGGGCTCGGCTGCCCAAGTTGACAGACTGCAGAGAACAACGAGAAATCCGACGAAAGAGCTAAATCGCTGCCGCTGTCCGACGGGTTGCGATCCCGCTCTCACGGCTCCCGTCATCAGCTTTAGAGTCAGCCTCAGAATCCGCCTCAGAATTCGTTCTCGCAGTGGATTTGCACTCCAGACGATCACACGCAATTATGCCAAACGCGGAGGAATCGTGAATCTAACGCGCCACCACCCGCTGTCGGCTGAGAGTCCCCGCCGTATGCAGATGGCAAATCGCTATGGCAAGCGCATCGGAAGCGTCCATAGGCTCAGGCGGCACCGAGAGTTCCAGCAACCGCGTCACCATGTGCTGCACTTGCTGTTTCTCGGCCCGCCCGTAGCCCACCACTGACGATTTGATGGTCAGCGGCGAATATTCGGCCACTTCCAGCCCGGCCGCGGCCGCAGCCAGCATAGCCACTCCCCGAACCTGCCCCAGCTTGAGCGCAGATTTCACGTTGAGCGCATAGAAGACATCTTCAATCGCCACTTCCTCAGGCTGGTGCCGCACAATAATTTCCCCGAGTTGAGTGAAGATGCGCGACAGCCTCCGCGGCAGGGCTTCGCGCGGGGAAAGTTTAATCGCCCCACACGTCAGGCAGCAGAGCTTGCCCGTCTCATACATCTCGACCACACCGAACCCGGTGTACTCCCCGCCACAATCAATGCCCATGACTCGCATGTGAGAGCAGTTTATCGCGGAACCACTCTCCGTCCTAGTAGCAACCTCGTGCGCGCGCCTGATCGATTTTCTCCGCGCTCCCCGGCTTTGGCCTCCCTAAGTTTAGTGTTACTCTATCTGTTCCGACCGATCTTCACCTCAGCGTCTGGGCCATTTCGTCATACCCCTCACCCGGGGTGCATTCGGAGGACTTCATTCTGAACTCATACTCAAACGGGAGCTTACGATGAAAATTGGCATGTTAACCGGCGGCGGAGATTGCCCCGGCTTAAACGCAGTCATCCGCGCCGTGGTGCGCAAAGGTGTGTTCCATTATCACGACCAATTTGTCGGTTTCATGGAAGGCTGGCGCGGCCTCATTGAAGATCAAAGCATGCCGCTCGATTTAGAAGCGGTGAGTGGCATTCTGCCCCGCGGTGGAACCATTCTGCGCACCTCGCGCACAAATCCATCGAAGCGTCCTGACGGAATTCAACGCTGCACTGACACCATCGCAAAACATAAGATTGACGCACTCGTCGCCATCGGCGGAGACGACACGTTGTCAGTGGCACAGAAGCTCTTCGAAACCGGAATCAAAGTCGTAGGCGTGCCCAAGACCATCGACAACGACCTGAGTGGCACCGACTATACTTTCGGATTCGATACCGCCTGCAACATCGTTTGCGAAGCCATTGATCGCGTCCATACCACCGCTGAAGCCCACAACCGCGTCATCGTCGTCGAAGTCATGGGACGCGATGCCGGCTGGATCGCGCTCTACAGCGGCATTGCCGGCGGCGCCGACGTGATTCTGATTCCCGAGCGCCCATTCGACGTCGCCAAGGTCGCCGAGTCGATTCGCCAGCGTCACGAGCGCGGCCTCTATTTCTCGATCGTTGTCGTCGCGGAAGGCGCAAAGTTTTCCGCCGATACCAGCTCGGGCGCGCCCGTTCTGCAAGACATGGGCAAAGACGAATTCGGTCACGCCAAACTGGGCGGAATCGCCAACGTTCTCGCCCGCGAGATCGAGAAGCGCACAGGCTTCGAAACCCGCGCAGTCGTGCTGGGACACATCCAGCGCGGTGGCTCTCCCAGCGCCTTCGATCGAGTACTGGCGACGCGCTATGGTCTGGGCGCGATCGACATGGTGCACCGCGGCGAATTTGGCTGCATGGCCGCGCTGCGCTCCAACAAGATTGTCTCCATCCCCTTGAAGGAGGCGATCGCCAAGAATCGCGTCGTCGACAATGAAATGATTCAGATTGTCGACGGTCTTTTCGAAGAACCCGCAAAGGAACCCGCGCGCAAGTAACTGAGTAGCACTGGCCTCCCTCGCGGCTCGCGAGTGGAGGCCCTTTTTATTCATTGATGGGGCCCAAAGATCCTAAAAACTCTGAACGAGTTGAGCGAGAATCGAGCACATGCGAAATTGGCTTTGGCTGGTTCTGGCAGTCATGGCGAGCACCATCAGCTGGGCTTATATGCACCGCGTGCTGCTTCCGTGGGAATACTACGTCAACGTTCAGCACGGCACGCTAAAAGAGCAAATGGGCGACCTTTATCCGCGCTGGGTCGGCACCCGGGAACTCCTGCTCAACCACCGCAATCCATATAGCAAGGAAGTTAGCCATGAGATTCAGATGGCCTTCTATGGCCATCCGGTCGATCAGGCCGACGATCAGACTCATGACAAGCCGTCGCAGATGATCGACGAGCAGCGGTTTGCATATCCGCTGTACGTCGTGCTGCTGCTGGCTCCCACGGTTCATGCCGATTTCACTACGCTGCAAGCCTGGGCCCCTCTGTTCCTCGCTCTGCTCACTGGCATCAGCGTTTGGATTTGGCTGCAACTCGCCCGCTGGCGTCCACCGCCGCTTGTCATCGCTGCCCTGGTTCTCTTCGTGTTGAGCAGTCCACAGATCGCCCAGGGATTGCGCCTGCGCCAGTTCAGCCTGTTCGTAGCCTTCCTGCTCGCTCTCGCAAGTTGGTGCGTAACTCGTAATCGCTATTTCATAGCCGGAATTCTGCTGGCGCTTTCCACCATCAAGCCGCAGATGATGGCGGTGTGCCTCCTATGGTTTCTGATCTGGAGCGCCGGTGAATGGAAAAAGAGATGGCCATTGCCCGCCGGATTCGGCATTGCCCTTGCCTCATTAGTCGGTGCCGCGGAACTGCTCCTGCCCGGCTGGCCGCGATATTTTATCGAAGGCCTCGAAGCCTACCGGAAATACTTTCCCACCACATCCCCGCTCCGGCTGGTGCTGGGAAATTGGGCAGGATCCGCGATGTCGGTCCTTCTCGTAGCCGCTCTCGTCGCGCTTGCCTGGCGGCGCCGAAGAGTAGAGGTGGATTCACCCGAGTTCGTCCAACTGCTAGCATTTTTTTTTATCGCTTCGACGCTGGTTCTGCCGCTGCTGACTCCGTTCAACCACGTGCTCCTGTTACTGCCCGTGGTAATCCTCCTGCACGACTGGAGCCGTCTGCCGCGCATCGGCCAATTCGCGCTTACCACACTCGCGGCGTGGCCCTGGATCGCTTCTCTCGCGCTCCTGGCGCATCCTCCTCAGCTGGATTCGATGACCCGCCTTCCCCTTCTGCCCGTGGTGCCCGTGCTCGCGTTTCCCTTCCTGGTGTCGTGGTTGATGTTTGTCCGTCGCCCGCAAACTGCGTAGACAGTCTTCCAAAAAAGACTCGACTCTCTCCACAAAATGCTTTCACTGAAATCCAGGCGTGCTTCGATATCATTGGGCCAGCCGATGGCAACCCATCCCAGGTACTGGTTGACCCCAAAACGCTTGTGCGCTCACGGCGCGATTCTTGCCCTGTGCCTGTGGTCGGTCTACCTGTGGACCATCGCGACCCCCGGCCTGCGCGACCGCAATGGAAATCTAAAGGGTACCGACTTTCTCCATCTCTACACGCTCGGCTCACTGGCAGCCGCCCATCGCGGAGCCGACTTGTACGACATGAATGCCCAAGCCGCGCTCGCGGCGCAGCGGGTGCCCGAAGCTGCCGGCATTCGCTACCTTCCTCTATATCCCCCGCAGGTTTCGATTTTTTTCGCGCCGCTGGCTCACCTCTCATACGGCTGGGCGCTGATTTTGTGGTGGAGTTTGAGCGGAGCGACCTATGCCCTTTGCTGCTACAGCGTGTGGCGCGCCTGTCCGAACTTGCGCGGTTACGCCGGAACCGTCATTCTTCTCGCCGCAGCGTTTCCCGCTTTCTTTCATCTGATCGCCTGGGGTCAGACCTCTGCGATCGCGCTCGCCTGCTTCACTGGAATGTTTTTCCTGCTGCGTGATCGCCGCGAGTTCTTCGCCGGCCTCGCCCTGGGCTGCCTGATTTTCAAGCCGCAGCTCGCGCTTGCCGCCGTCATCGCGTTCATATCCATCGGGGTCTGGAAAGTTGTGGCGGGAGCCGCTCTCTCAGCGGCGGCGCAACTTTCCGTCGCGGCCCTCTACTATGGAACGGAACCACTCCGCCAGTGGTTGCGTACGCTGCGGAACGTGCGCAGCCTCCTGCCCCTGCTCGAACCCAAGCTCTATCAGACTCACTCGCTGCGCACCTTCTGGTCGATGCTAATAGATATGTTCGCGCCATGGCCCACGCTCTCGCTTGTACTCTACGTTCTCAGCGCAGCCGTCGTGCTCGGCTTGACCATCGCCTGCTGGAAGCGCACCTCGACAAAGCCGCTGCCTCTGCGTTATTCGGCGCTACTACTGGCAACCGTTCTGGTGGCGCCGCACCTCACGGTTTACGACTTGGTGATATTGGCGCCCGCATTCATTCTGCTGGCCAACTGGCTGGCTGATCAGCCAGCAACACCGTCGAACCGCTGGCTGGAGATTTTTCTTTACCTCGCGTACATGCTCCCGCTCCTCGGTCCACTCGCGCGCTGGACGCACCTCCAGCTTTCGGTGCTCGCGATGACAGCCATTCTGTTTTTGATCTGGAGAATTTCCGGCGCAGGCACGGTGCCCGAATCGCTTGGGGGGTGAGTAAACAGCGCAGGAATGTAGCGGGAGCTGGAAACGCGCGCATACTCTATCCTTGCGTCCCAAACAAAAAGGTCAGCGCATCCGGGAACCGCCGCGCCCACGCCGCCTCATTGTGCGTGGCGCCATCCTCGATCACCAACTTGAGTCGTGCGTCGTCCAGTCCCGCGCGGCGCATGATTCCCGCCAACTCGCGAACATCGTCCACCACGCTCTGATCTTTATCCCTGCGCCCGGCTTCCGCCGTACCCGTCGCCAGAAAGACCCGCTCCGGCCAGCGTTTCACTCCGCGACTCTGCCGAATCAACTGCCGGTTCGAAGCCCACAGCGACGGACTCTCCAGCAACAATCGCCCAATCACCCCCGGCCGCACGGCGACGGCGTAAAGCGCAATCAGAGCTCCGAGCGATGACCCGCCCAGACCCGTATTCTCCGCCCCGCTCGCCACGCGGTAGTTGGCTCCCACAAACGGCATCACTTCCTTAAACAGAAAAGCCGGATACCGTGTTCCGTGCGCCCGCAGCATCATCGGATTGAGCGAGCGGTGCGGCATGTATTCGCGAATCCGTTCTCGCCCCGTGTTATCCATGCCCACAAAAATCATGGGTGGAACCACGCCCTCGCGAATCAACCGATCGCCCGTTTCGTCCACCTGCCACTCGACTCCGTTGAACGCAGTCGAACCCTCGAACAGGTTCTGCCCATCATTGAGGTAAAGAACCGGATAATGCCGTTCGGAATTTTCCGGGTCGTCGTAGCCCGGAGGCAGCCATACCCGCAAAAATCGTGTGTTATGAAAAACCCGGCTGCGAAATTCATGCAGGCGCAACTCTCCCGTCGCCGACTGCGCCCGGATTACGCCGACCACAGCCGCCTGTCCATAACTTTCGGTTCGCTGGATTTCTCCCATTCAGAAAAAGAGTCTTAACAGAATACAACGGAGAGATTGCCCTATGCGCTCGCAGCTCGCATTTTTGCCACGATTGCGAGAAGACAGATCAAAGAAATGGAGAGCAGCGAAATCAAACAGAGAATGCACCAGGTCATCAATTCGTACGCTTCGATGTAAGTGAGGTACAAGGCAAACGCCAATCCCGCAATCGCGGCAGCCAAAAGGCGGTTTGGCGTCTCCGCGCGCGCTTTCCAGAACGTCGCCAACACGAACAGCGCCGCGTACCCGATAACGCCAATCCCAGCCACTGGGATACCGTCGACCGTCGAATACTCGCTGCGGTTCACAATGTCGCAGCTGAACTTCTGGCTGAAATCGCAAAGCGCGGTCGCGGACTTCGCATAGTGACGTTGCAGCGACACCGCCGACACGATCACCCCCGCCAGCGACAAGACTGCAATCACTCCGAACAGAACTCGATTCCTAGCCCATGCCGCAGCAGCAGATGGGACCCGCGCCGATTCCGTCATGGCAGGCTGCACCCTGTCTTCTCACTCAACTCTTCCAGCGGCAGAACCCCCTCCTTCGGTGGCTCGCTTCCAAACTGCCAACTGGGAAACAGTTTCAGCCCCGCTGCCTTGCACTCCGGCGCCATTTCCGACGAACCTTTGATCGCGCACTCCACATACGGCACAAAGTGGAAGGAGGCGCCAAACATTTCCTTTTGTTCGAGGCAGTGCGGGCACCAATACAGGCCATACATCTTGGCGTGCTTCGTAGCCAGGCACTGCGCAAACGAATCGTACTTATGATTCTTGTGGTACCGACCCGCGAGGTAGGCTCCCGCCAGCAGCACCACAATGAAGCTGTAAATCAGGACGTTCCTATTCTTTCCAGAGCCTGATCGCCCCTGATCGCGTTCTTCCTGCCGTTTCCGCCGCACTTCAGACATGAACCATCCTCATATCACGGTGACATTTCTCTGCCGCCGCTTACGCCATTACGTTGAGCGCTCCCGGAAGCACATCCAAGTCCTCGCAATGCAGCGTAAGCACTTCCCCATCGACCATCACGTCTACGGGCGCGTCCAGATTGAACTCAACGTGTTTCACGGCCTTGCGCTCCGCCATCGGATGCTCGATATGCGTCCCGTCATAAAGCCCCGGCAGATTGCGAATCAGCCCCAGCCGCCCGATCGGACCCCACCGAACATATTCCACCAGCCCGTCATCGATCTCGGCCTTCGGGGCAATCATCATCGTTCCGCCCGTGAACTTGCTGTTGCTGAAAGTCAGGAACAGGCAACTCCGGCAGTCAAAGTTCTCCGCTCCCTCGATTCGAACCGGGAACGGCCGCCGGTTGAATCGCGCCAGCGTTAGAAAAATCGAAGTCAAGTATCCGAACTCTCCCCACCTGCTGAAACTTCGCGCCCGGAGCGCTGCAACGTCCGCCGAAAAGCCCATGCTCAACAAATTAATGTAATGGATTACTCCGCCGCGATACCGCAGCCGCATCACGTCGCAACTTCGACTCCTCTGCCCCTGCAGAGATTCAATCCCGTACTCCACGCCCGCATGACTGAAGTCGCGCAGAAACGAATTGCCCGTACCCAGCGGCAAAAACCCCAGCGTCGGAGCCTCCCCGGCAAGTGCCTGCGGATACAGCCCGTTCACAATTTCATACGAAGTGCCGTCACCGCCCACCGCGATGAAATCCCTCACGCCCCGCCCATACGCTTCGCGCGCAATTTCCGTAGCCTCTCCCGGAGCATGCGTCTCCGCGACGTTTATTTCGATACCGCCGGCCCGCAACCGCTCAAGCGCCGGCCCCAACAGCTTGCGGCTTCGTCCCCCACCCGCCGCCGGATTCACGATCGCAAAATAGTTTCGCGCCAAGGGTTCAAATCCATTTTCACAGACGAGGAATGCGAGCAGCGCATTAGAACTTAACCCGACCAGTCGCAACTCTCAGCAGCGTCTCACAATTCCACCATCGTTTCCCGCCCGACGGCTTTCCCGATGTCCTCAGCCAGCACTTGCCGTTTAACTTTCATCGATGCAGTCCGCGGGAAATCCTTCTCCCAAATCAAATATCCGCTCAAGCGCTTGAAGTCTGGCAGCCGGCGATTGCGCGCCGCAATTTCTTCCAGCAACTTGCTGTCGAACTTTTGATTCTGTTCGAGCCGCAGCGCCAGCATCAACTTTTCGTCCCCAAGTTCCTTCTTCGCCCACACATAGTTCGTCGCAAAAACGGCGTACTCCTTCACTGGCAGCCCGTCGAACACACTCTCTATATCTTCCGGGTAGATGTTTTTTCCACCCTCCGTGACGATCATATTTTTCTTGCGTCCGAACAGTTGGAGATGTCCGGTGCCGTCAAACCGTCCCAGATCGCCCGTCAGTAGCCAGCCATCGACGATCGTATCCAATGTCAATTCCGGATCGTCGAGATAGTGAGACATTACCGTCTTGCTGCGCACCGCCACTTCCCCCACGCCGTCAGGATCCGGATTCAGAATTCGCAGCTCCACACCCGGCAGCGGCCGGCCCACCGAGTCTGCGCGGAACGGCCTGAGGTCGTTGAGCGTCAGCGCCGTCCCCGCTTCCGTGAGCCCGTATCCGTTCACCACCGGAATGCCAAGATCGTAGAAGAACTGCATGGTCGAGGGCTCCATGAACGCCCCACCCGTAATCACGGCCAGCAGCTCGCCACCAAATCCCCGGTGCACGCTCGAGAGCAGCATGCGGCTGAGCTTCACCTTCGGCCGCCGTCGCGTCAACATCCGGTTCGCCGCAATCATAGCGTTCAGGTAGGCCCGCTTCCACGACGGCAGTTCGTCGAACGTCGCGCGCAGCCCACGCTCCAGATTTTTCACGATCATCGGAACCAGCGCCACGTAGGTGATGCGGTAGCGCACAAAAGCATCGCGCACGAACTCCGGCCGCAGCGTGCGCAAGTGCACTACGCAAGCCCCGCACACAAACGGCCCGATGAATCCGACCATGAAATCGATCGCGTGATTGGTCGGCAGAATACTCAAATACCGCACTCCCGGCCAAAACGGATACCACGCGGTCAGCGCCTGGCACTGCTCCAGATAATTTTCGTGCGTCAGCACGCAGCCCTTCGGCCGCCCGCCCGTTCCTGAGGAATAGACAATGCAGGCCACATCGTCCTTCTGACGCATTACGAAGTCGGGAGCGCCCTTGCGTTTGAAATCTTCCCAACGAAACGCGCCCGCCAACTCCACGCCCAGCGGGGCTTCCGTAACCAGAACAATCTTGGTTCCAATCTTCTGAAACTCAGGCGACTCCATGATCGCGCGCCAAAGGTGGTACTCGACGATCAGCACTTTGGCCTTGGAATGGGCCAGCAATTGGAGATGCTCCGCCGCCGTCAGCTTGTAGTCCAGCGGCACCAGCACGCCCCCGCAGTAAAAAATCGCATACGCAGAAATCAGCCACTTCGACTGATTCGTCATAATGATGGCCGCGCGATCGCCCGCATCGTAGTCGGCGTCTTCCAGCGCGCGCGCCAGCGGCAGCGCAATCTCCTTGAAATCGGAATACGTCAGGCGAACTTTCTCACGATCGCGCTCCGCCTCGATCAGACAAACCTCAGGCGCAAAGCGGTCCAGCGCATCCCGCAGCGCCGCGCCCAGACACGTATATTGGCGGAGATCGAGCATAAAAAAATTGCTGACTGCTGATTGTAGATCGTCGATCGAACGACGGGAGGCAGCGCCAGCAGCGACGTTTCCCGTCAATCAACAATCAAAAATCAGCAATCAACAATAGCCAACGAGAGGTCCTTGTCTACAAGCGTGCCTGAATCTTAGCTGCGAGCGTGCGAAAATCGCTAACACCCTGCAGTTCGTAATCTGGCAGTTCCACTCTGAAATGATTTTCCAGCTTGGTCAGTAGATCGAGCGTCTGCAAACTGTCGATGCCCAGCGCCTTGAAAAAGTCTTCGTCAGGAGAGAGCGACGCCCGCGGCACTTTAAAGTGTGCAGCCGCCAGCGTAAGTATCTCGTCGAGCGTTTTTTCCGCTGTTTCCATAGGCAGTTATTCTAGTCCATCCAGGACTACGGCAGATACGGCTGCGCGTCGGTGCTCTCGACAAACTTCTTCAATCCCGCCTGGACCGCCGGCCGCGAAAACAGATCGCAGAAAACATCGATTTCCTTTCGCAACTCCTCAATCGGAATCGGCTTGATGAACCGCTTCGCCGCGACTGCCGTCTCCCGATCAAATTTTCCAATCTGTGCTGCAGTTACCCGTGCCGCGCGCAAGACCTCGCCTTCTCCTACAACCTGGCTCACGAGTCCGATCTGCTGCGCCTTGGTCGCATTGAAACTCCGGCCCGTCAGCAGCAGATCACGCACCACACCGTTCCCCAAGTCCCGCTTCAATCGCGGGATTCCTCCGAATCCAGGAATCAGCCCCAGCCTCAGTTCCGGAAAACAAAAACGCGCCATCTTATCGGCGATGATCAAGTCACAAACCAGCGCCAGCTCAAACCCTCCCCCAAACGTCACGCCATGAACAGCAGCAATCGTCGTCAAGGGCGAGGCATCAATGCGGTTCAAAACCCGGTGAATGCGCTCCAGAAAATCCCGCACGCCCCGCGCAGCCTGCAATTTCTCCATCCCCTGTGACTGCTCGTAAAGCTCGCGCAGATCCGCTCCAGCACAGAAACCAGATTTCAACTCGCTGTAAACGATGAGCGCATGCGCATCTTTCTCCAGTTCGTCCAGCGCCCCCGTGAAGTGTTCCAAATCATTCAGCGATAGCGAGCCCAGTTCATTGCACGGGTCGCGATGTAGCGCTAGTTCGATGGTCCTATCCTGCACCTGCCACGACAGCGCTTCCCCTTTGAATTCCTTCTCGCCCAATGCCTTCCCTTTCGCTAGCCCCGACGTTACACCGCCTGCTTCACCCGGTACATATCCTCAATCTCGCTCTTCATGCGCCCCGCAATCAGATCGCGCTTCAGCTTGCCGTTCGCCGTCATCATCTCGTTTTCGATCGAGAATGGCTCCTGCCGCAGGCAAAACGCCCGCACCTGCTTGTAGTGCGGCAACCGCGGATTCACCGCGTCCAGCGCAGCCTGCACTTGCTCGCCGCTGACGTTCCCGGTGACAATCGCCGAAAGATATCCACGCCCATTTCCTACGACAACCACCTGCTGCGCCCCCGGCAGATGTCGAGCGAGTTCCTCTTCCACCACCTCCGGCGCAATCTTGTGCCCCGACCCAAGCACGATTAAATTCTTGATCCGCCCAACAATCCGCCAATTTCCCGACGCATCCATCTCACCCTGATCGCCCGTGTGAAACCAGCCATCGCGCAGCGCCTCCGCCGTCTGCTGCGGACGATTCCAGTAACCAGGAAACACATTCGGCCCCCGCACCACGATCTCATCGTTCTCTCCTAGTCGCATCTCAATGCCAGGAATCGCCGGCCCCACGCTCCCCGCCGCGACGTTGTTCGGATCGTCCATGGTACAAATTCCCGTCGTCTCGGTCAGCCCATAAACCTGCAGCACGGGAATGCCAAGCATCTCAAAATAATCCTGCGTCTCCGGAGTCAAAGGTGCCGATCCGCAAATCAGTGCTCTGAGATTTTCTCCTACCATTTTCTTGCGGATCGCAGGAAACACTAAAGCCTCGGCCAGCCACAACCACAGGCCATCGCCAGCTAGCGCCCGCTTTTCTTTCAGCCGCACCCGCGCAGCCTTGGCTCGTGAGTAAGCCGCGAGCACCAATCCACCCTTCTGCGCGATCTGTTCCTCCACCGCGCGCCGCATACGCTCGAGCAACTGCGGCACATTTAGAAAATAGTGCGGAGCCGTCCCCGGCATGTCGCTCGCAATCTTCGTCAAGTCGGTATTCAGCGTGACCAGGCTTCCACGCAACAGAAAAGTCAGCATGGCGACCCATGACGCACAGAAACTGAACGGCAAGTAATGAAAAATCCGGTCCTGCCCAGATCGCCCGCCCATCAGCGAATCGAGCCTCGCCGAAGTGCAGCCCAGCATGAACCCCACGTTGGCTGCCGTAAGCACCACGCCCTTGGCCTCACCCGACGTGCCCGAAGTGTAGATAATGGTGACCGGGTCGGCGTCCTGCACCTGAGGACGATCCAAAGCGATTCCGTCGACGCCCGCAAAGATCTCGTCGAACAACAAATGCGGCGGCGCTGCCAGTTCGTTCGACGGCCAGTTCTGTTGTATCCCATTCCACAAGGTCGCATCACCGCAGCACACCAAAGCAGGCCCGCTGTCCTTGATCATCGCGACCAGTTCCGCCGGAGCCTGACGGAAGTAGAGTGGCACCACAATCAGCCCTTCCGCCATCGCCGCCAAATCCATCGCCATCCAGCGAATGCTGTTGGCCGCCAGCAGTCCACAGCGATCGCCTTTCTTCAAGCCCTTCGACGCAAGAAACGTCCGCGCCTTGCCGATCAACTCCAGAAACTCACCGCCCGTCACGCCCGTGACCTGGCCATCGCGGATTTCCAGGAGCACTTTCGTCTCCGCCAACGTTTTCAGTTGCGAAAAGATTTCCCCGACAAATGGCATGAGTTTGATCCGGACTTGCGCGGAATTCAGCTGTAAGCGGCGACCAATTGCCGCAAAGAGGCGCTCATCGGCGGCAAGTAATCCTCCCAGCTCCACTCGCCAGTGCGCGTCGGAAAATCAGGATACCGCCGCTGCACTTCTTCTTCGAAGAAAACCCCCATCCGCGCCATCACCTTCAGATTTTTGACGACCGTCCGCGCAATACCATCGCCAATGCGCTCGCCTTGCGTAGCAAGCGTTTCGAGCGCTGCCAGCAATTTCGGCTCAAGGTCCGGATCATCCACGGTCATCAGCAATTCCTCATGGCCGCGCTCGCGCATCAGATTGCGAATGCGCTCGTCCATGGTGATGCCCGCCGAAGCCACCAGAGCCGGCATCGAGGTAACAATCCCGTGATAACGCGACGATGCCATCATGTGGCAAGCCCGCAGAATGCTCACCAGTTCGTACATGTTGTATTGATCTGAGGTCAGAACAGGCACTCCGCCGAGTTTCTCCGAGATGCGATTCGCTGGACGCGAATCCAATCGCTCCGTCGCCGCCAGAATCACGAACACATTCCTCCGCTTGCGAAACGCATCCACCGCCTTTGCAATCGAGGTCCAATAATGCTCGTAAGCGCGATCCGACGCCGGCCCCGAGTTATGAAAATACGGCCCGCGATAGTGGCTCTTCTTATAAGCGCCCGTCAAACTGTGCAGCGCCGCCTTGGCCACCGACGCTTTCACCGGCCACTCAAACGGATTGATCGGACAAACTACCAGCACCGGCGTCTTCCCGTCCCACCCCACCTGACGCAAAACACTCTGGCCGTACTCAGCAGACCGCGGCTCAAACGTCCACGCCGTATCCGTACCAATTTCCGTCGGCACACCCAACTCGCGCAATACCGTGCGCGACTCTTCATTCCGTGTGATCACCAGCGAATTCTTGCAGTACCGTCCACACATCTTGGCGACGAGCGGATCCATGTGCCCCGCTTCTGCACCGTACCCCACCGACAATTTGTTCTGCACCGCGGCGATACCGAGTGATCCAATCATCATCGTCGTCAAAGCGTTGGCGAACTTGCTCTTGAACATCGACCCTTCGCACGCCACCACTCCGTGATGCCGTGGAACTTCATCCGACAAGAACGGCGGGAAAATATCGGGAAGGTGCACTTGCTTCGTGCCCTCGAAGTATCCCTTCGAGAATTCAAAGTTCTGACTCATCACGCTGAACTCGACTCGCTCCGCGCCCAGAATATGCCTGATCTGGCGCAGCATTTCGTCGACCCGCACATCGGAACCCATGTTGCGCGTGCCGTTATATCCGGCAAAGAGCAACTTCAGCTTTTCTCCTGCCTGCCACGGCTGCCCGCCCCCCAGAATCCATCGCGCTTTCGCCCGCTCGATGTTGCCGCTGACCCATGCCTCCAGAATCATGTCCATCATGCCGCAGTCCCTCCTGCAGCCGCGGGCCAGGGCTTGTACGTGTACTCGAAATTGTTCTCGCGGCTGAACTTCAGTAAAGGAAAGCTGTACTCGGAAAACGGCACCGGCCTACGCTTCATCTCCGTCGTCACTCGCGTATTGTCGAACACCGTGTTCCACACCAGGTACGGCATAAAAACCTTCAGGAGCGATGCGCCCTTGCCCATCGCACCCTTGCGATTCGATAGAAAATTGACCGACCGGGAAAACGGCTTCTCTGCAAACGGAAGAAACACCGGCCCGCGTTTCTGTTGCGCCGCCGCCAGTGCCGTCGTCAATTCGCGGAACGTCTGCGATCCCATCCCCGACGAAAGATGATAGGTCTCAAACTGCGGCTGGTCTTTCTGATGCAAGGTCGCAATCGCATCGGCAACAAAGTCCACGTTCACAATGTCGATCTTGTCCGTAGGGCGAAACGGCAGCGCCGGCAGTCCGGCCAGAAACACAAACGCCTTCACCATATCGAACTGTGTCGTTTCCGCGTGCCGGCTGTCGCCCAGCACAATGCTTGGCCGGAACACCGTCTTCGGAGTATCCGGCAGCAGCACCCGCGTCATGTGCTCGCAAAATTTCTTGGTCCGCGCATACGGATCATAGTCCGAACGGTCCCACTCAATCGATCGATCCTCAGTCACAACCTCATTGCTGCGCTTGCCTGCCACCGCGACCGTGCTCACCTCGCTAAACCGCCGCAGCCCATGATAGTGCTCGGCGTGCCGCGCCAGCGTCAGCACCTCGAGCGTGCCCCGCAGGTTTACATTCAGGCAACTCTTCTCCGACTTGCGGTTCAGCGACGCGGCACAGTGGATGACAGAATCCGTGGTATGCACCAGCCGATCGTATTCATCTCGACTCAGCCCGAACCCAGGAGAAGTCAGGTCGCCACAAAAAATCCGCACCTTCGTCTGCAGGAATTCGTAGAACCGCGGAAACTCCAGATGCAACTGCAGCGCGCGCCACAATCGCCCCTGCGCCTCCTGCGGATCACGCGCCCTCACCAGCAGGTTCAAGGAAGCGCCGTGCTGCTCCAGTAGGTTGGCGGCAACATGTGCGCCGATGTATCCGGTCGACCCGGTCAGGAATATCGCCACGTGACTCCGTTGGTCCCAGTCTTCAAGGCGTCTCCGCTGGCGGGCGCGAGGCGAAAGCTGCGCGCCGGCCGCGCCTCCAGAGGCCTGCCTTCAATGAGGGGATAAGTCCAGCGGCGCAGCGCCGGGATGTGAATATTAATCCAGTACTCCCACCAATCGAGCGAGCGCGTGTCGTACGCGAAAACCTTCTGCTCTTCCGGCACCAGCGCGAACGAAAGTTTCTCGATATTCTCCGCCGTGAAATCGTGCTCGTTCAAAAGTATGAACGGCTCAAAAAGTTCAATCAGTTTTTCCAATCGCTCAAGACTCCGCTCCGTCTTGACAAGCGGCGCTTTCTTCAGCGGCAGCGGCGACATAATGCGTTGAATCGACTTCACAATCGCCTTCTGCGCCGGCGCCGACATCCGGTTGTACCGCGTCTTCGAGACCGGAATCGCATCAAAGCGCAGCCGCAGCCACGATTCCAGCCCTTCCTGCGCCCGGTAATGTTTGCGATGCGCCAGCGACGTCAACTCGATCGACCGCCCCATATCGCACGGATTGGTAACCGAAGTCGCCAGTTGATAGAGCGGATCGTGCCGCCGCTCCATGATCGCGGCCGCAATCAGCGTCATTCCGCTGCACACCGCATCCACCGGAATAATATCGAGCCGCTTGCTCTCATTCGTCGGCAACTGCCGGAAATATGTCCCCAGCAGATATGACAGCGACGCCGAAGTATTAATGCCTTCATTCCATCCCAGAAACGGCTTCGACACCGATGTCTCCACGATCGCCGGACGCACCACCGCAATCGGCAGTCCCGCGCCATGTTTCACGATCAGCGACTCGGCCAGACTTTTCGTCAGCGTATAAGTATTGGGCCAGCCCAGTTCCTTGGCCCGCCGCGTCCCGGCCTCGGTGAGATAAGCCTTCAGCCAGCGCACGCGATTCTTGCGAATTTGATTCTCCAGTGCCGCGCCCTGCAAATCTTTTGCCGCATGTTCTTTCGACTGCGCCTGCATGCGCAAGCCCGACGTAACTTCGTCGCTCTCTGCCTGTAATTCGGCCCGCTTCACCAACTCTTGAAGTGTCCGCCATTCCTGCTCGGCGTCGAACCCAGCCAACCCGCGCGGAGTGTAGTTCGGAGTGATCTTCTCGCTGACCCGCCCATCCTGCTCGCCGGCCACATAGCAAGTTGAAAGATGCAGCAGCCCGGCATGATCCGCCGATCGCACGAATTCGAGAATATTCACTGCCGCATCGGTATTGGTAGTCAGGGCGTCCCGCAGATCAGGATTGAAGTCGGTCAGTCCCGAACTGTTGATAATC
Source organism: uncultured Acidobacteriota bacterium (assembly GCA_963735205.1). Taxonomy (GTDB): domain Bacteria; phylum Acidobacteriota; class Terriglobia; order Terriglobales; family Acidobacteriaceae; genus Sulfotelmatobacter. Next base: position 331,033 of record CAVTKB010000002.1, read on the forward strand.
AAATCCAGATTCTTCTGCAGCCGGTGCGCCGTCTCCGGGTTCCAGTCCCAGCCCCGGTCGAGTAACGTCCCCTTCGACCACTTCAATTTTCTCGCGCAGAAATTCCGGCAGCCCATCCCCATGCCCCGCAAACAGCGGATCAAACACCGGCGATTCTTCCACCATCTTCTCGAAGCGCCGCTCCGCCGGATTCGATTTCTGCCGCCGGATCAGCAAATAAATCCGCTTCACGTCGGGCAATTCGAGCAGCGTGTTGGCCAGCCAGACCTTGCCGATAAATCCCGTGACCCCGATCAACATCACGTGCTTTCCCGCGAATGCGCGCCGAACCGAAAAACCCTGGGCCTGCCGCTGCCCGTCAAAATGCACAATCGGCCGTTCGGGCACCACGGGTCGCCGCTCCGCCGGAATCACCGCCGCCCGCAACTCTTCCACCGAAATATCCAGATGCCGCGCCAGCGTCTTCGGAGCCCTGCGTCCATCCGGATTCTCTTCCCTGAATTTCGCAAACGCCCCGCGCGGCCGGATCACCGGCTCAAGCAATCGCCCCGTCGCTGTGCCGTCGCGAAACTCAAGCCGATTAGCCACGATCCGGCGAACCCCCAAATGCTGCGCCAGCGGCCGCATCACGTGCTCCAACCCCTGGCTCACCAGCACCACGTCCGCCCCGGACTGCACCAGTTCCTGCACCTTGCTCACGCCTCGCTCTTTCAGCCGCGGCTTCAACTTGTATAGAAAGAATTCCTCTCCGAGCAGATCGAGCCGGTCCCGACTCACTCCGCGCAGCACAGCATGCACCACGCGGGTAGCAAACTTGCGATTCGTGGAATAAAGAAACGGACGCAACAGGGCCATCAGAAAGATCAGTCCGCGCCGCCTGAACCTCTCGGCGAACGTCTGTGCGTTCCAAGTAAAAAACGCCACCGGCTCGACCACCGTCAGGTCGAGCAGGCTACCCTCGACCCGCCAATAGACGGTCGGCCCCGCGCCGGAATTGTGGTTAGTCGACTCCAATTTTGCGATTCGTCCCGTGAGTGGCTGCCCCGCGAATAGCCAAACGAATGTTCTATTGTAAACAACTTAGCGGATGGAGCGAAGCGAAACTCACCCCGCTAACTTAGGCCGGAGGCATGAAACTAGCCACCGAAGGCAGTGTTCCCTCTGCGATCCTCGGTGTCTTCTGTGGTTCCTCGGTGTCTTCTGTGGTTAAAGCTTTTCTCTGTACCCCGTCCCGGTGACTCGTCTCACCCACCGCCCCCACCCACTCTGCCGACCCTCACCTCCCGCCCCACGATCAAAGCGACCACACCGCTGACGGCCAGCGTAGCCGCAATCGCCATCAGCCCCCCTCGAAACCCGCCATTCGCCGCCCGAAAAAATCCAATAATATCCGAGCCAAAATATCCTCCCAGATTCGCCAGAGAGTTGATCGCCGCAATGCCCGCCGCTGCCGGAAGGCCGCGAATCCGGGAGGTCGCCATCGCCCAGAACGGGCCCACCATAGCTTCGGCGCCGGCCATCCCGAGTCCAACTCCCGCAATCACCAGAGCTGGAGCCTTTCCATACGCCGCGGCGACCAAAGCCAGCGCAGCGCAAAACGCCGGAACGGCTGTATGCCAGCGTCGCTCTCCGACGCGATCCGAACTCAACCCCACCAGCACCATTGCAAGTGTGGCTACGACGAACGGAAGAACGGCGACCAAGCTCGTCTCGAAATTGCCCAGCCCCGACAACGACTTAATTAGGCTCGGCAGCCAGAACGTGACCCCGTACATCGCCGTAGATACGCCAAAGTAAACCACCGAAAGCATCCAGATTCTGGGCGCAATTACAACCTGCCAGAAGCTGCCCTGTTTAAGGCTCGACTCCGCCGCCCGTTCGCCGGCAAGTTTGTCCAACAACCAAACGCGCTCCTCGCCTTTCAGCCAGGCGGCCTCCTCCGGCCGGTCCGAAAGCACTCGCAGAACAATCACTCCAAGAAGAATCGCCGGCACCCCCTCCGTGAGGAACATCCATTGCCATCCCGAGAGCCCTTTCCCAGTCAGGCCGAGCAGTGCCCCGGAGAGCGGGCTGCCGACAATGCCCGCGAGCGGGTTCGCAGTCATGAACCAGGCCACGGCGCGAGCCCGGGCGCGCGCCGGGAACCAGCGCTTCATATAAAAGATCATTCCCGGAAAAAATCCCGCCTCGGCCGCGCCCAGCAGGAAGCGCAAGAAATAAAAGCTAAGGGGCCCGCGGATGAGGATCATCAGGCAGGAAATCACTCCCCAGGTCGCCATCAAACCCGCAATCCATCGCCGCACCCCGAACTTTTCCAGCACCAGATTGCTGGGCAGCTGAAAGAAGAAGTAACCCGCAAAAAACATTCCCTGTGCGCGCCCGATCGCGCGGTCGCTCAGCCCCAGTTGCCCGCGCATCTGCAGCACCGCAAAACTCACATTGATCCGGTCGAGGTAGGCAACAATGTAGAGCAGGAACAGAAACGGCATCAGCCGCCACATCAATCGGGAAATCACAGCGGATTCCAGGCGGTCGGGTGCGGTTTCCAAGAGTAGGTTCCGGATTTTTCAGTACAGCTGGTCTCGGGAGCGGTTCTTCAATAAAGCCGGAGTTGCGGGTCGCGAGGATTCTACGCCAACCCAAGCTTTCCCCGTATCTCATCGACAATCTGCTGCGGCGTCGCAGAGATTTCAAGGGACACCGCTCCCTTCGGCTCTTCTTCGTTAGGTTCCTCCAGGTCGGCAAACTGGCTAGCGAGAATCTGCTGGTCAGCAAAGTGTCCATGCCGGGAACGCAGCCGTTCGGCAATCAGCTCCGCGCTTCCCTTCAAATAAACAAACCGCACGTCCGGCCCAACTGCCAGTTCCCGCCGGTAGCTGCGTTTCAACGCGGAGCATGCCAGCACAAAATTTTGCTTCTCGGCGATCCATCGCGAAATCGCCGCCCGGAGACTCTCCAGCCACGGCCGCCGATCTGCGTCGTCAAGCGCAATGCCCCGTCGAATCTTCTCCACATTCGCCGACGAATGAAAATCGTCCGCGTCCGCAAATCCCCACCCGAGTTGCCCAGCCAGCAACCGCCCCACAGTCGTCTTCCCCGACCCGACAACTCCCATCACAATCACGATCATGCTCGAGGATTGTAGCGTGATTATTTCTTGGCGTAAGTCTTCTGCTCGCCGGTTCGCCCATTCGTCACCGTGAACGTCCCATCGGCTTCCGCCGCGACCTTGATGAACTTCCCTTCGCAGTTTTCCTTCACGTTGGCAATCCGATTCTCGGCGACATTGTGGTCTCTGTCCGATTCCTCCGCGTAATGCAGTTGCCACAAATCCTCCAGCCCTGGAGAATCGTGAACAATCTGCCACGCCGCAGGACTCGACCCCTTCCGCGGCCCGTTATCAATCACCGCCACTCGCGGATGTAACGCCCACACCAACGCCTTCGGATTCGACAAATCTGCCCCATGATGCGTCACCAGAAAAAGATCCACCGTTCCCAGCAAATTATTCGGACACGCGATCTCCAGCTCTTTCTTCTTGGTCAGATCGCCGAGATCGAGAAAACGAAAGTGCCCGTAGGTGATCAGAACGCCCACGGAGCGCGCGTTCTCAGTCGCGTCCGCTGCCGCAGCAGGCTCTGCGCCGCAGAACGAATTCGCCTCTCCCGCACCGGCCAGCGGCTTCGTAATATGATCTCCCGCCGCGGCCAGCACCTGGACTTCCAGGCCCTTGATCGGAAGCCCCCACCCCGGCTTGACCACCACATGAGCGTGCCCGGCAATCGCCTTCTCATAGGCGGCATAGTCAGTGCGCGTCACTTCGGAATCTTCCAGATTCGGCCCGTGATCGACAAACGTGCCGACCTTAATCCCGTCCACCAGTTGCGGCACTCCCCCGACGTGATCGCGGTGATAGTGCGTGATCAGGACATAATCGAGCTGCGTGATGCCGGCCTGATGAGCCGCAGCCTCTATGCGATCCGCATCGCGGCCGTCATATCCCGGCCAGCCCGTGTCGATCAGCAGCGACTGGCCCGACGGCGTCACCACCAGCGTGGCTTGCCCACCTTCCACGTCGATAAAATAAATTTGCAGGAATTTCGAACTCGCCGCTGCGGCCGCGCACGAAGAACTCGTTCCCAGAACACAAAGGTAGAGAATAGAAACGGCAGTCAGCACAGAACGCATCGGTTGGCACCTGATTGGGAAACGTTGCCGAAGATTATGCCACGCGCCGGACGAGAACGTCAGACTAGTTTTTTACGGAGCCGATGGCCCGCTGAAGCCCGTAAAGCCCCGCTCATCGTAAAATGCTGCGAGGCCACTTTTTGAAACTCACCGAAGATCCTCATCGTCGGTTCAATCCGCTCACCAACGAATGGGTGCTGGTTTCGCCCCATCGCGCAACCCGTCCCTGGCAGGGAGAAGTCGCGCAGCTACCCACGGCAAAAGAACCGGCCTACGATCCGACCTGTTACCTCTGCCCCGGCAACACCCGCGCGGGCGGCATTCACAATCCCGTCTACACCACCACGTTCGTGTTCGACAACGACTTCGCTGCCTTAAAACTCGACACTCCCAGCGAACACCTCGACGTCGAACACCGGGGCCTGATTGTCGCTCAGGGCGAACCCGGCATCTGTCGCGTAATGTGCTTTTCCCCGCGTCACGATCTCACCCTGGCCACCATGACCGTGGATGCAATCGAAACGGTCGTCCGCACCTGGGTGGAACAATTTCGCCAGCTAGGCGAAATGCCGAGCATCAACCACATCCAGATCTTCGAGAACCGCGGCGCGATGATGGGCGCCAGCAATCCCCATCCCCACTGCCAGATCTGGTCGAGCGCTTCGATTCCGGACGCGCCCGCGAAAGAAGTCACCTCGCAGGAGAAATATTTCCTCTCCAGCGATCGCTGCCTGCTCTGCGACTACGTCGAATTAGAGCGCCGGTTGCAAGTTCGCGTGGTCGCTGAAAACGCCCGCTTCATTGCGCTCGTACCCTTCTGGGCGGTCTGGCCGTTCGAGATTCTGCTCTGCAGCCGCAACCACATCGGCAGCATGAACGACTTCGCCAATAATAACGACGACGCGTCTCAATTGAGCGCGATCTTGAAGCAGATCACTTCCACCTACGACAAAGTTTTCGGCGTTCCCTTCCCCTACTCCATGGGATTCCACCAATCGCCCACCGACAATCTCGAGCATCCGGAATGTCACTTTCACGCGCATTTCTATCCGCCACTGCTGCGCTCCGCGACCATCCGCAAATTCATGGTCGGCTTCGAAATGCTGGGAACGCCGCAACGCGACATCACCGCCGAGAGCGCAGCCGAACGTCTGCGCGGACTCGCCGGCGCATAGTCGACTGAGCGGTCTCGCATGAATTGTCAGGATTTGTTTGGAAGAGAACGCAGCGACGTTGTGATCACTTCTATGTTCGGCTACTCGGCGGGAAACTCCCAACCTTCTTCTTTCATCTTCCGGTTGGTCCAATGCTGAAGCTGTTCAAACAGCGCCGGCTCAATGACAGCAAAGCGAATGCCGACCCGCCCTTCTTCGCCCACCCACATCAGCCGCGCTTTAGCCTTGAACAGGACTTCGCTCTCCGGCAGCACAAAACTCACATCGAGTAACCCAGAGAATCGCAGTGGCTCTTTCAAACCGTCGAGACCCATGCCGCCGGTGCTCAGGTTGACGCCCTGGACCTTGATTTCTTCTCCGTGAGAATTCTTCACAGTCACGGCAATCTGCACCCGGGTACGAAAAAACTTCTGCTGCTCGTTGCTGATGAAGCCGAGCGAAGCCGTGGTCTCGCCCGGAGCGAAGTTGATGTTGTACTCCTTTAGCTTGCGGCTGAGCGTGCGGCGCGAAATGCCGAGTTGTTCCGCCGCCAGCGTCCTCTGCCCGCCCGTGCGCTCGAGAGCCTTGATAATCATCTGCTCTTCCATGCTGTCGAGATTGCCCACGGGAATGGAAGCAGTTTGCCGCAGCGCGGTCGGCTCTCCGGTCAGTGCAGGGCTCAGACGCGAAAAGTCAATCTCAGCGCCCGCAGTTTCCATCGCCATTTTCGCGACCAGGTTACGAAGCTCTCTAATATTTCCCGGCCACGGATGCGACAGGAGCGCCGTAATCGCCGACGTCGAAAAGCTCTTGCCCGCAGCTTTCAGCCGCAGAAAATGTTCCGCCAGCGCAACAATATCCTCGGGCCGCTCCCGCAGAGGCGGTACGCGCAACTGGAATTGCCCCAGCCGGTGAAACAAATCCTGCCGGAACCTTCCCTCTCTGACCGCGACTTCCAAATCCTGATTCGTGGCTGCGACAATCCGCACATCGACTCTGATCTTGCGGTGCCCGCCCAGGCGATAGAAGGGCTGCCCATCCAGCACACGCAGCAGCTTCACCTGCGTCTGCAGTTGAAGTTCGCCGATTTCGTCGAGGAACAGCGTGCCCTTGTCCGCCATCTCAAACAGCCCCGGCTTCGAGCTGTCGGCGCCACTGAACGCGCCCTTTTCATATCCAAATAGTTCGCTTTCGACCAGGTTCTCAGGCAGCGCCGCACAGTTGATGTCGACCCACGGCCGGCTCCGCCGCTGCGACGATTCATGAATCGTGCGCGCGATCAGTTCCTTGCCTGTCCCGGTCTCGCCCGTAATCAGGGCCGTTTCCGTGTGGCCCGCGACCCGATCGACCAGGGTCATGAACTTGTGCATCACTGGGCTGGCCAGAATAAATACTGTGTCATCGATCTTGCGCGAAACCACGCCCGACACTGCCGGCGCGGGTTTGTCAGCATGGGCCTCTGCCTGGGCCTTGATGGCGCTCAACACGCCCTCAGCCAGTGGCACGACCACCGCGACCAGCGACACCGCCTTGTCCGAGGAGTCCCGCAGAAGGGTCGAGCAGAACTGCACCGGAAAACAATTCCCCGTCTTCGGCAGCGCAAACAAATTGCCGCGATAATCCGCCTGCGTAGACGTGACCGCAAGAACCATCCTGCGCAGGGGATTGTGATCCACCCCATCAGTTTTTTCCGTGAGCGCAAAGAACGCCGCGAAGTCCTGCCCTAGCACCTCTCCGAGCGAATAGCCGAACAGCGCGCTGAACGCAGGGTTACAGGCCGTCAACTCCCCTTTCAGATCGGTCGAGAACACAGCCATCTGCGACTGGGTTGACGCTACGCTGTCACCGCCGCCGTTTGAGGAGCTGGCCAGATCTTGAGTCTCCGAACTACGTTGCGGAATCGGCATATGGCGTTTGGGATGATGGTGACACAGGCGGCGCGCTTCACCGAGAAGCGCCTCGCGCCGCAGGTAACGAAGGTAATCGCCCGCTTCCCTCTCGTCCAGCACGCCCAGTTCGCCACTGGTTACCAAAGTAAGCTATTGCGGACCTAATCCTTGCAATACGATTCGGGCAGGCTCGAACCGGGAGGACGTGTCCTCTCGCATGGGCCCGACGCGGGCTGAACCAAACCTGCGCCGTAAATACTTGTGTGCTCGCGGGAGGGATGGCGAGGGGGCCCCTGCAACAACAGTTCGCACCGAGCATTTAGGTTGTAAATGAAACCAGAGGCGGACGGATTATCGCTGCAGACGAAGGCATTCGTCGGCGCCACCGCGTCGTTAGGCGTGGTTGTGCTGGGCTACGCCTGTTTGCATTGGCAATCGCAGGATCTGTTGCGCTTCTCCTGCTACCTGGGCGTGGCCCTTCTGGCCTCAGGACTGAAAGTGCAACTGCCCGGCATCGACGGCACCATGTCGGTGAATTTCCTTTTCATCCTGCTCGGAGTACTCGAACTCAGCCTTCCCGAAACTTTGCTGATTGGCTGCACCGCGAGCCTGGTGCAGAGCGTCTGGCAAACGCGCAAGCGACTCGATCCCGTCAAAGTGCTCTTCAACGTAGCCGGCATGATGGCCAATGCCAGCGCTCTCACCTACGTCAGTTATCACTGGATGGTCGCTCGCTTCGGAACGAACAAGCCGATCCTGCTGATGGTTGCGGCTCTAGTATTCTTCTTCGCCAACACGCTTCCTATCTCCGTCGTAATCGCGCTGACCGAAAGCAAGTCGAGCCGCAAAGTCTGGTCGGAGTGCTACTTCTGGTCATTCCCTTATTACCTTGTCGGCGCCGCCGCGGTCGGCTTGGTCGGCATCGTGAACCGCTCGGCGGGATGGGAAACTTCCCTTCTCGTTCTCCCGCTTATCTACTGGGTCTATCGCTCCTACCGGCTGTACCTCGGCCGCCTGGAGGCAGAAAAAGATCGAGTCGAAGTAGAAAAACGTCACGTCGAACAAATCGCGTCGTTGAACATGCGCACGATCGAGGCGCTGGCCCTCGCCATCGAAGCCAAAGACCAGACCACGCACACCCACCTGCAGCGGGTGCGCACCTATGCAGTCGCAGTGGCCAGAGAATTAAATCTGCCTGAGGGCGAGATCGAAGCCCTGCGTGCCGCCGCTCTGCTGCACGACATCGGAAAACTCGCGGTCCCCGAACAAATCATCAACAAGCCAGGAAAACTCACGCCCGAAGAATTCGAAAAAATGAAAGTCCATCCTCTGGTAGGCGCGGAGATTCTGGAGCGGGTCGCCTTCCCTTATCCTGTCGCGCCCATTGTCCGATCGCACCACGAGCGCTGGGATGGCACCGGATATCCCGAAGGCCTGAGCGCCGAACAAATCCCAATCGGCGCCCGCATCCTCGCCACCGTCGATTGCCTGGACGCGCTGGCCTCTCACCGCCAATATCGCCCCGCCCTGCCGCTGATCGAGGCGATGGCGAAAGTAAAAGAAATGTCCGGCACCTGGTTCGATCCGCAAGTCGTCGAAATTCTTCAGGCTCGCTACGTCGAACTCGAGCGCATGGCGCAGATGTCAGAAGACACAGCCGCGTCCCGCGGCCTATCCAAGGGTCTGCGAGTCGAGCGCGGTCACGCTCCGGCGACCGGTTTCGAACGCACAGAGACAGCCTATGGATCCGGCGACAGCGCCGCCTTCTTGACTTCAATTGCTTCGGCGCGCCAGGAAGCCCAGACCATGTTCGAACTCAGCCAGGATCTCGGCGTCTCCCTGAGCCTGAGCGAAACCCTGTCAGTGCTATCGATGCGCCTGCGCCGCATGATTCCCTACGATTCGATCGCCGTCTTCGTGAACCGCAACGGCTGGCTGCTCCCCGAACTGGTGAGCGGCGAGAACTTCCGCATGCTGTCGTCGTTGAAAATCAAGGTGGGCGAAGGCCTCTGCGGATGGGTTGCAGCCAACTGCAAGCCCATTGTGAACGGCAATCCCCAGGTCGAAGACGGATACGTCGTCGATCCCGCCAAGCACGCCACGCTGGAATCCGCGCTGGTCGTGCCTCTCGAAGGTGTGAACGGAGTTGTTGGCGTGCTCGCCATGTATCAGGCGAATCGCGACGCCTTCACACCTGACCATTTGAGAATCCTGCTGGCGGTAGCCTCCAAAGTCGCCATGTCGGTCGAGAACGCATTGAAATATCAGCAAGCCGAGAGCTCCGCAACCACGGACTATCTGACCGGCCTGCCCAACGCTCGGTCGCTGTTCGTCCATCTGGCGCAGGAAGTCGCACGCTGCCGCCGCATGAAAACTCCGCTGGCCGTGCTGGTCTGCGACATCGACGGCTTCAAGCAGATCAACGATTCCTTCGGCCACCTCGAAGGCGACAAACTCCTGCGCGAATTCGCCACGCGTCTCAAAGACGTCTGCCGCGGCTATGACTATGTGGCCCGCATGGGCGGAGACGAATTTGTCATCACCGCTCCCGGCCTCTCCGGCGAACCGGCCCGGGAAAAAGCTGAAACGCTGAATCAGGCGGCCATCGAGTCGGCACGCCACGTCTGCGGCCGCGACCTGATCACTCTCAGCGTCGGCATGGCCTTCTGTCCCGAAGACGGCTACGACGTAGAGCGACTCTTGGCCGAAGCTGATCGCCGAATGTATTCCATGAAACAGCTCCATCACGGCTCCCCCGCCACCGGACCGAGTTCGAAAACTCTCGGAGCAACGGCGGAATGAGAAGGGCGTTCACCATGCCAGGGCGGAAAATACGGCGAAAAATTATGTGGCATGCGCTCGCCATCGTCGCCACCGTGCTACTGGGAGGGCTGCTCTCGGCAACCCTGGTGCGACTGGCGCCGGGCTTCGATTCCGACGAAGCGCAACTTGACGCTCATCTGAATTCCGAGAGCATCCAAGCCCTGCGGCAGGCGCACCTCGACCAGCACAACATCTTCCGTTTTTATTTCCATTCCTTGCAGCGTGCTGCCCACGGCGACCTCGGAACTTCTATTTCGCTCGGCCAGCCCGTGAGCCTGCTACTGCGCGAGCGTGCTCCTCTCACCCTGCGCCTGGTGGGAATCGGCCTCCTGCTGAGCTGGGCCGTCGCCATGGCAATGGCCCTTAGCGCCGCCTGGCTACGTGTCTCCACCTATGACGCCCTGACCACCGCAATCAGCGGAACTTTCCTGTGCATTCCGGCCGCAGTTCTCGCTCTGTTGTCCGTGTTGTGGAATGTCCCGGGAGCACTGGCGATCGCACTGATCGTGTTTCCCAGCGTCTATCGCTACGCCCGCAATCTGCTGGCAAAAGCCTACTCCATGCCCCATATAGCTATGGCCCGGGCCAAGGGCCTGAGCGAGTTGCGGATTCTCTTCTGGCACGTGGTCCCGGTGGCCGGACCCCAGTTGCTGGCCGTCGCCGGAGTCTCGGTAAGCCTCGCCGTGGGAGCGGCAATCCCCGTAGAAGCGCTGTGCGGTCTCGCCGGAGTCGGCCAGTTGGCCTGGCAGGCAGCGCTGGCCCGCGACCTTCCCCTGCTGACCAATCTAACCATCCTGGTGACGATAGTAACCTTGCTGGCAAACTCCAGCGCAGATGTAATCGGTCATATGCTTCGCAGCCAGGAAGCATAGAGGATTCCAACCCTTGAACCCATGGCGCACTAATTTCTGGCGAAACCTCGCCTGCGCGGTCTTGCTGCTCGTAGTCGGCCTATCGCTGGCCGCGAACTGGCTGGCGCCGGCCGGCTACGCCCGGCAGTTTCGCGAAGCGACCGACGCGGCTCCGTCGTGGACTCATTGGCTCGGCACCGATGAGATTGGCCGCGACCGATTCGCCCGCCTGCTCTACGGAACGCGCATTTCGCTGCTCCTGGCTCCAGCCGCCGCATTGCTCTCGACTCTGATGGCTGCGTTCGTCGGCGGACTGGCGGGATATCTGGGAGGAGCATGGGCGCGAGCCGCCATGGCGCTAACCGATTTATTTCTGTCGTTGCCCTGGTTGTTTCTGCTGATCACGGTTCGCGCACTGCTGCCGCTGAACGTCTCGCCCCTGGTCTCGGTGCTGGTGACATTTCTGATGTTGGGTCTCTTAGGTTGGACGAGCGCAGCTCGGGTCTTGTGCTCCACGGCCGGCTCGTTGCGCGAATCCGATTTTGTGCGCCAGGCACGAGCCTCTGGTGTCCGCGGCGCACGCCTGTTCTGGATTCACGTTTTGCCCAATCTGAAGCCGGTGCTTTTAGCGCAGTTCTGGATCTCGATTCCAGTCTTCATCCTGAGCGAGGCCAATCTGGGCATTCTCGGCTTGGGCGTGGCCGAACCCATGCCGTCCTGGGGCAGCCTGTTGCGCGAACTGGAAGGGATGATATCGGTCGGCGAAGCCCCCTGGAAATTCGTTCCCCTGATTTTGCTGGTGGTGGTGGTGACGTCGTTTCAACTCATGCTTTCGAAGCAGGAACAGGCCGCCGCATGAAGGCGCGCCGAAAAAGGTTGGCAGTAATGGCGTTAGAAATGACAAGTAGAAAAGCTATCCTGGCCGCGACCCTCGCGGCGGCGGCCTGCCTCGGCATTTTGACCGGCTCAGCCTCGGCACAAGGCGAGCTGCGCTTTTGCCTGCGCTCAGAACCGAAGACCTTCGACCCGTTGAAAGTTGAAGACGATGCCTCCTTCGTCATCCGCTACCTGACCGGCGGGGTCCTGCTGCGTCTGAACCGCCAAACGCAAGCTCTCGAGCCCGAACTGGCGCAGTCCTGGAAAGTCTCGAAAGACGGCCGCCAGATCACGTTCCAACTGCGCAGCGGAATCTCGTTCTCCGATGGCACTCCGTTCTCCGCCGACGACGTTGCCTATACCGTTCAGCAATTGATGGACCCCGCCCTGCATTCGCCGACCGGAGACGCGTTCCGCTCCGGCCCAGGCAATACTGAAACGAAGATTCTTTCCGCAACTCAAATTTCAATTACGTTCCCCGCGCCCGTCGCCGGACTCGACCGCCAGTTCGATCAAGTCGCGATCCTCTCCGCGCACTCCGGGAAGAAAGAAATGGCCGTCCTCGGCCCCTTCATGGTGGCCGACTACAAGGCGGGATCAACGGTGCTCTTGAAGCGCAATCTGAACTACTGGAAGACCGATGCCCAGGGCCGCAAGCTGCCCTATCTCGATTCCATCCGCCTCGGCATTCAGCCCAACCGCGACGTTGAAATGCTGCGCTTCAAGCGCTCGGAAATCGATCTGATCAATTCGCTCGACAGCGAGTACTTCGATAAGCTGGCGTCCACTTCTCCCCAACTCGTGCACGACGCCGGCCCCTCGCTCGACAGCGAGCAGATGTGGTTCAACGAAGTCGCCAAGTCTCCGCTACCGGGCTACAAGAAAACCTGGTTCCGCTCGGCCAATTTCCGCCGTGCAATTTCTCAAGCCATCAATCGCGACGACCTGGCCCGCGTAGTTTTTCGCGGCCACGCCCAGGCCGCTATCGGCCCCGTATCGCCCGCGAATAAATTCTGGTTCAACGCCCATCTCAAACCCGAAACTTATTCGCCCGACGCCGCGCTCAAAGCCCTGCAGGGCGAGGGTTTCCGCATGGAGAACGGCACGCTCAAAGACAAAGACGGAAACGAAGTCGTCTTCTCGGTCATCACCAACTCCGGCAACAAATCTCGCGAGCGCATGGCCACCATGATTCAGGACGACCTGCAAAAAATCGGCGTCCATGTAAACGTCGTCACGCTCGACTTCCCTTCCCTCATCGAACGCATGACGCAGACTTTCGACTATGAAGCCATCCTGCTCGGCCTCACCAACGTGGGTCTCGATCCGAGTGAGCAGATGAATGTGTGGCTGAGTTCGTCAGAAAACCACCAATGGAATCCCTCGGAGAAATCTCCAGAAACCCCCTGGGAAGCCGAGATCGACCGCCTGATGCGGGCGCAAGCTTCCTCCGCCGACGCTCAGAAACGCAAAGAAAGTTTCGACCGCGTGCAGGAAATCGCCGTCGAGCAGGCCCCGTTTATTTATCTGGTGAATCGGAATGCACTGTCGGCGGTCGCCGCCAACGTGCAGGGCGCAAGCCCCGTAATCCTGGTGCCGCAGACCTACTGGAACGTCGAGCGCCTGTCGGTGAAGTAGGCACAACAACCATGGACCACCGCACCCAACCTGACGTCCTTCTCGCCGCACACCTCTCCGTGCGCTACGGCGAAAAGCCCCCCGTGCTGCGCGACGTCGAATTCGAAATCCGCCGCGGCGAAGTCCTCGGACTAGTCGGACAAAGCGGCTCCGGCAAAAGCACGCTGGCCATGTCGATTCTCGGCCTGTTAGATCGCAAGCGCGCAAAAATCGACGGCGCAATCAAGTTCGACGACATCGATCTCCTGACTCTTCGCGAGCGCGAACTGCGCAGCCTGCGCGGCAGAAAAATTGCCCTCGTTCTGCAGAGCCCGCTCTCATCCCTAAACCCGGCCCTGAAAATTCGCACGCAATTGAGAGAAGCCTGGCGGGCACACGACTCCGGCCCGGCAAACGAATGTGACGCCGCCATCCGCGCTGCGCTGCAATCCGTGAGTTTGCCTTCCAGCGAAGAATTCCTGCGCAAGTATCCATCGCAAATGAGCGTTGGCCAAGCCCAACGCGTGCTCATTGCGATGGCCGTCATGCATCGCCCCGCGCTGCTGATCGCCGACGAAGCCACCAGCGCCCTCGACGTGATCACTCAATCCGAAATCCTTGCCCTGTTTCGCGAACTGAACCGCACTTCAGGCATGGCCATTCTCTACATCTCGCACGACCTCGCTTCGGTCGCGGGAATCTGCGACCGCATCGCCATCCTGCACGAAGGCCAGATCGTCGAAACGGGAACCACTGAACAAGTCCTGCTCAGTCCCCGTCACGAATACACGCAGCGCCTGATGGCTGCCATGCCGAAAATGCCGCAGCGGCCCACCGCGAAAGCAGCCGCGGTCTAGGCGCTGAATTTTATGGGCGAGTCTGATCGCATGAAAATGTCAGCCGAACTCCTGTACCCAGGTTCGGCCAAACCGAGGTCACGCGCACCAAATCTCTGCTCGGGACAGCCTGTCTCACGCCCGCCGCGACAGGACAGAGTGTCCCACTCAGGCTGCCCTGAGCCAAACGATCTCCAGCAGAAACAACAACTTACAGGCACTCCGATGGCTGTCCCCTTGCAACAGCATTGGTGGGCGAAAGTTTGATCTGCCCAACGAAGGGTGAGACTCAATGGTGTGCAAACAAAAATCACAGAAACCTGCGGGGCGCGGCGAACGCCACAGCGCCGCCTGGGGCAAGCGCCTGAGCGTGGCGCTGCTTCTGGCGGCCGGCATGGCGTTCGGACAGAGCGGCGAAACCAGCCGCATTGCTCCCGAACTCTCCGGCTTTCTCGCCAAAGCCCAGCAGGGATCTGCGTCCACCCAAACCGTTCGGGTCATCGTGCAATACAAAGAAGTCCCGACGGCGGCGCACTATGCCACGATGCAACAACGAGGAGGAATCCTGAAATCGAAGCTGCACATGATTAAAGGTGCGGCATTTACGATTCCGGTCAGCGCACTCGATTCTCTCGCCAACGACTCCGAGGTTGCCCAGGTCTCGCTCGATCACCCCCTGAAGGGATTGGACGACTTTACTAACGCCGCCATGAATGTCAGCACCGTCTGGAACGCTGGCTACAATGGCACCGGCGTCGGCGTCGCCGTCATCGACAGCGGCATCAACGACAATCATCACGACCTCTGGGATTCGACCGGGCACTATTCGCGCGTCGTCTATCACCAGGATTTCACCGGAACCTCGACCTACGACAGTATGC
Source organism: uncultured Acidobacteriota bacterium (assembly GCA_963735205.1). Classification (GTDB taxonomy): domain Bacteria; phylum Acidobacteriota; class Terriglobia; order Terriglobales; family Acidobacteriaceae; genus Sulfotelmatobacter. Next base: position 346,148 of record CAVTKB010000002.1, read on the forward strand.
GGCACCTGGTCTACGACACCTACGGTCACGGCACCCACGTCGCCGGCATCATCGGGGGCAACGGCGCCCGGTCGAACGGAAATTACGCCGGCGTCGCGCCCAACGTGAACCTGCTTGACCTTCGCGTTCTCGATGTAAATGGAAACGGCACCGACAGCAACGTAATCGCCGCCATTCAGGAAGCCATCTCGCTCAAGTCGACCTACAACATTAAAGTTATCAACCTCTCACTGGGCCGCGGGATCTCCGTCAGCTACACGCAGGATCCTCTCTGCCAGGCAGTTGAATCGGCGTGGCAGGCCGGTATCGTCGTCGTAGCGGCCGCCGGCAACTTCGGCCGCATCAGCGTCAACGGCAGCAACGGCTACGGAACCATCGCTGCTCCGGGCAACGATCCTTTTGTGTTGACCGTGGGTGCCATGAAGTCAATGAATACTTCCTCCCGCACCGACGACCAGATTGCGAGCTATAGCTCGAAGGGCCCCACCACCTATGACCATGTGGTGAAGCCTGACGTCGTCGCTCCTGGCAACCTGGTGGTTTCGCTCGATGACCACCTCTCCACTCTCGAAGTCCGAGTACCCGGCAAACATCGTGGCCGGCAACAACACCAATCACGACTATTTCACGCTGAGCGGCACCAGCATGGCGACCCCGGCAGTCGCCGGCGGCGTGGCCTTGATGCTGCAGCAGCATCCGTCGATGACTCCGGACCAGATCAAGGCTCGTCTGATGAAGACGGCCTACAAGACTTTCCCTACTTCCTCGACGGCCACCGATCCGACTACTGGACAAACCTACACTTCCTACTATGACCTCTTTACAGTAGGCGCCGGCTATGTCGATCTGAATGCGGCCATGAACAACACCGATCTGGCGCCGTCCACGCTGGGCGCCGCACTTTCACCCACCGCGGTCTACAACGCATCGACCGGCGCGATCACCCTCTCCAACGGAAACGCTTCGACTGCGTCAGGCGTAGCGGGGGCGTCCGTAGTTTGGGGCTCGTCGGTGGTCTGGGGATCGTCCGTCGTCTGGGGTTCGTCGGTGGTTTGGGGTGCGAACGTCTCAGGCAGCTCCGTAGTGTGGGGCAGTTCAGTCGTGTGGGGCGCCAGCACTGCGACCGGCTTTAGCGTGGTCTGGGGTGCAGCTACCACATCCGCCACCAGCGTTGTCTGGGGAGCAGCTTCCAGCAGCGCCGACGCCGCCTCCGCAGCCTTCGTGGGAGAACAATAATCCTCCGGCGACGGGTTGAACTCGACGGGTTGAGTTAAGAATTAAGGGTGGCATCGCTGGCTACGGCCCGCATACCACCCTTCTTCTGTTTCCACTCGGGAGAAGTCCATTCAGTTCATTCCACACCTTTCAATGAAAGGCCGTCCCGCGCACACGATGCCTGTTACAGTTCTGAAACTGTAACAACTCCTCGCTCGCAGGTTTTTAAAGCTATACGCTGGGAGTAGAATTCTATTGTCTTCGAGGTCACGAAGGAAATTTCCGTTTCGCAGGAGGTTCCCGTGTTTCGTGTGAAGAACTGCGTCAAGAACTGTGTGAAGACTAGTTCCTGCTTCTGCCTGATCGTCGCCGTTGCCACGGTCTGCACTCTTTATGCTGGATGCGGAAGCTCCAGCAGCAGCCTTTCCCAGGCACAGGCTCAGGCAGTAACTCAACAGATCTCGTTGGCGTTGGATCAGGCTCTGACCCGGGGCATCGCCGCCAACGCGGTTTCGGAACAAAGTGTCCGCCCCAGTCTTGCCGCCATCGTGACCAACCTTCGCTCCGACCAGTCCACTCCCTGCACCGTCACCGCGACCGGAGAAAACTGCAATTTTCCTATCTCCGATACCGTCGCCTGCTCCGCAGGTGGAACGATTTCTGTCGCCGGCGATCTCGAGGGCACCTTGACCTCGAACGGCAGCGGATCCATCCAGACCGCAATCACGGTCACACCAACCAGTTGTTCAATTTCCAATCTAGTAATCAACGGCGACCCCAGCATCACCGTCGACAGCCAAATCAACTTCACCGCGTCCGCTCCGACCTACCCCATTACTTTCTCCCAAACCGGAGGCATCTCCTACGGCCCAAAGCCCTCGGGAAGCTGTCAGATCAACGTGAGCAGCACCATTACTTCTGCCACGAGCTGCACCATCAGTGGAACCGTGTGCGGGCGATCGGTTAGCGGAAGCTGTTAGCGTTTGCCTTGAGGTTTATTCTGCGCTTGGCGCGATTTCCCGGAAGTTCCTGAACGACTCCCGGAACGAAATTACAATTTCTCTTTTCAATGCCCCCCACAAAAGCGTATTGTTTTGTGTTTTCGCCAATACTGCGGTGGGGAGCCCCTATGACGTTCCTGCGATTCAGCCGAAACCAGTTCAACCGGAAACAGCTTGACCGGAACTTGCGACTCCGGCAACTTTGCAGTCGATCGGCTGCTGCCCTCATTCTCGGGATAATCTTCTCCGCCATCGCACCTCTGCACGCTCAGCTAAAGACCACCGTGCACATAGATCCCGCCAAGGGCATAGCCGTGCTCTACACCAGCTCAATCGGGGTAGCCGGCGATCGTTGGGACCCCAAGGCCTTCGATGCCCCAACCCTGAAGCTGCTGCAGGATGCCGGAGTTACGAGCCTGCGCTTTCCCGGCAACAATGGCATCGATGCGCTTTACCACTGGTCCACCGGTGCGATCACCAATCCCTACACCAATGACCGCGCTCCCGCCTTCGCCCCGGAAAGAAAATTCCCCGCCATCGCCCCTGTGATCGATAAGCTGGGAACCGCCCTCATCACCGTCAACTACGGCAGCAACCTCGAAGGCACCGGCGGCGGCGAACCGGCAGAGGCCGCTGCCTGGGTCGCCTACACCAACGGCAAGCCCGGCAATATGCAAGCCATCGGCAAAGACTCCAAGGGCAACGACTGGAAGACCGTCGACTATTGGGCCAACCTGCGCGCCGCCAAACCGTTGCCCACCGACGATGGCTTCAACGCCCTCCGCATCGGCCATCCCGAGCCCATCGGAATTCTGCTCTGGACCGTCGGCTTCGAGCCCTGGAATAACGGCTACTATGGCCAGGGTCACACTCTCGGCTCTGACGCAGATACCACCGGCCTCTACGGTCAGGCCGGCTCTCCTGAACCCGACCTGCACACGGGTCCGATCGCCACCTCGAGAGATTGGGGCCGTCATTCCGAGAACTCCAAAGCCGGCCCTCAGGTATATGGAGCGGCTGTCGTCGAATTTGCCAAGGCCATGAAGGCCGTCGATCCAACCATCCTCATCGGCGCCTCGCTGACCCTGCCTACCACCACCTCTGGCGACAACAATCCCAACCCCATGGGAAAAGGCTGGAATGCCGCGGTTCTCAAGGCCGCCTGCGCCAGTATGGATTTCGGTTCCGTCTCTCTGTTTGAAGGCAAAGGCGCACCGCCTGACTTCAACATCAATATCGACGAAGATGACCTGCTCCGCGGCGCCAGAGATACGTTGGATCAGACCAAGTACTTCAACGTATCCGCGATAAATCACGACTACGCTTTCCTGGCCGTGGATTTGCGCGAAAAGTACAAAAAGTTCTGTCCCGCCGGGCACGCGCCGCCGTTGGCCATCACCAACATCGGCATCATGCCCTGGCTGCCTCCGAAAAATCCCGTCGTACACGGCCTGTATATTGCCGATGCGACCGCCACCATGGTAGAGAATGGCGTCTATACCGTGGAGTGGGCGCCGGTCCACGCCGCGAGCCCGCTTTTTCTGGACAAAGACAATCAGCCTCAACCGGCCTACTTCGGCCTCAAGCTCTTTCACCAGGTGGCGCATGTCGGCGACACATTCGTGAATGCCACGACGCCTCTCGACCGCTTGTCAGTTCACGCGGTCAAGCGCCGCGACGGCGGATTGGGCCTCCTGCTTATTAATAAGGATCCCGTGCAGTCCATCACAGCCACGGTTACCGTCGACGGCTACAGCTTCGCCGCTAAGGGAAAGCGCTACGACTGGGGCAAGCCAGGCAGCGATGCCGGCGCAAACATTACGGAAACGCCGGTTGAAAACCTGGGCGGCACCTTCACTGTCGTGGTGCCGCGTTACAGCATCACGGCGCTGGTGATTCCTAAATCGTAATCGCAGTGAGTTTGCCAGGTTTCAGCAAACAGGTCTTCAGCAAACAGGTTTTCAGCAAACAGGTTTTCAGTAAACAGGTTTTCAGTAAAGTGGTTTGGCAGGAGTTTTCAGAAACGCAGGAACGCCATCTTACGGCTGATTTTGAGCGGCGCTCTTGGCTAATACGGGCAGCAGCAATTCAAACTCTTCCAGCGGCACCGGACCGCTCACCAGAAATCCCTGGAACGAATGGCAGCCCAGCCGCGCCAGAAACTCGCGCTGCCCTTCTGTTTCCACGCCCTCGGCAATCACCGACAAGCCCATCGCCTTGCTCAACGAAATAATGCTCTGCGCAATGGCCGCGCTGCTCGAATCCACTAGAATCTCGCGCACAAATTCCTGGTCGATCTTCAACTGGTCCAGCGGCAACCGCCTCAAATAAGCCAGCGAAGAATACCCCATGCCAAAATCGTCGAGCGAAAATCTCAACCCACGGGCCTTGAGTTCTGTCATCTTGGCGACCACATCCTCCAGGTCGTCCACGAACATACTCTCGGTCAGTTCCAGCTTCAGGTTCTTCGGATTCGCTCCCGTGCGCTCCAGTGTCGTCAGAACGCTTTGCACGAAATCCGGGCTGCAGCAACTGCCGCGCGCTGATGTTCACGGCGACCGTCAGATGCGCCGTATTCTTGTGCTGCGCCCACGCGGCGATCTGTTTGCACGCGGTTTCCAGCACCCATTCGCCCAACGTCAGAATCAGCCCCGTTTGCTCCGCCAATGGAATGAACTCATCGGGCGGCAAATACCCGCGCCGGGGATGCTTCCAGCGCAGCAGCGCCTCCGCCCCGGTCAACACGTCGCCATCCACCTGCGCCTGATAGTAGAGCCGGAAATCGCGCGTCTTGATCGCCTGCCGTAGATCCTCTTCCATCGCAGCCCGCGCATTCACCGCAGCCTGCAAGGCCGGAGCAAAGAAATGCAGCGTGTTGCGGCCCGCCGCTTTGGCCTGGTACATCGCGATATCCGCCTGCTGCAATACTTCGTTGGTGTTGTCCTGCGGGTTCCCGAACACCGTGATGCCGATGCTCGAACTACTCCGGCATTCGCGGCCATCGAATATGTAAGGCTCGTGAAGAGTTGCGAGTATCTTCTCGGCGACGGATCTTTGCCTCAGCCGCCAGCGTCCTCCGGCAGTTCGCTGAGATCCTGCAGCAACACCACAAACTCATCTCCGCCCAATCGCGCCACCGTATCGGCTTCGCGGATGCTGGCCACAATCCGCCGCGCGACCTCTTGCAGCAGCAGATCGCCAATGTGATGCCCCAGCGTGTCGTTCAACGTCTTGAAGTCATCCAGGTCAACAAACAGCAGCGCTCGTTTGCGCTTACTCCGAATGCTCGCTGCCAAAGTTTGCCGCAAGCCGGTCCAACAGTAGCCGCCGATTCGGCAAACCAGTCAGCGGATCAAAGAACGCGAGATTCGTGATCTCGTCGTGCGCTGCCTTCAGTTGTTGTAGCTCGCGTTCCCGCCTTCGCCCGCTTCGTATGCGCAGGCGGACAATCGCTTCCCGCCACCAGCACCGGCGTGAGCCCGCACAGGCCGAAAAACCACCACGACGCATACCACGGCGTCAGAATTCTGAACCCGAACTCCGCTTTCTGCCCGCTCCACACCCCGTCTTCGTCCTGGGCTTCCACCTCCAGCTGATAGGCTCCCGGCGCCAGCTCGGCAAACTGCAGTTCTCTCTGCGTCGTTTCCGTCCAACCTGGGTTCGCGCCCTTCAGCCGATAGCGAAACAAAATCCGGTCATCGTTGGAAATATTCAGCGCTGAGTAGCGGGCGGTCAGAGAGTTTGCATGCACGTTGAACGACGGATCGCTCTGCCCGGAAACATCTTTCCCACCCATCACCAGCTTGGTGAAGATCACCTCGATCGGCGCTTCGGGCGATGACTGCGGACGCGGTTTGAACTGCGAAAGTCCTCCGCTAGTTCCAATCCACACCGTCCCGTCAGATTCTTCAGCGAACCCGTTCAGGTCGCAGTCGTTCCACGCCAGCCCGTCGCTCGTGTCATAGTGGCTCCAGCGCGAACCATTCCACATGTCCACGCCGCGTTCCGTGCCCGCCCACAAACGCCCCGAAGCGTCGATGTTCCAGGAAATAGACCAGCCCATCAGAACCGGGTCTTTGCACGCCCTTCGCCACGGCCAAGCCGCCAGCCTGCAAAGTGACTCGGTCAATCCCGCCCCCGAAGCGATAGCCGACCCAGACCTCTCCGTTCGACGCCGCTCCCAGCGCCAGCACTTCCTGATTGCTTAATCCGTTGTCGCGACCAAAATTCTTCCAGCCTCCGTTCGCATTCACAAAAAGCCCGTCAGCGCCCCCGGCCCATATGCTGCCATCGCTGCCCTCAGCCACCGCCCAAATCTGGTTCGACGGCACTTGGGCGATGCGCGAAAATTTCTGATACGGCGCAGTAGCCACAAACAACCCGGCTTCCGTAGCCGCCCAGAGCCTCTGCTGATGATCGAAGCGCAACGTGTAAGGCGATCTACCCACGAGCCCTTGCGCCGCGCCAAACCGCTCCATCTTTCCGGTCCGCACGCGCAGCCGCGCCGCTCCGTGTGCCTCGGTTCCGAACCACAAATCCCCATCCGGCCCTAACCGAACACTGTGCACCGGAAATCCATCCATTCCCGCGACTTTCTTCCACTGAATGCCGGACTCACCACGCTCTCCACGCAGCAGCCCTCCCTCGGTGCCAACCCAAAGCGTCCCCGCGCCCTGCGGCTGGATCTCGTACACGATATCGCTAGCCAGCCCGCTCGCCGTCGAGTAGCTTTTCCACTCGTGGTAGCCGCGCCACTGCGCCAGCCCCCGCCCCGCCAGCCCGATCCACAGCGAGTGTTGCCGATCCTCGAAAACGGAATAGACGGCTCCGCGTAAGCCCACAGTCCGATCAATCTTTTGCCAGCCTTTCCCTTCCTCGATCAGCAACCCATCGGGTGAAGGCAGCAAAATCCGCCCGTCGGCATCGACTCCGGGAATACCAATCACGATGGGATTCAGTTCAGCCGGCCTCCGGAAATTAGTCTGGCCCGCCGGCCGAACTAATACGCCCACGCTCCTCGCCCGCACCCAAACATTCCCCTCACGATCTTTGCGGATCACCATCAAGGCATAGGCCGGAAGCCCGCTCTCCGCGCCGAAGACTTTAGTACCGTCCGAATCTCTTTGGCACAATTCGTGTCCGCAGCCATACCAGAGGACATCGCCGTCCACCAGCACGGCATCTACATTCGCTCCGGACGTTCCCTTCGGCTGCGGAAACTGGCGCACTTCAAATCCATCGTGTCCGGCTTCGGAATCGAGTTCCGCGAGACCGGAATCGGTCCCCACAAAGGTGTGTCCTCGCCCATCCGACTGAATGCCTTGGGCCCAGCTGACTGTTTTGAAAGGGACTGGAAGTTTCTCGAAGTGATTGCCCCGCAGGCGGTACAGCCCGAAAGCTCCCCCGGCAAGCAGAGAGCCGTCGGGAGCGTCGCCAAATGCCGCCACCGAAGAGACCGGGATCCCCTGCGCCGGTCCAAACGACTCAAAGCGGTCCCCGTCGTAGCGGAAGATGCCGTTCTCCGTGCTCACCCAAATGAAGCCGCCGCGGTCCTGGTAAACTTGTCGCACCGCCAGGTTATTCAGCCCTTCGGCGGTCCCGAAAGTTCGGAACCCGTATTCCTGCGCCCAGACGGACCCCATCGCCAGCAGCAGGAAGGCTAACCCGCGCGCGATTTTTGGGCACTCCACCCCCGGATGATATCGTCTATCTCATTCAATCCGTTACCTTAATGTCAGATTCGAGAGAACTGAAGTAACCCGCTTTCGGCCCCTGAGAGGTTACCTTCCGTTGACGGCAATCTTCTTTGATTGCAACCCGCTTGAAGCCCTCGCTTACCCCAAAAATTAACGTCGCTCAGGTGTTGGGAGAAAACAATGGTCGGTGTATACTCACCGAGCTTTTGCGTAAGAGGCCGCTCCGGCCTCTACTGGCGCGGGTTTTAGGTCCGAAACACCTTCCGCATTGGGGGCAGCACATGTCAGCAATCATCTCAGCAAAGAATCCAGATAAAAACTGCAAGAATCCACGCATCGCCAGCCCGGCCGTGCTCGCCGTAGCCTTCATCACTTTCCTCGTCGCTGGCATTGCTGCCCCCGCTCAAACCGCGGTCACGACCTATCACAATGACAACAACCGCACCGGATGGAACAAGACCGAGTCCGTGCTGACCCCTGCCAACGTCGGCGCGGCAACCTTCGGCCTTCTAGAAAAAATAACCCTCGACGATCAAGTCGACGCCCAGCCCCTGGTCGTGCCCGGAGTAATGATCACCACCGGAAATTTTGTCGGCACGCACGATGTGGTCTATGTCGCCACCGAGAACAATTCCGTCTACGCCATCGACATCCACACCGGCACAATCCTGTTGAGCCCCAATTTCGGCACACCGGTTTCCTCTCCCCTGGGATGCAACAACAACGGCCCGAATGTCGGCATCAACGGCACGCCGGTGATCGATCTCTCCAGCAACACTTTGTACGTCATGATTTACACGCAAGACACAACCGGCCCCGCCTATCGCCTGCACGCCCTCGCACTCGGAAGCCTGACCGATAAAGTAACTCCGCAGTTAGTGACCGCCTCACACCCCCTGGCGAATGGTTCCACATTCAACTTTAACGCCAAGTATCAGCGCCAGCGTCCCGGCCTGCTGCTGGCCAACGGCAGCATTTATGCCGGATTCGGCAGCTTCTGCGATTACTCCGCCAATCTCTCCCGCGGATGGCTGCTGGGCTGGACCGCCGGATCGCTCGCTCCCTTTCCCGCCAACAATCTCAACGATCTCCAGGTCAACAGCCCCAACGACTTTTTCCTGTCGTCCATCTGGATGTCAGGCTACGCCCCTGCGACCGACGATTCCGGCAACGTCCTGTTCGTCACCGGCAACTCCGATCCTTCCGGTACGACCTACGACGGCGTCACCAACATCGGAGAAAGTGTGGTCAAGGTTCCCTCCACGTTGGGCACCGTATCCGATCTCTTCACCCCAATGAATCAGGGCTCACTGGATCAGGGAGACACCGACTTCGGCTCGGGCGGAGTTCTTGTGCTGCCTGATCAGGCGGGATCGACGCCCCATCTCGCCGTCGCCGCCGGCAAAGACGGCAACATGTATTTCATGGACGAAGATAGCCTCGGCGGCTACTCCACGCTGAAGAACAATGTGATCGCCACATACTCGATCGGTGGTTGCTGGTGCGGTCAATCCTATTTCGTCGATTCCGACGGCGTAGGCCGAGTCGTCAGCAGCGGCAACTCAACCATCGAAGTTTGGAAAATCGCCACTTCGCCCACAGCATCGCTAACCAATACGATCAGCGGCTCAATCTCAGGCAGCATACAAGACCCAGGTTTCTTTACCTCGATCTCCTCCAACGGCACTTCCAATCCCATCATCTGGGCCCTGTCACGTCCCAACGGAAACACCGGCAACCCCATTTCGCTTTACGCGTTTAATCCCGACTCAACCGGCGGAAACATGACGAATTTATTCTCGTCCCCGGCCGGCAATTGGCCCAACACTGGCGGCAATTCAAATCTGGTTCCCACGGTAGCCGACGGCCTCGTCTTCGTCGCCAGCAACCAGCAATTGCAAATCTTCGGATTGACCGGAACCCCCAACGGCACCAACACCACGCTCACGTCGTCAACCAATCCATCAGTCCAGGGCAAATCCGTCACGTTCACAGCAACCGTGACACCGCAGTCCGGCAGCGGCACACCCACAGGCACCGTAACCTTCCAGAACGGCGCGACCGTACTCGGCAAAAAGCCGCTCACCAGCGGCACCGTGACATTCGTAACCCAGGCGCTGCCTCCGGGCTCCGACAGCATCACCGCAGTCTATGGCGGCAGCTCCACCTTCACCGGCAGCACGTCGTCGCCAGTCAGTCAATTCGTGGAAGCAGCCACGACCACCGCGGTCACTTCTTCACTGCCTACGCAATCGAGCTATGGCCAGACCGTCCAATTCTCGGCGACCGTCACTTCCAGCATCGGCGCACCGCCCAACGGAGAAACCGTCACCTTCGAGCAAGGCACAAAAATACTGGGAAGCGGAACGCTAAGTGGAGGGGTCGCAACCTTCTCCGACTCGACTCTTCCCAAGGGCACGCAGGCCATCAAGGCGGTCTACCCCGGCGACACCAACTTCGCCACCAGCACTTCGAAACCGTTCGATCAAATCGTGGTTCCCGCCTCCACCACAACGACGCTCACTTCGTCGCAGAATCCGTCAGCCTACGAGCAGTCTGTAACGTTCACCGCTACCGTGGCTCCGCAATTCATCGGCACTCCCACCGGTGCGGTCGCATTTTTCAACGGCACAACCAAACTCGGCACGGTCACCCTGAATAACGGAGCCGCCGCCTACACCACCACGAAATTAGCCGTAGGTACCGCGACGATTACCGCGCAGTACCTTGGCTTCGGCTCGTTCCAAGGCAGCACGTCGGCCCCGCTGAGCCAGGTTGTGAACCAGGCCAGCGCCACTATCACTCTGGTTTCTTCGCTGAACCCGTCAAACCACGGCAACCCTGTGACCTTCACCGCGACGGTGACGGGACAGTTCGGCACGGCAACCGGATCCGTCACATTCACAAACGGAACCACAATCCTGAAAACGGTGAACTTGGGCGCAGGCGTCGCAAAGTTTACGACCTCGACACTGCCCTCAGGAGCTGGCACCATCACCGCAACCTACAGCGGCAATGCAGACTTCACCATGACCTCAGTCGAGCTAACGCAAACGGTGAATTAGTAAGCGGCGGCAACTTTTCGGGCGAGCGTCAGAAACCTGATCATCAAGCAGGTTCCTTCGTGGACCTTCGTGTCCTCCGAAGTTAACTTCAGCCTCATCGAGCTTCGGCTGATCCGGGAGGCCACAACCGGACATGGGCTACAATTGTCGCGGCTCGTCGAATGCCAATACTCGCACCGGCAAGCATACTCATGGTCCCCCCACTCGATCCCTACAATCTCAAGCGCTTCTTGGAAGCGCAGCAGGAAGACTACGAAGATGCGTGCGCCGAACTGCGCACCGGACGCAAGCGAACTCACCGGATGTGGTACATCTTTCCTCAGATCAAGGGTCTGGGTCACAGCGCGACCGCAGAGCGGTTCGCAATTACGTCCCTCGAAGAAGCCCGCGCATACTTGCAGCACCCGGTTCTCGGTCCGAGGCTGAGAGAGTGCACGCAACTCCTGAATCTCATCGACGCCCGATCGCTGAACGAAATCTTCGGCTCGCCCGATGATCTGAAATTTCGTTCCTCGATGACTCTCTTCGCCCAAGCCACGCCCGAGAATCGCGAATTCCTCGACGCCCTGCAAAAACATTCCGCCGGCAAATTCGATTCCAAAACTCTCGCCCTGCTGAAAAGGCCCGAATCCTGACATCAAACCTGAAAGCCGCCTCACTCACTGTGCAAACGCCCTGGCCGACAGCTCCGCCTCCTCCTGCCGAAGCTTACCTGCACGCTCCCGCGCTTCCGCAATCTGCTCCGCCGTCAAAACCGATTCCAGCGAATGCAGCAAATCCCGCCCTCGCGCATCTCCCGCCAACGCCGCCGCACTGATCCACGAATACGCCGTTTCCAGATCCTTCGTCGTCCCGCGCCCCTCGGAATGTAAATAGCCCAGCTTGATCTGCGCCCCCGTGTGTCCCTGCAGCGCCGCTTTCTGAAACCACACGAAAGCCGCAGCATCGTCCTGCACCAAGCCGTCTCCGCGCAAATACATGTCAGCCAGATTATTTTCCCCCAGCGGATTCCCCGCCTCCGCCGCCTTGCGATACCACGCCGCGGCCGTAGTTGCACTTCGCTCACAAGCCAGCCCCTGGTCGTACATGTAGCCGAGGTTGGTCTCAGCGCTGCTGTCGCCGCCCTCAGCCCCTTTCTGAAACCAGCGAAACGCCTCAGCATTATCCTGACGCACACCTTCGCCATCGAGATACAAAATCCCCAGGTTGTAATATGCACGCGCGAATTGCTGCGACGCCGCAGCCTGCAGCCAATACAGCGCCTTCCCGTAGTTCACCGCCGTTCCCCACCCGTTGATGTACATCACCGCGAGATTCACCTCGGCGGGAGCGTATCCTCGTTGCGCCGCCTTCTCAAACCACGCCAGCGCCTGCTGAGGGCTATAGTCCGGCCCAATCGCCAGCACCGACGCGATCCCCATCTCGTTCTGTTCGAACCGATGCCCGCGCCGCGCCATCTCCTGCACAACGCCGGTGGAACAAACCTTCGTATGTTTTTCCACCAGTTGCGTAACCACGGCCAGACTGCATTGCTCCGGTTCCGGCTGAGCGGATTGTCCCCAAACATTCCCGCCGGCCAGCACCCCCGCCATGGCGACTACGATTCTGATTGCCAACTCACTTCGAAGACTTTTTCTTCTCACGGTAACCCTCCCGGCTCCAGAGCTTGAAACCGATTCTCTGGAGCACGGGCCCACCTTGGCTCCGCATCGCGAATACCGCAATGCAAGCTGAGTTCTTTCGCAGTACCGGGACGATCATTTCCTCAGGACTCGACACCTCATCCACTAATAACCTGATGACAAAAGACTTACTTCGCCGTCTATGGAACTAAAGAAGCCCCTCGAACGTAGTGATAAATACGGGTAGAACGGCAGACGAGCACAAATGACCGCAAATGATTCCCATCGCGCGCGCTTCGGCCCCTTCGAGGTCGACCTGCATACCCACGAGCTGTGGAAATTCGGCACCCGTCTAAAGCTGGTCGGCCAGCCCTTTGAAATCCTCACGGTCCTCCTGAGCCGACCCGGAGAACTGGTAACCCGCGAGGAATTGCGTCAGCGTCTCTGGCCCTCCGACACCTTCGTAGATTTCAATCACGGCCTGAACGCCGCCGTGAACAAACTTCGCGCTGCTCTCGGAGACCTGGCAGAAGCCCCCCGTTACGTCGAAACCCTGCCCCGCCGCGGCTATCGCTTCGTAGCGACCATAGAGTGGGAGAACGCCAGACCGGCAGTCGCCGCCGCAGCCCCTGAGCCCATTCCGCTCGCCAAGATTCCTGCACCTCTGCCAGACTCACCCCTACCGTCCATCGTGACTGAAACCCAGCTTGCGGACGCCCACCCGATCCCATGGCAGCGCTACCTGATGGGAACCGGAATGCTGGCCTTGCTCGTGGTCTGCATTCTCCTGATCAAAACCGTGTCCGGAAGCGGCACCAACCTCGCAAGCCATCCGCCGGTCGAACATACCCGCCCGCTCACCACCATCGCCGGAACGCTTGAACCGTCATTTTCCCCCGACGGAAATTCCGTAGCCTTCACCCGCGATGGCGCAAAAGGCATCTTCGTCACCAGCATCGGCAGCGACCAGTTTCTGCAATTGACCAGCGACGAAGACTGCTGTCCGGTCTGGTCGCCCGACGGACGATCAATCGCATTCTCCCGCTTTTCTAACAAACAGTTCAGCATTTACGTCGTGCCCGCCGACGCCGGAGCCGAGCAAAAGCGAAACGACGAAAGCGCGCTGAAAATAAAAGCGACTGCCGCAGCTTTCTCGCTGACTACCGCTCCCACCGCCGAGCGTCAAGTCAACACCAGCGGCGTAGTTCCGCAACACGGAGAACTCGACTGGTCCCCCGACGGCCGCTCCATCGCTTTCGCCGGACCAACCGGCATCTACATGCTCTCCCTCGAAACCTCCGCCGTGCACCGCATCAGCGCGCCGCCGCCCATGGCAGAGGATTGGGGCCCGGCATTTTCTGCAGACGGCCAGAAAGTGCTGTTCGTGCGCAACCGCGAAATCGGCCGACCCGATGAAATCTGGGTCACGACCCCCGCTTGTGGACCCGAATCACACGTTCTTTCCGAGCCCGGCAAAATCGCCAGCCCGCCCCAGTGGTCGTCCGACGGTCGCTCGGTCATTTTCGCCTCCAGCCGCAGTGGTCACCCAGCGCTCTGGCGAGCCTCTCTCGACGCTCCCGACTCCATCGTGCAAATCGGCGAAGCCGGCTCCCCCGCCTGGGACCCCGCCGTTTCGCATCACGGCTACCGTTTCGCCTACGAGCGCATCACCCGCAGTCTCAGCGTCTGGCAGATGGATCTGGCACAACCCGACAAGCAGCCGCACCTTCTCGTCTCCTCCACCAGCGACACTGATCAAGGCCCCGGCCCGCAGTTCTCGCCCGACGGCCAGAAACTCGCCTACATGTCCGATCGCTCCGGAACCATGGAAATCTGGGTCAGCAACCGCGACGGCAGCCGTCCTTTTCAGTTAACCGCAGTCGGAGGCGCCGGCACGCCACGCTGGTCGCCCGACAGCCAATCGATCGTCTTCGATGTGAACCGGCAGGAAGGCGGCAGCAAAGTCGTACGCATCAACCTGCGCGGCGGCGCGCCTCAAATCCTCACGCCCGACAATTCCGACGGCGTGGTCCCCAGTTGGTCGCGCGATGGAAAATGGATCTATTTCGCGTCCACCCGTTCCGGCGATTTTCAAGTCTGGAAAGTGCCGGCCAAGGGAGGACCGCCGGTGCAGGTGACGCGCCAAGGCGGACACGCCGCCATTGAATCTCCCGACGGAAAGTTCGTCTACTACGCCAAGAATGCCGCGCCGGAGCCCGAGATCTGGCAGGTCCCCGTCGAAGGCGGAGCCGAAACTCCGCTTCCGTTAGTGCGTCCCGGCACCTGGGCCAGCTGGCAAGTCGTGAACGCAGGAATTTTATTCGTTGGCCCGTCGCTCGGTCATCGTGCCGTTCTCAGCCTCTACGATTTCGACCACCGCCGCACTACGACGATCGCCGTGCTCGACCGCGTCCCCTTCTGGCTCGGCGCCACACCCGATGGCCGCACCATCGCCTTTGACCAGCCCGGCCAGGAACAGGGCCAGACCATGCTGGTAGACAATTTCCGCTGAATTTTATTTGCTGTTCCTACTCGAGACTGGAGACGACCATTTCCTGGAATGCGCGCTGCGGACGCTCCGAACAATCACCTTCGCACGCCACCATGAAGACAGTGATCATGTCGCGAGTCGGGAAGATCCATTCCTGGGTTCCAAAAGCGCCACCGTGGCCGAAGGTTCCGAGAGGAAGCAAGCCCAAAACTCCGGTCGGTCTGCTGATAATCTCCCAAGCTAGCCCGTAGTCGGCTCCCGGATACCACCCCGCTTCCATACCCGAAGTTTGCACCTGCCGCATGGCTTCAATAGTTGCGGGAGAAAGAAAACGAGTGCCCTTCCATGTTCCGTGATTCAAAATCATCTGGCAGAAATGCGAGATGTCCTCTGCGGTCGAGAACAACCCATATTCAGGTCCCGGATATTTCGAGCCCTTGCGAAATGCGCCCGGGTCGCCGCCCAGGATCTGAGCGCCGGCACGAATCATCTTGCCATCCTTAGGCATATAGACGATCGCGATCCGATCCAACTTGTCAGCAGGCGGATAGAAGAACGTATCCTTCATCTGCAGCGGCTGCAGAAGCCGGCTCTGAATAAAGCTCTCATAAGATTGCCCGGAAACAACCTCGATGATCCGGCCCAGCGTAGCCATTCCCATGTTGCTGTAAAGCCATTTCGTGCCCGGCTCGAATTCAAGAGGTTCCTTGGCGAATGAGGCAACCGCCTCCGCCAGCGTGTGATCCATCTTCCAGTGAATGTCTTTCATGTCGCCCTGAGGCATCTCGCGCATTCCGGACGTATGCGAAAGCAAGTCGCCGATGCGGATCGCGCGGGAGGGCTTCTTCGGCCATCCATTCACGTTGAGCGTCTGGTCGCGAAACTCAGGCAGGTATTTCTGCACTTCATCGAAGAGATTGATCTTGCCTTCCTCGCACAGCATCATGATTCCGACCGCGGTAATCGGCTTGGTCATCGACATAATCTGAAAAATCGAATCCTCTCGCATCGGACGTTTGTCTTCCACGTTCTGCATTCCGACCGCTGTCTCCTGAACAACCTCGCCGCCCCGCAACACCATCGTCACTACTCCGGCGGCTTCTCCGGCATTTACATACTCCTGCATTCGCTGCTGAATTTTGCCGAGTCGCTGCGAGTCCAAGCCGGCTTGAGGCTTGTCGTCCGCAGTCGCCATCGGAAGCGCGACGAGCAAAAACGAGAGGCCAGCAGACAACAGTCGGATCGCACTCGAACGTCGAGCCATCACCGGCTTCCGGATCGAACCCTCCCGCAGTCCCATGAACCCTTTCGAGAATCTTTATGCTGCCGGATGTATTGAACGGAAATACTTATACTCCCTTTTTTCAGTCTGATCTCTTCAGCCAGGTTCTCTGCATTTCTCGAGTCGACTCGTCGCGCTTAAACTTCCGCACGCAGGTTAGCGCGCAGCGTGAGCGACCCATCCTCATTCAGCTTCTGGTGACAAGCCCAGCGCACCGGATAGCGCATGCCCTTCACCTCGACCTCCGCTTTAAGCTTCAGTCCCTGCCATTTCGTTCCCTGCGGCAGCACAAACTGAGCCTGCCGAATCTTCCCCGGCACAGGATATCCCGCATCCAGGCACCCGCTCTTGAGGATCTTCCCGTCCTCAGTCTCAACACTCACCCGCAGCACGCCCGGAACACCCGCAATGCCGTCATTGGCAAAGCCGATAATCAATCCCAGATAACCGTTGTCGGTATAGCTCCAGATGAAAGACGGCCGCACGCGATAGCCAATCCGCCGATTGATCCGGTCAAACGCCGCCGGATAAGCCTGGTAGTACCTCATCAGATTCTTGGCATTGATCTGGTGAAAGTTCCACAGCGACCAGTAATTAGCCCCAATATCGATCACATGCTCGATCATGTTCTCCGCCGGCGATATCCCTTCACGCGCCAGGCTCGGATCGGGAGGCTTACCTGGAATTCCCTGCTCGAGCAATGCCGCAATCCACGGCGGCCGATTGCTGAGCGCTTCAATCTGTTCGTTCTCAATAAAGATGGTGTCACTGCGAATCCAATTGTTGCTGCGAACCGTACGGTCCAGCATTTCAGAATTGCCCACCCGGCTGAAGTCCGGTTGAGTATTGGTCAGCAGCGGAGTCTTCGAAAAATGTTCGAGCTGCACTTCGAGCATATTCATCCAAGTGCGCTCGGCAGTCTGGTAGTCGGGAAAAGGATTGTTGCCGAACGGCCAAGTATGCCCTTCCCCCCAAAATCCGTACATGAAAGTATCGATGAATTCAACGAGCGGATTACCGTCGAACTCCGCAGCCAGCAACCCAACCAGTTCCTTGAACGCTTCCTGAAAAAAAGGATCGTCATAGCGCGGCTGATAACGCGAATGCGGGTTCTTCAAATACCGCTGCGCCTCTTTACTGCTTTCCTGATCGCTCAGCACCAAATCCACTTTCGGCACTTTCTCGAGAACAAAATCCGGCAGCGCCGCTTCGTGGGTATAGTCCGGTGCGCACATCTGAACCCGCAATCCAACCCGCTTGCCGTTTTTCTTCGCCAGATCAAACACAAGCTTCACGTAATCGGGCAACTCCAGCCGCCCGGCCCGCGGCTGCACTTCTCTCCAAGTAGGGCGAATATAGAGCTGCTGCCCCAGCGGAAATCGAGCCAGGTCTTCGATTGCCTGCGGAATATTGTCTGCCTTAATTTCCTCTGTACCACTGTCTGCCGTAATGTAGGTAATCAGCCCCTTGCCATAGTTCGGCACCGCTTCTTCCGAAGAGGTCGTGGTCATCACAACATCGTCGGTAGGTATGACCGCATCCGGCGCGTATTGCGGGAACGGCCCCTGATTCAACCGATCGGTAACCGGAGGGCCAGAACCGAAATCGTACTTTGCCCAGTTGTGCGCGGGGACGAACGCCTGTGCCTTGCCGGTACCCAACTCCGCCGCGACAGCCAGTGCAACCCCGCTCTTGAGAAAGTCTCTGCGTCGCATGTGAGTTTCTTCCTTTCTTCGTTACGAATTTCGCTGGGTCGGCGACTAACGGAAGGTTTCTTTTTATATCGTTTAGTTGTGTTTTGTCTAGGATAAACAAGACTTCGACAGTATGCGAAATCCGCCGCACAGCGAAACCGCGCGGATAAAAGGAACGCTGGCTGAAGAAATATGGGCCGAAGAAATATGGGCCGAAGAAATATGGGCCGAAGAAATAAAGACAGCGGCTACTCTCAGTGCCCGGTCGATTCTTTGAAGCGCCGATTATCGGTGAGCTTCGGCAATGCACGCAGACCGCCCGTCACATCGACGTCGAAGTTTTGAACAGCCGGTACGCCATCCACCCCATCCACAGTGAGCCGGACAGTGAAACGCGTCGCTCGCGTGTAGGTATAAGACACCTTAGCGCCGTCGGCGCTGTTGCCGTCGCCGAAATCCCAGTGATATCCGGTCGCCGCCACACCGCCAGCATCAGCCTGCGCAAAGAGATGCATCGTAGCGCCCGCGTTGGCCGTCGAAGGCACTTCCGCCTTCACCGTCGGCGCGCTGGCAGCAACGTTGTTATCAATGAACTTGATAACCCTGACGGACTCCGCAGGTTGATTTTCGATCCGCACGGTATCGCCGGCAAGAGCAACCTGCGCGTTTTGGTCAAGCACGTCCAACGCAGTAAACGTGTGCCCAACGGGCAGCCCAAGATCACTCAGCTTCAACGAGCGCGACCGTGAACTCTTCGTCCAGTTGAAGACGGTCAAAATAGCCTGCCGCGGACTTTCCTGCAAAAAGAAAATGCTGGGTTGTTCATCCTCGGCCTCGTAGGACATCAGATCGAGCGGCTTCGACGCCCGCCCAACCTTCGGAATATTCAGCAAGTCCGGGTTCTCAACCAACGCCAGCCGATCCTTCTCCGACCCCAGCACAAGCAGATCATCCCCAATCTCGTACATGCCGCCCGACACCGCCGAGAGCGCAATCGACGCCTGCGCGCCCGACAGCGAAACCGGCGTCTGCGCCTTTCGATCTTCGAGTAGATAACTGTCGGTAACGTTGAAGGCGTCCGGATCATCTACGAAGAAGTTGTGCTGCATGTAAAATCGCGCGGCAATCCCAGGCGCAGAATTCTTGGTCCTCTGAAAACTGTGCCCCGTATCCACCGAGATCCGCCCCGTATCCACTATTCCCACCGGGTTGAGCATCGGACTTCCGTCCTTGTCCAGCACGACATTCTCACCCACGGTATCCCGAATAATCTGCAGGCCGATGCGCTGCGCTTCCAGCGTCGTCGTGTTCGGCCGGTAGCGATATCCCTCGATCGCCGTCGTGTCCATGAAATCCAGTTTGATGAAGCGCACTCCCCATTCGCCAACCAGCGTCCGGTAAGTCTGCCGCAGATATTCCTGCGCTCCAGGATGAGTCGTATCCAGCGCGTACAGCACATCGGTCTTCTGATTCCAGACGTCGCCAATGGGGATCGGTTCGCCCTTCGCGTTATGCACCAGCCAATCTTTGTGATGTTCGTAAACCCAGGCCCGGCTCGTCACTTCAAAAGGAGCAGTCCATATGCCGAGTGTCAGACCATCTCCGACAATCCGGTGTCCCACGAAACCCATGCCATCGGGAAACTGCGTGGCGTTAGCGGTCGCGAATTCGCCGCGGGCGTACTGATATCCCTCATCAATCTGAAAATACTTATAGCCGATCGACTTCAGATGTTCCGCTTGCCAGTCCGCATTGGCCAGCGTTTCACCTTCATTAATGGCAGCATAAAAGGCGGTCCAACTCCACCACCCGATCGGAGTCTCGGTGGACACGCGCGCGTGATGCAAATGCCGAATCGCATCGCCATAAGCCAATAGCTGATCGTGATAGTCCGCCCCAGCCGCGAGCATCAGCCGCTCTGAAGCCATCTCAGCACCCGGTGCGAGCCTCAGACTCAATTCAATCTGATCCTCCGCCGGAGCACCCTCGAGAGCAACCTCCTTCTGGATTTCCGTGGTCCCGGTCGAGTCAACGTTAAAGGAAGCAATCTTCGTCTCCGCTCCCGCATCCGCAGCCTGCAGATGCAGCAGAGTCAGAAATCGATCGGAGCTGAGCGCGCCGATGAAAAGACTCTGCTTGCTCTTCCGGTTGTAGATCAGTTGACTTCCTGCGCCGCGATGCATTCCCCCGGGCGCCTTCCCCAAGTCGTAGAGTTTTAGATCAGGCCAATCCTCGCTGAAACTATCCGACAAGATTCGATCGGCAACCGTGTGCCCACCCAAATCGAGCACCGACTCCCCAATCGCCTCCACGCCTCGAATGTCCTGCACCGTAACTTCCTTGCCGGTGGTGTTGTGCACCGTCACTTGAACCGTAGCGTAAGGACGCTGCTCATAAACCTCGACGGCATAAACCAATTCGGCCTTGCCCGCAAGCCCGGAGAAAGTGACCGTCACTTTCCGTCCTGCACCGAGTTCGTCAGTGAACGTAGATTCAGCGACTCCGTGATGCGGGTAATCGCTCGATCTCAACCAACGGTGGTCGACCAGCGCAGCCACGCGGCTCGTGAACACAGGTTGCCCGCCCTGCACCGCCAGTTGATACGATCCGTCTTGCGCGTTGACCGTCAACGACAGGTTGTCGTTCGTCAATCGCTGGGCCGCACACGGGGTGGCGACGATCATCGCCCCGGCGAAAAACGCGATTCTCATTTTGCCGAACAGTCGGCACATCCGCTTCGATGGGGCGTTACTCTCGATTCCGCGCAGGTTGTTCATGACAGACGGCAATATACACTCATGGTGCGCGGCGCGGCTAGGTGACTCCATTCCTCCTGATCATCCCCCGTGTCACCCTGAGCGAAGTTCTTGTCCGCAAAAGGCGGACGAAAACGCAGTCGAAGGATCCCTACCCTTTCGCATGACAGACCTCGAAAATTCAATTCACACCTTCTTCCTCGCGGATCGCTTGCCGGTCCGACATGAACCACAGATAATGAAACCCGTGGTAACGAACGCTGATAAACGCCCCAGGAGTTTCCAATGAAACACCGATCGGTCAAGCTCGCAATCATCATCACCATTGTCCTGGCTGGGACTGCGGCAACTTCGCAAACGCATTGGCGCTCCGCAACCGCGTCCGCGCTTCCGGCTTATCAGGCAACAGCCTTATCCTCTTCTGACCTGATCAACCCGGAAGACCTCGTCAATATCCTTCAGTCGCCTAACGGAGACAAGCCGTTAATGATCCAGGTCGGCTCGCGCGTCCTCTACCAGCAAGCGCATGTTCCCGGCTCGGAGTACGTCGGCCCCGCATCCAGCGAGACCGGCCTGCAGCAACTGCGCACGCGGGTCCAACCTCTCCCTCGGACAAAATTCATCGTCATCTATTGCGGCTGTTGCCCCTGGAACCATTGTCCAAACGTCAAACCTGCCGACGATGCCCTGCACGCAATGGGCTTCACCAACGTCAAGGTGCTCCATATCGCCGACAATTTCGGCGCCGATTGGGTGAGCAAGGGCTATCCAGTCGCCAAGGGAGACTAGCCTCTGCATACTCCACTTAGAAGAGTTCTGATCGGCATTGCGGCAATCGCCGTCATCACAGGACTTTACTTCATCGCCCGCGACCGCAAGCGGCCTGCCACTGCCGCCCAACTCTCCCAGCGCCCCCTCGCTCCCGACTTCTCTCTTCCGCAGTTGAACGGACAACCACTCCGTCTCTCCGACTACCGCGGCAAACTGGTTCTCCTGGACTTCTGGGCCACCTGGTGTGACGCTTGCCGGGATGAGATCCCACATTTTGTGGAATTGCAGAACAAGTATCGCGATCGGGGCCTGCAGATTGTCGCCATTTCCATGGACGACAGTCCCGACCCCGTCCGCGACTTCTACCCGCGTTTCAAGATGAACTATCCGGTAGTAATGGGCAACGCGAAGACCGGCGAGCTGTACGGAGGCGTCCTAGGCTTGCCAATCGCTTTCATGATCGACCACAACGGCCGCATCTACTCCGAACACACCGGCGCAACTGCCACGTCCGTCTTCGAAGCAGAGATTAAAACCTTGCTGCCATCGAAATGAAATACAGGTTCACGACCTGGGCACTTGGCGTCGCTGCGCCGGCAACGATCCCCTGGCAACGATCCCTGGAAACGATCCGCTCAGCAACGATCCGCGGTTGGCAAAATTGATTCGGAGCAGCCGGTTTGCTAAGGTCGTGTTCATGTCCGAGCGTCTCATGTCCGAGCGTTCCCCCGAGCAGACACAAGAGCAGATACGCGAATTGCTCGATTCCCTTTATCGCGTGGATTCGGGACGAATCCTGGCTACTCTGATCCGATTGCTCGGTGATTTTGATCTTGCCGAGGAGGCCATGCACGAAGCCTTTGCCGCTGCGCTAAGCCTTTGGCCGAGCAGTGGAGTACCCGGCAACCCGCGACCATGGCTGATTTCAACAGCCCGATTCAAAGCCATTGATACTCTGCGTCGACGGGTACGATTTGATGCATCGCAAGACGCGCTCGTGCACCATCTCGAAGTGCAATGGAGTTCGACGGCCAGGTCCAACGCAGAGGGCAGTGTCGAGGACGGTGTTGAGGGCAGTGTTGAGGGCAGTGTTGAGGGCAGTGCTGAGAATGACAGTCTCGAAGACGACCGCCTGCGCCTGATTTTTATCTGCTGTCATCCCTCTCTGGCGCCGGAAGCCCGCGTTGCGCTCACTTTGCGTGAGGTGTGCGGGCTGACCACCGAGGAGATCGCAAAGGCTTTCCTCACCACTCCGCGTACGCTGGCCCAGCGCATTGTGCGCGCCAAGGCAAAGATTCGAGAGGAGCAGATTCCCTACGAAGTGCCGACGCCGCAGGAATTGCCGGAGCGCCTGGGCGCGGTTCTGCAGGTCATCTATCTCGTCTTTAACGAGGGTTATTCTGCTGCGGCGGGAGCGAACGTCACGCGGGGCGAGCTCACCGGCGAGGCGATTCGACTCGGCCGCGTGCTGATGGAACTCCAGCCAGAGCCGGAAGGCGTTGATCAGAGAATCGAGGGCCCGAAAGTCATGAGTTCAGAAATAATGGGCCTGCTTGCCCTGATGTTGCTCCAGGAATCCCGTCGCGCCGCGAGAACCTCTCCGACCGGCCAGCTGATTTTGCTGGAGAATCAAGACCGCTCACTCTGGAACAAGGAGCACATCGCGGAGGGAGTGGCATTGCTGGAGAAAGCGCTGAAATCCCGCCGCTTCGGCTCCTACACCTTGCAGGCCGCGATTGCGGCCGTTCATGCCGAAGCAGAATCGGTCGCAGCGACCGACTGGCGCCAGATTGTTGCGCTTTACGACCAATTGCTACGAATTCAGCCTTCGCCGGTTGTCGAGCTCAATCGTGCCGTGGCCATTGCCATGCGCGATGGTCCAGAGGCCGGTCTGGCGCATATTGACGCGGTGTTGGAACATGCTTCTGGAAAACAAAGCGAATTGGCCAATTATTACCTGGCGCATTCCGCCCGTGCCGATATGTACCGCAGGCTCGGCAGAACAGCTGAGGCTCGTGCGTCTTATGAGAAGGCGCTGGCCCTGACCCAACAAGAACCAGAGCGGCAATTCCTGCAAGATCGAATTCGGCAGTTGAAATGAAAATAAGGACTCCTTGGAACTGGCGGGTGGTGGCCCAGGCTCTTTGATCTTGCGGGCATCACCAACACAGAGGGTGCCCTGTCCTTCGCGTTTTTTTGCGAAGGGCGGGAGTCGGAAATGCCAGCGCTAAGTAGTTTTGATCACGTATCCACAACAAAATCGAATAGCACGCTCAGCATCGCAGCCCACCCTTGCAAAAAGCGCAAGGATGGGCACCCTCGCTGGGGACGGCGCACGCAAAGATCGTCAAAGGCGGCCCACTCGCCAGAAACCCGGGGACAGACGGAGCGAGCATTCCCCAATTCTTCGACGAATGGAGCTTGGTCAACGTCCCGCTAACCCCGTTTTTAACCGAGTTTTTCCTCGCCAGCTTTTTCGTCTAAGATAAGGCGTTCTTCGCAGCGAGCGCACCAACGTCAGCAAAGACCTATGATCGGCCAAACCATCTCGCACTATCGCATCCTCGAGAAGCTCGGCGGGGGCGGGATGGGCGTCGTATACAAAGCCGAGGACACCAAACTCGATCGCTTCGTCGCGCTGAAGTTCCTCCCCGACGAAGTGGCGAGAGATGCTCAGGTGCTAAGCCGCTTTCGCCGTGAAGCCAAGGCCGCCTCTGCCCTGAACCATCCCAACATCTGCACCATTCACGAAATCGATGAGCAGGATGGCCAGACCTTCATCGTGATGGAGTTTCTGGACGGCGTCACCCTCAAGCACCGCATCGCGGGACGACCGTTAGATATTGAAACGCTGCTCGGTGTGTCGATCGAGATCGCCGATGCGCTGGACGCGGCGCACGCTGGTGGCGTGGTTCATCGTGACATTAAGCCTGCGAACATCTTTATCACCAAGCGAGGACACTGCAAAATTCTCGACTTCGGACTGGCCAAGGTTGCCGTCGAGCCAAAAGCGTTGTCGATTGAAGCCACGGCAGCCACCATTGCCGACAGTCATGAATTCCTGACCAGTCCCGGCACTGCGGTCGGCACCATCGCTTACATGTCGCCGGAGCAGGCCAAGGGAAAGGATCTCGATTCCCGCACCGATTTGTTTTCATTCGGCACCGTGCTGTACGAGATGGCGACCGGAGCCCTCCCATTCCCGGGAGAAACTTCAGCAACCATCTTCGACGGCATCCTCAATCGAGCCCCGGTTCCGCCCCTACGGCTGAACCCTGCCGTGCCGCCAAAACTCGAAGACATCATCAGCAAGCTGCTGGAGAAGGATCGCGATCTGCGCTACCAG
The DNA here is from genome assembly GCA_963735205.1 of uncultured Acidobacteriota bacterium. Classification (GTDB taxonomy): domain Bacteria; phylum Acidobacteriota; class Terriglobia; order Terriglobales; family Acidobacteriaceae; genus Sulfotelmatobacter. Next base: position 371,087 of record CAVTKB010000002.1, read on the forward strand.
TCCGCGGCCGAAGTGAGAAGCGACCTCAAGCGGCTTCGGCGCGACACAGAATCGGGAAGGCTCCCGGCTGCCGATTCCGCGGACGTTGCGGTTTCGAGCGCAACCACTCCGGCGGCCGCGCACCGCGCCAGCGGCTCCGACGTTGTAGCCGCTGCGCGCCAACATAAAGCCGGTCTGGGAATCGTCACTGCTGTGGTATTAGTTCTGGTTGCGGCCGCCGCATTCGGCATTTACAGCTTGATTTTCTCCGCCCGCACCCAGCCTTTTCAAAGCATCAAGATCACCAAAATCAGCGGGACCCACAATGCGCGCATCGCTGCCATGTCTCCCGATGGCAATTACCTGGCGTACGTAGTCAACAATGAGGGCAGTGAATCCTTGTGGCTGCGCCATCTGGCCAGCGAAAGCAACGTGCAGATCATTTCCCCGGAACACGTAAAGTACTCCGCGCTACGCTTCTCGCCCGACGGCAGTCACATTTACTATTCGCACACGCAACTCGCCAGCGGCCCGGCTTCTCAGGAGTTCGACCTGTACCGTATCCCCGTACTGGGCGGCACTCCCGAACTGCTGGTTAAAGATGTGGACACGACTCCCAGTTTTTCGCCCGACGGGCAGCGCTTCGTTTTCCTGCGTGCCAATGACCCTGACCCCGGCAAATACCATCTCATCGTCGTCAACGCCGACGGCAGCAATGAAAAGAGCATTTTCAGCGGTCCCATGGCCAACGTGATGACGGATGCGGCCTGGTCGCCGGATGGAAAGGCCATTGCGGCTGCGATGTTCAATCAGACTGGCAATAGCATCAGCACACTGATTTCGATTGATCCCATCACCGGCAACCAGAAGACAATCTCCAGGCCGCCGTACACAGTCATGACGAAGGTGTCGTGGCTGCCCAATGGAAAAGCGCTGGCCGTAATTTTTTCTGCTGCGGAAACAAATTTCAACCGGCAGCAAGTCGGACTCATTAGCTATCCCGACGGACAGTTTCGTCCCATTACGGCCGACTTGAATGATTACTCGACCTTGAGTGTCTCCGCCGACGGAGCAACCATAGCCACCGTTCTGCGCCAGTCGGTACGCGATGTCTATGTGAGTCCCGGACAGAAGGCCGACTACTCCGACGTCACTCAAGTTACCTCCGGAGACCCCGTGCCGGTAATCTCGTGGACGAGCGACGGAAATTTGGTCACCGAGCAAGAAGCGTCCATTCGTGTTCTCAACTCGAGCGGCGGGCTCGTGGCTGAAGTTGCCCACGAGAAGGAATCAGGATCAATGCACCCTTGTGGCTGCGCGGACGGCCACATTGTCTTCGCTCGGGGAACATTGAAAAACCTCTCAGTGAGTATCTGGCGCAGCGAAGCCGACGGCTCCGGAGTGCGCCGCCTCACCGAGGGCACGCGAGACCTTTCCCCTCAGTGCTCTCCCGACGGGAAAACCGTTTTTTACGTAGATAACATAACTACCCAATATATGAAGGTGCCCATCGACGGGGGCAAGCCGGAACGATTTACGAAGGAATATCCCGAATCAAATGCCAGTTATGACATTGCCCGCGATGGAAAAACGGCCGTGCTTGGCACCTATGATTTCAAAGCCCAGAGGCCGAACATCTCCTTAGTGTCGGTCGATTCCGGCGAGCTCTTGCGAACCTTCGAATACGATCCGCGGCACGAGGGGCAACTCCGCTTCAGCCCCGATGGCAAGGGCATCGTGTATCCCATCCGCGAAAAGGGCGTGGACAATCTCTGGCTGCAGCCGCTGGCCGGCGGTCCCGGCCGGAACCTGACCAACTTTACCTCGCTAAAAATCTACTCCTATCAATGGTCACCCGACGGTAAAAGCCTGGCTTTGGTGCGGGGAGACTCCCCCTCCGATCTCGTGCTGATTCAGGAATCCCAGAAAAAGTAAGTGGGCTGGCCCATCCGATAGATTTTGTTTCGCTTACGCCACGACTGGGACGGGATACATTTATTCCTATCTCATTGCCTACCGGCCCGACAAGAAGCCCCCGCACGTAGTCGCCATCCTCCAAGGCCGACGGAATGTGGAACGAGTTCTGAAAGATCGCCTCTAAAATTTCCTGGACGACTTGTCGAATTCCGGCCGGCCGTTCGACTATATCTTGAAGGCCGGGCAACCGCCCGCCCAAAGGAGAACACCATGCGCTTCATGATGATTATGTATCCGAAAGACTACGCAACCGCAAGGGCCGGCACAGTACCCGACTTCAAAGACATGGAAGCAATGGGCAAGTACAACGAGGAGCTAGGGAAAGCCGGCGTGCTGGTCGCGCTCGACGGGCTGACCCCGCCCGCGACGATGAGCGCGCGGGTCACCTTCAAAGACGGAAAATCGAAAGTGACCGACGGTCCGTTTGCCGAAGCCAAGGAAGTGGTCGGCGGCTACTGGATTATCCAGGTGAAGTCGCGCGAAGAGGCGCTGGAATGGGCAGCGCGCATCCCCGGAAAAGATATCGAAATGGTCGAAGTTCGCCGGATGTTTGACATGACCGACTTCGATCCCGAGACCCAAAAGGAGATCCAAAAGAAGTTCGGCGACGACGTCGCCGCAGAGATGCGCCAGTAGTGAAAACTCTCAGTGCTTTGTCGATTTCGCTACGCCATTGTCGCCGAACTACAGCAAGATTGATGGAACTCATGTCGTTAAACCGTCGTATACAAACATCGGGGGTTTCTATGAACACCATTATTCTCAGTACTTTGCTGTTGGCCGCAGTCTCTTCTGTTGCACAGGCGAAGGCCGATGGCACTGCCGAGAAGCCTTTTGCTGACGGCGGTCAAATCCGCATGGAACTGGCGGCGGGCGACTACGACATAGTCTCCAGCAACTCGGAACGGATCCAGATTGAGTGGCTAACCGGCACATCGAGCGGGGGAGGCGGCACACCAGCCGAAATCGAAGTGAACGGCTCCAAGGCGCATATCACCGTCACCGACACCACAGGTCATTTTCACGCCACGATCAAAGTGCCGAAGTCGGCGGATCTGGAAATTCACCAGAATGGTGGCGGCCTGCGGATTGGGGTGGTCAAGGGCAGCAAGGATCTGGAGAGCACCACCGGGCACATCATCGTACAAATTGTGTCTGCGGATCAGTACGGAGATGTCGACGTCGTGGTTGGCGTGGGCAATCTGTTCGCGACTCCGTTCGAGCGGGTGAAGAAGGGAGTGGGAAAATCCGTGAAGTGGGCTGGCCCTGGGAAATATCGGCTGCATGTTCGTCTCGGTGAAGGAGACATTAACCTCGTTCCCGCGGACCCAGTCTAAGTGAAATGCGATTCGGCGGGGGCCCATCCTTCTCGCCCTTGCCTTCGTGCCGGTTCTGAAACTGCGGGTGCCCGTCCTTGCGTTTTGCGCAAGGGCGGGTGCGATGTTGCCGACAGGATAGATTCTAACCAGTGAAAATTCAGGGACAGCCGGGACGTCCTCCTAATCTAAAGCAGGGATAGAAACAAACTTCTTGGGAGAGTTGTCGAATTCCGCCCGCCCGTTCGACTATATCGTGAAGGCTGGTCAACCCGGCCCCCAAAGAATAGAGATTAAAGGCCGTTACAGGAGAAAAGAAAATCATGCCCCAATTTCTGGTTGCTAACTACCTCCCCGACAACTTCGACCCGTCCACCATAACCCCAGCGATGATGGAGGAGATCCACGCGCTCAACCGCGAAATGATTGCTGCCGGCGTGAGGAAGTTCGCCTGCGGAATTTCCCCGGCCGCCAACGCGAAGACGCTGCGGACCCAGCCCAACGGCAAGGTGCTCGTCACCGATGGGCCGTACACCGAGACCAAAGAACACATGGGCGGATTTTGGATACTGGAATGCGCTGATCTCAACGAGGCGCTGGCATGGGCGAAGAAGGGTGCCATCGCCTGCGACGTGGCGGGCGAGGTGCGCGAGCTTCTTTTCTACCCGGCTCCGGAGAAAGAAACGAAATAGTCTCACCCGCCGCGACTTCGGAATATGCACCGTTTGACCATGGAATGAGGAAAACAATGGATAAGAAAATTGGCGCAATCGCCGTTAACAGCGTCGTGCTTCTTGTCGTGCTCGGTACGGCGTGCTTCGGTGCATACCAGGCGATGGCACAGGATGCCATGACACCTTCTCCGAGCATGTCCGCGACAAAGATGGTCTCTGCAACGATGGCCCCGATCGACCAATACCTCATGACGGATCAGAGTGCGGAAATCGCCCTGGCGCGAAGTGCAGCGCCGGAGCCCATTGCACGCGACGCGGAGGTCCAGGTTCTTGGACGTCATGGTTTCGAAACGGCAGTCAAAGGCAAGAACGGTTTCGTGTGTATCGTGGGACGTTCATGGACATCCGCAGTGGATGCCGACTTTTGGGATCCGAAAGTGCGGGTCCCGATGTGTGTGAATGCAGCAGCCGCGCGTTCTTACCTTCTACGAATAACCGAAATTACCGAGCTGATTCTGGCGGGACGCACGAAAGCTCAGACGGACGAGACCATCGCGGCTGCCGTCGCCAAGAGAGAACTGCCGGCGATGGAATCCGGAGCGATGTGCTACATGCTGTCGAAGGAAGGATACGGCGGCGCTACCATTCCCCATTGGCCTCCCCACCTCATGTTTTTCTATTCGGATACCGACCCCGCAATCTGGGGAGCGAATCTGCCGGGTTCCCCCGTCGTTGGCATGAGCGACCCCGTGGAGCACCTGACGCAGTTCGTGATTCCTGTGCAACGGTGGTCGGACGGAACGGAAGGTCGTTAAGCCGGACTGTGTAAAGGGCGGACAAGCTCCGGTAAGCAAGCGCTGGTACATGAGAGAGGACAATCAAATGAGAAATGTAATCTTCGCAATCAACCTTACCCTCGACGGCTGCTGCGACCACACCAAGCAGGTTCCTGATGAAGAGGCAATGGAACATCACACGCATCTGTTGCGAGATTTTGACTTGCTCGTCTATGGGCGTAAAACCCATCAATTGATGGTTCCTTATTGGCCTGATATCGCAAAAAACCAGTCCGAGACAAAAGCGGATATCGAATTTGCTCAAGCTTTCGTCTCCAAGAAGAAGGTTGTTTTTTCACGATCATTGGCCAGCGCTGACGATGGAAATACGAGAATTGTTCGCACGGACCTCCGCGACGAGATACTTAAATTGAAACAAGAATCAGGCAAAGATATTTTGGTCGGTGGCGTAGATATTCCTTCACAGCTTATAGAGCTGGGTCTGGTTGACGAATATCGGTTTGTCATTGGGCCAATCCTCGCAGGGAAAGGAAGACGGTTGTTGGAAGGGGTTAGCCTGCCGGAGAAATTAAAACTAAAACTGGTTGAGTCCAAGGTTTTTAAATCAGGATGTGTTGCCCTTCGCTACTTAAAACAGTGACAGAAAAACCCTGCCGGCGCCGTGCTGCTGACGAAAACCGGACGCGGAGGAACGTCTTCCAGTTTTTTCGGCCCGCGCGTCAACCGTACGTGATCTCGGTGCTCTGTCCGACCTCGATGATGTAGCCGTCAGGATCGCGGATGTAGCAGCGAATCTCGCCGTACTTGGGGATCGGCTCCGTGATGAACTCGGCTCCCCGCCTTTTCCATAATTCATAGCACGCCTGAATATCCGCAACGCGGATGTTCAGGAAGCTGCTGACCTGATTCGGGTCGGCGGGGACACTGAGCGTTACCGTCGGCTTGTCCGGGGTGGGCCCGCCGCCGACGTTGACGATCAACCAGGTATTCGCGATCTGAATATGCCCAGACGCGCCCTTGCTGTCGCCTCGGCTCAGAACGCGCCCGCCGAAGATCTTTTCATAGAAATCAGCCGATCGGTCGATGTTGGCGACGGTGATGAAATGCGTCACAGTGAACCCGTGGCGTGGCGGCATCTCATAGCTCTTTTGTTCGATTGGTAGGCTGCTCATTGCCGGCTCCAATTCCGGTAGACAGTGCTCATCCCCCGATTCTCGTTTCTAATTCGAACCTGCCGTCGATTAAGCCTAACGAGAAAATGCACAATGATGCGACCAAGAGACCGGGGAACGTCCCGGCTGGCCCCAGTTTTCCTGTTCACGCAACTCCCGGCGCGACTGCCTCTCGTTTTGCTGGCAGAAGCACCAACAGGACAACTCCGATCACAAGGACGACGATCACATCAGTAAAGTTCCTGTGGACGCCGTGAATCCACGCTTCCACGGTTTGAATCGCCATCACAGAGCCATGGGAGATGTTCCACCAAGCTGCTAGAGCAATCATCGAGCGATGCTCAGACGGCCTCCTTGCCGCCATGAGTAGAAAGACTCCGACCGGAATAAAAAAGCTCAGAAACATCGGTCCGCACTCGCACTTCCCCTCCAAAAGCCAGCTGGAATGCCACAGATCCATATATAGAAGATAAATTTGGGGCAGATTCAACAGCCCCACGATCACCAGGACGATCTGGGTTAGGCGTTCTCTTTTCACATTGACCTCATCTGAGCGAATCGCGATAGCACTCACCGAGGGATCTTGAGTGAAATGGGGATATAGCGACAGCTTTGTTCACGCACTACCCGCAACAGCTACGCGGCAAGTCCCACGATTATGTCAACCCACTCGCCATTCAAATAAACCCTCCCGTCGTTTGCAAGCACGAAGACCAGCTCCTTCGGCTGTTCCGAGAGTGTTCTCGCTTCAATCCAATCGGCCATGTAATAGTCCACTTCCGGACCGAGTCCTTCTTCCCGATTGGATAAAACTCGGGTTACGACCGCTTTTTGTCTAAATTCTTTATCTGAGCGTACCGCGAACTCGAATTGCTCGCCGATCTTGATCTCTGATTTCATGTCTATCATCCTTTCCGCTTTGCCAGACGGGGAGACAACCATTCCAACCCAGGACCGGAAAGATGGGACAAAAGATGGGGACAGACAGGACGTCAACTAATTTCCATTGCCGAAAAATAGAAAACGTCCCGCCTGTTCCCGGTTCCCTCCGATTCTTACGCCGCTGAGAGCGACTTTTTCTTCGCGTCGAGTGCCGGTAGAAGAAGGTTCAGAAGCGCTTGATCAGAGAACGGGTTCTGACCTGAGATCAACTCGCGATCTTGAATGACGTAGCTCGACCATGGAGCGAGCACACTCACGTCACCGCCGGCCGTACGCAAGGCGAAGTCTGGGTAGAACAGAACCTTGCCACCGATCTCCAGCGGCTCCCGCTGCTGCTCTTCCGCTGTCGAAAAGATGGTCATCTTGTATCCAGAATAGATCCAGCCCTGAGCCTTCGCGCGTGCCCCGGCAGCATCGCCCGCCGCCAGCGCGGCGACTACCTCTTTCGAATTTGGAAGAGCCGAGAGTAGTGAAATCGGGCCATGGCAGAGCACCGCCGTGGGCTTGGAGGTTTCATGAAAGTGCCTCATCACGACGCCGGCGTCGGGATCATCGAGAAGATCGATCATCGGGCCATGCCCGCCGGGAACAAAAACGGCGTCATATTGATCCAGTCCCGATGCGATGACGTCCGCGATGCGGCTCGGATCTCGGAGCCCAGTCAGGCCGTCGCGGAATAACATATAGTCCTCAAGCTTGGCCGCGTCCCCGCCGAAAAAATCGGCGACCTCTGAATGCACATCCACTTGGGGCGTGTTGCCTTTGGGGTTGGCGAAGATGATTTCGTAGCCCTCCTTCATCAGGGCGCGAACCGGAACCGTCAGCTCGTTGAGGTAGTAGCCGGCGCCGGTATAAACCTTGCCATCTTTCAAGGGCAAACCGCGACCGCTCGACACTAGCACCAGGACTTTTCCTTTACTTGTCATTTTGTTCTCCTTTTTGAAATCGAATGTGTTCTTCTAAACTTGGGGACAAACGGGACACTCACCAATTCCAATTCAGTGATTTATCTGGCTTTAGCCGCCGCCTGCTCGATCAACTCCGCCACTTCTTTCGGATGAGAGAGCATGGCCAGATGATTAGCAGGCACGGTAATCGCAGTTGCCTTCATGGCCGCTGCTTCGTCCTTCTCGAGTTGCGGCGGAATTGCCCGGTCGTTGCCCGCGATTAGGGCCCATGAAGGCCTGCTCTTCCACGCAGCGGTCGTGATTGTGGCCCCGAAAACAGAGGACGATGTTTGGCCCTGTGTCGCCGTGAGTATCTGCTGTTCACTGGCCGAGAGATCCTGCGCCATGTCTTCGGCAATTCCTTTTGGAGTCGCCGTTAGAAAACCCTGAGCGTCGGGCCGCAGCTCGCCGCCCAACGGAGCAGGCGGATATGGTTTGCTGACGGAATTGATGGATTCCCCATCCCCAGGCGCGAACGCCGCCACGTAGACTAACCCGACAACCTTTGCGTCATTACCTGCTTCAGTAATCACCACGCCGGCGTAGGAATGGCCGACTAGTATTACCGGTCCATCCTGCAACGCGATGATGCGCTTGGTCGCCGCTACATCGTCAGCCAGCGAGGTCAAAGGGTTCTGCACAGCGACCACATGAAAACCCTTTGTTTCGAGGAGCGCAATTACTTTGGACCAGCACGATCCATCCGCCCAGGCCCCGTGAACCAGGACGATATTCTTAATCCCTTGCGGGGAGTTCGTCTGAGCGAATCCGCTCATGTCGAGTCCGAACGGCAGCACCAGCATCAAGGTTGCGATCAAAGCGGTTCGGTACATCTGCGAAAGTTTCATTTCAATCTCCTCGTCGAATTAACTGCAGCGATTAAGCCAGAACACTGTTGGCCGCGCAATTGGACGTTGGTATCGCCAACACTTTTGTATCGACTCATGCGGGAGGAAACGTTGGCATCAGCGGTTGATGCCAGTTATGCACCCGGGAATCCGAACATCAGCCACGACTGATTGGCCACCCTATGCAGGCACAGTTGCGTCATCTGATCGAACAACTCCTGGTCGGATGTCGCGGTTTTCTGCACCCGATCGAAGTCTCCGAGCTTGCGCTTTTCTGGTATAATGTAGCTACGTTGCTACATTGAGGTACGGGAGACCATGGCCATTACAAAACTGTCGAGTCGAGACTTTAATCAGGACACAAGCAGGGCAAAGAGAGCCGCGAAGCGAGGCCCCGTTTTCATTACGGATCGAGGTCGTCCCTCCCACGTGCTGCTCACGGTGGAGGAGTATCAAAGGATAACGGGAGGGCAGAGGAGCATTACGGATTTATTGGCGATGCCAGCTGCCGCTGAGATTGAATTTGAGCCGCCTCGTCTGCGGGGAAACCTGCACAAGCCGGCGGACTTAACCTGATGTACATCCTCGATACCAATGTGATTTCAGAATTAAGAAAAGCAAAGAAGACGCATTCAAACGTCAAAAAATGGGCCGAACGCGTACCCTCGGCGAGTCTTTACATCTCGGTCATTTCACTACTGGAACTAGAGATCGGGATTCTTCTCGTCGACCGCCGCGACCAAGAGCAAGGCGCGATTCTTCGTGCGTGGATGGATCGTCATGTGTTGCCCACATTCTCCGGCCGCATCCTGTCGATTGACACCGACGTCGCTCGCCGATGCGCGATACTTCACGTACCGAACCCTCGCTCCGATCGTGACGCCCTCATCGCAGCCACAGCCCTGGTGCACGGTCTGACCGTCGCGACCAGGAATGTTGCCGATTTTGAGCGTACGGGAGCCGGTGTTCTCAACCCTTGGGAAGCTTGAGCAAATTCTTTGCGCCAGTCCGTCGGCCCAATTCAGTTATGCCCGTTTACGCTCCCGGGAATCCGAACATCAGCCACGACTGATTGGCGACCCAATTCGGGTATAGCTCCGTCATCTGATCGAACAGCTGCTGGTCGGAGGTCGCAGTCTTCTGCAGCCGATCGAAATCCTGCAGATAACGCTTTGTCTCCTGGATCGTCGAGGGAGCGTCAGGCGCGCCAGTCTTCTTGTGACCGGCGACGACCATCGCCGGGTTCAGCGACGCTAACCGGTCCAGCGCCGCGATCCAATTCTTTCGGCTCTCAGGCGTGGTGTCGCCGACGTACATGCGGCATTGGTTGTATACAACGTCGCCCGCGACGATCAGGCCGATCGATGGAACGTAAAGAGACGTCGAATCGGGACTATCGGTGCGGCCCTGCTTGATGATGCGCAATTCGTGGCCCTCGAGAGTGAACGTGTCATGCTCATAGGGCTCGGGTGGAACCAACTTAGTGGGCACTTGCCCAGGAAACATCCGGCGTGCCAGCCGCTCTACTACGGGAGTGAAAGAGATCTGCATGGCGCTCACCGCCTCGGGCGTGGCTATCGCCCGAGCGCGCTGGGAAACGGTCGAGCAGAACACTAAGACCGTAGAAGTGGTCGAAATGGGCGTGCGTTATATAAATGGTTTCCAGGTTGCGGTTGTGCAGGGCGATCCAATTCGCGAGCGCCTCGGCCTCAGCCACCGTCCCCATCGCGTCCACCAGCACCGCGTCGTACTCGCCGTAGATTAAAGTCGACGTGATCGGGTCAAAGCCCAGCGCTTCGCCGAAGGGCTTGGGCCGCTCGCCGACCATGGTCTTTCCCGGGGCGGTAAATACGTTCACACTCAGCGTGTTCGACGCGAAGGCACGGTCACCGGCGTGGTCTCTTTCATCCATTTGCGCCGTCCATTTCGTTCTCCTTTCGATGACAGGGCGAGTGATTGTTCAAGACAAGATTGGCCGAGGCGCGACGACAAATCTATTGAGCGAAGGCATCGGCCGAGGCATTGGCTAGACACTTCAGCCCGGACGGATTCACGCAAACAACGGCCACCGTTGAAATCCGCATTCCGTTCGGGCCGCGCGTTAACCGTAGATGCGATCAGTGCTCTGTCCGACCTCGATGATGTAACCGTCAGGATCGCGGATGTAGCAGCGTATCTCGCCGTACTTTGGAATCGGCGGAGTGATGAAGTCGGCCCCTCGACTTTTCCATAATTCATAGCACGCTTGAATATCAGCAACGCGGAAATTCATGAAGCTAGTGATGTGGTTCGGGTCGGGAGTGCTGAGCGTTACCGTCGGCTTATCCGGGGTCGGCCCGCCCCCAACGTTCAGAATCATCCAAATATTTGCAAGCTGGAGGTACGGAGGCGCGTTGCCGTCACCCATGGTCAGAATGCGAGCGCCGAAGACCTTTTCGTAGTAGCGAGCCGAGCGCTCGACGTCGGCAACGGTGAGAAAATGCGCGATGCTGATCCCTTCCCGCGGGGGCATCTCGTAGCTCTTCTGGTCAATTTGTACGCTGCTCATGATTCGCTCCAATCTCGATTGCTCCAAATCTCGACCGTTCCAATTTTTCCGACAGGGCGCTCACTTTAAAGTACGGGTGTCCCGTCCCCGATTTTCCGCTGCATATCGGCTACGCTGGCCACACTGCTCACGATTACCCCAATGAACGGCACCGTCATTAAAACGGAAGCGCGTCAACGAGTCTATTGGACGAACGTATCGACCAATACGAAAGTATGGCGGGTAGATATTCAGGCGGGTGGGTGGGTGGCGCAGGCTTCCGATCTTGCCGGCGTTACCAACACTGTGGGGGCACCCCGTTTCTTCGCGTTTTGGGGAACCCAACAGTTGCTTAAGTCTGATCCTCGTGAATGCCAGTGATGAGGAGCCACGCGGCCGAAATGAAAAAAGCGAACGAGAGCACCATCGCTACGGAGGCCACATAAAGCCCGGCAACATATCCCGCGATAAGTAACGCAGAACCTACGATCTGAGCTATATAACAAGTTGTGCCCACGATGAAGCGGCCAATGCTGAGCCCAACCGAACTTCTGCCGATTTTTGTCGCCCGGACGTACACCCGGACGTAGGTAATCGTCGGAACCAGCGTAACCACCAACCATTCCACGCCGACCCATTGATAGTTTTGCTTTCCAATGAGTGCCAATGCACAGATCATGAAGACGGCCGTAAAGCCCGTCAGCGTGGCTACTGCACGATTTTTATGGGTTGCATCCCGGTTGATGATTGGAAGATTGATCGACATCGCTATAAACACCAAGCCCGCGAGAGCCGCCGCTCCGCCTCCCACCATCACGAAGAAATTCTGCCACTGGTCGATGCCCATGGCGCTTTATGATACTAAAAGGAAATACATCGGACGCGGGTTGAATCCTGAGGGCATTTCCAACATAGCGCGTATCTGTCCTTCGTGTCCCGGAAGAAATCTGGTGAAATCGCCGATTTCCGTTCTGGATTCTTCAAATCACCTCTTGACCGCCAATGGTCGAATGTCTACCATGGTTGCAATTGAGGGTCGAACGTCTTCCATGAGAAAACAGCCATCACAACGCGCGAGCCTTTCTTCGAGGCGGCCTTGACATGCTGATCTTGCGAACTCTTCTTTCCGGTCCCGCTGATGGACACCAGATCGGCAAACAAATGTGGCCGAGTATCGAGGAGATCTGACATGTGGTGGCAGACCAGGAAACGGAATCAAGACATAGAGCGGGAACTGCAATCGGATCTTGATGTGGAAGAAGAAGAGCAGCGGAATCAGGGCGTGGCTCCGAAAGAAGCGCGACAGGCAGCCCTGCGTGCCTTCGGCAATCCCAGCCTTATTTCCGAGCACACTCGCGCGGTCTGGATCTGGAACGCGCTGGAAAATCTTCTTCGCGATGTGAGGATCGGCATCCGCACCCTGTTTCGGTCGCCCGGCTTCTCATTGATCGCCATCATCATCATGGCATTGTGCATCGGCGCAGTAACGTCGCTGTTCACCGTGATGCGCTCAGTTCTGCTCAGGCCGCTTCCCTTCCGCGATCCCGATCGCCTCGTCATGGTCTATGACCATTTCAGCGACCCCGAGCACAATGCTCAGGGGTTCGACTACACCCCCGTTGCTCCGGCCGACTATCTCGACTGGCGGGCGCAGACCCACGGTTTTGAGGACATGGCGGCCTGGTACTACTTTCCACCCAACCTGACGGGAGAGCACGGGGAATTGCCGGAAAAGGTGCAGGCAGGCGGCGGCAGCTGGAACTTGTTTCCCCTGCTTGGAGTGAACGCGGCCATCGGCCGCACATTTACAGAGAGTGAAGATCGTCCGGGCGCGAACGTCGTGCTGCTTACCTGGAGTCTCTTCCAGCGGCGGTTCGGCGGCGATTCGTCGATTGTCGGCAGGCAAATCCACCTCAACGGCAAGCCATACACGGTGGTTGGCGTACTTCCCAAGTGGTTCATCTATCCGGATGCCGAGGTTCAGCTATGGGTTCCGTATGCGCGGATCGGCGCCGATGTCCTCACGCATCATGGATTTCACTTCAGCCGCGTCGTGGCTCGATTGCGGCCGGAGGTCAGCCTGGCCAGCGCTCTAAGCCAGGTCGAGGCGTTGCAGTACCAACTGCATATGCAGAATCTGCATGAGCCGGTCGCCGAAGATGTGGCCTCAAAAACCCTGATTGAAGATCTCGCACAGGATGTGAGAAAGCCGTTAATCATCCTGCTGTGCGCGGTCGGCTGCATGCTGCTGATTGGATGTCTCAACGTAGCGAACCTGATGGTGGCGCGTTCTGCGGCCAGACAAAAGGAGATCGCGATCTGCAGCGCCCTGGGGGCGAAGCGGATCACGCTGATTCGCATCCAGCTCATCGAGAGCCTCCTGATCTCGATTGCAGGCGGCATCACTGGAGTGCTGTTATCCCTCGCGGCCACGAAATGGCTGGTCGGCGTGTGGAAGGATCTCCCGCCAGTGCAGAACGTCCACCCTGACGCAGTGGTGCTGGCGGTCGCGTGCGCGCTCATCTTTGGAGCGGCGCTGCTGGCAGGTTTTCTGCCCGCGATCTCATCGACAACCAAGCGCGCGATCGCGGAGACTTCCTCGCGCACTTCCTCCCTCACTGCGTCCGGGAGCCAGGCGCGCACTGGGCTGCGTAAAACGTTGCGCAAGACGCTGCTTACGGTAGAGATTGCGGCGACTGTGGTGCTGTTAATCGCCGCCGGTCTTTTGCTGAAGAGTTTTTGGCGGCTGCGCACCACCGACGTCGGCTGTGTGACCGACAACGTGCTTACCATGCGTTACAGTCTGCCTGGGAACAAATACGATAGTCCCGCGAAAGTGAACGCATTCAACGAAGCCCTGCTGGAGCGGGTTCGCGCCATGCCGGGAGTACGGGCCGCGGCGCTCGGCTCAACCGTGCCCGGAGCGGGATATGGGGGCGATGACCTCTTCACCATTCCGGAGCATCCTCGGCTCGCGGCCGGCGCACCGCAGCCAGAAGCGTTGTTTCGCACGGCCGATCCCGAATACTTCAGTGCGCTGCAGATTCCGCTTCTGAGCGGACGCTTCTTCACCAGCGCCGATCGCAACGGCCGGCCGAAGACCGTGATCATCAGCGACCAGCTGATGCGGCAATACTTCCCCGGAGAAAATCCGCTGGGCAAGCATCTTCACTCGACGCGCGGCAATGCCGATTACGAAATCGTCGGGGTCGTGGCCGACACGCGCTATCTGATGGGTCAGCCAGATAAGATCACCGAATACTTCCCGCTTCTTGCCGGCGATAACAGTACGGGGTTGACCTTGGCCGTGCAGACCGCCGGCGACCCGTTGACTATTTCAATTCCAGTGCAGAAGCTGATCGCGGAGTTCGATCCCCAGCTTCCCGTCTCCGCTGTGCTCACGATGCAGCAGATCATCGAACAGTCATTGGGCAATGTCAGGCTGAGCGCCAGCTTAGTGCTCGGCTTCGCCGTGATGTCGCTGATCCTGGCGTCGGTAGGGTTGTACGGAGTGCTTTCTTATCTGACGATCCAGCGCACGGGAGAAATCGGCGTTCGCATGGCTCTCGGTGCACAACGCGGCGAGGTTGTCCGCCTCATGCTGATCGACGGCCTGCGTCCAGCATTCTACGGCCTCCTGCTTGGCCTTGCCGCGAGTGTCGGAGCGGTGCGCTTAATCCAGTCGATGCTCTACGGAACCAGCCCGTTCGATCCGGCAGTCTTCGCATCTGTAGCGGCGTCGCTGTTAGCCGTGGCGGCGATGGCCTGCCTGGTTCCCGCATGGAGGGCAGCGCGGATCGATCCCATGCAGGCCTTGCGAACCGAATAAAGAAAACCTTTGGAAAACCCGAAGTTGGCGAACGTCCCCTGTCCCCAGTTTTCCACAATCTGCCCGCCCGCAGATTCGCCTGACGAGGTCCAAAATAAATCGAATAGCTGTCGATTTTCCGTCTCCCGAACGACTATCTGATAACAAGACGACGAGCTGCCGCGCTGAGTCACGGGAAACCTAAGGAGGAACGGATGAAATACATCTGTTTGGGATACTACGATAAAGACAAATTCGAAAGCATGGCCGAAGGCGAGCGAAACGCGATGTTCGACAAATGCTTTGAATATGACGACCATCTTCGCGCTAACGGGCATTTTTCTGGTGGAGAGGCGCTTCAGCCTGCGGAAAACGCCTTGACCCTGTATTGGAAGAACGGCAAAGCCGCAACCACGGATGGCCCCTATGTGGAAACCAAGGAACAACTTGGCGGTATTCTTGTCCTCGAGGCTCGGGACATGAATCATGCAATTCAGCTCATGGCACAGCATCCGGGCCTGAAGTACGGTAACATTTTCGAGATTCGGCCAGTGGGGGACATGAGCGAAATCGCAAAGGCAAGTCAGGAGCGTCGGCGAAAGGATACTTTGCGATAAGCGCGCCCATGGGGGGGAAATGAAGGAGGAAAAAACGATGAGGGAAAGAATGATCGGTTGGAGCGACAACATGTCATTCGTTCGCGATCTGAAAGTTGCAGCCTACTCGTTAATTCGGACTCCAGGGCTGGCGATCGCCGTGATTCTCACGCTGGCGTTAGGCATCGGCGCGAACGCGGCCATTTTCACGCTGGTGCGCGGCGTGCTGCTCAAGCCTCTGGTCAATCGCGGCGAGGACCGGCTGATCTATATCCGGCAGAGCGCTCCCGGCATTGGCGACGAAAACGCTGCGTTCTCCGTACCCGAGCTACAGGACTTGCGTTCGAGCGTGAAAACTGTGAGCGCATTTGGCGACTTCTCCGCCATGGACTTCACCATGATCGGCCTCGGTGAGCCTCGTTCCATTCAAGGTGGCGTGGTCGGCGGCAACTATTTTGACGTCATGGGCCTGCATCCCGTGCTCGGTCGCCTCATCGGGCCTCAAGACGACGGCCCTCAAGCTGCCGGCGTTGTCGTTCTCACCTACCGTTTCTGGACCACTCTTCACAAGGATCCCTCCGTCATCGGCAAAACCGTTCGCCTGGGTAGCATTGGTGATCGCACCGCGACGGTCATCGGCGTCCTCGAACCTTGCGTTCCATATCCGCAGGATACCGAAATTATTTCCAACATCGTCACCAGTCCGCATCATCTTTCCGCAACCATGGTCACGGGCCGCATCCATCGCATGACCGAGCTTTTCGGCCGACTCGCTCCCGGAGTCACTGTCGATCAGGCTCGCGCCGAGTTGGGCTCCGCCTACTCTGCGATGAAGACAGCGCATCCTGAAGCCTACGCGCAGGAAGGGAACTTTCAGATCGGGGTGAAGTTGCTTCGTGACGAGATCACGTCGGGCGCCCGAACCGTGTTGCTGGTGCTGCTCGCGGCGTCAGGGCTGGTGTTCATCATCGCGTGTTCCAACGTTGCCAATCTGATTCTGGCACGGACGGTTCGCCGCGAAGGCGAACTGGCGGTCCGCGTAGCGCTGGGCGCAAGCAGAGGCACGTTGCGCCGCATGCTGTTGGCCGAAAGTCTTCTGCTCTGCGGCGCTGGGGCCGCACTCGGTGTATTGAGCGCGCAGCCCCTGGTGGCCATCCTGGCCCGCTACGCCTCGCGCTTCTCTATCCGCGCGCTCGATTTCAAAGTCGATTCGAGCTTGCTTTGGGTCGGAGCGGCTCTGGCTATCGTCGCCGCAGTCATTCTCGCCTTCGTCCCACGCCTGCCTTCGGCCTCTGGCACATCCGGCTCCGGCGCATCCGGAACATCTTCCGGCAAGCCGAGTGGACTGAACCTATCCAGCGGAAGTGTGCGCGTCACGGGCGGCACGAGCCGCCGCCAGCGGATCTTCGCGGTAACACAAATCGCCGCCTCCTTCGTGTTGCTGGCCGGCGCAAGTACGTTGATCACTACGCTGATCGCACTACAAAAGACTCAGACGGGTCTGGACACGCAGCACGTCCTCGCGATCGATGTTCCTCCTATGTCCCACGGGAAGACACCTCAGCAAGTGGTCGATTTCTTTAAGGAAGCGATCCGTCGCATTGATGCCCTGCCGGGCGTCAGCAAGACCGCGTTCGGCGACGTCGTTCCCTGGCGCGATGCCGGCCCCGGTCTCGCCGGCTTTCAGTTCTCCGCGGATGGTCACGTCCATACTCCCGGCGCAGAGGATCCCCGGGCGCGCTGGCGCGCCATCTCTCCCGGATTTTTTGCGGCGCTTGGCGTTCCCATCATTGCCGGGCGCGATTTCAATGCGCTCGATAATCAGAATAAGAACGAAGAGGCTGTCGTGATCGTCAGCCAGACTCTCGCGCAGCGCATGTTCCCCAATCAGGATGCGGTCAATCGGCATGTCTATTGGACGGATCCTGTGTTCCAATTCGCCGCCGGGAGCGATCTCGAAAAGGCGCGCATGCTGGCGCCGCACCGGATCATCGGCGTCACCGCCGATATTGACGACGGACACGTCGTTCCTGAGCCCACGGTCACTATTTACAGCGATTTCGACGAAGGTCCAATGTTTGCCGGCCGCCTCTTCATTCACACAAGTGCAAATCCCTATGCGCTGGTCCCGTCGGTCACGCGCATCATTCACGACATGTCCGCCGAGCAGCCGGTTGAGCGCGCCGCCACTCTCGAAGACATTCGTGCCGAGGTGCTCACCCCAGACCGTTTAAATTCGCTGGTCTTCGGTGTATTCGCGGCCGTCGCGTTGGCGATCGCCGTGGTGGGTGTCGCCGGCGTGCTGGCGTTTTCAGTGAGCGCGCGCACGCGGGAATTCGGCATCCGCCTGGCCCTCGGCTCGGAGCCGCAGCGACTTCTCAAAGGCGTGATCGCGGAAGGCACCGTGATGGCTGCAGCGGGCGTCGTCGCAGGCGCGGCATTCGGATTCATGCTGGCGCGTCTGGCGGGAAAATATTTCCTCGACGTCAAGATGCCGGGCGCACTCCCTGTACTCGTCTCTGCGTTCGTGCTGATGGCGGTCGCAGTGTTTGCCTCGGTGCTGCCCGCCGCCCGCGCTGCACGCGTCGATGTGATGCAAGCGTTGCGCTCCGAGTGACCGTCGGACGAGCGGGTTCTGACGGGTGGGTCAGGGTCGCGTCGAGGGCCCACTCAGCTCCGGCGGAGGCGGGAAGCGTTCTTGAACCCGAGTAGATTTCAAGTCCATGAATCGGCTCGGAGTCTAGGAACAGGTCGGACAGTACCCCGGTTGGAAATGATTCCTCGCCGTGACGCGCTCGTGACTTGCTAGACTACGCGAGGCACACCCCGTGCTCAGCTCATGATCCCGAGTTCCCGACATTCCACGATTGCAAGCAGCCTGTTCGCAGTTTTTGCATTGTTGTGGAGTCCACTCAGAACCCTGAGCCAGACGAGCACCCCTTCTATAAGCGGGGATCACAGCAGCGCTCTATTTCAGTTAAAAGTGAACAGCAACCTGGTGGTTGTTCGAGTGGTGGTGCGTGACGCGGAAGGCAAGCCAGTAGAAGGGCTTCGCAAGGAAGACTTCAGGCTCTTCGACCAGGGCAAAGAACAGACCATCGCACAATTTGACGTCGAGACTGCACTACCGCCGCCTTCGGGTTCAGCTTTGGCCCGTGCCCCGGACCAGTCGCTCCCGTCTACCGCTCCTGCCATCAGAAGTTTCATTGCTTTGTACTTCGACGATCTGAACTCATCCGACGCTGACATAATCCAGGCCCGGGACGCAGCCGATCATTATCTGGCCGCCAATCTGCGGCCAAACACTCAAGTTGCCGTCTTTACGTCAGGACAAGTGCTGTCAGACTTTACGTCCGATCCGCAGCGGATCCACGAAGCTCTGCTCAAGCTTCATGTCAGCGCACGCTCTTTAGACCGAGACCACTACTGCCCGGATTTGTCCGACTTGCAGGCGCTACAGATCACACAGAACGATGAGAGCGCTCTGGCCGTGGCGACCGATGAGGCAGCCCACTGCGAGGGCGGTGTGCTGATGCCGCCAGGCGGGATGGGTGGTGCAGGATTGACTAACGCCGGAGGCGGAATTGCCACAATGGTGATTCGCACACTGGCCCAGAATATTGTGAATCAGTCCGGGGAACAGGCGCGCGTCAATTTGCAACAACTCGAACAAGTCGTGAAACACCTCTCGCAAATGCCCGGGCTGCGCACTCTCATACTAGTTTCTCCCGGTTTCCTTTCGCAGAGCGAACAATATCCGCTGGACCGATTGACCGATCACGCCTTGCGCTCGCAAGTGGTCATCAGTGCTCTCGACCCAAAGGGACTGGCGATTCTTATGCGCGAGGCCGACACCTCCCGCAGTTACATACCGGCCACAAACCCCGGCATTCTCGAAGCTGCGCGCCGCGTGGATTCGCAGCGGGAATTGGTTGCTACAGCAGTGCTGGCGAACCTTGCCCAAGGCACCGGTGGCGAGTTCTTTCACAACAGCAACGATCTGAAGGCAGGATTCGGAGCGCTGGCGGGATCTTCTGTGTACTACATTTTGGCATTCGCTCCCAGCGGCATGAAACAAGACAACAAATTCCACGAATTAAAAGTCGCGCTGGCAGAAAAAGAGAAGGGCCTTCGCATCCGGGCGCGCCGCGGTTATTTCGCATCCAGAGAAGGTGAGGCCGCACCGGAAGCTGCGGCAGTAGCGCAGGCCAAAGAAGCAGAACCAAAGAAAAATGATGGAACAGCTCCCGATCCCGAAGATCAAACGCAGCGGCAGATTCGGGAAGCGATTCTTTCCAAAACGGAGAGCATGGAGCTCCCAGTTGCGCTCGATGTAAAACTCGCCCCGGGGCAGGGCGAGACTCGCGACCTTTCCCTGTTCGCTCACCTGGACGCCTCATCCCTTCACTTCCAGAAGGACGGAGAGCATAACCTCAATACCGTAACCTTCGTCTTTGCCGTTTTCGATCAAAGAGAAAATCTGGTGAATGCCCAACAAAGGCGGGCAAAGATAAATGTCCTCGACGGACAATTGCCCGGCCTCCTGAAAGCGGGAGTGGACGTAAACGCAACCTTCCACTTGAAACCAGGACTCTACCGCATACGCGAAGTGGCGACCGATTCCGAAGATCACCACCTGTCGACTTTGTCTCGCGACGTAACCGTTCAGTAGCTTCATCCTTGTGCGCACGGTCGCTACCCCGCGCACGTTCACCGGCAGGCCGCGCTCCCAGGTTCAATCATTTCGGGGAAAGGATGATTTTGGTTTTCGCTTTGTACAACCGGTACTTTGAATATTGGTGTTCCTCTTGCAAGTACTGGCCATTGGCTTCCATTTCGGCATCCACAGCTCGAGGCAACCACAACTCTGAATCCACCGCGTCGATGTGCACTGGGCCAAACAGGATGCTGGATGTTTGTTTTTGAATATCCAATTGGGGCTGCGGCTCTAGAAGGTCAGTGCGCAGCCGAACCACGCGGAAATCCGCCTGATCGATCCAGGCAATACCCTGGAAAAGCATAGGAATCGGTCCTTTGGGAGTCACGAATTGTCCGGGCGACTCGATCGAGCCGGGAATCTGAGCAAACCCGATGACAAACGTGTTGTGCCCATCTGTTTTCTGCTGTCCTAAGTAGCGATAGCGTGATTCCACTTGATTCAAAGACGAGAACACAACCCACGCCGATGCGAAACCCTGGAAGTATGGCGCTGCCGTTCCTTCCGCCACGGGTTTATCCTTCCGGTCCGTCCTGTATTCTTCAAGGCGCAAGCGGCCGCCCTCCGTCGGATGTGCCAGGATGATATAGCTGAATTTTTGATTTCTCTGCGAGGATCCGCCCTTGCGGAAGTGCTCGCAATCTCCGCCAATGCAACCTGGAGTCGTTTCCTGAACCGCGGCCCATTGCGTCTCGCTCACGTCCTCATCGGAAATCAAATCGGGCACCTTGCGAAGCAGTTCGTCGGCTTTCCCACCAACCTTAGCGAGTAGATCGGATAGTACTTGCTGATTGGAATCTGGCTTCAGTCCACCCAATTCATGCACTGCCTTTTTGAGCCTGGGGAACGGTTCGTCGAGATACGGGCGTCCTTG
>CAVTKB010000003.1:0-226466 GCA_963735205.1 uncultured Acidobacteriota bacterium
AAACGTTCAATGAACCCGGGCACAAAATCCGTGTTAGGGATGAGGCCAGCGGAATTGTCATCCTAATCGGCGTGGTCACGCTTCGACACTCCGCAACGCGTTCTCGACTGGGCCCTGCAGCATTTGCACGAGGGCGTGTCTGGCGCATTTCGGAAGCGCGATGACCCACGGTCCCGAAAAGAAGCTTGTTGAGGCTTTGAAGAATGTCGACGTGCACGGCGACGTCGCGCCACCTCACGTCCACGATCCCATGACAATGGTGCTTCGTGAGAACGCCATACGAACCAATCTAATGCGCTGGGACAATGACCGAGATCGCTACGTGTTGACGGTGCAGGCCGCCGACGAATTAGCGCGCGAGGCCACGCTCCAAGTACGATACTATCCTTCAGGAAGCGCGAGCCGTTGTGCGGCGGTGTGCCAACAGCGAAACCCGGCCAGCAGCGGATTTGAAATTCGGCGACACTGAGTGGAGCGGGCGGCGGCGCTTCCGCTTCCGGCGGGCGTCCAAGCTCCACCTGCTCGATCTCGGCGGGACATTGCAGGCAATGGCCTGTCAAAACTGTTCCTGACGATGGCCGCCGCCTTCGCCGAAGCCGACCGAGACCGCATCCGCGAACGCATCGGGCAGGTGAAGTCTGACCAGAAAGCGCGGGACCGGTATGTCAGCCGGAAAGTCCCCTTCGGGTTCCGTCGCGTCGAGGGCGGCGAGCTCGTCTCAGTTGAGGCGGAGCAAGAAGCTACTTGGGAAATCGTGTCGTTACTGGCGCCAGGAAAATTTGGTTTAAGTCGCGCAGGCGTTTGGAGCCTTAGGCATATTTGCCGCTTTCATACATCTTGAGCCAAGCGGTCGATCTTGCTTTGATCAGTCTCGTGCTCCGCCTCTGTCTCGAAGCCATCGATCTGCGGCTGTCTTCCGCTTGGGAGCGTGAGGCGGACGCACCACCCTGTCCCAACTTTAACTCAGCCGGCTTAAATTTCGTTTTTGGCTTATGCGTAACCATCTTCAGAATATGGGGATGGACCGTCAACGACGCTAGGGCGAAATTTCTTCGCCACAATCAAACTGACCCACCACCCGCCATGCGCATGACTTTGAGGGTGTTGCCAATGACGCCGGCGGGGCGATTCTCGCCCTTATGACCGGTGGGCACGGGCGCGCTCTAAGTCTGCGAGGCGTCTAAGTTCCTCGACGGTT
Source organism: uncultured Acidobacteriota bacterium (assembly GCA_963735205.1). Classification (GTDB taxonomy): domain Bacteria; phylum Acidobacteriota; class Terriglobia; order Terriglobales; family Acidobacteriaceae; genus Sulfotelmatobacter. The sequence goes on from CAVTKB010000003.1 coordinate 1,199, forward strand.
AGCACGTGCCCTGTCGCGCGGTTTGTTATTACGATCGGCAAGTGTGTCTCTTTCTGCATGGCCTCCACTCGGCAAGTGCATCGATCGCGCCGTCCAGATTATGCCGGGTCACGCCGGCTCTAGTTTCCACGGAAATTGAGAACACCGACGGCCTTCCTCCAGCGATCAGGCTTTAGCAACGGATCTACCAGTCACAGTCACTCGGCGCGACTTGTCCAAAAAGCCGAGCGGTTGGCTTCCAATTCAATAGCTACCGCCCCTTCTGGCGCCCGATCGCATCAGATGGGTCGCTCTCCGTCGTGTCGGAAAACGTGGTGGCCCTCGCTGCATCAATCACCCGCACCGGGATTTGGTGAGAAGAATTGGAATTTGTCCGGCTCCCCTCCCAGTCCTTAGAGTCGGGCGGAGGCGGTTTTTTCATCGTAATGTTTGGCCAGACTTTCGCGAATTCGGCATTCAGCCGCAACCATTTCTCTAGCCCCGGCTCGGTGTCCGGCTTGATCGCATCAACTGGGCATTCCGGCACGCAGACCCCGCAATCGATGCACTCGTCGGATGGATGACGAACATGTTTTCGCCCTCATAGAAGCAGTCCACAGGACACACTTCGCAATCCATGATCTTGCAACGTATGCAGTTCTCGTCGACGACATAGGTCAATTGTTGTCCCTTCGGCACATCGCTTGTGGAATGCTTTAGCGAAGTCCCTCATGGGCGAGGCCAGCGTTGACCCCGTTACTTTGAAACGTAGCAGGTAATTGTGTTCTATTTAGCCCAGAGTTGCCAGCGCGGTCTCCGCTGCCCTGCGCAAACATTTGATTTGGCTTGAGTCGCTGCCACCTCGGCTCCGGTCTTCGGCCGGAATGCGCAAATAGCAGACGTTCCCAAACGTAGCGGTGAACGGGTCAAATCGACCCGTTGCTGCCCTTCAAGATTGGTCCCACGAACCGGCGGTAAGCGAGAGGAAGCGGACTTAGGCTGAACGCGCCGGTTGCGCCAGGAGCGGGCCTTCGCCATTTCACTTACTAGACTGACAGAGTGGGTGGTCTGTCGTCCGTCCTTTCCGTTGGGAATGCGTTGCAACTCTCAGAACCGATCGAGCGAGCCTCTTAGTGCCCCATTTTCCAACGGGCGTAGCGCCCACGCCGATCGTCGATACGCCGCTCCGAAGACGACTGCGCTTGCGTCACTCCCGCGCATGCATTTCTCTCCACCGGGCCGGGGGCGCTCCAAATTCGCGCTTGAATGCCCGGCTGAACGCCTCCTCGGATTCATACCCGACCGAATAGGCGAGCTGCGCGATCGTCTTGCGCGTCTCAGCCAAGCTGAGCTTTGCGGTCTGCAATCGCCAGAACGTGAGATATCGGATCGGCGGCATGCCGACGAGCGACGAAAAGCGTTCGACAAAGGCGCTGCGGGACAGGGCGACCTCTCTTGCCAGCGTTTCCCGCCGACCAGGGCACTGCGAGCTGGTGATGGATCAAAGCCAGAGCCCGGCCGATATGCGGATCTCTGACGCCCTTGAGCCAGCCCATCTCCTCCTCGGCACGGGCCGAGGCCGACCGTCGCGACCTGAATGCTCATGTCGTTGACGATGCGTTTCTGTCCCACGCCGCCGGAGGATTCCCGGGGCGTTACATCCGTAGTGGCCATTTCCAATACCTTCCTTCAATTAACGGGGCGAACCCGGTCGCCCTTGCGTTGTGGATTGCAGTGGAGGAAACATTTCATTATAACGGCGTGGCTGGCTGTGCGTCGCGTCAAATTGCCCGTCCGTAGCCGGGAGGAACCTGTTTTGGAACGGGGGATACTCCACGGGCACGCTATTCAGTCTTGAAAAACTGGGCCATGTTGCGAAACTTATTATATCGTGACACGAGCAATTCGGCAGGGGGGATTTTCTTAAGTGCGGCATAATGTTTCTGTAGGGTGGCGTCGAGTAAGTTCGCCGCGGCTTCGTGGTCGCGATGGGCTCCGCCTTCGGGTTCAGGAACGATGTCGTCGATGCAGCCCAACTCGCTGAGGTCGGTTGCGGTGATGCGCATGGCTTCGGCGGCCAGCTCTTTCTTGGTGGCGTCGCGCCACATAATGGCTGCGCAGCCCTCGGGCGAGATGACGGAATAAATCGAGTTCTCCATCATCAGCACGCGGTCGGCTACGGCGATGGCCAGGGCTCCGCCGCTGCCGCCCACGCCGATCACGGTCGCGATAATCGGCACTTCAAGTCGCGCCATTTCGCGAAGGTTATAGGCGATGGCTTCGGCCTGTCCGCGCTCTTCTGCGTGGATGCCGGGGTAGGCGCCGTCGGTGTCAACCAAAGTAAAGATGGGCCGGCGGAATTTCTCGGCGAGTTGCATGATGCGGATCGCCTTGCGATAGCCCTCAGGATGCGGCGTGCCGAAATTGCGGTGCACGCGCTGCTTCATGTCGCGGCCCTTCTGGGTAGCGACGATCAACACTTCGTCGCCGTGGAAGCGGGCCATGCCGCAGATGATGGCGGCATCGTCGCCAAAGCTGCGATCGCCGTGAATTTCGCTGAAGTCGGTGAAGATGCGCTCAATGTAGTCGAGGGACTGCGGACGCTGCGGATGCCGCGCCAACTCGGTTCTCTGCCAGGCGGTTGGGGGCGCGTCCATTTCGATTCTGAGGGCCTCGAGGCGTTCCTTTAATTTAGCGATCTCGCGGCGGGTAGCATCGTCGGCGCTGGGATGCTCCAGTTCGGCGACCTGGCGCTCGATTTGCTCCAACTCCTGCTGTACTTTTTCAGTGGCGGCCATGCTTTGAATCGGGCGATGATTTCAGATAATGATCTCAGGCAATGATGCGGACGCTGCCTCGCCCGCACAGCTGTTCGACGCGGGCGATGAAATTTCGGTCCGGTACGACATTATAGCCTTCCGCTTCCATCACCACCATGAAATCGCCCTGGCGTTCCACGTCAAATAACACTTTGGCTTCGCCCTTGCGCTCGATAAAGAGTGCGTGCAGATCGTCGACCGTGGTTTCGAGCAAAGTCTCGAGCGGCACGCGAATGCGGATGGCTCGTGGCAGCGGAACCTTAGCTTCTTCGAGCGGCTGAATTTCTGCCGCGGTGATCTTGGGATTCGCGCCTTCCTCGATGCGCACTCCGGCCTTCAATAGCACCGGAACTTCGAGCTTCACTTTGTCGCCGAGTTTTTTGTAGGCCTCAGGGAAGACGATCATGTCGATCGAACCGGACATATCTTCGAGCGTGGCCTGGGCGTAGTAATCGCCGCGCTTCGATTTGAGCACCCGCACGTTGCCGATGATGCCCGCCGTCACAATGGTTTCGTCTTTGCCCGTCGATTTCGTCATGGCGGCAATCTCTTCGATGCTGAGCGCCCGCAAATCGGCCAGCTTATCTTTATATTTCTGCAGGGGATGGCCGCTGATGAAGAAGCCGAGAATTTCTTTTTCGGCAGCGAGCCGGGTGTGCTCGTCCCAGTCAGGAATATTGGGCAGCTTGTCGTTGTGCGACTCGGCGTCTTCCTGCTGAAAGACGCCAAACAGGCCGTGCTGGCCGGATTCCGCGTCGCGCTGCGCTTTTTGCGCCTGCTCCATCGCTTTGTCGAGCACGGCCATGAGTTGGGCGCGGCGGCCCATGGAATCCATCGCGCCGCTTTTGATCAGGGATTCGAGAACGCGCTTGTTCAACAGGCGCAGGTCGACGTTTTCGCAGAATTCGAAAATCGATTTGAAGCGGCTGAGTTTCTTGCGGGCGGCCACGATTGATTCGATCGCGTTGCCGCCCACGTTTTTTACCGCGGCGAGGCCGAAGCGGATCGACTCGCCGTGCGGAGTGAAATTCGCGTCCGACACATTAATATCCGGAGCTTCCACGGCGATGCCCATCTCGCGGCATTCGTTGATGTACTTGACCACGTCGTCGGTTGAGCCGGTCACCGAGGTCAACAGCGCCGCCATGAACTCAACGGGATAATGAGTCTTTAAATACGCCGTGTGATAGGCGAGCAGGGCGTAGGCGGCGGAGTGAGACTTGTTGAAGCCGTATCCGGCAAACTGCGCCATGAGGTCGAAAATTTTCTCGATCTTCTTCGCGGGGAATTTTCTTTGCGCGGCGCCGTCGACGAAGCGCTCGCGCTGCTGCGCCATTTCCTCGGCTTTCTTCTTGCCCATGGCGCGACGCAGCAGATCGGCTTCACCGAGCGAGTAGCCGGCCAGGCGGTTGGCGATCTGCATCACCTGTTCCTGGTAGACGATCACACCGAGCGTCTCCTGGAGAATTTCCTGCAGTTCCGGCAACTCGTATTCGACTCGCTTGCGGCCGTGCTTGCGGTCGATGAAATCGTCGATCATGCCGCCCTGGATGGGGCCGGGCCGGTAGAGCGCGTTCAACGCGGTGAGATCTTCAATCGAATTCGGCTGGTACTTGCGCAGCACGTCGCGCATGCCGTTTGATTCAAACTGGAAAACGCCCGACGTCAATCCTTTGTAGAAAACCTTTTCGTAGGTTTCGTGATCTTCGAGCGGAATCTGTTCGAGCGTGATGGCCGTGCCGCGCGTCTGCGCGATGAGTTTCAACGCGTCGGTCAGAATGGTGAGCGTGGTCAGGCCGAGAAAGTCCATCTTCAGCAGGCCCAGCTTGTCGATCGCGACCATGTCGAAGGCGGTGACGATTTCGTCGTTCTTGGTGCGGTGCAGCGGAACCAAATCGGTGAGCGGGCGTGGCGAAATCACGACTCCGGCGGCGTGCACGCCGGAATTGCGCACCATGCCTTCCAGCTTTTTCGCGGTGTCGAACAACTCGCGGATCTGGCCGTCTTTCTCGATGGCTTCGCGAAGTTGCGCGGAATCTTCGATCGCCTGCTCGAGCGTAATGTTCAGCTGGGTCGGGACCATCTTGGCGATGCGGTCGACGTCGGCGTAAGGAATGTCCATGGCGCGGCCCACGTCTTTAATGGCGGCCTTCGCGGCCATGGTGCCGAAGGTGATGATCTGAGCAACGTTGTCGCGGCCATATTTCTGCGTGACGTACTGGATGACCTCGCCGCGGCGGTTCATGCAGAAATCGATGTCGATGTCGGGCATGGACACGCGCTCGGGATTCAGGAAGCGCTCGAAGAGCAGTTCATGTTGCAGTGGGTCGATGTCGGTGATGCGGAGCGCGTAGGAGACGAGCGAACCGGCGGCCGATCCGCGGCCCGGGCCGACAGGGATGTCATGCTCGCGGGCGTAGCGGATGAAGTCCCAGACGATGAGGAAGTAGCCTGGGAACTGCATCTGCTGGATGATCGCGAGTTCGCGCTCCAGTCGCTGCTCGTAGTCGGTGATGGAGTGCTTCAGCTTGCGTTGCTCATGTAAGGGGCGAAGGGCGTCGAGGCGGCGGGCGAAACCTTCGCGGGCTACGTGGACGAAGTAGCTGTCGATCGAGTAGCCGGGCGGAACTTCGAACTGCGGAAATGGATTCGCGATTTTCTCGAGATGCAGACTGCAACGCTCGGCAATATCGAGCGTGCGCGTGAGCACGTCAGGAGAATCCTTGAACACGCGCGCCATTTCGTCGTGGTTCTTCACGAAGAACTGGTTGCCGTCGAACTTCATGCGGGCCGTGTCGTGAATCGATTTGCCGGTCTGGATGCACAGCATCACGTCCTGGGCGTGGGCGTCGTCTTCGCAGAGGTAGTGGCTGTCGTTGGTGGCGACGAGCGGCAGGCCGAGGTCCTTCTCCAGTCGGAAGAGGCCGGGATGGATGCGGTGCTCCTGCTCCAGGCCCTGATCTTGAATTTCGAGATAGAAATTCTGCTTGCCGAAAATGTCGGCATAAGTTCCGGCCGCGGCACGCGCGGCGTCGTAATTGTTCTCCATCAGGCGCTCGGCGACTTCGCCTTTCAGGCAGCCGGAGAGGCCGATCAGGCCGCGGGAATGTTCGGCGAGGAATTTCTTGCTGACGCGCGGCTTGTAGTAGAAGCCGTGCAGTGAGGCCTCCGATGTGATCTTGACCAGGTTGCGGTAGCCTTCTTCGTTTTCGGCGAGCACCAGCAGGTGGTTGTAGGTGTCGCCTTCGGGCGCGGCGCGGTGGTCGTCTTTTTTGCAGATGTAGAGTTCGCAGCCGACGATCGGCTTCACGCCCGCGTGCTTGGCCGCGTTGACAAAGTGGACCGCGCCAAAAATGTTGCCGTGGTCGGTCATGGCCACGGCGGGCATCCCAAGTTCCTTCACCCGCTGGCAAAGTTTTTCGACGTCACAGGCGCCGTCGAGCAGGGAGTAGTCGGTGTGCAAGTGCAGGTGTACGAATTGGGACATGGGTCTACAGCTAGTCTAACGCAATGGGGACGGCGGAAAGGTGTGGATAGCTGTGCGTTTCCAGGCTTAAACACAGAACGATAGAAATTGCGGTCACCCAATGCTGGAGAGATCTGGTTGATCAACTGCGACCGATGTATACTCTCTGAAATTCCGAGAGCCCAGCAGTAACTTCCCCCCGGTATCCGGACTATCTTTTGGAGGTTCTATGGGAGTACTTCAGTCCGACGAACTCAAGGATGATCCTAAGCTGGATGCGTGTGCGACCACGCCCAGCGCACATTTGACGATCGGCTCGACGCCTGGTCCCCACATACTCAAAATTCAACTGGCGCTGGAGCGACTGCTGCCCGGCGGGCCAGCAATCTCGGCCGCGGAAAAATCGTCGATGTCGTTCGGTCCCACAACCGCCGCGGCGGTCTTGAACTATAAGCAAAGCCACGTTCCGCCCATCATCAATGTGAGTTACCAGAACGCTCCCGACGCAATTGTCGGCGAGATGACGATCAGAGCCATAGACGCTGATTTGAACGGCACACCCTTGGCTGGTCGCGACGCCGTCGTCGATCGCGCCCTCAATGCGAGCCGCGCCTCGCTGCACCTGGCTTTGAACCACCTCAGAAACCTGCGCACGGACATAAACGCTTTACCTGCATCCTCGGATCCGGCCTTTAGCGGTGCGATGGCGACGTTGCTTATAAAGCACAGTAGAAATATTGCTGTGGTGGCCAAGCGTCTGGTGCTCACCTCGGATCCGACCAGCAAAGCCTTCCGCGACGCTCTCGACAAAGTGATTCTGCTGTGCGACCGCAATCTCGCCCAGGCGAAGACCATTCTCGCGGCAGGCACGACAGGTCTGTGCGACCCGACTAACAGCCGCAATGCCAGGGGGCTACCGCACGCCTGGACGCTGGCAAGCCAACCCGACCCGAAGACTCATTTATGCGAACCGTTCTTTACCTCTGACCCGCTCGATCTGCAGCGCGACGTGATCACCCACGAGTATTTCCATCTTCAAGGTTTGAAGGATATCTCGGTCAATAACACGGAAGACGCTCTCGCGAATGCCAACAGCGTCGCGCAGATTGTTGCGTTCTTGTCTGACCGATTCCGGCAGGTAAACTCAGACGGCAACGAACGTGCGGTACCACCGCTGCCTGCGCCATAGGTGGGCATAGGGAAGCCGCAGTTTCTTTCGCCAACTGCGATGTTTGGGAATCGTGCTTAGTCAGCCCCGGCCGCTGCGGCCTGCGCCTTCAGCAACAGCTTGCGTGCCTGGGAGATCAGTTCCGCGACTTCGAAGGGCTTTACGAGGTAGGGGATGCTGTTTTCCTGCAGGAATGCGCGGTCGTCGCCCTGCTCGGGCGAATTCGAGAACGTATACAGGACGTGAGCTTCCATCGCCGAACAGTTTTGTTTCAGCCACTGGAAGGATTCTTTGGCGTTCCATTGGCCGGGCATAACGCCGTTGATAATGACGGCGTCGAAGTGCTCGGAGAGCAGGCGGGTCTTCACATCCGCGCTGGTCTTCGCTGTGACGACGGTCGCGCCTGCTCCGGCGAGCACGTCGCGTTCGAATTCGAGTATCGCTTCTTCTTCCTCAACCAGTAGAACGCGGCCGTGGATGGCGCCCTCGTGCAGACGAGCCGCGGGCTTCACTTCGGCTTCCGGTTCGGCCGCTACGGCCGCGGGCAAACGGACCTCGATGAGCGCGCCGCCGTCGGGAGCGTTGTTGGCGGTGATGTCGCCGCCGTGTTCTTTGACGATGCCGTAGCAGATGCTGAGCCCGAGCCCGGTGCCTTTGCCGACGCTCTTCGTCGTATAGAACGGATCGAAGATGCGTTTGGGATCTTTAATGCCGGCGCCGTCATCGGTGAACTGCGTGCAGACGTGGCCGCCGGCGTTTGAGATTCGAATCTTGAGCTTGCCGCTGCGTCCCGTTTCAAGAATGGCGTCGACCGCATTGTTGATGACGTTCAGAAATACTTGCTCGATCTGATGCGGGTCGGCCACGACCAGCGCAGGGTCGGAAGGAATGTCGCGCTCGACTTTAATGTTGTTGATCTTGAGGTCATAGTCGCGCAGGGCCAGCGTTTCTTCGAGTATCTTGCGAATGTCGACTTCGTCGCGCTGCGGCTTGCGCTGGCGGGCGAAGGACAGAAGATTCTGGACGACGCGATGCGTGCGCTGCGCCTGCTTGAATAGTTTGCTGACGTAGTCCTGGGCGCGCGTGTTCAGGCCTTCGGTTTCGAGAAGCTGGGCGTAGCCGAGAATCGCGGTCAGCGGATTGTTGAGTTCGTGAGCGACGCCGGCAATCAACTGGCCGACGGCTGACATCTTTTCGCTCTGCAGCAGCTGCTCTTGCGTCTTGCGCAGGTCTTCGTAGGCGCGGCAGGTTTCTTCGTAGAGCCGAACTTTCTCGATAGTGGTGGCGAGCTGGCGGCTGATGGCGACCAGCAGATTTTCATCGTTGCTGGAGTAGGAATATCCCAGGTCGCTGCACAGGCCCATGATGCCGACGGGCGCGTCCTTGCCCCAGAACAGGATCCAGATCCAGGCGCGGTCGGCCTCGGAGCGCATGAACTCGGCTACGTTGGGCGGCAGGTGCGGCAAGTATTCCGCCGTGACGACTTCAGTGCGCGAGCGCATGATCAGATCTCCGAAGCCTTCGGTAAAGAAGACTTCGGCAGTGCGCATCTTGTCGCGGCTGCGTGGGCCCCAGGCGGCGCGGCGACGGTAAGTTGTGGTGTCAGTGTCGGAGAGATAAACCGTTCCGCTCTCGGCGCCGAACAGCGTAACTACCTGGCGAAGGGTGAGGTTCAGGATTTCGTCAAGATCGAAGGACTGGGCTGCGACCACGGCCATGGCGTTCAAGGCGTTCAGTTCGCGGTTGCGGCGCCGCATTTCATCTTCGGCGCGGCGCTTCTCCGTCATGTCAAGAACGAATCCTTGATAGCGCTCGATGTCGCCGGTGCCGCTGCGCGTGGCGAAGCTGCTCTCGACCGCCAGCAGCAGCGAGCCGTCTTTGCGGCGCATGGTTACGTCGAAATTCCGAACGTAATTATGATCTTCAATTTCTTTGCGGAAGGCTTCGCGCTGTTTCGGGTCGACACAGATTTCTGAGTTCAGGTTCAGGACCAGCAATTCGTCGCGCTCTTTGTAGCCCAGCATGTGCACGAAGGCGTCATTGCAGTCGATGAGCTGGCCTTCAGGATTCGCGACATAAACGCCTTCCTGCACCTGCTCGAAGAGCAAACGATATTTCTCTTCCGCGGAGCGGCGGTCCGTAATGTCGCGGACCACGTGGATGGTGCCTTTTTGCGGGCTGCCTTGCTCGGTATAGATGGAAGTCGAAACCACCGAGAAGCCGCCGAAGCAAGGGTCGGCGCCTTCGGTAAATTCTTCGTCGCCGCCCATGGCGCAGTAGGGGCATCCGGTCCACTCGCCGAAGGTGTGCGGCAAAGTCGATTCGCAGGAACTGCCGACTACGTCTGCGGCGGCCTGGCCGAGATGTTGGAGCAGAACCTGATTGGCTTTGATGACGCGGAAGTCGGCGTCGTGGGCCAGAATGATGTCGTGAATCGAGTCGAAGGTGTTGATCCACTGGCGTTGTGAGCGCAATACCTGTTCTAGCAGGCGGAAGTTTTCAACCGCGACCGCGAGTTGCTTGGCGCAGCCTTGGAGGAACTCGAGTTCGTCCGGGGTCCACTTCCGGTTGCGTGAACTGCCTAGCAGCAACAAGCCGATGGGAGCTTTGTTGCCTGCGACCGGGACCATCACCAGATGGCGGAGCTTTTCGTTCTCGAGACATAGCTCAGGCTCAGGACCGGCGGCGGCTGGTGTGGTCACGACCGGGCCGGGCTGACTGAGAAGTTTCGTAATTTCGTCAGTGATCTCCGCCATGCCGGCGTCGCGGAGGAAATCGGAAGAGAGTCCGGCGGCGTGCGTGGCGACCAGGTGCCCACCTTCGAGAAGGCGGAACCACACGGCTCGGACTCCGGTGAGGGAATGCAGTTCTTCGACTGCCGCTTGCACTACGCTCCCGTATTGCTGAGCTGTGGCCAGGCTGTTGGTGATGGCCTGCACCGCGCACAGTCTGCGAGTGCGCGTTCGGGCCTCCTCCATTGCGACGAGCAGCATGCTTACGCCAAGCGCAATTTCGGCTGCCAGAGCGGTTCCTGCGGGAACACGGTCAGTGAAAGGCGCCCATACGAGATGAAGCGTCAACAGAGAGAGCGCGAGCAGCCACGCCGAGGCTTCGCGGCGTCCACGGCGGGCGCGCAGCAACGCAATTGCTGCCGTTAGCAGAATGATTCGGTAGCCTACTTCGACGGCCACGCGCAGGGGCAGGGAATCGGGCCACAACAGAACGCGAGCGCCGGCAAAGCCGACCAGGACGGGCGTGATCACCGTCAAAGGAACGATCAGATCGCGGCTGCGCGCGTAGAGCAGCACCGCTCCCGCGAGCAGTCCCACGGCGAGCACGAAAGTCGCTTGCACGGCAACCAGATCGAACGGCGCGGGGATTCTCGGCGCTAAGGAATGTTCAGCCAGAGACGACGCCACCAGCGCCATCCAGCCCAGAACCCACACTTTGAGATAGTTTTCGCGGAAGGCGCGCAGCGCGAGCAGAGTGGCGCCCAGCAGGATCAGCAGAGTCAGTTCTGCCGCCGTGGGCTGGGCCAGGCCAAGCCTTGCCGCCGAATTCCAGATCGACCAGAGGGATGCGCTCATTACTATGACTATGCGGACGTACGTCTTCCTCCCTTTTGAATATCACGGCCCAGTACTTTCTCTATCGAGTTTCGGGACCGCATTGATTACTTTCGGCATCTCGCGGGTGGGTTACAATCGCCGATAGACTTTCGTGTGATCCCATGCCAGATCGCATTCTTGTAGTTGACGACGAAGAACCGATTCGGGAAATCGTCGCGTCGATGCTCGGTACTGCCGGATACGCCTGTAAACAGGCGGCTTCCGGCATGGAAGCTCTCGCGGTGCTCACTTCAGGGGAAGAGTTTGAGTTGATGCTCTCCGACCTGATGATGGCCGACCTCGACGGCATTGGCTTGCTGGAACGCACCAAGGAAAAGTATCCGGACATGCCGGTGGTGATGGTTACCGCGGTGCACGACATTTCTGTCGCGCTGGCAGCCATTCGCAACGGGGCTTATGACTACCTGCTGAAACCGTTCGAGCGCGAGCAACTGCTCAACACGGTCAGCCGAGCGCTGGAAAACCGCCGGCTCAAGGTGGAGAACCGAACTTACCAGACCAATCTGGAATCCTTGGTCAAGGCCCGCACGGATCAACTGCAGGCCGCGATGAGCAGCCTGGAGCGGTCTTATGACATCACGCTGGAAGCTCTCGGTGACGCTCTCGATTTGAAGGATCGCGAGACGGAAGGCCACTCCAAGCGTGTGACCGCGTTTACGATCGCGATTGCACGCGCCATGGGCTTGCCCCGCGACCAGATCAATACCATTGCCCGCGGCGCCTTTCTGCATGACATTGGGAAGATGGCTATTCCCGACAAGATTCTGAACAAGCCGGGGAAGCTTGAGACCGACGAGATGACGATCATGAAGGAACATGCCTACCACGGCTACCAGATCGTAAAAAAGATTCCGTTTCTGTCCGAGGCCGCCGAGATTGTGTATTCGCACCAGGAACGCTTCGACGGCAGTGGCTATCCTCGCGGCCTGAAGGGCGAACAGATTCCGCTGGGGGCGCGGATTTTCTCCGTTGCTGATACGCTCGACGCCATTACTTCGGACCGGATTTACCGTCCAGCGCAGACGCTGCAGGCCGCGCAAGAAGAAATCAAGAAGTGGGCAGGGCGTCAGTTCGATCCTGAGGTGGTAAAGGTTTTTCTCGAAATGCCAGACAACATTTGGGACGATCTGCGCAAGGAAATCCACGCGCAGATCTACCGCGTTGCGTATTCCACTGGGGCCAAGGGCTAAAGGCTAAGCGTCAAGGGCCAGGGACCAAGGGCTAGGACTCAGGTTCGCGCGCGCGAGTGTGCAACCGACAAGGTACAACCATTTTGAACAGCCGTAACCCGTCAAAATTGCTGCTGGCCGCGGCCGCGGTGCTCATGGCCGTGCTGACGATGGCCTGCGCCGTGCTTCGGCCGGGCTTAGCGTTGGCCGGGGTTAGCGACCTTGTGAGCGCGCTGCTGATGCTTTCGGCTCTGATCACGTTCGCCTGGCACGGCATGGCGAGCAAGGGCCGCATGCGCTGGTTCTGGCTGCTGCAGTCCGCGGGATGGGCGCTGTGGCTCAGCGACCAGTTGGTGTGGGTTACGTACGACCTGGTTCTGCAGAGAAAGATGCCGGCCATGCACCCGGCCGACTCGCTACTGTTTCTCGCGGGCGCGCCCATGGTCGCGGGGGTGCTGCTGCGGCCGCATCGCCAGACCTCGGAGCGCAGCGCGCGGCTGGGCGTGCTCGATTTTCTGCTGCTGTTCCTGTGGTGGCTCTATCTTTATGTATCGTTCGTCGTCTGCTGGCAATACATCTCGCCGAATGTGGACGCCTACAACCGCAACTTCGACATACTGGCTGGGGCAGAGGCCGTCGTGCTGGCCGGGGTTCTGCTGTTCTTCTGGCGGGAAAGCTCTGGACGATGGAAAACCCTCTACGCGGGTCTTTGCGGCGCGGTCGTGTTTAATGGCATCTGGTTCTACGTTCTCAACAACGCTATTGAGCGGGATGTGTATTTCACCGGCAGCTGGTACGACATTCCGTACTCCGGTTCGTTCGCGGTGTTCACCGCGGTAGGTTTGCTCGGAGCGGGACTCACGCCGACGCCGGAGGGTGCGGCGGACGAAACTTACGGCTCGTGGATGGCGAATCTGGCGATGTTGGCCGTGCTGACGTTGCCGATCATTGCGCTGGTTGCCCTGCTCGATCGTCGGTTGCCGCAACCGGTCTCGCACTTTCGCGTGCTGGTAACGCTGGCGACCATGTTTCTGATGGCGTTCGTGCTGTTCATTCAGCATCGCCGGTTGAATCGGGAGTTGCGGCGCACCAACGTTGTGCTGCAGGAGGCCTCGCTTACCGATCCGCTGACCGGACTGCGCAACCGCCGTTACTTCTCCGCGACGATCGAATCGGATGTGAACCAGGCGCTGCGCGCCCATGGCGATGGCCGTGATCCGCATACTCGCGACCTGGTCTTCTACCTGATCGATGCCGACAATTTCAAAGAAGTGAATGACCGCTACGGGCACGACGTGGGCGACAAAGTGCTGGTGGAGATGGCGCGGCGGCTGAGTTCTTCCATTCGCGACTCGGATGTGCTGGTGCGTTGGGGCGGGGAGGAATTTCTGATTGTGTCGCGGTATACCGATCGCGGGGATGCTGAGTGGCTGGCGCAGCGCGTGCTCTCGGCGGTCGCCGACAAGCCGATCATTCTGGCGACGTCGGGAGAAACGATGTACCGCACTTGCTCGCTGGGGTGGGCGGCGTTTCCGTGGTTTGCCGACGATCCACGGGCCATTACTTACGAGGAAGTTCTGACGCTGGCTGACCGCGGGCTGCGGCAGGCCAAGCAGTTGGGCAAGAACCGGGCGGTTGGGATCTTGCCGGCGACCGGAAAGATTCCGGCTACTACGATTGAAGGGCTGCACTCTGAAGGATTGCAGGTTGATCTGCTGGCTGTGTCTGGTCCTGCTCGGGGCTGATTTTCTTTTCGCGTTTATTCACACCTGACATGTTCATAGTATCGCTGGCGCCGGGATGCCTGGCGGCGGGGTCGCTCCCAGCGGATCGACTTGGAGCGTCAGGCCGTCGATTTCTCTCACAACGACTAATTGACCGATGGGGAGCGGCGAGGAGGCGGTTGCGTCCCAGAGTTCGCCGTGGATGAAGACTTTGCCTTGTGGCGTGAGTGCGGTCTGAGCCACGGCGGTTTCGCCGACTAATCCTTGCGCGCCTGTGACCACTTTGTTGCGGCGCGCGCTGCAGAGCGATGGTCATCAGGAAGGCGGTGATCAGGCCGAAGGGGATGCTTACGGCCAGCGCGGTCAGCAGGTGCACGCGCATTTCGGGGACCGGGGAATCAACCAGCAGCAGGCCGCCTAGCGTGAGTAACGCGATGCCTCCTGCGGTGAGGACTCCGTGACTGGCGAACTTGGCTTCGGCGGCGAACAAGGCGAACGCTCCTAGAATCAGGCCCAGGGCGGCGAAGCGCGTGGGAAGCAGGTTCAACGCGAAGGCTGCGACCAGGATGAAGACTACGCCCACTGTGCCGGGGATGACTGCGCCGGGATGGTTGAATTCGAAGTAGAGGGCGAATGCCCCGATGACCAGCAGCACGAAGGCGACGTCCGGGTTCATGAGTTCGTCGAGGATGTGTTCCTTGAGCGTCATGTTGAAAGCGACGAATTGCTGCCCGGAAAGATCGAGCGTTGCGGATTGTCCGTTGAAGCGTTTGAAAGTCTTGCCTTGCATCTGGCGGAACAGGTCTTCAGGACTCGACGCGATGTAGTCGATCAGATGCGAGGTGAGGGCTTCTTGCTCGGTGAAGGATTTCGACTCGCGCACGGCGCTCTCGGCGGCTTCGACATTGCGTCCGCGTTTGGATGCGACGGAGCGAATGAGGGCCGCGGCGTCGTTCTCGATTTTGCGGTTCATCTCGTCGTCCGGTTTCACTTGAACCGGACCGATGAACGTGACCGGGTGAGCCGCGCCAGCGGCAGTTCCAGGGGACATAGCGGCGACGTCGGCTGATTCGAGAATGAAAATCCCGGCGGAACCGGCGTGCCCACCAGTAGGCGTGACATAGATATAGATAATGACCGGGACCGAGGAGCCCGTGATCTTCTCGATGATTTCTCGTGTGGAACTGACCAGGCCGCCGGGAGTATTGATCTCGATCAATATGGCTTTATCGTTGCTGCGCTGGGCTTCGTCGATGGCGCGGGAAATGTATTCGGCGCTGATGGGCTGAATGGTGTCGTTGACGGTGATCTTGAGAACTTGCGCGGAGGCAGGCGAGCAGGCGACGGCCAGAGCGAAGCTGAGCAGGGAAAGAGATAGGACTGTAATTATTTTTTTGTGCGCCTTTGATAAAACCTTTGGGTTCTTTACGTTACCCGATGTTGATATGGCGGCTTGACGGCAAAATATTGAGAGTAAAGGGCTTGTTGGCAAAATATTGCGGGATAAGGAGTTAGCTGCGTGATTTTTTATCGGGGCGATGCGAGATGGTCTGCGGCCAAACACAGATTAACGAAACTCGATAGATCTAGTCTAACAGGTCGAGATGGATTATTTGCGACCGTTGCGGGTGAGAAATCGCTTTGGGGAGAATGGGTTAAGGGGACGTGGGAAGAATTTGCTTGACAGCGTCGGAGTTCGAGTTTGTTGGACGTGGCGCAGTCTGAATCTGATCAGGGCGCGGCGTCATCCCGAGGGACGGCGTCCTGTACAGCGGGCCGAGGATCTACCTGCCGGCGTCCGTTGCTAGGAGATCCCTCGTTCCGCCTGAAGAACGGCTTCACTCGGGATGACGCCTAGGCTTGGGGCACATACGCAGACTGCATCATTAGCCGGTTCACTCGGCGGCGCGATCGCAGGCAGGCATGTTAGATTGGCCGTTTTAGATTGGCCATTTTAGATTGACCATTTCAGACGTTACGCTAAAGTGCCGCTCGATGAGCGCGGCATTGTGCAACGATGGGTGTTTGGGGAGGGCTGCATGAACGTTTTGATCCAGGATATTACTTACGCATTTCGCCAGTTGCGCAAGACGCCGGGTTTCACCACTACCGTCGTTCTCACGCTGGCTCTCGGCATTGGCGCCAATGCGGCCATCTTCACGCTGGTCAACGCCGTCCTGCTGCGCAATTTGCCCGTGACCGATCCTAAGACTCTGGTTCGCATTGGTGATACTGACGATTGCTGCGTCAACTCCGGGTACAACGATAACGGCGACTATGCTCTGTTCTCGACCGAGACGTATCTGATGTTCAAGAAGAGCCTGCCGGAGTTTGACGAACTGGCTGCGATGGAATCCGGATTTGAGTACCGGCCGCTGACTGCGCGTCGCGAAGGGCCGCAGACCATCGCAAAATCGGTGATGGGCGAATTTGTCTCGGGCAACTACTTTCGCACGTTTGGACTTCAGCCCGCCGCGGGGCACTTCTTCGGCGACTCCGACGACGCCAAGGGCGCGGCCTTTACCGCGGTCATGAGCTACGACACCTGGGCGCACGACTACGGCTCCGATCCCGGCGTCATCGGCAGCACGTTCCTCATCAACACGCAGGCGGTCACCGTCATGGGGGTCGCGCCGAAGGGCTACTTCGGCGATCGGCTCACCAGCAACCCGCCTAATTTCTATTTGCCGCTCGAGTCAATGGCCGTCATCTTCAGCGTTGGCTACGTGCACGATCCTGAAGTGGAATGGGTCTACGTCGTCGGCCGGATCAAGCCCGGCGTCTCGCTCCCGGCCGTTCAAGCGAAGGCCAGCACCTTGCTTCTCCAGGAGTTCTCCGGTTTCAAGGTGTTCTCGAACGAACGTGCCAAGACAGCTCTTGCTCGCACCCATGTTGTCCTCACCCCAGGAGGCGCCGGCATCCAGCAGTTACAGGAAAACGCCAAGTCGCAACTGCATCTGCTCAGCTGGATTGCCGCGCTTGTTCTTCTCGTGGCTTGCGCTAACATCGCCAATCTGCAACTGGTGCGCAGCATGAGCCGGCGGGGGGAGATGTGCGTGCGTACGGCTTTGGGTGCGCAACGTAGCCGCATCATCCGCCAGTTGCTCACAGAAAGTATTCTTCTCGCGGGGCTGGGGGGCATCGTCGGGATGGCGGTGGCATATGCTGGAGCGCGCATGTTGCTGGCGATGGCTTTTCCGGGAGCGCAAAACGTTCCTATCCATGCGACTCCCTCACTTCTGGTGGTCGGCTTTGCTTTTGGGCTTTCGCTGCTCACCGGCATCCTGTTCGGGGTAGCGCCGGCGTGGATCGCGGCTCAGGCACAGCCGGCCGAAGCGCTGCGCTCGGGTTCGCGCACGACGGCCTCGGGAGCATCGCTGTTGCAACGCGGCCTGGTCGTGGTGCAGGCATCGCTCTCGCTGGTGCTGCTGGTCGGGGCCGGATTGTTTGCGCAGAGCCTGAACAAGCTTGAGAGCTCTGACATGCACCTCGACGCGAAGAATCGGTACATCATTCACGTCAACCCGCAGGCCGCGGGATACGCCACAACCCAGGTGGAGTCGCTTTATCGCACCATTGAGGCCCGGTTCCACGAGATTCCCGGCGTTTTGAAAGTGGGCATCGCTACGTATACGCCCATGGAAGAGAACAACTGGAGCACCGGCGTCCAAGTGCAGGGCAAACCCGATCCCAACAAAGGCTCGTCTTTTGTCAAAGGCAATGCCGAGTACTTCGACTCCGTGGGCACGCATGTACTGATGGGGCGCGGCTTCCTGCCGCAGGACGTGTTGTCTGCTCCGGCGGTGGCCGTAGTCAGCAAAGAATTCGCGAAGCAGTTCTTCAGCCCGAATGAGAATCCTGTCGGACACCGGATGGGTTCGCCGGGTCCGCAGAGTGCGGGAGATTTCGAGATCGTCGGCGTGGTCGACGACACGACGTATACGGCGGTGCAGTGGAAAGATCACGCCATGTACTTCTTGCCTATCACCCAGCGTGCGGCCAGCGAGAAGTCCCCGATCGAGACCGATTCCTCACTCTATGCCGGGGCTATCGTCATCGCGGCCGATCGCCCGATGTACGAAATGGAGAAGCTTGCGCAGAGGACGCTCTCGGGAATCAATCCAAACCTGACGGTGGTGAAGTTCCAGACCTTTGACCAGCAGATTGCCGACCGGTTCAACGACAATCGGATGATCGCGCAGTTGACTTCGCTTTTCGGGGGCTTGGCGCTGCTGCTGGCCACGATTGGACTTTATGGCGTGACGGCGTACACGGTGGTTCGTCGCACGTCGGAAATCGGCGTCCGCATGGCCCTGGGCGCGGAACGGACGCGCGTGATCGGCATGGTGATGCGGGGCGCCATGACGCAGGCGCTGCTCGGCCTGATTGTTGGCGTGCCTGTGGCGATGCTTTGCGTGCGCTATATCAAGGCGCAGCTTTATGAGATCGCGAGTGTTAACTTCAGCGTGATGGCGGTGGCGATCGTCGTTCTGGTGGTTGCTGCTTCCATTGCGGGGATGATTCCGGCTCGCCGTGCCGCTTCCATTAACCCTGTGCAGGCTCTGCGCGTGGAATAGCGCGCAGCCAAGGAACTGGATTCCCAGCGCGCATGCGGGAGAATCAAGTTTCTCTGCTCGGCGCTAATGGGGATGGCGCAGGGCGTTGGCGACTTGACTTGCAGTCTGGTCCATCAGCTGGGAGACCAGGACTTCGTCCGGCGATAGATCGTGCGCTCTGACTGTGCCGGAAGACCACTCCTCGAGTTCTCCTGCGCGCATGATGCGGTAGGAAAGTGTGGCGCGATTTTCTTCGGGAGCACCCGTGGGACCGCCATTACGCGGATCGCCCGGGGCACTGCCGACCTGGATTGAGTGGGGGCGGGGATTGCCCATGTCGGACGAGCCGGCGTCGATTATCTCGATCACCGTGGTGTGCAGAATGAACTGGCAGTTCTGCTCGCGCACGGTCGGATCGGTCTCAGTATTTGATTCGAGCAGAACGGTTTCTATGCGGGCGGCCTTGCCCTTTGCGACGTCTTTGCCCTTGTTGGCTCGTTCGAACGCCTTGATGAGTTGGTTCCGCTGCCAGGTCGTGTCGAAGACGCTGTGCGAGCTATTCTGAAGGGTGGAGACGCAGAGACGAATGGGTTCCGGTTTATTCTGGGCTTGGGCGTAGGGCAGCAACATCAATAGGATTGGCGAAACCAAAGCTGAGAGTCGTCGCATGGAGGCTCACCCCCGGGTCGGAAGAACGGAATATCAAACAAGATACACCTGCCGTCCGGAGTCAGGCGAATTTCGATATTCGAGGATACTTGGACTATGACGGAGTGGTTCGCGCGACCTGTGTTACATGTGAGAGACGTTGAGGAGTCGCTGCGTTTTTACGTTGACCGGCTCGGGTTCACCAGTCCCTGGCGCTTCGATGAGAACGGCAAAGTGTATGTCGCGCAGGTGGAGAGGCAGGGCTGTGCGCTCATCCTTTCTTGCCAGTGGCCGGAGAAGGTTGGCAAGGGGCTGATATTTATTTCCCTGAATGTCGAGCCGGAGACACGCGAGGCCGCGATTGCCGCGCTGGATGCGCTGCGCGCGGAACTTGAGGCCAAGGGGGCTCCGGTCAAGGATGGTTCGTGGGGCTACCGGCTTGTGGTGGTCGATGATCCTGACGGCAATCAGCTGTTCTTCAACTATCCGGCGGAGAATGCGTCGGGCGAAAATGCGTCGGGCAAAATTGCTGGAGAAATAGCGTAATCGTGGTGGAGCAGGTCAGCTGACTTTCGCGAAGCACGCGCATGGGGCTTGCTGCTTTAACCCTAGGGGCTGAACGCGGGATTTCTTAGGGATAGACCTGATTGTTTGATTAAAGGGCGCATTGGATATTTGACCTCACCGCCCGGCGGCTCAACGCCGGGTTGCGAGGTCTTTTTTCATGAACTACCCGCGGCTGCTGCGCCTTCTGATTATTTCCGGACTACTCACTTTAAGCCTGACTGCTTTTGCCACCACGCCGGTGGTTATCGTGACATCGCCGGCCAATGGTTCGCAAGATCAGTCTCCCGTAAATTTCATCGCGTCGGCCAGCAGTCCGGATTGTCCCTCGGGCATTGCGGCCATGCGCATTTATACCGCCCCGGGTGTCGGCGCTTACACCACTGATTCCGACTCGCTCAACGTGGACCTGAGCCTGGCCGCCGGGACCTACAACACCGTCGTGCAAGCGTGGGATAACTGCGGCGGCGTCGGCAAAACTCCGGTGACCATTACGGTCTCGGGAAACACTCTGCCTCCGCCGAAATTCCTGTATTCCACCGACAACACCGGCAACCTGGTTTACGAATACCTGGTGGATGCTTCGACTGGATCGCTGACCGCGACGACGCAGGGTTCCATCAGCACGCCTGCAGGCCCGGCGCGAATCGCTTCTGACCAGGGTGGATTTCGACTGTACGTCAGCAGCAGCGCAAAAAGCGGACAGGCGCTTGCCGGCTACTTCATCAACCGCGATAACGGCAGTTTGGAGCCGGTTCCGGGCGCTCCTCCGAAGTTTTCAGGCTATCCAGAGGCCGTAGTCGTTCATCCGTCGGGAGACTTTGTTTACGTCGCGACCACGGCTGGAAGCGAGAATCAGACGAACCGTATTTACGCGTTCAAGGTGAAGAGCAACGGATCGCTCACCGCAGTTGTGGGATCGCCTTTCGCATCCAAGTACTGGCCGGCTCAGGCTGTCATTGACCCGACGGGCAGCTATTTGTACGCGGTGACTTATAGTGCGGCGTACGTCGAGGCCTACGACATAAACAAGACTACCGGCGCCCTGAAGCCCGTGGCGGGCCAGCCGTTTGCACTGCCAAAAGATCAGGCGGGCTGCGCCACCGGGGCATACGACGTGGCTTTCGCCCAGAGTGGCCAGCATCTGGTGGTGCCGGAAATGAATTGCAATGGTGCGATCGCCGTCTTCAACGTCGGATCGAACGGAACTCTCACCAACGCGCCCGGCTCGCCGGTCATCGATCCAGTTCCTGACCAGCAGCAACCTTTCGGTGTGCAAGCCATCGCGGTCGATCCGCTCAATCGCTGGTGGTACTTATATGAGTATTTCCCTGGCGAGTTGCCGAGCATGGATCTAGCTACGCTCACTGCCACAGACACGGCGGAAAGGAGCAGCACGAATTGCGGCGACATTGTTCGGGCTGATCCCTCGGGAAACTTCGTGTATGCCATCGGCAACACGACGGGCAATGGAGTCTGCGGAGTGGGGCCGGGAGCGATCCTGGGCTTCTCGGTAAACCAGTCGAACGGAACGTTGACTCCCTTGTCAGGTTTCCCGTTCGCATCGCCGAATGCCGACTACCAGTGCGAAGATGGCCTTGTAGTGACGCAGTAGGTCACGAGCGGTGCACGGTTTCTGACTCGGTGGGATTTTGAGGTTGTTGATCGGGGGCCCAGCCAGGGAGGTAGGTGCTGCCGGTGATCAGGCGGGCGCCGCGCTCGTAGGTAACATAGGACCACGCCCACTGAATGAAAACCAGCAGGCGATTGCGGAAGCCGATCAGGAAAAGAATGTGGACGAAGAGCCAGGAGAGCCAGGCGATGAAGCCCGAGATGTGAATGCGGCCGAACTGGGCGACGGCGGCGGCGCGGCCGATGGTGGCGAGGCTGCCTTTGTCCCAGTAGTGGAAGGCGAGGCGCTGGCTTGAAGACACTTCAGAATTAAAATCATGAACGCCAAAATCCCCACCCGCTCGCGAAGTGCGCGAGAAGGGTGGAGTACCCTGTGACTTGAGGCTCCCTGACTTCAGTTCTTCACGAATTAGTTTGCCTACGAAACGGCCTTGCTGGATGGCTACTGGGGCGACGCCGGGGAGCAGTTTGCCGTGCTCGTCTTTGAGGGCAGCCAGGTCGCCGATTACGAATACTTCGGGATGGCCGGGGAGGCTGAGGTCGGGCTCGACCAGGACGCGTCCGGCGCGATCGATGGGCATGCCGAGACTCTTGCCGAGTGAGGAAGCGGCCACGCCCGCGGCCCAGAGGATGACGGTGGCGGGGAAGCGCGTGTTTCCTGCGTCAACCGCACCCGGCTCAATTTTTGTGACCACGGTCGAGGTGCGGACTTCGACTCCGAGATGATTGAGTTGTTCCTGCGCGCTGCGGGAAAGATCTTCGGCATAGGCGGGCAGAACACGTGAACCACCTTCGAGCAGGAGGATGTGCGTGCGCGCGGGGTCGATGGAGCGGAAGTCGTGGGTGAGGGCGTGGCGGGAGATTTCGGCGAGGGTGCCGGCGAGTTCGACTCCGGTGGGGCCGCCGCCGACGACTACGAAGGTGAGCGGAGTCGGGGGTTTACCCTCAGCCGCCTGGCGCTCGGCCAGTTCGAATGAAAGCAGCACGCGGCGGCGAATTTCGAGCGCGTCTTCGATGGTCTTCAGGCCGGGAGCGTAGGGCTCCCACTCGTCGTGGCCGAAGTAGCTGTGGGCCGCGCCGGCGGCGACGATTAAGTAGTCGTAGGCAATTTCTGAATCGGGGATGCTCACGACGCGGCGGGCCAGGTCGAAGCCGGTGACTTCGGCCATGAGCACTTCGACATTTTTGTGGGAGCGAAGAATCGAGCGGATCGGTGAGGCAATCTCCCCGGGGGAAAGTCCGGCAGTGGCTACCTGGTAGAGAAGCGGCTGAAAGGTGTGGAAATTCTGGCGGTCGATGACGGTCACCTGGACGGGAAGATGGGCGAGCGCTTGCGCGGCGTTCAAGCCTCCGAAACCGGCGCCGACGATTACGACACGGGGATTGGATTGACTGGTCATCTTGCTGTTAATGCTCCACACTTATAAGATTCAGCCCGATGGCAGAGGGTTCCAGAAGTTCTCAGGGAAATGAAACTGCGGCGTGGGCGCGAGTGGCGCTGCCTTCCGCGGCCGACTTGTTTTTTGTGGGGGTACTTTGTGTGCTTGTGTTCACACCGTTGTCAGTGCGCCTGCTGGGTGATGCGGACATTGGATGGCACATTCGCTCGGGGCAGCAGATTGCGGTTACGCATGCGGTTCCGCGCGTGGATTCGTTTTCTTCGACCATGCAAGGGCAGCCGTGGTTTGCCTGGGAGTGGCTGTACGACCTGGTGGTTGGTCAACTGGACGCTCACCTCGGACTGAACGGTGTGGTATGGCTGACGGCGGTAGTAATCGCGGTTGTGTTTGCGTGGATGTTGCGGTTGCTCTTAGGCCGTGGCGTGAATGTTCTGGTTGCGTTGCTGCTGGTGCTGCTGGCGTTGTGGGCGTCGACGATTCATTTGCTGGCGCGGCCACATGTGGTGAGCTGGCTGTTTACGCTGGCGTGGTTCGTGATTCTTGATTCTTCGGAGCGGGAATGTTTCTCCGGGAACTTTGCCGGGAACGCAGTACGTGGCGGGAGACAGTTGTGGGTGCTGCCCTTGCTGATGCTGGTTTGGGTGAACGTGCATGGCGGCTTTCTGCTCGGGTTTGTACTGTGGGGGATTTTTCTGGTGGGTGCGGCTTGGAGTTGGTCGCGCGCGAAAAATGACCGGATCGAAGAAGCGCTCCAGAAAATTGCGGCGGGGAAAAGAGTGCGGACTCTGGTGTGGGTTGGGTTGGCTTCAGCCGCGGCCAGCCTGGTGAATCCGTATGGATGGAATCTGCACCGGCATGCTTACGCCTATTTGTCGAACCGCTTCCTGATGGATCACATTGATGAATTTCAGTCGCCCAATTTTCATGGGCTGGCGCAGAAATGTTTTCTGGTGCTTTTGCTCGTCACCGTGGCGGTTCTGGCGATTCGGGGGCGTGAGTTGAAATTGAGCCAGGGGCTGACGATTTTGTTCGCGGTGTATGCGGGGCTTTACGCGGCGCGGAACATTCCGGTGGCTGCGATTCTGCTGGTGATGGTGGTGGGGCCGCTGGCGCCGGCCTCCGGAATCGCTCGAGGATTCTTGCAGCGCATGTCGGCGGTTGAAAGCTCACTGCACGGGCATGTTTGGCCGGTTCTTGGGGTGATTGTCACTCTGGTGATCGCTGCCAATGGGGGGCGGATCGGGTCCAGTGTTCTGATGGATGCTCACTTTGATCCGCTGCGGATGCCGGTGGAGGCGGTGAATTGTCTGGAGAAAAATGAAGTTAAGGGGCCGGTGCTCAGTCCGGATTACTGGGGCGGATATTTGATCTATCGCCTTTATCCGAAGACTCTGGTTGTGGTCGATGACCGGCATGACTTGTACGGCGCGGAGTTCTTCCGATCGTATTTGAAGATGATGCAGGTTGAGCGGGGGTGGGAAGAATTTCTCAAGACGCATGAGGCGTCGTGCGTGCTGCTGCCGCGAGACTCGGCCCTGGCCAACGTTCTTGCCGTGACCAAGGGGTGGAAAACGATTTATGAGGACGAGGTGGCGATTGCCTTCGTGCGTGAGCCTGGGAATCGTTAGCGCTAGCGCTGCGATTGACGTTGGATAGCCTCGACCGAAATCCGTTCAATCAAGAGTGCACGGCCTCGTGTTCTGACACTCGCTTCTTCATTGCCCGGAGTGCCATGACGACGGCCGCCGACGATCGGGAGAATTCGCTGCTGCAGCACGGAGCAATCTCGGCTTTGATCGATTCGCCGGAATTTGCCCGCCTCACCAGTCCCGCCGCTGCCAGGTGAAAACGGGCATGTTCATACTTCAGCTTGGCGAACTCGGGGAAATCCGAGTAGCGTGCGCCTGCGCTGTAGATCCATTCTCCGAGGACACACTTGTGGTCGAGGCTAACCTCTGCGGGGTTCAGGCTGTGGTCGTTCTTTGCCAATAGGCCGCGGAGCCGGTGTTTCCACCGGCTGTGAATACTGATCGCTTCGTCAAAATCCATTTCGGCACCTTATTTCTGCAGCTTCATTTCTGTACTTTCATTGCTGTACCTTCAATTCTCCAGCTGGAGAAGGGAGCACTCCCCCGTCCTTTGATATCGGCGGGAGGGACAGCAAGGGTGAGCGCGGGGAGCGGTGCGGACGTGACGAAAGCAGAGAAGATTAGAACGGGATTAGTTTCGGGCGTTTCTAGTTTCGATTCGCTTTTAGTTTCGATCGACTTTAGTTGCGATCGTTGGTGTCGATGCCGAAGCCCAGGATCGCGGTGATTTCTACGGGCTGGTCGCCGCGCATGGCGGGTTGGAACTTCCAACTGTGCAGGGCAGTGAGGACTTTTGCGGTCATTTCGGCGGGGCCGGATTCGCGTACGCGCAAGCCTTCCAGGTTGCCGTCTCGATCGAGCGTGCAGCTGAAGACAATGTGGCCGTGGGGCAGGCCGGCGGGAAGGTCGGTGCGGATGCTTTGCGGTGCGGTGATTTCGCCGGGCTGATTGCTGGGCACGATCTCGCTGAACTCCATGACGACCTGACCTACGGAAGTATCGATATAGCTGGTGTAGGTTTGGCCTTGCAGCAGCTTTTTGTAGGGCTCGAAAGCGCCGCCGGAGGAGGCGGTTGCGACGATGGTGACGTCTAAGGTTTTGCTGTGTTTGATGGGAGGAGTGTGGCCTGGCGGGGCGGCTTCATTGCCGGAGGGATCCGATCCGAAGCTGGGGAGATTGACGATGGTGTTGCCGCCGCTGATATCGACGCCGGGGACGGGAGGGGAGCCGGAGGGCGCGCTGCCGGCGCCGCCTGGGCCAGCGGTGGGCGAGATGCCGGGGCGCGAGGAGGGATCGGAACCGTGCCCGGTGTCGGTGCGTCCAGCGCCTGGGCCCGGGCCGTTGAGGCCGCTGCCGGGGCCGGGGCCGCGGCCAATGCTGGCACCGGCTCCGGCGCCGCCGAGGCCGAGTTTTTCCCCGCCGGAGGGAGACATGGCGAGTGAACCGGTGGTGGCGTTGCTGGGTACGCCGAGCTTCGGGCCGGGCTGGCTGGAGATCACCGCACCGGCGTCGGCCCTGCTGCCTCCGCTGTTGGGTGGGGCGAGATTGGCGCCGGCGTCCAGCGGTGCTCCCAGGCCGGTGCTCTTGCGACCTGAGCCTGCGGCTCCTGATCCACCGTTAATACTCGGTGGAGGAGGGACGACGTTGTTTGCGAGTAATGTACCCGCGGGGACTCCGGCGCCGCTTGATAGTTTGCCGGTGCCACCTCCGGTTGCAGATAGCGAAGGCGGAGGGGGAACGACACTGGGCGGACCGAGTGCTGCGGCAGAGGCTGCGAGAGTGCGGTTCGAAGTGCTCGAGACAGTAGTCGAAGGCGGCGGAGCGACCACAGTGGGAGTTGGTGCTGGCATCGCGCTGCGAGGGCCGCGTGCGCTCACCGTGGGCGGAGGTGCAACCACGCTGGCGGCGAGCGATGTTCCGGCTGCCTCCCGGGGGCGGTCCGCGGGAAGCGCCGGCGGAGGAGGAACGACTTCACTAGGGCCGAAGATTTTGCCGATCAGGCTGCTCATGAATGATCCGCCGGCGGGTTGGGTTGGTGGCGGCGGGACGACGGTTTTCGACGAATCTGGAATACTGCCGCTGGCGGAGCGGCGCATGTCTTGCGCGATGTCGGCTGAGGGTGGCGGGGCGATGACGGCGGGCGACGGCAAACTCAACTTTGAGTTGCGCGTGGGGGCGTGTTCCGGGGCGGAGACCGGAGGGGCGATTACCGCCGGGTTCGTCATTTGAATCGGCGGGCGGGAAATTTCGCGGGTGACTCCGCCGGGCGCGGGAGGAATCACGTTGGCGGCCAGCGCTGGAGTCGAACGGGACTGATCGCGGGTGATGGTGGGCGCGGGCGCTACTACTGACGGATTGAGAGTGGGCGCAATCGAGCTGTGATCGCGGGCCACAGTGGGTGCGGGAGGAATTACAGCTGGTGCCATCGCCGGAGCTACCAAGGTGTGGCTGCTCGAAATATTGGGTGCGGGGGCGATCAGCGTGGGGTTGAGGGTGGGCGCGGTCAGCGGACGATCGCGCGTCACTGTGGGCGCTGGAGCGATGACGGAATCGAGCTGCACTCCGTTGCGGGTGTAGTCGCGGATTACATTCGGAGCAGGGGCGACCAGCGTCGTAGCCAGATTTGGTGCGGTGCGCGTGGAGCGTAATCCCTCGACTGGCGGTGGGCCTGGATCGGGCTTAATCGCGAGAAGGTTGGCTACGGCGTCGCGGGTGGAGGGGAGCTTAAGGTTGGGAGCGTCTACAACCTTCGGAACCAGGGACGCGCCGCGGGCAATTTTGATGGTTTGGGTGGAATGGTGGGCTTCGTCTCCGCCGGCGCGTCCGGCGGTTCCGGACGAAGAGCCGCCGAGATCCTGGGTGCGGGGGAGTTCGTCGCCGCTGTAGTAAACGACGTCGTGACGGGAAAATCTGGGTGCGACGAAAGGGCGCAGTTCGGCGACTTTCAGCTGAATCACGATGGCGGCAAAGATGAGAAGCGCTTCCAGGAAATAAGATGGCATCATGACGCGCAATGGAATGAGGCCGAAGGGAGCTTCGCCGGCGAGGCGGCGCTCGGAGCGCGCCAGCGCGGGCCGGATCGACTCGACGAACTCGCGCCAGGGCGAGGACCACGCGACCAGCAGTTTCGGGGCGTCGTGCACTTCGACGGCTTCTTCGAGTTGGAGGGTTTCAATCACGCGGGCGTTGATCCAATATCGTTGTGATTCGTTCGTCCTTCTATCGTAATTTCAATTTTATCGCCGATCGCCGTTCCTGTTTCGGCCGCGGTGCTACTCGGAAGTTCGAGTACGGTTGCGGCTTGGGCTCGCACTGGGGCGAAGCGCCATGGCTGCAACTCGCGCTGGATGTGGACGACCGTCATGGCGCGATCCAGATAAATCACGTCGATGGGGAACCCCATGCCCAGAGTATGAACGCCATGACACGGAACAATCCAGAGGCCGGAGCCGTTACGGAAGTCACTCGAGCGGAGTCCTAGCAGGCCGCGCAGGCGCGTCCAGTGCGTGTCAGCCACAGCCAGTGCCGTGGCTAGATATGCCTGGCGGGTTTGGTTGAAGGCCCGGCCTTGCGAGGAAAAAACCGCCATAAATGAAGATGCTCCCCAGTGTCGTGCAGTTGGCCGCGCCTCAGGGGCTAACGCTCCGTTCCCTCTGAGGCTCTTGACGCGGCGCTGAAGCGCCACTCTTCCGCGTCACCGCGTGCACGTCATTGCATGCACATCATTGCATGCGGCAGGTTTGACCAGGGGCCGCTTTCTTATTTGGCGCCTGTGACTGGGCCTAGTTCGCGAATCAGGTCAATCACTGCCGGGCCGATCGTGACAAACATAATCGAGGGAAGAACGAAGATCACCAGCGGGGGCACCATCTTGATGGTAGTTTTCGCGGCCTGTTCTTCGGCTCGTTGCCGGCGCTCGGTGCGGAGGGAGTCGGAATGCACACGCAGGGCCTGGGCGACGCTGGTGCCGAAGCGGTCGGTTTGAATAAGGGTGCCGACCAGGGAGCGGATGTCGTCAACTCCCGTTCGGTCGACCAGGTTGCGGAGGGCTTCGGCGCGGGGCTTGCCGGCTCGCATCTCGAGATTCACGAGATGGAATTCGTCGCTGAGATCGGGATGGGCGTGGTGCAGGTCCTGACCGACACGCATTAAGGCTTGATCGAGGGCGAGGCCGGCCTCGACGCAGATGACGGTGAGGTCGAGGGCGTCGGGCAGGCCGAGGCGAATGCGCTGCTGGCGGTTCGCGATCATGCGCTTCAAGATCATGCGCGGCAGGAAAAAGCCGAGACCGGGAACACCGACGATCAGGAAAAGGTTGTCGAAGCCGGAAAACAATGCGACTGCGGCGAAGCCGGCCGCGGCGGCGAGCACGCGGGCGCCGAAATAGTAATTGACGTCGATGGCATCGCGGAATCCGGCTTGGATGAGCCAGGCGCGGGTGCGGGATACGTCCGCGGGAGAAAGCGGGATGGCTCGGCTGAGTGGGTCGATGGCCTGCTCGAAGCGTTCTCGCAGAGCGGGCTTGTTTTCGGCTTGCTGTTGCTGCCCGCCGCCGAGGGCGCGCAGGCGAGCGCCCAGCAGGGAACTGGGGGTCAGCACGGCGGTGCCGAAGGCGAAGACGGCGCCTACGACGGTGACGAAGACGACGGCGACCAGGAGCAGAGGCAGCATGGGTTTACCTGCAATTCGACTTCGTCAATCTCCGACGACGAACGCAACCCGCGGGCCTCGGAGAGTTTTTCTTTCGCCCCTTCGGGGCTTGTTTCTTTTTCGGCTTCGTACCCACGGCTTGCGCCGTGGGCTGTATTCTTCCGCCGCTTCGCGGCTGAAACCAGAACCCGCTCGATTGCACTTGCGGACTGAACTTCTCCCACTTAAACCTCTCCCACTAAACTTCTTCCGTTAAACCTGGATCCGAATGATTTTGCGGATCACGAAATATCCGATTGTCTGCAATGTGATTCCGGCGACCAGGAGCGTGTGCCCGATCGGATCGGAAAAGAGGGGGCGGATGAAGCTGGGGTTGAGCACCATCATTACCACGATGATGATGGGCGGCATGCCCATCAGCAGGGCCATGGTGAGACGGCCTTGCGCGGTGTAGACGCGGACCTGGCGCTGGATTTTGAAACGTTCGCGGATGACGTAGGACAAGTTGTCTAAAATTTCGGCGAGATTGCCGCCGGTTTCGCGCTGCAGCATGACGGCGGTGACGAAAAATTTGATGTCGACCAGGGGGACGCGCTCGGTGAGATTGAGCAGGGCATCGCGAACCGGCATGCCGAATTTTTGTTCTTCGAAGAGTTGGCGGAACTCGCCGGAGACGGGCTCGGCGACTTCGTCGGTAATCATTTCGAGCGCGGTGGTGAAGGCGTGACCGGCGCGAACGGCGCGGGCAAGGGTGTCGATGGCCTCGGGGAAGAGTTCTTCAAATTTTTCGAAGCGCTTGTTGCGGCGGTAGGACGCGTAGGAATAGGGGAGCACGAAGCCGATGAGCATTGCTACCCAGGCGACTTCGGCGCGTTTGGTGAAGGCGTAGGCTAGGAATGTGGCGGCGACTCCGGCCAGTGCAGATAGGCCTAGAAAATTTCCGGCGCGGATCGACATGCCGGCTTGCGCCAGCATTTTCTGGATGTCGGTGACCCGCGACGACCGCCTGAGTATTGCGTCAATGGCGGGAATTTCGCTGAGTTGTTCGTCGCGCAGGAGTGCGAGCTCTTCCTCGGCCTTCAGCTCGGGAGCTTCACGCTCGCTCGCCAGTCGCTCTTTGATGAGGCGGGCCTGGGCGTTGCGCTGGTCGACGAGCGAGCCTAGGGCAAAGGCCGCGACCGCGACCACGACGAACACTAGAAGCGCAATCAGAGCTGCTGGCATGACGTTAAATTAACCTCGACTCAGGACCTCGACAAAGACCTACTCAAACTTCGGTTTTCGATTCAAACAGTGCCGGGCGCAAGCGGGCGCCGGCAGTGGCTAGGCGTTCGGCGAACTGCGGACGCACGCCGGTGGCGCGGAATGCGCCGCGAACTTTTCCGTTCTCGTCGGTGCCGGTGCGGTCAAAACTGAAAATGTCCTGCATCGCGAGCAGGTCGCCGTCCATGCCGGTAACTTCGGAGACTGTCATGACTTTGCGGGTGCCGTCAGAGAGTCGCGCGATCTGCACCACGGCGTGTACGGCGGACGCGATCTGGTGGCGCACCGCGCGCTCGGGAATGTTGAGGTTCGCCATCGAAACCATGTTCTCGACGCGGGCCATGGCGTCGCGCGGGGAATTGGCGTGGACGGTGGTGAGCGAGCCCTCGTGGCCGGTGTTCATGGCCTGCAGCATGTCGAAGGCTTCTTCGCCGCGGACCTCGCCGACCACGATGCGGTCGGGGCGCATACGCAAACTGTTGATGACCAGTTGCCGCTGGCGAACTGCGCCTTTGCCTTCGATGTTGGGCGGGCGAGTTTCCAGGCGGACGACGTGTTCCTGCTTGAGTTGCAATTCGGCGGCATCTTCGATGGTGACGATGCGGTCGGAGTTGGGAATGTAGCCGGAGAGAACATTGAGCAGCGTGGTTTTGCCGGCGCCCGTTCCGCCGGAGACCAGGATGTTGAGCCGGCCTTTGACCATGGCGGAGAGAAGTTCGAGCATCGATTCGGTGAGGGTTTGATTTTCGAGCATCTGGCGGGCGGTTACGGGCTCGCGTCCGAAACGGCGGATGGAGAGGCAGGGGCCATCGATGGCCAGCGGCGGAATGATGGCGTTGACGCGGGATCCGTCGGCCAGGCGGGCGTCGACCATCGGGGAGGATTCGTCGACGCGGCGGCCTACGCGCGAAACGATGCGCTCGATGATCTGCATGAGGTGCACGTTGTCTTTGAACGACAGGCCGGTGAGTTCGAGTTTGCCGGCGCGCTCAATGTAGACGCGGTCGAAGCGGTTGACCAGGATGTCGGAGATGGTGTGGTCTTTCAGCAGCGGCTCGAGCGGGCCGAGGCCGAAGATTTCGTCGAGAATTTCTCGCGAGAGGCGCTCGCGCTCGGCGAAGCTGAGGGGCACGACTTCGCTGTTGACTGCGCCGCGGATGACGACCAGGACTTCATCGCGCGCAGAGTCGCCGGAAGTCTTGCCCAGTTTTTCGAGATCAAGGCGGTCGAGAATTTTGCGATGCAGGTCGGCTTTTACCTGCTGGTAATCGGTGCGCTCGAACGATTGAAGATTTGCCATGGGGTCCCTGAAATCCGTGCCTAAAACTTGTCTCTGAATCTCATCTCGAATTTGGTGCCTACATTACTGAATCGACTTGAACCTAGACTGACTTAAATAACGACCACGCCGTGCGCTTCACGTCGACGTCATTGCGCGTCAATTCCTGCGCCAGGCCGGCGAAGCAGCGGGCGATCTCGGAATTGCGCTGATCCATAACGGGCGTGCCGCGGTCGATCGCGCCTGATATGGCGAAATATTGGTTCGGGATGCGCCAGAGTAATTTGGCTCCGACTGCGGCTTCGGCATCGGCTTCACTGAAACCCGCCACTTTGCGAAAGCGGTTCAACACCAGGCGGACGCGCTCGCGGCTGCCGGACTCGCCTAAGATATTGTTGGACGCGGGCGGCGCTCCAGAGCGAGGCGACATCACTGCAGGCGACCAGCAAAACGGTTTCTGAGAGACTGGCGATGAGACGACTGGCGGCATCGAAACGCGACGAAACGTCGACCACGACATAACGGTAATGCGACACCAGCATGTCGAAGAGCTTGACGAATTCTGCCGTGGAAGGATCTACGGCGGCGGGCACGTTGGTTCCGGCCAGCAATTGCAGGCCGCCGCTGTGGCGCGTCATGAAGCTTTCGAGCAGGTGAGCGTCCATGCGGTGAAGGTTGCGAGTGGCGTCGGCGACGTTGAATCCGGGCTTGAGATTCATGTGCAGCGCGGCGTGACCGAGGGGAGCCATGTCGACCATGGCGGTCTGGGAGTAGGCGGACTGCAAGGCGAGCGCGAGATTGACGGCTACCGTGGTCGCGCCGTTTCCACCCTTGGCATTGATGACCGCGAAAACTTTGCCGCGAAGGCCTTCCTGCTTTCCCCGGCGCTGCGCGGCTTGCAGGCGTACGAAGGCGTCGATCAAGTCGGCGGTGTTGGCGGGGCGCTCGATGAATTCGCGGGCTCCGGCGCGCATCGCATTGACGATGACTTGCGGCTGGGTGAGATTGCCGAGGGCGAAGATGGCGGCGTCGGGCATTTCCTGATGCAGGAGTTCGATGGCTCGCAGGCCCTGAGCAGGGTTGTCGGCGGGAATATCGACCAGGGTTACGTCAGGATTGGCGCTGCGCACGCGCCGGGTTACGGGATCGGAGGGGGACACGGGAAAACTGGCGCAGGTGTGAACGGTGCGGGCCACACTGGTGCCATCGACGAGTACCTGCAGTACGCCGCGCTGCTCGGTGTCGGTGGCGACAATGACGACTGACAGTTCTGGCATAACGACTCTGCGGTTCCCCTATTACCTGACTGTAGCTCTCGCTATCGGTACGTCACGAAGCTCCAGCGTCCAAACCCAGCGCCTAAAGGCGCATTCGCAAAAGAGCGTTTGCGGTATGCCTGAAGGCATACCCTGATACAAATCGGCAATCCCAGTCGCGTACTGCAAATCGCTAATCAGATCGACTAATACGCATCGCACTTTCACCGCGGGCTGTTACGGTGCCTACTTACTCTTGTCGAACTTGTCGTTGTTCATGAACGGCTTCGGATTCTTGGGCAACGCTGGCGATTCGTTGCTGGGAGAAATCCGGTGGACTGTGCACAAGACCATCAATTCTGAATTGCTTTTCTGCAAACTCTTGCTGCGAAAAAAGTTGCCCAGGATCGGAATGTCGCCGAGGCCCGGGATTTTGTTGTAAATGTCGGTCACGCGGTTATCCATGAGGCCTGCGATGACGAAGCTCTGGCCATCCTGCAATTCAAATTCGGTTTCGGCTTTGCGCGTGCTTAGGGCGGGGATGGTGAAACCGGAAATGGTCAGCGCATCGGCGAAATCGAGCGTGCTTACTTCGGGCGCGACCTTCAGATGAATATTGCCGTTCGGCATGATGACCGGAGTGAACTGCAGGCGCACGCCGAATTCTTTAAAGGAAATCGTTACAGCGGTGAAGCCCTGGCCGGGCTGCACGATGGGGAAAGGGAATTGACCTCCAGCGAGAAAGCTGGCTTCCTTGCCGTTGACCGCAATCAGATTGGGCTCGGCGAGAATCTGCAGGAGATTTTTGGATTGCAACGCTTCGATGACGGCGCCGAAATTGATGTCCTGGCGGAAGAGAAAAAGATTGAGGACGTTGTTGATGGTCGAGGTTGAAGTGGTGTTGTTGGCGGGATTCTGCCCGCCCGAGTTCAGGGTCTGGGTTCCGAAACCGCCATACTGGCCTGTACTCACGGTGCCGAAAGTGTTCGCTGCGCCGGTGGAAACAAAGTTGACGCCCATCTGAGTCATGGCGGAGCGGTCGACTTCGGCGAACTTTACCTGCAGCAAGACTTCCTGAGCGCCTAGCGGGCCGAAAGTCAGCACGTTAAAGACTTTCGGAGAATAGGCGCTAGCCAGTTCTCCGGCGCGCTTGGATACGTCCTCGGTGGAAACGTGTCCGGAGAGCACGATGCCTGCGCGCGAGGGTGTGACTGTAATCTGCTCGTCGGGAAAGACGCGGCGCTCTTCTTCGGCACAGGCGCTGACGTCGACGTCGACGCGCAGATCGAAGCTGCGCGAGCGTTCCAGTTCATCCCAGATCAAGAGGGAAACTTCTCCCGGGGCCTTGCCGTGAACCAGAATCTGGGTAGGGGTGATGGGCTGGACGGACGCGATGGTCTCGTCGGTAACCGAAATGCGCCGTAATCGCTCGCCGTTCGTAGTAATGAGCAAAGACTTTCCCACCATGACGCGCAGCGGGGCCGATCCCTGCGGCTGCTGTGACGCAGGAGGAAGTGCCGTGGTCTGAGTGGTATTGGGCGCTTGGGCCTGGGCGGGAGTATCCGCTTGCTGTTGCAGGGTTTCTGAAAACGCGGGCATGACTATGGCTGCGAATATCCAAGACCAGACCCCGAGCAACGACCGGCAAACTTTCATTTTCAGATTCCTCTCCCTGTGAGGAAACGACTCGAGCTTTATTTCGTCAAGCTTTGCTCTGACAACGTTGGTTCTGCGTGGAAGAGTTGGGCTCATCGCGCTCAATTGGTGCCGCAATTCTCCTCCGAGCACTTTACGGTTTGTTTCTTGTCGCCGTGGTAGACCTCGACGGTGACGCCGGTGGATGGGGGTGGAGGAGCGGGCGCCTCTTTCTTGACGATCGTGTGATGAACCACGGGGGTCACGACGGGGGCAGGAGCGCCTTTATAGAGACCTCTGGAACTGGAAGCTGGCACATCGTCCTGCCGAGTGTCGAGCGGATTGCGCAGCGCGAGTTGAATTTTTCCCTCCAGGCTGGCGAGAGTGAGGCGCTGGGCGTCGTCGGGCGAAACCAGGAGCGTGATGACGGCGGTATTCTGGGCCTCGCCGGTCGAGGTTCGTTCCAGAGTGTGGCCGGAGGCCAGCACCGTGACGTCCTGCAGTACGGTCGTGGTCTCCTGCTCGCCGCTGCTGCCCGGTGCTCCGGTGAGCAGGACGTCGACACGGGTGCCGGGGGTGACGAATCCCGCGACGGAAACGACTTCGTTGACTCTGACCGAAACCGCCCGCATGCCGGGGGGGATCAGCGAAGGCAGTCCGGATCCGGCATTTTCGCTGGCCAGCCGGTTGGGCAGAATGAATTCACCCTTGGAAATGGGGATAATGACGCCGCGGCCGATTACGTCGGAACGCTTTCGGGGCGCAGCCGGGCGGCAGATCGACGGCGGGAATGCGGATGACTTTGATGTCGCGAGCATCGACTCGCGCGCCCACAGCCAGGTCGTCGGCGGCGACCATCACGTCGATCCCGGAATCCGCGGCGCCGGACTTCGATTGCAAGTTCTTGTAGACGTATACACTTGCGAGGAAGCCCAGGGCTAGAGCCAGAACTCCGATCATCAACAGGCGTGTGCGGTTCATGCTGCTCCCTTACAAAGTCAACTTCGCCAGCTCAACTGAGTGCCGGCGCATCGGTGCATCCGTTTCGATCTGCTGTCTACTGAATGGAACTGGCGACGGAGGAGAATACGGTATTGGCGCTGGAGCCGATGAGTTGAACGGTTCCTACGACAATAACCAGAATCACCGCCAGCATGACTGCATATTCCGCGATATCCTGTGCTTCCTGTTCGCACCAAAGTCTGCGTACAAGCTCCATATGTACACCTCGTTTTTGCTTTTCGAGATCGAGTGGAGCACACCCGTCCGAACTGAGACCGGAACCGCCCAGGATTTGCCCACTCTGCTAAGGGTAATCATACCTTGCAAAATGACCGAAAGGTCGTAATTTATTGCATACCTGGAGCAAAAAAGATTACTGCCGTGCAGGGGCTGAGGCGAGGCATCTTTGGAGTCGCAGGCCTTTAGCTGGAGCCGCCGGGAGTAAGATCGTGCGGACTCCAGACTGCTGTTTATGAAACCTGGACGATGAAGCTCGGCGAATGAACTTTGGAAACCCCAGACTGGTCGGCAAGTTCTATGTGGCGGGCGTGCTGCTAATTCATTTGCTGGTGGTTTGGAATGCCCGGGACCTGATCTGGAAGGGGTATCCGGACTTTACGATTTACTACACCGCCGGGACCATGGTTCGCGAGGGGATGGGGCACACGCTCTATGACGATGCCGCACAATTTCGGGTGCAGCAGGCGTTTGCGCCGCAGGTAGCGACTCGGCTGGGAGCGCTGCCGTTTAACCATCCTCCGTTTGAAGCCGTGTTGTTTGTACCGTTCAGCTATTTGCCGTATCGGACGGCGTATTTGTTGTGGACGCTCGTGAACCTGGCGATGCTGGCCGGCTTGCCGATCTTGCTGCGGCCGTATGTGCCGCTGTTGCGCGCCGGGCCGGCACTGGCCTGGGCGGTTGC
The DNA here is from genome assembly GCA_963735205.1 of uncultured Acidobacteriota bacterium. GTDB lineage: Bacteria > Acidobacteriota > Terriglobia > Terriglobales > Acidobacteriaceae > Sulfotelmatobacter. Next base: position 37,549 of record CAVTKB010000003.1, read on the forward strand.
GAGTCTGGCGTTTTTTCCGATTTTCTTTGCGATGTTGCAGGGGCAGGACTCGATCCTGCTTCTATTTCTGTATGCGCTGGCATTCGTGTCGTGGAAAAGGCAGCGGATGGTTTCGGTTGGGGCCTGGCTCGCTTGCGGGATGTTCAAGTTTCATCTGGTGCTGCCGTTTCTGGTGCTGATGTTGATTCAGGAGAAGAGGGCACGGGAAAGACTGCGAATTTTGGCTGGGTTTGCCGGCGTCGGTGTAGTGCTGGGCGCGGTGTCGATTGGCGCGGTTGGAGTAGGGCAAATACTTTCCTATCCGCGTTACGTCCTGGGTCTCGAAAAGACCATGGCTATGGGCGCGATCATGCCGTCGGACATGCCGAACCTGCGGGGTGTTGTTTATCTGATGGCATCGAGTGTCAGGCACTTTGATGTATTGGTGATCTTGCTCTCGGCGGTGGTTTATTTTCTGGCGGCCCGGATATGTAGATTGGGAGATCAAAATTCCGATCATAAGAACGATGAACTGGCGCTTTCGCTCGCTGTTTTCGCGACCGTTCTGGTGAGCTATCACGGGCTGGGTTACGATCTCTGCGTGCTGGCGCTTCCCGTGCTTCTGATCGCGGGGCAACTCGGCAGCAAGATTCGAATGGTCTCGAGGAGCGGGCTGGCGATCGGCGCCGGATTGGCTGTTCTGCTGTTCTCGCCTTTAGCTTTAGTTCTTCTCATGCGATACAACCGGCTGGGGCTGCTCGGGTGGGCAGTTCTGCTCTGTTTTGTCGGTCTGGCCGGAGAACTGCGATCGCGGCAGCCGCGGATTTAGTAGTGAATTGGACCAGCCTTAAGCACGCGCGATGGAGGAGCTTACGGAGAGTTTGCAATCTAAATTATTAGGAACTCGGCGGGGGCGAGTGATTGCTTCGGCCGTGGTGGCGACGGCGACGTGTGCGCTGGCGTTGAGCCGGGGTTTTTATGCGCAGATTGCGGGGAACATTTTTTTCTCACTCACGCTTGCGGGCTGCGCGATTGTGTTTCTTTCGGTGCGTCCACAGCGCGAGGTCTGGCAGGTCGCGGCCGCGACCGTGCTTCTGGTTGGGTTGCAGACCGTCGTTCTTAAAGTTCCACTTGAAGTGCTTCCGGCTTGCGGGCTGCTTGGGCTGGGCAGCGTGTTTGTTCTGGTTGCGAGAAGGATCGGGAGCACCGGACAGGAACGGCAGTTGCTGCATGATGCGCTTGTGCCGCCGCTGTTGTTTCTGTTGCTCGGATACTTTGGATCTGGTCCGCTGGAACTCGTGGGCAGGCTACATCCGAAGACTCTTGATTTGTTTCTTTATAGCTTCGATCAGAGTCTGGGCGTGCAGCTGAGTTTCAAGGTGGGACGAGTTGTGCTGGGTTCGCATCTGATTACGCGCGCCGTGCTTGGCGTGTATTACGTGCTGCCGCTTGTGATCATGTTTACCTATGCGCGGCTGCTGGTTCGCGACCGCAACCTGGCGATGATGGCTTTTTTGGCGTTTGTGATTGCCGGGCCGGTAGGAGTTGTGTTCTATAACATGATTCCGGCTTGCGGTCCCGCTTACTTGATGGGCTCAAAGTTTCCCTTCGAAATGCTGACGGCGGCGCAGTTGAGACAACTTCCTCTCGAGGCCCTGCCAGTTGCGGGGGCGCGCAATGCGTTTCCGTCGTTGCATCTGGGGTGGGCGTTGCTGGCCTTGTGGTACTCGGCAAATTTGTCGCGGTGGGCGCGGGCCGCGATGGCAATCTTTTTCGTGGGCACTGTCTTTGCAACGCTTGGTCTTGGGGAGCATTACTTCGTCGATTTAGTGGCCGCGTTCCCGTTCGCGTTGATGATCTACGCGGTTTGTGCGTTGAACGTTCCTATGCGTAATCTGTGCCGGATTGCCGCACTTGCAGGCGGGCTGGCGATGCTGGTTGGCTGGGCGTTGGTGCTGCGCCGGGGCGTGGCGTTGGTCTGGCTTAATTCGTTCTGGATCCATTCGGTCGTTTCCTGGGGGCTGGTTGTCGGCACGATTTCGTTGTCGCTGTTTTTGATGGCGCGACTGCGGCCGTTGGTGTGCGATCCGGTGGATCGGGCGCGCTGCGAGAGGGAATCGTGAGCGGGGCGCGAAGCGGGAAGCTTGTGCCGTTCGTTGCTGCACTGGCGCTTGCGGTCATGGCGTCGGCCAGCACCTGGTTTTATATGGACCGGATTCTGCGGGCGCAGCAGATCGCCGATGCTGCGGCGCAGGGTGCGCCGCGCGGCAATTTGTCGGATTTGTATCCGCGATGGCTGGGAGCGCGTGAGTTGCTGCTGCATGGCCGCAACCCTTATAGCCCGGAAGTGACGCTTGAAATTCAGCGCGGGTATTACGGGCGCGCGCTTGATCCGCGACTGCCTGGAGATCCGAAAGATCAGCAGGGGTTTGCATATCCCGCCTACGTTGTGTTTCTGCTGGCGCCCACCGTTCAGCTGCAGTTTGAGACCGTCGTGGCGGGGTTTCGTTGGCTGCTGTTGGGGTTGGCGATCGCGAGCGTTTTGCTCTGGCTACGCGTTCTGCGCTGGAAACTTTCATTGGGTACGCTCTTGATTCTTATTGTGCTCATGGTGGGCTGGCTGCCGATGGTGCAGGGAATCAAGCTGCAGCAGTTAAGTTTGCTGGTGGCGGGATTGCTGGCGGGGTGCGGCGCATGCCTGGTGGGAGGATGGCTTTTCTGCGCGGGAGGATTGCTGGCGCTGGCCACGATAAAGCCGCAACTGGCCTGGCCGCTGGTTCTCTGGTTGTTGGTTTGGAGCGGTAACGACTGGCGGTCGCGGCGGCGATTCGTATTCGGGTTTGGCTTGGTCATGCTGCTTTTGCTGGGAGGTGCGCAACTGGTTTTGCCGGGGTGGTTGGGAATGTTCGTGGAGGCCATTCGGCAATATCACCAGTACACGCAGAATCAGTCGGTGTTGTTTTCGTTGTTTGGCTCCGTCGGCGGCCGAATTCTAGAGGTCGCCAGCGTGTTGGGCTGCGCGGCCTGCATCTGGGCGGTGCGCCGGGAACCAGCCACCAGTGCGGCATTTGGGCGGGCCTTCGCTCTGGTGATGGCGCTGACGGTGGTCGTTGTTCCGATGTTCGCCCCTTATAACCAGGTGTTGCTGGCGCCGGCAATTCTCGCGTTATTGTGGAGCGAGAGCTCGGGCGTCCTCATCCTGCCGGCGATTCGACTGGCGCGTGGCATTGGCGGGCTCTTGCTTGCCTGGCCGTGGATTGCGGCGCTGGCGCTGAGCGGCGCGTATCCCTGGCTGACTCCCGAATTGCGACAAAGAGTCTATTTGCTGCCGTTTTACGCGAAGCCGTTCTACCCGAGTTTCATGCTGCCAGTGTTTGTCTTTGGATTGGCGCTGCTGGACACGTGGATGAGCCGGGATCGAATGGTCCAAGCTTGAATGAGCCCTGGTCGAATGATTCACGCTTGAATGACTCAGGCTCGTCCCTTGCGGGAGGAGCGCCCGCAGAGTAGTCTGGTCGAGCAAGGGAAGTTGCGGCGTGCGCAACGCCTGTCGTCCCCGTAGAAGGCGAATGACGCGCGGATCGCTAATTGCAGAACGTTAATCTTAAAGGCTATTAATCTAAGGGATCGATCATCTTAGAGATCGATCATCAACGAGCGATCTGTCGACTGTCCGTCATCCATGGCCCTGAACGCAATCAGTCATCACAGTACTGGCTCCGGAGTATTCCCCGCCCTCGTGTTTGTGCAGGGCAGTGAGCAGAAGAATATTGTCTTGAACCGCACGCCGTTTACGGTGGGGCGGAAAGTGGATAAGGACCTGGTGATTGCCGATCCGCGGGTCTCGCGCGATCATGCCCAGATTATGCAGGAAGGGCATGAGTTTTTTCTCGTGGATCTGGGCAGCAAGCACGGCACGTTCGTAAACGGAGAGCGGGTGCAGCGGCAGAAGCTGGAGCGCGGCGACCGGCTGGAGTTTGGGGCGCGCGATTCGGCGTACATTTTATTTAATCCGGCGCACAACAGTTCCAATACGGCGCGTGAGTTTCTCAGCCAGATCTCTGGCATTCAGATCAAGCAGGAAGCTACTGACCTCGAAAAGCTGACGCTGTTTCTGGAGGCGGCGCGCAAGCTGAATACAGCGGGCGTGCTGGACGAGATTCTGATGACCATGCTCGACGTCACGCTGCAACTGACGAGGGCTGAGCGGGCTTACGTTTTTCTGAAGGACGAAGACGGGAAGCTGCGGCTGGCCGCGGGGCGCAACTCAAAGAAAGAGCCGCTGCTCGACGACAAGACCATTTCTCATTCGATTCTGGAAGAGTCACTGCGGTCGAATTCAGAATTTCTGGAGACCGATACCAGCCAGTCGCTCGATTTGGCGGGGCGGCAGAGCGTGGTGGCTTACGATCTGCGGACTGTCGTTTGCATTCCTTTGCGCAAGATGGTGGTGCAGTCGACGCGGGACGCGCAGACTCCGCTGCATGCGGCTGCTTCGGCTGAGGCTATGGGCGTTCTTTACGTCGACTCGCGGTTTGCTTCGCGAGATATTGCCGGCGTGAGCAAAGATATTTTGCACGTGATCGCGACCGAAGCGGCGTCGCTGATTGAGAACGCTCGGCTGGTGCAGGCGGAAGAATCGGCGCGGCGTTACCAGCAGGAGTTGGCGATTGCGGCGAGCATTCAGCAGCGGCTGATGCAGGTCAGAATTCCCGAAGTGCCGTTTGCCACGCTGCGCGGGAAGAATCTTTCCTGCAAAGAAATTGGCGGGGACTTTTTTGATGCCGTGAATACCAAGGAAGGCCTCGCCGTGGTGCTTGCCGACGTGAGTGGCAAAGGGGTCTCGGCGGCGCTGCTGGCTACTTCCCTACAGGGAATGATTTATTCGCATTTGAGTTCCGGCATGGCTCTGCTTGACGTGGTGGCTGCCGTGAACCACTTCTTCACTGAGAAACTGGTGGGAGAAAAATATGCGACCGTGTTGCTGGTGCGGCTGCGGCGCGACGGTGAACTCGAGTACGTCAACTGCGGACACGTGCCCCCGCTGCTGGTGTGCGCTGGAGAGGTGATCCGGCCTCCGCACGGGAACGTTCCGGTGGGGCTGCTGCCCGACGCGACTTTTGAGAGCTCGACTTGCCAGATGAAATCTGGAGATCGCTTTATTCTGGTGACTGACGGCGTCACCGAGGCGGAAAACGCGATGGGCGATTTCTATGAAGACTTCCGGCTGGAGGCGGCGGCTGCCAAGTCACCGACGCTGGAAGGAATTTTTTCGTCGGTAACGGAATTCTGCGCGGGCAATCCGCTGAGCGACGACTGCACGGTGGTGGAGCTGTGCTACACCAGCGTGGAGCAGTAGGGCGAAGCCTGGGGCCGTGAACTTCTCCCAACCTAAATAGCTGGCCCTAGGGAATCCCCGCTTCGACAACAGGAGATTGGAGAGCCACCTATCGCCTCAGTTCAGGTTCCAGCCGCACTGCAGCCCCCATTTGAGAACTGTCAAAACGTCGGTGGGATCTCGCAGATCGCTTCGCCGATTGAAGTCTGCCGGCTTCACTAGTGTGTACTGCATGTTTCCCATCTGGGTCAGTGGGGCGCGGCTGGTTGTATCGTTGAACATTTCCAGATGCAGCATGGTCGAGCCATTCTGCGCTCGCACCGATGCAATCTGCTGTCCTACGGCGACATTCGCGCCGGCAGCCACTCCTGCTGGCAAATGGCTTCGGATTTCCCCATAACGGACGATGTAGTACTGGTGAACCACCGCCATTTCAAATGTCCAGATACGGTTGCCGCTCGCGTCAGGCTCGCTCTGAAAAAACGCTCGCGGTCCATACCAGACGACACCATCGTCCACTGCAAACACGGGTGTGCCGGCCGGAGCGAGTAGATCGCAGGCAGCGTGGACTACGGTCTTGCGTTGATTACCAAACGCAAGCCCTCCTGAATCGAACGGTTGTGCGGGAACATTAGGCAAAGGGAAAACACTCATACAAAGCTCCTCGTCGCTGCGACAAATTCGGGGACCCTTTGGTTTTGGCCGGGTGATTATACTCCAGCCTGCACGGAAGGAAAGTTGCGCACCTCGAAAGCTCCGCCTCCTCTAGAAAAGCCCTTAGCCCTTCTCGACTGTGACCGTGTAGTCGGTGCCTTCCCAGCGATTGTCGGCCGGCCAGAAGAAGGTGAAAGCTACTTGGCCTCCAGGAGGCAATGATGCCGTCGGCAGGTGCAGGGTGTAGAGGCTGAGGCCAGTGTCGCGGGTGTCGGTGTCGTGGGAGGTGTTCCAGTTGTCGATGGTCCAGTGGACGCGGGCGGGGGTGAGCAAGGCGATGCGGAGGGTTTGGTTGCGGGGGAGGGTGCGGATTTTGTTGTTGAACCTCCAGCCGCAGTGGGGGCGGCCACGTTTCTCGACTAAATAGCGTTGCACGGTTTGCGGGGGCTGGTCGAAGACTTTGTTGTCGCGAACGGAGCGGCGCAGCTTTACGTATTCGGAATGCGCCCAGACCAGGGGCAGGCTGAGCCGGTGGGCTTGCCGCGGAAGAGTTCGAAGGCGGGAAGGTCGGCGGAGTCCCAGACTTGTTCGGGGAGGGCGCGGCTTTGTCCGGCGGTTGAATTTTCCATGACCACCAGGAGTGCTTCGGCCTCGTCGCGGTGACCGCCGGCTAACGCGTAGTGGGCGCGTTCTCCGGCTAGTAAGGGCCAGGGGCGGCCGATGCCGGTTCCGTCGAAGGCGGAGCCGTCTTTGTGTTCGCCGTAGCCGTCGCCGTTGTAGCGATACCAGCAGGGGCCTTGAGGGAGTTCGACGGCGAGCAGGGCGTCGATGGCGCGCAGGGTGTTTAGGATGCGCGGGTCGTCGGCTGCTCTCAGGCCGAAGCGAACCAGCGCTAGGGCGTCGGGACTGATGATGTGGTAGGCGCGGTCGCCGTTCTGGCTGCCGTCCTCGCTCGGCGGACGGTTCTTGATGGGAACGAAGCCTTGCGTGGGGGACGCGGCTGCGTCGGTGAGCGGCGGAGCGATGCGGACGTAGTAGCCGTCGATGCCGAGTTGCTCGGCGAGGTCGCCGCCGGTGGCGTAGACCCAGCGCTCGATGCTGGCGTTCCAGGCGTCGGCGGTGTCGCGCAGGGTGGGAGCCATTTCGCTGTGGCCGGTGAGTTCGGCGATGTCGGCGGCGGCGAGGAGCGCGGAAATTTCTGCAGCCAGCGTGAATGGTGAGTAGCCGGCGTCTTCTTCCCAGCGATCTTGTTGCGTCACGGGGCCGTTGCGCAGAATGAAGCTGGCTGCTTTGTGGACCATGGGCCACCAGCGGTCGAGCTTGCCGAGCGCGTCGGGGGCGTTGCGGCGGAGCAGGTCGAGCAGCAGGATGGGGAAGGCGGTTTCGTCCATCTGGATGCCGTTCCAGTAGGGGCGGCCGTCGAGCCAGAGATTCTGCGCCCAGTTGCCGGCGGCTTCCTGCGTGGACTCGAGATAACGCAAGACCCGGATCGAGTCGGCGACCGCTCCGGCGGCAAGGAGCGCTCCGGCAGTTTCGACCAGGTCGCGCGGCCAGACCAGGTGGTAGCCGCCCAGGTCTTCATCGCCTTTGTTGAATCCCCAGGGGATGGAGAGACTGGCGATGATGCCGCCGAGAAAATCTTTGGACTCGTGCGTTCGCAGGATGGCAGTTGAGGCGCGATAGAGATCGTACTGGCGCAAAGGTTCGTCAATCTTAAGCAGGGTGGTTTGCCACTTTCGCCACTGCGCGACGTACTGCTCGCGAGTCTCTTCATAATTTTCTAGAAGGGAGGAGCGGGCGTGTTGTCCTGCTTCTGTCCAGATTCCGCCGAAGCCTAGGGCTAGGATGAACTCGCCGTTGCAGGCGGCGAGATCAATTTCTCCGGTGAAGGCGATGTTGCCGTTTTCCGCGCGCGTGTATTCCCATTGCATCTGGAAGTGCTGGGAAAGATCCTGCCAGCCGTCGGAGGCACCGACGAATCCTACTGACGTTTTCCGCCACGGCGCGGAGGAGGCGAGCGCCAAGCTCACATCGTCGCGCTCGGCAAAAAACATGGGATAGCCTTTGTAGTCGCCGATCCAGCCGGTGTTGCCGGAGCCGAAATTTGCCAGGTGCGGCGAGAGCAGGGCGTAGAGGTGATAGTCGGAGAGCTGGCCTTGCAAGGGCTCGAAGCGGATTTTCTGAAGAACTACATTGCGGTAGGGATCGGTGAGGACTTCTTTGTGGATTTGGTAGCGGCCGCCGCTGCATGAGTTCTTCAGCTCATAGACGGGAATGCCGGGCTCGATGGGATAGACCTCAAAACTGCAGTGACGTTTTTCTTCGGAGAAAAAATCGAGGCCGTTGGTGACGATGAATCCCATGTCGCGAGTGCAGGCCTGGTCTACACGGGGAAAGTAGACTTCGTTGAGGATGCCGTGACTGAGGGTGAACCAGACTTTGCTTTGGCGGTTGAGGGCCGTGCCGACGCCGGTTTTGGCGCTTGAGGTCCAGCGCGGGGGAATGCCTGGCCAGCCGGGAGCATGGCGTTCGGCGGAATCGGTCATGGAGCCTCTTATCCTCGCTTCTTGTAAATCGAGCCAGGGACGTTCCCGGCGGGATTTGACAAAGCTTTTACAGCTTTAGACGCTCGCTGATGCGGCGAAGGTCATCCATTCATTAGCAGAACCAAAGTTCGCAGAAACGGGCGAAGTGAATTGAAACTTAGAACCAAACAACGATAATAGAATCGCATCTGAACAGACGGCAACAAGGCATTAAACATGGTTAGAAAACTCGACGCAGGCGTGTTGAGCATGGTAGCAGTGTTGTGGACCTGCTGCGTGCTCGGCGTGTTTGCGCGAGCTGAGGATGCGCCCAGACTGGATGCGGGTTCTCCTCTCGAGCGCGGGTTTTCCGGACTCTATAATCTCGATTTTGCCGGCGCACAAGAAGACTTCAAAGCCTGGCAAGAGTTGCATCCGGATGATCCTGTCGGGCCAGTCAGCGAGGCGGCGGGGTGGTTGTTTTCTGAGTTTAGCCGGCTGGGGGTGCTGGAGGCGCAGTTCTATGAAAATGACGAAGCTTTTGCAGATCGGCCTAAGCTGAGGCCTGATCCTGCAGTGCGAGCGCAATTTCTGTCGGCGATCGGGCGGGCTGAAAATCTTTCTCGAGCCCGGCTGGCGAAAGATCCTAAAGATCGAGATGCGCTGTTTGCTCTTACTTTGTCGTCGGGGTTGCAGGCGGACTACGCCGCGCTGATCGAGAAGCACAATCTGGCGTCGCTTCGCTACACGAAAGAAGCTTCGGTGTCGGCGCAGGAGTTGCTGGCGGTTTGTCATGATTGCTACGACGCGCTGCTGGCGACTGGGTTCAGCAAATATCTGATCGGTAGCATGGCGGCGCCGATCCGTTGGATTCTGCGCATGGACGGGCTTGCGGCCGACAAGCAGGGGGGAATGGCTGATCTTGAAACTACCGCCGAGCACGGACACTACCTGGCGCCCTTCGCCAGAATCCTGCTGGCAATTGCGTATGTGCGGGAGAAAGATAAGGCCCACGCCCTGCAGTTGTTGACCGATCTCGGGCGAGAGTTCCCAGCGAACACGCTGTTTCCCCGCGAGATCGCACATCTACAAGCCACCCGCTAAAACGAAGTCATAAGTCTATTTTCCTCAGACAGTTCCCGCGCCACGCTTCATCACACAATTCAGAGTCTGCCGCCTCCATTCATCAGAAATTCACTGGTTTGTAACTGTCCTGTAACACTGCGCCGCTAGAAAGGGGAGCTATATATCCCTAGGAGGCATTCATGGTGATGCGCAAAATGATGCTGCTGGCGTGTGTGCTCATGACCTTGCCGGTCGTTCTACCGGCAATGGGCCAGACCACGCTCAACGGAGCAGGCGCAACGTTTCCCAACCCGATGTATTCGAAGTGGTTCAGCGAATACCACAAGGTTCATTCCGACGTTCAGATTAATTATCAGCCGATTGGGAGCGGCGGCGGAATTCGTCAGGTGTTATCTGGCACGGTTGACTTTGGCGCCAGCGACATGCCCATGACCGACGCGCAGTTAAAGGAAGCCAAGAGCAAGATTCTTAATATTCCGACCGTGTTGGGGGCAGACGTCCCGGCTTACAACATTCCCGGCGTGACGGTGGAACTGAAGTTTACGCCCGAGGCGCTGGCAGGAATTTTCCTGGGAAAGGTCACCAAATGGAATGACAAGGCGATCACTTCGGTCAACCCCGGGGTCAATCTCCCCGACAAAGACATCATCGTCGTGCATCGCTCCGATGGCAGCGGCACCACGTTTATCTGGACTGACTACCTATCCAAGATCAGCCCTGAATGGAAGGGTCAGGTGGGGGCTGACACGTCGGTGAAATGGCCGCTCGGAATGGGTGGATTGCACAATGACGGGGTAGCCGGATTGATCCGTCAGTTGCCGGGTGCAATCGGCTACATCGAGTTGATTTACGCCGTCGAGAACCACATCCCGTATGGCAGCGTGCGGAATTCCAGCGGCGTCTTTGTAAAAGCGTCTCTGGACAGCGTAACCGCTGCGGCGGCTTCGGCTCCGAAGATGCCGGCGGATTTTCGAGTGTCGATTACGAATGCTCCCGGCAAGGATGCGTATCCGATTTCCAGCTTTACCTGGCTGCTGATTCCGGCCCAGTCCAAAGACGCGGCGAAGGGCAAGATTCTTACCGACTTCCTGGGCTGGATGGTCACCGATGGGCAAAAGATGACCAGCGCCTTGTCTTATGCACCGTTGCCCGACAGCGTGGTGGCCAAGGTGAAGGACGCGATCAAAGAGATCAAGTAGGCACCGCAAGCGCGAGATATTTTCAGGACATCATTCGTTGCAGAACCAAAAAGGAGAGAACAATGAAGTTTGCGTGGAAGCTGTGTGCAATTCTTTTTCTGGCGACGGGGCTGGTGGCGCAAACCAGCACCGAGCCCAAACCGAAGAAGGCGAAGGCCGCGCCTATAACCGCGGCTGATGTGCAGGCGCTGAAGGACGCGCTTGCATCGCAGCAGGCGGCGCTGGCGCAGCAGCAGCAGGAGATTCAGGCGCTGCGCGAAGAATTGCACCATAAGGATCAGGCGGTGCAGCAGGCGCAGAGCGCTGCCACCGATGCGGCTACTAAAGCTGACGCCGCGCAGGCGCAAGCCACGCAGCAGCAGCAGGCGGTCGGCCAGTTGACGAATGATGTAACTGACCTGAAGACGAACATGGCCAGCACCGTAGTGGCCGTGCAGGAAACACAGAAGACAGTGAAGGAAAATGTTGATCCGCTGGCGCTGCATTACAAAGGAGTGACCATTACTCCAGGCGGATTCCTGGCGGCCGAATTTGTGCGGCGCTCGCGCGCGTTGGCGTCGGACGTCAACACGCCGTTTAACTCGTTGACCATGCCGGGCGCGTCACAGAGCGCGATTTCGGAGTTCTTCGGTTCTGGGCGCCAGTCCAGAATCTCCATGCTGACGGAAGGCCGCGTGGGAACCGCGAAGCTGTCCGGATTCGTGGAAGCTGATTTTCTGTCGGCGGCAGTGAGTTCGAACAACAACCAGAGCAACAGCTATTCGCTTCGCCAGCGGCAGGCCTGGGGCCAGGCCGCGTTCGATAACGGATGGAGCGTGACCGGCGGCCAGATGTGGAGTCTGGTAACCGAAACCAAGAAGGGTGTGGACAATCGCAGTGAAGCATTACCGATGACCATCGACGCGGCGTACACCGTGGGCTTCAGTTGGGCACGGCAGTATGGTCTACGTCTGTCGAAGAACTTCGGCAACAAGGCATGGTTCGCGGTCGCCATTGAAAATCCGCAGGCCACGCTGACCACTCATAACAACGTTGCCAATTACCTGGTCGGCTCGGCGGGCGCGGGCGGCGGCGTTTACAACGGAGCGGTCACCACTTGCACCACCAGTACCAGCGGCGTCACTACCTGCTCCAACGCGGCCAACTACGCCTTCAACCCCTCCCCCGACATTATCGCCAAGCTGGCTTTCGAACCTGGTTTCGGACATTACGAAATCTTCGGCGTGTATAGCCGCTTCCGCGACCGGGTTTTCCCCTGCGAAGACGTTTCCTCAACGGCCACCAGTGGCTGCGGGACCGATATTACGCCGGGACAGGCCAACGCATCCGACGCGTTTAACAGCTCCAAGAACGGCGGCGGCATCGGGGCCAACGCTCGCTGGTCATTAGCTAGTAAGCGCATGGACTTCGGGCTGCACTTCCTGGGCGGCAGCGGAATCGGCCGCTACGGCGCCGGTGGCGAGTCGGACGCTTCGGTGAAGGCCAACGGAAGCCTTGCCCTGATCAAGAGCCTCCAGGGGCTGGGTACTCTCGAATGGCACGGACCGAAGCTGGACGTTTACCTGAACGCGGGCACGGAATATGCCGCCCGCACGGCCGACTACGACGCGATTACTGGCAAGTACGTCGGGTACGGATCGCCGTTCTTCGGCAACACTGGCTGCTACACCGAGACAGGCCCTGCGTCAGGCGGGTTCCTGCCAGGTGGCCTCTCCGGTTGTACCGCCGACACGCGGGCGCTGGTCGAAGGAACGGCCGGGTTCTGGTACAAGTTCTACGACGGCTCCAAGGAAAAAGTGAACAAGGGCAAAATGCAATTCGGAATACAGTACTCCTATGTGGCCCGCAACACGTGGTCCGGTGGTGCAGTGGCGCCGAACGAACCACATGGAATCGACGGGATGATCTTTACGTCGTTCCGTTATTACCTGCCGTAAACATGGGCAGCCGTTACGGGATCAGTACACGCCGGCGCTCGGAATAGTATCTGTCCGAGTGCCGGTTTTCTTTTGTGGAAGAATCTGAAGCCGCAGGCCCACCAGGGAACAAGGGGCTGAAGCCCACACTCATTCCACATGGCTCACGCGGCCCTAAAGGGCCGCTCTTCCACAAGAACCCGCGATCGTAATTTCTCCGCAACCTCTTTTAGCGGCGGTGTGGCACGCCTGAAGGCGTGCCCTGATACGACCCCTTTCCAACGACACGGCCCGCCATTCTGCGCCCGACCGCGTGATGCTTTATACTGGTGATCCCCACAGGATCATCGGGGGTTCACCGGCAGATTTCGATCGGCAACTACAAATCCCACGAATCAGGCAGTTCAGAGCGGCGGCTATGACTCGTATCTCGCTCGACAACCCGGGTTATTACCTCAATCGCGACACTTCCTGGATGGCGTTCAACCGGCGTGTGCTTGAAGAGGCGGAGGACGAGGGCAATCCGCTGCTGGAGCGGGTGAAGTTTTTGTCTATTTCGGCTAGCAATCTGGACGAGTTTTTCGAAGTGCGCGTGGCCGGGATGATGCAGCAGATTGAAGACGGCTACAACGAGGCTGGTCCTGACGGCCTGACCCTGACGGCGAAACGGGACATTCTGAGCAAGCTTACCCACGAATTTGTCGACCACCAGTACGACTGCTGGAATGCGCGGCTGCGTCCGGCGCTTTCGACGAACGGAATTCGTGTGCTTGGGCTGCACGAGTTGGATGCCGATGCTTTGCGTTTTGTCGAGGAGTATTGCGAGAAGGAATTGGACCCGCTGTTGACGCCGGTTACGGTGGATCCGTCGCACCCGTTTCCGCGAGTGATTAACAAGGCGTTGTGCCTGGGCCTACTGTTACGGCGGCGGCGGCGTTCGGCGCTGACCTACACGGGCGTGGTCTCGGTGCCGCGGGCGCTGCCCCGGCTGGTGCGGCTGCCTTCGAAGGGTACGGACGATTTTATTTTTCTTGCTGACCTGGTGGCGCACCATGCGGTGCGCATGTATCACGGCTACGACATTGTTTCGTCGGCGCCGTTTCGGGTGACGCGCAACAGCAATCTGTATCTGGCGGAGGAAGAAGCGCGCAGTTTGCTTGAGTCGGTGCGCACGGAACTGCATAACCGGCGCAAGGGCGATGCCGTGCGCATGGAGATTGAGGCCGACGCCGATCCTGAAATTATTGATCGCCTGCGCACGGTTTTCGAGATTGATCCGTGGCAGGTTTTTCCGGTGAACGGGCCGGTGAATCTTTCGCGGTTGTTCAATGTGTACGAGCAGGTGAAGCGTCCGGACCTGAAGGACCGCGCGTTTTCGCCACGGGAGCTGCGGCTGACTTCGAAGTCGAAAGACATGTTCGAGGAGTTGCGGGCGCACGACATCTTGCTGCATCACCCGTACGACTCGTACGACGCGGTGGTGGGGTTTATCGAGTCGGCGGCGGAAGACAACAGTGTTCTTTCCATCAAGCAGACACTTTACCGCACAAACGAACACTCTTTGATTGTGCCGTCGCTGATTGAAGCCGCATCGCAGAAGGAAGTGACGGCGGTGGTCGAGTTGAAGGCGCGATTTGACGAGGCCTCGAACATCCGCTGGGCGCGCGACATGGAAGACGCGGGGGTGCAGGTGTTTCACGGCCTGGTAGGGCTGAAGACGCATTGCAAACTTTCGCTGATGGTGAGGCGCGATCCTGATGGCGTGACGCGGAGCTATGCGCATATCGGCACGGGAAATTACAACGCGACCACGGCGCGAATTTATACCGATCTGAGTTTGTTCACGGCGAATCCGGAGGTTACCCGCGCGGTGCATGATGTTTTCAGTTTTCTAACGGCGTATGCGGAGAATCCCAGCTACGAGCCGCTGCTGGTGGCGCCGCTCGACCTGGCGGAGAAGGTGATTGCGCTGATTGACCGCGAGGCCGAGCATGCTCGCGAGGGCAAGCCCGCGCGCATCATCGCCAAGATGAATGCGCTGCTCGACAAGCCGGTAGTGCAGGCGTTGTACCGCGCGTCGCAGGCGGGAGTGGAAATTGACTTGATTGTGCGCGGGATTTGCGCGTTGCGCTCGGGCGTGCGCGGCGTAAGCGACCGCATTCGCGTGCGCAGTATTGTGGGGCGCTTCCTCGAGCACAGCCGCATTTATTATTTTGGCAATGACGGCGACGAACAAATCTATATCGGCAGCGCCGACTGGATGCCGCGCAATCTTTACGAGCGTGTGGAGGTGCTCGTGCCGTTGCGTGATGAGATGCTGCGGCAACGGGTGCATAGTGAAATTCTTGACGCCTACCTAGCCGATAACCGCAAGGCGCGAATCTTGCTGAATGACGCAACTTACATTCGAGCGTGGCAGACGGCGGGGTCGCGGAATCGGCGTCCGCCGATGGGCGCTGCGGCATTCAGCGCGCAGGATTTTCTGATGAGCGTGGCTGAAGGGAAGACGTCAGGGGCTCTCCCTGCGCCGGCGGTTGCGGCGGGCAGGCGAAAAGTTGTAGTGGGAAAAGGAAGATAGGCGGAGATGATCCTTTACTTTTTACGCCACGCGAGCGCGGGTGAACATTTTGCCAACGCCAAGAAGGACGAAAAACGAGCGCTCGATAAAGAAGGCATCGAGCAGTGCGGCTACATTGGACGCGCCCTGGCTGCGCTCGACGTGCAGGTCGACTGCATCGTCTCCAGCCCGCTGAAGCGCTGCACTCAGACTGCTTCTCTGGTCGGCAACGAGTTGGGCTACGAAGGCAAATTGCAGATGGAGGCTGGGTTGCGCCCTGAGGCCGGGCTCGCCGACTTCCGTAAGCTGCTGGAAAAATATGCCAAGCAGGAAGCGATCTTGCTGGTCGGGCACAATCCGAACCTGAGCCAGTTTCTAGGATCGGTGATTTGCGACTCGGGCTGCGAAGCATCGATTGAACTGAAAAAGGGAGCGGTAGCCAAGGTGGAGATGCGGCGCGCTTCCGGCACTCTGCACTGGTGCGTCACCCCGAAAGTTTTGCGCACGCTCTACGACACGGCGGTGGAAAGCTCGCGGCCGAAGACTTCGCGGAAATAGTCCCCGTCTTTCTCGATGGCCCAGAGTTCGAGGTCGACGCCCATGCGGCGCCGGGGCACCAGGGTCAACTTCACTTCTGCTGAACGCAGGCTGACGCGCACTTTTTCGACGGCGCGGCTGCGGCCGAGGTTCAGAGATCGCGCCAAGCGAAGTAACAGAATTGCCTTCTGCACATTCGCGCGATCGGCTGGGTCCACAACTTTCATCGGTCCGTCTTCCACGCTGGGGCGCGATTTCCCGAGGTAACGGGCGATGGCGGCGATCAGGCGGCGCTGCTGCGGCGTGTAACCGAGAATCTCGGAATTCGAAATGATGTAGTGGGTGTGGCGATGATGGCCGTTGCGATTCAGGTAGTCGCCGACCTCGTAGAGCATGGCCGCGGCCGAGATCCACTCGAGATATTCGGGAGGCAACCGATGAACGGAACGCAGCGCGGTGAATAATGTGGTGGCTGCGTCGCGCACGTCGAGGGCGTGTTTGCGGTCGACGCGGTAATGGTCGACGGCTTTCATGATCGATTCCCAGCGTTCAGACTCGACCTGGCGACCGGATCGGGTGCTGCGATCGTAGTCGGCGGCCATTTGGGCGAGGATGCCGTCGCGCAGGCCCAGAGGCGAATAGCGAAAGCTCTTGAGATGCAGGCGGTCGAGTAGCTCTTGAAACACGGTTGCGCCGGCGACGATAATTTCGGCGCGCCGCGGGCCGATGCCTTCGATCTTGCGGCGTTCCGCGACCGGGAGTCGTGCGAGTCTTTTAGCGATTCGGCTCATTTCTGCCTTCGACACCACCGGCCTCTGACGGCCAGCGGTGCGGCGCAAGTGACTGGCGACGGCCGCCAGGGCCGCAGCCGTGCCGGAAGTCGCGATCACATTTTTTATCTTCGCGTTGCCGATTCGGTCGGTGATGCGATTCACTTCACGGGTGACAAAGCCGCGTAGACGTTTTAGTTCGCCTTTGCGCGTGGGATCGTGACGCAGAAATTCATTGGTCAGGCGAACCGCGCCCAGGGGAAGGCTGACGGCATCGCGAATGTGTCCGCCTTGCGAAATGGTCAGCTCGCAACTGCCGCCACCGAGGTCCATCATCAGCGTCGGAGAACGGTCGACGCGGGGGGTGGAGAATAGCCCCAGATGAATTAGCCGCGCTTCTTCAATGCCAGAGATGATTTCGACCCGCCATCCGGTGGCCGAGCGTACCCACTCGAGGAACGCCTGCGAGTTGCGCGCGTCGCGCAGGGCGCTGGTCGCCACCACGCGCACGCTGTCGGTTACGATCTGCTGCGTGGCGCGATGAAAGCGACGTAGGACTTTTACCGTCTCGGCCATGGATTCAGGAGTGAGAAATCCGGAGCCAAAGACGCCTTCACCGAGGCGGGTGACTTCGCGGTCTTCGTGGAGACCGCGTAGCCGGCCGGCCTGGAGACGCGCAATCTTCAGCCGGACTGAGTTTGAGCCGATATCGACTGCGGCGAATGTGGGCATGAGGGACCGGGAAGCTTCACAGTGTACATGTCTGCGGCTGAGTTGTGCGAAGGGGGAGAAGATGGCTTACGCGCCGCGCCGGTTTAGCGGGAGATCCCTCGTTCCGCCTGAAGTACGGCTTCACTCGGGATGACGCATCCTTGGACAAAATTCGCAAAGTGCACCACCACCGAAGATTGCCGGATTTTTAACACCTTTGTAACAAGGGTCTGCTACCTTTTAGCGTGAATGGCCAACCCAGCATTACCACGGCCTGATATGCCCGGACCGCAACCCGTTGCACCAACGAAAGTTACATCCGTAACGACGGGCCGGGAATCGCCCTTGCGGCATGCTTCGACCGGCGAAGTGTCTGACCGCATTTTCCAGTCTGCCATAACCGCGTGCGGGCTGGCCGTGCTCGGCATCTTGGTTTTGATCGTTTACGAACTGGTGCATCGGCTCGAGCCTTTCCTGGCACGCTTTTGGTTTTAAGTTTTTTGCGGGCAGTGACTGGAATCCGGTGAGCGAGCAGTTCGGGGCTTTGCCATTTATTTACGGCACGCTGGTTTCGTCGCTGGTCGCGCTGATCATCGCTGTTCCCTTGGCCGTGGGCGTGGCCGTGTTTACTACTGAGATGTGCCCGAAGGCGCTGCGAGGGCCGCTCTCGTTTTTCGTGGAGTTGTTGGCCGCGATTCCGAGCGTGATTTACGGAGTGTGGGCCATCTTCGTGCTCGTGCCGCTGTTGAGCGCGTACGTGCAGCCGTTTCTGGCAAGCACTTTGGGCTGGACCGGGCTGTTTAGCGGGCCGAAGTACGGAGTCGGCATGCTGGCCGCGGGCATTATTCTGGCCATCATGATTATCCCCATCATTTCTTCGATTACGCGGGAAGTGCTGATGGTTGTGCCGCAGCATCAGCGTGAGGGCGTGCTGGCGCTGGGCGCGACGCGGTGGGAGATGATTCGAGTTGGCGTGCTGCGCAATGCGAGGGCGGGAATTGTCGGAGGAATCATTCTCGGGTTAGGGCGAGCTCTGGGCGAAACCATGGCTGTGACGATGGTTATCGGAAACAATCCGCAGATCGTGAAATCTTTGTTTGCCCCGGGATATACGATGGCGAGTGTGCTCGCGAATGAGTTCAGCGAAGCTACCGGTGACTTGTATCTGTCGTCGCTAATCGAAATTGGACTGGCGCTGTTTTTCGTGACGATTATTGTGAACGCGCTGGCGCAGCTTTTGGTTTGGACGGTAACTCGTGGTCAGCCTGCGAGGGGACATGCCTGAGACTACCGCCAACGCTGCCGTGATGACCGGTATCCCGCCGATCAGCTGGAGCCGCCGGCTCACTGATTACGCGATGACGGGCGCGGCGTTCGCCACTGTGCTGCTGGTGCTGGCGCCGCTCATCGCGATCTTTGGCTATCTGCTCTACAAGGGCGTGCAGTCGCTCAACTGGCCTTTCCTGACGCAGATTCCGAAACCTGAGGGCGAGGCTGGCGGCGGAATGGCGAATGGGATTGTCGGCTCAATGGAGATCCTGGCCGTCGCGAGCCTGATCGGCGTGCCGCTGGGGATTGGCGCCGGAGTATATCTCGCAGAGTATGGGCGCAACCGGCTGGGCGATGCGATTCGTTTTACTTCGGACGTGCTGAATGGAGTGCCGTCGATCGTGATCGGCATTGTGGGTTTCTCGATTGTCGTACTCGCGCAGGGGCACTTTTCCGGTTTGGCCGGCGGGGTCGCGCTGGCGATCATGATGGTTCCGACGATTACTCGCACTACCGAGGAAATGCTGCTGCTGGTGCCGCAGGCTTTGCGCGAAGCGGCTTATGGGCTGGGCATTCCGCGCTGGCGAACGACGCTCTCGATCACGCTGCGCACCGCAACCTCGGGCGTGCTGACCGGTGTTATGCTGGCTTTCGCCCGGGTGGCGGGCGAGACGGCGCCGTTGTTGTTCACTGCGCTGGGAAACGAGTTTTGGAGCGGGCGGTTGCCGTGGGATGCGCATGGGCATCGCCAGGCCTGGACATTAGGTCTGGATCAGCCGACGGCGGCGCTGCCGCTGCAGATTTTTAAATATGCGACCTCGCCCTATGACGATCTGCACCGGCAGGCGTGGGCAGGGGCGCTGGTGCTGATTATTCTGATCGTTACGGCGGTCACGGCGGTGCGGTTTGCGGTGCGCCGCAGCAATTTCGGAGCTGCATAAATTATGGGAGTTGGAATCCAGGTCGAGAGCCTGAATGCGTGGTATGGCAAGGGCCAGGCATTGTACGACATTAATTTGAGAGTCGCGGCGAACCATGCCACCGCGCTGATTGGTCCTTCGGGATGCGGGAAGTCCACGTTTATTCGATGTATCAATCGGATGCACGAGACGATTCCGGAGGCGCGGGTTGAGGGGCGGGTGCGCATCGGCGAGATCGACGCATACAACGGAACTTCGGCTACGCAGCTTCGGCGGCGCGTGGGGATGGTGTTTCAAAAGGCGAATCCGTTTCCGACGATGTCGATTTATGACAACGTGGCCTCGGGGCTGAAGTTGAACGGATTTCGTGACAAGCGGAAGCTCAACGAAATCGTGGAGCGTTCGCTCGATTCGGCGGCGCTGTGGAGTGAGGTGAAAGATCAGGTGCACAAGAAATCGGGGGCCAGCCTTTCCGGCGGGCAGCAGCAGCGACTGTGCATTGCGCGGGCGCTCGCGGTGGAACCTGAGGTTCTGCTCATGGACGAGCCCTGCTCGGCGCTGGATCCGATTTCGACGGGAAAAATTGAAGAATTAATTTTCCAGCTTAAGGAACGGTATACGATCGTGATTGTGACTCACAACATGCAGCAGGCGGCGCGGGTGGCCGAGTTCACGGGATTCTTTCTGCTGGGCAAGTTGATTGAATTCGATCGGACAGAAAAAATATTTACTAAACCGTCGGACAAAAAGACGGAAGATTATATTACCGGCAGATTTGGCTGAGGCGAATTGGGAGAAGCCAGGTCGATCAGGACGAGCTGGCTGCAGCGATTTTTAAATAAGGAAGGTTCGGATAATGCGTACGCGTTTTCAGCAAGGGCTTGACGATCTGCGGCAGCGGTTGCTTCGCATGGGAGGACTGGCGGAGCAGGCCGTGGATCGTGCCCGCCAGGCTTATGTAGAGCGCGACCTCACGCGCTGCCAGATGGTGTTGGAAGGTGAGAGCCTGATCAACACTGCCGAGCGCGAAATCGATGAGGCTGCCTTCGATTTGCTCGCCATGCAGCAGCCCATGGCCGTTGACCTGCGCTTTATTCTGGCGGTGACCAAGATCAATTCTGATCTGGAACGCGTCGGTGACCAGGCGGTGAATATTGCAGAGCGTGTGATGGATATGGTGGAACTTCCCGCGGCCGACTTGCCCGTCGATATCGCCCGCATGGGTACGGCCGTGAGTGCCATGGTGCGGCGCGCTCTGGAGTCGTTCATTGAGGGCAAAGCCGAACTGGCACAGGCTGTGCTTGAAATGGACAACGTAATTGACCGCATGCGCGACGATGCATTCATCCAGCTGGTGAAAAGCATGAACGATCGCCCTGAGGTCGTGCGGCAGGCTCTGGATGCGCTGCTGGTGGCGCGCAATCTGGAGCGCGTGGCCGACCATGCCACCAATATTGCCGAAGACGTGATCTTCTGGGTGCAGGGCGCCGACGTGCGGCATAACGTGCATCCCGAGCCGGAGGCGCATGAATCCGGCCAGCCCACATCGAAAGCTTCGGGACTTTAGCCTTCGACCGTCGCGCCTATCACGGCTTTACTGCAGGGGAGATAGCTCACTTTGCCTGAAGACCGGCTCCGTTCGGGATGACGCCAAGTTGATGTGAATTTTTCACACCTGGCTCCTGCTCCGAGTGCGGATGCTTTGACCAGTCGCCCTGCCTTGCTTTACGCTCGTCTTCTCTTTCATTTCTGAGCGTCACTTCGCGGAGGCATCGTGACTCGTTTTCTTTTTTGTTCTTGGTGTGTATTCTCGCTGGCTTCGGCCGTTCTCGCGCAGGCGCCTTCCGCCGATCGTCCACCGATCATGCTGCCTACCAGCAAGATGCTGGAAGTTCCGTCGCCGGACCGCATTGGCAGTACCAACAGCTTTCCTGCGACGATGGTGCTGAGTCCGGATGGGCGCTACGCGGCGCTGCTGAACGACGGCTACGGCACGCAGGAAATGCTGGCGCATCAGTCGATTTCCGTGCTTGATCTGAAGACGAATCTGATCGTCGAATATCCTGACACGCGCCTGAGCGACGAATCGCACCAGAGTTATTTCATCGGGCTGGCGTTCAGTTCGAACGGCAAGCACCTGTATGCTTCGGTGGGTTCGCTATCGGATCCGACTGGCGCGAAAACTGGCGACACCGGAAACGGTCTTGCGGTATACAGCTTTCTGGAGGGGAAGGTTGCGCCTGAGCGCTTCATTCCCATTGCGCTGCAGCCGCTCTCGACTGGAAAGAAACTTGCAGTCGGGTTGACCGCGCCTCCGCATAAGGCGATTCCATTTCCCGCGGGCCTGGCTGTGATTTCCGAGCAGTGGGCGTGACAAGCTGCTGATCGCGAACAATCTTTCAGACAACGCCGTTGTGCTCGACGCTGCTACGGGAAAAGTTCTGCAGAGTTTCGACCTCAGCAGCGGTAATTGGTTCCATCCTCGTACCCCTACACATGCGTAGCCGCGCATGACGGCCGCCGCGCCTGGTGCAGTTTGTGGAATGACTCGTCGGTTGTCGAACTTGACCTGATCCGCGGGAAGGTGGGCCGCCGGGTCAAACTCAAGCAGCCCCACGATCCGCTTGCGCCGGGCTCGCACCCCACGGCGCTGTTGCTGAGTCCGAGACGAAAGCGTCCTCTATGTGGCGCTGTCGAATTTCGATCTGGTCGCGGCCATTTCTACGGCATCGGGTGAGATTTCGCGTTACTTCTCTACCACAGCGCCGGCGCAGAAACAGGGGGGTAGTTATCCCACGGCGTTGGCTGAGTCTTCCGATGGCAAGTATTTGTTCGTGGCGGATTCATCTTTGAATGCAGTTGCCGTGTTCGACTTATCGCAGCCGATTGCCAGCTCGGAACGTCGAGATATCACAAGAGCCAATGGGTTTCATCCCGACCGACTGGTACCCCAGCGCGTTGGCCGTACACGGCGACGATCTGCTCATCGCCACGGCCAAAGGCGAGGGCTCGCGTGCGAACAAGGACATGGGGAAGACGGTTTATGAGACCAAGCATAAGGATCATCCCTACATCCCTACGCTACTCAAGGGATCCATTGCTCGCCTGAACATTGCCTCGACTCTCGAGAAACTTCCGGAGCTCACGCAGGCGGTTGAAAGAGAAAATCTTCTCCACAGCGATCCCGGTGCTATTACTTTCGCTTCCGGCCAGAATCCCATCAAGCATGTGATTTATGTCATCAAAGAAAACCGCACCTACGACCAGATTCTGGGTGATCTGAAGTCTGGCGATCTGAAAGTCGGTGACGGCGATCCCTCGCTAAACATGTATGGCGCCGACATCACGCCTAACGAGCACAAGCTCGCGCTGCAGTTCGGCGTGCTCGACAATTTTTATGACAGCGGGGAAGTTTCCGGCGACGGACACGTATGGTCGACGGCCGCGATTACCTGCGACTACAACGAAAAGACCTGGCAGATCGCCTACCGCGGCAAAGAGCGAACCTACGATTTTCAGGGACAGAATGCGGATGAATATCCGCTGGAGCATAATCTTCCGGACATAGACGACCCTGCGACCGGATTTCTCTGGGACAATCTAGCGCGCAATCACGTGAGCTTTCGCGACTACGGCGAATTTGTGAACGCGGAGTGGTGCAACGAGAAACCGAAGGCCCCGAGCCCTAAGCAGGGAACTCCGTCGGGACAGGAGGCGCATTGTCCGCGAACCGTGGTGAATCAGGGAGAGATGCTTGAACCCAATGTGGGCGATCCGCACGCCGGGCCGAGTCCGTGGCCGTGGGCAGTACCCGCTGTTCAGCGGAGTGAAGCCGACGAAGGCGGTGTTGCGCGACCACTTCGATCCGCTGTATCCGGATTTCAATACCGACTATCCCGACCAGCTTCGCGCCGACGAATTCTTGAATGAGTTTGGGGCCTACGTTCGCGCGCGCGACGCGCACGAGGGGCCGGAGTTTGAAATGCCGGCATTCGTGCTGCTTTACCTGCCCGACGATCACACTGGCGGCACACGTCCGAATTTTCCGCGGCCTGCGGCCTCTGTGGCGGACAACGATCTGGCGCTCGGTCGCGTCGTCGATGCGGTTTCGCATAGTGGATATTGGGACGACACTGCGATTTTTGTGTTGGAAGACGACGCCCAGGATGGCGCCGATCACGTGGACGCCCATCGTTCCATTGCGTTCGTGATCAGCAAGTATTCGCCGGGGTCGGCGGCTCAGCCTTATGTAGAGCACCGTTTCTACACCACCGTGAACGTGGTTCACACTATGGAGATGTTGCTCGGGCTTCCGCCCATGAATCAGAACGACGCTTACGCGCCGCTGATGGGGCGGCTGTTTTCCGGGAGCGGGGATCAGCCGGCTTACAAGGCCGACTATCGCAATCTGAAAAATGGGCTGATCTACGAAAGAAATCGGACGGGAGGCTCCGGGGGCGAAGATCTCGTCGACGATGGACTTCTCGCGTCCGGACGCGAACAGCGCGGCGAAGCTGAATCGAGTGTTGTGGCAGGATCAGAAAGGGGCAGCGCCCATGCCTGCGGCGAAGCACACGGTGTTTCCCGCGGGCGGCGACTAAGATCGCCGTTTTTCGAGTTCGTGGAGTTCGTGGCGAATGACGAAATCCCACTTCTCGCGCAAAGAGCGCGCGAGAAATGGGGCACCCTGCCGTTTATTTCAAACTCACTGATGCCTTCAGCGGTAAGGTCTGCGACGAGCCGCCGACCATGAAGCCGTAGTCTCCCGGAAGCAACTGCCAGGCATTTTGCTCGACGTTGAAGATCGAGAGATACTTTGGGTCGACGTCGATCGCAACTTCTTTGCTTTCTCCTGCGTTCAGCTTGACCTTGCTCCAGCCCACCAGGCGCTTCGGAGGCTCGGCGGCTGCGGCGGGCAGGGAAGCGTAGACTTCCGCGACTTCGGCTCCGGCGCGGTTGCCAGTGTTGGTGACGGTGAAACTCACATGCGGATTCTTTCCGGGCGTTACTTTCAGATTTGAATACGAGTACGTCGTGTACGAGAGGCCGTAGCCGAAGGGAAACAGCACCGGCTTGTTTTCGGCGTCATACCACTTGTAGCCAACTTTCACGCCTTCGTCGTAGGTGACTTGAAATGCCGGCAGGCCGGCGGCGATGCGCTTCCAGCCTTCGGCTGTCGGCGTCGGCAGTGGACTCGGGTCGGTTTCACGATGGTGGGATGCGGCAGGTCAGCCTCGCTGCGTGGGGAAAGTCATGGGCAGCTTGGCGCTGGGGTTGACGTCGCCGAAAAGAATATTCGCCACGGCTTCGGCGCCGCGGCTGCCGGCAAACCAGGCTTCGAGAATGCCGCTGACCTGATCGGCCCAGGGCATGGTCACGGCCGTGCCGGTTTCGAGCACGACGACGGTATGCGGATTTGCTGCGGCGACTTTCGCGATCAGATCGTCTTGATGGTCGGGAAGCGACAGGCTGTCGAGGTCCATGCCTTCGCTCTCCCACTGGTGGGCGAAGATGATGGCTACATCGGCAGCTCTTGGCCAGGGCCGCGGCGCTCGCGGGATCTGCGCCGGAATCAAACTGCACGTTCGCTCCCGGAGCCTTGGCGCGAATCGATTTCAGCGGCGAAGTCGGAAACCAGATGTGCTCCTGCCAATAAGTCTTGCCCTTGCCCGGAGGCATGATGGCGTTTCCGCCCGGAGGATCGACTTGCGCCGAACCGCCGCCGGAAATCATGCCCACATCGGCGTGCGGGCCGATGACCGCGATGCTGTGGATCTTCGGCAGCGTCGAGCGGAAGCTGCGCGTTCGTCGTTCTTCAGCAGCACGGTGCTTTCTTCCGCGATTTGCTGCGCTACTTCGAATCCGCCCATCACGTCGACTACGCTTTTCTGCGGCGGATCGTCGACCACGCCGGTGGCGAACATCGACGCGCAGGATGCGGTGCACGTGATCATCGAGCTCGGCCGCCGAAACTTTGCCCGACTCGACTGCCTTCTTCAGATCGTCGCCGTAGAAGATTTCGCCGGGCTCTTCGTGATCGAGGCCGGCGGCTGAGGCTTTCTCCGTGCTGTGCGTGCCGCCCCAGTCGGAGAGCACAAAGCCTTTGAAGTTCCAGTCTTTTTTCAGCACGTCGGTGAGCAGGTATTTGTTTTCGCAGGCATAGTCGCCGTTGACGCGGTTGTAGGAGCACATCACGGCGGCCGCGTCGGATTCCTGCAATCCGATTTCGAATGCCAGCAGATCGCTCTCGCGGGCGGCGCGCTTGTCGATGTTGACGTTGACGGCGTTGCGTCCGCTCTCCTGATCGTTGAGGGCGTAATGCTTGATGTCGCCGATGACGTGCTGCGCCTGCAGGCCCTTCATCACGCGCGCCGACCATTTTTCCGGCCAGCACGGGATCTTCGCCGAGATATTCGAAGGTGCGGCCGTTGCGCGGTTCGCGGGTGAGATTGATGCCTCCGCCGAGGGTCATGTTGTAGCCCTGGGCGCGCAGTTCGCGGCCGATCAGCGCGCCGTATTCGTAGGCGGCTTCGGGATCCCAACTTGCTGCGCCCGCCACGTCCGCGGGCAGAGCGGTCGAGTAGCGGCCATTCTCGCCGCTGGTGCGCACGCCGTAGGCTGCGTCCGACATCTGGATGGCGGGAATGCCCAGGCGGGGAATGCCTGGCACGTATCCGGCGCCGCCGTTGGAATGGACCGCCAGAGGGCTCATCGGACTCAGGCCCGCCATGCCGGTCCCATGCAGCAGCGTGATTTTTTCGTCGAGCGTCATCTCTTTCACCACCATCGATGCGCGCGCATCTGGGGACAGGTTGGTGTTAGACCAGGGATGAGATTTGGCATTCTGCGCCCATGAGGATAGAGCGACAATGAGGATGATGACAGGGGTGATACGAAATCGATTTAGCAGAGGGCTTGCTTGCAGGGACATTCGATATTCCTCGAGTCAGTCTCGTTACCAAATCGTTTATGTTACGCCTTTATGCGAAATTCCTGCCGTTTATTTCGCATAATTTTCACTGCTAACTGGCCGTTCGTATAGCGAACAGACAGCGAATATGTGTGCTGTCTGACGTTGACTTGGCCTTGTCCGTGGCTCCCTTTACACTAGAAGAGTGAAGATTGCGCTGGGCCAAATCAACCCCACGGTCGGAGATTTCTCCGGCAATGCGTCAAAGATCATTGATTTTTCCCGGCGTGCGCAGGCTGCTGGAGCTGGGCTGATTTTGTTTCCGGAGTTGTCGGTGTGCGGTTATCCGCCGCGCGACCTGGTCGAGCGGCCTTCGTTTGTCGCTCGCAATCGAGAGACCGTCGAGCGGATTGCGGCTGAAACCCGGGGAATTGCGGTGATCTGCGGACTGGTCACGCCCGGCCACTTCGATACTGGCAAGGCCGTCATGAATTCCGCTGCCTTGCTGATAGACGGCAAGATCGCATTTACCCAGTCAAAAATGCTGCTGCCGACTTACGACGTTTTCGACGAGATGCGCAACTTCGCTCCGGCCAAGAGTCAGGAGCTGTTTTCGTTCTGCGGCAATCGGATGGCGCTGACCATCTGCGAGGACGCGTGGAACGACAAGCACTTCTGGCGCAAGCAACTCTACCAGGTTGATCCCGTGGATCGATTGATTCAGGCAGGCGGGAATTTTGTGCTGAACATTTCCGCGTCACCGTTCTGGATCGGCAAGCGCGAACTGCGGCGCGACATGCTGGCCAGCATCGCCCGGCAACATAAGGTTCCGGTCGTGCTGGTGAACCAGGTGGGCGGCAATGACAGCCTGGTGTTTGACGGCTCCAGCCTCGTGCTCAATCGCGAAGGAGAAATCATCGCGCAGGGGAGGTCGTTTGAAGAAGACCTGATCTATTTCGACTCGCAGAGCCTTACCGGAGAGATGCACGAGCAGATTGCCGGGGAGGAAGCCAGCGTCTATTCGGCGCTGGTGCTGGGCACGCGCGATTACATGCAGAAGTGCGGATTCCGCAAGGCGATTATCGGTCTGAGCGGCGGGATTGATTCCGCACTGACCGCGGTCATCGCTGCGGATGCAGTTGGGGCGGAAAATGTGATCGGCGTCGGCATGCCGGGGCCTTATTCGTCGCAAGGCTCGATCGACGACGCTCGCGCTCTGGCCGCAGAATCTTGGATTCGGTTCGAGTTGCTTTCGATTAATTCTACTTACGAGGCTTATCGCGAGATCTTGCAGCCAGTGTTCGCCGGACGAGAAAGAAGATGTGACGGAAGAAAATATTCAGTCGCGGGCGCGCGGCATGTTGCTGATGGCGCTGTCGAACAAATTTGGCGCCATCGTGCTCTCGACCGGCAACAAGAGTGAACTCGGGGTGGGCTATTGCACGCTTTATGGCGACATGGTGGGCGGCCTGGCGGTGATTTCCGATGTGCCGAAGACGTTGGTCTATCGGCTCAGCGAATATGTGAACTCGAGGCGGCCGGTGATACCGGAGTCGACGCTCGAAAAGCCGCCTTCGGCGGAGTTGCGGCCGGATCAGAAAGACAGCGATTCGCTGCCGCCTTACGAAGTTCTCGATGCGATTCTCGAAGATTACGTGGAAGACTCGCATCCGGCGGAGCGGATTGCGGCGGATCATGGTTTTGACTTGAAGTGGTGCGGCGTGTGATCCGTATGGTCGATCGCAGCCGAGTACAAGCGGCAGCAGGCAGCGCCCGGTCTCAAGATTTCTGCCAAGGCCTTCGGCTATGGCCGCCGATTTCCGATTGCGGCCAAGAGCGAGGTTTGAATTTCAAATTTGAAGTATCCTGATACTTCGCATTCTTAAAAGTCAGAGACTGAAATCGAAAGGAAACCATGCGCAGTTTTCTAAGCTTGATCTGTCTTCTTCTTCTGGCAGCCATTGTGGTCACGGCCCAGGCGCCGACAAACGACGCAGCAAAGTCCACGCCCGCTAAACCCGCACAGAAACTCGGGACGCACGCAACTCCGGATCTTCCCTCGGAGGCGACCGTCGATTCTTTCCTGCATGCAACGTTCGGTTATCAGCCGGACTTGACCTGGAAGATTTCCAGCATTGCACCTTCTCCGGTGGAAGGATTGGCTGAGGTCACGGTCGTTTTGGCCAGCCCGCAAGGGCAGCAGTTAACGCGCTTCTATGTTCTCCTGACGGCCAGCACGCGCTTGTTGGCGACATTATTCCTTTTGGCGCTCGGCCGTTCGATCCGGCGAAGAAGTTGCTGGAGAAGGGAATCACCGGGCCGGCTCGCGGACCCAAGGATGCGGCGGTTACTATCGTCGAGTTCGGCGACCTGCAGTGTCCCGCCTGCAAAGCGGCGCAGGCGACCTATCGAAGCTCTGGTTGCGGCCGAACCCACCGCCCGTTTTGTGTTTCAGAATTTTCCGCTCGAGATGCACAATTGGGCGGCCAAGGGGGCGGCTTATGCCGACTGCGTGGGATCGCGCTCGAACGATGCCTTCTGGAAATTTGTCGCGAAGACTTACGAGACCCAATCCGACATCACCGCGGAAAATGCTGATGAGAAGTTGACTGCGCTCGCCGATGGAGCCGGTGTCAAGGGCTCCGACATCGCGGCCTGCGCCGTGAAGCCTGAGACCAAGGCGCGCGTCGACGCCTCGCTTGCGCTCGGCAAGTCGGTCGACGTTACCGGTACGCCGACGCTGTATATCAATGGGCGCAAGATCGGAAGCTTCGATCAGCGCAATGCCGGAGTTGTACAAGAGCTTTGGTGGAGTTCGCGGCGAAGGATGCGAAATAGGCGGCGCGGTTTACGGTCAGGATCGCTTGGCGCTGGACTGAGGCGCTGGCTTTTTTTCCTATTTCTCGCTGATCAGGATCTCGGGCGTAGCGGAATGATCGTTGGCCAGCACGTGCGGGGTGATGATGATCATGAGTTCGTCGTGTCTGATTCTTTGGTGTTATTCACCATCAGCTGATTCAGGCCGGGAAAGGCGCCTAGCCCCGGGATGCCGGTCATGGCGAGGGTGTCGGTCTTCGATATTTCTCCGGCTACTACAGCGGGCTCGCCGTCTCTCAGGTTGATGGTTCCCTTGTACTCCCGGTTGGAGATGACCGGGACCCCGTTGCTGGAACTGCCGGTGAGCGAGCGGACCTGCAGTTCGAGATGCAGACTGACCGAACCATCGCCTTGCACGGTGGGCTTGGCCTTGAGGCTCAAACCCAGATCTTCATAGCTGACGGAAGGAAATGGCGGGACATAAGACTGGTTTCCGAGGACCTGCCGAAATCTGCGGCGAGTTGTAAATGGGCGCGTAGCTGGCATTCTGGATGGGATAGCGCTCTCCCAGATGCAGCTTGGCATCGTTTCCTTGGCTAGCGCGAATGTCTACGTTGGAAAGGCTGCGCACCCAGGATTCGTTGACCGAAAGCGCAGCGGAAAATTGGTCGAGACTCAAGCCGCTGAAGGTGAGCCCGCCGCCGAAGGTGGCCAGGGGCTGGCTGAAAATGCCGCTCGACTGTCCGCCGAGTTGCGCCAAAAGTCCTGAGATGGCGGAGCTGCCTGCCTGGTTAATGCCTCCAGACGCGATCAACTGGTTGATGAGCTGCTGAATATTTTGCCCTCCCGCCGCCGCCAATAAGGCCGCCGCGGGAATGTTGTACAAGTTGAAAGTGTTGGGGATGTGCACGCCGATGTTGCGGGTGAGCTGGTGGTCGATTTGCAACACCTGAACGTCGAGCATGACCTGCGGGCGCTGGTTGCCGAGCTGGTCGAGAAATTTACTGCAAACCTCGATCATGGGCGCCGGGCCGCGAACTTCGAGCGTGTCTGCATTCTGGCCTGCGACGACGAATTTCAGATCCAGCACGCTTTTTATCAGGTTGACGAGTTCGCTCACGTCCGCTGGGGTGGAATGCGGCGGCAGGATGAAAGTCCGCAGCAACATGCGGTCGAATTGTTTGTGATTGGCGTCGGTATCGTCGGCAAGGAAGAGCTGATGCGGGCCGAGCGGCGTCCACATATTCTTGCTGACGCGGCAGGCCAGCTTGAGCGCGGTTCGGAAATCAATGTCGTCGACATTGAAGCGTACTTCACGCGCCTTCACAGAATCGTCAAACTGCACCTTCACGCCGTACGCTGCCGACAACTCGGCAAACAAACCGCGAACGTCACCGCTGTAATGAAAAGTGGCTCGAGCGTCACCGGGCTCAAGGTGAATCTCGGCAGAATCGATGGTGGTCACAGGCACAGCCCAGTGCAGAGGCGCCGCTGTCACGGGCGCCATTTCGCGGTTGGCTTCTGCCAGGCGTTCCCGCGCGAACGAGTTTTCGGGATCGAGGTCGAGGGCGGCGCGAAATTCCGCGGCGGCTGGAGCGTGTGAATTTTCCAGCAGAAGCGCGTTTCCGCGCTGCACGTGGTCGAAGACCAGCTGCGCTTTGACTACTTCGCGAGCGGTCAGGTACTGCATGTCCTGCGGCACCAGCCGTAATGCCTTGTCGAACGAGTCGAGCGCCCCCGGCAGCCGGTGCTGCTGCTCAAGCTTCACTCCCTGGCGAAAAGCGGAGCGGGCATCTTTCATTTCTTGCTTCGAAACGATGCAGTTGACCCCGCCCGGAACCCCGTTTCCACACGAAATGGGAGGGGCAGGGGAAGCGTCGTCGGCTGCGGCGAACGCAGAAACAGCCAGACCTGCTGTCAGCAGTCCTACTGCGAGAATGAAGGATCTCCGCCGCATCTGTCGTTTATGTAAAACTTTGATTCTAACTTTGACTGCAACCTGGATTTTAGCTTGCTTTCCCTCCTAAGGGCACGGGCCGATAGGACCTTGTACCTTACGGTTGTAACGCCCACCCCCGCCGTAGAGAACGAGAAGGGGCCGCAACCTTGCACGCGGATTTCGTAGAGACCCAGTCTTGTGCAGCTTTCTCGCGATGAACTGGCGCGGCAGCAGACGTTGCGGGCCACGTTCTCAGGACAGCATTAGTCGCTCGATGTTCCGCGCCTTACCGGTCTCGTCGTCGCAATCGATCACCACAGCGCACAGTCGCGCATCGCCCGTGGCTGGTTCGAAGCGCACCGGCATGCCGTTCAAGAACTTGCCGACCACCAGTTCCTTCTTAACCCCGATCACGCCGTCGTAGGGCCCTGTCATTCCCACATCGGTGACATAGGCGGTTCCGTTGGGCAGCACCCGCTCGTCGGCGGTGGGCACATGTGTGTGCGTGCCCACCACGGCTGTGACGCGACCGTCCAGATACCAGCCGAGGGAAATTTTTTCAGAAGTCGCTTCGGCGTGAATATCGACCAGAATCACTTTGGCCTGTATCTTTTCGAGCAGGCGGTCGGCGGTGCGGAACGGATCGTCATTCGATGCCATGAAGACGCGGCCTTGCAGGTTCATCACCGCGTATGGGACTTTTCCTTTGATCCCTTCGTAGACGCCAGAACCCGGCATGTCCGCGGGATAATTCGCCGGACGAAGCACGCGCCGCGCTGGACCGTGGCCGTTGCCCTCGACCATCTGAAAGTAGTCGATGATTTCGCGCTTGTCCCAGACGTGGTTGCCGGTGGTGATCACGTCGATGTTGAGTTCGAACAGTTCTTCGGCGAGCGCGGGCGTGATGCCAAAGCCGGCGGCGGAATTTTCACCGTTGGCGATAATCAGATTGATGGTGTGCTCGCGAACGATGGCCGGCAGCCGCTCTCTGACAATGTTGCGCCCCGGCCGCCCGAAAATGTCGCCGATAAAAAGAATTCGCATGGGATGAAGGATGAAATTCGATGGTACCACGGGCGGCGGGGCATGCTCAGCGAAGGATGTATTCGCGAGTACGAGGGTGACCGTGGTGATGGTCGACGCAGATTCGCACGTTAGTTTTGGGACGCGAGTTCCGCCGTCCTCAGGAAGTCGTAGTTGCCGGCAGGATTCAATTTCACGTTTCGCACCCGGCGGTTGTGCACAAGAACATTGTCGAAGTACCACAGGTCGATATAAGGCAGATCTTCGGCCAGGATGCTTTGGACCTCGGCATAGAGCGGCTTGCGCACACCGGGGTCGATGGAGCGCCGGGCTTGGTCAATCAAAGCGTCCAACTTTGGGTTGGAGTAAAAGCCGCGATTGGCGCCGTTCGGGGGGAATTTCGCTGAGTCAAACGCATATTCGAAGATGTCAGGATCTTCGTTGCCGCCGATCCAGCGCAGCGAGTACAGCTGAAACGCGCCATGCTGGACATCTGCGAAAAAGGTTGCAAACTCGAAGCTGCGGATGTCGAGCGCAATCCCGGCTTCACGCAACTGCTGCTGCATCACAGCGACCATGAGTCGCGTATTCTCGTCGGTCGAGGTTTTCATGGTGAGGTGAAAGCGCACACCCTTCACCGCGGGATAGCCGGCGGCATCGAGCAACTGGTTCGCTTTGTTGAGATCGTGATCGTAGCTGGGGACGCCACCGTTGTAAGCCCAGCTCTGCGGCGGGAGGACGCTGCGCGCCGGGCGCGCCTCGCCGCGCCACAAGTATTCGATCATCGGCTGGCGATCGAGGGCATAGGCGATTGCCTGGCGGACCCGTGCATCTTTCAAAATCGGATCGTGCAGGTTGAATCCCATATAGGCCAGCCGCGTCCCGGGTCCGTGCTCGACTTCGAGATTTGGTTCATGAGTTAGCGTCGACACCGTGTCGGGGGTGAGCGAATTGATGTCGACGTCGCCACTGCCCTTGCGCAGTTCGAGGGCCCGCGTGGTCGCGTCGGGTACAACCGCAAAGCGCACACGCGCGAGCTTGGCCGGCTCGCGCCAGTAATTGTCGTTGCGTTCGACGATGACTTCGCGGTCAGTCTCCTGGCTGACGAACTTGAACGGCCCCGAGCCGATGGGATGAGTCGTCATCTCGTCCAGACTTCCGTAGGGCACAATGCCCATGACTGCATCGGCAAGATTCCAAAGCAACGGTGAGTCGGGCTCTTTGAGATGAAATATCACGGTGAAATTATCGGGAGCGTCGATGTGGTCGACAAAGCGGTAGTTGGCGGCCTTGACGCTGCGAATTTTGCCTTGCAACAGGGAGTCGAGCGTCCACTTCACATCGCGCGAGGTCAGGGCGCGGCCATCATGAAACCTGACCCCGTGATGCAGATGGAAGATATAGGTTAGCGGATCGGGAATCTCCCAACGCTCGGCGAGGTCGGGAACGACGTTCAAGTTATCTCCACGCGCCAGCAAGCCGTCAAAGATTAAAGCGTCAATGCGGGCCGATTGCGCGTCGAGTCCTACTCGAGGATCGAGATTGGTCGGGCTCGATTCGATGATCATGACCAGCGTATTGGGATCGGTCTTCGCGGAGCAGGAAAAAAGCAGGAGAATCGCGATGGCGCATAGGAATGAGAGAAGTCGGTCAGGATAACGGCCTCGGCCCTCAGTTCTCCGACCTCGGCGATTTTGGTCTGCGGTCTGGGATTTTAGATCCGAGGTCAGTTTCTTACGCATACGAGATCTTTCCCAGCACGGCCGCTTGCTTCGCTCCGGTTGCGGAGGGGATATTCGAAGTTCGACGGTGCCATGTTTCGAAAGCGAGCACCGCGAACGCCACGGCCTCTTTGGCTTCCGACGGCAAGCCAAATTCGTCGGAGAACCGCAAGCGGATTTTCAGCGGCGCAAGTTCTTCTCCCAGCATCCGGACAAGGGTGGCATTTCGAACGCCGCCCCCGGAGAGGATCATCTCTCGAAACGACCGCTTCACGCTGGATCTGACGACCACGAATCGACGAACGGCCTCGGCGATTGTGCGGGCCGTCAATGCGGTGGCGGTCGCCACGATGTCTTGTTTCGAGGCGTTTCCACATTCGCGCAAGAATTCGCGAACGAACTCGCGTCCGAATTCTTCGCGCCCGGCAGTCTTTGGAGGCTTCGTCCGAAAAAACTTGCGGAGCAGCATCGACCCAATGACGGGCTCCAGCACGTCGCCGGATGCGGCAATTTGTCCGCCGCGATCAAATGGTTGCCCAAACAGCGATTCCATGACGGCGTCGATTACCATATTTCCCGGCCCGGTATCGAAGGCGAACACGCGGCTGGCGTCGGCCCCGGCGGGAATCGCCGTGAGATTCGCAATGCCGCCAATGTTCTGGACGATGCGGCCGAAGGCCCGATCACGGAAAAGCAAATAGTCGAGGTAGGGAACCAGGGGCGCACCCTTGCCGCCCGCCGCCATGTCTGCGGGGCGAAAATCTGAAACCACGGGCACGCCGACGCGGGCCGCGATGACGGCGGCTTCCCCCGTTTGCCAGGTCGCAACCACTTTTCGGCCCAAATACGACTGGGGGTCGCCCTGGTGATAGAGGGTCTGGCCATGGCAGCCGACCAGTTCGGCTTTTACTCGAAATTGGCGCTGCGTGGCCAGCACGGCGTCGGCGTACAACTCACCCAATAAGAAGTTGAGCCGCGACAGATCGGCGACGTTTGCGAGGTCGGCATTCATTGCCGAGAGCACTGTCGCGCGGACCTTGGCGGGATAGGAGTATTCCGCGTGGCTGAGGAGCTTGATCGTTCGGCAAAGGTCCGTGTGGCCCGGACGTGCCTGCCGGCGATTGCCGGTGCCGGCAGAGCGTTTTCCGCGAGAGCCAGACCGCATCTCATCGCTGATGCGGACCAGCGCGACATTGATCCCGTCGGCGGAGGTGCCGCTCATCACGCCGGCGACAATCATCGGCTTGGTCTTATTCATGTTCACGACCGTGGCCGCCGCTTGTCGGCCTTGCGGCTGAACGGATCCAGACGCACCCGCTCACTGAACTCCCACAAGCGGCGCGACAACTTCTCGACCATCGCTACGGTCGGAGGCCGAGAGGAGCGAGCGCTTCTGCCGTCGAGTATTTTGGACGATTGTTTTTTGAACGCGAGCACGCGCCGGGACGCCTCGGCCGCGCGCCGTGCAAAGTTCGCGTCGCGCTCGACTGTCTTTGTCAGCTCTTCATACGCTTGAAGAATGCGATCCTCGCGATGGCAGATCAGGCACAGGTCACCGCCGGCCCGCAGAAACTCGACCGCAGCTTGGGCGATCGGCGCGGCCGAGAGCACGCCGCCCATTTCCAGATCGTCGGACACGATCAGATTCTTGTAACCGATGCGCTTGCGCAGAATGTTTGTTATCCAGCGCTTCGAAAGCGACGCTGGAGTGCGATCGCCCGTGACTTCGGGATATGCTGCGTGCGAAATCATCACCATGGGCAATTGCCGGTGCAGTGTGCGGTAAGGAAGCAAATCTTCGGCCCACATTTTTTGCAACGATTTGTTGATCACGGGCAGCTCGTGATGGCTGTCGAGTTTACCTTCGCCAAGTCCGGGAAAATGTTTGCCGCAGCCCAGGACGTTCGCGCTTCGCAGTCCCGCCAAGAATTCACGCGCATAGACTGTGGCTTGGTGCGGATCCGGCGAGACCGCTCGCGAACTGAGCACGCTGTGGGAAGCCTCAAACGCGAGATCCAGCACCGGAGCGAAGTCCGCGTTGAATCCGAGCGTGCGGCAATTCGAGCCGATGATCTCACCGTGCAAGCGAAACAGGCGGCGATCGCCGGTCACGAACACGTCGGCAGCTGACGGTGTTGCCCCCAGCGCGTCGCGAAATCGATCGACGGTGCCGCCTTCCAGATCAACGCAGGTGAACAGAGGCGTGGTTACGCACTGCTGACAGTCGCGGAGTAGTCGCCTGGTCTGTTCCGGGCTCTTGATGTTGCGTGCGAAGAGAATGACTCCCGCAGGCTGGAGTCGCGTCAACAGGGAACTGACGCGCGGAGTCATCTCTGTGCCGTCGAAGCCGACGATCAGGAGTTGCCCGATTTCTTCGATGCCGCGTGGCTTTCGCAAAGCCATAGTTGTTTAGTTCCGACCGTACCTCTGGGTTCGCCGGTATTCTTTCTGGTCAGATTTCTTTCTTCAGTTCCGCCAGCAAATTTAGCGCCTCCAGAGGGGTGATGCGGTTGAGATCGACTTCCCGCAACTTCTCGAGCACCGGCTGCGAGAGCGGAGTAAAGATCGTCAACTGTGTCGGCTGAGGAGTCGCTCCCGGCGACAGATGCGCGGTGGCCTGCTGCTCGGCGAACTCATGCTCGGCCAGCACCTCGCGCGCGCGCAGCACAACTTCGTTCGGCAGTCCGGCCAGCTTTGCGACTTCGATGCCGTAGCTGCGATCGGCCGCGCCCGGCTCGACTTTGCGCAAGAATGCAATTCCGCCGCCTGTTTCTTTCACTGAGACGTGATAATTCTTCACGCCAGAAAGCTGTTCCGCTAGTTCGGTGAGTTCGAAATAATGCGTCGCGAACAACGTCTTGGCCCGCACCCTTGTATGCAAATATTCGATCGCGGCCCAGGCAATTGCCAACCCGTCATAGGTCGACGTGCCGCGACCAACCTCATCTAACAGAATGAGCGACCGGGCCGTTGCCGTGTGCAGAATGGCAGCCGTCTCCGTCATCTCTACCATGAACGTGGAGCGGCCACGTGCGAGATTGTCGCTCGCCCCGATGCGCGTGAAGACTCGATCCACTACACTCAGCCGCGCCGAGCGCGCCGGCACGAACGAGCCCATCTGCGCCAGGATCACAATCAGCGCGGTCTGGCGCAGGTAAGTCGATTTGCCGCCCATGTTCGGCCCGGTCAGTAGCATGATGTTGTGGGTGGTACCGTTCAAGTAAAGATCGTTGGGCACGAAGCGCTCGCTGCCTCCAGCTAACTCCTGCTGCTCGATCACAGGATGCCGGCCAGCAATCACTTCAATCTCGTTGGCGTCCGCGGAATCGACAAAGACTGGCCGACAGTAACCGCGCAGAGCGGCGAGGTGCGCTAACGATGCCAGCAGGTCAACTTCCGCCAGTGCCAGGGCAGACTGGCGAATGCGCTTAGCTTCGCCGGCGATGGCAGTCCGCAACTCTGTAAACAGCCGTCGCTCAATCTCGACGATCTTTTCCTGGGCGTCGAGAATCTTTGCTTCGTACTCTTTTAATTCCGGAGTCGTGAATCGTTCGGCGCCCACCAGGGTCTGCTTGCGTTCATAGTCTTGCGGGGCGAGATGTAGGTTCGGTTTCGAGATCTCAATGTAGTAGCCGAAGATGGAATTGAACTTAACTTTCAGCGAAGAAATTCCGGTGCGCCCGCGCTCGCGCTGCTCAATCTGCGCCAGCACCTGCTTGCTGTTGCGCGAGAGTTCGCGCAGTTCGTCGAGGTCACGGTCGACGCCCGCGGCAATAACGCCGCCGTCGGCAAAGCTTAAAGGAGGCTCCGGAACGATCGTTTTCTCAATGCGTTCGTGTACGTCGCTCAGGTCGTCGAGTGATGCGTGCAGCGTTTTCAGGCGCTCTGCTACCATGCGGGCGAGTGCAGTCTTGATTGCTGGAATCTTTCTCAGCGACGCCGCGAGTGCCAACACATCCCGCGGATTGGCAGTTTCAAGCGTTACGCGGCTCAGCAGTCTTTCCAGATCAAGCACGCCGTCGAGCCCGCGCCGCAGGTCTTCGCGCGAGACGATGTCTTTCACGCCGGCGTCGACTGCGTCGAGCCGGCCATGAATCTCATTTAGGTCCAGCGACGGCCGCAGCAGCCATGCGCGCAGCAATCGTTTGCCCATCGGCGTCATGGCTGCATCCATCGAGCGCAACAAGGTCACGCCCGCGTCCGTGCCGGCGAACAGCGGTTCGGTGAGCTCGAGATTGCGAACCGTGACTGCGTCGAGCACCAGGCAGCTCTGCCGTTCGTACCACCCGATGCGGTCGACGTGGTCGAGAGATCCACGCTGGGTTGAACGCACGTAATACAGAATTGCACCTGCCGCGGCTGCAGCAGCCGTCCGCCCGGCAAGGCCGAAGCCCTCGAGCGAGAGCACTCCAAAATGATTTTCCAGCAACGGCAGTGCGTGATCCGGAGCAAAGATCCAATCCTCCAGCGGAGTCTCGGTGAAGTTGCTCAGGGAAGAACCACGTGGCGACGGACGCATTCGTCCGTCCGCGATCGCGGGCGAAGGCTCTGGCCGGGCGAGGTCCGGCTGCCTTCCCGCGGACTGTTCAAACAACGGCGCCGACGAACCGTACAAGAGTTCCTTCGGCCGCAACTGTTCCAGTTCCTCCTGCACGCGCCGCATCGCATTCTGGCCGGAAAATTCCGTCGCTCGGAACTCGCCCGTAGACAAGTCGAGAGCTGCGAACCCCACTCGATCTCCCGCTTGTGCGAGCGCCGCCAGAAAGTTGTTTTCGTCCGACCCGAGCAATGAATCCGCGGCGGTACCGGGAGTCATCACGCGGGTTACTTCACGGCGCACGAGTTTCTTCGCCTGCCGCGGATCTTCCATCTGCTCGCAAATCGCCACTTTAAAACCTTTGCGGATCAGTTTGCCGATGTAGCCTTCGGCTGCGTGATAAGGCACGCCGCACATGGGGACTGCGATTCCTTTTTCTTTATTCCGTGAGGTCAGTGTGATCTGCAGCTCTTTCGCGGCTACGATGGCGTCGTCGAAGAAAAGTTCGTAGAAGTCGCCGAGGCGGAAAAACAAAAGCGCGGTAGGATGTTCTTTCTTGACGGCGGCGTATTGCCGCATCAGCGGAGTGGACGGCTCGGTCATCTTTACTTGTCAGATCAGCTCGTCGGATCAGCGCGTTGGAGCAGCGGGTTGGATCAGTTCGTCCTCGCCAGATCGGCATCGCCGGATCAGGCAGGGCTTCGGCGGATTATAACAAAGCGCGACGCGGCTCTTCTGCGGCATTTCACATCGCTCGCCGGGAAATTACGGTGAGCGATCGAGGTTGACTCCGGTTCTCTTTCGATGTTCTCCTTGCCTATGGAACTCCGCAAGGATCCCATTACTCGCTCCTGGGTCATCACCGGGGATGATCCGGCCGAAAGCGCGCCGCACCCTGATTCCACCTGCCGTTTTTGCTCTGGTTCCGCGGATTCGCTGCAAGTGATTGCAAAGTCCCCGAACGCTCCCGGCGTTCCGTGGTCGGCGCGCGCGGTGGTGCATCCCACGCCACTCTACCGCATCGAGGGTGAACCGGGCCGCCGTGGCGACGGTATTTACGATTGCATGCACTCCGTGGGCGCGCACGAAGTGCTGGTCGAAAACCCGCGCCACGACCGGAATTTGTGGAATGCGGGCGACGATGAGATCGGGCACTTTCTGCGCGTGGCGGCCGAGCGCATTCTGGACCTCAAGCGCGACCCACGCATCAAATACATCAGCCTGGTCAAGGACTACGGCAAAAAGGCAGGTCAGGAATTCAGCCATCCTACGTCGCAGATTACCGCGACTATGTTTGTTCCGCGACGCGTACTCTACGAACTGCGCGCCGGGCGCGAATACTTCGTCGGCAAAGAGCGTTGCGTTTTCTGCGACATTATTCAACAGGAGGAACGCCAAGCCCAGCGCGTGATTGAGGTGCGGGGAGATTACCTCGCGCTGTGTCCTTATGCGCCTCGCGTTCCGTATGAAACCTGGATTCTGCCCCGCTATCACGACTCTTCGTTCGAGCGGGCGGGATTGAATCGGCCTGGTCTGCGCACCAACCTGGCCGCGCTTCTGCGACGCACATTACAGCGTGTGCGTTCCGTGACGGAGGATTTTCATCTGGTGCTGCACACCTCGCCCAGCAGCCTGCATCCTTCGAAGAATCTCGGATACTGGAAGACGATCGACGACGACTATCACTGGCATATTGAGATTCTTCCGGTGGTGCAATCGAAAGCGCGGTCGTATACATTCAAGGAGGTTTACTATTCTCCCGTTAGTTCCGAGACCGCGGTGAAACAATTGCGGGAGGCCAAGATAGACGGCTGAAGCTTGAGCCCGCGCGCGGAGATCGTTATTCTTTGGAGATACTTCTCTGAAGGTGTTTCGATGCCCAGCTTCTCTTCACGATTTATCCTCCCTTTTCTGATGCTTTTCGGTGCGGTGCCTGCGGCGTATGCTGCGCCTCGAGAAAACCCGTCGGATGACCCGGCGAACGTCTGCTCGCATTTAGGTCGGTATATTTTGATCGGCGGGACCGCCGGTTTTGACGCACTCCGTGATGGGGGACAATTCCCCGAACTTCTCAAAACTCGTCACGTGGGCTTATACGAACACGCGGACGCGGTCAGCGCCGCGGAGACCCCGCCGAGTGTCCTAATGGCCATAGAGCGCGTGTTTAGCGGAACTGGACTGGGCCAGGCGGAACTGGGGCAGGTGGGCGCGAACTATTTCACGCTTCCCCCGAGCTACGGGTTTTACAAGGCGCAGTACATACGGAATGGGCTACATCCCTCCGAGGCCAACGTGAACACGCCTTCGGATTCGGCTGCTCCGGGGCAATTAGCCGCGGAACTCAAACTGTGGCGGGATTATGTTGACGCGGCCAGAACCGTTGGCATCGAATCCGTCGCTCCGATCGTGGGGCCGAATGATCCGAGCCAGCCAAGACTGGGCGAGGATGTTTTTGCGACCAATCCCTTCTATGCGCTCGAGCGAGGTGAGGCGCTCTATGGCAAGGCCATCGCGTTCGATGTTCCGCCTAATTTCTTTCTGAACGGCGGCAGTGGGCCGGGCTACCAGAAATTTATTGTGCAGGCAATCCAGTGGGGGAATACCCACGGCCTGCGCACTACGATGTTGCTTTCTCCCTATCCGTGGCCTGCGAATTTGGCGGGCCGGCCCGAGACCTTCGACGAATTCACCGGCAACACGTTCACTCACGATACGAAGGTTTTTGTGAGCCGTCTGCTGGAAGAACATGCGGTTCCATCGCAATGGGCTGTGGATAATTACGAAGATACTTATCCGCACGATGCGCCTGCCATGGTGCCCGAAACCACCCGCAACACCACAACCGAAGTTGGTCTTTGGTTGGCGGAGAACGCACCCGTATTTGTGCGCAAGCATGATGGTGCAGATAATAATGGGGGCGGTATATGTTTCCCGCCGCCGATCACCGGGCCTAACCAATGACCGCTCATCGGCCAGGCGGGATAAGAGTTTTTTTGCGTCCGTTGGCTGTTACAATCCCTGCCGTCAGGAGACTGGTTTCGTGAAACTCTTGCTCTGCTGCCTACTATTGGTTGCCACATGCCTTGCCCAGACTGCCGCGCCGTCTGCCGGCAAGCAGAAAGTCTTATGGCAAAAGCTTGAGAAGCAGATTCAGGATGTCGACCAGCATCTCGACGGCGTCATGGGCGTGGCGATTGAAGATCTCACGACCGGCGATCATTTCTTGTTGCACGAAGACGAAGTGTTTGCCCAGGCTAGTTCGATTAAGATTACGGTTCTTGCCAATCTGTATCTGCAGGCGCAGCAGGGAAAGCTTAAACTCTCTGACCCGTATACCGTGCAGTCGTCGGACCTCGTCGCCGACAGCGACATTATGAATGGGCTCACGCCTGGCGTGACGCGGCTTACGCTGCACGATCTGGCGACCATGATGGTCGCGGTCAGCGATAATTCCGCCGCGAATGTGCTGATCGACCGCGTCGGCATGGCAAACGTCAACGCGATGCTCGACTCGCTCGGGCTGACCCACACACGCCTGCGGCGCAAAATGATGGACCTCGAAGGTGCCAAGGCAGGGCGCGAGAACATCTCGACTCCGCGCGAGATGATGATGCTGCTTGACGCCATTTATCACGGCAAGGTTCTGAACAAAGAGTCGACGGCCGACTTTTTTGGGATGCTCAGCACCAACAAAGATTCCTGGATTCCGCGCGACCTGCCCGCGGATCTGAAGGTCGCCAACAAACCCGGCTCTCTCGAAGCCGTGCGCAATGACTCTGGCGTCGTTTTCGTGGAAGGCCGGCCTTATGTAATCTGCGTAATGGCGTCGTTTCTGGGCAACGAACGCGACGGGGAAGAAGCCATCAGCAAGGTTTCACGCGCGGCCTGGACAATGTTTGACCGCCTCAGCCGCGCCACCGAATACGGACGAGTCGTTTCACCGGGAAATGGCGTGCGTTGAAAGTACACCCTTACCCACGCTCCTGTTTTTCTCGTTGATCGGCTCAACGCTACTTCGCGCTCGCGCCACTCGTCTTAGCGGGTGCGTTCTGCTGGCGCAGAAATTGCTGGGCCGCTTTCGCTTCCATCGGCTGCGAGAAGAAGTAGCCTTGGCCGTATTCGCAGCCGAGTTCCACCAGGCGCTCCATTTGGCGTGAGGTTTCGATGCCTTGCGCGATGGCTTTCAAACTCATTTTGTGCGCGAGGGCGATGATCATCTCTACAATGTCGCCGGTGACGCGATCGGTCTGCATCTCGCGCACCAGGGAACGGTCGATCTTGAGCGCGTCCACGGGGAATTGCCGCAGAGCCCGCAGCGACGTGGTTCCGGTGCCGAAATCGTCGAGAACGACGCCGATCCCCAGGTGCTTGAGGTGAGAGAGGACGGTGACGGTGAGCTTCGGGTCAGCGGCGGCTACGCTCTCTGTTATTTCCAGTTGCAGCCGGGCAGGGTCAATGCCAGTCTGCTGCAGTGCGTCTTGAATGTCGTTGACCAGGCGGGCATCGGCGAACTGGCGCGCCGA
The DNA here is from genome assembly GCA_963735205.1 of uncultured Acidobacteriota bacterium. Taxonomy (GTDB): domain Bacteria; phylum Acidobacteriota; class Terriglobia; order Terriglobales; family Acidobacteriaceae; genus Sulfotelmatobacter. The sequence continues at coordinate 80,480 of CAVTKB010000003.1, forward strand.
AATGTTCACCGTTATGTTCATAGCCTGCCCGGGGGCGTGATTGGGTTCGGCATCGCGCAACTGCCGGCAGGCTTGCAAGAGGAGCCAGTGTCCGATGGAGACGAGAATGCCAGTGTCCTCGGCGGCCTCGATGAAGCGGTAGGGAGAAATTAAGCCCTGCACAGGATGGTCCCAGCGCAGAAGGGCTTCAAAGCTCACGATGCGCCGCGTATCGAGTTGCACGACCGGCTGGTAGTAGACGCGAAACTGATGCTCGGTCATGGCCGTACGCAAATCGGCTTCGAGGCGCAGCCGGCCCACGGCGCGGGTGTGCATGGCTTCATCGAAAACTTCGCAGCGCGAGCCGCCCAGAGATTTCGCGCGGCGTAGAGCCACGTCAGAGTCTTTTAGAAGATCCTCGGCACGCTCGTGCGCCGGAGTGCTCAGGGCAATGCCGATACTTACCGAAACTCGCACTTCGCGGTTCTCGACCTGAAAAGGTTCGGCCACTGCCATCTGAATGCTCCGGGCCACGCGCATCGCATCGCTGGGATCACCTACGGCGTCGAGCAGTATGGTGAATTCGTCCCCACCCAGGCGGAACAAAACTTCCGGCGAAGCTCCTGTACTCTCGCTGCGGGCGATGGTGTCGTCCTGGCGCAAAGTTTTGACCAGGCGGCGGCCAATCTCGAGCAGGATATGGTCGCCCGCGGCCGCGCCCAAGGTTTCGTTGAAGACCTTGAAGTGGTCCAGGTTCGCCAGCAGTAGTGTGTAGAGCCTGCCGGTGTCGCGCCTCGATCGCACAAACGAGCTTTGCAGACGGTCCATAAACAGGCGGCGGTTGGGCAGGCCAGTCAGCGGATCGTGAAACAGATTGTGTTCCAGTTGGAGTTCCGCGCGCTTACGCTCGCTGACGTCGCGATTCACAATTACCAGCTTGGTGACTGCGCCCTTGGCATCGCGGACGGCGCTGGCAATCGACTCCAGCACCTTCCAGCTGCCGTCTTTGTGTTTGATGCGGTATTCCAGCCTTTTTCCGATTCCCGTCTCCTTCGCCTCCCGGGCCGCTTCGAGGACCTTGAAGCGGTCATCGACGTGAATCTGCTCGAAGGCGGAGGTCTCGCCCAGTTCTGCCGAGGAGTAGCCGAGGATTCGTTTGTAGGCGGGGCTGTTGTAGAGGCGGCGTCCTTTCACGTCGACCATGGCGATCATGTCGGCGGCGTTTTCGGTCACGATCTGGAACAGCTCTTCTTTTTTCTTCGCCTCGCGATGGATCTGGTAAATCCGCACCTGCTGGTAGATGACCAGAATCGCCAGCGCGCCCAGCGGACCCCAGAACCATGGCAGCAGCGGCATGCAGAAATCTCCTGAGGAGATATATCGGCGGGAGGCCGCTGGAGGTTGAATTGAATTTCGGGATCCGAGCGGTGACGACAAAGCCCCGGCCAGCGTTGCATAATGTCCCCGTGGCCACGAACCAGCCGATCCGCCGCCTGAAGGCTTATACCGGTGCCCAGGGATACGTCTATCAGTACTATTACGTCGGCAAGCGCGCAGCGCTGCCCGACGATCCGGAAGCGCCTGCCACCGAATTTATTTTCGACGTCACTTCCGACCGCAAGGTGACTTACGCTGTAAGCATTTTTCTGCCCGACGGCGCCCGTGCGGCCTGGACCAAGGCTCATGGCCGTCAGTTGAACGACGCCGAGCAGTACGCCGCCGTCAAGCTCCGCCTGTTCCGTGCCTTCGATGAAATTGAGGATGTAAAGCAGCAAGGCCGGCGTTTGGGTATCGATGCCGGTTTGCTTGAGGAGTCGCTGGCCACCCTGGGCGTCGATTAGTAGCCCGTCGCGGAGACTTCGTTAGTGAGATGACGGCAGGTCGCTCGATTTGGTCATTTCGAACATCGCATGGCCGAACTTCTCATGCGGAAATTCACGCAGAACGCTCCAGCCATGATTTTGATAGAACTCGACGGCCCGAGTATTGGACTTGACGACTCGAAGGCGAAGTGTGCCATGTCCACGGTTGCGTATTTCGCGTTCGGCATGCGCCAGCAGGTCCCTCCCGATTCCAACCCTGCGGCTATCGCGGCGGACCCATAAATCGCTGACCCATTCATCCTGAGTCATCGTCACACCCACAATCTCTTCACCCGAGACTGCCACCCATGCCGCGAGCCAATTGGCCTCTCCGATCGGTACTTGAGAAGACGCGAATAGGTAAGCAAAAGTCTCATCCGCGATGGCTTGCACGAGGGCGTGCACCAAGTCGTTCTCACTTGGCGTGGCGCGGCGTATGACTATCCCTGCTGGCATTCTGGTCACTATATAGCAACCCGGAGTGCGCATCCGTCATAATGAAATCTTCGCGACAGGCTGCTGGCGGCTGTCGGCGTTCCTGGCACCGGTTGATGGAATCCTGGTCCCCGCATATAAATGAACGGGGAGTCCTCTCTGTGAAAAAGTTCAATTTCGTATTTCTGATTTCGGCGCTGATCGCGATGTTCTTGTGTTCCGACGTCGCGCTCTGCCAAACACCGCGCTGGTCGGAGCAGAAGGCCAACGACTGGTATGCGCAGCAACCCTGGCTGGTGGGCAGCAACTACATTCCCAAGTCGGCGATCAATGAATTGGAGATGTGGCAGGGGGCTACGTTCGATCCTGGCGAGATCGATAGAGAACTCGGATGGGCCGAGGCCATGGGCATGAACACCATGCGCGTGTTCCTTCACGACCTGCTGTGGCAGCAGGATGCTTCCGGTTTCCGCAAGCGCATCGACCAATTTCTGACGATCGCGTCGCGCCATCACATCCGGCCGTTGTTCGTGCTGTTTGATTCTTGCTGGGATCCGGCACCGGCGCTCGGGCCGCAGCATGCTCCCATTCCCGGAGTGCATAATTCTGGCTGGGTGCAGAGTCCGGGTGCGAAGGCGCTGGCTGATCCCAGCCAGTATCCGCGGCTGAAAGAATACGTGCGGGGCGTGGTGGGGGCGTTCGCCAAAGACGACCGCATTCTCGGCTGGGACGTGTGGAACGAGCCGGGCTCCGATCAAACGGGCAACTACCCGAAGACGGAGTTGAACAACAAAGACAAAATCGCGCGTGTCGCCGCGCTTTTGCCGCAGGCGTTTGAGTGGGCTCGCGAGGTGAATCCTACGCAGCCGCTGACCAGCGGAGTCTACGAAGTGGATACTGCGGCCGACGAGAATGCTCTCGAAGAGATCGAGCGCATTCAGGTGCGCGAATCGGACATCATCACCTTTCACAACTACAGCTGGCCTGAGGACTTCAAGAGCGAGATCGCGTGGCTGCGGCGATTTCATCGCCCGGTGATCTGCACGGAATACATGGCGCGGTCGGTCGGCAGCATATTCGATACGATTCTGCCCATCGCCAAACAGGAGCACGTGGGCGCCATCAACTGGGGATTCGTGGCCGGCAAAACGCAGACGTATTATCCATGGGAATCCTGGCAGCACCCTTACGTTCATGACCAGCCGCCGGTTTGGTTTCACGAGGTGCTGCGGGGTGACGGCACTCCCTACCGGCAAGCGGAAGTGGACTTAATTCGCCAGCTGACGGCCAAGCCGTGAGCGGCGCTCCCGTGGAAAAACGGATCGGCTGCAAATGAGGATTGAGGCCCGGACCTGTGATTTCGGTTAAACTCGTGGAATTCGGGAACTGATAGGCCTATGTCTCTGCTTTGGCTGCGTTTTGCACTGGCGTGCTACTTCGTCGGGTTGGTCTACGCTTTCGTCGCGCTCAGGCGCACCAGTGACCTTTTTAGCCGCGTCGCCCTGCATGCTGCCAGCCTGGGGATGGTCTTCCACTTCGTCTCGCTGGCTGAGCTGTTTCTTTCTGGCCAGGTCGTCTGGGCGTCGGTGCGTAACGGCGAATCCTTGCTGGCTTTTTTGTCGATGACGTTCTTTATGGTCATCTACGCGATCTATAAGACTACGTCGCCCGGCGTGGTCGTTTTTCCGATCGTCTTCTTCCTGACGTTTGTGGCGGCGGTTGACGAGCAACCGGTGCTGCTGACTCAGTATGTGTCGCATAAAGGATGGCTGATCGCGCACATCATTCTTATTTTCACCGGCTACGCGGCTTTGGTGCTCAGCTTCGGCGCCAGCCTGCTCTATTTGTTGCAGGAGCGTCGGCTGAAGGCTAAGAAATCCACGAGCCTGATTTCGTTTTTGCCGGCGCTCGAGGTGATTGACCAGATCGGCTATCGCTCGCTGCTGCTGGGCTTTCCGTTCATGACGCTAGGACTGCTGACCGGCACCGTGCTGGCCGCGACCACTTACGGCCGCGTCGATTTTCTTGACCCCGTATTCTTGCTCTCGCTGCTGATGTGGGCCGTCTACATGGTGATGGTTTTCACGCGCTGGAATTCGGGATGGCGGGGCCGCCGCGCTGCCGTTCTCGCTACTTTCGCTTTTGTGGCTGCGCTAGCCGCGTGGGCGGCTAACTATTTTTCTACGATCCACAGGTTCGCCGCCTCATGAGGGATGAGGCTCGCACTGAGACTCACACTATGAGATTCCAGCTCATTGGCGTGAATCACAAGAGCGCGCCGCTCGACGTGCGCGAGCGGCTGGCGATTCCTGAATCGCGCCTGCCCGACGCGTGCCGCGAACTTACGGCTTATCCGGGAATTGAAGAGGGCATGGTCATCTCCACCTGCAATCGCGTGGAGATTGTGGCTCACACCACCAACGGTTCGGCTGACCTGCGCGGATTTCTGCACGATCATTTTCATCTGACGGCCGATGAACTCGACGCGCACTTGTACGAGTTCCGCGAGAAGGACGCCGTTCGGCATCTATTCCGCGTGGCCTCCTCTCTCGACTCGATGGTGGTTGGCGAAGCCCAGATCCTCGGCCAGGTGAAGGAAGCATACGCGACGGCGCGCGCCGTCGGCGCGGTTCGCGGGCAACTCGACCAACTCTTCAATCGCGCGTTCGCCGTAGCCAAGCGCGTGCGCACCGAGACTGCCGTCGGATCATCCTCCGTCTCGATCGCGTCGGTCGCAGTCGAACTGGCTAAGAAGATTTTTGGGACGCTGGAAGGGAAGACCGTCTTCATCATCGGAGCGGGCAAGATGAGCGAACTTGCCGCCCGCCACCTGATGGCTCATGGCTGCGCGTCGATTTTCGTTTCCAACCGCACTTATGATCGAGCGGTGGGCCTGGCACAGAGGTTCAATGGCCAGGCCATCAAGTTCGACGATTTATATAACACCTGCGACCGCGCCGACATCGTCATTACTTCGACGGGCTCGCCCCACGCGATTTTTCGCCGCGAGCATGGCGAGCAGTTTCTCAGCCGGCGCAAGAATCGGCCCATGTTTTTCATCGACATCGCGGTGCCGCGCGATGTTTCGCCGGACATGGCCAAGCTCGACGGCATCTTCACTTATGACATCGATGATCTGCAGCAGGCGGTGTCGAGCCACGTGGCCGATCGCCGCAAGGAAGCTGAACTCGCCGAGGCTATCATCACCAGCGAAGTCGAGCGCTTTGAAGCCAAGCTGCATACGCTCGACGTTGTGCCAACAATTGTGTCGTTACAAGATCATCTGGAAACGATTAGGCTGGCCGAGATTGACCGGGTGCGCGGCAGGATGGGCCAACTGACTCCCGAACAGGAGATCGCGATCGAAGCCCTGACCCGCGGCATCATCAACAAGGTTATGCACACGCCGATTACGACGCTTAAAACGGCCGCGAAAGAATCCGAGGCGACCACTGTAGTCGACGTAGTCCGCCGATTGTTCAACCTGCACGACAAGGACGAAGAAAAAGAAGCGCCGGCTCTGGAAAAGAAAAACGAAGTGGGGACGCGCAGGTGATCGCGGAGTGATCGAATGATCGGAGTCCTTTTCATTCTTTGGGATTGCCTCTTTGTCCTTGCCGGATGGTACCTATACCGGCATCCGCTTCTCTTCGAGAACGTTCAACACCAGCAATGGCAGATACGGATCAATAAACTCATCGGGATCATCCTGATGATCATTGGAGGAATCTTCGCGGTTGCGAGGGTAGTCTTTTTGTTCATCAGGATGTAGAAATGAAGCTGCAGCGAGATGGGAAATTGAACCTGTTACACGAACCCACGAAGCTCCGCATCGGCTCCCGCGGCTCGCACCTTGCCCGCTGGCAGACCGACCAGATCTCCGCGCTTGTCTGCGCCGCCCACAACCACGACTGGGCGCGAAACGCTAAGACCAAAAATGGGACGCATTTTTTCATGCTTTGAGCGAATCCGCAAAATTTGCTCCGACGAGCGTAGTACGCTGGCCTTGCTCAAGTGGGGCTTCGGAGAGTACTCCCGGTGTGGGTACTGGGCCGCGCTTGAGAACCGTGGGTCGCGGCTGTCCGCAGCCGCGAGGGGTTCACATCCCTTACTCTCCGCCGTTTTACGCGATCCCCGGGACATTACAACCTGCAAATGGTCATTGACTCACACTTCGTCGGATGCTAGCTTAACTTTGGTTCTCAAGCGCGGTTTAGTATCATTCGTAGGCGGCCTAACCGGCCGCCTTTTGTTTTTCTGCGACATCCTGCCTCCGGTCTCATTTCATGCCTAAACTCCGCATCGGCTCCCGCGGCTCGCAGCTCGCGCTTTGGCAGGCCAACCACATTTCCGCGCTGCTGCGCGCCCGCGGCCACGAAGTCGAAATTGAAATTATTCATACCACCGGCGACAAGATCACCGATGTGCCCTTGGCCATGGTCGGCACCAAGGGCGGACTTGGCAAAGGAATCTTCACCAAAGAAATCGAAGAAGCCCTCGCCGCCGGCCGCGTCGATCTCGCGGTGCACTCGCTGAAAGACCTGCCCACCGAACTTCCGCCGGGATTCGAAATCGCCGCCATCACAAAAAGGGAAGACCCGCGCGACGCCTTCTGTTCGCGCAACTACGCGAGCTATCAGGAATTGCCCCAGGGCGCCCGTGTCGGCACTTCCAGCCTGCGGCGCCAAGCGCAACTCAAGGCCGTTCGCCCCGATCTCAATATTCACCCGCTGCGCGGCAACGTCGACACCCGCCTGCGCAAACTCGAGCAGGGAGAATACGACGCCATCATCCTGGCCGCGGCCGGCCTGAAGCGACTGGGCAAGACCGAACTGATCCAACAAATTATTCCCGCCGAAATCATGTGTCCGGCCGCCGGCCAGGGCGCGCTCGGCATTGAAATTCGATTCGGCGACGCTGCAATGCGCGAACAGCTCGCATTCCTGAACGACCCTGCTGCCCGCGCGGCCACGACCTGTGAACGCGCGCTGCTTAACAGTCTCGGTGGAGGCTGCCAGGTCCCTATCGGCGCCTTCGCGGAAATGCGCGGCGGCAAGCTGCATCTGGAATCCATCGTCGCCGACCCCGACGGATCGAAACTTCTTCGCGATTCGCGCGACGGTAATGTTGAAGACGCCGAAAAACTTGGTAACGCTTCCGGCGCATCGCTGCTGGCTCGCGGCGGCGATCAGATCCTCGAAGCTGTTTACGGCCGCGGCCTCGCCGTACCTCCGCAACTGTGATCCGCTGCCACAGCCGGTCGGTTACCAGCTAAGATTGAGCAGGCCGGTTCGAATCGGCATTGCAGCAGCGAAAGAAACTCAGCCATGTATATTCCTGAACATTTCCGCGTACATGACCACGCCGACGCCGTCGCGTTCATGCAGGCGAATCCGTTCGCGATTTTGATCTCGTCAGCACCCGGGTCGTCCACTGACGAAGGCCCGTTCGCTACGCACCTGCCGATGTTCGTGCAAGCCACCCGCGATCAACTCGTCCTCCGCGGGCACGTAGCCAAAGCCAACCCGCACTGGCGCTATCTGGAACAGAATCCTGAATGCCTGACCATCTTTCACGGGCCACACGCCTATGTGTCGACGTCGAACTATGTGACTCGCGAAAATGTTCCGACATGGAACTACGGCGCCGTGCATGTTTACGGCACCGCTCGCACGTTTGCATCGCCCGAGGAATTGCAAGGCGTGCTTCACCAACTGATCGGCACTTTCGAGCCCGCGTATGCCGAACAGTGGGCCAGCCTCGGTGAGAGCTACCGCGACCGCATGTTGAGCCACATCGTCGGCATTGAAATCGCGGTGACGAAAATCGAAGCTAAGTTTAAGCTGAGCCAGAATCGAACGAGAGAAGAACAGGCCAACGTGATCGCATCGCTATCCAAGGCCGAAGATACGGCGGTCACCGGAGTGTCGCGATTGATGCGTGAGCAAGGCCTGGGCGTCAAGAAAGCAAACAAGTGAGCACGCGTGGGGCGGGCACCCTTGCCCGCCAAATCTAACCATGAGCAAGAAAACCGATTCCCCGAAACACCAGCCTCTGCGTGGAATGCGCGTCCTGGTTGGCCGGGCCCGGCACCAGGCCGGATCGCTTTCAGCCGAACTGCGCCGACTAGGCGCCGATGTGATCCAGATTCCATTCATTGAGATTCGCAAACCCCGTTCGTTCCGTCCGCTCGACGCGGCGTTGGAGAATCTCGCTGCCTACGACTGGCTCATTTTGACCAGCGTGAATGGCGCTGAGGCCATGTGGGAGCGCATGCGGAAGCGCCGACTCTCGAACGCCGCGCTCAAGCATCTACGCGTCGCCGCCATCGGTCCCGCGACAAAGAGTGCTATCGAACAGCGCGGTGGAAGAGTTGATGTGGTTCCGAAGGAATATGTTGCCGAATCGGTGGTTCGCAGCCTGAGGAACAGAGTGAGAGGAAAGCGCGTCTTGCTGGTGCGTGCCAAGGTTGCCCGTGACGTGATTCCGCAGGAACTACGCCGGGCGGGAGCGCGTGTTGATGTCGTCGAGGCCTACGAGAACGGTCGTGCCGCAGACTTCTCGCCGTCGCGTTCAGGCTGCGCTCGAGCATGCGGGCGGGCGACCACATGTGGTCACATTCACCAGTTCGTCGACGGTGCGAAACTTCGTGGAGTTGCTAGGATTGGGGAAGAGGGCGCGAAGCCGGAAACTCGCTGGGATTCGAATGGCGTCGATTGGGCCAGTCACTTCGGCGACGCTGCGAGAATTCGGACTTCCGGTTGATATTTCGGCGAAGGAGTTCACTATTCCCGGGCTAGTTCAAGCCATCATAGCTGGGGCGGTAACTTGAGCGGCTGTACAAAGTCGTACGTACGGTTTGACAGGCCGAATCTGAGCTTACAAGATTGTACTTATCGTAAAGGTAGTCTACTGCGTCAGTGAACAACTGCAATCGGCGGGAACGACGTGAGCGAGCAGGAAATTCGCGACGCGCTGGTACGCGTCAATCTGATTTTCGACGCGCGCGAAACCGTGGCCTTCGTTTTCGTAGATCTTCGAGTCCGCGTTGCCCCCGCGCTTTTTGATCGCGTCGACTACCTGCTGCGTTTCTGATTTCGGGCAGCGGGGGTCGTGGCCTCCGGCTAGCAGGAGCAGCGGCGCTTTGATCTGATTGATGAAGTTGATGGGCGAGCGATCTTCGTAGAGCGCCTTGTTCTTGACCACGTCTCCCATGGTCGCCAGATCCGATTGCTGCAGCACCGGATCTTCGTTTTCGATTTCGGTAAACCAGTTCACGAAGGGGACAATGGGCACACCCGCGGCCCACACATCGGGAGCCTTCGTCACCGCCATCATGCTCAGGTAGCCGCCGTAGCTGCCGCCCATGACCGCAATCTTTTTCGGATCGAGATGCCCGGTCTGCTTGATCCAGTCGACTCCGGCGAGCACGTCCTGCAAATCGCCGCCGCCCATATCAAACAGATTCGCTTGCTGAAATTCCTTCCCGTATCCAGTCGATCCGCGATAGTTGGGAGCGAGCACCATGTAGCCTTGATTCGCCGCAAACTGGATAAAGCGATTGAACGAATTCATGGTCTGCGAGGTCGGCCCACCGTGAATGTAGACGAGGGCGGCATTTTGGCCGTTGCGCGCCATGTTGAACGGCACATAGAGAAACGCGGAGATCGTCCACTTACCATCGCGGCTGGGATAGTGCACCAGATAAGGCTCAACCATGTCCGCGGAACGCAGACCCGCGACCAGAGAATGCGTAATCTGCGTCGACTTTCGCGCGGCAAAGTCGTAGGTCCACAGATCACCCGGCGCAGTGGGGCCGTTGTGGTTGTAAAGCAAACGCGTGCGGTCTTTGCTGAACGCCGAAGCGCCGCCCACCGGCTCGTTCACGCCTTTCGGGATGGGCAGAACTGCCGGCTTTCCCGTGGCCACATCGTAGAGAAAGATGTCTTCGTTGCCGTCAACGTTGGCGCTGAAGATGATGTGCTTGCCGTCCGGTGAAAATTCTCCGCCGCGAATCTCCCATCTATCTCTCGTGAGCCATTGGATCTTTCCCGGTGTTAAGGCTCCACTCAGTTCACCCTTTGTGCCGAACTCAAGCAGAGCGATGTTGTCGTAGCCGTTCGCGGCATTCGAAGTGACGAGAATCTGTCTGCCGTCGGGAATCGCATGTGGGCCGATGTCGTTGGCCGTGTACCGCTGCTCGCCTTCGTGCGGAGTGAGCAGCGTGCTCTTTCCTGTGGCAACGTCGGCGATAAAGATGTTCGAGTCAGTCCCTTTTGCCTGCTCCTGGGTGTAGACGATGTATGCCCCATCTTTCGACCAGATGGGATTCGAGTTGCTCTTGTCCTGCGGGGTGTTGGTCGTGAGGTGCTTCAGTTCGCGCAGCACGGTGTCGTAGATGTCGATCTCGTACGCGGCCGACGTTTTTGGTTTCACTTCATACGCCAGATAGCGGCCGTCGGGCGACCATGTCGGATTAAGTTCCGCGATTTCGCGCGTTTGCGTGAGATTCACTACCTTGCCCGTCTTCGGCGAAACCAGAAAAATGTCCCACTGCTCGTCGCCGTCGTAGTCTGACTGGTAGGCGATCCATTTGCCGTCGGGCGACCACGCCGGCGCCGTCTGGCGCTGGTCGCTCACCGTCAGCTGCACCGGCCACCCGCCTTCGGCGGGGACGAGCCACAGGTTATTCCTTCCGCTCATATTGGAGATGAACGCGATGCTTTTGCCATCTGGGGACCATGTCGCGCGGCCCACCTGGCGCGTCATCCAGAGTTTCTCGATGGTGAGGCTGCGGGGCTCGAACTGCGCGCTGGGCTTGGAGGAAATCTGTTTTGGATCGGTGACCGCCTGCGGTGCATGCAGGCTCTGGGCGGCGCTTTCAGCAACGACAGTGCTCATAAGGATGACGATAGCAAAAGGGACGAGAGTGTGCATGAAGGAATGGGGACCTCGATCGAGGTGAAGAAAAAGTTTAGCAGAGCGTGAGGGTGATGCGGCGGGGCGGGCATTGCACAGGTCCTTCGCTTCGCTCAGGGTGACAAAATGTTGTGTATCAAAGCGTGGTCACGCTTTCGCGTTCTTGTGCATCTCCACTGTGCTCCAGGTTTTATCCCCGGCATGGCAGAGGTTTTCCAGCGTGCAATCGGCGCATTTGGGCTTGCGCGCGATGCAGAGTTTGCGGCCGTGCCAGATGATCTGATGTGAGAACAGGATCCACTTTTCGCGCGGGATGATCTTCATCAAATCCTGCTCGATTTTCTGGGGATCATTCTGCGTCGTGAGTTCGAGCCGTCGCGAGATGCGGTGCACATGCGTGTCGACGACCACGCCTTCAGCTTTTTTAAACCACGACCCGAGCACGACGTTCGCGGTTTTTCGGGCGACGCCGGGGAGGGTGAGCAACTCGTCCATCTCGTCGGGAACCTGGCCGCCGAAGTCGGCGACAATTTTTTTCGCTGCGCCCACTACCGACTTCGATTTATTGCGAAAGAATCCGGTGGAGCGCACATCCGGTTCGAGTTGTTCGGGCGTGAGAGCGGCAAACGCCTGCACTGTCGGATATTTCCGAAACAGTTCGGGCGTTACGCGGTTCACGTTGGCGTCGGTCGATTGCGCCGAGAGGATGGTCGCGACCAGCAACTCCCACGCGCTCGCATGCGTCAGCGCGCAGGTGACCTCGGGATAGAGTTGGTCGAGGCGGCGCAAGATTTCGGAGACGCGGTCGGGAGCGACAGGGTTGTAGCCCTTGATTTTAGCGGCGGAAAGACTTGTCGCCGACTTCTTGCGATCTTTTGGGGTTGCCGCCTGCTCTCTGCCTCTGGCTGGACGGGCGGGGTCGCCCGTCCCCCCACCGACTCTTTTGCCCGGTACTGTGCGTCCCGCGCGTACTTTGTCTTGACGGCCGGTGCGAGCGGGTTGGCGGGGAACAATACCACGAGGCATGAGCGACTCCTATGGGGCCAACATCTTAACAGAGCCGCTAATGTCAGGGCGTGGGGTGACCCTCCGTAACCACGCTGGCAATTGACGCCTCTCGCCGGCCCCGGTAGTCTGGAGTTACTCCAGTCCAGAATCAGGAACAATGGCGGTCAGCTCCATTCAACTCGGGCAAGTGTGGCGCAGCGAAGCCGACGGCCAGGACTATCTGGTCACCAAGGTTTATAACGAAGTGTTTTCGCAGTTCGCCATCCTGCGCCCCGCTGGAATTACGGCTCCGGATGCCCCGACAGTGCGGGTGAAGGTCACCAAAGGTCCGCAGGGCGCCAGTTTGCCGGGCTACGCGTTTACTCAGGAAGAGTCGTTCTAAACTCGCACTCACCGCGGCGGTTCTGCCGCAAATTTCCGTTACACTGGAAGACAGTGTTCAGTGGCCAATGATCCGTGTGCAGCTATCTATGTTCAACGTTCAACGATCTATGTTCAACGATCTGAGTTCAACGATCCGTGTTCAACATTCAATGTTGAGCGATTCATGAATACTTCTTCCCATGACTGAAAAGCTTCTCGCTATCCTGTTCGTTTTCATCAGCAAGGTCATCGCAGTGACTGGCTACGCCGGCATCGCTCTGCTTATGGCGATCGAGTCGGCGTGCATCCCACTGCCTTCCGAATTGATCATGCCGTTTGCGGGATACCTCGTATTCCAGGGCACATTCAAACTGCTGTGGGTGGCCACGGCGGGGGCTCTCGGCTGCAATCTGGGATCGCTGATTGCCTATGAGATTGGATGCTATGGCGGACGCCCGCTGGTCGAGCGTTATGGAAGATGGATTCTGATGGGACATCGCGAGCTTGACTGGGCCGACCGCTTCTTTTTGCGCTGGGGATATCTCGCCGTGTTCATTGGCCGCTTGCTGCCGGTAATCCGCACCTTCATCGCGCTGCCGGCCGGGATCGCGCGCATGCCCCGCGGCCGATTTCACCTTTACACTTTTCTGGGATCGTGGCCGTGGTGCCTTGGCCTGGCTTGGCTCGGCATGAAGCTGGGCGAGAACTGGCGCGAGTTGGGGAAGTATTTTCACAAGTTCGACGCCGTGATCGGAGTGATGCTGCTGGCGGGCGTCGCATATTTTGTGTGGAGTCACTGGCAGAATAGAACCAGCTCTCAGCCGTCAGCGGTCGGCCGTCAGTAAATCGAGCCGAAGAGTAGGTAGTATGACCAGAACTAAAGACGAGATCCACGAGGCTCGTCGCAGGATCAGGGCCTCCTATGGCCAATTGTTCGATGCCACAGCTGCACTGCTGTTTCGCCATGACCCGGTTGGAATCAACTTTGACGACAACACAGATGAGTATGAGGCAGAAGCCGAAACCATTCTTCCGCGGCTGAGAAGCTGCTCGTCCGCGGATGAAGTCCGTCAGGTGGTGCATCAGGAATTTGTTCGTTGGTTCGATCCATCTACTGCTGGCCCGCCAGAGCGCTATACGCAAATCGCGTCTGAGATTTGGAAACTTTGGCAGGAATATCTGCGGAACTCAGCGGCGTCATAACCAATTTGCCGGTCTTGCCAGCTGCGACCCGACGATCTGCCATTTCCCGCCGCGCTTCATCACGACGTCCATATACACGTAGCGAACAGGGAAGCGCCTTCCGTCCTTCTCGACCTCGTCGTCCTCTGATCCGTGAACAATGGCCACGTTGTCGCCCAAGAGACGAATGTGGCGGCCGGTCGAGACCATCGACACATATCGAATCTTTCCTGAGCTGAGAGCCCCGATTACGTCCGCCTTCGTCGAAGCCCCGCCGGATTCGTCATACTGAACATAGTCGTCGGCGAAGATGCGCGACAGTTCGCCAACATCGCCGGCGATCAGCGCCTTGTCACCGTCTTCAAAGAGTTGCAGGATCAGCTGTTCGTCGGGCGTCATTAAAATGGTAGTGTACAAGCTATCAATTCAAATTCCCGGAGGGATCTCATGCGCCGCGTTCTTCTCACAGCCCTGTTGTTCGTCACCGCCATGCCGTTTGCCTCACGCGCGCAATCCGCGTCTGATCGCCCGTTCGTGGTCGAGTATTACTACAAAACCAAGTGGGGACACGCCGATGAATTCCTGAAGCTATTCAAGAAGAATCACTATCCGCTGCTGAAAAAAGAAGCCGAGATGGGGCGCATCGCCAAGGTCTGGGTGGATCAGCCGCGCTATCACACGACCGAAGACGGGCGCTGGGATTTCCGCGTGACTATCGCTTTCAAAAACGCCACTGTCGCCAACGAGCCGTTCGACGAGGTCGCGCTGCAGAAGCAGATGTATCCCGACCAGGATACGTTCCAGCGCGAAGAGCAGCGGCGCTTCGAAATCCTCGACGCCCACTGGGACTTGCCGGTAAAACCAATGGATCTCGACGGGAAACCCTAGAACCTGTTAACGACAGAGGGCACAGGGGAACACGGAGGAAAAGCCCCACGCTGGTTTATCCCCGTGTTTCTCTGTGCCCTCTGTGGTTAAAGTTTTTCAGGCGATTCTCAGAATTCTGTCTGCAACCCGATGCGCGCACTGTACTCGAGAATGTTAAACCTTGGTAACAATCACGACTGAAATCCTTTATCGCTTCCATCAAAATTTGGAATTAGACATAATCTCTACAAGATCGATAATGTAATGCATGGACCCCTTATTATCAGTTGAGGACTCACATGTTGATGTACTTCATGAAATCAGCGAACGCCTTGGAACGGCGGACGGATTTCACGACGTTCTGAACCGCGTTGTCGAATTTGCTTCGGCGCTGGTCAAGTGCGACTCCTGCCTCATCTACATCATGGAAGGCGACGAGCTCGTTCTGCGAGCTTCGAAGAATCCCCATCCTGAAGTGGTCGACCGCCTGAAACTGCGCGTTGGGCAGGGCATTACGGGATGGGTCGCGGAGCATCGCGAGCCGGTCGCCATTCCGGAAGAAGCGGCGCACGATCCGCGGTTTCAGTTTTTTCACGAATTGCCGGAAGACAGCTATGAGGGGTTTCTCTCTGTGCCCTTGATGTGCCGGGGGCGGGTGGTCGGCGTCATCAACCTGCAGCATCGCCAGCATCACGTTTACCGGCGGCGCGATATTCGTATAATTTCGACCGTCGGATTTCTTGTCGGAGCCGAGCTTGAGCTGGCGCGCCTTGAAGAAGCAAACTTGACGCTGGCGGAACAACTGCAGACTCGAAAAGTCGTGGAGCGTGCCAAAGGCATCCTGCAGCGCGATCTCGGGCTCAACGAAGAGCAGGCCTATCTCGCCCTGCAACGCCAGAGCCGCCAGAAACGCAGACCGATGAAAGAAATTGCGGAAGCCATTGTGCTGAGCGACGATGTGCGCGGAAATTCACAGCTCCAGCCAACCTAGGTGTCTCTGAGAGAAGTTGGAGCATGCGTCGCTTCCTGGTTCTCGGTGGCTAAAGCCGATTAGGCACACCTACTCGTATCGTGCGCTCAAAGCGCCGCGCCACCCAAAATCTGAGCTTCAACCGCAAACACTAAGGGCGGATAGCCGGTTAGCTATCCGCCCTCGTGTTCTATCAACCCAGCAAGACTACTGTCCCTTTTCCAGGACCGTGGGAGCCGCCTTGGCAATCTGCCGCTCCGTCGGGTGCGATGGCACCGTGAAATAGAGCGACATGCCGAACTCCGGCAATTGCATGGCGCTCACGTAAGTGCCATCGGGAGTGGTTTCGAGCACCAGTCGGCTGCGATCCGAGGGCTTAGCTTCCTCCGTATCGGGAACCAATACGATGAAGCGGGTGAGGTTGCCGCTCAGCTTATTCAGGTTGAGCATGCGGGAACCGCCAATGGGATCGAAGGAAAATTCATATTCTCCCGCCGGAAGTTTGGCGTTGCCCAAGTGAACTTCGTGGGTGAGCGTGAACTTGCCGCGTGCCACCTCCTGGGCCGATGCCGGCGAGGGCGAAAAGTTGAGCGCGCTGGCCGCTAGAATCACGGCATAAATGTAGCTGCGAAGGTTTTTCATGGAATCTCCTTTGTCTTCTTGTGAGCAGGGCGTGAGCCAAACTCGTGAGAAGAACGGGTCTGAAGAGCACACTACCGGCGCAGGCCCGGATGGCGTGGGCTCAGATTTCGGTGGAGATCAACGGGGTCAAATCGACTTGCACGCCGCAGCAGGGCTGGCGCGCAAACAGCAACTCAGCGGGAACCTGCTTACAGAGCTGGTCCGCCAAGTGATTCCACTATGCAACAGGAGCGGTGCAAGAGTCCAACTCAAAAAATTTATGGAAGCGATTCGCGCGAGCTCATAACTTCAGTAACGTTTTGGAACATGCTCGGCGATGGGATCAAATTGAAGAAGTTCATCTCAACTAATCGCGCGATGCCGGCTCATTCATTTGCGTTGAGTTTCTGCTCACCGGACCCAGAGCACCGCTCAAGCTGAGTTTTCCACGTTTGGCCGGGAAGGTTTGCCAAACTGCTGCCGACAGTGAGATGATCCTCAGTCGCGGTGGCGGTGACCAGCCACCGCCACCAGAAGGGGAGCAAATGTATCAAAAACGCCCAGGGGTATTCATGGCCGATTGGTGGGATGCCGACGGCAGCCGCCATCGCAAGCAATTCGCAACGTCTGCGGCCGCACGCGAACATGAGCACCGCGAGACGGCTCTAGCGCATGCCGAGCGCGCCAGTCGGGAGATGAAGTTGGCGGCTAAAACCGGGGGCAAAAGGAAGGCCCGCACGGAGACGGTTCACGGCACCATCGAGCCAGCCAAAGGCAAGCTCGGAGTGATGATCCCGGGCATGGGCGCCGTGGCGACGACTTTCGTCGCCGGCGTCGAGGCCATCCGCAAAGGCCTGGCGAAGCCGATCGGATCGCTCACGCAGATGGGCACCGTGCGCCTAGGCAAACGCACCGACGGCCGCTCGCCCAAGATCAAGGAGTTCGTGCCGCTGGCCGGACTCGACGACCTGGTCTTCACCGGCTGGGATATTTTTGAAGACAACATGTACGAAGCGGCTTCGAATGCGGGCGTGCTTGACCAGCGACTGCTAGACCAGTTGCAGCCGTTTCTTTCGACGATCACGCCGCGCCCGGCGGTGTTCGATCACAACTACGTCAAGAGAATCGACGGCCCCAACGTGAAAAAGGGCAAGACGAAGATGGACCTCGCCGAACAGTTGCGCGACGACATTCGCGACTTCAAAAAGAGCAGTGGAGCCAGCCGCCTGGTCACCATGTGGTGCGGGTCCACGGAATCGTATATTGAGCCGACCGAAGCGCACCAAACGCTCAAGGCGTTCGAGAAGGCGCTGCGCGACAACGATGAGATGATCGCGCCCTCAATGATCTACGCCTACGCGTCGCTGATGGAAGGTGTTCCGTTCGCCAATGGCGCGCCTAACCTCACCGTCGATTTGCCGGTGATGCTCGAACTCTCGCGGAAAAATGAAGCGCCCATCTGCGGCAAGGATTTCAAGACCGGCCAGACGTTAATGAAGACCGTTCTGGCACCGGCGTTCAAGGCGCGTCTGCTCGGCCTGAGCGGATGGTATTCGACGAACATTCTCGGCAACAGAGATGGCGAGGTGCTCGATGATCCCGGGTCGTTCAAAACCAAGGAGGAATCGAAGCTGGGCGTGCTGGAGCATATCCTGCAGCCGGGCTTGTACCCCGAACTTTACGGGAATATCTTCCACAAGGTTCGCATCAACTATTACCCGCCTCGGGGTGACAACAAAGAGGGTTGGGACAACATCGACATCTTCGGATGGCTCGGCTATCCCATGCAGATCAAAGTCGATTTCCTGTGCCGCGACTCGATACTGGCCGCGCCCATTGTGCTCGACCTGGTGTTGCTGCTTGATCTGGCAAAGCGCACTTCAGAGCTCCGCGGACTCGGCATTCAGGAATGGCTCAGCTTCTACTTCAAGTCTCCGATGACGGCGCCGGGACTGTACCCCGAGCACGATCTGTTTATTCAGTTGATGAAGCTGAAAAACACGTTGCGACACTTGAAGGGCGAGGAACTGATTACGCACCTGGGGCTGGAGTACTACGACTGAGGTTTGTGCGGGGCGGCGAGAGTGGGGCGGACACTCTTGTCCGCCGCCCTCGTCGATTCTGGCCGCCGCGACGATTCCCATGCTTCCGGCTGGATCGGTGATTCGAGGTCTCCGACGATCTTAAAGACGCCCTTCAACCGCCCGATGAACTTGGCGGGCCTTCCGGCGGGAATAAGTCGCGCGACTGGCTTGCCGCGCTTGGTGATGAGCACGGGTTCTCTCAGCGCGTAAACGTCCTCAATGACGGCGGAGCAACGCGCTCTAAACTCGCTCGACGAGATGGTCTTCACAAAAGGTATTTTTTTCGGCGTGATGATGCCACGCACGCGCAAGTCTTCTATCGGCCGTCCGGCCGTTCTCATGAATGCCTAGAATCTCCTCCGCAGGAATTCAAAGAAGAGATAGCCGATGGTGGCGGCGACCATGGCAATTTCAAAGTTGGACGCGGTCAGAACGTCTCCGAGCGCCCACGCCAGACCGTTCTTTCGCCCCAAGCCCGAGCGCTCAAACTCTCCCATCAAGAGATTGGCGTAAAACAGGAAGAGGATGCAGGCGACTTCGACCACGGCCCTCCATACGTGTTTCTTCATGGACAATACCTGTGCTTCGACAAGGCTCACCTCAGGGAGATCCAATATATTTGAATCGCCCGCGTTCCCGCTCACTGCTCACTCCTGCGGTATATACTCTATTGACTTTCGCTGTCCTTTTGCGGAGCGTTTTGGGGTGTCCTGTACACCCCTCCCAGACGAACCATGGCCGACCCGAATTCGCGGATGGATCCTCCAAATCGGAAGAACGCTGCCGGCCCGCCCGGAGTGAGTGTTCCCGCGAAAGGCGATAGCGCCGGCTCCAACCCGCCTTTGGAGTCCGACGCGACTATCGTTGATCTTCCCCAGTCCTACCTTGATCCTGATGCCACCATGGTGGATGCCAATGCCTCCTACGTGAGAACTGGCCCGCCGGTTCGGCCGAGCGGCCCTGTATCGGTGCGGCCGCTCACGAGTGCTCCCGTGCTGCAGGCGGGCGACGTGCTGGCCGGACGTTACGAAATCCTGCAGATGCTGGGCGAGGGCGGGATGGGCGCGGTGTACAAAGCGATGGACCGCGAGCTCAACCGTCCAGTAGCTCTGAAGCTTATCCGGCCGGAACTGGCGGCTAATCCGTCGATTCTGGCTCGCTTCAAGCAGGAATTGCTGCTGGCTCATCAAGTCACGCATAAAAATGTAATCCGCATCTACGACCTGGGCGATGCCGACGGCGTGAAGTTCATCAGCATGGAGTACGTGGAAGGCGTCGATCTGCGCGCTTTGATTCAGGAACGCGCCAACGAGAAAAAGAACTTTACTCCCGAGGAAGCCGTCCAGATTACCGAGCAAATTTGTCGCGCTCTCGAAGCTACTCACAACGTGGGAGTGATTCATCGCGACCTGAAACCGCAGAACATCATGCGCGATTCAACCGGCCGAATCCTGTTGATGGATTTTGGCCTGGCGCGGACGGTCGAGGGCGACGGCATGACTCAAACTGGAGCCCTGGTCGGCACCATGGAGTACATGTCGCCGGAACAGGCTCTGGCTAAGGATTTGGACCAGCGCTCCGACCTGTTCACTCTTGGTTTGATCCTCTACGAACTGCTTACTGGCAAGACTCCGTACTCGGCCGAGAGTGTCGTCGCCAGTTTGATCAAGCGCACACAGGAGCGAGCCATCCCAGTGTCGGATCACGATGGCACGATTCCGCAGCCGCTCAGCAACATCGTGAGCAAGTGCCTGGAGCGCGATCCTAAACTGCGCTACCAGACTGCGGCCGAGTTGCTGCATGACCTGGATTCGTATTCGGGGAAAGGCGCTGCGGCGAACCTGCGTTTTCAACCGGCCGTCGAGCCCTGGGGACGGACCATCCACTGGCCGCTGGTGACGGGCATCATCACCGTGCTCGCGCTGGCGATCGTGGGCTATATCTTTCGTGGTCCGCTCTTCTCGCCTTCTGCGCAAAAAACGGCCGCCGCGAAACCGCTGTCGCTGGCCGTGATTCCGTTTCAAAATACCTCTGGTGACGCAACCTGGGACTGGCTGGGGCCGAGTCTGGCCGATATGTTGAGCACCGACGTGGGACAATCCGCGCACCTGCGGGCGGTTTCTTCCGACCGCGTGCAGCAGGTTTTTCACGATCTGCGGATCGCGCCCAATTCCGTTGTCGATTCCACAATTCTCGGCCGGGTGGCCGAATTCACTGATGCCGACACGCTGGTCTGGGGGCACTACACCAAGCTCGGCGATCAGATCCGCATTGATGCCACGCTCGAGGATCGCAAACATAATCGCACGATCCAGGTGAAAGCCGAGGCGCAGAATCAGCAGGACTTGTCGGCGGCGGTCGACCGGTTGGCGGGTCAGATCCGCGAGAACCTGGCGCTGTCGCCCGATCTGGTGAAAGAGCTGCAGGCGCAATCGTTCAAGCCGACCTCGACCTCAGTCGACGCGCTGCGCGACTATAACCAGGGACTGCAGTTGTTGCGCCAGGGAAACAATCTAGGGGCGAAGACGCAGCTCGAAGCCGCGACCAAAGAAGATCCACAATTTGCGGTAGCCTACTCGCGTTTGGGCGAGGCTTATTCGGCCTTGGGTTATGACGCGGAAGCTGAACAGAGTTCGCGCCACGCACTGGATCTGAGTCAGAGCCTTCCTCTGGCGCAGAGATATTTCATCGAGGCCAGTCTGGCTCGCGTTACCAAAGACAACCAGAAGGCGCTCGCCGCCTACGAAAATCTGGCCAAGAGTTTTCCCGATAACCTCGACGTCCAATTTGCCCTGGGCAGTCTCTACGAAGATGCCGGAGATCTGGACAAAGCGCGCGCTTGCTACGCCAATGTGCTGAGATCCGACGGCAAGAATCTGGACGCCCTGCTGGCCAGCGGACGAGTCGAGATCAAAGCGGGCAATCCGCAGAAGGGACTCGACCCGCTCGATCAGGCTCGGCACATTGCCATCGATCTCGATAACCCGGAGCAGCAAGCGCTCATTCTCCAAGCCACGGGAATCGCCTACAAGCTGATGAACAAGCCGGCCGAGGCGCTGCGCAACTATGAAGACTCGATGGCCATCAACCAGCGCCTGGGGCAGAAGCGCGGAGTGGCCGCGAGCTTGTCGGAAATCGCGCAGGTGCAACTCTCGCTGGGCAAGCCCGACGCTGCGTTGTCGGCTTACAACGAGTGTCTGAAAATTCGCCGCGAAATTGGCGCCAAGAAAGATGCGGGCGACACGCTCATCGAACTGGGCGACTTTTATGCCGACCGAGGTCAGTCCGATCAGGCGCTCCAGATGTTTAAGGAGTCGCTGCAGATTCAGCGCGATGCCGGCAATGAGCCTTACCAGGCGCTTTGCCTGAACAACATCGGCAACGCGTATCTGCACAAGGGCGAGAACGAAGACGCGCTCACCTACCTGCAACAGTCGCTGCAGCTCCGCGAGAAGCTGAACGTACCCGACGATATTGCGGAAACGCTGCACAATCTTGGTGAGGCCGACAGCAACCTCGGACAGTACGATCAGGCCATCACGGCGCTCATGCGCGGCCTCGACCTTTATCGCAAGAGCGGCAACAACCAGGGTGCGGCCATTATTTCTCATAGCCTGGGATTGGTCTTCGAATATCAGGGCCGCCTGGGCCCCGCGATCGGTGGGTTGCAGGATTCCGTGAAGGCGTTTCGCGATCTCGGAGACCGCAGCAACGCGATGGCGCAAGCTTTGAACGATCTAGGCGGAGCACTCGCCCACGCCGGACGGGGCGCGGAGTCTGCAAAACTGCTGGAAGAGGCGCAGGGTCTGGCCCGCGGCCTGAAGAATGATGCGCTGAGCGCGTCCGTCCTGAATCACCAAGGCGATGCCAGCTTTTATCAAGGCGACTTGAAGCTCGCCAAGGATTCTTACCAGCAGGCGCTACGCCTTGCCTCGCACAGCTCAGAAAAAGATGTGCTGCTGAACGCAAAGCTAAACCTGGCGAAGGTAGCCATCGCCGAGGGACACGCTGCCGCGGCTGCCGGCGATTTGCGAAGTCTGGCCCCACAGGCCGACGCGCTCGGAGCGAAGTATCTCTCGGTCGAGTGCTCGGTATCGCTGGCCGAAGTGTTGATCAAGAGCAAGGACTACGCACACGCTCGGCAAGAGTTGCAACGCACCCTCAGCCGCAGCGAGAAGCTGGGATTGCGACTGGAGAACGCTCGCATTCACTACCTGATGGGAAGCGCTCTGAGGCTGTCGGGAAGTGCATCAGAAGCGACGCCGCAGTATCGCGAGGCGCTGCGACTGCTCGACGAAATCCGCAAAGAGCAGGGCGCCGAGAACGTCATCGAGCGCAGCGATCTGAAAACGATCTACGCCGAAGCCACACAGTTTGCGCAATAGCTGCGCAGGTGTCTCCACCCATACTCCCGACTCAAAAACATAGTGCCATGAAAAAAAGGCGAGATCGAAAGATCTCGCCCTCCACGTATCAAGATGCAGGCCGGCTCATTTTCTCTTGCCGACCGTTCCAGTCAGGGTAACGGACTGCGGGCTCCCCAGGGCGTTGTCCGTGATGTAGAGAGTTGCGTTGCGGGTGCTACCTGCGTCGTCGGCATTGAAAGTTACCGCGATGCTGCAGCTCTTGCCCACCGCGAGCGATGAAGGGCAGGAGTTCCTGAAGCTGAAGTCGTCGCCGTCACAAGCGGCCCCGCATTTGATCGAAACATTATTGATCTTCACGGGTGCGTTGCCAATGTTAGAGACAGTCACGGTTTGGGTAGCCGTTCTATCGCAGGTGACGGTTCCGAAGTTAATGCTGGTCGGGGAGATGCTGACCACTGGCTGCGCCGGCGTCACCACCAGCACGACATGCGCGGTTGCCGACGTGTAGTTCGACGAAGACGGCGTGAAGGTGACCGACAACGTTTGATTTCCCGCCGCCAGCACCGTTCCCACCGGGGGTGCGTAGGCGAATGTGCCCGGCACGTTCGCGGTGGCGTCGAGTTGTGCTGAGCTGAGCGCCGTCCCGTACGGGATGGGCGCCGGCGTCGCCCAGGAGATGATCGGCGTCGCCTGGTTCACCTGCAACGAAACACTCGCCGTGGCGGAGGAGTAGTCGGTGGCGTCGGTTGGAATGAACTTTACGGACAGCAGCTGGCTGCCAGCGTTCAATACCGTTAACGCCGCCGGAGAATAGACGAAAGTTCCTGGGACGCTGGCCGTTGCATCGAGTTGCGTTCCGCTCAGAGCCATCCCATACGTAATTGCACCCGGTGTTGCCCACGCGATGCTGGGGGTCACCTGATTCACCAGCAGCGTCACGTTGGCGGTTGCGGTTGCGTAGTCGGTGGCGTCGGTCGGGGTGAAGATCACTGACAGCGTGTGCGATCCGGCGGTCAGCACCGTCGTGGCGGGCGGATTGTAGGCGAACGTTCCTGGCACGCTGGCCGTGGCGCTCAACTGGGCTGCACTTAACGCCGTCCCGTAGGAGACTGCAGCTGGCGTTGCCCAGGTGATGATTGGTGTGGCTTGGCTTACGACCAATTGCACTGTCGCCGTCGCGGTGGTGTAGTCGGTAGCATCGGTCGGGGTGAACGTAACCGACAATGTTTGCGGGCCGGCTCCCAGGACTGCGTTGGCGGCCGGAGTGTAAGCAAAAGTTCCGGGAACGCTGGCAGTAGCGTCCAGCTGCGCGCCGCCCAGTGCGGTTCCGTAGGTAATGCCGGAGGGAGGTGTCCATGTGATTACCGGCGTCGCCTGACCCACTGTGTAGGTAAGGTTGCTCGGCGCGGTCACATTGCCCACGGCATCCTGAGCGTTGATGGTGATCGTGTGAGGTCCCACGGAACCGGGGGCTGTAAAGCTGAGCGTGCCCGTGCTCGGAATCGCAGGCGATATCAGGGACGAACCTGAGGGCCCGCAGAGGGCCACGCCCGATCCGCCGTCGGTGCAGCTGTAGCTGGCGGTTATGGTCTGGCCATAGACCGGCGACGAAGGCGAGATCGTCGGCCCGCTGATCACTGGCGGCTTCTTGTCCACTTCGAACGGGCCGAAGGGTCCTTGTGGAGCGGAAGTGTTTCCCGCAACATCCTGCACCGTGACGGCCGGGATAATGGCGCTGTTTGTTTCGGTTCCCACAGGCACGGTGGTCGATTCGCTGAACGAAGCTGAGCCCGTCAGGCCTGAACCTCCGGCATTGTCGCTGGCGGTGCAGGGAACGCTGACATCGGTGGCCGACCACGCGGCGGCTGGCGAAGTGCACACTACAGTCGGTGCAATGGTGTCGACTTGTATCGTGAACGTGGGACTGGCGCTGCTCACGGTGCCGCTGCTATTAGTCGTGGTGCTCTCGATCGTGCCTGCGCTATCGGTGGCGTAGAAGGTCACAACCGTCGCGCCTTGCGCCGCGTTTGGAATGGTGAGCGATCCGGTTTGACCGGTGATTGTCCCGGTCGGCTGGCTGGGTAGGTTCGCTCCCGAGACTGAATAGTTGATGCTGGTCACACTCGGTAAGGTCGCGGGCGGATTCGTATTGTTGCTGGGCACAACATCCATGCTGCTGAGCGTCAGGGTGACGGGTGCGTTGGTCCAGCCCTGATTGAGCTGCGGATTTGTAGTGGGCGACGTGGTCGGCTGAACGACACCGAGAATCGGAATCAGCGTGGAGTTGAAGCTGTTGGTATGTCCGTTGCTGGTCGCCGCGTCCCCGCTGATGCTGACGAAAATATTCTGCAGGTTCTTGCACACGTTGTCCTGGTTCTCGCAGGTCAGCGCATTGTCTGTGCCCATGATGTAGCCGGGCGCAACGATTGGCTTCTGGCTGGGATCGAGATTGTACGTGTTCGAAACGTTGATGGGTGCGTTGGTGCCGGTTTGCGGGCAGTTGGCTCCGCTGGGCGTGCTGCTGGTCGAGGTCGTGCACAGGTCGGTGGTGATCACGCAGCCGTAATTGCCCGAGCCCGTGTCCTGATGCTGGCAGGTCGTTCCCTGAAATGGAGTGTTCTGCACCAGGTTGTAGAACTGCGATCCCGGCCCGTTATCGGTAATGGTCTGCACCGTCCCTTGCTGGAAGACGCCAGTAAAAGCGCCGCTGCCCAGCCCGCTTTGCGAGTAGTCGGACACAGCGCTCAGGGTGGGCGTGTAATTGAAGTTGGTCTGCGTGGGCTGCAGGGGTTGGGTGATCGTGATCGGCGCCAGGGGCAGGGAACTGAACGACCAGCTGAGAACATCGTTATTCTCGACGCGCGACCCGGTAGCGCCCGTAAATCCGATATATGCGCCGCCGTTGCCATTCAGGTTCAGCTGCGTCGTGATGTTCAGCGTCGCCTGCAGGATCAGCGTGCTGTCCACGTAAACGGAGAGATTGTTGCAGCCGCTGGTGCAAGTTCCCGGCGGCAGGTAGTTCGCCGTGATGGTGTGCACATTGCCGTCTGTCAACGACAAGCCGACCGGCAAGCTCTGCAGCGCGATTTTCGCCAGGTTTCCATCTGGGCATGTGTAGTCGTGGTCGGCGCTGTTCGGGGACAGGGTGCTGGCGTTGTTCGGCCCGCAGCTTTGGACGGCGATGTGGTTGCCGTCGGGATCGCTGTAATTGGCGTTCTGATACGTATCGAGTTCGATGGCTAAGCTGTTGGTGATGGCATTGCCGGGGCCGCTGGCAGTGGAGACATCATTGTTCCCGTAGGCCATATTTTGCCCGTTTCCGGTGTAGCCGATCGCACTGGTGCCGGCGGGATCGTTCTGGATGACCAGCGCCATGCCGTCGGCCGGGAATGAACAAAACAGGCACAAATTCGTGTTCGAAATTCGGAACTGGAACGCCGTAGTGAACCCCGTGGAGATCATTTGGGGCTGGTAGTACCAGGCGGCAGCGTGCTGGTTCAGATTCGCACTGGTCAGCCGCAGAACTCCTCCGCTCACCACCGTGGGCTGGGACGGAGAGCCGACGGTCAGGACCTGGCAGGTGGACGCGGGCGTGTTGCTGTTCTTACAAACATCGCTGCTCGTGAAGCCAGTGGTCGCCGGGAAACCGAAGTTCTGAGCGGATGCAACTCGCGGCGTTGCGAGTATACCGGCGAGCACGGCGGCAGCGAACACACTTCGTAGCATGATCTTCATTTGTCCTTGTCCTTCTCTCTGCTTTCCTGAAACCAGAACTGAACAGCGATTGGCAAACCCGGGCAGACCCCAGTTACGGAAGAAGCCGACTTGACTGCAGACACCCACCTTTATCAGATAAGAAAGGAATGGCCGGAACAGAAAACAGCTTTAGAGGGGGAGGCAGCCGTTAAACCGTCGTCCATTCTCGGCCCGGACTTCGGGGGTGTCAAGGGAAAACCACGCCCAGCCTGCAGTTCCGAGCGATGTCAGCTTTCTAGTCAACAAACGCCGGCGAGCGGAGATCCGTAGTCGCCGGCTTTTGTTGTCAATTTCTCGTCTCCAGAGGACGTCTCTGGATAACCCAGAAGCCGGTGGTCCGCGTCCAACAGTACGGACCAAGATTGGGACTTGGTGTGTTCCGGCCGGGAGTATAATCGCCTTAAGGAGTACCCTATGAAGCTCAGATGGCTGGCAATTGCGACCGCATTAGCGGCGTTCAGCGTGGGACCCTGGACGTTCGCACAAGTTTCCGATCAAGACAAAGATCAGCCGAAATCCGGCGACGTACAGAATGCGCCGAAACAAGCGCCTGCAACTCTGCCCACTCAAGACGACAGCCAGATCAAGCACGACGGCGGTAAGACCGATGTTGATGCCGTAGGAAACCGCAATGTGGGTTGCGGGCGCGGCGTGGGTAACTGGTACACCGTGGAAGGCCAGGTGGCCCGCGGCCGCCAGTACGCCCAGCAGATCGAGTCGCAAATCAAGCTGGTCAACGACCCGGTGATCACTGAGTATGTGAACCGCGTGGGGCAGAATCTGGTGCGCAATTCTGATGCGCAGGTTCCGTTCACGATTAAAGTCATCGACTCCGACGTGGTTAATGCCATGGCGCTGCCGGGCGGATTCTTTTACGTCAACTCTGGCCTGATTCTTGCGGCCGACGAAGAAGCCGAAATGGCCGGCGTGATGGCGCATGAGATCGCGCATGTGGCTGCCTGCCACTACGGCCGCGAAATGACTCGCCTCCAACTCCTGCAGCTGGCCTCGATTCCGGCCATCTTCATGGGCGGCGCGATCGGCTACGGAGTGTATGAAGGCATGGGCCTCGGCATTCCCCTGACCTTCTTCAAGTTCTCGCGCGGCTTCGAGGCAGAGGCGGATTATCTCGGCATTGAATACATGTATCGCGCCGGATATGACCCCTCAGCGTTCGTGTCGTTCTTCGAAAAGATTCAGGCCATGGAGAAGAAGAAGCCGGGGACGCTGTCAAAGGCTTTCGCGACTCATCCGCAGACACCGGATCGGATCGAGAAATCGCAGGAGGAGATTCGCAAGATTCTTCCTGCCAAGCAGCAGTACGTCGTGACCACATCGGAGTTCGACGAGGTTAAGGCGCGCCTGGCGTCGATCGAGAACAAGCACAAAGTCATCGACCAGAAGGATTCGAACAAGCCCAGTTTGCGGCGAACTTCGAACACCTCCGACACTTCCAGCGACGGCAAGAGTGATGACGATCGCCCCACGCTGAAGCGGCGGGATGATTCATCGTCGAACTGACTTCCGGCGTTGTAGGAATACGGACGTAGGAAAATTGGTTCGATAGATTGGTTCGATAAAGATGACCGGCGGCCTTGGCCGCCGGTTTTGTTTTCGGGACTTTCGTACCGGCGGCGCTGCTCAATTTGGCATAGAATCGCATTTTGGGCATTCCTCACAAGCCGCTGTGATTCCGATCACGGATTGGACTTGGGGAACGGACTTAAGCTCGGCTATGCTTGATTTCATAGCTCTCAGATAAGGCGCGCGGATGCGGCGGAACAACTCCTATGCCAGAGAATACACTCACGATCACCGACAATCGCACCGCAAGACCTACACCGTCCCGGTCGAGAATGGCACCATCCGCGCCATGGATTTGCGGCAGATCAAAACCGGACCGGACGATTTCGGGCTGATGACCTACGATCCGGCGTTCATGAACACGGCGTCGTGCAAGAGCGCGATCACTTATCATCGATGGTGATAAAGGGATCCTGCGTTATCGCGGATATCCAATCGAGGTTCTCGCCGAGCGTTGCACTTTCCTCGAAGTCGCTTACCTGCTGCTCTTCGGCGAACTGCCCACCGAAAGAGAACTGAAAGCTTGGGTCTACGAGATCACGCACCACACCATGCTGCACGAAACCACCAAGAAGTTCATGGAAGGCTTCCGCTACTCGTCGCACCCCATGGCGATGTTGGTGAGCACGATTGCGGCGCTTGTCGAGCGTGTATCCGGACGCCAAGCGACGTCCACGATCCCGCCAACCGCCATGCATCAGATCTAGCGACTGATCGGCAAGGTGCCTTCCATCGCCGCCATGTCGTACCGGCACAATGTAGGCTTCCCGTACGTCTATCCCGACAACGATCTGAGCTACACCGAAAATTTCATGAACATGTTGTGGAAGATGGTCGAGCCCAAATACGTCGCCAAGCCGGCGATTGCGCGCGCACTCGACATTCTGTTTATTCTGCACGCCGACCACGAGCAGAATTGCAGCACCAACGCCATGCGCGCCGTGGGCAGCTCGCAGGCCGATCCTTATTTGTCGGTGGCGTCGGCGTCGTCGGCTCTCGCCGGGCCGCTGCACGGCGGCGCCAATGAAGAAGTGCTGCGGATGCTCGACGAGATCGGATCAAAGATCACATCCCCGCTTACATCAAGCGGGTCAAGACGGCAAGATCAAACTGATGGGCTTCGGCCATCGCATCTACAAAAATTACGATCCCCGCGCGAAAATCATTCGCTGGTGCGCCGAGCAGGTTTTCCAGGTCACGGGCCGCAGCCCCAAGCTCGACATCGCGCTGGAACTGGAACGCATCGCCCTCGAAGACGATTATTTCGTGAAGCGCAAGCTCTATCCGAACGTCGACTTCTACTCCGGCATCATGTATCAGGCGATGGGCTTCCGGCCGGAGATGTTCACCGTCCTATTCGCGATCCCGCGCACTGCGGGATGGCTGGCCCAATGGCAGGAACTAATCACTGACCCGGAGCAGAAGATCGCTCGCCCACGCCAGATCTATACCGGACATGGAGAGCGCGAATTCCTGCCCATCGACAAACGAGTGCCAGTGCCGATTCCCGCCGATTACCCAACACGGTAAAAAGGCGCTGCGCACGACAATGAAAGAGCGGCAGAGGGTGGAAGAGCGGCGCTTCAGCGCCGCGTCAGCGGTTCATATCGAGGAAGGGCTTTAGCCCCGGTGACCGAGCAGTCTCACGCAGCGTGCTTGGCCAGTTCGGCCAAACGCTCCCGGTGACGCTCTGGCGAAGTAACGACTTTCATCTCCTGCCAGTCATAAGGAAATTCTCTGCCGCAATCGAGACAAGCAACGTAGGTTCCGGTGAGAGACGCAGCCTGGGGACGGCGCGCTGCTCCGCGGATAGTCACTGGGAAGCTGTAACGTGCATGTCTGCAACCGAAAAACGCATCTACTAATTTACCGATCATAACCCCACCTTCCACATTCTCGAGCTGGTTGGCTCGTGGTCCTGGGTTCACCGCCCCTGGGTTCGGCTCTACGCGCCCCCTCACGATGTTTCGTGCGCAAGGCCTCTTAATACCTTAATGCTTAGATTCACGAATTGGTGAAACGGTTTATGGATTTCGCACAGTTCGCATCCAGAACGGGAATGTACCTGCAAACCCCTTTTACTGGATATAGTTGCAGCAAGAGGAAAAACGTTTCACCCCGCCCTCGGCGGTGCGGCTGAACCACGGAAATTACCCCACCTTCCGATTTCGCGTGCTAACCGAAGCGGTCCGGACTCGGTCTATAAATTCGCCGATTACCGTTCGAGGCGACGACTCCATAGGGTGTCACCTGCCGCATCTGGTCGTGGCGCAGCGTTCTTGTCGGTAGGGGATCAATTCGCCGACGGTGACCCGCATTATCAGTTCCACAAACTAATAAGCACCTCGCTCTGGGCGAGGGGTAGGAGGACGAAATGCTAAGGCGCACTTTTCAGTTGGTGTTGGTTGCATGCGTGGTTTCAAGCTCGCTGTGGGCGGCGAGCGATCCATTCGTGGGCAAATGGAAGGTGAACCCGTCCAAGAGCAAGCTCAACGACGAAATGAAGGTTGAGGTCGCGGGCGCAAACAAATACGCCATCACCTTTTTCCCGGGAGCAGTCGACACAATCGTCGCAGACGGGAGCGACCAGCCAGGCCTGCGCGGAACCACCTTGTCCATCGCAATAAAGGGACCGAACGACTGGGTGGTTACCCGCAAGACGAAAGGCCGCACGCTCCTGACGGGCTATTGGACGCTTTCCGAAGACGGCAAAACGCTCAACGACGCCTATACGGAATACGCGCCCGACGGCTCGAAGTCATCGTTCACGCCCTACGTATACCAGCGGACGGCGGGGAGCTCGGGTTTCCCGGGCACATGGGACAGCGACAGCGAGAAGGTGAAGGCGGGGATTGAACTTGAGATCAAGCGCTACGAAGATGCCGGCCTGTCGTTCAATAGTCCCGATGAAATGGCTAAGAAGGTGAAGCTCGATGGGAAGGATTATCCAGACCTCGATCCGGACGAAGATGCCGGCTCTACCTGTTCAGGCCGCCGTGTGAACGAACGCAGTTTGGAAATCACAGACAAAATGAAAGGCAAAATCACCAGCACCCGGATGATGGAGCTTTCTGCCGATCTCAAGACTTTGACGATGACCGTGCGCGTAGAGGGTCAAAACCGACCCAAGAGCATGTTGGTGTTTGAGCGGGAATAGATGCGTACTAAACGCTCTGTGGGCCGCGTTTCTTCTGCTGCTGACACTTGGTCATGATGGCTGATCGCAGCCGACCGCGGAGATCTTCGGGCAGCTCGTAGAGCTGAGAATCGCGGTAAATCTCAATGGTCTTCTTGGTGGTATCGCAAACGACGTAGCAGTTGTGGCACCAGGAAAGGTGATTCTCCAACTCAGCTTTCGTTTTCTCGTCGAGGACGCCGTCCAGGTAACTGGTCAGCTCGGTCAGGAATTCAGAGCATTTCACTGGTTGCCATCTCCACTGGGAGCATCGCCCGTTTTAACTTCGGCCTTCTTGGGCTCACTGTTTTTGCCATCGCCATTGTCTCGTCTCTGAAAGTATCGCCCTAAGCGCTCGCGCAGTTGCAAACGAGCTCGCAGCAGTCGCGACTTCACTGCGGGCACGCTCAACTCCAGCGCAGCCGCAGTCTCTTCGGTCGAAAGCCCTTCCACGTCCCGCAGTACGAACACCGTCCGGAAGCCCGGCGGCAGTCCCTGGATGGTCTTGCTCAAAATCTCACGCAATTCGGACTGCGTGTATTGCTGCTCCGGATTCGGGCTCCAGTCCGCGATCTCGCGGGGCAGGGAGTCGTCTTCCGTCTTGATATCTTCGTCGAGCGAGACCGTTCGCTCCGGCTTGCGCCGGCGTAACTTCATTAGCGCTTCGTTCACCGCAATCCGCACCAGCCAGGTATAAAACTTCGACTGCTCCTGGAACTGCTGCAGGTTGCCGTACGCTTTCAGGAACGCTTCCTGCACCACATCTTCCGCGTCTTCGCGGTTCTGCGTGATGTGTTGCGCGATCCGAAAAACGTTGCGATCGTAACGCCGGACCAGCTCTTCGAAGGCCGAATCGTCGCCGCGCTTTGCAGCTTGAACGAGACTCAACTCTTCGCTAACCGGCCCTACTAGTTTGTTTTGGATGGCTCCCATGCGCTTGGCGATGCAGTATTTTCCCGTTCACAAACCAAGGTCACTCACACGGTGTGACGGAAATCACCGAATCGAAACTGTTATTCTACTTGGTAACCCGCCGATTGCCCAATGGCTTTAGCGTAGGCGGCAAGAAAAGTTTGCGATAGAGTTCAAACAGCCGGAGTTGACCCGGACGGCTAGGTACCGAAGTACTCTAATACCTTTCCACAAGTGCCGTATAATCAGCACTTAGGGCAGTGTTTTTTCGGGGCGAGGTGGCGGGCAAAACTCGGGTGGGGAACGGTTCTTAAGAGCATGGCGGAAAAGGATCTCCAGCAAATCGTCGAACATGCGGTGGCGCAGGTTCTCGAGCGGCACTTGCCAAAGTTGCAGGTTGAGTTGGTCGAGCGTGTTCTGGCGGAATTGCCTTCGACGGTGCCGGCTGCCGCGCCAAGCGCGGGTAGCCCGGTTTCAAACGCCAACCTGGTACAGGCCGTCGCTACTATTCACGCCGGGTCTACTCAAAAAGAAATTCTGCGTGCGCTGCTCGAAGCTGGCAATCCCTACGGCTCGCGCGTCGCGCTCTTCGTTGTAAAAGGTGGAGCGGCCACTGGGTGGCAGAGCCGCGGCCTCGGCGACGACGACGCTATTAAAGATTTCCCGCTCGACATGACCAGCGGCCCCGCAGCTTACGCCTACCAGAACCGCATCGCAGCCCCGGCCAACATCGCCGAAATGGATCGCCGCTTCGTGAAACAGTTTGGCGGACCAGAGAACGAACAGATCGTCGTGCTGCCCCTGGTTCTGAAAGATAAAGTCGCCGCTCTGCTCTATGCCGATGGCGGCGCCGAAGGCGTGCTCGATGGTCCGTCGCTCGAAGTGCTCGTGATGGCCACCAGCGCGTGGCTGGAACTGGCTGCGCTGCGCAAGCAGGCGCAGAGGGACGTTAGCGACGCAGTGGCCCCCGTGCCGCCAATGGAACGGCCTCCGGTCGCGCCCCCCGTGCAGGCTGCGAGTTCGTTTTCCGATCCCTTCGCTGCCCACACTCCGAAGCATACCGCCCCGAAACCCGCACCTGAGCCCGAGCCGGAACCAGCCGCCGAAGTGGTCGAAGTGGCGCATGCGGCCTCGGCTAGTGCGGCGGCCTCCGCACCAGCGGCAGCCGCAGACCCGTTCGCCGGCATGTCTGCCGAAGACGCCGATACCCACCGCAAGGCGCAGCGCTTCGCCCGCCTGCTGGTGGATGAGATCAAGCTCTACAACCAGGCAAAGGTGGCCGAGGGTCGTCGCCACAAGGATCTGTACGATCGCTTGAAAGAAGACATCGATAAGAGCCGCTCGACATTTCAAAAGCGGTATGGCAGCAGCGCCGCGGCGAGCGGCGACTACTTTCAGCGTGAAGTGGTACGCAGCCTGGCGGAAGACGATCTTTCCGTTATGGGCGCAAACTTCCGCAAGTAGAATGCACTTGAGCCTTGAATTCCGGGCAGAGGCATTTTCTGGATAGTCATAGCTTCTTTCGGAGTTCGGTGAATTGATTTGGGGAAGGGCACGGCTTCAGCCGTGCCGTTAGGAAAAAAAGACGCGGGGGCTTTAGCCGCTGAGGACCGCGCCTTTCAGGCGTCGACATCGCTTGCAAAAGTTCTAAAATCAAGACAGGTTCTGGCCTTCGCGTCTCCGCGCGAAAATACTAAGGTGGTTCGATTGGGTCTCAAGTTGTGGTGGGTGCTCGCGCTGGCCGCAGTGTGCGGGGCGGTTTCCGAAACATCGAGCGCAGCGGATTCAACGGCGTGGACGCTCGCCGGCAGTCTGCAACTGCCGCGTCCGATGCTTCTGACAAACAAGCCGGCACGACAACGCCGGCGACCGAAAAATCCGCGCAGGATGCGCCGGGGCCTGCTCCGTCTACAACGCACAAACCGGCGCAGAAAAAACCCTCCACGGCTCCCGGCAAGGCCACGGCAGCGACTCACGCCAATAAGCCAGGATCAACGCATACTGCAGCCTCCCGCAGAAGGCGCCCACTGTCTCCGCGCGTGCGCCGCATCCGCCAGGCGTTCGTTGCCTCGACCACATTGCGGCCCATGGCGCAGCAGCTGATTCTGGATCGTTCTCCCGCGGGATATGCCGGAGTCGAGACCTATGCCCGCGCCCACTCCAAGGAAGATGCCGGGGCGCTGGCCTGGCTCGTCGTGGGATATGCGCACGTCCTTGACCACGAATATGCCAAAGCGATCGACCCTCTGAACCGCGCCAAGCCCCTGGCCGGCGACCTGGGAGATTACGTCGCCTACTGGCTCGGAACCAGCTACCTGCAAACCGGCCGCCAGGCCGAGGGTTTGGCCGCGCTGGCGAATTTTGACAGCACGTATCCGGATTCGCTGCTCGGCCGCGACGCGCATCTCAGTTACGCCAGCGCGCTGCTCAACGAAGGCCGCTCTGCCGAAGCCGCTGACCTGCTCGAAAAAGACCGCCTGCCCGCGAGATCGGACATCGAGTTCGCGTTAGGGCGAGCCTACGCTTCACTCGGTCAGAACGCGAAAGCAGGCGAAGCCCTCGCCAACGTCTACTACAACATGCCAACCGCTGCCGAAGCCGACGCCGCATACGCGGAGTTGAAAAAACTTCCGCAGTTGCCGCCCGCGAGCGCTGCGCAACGCAAGACCCGCGCTGACCTACTGATGAAAGCAAAGCGCTACAACGATGCCACGGACGAATATCGAGAACTCGTGATCCACGCAGCCGCGGAAGCGCGT
Source organism: uncultured Acidobacteriota bacterium (assembly GCA_963735205.1). Lineage (GTDB taxonomy): Bacteria > Acidobacteriota > Terriglobia > Terriglobales > Acidobacteriaceae > Sulfotelmatobacter. The sequence goes on from CAVTKB010000003.1 coordinate 115,323, forward strand.
CCGTCCGCAGAACTCGCGCTCGCCGACGCACTGCACCGCAGTGGCCGCAACCGCGAAGCCAAGGCAGAGTTGACCACCCTTGCCGGCGCGACCGCTGAGCAGACTGCCCAGCGCTTGTATATTCTCGGCGAGGTCGCATGGTCGTCCGACGAAAACGAAACGTTTTACCGCACGGTCGACGAATTGCGCCAGACCGCGCCCACCAGCACCTGGCTCGAACAGGCATTGCTCTCAGTCGCGAACTTGCATCTGGTGCACCAGGAATACAACCAGGCGCTCGATGCCTTTCGCGAGTTGCAGCAGCGTTTCCCCACCGGATCGCGCGGCTCCTACGCTCACTGGAAAGCAGCGTGGCTCACGCTGCGCATGGGTCGAAACGACGAGGCACGAAAACAAATCGACGAGCAGATCGCGCTCTATCCCGGAGGGAACGAAACCTCCGCGGCTCTCTACTGGCGGGCGCGGTTGGCCGAAGAAGACAACCAACCCGGCATGGCCCGCGCCTATTACCAGAAATTGTCCGACCGCTTCAAGAACTACTACTACGCTGAGTTGGGGCGACAGCGCTTGCAGAAACTTCCGCAATCGGCGGACCCGACGGGCAAGTATCCGTTGCTCGATCGTATTCCGCCGCTCGACCACGGCGAAAAAGTAACGCTGGCGGATCCTCCGGCAGACGATCTCCACCTACAGAAGGCGGAATTGCTCGGCAACGGCGGCCTCATCGATTTCGCCGTACGCGAATTACAGGCCGCGGCCAGCGCCAACGGCGGCAACTGGGGCCCCTCGGAAACCGCGCAGCTTTACATTGACACCGGGCATTACGATCGCGCCATCGAGGTCATGAAGCGTTCCGTCCCCAGTTATTTTGCGGTCGACATTCCAACGCTGCCGCGGGTTTATTGGGAGGCGCTGTTTCCGCGCCCGTACTGGACGGACCTGAAGAGATTTTCGGTTTCCAACGGGCTGGACCCGTATCTTGTTGCGTCGCTGATCCGCCAGGAATCGGAGTTCAACCCACTCGCCGTTTCACGCGCCAACGCTGTCGGCCTCATGCAGTTGCTGCCCAGAACCGGCAAGGTGGTTGCCCACGAGGTGGACCTTAAGCGATACAGTCCAACCCAATTATTTACTCCGACAGTGAATCTGCAATTGGGCACGCGCTATTTCCGGGGCATGGTCAACAAATTCGGCGGATCGTTCGAGCACGCTCTCGCCGCCTACAACGCCGGTTCTGACCGCGTCGAAGAATGGATGGGACAGGGCCCGTATCGCGATTCGCCGGAGTTCGTTGAGTCGATCCCGTTCACTGAAACTCGTGAGTACGTCCAGGCTATTATGCGCAACGCCGCCGTCTACAAGCAGCTCTATGGCGCTCCGTAAGCAAACACCTTCGCCACTGATCTGCCTTCCGGGATCGAATCATCGACGCCCGCGATGGCGCCAGCGGATTGGATTGGAATACGCATCCTAATCAGTAGCTTGGTGGAATAAAATCTCGATCACCAGCAACGCCGCGCCGATCACAATCGAGCCGTCGGCCAGATTGAAAACCGGCCATTGATAGTGCTTGACGTAAAACAACAGAAAATCCACCACGCGGCCGCTGGCCACACGGTCCCAAAGATTTCCGATGGCGCCGCCCAGAATCAGCGAAAGCGCGATGCCAGTGATCGAAAGCGGCCGCGATTGTTTCCACAGCAATACTGTGACAATGACCATCGCCAGCACCGAGAAGCCGATCAGCAGCGCAGTCTTCCAATGCGAGGGAGAGTCGGCGAACAGGCTGAATGCCGCGCCCGTATTTTCCGTGTGGGTGAGCTGGAAAAATCCAGGAATAATCTGAATGTGGGCGTACATTGCGACGCGGGCCGCGACCAGCCGCTTGGTCCAGCGGTCAAGCAGGACGACCAGCAGGGCGAGTGAAAAGTGTGCGGCGTGCGCGGGAGTGTTCGTCATCAATCAGTTTCGCCGCCGAGTTCTTTCAGCACCGCGCTGCAGCGCTCGCAAACCGTCGGATAGGTCTGGTCTTCGCCAACGTGCGTGGAGTAATTCCAGCAGCGGTCGCACTTGGCGCCGTCGGCCTTCTTGACTTCAATGTGCAGGCCGCTGGTGCCGTTACCAGAGCCCTGCGCAAGCGTGACAGCCGAAACGATAAAAAGGTAGCGCAGTTCGCCCGCGTGCCGCTGCAGCAGCGAATACGCCGGGTCGGATGCCGTAATCGTAACTTGTGCCTCAAGCCCGGTGCCGATCAGCTTGCTATTGCGAGCCTCTTCCAGCGCCTTCAGCACCTCGTCGCGCACCGCCCGCAGGCTCGCCCATTCCTCATCGGATTTCGCAGCCGATGCGGGAATCGCCGCCCTTCCGAGAATTTCCGCTGTAAGCGGGAACTCTGCCAAATGCACGCTCTCCTTGCGCGAAGTAAGCTTCGGCAGGTACGGCCAGATCTCTTCGCACGTGAAAGTCATGATTGGCGCCAGCAGCCGCACTAGCGCCTCACCGATGTGCCAGACCGCGGTCTGCGCGCTGCGGCGGCCGCGCGACTTTGGCGCGGAGATGTAAAGCCGGTCCTTGAGCACATCGAAGTAAAAAGCGCTCAGGTCGACAATGCAGAAGTGGTTCACGCGGTGATAAATCTTGTGGAAGGCGAACTCCTCGTACGCAGTGCGCACGTCGGCTGCAAACGCGCAGGTCTGGCGCAGCATGTATTGATCGAGCGCTTCCATCTCGTCGAATGGAATTGCATCCGCCTCGGGGTTGAAGTCGCCAAGATTGCCGAGGATGTAGCGGAAGGTATTGCGAATCTTCCGATAGTTTTCTCCAACCGTCTGCATCAACCGCTCAGAACCTACAACGTCCTCACGGAAATCGACTGATGCCACCCACAACCGCACGACTTCTGCACCCAGCCGGCCGGAAATATCCACCGGATCTACGTCGTTGCCACGCGACTTCGACATGGCCTGGCCTTTTTCGTCGAGCGTCCAGCCGGGCGTTACTACTCCTTTGTATGGCGGCGTGCCATGAGTGCCCATGGCGCAGAGCAGGGAAGACTGAAACCAGCCGCGGTACTGGTCTCCGCCTTCAAGATACAAATCCGAAGGCCAGGGATAACCCGGCTCATCATTAATCAACGCGAGGTAGCTCGCGCCCGATTCCAGCCACACGTCGAAGATGTCGGTTTCTTTTTCAAACTTCGTGCCGCTGCAGTGCGGACACTTCGTTCCCGCTGGAAGAATTGTGTCGGACTCGGGTGTGAACCAGGCATCGGCTCCGGACTTCGCAAACAGTTCCACAACTTTCTGATTGACCGCGTGATCGTTGAGCGGCTTGCCGCAACTCTCGCACAGGAAAACGGCGATGGGCACTCCCCACACTCGCTGCCGCGAGATGCACCAGTCCGGCCGCGTCTGGATCATGTTCGACAACCGCTCTTCGCCCCACGCCGGGTCCCACTTTACTTTCTTGATTTCTTCGAGCGTGCGCGTGCGCAGCGTGTCGCTTTTTCCTGCGCCGCCAGGCATGGCCGTTTCCATCGAAATGAACCACTGCTCGGTCGCGCGAAAGATCACTGGATTATGGCAGCGCCAGCAGTGCGGATACGAATGCTCTAACTTGTCGGAGTGCAGCAATGCTCCACGTTGCCGCAAGAGCTCAACGATCAGCGGATTTGCCTTGAAAACATACTGCCCGGTATATTCCGGCAGCCCGTTGCGCAGGATTCCTTTTTCATCGACGTTGCTGGTCGCATCGAGCCCGTATTTCATGCCGGTGATGAAGTCCTCGGCGCCGTGCGATGGAGCCGTGTGCACCACACCGGTTCCCGTATCCATGGTGACGTAGTCGGCCAGCACGCCGAGAATCTTGCGATCCAGAAACGGATGCTGAAAGTTCAGTCGCTCCATCTTGCGGCCCGGGAAATGCGCGAGCGGCTTCGGGTCTGGCAGATTGCACTTGGCCGCCACGTCCGCGGCGAGTTGCGAGGCGACGATGTAAACTTCGCCGCCGGATTCCAGCGCCACATATTCTTCATTGGGATGAAACGCCACTGCCATTGAAGCCGGTAGCGTCCATGGCGTGGTTGTATAGATAATGGTCGAGACCTTCTTGCCTGCGAGCCCGGCGTCAATCGTGGCGGGATCGTCCAGGAAAGCGTACTTCACCCACACCGTGGGGCTGGTGTGGTTTTCATATTCGACTTCTGCCTCGGCGAGCGCGGTCTCGTCGTGCATGCACCAGTAGACGGCGCGCAGTCCTTTGTAGACGAATCCGTTTTCATAAAACGAAAAGAAAGTCGAAAGCACGACCGACTCGTACTGCGGATTCATGGTGGCGTAGGGACGATCGAACCGACCGAAAACGCCGATGCGCTTGAACTGGGTCCGCTGCAGGTCGAGAAATTTCTGCGCATACTTGCGGCATTCGGCGCGTACATCGCTGGGCCGCATTTGCAGCTTCTTGCCACCCAGTTCTTTGTCGACTTTGATTTCGATGGGCAGCCCGTGGCAATCCCAGCCCGGCACGTAGGGTGCGTCAAATCCGGCCATGGTTTTCGACTTGGCGATGAAGTCTTTCAAGCACTTGTTCATCGCCGTGCCCATATGAATCGGGCCGCTCGTATAGGGTGGGCCATCGTGCAGGATGTAGCGGGGCGCGCCTTTGCGCGCCTGCCGGATGCGCTCGTAAATGCCCATCTGCTCCCAGCGTTCCAACATTTTGGGCTCGTTCTGGGGCAAGTTGGCCTTCATGGGGAAGGCCGTTTTCGGCAGGTTAATCGTGGCTTTCAGTTCAAACGGCACTCAGTCGCGTCTCCCAAATGATTGAATCTTTTCATTATAGGGAGCGCGGCGGGGAAACGTCCACGTGGGGCGACTGCTCAGTTTATTTCAGATTGCATCTTCGCTCGGCGCGGGCGTCATCCCGAGCGGAGCCGTCGTTCAGGCGGAGTGAAGGATCTCCCGCTACGACGCTGTGTGCCGAAGGAGATCCCTCGGCCGGCTGAAATGCGCCGGCTCTCGGGATGACGCCATCAAGGTGGGAGTCAGAAATTCCAAGCTGGAGCCACACCGACTGCGAATAAGGGCTGAGTCCATTTGGGTAGGATTACTCCGTTGCGACTTGCTCCACTGAAAGCGTCTTTCCGGCTGTGGCGAGCCGCTGGGTCAGTTGCGCTTGATAGAGGCTCGACGGTGAGACGTACACTCCCGGCGAGTCGATCGCGCCTTGTGGCAGTATCGTGGAACCGCCCGGCGCGGCCTTCGTCACCTGCGTGCCGATGCAGCCGATGCACCAGTTCTCTGAACCTGGGGGCTGCTGTATCAAGAATTCGTTGGCAGTCGAGTTCCACACCACACCCCAACCGATGGCCCAGCCCTGCCCGGTGCCGTAGTCGCCGCGGTCCCACAGGTTGACGTTGCCCTGTGTGGAATGGGGTATGGCGGTAATCTTTGTATTCTCGATCAGTAATCCTGTCGCCCATCGCTGGTGCGGTTCGATGCTGCTGTTACCTTCGAACTTGGCGTTGCGCAAGACATTTGGCCCCTGGGTCGCGCTGCTGGTGGCAAAGAAGAATGTGTCGTCGGCAACGTCACTGACCGTATCGACCAACACCTCGGTCGCGCTCTGAAGAAAGAATTCTTCGAACTGTGCATCGTCGGTCTGCGTAACGGTATGCTCGATGGCGACATCGCGCACCGTCACCTGTTTGCTGTAGCTCCCGATATTCACGCTCTGCAACGTGTCTTGCGCGGTAATGTTGCGGACCCACGCGTTGATTACCGAATAGGTCACGACGAGCTGATAGGTCGGCGTCGGCGGCACGAGGTTATTCGGCGGAGCCGGAGCAATGGCTCGCAGATCCTCAACCCCCACCTGCGAGATGCGTCCGCTGAAGGTGTAGGCCTGCAGCGTGGCGCCATCGACGCCGCAATAGGTGCTGTCGATGGAATCGGACATCGGCGCATCGAACCTGAGCTGCTTGCCGTGGATTGCGGTGATGGTGCGGTCCGTGCGCAGCGCATCGCTGCCGACCGTAATCCAATTGCAAGGGGAGCCGCTGCAAGTGGTGCCCAGATCTGCCGGAGTCATCCCCATGAAGGTCTCCCATGCGGCCGTAACGGGTCGGTGGATGATGACGGTTGTGGGTGTTGAAAAAGTCACGTCGATTAGCGGGATGAGATTCGGCAGAAGCATGTTAGAAGGAGTGATCCTGACCATGCTTTGTTGGATTCTCATCGTCGGAGGACTGCTGATCATGATGGGGCAACACGACCGCTCCGAAGCGTTGTTCTACTACTTTCGGCTGGGAGATCATGTTCCTGAGACTCACCTGCTGCGGCTCATCGAAAAGCACATCAGCTTCGCCTTTGTGCGGGAGAAGCTGAAAGCGAGTTACAGCGAGACGGGCCGTCCTTCCATTGATCCCGAACTTCTGCTGCGCATCCTGTTGATCGGCTATTTGTACGGCATCACCAGTGAGCGGAAGCTGGTGGAGGAACTGCGCATGCACCTGGCGTGGCGCTGGTTCACGGGCTTGGGTTTCGATCAGGAAATCCCGCATCACTCCACGTTCTCGAAAAACCGGCATGGCCGGTTTCAGGAATCGAAGCTGTTCGAGGAACTGTTTGAGCAGATCGTGCGGCAGTGCGTGGAAGTGGGTTTGGTGCAGGGCAAGCACCTGTCGGTCGATGGCAGTTTCGTGGAGGCGAATGCCAGCAAGGAAAGCCGCATCCCGCGCGAGCAGCTAGCGGAAGCGGCCCAAGTTCATCACACTGTGCGGCAGTATCTGCGGGAAGTGGAAGAACAGAATCCGGTGGAGGAGCCGGTGCATGAACAGGACCAGGTTTCCACCACCGATCCCGATTCTACCTACGCCACCAAGGGCGGCACACCGGCGCGGCTGGGATACTACGACAACTATCTGGTGGACAATCACAGTTGTGTGATCGTAGGAGTGCAAGCTACAGCGGCGCGCATGAGTCAGGAAACAGTGGCCGCGCAGGACATGCTCACCCGTTTCACGCAATGGCAAGGACGAGAGCCGGAATCGGTGGCGGCCGATACGACCTACGGAAACGGCGAGTTCTTGCAATGGCTAGCCGATCGAAGCATCACTCCCTACATGCGGACCCGTGACAGCATCCACCGAAAGAGGAGTCCATTCTTCGGTCCCGAGCGTTTCACGTACGAACCGGAAAACAATCGCTACATCTGCCCTGCTGGCCAGTTCCTCAACTACGGTGGCCGAGTTTATCGCAATCGAGCCTTCAACTATATCGGGACACGAAAAAAGTGTGGCCCGTGCTCGCTCCGACCACAATGCACCAGGGCTGCCTTCCGGGGTCTTATCATCCATCAGAACGAACCAGCCCGACAACGTGCGCGGGAGTTGGTCAACACGCCAGAGTTCGCCAAGGCACAACGGCAGCGAAAGAAAGTGGAAGCCTTGTTCGCGGAACTGAAGAATCAGATAGGACTGCGCCGCTTGCGCCTGCGGAGACTGAAGTTCGTGCGCGAGCAGTTCTTCTTGGCAGCGGTAGCGCAGAACATTAAACGACTGGTGCGCTTCCTCAGTCAGCCGACAACACCGGTTCTGTCGGTTACCACTTAGTCGAACCGACACAAGAAAACCGGCGACGGCACGCTCGCAGATGAGAAGGCGTTCTGTTGGGGGACTTTTTCAACACCCACGGTTGTTCCCACCGAGAGCCCGGCAGTGCTGGCGACATGCACGTTGAGCGAACCGGCCGGCACATACGCGTCGGTGATCACCGTGGAAGAGCCTATGTAGGTGGGCTCGTTAGTGCTGGTACCCAGAATGATCAGAGGGTAAGGCGTAGCCGCAGGACTCATGGTGATGACAGTGTTGGTGCCAGGCGAACTGCCGTCTCCGCTGCCGCGAAGCACCACTCCGCTGGCCGCGATTGTCAGCGAACTGCTGACCGTGTAACTGCCCGGCTTCAAGAGCACGGCGCCGCGCAGACCCGTCTTCGCATTCACAGCCAGCGCGGAGACCGTTGCGATGGCAGCCTGAATGTTGGCCGTATCGTCTCCTCCGGATGCGGAAACGGTGGCTTCGACAGGCGCCGTCGGATCGGCAAGGCGCCCTGCTCATAGCCGGCGGTCGAGAAATCCATGATCTTGTCGCCCTGGGGGTCGAGTGCCTTGTAGACCAGTTCGCCCGCGGGGTTGTAGTGCACCCACTTACTGGCCGGAACAGTCGTCGTTCCCCGCGCGTCTGCCGCAAGTACCGCAGAGCTGTGCGTGTTCTCGGCCGGCAACCCGGTCAGGGCATTGGATGTGCCCCCTTTTGCCAATGCAATTTGGGTGTGGAGAGACGCCACGAGCGCGGCAAGAAAAATTAGCACCAGCGCTGTCAGGAAGCTACGTAGGTAGGACATACTTCACCCGAATTTCCCTCTCTCGAACTAAAATTAGCGAATTGTGGCGCAGTTCCTACGTTGCGTCAATGTGAAACAGTTTTCATCTGGCGCATCACGTTCGATGTCCCGGGACAACTGCGGTATATGCGCCCGATCTCGACCCTGTGCCGTCAAGGCAAGCGGCGGCAACACACGAAGGGCAGGGCTATTTCGTCTGCCCTAGCACACGGAAATGCACTGTTGAAAACACTCAACTAGAGGTACAATTTTAAGAAGAAGAGCCGACCCCGGGCGGACCCCGTTTGGCCAGTATAGGGGGGAGCCGGCATGTAACTCATTTGTAAAATCGGCTCGTAACCGAAGCAACTTGCTGTGACTGCCACTCATCTGTGTATAAGGGCGTCGCACGGAATCACGGAATTAGAACTACGGGATTGAAGATCATGGGTTTAAGTGTCCAGACCGGAACTATGGGATCCGAACAAATCAGTCCGACCGCCCCCGTCCAAGAGCCAGAGCTGAACCTGCTCATTTCCGACAAGGGTTTTGAGGAGCCGCTGTTCAAGTCGCTGTTCCGCGGACTGGACGAATTCTTCTTCCCTAAGAAACTCCCGCCTCTCGTACTCCAGTCCAAGCCTGAACCGGTGAAAGACATCTGGGGCTTTTATTCCAACTGGAAGGCAGGGGCTGCGGGTGCCGCTGGATACTACACTCTGCTGGGCGTAATCATTGCCCTGACAGTATTCATAGCGCATCGGGTGGTTGCGGCTCCTACTCCCAAAGTGACGATTACTCTTCTGGACCCCGGGCCGCTTCCGGAATTGAAGCAGTCGAAAACGCAAGTAGGCGGCGGTGGTGGCGGCGGCGATCGCGACGTGCTGGTGGCCAGCAAAGGGAAGCTGCCAAAGTTCGCGATGGAGCAGATCACGCCTCCCGCGGCGGTGATTCGCAATGACAATCCCAAGCTCGCAGTTGAGCCTACCATCGTAATCCCCCCGCAAGTCCAACTGGCTTCAAATTCCATGCCGAACCTGGGCGATCCCATGTCTCACGCGATTCTGCCGTCAAACGGCACGGGATCGGGCAGCGGCATCGGTTCCGGCAGCGGCGGCGGTGTGGGATCGGGTAAAGGGCCAGGCTTTGGCCCCGGTGAAGGCGGTGGTGTCGGCGGAGGTATTTTCCACGTGGGTGGCGGCGTCAGCCCGCCTCGCGCGGTCTTCAGTCCTGAGCCGGAGTTTTCCGAAGAAGCTCGCAAGGCGAAGTATCAGGGCGTTTGCACGCTCGGCTTGATCGTGGGTACCGACGGGCGTCCCAGCAACATTCGTGTGCTGAGCAGCCTGGGCATGGGCCTCGACGAAAAAGCGATCGAAACCGTTAAGACCTGGAAGTTCGAGCCTGCGATGAAAGACGGTCATCCGGTGCGGGTCGAAATTGCGGTCGAAGTCGACTTCCACCTGTACTGAGACGAACTTGTACTGAAATTGTCCGTCTCTGCCGCCAGCGCCGGATGGTCAATCCAGCTGCCGCAGCACCGCGAAGTGCCCGACTTTTCTTTCACGAAACCCCAACCGCTTGTAGACCTCGATCGCTCGCTCATTATCCCGTCTGACGTGTAGGAACGGAATTTCTCCGCGATCGCGGATTCGCGTCATCACTTCCGTCATTAAAATCCCAGCATAGCCTTTGCCGGTGTGCTCAGGATGCGTGCAGACCGCGCTGACTTCCGTGTGCCCATGAACTTTCAGGCGTTCTCCCGCCATCGCGACCAGTCTTCCCTCGCGGCGAATGCCCAGGTAGGTGCCCAGTTCGTGGGTGCGAGTGCTGAACGGCCCCGGCTTGGTCAGGGCCGTCAGTTCAATCATCTCCGCGGAATGCGGCGTGCCAAGTTCGACCAACTCTGGATCGCGCTCTGCTTCACCGGACTCCAGCCGGACTCGCGGCGCAATCCCGTTGTCGGCGATCATTTGCAACAGCGGCGCACCTACCACGAAGCTCCAACCAGCTCGCAATTCAGAGGGCTCGTCTTCGTATGGGTGATCGAGGAATAAACCAATCGTACCGCCTGGCCCAACCAGCCCAGCCAGCGACGCGTAGCCCCGCGCGCCGTGCTCCCGGAAAGCGCCCAGCGGGCCGACCTCGCGCACAAACCGCCGCGCCTCATCAAAGCCCTCGGCAAACTGCGCGTGCCGTGTGGTGAGCGCCTGCCAGATCACGTTGTCGAGTGGGTGCATGGCAATTTGATCCCGGTCAGAGGCTGCCGGACAGATTAACTTTGAAGTCTGCAGGGTTACTATCCGATTCTTGCGCAGACGCTTGTGGCCGGATCATTCCTTCAAGTCGACGTGCTGCACGTCGTCAATAGGATGCCCGAGGAAGCGCGCACCCAGCCGGCGAAACTTCTCCACGGAGTCGGTAGCAAAAAACTTCGTATGGGGAGGCGCGCTGTTTTCCTCCGCTCCGGCAGGCTCGGTAACCGGTTGCTGCAACTGGGAAGCCACGGACTGCGCAGTCGACTCCGCCGAGTCCACAATTCTTACATGTCCCGGCGTCACCCGCTGCAAAAGCGGCTTGAGCAGCGGGTAATGAGTGCAGCCCAGGACCAGCGTGTCAGCGTCGCGAAATCCGTCAGCGAAAGCCTCAGCCAGGTAGATGCGCGCCACCTGCTCGGTCACCGGGTGATCTACCCAGCCTTCTTCGACCAGCGGAACCAGCAGCGGGCAAGCTTTCTCTCTCGCCTGCAGGCCGCGAGCTTCGAGAGCTTTGCGGTAGGTGTGGCTGCTGACGGTGGCCTCAGTCCCGATCACCACAATCTTCTGATTTTTGGTCGCAGCAGCCGCGGCCTCCGCTCCCGGCTCAATCACCCCCACCACCGGAACGTGCGCCGCGGCCGTGATGCGATCAAGCGCAAGCGCCGTCGCCGTATTGCAGGCGATGACCAGCATCTGCGCGCCCTGAGATTCGAGATAATGCGCCGCTTCCACGGCATAGCGGGCGACGGTCTCGGCCGATTTCGACCCGTAGGGCAGGCGAGCCGTGTCGCCGAAGTAGGCATAATCCGCGCTCGGAATAAGCTCGAGCAAAGCTTTAAGAACGGTCAGTCCGCCAAAGCCGGAATCAAACACGCCGATGGTTGGACGGCGCGAGCTGGTAGGGCGGTCCACAGCGCCGGGCTCAGCGCTCATTCATCTCGTCCCGAGTGAACTTGCGCCCCGAGCCGACCGTGGCTTCGGACATGGCGCGCGCCCCGCAGCACGGCCCTGGCGGAATCGGCGCCCCGTGCGGGCATGTGGGCGGATGGCCGAGAAATGTGCAGATCTTATCCGTGGCTTCCGGCGAAAGAATGTGCTCGAACTTGCAGGCCTGCTGCTCGATTTCCGACTCGCTGTCCATCGCCAGACTGTCGGTGAACAGCCGCTCCGCCAGCCGGTGCCGCCGGATGATGCTGCCTGCGCGCTCGCGCCCGCGCGGCGTGAGTTCGACAATCAGTGTTCCGTCGCCCGACGACGCCGCCACCGGCTTCAGCGCCTCGTGGCATGGATTCACAAACGGCTTGTGATCATGCGGCACGGGCGGGTGCGGAGTGGACGCTACCAGCCCCATCTCGATCATTCGCTCAATCGCCAGGCTCACCGGCAGCGCACCGTGCACTTCCATGCGCTCAACTTCGGCAATCTCGCCGTGCTCAGCCAGCACCCATAATTCCTCGAGAACCTCGTCAAGTTGTTCCTCGTCGGCCATGGAGAAAACTTCCTGCGACGCGATCTTGCCGTGATGAAGTTCGATACGCCGGTCCGCGAGCCGCGCCACTACCGGATCGTGCGTAACCATCACGATGGTGCGCCCCTGCTGATGAAACTCGCGCAGCAGGCGCAGCACGATTTCTTCGTTGACGGCGTCCAGATTGCCGGTTGGCTCGTCGGCCAGAATAATTTTCGGATCGTTAATTAGAGCCCGCGCAATGCACACCCGCTGCTGCTCTCCTCCCGATAGTTGCGACGGCAGGTGATGCGCGCGGTCGCCCAGACCCACGCGCATGAGCGCTTCAATCGCTTCTTTCTCGTCGGTCATGCTGTGAAAGTACTGCGCCAGCATCACGTTCTCGACGGCGGTCAGAAAGGGAATCAGGTGAAACTGCTGGAAGATAAATCCAATCTTTTCCGCGCGCACGCGGTTCAAATCCGCAGCCGAAATCCCGGCAACATTCTGCCCGTCGAGCCAGATCTCGCCCGACGAAGCCCGGTCTAAACAACCAATCAAATTCACCAGCGACGATTTCCCTGACCCTGACGGCCCCATAATCGAGAGCCACTCGCCCTGCGTAACATGCAGCGAAATATGATCGAGGGCGCTGATGAAGCCCGGTCCGCCGTCCTTGCTGTTCGCGTTTCCCGCTTCCTTGGCAGGGTAGAGCTTCGTTACATCCTTGATTTGGATCATTTCACTCTCCCCTCAGAATCGCCGCCGGCTGCACCCGGCGCAGCAGCGAGATGGGAAGGATCGCCGACAACAAAGTCACTGCTATGCTACCAGCCAGAACCACCGGCAGCACACTCCAACGCGGCACTACGGGAGCGTGAAAGTTAACCCGCCCAATCCAGGCGGCGATGCCGATCCCGAGCACGAATCCAATCAGCGCGCCGGTCGCACCCAGCACGGCGGCTTCGGCCGCAAAAAACCCGTTAAGCACTCGCCCCGATGCACCTAACGCTTTCATGATGGCAAAGTCGCGCCGCCGGTCGAACACCCATCCCATCAAAGTGGAAAGCACGCACAACGCCGCGGTCAGAATAATCAGCGCCGCCGCCGCCAGCAGCGTAGCGCGAGTCTTGCCCAGCACGCGCGCTTCGCCCTCCATAATCTGCCGCACCGGCCGAACGTCACTTGCCGGAATCGCCTGCACCAACTGGTTCATGATGCCGGCCACTTCTTCGGGCGATCCGATTGCCGCCACTTCAATGGTCGAAGGCTGCACTCCAGTCCACGCGACAAAATCGCCGAGCGGGATGTAAATGCGGCTGTCTTCCGCCGCTCCCGTCTTCACGGTGCCCACAGGACTGACGTGTAGCGTCTTTCCCTGAAAACTCAAATCAAGCGCCTGATCCTTCGGGGAGACAGCCGCCAAAGCGCGAACCCCGATCAGCGCCGGAGAAGACTCCGGGTGCCCCATTTCTCGCGCGCCTTCTGTGAGAGAAGTGGCGATTGTCGGCCACGTACTCACCGACCACCACTTATCCAGTTGCTTCACACGGCTAAAATCCGTACCCGCCACCACAATCGGCTGCCCATCGCCCATGCGCGCCACGACCAGCGCAAACGGCGCCGCGATCCCGCGACCGGCAAGCACGGAATCCACTTGAACAAGCGCACCCGAGGGTAGGGAAGCGGTGTCTTTTCCTGAGCTGTCCTTCCCGACGATGATAATGTTCGCCCCATAGTTGCGAAACTCGCGTCGCAGTTTCGCCTGCACGTCCACATAAAGATTCAGCATGGCCGTGGCCACCGCCGCCGCCACGATCATGGCCAACAACGCCGATATCGCGCGCCCGCGCCGCAGCACCGCCGCCCGCACCAGCATGCGCAAGAACATCGAAGTATGCGGAGCCTGCGCCCGGCTTGCCGCCACGTCCCGCGTAGGGTTTGCGGGCGCAGACGGAGATGACCCGCTCACAGTTCCCCCCGCAACGCAAAGACAGGATCAAGCCCCACGGCGCGCCGAATCGCCGCGGCGCTCCCGGCAAACGTGACCATCACCGCGATCGCGAGAATCACCGGTAAGAGAACGGGAGGAATCGAGATTTCCGAGTTGAAGATCGAATGCCCAATCTGATGTGCGAGCACGCCGCCGACCAAGAAACCGGCTACGCCACCGATTAAGGCCAGCAGCGTGGCCTCGGCGAAGAAGATCGACGCCACCGCAAACTTCCCGGCGCCCAGCGCCTTCATCAGCCCGACCTCGGCGCGGCGTTCGAAAATGGCAGTCGCCATCGCCGCCGAAACGGCGAGCGCAGAGGAAAAAAGCGCGGCCAGCGTGATCAGGAAAATAAGCCCTTCAATGCGCGTCAGCACCGCGCCCTCATTTTGCGCGATTTGCCGAATCTGCTCGGCATTCGAGTGGGGAATCGCCTCCGCCAGCTGAAACGCAATCGATTGCGGATACGGCGAGCAATACCACCGATCGTAGATCGCCCCCGACAAGCTTTTCGGATCGCGCCGCGCGAACGCATCCTCTGGCTTGGTCAACGCACTAACGTAAACTCGTTTCACCGCACCGGGCCGGCCCAGAATTTCCTGCGCAATCGTGATGGGGGCGAGAATCTGATCGTCTTCCGGGCCGCCAGTGGTAAGGACGCCACTCACATGGAAATCGCGGCCCGCCAAATTGACGGCGGTCAAAGCGTGCCAGTGAAGACGAGCTGCGAGCCGCTCGCCGAGCAGTACGCTGCTGTTGTTGTCGTCCGGCCACCATCCATCAACCTTCCACAACGGGTATGTCGACCGCACGCCGGTAACGAAGCTTTCTTTGCCGAACGAAAGTTGCTTTGCGAAATAAGTTCCGATCAGAGTGACGTCCTGGCTTGAGCTGCCATATTCCAAGGTAACGGGAACCGGAAGCATGGGCGCAAAGCCTGTAATGCTGTTGTGCCAGAAAATTCCTTTAATCTTAGGGAGGTCAGCTTCGCTGAGAAACGCGCCGTCCGTCGGAGGCTTGAGGTTGACTCCGCCAATTTCCACATCGAGCGAATCTTCCTGCGGGGTCACAACCAGGTTAGCGCCAATAGTGCGGAGTTCGCGGTTAATCTTGTCCCCGATGTCGGTGGCCACGGCAATCATCGCCGTCGCCACGGTCACGCCCAGAGTAATGGCCGCTCCGGCCAGCAACTTGCGCCGCTTCTGCCGCCGGAACGATTCGTAAACCAGCCGGACGAACATCGCTTAGGGTTGCGCGAATATGCGGCCGCCGGCCGCAACATCCGCCTCCTCGATGATGACCGCGTCCGCGGTCTGTGTGGCTTTGAGCGGGACGGGGTTGCACCCGCCAGCCGCTCCCACCGACTGTGGGTTGATGGGGGCCGAGCAGTTCTTGCAGACCACTCCGTTCGCGCCCTTGTAGAACCCGACCGCTCCGCAAATCTGGCAGGCGTCGAAAACTGTAGCAATCTTGCCATCTGGTTTCTGATAGAGCCAGAAGCGAATCGCGGTCCCGTTCTCCTGCGCCTGAAAGCGATGCAGGTCGCCATCCGCAAGTTGTGCCAGCGGAATAGTCAGTCGGCCGTTGGTAAACGTCACCTCGGTTCCGGAAGGGATATTGCTGACACTCTTGGCGTACACAAATTCGGCGGTTATGAGCGTGATGAAAATAAAAGAGCAGGTGAGAACAGAAATCATCCACATCCGCTCGCGGCGAGCGCTCCACGCCGCCTTGCGTCGCTCCGCCGGAGAAGCAGCGGCTGGCAAGGGTTCCCGCCGCTTGGCTTCGAACAGAATCATCAGCGCCGCCAGCGCAAAAATGGTGACAAAGAAAAACCAGTCGTTGCTGACGATCGGGCCAATGATCGCCATCTCTCGCTTCGACGACGCAATCACGCCGCTCTCCGAGAGTTCATGCATCCCCGAAATAATCAGCTGGGCCGCGACCAGAAACATAATGGCCGTCGTGATGCGGAAAAACTTCTGCAGCTTGATGCGCACACTGCCCTTCACGAACATCACGCCAAACGCAATCGCGGCGCCCACGCCCTGCAGCGTGCCCAGAAAGCTCATCAGCGCCGTCGAGTTCAGCGTCACCCCGGCCAGCATCAGAACCGTCTCCGCACCCTCGCGCAAGACCATGAGGAAGATGAAGGCGAACAGTCCGAACCAGGCGTCATTGCCCGCCAGCAGCCCGACCTTGCCCTCGATTTCGCCCTTCATTTTGCGTCCCGTCTTCATCATGAAAATCACCATGGTGATGACGAAAAATGCCGCGACCAGCATGACCCAGCCTTCGAACACGTCTTCATTCAAATTCGTGCGTGAGAGCACCACGGCCACACCAATACTGCCAAGGAACGCCGCAATGAGTGCCGAGTAGACGGTCTTGCGTAGTTCCGGTTTCCCGATCTTGGTCAGGTAGGCCAGCGTAATGCCGACGATCAGCGCGGCCTCAATGCCTTCCCGGAGTGTGATGATGAAAGCCTGCAGCATTTACGTTTAGGCCCTTATGATTATGAAAATGAATTTCAATTTCAACTTCAAGGATATTCTCCCTTCGCCGCGACAGTCAATCCGCCGCCTCACAACCGCCTTTGATTGGGATCACACGGTGGAATTCGAGCCTTGAAATGCCGCGGGGTGCAGGGAAGGGGTCGGCCTGTCTGACGATAGCAGGACGTCAATGAGTGTAATCGGGAGTGGGTGTTGAAAAAGTCACGTCGATTAGCGGGATGAGATTCGGCAGAAGCATGTTAGAAGGAGTGATCCTGCCCATGCTTTGTTGGATTCTCATCGTCGGAGGACTGCTGATCATGATGGGGCAACACGACCGCTCCGAAGCGTTGTTCTACTACTTCCGGCTGGAAGATCATGTTCCTGAGACTCACCTGCTGCGGCTCATCGAAAAGCACATCAGCTTCGCCTTTGTGCGGGAGAAGCTGAAAGCGAGTTACAGCGAGACGGGCCGTCCTTCCATTGATCCCGAACTTCTGCTGCGCATCCTGTTGATCGGCTATTTGTACGGCATCACCAGTGAGCGGAAGCTGGTGGAGGAACTGCGCATGCACCTGGCGTGGCGCTGGTTCACGGGCTTGGGTTTCGATCAGGAGATCCCGCATCACTCCACGTTCTCGAAAAACCGGCATGGCCGGTTTCAGGAATCGAAGCTGTTCGAGGAACTGTTTGAGCAGATCGTGCGGCAGTGCGTGGAAGTGGGTTTGGTGCAGGGCAAGCACCTGTCGGTCGATGGCAGTTTCGTGGAGGCGAATGCCAGCAAGGAAAGCCGCATCCCGCGCGAGCAGCTAGCGGAAGCGGCCCAAGTTCATCACACTGTGCGGCAGTATCTGCGGGAAGTGGAAGAGCAGAATCCGGTGGAGGAGCCGGTGCATGAACAGGACCAGGTTTCCACCACCGATCCCGATTCTACCTACGCCACCAAGGGCGGCACACCGGCGCGGCTGGGATACTACGACAACTATCTGGTGGACAATCACAGTTGTGTGATCGTAGGAGTGCAAGCTACGGCGGCGCGCATGAGTCAGGAAACAGTGGCCGCGCAGGACATGCTCACCCGTTTCACGCAATGGCAAGGACGAGAGCCGGAATCGGTGGCGGCCGATACGACCTACGGGAACGGCGAGTTCTTGCAATGGCTAGCCGATCGAAGCATCACTCCCTACATGCGGACCCGTGACAGCATCCACCGAAAGAGGAGCCCATTCTTCGGTCCCGAGCGTTTCACGTACGAACCGGAAAACAATCGCTACATCTGTCCTGCTGGCCAGTTCCTCAACTACGGTGGCCGAGTTTATCGCAATCGAGCCTTCAACTACATCGGGACACGAAAAAAGTGTGGCCCGTGCTCGCTCCGACCACAATGCACCAGTGCTGCCTTCCGGGGTCTTATCATCCATCAGAACGAACCAGCCCGACAACGTGCGCGGGAGTTGGTCAACACGCCAGAGTTCGCCAAGGCACAACGGCAGCGAAAGAAAGTGGAAGCCTTGTTCGCGGAACTGAAGAATCAGATAGGACTGCGCCGCTTGCGCCTGCGGAGACTGAAGTTCGTGCGCGAGCAGTTCTTCTTGGCAGCGGTAGCGCAGAACATTAAACGACTGGTGCGCTTCCTCAGTCAGCCGACAACACCGGTTCTGTCGGTTACCACTTAGTCGAACCGACACAAGAAAACCGGCGACGGCACGCTCGCAGATGAGAAGGCGTTCTGTTGGGGGACTTTTTCAACACCCACGGGATTTTTCGACATGTGAGAAACATCCCTCGCAGCAAAATGGTTGACAGTTAGCTCGGAATCCGATATATCTGTTCCCGACTATGGACGAACGATCAGATTCGGACTTGCCATTGTCCTCGGCGGCTTTGCACATCCTTCTCGCTCTAGCCGGGGAAGACCTTCATGGCTACGGCATCATGCAGGAAATCGCAAGGCAATCGGATGGAGTCTACAAGCCCGGTCCCGGAACGTTGTACGACAATTTGCGGAAGCTCATTCAGGGCGGGTGGGTTCAGGAGTTGGGTCCACGCCGGGGAGATGATGATCCTCGCAGGCGCTATTACCGACTCACTGATGCTGGGCGGGGTGTTCTCAGAGCTGAGACTGCCCGCCTCACGCAGGTTGTCCGCGAGGCACGCTCGCGACTGCGAATCACAAGTCCTAGGAGAGCCTGATGCTAAGGCGTCTATATCGTTGTGCAGTGCGTTTGCATCCTTCCAGCTTTCGCCGACGTTTCGGAGACGAGATGGTGTACATCTTCGATCGGCAAAAGGGAACGCTGGCTGCACTCGGCGTAACCCTAGACTGTATTTTTTCACTGTTTAGGCAATGGACATTGCGACCACACACCGGCATTGAGCTATCCGTTGCACCTGTGCCAAGTCCAAGGGCGGACCATATTCCTTCATTCGAGACACTCGATGCGTTCCGGCCTCGCGCATCTGCAATCATAAACGGCGCGGTCCTGTCGCTAATTCTGTTTTGCATGACTGTCGTCGCGATCCGTTATAGCGGGAGTCACCTGCTGAATCTGCATATTCGAGAAATAGGCATGGATTGGGACCAACAAGTTCGTCCACAGGCACACCCCAGCCGTTCAGCTTGGCTTCAACTTGATCCGTACGTCGGCGAATACATCTCCAGCCACCCACGGGCGAAGATTTCGATCCGGATTGAAGGCGATCATCTAGCGCTCGCTTTCGCAGGACACACGAGCCTTGTCCTCTCGCCCCTGTCCCCAAAGAGGTTCATTATCGACGGAGTCGCGAATAACTATGCTGACTTCACCCCTGTCGATCAGGGCAGAATTTGCTGCTTGTCCGTGGTTATAAACGGCAACGTCATCAACGCTCAACGCGAGTAGGTCTCCAGGCACTTCAAGCAGTCCTGTGGCTCGCCCGACTTCCGTCTCGAATGACGAGAACGGCCATTGCACTCATTGACTCCCGCAGCCTAGAACCAGTCGCTGCGGTAAGCAATCCACCAAGAGATAAAGACTATGGGTATTGTCGCGCCGAACGCCCACCAAAACGGCAGCAGGAAATCCGCAAGCAGCCCTAGAAGCACGAAGACCAACCAGAAGATTTTTCTCTGCATTGGTGGATTGTACTAACTTGTCGCTGCCAGAATCAGCCGTATTTGCTTACAGCCGCTTCAGAAACGCATTTGCTTCCGCCGCGCGCGGAAACAGCTTCTCCTCCGCCTGAAACTCCGCCGAGTGCACGCAGCGCCGGCTTCCGCGCAACTTCACGGGATGCTTCAGATGCAGCATCTCGTGGTACACGATGTACTCCAGCACATACGCCGGCACGGCAGGATGATCGAACACACGGCTGATGATGATCGCGTTGTGCGCCGGATCGTAGTGCCCGAGAATGCGGCGAGTCTTGGTCTGGCTCCAACTCATGCGCGGCCGCGCCATCAGCCCGTGAAAGAATCGCGTGTTCAGTTCTTCGAAGATCACGTCCAGGTCATACAAATGCCCGCGCGCCGAACGCAGCCGCTTACGCCCGCGCATCTGCCGCACCAGATGCGTCTTGCGGACGATCTCATGGCTGGCTACATATTTTCGATAGCGCGCTGCCTGTCCGCGATCAATCGGCTGGCGATACATCTTGGCCAGCAAGATATGCGCAATCGCCCGCAGAACCCCGTCCGGCGCCCCTTCCAGCAGATCGGAGAGCCGCACCAGCAGCCGCCCGTCACGCAGACGGATCGTGTTGTTCACGTTGGCAAAGGCGAAGAACTCAATCTTCAACTCTGGGATGGAAGCCGCAGGACGCAGCTCCCGATAAGTTTCCTGGAAAATGTCGAGCAGCCCTTCACGCACGGTGAGCGTAGATTAGCACGAGTCCGTCGCAGACGCCGATCCCGAACCTGTGACGTCAAGCTCTTCGGATTCGCGAGGCGCCTGAGTTCCGCGAAAACGGATGCACGACCGTGGAAGAGCGGCCCTTTAGGGTCGCCTCAAGCATGAAAAGTAAAACCGGGGCTTCAGCGCCTGAGCGGACGCGCTGAGGTCCGAAGTTCGACGCTAGCTGCCCACGCCTCAATCCTGTTTCCCCTCAGTCTTCACACTCCCTGGTGCATTCAGCCGCTTATGCTTAGCAGCATCTTCCTGGTCGGTTAGCAGCTTACGATGGTCCTCGGTAGAACTGTCAACGCTGTCGAGAAGATTGGTCAGGACGAATTCGTATTGGCTGAACTCTTCGGCGGGAACGTCGGCGGCGTCCTTCAGCGCGCGCAACTTCGCCTGAAACTCGTTGTCCGCCGCGATAATGAACTTCAGCGGTTTGCGAATGTCATCTCGCCGATCGACGTAGGTGTCGATGTTGTCGTTGAGCTCGTCGTAAAGCAGTTGCAAATCGTCGAGCATGTCGTGGGTCAGGCGGGGCCGGTCTTTGGTCTTAGGATCGCTCCGCATCTGCTCGAGTTTCACTAGCCGGTCGCGCGTAAACTGAACATAAAGCGCAAGCCGTTGTTTCGGCTCCCAGCTGGCATCGCGAATCTGGTCAATCTCTGAATCCGTCAGCGGCTCGCGGTGGCGCTGCCCGTACGCCGCCGACCCACTCGCCAGCAACAGTGCCACGCACACTCCAGACCGCAGCAGGGAAGCCGTCATTTTTGTCCCTTTCGGAAACATGGCCTTGAGCAGATCGTCGCTAACTTTTTCCAGGTGCTTGATGGCGTCCTGCACCGGAGGTTGATCGTCGTGACCGAGCGAGTGCAGCAAGGCGGTAAGCTTACGCGTCATGCCACGAGCAGCGATCTCGGTCTGCCTTTCATACTTGTGTGATTCGACCGCATAGTCGCGGGCTAGCTCGGCATAAGCCACGACGTCGGCCAACGCGCCCTGTGCCTTTTCGAGGTCGTTGGCTGCGTACAGCTTGTCCGCCTCCGCCAATTGCTTCTGCGCGATCTCGACGCACAGGTGAGGCCGCCCGCCAATGCTCGTCGCAGCCACCTTGCTCTTCAAGTCCTCGACCGTCGGCTCAGTACGAGTCGCGGCGCGGGCCGACGCACTGACAGCCAGCGGCAACAGCGTGCACGTCGCCCACAGCCAAGATCGATACTGCGCCCCAAGCATGTTCGAATCCTGCGGCCTTATTTTTTCGGCTCGATGGCGATGAGCCGATGTTTCGCCTGCCACTCCTGATCAGGATACTTCCCATGGGCCGTATTGAGGAAGAGGTGATAATTCGCCGCCGCTCGCTTCATGTCTTTGAGATGGTCATAGGCCGAAGCCCGCAGGAAATAGGTGACCGGCTCGTCAGGCAGATATTTTACCCGCGCGTCCAGCGCCTTGATCGTGAGGGGATAATCTTTGTTTTCGTTCGCCGCGAATGCCAAGTCGCCGTAAACTGAGCCCACATCGGGCTTCAGATTCACCGCCGCCAAAAATTCCCTCTGCGCATCCGGAAACTTCTTCTCTTCCAGCAGCGCCTTGCCCAGACTCTGATGAAGTTCGGCGTCCTTGGGATGCGCCTTCAGAAGCCCACGATAAGCCACGTCCGCCTGATCGTATTTCTTCGCGATCAGGTACAGGTCAGCAAGATCGCGTTGCAGCGCGGCATCCGCCGGATCCAGCTTGGCAGCGGCCTGGAGCTCGGTAATGGCGTCGTCGTTCTTGCCCTCGGCAGCCAGCACTCGCCCTAACTGAATGCGCGGATTTCCGTCCGCTCGATCCGGATGCGCCGCGATCAGCTTCCGCAAGGCGGCCTCAGCCTCAGTCAACCGGCCGCTCCCCATGTAAATGTTGGCCAGCCCCGTCACCGCGTCAGACGAAGGATCGAGCGCCAGCGCCTGTTTGAGTTCGCTTTCGGCTTCGGGAAGTTTCTTTTGCTTTTCCAGGAGTTGCCCGGCCGCCAGGTGCGGCTCGGCATCTTTCGGCTGCCACGTAGCAGCCTGCCGATAAGCTGTAAGGGCGTCGTCTGGCTTGGACGCTTCGAGCACGTGTCCGAGAGATAGCCACGCATGTTCTTGCCCTTCGGCAGCACGGCTCGTGGGCTTAAGAAGCGTGGCCGCGCGCAGATATTGTTCCGCATCCGGTTGCCCGGTCTTTGCCAGTTGCAATCCCAGATTCAGGTTCGATTCAAACACGTCCGGCTTGGCCGCCACCGATTTTCGATAAGCGGCAATCGAATCGTCGACTTTGCCCACGCCATTCTCCACAAAACCCAGTTCGAACCACGCCACGTAGTTCGCCGGATCGTCACCCACCACTTTCCGCAGCAAAGGCTCAGCTCCGGCGTAATCATGTTTATCGATCAGACTTTCGGCGCGAGCAAGCTCGGGACGAGGTGCAACCTCTTCGGCGACCGTGGTGTGATGAACGTTCTGGCTGGAATTGGATTTCGCTTTGTGATGAACGCTGGAAGAGGAACCGTCAGCCTCGCTCTGCGATTGCGGCTGGCTCTGTCCTTGAGAACCCTGGCTCGGCACTGCCGCCGGAGGATTCGCGGCCCGCGCATTGGCGACCGCAGGCACGCATGCAATCAGCACGGCGACCGCGCCCCAGCGAACGATTACCGATCTACGAAACATGGGAACGCGAGGCACCATTACCGTTCAGCATACGCGCCAGATACTTTCCCGTGTAAGACCCCGCCAGCCGGGCAATGTCTTCCGGCGGACCAGCCCCCACAATCTTGCCACCGCGGTTTCCGCCCTCGGGCCCCAGATCGATCACCCAATCCGCGGTTTTGATGACTTCCAGATTGTGCTCGATCACGACAATCGATCCGCCTGCTTCAATCAGACGCCGAAATGCCGCCAGAAGTTTGCTGACGTCATCAAAATGCAGGCCAGTCGTGGGCTCATCGAAAATGTAGAGCAGCCGCCGCTTCAGCCGCGGCTCGTTCGCGGACGCCCCCCGGCTCGCTTCTCGTGTGGCCGGCTGCAGATGCGCTGCCAGCTTCATGCGCTGCGCCTCACCACCCGAAAGCGTCGTCGCCGACTGACCCAGCCGCAAATATCCGAGGCCGACTTCCTCGAGTGACCGCAATTTTTCAGTGATTTTCGGAACCTCGGCGAAGAATTTCAACGCTTCCTTCACCGTCAGGTTCAGGACCTCGTGAATATTCTTGCCGCGATATCGCACTTCGAGCACAGTTGGCTTGTAGCGCGTGCCCTTGCACTCCTCGCAAATCAATTCAACGTCAGCCAGAAATTGCATCTCGACGGTGACTGTGCCGTCGCCCTGACAAGTCTCACAGCGGCCGCCGGGAATGTTGAACGAAAAATGTCCTGCGCCGAACCCGCGCTTTTTCGCTTCCGGCAGAGAAGCGAATAGATCCCGAATCGCGTCGAACGCTTTGATATAGGTCACCGGATTCGATCGCGGCGTGCGGCCAATCGGCGACTGATCGACCAGCACCACTTCCTCAATAAGCTGGTCGCCCTCAAGACTCTCCCAACTCGCGGCCGGCCCCGCCGCGCCATTGCCGGATTGCTGCTTTGCCTGCGCCAGGGCCCGGTAGAGCACCTGATGCAGCAGCGTCGACTTGCCCGACCCTGAAACTCCCGTGATCGCAACCAGCATACCCAGCGGCAGGCTAATGTCCACACCCTTAAGATTGTTGGCGCGAACTCCGCGAATCGTAATCTGTTGCACCCCCGGCTTGCGCCGCACCGCCGGAGCCTGAATCCGCAAATCTTCCGAGAGATATCGTCCCGTCAACGAAACTGGATTGTGCAGAATCTCGTCGTACGTTCCCTCGGCAACGAGCTTGCCGCCATTCTCGCCGGCCCCGGGCCCAAGGTCGAGAATGCGGTCGGCCGCCTTCATGATGTCAGGATCGTGCTCCACCACCAGAATCGTGTTTCCCAGGTCGCGCAGGTCGTGAAGAATTTTGATCAGCCGGTGCGTGTCCCGCGGATGCAGCCCGATCGACGGCTCATCCAGGACATACAGAGTGCCCACCAGCCGCGACCCCAGCGAAGTCGCCAGCTGAATACGCTGCGCCTCGCCGCCCGACAGAGTCGACGAAAGCCGGTCGAGCGTCAGATATTCGAGGCCCACGTCGTTCAGAAATCGCAGTCGCTCGCGAATCTCCTGGAGCAGTTTGTCCGCAATTTTGGCTTCCTCCGCGCTCAGTTGCACCTTCTCAAAGAAGCGCAGCGCGTCTTCCACCGTCAGCGCGGAAACTTCACAAATATTCTTCCCGTCGACCTTAACCTGCCGGGCTTCCAGCCGCAGCCGCGACCCGTTGCACTCCGGACACAACGAGTACCCGCGATAACGGCTGAGAAAGACGCGCACGTGTAGCTTATATTTCTTGCGTTCCAGGTGCTGGAAAAATCCGCGTACCCCCAGAAACTTTCCCTCGCCCTTGAGTATGAGCTCCTTGTGTTCGTCTTCGAGATCCGCCCACGGCACGTCGAGCGGAATCCCGGCCTGTTTCGCAAACCGCTTCAGATCAATAAACAGCGGACGATACTTGGGCTTCGTCCACGGCTCTATCGGACACTCGCTCAGCGTCTTCATCTTGTCAGGAATCACCAGATCAAGATCGAAGTCGATCGTGTTCCCAAATCCCTGGCAACGCGGGCACGCCCCGTAAGGATTGTTAAACGAAAAGAGCCGCGGCTCCGGCTCCTCATAGCGCATACTGCATTCTTTGCACTCAAACCGTTGCGCGAAGCGCAGCTGTGTGGGACGGACACTCCTGTCCGTCGCTTTTGAATCGTCCTCCTCCGAACCCTCATTCCGGGGGATTTCAAAAATAACTTCCCCAGCCTCGCGATAAGCAGTCTCAATCGCATCCACAATCCGTGAGCGAGCCTCGGCAGAAACCACCAGCCGATCCACCAAAACAAAAACCGTCTCAGCAAAGTTGATATCGAGCAAAGACTCCGGAGTAGAGAACTCGTATACCTCCCCACCCTGGTAAAGCCGATTGAACCCGCCCTTGCGCAGGTCAAACAACCGCGTCTTCAGCGCCTCCGTCAACGCGGGCGCGCCACCCTTCTCGCGTTTTTCGCGAGAGGGTGTGGATTTCGACCTACCTTTCGGTGAGTTCGTATTCCACGTCTTTTCGGCGGATTCCTGCGCCGCCTGCCGCTGCAGCGGAAACACCACCTGCAGCCGCGTCCCCGAGTCCAGCGCCAGAATGGCGTCGGCGACTTCGTCCACCGTATCCTTCTTCACCTCGCGCCCGCACTTCGCGCAATAGGTCCGCCCGACGCGCGCAAAAAGCAGCCGCAGATAATCGTAAATCTCGGTCGCCGTCGCCACTGTCGACCGCGGATTCCGCGTTGTATTCTTCTGCCGGATCGCGACCGCCGGGGCGATCCCATCAATCGTATCTGCGTCCGGCTTCTCAATCCTCTCCAGAAATTGCCGCGCATACGCCGACAGCGACTCCACATACCGCCGCTGTCCCTCGGCGTAAATCGTGTCGAACGCCAGCGACGATTTGCCAGAACCCGACACTCCGGTCACCACCGTCAGCGAATTGTGCGGAATCTCAAAGTCAATATTCTTGAGGTTATGGACACGCGCGCCGCGCACCACAATGCCTTCCGCGGGAGCCGCGCTGGCGGGTTTCGAGTCTGGCTGGGTAGCGATAGAAGACATCGGATAAAAGGCCCGGGACATCTTCGCCTCAAGCCCGAGCGCACCTCCTCAGAGCAATCCGCGAAGCCTACCGAATCTTTCTATTATAAGGCAGGGAAGAACTCCCCGCTTTTCACGCAGAGATGCCATTTCAAATGACAGAGAGAATGCAGTGGCAAACACCGTGGCGGCCGATGTTCAGGTGGGTCTAGTCCGACTCGTTTTCCCGGTCGCGCCGTTTTCCATACCGCATGGCGAAGCCGAATCCAAACACCATGATGGCAACTGGTGGCGCCAGCATCACAAAAATCGCGTGATTGAGCGCCCGCTGACCTTCCTTCGGCGTGGCCTTCGCATTCGCATTACACATGGCGCACCCCTGCGCGAATGCCGGCGCAGTCCAGAGCGCAACCGCCAGCAGTAGGAAAGTCAAACGAAATGTTGCCGCGAATCTCATAGCCAGTTAGTGCACTCCGAGCCGCAAAACCCTGCCCGCATCCGGGAAGAAGAAAAAGTACATGATGATAAAGCACGCAGTCACCGAAATTACCAGCATCCAGCGCATGATCGCGCGCTCAAACTTCAGGTGCATGAAGTATCCAATGATCAGCGCCGACTTGATGATCGATAGAACGAGCAGCACCTCGAGCATTCGCACCGGCGAAAAGATCTGCTTATATCCCAACACAACTTCGATCGCCGTCAGTACCAGCAGCGCTCCCCACACCCAGAAATACTGCGCCTTGCTGTCGTGCCCAGAGTATTCTTCCGCCGCGGCATCGTGCATTGTCGAAGTCCTCGCTCAATTCAAAATTGATCTTCACCCTACGATCTTGGTGGACAGCAAATAGACCAGCGGAAAAATGAACATCCACACCAGATCGACGAAGTGCCAATACAGCCCGGCCACTTCCACATCCTGCGCATCGTAATCCTTCGGTTTCAAAAACAGGACGATCGACGCCACAATCAACCCGATCAACAGAATGTGAATGCCGTAATGAAATACGTTATCCGACGGAATCAGGAAATATCCCGTCAACCACAGCACGCCGATCACCGGCAAGAACCACTTACGAAACGCGACCACTCCCAGATACATCACGCCCACTGTCACGTGCAGCATGTGCATCGCGGTCAACCCAAAAAAAGTAGCTGCGAACTGTGGCGTGTTTTTCGAAATGTCGGCCATCTCTCCGACCGGCGCGACGGCTGGCTTCGGAAAGATCGGCAGCGTCAGCCCTTCGCCAATGAGCTTGGTCCACTCCATGCCGTGCAACACGATGAACGCGGTGCCAAACGCCATGGTGGCCAATAGCCAGTTGCGGGTCCACGCTCGGTCGTGGCGCTGCGCCGCAAACACCGCCATCACCATGGTCAGCGAGCTCGACAGCAGGCAGCCCGTCATGATGGTCGAGTTGATGATGCTTTGTACGTGAAACGGCGTCGGCCAGTCGGTATAACTCCTGATATAACAAAACGCGACCAGCAGCGCTCCGAAGGTCAGCGAGTCGGAGGCCAGAAACAGCCACATCCCCACCTTCTTCGAATAGGCTCCAAACAACGGGGCCTCGAACTCTCCCGGCGTCCCGTGTCCAACCGCATCATGCTGAAGCGTGGCATCCGCCATTCTTCAATTTCCCCTTTCGTTATCGCGCAAACGCCAACAACGCGAAAACATAAATCCAAAGCACCGCCATGAAATGCCAATACCATGCCGCGACGTCGACCACAATCCGCCGTGATTCGACTGGCTTGTGCAGCAGGGAAGCGCTGGCCGCCCACAGCAGCGCAATCATCCCTCCGGCAAGATGTACCGCGTGCGCAATCGTCAACAGAAACACAAACGAACTGTTGGGATTCGTGTTTACAAAAAATCCGCGTGCATGCAGTTCCGACCAGGCCAGCCACTGTCCCCAGAGAAACGCCGTTCCCAGCAGAATCGTAATTCCCAGCCACGGAAATGATTTCTCATCTCCCAGCGAAATTCCCGGAATCGACTTCACCGGAGCCAGAGCCGCCTGCCGCGCTACAGTTCGCCGCGCCAATTCCATGGTCACACTGCTAAGCAGCAAGATTGCTGTATTGATCGCCAGCAGCAGCCAAGGTAAGTCCACTCGGCCCCAATCCCGGACATAGCTGTTCGACGCGCCGTCAAACGTGGGAAGTCCCTGCCGCACAATGTAAGCGCTGGTGAGAGAGATAAACACCATGCACACGGTGGCAATCGCGCAGATCAGTCCCAGCCGGGCCCGCCGCAGCCGCGCCCCATAATTCGGAACATCCCCACCGCCGCGACCGTCGTCGCCACCACCCGCAGGAGGCACCGGCGGCTTATGGCCGTGCCCCATATGATCGATCGGCGTGGTTGGAGTGTAAGTCGCCATAACGTTTGACAGCATCCAGTAAGCCTGGTTCGTCACCGACGCGCTGACAATCGTCAAGCGCCTTCGTGTGCATCGTTCGCGAACTCGATCACCGCCGTGGAAGAGCGGCCCTTCAGGGCCGCGTAAGCCATCCACGGAGGACTTCGGGGCTTCAGCCCCGTGGTTCCATCAATGCGCCGTCACGCTCGCCGGATCCGTCTGCATCACATAATCCTTCGCGGCACCCGGCACTCCATACTCATACGGCCCATGATGCACCACCGGAGTCACGCCGCCAAAATTGTCGTGCGGTGGCGGAGTCGTCGTCGTCCACTCCAGCGTAGTCGCTTCCCATGGATTGTCGCTCGCCTTCGGCCCCTTAAACATGCTCCAGAACAAATTGATCACGAAAATAAACTGCGCCGCAATCGTGATGATCGCCGCGTAGGTCATGAACATATGCAGGGGCTGCAACTTCTGCAGATATGCCACTTCCGTGTATTGCGAGTACCGCCGCGTCCCACCCGCTAAACCAAGATAGTGCATCGGCATGAAGATGGCGTAAGTTCCGGCCAGCGTGATGAAGAAGTGCACCTTCCCCCAAGTCTCATTCATCATCCGCCCAAACATTTTAGGGAACCAGTAATAAGTCGCCGCGAACATTCCAAAGATCGCCGCCACGCCCATGATCAAATGGAAATGTCCGACCACAAAATAAGTATCGTGCAACTGAATGTCGAGCACCGGCTGCGCCAGAAACGGTCCACTCAGTCCACCCGAAACAAACAGCGAGACGAATCCAATTGCATACAGCATCGGAGTCTGGAAGCGTATGCGTCCTTTGTACATCGTCCCCAGCCAGTTGAACGTCTTGATCGCCGAAGGCACGCCGATGCACATGGTCAGGATCGAAAACGCAAACGCCGAGTACGGGCTCATCCCGCTCATGAACATGTGATGGCCCCAAACCATGAACCCGAAAAATCCAATCGACAGCATGGCGTAGACCATAGCCCGGTAACCAAAGATCGGCTTGCGTGAAAACGTCGACAAAACCTGCGACGCCACGCCCATGCCGGGCAGAATCGCGATGTATACCTCAGGGTGCCCGAAGAACCAGAACAGATGCTGCCACAGCAGCGGCGAGCCGCCCTTGTGACCCATGACCTGTCCGTTCACAACTACGAGCGGAACGTAAAAACTGGTCCCGAGATTGCGGTCCATCAGCAAAAGAATGCCCGCCGTGAGCAACACGCCGAACGCCAGCAAACCGAGAATCGCAGTAATGAACCACGACCACACGGTCAGCGGCATGCGCATCATCGTCATGCCTTTCGCCCGCAGATCGAGCGTGGTGGTAATAAAGTTCAGCGCGCCCATCAGCGACGCGACGCAGAAAATCGCAATGCTTGTGATCCACAAATCCGCGCCCAGTCCCTCGCCCGGGCCCGCTGACGGGAGCGCGCTCAGCGGAGCGTATCCCGTCCACCCGTGCAGCGGTGCTCCACCTTGCACAAAGAATGCTGCCAGGATCACGACAAATCCAACAAACGTCGTCCAGAACGAAAGCATGTTCAGGACCGGAAACGCCATATCCGGCGCGCCGATCTGTATAGGTAGAAAATAATTTCCGAATCCCCCCTGCGGCGCAGTCGTCAGCACGAAGAACACCATGATGGTGCCGTGCATGGTCAGCAGCGCCAGATAGGTTTCGGGCTTTATGTCGCCGAACAGCGGAATGCTGGCGCTGGGCCAAGCCAGGTGAATGCGCATCAGCAGCGAAAGGAACATCCCGACAAACACCGCCGTGAGCGCCAGAAAAAAATACTGGATGCCGATGACTTTGTGATCAAGACTGAAAATGTATTTCCGAATGAAACCCTGAGGAGCGTGCGC
The DNA here is from genome assembly GCA_963735205.1 of uncultured Acidobacteriota bacterium. Taxonomy (GTDB): domain Bacteria; phylum Acidobacteriota; class Terriglobia; order Terriglobales; family Acidobacteriaceae; genus Sulfotelmatobacter. The sequence continues at coordinate 145,725 of CAVTKB010000003.1, forward strand.
GTGCGGGTTCTCCATGGCAACCATGTTATTGTTTCTCCGCCTCCCGTGCCGCCAGCCACTTGTCGAAATCCTCCTGGCTGACGACGTGAACCATGCCGTGCATCTTGTAATGACCAAGCCCGCAAAGCTCGGCGCAGGCCAACTCATATTCGCCCATCACGGTCGGTTTAAAGTGCATGTGAATGTTCAGCCCCGGAACCGCGTCCTGCTTGAAGCGCAACTGCGGGACAAAGAAACTGTGAATCACATCTACCGCCCGCAGGCTCACATCCACTTCGCGGTTGATTGGCAAGTACATGGTGCCCGTCACCACGTCATCCTTCGCGGCGGGGTCGCTCTGGCTCAGCCCAATCGCAGCCTCGCCACCCGCCGACGGGTCCATCAAGTTCGGACTCGTCTTGCCATACTTTCCGTCCGGCCCGGGGTACCGGAAGTACCAGGCAAACTGCATCGCCGTAACTTCCACCTGCACCGCCCCGGCCTCCGGAGGATCAAACCGCTGGCTGGCCCACACATTGCTGCCCATCAGGTTCAGCCCGACGAACAGAATCGTGGTCAGCACCGTCCACGTAACCTCGAGCGTGTTATTTCCGTGAGAATACTGCGCTGGAGCCGCGGTAGGACTGTCGCGGTATTTCCACACGATGTAGCCCAGCGACAATTGCGCCGCCAGGAACACGATGCCCATGATCACAAAAGTGAGGGCGAATTGTTTGTCGATCCATGCCGTGGCGGCGGAAGCGCCCACGGGCAGCCACCAGGTTTTGGCGACAAAAAAATACGTGCTGATCAGAGTGATCAGCCAGATCAAAGCCATTAACGCGAGGCCCATTCAAAGCCCTCCAAAACCCTAAAGGACAAAACAAACGGATTTCCCCAGACCGTTCTTGCCCCCACATGCCCTGTCTTACAACGCGAGCAACGGTCGGCGGCGAGTGTAACACAGCCACGCGCGAAATGAACAAGGCCCTGTTGAGGAAAAAGCTTCGCCCCGGCTCCATTCTTTGTCATCCTGAGCGAAGTCGTCGTCCGCGAAGCGAACGACAACGCAGTCGAAAGATCCCTACGCCTGGAACAGGCTGCGCCCGTCTGTGATTCGCTCAACAATCCGCTGCCAAAACTTTATTTTTCTACCCACTCGGGCACCCGCCCTGGAGTCCACGGCGCCCCCGCCGCTTCCATATCTCTCTCCAGCTTCGTCAGATCGAGTTCCACCAGCGCATGCAGTTTGCCGAGCTGCTCCGCAAATTCCGTCGCCGCAACGTTGTAAGAATCCAGATGCGTCTGGGTGGGCTTAGCCAGCGAGAACCGTTCCTCATCCATAATCCCGATCACCCGCTGGTCGATCGAAACCGGCACGGGCTCATTGCGCTTTGCGACTTCGATGTCCCCGCGCAGTGCCCTCAGAATCTCCCGGTCGCGTTGCTCGATCCCGTCCGCCACCGCTCCCAGTTGTTTCTCAACCGCGGGAGCGTCATGCAAGGCCTCGCGAATCGCCTTGAGCCGCGACTCCACTTCCGAAGCCGAGCGCAGGGCTCCGTTCACCACGCGATACAGCCGCTCTGTCTTCCGCAGAAATTCTTCCTGCGCGGCGCGATCACTCGGACTCATCGCTGCCGAGCCCTCCGCCACCACCTTGAACGACTGTGGTCCGGCGAGCTCCGTGACCGCGCCGGCAACCTTCGAGAACATGCGCACCGAATAAGTTCCCGAGAGCACGAGCGGCCCCAGACCCGTGATGTCCGGAAAACCTTCTCCTTCCTCTTCCTTGTCCGCAGCCGCGTGCGCCCGCGCCGCCGAATATCGCAAATCCCACGCCACCCGCTGGAATCCGGCCTCGGTACTGGCGTCCACGCGCCGGATCGGCGCGCCGCTCTCGTCATACACCACAAAATAAACTTCCGGCTTCGCTTCCTCGGCCTCGGCCCGGAACTCGTCATTCGTCGGATAGGGCAGCGTCTGATTTTTCTTCGCCGCTTCTTTCTCCTCGTCCTGCCGTTTTTCCTTCTTGGTCTTGATCTTCTCTTTCATGTACGCCGTAAACACCGCCCCATACGGAGGATTCTCCGCCGTGTAAAGCGCATCCCCCTGAAATCCCTTGCCGGGCTCGCCCAGCGGATGCCGCTCCACATACAGCAACGCATCCTTCACCGGAAGCAAAGCCGCAGCCTGTTCGGTCGATTCCGCCTTCATCTGCCGCAGCGGAGTAATGTCGTCCAGCACATAAAATCCGCGCCCGAACGTGGCAATGACCAGATCGCCCTCGCGCGCTTGAATGACCATGTCGCGCACCGCAATCGTCGGCAACCCGCCCTTCAGCCGAACCCAGTGCTGACCGCCGTCGATCGTAAAAAATGCCCCAAACTCCGTTCCTGCAAACAAAAGGTTCCGATTCACCGTATCTTCCGCAAACGCCAGCACCGGCCCGTTTTCCGGCAAGTCGCCGGCAATCGAAGTCCAACTCTTTCCCGCGTCCGCCGACTTCAGCAGATACGGCTTGAAGTCTTCGTTCTTGTGATTATCAAACGCGGCATACACCGCATTCGCGTCGTGATTCGACGCAGCCAGCCGGCTCACATACGTCATCTCCGGCACGCCCGCAAACTTTTCATACTTCGTCCAGTTCGCGCCGCCATCGCTCGTGACTTGAATCAACCCATCGTCGGTCCCCGCATAAATCAGCCCTTCTTTTTTCGGCGACTCCGACAGCGCCACAATATTTCCGTAAAACGAAGTCGACTGATTCTTCGCCACCGCATCCGGACCCCACACCTTACCCATCACCGGCAGCTTGTTGCGATCAATCTGCCGCGACAGGTCTCCGCTGATCGCCTTCCACGTATCCCCGCGATCGTCGCTGCGAAACAATTTGTTGGCCGCAAAATAAAGCCGCGTATGCGAATGCGGACTGATCAGGATCGGCGAATCCCAATTCCACCGCAGCGGCGGCTCGCCCTTGCCCTCGACGGGCTGCACTACGAGCTCTTGCCCCGTCGGTTTGTCATACCGCACCAGCACTCCGTACTGTGATTCCGAATACACCGTGTTCGCATCCATCGGATCCACCTGCGACCGGAACCCATCGCCCCCGGTCGTCACATACCAATCCGAATTCATAATCCCGTTCACATTCCGCGTGCGCGACGGCCCGCACCACGAAAAATTGTCCTGCGTCCCGCCGCACACGTTGTAAAACGGACTCGCATTGTCCACCGCCACATCATAAAACTGCACCGTCGGCAGATTCGCCTTGAACTGCCACGACTTCGCATTGTCATACGTCTCATACATGCCGCCATCTGACCCCATCAGCCAATGCTTGGTATCGTCGGGATCAATCCAGATCGCGTGATTATCTCCGTGATGGTTGGTCTCGCTGACCTTGTGCAGCGTCTTGCCGCCATCGAGCGACTCGCGCAACTCGACGCTCATCACAAAAATTCGATCGGCGTTCTTCGGATCCGGCACGACCCGCGCATAGTACATCGCCCCTTCATCGAACTCGTTTCGCCGCTCCCAGGTCGCGCCCTTATCGTTCGACCGGAAAATTCCGCCCTTCCCATCCGCCGCTTCCACGGTCGCATACACCACATTCGGATCCGCCGGTGAAACCGCCAGACCAATCCTGCCCATGTCCACGGAAGGCAGTCCAGACTTCAGTTTGTTCCAGGTCGTTCCCGCGTCCGTTGATTTATAAATCGCGCTCTCCGGCCCACCGTCAATCAACGTGTAAACATGACGCCGCCGCTGGTAAGCGGCCGCATATAAAATGTCCGGATTCGACGGATCGAGTGCCACATCGACTACGCCCGTGTTCTCGCTGATGGTCAGCACCGCTTTCCAGTTTTTTCCTCCATCCGTCGTCTTATAAAGTCCGCGATCCCCGCCCGCTCCCCAGAGCGGCCCCTCCGCCGCAACGTAAACCACTTTCGAATCCCGCGGATCGATCACCACGCGCCCGATGTGCTCCGATTTCTTCAGCCCCAGATTCTCCCAACTCTTGCCGCCATCGACCGACCGGTAAATTCCGTCGCCGTAAGGCACGCTGCGCTGCGAGTTGCTCTCGCCCGATCCCACCCACACTACCGACGAATCATTCGGATCAAGCGCCACCCACCCCACCGAATACGATCCCTCGCCGTCAAACACCGGAGTCCACGTCGTCCCATCATTCACCGTCTTCCACACTCCGCCCGACGCCACGCCCACGTAATACTCAACTTTATTTTTCGGATTCACCGCAATCGACATCACCCGCCCCGAAGCCACCGCCGGCCCAATCAGCCGAAACTTCAGCCCCGAGAAAGTGTCGGCATTCAAACCAGGCTTCTTCTCGTCCGTGTGGGGCGGACACTCCTGTCCGCCGCCTTTGCAGTTGCCCTCGTTCTTCTCATCCTTCTTGGAATCTTTCTTAGAAGGCTTCAAAGGCTTCGCGGCCGCCGCTTTCGGGTCGGCATCTTTGTCAACCTTGGTTTGAGCAAGCGCGGTGAAAGGTCCAAACCCAATGAGAACGAGAACAGCAGCGGCAAACGATTTCATGGAATACTCCAATTCAGAAGTTGTACGAATATCTTGTCATCCTGAGGCCCGTTCTCTGCGCCGAAGGACCTATGCAACTCGCCTGCATCTTCCTCTATCCGGTCGCGAGCCGAAAACTCAAAACCGATATGTATAGCAGGAATGCCGCCAAAGAATCATCAGGCTTCTGAAAAACAGCCATCTCCCCATCGCGCCACACGGATCGATCAAAACAAAAAAAGGCCGCAGGCATTTCGCCCGCGGCCCCGGCAATCGCCCCCAAGCTACCAGATCAGAGTGACCACTCCGGCCATCGGGATCGAATTCGCATTATGAATAATGAACGTGTCCGTGCTCGCAACCTGAATATCCACGAGATGGCTGTAATCCAGGAAGACAATATGCGTGCCCGCGGTACCGCTGAAGCCCGAGGTAATGGCTGCGGCTGCGGGCGATTCGATTCCAGTCCACTCCAGGAAACTGGAAGCGATGTGCAACATCGTCACTTGTCCAACACCGCGATAGCCGAGGTCAGTTTGTACGCCCATCACCAGCACAGGAACGCTCTCTGCCGGGTTTACCGCGGCGCTGGAAGCTCCCGCCGCCAGGTTATACGCCACTTTCGAGGCGTTAGGCGTGGTAATGGTCTGAGTAGCGTGCACTCCAACATTCAACGCCACGACGGCGACGACACCAGCAAGAAACAGCACCGATACACGGGACAATCTTGAGTTTTTCAATTGGCAGCCCTCCAAGGGTTTTTTGATTAGCCCTGATACTTGTTCAGGGGCAGACGAGGTTGCGCACACTCCCGCGACCTTTCGTGAGTTATGGTTTGGTGGCCTCAGCCGGCTTCGTCTTCGTGATTGCGGCTCCGCCACGCGTTGTTTGAGAGAAAATCCTTGGGCGCCGCGAGTCAGCCCTTCAGCGCCATCACCAGCGATCGCCGGTAGTACACCCCCAGCGCCACTGCGCCTCCAAGGGTTAGAAGCCCCGAGGCCCCCTGCATCCAGCGTTCCCGCCGCACCAGCACGGCCGGCCGCAGCGTCGCAGCCTGCGCATCGTTGATCGGTGGCATCACGAACGCATTATTTTCAATTTTCAATCTCGGCGCCGCCAACTCCACGAGCAACCCAGCCACAAACACTGCCCATAGGCATACCGCCAGCCGATTTCGCCGCGTGCTCATGATCCGGCCCCGCGCAGGTGCATTCTTTCGAAGGTTCACAGTGCAATTCCTTTCACTCGGATAGTGCAAGTCGGAGCACAAACGTATCAAGAATGTATCGGCAGGAAGTTCGACTTAATCCTTGCTTCTTGTGGGCGAGTGTTTTCACTGGGCGACTCCAAAGAGCATCCGCCCGCCGCAATCCGCTAAAATGACTCCCCATGCCCCGCCGAGTGAAGATCCACGGCCACGAAACGCCCTACACCAAAATGCAGAAGAACTACTGCTTCGCCTGCGGCCAGAACAATCCCGACGGCATGCGCCTCAAGTTCACGCTCGACGAAGAGCGCCAAACTTTCGTCTGCAAATTCCGCCTGGGCAAGCGCTACACCGGACCGCCCGGCCACTGCCACGGCGGCATCATCGCCACCATCCTTGACGACGCCATGGGAAAAGTGAACAAGCTGCACCAGGTGATCGCCCTCACCAAAGAAATGACAATCCAATACTTCAAGCCGGTACCACTCCACCAACCGCTGCACGTCGAGGGCAGGGAAGTCAGCGTTAACGGCCGCGAGCACATCAACGAAGCTGAAATCCGCAACGAGAAAAACGAAATCTTAGCCCGCAGCCGCGGCCTCTTCATCGCCATCGACGCCGAAAAAATGTTCGCGAAATATATCGCGAGGTAGTAAAAACGAAGCACAAAAATTCCGCGGGGCAACCCGGCATGGAACAAAGAATTAAAGGACAAAGAACTTAAAGAACAAAGAACAGAGAGACGGTGATATGGGGGAAGTTGACGAATTAGCAGAGCACATTGAGCATGCCGGCCACGCCGGAAACCTGGGCAAGTATCTCGGTATCACCATGGCATGTCTGGGCGTGCTGCTGGCGCTCTGCGCGGCATTGGTCGGAGGCCAGCGCACCGAACTCATCGCCACCATGGTGGAACAAACCAACGCCTCGATGAAGTACCAGGCCATCTCGACCAAGTACCGCGTGCTCTTAGCGCAACTACGACAGTTGCACGCACTGAACCCCGACCCGGAGCGCTTCAATCAGTGGGACGCGGAGTCGAGAAGACTGGTGGGCCAAATCGCGTCCGCCGACGTGGCGCGCGCCGCTCGAGTGAACCGCCTGGAGAATGCCAAGAACCTGAATGCCGAAATTCCCACACACGAAGACCTGGTCGGCTTCGCCACAGTCATCCGCGCTCTCGATACGGAAAAAGAAGCGTCGCTCGAATGGGCGGAATCCTACGAGCCCGCCATTCAAGTGCATTCCATGGCAGCCGAACACTACGAGTGGGCGCAATTGGCCTGCGAAATCGGCATCGTGGTCGCCTCGATCGCGCTACTGTTCATGAGCCGCCCTGCCTGGCTTGCGGCGCTGGTTCTTTGTGGTGCGGCCATCGTCATCGTCAGCATCACGTTCTTCTCGGTGTCGAGCCAGCTTCACGGCGCAGAGCAGAAAATCCAAGACGCCAACCAGCGATTCACCAGCCTCAATGGCGAACAACGCGACAAAGAGGCGGACGAAGAATTATTGAAATCCGTCGAAACCGAGAAATCGCCAACGGTAGATCCGAAATAAAACTTGTGGGTCGGACACTCCTGTCCGACGCCCTTGACTTTGATTTTTTGCTCGCCGGGTGCCCTATCCTGCCCGCGTTCTTTGCGCCTACGGTAGCGACTTTGACTTCGGTCTTCGCTCGGCCCGCCGCTACAATCCGCGTCGAGCCACTCCACGTTGTAGAATAGACATCAAGGCGCGCCGCGCCCATTCTTCGCGTTCGCGAAAAGGTATTCACAGGTTCAAAAAACCATGTCCCAGAACAACGGCTCTTCTCAAAATAACGGCAGCACCAGCCTCCGCCTCAAAACCGGCCTCGCCGAAATGCTCAAAGGCGGCGTCATTATGGACGTCACCGACGCCGCACAAGCCACCATCGCCGAACAAGCCGGCGCCGTAGCCGTCATGGCCCTGGAGCGCGTGCCTGCGCAAATCCGCGCCGAAGGCGGCGTAGCCCGGATGGCGAGCCCCAAGAAGATTCGCGAAATCATGGCCGCCGTTTCCATCCCGGTCATGGCCAAGTGCCGCATCGGACATTTCGCCGAAGCCCAAATTCTCCAGGAACTCGGCGTCGATTACATCGACGAATCCGAAGTCCTCACCCCCGCCGACGAGGCCCACCACGTCGACAAGCACGCCTTCAAAGTCCCCTTCGTCTGCGGCGCCCGCAACCTCGGCGAAGCCCTGCGCCGCATCGCCGAAGGCGCCGCCATGATTCGCACCAAGGGCGAAGCCGGCACCGGCGACGTAGTCCACGCCGTCAAGCACATCCGCCAAATCGTTCAGGAAATGAAAATCCTCACCGTCCTCGGCGAAGAAGAACTCTACGCCAAAGCCAAAGAGCACGGCGCTCCGTACGAACTGATCAAAATCGTCGCCAAGGCAGGGAACCTGCCCGTCCCAAACTTCAGCGCCGGAGGAATCGCCACACCCGCCGACGCATCCTTGGTGATGCAACTCGGAGCCGAAGCGGTGTTCGTCGGCTCAGGAATTTTCATGGGAAACCGGACGTCGTGTGTCATGTAAGGACGATGAGCACTTGTATGACGATACCTGTTGTCGCGCGCCGCTCGATCAAGCCGAGAAGCGCGCCAGAGCCATCGTAAAAGCCGCCACGCACTATCAAGATCCTAAAGTATTACTTGAAGTCAGCGAAGATTTGAGAGGTGCCATGAAAGGCCTTGCCGTAAGCGGGTTGGACGAGGCACACATGCTGCAAACCCGGGGCTGGTGACGTTTCCATCACTGAATCACCAAGCGGTGGCCTCCAGTAGAGCAGATGCCCGAGAAACCGAATTCGGATAGAGAGTCCAGCCCGCCCGAGGCGACCCCGCCCTCAGTGGAGGGTACGGACACCCCTTCAATCAAGAAGGCGGTGGAGGGTTTTCTTTGTGAGGTCGATGCTTTGGCCGACACCCTCCCTCTCGTTATGCCCCTTATTACGAAGTCCAAGGATCAAGCCTCCGAGGAGCTGGACGCATTTCTGGAGGAACGCTGTCAAAAACTTGAGGGCGGGTCATTTATGATCCCCCCGGACCAATACACGGAATTCGTCAATCTTGAGCGACGTCTCCAGCGGAATTTGAGAGCTGTCCAAATAATTCCGAGGAGCTTCTTCACCTCCCTCATCAGTCATTACGATGCCTTCACAGGTAACCTTCTGCGCGCCATTTTTTATATGAAACCGGAGACCCTAAATAGCTCCGAGCATCACTTCACATTCAAGGAGCTTACGTCCTTTAGTTCGATCGATGCCGCGCGGGCGAGCGTCGTCGAAAAGGAGGTCGAGGCACTCCTGCGCGAAAGTCACGCTGATCAGTTCCAATGGATGGAGAAAAAGTTTAATGTCCCGCTGACAAAGGACCTTCCATCTTGGCCGACGTTCATTGAAGTGACCGAGAGAAGAAACCTGTTCGTGCACTGCAATGGAATTGTGTCCCCGCAATACCTAGCCGTTTGCAAACGACACGGTGTCGACTGTTCAAAGATCAAAGTCGGGCAGGAACTTCACGTAGCGCCTAAGTACCTGAAGGTCGCGTATGCCACCATAGTAGAGATAGGAATCAAGCTTGCGCATGTCCTTTGGAGACGCCTGAGACCCGAAAATACCGAGGATGCAGACGTTAGCCTCAACAATTTGTGCTTGGATCTCATTCGAGATGAGAAGTATTCCGTGGCGCAAACGTTGCTGGACTTCGCCGCTCAATATAAAACTTTCGGCTCCGAGAGCGGCCGCAAAATCCTCTTACTAAACAGGGTCCAGGCCTACAAATGGGGTGGGCAGGAAAAACGAGCGAAAGAAATATTAGAGAGTGAAGATTGGACCGCTGCCAATGAGAAGTTCCAGTTGGCCGCTGCGGTTCTGAGTGACGACTTTGGGTCCGCATCGAAGATCATGAGACATATCGGCGCCGACAACTCGCCCAGTAAAGGTGACTATAAGGAGTGGCCTATATTTAAAAAGTTTCGTGAGAGCGCTGATTTCGCCGGGGCCTATCGAGAGGTTTTTGGCGAGGCCTTCGGGAGTGTCAGTGCTAGCGAGATTTCTGAGAAGAAAGAAATAGAGGATGTGGTTTCGACCGAGCACAGCGGCCCAGCCTGACCTGAAACCTTGTGAGGCGTCGTCCGTTTCCTCGCGCTCTTTGCAGATGGCCGGGCCGGGTGCCCCATCCTTTGCGTACTTTGCAAAGGGTGGGATTCCCGAATGCCCGCGCCCAGTGCCTTTTTGCTCGTCCAGCTTGCGTTCTCAGCGTAAAATGTGCTCATGACCACAGAAGTTAGCGACATCCTGAAAAAGGCTCTGGCTCTTCCTCCCGAAGCACGTGCCGCCATTGCCGGATCACTCCTCGAAAGCCTGAATGACGCTCCAGCCGACGAGGGCGTCGAAACCGCCTGGTCGGAAGAGATTAAGCGTCGCATTGAAGAGATTGATTCTGGTGAGGTTCAGATGATTCCGTACGAGGAAGTGCGGCGCCGCCTTGCAGCCCGGCTGTCCGATGCCGCCCGCTAAGCCATATCATTTCCACCCGGCGGCATGGCAGGAATTCGAAATCGCCGACGACTGGTATCGCCAGCAAAGCCCCGATGCCGGCATCAGGTTCGTAGCTGCTATTTTCGACGCGCTTGAAGACATCGCTCGCTGGCCGCAAACCTGGCCCGCCTACGCACGGTACGAGAAGATTCGTTCTCCAAAAGTTTCCCTATGCAATCATCTATCGAGAGAAAGAATCGGCCGTTCAGATCCTCGCTATTGCCCACGGCCATCGCCGCCCGGGATATTGGAAGGATCGGTTGTAGTCAGTCTGGCGAACCTACGTCCCGTTTCGAAATGTGCGCGACGAGCCATTTCTACCTCTTGCGATCCACAATCCTGAGGATGGTAGAATTACTTTCATGTTGCGCCGTTGCTCAGCGGGGATTTCCGCGATCGCGTTTCTGATTTTCAGCCTTTTGTTCACTTCCGCCAACGGCCAAGCCCCTCAGGCCCAAAACGCTGCCACTAACCCTGCGAGCGCAGACGCCCATCCGGTTCTCGTCGAGCTCTTCACTTCCGAAGGCTGCTCCAGCTGTCCTCCCGCCGACGAGATGATCCAAAAGCTGGACCAATTTCAGCCGATTCCCGGCGCTCATCTGATCGTCCTCAGCGAGCACGTAACCTATTGGGATCACGACGGCTGGAAGGATCCGAACTCCTCAGCCGCCCTCACCGATCGCCAGGCGGCCTACGAAAGCATTCTTAAGGAGCCGAGTTCGTATACTCCGCAAATCATCGTCGATGGTTCCGAGCAGATTCACATCAATTACCCGCAGCAGCAGATGACCGATATTTTCGAGAAGGCCGCCGCCGAACCCAAAGTTCCAGTACGCATCGGCGAGGTCACCGTAGACGCCGGCAGTCCAAGCGAACTGCGCGCGCACGTCGAGACCGATGTCAATTCTGAAAATCACAGCGGCGACGTTTATGTCGCAGTCGCGCTCAGCCACGTCGAGTCGCAGGTTCTGAAGGGTGAAAACGGCGGCAGACACTTAATCCACGTGGCCGTTGTGCAGCAGCTCACAAAAGTAGGGAAGCTGCCCAAAGGAAAGAATTTCAGCCAGGACGTGCAGTTGAAACTCGCCCCCGGCACCGATCCCAAGAACGTAAGACTAGTCGCTTTTGTGCAGGAATCCGGCCCCGGCACTGTCCTGGGCGCAGCCGAACGCAAACCCGCGATCTGATCTGCCTTGCGCCGGGTCAGATGACGGCGGGTTCGCCCGCAAGATAGAAGTCTGTCAGATTAATGCCCGGTGGAGTGTGCCCGAGCATTCGAATTATTCCGATGACCTGTCCCCGATGCAGCGTGGAATGTTCGACGACATGCCGCAGAATTTTCCAGCGGGGAAGGCTCGGCTCGAGCTCGCCCGGAAGCTGAACCTTGATCTCGAGAACCAGCCCCGCCTCCGACGAATCTTCGATCCACCGCAGGTAGCCGTTTGAGAGCTCGGGCCAGCTTCGCTTCAGAGAGTCAAATGAAGGTTCAGGCGGCGAACCCTGAGGAAGCCACCACGGTCCGGTCTCCGGAGCGGTGCGTAGACAGTCGAGCCAAACTCTCTCGCCATCGTGAATGTGCCGGAGAGTCGAGAGAATGTTTGCGTGCGAGATCCGCAGGTCGCGCTCAAGCTCTTCGGTGGTCAGCGCAGAGCAAGCGTCGAGCAGGCGCCGATCGGCCCACACGGAGTAGCGAACATCGGTAAGAACCAGCTGTTTGGCAAATGACACGCGCGAAGTATATACGGATGCGGGGCCATCGTTACAGCTACCTCAATTGTCGCCGGAAGCCCGTTGCGGCGCAGCGGCGTAGTAGCCTTTGCGAGCGTAGACCTTCAGCTTGCGCCCGTCTTTTTCCGCCGTGATGTCGATCTCACGGTAGCGCCCGTCGCGCTGGAACTCAGCAGGCTTGTAGGAAACCAGATAGCGTCCACGAATGACCTGCTGCAACTCGGCCAGGCTGCCCTTGAGGCCGCGAATTGACCCCGGAATAAATGCCGTGCCGCCGGTCAGTTCCGACAGCGCTCGCAAAGCGTGGTCGCCCAGTTCGGCGCTCGGATCTTCCTGGTCGTAATCCCGCGTGCTGACCGTATAAACGGCCACTTCACCGCGTTGGGCGCTGGCGATTGCTTGTTTCAAAGTGGCGCTGCTCGCGTTGTCCTCGCCGTCGCTGATCACAATCAGCACCCGCGCGACCGGCTTGCCTTCCGCCCGGTCGCGAAGCTTGTCCGCGCCGAACTCCACTGCATCCCACAAAGCAGTTCCGCCACCGGGTGCGAGCTGATTGATCTCGTGCGAAATCTGTGCCTGGTCGCCGCTGAAATCCTGCACCAACAGCACCGAGTTGTTTACCCCGACCACAAAGGCCAGATCGTCTTTGCCAGTGACCACCGTTTCGAGGAACTTGGTGGCCGCCGCTTCCTCGAACGAGATGCGGTCCTTCACGGAGTTGCTGGTATCGATGATCAGACCCAAACGCAACGGCAATTGCGACTCGTTCCGGAATCCCAGAATCGCGTGCGGAGGCCGTTTGTCGTCGCGAACCACAATGTCGGACTGGGTGAGGTTCGTGGCAGACTTTCCGTGATCGGTGGCAGCGAAGAATATCGAGACCTCGTCGACCGATGCGCGGAAAGTTGCTCCAGGCGAATCGAGGCCGGCCCGCTTCAAGGCCGAAGCCGAATCCGCCCGAGGGCCGGGTTGGGCGGCCACGGTTTCAGCAATGCCAGGCTCACCCGCAGCCTTCGCGCTGCAGTCCGCACATTTGGCCTCCGGCTCCGCTTCCGCCTCCGCAATCTGCGTTCGTTCTTTAATGTCCTGCAAGACTTGTGCAGCCTGCCGTAATTTCTGTTCGGGAGCAGGTGTGTTGGTCGTGTTGAGCGCCAGCGCCAGCGTCTCCGCCTGATGAAGCTTAGCCTCAGTCTGCTGCGCTTGTTCCGTCTTGAACTGCTCCACAATCTGCCGGATCTGGTCGGCCGACCCTGACTTCGGATCTTCCCTCAGCACGGTCTCCATTTCCTGCTGAGCCTCAGCCAGATTGTTCTGTGCCGCCCAGGCCCCGCCAGCAAAGTAATGAACCAGCGCCGCGCCCTTGTGTTTGTGCTCGTGAACGTGATGCGCCGTCTGGATCACCGCCGGATAACTGTGGTTTTCAAACTCTCCATAGGCCAGCGCCAGTTGCAGTTGAACGTCGAGCGGCGCAATGGATGAGGCCTTGCGCAGCGACTCTTCCGCCGCCGGATATTGCTTCAAGGCCAGTTGCGCACACCCCAGATTCAAATAAGAGTTCGGCAGGTGGTCATCGAGCGTGACCGCTTTATCAAACTCAGCCCGTGCCTGTTCGTTCTGCTGCAGATCCAGGTAAGCCGAGCCGAGTGCATTGTGCGCCGCCACAAAACTGGGATAGATCTGAATCGCATTTCCCAAGTGCTCGATGGCTGCTTGTAGGTTCTTTTTCATCAGAAACTGAAAGCCCTTTTCGTATTCCCGTTGCGCTTTCCCCGGTGCCTTCAGATCGAGCTTGGAAACCGAAGCGCTTGGACTCTGCACCAGACTTCCGTCCGGATTCTGCGTATTGACGGTGAAGATATTGAAGTCCATCTCGGCGCCCAGAAGCGCGTTCGCCGCCATCGCACCGCTGCCTATTGCGGAGGTGGGGAAGTTCAACACCTGGGCGATCGCTGAGCACGACATCAAGCCGAGCAGCAACCCGAGTTCAAGGGGCCGTTTCACCATTGAATGTTCGCCTCACGGTGGGGATGGCAGGGGAACGTACGGCAAAGTGTAGCCTTGAAGCAGCTGGCTGGCAAGACTGCACTTTCATTTCCGGAGTGGCTTCACACGATAGAATTAATAATGACTTATGAGCGTGTAGGTAAGGTTTCGTCATGAAAATCGGTGTCCTGGCCCTGCAGGGCGATTTCGACGCTCACCGCCTCCGGCTCCAGCAGTTGGGCGCCGAAGTTGTGCTCGTCAAGAAGCCCGAACAACTCGACGACATTGATGGCCTCGTCATCCCGGGCGGCGAATCCGGCACATTCTTAAAACTCCTCGGCGACGCCGGCTTCGAAAAGCTGAAGCAATTCGTCCACACCAGGCCCACCTTCGGCACCTGCGCCGGCGCAATCCTGTTGGCGACCGAAGTCGAAAATCCCGAGCAAAAAGGCCTCGGGGCTCTTAACATCCGCATCCGCCGCAACGCCTACGGACGCCAGATCGATAGCTCCATCCGCGAAGGCCGCCTCGTGTCGGAGTCCGGCGACTCTCCTCTGGAAATGGTCTTCATTCGTGCACCCAAGATTGTCCACGTGGGCGACGGCGTCGAAATCGTCGCCACGGAAGGTACCGATAAAGCCCCCGTTGCCGTGCGGCAGGGAAGAGCGATGGCCGCGACTTTCCACCCAGAACTCTCCGACGACCCTCGCGTCCACCAGGCCTTCCTTGACCTTGTGAGCGGTCCAGACGTGCACGAGGCAGACCCGACCTCATAGAGGTCGTCATTCCGAGCACGTTCTTTGCGCGAGGAATCTGTTTTCTCTTCGGCTCGGAGAAAACCCTTGACAACCAGGACCGCGTAACTATAAGGTTACGCATTATGCGTCACCGTTCGGTTACGTATTCACCAGCACAGATGACCGAGGCCACGTTCCAGGCTCTCGCCGACCCCACCCGCCGCGCTGTTCTCGACCTGCTCCGCCGCGGCAGCCAACCCGCCGGGCAGATCGCCGACGCCTTCCCCGTCTCGCGTCCCGCCATCTCCAAGCATCTGCGCCTGCTGCGACGCGCTCATCTGGTCCGGGAACACCGCGAGGGCCGCCACCGCGTCTACCAGCTCAACGCCGAACCCCTGCGTGCCGTCGACTCCTGGATCGGCCAGTACCGCGCCTTCTGGACCGCCAGCCTGAACGACCTTAAAGCATTTGTTGAAGCCGAATACGCGCGGGAAACGCAATCCTCCCGCAAACCGAAATGATCCGCTTTCACCAAACAATCGATCGCAACCAAGAAAGGGAAATGTTTATGACAAAGATCACACCACCTCGCACCCTGTCACTGCTGTTCCTGGCCGCCGCCCTCGCCGCAACGGCGTCTCAAGCCAGCGCTCAAACCGATGCCCAGAAGGCCTTCGCAGCCATCAAAACCATGTCCGGCACATGGGAAGGCAAGATGCCCGGCGGTCATTCCGGTCAGGTAACCTTCAAAGTAACGTCCGGCGGTTCGGCCGTCATGAGCGAAATCATGGGCGAGGGCCCTGAAGATATGATTTCCATGTTCCACCTCGACGGCCCCAGCAAACTGCTCATGACCCACTACTGTGGAGCCGGCAACCAGCCCCGCATGCAGGCAACAGTTTCGCCCGACGGCAAGACGTTCACCTTCACCTACTTCGACGCGACGAACCTGGCTACGCCCGACGCAGGACACATGCAAAGCATGGTTCTCACCGTGCTCGACGACAACCATCACACCGAAGACTGGACGTTCTCCGATCACGGCAAAGAGATGAAAGAAAGCTTCGATCTACACCGAAAGATGTGA
Source organism: uncultured Acidobacteriota bacterium (assembly GCA_963735205.1). Taxonomy (GTDB): domain Bacteria; phylum Acidobacteriota; class Terriglobia; order Terriglobales; family Acidobacteriaceae; genus Sulfotelmatobacter. Next base: position 161,552 of record CAVTKB010000003.1, read on the forward strand.
CCGTGTGGGGCGGGCACTCTTGTCCGCTGCCTTTGACGTTGTTGTTGACCTTCATTTTTGCGAGACGCAGCCGCACCAGAAAAAAGACTTGGAGCACGTCATGTCTACCACCACCGTCACGCCCGATCAGGACGCCGTCGTAAGCGAAACAGATTCGTGAACGAAAAAGGAGAACACTCATGGCCACCGCCACCATCACTCCCGACCAGGACACCGTACTCGCGGAAGTTTTCATCGCCGCTCCGCCCGCCCGCGTCTTCGAAGCCATCACCGATCCTAAACAGCGCGCTCAGTGGTGGGGAGTAAAAGCCTCGACGGCAGACGTCGTTCGGTTCCGCGTTACCGGCGCTCACTCCGATCTTCGCGTGGGCGGTAAGTGGTCCAACGACGGCGTCCGCGGCGACGGAATTCCCTTTCGCCTCGAGGGCAAATATCTGGAGATCGACCCTCCCCGCCTTCTCGTGCACACGCGTAGCGCCGACTTCGTCGGAGATTTTGAAACTATCGTCCGTTGGGAGTTGGAGCCTCGCGACGTGCACGGTCTACACAACGTCGGCACCAATCGCATGGGAACCGGCACTCTGCTCCGCGTGCAGCACTCTGGATTCGCCGGTCACCCCGATCAGGCCGCAGGTCACCATCAAGGCTGGCACGCATCCCTGGGCTGGCTGCGCGATTACCTCGAAAACAACGCGACTGTCGGAACGCGTTAGTCCCGTTGATTCCGAAATTCCGAAAACAGCCGGGGCAAGGAGAACCATGGCAACCGCAACCGTCACTCCCGACCACGACACCGTACTCGCCGAGATCTTCATCGCCGCGCCGCCGGAGCGCGTTTTCCAGGCCATCTCCGATCCCGCGCAACTGTCGCAGTGGTGGGGCGAGCGCAGCCTCTACCGCATTACCGACCGTGCCTCCGATCTCCGTGTCGGCGGCAAGTGGTCAAGCGATGGAGTCGGCGCCGACGGCACGAAATTTCGCGTCGAAGGCGAATATCTCGAAGTCGATCCCCCGCGCCGCCTCGTCCAAACGTGGGTCGCCAGCTATATGGGCTCGCTGCAAACCACCGTCACCTGGGACCTCGAGCCGCAGACCGTCCATGGCCTGCATCCCAGCGGACCCAGGAAAGCCGGCACCGGAACATTGGTCAAGCTGCGCCACCAAGGCTTCGCCACCGCTCCCCAGCAAGGTGCGAGCCACGGCGAAGGCTGGAAGCGCGTCTTCGGCTGGCTCCAGGCCTACGTCGAGCGCGGCCAAACCGTCGACACGCGTTAGCAGATCAAACTACCGTCACCGGGTGCCCCATTTCTCGCGCGCTTTCTGCGCGAGAAGTGGAAATTTCGACTCCACCCTTGCGCCATCCCCTAACGAATGAGACGATGATTCCGCAAAAAATCGAGGATCAAAAATCGACGATCAAAAATCAATGATCGACAATCAATGATCAACGGCGCCCACATCGTCCTCTACTCGACCGACCCCGAAGCCGATCGCGCCTTCTTCCGCGACATCCTCAAGTTTCCCTCGGTGGACGCCGGCCACGGCTGGCTCATCTTCGCCCTCCCGCCCGCCGAAGCCGCATTTCATGGTGTCGAGAACGTGGAGAACAGTGACGCCGAGCACCCCGACAAACACGAACTCTACTTCATGTGCGACGACCTCGCCGCAACTCTCAGCGATCTGCAAAGGAAAAATGTCCCCGTCTCCACCGTGAACGAACAGCGTTGGGGATCCATCGCCACCTTCACCCTCCCCAGCGGCGCCAAAGTCGGCATCTACCAACCCAAACATCCCAAACCGCCGCAAACCAAACCCTGAGCCGGGTGCCCCATCTTCCGCGTTCTGTGCGAAAGGCGGGATTCCACCAACGTCAATCCCTTGGGACTTTGACCCTTGACCCGGAACAGCAAGATTACTGTTCGCGCAACACATTCGCCGGATCAATGCGCAAAGCCCGTCTGACCGGCCCCGCCACCGACAGCGATCCCGTAACCAGCACCGTCAGCGCCACAGCTCCCAGCACAAACGGATCCTGCGCCGACGCCTGATAGACAATAGCCGAAAGCACGCGGCTAGCCGCCACGCCGAGCAGCATCCCAACCACTGAGCCCGCAGCCAGCAGAATCATCATTCGCCCCAGTGCCGCCGAAAGAACTTGCCGCGCCTGTGCCCCCAGCGCCACTCGAATACTCAACTCGCGAAGCCGTTTGCTCACGCTGTACGAAGCCAGCCCAAACGTCCCGGTAATCGAAAGCAGCAATCCAAACGCGCCAAACAGCCCCAGCGCGACCGTCGCCACCTGCGCCACAAAGTACGTCATCCCCAGAGTGTTCTTCCACGGCGCGCACACTCGGATCGGCACCGCCGGGTCGAGATCACGAATCACCCGCTGCATCGTGCCCGACATCTCGACCGCGGCAACATCTGGCGAATCCGCCGCAAGCCGCACAAGAAACGATGTGTGACCAGTCATCCCCTGCGAAATCGGATGGAATGTCGCGACTTCCTGGTCTTCCGTCAGCGAAAAATATTTCCCATCGGCCACCACGCCCACGATCTGCACCGACTGCCCCGACCCATTCTTGAAATATCGCCCCACGGCATCGCCCGAGTGCGAATGGTCCAACTGAAAGAGCCGCCGGGCAAATTCCTGATTCACCACCGCAACCGCCGGACTCTTCGCCGTGTCGTCGAAACTCAAATCCCGCCCCGCCAGCAGCGGCGTTCCCGCCGCTACAAAATATCCCGGCGAGACCCAGTAATTGTAAGTGTCCGACGCTCGGTTCGACGGCTTGAAATCCGTCGTCTGCTGCGAAAACACGTCAGACTCATCCGTATCCATCGAGAGCGGAGTAGTCGTCCCGTACGCGGCCACCTCGACCCCAGGCAGATGCGCGACTCGCTCCAGCAGTTGACGCTGAAACTGGTCCGACGTCACATCCGTGTAACCCGCCTGGTTGAGCTCGAATCTCGTCACCACCGCATGCTGTGGATTAATCCCCATGTTCATGGTCATGGCTCGGCCCAACCCGCGCAGCGACACGAACGCCGCGGTAACGGTCACGCAGCACAGCGCAACCTGCGCCGCCAGCAGCACATCGCGCAGCGCCCAACGCCGACCCAATGAGGATGACGTTTGATTTCCCCCGTTCTTAATCGCGTCATTGGGATCGGTTTTAAAAATCTGCCGCAGCGGCATCACCCCAAACACGACGCCCGCGAACACCGAGATCACCAGCCCGATCGCAATCAACGACGGCTGCGGCTCGATCACGAAAAACTTCACCGGATATTCGCTCGGCGGTTTCCATCGTGCCAGCCCACTCAGAGCCGCCCACGCCAACCCGCAAGCACATGCGCCCCCAAACATCGCAATCAACACCGCTTCCGAAAGTATCTGTCGCACCACCCGCCAGCGACTCGATCCCACCGCCATCCGAATCGCAATCTCGCGCGTGCGGTCCGCCGTCCGCGCAGCGAACAACCCTCCCAGGTTCGCGCAAGCGGCCAGCAAAACGATCCCCGCCAGCACCAGCACACCCGCCAGAAAACTCCGTGCCGGCGCCCCAAAGAAGTCGCCCATCAGGCCCGGCCGCACCAACTTGTATGTCAGCTTTTCTTCCTCTTTCGGATACAGTCGCTTCGATCGCTCCGCAATCGTATCCAGGTCCGCCTGCACCTGCGGCATCGTGACCCCGTCCTTGATCCGCACAACTCCATACGCATTCGCTCGCCCTCGCGCCTCCAGCCAGTCATCCGCTTCGAGGGACGCTTCATTCGCCATCGGAACAAAAATATCCAACTGCCCCATTTTTTCCGTCCCGTAAAAACCCTCCGGCGTCACTCCAACAATCGTGTACGGATGCTTATTAATCCGCACCGTGCTTCCCACCACATTCGCGTCGCCGCCGAAGTCGTTCTTCCACGCCGGCCAGGAAAGCACCGCACTCTCCGACGCTCCCGGATGATCGTCATCCGCCCGATTCAGCAGCCGCCCCAGCAAGGGCTGAATGCCCACCACCTCAAAGTACTGCCCGCTAACCTCCGCGCCCCACACCGGCCGGGTGGAGCCCTTCGCCTCGACGCCGAAATTCTCGATCATCACCGCCGCCACGGCCGAAAAAACCGAATTCCCATCCCGCACATCGCGCACTTCCGGATAAGAGAAAAACGGATATGGCTGGTCCTTGCGCGCCAGCGTCATCACCTTCTCAGCATGCGGCACATCAATCGGCCGCAGAATCAAAGCCTGCAGCACCCCGAAAACCACTACATTGGCCGTAATGGCCAGCGCCAGCGTGAACACCGCAGCCAGCGCAAAACCCGGCGACCGCCGCATCTGGCGCAAAGCAAATCGCAAATCCTGTAACAGCGTCGTCATTGTGGTCCTCCGGCCGAGGATACGGCTACAAGCAGGGAAGGGCAATTCAGGAACCAAACCTCGTGCCTGCAAGTCGATGAAGACTCAATACTTGGACGATCGCCGATTTACCGGAGTCGAGGGGAGTGTCCGCTTTCACCGGCCGCTGTCCGCCAATGAACAGAAGAAAATCAAATGACTGAGGCATTTCATCCGCTCCTTCGCTCCGATAAGATTTCCCGATGGAACTCAAGGTACTGTTTAGCGAAGATCCCGCATTTGTCATAAGCAGGGCTGACAAGTTCCTCTCGTCGGAACCAGTTCTGCATAATCTGATTCTGTCGATTCTGCACTCCCGCGTCGCTCAGCGCGACCCGGTCGGTATTGGATCGCATTGCACGGAGAGGAAGCCGTCGGCGTGGTCGTTCAGTCACCTCTGGAATATCCAGCAACGCTGACACCCATGGAACCTCGAGCGGTGCTGGCAATCGTGGATGCAATTGCGGAAGCCGGAGTGACTCTACCCGGTGTCAATGGGGACGCCGCGACGGCAGCCAGCTTCGCTGGGCAATGGAGTGAACGATGTAAGTCGGCGGCCACACCGTTCCAGGGAACGCGTCTCTACGAACTCTTGGAACTGGGAGAAGTTCCCCCACCGCGGGTCATTTACGCCAAGCAGGTCCGAGAGATCGGAGTTTGATGATTCTCTGGACCCGCGCATTTCAGGATCGAAATTGGGGAGTCTGCCAATGGCACCGAGCTTCGCGTAGACCGGGCGTTCGCCGCCGGACAGATCTGGCTATGGGATCAAAACGGAGAGCCGGTCTCTATGGCCGTTGGCCGCGAGCCAGCACAAGGCGTAGTTCGTTTGTCAGGGGTCTATACGCCACCAGAGAAGCGAAATCACGGCTACGCGGCAGCCTGCGTTCATGCGCTGTCGAAACATCTTCGCGACCGTGGCCATCGCTGCGTTCTCTACACTGACTTGGCTAACCCTACATCGAATTCAATTTACCGCCGAATCGGATACAAAGCCGTAGTCGAGGCTCTCCGATATCGCTTTGACTGATCGGGAATAAGGGTCCCCACTCTTTTTCTCCCCATTCTGAGAAAAAGGCCGGGGATTCTGACTTTCTATCTAGCGAGTCAAAAAATACACTGGCCTTACCCCGCCGATGACATCACTGGCAATTCGAATCCGCCGTAAACTGAGACTCTGCATGTTTCTGCAAGTACTCTTTTAACCCATGCAAAATCCACTCGTCTTTAAATCCCAAACGTTTCATTTCCTGCAACGCATCTTTCGGCGGCAGGCCTCGAAAATAAATTTCGTACAAGGTTGCGATCAGGCTGGTCCGGTCCCGGCCGAGGTCGCAGTGAAAATAAATCGGCCGCAGGCTTTTGTCGGCCAGCAAACACAGCGCACGACGCACATGCCGCTCTGACGGGGCAACCGGCGACGCATTCATCGTGACGGGAATCACTCGAATGCCATACTTCTTCGCTTTTTTCTTCTCACACCGGTAGAGCACCGGAACGAATTGCAAGTCAACAATGGTTTTCACGTTCCTGGAACGCAGAAAGCGAAAGTCGGCATCGCTTTTCGGTTTTGACCCCTTATAAACCCCGTCGTCGATCTCGCCGAATCGAACCATCGACGTCCCCGGGGCGGGATGCGCATGTTTCGGATCGCTCGCAGGAACATCCTGTGCAACCGCATAGCTCACCACCAAACCCAAGAAAAACAGTTTGGCGAAACAAGACTTCATCTGGCTCCCGCGGCCGGTCAACGACTGAAGCATGTTTGAATCCTAGAGCGGCTAACTGGGACGGTCAATGCACCCACCGCCATGAGAACCGGGAGTCCGAAGCCAGGTGCGTCCTCCCGGCATTCGGGTGTGAGCTAGATTATTCCAGCCCGGTGTAGAATGTGCCGAGTCTTTGGCCCACGACACAAGAATCCCGCACGACTTCGCTGACTCGACACAATTTCCTTTGGCTCATTTCCGAAAAGGAGTAGACCGATGAGCGTTTATGCTGTTTTCTTCGGCGGGTGGAAAGCTTCTAAAATCGATGTGGGCCTCTGGCTGGCCAGCGCCAAAAATATCTGCGGCGAGGATGTCGAGTATGATGCCTTCCCCTACCCGGACGGCGCAGGGCCCGGTAGTAAAGACGCCGTCAACAACTTTAAGCAGTTCGATGAGGCGGCCAAGAAAATCGAAGACTCCGCCGCAGCTACGATATACATCGTTGGCCATTCGAGCGGCTGCGCAATCGCGAACGAGTTGAACTCGCGTATCAAAGGGGACCACAGTCACATAAGGCTGGTCGACCTTGATGGGTTCGCGCCCCGTTCCGACCAAATTAAAGAGTCAAGCCTTCAAGTCTGGTCTGCTAAAGGCGCCAAGGGCGGCCAATCCCTGCACCACGACGACTGGGGCGCGTTACAAGGCCAACTCAACGAGTACACAGCAGCCAGCGCCACCAACATTTGGTCGCTTCATTTCTCTCTGGTCAACACCGCTGTGACCGACGCCATTAAAAGCAGCTCTGACGACGACTTAAAGAAGGGCTACGCCGGGTGCATCGCGAACCTGTGTTGGCTCAGCTAGATTGTGAATCCGACGATGTGAAATTCGGATAGCCGCCGATAAGCCGTCGGCGGGAAATCGCGATCACTCAAAAATTCGTCGTGCAAGCTCCGTTTCGCCGGGAAATCCCAAGGCACTTTCCTGTTGACTAGGGCACGAGTTCATTTTTAAGTGCCGCGCCAGCGCACTTCCTGAGCAAGTTGATGTGACTCGCAATCGTCAGAGCCCGAACGCGATTCGCAGGAACCGTTCAAAGCAGTCGCGCGACGGGTTTGGCTTGGAGCGGTTTGGCCTAGAGCTAACAACTGGCAGCCGCGCTATACTTTCCCTATATGTCGGCGGACTCTCCCAAGACGTTCTACCTCGAAACCTTCGGCTGCCAGATGAACTTCCACGACTCCGAAAAAGTCGTCGGCACGCTCCTGCACGAAGGCTATCGCCAGGTGTCGACCGTCGAACAGGCCGACCTGGTGCTCTACAACACCTGCTCCATCCGCGACAAGGCCGAGCAGAAAGTGTTCAACCGCCTCTCCGACTACAAGAAATACAAAAAGCAGGGCAAGACGTTCGGCGTGCTCGGTTGCGTCGCCCAGCAGGAGGGCGAGAAGATCTTCGAGCGCGCCCCCTACGTGTCGCTGGTCTGCGGATCGGCCTCGTACAACAAATTACCGCAGATGCTGAAACAGTTGCAGATCGGCAAAGTGGAAGCCGCGCAATCGCAGAACATCACGCTCGAATCAGCCGCTCTCGGCAGCATCGATTCCCACCCTTCGAACACCGCGAAGGGTGGGGCACCCTCAGTTGAGAAGGCCCACGGCTCGGGACTCGCGCCTCGGGACTCGAAGACTCGGGACTCGCTGATCCGCATCACCGGACTCGACGACCGCGAGACCGACGCCTGCTTCGAAACTGAATTTGCCGCGCGCACCAACCCGCATCGCGGCTACATCACCATTATCGAAGGCTGCGACAAGTTCTGCTCCTACTGCGTCGTCCCGTATACACGCGGCAAAGAGCGCAGCCGCACCTCGCAGTCAGTGCTGGCTGAAGCCCGCCAGATGGCCGATCTCGGCTACACGGAAATTCAACTGCTCGGCCAAAATGTGAATTCGTACAAAGATTCAGAAGGGAACTCGAGCCAACGAAAGACCTTTGCCGAGTTGCTCGCCGCCGTGGGAGAAGTTACCGGCATCCGCCGCGTGCGCTTCATGACCTCGCACCCACGCGACTTCGGCCGCGACATCGTCGAGGCCATCGACGCCGTGCCCACGCTCTGCGACCACGTCCACCTGCCGGTGCAGAGTGGATCGTCGCGCATGCTCGACGCCATGCAGCGCCTCTACACCCGCGACCAATACCTCGAGCGCATCGCTTGGATGAAGTCGGCAAAGCGCGAAATCAGCATCACCACCGATGTAATCGTCGGCTTCCCCGGCGAAACCGAATCCGATTTCGCCGAAACGCTGGACCTGCTCGAAGAAGTCAGCTACGACGCCGTCTTCGCCTTCAAATATTCACCAAGGCCGAACACGCCGTCCTTGAAATTAGAAGACGCGATCCCCGACGAAGAAAAAGCCCGCCGCCTCGACGTATTGATGGCAAAGCAGCGCGAGATTCAAATTGCCAGCTACAAGAGATACATCGGCACAAAATGCGAAGTAATGGTTGAAGGCAAAAACGAAGCCCGCTCCCAATACATCGGCCGCACCACCCACAACAAAACCCTGAATTTCACCGCCCCGCCCAGCGCCAATCCCACTCCGGGAACCTACGTTCCAGTTGTCGTCACCGGCAGTTTTCCCAACAGCCTCCTCGGCGAATTGGTGGTATAAAAAAAGAATTCGGCAGGAGGTCCCCCATGGAAGTAGAAATGACAATCCGCGGCCTTTTGATGGATCCAGTTACGAATATGCCGATTGTCGTGCTGAAAGACATTGGCGGGGACACGGTGTTGCCGATCTGGGTGGGGGTTCCAGAGGCGAACGCGATCTTGCTGGAGATGGAGAAGGTGAGCACGCCGCGGCCGATGACGCATGACTTGATCAAGAATGTGCTGACTGGGCTTGAGACGCAGGTGCATAAGGTGGTTGTGACAGAACTGCGCGAGGACACGTTTTACGCGGTGATCTGGCTGGAGCGCGGGGGTGAAGTCATCAGCATCGACTCGCGGCCGTCGGACGCGCTGGCGTTGGCGCTGCGCGTGGATTGCCCGATCTTTGTTGAGGAAGGTGTGTTGAAGACATCGAAGCTGGCAGCCAACTTGAACGACCGGGTCACGAGCGACGAGCTGCGCAAGTATTTGGAAGGGCTGGGCGACGACGATATGGGGAAGTACAAGATGTAGGTTGTGCGGATATGATGCTCCTGCGCTACTATTGACATCAAGTATTAAATGTGGCATCATCCGTGCTATATGCGCACCACCCTTAATCTTGATGATGATGTCCTTGCACTCCTGAAGGACTATGCGGAAAGCCGCTCGGTGGCGCTGGGAAGAGCCGCCTCGGAACTCGTCCGGAGAGGATTGGCGGCCCCGGTTCAGACTCGGCTCGTCAATGGCTTCCATACCGTCGTACTCCCGGCAAATTCTCCAAAGGTTTCGTCCCGGAAAGTTAAAGAATTACTTGAGGATGAGATCTAAGTGGCAATGTTTCTGCTGGACGCGAATGTGTTGATCGCGCTGGCCTGGCCTGAGCACGAGTTTCACGCCAGAGTCGGGCGCTGGTTCGCCCGCCATTCCCGCGCCGGATGGGCTACCTGCCCATTTACCCAAGCAGCGTTCGTGAGGGTCCTGAGCAATCCGAGTTTTTCCGTCGATGCATTGACGCCCGCGAACGCCCTGCGAGTGCTCGAATCGAATCTGCTTCTCCCGGGTCATCACTTTTGGGCGGACTCAATTTCCATTCCGGAGGGACTGGGAAGAGTCGGCGCGCGATTGACCGGGCATCAGCAGATTACGGACGCCTATCTGGTAGGCTTGGCAATTCACTATGAGGGTCGACTCGCAACATTGGACAAGGGAATAAGGTCTTGGGCAGGCGGGTCTGTCGAGGCGATCGAATAGGCGGGGCGAGGCTTCCTGGTTGGTTTACATAATACCTGTTATCGGACATTGCGTAGGTCCTGTTACGAATCCTGGGTCGGCGGCCATTCTCACTTGCGCAGACTGATTCTCACCCTGCATCTATCGATCGGCCTGACCGGAGGACTCTTCATGTTCCTTCTGGGGATCACTGGCAGCATCATGGCGTTCGAGCCGGAACTGGATCGGCTGTTTCACCCGCATTTGTCGTATGTGAAGCCGGGCGCGAATGCGCTGCCGCTGGTCGCAATCGGCGAGACCGTTTCCAGGCAGTTCAACGGAGAGCCGGTTATTGCCTACCTCCCTTCCGAATCGGCCGACCTGTCCTTCGAGGTGATCTTGCCGAGCGGCGTGGTTTGTGTGAACCAATACACGGGCGAAGTTCTTGGGGAGCGGGTGCGGGGGCAAACTGTTTTCGGACTCGCCCATGACGTTCATGTGCAACTGGCATCGGGCGACACCGGCCGGATGATCATGAGATGGTCGGCGCCGGCCATGCTAGTCTCGCTGGCTTCGGGACTGTACCTTTGGTGGCCGCGGAAGCGGGTGGGTATTCGCGGGTGGCGGAGTTCGACGTTTTGGTTCGATCTGCACAATTCGGTGGGAATCTTGGCGCTGATCCCGCTTCTTTTGCTGGCGGTAACGGGTACGATCATTGGGTTTCAGGATCAAACCGCTGCCTTTCTGGGCAAGGTCTCGAAGGAATCTCGCTCGACTGGCCGGCGCGGAGTCGCCCGACAGACACCGGGGCCTGGCGCATCGCCTATCTCGCCCGACCAGGCAGTGCTCACTGCGCAGGCCCTGATGCCGGGCGCTGTGCCCTATCGAGTGCAGATGCCGCAATACGGCGGAGCTTATCGAGTGAGTATGGATTATCCCCGGGACAAAGTTGCGGGCGAGCGTAATCTGGTGGTGATTGACCAGTACAGTGGCGGGGTAATTTCCTCGACTCGATCCGGGGAGATGTCCTCTGCCGAGAGGATGCTGGCTACGAATGAAGCGATCCATACCGGCGCAGCGCTCGGAATGCAAAGTAGGGCGATTGCGTGCCTCGCATCGATCATCGTGCCGGTGCAGGTGATGAGTGGAATTTTTCTGTGGCTTCGCCGGCGGCGAGCTGCGGGGCGTGGGCGAGTCGTGATAGGGCTTCTATGAAAAGAGCGCATGCAATCAATGTGCTGATGATTGTGCTATTCGTCGTCGGTGCTGGGGCGAGTGATCTTGCCGGCAAGTGGTCGGGCACGTTCAAGGCCAGCGGCGGAGATCCCGCGATCCCGCAAATCGTCATCCTCAAACAGGATGGCAATAAGTTGACGGGATCGGCGGGACCGGATGCCGAGGAACAATATCCCATCGAAAATGGCAGGATCGAGGGAGACCGCGTGCGATTTGAGTTGACTACGGGCGAGTGGAAGTTCCGCTACGACCTGCAACGTGCCGGAGAAGACGAAATGAAGGGGAACCTGGAACTGACGAGTGTCAACAATCGGCGGACGGCCGCGGTGTTGCTCAGCCGGGGCAAGTGACGGATCTTCCCCTCCAAGCTAGCCGCACAGAACGATTTTGGGGTGGAACAGCGTGCCGGCGATGCGGGTGGCGATGGCGATCAGGTCGCGCTGGCTGGCGAAGACTTTCACCTGGCGGGCGCGGGAGACGTCCGGGAGATTGATGGTGCAACCGCTGCGGATGCGGGCTGCGGTCGGCTCGTCGGCGGTGACGGAGGGGAAGTCAGGCAGGAGTTTGCGGGGGTGGACGAAGAGGGTATCGGGATGACGATGGTGGTCGGGGGTACAGAGTTCTGCGACTTGTTGCAGGGTGTGGGCATCTTCCAGGGTGAACTCGGCTACGGCGGTGCGGCGGAGGGATTCGAGATGCGCGCCGCAGGCTAGTTCCCTGCCCATATCGTGGGCAACGGAGCGCATATAGGTTCCGGAGGCGACGCGGGCGCGGAAGTGAACGCGATCGGCTTCGACGGCGAGGATTACGAATTCTTTGATCTCGACCTGGACCGGCTTGAGCACGACTTCCTTTTGCTGGCGGGCGAGCTTGTAGGCAGGAACGCCCTTGATTTTTTTCGCCGAGAATGGCGGAGGAATTTGTTCGATCACGCCGCGGAAACGGGCGGCGAGAGATTCGATTTCTTCGGCGTGCAGGTGGACCTCTTGTGGCGTGGTAGTGGGTTCGCCTTCGGCGTCATAAGTGTCGGTGCCGAAACCGAAACGGATACTGCCTTCGTAAGTCTTTTCAGACGCGGTATAAAACTGCGCAATCCGGGTGAGATTGCCCGTGACCAGCGGGAGGACGCCGGTAGCCATGGGGTCGAGTGTGCCGAGATGGCCGATGGAGCGTTCGCCGAGAATCCGGCGGGCTCGGTTGACTACGTCGTGCGAGGTGAGTCCCGCGGGCTTGTCGATGATGAGGACGGCATTCATTTAGAGGATTTGGTAAGGTGATTGAGTAATTTGGAAACTGCCTTACCCAGTCTCTCATGCTTCCCCTCAAAGACGATCAACCGAGCTACAGCACGCCATTTGTAAACTGGTTTCTGATTGCGCTGAACATTCTTGTTTTTTTGTTCGAGCTGCAGCTCAGCACGTCTGGGCTTAAGCGACTGTTCGATCAGTTCGGTTTAGTGCCGGCCCATGTCTGGAACCCGCACAACAACTTTGCACAGACGATTGTGCCCTTCTTCACGGCCATGTTCTTGCATCAAGGCTGGGAGCACGTGCTGGGCAACATGTGGTTCCTGTTTATTTTTGGGGATAACGTTGAGGACTATCTGGGACATTTTAAGTACCTCATGTTTTATCTGTTGGCTGGGCTGTTGGCCGATGCCGCGCAGATTGGGATCTATCCGCAGTCTCACATCGGAATGGTTGGAGCGAGCGGGGCGATTGCGGGAGTCTTGGGGGCGTATTTCCTGCTCTATCCGAGAGCGCGGGTGCTGACGTGGTTTTTTGTGTTCGTGCTGTATTTGCCGGCTTGGATTGTGCTGGGGGAGTGGTTTGTGATTCAGTTCTTCAGTGGAACTGCCTCGCTCGCGGTCACCGCGCAGACGGGGCGCGACGTGGGCGGCGTGGCGTTCTGGGCGCACATCGGGGGATTTGTGTCGGGGATGGTGCTGATCAAGATTTTTCCGCAGCGGCGCGGGCGTTCGCCGTATGCGTATCGCTAGCCGACACGCCAATGTTCAGTGAGGCACTGCGGGGCGATAGATGAGGCCGATCACAATGCCCACGACCAGCCATTCGGCAAAATAGGCGGCCGATTGCTGCAGTGTGAGTTTTCCGCCGATGTTGAGATTGACGTAATTGTGCACGACAAAAGAGCCGATGGAGAAGATTCCAATCAGCGCTCCGAAGCGGGCGCCTTCGGCGAGTCCCGATCCGCCTTGATAGATCGAGGCGTAAATCACAGCCAGCGCCGCGATGGCGACTAACATCGCCGCCATGCCCACCGGCATCACGCTTTTAATGCCTTCCTGCGTGCGATAGACGTTGGGATATTTTAGAAACTCGGTCTTGAGGGATGGCAGTGCTCCGAAGAGGATTCCGCCGACTATAAAATAGGCGACGAATCCGCCGAGGGCAGAGAGAGCGATGCGCGTGTAGTTCAAGGGAACTCTCCTATTTCCAAAGAGGAAAGGAGCGTAACAAAATCGGCAAGCTCGTGGCAAAAAAAGCCGCGAACTTACCGAATGGAGAATCACCCTGCAGCTACTTACTTTTTCGGACGCGACTCGGGCGGGACCAGGCCCGAGAGACGGTAGTAGCCCACTAGCTGGCCGTAGTGTTCGCCGGAGTGTTCGATGAAGCCGTAGGCGAGATCAGAGACGCGGATGTATTGATGGGCGAAGGGATCGACGACCTGGTCGCCCAGTCCCTTTTCCCCTTTGGCCTGGATCGCGGCTGCGCCGTCGGCGAAGGCTTTCTTGACGAAGGCGACAATGGCGGCTTTGTCTTTATATTGATCGCGCTTCATCATGGCCTCGACGTCAGATTTCTGTCCGGTCACCGGATTGATGAAGAAATAGTTGGCTCCGGCGGCGTGCACAAGTTGCTCGGAAAAGCTGCGTTGGACGGGCGTGGGTTTGAAATCATATTTGTCTTCGGGAAAATCTTCGGCCATGGCGGTGAGCTTGCGGCCGATATCGTTCCAGGAATCGAGCAGGACTTTCGACGGACTATCGGCGGGCTTGACGGGTTGATCTTTCTTCATGTCCTGGGCGCGCGCAGGAATAGCGAGCGTGGCGGCGAGCAGGGCGGCGGCGAGAAACGGCGATTTCATCATTTGAGAGTTCCTCCACAGATTGGTTGAGAGATTGGAGATCGCAATTGTAATTGGACTTGCCGTGGCAGGAAAGGTGAGCGGCGGGAGTTAAAGCGTTCCAGCCGTCGGGAGAATCTCTAGGGTTTCGACGGTTGCGTTGGCGGGGAGCAGGATGGCACCGACGACGGCTTGGGCAACAGTCGCTGGGGACATCATCTTTTTTCGCGGAGCCTGCGGCCAGAGCGTGGTCCAGATGTCGGTGTCGGTGGCGCCGGGGAGCAGCGCGATCACGCGAATGCCGCGCGCGCGTAGTTCCTCGCGAAGAGTATTGGTGAGACCGAGCGCGCCGTGCTTGGAGGCGTTGTAGGCCGCGGAGCCGGGGAAGACGCGGTTGGCGGCGATAGAGAGATTGTTCACGATGGTGCTGCCGCGCTTCATCACGGCGAGCGCGGCCTGGGTTACGAGAAATGTTCCGGTCAGGTTGGTTTCGAGGACGTCTCGCCAGATGGGCAGCGGAAGTTTTTCGATGGGCAGGTTGGCATGGGCGATACCGGCGTTATTGATGAGGATGTCGAGGCGCTTGAAACGCTGGCGGGCGGCGCGGAACAGGGCGTCGACGGAGTGAGGATCGCAGACATCGCAGGGGTGGGCGAGGATTTGAATTTTGGCAGAGGCGAGTTCCCTGCTGATTTTTGCTGGCGCCTTTTGGTCGCGGGCGGTCAGAATCAGGTTGCAGGATTCGGCAGCGAGAGCGCGGGCGAGGGCGAGTCCGATGCCGCGCGTGGCGCCCGTGATGAAAGCGACCTGACCCCGAAGGCGAGTGGCTTTTGCGTTTCTGGTTGAAGTGAGTTGGGGCAAGCAGACATCTTACCGCAGTGGTTCTATTGCGTATCGAAAGTCAGAATCCCCACTCTCTCGTGAGGAACACGAGAAGTGTCGGGCCCCCCCCGGATCCCTTAGCGGCGGATCACGGAGTGACTATCTCGTACTCCGATTTCACCAGGCCACTGACGTAGGACTGAGTCGCGATGTGCCGGAGTTGTATATCGTGTGGGAGCGATCCAAACAGTGAAATTCCGTCTCCGATGAGTATGGGGACGCGAGTGATGGTGATTCGCTGAACTAATCCGGCGCACAGGAAGCCTTGTACCGTGATGCCTCCGTCGACGTAGACATGTTTGACGCGGCGAGCTGAAAGGGCGGAGATGATCTCGGCGGGAGATCCGGACATTTGTTCGACGCGGCCTTCGCGCACAGTGGACAGGTCGAGAGGGCGGCTACTCAGCACGATCACCTGTCTGTTGCCGTAGGGCCATTCGGGAAGAGCTAGAACGATCTCGAAGGTTTTGCGGCCGATGACGAGCGCGTCCACTGTAGCTATAAATTCGTTGTAGCCGTGCGGTTCGCCGCCATCGGCGGGCAAGAAGTCGTACTCGCCATTGTGGCGAGCGATGAAGCCGTCGAGACTGGTTCCGACGAAAACAGAGATCATCATGCTGAACGCCTCAGGGCCCCAGGAATATTATTTTCAAACGCCGTTGGGGCGCTGGCGGATCAGCGACAGAAACTCCGAACGCGTTTCTTCTTCCTGGCGGAAACAGCCGAGCATCGACGACGTGACCGCCGCGGAGTGCTGTTTTTCGACGCCGCGCATCATCATGCAGAGATGGCGGGCTTCGATGACCACGCCGACGCCGTGAGGCTCGATTACTTTCTGGATGGTCTCGGCGATCTGCGTGGTGAGGCGCTCTTGGATTTGCAGGCGGCGGGAAAAGAGCTCAATCAGGCGCGGGATTTTGCTGAGGCCGACGACGCGTCCGTTAGGGATGTAAGCGACATGGACTTTGCCGAAGAACGGTAGGAGGTGGTGCTCGCAGAGACTGAACATTTCCACGTCTTTGACGATGACCATCTCGTCATATTTTTCGTGAAAAAGCGCGCCTTTGAGCAGGGCCTCGGGATCTTCCTGGTAACCCTTGGTGAGGAACTTCATCGCCTTGTGGACGCGCTCGGGAGTGTCGACGAGGCCTTCACGGCTGGGATTTTCGCCTAGGCGGACGAGCATCTCGTGGACCAGGTCTTCAAACGTTGCGCTGGTCAGGGTCGGTGCTTCGCTCTTGTCTTTGTCTGGCGGCTTCTGTTCAAGCGGGGCTGGTTTCATGGGTCCTATTTTCGCGGCTCGGCGCTGCCGACGTATTCGAAGGAGTTCATCATGGTTTCTTCGAGCCTCACTCCATCCAGATGCGCCATGTGAAAGCCGCGCTGCAATATTTCGAAGATCTCTACGGAGAGATTCTCTGTGGTGGGCACGAGTTGGGCGAATTCTTGCACCGTATTCAAATTCCGCAGATCGTAGCGGGAGAGCACTTCCCTTTCGACGAAACCGTCGAGAACGGCCAGGTTGCAGACCATGCCGGTCGCGGGATCGACCGGGCCGCTGACCGTGACTTCGAGAGTGTAGTTGTGGCCGTGTCCGTGAGGGTTATTGCATTTGCCGTAGGTGGCGACGTTCTCTTCCGCGGACATGTCTCCGCTGTGCAGTCGGTGTGAAGCGGAGAAGCGGTAGCGGCGGGTGAGGTGAGTGATCATGAGAAGTACCAATAGGGATAGGGGGAGATCGTGATGGCCATGAATGTCCAGACCGGAATCGTTAGGCCGAGCGTGTGCCGCAGAGAGTTGGTGGCGGCCCAGGAAAGCGGGTACGCCAGCACGACGTACAACGGGATTGTGGCGGCGAAAAACCTGAGGAGCACGGGGCTCATCTCGTTGGGTGATTTGATGATTTTGATGAGCGCGCGTAAAACGATGTAGGGAGCGCAAAGCGGGAGGATGAGCCAGCACGGTCCCCCGTGGCCAGAGTAGGTGAAATTCAGACCGGGGATGATGGCCAGGGCGAACATGGCAAGCGGGAAAGCGTAGGTGCGCCGCACCTCCCGCCAGAGGTTGAAGGCTGGACCGGCGGCCGTGCCGAACGATGAGTGGATCGTTTCCGTCATTGCTCACCGTAGAAATCGACGAACAGGTCTGTGGTTTCGTAGACGCGCACGCGGTGCAGACGGGCTTGCTGCAGTTTCGGTTCCAGGCGCTGCCAACACGCGATCGCCAGATTCTCCGTCGTCGGGATCTGCGTGAAGAATTCGGGGACCTCCTTGTTAAGGAAGCGGTGGTCCATGGCGTCGAGGACTTCGCGGTGCATGATCTCTTTCAGCTGTTTGAGATCGACGACGAACCCGGAGCGAGGATCGACTTCGCCCTTCACCGTGACTTCGAGAGTGTAGTTGTGGCCGTGGCCGTTCGGGTTATTGCACTTGCCGAAGATGCGGCGGTTCTCCTCCGGCGTGAAGTCGGGGTTGTGGTAATAGTGCGAGGCGGAAAATTCGGCTTTGCGGGTTAGATAGACCATAGACAAACAGTTTCCGGCTTTCTGCTGCCACAGACCTCAAGATCAACTCGACCCATCAAATGCGCGGCCAAACTCACTGCATGTTCGGTGCCAGTTCGGGGGGTGGTTCCAGGGCATACGGATTGATGGGTTGCCACTTCGGAGAACTCATCGTTTCTTCCTCGGGACAAAAATTCTTGTTGGACTCGAAAATGATGATCTTATAGAGATAGCGTTTGTGCTCGCCGGGATAGTAGGCGAACGCGAAGGCAATGCCCTTCTTCTTATCGACCCAGAAAACCAGCGGGCGGTCGCCCAAGGCCGGGGCCGGCGGAGTCAGCAGAGTATAGGCCCGCATGTCTTTGTAAGCTTCAGCGACTTTGTCGGCGTGATCGAACGTGGTGATGCCCTCGGGGGTGTGGAAGCGCGTAGTGGTCGATTCGATCTGAAAAATCTTTCCTTTCTTCAGGCGGATGAAAAGGTCGCCGTGACCGGTGCGGTTTTCCGCGTCGACCCAGTCGAGGGTAGTGCCACAGCTGTTCTGCCATTCCATATCCTCGTTTTTCTTCGGAAACAATTCGAGGGCGCGTTCGCGCGTGTCGCCGAGCTTGAGGGGTCCAATGCTCAGGCCGGGTTCGATGGTCACGTCGCCAGAAAGCGGACGCGCGTCCGAGTCCTGCGCGGCGATCGGGGCCTCGGGCTGCGCCGCGCGGATTCCGGGCTGAGGTGAATGCGCGAACAGTGCCAGGAAAACAAAGCTCGGCAGAATGAAGGTCACAAGTTTCATGAGAGTCGTCCTGCGGGAGTGGGGGTGGGTTCGATCAGTGGGCTTACAGAGTCGTTCCTCGGCCCGTAAGTTCTGCCCTTCCAGCTAACGCTGCCGTTGGCGTGGGCGTGTTTCGAGCGCAGCAGTAGATAGGCGAACATGGGCATGCCGAAGAGGGCGCCGAGCCATTGCATGGCCTCGTCGAAGTTGGCTCGTCTCCAGTCGCATCGTGTTGACAGAAAATACTAGCGCGCCGGGCGTAAACCACCACCAGTGATGGACGATAGCGGGAAACACGAAGGGCACTAGAAAATTGGCGGACGGAAACGCCCAACAGACGAGCGTCTTCACCGCGAGCCAGCCCGAGTTTGGGAACAGCAGTGCCAAGTTCTTGGTCCAGCCGTCGCGAAGCTGGCTGTAGTTGCGGTACATGCGAGTGCGGACTCGGTCCGTGGCGTAACGGAAGCGAATCTTTTTGCCTGAACTTTTCACGGCGCGAGAGAGTGCAACGTCTTCGAGAATGTCGCCGGCAACCGCGGCGTGTCCGCCGACCGCATCATAAGTTTCGCGGCGGATCAGAATGTACTGGCCGTTCGCAGCGGCGATGGGAGACCCAGGATCACTCACCTTCGATGGAGAATATTGTCGCGCCAGTTCGGCGAAGACTACCGGCAGCGTAGCCATTTCCCAGAATGTAACGGCAATCTGCTCGGGAGAATACGAAAGCATTTCAGCGCCGTTTTCGTGCGCTTCTTTTAACGCGGCCGCGAGAGATCCTGGCAGGTGGACGGTGTCGGCGTCAGTAAACAGAAGCCACTCGCCAAGGGCCTGACTTGCACCGCAGGTTACGGCGTTGTTCTTGCCGGTCCATCCCTCGGGCAGCGGGCCGGCTTCTAGTACGCGCACCCCGGAGAATGATTCTGCAATAGCGCGCGTGCGGTCGGTGGAGTGGTCGTCGACCACAATGATTTCAAACGCGACGCCTGTCTGTGCGACGAGCGATTGGAGGCAATCGGCGAGAGAGGCTTCCTCGTTGCGCGCGGGGATGATGACCGAAATTGTCGGGCGCCCGGTGATTGTTTCCGTCGTGACCATAGACGAAGCTGGCGTAGCGACCTCAGGGGCTAAAGCCCCAATCTTTTCTCGGGTCCTTACGGCACGGCTGAAGCCGTGCCCTTCCCCTACCCCGATAGCATACCGAATCCATTATTATAGCTGTGTGCGACGTGCTGCCCAGTTCCCTTCCGCTCTGCTGGCCTGTCTTCTGCTGTTTGCGCTTTCCGGCTGCCATAGCGGTTCGCCGCCGCCGCGGATCGGGTCGAATGCAGTGGATTTCACGGTGCAGGACGACCAGAGCAAGATCACGTTGAGCCAACTTCGCGGCCAGGTCGTGGTGTTGAATTTCTGGGCGACGTGGTGTCCGCCGTGTGTCGAGGAAATGCCTTCTCTGGTCGAGATGCAGCGGCGCTTCAAGGCCAAGGGCGTGACCGTGCTGGCCGTGAGCGTTGACGTGGACGAGGGCGCTTACCGGCAGTTCGTGAAAGATCACAATGTAGATTTGCTGACCGTGCGGGATCCGGACCAGAAGAGCAGCGCCCTCTATGGTACGTTCAAGTTTCCTGAGACCTATATTGTTGACCGCAACGGAGTGATCCGGCGGAAGTTTATTGGTGCGGTGGACTGGACCGCGCCGGAGGTCACGGATTTTCTGGGCAAGTTGTAGGACGATGATTACCTCAGGGGCTGAAGCCCACATCAGTTCGTTCCGCTTTTCGCGGCGCTGAAGCGCCGCTCTTCCACGGCGGTGGCCGGATTCGGTGATGCCCGGATCCCTTATGTCAGTTCTTACAACTTCACGCGGCGTAGGCGGAGGGCGTTGGTGATGACGCTGACGCTGCTGAAGCTCATGGCGGCGGCGGCGAAAATCGGGCTGAGCAGGATGCCGAAGAATGGATAGAGCGCGCCGGCGGCGATGGGCACTCCGATGGCGTTGTAGATAAACGCGAAGAAAAGATTTTCGCGGATGTTGCGCATGGTGGCCCGGCTCAGCTTGCGGGCGCGGAGGATTCCAGTGAGATCGCCTTTGACCAGCGTGACTCCGCCGCTTTCCATAGCCACATCGGTGCCGGTGCCCATGGCGATGCCGACATCGGCTTGCGCGAGTGCGGGCGCGTCGTTGATGCCGTCGCCGGCCATGGCGACGACTCTTCCCTGCTGCTGCAGTTTGCGGATGACTTCCAGTTTTCCTTCGGGCATGACTTCAGCTTCGAATTCGGTGATCCCGAGCGACTGAGCAATTGACGCGGCGACGGTACGATTGTCCCCGGTTAGCATCACGATGCGAAGCCCTTCCGCCTTGAGGCCACGCACAGCCTCGGACGTCGATGCCTTTACCGGATCGGCCACCGTGAGCGTCCCGGCGTAACGGCCGTCGATCACGACGCTGATGTTCGTGCCCTGCGGCGGTTTTGCATGCAGCACCGAGTCGGACGTGCTGGCGAGGGCCCCGGTGTCGACCATCATGGCAGCGTTACCCACGGCGAGATGCTTTCCATCGACGACGCCTCGAATTCCCTTCCCCGGCACATTCGTGAAGTCGGTGGGCTGCGAGAGCTGTAAATTCTTTTCGAGTGCGGCCTGCACGATGGCTGCGCCCAACGGGTGCTCGCTGGCGCGCTCGAGACTGGCGGCGAGGCGCAGCACTTCCTCGGCGTCGCCTGTAGTTTGTGGCGACGAGCTCACTGCGGATGCTCCCACGAGCTTCGGCTTGCCCTCGGTGAGCGTGCCGGTTTTGTCGACGACCAGCGTGTCAACTTTTTCGAGCGACTCGAGGGCTTCGGCGTTTCTGATCAGGACTCCGGCGCTGGCGCCGCGTCCGGTGCCGACCATAATCGCCATCGGCGTGGCGAGCCCGAGGGCGCAGGGGCAGGCGATGATAAGCACTGCTACGGCATTCACCAGAGCGTGCGCCAGGCGCGGCTGCGGACCGATCACGAACCATGCGATAAATGTGATCACTGCCACGGCCACGACTGCGGGCACGAACCACGCAGCGACGCGATCGGCGAGCCGCTGAATGGGAGCGCGGCTGCGCTGCGCCTGGCCGACCATCTGCACGATTTGTGCGAGCATAGTTTCGGCGCCGACCCGCTGGGCGCGCATGATGAATGATCCGGTCGAATTGATGGTTGCGCCAATTACTTGGCTGCCGGCTGACTTTTCGACGGGAACGGATTCGCCGGTGATCATTGACTCGTCGACTGAGCTGCGGCCTTCGAGCACGACGCCATCGACGGGGATGCTTTCGCCGGGACGGACGCGCAGCCGGTCTCCGGGCCTTACCTGTTCGAGCGGAACGTCTTTTTCTGTGACCTCGGCAGCTTTTACCGCAGGCTCGCCAGCGTTTTCTGTAGCCTTGCCAGCTTTTTCGTTCACTTCGCCGCCGGTGATCAAGCGCGCGGTTTTCGGGCTCAGATGCAGCAGCGCGCGAATGGCGGCACTGGTTTGACTACGGGCGCGAAGCTCCATCACCTGGCCCAGTAGAACGAGCGTGGTGATGGCGGCGGCCGCTTCGAAGTAGACGTCGGGATATCCGCCCATGCCGCGCAGCGCTGGGGGGAAAATTCCCGGCGCAATGATCGCGATCACGCTGTAGGTGTAGGCGACGCCGGCGCCCAAACCGATCAGCGTGAACATGTTCGGGCTGCGGTTTACCAGCGAAGTCCAGAAACGCTGGAAGAATGGCAGGCCGCACCAGAGCACGACCGGGGTCGACAAGGCGAACTCGATCCATGGCAGGATCGAGCCCCACGGCGTTACACTCGAATGACCTGCGTGCGTGATAACAATTCCGCCGGTCATCGTGCCCAGCCAGATCATGCTGCCCATCGCGGTCGCGAGCAGCGGGGCGGTGAGCGCCACGCCGACCCAGAAGCGGCGCGTCATGTCGACGAGTTCAGGATTCTCTCCGGTGTCGGCGGTGACTGTGCGCGGCTCCAGCGTCATGCCGCAGATGGGGCACGATCCGGGTGCGTCGCGCACGATTTCAGGATGCATGGGGCAGGTGTATTGAATGCGCGTGGCCGCGACCGGCATTTCGGACTCGAGCGACATGCCGCAGGAAGGACACGCCCCGGGCTTGGATTCGCGAACTTCGGGACACATGGGGCAAACGTAGGCGGCAGTCGCAGAGCCAAACGATTGCGCCGGTTTCGTCGTGGCATGCATTCCGGGCATGATGGGGATAACTAACGGCGAAGACTTGGGAGCGGGCGGCTTATGAGCTGCCCCATTGAGATATCCCTGCGGGCTGGCTTTGAATTTTTCCCCGCAGCCGACGCAGCAGAAGTAGTACTTCTTTCCGTCATGCTCGCGGACATGCTTAGCCGTGGCAGGGTTCACGCTCATCCCGCAGACGGGGTCGCGCTCCAGGGCGGGAGTCGGGTTCGAGGCTGTCATGAATGCGTTCTTAATCGATTGCGGCTAAGTAGAAACGTAGCCTAGCAAAAGAATACCCGATACGCCGAGTGCACGAGCGTATCGGGTATTAGAGGCTAATCTCTTGCTGGCGGTTTCATTTCTTGGGCTGGGCGGCACTCATGGCGGATGAAGCGACCAGATACTTGCCCTGGTCCTCGTTCAGCGGTTCGAGGTCGAGCGAGAAGTTGGAGGCTCCGCCGGAGCCGCCGATTTCGTTGATTCGGGCGCGGAAATAGTAGACCTTCCCCGGGTCGGCGGTGAAGCCGTTGAAGGCCTTTTCATTGGAAAGTCGCTTCCAGTGCGACTGCCAGTTGGCGCAAAGATGGTGCTGGCCGGGATCGACCGCGAAGGAAATGTAAGAGTTTCCTTTGTCGGCTCCAACCCACTTTCCGTCGATGCCAACGCGCAGCGTCGGGCGGCTGATTTGACCGACGGACTTGTCAAAAACTTCCACCACGTAGATCAGACTTCTGCCGTCCTCAGGCTGCGCCAGCGGCTGACTCTGGGGATTCTGCGGTTCGAACTGAACCTCCTTGGGGCCGCAAGCGGCTTCGACGGCGGCGAGGGGCGACTGATCTTGCGCGAATGCGAGGGTTGAGAACAGGAGTGTCAAGAACAGGAAAGTTGCGAACAAGAGCACAACCGGAGCGGTCTTCATGGCGTTCCTCCCGCTGGTACTGCGTCGCTGGAGAGCGGAGATAGCCTTTCCTGGCGCAGGATCAGCTGGGGTTAGTATAGGCTGACATTCCGACCGTCGAATGTAGAGATTTGTCGAGTCTTATGGGAGGAGTGCGGGGGACAGAATGCCGTATATTGGATTCATCCGTCGACGGGCCGGGGCTTCCGACTCACTCATCATCTCGAAGACCGAAGGGCGTGAAGGCATGACCTATCTTGAAGTGGTTTTCAACTACGGCGCGATTCCAGGCGAGAACGAAATGCGGGCGATTGATGCGATGCGCGAGGTCTATGGCATCCGGCGCGTACAGTTCAACGCGAAGGAGCGTACGGTGCGGGTTGAATTCGACGCCTCGCGCTTGAAACAGGATGCAGTCGCGAAACTGCTGCGCAATGCCGGGATCGACGTGCGGGAACCGGTGGCGCTGGCCTGAGAAAAGGTCGCGCCTCGATTTAAGCACCGGAATATTAAGCGGAATTAAGGAGGCCGGGGAGGGCCGACGAGGCGGGAAGAGCAAGGGGTGCCCACAGAAAACCTCTGGCCGAAGTTATTCTCTGAAGCACCCCGTTGCGCGCCACTTCGTCTGTTCTGAGATAGTGCAAACCGCGTGCCATCCGTAAACCTTTCAAAACAAGAGCCGCCGGGGTGCTGGCCCGAGTAGGAATTGCCCGGCCACGGAAAGAATTACTTCGAGCGACTCGGGCAATTGCGGGGCCAAGTAAAGGCTGCAGAAAAATAGTTGGTGCCGGAGGAGTCCGTTTTTCAAGACAACGATTCTTCGCTATAATCTGTTTTTGTTCCAGTTGTGATTTCGTTACAATCAGCGGGCGGCCTGTTTCTGCCCCTCCAAGTTGCGCCCTTAGCTCAGTTGGATAGAGCGACTGGCTACGAACCAGTAGGTCGGGAGTTCGAATCTCTCAGGGCGCACCATTTCTTGATTGAAAACAAAGCAGTTAAAAAAGGGAGCCGAATTTGGCTCCCTCGCTTTTTGCGCGACTGTGTCGCGCTCTGATTTTGCGGGCTATTGGCGGAGTTGCATCAGATTTTAGGTAAGGCAGATAGCAGTTTAACTCGCCACTGAAGTCGTAGCCGTCCTCTTGACCCCCACTGGCAGTGTGGGGTATTGTCTTGGCAGTGCATCCTGTCCGGGTTGCACAAAACCAATCCGGTCCTGTACTGGACCGAGAAAGCAGCCTGTTATGGCCAGCAGCACCAATGCCTCTGCCTTGTTGAAACAGCTGTCCTCCGCTTCACGAACTCTCAGTGAAGCTTCCAATAAACTCACAGAACAAATCAAGGAAATCGAGTCCTCTCTTGCCTCGCATAACCTTGGCGTTGTTGCGTGGGTGGAGTTACGTCGTACCCGTGAGGAGATCGATCCCAGCGTTTCGTACGTTTACCGCGTTGATTCGCTGGGCTATTCAAAGAAGAACGGAAAGTGGGGACTGTATGTCTCTTCAGTGATTGACGAAGTTGAACACTACGAATCGTGGCTTCTTCGGGATGCACCTCGCGAGTTGCGCATTCTCGCGGTAGACGCGATTCCGAAACTCTTGGAAGCAATGGTGGTCAAGGCGAAGGAACTCACCGTAGAAGTGACCAGTAAAACGGACCGCGCTAAGACTCTTGCGCAGTCACTCCGTAACAAGCCTAAGAAGGGGGAGTGACATGATCCTCCTAACCCCAAACCGCTGTTCTTTCCCAGGTTGCAGCAAATTCGGAGATCACGATCACCACATCGTGTACGCCCCTGACGTGATCAAACCGCTCTGCATCACACACCACAAGGAAATCACGATGCTGAATGGCCTTCAGGCTCGCAAGATCAGGCGGGAACTGAGTCGAAGGCATCGATGGTGGATTTGGTTCCGGTGGATCGCGGGGAAACTCAAACCTCGCCGCACAAAGAAGGCTTTAGAATGGGTGCGGGATTGGGATGGCCAGTGATTGAGAAAAGTAAGGGGGAGCCGCAAGGCTTTCCCTTACGAACGAACGGGTAAAAAGGGCTGGTAGTCGGCGGGCATTGTGCGCTGAATTGTGCTCTGATTTGGGCGCGCCGCTGCCTTCATTCGTCGCCGATTCTAATTGTCCGATCCGGTGGGTCGTTTCTTAGGAAGCGACTCCATAGTTTCGAGTTTTGACGCCCCTAGAAGAACATTTTGGCGGCTACCGGGCTACGCAGCTAACCAGCGCCGATGTTGATAAGTTCATTGAGCAAGCCCTGCAGCATGGCCGTCGCAAGCACGAAGCCACCGACAAACCATCGAAACCCGCCAAGCCTGCCAGCATCAACCGTTCCCTGCAATTGCTGGGGCAGGCTTATAAACTCGCCATTGCAACCGGGCGCTTGACCACAGCCCCCCGTATTCGCAGGCTGAGTGAAATCGGCAACGCTCGGCAAGGCTTCTTCTCCGCTCTGGAGTTTCGCGCCGTGCTCGGCAACCTGCCCGCCTACTTGCGGGATTTCGCGTCGTTCGCATGGCTGAGCGCGTGGCGTCCAAAGGAAATCCGCAGCCTGTGCTGGCAGGATGTGGACGGTGACGTTATTCGACTCCGAGCCGAAAACGCCAAAACCCGCATAGCGCGCAGCCTTCCCTTGGTCGGCGAACTGGCAGAATTGATCGCAAGGCGTAGGCTGGAAATGTCACCCGAGACGCCTTTGGTCTTCCACAACAACAGTGCGCCGATTGGGGATTTCAGGAAAAGCTGGAAAACAGCCTGCAAGCTGGCCGGCGTACCCGAAAAGTTGTTTTACGATCTAAGGCGCAGTGGCGTGAGGGATATGATCAGGGCGGGCGTGAGTCAGACCGTGGCCATGAGCCTGTCCGGGCACCGCACTGACGCCATGTTCCGCAGATATAACATCACGTCAGATGCCGACCAGCGCGCCGCCCTGACTGCACGGGAAGCCTACAGCGCGCCGCCAAGCGCTGCGCCGGACGGGGACGTGGACAGGAAAACAGAAACCGTTCAGTGACGGAAGGAAACCATGAAGAAGAAGAGAATTTCGAACAGTGTATGGGCAGTGCCGATTCTGCTCTGCCTATGTTGTTCGGCTCAGGAGAAGATCACAGTCAACAGGAAGGGATACTGCGGCCCTTCAAACCACCCGGATCATCCTACCCAGTGTTATGCCTACGGGGAAACTACCGGGGCGATTTGGTACATGGCATGTGAGACGAACAAGAAGGACGACAATCACTGCCACCCGTTAGAGATTGGAACGTATGATTATGACGTCATGCAAACAGACACCGTTTGCGATTCGCAGTGGGCTAGCGGCTGTATCAAACGAAAGCGAATGCTTATCAACCTGCACTGCGCGCACCTAGTCATCTACTCCATAACTGAAACGAACCTGAAGTAGCGTTGAGAACATGCACAGAATGTGCCGTAAAGCTATTTAATGTTTGGGCTTCATTCCGTAAGCTGCGTTGTGCTCCTTGATCGCCGAATAGAGATCGCATAGGTACTGCGCACCAGCCTGAAAGAAAATTGGCCGAAACTGTGAGAAGGCATTGTCCCCTTTGTTGACTGCGAGAATGGACCATGCCGTAGGGTGGACCAGCTTGGAGCAAACGCGATTCATACATGCGTACTCCTCCTTCATCCCCACAATTTCAGCAAGAGAACTCACGGCCAAGTACTTTGTGGCGGTTACGTTCTCCGCCACCATCTGGGCTTGCATCCTAGCGAGCGCATCATCAAGGGGTGTAGTGTCAGATTGTGGGTTGAGGTGAAGCTCCAAAGTTCTGAGAGATGTAACGATGTTGCATCCGTCGATTAGTCTGTCATCGGCAAAGCGACGTGCATTTGCCTCAGAGATCAGCACGTACTTCGTGAAGACAGCGAGTTCAAGCAAATTGCGACATGCCCACGCGAGCAGGTGGTTGTTGTCATTGTCGTAACCGGTCAGGAGTTGGTGATAGTTAGAGATGGTCGCATCCATCAACTCGAAAATAATCTGGAAGAACCAGCCGTTTTTCTCATCAACCGGTTTGAGGCTGCCCCCAAACTGTTTCAATTGAATGAACGCCGATTCAATCAGTTTTAGCTGGACGGTCGGCAGCGCATAACTCATTGATGTATTGTTGCACGCGAGTCCCGAATCGGTCCGAAACGATAAATGTTTGATTCTGCGCCGTTCGTTTTTCCAAGCCCTTACGCTTTCGCTGCCCTGTTCGTTTTTCGTAACAGAACTTCTGAAATGACTTCCGTACCGTTGCCTAGCCGGTTCCTCGGATGGAACATCCAGGATATATGGGCAATTCAACATCGATCTCTGAACCGGTTACTCGGCAGCAAACTTGGGACCAGCGTTTTCTCAGTATGGCCAAGCTAGTCTCAACTTGGTCAAAAGACCCTAGCACGAAGGTAGGAGCCGTGATTGTCACACCCGATAACGTCGTCGTGAGCGTAGGATACAACGGCTTCGCGAAGAGGATGCCGGACGCGGAGAAACATTATGCGGATCGCACGGCAAAGTATTCCCGCATTGTCCACGCTGAGACGAATGCCATTCTTTTCGCTCGGGGAGATGTGCGAGGCTTTACCCTGTATTGTACGTTCCCCCCGTGTGATCGCTGCTCCGTCCAGATCATCCAAGCCGGAATTGTCCGGGTAGCATGCCCGCGAGTTAATGGCGAGGCGGCAGAGCGATGGCGTACTTCGTTTGAAACGGCAAGACAATACTTCGGCGAGTCGGGTGTTACTTTCGTCGAAGTGTAGTCTGCGCGGATGCGGTTGTACTGCCTGTGCACGTACTGTGCGGGTGAGGGGTACAAATCAGACCTAAACTAGCGTCAGATTCGAGACAAGGCCGCCAATGTTTTCAGCGCATTGCATGTTGGCTTGGTATGGCGTGGTTGGCAAAAAGAGGCTACGAACCAGTAGGTCGGGAGTTCGAATCTCTCAGGGCGCACCACTTCCCCGTATAAAAACTCACTGGAACGCAATCTCAGGCAACGGATGCTAAGATGGCATTTCAATTCCCGCAGTATCCACAGGAGTGCGGACAACCGATATGGTGAGGTCGGTGCTGTTTTTCTTTTTGCTTCTTGTCACCAACGCCTCGTTGGCCCTACTGCATCCTTTTAGCCGCTCCCGGCTCCTTCTTGTGGTCGGAATTTATGGCGCCGTCACACTTCTGGTCCTCTACATGTTGTTTCATCCGCGCAACCAGTGGCTGGTCACCAACCGGTCTCGGGTAGATGGCGTGGGTTGTGTGGCCCTGACGTTCGACGATGGGCCGGATCCGGTGAATACGCCAAAATTGCTCGATCTACTGCGGGAAAAAGGCGTGAAAGCAACGTTCTTTGTGGTCGGAAAGCGGGCGGATCAGTATCCGGAAATAGTGCGCCGCGCGTGGGCAGAAGGACACCTGATCGGCAATCACACCTGGTCGCACTATTCTCTGTTTTGTTTTCTCACGCCCCGGCGTCTGCGGGCTGAGATCGAACGTGGAACGGAGAGCGTCCGCCGCAGTTGCGGCCTCCGGCCGCGCTTTTTCCGGTCGCCGGTCGGCCTGCGTCACCCGCTTCTGGCGCCTTATCTCGAGGATGCAGGACTCGAGTATGTTTCTTGGACGATTCGGACGCGTGATACACTCACTGCGAATTCCAGCGTTCTTGCCCGGCGCATCTTGAAGGCGGCAAGCGGGGACATCATCCTGCTGCACGATCATTTGCCAGGCGGGACGGACGCCATGTTAGAAGTCTTGCCTCGCGTCATCGACGAGCTCAGGGCACGGGGATTCGAATTCGTCCTGGCCGGCCCACGTGAGGATGCCGGAGGGGCACTGCAACCGGCGGCATGCGAATCTGCGCCCTAATTCCGGCATTCAACGAATCCCCTCACATCGCCAAGGTTGTGGAAGGGGCCCGGCAGCATGTTGCGGACGTTGTGGTCATCGACGATGGATCCAGCGATGGCACGGCGGACATCGCCCGAGCCGCGGGCGCTACCTGCTTGCAATTGCCAAGAAATTGCGGCAAGGCGTCGGCCTTGCGCGCCGGTATCGATTTCGCCCGCGAGCACAACTTTACTCACGCAATTACCCTCGATGGCGACGGCCAGCATCTGCCGGAAGATATCCCGGTCATGCTTCGCGTCGCCGAAGAAACTGGAGCAGACCTGATCATTGGCGCTCGCTGTTTCGATCGCGCCCTGATGCCGCGACTCCCGCTATTTCTCGAACATCATTGGCAGCCGGTTGGCTTCGGCGCTCGTCGGCTGCGAAATCCGCGACAGCCAGAGCGGATTCCGATTGTTCCGATTGGACAAACTTGCTGGGGAAAAACTGCGGAGCCGGTTCTACGAACTCGAGATGGAAATCCTGATCAAGATGGCGCGGTCGGGCTGCACCATTGCTCATGCTCCCGTCCGTATGATCTACGACGATGGCCAGGCGCGCTCCAAGATGAAGCCGGTCCGGGACACGGTGCGGGTCTGTCTCTGGTCCCTGGCATTTCGCTTTCTGGGAGCGTGACATGGTCCGTTCAGGTTGCGTTCTGTTTTTGGATCTACAGAAGGGACGATCAGTGGCGAGCGGCGTGGTGTCGGCCTGATGGCCAAGCGAACGATGGAAAGGCCACTCGGTGATCCGAAGATTTAAGGCTCAGGCGCGGAACTTTGTAGCCGCATTGCTGAAGGAGAGGCTTGACCCAGGCCGCGCTGCCGCCGCCGTATTCCTCGGAATTTTCATTGGCATCGTGCCCATCTATGGGCTTCAAACCCTTGCGGCAGTGGGCGTGGCCTTACTCTTCAGACTGAATAAGCCACTGACCGATCGCCGGCACTTTCATCAATAATCCTGCTGCTCCAGCCTTTCATTATTTTCGCGTCTGTGGAACTGGGCTGCTTACTCCGCCTCGGCTCGTTCCAGCCCCTCACTCTGTCCGACTTGGCGGCGACGCGCACCCATATTGGCAAGGAACAGCTTTTCATTTGGGTGATTGGCAGCGTGGCCCTGGGTATCCTGGCCGGCGGAATCGGCGCGGTGATCACGGCGGTGGTGGTGCATCGTCATCTTAAGGCGTCTGCCAATTCGGTGTTGCGCGAGCGCGTCCGCTTTGTAAATGAAGTGTTTGCCCAATCCTCGCTGAGCGCCTCGGCAGTTCGTTCGCTGGAAGCTTCGACTGGATCGTATCTTCGAATTACTTGCCGCCGAAAACCTCGGATCGGGAACGGTAGTGGACTTGGGCTGCGGCTACGGCATCGCTCTTTGTTTTGCGGCTTTCGGTGACGACCGCCGGCGCCTGGTCGGTTGTGACTTGGATGCGCATCGCATCGCCGTCGCTCGCCAGGCACTCGGCAGCCTGAACGCAGATGTGACAGTAGCCGACATCCGTGATTTCGAGCTTCCGGCAGCCGGTTTGATTTTAGTTCTTGATGTCTTGCAGTATTTGGCCGCCAGAGAGCAACAGGCCCTGCTGAAACGATGCTGTTCGGCACTAACGCCGGGCGGAATATTGGTTTTCCGGGTGCATGATCGTGAGCGCGGCCTCCGGTCTGCGATCGCCATGGCTTTTGACCGACTATTTTTGCATGCGGCGGCGTCGGCATCCGACCCCGAGTGCTGTCGATCGCCGAGTACCGCGGCGCGCTGGAGAATGCCGGCATGCAGTTGGAAGAGCGCCGATTCGAGAATCGTTTGCCTCTGGCCCATGTTCTGTTCGTCGCCAGAAAATCTTTGGCGGAGGCTGCGCGATGATGCTGCGTTTCGCGCGCTGGGCAAAACACGCGGCCGCCGGTTTCTGGAAAACACATTGACGGCCTATCACGATCTTTGGTTGAATCTTTTTTACTCTTGGCCGGTTGCCTCTCTTGACTGATATCCATAAAACCATCGTCGTTACTGGTGTCGGGGTCGTCAGCCCCTATGGCATCGGGCTGGACTGCCTGCAGGCGGGCATGTTGTCGGGCAAGTGCTGCCTGCAGCCGCACGAAGGATGTGTATCCCGGCTTCGACGGAACCACCGCCCAGGTGCCGGGGTCGGTACTTCCGCCGGAAGATCCAGTTCCCGATACTCGCGCACCGATCAACTCGCGGTGGTGGCGGCTCAGGATGCAATGGCGAATTCCGGTCGCGATAGCGCTACCTTCCGTGAGAGCGGCGTCGTGATGGCGAACACGGTCGGGGGCTTGACCGAGATCGACACCGGAATCGCCAAAGATCCGGCCGCCTGGTATCGGCGCCCCGGCCGACTGTTGCGGGGTGCCTCCTATCCGTTCGCGCACGTTGCCGACGCCGTGGGTGAGCACTTCGGGATTCGTGGACCGCGCTGTGCCATCTCGGTGGCTTGCGCATCGGGAGCGATGGCGATCGCGCTCGCCGCCAATATGCTGCTCGACGGGGCCGCGTCCATAATCCTGGCCGGAGGCAGCGACCCACTCTGCGCGTTCACATTGAGCGGATTTAACTCGCTGCGCGCGTTAGACCCAAACCCCTGCTCTCCCTTCGACCAGAATCGCAACGGCTTGAATCTGGGCGAAGGAGCTGCAGTGCTCGTCCTCGAAACCCTGGCCGGGGCCACCGCGCGTAATGCCAACGTGATGGCAGTGCTGCGCGGATGGGCTATGACCAATGATGCATTTCATTCGACCGCGCCAGATAAAGACGGGAGCGGCTTGGCCGATTGCATACGCCTTTCCATGGAAATGGCGGAGGTCAGCGGCGATGAGATCGGCTACGTGAATGCCCACGGCACGGGCACGCCTCTCAACGATATTGCCGAGGCCAATGCCTACGAGACCGCCTTCCGCGGACGCAAGCATCCCATTCCCGTCTCTTCGACAAAATCATATTTCGGACACTGCCTGGGTGCGGCTGGCGCCTTGGAGGCAGCCATCACGATTATGGCCATTCGTTCCGGGGCGCTGCTTCCGACGCTGCGGCTCACCCATCCCATCGAGAGCCCTGGCGTTGACTGGCTGCGGGGAGAAGTGAAACGCCAACCGCTGCCGCTGGCCATGTCGGCTTCCAGCGGCTTTGGCGGCAGCAACACCGTGCTCATATTCGGGAGTGGCCGCTCCGGGGGTGGCCACTCATGACTCCGAATTCGCCGGCAGTCACTATTACTGGCATCGGCTCCGTGAGTCCTTATGGCCCGCTGGCAGGACTGATTCCGCAGAGTACGCTGGAACCCAGGGCTATTACCGCGTGGACAACCGCCGGGCTTGCGGCGAGCCTTTCTCGTACCGCCTTTTCGCCCCGCCAGCGTGGTGCCGGGCCTGAAGACCAGGCGTCTTGATCGTCTTTCGGCGTGGGCCTTGGTGGCTTCCTCCCTGGCCCTTAAGGATGCTGGGATCGACCTGAACCAAGTGGACCGATCGCGGGTTGCGGTGGTCTTCGCCACCGCCTTCGGCTGTGTTGAACTGACGGAAGCTTTCTATCTCAGCGCTGCCGCGAATGGCTGGAGCGGAACTGATCCCAGTACCTTCCCAGAGACTCTCGCCAGCGCTCCGGCTAGTCACGTGTCTATGTTTCACGGGCTGCGCGGGCCGAATGTTACGGTGAGCAACAAGTACTTTGCGGGCGAGACAGCCCTGATTCAAGCTGCTTCTCTGCTCCGCCATGGTCAGTCTGACTTAGCTATCGTCCTCGCAGGTGACGCGCTGGCGCGAACCCTCTATTCATGGTATGAGGTCGCAGGCCTGCTCTCGCCGGCGTGCTACAACTCGGAACCGTTGCCCGAGGCCGGCGGTTTTATCCCCAGCGAAGGTGTGGCGGCGTTAGTGATGGAATCATCCGGCCGCGCGAGCTACCCGCGCGGACGCTCCCTCTTATGCCCGATCCGCTCGGGCCGCTGGGCGGCAGGCGGTCAACCAGCGGAGATCATCCGGCAAATGCTCGGCGGTTCCGTCCCCAGTCTGACAGTCTGCAGCGGGAACGGTGCGCCTTGCGCCACCAGCCCGACAGCCGCCTTGGCTCGCGAGATTTCCGGCGATGACGCCGGTATCATACTCCCGCAACCGTTCGCCCTGGGTTTGGCCGGTACGGGCGCTCTTTTTCACTTGATCCTGGGGTTAAGCAGCAGCAAGGCAAGCAGCCGGTCCAACAACGGCGAAGCCCTGTTGTTGGCGACAGCCGCCGACAGTGGATTTGCCGCGCTTCTTCTGGAGTTACTCTGAATATGAATGTGCGCATTGCAGCCGCCGCATACACCGTTCCGCCCACCGACGAGGCGGTGGAAGCAGTCTTGGAGCGGGAACGAACTCGAGTCGAGACTTCCCTCTCTCCGTTGAGCCCGGAGTCGAGGCGAAAAGCCATGGAAGGTCTCGGACTGAATCGGGTCCGCATCTGCGGCGACAAGCAACTGTATGACTTGGTGCTCGAAGCCGCTTCCAAGGCGATAGCAGAAGCGGGGATTACGGCACGAGACATCAATCTCATCCTGGATTTCAGCACATGGTCGAGCGAAAACGGGTCGAGCGAAAACGGCTCCAGTGAGAACTTATCGAGCAAGAGCTCAAAGGGTCTCTCGTTCGCGCACCGACTCAGCGCCGATCTGGGTGCTGAAACTTCGATGATCCTGAGTTTCAAAGTCGGTGGATGCGCTGGACTTCACGTCGCCATCAAGACCGCGCTGGGTTGGATGAGCCACCGACGAAAGCATTCAGACCGTTCTGCTGGTAACCGGCGACGCTGCACCTCCGGGCAATCGCTCATTGCTTCCAATCACCATGCATGGCGACGCCGCGAGCGCTGTGATCCTGCGCCGCGGAGGCACCCAAAGCTTGATAACCCAGGGCCCGACGCTGCTGGGCGTCGAAGCCATGACGCTAGGCCACCTTCATAATGCAATTACCATGGTCAGAACGAATGGCCACCTCGATATTGTTGTCGACGGTCTATGCATGGAGCGAGAGGTGATGCCGGTCTACTTTCTGAACATGCTTGCGACGGTGAATAAGGCTCTGGCAGCGTCTTCGTTGAGTTTGAGCGATATTAATCATTTCATCTATTCGAACATCAGCCGGCGGGACCGCGAGGGTTTCCGCAAGATGTTGGGACTGGCCAAGGGCAGCCTGCCAGAAACTCCCATGGCAGAATACGGCCACACTTTTGCCAGCGATCTAGTCATCAATTATGTGCATATGCGGCGCGAGGGGCTAATTCGTCCCGGTCAATTATTGCTGTTCGCGTCGGCTGGGATCGGCTTTACCTGGGGAGTGACGCTTGCCCGAGCCTGAATAGAGATCTGGTGTCAGATAACGTTTAAACCCTGAGTGCCATGCGTCGCGTACAGTTCATCGAACTCCATGAACAATCGTGGTTCCCGTCGTCGCTTCGCGATGACGTCACGGATGCGATGCAGTTCGGATTCAACCTATTGCATGCCTATGCTCCCACAGCTCCGCTGCTGCAAAGTGTGATTGATTCAGGCGGCTACCGGACGAACCACGGACAACCGTCTACCAGTCAATCATCTGCTACCCAATCGATTGTCGATATGTGTTCGGGCGGGGGCGGCCCCTGGTTGGATCTTGCTCGACAGCTGCAATGCCGGGAGGCCGCAGGAGATTCCGCGGGCCTTCAGGTCTGGCTCACGGATAAATATCCGAATCTCGATGCATTCCAAAGCGTGAGCGCGTCCTCTGACCACCACATCACTTTCTATCCCGAGCCGGTTGACGCAATGAAGGTTCCCGGGACACTGAAAGGCCTGCGAACGATGTTTACCTCGTTCCATCATTTTCCGCCGGAGGATGCTCGCGCCATTCTGCAAAATGCCGTCGATGCCGGCGAAAGCATCGGCATATTTGAGGCCACCAAGCGCGCTCCCTCAACCGTTGGCCTGATATTCGTCGGCATTCTCCTGATGTTCGTGCACACTCCGCGGATTCGTCCGTTTCGCTGGTCGCGGTTGCTTTGGACGTATTTGATTCCGGTCATCCCATTAGTACTGCTGTTCGACGGCGTGGTCTCTTGCCTGCGGACATATCGGCCAGAGGAACTGCGTGACATGGTAGAAAAACTGACCTCTTGCCAATATCAGTGGGAGATCGGTGAGCTTGCAACTGGAAAGATGCCGGTTACCTATCTGATCGGGTATCCTAAAAAAGGTTGACCAGACCGTAGGCCTCCGGCCCGCGCCGTGAAGTAAAGAACCAGAAAAGGAGGATAACTCTGATGAAACAACTGACATTCGCAGTGACATTGCTATTGCTGTGCATTTCCTTCTCAACATCTCTGGCGGCTGCCAAGGTGGAGGTAGAAGGCAAGGCGTGGCTTGACTCCCAAAAGGATCCGGCGGAGATGAATGTGAACGGCGCGTGGGATTCGGAGGAGTGGGGCGCCTTCCGTCTGATACAAGCCGAGGGAAGCCGCGAAGTAAGCGGCAACGGCGGGGGATACGACATAACGGGCGTGGTCAGCGGCAAGCACTTGTTCCTGCTTTTCTCCTCTCACGACACCGTGGATTACTGCGCAACTCTGAGTCCTACCGGAGAAAACAACTTGGCCGGAACGTACTCAAATCGCAAGTCGCGGCTGCACTCCGGCCTTTGCCAGGAGAGCAGTAGGCA
Source organism: uncultured Acidobacteriota bacterium (assembly GCA_963735205.1). GTDB lineage: Bacteria > Acidobacteriota > Terriglobia > Terriglobales > Acidobacteriaceae > Sulfotelmatobacter. Next base: position 197,688 of record CAVTKB010000003.1, read on the forward strand.
GATGATCATGAGTAAGAAATAAGCAACGCGAAGCGTCACCGAGCTAATCCCAGAGCGGAAACCGCAGCCAGAAATACGCGACTCGCCGAGCCCACCGGATCGAGCAAAACTCTTCGGCGCTCCAGCATGGCGGCAACCGGTTGTCCCTTATAACTGGCAATTTGCCGGTAGCGTGAAATGAAAAACAGCACCCGCAAGAAAAGTTTCCACTTGAGCGGGGCAAAATAATCGGGCGTAAACGAACGGCACCGCATGGCCGTCCTTCACTTCGGCGACAAAGTCTGCGAAAGTTGCGGCCTGCGATAGCGAGAGAACGGAGCTAGCTACCAGCAGATGGCTGTCTCCCCCGCCGACCACCGGTTTGCGCCAATGCCGGGCAAGTTCCAGAACCCGATCGTTCTCCTCGCGCGACCGCATCCCGTTTACTTCCAAAGCATGAATCGCCCAGCCGTAGCGGGAGAGCAGCTCCGCGACGGGAATATCCGCTCCCGGTTTCCAGGCGATCAGCGGATGATTCAAGACGACCAGACATCCGCTAGCGGCGAGGGTTTCGAACAATTCGTCGTAGCGTCCACCGCGCGCAGCCACTTGAATTCGAGCGTGCGTTTCCTCGACTTCACTCTCGGGCAGGTCGACTCACTCCCAGGTGAAATAAATGCCCATGGAACCAGAGTGACAGCTCCTCGCTCACTGCGATGCGGCCGTTCAGATCGGGCCGGCCGCGCATGAGAGCGAGGCTGCCGGCAAATTCATCGTGATCGGTAATAGCCAGGTGAACTCCGTCGAAGCCCCACTTGGCCGCCGCCGCTGCCTCCATCTCATAGACGTCTTCTGGAGAGTACGGGGGATTGAACGTTACCTCTGCGTAATTCAAATCAGGAACACCGCCGAGACCAAATGAATTTTGCAGAATGCCACTCAAAGGGCGCATGAAAGCCAGCTTCACCACCTGGTTCAATGCCGCCAGCTTTTCCACGGAGTGGCACGAGTGGTTGTGCAGGGAAACCGCGTAGCCAAACTCGCGGTCTGGGTAGGGACACTCGCGGTAGGTATAGTTCTCAATTTTCCAGGCTGACCGGCGTCTCATCGCTTTCTTCGTGGGAAACGTTGCCAAGTGTAATTTCACTTCGTGACATACAGCAAGAAGAGGTTGTCGCACAAGAATGCGATCTGATAATCTTCGACGTTCGAGCACGCGGCTGGGGCGCTGATGCTGGCGAAACCGCCTGTTTGTGCGGTAGGCGACATAACGACGGGTTTCACACGGAGTATCAAGGCCAATGCATAAGCCCATCAAATACCTCGAAAAGGTGATGTCCATCGCCGCGAACGGGGCATGGCAAGTATTTTGTTGGAGCAACATTCTCTTTCCCGAAAATCCATCGTTCACACCCAGGTGGTCCGATAAGCCGCTGCTGAAGTCTCGCGAAAAGTCAAAGCCTCCCCTGGGCTGGCCGCGTCAAACCGATTCGTTGTGCCCGCGTTGTGTGCCGGAGATTCGTCAACGAATTGTCGACGGCAAACAGGATTATCGCGTCCTGCTGAACGAAAGGCCCGGCGAAATCAGGGCGCAGATCATTGAGCGCGACGGAAAAATCCTGATGGTCAAGGATTGCCCCGTCCACGGACATTTCGAAGATGTCATCTCCATCGATCCGCAATTCTTCCGTCATCTGGAGGAGACCTTTCCCGGCCGCGATATTCGCGCCCATAACGACGAAAAATTGCACAACCACGGTAGCAGCACTATCAAACACGGGCGAGGCTCGGTTCTGACCGTCGACCTGACCAACCGCTGCAACATGATGTGCGATCCCTGTTTCATGGATGCCAACCAGGTCGGCTTTGTTCACGAACTTACCTGGGAAGATATCAAGACGCTGCTCGACAACGCATTTTCCATCAAGCCGCGGCGTCAAATGTCGGTGCAGTTCTCCGGCGGTGAGCCAACTCTGTCTCCGCATTTTCTGGACGCGATTCGCTATGCCCGTCAACTCGGCTACGACAGCGTGCAGGCCGCGACCAACGGCATCGAGTTCGCCAAGAGCCCGGCGTTTGCCCGGCAGGCCGCGGAAGCAGGCTTGCGCTACGCTTATCTCCAATTCGACGGCATCGGCAACCCGGCGAACTCGCATCGCAATGTCGGCAATTTGTTCGACCTGAAACTGCGGGCCATCGAGAACCTGCACTCCAACGGTGTCGAAATCGTGCTGGTGACCACCGTGGTCAATGGGATCAACAATGAGCAGGTGGGGCGCGTGGTGCAATTCGCGCTCGACAACCCGGACAAGATTGCCCTGGTGTCGTTCCAGCCAGTGTCTTTCACCGGCCGCGACGAAGCCGTCACCGATGAACGCCGCAAAGCGCAACGCTATACGCTCTCGCATCTGGCCCACGATATGAAAGAACAACTGGGCATCGGCGAACCGGTTCGCGACTGGTTCCCACTCTCATTCCTGAGCACCTTTTCCGACTGGGCCGACCTGGTTCACGGTCCCGACGCTGCCTGGGGCCAGGTCTCTTGTAGTTGTCACCCAAACTGTGGGGTGGGGATGGCGATTATGGTCGACAAGCAGACGCGCGAGGCGGTTCCGGTGACCGCATTCGTGAACGCCGAGCAGTTCGCCAAAGACATTGCGCAGGATCAACGATTGGGCTCGCAGCACGTGGATATCGGTCGCGGGGATGGCGCTCGCGTTGGTTCGGAATTACGATGCGTTTCATGCGCCGAAGCATTTCTGCGCCGTCGATATGCTGACGAAGCTGGACAAGGGCATGGGCGCAACCGGACGCGACTACGGTGACGTCTCGGGCAAGCGGACGATGGATGACATTTTGCGGCGCCGCCGCGATCGGTGGAACCTGCTGTTCGTGGCGGGCATGTGGTTCCAGGATCTATTCAACTATGATTTTCGCCGGACCGAGCAGTGCATCATCCCGTATGCGACGCAAGAAGGTGAGATTTCCTTTTGCGCTTACAACACGGGCATGGGTTGGCGAAACATCATTGAGAAGATGCATATGACCGCCACTTTGACCAAGTGGTACGAAGAGCACGGACGGCATGAGATTTTCGCCGGCGGCAAGAGCGTGAAGCTCGACAGTACGGAGCATCATCTGGTCTTGAAGGACGAGATTGTCACGAGCGATGCCCAGCATGACCTCGAAGAAAAGGGAGTCGCCAAAAATGCCCGCGAGGAAAAGTTGCGGGCGCGAACTGAACGGCTTCGACAGGACGAAGAGAACCTGCGCATGGCGAAGCTTTACCGCGAGCTCGTGCTGAAAGAACAATCTGTTCCGGAGCTAGCGCAGAAGCTGGTGCAGATCGGGCTCGGATCTGTCGTGCCATCTGCCGACGCTGCCGGGGAAGCCGTCAGCAGCGGAGATTAGATACCAGCCAGATCGAGCGAGTAATCTTGGTCGGGGTTGTGCTTCCGAGTCCGTAGCATCATGATCGCGCGTGCTAGTCTGTATCAGATGATGGCCACGCCCGCCACAAGGTGCCGCTACAAGGGAAAGTGCGCTCCTGGCTCTGGCCTGTGGCATCCGCATTTCGTTTCCTGCCAACGCGGCATGATCCTGCGATTCACAGTGTTATGCGCTCTGCTTGCGTTTTCGATTTTTCCGGGAGCGCTGGCGGCCCAGTCCGACGATCTGTTGAGCCGAATTTGGCAAGGGGTGCAGCAAGCGCAAAAAAAATATATGAGCAGCTGCGGGACGATTACCGAAACCCGAACGTCTAGCCTGATGATCAAACCGCTGGTGCTCCGCGGTAAGTTTTGCGCCGAAGGCACCACCCGATTTTCGCTGGAATACTTCGAACCGTCCAGCATGCGCATTCGCTTCAACGAAGACTATCTCAACATTACGAGCGGCGATAAGACCCAAGTGATGGAAATCGGAAAAAGCGTTCGCCGGGCACAATCTTATTTCGGCCGCGACAACTCTCTCGGAAACCTGAAAAAAAACTTTACTGTCACCGCGCAAGAAGACGGCCGGGACTACCAAATGAAGCTGGTTCCGCGGACAGACACTTTTCGCCGCAGGCTCAACTACCTGGTCATCAAGCTGGACAAAAGCGATTTCTTTCTGCGGTCGCTGGAGGTTGACGGCAAGAGCGGCGTAAACAGCGTTTTCGTCATCGACGTAAGCTCGATGAATCCGAAAATTCCTGCGGATACGTTTGAGGTTTACAAACCAAAGTGAGCATTCCCAAGGTGGCCAAGTCCGGCGCAATCGAACAAAGTGAAATCGAGAACGCTGATTCCGCATCGCCCTCCATTCTTGTGGATCGACCGCGTGGAAGAACTGGAACCGGGAGTTCGTTGTGTTGCAGTGAAGTTCGTGGATCCGGCAGACCCGATTTTTGCCGGGCATTTTCCTGCCAAGCCCATCTTGCCTGGTGTTTTTTTGATCGAAGCGGTAGCTCAGACCGCGGGAGTGATGCTGGGAGCCGCCGCGCGCGAGGTTTCTGCGAAGAGCGATGAGGATGGGCGAGTGGCACTGCTCGCGGCTGTAAACCGCTTCAAGTTTCTCAAGCCCGTGACTCCGGGGCAAGAACTGCGCGTTGAAACCAGAAAGCTGACTGAGGCCTTGGCAAATGGCGTGCATCGGCGGCACGGTGTGGGTGGACGGAGAGATGGTCGCGAAGGGCGAGTTGTCGGTCGTATCGGCTTGATGGTTGAACAAGGAACCTTGACGGCCGAGCAATGACGGTCGAGCGATGATTCAAGTGACGATAAAAAGGCCCACCCTGTGATCCGAACATTCCCTATCGTAGTCATCGCGAAAGAATCGCTGGCGAAGGGCTCAGGAGCCGCAGCATGATGGCCCGTTGCATGCGCTTGGTGGGCGGCTTGGTGGTGGGCCATCCGGGGTTGGTCGCAGCCCTGAGCCTGGTCGTCACCTTATTGTTGTATGCGAACATCCACAACCTGCGAACCGGTACCGACCTGGCCGATTTGTTTGGCAATCGCGACCCACAATGGCGAGCCGCGAGCCAGATCGGCAAAGAACTCGGTTATGGCAATCAGCTCTTCGTGGTGATCGAGGCTCCGGCCAGGACCGAACCGACGCCACCGGCCAGATGGAAGAAATGGCCGACCGTCTCACCTCCGACATGCAGGCCAGCGGACTGTTCGTGGATGCGCGCAGTGGCTTGCAGGACGAGGAACTGCTCAACATGGTGCGGTTCTTTACCTGGAACTTTCCGTCATTCGCGCTGGCCTGAACAAACAGAAGATCTGAAGCGGCTGCTGGATCCACAACAGATTCATCAAAACGTTCGCCGCGCGGCAACTGAACTGGTCAGTCCATTTTCTTCACTGGGAACCAATTACTTCGTCGCCGATCCTTTGGGCTTAATGGAAGTGGCGCGCAACCGGCCAGGGGTTTTCGCAGTTCGCCAATTTCGACCTCAACTGGGGATCTGGAAACCGGTTCTTCAGCAAAGACCACAGAGCGCTCCTCATTATTGCCGAACCTCGCGAGTCGGCCATGGATTACAAGTTCGCCGAAAAGTGATGCGGTGGACGCGGGAGCACATCCAGTCGATGACGACAGAGCCGGACTTACGAGACTCCGGAGTGCGCGTCATCGCGGCCGGGGCTTACGTTTACGCGGAGCAGGAGCACCAGCTCATCGAATCGAATATTCGTCGAATTTCGACGATTTCCATCGTGGGGAATGTGCTGTTGTGCTTGCTGATCTATCCGAGGATTCCGCTTCTGCTTTTATCGCTGCTGCCCGCCAGCCTGGGCATTGTTTGGACTACCGGCATCGCAAGTTTCTATCCCGGAGAAGTAAATCTGATCAGCCTGTCTTTTATCGCGATCCTGGCCGGACTGGGAGACGACCAGATCGTACATTTCTTCAACCGCGTGCCGCAGGAATGGGCCAAGGCTGCGGTGCTGAACGACCTTACGCTGAATGACGCGATGCTGCGCACCTTCGAAACCACTGGGCTGAGCGTTGTCTTGTGCATCGTAACCGCGGCCACAGCCACGGCGTCGCTGGCAACCTCGAGTTTCAAGGGACTGGCGGAGTTCGGATTCATCCTGACGGTGGGAATGTTCATGATGATGCTCCACACCCTGCTGACAGTTCCCGCGCTGCTTCAGTTATGGTGGCGAATCCGGAAGCCGCGAGCGCCGCAGACCATAACCTTCCGCCTGCTTCCCTGGGTGGCGCGGAAAGCCGTTGATTTTGTGGGCCGGCACACGCGCCTTGTGCTCGGCTTCGGCTTGGGAATGTTCGTGTTGTCATTAGTCTTTCTGCCGGCCATCAAACTTGAAAAGCACTTCGAGATCGCTGGCGCCGATAATCCCGCCGTGGCCGCGCAGAACCTGCTTTCGTCGCGGTTCGGCATTGAGGGCAGCCCGAACGTGCTCTTGATCGCTGGCGGCGAACAGGAAGTATTGGGAAAAGCCGAAGAGTTGACTGGCCCGGCTGGGAGCCTATCAGCAGCGTGGTGTCATCAAGTCCATCTTCTCTCCCTCAATCCTGCTTCCCTCAACTCGAATGCAGAGTCAGCGAGCCAGTTCGCTGGCCGGGGTCAATTTCGCGGCCTCGGCCCGCGCTCTCGAGGATCTCTCTGCGCGAGAACGGGTTTCGAATCGACCCGGTGCAGCCCTTTATCGATCGGCTGCGAAAGCTGGGAGAAGGAATAGGGCAAGGCTCGGGAGCGGGCATCGAACCGATTACTCTGGAAACGGCCGCCAAGTTCCTTCCGCCAGGACTTCTAACAACAGCATCCGTAAGACCGGGGACGGTACCTACGTTGCGGCCATTACCTTTTATGGCACCGATCCCGATGCGGTCGAGGTAATTCCGGAGAGTGTCATCGAGTCCTGGCGAACTCAGCTGGGTGGGTTTGTCGAGTTCTCTTTCGACAAGATGAACCGCGACCTGCAGAAGCAGGTGCTTCACGACAGCAGCAGAGCACTGGTGTGGACCGCCGCTGGGATTCTGTTGGTGGTCTACCTTTGTTTCCGCAACCTCCGCGTGTCGCTCATCGTACTGATCCCGATCATATTCGGCATCGTTACAACTTTCGGCCTATTGTTGCTGGTGAGGCACCACTTCAGTTTCATGTCGATTACGGCAATTCCGCTCATCATCGGCATTGGCATCGACAACGGCATTCATCTGGTGCGCCGATACCAGGAGAATGATCATAACGAAATTCTCGTGATCGCGAAGGCTTCGGGGGCGGCGCTGATTCAATCGAACCTGACCACGATCGTTGGGTTCGGGGCGCTGACGACTTCGAGTTTTGCGCCGCTCGTGGAAATGGGCCTCGTGACTTCGTTGGGCGTCGCGTTGGCACTGGTCGGTGGCTTGTTGTTGATCCCCGCTGTTATTCTGCTGGGGGAACGGCGGCGCATTCGAGAGTGAGGGTTTCAGTTAAGTTGTCGGATTTAATTTTGATGAAATCGTCGCTTCGCTCGGCACCCTGGTTCTTGTCCGAGTCCGTACGCAGGCTGTTCCGCCGATTGCGCAGTTGCGGTCGAGTGGCGCCGATTTTGCTGTTTCCCGCCGTTCTGTTTTTACCGCTGACCGCGGAAGCCGGCCTGCCGCGGGTGGCAATCTCGATTCCTACCGACCAGAACCTTACTGTGGGATTGAAAACGGCTTCGCAGTGTGACGTCCCGGGCAAATTGATCGTGCTGCCGCCAGTGTCTTTCGATCTTGCGGGTGGCGAAATCGCCCCCAGCGTTTTCGACGGGCAAACGTTCCAGAGTGTGCCCGAAAGCGCTGAACTCTGGCTGCGTGTGGTGATGGAAGCCGGTTCGCTTGCCGGCAAGGAATCCGAGCAGGAAATTACCCAGCGGGTTGACGCGTTTGTGAAATCGTTGCCTCTCTCGGCGGCAGTGGTGCGCGGACTCGTGGTGGAGATGAAAGAGCCGCTGAGGGCTCCCGATCTGCTCGCGTTCGGGCTGGTGCGTCTCGCATTAACGGCAAAGGGCAATCACTCTGGCTTGCGCCTGGCGTTTGTTTTTCCGCCAGGGTTCGTCGGCGCGCACGGCGATGTTGTCAGCAGGGTGGCGAATTATTCCGACCTGCTGGGAATCACCTATGGCCGAGGGCTGGCGCGAGGATGCTGCGTGGATTGCCGAACACGCGCTCAATAAGCCTCTTATTTTTGACTTCGGACGCAGGAGTGTCCGCGACACCCTCGCCGTTCCTGCAGGCAATGTTGGCTGCCGGGCCCTCGGTGGAAATTGTCTGGGCGCAGCCACCGGACGCCAAGGCCGCAGCGGTCTTATGCGCGGCAAGCAGGTTCCTAAGTCGAACCATCACGGCAAACCTGTTCGCCACGGATTCCGCGGCCTCTCCGTTCAGCGTCACTGTAGACGGCGTCGGAAACAATGAGCACCATTGGTTCTCCGGCGGGCCCTCCGATGTGGTGATAGTGGCGCGGGTGAATGCCAGCTCCGGCTCGCCGAAGACGGTCCGGTTACAGAGCGCCAAGCCAGGAACATTCGAGATCAGGTGGTACGACCCCGCGACCGGCGCCGAACTTCCGGCGGGCGAGGTGACGAAGGAAGCAACAAAGACTGACAAGGACAAAGGCTTCGCGCAAACCTGCTCCTGCACGAGCGAATACGCGCTGATTTCGATCCACCAACAGAATGAGGCCGATCAGACGCTGTATAACACGATCGAGGTTAAGGGCGGAGTCGAACTTAGCATCGAGGAAATCATCGCTCGCTGGCAACAAAATCGCGAAGCGCAGAAGCAGAAGCTGGAAAATTATCTGGCCTCCAGTTTCATGAGCCTGCACTTTGAATCTACCAACCTGGGGCCGGGCTTCGACGTTTCCATGCAGCTCAAACAGTTTTTTAACCGGGACGGACAGATGGAACTGGCGCAAAAAGAGTTCTACCTGAACGGGGTGAAGTTCGGAAAGAATCATGAATTTCCCCTGCCGCAAATCGAGCCCGAAAAAATCCTGACGCAGCCCCTGGAATTGAAGCTGAACGAGCGCTATGACTACAAATTGCTCGGGACCGAACAAGTCAACGGCGCTACATGTTATGTCGTGGGAGTCGAGCCCAAGGTGCGGGACGAGGCGCTTTACAGCGGTAAGATCTGGATCGACGCCGCGACTTTTCGCGAGGTGAAACAGTATCTGACTCAGCGTGGCATCAACAGCAACGTGCTGGTTAACGTCGAGACCCAGAATTTTGAGTTAGTTCGCGACGACAAGGGCAATCAATTCAACTTGCTGCGATCGATTTCCGCGCAGCAGCTGCTGAACGCTGCCGGACGTGATTTTGTACTGCAGCGGACTGTGCAATTTTCGGAATACGTCATCAACGCGCCGCAGTTCAGCGCCACTCTCGCGGCCGAGCATAGTTCTGACGACCCGATGTTCCGCGACACCGACCAGGGATTGCGGTCGCTGCGGATGAAAAACGGCGAGCGCGTTTTAGTGGACCAGAATGCAAAGCGCATTCGCGCTCTGGTGGCCGGAGTGATGTACGGAGGCACATTCAACTTTCCCGTTCCGTTCCTCGGCATCAGCAAAGTGGATTTTGATTTTCATCACACGGGCGCGCAGCTTTCTACGTTCTTTGCCGGGCCCATTCTGGTTTCTGACCTTTCGAAGCAGTTCCGGCCCAAGTTCCGACTGGCGCTGGATTTGTCGCTGAACGGCCTGCCCGGCGAGAACCACATCTACAGCAATAACACGGAATTGCTGCAAGGCGAGACATGGACATGGGAGCAAACCGCCGGCGTGCGCGCCTCATGGCAAGCCGCAACCCATCTCAGCGTAACTGCCTCCACCTACTTCGCCTATGACAACTTCCTGCGGACCAGCCAGGCGGACGAAATATACGAACTGCCGCGCAACGGATTGAACATTCTTCCGGGCGTCGAAATAAAATACAACCGCAAAGGTTATGTGTTCGACGCGCAGGGGACACGGGGCGAGCGCATCGACTGGAGGCCGTTCGGATGCGCCTCGCTGGCCCAACCTCCGGCTGGGTGCGGGTCTTCATTGTCGAATCCGCCGCCGCAAAACGCTCTGCTGGTCCAGCGTCCGCAAAATGCGTTCACGCTCTACAACGCCGATTTGAACAAGGATTACTACATCGGCAAGTTCACCAAGGGTGGATGGGATATTTCTTACTGGGGCGGAAATCAACTGGATCGCTTCTCCCGTTACTTTCCCTCGTTTCTCGCAGCGCCGCGTCTTCACGGCATTCCCCCCGGCACGGATTCTTTTGACGCCATCGCCATGGCCGACGTGCACTACGGTTTCAACGTGATGGACTTCATGAAGATCGATGGGATGTACGCGTACGCACGCGCGCGCAATCTGGATGAGTCGCTTCGATTCCGCAAATTCGACGGACTGGAGACTAATTTCAACATCCCTGGCCCCATGAATACGCTGGTACAAGGCACGGTTTCCTACGCTCTGGATGGGAATATCGCGCGCTACAACTCGCGTTGGGCCGTGTACGTTTTAGTCTTCAAGCCGCTGCACTGAATTCGATGCACTAAGTTCGTTTCACCAAATTTGATGATATGACTGAAATCAGTAATCGCGCCGCCACCGACCGGAGAGTCGCATTGGTCACCGGCGCCTCGGGAATTATCGGTGCCGCTATCGCGCATTCTCTGGGAAACGCGGGGTTCCGCATAGCCGTGCATTATCTTCATGGGAAAGATTCCGCAGTCGGCGTGGTGGAGCGCATCGTCGCCGCTGGCGGAGAAGCATTCGCAGTGGAAGCTGATCTCTCTCACCAAGAGAGTGTTGCGCCCATGTTCGATCGCATCGAACATCAATTTGGTCCGGTCGACTACCTGGTGAACAACGCGGGCATCAACCGCGATGTCCTGCTGGCCTTTATGTCGGAGGAGCAGTGGGACGACGTAATCAACACCAATCTCCGCGGCACATATTTGTGCTCGCGGTTGGCCCTGCCGGGCATGATGCGCCGGGGGAGTGGAGCCATTTGCAATATTGTGTCGCCCGCCGGCGTTCGGGGCCAGGCCGGCCAGTGCAATTACTCGGCGTCCAAAGGCGGCGTGATCGCTTTCACCAAGGCGCTATCTCGCGAGGTGGGAGCATTTCACATCCGGGTGAACGCCATTTGTCCGGGCCTGATTCCGAGCCCCATGTCCGCAAAATACATTGAGAAAGAAGAGAAACGATTGCTGTCAGAAATTCCGCTGGGACGCTTTGGCAAGCCCGAAGAAGTGGCTGCGCTGGCGGTGTTTCTCGGGTCTGAGCAGGCAAGCTATATCACCGGGCAGGTGATCGCCGTGGATGGCGGACTGCTGTAAGCTTTGTGGTATGCTCTCAGGTTGCAAGTGAACGATATGGCCAGTGTTAAGGAGCAGCTCAAGCCCATTATATTGAAGAGCTTGCGGATCACCGACTTGACTCCGGAGGATCTTCGCGACGATCAGCCGCTGATCGGCGGAGAATTGGAAATCGATTCCATCGACATCCTGCAACTGGTCCTGGAGATTGAAAGGCATTTCGGCATCAAGCTGGTGCAGGCCAACTTCAACCAGAAATCCCTCGAGAGTATTAACGCTTTGGCGGCGATCATCGAATCCAAAGTGGCGGAAGCAAAACCCTGATATCACAATCCCCGGTGTGCTATTCCCGCTTATCCAGGCAGAAGCCGTCCAAACACACTAGCCACTCCTTCAGTTCGACAGAGGCTAAGTGACGCGCTGGTACGAGCATCGTTTTCATAACACAACGGCGCTGCGGATGATCTTTGTCATCATGCCGAGGCTGCCGCGCTTTCTCCATCCTGCGGTTGCGGCGCTGACGGCGCTGATCTTCTTCCTCATATTGAAGCGGGAACGCCGGGCGGTAACCGGAAATCTGCGCCGGGTCTCCGGCAAGCGCGGGCTCGCGCTGCAATGGAAAGTTTTTCGGGTCTTCTATTCTTTCTGCGACCTCATGGTTTCCTATTGCTTTGTCCCGCAGGCAACCCATGCGCAACTATTGGGCATGCTGGTGGACTCGGAAAGCGGCGTCGCCAAGATCGACCAATGCCTGGCTGCAGGCAATGGGCTCATCGTGTGGACGGCGCATGTGGGGAATTGGGAATTCGCGTCGCGGCTGCTCTCAATGTACGGCCAGGTTAACGTGGCGCGGGTGGTCGAGGACAAGCCGGCTGAGATCATGCTGCGAAATTTGATGACCAGCGAACGGCTCAGGACTGTGGATCTCAAGGGGGGTGTGGCGGCCACGCTAGAACTTCTTCAGGCCTTGCGTCGAAACGAGATGGTGGCGATCCAGGGCGACCGCGTTTATCAGCGTCACACGCGCGAGGTGCCGTTTTTTTCTCAACCCACCAGTTTTCCGGTCGGTCCTTTCCTGCTTTCGCAAGTCTCAGGCGCGCCGGTGCTTCCTGTTTTCGTCATTCGCGAAGGTTGGCTGCGCTACCACGTCCTGATGGGAGATCCGATCCCTCCAGCGCAGGCACCAGTCGCCGGCGGTGACGAGGGCGCTGGTTTGCAGGCGGCCATGTGCCAGGCTGTCGGGTTTCTCGAAGAAACATTGACCACTCACTACGACCAGTGGATGAACTTTTTTGATTTTTGGCCGGTTGACTCTCGGGAGTGATATGCTCTGGAAATTAATCAGAAGACGGGGATCGTCGATCAGTTTCCTAAGAAAGCACCGGCGGAAGCCTCCTTGAACTGTTCCCTTTTCGTCTTCCTCTTTCTCTTAGCACGAGAATCCTGTCGTGCTCGAATTCTCCTTTTCCAATCCGAAAACCTGCGCTAAGACTTGCGCATATCCGTGATGTGCCACAGGACCCCGCTCGGATCACTCAGGTAGAGCACTCGAATTCCCCACGGCTGCATCGCGGGCGGCTTGCACATGATGCCGGGATACTTCCTGGTGAACTCCTGGCGCTGGATGTGCTCCCACCAGGCGTCGGCATCTTCGACGGCGAGGCTCATCATGAAATTTCCCGCGTGTTCGGCGACATAGAAAGTCTGCAGCAGGAAGCGGAACGCACCGATCTGAAGCTCTGCAATCTGCTCGTTGCTCCAATTGATCGTGAATCCGAGATCGGTATAGAACTTTTTGGAGAGTTCAGCGTCTTTGGCGGGCACGAACGTCTTGAGATCGGTTACGGGACTGGAAAGCATTGGCTCTTCCTCAAGCGAAATGTTACGTCTGGTTGAAATTCTAACTGAGCTTCTATTCAACGAGTGAAGCGGAGATTTCCCAACAGCTATGCAGCCCTAGTAAATTAGTACGTGCCGCGATTGGAGAAGGAAATGGAATGCCGCACCAAGGATGAACTTGAGCAACATCTGTCGGACATTCGCAGACTTGCAACCACCCGTGCCCTTACGTCTGAAGAAAAGGACGCGGCTGCTCGAGCCGAGCGGTTTGCCATCGGGCTGCTGCGGGAACATGATGAGTCGGGGCACCACGGCAAGAGATGTCCATTCGCCACGCGGCTTGCCTGATCAGGAAAAAATAACTCTCCTTGCCGTGCGATGGTAACTTCCGGTGACTTCGCGGATGCGGGCGCGCGTTTTCCTCCATTCTTTCTGCTAGTCTCTGACCAGCCCTGTTGTTATCTGTAAAATCGCCACCGGTATGTCTGTCCGGGATCTCGGGTAAGCGCGCCATGTCGAAGGTTAATCAGCAGCAAGATGTGTCTATATTGTCGGCAGCGAAGCGGGGATTGGTCTATCTCACCGCCAATGATTGGGCGCTGGTTGCCGATAAAGCGTTCTCGGTTGACGTTCAAGCCGGGAGATCTTCTGGTCCACCAGGGGAAACGAACGCACGGAGTGTACTTGCTGCTAACGGGCACAGCCGCAGTGCAGATTCCGTCGATGGGCACGCACTTGATTCATCCGGGTGAGGCTTGCGGTGAGATTTCATTTCTGGATGAGTTGCCCGCGACGGCGAATGTGGTCGCCAAGGAAGAGGTCGATGCTTACTATCTCGACCGACCAACTCTGCAGTCGGTGTTCGAGCTGTTTCCGCATCTCGGTTCCCGGTTTTACCAATCACTGGCCGCCATCCTTTCGCGGCGGTTACGGGAACTGATTGGACCGGCGCCAGAGAAGATTACATCGGTCAAGTCCGAGACCTCCAGAGCGGATCCTCCCAAGGCCGATCCTCCCAGGAAGGAACGTCCCGAAAAGGAGTTGGCCAAGCACGGGCCTCTTAAGGTTGAACAAGGCAAGAGCAACCCAGCCAAGAACGATCTTTCTCCGAAACACTAGCTCTGGAAAGATTGGCTACGGGCGTCCGCTTTGTGCGGCCGGGATGTGCTAGCCTACAAGTCCGGCTCATGGCGCGAGGAATGCGCCAGCGAATTTGCCGCGCGGAATCCTGCTTTGGTCGACCCCGTTAATCTGCGACTGGCCCTGCTCTCGGCTGCGGTGCTGGGCTTCCGGCACGGGTTGGACTACGACCACATCGCCGCCATCACCGACATCAGCAGCGTGCAACTGAAGGCGCGCGACGCCATGCGTTATGGCTTGCTCTATGTCGCGGGGCACGCGACGACGATTGCCCTGTTGGGCTCGGCGGCGGTGGTCTTCCGCATCGCCTTGCCGGCCGCGAGCGATCGCTGGGCGGAGCGGCTGGTTGGGCTCACGCTGCTGGTGCTGGGACTTTATGTGCTGGGCACGTTCTTCCGTCCGTGGTTCTTTGGTTCGTCATCTGGTTCGCCGACACACGGCCATTCTCACCCGCGCACGCGGATCACGCTGCTGGTGAACGCTGCACTATGGATCTACTGGCGCCTGACCCGGATTTTTGGTGGAACTCGGGTAGAAGCTCCGCAGGTATTTAAGGACGGGTACGGCACGAAGTCGACATTTCTGGTGGGCGTGATTCACGGTCTCGGAGCGGAAACGCCAACGCAGATTCTGCTGTTTCTGATGGCGGCAAATCTGGGTGGGACGGCGGCCGGGCTGTTAGGCCTGTTGATGTTCATTGTGGGCCTGCTGGCCATGAACACGCTGATGTGCGCGGTGGCCGCGGGACTGTTCTCCGCGGACAAAGTACTGGCATGGCTGTCTCCGGCGGGGCCGCAGAACCCGTTTTTGCGGACGATGGGGTCGGTGTTGAGCGCGGTCAGCGCCCACGCGCTAGGCGGCCTCACGCTGCTCACGTCAGCTTACAGCATTGTGGTCGGAGCGATCTTCCTGCTCGGATCGGCATCGAAGCTACCGTCGCTCACCGGTTGACGGAATGGCTCCAGGCGCAAAAAGAGTGTTCGAGTATGCAGGAATTTGCACTCGGGCATTCTCGTAACGGGACAACGCCTGCAGTAAGTCTGTATATTGCAATAATATAGTACGTTTCCTAATTTGGCACTCCAGGTGCAGAACGGGGTGTGGGATACTGCGAGCTAGCGGTGTCCCCATAAGACTCAGGAGGGGGTTGTAAATGAAAAGAATTCTGTGGATTGCATTGCTTGCCCTTGCGTTGCCGATGGCAGCGTTTGCTGGTTCCAGTTCCGGTGTTGACTTTACGAATGGCGGCGGCATCTTGTCCGGAAGTAGCGCGGGACTCTCCCTTAGCGGTTCCGAATTGATTGCTGTGAATGCCCTGAACGGCATGGGATTGGTTACAGGTGCCTTGGGCAGCGTGTCCTTCTCAACCGGTATGCTGATGTCTGGAAACTTGCAGCATGGCGGCACGTTTATGAGTGGCGGCAGCTTCGTGATCGACGGGAACGGCACGGGCGGGATTCCGACGGGTTCGATCTTCACCGGTAGCTTCGACGGACCGGTAACCTGGACGCTGGTAACCCTGGCCAACGGAACCCATAACTACGAACTCAGCGGGACCATTTCGGGTACTTGGTACAACGGGACCACAGTGTTCGGAGCGACCGTACAGCTGACCATCAATACGGGCAAGGGCTTCTTTAACGGCAGCACGACGCTCGGTAGCGGCGACACCAGCATCGGAGCATCCCCGGTTCCTGAGCCGAGCAGCCTGATTTTCCTGGGTACGGGCTTGATTGGCGTGGCCGGAGTAGTGCGACGCAAACTTAAGGTTTAAAAGGGCTTACGATCCTTCCTGAAACTGAAACCCCGTCTGGCAAGGCGGGGTTTTTTCTTGTCTGCTAAGTAGATAGAGTTTATTCCCTCCAGCCTCTCGCTTCCGTTACCCCGGTAATCTTCGTCCGGGGATTACCGTTGACCCGCCCGGCATAGCCTCCTTACATTGCCAACAGGGGGTTGTATGAAAGATATTCATGAAGTCCTGCGGCAAAAGCAGGCGAAATACGCCCAACTTGGTAAGCAGATAGAGATGCTTCAGCAAGCCGCGGAAAAACTGCGCGAAGTAGCGCCGTTGCTGGCTGAAAACGACGATGACGACAACGGAGTCTTGGCCGAAGTCGACGAAGCCACTCTGGGGGATGCGATGTCCGCTAAGGCGGGCGCGGGTTCCGCTGGGGCAGCTTCATCCAAGGCAGCCCGGCCTGCGGCTCCTCGCTGGCCGTAAAAAGCCGGCCCTAAAAAGCAGGCCTTAAACACTGGCCCTAAACCCACTGAAGTTTGGGATCCGATCGCTTTATGACCCTTCAGGCTCTACTGGTATCGACCGACGACGACGCAGCCTCCGTTCTGGGCAGAGTATTGCCCACGTTTGGTATTGCGATGGACCGCTCCAGCGATCATGAAACCACGCTGGCGCGCATCCAGCAGCAGCGGTTCGACGCTCTGATTGTCGATTTTGACAATGCGGAACTGTCGGAAGACGTGCTGCAGCAGGCGCGTAAGTTGGGCACCGAACCCTTAAGCATTGCCTTAGTAGCCGATACGGCGAAAGTACGGGGCATTCTTAGCGGCGGAGCGCATTTCGTGCTTTACAAGCCGGTTACCGAGGAGGCCGCAAAGGCCGGCCTGCGCGCCGCGGCGGCCCTGTTGAGCCGGGAGCGGCGACGGACGATTCGGGTTCCGGTGCAGGCGGCGGTGGAGATTACACTGCCCGATCAGCGCAAGGTGGATGGCATCCTGCTCGATTTATCGGAGAGCGGGATGGACGTTCTAACAGCGGAAACCCAAGCTGCGGGGGCGCTGCTGTCTTTCCGCTTTGAGTTGCCGGATGGTGGCGTGAAACTCGACGCTCACGGGCAAGTGGCGTGGGCAAACCCCAACGGGCAGACCGGAGTTCACTTTCTGGATCTTTCAGAAAGCTCTTCGAATGACTTAAAGGCCTGGTTGAAGGCCGCGGTCAGCACGAACGGAGCCGGTCCGAACGAAGCGGTGCCAAATTGCAAGTTGACCGACCTCAGCCTGGGTGGCTGCTACGTGCAAACCGACGCGCCGTTTCCCGAGCGTGCACTGGTTGATCTGTGCCTCAAGGCCCAGAATCTTGAAGTTCATACCGAGGGCATGGTTCGGGTTGCACATCCCGGACACGGCATGGGAGTGGAGTTCCCTTCCCGCACGCCCGAACAGCGGGCGCAAGTGGGTGAGCTCATCAACTTTCTACGCAGTTGCCCCGCCACCATGCTGGAAATGAGCATTTCTCCGCGCGCGCTGGTTGCTGACTTAACCCAGTTCGAGCCGGGAGAAAAGAAAGCCGACGAGTCCGGCGAAGAACTTGAAGATCACTTGCTTGAACTGCTACGCCGCGGCACCGCCTTGCAGCAAGACGAATTTCTCACCGAGCTGCAGCATCAACGCAGCCCGGAAGAAGCTTCCGTCTAGCCGTCTCAATCCTAAGTTCTAAACCTCACTTCGACGTTCTGCGTGTCCGCATTCCTTCGACCGATCCAATCTCGGCCGATCGTTCTGGATCCAAATCTCTCAGCCTACAAATCTTTAAACATCCTTCGATGAAAAAAAGCCTCCCGGCAGCTCGTGGGCAGGTAATCTTTCGGGAAGGAAGCAGGCGGGCGGTACGGTGAGCGGGAACGATTGGGAACGGGAGGCTTCCGTGGCGGTGACCTTCCGAAAAACTGAAGGGCCCGGGCCCCGTCTTTGACACGAGCCCTTCAATCTTCGTGGTCTGTTCCACCCCTATGCGAGTACGGTAGTCGAACTCCATTGCGGGATGGTTTCAGCCGTGTTAAATGTGGGTTAAATGTGGGCGCACAATCTAGCGTAAAATTTCGGCGGTTCAGTTCACGCGTGCATTCGGGTTCACGCGCAAATTTATTGGCAAAATGAGGTGACTCTGAGAAAGATCAGCACGGCGGTGCCATCGGGCAAGCGGGCTGAGCACGACGAGCCTGGGAATCAGCATTCTGAAACTGGGCAGCGCCCAACATCGTTGCTGTGGGCGCCGCTGCTTTCGATTGCAGGCGCGGCCTTCGCTGTGGAAATTCCGTTTTTCTTTTTCGGCACGCCCTCCGGACACGACGTCGAATTCCACCTCTATTCTTGGCTCGAAGTGCTCGGCCAATGGAAACATGGAAATTTCTTGCCCCGCTGGGCCGCGCTCGCTAACTTCGGCTACGGCGAGCCGAGGTTTATTTTCTATCCTCCTGCTTCGTGGACTCTGGGAGCGGCGCTGAGCGCGATCTTCCCCTGGACGCTGGCATCCTGCATTTACATCTGGATCGCGTTGGTCGCGGCGGGCGTGTCGATGTTTATGCTGGCACGGCGCTGGCTCGATGCGGAGACGTTCAACCGGCGTGATGCAATCTTCATCGCGGTCCTCTATGCAGTGAATCCCTACCATCTGGTGATCGTGTACTGGCGCAGCGCTCTCGCCGAATTGCTGGCCAGCTGCCTAGTCCCAATTCTCCTGCTGCTGGTGCTGAAGGCCGCAGTAAAAGATTCGGGACTCAGAGCAATCATGCCTCTATCGCTGGTGCTGGCGGCGGCGTGGCTGACAAACGCTCCGGCTGCGGTCATGATCCACTATTCGCTGGCGCTGCTGATGGTATTCCTCGCGTGGCAGCAGCGCTCAGTTCACATTTTGCTGATAGGCGCCGGTGCAGTGATTTTGGGTGCGTGCCTGGCTGCGTTTTATCTGCTGCCAGCCATCTATGAGCAACGCTGGATCGACATAGCTCAAGCAGTGTCGGCGGGCTCGCGCCCAGTGGACAATTTTTTATTTGTTCATACAACGGACGCGGATCACGATGCCTTTAACCGCGTCATCTCGTGGGTGGCAGTCTTCGAGATCGCGGTGACTTTCTGCGCAGCGTGGGCGGCGAGGCGGTGGCGCGCCGCGACGCGCGAACTCTGGAACGTTCTGTTGGGTTGGGCGATCGCCTGCACGGTGCTCATGTTTCCCGTGGCAGGGCTGCTGTGGAAAGTTCTGCCGAAAATGGAGTTCATGCAGTTTCCCTGGCGCTGGTTGCTTTGCTTGAGCCTGACCTTTTGTATTTTCGTGACGGCGGCGACGACGGCGGCCGGGCGGCGCTGGTGGTGGCGCGGAGCGGTTTGCGTGGTCGCAATTGTGATCGTGATCGCGGCGTGGCATCGGGCGCAGGCACCGTGGTGGGACAGCGCCGCCGACCTGCGGGAAATGCAGGACAATATGGCGCTCGGTCCGGGCTACCTGAGCTTAGGCTACGAGGGCGTCGACGAATATACGCCGCTCGGCGCTGACCCGGCGGCGATCGATAAAAACGCGCCCAATGTAACTGTCGATGGCACGGCGCCGGCCGCAATTCCCATTCACATCGACCGCTGGGATGCTGAGTCGCGCGCCTTCACAGCGGACATGCCAGCAGCTGGCCAGCTGATGCTGCGGCTGTTTCAATATCCCGCGTGGCGTGTGGAGGTGAACGGGCACGTTGTGGAAACGGCGGCGCGGCTTGGGACGGGACAGATGATCGTTCCAGTCGGTGCTGGGTTGAATCGAGTGCAGATCCGTTTCGTGAGAACTTGGGATCGCGCGCTGGGAGGGTGGATCTCCGCGATCTCTGCGATCTGTGTCATTGGATGGATTCTGCTTCTTCGTCGGCGGCAGCCGGTTGCATAGGTCCTTCGCTTTGCTCAGGATGACAAGGCGGTTTCATTCGGCTGTACTTCTGTTATGCGACGAATTCTGATTGCCACTTCAAACTCGGGGAAGCTGCGAGACTTTGCCGGGGCGGCTGCGCCGCACGGAATCGAAATCGTAAGCATCCCGAACTTCGCTTCCCTGCCCGCCGTGGTCGAAGATGGAATCACGTTCGAAGCAAACGCGCGCAAGAAAGCCGAAGAATATAGCCGCCACGCCGCGGGTGAAATCGTGGTCGCGGATGATTCTGGGCTCGAGGTCGATGTTCTGCACGGGGCGCCAGGTGTGCATTCAGCGCGGTATGCGGCGGAGTCGCCGCATCTGGCAAACGAAAACACGGACGATGAGGCCAACAACGCGCGGCTGCTGCGCGAACTAAGACATGTTCCCGGGGAGAAACGCACGGGACGGTTTGTCTGCGTACTGGCCGCGGCGCGCGATGGAAAGACTCTGGCGACGTTTCGTGGAACGGCCGAAGGAGTGATTCTCGACCATCCGCGCGGCGTCAATGGGTTCGGATACGATCCCTTGTTTTATTTTCCGGGGATTCAAAAAACCTTTGCGGAACTCAGCGCCGAAGAGAAGGCCGGATACAGCCATCGGGGTGCGGCGTTTCGAATGCTTTTGGGTTGGCGCGATGGGACGCGTTAGAAACTTTCAGAACAAGTACTAGGTCAAATGCAGCAGACAGAGCCTGCCCTGAGCGAGGTCGAAGGGAGTGTCCGCTCCACACGGCCTTCCTTGACTTCACTTCTCTCGCCGCACGATAATGAAAAGTTATTTTCTCACTTTCGTACAAACATGCTGAACTCATACTCATACTATTCAAGGAGCGCTACGTGGCGTCAGCCAGTTCTACTGCTCCCGTGATAAGACAGGGCGTTGCGCCCTTGCGCGCGGGGCAGGGATATTCGTTTGTTCTTCGCCGGCTGCATTCCCTTTCGGGGATCGTTCCGGTCGGCGCATTTTTGTTTGAACATATTCTGGTTTCGAATTCGACAGCCATCACCGGGCCGGACGCTTACGCGCGACAGGTCAGCTTTCTGGCGAATCTGCCGCTGGTATTTTTTCTGGAACTGTTCGGGATCTGGCTGCCGATTCTGTTTCACGCGCTCTACGGCTTCTACATCTGGTATCGCGGCGACGGAAATGCGATCGCGTATCCGTGGAGCGGCAACTGGATGTACACGGCGCAGCGTTGGACCGGCGGCATCGCCTTCGTCTACATCCTGTGGCATACCTACACCATGCGTTTTACCGGCGTCGACCTGCACGAAAATCCCATGGCGTCGTTTGGTAAAGTTCAAGCCGAGGTCGTCCATCCGTGGCTGTTCCTGTTCTACGTGGTCGGACTGGTCGCGGCTTCGTGGCACTTCGCCTATGGCATCTGGCTGTTCTCGGCGAAGTGGGGGATCGTGTCGGGCGACAAGGCGCAGAAGAGATTGCTGCGCGTCTGCCTGGTGTTTTTCCTGGTGCTGTGCGGAGCGGGCCTCGCGAGTTTGTATTCCTTCCGCTCGCGTCCTCTGCAGGAGGATCAGCCGAACCGCGCGATGCATCGCAGGATCATGCGCAGCCCGGTCACAATGCTGTCGAGCAGTCGCAAGTTCCGGAAGGCCGGTGCAATAAGATGGCGACTCCGAAAATTATTGTCGTCGGCGGCGGCCTCGCCGGACTGTCCGCGGTCATCAAGATCGCGGAGATGGGCGCGAGCGTCGACTTGTTCTCCATTGTGCCGGTGAAGCGCTCGCACTCGGTGTGCGCGCAGGGCGGAATTAACGCGGCGAAGAATCTGAAGGGCGAGGGCGATTCGACCTGCAAGCATTTCGACGACACGGTCTACGGCGGAGATTTTCTTGCCAACCAGCCTCCGGTAAAGGACATGTGCGAGGCCGCGCCGGGGATCATCGACCTGCTCGACCGCATGGGCGTGCCGTTCAATCGCACGCCGGAGGGGCTGCTCGACTTCCGCCGCTTTGGCGGAACTTTATACAACCGCACGGCGTTTGCCGGCGCGACCACGGGCCAGCAACTCCTTTACGCCCTCGATGAACAAGTGCGGCGCTATGAATCCGAAGGCAAGGTAAAGAAGTACGAGCACTGGGAATTTCTCTCGGCGGTGCTCGATGGGCAGCAAGTCTGCCGCGGCATTTGCGCCGATGGACTTGCGGTCGATGGAAGTGCGCACCTTCCCCGCCGACGCAATCATTATCGCGACCGGCGGCAACGGCGCGATCTTCGGCAAGTCGACCAATTCGGTTGTCTGCACCGGGTCGGCGCAGTCCGCGCTCTATCAGCAGGGCGCTTACTATGCCAACGGCGAATTCATTCAGGTTCATCCCACCTGCATTCCCGGCGAAGACAAGTTGCGGCTGATGTCGGAATCGGCGCGCGGCGAGGGCGGACGCGTGTGGGTGCCGAAGACGGCCGGCGACAAGCGCGATCCGAAATCGATTCCCGAAAAAGAGCGCTGGTACTTTCTGGAAGAGTGGTATCCGAAGTACGGCAACCTGGTGCCGCGCGACATTGCCACGCGGGCAATCTTCAAGGTTGTTTTCGAGTACAACCTCGGCATCGATGGCAAGCCGATGGTGTATCTCGACCTGACGCACATCGACCGCAAACTGCTGGACAAGAAACTGGAAGGCATCCTCGAAATCTACGAAAAGTTTGTGGGCGATGATCCCCGCGAACGCCGATGAAGATTTTTCCCGGCATGCATTACACCATGGGTGGGTTGTGGATCGATTTCAATCAGCAGACGAATATTCCCGGAGTTTTCGCCGCGGGCGAGTGCGAATATCAGTATCACGGGGCGAACCGCCTGGGCGCGAACTCGCTGGTGTCGTGCATCTACGGAGGAAGCATCGCCGGGCCGAACGCAGTGAAATATGCTCGTGGGCTGCAGGGAACGTCAGACGGCAACGGATGCTTCGCGGCCGAACAGAAGCGCCAGGAAGAAATCAACGCCAACCTGATGAAGTCCGACGGGACGGAGAATCCGGTGAAGTTGTGGCGTGAGATGGGCGAGTTGATGACGAAAGATTGCACGGTCATTCGCTACAACAAAACTTTGCAGCAGACTGACGCCAAGCTGGTCGAGATGCTGGAGCGGTATCGCAAGATCAACCTGAGCGACCGCACGCAGTGGGCGAACACGACGGTCGTGTTTGCGCGGCAACTTTACAACATGCTGCAACTGGCGCGGGTGATTGCACAGGGCGCCGGCATGCGCGATGAATCGCGCGGTGCGCATTACAAGCCGGACTTCCCCGAACGCGACGACAAGAACTGGCTGAAGACGACGAAGGCATATTTCGCTCCGGACGCAGATGAGCCGAAATTTGAGTTCGAGCCAGTAGATACATCGCTGATTCCGCCGCGGCCGAGGAAGTACTGAGGCAATGGGTGCAGTGGCAGTGGATGCTGGATTGCATGATTTGCTTTACGGTGCGATCCAGAATAAACGGTTGATCCGATTCAGATATCAGAATAAGGAACGAATTGTTGAGCCGCATGATTATGGCATTCAGAAAGGAATTGCACGATTGCTTTCGTGGCAAATTGGCGGACAAAGCAGCGGCCGCCTTCCCGGGTGGCGTTGGTTTGATGTCAGCAATATGTACGCCCTCGAAATGCTAGATCGGTCGTTCCCCGGGAATAGAGAGGTTTCGGGTAAACATCATCAGTGGGACAATATCTTCATTCGCGTGGAGCCGCCTTTCAAGGCAGAGGGAAAAGGTAGAAGCAGACCTCACAGCAGTGAAGGTCATTGAGTCATGAAGAAAAGCACTCGCCGAGCCACGATCCGCTTCCTGACCGGAAACACCATTGGAGCCGCGTCGGCTGCATGGATTTCTGTGCGATGGATAAATAGCACGAGGCACGATGCTCCATTTTGGGCGAAGGTTTGGCTGGTGCTTTGCGCTGTTTCGGTGCTCCTCGGTGTTTTTCGGATTCTTTATTACCGAAATCGACGCGATTATTTCGCCGAGGAAATGGATCATCGGCGCTTGTCGGCGAAGGATCTCCAGAGCTTCGAGCTGAAGGTTAAGACTTAATGGCTAATAAATCCGTCATCATCAAGATCAGACGCCAGAACACTCCCACTTCCAAGTCGTACTGGGAGGAGTTCTCACTTCCCCACCGGCCGAACATGAACGTCATTTCGGCGCTGATGGATATTGCCGCCGAACCCTCCACGCGCGACGGCAAGGCGACCACGCCCATCACCTACGACTCGAATTGTCTCGAGGAAGTGTGCGGATCGTGCGCCATGCTGATCAACGGGCGGGCGCGCATGGCTTGCTCGGCGCTGATTGACAATCTCGAGCAGCCGATCCGGCTGGAGCCCTTCTCGAAGTTCCCCGTTGTGCGCGATCTGGCGGTCGACCGCAACGTAATCTTTGAAAACCTGAAGGCCGTCAAGGCGTGGGTACCGATCGACGGCACCTACGATCTCGGCGCCGGACCGCGCATGTCGGCCGAAGAGCAGGAAGTTGCCTATCCGATCTCGCGCTGCATTTCGTGTTGCTGCTGCATGGAAGCCTGCCCGCAGTTCAATGAAGACACGGGCTTCGTGGGCGCAGCAACCATTGCGCAGGTGCGGCTGTTCAACACGCATCCCACGGGCAAGGCGCTCGAGCGCGATCGACTGGCCGCGCTCATGGGCGACGGCGGCATTCAGGAGTGCGGCTACGCCCAGAACTGCGTCGAGGTTTGCCCCAAAGATATTCCGCTGACCAAGGCGATTTCCGAGGTCGGCGGCCAGGTTATGAAGCAGGCCCTGGGCGATCTTTTGCAGCGATGATTTTTTTGCCGCTGATTCTTACCTCTGATGCTGCTGATTTTTGTCATTGATTTTCGTCAGAGTGCAGCGAAATCGCCCAACCCGCGCCCTCTGAGAACCATCTAAGATCGCCAAGTCCTGGCTGGCCGCGCACATAGCTGTGGGCCGCACGCCCTCAAGAATGGCCCGTCATTTGCCGACAAAACTGGTGAGTATCTCTGATCGCGGAAGGTAAGTAACCACGTTCAGGCGCTGTTTTGGGTACTCAGGTAACGGCTTGCTTCAGGCTTCGGTTGGACCGCTTGACAGCATGGCTTAGAATAGCCGCTACTCACAGCAAGAACCTGTGAGGGCACCTGGCGAGTAGCCGCACAACGAGAAGATTTCTTGAGACTGGCAAAATTCCAATTCGCGAGTTTCCTGCTGCTGGCCCTGGTGTGCGGCGGATTTTCGGGCAGCGCCTTCGCCGTGCATCATGCGACCGTGCAGCGCGCGCACCACCGGCACTTCCGCTGGCTGCGCTGGAATCCGATGTTCAGGCCGTCGCACGAATCTTTGCTGCTTCAGAACGCTGAAATCAACCGGCTCGAACTGCCGCGGATTCAGGATGAGACCGAACTCGAGGCTTTGAAGGCCGACGGTTCCCTGCTCGAGATCCGTTCGGGAGAAACCCTGCGCTTCGATCCGCGGCTGGATCTTTCGCGGCGCTTCTGCCGCTCGTGGACGCTGGACTTTGTCGACGATATCAGCCAGGCCTATTACAACCGCTTCCACCAACAGATTCAAGTGAACTCGGCGGTGCGTACGGTGAAGGTTCAGAAGAAACTGCGGCGCCACAATCGCAACGCGGCTCCGGCCGACGGCGATACCGCCTCTTCCCATCTGGCAGGCGTGACCGTTGACCTGCAACGCCGCGGCATGAGCAAAGATCAGATTCACTGGATGGAGCACTACCTGTTCTACATGAAGGCGCTCGGCCTGGTAGAACCGGAAGAAGAACGCCACCAGTGGGTGTTTCATATCATGGTGAGCGGCCTTTATTCCGACTGGCGCGAGACCCAGAACATTATTCCGGTTGAACATTTGGATCAACATCCCGACGAACATCCCGAGCAGCATCCCGACAGCGACCATCCTGTTGCGCAGGTTGCGCTGGGCAGCAGGACGAACTAAGGTTCAAGCCCGCCTCGATGCTTGATCAGCCCCACAGAGAGTTGCTGAAGCGGGCAGCCTGGCCGCTTCTCTTCCTCGCGTTTTCTTACGGACTGTATCTTTACTTTTCTCCCAGCCGCGGCTATCAGGAAATGCTGAAATCGCAGGAGGCGCTTCGCCACGTCAAGAGTTGGCGTTCTATCGGCTCGGAGCAGGGGTTAGTCAACGCCTGGCGAGACGTGAATTGTCCCGCAGATTTTTCCGATACTTACGTTGATCCCAACGAACACCTGGTGACGCGGCGAGCGGCAGTGAGCGGAATTTCTTATCAACAGCGCTCCGATGGCTCCTGGCTGCGCACTACTAGTCCGCAGGATCCCGTTTCGGATTGCGGCAAAGGTCCGTACGTAAGGGGCATTGGCTTCCTCTACCCGCCTCTGGACGAGATCGAACGGAACGGCGAGATTCGCAAAGGTGATTGGGAAAAAACAGAACACGGCAAGTGTCGGTACTGGAGTTTAATTCCTGCCAAGGGAGCGCCTCCACGGTATTCCGTCTGCCTGGACGAATCCACCCATCTTCCGATTCGAATTGGTACCGGGGCGGGCGGAGTTAGCTACACGTTTTGGGATTGGGATGCGGCAATGATCGCCCCGCCCGTTCCGGAGTGAACTGTCATCATGGCAAACCCAGCTTCCCGTTTCTCGCGTTCTCGCATTGCGATCCTTCTGTTGTCGGGGGCCGTGCCGATTACGGTCGCCTACTATATGACGCGGCCCGACCCCGGCCTCAGTCAGCTGCAAAAATCACGCGATGCGATCCACCAGGCCACGAGCTGGCACTCTCATGAATCGATGCTGGGACCGGCAGCCGTGATTCTTCGTGAGGAAACGCGGGATGTGTTTTGTCCGAGCCGCACGCGCAGCAACTACCGGATTGAAACCTCGTTCATAACGCCTGACCGCCTGCGAGACGGCGATGCTCAACGCTCGAGAGTCGAAATGAGCATTGATGGAGTTCACTATTCTCAGATCGACGGCGGACCGTGGACTTCGCACCCGGAAGGAATGTTTCTGCAGGATTGCGGCGGGGCTCCGATCGTGCTTGGATCGAAGTTGTATTTCGACGCCGACATCATAATTCCTCACGGACAGATGAAGTATGTCGGAGAGAGGCATGTGGGCGCCGACGCGTGCACTGACTGGGAGGCGTCGTGGGATCGAATCAAACCGCGCTACACCATCTGCATCAATGAGGCAGATCATCTGCCTCGCCGGATTGCTCGCGAAGATGGTTGGACAATCGAGTTTTCGAATTGGAATCAGCCATCATCGCTGGTCGCGCCAATCTAAGGTGCGCGCGCCATCTCGGTTACGCTCGTCCAGTCTTCACACACCGGGAAAATTCCGTTTGGCACATCTCAACCAGGGCGATCCGTTATTCTGTTCCTATGATCGTGCTGATGGCCGGCTTGCCGGGTAGTGGTAAGACGACGCTTGCGCAGGAGCTGGCCAAGCGTACTTCGGCCCGGGTCGTCAGCAAGGACGAAATCCGGCATGCGATTTTTCTACCCGACGAGATCGAATATTCCACGCGCCAGGACGACCACTGCCTGCAGATCATGCTCGACACTGCAGGATATTTGCTGGCGCGGAATGCTGCGCGCGTGATCTTTCTGGATGGCCGTCCGTTTTCGCGGCGCTATCAGATCGAGAATGTGCTGGCTGCCGCGGCTCATCTGCAACAGCCATGGAGAATTCTGGAGTGCGTATGCTCGGAGGAAACGGCTCGGCGCAGGCTCGCGGCTGACACCGAGGTGGGAACTCATCCCGCCGGCAATCGCGACTTCGAACTTTACCTCGAAGTGAAGGCGCGGTTCGAGGCCATCACGCAGTTGAAGACGGTGATCGATACCGAACAGCCGCTCGAGACCTGCGTCCAGGAGGCGCTCGAAGTATTACGTTAATGGTTTGTGCCAGGTTTATTGAGGCAGGCCTTTCCGCCCCCGAGGGACACTTCCTTCCTGGCGTTGATTGCCTATACAATCCTTGCTTCGCTGCGCGGATCTCGCGCGTAGTCGGAAACTTATCTATGACTCGTTTTGCTCGCAGTCTCCCACTACTCGCCCTGTTTGCTTTGTCTTTTCTGACCTCTTCCCCCGCCGCTGCTCAGACTCCAGATAAACCGTCCACCAACTCCGACATCGTGGTCAGCGAGCGCGCCCAGAAACTGCACGACTCCGCGCTCGTCGTCGACACCCATGCCGACACGCCGCAGCGCTTTCTCGACGAAGGCTTCGACATCGGCTCGACCGATCCGAAGGACCCGGGCCACATCAACCTCGATAAGGCGCGCCGCGGAAACCTGGGCGCGGAGTTTTTCTCTATCTGGGTTGAGCCGGATACGAATCAGGGTCATTTCGCACGCCACACCTTCGATCTGATCGATTCGGTCTACGAGCAGGCGGCGCGCCACCCCGACCGGATGGTGATGTGTTTCTCCCCCAGTGACATCGACCGCGCTCACAAAGCGCACAAACTTGCCGCGCTCATGGGCATTGAGGGCGGGCACTCGATCGAGAATGATATTCACCTGCTGCACGACTATTACCGGCTGGGCGTGCGCTATATGACGCTGAGCTGGTCGAATACCAATGAGTGGGCCGACTCTTCCGGCGACATCGACGACCCAAAAGTCGAGCACCACAACGGGCTCACCGATTTCGGCAAGCAGGTCGTGCTGGAGATGAACCGGCTGGGCATGATGGTCGATATTTCGCACGTAGCCGACAAAACGTTCTGGGACGTGATGGCCACGAGCAAAGCACCGGTGATCGCCTCGCACTCCTCGGCGCGGGCGCTGGTCGATGCTCCGCGAAATATGACCGACGAAATGTTGG
>CAVTKB010000004.1:0-662032 GCA_963735205.1 uncultured Acidobacteriota bacterium
ATTTCTGCCGCACATGCTGGCGCTGTCGACCAATTCGCCGTTCTGGCTGGGGATGAATACCGGGCTGAAGTCTACCGGTGCAAGGTGTTTGACAAGTTTCCGCGGACTAATATTCCGGATTATTTTCCCAGCTGGGGCGAGTATGACAATTTCATCAAGTTGTTGATCAAGACCAACTGCATCGACAACGCGAAGAAGATCTGGTGGGATATCCGGCCACATCCATTTTTTAATACGATTGAATTTCGGGTGTGCGACATGCCCATGCGGGCCGATGAAACGATTGCGATTGCTGCCTTGATTCAGGCTACGGTGGCGAAGCTGTACAAGTTGTATACGGCGAACCAGGGGTTTCGGCTGTACCGGCGCGCGCTGATCATGGAGAACAAGTGGCGGGCGTCGCGCTACGGGCTGGATGGCAAGATGATTGATTTCGGCAAGCAGACGGAAGTGCCGACGCGGGATTTGATTCATGAATATCTGGAGTTCGTCGACGATGTGGTGGATGAACTGGGATCGCGCGAGGAGTTGAATTACATTCACAGGATTCTGGAGCATGGCAGCGGGGCCGACCGGCAGCTGCGCGTGTTTCGAGGAGACTGGAGATTTGAAGAAAGTTGTCGATTACATCATTGAGGAGACGGAAGCGGGGCTGGAGGAAGAGCCGGCTGACGTACGAAAAGTTGGGTAATGAGCGATTCTTTGGACCAAGCCAAGTTAAATCAAATCAAAATCCCCACTTCTCGCGAAGAACGCGAGAAATGGGGCACCCGCTGTGCAACATTTCTTTGATCCGGAGTATGCGCCTGGGGCTTTTAATGCGGTGAACGTTTGCCTGCGCGTGCAGCCTAACGAGCAGGTTTGCGTGATCACCGATGAGGCCACGATTGAGATTGCGGCGGCGGTGGTGCGGGAGCTCGAAAAGATTGGTGCGCCTTATCATGCGTGGGTGCTGGAGGAGTTGGCGGAGCGTCCGCTGAAAGATCTGCCGAGTGCGATTCTCGACGACCTGGAAACCTGCGAGGTTTCGATTTTTGCGGTGCAGGTGCAGACCAACGAATTACGGTCGCGGATTCAGATGACTGAAGTGGTGAACCGGCGGAAGATTCGCCATGCCCACATGGTGAATATTAACCGGCAAATCATGCTGGAGGGGATGCGGGCGGACTTTCAGAAAGTCGATCGGTTGAGCGCCAAGGTGATCGCCATGGTGCGCAAGGCGTCGAAGGTGCGCGCGACGACTGCGGCGGGGACGGACCTGACCGCGGATTTGAATCCGAATTACAAGTGGCTGAAGACTAGCGGGATCATCACTCCGGAGAAGTGGGGGAATTTGCCGGGCGGGGAAATTTTTACTACGCCGGGCGAAGTGAATGGGACGTTTGTGATTGATGGCGTGGTGGGCGATTATTTGTGCGCCAAGTTTGGGAACCTGCAGGAACATCCGCTGACCGTGCGCATGAAGGGGAACCGGCTGACCGAGGCGCACTCGGAGAATCGCGAACTGGAAAATGATTTCTGGAAATATACGCATACCGACGAGAACAGCGATCGGGTGGGCGAGTTTGCCATTGGGACGAACATTGATTTGAAGGATGTGATTGGGCAGATTCTGCAGGATGAGAAATATCCTGGGGTGCATATTGCGTTTGGGAATCCGTATGGGGCGCATACGGGGGCGCAGTGGGATTCGACGACGCATATTGATGTGGTGGGGCGGAAGTTTAATATCTGGGTGGACGACGAGCAGATTATGCGCGAGGGGAAGTTTCTGGTTGAAGCGTGAGGCGCGCATGTCGGAGATGGAGTTGACGCTGGCACAAGGCACGGAGGAAAGGCTCAAGAGGTTGTATGCCGCGTTCAACGCGCGCGACGTCGAGAGCTGCTTCCGGCATGCAGCCCAACGTGGAATGGCCCAATGGCATGGAAGGCGGCACGGTTTGCGGGCACGACGGCGTTCGCTCGTATTGGACGCGGCAGTGGGGCGTGATCGATCCGCATGTCGATCCTGTGAAAATTGAAGCCGATGGCCATGGCCGCGTAGTGGTGGATGTTCACCAGGTGATTCGCGAATTGGATGGCAAGGTTTTGCTCGACCGGATGGTTGAGCATGTTTATGTGCTCGAAGACGGCCTCGTCCGTGGCATGGAAATTCGCGAATAAAACTTTCGCGCGATCGCTCCTCCATGATTCCCTCGTTACGCAAACAGTTCAACGCGAACTTCACTCCGGAAAAATATCAGGCGTTCTTGCGGCGGGTGGATGAGGTTTCCGGAACGCATGTGCAGTTTCGGCTGTCGGAGACCCCTTGTTTTTTTCCGAAGTCGCTCATTGACCGGATGGCTCGCGACGGGGCGGAGTTGATTCGGCAACTGGTCGACAATCCTGCTTATCTTTCGAAATCTGATGAGGCTGTTCAGGCGGAGTTTAAGGTTCCGAATGAGCCGGCACATCCTATGTTTGTGCAGGTGGATTTTGGGTTGGTGCGGGATGCCTCTGGAGAGTTGCAGCCGAAGCTGGTGGAGTTGCAGGCGTTTCCTTCACTTTATGCATATCAGGGGCCGCTGGCGGAGGCTTATTTAGATGTGTATGGCTTGCGGGAGATGGGATGGCTGCCAGAAAAAAGCAGGTTCCTCACCGCTGCTTCGCACCGGTTCGGAATGACAAAGCAAGAGGCTGAGCCAGCCCGGCTGAAGCATTTCTTGAGCGGGCTCGATACGAATTCTTATCGAGAGCTATTGCGGCGGGCGATTGTTGCGGATCATGATCCGGAGAATGTGATTTTGATGGAGATTGATCCGCTGGAGCAGAAGACTTTGCCCGATTTTTTGCTCACGGAGAAGATGCTCGGGGTGCGGACGGTCGATATTCGCGACATTAAGAAGGATGGGACGCGGCTTTATTATGAGCGCGGGGGGAAACGCATTCCAATCGAGCGGATTTATAACCGGGCGATTGTTGATGAACTGGAGCGCAAGCATGTGAAGCTTGGGTTTGACTGGCGCGACGATCTTGACCTGGAGTGGGCGGGGCATCCGAACTGGTATTTTCGGATTTCGAAATTTTCGATTCCTTATTTGCGGCATTCGTCGGTGCCGAAGACGTGGTTCTTGGACCGGCTGCCGAAGATTCCTGCCGATCTCGAAAATTATGCGCTCAAGCCGCTGTATTCGTTTGCCGGGCTGGGGGTGGTGATTGCTCCGACGAAAGAAGATATTGCGGCGATTCCGGCGGAGAAGCGGCCGTATTACATTTTGCAGGAGCGGATGCATTTTGAGCCGGTGATTGCGACTCCGCTGGGCGGGACCAAAGCGGAGGTGCGGGTGATGTATGTGTGGCTGGATGAGTTGAGGCCGGTGCTGACGATTATTCGCATGGGGCGCGGGTTGATGATGGGCGTGGATCACAACAAGAATATGGAGTGGGTGGGGGCTTCCGCGGGGCTTTATTTGGAGTAGGAGGTGGAGAAACGTGTTCGGAGCGCCTTCGTTTTATACAGATTCAATCGTTCTCAGTTATTCGAACCTTGAGGCAGCCAGGCGCTGGTGGATCAGTGCCTTCGATTGTAAGGTTGCGAAAGTGCCGCCGGAGTGGGACAACTCACTGCCGTCGGATGTCGCTCTTAAATTCCCTGGCCAAGATGCGCCCACAATCCTTCTCTGTTCCAAAGCTGAAATAGAACAGGCGGGCTTTGATAGACCCTCTCCGGTCGCGTCCGACATTTTCTGTGACAAGTTGGAGAAGGCCCGCAAGCAGCTTTTGGATCGAGGGGTGAGTCCCGGGCCGATCCAAGACGGGGGCGACATGCAGTTCTTCGAAATCCGCGACAGCGAGGGAAACCTCATTCAAATCTGCAAAGAAGGTTAGGAGTCGAGGCGGGATTGTGCCGAAGTGAAAATCCCCATTTCTCGCGCAAAGAGCGCGCGAGAAATGGGGCACCCGGCGCGAATCGGCGCCGGCATCCGGTGATTCTCTATTTCAGTTTCACGAAGAGCAGGACGAAGATGGCCCAGATTCCTACGGTGATGGGGAACTGGACCACGGCGGCGTCGCGCATGGGACCTCCGCGAGGTAAAGCGAAGGTCAGCAGCATCATGGCGAGAGCGGTGAGCACTCCGACGGCAAATCTGCTTTTCCAGGTCATTTTTGTTGTCCCCCTCTTCCCTGCTTCGGGCTATTTAGCGCGTCGGCAGAGAACGTAGCGAGCTGCGTCTCTACGAACAGCCCTGCGGGCAGGCTGAGATTCTACACCTATTGGCAAGGCCTTGCGGAGATCGCGGACGGAGGGTCCCCCTGCTGCCGTCGTCGCGCTATTCATCCAATCCTCTACGCGGATGCTGTCTCTAATCGGCGGCTGACCAGGACTCCACCTACGACTAGCGCGATCGTGACCACAACCAGGAGCACCATCCATCCCCAATATTGCATGGGGTGGCGGAGCACGCGGAGCAAGTGACGGCTGTAATGATCGGCGATGAAGGCGATGGCGGAGTAGCGGATGGCGCGGCCGATGGTGACGAGGGCAAGAAATTTTCCAAGGGGATAGTCTGATGCGCCGGCGGCGGCGAAGAACATGCTGGTCGGCGTGGGAATGGGGATTGCCGTGGAAGCGAAGAGAGTTCCCGAGCCCCAGCGCTTGAACAGCTTGAGGAATTTGGCCAGCTTGCCCTTTTTAAATTTCTTGTCGAGATAAGCCGATCCGGCGCGGCGGGCCACGCGGAAGGTGAGGAAGGCTCCGAGGACCGAGCCGGCGGTGGCCGTGGCGGCGTATTCATACCAGGGATGGCGATGGGTGGCGGATAGGATGGCGGTGAGAATGTCGGGACCGCCGAAGGTTGGGAGCGGAGAACTGTCGAGGATGGCGAGGAAGAAAAGACCGAGGGCTCCGAGGTGACGGAGGGTGGCGGCGAAGGTCCGCGGAACCGGCCGCTTTCGGGCCGGAGCGAGGAAGTTGAGCATCTTGGGAATATATCAACAGGGCGGCCAAGGGGGCTAAAGCCCCGTTACTTTTGAGCGTTTGCGCGGCGCTGAAGCGCGGCTCTTCCCCGGTGGGGGCGGCATTCGGGGAGCAACCAGCAAAAGCAGGTTCCTCGACTCACCGTCGCGTTCGCTCCGGTCGCTCGGAATGACAATGCAATGTAAGGTGGTTCGGAGAATGCTCGGGCCGTTCGGCCCGGCCGATTTCTGCCGTGGGCGTTTTTCAGGTGATCTTTTTGACGATGGTGGTTTCGAGGACCTTGCCGTTGGGGCGCAGGAGAAGCATCTTGTTGCCGCGGAAGCGAACGGGGACCGAGGCGCCGGGGTCGAATTCGCCGGGTTGGTAGTCGTCAGAAGAGGCGGGATCGTATTCGCCGACATAGGCGGCGCCGTTAACTTTGACGACGATGGCGGTGCGGCGAGGGGCGGGCTCGGAGAATTCGCGCATGATTTCGTGTTCAGCTTGCGCCCAGTTTTCCATGTCGCAGCCGGGAATTTTTCCGTTGCGGATATAGATTTCTTCGGCGCGGCGGCGAATGGCTTCCTGCAGGTCGCTGGGAAGTTGAGCGGCGGCGTTCATGATTGTCTCCTGACTGGGCAAGTGATGCGAACTGTCCTTTTTCATAATATTTGGTTAAGAGAGCTGTGGTTAAGGGAGCGTCTCACCGATGGACGTGGGGAGGGCAAGAGTGGGAATCGCGGCCCGGAACGGAACGGAGTGGCACGGCGGTTTTTGTGGATGGAACCGCTCAGCAGTTAAAGCCGCTAAGGTAAGGTTGGATCTTATCGTAGCGCTGAAAGCGCCGCGCCACTCAAAAACGATCTGATCGCTTTGCGGGAGGGTGACGTCCAACGGCGATTTGATCGTGGCGCTGAGGTGTACGGTCGTGCTCATCCGGCTGTAGACCGTGGGGAATAAGGGAGTTGACCGGATTCGGCTGGGGGCCTAACATTACCGCCAAGTAAGGTCGCGCCTCACATGATCGGGCAGCAGGTCTCTCATTACCGCATCCTTGGAAAGCTTGGCGGCGGTGGCATGGGCGTGGTGTATGAGGCGGAGGATCTGAAGCTGGGGCGGCATGTTGCGCTGAAGTTTATTCCGGAAAATCTGATCGGCGATCCTAAATCGCTGGAGCGGTTTACGCGCGAGGCGCGGGCAGCGTCGCAACTGAATCATCCGAATATCTGCATTATCCACGGCATTGAAGACAACAGCGGGCATCCGTTCATTGTGATGGAGAAGCTCGACGGCGAGAGTCTGAAGGCTCACATCTCAGGGCACGCCATGCCTGTGGAGGAAGTGCTCGACGTGGGCGTGCAGGTGGGGGACGCGCTGGTGGCGTCACATGCCAAGGGGATTGTGCATCGCGACATTAAGCCGGCGAATATTTTTCTGACGCCGAGTCACCAGGTGAAGGTGCTCGATTTCGGACTGGCGAAACTGGTCAATAACCTCGGGACGGAGGACGACCCGGGGGCGGACAATTCGCTGACGGCGGTGGGCGTGATTCCGGGGACTGCGGTGTACATGTCGCCGGAACAGGCGCGCAGCGAGACCATTGACGCGCGCAGCGACCTGTTTTCGTTTGGCGTGGTCATGTATGAAATGTCCACGGGGAAGAAACCGTTCAGCGGAAATAATTCGCTGGTGACGCTGGACGCGGTGCTGCATTCGAAGCCCACGCCGCCGCGGGAATTGAATCCGAAGATTCCGATCGAGTTGGAAGGGATCATCGGGAAGGCGATGGAAAAGGACCGCAACCATCGCTACCAGAGCGCGGCGGAGATGCGATCGGACATCGCCCTGCTGAAACGAGAGACTGAATCAGGGACGATCAAGAGTGGAAGCGCCGCGACCGTCAAGCTGCGGGCGGCGTCGAGAACTTTCGGCCACAACTCGCGGCTGATGACGTGGCTGCTGATCGCTATGGCGGGACTGCTGTTGGCCGTGCTGGCGGCGGTGGGAGCGTGGTGGTACAACCACCGGGAAGTGGCCAACGCAGAACAGCGTAATGCGATTGCGGTGCTGCCGCTGCAAAACATGAATGGGGATTTCAATATTGACTATTTGCGCTTCGCGCTGGCTGATGAACTGTCAAGCGTGCTGACGTATTCGCGGTCGCTGGAAGTGCGGCCGTCATCGGTGACGCGGAAGTATGTGGCGCTGGATGTAGATCCGAAAAAAGTGGGCCAGGAACTGCGTGTGGGGCGGCTGCTGCAAGGCCACTTCATGAAGCAGGGCGATGCGCTGACGGTGACGCTGGAGGCGATTGACGTGCCGACCGACCGGTTGCTGTGGCAGGCCACGGTCACGGCGAAGGCCGAGGACTTGATTGGGCTGCAGGAACAGCTGACCGCGCAAGTGCAGCATGGGCTGCTGCCGATTCTGGGCGGAGACAGGCGGCGTGGAATCGGCGGCGTCGCGGCCGAAGAACCAGCAGGCGTATGACTTCTATCTGCGCAGCGTGGCCGTGCCGCACGATCCGGCGCCGAACAAGGAAGCGATCAAGATGCTGGAGTGGGCGGTTGGCATCGACCCGAACTACGCGCCGGCGTGGGAAGCGCTGGGGCAGAGATACTACTGGGATTCGACTTATGGCGGCGGCGGCGAGGCCGTGTTCCAGAGGTCGAACTCAGCGTATGAGCGGGCGTTGAGCGCTGGATCCGAATCGAATGATGGCGGCGAGCAACCTGATTACGGCGCGGGTAGAGCGCGGAGAACTGGGACGGGCCTACGATGCGGCGACGGATCTGGTGCGGCGGCGTCCGCAGAGCGCCGACGCGCACTTCGCTTTGAGCTATGTGCTGCGCTATG
Source organism: uncultured Acidobacteriota bacterium (assembly GCA_963735205.1). GTDB lineage: Bacteria > Acidobacteriota > Terriglobia > Terriglobales > Acidobacteriaceae > Sulfotelmatobacter. The sequence goes on from CAVTKB010000004.1 coordinate 7,793, forward strand.
CGGGGATGCTCGAACAGTCGACGCAGGAGTGCAAAGCGGCGCGGCAACTCGATCCGGGAAATTTTGCGTTCCGTTCGTGCGCGTGGTCGTTCCTGGAGATGGGCAAGACGGATGGGGCGATGGACTTTGTGCATCTGGATGCGGGGTCGGAGTGGGCGGCATGGGTGACTCCTTATGTTTATCTGGCGGAAGGAAATGTGGCGGAAGCGCGCGAGCGCGGCCAGGAATATGGGGAAGGCTTCGACCTATCATCGCGAGTTGATGGAAGCGTGCACGGCGGCGCAGCGTCCGGCGGACCTGGCAAAGATTGTGCGGGAAAACGAAGCGTCGGTGGTGATCGAACCTGACCTGAGGCTTGGTATCACGTGGGAGCGCTGATGGCGTATTGCGGACAGAATGAGCCGGCGTTGCGGTTGCTGAAGGCCGCGGTGCAGCAGAATTATTGTGCGTACACGGCGCTGCTGGATGATCCGCTGCTGAAGGATCTGCGCAAGGACACGGCGTTCAACGAAGTGCTGACGGCTTCGAGTAATTGCCAGGCGGTGTTGAAGGAAGGGCGGCAGTGAAAGAAGCTCTTAGCTTCTAGCTTCTGGCTTCTAGCTTCTAGCTTCTAGCTTCTAGCTTTTTGATTTCGATTCCAGCCTTATTTTTTCGACTTTCAGACAACTTATATGACGCAGGTTACGCGGCGGGCGCTGCTGAAGTCTTCGGTTGTGGGGGCGGCGGCGGTGGTGGTTCCGACGATGGCTGCGCGTTCCGACATCACTGCTCGCAAGGGACGGATTCGTCAGTCGGTGTGCCAGTGGTGTTATCCGCAGATTGCGGTTGAGCAACTGGCGGAGTATGCGGCGAAGATTGGGCTGCGGGGAGTTGATCTGTTGCAGCCGGAGGAGTATGAAATCCCGCGACGCTATGGACTGGTTTGCACCATGGGATATGCGGGTGGGGGCGAAATCGGGAAGGCGCTCAACCGGATTGAGAATCATGCGGCAATCGAGCAGGGGTTTCGTACGAACATTCCGCTGGCGGCCAAGGCTGGGGTGCCGAATGTGATCACTTTTTCCGGGAGCCGCGGTGGAATGTCAGATGAGGAAGGCGCGCGCAATACTGTCGTCGGGCTGAATCGGGTGAAGAAAATTGCGGAGGATCACGGCGTGACCATCTGCATGGAGTTACTTAACAGCAAGCGCGATCATCATGATTACATGTGCGATCACACGGCGTGGGGAGTGCGGGTGGTCGAGGAAGTGAATTCGCCGAATGTGAAGCTGCTGTACGACATTTACCACATGCAGATTATGGAAGGTGATCTGATTGAGACGATCCGGACGAACATAAAGTGGATTGGGCATTTTCATACGGGCGGAGTTCCGGGGCGGCACGAGCTGGATGGGACGCAGGAAGTAGAGTGGGACGGTGTGATGCGGGCGATTGCCGATGCGGGGTTTCGCGGGTACGTGGCGCATGAGTTTCTGCCGACGGGGGATCCGCGGGAGTCGCTGCGGAAGGCGGGGGAGTTGTGTGACGTTTAGGAAAATCCCCACTTCTCGCGCAAGAGGACGCGCGAGAAATGGGGCGCCCGGCGACGTCTAAAAATGCGGTTCCGACTGGGTGAAGACAGTTTCCCTATCAGAGTGGCAATTGGTGTCGTCAAACTAAAAGAAAAACGTGAGTTTCCAGTTATGGACCGTTCCGCTGCCAACACGATGCGCATTGTCGGGATTGTCGCCACCGTGGTTCTCGTGGTGGCGGGCTGCGGAGCTCTGCTATTCATCGCATGGTTCGTGGTATTGAGGGGCGGACTGACGCGCAACGCGATGATCACGCACCCGGAGGCCGTCAACACGTTCCTTGGAGCCCTCTTCGCGGTGGCCGCGCTGGTAACTCTCGCGATCGTGACTATTCGCAGGCTGGCCACGGGAATCGTCCGCGGACCACTTGGCTCTCGTCGGCTTGCGACTGCTGAGGGACCGGCTGCCGTGACCTCGCTTAATATCCCAAAACCGTCACGCGCCGGTGTTCGGGCTTACTCTTCATCTCCTTATCCTTCGACTCTTCATTCTGCGACCGCTGGACGCAAGACGATCGGCTGGCTCGCCCTCGCTCTGGGAGTAAAGATCGCCGTCGGTGTCGTCAGACTGTTCTCGCTCGCGTCGCGCCCGTTTGCGCCACGGCACTGGACTCTTATGCTGCTCGGACCGTTCATCCTAAACGAGGCGCCGTATGCGATTCTGATTTGGATTTTGCTGACGCGGCCCCGTCGGCTCGACTTTGCTTTTTTGGTTGGGCTGCTTGCGATTTCGCTTCTGGAGGTTTTCTTCAGTTCGATGATCGCCATTTTCTACCACCAGGGCTATGGTTCCCAGGCGATGGGGCTGGGCGGGAGCATGCTTTCCGGGCTGATCTGCGTAGTGGCGCTGGTGCTGGCCTATAAAGCCATTCGGCAAATGGGAATTCAGCCCAAGGTTTCGTCGGTAATTTTCGCCGCGGTCGGCACTTTTTTTTATTTCTTTCTGGTCAGCGAAATCACACCCTACCTTTATCGTTTATTGCGTTAGGTCCCCATTCGCGGCGTCGAAAAATTTGCGTCCGAGTGAGGGTAGGGCCCATCTTTGTAGGGTGAGATATTCGGAAACTTCTAGCCTGCCGCGGGCCGTTCGGCACTGCGGTTCCTTTATACTTCGGCGGATGCGATTTTCACGGGATTTCGTCTGTCTGCTCGCGCTTCTGGCTTTGACGGCGCGAATTCCCACCCTTGCGCAAAGTGCGCGCAAGGATGGGGGACCCTCTGCACATTCACCTTCGGCGAATTCGCTTTCTTCGAATCCAGCTGCCAAGAGTTCGTCCGCTCCGCAATCTTCTGTGGATGCTGATCCTCCGGGACTTTTGTATCAGGGAGTGCCGGCGGCGATTCCGCAGGATGAGGGGATGGCCGGGTTGCGGCTGGAATTGTTGCGGCTGGGGACTACGGCGCGGCTGATGCAGGTGGTGGCGCATCCGGATGATGAGGATGGCGGGATGCTGACGCTGGAGGCGCGCGGGCGCGGGGTGAGCACGCTGCTGATGACGTTGAATCGCGGCGAGGGCGGGCAGAACAAGATTGGCAGTAATTTGTCGGATGTACTGGGCGTGCTGCGGGCGGAGGAACTGCTGGCGTCGGATCAGTATTACGGGGTGCAGGAACGGTTTTCACGGGTGGCGGATTTTGGATTTTCGAAATCGCCGGAGGAAACTTTTCAGAAGTGGGGCGGGCACGATACGGCGCTGGCCGATATGGTGCGGGTGATTCGAACGTTTCGTCCGGATGTGCTGGTGGCGCGGTTTTCCGGGACGGAGCGGGATGGGCACGGGCATCACCAGGCGTCGAGCATTCTGGCCAAAGAGGCGTTTCGGGCGGCGGCCGATCCGAAGCGGTTTCCCGAGCAGGTTGCGGCGGGGCTTGAGCCTTGGCAGGCGAAGAAATTTTATATTGGAAATGTGTGCGGATTTGGCGCGATGACTTGTCCGGATGCGGACTGGACTTTGAAGTTGAATACGGGCGAGCGCAATGCGGATTTAGGCACGGGCTATATACAGTTCGCGATGCAGGGGCTGCGGCACCAGATGTCGCAGGGCGCGGCGAACTGGACAATTGATCCGGGAGACCGGTTCACGTTTTACCGGCTGGTGGATTCGGTGATTCCGTCGAGCGTGGGTAAGAATGGGCACGAGAAGAGTTTTTTTGATGGGATTGATACGACGTTGCCGGGTCTGGCTGCGCGACTGGGAATTGAAGGGTCGAATGACCTGTGGTTGAACCAAGGGTTACAGAAGGTTGCAGGGAGCGTTGCCGAGACAGCCCGCGTGAGAGACGCTGAATCAGCAACTAGACCGTTGATGGCTGTAACCGCAGAATTGAATCGTCTTGTGGCTCGACTGCGGCTGGGAGGCGTGCACAGCCTCGGCACCCCAGACGTAGTCAGCGTCCTTGCGGAGAAGCAGCAACAGGCGGAGACCGCGCTGAACTTGGCGTTGGGCGTCACTCTCTCGGCGGATGTGTCGTCGGACGGCAAGGGCAGCGATGGTGGACACGAAATTAACGTGTTGAAAGAAGCGGACGCGCTGACTACGGTTTCGCCGGGGCAAGAATTTCTGGTGGCCGTCACGTTTCACAATGGATCGAAACTGCCGCTGATGGTTGATCACATCAAGCTGGAGGTTCCGGAGGGATGGAATACGATTAGCGGGAAGACGCGGCCTGAAGTTATAAAGGCGGGTGAGGATTTGCACGCGGACTTTCGGTTGCGCGTGCCGAAGGACGCGGCGTTTACGCGGCCGTACTGGCATCGGGATAATCCCGATGTGGAGGCGGTGAATCATATTGATGACGAGAAATATTCGACGCTTCCCTTCCCCCCTCCGGCGCTGCGGGCGCGGGTGGAATATTCGGTGGGCGGGTCGGGCGCGAGTTCGGGTGCGACGCGGAACGGGGTTACGGCGGTGGTGGTGACGCCGTTTCTGGATGATGCGGGAAAGCGGCGGGAACGTCCGCTGGCCATTGTGCCGGCACTTTCGGTGATGCTGGAGCCGGGGACACAGGTGATCTCGACGCACAATGGGTCGACTTCGAGCGTGGTGGTTGGCATCACGGGAAACGTGAAGGGCGACTTGGTCAAACGCGTTGGTTCGTTGAAGCTCGAACTGCCGCCCGGCTGGAAGTCGGATCCGGAAGAATTCAGCATGGAGTTCACGCGGCGGGGCGAGAAGCAGGAACGGACGTTCAAAATTATTCCGTCGGGACTGCAGGAGGGGCGCGCGACCATTCGCGCGGTTGTGACCTGGGACGGCCGCGAGTACAGCGAGGGTTACACGCTGGTGACGCGTGAAGACCTGGGGAGTTTTTATTATTACCAGCCGGCGCGGCAGCGGGTGAGCATTGTTGATGTGCAAGCGCCGCATGATTTGAGAGTCGGCTACATCATGGGCGCGGGCGATGACATTCCGACGGTGCTGAAGCAGGTGGGGATGGATGTGACGATGATTCCGGCGGAGAAGATTGCGGCCGAGGATCTGAGCAAGTTCGGGACGATCGTGCTGGGAATTCGCGCGTACGACACGCAGAAAGATGTTGTCGCCAATAATAAGAAGCTGCTCGACTTTGTTTCGGCCGGGGGAACGCTTGTGGCGCAGTACAACACCGGCACGGATGAATTCAACGCACACAAGTTGACTCCTTATTCTGCGGAGTTGAGCCGGAAGCGGGTCTCGGTGGAAGAGGCTCCGGTGGAAATTCTGAAGCCGGAAGATTCGGTGTTTCATTATCCGAATACGATCACCGCTCACGATTTCGATGGGTGGGTGCAGGAGCGCGGGCTTTATTTCATGGACGAGTGGGATGATCATTTCACGGCGCTGCTGTCGTGCCATGATCCGGGAGAAGATGCGCAGAAGGGTGGGATGCTGCGGGCGCAGTATGGCAAGGGAACTTATATTTATGCGGCGTATGCATTTTTCCGGCAGCTGCCGGCGGGCGTGCCGGGAGCGGTGCGGCTGTATGTGAATTTGTTGAGCGCGGGACATGAGAAGCAATAAACAGGGCCAGTGATTAGGGATCGGTTTCCGACCTAGATAAGGACGGGTATGCAGGCGATTCGGATTCACTCTTACGGCGGTCCAGCGGTGATGCGGTTAGAAGATTTACCGACGCCAGTTCCCGGCCCAAAACAGGTTTTGGTGCGCGTGGAAGCGGCGAGCGTTAATTTTCTTGATCTTCAAAAACGGCGTGGCGAGCTTGCCGGGCAGGCTTTCTACCAGCGCGCGGGAGCAGGTGCCCCTGAATTTCCCGCGACTCTGGGCAGCCAGGGAGTTGGAGTGGTGGAAGCGCTCGGCCCCGATGTCCACAATGTTCGCGTGGGAGACCGGGTTGCGTTCGCCGGGAGTTCTTATGCTACACACGCGGTGGTCCCGGCCTCATGGTTGATTGCCGTACCTGAGGGCATTAACGTCGAACAAGCTGCAGCCGGCATGAACCAGGGGTTTCTGGCGTACGCTTTCACACATTTTGCCTATCCGGTGAAACCCGGTGATTGGTGCCTGATTCAGGCCGCCGCTGGAGGGATTGGGCTGCTACTCTGTCAGATGGTGAAAATTCGCGGGGGACGGGTGATTGGCGTGACTTCGACCAGAGTGAAGTCGAAGTTCGTGAAAAAAGCCGGCGCGGACGAAGTCATCATTTCCAAAGAATCGGATATTGCGAAGGAAGCCCGGCGCATTACTGAGGGCCACGGCGTCGCCGTGGTTTACGACGGGGTTGGTAAGGATACGTTCGAGGCAAACCTTAACAGCCTTGCCCCCGGTGGATATCTGGTGATCTACGGCCAATCCAGCGGATATGTGCCAGCCTTCGACTTGATGACTCTGCAGGAAAAAGGTTCGCTGTTTATCACGCGCACGAACGGATTGCCTTACCGGAAGGAATACCCGCGATATCTCGACCAGTTCGTGGGCTGGGTGAAGGACGGCCAGCTTTCCATCAGAATTGATCGAACGTATCCCTTGGCTGAGGCCGCGCAGGCGCATACTGCTTTCGAACAGCGCCAGATCAGCGGCAGAGTGTTGCTTCTTCCGTAGCGCAACGATCAAACGACCCCGCAAACCAATGTCATCTCCATCTCAAGGTGGTTCGAATCAGGATGGTTCGAATTCGCCGAGTCTCATCCGTGGGATGGGGCTTTGGTCGGCGACTGCGCTGAACATGATCGACATGATCGGCGTGGGGCCGTTCATCACCATGCCGCTGGTGGTGAGCGCGATGGGTGGTCCGCAGGCGCTGCTGGGATGGATTGCGGGGGCGCTGCTCGCGGTTTGCGATGGGCTGGTGTCGGCGGAGTTGGGCGCGGCGCTGCCGGCTTCGGGCGGATCGTATCGTTATTTGCGCGAGATGTATGGGCCACAGAAATGGGGTCGGCTGATTTCGTTTCTGTTTATCTGGCAGGTGTCTTTTTCGGCACCTCTCTCCATCGCTACGGGATGCATCGGGCTGGCGGGATATGCGGCGTACTACTGGCCGGAACTCGATACGGTGCTGGCGCACCACGACGCGGCGGCGCATGTTCCGGGGCTGGGGACGCTTCAGGCCAGTTGGATCGTCACGCCGGGAACGGCGGTTGCAGTTCTGATTTGTTTTTTTACGGTACTTCTGCTTTACCGGAACATCACGGCGATCGGGCGGCTGTCGAAAATATTGTGGTTTGGAGTGATGGGAACGATTGGGTGGATTATTTTTGCCGGGCTGACGCATTTTAATGCCGCGCGTGCGTTTGATTTTCCTCCGGGGGCGTTCACGATTTCCCACAAATTTCTGACCGGGCTGGGCGGAGCGATGCTGATCGCGACCTATGATTATTGGGGATATTACAACGTGAGTTTTCTGGGAGATGAGATTAAGGATCCGGAAAAAAATATCCCGCGGGCGCTGTTGCTTTCTATTCTGCTGGTGGCGTGTCTATATCTGATGATGAATGTGTGCGTGCTCGCCGTGGTGCCGTGGCGGGAGATGCTGCAGGCGGGACAGAACAACAGCGGGCTGTATATTGTGTCGCTGTTCATGCAGAGGGTGTATGGGGCGTGGGCGGCGCGGGTGGTGACGGGGCTCGTGATTGTGACGGCGTTTGCGTCGGTGTTTTCGCTGATGCTGGGATACTCGCGGGTGCCTTATGCGGCGGCGAAGGATGGGAATTATTTCAAGGCGTTTGCCAAGGTGCATCCGGTGCACCGGTTTCCGCATATTTCGCTGCTCGCGCTGGGAGTGGTGGCGGCAGCGTTTTGTTTTCTGCGGTTGAAGGATGCGATTGCGGCGCTGGTGGTGATCCGGCTGATTCTGCAGTTTCTGGTGCAGGCGGTGGGAGTGATTTGGCTGAGGATCTGGCGGCCGGAAATGCGGCGGCCGTTTCGGATGTGGTTTTATCCGCTGCCGGCGTTGCTGGCTTGCGCGGGGTTTTTGTTTATTTTGTTCGATCGAGTCAACTGGCGGAAGGAAATGCGGTACGCGGCTGTGATTCTGCTGACGGGAGTGATTATTTATATGATCCGGGCCTGGAAGGATTCGGAGTGGCCGTTCCGGAGGGCAAGGGCTTAACCACAGAGGGCACTGGGGAACACCGAGGGAAAAATCGAGTCGGAGATTTTCGCTTCGCCGGTCTGGACGCGCTCATTACACAACTCTGTGCGCTCTTGCAGTAAGATGGGGCGGGCTGTTGTGCGGTGGCAACTCACTTCAGGGGGAATTATGAGGAATCGACTGGGAATGGCGACGTGCAGTTTGCTGGTGCTGACGGTTGCGGCCGTGGCGCAGACGGGGATGGCGAAGGAGGAACATCGGACGGTGTCGCAAGTGTTGGACGCGACCGTCAGCAATGTGGAACATGAGTTCGTTCCGGCGGCGGACGCCATGCCGGAAGACAAGTATGGATTCGCGCCGACCAATGGTGAGTTCAAGGGCGTGCGGACGTATGCCCAGCAGATCAAGCACGTGGCCGCGGTGAATTACATTTTTGCGGCCGCGATTCTGGAGCAGAAACCGCCGGTGAATACGGGCGATGAAGACGGGCCGGCCTCGATCACTTCCAAGGCCGATATCATGAAATTTCTGAAAGACTCGTTCGAATATGTGCACAAGGCGGTTGCGACGATTAATGAAAAAAATCTCGTGGCCACCGTGAAGAGTCCGTTCGGCGAAGGCTCGGTCACGCGCTTGGGGTTGGCTACGAGTGTGTCGGCACATTGCTTCGACCACTACGGGCAGATGGTGGAATATTTGCGGATGAGCGGGATTGTGCCGCCCGCCAGCCGGTGAAAACAGGCTGTCACCCCCGATGGGGGATGCGCCGCTGTACCTAGCGCCAGGTTTCGAGGAACAATCTCGCGGCTGCCTTCGTATATTTTTGCATGCGAATTCGCATCGTCCTTGCCGTTCTTCTAGCCTTGACACTTTCTGCGAGCGTCCCCAGCTTCTGCTCTGACCTCGCTCTGGTTCACGCAAAGATTTACCCGTCAGCGTCTGAGCCGGCAATCGAAAATGGTTCGGTCCTCATACATGGGGGCCGCATTGTTGCGGTGGGGCCAGCAGCAACCGTCAAAGTTCCACGCCACGCCACCGTTATCGACTGCACCGGCATGGTCGTGACAGCTGGCTTCTGGAACAGCCACGTGCATATCCTTTTGCCCGGCCTGCTCGGCGCGGAGAAACGGTCATCGGAGGAGATCACTGCGCAACTGCAAGAAATGTTTACGCGCTGGGGCTTTACCTCCGTTTTTGACATAGCGTCCGTGCTGAAAAACACGACTGTCATCCGCCGCCGCATCGAAAGCGGCGAGGTGAAGGGGCCGAGGATTCTTACGGTCGGAGAGCCGTTCTGGGGCAAGGGGGGAACGCTCGTTTATGTCCGGGGGTTCCTCGAAGCCAATCACATTACGATTCCCGATGTTGAATCAACCACGCAAGCGACCGAGCGAGTGCGCCAACAGATTCGCGACGGCGCCGACGGCATCAAGATTTTTGCGAATTCCATTGAGGCGGATGGCATCCTGACCATGCCTCTAGATTTAGCCAAGGCGATCGTGGTTGAAGCGCACCGGGCTGGCAAGCCTGTCTTTGCTCATGTTTCGAACCAAGAAGGTATCGAAGTTGCGGTTCAGAGCGGTGTCGACATCCTGGCACACACCACTCCTAGCGGCGATCTCTGGAGTGAATCTCTTGTCGAACGCTTTACGGCCGCGCACATGGCTCTTACTCCGACGCTGACGCTCTGGGAGGTCGAAGACAGGAAAGGCAACGCCTCGCCCGACGAAACGGAGAGAGGCATGAACAGAGCGGCCCAGCAACTGAAGGCTTTCTCCCGGGCAGGAGGCCAGGTCCTGTTCGGCACCGACGTCGGTTACATTGAACAGTTTGATACGGAATTCACTCGGATGGCCCGCGCCGGGATGGATTTCCAACAGATTCTGGCTTCCCTTACCACGAACCCAGCGTCGCGATTCGGATATTCGAGTCATGGCGGGCGCGTCGCGAACGAAATGGACGCCGACCTGGTGATACTAAACGGCGATCCTGCGAGGGATATTACCGCTTTTTCTAAGATCCACCAGGTGGTGCGTGGCGGGCAGGTCATCTATGCGGTCCGTTAGTTTCTCAGTGCTGACAAGCCTCTGGCGCAAACGCGAATCCCCCGCTTGCTAGGCGCGACGACGGTGTTCGGGTTTGCCACTGCGGACGAGGGCGCTGCGGTGCTCCTCGAAACTGATGCCGGGATTCCTAGCGAAACGTTCGGGATAAGAATGGAGAGCGCGCAGGAATGTAGCGATTTCTCTGCGCACACCTTCGTTGCCGGACGATCGCTTGTCTGTTCGTTCACGCATTTTGGACTTCATTTCCAACCCACCCCGGCCCAGCGCACTCCCGCCCTCCCACTCGATGCTGCCGGCGGGTAGAAAGACTAAGGGCTCCAAAGAAATCTCGTGAGGGGAGACCTAACCTACCTCAAAATGGAAGCGCTCGTATATGGCACGTTGGTGCCATAACGTCGCTTTGTCAAGGGCCAGAGGGTCAGGACCTGCTCAGTGAAGAGCGGGCGCCGCGCGAAGTGATGGAGGTGGGAATCAGCTCGGCACTGAGGCGATGTTGCGCGAGATGATCGGCGACGAGGCGGCGTGTTTTCTGGAGGGCGACGCGGGGATCGAGGAAGATCAGCACGGACGGGCCGGCGCCGCTCAACACTGCTCCGAGAATACCGGCCCTTCCTTTTAGTTCCTGCAGACAGGGGAGCAAAGGGCAGAGCGCGGCTCGATAAGGTTGGTGGATGCGGTCTTCTAGGGCTGAGGCGAGAAGGTCGGGGCGCCCTTGAGTGAAGGCGGCGAGCAGGAGCATGGAATTTTGCACGTTGAGGACCGCGTCAGCGCGCGAATACTGCGCCGGCAGGACGAGGCGGGCTTCTTTGGTGGAGAGGCTTTCGTCGGGCACGGTGAGCAGAAGCGGCCACTTACGCTTGGGGCGGATGCAGGCGACCTCGGCTTCGGCGTCGTGACCCGCCATGCGGGCGATGGTGAGGCCGCCCATCCAGCAGGCGGAGGCGTTGTCGGGGTGGTGTTCTCGGCGGGAAGCTTCGCCTATGATCTGCGCGTCAGTCCAGGTCAGGCGGCCGAAATGGACGGCGAGGGCGATGCCTGCGAGTCGGGCCGCGGCCGATGAGCCGCAGCCTTTGCCGATAGGGATGTCGTTGTCGATTTTGAGAGACAGGGGTTGGAGTGGGCGGCCGGCGGCATGCAGGACTTCGCGGTAGGTGTTGAGGATGAGATGGTCTTCGAGTTTGCCGCAGATTTCGTGATCGCGGCCGTGGGCGGTGATGGAGAATTCCTTGGCGGCGTCGGCCTCGAGCTTGATGTAGAAATCCATGGCGAGGGCGGCGGCGTCAAAGGCGGGGCCGAGATTGGCGGAAGTCGCGGGGAGCGCGAGGCGGAGGCGTTTCGGGTTTTGGGTTTTGGCGGGCATGGTGAATGTTTTAGTTCTGCTTCTCATCCCTCAGGAGCTGGAAACTTGTTCGCAGCGCATGAAGCGCTGCGCCACCCAAAATCGCCTTTCTACTCCGACAGTTTCCCACAAAGTGTAGCGAGTCTTCTTTCGCCCCTTCGGGCTTGCTGCGATCCTTGCTGGCCACCCACGGCTTGCGCCGTGGGCTGTATTCTTTCGCCGCTTCGCGGCGGGATGTCAGGACTTCTGCGCTTGCTCTTTTTCGGCTTGCTCAAGTGTGCTAATCACCGCATCCAGCGTGGCGTCGAGAATGATTGGCGGATGGCGTAGCGGCTTTAACGCAGTGCTCGCAGCGGCATCAACGCCGTCTTTGAACAAGTCGCCGCGATGGAATTCCATGGTGAAGTCGGGGTCTTTGAGCAAGTTTCCGGTTAACACCAGGAGGACGCTTTCTTCTGGCTTCACGAATCCTTGCTGCAGTAACTTCTTTAATCCGGCTAGCGTGACGGCGGACGCGGGTTCGCAGCCGATGCCTTCGGCGCCGATCTCTGCTTTGGCTTGTGCGATTTCGATTTCGGTGACTTGTTCGCAGGCGCCGCCGGTGGCTTCGAGAACGTGAACGGCTTTCTTCCACGAGGCAGGATTACCGATGCGGATCGCGGTCGCGCGGGTTTCGGCTTGCACGTTGACCAGGCTTTTTCCGCCGGCTTCGCGAAGAGTGCGGACTAGCGCATTTGCACCTTCGGCTTGAATGACTGACAACTTCGGCAGGCGCTGAATCAGGCCCAGTTCGTGCATTTCCAGCAATGCCTTGCCGATGGCGGAACTATTTCCCAGGTTTCCGCCGGGGACGATGACGTGGTCGGGCGGTTGCCAGTCGAGTTGTTCGAGCAATTCGAGGGCGAGGGTTTTCTGGCCTTCGAGTCGAAATGGGTTGATGGAGTTCAACTGGTAAACGGGCGCGCGCAGAACGAGTTCCTGCAGCAGGCGCAGGCAGCCGTCGAAGTCGGTGCGGAGTTGGCAGGTGACCGCGCCGTAGTCGAGCGCCTGAGAGAGTTTGCTCCAGGATATTTTTCCTTCGGGGACAAGCACCAGGCTGCGCAGGCCTCCGCGGGCGGCGTAGGCGGCCATGGAGGCGGAAGTGTTGCCGGTGGAAGCGCAGGCGACCCAGCGGAATCCGGCGAGGCGGGCGAAGGTTGCGGCGACGGTCATGCCGGTGTCTTTGAAGGAGCCGGTGGGATTCAATCCCTGGTGTTTGGCGAAGAGGCGCGGCACGCCGATGATGCGGGCGCATTGCGGGAGTTCATACAGCGGAGTGTCGCCTTCGCGGAGGGTGATGGCTTGGTCGTTGTCTTCGAGTGCGGGCAGGAGTTCACGGAAGCGCCAGACTCCGCTGAGATCGATGGGGGATTGCGAGAGCCTGCGCTCGCGCCAAGTCGATTTCAGATTCTCCGCGTCGGGAATGGCTTCTTTCAATAAAGGATAAGTAATTTCGAGCAGGTCGCCGCAGTGCGAGCAGCGAAAATTCTGAGCGGCGTGGTCGCTGAGATCACCGCAGGCGATACAACGAAAGCGGAAGCTGGGTGAACGCACGCCGGGCGCTGAAGTTGGGGAGGACATACCTGAATTTATTTCTTTCCCCGGAGATATTGGTCGGTCTTATTGATCCAATCGGCGCGAGGCGGATTGAAAACGTCGAGGTCGACGGTATCTTCGAGGGCTTCGGCCTTGTGCGGCATGTTCGAAGGGATGCAGAGCGTCTCGCCAGCGTTTACGACGATTTCGCGACCGTCAATCCAGAACTTGAGGGCGCCTTCGAGGACGTAGGTGAGTTGCTCGTTGTGGTGGGTGTGTTCGGGGACGATGCATCCTTTCTTCAGCAGCACGCGGGCCAGCATGATGTCCTGGCCGACGACGAACTGGCGCTGCAGGAGGGGCTTGAGGTCTTCGAGCGGGACGGTATGCCATGGGATGTATTGCAGCGCAGGGGCGACAACGCTTTTGGCGCGGGATTTGGCCGCGGAACGTGACGCGGATTTCGATTTGGTCTTCGGTTTCGCTTTAGCCATTTCGGTTGCCCTAATGGGATTTGTTTCTTTCGCCCCTACGGGGCTCGGCCAGTCATCGACCGCTATCCCACGGCTTGCGCCGTGGGCTGCACTCTTTCGCCGCTTCGCGGCTGGGGCGCTTGAGCATCACGCGTTGACTTCGCCCAATCACCTCTAGCTCAATGCACTCTGCCTTCGTATAGCTTCACGGCGGTGTCGTGCAGGTAGGCGTGAGCTAGTTCCAGCGCCCGGGCTTCGGTGATTTCGTTTTCTGAAACCATTTCGGCCAAGGCCGCGGCCAGCGCGGTGCGACTCGACTGCACGCCTAGCCAGTAGCTCTCTTCCGACCCCAGCACTTGATTGTAAGGGAAACAGTCGGTGCCGAAAGTGATCTTGTCGGGAAAAGTTTCCAGCCACATTTTGAGCGTGTCTTTGAATGCGGAAGGATACTGGGCGAGTTCGCCGAAGGAGGAATCGAGGTAAACGTTTTTCATGGCGGCGAGCCAGATGGCTTCGCGCTCGAGCGGATATCCGCCGTGGATCATTACGAAAGTTGTTGAGGCGTAGCGCGGATCGCGCAATACCGTTTCGAGATTCATGATGTTGCTCTGCGAGAGATTGAAATAGTCGCCGATGCCGACGGCAGTGTGGATGTGCACGGGCAGGTGCAGGCGTCCGCCCTCGGTGACGAGGTAACGGAAGATAAAATCCTGGAACGTGCGGTAGTCTTTCTCGCTGGGGATTCCGGCTGTGACGTAGCGCTGGTAAATGTCTTCGGCCTGCGTGCGGGTGGGGTCGCCAAATGTGGTGGGGCGGAAATAGGCGACTTCAAACTTCATGGCGATGCCGCCGCGTTTGGAATTGTCTTCCAGCACCACGCTGATGAACTTCAGATAGTCGGCGAAGGTGGCGGGAAGTTTCGCGATGCTTTCTTGTTGCATCCAGCGATGCAGCATTTTTTCCTGCAGCGGGATGAAGACGCCTTCGTCGGGATTGCGTGCGGTCTCGCGCTCGTTATTGAAAGGCCAGAGGAAAGAATCGGCGAAAAATACCCAGGGGAAGCGCTTGGGGTCGAGGTAGTCGGGCATCATGGCGCGGTTGGCCACGGAACTCTCGGTGTTGAGCTTGTCGAGGATTGAGTTGAAGTAGGCAGTGCCAAGGAGTTGCTTTTTGAGTTCTGCTTTTCTGTCGAGCAGCCACTTCGCGTGCTCCGGAAAGAAGTCGGCGTAGGGATAGCCGAACAGGGCCTTGGCGGCGACGACGAGCTCGGGATTATCGTCGCGAGTGCGCAGGGCTTCGCTGGCGTTGGGAGGGGCGGCCATGGCGTCGACGTCGGGATCGTCGGCGAAGCCGGGGTGGGCGTGGTGGTCGAAGGCGGGAATTTTTTCGATCTGCGGGAGAAGGCGGTTGTAAATTTGCTGCACGTCCGGGCCGGGGAAAGGGCGCGCCTGGGCGACGGAGAGAGCGGCGAGGCCGACGACAGCAGAGAGAAACAATCCTCGAATCGCGAATCGCATTCGGATTCCTCAGGGCTAAAGGCCCAACTCATGCATGGTTGCGATCGCAGCGCTGAAGCGCTGCGCCACCCAAACGCAGACGAATCACAATCCTTTATACATGCCGCCGTCGACCAGGAGGGTCTGCCCGGTCACGTAGGACGCGCGTTCCGAGGCCAGCCAGACTATCGTTTCGGCGAGCTCGCGAGGGTCGCCTAAACGTTTCAGCGGAGCGTCGGCGGCCCAGGCCTCCAAAATTTCCTGTTCATCTTTTCCCGTGCCCAAGGAGCGGGCTTTGGCTAATTCTTTCAGGCGATCGGTCGCGGTAAAACCGGGGCCGACGTTGTTGACCAGGATTCCATCTTTGCCGAACTCGTTGGCGAGACTTTTTACTAATCCTACGACGGCGGCTCGGACTGCGTTCGAGAGCACGAGGTCGGCTACCGGCTGTTTGGTAGTGATGGACGTGATGGTGATGATGCGTCCCCAGTGGTTGCGCTGCATGTGGGGGATAACTTCGCGGGCGAAGTAGACCGTGCTGAGAAAATTTAGTTCGATAGCGCGCTGCCAGTCGTCGAGTGTGGTGGCGAGAAATCCTTTGGCGGGCGGGCCTCCGGCGTTGGTGACGCAGATATCGACTGCGCCAAACTTGGCGGCGACTGTGGCGACGAAGTGGGCGACGGCCGCGGCGTCGGCGACGTCGAGCGGCTGGGCGAGGACTTCGGCGCCGTGCTGCTTTCTGATTTTTGCGGCGGCAGCTTCGAGCGTCTGCGGGTTGCGGGAGCACATGGCGACGCGGCAGCCTTCAGTGGCGAAGGCTTCGGCGGTCGCGAGGCCGAGTCCTTGGCTGGATGCCGCTACGAGGGCGACACGATTTTTTAGGCCGAGATCCATGGGTGGTGCGGTTGAGTGCTGGAATTGAAGTCGGGATTATATATGGTTGCTTCACTCTGGGTCGGCTGTGCGAACGTCCTCACCCAGTGATTGGATTCACAAAAACCCACTTCTCACAAAGTGCTGCGAGAAATGGTTCACCCGGTTTGATCGGGATTCACTCTCCACAAAACTTCCCACTCTAACGTCGCAAAGAACGCGACGGTAGAATGGGCACCCGGCGCGCTTTTGCTTGCCGCAAGTGAATCTACGCAATTACTCTTGGGAACGAGGCAATCATGAAACGAAACAATCTGCGCCCTGAAACCGAGGCTGTGCATGGAGGGGCCGATCTTGAAAAGAAAAACGGTCCGGTGGGCACGCCCATTTATCAGACTTCGACGTTTGAGGTGACTGACAACGACGAGCAACAGCGCGTGACTACGACTGACCGGTATTACACGCGGTGGGGAAATCCGACGATCACGGTGGCCGAGCAGGCCGTGGCCGCGATTGAGGGCGTGGAGGCGGCGCTGACATTCGCCTCCGGCATGGGCGCGATCACAACGACGATTCTCGGCGTTGCTGAAGGCGGGCGACCATATTGTGGCGCAGCGCGATGTTTATGGTGGGGTGACGAAGTTTTTTTCGGAGTGGCTGCCGCGGGTTGGCATTGAGACAACGTTCGTCGACACCAACGATTTCGGGCAATACGAGCGGGCGATCCGGGCGAATACGCGGATGCTGTATGTGGAGTCGCCGACGAATCCGTCGCTGCGCGTGGTCGATTTGAAGAAGGCTGCGGCTCTAGCGCGACAACGCGGGCTGCTGAGTATGATCGACAGCACGTTTGGAACGCCAATCAATCAGCATCCGGCGGAGTATGGAATCGATTTGGTGATGCACTCGGGAACGAAATATTTGAGCGGGCATGCAGATTTGACTTGCGGCGTGGTGTGCGGGCGACAGGAACTGATGGATCAACTTTGGGAGACGAGGACGACGCTGGGCAACTGCATGGACCCGCACGCGGCGTGGATGCTGATTCGAGGGCTGAAGACGCTGGCCGTGCGGGTGGCGCGGCAGAACGAGAATGCGCTGCGCGTCGCTGAGTTTTTGGGTCAACATGGAAAGGTGCGACGGGTCCATTATCCGTTTCTGAAGAGTCATCCGGAATATGCGATTGCGCGGGCGCAGATGAGCGGCGGCGGCGGCATGGTGACGTTTGAAGTGGAGGGCACGGGCGAGGACGCGCGGCGGGTGAGCGAGGCGATGCGGTTGTTTACGCTGGCCACGAGTTTGGGCAGCGTGGAGTCGCTGGTGTCGATTCCGGCGCTGACTTCGCATGCGATGATTTCGGCGGAACAGCGGGCCGAGATGGGCGTGAACGAGCAGATGGTGCGGCTTTCGGTGGGGATTGAGAATGCTGACGATCTGATCGCGGATCTGGAGCGGGCGCTGGAGGCGGTGGGCGGGCGGGAAGCGGTGGGGAGTGGGGTTTAGTCGAGCTGCAAGTTCTCAGCTTCGAGTTCTGAGCTTCGAGTTTTGAGCCTGTAGCTTTCGGCTTTTGTGGCGCTCTGCCGCTTGGCTTCGCCGACGCGGGACGGACAAGGCGTCCGTCTCCACATGAGCAGTGGCACTATGTGGGCAAAATACTAACGAAAAAAAGACCGGCCTCTCTCGATGCCGGTCTTTCGTGTCCACAACTCCGGTTAGAAGGTGAACCTCGCTCCGAACTGGAACTGGCGCGGGGTGTTGACGGTCTTGCCGATCACTCCGAAGTTCTCACCCTGGCTATTGCACACCAACGACGCTGTGCACGCTTGGATATCCGTATTGCGGCGTGTTGGTCATGTTGTAGCCGGAGATGTCGAAGCGCAGTGCCTTCATTTCGCCAAACTTGAACGTCTTGTAAATGGAGAGGTCCAGATCGCGCGCTCCCCGGGTGCGAACATTGTCGAGATAGTCTGGGGCGTTTCCTGGAATAAAGGGATTCGGACTGCGCCGCCGCCTTCAGTTCCGGGCTGAACGAAACAGTTGATGTTGAACCAGTCGTTCACTGTGTGCGGAGCCCCCTTCGAAGGATCGCAGACCATGTCTGCCCGCTGATTGAAATACGACGGCGTTGTTCCCGAGCCCGGCGCGTTGATGGGGACGCCCGTGCTCAGATAAACGATGGCATTGACGGTCCAGCCGCCCGGCAAAGGCGTTGGCAGCGCCATTCAGATTGACGGCTTGGCCCTTGCCAATCGGCAAGTCGTAGGATACCTGCCCGGTGAACTGATATTTCACGTCCTGCGGGGCGATCGAGTGTTCATAGTGCAGGTTTCTCCAGTCCTGGACCCCGCCATTGTGAGAACCCACGAAACCCAGCGGAGGGTTGCCGTCGTCCGTCATCAGTTTTCCCCAGGTGAAGGTAGCCAGCGTTGTGAAGTGGCCGGTTAGCCGCTTCTGAACCTTGGTTTGCAGGGAGTCTGTACTCGGAGTCGCCCCCGCCGATAGCCACTTACGATGACGCCATTGCCGCTTCCGTAGCTGCCGTTGCCGAATTGCGGATACTTCTGAAGAGTCGCCCACAGGGGAACCGTTCCGCTGAAGTTGGCGTTGAGGCTCACCGGCCCAGCGTCGGGCACCATCTGACAGGCCGCGTTGCCCGTGTCGACGCACAGCTGAGCGCCGTACTTGCGCGATCGTAGCCAGGTCGAGCTGATTCAGATCGACATTGCCCAGCGGCAAGAAAAAGTCCCCGGCTGCCCACGTAAGCGGCACTCACGACCACCTGATGCGGAAGCTCATATTCCAGGCCGAAGTTGTAGTTGTAGGTGGTGGGCGTGCGCTGAGAGTGCAGGACAGTGTTTAACGTTATTCCCAAATTGTTGGCCAAACCCGGGGGCGCCGTGGTGAAAACGGGTATGACTCCTCCTGGGTGCCGGGCGCATTGGGGAAAGGATTGCTGAGCGAGTAGTTGCCCGTGAAGACGTCGGTCGGACTCCCTGTATTCACGTTGCCGCATGAGGTGCCGTTGAAAACCGTATTGCCATCGGAGTTGGTGCAGGTGGCATCCCAGGGCGACCCTGACGAGAATCCATCAGTGTTTTGGCCGGCGCTGGCGACGTTATGAGTGGCCGGACCGTAGTAGAAGCCCGCGCCGCCGCGCACCACAAAGTGCGTCGCCGGCTGCCAAGCGAAAGCCAGGCGCGGCCCAAAGTCATGCAGATTGGTCTTAAACGGAGACCGATTGCTGCTGTTGACGTAGATTTCTGCGCCAGTGTAAGCAACGCCGGTCACAGTATTGCCGACGTTGGGGTCGAAGTATTCCTGGCGGTTGTAACGCTCGTTGCGCCCACCGAAAATGTCCCAGCGCAAGCCGGCGGTGATGGTCAGAGCCTTGGAGGCGTGGTAGTTGTCTTCGATAAACGTTGCATAGTATGGGTTGGACTCGGCCGCGAAAACATCTTTCGTTAAATTGGGGTAATCGTTCTGCTCGTTACCGGGAAACTCGCCCATGCCGATGAGCAGCGACGCAAAGTCACTTCCGCCAGTTACGCTGTTGACGGTCTGATCGGTGGCACTGACGTCAAAGGCATAGGCGCCGGCCGGCGCGGGGGGTTGGCCAACGTTGAGATACCGCTTCATCCACTCAAAACCAAACGAGAATTCGTGCTTGCCTTGAACCTTGCTAATAGTAGCGTTGACGTCGCTATTCTCGCTGGCATAAACGAAGTTGTTGTAGTCGGCCGTGCCGCCAACCCCTCCGCCGACATCGTCAAAATTCATGAAGGGGAGCTGTTTGAAGACCACCTCCGAGGCTAACGAGGAGGGGAAGCCCTGGGTCGTAATGTCGATTGCTGAGGTATGCGGCCGGTCCTCCCTGTCCTTCGTGGTGGCGGGTGAAGGAATAACGCAACTGCAGGACAGTGGAATTGCTGAGTGTAATGTCGTCCGCAATGAGGGCGTTGCGCCCGTTGGTTGTGTTTAGAGCATAGTCAGGGTCCCATCCCGGAGCCGGGAAGACATTGGCTGTGGAGAACTTCAGTTTGTCGTAGGAAAAGCGGGTGAAGATGCGCTGCTTCTCGCTGGCATTCCAGTCCACGCGGACATCGAACCTCTGCGCTGTGTAGGGATCCAGGCCCGGCATCTGGAAATTAGGATTTGCTGGGTTGTCAGTTGTCGCCGCCTCGCAGGTCACTGGGTCGGGGTAGTTGCACATTGGCATGTGCGACAGATACAGCAGGCCGATGGGATTGGGGTTGTTGATTTTGTTGCCTGGAAACGCTTGCCGTGTGCCGTCGGGATTGTCGGGCAGCGTCGGATCGTAGATCACGATAGGAGAGGGCCCGTTAATGGGATCCACATAATTCAAAAGGGCGGAGAAGTCTCCGGTCCTTTCAGCGCTGGTAGGGACCTGGTAACTGAGGTTACCCTCGAATTGCTGCTGCGACGTGTGCTCGTAATCCCCGAAGAAGAACAGTTTGTCTTTGATGATGGGTCCACCGATCGCGCCGCCCTCCTGGTAACGGTGGAAGTCAGGGGGCGTATTTTTTTCGCCTTGGCTGAGCTGATCGCGCTTGGCGAAGTATTCGTTGGCCGACAAGGCGTTGGGGCGGAATACGCCAAACACGTCGCCATGGAGCTTATTGGTGCCTGACTTACTCACCAGACTGATGACGCCCGCGGCTCCGCTCTGGTAGGAGGCCGGCGTATTCTGGGTCTCGACGCGAACCTCTTCGATGCCATCCTCGGGAATGTTCATTGCCGGGATGATGGCTGCGGCATTGTTTTCCGCAATTCCGAGTGGGGCGCCATCGAGCATGTAATACACGGACCCGACGAGCGAGCCATTGATGGTATCAGCGGAGACATCGACGCCCGGGCGGCCGGAGGAAATATTCTGCACCGACTCCATCGAATCGCTGGAGTTGGGAGAGCCGTTGACCGGAATCACGCCCGCACTCAACTGGATGAGATCGTAGACGTTTCGATAGAGCAACGGCACCCGGTCAATCGTCTCTGATCCAATGAGCGAGCCGACAGTCGAGTTGCTGGGCTCAACCAGCGAGACGCCTTCGGTGACGGTGACCGTCTCGGATGCAGCACCGACTTGAAGGGTGATGTTGACCTCAGTCACCTGATCAAGATTGACTACGATTTTTTCTTGGGCGACGCTCTTGAAGCCGGTCTGGCTGGCGGTGACCTTGTAGACGCCGGGATTAAGCGAGATAAACGTGTAAAGACCGGCGGAAGTCGTAACGGTGTGCTGGGTGAGTCCGGTGGAGGGATTCAGCAGGACTATCTGGGCTCCTTGAACGAGCGCGCCGCCGGGATCGGTGACCAGGCCGCTGATGCTGCCGCGGCCGGCCTGGGAGAACGCGATGGAACCGGCGCAGAGGAAAAAAATACAAACGGAAAGAAAATTCCGCGCCATTTTTGCGTGACCAATTTCTGTGCGGACCGTTTCCTTGCGAACCATCTTCACCACTGCGTTTCCGCTCATCATGAACAAGCCTCCCGATCCTTAAAGTCGCAACGCGACACTCTTAACGCGGACACTCTATCGCTGCAGCGCCTGCTGCTCAAGTCTCTTGCTCGACACGCTTCACGCCGGCGTTTTCATCACCGTGCCGGGAATCACACCGGTCGCTTCGCTTTTCGAAACAGACACTGCTCCCGGAGCTGGCGAGACCTCTGCGGCTGGGTTATTAAAACGTATGAATAGTGCGTTTATGAGGTAGTGACTGTCAAGAAAAAAGCGAAATTGCGATGGTTCCACCGTCTAATTTTTCCAGAAAATCGATTTTCAGAGATGTCACAAAATTAAACCGAGGCCCTGGCGTGAATCCTCACAGCAGGCTTCGGGTTGACTCGCGCACAACTAATTCGGGCGCGACCTTGCGATGGGTGGCGCCGATTTCGCGCTTTTCCAGAACTGCGTTGATGCCATCGACCACGATGCCGACGGACGAGGCTCCCATGGCCTCCATGGGCTGGCGGATGGTAGTTAGCGAAGGAGTGTAGAGCGCCGACGTGGCCACATCGTCGAAACCGATCACCGAGCACTGCTCGGGAACGCGGATGCCCGCGCGCGTCAGCGCCCGGATCGCGCCGAAGGCGCTCATGTCATCGAAGGCCAGCAGCGCGGTGAAGGGACGCTTCTGTCGGACGAGTTCGTCGGTAAGCTTGAAGCCCGACTCGAAGCTCGACATGGGATCGCGCGATTCCGGCAGGTCGAGGATGAGGCGCGCGTCGAGTTCGAGACCACATTCTTTGGCGCAGTTGCGAATGCCGCGCCAGCGTGGAGAACTGTCGGTGAGTGATTTGGGACCGCGGATGAATGCGATTTTCCGGTGGCCGAGAGAATGCAGATGTTCGAAGGCCATGCGGCCGCCAACTTCGTTGTCGACGATGATGGAACTGATGGTATCGGTGTCGAGTTCACAGCCGATCATCGCGGTCGGGATGCTGCTTTTTTCGAGATCGCCGAGCAGGTTGATATCGAGGAAGAGCCAGTTGGCGAGAACGATGAGCGCCTCGATGCGGCGGTCGAGCAACATCTCGAGGTAGCGCTCGAAGCGGCTGCGCTCGTTGTGCACGTCGGTGAGAATGGGCAAGTACGACGACTGATAGAGCGTGTTCTCAATGCCGCGCAGCACGAGCGTGCAGTAGGGATCGGTCATGTCGAATACCATGACGCCGACAGTGTGGCTGCGTTTGCTGCGCAAGGAACGGGCGAACTGGTTAGGACGATAGCCGAGCTTCTGGGCCGCGCCTTCGATGCGTTTTTTGGTGACGGCAGGGATGTAGCGAGCTAATGGTGCGTTGTTGAGCACGATCGACACCGTGGTCGAGGAGAATCCGCTTTCCTTTGCCACGTCACGAATGGTGACCATCACAGCCCTTGCGCCGGAACGGAGAGAAACCGAAGTTCCGGAGAAAATGATTCCGAAGTAGATAATTCCGAAAGAAGTTTCGAAAAACGATTCTGTGCGCTTTCTGCACTCGCGGCAGTCGCGTGCCCCTTGTATTAAAAGCGTACACTGGCGGACACTACAGCAGAGAGTGCTACCACTGTCAAGCGCGCGAATCAGGCTGGATGTTTTGTTTCGCTTTGGCGGCGGCTGATTGGCCCGCGGTGGTAAACTTTTCGGCACAGAAACTTCCCTTCAATCAAGAACCGCAACTTACCGTTCCGCAGGAGGCAAGAACATGAAACGCACCCTGAAAATCCTGGCCATCGTCGTGGCCGTGCTGATTCTCATTGTCATCGCCATTCCGTTTTTCATTGACGCCAACACGTTCCGTCCGAAGCTCGAAACGGAGCTTACGGGCGCGCTGGGACGGGAGGTGAAGGTGGGAAATCTTTCACTCTCGCTTTTCTCGGGCAGCTGTGTCGGCGGACGATATTTCGATTGCCGACGACCCGCAGTTCAGCAAGTCCGCATTCGTGCAGGCGAAGTCGCTCAAGGTGGGCGTGGAGATGATGCCGCTGATTTTTTCGAAGACACTGAACGTGACTGAACTCACGCTGAACCAACCGGAGATCAGCCTGGTGAAATCGGAGAACGGCGAGAAGTGGAATTTTTCCAGCCTGGGTGGAAACAATACGTCGGCGCCGAAGCCCGACGACGAATGCGTCCAGCCAGCGGCAAATCCGAATCTCTCTGTGGCGAAATTGAACGTCAATGACGGGCGGCTCACGGTGTCGCGAGCGGGATCGGCGGAGAAGCCGCGGGTTTACGATAAAGTTAATATCGAAGTAACTAACTTCTCTTTCACTTCGTCCTTCCCTTTCAGGATGACGGCGCAACTTCCGGCCGGCGGAAGCCTGAAACTCGACGGCAATGCCGGGCCCATCAACGCCAACAATGCCGCCGCTACTCCGCTCAATGCCAAGGTTACGGTGGAGAAGATGAATCTGGCGGCGTCGGGATTTATCGATCCTGCGGCGGGGATCGCGGGCATCGCCGATCTACGACGGAACCGTCACCTCCGACGGACACGAAGCGAAGACCGACGGCAAGCTGAAAGTCGCGAATTTACAGGTGGTTCAGAAGGGATCGCCGGCGGGCAGGCCGGTGGAAGTGACCTACGCCGTGGTCCACGATCTGGCCAAAGAGACCGGGAGCATTCCGCAGTGCGAGATTGCCATGGGCAAGGCGGTGGCGCACCTGACCGGCACCTACGACGCTCACGGCAAAGTGACCTCCGTCAATCTGAAACTGAACGGGCAAGGCATGCCGGTGGACGATCTGGAGGCCATGCTTCCGGCGCTGGGCGTCATATTACCTCCGAAGGCAACACTGAAGGGCGGAGACCTCAACACGACCATGGCGATCACCGGTCCGGTTGACAAACTGGTTACGACGGGAACCGTCCGCCTGGAAAATTCTACGCTGGCCAATTTCGATCTGGGATCGAAACTCTCGGCGATTTCCGCGCTCTCGGGCAAGAAGACCGGCAACGACACGACGATTCAGAATTTCAGTTCGGACGTGCGCGTCGCGCCCGAGGGCACGCAGGCCAACAACATCAATCTGAATGTGCCCTCGATTGGCGTGCTGACCGGCGACGGTACGGTGAGCCCGGCCAACGAACTCGCGTTCAAGATGAATGCCGCGCTCGGCGGCATGGGTATTCCGTTCTCGGTCGAGGGAACGACGGCCGATCCGAAATTCGTTCCTGACGTGAAGGGCATGGCGACCGGGTATGTTGAAGGGGCTGTGGCGGCAAGGCGGAGCGCAGAATCCGGCTACAGCGTGATGGGGCTGTTCAAGAAGAAGCCGCAGTAATAGACCGCGAGTCACGAGCAGATCGACGTCCGACGAACGTGGTTTTTTTTGCCCGATATTTACTACTACGAACAATTATTTTATTATTAAGAAATCATGGCTGGCATGACTGACACGATTTCCGAAGGCCTGGGGCGTTACTCGATTGGCGAAAAACTGCGGACCATGCGCCTGCGCAAGAGCATGGGACTGGTGGAATTGGGCAAGCACACGGGGCTTTCCGCGGCGTCTGTTGTCGAAGCTGGAAAGGGGAAAGTTGTTTCCCACTCTGCCCACACTCTTGCGCATCGCCATGGTGTTCGGGGTGGGGCTTGATTACTTCTTTACCGACGAGCGCAAGCGGCGGGTGGTGGGGGTGGTGCGGCGAGAGGAGCGGGTGCGTTTCCCGGAGAAGCCAGGCGTGCAGGACGTACAGTATTACTTCGAGTGCCTGGATTACCGCGCCACAGAGCGCAAGTTGAGCGCGTTTCTGGCCGATTTTCAGGAGTTGCCGGCGGGCAAGATCAAGCCGCATCAGCACGCCGGGGTGGAGTTTCTCTATGTTCTAAAGGGATCGTCTGGCACTGAAAATTGGCGGCGAAGAATTTCTATTGGAGCCGGAAGACGCGATTTATTTCGACGCGGCGGTGGCGCACAGCTACCGCAGGCGCGGCGCGAAGCCGTGTACGGGTGTGATTGTCACGGTACCTTAGTAACCGGTGGTGCATTCAGTTCTCGGCGACAGTTTTTCCCCTCGTGGTACCCCAATTGCTCTCTACTCTTCGTTGCGACCAATTACCGACCATTTCATATTCACGGCCAAAGCCGCAGAAGTTTGCAACCTTCCCGATCCAGGTTGATTCCAAGATCGGGGCACATGGCTTCGCGTTTTCTTATCCCCCAGGCCGAGTCAATCTTCGAGAATGCGGGTTTCAGAGTTTCAGCTTCACGGTTGTTCCAGGAGGACCATCGTGCCTAATTCATCGGCTGCAAAGAAGTTTATGCCGGCAGTATGGGTCACTCTCGTTATCGTCGCAGTAGCCGCGGTAGCGGCCGCTGGGCTTGGTCTGCGCGCGTACATCCGCAGCGCGGCTACGGCGAAACCGCAAGGCCCGGTGCGCGCGAGCATGGACAGTCTTCCTCTGGCGTTTGAAGCCAACCAGGGGCAGACCGACCCAACGGTGAAGTACCTGGCGCGGGGCAGCGGGTACACGGTATTTCTCACGGAAAACGAAGCTGTCTTCGAACTGAAGACGACACCGGCCGCGCATGCGCAAGTCACCAGTCGGCACGCCATTAACGCAACCTCCCCGGACAAATCTCAGAACCAATCCGACGTTACGGCAAAAGAGCCGGGGAGCAACGACAAGTCCGCTGCGATTCATCTGAATCTGATCGGCGCAAATGCGCAGCCGCAGATCTCCGCCAGCAGCCCGCTGCCGGGGCACAGCAATTATTTCCTCGGCAACGATCGCGGCCAGTGGCTCACGAACGTGGCGCACTACGCGGCGCGTCTCCTATCGGGAGGTTTACCCGGGAGTGGATATGGCGTTCTACGGCGGGCATAAACAACTGGAGTTCGATTTCGTCGTCGCGCCGGGCGCGAGTGCTTCGCCGATCCGGCTCGGCATTTCGGGCGCGGACCACGTTGCGACCGACGACTCCGGCAACCTGGTGATGACAGCCTCGACGGGCAGCGTGCAGCTGCGCAAGCCGGTGGCTTATCAGGAGAAAGACGGCACACGCGAGCCGGTCGACGTGCTTTTTGTGCAGCACGCAACGCATCAGGTCGGCTTCCTGCTGGGCAACTACGACCACAGCCGCGCGTTGGTGATTGATCCGTCGGTGAGCTATGCCACCTATTTGGGAGGCACGGCCGAGGATGATGCTTATGGCATCGCTATCGACGGCAATGGCGACGCGTACGTAACCGGCCAGACCATGTCGACGAAGTTTCCCGTATTCGGGGCCGTGCAATCGACGAAGAAAGCTGCATTCGATGCCTTCGTGACCAAGCTTTCCGCGGACGGGTCTGCGCTTGTGTATTCGACGTATGTGGGGGGCAACGGCGAGGACAGCGGGAACGCGATCGCCGTGGACGGTTCCGGAAATGCGTTTGTGGCGGGCGGCACGGGATCGTCAAACTTTCCCGGCACCACTGGCTTCTATCAGCCGACTCTGAAAGGGAGCTTGAATGCGTTTGTATTTGAGCTGAACCCGGCAGGAACCGCGCTCACTTACAGCACATATCTGGGAGGCCGCAACCAGGACTATGCCTCGGGAATCGCGCTTTACAACGGAAGCGCCGACGTCGTGGGCTCCACGCAATCGTCGGATTTTCCGACCAAGAATCCGATTCAACCCAACATTGCGGGAAGCTCCAACGGATTTGTGACGGTGCTGAACAGTTCGGGCACCGCCCTGGTCTATTCGACGTTTCTGGGCGGAGGCTCGGGCGACTTTGCCGCCGCCGTCGCGGTGGATTCTTCGTCTGGAAACGCCTACGTTACGGGCGGAACAGAGAACTCGGCATTTCCTGTGACCAATAACGCCGTCCAGAAAACCTGTGGCAGTGACCGCAGCTGCAACGGTGGTCTGTACGACGCCTTCGTGACTGTCTACAACGCGACCGGCACTGCCCCTTACATCTATTCAACTTTTCTGGGCGGCGAAGGCACTGACGAAGGCCTGGGAATCGCGGTGGATGCCAGTGGCGATGCTTATGTCACGGGGCTGACACAATCTCCGTCGCACTTTCCTTTACATACTCCGCTGCAGTCCCAACTTGGTGGAATCCAGGACGCTTTCGTCGCCGAACTGAATCCTACAAGCGGCGCGTTGGTATATTCCACCTTCCTTGGCGGCGGCTCGTCGGATGCGGGCACTGGCATTGCATTGGACGGGAACAAGAACGCGTATGTCACGGGCCAGACCGGCTCGTCGGACTTCCCCACGGTGAGCCCTACGCAGAGTAAAACCGGCGGAGGGAACGACGCGTTTGTGAGCGAGGTCAATTCGACGGGGTCAGCGCTGCTGTTTTCTACCTACCTCGGCGGGTCGGCCGACGAGAATACGAATCTAGGCGGGAACCTCGCCTCGATCGGGTCCATCGCGGTGAACAGCACGGGCGCGAACATCTACGTTACCGGTAACACGGCTTCCACCGACTTCCCGACGGTTTCGGCGGAACAATCTGTCTACGGAGGCGGAACGGACGCATTCGTGGCCATGTACGCGCAGAACTCGACGAACCCTGACTTTACGATCTCGGGCACGGCGCTGGCAGCGGTGCCCCAGGGCGGCTCAACGACATCGACGATAACAATCACGGCAGTCAACGGCTACACCGGCACGGTAAACTTCACGTGCTCGGTAGGCGCCCTGTCCACGGTCGCACCACCCACCTGCTCGATTCCGACTGCTGTGACTGGCGGGGCCGGCACGTCGACGCTGACGGTGAACACGACCGGAAGTGCGCAGGCCAGGAACCGGGGCGCGGGCAGCATCTTCTACGCAATGTGGCTGCCGGTGGTTGGGCTGTCGTTGGTGGGAACACGGATCGGGATGCGCAGCACGACCCTCGGGTCGCGCAGAAAAAGACTTCTGGGTCTTCTGATGCTGGGAGTGATGATGACTGCGCTGTTCCTGCTGCCGGCTTGTAGCAGTAGTAGCAACGGTGGAGGCGGAGGCGGCGGGTGCTCCGGTTGTACTCCGGCGGGCACCTATACGGTCACCGTCACGGGAACGGATTCGACGAATGCGAACCTTACTCACTCAGTAAACCCAGCGCTCTCGCTGACGGTGACGGCGCCGCTTCCTTAAATCCGGGCCTGACCCACTCGGTGACACGGGCACTTTTCGGTCACCACCAATTAAGCACCCATTTTCAAGTCGCCTTCGGCATGGCGACGGCCGTCTTCTGACAAAGAAGGCGGCCATTGCTTCTTTGCGGGGGACACGTTGCTACAGCGATTGCCGAAGGGCGATCAGACGCCACATGATGGTAGTATGGAAGATTCCGTGGGAGTGATTGCCGAAGCATGCAGCCGCGGGGAAATGTCTGCGGTAAAATGGGACGCGGATTTCGAGCACCGGCCTGCGGGTCGCCGGGCAGCCTTTGCGTAGACTTTTGAATCGAAGCTATTTGAACCGAAACCTGCTCATGTTGAAATCGCTGTCGCCGCTATTCATGTGGTCTAAAACCAAGCCGTTGCAATTCGAGTCGTCGAACCCCTGGCCGTTGAGGTCGCGGTCGCGTCTAACGAGGTCTATGCTGGCAAAAGCAAGGCTAGCGAAATCAGGGCTAGCCATCGCTGTCGGGCGCGCCGGGGTGGTGGCGTTGTGCGGGATGGCGGCGTGCCTGACTCTGCCGGTGGCGGCGTTTGGGCAGACCTTTACGCTGCAAGCGCCTGCCCTGTCGGAAAATGCGATCGACCCCGGCGACTCATCTTTTGTGACCGTTGCGGTGGGTACGCTCGGCGGCTTCAGCGGAGTGGTCGATCTGACATGCCAGGTAACGCCGACGCCACCGCAAACGGTCGTCGACGGTCCGACATGCTCGGTGAGTCCGGCGAGCGTGACTCCTCCTGGGAGCGCTTCGGCTACGATTTCAACGAAGCAGGACACGACCACCGTCAGTTATAACGTCACCGTGACGGGTACAGCCCCTTCGAACAGCCAGACCACCACGACGCCCCCGCTCTACATGACCGTGATCGACGTGGCGCCGCAGTTCACCATCACGGTGCAGAAGCCCGTGGTGCCGGCCAGCGTGCCGGCGGGCAACAGTGGCGTGGGTACGATCGCCATCAATCCGATCAACAACTATTCCACGCCTGTCACCAGCCCACCGACGCAAGGGATCACCCTCTCGTGCAGTTCAGTCAGTCCCCTGGTGGCCATTCCTCCCGTGTGCAAGTTCGATCCGAACCCGGTGACGGTACAACCGGATGGGCAGATTGCAACTTC
This sequence comes from uncultured Acidobacteriota bacterium, assembly GCA_963735205.1. Classification (GTDB taxonomy): domain Bacteria; phylum Acidobacteriota; class Terriglobia; order Terriglobales; family Acidobacteriaceae; genus Sulfotelmatobacter. The sequence continues at coordinate 37,446 of CAVTKB010000004.1, forward strand.
AAAGCTCACCATCAGCAGCTTTGGTCCGATCATCACCACTGGATCTGTGATTGCTCCACCCGGTCTTCACACACATTTCTGGGCAGTCTGGCTGCCTTTGCCGATGCTGGGGATGGTGGTCCTGGGCGCGGCGGTGGGCGGAAAGCGGTCGCGAAAGGCCTGGGGACTGCTCGGGCTTTTTGTGTTGAGCGGCACCCTCTTGTTGATGCCCGCATGCGGCAACGCGACGAACCAGACCTCACTGCGCAACGGCGTTACGCCCAATGACACTTACAGTTTCACGATTTCCGGGGTGGACGCGAACGGTGTCGTATCGAGCAACGCCGGCGCCGGCAGTACCAATCCCACGGTCAGCATGGCGGTCACGACAGCAACCACGAACTGAGTCATGCGCCAGGTAAGGCATCGCGCGCCGCGTGGGCTGATTGTGGCGGCGGTGCTTGCGATCCTGTTGATTTCGAGCGCGGGACTTGCTGTTCCACTCCCTCCCGCCGCGTCTCCTCCTCGCAAAGACAAAGAGAAAATTCCGGCCGTGCGCTGGGATGAGGAACGCCCCGGCTGCACTTTCTCGCGCAGCGACGACGGGCACTTCCATTACGGGCTGTGGTACGAAGATGTCGGAATCATCATGGGCGTGGATGCGCAGGAACTGGAAAAAGTCCACCGTCGGCCTGAGCCGTTTTTTAGCCTGATGCTGGACGTGCATTATCGCGGGCAGGGATCGCTGGACCTGGCCATCGAAAATATTTCTCTCGAGTTCGTGAAGCATTTCAAGGTGGTGCAGAATTCGCTCGACCCGGATGATTTTGTCGATAAGGTGCAGGGCGACGCCGACGAACGGGATCATGAGACTGCGCGGGAAGTGGAAAAGCATCCGGAAAAGAAAGAAAAAAAAGATGCCTTCGTGCGCGCGTTGCTGAAAGATTCGGCCGAACTGCAGGAGTTTGTCGGAAAGAATAGTTTGCGGCCGACGCTGCTGGGGCCTGGCAATCCCGAGAAAAGCGGGTGGGTGCTGTTCAACACCGACAGCAAGTGGATTGGGCGATGGAAGAAGCAGGAAGAATTGATTCTGCGGGTGCCACTGGATGGTAAGGTGTTTGAGTTTCCCTTCAAGCTACCGCCGAAACCGGGAGAAGTGATGCTGCGGAAGCGGGAGTGAAACGGCTTTCGGCGCTCGGCTTCCGGAAAAGGAAGAGTACTTGGGGTTTCCGAAAGCCGAATAGCGAGAGCCCGGAAGCTGCTGTTACGAGGCAGCTTTGCGCTGTTGGCGTTCCAGTTCGGCCGCGTGGTGGATGAGGACGTCGCGCAGCGAAACCAGTCCCTTCAATTCTTTGCCGTCGACGATGGGCAGATGGCGGAATCCGAACTCGCGCATAATGAACAGGCACTCTTCGATGGTCTCGTCGGCGGGGACGGCGCGCGGGTTGGCGGTCATGACTTCAGAGACTGCGGTGGTGCCGGGAGTGCGGCCGACGGCGACCACGCGATTCATGATGTCGCGCTCCGACAGGATGCCCGCGAGTTCTCCGTTACGCAGTACGGGGACGGCGCCGACATTGTGCTCCATCATGTAACGCGCGGCCTCAAGAACGGTGCGCGTGGCCTCGACGGAATAGATTCTGCGGTCTTTCACCAGTTCGCGGAGGGTGGTCATGGATGGCTCCTTGGGCACAGCGGAGGCTGCGTGGATTCGGGCCGCCCCGCGGGCAGCCTTTGCGGTGGGTGATACTTTACCACAGGCTGGATGGGCGGCGACGGCTCGGCCGCGCATTTTCTTGCGGGTATTCAGAAGGTCGGCGCAAGAGACGTAGCAAGCTATGTCTCTACCATGGGCAAAATGTATCGCGCGGATTATTTACTGCAGGTGATTGAGGCGGTTCGGAGTCGCGTCGGCGCTGCTGCTGTCGGAACGCGGCGCCATGGAGACTACGATGTACTCATGCTCTTTGCTATCGAGAGCTTCGATGCGGAGCAGCATCTTATCTTTTTGCAGGCGGAATTGCGCCGGATCGCCCACGGGCAAAAGCACGGGATGCTTGGCATCGCGCGGACGGATGCGATAGGTCACTCGATCGGTTTGCAGCACATATTCCTGACAGAGAAGTTGTTGCGTCTGTTTGCTGCCGGAGTCGGCGCCGAGCATCTGGGCGGCCAGGCTCTGCGAGTCTTTCTCATCGGTGCCGCACTGCACGGAATCCATCTGAATGAGCTTTCCCGTCAGATAGGGCTTCGGATCTTTGGCGAAGGCCGCAGCGGCCAGACCGAAAACTACACAGAGCATCCATTTTGAGCGCATTGCAACCGTTCCCTCTTCATCATTCTTCTATGGCGGAGGAGACGAGGACAGGTCACTGCGGTAACTGGACTGAAGTTACTGGACGGTTATCGTTGGGTGACTTCTTCGAGGGTTTGGAAGAACGCGGGATACGAAATCGCGGCCGACTCGGCGCCGCGAATCACGGTCTCGCCCTCGGCGCGCAGGGCGGCGACGGCGAAGGCCATGGCGATGCGGTGGTCGCCGAAGGAATCTAGTTCGGCGCCGTGCAGGGTCTGGCCTCCGGGAATTTTGAGGCCGTCCTCGCTCTCTTCGACTTGCGCGCCCATGAGTCGCAGATTGGCGGATACGGCGGTGATGCGGTCCGATTCTTTCACGCGGAGTTCGCGGGCGTCGCGCACTTCGATTCCCTGCGCGGTGAAGGGAGCGATGGCCGCCAGGACCGGAATCTCGTCGATCAGCGCGGCGGAGTCAGCGCCGGCGATGGTTGCTCCTTTTAATCCGGCGCCTTCGACTTGCAGCGAGCCGACCAGTTCGCCGTGAATCTCATCGAGTTGCGTGACCGAGATGCGCAGTCCGATTTGCATCAGGATGTCGAGCAGGCGGGCGCGCGTGGGATTCATGAGGAGACCGGGGACGGTGAGTTGCGAGCCGGGGAATAATGCGGCGGCGCATAGAAAAAATGCCGCGCTCGACAGGTCGCCGGGAATGCGGGCTTCAATGCCGCGCAGGCGCTGGCCGCCGCGAATTGCGATCTCGTTGCCTTGGCCGCTGCTTTTGCGATCTAGCTTCGCGCCGAAGGCGCGCAGCGCCACTTCACCGTGGTCGCGGGTGCGCATCGGTTCCTTGATGCGGGTCTCGCCGTCGGCGTAGAGTCCGGCAAACAGCAGACAGGATTTCACCTGCGCGCTGGCTACGGGCATAGCGTAGTCGATGGCTTTGAGCGCGGCGCCGGTGATGCGCAGTGGCGGCTTTCCGGCCTGCGAGGCGATGTGCGCGCCCATGGCGGAAAGAGGCGTGATGACGCGCTCCATGGGACGGCGTGAGAGCGATTCGTCGCCGACCATTTCTACGAAGTTCTGGTCGCTGGAGAATTTCTGGCCGGCCACAATGCCGCTCAGCATGCGCATGGTGGAACCGGAGTTGCCGCAATCGAGCGCGGCGGCCGGAGCGGCGAGCGACAAGCCACTTCCCCGCACTTCGATCACGCCAGTTTCCTTCTTTTCCCAGACCACGCCCATAGAGCGCATGCAGCCAAGAGTGCTGGCGCAGTCGGCGCCGGTGGAGTAGTTCTCGATGCGCGATGGTCCGTCGGCGATGCCGGCCAGCATGGCGTAACGATGCGAAATGGATTTGTCTCCAGGCAGACTTACCGTGCCACGCAGGTTTCGCGCCGGACGCACCGTGACCTGGGAACCGTTTTTCATCCTGAGATTAATATTAGCGGATTGGGATGGGGACAAAGTTCGACAGTCCTCAACTTCTCGCAGGATACGCGAGAGATGGGGCACTCGACCACGTAGGCTCGGAAGCATTCGTCCGGGCGTGGCGGACGAATGCGCCCGCCGCTACGCGATTGCCTTGGCTTCGGCAGCGGCCTCTTTGAGAATGTTGGCGGGAACTTCTTTCAGCGCGACGGCGAACTCGAACATGGGAGTCTCGGTGCCGCGGCCCCAGCGGGCGACTTCCCAGTGGGCGCGGATGAACTTCACATCCGCGTGCCCGGTCAAGTCGAGCAGGAGCGGAGTCTCTCCGCAATAAAACTTTTGGGGAACTTCAGCGATGGGTTTCGCACCCCAGGTTGTGCCGTCGGGCGAACTGTAGATGCTGAGGCCGAGCGATTCCTGCTCGATGATTTTCGTGATGGCCAGCGTCACGAGAAATACGCGGCTGGTGGCGTCGCTTACGTCGACGGCGGGGCCGTCGCCTTTGGTGGTTACGGTTTGCGCGGGGACTAAAACAGCGTCAGCTATTGCCATGGCGACAGAATTCTAACAAATCGCAGGGCGATCGAGCGGATGGTGGCTTGAGCATCCCGCGAGATCGTCCGTCGGTATATTCCGGACGAACATCTTTAGCGGAGGTCATCAGAGTGACAGCCGCTTCACGCGCGCTTATATTTGTCTCCGAATATGTCAGCCACGCAACCGATCGGCACGCAACCGCCTGTTCGCGAATCCGCCAAGCCACATTCAGAACGCCTGCTCTGCCTCGATGTGTTTCGCGGGATCGCCTCCGTTAGCTGTACCGGGAGTAAAGCGTATTGTTTCGGATGTCCCACGAGGACTCTTGGTTGATGGAGGCATAGCCCTAAGCGAGCAGCAGGACATTCCGCTCACGCAGCGGAATGTCCAACTTCTCGGAAACGATCAACCGCAAGTCTCTGCTAAGCGCGTCATGCAACGCGGGAAACGCCACTGCTCCGACCTTGATCCATTGAAATTGGCGCAGCACGAATCGGCGCGGGCGGCACGACGATCTCCACAAGCCCGGTGGCCACGTCATAGACGAGGCCTGATATGAGCCACTCAGCCGGCAACGCCGGAATCGCCCGGAGCGAAGCAACGTCGACAGTAACCGCAGCGCGGGGATCGTTGACTGCTTTTGTTTTGAGCTCCCTTTCCTCTATTTGAAAATAGTGCACCAGCATGGCGGGATCGCCCACAAGGCGAGTGATCCCGCAATCGGTGTGATGAAGTACGATGATATGAAACTCCCCGCCGCCTCCAGGAATCTCTCCGGCAACTTCACCGATTCGCCCGAGTAGTCCCAATTGCTCCAACAACCCCGGCGTGATTCGACCGCCGATGTTACGCATCACAACGGCCTCGCCCGGCTTAATTCCAAGTACATGGGCCGGATCCACACGCATATCAGCGCAACCGATTATGATCGCCTTTACATTGGGCAGTGCCCGCGGAAGCGAGGGCATAAGTGTGCCTGTAGCAGACTGCTGGGCGGCAAAGTCTTTGTTGCGTTCTAGGATAGAGTCAAGACTGTTCATGTTGGTTCTCCCTGAGAGGTGTTGCTGTATGAGAGTTGTCATTTTGTTTGTTCTTGCCAACCGCCACCAAGAGCCTGATAGAGCTGGACCAGAGCGATGAGTTCGTTGCCTTGCGCCTGCGCCAGTCCCAACTCTGCCGTAAAGGAGTTGGTTTCGTTGGTCAGCACTTCCAGATAGTCGGTGGTCCCGGCTTTGAAGCGCACCTCCGAGAGTCGTGCGGCATCCTGCGCGGATTCGAACAGGTGCTGTTGCTGAACTCTGAACTCTTGATCCTTGCGATAGGCAACGAGCGCATTCGAGACATCGCGAAAAGCGCCCTGGATCGTTTGTTGATAGGTCAAGAGCATCTGTTCGCGCTGCGCTTCGGTCAGGCGAACGTTGGACTTGAGCCTTCCGCCCTCGAAGATCGGCTGGGTCAAAGAGGCCGCCAGATTCCAGACACCGGCCGGGCCGGTGAACAGATTGGTGAGCGCTGGGCTCTCGTAGCCGGCGGTTCCGGTAAGCGAGATCTGCGGGAAGTACGCGGCCCGCGCTACGCCGATCTGCGCGTTGGCGGCGATCAGGTTTTGCTTCGGCTTGCGCGAATGTCCGGCCGCCGCTCCAGCAGCGACGACGGAAGTCCCAGCCGGAACTTCGGGAGCATGCGGCTGCTCGGTCAGCTTGAGTCCGCGCGGAACGTCGCCGGGATTGTTTCCCAGAAGGATGCTGATGGCATTTTCCTGTTGCGCGATCTGCCGTTCGAAATCCGGTATTTCGGTGGCCGCGGTGTATACCAGTTGCTCGGACTGGCGCACATCCAACAGCGAGTTGATCCCGTGCTGCTCCAGAGTTTGCGTCAGCTGTAGAGAGTCGCTGCGCGAACTCGAGGGTGCGCTTGGAAATCTCCAGTTCGAGATCCAGCTGGCGAAGTTGAAAATACGCAGCTGCAAGGTTGGCGACCAGAGTCGCCATCACTTCTTTTTGCGCCCACTCGTTGGCCAGCAGATTCGCTCGCGCGGCTTCGGTGGCGCGGCGATACTTTCCCCAGAAGTCGAGATTCCAGGCGGCGGACGCGTCAACTTCTCCCTGGGTGAGTTCGTAGGCAGGAATCGGCCCGAGCTTGGGATTCTGCTGGCTGGTGATGTTGCCGCCGGCGCTCAACGGACGGGAGCTGATCGGCGCGCGTGATTCCGAGTTGCGCCTGCGCCTGCAGAACTCGCGTCGCTGCGATGCGAACGTCGTAGTTGTTCTTCAGCGCGGTGCGAATCAGGCTCTGAAGTTCGGGGTCCTGAAACACATCCCACCACTTTTCGTCGCCCAAGGACTGACGCGGACGATTGCCGCAGGCGTGCGCTGTGGCTTCGGCTTGGTCGGGCTGAGCATTCGGCAGCAGACTGACGTGTCAGGCGTCGCGCCGCGATAGGTGACCGGAACATCGACGGTCGGCCGCTTGTAGTTTGGTCCGACAGCGCAACCGGTCAGCCCGGTCATAGCGAGCAGAATGCCCAGAGAAAGATAAGCATTCTTAAGAGTTAGATTCATAGGATTAGTCTCCAGTTCCTTCCTGCAGCGCGAAGCCCGGAACTGCCGGCTGGTGCGGGCTTCGCGCGTGGAGCGCAGGAACGGAACGCGATCCAGCACCTTCTCCTGGAATTCCTCGAGGTACAGATAGATCGCCGGCGTTACGAATAAAGTGATGAACTGCGAAACGATCAGGCCGCCGACCACCACCAGGCCCAGCGGCCGGCGCGAGGAGCCGTCAGCGCCGTATCCGAGCGCAATCGGAAGCGCGCCCAGCAACGCCGCCGCCGTGGTCATCATGATGGGGCGGAAGCGCTCCATGCTGGCGTCGTGAATCGCCTGATCGTCGGCAATTCCCTGGCGAACGCGCTGCTCCGCGAAATCAACGATCATGATTCCGTTCTTCTTCACGATGCCCATCAGCATGAACATGCCGATGTAGGCATAGAGCGAAGCCTCCGCGCCGAACAGCCACAGCGTCAGCAATCCGCCCAGCAGCGCCACCGGCAACGACGAAAGCACCGTGATCGGGTGCAGGTAGCTTTCGTAAAGAATCGCCAGGATCACGTACATGACGAACACCGCGACGAGCATGAGGATCGCCAGATCGGAAACCGTGTTGTGGAAAATCAGCGCCTCGCCTTGCAGCGATCCCTGAACGCCGGGCGGAAGAATCTGCTTCGCGGTCTGTTCCACGAACTGCGTCGCCGGGCCAATGGCGTATCCGGGCTTCAGGTTGAAGAACATGGTCACGCTGGTGAACTGGTTGATGTGGTTGACGGCCTGCGGCCCGATGACGGGGTGCCAACTGGTGACCGCATTGAGCGGAACCATGCGCTGGCCGTCGTCGCTCTTGATGTAGAGCTTGCTCAGGTCTTCCGGAGCGGAGCGTTGATCGTCGGCGACTTCCAGAATCACCTGGTATTGATCGGTCGGCTTCTTGATCAGGTAGCTGTAGTTCTGCGAATAGGCGTCGTGCAGAAGCGTCAGAATCCGGGTCTCCGAAACGCCGTAGAGCTTCGCCTGATCGCGCAGAATATCGACTTGCAGGTTCGGCGTGTGGTTGTAGAGATCGGAATTCACGAACAGGAACCCGGGATACTCGTGCATCTTCGCCATCATCTTGCCCGCGGTTGCGTACACTTCGTTGGGATCGATGCCGGAAAGAGCGATAGGCAAATTGGCCCTGCGCGTTGGCGGTCGCGCCGGTGCTGATTTCGAGCGCCGGATTCGGCTGCAGGAAGGCCACCGCGCCGGGAATCGTGCCGCCGATTCCGCCCATCAACTGTCCCGCTACCTGAGCGATCGGGGCCGCTCCGATGGGTCTTTCAGAAACGCAATCAGGAATGCCTGATTCGAGCCGAGGAACTGTCGCGTTCCCGCTCATGGTGAACGTGCTGCGCACGGCAGGATTCGCCTTCATGATCTTTTCCGCCTGGGTCTGATAGGCGTGCATCTGGTCGGGCGACGATCCTTCCTGCGCCACCATTACGCCGCGGATGAACGAACTGTCGCCGACCGGCAGGAATGATTTCGGGACGACATAAAACAGGTACGCCGTGCCCGCGAGGCAGACCACCCAGGTCACCGCCGAAATCCAGCGATTGCGCAGAAAGAACCAGAGCGAGCGCCCGTAGACATCGAGCACGCGACGCTCGAAGGCGCCGAAGACCCGCTCCATCCAGGTTTTCTTCGCTCCCTCTCCGCGATTGCCCAGCAGGCGGAAGTCATCAGCGGCGTCAGCGTGAGCGAAACAAGTCCGCTGGCCAGAATCGAGATCACGATGGTGATCGAGAATTCGCGGAAGATGCGTCCCATCAGCCCGCTCATGAACACCAGCGGGATGAACACCGCGGCCAGCGAAAGCGTCATGGCCAGAATGGTGAAGCTGATTTCTTTGGCCGATTCCACCGATGCCTCGAATGCGCTCAGGCCTGTCTTCCATCAGGCGCACCGTGTTTTCCAGAAACACGATGGCGTCATCCACCAGGAACCCGATGGCCAGCGTCAGAGCCATCAGCGACAGGTTGTCGAGGCTGTAGCCCAGAACGTTCATCGCAATGAACGTGAGCAGCAGCGACAACGGCAACGCGACGGCAGGAATCAGCGTGTCGGTGGCCCGTCCCAGGAAGACGAAGATCACCATCACCACCAGCACGAATGCGATGTAGAGCGTCGTCTGCACATCTTTGATGCTGCCCACGATGGTTTGCGAGCGGTCGTAGGCTGGCACGAGCAGAACGGAACTGGGAAGCTGCGACTGAATGGTGGGCAGCAGGTCGCGCACCGACCTTCGCGACCTCGACCGCATTCGCGCCCGCGCGACGGAAACACCGACCACGACCGTTGCGCCGGGCTGCGGGTAGCCGCGCACCCAGAAGCGCATGTCGATGCGTTCGTCCTGCAACGCCGTCTCTCGCTGGCAACATCCTTCAGATGAACCGGCGCGCCGTTGCTTTGTCCGACGATCAGGTCGTCGTATTGGTCGGCGGTCGGTGAGCTGTCCCTGCGGCTGCAGCAGGAACTGCGATGCGGGCCGTCGAACTGCCCGGCGCCGGTGTAGGCCGTGCCGTTCTTGATGGCAGTTGGTCAGATCTTCAAGCGTGATGTTGCGAATCGCCATCGCCGACGGATCGGCCTTGATGCGCACCGCCGACTGCGTGCCGTACACCGCAACCTGGCTGACGCCGGGCAGAATGCTGATGCGCTCGCCGACTTGCGTGTTGGCGTAGTCGTAGAGCTGGCCTTCGGTGGCCGTGTCGCTGACCAGCGCGATATACATGATCGGCTGATCGTTCGGGTTCGTCTTGGTAAACGTCGGAGGGCTGGGCAGATCGACGGGAAGCTGTCCCTGCGCGCGCGTGATTGCCGCCTGCACGTCGGTGGCGGCTCCGTCCAGGCTCTTCGAGAGATCGAACTGCAGCACGAAGCTGGAGTGTCCCTGACCGTTGTTGGAGGTCACCAGTTCCAGGCCCGGAATCTGCATGAACTGGCGCTCCAGCGGCGTGGCCACGTTGTTCGCCATCGTCTCGGGCGTTGCGCCCGGATAGTTGACCTGCACCTGGATCACGGGATAATCGACGGCCGGCAGATCGCTGACCGGCAGGCGAAAATAGGCCACCACTCCGAACAGGATGACCGAGACGGTCAGCGCCACCGTCATGACGGGACGACGAATGAAGAGTTCGGAGAGATTCACGACTGGCCTCCTGGATTCTGCGCGGCCTTACCGCTGGCATTCGAAGCGGGCGCTGAACTGGAGCTGTCATCGACTCGCACCTTGCCGCCCGGTCGAACCAGCATCTGGCCTGCGAGCACGACGCGCTCATTCGCGGCCACGCCATCGGTCACGACAACCTGATCGCCCTGCCGCTGCCCGAGTTTTACTGGGCGAAGTTCGGCGGTGTCATCCGGCTTCACGACGTAAACGAAGGGCCCGTGCTGGCTGATCTGCGCGGCTTGATTCGGAATCAGCACTGCGCTTTTTTCCGTGGCCAGAACGAGCTTCACGTCCACAAACTGGCCCGGCCAGAAATGATGGTCGGAGTTGCTCATGGTGGCCCGCAGATTCACCGTGCCGGTGCCGTTCTGCACGGCGTTATCGAGGAATTCGACACGGCCGCTTCTGGCAGCGTTGCCGGCGTCAGAAGGCAGCCGAACCGCGGCTTTCAACGTTCCGCTGGACATCTGCTTCTGAACCTCCGGCAGATCGCTCTCGGTGACGGTGAAATTCGCGTAGATGGGATCGAGGCGCTGGATCGAAAGCAGCGACGTCGTGTTCGGCTGCACGACGTTTCCTACATCGACCAGACGGGCGCCGGCTCGGCCGTCGATGGGAGAGTGAATGTAGCAGTACTCGAGGTTGAGCCTGGCGGTTTCGAGCGCTGCTTGGGCAGCTTCCACCTGCGCCTGATCAACATCAACGGTGTTCTTTTTCGTGTCGTAGTCCTGCTGTGAGATGGCCTTCTCCCCGATGACTTCCTGGTCGCGGGCAAACTGGATCTTGGCCAGATCGAGCGCCGCCTTTGCCTGGGCCAGGGCTGCCTGCGCGGAGTCGACCTGCGCCTTGTAGGGGCGAGGGTCGACGACAAACAGCAGTTGTCCACGCCTGAGGTTTTCGCCATCCTGGAAGTGGCGCTCGACGATGCGGCCGCCGACCTGCGGCGTCACCGTGACGGCCTCGAAGGCTGCATTTCTGCCGATTTCGTCCAGGTAGCTGGGAACATCCTGCGTGGTCGCGCTGACCACGGTCACCAGAGGCGGCGGCATCGCTGGCCCTGCTGCGTGAACGTTGCCTCGGCTGCAGGCCGCTGCCGCTAACAGCAGAGCCGCAACGAGGGCGAGTTTTGCATTACGAAAGAAAACGTCAGTTCTAAGCATCGTCGTTGCCATCCTTCTCTCCGAAATGATGTTCTGGTTATGCAGAAGCAGCGAGACCAGGAATAGCCGTGAAATGCGGCTCTGATCCAGAGTCGTCCCGTTGCATTTTCTGGTTTGGGCCGATGCTCACCAACTTGCGGTGAAGATCGGCGAATTCTCCTAGTCGTTCGAGCGCCCGAGTTCGTGCTGCCGCCAAATCGCCGCGGGTACAACCGAGGAGAAGCGAGCATTCCTGATCGGAGTAGCGTTCCAGTACGGACATCACAAATGCAAAGCGTTCAAATGCCGGCAGATCAACGACGCGGCCAAATTCGCTGTGGCTGGCCAGTGCGTTGCCAGTGCTGCGATCTGCCGTCGAGTGTGTGGCGTCGGGCGCTTTGCGCGGACGCATCATTCGAATGGCATTCTGAATGATTGCTCGTCGCGCCCAGGATTCCGCCCATTCTTTGAAAACGTGACTTCCTTCCTGGGCGATATGAAGGCCGCCGACAAAGCATTGCTCGGCCATGCTGCGATCGCCGGTCAATAAGAACGACAGCAGATATAAGCTGTTCATATTCGTCTCGAATATTCGGTAGTAATCGCTTCTCATCGCGTACGGGGATGGTTCCTGCTTCCTGCCTTTTCTTTTATCGAACATTTTTCCTCCAACTCTTCCTTGCGATAGTCGTTTCAACTCCGCGCAACTTCGACGACTCAGTCAAGGGCTACACCGGCACCTTCGAGCCAACTGTCTCAAGACATGCTTTGTGAGAACGCCTCGGCAAGAAAACTTGGCGCCTTCCCTCATCAACTTGATTAGCGCGGTTTCGCCATCTGCGCTGATGTAGGTTACGTTCGTCAGATCAACGACAAGCTTCCGGCCTTGAAGCTCTTCTCCGGCTGTTTTCCACGCGCTCTCAACCTCCTCGGTCCATGGGCGAATCAATCTGCCCTCCAGCATTAGCGTTCGCTGGCTACGCCCTTCGACGATGGAAATCTTGAACATTGCTCACTCGATCAACACTTCTGATCAATGCAACAGGCGGGCCAAAGCCAGGTCGCGCGAGCAACTCGCGCAAGTCGCTGAAATTGGTAGGTGAGAGCAAGAGCTCCGGGCAGCAGTGTCGAGAAATGTCGATGGCTACTTCGACAATTGACTTCGACAGTCGACGAGGGGGGTGGGGAGCCGGTCGGTCTGTCTCAGACCGCCCTAGGGAAAGCCACCAGCACTAGCTAGTTTTCACTACCGGCACCGTGTTTCTGCTTGCAGACCTTGCAATCGGTCGGCGGCTCGGAGTTGTCCACGCGATGCTTCACAGGCTTTGTCGTACGAAGGAAGGCAAAGATCGCCTTAAGGTCGTCATCGGTTAGGTTCTTGTAAACCATCACGGGCATGACCGGGCTCAGCTTGCGGGCTTTAACCTGTCCGGTGCGCAGTACGCTCAAGAAAAGAGCCTCGTCGTAATATTGGATTCCGGAAGGATCGGACGTGATATTCGCACTGGCTACAGTGCCCCAGGGGCCCGTGAAGGAGAAGCCTCCGGCGAAGTCCATACCAGGGACGTTTTGTCCCCGCACTTGAGGAGTATGGCAGTCGACACAACCGGCCAGGTCGGCCAGGTGGGCTCCGTATCGGAGCTGGTCAGAGGGGCCAACGTCGGCGACCGGTGCGGTGACCGGATCGGGCGCAGCGCGGATCAAGTACTTCACGGGGAAAATGATTTCAGTGGCGGGAAGCGGATTATGGACAGGCGACAGCGACCGCAGGTAGACCACAACGGAAGCCAGATCTTCCTCCGACATGTTGTGGTAGTGCTGGTAGGGCATGATGGGAAAAAGCGCGCGGCCATCGTGGCCGATGCCTTCGCGTATGGCCCGGGCTAGTTGATCATCGGTCCAATGGCCGGCGCCGGTTTCCGGATCGGGGGTGAGGTTGGGTGCCACAATACGGCCCGGAAGATCAGCGTACGGCAAAACAGCTCCGCCGCCCGACATGCCAGCCAACAAGGGCGCGCCCGGAGCGGTCCAGTCATGCGGAGTGTGACAATAGATGCAGCCGCTCAGGCCGGTGGCGATGTAGCGGCCTCGCTCAAGGCGTTGCGGCGTCCGCTCGAATGTGCGGTTCGTGAGAATACGCGTCTTGGGGCCGAGAAACGGACTCCACCCGATGGTCAACGTGATGGCGATAGCCAACAGGACTACCAACGAACCCAATGCGATGAGAGACCATTTCCCGAATCGTCTCATGTGAACTTTGCCTCATTCGAAAGCTGCAAAGAATACTCACTAGGAGATGCTGCGTGGCTCGATTCCGAGCTTCTTCATGCGAGAGATGAGCGTGGTTCGCTTGAGGCCCATGCGCACGGCGGCTCCTTGCGGCCCGGCAACTCGACCGTTGGTCTGCTTGAGGATGCGCGTGATCGCATCGCGATCGTGGACCTCCTGTGAGCCGGGAGTAGGCGTAATGTTTCCGTTAGTGCCGATCTCTCCCAGGGGCAAGTGCAGGGCAGAAGTATGCGTCAAGATCACTGAACGCTCGATGAAGTTCTCCAACTCACGAATATTTCCCGGCCAGTGCCAGGCGGAGAGCTTCTTCATGGCGGCGGTTGGAATGGAATCGATCTGTTTTTCCATGCGGCGGCTGTACTTCTGGGTGAAGTAACGAGCCAGTAATGGAATGTCCTCCGGGCGCTCCCGAAGCGGAGGGATACGAATGGGGAAAACATTGAGCCGGTAATACAAGTCTTGGCGAAATTCACGCCCTTCAATCATCTTTTCCAGGTCGCGGTTTGTGGCTGCCACCAGTCGCACATTCACTTTTTTTGTGTGGGTGCTACCGAGTCGCTCGAACTCCCGCTCCTGCAGAGCACGCAACAATTTCGGCTGAATTTCGATCGGGATGTCGCCTACCTCATCTAGAAACAACGAACCTTGATCCGCAAGCTCCAGTCGGCCGATCTTCTGCGAGATCGCTCCGGTGAATGCACCCCGCTCGTGCCCAAAAAGCTCGCTTTCCAGCAAGCCCGTGGGAATGGCCGCACAGTTGAGCTTCACGAAGGTTCTGTCTTTGCGTTTGCTGCGATCATGGATGGCGCGGGCAATCAATTCCTTTCCCGTCCCTGTTTCCCCTAGCAGCAATACCGTGGAATCACTCGGAGCTACCGTCTCCACCAGATTCAAAACGTGGCGAAGAGCGGAGCTTTGCCCTACGATCCCCACGATCCCTTCAAAGTCCATCTCCCCCCGGATCTCGTCTTGGAGATACAGGTTCTCCTGAGCCAATCGGTCCGTCAGTTCTGCGATCTTGCCGTAGGCCAGCGCATTTTCCACGGCGATTGCAACCTGATTGGCCACTTGAATCAGGAACGAAACCTCATCGCTGTCGAATGCATTCTCTTCTCGTTTCGCGACTGCCAGCACTCCAAGCATGCGGCTCTTGCTGATTAAGGGTACGTCGCAGAACGAATGCAAGCCCTCCCCGATGGCCTTGGCATACATCTCCTGGGAAATCTCCGCGAGGTCAAGACGGTTTACAACGATCGGCTTGCCACTCTTGAACGAATCTCCGGGCATCGAGCCTTCGATGGGGACGAGTCCTCCTTCGGTGAAAATTCCGCGGCTCTCGGGAAAGTCGAGCGCATGTACGCGCAGTTGCGTACCTTCAGACTCCGCCAACATGATGGCCGCAGCGTCACAATGCATGACACGGCGGACACTCGCCGAGGCAGCCACCAGCAGATCGTGAAATTCGAGATTCGATACGATCTGGTTCGACAGTTCGAGGATCAACTTCAAGCGATCTTGCACCCGCTGGGATATGTACAAGTTCACGGCCGCATCGATGGCCAAACCAATCTGCTCTGAGGCAAGACCAAGAAAACGAACCTCATCCTCGTCGTAGCCATTCGGATACGACCGACCTAAACTCAGCACACCCAAACGGCGTGAGCCTCGAACTAAGGGAAGCGTGCAGGTTGAAGCAACACCGTGGTTGGCAAGGAAAGATCCGTAGGTCCGAAACCGCGCCTCCCGACTCCACTCATTAATGACCAGCGGCGATCCAGTTTCGTGAACCCATGGAATAGGAGAATGTTCGGAAGAGACATCGTCGAGCGATTCCGACTCCACTCTCTTGCCGTTCGCTTCCAACAACGACCAGCAGGTGCGACCGGTCTCCTTATCGAACGTTGCTACATGTATGAAATCAAAAGCGGTGACTTCCTTCAGTCTTTCGACCAGCGCATTGGACGCACGGTCACAGTCACCGGATGTGGCAATCGCGTTGGCTGCGCGCAGCAACGCGACATAACGTTGCTCTTCTACCATTGGATAGGCTGACGTTGAAGTAACCATGGCCTCGCTCGTCCTCGCCGATAGTGAGTTGGTTTGAGTGGCGCGGCTTTCTACATAGAGAAGACTTGCATACGCCCAATCAGATGCAGGGGCATTGCCGAAAGGTTCTGAAAGTGTCGGAGCAATCGACATCTGTCGAAAAGTTCTTCGAAGCTTCGAGATTAACCGCATGCGAAAAGTGGACGAATTTACAGTGTTTGCCCGATTGACGCTCTCAAATCATTTGCCAAACAACCGCGGCGGGTGGTCTAGACGCGTTTCGCTGTCGCGGCCGTCATGTACGACTGACAAAGGAGCACGAGTTGCTCTCGCGCTTTGCGGACCGTTGCAGGGGACGGTCCAGCCTCCAGCAACGAACGCATCGCGCCCGCCATGGCTGAAAGCATGATGTCGATGGCGAATTTGTCGGGTGGCGACTTGATGTCGGACGCTGTCTCCAGCATCGCCTCCACAGTTTTCCGCGACCGTTGGTTGATCCGCTTTGATCAAGGCGGGGCCACCCACGTCGGCAGCGACCTGGTAGAGCGCCACGGAGATATCTGCGCGGTCCATCTTGGCGTCGACGAACGCCTCCACCATTTCGCGAATCATCTCGGCTAGAGGTTTATGGCACGGCGCTCTCGCAAGCGGCCTCAACCGTTGCCACTACGTGAGTGAGATGATTTTCCAGCACTGCAAACAGCAGCGACTGCTTATTGGGATAATACTGATACAGGGTGCCCACCGAGACGCCGGCACGCTGGGCGACCCGCGTCGTCGTCAATCGTTCTGCTCCATGGCGGAGCAAAACCTGAATAGTCGCCTCAGAAATCGCCTCGACCGTCACCGTTGACCTGGCTTGGACAGGCGTCTTTCTTGGCTCGAATGCGACGACGGCGTCAGCCGGCATATGCGAACTCCAAACCTGAAGAATCCTTCATCAAATGATTGTAGCAAGGAGAAACGGAATGCAAGGAGGAACGAATGATTGAACAGACCGATCTCGCCGGAAGCTTCGCGCTTGCCGGCACATCGATGACTTTGAACCGCATGGGATACGGTGCAATGCAGCTGGCAGGGCCCGGCGTCTGGGGTCCACCGCGGGACGTCGATGCCGCCATTGCTGTTCTTCGCGAGGCAGTAGAGTCCGGCGTGAACCACATCGATACTAGCGACTATTACGGACCACATGTAACCAATCAGATCATCAAGCGGGCTCTTCATCCCTACCCGGATGGACTCGTGATCGTCACTAAACTGGGCGCTCGCCGCGGTTCAGACAAGTCCTGGATTCATGCTCTCTCCCGCCAGGAGCTCATCGACGGAGTTCACGACAACCTGAGAAATCTTGGGCTCGACGCCCTCGATGTCGTAAATCTTCGCGTTGGAGGCATGGCGGAGCCGTCGGAGGGATCGATCGAGGAACCGCTGACCGTGCTCGCCGAACTGAAGCGACAGGGACTGATTCGTCATATCGGACTAAGCAACATCAACTGCCAAGCAGCTGTCGGAGGCCCAGACTATTACCGAGATCGTCTGCGTGCAGAATTTCTACAACGTGGCACAACAGCAACGATGACGCCTTCATCGATGATTCTCGCTGCCCAAGGGATCGCTTACGTTCCGTTTTTCCCGCTGGGAGGCTTCACCCCGTTACAGTCGTCGGCACTCGACTCGGCGGCCGCATCACTCGAGGCCACGCCCATGCAGGTTGCGCTAGCCTGGCTTCTCCAGCGCTCGCCGAACATCTTGTTGATCCCGGGAACATCTTCCGTGGCACATCTCCGCGAGAATCTTGAAGGCCGCGACGCTTCAGATCCCGGCTGAAGTACTTGCGAATCTCGACGCAATCGGCCGAGGTCAACGGGATCAGTAGCCGTCCGCGCTGTCGTTCAGGTCACAACAATTCAGGAGGGACAATTTATGAAGGTATTTGTTACGGGTGCTACAGGTTTTATCGGGTCTACCACCGTTCAAGAACTAATTAACGCTGGCCATCAGGTACTCGGCCTCGCTCGTAGCGAGGCTGGCGCTCAATCTTTGATCGCCGCCGGCGCCGAGGTGCATCGAGGGAACCTTGAAGATATGGAAAGCCTGCGCAGCGGCGCTGCCCAGGCCGATGGCGTGATTCACCTCGCCTTCGACCATAGCGCCTTCGGCCAGGACTTCTCGAAGTTCGCCGAGGTCTGTGAAAAGGACAAGCGCGCAATCGATGCTCTCGGCGCCGCAATCGTAGGATCGAGTGGGGATCGGACCGCCCGCTCCTCATCACTTCCGGAACCGGAATGGGCAATGCTGCTCCAGGTCAGCCCGCAACCGAGGATCATTTCGATGCCAACCACCCAAATCCTCGTAAAGGCTCGGAAGTCGCAGGAGCTTCCGTGGCTGAGCGCGGAGTGAACGTGTCAGTGGTGCGCCTTCCCCAGGTCCACGACACGGTCAAGCAGGGCCTGATCACCTATGCCGTCCAAGTGGCCCGCCAGAAGGGAGTGTCGGCGTACATAGGTGATGGACGCAATCGCTGGCCGGCGGCGCATGTTCAGGACGTTGCCCGTCTCTACAGGCTCGCGTTGGAAAAGCGCGAAGCTGGAAGTAGGTACAACGCGGTCGCTGAAGAGGGGATCCCGATGCGGGAAATTGCTGAAGTAATTGGCAAAGGGTTGAAGGTGCCTGTGGTCAGCCTTTCTCCCGAGAAGGCGCAAGCTCACTTTGGCTGGCTTGCGATGTTCGCGGGCTTCGACATGCCGGCCTCCAGTGCGCAAACACGGAAACAGTTGGGATGGAACCCGACGGGGCCCGGCCTTATCGCCGATCTTGGGAATATGCAGTATTTCCAGGCCTGAACTAAAAGGAGATATCTATGCGGAGCAAACGCGTTGCCCTGGTCACCGGGGCCAATCAAGGAGTCGGGTTCCAGGTGGCAAAAGAACTTGTGGCGAGCGGTCTCACCGTGCTGGTCGGGTCGCGCAATTTCGAACGCGGCCAGGCCGCAGCCAAGAAGATCGGACCGGGCGCCATCGCCCTTCAGCTCGATGTAACGGATGCGGCTTCGATCGCGGCCGCGGTGGATCGCATCCGCAAGGAGTTTGGCTGTCTCGACCTGCTTGTCAATAACGCGGCCATCTCGAATACGAAAAAGGGCAACTTATCTCTGCGGGAATACGCCAAGATGACCCTCGCGAGCAATGCATCGCTCGATGAAATACGTGCAGTGTGGGAAACCAACGTATTCGGTGTTCTCGCCGTTTTCCAGGCGATGCTGCCGCTTCTCCGTCTCTCGTCGGATGCCCGTATCGTCAACGTCTCGAGCGGAGTGGGCTCGCTGACGCTGAACTCCGATCCGGCCTTTCCCTATCACGCGATGTTCAGTCCTGTTTATCCTGCGTCGAAGACGGCTCTCAACGCTATAACGCTCGCCATGATGATCGAACTGGAGTCGACTGGGATCAAAGTCAACTTAGTGACGCCGGACTTTACTAAGACGAACCTCAACGGATATGAGGGCACGGCCTCTGTCGAAGATGGCTCTCGTGAGGTGGTGCGCGTTGCGCTACTCGGCCCGGACGGTCCTACCGGCACGTTCACGCGCTGGGAAAACGAAACCATCCCATGGTGATGGAGTCGGAATATCCGATCCAGAAGGTGTCCGGCGACTACTCGACTAATGAGCAATCCGGAAGTTGACCTAGGCAGGCCGGATTCGGCTTCGAGGGGATCATGAATCGATCTCCCACAAGCCCGTCTGTGAGCCGAACCGGCCAATCGGTTCGGATGCCTCGGCTGCTACCGAAACCGGCGCGCTTTCCGGGCAGCAGCGCAATGACGCCCCATCGTTCGAGGCAGCCAAGCTCGGCTGTGGCACCAGCCTCGGCCGTGAGCGCGCGCGAACCGAGCGTTCGAACTGAAACTGGTCCATCGGCCAAAAACTGCAGCACATTATGCCAAATGACCAGCGAGAGCCGTGCGCAGCGGCTCTGCGTTTGCAGCATGCGGCGCTCGAATTCACAATCGAGCTCGACACTGTAGGCGATCAGAATTTGCGAGAGAAGGGCCGAAAGCGGCTTGTGTGGTGCCGACATCATCCCGTAGTCTATCGCGGGCCGGACCTGCGAATCGCGAGGAAATGGGACTCGAGCGCAAAGCGATTTTGACCGGAGAGCAATGGATTTGGGAATGGGGGCTTTTTAGCTGTTGTGGCAGTTCCTGGAATCAGTAACTTACTTGTTGTCAATACGTTGAATAGTTCGACTCCCGCCGCCTACACCAATCACTCTCTCCAGAAACAGAATCTCGTGCGCTGGGTTCTACTCCCGGCCGTCCTACATTTTGTCTCGCTCGCTCCGTTTTTTTTTCGCGCCAGCCTTGAAGCTTGACAAGCGCCCGCAGATTTTAAACGAACCTTTGTCTTCTGAACGCATCCATATTGTTAATCGATTGCGAAAGCAGTCGCCCATGCCTTATTTTGCATTCGACGTCTGATCGTCTGCTCCGTCGCGGATGTCTTCGATTCATAGAAGCAGTCCTTTTCACAGTCCCAGGCGTGAGTAACATTTTGCGGGAGACACCATGAGCAAGATCCAGAGACGCTATCTGTTGATCGGCGGAGTCATTGGGGTAATCGTGGTCGCTCTGATCATCGGAGCCGTTTTGCCATCAAAGCAGGCCATGGGCGCGCCGCCAAACACTCCCGATGTTGAGGTGGCGCAGGTTCAGAAGGAAGATGTTCCGATTTATGGCGATTGGATTGGCACGCTCGACGGGCTCGTCAACGCAGACGTCCGGGCGCAGGTTAGTGGGTACCTGCTGAAGCAAGGCTATCAGGAGGGGGCTTTTGTGAAGCAGGGCCAACTCCTTTTCCAGATCGATCCGCGGCCTTTTCAGGCGGCGCTCGATCAGGCACAAGGCCAACTTGCGCAAGCGAAAGCCGCACAGGCCAACGCCGATGCGGTTCAGCACCGCACCGAACTTGACGTGCAGCGCTACAAGCCGCTGGCAGAGCAACAGGCGGCGAGCCAGCAGGATCTCGACAACGCGGTTCAGAATAATCTCGCCGCACTGGCGACCGTAGAAACCGCCAAGGCTCAGATCAAGACCTACGAAGCTGCGGTTGAAACCGCGAAGATCAATCTCGACTTTACTCATCTGGTTTCGCCGATTGATGGCATTGCCGGGCAGGCGCAATTGCAAGTTGGAGCGCTGGTCAGTCCCAGCAGCGGGATCGTCACGTCCGTCTCTACGGTGGATCCGATTAAGGTGTATTTCACCGTGAGCGAGCCGCAATATCTTTCCTGGCGGAAACGTTTCCCGACCGAAGAGAGTCGCTTGCAGGCCGACAAGGAACTACGGCTGCAACTGATTTTGGCGGACGGCTCAATCTATCCGCACGAAGGAAAGTTTTATTTTGCCGACCGGCAGGTAAACGGAACGACCGGGGCGATTCGAATCGCCGGGCTGTTTCCCAATCCGAATAATATTTTGAGACCCGGCGGTTATGCCAAAGTCCGCGCGGTCATTCGGACGCAGCCGGGGGCGTTGCTGATTCCGCAGCGGGCGGTATCGGAGTTGCAGGGCGGCTACCAGGTTGGGGTCGTCGGCGCCGACAACAAAGTTGATGTTCGAGCAGTCACCGTGGGAGATCGGGTTGATAACCGATGGATCATCGCGAGCGGACTGAATGCCGGAGACCGGGTCGTGGTTGAGGGAGTGCAGAGGATGCGCACGGGAGTGCGTGTGAATCCCAAACCATTTACAGCCCTAAACCAAGCTTCGACCGGGCAGGCACCGGCAGGGCAAGCGTCGGCGAATCGATAAGGACGGACTCTCATGTCGAAATTCTTCATCAACCGTCCCATCGTAGCCATGGTGATTTCCATTGTCATGGTGTTGGTCGGTGCGCTCACGGTGCTGAGCTTGCCCGTGGCGCAGTTCCCCAATATCACTCCACCGGAAATTCAAGTGATCGCCACTTACGTTGGCGCCGACGCACAGACGCTTGAGCAAGCGGTGGCTACTCCAATCGAGCAGCAGATGAACGGAGTCGACAACGAGAACTACATGTACTCGCTGAACGCGACGGGCAATTCAAGCACCAGCCTGATCGTCGACTTTGACGTAAAGACCGACCCGAACACCGATTTCATTCTTACCCAGTCGCGGGAAACGCAGGCTGCGTCGCAGCTTCCAACGGACGTCACGAACTACGGTGTAACGGTTCGAAAATCGGTGACCGCGCCGCTGATGTGGGTTGCGCTTTATTCTCCGCATGGAACCTACGACGCAAGGTTTCTAGCGAACTACGCCTACATCAATATCACTGACCCGATTCTTCGGTCGCCCGGCATCGGCAATGTGCAGGTGTTCGGCGCCGGTCAATACGCGATGCGCCTCTGGGTAAAGCCCGACACACTCGCGAAACTTGGCATCACGGTTCCCGAGATTGTCAGCGCGATTCAGTCACAGAATACGGTGAACCCGGCGGGCAAAGCGGGAGGCGAGCCCGCGCCGAAGGGCCAGGAATATACCTACACTGTTCTCGCGCAAGGGCGACTGGTGTCGCCGGAGGAATTCGGCAACATCGTAGTGCGCGAGACGCCGGACGGTGCGACGGTGCGCGTGCGCGACGTCGCCCGCATCGAACTTGGGGCGCAAGACTACAGCGTAGCCGGCCGCTTCAACGGTAAGCCGGGCGCGATCATTGCCGCCTACCAGTTGCCCGGATCGAACGCAGTCGACGCGGCAGCCGGCGTCAAGAAAATAATGGCGCAGATGAAAGAGCGCTTCCCTGAGGACATGGATTTCGCTGTTTCTCTGGACACGACCCTTTCCGTGACGCAGGGCATCAAGGAAATCGTTGAGACCCTGGTGATCGCTCTGGTGCTCGTCATCATTGTTGTTTTTCTTTTTCTTCAGGGCTGGCGGTCGACTCTGATCCCTCTGCTGGCGGTGCCGGTTTCACTGGTGGGAACGTTCGTGCTCTTTCCCTTGTTCGGTTTTTCCATCAACACGCTTTCTCTCTTTGGACTGGTGCTGGCGATCGGCCTGGTAGTGGATGATGCGATCGTCGTGGTCGAAGGCGTGGAGCGGCATATCGAAGAGGGCATGACTCCAAAGAATGCAGCGTTGAAAGCAATGGAGGAACTGTCGGGGCCCGTGGTAGGAATTGCGTTGGTTCTCTCCGCTGTTTTCGTACCCACCGCTTTCATTCCCGGCATCACCGGCAGGCTGTATCAGCAATTCGCAGTCACGATCGCGATCTCAGTAATTCTCTCCGCGTTCAACGCGCTGACCCTTAGCCCGGCCCTGGCCGCGTTGCTCCTGCGACCGAAAGAAGAAAGCCACGGCCCGCTGCGAAGGTTCTTCGATTGGTTTAATCGGGTTTTTGAGCGGGCCACTGAGGGTTATGTCGGCTGGAGCGGCGTGCTGCTCAGGAAGACAGCCGTGGTGGTTGTGCTTCTGGTGGTGTTTTCCATCGCTGCTGGATTTTTCTCCAGTCGCGTGCCGTCGAGTTTCCTTCCCGATGAGGACCAAGGCTACATTTATGTGAATCTGCAATTGCCCAATGACGCGTCGCTCGAGCGAACATCGCAAGCCGCGGCACAGATCGAAAACATTATGGCGAACACGCCCGGGGTCAAGTACACGACCAGCGTCATTGGCTTTAGCTTGCTCAGTTTTGTTCGCACCAGCTACAACGCTTTCTTCGTCGTCACACTGAAACCGTGGGACGAACGCACCTCCAGAGCTGAGCAGTTTCAGGCGATCAAGGCGCACTTGAATCAACAGCTTTCTAAATTGCCGGCGGGAATTGCGTTCAGTTTTTCGCCGCCAGCGATTCCCGGCGTGGGCACTGCCGGCGGGTTCACGTTCATCCTCGAAGACCGTTCCGGCGGCAGCATTCAATTCCTGTCGCAAAGCTTGAACACGTTTCTTGAAGCGGCACGAAAGCGGCCGGAGATCGCCAGCCTGAGCACTACGTTTCTACCCAGCGTTCCGCAGAAGTTTGTCGACGTCAATCGCGACAAGGTGTTGAAGCAGGGGGTAAATCTTTCTGACGTCTACCGCACGATTCAGGCATTCATGGGCGGATACTTCATCAACTACTTCAACCGCTTTGGCCGCCAGTGGCAGGTCTACATCGAGGCCGAGAGCGAGGATCGCGCCAGTCCGGAGAACGTTGGACGCTTCTATGTTCGCAACAACAAGGGCGAGAACGTTCCTTTGTCCACGCTGACCACGGTGAAGTCGCAGCTGGGCCCCGAATTTACTATGCGTTTTAACGAGTATCGTTGCGCACAAATCAACGGGAGCGCCGCGCCGGGCTACAGCGCGGATCAGGCGACCGCAGCCCTTGAAGATGTTTTCAAACAGACCATGCCGCGAGAAATGGGGTTCGACTACTCAGGTATTTCGTATCTGGAACAGAAAGCGCGCCAGGGGGTGCCGCCCGCGGCCATCTTCGGCCTGTCGCTGCTGTTCGTGTTCCTGATTCTGGCGGCGCTTTATGAGAGCTGGTCGCTACCGTTCAGCGTATTGCTCAGCACGCCGGTGGCGATTTTTGGGGCGTTTTTCGTCCTGTGGCTGCGCCGCATTCTGCTCAGCATTTTCCTGCCGCCGTATATGGTGCAGATCGAAACGGACGTCTACTCGCAGATCGGCTTGGTCATGCTGATTGGCCTGGCGGCGAAGAACGCGATTTTGATCGTAGAGTTTGCCAAGGACGAATACGAACAGGGGAAACCGTTGGCCGACGCCGCGCTCGAAGGCGCGAGGCTGCGGCTACGTCCGATTCTGATGACCTCATTCGCGTTTATCCTCGGCTGCGTTCCCCTGTGGACGGCGAGCGGGGCGGGTTCGGTCGCCCGCCAGATTATGGGGACGGCCGTGATCGGCGGGATGATGGCGGCCAGCGCGATTGGAATCTTTTTCATCCCTGGCATTTTTTATATGGTGGAGAAATGGTCGGGCGCGGGAAAGGAACCCGCATCCGGCATCCTGCCGGCTGCCCCTTCGCCTGCGCCGGGAGACTGAGACTGCTTCGTGGTTTGCGAAAAGAACGCTGGCTCAATGGAATCGAGTATGAACGGCGAGAAAATGAAAAGCGGACAAATGAACGTCGAAAAATTGCTGACCGTCGTCGTCATTACAGGATCGGCCCTGTTGGCCGGTTGCATGATTGGGCCTAAATATCATCGCCCTGTCGTGCAGACTCCGAATGCGTTTCGAGATCCGGCCAACAATCCTCAGCTTCAGGCGCAGGTTGCCTCGTACGCCGACCTTCCCTGGTGGCAGGTGTTTCAGGATCCGAAGTTGCAGGAACTCATTCGCACGGCGCTCAAGCAGAACTACGATCTGCAACTCGCGACGGAACGGATTGGCGCTTCGCGGGCACGGCTGACGATTACGCGATCCAGCCTGTTTCCGCAGGTATCGGGTAACGCTAATTTCAGCGGGGGCAAGGAAAATCTCCAACAGTCTCGGTACAACTTTCTGACGGTGGCGGCCGACGCTGCTTTTCAACTTGATTTCTTCGGAAAGTTGCGCCGGGCCAACGAGGCAGCGCGTGCTCAACTGCTGGCTACCGAAGACGCGCGGCAGGTTGTCGCGCTGACCCTCGTGAGTGATGTTGCGACCGACTATTTCACGCTGCTGCAGCTGGATCTGCAACTCGCGATCACGCGAGAGACGGTCAACACGCAGACCGATTCGGTCAAACTCACCAATCTGCGGCTGGAGCACGGGGTGGCCACGAAGTTGGATGTACTGCAGGCGCAGCAGGTGCTCGACACGGCAAATGCGCAGATTCCGGAACTGGAGCGGCAGATTGCGCAGGAGGAAGACGCTATCAGCATCCTGCTCGGGAATTATCCGCAAGATATTGCGCGCGGCGATTCCGCTGGTTGCGCAAACACTGCCGCCTGAAGTTCCCGCCGGTGTTCCATCTTCAATCATCGAGCGCCGGCCCGATATTCGCGAGGCGGAACAGATTTTGATCGCGGCGAACGCCGACATCGGAGTCGCCAAGGCTCAGTTTTTCCCGCAAATTTCTCTGACGGGCGGAGGCGGCGGTTCGTTTGGTCGGGATTCTGCTTTCTCAAGCCTGATCCCCACGCAGCTAGGCATCTGGTCCTATGGCGCGCAGGTGAGCCAGCCTATCTTTACCGGAGGAGCGCTGAAAGGGAATTTGCATCTGGCAGAGTCTGAACAGCGGCAAGCTCTCATCGCGTATCGACAGACGATCCAGCAAGCGTTTGGCGACGTTTCCGATGCGCTCATCGGTTACGAGAAACTGCATCAGGTGCGGACTCGCCAGCAGGATTCAGTGGCAGACCTGCAGGAAACCGTTCGCATTTCCACTCTTCGCTACAAGGGCGGCACGACGACATACCTCGAAGTACTCGACGGGCAGCGGTCGCTTTACGGCGCTGAACTGACGCTGGCAGCGGCGCGGGGAGACGAATATCGCAGCCTGGTCCAACTCTACAAAGCTCTGGGTGGAGGCTGGCAGCAGTAAGATTTTCGGCGGGCCTGGAAGTGTTGATTGACCTGCTGGCCTTTATCTATTAACTATTGCGAAGTGACCACGAGAATGAACGATGACAACGATGCGCGAATACCGATGTGAAATCTGCGGGATTGTGGATACCCAACCCATCCACTGGTTTGTGATTCAGTGCGGCGACGCGGAGCTTACAATTCATCGCTGGAATTCAGGAGCGGCGGAAGCCGGCGGAGCCCGGCACTTCTGCGGTGAGGCACATTGCGAGGTGTACATCAGCCGTTGGTTCGATTCGGTATGCTCACCGCCGAAACCCGATTTCAACCTTCCCTCAACAGCAAGGTGAAGGAGTCCTATTCGGCCGCCTGGGAGGCCAAGGCCTCGACAACGGCAATATTCTTCAGCAATTCAGGCGGAAAGCCGTGCCGCTCCTGCAAATACGCGGGGCTGTTGTAGCTGACCCAAACTTTACCCTGCTCGTCTTCCCTGACCAGAATCTTTAGCGGAAGATCGATCGCGACGCTGGGGGCAGCCAGCATGAGTGGCGTGCCGCCCTTGGGGCTGCCGAAGATGAGCAGCTTGGTGGAAGGCATTTTCATTCCTACCTTTTGAGCTTCTCCGCTGTGATCGACCAGTGCGAACAGCGCTATGCCTTTCGCCTGCAGAATTCCCTTCAGTTTTTCTACGGTCTGATCGACTGAGTGATTGCTTGGGCTATCGATAATGCCGTTGCTTTTGCTGGATGCCATAGGAATCTCCCTGATGGTTTTGAAACTGCGAGTTGACGGGACTCTGGACCAGGAGGGCATCTTGCCGGCATTCGCGATTTGCAGGAGCTGATTTCCTCCGTTGTCACCAGAGTCCGGCCTACCCGTGAGGACGACTAGGCCGGACTTTCTCAAGCTGCTTTTTGCTGGCTTCGCTGGATGAATGCCAAGAGATCGGCATTGATCTGGTCTGCGTTGGTAGTGGGCATGCCG
The DNA here is from genome assembly GCA_963735205.1 of uncultured Acidobacteriota bacterium. Classification (GTDB taxonomy): domain Bacteria; phylum Acidobacteriota; class Terriglobia; order Terriglobales; family Acidobacteriaceae; genus Sulfotelmatobacter. The sequence goes on from CAVTKB010000004.1 coordinate 64,394, forward strand.
TGCGGAAAGCCGGGGTACACTTTGAGCGTGGCGCCCTTCACAATTTTCGCGGACTGCAGGGCCGCTGCGGCGATGGGCACGATCTGATCGTCTTCGCCATGAAGAATCAGCGTCGGTACATCGAACTTTTTCAGGTCCTCGGTAAAGTCAGTCTCGGAGAACGCCTTGATGCAGTCGTAACCCGCTTTAACCCCTCCCATCATGCCTTGCAGCCACCATTTGTCGCGAATGCCTTCGGAAATCTTGGCGCCCGGACGGTTGTAGCCGTAAAACGGAAGCGTGATGTCCCGGTAAAACTGCGGACGATTTTCCAGATAGGCGGCACGGAGATCGTCGAAGATCGACATTGGTGCGCCGGCAGGATTTTTTTCTGTCTTCACCATGAGCGGCGGAACCGCGCTGATCAGCACCGCCATGGCCACGCGCTTCGTGCCATGCCGGCCGATGTAACGAGCCACCTCTCCGCCGCCGGTGGAGTGGCCCACGTGGATTGCGTTTTTCAGATCGAGTTTTTCGGTGAGGGCTGCGAGATCGTCGGCGTAGGTATCCATGTCGTTGCCATCCCAGGTTTGGGTGGAACGACCGTGGCCTCGGCGGTCAGCCGCGATGACCCGGTACCCTCGCTCGCCGAAGAACATCATTTGTTCGTCCCAGTCGTCGGCGGTGAGCGGCCATCCGTGACTGAACACGATGGGCTGGCCTGTTCCCCAATCCTTGTAGAAAATCTGTGTGCCATCTTTGGTAGCGATCGTAGGCATATTTATTCTCCTTTTCCTGTGATTGGCTAAAAACTTTGAAGAACGATGTCGATAGAGTTTCGGAACGTTTTTTCATCAACGAACTGGCACTCGCCCTGCGAAGGGTCGCCTCCGATCCGCCGCTGGCAGCCCTAGAGCCCTAATTCAGTTAATCCTCGGTGGTCATCGGGGCGACGGCCCAACGGCCAGTGAAACAAGCGGCCTTGTTCGTTGATTGGAAGATCGTTGATGCTGGCGTGACGGAATTTCATCAGTCCTCCGGACTCGAACTCCCAGTTTTCGTTTCCGTAGGACCGATACCATTGGCCGGAATCATCGTGTGATTCGTAGGCGAAGCGGACTGCGATCCGGTTCGCATCGAAAGACCACAACTCTTTGATCAGGCGATATTCCAGCTCTCTGGACCACTTCCGAGTCAGAAACGCGACGACCTCCTCTTTGCCTCGCAGAAATTCCGAGCGGTTTCGCCAGTAACAATCGTTTGCGTAGCCGGCCGAGACCTGTTTTGGATCGCGTGTATTCCATTTGTCCTCGACCGCCCGCACCTTCAGAATGGCCGACTGTCGGGTGAACGGTGGCGCAAGGTTTACGATTGGCTCTGGCTGTGCGTTCATAACGGTTTCCTGTGGTCTACAGGCTTAGATTGTCACAAAGGTAATCCGATTCCGACTTTCGAGACACCTCAGAAACCACAGAATTCAACCTAGACTTTTCTGCGGGTATGAACGGTGCGGAATGGTGAGGATCGGCCCGGGTCGGTCACATCTAGCTCGGTCATGTCCAGTTCGGTCAGATCTAGTTCGGTCACGTCTAGCTCGGTCACATCTCAGCTCGGTTACATCTAGCTAAAGATGGTTCTTACCCCTCGGAGATTGAGGCGTGCGGGCCTTTCGGAAGACGATGCGTCCGGGAACAACGAGGGTGATATCGGTTCCCGAGGCGGGCGAGGTGGCAATCGTCAGGTGGGCGCCGATGCGCGCGGCGCGCTCGCGCATTCCGCGAAGCCCAAAGTGTCCTTCTTTTCCTTGGCTGGCTATGGCCGGCTCGATGCCGACACCGTTATCCCGCACACGAACGGTGAGGTCTTGCTCGTAGCGGAGTTCGACTTCCAATCGAGTGGCCTGCGAGTGCAAATAGGCGTTACGAATGGCTTCATAGCCAATGCGATAGATTTCATCGCGGACGATGGGGTGCATTTCGCGAGCATCGCCGACGACGGAGAGCGCGGCTTCCATCGGAGTCTGGGACCTGACCGTTTTCCGTTGCCCTGCGAAATGCCTCGGCAAGGTCGTTGGTCTGGGTGGTTGAAGTGCGCAGGGAGTTCAGAGCGGCGCGTCCCTCCTGCATGGCTCGATCGAGCCATATTGAAAGTTGCTCCATGGCTCGACGCATGCGGGCAGGATCGGTGGAGCCTTCGAGCGCATCATCTGCGACCAACTTGCTGCCTTGGATTGTCTGGAGGAACGTGTCGTGAAGATCGCGGGCGATTCGAGTACGTTCCGCCAGTCGCTCATCGAAGCGGGTGCTGATCGCTTTCGCAATCTGCCGCACTCTAAAACGGTAGACCGCCCATACGACGAGGATCACGATAACGGCGCACAGAAGCCGAAACCAGATCGTCTGGAACCAGGCCGGCGCGACGCTGAAGTTCAGAGTGGCTCCCGTTTCGTTCCAGACGCCGTCGTTGTTGCACGCGATGACCTGAAACCGATAATTTCCGGGACGAAGATCGCTGTAGAAAGCCTGGCGCCGTAGTTCCGGGCTCCTGCCATGCTAGTATCGCGGCCTTCCAGTTTGTAGCGAAAGCGCACTTTCTGCGGAACCACGAAGCTCAGCGCGGTGTATCGAATTTCGAGATCACGCGTAAGCGCGGGAAGCTGAAGATTTTCGCTGGGCGAATAGCGGTTTCGGTCGGCCACGATTTCTTCCACCTGCACCGGAGGTGGTCTTAGATTCTCTTGCAAATGATCCGGATCCAGCACTTGCAGGATCTGGCCATTCACAAACCACAAGCGTCCATCGGGAGAGCGCGTGGCTTGCGGTTTTAAGGGAGTCAGGCCCGGCTGCACACCGTCGAAGGCATCCAACAACTTGAACTTCACCATGGCTGTCCGGGATGATCCCACCAACGGTCCAGTTCCGACTTTTCGATTGTGATGAGTCCGCATTGGGAATACAGCCAAAGCGAGTCGCGGTCGTCTTTAACCAGGTCAAAGATTCCGTCACAAGGAAGACCATTGCGCGTAGTGAGATTTTTTCGCACGCCATCTTTCCAGCGCGCGAGTTCGTCGAGTGTTGTTCCCCAGACGGAGCCATCCGATTCGACCAGGAGGTCACGGATCTGACGGCGATTGCCCTCTTCGTTGGAAGGAAAGGTTTGCGTCTTCCCGTTGTCGTACTCGACTAAATCTCCGTTCACCAGTCCTAGAACAATTCCGCCGCGAGGATTGGACGCGAGTATGTAAGACGAAGACGTGGAGATTTGTGAGGATGCGAGCTCTTCCTGGAGTTTTACATCGTGAATGCGGTCAAGGTGTTGCTGCCCTGCGCGAACCCAAACGTCGTGCTGAACATCCTCGGTAATGGTAAAGATGATGCCGAGGGGGCTGCCGTCAGCGTGGCGGACGGGGGAAATGTGCCGCGGTCGTAGACCCAGAGGCCATTATCCACTCCTAGCCAGAGCCGGCCCGCGTGGTCTTCGAAACACCGTGGTCACGTTCAGTCCGGGCAGATCGTGCGGCGCCCGAATCGCAGATAGCCTCCCATCGCGCAGAAGGTCCAAGGCTCGAAAGTTGCCGATCCACACTGTGCCGCGGGGGACGCCAGCACGGAACTGGCGCCGGCGGCGGACAGGCCCTCGCGCATGGAATAAGTCGCCACTTTCAGATCGTGGAAGTTGTCGATGCCCGCCTGAGGTGACGACCCATAAGGTGCCCTCGGCATCCTGATAGAACGCGTCCGACAGCGTCGCGGAAAGACCGTCCGCACTTCCAAAGTGGTCGACATCCTTGCCTCGAATGCGAAAAATTCCGTGTTCGGCGGTTCCGACCCACAGCGTATTCACTACGATCGACGAACAGCGTCGTAACGTCTGAGTTGTCGACATGGATTTCCGGGAAGGTTCGACTGGACCCAGGTGCCGTGATCAAATTGCTTCCAGTTGCAAGACCTTGCTGGATCGATTGATCGCCGCCCAGACTGATCCATCGGGTCCGGTGGCGATCCCGTGCAACGAAGCGAACGTTTCGGGACGACGGGACGCATTCGCAAAATAGCTGGTGCACGATCCGGGCTTCCAGCGGCAGAGTTCGGAATAGCCGCCGACCCACAATTCGCCGGCAGTGCCCTTACGCGAGTTGGATGGCTAAGGCGAAAGGAATTCCATCGCCGACGCCAAAGCATCTCGGTTGGTCATCCTTGATGCGGCACAGCGGACCCATTTTGTCGGTCGGTTGCGTACGGGCGAGCCACACCGCGCCGTCGTCGTCTTCGACTATGGATTCAATTCGTCCGGTCAACTATCGGATAATTGGTGAGCTCGCCGTTTTTCCAGCGAGAAATGCTGAATCCGGTGCCGATCCAGAGACTGCCATCGCTTGTGCCCAGGAGCGAGAAGATTCGTGAGTCGAGCAGTCGACTGCCGGCTGGCGGGTTCCAGGTGATGAAGCGAACACCGTCGAAGCGCACCAGGCCGATGTTGGTTCCGATCCACAGATATCCGTCAGTCGTTTGCGTAATGACGATCGGGGAGCCGTTGAAGACTCCGTCCTGGATTCGCCAGGCGGTGTGTGCGTATTGCGAGATGCGCAGGTTAGGGTCGAGTGCCCAGAGCAAAGTCAATGCCAGGAACAAAAACAGCAGGCAGAGTGACAGTGATCGCGGAATGTTCGGCTTCACGGCCCGGCTAGCTGAAATTGGCACCACATTTCAAGTGCGCTCACGTCGAATCCTGACCTCACCGAGGAAGATGCATGGATCTCGCACGCCGCGCGAACTGTGGTCTCGCCAACTTGGTCACAGGAATGCCCCGTGCTCACTTTGGCAACACGCCAGAAGCTTACACGGCTTGGGGCTGATCGCGACACATGACGATCTACAGTCGCCATCCTGCAGTTTTCTACAGGTTCCGGAAGGCAAGGCTCAGATTTGAAGCAGGCCGCGCCGCACAGCGATGGTGACCGCATGCGTCCGATCATTGGCTCCTAGTTTGTCGACCAGGTTTTTGATATGGAAGTTGACGGTCGTCTCTGCGATTGCCAGGTGATCGGCGATTTGCTTGTTGCGATAACCGTCACGAATCAGGCGCAGGACTTCCAGTTCTCTCGTACGTAAGATCGTCATCGCCCATGTGCTCGGCGAGACGCGCCGCGACTTCCGGAGGAACGTGGCGGTGGCCTGCGTGCACCGACCGGATCACGCCGAACAATTCATTCTTCGGCATGCTTTTGAGCAGATATCCGGACGCTCCCGCCCGCAAAGCGCGATGGATCTCGCCATCGCTGTCGGAAGTTGTGAGAATGATGATGCGAGCCTGGGGATACTCGCCGCGAATGGCGATTAGAGCGTCAGTGCCATTGGTGCCGGGCAGGCGAAGATCCATCAAGGTGATGTCGGGCCGATGACGCCGAAACTCCGCCATGGCCTCCTCTGCATTCGATGCCTGCGCGACCAGAAGCATGTCCGGCTGCGACGCAATGATCGTGCTTAGTCCTTCGCGGAAAACCGGATGATCCTCAACGCTCAGGATGCGAATAGGTTTTGGCTGGTCCATTCCCCACTTCCCCGGTGCGGCAATTGTAATAGATGGCTGAATCGTTTGCGTTTACTGGCCCACAGGCGTGCGCAAACCAAAACATCTGAGCCGAAAACTAAAGCACACCTATTCCGCAAGCAACGAACTGCAAACACTGCGGCCGAACTTCTCTGGTACACTGGCGCGCATGAAGGCACGCAATCGAAGACAATTTCTTGGACAGTGTGTGGGCGCGGTGGGAGTGGCTTGGCTTCTGCGTGCGTTTGCGCGGGCCGCGGGGGATTCTTCGCCGGCAGTTCAGTTCCCTACCGCCGCGCGAGACCGCGTTGCGGTGGCGGCGTATCCTTTTCGTGAGTTCATCGTGGGATGGAAGGGATGGGATGGCAAGACTCGCAGCACCGTGCCATTGTCGCAACAGCTGGAATTGAAAGATTTTGCGGCGCACGTGGCGGAGAAGTTCAACATTCATCACATTGAGCCGTGGAGCCCAGTTTTTCCGTCGACCGATGCGAAATATCTTGACCAATTTCGCGTGGCGGTGGAACAAGCTCATTCGTCAGTCGTGGACATTGCCGTCGATCAGGGGCACAGCCAGTATGCGATGGATAAAGCCGAGCGCGAACGAGCCGTGACTGGGAGCAGGCAATGGATCGATGTTGGAGCGGCTCTCGGATCGCCCAGCATTCGTACTCATATTGACGGCGCTAAGGATTCGAAGCCGGACGTGGGACGCGCGGCCGACACACTGGCGCGCGTGGCAGAATACGCGGCCAAGAAGAACGTGGTTGTGCATCTGGAAAATGACAATCCGGTCAGCGAGGATCCATTTTTCATTGTCCAGGTGATCGAGAAAGTGAATAGTCCATGGCTGCGAGCGCTGCCGGATTTTGGCAACTCTTTGGCCGCCCATGATGGGGAATTCCAGGACCGCGCGATGGAGGCGATGTTCGCGCACGCCTATGGGATCTGCCACGTGAAGGATGGCGAGGTGGATGAGAATGGCAAGCCTTCGCACGTCGACCTGGCGAAGACCTTTGCGATTCTGAAGAAACATGGGTACAAGGGATATTGTTCGATTGAGTACGATGCGCCGGGCGATCCTTATAAGCCGACGGCAGAACTGGTGGAAGCGACTGTGAAGTTCCTCTCGTAGCGAAGACAGGAGGTTCCTCGCTTCGCTCGGAATGACGAATTCGTGCAGGAGAAGCTATGGCGGGACAAGGAATTCAGCGGCGCGCGATGTTACGGATTCTTGGAACGGCCGCGGCGGCGGCACAGTTTCCGGGATTCAGCAAGTGGGGATTCGCCTGCGGGCATATCGGGAATGCGGCGTTGCAGATCAAGCCTGCGGCGTATCGTCCGCAGTTTTTCACGGCGGCGGAGTATGCAACGGTCGAACGGCTGGCGGAAATGATTATTCCGAGCGACGAGACTCCGGGTGCGAAAGAGGCGGGGGTCGCGGAGTTTATCGATTTCATGGTGGCTAACGATCCTGAACCGCAGTATCCGTTTCGCATGGGACTCGCCTGGCTGAATGCGCGGGCCGAGGAAGCGAACGGGAAGCGGTTTGCTGAACTGACACCAGAGCAGCAGACTTCCCTGCTCGAACCGCTGGCGTTCAAAGACAAGGCGCGGCCGGGCTTGGAAGACGGGCGTGCAATTCTTCCGCCTGATGCGTGAGTTCACGGTGACGGGCTTTTATACCAGCGAGATCGGGTTCAAAGAGCTGGATAATCCGGCGCTGAAGTTTTACACCGAGTCGCCGGAATGTCCGCACAAGAGTGATCCGGAACACTCACATCTTTCACAGGCTCACTCCTAACGAAGACCGAAGAAGAACACCATGGCCAAACAAACTTACGATGTGATCGTGATTGGAACCGGAGCGGGCGGCGGCATGGCGATCAAGACGCTGTGCGAGGCCGGACTGAAAGTGTGTGCGCTGAATGCCGGGCGCAGGCTTGATCCGGAAAAGGATTTCCGCTATCACAGGATGCCGTGGGACATGAAGTTTCATGGACTCGACGATCCCAAACGACGCGCTGAATCGTTTGGCTACATGGACAATGAGTACACCAAGGCGGCGTGGGACCACGAGATACCGTTCACCGTGGCGTCGGGCACGAAATGGATGTGGCCGCGCTGCAATGCAGTGGGCGGCAAGACGAATTTCTGGGGGCGTAGTTCGGCGCGCTTTGGCGATGTTGATTTCAAGGCCGCCTCGCGCGATGGGTATGACGTCGATTGGCCCATCACGCATGATGAGATCAGCCCGTTCTACACGCGCGTAGAGAAAATGATTGGCGTAGCCAGCACGGTGCAGAATCGACCGAGCAATCCCGATGGCTCGTATTTGCGGCCGTTCAAGTTCCGCTGCCTCGATTTTATTTTGCAGGCGGGCTGCAACAAAGTTGGTGTGCCTTATTTGCCGGATCGCTGCGCGCAGCTTACGCAGCCGCATGAGGGGCATCCAGCGTGCCATTTCTGCGGAGAGTGCACGACGGGTTGCGATGTGGGGGCATTTTTTTCGACGCCGTATTTTCTGTTGCCAAAGGCGGAGGCGACGAAGAATCTCGAATTGCGCACGAATGCTCTGGCGAAAAATGTTCTGGTGGATGACAACGGGCATGCGGCCGGCGTGGCTTACATCGACCGCAAGACCAAGCAGGAAGTCGAAGTGTACGGACGCGCGGTGGTCGTGGCAGCGTCGTGCATCGAATCGGCACGCGTCATGCTGAATTCAAAGTCGCGGCAATGGCCGAACGGAATTGCCAATTCCAGCCGGCAGTTGGGCCGTAATCTTTGCGACCATCTTTATGGCGAGTCGGCGCGGGGACATCTGCCGCAGTTGGTCGGCCAGCCGAGTTTCCCCGATCATGTCGGCGACAGCACGATTTCGTGGATGCCGCGTTGGCAGAACCTGAACGATCCGCACGAGGAGAACTTCATTCGCGGGTATTCTGTCTATCCGGATGGCGGTTGCACGGAGTTTCCGTGGTTTGCGAATGAGGTCGATGGATTCGGATCGTCGTTCAAGCGCGAGATCAAGCGGAAGTATCCTTCGCCGGTGAGTTTCGGGATTCAGGCTCCGTCGCAGCGCTCGGACACGAACTTTATGGATCTCGATCCGGAAGTTAAAGATCCGTACGGGATTCCCGTGGCTCGCATGCACTTCGAGTGGGACGAGAATGTGCTGAAGATGTGGGAGCACTCCAAGCAAGTTTGCGCCGAGGTGCTGCGCGCGGCGGGCGGTGTGCTCGAGGGGTCGGGGGATGCTCCGGAGATTCCGGGATTCAGCCTGCATGAAACTGGGACGTGCCGGATGGGAAATGATCCGAAGAATTTTGTGACCAACCGCTTTGGGCAGACGCACGATGTGCCGAACTTATACGTGTGCGACGCCAGCGTATTTCTGAATTGCACCGAAAGACCACCACGATCAGCATTCTGGCGTTCTCGCTGCGCACCTCAGAGCATTTGATCGAGAACTTCCGCCAGGGTGAACACAAAGCGGCGTAAGTCGAGCCGAAGCGGCTATTCGTTTTTTGTTCGCCTAGCGCGCGGTTTTGTGGTACATGTATTGGCATGCGAAAAGCGGTCAACCATCTTAAAAAATCGGATCCGGTCCTGTGCGCCATTATTGAGCGCGTGGGGCCATGCCGCATGGAGTTTGGAGAGCCGGAGTTTGCCAGCGTGGCCGAATCGATTGTCTATCAGCAACTGAATGGCAAGGCCGCGGCTACGATTTTCGAACGCTTCGCCGCGCTGGCGGGCGATCCTCTCACGCCGGAGGGCATTCTCAACCTCAGCGATGCGCAACTGCGGGGCGTGGGGCTGTCGAAGCAGAAGTCGGCTTATCTGAAAGATCTGGCGGCGAAGACGGCGGCGGGGGTGCTCGATTTTGCGCGGCTGCCCGGAGTTGTCGGACGACGAAGTGATCGAGCATCTGACACAGGTGAAGGGCATCGGGGTGTGGACGGCGCATATGTTTCTGATGTTTTCACTGCGGCGTCCAAATGTGCTGCCCACGGGCGATTATGGCGTGCAGGTGGCCATCAAGAAACATTACAAGAAGCGCAAGCTGCCGAAACCGAAAGATATGGAGAGGATTGCGCGGGCTTGGGAGCCTTATCGCAGCGTGGCTTGCTGGTATATGTGGAGGAGTTTGGACATCAAGACCGTTTAGTATTTAGCCGCCGCTTGGCCTCTGTGAACCTCTGTGCCCTCTGTGGTTAAATGGTTGCGATGGCTGATCTCAAGATTCGCGTGCTGGTGGCAAAGCCGGGGCTCGATGGGCATGATCGCGGGGCGAAGGTGATTGCTCGAGCTCTGCGCGACGCGGGCATGGAAGTGATTTATACCGGCCTGCGGCAGACGCCGGAGATGATCGTGACGGCGGCGCTGCAGGAAGATGTGCAGGTGATCGGGCTCTCGATTCTTTCCGGAGCGCATAACGCCATCGTGCCGCGGGTGATGGACCTGCTCAAACACAACAAGATGGACGATGTGATCGTGGTGGTGGGCGGAATCATCCCGAACCAGGATATTGAGGGGCTGAAGAAGATTGGCGTGGCTGCGATATTCCAGCCGGGGACAGCCATGGATGACATCGTTCAGTTCATTCGCGCGCATGTGAAGGGGCCGGGCGTACCGGCGGCCGGCTAATGCCCGGGATCAATGCTTCCCGCGCCCGCGAAATCCTTTCCAACACGGTCGGCCCGGTGCCGTGGTACTGGAAGACTTTTCCTGCGTTCCGGTCTCTGTCTCAGCAGAGATTTGTCTGGTCCCATCATGGCGATGAGGGTCCGATTGCCCACCTGGTCACTCTTGGCCTTGAACAAGAACCGGATAAGGCTCGGCTTGCACTGAACACTTATTGCCGGCCGTTTCTGGTGCCGCCGCATTTCGTCGGCATCTGGTGCCCGGAGGGGCGAAATATTCGGCTGGCATGTTTTGATCCCGACCAACTAAAGGCGTTTGATCTGGCGGAGGTCGCGGGGTGGTTCAAGCCATCTGCCGACCGAATTTATTCCGGGACCGCTCCGGTCGCGGACTTCGAAGTGCCGGTCACGTTGGAGGCCGGGCATGCATAAGATCGAAACGCCGGCGAGATTCGCGACCGTGGATGAGTTGATCGTTCCGACGAGCTACAAAGCGATGTCGAATGACGATCCGGCGTTTGCGCTCTTTGTCTTTTATCCACAAGCGGGATTGGTGGAGGTTTTGCCGCAGAAATGGTTTACCGCGGCGCAGTACCGCGTGGGGCAACAATGGATTCCGCGCGCGGCACGCGATCCGGAGTCGCACCGCATCGTCGGCGAATGCTTTGGGGTGGGAACGTTTCTGCTGGAGGAAGACGGCTGCCGGTTGGCGGAGTGGGTCGAGAAGACTGCCTAATTGGGAGGACCTAAGTGCAGCGGGTACCCCGGGGCACTGGGCAACAGCCCATCCACCTTGATCACTTTCACTCCGGGCTTAAGATCGCCGACATAGACCAGGCTGATGGCACCGGGAAGGACCCGGACGGCTTCGAGCACCATGCCGACTGAGGGAGCGACGAAGGGTTCGGCGTCGGCTTCACCGCGAACCACCTGAGCCGTCCAGTACTGCTTGTACTCGCTTTCCGACTGGTTCAGGAACTTCAGCAGCGCGGCTCGTTCGCGAGAACCGGGGGCACGTACGATGATTTTGACAGGTATGCCGCTCGGCCAGGTGCGCTTCTCACCGTTCAACAGTTTGCGCAGCTCGGCCCGGCTGACGTTCGTAATGGGATTTTCGGGAGGGACTACGACCGCGAAGTCTCCTTGAGCCGCTGCAGCCGGCGCGAAGGCCAGGGCCGCCATGAAGGTAAGCAATAGGATCGAGATGGATCGGCCATTCATGTTGTGTCCCATTCAGAAAGTAAAGGAAACCTGGAGGTGCAGGCCGTCCAGGTCGGGCAACTCGTCACGCTGCGTGTGATCGAGTTGCGCTTTCAAAGCGATCCAGTCGTTGAAGTCGTAGCGGGCGCCGAATGAGGGGCCGGCTCGGAAACCTACGTCCTCGAACAGCGTATTCCGCTCGGAGGCGTTGATGTACTGGTAGCGGACAAAGGGTCGCAAGCGTCCCCAGCGCCGGGAGATCTGCGAGTAGAAAGCTGGCATGTTGAATACGGCACCCGACGACAACTGGGTTTCGCGGATTAGGAATACCTCGTTAAGAGATTCCACCCCATTGGCGACATAGACGACATAAGAATTAAGAATGGTTTGACCAAAGCGGTCGGAGATTGAAGTCTCAGAGTCGCTGATCTTGTCGTGGAAGAACGAGCCGCCGAGTTGCAGGCCCGGAGCCCAGTCCGGGCGGGCAAACCAGCCCAAGAGGACGTGATTGCTGTCGTTCTCGTCGTTCACTAATCCTGAACCATTAACGTCTGGCCGCATGGTGTCACTGGAGCCATATTCGGCAACGTAGTTCAACCCAAATTTCCCCGACGGGATTGCGCCGGTGACGGAAACCCCGACCGCCTGAGTGGGAAGCAGGCCGCCGTTGCGGGCATACTCCATGATGAGCGGACGATCGGCGGTGGTTTGCAGCCAAGCCGCGCTGCGGAAGGCAGAGTTGTAGTAGCCGATGGCAGTCTGGTAACGGCCAAAGGAGATTTTCAGGTGATCATTCATTTCGTATTTGAGCAGGGCCTGACGCAGGTCGAGCTTGTAGCTCTGTGCGTCGGCTTCCTCAAAAGTAATGTCCGCGAGCATGCTGGTCTTTTCGGTCAAACGGGAGTGGAGAAAGAGGTCGAAGTCTCCGGTGTAAAAGTTGCCGGACGAGCCGGGTACGAAACCATAGGTAGCCAGTTCCGGCTGGCGCTGATTGAGAGCCTGGTAGTCGAGCTCTCCGAAACCACGCCACTGAATGCCGTGTACATCGTGCATTACTCGGGTGAGTTCGGGGGAAGACTGTGTGGAGGGCAGCTCTGCCACGGCCGATGGCGGCTGGGGCGCAGGAGTTTCGGGTACGGGCGGCGCGGGCGAGGAGACGACGGGGGCGGCGGACGGGCCGGGAGGCGGGACGGTCGCGCCTTCCGCCTCAAGTTTTCTTACTTGCTCGCGCAGGTCGCTGGTCTCTTTCTGCAGGGCTTTTACTTGCTGCACCAGTAGTTCAAGGGTTTTCTGATCGCTAGTTTTCCGATCGGTTTTCTGATCACGCGGCGCTGCGTTCTGGGCGCAGAGTGTGCCAGCCAGCAAGAGAACCGCAATGGCCGTGCTAAGAACCCGTAACATCGTCGTCATCCTTTGTGGGCGTGGGTGCGTCCAGCTTTGTGGAAGCGGCCTCTGATGGACGCGCTCAAGTTTGACTTTCGGCAAATCCGGCTGCGAGCATCGGGTTACTTAAGGTCGGGGAGAAGCTTCGGTCGTTCGTGCCTCCGTTTCAGGAAGTGTCCTTAAATGGCTTCTCGATTCTTTTCGGTGCGGAACCAGGGGACAGCATTTCTGCTGCGGCTTCAATCCGCGGATGGGACGAACCGTCTTACGCGTGAGTGCGTACTGGCGCTGCTGGAAGAGGTTCGCCGACTAGCGCGCGAACACCGGGTGCTCATCCTTGCCGGGAACGACCGATTTTTTTCCGTGGGCGCGGAGTTGGAAGAGATTTCTGCCCTCGATGCACCGACCGCCTATGAATTTTCCAAGATGGGACAAGCACTCATGGAAGCGATCGACCGCTTCCCTGCTCCGGTCTATGCCGCTGTATCGGGATACTGCATGGGAGGCGGGCTCGACCTGGCGCTGGCTTGCCGTTACCGGGTCGCATCTCCGCAGGCGGTGTTCGGCCATCGGGGCGCGGCCCTGGGGCTGATCACGGGCTGGGGAGGCACGCAGCGGCTGCCGAGAGTGGTGGGCAAAGGGCGAGCCCTCGAAATATTTATCGCCGCGGAAACAATCACGGCAGCCCAGGCCTTGCAGATGGGCCTCGTGGATTCGATTGCCGACGACCCGGTGGCCGAAGCGGTGCGCCGCATCCGCGATCGCGCGGAGCGGATCTCGCCCGAAGCGCGGCATCCGGGCTAAGCTGCATTGCGCGATTCTGCCGCGTGGTATACCGTAATCAGTTTGCACCTTCGTGCTATCGACGGATATTTCTCGACCCGATATTTCTCGAAACGACATTTCTCATCCCATGGCTGAGCGTAACGAAACTCCCACAGCGAACTCCACGGCGCCGGCGAACGTACTCGCAACCAAGATCGATCCCACGTCTGCACGCTTCGAAGCCAACATGCGTTTTCTGGCCGACGTGATGTCGCAAGTGCGCAATGAGGAAGTGAAGATCGCCGAAGGCGGGGGCGCGAAAGCGATCGAAAATCAGCATAATAAAGGGCGGTTGACCGCGCGTGAGCGCATTGCGCTGCTGGCCGATCCGGAAACATTTTTCGAGCTGGGCATTTACACGGCGCACGGCATGTACGAAGAGTGGGGAGGTGCGCCGGCCGCAGGTGTAATCACGGGGCTGGCACGGGTTGAAACGCGGATGGTGATGATTATCGCCAACGACGCCACAGTGAAGGCCGGCGCGTTTTTTCCGATGACGTCGAAGAAGGTGATTCGGGCGCAGAATATTGCCATTGAGAACCGCATTCCGACGATCTACCTGGTCGATTCCGCAGGAGTTTTCCTGCCGCTGCAGGAAGATGTGTTTCCTGACACCGACGATTTCGGCCGCGTGTTTCGCAACAACGCCGTCATGTCGGCAATGGGTATTCCGCAGATCGCCGCCATCATGGGCATGTGTGTGGCAGGTGGCGGCTATCTGCCGGTGATGTGCGATCACGTTCTGATGACCGACGGCAGCGGATTGTTTCTGGCCGGGCCGGCTCTGGTGCAGGCGGCGATCGGGCAAAAAGTTTCTGCCGACGAACTGGGAGGGGCGGCGATGCACTCCGCTATCAGCGGGACTGTCGATTTTCGTGAGCCGAACGATCAGGCTTGTCATGGCGCGCATACGCTCGATTGTGGAGAAATGGGGATACCGGCGGCTCTCTCCGTGGGACCGGAAAAAGCCCGTCGAGCCGACGCAAGCCGCGGAAGAAATCTATGGAATCTACGACTCGTCGCCGGCGCGGCCTTACGACATGAAAGAAGTGCTGGCGCGCGTGCTTGATGGCAGCCGCTTCGACGAATACAAGCCGGAATACGGAAAAACTTTGATCTGCGGCTACGGGCGCATTGGCGGGTTTGCCGTGGGAATTGTCGCGAATCAGAAACTGCACGCGCAGCAGACCGATCATGAGGGCCACAAGCGAGTTGAGTTCGGCGGCGTCATCTATACGGAGTCCGCGGAGAAAGCTGCGCGGTTCATCATGGACTGCAATCAGAATCTGATTCCGTTGATTTTTTTCCACGATGTGAATGGATTCATGGTAGGGCGCGACGCGGAGTGGAGCGGCATCATCAAGGCGGGCGCGAAGATGGTGAATGCAGTTTCGAATTCGGTGGTGCCGAAGATCACGGTGATCGTGGGCGGATCGTTCGGCGCAGGACATTACGCAATGTGTGGCAAGGCGTATGATCCGCGCTTTGTGTTTGCCTGGCCGACGGCACGATACGCTGTGATGAGTGGCGAATCGGCTGCCGCAACGCTCGTTGAAATCAAAGTCAAACAGCTCGAACGCGGCGGCAAGAAGTTGAGCGACGAAGAGCGAAAAGAGTTGTTCGAGTCGGTGAAACGCACTTACGATGAGCAGACCGATCCGCGCTACGGCGCGGCCCGGTTGTGGATCGACAAGATCATCGATCCGATTGAAACCCGGGATGCGCTCACGCAGGCGCTGGAAGCAGCTTCGCTGAACCCGGACGTGCCCGAATTCAAGGTGGGAGTGCTGCAAACGTAAATCAATATTTCGTAGCCAATATGTCTATGCCTGATGCCGTCAAATTGATTGAGTGTCCGCGCGATGCCTGGCAGGGGCTGAAGGGTATGATTCCTGCCGATCTGAAGGTAGATTACCTGAAAGCCCTGATCAGCGTGGGTTTCAAGCATATTGACGCAGTGTCGTTCGTGTCGCCGAATGCGGTTCCGCAGATGGCAGACTCGGAAGAGGTACTGAAAGAACTTGATCCGCCGGATGATGTCGAAATCATCGGCATCGTGGTCAACGAAAAAGGCGCGGAGCGGGCGATTGCGACGAAGGCCGTATCGACGCTGGGATTTCCCTATTCGATTTCGGAAACATTTCTGCGCAAGAATCAGAATCAATCGCCCGAGGAGGCGCTCGAAGAGTTGGAGAAGATTCAGAACAAGGCCGATGCTGCGCGGCTCGACGTGGTGGTGTATATCTCGATGGCCTTCGGCAATCTGTATGGCGATTTGTGGAACCCAGATGAAGTGATCGAAGCGATCTCGCTGATGGAAGTCGACAACTTACAGATGATCTCGCTGGCTGACACGGTCGGCATGGCTTCGCCGCAGCAGATCGGCGAACTGGTTGGCGCGGTCATGGCGAAGTACGACTACCTTGAGATTGGCGTGCATCTGCACAGCCGTCCTGAGCAGGCGGCTGAGAAGATTCTGGCGGCTTATGACGCGGGTTGCCGTCGTTTTGATTCGGTCCTGGGGGGACTGGGCGGGTGTCCCTTTGCACAAGACGCGTTGGTTGGTAACATCCCGACAGAGAAAGTGATCGAAGCACTTAGCCCGCGGGGCGCTGAGTTGCCGAAACTGAAGCCGTTGGACTCTTTGCTGAAAGCGACGGCGGGCATTAGCGCAAAGTTTTCCAATGCGCACGCGGCAAATTGATTGGCCACGGATTGGCGCGGGTTACCACGGATCGAGCAAACCGAAATGAATTTTGATTTTAGTCCATTTGAATCCGAAAAACCCATGGCAGTTTTCAGGATATGAACTATAGAACAGTACAACTCGCGTATGACGGCCGCGTGGCCACGATCACTCTGGACCGTCCGGACAAGCGCAACGCTATCAGCTTCGATCTGATTGACGACCTGTTGCGGGCACTGGATGATGTGGCGAAGTCCGAGGCGATCGTTCTGATTTTGACCGGAGCCGGTAAGGCGTTCTGTTCCGGGATGGACCTGGACAATTTGAAGTCGTTGCTGGGCCGTTCTGCGGAGCAGAATTTGCAGGACTCGCAGACGATGGTTCAGTTGTTTCGTTCGCTCTATGAATTTCCGAAGGTAACGATTGCAGCGGTGAACGGGCCAGCCATTGCTGGGGGAACTGGGCTGGCGCTGCTGTGTGACTTCACGCTCGCAGTTCCGGAGGCGAAGTTCGGCTACACGGAAGTTCGCATCGGATTTGTCCCAGCAATCGTTTCGACATTTCTGTTGCGGCAGGTGGGCGAAAAGCAGGCGCGCGATCTTCTATTGACAGGCCGGCTATTTGGGGCGGAGGAAGCTTCGCGCATGGGACTGGTCAGCGAAGTTGTTTCAGCGGAGAATCTGATGATGCGCGCTCGCGAGCTGGCCGCTCTGCTGATGGAGAACAGCCCGTCGTCTTTGGGGGCGACCAAGCAGTTGCTCACCGATCATGCCCGGGCTGAACTTGATGCGCAGATCGACGCTGCGGTGCGTGAGAATGCCGCGATCCGCATGACCGCGGACTTCCGCGAAGGAATTTCGTCGTTCCTGGAGAAGCGCAAACCGGTCTGGACGGGGAAATGAGGCCGAAGCGGCACCACACATTCCATGAAACCCGGCTGCGCGTGCGCTACGCTGAAACCGATCAGATGGGAGTCGTCTACCACGCGAATCATCTGATCTGGTTTGAGGTGGGCCGCGTGGACCTGATGCGGCAGATGGGATTTTCCTACCGCGATCATCGAGCGCGAGGACGGGCGCTTCATCGCCGTGGCCGAGGTTAACTGCCGTTACCGTGCTCCAGCCTATTATGACGAAGAAGTTGTGGTGCGGACACGACTGAAGGCCGTGCGCGAAAAAGTCATCGTCTTCAGTTATGAACTGGTGCGCGCGGAAAACAGAACTCTGTTGGCCGAGGGGGAGACCACGCACATCGTCACTGATTCGAACATGAAAGTTGCGATGCTGCCGGAAAAATATTTGAAGGCGTTTCGCACGGCGATGGGGAAATGATCGCGCAGGTTTGTTGCTAGTGAGGGCGACAACATTTCACGGGGAACCTTTTTGAACGCACTCCACATCAACGGAAACGATCTGACGCTCGAAGCGGTCGGAGAAGTTGCGGGTATCGACGCCCGCCGCGCGGCCCTGCTGTCACCCGACGCGCGGCTAGGGGTGAATCAAGCGCGCGCGGTCGTCGATGAAATTGTGGCCAGCAATACACTTGCGTACGCCATCACAACGGGCGTGGGCAAATTGAGCGATGTGCGCATCGCCGGCGATCAGATTCGTGAATTGCAGGTCAACCTGGTGCGCTCGCATGCGGTTGGCGTGGGCGAACCGCTGTCGGTTACGGAAACTCGCGCAATGATGCTGTTGCGGGCGAATTCGCTGGCTAAGGGGCACTCGGGAGTGCGCGCCGTCGTCATCGACACGCTTTGCGAGATGCTCAATCGCGGCGTCACACCGGTGGTGCCATCGCAGGGCAGCGTGGGCGCCAGTGGGGACCTCGCGCCATTGGCGCATCTGGCGCTGGCTCTCATCGGCGAAGGCGAGTGCGTCGACGAACGAAGCGTGCGCGTCCCCAGCGCGGAGTCGCTCAAACGGGCGCAGATCAAGCCGTTAGTGCTTGAGGCGAAGGAAACCATTTCGCTTATCAATGGGACACAGGCGATGCTGGCCGTAGGAACGTTGGCTCTGCTGGCCGCCGAAACGCTAGTCGATACTGCCGACGTGCTAGGCGGGCTGTGCTGTGATGCGCTGAAGGGAACCGACGCGGCTTTTGACGAACGAATTCATCAGGCGCGGCCGCACGCTGGACAAATCAAGACCGCAGCAAACTTGCGGCGCATGCTGGAAGCCAGTGAAATCCGCGAATCGCACCGCACCTGCGGACGAGTGCAGGATGCTTACTCGCTGCGCTGCATTCCGCAAGTGCACGGCGCAGTGCGCGACACGCTGGCGCACTGCCGCGAAGTGTTTGAGACGGAGGCGAACTCCGCGGTCGACAATCCGCTGGTCTTCCTCACCGATCCAAAGAACGCGGAAGGCGATGTGATCTCGGGTGGAAATTTTCACGGTGAACCGCTGGCGTTTGCTCTGGATTTTCTGGCGATCGCGCTGAGCGCCCTGGCCGGGATCAGCGAGCGGCGGATCGAAAGGCTGGTGAATCCCGCTCTTAGCGAGGGCTTGCCGCCGTTTCTGGCTTCCGGGGCCGGGCTGAACTCGGGATTCATGATGCCGCAGGTCACGGCCGCGGCGCTGGTGAGCGAGAACAAAGTACTGGCTCATCCGGCGTCCGTCGACTCGATCACCACTTCCGGGAACAAGGAAGATTTCGTCTCTATGGGCATGACGGCCGCAACCAAACTGAAACGCATAGTCGACAACACGCGGAACGTGCTGGCGATTGAGGCAATGGCCGTAGCGCAGGCACTGGATTTCCTGGCTCCCCTGAAGACTTCGAAACGCGGACAGGCCGCCCATGCCGCGATCCGGTCGGTATGCCCGACAATGGAAAAGGACCGCGTGATGTACGCGGATTTTGCACGCATCGCGGCGCTGATTGCGGGCGGCAAAGTGGCGGCGGTTCTGCGGTAGAATGTGCGATCGAGTTCGCACCGGGCTTTCGCAGAACGAATGAAAACGCTCACCGAATATCTGAAGTTTCACACCAAGACGCATCGCGCTTATGTGCACATCACCCCGCAGATCGAACAGATCGTCGGCAAGAGCGGAGTGCGCGAAGGCATGGTGCTCATTTCGGCGATGCACATTACCGCCGGCGTCTACGTCAACGATAATGAGAGCGGCTTGATCGAAGACATCGACCAGTGGCTGGAGCGTGTGGCGCCGTTTCGCAAGGATTACAAGCATCATGAGACGGGGGAGGATAACGGCGACTCTCACCTGAAGGCGCTGTTGATTCATCACGAAGTCATCGTACCGATCACGGTGGGCAAACTCGATTTGGGCACGTGGCAGCGGGTTTTCTATGCGGAGTTCGACGGGCAGCGGGACAAGCGGGTTATCGTGAAGGTCATGGGAGAGTGACGATATGTCGGAAGAACTGAACGAATTGCAGGAACACGCGGAGCATGCGAAGCATGATCCCACCCTCGCGCCCATCTCGGTGACGATGGCGGTGCTGGCCGTGCTGGTGGCGGTGGTAACGCTACTCGGCCATCGTGCGCACACCGAAGAAGTCGTGCTGCAGGCCAAATCCTCTGATCAATGGGCTTACTACCAGGCCAAGAACATTCGACGACATCAGGACGAAGTTTACCTTGACCTGACTTCCGTTCAGTCGGTCACCGACGCGGGTATGCTCGCGAAGCTGCGCGACAAATATTCAACCGAGGTGGCACGCTACAAAGATGAGCAAAAAGGAATCGAAGATAAAGCCCACGACATGGAAGCAGAAGTTGCCCACGAGAGAAATCGCGCCGATCGATTTGACCTGAGCGAAGTCTTCCTGGAAGTGGGGCTAGTGATCACATCGATCACGCTTCTCTCCGGGCGAAGACTCTTTTGGTGGCTGGGCATGGGGCTGGGCGTGGTTGGAATCGTGGTCGCCACTACGGGATTTCTGGTCCACTGAAGCATGACTCACTGAAGCCTGGTCCGCTAAGTCTGTGCATGGAACGGGTGGTGCCGCGAGTCACTGCGTCGGTAAGTCAGGACTCTCACGAGCGACAATGTCGCGGAGCAGGCTAGGCTTCCATGCTTTTTTCCCCGGCAGAAGTGGTAACGGTCTCTTCATTCTTATTGGGCTTTACCACCAGGAATGGACCGATCGCGAGCACATCCATACGCGTGCGCCGGAAGCAGTCGATGGCTTCCTCCGGAGTGCAGACGATCGGCTCATTCTCGTTGAAGCTAGTATTCAGGATGACCGGAATCCCGGTCTTGCGATGGAAGGCCGAGATCAGATCGTAGTACATCGGATTTTCGTCGCGAGTCACGCTCTGTAGGCGCCCGGTGTCGTCCACGTGGTTCACCGCGCATAGTTCGTTTCGTTTCTCCGGGCGAATTTTGTACACGTGCAGCATGAAGGGCGAGGGATGATCATGCTCGAAGTATTCATGCTGGTGATCGGCCATGATGGACGGCGCAAAGGGTCGGAACCACTCGCGATGCTTGATGCGGGCGTTGAGAACATCTTTCATGTTCGGTAGGCCGGGATGGGCCACGATCGAGCGATTGCCAAGCGCGCGCGGGCCCCATTCCATGCGACCCTGAAACCAGCCAATCACGTTGCCGGCCGCGATCTGTTCGGCAACCTCTTCGAGTAGCGCTCCGCGTTCCATCTTCCGGTATTGCAAGCCGGCATTTTGCAGCGCCGATTGAATGCGCGACTCAGAAAATTCCGGACCGAGGTAAGAATGTTTCAACTCGTGGCGGCGCGGCTGTCTCAGCACGGAATGATAGGTGTGCAGCGCGGCGCCGATGGCAAGACCTTCGTCGCCTGCGGCCGGCTGAATGTAGGTACGGCGAAACGGAGTGTGGTCGAACAGTTTGCCGTTGGCTACGCTGTTCAGCGCGCATCCTCCGGCCATGGCGAGGGTTTCGAGCGGGACTCGTTCATGAAGTCTACTCAGCAGATGGAAAAAGACTTCCTCAAAGCGCTGCTGCAGGGCAAATGCCAGATCCATCTCGCGCTGGGTGATTTCGGCTGTGCGGAACGCGCGGATCGCCGAATAACTTCTTCCATTCGGTCGGAGAAATGGCGCGCCAGCTTCACGGTTCCGTCGGGCAGAACCTGCATGCCTTGGTTACTGCCGAGCGGCTTGAAGTAGCGGAGGTCAAGCTGGAAGCCGCCATTCTTCGGCGCTACGATTTTGTTGATCTCGTTGCGATAAGTATCTTTTCCGTAGGGAGCGAGGCCCATGACTTTGCCTTCGTCGCCATACTGGCCGTAGCCGATGAATTCGCAAATCATGGTGTAGACGCTGCCCAGAGAGTGCGGGAGGAAAACGCGATCAAGAATCTCAATCTCGTTTCCTTCGCAGCGGGCCATCATGGTCGAGACAAAATCGCCGGAACCGTCGTAGCTGAAGCCCGCAGCCTTCTCCCAAGGCGAGCAGTAGTAGGCGCTGGCGATGTGGGCGATGTGGTGTTCGAGATGGTGCTCCTGAAAACGGAGTTGCGTGGCCTCGACGTCGAGCGCTTTCGAGAGCAGCGAACGCACGTCGCGCATTGCCTCTTTGCGCTGGCGCAGGCGAATGAAATTCAGGATCTTTGCCGGATTGGCGATAGCGTACTGAACCTTCTTCGCAAGGTTGGCGTCACTGTCCTGGCCTACGGCTACATGTTCAACGTCAGAGATTTTCGCGCCAACCGCATCCAGACAGGCTTTCACGGCGAGTGCCGGAAATCCGCCGAAGTGTTTACGGCGGTTCAGGCGCTCCTCGGCAATGGCGAACTTCACCTCGCCGTCCAATACGATTGCGGCGGAGGCATCGGCGTGAAACATATTGAGGCCCAAGATGAGCATGAACTAACTTCTTCTCCCCTGATGTTGCAGATTTGATTGGATCATTCAGTCAGGCTGGGGCTTCGGCTTTCAAGAAAAGCCGACGCGTTCACGGCGAGCCGCGTTCCGATTTGTACCGATTCATCGACACGGAGCGTCGCGAGAGTGGAGCACACAAGTTCGTCGAAGGGGATCGGCGATGGATTCTGCTTTTGCACGCCTTGCACAAATGCCGTCCACTCATTCCGATGCCCTTTATCCTGACGCCAGCGCGAGTGAAGGATTTCTTTGCGGCCGTTGCGCACGAGTTCGAGACGGCGAAAATCCTCGAGCACGGCGGCGCTGCCTCCACCGAAAACTTCGATCCGCTCCTTGGAAAACGACTCGATCGCCGTTGGCGAGATAACTGATCGTGCCCTCAGAACCATTGGCAAAACGAAGCGACACCAAGACGTTGTCTCCGCTATAGCGGCCCGCGTTGCCGAGGGCCCGCGCTTCGACCTCGACTACCGGAGATGCAGCCAGAAACATCAGCAGATCGACAAAGTGGCAGACCTCGCCAAGAATGCGGCCGCCTCCCTGCTCGCGATCGTTGACCCAATGGTCGGGAGGAAGATATCCGGCATTGATGCGATAGTGGAGCGCCAGCGGCTCGGCAATCGGTGCGAGGAAAGATTTCATCCGCGCGGCCATGGGTGCGAAACGGCGATTGAATCCGACCATCAGCGTGGGCCGCTCGGCGGCGGGAATTCCGAGATATGCGGTGACAACAGAATGCAACTCTTCTTCCGACAGACAAAGCGGCTTCTCGCAGAACACATGCTTTCCGGCTGCGAGCGCGGCCAGAACCTGCTTCGCATGCAGGTGATGGCGAGTGGCGATGACTACGGCGTTGATGGCGGGGTTGTGAATGAGCTGCGATTCATCGGTCGTGCAATCTGGAAACCGAATTTGCGCTCGGCATGTTGCGCGTGAGAACCGTTCGCCGCGCACACCGAGACCAGGGTCGTATCCGCTCGACGCCTTCATCGCTGGAACGAGGGT
The DNA here is from genome assembly GCA_963735205.1 of uncultured Acidobacteriota bacterium. GTDB lineage: Bacteria > Acidobacteriota > Terriglobia > Terriglobales > Acidobacteriaceae > Sulfotelmatobacter. The sequence continues at coordinate 87,497 of CAVTKB010000004.1, forward strand.
GCCGGCGGCGAACACTCCGGCGCCGAGCAGACCGACTGACACGCCCGTGGATGACGCAGGCCGAGAGCGAGCGTGCAGGATTCATGCGCTCTGGCATGACGGCGAGCGTGCGGCGACTCGTCTGCGGTCTCCGCGTATTGAATGACGACGCCCAGGAACGGTTCGCGCGATCGCCCGGTGATCAGGTCATAGGCGCTCTGTGCGCGATCGATCGGAGAAGCGGTGCGTGATCAGGGCACCGACATCAACTTTTTTTTCGCTGAGAAGTTGGACAAACGCTTCCATGTTGCGAGTTTCGGTCCAGCGCACGTATCCGATGGGATAGTCGCGGCCCTTTCTGCTCGTAGGCCGCATCGTAACGGCCGGGGCCGTAGGAGCGCGAAATGCGGAAATCGAGTTCCTTTTCGTAGTAGGCTTTGCGCTCAATGTCCATGCCAACGGTGCCCACGGCAACGACGATGGCGCGATCGCGCGCGACGGCGCCGGCCAGGTTGACGGGATCGCTGCTGGGGGTTTCAGCCGTGATCAGGACAGAATCCACGCCCGCTCCTCGCGACGTCTCGATGCAGAGGTCGCGGAACGCTGAAGCTGAACTTCGGGTTCCATGCGCACCCATGCGCTGCGCAAGATCGGCGCGCTCCGGGTCGAGGTCCATGCCGAGCACGCGGCAGCCCGCGGCCTTCAACAGCTGGACGGTAAGTTGACCGAGCAGACCCAGACCGATCACCGCGACCAGATCGCCAAGCTTGGACTTCGGCGTTGCGAATGCCGTGCAGGGCCACCGCGCCCAGGGTCGCGAAAGCAGCCTCATCGAAAGGAACTTCGTCGCCATCCGAGCGCTCTGGAATGTGCGCCACCAGCAAGCGAGGGACGCAGGCGATCTCCGCATGAACGGCGAATCCCGCGCCGGCACAGGCGACGCGATCGCCGGGCTGAAGATCGGTGACGCCATCCCCGACGGCCATAACCGTTCCCGCGCTGCTGTAGCCGGGGCTCTGCGGCTGGTCGAGACGGCTGCGCACGGCCTGGATCGCCGAAAAGATTCCATCGCGCTGCACTTTGCCGATCACTTCGCGCACCAGATCGGGCCGGGACTGCGCCTTCTGCAGCAGACTCTTTCGGGCGAATTCGGCGGACGCCCGCTCGGTGCCTGCGGAAACCACCGAGGCCGCGACGCGCACCAGCACGCAGCCGGGCAAAAATTGCGGCGCTGGAACCTCGTCCACCGTGATTTCGCCAGTACGCGCGTGTTGTAGAACTTGTTTCATGCCGTGGCCACTTGTCCGAACGGGAGCTAGTTCCGACTCGAATTTTCTGCGCCCCGCCGTCGAGAAAAGTTTGCATCCACAATTCCAGCGTGAGGAATTGCCAGATCTGCATCGACCAGTCATGGCGGCCGCTGCGATGCTCGTCAATGTAGCGCTGCACAGCGGCCGGCTGGAACAGGCCGCGGTGGCGCAGTTGAGCCGGCGAGAGCAGATCGTCCACCATTTCTTTGAGATCGTGCGCCAACCAATAGTCTACCGGAGCGGCGAAGCCGGCTTTTGGTTGCTGCAACACTTCGCGCGGCAGAATGTCGTGCATCGCTTTGCGGAAGATATATTTCGTCGTCGGCCGCAGAAAACCCTTCAGCTTCATCTCGGGCGGCACATTCCACGCGACAAATTCGGCCAGTTCGCGGTCGAGGAACGGGACTCGCACTTCGACCGACGACGCCATGCTCATCTTGTCGTTGTAGGTGAGGTTAAGGCTGGCCATGAAAATCTTGGTGTCGAGATAAAGCATCTGGTGCAGGAAGTCGGCGTCGCCGACGCGGTCGAACGCGGCCCGGTGCTGGCCGGAAGGATCGGACGCCGATACTTCCGCCATCATCGCGGAGTGTAAAGTCCTGACTTCTGCTCCGCGTCGAGATACGTGCAGTTCGTGATGAAGCGGTCGACAGGATCGAGCGACGCGCTGCGCGCCATTTTCTTCGCCAGACGCAGTCGTCCCTTCAGCGGCGTACCACGCAGACCGGGCAACGCAGCCAGGGCCGCCTCAGCCATGCTGCGCGCCGATGACGGCAGGCGCTGGTAGGCTTGCGCCCAGTAGTGCGCAACGTGCTTCCGGTATCCGGCAAACAGCTCGTCGCCACCCACACCTGAAAGCAGAACGGTCGCCTGCTTGCGAGCTTCGCGGCATACCAGATAAGCCGTGATGATAGCGGGATCGGCAGTAGGTTCATCCATGTGCCAGACCAGGCGTGGCAAAAGGTCGGTCACGTCCGGCTCGACGACGATGCGCGTGGTTCTCGCAGCCCAGGTGGCGCGCCAGGCGGGCGGCGACTTCCGGGATCGTCGAGCGTGGTTTCGCCGACGCGATATTTGCGCGGGAAAGTGATGGTGTAGGTGCGCACGGGCTGGCGCGCCGACGCGCCACGCTCGGCTGCTGCGCACATCATGGCGACGATGCTGGAGGAATCGAGACCTGCACTCAGAAAGGCGCCGATGGGAACATCGCTGACCATCTGCGCCTTCCACCGAGCGGCGGAAGCGCTCGCGAATTTCGGCAGCCAGATCCGCTTCCGATCGCGCGTAGGTCTGCTGCGCCGGCGGAAACGTCAGATCCCAGTACTGAGTGAGCTTGAGTTCTCCATTGCGCAACGTCGCGTAGTGCCCCGCGGGAAGTTTCAAGATGCGGCGGAACATCGTCTTCGGATCGGGAACCCAAAGGAACGTCAGATACTGGTGCAGCGACTCCGGGTCGAGTTCGGCCTCGATCCCCGGAACTTGCAGAAGCGCTTTGATCTCTGAGGCGAACGCGAAGCGTCGGCCATCGTGAAAGTAATAGAAAGGCTTTACGCCGAAGTGATCGCGGGCAATGAACAGCGTCGGAGTCGCCGAGCGCAGGTCGCAGATGGCGAAGGCGAACATGCCATTCAGTCGCTTTACGCAGTCGGGGCCTTCTTCCTCGTAGAGGTGGATGATCACTTCGGTGTCGGTGTGGGAGGCGAAGCGATGGCCTTTGCTTTCGAGTTCATGGCGAAGTTCGGCGAAGTTGTAAATCTCGCCGTTGTAGGTGATCCAGACAGTGCGATCTTCGTTGCACATCGGCATGTGGCCGACGGGAGAGAGATCGAGAATGGCGAGGCGGCGGCTGCCCAGGCCGATGTAGGAGCCGTCAGGAAACTTGCGGTCCCAAAGGCCGGAGTCGTCGGGGCCGCGATGCGCCTGGACGTGCGTCATCCGCGCCAGCGTTTCTCGATCTCCGCAATTCACCACGCCGCTGATGCCGCACATTTATTTAGATCAATTCCTTTCGTGCGGCTTGCGTCTTTAGCTCGTAAATCTTTGCCTTGATGTGGAAAAACTGTATGCCTTGCAGTCCGCAATAGATCAGACCGGGGATGCCGTCTAAAAAGCCCAGCGAGAAGATGTACTTGTACAAGAAGAACAAAATGGGCGAACCGGGCAAGGCGAAAAAGTTCTTACGTAACCAGCGGCGGCGCTGGGCCTGAGATCCGAACAACGCCGGAGCGAGATCTTTGGCGTTAGCGTCCCCAGCCAGCCACACGCGCGCTTCCCAGTTGGAATACTCATCATGCTTGCGAATGTAATGCGAAAGCGACTCCACGTTGTGATGGAGTAAAGGGTGCTCGAGCCGGGCAGTCTTTTCTTTTGACTCCCCTCCCCCGGCAACTACGATGTGCTCGTGGACTTCCATGTCGGCCATGGATTGGTCCTGGTCTTTGAGGCGGCATTCAAAGCGACCCTTGCCGCGGCGGAAGAGCGAAAGCTTGTAGAAAGTGGCGCCGCTGTGGCGCAACTCACGGCCCAGGAAAAACATGCGGAGCGCAATGTAGTAGCCGTCACGGTCGGGATCCTGGATGGCGCGCTGGATCTCATCGGCCAGTTCCGGAGTTAAGGACTCATCCGCGTCGACAAGAAAAATCCAGTCATAGGCGAGAGGCAGAGATTCCATTGCCCACTGGCGTTTCTTGGGCCAGCCTCCCTGATAGTGAAACTGCACGACCTGCGCGCCATACGACTGCGCGATCTGTACTGTCGCGTCGGTGCTTTGCGAATCGATGACATAGACTTCTCCGACATCCTGGAGAGATTCCAGGCAGCGCGGCAGGTTGCGGGCTTCGTTGCGCGCGGCGACGATCACCGTGACGGGCAGGAGCTGCCGCGGACTGCTCGGTCCGCGATTGAGTTGAGTCTTCCAGCTTGGGCATCGAAAACAGAGAGGCTTGCAGCATTCTACTCTGACTGCGGCCCCCGAAGCACGGTCCGCAGCATGCCGCGACTATACTGTTAGCTTGCAATGTCAGCAGCTATTTCTATGAGTTCGATTGCACCGCAAAAAAACGAAGTCCGAGAGTTCTGGAACGCCGAACCTTGCGGGACGCGCTACCTCGAAGGCGGAGAAGATTTCGAGGCTCATGCTCGTTCCCGCTACGCGCTCGAGCCATTTATTTTCGACTTCGCACAGTTCCAGGGTGCCCGAGGATTGAAAGTGCTGGAAATCGGCGTCGGCATGGGAGCTGATTATCTCGAATGGCTGAAGGCCGGGGCTCACGCTGCGGGCGTGGATCTATCGGCCGCATCCATCGAAAGGGCCCGGCGGCGTTGTGAGCAGGCGGGATATCAGCCCGACTTGCGCGTCGCAGACGCTGAGCAGTTGCCTTTCGCCGATCACTCATTTGATGTGGTGTATTCCTATGGCGTGATGCACCACAGCCCGAATACCCCGCAATGCATCCACGAGGCGCGGCGTGTTCTGAAGCCGGGAGGACAGGCCAGGATCATGGTGTATCACCATCCTTCGGTTACGGGCGCAATGCTGTGGTTGCGTTACGGAATCTTGCGGGGCAAGTCGCTGCGACAGTCCGTGTTCGATCACCTGGAAAGTCCGGGCACGAAAACCTATACTCGCAGAGAGGCGTTGCAATTGCTGGATGGATTCCGCGACGTGGAAATGCGCGTTGTATTCAGCCCCGGAGACTTATTATTGCACCAGCCGTCGGCAAAATTTCAGTCCCGTTTCTACCGCCTGGTCTGGAAGCTCTTTCCGCGTGCGCTGGTGCGAGCGTTCGGGCGCAGGGCAGGACTGTTTCTGCTGATTACGGCGACGAAGACCTAGGCGCTGTCCTGCGTGTCTCAAGCCAAATTCTCTCAAGCAAAGTGCAACTCGCACCAGCGCTGCAAGACGTACAGCGACCACGGACGCGACCACGACATCTTCCCCTGCAGAAAATCCTGCCAAGTCCGCTGCACCCCTCCCCCGTCCAGCCAGCCACCGAGCGGTCCGTTGCTGATCCGTTTTGCGTCGAGGACAGGCTCGACCTCGGTGCGAAGCTCCTGCCGCAACCAATGCTCGAAGGGCAGCGTGAATCCGCGCTTGGGACGGTGCACGATTTCGTCGGGCAGCGATCCGGCCAAAGCGCCGACCAGAAGTTTCTTGGGAGTTCCATTCAGTTTCCAATGGCCGGGAAGAGCCAGTACGGCCTTGGCCAATTGGTGATCAATCAGGGGAACTCGGACCTCTAAGCCCTGAGACATACTCATGAAATCGGCGTCGCGCAACAGCGTGTTCAGCATGTAACAGCGAGACTCGAGATAGGAAACGCGGTTGACCGGGTCGAGGGCGAGCGAGCGCTGCAGGCGATCGCGTTGGGAAGCAGTGGCTGAATCAGAGACGAACGCGGACGCATTGCGGAGAAGCAAATCGCGCTGGCCGGCCGTGAATAGCATGCGGCTGAGAAAGTAAGGATGCAGGAGGCGGCCGTTGTCTCGGGCGAGAGCTGCCAGCTTGCGGTTCTGATCGTTCGCTGGCGCGAGTGCGGAAAAGGCCGAGGCAAGCGGCCCGCGAAGCGCTCCCGGCAGCTGTTTCCAGAAGTGCGAGAAGCGCTCCATGCGTGGCACGGTGCGGAAGGTGGAGTAGCCGGCGAAGACCTCGTCGCCGCCTAGGCCCGATAAGGCGACCTTCACACCAGCCCGTCGCGTTTCGCGAGAGACGAAGTAGGTATTGATCCCGTCCATGGTAGGTAGGTCCATCGCGCCCAGGGCGTCAGGAATTGCCGCCAGGACATCGTTCTGCGACACATTGATCTCGTGATGATCAGTCTGAAATTTTGCGGCTACGGCTCGCGAGTGTTGAACCTCGGAAAAATCGGCCTCGCGAAAAACGATGGAGAACGTGCTGGCCGTCACGCCGCTGCGGCTGAGGATGCTGACCAGCGCGCTCGAGTCGATTCCTCCGGATAGAAAAACTCCCACAGGAACGTCGCTTACTAACTGCAGCCGGACGGCTTCTTCGAGAAGCGACTGCAGGCGGTCGGGGGCGCCTTTTTCGGTGGCGGCAGCTAAGGGCTCTGAATTTTCTCGGGGCGCGGGGTCGTCGACGAGATCCCAATAGGATGACCGTCGCAAAATTCCACTTTCCCAGGTCAGAGCGTGGCCGGGCGGAAGGGCATGCACTCCTTCGACTAGAGTAAGCGGGTCATAGGACGAGCCGAAAGTCAGGTAGTTGATGAGGCCGGCAGGATCAATGCGAGGCTGTATGAGGCCAGTACCGAGGATCGTGCGGACCTCAGACGAAAAAATGAAATACGAACCGGTCTGGGCATAGTAGAGCGGCTTGACGCCCATGGGGTCGCGGGCCATGAAGAGGCGGTGCCGGGGAGCATCCCAGAGCGCGAAGGCAAACATGCCGCGAAACTTGACCAGACACGCCTCACCCCAACGCGCATAGGCTTTGAGCAGAACCTCAGTGTCGGAGTTGCTGGCGAAATTTGTGCCGGCTTGTTCGAGTTCGTGGCGAACGTCGCGGAAATTGTAGATCTCGCCGTTGTAGACGATCCAGTTTCCGGTTTCGGCGTCGTGCATGGGCTGATGGGCGAGCGCCGAGAGATCGAGAATCGCGAGACGCCGGTTGCCCAGGCCAATTTCGACAGGTTCAGAGATGGAATCGTGCAGCAGGATCGTGCCCGAATCGTCAGGTCCGCGATGAGCTAGCGACTGCGTGCCACGTTCAAGCACGCCGTCAGGGATGCGCGCGTTCCGTGCGACGATGCCGAAAATCCCACACATAGGAATGCTGTGCCACGAATCACGACTGAGCGAGTCAGGGTTTGTTGCGTTGCCGGTTCAGGGCGGGCTCGGTCACGGAATATTTCAGTAGACACCACAAGGCCCGAAACGCGTCCTTCATTCCAATTTTCTTGCCTTCTTCATACGTTCGCCCACTATAACTTATGCCCACTTCGTACACTCGCAGCTTTCTTTTTGCAACCTTGACCGTAATCTCAGGTTCGAACCCGAAGCGAGTTTCTTCCAGCGGAATCGCCTGCAATATTTCCCGCTGGAACGCCTTGTAACAAGTTTCCATGTCGGTGAGGTTCAGGTCGGTGAGGCAGTTCGAGCACAGGGTCAACAGCTTGTTGCCGACCGAGTGCCAGAAGTAGAGCACGCGGTGCGGTGCGCCTCCCATGAATCGCGACCCGAAAACCACATCCGCTTTGCCTTCAATAAGCGGCTGGAGCAACTTCGCATATTCTCGCGGATCATATTCCAGGTCGGCGTCCTGAATAATCACATAATCGCCCGTCGCCTCGAGGATCGCCCGGTGCAAGGCCGCTCCCTTCCCCATGTTCTGAGGTTGAAGAAGAACGCGCATCCCCGGGTGAGTGGAGTGCAGTTCGGCAAGAAGGTCTCTCGATCCATCCGTCGAGCCGTCGTCAACGCACAACAACTCGATCTCAAACGGGGTTGCGAACACTGCCTCAACGATCGAGGAAAGGGTCTTTCGCTCGTTGTAAATCGGCATCGCCACCGATACTTTCATGCGGTTGGAATTTTCTTGCGGCGGCGGATGAGAGGGATTGTGAAACAGTATTTCGTTATTCGATTCGACTCAGTCGGCATTTTATCCACATCTCAATTCTCGACTCTAGCTTAATACAGGAGATGAAACTGTGCAAAAACTCGAGTTGCCGTTTCCCCGCTTCGACCTCGATCCGTTGAGTCGCGTGCGATACTATGGTTGCGAGCCGCAACGTTTATGAACCTTATCAAGTCGACGTAACCATGACAAACTCGTCCATCAAAGTCCCTTATCTCGATCTAAAAGCTCAGTATCGGAGCATCAAACCTGAGATCGATGCGGCGATCGCCCGGGTGCTGGAGAGCGGTCAGTTTGTTCTTGGCTCTGAGGTGGCCGAGTTTGAGCGGGAGTTTGCGGAGTATTGCGGCACTTCCGAGTGCATCGCGCTGAACTCCGGCACGAGCGCTCTGCATTTGGCTTTAGTGGCGGCTGGCGTGGGTCACGATGACGAGGTGATCACGGTACCGTTCACGTTTGTAGCCAGCGTTGCAGCCGTCGCTTACACCGGGGCACGGCCTGTGCTCGTGGACATCGACGCTCAGTCGTTTACGATGGACCCTTCCGGGGTTGAGGCCGCGATCACTCCTCGGACAAAGGCGATTCTGGTCGTGCATCTTTACGGTCAGCCGGCCGACATGGATCCCATCATGGAAATCGCCCGGAGGCATAGGCTGGTCGTAATCGAAGATGCCGCCCAGGCACACGGCGCGAAATACAAAGGGCGACCGGTCGGCGGCATTGGCGACATCGCGTGCTTTAGCTTTTATCCCGGCAAGAATCTGGGAGCCTACGGCGAGGGGGGCGCGGTTACGACCAGTAACCCTGAGTATGCGCACGCGATCCGCATGTTGCGCGATTGGGGGCAGGACGCTAAGTATCATCATGTGCTGCGCGGATTCAACTACCGGATGGAAGCCTTTCAGGGCGCGATCTTGCGCGTGAAACTACGCCATCTGGAGCGGTGGACGGAGGCGCGTCGCGCGCTCGCGGGCCAGTACAACGAACTTTTACGGGACTCCGGTGTGGAAAGACCGAAAGAAATGTCCTGGGCGCGCCACGTCTATCACGTCTATACCCTGTGCAGCCGGGATCGCGATGGTCTGCGGGCCGCGCTCCAGGAGGATGGGATTCAGACGGGCGTCCACTATCCTGTGCCCGTGCATTTGCAGCCCGCATACGCTGACTTGGGGTATGCGCGCGAAGCCTTCCCGCACTCCGAGGCCGCGGCGAACCAGGTGCTTTCAATCCCGCTGTACCCCGAGCTTTCACATGACGGTGTCGTTGAGGTAGCCGCTGCTGTGAATAAAGCGGCTGCGCGCAAGGTACAGACCGTGGTCTACTGAGGACGCCCTACTGAAAACCTACGAATTGCGCCCGCCGGCGTACAGCCTACAGCGAAAAACAGAACAGCCAACCACCACGGAATTTCGCGTCCTATGAAACAGCTGATGTCTATTGATCATTCCTCGTTCACATCTGCCGATAAACGTTCGATCCTTCGCTTTCGTTGGCTGATTGTCCTGCTGGTAGTGTGTTATGGGATTCAATTGGTGCAGGCGTTTAGTCCGCTTCGGATCGATGGGGATGCGATCGACTACTTGACGGCGGCGGCATCTGCGGCTGATGGCGAAAAATTAGCATCCCTCAGCAAGGCGAATATGCGGCCTCTAGGGTACCCGGTAATGATCGCTGTGCTCGATCGAATCGGGATGGCAAGACCATGGAGTCTCGTCGTGCTCAACTGCGGGTGGCTCCTGGCAGGGCTACTCGCCAGTTACGCCATCGCAAGAAAAGCGTATCAACTGGACGAACCCCTTGCCTTGCTCACATGCCTGTTGACGATTCTGAGTTTCTCGATCACGAAACATACTCCACTCGTTGCAAGTGATATTCCTTACTTCGGGCTATCGCTGGCCAGCCTGGCCGCGTTTGAACATTTTGGATCCATGCAGGGCAAAGTTCTGCAACAAGCCGCCTGGCTGCTGGGGGGGATTTTTCTTCTGATAGCCGCGACTCTGACTCGCTCGATCGGGGTGACATTGCTGCCCGCGCTGGGATGGTCGGTATTGCAGATCGGATGGGTGCGCAGGCGGCTTAGCGACCGGCGGTTCGTAATTGGCGGCATCGCGTTTGTTATGGTCGCAGTCGGCGTTTGGTGGGCACGGTTCACCCAGAGTTACTACGGAGTTATGTTCATCGAGGCATATCACGGAGGGCTGGCCCGGTCGTTGGGTGGCATCCTGTTCATGCGGCTCAAGCAACTTGGCGAGCTGACGATGAATGTCCCGATCGGCAGGTTCGCGGCTGTGAAGTCGGTCTCGTGGATCGTGGGATCGATTGTGCTCGTCCCGCTTTTTGTTGGGGTTTATCGCCGCCGGCGTTCGCTCACTACTACGGATGTTTATTTGCTCTCCTGTCTTGGCGGCCTGCTGCTCACGCCTTGGGCAGCGGGGGGACGTTATCTTATTCCGGTTATATCGATCGTCATTGCTACGCTCATCGCCGCACTCCAGTCCCTATGGGCGAGGATGGGTCGGGCGCGTCTGGGGGTTTACGCAATCGGCGCGCTTTACGTGGCGATGGGAGTCATCGCCATGAGCTACAGCACCTGGCTCACATTCTCTGGAGCCAAGTTTCCTGAGCGCTACGGCGACGGCAGGCTAACGCCAACATATCGGCTGTACCTGTTCGACCAGCCGCCCGCGGCAGGCGAGGAGCTGAACCCCGAGGGTTTGAGAGTTTTGCGGAGGTACGGCGGGCGCGGGAAGTAGGGTTGTACGCGATTTTACTGTCTCGGCGTTTGGTATAACAGCATTCGGGAGAGTGTGCCTTGGGCGTCGCCGGAACTTTGCATGATCGGCTGGTAATCCGCCGACGGGTTGAAGTGTTAGCTTCATGGTTCGCGCAGCTTGCACCAAAAGGCGCTCGCATCCTCGACGTGGGATGCGGTGATGGACTATTGTCGGCAACCATTTGTTTGAAGAGACCCGATCTGGACTTCCGAGGGCTGGATGTTCTGCCCAGAGATCACTCGCACATTCCAGTGGAAATTTTTGATGGGTCGAAAATTCCGTTCGCGGACGCATCCTTCGATGCGGTTCTGTTTTCAGATGTTTTGCATCACACGAACGATCCGGCTGTACTTTTACGCGAGGCTTGGCGCGTGGCCGGACAATACGTGCTGATCAAGGATCATTACCGCGAAGGAATTGCGGCGGCTCAGCGCCTGCGGTTCATGGATTGGGTAGGCAATGCGCGATTTGGCGTCGCCCTGCCTTACAACTATTGGGCGGAAAGCCAATGGCAGAAAGCCTGGCAGGAAATTGGTTTGCAGCGGGAAGAATTAATCACGCAGTTAGGACTCTATCCGGCGCCAGTAAAGTGGTTTTTTGGAGCGCAGCTTCACTTCATGGCTCGCTTGAAGAAAGTGGCTTAACCTAAATTCGGCTTAACCAGGATTCTGCCGGAGTAGTCCAACTTTTTGAGAGGGGCACGGATTCCGCGGGCGTCAAGAAACTCATCGACCGCTTTGCGCGCGCCCTTCCAGTATCCGTAGTCGTCGAATTGGATGATCCCTCCCGGGCTCACCCTATCGTAGAGGTTGTCGAGACAAGCTTTCACGCTCTCGTACCAGTCGCCATCGATGTGGAGTAGCGCAATCTGGGATATGTCGACTGCGGGTAACGTGTCCTGAAAAAGTCCCTTCACAAACTGCACTTGGTCGCGCACCCGGAGCTGCACGAACAGACTTTGGACCTCATCGAGGGTGCCTACACAACTACCCGCAAAAAGGTTTGCAACCTCGAAATCCGGGTCCTCCGGAGTGGGCGCAGGCAAGCCTTCGAAAGTGTCGAATACCCAGAGAGTCCGACGCACTCCGAGTTGACGCAGAGTTAACGCCATTAGTGCGGCGCTGCCTCCCAGGGCAGTTCCGCACTCAACGATATCCCCGCGAATTTCGTTCTTTACGACGTTTCTGACTCCGCGATAAAGCCCTCGCAAGCGGGCATTGCTGCACATGGTGCGGGTTCGAACGCGGCGGTAGAGCGAAGAAAATTCGGACGGCGAGACCCGATCCCAACTGTACGCGACGAAACGCAACGCCGTGTCCGCGACCCATTCGGGATCGCGGGCCCGCAGAACCAATTCCTTCAGCGGATGCCTGATGCGGCGAGCCGCGCTCAGTTCGCCAGCATTCAAACACTCGGTGTCGTACTCAGGCTGCATTGTAAAGTGTCTCCGGAGGAACTATTCAGACGCGAACGTTAACCCGCCGCAATCCCAATACACTCACAAAGAAACTGGCAAATACGGTCTGGGCTCCGATGGTCAGGAGTAGCGCGGCTGGGATCACCAAGCGCATAGTATGCGAATAGTTGAGTGCGCCGAAGTGCCTGGCTCCCCAATCTCCGACAGAATAGAGGGAAGTACCCAAGCCGACGGCCATCAGGAGCGCTCCCAGCACCAGTCCCACCTCGAGCGTGATGTAGCGGAAGAGTTGGTCGAGCGCCGGGTCCGGGGGCAACAGGCCCTCGGAAATGGCGAAGATCTTGGTGAAGACGGCAAAGGCCACCGCCTGGAATCCGAGCAGGACGAACGCGGCGGCATACACCATCGTGTGCACGTCGAAGGTAACGCTTCCTACCGTTCTTGGCGCGGGAAGCAGCCAGAGTCCAAGCAGCGTCCCGACCAGCATCAGGACGAGGCCCGGGTATAGGAACAACCAGCGAGGACTGTAAAGCAGGAAGAACCGCAGGGTGCGCCATCCGTCGCGCCAGGTTCGCAAGTGAGGCGGGCGGCTTCGGCCGTCAGGAGAGAGTGTGGTCGGCACCTCGGCAATCTGAAGCCGGAGCAAGGTTGCTTTGACGATCATCTCCGTGGCGAATTCCATGCCGGTGGTGCGCAACGCCATGCGGTCGTAGGCATCCTTGCGAAAGCCGCGAAGGCCGCAGTAGAAGTCTCCAACCGGACTCCGGAAAAACAAGCGACCCAGCCGCGTCAGCGCCGGATTCCCGAAGTAGCGGTGTAGCGGGGGCATGGCATCCTTCTGGATGCCACCGCGGAAGCGATTGCCCATCACCAGGTCGGCACCTTCGCGTAGCTGCTCTAGAAATCGCGGAATGTGGCCAAAATCGTAGCTATCGTCTGCATCGCCCATCACAATGAACTTGCCCCGGGCCGCCGCGATCCCGCCCATCAGAGCGTTGCCGTAGCCCCGCGCCTTCACGTGTGCAACCCGGGCACCGAGTCGTTCCGCGATCTCGATCGAGCCGTCAGAGCTGCCGTTGTCTGCAACGACGACTTCTCCTGCAATGTTCGCCTCGAGCATTGCCTGCTGGGCTTTCCGGATGCAGGTTTCCAAGGTCTCTGCCTCGTTGAGGCAGGGCATTACGACGGAAAGTTCTATGAGCGCGGTTGCATTCACCGGCACGGGATGGAGACGCGATTCCGAGTCCGATCTGAGAGCCACAGCCATCTTTCCACTCCTCCGTTAGAAATCTTATCAGCGGGGCAGTGCTTGCACGAGAAGGAATCGACCTCCGGGCGCAATGCGCTGATTGGATGATGCCTCTGTTTTGAAAATTCGGATTAAGCCACGACCGCCTATTGTATGCAACTGCGGGCAGCAGCACGATCGGCTATTCTAAACGATTATGCTTGTGCGCTACGCCCAGATGTACTCCGGACTGCTGGTGCAAGTGGCAGTAGTGTTGGGCCTTTGCCTGGCGGCGTGGTGGGCGCCGACCATTGGCAACTCCTGGTTCCAGAGGGTCGAAAATTTCGGCTCGAGGGTCGCCCGTCGAAAGCAGTGGGCAATCGGGCTCGTATTCGTTGCGACCATTGGTGTGCGCTTGTCGTTGCTGCCGCTTTTGGGAGTGCCTCTGCCGTCAGGGCACGACGACTTTAGCTATCTGCTGATGGGGGACACGTTTACCCACGGACGTTTGGCAAACCCGACGCATCCCGAGTGGCCGAGTCTTGAAACCTTCCACGTACTGTCGCAGCCAACGTATTCCTCAATATTTCCTCCAGCACAGGGGCTGGCACTGGCGATTGGGGAGCAGCTCGGGAGGCCATGGATCGGCGTGCTGCTGAGCGTGGCTGCCATGTGTTCCGCGATCGTGTGGATGCTGCAGGGATGGATGCCCGCCCGATGGGCACTCTTGGGAGGAGTGCTGGCGATGTTGAACCTGGGAATCGTCAGCTACTGGATGAACAGCTATTGGGGAGGCGCGATGGCTGCGATTGGAGGGGCGCTGGTGCTGGGTGCGATCCCTCGGTTGAAGCGGTTGCACGACATCCGCAGCAGTCTGATCATGGGACTCGGAATTGCAATCCTGGCCAACAGTCGGCCGCTGGAGGGATGTATTTTTTGCCTGCCGGTCGCAGGGGCACTACTGATCTGGCTGAGCGGAAAGCAGTCGCCATCGTTGCCCGTGACCGTGAAGCGCGTGGTGGCGCCAGTTGCGGCCGTCCTTTGTATGACGATCGCTTTTATGGGTTATTACAACTGGCGCGTGACCGGGCATCCGTTGCTGATGCCACACTCCCTCTATTTACAAAGTCACTATAGCCCGATTTTCCTATGGGACCGGTTGAAAGCTCCCGTCCGCTACGGCAACCGGCAGTTCGAGGATTTCTACAATGGTTGGATCGCAGACACCTACCGAGGCACTGCGCGAGACATCATTCGAATGAGTTGGGACAAGGTTCGCGCTTTTCCGGCGGCGTTTTTGTGGACCGGTTCACTACCCATCCTGTGCCTAATGCCCTGGGTGTTTCGCGACAGAAAGATGCGTCTTCTGGTGGTGGAACTCGTGATCTGCGTCGCCGGGCTGTTTGCAGTCGTGTATTCCAATCCGCACTATGCGGCGCCTCTGACATGCGTCATCTATGCGCTCCTAGTGCAGGGGATCCGACATCTGCGCACGATTCGGTGGAAAGGACGGCCCGTGGGGATAGCATGGTCGCGGGCGGCGATTGTGTTGCTCGTGGCCGTGACGGCCGGCAATCTCTACCATGTGGTGCGCGATCCTGACCATCCTTACGCATGGTCGTGGGATCGAGGACGAGGCAGCGACGCACGCGAGCGAGTCGAACAGCAGCTCGCGGATCAGCCGGGCAGGCAGCTGATTATCGTCCGCTACGCGGTGGGCCACAATCCTCACGGAGAATGGGTTTACAACCTTGCAGACCTAGACGGGGCCAGGATCGTGTGGGCCCGCGAACTCGGCACCCAGCAGGACCAGAAACTGCTGTTGTATTTCAAAGACCGGAAGGCGTGGCTGTTCGAACCGGACCGGGACGTGAGGCATCTCAAGCCTTATCCGTAGGAAAAGATCTTCGCGCGCTGATCTCGAAGAAGAGGTCACTCGCGATTTTTATGTCCTTCTCCTGCCTGCCGTGTTGACCTGAGCCGTTGCCATCCCTGACGATTGAGGCTCACTATCCTCCACGGAGAAGAAAGCATGTCGCACACCCCCACCACGCCGCGTCAAGTGCTACTCATCGCGATATCCGTACTCGTGCTCGTTGCCATGGGGTCAATCTGGAAGTTGAACGGGGACGGGACTAAGGGGCAGACCGGCCGGAACGGAACCGACATACAGGCGGGCGATCAGGACGCTCTGGAGTCAGGTTGCGGCACTCACTGGGATCGCAGCGGGAAAGTCGTGACTAATTCCGCAGGCGTGAATGTTGTGCAGTGCAACTGGTCGGCGAGCCCCAGCGACGACCTTCGCGTAGCCGGTGCACACACGATCAGGCTGCAGTCTTGTCCAGCCGGGGTGAAGGGTTCCGAGGCAGAGTATTGGATTTGGCTGGACGGAGGAGGCGCTTCCGAGGCCGTAAAAGTAACAGGTGGAACCTGCGCGGGGGATGGCACACCGGGGACTCTGAAATTCATGACCAGTGCGGGACACGCGGCAGGCTACAGCATCTCGAGTGCAACTAGTGGTCTGCAGGAGGCTTCGATTGCAGCACGGTTCACCCCTACGAATCCGACCGGAACGGCTCAGGGGGGCAAGGTGGTCGTGCCTCCCGGGACGGAATTGAAACTGTACGCGCGCGCGTCACTACGCTCCTCAGATCAGACCATCGACTTCACCGGTTCCATCTTCGAGTGCTACATGAAGGACACTTGCTTATTCCTGGGCGACCCGGCATCGTCGACCGCGGCTGCCGGCATTGTGTTGCTCAATCCCCGGGGCCGGCCGATGGTGGCGGGCGGGACATATCCGATGATCGAGGTGAATGCGCAAGGAACGAAGATTTTCAATGTTCGAGGGCGCGTCGCACCTAAGGGGAACAGCTTCGGCACTTGGGTTCAGGTCGACGATGATCAGTCGTTTTTGCTGGACGGACTGGTCGCGGGCTTTGGATACGGCGTCCGCTGCGATGCGGAGTTCTGTGGTTCTTATGTCAGCGCTCCAGGGCCGTTCAACAAATGGTCCGCGGTGGGCTGGCTCAAGAACATGGATGTGTCAGCGCAGTGCGTTGGTAATGGAGTGGATTGGCAATCGGGGAACACGCTGCACGTTTCGGACAGCATAATCCAAGGGTATCCACAGTACGGGCTGCGGGGAGGGTTGCGCCGCGGCGGGTATGGCAACATCAAGATGACAAACGTATATATGGAAGTTGGGGGCTGCACAAATCCGACGGGCAACATTGGCATCGCGGGCGTACTGGCGCAGGGTGGGCCGATTTCGATCGAGGGAGGCGAGGGACCGCAAGGCGCATTTCCTACTTACGCGCGGACCGGGTCGGTGGACTATCGCTATTACGTCGTGGCCCGCCACAGCTCGTATGGCTTTTCCAACCCGTTGTACGTGGGCAGTGCGCTCTCCAGTGGAAAAGGGGCGATCTCAGTCACTACGCCGGACATACCAGGCGCCGTGTCGTTCGACCTGTTGCGGGTGACAGCTCCTTCCGGGGTGGAGCAGGCTCCCTATGGAGTGGGAGCCTACGCGGTGGCTGAGGGCGCTGCTCGTTCCGCTGTCTGCAAGAACGGAGTCTGCACATTTACAGACGAAAATGTTCCCCTGCGTTCCTACAAAGTTGCGCCGAACCCGACATACTTTCCACTGCTCACGTTTTGGCCCGGCCCAATCGTTCTGGGTTCCGGAGGTGATTCTCAGAGCTTATTGACGGCTGCGCGCCTGGATATTGACGACGCTCCCTCGACAGTCGTTTCAGAACTAGGGACCCTCATGCCGGCGGTAGTTGCGGATAACTGCTCCCTGGGTGGCACGCACTGGACTCCGACCTGGATCAGTTGCACAAGTACGCCACATCCCTGGGCGGGACTGCCCATCCCGATTGGCGGACTGCAAAACCGCAAGGGAAAACTCATCCTCATGGGACCGGGCGCTGCGCCTGGACACATTCTTACCCTGGTTGACTCCGATCCGCAGAAAACCATCGCCAATGCGCTACAACGGCCGCCGAGCGACGTCACGGACTCCTACATTGGCTTCGACGCCGGAGACGGCAATCCAGCGCATGTCGGTATCAGCTTGGGCGCACCGGTGTCTCTTTCGAACTACATTGGGAATACCGGCGACGGAAAGGGCTGGAAGGAACGACTGACGGTGAAGGATAAGACGTTTGCCGTGCCCGTAGTAATCGAGCCAGGAAACACACTGACGTTGGGCTCGGGATCAGCGTTGTCGCAGATCGGAGTATTTAAGGCACGGATTGAGGCCGCCAAAGTTGCCGCCCAGAGCTGCGTCGACGTGGCAGCTGCCGTTAAGGGTGTGGACAAGGCGGATGTCATCACGGGTCTCACTCCTCCCGCAGCCTTGGGCAATCTCTCGCTTAGCGCGTATCCGGGCTCGGCGGGGAACGTTTCTCTCCATTTTTGCAACGCGAGCCAAGTGGCTGCTATAGCCCCTGGCGGTGTGTATTCCTTTGTGACGGTTCGCTAGAAATGTTTGAAGAGAACGGTCGCGGCTTGACGAATACCGATTGCTGAGGCAGCGGCGAGAACCGGGCCTACCACTACCAATCCCCAAATCACCCTTCGATCGGTGGGAAGGTACTGCCGGAGAAAAAACAACGCCCACGGAAGCAAGGGCAAAGCAAATCTCGGGAAGTTTGACCTGGCCCAAGCCGGGGCACTATAGGTGTACAGCGCAATCGCGTAAAGGATCACGAACCAGGCCTCGGCTGTGTGCTCCCTTGCGTATTGGCGCAACTCTCCGCGTCTGATCGCTACGACGAATGCAATGAGCACGAATAGTATCCATCCCCAAGTAAAAACCAGGTTCGACCAGGGTGCGTTCCTCGGAAATGTATCTTTGAGAATCGCCAGGAAGGGAACGCCGAAGGGCAGGCCTCCATGCCAATCGTTTTGCTGGTAAAGAGCCACATTCCCAAAAGGATTGCCAAGATAGTGTTTCACGGGCCAGGTATAGAGCGCACCGATGCCCAGAGCAGCACCCGTGGCCACGGCAGCGTCACGCAGCCGTCGACGATACAACAATTCGATTCCCAATCCGAGCAAGGCAAATACTCCGAATGGGCGTACCACGGTGGCGAGCGCTCCCAGCACCGCAGCCAATAACCAACGATCGCGTCTGAGCGCAAGAAACGACCCGAGAAGAAACGCGACAAACAGCGGCTCTGCTCCCCCCAGCAAGGACCGTTGAAACCAGTCGAAACTGAGCAGCGAGAAAAAGATGGCTATCCAGCCATCCCACAGCCAATAACAGAGAGCAACGGCGACCAGAGAAGCCAGCACGCAAACGATGATGAGGCTGACCCTCTCGGATAGAGTCGTCACCAGAGACACGGTAGCGACAACGTACGGCAGTCCCCAGAATTGCTTCACGACTACACCGGAAAGCTGCCAGTGGTGGATCGCGGCCGCGAGGCGGATATAACCGGGATTGTCTCCGAATTCCTCAACTCGAGACCAAAAGCTGCCTCCAAGGAGAAAAAAAGTGACCAGAAACACTCCGTACGATATCAATACGAAGACCAGCACGCGAGACAGGGTTGGAGGTTCACGCCAAGCCGATGGTTTAGAGCAAGCGAAGTCCGCGTTCAACGGGGTTTTGAGGGATGACTGAATGCGGTTCATGGTAGCACACGGTGGGACCCGTCAGGCCCCGCTCTCTTGCCGATAGTCTCCGCGAATCTCGATTGAGCGAGATCGAGGAGTTGTTGAACGTGTTGCTTCCAAGTGAAATCCCGCGACCTCAGCCGTCCTTGGGCGCCAGAACGTTTTGCGAGCTCCTCATCCTGCACGAGACGACAGATTCTGTCGGCGAGAGCGGCAGGAGACATCGGTGGAAAGAATAAGGCGGAGTCGCCGCAGATCTCACGATGAACTTCTGTGTTTGCGGCCACAATGGGAAGACCACTCGACATTGCTTCGACCAGGGGATGAGCGAATGACTCCGCGTAAGCGGCTGTCACATAGATGTTCGAAGCACGATAGAGGTGATGTAGCAAGCCATAGGGAATGGAACCAAGTTCTATCACACTGTCCGCCAGTCCCAGTTGCTGTACTAGGTGAGCTGCTGAATCAGCGCTGTAGGATCCGGGGTTCGAATCCGAGCGCAGCTTGCAGGTAAGGATCAGGCAGAAACGCCTGGGCGCGAGCCGGTCGCGCAGCGAGCGAACGGCCCGAATTAGCGTTCTCGAAATTCCGGTAATAGTTGTAGTGGCTAACGAAAAGCAATCGCACGGCGCCTTCCGAAGCGTCGAGCGCGCGGCGGGCGGTTTCCGGAAGAGGGGTCTGGTCGGCAATGAACGACTCCGCATCGAAGCCGTGGTGAATCGCCGTCACCTCTACGCCGGTCCAGTCTCGCAACTGGTTCGCAAAGGCTGCGCTGGGTGCAACCGTTACATCGGCTCGCCGAATTGACCCACGAGCGAACTCCGCCTTCAGTTCCGTGTCGAGCCAAAGTTTGTAGTCGCCACGGCTGCGCAGATCACGCTGGAACTCTCGTGAAATATAAAGGGCGTTGCGGCTGAGAAGGATTTGCGGGACGGGAGACTTCCACAGCGCGAAATTGCCCGTCGAAACCAAGACATCGGCATGAGCCTGGCGAATGAGTTCGGGTAAACGCCGCTGTTCAAACCAGAAACGCGCTGCAACGCCGGCGGGAGCTTCCTGTTCAATGACGGAAACCCGGTCTGAAGTTGTCAGTTGGGTGCGAACAGCGGAGCTGAGAAGCACTGTCACTCGGACATCGTCGCGTGCTTCAAACTGCGGCAAGACATTGCGAACGTAGGTGAGGCCGCCTCCCGCGCTGGCCGCGAGGGCGTTGATAAATAGGTGAATCATCGTGGGTCGATCATCGATTGGCGATAAGCTGGCCGGGAGCCGGCCGCAGGATTGGCGCGTACGCGGGAGAGGGGTACCTCGCGTTTACTTCGTCGCGGCTGGGCAGCAGGTCTTTGAGAAGAAAGGCCATGATCCAGAAAAATACGCAGAGATGGTAACCGACGGCGAACAGCCAGTCCTCAAAAAAAGCGTGCACGAGCCCCGCCACCAGCACCATCGCCATGGGAATTCCGGGATGGTAAACGTTGGCCGTTCTCCTCATCCACAAACACATCTGCACAATCATGCGTACGACCAGGAACAGGAGGAAGACGAAAGGAATAACTCCGAAAAGTCCCATGTACTCCATCATGGCCAGGTAGCTGTTCCCGTGTTCACGCAGCGCCCCCGCTCCGGTGTATAAGCCCTCCATCACGTCAAGGCCTGATCCCGGGCCGCCCCGCACCTCCCCAACATCGCTGGTGCCAAACCCGGTGCCAAACCAGGGATGTTCCTTGACCAGCGCGATGCCCTCTTCCCAGGGATTTTTTCTCGACCCGAACAAACCTTGCTCGCGTTTGCCCTTGTACACGACGTTCTCAGCGGTGGAGGAGACAAGGTTGCTGAACTGTTCCGGTCTCGCCACCGCGGCAATCGAAAGAAAGAAAACGCAGAGGAAAGCGCCCCGCACGAACAGTCGCTGACGGCGGAGACAAACGCAAAACACCAGAGCTGAGACTGCAGCCGCGAGCAGGCTGGCACGCGAAAGCGAGGAGTAAAGCAGAAGGCCACACACGAGCAAGGCTGCGCCTCTGCGATACCGCTCTGCAGAGGTCTGGGCAACCACAAATCCCCATAACAGCAACGGAGCGAGCCCGACCGCCATTACGGCGCCCAGAGAATTCGGGTTTCCCAAAAGCGACAGTCCTACGAGGGCTCCCAGTGCGCAGACGAAAACTACCGCTTCGGCGCCGAGGAGCAGACCGCGCATGAAGCGCTCTTCGCGGCCGACAATCGTCAGTCTCGCTCCCGTAGAAACGTAGAGAAAGAGCAGGAACAGGCTCGCGACTTTCAGCAGGGCAATCATCGGAACATTTGACATCATCGCCGACGCGAGGGCAGAACCCACGCAGAACAGGGCAGCGAGATGCAATGCCGTGAAAGGATGTTGCCGTCTTCGCATCCACAAAACAGCCCCTACTGGAGCCCCAACGGCGAGCACAACCCAACGCACCGACCCGGCCACGCCGGCCGAAAGTCCGGGGTCAGAACCGGCCCAAAGAAAGATCACCATCAGAAACGGGAAAAAAACGATTTCAAAGTGCCAAAGGCTTGCCGCGACAATTTCGATTAGGATCAAACCCTCAAGGTAGAGCGGAGTGCTGAAATAGGCGAGATATCGATAGAGAAACAGCAGCATCAACAGAATACTGGCCAGCCCGAGTACCAACTTAGTGCGGGGTTTCATGGCTTCTCTCCGCAAACCGCCAGCGCTGCTTTGGCAAGTCCAGCCGCGCAGGCCTCCGGAGAATACTCCTGAATGCGTTGCAGACTTCGCTCTCCCATCTGATTTCGCAGGTCGTCACCCTTGGCAAGCGATTCCATGGAAGAGGATATTGCTTTAACGTCGCCGACTGGAACCACGAAGCCGTTCCACCCATCTTCGACCAGGTCGCTCACACAGCCGGCTACATTTGAGGCTACCACAGGGAGGCCGCAGGCCATGGCTTCGTTCACCACAAGGCCCCAAGGATCGCTGTGCGTGGGAAACACGAGAGCGTCGGCCAGAGCATAAAACTCCGCCAATTGATCCTTCTGCACAAACCCAGAAAACTTCACGGTTCCCGGGCGAATCAGCGAGGCTCGCTCTGCCAATTCCCTCTTCGCTCCGCCGTCCCCGACGAAAACGAGTCCAACAGCGGCCCGAATCTCCGTGTCCAGATTTGCATAAGCCTCGAGAAGATCGAGCACTCCTTTAGCTCGTACAAGCCGACCGACATTGAGAAAGTATCGCTCGGGCACACCGATCCGCTGGCGCACAGAGACGGAGTTCGCTCTCGCCACCCGCGCGCCCTGGCTGAAGAGTTCGTTGTCGACCGCGTCGGGCGCCTTGAAGATCAGTTCAGCGGGTAAACCAAGTTGCTGCAGGTATAACTTTGAAGCTTCACCGGGAACCACGAATCCGCGACACAGTCCCAGAAATTTCCGCTTGAGATACTCCACCATCGCGCTTCGCCCTCGATGGTCGGCGGTGTTGCTCTCCGTCCACAGCAGAAACGGAATTCTTCGCGTTCGAGCCCAGAATACCGCCCGCCACGAGGAGGGATAGTTGTATCCCCCGCAGAGGATTGCATCGGGGCGAGCCTGCCGGAGCGCGGCGTCCAAGCCGCGGTTTACCAGCAGGTTGAAATTCCCAAGCCGCACGCGAAAGGACGGAAGGACCCGATAGGAGAACCGGATTTCGTCTTTCGGAATCGTCCACTGCCGCAGCATCGGGTCGGTCTCGGCAAGAAACAGCACATGAAGGTGTACCTCGCCGTGCTCCGCCAAGGAGTTGAACACTGGAACGCGGTAGGGAGCGATGATCTCGGTGATGATGACTAACCGAGGCTTCATTCTGCGCACTCCCGATAAATGCGGCTGAGATGATCCGCCTGACGGGTAAGTGTAAATTCGTCAAGGATAGTCTGACGGGCGTGGGCAGAAACGAATTTGCGCAAGGCGGTATTGCTCAGCAAGGTCGACAGCGCGTCGCGCAGTTCCGCCACATCATCGATGCCAACTAGCCATCCGTTGATTCCGTGCTCGATCACTTCCTCAATTCCTTGTCCCCTGCACCCGATCGCCGGCTTGCCCGACGCCATGGCTTCCAGATACACACAACCCAGACCCTCATAGCGGCTGGGCAGTGCGAACAACGTGCACTGCCGCATTGCCGATGCAACTTGCAGACGCGAGCGACGCCCTAAGAAATGAACTCGGTCGCCGATCTGAAGTTGCCGGGCCAGTGCCTGCAAACGGTCGTGTTCGGGACCGTCGCCAATGATTTCCAGAGTCAGCAGTGGAAATTTCGCGACCAGTGATGCCACCGCGCGGATGAGCACATCGTGCCCTTTGATCGGGATCAGGTTGCCGACGCTGAGGATAATCAGGCGCCCATCTGAGGGCTCAGTCCCAGATTCAGTCCCTGGCGAAAACAACTCCGGATCGACTCCGTTGTACACCACGGATGTCCTGCACGTGCCGGCGCCTTCCAGAACCTGCTCGCGCACGCGCTCGCTAATGCAAATCACCCGCCGCGAGGATCGATACACGCGCTGGGAAATCTTTCGACACCAGTCCCCTGCCCGTCCGCTGACTTGCTTCGTCGAGAATGCATCGAGACCGTGCACGGAAACGACGTATGGCACCCCAAGTTCCATACTTAAAAGTAAGGCGGCATGTCCGCCTGGCAGCGGCGCATGCGCATGGACAAGATCGATCTGGCCCAACTTTCGCAATTCGCGAACTCGCCCCACGATTCTTGCAAACAGAAACGCGCCCGCAGTCGGTAATCCTAAGCCGCCGGGCAAAGACAAGTAGCGAAGCCATTCCGCATGCCAGCCCGAGTCTCTGGCGCGCAGTCTTTTGCGATAAGCCGGTTGCGCCGCGAAGACGGTATTCACTACACCAGTCTTGGCGAGCGCTTCGAGAGGCTCTGCGACAAAGCAACCGGCGGCTTCGTCGTAGTCGCTCGGATAGAAGGGTGTCAGTGTGAGAACATGAAGCGGCCTCTGCTTACTCTGCGCCTCACCGGGAACAGGCGGCGATTGCGGATCCAGGATCACGCGGGCTCAGCCTCCCGGCAGCGGCGCCTCATTACTAGCCCGCGGAACAGAAGGTCACAGCGCATGCTGTCATCCAGACACGACGAGGGATCGAAGGCTCGGTAGATTCCACACATCTCAGTGTTTACGCCGCTTGGCTGCGGCCTCTTCAAACGCTTGCTGCCATTTCGCGGCGATGACATCCCAATCGAATTTCCTCGCGTGAGCAACCGCCGCCGCTCCCATCGAGCACCTCAATTGCGGATCTCGAATCAGCAAGTCTAGCTTCTCTACAAGTTCGTCGTCGTTGTCCACAAGAAAGCCGGTCGTGCCGCTGAGAACGAAGTCGGGACGATAGACCTCCATCGCCACGGCGGGAAGCCCGCTGGCCGCCGCTTGCCCCAGCACCTGAGGATGCCCTTCAACGATGCTCGGGAAAAGAAAAATGTCGGCCCGCCGCATTTCTTGGCCGAGCCGCGGCTGCGACAGGTGGCCCAGAAATTCCACGTTCGTACATTTGAGTTCGGCCGCAAGATCCTTGGAGAGTTGCTCCTCCTCTCCAGTTCCCGCGATGCGAAACTTTACTCCGGGCCAGCGCGCGGCTTGCCGGACGACGACGGGCACGCGCTTGTATGGGCGCAGCGATCCGGCGTACAACACGGTCGTCGGCTGGCTCTGCGTCCGCCCCGGCTCTGGCGGGAAAAAATAACGGCTGTCGATCCCGTCGTGAATCGTCCCCGGATCGATACTGAATTTCTCCTTCACCAGCTCTGCGAGGTAGCCATTATTCGCGAAGACCGAATCCGACTCCCGAATATTTCTGATTCTGGCGGGCCGGTATGACTGCGAAAGCAGGCCGCCGGAAATCACCGGAGTGACCATGGCGGTCCGCCATCGAAAATATCGACGCATGCTCAGAAATAAGGCGTCAAGCGGGCCTTCGCGCGGGAAAAAATACACATCAGGCACTCTTCTCAGAATATGCCACGCAATCCTCGGCGTGTTTCCATGGCGTCGCCAGCGGAGCAGCGTGGTATTTGGCCGCGATGCAATTCGTGGGTCAGCGGCGCCTTCATGCAACATCGTCACCGCCGCGCGATCCGGATCGAGCCGCGCCACGACTTCCTTCACGGTAAGATTTTGCGCGTTGGTATCAGCTTCGTCGGCAAACGACGGGGTGAAGATCGTAATCATTCCGGGTATAACAGGTACAGGTATAAGATGATGGCTCGCAAGCTAGGAAGCCACCGGCGAAGCGTGGTCTGCTGGTTTTTTCCATTCTAGCCGAAGTTCGTGAAGACGCGCCTGCAGGCGCGTCCGTGGGTCACGCTGCTCGCGGGATCGCCGCAAGTGTTCGCGCGCGATTTCGAGCAAGCGCCGCCGTACTGGCTTCTGAGCAGCTGCTGCAAGCGGTGAGTGTTCATTTGGGTCAGCGTCGAGGTCATAGAGCGTCTCCACCACAAGATTCTCCGCTGCATCGAATTGAAGCACCAGCTTGCAGCGAAATTCCCGGACCGACAATACGCGCGGCCCCAGGCGATTCTCCGGACGAAAAGGATTGGTGCAGCCCGCCACGCACTCCGAGATCGCGACACCGCCGGAACTCGCACCCTGTCGAAACTGCTCCCAATGGCTGCGGCCCTCGAACTCTTTTGGCACGGGCAACAGCGCCGCATCCAGCAGCGTTGGCGCCAGATGCACCATGCTGAAAGGAGATTTCGACAGTTCTTTCTTCGCGCTACCCGGCACCCGCAACAGCAGAGGCACATGAATCAATTCTTCCATTAGCCGCGAGGGTGGATGATAGCGGCCACCATGATCCAGAAATTCCTCTCCGTGATCGGCCGTGACGGCGAAGATGCAGTTGTCCCAGCGATTCGAGACTCGCAGCGTCTCGACCAGGCGTGACATTTGCCCATCGACCCAACGAATGCCGGCATCGTACAACGCAACGACTTGGTCGCGCTGCCGCGCAAAACGCCGGCGCCCGAGATCGGAGCGGTTCCAGTAGGAATTCAAATAGCGCGCTCGATAAGGCGTAACGGGATCTTGCCCCATCAGCGTGAGCGCAGCGTCCTTCGGATAGTAGGGCGAATGCGGGTCCATCAAGTGCAGCCAAAGAAAGAACGGCGCGTCGCCGACCGAACCGAGCCAGGTACAGGCATGGTCCACAATCAGGTCGGCTGCGGGAAAACGGCGCAGTGCGTCGAGTGAGGCTGCAACCGGCGTCACTCGCTGGCAGTACTCAAAGTAAAGATCGTCATAAACAAGGCCCAGAGGTCCCAAAGCGGGGCGAACCTTCTGCAATCTCTGATTCAGCCGGCTCGCCCAACCCTTGTTGTTTAAGGCGATCACCTTTTCTTCCGGAAGCGGCGTGGGTTCGTCTTCCAGAAAATCGCGGAACGTATCGAACCCGTGTTCATACCCGAAACGCGCTGAAATATAGGGATTCGCGGCGCTAAACGCAGCCGTGGAATAACCAGCCTGCTTCAGAACAGATGGAAGCGTCGGCTCATTCGAGCTAAGACCGAGCACGTCGCGCCCCAGTGCCAGCGGATAGCGCGATGCCAGGATCGCAGGAAGCGAATAGTAGGTCGGGGCTCCGGCAACAATAGCAGCGGGAACCACAAAGCTCTCGCCGGCAAGTGAATCCAGAAAGGGCGTAGTGGGACGCTCGTATCCCATGAAGCCGACATGGTCGGCCCGCAGGCAATCCACCGTCACCAATACGATCGATTTCTGCTTCATCTGGTTTGATTCATCCGAACTGGTCCATTCGAGCCGCCTGGGCCCGCCTGAATTTCTTCTGGGTCACGTTCACCTTTGGCCTGCCCTCGCCCGTCTGATAGGAACCCTGGTTCACCAAATCGCGCAGATCCTCATCGTGAAGATACAGCAGATCGGCGTGCTTCGACTCCAGCGCCGTCAGGAGCTCGTCGAGGGCCGCCAGCGTAGGGCCGCGAAAATCCTTCACCGTAGAATGAAAATTAATGGAATGCACCGAAATAATCGCCGGGATGCCTCGTGCAAAGCAAGTCTCCGCCTCCCGCAGACAGGCCTCAACCGAGAATGCCGCATCGGTCGCAGGCTCGAACTCAACCGTGCGGGACAGATGCAGAATCTCGTGGCGATCGAAGTGCGGTGGAACTGGCGCTCCCGGGCCATTCTGAACGACCCGAATTCCATGTCGCGCCCAAGCGCGGTGAGTATCGTCATTGGCGCGGTAGCCAGGAGCACAGGCCGAACGCGGAAGCGTGGAGAAGAGTTTGGCAAACGCTCCCACGGTGTGGCCGATCAACTCTATCTGTTTTTCCGCGGGAAGAAATCGTTCGTCTTCTGGCTGCTCCGGATCCCAGTATTCATACCCGATCCACGGCATGCGCCAGTGAATGTACGGCGTCCCAGCCCGCCAGAGTGTACGCAAGAGATCGGCTCGTTCGCCTTCCACATGTAAATTGCGCTCAACCGCCGACCGGCAAAAATGCGTCGTGCCATGCAAGGCCGGGTAGAACACACCATCGGCGATCCCGTCGCATAACGCTTCCATTCGCCCCACACGCGTCCAACCAAGGGGAAGGCCGTCGGTCAGAGACATTAGGTGGATCTGCCGAAAACCTTCGGCGCTCATTTTGGCAAAGTCCAGATTGGCCACAATGAAATTCATCTCCAGGCAAGGATTCCGCCCCACTGAGTCCCGGTGCCGCATGAACATCCCGAGCAAAGCGGCCAGATCTTCGGCAGTCTCCAGCGTGTAGAAATCGTAAGACTGCTCGCCGAGCGCCAGCCCCGCCGATCGCAATTGCTCCAGACCTTCCCAATCCCGCAGCCCAACCCGGCCCCAGTCATCGCTCTGCAAAATCACGATCGGCTGGTCGAAATGAAACCCGGCGACCGGAAGCAGGTCGAGGCCACGCTGCCAGAGTTTCCGAGCGAAGGTCACTTCGTCGCCGCCCTTGGCCTGCGAAAGATAGCCCCACGGCCCATTTCTGAGTCGCTGATGGAGGACGTGCCTTGGCCGTGGCGTGTAGTCATTATTTTTGACGTCACGTTAAACGCAGCCCACGCAAGTGCAACGTCTCAAGAAACCCGCCACCGACCTCTAAACTTCGCAACGAGATCGGACACTCGAACGCAAGTTTCGCTGATGACCTGACGGTGGGGAGGCAGGAAATGCACGACGTTGTCGCAGAAGCCTCGTTTGAAAAAAGCGGGGCCAGAATCCGTGCCTTCGCGATACTCACCTCCGCTGAAGTCATACTCCAGGCAGCCGTTTTCTTTCGCCCATTGGATAGCCCGCCATTGCAGCAAATGCCCCGCGCTGAATTTGTCGCCTTTGGACGTGGCTCCCCACACGTACCAGCAGCGAACTCCGGAGCGAACGATCACAATCCCGCCCAGCAGCCTTCCGTCCTTGTGTGCGAGCAGAAGAACACCTCGGCGTGATTCAGACTCAAGCCAGCGAAGGACGTTGCGGATATGCCCGCAATCGTCTGCGGCAAATTGTTTTTCCTTAGCCATATCGCGGTAGAGCCTTAACCACCGATCGCAATCATTCTCGTCGCGCGCCCTGATCACTTCAACTTCCTGGCGTTCGGATCGTCGAATCTCGTAACGTGTCACCTTCCGAAAATTGCCCAGCAACTGGTCGAGATCAGGGCTCAAGTCCAACCTTAAAGAGCTCCTCCGTGCAGAAAACGGCTGCCAACCGTTCCGCGCCAGAATGCTTCCCGCGGACTCCGCAAGATCACCCGCCCACTCCGGAGCAATGTTGATGAAGGCGAAACCCTTGCGGCTGCCTGCTTCCGCCAAGCGTCGCAGCCCATCCTCCGCCAGATCCAGATCGTCGCAGACGGGTCCCCGATTTAAGGTCAGGGCTCGGATCGGCTGCAGGATTCTTCCCGCAGGGTAAAACACTCCACATAGCGCGAACCACCGAAGTTCCACCCCCAGCCGGGCGAAGGCGAGATAGGCCCGAGCGTCCGCCCATTGCGGAAATTGAAAGGGATGGGACGTGTCCTGAGTGTCCAGAAACCCGGTTATTTCCTGAATGATGTGTGCAGGGCACCGTGAGGCTCTAACCAATTGAAAGTCGAGAGCGCCAGAAGTCTGCACTTGCCCGTCCACTGCGTGCCCACACACGCTGCTATCGACCGCTTGTGCGGCTCGGAGTGAGCTCATAAATAGCCCAGGTCCCGCAGTCTTTGCTCAATCATGCGTTGTTCCGCCTCGTCCCGTTGAGCGGCCTCATCCCTCAGCAAGTCGCGCAGCACATATTCCAGCAGAGGTTCCAGGCTGCCAAACTTCTTCTCAGTCCGCGTACACAAGTCAGCCGGCAGACTTACGGTGCGCATGTCAGTCAAGACTTCACTCCCTCCACACTTGACGCCGATCGCCGAACACGAGACCAAATGGCGAGGCCGAGGACGCGGTCATCTTCATCCAAGCCCACCGCCGCAACCGCTGCTGCAAAAACGAGGTAACTTCCAAGCAAGCTGACTGCAATCGCAAGCCAGTCGCGCTGAAATATGTTGGACTCAGACTTCAACAGCAGCACAGCCAGCAGTGCGGCAATCGTCGGGATGAGCAATCTAAAATAGCTGCGGCTGAACGGCGACAAAGCCAGTACTCGGCGCACCTCGAGCAAATTCCACGCATTGGTTCCCGCGTTCGTGATGGCGGCCGCGACCGCCGCTCCAACCAGTCCCCAGAGTGGGACCAGTGCGATGCTGGCGACCGTCATTACCACAGCCATTGCCGCCTGCACCCTCAGAAGGCGCCGCTGATTCCCCGACATTAACAGAAGCAACCCCACGGAACCCACTGCACAGTTTACCAATTGACCGACGGTACCGATAATTAAGATGGGCCAGCCGGCTTCAAAGTCATGGCCAAAAATACGCAGGATGGGACGCGCGTAAACAATCACGATGATGGCTATCGGCGCCGTCAGCCCGAGAATCCATTTCGTAAGCGCCCGATACAGGCGTGCCAACATCGCGTTGTCGTTGCGGCTGTGCAGGTCGGCGATTACCGGAGAAAAAACCTGATTCACCGAAGTCAGGATGAGACTCACGTATGCCACCACAGCCGCGGCTACCGAATAGATGCCGACCTCGCGTGCACTGCGGTAAAAACCCAACGCGATCTTGTCCACCTGGCTCATCAGGAACTCCAGCAGCAGAACGCCTACCGCGGCTGCAGAAAAAGACCAAACTTCAGGTTCCAAGGGCGGTGGCCAATGCAACGAAAGCCGCGCCTCAGCAGGTGTGAGCTTCCACACGATCACCAGCAGGAGAGCCACCACCAAAACCGCACCAAGCACTTGAGCCAGCAGGTATCCGCGCAGTCCCCAACCAATGCGGAGCAAAAATATCGTAAGCAACATCGTGGCTGGGCTTCCAATGAAATTAGTGATGAGCGTCCGTCGCCCTACTTCTTTGTATCCAGCGAGAATCCTGCCGTAAAAAGTGGAAATGACGCCCAACAGCATGATTGCAACGAACCATGGAATATATCGGGCCAGCACGGCCGAATGATAGAAACGGACAGCCACCATCCTCCCCAGCTTCAGGAAAATTACGCCAAACAGAACGTTCGCCGCCAGGAGGATGGCACCACCCCGCCACAACAAAGCGCGTAATTGTTCCAATTTGTTGGTAGCCCGATACACCGCAGCGAAGCGGACTGCCGACTCCACCAGGCCGAGTGAGTTGAAAGCGCCGAAGAATCCGACGAGCGTGGCGCCCAATGCGTAGATGCCCAAAGCTTCGGCCCCCAACACGCGAGCTAGATACACTTTGAATACGGAACCCAGCGCGACGCTGAAAATGGTTCCGGCGAAGTACACACCTGAGTTGCGTGAGATGTGTCCGACCTGGGAACGGAATTGCTGGCTTCCAGCAGACATGCTCTCCGGCGATGATTTAATGAGTGGATCGTTCATGCGACCGGGCTCGCGTCGACCGCATCACGGGATTTGGTCAACCAACGCTGTAGCATCGCTGGATCGACGGTCTGTGAAAGATTCAACTTCATTGACGGCTTGTTTTGAAATTCCGCCAGCCGGTTCGGGATTTCCAAAATCTGCCGTGCGTTCCGCAGCACCTCTCCGACCCCAAAGCGAGCATATTGTTGCGGATACTCGTACGACGAAAGCGCCATCCAACCACACAGGAAGCAGCAGATGCCATTCCGCAGACAGTCGATCACGGTCGTCGATTCGACAGTAATCCCGAACCATGCACTCGCCATGAGTTCAGGCGTTAGAGGACCATCCACCACACTGACGAGATTGCGATCCTCGGCGGAGAGGATGTCGCGGACCAGCGTGCGCCGCTGGGAAAGGCTTTCGAACGGATGCAGTTTGACAATGACTCCGTGCCCGGCCTGGCGTGCCACCTGACAGAGCGACGGCAGCACTTCGCGATAGACCTCGTCCGCACGCAAGCCGGCCAGTTCATAGGGCTCAGAGAACAAGATCGCCGAAGTTTGAGACGGACGATGCGGCTGAACCTTCGAAGACTCGATCTTCGAAGATTCGGTCGCCGAAGACTCGGTCGCCGAAGAGTTTTTTGCAGGCCACGGAGCCCCAATCACTATCTTCTCCACCGGAAGGCGGCACACCCGAACCAGATAGTCACGCTCCATCTCGTTCTTCGCGAGATATAAATCGCACGGCAAGGTTTTCAATGCATAGCGGCCATCAAACGCCCCGTGATGAAAGTCCACGGTCCTTATCTTTCTCCGGGCCGCGAGCATGACGGGCAACCGCGTATACAGGTTGCTATCGTCGCCGCAAAGAACTCCGTCGACTGGCTCGCGCTCCAGCACCTCACGCCAGGCATCGCGGGCGCTCACGCCATTGCGAATCCAATCCGGAAAAGAGTCTAGAAGACCCGCTTGCACCAGCACCCGCAACTCCGGAGACTCGCACAAGTCTGCTTTCAGTTTTGTCCAGCGTTCGGTCAGGGACGCAATCTCTGCACCGGCTAGACCCGCCTTTGCGTATGCCGCAAGGTCACGCACTTGAACGTTTGCGGGCGCGACGAACTGCCTCGCGCTGCGTCGGGTTGCAACCATCAGAAAAGGCTTCATCGGGAGCAAGCGCGCATAATCGGCGGCCATTCGCGATACGTTGCCGTAAGCGCTGGGCAGAAGCACCACCGGTTCGGAGCAACGCCGCGGGCGCGAGGCAACGCGGGAGCGCCACCGATAGCCGGAGTCATACTTATCCAGAAAGATCTCTGTGAATTGGGCGGGAGAGAAACGCCGAAGCAGCCCAGCATAATGCATGGCGCGCGCGGCGGAACGTGCAAGGCCACCCGGTTCAAAGGTCTGCAGCGACGAGCCCAAGGCGAGCGACACCAGACGGGCGCCCCCGCCAGGGCGCGTGGCCCAAAGCTCCGCCGACGGACTGATCTGCTTTGCCACCGACAACAGACCGGGTAGGGTTAGAGCGTAGGGCGCAACCAACAATGACAGGAGATCCCACCAGTCGATTCCCTCCTCATCTATCAGGCGGCCTCGTCCTGTGGAAAACATTTCTCGTACACCTTTCGCGTCTGCGATCCCCTGGCGGAAAGAATCGGCGCGCAATACCGGGCAGCCACAGGCGCGGACCCACCTTTCCTCGGTGAACGGAGTAGATTTTCCCAGGTCGACGATGAAATCCCAGTGCTGCCGTGACCACGGTCCGCGTTCCGGCGAATCTTCGGGCTGTAGCAACAGAACTCGCATTGGGTTCCAGTCGGCCGCGTCGTCAAACGCGAGCCGACACCTCCGCGACTGGCGCGTCATCGAGTTTCGGCGTCTCGCCTTTGATCCGTTGCCAACCCAGCAGACGCTGCCGCACTAACGAATAGCGCTTTTGAAATCCGGCTTTCTCCAAACCGCGAATCGATGCAAGGTTCGAGGCCGCACTGAAAATCCAGGGACTATTTCCTCTGTCCCGGATACGTTTGGCGATCAGGCTCACGGTTTGCCCGTAATATCCGTAGCCCCGCGCGGAGACCGGAGTCCAGCAATCGAAAATCATTATGCAGCCGGGAAATGGCCCGTCGACTTTGGCGTTTAGTTCCGAAAGAAAGAACTTGTTGAACGCTGTAGCCCATGCAATATGCAACACGACACCGTCTGTATCAAGCAGTGCAAAACCTTCCGCATTTCCATCGCGCAGACGCGAAGCGGAGCGCAACAAGTATGCGAGCGTCGCTGGGTCGTCGACGTATTGCGATGCCGCCGAGGCGAGCAGGTTCAGGTCGAGAAGCGTCATGATCGAGCTCGAATCTGGAAGAACCCGACCGCGCCACTCAAAAAAACAAACCTCGTCCTCTGACCACAGAAACGCTGCCGCGCGCTTACCCAGCCGCCGGAGCGTGGGAGCAACACCATCGCGGCCAACGCTCTCTCTCAGTTGTCGCAAGCGCGCGGTCACCGCTCGCGCATGCGCTTCCAGCCGCGGAGAAGTCTTAAAACTTTCCACGGCACGATAGCGCAGTATCTCCCAAGTATGCTGCCGCCGAGACGTCCTCAGAGTTACATACAGCGTCTCCCGGCTCTGGTTGGCGAATCGCTCTTTATACTCCTCAGCTCCCAGCCCGAGGTCAATGGTTCGTAGCGCTGGATCATCCGCCGCTTCTTCGGTCAGCTTCGCCAGCAAACAGAATCCCGGAGAGTATTTTTCCAGGGCCGTTTCGAAGGTTGGCTGGTACCAGAACCAGGTACCTTCAAACTCGAAACCATAGTTCCATGCATAAGCGTTCTCCCCCGACATCAAGCGCGTCACCTTCAGCCAGCCAGACTCCGAAAGTAACTTCGCCAACTCCTTCAGAAACAGGCGGCGCTCTGGGCGCGCCATGTTGCTGATACGTCCAGTCGCCAGAAACCGTGCCACGTGAGCCTGGATAAAGTCCGGCAAGATGGGCGCGACCGCATCCCAGGAGCGCGCATGATCGAGAACGCACTGGAACGTCGCGCCCCATCGCATTCAGAAATCTGCGCACCATTTTTCTCCGTGGCAATACGGGCTTCTGCCCTGCCTGCCGCTCGAGTTGGGCCAGGGAAATCTGAGCGCAGAGGTACGCCGTACGCGCGAGGCAAAGATAGCCGTTCTGCCCCGATGCCGTGCGGATCGCCGCGAGCGTACTCGAATCGGCCGGCAGATTTGTGAGCGTAATGTCGCCGACTCCTCGCTTCTTCAATTCGGCCAGAACTGCCGTAACGAAAGCAGGCTTATATTCCGGCAGGGCGATGAAATCGCAGTAGTCTCCGGTGGTAGCGCAAAGAAACGACACGCGGCGCCCTTCCGCCACGGCGGCAAGGGACGCGACTCCGCACAGGGATCCGCCCTCGTCATAACCGAGAAAAAGCAGCGGCTGCAGCGTTGTGTGGTAGGCACGTTGCACCGCCAGCGACCACTCATGGGTGTAGAAGACCTGGGGCTGAACCACCCGCTGTACCAGCGCATTCCACTGCTGGCGCAGATTTCCATCCTCGGGAATTTCCTGGAGCAAGACGAGTCGCAAGGTTCGATTCACTTCTCGCAAGGTCTGGCGAATACGTAATAGTACCAATCTGTGCTGTATGGATGGCTCGTGTGGGGATAGTCATCGCCCAGGATGCGTTCAGGCCGAAAATGCAAGGCATCCAGTTCACTTACGACGAAACTTGGAATTCCATAGTGCGTCTGTAGTCCACCATGGGCGGAATCGACCAGACTCCCCTCGCCCCGCCAGAAAACCGAGGAGGGGATTCTCCTGAGGAGGCACCGCAAAGTGGCTCCCGCGGCTTGTAAGAAGGCCCATGTGGCCCGCGCTGCCGTGAGCAGGACCAACCATAGCCAGTACAGAATCTTCGAGTCCGCCGAGAATCGCCGCGCGGCTTGC
This sequence comes from uncultured Acidobacteriota bacterium, assembly GCA_963735205.1. Classification (GTDB taxonomy): domain Bacteria; phylum Acidobacteriota; class Terriglobia; order Terriglobales; family Acidobacteriaceae; genus Sulfotelmatobacter. Next base: position 122,329 of record CAVTKB010000004.1, read on the forward strand.
CGCAGACGGTTTCGATTCCACCGCGGCGGCACCAGCACCGCCCGGGCGTTGTGCGACGAGAAAATGAAGACTCCGTCGCCTTTGAGAATCCGGTGAACATGCGCGAAACAGCTTTGCCGCGATTGCGCGGGTAACACGTAGTCGATGCCGTTGAACGAGAACACCACAACATCGAATGAAGCGTCGGGGAAAATCGAGAGGTTCGCAGCATCCGCGATTCTAAATTCCAGCTCGGGAAACTTCGCCTCGCAAACCTTCACCATCGCGGGTGCGTAATCGACGCCGACGTAGCGTGATGCGCGCTTCGCCAGGTAGGACGTAGTGCGTCCGCCACCAACGCCCAGATCGAGAATCGCGCTCCCCATCGGAATATAGGTCTCGAACAGCGCTCTTTCGCACGGCGTCAAATAGTCCAGCTTCGCGTAGTGGGCGGCCACTTCCGGGGCGTCGTAGGCCTCAAAGTTCGTAGTTGTGATACGCCCACTCATTTCGATATCGGACCGGTATGCTGCGCGCCGAAGCCGGCGGCCCCCTGCAGTCGTGCGTAGAAGCCGGACACATGGGCCTCGAACTCGGCCAGAGTCATCCCAGCCGAAACATGCACCCGCGGCAACGCATATGCTGGCAGATCAGCACCCAATCCGCCGCCAAAGTTCAGGAAAGCGGCCTGGTACCCAGCCTGCTCTGCCATCGCCACCACCCGCGCGTTGACCGACTGGGGGTCCCCGAAGGGATACGCAAACGCCCATATTCGCTTCTCGAGAACAGCTTCAAGTCTCGCGCGGCTCTCGAAGATTTCAGAGTAAGCCAACTCAGGCGGCAACTGCGAGAGAACGGGATGGCTCAGAGTGTGCGCGCCAATGGTCATTCCGGCTGAAGCCAGTTCCTGCAGTTCGGCACGAGTCAGCAATCCAAACCGCCGACACAATGCTGAATTTCCGTCTCGTAAACCCGGCTCTGCATTACTTCCGAATTGCATCCGCGCGGCGTGAAGAAATAACTGGCGCTTAGCCGAATCAACCTGCGAGAGCTGCTTTACCGAATTCCACCAGAGTGCACGCCGCTGCTCAGGCGACCCCAAATCACCCTCAATCAGCACTCCTTCGGATGAAATCTCGAAGTGCCCGGCCGGGGCGCGGAGAAATTGCAAAAACAGTTCTTCGTACCACAGCATCGCCCGCGATTCTTCGGTAGAAGCGCCAGTAACGAAGAACAGGCATCTCACCTTCTCTTGCAGCAGAACCGGCAACATGTCGGTCAGGCAGTTGAGCAGCCCGTCATCACAGGTCAACAGAACCGCCCTCGGCGGCAGTTCGCGCCGACGATCCAGCCAGGCAAGCAGATCCTCGGGTGCAATCACGTTGTAATGGGCCTTCAGCAGACGCAACTGCTGCCTTAGCACATCCCCACTGATGAGGTGCCCGTCCAGCGCCGAATCAACGGGTTCGTATCCTCCAGGAAGCACACCGTGATAGGTGACCACTGCAAGTCCGAGCGCAGAAGTGCGACGAAAGACTCCGGCCAGCGCCAGTGCGGGATAGAACACCTTCTTCAGGAAGGGACTGACGATCCTCATTGCGGGTTGACCGGGTTGACCGGTTCGCCGGGGTTGACCGGTTTGACCAGTTCCCAGCTCAACGGAGTTCCGCGCTCAATGTCGCAGGCGGCGCGCCGTCCCAACACCTCCGCGAGATGGCGCGTATGCAACCCGTGCGCCGGACGGATCGAGCGGACATTTTCGGCGGTAAACAGATCGCCCCGTTTCACATCCTGCACCACGAACAACGATCGCCGGAACACCCTGCTGCTCGCTTCTTTCGGGCTGCATCCGAAATAGACTTTGCCCAACGCCTTCTCCGTCACGCGAACCGCATCCACCATTGCCTTGAATTCATGCGGCTCCAGAGAGAACGCGCTGTCCGGCCCCGGTTCCAACCGGGACAGGGTGAGGTGTTTCTCAATGATGCACGCGCCCAGCGCTACCGCCGCGACGGGAACTGCAATCCCCATCGTGTGATCAACGGTGTGATCCGACAACCCTGCCGGAACTCCAAAGCGTCGGGATAACTCCGGAATGGTGCGCAGATTCATCTCCTCTGCCGTCGCCGGATACGCGCTCGTACATTTCAGAAGCGCAATCTGCTCGGCGCCGGCCTGTCGCGCCGCGCATACCGCTTCTTCAATTTCCTCGACCGTAGCCATCCCCGTGGACATGATCAGCGGCTTTCCCGTCCGCGCCATCGTCTGAACGAGCGGGATGTCCACCAGTTCGAACGATGCCAATTTGTGGGCTGGCACGCCCATCTCTTCCAGGAAATCGACCGCCGTAGCGTCGAAAGGGCTCGAGAACAAATCGAGCCCAAGATCGTTAGCGACCTGCTTCAGCCGAGGCTGCCAGTCCCACGGCGTGTAGGCGTCGCCGTAAAGTTCGTGCAGGTTGCGCCCTCCCCAGATTGTCCCTTCAATGCGGAACTCGGGCCGGCTGCAGGCAATCGTTATCGTATCGGGCGTGTAAGTCTGCAGCTTGATGGCATCGGCACCGGCGCGCTTGGCTGCGCGAATGATGTTGACGGCTTGTTCGAAATCCTGATGATGATTGGCGGAAACCTCTGCAATCACATAGACAGGCTGCCCCGCCCCGATGGTTCGTGCTCCGATTTTGATCGAGGGTGTGATCGAGGATGACATGGTCAATCCAGCTGCGGACGAACCGAACGCACGAGTTCGAACGCCTCCGCCGCCGCGCATCCGGCCACACTCCCCCAGCGCATCGCAATCGCCCGCAACGCTTCCGGTGACCGCGGATGAGGGAACTTCCGGGCCTCGCTCTCGTAACATTCCATCGCCGCAACTTTCGCCTCGAGCGTGCGCGACACGTCCACGAACACATTGGGCCGGAACGCCGGCTCCAGTCGCTGAAACGCCCACTCCGTCGAAGATGGCACCTCGAACGCATAAATCTGCTGCACCGGCTGGCCGGCCACGGGACGAGTCGCCGTAAGGACGGCGCGATGAATCACGCTGTGGTCCACATTGAGATCGCCGCCATGATGTGTGTAGATCACCGCCGGCTTCAGCCGGCCCACAAGTTCTTCGACAATTTTAACGATCTCGAGCAGCGGAATCGTGTCGAGACGATTGTCCGGCAGTTTGTGCAGCGTCACATTCTTGACTCCGAGTTTCGCCGCCGCCGCGTGGACCTGCCGGTGCAGTGCGGACAGTTGTTCCGCATCCGTGGCAGAACGGTCGGCGTGACGAGAGGTCAGGCCCTCGCCCAAAATGGCGAAATGAACTTCGCTCCCTTCCATCACAAGCCGCGCCGCTGTAGCACCGCATCCCAACACTTCATCGTCGGGATGGGCGGCGATCACCAGGACCCTGCTAGTCGCGACCATGGCTCATCTCCACCAGCATGACCCACTTCTCATTCACCAACGCTGGATGCTTTGCGAAGTGCGCACGAAGAAGCGCTTCGAAATTCGTGCGCTTTTCAGCATCGTAAAACGTCGTATTCTGCCAGTAGTTCAGTACTCGCTCGACTGTAGTCCAACGCACCGGATTCACCATGGTATACACCGAGACCGACTCGAAATTCCGGGCGCCCCAAGGCAAAACCGTCTGCAGCATGAATGACTCACTCGAGAATACAACAGGCTCCGCAATGGCAACGCCGCTGGCTCGCACCAGGTCAAACAAGGGTCTGTTATTCGGTCCAAACGGGCCGGTCACCACAATCCGGCCATCCCGATTGAGTTGGGCTCGCGCCTGCTGCAATGTTCGCACCGGCTCGGGACTGTAGTAGAGACCGTAGGCACAGAATATGAGATCGAAGCCGCCATGTTGAACCCCAGCCCGTTGCAACGCTTCTGCGAAATTCTCGAGGCTGCCCTCGACGCAGGTGAGCCTGCCACGATTAGACCCTGCTTTGGAGGCTAGTGTGTCCAATGCAGCTCTGGAAATATCCAGTGCCACAACGTGTCCGCTCTCACCCACGCGGTCGAGCAACGGCAAAGTCTGTCCGCCAGTGCCGCAGCAGAGTTCGAGTACGCGGTCACCCGGCCGCACTGGCACGCGTTCAAAAATCCAGGTCGCCAGATCAATTTGTTGAGCCGCTGCATTTTCTGCGATTCTTTGTTCCAGAAGTTCCGATTGAGTGGCTCGCGACATCATTCATTCCTCATATTTGCGCGACCTGTGAGATCGTGATCGCTAGTCCGGATGTAATGGATAGCAGGGTGCCCATGCACGCTCGCTGCGCCGAGACTCGTGAATCCGGCTTGTTCAAAAGCGCGGCGGGAAGCGGGGTTCTCGACTTTAACGAAAGCATGAAGGCGCCCGCCTTTCTCGGCAAAGACGCTGTTGACGCCGAGATCAATCAGCACGGCTCCGTAGCCCCCGCCGCGGCACTCGGGCGACACACTCACATCAATTTCGCCGTCTCCGTCGGAGCGCCAGTCCACGCGAAACTGTCCGACCGCCCGGCCCTCACCGTCTTCGGCGACAAGAAGATCGCAATTGGAACTTTCCATCTTACTCGCGAACCAAACCTCGTGCCGCTCCCACGGGATTGGCAACGAAGAGAAAGCAGCCGCGCGAACCTGCGGATCATTCGCCCATCCCCATAGCAAACGGCAGTCGCTTTCCCGCGCCGGGCGAACGCGCAGCCCTGTACGCACGGCAGAAGCGACACGCCACGCGCCTCTCCCGTCTACAAGTTCGCGACAGTTAGCAGAAATTTCATGGCGCCTCTCTGTGGACCTCATCAGCATTTCCAGGACATCAGCGAGTTGCTCTAGCGTAAACTCTCGCGGACCGCCCAGATGAATGGCACAGTGCCGGCGTGCCAATTCCCGCGCAACCGCGGTCTGATTCTCCGCCACGTCCACCAGCAGCGCGGGCAGGGCGAGCAGGCAGAGTTCCCAGCAGGTTGTTCCTGCTGACGACACGGCCACGTCGGCCCACGCCATCAATTCAGCAATGTTTGTGACGTCGCGGCGTACACTGATTTTCTTCCCAGAGCGAGCCGCGAGTTCCGGTAGTTCAGCATGAGGGCTGCTGCCGCCCATCACGACGATCGCTTCCAAGTCCTCGATTGTAATCAGTTCGAGGGCGTTGACCACTCGTTTCGTGACGTTCTCGGGATCACTGCCCCCCATTGTCACGAGCACTCGATGACCCATCGGCGACACTTTTCTCTTCCAATCCCGCCACGCCGTGAACTCGCGCCGCAACAGGCAATAGCGCGGTCCCAACAAAAGACGAGTATAAGACTCGATGGCTCCATACATCTGCACGTTGGCATGCACATTCTGATTCAGCACCAGATCGGCGGAATAGTGCTGCGCGTGGCCATAATCATCGAGGAAGAGAACCTTGAATCCAGCGGCTTTCAGAGCGCGCTGATACTCTGCCGTGAACTGGTAGCCATCCACCACAATCCAATCGGACTTTCGCTCCTGAGCCAGGGCGATCGTCTGACTCGCATCATCCTTCGTTCCGGCCGCGTGTGAAACCGACACCACCTCGCACGACTCGGCCGTAAGCCGATCTTGAATCGACGATGTAGTTTCCGACATTGCAAAGACGGCTTGGCCGCCCGCGTCCTGCCAAGCCTGCGCCAACGCCAGGCATCGCATGACGTGACCAGTTCCAATCGCGACAGTGGCGTCTGCCCGAAGAAGAAGATTCATCGCACCCGGAAAACAGGTTGAGCCATGGGGCCTTCAAGAAAGCGCGCAGGATCGGGGTCGCCGAGCCACGATGCGAGAGTTTTGAGGACTTCTGCGTAAGCCTCCAGGGTCTGGTGGATCGCCTGCCGGTCGTGAGCGGCCGTGAGATTGTGCGTCGCCAGCAGCAACACGCCCCGCTTGACGGCTTCTTGTTGAAACAAATTCTTTAGAAGAGGACTGGAGGCTCCGTTCTCGTCGCTGAATTTCAGCAGAGACCACTGCGGACGGCCAACCGCCGAGATGTGCTGACTCAATCCGGCTTCTGTCGCCATGGCATTGAGTCCTTCCTGCAGCATTCGACCATTCGATTCCAGCCGGGCGAGAGCATCGGAGTGTTCGAGAATGTCGAGCACTTTCATCGCGGCTGCGATTGACCCGACCTCGCCGGCAAAAGTGAAGCTGTAGAAAATCTCGTCGAATGTGCGCATGACATCGGCACGGCCGACTACGCAGGAGATCGGAAATCCATTCCCCATGGCCTTGCCGAAGCAAGCCAGGTCGGGGATCACGCCATAGAGTTTCTGGGCTCCTCCAAGGCCGAAGTGGAAGCCCACGCAGATTTCGTCAAAGATGAGTAGTGCCCCGTGCTTGTGGGCGAGATCCTTCACGCTTTGCAGAAAACCTGGCGCCGGCTCCACAAAATTCACGGGCTCCATGATTACCGCGGCAAATTCTCCGGAATGTTCGGTGAAGAGTTTCTCCAGGCTCCCGAGATCGTTATAAGAAAATGGATGAGTCAAATCTCGCACGGCTTTTGGTACGCCAGCGTTGCGAGTCGTCGAGCCGATGTACCAGTCCTGCCAGCCATGGTAACCGCAGCACGCGATGCGGTCGCGACTGGTAAAAGCGCGCGCTGCCCGGACCGCTCCCGACGTGGCATCCGAGCCGTTCTTGCCAAAGCGCACCATTTCGGCGCACGGGATCAGCCGAGTGAGTCGCTCGGCGAGCTGCACTTCGAGTGGATGCGGAAGAGAAAAGCTGTGCCCCTCGGCGAGTTGAGCCGCCACAGCCGCGTTCACCTCGTCGTGCGCGTAACCGAGGATGTTCGGCAGAAGCCCTTGCACGTAGTCGAGGTACTCGTTGCCGTCCACGTCCCAGACCCGACAGCCTTTGCCCCGCTGCAGAAAAATTGGGGCCGCGCCCTGCACGTACTGTGTATACCCCTTGCTAAACGTCTGTGCGCAACCCGGAATCACTTTTTTCGCACGCTCCAGCCAGGCCTGCGATTGCGACAGCGGACGCTTCTGCGCCGCCCCCGCTTTCGCCTGCTGATAAAGACTCTTGTAGTAGCCTTCGTTCGTTATCGTTTCTAATTGTATGGTTGCCAAATCTGGCCTCGCCTTCAGTAAATCTAGTACTTCTCGCAATCCGAATTCCCCGCTCGTCTTAGAAAATTCCGCATATACATTGCGCACAAATTCCAGGTCCGCGGGATGATCGACGGTCCACCGGTACTGTGTCGGAGACACCGGGATCTCGCTCTCCACATTCGCGGTTCGGAACTGGTCCGTACGCAAGTATGGCGTGACGTGCTCACGTTCTGAGGGCTTGCCAGCTTCGCGCCAGGCTCGCTCCAGTGCCGCGAACGAAAATACTTCGGTGTCGAGTCCATCCGGATAGGTGTAACGCTCGACGTTGCACACGTAATCGCAATCGCCGCGTTCGAAACGCGATACTACTTTATCAATAACGGCCGGGTCGATGAGGGGGCAGTCAGCCGTGATGCGGACGATGACATCCGCCTGATTGGCCTTAGCGGCCTGGTAAAACCGATCCAGCACATCCTGTTCGCTGCCGCGGAAACAGCCCACATTTTCCTGTTCGCAAAACTGGGCGATTGCGTCGTCAACTGCCCGGTCCGTGGTTGCTACCACGACTTTGTGAATGCTCTTTGATCTACGAGTGCGATTCACGACATGCCAGATCATCGGGTGCCCCGCGAGATCTTCGAGCACCTTGCCCGGAAACCGCGACGATCCCATCCGAGCCTGAATTAAAGCCAGGTTCACTTGACCGCTACTCCCCTAACCGCGACTCCCCCAACCGAGATCATCTTCCCCTGCGCAGAAGAATCCTTCGCCGCAAATACGATCTGCATCAAAGCGGCAGCTTCCGGAATGGGTAACGTCGTGGGGCGCTGTTCCGCCAGACAATCGAGGAAATGCTTCATCTCGTCGACGTACATTTGGTTCACTTCCCAGTTCTCGGGCTGCGGGAACGTTGTCCACTGTTTGCTCGCAGCGTCATACCATCGCACCGCCCCGGCATTGAAGTCCCAGAAGATTGAACCGAGCTCTCCGACAATTTGACAGCCGCGCTCGTAGGTCCTCTGCACGTAGTCCAAATGGATTTCCGAAATCGCTCCTCTCGCATGACGGCACAGGAGAACCGCGACATCCTCGGTCGCAATCTCGAGCGAGCTCAAGTGTGCCGAGGAGCAGAAAACCGAGTCGACTTCGCCGAGGTACCACCGCGCCAGGTCAATCTCGTGAATGCAGTCAAGAATGCATCCCCCGCCCGTCTCGACTCGCGCCGAATAGTTTCGGCGGTAATCCGTATTAGGACGCCAGTCCGGCAAGTACGAACCGGTGTGGACCCGCGCAAACAAAACCCTTCCCAGCCGCCCTTCCTCGAGCAACTGCTTAACCTTGACGGGACCGGGGTGGAAACGCATATTGCATCCAACCAGAGAAGCTATTTTCTGGCTCTCGACCAGTTGCGCAATCTCTGGGAGTCCAGCCTGAGTGTGCGAAAGCGGTTTTTCTACGAAAATCGGAAACCCCGCGCGAACGACTTCCAGGGTCTGCTCGGTGTGCAGGTTAGTGGGCGTTGCCACAATGACGACGTTCGGCGACCAATCCAATCCGTCCTGCAACCGCGAAAAACCGACCAGAGACAGTTCATCCGCAACCGCCTGACGACGCGACAGGTCAGTTTCGACCAATGCCAGAGACTCGACGCCAAGCGTCTTCAGGTTCCGCAAATGCCGGCGGCCAATGGAACCCCCGCCCACGACCAGCGCTCTCATTTCCGCTTCCCGGTTTTCGTTCGACTGTACTCGGAGCGCAGCAGACCCATCCAGAGCCGGTCTTTATACTCTCCGCCTTGAAACAAATCCTCGCGAAGGCGCCCTTCGACTTTGAACCCGACCTTCTCGTAGCATCGGACGGCCGCCTCATGCTCCGCGAACACCCCCAAATCGATGCGATGAAGATTTAGCCGGTAGAAACCATACTCCACCATGAGTTGCGTAGCTTCCAGTCCCACGCCCTTGCCCCAGGATTCTTTTTCACCGATCAGGATCCCGAACGTCGCCGCGTGATGAACCCAACGAATTGGTCCTAACTTTACGTTGCCAACGTGTCGGCCCGATTTCTTGTCCGCCACTGCGAGGATCACGTCACTCTTCGAACCGGTAACGCTCCGGTAATAATTTTCCAGATCTTCAGCGGTCGAAGGAAAAATTCCGGTCTCGGTGTAGCGTGTTACCTCGGGGTCGTTGAGCCAGCCCAGGTAACGCTCATTTAAATCGGTGCGCTCCAGCGGACGCAACAGCACCAGCGAACCTTCTGCAAACGCCGTCTTCCGGGTCAAACGCACGCTCCTCCAGCCTTCTGATCTTTTCAGCGCAAATAGGTTCTGAAGACCTTGGTTACCGCAGCAATTACATCCTTCACATCCTGATCGCTCATGCCATGAAACATCGGCACACTGATCAGTCGGGCATAAGCGTCTTCGGCCACCGGAAATTCCCCGCCCTTATATCCAAACCGCTCACGATAGTACGGGTGCGAATGCACCGGAATGTAATGGACATTCACGCCGATGTTTTCGGCGCGCAGCGCTTGGAAGACCTGCCCCCGATCCGCCGACACCTTTTCCAGGTCCACGCGAATGGGATACAAATGCCAGGCTGGATTTGCCTCGGACCGCATCGGGGGAGAAATCACTCCAGGAATGTCTCGGAATGACGCCGTATAGAGCGCCGCGACTTCGCGCCGCCGTGCCAGATTTGCATCGAGTTTCTTCAACTGCTGAATTCCCAGCGCGCAAACGATATCTGGAAGGCGATAGTTGAACCCGAGCAGGACCATCTCATAGTGCCATTGCCCAGCACTTTGGCGCTGGCGCGCGTCACTGGAAATTCCGTGATTGCGGAATCGCCGCAGAGTCTCCGCGAACTGCGGATCATTCGTGGCGACCATTCCGCCTTCACCGGTCGTAATGTGTTTCACCGGATGGAAACTGAACACCGTCATATCGACGATGCCGCCGATGCGCTGCCCGTTGTACTCAGCGCCCAAAGCATGGCAGGCGTCTTCAATCACGACGAGCCCGTGCCGACGCGCGATCTCGAGGATCGGCGCCAGCTCTGCTGGATGCCCCGCGTAGTCGACCGGGAGAATCGCTTTCGTCCTCGGCGAAATTTTCTTTTCGATCAGTTGGGGATCGAGATTGAGCGTGTCTGCGCTGACATCCGCAAACACCGGAGTCGCGCCCTGATACAAAATGCAATTCGCCGTGGCGGCGAACGTCATGGGAGTGGTAATCGCTTCGTCGCCTGGTTTGAGCCCAGCCGCAAACGCTGCCCCATGCAACGCGGCAGTGCCGGAGGTGAAACTGACGGCATGCGCCGCTCCCACCCGGGCTGCGAAGGCCTCTTCAAATTCGCCAACCTTGGGCCCGGTCGTCAGCCAATCTGAGCGCAGCACTCCGACCACAGCTTCAATGTCGGCTTCGTCCACTGACTGTCGACCATAAGGAAGCAGACTCGCGCGCACGGGCGATCCGCCGTGGATGGCAAGAGTCTCCGGGCTGATTGTCGTTGCGATCATCTTGATGCACTCACCATGATGTACTCATCATGATGCTGACCTTAGGCCGGAACCCTGGCTGGGACCAGCTGTTCTTGCGATGTGGCGGCCGATGCGCCCGGCGATGTGGCGGGCGATGCGCCGGGCGAGACCAATTCCTGCAACTCGCGGTTGGTTAGCCAGTGTTCGTTAGTATCGCTAGCGTAGCGGAATCCTTCCGGCAACGGCCGCCCATCCGGCCAACTCTCTCGCCGCCACCATGGATGCGACGGCTGAATGATATAGCGGTCGTCGAGTTCCAGCGTATTCCGCGCCTCGTCTTCCGAAACCAGAACTTCGTGCAGCTTTTCTCCGGGACGAATTCCGATCGTCTCAATCTCGCACCCCGGAGCAATCGTCTCCGCCAGGTCGACCAGTCGCATGCTGGGAATCTTGGGTACAAAAATTTCTCCGCCGTGCATCTGCTCGATGCTACTCACTACAAACCGTACTCCCTGTTCCAGAGTAAGCCAGAAGCGGGTCATGCGCGCATCGGTGAGAGTGATGCGGCCGCGACGTTTCTGTTCCTGAAAAACCGGGATTACACTGCCCCGGCTCCCGACAACATTTCCGTAGCGTGCGCAGCTGAACCGCGAATCCTGAGCTCCCGCGTAGGCATTCGCCTGGACAAACATTTTCTCGGCGCAGAGCTTCGTGGCGCCATACAGGTTGATGGGATTCACCGCTTTGTCGGTACTCAAGGCCAGCACGCGCCGCACACCCTGATTGATGGCAGCATCAATCACGTTGCGTCCACCTATGATGTTGGTCTGAATCGCCTCAAACGGGTTGTACTCGCAGGCTGGCACCTGCTTGAGTGCGGCCGAGTGAATCACGATCGTAATCCCGGCGAAAGCCCGCTCCAGACGCCCCGCATCTCGCACGTCACCCAGAAAGTAACGCAAGCTAGGGTGGTCAAGGCCAGAGGCCCGCATGTCGTGTTGCTTGAGTTCATCGCGGCTGAAGATCACCAGGCGCTTCGGCCTGTAGTCCCGCAACATGATCTCGACAAATTTCTTCCCGAAAGACCCGGTCCCACCCGTCACCAGAACTGATTGTTCAGACCAATTCATCCAATCCTCGTCACAACCTTTTGCAAAGCACTGAAAGACTACTACCGGCGAAACCGGCTGGCAGTCTTCTCAATTTCGGTGGGTAAGGCCGTCCTGAAAACTTCTGGAACAGCCGGCCACTGCTCAATCTCACGTTGCCCGCTAAGTATAACGGACTTTGCCCGAAACGGCGCGAGATCACGACACAATCAAAACTTGGCGGTGAGAATTCGGCGCGGTTCTTCTCAATCTAATGCTAAAATGTCGGACGAATTGAGTGCGAAACAACTCCCTAAGCGACGGACCAGCCTCTTCGACCCGGGATTTGGTGTCAGGCGTACAAGGCTGCGCTGATCGAACATTTTGCGCAGTCATAGAATCGTGAGGAGCAGGCATGGATTCCGGACCATTCGTACAGGCAGGTAACCCCATCGTCGGCGAGACCGCGAGTCTGGCCTTGGGGAAGCCCGCGGGGCCACATCCTTACCTCAACCTGCCTACGCAGGAATCTGCCATTGGAGAGTCTCTTCGGGTTTTGCAGAAGCGGAAATGGGTCTGGATCTCCTGCCTGGTCACGATCTTCTCCATCGTGGCGATTGCCAGCCTGAAGATGACGCCAGTCTACGACGCGAACGGTACGATTGAGATCAACAAGCCTGATTCCAGTCTGAACTTTCAGAATTCCGCTACCTTCAGCCTGGACTACTACGATCCCACCGAGTTGGAGACGGAACTTAAGATTCTTCAGAGCGATCTGCTGGCGCTGCAAGTGATCCGGGAACTGAACCTGGACCGCCGCCCTGAGTTCTCCGGGCAGGCGCCGCCGCCACCTTCATCCACTCTTGATCTCGCGCCGGACCCGCTGCAGACTGATCCTTCCCGCGCCGCCGCGATGGTCGGAGGGTTCAAAGGGAACCTTAGAGTTGCTCTCAGTCCGAACACGCGCATCATCGAAGTCCACTACCGAAGCTCCGATCCGCAGATGGCCGCCGCGGTCGTGAACACGTTAATGAAGACATATGTTGAAAACAACTTCAAGGCGCGTTTTGAATCGACGATGCAAGCTTCGGATTGGCTGGGCAAGCAACTTGTTGACCTGCAGATGAAAGTGGAGACTTCTCAGGAAAAACTGGTGCGCTACCAGAAAGAGCACGACATCCTGGGAGTCGACGAGAAATCGAACATTACGATGACAAAGTTGGACGAACTCAACAAGCAACTCACTTCCGCCGAAAGTGAGCGCATGGAGAAGGAAGCTTTATACCGTCTCGTTGAGTCCGGGGATCCGGACGCAATCACTTCCAGCGCGGGCGGCCTGGACGCTGCGGGCGGATCGCAATCGCAATCGGACTCGCAACTGCTGGAAAGTCTGCTGGCCAAGCGGGCCGATCTCAAGATCCAGACTGCCGATTTGAGCACGCAGTTCGGTCCTTCCTATCCCAAGCTGGGCCAGTTGAACAATCAACTCAAGGAAATCGATGCGCAGGTTCAGGCAGAGATGAAGCAGATCGCGGGCAAGATTCGCGGCCAATACACGACGGCCCTTCAACGCGAAAACATGCTGCACGACGCCCTCGAACAGCAGAAGCAGGAAGCCAACAAACTCAACGAGAGCGCCATCGAATACAACCTGCTCAAGCGTGACGTCGAGACCAATCGCACGCTGTATGAGGGACTTCTCGAAAAACTCAAAGAGGCTGGGGTCTCGGCAGGATTGAAATCCAATAATTTCCGCATTGTCGACAGTGCGCGGCCACCGACGGGGCCGGTCGAGCCGAACATACCGCGGAACCTGGCATTTGCGGTTGTCCTCGGCCTGACTTCCGGCATTGGGCTGGCTTTTCTGTTGGAGGCGCTCGACAACACTGTCCGTACTACCGAACAAGCACATTTGATTTCCGGCCTGGCGTCGCTGGGAATGATTCCGCTCGGCTCCAGGTCTGCTCGCGAAGGCCTCAATCCTAAGCGGTTGGTCATCGCCACCTCTAACGAGGCGGTAGAACTTGTGACTCAGGTCAGGCCGCAGTCGCAAATGGCGGAATCCTACCGCGCCCTCCGCACCTCGCTGCTGCTGTCCAACCTCGGAGCGCCTCCCAAGGTCATTATGGTGACCAGCGCTCTGCCCCAGGAAGGCAAGACGACCACAAGCATCAATTGCGCCGTGGTGCTGGCTCAGAAGGGCGTTCGGGTTCTGCTGATTGACGCCGATTTGCGTCGTCCCAGCATTCACAAAACTTTGGGTATGGGGCCGCACAGCGGATTAAGCAATGTGTTGACCGGAAGCGCCACCCTGGAGCAGGCGATCACCCGCACGGCAGTCCTGCCGAACTTGTTCGTGATGACTGCCGGAACCCCGCCGCCCAATCCGGCCGAGCTATTAGCCTCAGCCAACATGAGAGACGTACTCGCTCAGTTGCGTGAAGAATATGACCACATTGTGATCGACACTCCTCCGTCACTGTCGGTGACCGATGCGGTTGTGCTTTCGCCGCGAGCAGACGCCGTTGTGCTTGTTATCCGATCCGGCCAGACTTCCAAGCAGGCGCTGCGCCGCTCGCGCGATCTTCTCACGCAGGTCAACGCCAAGGTCGTCGGAGTGCTACTCAATGCGGTCGACTTGAGATCCCCCGACTACTATTACTATTACGAGTATCAGGGCAAGTATGCCGGTTATTATCGCGAGGAAACCTCGTCTGGTCACGATGAGGAAAACGACGAAGAGGAAGAAATCTCTCCCTCGTCGAGCAGTGCGTAGCCGTAGGCTTTCCAGCCAGGCGACATGAAGATTCCTTTCAAGAGTCCCGCTCGTAAGCTGGTGGTCACAGCCATTGCGGTCGTGTGTTCGATTGTGTACGTCGGCCTGACCGCGAGCCGGTTCGCAGCCTCGTGGCTGGGAAGCCGGATTCAGCTATCGAGCCTCAAGAAAGCTGCCTGGCTCGATCCTGGCAACGCCGATTATCGCGATCACTTAGGCCGCTTCTACGATCTCGTCGCTCGCGATCCGGCGTTGGCAGTCGGGGAATATCGGGCCGCAGTACAACTCGATCCTCACGCCGCACGTTATTGGTTCGACTTGGCCGGGACGTATCAGGTTTTAGGAGACACGGCAAACCAGAGTGCCGCCCTGGAACATGCCATCCAAGCCGATTCCATGACACCCGATGTAGCCTGGGAGGCCGCCAACCTCTACCTGGTGCAAGGCGAGAATGAAAAGGCCTTGCGCGAGTTTCGAGTAGTAATGGCAGGTGACCCCGAGCTCACGCCGGCTGCCATCCGGTTTTGCTGGCACATTGAACCGGACGTGGATGCTCTGCTGCGCGATGTCATTCCACCCCGCAGCGAAGCTTACGTAGCGTTTCTTGGCCTGCTGCAGACGAAACAGGAAACCGACGGCGCGGCCAAGGTATGGGACGCCATGGTTCAGGCCCACGTGCCTTTCGAACGGAGCCTTGCCTACGACTACATCCGCTATCTAATCCAACACAAGGAAGTGGACGAGGCAGTAGCAGCCTGGCACCAGACCGCAGATCGTTTCGGGCTTTCGTCGTACTTGCCATCACTCGCCAATCTGATCATTAACGGCAGCTTCAGTCTTGAGCTATTGAACGCCGGCTTTGACTGGCAATATCAAAACCAATCTGGAGTCGACCTAACCCTCGATGCCAGCGACTTTCATGCCGGGCTGCGTTCCTTGACGATTACGTTTGATGGTCCCGGAATCACAGACGCCGGGATCTACCAGTTCGTAGCCGTGCAACCGAACACAACCTACGACTTCTCGGCGTATTACAAGACGTCGGAAATGGAAGGCGCGGGAGGACCGCATTTCACGATTCAAGATATGTACACGCAGGCGGTTTATTACGAGAGCGACGAATTGAAAGACGTCAGCTTCTGGAAGTCCGCAGACGGCGAGTTTACTACCAGCCCGGAATGCAAACTGGTGGTGCTGCACCTGCGGCGGCTTCCGGCGGGCAGTCCAATCCGTGGTAAGCTCTGGATCGACGATTTTCATCTCACCAGAAAACCCTCTTAGGCGGCGGAGCGCCGGCAGAAGCAGCAACTTCCATGCGTCTTCACAGGAAAAAACGGGAAGAAAAAAATGTTCCCAGCCGTCAATGGCTGGACGCAAGGCTTACCGAAATCCTGCTTTATGGGACGTTCGGATTGCTCATGTTCGGTCCCGCCGCGTTCGGCGCGGTCGAACCCTGGTCGACTTTCATCCTGGAAACCGGCTGCGTTGTCCTCAGTCTTCTCTGGCTCCGAAAACAATGGCTCGACGGCGAATTGACCATCCAGTGGAATCCACTGTTCCTGCCCATGGCTGGGTTCGGTCTTCTCATCTTCTTACAGATCGTTCTTCGCACCAGCGCTTACAGGCATGACACCATTTCGGGCGCTATGCTTTACTGCGCGTACGGCATGCTTTGTTTCCTTTCGGCGCAAACCCTGGTGCGCAGCTCCCAGGCACGAAAAATTGCACTGGTTCTCGCGATCTTTGGTTGCACGATCGCGTCCTTTGCCCTGCTGCAAGGGATTTCTTCCAACGGAAAGCTTTACTGGCTCTACCCAGTAAGCCATGGGGGATGGATTTACGGCCCGTACGTGAATCACAATCACTACGCAGGTCTGATGGAACTGCTCGTCCCCATTCCCTTGGTCATCTCGTTATCGCGACTGGCGCCGGAAAGGGAACGCATCGTAGCAGGGATCGCAGCGGCCGTCATGGTGGTGACCATTTTCCTCTCCGGGTCCCGCGGCGGCATGCTCGCCATTTTCGTGGAGTTGGCGGTTTTCGCCGTCGTGTTGCTTCGCCAGCGAAAAACCATCCGGATAGCCGTCGGCGCCGCCGCGTTCGCAATCGTGTTAGTCAGCTTGCTCGTTTGGCTGGGCGGAAAAGAGCTGACGTCTCGCGTTTCCAGCATCTCGTCGGAAACCCGCACCGAGCTTTCCGGCGGGATGCGCCTCTCCATTGACCGTGATTCCCTCCGCGTATTCCGGAGTAAGCCGGTGCTGGGCTGGGGCCTGGGAACCTTCCCTGTGGTGTATCCCCAGTACCGCAGCTTCTATACGAATTTTTTTGTGAACGAAGCTCACAACGACTACCTGCAGTTGCTTTGCGAAATGGGACTGCTCGGCTTCGCAGCCATGATCTGGTTCCTCGTCGTGCTTTATCGCACGGCCCTGCGCAAGATCCGAAACTGGTCGTCTGAAGTATCCGCCGCCGTCACTCTGGCTTGCATGCTTGGCTTCACCGGAATCCTGGTCCACAGCGTGCTCGACTTCAACTTGCAGATTCCCGGCAACGCCGCGCTTTTCTACGTGCTATGCACTCTCGCAGCCGCCCCGCCCTTGCTGCAGCGCTCCCGTAAACGCAAGCCCACTGCAACGGAGCAGGAAGATGTGTTGCCAGCTTCGGAAGTGGTATAGCCGCCGCTCCTGAATTCTTTCAGCAAGAATGGAAAGTTGGATTGGCGAGACAGAGACAAGCGATTTTGGGGAGTACGCTCGTACCGCCGCGGTCACAAACCTAGGTGTCACTATTGCAGTCTCCTCGAGAAAGTTGAGCGCCGCAACCTGTTACGGCCTGGTCGGACTGGCGGGATTGTCGCTTTTAATGAGAACCCACGTCGTGACTCCAATAACGGCTCCGCCAGCGATGCCAACAGCGTAGGGAGAACTCAGAATCCCGCCGCCCGCCGCCGGTATGGCACCAGCCGCCCGCTTGCGGTCCTTCTTCTTTTTGGCGCCCGGGGTGTTGTTGTCGTTATCCGCAGTGTCGGTGGTTTCAGGCTTGGTTGTATCCTGCCCCTGGGCGAGCGTCACAACATTTTTCCCGTCGCTGATGGTCAGGTCACCCTTGCGGGCAAAGATTCGAACCGTTCCGTCGGTATCGGTGACGTTAAATTCCGTCCAGGCATTCGAGGCAGGCGTTACTTTCACATCCCCGGCAGTGGCCGCAATTTCTTTTGACGTCGATACCGTGACGCCACCGTGCTGAATATCCACTGACGCGCCCTGAAACTGCACCAGCGAGTCGGAATGAACGGAAATGCTGGAGCCGGATTCGTTGATATTCGCTACCGAATCCGAACGGGTCTGGAGAAGATCACCAGTAAAAATTGCGGAAGAAGCGCGAGGAACGTGTACGCCGTTCACCCAGGCGGCTCCGCTGGTGTACAACATGGCCGCATTGGAATCGGCCGCGAACGACGAACCGGGGAACAGAATCAGGAGCACGCAACTAACCATACCGCGAAACGCGGACTTACCCATTCCCACACTCCGTTAATAACTATTTTGGTGACCTTGCAACGAATCGTACCCTCCTCGTTGTTGTCAGTCAATGCCTTTTGTGGATAGAAATCCGTTTTCCGGTGGAAAACTCATCAACTTCCTGACGGCAATTCCCGCTCTGGGCAAGCGATTTTGCTTACTTCCATCGTTCCAAAATGGTCCACCAAAGAAGTCTCTCCCACTCGCCCAAGCAAGTCTTGGCCCATTCGCGATGCGTCCACCAGCGGGTTCCGAACTCCGCCTCTTCGCGAGCCATCGACACCGAGAAAGAATATCCCGGCAACTCGTGACGGAAGATGCTGAGCGCTCGCCGCGTGTGGAATTCAGAGGTGACA
Source organism: uncultured Acidobacteriota bacterium (assembly GCA_963735205.1). Taxonomy (GTDB): domain Bacteria; phylum Acidobacteriota; class Terriglobia; order Terriglobales; family Acidobacteriaceae; genus Sulfotelmatobacter. The sequence goes on from CAVTKB010000004.1 coordinate 140,595, forward strand.
ATCAGGACTCGGCGCCCACTCTCGGCCGAGAGGCATTTTTCCGCATCGCGCGATTCATCCCTTGTCGAGAGTCCTTCAATCGGACAGATCTCGATTGCCGACGCCTCCGGCAGACTCTGCGCATATTTCTCTGCTAATTGCAGTTCGCTCGATCCAAACATCCTGGCTTCCGCCGGAACGTCGATGACCACTCGACGGGCGTAACCTTGCTCCAATAGTTGAACCGCCCGAGCTGGGCGATGGTCCGTCTCGCCCGCCAGAACCAGAATCACGTCTGACGGCTGCGGAGCATCCACCACCAGCAACCGTCCGGCATTCGCCGCGAATGCCAGCAGCATCGCAGCCAGCAGAGTGGCAACGGTCCAAAGTCCTATTCTTTTTCTCCGGCTCAAGTCTTTGGTCAATCGATCAACCCTTTCTTACCTTGCGGCCCAGCATTTTTAACCCGGCTTTTTGAACTCCGCTCGTTTTTGAAGTCCAGATTTTGGCTTTTCGCTGTTGCTTCCTCGGCCTCGCCGCGAAAGCCGTGCCGCTTCATCGTGCTAGAATTAAATCGCTCTCGTAGGCACATCCAAGGTTCATCCCGGACAAATATTTCATGACGACTTCCTCTGCCGCCGACACGTCTGTTGATCAACTCAAGACCAGAATCCAGCAGCGCCAGGCCCGCATTGGCATCATTGGCCTTGGATACGTAGGACTACCCCTCGCTCTGCTGTACAGCGAACAGAAGTTTCGGGTCACCGGGTTCGACATCGACCCTCGCAAGATCGACAGTCTGGCCAAGGGCAGTTCCTACATCTACCGTATTGCGGCTGAGGAAATCCAGTCGGCCAAAGCGAATGGATTTACAGCGACGGCTGACTATTCACAACTCACCGACATGGACGCCATTATCATCTGCGTCCCCACTCCCCTGAATGAATACCACGAGCCCGACCTGAGCTACATCACCGACACCACGCATTCCATCGCGCCTCATCTGCGCGCCGGACAACTCGTGGTACTTGAAAGCACGACCTATCCCGGCACCACCGAAGAAGTGATGATCCCGATCCTGGAAAAGGAAAACCGGGCCGGTCTTAAGGCCGCGCGCAATGCGCCTTCCACGGGAAAGGAATTTTTCGTGGCGTTCTCGCCCGAACGCGAAGATCCCGGCAACACCACGGTCGCCCGCCGCGACATTCCGAAGGTCGTCGGCGGATTAAATGCGCAGGCGTCGGAGCTCGCTGGAGCGATGTATGGTTCCATCTTCGCCCGCACCGTTCCAGTATCTTCGCCCGCCGCCGCGGAGATGACCAAGCTGCTCGAGAACATCTACCGCTGCGTCAATATCGCCTTGGTCAACGAACTCAAGCTGTTGAGCCTGCGCATGGGCATCGACATCTGGGAAGTCATCGAAGCCGCGTCCACCAAGCCTTTCGGCTTCCATCCTTTCTATCCCGGACCGGGTCTGGGCGGTCATTGCATTCCGATTGATCCTTTTTATCTTTCGTGGAAGGCCAAGGAATTTGATTTCCGCACCCGCTTCATTGAACTGGCTGGAGAGATCAACAACAATATGCCCTACCACGTTCTCTCCGCGGTGGGTCATGCGCTCAACGGCCACAAGAAGTCGGTGAATGGCGCGCGCGTTCTTATCCTGGGCGTGGCTTACAAGAAAGACATCGACGATTTGCGCGAGTCTCCCGCGCTCACCATCATCGAGCTTCTGCAAAAAGACGGAGCCCAGGTCAGCTATAACGATCCCTACTTCCCCATCATTGGCAAAGGCCGGAAATACGATCTGCAGATGAAGCGCTCAGAGTTGAACGACTTGGGGCAGTATGACTGCATCGTGATCGTGACCGACCACTCGGACTATGACTATCGCCATATCGTTGATCAGGCCAAACTCGTGGTCGACACCCGCAACGCCACCCGCGGGATTACCAGCGATAAAATCGTCCGCTGCTAACCCGGTTGTGCAGTGGGAAATCTGTCTACCCAGGGTGTAGTTTCGTGCATCTCCCTACCCCGGCGTCCCGTTGGGTCGTGGCCAATACTTCGTAACCGGCTGATGTTACGGGTTTTGCCGGTTTTCCTCGACCGTGCCAAATGGCCTGTATCGTGCATAACCCAAGGCGGGATAGTACACTTTAAGTTGTTCCCGCTGTCCCAGGTTCCCAGCGTTTCGCATAGGCGGGAGAACTTTTACACTGTCCATGGGGTTTGAACCGTTGCACTAAACCTTGCACCAATCATTTGCATCTTGAAGCGTTAGGCATTTGAAATCGTTGTAGGATCGGAAGTTGTACCGTCGGAATTTGTACCATCAGAGTTGATTATGCCGTTGCCTTCCAACGAATCGAACCTGTTCACCCCGCTCCCGCAGTGGAAGACACCGTGGTCTGAGCTGTTCTGGAGTTATGGCGCTCAAGCGGTTGTCGTCGCGATTCTGGTTTGGATTCCGGTCCTCCATCCTGAAATCATAGAAGGCCCGAAGCGGGATTATCACTTCACCGATTTGGTTCCGACCCCGGTCCCGGTCAACCACACGCCGCAGCGGCAGCTCCCGAAACCGGTTTTAGTGGCGAAGCTTGATCCTCCGCCGGCGGCCTTGCGCCTACCCCCTTCTCAACCTCTACCTAAACCGAAAGTGGAGGTTGCGCCCGCTCCCGAAGTGAAGATTGCCGAAAAGAAGCTCGACCTGCCGCCGTCTACGGCGCCGGTCATTCCAAAGAAAATCGTAGCCACCAATCTCTTCTCGACCGGCAGTTCGGCGCCCCAAACCATCAATCGCGCTCCCGAGAAGGTGCAGACAGGCGGATTCGGCGACCCCAACGGAGTCCCTGCGAAAGCTACTCAGACGCAGGCCGTCAACATTGCGCAGGCAGGCGGATTCGACATGCCCACCGGCCCTGGCTACGGCAACGGAACCGGCGGAGCTAAAGGTGCGCGCGGCTTAGTAGCCAGCACGGGATTCGGCGGCGGCGTTGCCACCAGCGATCCACACGCTTCTCGCGGCGCGGTTCGGCAGGCCGGATTCGGCGATGCCGACGTTCCTGCTCCGCCCACGGTTCAGTCGCATCCGGCAGCCCAGGCGGCCGCGAAAATCGTGCCCGCGGAAATCCTTTCCAAGCCGACTCCCATCTACACAGATGAAGCCAAAGCCAAGCGCATCGAGGGTGAAGTGCTGCTTGAGGCCGTCTTTGAAGCATCCGGTAAAATACATGTGTTGCGGGTAGTTCGCGGGCTCGGGCATGGACTGGACGACGCGGCGGTACACGCCGCCGAACAGATCCGCTTCAAGCCCGCGTTGAAAGACGGCCAACCCTCAGACTCAACGGTCGTTTTGCACATCATTTTTCAATTAGCGTGATTATCTCCCAGAAGGTTCTTATGCAGATTGTTCGTTCGGGCTCGGTATTGGTTCTTATAGTGCTGGTCTGCGCTTTCGCGGCCACCGCTCAAGATCTTCCTGCAGCGGCGCAGCCGGCGATTCCACAGCCGGCGACTGCGCAACCCGCGGTAGCGCAACCGACGATGGCCCCTGGCGTTACGACAACCGCGCCGGCAGGTACGCCCGCGCAAACCACGCCCGCGCAGAACACCGAGTCTCTGCCGACTCCAGCAGCCACGCTCAATGAAGTGATGGACCGCGTGGTGCAGCGCGAACACCTGTTCATGGCGCAGATGCGTCACATGCATCCCATGATCGAAACCTACCTGCAGGATCTCAAGGACGATAAAGACGGGAACACCACTCCCGTGAAGGACCAGTATTTCCTTGGCCGGCTGGACATGTCCGACGGCCCTGAGGACGTTTCCTTCGTAGGGCAACCGGGATTCGGTCATCGCATGGTCGCCAAGCTGACCGGAGTGTACTCGCTGCACTTCCTGCCCATGGGTTTTGCCCAGATGGTCGTGGTCGACTCCGATTTTCAGAAAAAGTATTACAACTACACTTTCGTGCGTCGCGAATTTCTCGGCGAAGTTCGCTGCCTCGTGATCGATATTCAGCCCAAGGAAGGTCAGAAGGTTTCGCGCTTCGTCGGCAGGATCTGGGTCGAAGACCAGGATTACAACATCGTCCGCTTCAACGGAAGCTACTACCCGCAGCCCAAGATCAATTTCTTTTTCCACTTCGACAGCTGGCGCCTGAACATGCGTCCGGGAACCTGGCTGCCGGCCTATGTCTACACTGAAGAATCTAACCTCAAAACCGGACTGACCAAGACTCTGCATTTCAAAGCGCAGACCCGGCTCTGGGGCTATGACCTGAAAAGTCTGGGCAAGAACGAAGAGTTCACCCAGATTCTGATCGATTCTCCGCAGTCGATAAACGATCAGAGTCCGACCGCCTCCGATGCCACGCCCGTGGTTGCCGAGCGCATGTGGGAACAACAAGCCGAAGAGAACGCCGTCGACCGCCTGCAGAAGATTGGCTTGCTGGCGCCGCCGGGCGAGGTCGATAAGATTCTGTCTACCGTGGTCAACAATCTGCTGGTCACCAACAACATTGACTTGCAGGGGGACATTCACTGCCGCATTTTATTGACGGCACCTCTCGAGTCGTTCACCATCGGCCACACCATCGTCATGAGCCGCGGCTTGATCGACGTCCTTCCGGATGAAGCCTCCCTGGCCATGGTGCTGGCGCATGAACTCAGCCACATCGTGCTGGGACATCGCCTGGACACCAAGCTCGCCTTCAACGACAAGATGTTCTTCCCCGACGAAGAATCCTTTCAGCGCCTCGACTTCAAGCGCAACCCGGCGGAAGAAGCAGCTGCCGACACCAAGGCTCTCGAACTGCTCAAGAACTCTCCCTACAAAGACAAGCTGGGCAATGCCGGATTGTTCCTGAAGGCGCTGCAGGAAAAAGCGCCTGAGCTGCAACACCTGATTCGCCCGCACCTGGGAAACAGCTTTGCCGACAAGAAGAACGTCCGCATGGCGGCCCTGCTGGCCTCAGCCCCTAACCTCGACGAGAAGCGTGTGGACCAGATTGCGGCTCTGCCACTCGGCGGCCGCCTCAAGGTCGACCCTTGGACGGATCAAGTAGAACTCAACAAGTCGAAACCGGTAGCGTTGACCTCAGCGCGCGAGAAAATGGAGTTCGAAATCACTCCCTTTTTTCCGTTCCTGATGCGCTTATCCGCCAATGGCACGGACAAGGTCGCGCTCACGACCGGGTCGCCGTCGCAGACTGGACAAAAATAGTTGTTTCGGAAATTTCGTTCGGAAGAGCTCTTCGCGGAACTTTCTCAGCAGAAACTTTCTTTCGAAATCTATACGGGAGAAATAAAGCAATAAAAGCGATAAAGCGAAGAGCAGAGCAACCTGTGCGTGCGTAGGAATCGAGAGCCCGCACCTCACAGCCTTCGCGGCGTGCTTCAGGGCCGATCGAGTCGCCGCTTATTGAATGGCGCTGCCGACCTGCGAAAACACGTTATTCGCGTTCGAACCGATGAGCCGGATCGTGCCCACGACGATTACCAGAATCACAGCCAACATCACTGCGTATTCCGCAATGTCCTGTCCACGCTCATCATTCCACAGTTGCTGTAACCGTTTCGCCACGGGGCTCCTCATTTCTAACTTTATGACAGCTGCGCACCGATTCCAACTAGGGACCCGCCGCCTGCTGACACGTACCCTACCTACAGTTATCCCAAGCTGATCTGAAACGGAATTGTAGTATTCCATCCCGCCCCCGCCAATGGCACGGAAGTGCCACGGCACCATTCCGCACAACCCAAGGCGTAACCCCTGCTTAGGCAATGCTTTTCAGCGGTAAGGCCTGATTCACGGCAAACAGCGCCAGTTCCAGCCGGGTCGAGACCCCCAACTTGTCGAAAATATTGCTGAGATGGTGCTTCACCGTATCTTCGCTGATCTTGAAGTATTCCGCTATTTCCTTGTTAGAGTACCCGGCGACCACGGCCGAAACGATTTCAAGCTCGCGAGGGGTCAGGCCAAATTTCTTCTGCCGCGCCTCATCATGCGAAGACTGCATCAGCGTGCGCAGGTACTGCACGAGGTTCGAGACGCTTTCGCGTCCCACCCAGTACTCGCCGGCCATCACTGTATGGATCGCTTTCAACAAAAGCTGCGTCGCGGAATCCTTCAGCACTACACCGCGAGCGCCGAGTTGCAGCGCTTCGACGATCTGGCTTTTTTCCGCCGCCGCGGTTAGAAGAATCACGCGCACGGGTGTCGCATTCGCCGGCATACTCAGTTCCCGCAGAGCTTCCAGCCCCGGATGCTTGGGCATGGCCAGATCGAGCAAGAGAATGTCCGGCTTCAATTGCCGCGCCAGCTTCACCGCTTCTGCGCCATCCGAGGCTTCGCCTAGAACTTTCAAGTCGGCTTCAGCCTCCAGCAACCGCCGCAGGCCATCGCGGAAGATAGGATGGTCATCGGCAATGACGAGACGAACCTGCTGCGCTTTTCTAAAATTCATGAGGCACTTCTCCGCCGCGAGGCACGCTGATTTCCAGACGCGTTCCCTGTCCGGGATTTGATTCTACCGTGAGTCCCCCGGCAATTAAACGCACCCGTTCCTTTATGATCATAGGCCCTTTTCCGGCTTCTTCCATCTGATCCTGGTTATAACGGCCGGCAAAGGGAAATCCTTTCCCATCGTCCTCCAGAGTCAGGCTCCACTTTTCCTTGCTCGACGCTAACCGCACCAGCGCGTGCCGCGCTCCGCTGTGCTTCCTCACATTGACCAGTCCTTCCTGCACAATGCGCAGGATCTCGCGACAAACGCGTTGCGGCATGTCCAGTTGCTCGAGTTCAGTGACAAACCGCGCCGTGATCCCGGTCTCGCGTTGGAAGCGCTCGACTGTGTCGTTCAGAACGCCCAACAGTCGCTGCGCGTCCACATCGATGGCTTTCATCTGCTGCATCAGCTCGCGCAACTTGAGCACTTCTTCGCGCAGCAGGCCCTGGATTCGGCCTAATTCCGAGCCAATCGGTTTGCCGGCATCGGACTGCCGGCGCAACACGTCAACCTGCATTTCCACTGCAATCAGCGACTGCACCGCGCCGTCATGCAGGTCGCGCGCAAAGCGCGCCCGCTCGGCCGCGCCCGCCCGGCGCCGCAACCGGTGCAAGAGATAAACGTTGTAGACCGCGGGACCGACTTGCCGGACCAGATCGAGCAGAAATCGCAGTTCCTCCTGCTTCTCACCCCGCCAGACCGGGTCGAACAGAAATAACCGGCCTCTCCACTCACCCCCAAACAGGAACGAAACCGTGACCATCGAATCGAATGTCTGAACTTGCCGCAGCTGAGAAATGGATGCGAGGTTCGCCACCGGAACCGCGTGCCCCGTCGCGTCTAAAGCCAGCGTGGTCCAGCGATCCCCATTGACCGAGGCGTAACACACGTCCCCTGGGAAATCGTCCAGATAGATTTTCGCGTCGCGCAATCCGGATTCCAGCCAGCGGAACTCCGACGGCGCGTTTCCTTTGGCCCGGTTCAACTCCCCCACGAAAACCCGATGGCTGTGCGATTCCTGCGATGCTACCAGCATCCGCGAAGCCCCGTACATCGACATCGCCTCTTGGAAAATCTGCTCAATCGTTCCCGTCAAGCCGGCTTCCACCCGCACCCGCGACAGCGTCCCGGTGATGACGGCCTTCTCGGCCCGCAGATGCTTCTGTTGTTCAGCCAAATATCCCAGCAATAAACCCATCACGAGCAGGTAGACCGACAGCATGAACAGCCGCTGGGGCTCGAACTCAGGCACCCTCACGCGCAGCCCATTCAGCACCGGCCAGGGCAGTGCGCCCCCCGGTCCCAGGTGCAGGTGCAACAGCACGAAGCTCTCGATCCACAGCAGCGCAACTTCCGCGGCCGCCGTAGCCAGCGTTTCCCAAAGTCCCCACCGATAAGCAGCCGCCGCCAGGACGAAAAAAAAGAAAAGATAAAAGGGCGCTCTAGGTCCTTCCGCGAAGATTGAAATCAGGGCGGGCCAAGCCACATCCCCAGCGTGCACCAGCAGTCGAAAGCCCGAGGTCGATTGCTGCCTGCGCTTGAGCAGCATCAGGATCAGAATCGCATTCGCCAAATAAAAAACGAACAGGCCGTACGCCGCCCACGAGTTCCCCAGTTCGGTGGGGTCCATTCGGATCGCCACCAGCGTCGAAATCGCCAGAAACACGCGAGCAGTCGCCAGCCAGCGCTCAATCCGGCGCGTTTCCCCCGGATCAGGCGGGATTCTCAGTCTCCAGGAATGTTGATAGCGCTCAACCAGAGGATTCAATCGCGTCCATCTCCCTGGACGTCGTGGCGGCTTAGCTGCATATTATTGAATAAGAAAAGCTTACCAGCAAGTGAGGGTTTGGTGTACACACTTGTCCCATATTTCGATTCGGATTCGCCGAACCGCGGATGAGTTACTACAGTAACCAATATCGCTCCCCGATCACGTCTAAAATGCCTGCAGAGGACTGTCTTGGGCAAGCGTAACAAAGCATGGCTGGGGATGGCTGCCGCCATATTGGCGACGCTGCTCGTCTCTGCGCTCGTTCTGCCAAAATCCTTTGCCCTGGCCGCAGTGTGCGACATCGCCGACGTTCTACTGTTGGCTTCGGGCGCGGCCGCCTTCATTCCTTTGGCTCTACATTCTCGCGGCCGCATGCGAATGTTCTGGTCACTCATCGCCGTAGGCGTTACTTTGTGGCTCGGCTATCAAGTCTTTTGGACTTACTACGAAGTGGTGCTGCGGCGCGATGTACCCGACCTTTGTGTCGGTGACGTCGTGCTCTTCCTGCATGTGGTTCCGCTGATGGCAGCCCTGGCCTTGCGTCCGCACGCGCCTCGCGACGAATATGCCGCGCGGCTGGGACGGCTTGATTTTGCGCTGCTTCTGGTGTGGTGGTTCTATCTTTATGTCTTGATCGTCATGCCCTGGCAATATGTCGTGCCCGACGTGGCGGCTTACGATCGCAATCTGAACGCCATATACATCGCCGAGAATATAGCGCTCCTGGCCGGCCTGTTTGCCTGCTGGGTCGGCAGCAAAGGCTCTTGGAGAGCTCTCTACGGTGGGCTGTTCGGCATGAGCCTCTGTTATACCTTGGGCTCCGCGCTCGCCAACTGGGCGATCGGGCGAAACGTCTATTACACCGGCGGCTTCTACGATATTCCGATTGCCGCCGCAATGGCGTGGCTCAGTTGGATTGGCCTGACCACCAAGGCGGGAGAGCCGCGGGCAGAGGTCCGGGAAACGTCCACCGTCTATGGCGTATGGATCGCGCGCTGCAGCATGATTGCGGTTTTTTCGCTTCCGCTGTTCGCCGCCTGGGCCATGTCAGATAACGCGGTCTCGCCGCGCATTCGCGTGTTTCGGCTGGCGTTGACGCTGGCTGCCGCATTCCTGATGGGATTGCTGGTCTTCGCGCGCCAGCATTTATTGGACCGGGAACTGATCCACTTGCTCGCCCAGTCGCAGGATTCTTTTGACAATCTGCAGCGCCTGCAGGCGCAGATTCTCCAATCGGAAAAGCTGGCGTCGATTGGCCAACTCGTCGGCGGGGCAGCCCACGAACTCAACAACCCCATCACTGCCATGCTGGGATATTCCGACATGTTGTTGAGCACTCACCTTACCGCCGAGCAGCAACCGCTGGCGGCAAAGATTGGGCAGTATGTTCGCCGCACTAAATCTCTGGTCGCCAGCCTGATCAGCTTTTCCCGGCAAGCGCCTGCACCGAAAAGTCCCGTTGATCTGAACACGTTGGCCCGCACGGCCGTCAAGCTGACGGAGCCCCAGTGGAAGACCCTTGGCATCGAAGTTCGAACCGAGTTCGATCGGGCATTGCCTAAAGTACTGGGCGACTCCAATCAGTTGCTGCAGGTGTGCCTGCAACTTGTAGCCAACTGCCTGCACGTGCTCAACGAGCGCGGCGGCCGCGTCCTGACCGTCAGCACCGAGTCGCAGGAGGGCATTTCGGTGGTGCAGATCGCGACTCTAGGAGCGCCCGTCACACCATCGGCCGGCGGCCCGGAATCCGCTCCCATCGATCTCGAAGACGGTCTGGGATTGAGCGCATGTCGCGGCATCCTGCGGGAACACCACGGTGAGATTTCTCAGGAGCGGCGCGAAGACGGCGCCATGCTGCTGCGTATGGAACTTCCCGTCATCGAGTCAGCTCCGGTGAAGCCGAAGGACTCGACAGTGCCGGTAATGTGGCAGTCTCAACCGTACGCTTGAGTTGCCCGCACGCGGCGTAGATGTCTCGCCCTCGCGGACGCCGGACGAATGCAGGAATCCCGCCCTCTCGCAGAATATTTTGAAACTCCGTGACCCGCTCCGTGCCTGGAGTTGTGAAGTCAATTCCGGGTCCCGGGTTGAGCGCAATCAAGTTCACTTTGCAACGCATCCCCTTCAGCAGGTCGATCACTTCTCTGGCGTTTTCCGGCGCATCGTTCACTCCGCCGAGCAGCACATACTCAAATGTGATCCACTCGCGCGCGCGCAGCGGATATTCCCGCGCCGCCGCGATCAGCATTTCCAGATTCCATTTCTTATTCAGTGGCATCAGTTGAGTGCGCAGCGCGTCGTTTGATGCGTTCAAAGAAATCGCCAGCTTGGGCCGAATCTTCTCTTCTCCCAAGTCATGAATGCGCGGCACGATTCCGGCCGTCGATACCGTCATGCGTCGCTCCGCGATGCCGACTTCCTCCACCAGAAGTCGCGCGGCCTTCACGAAGTTCTCATAGTTCAGGAACGGCTCTCCCATTCCCATAAAAACCAGATTGATGCGATCCTCGGGCGGCGAAACGTTCTGGTCCTTGAGCACCGCGCAAACCTGCCCCACAATCTCGCCCGCCGTGAGATTGCGTTTCACTCCCAGCAGCGCCGTCAGGCAGAACTGGCAATCGACGGCGCATCCGACCTGGCTGGAAATGCAAATCGTCGAACGCCCTGGGTTCTGCCCTTGTTTCGGTCTCTGGTCCTGTACTGCCTCTTCCCCAGCCTCGCTTCCATCTCCCGCTTCCCCGCCATCCCCCTCGGGCATCCAAACGGTCTCGACGCTCTGTCCATCGGCAACGGCAATCAGATACCGCACCGTCCCATCGAGCGATACAAACCGATTCTCAATCCGTGGCAGCCCGATCGAGACGCCTTTTTTCCCCAGCTTCGCCCGTAGCTCCTGAGACAAAGTCGAGATCTGTTCAATCGACTCGACCCGCTGCCGATACACCGCTTCCGCAATCTGCCGGGCACGATAGGAGCGCTCGCCGGCGCTTCCCACGAGGGCGGCGAGTTCGTCCCGGTCCAACCCGAGCAATGCCGTTTGCGATGAATCTTTCATAACCCACTGATTCTAAATAACTAAACTATTCTCGCACACCCAACTGCCCTATGTCAGAATAGTAAGGGTTTCTCCGGCGAGTCTTCAGCTTTCAACCGGCGTCTAATAAGAAGGTTATCACCACCGAAAATCTTAAAATGGCCAAAGAAGTCCGCAATATTCGTCGTCAAAAACTACCCAACGGGCTGACTGTCATCACCGAGCAGATGCAGCATATCCGCTCCGCCTCCATCGGAATCTGGCTTCAAACCGGATCGCGCGACGAAGACGCCGAGTGGAATGGCATCTCGCATTTCATCGAACACATGGTTTTTAAAGGGACCACGCACCGCACCGCGGAAGAAATCGCGCGCCAGGTCGACTCCATCGGCGGCAACATGGACGCCTTCACCGCCAAGGAATGCATCTGCTTCAACGTCAAGGTGCTCGACGAACACGTCCCCACCGCGCTCGACATTCTCAGCGACCTGGTGCTGAACCCTAATTTTGACCCCGCCGACATCACCCGCGAACGCGGCGTGATCATGGAAGAAATCAAGATGGACGAAGATAATCCCGACTATCTCGTCCACGAGATCTTCACCCAGAATTTCTGGAAAGATCATCCGCTGGGCAAGCCGATTCTGGGTACGAAGGAAACGGTGAAGCGCTTCGAACGTCAGCCCATCGTCGATGCTTACGCCCACCGCTTTTCCCCCGGCAACATCATTGTGTCAGCCGCCGGCAATCTCGATCACGACCGCTTCGTCGAGCTCGTCACCAAAGCCTTCGAACACATGAAGCCGATGAAAAACGGATTTCACTCGTCGGCCCCCAAAATCGTTTCGCGCATCATTCTCCGCAACAAAAAAGCTCTTGAGCAGGTACAGCTGTGCCTCGGCGTGCCCGCGCACCCCATCGCGCACGAAAAGCGCCATGCCGGCTACATTCTCAACACTCTACTCGGCGGAGGCATGAGTTCCCGCCTCTTCCAGAACATTCGCGAGCGCCAAGGCCTGGCCTATTCAATTTACAGCGACCTCAACCCCTACCGCGACACGGGATGCCTGGCGGTTTACGCCGGCACCTCTCTGGCGTCAGCGTCTAAAGTAGTGCAGTCTGTCGTGAAAGAGTTTCGCAATCTCAAGGCCGAGCCCGTGCCCGAGGAAGAACTCAAGCGTTCTAAAGCCCAGCTCAAAGGCAGCCTGATGCTGTCGCTTGAGTCGAGCACCGCCCGCATGTCGAATCTCGCTCGCCAGGAAATGTATTTCGACCGCTTCTACGACCTCGACGAACTCATCGAAAAAATCGAAGCCGTCACCGCCGAGGATCTTACGGAACTGGCCAACGAGTTCTTCAAAACCGAATCGGTTGCCGTAACTGTGCTGGGAAATCTGCCAGGGCTGAAGCTCACGCGCGACCAGCTGGCCTGCTGACAGCTTGTGATCGTCGCCGATCCGAGGTTCGAAGTAGCGGATGAAGCTCGCCATCTCAATCGCCAATCCAGCCGACGCCCTCGGACTGGCCGCGCTTCACACCGCGGTGGCGGAAGATCTGACTCGCCGCGGATTCCGATCAAACAAAACCTCAGAAAAAGGCGCGCTCCTCGCCATTCGGAATGCGCGTGTGCTGGTTGCACGCCGAGGCAAGACCCTCGTTGGAACTCTCAACCTGCCCAGTAAAAAGCCATGGGCAATTGATGTCTCCTATTTCACTCCGGTGGAGAAGCCGCTCTATCTCACCGGCATGGCCGTCGTACCCGCTCTGCAACGCCACGGAATTGGTCGCCGCCTGATCAAGGAAGCCGTGAAGCAAGCCCGCGCCTGGCCAGCCGATGCCATCCGCCTCGATGCCTTTGATCATGACACCGGCGCCGGCGGATTCTACGCCAAGTGCGGCTTCCGCGAAGTCGCCCATGTCACCTACCGCAAGAGCCCACTTATCTACTTTGAGCTGGTCCTGTGAAGTACTCTCGTTAGCGATCATCGCCGTAGAAAGACTATGCTCGTTGTAACTTCCGGCCGCCTAGCTCATCCCATCTCTGCTCGCAGGTGAGAACCTGCCGACAATTCGAAACTCACCCAAGGAGATCCCTATGAAAAAGATTCTCAGCAGTACGCTGCTCGCCTGTGCCCTGACCGCGTCGATGGCCGCCTTCGCGCAGGACCAGATGCAGCAGGACACCATGAAGAAAGACGACGCCAAACAAGACACAATGAAAAACGATCAGATGAAGTCGGATAAACCGGCGACCACGTCCAAGACCGCCAAGCCAAAAACCAAGAAAGCCGCCAAGCAGAATGCGATGAAGAAAGATGACATGAAGAAAGATGACACCATGAAGAACGATCAGATGAAGCCGAACTAAGTCGCCGGCTTACCAGCAGAGCGCGGGTTCCCAGCCCGCGCTATTTTTCTCTCGGGTTAAGTCTCGTTCGAACTCTTCTTCTCGTCCGCTGCTCTGCAAAGTTTCATCATCCCCATCGGCGTCCGCTTCCGACTCCAACGCAGCGTGCCCCGCTTTCGCCGTCTGCAAAAATTCCCGCATGCACCGCAGGCACGGGACGTATCCCTGCTCCATCGCTTGTTTCGCAGTCAGCGTTCGCTCCGTCGTTTTGTTATGAATGAACCCGCACCCTGGGACGTGAAACACCTTGGCATCGGCCGTGACCACCACCAGCATATCCGGAGGAATGCCGTGCCCAGGCTGCGCATGTTCTGACTTCAGTTCCGGACTCGAGGTCATCGAATTCGCGATACGTAGTCCCCCAGCAAACAATGCCAGAGCCGCCACCGGAACCAGCCACGCCGACCACGTTGACCACCGACTGCTGCGCACCCGTGCATTCTGCGCCAGCCGCTTTTCCAGCCGCCGTCCAAACCCGGCCGGAACTTCGATCGTCTGCTCGTCGATCATGCGCTCATCGGAATACAACTGGATCACATTGCGCGTTCCCTCCAGCACCGACGAGCAGCGCTTGCAGGTGCGAAAATGTTCGTCCATCGCCGAGCGCAGCCCCGGCTCGACTTCGCCTTCGATGTAGTTCGAAATCTCCTGCCATACCCGATCGCAGTTCACCGCGTCCCGGTCGTCTTTCGAGTTCACCATGGCTTGTTTCCCTTCTCGAACGGGAGCCTGCTGAACCAGCCTTGCTCCCATCCAGCAGCCAGCAGATCGCGCAACATCAGCCGCGCCCGCAACAGCCGCGTCTTCACCGAAGCCACCGAAATTCCCAGCGCTTCAGCCGTCTCCTGAATATTTAACTGCTCCATGTCGCGCAGCACGAACACGTCGCGATACTTGCGGTCCAGCGTCGCCAGCGCGTCGGCCAGCTTCAGCCGCACTTCCTTGCGTTCCAACGATTCGGAGGGAATCTCGCGCCAGTCCGCGAAGTCTCGCGGCGCGTACTCGCTGTCTTCGTCGCGCCGGTCGTCAATGCCTTCCATCACGACTGTCCGTTCCCTTCGCCGCCGCATCAATGCCTCGTTCACCGTGATCTGAATCAGCCAGGTACTGAAGCGAGCCTCGGCGCGAAACTGCCGGATGTTGGCAAACGCCTTCAACATCGCCTCCTGCGCCGCATCCTCAGCGTCGGACTCATTGCGCAGAATCGCCAACGCCGCCGCGTAGACTCGCCGTTCATAAGGCCGCACCAACTCATAGAACAACTCGTTCTGCCCGCGCTGCACCCGCGCGATAAGATCCTGCTCGCGCGTCGGGCCAGCTTGCTCCGGATTGTTGACGACGGCGTTCGAGGCCATTCTTGGTTCCGGTACGAGTCCTATTCCGTTCCACAAGCTACGCAGCAAATCGTTTTGGGAAGGTCGCGGCTTAGGCCGCGCCGCCCAGAACCAATAATGACCGGGGCTTTAGCCCACAGGAAAATCAACGCCACTCTCGCCAATCAATAATCCGGATCTTTCTTCCAACCCGTCAGCATCGAAACAAAATTATTCCAGCCGTGCAGAATCACCATCACCAGATGCCCGAAGACAAATCCTAAAATCGCCCACATCGTCAGAAAGTGCCAGAGCCGCGCCCAGTGAAACCCGCCCATCAACCACGCCAGCCACGAAAATTGCACCGGCTTCCACACGGCCAGCCCGGTCAAAACCGAGAGCACGCCCAGCCCAATCACGGTTGTGTAGGCCTGTTTCTGCAGCGGGTTGTAGGCCTCGCGCGCCTCGGGCTTAGGCCCGAAAAAGAAATAGTGCTTCACCATCGGCCATACGCCAGGAATATCTTTGTGCGTAAACAACACTTGCCGGTAATGGCCGCTGAAAATCTGGTAGCCGAGATAGACCAACCCGGTTGCCAAGTAAATCCACATGAACGTGAGGTGCCACTGCAGCGCCCCGCCCAGCCATCCGCCAATGGCGAACGATTTCGGCCAGTTCAGCAAATCCTTCTGCGGAATCTTGGCGCCGAAACTCGGGAACGCTCGAAAAATCTGCAGCCCGCTGCCCACCATAACAAACAGCGAAATCGCGTTCGCCCAGTGACACAACCGCACCGGCAGCGGATGCTCATACACGGCCCGAGCCACGGTCGCGGTCTCTTCGCCTGTCGTGCGCACGATATCGATTGCTGTACCGCTCATGCCAGTCTCCGAATTCAAATTACTAATCACTGATTTTTCACAGTCCGTAAAAATCCGAATACCCCTGGTCCTCCCAATATCCAACTTTATCGAGGACATTGGTGACTTTCAGATCGGTGAGGTACTTCGCCTGCTTGTATCCAACTTTCGTCGGGATATTCAGCCGCAACGGCGCCCCGTGTTTGCGGGTAATCGGCTGGTCGTACATTTCGTAACAAAGCAAAGTTTGCGGATGCAGAGCGGTCGCCATGTCGAGCGATTCGTAGTAGTCATCGGCGCAAGCCACGGTAATGAATCCTGCCGAAGTGTCGGCCCCGATCATCGTCAGAAAATCCGACAGCCGCGCGCCGCCGAAGCGCCCAATCACATCCCATCCCTCGACGCAAATGTGACGCGTGTTCTGCCGCACTCGCGGCAACGCCTGAATCTCCTCGAGCTTGTAGTCGCCGGGCTTCTGGACCGCGCCACTCACGGTCAACGTCCAGTTCTCGAAGATCACTCCGGGATCCTCAACGTCGTATCCGTTGATGGGGAACTTCTCGAACGGGGTCAACTCCGCATCGGCGAAAGTAGGAGCCAGGTGACCGCGCCGGAACAGCCGAGCCGAGGCCCAATCGCTGAACCCCAGCCCTTTCTTCAGCAACGAATCCTGGAACTTCGGAATGGCAAACGCCCCCAAGGCGAGGACCGGCACAACCTTCAGCAACTCCCGGCGGGAGACCTGGGCAAACCTCCGCTCGTTCATGGCGAGTTGCACGGGCTTCGCTTGCATGCGCACACGGGGAACGGGCTTTTCCAGAACGATCTCTTCCCGGACGGTCTCTACCCGAACCTTCGCCTCGACAATCTCTGACTTCACGGGCCTTGACTCCACGACTTCAGGGGCAGCCACTCTGGGTTCGAGCGCCTTCGGATCTTCCCGTTTCGGTCCCTCCGTCTGCGGCTTATCGTTCTCTGGCTCCATAGTCCTTCCATTCCTACAAGTGCTCAAGATAGGATTCAAAGAGTGCCACAAAGTTACGGCCACAACGCACATCGGGTCAACCGCGCTTCTTAGCCTGCCCATCTGAGTGCGACCGGCCTCAGCTTTTGCTGGCCTGTCGCGCGTTTTAGGGGCATACTACTATGCGCAGAATCTTCGCGAGGAGCGCCTGAGTCCCGGCATGTTTGAACTCAAGACAATAGCGACGAAGGATGATCGTCCTGTCGATGGTCGTCCTGTCCTGAATCGTCCAGTTGTACCCGGTCGCCAACCCGACAACTCCCCCGAACCGAAGCAGCGGCGCATGATGGTGGTTGCGCTGATCCTGCTGCTCGTCGCTTTGGGAGTCGTGCTTTACCACGATCGTAATTTCTGGTTCCCCGACACGCAGGAAGCTGACGACCAGGCATTGCCGCGGGACGCTGCGCCGGATATAACTCCAACTCGGGCGCAGCCAATTGTCAGTGGTCCGGAGTCACCGGCCCAGAAGATGTCGCGCGCCACGAGGGCGGTGTCGAAGCCATCGCAGGCGAAATCCATACAGTCGAAGGCCACGCAGTCAAAATCAACGACCGCTGCGAATGTCCGCCCCGCTGATCCATCTCCCGCCGGTGCGCCCGACCCTACCACGCCGGTCGATGCTCCGCCGGGCACGGTCGTGACTACCAGAACCGTGCTGCCGCCGCTTGAAATCGAAGTTGTCGCGGGTGACGTTCATCGCACCGTTCATCCCGGAACCAACGCGGTACGCGTCGATCTGCAGCCCGCCACGCCGGCACAGCCAGTCTCCGAGGCGCCTGCGACTGGCGGCGCGGCCGACACTACGGCCAGCGTGGTTCGCGCCGCGGCCGAACACGTACAGGTTGCAGAGGACGCGGCCGAAGTCGTCAGCCGGCCCGTTAAACCCGGTTACCCGCTGCTGGCGCGGCAAATGAAAGTGCAGGGCTCGGTGATCCTGCAAGCGCTCATCGGCCGCGATGGCTTGATTCAGGATCTACGCGTGCTCAGCGGCCCACCTATCCTGGCCAGTGCCGCTCAGGAGGCAGTCAGGCAGTGGCACTTCAAGCCGCACTACCTAGGCGCGGACGCCGTCGAAACCCAGGCCCGCATCACCGTCAACTTCACCATCTCCACCAATTGACCTTCCTCTGAAGTCTCTCGGAATTTTGCCGATAAGCCCAATAGTCGGGGATTTTTCCCTCGACCGGCAATGTCTCCATTTCTTCACGATCCCGAAATCTGTCGCGGCATCCTCGAGAGCCTGTCGGTCGGGCTATGTGTGGTCGACCTGGAAAAGAAAGTTGTTCTATGGAGCGATGGGGCAGAGCGCATTACCGGCCGTCTGCGCCACGAAGTCATTGGCCACTCCTGTATCTCAGAAGCCGTGCTGCACTGCGACCAGCCAGGCTGTGAATTCTGCCATGAAGATTGTCCCGTCGCCCGCGCCATCAAGACGTCACACCGCACCGAGGCCGAGGGCTTTCTTCACCACAAAGCGGGCCATGAAATTCCGGTTAGCATACGCGCCGTCCCCGTGCACAACCAGCACGGGTCGATCATCGGCGCCGTCGAAACGTTTGAAGAACTGCAGCCGACCGCGGTTCCCACCGACCGTGAGAACGTCGCTTCGATTGCCGGCTGCACCGACGAAGTCACGAACGTAGCCAGCCATGCCCGGATGCAATCTCACCTGCGCGAAACGCTCGCGACATTTGTGGAATTTCAAGTTCATTTCGCCGTGCTCTGCATACGCCTCGAAGGCTTGCAGCATTTCCGCGCCAGTCTGGGGCCGGAAGCAGGCTCCTCTTTATTGCGTGTAGTCGCACGCTCGCTCGAAGGCGCGCTCTGGAGAACCGATTTCGTGGGGCGCTGGGCGGACGATCAGTTCCTCGTCGTCCTGAACGGCTGCCGCGAGGAAGTGTTGCCCTCGGTCCGCGAACGGGTCCGCCGCATTCTGGCCTGTGACGGAATCGAGTGGTGGGGAGAACATCGGTCCCTGCCGGTTTCCATCGGCCATGCCACCGCTCAAGCCGACGACACGATCGAATCACTTATGGACCGAGTGCAGAAGTCACTCGATACGGAGTCGGCTGGGCGAACCCGGGCGGCGTCCGCTTCGAGTGAGAACGTCAGGGAGCTGAGAAATGTTTGCGATTATCGGCATCGTCGTGGTTTTCGGTTGCGTGATAGCCGGCTATCTGATGGAACACGGCAACATGCGCGTCCTGGTTCAGCCCGCGGAATTGGTCATCATTGGCGGCGCGGCCCTGGGCACACTCCTTGTGGCGAATCCCCTGCATATTCTCAAGAAAATTGCCGGCGGAATCGGCGGAGTTTTCGGCGGTTCCAAGTTCGGCAAGAAAACCTACCTCGAGACTTTGAAAATGATGTACGACTTGCTGAACAAGGCCCGCAAAGACGGGTTGATGGCCCTCGAAACCGACGTCGAAGAGCCCTCGAAGAGTCCGGTTTTTTCCAAGAACCCGGCTTTCCTCAAGAATCACCACGTGTGCGATTTCGTTTGCGACTCGTTGCGCATGGCTATCACCGGCATCGACGCTTTCGATCTCGACCAGATGCTCGACCTCGACATGGAAGTTCACCACCACGATTCCACGCAACCCACCGCCGCCCTCAGCACCATGGCCGATTCTCTGCCCGGCCTGGGGATTGTCGCTGCCGTGCTCGGTGTCGTCATCACCATGGGAGCTCTGGGTGGACCGCCGGAAGAAATCGGCCACAAGGTAGCTGCCGCGCTGGTCGGAACTTTTCTCGGCATTCTGCTGTGTTACGGGCTCGTAGGGCCGATCGCGACCAACATGACCAAAGCCGCCGAAGAAGAACACGCCTTCCTCTATGTGATGCGCGTGCTAATGGTTTCTTTCCTGAAGGGCTCTGCGCCCATCATGGCTGTGGAAGTAGCGCGACGCGCCGTGCCGGGTCACGTGCGGCCGTCATTCAAGGAACTGGAACAGGCTTGCCGCGGCGGCGGAGCCGCTGCAGCAGCGGCGGCCCACTAAGCTCAGCCGGCAAGAAAACAACATGGACTCCAAAACGCGCCCCATCATCATCCTGAAGAAAAAAGGCGGTCACGGCGGCCATCACGGCGGTGCGTGGAAAGTCGCCTATGCCGACTTCGTGACAGCCATGATGGCGCTGTTCATCGTCCTCTGGCTGCTCAACTCCAGCAAGCAGATTCAAGAAGCCGTCGGCGGATATTTCAAAGATCCCACTGGAACTTCAAAAAAAGTCGGTTCCAACATGGTGGGCGCGGGAGACAATTTCGTCCTGACCAAGGACAACATGCCGAAACTGAAAGACCAGTTGCAACAAGCTATGAAGCAAATGACGGATTTCGAGAGATTGAAGAATCACATCGAGATGACGGTGACCACCGAGGGACTGCGGATCGAGCTCTCCGAATCGGCCAAGGGGACATTCTTCGATAGCGGCAGCGCCAAGCTGAACGCCGATGGCAGCGAATTGCTTCTCACTCTGGCGCAGGAATTGGGCAAGCTTCCGAACAAGCTCTCCATCGAGGGCCACACCGATTCCCAGCCTTACACTTCCGCGACCTACGGCAACTGGGAACTCTCCACCGACCGCGCCAACGCCGCCCGCCGCGTAATGCAGGCCCACGGAATCAGGGCAGACCAGGTCACGCAAGTCCGCGGATTCGCCGACCAGCGCCTCCGCAAGCCCGACGCCCCGCTCGACCCCGCCAACCGCCGCATCTCGCTGATCGTGCAATACATCCTGAAGAACGACGACGACGACGACGCCAAACCCGCTGCCCCGGGCGAAAGTACCACCGCCCCGCCTAGCTCCCCGGCGGTCCCCGCCGTCCGCGGCAAAGGAATAGCCACGTCTCACCCACCGCCGCATCGAGTTCTCTCGCGCATTCAACGTTGACCCCCGCGAGCGACTGTGCCACACTGCTCGGGGATTTTTATGTTCCGCCGCCGCGCCATTGCGATTGCTCGTGCCAACTGGCTTTTCTGCATCTATTTCCTCCTCCCTTGTTTGCTCGGCGCGACCGCCGGGGCTCAGCGGGCTGACATCGACCAGACCCAGCGTTTGGATTTCTCCACAAACTACAACACGGCCCCGGGCACGGGAGTGCTCGTCTTTACGGTGTACGCCGACAAAAAAGGCGGTCATCTCGATCGTCAGGCGTTGTTGCAGATCATGAATCCGGCCAATCAGTCGTCCGCCTGGCAGACCACTAGCGACACTTCGCGGGGAGTCTTCACCGACCTTCCCTACGGAAGCTATAACGTGGAAGTGAGCGCCGTCGGCTACCTTAGTACTCAAAAAGAAGTGCTGGTCAAGAACTCTGACGGCCCGTCGCTGGTCGACATCGTGCTGAGCAGAGATCCCGCGGCCATCAATCTCGATCTATTTGACAGAGTGATGAGGCCGAAAGCGAGGAAAGAAACCAAGCGCGCGGTCTTGGCACTCAAGTCTGGAAAGCTCAAAGAAGCGCAGAAACAACTCGACGCCGCTTATAAGTTGTCCCCAGCCAGCCCCGATCTGAATTTCCTTCTTGGGTATTTGTATTTTGCGGAGAAGGATCTGGCTAAGGCCGGCACCTACCTGGGAACGGCCGCGAATCTCAACCCCCACGAC
The DNA here is from genome assembly GCA_963735205.1 of uncultured Acidobacteriota bacterium. GTDB lineage: Bacteria > Acidobacteriota > Terriglobia > Terriglobales > Acidobacteriaceae > Sulfotelmatobacter. The sequence continues at coordinate 162,102 of CAVTKB010000004.1, forward strand.
GCCCAGACCCTCACCCTGCTCGGCAGAACGGGCCTGGCACGCCAGGATTACCCGGCAGCGCGATCCGCTCTGGAGCAAGCCGTACTAGCGGACCCCGAGAACTGGCTCCCCCACAACCTGCTCGCCGATACCTACCTTCATCAGCAAAATTACGACAAGGCCCGAGATCAGGCCCAAATCGCCATCACCGTCGGCAAAACCACCGCCCGCCCCGCCCATCTGGTCCTCGGAGAGGCCTTGATTAATCTGGGAAAAGATCAGGAGGGCATTGAAGCTCTGAATGTCTTTCTGCAACAAGCGCCACAACATCCCATGGCGAGCCAGGTTCGGGCTCTGATTGCAGACGTCGAGCAGCATCCTTCGATTTCTGGTCCGTCCGATTCCGGTTCTTCCTCCCACTACCCGTCCATGTCGTCAGCGAACTTTTCCGGCGTGGATCCTGTCGCGGCACTAGACGCGCCCGATCTTGCCATGAAATCGTGGCAGCCGGCTCGCGTTGACGATGCCAAACCCGCGGTCGTCGCCGACGTCGTCTGTCCCTCCGAAAAAGTGATTGAAGAATCGGGAAAACACGTACAGGAGTTGGTCCAGGACGTCGCGCGTTTCGCCGCGGTTGAAGATCTTTTGCATCAGTCCCTCGACTCATTCGGCATCCCCGTTCACACCGAAACCCGCAAATACAACTACGTCGCTTCGATCTCCGAGCCCGACCCCGGATTCCTTGCGATCGAGGAATACCGTTCCAATGAAGTCCCACGCGCGGAATATCCCGACAACATTGCTAGCACGGGTTTTGCGGCTCTAGCCCTGGTCTTCCATCCTCACATGCGCGACAGCTTCGCAATGACCTGCGAAGGCCTGGGAGACTGGCGTGGGCAGGCCACCTGGCTTGTGCACTTCCGCCAGCGCAATGACCGCGCCAACCGCATACACAGTTATAAAATCGCCAATCAGATGTATCCCGTGGACCTGCAAGGAAGGGCCTGGATCACGGCTGACAAGTTCCAGATCGTGCGAATCGAATCTGAGATGATCAACCCCATGCCCGAAATCCGGCTTCTCGGCGAGCACCAGGTCGTCGAATACGGACCCGTCCCGTTTCCCTCGAAAAACACTTCCCTCTGGCTGCCCAAGAGCGCGGACATCTATTTCGACTTCCGCAAACACCACTACTATCGCCGGCACAGCTTCGACCACTTCATGCTCTATTCCGTCGATTCCGACGAAAAACGGAAAGAACCGGTCGCCAAGCCCGCTGGGAAAGACGTGAAGCAAAAGGAAGTAAAAGATCAATCGTAGGGACGTTCCGATTTTTGCTCAGCCAGAAGCCTCCTTCCATTTTCCCTTTGACAGTCCACAGTTCTTCCCTATACTGGCGGGACGTTTCCTAAGTACGAAGAGATTCTTCGCCAGGACGATTGACGAAATCTCGCGCCCCTCGATCCAAAAATAAGCTTGATTGAAAATCAGGAGAATACTGAGTGAATCGGAAACTGTGTGCACTATTGCTATCCATCGCGGCGATTTCCTCAGCCGGAGTGATCGAAGGTCGCGCCCAAACCCTGATGACGCGGCATGTGCGCGAAGCCACGCACAATGGGCAGGCCAGGCTCGTCGGCCGCCTTCCCGCCGCACAAATCATGCAACTGGACGTGGTTCTTCCCCTGCGCGATCCAGCCGGCCTGGACTCCTTCCTGGCCGACATGTACAGCTCGACCGTCCCCAACTATCGTTCGTTCCTGACTCCGGCCGAGTTCACCGAGAAGTTCGGGCCCACGCAAGCCGACTACGACGCAGTGGTGCGATACGTCCAGGAACATGGCCTCGCAGTGGTTGGCGGCTCGCGCGACGGTATGGAAGTCCAGGTCAAGGGACCTGTGTCGGCCATCGAGTCGGCCTTTCAGGTGAACCTGCTGACCTACCAGCACCCGACTGAAAACCGCATCTTTTATGGGCCGGATCGCGAGCCCACCATCGATCTACCCTTCGCGCTGTGGCACATCTCTGGCTTGGACAACTTCTCGATTCCCCATCCCATGTACGTGAAGAAGAGCGAATACGCCAAGGCGCACGGCATCGCGCCCGAAGATGTTGTTCGCCACGCCACCACCGGCTCCGGACCGTCGGCTTCATTCCTCGGCAGCGACATGCGCGCGGCTTACTACGGCGGCTCAGCTCTAACCGGCGCCGGCCAGAATCTAGGATTGTTCGAATATGTCGGCACTGATTTGGCCGACCTGACCACCTACTTCAAGAATGCGAAGCAGACCAATAAAGTAAAGATCGCGCTGCTCTCGACCGATGGCACCAGCACGAGTTGCCTCAATGTCGATGGTTGCGACGACACCGAGCAAACTTTGGATATGACGCAAGCCATCGGCATGGCTCCGGGCCTCGCCAGCCTTGTGATGTACATCGGCTCCCTCGACACCGCCATCATCAGCGCCATGACCACTCACACACCCCTGCCCACAACCATCGGCTGCTCGTGGGGCTGGACCCCGGCCGATCCGGCCGCGCTCGCTCCGTTCTTTAAAAAGATGGCCGCGCAGGGTCAGAACTTCTTCGTAGCTTCAGGCGACGATTCGACGTGGACAAAGAACGGCAACGCTGAGGCCTGGCCAGCCGACGATGCCTTAATCGTTTCCGTCGGAGGCACGGACCTAACGACCGCCAAAGCTGCCGGGGCCTGGAAATCAGAAACTGCCTGGGTCGACAGCGGCGGCGGCTTCTCACCGGACAAAGTCGCTATTCCAGCTTGGCAAAAGCTCGCGGGCGTGATCACTTCCGGCAACAAGGGCTCGACCAGCTATCGCAACGGCCCGGACGTTTCGGCCAATGCGAATTTCACTTTCTACGTCTGCGCCGACCAGAGTGGCTGCACGGCCAATGAGTATGGCGGAACCAGCTTCGCCGCTCCCATGTGGGCGGGCTACATGGCTCTGGTCAACCAGCAACTGGTCGCCGACGGATTCAAGACCATCGGCTTCATCAACCCGTATCTCTACGCGTTTGGCGTAAGTTCGACCTATGCCACGGACTTCCACGACATCACCAGCGGCAAATCCGGCAGCTACTCGGCCGTAAAAGGCTACGATCTGGTGACCGGATGGGGTAGCCCCAAGGGCACAGGCCTGATCAACGCCCTGGTCGGCGAGAAGTAGCGGTCCGGGCGGCTCGAGTACGGGAATGATAACTTGAAGAAATCACAGGCCAGGACTTTTGAGTCCGGGCCTGTTCTTGCCCTTCGCTGGCGCCTACAGTGCCATTTACTTAGGCCCTCGAACGCACTACAATCCAACTCCAGGTTTTAGGGAAATCTCTCCGGTTAGCGCAGCCCCCCATCAGCCGGCGAAATAGGGTTGAACTTGCAGGACCAGCCCACAAAAATCGGCAAGTACGAGATCGTCGACCTGATCGGCCGAGGCGGGATGGGTGTGGTCTACAAGGCCCGCGACCCCCAGCTCGACCGCCTGGTCGCCATCAAGATGATTATCGGGGCGAATCCGGCTCTGCTCAAGCGGTTCGACGTGGAAGCCCGATCGACCGCCGGCCTGCAACACCAGAATATTGTCACGATTTATGACTTCGGCAACCAGGACGGAAACCCCTACCTGGTCATGGAATACCTTGAGGGATCGAGCCTGGAGTCGGTTATTTCCTCCGGGCGCCCGATCAGCCTCGCCAATAAACTCCGCATCTGCATCAATATCTGCAACGGCTTGGCCTATGCCCACGAGCGCGGCATTATCCATCGCGACATCAAGCCCGCGAATGTGATGTTGCTCAACGACGACAGCGTCAAGATCGTCGATTTCGGAATTGCTCGAATCGGCGACACGGGCATCAGCCGCACCGAAGTCGTCGGCAGCCTCCACTACATGTCGCCGGAGCAGTTCCAAAACACGCCGCTCGATATCCGCACCGACATTTTCTCGACCGGAGTCGTTCTCTACCGGCTTCTCACGAACACTCTTCCCTTCCAGGCGGCGGGTGAAGCCGCGGTCATGTATCGCATCATCCATGACAACCCGCTGCCCATCGGTTCCTATGTTCAAGGTTATCCGCCCGAACTGGATTCGATCGTCGCCAAGGCTCTGGCCAAGAACCGTGAAAACCGCTACGCCAGTTGCCGCGATCTCGCGTTCGACCTGCAGCTTCTGCGCGAGCAGCAAAAGGGCACGGATGTCCGCGAGTGGCTCCAGCGCGCCGAAACGGCCATCCAAAAGGCGGAATGGAACAAGGCTGAGGAATGCCTGAAACAGCTTCTGCGCATCGAAGAACACAACACGCGCGCTTACCAGATGCTGGGCGAAGTGCAGGAACGAATTCGCCAGCAGCGGCGCGTCGAGCAATCTCGCCAGCTGCGCACCCAGGCCGACGAAGCTTTTCTCGATCATCGCTACGACGATGCACTCAACATTCTTTCGCAAGCGATCGACGTCGACGGAACCAACCAGGATCTGTTGCGCCTGCGACAGTCCGTTCAGGAAGCGAAGACTCGCGCCACTCGCCTGCACCAGGCGCTGCGCCGCGCCGAAGGCGCGCAGCAGGCCGGAGACCTTGACGAAGCAAAACGCGCCGTGAGCGAGGCGCTGGAACTTGATCCCGATGAAACCTCCGCCAAAGCGCTGCGCTTCGTCATCTCCAAACAGGTCGAAGAGCGCGATCGCAAGCAGGCACTTCGCAAGCTGCTCGACGACGCCCGCGACCAGCTTGCAGCTCGCGATTTAACCCGCGCCCTCGAAACTCTGCAGGTAGCCGAGGCCATTGATCCCGCATCGGTGGAACTCCGCTCGCTGCAAAAAGTCGCCAACACCGCGCGTGAGCAGCAGATCCGCAAAGCGGAGTTGGAAAAGCTCAGCCGGCAAATCGAAGAGGTGCTGGCCCGCGAAGATTATGAGCGAGCCGCTGCGATCGCCATCGAAGGATTGCGGCGCTATCCGCAAGAACCCGGACTGCTGAAGCTGAGGGCCCTCGCTGAAGCGGAGCAAAAACGAATCAAGCTAATCGCCTACGCGCACGATCGGCTAATGGCAGCTAATGCGCTACTCGAATCCGGCAAGACGCTCGAAGCTCTCTCGGTCGCGGAGCGGGCGTTGCAAGACGTCCCCGGAGAATCTCAGTTGGAGTCGCTGCGGTCAGCGATCAAGAATCGGCTCACGCAGGAAGACGCGGAATTCCACAAGCAGACTTTGCTGGAACGCGCCAAAGAGGCGCTGGGACGAAGAGAATTTCGCGAAGCGGTTCGCCTGCTGGAAGCGGCGCAAAGCGAATTCCCAGGCAGGACCGAGATCGAAGACTTGTTGCGGGCCAGCCGCAAAGAGCTGTCCCGCGAAAAACTGGTCGGAGAAGTGTTGCAGTTCTCCCAACAACTTTTGTCGCAAAAAGGACCGCAAGCCGCGGCCGAGTATCTCGAAGAGCAGGTTCAGTTCGTAACCGATGATCGGGTGCGCGCCGCCCTTGCGGACGCGCGCCGACAGTCCGAGCACCTGCGTAAGAGAATCCAAAACGCGTTCGAAGAGGGCCAGCGCATGTTGCGCGAGCATGGTTCACAAGAGACCCGGAAGTATCTCGAGGCGCAGCCACCCCAATTCCTGGAGTCGGCCGAGTTCCAGACTTTGTCGGAACTGCTGCGCAAGCGGGAGGCCTGCGAGAATCTGGATCGCGAGCTAACCAAGCAAAGTGATGTCGATACCCAGGTTCGAATGGCGGAGGAAGCCGCTCGAAAGGATCCTGCAAACGACGAGATAAGAGCCAGAGTTGAGGCGACCCGCCAGCGCAAGGAAGCCATCCAGGGCATTGTAGAGCGGGCGGGCGCTTTGGAAACGGCGCGACAATACAGCGCAGCCGCGCACCAGATGATTTTGCTCCGCCAGTTGCACCCGCGCTACCCGAATCTCGAGCGAGAGATTCAACGGTTGCAGCGTCTGGAAGAGCAGCAGAAAAGCTTGGCGGCGAAACCCCCAACGAAGCCGCAGTCGCCGCCCGCCGATTTGCAAGCCACGCGCATGATTGGGTCACCGGCTGCCGCGGAGAACGAAGTGGCCCCGATCCAGTTCATGGCCCCCCCAGTGGACGCCACGCTCACGCCAGCATCCCGAGCGACCGGAATTTCCCGAACAAAATTGTTGGGTATTGTCGCGGCATCGCTCATCGTCGTAGTTGTCGTCATTGTCTGGGCGTTTTCAGGCCCGAGCGGAGTCGCGGTGCATATTCAGGCTGTTCCCTCCGACAGCGCAATCAGAGTGGACGGCAAAGTTTGTCCTTCGCCATGCGCACCGAAATTGTCAGTCGGTTCGCACGACGTCGCAGCGGAGCATACGGGATACGTCACGTTCGGCGAAAAAATCGATGTGACCCGCGGCCGCCCAACTGACTTCACTCTGCCCCTGACAGCCGAGTCCACGCCGACGGGCACAACAGTCGGGTCGATCGCAGTCCAGACCAACGTTGAGGGGGCCGACATTCTGGTCGATGGCACGCTCGCCGGAGTTACGGGAAGTGATCATCGCCTGATCGTTCCGGGGGTCGCGCCTGGCGCGCACTCGGTATTGGCTCGAAAATCAGGCTACCAAAACATCAAGCCACAACCGGTTCAGGTAGCTCAAGGCCGGCAGTTGGACGTGCCTCTCACGCTCGTTGAGGCCAAGGGTTCCACCAACACTCCGAGCGATCAGTACTTAATGGTTCAAGGCCCGGCCGGAGCCCACGTGGTAGTTGACCAGCTGTCGCCGCTGTCGATCCCAAGCTCAGGACGTTTGTCGGTGAACGTCACGCCTGGCACGCACAGTGTCGACGTAAGAGCGGACGGCTACCAGACTTGGCAAAGCACGGTCCAGGTGCGGCCGGGCTCGCGACTGCCGGTCGTGGCGGAACTCAAAACGATTCCAAAGTCGGTGCCGACAACAACTCCCGAGACACACAATCCTCCGGTCGCCGCGCCCACGGCGACGTTGATAGCGAGTTCCGACACCGTCGAGAAAGGGCAGTCTGTCGAGCTTCGTTGGGATACGAAAGGCGCGACCGACATCACGATCGACGGCCAGAAAGTTCCGGCGCAAGGCATCATGAAAATCTCTCCCACGGAATCCGGGAATCACAATCTCGTCGCACACGGCCCCGGCGGAGATGCAAAAGACGTCGCTCACGTCGAAGTCAAATCACCAACGTCAGCGCCGCCGCCGACCAGCGCAACCGACGACCAGAGCAGCATCCAGGCGGTGCTCGACGCATACGTGGTCGCATTTCAATCCAAAGACCCGGTTCGGTTGAGGCGCATTTGGCCGAAGATGAGCGACAAAACCTTCAAGGATATGCAGGGCAACTTCAAAGATGCCGAATCGTTCGGCATTGTTCTTCGTAAATCCGGCCCGGCGCAGGTGACTGGAAAAACAGCATTCGCCATCTGCATTCAAGATGCACAGATCAAGCCCAAGGGCGGTCCAACCCAATCGTTCAGCCAACCCACTACGTTCTACTTCAAAAAGCTAGGGGACAAAGACAGCGACTGGACGATCGACCGAGTCGAATACGGGAAGGCTCATTAGCGTCTTTCGTCCTCGCGTCCATCCCCACAATCGAGTTTCTCTTGACAAGGTGGAGTTCCGAAGTTTATTCTCGCTCGTCACTGGGGGAGGACCTGTGACTGGCCAAACCTCCCTCCATCACTTCGTCTTTTGCTGGGGCTCCGCTCGTTCTTGGAACTTGATCACATCCGATTCTCCCCTTTAATCGGACAGCAGTAGAGGCGTTCCCCAGAGAACCGAACTCAAGCGATTTGCCGGAAAATGTCAGGAGTATCTATGACTACGGTGCCCGAATTCTGCAATCTTTCGAAGACCTCCTCGATTCGTCAGTACTGCTTCGCCCGCGTCATTGTGACGCGAGCCCTTACCCTTTTCTTCCTGCTCGCGGGCATTGGCTCTTACGCAGGTGCCCAATCGTTGGGCTTTGTGGTGAACTCTGCGGATGGGACGGTCACCGTCCTCGCCAACTCCACGACCACGCTCGACGCTCAAGCTTTTTCCGAGGACACGATGCAAACCGTGACTTTCCCGACGCAAGCGGGACAGTCCGCAGTACAACTTGTGGCCACAGCGGTTGCTCCCGCCGCGGGCAGCAAAACTCCTCCCGTCCGACTCGTCTACGTGACCGACCAGAAAAATAACGAGCTCTGGTCCTTCGACATCAGCACCATTTCCCAGGGAAATGCCACGGCGAAGCCCGTGGCCATCACTGCAGGGTCATGCTCTCCGTTGTTCACTAAGCCCGGCGCGATTGTGATTGCCACGCCCGGATCCTCAATCTTTTCCTATGTGGCGAACAGCGATGGCACGGTTTCCATCATCAATCTCGCAACCTCCGCTTGCGTCGCGAAAACGACTGCGCTGGGCACCATCACGGCGATGGCAGCCTCGCCGGACAATAGCGAAGTGTTCATTCTCACCTCGACTGTAGGCGCGCCAGCCGCTCTCTGGGAGATCCCCACCGCGACGCAGACCGCCGCTCAAATCAATACGGCCGCCGTTAAGCTCGCGAACCCAGTCTCGATCAACGTGCAGGATGATGCTGCCGGGTGCTACTTCTTCGTCATCGGCGACAAAGGAAACTTAAATTTGTTCCTCGCGGCAGTGGGCCCGTCTGGAGGCACTGACCCGAACTGTCCGCCCAACGTGACTCCGACCACGGCGGAAATAGTCGACTCGCAGACTCCTATTACCATCGCCGCCTACAATCCCGTCTCCGTAGTTTCTACACTCGTTCCGGGACCTAATTCCGGGAGCATCTACGTCGCCGATGCCGGCAACAACGAGGTCTGGGAGTTCGACTGCTCCGCCCCAAGCACCCCGCCGGTAACATGTTTCCTCAACGACTCAACCCCTCTGACACTGACCGGCGGCGCCACGCCCACGACTATGGCGATATCTCTTGCCCAAACAATCGGTCTTGCGACCGCCGCCGTGACCCACCAATACCTGTATATCGCCGGCACCGGTTCCTCGGGCTCAGTGTTTGAGTATGCCGATGTGGCCTTTCAATTCCAAGGGCTGAGTCAAGGGCTTTCTTCAAGCGCTTTGACGCTTGGGAACGCTCCACAAGGGCTGATCTTCTCCGGACCCGATCCTAAGGATCCGCCAGTGACGTGGTTTATCTCGGCCAGCGGCGGCGGCTCTAACTTTCAGGGATCGACCTGGGTGATGCCGACCAGTGGCTTACTCACAATCCTCGGCAGCACGATTGTCGATTTAAGCTTGCCAAACCCGAACCTTAATCTCAATTTTGGAACAACAGCGGCCAACGGTCCTCTCGGTGCCTCAATCATTTACTGTGCCCCCTTCGGAGGAGGCACAGGCGAAACCACATGTCCTGCTGACAGCGGAGTTTCAGGGGCAAACGCTGTAGGAGGTCAGTCCTCCAGCACCAGCGGAGGCCAACCAGGGGCTCTCGATTTCCCCGCCAGCACCGTGTTTACGATCACGCTGGAAGCCTGCTCGGAAGCGGCAGGATGTCCCGCCAACCCCAACCCCGCCACCGATACCGTTCTGTCCCAGCAAATCGCCGCGGGCGGAGTTTGTGCGCTCACTGTAACGCCGACTCCACCTACCGCTCTGAATAACGTCGCCGTCGGACAGCCGTTGAACGCCCAAATCAATTGCCTCGCACCGGCCGGCGGCGCGCCTCCATCGGGCGACAACCTAACGTCGACCATCACGTGGAAGTCGGGCGTAACCGGAGGCCCGGTGCAGTGCACCCCGCAGACCTGCACTTTGAGTACGCCGGTGAACGGATATCTCTACGAAAACGCCACCCTGACGTTCCCCAGCAACAGCTATGCCACCGCCGGCACTTACCCCATTACCATTACCGGCGCCGACACCACAGAAAAAGTTCCGATTTACTTCTCCGGAACTTTGCCAACTGTCACCGTGAACGGCCCCACCATCAGCGTGAGCCCGCCGGGATCTGCCAGTAATCCAACCCCGGTTCAACTGTTGGGCACGCAGGCATTTGCCGGGACCTTGGATTTCTCTGCCAGCACTCCGACCGTAACCTGGACTCTGACCCCCGCCGCCGGCGGCGAGTCCTGCTCCCCGGCCTGTGGCACGATCACGAACGAGCAGGCGACCCAAATCTCCGGAACTCTTGACTACAACATCTCGGCCACCTACAACGCACCGTCAGGCCTTTTCTCCGGGACGATCCTACTCACGGTCGCCGGAAGCGGAACCAGCGCCCAGGCTTTTCTCATGACCACGGCGTCAGTCACAAACCCGCCCCCAGCTTGTACTTTCAGTTCGCCACCCACGAACGGACAGACCGGCCTCGCCGTAACGGTCGCGCTGGCTTGCACGGCGCCAGCGGGTGACACGGTGAGCGCGACCGTCAACTTTTCCGACGGAACGCCAGTGACCCTCACTGGCACCGCCGACGGAACTGGGGCGACAACAATCACATTCACACACACCTACGCCAGCGTCGGAAACTACGCGGTCAGCGTCACGTCCATCCAGGACACGACCACGCAGCTGACGGGAACTCCGCCCGCGGCGCTGTCCTTCACCGTGTATCAGACGCCGACCCTCACGCCCTTGCAGACCGCCGTCACTCTGGCAGACGGTCAATCGGTCACATTCGCCGTTAACTTCACGGGTGGAGTTTCGGATGCAAACATCACGCTCACGAATTTCGCGTGTCAGAACTTGCCCACTGGCGCCAGTTGCGCATTTTCACCAGCGTCGATCACGTTGGACGCGAGCGGAAACAGCAACAACACTCTGCAGTTGACGGTGTCATTGACAGCACCTCCACCTTTGGCTGGGGCTGCTCGCTCGCGCGACGCGCGGCAGATTCTGCTTGCATCCATCTGGGGCCTTCCCTTGTTCGGTCTCGTCATTCTTGGGGCGGTTCCAGGAGACAGAGAACGAAAACGCCGACAGCAGGTTTGGTGCGCATTGCTCGTTCTTGTGCTTGCCCTCATCCTCATGTGGATGCCGGCATGCTCGAGCGTGTCGCAATCCAATGTGTCCTGCGCCTCGTGTCCGCCGCCGGGGACGTATCCGATCACGGTGACGGGCAGTTCGGTTAACCCTGAACTGCAGGCGTCAACTGTGTTTCAACTGACGGTTGCCCAGTAGACGGGTTAGAAAAAGCAGACGAAACCATGCACCCAAGGACTTACGCGGAGATGACTTCTATGCGAAAACTGTTTCTGTTTGCCGCGTTGCTGACGGCGCTCGTGAATTGCTCATCCGCTGTGGCGCAGACGACCTGTTCGCAGTCCGGAAATAGCCATCTCTACTGCGTTCCTATTCTCGCAGTGGAGAATTTGCATATCCCAGGAGCAACCGTGGTTCCCACGGTGCCGCCAGCGTTCTCGGCGCTGAATGCATCCCTCGGCATTCAACTCAGCGATGTTCCCAAGCCCTCACCCGCGTCCGGCATTATCTTTTCCTTTGGACCCTCCGGTCTTACTCGCGAGCGCGAGCTCGGCCCAATCTTCACCGAACGGCCGTCCATCGTAGGCCGTCACAAGCTCTATGTCGCATTCACCTATCAATACTTTGAGTTCGACAAACTTGATTCCGTTCCTCTGAAGGACATCCCGCTGCAGCTCAGCGGTTGCGCGTCTGGCACTCCCGGCTGCACCACCAACCCATTCATCGAGACCCAGAGCCGCCTCGATTTGAAGGTTCACCAGTTCACGGTCTATGCCACCTATGGCCTGTTCAACCGCGTCGACGTTTCCGTTGCGGTCCCCATTCTCGACGTTCGCATGGGAATGCACAGCACTTGCACTGTTTGCGGCCAGACGCTACCCCCGAGTTCAACGCTCCCGGCGGGTGGTTTGCTGGTCTTCACGCCGAATGACACGACGGCTAGTGCAGGCGGAATTGGCGACGTCACCCTTCGAGTGAAAGGAACTCTGATCAAAGGCGAGCGGGCCGGACTGGCCGTGGGAGTTGATATCCGCACACCCACGGGTAATGATTTGAATTACCTCGGCTCCGGCGCCATCGGAGTGCGGCCCTTCGCTGCCGTAGACTACAGAGCGAGGATTTCGCCACACGCCAGCATCGGATATGAGGCCAACGGAAGTTCCGTCCTTGCCAGCACCGATCAGAGCACTGCAAAATCGCTCCCCAATTTCCTGACCTACACGGCGGGCGCCGACATCGGAGTCAGCAAATCGTTCAGCCTGACTGGCGACTTGTTGGGCTCCGTGTACTTCAATGCCAGCCGGCTGTTGCTGGGCGTGGTGACCGGGACCCAAGGGCTGGGTAATCCGAACGTCACTTGCAGTTTGACTTCAAACGCGACCTGCCAAGGCCAAACTTTCAACACAAACAGCTTTTCGGTGGGCGCCAAGTACAATCCAACCAGAAATCTGATCATCACCGCCAACGTTCTGTTCAAGCTTGACAACAACGGACTGCATTACAAGCCGGCCCCAATGGGCGGAATCTCCTATACGTTCTAGACGCCGTGACCTTCACCTCAGTGCGGGGAACGACCGGACCGGCGACTTAGTTCGCGCCTTCCTGTAACTCCTATTTCGAGGAGTCTCTCTGGCGCGTCGCCTTTACTCCCGACAGAATTCCAACGCCTAAAAGTACGATCCCACCGACGGCGATCCAGTGCCCGGGGATGTGCATCAAGTGTGCTCCGTACATCAGTCCGCAGATCATGATTGCGAACCCAACCGCGTAAATTCCAAAGGACATGTCATCTCCGTTTTCACCTGGTCTGTGACGGCTCACGTGTATGAGCCCTTAATTCTTTTGTAGCCTGCTGACTGAGCCGGCTTCGTCAGACCTCGGTCTACTGCGCAATCGCCGCAATGATGGACCGGATCTGCCGATCGAATCTGGATTCGAATCCAGAAAACATCAAGGGTCGCTCATTTCCTCTCGCGGTGCTGTGCAGAATCGCTCACTTTGTCAGGAAGCCTGCCACAGCCTGCAACTGTCGATCGTTGCTGATTCACGAAGCGGTCAATTGTGATCAGTTTTCAATGACACTTTCGTTGAATATTGGAGGAGACAAATTTCAATTTAGCTCTGGTGATCGCATTGCGGCCCATGGGGTCTCTTTTCGCTTTCACGAAACTGGGGGACGATGTCGCTGCCGAAACCAGTGTTATCTCAAGGGGCCCTGGAGCTCGTCGGGCCACGTCCTTTGGCGCCAGCCGAGGCCACATCCGCTCGCTCCGTAGTGCGATCGAAGCCAAGCTCGTCGCTGCCGAGTCGAATCGCCGTGATCGGTAACTATCTTCCACGGCGTTGTGGTATTTCCACGTTTACGACCGATCTTTGCAATGCCATATCAGCGGAATACGGCACTGCTCGCTTGCTGGCATTGCCGGTAAACGACACCGAACTAGGGTACGACTATCCTGCCCGGGTGCGATGGACGCTGGCACAGAACGAGGCCTCATCCTACGAGGACGCCGCTGCGGTTCCTGAACTTCAACAACATCGACATGGTTTGCCTGCAGCACGAGTATGGAATTTTCGGCGGTCCCGCCGGAAGCCATATCCTGCAGCTGTTGCGAGCTTTGAAGATGCCCGTCGTAACCACGCTCCACACCGTTCTGCGCGAGCCCGACCCCGATCAGTTGAGAGTCATGGAACAGCTCGCGGAGCTTTCGGATCGCCTGATTGTCATGAGCCAACTTTCATCCCAGTTCCTGCAGGAGATTTTCAAGGTCCCGAGCACCAAGATCGACATCGTGCCCCACGGCGTTCCGGACTTGCCCTTCCTGGATCCAAATTTCTACAAGGACCACTTCGGCGTTGAGGGAAAAGCGGTCCTTCTGACGTTCGGGCTGCTCTCGCCCAACAAAGGAATTGAAAACGTAATTCAGGCGCTGCCCGACATTCTGTCGAAACATTCGAATGTGGTTTACATCGTGGCTGGCGCAACCCACCCGCACATCCTGCGCCGCGAGGGAGATCGGTATCGAGAATACCTGCAAGCATTGGCCAAGGAAGTGGGAGTGGAATCAAACGTGATCTTTCACGATCGCTTCGTCAGTCCCGAGGAGATGGTTCAGTTCATCGGTGCCGCCGACATCTATATCACTCCCTATCGCCACGAGGCGCAAGTCGTTTCCGGAACGCTCGCCTATGCACTAGGTGCAGGCAAAGCCATTATTTCGACTCCGTATTGGCACGCGATTGAATTGTTAGATGACCGTCGCGGCGCACTGGTGCCCTTCCAGAATCCAGTCGCGATCGCGCAGAAGACGATCGAACTGCTGGACACGCCTGCAATACGCCATGCCATGAGAAAACGCGCTTATCTGTTCGCGCGTGACATGGTGTGGAAAAAAGTAGCTCAAGGCTACATGGAGAGCTTTTCACGAGTGCGCAGCGATCGCATGGAGAATCCGCGAGTGCAGTTCTCGGCCCGCATGATTGACAAGACGCTGGATCAGTTGCCGAAACTGAAACTGAATCATCTGAATCGGCTGACCGATGACACCGGGTTGCTGCAACATGCGATCTTCAGCGTCCCCAACCGCAGTGAAGGCTACACGACCGACGACAATGCGCGCGCGCTCATCTTCCGGGTATCGCGGGCGCAGGCGGCGGGCCCCGTTAAAGGCGCGTCTGCCGCTCAGGTTGTCTCTGCCCCAGAACCATCCTTCCGTTATCTGGAATTTTTGGAACATGCATTCAATTCATCGAACGGCAGGTTCAGAAACTTTCTCGGCTACGATCGACGCTGGAATGAAACGGAAGGCTCCGAAGATTGTCATGGGCGCGCGTTGTGGGCGTTAGGAACAGTTTTGGGGCGGTCCAGAGACGAAGGCTTGCGGTCTGCGGCTGGCCGGCTGTTCGAGTTTTCCTGCCCAGCAGCTATGGGATTCACGAGCCCCCGCGCGTGGGCTTACACACTGCTCGGAATTCAGGAATATCTCGATTCCTACCCCGGCGACCGGGATGCGCAGAAAATACGATCCTCGCTCGCCCGGCGATTGCTCGAAATGTATGAGTCGGTCCGAAAGCCAGACTGGAAGTGGTTCGAAAACGTTCTCGCCTACGGAAACGCCAGACTACCCCAGGCGCTGCTACAGGTGGGGTCTGCTTGCTCGGACGATCGTATGGTATCGATCGGCCTCGAAGCACTGGACTGGCTGACTCAAACGCAGCGGTGCGAAACCAACGGCCACTTTGTGCCGATCGGGTCGCAAGGGTTTTATCGCCACGGTGGGGAGAAAGCCCGGTTCGATCAGCAGCCGCTGGAAGCCGCTGGCGCGGTATCTGCGTGTCTGCGCGCCTACCGTGTCACTGGAGAAAGTCGTTGGCGAAGCGAAGCTTGGTCGGCATTTAACTGGTTCCTCGGCGACAACGATCTGCAGCTTCCTCTTTACGATTCCGTTACGGGCGGCTGCCGCGACGGCCTTCATCCCGACCGCGCCAACGAGAACCAGGGTGCGGAATCGACGCTGTCGTTCTTGATGGCACTCCTGGAAATGCGCTCGCTGCAAGAATCTGAAAAAGTGGATATCCCGTCGTGACCACACCTGTACAAAAGCCTATGAGCCTTCTGAGTAATCGTTTCGAGCCACTTCTTCTTCGGCATCCTGCCAATCCGATCCTCACGAGCAAGGACTGGCCATACCCCATTAACAGTGTGTTCAATGCCGGTGCAACCCTGCTCCCGGACGGAACCACACTGCTGCTATGCCGCGTCGAGGAGCGCCGTGGCTTGTCGCATTTGTGCGCCGCGCGTTCTCGAAACGGTGTGGACGGATGGCAAATCGACCCAGAACCAACACTCATGCCAAGCCCGCAGCATCCGGAAGAGATATGGGGAATCGAAGATCCTCGCATCACTTTCGTGCCCGAGCTGCAGCAGTACGTGGTCACGTACACGTCCTATTCGCGCGGTGGACCCGGCGTGTCTCTGGCGGTCACCAAAGACTTCCGTACCTTCGAGCGTTACGGCGTAATCATGTCTCCCGATGATAAAGACTCCGCGCTCCTGCCACGGAGAATTAACGGTTACTGGGCGCTGATTCATCGGCCGATGACCACACTCGGTTCGCACATGTGGATTTCCTACTCCCCCGACTTGCGCCATTGGGGCAGGCACAGGCTCATGCTGGAAGCACGCCGCGGCGCATGGTGGGACGCCAATAAGATTGGATTGTCGCCGCCGCCAATCGAGACTTCCCGGGGATGGCTCGTGTTCTACCACGGAGTTCGGCACACGCCTTCAGGCTGTCTTTATCGTTTGGGCTTGGCATTGTTCGACCTGGAGAATCCGGAGAAGTGTCTATTGCGGGGAGATTCCTGGATTTTTGGTCCGGAAGCGGAATACGAGCGCCACGGCGACGTTGACGATGTAGTGTTCCCCTGCGGATACACAATGGACGCCGACGGCGACACCATCAATGTGTATTACGGGGCCGCGGATTGCTCGATCGCACTGGCGCGCGCTAGCGTGGGCACTCTCTTAGAGTGGCTTGACGCCAATGGAACCTCCGAACGCCGGCAGAGACAAGATTGATGGCCGAGCCTGGGGACTTCCAGTTTTTCTTTGAGTCACTGACCTAACGCACGGGGGCCATCATGGACATTGCAACCGTTCCCGCTGCTTGCAACCGCCATTAGTTAAGGTGGCTGGTGACCGCAGTGAATCTCGATGACCTCATTCTTCAGTTGGAGTGATCCTCCGTCCGCATCGCAATCCTCAATCACTAAGACGAGCAATTGTGATCAGTCTTCTGCGATCGAAAGTCTGATACTGGCTCCTCACCAGATTCTGCCGAGAAGGCGAATCTCGTGATCAAACTTGGTTCTGTGGAGGTTTCAATGAATTTGAATCTGATGGATCCGCGGCTCAGTGCTCTCGTCGCCGTTGTGATTGTGATCGCCGTAGTGGGCGCCTGGCTTTACGTCCGAAAACGAAGGAGCACGACGGCGGGCTTGAAGCAGAAATTTGGGACCGAGTATGATCGCGCCGTGCTGGCGCATGGCTCAAAAGCGGAAGCGAAACTAGCAGATCGCGAGAAACGAATTGACAAGCTCAACATTCGCGATCTTGATGCGATGGAACACGAGCGCTATTCAAAACAGTGGCAGGCCGTGCAGTCCCGCTTTGTCGACTCTCCGAAGGGGCCATCGTGGAAGCTGACGACCTGGTGTGCTCTGTGATGACCGTCCGAGGCTATCCGGTAGCCGATTTCGATCAACGTGCCGCCGACATTTCTGTTGAAGAGATAAACGAAGATCCCTCCCATCGCCGATTGATTCGGGAATCAATTTCAGCAGCGAAGTGCCGGAAGAAACAGATAGGGACGATGTCCAAGGAATGCAACAGAACCTGCAGGACCGCGGTCACTACCACGGCAAGATCGATGGCGTATTCGGTCTGCGAACTCGTGCGAGCATCCGCGAATTTCAGAAGGCTGAGAATCTGATCGTCACCGGCCAGCTCGACGCCCAGACGGCGCGTAGGCTAGGAGTGAGGCCGGAGAATCGTCCGGATACAGGCTACGATACGACTCAAGAGAAACCTTCGGCAGGCATCGACTGGGCCGGGGGTTCGAGGCGATCCAGCAAGACACTGCCGAAGCCCGAGGAGAAATAGATCCGGTGGTTCCGGTCGGATCAGCATGCAGCGTTGCAGTCATTTCACATCAGTTCTTCGCAGTGACTCGGTCTGCGATTTTGTCATACTCAGTCTTCGGCATGATGCGCCGCGATACCACGTCAGCTGGCGCAGCATAAGGGCGCCCTGCAATCACGCGGTTCGCCTCTGACCCGGTTACGCCCGGCAGGCTCAGCAACTGCTCTTTTGTGGCGGTGTTCAAATCGAGTGGCTTGTCGCGGCTCCAGCCCTCCCGTATGCCAGCCGCCACGGCTTCTCCATCGTGTTTAATCTCCGCCGTTGCTTGCGCGGTTTTCTCCTTCAATTCTTGCGTATTTTGTGGCTGAGAGCAGCCCGCGAGCGCAGCCAGCAGCAAAATCGTAGGAACCTGTCGATATCTGAGTATCTTCATTGATGATCTCCGGTTCGCCAATTTTGGATGACATGTCTGGCCTTGACGGTTGGCGTTTTTCTGGCGAAGGCCAGTTTGCTGGCTCTTCGAAAATCATTCTGAGGCTTCCACTTTTTTAGTCTCCCGACCGCCCGAGGTCTGAGCAGAATTGACCACCCGTCGGATGAGCCTCGGCATTCATCGAAGGAGTAAAGTCGAGTTCTTCGGCGTCAATTTATCCGGTAGTTCCATTTGGCCGCGCGGTGAGCGTTATTGCTCAGACCGCTCTCGTCCTGACTGCTAACGTTCGGTTGACCTTGTTGCGTCTGATTTTTTTAATCCGATTCGTGTGCCAGACAGGTACATCCTGGAGAGAACGGCGCAGAGGAATACAGAAAAGAGGCTGTTCAATGAAGAAAATAATGTTCGTACTTGCGATGTTGAGTCTCGGTACGTTGAGCTGGGCGGCGTCGGCGAAGGAAGATGCCACCGACCGCTTGGACAACGCCACGACGGTGTTGCACGAAATTATGGGGATGCCGGACAAGGGAATCCCGGAAGAAGTATTGGAGCATGCAAAGTGCGTGGCCGTGATTCCGCACATGGTTAAAGGTGGATTTGTTTTTGGAGCCCAGGGTGGCAAAGGCGTAGCCACTTGCCGCACCGCGGATGGCTGGAGCGCGCCGGCGTTCATCACGATTTCGGGCGGAAGCTGGGGATTGCAGATCGGCGTGGAAGCGGTCGATGTTGTCATGGTCTTTCAGAATGACAAAGCCATGCAGAGACTGCTCGATAGTAATTTTCAAGTTGGAGGGGATGCTTCTGCCGCTGCAGGTCCGGTTGGACGGCATGCCGAAGCCGGCACCGATTGGAAGCTGGAGACGGAGATCCTGACCTACTCCCGCGCCAAGGGCCTGTTCGCCGGGCTCACGCTGACCGGTGCTTCGCTCCGGCAGGACAATGATTCTCGGGATGCCATCTACGGACGCGACGTCACAACTCGGGCGCTGCTCTCGGGCCAAGTGCCGGTTCCGGCCGTAGCTCAGCCATTCGTTGCGGAAGTTCACGGAGCAAAAATCCAGGCCATAGCCGAGAAAGCAGACGAGAAGGTCAAAGAGAACAACCAGAAGTAGGACTTGCAGAGGTCGTTGTTTGCGCGTGCAACCGATCAAAGAGCGCAGCCTGAAGATCGGGGAACAACGAACGAGAAAGAAAGATCGAGCAATAACGATCTGACAAAAATGATCGCCAGGAATCGATCGGCGCGGTCCATCCAATGGACTCGCGCCTTATTTTTTCGACGGCACCGAGCAATCCGATCTCGGAAATCGGCTCGGCAGATTCAATCGTAGCTTCCCAAAAAGTGAGCCGTAGTGCTCAGACCTGACAGTGGCTCCGTGCAATTCTTGCTATGACGCTTGAGGCGTCGCCTCTTACTCCACGCAGCCCGCAGCAATAAAGTCCATCGGGCAATCGAAGGATGATCTGGCAAGGTGATTCAAAATGCGTACTATCCGTTTGCTGTTGCTTACACTTCTGATACTGGCCATACCAGCTGCCTCGTTCGCGCAGTTCGGCGTAGCCATCACGATCGCTCCGCCCGCGCTACCGGTCTACGCCCAGCCGATGGCCCCCGCTGACGGTTATATTGTGGACGCCCGGCTACTGGTCTTACGGCGACGAAGGCTACTTCTGGGTGCCGGGTACGTGGGTGATGGCTCCCGAAGTTGGTTTTCTCTGGACGCCCGGTTATTGGGGTTGGGGTGGCAACGCCTTTTCCTGGAATGAAGGCTACTGGGGTACGAATGTCGGCTTTTACGGCGGCGTCAACTACGGCTTCGGCTACGGCGGTCTCGGTTATCAAGGCGGATATTGGAATAATGGAGGCTTCTACTACAACCGCTCAGTGAACAACATTAGCGGCTCGAGTTTTCACAATGTCTACAACAAGACCGTCATCAACAACACCACGTACAACCACGTCAGCTATAACGGCGGAAACGGCGGAGTTACCTCTCGCCCAACCGCGGCGGAAGAGACCGCCTCACACGAGCGACACATCGCGGCAACAGCGGCTCAGTCAGAGCATCAACAGGCCGCCAGGCAAGAACCACGCACTATTGGCGTCCGTGAATCATGGCAGACCAGCGATTGCTGCGACTGCGAAACCCGGGGAGTTTAGCGGTCATGGGGTTGTAGCGGCCAGGCAGGCGGGTGCGCCATACAAGGCGACGGCAAGCAAGCCTGCCGCGAGTAAATACAACGGCGACTCGCTCGAACTCGCACAAACGAGAACAAAGCCACCGAGAATAAAGCCACCGCGACTCGCACGAACGAGAACAAAGCTGCGGAGAATAAAGCCGCCGCCACTCGCACAAACGAGAACAGGGCGGCCGAGAACAAGGCCGCCACGACTCGCACAAACGAGAGCAAAGCTGCCGAGAACAAAGCCGCCGCGACTCGCACAAACGAGAGCAAAGCTGCCGAGAACAAAGCCGCCGCGACTCGCACGAGCGAGAACAGGGCGTCCGAGAACAAGGCCGCTGCAACCCGCACGAATGAGAACAAGGCGGCTGAGAACAATGCAGCGAAGCCGAAGGCGGCTCGTCCAGCCAGTGAATCCAAGCCGACGACAGCTCATGCGCAGCCGGCGCCTCGCCATCAGACTGCGCCCCGCGCTGAAGCCGCACCCCACGCGCAGCCTGCTCCTCATCCGGCGACTACCGCTCATGCGCAGCCTGCCCCGCGTCCTGCAAAAGAAGCGCCCAAAGACCGAAGAGCGCCCGCAGAAGTAACCAATTGACTGCGACCTCTTGCCTCAGTCTGTTCGAGGTGTGAAGTCGATTAGCCCTTCTATCGGCGCGGGTCCTACACCTTGGACCCGCGTCATTTTTGTTTCCGGCTGTAAGGAGCGAATCGAAGGGGAGGGACGGGGTCTTGGAGACATTATGAAGACACCGTCACCAACTAGGATGCCGAGCAGGAATCGAAAATAGTTTCGCCGGCTTTCAACAATGATTCGAGATCGATTCCGGCAATCGTAAGCCACCGAAAGAATGGCTCCTCAGGTAGGATTCGAACCTACAACCCTTCGGTTAACAGCCGAATGCTCTACCATTGAGCTACTGAGGAGTGTGGAAGACCGCTCGTGGGCCGCGATCTTCAGGCGACAACTTATCATAGCATTCCGGCCTCAGGTCTGAAAACACTGTCGGCCGCACACGCGCTTGCAAACCGTCGACAATCCTCGTCCCGTCATTCTGATACGCTAGACCGCGAGCTTGGCGGTCTCAACGGTCGACCGCCCTTACCCGAGAGGTGCCCATGGCAGGAGGTTTGCGTGTGTTCGTGATTTTTTCTTCCTTATCGTTGCTCCTGATTGCAGCGGTTTACGCGGCTGACGACTCCCAGTCTTCCACCGCGCCGTCAGTTCCTCCCGTGGCCGAGGTTAAGCCAGTCGCCGACATGTTTCACGGCACCAGAGTCGTCGACAACTACCGCTGGCTCGAAGACGGCAACAGTCCTGAGACCCAGCAGTGGGTCACGCAGGAAATGGCCTATACCCGGGGAATGCTCGACCACCTCGCCGGACGCGACGCGATCCAGAAACGTCTCACCGAGTTGCTCTCTATCGGCAGCGTAACGCCGCCCATCCTCGCCGGCCACCACTATTTCTATGCCAGGCGCGAAGGCATGCAGAACCAGCCCATTCTTTACGTTAGAGACGCTCTCGACGGCCCCGACCGCGTGCTGGTAGACGCCAACCAACTCGCCGCCGACGGCACCATCGCGCTCGACTGGTATCAGCCCAGTGAAAACGGAAAGTATGTCGCCTACGGCACTTCGCCCGGCGGCTCTGAGATGAGCACCCTCCACATTATCGAAACCAAAACCGGCACGCTGCTTCCCGACACCATTGACCGCACGCGCGCCGCTTCCGTCGCCTGGAAGCTCGACAACTCCGGCTTCTATTACACCCGCTATCCAAAAAAAGGCGACGTCCCTGCTGGTCAGGAAATGTACAACCGTCACGTCTTCTATCACTCGCTCGGCGACGATCCCGGTCAGGACGATCAATCCATCTTCGGCGAGGGCCGCGACCCGGAGGACTGGCCTAGCGTGAGTATCTCCAACGATGGCCGCTGGCTTCTCATCCACGTTTCGCAAGGTTGGACCAAGTCCGAGCTTTTCCTGATGGACCTGAAAAAAGGCACACCACCCACACGCGTCACCACCGGCAAAGATTTCCTCTACGCTGGCGAAGTCTACAACGACAAACTCTACATCACCACCAACGAAGATGCTCCGCGTTACCATGTCTTCGTCGCCGACGTCGGCAACTACGATCGCTCTGCCTGGAAAGAAATCATCCCGCAGTTTGACGCCGTCCTGCAAGGCGTTGCCGTCTTCGGCGGAAGACTCTGCGCCCAGTACGAGCAAAACGCCACATCGCAGCTCAAACTCTTCGACCTCGACGGCAAACAACTCACTGACATCACCCTCCCCGGCATCGGCAGCGTCTTCGGAACCACCGGCCGATGGGATCGCAACGAAGCTTTCTTCGGATTCCAGTCCTTCACCGTACCACCCAGCATTTTCCGAGTTGAGCTAACACCTGTGCCTGTCGAGACTAAACCCAAAGGACCATCAGGCGACATGATCGGCCTGATTTCCCTCTGGACCAAAGTAGACGCTCCCTCGATCGATCCCTCCGCCTACGAAGTCCAACAGGAGTGGTTCAACTCCAAAGACGGCACGCGCGTCCCCATGTTCGTCGTGCACAAAAAAGGTCTGCGCTCTGAAATAGAAAAGACCGGCAAGAATCCCACCCTTCTCACCGCCTACGGCGGCTTCAACATAAGCCTGACTCCGACCTTCAAGCCCAATGCCTACCTCTGGCTCGAGCATGGCGGCATCTACGTCGTCGCCAACCTGCGGGGCGGAGCCGAGTTCGGCGAAGACTGGCATCGCGCCGGCATGCTCGAAAAAAAGCAGAACGTCTTCGACGACATGATCGCCGCCGCCGAGCACCTCATCGCCGAAAAATATACCGACAAAAATCACCTCGCCATCCAGGGCGGCTCCAACGGAGGCCTGCTCATGGGCGCCATGATCACCCAGCGCCCTGACCTGTTCCGCGCCGTAGTCTGCCAGGTCCCGTTGCTCGACATGCTCCACTACCAGAATTTCCAGATCGCAAAATTGTGGATTCCGGAATACGGCAGCTCGGAAAATCCCGACCAGTTCAAGTGGCTCTACGCCTACTCGCCCTATCACCATGTGAAAGCCGGCACGGAGTATCCCGCCGTCTTATTCATGACAGCCGACACCGACACCCGAGTCGATCCCATGCACGCGAAGAAAATGGCCGCCGAGATGCAAGCCGAAGCGAAAAACGGATCGAGCCAGACGCGCCCGATCTTATTGCGAATTGAGAGCAAGGCCGGCCATGGCGCGGGAAAGCCGGTGACAAAGCAGATCGAAGAATTCACCGACATCTATTCGTTCTTGTTCTGGCAGCTGGGAGTGAAACCGTAGACATCAGGAGTTGAGATAGAGCAGGCACTCTCCATCGTACCGACGTGGACTCTGTCTAGAGATCCCGTGTCCTCAAACAGGGGCCCGGTTCCTATGCCTGAGCCGTGCGATCGAAGCCAAACCCAGGATCATTAGGCTAATCGTTCCGGGCTCGGGAACCGGAGTGGTGGTTGAGACGAAAGATCCTCCGGCGCCGTAGTAAAGTCCGGTGCCCGCGTAGTAGTCAAACGAGAGCGTCAGTACTCCCGGCTTGGTGATGACGTTGAAGGTCTGGCAGCCACTGTTAGTACAGCCTGTAAGCACGATCAAGCCGATAGAGGCTGGTACGGAGATCGCGAAATCCTCCCCGTCGGTGGGGAAAGTGAAACCACCCGCGTTGAGAGTAGCCGCGCCAATGAAGAGCTCACTGTAGCTTTTCGAACCGATCGTGCCGAACACACTGTCGAAATAAATAGTGGTGCTCCCGCCTCCGCCGGAGCCGGGCGCGAAGCCGTCCACATTGTTAAACCAATAGTAAGGCGTCCCTCCGCCCACCGTAAGACTCACTCCCGGGCCAAGAATTGTTCCTCCCAAATTGTCGCCTGTGCCGTCGTTCGGGAAGATGTTGAGATTCACGCTCAGGTCCGAGTCATGCGTAGAAGTCGCGAAACAGTTGAGGGGCGCGAATAGGAGTATCAGCCAAAGAGCCTTGCGAAGGTGCGTCATAGACTCTCCTTTAACGTCAATCCGCCGGAGGAAGTGAACCACCTTGGCGGAACGGAGCCCGGGTTGAGCCCCAACGATACACCTTGATTTTGAATTGTCAAGCCGAGGCGTCGCTCTACGACGAAGACGCCAACGCAGAGCCGCGTAATTTAATATCGTCCTGGAGTACAACGCTAGTTAGCAGAAGTGAATGCCCCGCAAACTCGCCATCGTCGAGCGACTTCCCGGTCACACCGAAGTCATGGGCGGCTTTGCCGCTCTGGCCCTCGAACTCGGTTACGAACCTCACTTACTCTTCAATCGCACCGACCAATTTCACGTGTCCGAGTATCTCCGCACGCGCATCCCGATTGCCGCCGATCACATCCACGACTGGTCGTACATCAACGATCACAGCGCGGACTATGACGTGATCCTTCTCAATACTTCCTGCGTCTGGCTCGACTACGGACGTCAATTGCAGCATTGGAAGACCCACAACCGCCTGATCGTGGTGCACCACGATCTCGACGACATCGTTCTCAATCCGCACGGCACATCGCTCTATCTGACTCCCGCGGCGGGCGAAGAGAACTGGATTTTCCCTCTCTACTCCGACCCTGCGGAATCCGAATCAGAGCGCCAGCACGATCTCTCTACGCGCGACGGCACCGGACTCCCCACACTCGTCAGCATCGGTTCCTTCGACCGCAAGGATAAAGCCAGCGCCGTCGCGTACATGAATGCCGGCGGCAAACTAGTGCACTACGATCGGCATCCCTGCCACCACTTCGCAGGCCACGAACGCTATATCCAGCACAGGGGGCTCGACGGCCCGCAACTGATGGCATCCCTTGCCCAACAAACTCAGCCGATTTTTCTTTGGTTTCCGATCGTCCCCGAATCGGAGTACTTCATCTTCCGCTTCACCGGCGCGCTCATCATCGGCGCAGAAATGAACTGCATAATGGTCATGCCGGAGCGGCTCCGTAGCCTGTACCGCTTGCCCGGCGATGCAGTCATCACCTACGACACTTTGATAACCGAAGCCCCCTGCCTGGAGAAACTTCGCGCCTCTCCACAGCAGCATCAAGAACGCCGCAAGCAGTTGCGGTTGTGGACGATCGAGCGCTGGAAGAAAAACCTCGCCATCTTCCGGCCGTTGCTGGAGCGCCCTCTCTAGCGTTGTGAAGCAGAGCCAGGCTGACTCACTGCAGACATGGCAAGTAGCCTATCGCTGCCGTCAGCTACGCGACTTGGCGGGCGATCTCCCAGTGATGCCCGAAAGGATCCACGACGCGTCCTACGCGCCAGCCGTGTTCCTCGACCACGGCGAAGACCTGCGACGCCCCGGCCGCCACAGCTCGGGCGAAGAAAGCATCGGGATCGGCCACAGTCAAAATAATGCGCATCGAACTGCCGCGCAGAGTTTGCGGACTGAAGTTGAAATTTTCCGGCGACTCCTCGCTTAGCCAGAATTCCGCGCCTTCCACGGAGAGCCGCGCCACGACGCCATCGCCCTCCAAGCGAAAAAGTTCGGTCGCTCCGAAAGCAGCTTTGTAAAAATCAACCGCACGCGCACTTTCGCGAACGTTAAGCCAGGGCGCAATCGTAGTGTTGATAGTCGAGGTCTGCCGTGCCGCGGAATCGGTCATCGTGAACTCCCAAATCTAGCCTTCGGTCACACAAAAATCACGAACTCTGACGTAATCCATGACAATACCAAACGCCCCCCGGCATGTCGTGCTAAAATTCTCCAACTTCCAGCCGGAGGCCGCTCTGGTCGAGCTGTTCCGGCATAGAACCTCTCTCCCGGAGGCTGTATCCCATGATCTCCCGTAACCTAATGTCTCGCTCCTTGCCGGTCTCCCGTCTGGCATCGCTCGTATTGGCTGGCTTGATCGCCGCGGCGTCCCTCCCATGCTCGCGCGCCCAGACTCTTCCCAATAATCTCAGCAAGCGCGTGGTCGCCGACTACGGATACTGGAGCAAGTATCAGACGCCAGCCTATGGCGCCCCACAGATTCCCTACCGTATGCTGACTCACATCAACCATGCCGGAGTCGGGTTCGATGCGACCGGCACGCTGTCAGTGCCCTCGGGCCCTCAGAACGAATTCCTTGAGCCGGAGCTCAACAACCTCGCTCACGCCAAAGGTGTAAAGGTTCTGCTGCTGATCGGCGGCGACTTCCCCGGACTCGAGGCCAGCGGCGCAGTGCAGACTTTAGTCGACAACATCTCGGCCTTCGAAAAAGAGCACCATTACGACGGCGTCGATCTCGACTGGGAATATCCTGCGACCACTGGCGATCGCAACTTCCTGGTCGAACTGGTGAAGAAGCTGCGCCAGTCAAACCCCGACTACGTGTTGTCGATCGACGCGGCGCCGTGGGGCGGATATGGATACGACCTGAAAGACCTGGAGGGGCCCATCAGCTACGTCAACATTATGATGTACGACTGCGCGGGGCCGTGGACGGCCCATGGGCAACTCAACTCGGCCATCTTCTGGGACCACCACGATCCGGCGCCGTACGAGTGCCAGCCCGGAGGCAGCGTGGATGGCGCAGCCACAATTTTCTTGAAAGGAATGTCCCGTGGCAAGCTGAACATGGGCACGCCCTTCTACGGCTACCACTACCACAACATCAACCAGCTATTCGGACTCTGTCCAAACTCGGCGTTCACGGCTGACGAAGAATGCGATAACACGGTGAGCAGTGGAAACTACGGCCCTGACTTCAAGCCCCTGATCAACGCCCGCGGCTGGGAGACGTTCTACGATCCCATCGCGTTCGTTCCTTACATGCTGAAGGCCAATGGCGACGACGGCTATATCACCTACGACGACGCATTCTCGACTTATTATCGCGTGTGGTATTCCGATTGGCAGCGCGGACTCGGCGGGACCTTCATGTGGTCTCTCGACGCCGACTATGACGGCCATTCGCAAGATTTGATGGTTGCCATGTATAACGCGTCGTTGAAATCAGCCAACTGAAACTCAGCAGCGAGCAGAAAGCAAAATGAATCTCCCCCACTCCACGCGAAGAGATTTTCCGTTTCGTCTGGCAGCAGCCTTACCGCTGCTCGGAATCCCGAAAAGTCCGTTCAGCCTGCAGCCGCAGACAGACCGGAACGGAATCTCAAATGCGTGCGAAAGCATCCATCAGGAAGTCGTTTTCAAGGCCGCGCCGAAGCGGGTCTACGAGGCGCTCACCCAGGAAAAGCAATTCAGCCAGGTGACTGACTTCATCCTGAAAGGCGCTTCGACACAAATCAGTCCAGATGTGGGCGGATCGTTCTCTATCTTCGGAGGCGTCATTCTTGGCCGTCACGTCGAACTGGTTCCCTACGAGCGCATCGTCCAGGCCTGGCGCGAAAAAGATTGGCCTCCGGGCCTGTACTCGATAGCGAGATTCCAACTCAACCAGCAGGGAGCCGAAACCAAGCTCGTTTTCGATCACACCGGGTTTCCCCCTGGAGCTTCGGCGAGCCTGGCCCCCGGATGGTGGTCTCATTACTGGGAGCCTCTGCAGAAGTATCTGGGATGACACCGCGGCGGCCATAACCGGAGGGAAGGCGGGTCTCGGCCCAGATTTCCTGCCCATCCCATGCGGGGTTTCCCGAGCTCTTGAATAGGTTTGACCCCACTGATGCAACGTGCTATAAATGCCCGTTTTGCGCTGGTACGCCGTCGCCAGGGTCTTATTCTGTCTGGTCGAGTTTTTGCGGCGTAGTTCAATTACAAATCCAGTGCGAACTCCGACGCGGCCAAACTCCAACACCTGAGGTCTTGCGGTGGAAGCGTGTTCGGAATTCCGAAACAGATGTCCAAGCTTGACTGGGCGTGCTCACGGTCGTGAATCGATGATGAACCGTGTCTCGCGGGTCTGGATGCTGCTTCCGGAAGGCTGTGCCTAAACACGTTTTTACATTCCTTATAACGAAATCTTCGGAGGACTTTTATGCGTAAATGGCTCGCCACCACCGCCTCGCGCGGCGTGGTCTCACGAATTACCGGAGTAGCCGCAATGCTCATGCTCAGCGCCGCCACCGCGCTGGCTGAACCCGCTGGCGAAGGCGGGGGCGAAGCAGCTCTAAAGCTGCCCGACCTTTCGCAAGTCAGCTTTCTCAACGGCGCCATTGACGGCCACAAACTGCTGCTGATCGGAATCCTGTTTTGCTTGTTCGGACTCGGCTTTGGCATGGCCATCTACATGCGCCTCAAGAACCTGCCCGTGCATCGCTCCATGCGCGAAATCTCCGAACTGATTTACGAAACCTGCAAAACCTACCTGGTCACGCAGGGCAAGTTCATCCTGTTTCTGTGGGCTTTTATCGCGGTCATTATTGCGGCGTATTTCGGCTGGCTCTCGCCGGTGCCGGGAAAATCAGTGGCTCTAACCCTTCCGATTATTCTTGGATTCAGCTTGGTGGGAATCGCCGGAAGTTACGGCGTAGCCTGGTTCGGAATTCGCGTGAACACCTTCGCCAACTCGCGAACGGCCTTCGCCTCCTTGCCCGGCAAGCCGTATCCGGTCTACCAGATTCCGCTGGAAGCCGGCATGAGCATCGGGATGATGCTGATCAGCGTGGAACTGCTGATCATGCTCTTCATTCTGCTGTTCGTTCCGGGCGACTATGCGGGACCGTGCTTCATCGGCTTCGCCATCGGCGAGTCGCTCGGCGCGGCCGCGCTGCGTATCGCGGGCGGCATCTTCACCAAGATCGCCGACATCGGCTCCGACCTGATGAAGATCGTCTTCAAAATCAAGGAAGATGACGCGCGCAATCCTGGCGTGATTGCCGATTGCACCGGCGACAACGCCGGCGATTCGGTTGGCCCCTCGGCCGACGGATTCGAAACGTACGGCGTCACTGGCGTGGCGCTGATCACCTTCATTCTTCTGGGCGTGAAAGATCCCAACGTGCAAGTACAGTTGCTGGTCTGGATCTTTGTGATGCGCGTGATGATGCTGGTATCGAGCGCATTGTCCTACTTCATCAACGGCGCCATCGCCAAGGCAAAGTACGGCTCGGCCGCCGAGATGAATTTCGAAGCACCGCTCACTTCGCTCGTTTGGCTCACTTCGATCATCTCCATCGCCATCACCTACGTGATTTCCTACTTCATCATTCCAACTCTCGGCACCGATGGCTCGCAGTGGTGGAAGCTGGCCACAATTATTTCCTGCGGCACGCTGGCGGGCGCGGTGATTCCGGAACTGGTCAAGGCCTTCACCTCGACGGAATCGCGCCACGTGAAAGAAGTTGTGATCTCGGCACAGGAAGGCGGAGCCTCGCTGGGCATTCTATCGGGATTCGTGGCCGGAAATTTCTCTGGCTACTACCTCGGCCTGGCCATGATGTTCCTAATGGCCATCGCCTATTACATGAGCACGATGGGCCTGGCGCTAGCCGCGGGAATGCTGGCTCCGGCGGTGTTCGCGTTTGGTCTAGTGGCGTTCGGATTCCTGGGCATGGGGCCGGTCACCATTGCCGTGGATTCTTACGGCCCAGTCACCGACAACGCACAGTCAGTGTACGAACTTTCGCTAATCGAATCCGTGCCCAATGTTCAGGCCGAGATCAAGAAAGACTTCAACATGAACGTAGATTTCGAGCGCGCCAAATATCTGCTCGAAGCCAACGACGGCGCAGGAAACACCTTCAAGGCGACAGCGAAACCAGTGCTGATTGGCACAGCCGTCGTAGGCGCGACCACGATGATTTTCTCCATCATCATGGCGCTGACCGACGGGCTCACTAACGTCGAGAGCGTACAAAAACTCTCGCTGCTGTACGCACCGTTTTTCCTTGGTCTGATCACCGGCGGGGCAATGATCTACTGGTTCACCGGCGCTTCCACGCAGGCCGTAACCACAGGCGCATACCGGGCCGTCGAGTTCATTAAAGCCAACATTAAACTCGAGGGCGTCGAGAAGGCCTCGATCGCCGATAGCAAGAAGGTCGTGGAGATTTGCACGAAGTACGCGCAGAAAGGCATGTTGAACATCTTCATTGCAGTGTTCTTCGGCACCCTGGCCTTCGCCTTCGTCGATCCCTTCTACTTTGTGGGCTATCTGATTTCTATCGCGATCTTCGGTCTCTACCAGGCAATTTTCATGGCCAACGCCGGCGCCGCGTGGGACAACGCCAAGAAGATCGTGGAAGTCGAGATGAAGCAGAAGGGCACGCCGCTGCACGATGCGACAGTGATTGGCGACACGGTCGGCGATCCGTTTAAAGACACGTCGTCGGTGGCGCTGAATCCCGTAATCAAGTTTACAACGCTGTTCGGCCTGCTGGCGGTCGAACTGGCGGTCAAGCTGGCGAGCGATCAGGGCACGACCTTGACGAGAGTGCTCGCGGCCGCGTTCTTCGTCGTGTCGTTCACATTCGTCTACCGCTCGTTCTACAGCATGAGGATCAAGCAGGGCGCAGAGTAGAATACGCAGCTTAAAGAATCAACGCCATCCGCCCCATGCGGATGGCGTCTTTCTTTTTCGGCCCCGTAGAGCCGCTGCTTGCGACAGTCTCTATCGCCATCACCCCGAGCGCCGCCACGCGCGACTTAGCGCCAGCCCAACTCTCGGCGATCGCGATTCACGTCGCGATACTCGCGGCGCAGTTCCCGCCGCTCGTGGCGCGCGGCAGCGTAATTACCGTAGTACACATCACGGCGCAACTCGCGGCGGTCGTGTGCAATTCTCACGTCGTCGTGCCGAATGTCGCGGCGTAGGCCGCGGTCACCGTCCCAGGCCAAAGCCGGGGCCACACTCATCGCTACCAGCAAGAGAACTCCAGCAATCGCGCGTTTCATATCGTTTCCTCCGACCGCAATCCGCGGCTAGGAATGCAAACCCACCGACCGCGCAGGAGTTTCGGTGCAGAAGTACCGCAACGGATATCCGACGCAGGCAACCCCTCCAGTGGAGGCGCCATCGCTGGGGGGACATCTTCGCTGATTGAATCGAAGATCGGCGTAGACCATCAACGACCGGAAATTGGCGCAGTTAACCGCGGCAGAATCACCGTTGATTTTAGTTCGGATTTCGTAACAAGAACCACCTCACCTTTGATGCGAACTCTTTACCGCTATGATCCACACGGTGCAAAGGAGCACTCTGCCTATGGCCCAATCTGGAGTCGGGGTGGGTGCGGTACAGTACGTTATCGACACTAAGGCCAGCCAGTTCACGCTTCAGGCCTTCGCCAGCGGGTTGATTGCAGTTGTGGCGCATAGCCCGAAAATCGCAGTGCGCGATTGGCAGGGAGAGGCCCGATTTGTCCCCGACTCCGTCGAGGATGCGCACGTTTCGATTCGAGCGAAGACGGGCTCCCTGGAAGTCTTAGATGAGCTGAGTCGAGATGACCGCCGGCAATTGCAGCGTGTGATGTA
Organism: uncultured Acidobacteriota bacterium; assembly: GCA_963735205.1. Lineage (GTDB taxonomy): Bacteria > Acidobacteriota > Terriglobia > Terriglobales > Acidobacteriaceae > Sulfotelmatobacter. Next base: position 193,724 of record CAVTKB010000004.1, read on the forward strand.
TGAAGAGGTCCTCGAGATCGAAAGGTTCCCTGAATTCACGTTTGAAAGTTCTGTCATCGACGCAAAAAGGCAGAAGGAATCTCTCTTTCAGTGCGGCATTAACGGGAGATTGACCCTGCACGGCGTCAGCAACAGCCAGTCTTTTTCGGCGCAGGTGGCTTTTGGCGTCGACAGCTTTCGCGCGTATGGAGAGTTCACCGTCTTGCAGACCGACTACGGGATCACGGTGGCCCAGATCGCCGGCGGTACGCTCAAGTTGCAGGACGAGTTGAAGTGCTCGTTCTATGCGATCGGGAGAAGAAAGTCACAAGGTTAAAACGCAACATTCTTTAGCTCCGCCATTCGCGATGAGACTCCGCGCCTCTAGTTCGGGCCCTTCATTTTCTCTTTCACACTCCGCGCCAGTTTCTCGATTTCCTCAGCTTTTTTGATCACGTCGAGCGAGAGGACGTTTTCGTCGGACTTGTCCACCGACTGCTTCAATTCAACCGACAGCTTCAGTAGCTTGTCCGTGTCGATCTTGAGTGCGGCGGCGCGGTCCTTAGCTGCCTTCTTCGCCATCTCGGTGGCGAGGCGTTCCTGGGCGTCATCGGCGTTCGTGATTGGAGGCTGGCTGGGATCGCCCCGGACTGGCGGAGGAGGTAACGTTGATTGCCGTTGTGCGCTTGCGTTCGGCGCGAAGCCGAGAAATGGGCACAGGGACAGAACGAACATCCAGGTAGTGAATCGAGATCGCACAGGCACCTCGCTGAGAGTCGGCGAGCACTGCTCTGGGGAATTATACTTCTCGGGAAAAAAGAATTAACCACAAAGGCGCAGAGTAACAATACGGAGACGTTACGTAGGGGCGTACGCGTCGCGTGCCCTGAGCGAGGCTGAAGAGTCCGCCTCGTGAAGTAAAGCGCGCCCCGGACGAATGCGTCCGGGGCTACGGGTTTACAGCGAACTCATGTTCGCCAGAAACTCAGCGTTGGCCTTAGTCTTGTTCAGACGCTCAACCAGCAACTCCATGGCTTCGACGGGCGACAACGGGTTGAGTACTTTGCGCAGGACCCAGATGCGCTGCAAGTCTTCTTTCGGGATAAGCAACTCTTCCTTACGCGTGCCCGACCGCTGAATATCGATGGCCGGGAACACACGCTTGTCGACCAGCTTGCGCTCAAGGATGATTTCCGAATTGCCCGTGCCTTTGAATTCTTCGAAGATCACGTCGTCCATGCGGGACCCAGTATCGATCAGCGCTGTCGCGATGATCGTGAGCGACCCGCCTTCTTCAATGTTGCGGGCGGAGCCGAAGAAACGCTTCGGCCGCTGCAGGGCGTTCGAATCCACGCCGCCGGAGAGCACTTTGCCCGAGGGTGGAACGATGGTGTTGTAGGCGCGCGCAAGACGCGTGATTGAATCGAGCAGGATCACCACGTCGCGCTTGTGCTCGACAAGGCGCTTCGCCTTTTCGATCACCATTTCAGCGACCTGCACGTGGCGCGCAGCGGGCTCATCAAAAGTCGACGAAATCACTTCGCCTTTAACCGAGCGCTGCATATCAGTAACTTCTTCCGGGCGCTCGTCAATCAGCAGCACCATCAACACGACTTCCGGATGATTCGCGGTAATCGAGTTGGCCACGTTTTGCAAGAGCATGGTCTTGCCGGCGCGCGGCGGAGAAACGATCAGTCCGCGCTGACCCTTACCAAGAGGCGTCAGCAAATCCATGACGCGTGCGCTGGCGTTTTCGCGCGTAGTCTCGAGTTTGAGGCGCTCCTGCGGATAAAGCGGGGTAAGGTTGTCGAACAGAATCTTGTTGCGAGCTTCATCGGGTGATTCAAAGTTAACGGCTTCAATCTTCACCAGCGCGAAATATTTTTCGCCCTCATGCGGAGGCCGCACCTGGCCGCTGATAGTGTCGCCGGTCTTGAGATCAAATTTTCGGATTTGCGAGGGCGAGACGTAGATGTCATCTGGGCCCGGCAGGTAGTTGTAATCGGGAGAGCGCAGAAAACCGTAGCCGTCAGGCAGAATTTCCAGTACGCCTTCGGCAAAAATATGGCCTTCTTTTTCACTCTGCGCCTGCAGAATCTTGAAGATCAAGTCCTGCTTGCGCATACCGCTGGCACCGGGCAGATCCAAGGTCCTTGCGATCTTGGTCAACTCAGTGATGTTCTTTTCTTTCAGTTCAGCAATGGTCATGATTCACCTGAACCCGTGCACTAAGGCTTGTTCGTTAGTGTCTACGGGAGATTTTCAAAAGGAAGGGGACGCAGGGAAGACGCAAATAGTACCAGGCAGGAAGGCGGGGCTGGGTTAAGCAGCCCGCCGTTGTGCCTCAGCAAAATTCTCTGGTTCCGACAACACTTCTTGCCGATCCGCACCAGCGATTCGATCCAACACGCCGTTCATCGTTTCCTGGATTCTGGTGCTGGGCCGATGGAACTTCCGCGTGGCCTTAGAGGCAAGCTGACACAGCATATACCGGTTCCGCAGGGTCTGTAAAGCATCAAACACACGATCAGAGCGCATGTGCTTTCTTTCTCCTTACTTTATGATGTGGTCTCGCGCTTTCATCCTTCCCTTAAGGAGGGTGACTCGAACCCCACAGTTCGATCTAAGCCACTGATTCCCAACAGGTTGTTAAAGGAGAATCGCGCAAAACTCACTTAGAATAGATGCGTCACAGGCCCCCGAAGATGCTCAATTTTCTGGGCTTGGCTCCTCAGGCGCAGGAAATACAAAAACGGCCCAGAAGCTTCCGGATGTACCCGGAACTGTCCAATTTAGCCGCAACATCGGAACAGGTCAAGTAATTATTTGTCAATCTGGCCGGTCGGCTTGTTGCCTCGGCCCGGAGTGGCACGCGTAACTCCGCGGGCTTTCGCCGATTTATCCTTGGATTCAATAGTTTAGCTCAACGCCGCCAGACTGTGCCGGGAGATTTTCGAAGCAGGCCAAAGCCGATCTGATGTTAACGACCAAGCTTACCTTGCCGTTGTCCGGTTCCGATCAGTTCGGTCCGCGAATGGACGGCGCCAATCATGCCTCATGGCCGTCTATCCTTTGTCATCAATGCGTCAGGGATCGCTGGCTCTGGCACTGCATCTGCTTCGAGCACCTGAGCATTCGCACTGTCTCCGCCGAGGGTTCAAGTTATGCAAACGATGATTCAGGATTTGCGCTACGCCTTGCGGGTGTTGAGGAAGAGTCCCGGATTCACCTTCATCACGGTGTTTACCCTGGCGCTCGGGATCGGGGCGACGACTGCGATCTTCGGCGTCGTTTACGGCGTCCTGCTGCGGCCTCTACCCTACGACCGGCCGAACCAGATCGTACGACTCTGGGAAGCCGACGATCATGGCCACCGAATGAACTTCACTGATCCGAACTTTGAAGACATCCGTTCGCAGAGTCATTCGCTGCAGGGCCTGGCGGAATTCGGAGTAGGCGAAGAATCCGTCTCGGGCGGCGCCGAGCCAACACGAACCATCGTTTCCGCCGTCTCGCAGGATTTCTTTCCGCTGATGCGAGTGCGACCGGTGTTAGGGCGCGGCTTTCTGCCGGAGAATCATCATTTCGGAGCTGCACCAGTTGCCCTCGTGAGTTACGGATATTGGAGGCAGGAACTGGGCAGCGCGAGCGATCTTTCCGCAATCAAGCTCACGATCCTGGACAAGCCGGTGTCGGTGATCGGAGTGCTGCCGGCGGGATTCCGCTTTCCGGAACAAGCTGAGATATGGATGCCGCAAGAACTCTGGGAGCGGCTCCCGAGCCGCTCGGCGCACAACTGGCAAGTGATCGGCCGGTTACGCGACGGTGTCGATCCGGTCCAGGCGCGGGCCGAGTTGACGGTCATCGCTCGCCAGATCAAGCAACAGTTTGGGCGAGACGTCGACATGACCGACGTGGCCATAGTCCCGTTGCAGGAAGCGATGACCGGGAGTGTGCGCCCAGCTTTGCTGATTCTGCTCGGTGCGGTCGGCTTCCTCCTGCTTATTGCGTGCGCGAACGTGGCTAACCTGTTTCTCGCGCAGGCTTCGACCAGAGAGCGCGAACTCGCGATTCGCGCGGCCATCGGCGCCGGCCGAACTCGACTGGCGCGGCAGTTTCTCACCGAATCGCTGGTGCTGTCGCTTGTGGGCGGCGGGCTTGGCGTGCTGATCGCGCACTGGGGAGTTATCGCTCTGCTGCAGATGGCTCCGCCAGAAATGCCGCACTTCGAAGACGCCCCGATTTCTCTGCCAGTCCTGCTGTTTGCGTTCGGCATCTGCCTGGTCGTCGCGGTCGGGCTGGGACTATTCAGCGTTGCGCGCGCGACTTCAGGCGATGTGCAGCGGGCGCTCGGCGAACAAGGCCGTTCGCAGACCAGTTCTCGGCACAGCCAGCGAGTGGGCCGTGCCATCATCGTAGGACAGTTAGCCATCACTCTCGTGCTCCTCACCGGCGCCGGACTGCTCGGCCGCAGCCTGCTGCAGGTGCTTTCCGTCGATCCCGGCTTCCGCACCGATCAGATCGTCACTGTGGATCTCGCATTGTCCTACGCTCCCGGCGACGCCCGCCGCGGCCGCGCACAATTCCTGACTGAATTACTGGCCCGGTTGAGTCACATCCCGGGCGTCCAGGACGCAGGCGGTGCAGCAACTCTGCCGCTGACCTCAGGACTCGCCGACGGGACGTACGGCATGCTCACGCCGTCGGGGCAGCCACCACGCTCGATGGGCGATTGGGAAAGCTGGAGTCACACCGCCCACACCGGGCACGGGGAGTACTGCCCAGTCAGTGAAGGATACTTTCGCGTCCTTGGAATTCCTCTGCTGCAGGGCCGGTTGTTCGATGATCGCGACACCATGGATGCGCCGCATGTGGCCGTCATCAGCCAGTCGCTCGCGCGGGAGCAATGGCCCGGCCAGGATCCGATTGGGCACCGGCTCGAGTACGGCAACATGGACGGCGATCTGCGTCCGCTGACCATCATTGGCGTGGTAGGGGATGTGCGCGAAGACAGTCTGGAAAAACCCACCGGCCCAATCGTCTATGTGAACTACCGCCAGCGCCCGCAAGCCACGTCGAGTTTTGTAGCAGTGCTGCGGACGGCGACCGATCCCTCAGCAGTCATTTCATCCGCCCGCCGAATCGTGCGCGAACTCGATCCGAATGTACCGCCCGTCATCGGCACATTCGCCGGAGTATCCGCGGTTTCTTTGCAATCGCGAAGATTCAACCTGATCCTGCTGGGCGCATTCGCGGGGACAGCGCTGTTGCTCGCGGTCGCCGGCCTCTACGGCGTGATGGCCTATTCGGTCGCGCGACGCACTGCGGAACTGGGCACGAGGATCGCCCTGGGCGCAACTCGCGCGAACGTCCTTCTCCTGGTGCTAGGGCAGGGTCTGGTCACGGCGATGATTGGTGTAGCCATCGGCGTTGCCGGAGCCATCGCCCTTACCCGTACCTTGCAGTCCTTCCTGTTCGGACTGAGTCCAACCGATCCGCTCACCTTTGCGGCTGTAGCACTGCTCCTGATTCTCGTCGCGCTCCTGGCCTGCTACATTCCGGCTCGCCGCGCCTCCAGGGTTGATCCGATCACAGCGCTGCGTAACGAGTAAAGGCCTGTCGGCCTGCCTCGCCCCTCCAAAACCGCAGGCTGGCCTCTTGCGATAAAGTGGAACAATGACAGCCGAGGGAAATCCAGCCCGCGTTCAACTCATTCATACCGAAACTCGCACTCAAGCGCTTGACCAGCTGAACACTTGGCTGGAGCAACTCGTTTCGCGCAAAGGCAGCGACTTGCTGCTGGTGCCGAAGGCGGCCGCTTCCATCCGCGTGGAAGGAACTCTGGTCGTCATCGGCGACAGCCCCCTGACAGGAGAGGAAATCGAGGCGGCCGTACTGCCCGCGCTGGCCGCGCATGCGCGCCGAGACTACGAGGAGCGCCACATTGCCGACTCGTCGTATCGAGTGGAAGGTCTGGGCCGGTTCCGCATCAACCTGCATCACGAGCGAGGACGTGCCGCCGCGACCGTGCGTGCGCTGCCCACAAAAATACCGGCGATTAGCGAACTTCGCCTGCCAGCAGGAGTCGCGGCGCTGGCTAAGTTGCAGCGCGGGCTGGTGATCATTGGCGGAGCGACTGGTTCGGGCAAGACCACAACTCTCGCCGCGTTGGTCAACGAAATCAACCAGCGCGAAGCGCGCCACATCGTCACCATCGAAGATCCCATCGAGTACGAGCACACTCACAACCTGAGCGTAATCGAGCAGGTAGAGATCGGCATCGACGCTCCCGACTTCCCTACCGCGCTGCGGGCGTCGATGCGCCAGGCACCAGACGTGATCGTCGTAGGCGAGATGCGCGACCCGGAGACGGCACGTATCGCGCTGTCGGCAGCCGAGACCGGGCATCTGGTATTCACGACTCTGCATACCACCGACGCGGCCTCCACGGTCTCGCGCATTGCCGATTCGTTCCCGCAGGAGCGCCAGCACTCCATTCGCGCCGAGATGGCGATGGCTCTGGCCGCCATGCTGACGCAGACCCTGATTCCGCGGCGCAACGGAGGCCGCGTGCCAGCAGCCGAACTGCTGATCGTCGGCTACGGCGCCCGGCAGCATATCCGCAAAAACGCGCTGCAGCATTTGCAGCAGGAAATCACGATCACTCGCAAGCAAGGCTCGTTCACACTGGAAGAATCCCTCGCCCAGCTGGTCTTTCAAAATGACCTCGGCCGCGAGGATGCCATGGTGCGCGCGTTGCATCCGGAAGATCTCGACGTCCTGCTCAAAGCCAAGGGATTCTAAACTGATCCATTTCGCGGGCGTAAGCGCGGAGTCTCTATTTCCTATCTGGATCGCGTTCCAAGATGGCTTTCTTCTTTACGTGCAAAGAAGACTTCGCCGTCTCCATGTGCTCCCCGATCGCGGTCCGGAGTTGCCGGGCAAGCCTTCTAAGTTCGGCTTCGTTTTCATCAGAGAACGGACGACGACAAAGAACTCGAATTCGGTCGCACAGCTGTTCGATTCGAGGCTCGCTTGAGGAAGGCACTGCACGGGTTTAATACTAGGTCTTAGAACTTTCTGCGATACCCCGGATACCGTAGCCGCCTCAACCACCAGCCTCGGTTTCGTGCAATATCTTCATACAGCTCGCCCCCCGTTGCCCGTGCAGTGCAAGCCTAAGTCTTTTTTTATCAGAAGCTTAAACGCATCTCCACTCCTGATCCACGGTTGCAAGTTTGGCAAGGTTCGTGCCCTATCAGTTGAATGAGCATTGACGAAATGGAATGGAAAAAACTGTGCAATTCGATAGCCGGTGAACATGACCCGCAACGACTTTTAGATCTGGTCGACAAATTGATTGCGGCGTCGTCAGCAAGACGAGACACGCTCCGGAGCGGCAAAGCGTCGGGGAAACCCGCGTCCGTCCCGGCCACGAGTAAGAAGAGTGGGAAGAAATAATTTGGGTGAGGCTGGAGCCGAGGTCATCCAGTTCACGCCAGTCTGAACCGCCCATCCTGCACTGAATCGTCTCAAAGATGCGCTTTCGCTCGATGACCACCCGAATGATCTAAGCAGGAAGGGGAGCAACCGTCTATGCGCTGGCCAGCGCCGGAGTCGATGCTCCCCATCCCTGACAAGTCCCTCCCCCCGGAGTACCTGCCAAGCTTACGGGGGAATGTAACGAAATAACGTGAAGGAAAAAATAGGGGAGAAACTGTAAAGTTGGGACGGGGAGCTAGTATGTCGAGCGTAGTTGAGCACTCACCGCTCGGATCACGCATATAGACTTCTTGGACTTGTTATGCCCAGTACGTGCGATCCAGGCTCCGGTACTGAATCGCCTCCGCGATGTGCTTGGGCTCGAGGCTCGAGGAATCTTCCAGATCGGCAACCGTGCGAGCAACTTTCAGAATGCGGTCGTGGGCGCGAGCACTCAGGCCCTGCTGAGTCATCGCCCGTTCGAGCAAGCGCTCGCAGTCAGCCGACAGTTCGCAGAATGTCCGGATGTGGCGGGAGTGCATTTGGGCGTTGCAGTAGAGTTTCTCGCGAGATGTCGCAAAGCGATCCAGTTGTTTCTGGCGGGCGCGAATGACGCGCTCCCGAATGGTGGCCGAACTCTCCGGTTCGCGGGTCGAGCGCATCTCCTTATAGTTCACCGCCGGCACGTCGATATGGATATCGATGCGGTCCATCAGCGGCCCGGAAATCTTCGACACATAGCGCTGGATCATAGGCGTCGTGCACTGGCAGTCGCGCGTGCGGTCGTTGTGAAAGCCGCACGGGCAGGGATTCATTGCTGCGGCCAGCATGAAGCGCGCCGGAAACGTCAGCGACATGGAGGCTCGCGCGATCGAAACCGTCCCATCTTCGAGCGGCTGCCTGAGAACTTCGAGCACGTTGCGGGGGAACTCGGGCAGTTCATCCAGAAAGAGCAGTCCATTGTGGGCTAGCGAAACTTCCCCGGGCCTCGGGATCGCTCCGCCACCGATCAGCCCCGCATCAGAAATCGTATGATGCGGCGAACGATAAGGTCGCGTTCCCACCAAACCACTACCCTGCTCGAGCACTCCGGCGACGCTGTGAATCTTGGTCGTCTCCAGCGCCTCTTCAAACGTAAACGGTGGCAGAATGGTCGGCATACGCTTGGCTAGCATGGTCTTGCCCGAGCCCGGCGGTCCGATCATGAGAATGTTGTGGCCGCCCGCGCAGGCGATCTCAATAGCGCGTTTGGCAGTCTGCTGGCCGCGCACATCTTTGAAGTCGACGAAGAACTGCTGCGACTCGCGCAGTAGCGAGTCTCCGTCGGCCTTGATGGGCACGATGCCATTGCCCGAGTTCACGAAGTGAATCACGTCGAGCAGCGACCGCACAGGATAAACATCCAGGCCCGAAACCATCGCCGCTTCTTTGGCATTAGCTTCCGGCACAACCAGACGGGCGATTTTCTTCCCACGGGCTTCAAGCGCAATGGGGAGCGCCCCCCGCACTCCGCGCACTCCGCCATCCAGCGAAAGCTCGCCGACGAACAGGCAATCTGTCATGTCTTTCTTAGTGAGCCCGCCGTAAGCCCCAACAATGCCGAGAGCCATAGGCAGGTCGAATCCGGAACCTTCTTTCTTGATATCGGCCGGGGCGAGATTAATCGTGATATGCGTCGGCGGAATGTCGTAGCCGCAGTTCTTCAGCGCAGCGCGAACGCGGTCGCGGCTCTCGCGCACCGCGGCGTCGGGCAAGCCAACCGTGTGAAAGTGGTCCTGATCGCATTTGATCCCCGAGCAATCGACTTCCACCTGAATAATATTGGCGTCGATGCCGTAGACGGCGGCGCTGAGAGTTTTATAGAGCATGAGGTGAGCGGTGGTAGTTCCCCAATTCCCACAAAAGACGCGGGAGAGTTGGCATTCAGACACACGAAGTCCTGCGCTGCCAGGTACCTACCTTACGCAGGAGGACACAAGTCTGGCTGTGACGGATGTCACCGTGGCCTGTGGAAAACCGGCTGCCTTTCAGCATGCTGTCCTGCTCCTGTCAGCAACGGTCGCGCCGAAAATGAACCAAGTTTTCGGTAGCGGCGCAGTTTGACTATTCCATGACGATGGTCATCCTGAGCGGAGCCGTTTCTCAGGCGTAGCGAAGAGCCTGCCCTGAGCGAAGCCGAAGGGATCTCCCCAAAGCCGCAGCCGCGCGTAAGCCAAGCTGCACCACCACCAAGTTTTCGGCCGGTCGCACCTCAGGTACCAGGATGCCCTACCAAGCACTTGATTCCTGCACCCCATATAGAATAGAAACGGCTTTGAGCCCAGCAGTCCTGCCATGACGACGGACCCCTTGAACCCTTCGCCTCCGCCGCGCCCTCCCGGAAATCTGGAGCAGGAAGAATCGCAATTATGGCGATGGGCGCTGGGCTTTATGGTCTTGCTCTCGTTCGCGCTCGCCGGATTGCTGTGGGAGCGCCTGGAGAACATCCCGTATTCGCTTCGCGTCATTCCGATTGGGATCCTGATTCTTTCCATTCTCTTCGCCGTCTACGCCTACGGGCGACGTCGCGAGGTCAGCGAATTGAAAGGTCTGCTCCGCGGTCTGCAGCACGTCGGAGCGGCGCCCTCTGAAGAACAACTCGACCAGCTAAGCCAAGTCATCCTGCGCTCCCAGCGCAACTTCAAAGAGTTGATCGACTCCTTTGACGACCCTGCATGCGCGGTCTCGCTCGACGGCACCCTGCGCACCGTCAACCGTCGCATCGCCGAGTTAACCGGAATGAGTTACACCGAACTGGTGGGCCGCAAAGTCTACGATCTGGTCGATGAGCCGACGCAAGCCGACGTAGAACATGGTCTGGGCCGCTTTCTGGAAAAAAGGCGCTGGTCCGGAACGGTGCGCATCCGCCTGAAGAACAGCACCCGGCCTCTTTATTTCGAATGCGTGCTGAATGGCATCATCAAAGGCGACGAAGTGGTCGGAGCCAGCCTGCTGGGCCGCGATGTCACCGAGCAGCGCGAGAAAGAAATGCGCTTCACCGAGTTGTTCGAGACTCTGCAGGAAGGCGTCTACTTCAGCACACCCGAAGGGCATTTGCTGGACGCGAATCCAGCGCTCGTCAGCCTGCTGGGCTACGCAGAGAAGCGGGATCTTCTAGCAGCGGAACCAGCAGCATTGAACTTCGATCCCGGTCAGCCGGTGCTGGGCCGCGCCGTCGACGACCGCGGAGGCATTCGCACCCGCGAGATCAAACTGCGGCGCAAGGATGGAACCGCTGCGGTCTTCCTGGATTCCTCGCGTGCGGTGTGGGATACCTCCGGCAACATCATCCGCTACCAGGGAACTCTGGTCGACATCACCGAAAAGCGGAAGATGGAGCATCAACTGGCGCAGCAGGAAGAGTTCCGCCGCCGCCTGTTGGAAAGTTTTCCCGACCTCATTCTCGTCGTCGATTTAGAAGAACGTTACACATTCGTGAGCGCCCGAGCTCGCGATCTTCTCGGTTGTGAACCGCAAGAGATGCTTGGGAAAAAGATCTCTGAGCTGGACGATCATTCGCCCGAGTTGGCTGCGCTCTACCACCAGGTCGTCTCCGGCAAAGAAGCCTTCGCGTCCGCGGAATACGGGGCAAAGCATCACGACGGAAACTGGCGGACCATGCGCGCCGCCGGCAGCCGACTGGTCGATGCCGACGGAAAAACCAGCGGCGTCATCATTTCAGTGCGCGATATTACGGTCGAACGGAAACTGGAACAGCAGGTCGTCCAAAGCGAGCGCCTGGCCGCCATGGGTGCAATGATTGGCGGCGTTGCCCACGAACTGAACAATCCTCTGACCAGCATCATGGGCGTGAGCGAACTGCTGCAAGACACCGAGACCAACGAAACCTCTCGCAAGCAATTGGCCATGTTGCAGCAACAGGCGCGACGCGCCGCCGAGATCGTGCAGAACCTCACTTATTTCTCGCGCCCACCTGCACCGGGCAAAAGCCGCATAAATCTCACGGAAGTGGTCGAGCGCACTCTGAACCTGCACGCCTATTCGCTACGCAAGAACAACATCACCGTCGACTTTCTGAAGGAAGCCGGAGTGCCTTACGCCTTAGGCGATCCTCACCAGTTGATGCAGGTATTTCTCAATCTGATCGTCAATGCAGAACAGGCAATCCGCGAGGCTCGGGACAAAGGTACGCTGCGCATTCGATTGGGCAAGGGCGACAATTCGGTGTGGGTGAGCTTTCACGACGACGGCCCTGGAATTCCAAAGGAAAACCTGGCCAGCATCTTCGATCCGTTTTATACAACGAAGCGGCCAGGCCGAGGTACGGGCTTAGGCTTGAGCATCTGCAAGTCGGTAATGAAGGAACACAACGGCAGCGTGGAAGCTGCCAACTCTCCCGAGGGCGGATCGATATTCACCGTGACGCTGCCAATATCGGCGGTAACCTTATGAATATTGCCCCGGCTCGATGAACCGCTGCCGGCAACTGCATACCTCAGAAGTTTTCTAACGCTCGACTGCCATCGCCACGGCATTTCCTCCGCCAAGGCATAGCGCTGCGATCCCACGTTTCACATCGCGGCGGATCATTTCATAAATCAGCGTAACCAGCACGCGCGCGCCGCTGGCGCCGATCGGGTGGCCGATAGCGACAGCCCCACCATTGACGTTGACCTTGTCAGGATTCAGCCCCAACTCGCGCATCACTCCCAACGCTTGCACCGAGAATGCTTCGTTGAGTTCGTAGAGATCAACATCTTCATTCTTCCATCCCGTCTTCTCCCAGATGGTTCGCACCGCGCCCACCGGAGCCATCATCACCCACTTCGGCTCCACTCCGCTGGTCGCCTGTGCCACAATGCGGACCATCGGCTTCGCCCCAAGTTCCGCCGCGCGCTTGGCGCTCGTAACCACAAGAGCAGCGGCGCCGTCGTTCACGCCAGGTGCGTTTCCGGCAGTGACCGTGCCATCTTTCTTGAACGCAGGCTTCAGAGCGCGCAATACTTCGATCGTCGTATCCTCACGGGGACTTTCGTCTTTATCGAAAATAGTCGGAGGCGCGCCCTTCTTCTTCGCAGGAATCTCCACCGGAACGACCTGCGACTTGAATCGGCATTCCTTGATCGCCGACAGCGCCTTGCGATGCGAGTTCAGCGCGAACTCATCCTGCTCCTCGCGCGTGATCCCATATTTTTCAGCAACGTTCTCACCTGTGATGCCCATGTGGTAGTCGTTGTAGATGTCCCACAGTCCGTCGTGCACCATGGAATCGACGATCTGCGCGTTGCCGAGACGATATCCTTTGCGCGCTTGCGGAAGAAGATACGGAGCGTTGGTCATCGATTCCATGCCGCCGGCGACGACCACAGAACTGTTTCCGGTCTGCACCGCTTGCGCCGCAAGCGCAACAGATTTCAATCCTGATCCGCAAACCTTGTTGATTGTCATGGCACCTGTCGCAGGAGAGAGTCCACCGTAGATCGCAGCTTGTCGCGCCGGATTCTGGCCGAGTCCAGCCGACACGACGTTGCCCATGATGCACTCGTCAATCTCCCCAACCGCGACACCAGATCGCTTCACTGCTTCGCGCACGGCGATGGCGCCCAGTTGCGTAGCACTGAAATCAGAAAGGCTGCCCTGAAATTTTCCGACGGCCGTGCGGCAGCCGGAGATGATGACAACATCGTCAAAAGAGGCCATGAATCAAGCTCCCGCGAACATTTTCGCGCTTCTCATTATAGATGCAGCGATGTCAGAATGCGTCGTGCGCAGCAGAGAATGGCATAGCTCAGCTCTTGGAGTGAAGCGGAGTGATCCTCGCATCCGCGACGCGACTTTAACTCACGATCGCGACGCGTTCGGAGTAAGACTGGTGATGTGACTGACTGCAGTCTGAAAGAATTTAGTTGACTTCTGCTTCGAAAACTCTTTCCCTGTGACTTTGGTATCGCGACCTTACACGATTCGATGATCATTTTTTTCTTGACTTCATTTTTCATTAACTCTATACATCAACTAGTTGCAGTAAAAGACCGCTGCGACATTTTCCATGAAAAATGGAAGGGAGAATAGGAACAATGGCAACCAAGAAAAAGGCAAAGAAGAAAAAAAAGCACTAAGAAAGTTCAGTACGAAGTAAAAAGGGGACGCTCAAAAGCGTCCCCTAAGTTTTTGGGCGGCAAATCGTAGCAATCGAAACCGGCTAGTTTGATCTCCCCGATCGGCTCTCCACACGCTGCGGAATTCGCTTCTCCTTCTCCGGACACAAACTCCGATACGCACAGAAATTGCAGTGTATTCCCATCTTCGCCTCGAACACGCCCGCCGCAATTCCCTGGGCCGCGGCATCCACACGACCGCGGGCCTCGAGCAGTTGGCCCTGGCTGCGAGTCGTGACGACAGGAACGTTCTCCTCCAGGTTGTAAAACATCAGTGCGCCGACGTTGTATCCCCATTTTTCCTTGGCAGCGATCGCGTACAGCGAAAGCTGCAGGCTCTTATCCGCGTCTTCCTGATCGCGAGCCTTGCCAGTCTTGTAGTCGACAATGGCCACGCTGCCATCGGGTCGCTGATCGATGCGATCAATGCGACCGGCCACCACGGTCTCGCCCACGCGAATCTCAAACGATTGTTCGGTATGCAACACCTGCGGAGCCCCCAAGCGAACCGCAGCGAGGAAGTCTCGCAGTTGCTCGATGCCCTGGTTCTCGTAGAGTTCGTGTTGGTAAGGTTCCAGAATCTTGGCTTCCGCCAGATCGCGTTGGAACTGTTCGATCAGTTCGTCCTCGGTCTTCGGACGGCCGAGGGCAACAGAATCGAAATAAGTCTTAAGAACGCGATGGATGGCCGCACCATACTGCATCGCCGCGGCAGGCTTGGCCGACAGCCGCCAATCACGCTCGATCTTGAACTGCAGTCCGCATCGCTCGTAAGTGTCGACGGCCGACGCGCTAAGCCGCGATTGCAACCCCTCCAGTACCGGCAGTTCGAACCACAAGTTCGTCTGCGATTCGGGTGGGTAGGCCACAGAAGTTTCGGCGAAGAGATCGAGGCTACTCTGTGCGCCCCGCGCCGGAATCGCAATCAGCGATCCGCTTAGGCTCTTGTTCTCAATCAACTCCCGCATGTAGCCGTCGGGATTCTTGTTGATCTTACCTTTCCCCTGCCTCGAGTAAATATGCAGCGAGTCGCGGGCGCGCGTCATGGCCACGTAAAACAACCGGCGCTCCTCTTGACCGTAGAGCGTCTTGTCATCGGCCTCACTGATCGAATCCGCGTCACGCAGTTCCCTGGGGAAGGCCACCAGCGTCTCCTTGTACGAACTAGGGAACGAATTGGCGTTGGCGCGGAGTACGAAGACGTGATGAAACTCGAGTCCCTTGGCGCCGTGCACGGTCATGAGGCGAACCGCGTTTTCGTTTTCCTTCGACTCCATGGGAATCACGCCCCCGGCCTCGCGAAAGTATCCGAGGTAGTCGACCAGTTCCTCCAATTCCCTCGTCTTGTTGACTTTTTTTGTTTCCCAGTCCTTTACGAAGCGCAGCGCCGCCTGAAGAATGGGCGATGCAGCATCGAGTCCAAAATGTTTCACAATGATGTCAAGCGCCGTTCGAGCCTTCGCTTCTTTGCGTCGAATCTCTTCTCGGGCGCGTTGCACGGCAGCTAGAACGTTGGCCCCGCCGTCGACGCGGCCCAACGCAGACGAAAGCGGTTCGATTTTCCCCTCCCGCGTGTTTCGCCCAATGGTCCGCATGACCTCGCGAAGCTGCGTCGGATTCACTTGAAACGACGGCAAGGCGGCCACTCGAAACAGGCTCACGTCATCGCCGCCCGAAACAATCGCGCTGAGGCAGGCAAACAAGTCGCGCACCTCGGGGGTATCCGAAATGTCCATGCTCTCGATGACGAACGGGATTCCGGCCTTGGCGAGCTCGTGCACGATATCATCACGATGAAAGTGCGAGCGATAAAGCACACCGAAGTCCGACCATTTGCACTTCAATTTTCTCTGCGCGTCGCGGATGACAGCGACCAGATCGGGCCCCTCCGCGTCCCGGTTGGTGAGCACAACCACTGACACCAACGGACTCGGAAGCTGCGTTCCTGCCCTAGCGGCTTCCTCTTCGCGTGCCGACTGAAGCGGCCGGCGATGGTATCCCGCTGCACCGTGCACATTCTGCGCAAACACCGGCGGATTCTGGTCGATTAACGCAAACGCGCTCCGCAAGATCGGCGTGGTGGAACGGCGATTCTTTTCCAGTGCCACCTGCTTGGCCCCGGGGAAGTTTCGTTGAAACAAATCAAAGGCCGCGCTCGAGGCTCCGCGAAAACGGTAGATCGCCTGGTCAGGATCGCCGACGGCAAAGAGATTACCCCCAGAACCCGCGAGCCGAGTGAGAATCCGAATCTGAGCCAGGTTCGCGTCCTGAAATTCGTCGGCGAGAATGAAGCGGGCCCGGGCGCGAGCCTCGGCCAAGACATTTTCGTCGCCGTGCAACAAGGCGTGGGCCCGCGTAATCATGTGACCGAAAGTGCCGAGGTTCTCCTCGCGGAGCCAGCGCTCCATGGTTTCGAATACGCGCGCAATCTCGCGGCATCGTCCCAGGACCTCGGCGTCATCGAGAGCATTCTTCGATTTGGCGACGCGCGGCATGGGAACCTCGCCCCGCTCCAGCCGCTCAACGTACTGCCGATATTTTTCCGGCGTAATCAATTCGTCGTGGCAGCGGCTGACGAACTCCAGCAGGTCGTTCAGGAACTGCCCGATATTCGCGGCGCGAATGAAATATTCGAGATGAAGTTCGCGCATCCGCCGGCGCAGGTAAATCCACAGATCTTTGTCATCGAGCACCCCGAAATCCTGGCGAACGCGCTTCAGCATGTCGAGGCAATAATCGTGGAAGGTCGCTGCGTTCACAGCCTTGCCACCCAGCAACTTGGCTACGCGGTCACCCATCTCTCGAGCCGCATTCACGGTGTAGGTGAGGGCAAGAATCTCGTCAGGTCGAGCGTGTCCCTCGCCGACCAGGCGCTCAATCCGATGGGTGAGTACGGAAGTCTTTCCCGTGCCCGCGCCCGCAACCACCAACATAGGCCCGTCAACGTGCTCGATGGCCTCGCGCTGACGATCGTCGGGAATAAACGGAGCGGGGCGAAGGCTGATTTTCGATGACGGCATTGAAGTCAGCATATCACCGCGGCAGCAGAGGATCGCGATCCCTGGATGCTGTCCAGTTGCCACCTCAATTCAGTTCGGAGAATACGATCGCGACGGCAGCAATGGCAGCGGTTTCGGCCCGCAAAATTGCGTTGCCCAGAGACGCAGAGATCCATCCCGCCTTCTGGAACAATTGCAATTCGTCTTCGGTCCAGCCGCCTTCAGGACCAATCGCTAGAGTGATCTCACTTTCCAAATGGGAAGCGAGGACGTCTCTCAGCGGGGCTCGCTCTTCCGACTCGGACAACACAATACGCAACCCAACCGTCGTCCCGTTCTCCGCGTCCATCAGCTTGATCGGTGCCGCAATTTCGGGCGGGACTGCTCGGCGGGACTGCTCGGCGGCCTGCAGCGCAAGCCTGCGCCAGCGGTCGGCCCGTTTTGTCGCAGCCCAAGCCAGGTGCGCGTCCGTGCGGCGGGCGATTACCGGGACGATTCGCGAGACCCCCAACTCCGTACACTTCTCGATCGCCCACTCCATACGGTCAAACTTGAAAACCGCAAGCAGCAGCGTGACGTTGGGCACGGGTACGGCAGTCACTTCTTTCCCGAGTTCGAATTCAACTCGGCCGTCCTGAATGGACACTATCCGCCCCAGCCTTACTACTCTACCGGTTGAGATATCGAATTCTTGTCCCACGCGGGCGCGCAGAACGCGGGCCAGGTGAGCGGCGTGGTCGCCGGTTAGAGTCGCGCGGTTGCCCGAATACTCGTCGGCGATCCATCGGCGTCTGGTCATGAGAGTCGAGTCGCGAGGATAGATGCGGCTCAGCGATGTTGTCGGAAGCTACCCGAACATGTCTTTCATCTTGCCGAGCAGCGAGCGCAGCAAAGGCTGGTTGTCGACTTTCGAGAGGGCATCGAGCTCTTGCAGCAACTCTTTCTGACGCTTGTTGATCTTGGTCGGAACCTGCACGCGAACTTCAACGTACAAATCGCCCTTGCCGTGTCCGTTCAACACCGGAACACCTTTATTGCGGATGCGAAACACGGCGCCCGGTTGAGTGCCGTCGGGAATTTTCAGGTTATGCTCGCCTTCCATGGTAGGCACGCGAATCTCCGCGCCCATCGCCGCCTGCGCCACCGAGATCGGAACCACACAGTGCAAATCGTTGCCCTCGCGCGCGAAGAAGGCGTGCTCTTTCACGTGCAGCACCACGTACAAGTCTCCGGCCGGGCCGCCGAACGCTCCGACCTCGCCCCCACCGGAAAAGCGGATGCGCGTTCCGTCCTCAACACCTGCTGGAACTTTCGCGTCGACAGTCCGCTGCCGCAGAATGCGACCATCGCCCTTGCACTTCGCGCACGGATCGGTAATGACGCTGCCCGTTCCCTGGCAAGCGGGACAAGTTCGCGCGATACTGAAGAATCCTTGCCGGTAACGCACCTGGCCTCGGCCTCCACAGGAGCGGCAAGTTGTCGGCCCTTTTCCGGGCGCCGAGCCCGATCCGCGACAATCTTCGCAAGCCTCATGCCGACGAACCGTAACGTGAGACTCAGTGCCGAAAAACGCTTCTTCGAACTCAAGCGTCAGGTCTTCGCGCAAGTCGGCGCCGCGCTGCACCCGGCTGCGGCTCCCGCCTCGACCACCACCACCGCCGAACATGTCGCCGAATCCGAAAAACTCTCCAAAGATGTCGCTGAAGTCCTGAAAAACCGTAGGGTCGAACCCACCGCTCTGTCCGCCAGAGCTACCACCTAGTCCGGCGTGGCCGTAGCGGTCATAAACAGCGCGCTTGTCGGTGTCGGCGAGCACGGCATAGGCCTCGCTCACTTCCTTAAATTTTTCTTCCGCGTCAGGATTGTTGGGATTGCGGTCCGGGTGGTGCTGCAGCGCGAGCTTCCGATAGGCGCTCTTCAGCTCAACTTCCGTGACCGTGCGAGTCACTCCCAACACCTCGTAGTAGTCGCGCTTCGCGTTCGTCGTCAGAATCAACCTCTCTCAGGAAAAAGTCTGGGCAAGCTGGGGCACTGGAATTTCGCGCGCGATTCGAATCCTCACGGATTCTTTGCGACCTTGACCATGGCCGGACGCAGCAGCCGCTCTTTGAACTTGTAACCGCGCTGCAACTCCTCCAGCACTTCGTGGTCCGGCGCATCGGAAGTTTCGACCATCTCGATCGCCTCATGCACATGAGGATCGAACGGCTCGCCCTTGGCGGGAATGGCGCGCACACCGATTTTTGCGAGCGCATCCTGCAACTGCTTGTAGATAAGTTCCACGCCACTGCGGAAGTCACCCGGCTCCGACCTGACCTGCAAGGCGCGCTCAAAGCTGTCAAGCACCGGCAGCAGCGGCTTAATCGCATCCGCCGCGGCGAACTCGCGGAAGTCCTGCTGTTCTTTGACAGCGCGTTTTCGAGCGTTGTCGAACTCCGCCTGCGTACGCGCCAGGCGGTCGAGCAAGGAATCGCGCTCCGCCTTCAGCTTCTGCAATTCTGCCGCAGAACCACTCATCTCAGCGCCAGCACCGCTAGCGGCCGATTCCGCGGGGCGATCGTCGCCGTCCGCGGGAGGAAGTTCGTGTTCCAGATCCAGCCCCGCCATTTCCGTTTCCGATTTTCCGTTTGCTTTCTTCATAACGTTATCTTCTTAAAATAAACGTCGTACTACTCCGACTCATTCAAAATCTTGTCAAATAACCGCGCGATGTACGACACCGCGGTGATCGTATGCTGATAATCCATGCGCGTAGGGCCGATGACCGCCAGCGAACCCATCACTTCGTTTCCGGCGTGCGCGGGCGCTCCGATCAAAACAAAATTCTGCATCGACGGCAGCGCCTGGTCCAGTCCGATAACGACTCGCACCGCCTCCTGCTTCACATCGAGATACGCACCGAGAAGCTGGACAACTTTTTCTTTTTCCTCCAGCGTCTTCAGCATCTCCTGCAAGCGCTCCCGGTCCTGATCGCCAGTCACGAGGTTCGACGTTCCTTCGACGAACACCACTTGCGATCCCTGTTCAGCCGCGAGCGCGCCTTGCTTATAGAGTTGCTCAATCGAATTCATCAGGCGATCGTATTCACTGCGCTCCTGCTCCAGGCGCCGCGCCAGTTCCGCCCGCATCGATTCCATCGTCCAGCCGCGGAAATTCTCGTTGATGTAGCGCGCCGCCAGGTCCAGTTCCGACTGCGATAAATCAAGCCGCAGCACGCGGTCGCGCACTAGCCCCGATCGCGTAACCAGCACGGCCAAAACTTTCTGTTCGCTGAGCCGCGAGAAATAAACATGCTCCAGCGCGTTCTTCGGACCGCTCGTCGCCACGGTCACGCCTACATTGCGCGAGATCAGCGAAAGCACATGCGAGGTCCGCTCCATGAACTCCTGCACGTCTGTGATCCCAGCCAGCGAATCAGAAATCATGCTTTCTTCCTGCGGCGCCAAATGGGCCGTACCCGAGATCTGCTCGACGTAATAGCGATACGCCTCAGTCGTCGGCACGCGCCCAGCAGACGCATGCGGCTGCTCAAGAAAGCCAGCGTCCGACAGGTCGGCCATCACATTGCGAATCGACGCCGGGCTCAGCCCCTCGCGATTCGACCGCGCCAGCGTGCGCGAACCAACCGGCTCGCCCGTAGAGATAAACGTCTCCACCAGTGCAGTCAGAATTTCGCGTTCGCGATTCCCGATATTAGGGTCAGCAGGCATACGCAACAGTATCAGCCAAATATGTCAGTTGTCTCAGTCCGAGCGGCGCGCCAGCCGGGGAAGAAACCGCTTCCAATTCATTTTACCTAACTATCTTAGATGCAGCAGCTTGCCTTTTGAACCAAAGCTGGGAGACAGTCACCGCATGAAGTCCATCATCCCCGCAAAATGCTTACTGTCGTCGCAATGGCTCTTGTGATAATCGAGCCCTTCCAGCAGTATGCTGAGCCCGTACAGTGCAACGTACGCAATGGCCGCCGACACGAAGATGGCCATTGAACTGAACGCGAGGAAGCCGAGCATTCCAGCAAGATCGCCTCCCAATCGAACGGCCATAGCGATCGCCGTCAACGCCAGACAGCCAACAATTGCCAGCCAAAGCATGCTGATCCATCGTGGCACACGATGCTCTCCGCGCTTGATCTCCTGCAGCGGCTGATCGCCCATAGGGACAAGTCCCGCACAAGAAGAGCCATAAAGACGCCAAGAAAACCAACTGGTTTTCTCTGCGTCTCAGCGGCTGTTCTCAGCGCTCTCAGCGGTTAAAGGCTTCTGATCTGCACACCCTTCCCGCTATGATGGACGATCGTTCATGAAAGCAAAACCCCACATCGCCGTCATCGGTGCCGGAGCCTTCGGCGGATGGACCGCTCTGCACCTCCTCGAGCGCGGCACCCGAGTCACGCTGATCGACGCCTGGGGCCCTGGAAATTCCCGGGCTTCCTCCGGCGGCGAAACGCGCATCATGCGCGGTACTTACGGCCCCGATCAACCTTATACAGAAATGGCCGCCCGCGCCCTCAAACTCTGGAGAAAATACGAACGCCGCTGGAAGCGCCAATTCCTGCACCGCACCGGCGTCCTGTGGATGGCTTCGGGGCACAATGACGACGCCTTCGAGCGTGGATCAATCGAGCCACTGCGCGCCGCGAAAATAAAGTTTCAGGAACTCTCAACGCCGCAACTGAAGAAGCTATGGCCGCAGATCAACTTCGAAGGCGTCGAGTGGGCAATCTTCGAGCCCGAATGCGGATATCTCGACGCCCGCGCCAGCTGTCAGGCAGTCGTGGATGCGTTCATAGCAGCCGGAGGCAAGTACCGGCAAGCAGCCGTGCTACCCGACGGCCTGGAGGACGGGGTTCTGCGCGCGCTCGCGCTCGCCGGAGGCTTGGACATCAAAGCCGACTCCTATGTCTTCGCTTGCGGCCCCTGGCTCGGCAAATTATTCCCGCAGACTATCGGCGATCTCATTCAACCCACCAAGCAGGATATTTTCTTCTTCGGCACGCCCGCCGGAGACGATCGCTTCACCGACGCACATCTCCCCGTCTGGGGCGACCACCGCGGCCGCTTCCGCTACGGCATCCCCGGCGCCATCTCAGGCGACGCCCGCCGCGGCTTCAAAATCGCTGACGACACCCGCGGACCGGCCTTCGATCCCACGAATGGCGAGCGCGTGGTCAATCCGGACACACTAAAAGACATCCGCGAATACGTCGCCTTCCGCTTCCCTGCCCTGAAAAACGCGCCGCTGGTCGAGACCCGAGTCTGCCAATACGAGCAAACCCCCGACAGCAACTTCATCATCGACCGCCATCCGCAAAACGAAAATGTGTGGATCGTAGGCGGCGGATCAGGCCACGGATTCAAGCACGGCCCGGCGATCGGCGAGATGATGGCAGATTTGATTCTGAAACAGCGCGAGCCACTACCAATCTTCCAACTCTCGCGCTTCAAACACCAAAACGAATAGAACCAAACGAATGCGGGTGCCCCACCCTAGCCGCGTTCTTTGCGGCTAAGGGTGGGATCCTCAACCCCCAAAACTAAAAATCCCCATCTCTGCGAAAAGAACCCGCAAAAATGGGGCACCCACTCGCCCTTCCCTTACTGGATCTGAATCACGCTAGCCGGTGCATTCGCCCGAATCTCCGCCGTGCGCGCCGCCACTCTCTGCGCAAATTCGTAAATCGACTTGGCGTGCGGAGAATTCTCGCCTTCCAGCACCACCGGCGTCCCGCCGTCCCCCGACTTCCGCACTTCCGGATCAAGCGCAATATTCCCCAGGAACGACACGCCAAACTGCGCCGCCATCTTCTCAGCGCCGCCACGCGAGAAGATGTCCACCTCGTGCTGGCAGTGCGGGCAAGTAAAGTAGCTCATGTTCTCCACCACGCCCACCACATCAACTTTCATCTGCCGAAACATTTCGATCGCCTTGCGCGCGTCCTGCAGCGAAACATCCGACGGAGTCGACACCACCACCGCCCCCGTCAGCGGCACCGTCTGCACCAGCGACAGCGCAATGTCACCCGTCCCCGGCGGCAGATCCACAATCAGATAGTCGAGTTGTCCCCACTCCACCAGCCCCAGAAACTGCCGCATAATCTGGTGCAGCATCGGCCCGCGCCAAATGACAGGCTTGTCGCCGGGATTAAAAAATCCCACAGAAATTACTTTCAGCCCGAAAGCCTGAATCGGTTCAATCCGATTCTCGCCAACCATGCGCGGCTGCGTGTTGACCCCCAGCATCAGCGGCACGTTCGGTCCATACACGTCGGCATCGAGCAGCCCGACTTTGTGTCCCATCTTGACCAGAGCAACGGCCAGGTTCACCGCCAGCGTAGTCTTGCCCACCCCACCCTTACCCGACCCAACGGCAATAATGGCATCCACCCCCGGCAGCGGCTGCGGCCCCTGCGGCGGCGGTCCTCCATGCTGATGCGGCACATGCGAGCTCAAAGAATCACACTCCAGATCCCAAGATCGAGATGAAGATGAGGCAGAACCCCAAGTTTCGATTATACAGTCGGAAGAACGCTACGGATTTGGCAGGCCGCAAACCGGCAATTGCGCGACTTCAGCGGTACCACGTCCGCTAGCCTTCTTGTCATTCCGAATCGGTCTAGAAGACCGGTGAGGAACCTGTTTTATCCCACAAGGCTGCCCCAGCGATTAGCGGGGATGAGCGGATTCGCGCGAATGCACGCGATGAATCAAAAAGCTTGTCAGTATTCGAATATGCCTGAGAGGCAGTAAGCTCGTTAGACTTTTCCACAGCCCAAAATCTGCTTTTTGTGACGGACAACCTTTACTGAGAAAAAAGCGAAGTTCAGAATTGGGAACATGTACTCAGGCAATCTTCTCGAGTCAATTCACGCCCGCGCTTCGAGCGGACCAGGATGCGGAGCTAACTCCTTCTTCCGCGATATTTTGCCCGCAAGTCCCTGCGCCTCAAGATTTTACGTGGAGTCGCGGCTATCCCCGAACCGCAACCCAAACGAAACAAGGATTTTAGCGGCACGGTATGAAAAAAAATGTAGCTCGACATCCCTCCTAACTCCGTGCTCAGTACCCTCCGCCTTCTATCCGCACCTTACCCTTGAACATGCGAAACAGCAGGGTGAAGTATCCGAGAGCGAGAATCATTCCAGGAATCCACCACGTCAGGCCGACGGTCAATCCATGCTCACCAGCGGCGGTGTTATAGATCGTAAGGTTCAGCGCGGGATCGGTGCTGGCTGGCAACACCACCGGATAAAGCGCAAACGCCGCGCCCACCAGCATGCACACGATGTACAAGGCCGAGCCGAAGAACGCGAGTTTTTCCGCCCGCGCGTCCGCCCCCTTGCGGATGAAATACCCCATGAACGCAAGGCTACTGAACACGCCAATCGGAATCAGAAATCCCCCGACATGTTTTCCGTAGTTTTCGAGCACAGTGGGCCGAACATAAATGGTTGCGATCAGCCCGACCACAGTCAGCAACACTTCCAGCGGCCACGCCCATCGCGCTACCGACCGCGCGCGGCGGTTCAAGTCGCCCTCCGTTTTCACGGCAACATAGAGGGATCCATGCGCAGTCAGGATGACCAGCGCCATCACGCCGGTGAGAACCGTGTACCAGTCGAGAATGCCGTTGTTCGTGCCAGCCGTGCCCTGGTTCACGCGAAAATTCGTCCACAGTGGCTCGAAAAAATACTCGTCCGGTTGGAGAGGAACGCCGCGCACCACATTCCCCAGCGCAGCTCCGAAGAAAATCGTCAGCAGCACGCTGGAGACGCAGAAGACAACGTCAAAGAATCCCAGCCACACCGGATTCTGCATATGCGCCCGCAATTCAATGCCAATACCACGCAGCATGAGCAGCCAGAGCACGATCATGAGCGGAAGATAGAAGCCGCTGAAACTGGAGGCATAGAGCAACGGAAACGCGAAATACAGCGTGCCCCCGGCGGCCAGCAGCCAGACTTCGTTTCCGTCCCACACCGGCCCGATAGCCCGCATGATGCTGCGCCGCTCCTCGGCCGTCTTCGCAGCGCCGAGATAGATTACGCCGGCGCCCAGGTCAAAACCATCGAGCACCACGTACGCCGCCACCATGACCGCAACAATCACGAACCAAAGCGTTGCCATGATTCCTCTCTCAAGCCTTCCCCTAAGAGTTTGTCATTTCGAGCGAAGCGAGAAACCTGCTTCATTGCCCGCGCCACTGCTCTAGTGAGCCGGCTCCGTTTCGACTTCAGGCCCCTGCTCAATTTCGCGCCGCACCAGAAACAGGAACAGAATTCCGAGCACGGTGTACATGCCCATGAAACCGAGCAAGGTAAACAGACCGTTGCCCGCCGACACCGTCTTCGAATATCCCTCGGCAGTACGCATCAGCGAATACACCAGCCAGGGCTGCCGTCCCAACTCGGCCGTCATCCAGCCCGCGGTGTTCGCAATGTAGGGGAACGGCAGAGTCAGCAAGAGAATCCACAGCATCCAGTGGCTGGAAAACAACTTGTCGCGCCACAACAGAAACGCCGCCACCACTGCAATCGCAATGAAGACCGTGCCCAGTCCCACCATGATGTGATAGCTGAAGTAAAGCAGCTCGATGCTGGTCGGCCACTCGTCTACAGGGAAAGCGTCCAAGCCTCGCACCTGCGCCGTCCATGCCCGGTAAGTCAGAAAACTGAGCGCATTCGGAATCACCAGCGGATTGTCGATCTTCCGCTCCTCCACGTTGGGCTGCCCGACCAGCACCAGCGGCGCTCCCGGTTGGGTGGCGAACAAGGCTTCCATAGCGGCGAGCGTGACCGGCTGGTTCCGAGCAATCATGCGCCCCTGTCCGTCGCCGGTCGGAAAAAGCTGCAACACGCTGAAGATCAGTCCGGCCACAACTCCCACTCGTACGAAGATGCGGCCGTGGGCTTCAAACTTTCCCCACAGCAAATAGAATGCGCCCACCGACGCCATCACAAACGAACCAGTAATCGCGGCGCCCGACATATTGTGCGCATATTGCCACCCAGCCCACGGATTCAAAACCAAAGCCCAGAAGCTGCTCAGCTGCACGGAGCCGTCGGCGGCCTTGAAATAGCCCACGGGATGCTGCATCCAGGCATCCGTCACGATGATGAAAAATCCCGAGAGCCACGATCCCAGAAACACGGCAACCGCCGACCACCAGTGCGCCCTCGGGCTAAGCCGCTTCTCGCCGTACAAAAACAGTCCCAGGAACGCCGACTCCAGGAAGAACGCGAACATGCCTTCCATGGCGAGAGTCTGGCCAATCACGCCGCCGGCAAAACGCGAGAAGTGGGCCCAGTTCGTGCCGAACTGAAATTCCATGGGAATCCCGGTCACCACTCCAATCACGAAGTTGATGCCGAAAATCCGCGTCCAGAATCGTGCAGCCTGATGATAGGTCTCATCATTGCGGCGCAGCGCGATCGTCTTCAGCACCACAATGAGCGGCGCCAGACCCATGGTGAGTTGCGGGAACAGGTAGTGAAACGTGATGGTGAAGGCGAAGTGGAGGCGGTGAACTAAAAGGGCACTATCCATGAAGACCTCGGATCGCCACCCAGACTACAACTTTCTTCAGGGCTTTATATGTGATGCAAATCACAAGAGCTCATGGAAATCAGCGTGCCTTGCGCCGCCGTTCCAACTCGGCACGGCGGATCTCGCGCCGTCTTCCGGCGTCATTGTAGCGGCGCTGCTGTTCTTCGGTTTCGGGGATTACCGGCGCGACTCTCAGACGCTTTCCCTCGCCATCAATGGCCACAAAGGTCAGATAGGCGGAAGCCACGTGCTGGGATGTATCGGCGATGTAGTTTTCGACGAAGACTTTCACTCCGACCTCCATCGAGGTCTGGAAGACGCGGTTGACCGAGGAGCGCAAAATGGCGAGATCGCCCACCCGCACCGGCACAAGAAAGTCGATGTGATCAACGGAAGCGGTAACCACGTAGCTGCGCGAATGACGATGCGCCGCCATGGCTCCGGCCAGATCGATCCAGTGCATCAGACGCCCGCCAAGCAGCGCCGCGAGCGGATTGGCGTCATTTGGCAGTACAATTTCGGCCATCTCGGATTGCGAATCGCGCACTGGCCGGGGTACCAGCGAATCGTCGGTCATAAGTGCTTCCCTTTCGTAGTAAGGCCGTTGTCTATGCGAGTCGCCAAGGTCACGCTTTCTTTTTCAAATAGGATTCGAGAAAGCATTCCGCCATCTTCTGGATGCGCGAGTCTTCATGTCGCCGCAGCCACGCCGCCTGCGCCAGATCGAATTCCAGATCGCCATGTTCGACGGGCCGGTGATCTCGCTCGCAA
The DNA here is from genome assembly GCA_963735205.1 of uncultured Acidobacteriota bacterium. Lineage (GTDB taxonomy): Bacteria > Acidobacteriota > Terriglobia > Terriglobales > Acidobacteriaceae > Sulfotelmatobacter. The sequence goes on from CAVTKB010000004.1 coordinate 220,658, forward strand.
TCATACCGAAGAACCAGCACGCGAGACCGCGAAGCGGAAACGCTCTGTGCGTCGGCACGCCCCGCAAAGTCGCGCGGAGCGGAGACCGCGAATCGTACTGCATCCCAAACGCGCTCCGCCGGCGACCAACTGCAACTGCTGGCGTAGCCAAGATTGCAGAATGCCTCCAGAACATCCTGCGCCGGCAGTTCGCCTTCATGGCCAGGAGCAGTGCAATGCCCACACCATCCGCCGCCCAGTGGAAGCCGCCCGGGATGCGGCCAGGAGCCGTGTTCGAGTCTCGCCACGGGCATAAAGTACGGACAGGCCAATTCTCGCCTTTCGAACTCAGAAGTTGTTGGGACTGGCCATTGTAATCAGTTGCGCGAGTCTCTGGCGAGTTTTTCAGTCGTGAACCATCGCATGGTCGCGCTCCAATTGTAGTAATCTCGTGAACGGGACAGAAGTCTTCTCCGACAGTTCCCCAAAGACCTATGGACCGCATCGCGACGCTCAACGAGATTCTTACCGAAAATCCCAAAGACGCGTTCGCGCGTTACGGCCTCGCCATGGAGTACTCCAAGCAGGGAGACTTTGACCGGGCGCTGGCCGAATTCTCCATTCTGCTGGAGAACCATCCCGAGTACACCGCCGGATATTTTATGGCCGCGCAGACGCTGGTGCGGGCTGAGCGCGTTGACGACGCCAAGAAGATGCTGAACGATGGCATCGCCTCGGCGCGGCGCACCGGCAATCTGCACGCGCAATCAGAGATGGAAGCCATGCTGACTGAGTTGGAATAGCCGCGTTATCGTTGAAAACGCCGAACTTATTTTGCCATCCTGCCCATCCCCCACTCCACCAACGACGGGAACAGCTGATAGAGCTTCACGAACCCGTGCATCGTCCACGGGACGATGACTTCCCGCTTCTGCTTCAAGTATCCGCGCAGGGTGGCGCGGGCCACGCGTTCGGCGGTAATGCCGCGCACCGAACCCGGGCGCACTCTCTTCAGTTCGTTTCCGCGCACAGCATTTTCGCTGAACGCCGTACTGACATAGCCCGGACAAACCGTCAGCACATGAATGCTGTCCTTCTTCAGTTCGACTCCTGCCGCCTTGCCGATGGCGTTGAGCGCGAACTTGGTCGCGCTGTAGGAAGCATGAAACGGGATAGGGATGTGTCCGGCGACACTCGAAATATTGATAATCGTTCCGCCGCCCTGCTGCCGCATGACGGGAATGACGGCCTGCATGGCCGACATTGCTCCGAAAAAGTTGGTCTCAAATAATTCGTGGCAGGCTTGCATGTCCGTTTCCGCGACGGAATCGAGCAGTCCGTGCCCAGCATTATTAATCCAGACGTCGACCCGCTTGAAGTGATGCAGGGTCAGGGCGAGCACGCGGTCAATATCCTCGGAGTGCCGGACGTCGAGAGACAGGGCCGCGGTGCGATCAAGACAGCCGATCCGAACGCGAGCCGCCTCGGCCCGCGCCGTCTCGCGCGACAGCAGCACCACGCTCGCCCCGGCCTCGGCAAACACTTTGGCAATGGCCTCGCCGATGCCCATTGAAGCGCCCGTGACCACGACTACTTTCCCTTCAAGCTCCATGCTGGCTTTCTATCCTCCGCAGCGCGGCAAGTCAAGACGTAAGCCGTGCCTGTCGTAGAATCGAGAATCTCAATCGGGAATTACAATCGGGAAGCTCGCTCCCTCTGCGCGCCCTAACACTGGAGACTTCGTGGCCTTGCTCCCTTTGTTTCCGCTCGACCTCGTGCTGCTTCCTGGCACGCCTCTGCCTTTGCACATTTTCGAACCTCGCTACAAAGAGATGATCGGCGAGTGTCTGGCAAACCAAGCGCCGTTCGGTGTGGTGCGCGCGACCGAAGAAGGCTTCGCAGAAGTTGGATGCACTGCCGAAATCGTCAGCGTAACGAAAGAGTATCCCGACGGCCGCATGGATCTGGTCGCCGAAGGCCGCCAGCGTTTTGAAGTGCTCGAATTGAACCGGGAGCGATCATTTCTGCAGGCCGAGATCCGGTTCATGCCCGACGAGTCCGGCGACGCGTCGCCAGACGACAAGGCCCGGGCGATCCAGGGCGCACCTGGAGATTCTGTCCCTGGCCGGAGCGGTGCAAGATCTTTCCGCCGCCGACCCTGGCACTCTTTCGTTTTATCTCGCCGGTTCTCTTCCACTCGATCTCGACTTCAAGCAGAGACTGCTCGCGATGCGGTCGGAGAGCCAGCGCATCCAGGCGGTCGCGGTTTATTTCGAAAGCATTCTTCCCAACCTTCGTCGCGCAGCGCGAGTGCGCGAAAAGGCCGGCGGGAACGGGCACGCCCACTAGTGGCATGTGGGTTGGGCGGGTCGCGGGAGCGCAAAACGTGATCTCGTCACGGCGCGTATAATCTGGGAAAGTTCGTTTGTGGGGGTTCCTTTCATGAGTAGTCTTCCGCGCACGCTGGGTGAACTGCGCCGCAGCATTTTCTCCGAAGAGCGTTTGCGCACGCGCCACGTTAAAGACGAACTACGCGATAACCTGACGAACGGCCTGCGCAGGAACGGCGACGCGCCGGTGTTTCCGGGCATTGTCGGCTACGACGACACAGTCGTTCCGCAGATCATCAACGCCATTCTTTCGCGCCACAATTTCATTTTGCTGGGGTTGCGCGGTCAGGCCAAAAGCCGTATCCTGCGCGCCTTGACCACGCTGCTCGATCCACACATGCCGTATCTTGCCGGATGCGAAGTTCACGACAACCCTTACGCTCCGATCTGCCGCCGTTGCCGCGAAGAACTGGCACGACTCGGCGACGACGCGCCCATCGCATACCTCTCGCCCGAGGAGCGCTACGTAGAAAAGCTGGCCACGCCAGACGTCACGATTGCCGATTTAATTGGCGACATCGATCCCATCAAGGCGGCGCGCGGCGGTCATGAACTATCAAGCGAACTCACAGTTCACTACGGCCTGCTGCCCCGCGCCAATCGTGGCATCTTCGCCATCAACGAACTGCCCGACCTGGCGGGAAAGATTCAGGTGGGACTGTTCAACATCATGCAGGAAGGCGACGTGCAGATCAAAGGCTATCCCATCCGCCTGCCGCTCGATGTGGCGCTCGTATTCAGCGCGAACCCCGAAGACTACACCGCGCGCGGCAAGATTATTACGCCGCTGAAAGATCGCATCGGCTCGGAGATTCGCACACATTATCCCGCGACGGTCGAAGAAGGCATCGCCATTACCGCGCAGGAGGCATGGACCAAGCGCAACGGCCACAACCAACCATTGTTCTCCATGCACCTGCCGAATTACGTGCAGGAAGTAATCGAGCGCGTAGCCTTCGCCGCCCGCGAAGACAAGAAAATCGACAAGCGCTCCGGCGTGAGCCAGCGCCTTCCGATTTCGGCGATGGAAAATGTAGTTTCGAACGCTGAAAGAAGAGCCATTCGCAACGATGAGAAAGTTGTGGTGCCGCGCATCAGCGACGTCTATGCGGCCCTGCCTGCCATTACCGGCAAGCTCGAACTGGAATACGAAGGCGAGATGAAAGGCGCCGACCACGTAGGTCGCGAACTGATTCGCGCAGCGATTGCCAAGACGTATGACGAGTATTACACCGGCGCCAACGTCCAGCAGATTGTGCAGTGGTTCGACCTGGGCGGTGAAATTCAGCTGTCGGATTCTGTTCCGGCCGTAGAAGCGTTGGAAAACTTGAAAGGAATTCAAGGGCTGGTCGACAAACTTGGCCCACTGAGCGTTACCCAAAAAGACAGTCCCGAGCAGCAGGTATCGGCAGCAGAGTTCATCCTTGAAGGCCTGCACGCGCACAAACGCATCGGCCGCAGCGAAGAGCGCGTGTTCAAAGCCGGAGAGAAGAAACCGGAACCAGTGCGCGAGAAATCAACCGAGCCTGACGAGAGGCCGTACCGGCAGAGACGGCAATTTAACTAAGCCACGATTGGACCACCCGCATGGTCTACCGATACCGAAACGCGCTGAGAGACGATGAGAAACTCCACCGGACACTTGATTGCTTGCGTCCTGAACGACGCCGGATTGCAACGATCGCAACGGCTTGCCTTTGCGCGCTCCCGTTTTTTCTTGCCAGATTTGAGGAAAATGTCGGCAAGTATCTTTGGATTGGCGTGGGCTGTCTCCTGCTACTACATTTCACTGCAAGGTTCGCGATGGAGCATAGGATCGTCCGCACGTGGGGCGGCGGTAGGTACGGTGATTTGGTTTCAGAAAATCCAGGGCAGGCGCCGCGGTGCAGCGATCAAATACCTGTTCAGAGCGTCAGATGGCACCCTGCATCTTGGGAATGCAAGAGGTAGCATGCGGCTGGCGAAGGAGAATAAGACGTTAGGAATAATCTACAGCGCAGATAATCCATCACGCAGCATGCTCTTGTCTCAGTTCTGGTTCTACGATTTTTCACAGGTCGCAACTCGCGAAGGAACCGATATGTCCGAAGTGCGCCAGAGCTGATAGCTGACGGCTGAAGGCTTTTTTATGAAAAGAATTCGCTATTCCAAATACGTGCCCGACCCCGCCGGCGAGATGAGCATGGAAGACCTGCTCGGCGCGCTCTCGGACTACCTGCTGCAGAGCGGCTTTCAGGATTCCATGTGGTTCGAACTGCCTGAGGGCGAGCAGACGCTCGACGAACTCCGGCGCGCCATCGAGCAGGCGCTGATGAACGGCGAGACATTCGATGAGGGCCTCCGCGAACAGATCGAGCAGATGGCCGCCGACGGCGAGCTCGACGAACTGATCGAGAAGCTCATCGAGCGCATGCAGCAGGAAGACTATATTTCCATCGACGAACCGCACGACCCATCGCGTAAGTCGAGTGTTGGCGGCCAGACCGGCGAAGCGCAACGGGCCAAGTTCGAGATCACCGACAAGAGCCTCGACTTCCTCGGCTTCAAGTCGCTGCGCAACCTGCTGGGGTCGTTGGGCAAATCGAGCTTCGGACGCCACGACACGCGCGACTTTGCCACTGGCATAGAAACCAGCGGATCAGCCAAGACTTACGAGTTCGGCGACACGCTCAATCTCGACATCACTGCGACTCTGTCGAGCGCGATCCAGCGCGAGGGTCTTACGCTGCCGCTCAACATCGAATACTCGGACCTGCAAGTGCACCAGTGCGAGTACCAGTCTTCATGCGCGACGGTGCTGATGCTCGACTGCTCGCATTCGATGATTCTCTACGGCGAAGACCGCTTCACTCCGGCCAAGAAAGTTGCCATGGCGCTGTCGCATTTGATCCGCACGCAGTATCCTGGCGACTCGCTTTCGCTGGTGCTCTTCCACGATTCGGCGGAAGAAGTCCCGCTGTCGCAACTCGCGCGGGTGAAGGTTGGCCCTTACTACACCAACACGCGCGAGGGACTGCGGCTGGCCCAGAGAATCCTGCAGCGGCAGCGAAAAGACATGAAGCAGATCGTGATGATCACCGACGGCAAGCCCTCGGCGCTGACGCTTGAAGACGGCCGCATCTACAAGAACGCCTTCGGCCTCGATCCGCTGGTCGTAAGCCAGACGCTGGAAGAGGTTTCGAAGTGCAAGCGCGCGGGCGTGCTCATCAATACCTTCATGCTTGCATCGGATTACGGCCTGGTGCAGTTCGTCCAGAAAGTTACCGAGATGTGCCGCGGCAAGGCTTACTTCACCACGCCCTACACGCTGGGGCAGTATCTGTTGATGGACTACATGTCGCGCAAAACCAAGACCATTCACTGATTCAAGCGCCGCCCCTCAGGGGCTGAAGCCCAAGCTCATTCTGCGACCTTGACGCGGCGCTGAAGCGCCGCTCCTCCACGGCACGGCCGAAGCTGGCCCTTCCCAAAAACTCGCCCGCTGCTGATACTCTTTTATAGAACCCATGGCAAACTGCACTCGATGCGGCCGGCAGATGCCGGCATTCTCATTCAAAAAGATCTGCCCGTGGTGTGTGCAGCACGAGGCCGCCCAGCGCGGCGAACTCGACGAGAACGCGAGACAGCCTGTCATCACCGCTCCCTGGGTGCAGCACGAATCCAGCGTCACGCTCACGCAGGTTCTCTTCGGCGCCAACGTGATGGTCTTTATCGCGATGGTGATCGCCAGCGGTCCGTCGCTGGATTTCCCCGGGCAAGTGTCGATCCACTTCGGCGCCAACTTCGGGCCTTATACGTTGTCCGGCCAGTGGTGGCGGTTGATCACTTACATGTTTCTGCATGGCGGCCTCATGCACATCGCCTTCAACATGTGGTGTCTGTGGGATCTGGGCAGGCTGTGCGAATCGCTTTACGGACGCTGGACCTTCGCCGCCATCTATCTAATCACAGGCGTGGCCGGGGGTTTGGCCAGCGTCGCATGGAATCCTGAAGTATTGAGTGTTGGTGCGTCGGGCGCAATCTTTGGACTCGCGGGCGCATTGGCTGCGTCGTTCTATCTTGGCGAATTTTCTATTCCTAAGGCCGCGATCCAAGGAACGCTGAGGAGTCTTCTCTTCTTCATCGGCTTCAACGTTCTGTTCGGAGCTATGATCCCGGGCATCGACAATGCATGCCACGGCGGCGGACTGGTCAGTGGATTAATTCTCGGGGCCTTGATCGCCCGCCTTGCGCCGCAGCACGATTCTCCGCGCCGCGCAGGCGTTCTAGTCGTGGTCGCGCTCGCGGTCGTGGTTACCGCCTTTGGAGTGCAACGCTGGCGCGGATCCGAAATACATTTTCGTTCCGCGCTCGTCGCGCAGAAGAGTGTGGACCGCATGATCGGCGAGCTTCAAAAGAAGATCAAGCAGAGTCCTCAAGATCCGTCGGCGCACTATGCGCTCGCGCATGAATATTTCACCAGCGGGCAAATCCCCGAAGGCATTGGCGAACTGAAGCGTGTGCTGGAACTGCAGCCGCAGAATGCGAACGCTCGCATCGACCTGGGGGCCGCATATCTGAGCCAAGGGCAGGCAAAGGAAGCGCAAGAGGAATTCTCCAAGTTCGTGGCACAGGAACCGAACCAGGTGGACGGCCATGCCGGCCTGGGAATGGCACTCGCGGATCAGGGAAATCATAGCGCCGCAGTTGAGGAGTACAAAGCGGCCTTGCGCCTCGATCCACAGGCCAGCGGGGTCCACTACAGAATGGGGATTTCTCAGGCGCAGTTGAAACAGTACGACGACGCCATCGCTTCGTTTCTGGAGGAACAGCAGCAGAGTGGGGATGCCTCCGAACTGGAGAATGCACTGGCGGATGCTTACCAAGCCAAGGGCATGACACCGAAAGCGCAAGTGGCCAGGGAAAAGGCCGCACAGCTGAAAAGCGGACAGAAAGATTAGTCGCGTCGAAAAGCAACGCGCGACCACAGTTCGCGGAATTGCTAACGCTTCGTGATCTCTCCTACCGCACGCCACGCCTGATTGATCGCCTCATCGGTATAGGCACGGGCGCCCGCGTCGGAGTTGGCGATGGCGATTCGGCCGAAGGGTTTGCGCGCTTTTTCACACGGCGTTTCGCCGCCTTCCAGCACAAACTTATCCCACAGACTGCTGTACTCGTAGGCATACCCGTGGGGCCAGCGATTGGCCGTAATGGCCAGGATGTCGCGTGCGGGATCGAATCCGCCCGGCCCCAGAGTCCGCGCCAGTTGGTCACGAATCTTGCGCTCCATGGTTTCAAACGTCGTGGTGTAGAGTTCCATGCGGCCGGCGATATGTTGATCGCGCGCGGGCAGGCCCGGCATGACATGGCGACTTGCTCATATGCACGACAAGGGGATCTTCGGGCGCGCGCGGGCAATGATAATCCCCAATGCTGACAGGCAAGTCCATGTCGACATAAGAATGATAGCCGCCCGGCGCGTAAATCGAGTTCGCTCCCAGCTTCTGAAACGCAGTCGAGTTTCGCAACAGCACGTTGCTGTACAGGAGGGGAATTTTCTGAGCGGAGGCCAGCGCCTGTTTCTGAGCCTCGGGGAGTTCTTCGCAGATGTAGGGAATCACAATGTTCCAGCAGGCCAGAATGCAGTGCCCCGCTTTGACGGTATAGACTTTTCCTCCGCGGGCGTAGGCGATTTCAACTTCAGAGGCCGCCGGGGGGGTGCCCTTGTGCTTCACCCGCACCGCCGTGCTATTCAATCGAATGCGCACCGGCGACTTGCCCTCGTCCAATTTCGCGTAGTTGGCTTTAGCGGAGACCACATCCGTTACGGAGCCGCCGGGCACGGCTTCCGGGATCAACTTGCGAACCAGCAAGCGGGCGATGCTGGCATTGCCGTCGGGAAAGTGAAAGAAATAGTTTCGTTCGTTGGCCAGCCCTGTCGCCTCAAGGCCCATCCCGCTGAAGCCCGGATAGCCTGTATCCGACGCATCCATGGCGGCGATCGCTTCAATGCCCAGCCCAAACAGAGTTTGCGAAATCGTCTGGTAGAGCCGAATCACGTCCGCATGCACGCCTACCAGTTCCGTCAAGAACCGGGCATAGCTGATGCGCGCCAGACGATCTTTTTTCTGCTCGGCAGTCAGTCCGGGAAGATAGTCTTTCTTCTCGCGGCACAAGCGGGCGACATCCTGCCGCGCCTGCTCTGTAATCGGCGCCTGCGCCAGAAAGTGTGTCCACGCGTCGGGTCCGGCAACCGCCAGGTCGTAAGTCTCGCCGCCAGGAAACGGGCACGGATCGTCTACGAGCCTGTCGCTGCCGAACGTTTCCTTGTCGAAGAAAATCTTGGGCACTCGTCCCATGGCCCCGTAGAGATTTCTGTCCAGATATTTCGGGAAGCTCTTCACCTCGATTCCCAATTCCTCGATCACGGACTTCGCAACCGCGCTGTAAGGTTCCGGGCTTTCGATTGAGTAGGTCCCGCCATAACCCAGTAACATCCGGTCGCCCACGCGAAATTCGTTGCGCTTAGCGTGTCCACCAAAATCGTCGTGGTTCTCGAGGATGAGAATGCGGGCCTTCCCGCCAGTTGCCTTGCGGTAGAAGTGGGCCGCAGCCAGGCCGCTGATGCCGCCGCCAACAATCACGAGGTCGTAGGTTTCCCCAGTGTCTTCCGGCTTGCCCGCGGCATCCCAGAACGTGCCGTCGCGCAGGCTATGAGCCGTTTCGAACGATCCGGGATGGCTGCCTCGCAAGCCGGTGAGCGCCGGCGGGTAGTAGTTGGGAGAATTCTCAGGACCGACGGCAGCTTGACCCGCTCCCGCCCCGGCAGAAAGGTCCCACGGCATCAGGGCCGCGCCCGCCGTCACCGCAACGCCGTTCAGAAAATCACGGCGAGTAATCCTCCGCTGCATTCCCAGTTCGCGGTCTTGTGAATTCTGGTCGCGTGAATCGAGCACGATCTCCTCCGCCGCCCGACTACGATCCGCCTTCGGCTTTCTTCACGGCCAACTCTGCCCCCTGGAATCCGATCTTGCTGTGGGTTCCATCGCAGAACGGCTTGTTGACCGATCCTCCGCAGCGGCAGAGAGAGAATGCAGTCTTTCCGGTCAGATCGTACGGAGTGCCGTTGACGTCCACCAATTCGATGGAACCTTCTGGAGCCTCCACACGAAATGGACCATTGGGCCTTACCGTGATTTTTACCTGGGCCATGAACTCATCCTCCAAACCTTACGGATTTATAGTAGGGATAAAAGATACCACGACTGGCGAAGTTTGTGCAGCGGGCGGGGTAGGGCGTCGCCTGACGAGTGCTCACAACAACTGAATATCTAGAATCAAAAGCAGCGGGCAGGAGTGCCCGCTCCACACAGGCTGATCCCACCACTACGCGGCAACGGAGCGCGCGGTGACCAGACTTCGGTAGAGCTGCAGGCAGTCGTCAATCATGCGCTTAGTGGTGAAGCGTTCGCGTGCCCGAGTGTAGGCCATCTCGGCGTAGGCGCGGCGCATGGGGCGGTCGTTATTGAGCAGGCGAATCTTGTCGGCCAGGCTGGCCGCGTCGTTGGTGCGGAAGTAGAGCGCTGCGTCCCCCCAGATCTCGCGATAGCTCGGAATATCGTTGGCTACGATGGCGCATCGGGAAAACGCCGCTTCAAGCGCGGCCATGCCGAGAGGCTCGTAGCGCGCCGTCGCGGCATAGATCGCAGCGCGGCTGTAGAGGGCGCGCAGCTGCGCTTCGGTCTGCGGCCCGCGGATCGCAACCGACGTCTGCTCAGTATCGACCTTCACATCTGCTCGAATCGGGATGCGCGGCATCGGCACCGTGTGTTCCGCTCCCACGATGCAGACCGGGACCGAATATGGCTGTTGCGTAAGCAGAAAAACTTGCTTACTGGCGTCGACCAGCCGTCCGACCGCCAGCACGCAATCGTCTTTGCTGACGTAGGGATTGAAAAAAATTGGATTGCGTCCCGGGTAAATCACTTCTCCGCGCCGCGGGCGGCCGTAAGAAGCGGAAATTCGCTCGAGCATCCACGCCGAAGGCGCGACGACCGCATCCGCTGCGGCGAGTCCGTCGGTGACCGTGTTGCGATACCAATTCAGCGACCCGTCCTGATGGCGCACCTGATCAGATTTCACTTGACCATATTTTTGACCATGAACCGCATGCTTCCACGTAATCAAATCGCCGTGCGCCATGACGACGCGCGGCAGATCGACCGGAAGATTGCCATAGCAAAACTGGTTGAGATGCAAAATGTCAGGCCGCAGTTCGCGGACCAGCGCGGCTAAGAAGGCCGAGGATTCAGCCAAATCCTCTTCCGCTTCCTGCATCCATTCCAGCCGAAAAGCAGTTGGCCGGTAGTCAAGGCCATGCAGATGATCCATCCACGAAGTCTGCTCGGGCATCGGAATCTCGCCGAAGCTAACCAGCGTGACTCGTACGCCGCGCGTGACCAGTCCGGTCACAAGTTCGCGGGTATAGGTCCATGATCCGGAGAGCGAGTCGGCGGTAACGAGGACGTGCACAGCACCTCCCTGGGGTAGGCGCGGAATGCCGTGAGGGACAAAGCATTCCGCCTGCCAGGCGGGTCCATTCTAATGTGAATCCTCGACGACGGAAAGGGTTTTGTGGGTCGGTGGGCGAGATTTTGCGAGCGGGGTCAGCCAACCTATTCAGTCTGAGCACGATTACGGCAAGGTACAGGATACGCTGGGCTTTTCTGCCGGCAGGACAGTCGATGGCGGCCGTCTCCACATATTTTTGGCTCAGCTCACTTCCAGCTGCAGCCTCAGCTCTCGCGCCAGATTGTCGATGGCGCGAATTTTCTCCACAGCGGGGTCGGGCACGTCCGGCACCGACATTGCCAGTTCGCAGGAGAGGAGCATGGCGGTCAACGTTTCGCGCATTTCGCTGTGCATCTGTTCCGCGACGGCGCGGCGGGCTGCGGTCTCTTCGCGCTTGCGGCGATGCAGCGCCGTACGCACCTCGCGCACCAGACGTTCCATTCCGGTGACAGCAAGGTTGACATAGACGGGGAATGCTGTACCCAGATGTTCGATCATCCGATCGCTCTCGTCGGGATCGGTTTCGAGCAGAAACTGGTCGATGACAGCGGCGGAATAAGTTTGCTCGCGCAGGCGGGTGGCAGCCTCCTGCAAGTTCTTGGCCCATTGCGTTTCCCGGCCCGTAGCGGTACGCAAGGTCTCGGCACACTGAAGGCCGTTAGCGGACGGCGTAATGAGTAGAATCATGCTCTTTCAATTGCACGTCTTCCGCCACAGTGCTGCCTGCTGAAAACACAGTGTTTAGCAATGCAAAAGCACGCAGGCAGCAGAATCAAGTTCCGTTGTGGCACTCCATTCCCAGGAACAAGTTCAGAACCGAACTCCTCCGACAGTATGCTCGGTCAAAATCCAACGGTCAGAAGACTCAGGATTGATATCCTTGAGAAGCGTAGTCCTTAAGCTTGCGGTAAAGTGTCGTTTTGCCGATGCCTAACAACCGGGCCGCCTGCAACTTGTCGCCGTTAAGTTCCATGATCGCGCTCAGAATCGTCTTCTTCTCGAGTTCCGCCATCGGAATGATCTTCCGGGGCGGGGCCCCATCGCCGATCCCGCTCGACGCATCCGGCAGTGGCAGATTGGCCACTTCGCGCGGCAGATCCGTGCTGTGAATCAACGGGCCGCTGGTGAAAGCATAAGTCCGCTCCAGGCAATTCTCCAGTTCGCGGACATTGCCCGGCCAATCATAGGCGAGCATCGCTTTGAGAGCTTCGTCGCTAAGCATTTTTTCCTGACCCGAGGTTCGCACCATGCGTTCCAGAAAATAGGCGATCAACAGCGGAATATCCTGCCGCCGCTCCTTCAGTGCCGGAATGCGCAGGCTGAGCACGTTGAGCCGGAAGTACAAGTCACGCCGAAACTCGCCCTGCATGACGGCCTTCTCCAGGTCGCGGTTGGTTGCAGCCAGAATCCGCACATTGATCGGCACCCGCCGCGTGCTGCCCACCGGACGAATTTCTTTCTCCTGAATCGCACGCAACATTTTGGCCTGGAGATCAACGGGGAGCTCTCCTACTTCGTCGAGAAAGATGGTTCCCCCTTCGGCCATGGACATGAGCCCGTCTTTGTTCTGGTTGGCGCCGGTAAACGCGCCTTTCACATAGCCGAACAGCTCACTTTCAATCAGCGTCGGGACCAGCGATCCGCAGTCGACCGGAATGAACGGCTTGTCGCGAAAGGGACCGGAATAATGAATCGACCGCGCCACCATCTCTTTGCCGGTTCCGCTTTCGCCCAGAATCAGCACGGGATGCACGCTGTTGGCAGCCTTGGCGATGATGCGGTAGAGCTTTTCCATTTCCGGGGCACGTCCCACGATGCCGCCGAACCCTTGCTTGGACTTCACTTTCTCGCGCAACAGCCGGTTTTCCGACTTCATCTTCAAGTGAGTGGCCACGCGCTCCAGCAGCATCTTCAGTTCGTCCACGCTGAACGGTTTTGTCACATAGTCATACGCGCCATGCTTCATGGCCTGCACCGCCGACTGTACGGTGCCGTAGCCAGTGACGACGATGACCACAGCCTCAGGGCGCCGTTCCTTGATGCGGCGCAGCGCCTCCAGACCGCCCGCTCCCGGCAGACGCAGATCGAGCAGGACAGTGTCAAAAGCCTGGGTATCGAGCAGCCGGTAGGCATGCTCCGCGGAATCGGCTACGTAGGCCGTGTAGCCCAGAGATTGAGCGACTTCGCGGCAGGCTTCGCGGATCGATCGTTCATCGTCCACGATCAGAAGGTTGAGAAAATTGGCGGGTTCGATTTGCGGGATCGCAGTCATCGGGCTCAGGGCGGCAGACGTCATGGCATTCATTCCTTTTCCTCGTATTCTTTGGGTCGTAATTCTTTGGGTATAAGTTCTTCCGAATTTCTTTGCGGGTGAAAATCGCGGGACATTTCTTCGAACTGCAGAACAGATTGCGGAACCAGCGGCAGGAGCACCGACACGCGAGTACCGCAGGCGGGCGCGCTGTCCACATAGATCAGGCCGCCGTTTTTGTTCACGATGTCGTAGACCGTGGCCAATCCCAGTCCCGTGCCCGTACTGGGCTTGGTCGTGAAAAAGGCTTCGAACAGATGTGCGCGCGTCGCGGCGTCCATGCCGCTGCCGTTGTCGGCCACGACAAATAGCGCGCACGGCAGTAAAGCTTGGCTGGCGGTGCCAGAATGCGGTCCGACAGAATGCGATCCTTCAGCACGGGGCTCGGTCAGCACTTGCACTTTGCAATTGCGAGTTTCAATCGTGATCTGGCCGCCGCCGAACCTTGCCTCGGGCCTTGCCTCGGATGTTGCCTCGGACGCCGCTCCGGAGACCGCGTCGCGCGCGTTGAGTACCAGGTTGAGCAAAATCTGCTGGCACTGCGTGGCATCCATTTTGATCAGACCGAGGTTGGGATCGAGGTTGAACTTCAGCTCAATATCTTCCCCGATCAGGCGAACCAGCAGGTTCCGCATGCCTTCGGCAACTTGGTTGAGAACAAGCAGCCGGGGCTCAGAGGTCGTGGGCCGGGCCACAAGCAGCAACTGCCGCACCAGCCCCGTCGCCTGTACGCCGGCATTGCGGATTTCTTCGGCATACTTGCGCACCCGATGGTTTGGTTCCAGATGGGCCATGAGCAGGTCGCAGTACAACAACACTCCGGTTAGAAGATTGTTGAAGTCGTGGGCCACGCCTCCAGCCAAACGCCCCACGGCCTCCAGCCGCTCGGCTTGGTGTAGTCGCTGCTCGGCCTGCTGATGCCGCGTCGCATCTTTTGCCAGCACGAGCGCGTAATCCGGATCGTTGTTCGGCCCCCTCACGCGCCAAGCCGTCCAATGCATCGCCTGAAGATTTCCAACCCTGCTTCCAGAGTCCATCTGAAAGCTGTCTCGGCGGCTCTCGAACAGTTCCTCGAGCAGCCGTTCAGCCTTAGCGCGGTCTTGCGGATCGACGAGGTCGGCGAAGTTGAGGCAGCGCGCAATACGCGACCTTCCTCCGAGCATTTGTTCCAATGCAGGACTCAGCGCGGTGATGTTACCCGCACGCTGACATTGCGCCAGACCAAGCGGCGCGTTCTCCAAAAGGGGATGCAGTTCCGCATTCGAATCCTGCGGCGTCCACGGAATCTCAGCAGCTGCGCTCATAAGCAATACTTTGCGCGGAATCGTTCCCGGACGGAACCAGTTATCCGGTCACCCCACACCTTCGTTTTCCTGAAATGGGAATTCGGGATTGTTTTCGTTCAAGCAATTCCCATTGCCGAGCCCACTATAGAGAGATGGGTCTATGGCGCATAAGGGCAGATGTCACTGAAACGGGAATTCTTTCTGTGGAAAACTCGGCCGAGGAGGTTTTTGAGGGTTAGTGGTCTACTTTTGTGCGTTGGCTGGCGGCAACATAGGCTGGTTCTGCCAGGCGGAAGGTAAGCCGGCGGCCTTTTTCGAGACGAATTACAACGGGAGGCTCGTCGCTTGGCGTTTCGCCGGACGCAACTTCCTCATGCGCAGCCTGGGCATCAGCGGCGTTCCCGCGTACGAACAGGCTGGAGGTTTGAATCGGGAGACGTAGATCGCCAATTTTGATCGAATCGAGAGCTAACCGGACATAACCGCGGTCGCGTTTGACGTTGGAAACACGGGCAGACTCCACGCGTCCGGCGACCGTGGCGCCCCGCGGAATTAATTTGTTCCCTTCGATCACCACGGGTTCGTCAATCAGCGCCTCGAAAGTTCCGTTGCGGCCGGGATTCGTGGCAGCTACGGGATTCTTCAGCCGAACCGTGATCAACGTGCCGGCGGGCAGGTTCTGCGACTCGTGGAACGGAAGTCCCGCATCAGGGCTGCGGCCACTTTCTTGAGTTGGGGCTGAATCCCCCTGCGGCGAGGTTGCGGCTTCGGCATGAAATGGCACCGGATGCTGCTCGGCGTGAACGGCAGCATCGCCACTTTGCGGACTGTCCGGACGAGAGCATCCCGCCGTCCAGAGCACGGCCAGCAATATGATCGACAGCTGCGGCCAAATCGTCCGACCTTGGAGTCTCAGACCCAGAGGTCTGCGGAACCGGCTCATGAAAACCATTTTCGCCAACGTTTCTTAGACGAGGCAGTGGCAACCCGAATACCAGACACAGTCTCATCAAATCAATGACTTGGCGATGGCACTTTCGTGTAGGTGGCAGTAGATTCTCTCTTCGCGTGGAGTTTGTTCCTGGTTTTCCTTGAACGCAGCGCATGGCTGTCGCGGGAAGAGATTCAGTCACTGATCGTCAGATACTGATCGTCAGATACTGATCGTCAGGCGCCGCTCTTCAAAGGCTGGCCAACAGCTTCAGCACGTTGCCGGTCGTCTCGGTCTCACCGAGCCGAGGAAAAATCTTCTCGACGCTGTGACGATGCGAATCGGGGTCGCGGTCCGTCATAGCATCCACGACCAGGACGACGTTGTAGCCGTGATCGTAGGCACTGCGCGCGGTCGACTCCACACCGAAACTGGTGGAAATACCGATGACGAAGACCTGAGTCACGCCGCGCTGGCGTAAGTAATCGTCCAGCCGTGTCCCGATAAACGCACCGATGCGCAGCTTGGTCACGATGTGATCATCGGGATGCTGCTCCAATTCAGGAACCAGCTCGCTCCAATCCGGAGGCAGCGAAAATTGAGGACTTCCAGCGTCGGTGCGACCCGGAGCGCGTCCGGTGACGTTGACGAGCACAACCGGCAGGCCACGCTTGCGGAACGCGCGTGCGAGTTGGGCGGCGCGGTCCACGACCTCGGCGGTGGGAGGTACCGTCGGCAATCCGACGACGCCTATTTGCAGGTCAATCACGATCAGGGCGGCTTGGGCATCGAGAGTTGTGAGCGGCATGTTTCTTCCTTTCGGCCGATCGCAGGCGTTCTTATTATTCGCAAAAGCCGGCCAACGAGCGACGCTACAAGAAAAACGGAGAGCGGCAAGCCGCCCTCCGTGTGAGTTTCGCTAAGACCGCCTGGCTGTTGTTTACGGTTTCTTCACCGGTTTCTTCGCCATCGGCTTGGCCATCGGCTTTTTGGCTGCTTCCCGGCCACCGATCAGAGTCAGAGCATCGGTTGAGTTGAACGGGAAGACACGCTTTGACATCTCGCCCGTAGTGCTCAAAGTGACGTCAACCCGGCGATTGCTCGCCATCCGGACGAGCTCCATGTTCTTGAGAATCCGAGCCCGCTCTTCCGTGCTCAGGTCCGGATTATTGTCCACTGATTCCTTCACTTGATCGCTGGTCAGGTTTTCGTCCTTGCCGAACGCTTTGGTGTCGATGTTCGCCTCGGGAACGCCCTGTGCAACCAGGAAGGTCTTGACGCTGGTAACGCGGCGCTCGGTGAGCGCCTTGTTGTATTCCTCGGAGCCTCGATGATCCGCATGACCTCCGAGAATCAAGTGCGCATCCGGTTTGCTCCCAAGATATTGCTTGAAGTCGGCAGCCAGAGCGGTCAACGTTCGCTGTTGACTGAGCAGCAAACCGCCCTTGAGGTCATTCGGCCTGGGGTGGTCGACTACAAAGTAAACGCTGTGCAGAGAGAGCCGGGCTTCCAGCTTGACAACCTCAGGATTGACCGGCGGCGGTGGCGGGTTCTCCAGCGTAACCTGCGCCGAGGCTTGTGCGGTCAAACCGCGCGAGTCGGTACAAGTCGCGGTGACAGTCACCGGACCAGCCGGAGCTCCTGCGGTGTTCAGCGTTGCCGAGCTGCCACTGCCGGAAACTGAGCCGGCGGTGGAAGTCCAGTTGGCGACTGAAACCGTGACGCCGTCTGGGCTGCTGCAAGAGGCCGACAGGTTCACGCTGCCGCCAGCGACCAGATCCGACGGATTCGCCGACAAGGAAATCGTCGGAGGATTCTTCGGAGGCAGCGGCTTGATCTTGTAGTTCGCCGTGCAGCTGGCTACGTTGTTCTTGCTCGACTTCGGATCAGTCACGGTTGCCGTGATGGTGTAGCTGCCCGGAGTCGCGTTGGTGGTGTCGATGCTGGCTCCGGTATCTTTTCCGGTGATCTGGCCGCCACCATTCCCAGTCCAGCTATAAGTCACGGAATGCTTGGGATTGAAATTGCTGGCCGTGACGGTCGCCGTGATCGGTTCGCCAACCATGACTTCCGCCGGCTGCACCGAGCAGGCCGCCGCCGGCACCGCCGCTGGCGCGCCACCCAGATTGAACACTATGCCGGTACGCAGTCTTTCGCCCTCGAATTGGGGGCGGCGCAGGGATGGGAATTCCGGAGCAGCCTCACTCGAGAAGTTGTGCGCCGCCCATACGTAGTCGACCTGGAACAGGCGCCAGGAAATCTTCTTCGTCAGGGCAAGATCCATGCCGCCGCCCAGGATCAACCCAATCCCGTTATGATTCGCAAGTCCACTGTCGTAGGTCGCGCGATTCAAACCTGCCAGCGCGTGTATGAAGAATCTGGCCGAGTCGTCGTGCACCGAGAACCTCGGGCCGCCGCTCGCGGTCCATTCCGAGTTCTCTGCGGACGTGTCCCGGTTGTAACCGAAGTCGCCCTCCAGGCCCCAATGCGGATCGAAATTGTAGGCCGCGGCGATGCCAGCGCCTTTCGACATGGCAGGAAACGGATACGGCGTTGGATTGTTGGGATCGCCGCCTGCGGTCGGAACCGTGGCACCAGGGTTCAGGTATTGGTACCCAACAAATATGTCCCAATTCGGAGTGGAACTGTCCTGAGCAAATGCGGAGCCAGAAATCACTAGCACTACAATCAACGCTGACAAACCGACCATGAGCCGCCGGCATTCGCGTGTGGTGCTCCTTACTTTCATGGAATCCTCCAAGATGTTATGGTTCCCGAGTTGCCATGCAACCAAAAGCTTATGGGGAAAAAATGTAACAAGATCGGTGGAAGCGAGACTCTGGGAACGCAGAATTCTATCGCACCGCTGCTTAAAGCGAAAGCGTAGACTCGAAGTCAGTTCCCCCACAGCTCAGCAAGGGGGCGTCTCAAATTGAAATTCCTGGTGTCTTGGCCTTGGCCTAGCCCATCTAGACCTTGCCGGGCGGGAAGCCTGCCGCGTATCGTGGGGATTCGGTCCGAGGGGCAAGCTCAGGCCTGACCGGCCGGATCACATGCACCTGACGCTGCATCGAGGGGAAACGAGTACGAACAAGCCGATGAGCCACGAAAAAGTACTGATCGTCGAAGACGAGGAGAATGAACGATCCGGGCTGGCCGAACTGGTCGGTTCCTGGGGGTTTCGCGTGGAGACGGCCCGTGACGGCGTTGAGGGCCTGGAGAAAGCCACGCAATGGTCTCCGTCGATCGTCATCACCGACCTCAAAATGCCGCGCATGGGCGGAATCGAGTTGCTGGGGCGTCTCGCGGAACAAACCGCCGAGATTGCGGTCATTGTGGTCACGGCTCAAGGAACCATCGACAGCGCTGTACAAGCCATGCGAATGGGCGCATA
The DNA here is from genome assembly GCA_963735205.1 of uncultured Acidobacteriota bacterium. Classification (GTDB taxonomy): domain Bacteria; phylum Acidobacteriota; class Terriglobia; order Terriglobales; family Acidobacteriaceae; genus Sulfotelmatobacter. The sequence goes on from CAVTKB010000004.1 coordinate 239,502, forward strand.
CGACTACATCACCAAACCCATCGACACCAATCGCCTACGAACGATCCTCGGAAACGCCTCGGCCATGCTTGGTATTCGGACCGAACTCGAAGTCACCCGGCGCCGCCTGCGGGATACGGGCTCACTCGGACGGCTCAACGGCGCATCCCGCAAGATGCAGGAGATTTTCCGGCTCATCGAGATGGTCGCGCCCAGCACAGCCTCGGTGCTGATCACCGGCGCCAGCGGCACCGGAAAAGAACTGGTGGCCCGCACGATTCACGATCTCAGTCCGCGCAAAGACCGGCCCTTCGTCGCCATCAACTGCGCAGCAATTCCCGAAACGTTGATGGAAAGCGAAATCTTCGGCCACGAAAAAGGCGCATTCACGGGAGCGCTGGAACGCCGCACCGGCTGCTTCGAACTGGCCGAAGGCGGAACTCTGCTGCTGGATGAAATCGGCGAAATGCCGGTAGGGACCCAGGCGAAACTGCTACGCGTTCTGGAGGACCACAAGCTGCGGCGCCTGGGCAGCAAAGTCGAAACCTCCGTGGATGTCCGAGTACTGGCCGCTACCAACAAAATTCCCGATGAGGCCGTCGCCCACGGCGAGTTGCGCAGCGATCTTTATTACCGCCTCAACGTGTTCAACATCCACATGCCTCCGCTGCGCGAGCACAAAGAGGATGTTCCCGGCCTCGTCCAACTTCTTCTGGCCGAGATGAACAGCAAGCATTCTCGCAAAGTGGCCGCGGTGAGCGAAGCCGTGCTGAACCAGTTCAATGCCTATTCGTGGCCCGGTAACGTGCGCGAACTGCGCAACACGATCGAGCGGGCGGTGATCGTCTGCGATGCCGGAGTCGTCGAAACCAAGCACCTGCCGCCCGGGTTTGGACAGGCTCCTCTGCGCACCGCGGCTAACGATCCCGATGCGGTTCGCCTGGGCGTGGGCACGACCGTGGAAGAAGCCGAGAAAATGCTGATCTTAAAAACGCTGGAGGCGACCAGCAACAACAAGACGAGAGCCGCGGAGATCCTCGGCATTAGCCTGAAAACGCTTCATAACAAACTGAAGGAATACGGCAGCGCCGCCGCCGAGACAGTCCCCGGCAAGGAGGAAGTTCCCAGTAGTTAAGACCTCGCGTGACTGTTATTAGCGAGACGCCTTCCTCCCTCTCCTCTCCATGTTGCGACGAAAGACCATCATCGTGCTGGTCATCACTCTTATGGTGACGGCGATGGTCGCCGCGTTCTCCTACCTGTACATCTCGCAAATCCTGCGCCTGCGCATCACCAACGCCAACGAGACCGCAACCAGCCTTACGCACCAACTCGCCTACGCGGTTGCCAATGCCGTCCCCGACTTCACCAGCACATCCGTCGATACAAGTAAGGCCGTCGAGATGCGCCGGGCGTTTGCGGAGTACGTGCAAACCGACGTGGCCCTGAACAACCTGCTCCAATCCGATCCCGGAGACTGGAGATACATTTACGACGTGACCATCGTCGACGTCACGGGCAAGGCCTTGCTGCATACGAATGCCAGCATGGTCGGCAAAGTAATTGCCCCGCGCCCGAATTTTCAGCGGGTTGTGAGCGCGCGGTTCCTCGACCAATTTCGCCTTGTCTTCACCTCCGCCGAGGTTTACGACGTGTCGTACCCGCTGGAGTTCGCGGGCGAGCCCTTCGGAGCGATCCATATGGGCGTGCAAACCGTTTTTCTGAAGAGTGAAGTGCAGGCCCGCCTGATCAAGGCGGCCTATATCTCAATCGCCCTGATCTTCGGCTCTTTGTTTCTGGCTGCGGGAATCTCGAACCTGGCCCTGGGCCCTCTAAAGAAAATCAGCCTGAATCTCGACAGCGTCAGCGCCGGCGATGCCGATGCCCTTTCCGATGACGAATCCCGGCATGATGAGTACGGCCTGGTCACGCTGAAAATCGCCAACCTGGGCCGCCAGATTCGCGACAGCCGCGAGATTTTTTCCGCCCTTAAAGACAACGTGGATCAGCTCATGTCCAAGCTGCAGGACGGCTTGATGCTGTTCACCCGCGACTCCCGCGTCGTGCTGGTAAGCGCGCCCGTGGAAAATTTCCTGGGACGTCCTCGCGCCGAACTTCTCGGCCACACCGTCCACGAAGTCTTCGATCGCGATTCCCTTCTGGGCGCGGCACTGCTCGATGCCTTCGAGCGCCGCCGTCCCTTGTCGCAGCGCGAGTTTGACGCTGCCGGAGGCAAGCGCGTCCAGGTCTCCCTCGACTTCGTGCAGGAAAAAAATTCTCAGATCGGCGCGCTGCTAATCATGCGCGACCCCGAATCGGTGCGCCGAATCGGTGACGAAATTGAGATGTCGCGCCGCCTTTCCGCCAGTGGCCGCCTCACCCGTGGTGTGGCCCACGAGGTCAAGAATCCCATCAATGCCATCGTGCTTCACCTGCAACTGCTGCGCAACAAACTCGCCGAGCAGGAGCCCGATACACGCCGGCACATGGATATTATCGACAGCGAAATCCGCCGCCTCGATCGCGTGGTGCAGACTCTCGTCGATTTCACCCGCCCCCGCGATCTCCACCTGGAAGAAGTCGACCTGCGCCGCGTCATGGAAGAGGTGGCCCAGTTAGCCGCCCCGGACGCCGAGCAACATGGCGTGACCATCGAACGCCACATGCCCGAAGATCGGCTGCCCATCAAGGCTGACGTTGATCTAATGAAGCAGGCGATCCTCAACGTCGTTATCAATGGAGTGCAGGCCATGCCCCAGGGAGGACTGCTGACGATCTCTGCCCAGCGCGAAGATAACGTCGTCGTGGCCGAAGTTCGCGACCAGGGTGGCGGCATTCCGCAAGACTTGCGCGACAAAATTTTCGAACTCTATTTCACCACAAAAAAAGATGGCAGCGGCATCGGCCTGGCCCAGACCTATCAGGTTCTGCAATGGCACTACGGCTCAGTCGACTTCGAATCGACAGACGGGACTGGAACGATTTTCCGCTTCCACATCCCGGCTGCGTGATCGCGCGAAGATGTTATCGAGCCAAACGGATTTCCTCGGCGGAACTGTGCGTCCTCCGTGCTTGAGACTTTGTGTGTGACTCAAATCGGCAGACAGAATCGATAGCTGCCCCGCTCTCCAAAGGCGTAAGATTGAAAAGCTTCGGCACTTGATCCGGGATCTGGAATGACTCTGGCCGCCATCCTCGTGTTCAGCGTTGTGTTCGCATCTCCGGCCCAGCCGGTGGAAGCGGGCGGTCAAACCGCGACCCAGGCAGCATCCACTGCCAAGCCCGATAGCACACTGACGCCCGCGCAAGAGCAAGCGACCACACCGCCGGCACAGAGCCCGGCTCCGTCTCAACCGGCCGCTCCAACGAGCACTCCAACGCAGAAATCCTCGGGCCAGGTTCCGCCCAAAACTGCCCCGCGGCATCATCCCAGAAAAAGAGTGCTGCCGCCGAACTGCACCCCCGCCTCGGCGGTCGCTGGTCAAACCGGTTCGGCACCCGCCGCGACCGATCCCCCGACAAAAAGCGCTCCAACTCCCTGCCCACCGCCGAAAATCGTTGTGCGCCAGGGAGGAACCTCCGAGCCAAGCATTCAACTCGCCGGAGGCACATCGGGCAACAGGACGTCTAGCGAGCGGGACACCGCCAACCAAATGCTGGACGCGACTCGGGCGAACCTGAAAAAAATCGCGGCCACTCCGCTCACAACGAGCCAGCAGGACATGGTCAACCAAATCCACCAGTTCATGGACCAGTCGAAAGCAGCCGTCGACCTCGGCGACCTTGACCGCGCCCGCACCCTGGCCTGGAAAGCTCAACTGCTCTCTGAAGAATTGGTCAAGCCGAAAGAGTAAAACACGTCTTAACCACCGAGAACAGAAAGTTTCACAGAGAATTCCCCAGTGAACCTCAGTGCCCTCTTTGGTTGAAGTTTTTATTAGCAGGCGCTGCAACGAATCTATTGGCCCTTGGCCCGCGCTGTATTCACTTTGGTCAGCAGATCCTGCGACATCGCCTGCAGCGGCCCGGGAATCTTCACCGCCTCGGTGAGCACTTCGCGCGCTTCGGACAGCTTGTTTAACTTGCCATAAGCAAACCCAAGACCGTACAGCGCCCGGGCATACTGCTGGTCATCCTGTCCCTTCAGAAGGCCAGAAGCAATCTTGAGCTCGGCGATGGCCGACGTGGTTTTTTCCTGCTTCAGGTAAGCCCAGCCGATCGTGTCATGCGCAGCCCCCGCCTCGATCTTCTTCGTTTTGTCGGCGTCCGGAGCATCCGCTTTCGCCAACTCGAGGACTTTCTGCGAGTAGCTGATCGCCTTGGCGGCGCTTCCCGGCTTCGTATCATCGCCGTAGTAATTCGCCAGCAATAGCAGAGCCGGCAGCGAATTCGGATTGGCCGACAGAATCTTCTCCCCGTACGTAACCAGCCGCGCCTTGTCGTTCAGCTGACCCGGCCCCAGCGTGTACATCACGTAGTTCGAAACCTGATCCTGGAATTTCGAATTTGGAAAAGCTGCCGAGAATCGCTCGATGTCCGACATCCGGCTCTTCGCATCATTTTCTGTAGTGATCACGTTAAAACCGGAAGTCTCGAGAAAATCGCAGTTGTTCTGTACTGCCGCCTGATCCTGGCTGACTTTTTGCGCAAAGTCGGCGTCGCTCATGCCCTCCGCCTTGGGCTGCTTGGCAATCGACAGGCACACTTCGCCGCCCTTGGCCGCATAGTCCATCAGCTTGGCATTGTCCTTGGCCTGCTGCGCCACGTTGGCCTGCGACACCAGAATATCCAGATCGTGCGGAGACCCGGCCAGCGCCTTGTCGCCGTAATCGAGCGCCTTCTGCAAATCGCCCGATGCCTGGTAGGCCTGTGAGATCTGCCAGTTCCCGTAAGCTACGGCCGCAGGATTCGACGAAAACTTCTGGACGAATTCCTGATACATGGCGAGCTTTTTCTGCGCGTCCTGTTCGTTTGTAATCGCTTGCAGAGCGCGATCCTCATCGGTTCCGGCCGCAATCTCGATGTGATCGACCTGCGCGTTCGCTCTTGGAATGGACACCACAACAGAAAGGAACAACCCAAGCAGTACGACCCAACCGCTGCAGCGTCTCATAGCCCGCCTCCGGTTTACGCGAGAACGTCCGCGAGAAATTAGGAGCTCTAACTGAGCAGCAGGCGAATCCTAGCTCCGAACGTGGCCGTGCGCAAGGGCCGAGATCACGTCCAGCAGAATCTCTACCACGGAGGCTCGGCGAAGCTTCAGTCCGTTCCTTTGCATTCTCCATACTTCCGTGCCTCCATGGTGAAAACAAGCCTTTGCTACAGTAGAAAGATGCGTGCCATCTTCGGCCAGCGTCCATTGCGATTCGTGTTTGCCGCCAACATGGTTTCCATGTTCGGCAGCGGCATGAACTCGTCCGCGGTCGGCTGGTACATCCTGAAGACCACCAATAACGAGATGGCTCTCGGAATGCTCGTGGTCTTGCAGACCATCCCGGCCATGATGCTGCTCCCGTTTTCCGGCGTCATGATCGACCGCGAGGACCGCAGGCGGCTGGTCATGTGGCTCGACGCGCTGCGCGGCCTGATCATCCTGGCGGTCGCCATTCTGGCCTTCCAACACCGCGCACGCGTGTGGCAGCTCTATGCGATGAACACACTCGTCGCCGCCGGTTTCTGGATGTTCTGGCCGACCATCACCGCGCTGATTCAGGAACTCACGCCCGAAGGCCAGTTCGTCCAATCGAACACATTTCTGATGGCTGGCGTGCAGGGCGGATGGCTTCTCGCCGGCGCGGTCGTCGGATTCATGTACAACCACATCGGCCTCGGCGGCGTGCTGCTGATCGACTTCTCCACCTACGTGGTCTCGTTCCTGTGCTACTTCTTCGTGCGCAAAGGACGCCACGTTGTCATGCGCCCCGAGCATCTGCGCGAAGACATTCAAGCTGCGGAAAATGCCCTGCTGCGTTTTTGGCACGACATCCGCGAGGCCCTGCATTTTCTGCGCGACCATCGGCCGGTTGCCTTGCTGGGAACAAGCTGGGCTCTGTTTCTTGGCGCCATGATGGTGGGCGGAATCGTCACGCCGTCGCTCAGCGACCGCGTCTTTCACGCCGGAGCGCAAGGCTACGGCTGGCTCAGCGCAGGCTGGGGCACCGGTGCATTCGTGAGCACCCTCTATACGGCGCCACTGCTCGCAGCGCTTGGCGGCCGGCGTACCACCGGATTCGCGATGGCACTGCTCTCAGTCTGTATGGTCACGGCTCCCGTGTCGCGTTTCCTCTTTCTGGCGATTCTGATTTATTTCATAATGGGATCGGCTCGCGGCACAGGCGGCGTCGCCATGAACACGAGCCTCATGGAAATGGTCCCCAAACATCTCATGGGTCGAGTACAGAACGCCTTCAACTTTGTCGGAACGTCTCTACAACTCCTGCTCGCGCTCGCCGTCGGCGCAGTCGCACACAATGTAAGCCTGGTCTCAGCATTCGCCATCGTAGCCTGCGTCTACGGATTGTCGTTCGCGGCCACGTGTGTGCCAACAGGAGCACGCGTGGCCGAAGAAGTCGCCGCGAAGTGAATTGCCGTCGTATGACAGCACGAGTTGTGTCATCCTGAAGACCGCGTTCTTTGCGGTCTGAAGGACCTATGTATTCGCCGGCGGCATCCACTCTGCCAGCAAGTGCATAGGTCCTTCGCGGCAAAATGCGCCGCTCAGGATGAAAGTGCAGAGCTAGCTGGGTCATCCACAAAAGAGCGCGAAGTCTTTCGGTTCCTCTGTGTCTCTGCGCCTCTGTGGTGAATAAAACTGTTATCCTTTCCCCTTCCAAGGAGCACTCATGTCCGCAGACCTGCACGGCCGCAACGGCGTAGTTTTCGGAGTCGCCAACAAGCGCTCCATCGCGTGGTCCATCGCCCAGGGATTGCACGCCGCCGGCATGAAACTCGCCATCACCTACCAGAACGAACGCATGGAGATGGAAGCCAAAGATCTCATTCTCTCCCTGCCCGGAGCCGAAGCTTATATGTGCGACGTCTCGAAAGACGAAGAAATCGCCCGCCTCTTCGCCACATTAAAAGAGCGCCACGGCAAACTGCACACGCTGGTCCACTCCGTCGCCTACGCTCCCGCCGACGAACTGAAAGGCGACTTCCTCAACACCACGCGCGAAGGCTTCCGCGTCGCCCTCGACGTGAGCGTCTACTCGCTGGTCGCGGTCGCGCGCGCCGCCGCCCCGCTCATGGAAGACGGCGGATCCATCCTGACCATGACCTACTACGCGTCCGAAAAAGTTGTCCCGCGCTACAACGTCATGGCCGTGGCCAAAGCCGGACTGGAATGCTCAGTGCGCTACCTCGCCTACGAGTTAGGAAAAAAGAAGATTCGCGTGAACGCAATCTCCGCCGGCCCCATCAAAACCCTGGCCGCCCGCGGCATCGCCGGCTTCGGCGACATGCTCAAAGGCCACGAAGAACGCGCCCCACTAGGCCGCCGCGTGGAAGTCGAAGAAGTAGGAAACACCGGAGTCTTCCTCGCCTCAGACGCGAGCAGCGGCATCACCGGCGAAGTCATCTTTGTGGACTGCGGATATAACATTATGGGATTCTAGAAGCGGGGCCTCAACGTGGAAGCGATGAATCTAAAGAACCCCAACGTCGAGGTTGCGGACCGATTTGGCACAGCGGCGCAAGAGTTCTGTTCCGCCGTGGAGTTTGCGTCGCGGGCCGACAGGACAAGGCTGCTGGTCGAGATCTATCGTGTGCTCCCACGGCTCATCAATCAAGGCATCAGCCTCCCAAGCGTTAAACCGAGTGACGACGACGGCGTGACCCCAGAAGAGAAACAATCCCCATCCCGCCCCGGCGGGAGGATGAATGACGAACAATGGAGGCAACTCTATAATCTGCTCCAAGAGAAACTTGGAGACTGGGACCTCTATTGGCAAGTTTTTAATCCGAACACCGATAAGGAAGCAGATTGCGGCTCCCTCGCTGACGATCTTGCGGATATCTACCGCGATCTGAAAGACGGACTTGTCCTCAATGAGAAATACCCGGCCCGGCCAGAAAACGCCATCTGGCAGTGGCGACTCTTGTATTACGCTCACTGGGGCAAGCACGCGATCGACGCCTTGCTAACCATGCATTTTCGGCTACAAGGAGCCATGGAATGAGTCGTCGGTGCTTGAACCCCGTGGCGGCGCAAACCGAACATTAGCCGCCGACCCTAATCCGCCGCACGCTCTCCCCCTCTCGCTCCAGCGCAATCTCCACATCCCGCTCCCGCACCAGCCGGGCAAACTTTTCTCCCCACTCAATCAGCAGAATGCTGTTGTCGGAACGCAGATCATCCAACCCGAGCGTCTCGAGCTCGCGCAGCGTGTCGACGCGGTACAGATCGATGTGATAAAGATCGGCTCGCGGCCCGCGATACTCGTGCACCAGCGTAAAAGTAGGACTGGTCACATCTTCCTCGGCAGCCGCCTCAAAAGCCGCCGCAATTCCTTTGACCAGCGTCGTCTTGCCGGCGCCCAGATCGCCGCGCAGCAGCACAATTTTCGGCGGCGCAAGCAACTCGGCCAGCGTCCGCCCGAAGGCAATCGTCTCCTCAGCAGAGCGCGTGGTGATTTCCCGCAGGATATTTTTCGTGTCGGCTTCCACGCGACCAGTATAAGTGGAAGAGCAGCCCTTCAGGGCCTTCCCTGAGCGAAGTCGAAGCGGCCGCGTGCGGATAAGTGGAAGAGCGGCCCTTCAGGGCCGCGTTAAGAGAGCAGAAACACCGGCGCTTTAGCCCTTGAGGGACGCGCGTCGAGGCGGCCACCAGATCAATACGTCGAGAACCCACTCGACTTCAACCCAAGCAGGTTCCGATCCACCACATGATCAAGCGAGGTCCGCAGCCGGCGATGGTCGTCATCCTCGAGCGCGACGAAGCGGAACGCTTGCAGCACGCCGTTCGACTGCTTTTGCGTGGGACTGAGAATTTCGGCCATCCCGTGCACCGGCCCGGCCTGCGTCTGAAAAGCAACTTCGACGAAGTCGCCCTGCGCCAGACAGTGCGCCAGCTGCAGAAGGCCGCCAGTCACGGAAATGGTTTGGAGTTTAGCTTTCGTGCGTCGGCCGTCTTCGAAACGGATCGCAGCCAGGACCGAATCGCCTAGCTGGACCCGGGCCGCGCGCCGCGATGGGTGCGGTTGGGGGAAGTGGGTCATAAGCTAGGTGTACTATCGCACCATCCCGTATCGAGTAACAGATTACCGAAGCCCCTCGTCCGGATTCCCGCGCCGAGAGCGCCAAGTGGAGGCATCAGACCCCTGCCCTATGAAGCATTTAGCACGTATTAACTATTTGATTAATGTCCCAGAGGACGATCTCCTGATGAGGTGTGCGGATTTTAGCGCCGCGCGCATGGCCCGATTTACTATGTCTGATTGCCACATCTGGATTCGGAGAACTCCTACATGACGCGCATGCTGCCTCTTGCCCTGCTCTCCAGTTTACTTGCCGTGACCTTGTCTACCGCACAAACCACTCCCGCGAAACCGCCCCTCCGCGTCGGCATCGTCGGACTGGTTCACGGGCATGTGCACGGATTCCTGCCCCAGTCTCTGCACAGTCCTGAAATCGAAATCGTCGGCATCGCCGAGCCCGACCATCAACTGCTTGCAGCGGCCGCCGCGCGCTACGGCTTCGGCCCGGCTCTACTGTTCACCGATGTGGAAGAAATGCTGCAGAAAGCCCGCCCCCAGGCCGTTCTGGTCTACACCAACACTTACGATCATCGCCGCGTAGTCGAAATCTGCGCCCGTCACGGCGTCCACGTCATGATGGAAAAGCCGCTCGCCGTCAGTCTCGACGATGCTCTCGCAATCGAGAAGGCCGCGCACGCCGGTAAGATTCAGGTGCTGGTCAACTACGAAACTTCCTGGTACCGCAGCAACCACGCGGCTTACGATCTCGTCCACGAAGGCGCTCTCGGCGAAGTTCGCAAGGTCGGGATTCACGACGGCCACAACGGCCCCAAAGAAATCGGAGTCCAGCCCGAATTCCTCGCCTGGCTCACAGACCCCAAACTCAACGGCGGAGGCGCTCTGTTCGACTTCGGCTGCTATGGCGCCGACCTCATGACCTGGCTGATGGACGGCCAGCGCCCGCAAACCGTCACCGCCGTCACCCAGCAACTCAAGCCGGAAATTTATTCGCGAGTCGATGACGAAGCCACGATCATCCTCACCTACCCGCGCGCTCAAGCCATCGTGCAGGCGTCGTGGAATTGGCCCTTTGGCCGCAAAGACATGGAAGTCTACGGCCAGACAGGTTACGTCCTCACGGTGCAAAGCAACGACATTCGCGTACGCCGCGGCGGCGAGAACAGCCATGAAGAACAATCCGCCGCAAAGCCGGTCCCGGCACCGTATGACAACGAACTCTCGTATCTGCGAGCCGTAATCCTCGACGGAGCCAAGCCAGACAACTTGTCATCGCTGGAAACGAACGTGACGGTGACTGAAATCCTAGACGCAGCGCGCCGTTCCGCCACCGAAGGAAAAACGATCCACCTCGCAGCTACCCGATAACCAGGCAACACGCCCGAGCGTAAGCCCTGTCATCCTGAGCGCAGCCAACACTTCGCAAATGCGAAGTGTTGGCGGAGTCGAAGGACCCCTACATAAAAGAGCCCCCCGCGGACACCGCAGGGAATGCTCTCGATGCCGCCGGAGCCATGGATATCTGCAGAGAACTCCTCGCAAGGCGATCACCGCAACAATTGGGCACGAGGTCCTTCGACTGCGTGTGGCCTGCGCTTCGCGCAGACCACACTCCGCTCAGGATGACACCGCTTGAGCGGTCAACCACTCCAACGGACGAACTTCTCCTGCGCCGCCGCTTGTGCGCGGAGAAAGGCCTCCGGCAACCCCCGCAACAAATCACTCGCCACCAGCGAATGTTCCCCCACGCGCTCGCGCATCACGTCCCCAGCAAGCCCGTGCAAATGGACAGCAGCACAAACCGCTGGCAGCACATCGTTCGGATGCTGCGCGATCATCCCCGACACCATTCCGGTCAAAATGTCGCCGGTGCCGCCAGTCGACATGCCGGGATTCCCTGTCGTATTCACCCACGCCTCGCCACTGGGCTCGACCACCAGCGTGCGGTGCCCCTTGAGCACCACGATGAGTTCATGTTCGCACGCAAACTTCCGCGCCACACCCAGCCGATCTTTCTGCACCTCGGCAATCGTGCATCCGCATAACCGCGCCATTTCTCCCGGATGCGGAGTAATCACCAGCGTCCGCCCCTTGCCGGATAATTCGCTGGCGCGTCCCTCGAATGCGTTCAACCCGTCCGCGTCGAGAACGACGGGAACATCGCACTTGCCAACGAGCGTTCGCACCAGTTCCGCCGTTTCCGGAACCCGCGAAATTCCCGGTCCGATCCCGACCACGCTCTTCCCTTTCGCCAGCGCCGCTAGTCGTTCGCCAGCAGTGGCCGCGATTGAGCCCGCGTCCGTTTCCGCCAGCGGCTCCGTCATCAACTCCGGATAGAATCCAGCAACCGTAGCCAGCGCCGACTTCGCCGTCGCCACTGTTGCCAATCCCGCTCCGGCCCGCAACGCCGACATCCCGGCCATCGCCACCGATCCCCCTTTCCCAACCGATCCTCCGACCAGCAACACATGCCCATAATTCCCTTTGTTCGATTCCGCGGGACGCGGCTCCAGCATCCTGGCAAAATCACGCGCCGCAATCACGTTAAGCTGCAACGACGACACGATCGCCCCTTTCGGCGAGCCGATGTCGGCAACATACGTTGGCCCCGCGGTAAGCGCGCCGAAAACATGCGCCGGCCGGGGCGCCGTGAATGTCACGATCGCATTCGCCCGCGCGATCGTTTCCGGTTGTGGGCCCTGCCGCTGTCCGGACTGCACGCTCGTCGGATCCGCGTCTGCGCCAGAAGGAATATCAACGGCAATCACGGGAGCGTCGCTCGCGCTCATCATCGCAATGGCTTCGGCATACAGGCCGCTCACTGGAGGCTTGAATCCAGTTCCGAGAATCGCATCGACATAAACATCGGCCTTGAAAATCCACTGCATCGGCCCGCTGCGCAAGTCCTCTGCTGACTTCACGACAGAGGCCATGATCGGCAACCTTCCGTACATGGCCGCGGCATCGCCGCGCAACTCGGCCGGATCCGCCAGCAGGATCACCTCAACCCTCTTCGCCGCCTGATGCAGCAACCGCGCGGCCACAAATCCGTCGCCGCCATTGTTCCCCTTGCCACACACCACGACAATCTTCCCATCCCTATAAAGCGCGGTGACGTGTTGCGCCACCGCCGCGCCCGCGTTCTCCATCAAAATCAGCGACGGCACGCCGAACTGCTCGCTGGTCGCGCGATCAATCACCCGCATCTCCGCCGCACTCACAATTTTCATAACGCGCCGACCATAAAAACGACTATAAAACAAAACGGCCCTCCGCAGTACGGAGGGCCGAGAAGTCGAACGAAGAACGCGGCCCTACGGCGTGGGCTTCGGCGCCGCTCCCGCCTGCAGTGCCTGCACTTTGCTGTGCTTGCGCCCGTAACTGAAATAGATCACCAGCCCGATCACCAGCCAGACCACCAGCCGTATCTGCGTAGCCGGCGAGAGAGCAACGATCAGCAGACTGGAGAAAACAATGGAGAGAATCGGAACCAACGGCACCATCGGAGTCCGGAATGGCCGGTTCAGCTCCGGATGAGTCCTGCGCATCACCCATACACCTGCGCTAACCAGCACAAAAGCGAGCAGTGTTCCAACGCTCGTCATCTCATCCAGCACATTGAGAGGAATGATCGTCGCGAGGATGGCGACGAAAATTCCCACGACAATGGAACTCAGATAAGGCGTGCGAAATTTCGGATGAATCTTTCCGGCCCAGGGCCAGAGCAGGCCATCCCGCGACATCGAATAGAACACCCGCGATTGCCCGAGTAACATCACGAGCATCACCGTAGCCAAACCGCCGAGCGCGCCAATTTCCACGAGAAACGTGGCCCACTGTTGACCGGTCACGCGGATCCCGACGACCACCGGATCCGGAACATTCAGCTGCTGGTACGGAACGATGTGGGTCAACAGACCGGAGACCAGAATGTATAAGACGGTGCAAATCACAAGCGAACCCAGAATCCCCAGCGGCATGTCTTTCTTCGGATTCTTGGCCTCCTGCGCAGCCGTGGAAACAGCATCGAAACCTATGTACGCGAAGAACACAACCCCAGCTCCCCGCAGAATTCCCGACCATCCGAAGTGTCCCCACTCACCGGTGTTCGCCGGAATGAACGGATGCCAGTAGTTCGGCTTCCATGCGTGTGAGAACAAAAACGCGGCGGCCAGGGCAATGAACATGCACACCACCGCTACCTTCATAATCACGATCGCGGTTGTGAAGTTCGCCGATTCCTTAATGCCAATCACGAGGATTGTGGTAATCACCATGATCACCACGAATCCCACATAGTCGTACTTCAGATGCACCGGCGTGCCGAACAGCATGAAATCCGAGGTCGGAAACGGAGGCAGATTCCATCCAATATCGTGCAGAAATGATCGTAAGTGCCCGCTCCAGCCGACCGCAACGGTGGCTGCGCCAAAGGCATATTCCAGAATCAGGTCCCAGCCAATAATCCAGGCGACCAATTCTCCCAACGTGGCATAGGAGTAGGTATAAGCGCTGCCCGCGATCGGGATCATCGACGCAAACTCGGCGTAGCAGAGTCCCGCGAACGCGCAGGCAATCCCGGCCAGCACGAAAGAAATCACAATGGCGGGCCCGGCAAACTGCGCCGCCGCCTGCCCCGTGATCACAAAAATGCCAGCCCCGATAATCGCGCCGATACCCAGGGTCAACAGGTTAAGCGGTCCCAGGGCGCGCCGCAGGCTCTGTTCGCCTTCAACTTCAACCGCTTCTTTCATCAGTGTGGGCAGGTCTTTCTTAGCGAACAGATTTGCCATCCGTTTGGTTTCTCCTTGCCTCTTAGGCGGACTCACTCGGGTTGCCACGTCGCGACTTCCTCGACCACGCGTAATACACCGGAATCCCCGCCAGCACCACGATCAGCCCCGGCCACGTGTACTGCGGTTTGTAGCGCAATAGTACGACATCAATGAATAAAGCCATCACAATATAAATGATCGGCAGGATCGGGTACCCCACTGCCCGGTAAGGCCGGTTCGCATCCGGACGCGTGCGCCGCAGCACGAACAATCCCACAATCGTCAGAATGTAAAACACCAGCACGGCGAAAATGATGTAGTCGAGCAGCTGCCCGTAGCTGCCCGAAACGCACAGCAGGCACGCCCACACCATCTGTACCATCAACGAAACCGCCGGCGTCTTGTATTTCGGATGCAGCTTAGCCACGTTGCGAAAGAACAACCCATCCTTAGCCATCGCATAGTACACGCGTGCGCCGGAAAGAATGAGCCCGTTGGCACAGCCAAAGCCGGAAATCATGATGGCCGTCGCCATGAGCAGTCCGCCGGCGGAGCCAAACATCTGCGTCATGACCGCAGTGCCGACTCGTTCTTCGGAGGCGTACTTGATGCCGCGCTCCAATATGCTGACGCCGTTCGCGGCGCCATCCAGCGGCAGGACGCTGAGATAAATAAAATTGCAGGCGATATAAAGCGCGATCACCACGCCCGTGCCCAATGCCAGCGATAATGGCAAGTTGCGACTGGGATTCTTTACCTCCCCAGCCGTGAAAGTCACGTTATTCCACGCGTCGGCCGAAAACAGCGACCCAACCTGCGCCACCGCCAGAATCGTAAGCGTCCCAACCATTACAAACGGACCACCAGCCCCAACCTGCACCGCGTGTTGCGCGCTAAGCGAGGCGTTCCGCCAAAAATGCCCGTGGAAGTTCGCATTCAGAGCGTACGCATTGCGCCCCAGCAGAAAGCCGAAAACAGCCAACCCCAGCAGCGCAGAAACCTTCGCCACGGTGAAAACATTCTGAATCGCCGCGCCCAGTTTCAGGCCGAAGATATTCACCACCGACAGGAAAATCACGAGCAGAATCGCCACTAGGTTCTGGGTATTGATTCCGACCTCCATGTTGCCCAGCACCATCGGGCCCACATGAATCGGAGGCACTTTCCATATATGACAAATCCAGTTCGCCGAAGAAATCGACGGAACGAAGACTCCGAGAAATTTGCCAAACGCCACACCTACGGCGGCGATGGTCCCAGTCTGAATCACCAGAAATAAAGTCCAGCCATAGAGGAATCCCCACAGCGGCCCTAGCGCTTCCCGAAGATAAACATACTGCCCGCCGGCTCGCGGCATCATGGCAGCCAGTTCGCCATAGCTGAGAGCGGCCACGATCGTCATGAATCCCGCAACGGCCCAGGCAGCAATCAGTAGCGCCGGCGAATCCACTTCGCGCCCAATTTCGGCCGACACAATAAAAATGCCCGAGCCAATCATCGACCCCATGACCAGCATGGTCGCGCTGGTCAGGCCCAGCCCCTGTACCAGTTCCTTATCCTGATGACTGTGAATTTCCCAGTCGCTGCCAGCGGCGGGCCGTCTTGTCGGTGTACTCAGGAATTCCTCCAAGTGGTGTTGGGCATTAGTTGTCCGTGTCAACTTACTTCGCATTTGTCATCCTGAGGAGGGCGCGTTTGCCCGACGTAGAACCTATGCACTTTGCCGAGGACCGGAAGTGTCCAGAGCAAGTTGCACAGGTCCTTCGCTTCGCTCAGGATGACAAGCGAAAAAGCGAATCGAGATGCTGAGAACTTTACCTCAGAATGCGGAAAAATTCCTCTGCTGATTTGCCCGGCTCCCGTAACAGATCGGATATCACGGCCACAGAATCTGCCCCGGCATCAATCACCGAGGCAGCATTCGCCCGCGTAATCCCGCCGATGGCGACCAGAGGCTTCCGAGTCAAAGCCCGCGCCCGTCGCACGCCTTCGAGCCCCACGACAGGGTCGGGCCTCTCCTTGCTCGAAGTCGCAAACACCGGCCCAATGGCAAGATAATCCGCCGAAGTCAGATCGGCATCCCGCAACTGCTCCGGATTATGCGTCGAAACCCCCAGCCAGCGCTCGGGCCCAATGATCCCACGCACCGATCCCGGAGACAAATCCTCCTGTCCCACATGCACGCCATCAAACCCCGCCGCCAGGCACAAATCCGCCCGATCATTCATGACGAGCCGCACGGAATCGGTGGCCCATTCTAACGCCGCGTCTTTTGTGGCGTTAGAGTGGGATTCCACGGCAGCATGCACCCGAAAAAGCCGGCGCAATTCTCGCGCCTGCTCCAGCATAACCCGCGCATTCCCCGACTTGTTGCGGTACTGAATCAGAGTCGCACCGGCAGCAGCGAGCGCCCCGGCCGCAGCAATCAAGCCCCGGGCGTCGGGAAAACAACCAGCATCGAGAATCGGATAAAGACGAGGAAGGACAATCATTTCTTCTTCAATCTGCGTTTTTTGCCAGGGCGTCTTATCGGGACAGCTCACAAATCCAATTCACTTCCCAGGTCTTGCCGCCGTCCGGCGAGTACGACTGCTCCATGCGCGAAGACGTGGGAGAGAGATCGAGCCAGACGTAGCGCACCAGAATCGCGCGACCCTTCAGGATCTCCTGATGAAAAAATTCCCCGCGCTTGCCAGTAAACGAGCCCACCACGGGAGGAGCGTCGAGGGTGCCGTTATCCAGATCCACCAGGTAGATGCTCCACTGACGCGTGGCCGGGTTGTACATTCGAAGCGTCTGGGCCTTGATATGGAGCCTTTTGTCGGTGCTGGTCACGTCGAACTGCTCGAAGTTCGCATTGCTGTCGAGCAGTTTGTGGTGGTTCGAAATGCCGTTATACTCAACCCACACATTGGAATTGTTAAGCCGATCCGGCAGCCGCCGCACGTGCGCCTTCCAGTCGCCGATGAGAAAGTCAAAGTCATGAGAGCCATCGCGCTGCGGCAGCAACGCAGGATTGTCGGCGGTCTGCGCGCGAGACGCAACGCAAAGCATGACGCAGATCAAAATCGGAGCGAGCTTGAATACTTTCATTAGGGTCATCCTCTCCGCGTGGTGGATGCGCGGAAGAGATTTCGTTTGCAAGTATAGGCCCCCTCCACGTTCTATGTCAGAGAGTGTCAGGGCGAAAGATTGAACAATCTCAGCTCGCCTCACAAAACGCGCGACCGCGGTGAGAATGGCCGTGAGCCTTTTTCTGTTGATTGCGGGAAGCCAGGCTCAGGTTGCCGCACCATTGTCAGAAATCAAAGTCACCGTCGTTGACCAGATGGGCGCCGTACTTGCCGACAGCGACGTGGCGTTCAAGGGCGATGCAAAGACAATCGTCTCGCGTACAGGGAGTGACGGGACAGTCATGGTCAAGTTGCCGAGTGGTCGGTACGCTGTAGCCGCTAGCCATTACGGGTTCCTGAAAAGCAATCTGCCTGATTTTCAGGTTGTCGCCCTGGCATCGGGCGAACTCAAGGTTGTTCTGATGGTGGGTTCAACAATGATCACCTGTGGCCCGTGCGGTCAGGCACCTGAAACACCCCTTATCACGTCAGACCTGCCAAACGTCATAGAGGACGATCCCAGCCCCGTCCCGCCCATTCGAACGGCGGCCGGAACCAGAAAGAGCCGCTCCCTGCACTGTCTATACCTCTGGAAGTGTTCCACATCGTAGCGTCCCAGGCGATGCGAAACGCCGCATTCGGTCAACCCGGTCACTTCCCATTTTTCTTCAGGAATCGCTCGATAAACCCGGTATCAATCTTTCCCGCCCGGAAATCCTCATCGGCGAGAATCTTCCGGTGCAGCGGAATCGTCGTATACACGCCCTCGACGATGAACATCTCCAGCGCCCGCGACATGCGCGAAACCGCCTCGCTGCGGTCTTTGCCGCGCACAATCAGCTTGGCAATCAGCGAATCGTAATACGGCGGGATCACGCCCTCCGCATAAGCAGCGGTATCGATTCGCACCCCGGTTCCTCCCGGCGGATGAAACGCCGTGATCTTGCCCGCCGACGGCGTAAACTTCTCCGGATGCTCCGCGTTAATCCGGCACTCGATCGAGTGCCCGCGATGCACAATCGGCCCCTGCAGCACATCGCTCATCTTCGCGCCAGCGGCAATCATGATCTGGCTCTTCACCAGGTCGACGTCGGTGACCATCTCAGTCACCGGGTGTTCCACCTGAATGCGCGTATTCATCTCGATGAAATGCAGTTTGCGGTCCTGGTCCATCAGAAATTCAATGGTCCCTGCGTTGCTGTAGCCAATCGCCGCCAGCGACTTGCATAGCACCGCGCCAATCTCGTCGCGCAACTGAGGAGTGACCTGCGTCGACGGCGATTCCTCCAG
The DNA here is from genome assembly GCA_963735205.1 of uncultured Acidobacteriota bacterium. Lineage (GTDB taxonomy): Bacteria > Acidobacteriota > Terriglobia > Terriglobales > Acidobacteriaceae > Sulfotelmatobacter. Next base: position 257,871 of record CAVTKB010000004.1, read on the forward strand.
CAACTTCTGATGCCGGCGCTGAATCGAGCACTCGCGCTCGCCCAGGCTGACCACGTTGCCGTGCTCGTCAGCCAGCACCTGAAACTCAATGTGTCTGGGATGCTCCACATACTTCTCCATGTAGAGATCGCCATTGCCGAATGCGCCCGCCGCTTCCGCCTGCGCCGCCTTGAACAGCGCGGGCAAGTCCTCTTCGTTGCGGACGATGCGCATGCCGCGTCCGCCGCCTCCCGCCGAAGCCTTCACGATCACTGGGAAGCCCACTTGCCGCGCCCACTCAACGGCCTCACCGTCGGACGCGATAATCCCATCCGATCCCGGCAGAATCGGCACTCCGGCCGCCTTCATCGCGGTGCGAGCTTTTTCCTTCTCGCCCATCAGCCGCGTCACTTCCGGCCGCGGCCCAATGAACTTGATCCCACTGGTCTCGCACACTTCGGCAAAATTGGCGTTCTCCGCCAGCAGTCCGTAGCCCGGATGCACCGCCTCGACGTTGGCAATCTCCGCCGCGCTGATAACCGCAGGAATATTCAGATAGCTCAGCGCGAGCTGCGGCGGCCCAATGCAAATCGCCTCATCGGCAAAACGTACCGGCAGCGAATTGCGATCGGCCTCGCTGTAAATGGCGACCGTGCGGATGCCCAGCTCCTTGCACGCGCAAATCACGCGCAATGCAATTTCTCCGCGATTGGCAATCAGGATCTTCTTAAACATGAGCGAGCTATGAGCTATGAGCCATGAGCCACGAGTTTCGAGTCGTAAGATTCAAGCTCGCAGCTCGAAGCTCACAGCTCACTCGCAGACGCAAAAAGGCGCGGCATGGCGCGCCCCAGCAGGTAATTCCCGATTTCACTTCTTCGGCCTTATGACGAACAAATCCTGCCCGTATTCAATGGGCTGCCCATTGACCGCCAGGTTCTTCACAATCTCGCCGGCAAGGTCGCACTCAATCTCATTCAGCAGCTTCATGGCTTCGACGATGCACAGAACCTGCCCCACTTCGACCGAGTCTCCGGGCTTCACAAACGGAGGAGCGCCCGGCGAGGGAGCCTCATAGAACGTCCCCACAATCGGCGACTTCACCATGTGAAGCCCTTCTTCGGGAGCCGGAGCCGCCGGCGGGACGGCCGCCGGGACTGCGGGCACGGCAGCGAGTTCAGGGCCGGGCGCAGGGGCAGCCGGGACCGCATAAAACCGCGGCTCACCCCCGGTGTGGACGATCGTCTGGTCGCCAGCCCGCTTGATCCGGACCTTGACATCGCCGCGCTCCATCTCAAACTCGGCGATGTTCTTTTCTTCTAAGAACTCAATGAGTTCTTTCAGCTCTTTTAGATTCATTCGTATACGGTGGGACCCTTCGCCATTTACTGCGCCTGAACCCGCGAACCGAAGCATTGCAACGGCCTAATAACGGTACGCGCGAAGAAGCCGGGCACAGATTCTTTGCCCGGTGAATCAGTCAAGTGAACTAGACTGAGATAAATCAGACTAAAGTGAATCAGACTACACTGCCAGAAACTCTTTGCTCGTCGGCGTCAGCACTTCGCACCCGCCCGCCGTAACTGCAACCATGTCCTCGATCCTCACGCCCCATGTGCCGGGGAAGTATACTCCCGGCTCGATCGTGATGACCATACCAGGCTGCAGAACCTCGGGCTGTCCGTTCGCCACGCGCGGGGCTTCGTGAATCTCAAGCCCAACTCCGTGCCCTGTCGAGTGCGTAAAATACCGCCCTAACCCCGCTTTACGCAATACCTTACGGGCTGCCGCATCAACTGCCCCGACCGCCGTACCTGGTCTCACGGCCTCAATCGCCGCCTGCTGAGCCTCTTTCACCGCCTCGTAAGCGCGGCGAGCATCCTCTGAAACTGCGCCCACCCATACGGTGCGCGTCTGGTCGGAACAATAACCTGAAAGTATAACACCGAAGTCGCAGACCACGAATCCGCCCGGAGCGATCACCTGCTCGGAAGCTCGCCCATGCGGCAGCGCCGACCGAGCTCCCGAGGCAATAATCGTCCCAAACGACATCTCCTCGGCGCCACTGCGCCGCGCCGCGAACTCCATTTCCCCGGCGACGTCGGCTTCTTTCACTCCCGGACCTATCACCTCAAGCGCCCGGTCGAACAGCTTCGCGCCCAGCGCGACGGCCGCGCGGATTCGCTCCAACTCGTCGCCGTCCTTGACCATGCGATCCCGCTCGACGATCGAGCTCGTCTCCTTCAGCCGCACTCCCGACGGCAGCACTTCAGCCAGACGCTTCTTGTCGGCCAGCGTAAAGTGCTCGGCCTCCACACCCATCGTCCGCCCCTGAGCGGGGCTAAGCCGAGCCAGCCATTCGCCCAGAGAAGTCAGCACCGCCTTACGCGCGATCACCACTTTCGCGCCCTTCACCTCGTCATGCGCCTGCGTGTCATAGCGGACGTCGGTAAAGAAGACGCTGCCGGCGTCATCCACCAGCAGCAACCCGGCACTGCCGGTGAAGCCACAAAGATATCGAATGTTGGGAAGATGGCTGATCAGCAGAGCATCAACCCGAGTCGCGGCAAGATGCTCACTCAATTTCCGCTGGCGCGCGAGGAAGTCCATGCCGCCGAGTTTAACAGTTTCTGCTCGTGGAGCCCCGGACGCCTCGTCCGAGGAGTCAGCTCCCCGGCGGACAAGGGCGTCCGCCGCTCCATGCGCGCCTGACCTATTGCAGCTTCGCGTACTCCGCTTTGGCTTGCTTCAGGATGGGAATGTCGGGATCGGCGTCTTTCCAGAGGGTGAGGAAATCCTTGTAGGCGGAAAGCGCACGAACGCGGGCAGCATCGGCATCCGCGCCCTGCAAGGTTCTCGCTTCTAAGGCATTGGCGCGAGCCACGCCCAGATGCGCCAACGCCCCCGTCCAGCAGTTCCAGACGATGCCGCTGTGGTCGATGATCTTCTGAAACTCGGCCGCTGCTGCGCTACCTTGTCCCGCTGCCAAGTAGGCTTCTCCGCGTACGTAAACTTGATATAGGCAGGACATATTGACGATGAAACTAATCTGCCCCAACTCGAGCGGTGACGTAGCAGCTTGCAAGGCACTCAGCGCGGAGGTTGGATTCTTCCTATCCAGATCCATTTGCGCCCGAATCGCGGGCAGCCAAAGCGCCTCCATCTGCGTGTCCAGCGGGAAGCGTTTCCCCAAATCTTGTGCCAACGATTCGGCTCGCGCCGTATCTCCCGCCATCGCAAAGGCCAGCGCGGCTTCGGCCTCGGCGCCCTGACTCGTGGGAGCCAGCTTCAAAGCCTTCGCCGCTGACTCTCGAGCTTCCGCAGGATTGCCGTAAGCCGCTTCCCGCTGGGCCGCAAGTGCTTCCCATATTGCCCCAGTTTCCTTGCTGTCCGCGCGGACGGCCGACTCCGTCGCCCTCTTAGTCAGTTCCCGCGCCTTGCCCAGACGCCCGCCGTAGGCCTCAGTGTCGGACGCGAGCGCTAGTCCCGTGCTTTCGTATTCGGGCTTGCCCGCAAACCACTGTTGCTGTTCCGCCATCCCCTCGGAACTCGTCTCCGCAAATGCAAATGCGTATTGTGCGCTGTGGAATATGGGATCATCTATTTTTCGCGCGTGTGCGTCGCGGATGACCTCCCGCGCTTCGTCAATGCGCTGCAAGGAGAGCAGGCTGTTGGCAAGGTTGCCGTAGGACCCGCCACCGATACCATCTGGGGTGAGGCGGAGGCCTTGTCGACATAGATCGACAGCCCTCTCGTACTGTCCTTGCGCCATGTACACGCTGCCCAGATCGCAGTAACCTTGGAAAACTCGCGGGTAGCTCGCAATCTCCTGCTGAATCGTCTGGGCGGCTTTATCCAGCTCCCCGGTTACGTTCAAGTAGTAGTTGGCCGCAATCTCCAATCTTTCTGACTCGATGGAGTGATCCCGCAGTTGAAATGCCTTAGTGAAATACTCGCTGGCCCGCTCCACTTGCCCTAGACCGCTGTAGTCCACGCCCACTGCTTCGTAACCCGAGGCAAAATTCGGATCAAGCTCAATGGCGCGCTGAAAGTAAGGCAGGGCTGCGGCGGTGCCTTTCTCGTTGCTCGCCTTCACCCCGAGGCTATAGGCATTCAGAGCTTCGAGCGAAGACGTGGTCGTCTGGAGCGGAACATCAAATTGCTGCACGGTAGCGAGCGATTCGCCCAACTCAGCTCGCAGTTTCGACGCCGCCTCGCCCAGTGCGTCCAGCACCTTCTCTTTGGACACCGCCGTGACTTGTTCCTCCGCCAGCGTGTCGCGGCTCTGGCAGTTCACCGCCTTCAATCCCAGCACATATTCGCTTCCCAGACTGCCGATCGATGCGGCAATGTAAGCTTTGCCGCCCGCACGCACGCACAGATCGCGGGCTACCTCGGGCGTAAGCTTGCTGCCAGCCGGACGGGTCATCATTTGCAAGCCCTTCGCAACCTCGCCGTCGGGCAGCACATTCAGGAAAGGCGATTGCCGCAGAGAAACGTGAAGCGCAGTGTTCAACGTGTCATCGAAAATGGCGTCGCCCGTGCTATTGGCAAAGTCGGCAAGCACTATGGTGTCCTTGTCGGTTAGAGACCTGGATCGATGCGATCGGTAGTAGAACCCACCCGCCACGATCGAGGCGACCAACAAGACAGGAACCGCAACCTTCCAGACATTGCCGTTCCGAGCCACAGGCGCTTCTGTTGCCGCCACTACGCCTGAACCAGCCGCAGAACTGCGTCCGCTCTCAGTATCCCGCTTCAGCCGTTGCAGATCGGCTCGCATTTCCGCTGCGCCCTGATAGCGCAGATTGCGGTCTTTCTCCAAGGCCTTGCTGATGATCCGTTCCAGTTCGGCGGGCACATCCGGATTCAATCGTACGGCGGGCGTGGGAGTGGCATCCAGAATCGCCTTGAAGATGACTCCCGAACTTTCTCCACGGAACGGTAGCGTGCCTGTCGCCGCCTCGTACAGCACCACCCCAAAGGAAAACAAGTCCGTGCGCGCGTCCGTTTCCTTGGCTCGCACTTGCTCCGGTGACATGTAGGCGACCGTGCCGAGCGTGGAACCCGGACTGGTGAGATGCTCTTCGGAGTCGAGGGTCGGTGCATTCGTGGAAAAGCTATCCGGCTTCAGCGTAACCTTGGCCAACCCGAAGTCAAGAATCTTGGAGTGTCCGCGTTCGGTAACAAAAATATTGGCCGGCTTGATGTCGCGATGAATGATCCCCTTGGAGTGAGCCGCGTCGAGCGCGTCGGCGATCTCAATGCCCAGCGACAAAATCAACTCGGTTTCCATCGGACGCCCGCCGATACGATGCTTCAGGGTCATACCATCCAGAAACTCCATGGCAATGAAGTGTTGCCCCTCGCGCTCGTCAATCTCGAAGACCATGCAGATGTTGGGATGGTTCAGGGCAGAAGCGGACTTAGCCTCGCGCTGAAAGCGGCTGAGCGCCTGCGAGTCTTTGGCCACGTCGCCGGGCAAGAACTTGAGAGCCACGAAACGGCCAAGCTTTAAATCCTCGGCTTTGTACACCAAGCCCATCCCCCCACCACCGAGTTTCTCGACGACGCGGTAATGAGAGATGGTTTGCCCGACCATAAGTGGGCGAATCTTACGTCGGTGAAACTGCCAAGTCAATGAACGCGATTGGGTAGCGATGGCTGCCAACACAGCCGGCGGTCGGCGCAATGTTGAAGCTTGCGGCTGTGCCCACCCTTGTCGCATGTCGCATAGCTCGCGGCAAGGATGGGTAGCCGCACTCAACTTTGCGTAGGCACGTCTTTGGGAGGCGTTGGATGCAACTCCGCCGCGACTTCATCCTTCGCCGCCATTGCAGACTTGAACCCACGGATGCTTTCCCCCAAGCCCTTCCCGAGTTCGGGAAGTTTCTTGGGGCCGAAGACCAGCAGCGCGAGTCCGAATACCACAATCATGTGCATCGGTTGAAACAGTCCTTCAAACAATTGGATCCTCCTAATATTGACCCGAGAAGCGATGAATCGTTCTATTTCGAAATCAACCTGGCAAACCGCCGGCCATTGAGAACACTGAGAACGCGGGCGCTGCAACCGCTGGTTGGCGATCACAGCCCCCGCCCTCGCGCACCGCGTGAAATGTCCTCCCCCGAGACCATTTCTCGCATCACCGCGCACCTCGACTACATGTGTCTACAAACCGCGTTCGGCCGCATCCGCCTGCGTTGCCAGCGTGCTCAGCGCCTTAAAGAATGCCGGAGTCTGCCCCTTGAACAGCCCCATGTTGGTCAGGAACTTCACCACTCCCGCGGCGATTCCCTTTGGATTCGTCGGGCGAATCACAGCGCAACGAGGCAGCTTTGCACTGATAAATTCACACGGCACCGGAAAGATCAGGTTGGTTTGCAGCGCCGGGTTGAACGTTGCATCGAAGTTGGGGAAGGTCAGCCCAGAAACAGGGTCGGTGAACGGAGCGATGGTCGGTTGCACTCCGTTGCCGGCAAAGTCGACCCACTCGAGGAAGTGGGCCACTTCATCTCCTCCAATGCTGATCACGATTTGCAAAACTTCCACATTACTCGCCTTCTGAGCCATGGCCGAGTACAGGCTGCTGCCGCCTTGCTCGATCGTGCCGAAGTGGAAAGCCGCCGTATTGGCAATCGCCTGCACGTGGTTCACCGGACCAAAATCGTCGTCGGTCCGTGGAATGCCCGTCACGTTGACCAGGTGAATCGCTTGCGGGAAAACCGCACCCAGATCCGGATTCTTGGCACTCCGATAGCGCGTGTACCAACTCGTGTCCACATTCAGGTGCATCAGATTGGTGAGCCGCCCAATCTGCTGGGCGCCCGTCGCCTGGCTGCTGGGCAAGGTTCGGAACACATCCAGATCGACAGGCTCGGCCCCAATCGAAATCAGATACGCATTCAGAAATTCCGCATGGCTCTGCTCGTCGAGCGTGTTGGAGGAAATGTATTGCGGCCCGTCGGAATCAAGGTTCATGAAAGCCGCCTGATAGTTGTTCATCGGAGTGAACGGAGCCGTCTCGACGGGAAGCTGACCAGGAGTAATACCGCCTAACTCCGCGTATTGCTGCCAAAGGTCGGTTTCAATCAGCTCCGCGGCGGCGAGAAAGCGGAGAATCGCAATGTCTCCGCTGGAAACTGAGTTGCTGCTTTCGCTCTGGGCAAAAGCCGGGAGCTTGCCGGCGAGAATTCCGGCCCCCAGCGTGGCCGCGCCCGCGACCACACTGCCCCTGAGAAAAGATCGCCGATTGACCGCGCTGCGCGGCGACGATTCGGTTGAAGATTCGAGTGGCGATTCGGTTGAGATAGATGATCGACTGGTTTCGGCAGACACCACAACGGAGCCAGGCTTTTCCTTGGCCATAACAGATCACACTCCAAATTCCTGAGGATTGAATTACCGCGATTTCGGCAGGGAGGCGATGCGCGGTAAACAGAGATTAGGTCGGAGACGATCCGCGCGTGTCACAACTGCGTCTTGAATTTGCAAAAGATTCGTCGGAGTACTCGAGGATTAGCGGAACGGAGAACACGTCGGCAATCGACAAAACCGCGTCAGCTACTTGCAGCTTCGCGTACTCCGCCTTGGCTTACTTCCGTCCTCAGCCAAACAATCTCGCCTGAACGTCAGAAATTCTCCAGCATCCAGATGTTGCCCTCCCAGGTCCGCACGCTGAATGCCAGGTGCCGGCCGTCGCGTGACAAACTAAGGTCAGAAAGCCACTGGTTTCTGCCTCGATTCAGCAGTACCTGGGTTTTGCCATCCATTTCCATGCGCGCAATCATGTATCCCGTCGAGCGAGACTGCACGCTCATCAACAACGCACTTCCGCCGGGAGCCCAATTCAGTTTCCAGAGAATCCACCCCTTTGGAAGCGAGACATCGCGCTGCGTGCCCCTTCCCAAGTCAAGGACACGAACTTGTCGGCGCAGTTGATCGCATTGCAGGGCAATGCGCGAGCCATCGGGGGAGATCATCCAGTCTAAGCCCGTAACCTTCCCCAACTTGGTTCGCGCCAGCTCCTTACCCTTGCCCTTTAACGGGCTCAGCGCGTAGAAGATCAAATCATCCCCCTCGAGCAGGCTCAGGGCACAGGAACCGCTACTCCCCGAGGGACAGTGGAAGAAAGTAGTGGGATCCTGGGGAAACTCCAAGAGTTTTTCCGGTGATCCGCCGCCAGCGGGGAGCCGCATTACATCTAGGGGTGGTAAGCCCGCGTCGCTCCGGGGGAACGACCAGTAAAGAATCCAGCCATCATCAGGACTCAGTTCCGCGGTATCTTGATTATCTGGGCCGGGAATAAGCGGCTCAGCCGTGTCCTGATCGAGTTTCTGCTTGAATAGTTGATCCCGTCCCGTGCGGGTGGACGCTATCAGAATGGTTTTGCTATCCATCCACGCCGTAGGCGTGTCACTGCTCTGGCTAAAGGTAAGTCGGTTGGAGGAATCCAGGCGCGTGCCGTTGTCTTTAAACTCACCGACATACACGTCATTCCGCAAGGATGTCTTTTGAAGCACCAGACGGCTGCCATCGCGAGTGACGCTCATCGACGATGGGCCTGCCCCATGCCAATTGGTCACTCGTGTCGGCTTCCCGGAAGGCTTTCCCGTGCTCGGGTCGGTCGCGATTCCCCAAAGATCCGTTTGACCGTCAGCCTCGTCGAACTCAAACAGCAGCCGGCCGTCGGGCAACCAGAACAGAGGGGGATTGTCGACGTATTGCAGCCTAGGATCAGCAATCACTGAGCTCGGCGTTCCGCCATCCGCAGCCACTGTCTCGATGCTCGCGTTCATGCCGTCCGCGAGTTTTATGTAGGCGAGGCGCTGGCCCGTCCCAGACCAGGCCACCGACTCGTATGTTTCCCTGTCATGCGCCAGTATTTTGCGGGCATTCTCGCCATTGGATCCCATCACCCACACTTCACGATCGCTCTGAGTGATAAAAGCGATCGACGCGCCATCGGGGGAGATAGATCCTGCCCAGCAATGAGCTCGCAACTTGCGCGGAGCGCCTCCGAAAACCGACTCTGTCCAAGCCGTAATGCCATCGTCTTCCGATTCACTCGTGAACAGTAACTTCTCTCCGTCCGGAAACCATGCAACATTCCACAGATGACTCCGCAACTCCTCCGGCAGCGAGATATCGTGAACCTCACCCGTGTCGACTGCGCTCAAGTGCAGACCCTTCGTATCCGTGAAGGCAAGATGCCGGCCATCGGGCGAAATCGCCGAGCCCAGCAAGCGGTTCTCTGGCACGTTATGGGTCAGTTGCCGCTCGCTGTAAGGCTTCGCCGGACCTGCGTGGGAACGGAGCCAGCGAAATCCAAACCAAGCCCCAACCAGAACCAGCGCAAGAGCCGCACCATAGAAGGCAATTCGACGCTGGGAGGAGTCACGATTCCGGGTGGCCCCACTTCCGGCCGCCGTCTTGTGGGATTCCGTGTCTCGCTTCAACCGCTGTAAATCCGTCCGGATATCGCCGGAGTGCTGATAACGCAGGTCGCGGTCTTTCTCCAGCGCCTTGCGGATGATCTCCTCCAGCTTTGCTGGAACTTGCTTGTTCAACTGGGCCGGCGCCACCGGGTCTTGGTTCAGGATCGCGTCGTAGATCGTGGCTTCACTGTCACCCCGGAACGGTTGCTGTCCTGTCGACATCTCGTACAACACGGCTCCGAACGAAAATAAATCCGTGCGGTTATCCAACTCCTTGGCTCGCGCCTGCTCCGGCGACATGTAAGCAACGGTTCCCAGCGCCGCTCCCCGGCTCGTCAGCGGTTCCAGCGTCACCGCCGTCTCTTCCTCGCCGCTTCCGCTCGATGATCCCTTCTTCTTCGGTCCCGTCAGCTTCGCTAATCCAAAGTCCAGTACCTTGGCGTGTCCGCGTTTGGTCACGAAAATATTTGCCGGCTTGACGTCGCGATGCACGATGCCTTCGGCATGCGCCGCTTCCAGCGCATCCGCAATCTCGATGGCCAGTGGCAGAAGCGTTTCCATCTCTAGCGGACGCCCCCCGATCCGCTGCCGCAGCGTCTCGCCATCCAGAAACTCCATCGCGATGAACGCTCGTCCGTCGTGCTCGCCAATCTCGTAAATCGTGCAGATGTTGGGATGATTCAACGCCGACGCGGCCCGCGCCTCTCTCCGGAATCGTTCCAGCGCCAGCGGTTCGCGCGCCGTATCGTCAGGCAAGAACTTCAGCGCCACCAGCCGCCCGAGAGAAGTGTCCTCCGCCTTGTAGACCACGCCCATCCCGCCCGACCCCAGCGGCCCGAGCACGCGGTAGTGGGAAATGGTTTGACCAGCCCCTAAAGCACCAGACGACGCATTCACTCCGAGAGTGGGCAGTTGCGCCGCGACCTCGCCGACATGGAGCCCGGGCGATTCCAGAAAGCTTCCCGCCTTCCGATCAGAAGTGAGCAGCGAACGGACTTCCTCCAGCAGTTCGGAATCGCCGCCGCACTGTTGGCGCAGGAATCCCTCCTGCTGCTCGGCCGGCACTCGCAGCGCCGCCTGCAACAGATCATCCACGCGTTTCCAGCGTTCAGCGTCCATCGGAATTTCCACGACTCATTTCGCGATGCAGCCAGGCCCGAGCGGTGCTCCAGTCGCGCGCCACCGTAATCGCCGACACGTTGAGCACCTCGGCGGTCTCGTCGAAATTCAATCCGCCGAAGAAACGCAGTTCCACAACTTGCGCCTTGCGCGGATCAATTTTCGCCAGAGCCTTGAGCGCGTCATCGAGGGCAACCACGTCCAGATCTTTCCCCTTGCCTGGCTCCAACAATCCAGTGTCGTCTAAGGATAGTGTCTCGACAGCCCCTCCGCGTTTCCCGGCACGGTGGCGGCGGGCGTAGTCGACGAGGATCTGCCGCATCTGCTGCGCTGCAATGGCAAAGAAATGCGAGCGTCCCTCCCACCGCGGGGCATTCAGTCCCACCAGGCGGAGATAAGCCTCATTCACTAGGGCGCCGCTCTGCAAAGTGTGGTTGGGACGTTCCTTGCGCAGTTGAAAGTGGGCCAGACGCTCAAGTTCCTTGTAAACGACGGGCAACAAGGCGTCGAGAGCCTCGCGGTCGCCGTCCCGCCAGCCCTGCAACAACTTCGTAATCTCGCCAGTTGAGTCGTGCCCCACGAACCTCCCTCTGGGAAGGGACAGCGCTTGGGTAGCTAGGGTAGCACGGCGGCCTTACATGTCAACTGGAACTAACTGAAAAATTGGCTAGTTACGGGCACTCGCTCAGCATGCCCAAACGCGAAACCGCCGTCCTGACAGGTTCTTCAGGACGGCGGCTTCAATCTTCGAACTCGCTGCTAGACGCTTGCTAGGTCTGAATAATTCGCGGCGTGATGAAGAAAATCAGCTCCTGGTTCGAGGTTGTAACGTTGGTGTGCTTGAACAGGTTGCCCAGGAAGGGCAGGTTGCCGAGCAACGGCACCTGCGAGATGTTGATCGAGTTCTGCGTCTGAATGACGCCGCCGATCACCACCGTGCCGCCGTCGGTCACCAGGACCTGCGTGGTCGCCTGCTGCGTAATCAGTTCCGGGTTGCCCTGCACTTCCTGACCGAAGTTCGGCGTGGTGTTTTCCACGTCGACGTTCAGGAAGATGGTGTTTTCTGACGTGATCTGCGGAGTAACCGTAAGCCGCAGGAACGCGTCAACGTAAGTCACGGTTGGCGGACCGCCCAACTGCGCCTGCGTCACGATCGGCACGCGCACGCCCTGTTTAACCAGCGCTTGAATGTTGTTCTGCGTGACCACTCGCGGACGGGAAAGCACTTTCAGGAGGCCGCGCGATTCCGCCATCGAGAGGACCATGTCGATTCGCACGTTATTGCTGGCGTTCACGAAGCTCAGGCCGCTCGAAGGCGAAGTCGATCCCAGGTTCGAAAACAACGGAATCGTCTGGCCGGTAGAGCTGCCCGAACCCGCCGTCGTGATGTAGCCGGGAGTAAGACCGCCAACCGTGGTCGGCGACGAACCAGCTGCCTGGTTTCCGCCGATTCCGGTGTGGCCATTGCCCCACGCGAAGCCGAACTGGGTGCCGATGTCGCGGGCAAACTGCCGCGTCGCCGCCACCACGCGCGCTTCAATTTCAACTTCCTGCGTTTTGCGATCGAGCTGCGTCAGCAGGCGGTCGATGATCGGAATCACTTTCGGAATGTCGTTGATGATCACGGCGTTGGTGCGATCGTCCGCCACCACGTCGCCGCGCTGCGAGAGGAACTTCTTTACCGTGATGACCACAGCCTTTGCCTGAGCGTAGCTCAGGAAACGCGTGACCTGCACTTTCTCAACAGCGAGAGCTTCCGACTCTATCTGCGCCCGGCGGGCATCGGCTTCGTGCTTCAGGGTCTCGACGGTGGCGATGCGCAGAACGTTGCCTTCCAGTTCGCGTGCCAGGTCGTTGTTCTTGAGCACGATGTCGAGTGCCTGATCCCACGGCACGTCATCGAGCACAACGGTCAGTGTGCCGTGAACGTTCGGATCGAGCACCACGTTCAGCCCGCTGATTTCGTGAATCAGGCGGAAGAAGTCTTTCAGGTCAACGTCTTTCAAGTTGACCGAGATCGGCTCGCCCGTGTACTTCGGGCCAACCGAGGCGGGTTGTTGTCCGGCTTGAGCCTTTTGCTCTGCGGCCAGATTGACGGCCGGCGTAATCGCCGGAGCCTGACTCTGAGCCTGCCCTTCGGAAGCATGGACGCTGACCGGAAGCAGTTCCGCGGCAGTCTTATCAGAGAACCGCGCCGCCGCTTCCTGCGCCCGAACCGTAGGATCGTCCGTGGCGTCGTCTTTCTTCACGTCCTTGACTTCACTCTTGGCCTGATACGAAGGCTCGACAAATACATAGTCAGTGGGCGAAGCCGAAGCCGTCGGCTTCGTCGCCGGCGTTTCGGCCTTGGGCGTGGAGTCGGATTGCGCGTCCATCACTCGCGGCGAGAACGGCGACGTCGACTTGCTGGCCGGAACCGGCAAGCTGGCCGCTACGGTCTTTACGGTCGGCTGGTTCTCAGAGGCGGCTTTGGCCACCGAATTCGCGTGCAGAGTCAGCACGAGTTTACCGGCAGCGCCCGGCGTCAACTCGTAGGCGCAAGCCTGGTCGAGGTCGACGACGATGCGTGTGGTCGGGTGCGACTGCCCGGCCATGCCGATGCGGACGCTCTTCACACCGTCCGCGCCCACCGCGATGCGGCTCTGCCGGGTGGCCATTACGGTCTCCGGCAAATCCACCACCACGCGGGCGGGCGAGTCCAGAGTGCTGAGCTTTGGCGACACTGTGCCGCTGGCGCTCATCTCGACCCGGATGTCGTCCGTGCCCCGGACTACGTTGACTCGATCGAGCTGGCTCGGGGTCTGCGCGGCCGCAGCTCCCGCCAACACCAGCAACGATACGAACATTGTCCCTGTCAGTTGTTGCTTTCGCATTTCGCCTCTCCCCACCCGCGGGCCTGGCCCGCGTGTTCCTTCGTCAAACTCGATTTCAGCGACCCGCTTCCGGTCCCGCCGTATTGCTTGAAACTTTTCTAGACTGCCGGGGTGAAGATCCTCTTCACCACTTCCCGCGTAAACGACTTGCCCAGCTTGTCCTGCACCGTCTCCTGGAACACCACCGAGTCGCCCGTGATCTTCACCACGTAGCCGTTAAACACAGGATCGTTTTCCCGCAGGAAATACGCCTTGTTCAAATTGTTGGTCACGACCGCGATGAAGCCGTTGTCGGACTTCACCACGCCCCGCAGATTGATCGTCCCAATCTCCAGGCACTTCTTTCCAGTCGAGCATCCCGAACCGTTCTGCTGCACAACCGGGCTGAAGAACGGATCGCGCTTCCCATTCATCGCCCACTTTTTGTCTTCCTGCTTGGGCTCTTTGGGGGCAATCGCCATATCAGACTTGGCGTCAAGCGGACTCTCCGCCGGAGCCACAGTCTTGGTTTCCTTGGCGGTCGGCTTGCTCGGAGCCTTCATGGGATCAGCCTTAATCGGTTCAGACTTCGCCACGACGACCGCAGCCTTGGTAACTTCAGGCTTCGCCGCAGCCGGTGTCGATTTCGCGACCGCCGTCTTCAACTGGGCCGCAGGCGCAGTCTTGGCTGGAGCCGGCGTAGCCTTTGCAACCACTGGCGCCGCTGTCGCTCCTGCCTGTGCATGCAGAGTAAGGATCAGCTGTCCGGCATCGCCAGGAGTCACGTCATACGCCATGGCCTTTTCCAGGTCGATGACCACGCTGGTCGTCGGAGGAGTCTTGCCGTCCATGCCGATGCGTACGCCTTTCACGCCGCCGCTGCCCACCGGAATCTTGTTCTGTGCGCTGGCAATCGCAGTCCCGGGCAGTTCAACCACTACCCGATCCGGCGACTTCAGCTTGCTCACCCGGGGCGTGACCGTCTGGCTGGAAGTGATTTCGACGTCAACGCCGTCCGGCCCAGGCAGCACGTTCACCTTCTGCAGCTGATTGCTGGCAGAGGTGCTCGCCGAGGCAGGGGATTTCGCCGTCGCCTTCGACCCCGGGATCGCCGCGGGTTTCACCGCGGGAGCCGGAGCGCCAGGAGCCGGTTTCGCCGGTGCCGTGCTCGAACCGTTGGCCTGCGTCTGCTGCAGCGATTTTGCCGTGCTGCGCGCGTTGTCGATGGCGTCCGGGCTCTGTGCCTGCATAGCCACAGACCCGCCCACCACCGTAGCGATTGCCAGAATGCCCGTCGTTAATTGGGTCGTTAATTGGATCGTCAGCTTCATAGTCATCCCTACTTACCCGCCGGCGTTCCGGGTTTTGCTCCGGCGCCTGCCGCGGAAGGTGTCAAGTCGTGACTGAAGTATGTGGTCGCGGTGAAAACCGCGATTACGCTCTCGTTCGGTGCGTACTGGTAGGTGTGCTTGGCATGCGCCGCGCTGGGATTCTTCGTGGTCGAAACCAGCAGCCCGCCAATATTCACAATCCGCTCCAGCTTGCTCACCCGGTCAAAGAAATTCAGCACCGAGTAGTACGGCCCGTCCAGCTCGATATCGAAGGGCACTTCGGTGTAGTACTGCTGCGACTTGCTGTCTTTCGCCGCATAGCGCCGCAGTTCCACGCCTGCCTTCTGGCTCTCGGCGTCCATCATCTCGATGAAGCCATCCACCTGCTTCTCATCGGGAACGATGCGCTGCTCGATCTCCAGTTGTTGTTTCAGCTCGGCCAGCTGCTGCTCCATCTGCTTCAGCTTGGGCCGGAAGGATTCGAGTTCGTTGTTTTCCCGAATCTTGTCTTCGAGGGCATGCTGCGCCGCCGCGTTGTGGTCGTTCTGGCTCTTGAACAGCGTGAAGTACAACGCTGCCGTCACCACCGCGCCACCGACTAGCACCGTTGCCCACTGCTTGATGCCCGACATTTCTCCGAAATTCATCGCCATAGGTCCGCCTTTACGACTTTCCCTTCCCGCCCTTATCGCAGCTTAAGATGAATTGAAACGCCTGCATGTCTTTGATCTGATCGTCCTGCCAGGTCTCTTTAATCTCGACGTTGCGGAAGAACCCGGTTTTCTGCAGATTCGCGATCAGGTTGGCCACAGCGTCGGTCGACAGCGCCGTGCCTTCCAGGTTCACGCTCGGCCCGGAATCGTCCATCTTGCTCAGCCACACCGCTTCGGTGTTATTGACCGTCTCGCCCATCATGGCCATCAGGTTCACCGGACCGGTCTGGTTGGCGCGCAGCCCGTCAATCACGTCCACGCGCCGCTTGTAGGCATCGGCCTGGTTCTTGCGTTCCATGAACCGCGCCTTCACGTCGGCCAGTTGGCGATTGTTGGCTTCCGCGATCTTCATGCGCACCGCGATCGCCTTCGACTGATGATCCAGCCGGTACCAGTAGCCCAGGTTGAACAACCCTGCGATTACCAGAACCGCCAGAACCTTCAGCTTGGGCGAGCCCATGTCGCCCATTTCCATGCTGGGCATCGACGAACCGCCGCCGCCGCTTCTTTTACCTTTCGATGTTTCGAGCAGGTTGATTTTGATCATAGGGATTCAAAGCTCCTCAGGGCCAAACCGACCGCAACTGCCATCTGGCCCGGATTCTGTTCCACCAGTTCCGCTCCCAGTCCTTCGGTCGGCGGCACTACGCGCTGGAACGGATTCAACAACTCCACTGGCATCGAAAACTCCTGCCGCAGCGCTTCGACTAGCCCCGGCACTTTCGACGAACCGCCCGCCAGATAAATCTTTTCGATGTGCTCGCCCGCCGCGCTGGCGCGGAAGAAGTCAAACGTCTTCTGAATTTCCAGCACGATGATTTCGGTCACCTGCTGTAGAATCGGCTGCTTCGCGTCTTCGCTGACCGTGCCAACCTTGTTGCCCAGTTTCAGCGACTCAGCGTCTTCAAAGCTCAGGTCCAATTCCTTCTGCAAGGAGTCGGTGTACTGGTGCCCGCCCACGCTGACGTCGCGCGGGAACAGCGGCGTCGTGCCCTTTACGATGTTGATGTTCATTACGCTGGCGCCCAGGTTCAGAAGCGCAACGACTTGTCCCGGCGCCGGCTGGTAGTTGTACTCGTAGCAGTTCTGCAGAGCCAGCGCGTCGATGTCGACGATAGCTGGGGTGCGCCCTGACATCGAGAGTACGTTGGTGTAGTTCAAAATCTTGTCCTTCTTGACCGCGACGAGCAGCACGTCCATCTGCGGGCTGCCCACTTCGTCCGACAGAATCTGGTAGTCAAGACTCACATCGGCCAGATCGAAGGGAATATGCTGCGCCGCTTCCTTCTCGATGGTCTCGGCCAGTTCCTGGTCGCTCATCGACGGCAATGAGATCTTCTTAACGATCACCGAGTGTCCGCTCACCGCCGTGGCCACGGCCTTGGTCTTGATCGCGTTGTCGAGAAACAGTTTCGAAATCGCGCTCGAAACCGTGCCCGAATCCACGATCATCGAATCGACCACGATGTCGCTGGACAGCGGCTCCAGTCCGAGGTGCGCCACTTCAATCTGCCCACCCTTTTTCTTGAGCTCGACTGCCTTGATGCTGGAAGACCCTACATCCAGGCCAACAATCGACTTCGATCCCATTCCAAACATGTGCCCACCTTCGTAGCGTCAGTTTTTACTACTGTGACCCGGCAGCTTTCGAAGCCGCCTTCGGTTTCCGTTTCGCCTGCGGTTCCAACTCACTCGACTTCTCTTCCATCCACTGGTCCAGACGCGATTTCTTGAAGCGCCAGCGGTTGCCGAGCTTGAACGCGGGAATCTTCTGCTCGCCAACGTACTTGTAAAGCGTGTCCGGGCTCACTCCCAGATACTGCGACGCCTGGCGAATATTCATGACTTCTCGCGAATCGGCCATAAGTGCCTTTGCCTTTTCCACCACGTCGTTCCCGCTCCGGTTCCCCCAGTTCGCGGGATTGCATCGGGAGACTGCCTTGCCCTCAATTGCCTGACCGAGGGCTTTCGGTGTTCCGAGCATATCTCAACCCTGAAAAACCCCGGCTCGGAGCGAATCTCCGCGTTTCTTTGGGTTTTCTGCCCATTTCTTGGAATTTGGAAAGAAGTGCTTCCGAGGAGGAAACTACATATTGTGGTCGATGCAACTGCGACCACTATTAGTTGCATTTGCGGCAGGGCACGCGGCTAGTCACTTCGATACCGGTAACTGAAGTACTAGGCACGGTACGGAGGTACTATGTCGCTGGAGCAAAGTGCTTATGCTGCTTCAATTTGCTGGCTGCGAGTTGAGCGTGCAGATGCACAAAAAGCGCCGCGCTAGTTCTTATGAGCCGCTTGCAAAGGTTCCACATTGCCTTCTGCCGAGATCTCCATCCCCACACAACCCACGAAGTTGTTCCCAAGTTTGGCGCAGGTTTTTTTGTCCGGGGGCGAACCCGACCATTTGAGCAGGCTTGGCTTGCCATAGATAGGCGTCTGCCAATAGCGCCACAGGAGCATGTGCCTGTCCGGAAAAACCAGCCAGTCCGACTCCTCCGCTCCGAAGCCGACGATCAGCGTGGCAATCTGGTCCTTCATGGCCTCGACCTTGGGAATCAGTCGGTCGCGCCCGATCGCGTGCATATCCGCGGCAAAAACCCTCATCTCGGCGTCGCTGAACGAAGTGCCCCCAACGAAAGCAATCCTCATCAGCACCTTGCTGCTCTGGTCCTGTACATATCGATTCAGCCACGGCACGGACAAAACCTGCTTTTCGAATCGCGGCGCATTCTGCAGAAACTTGTCGGCGTCCACCACGTTCCCGTTGACGTACCGCAGAAACACTTCGTCGGAGAAGAAATTGTGAGTTAGGTCCGAGGAAGCTTGGGAGGAAGCACCGTGAGAAGCCCGGAGCCGCACAAGAAGGGTCGGCCCATCGGCCCCGTTTTCATCCTCAGGCTTGCGCAACACCGGGTCGCCGTAGTTGCCAATGCTCGCGGATTCGACGCTATATCTGGAACGCAGCGAGCTGAGTGTTCCACCGGTCTGGCTTTCGATCTCCAGCAACCCGGTCTCATGCTCTTCTTGCATCAACAAAATGTGTCCCAGGTCGTTTGCCAGATGCTCCCCTGCAAGCCGGGAGCGATTGGCCGATTTTTCCGGCATGAGAGCGGCCAGAGCCCGCGAAATGTCCGCGTTATAGGCGACCACATCGTTTTGCAAATGCCAGGGCAGCATGTAGGGAAATTCCGAGGATGTTCTCGCCCTGATCTTCGTGCCGTCATCGAATTCGATGGAGATTTCAACGGACTGGGTGAAGCGATTGCAATCGGCGCAGCGGCGGGGTTGAAACAGCAGCGGAATCGCCTTGTCCACAGCTGCCGGATCGGCAAAAGCTGTTTCAAACGCGGATTGATGAACCGCCTTGCCGCCGATAATCGTGGTTGTAGCGAAGTGCTCGCCCAGGGAAGATGCATTGCTCTTGAGCCACTCCGGCGTAAATCCCAGATCACCTCGCGTTGGCTTAGCATTCGCCGGCGCTCGCAACGCCTTCGCCAGAGCCGCTACCAGATTGGCGTCGACAACCGCGTCACCCAGCTGGTAGGTACCCTCACTTCGGCTAATCTCCAGAAAGGTTTTGTCCGGTTCCGCCGTTGACTGTGCGGGCCTGCGCCAGCCCCCGCCGTGGTTGATGCGGCCCGAGGAAATCTGAACTTCGCGGATGACCGGAGCGCCGCTCGGCGGTGCGCTCAAAGGCGCGGCCTGCGGCTCAGCGGGGAGAGCACAAACCAGAATGGCTGCCGCCACACCAACAAGCCATTTCCACTTCATCAGCGACTCCACGTCTCGAGCCTTCTACTGCACGCCTGTATGGCGAATCTACTGCACATCCGAAACTTGGCCGTTCAGAAATGTCACCTTCACATCCTTGTAGACGTAAATCTGTTTCGCCCCGACGTTGAACTTCTTGTCGGGCTTGCCCAGCGCCGACTCCACCTGATCAGGGCTCATTCCCAACTGAACGGTGGCCGGCTCTTGTTGCTGTTGTGCAGGCCGCGCTTCTTGTGCGGGTTGCTGGGACGCTTGCTGATCGGCACCAGGTTGAGCGTCACCGTTCCCAGCCTGCTGATCGTCGTTCGTGGTGATGGTAAACACCTGCCCGATCGTATCTTCTACGTCGCTCGCGCTGGCCTTCTCCAAATATCCCTTGTCAAACTCGAACACTACTTCGGCCTTGTGTGGAAACGGCAGATCGGAATGATTGCAAACCTTACAACCGACCACCTGAAACGATATCTTTTCCTTGCCCACATTGACGTCGATCTTCAACGGGTAGACTTTGGCGCCCTTCCCGAAATGCCCGGAAACATTCTGCATCATGCCCGCGCAGAAACCGACCGAAAGATGCAGCACCTTGTCCTTGAATTTTGCCGGACACAGCGCTAATGCCTGGAAGGGTACGCCAATGAGTCCGCTATTCTGTATCTGCAGTAGGGTGCCGGGGTCGCCCGCGACTTCTCCATCCGGCCCGATCTTCACGGTCTTGTATTGTGCGCTGAGTTGTTCCTGCAAGGTCACGGCCTGCGCCCCGGCTATGCCGGGCACAAGCACGATTGCAGCCACGAAAGAAAAGTACCAATTCCGACGCATGGAATCCTCCTGCCTGGCTGCGTTAGAGTCCTACTGACGTCTGGAACTATCTCTTACAAATCAGGCCTACTGCACGTCCGCCACTTTGCCATCTTTGAAAATCACTTTCATGTCTTTGTAGTAGTAAGTCGTTTTGGATGGGAGAGTGACTTTCTTATCCGGCTTGCCCAGCGCCGCTTCCACCTGCGCCGGAGTCATGCCCACCTCCACGCTCGCAGGCTCCTGTTGCGCAGGCTGATCCGCGGCCTGTTGTCCGCCACCCCCTTGTGCCCCCTGCTGATCGCCCCCTTGCTTATCGCCGCCGCCCTGATCCCCTGAGCTGTCGCTGATCGACAACAACTGTCCGATCGTGTCTTCCACGTCCCCCGCGCTCGCCTTGGCCAGCGCGCCCTTGGGGAACTGGAACACCACGTTCGCCTTGTTATAAGTCGGCGGATCGGTCTTGTTGCAGGTGTCGCAGGCCACGATGCCGAGCGTGACGGTGTCTTTGTCGACGTTCACCTCAACTTTCGTGGGATAAACCTTGTCGCCCTTGGCGAACAATTTCGTGGTCTGTCCCTGCGACTGGGTAGTCGAGAAATGTCCGAGGAGCGCCTTTTTTCCCGACAGCATCAAGCCGCTCGGAGGATGAATGGTCCCTCCCTCATACTTGTTGGCGAGAGTGCTCTTCTCCGAATACGGCGAGCCCAGCATGCCGCCCTTCTGGATCGCCAGCAGCGTGCCTTCTTCGGTCACGGAGTATCCGCTCGTGTCCGATCCCAGCTTCGCGGCCTTGTACTGTGCCACCAGTTGTTCCTGCAAAGAAACGGCCTGTGCGCCGGCGCGCGGCAGTGCCAAAACCGTGGCGCATACGACTACAACAAGTAGCGGAATCATCCTCTCGAACTTCTGCCCCATAGCTGCAATTCTCCTCTCAAGATCTGCCTTACTGTCCCCCCGGGGTCCCATCAGGCGCGACAAATCTAAACCAACGAATCTGAACCAACAGGGTTTTGTGGAACGAACACGTTGAGTAAGCGGTTAGATCAAAAGTTGAATAAAAAGTGGAGCGTCACCGCTTCGGTGACGCCCCTGTGGCAATTTGTAAGCCGGACCTTCGTCGAACCAGCAGTCTCGAGCCTTACTGCGAACCGCCCGATGCCGCTTCCTGCTTAACGTCCGTTTCGGTCTGGTCGGCCGACTTGTCCTGATCCGCCAGAGACTGGGCCGCCGACTTATCCGGAGCCGGAGCTGGCACGTCCGATGCGGTCGTTCCGGTATCCGGAGACTTCGGCATTCCTCCGGTTCCCTGCTTCGCCGCCAGTTCCTTCATGCCCGCATCCAGCTGCTCCTGGAAGTGGTTGTGCATTTCCTGCAGGTCGTCTACGGCAACCAGCACGCTCTTGCCGGCCGCACAGTCGCCCTTTTTGCTGCTGGTTACGCTGACGTTCACTTTCTGGTCGCCGTCTGGAGTGTCGGTGAGCCGGGTGATGACGTCGCCCTGGGTCAGAGCGCATTCCTGGCCATCGGCAGTCACGTCGACTTCATCGGCTACTACGAAGATGCGCCGTGCCGGATCAAGCGCTGGAGGCGCCTGGTCAGTCGCTGCCGCCGGCGCTGCACCGCCGCCAGACGACGAACCCGCGCTGGCGGATTGGGTCTGCGCCGCCGCGATTTGCGCTTTCACTTCGTCGGCAATCGCCTGTTTCACTTCCGGTGAGAGCGCCGTCGGCTGGCTCGGTGCCGATGTCTGCCCGCCGTTGCTCGCCACCTGATCATTCGACGCCTCGGCATTCGATGCGCTATCGGCTGCCGCAGCGTTGGCTTCTGCCTGCGCCGCATAGGCCGCCTGCAGGTTGGCCGCAATCAGATAGTCCGTTAGCCAGAACGCTGCCGACGGATACACCGGGTACGGGTTCCAGTACGCGCCGTAGTAGCCATACCACGGTGAACCACCCCAGCCCCAGCCCCATGCCACTGGCGCCGGCCACGGATTATAGGCCCATCCGTAAAACCCAGGATGGTACCAGTACGGGTGATAGTAGCCGTAGTAGTTGTAACCACCATAGCGGTAGCCTACATAAACGCCGCTTCTGTAGCCGCCGTGGTAATAGTACGTTCGCGAATAATACGAACGGCCGCCGCGCGTAACATAAGCGCGCTGCACGTATCCGCCATGGCGTCCATTCGACACGACGCGCGCTCCGTTGTGGTTGGTCACGATGGTGCGCCCGCCATGCATGCCGTGATTAATCTGCATGCCATTCCGGTTAATCGACCGGATCTGCCCGTTCGGCCGAACGCTGGCCGACCCACCACCCTTCAGAGAAACGTTTCTGCCCGGAGGAGTGTGACTGGTCGTCGTGGTCCGCGACGTCGTTGTCGTATGCGTGGTCGTGCCCCCGTGACCCGCGGTAGTGCTATGGCTTGTGGTCGCCGTATGCGAAGTCGTCGTGCTATGACCGGTGGTCGCTGCGTGATTCGTCGTCCCGGTGTGGCCCGCCGTCGTGGTATGGCTCGTGGTCGCGCTGTGAGTGGTCGTCGCCGAGCGATTCGGTGTTGTGGAGTGATTGGTCGTCGCAGTGTGACTGGTGGTTGCAGTGTGACTCGACGTCGTCGTGTGGCTTGACGTGTTCGCGTGACTTGGCGCAGAGGCGTGACTCGGCGCGGCCGCTCGAGGGGCAGCCGCGTGGCTCGGTGCGCTGGCATGTGGCGCCGGAGCGCTCGCTTTGTGCTGGGTGCCAGCGAAAGCCGGAACCACCATCATCAGGGCAACCCCAAGCGACTTCCGCAGGGCACTTCCATTCATCTTGAAATTCATCGCAACACTCCTGAATTCAGCATTTCATCCGACTGCCAATCACACGTGCAAACACAGGACCGCTCAGATTGTTCCGGTCATTTTCACAAGGTTCAGGCAGAAGACCGCTGGAAGGCTCAATAAGGTGCATCTAAGGTAACCCGATCGGTTTCCTGCGGCGGAGCAACGTTATCAAAACTCCGGCTGCGGGCGCAATCGTTTTCTGGAACCGCGCCTTCCTCGAGACGCCGGCCTGCTGTAATCTATTTGCTCTTAGCTCTTCGGGAGAGAAAACCGTGCGCTATCTCGATCGTTTGCAACCGCTTGCCTTGCTTGTAATGCGTCTGGCGCTGGGCGCCATCATGATCGCCCACGGCTATCACAAAGTGTTTGGAGGCCTGCATCATCACGCTCAAACCGTCGCCGGACTGGGCCTGCCCGCCTGGCTGGGATACGTTTCTTCCTTCACCGAGTTTCTGGGTGGGCTGTTCCTCGTGGTCGGCTTTTTCACTCGTCCCGCCGCCCTCGCCATCTGCATCGATCTGATCGTAGCCATCTGGAAAGTCCATCTGCACAATGGCATGATCGGATCGCCTGACCGCCCGGGATATGAACTGGCCCTGGCCGCCGCCGCTCTGGCCTTCGCCCTGATTTTCTTTGGTGGTGGTCCCATCGCCATTGACCACGTCTTGCGCGGCGGAGGTTCCAGCGGACTGAAACGCTGATCCGGCGCCGCGTTTCAGTTCAGCGCAA
Organism: uncultured Acidobacteriota bacterium; assembly: GCA_963735205.1. Taxonomy (GTDB): domain Bacteria; phylum Acidobacteriota; class Terriglobia; order Terriglobales; family Acidobacteriaceae; genus Sulfotelmatobacter. The sequence continues at coordinate 281,427 of CAVTKB010000004.1, forward strand.
CTTATTCCGCTACGCTGGGTTCAGTTTTGCGGCTGTTCCCTTTTGGATACAAGTGTCTAAAGGCGATGCGCCGGCCAATACGGCCGTTGGCGACAAATGAGCGCCAGCGGCCCGCAATTGCATCCCGGCGGCATTGAAATTATGATGGATGGGTTACCCATGCACTTGCATCCAAAAGGTTTGGCGGCAGCATCATACCGCCATAAATAATCATCATTGGAGGTTTCTCAGTGAGAAAGCTTGCCTTCCTTGTGACCGTATTTGCAGCGCTTGTCCTTCCTAACCTGGCTTCCGCCCAGCAAGGCGACTTTGCCATCGGCTTCGCCACGCTGGTATCGCCCGGGGCCTCGGGCTGCCAGGGATCTGACAATTTCTTAGGCGTAATCTGCCCCGAAAAGGGCGGCCTGTATCCTAGTATTGGCGGCGACGCGATCTTCCATAAACGTCTCGGCGTCGGTTTTGACATTACGTGGAGAGGAGGCCAGGGAAACTTTGCCGGAGAGAACGCCCCTTACCGCCCTATCATTTTTGACATCAACGGAGTCTACCAGCCCCGGCTCGGCAAGAAAGCCGGCCTCGATCTGCTGGGCGGCATTGGCTGGCAAGACACTCGCTTCTACGGGTTCACTCCCACTTTTTCCTGCGAAGAACTCAACGCTTGCTACACCAGCAGCAACCACTTCCTGGTCGACGCCGGCGCGGGCATCCGGTATTACGTTTGGGGACACGTGTTCCTTCGCCCTGAGGTCCGTTTTTACCATGTCCTGAATAACAACGACGTCTTTACGTCGGGAAACACTATTCGAGTGGGTGCTTCCATCGGGTACACCATCGGTCCGGACTGAGATTTCATTCCAGCGGCGGTCGGGAGTCTTGAGTTAATCTCTAGGAGTTAATCTTGATTCTCCAGAGGCCGGGTCCCGACCGCCAGCCCATCCGCTTGGGTGCAGCCGCCATTGGGCGCACGCCGTCGATTACCGGACGAAACGAAAAGGGGGCTGTATTTGAGAAAGTTCGCGCGACTGATGTGTGTGTGTGCGTTTCTCCCGTTTGCTTTTGCCACGTTCGCCCATTCCCAGCAATTTGATTTCGCGGTTGGTGGCGGCACTCTTTTCTCCACCAAGAACATTACCGCTTCCCAGGCGTATCTGCCTCCCGCCGAGAAGGGCGGCGTCTTTCCCAGCGTCAGCATCGAACGCGTGTTCAAGAATCATTACGGCTACAGCGCCGAATTTGCCTTTCGATTCGACGAGGGCTCCTATAACGGCTTCCAGAAGTTCCGCCCCGTCATCTACGACATCAACGCGGTTCGCAACTCTCGCTTCGCGAAGAAATATACCGCCGACTTTCAGGCTGGCCTGGGCGGCCAGAGCACATTTTTCTACGGCCCATCCGGCAGCTGCCAGTCCCTTGGGTGTGCTACTCATCTGGATAGCAATCACTTCCTGCTGCATGCCGGATTCGGCCTCAAGTACGCCTTGTTCCATCGCTTGTTTGTTCGCCCCGAGGCGAACTACTACCGCATTCTCAATAACACCTCCGACTTCCATTCCGATAACGTTCTTCGTCTCGGCGCCTCCGTCGGCTACACCTTCCCCAGGGATTAGATCCGAAACCGCCTAAAATCTACCGCAAAATAAATAAGGCAGCGCCGTTTCAGCGCTGCCTTTCAGTTTTCCTAGGACTTGTCCCGACTTTCAGGGTCTACGGCTCTTCTTCGCAAACCTCGGCTTCGTGGATCGCCTGATTCAGGTGCTCGATCGCCTTCACGCGATGGCCGTGGAAATCATGCTCTGCGGTTTCCAGCTCATGCTTGGCGCCGCGCATGCTCTCAAGAGCTTCGTGAATGTGCGGATGAGGTGCCGGCAAAGCCGCCGCCGCAGGCGCTGCAGCCGGAGCTGCCGCCACTGCGGGCGCCGCTACTGCTTTTGGTCCAGCCGCCGCCGTAAACGCGAGCGCAAACAGAAGTGTTGCCATGATGAGCACAGTTAACAACCCGATCTTCTTCATGCATTCCTCCTCGCCCGATTTTCGGTTCGGACGCAACCGGTTTCGTTCCTGCCACGGACATTGCCCGCTACTTCTGGATTACCCTATATCCAAGAGGCCCGCGACACCCGCACAGTATAGTCGCCCCAGCAAGCCCCGCCCTGTGCAAAAGGTTACTCGGAAGGTGCCCCTTCAATTCGCGCGCGCCGCTTGCGCCACCACAACAGCCCTATCACCAGCACAGCCAGAATCGCAACCACAACGTCAAACCGCTGCACCGCCCGCTCCAGCCGTCCCCAATGCCGGCCGAATAAATAGCCGGCGCCGGAAATCACCGTCACCCATAAACCGGCCCCAAGCAGATTGAAGATCGCGAATCTTTTCCAATGCATGCGCAGCACTCCCGCCAGCGGCCCGGCAATGATTCGCATCCCGAACACAAAGCGCGCAAAGAAAATCGTGAGCGAACCATACTTCTCGAACAGACTTTCTCCGCGCGCCACCGTCGAGTCTTTGATTTTAAAAAAAGCCTGGTAGCGCGCCAGCAGCGGACGCCCGCCGTAGTGCCCGAGAGCAAAGCCCAGATTGTCGCCCGCCGTCGCCGCGATGGTCCCCACCACAATGATCCAGGGAAGCCGCAGATCATGCTCGGAATACGCCAGAAAACTCGCCATGAGAAGAATGGTTTCGCCTGGCAACGGCACTCCGGCATTCTCCAGCAGCAGGGCTCCGCCCACCGCCCAATATCCGTAGTGCACCACCGCATTCCGCACCATGTCGAGAATGGAGTGGTTCATGATTTTAGTTCAGTAATTCTAAAGATTGTCATTCTGAGCGAAGCGAAGAACCCCAGGCAATGTGCTGCAATCCTCGGCCTCGAAAGGCATTCGCACAACGAACCCCGCGGGGAGAAACCTTACCACCACCGCCTTACGAGCCCGTCATAAATCGAATCAGCGCCTGATTAAACTCCTCCGGACATTCCTCATATGGCAAATGCCCGATGTCCGAAAACACTACCTTCTCCACCTGCATAAAATTCCGCGCCAGCGGCTCCATCGACGAAACGTACACTGCCGGATCCTTGCTTCCCCACATCAGCAGCGTCGGAACCGGCGCCAGCGTTGGCAGCAGCGCTTCCAGTTCCCGCAAGTCGGCTGTCCAGGTCCGCACAATACTCAACCCATGCTCGAACAATCCCGGAATCGCCATCGGCGCCTTATAACCTTCCAGGCTTCCCGGCAGAATCCTGCTGCGGTCCGCATAAAGCCGTGCGTGCCAGAAAGGAAACAGAAACGGCATGCGATCCGTCACCCAACGAAATCCCGCCGCGCCGAACCGCGTTCCAAAAAACGGCGCCAGTTTCTTGCCATGCTGCGAGTACGGATTCACCGGACACACCAGCACCATCCGATTCAGCCGCGGCCTCGATTTACCCTTCACACATTCCGCCGCCACGGCCATCGCGACCGCCCCACCCCGTGACGTCCCCAGCAGGTCGAACGATTCCAGCCCCAGATTTTCGATGAACTTCAGCACGCGCAGCGCCGTCGCATGCATTGAGTGATCAATCCCACGCGGCCGGTCCGAGAACCCCGCCCCAAGCAGGTCAGGCGCATATACCGTGGCAAACGGCGCCAACGCCGGCAACGTGAGTCTCCAAGAAAAGGAATACCCCAGCAATCCATGCAACAAAATCAATGCCGGCCCCGACCCAGCGCGCAAGTACCGCATGCGAGCGCCGTCGAAATCCATCCAGCACTCTTCCACGCCCCCGCCCAGAGCCGGAGCCGCACTTGCCGCAGGCTGCATTTCTTTCGTCTGCACGTTACTCATCATCAGCCATCGCGAGTCAAGCACCGCGAAAAATCTTCAGCCGCAGGACAACTCTTTCCTCAGCGCCGCATTCTATCTAAGCTGAAACAACGCCTCTGACGCTTCACTTGGGGAGCTTCGGCTCCCCGTTTTTTAGGATCAGAGTTTAGTGGCTAGGGGACAGTGGCCAGTAAAGTCTGGTCTTACTAGGCCCTGATCGCCAGCTCCTAGCTACTTTATTTCCGCTTCTTCCCGAGCAATTTCTTCAGCACCCGAATCCCCTTATCGATGTGCTTCTCTTCCATCAGAAACGGAGGCAGGAACCGCACCACCGTATCCTGCGTACTGTTGAACAGCACCCCCTCGGCCAGCGCCGCATCCACAATCGGACGCGCCGGAATCTCCAGCTGAATTCCCTGAATAAATCCACGCCCTCTTACACCCGTCGCCGCCGGACATTTTTCTACTAAACCCAAAAGCTGCTCGCGCAAATAAGCTCCGATTTTATTCACGTTCTCCAGCAACTTCTCTTCCTCGACAATCGCCAGAAATTCCAGCGCCACGCGACAAGCCAGCGGGCCGCCTCCAAACGTAGTGCCATGCTGCCCCGGGGAAATCGCCGTCGCGAATTCTTCCTTCGCAATGAACGCCCCCAGCGGCAGCCCCGCTGCGATCGGCTTGGCAATCGCCACAATGTCGGGCGTCACGCCGAAACTCTGAAACGCAAAAATCGTTCCCGTGCGCCCGAGCCCGCACTGAATCTCGTCAAAGATCAGCGCCACCTTGTGGCGATCAGCCAGCGCCCGGCATTCCCGCAGAAATTCCACCGAACACTCGTAGATTCCGCCCTCGCCGAAAATCGGCTCCAGCACAATCGCGCAGGTATTGTCATTCACCGCCGCCCGCAGCCCCTCCAGATCGTTCTGCTTCACAAACGTGACATCCTCCAGCAACGGCTCAAATCCCTTGCGATGCTTATCCTGCCCCGTCAGCGACAACGCACCAAAAGTCCGCCCGTGGTACGACCCCTCCAGCGCCACCAGCCGCGACTTCGCCTCGCCGCCCGCGCGATGTCCCGCCAGCCGCGCCAGCTTGATCGACCCCTCAATCGCCTCAGTTCCAGAGTTCGAAAAAAATACCCGGTTCAGTCCCGACAAACGGCACAACTTCTCCGCCAGCGGCCCCTGATATTCGTGGTAATACAGATTCGAAATGTGAACGATCTTCGCCGCCTGCTCCCGAATCGCCTTCACGATCCGCGGATGCGCATGCCCCAGCGCATTCACTCCCAACCCGGAAACAAAATCCAAATATTTCTTGTCATCCATGTCCCACAAAAACACGCCCTTGCCCCGCGTGAGCACGACAGGATACCGGTTATAAGTCTGCAGCAAATATTGCCGCTCAAGATCAGCGATTTGTTCAAAGGTTTTCATAAGAAGGTTCGATTTTACCGGAAGGCGCCGCGGAAACGCGCGGCCATACTCAGAATGTCCTGTCGAGATATTTCAGCAGCACAGGGATTCAGTTCTTTTTAACGGGCGCCCGCTTCAGTGCGGACAAGCGGTATGCCTGCCTCCTCCCGAGATGACGAGAATGTAATCCCACCGTCACGCTGCCGTCGCCCTGCGGCCGCGAATATGGAGTTCCCTGGCGCAGAGCCAGGAGGAGGAGCAGAATGATGTCCCGAAAATCTAGCAACGCGTCTTGGATGAGGCGTCTGCCTCTGTTCGTCGGCCTGGTGGCGACGGCGCTGAGCTTTACGGCGCCGGCCGCTGGTCAGTCCGTACCTTTTCCAACCTACCAGCTAGGCCAAAACCAGAACGGGTCGCAGGGCCCAAACTTCCCGTCGACTTTGAGAACCCGTGGGTGGTCGGTAGTGGTCAGATCTCACGCCTGCCGGCACGATGGTCTACCTCGGCACCACGACTCGCGCCAAAGCCATCGCGATGAACCCGAATACGAGCACGCACACCGCCGCCGTCCTTCAGATGGGCGCTCCACAGGCGGTTACCGTTTTCAATACCCAGACTGGCGCTGTCCTGCAGACCTACAAACCGTTCGGCAGCAAGAGCGGCAGCTCCATCGGCATCACCTATACGGCGGATGGCTTGCACCTGGTGTTTAGCCAGGACGGCGGCTTCGGGCCGGCCTTCGTTGCCATCGCTAACGTCGATCCGGTGACGGGATTGCTCTCAGACCAGCGCCCATGTCAGCGTTTCGCTGGATGTCAACGCCGGCGGCTATCTGACCACCGTTACCTGCTATCCGTATAATGCTGGGCAGCCCTCCTCGGGCAGACCACGGGCAGCAGCATTCAAATTCCCTGCGGCCAGACCGTCTCGCTTGTCTCAGATGGCGCACCCACCGCCTATCCGACCGGCGTCGCGATCACGCCGGATGGCAAGACTGCATACGTAGTGCTGGACAACAACGATACGCTGACCAAGATCGACCTGACGCAGGCGTCGCCAAAGGAAGGTCCGGAGATTCGCGTCGGCAACGTCCCGCACAGCGTCATAATCTCGCCGGACGGTACCACCGCCTACGTCTCCAACGAAGCTGGACGAATTGCCACCGCGAAGGACTTCCAGGGATACTCGAACGGCACCCCGGTCGTCGCCGAAAATCCGACTGGCTCCACGGTGACGGGCACCATTTCCGTGGTGAACCTGTCCACGTTCACGGTCACCAAAAACATCGCGGACGGTCTGCATCCGACGGGCATGGCGTTTTACGGGACCAGTACCTCCTGGTCGCCAATGCCTATAGCGACAGCATCTCGGTGATCGACACAACCACGAACAAGGTGGCGAAGACGATCAAAATCGAGTTGCCGATTAAAGTGCCCGGTGGAAACCTGGTTGGTGCGGGACCGAACTCGATCGCCGTCGATGCAGTGAACGGCATCGCCTACGTCGCGCTCTACAATGCCAACGCGGTTGCCGTGATTGACCTCAACGCTCCGACGTGGTTCAGGGCCTGATCCCGGTGGGCTATGCGCCGAGCTCGGTCGTGCTGGATGCGGCGGACAGTGAGCTGCTCGTTGCCAACGACAAGGGCCTCGGCACCACGGGCTTCGGTGTGGCACCGCCTCCGACGAATACAGCCGAAAATTCCTACGCCAAAGAATTCAGCGTGACCGACTTCAACACCCACCAGGACCTCGGCACCGTGAGCATCGTTCCCATTCCAAACAGCTCGACTCTGTCAGCGATGACGCTGCAGGTCTACGAGAACAACCACTGGGATCTGGCGGAAAATATCATGTCGGCCTCCGGTGGCAGACCGAACGCTACGCCGGTCGCGATCCCGGCGAAAATCGGCGCTCCATCGCTGATCAAGCACGTGTTCGTGATCATCCGCGAAAACCGCACCTACGATCAGATCCTGGGCGACGTGGTTGGCGGCAACGGCGACCCCACGCTGGCAGTGTTCGGCGACGGCACCGCAGCCTCCGCCTAGGCCTCGCACCGGTTACGCCAAACGCGCACACGCTGGTGCAGCGCTTTCCGCTTTTGGATAACTTCTACGACCCCAGCCGGCAGTCGGCCGACGGTCACAACTGGATCGTCCAGGCCATGGCTCCCTACTCCGACGACATCCAGTCGCCGGACTGGCTCCGCGACTACCCCTCCAACGGCGGCGATGCGATTGCTTACCAGAAGGCTGGCCACCTGTGGGACTCGGCTGTAAAGGCGGGCGTCTCGTTTAAGAACTATGGCGAGTACATCGAGTACAACTCTTTCCTGACGCCGACCGGGTCGACCACCGAGCCCCGTGGATCGACTTCTTCAACGACATGCAGGCTTACGAGTGTGGCGCTGAGAATCAGCTCTACAACTTCAGCACGGTCGCCTCGCACTCCCCGCTGCCCGAACTTGATCAACCACACGGTCCAGAACTACCCGCAGTTCGATCTGGGCATTCCTGACCAGTTCCGCTTCGATATCTGGAATCAGGACTTCCAGAATGACGTCACCAACGGTACCGTGCCGCAGTTGGAGTTCATGTGGATCAGCTCCGATCACACCGGCGGCCCGCCGCCGGCGCAGCCCATGCAGGCCGATAACGACCTGGCCCTTGGCCGCTTTGTCGACGCCATCAGCCACAGCCCCATTTGGTCTTCTTCGGCGATCTTCATCGAGGAAGACGACGCGCAAACCGGCGTCGACCACGTCGACGGTCACCGCAGCCCCGGCTATGTCGTTAGCCCGTATGTCAAGCAGCAAGTGAATCCCGATGGCACCGGCGCCGGAGTCACCGAAGACAGCACCTTCTACACGCAGGTCAACATGACCCGCACGATCGAGCAGATTCTCGGACTGAAGCCGATGAATCAGTTCGACCTTGTGGCCTCACCGATGCAGACGCTCTTCATCGATAACCCCCCGGCAAACAATTTCCTGCCGTGGACCCATGTCCCGACCGGAATCGCACTGAACACCGGCGTTACGCCAGACTCCAACTCAGACCACGATCCCCTCCTGCCCTGCGCCCGCCGCCGCCCCTGTGGTGAAGGCAAAATCCCTCCGGACTGAGAGCCCTGCGGTCAAGGCTCTCAGAGCTGGATGGATGGCCAAGAAGGCGCGAGGTCTTCGCTGGCAAACAACACACGCCAGATTCCGAAGACTCCGACACCGTCAACCACCTCGACTGGTACGAAGCCACCGGGTTTCATGCGTCCCTACCCCGGCGAGAAGACGGTTCGCCCGGCGAGCGAATTCAATCGCCCGGCACCGACTAAGGCCGACCTGGACGACTAAAACCTGGGCGATGAAAACTATGGACGACTAAGCACGCTTCGAACTGCAAAGGCCCTCTCCTCTAAGGAGAGGGCCTTTTTTGTTCACATTGGGATTTTGTTTCGGCGTGACCCACCGGCAGCACTTGCCTTAAGGCGAAATCATCGGACCGGTTCTACTCATACCGCAGCGCCGTCATCGGATCAACCTTAACCGCCCTGCGCGCCGGCGCCGCACAGGCAATGGCCGCGACCACGCCCAACAAAACCGTCACCGCCAGCAACAGCAACGGATCGCGCGAACTCCCCTCCGCCCAGCGCGCCAATACTTTATTCAGCGCCAGCGTCAGCACCACGCCCAGTAGGATTCCCCCGCCCACGCTCGCCACCGTGGAGGCGAACACAATCCGCAACACATGCGTCCGTTGCGCTCCCAGCGCCATGCGAATGCCAAACTCGTTCGTCCGCTGCGCCACCGAATAAGAAACCACGCTATAGAGTCCGACCGCCGCCAACGCCAGAGCCAGCAGCGCAAACGCACCAAACAACCAAGTGACTAGCTGTTCCCTTTCATATTCCTGCTGGCCAGTGATCCAGTGTTCCAGATCGGTGGTGAAACCGCTGACTTGCTGGTCAGCGTCGATCGAGTTCACCTGCGCGCCAATCGAGTGCAGCAGCGACATCGGCGGCACATCGGACCGCACCAGGATCTGCGTCCACTGCCGCATCGACAATGTATACGGCACGAAAGCCTCAGGCAGAATCGGGTTCCTCAACCCATCGTCACGTTTGTCGGCAATCATGCCCACAATCTGCACCCAGCTGTCGGAGCCGGATGCAGCCGTCGTGTAAGGCGGGTCGTCCTTCATATCGGGAACTCGCAGAGAGTGCTCGAGCGCATCACCGTTAGGAAAATAAAGCCGCGCCATCGTCTCATTGATCACGGCCACATGGGCGGCATCATGATTTTCCGCCTCATCCCAAATCCGCCCTTTCACCAGAGGAATTCTTAGTACCGGAAAATATCCCGGGCTCACAAAATTGATGCTGACCTTCTGCCCCAGGTGCTGCGAGTTGCCCAGGATCTCGATGCGGGTGTCCCATCCGTTGGAAGGAGGCGTGGCGTTGGTCGAGATCGCAGCCATGGTCACGCCCGGAACCGCTGCCGCCTTATTCCGCAATTGTTCAAAGTAAGCCTTGCGCGCCTCCCACGTCGAGTACGCGCCATCATGCACCGGAATTCCCACCGACATCACGTTATGCGGGTCGTAACCTAGCGGCGTATGGATCATCTTCAGAAATCCTTCCATCGCCGCCCCCGCGCCCGCCAGCATCACCAGCGTCAGCGAAACCTGCAACGCCGTCAGCACACCGTGTGTAGCCCGCCCCTGCACCCCGCCCGCGATTTTGCGCGTGCTCGCCTGCATCACCTGACTAACCTCTGGCCGCGACAACTGCAGCGCGGGCCACAACCCAAACAGAATCCCAGTCAGCACCGCAATCGCCACGCTAAAGCCCAGCACCGGCAGATTAATCTGGATCGCCGCCTCATGCGGAAAAGAATATTTCGGCAGCAATCCAATAATCAGCGAGAGCCCCCGATACGCCAACAGCACGCCCAGCGCCGCCCCAGTCAGCGAAAGCAGCACCGATTCAGTCAGCAGTTGCCGGATGATGCGGCTCCGGCTCGCGCCAATCGCCGTGCGCACCGCGAATTCATGCTGCCGCGACGTACCTCGCGCCAGCAGCAGGATCGACACGTTTCCGCACCCGATCGCCAGCAGCAGCGCCACCGCGCCAAACAGCAGATACAACGTCCCGCCCAGGTCGTGAACAAACTGTTCATTCAGCCCGATCACGTGCAACCGGAAATGATCCGAAGGAAAGTGCTTCGGCGTCTCCTTAGCAAAACTCTCGATCAACGGCTGCAAAGCGGCATCGGCCGCCTCATGACTCACTCCCGGCTTCAACCGAATGCCAACGTAAAAAGACTTGACCGGGTCCTGCGTGACTTTCTGCGGCAGGTAGACGTCGCCATCACCCCAGGTAAAGCGCGGGCCAGCCACGCCCACAATGGTGTAGTTCTTGCGCACCAGTTGCAGGTTCTGGCCCAGCACTCCGGGGTCTCCATTGAAATGACGTTGCCAGAATTTGTAGCCCAGCACTACAACCGCCTGCGGTTCCTGTCCATCGATTGCGTCTGAGGGAATCAGTCCCCGCCCCAGTGCCGGCGGAACTCCCAGAAAAGAAAATCCATTCGAACTCAGATAAATCCCCTGCACATCTTCCGGGATATCGTGTCCGGTGACGGTCAGGCTCCAGTCATCCTCCATGAATGCGTCTTCGACGACCGGCGACTTCTGAATCTGCCGAAACTGCCCACCCGTCAGGTCGATCCCTCGCTCTTGCTGCGAGTCGTCGAGCAGCCTCATGTGCACCATCCGATCCGGCGCCGCATAAGGATAAGGGTTCATCAGGATGGCATACACGACGCTGAACACCGCAGTGGTCGCGCCGATGCCCAGCGCCAACGACAGGACTGCCGTCAAGCTGAAGCCGGGACTCTTAAAAAGTTGGCGGACGCTGAAGCGGAGATCCTGCAGCAATGTCATGGATGTTTGTCCCTCAGACCGATGGACGATCACGAAGCGCTTCAGTCACCCATTTCGGACGAGGAAAATGCGCATATTTTTCGGCAGCGGAAATGTTGTGCCGAAGGATCTGTTTTGCGCAGTTGTGCGGCCTCGTGCGCTTCGCAAAAAAGCCCCCGCGCCCTTGCGAGCGCGGAGGCCTTATCGAAACAAACTACCTTATTTCTTGACAGCAGGTGCCGGAGCGAAAGCATCCGCGAACGCCTTCGCGTTCGGGGTGCCCACTCCGGTTACGTCGTCCCACCCTTTATGCGTCGTAAGGCCGGGATCGGTGCCGAAAGTAAGCACCAGTGCAGTGTCTGCTATATCGGCGTAGTCCCAGATGGCGCTCACGAACGCGCCCGATGTGACCCCACCCACTTCAGCAGGAGTGTACTTGTTAGTGCCGGTCGGTTCCTGAATCGACGCGGTCACGTTGGTTTTCGAGGTCACCGGGACGATGTCATAGATCGCACCGGCGGGCATCGAATACAGGTAAGGCGCAGCCTGTCCCAGAGGAACTCCTGCTTCCTGGTTGGCAATCGCCCACAAACCCGAGAACATCGGGCAAGCTACGCTCGTGCCTCCCCATACCTGCCAGAGCAGCGACGGAACCTGACCCGGAACCGTGATCGCGATCACGACTCCCGTGAAGGGATCCGCAACCCATGAAACATCTGGAAGTTGACGATACTTTCCGGGCACGCCCACTTTCTGGTACCAGGGCTTGGGGAATCCAGCAAGACAGTTGCCGTTGGAGTCCTGGAAGGCACAGGTGCTCGCGCCTCCGCCCGATCCGCCGTTGAAACCAAACGCAAGTGGCGGATCGAACACCGTCCCTTCTTCGGCCAGTAGAGTTTCGTTGTTGCCCCAGCCGGCCTGCCATGCAATCGAGTTGTCAGCATTCAATGCCAGCGTTACGCCGCCCACTCCCGTGGCAAACGGCGAATCGGCGGGATAGCTCACCGACGGCGGGTCGAACTGAGGGAAGCCGAAGGTGAAGTTGCCGGAATCGCCCGTGGAGAAGTTGGTCGAAATCCCCATGATCGCTCCCAGCTCGGAAAGCAGGTTGCCGTTTTGCAACTCGCTCGCAGGAATAAAGATCTCTTCCGCTCCAAAGCTGCCGGAAAGCACGTTGGCCAGGCCTTAGTCGACGGCAATATATTCAGCCTGGTCGATTTCCTGAAGAACTGGCCGACGGCGGAACAATCAGGTTGATGTTGGCGCCGGGAGCGACCGCGTGGGCCCACTCCACATCGATATTGATTTCCACTCGAATCGGTGCGTCGCAGGTGCTCGGGCTGGGGATGTAGGTGATGGCGAAATTCGACGAGGTCAACGCGGGCAAGCCGAATTGCGCCGAGAATGCGTTGGCATCGTTCTGAATCGTCGGCGAGCCGCACCAGTCGATGATCCCGATGGTCTGGCCCGTGCCGTCGAATCCTTCGGCGTAAACGGTCAGATTGTAGGCCGCCTGGATCATGAGCGGGTGATAGCCGCAACCGGCGCTGGTCAGGCTAAAATGTTTAGGTGATTGCCCTTGAAGGTTCCGATCGGAAGCTCACCGTCACCATTAGTCGAAAGTACGTCCGTCTCCGGTGCCGTTGAAGCAGTTGTTGCTGTAGCCGAGGGTGTCCAGACGATTGGTGATCATGGCCGATGCCGAGGGCGGCAACGGGCTCGTGGTCGTGGAAAGCTTGGGAGTCCGGGTCATCGCCGGGTGCTCGAATGCACCCGTATCCAACCCAGAGACGGTGCTGACCAACTCCGCGGCAGCGCCGTCGATAAAAGGATCGCGATCGTTGGAACGAATCGTTTTCCCTTTCACCTCATAATTATTCAATACCACGTGGAAAGCGGTTTCGACATCGGCTACGGTTCCACGCGCGCGCACGAACATGTTGTCCGGCGCGACCCTCACGACCTTCAGATTGTGTCCTTCGAAAAATTCCTGGACAGATCTCGCTTCCGCCGCGGTCGGCGCAAAGCGCGCGGCAAACTGCGCCCGCTTCAGGAAATGACGATAGTTCGGGGAGTTGCGATCATAGAGTTGCTGAGCCAGCGTATCCATCTCGGCGCGATTGTGCGGCTTCAACCAGATGGCGACGTCCATGGTCTGCGCCGGATCCACCGTGCCCATGTTCTTGGCCGTGGCTACGTAACCGGGCGTGTTGTGCTCGATTTTTCCGGCGGCGATCGCCGGCAATGTGATCCCCGCAATTAGGGTTGCGAGAAGTACGTACCGCAAAAGCGTCAGCCCGCGACGGTTGGCCGTCGCGGCGTGGGGGGCTGCCTTCGTTTCGTGCATGTCGTCCTCCTGGGATTGCCTACAGTGATGAACTTCGGTGATCGACTACAGTGATGAACTTCGCCTGAGGTGAGCGACGAGAACAAACGTCTTCGCCGCCAGTAATCAAGTTGGAATTCGCAATTGGACCCCTCCAATTGCAGGATGAACCAGAATCAGGGCGCGTCCTGAAACCCACTAGCGACACGGTATCTGGCCCCATCAAACGGTGGACGACATGCTAGCCCCGTTCCTCTGGAACCGCAATACTGTAAAGAAGATTTTTTTTGAAGCCGCACTGCAAAACATTTCATACTCGCAGAGGAGCCCTGACGTGGTAGAGGCTTGTACTGCAGACCTCTTCAATAAAGCCCCTTCTCGCCCTCGGGCCGCGTCTTCCAGCGCCGGTGCACCCACAGCCACTGCTCAGGATATTTGCGCACATAATCCTCAATCACTTTGGCAAACATCTGCGTGTTGGCTGCGATGTCGGCTTCCTGATCTCCGGTGCGGATCAACTCCAACGCCGGATCAAAGCGCAGCCGGTACTTGCCCAGAGCCTCATCCCAGATCGTGAACGTCGGCACCACCGCGGCGTCCGTGCGCAGCGCAATCCGCGCCATCCCGCTCGCCGTGCACGCTGGAATGCCAAAGAAATCCACAAAGATTCCCTGCGGCGGCGTCATGTTCGTGTCGATCAGCATTCCCACTACTTCGCCCGCCTTCATCGCCGAAAGCAGCCCGCGCACAAATTCATCTTTGTCCACCGCTTTATTGCCGTGCATGGTGCGGTAGTAAAGAACGAGCCGGTTCAGATATTCGTTGTCCATGCCGCGCATGAGCACGTGCATCCAATGCCCATGCATCGAAAGCACGAACGACGAAAGCTCCCATCCCCCAAAATGTCCGGCGAAGAGCAGCACGCCCTTGCCGCGCGCCTTGGCCCGCTCGTAATTCTCAAACCCGTCCCAGACGACGACCTCGCCCACGTTGTCGACCGTGTACGCCGGGAAGTGGCACACTTCCGCCAACTGCCGGCCGAGCGAAGTAAATTCCCCACGCAGAATGCGCGCCCGCTCCGCCTCACTCTTTTCGGGAAACGCCAGTTCGAGATTGCGCATCCCCACGCGCCGCAAGCGCGGATGCAGTAGATAAACAAACTGCGCCAGGCCAATGCCGAACCCGCGCGCCAGCCGGCGCGGCATCAGACCCAGAATTTTTATGAACGGCCAGGCTGCCGCGTATTCAAGTTTTCGCCGCATTAAAGAATCAGGGGCTAGGGACTAGGGGTCAGGGGCGAGGAAACGGGTTCAGGGAACAAGCGGCTGCTGCACACTAGTCCCTAAACCCTTGCCCCTGTTCCCTGCTTTTCTACTTCGCCGCTTCCTGCGCCCACTTCGACAGCGTCGTCAGGAACGCATTCGCCGCCGGCGGCGGTTCCACCTCTCCGGTCAGTGCCGCCTTCGAAGTCATCATGTGCCCATAGAACTCGCGCGTGCTGTCCTTATCCTGCTTCAGCACGGCCCCATTCAGGCTCACTCCCGCGAACACGCCGCGCGCGCGCGAATAAGTCAGCACCTGCGCCCGCATCGTCCAGTCCGTATTGCCTTCCGCATGACGCCCAACTGGGCCCGCCGCCACGGATGCGTCCGCGCCAATTTCAAATTTGTCGGCCAGCAAATGGCGCATGCCCTCGTTATTCATAATCAGCATCACCAGGTCGACCGCCTGTCCGCCGATCTGAAACCCGAAGCTGCCTCCCTCCACCATGAAAAATGCCGGCGTGCTCCATCCCTTTGGAGTGCGGCAACTAGCCAGCCCGCGCCCATACTTCGCGCCCACAATGAATCCGCCCTTCAGCATCGAGGGCACCACGGCCACGCACTCCGCTCGGCTCAACACTTCCTGAGGAATGCCGGAGTCCGGCGCCCCCTGGATTTCATTCAGCACGTCGGCCGCTGCCTGCACCCGGTCAGAGGCCTTCGACTCTCGCGGCTGGTCTTGCGCCTGAGCGAGCGCCGCAGCAAAACCGCACACCAACGAAACTGGAATCAGTAAAACAAGGGTCCGCAACACAAGCTTTTTCATGGTTCCTCGCCACAAAGATTTCACTGGGATCTTTTATTGGATTGTAAATGAATTCGTCGCAGAGGCGCGCTGTGGAAGAGCCACAGTGGAGAGTGGCAGCAGCGAAAGGCCGACGCAACGGCGGAGGACGCATCGGAAAGCTGGCGAAACCGCGGCGCAAACGGGAGCGAACAGCGCCGTGGAAGAGCAGCCCTTCAGGGCCGCGTAAAGGCATTTTAGAAATTTGAGGGCTTTAGCCCCTGGGGGCAAAAAAATGCGGGGCTGAAAGCAGTGACCCTAATCGCCACTCTCAACCCCGTCTCCCAGGTTCTGTGGTAGGTGAGCCGAGTATGCAACGCAGTCTCAAAGCCCACAAGATTACGAAAGTAAGTGCCCAGAAGTTACACCGTAAGCGTGATCTGCGAGCAACGAGCTGTAAGCAGTGAGAAACCAGGTTCGGTCCGCTCGCCACTCACAGCTCGCCGCTCACAGCCGTCTTACTTCGTCGTCACCAGCGAATGCGTAATGGCATGCACCGACAACGCAATCCGGTTCTGCACGCCCACCTTGCGCATCAACTTGGCCACATGCGCCTTCACCGTGCGCTCTTCGATCCCCAGCTGTCCGCCAATCTCCTTGTTCGAGCGGCCGGCCACCAGCATCTCCAGCACTTCCTTCTCGCGGTCGGTAAACGTCACCCGCCCCGCCGGAAAAATCCGGCCCGGCGACGATGACACGCGCTCGATGAACATCGACAGCACCCGCCGCGGAGCCCAGACCGACCCTTGATTCACGATGCGGATAGCCTGCGCAAACTCCGCCGGTGTGGCCGCCTCGTCGACATAACCCTTGGCCCCAGACGCAATCGCCTTCAGAATAGTTTCTTCGTCGATTCCAGAACCGGTCACGATGATGCGCAAATCCGGCCGCGTGGCCTTCAGGCTGGCCATCACGTCAAACAGGTTTTGTCCGTTGCGGTTGCCGAGCAGAATAAGATCGATGCCTTGCAGCGTACTGATCTCGGGCAACGCCGCCGAAATAAGTTCGAACTCAGGCTCTGAGTCGAACAACGCGCGGAACCCGACGAACCGCAATGGATCGCTTTCCACCACCGCGATTCGAATGACTGGTTTTCTGGCTACTGCTGCTTTCATAGTTTTCCCTGTAGGGTTAGATTCTTCTACTCAGCATATTAATAATTCGGCACAAAGCAAAGAGAAGGTGACCGAAGGGAAATTACGGGAGTAACATGGAAAAATCGACTCAAACGCAGCAGTGGCAGTCCAAGTTTCCAGAACGCGCTTTTAACATTTTCCAGAACACGCAGCGCAAGTAACCAAATAACGGGGAGAACGACCAATCGCATGAAACAACCGACGCAATTCTTCACCATCTTCGCAATGCTCCTACTGGCCGCATGTACCCTGACGGCTCAGGATGCCCCGCCCGCCGCAGCCCCCGCGGAATCCCCTGCGCCTCAGGCCCCGACTTACACTCCGAAATACCACACCGACCCAGCCCACTCTGATTCCGAGTTCAACGCCCTTGCCTACATGCGCGTCGTCATGCGCGCCCAAATGCTGTTCAACAAGCACTACAGCCACTATGCCACGTCGCTCACCCAACTGATTCACACCGGTACTTTCACGCAGCGCATGGTCAGTCCCGACCGTGGCGACTATACGGTGGGATTCAAGGGCAAGAAAGACGGTTTCATCCTCACCCTGACGCCGAAAAATCTCGACGCCCAGCACCGCTCGTTTTATGCAGAGGAAGACGGCAAGATCCACGCCGATGAAACCAAAGCTGCCGACGCAAATTCGCAAGTGGTAGAAACTCACCGCTGGCAATAGAGGAAGAACAAAACAGGAAAAGTCTAAGAAGAAAGTGAAGCCGCCTCAGACCATGTGGGGCGGACACTCCTGTCCGCCGCCCTTGACCCTTGCAGTAATCGCTCAGTCGATCAGGGGTGCGCATTCTCCGCCACCGCCGGCTGCACCAGACGAAGTCCGCGCTTGGGACAAACATCTGGAAATTCCGCATATACAAACGACTCCCCATTCTTTGGCTCAAAATGCTGCAGCCACTCGACCACCTTGGCCACCGAACCCGGGAACGGATTCTCGCCGTCGGCATTCATCCACTGCAACCGCCAGACATCGCGATCCATCCACTGCCGCGGTCCGTCCTCACGCTCCCGGACAGGTCCCGGAATCTCCGCCGTAAAAACTTCCGCGTCCTGACGAATCAGCCCCTTATGCTCGCCAGAAAGTGCCCGGAATTCGCCAGCCCCCAACAGCTGGGTCAATTGCTGTAACTGCTCCTTCGACATTTTCCCGCGCTGCCGCAGCGTCTGCCCGTATTCCCCGGATCGGGCCACTCGATACTCTCCATCGCGCGTGACGGCCACACACACGTGCCGCGCCGATGATGGCCACACCATACTCGTATTCTCATACGAAAGCCGCGCCAGAAAATCGGAATCCGGAAGGAAAGCGCGCTCCTGCGCCATCATGCCGAACGACACCAGAAGAAACGAAACCGTCAGCAGCATTCTAGTTTGAGTGTGCATCGCGACCTCCAGAAAGAGTTTGCACTTTGCCGCCATTCTAGTACGGCGGCAATCCTCGAACCAAGGGGTGCCGTACTCGTGTCGTGGTGCAGTTCGAGTATCGCACGGCGACTCATCCTGAGCGGAGCCGCTTTTCAGACGTAGCGAAGGATCTCCCCTTTAACCGGCACACCGCGTAAGCCAAACTAAAACCACTACCCGCACTCGTCGCCTACTGCTGCTCCCCTGCTTCCGGAATCACGACCAACCCCATCGTCTTCCGATCCCCTTCGCTCACCCGCAGCGCCGTTCCCTGCGCCTCATAGGCCTTAAGAAATTCCGGATTGTAATACGCCTCGCCGTCAACGCTCTCCCAGGCGAACAACGTGTAATCGCCGGGTTGTATTCCGCGCAGTGCGAATCGTCCGCTCTGATCACTCGCCGTCGTGCGATAACGTTCCACCCGCCCGCGCAACCGCGGCTCCGGCACCGCAACAATCATTGCGTTGGCGACCGGCTCGCCTTTCTGATCCGTAACTATGCCCTCGGCACTCGCGCCGTTCGCGCTCGCCACCAGGTCGAGCACCACCGCACCGCCACTCACACTGAGCCCAGCCTCCCCCACATCGTGATTCCCCGCAGTCGCGGATTTCAGAAACAAATCGAAATTCGTTCCGCCTTCGCCGACAAGTTCCAAGTAGTAATTGCCCGGCGGAACATTCTTCCACTCAAAGCTCCCATCCGCCGCCACATGCGCCAGGCTGGAAAATCCGTCACCCATGCTGAACTCGCCCAGCGCCTCGTCGTCGCCGTCCGCCGAGCGCAGCTTCAGAAAAATCTGGCTGGCATCCACCTTGTTCACGCCGCCTCTGGTTTCGATGCGCAGCCGCCCGTGCACCCATCCTCCCGGTTGCGGCTGCAGTCGCAGGTCTTCCACGCTGTTCGACCCCAGCTGCAGCGCCTGCCGCGCCATCATCGGCACCGGAGAATTCTCAATCGTCGCCAGAATCGTGTACGCGCCCGGCGCCACATCGCGAATCACAAAACTGCCGTCGGGATGCATCTCCGCCCCATTCAGCACCAGATTAAAATCGCGCGACTGCAGCATGATGACCGCCGACGACCGTGGCGGCAGATTCACCACCGACCCGCGAATGCTCAACGAAGGACTCGGCGTCAGCGAAAAGTCCGCGACAAAATCATCCCCCGCACGCAGCGGAACCGGCGCCGCCTGGCTGCGATCTCCCGTCCCCGGATAGTAAGTTGTCTGATACGAGGTGGGCTCAGTTTTCTCCGGCCCACTTTTTTCGTGCAGCTGCAACTGCGCGGCCGCGCCCGCGGATTCGATCAAGACCTTGAAATCCGGCGGCGGGCTCACTGACACGTAATAACTTCCTGCCGCGAGTCCCGCAACTCTGTATTCCCCTAAATCATTCGTGCGCTCCGCGCCCGCCTGTTCCCACCGGCTGTGTCCGGAAACAAACGTCTGCCGCAACACCGCGACCTGCGCGTTCGGCAACGGATCTCCATCTTCGTCAGTCACGCGCCCGCGCACCACCGCCGCAGCCTGCACGTGAATCAGCACATCTTTAACTTCCTGCCCGGCCGTCAGCGTCAGCACGCGCCCATCACTGCGGGCCCTATGCTTATCGACTTCGAGCAACCCGGTGCGCTCGGCAAACATGTGGTAGCGTCCCGGCACAATCCCCTCGATGTGAAAAGTCCCGTCGACGCCGCTCACCGCCGTGTAGTCGCCGCCCTCGGCCTGGTTCTCGGCAATGAGTTCGACGAGGACTTTCTTCACCGGCTCGCTGCCCGGCTCCTTCGTGACGATGCCGTCAATCGTGGCCCGGCCGGAGGATTTCGCCGCGCCGACGACCTGCGCCACGACGCCCACTCCAATCAGGCTCGTCGCCAACAGCGCTCCAAGCAGCCACGCGAAAAGCTGCATCGCCAAGCGTAGTTCCCTGCGCCGTGGTTGGATGGAACCTGACTTCATAAAATCTGACTTGGTGAAACCCAGCTTCATGGATTCCAACTGGAAAGATCTGAGAACTGGCTTGCCGGCCAGCCGTGAGGATCGGCCCGCCAATACCACCATTCTACCCCGGAATGACACTTCGCCCAAGAACAGTTCTGAAGTCCGTGAGCTCCTTTTCGATTCAGGAATCAGGCGGGATATGATAAGCACTTATGGAGGAACATATGAACCGACGCATCTTTGCAGCTGCGCTGTTTATCTTCGCCGCAACCATAGCGAACGCCCAGGACATCACCGGCAACTGGCAAGGAACCATCAGCGCAAACGGCGCCGAACTGCGTTCTCATCCTCCACATCACCAAGTCAGCCGACGGCAGCCTCAGCGCGACGCTCGACAGCATCGACCAGCCCGGTGGGAACGGTATCCCTGTCAGCTCAATCGCGCTCAAGGATTCCAAGCTGAATCTCGATGTCGAAAAAGTCCACGGCACTTACGAAGGCAAAGTCGCATCCGGCGGCGACACCATTTCCGGCACATGGACGCAAACCCAGTCGACTCCGCTCGAGTTCAAACGTACGCTCGCGCCCTTCAAGACTGCGCACAAACCCGGCAAGCCCTCTGACATTGACGGCGCTTGGATGGGCACGCTCGATCTTGGTGCGCAGAGCCTGCGGGTCGTGTTCCACATCGTCAACACCGAAGACGGACTGACCGCGACCCTTGACAGCCCTGACCAGAACACGAGCGGCATCCCGACGACCTCCGTCACACGTGACGGATCGTCGCTGAAAATTCAAATCAAATCGATTGGCGGATCTTTCGAAGGCAAGATCGCCGCCGATCTATCTTCGATCGATGGCACTTTCACGCAACTCGGAAGCGCGCATCCGCTTGCGCTGAAACGCGCGAAGGATTAAGCGCAGACTCTAGCTGTCCTTGCGATAAAGCAGGTTTCGCATGGCTTCACGCCGAGCGGCGTTCGCTCCCTTGTCCGTCTTCAGAACATCCGCGGGCTTCGACTTCGCATCGGTCTCTTCTTCACTGCAGGCTGGACAGCGGTTGGCAAACCCAGGCTTGCCGGGCTTCAGCTCGAACTCTTCGCCACAAACGGCGCAGACTTTGATGGGAAATGCCATCCCGATCTCCTAAAGTCGAAATCCCCACTTCTCGCAAAGGGCGCGAGAAATGGGGCACCCGAAATCTCAAACCACTTAGTTCAAAAAATACTGACGGTACAGCGTGTCGCGTTGTGCGGGACGGAATCCGGCGTCGCGGATGATTCGACGCAGCTCTTCTTCTGTGGTGCAGTTTGTTACGCCGGCGGCGCGGACTACGTTTTCTTCGAGCATCACCGAGCCTACGTCGTTGCCACCGAAGCGCAGGCCCATCTGGCAGACTTTCAATCCTTGGGTCACCCAGCTCGACTGCACGTTGAGGAAGTTGGAAAGATAGAGGCGCGAGATGGCCAGCACTTTTAAATAGTCGACCGCGGTGGCTTCGTCCCAGTGGCGGCCGCCGAGCGCGGTGTTCTGCGGCTGGAAGCTCCAGGGGATGAACGCGGTGAATCCGCCGGTTTCTTCCTGCAATTCGTAGAGGCGCTGGAAGTGGTTGACCAGGTTTTCGTAGTTCTCGCCTACGCCGAACATCATGGTTGCGGTGGTGCGCATGCCGATCTGATGGGCGGTGCGATGCACGTTGAGCCAGTCTTCGGTTAAGCACTTCAGGCGCGCGATCTTGTAGCGGACTTCGTCGTCGAGCACTTCGGCGCCGCCGCCGGGGATGGAGTCGAGGCCGGCGTCGCGCAGGCGCAGGATGGTGTCGCGAATGCTCAGCGCGCTGTACTCGGCGATCGCGATGATCTCGGACGCGGAATAGCAGTGCAGGTGAATCTTCGGAAAGCGCTCTTTGATGCCGCGCAGCATCTTCTCGTGCCAGTCAATCTTTAGGTCGGGATGCAGTCCGCCTTGCATGAGCACGCCGGTTCCGCCGAGTTCGACGGTCTCGCGAATCTTCTCGTAGATGGTGTCGAAGTCGAGGATGTAGCCATCCTTCGCGGCGGGGCCTTTCAGCGGGCGGTAGAAGGCGCAGAAGGTGCAGTACTCGGTGCAGAAGTTGGTGTAGTTGATGTTGCGGTCGATGATGTAGGTGACCACGCCTTCAGGATGCATCTTGCGGCGCACTGCGTCGGCTTCCATGCCAATGCCGATCAGGTCATCGGAGTTGAACATCTCGAGCGCTTGCGCTTTGGTCAGGGACATAGGGGCTCACGGACCTTTGTTTAACAGAGGCTGGTTTTATTGTAACGAAATCTGCAGAAAAAAATTCTGAGGAGACGGGCTGATGAGCGCATTTTCGGCCAGTTCGTTTTGGGAAATCGCGGGTTTCAGGGGTATCCCCCCTCCCCCCCATCCCTCTGAAAGCCGCGACTGGCGCGGGGTTTGCAAGAATGGTCTGCAAAATCTTGAGCCTCTAGGGGTTAGAGGTCAAAATCTTGAGAACACGGGAGTTAGATGGTGGTTTGCGACTTCTGTTTGCAGCGCCTCCGGTTTGGCTATTTTCTGCTCTTTGAATTTTGAGGTCAAGGTTGGATGTCACATTGGGTTGTGGAAAACGAAACCGAGGGAAATCGTGGAACGGGAAAACCGGGGAACGTCCCGTCTGTCCCTGCGTTTCTGTCCGGCCTTCACGGATGAAGGCTCGGACGCCGAACAAGTTTGCCCAGCTTCTCGTTACGGCCATCGCGATGCTCGTACCCTTCTTAATCTCCATTCGAGAGCCTTCCTTTAGCTGCCGGACTGAAATCACGCCTTATTTCCCGGTCCAGAAGAGGAGGCCGAGGGAGTGCTTGCCGCGACGTCAAGACCCTCTCCAATCAGGAGCCATGTCGCCTGGAGCGCCGTCCCTTCGTCTTCAGTTAAATAGCGCACATTTAGGTTTGCGATCTTGTCGTTCGGAATATAGAGGTTGTTGCTAGGGATTTTCTTCCAGTAGGAATCAGTGCCCTTCGCTTGGCCTTTTTCCTTGTCGCTGATGAATCCCACGCGATCAAAGCGAAGCGGGTATTCCAGGAAGATGCCAGACAGTTCACCCTCCTTATCCAAGAAGAAATCAGCCACGTGCCCTTTGTAGAGCATGTCTACCGTCGTCAACACATCTACCCAAACCTGTCTCTGGGGTTCGGGCGGGTAGCTAAACGGGGTGAGCAAGACATGCCATTCGCTGATGGCCGGCAACAAGATCTTGTTCGCGGTCCAGAGGTACAGCCGGCTGCGAAATCCAGTGAGGCTGTTGGTCCACCGACCGTAGTTGTGGGTGAGCCAAGCACAAGTCCAAGCTTCGAGCGACACAAAGAGGTAATACCAGACCAGGAAACGCGCTTGCCTGCGAATAACTTGATTGGCTGCTGCCCAGTAGACGCGGTTCTGCCCTTGTTCTCCAAGAATCTTGTCGCTCATCGCAGAGCCGACGATGATGCGATAAGCCTCCCGCCGATCGGCCGAAGAGCCTTGACGGACTCCGAAAGGCCAGTTCGCCACGGTCCAAACCAAAGCAAGGGATAGAAAAAACGGCAGGATTGACGCCAAGACTGCGAAAGTAAACTCTTGCGCTCGGGTGCGCTGGAATTTGATGATCCGAGGAAGAAACAGAGAGTAACACGACCGGAACAAGCCACTCGGAATAAGCAAATAGGCCACTACTAAAAAAGTGCCTAAAAGGCCGATCATCAGTGGCCCTCGACTATTTCAATTCTTACCGACCCGAGACTGTGGCTCCGACTGCTTTGCGCCTCACTACAAAATTGCGGCCTGCATCGTCCTGGACGTTAGCTTCTCCGGTCCTGTTCAGTTCATCCTGAATCTGTGGGTCTGACTTAATTCTTTCGGCCAGACGAACAGCATCCTCATTCTCGGGTTTACCCACGGTTCTCAAAGCGGACGACAACTTTTCGAGGTTTGAAATCATAGCGAATTTGTTCCCTTCATATAGATACACCAACGAGCAAGAAAGTCAAACTTTTTTGCCCCTCGTGAAGGCCTCTCAGTGCCATGCAGAAGACCTCAGCCGGGGCCATGGCACGCCGTCGACGAGTTTTTCGTTTGCACCATTTCATCTGAGGGTGCCCCATCCTTGCGTTCTTTGCAAGGGTGGGTGAGGTGATTTATTTGGAGGGGCCGAGGCGTCGAGGTCTGTGGTTCCCACCCTTCGCAAAGAACGCGAAGGATGGGGCACCCTGTGTGTTTTTGGCTCCCGGCGAAATCAAAAAACTGAGCCACTACGGCAAATGTGGTGAGGCCCGTTTCTTGCGTTGCTTACAAGAAACGGGCCTCTACCGCACGTGCTCAAGCGCTTACTTGATGGGGAAAACGAGAGTGTTCGACTTGCCTCCGCCCGGGGTTGGGTTCTTGACCACTATGTCTGCAGTGCCGGGAGACGCTACGTCGGCCGCCCGTACATAGACGGTCATCTCGCTCTCATTCACATAGCTGGCGGAATGCGTCTTGCCGTTCCAGGTGACCACCGACCCGGGCACAAAACCAGAGCCCTTGATAGTCATGCGGAAGTTCTTGGTACCGTGAGAAGCCGTCGGAGGATTCGACGACTTCGAAACCGGCACAGGGCTAACGACCCGAGTGGTCGTCAGGAGCAGAGTCGGGCTCTGCAACAGCACGACCTGACTCGTCGGGGGGGCGCAACAGCCACTGGTCAGAATAAAGGCCAGGCCGTTGGTGCCCCATGGAATGAACTTGGAAGTGGTCGCGGAACTGTACTCACCATTCAGTTCGGACAGGTTCGCCACCGCCAAAGGTGTGAACTGGGCAAGGTTGTAACTGGTAATGCCAAACCCGTTAAAGAAGGGAGTCTGGCCCAACGCGAAGGCGCGATTGATGGCTGAATTGGGCAGCACCTGAGGGCTGCTGCTGCAGCAGGTTTCTCCTACGTCGAATGTACCCAATATCAAACCGGTGGTCGGATTGAACTCCTGGCCGTTGCCGCCAAAGATCAGGCCACCGGAATAGTCGAAGCTGCTCCCGGTGACGAGATCGGTCCACTGCTGAGTCAAACTCCCTCCGGTGGAAGATACGGTGACCTGGCTCAAGGTGCTGGAGTAGTAGCCGTACAGCGTGGTGCCGCTGGCAAAGGCGAGTTGGCTCATCACCGGTGATGCGACGGAGTTGGTGAGCTTTGTCGAATCGGTGAAGAATTGAAGTGGACCGCTGGAAGAGCATGCGCTGCTGCCGAGCTCGACTGCAATGGTGTGGGAGTTGGTAGGAGATACGGCCATGGCTGTGGCGAGATTCAGCCCATTGGTGGTGTGGCCGAGATTGATGTCGATGTCGGGAGTGAAGCCGGGAAGATCCAGGCGCTGAATGGAGCCATTTCCGTCCAGGCCGACATAAAGATACACGGAGGTGCTGTCAAGCGCCAGTTTTGTGGGCTCGCTGCCCGCGAAGAAATATCCAGTGATAGCGCCCGTGGAGGGGTTGATCACCGCAATGCTGTTCCCGTTTGTTCCCGCGCTGCTGGGGAGTGAGGCCTAGAGGAGTTGTGCGAATGGGTCCCAAACCAGATCGTTGGCAGGAAGATCTAAGACGGTGACGGTGACTGGATAAGTAAGGTCGAAGGCGAGGGGAGCCGAAATAGTCCCCGGGGAGGGATTGCTTACTGCGAGTTGAATGATCCCGGCAGTTGCGAGTTCCGCGGTCGTAAGTTGAACCTGGAGCTGAGAGGAGCTGACATAAGTGGCGGGGATGTTGGTTCCATTCCACTGCAGCTTCGCTCCGGCGGCGAAGTTTTGACCATTGACAAGAAGTTGCTCGGAAGCGGTGCCAGCGACGATCGAAGTTGGCGAAACGTTATTGATAAAGGGTTCGAGTCCTACGACTTGCAGAATGGCAGAGGCGGAAGCGCTACCCGGCGGAGGACTTGTCACATATAGGGATAACTGGCCCTCATTCGACAGAACTGTATCCGGTATTTGAGCTTTGATCTGAGTCGCGCTCACGAAGGTTGTGGGTAATGGAGTTGAATTGCTTTGCAAATACACGAGAGACGAGGCGAGGAATCCCGAACCATTGAAGGTGATCGTCGTAGTCGCGCTATTGACATAGACACTCGCTGGGGAGAGCGAAGTGATGGTGGGAATGGGATTTCCGCCGGTGCCTTGCAAGGGTATGGTGATCGCCGCAGTCACTCCGGTTTCCACGATCACAAGGCTGGCGGTGGCACTTCCGATTGCGGATGGTGTGAAGGTCAACGACATTTCGCAGATTTGGCCGGCCGAAATAGTACCGACGCATGCGTACCCGTCGAAGGCAAAGTTAGTGCTGTTTGTTCCGGTAATTGTTGTGCTGGTTACGCTGACTGCACTGGTACTCGTATTACTAAGGTAAATCCACAGAGGCGTGCTGGGTGAATTCGTGGGAATGACTCCAAACTGGATGGGGTCGGGATATACCGCCACGGGAACGGCGGCCCGGGCCATTGCTCCACTTAGAGCAAGGCAGGCGCAGACTACAGCGAAACGCAGGTGACGACTCATGCGGTCACACTCCTAGATTCGAAATTCCCCCTCAAGCGCACACGACGGGCAAGTGTACCTATACTTCCGAAGGAAGTCTGTGATTTTTCGGTGAAAAGCCTCACGGGACACGAATAGGGAGCTGAATGCCGAATTCTTCCACTTATTCGACATTAGTTTTGCCTGTAAATCCTGCGCTACAGGTTTCGCTAGTACTCCCGCAGGTATGCGACGGACCCAATCGACCTATCTTTTGATCAGCCGCACTTGGAGAACGAGACTCACCAGGTACGCTCCGATGATCAGGAACATAAGATTCTGATTGCCGATGATCATGCTGAGGTATTCGGCGAATCCGCCGATCATCGCGCCGATTAGGTTTTCCAGGACTTACGTCCTGGGCTAACGAATGGTGCCGCTCTGCGGCTGGGCGGGCTTTTTCCTGAGCGTCAGGGGCAGGTTGGATGAGCGTCAGGGGCAGTTTTCCTCAGCGTCAGGGGCAGGTGGGCTGCATGTCGTAGCCGAGGTAGTCGTAACCGGACCAGCGAGGGTCGCCTTGGTAGGGCTTGGCGGTCCAGACTGCGAACTTGATTCCTTCGCTGGTGGCGCAGGAGGTGAAGACTTCGGCCTGGCCGTCGCGAAGGAGATCGGCTTGCGCCAGGCCGTTCGCGATTGCGGGGGCGGACGGGGGGTTGACGATTCCGACACCCATGTCGGTTGCGGCGAGGCTCGCGGGTTCGAGGGCGTAGAACGATATTCCTGGTTTAGCGTTCGTTTTCGCTCGGTCTGGCAGGAGCGCTTTACACGTCGTGGCCGAGGTGGTCTGGTCAAGGGTTCGCGTCTGCTGAACTTTTTGGGGGTCTCCGGTTATGACCAATGCGACGGGCGTTCCGCGGGCTAGATGCTGGTTTGAGATGGCGAGGCACGGACCCTGGAACCATCCGATGCGATCGGCGAATGTAAATGTTGCGGGGGCGGGGGCGGGGGCGGGTGCAGGCTGACTGGTTCTCGCATCATGCTCTTTTCGGCAGGAAGCGGCAGCGATGAGCAGCAGCGAAATCGCTGCGCAAAGTAGAAGACGCCGGCTTCGATAAGGATGTCTCATCCACGTCCGATCAACGGCCATCCACCGACCAGTGGGGCTTGTCCGTAGTCAATTTCTTGAGGCCGTAGGATTCGCCAACGGAATGCAGCGTCGTGTTCTGGTTGACGTCGTCCATGAAAGTAACCGAGACCTCGGTGCCATCTTTCTTCTTGATCTTGATGGTGTCTTTCCAGGCGATATCAATGTCGATCGCATTGCCCGCTATATGGTTGCTGCTGAGTGCCGGAGCGTTCGTGCTGTTGGGCGGCACGGCCAGGCCGAAGCCGTCAATCATCTCCTTCGCGCCGGCTACGCTCTTGTCGTCGTCGCCATGGTCCCACTCGATCTCAACGCCCGTCATATCCGTTGCCTCGGAGGCTTTCGCCTTGCCCAGCCCGATCAACCAGCACCAGTGGAACAAATAGGCACGCTTGGCGCTGCGCTTGGTTTCAGTGACGGTGACTGTGGCTCCGGCGTCTTCAAGGGCTTTGATGAAGTCCTTGGCGTTGGCTTTGAAGGGGTCGGCGAGATCGTCTACGGAATCGCTGGCAGTTGCGTGAGCATTGGCCCAGGTCACCCAGTAGGAACCGCTTTTGCTTTTTGTGTTTTTTCCCACGATATTCCCCTGGCTGTGGATTGAGAGACCGTGCCCGAGACACAGCGGCGTATAGTATCACACTAAAAATTCGTTTCGGAGCCACCTGCATTCGAGAAATTTCTGGTTGGTCTGTGGCTCCCACCCTTCGCAAAGGACGCGAAGGATGGGGCACCCTTTGTGTTGGAGGGCCGCGCGGAATTAGAAAGTCGTGATTGAGAACTTGAAACGAATCGGTCCTCTCCCTCACTACTGTTTAGTACAAGAAGTTCATCGCGGATGTAAGGCTCGGTGCAGGGCTGCTGCCTTGCGGGGGATCAGCGTCGCGGCATCCTCGTTTCTTAAGGCCTGGGCTGTCACTCTGTGTACCTCCGGCAGCTTGCAACCGGCGAAGAGGGAGTAGAACGCACCCACTTCGGGAGCCGGGGAAAAAACCTCGGCTGGGTTAGGGTCTTAATTTCGCTTGGGGGGATTCAAATGAAGGCAGTCGTGAGGTATTTCTCGCTCGCAGTAGTGTGCTTGTTCGTGCTTTTCACCGCTACCGCCAAGGCTCAAAACGGAGTTGCGGTATCAAGATCGCTCAACCCAAAACCCGCGCCGTGCCCGATACGGTGAAGGCGGCAAGAGATCAGCGGCAGTCTCAGGCCATCTGTGCGGCTTACGGCAACAACATCCCGGGCATTCCGAACGCATGTAAGTAGAGAGGAACGTCCGGGGCAAAGCTCGAAAGGCCATCAACAGTTTTCGATTTGTTGATGGCCTTTTTTCTTTGCCAGGCGCGAACCTCTACCTTGCCTTGGCTAACCGCATTTGGAGAGCGAGACTCATCAGGTACGCTCCGACAATCAGGAACATGAGGTTTCTGTTGCCGATGATCATGCTGAGGTATTCACTGAATCCTCCGATCATCGCGCCGATCAGGTTTGCGCCGAAAAAAGATGATGGGTTCGACGCCTGGCGGAACGTCGTGGAGAAGATCAGCCCCGCAAAAAAAATCGGCAGCGGTACCACAAGAAGGGACCACAGCAAACGTTCGTCGAAGCTCAACGCCAGAATCGAGTCGCGCTTCACAAAGTAGAGCAGCATCAGGGTCACGATCAGCGGCGCGTACATCCACAGCCGGAAACCGCTCATTCGCATGGCCACCAGGTTTGCCGCCAGCACCATCAGAAGAACTCCCGCGACAACCACCATGGTTACAAACCAAGTGGTGCCGAAGTAGAGAGAACAGTCCGAGATGCTCTTCGTTTCCAGCAGCAGAAAACCTAGGCCTAGAAACAGAAAGTGGCCGTCGTTCGCGCCGAAGCCTCGGCCGCGCAGCAGGAACACCGCGGGTATGGTGATCGCCAAGAGAATTCCGATCACGATCAGGTAATCGGCCGGGATGGTTTTGCTGGATAGGTAAAGAAAGGGCCAGTCGTCAGTCGGAGCGGCGGCTTCGGACAAGTCGCCGCCTGCGGAGAAGGTTGTTCGTTCGTTCGTTCGTTCGCACAAAGCGGCCGAACTGCGGAGGGGGATCGGCGCGCTGGCCACGGAAGGCGCAGATCACCACCTGACCTTGACTTTCATAGACGACCGGGATCTGGTTCGTCGCTTCCGCCACCATGCGCACTAACTTGCGGGCGAGCCATTCGTGCCCGGCCATGAACGAAAGGGACAAGACTCCATTGTCGTTCAGCAGACGGAAGGCGGACTGCATGCTCTGGACCGTGTAGATATAGCCGTCCAAGCGAATATTGCTCATCGAACTGAAGAGCGTTTGCGAGTCCAGAAATCCGAAGACCACCATGTCGTATCCGCCACTTGACCGCCGCAGAAATGCACGCGCATCGTCGACGTGGACGTGGACTTTCGGATTCTCGTAGATTGCCGAGGCATTGAAGCGGTTGGATAGCTTCACGAGCATCGGGTCGATTTCCACTGCATCCACGTCCTCGGCTCCGTTCAGTACCGCAATCTGTGTATCCGTGCCTCCTCCCGCCCCTAACATGAGTACTCGCCGGTGGGCTGGCGCCAGCGCATAGGGCAGGTCGTATTGCATTCGCTCGTCGAGAATCCCGGATCGTTCTTGCGGAGAATAGCGGCTCGGGTCGAAGGTTCCATCTTTCTGAAGAAAATAGTGATTGACCCTGACACTGTAGATCGGCGGATCCTGCATCGTGCGCAGCCCCGGCTGAGGCTCACGTATGGGAGTACTGCCGTGCTTGTCGCCCTGCAGGACCACGACGATGTAGTAGTAAGGCGACCATAATGCGCTCGGGCTGACCGAAAAATACACTCCCGCCAACGACAAAATCAGAATCGGGATCGATCGCAACCACTGCCCGCGCGGAAGAAGCAAAACAATCGCCAGAGCCACGAACCCCATTCCCAGCATCGGCGAAAAGTACCTCAGCGAAAAAACGCCGAAGCACAGCGTCCCTGCCAGGCTACCGCTCAGGTCCCAGGAGTAAGCCGATAATGGCGGGAGAGCTTCAAATAGGGATCCGATTCGCTGACCGAGGGGCACGAACACGATTGCATTGCTGACGAAAATACCAACCAGGCTTACGTAACGCACGAGTTGAGGATCCGGTGTATAGAACCTGCTCTCCGAAGCAGTCGTCGGCAGCGTGACGAAATGTGCGATCAGCAGCCACGCAACATTGATCAGCAGCAGAGCGGGCAGCCATCCAAACAGCGACTTTCTTTTCTTGCCGAGAATCGCTCCCACGCCCAGACCGAGGAACGAACTGATCAACATCAAATTGGCGTAATAGGCGATGAGTCTTACAACCGCGGGCTCCCAGCGGATGACCATCAATTCGAGAAAAAGGGCGAGAAACGACAGACAGAACAACTCCAGCCCTGGGGCTGACCCATCCTTCAAGGAACTCTTCGTTTGCACCATTTCATTTGAGGGTGCCCCAGCCTTGCGTTCTTTGTAAAGCCCCGGACATCCTTTGCGGCGGCGGGGCCTCGAGGTTCCGAATGCCACCAAAGGAGTTTTCCACAGACCGGCAAAAAATAAGCTTCACTTCTGTGACGAGCAACCTTTACTGAGAAAAATCACTGTGCCAAATTGGGAGTGTGCGCGACAGGCCGGACACCTCCGCAATGAGCCGCCCAGAACTCTCCCCAGCTAACTCCTTTCTCCGCAATATTTTGCCTGCAAGTCCTTACGCCTCAATATTTTGCCAGATCCGGAGGCATACCCAAACCCGCAACTCCATGAAAAGGTGGATTTTAGGTCGCCGCACCAAAAAAAATATCGCGACATGGGGCACCCCCGCGAAGAACCGGGCAGGGGTCCGTGGTTCCCACCCTTCGCAGAGAACGCGAAGGATGGGGCACCCTCTGGCTTGCAGGCTCCCGGCGAGATCAAGGACCCAGCCGATCACCTTCTGCGCTGGCTACTTCAGTTCTCTGACCCAGATGTTGCGGAAGCTGAGTGGGGGGCTGGGGTCGCCGTGGGCTTGGAGTTTGATTGGCGCCGCTTCGTACTTTTTGTAGAAGGGCTGGCCGATGTAGAGGGTTTCGCCTTTTAGTTCGAAATGATTTTGGACCAGGACGCCGTTGAATACGACAGTTACGTAGGCGGGAGTTTCCACGGTGCCGTCTGGATTGAAGGTGGGGGCGGTCCAGAGGACGTCGTAGGTTTGCCATTCGCCGGGCTTGCGCATGGGGTTGGCCAGCGGGATGGACTGCTTGTAGATGCTGCCGGCCATGCCGTTGACGTAGGTGGCGTTGTGGTAGGAGTCGAGGATTTGGAGTTCGTAGCCGGCGTCTTCGGGGCCGGTGGAGGCGAGGAAGAGTCCGCTGTTGCCGCGTTCCTGGCCTTCGCCGGTGACGTTGGTGGGAACTTTCCACTCTAGGTGAAGTTGATAGTTCTTGAAGGTGCGGCGGGTTTCTATGTTGCCGGCGTCTTTGTTGACCGTCACGATGCCGTTGGAGACGATCCATTTGGCGGGGGAGTGGTCCTGGGCGGAGACCCATTCGTTTAGGTTTTTGCCGTCGAAGAGGATGATGGCGTCGGACGGAGGGGCGGACGTGGTCGCGCCTGGAGTGACGACCGGGGGGACGGGCTGCCAGAGTTCGGTGTCTTCGGGTTTGGGCGCGGGAGCTGCTGTGGACTGTTGCAGGGCGGTGGGCGGTGCGGGTGATTGCTGGGCCCGGAGGCTGGTGGTGGCGAGAATCAGAGTCGCTAGGGCGAAGAACGTCAAGAATTGGATCCGCATGATTTCATGAGAATACACCTGCGGCGGGGTGGCGCCCGCTTGACGCCGAGCGAAATCAACGGCGGTTGACGCCGGTCGCATCGCTGCCCATCCTTTCGCGGAAAACGCGAAAGGATGGGGCACCCATTGTGTTTGCGGCGGCGAGCGAGAGCCGCAAATGATTGAAAGTGCTGCTTATTGAACGTGTTCAAATTTTCTCTTGACGCGATTAGAGTCCAGGGTTATATTGATTTTGAACACGTTCAACATTCGAGAAGGGAGAACAACATGACAACCGCCAACAACATCATCGTGACTACTTACCTGGTTTATGTCTTCATCAGCGTTTCTTTGACTATTTGGGTGGCGCGAACTTTGTACAAGCGGGGCGGCATTTTTCTCGTGGATGCGTTTCATGGCAATGCGGAGCTGGCCGACTCGGTGAATCACCTGCTGGTGGTGGGGTTTTATCTGATCAATATCGGGTTCGTGTCGCTGGCGCTGAAGACGGGCGATGTGATCAATACGTCGCGGGCGGCGATTGAGTTGCTGAGCGACAAGATGGGGATGGTGCTGATGATCCTGGGCGGGATGCACTTTTTCAATCTGTACGTTTTCTCGCGGATTCGGCGCAGTGCGCGGGGGACGCGGCCGCCGGTGATGCCGAATCCTCCGGTTGCGCCGGATGCGGTGCTGAAGGTTGCGATTCCGCGGTGAGGGCGTCGCGGGGGCTGAAGCCCCGATCAGTTTTGGGGCGGTACGGCATGCCTGAAGGCATGCCCTGATACGGATCTTTCGCAAAGCGGCGGGGGAAAAGATGGCAAGACGGAATCAATACGAATCTTTCGCGGCGCTGACGGGAGGAGTGAATTGCGAATCTTCCCAAAACGCCGATGGGAAAGGAAGAGGTAATCATATGGAAAAACTCTACGTGCTCTACGATCCGAAGTGCGAGATATGCCGGCGATTGAAGGACTGGATTCTGGTGCAGCGGTCGTGGATTGGGATTGCGGTGCTGGAGGCGGGATCGGAGAAGGCGAAGCGGCTGTTTCCTGAGTTGGAGCGGATTGCGACGCAGGACGACCTGGTCGTGGTCAGCGACGAAGGTGCGGTGTATCTGAACGATCATGCGTGGATCATGGTGCTGTATGCGATGGTGGAGTATCGGGATTGGGCGGCGCGGCTGACGCATCCGCTGCTGATGCCGCTGGCGCGGCAGGCGTTTGCGGCGTTGTCGAAGAACCGGCATTTTCTTTCCAGTTTTCTGAGCACGGAGACGATTGCCGAGGAACTGCGGAAGGTTGAATTGGAGCCTTGCGCTTTGCCGACGGGCAATGCGCCCGCCTCGAACGTACGCGAATTCTTGGAATGACAAGCGGGATGAGAACCGTAGTGAGGGTTCAACGACAACCGTAGTGAGAACACAATGAAAGCCATGATGACAAACGCAATGACGACGAACACGATCACTTTGAAGCCTCGGGTCACGGCGCGGGCAGAAGATACGCGGCGCAAGATCTATGAGGCCGCGATGGAATTGTTCCGCGAAAAAGGATTTGAGGCGACGACCATGCGCGACATTGCGGCCAAAGCGGGCGTGGCGCTGGGCGGGGCTTATTATTATTTCTCCGCCAAGGACGCGATCGTGCTGGCGTTTTATAGCGAGATGCAGGAGAAGAGCAACGGGCCGGTGCTGGAGGCGCTGGCGGGACATAAAAAGCTGAAGGAGCGGATTCTGTGCATTCTCGAAAAGAGGCTGGAACTGCTGGAGCCGAATCGTAAGTTCTGCGCTGCGCTGTTCCGGCACGCGCCGGACAGCGCGGACCCGCTGTCGCCGTTCAGCGATGAGACGGGGCCAATCCGCGAGGGAGCGATCGAGCACATGCGGATTGCGGTGGAAGGCAGCGACGCGAAAGTGCCCGCGGATTTGAAACCGCGATTGCCCTACTTACTATGGCTGTACCAGATGGCTCTGATTATGTTCTGGCTCTATGATCGGTCGCCCAACCAGGAGCGAACGCGACGCTTGATGGAGAAGAGTTTGGGGCTGCTGGTGAACCTGCTGCGCATCTCGGCCTTGCCGCTGATGAAGCCATTGCGGAAGACGGTGTTGGAGTTGGCGGAGTGAATGCGCTGGCGGAATAGACCAATCGCCGTTCGACGCGTACCGCCAACTTGCTCGGCTGGGATTCGTGTTCTTATACTGCTCGTGTTCGCTGCTTCTATCGTCCTCAACCATCAATTAGACACGGCTGATCAGACGCACCGAATCGGAGTCCCGGGGCCTTCGCCGCAAAGGAGCGCGGGATTCTGATCGCGCAGGAGAAATCCATGCTATCCAAGTTTGTGTTGTGGTTGTGCTTCGTCTGTCTTCTCGTGGTTGGTGCGCTCACGGTCAGCTGTGGCAGTTCCGGCAGCAAGCCCTGCACGGGCGGGCCTTACAACGTGGTGGGGGACTGGCAAATGACCGTCACCGATACCGGCCAGAATCCTCTGACGATGTATGGCGCGATCGACTCCGCGGGCCTGGCCTTGTTTTTCGATAATTCTTCTGACGATTCGGGAGATACGGCGGAACTGCCCGCCTTGACCGGCAGCACCTGCGCTTTTTCTGGAGACGTGATTGCCTATGGCGAGCCGGGCGGGCTGAAAAGCGGAACCTCCGCCAGCGATCCGGCATCGGGCAATTTCAGTTCCAGTTCTGCGTTGACCGGCACTTTCACGGGTGCGGTTACGGGCACTTTTTCCGCGCAGTCCTTTTCGCCGTTGACTGGCACGGTCGCGGCCGTGTCGGGAGCTAAGACGGGAGTCATGATCCAGGGTCCGCTCAACGGCCCGCCCGTTCTGCTACCAGTCATGTTCACTCCGGCCGGAAGCAACAACAGCATGAGTTTTGCTTCCACGAATCTGGCGGGCTGCGAGGTGAACGGGACCTTTACCGAGGTAGGGACCAGCAACGTGTTCGACGTCTCGATGACGCTTATGCCGACTTGCCCCATCACTGGGACTTTTCCTGGGATCGGGTTTGAGGGCAGCACGGATTACTTCAGTCTCAACGGCGGGAACGCGGACACTTATTTGTACGCCGACATTCTGGATGGAACCAGTACATTTGTCATCGAGTTCTACTGATTGATCTGGGCGCCGATTGACACGGCCTGGCGGCTTACCTAGACTGCCTGTGTAGAGTTTGTGAGGACACCGAATGGGCTGGCTGCAGAATAAATTCGAAAAGAATTTTATGATCAGCACGGTTGATTACGTTTTCAACTGGGCGCGCAAGTCGGCCGTATGGCCGATGACGTTTGGGCTGGCATGTTGTGCGATTGAGATGATCGCGTCGTCGACCTCGCGGTTTGATATTGCGCGGTTTGGGTCGGAGGTGTTTCGCCCGAGCCCGCGGCAGAGCGACCTGATGATTGTGGCCGGGACGGTTACGCTGAAGATGGCGCCGGTGGTGAAGCGAATTTATGACCAGATGCCCGATCCGAAGTGGGTGATTTCGATGGGCGCCTGCTCGTCGGTCGGCGGACCCTTTAATACTTATGCGGTGCTGCAGGGCGTCGACAAGATCGTGCCGACTGATGTGTACGTGACGGGATGCCCGCCGCGTCCGGAAAATCTTTTTTATGCCCTGCTCAAGCTGCAGGACAAGATCGACACCATGACTCTCGCTAAGAAGCCTACGGAAGTGCGGCTGGATCAGAACATGGTGGAGAATTTCAAGCGGCAGGTGATGATCGCGCAGACCATGCAGCCGAAATAAGCTGTCAGCTGTCAGCTCTCAGCTGTCAGCCTTCATCAAGGGCGCGACTTGGAGTTCGCGAGAATCCACTTTGGTAACTTCCAGTCACGGCGCGCAGGTTCTAAGCTAGTATTTCCTGAACCAACGCCATGGCCTTCGTCAAAATTATTTCCCAAGCTCACCTGCCGACCACCAACGAAGCGCGAGACTTTCCCTGTAACGGAAAAATGATTTGCATCGCGAACGTGTGGGGAAAAGTTAGCGCCATGGACAACGTGTGCCTGCATCAGGGCGGGTCGCTCGGACAGGGCACGGTGGAAGATGGCAAGGTGGTCTGCCCGTGGCACGGCTGGCAGTGGGATCCGAAGACGGGCGCGGCGGACGGGCATCCGGATCAGAAATTGAAAACCTATCCGATCAAGGTTGAGAATGGCGAAGTGTTTATCGACCTGGAATAGCGGGCGCGGAGCTGAGTCGATCCAAATCTAGGCGCGACAAAACTTCATGAGTCCGGTCACGCACTTTCTGAGCGGATGGGTGCTTGCCAACAGTTTCAGGTTGGATCGAAGGGATCGCGCGATTGTAACTCTGGCCTGCGTGGTACCCGACATCGACGGACTGGGCATCATTCCTGAGATTCTGACGCGCAACTCGGCGCATCCTCTGCTGTGGTTCTCGCAGTACCACCACTCTCTGCACAATTTGGCGTTCGGCGTGGTTGTGGCCGCCGTGGCGTTTGCGATTGCTTCACGGAAATGGGTAACCGCCCTGTTCGCGCTGCTGAGTTTTCACATGCACTTGTTCGAAGACTTGCTCGGCTCGCGCGGGCCGGATGGCGATCAATGGCCGATCCCTTACCTAGCCCCGTTTTCCACGTCTCCGCAACTGGCCTGGAGCGGGCAATGGGGACTGAACGCGTGGCCCAACATGGCCCTTACTATTATTTTGTTGCTGATCACATTCTGGTTGGCGTGGCGGAGAGGATTTTCGCCTCTCGAAATGGTCTCCGCAAAAACAGACGCCGCCTTTGTTGGCGCGCTGCGAAAGCGCTTCCCGTTGAGCCACCGAACCGTCTAACCCAGCACCTTCAAGAATTTTCCGGGCTGATTGTCGTAGCCGGGGAAAACGTTGGCCAGATTTTTATTTCCCATGTGTCCCGCGACGGCTTCGCCGATCACTTGGCGGAAATCGGTGGTCAGCGCGAGGTCGCGGCCTTCGTAGAGTTGCGACTGGTCGAGACCGGGCCAGCGGCCGTAGACTTTCCCGCCTTTCACCGGACCACCTAGAACGAACATGACGTTGGCGTGGCCGTGGTCGGTGCCGCGGTTGCCGTTTTCGCGGGCGGTGCGGCCGAATTCTGACATGGTGACGACGACGGTGTCTTCGCCGAGGTCGCCGAGATCGGTCCAGAAGGCGGCCAGCGATTGAGAGAATTCGCCGAGCACGTTCGCAAGCTGGCCTTCGGCGGCGCCTTCGTTGACGTGGTGGTCCCATCCGCCGATGTCGGCGAAGGCGACTTGCACGCCGAGGTTTGCTTTGATCAGCTGCGCGAGTTGGCGGAGGCTGTCGCCGAAGCGGCCCTTGGGATAGTTGGCGCCGGG
The DNA here is from genome assembly GCA_963735205.1 of uncultured Acidobacteriota bacterium. GTDB lineage: Bacteria > Acidobacteriota > Terriglobia > Terriglobales > Acidobacteriaceae > Sulfotelmatobacter. Next base: position 319,233 of record CAVTKB010000004.1, read on the forward strand.
GGCGGGTGTGTATTTTCCCGGGTCGGCGGTTTTCAGCATTTTCACCGCGTCGAAAGTTTCCTCGCCCGTGCCGTGCAACATGGTGTCGGAGGAGTGGTCGTACATGGCCTCGAAGGCTGTGGCGGCGGGCGAGGCTTTCGGATTCTTTCCGCCTACGGAAAAATCGTTGATGTTGTTCATGGCGACCGTTGGCTCGATGCCGCTCAGGATGCGCGGGACTGAGGGGCCGAGCGCGATCGCGCGAAAGGGAGACGTCTGCGGCGGCGTTGCTGACGTGGAGCTGGGCAGGTTGTGAAGCGAGCGGTTAAGCCATCCGTCTTCGGTGGCTTTCACGCCGGGAGTGCCGGTCTCCATAAAATCCTGCGCGTCGAAGTGGGAACGTGTGGTGTCGGGCGATCCCGCGGCGTGAATGATGGCGAGATGCTGCTGCTGCCAGAGCGGTTGAAACGATGCCAGCGCGGGATGCAGGCCGAAGTGGCCGTCAAGATCGAGCACCGATTTGCGGGGAATGTTGATGGTAGGGCGCATGGCGTAGTACTGCGGATCGGAGTGGGGGACAACGATGTTCAGGCCATCGGCCGCACCGCGCTGAAAAATTACGACGAGACGCTTGGTGCGTCCGCCGGCGTCGACCGCGCCGAAAGCCGCGCGGGTTAGGAAACTTGGAACTGCGGCGGTGCCGACGACGGCGAGCGTGCTGTTGCGAAGGAAAATGCGACGCGTGATGGACATAAAAACCGCTCCTGGCTTTTGGCTGTTGGCTCTTGGCTACGATTCCGACGATCTTGATACGGTTGACCCAGGGCCGACGGCTTTGAGGTTCAAGCCAAAGGCTAAGAGCCAAAAGCCAAGAGCTATCTCTTCTGAAACTCTGGCGAACCTAGCAGCAGGCCTGCCATTGTGCTGGCGTCCGGGGGACGCGGCACGTCGGCGGGCTTGCGTTTTTTCTGTTGCGAATCTTTCACTGGCTGAACTGACGTTGGTAGAGCGAGCGCCGTTTTCGCGGGCGCTTCGACCTGCGCGGGATAAGCCTGCGCAACATTAATTTGCGCCATGATGGAATCGTGCGTTTGTTTTGAGAACGTCTCCGGCCAGTAACTTCGATTCGAGTGCTGAGAGTGCGACGGTCGCATCTGGCGGGGCCGGCGGGCCTCCGGCTAGCTGCACGGAATCGACTTTCACGCCGTGGAATTTTCCGGCGGTCAGGCCTAGCGCGAAGTTCATGCGGTTCAGCAGCGCGGACGAACTCACCCACGTGTCGGCCTTCATGGAGTAGCCGGTGGGAGGCTGGGCTGCATAGAGCGGCATGCCCATGTTGCCGATCTGGCGGGCCAGGGGCATGGCGTCGTCGACGTTGGCGCCAGTGGCGCGCACGGTTGATGCTACGAACTCGAGCGGCGTTTTCACTTTGGCCCGGTAGGAGCTGTCGGCCCAGAATTCGGGCGAATGGAATAACGTAGATAAAACTTCGCGGATGTCGCCTTTCTTTTTCTGGAAAGTTTTCGCCATGCGATCGACCAGGGCGGGCGGGGGATCGTCGGAGACAAAACGCTCGGCCAGTTTCAGCGAGATGAAATGCGCGGTCTGCGGGCTGGTCGCTAGCATGTGCAGCACTTCCCTGCCTTCGGCTTCACCTTTGGGCTTGATGCGATGGCCTAGAACAAATTTTGGTCCGGGCTCGTGCATGCGCGGATCGTATTTGAAGCCCAGGCCTTCGTAGGGCTTTTCGATGGTCCATCCGGTAAATACTTTGGCGACTTCGGTGACGTCGCGCTGCGAGTAGCCGCCGTTTACGCTGAGGGTGTGGAGTTCGAGCAATTCGCGGCCGTAATTTTCGTTCAGGCCGTTATTCTGTTTGCGCTTCGCGTACGGACTTCCCGGAGGATAGTGCGGCGTGTAGTGCGATGGATGCTCGGGAATGCCGAGGCCCTTCGGAGAGTTCGGGCCCTCGCTCATCCAATTGTCGAGATAAAACAACATGGCTGGACTTTTGGCGGTCGCCAGCAGAAGGTCTTCAAACTTGCCGAGAGCGTGCGGACGGATCACGTCCTGCTCGTAGTTGGTGAGGAAAATTTTCTCGGGGCCTTTGCCGACGAAAACGTTGAAGTGGTTAAACCAGAAGTCGGTCATGACTTCTTCGAGCTGGCGGTCGCTGTAGATGGCGCGCAAGAGCTTGGCCTGGATCAGTTCGTCCTGCACTACGGCTTGCGGGTTGTTCATGGCCAGCAGCGTTTCTTTCTGCTTGGGTTCGAGGCCGGAGAGAAGGTCTTGACTCTTGCCGCCGCGGACGGAGTCGGCGAATGCCACTTTTTCGTCGATCGACATGGCCATGACTTTTTTGTAGCGGTCGGCGGGAGCGAGATCGATGAATGCCTGAACGTTCAAATCGGCGTATAGGCGCTCTTCCCGGCGGCGGGCAGCGGCTTCGTCTACTGGCACCGATTTGGGTGCGGGAGCGGGAGCCATCGACATTTCGTTCGCGGCCGGCATATTCGAGGCGACGGGCGTGGCCGTGCTCGAGGCGGTCATGCTTGGCGCGGCCGTTTCGTTCTTGTCTGCGACTGTCGGCGTAGTGTCGGGACTCGCGACGGCGGCGGCGGCGAGTTCTGCTTCCGTCTTTGCGGAGTCACCGGCGTTCGGTGTGGCAGGAGCCACAGCGGCGGCCACTTCCTGCTTCTGCTGTTTCCTTTCCGCTTTCTCCTCTTTTCTTTCCTGTTTATCCTGCAGGCGCGCGATCTGCACTTGAAATACGGCGCGGCGGGCGGGATCGGAAGGCATGGGCTTTTTGCCGTCCATCACTTGCTTGACCATGGGATTGTCGGGGAACTCTTCGACAATTTCTTTCGAGCTCATGCGCAGGGTGCGGAACGGGGCGAGACGGGAGTCCGTGGCGCTGTCTAGAATTTTTCCCGGGTGAAGTTGCAGGTCGATCCAGTGATCGACGCCCATGGCCATGACCCGTTCAACGTCGCCGGGACGCGCGCCGAAGGTGAGGCGATTGAGCGCCTGCACGGCCCGCTTTTGTTCGTTCGAGCCGGCGTCGACGGCCTTGTCTTTTTTCTTGGCGAGTAACTCGGGGACTGCACCAGCTGAGATGAGTAGAGTGAGGATCACGCATGCGGCAAAGGGCGCGAGCTTTCCCAAGCTTATTGGGATGAAGCTGGATCGAACCAAAGCGGATCGAGGCAAGCTGGATGGCATGAAGACTCCCCGGCCGGAGCAGTTGTTCTAATTATGAACCCACACGGAGGAAAAAGTTGCTGTCAGTCGTGGTTCTTATGCGGCCTGAAAGTCATTGCAGCATAAGGATTTCGGAGCGGCGGAGGAATTTGGAGTGCAGTGGGGCGGCTAGGGGGCGAGCTCTTTGGTCAGGTACGTTTTGCCGCGTGATACTTTGTGTTGCAAAGTGGCCGCGAGGTGGTCGATGTCGGCGGCGGCGATGTTTACTGACATGGCGTCGAGCAAGGGGGTACGGTTGCTGCCCACGGCATCGCGACGGACTTGAATCAGTAGGCCCTGCACTACGTTCGGATCATATTTGTCGGGAGCCATGCGGACGAGGTCGCTGAGCGCGCTGCCGACTGACAACGGAGCGCGATAGGGACGGGCGCTGGTCATGGCGTCGAAGGAATCGGCGAGGCCGACGATTCGGACTTGCATCGGTAAGTCGTCTTGACTGAGTTTGTCGGGATAGCCGGAACCGTCGCTGCGCTCGTGATGCCAGCGGACCGTCTCAGGAATTTTCGGCCAGGGAAATTCTACGCTGCTGACGATCTGGTGGCCGACCGTGGTGTGGTCGGCCATTTCGCGAAACTCTTCGGGATTGAGGGCTCCGACTTTGCCGAAGAGGCGGCGATCGACGGCAACTTTGCCGATGTCGTGCAGATAGCCGGCGCTGCGCAGGGCGGCGATTTCGCCGGGCTCCATGCCCATGGCTTCGCCGATGGCGGCGGCGTAGCGGCCGACGCGCAGGGAGTGGCCGTGAATGTTGACGTGCTTTACGTCGATGGCGGTGGCGAAGGCTTCGAGGGCGTTGTCGTAGAAGCCGTGCAGCGACGCCATGAGGCGCAGGTTTTCGGAAACTCGCTGCGCGATGGTTTGGGTGAGCGCGTGATTCTGGACGGCGAGCGCGATATAGCTGCACAAGAGTTCGAGCGCGTCGAGTTCGCTGTCTTCATAGAGGGCGTCGCCGGGGCGGCGGCCGAGAGCGATCACTCCGGCCAGGCGACCTCCGGCTTTCAGCGGGGCGAGGCACTTGAAGAGTTCGGGGGCGACGTTGCCGTTGGAACTCAGGAAGATCGAATAGGTGGACGAATTGAGAACGACCGGGCCGCGCGCGGCGGTGAGCGCATGCACGTGCTTGGGCAGGAGAGGAATGAAGGCAGGATCGGGCATCAGGGCAAAGCCCTGAGAGGCGGCGGAGGTCAGCATGGCGGGCTTGTCGTTGAACAGCAGGAGCGCACCTTCGCGCGCGCCCGCCGCTTCCATGATGGCAGACAGCATGAGGCGCGAAGTTTCCGAGAAGTCGCGCTCCGCCGTAAGCGCGGGCCCGAGCTCGGAAAGCGCCTCAACCGTTTGCAACAGCCGCCGTAAATTGTTGGTCTGAATCGCCACCGACGAAGTGGGAGCCAGATCGCAGAGCAAGATGAGGTTAGCACGTTGGGAAAGGCAGGAGGGAGGTCGCGTTGTTGGTTAGTTTGATGCGGTGACGAAAGTGAAAACATGGTGACGAAGCTGATTCCGGCACGGGCGGGCTATTGCGAATACTTTTACAGCGTAAAGGCTTTAATCGATGGTGCAGTGTGGCTTACGCCTTGGGCCGGTTCAGCGGGAGATCCTTCGCTGCGCCTGAAAAACGGCTTCGCTCAGGATGACAAGGTCGTTTAGATGAGAGGGTCGCGTAAAGGTCGAACTGCGCCACTCTCTGTTTTTAGAAATGCTCGCGGAGTTCAGCGAAGCGGCCTACGATTAGGAGCTTTTGGCCGGCTGGAGCGGGGTTGATTTCTTCGTGTTCCAGGATCCAGGTGTCGCCGTGCGGGATGAAGACGGCGTGCAAGCCGGCGGCCATCGCGGGATTGATGTCGGATTTCGGGCTGTTGCCGATCATCCATGTGATGTTGGGATCGAGATTGTGCTTTTCAACGATGTGACTGTAGGCGGCCGGATTTTTTTCGGCTACGATTTCGACGGCGGTGAAATGTTCTTTCAGACCGGAGCGCTCGACTTTTCCCGACTGCTCGGCGTGAGCGCCTTTTGTGACCAGGATCAGGCGATGACGGTCGCGCAGGTAAGCGAGCGTCTGGCGCACTTCGGGCAGAAACTCGATGGCGTGATTTTCGATTGTCGCGGCGAAGCTTCGGACCTGCGCGTGAAGGTCGGGAGTCACGGGGACCGGACTGAGGCGTTCGAAAGTTTGTCCTAGAGCGTGCGCGAAGCTGTGCAGGCCGTAACCGTGGGTCACAATGCATTCGCGCTCGACGTCGTTGAGGACCGCGCGCACCTGCTCGGGAGAAAATTCGTGGTGATTGAGAAATGAAATGAAGCGCGCGATGGCGCGCTCGAAGTAGATGTTGTTCTCCCAGAGCGTGTCGTCGGCGTCGATGAGGAGGGTTTGGGGGGCGTTAGGCTGGTCGGCCGTCAAGCGTGACTCCCATCAGTCATTGGCTTAGAAGTCCCTAAAGAAGTCGCTTATCAGGGCTTGTTGATCCCGATGTCGAAAACGCAAATATTCCCATTTGAAGCGGCTCCGCACGCCTTGGCCACGGATCCGACTATTTCCCGACTGCGCGCAGAGCTTCAGGTCTCGGGGGCACATCGCGCGCTCACGCTCATCCTCATCCGCGGGGACCCACACCCGGCAGCATGTCGCGCTGCCCAGTTCACACACCGTCGTGAAAACGATCCCCGACTGCTGTTCCATCGCGTTTTCGAAACACTCGCGAACCCGTTGCACATTGATGTCCGGCACGGGCAATCTCACATAGAAAAGCCTGTCACCCGCGAGAAGATCTGGCGGCGCGATCCAAATTAAGTCAACGGGATAGCCGTTGCCACCCAGGAATTTTCGAAATCGAGCGCATGATTCTTCAAAGGTCGAGGTCATTAGCAATCACGGCGAGGAATCGGGCTTCAGCAGTGCCTACACCCAATCCACTTTCGCTTCGGGGCCGATGATGCCGGCTTTATGGCCCATGTCGAGGAGGCGGCGGACGGCTTCGCGGCCGTCTTCGCCGTAGTCGAGGGTGCGCTCGTTCACGTACATGCCGATGAATTTGTCGGCGGACTGTGTGTCGAGGTCGCGGGCAAATTGCATGGCGTAGGACAACGCTTCCTCGCGGTGGTCGAGACCGTATTGGATGCTCTCACGGAGGGCGGCGGAAATCAGCGGCATCAGTTCCGGACCGAGCGCGCGGCGGATGGCGTTGCCTCCGAGCGGCAGCGGCAGGCCGGTCACTTTTTGCCACCAGCGGCCGAGATCGACGATGCGGTGCAGGCCTGATTTGTCGTAGGTGAGCTGGCCTTCGTGGATAATGAGGCCGGCTTCGAACTTGCCTTCGAGCACCTGGGGAATGATCTGGTCGAAGGGAACAACTTCCGTTTCCACCCCGGGAGCAAACAGTTGCAACGCCAGAAACGCGGTGGTGAGCGTGCCGGGGACGGCGATGCGCTTCGTCTTCACTTCACTCGCGGTGAACGGTCGCGGGGACACGATCATGGGGCCGTAGCCCTCGCCGACGCTGCCTCCGCAGGCCATCAGCGCATATTTGTCCTGAACATAGGGATAGGCGTGAAATGAAATTGCACTGACGTCGTAGACGCCGTCGCGCGCCTTCTGGTTGAGTGTCTCGATGTCGCAGAGCGTGTGAGTGAAGCGCAGGCCGGGAGTGCGCACCTTGTTGGTAGCCAAGCCGTAGAACATGAAGGCGTCGTCGGAATCCGGGCTGTGCGCCACGGTAATCTCGCGCACCTGACCGGAGGCGGTGTTGCCCGGCGCTTTGGCGGTTTCGGATACTGCTGTCATCTTAGGAACTCCAGTGACGAACTTCAGATACGAACTGCAGCTACGAACTGCAAATCTAGTGCTGCTCCGCATTTCTTGCTGCATGACGGCGCCAGCGAGTGGCAACGGCCGCGGCCAACATCACTTTGACGACCTCGGCGGCCAGGAACCAGTACAGGCCGAGATAGGCTGCCTTGGCGAGCGAATGCGTGAAAATGTAGAGCCAGGTCAGGCCACCGGCGAAGAGCAGAATTTCAGCAAGGAGTCCGGCGATGGCCGCGCTTGGAAAATTCTTCGCCCCTTTTTCGAAGGTATAGCCGGCGAGAAAAGCGACGAAAGGGTAGACCAACAGAAATCCTCCGGTGATGCCGAACAGCTGGGCGACTCCGCCGGGGCCGGTTGGACTGAAGACGGGCAGGCCGACTATACCTTCGACGAGGTAAAGAACCAGGGCGGCGAAACCGCGGCGGCTGCCCAGGAGCAACCCAACCAGCAGGACGCCAAGGTTCTGCACGGTCAGCGGAACCGGAGTGAACGGCAGCGGAATGTAGATGCGTGCGCATAGCGCTACGACCAGGCTAGCGCCCACTACGATTGCTACCTGGCGCGATGCCTCAAGAAGTCGATCTTGGGCTCGGCCTTGCGGAGCGATTAAAGTTTGAATTGCCAGCCTTGCCATCACTCGGTCTCCGGGGATTGAAATTTCAGCGTTTCATGCTGTCCGTCTGACGCTCGCGTTCCACTTCAGTGAGAGGTCCGTCAGGCGATGCGTGCGCCTTCTGCAAGTGGTGCCGCAAGCGCAGGTACAGGGCGATGGCCACGCACACCACTACCAGCGTGCTTACGCCCAGGATCAGGAACCACCAGATCATCCGCACAGCTGGTTAGGATAACAGAAGAAGCTCCGAGCTCCGAGCTTCGAGTCGCCAGCTCCTGGCTAAAGGCTGACCGCGGATGTTCGGAACTGGAAGCTAGTAACGAAGCCGGTAGCTACGAGCTGGCTTTGCGCTTTTCGCGCATGGCTTCTACGCGCTTCTGCGTGAGCTTTAGGCGTTCGCGACCGAACTTGGAATTTGTGATGACCTTTTCGATGTTGGCGAACATGTGCGGGTCGCCCATCTTTTCGCGAAGGTCTTTGAGAAAGGGCTGGACCTTGGCGTAGAGGAAAAACATTTCTCCGCTGATGGCGGGCTGGATGAACAGTTCTTCGTTCAGCACTCCTTGCAGCACGAAGGCGCAGGCCATGCTCCAGTAGCCGCCCACCTGGCGCAACCAATTATTTTCCTGCGTTCCGCCGGCGCTGGCAACTTTTACGAAGTCGTCGACGGTCTGCGGCCAGAAGTCGGCAACCCACCAGTGGCGAGCTTTGCGCATTTCGGCTTCGCGGCGTAGATCGTAGAGTTTGAGAATTAATTCGGCATCGGCGATGGTTGGTTTCTTGGCCATTGTTGCCTCCGTTTTGATGCGGCTACAACCGTCCAGTTGGACAATCCAATGAGGGCGAAAGGCTCAAAACATTTTCGACGAACCCTTATGCCGAAGTTGCCGCTGCATCTGGCGGTGGTGCCGGGCGTTCGAAGTCGCACTCTTTGTTGGGGCAGGCGATTACCGGGCCGGCTTTCAGATTTTTCTCGACCAGATACTCGCTCCCGCAGGCGGGACACTTTTCCGGAAGCGGCTTATGGGCCGATGTGAATTTGCAGTTGGGATAATTTCCGCAGCCGTAGAAGGTGTTGCCTTTGCGGGCGCGCTTTTCGACCAGGTCGCCGTCTTTGCATTCGGGGCATTTTACGCCGATGAAGTTCTGTTTGACGTACTTGCACTCGGGATATCCGCTGCAGGTGGTGAACTCGCCGAAACGGCCGTGGCGGATCATCATGTTGCGTCCGCACTTGGGGCACAGTTCGTCGAGCGGGATGTCGGGAACTTTTTTGCCCTGGTCGAGACGGCGCGTGGTCTTGCAGTCGGGATATCCGGTGCAGGCCATGAACTGACCGAAGCGCCCGCGCTTCAAAACCATTACGCGGCCGCAGTTTTCGCAGTACTCTTCCTGCGTGGTTTCCTGCACGTCGGCGGAATCGAGATCGGGCAGGTTGATGGGATTTTCTTTGGTGAACTTGCAGGTGTCGGGATTCTCTTTGTCGTAGGTGCTGCAGGCATAGAACGAGCCGTGCTTGCCCCACTTGATGACCAGCGGCGCGCCACAGAGTTCGCACTTCTCGTCTGTGGGCTTCTCCATCCGCTTGATGTTCTCCATATGCTTTTCGGCATATTTGAGATCTTTGGTGAACTTTTTGTAGAAATCGCCGAGAGCGTCCTGCCACTTCTCTTTGCCTTCTTCGATTTCGTCGAGTTCTTCTTCGAGGCGGGCGGTGTATTGCAGATCGAAAATGTCGCGGAAATTTTCGACCAGAAGATCGGTGACGACGAGTCCAATCTCGGTTGGAGAAAATTTTCCGCCAACCTTCTGCACGTACTGGCGCTCTTGAATGGTGGTGAGAATCGCGGCGTAGGTCGACGGGCGGCCTATGCCGCGTTCTTCGAGTTCTTTTACCAGCGACGCTTCGTTGAAACGCGGAGGCGGTTCGGTGAAATGCTGCTCGGGCTTCAGTTCCTTGAGGGTGAGTTTCTGTCCGGCCTCGAGCGCGGGGAGCTTGTGCTTTAGTTCTTCGTCTTCTTCGTCTTTGCCGTCTTTGGATTCTTCGTAGACGCGGAGGAAGCCGTCAAACTTGAGGACCGATCCGGTGACGCGGAACCAGAAGATCTCGCTGCCGTTTTTTGCGTCGATGTCGACTGTGGTCTGGTCGAAGACTGCCGGATTTATTTGCGAGGCTACGAAGCGCTGCCAGATTAGTTTGTAGACCTTGAATTCGTCTTCTTTTAAGTACTGCTTAATTTGGTCGGGATGGCGCATCGCCGAAGTCGGGCGGATGGCTTCGTGCGCGCCTTGCGAATCTTTCTTTTCTTTGAATGTGTTGGGTTGTTCGGGCAGATATTGCGGGCCGTATTCCTTGCCCACATATTCGCGGACTTCCTGGATCGCTTCCGGCGCAACGCGGGTGGAATCGGTACGCATGTAGGTGATGAGGCCGACCGAGCCTTCTTCGCCGAGTTCGACGCCTTCATAGAGGCGCTGGGCGATCATCATGGTGCGCTTTACGCTGAAGCGCAGCTTGCGCGATGAGTCCTGTTGCAGCTTGCTGGTGGTGAAGGGGGGCGCGGCGTTGCGGCGGCGTTCCTTGTTGTCGACCGCCCGGACGACCCAGTCGGATGTTTCCAGTGCGGCGCGAATTTTCTCGGCGTCTTCGCCGTTGGTGACTTCAACTTTCTCTTCGCCCTTGCCCACGAAGCGGGCGTCGAAGGCGGGGGGCTTGCTGGAGAGTCGCGTCGATGGTCCAATATTCGACTTTTTGGAACGCCTTGATTTCGCGCTCGCGTTCGACGATCAGGCGCAGCGCGACGGTCTGCACGCGGCCGGCGGAAAGACCGCGGCGAACTTTGTCCCAGAGCAGCGGGGAGACTTGGTATCCGACGAGCCGGTCGAGGACCCGGCGGGCTTGCTGCGCGTCGACCAGGTTCTGATCGATGGCGCGGGGATGTTCGAATGCCGCCTGCACCGCGCGCTTGGTAATTTCGTTGAAGGTGACGCGCTGGATGCGCGGAGGAGGCGCTTCCTCTCCCTTCTTTAATTTGACCTTCTTGGCTTTTTTCCCTTTGCCGTTACCGTTGTCGCCCAGTTCAAAGGCTAGATGCGCGGCGATGGCCTCGCCCTCGCGGTCCGGGTCAGGCGCAAGAAAGATGAAGTCCGCTGCGGCCGCCAGCTTTTTCAGCTTGGCGACGACTTTTTCTTTGCCGGGGATGACAACGTAATCGGTCTCGAAGTCGTTCGAGGTATCGACGCCCAGCGTGCTCTTGGGCAGATCTTTGACGTGGCCGAGCGAGGCTTCGACCGTGAAGCCTTTGCCCAGATATTTCTGGATGGTCTTCGCCTTGGCCGGCGATTCGACAATGACTAAACCTTTGGACAATTTTTCCTCTGTTTCTATGGATTCCGTTTCGACGCTAGCACGAATGGGCGGAAAGGGACAAGTTACTGCGAGAAAGCTGCGAGCTTCGAGCTACGAGCTACGAGTCCCGACTATGCGCTTTTTGGGGATCGAACGCTTTGCATCAATCCGGTCAACATGCGCTGTAATTCATCAGCTTGTCGAGTCAAGGTTTGGAAATCTCGCTCCTCCAACAAGTGCAGGTCTCGGGCCAGCAGAACGTGATATTCCAACTCACTGGCCGACCCGCGGGCGATCTGCAGAAAACGACACATCTCGCCATCAGATCGACGGCCGCAACCCTCGGCAATGTTCGCTCCGATGGAGGCGGCCGCGCGTCGGAGTTGACTGGTCAAGCCGTACATCTCTTCCCGAGGGAACGCCGCCGTAACTCGATAGGTGTCCAGCGTCATTTCATGCGCTTTCCGCCATACTTTCAGCTCTTTGAAATCCGCCACGGGCCTCCTCCACAATAAAATGTCGCCACTGACGACTCGTAGGTCGAAGCTCATGGCTCAGAGCTAGAAGCTTTTCACAAAGTTTTTTCCTGGCATTTGCCTGACTTTGCCGGCTAGTTCTAGTTCGAACAGGGCGGCGAAGATTTCGGACGACGACAATTCGTTTTCCAGCTTTTCGACGATTTCGTCGATGTGCGTGGTTTCGTCGGCTTTCAGCAGGCTCAGGATTCGCTTCTCGTGAGGAGGGAGCGCTTCATCCGGAAATAGAGATGCGGAAGAAGCGCCTTGGGATTCAGGTGATGCGGGCGGAGTCAATGTAAGTCGTACTTCTGTAGGGAGATCTTCCCATACGTCTTCCCAGGTTGCGACCAGCTTGGCGCCCTGTTTGATGAGCGTGTTCGGTCCCCAGGAATTTTTGTTGGTGACGTTGCCGGGGACGGCGAAGACGTCGCGATTTTGTTCGAGGGCGCAGCGTGCGGTGATGCGTGTGCCGGAATATTCGGCGGCTTCGACGACCAGGACGCCGACCGACATGCCGCTGATGATGCGATTGCGGATGGGAAAATTTTGCGGGGCGGCGAATGTGCCGAGAGGGAATTCGGAAATCAGGGCGCCGCCGAGAGCGAGGATCTGTTCGGCGAGCCGCGAATTTTCTTTGGGATAGATTACGTCGACGCCGGTGCCGAACACCGCTATGGTCTTGCCTTTGGCGGTGATCGCGCCGCGATGGCTGGAGGTGTCGACGCCGCGGGCCATGCCACTAATAATGACCAGGCCTTGCGCGGCCAGGTCGCAGGCCAGGCGCTCGGCCATGCCGGAACCGTAGGGCGTGGGATGGCGCGTGCCGACCATGGCGATGCCGGGCTTGGTGAGCACTTCCGGATTGCCGCGCACGCGAAGAATCGGTGGCGGATCGTAGATTTCTTTCAGGCGCGGCGGGTAGGAGGGATCGTCTAGCGAAACAATGGTGATGTCGGCGGCGGCGGCGCGGGCAATCTCTTCGCGCGCCAGTTCGGCCGACTTGCCGGTGGCCAGCGATTGTGCGGACACGGCTTGAATGCCGGTGCTTTCGAGCTCGGTCAACGTGGCTCGGAAGACGGCTTCGGCGGATCCGAAATGCTCTACCAGCTTCCGAGCTTTGGTCGGGCCGAGACCGGGGGTGAGCGAAATGGCCAGCCACTCCAAAAGATGCGTTTCGGCGAGGTGAGTCGAGGGAGCGGATACGACGGCATTGGACACAAAGTTCTCCGAGCGGATGTAATCACCTGCGAAGAGACGAGTCAAGGTCATGCGTCACAATGGGTTTGTTAATATTGTGGAAAGTCCCGAAATGAGAAGGCCACTGAGCAAAGAATGAGACGCTTACGCATTTCTGCCATTTCCTACCTGAATACCGCCCCGTTGATGTGGGATTTCGAGCACGGCGGGTTGGAGCATGAAGCTGGCCGCGATTTTGATATTTCTTACACGCTGCCTTCGAGCTGCGCCCGGTCGCTGGCTGAGGGAACGGCCGATATTGGGATTATTCCGGCGGCGGCTTATGCCGAGATTCCGGGGTTGCAGATACTGCCTGACGTTGCGATTGCTTCGCGGCGGGAGGTGCGGTCGATTCTGCTGGTCAGCAAGGTTCCGATCGAGGATGTGCGGACGGTGGCGCTCGATACTTCTTCGCTGACTTCGGTGGCGTTGACGAAAGTTCTGTTCGAGAAGTGGCTGGGCGGGGGGCGGACGTTCACGTCCATGGCGCCTGAGATCGGCAACATGCTGGCCGCGAACGATGCTGGGTTGGTGATTGGCGATCCCGCGCTGAAGATTGATCGGAAGCGCTACCACACGCTTGACTTGGCGGAGGAGTGGATTCGCCACACGGGGAAGCCTTTTGTGTTTGCATTTTGGGCGATTCGCAACGACGGATTGGCGGAGGCGGCGCCGTCTCTCGATTTGCCGAGCATGTTTCAGAACTCACGCGATCATGGGTTGGAACCCTCCAGCTTGAGCCAGATCGCTCGGGAGTGGGCTCCGCGGTTGGACATCAGTGAGGCTGATGTTCGGAGTTATCTCACGCAGAACATTCACTACAAGCTGGACGCGGGATGCCTGGAGGGGTTGCAGTTGTTTTATCGGTACGCAGCGGAGATTGGGGCCCTGCCGGCGGCGCCGGAATTGCAGTTTGTGTCACACGGTATACCAGCGTCTGCGTCGTAGTTTTCTTCCGCCCTCCGGGGCTTGAATTAGCTAACACTTATCCTCCATGGCTTACGCGATGGGCTGCATTCTTTCGCCGCCCTTCGACTTCGCTCAGGGCAGGCTTTCGCGGGTCCCACCGGCTCGTTTCTACGGATTCAGCCCCATTTTTCGCATGGTTTCGATGTAGCGCGGGTCGGAGCGCAGCGGATCGAATTCCGGGCTGCGGACGAATTCGCCGACCATGTCATGGTTTTCGTAAGCCACTTCCATCAATCGCAATGCCAGTTCGCGGTCGCTTGCAGCGCAGGCGACGGCGGAGGAAATGTCCCGGTCGGCACCCTTGATGGACTCGTTGGCTGCGCAATATCCCTTCGCATCTGGCGTTGGGGATCCAACATTAATGAGCGCGGTTTTTGTCGTTTCAGTCACTGCCTCGGCGTATCGCCCCATCGAGGAGTACAGATGCGAAAATTTGAAATGCACAGGGCCGAAATTACGAATCACGCTGCAGCGTTTTCTGAAATTGCGAGAGAGATTCGTCATAGTGGTGCGCCGCCATCAGGGTCCAGCCGTAGTTCGTATTAATGATCGGTGACAAGGGATCGAGCGAAAGCGCGGTGCGAAACTCCGCCAGAGACTCGTCGACGCGATTCTGTGGCAGGAGCATGGTGAAGGCGTAGAAGTAATGCGCATGGGCATTGTTGGGATTGATCTCGATGGCCCGCCGGAACTCGGGTTCGGCCTCGCTCCAGCGCCAGGCATAGGCTAAAGCGATCGCGCGAGCGGTATGGGTCTCGGCGAGGGAATCGTCGAGCCGCACGGCCTTTTGGGATGCTTCGTCGCAAAGAGACAGGGCCTGCTTCGAGTCGATGCCGATGTCATAGCTGGGAGCAACGCTATAGGTGTCGGCGAGGCCGGCGTAGGCCAGCGCATAGTTCGGGTCCGCGGCAATGGCCTGCTGGAATAGTTCGATGCTCTTTTTCAGGGCCTGCTGCGTGCGACTGGCCCATTGTTGGCGGCCTTCCAGATAAAGGCGGTAGGCTTCGGGGTTGGTGGTTCCAGCCTTGCCCAGTTTCTGTTGCTCCTCGCCGCTGAGCTGCACGTGCAGGGTTCGCGAAATATCGCGCGTGATGTCGCTTTGCACCTGGGTGATGTCGGCTTGCTTGCGCGTGTACTGCGACCCCCAGATTTCGCTGCCGTCTGTTGAATTGACGAGTTCGGCGTGAATGCCGAGTTCGTCGCCGTGCTGCGTGATGCGCCCAGTCAGTACGGCAGCGACTTGCAGCGACTGCCCGACTTTCTGGGGATCGTCCTGACTATTCTTGAAGCGGAATACCGTACTGCGCGCCATGACTTTCATACCCGGCAGGCGCGAGAGCGTGCTGATCAGGCTCTCTGTCAACCCGTCGCTGAGGTATTCATTATTCGGATCGGCGGTGGCGTTTACGAAAGGGAGAACTGCGATGGAGGAGACTTTGTTCGCGTCGGCCTTTGTCCGCAGCCAGTAGGCGCCGACGGCAATCACGGCCAGCAGTGCGGCGAGGCCGACCCAAAGTGGCCGGCGCGAAATTACCGCGCCCGCGCACTTTGGACGAGGACATCTTTGCCGGATGCTTCGAACTTCTGCTGCCGAAGACCGTCCAGAGTCCAAATCGCGCTTCAGGCGCGACAAATCCGCACGCAGGTCGGCAGCGTTCTGATAACGGAGGTTGCGGTCTTTTTCGAGAGCCTTGTTAATGATGCGATCTAACTCCACAGGCAGGTCCGGATTCAGGCGCAGGGCGGGAGCGGGCTGGGCGTCGAGTATGGCTTTGAAGATGACGGCGGAACTCTCTCCGCGAAAGGGCAGGATTCCGGTCGCCATCTCATAGAGCACCACGCCGAATGAGAATAGATCGCTGCGAGCATCGAGTTCCCTGGCTCGCGCCTGTTCCGGAGACATGTAGGCGACTGTGCCCAGGGTTGAGCCGGGACTGGTCAGCTGCGGGCCGTCGAACGTGCGGGTTTGCGTGTTGCCGGAAGTGGAAGTCGTGTTCCCGGATTCGACCTTGGCCAGGCCAAAGTCGAGAATCTTGGCGTGACCGCGCGCGGTCACGAAAATATTAGCAGGCTTGATGTCGCGATGAATGATGCCTTTGGAGTGTGCGGCTTCGAGCGCGTCGGCGATCTCGACCGCCAGCGTGAGAAGCACTTCCTTGTCGAGCGGTTGAGCGTTAATGCGATGCTTGAGCGTGGCGCCGTCAAGAAACTCCATGACAATGAACATGCGCTCGCCGGTCTTGCCAATCTCGTAGATGGTGCAGATGTTGGGATGGTTCAGCGAAGAGGCGGCGCGGGCCTCGCGGCGGAAACGTTCGAGGGCCTGGGGATCTCGGGCGAGATCGTCGGGCAGGAATTTCAGGGCGACGAAGCGGCCGAGTTCGGTGTCTTCGGCCTTGTAGACGACTCCCATTCCACCACCGCCGAGCTGTTCGAGAATGCGGTAATGGGATACGGTTTCGCCGATCATGCGTAGTGGAATGTTAGGGGCTGAGGGGGGTGGCGTCAAATCTCGTCGCGGCCGAGCAAGGCGTAGCATCGCCCGGGGGCTTTCTTGCAAGTCTCACGTGCTTCTGTTCTTCGCGAACTGTGCCATGAGTTAAGCTGGAGTGGAGAACCGCAGCGAGATATCAGATCTTCCATGAGTTTATTTCAGCCCATTCCGAATGCGGGTAGCGCGGGCGATGCGACACGGCCGCTGGCGGACCGGATGCGTCCGCGCACGCTTGATGAGTATGTCGGGCAGGAGCATCTGATTGGGCCAGGCAAACCGCTGCGTACGCAGGTGGACCGCGACGACACGGGATCGCTGATTTTCTGGGGGCCTCCGGGGACCGGAAAGACTACGCTCGCGAAGATTATCGCGAGCCTGACCAAGGCGGAGTTCATCGAATTTTCTGCCGTGCTGGCCGGGATTAAAGAAATCAAGCAGGTCATGGCTGACGCCGAACGGGCGCGACAGTACGGCACTCGGACGATCGTGTTCATCGACGAGATTCATCGCTTCAACAAGGCGCAGCAGGATGCTTTTCTGCCGCATGTGGAGAAAGGAAATATTCGGCTGATCGGGGCGACGACCGAGAATCCTTCGTTTGAGATCAATTCGGCATTGCTGTCGCGCTGCCGGGTTTATGTGCTCAAGCCGCTGACGGAGGAGCAGATTGTGATGTTGTTGCGGCGTGCTCTTACGGATCGTGATCACGGTCTGGGTCAGAAGAATCTGATTGCTTCGGACGACGTGTTGAAGAAGATTGCGAGCTATACCAGCGGGGATGCGCGTAGTGCTTACAACGTACTGGAAGTCGCGGCGGGGCTGGCAAAATCCCCACTTCTCGCAAAGGACGCGAGCAATGGGGCACCCGGGGCCGGGGAGAATCCCGAGAGCGCGCGGGAGATTACTGACGAGATTGTGCGTGATGCGCTGCAGAAGCGGATTCTGCTTTATGACAAGTCTGGCGAAGAGCATTACAACCTGATTTCGGCGCTGCACAAGTCGGTGCGGAACAGCGATCCGGATGCGGCTTTGTACTGGCTGGGGCGCATGCTGGAGGCAGGCGAAGATCCGCTGTATGTGGCGCGGCGGGTGGTGCGGATGGCGGTGGAGGATATTGGGCTGGCGGATCCGAACGCGCTGGCGCTGTGTATGGCGGCTCGCGATGCTGTGGATTTTATTGGCCTGCCAGAAGGAAATCTCGCGCTGGCGCAGGCTGTGGTTTATCTTTCTGCGGCACCGAAATCGAATGCGCTTTACGCCGCTTACGGCGACGTTTTGAAAGACGTGGAGGAGACTGCGGCCGACTCCGTTCCGCTGCATCTGCGCAACGCTCCTACCTCGTTGATGAAGGGGCTGGGTTACGGGCAGGGTTATCAGTATGCCCACAATCTCGAGGACAAAGTCGCCGACATGCAGTGCCTGCCCGACAATCTGCGGGATCGGGTTTATTACCGGCCGACGAACGAGGGTATCGAGAAGCGGATCCGGGAGAGGCTGGAGGAAATTAAGCGGCGGCGGTCGGGCGCCTGATCAGCTCGCGAGAGAGCGCATTCCCGGCAGCAGATCAACGTCAAAGGCGGCGGACAGAGCCTGCCCTGGGCGAAGTCGAAGGGAGTGTCCGCCCCACATGCCTATGCGCTCTGCGAGCTGGCGGAATTGACACGGGGCAGGGTGAAGACGATGATTACGCTGGCCAGGCCGAAGACTACCACGATAAAAATGCTACCCTCCGGGCCCGTGGCTCCTCCGCTCAGGATAGGCTTACCGACCGCATGCGTCGCTAGAAGATGGTGCTGCACCATCATGCCGCTATCGGCCACACCGTAGAGAAACGACTGCGCCCAATCCCACGAGGTGTGGAAACCGATGGCCCACCATAGCGAACCGGTGCGCCAGAGGGCGAAACAGAAGAGCAATCCCGCCAGGCCGGCGGAGAGCAAGCCGATGGGAGATTCGCCTGGGTTGGAGCCGTGGCCGAGGCCGAAGAGGGTTGATAGGAGGAGAGCTGTAGTCCAGAACCCCAGGGCTGCGCTGTGAGGGCTTTTGAAGATCGCCTGGTAAATGCCGGTCAGACCGCGGGAGAGCGTGAACTGCAAATATCCGCGAAGAAAATACTCTTCGAACAGGCCGACCAGAAAAAAGCCGAACAACCAGATGGCGCCGTAGCGGAGAATGTCGGCGCCAAAGACCAGGCGGCTGTCGATGACGAGGAATCCGGCCTTCCACAGGATCAGCACGAGCAGAGACAGACAGGTCACTCCCCAGGCCAGGCCAGCGAAGAATTGCGGGAGCTTGCGGGTGCCACCGAAGCCGTAGACCGAGTTGGGGCGGCGCTCGATCTTCGACATGATCCAGGTGACGAAGAAGACGATGAGAAAAGGGATGGCTTCACTGGGGAGCAAGAACCTGGCCGGCATGTTCGCGCTTAACTTTGCCATGTCGGGGGGATGGGGCTGGAGCTTGTGGCCGATTCGGTTGCCAGTGAAGGCGAAGGCCGCGATGAGAGCAAGGAAGATGAGCAGGCTCCAGCCGGCGCGCAGGCCGTCTTTGCCGATGAATATCCAGCGTAGAGTTGAGGGCTGCGCGGGTGGGACCAGCGCCGGTGGGAGTGGTTCGATGGGCGTTAAAGCGGCGTCGTGATCCAAGTGATTCCCTCGCGTGAACGAAGTCTATCTCGTTCTGTGCATTGTACGCAGGTTGAGCCGCGTTTGTTTCGGAATCGTCTTGTTCCGAGCTCCGCTGCTTACCTTAGTCGCGCGCGATGGTCTTTGAGGATGCAGCGGTCCATCACCACGAAGATTCCGGCCTGGCGCGCCTTTTCTGCGGCTCTCTCGTGGATCACTTCTTCCTGCATCCAGATGGCTGGGATTTTGAGTTGGATGGCCTGGTCGACAATTTCTTCGACGAACTCCGGGCGGCGAAAAATGTTGACGAGGTCGATTTTCTCGGGCACGTCGAGAATTGAGGCGTAACACTTCTCGCCGAGGCATTCTTCGATCTGCGGGTTGACCGGGATGATGCGATATCCGTGGCTTTGCATATAGGCGGAAACGCCGTGGCTCGCGCGCATGGGATTGCAGGAGAGGCCAACGACCGCGATGGTCTTAGCGCGCCTTAACAAATCGGTGATCGGGTCGGATGATGTCATGTGAGCGAAGGCCGACTGGTTTTACTTCCTGTTGGCTTGCTCTTCTTTCTGCTTGTACATTTTCAGCGCCAGTTTACGGACGGTTTCGGAAACGTCCTTGTTGGCCGAGATATTCTTCAGGTCGGCCGACAGCAGGTGTTTCATCAGGCCCAGGCCGAGATCGAGCGGGGTGCGGGGGTTCGCCACCAAGTTGCGCACGACTTTGTAGTTCTTCATGAAGCGACGCTTCAGCGGGATCTGGCGCAGGACCGATTCGAGCACGTTTTTCTGGCTGGCGAATTTTTCTACTTCGCCGTCAGAAAGTTTGGGAGCTTCGAGGACGGCGAGTGCAACGACCTTGGTGCCGTCGCGAATCAGAAGCGAGCGCTCCTCTTTGTTGCCCTTCAAGGCCAGCTGGATGCGGCCTTTCACGTCGAGGTGGCTGATCTTTTGCAACGCGTTCTCGCGCAGGGCGGGGACCGGCAGCTTGGGCTTGGCGACAGGCTTGGGTGCGGCCGGCTCAGCCGGGGCGGGCGCGGGCGCTTCCGCTTCGTCCGTTACCGGATAATAGTCTTCGCCCAGCAGTTCCAGAATTCCTCCGATGGCCTTAAACGGTTTCTCGCCCTCCTCGGCGATATCCTGGGCGTGTTCTTTGAGGTAGGCGTCGATGGCTTCGTCGTCGCCCCATTCGTCGGCCTTGGCGGAAGCGGATTCTGAAGTTGGGGTTGAAGCCAAAGTCTTTACGGGCTCAACGGCCGCGGCGATGTCCTTCGCCGCGTCCTTCGGGGCATCCTTCGGCGCGGTAGTCACCGCGGCGGGCGCCTGCGCCGGAGCCGGAGCCTTGAGGTCCGCTAACAACTTCTTCACTTCTTCGGATTCTTCCTTTTTGAGAAATGGATTTGATTTGAGATTGTTGAGCACACTGCGCAGCGAGCGCACGCGCTTACTCTTCAGCATGACCACAATCGATTCGTGGGAAGCACCGATGGCGAACTTGACCAGCTGATGCTCCGGAACGGAAGGATTTTCAACGAGCGCGGGCAGCAGCGGCGGGCGCAAATTATCGGGAGAAATAAAATATTCCAGCACCTCAGTGGGGGTTTGAGGATCGGCGGCCGCGAGCAGAGAGGATTTCTCGTCCCATCCGGCCAGGGTCATGCGAGCCACGGGACCAAAGACCGTATTGTGGCGGGCGAGATAGACGAGGATTTCGATGTTCTCGGCGGCGGGCACCTGGAGCGCTCCGCGGGCGGCGAACTGCATCATGTTGGAGGGCAGCTTCGAAGCGCGGATTTGATCGATGGTGCGAGCCATGCTTCAGGCCTCGACTGCTGGTTGCGGTGCGCGGTCGCGGGAGGTCGACTTGCCCTCGGCCAGCGCTTCCAGTTCGCCCACTGCCAGTTGCAATTCGCGGGTGATGCGATTGGGTTTGTGGCGGAGAAATTGATCCCGCAAAGTCCGATAGTACCAAAGAGTGCCTTCGCGTCCACCGTTGAACCGTGACCAGACAGATTCGCCGATCGCGCGGTAATCGCTCAGGATGGAGCGGACGTTGTTGAGCTTGTCGGCGGCGGAGACGAGGCGCGTGTCAGCGTCGGCTTTTTTCAGGTGATTGATGTATTTTTCTTTGCGCTCGCGCCACGGCGGCTTGGGGATGGTATCTGCGTCGGTGCAGCCGTCGACGATCTTGGCGACGCGGGGGCCAAACTTTCGGCGAACTTCTTTGAGCATGGGAGCGCCGCCGCAGTCTTCGACTACGTCGTGGAGCAGGGCGGCGATGGCGAGGTCTTCGTCGCCTCCGGCTTCGAGCACCAGCGAGGCGACACCTATCAGGTGGGCGATGTAGGGAATCGTAGAAGCTTTGCGGGTTTGGTTCTTGTGCTTTTCCGCTGCGAACTCGAACGCCCGCAGGAAGCGCGGGCCGAGCTTAATCTTCTTCTGCTTCGCCGGCGTTTTTTGCGTGAAGCCTTTCTTCGCGCGTGTCATTACTGCTTCTCTCCGCGGCGGGCGAGGAGGTAGGCGCGGATGAAGGGCTGCAGATCGCCGTCGATGACGCGATCGACGTCGCCGACTTCGGTTCTGGTGCGGTGATCTTTGATCATGCGATAGGGCTGCAGGACGTAGGAACGGATTTGCGAGCCGAATTCGATGTCGAGTTTCGAGTCTTCGATTTTTTTGGTGGCGGCGCGCTTTTTTTCCATTTCATGTTCGTACAGTTTCGAGCGCAGCATGCTCATGGCGCGCTCTTTATTTTTGTGCTGCGAACGTTCGTTCTGGCAATTGGCGACGAGGTTGGTGGCGATGTGCGTAATGCGAACGGCGGAGTCGGTGGTGTTGACGTGCTGTCCGCCCTTGCCGCTGGAGCGGTAGGTATCGATGCGGATGTCTTCGGGCTTGATTACGATTTCGATGCTGTCGTCGATTTCCGGCGACACGTACACGCTGGCGAACGAAGTGTGGCGGCGCTTGGCCTGATCGAAAGGCGAGATGCGGACGAGGCGGTGGACGCCGATTTCGCCTTGTAGAAGTCCGAAGGCGTACTCGCCGTTCACTGCGAACGTTGCGGACTTCAGGCCGGCTTCTTCACCGGGCTGGTAGTCGTAGAGGACCGTCTCGAATCCTTGGCGCTCGGCCCAGCGCAGGTACATGCGCAGGAGCATGTCGGCCCAGTCCTGCGACTCGGTGCCGCCGGCTCCCGGATGGATGGTGACGATGGCGTTGCGCGCGTCGTTCTCGCCCGAGAGCAGGGTTTCGGTTTCGAGTTTGTCGAGTCGATCGCGCAGGGCGGCGATTTCGCGCTGCAGGTCGGCGTCGACGTTCTCGCCTTCTTTGGCGAGGTCGAAATAGGCGGCGATGTCGTCGCTGCGGCGCGCCAAGTCGGCGTCGTTGGCGAGAATGTGCTCAAGCCGCTTTTTCTCGCGCATCACCTGCTGCGAGCGCTGCGGATTCGACCACAGGTTCGGGTCGGAAGACTGCTTTTCAATTTCGGCTAGCTGCGGACGGACTTTCTCCGCGTCAAAGATACTCCCGAAGTTCGTGGACCTTTTTGCTGAGTTTTTCGTATTCGAGGACGAGCTCTTGATTCATGAGGAGGCATCAACCTTTTTGCGGTTTTTCCGGTTTCGTCCGGAAGATGAAGCGCGACAGCAGCGCTCCTACAGAAATTATCGCACACGCGTATGCGAACCAGTCGCCGTGACGGGCGTAGAACGTGGTGTCGGAAATTAGCGCGTAGGGCGCAACCAGGACCAGGCGGTCTTTGCGGGGGAGTTGCGCGACCACGCGTCCCCAGGGGTCGATCGATGCGGTGACTCCGGTGTCGGTGTCGCTGAGCAGCCAGCGATTGTTTTCGATAGCGCGCATGCGGGTCTGGTTCAGATGTTGCGCATAGGCGCCGCTGTCGCCGTACCATCCGTCGTTTGAAATGTTCACGAAGACCTGGGCGCCGTTGTTGGCGAACTGGCGCACTTCGTCGGGGAAGATGGATTCGTAGCAGATGAAGACGCCGAGCTTTTCGTCGCCTGCGTCGAGAGGCTGGTGCGAGACGCCATGCTGAAACTGACCGACTTCCTTGGTTAGGCCACCGGCAAATGAAAACAGGCTGGGAAAAGGAAGATACTCGCCGAAGGGAACGAGGTGCGCTTTGTCGTAGCGCGAGACCCACGTGCCGTCGGGGCTGATCAAGGATGCGGAATTGAAGAGTGGAGAGTCTGAGTTGGGGCGCGAAGCGTCGGTTCCGATCGCGCCGGCGACGACCCATGCCTTGGTGCTGCGAGCCATACCGCTGATCGTGTCGCGGAAGTGCGCGTCATTGGTGAAGAAGGGCGCGGGCGATTCCGGCCAGATGAGCGGATTGATCTTCGGCCATATACCCGTTTTTGCGCTGGGGCCGCTCGCCGAGTTCACGCTGAGTTCGGTCAGATCATTCAGAGTTTTTTGAAAATAGGCTGGTGTCCAATCGGCGGACACCGGGATATTTTGCTGCACTAGCAGCGCCGCGCGATCCGCTCGGGCCGGAGGAGCTTCGATTAATCTTCCGGCTTGCAGGACGGCAGCGGCGGCCAAGGCTGCGGCCAGCATGGCGGTGCGTTTTTCGCGCGGGACCAGGAAGGCCGCAGCCAGCGCGACGTTCACCAGGGCAATTTCAAAAGAAATGCCGTAGACGCCGGTTGTGGCCGCGATGCGGCTCAGCGGGCCATTGTCGACTTGCGCGATGCCGAGCAGGTTCCAGGGGAATCCTGTGATGCGGGTGCGGGCCAGTTCCACCGCGACCCATAGAAACGGAGCCAGCGCGAGCGGACGGCGGAGGTCGGTGGCCGAGCCAGCCAGCAGGCTGACCAGCAAGCCGAACAAGCCGTGATAGAGGCCGAGATAACAGCAGAAGAGAAAGAGAGCCAGCAGCGCCTCGGGCGTGCTGAGACCGCCGAAGTGGCGCATGGTGTCGTAGATCCAGTAGCAGGTGGCGGCGTACCAGAGGATTCCGCACACGTAGCCTAGCAGAAAGCCTTGGAGTGGCGAGGCTGGGCGCAGGCGGACCGCGCCGGCGATCTCGAGTTCGCCCGCCGGGCGCGCGCGCAGCAACGCGATGATCAGGGGAGCGAGCGCGATCCACGACAGGACATAAATTCCTGGCAGCGGGAAAATTAGGGCCTGCAGCAGGGCCGATGCCGCGACTAGCAACCAGGCGCTGTAGTGAATTTGCCGCACGGGTAAGGATAACAAAAGCTGCGGGCGGCTCTCTGCTGTCAGCTGTTAGCTCCTAGCTTCTAGCTGCTAGCTTCTGGCTCTTCGTTTCTGTTCGAGGAGAGTCGTGCTGCCAGGCTTGTGCGAACGAAGTCTACAATTTCCCTGGTGATGTATTTCGGCGGGATGATTCGGAACACCGGGCGGTTGGCTACGGGTTTGAGGGAGACGGCTTGCCAGGCCGGGCTTTCAGGAGCCTCGTGGAGGATTACGGCGTCGGCGCGGTCCAGGAATTCGCGGGCGGAATTTTTGAAATCTTTGGTCGCGGGATCGAGTACGGTGAGGTACAGGTCCGGGCGCAGAAATTTCAGGATGCTGTTCGACTCGATGATTACGTTGTTGGTGGCTTCTATCTTTGCGCGCAATGCCGGCATCGCTTCGGCTAGGCGGCCTTGCTCGGTGCGCACCCATAGGACGCGCTTCGCGCCGGCAATTAGAAACCTTGAGGTGTCGGACTCGGAACGGTTGCGCTCTTCGGAGATTGCCCAGGAGTGGTCGGCGGTCGTGCAGTCGCAGGGCTCGCCGTTCGCCGAGCAGACGCCGTGGCCATATTGCGTGACCTTGACGGCAGTCCAGTCGAACTCAGGCAGCGCGGAGATCAGGCCGGCGACTACGCTGGTCTTGCCTACGCTGCGGGAGTGCCCGCCGATGACTATGAGTGATGCGCACATAGGATTCGATTGCCGGACTCGCCCGCAGGGGCTAAAGCCCGCCTCGTTCTTAGCTCTGAGTGGCACGGCTTAAGCCGTGCCCTTCCCGTCCGTGCCGTTCCCATCCGTTCCATCCCGTCCGCGGTCTCTCATCCCTCGGCTCTGATCTCTCCCTCTCATCCCTTCAAGGCACTCGGCTTCGCATAATCTCTTCAATCTTTTTTCGCGAGGCGCGCCAGCGTTGCCAGTTGCTTCAGATATTTCCGCACTGGTTGCGCTGGAGTTCCCCAGAAGGCTACGCCTTTGCCGCGCAGGACTTTGTTGGGGAGAACGCCGCCCTGGCCGCCGAGCATGACTCCTTCTTCGATGCGGGCGTGCTCGCCGATGCCGACCTGGCCGCCGAGCACGACATTCTTTTCGATGACGATGCTGCCGGAAAGGCCGGTCTGGGCGGCGATTACAACGTCTTCGCCGAGCTGGCAGTTGTGGCCGATGTGGACCAGGTTATCGATCTTTGTTCCGCGGCCGATGCGGGTTTCGTCGAGCGCGCCGCGATCGATGGTCGCGTTGGCTCCGATCTCGACATCGTCTTCAATGACGAGGCTTCCCACCTGGGGAAATTTTTCGTAGTGGCCCGTCTGGCGGTCACGGACGTAGCCGAAGCCATCGCTGCCCAACACCGCGCCCGCGTGCACGATTACGCGGTCGCCGAGCGTTGTGCCCGGATAGATGGTGACGTTGGGGTAGATCTCGCAGTGGCGGCCGAGTTTTACCCCGGCGCCCAATACACAACCGGCGGCGATGCGTGTGTTCTCACCGATCTGAGTCTGCTGACTGACGACCGTGC
Source organism: uncultured Acidobacteriota bacterium (assembly GCA_963735205.1). GTDB lineage: Bacteria > Acidobacteriota > Terriglobia > Terriglobales > Acidobacteriaceae > Sulfotelmatobacter. The sequence goes on from CAVTKB010000004.1 coordinate 344,824, forward strand.
GGGCGTCAACGACGACACCCGGGCCGAGCACGCATGACGGGTGAATCACCGCTGCTGAGTGCACACTTCCCTGCCCGGGGCTGCCCGGCTTTGCGGAGTCGGCTCCGGTGGGGGCGTCATCTTCATTCATCAGACTCGATTCGTGGAGGAAGCGTGCGGCGCGGGCGAAGGCGAGTTTGGGATGGCCGCTGATGAGGAGCGGGCGGTCATAAGAGACCGGAGGCGCGGAGGCGGCTGCGAATTCTCCGGCAATGATTGCGCCGGCGCGGGACTGCAGAGCGGCGGCGAGATGTTTGTCGTCGTCGACGAAAACGAGATCCTCTGGCGTTGCTGATTCCAGGCTGGAAACGCTGCTCACTTCAATTTTGCTCACTTCGATGTCGCTCACTTCAATGCCGCCGCCACCAATCAGCCGGGCACCGACCGCGTCGGCGATCTGTTGTAGAGAGCGCTTCATGGCTCTCACTGTATAGCAGCGGGGTTGGACGAAGGAAGAGCGACCGGAAGGAAGCGGAATTGGAAATGAGATGGCTAGGATTCACGGTCGAGGGCGCTCCGGCCGGCGATCGGGTTCTCCCTAGGGAGCTTTGCAGGTAGCGGCGGACTGACACATCAGGAAAGTACCGGTGCCCGTGCAATCTGGGGTGGTGGCGCCTGCGGCTAACTTCCAGTTCCCGACGGCGACGCCATTGGTCAAGGTTCCAGTCGTGCCGATGGAGCCATTGGAAATGCCGGTAAGGCCGCCTGGAGGGGTGGTCAGGGTGAGGATGTTACCTGGTGGCGTTAGAGATGTCACAGTCATGCTCAGCTGGCCGGTGACCTGGTCGGTGCCCTGAATCGTCTCAAAAGCAGCCGTGCCAACCACCGTTAGAACGTCGCGGCCGGTAGCAAAGCACTCGCTCGCATTGAGGAAGCTGAAGCCGTCGCTTGGAATATCGAGCGGCACGCTGATGTCGTTGTAGGTTTGCACGTTGAAGGTGGTCAGAAAATACAGCTGGCTGGCCGGGCCCGTGCCTCCGAGGAGACTGGCTTCCCAGGACGATGTGCTTGCCGTATTGATGTTGCTGGTGGCGAGCGTTCTGCTGCCGCAACCGTAAACCGCCAGGCTCAGAGCGAGCAGCGCCAGGAATGCAAGCTTCTTCATGTACCGTCCTCGAAATTAGGGTCCCTATGAGAATAGAGAGATGCGGGCATGCCCGTCAATGGATGTAAGGAGCTGCGATGTATTGGGACTGCCGACACCCCTAGAGGGGTGCCCACGGGCATTCCCCAGAAACGATGCCTCAAGCAGCGTTGTGGTTTCCGGTTGCCGGTCAACCGGGAGCAATCGCGAAAGCAACGACAAACCTGCATGTCGAGTGTACAGAATCTACAGCCAAGCGGAATCAGCTGGCATATGCGCGATTTATCGAAAATGATGACGATTCGCAGCTAGGGACTTCACCACAGCATCCCCGCAACCGCCGCGAAATATCCCCTTCCCACATTGCTCCAGGGTGTCGCAATGGCAGTTCCGCATCATCTTTTTCAGCAACCCACGCATGGTTTTTATGCCATCCATTAGGCCGTCGAGTTCCGCGAGCTTTCTCCTTGAGAGCCTTTGCCAGCGTTGTGAAGCCCGAGTGACATTGCCGAAACCGAAGAATAACTGTTGAACTTCATCCAGCGTGAAGCCGGTTAACTGCGCCCGTTGAATGACGGCGAGCCGGTAAAGCACGGTGGTGTCGTAACGTCTCTGTCCACTGATTCGCTGGGCAGGCGGAAGGATTCCAATCTGTTCGTAATAGCGGATAGCGGAGGGCTGAAGTCCCACCTGTCGCGCCACTTCGGAAATTGTTAGTAGCGGCATCCATACATTCTAGGATCGGTGAATTTCGATTGTCACCCGAATTAGCAAATATTTACGAAAAATACTTCTTGCCTTAAAGTCGGCTTTAACCCGCAAGATGCGTGTAGCCGGCCTAGAAACAAGCCGTGAAAAGGACAATAAACCATGAAAAAGACGAATTGCATAATCGCCTTGATAGTTTTGCTGGCGTGTTCGAATGCCGCGCAATCGCAGGCTGGGGAACCGCTTCAGCAGCGTTCCATCGCGGAAGCCCTGGACTCCTGGATCACGGTTACAGAACAGCATGTGGTGCCGGCTGCTGATGCCATGCCTGAGGATAAGTACGGGTTCGCTCCTGATCAAAGATGTGGTGAATTTACGGGTGCACGTACGTTCGCACAGCAGGTAAAGCACCTGGCTGCAAATAACTATGGGATGGCGGCGCTCATTCTAGGGCAAAAGCGAACCGCCGACATGGCGAACGAAACCGGGCCCGATTCCGTGAGGACGAAAGCAGAAATCACGGAATACATGAAAGATTCCTTCGCGGCTCTGCACAAGGCGGTCGCTACGATCGACGAAAAGAATGTGGTGCAGCCCAGCGCAAGTCCGAGTCAGTGGCAGAAGACGCGTCTTTCGTTCGGAGTGGATGCGGTCGCTCATAGCTTTGATCATTACGGTCAGCTTGTGGAATACCTGCGGATGAATGGTATCGTTCCACCCGATAGCCGGCCTCAAAAACACTCGCAATGAGAGCCGACTTTTCCCCCATTGCGGACGACGGTCGGCAAGCCAGAAGGAATTCTGACTATCGGACTGGCTGGGGCTCAGCGCATGGCCGGCGCCAGGACGGGGTTCATGGTGAAGGTTCCGTTGCCGGTGCAGGATTCAGTCCCGCCCGTGACTGACCAGTTGCCGGTGATCTGACCGCCGGTGACGGTGCCGTTCAAGGTTAAGACACTGGATTCCGAACCGGTGGACGTGATGACGTAGTGGAAGGTTCCCGAGACCTGGCCGTTGAAATTTCCCCTGATCGTGAACGAGCCACTCTCCGTCGTAGCTGGGAAGGAGCAGGGCGTATTGTTCACCGTCAGGCTGAAGCTGGTTGTGCCTAGAGAGCCGTCGGCGTTTACGGTCAATGTGGTTTGAAAGGCGAAGGTGCTGGCCGTCGCGTTCGAAAGGGTGGCTTTCCAGATGCCGTTGATATTGCCGGTAGCGTTCGAATTCGCTCCACAGCCGGAAAAGATCAGGGTCATGGCGATCAACAGCACTGTAGTAATTTTCTTCATGGGAGGTCGCTCCTGTGCGGGGTCATATTTGGCAGGACTCGGAAGCGGCAATTGAGAAGATGCCGGCAGCCTTTGGAAAGGATGCTAGTGTGCCGCCGAGCCCTGGTCATGAAGGCAAGAACCCGAGGCGCGGGGAAAGGTTGCCGTGGGGCCTGTAAGTTGAACAGCCGTCGTGGTTTGGGTCGCGATCACGGGTCGGGCCGGTGCGTCGGCCCACGGTGTTCTTCATACCCGTGGCGCTTACATTTAGTCTGCCGCTCGCCTTACCGCAAAATGCGGCGCGAGGGCCGGGCTAGTCCTAGGATCAGTAGCGCGATCGACACTCCTAGGAGAAAGCCGCTGGCGAAATGGACGAAGCTGGTATCGAGCCAGAGCCGCAGGCCAATGCCGACGGCTAAGGCTAACGAACCGGTGGCGGTGAACAGACTACGGCGAAGCATGTTGCCCTCCTGATGTTTCTCGACTGCGTGAGCGGTGGCGGAGAAGGCGCGCAGAACCTTCCTTGAACATGGCGAGCTGAATCCCTGCGGCAGCGGACGCGGGTAGATCTCTGCCAGACGATGTGCCCGCGCCTCGCGCGCCTTTGACCTGCCGCTATGCGCCGCGCTTGGTTTTCAGTTCGACCAGCAATTGCTCGATGCGGTCTTCTTTTTCGAGAGCGGCCAGACGATCGTCAATGTTGTCGCCGGCGATTTCTGACTTCGCCTGGCTGACGGCCTCGGAGTGCGCGACCTTGCGCTTCATGCGGTCGAAGGCCGCGGCTTTCGAGCCGTCGCCAGAGGCCATGCGGGCGTCGCTGGCTTTGCCTACAGCTCGGGCGCGGCGATGCTGCGCGATGAGCACGTCCGCTTTGGCCTGAGCTTCGGTCAGCTTTTGCTCCAGCTGGCGCAAGGCGCCTTTGAGGTTTTCGACTTGCGCTTTCTGGTCGGCGACCTGCTGCGAGAAGTTTTGGCTGAGTTCGCGAAAACTTTCTACGCGCTGCAGCGAGGCGCGGGCCAGGTCGTCTTCTTTTTTGTCGACGGCGAGTTCGGCTTTGCGCATCCACTCGGCTACTTTGTCTTGGTTTTCTTTCTGCTTTTTTTCGAGCAGGTGTTGGTCGGCAATGGCGATCGCGACCTGCGTCTTGACCTGCAGAAGCTGGTTCTGCATGTCGAGGATGACCTGCTTGATCATTTTTTCCGGCTCTTCGGCCTTGTCGATCAGGTCGTTGAGATTGGCCCGGACCAGTGTGGAAACGCGCTCTAGTAGTGCCATGGTGGACTCCTTTTTTCAGCTTCTAGCTACTAGCCTCTAGCTGCTAGCTTGGTGCTTGGATCTCTCATTTCGTGCGCTTGGTGGATCTGTGCGCATTCCTGACATTCTGTTGGCTTGCGGCGGAATGAGGTGCCGAGCAGTATCCCGATCGCGACGCCGATTGCCAGCCAGGCGCCGACGTGGCCGGTCATTGCTCCGAATGCCGCGCCTAGCGCCGCCCCTAGTGCGAGTCCGACTCCCGTGTGCTTCGATTTGTTGGTCATAACCTTGCTCCTGCAAAACGCCTCGCTGCGCTTGGCGGGACGGGCGAGCCGTCCGTCCCCACACGAGCATGCTCTATACAAGCATCCTCGGACCCCTCGGCTACGCCTTCGGCGCATCGCCCGGTTTTGGGGCTTTGTCGCCGATCAGGCGGATCTTGCTCATCAGCTCTGCCAGCGGCATGCCTGACAGCGTTTCGAACAGCGCGGGCACTTGCGCCGCCATTTTGGTGATGTCGCCGGTGACTTTGCTCATGCCGGCGCTGTCGCCGTTTCCGGTGGAGACGATGGTGATCTTGTCGACGTTGGCCAGTGGTGCGGCCAATGCCTTTACGATTTCCGGCATGCTGGCAAACAAGTCGATCGATCACCGCCGCCTGGTTGTATTCCTGGAAGGCTTCGGCTTTCACGTTCATCGCTTTGGCTTCGGCCTCGCCTTTTTTGAAAATGATTTCGGCTTCGGCTTCGCCTTGGGCGCGGATCGATGACGCCTGGCCTTCGGCTTCCGCAATCAGACGCTGCTTCTCGGCCGCGGCGAGAGTTTCGATTCTCTGACGCTCGATTTCGGCCGGCTTCAGGACAGTGGCAATCAACTCTTTTGGCGACGGGCGATTTCCGCTTCCTGCACCTTGACCTGTTGCTCTTTCTCGATTTGCTGCACCTTCACCTGCTCAGCGATCACCTGCTGCTGCATGATGTTGGTCTGGATGTCGTAGGCCTTGTCGGCCTGCGCCTGCTGGCGCTTGGTGACTTCCAGGTATTGCGCCTTTTTGATTTCGAGGTCGCGTTGCGATTCGGCCTGCTTGGCCAGAGACAAGGTTTCGGCGAGCACGCGTTCCTGATCGGCTTGGGCTTTTGCTACGGCCGATTCTCGAGTCAGGGCGGCGCGCTTGATCGCCGTGTCGCGATCAGCTTCGGCTGTGGCCACGTCGGCGTCGCGCTTGATGCGGGCCACGTCGGGCTTGCCCATGTTGGTGATGTATTCGTTCTTGTCGCGCACTTCTTTGATGGTGAACGAGATTACTTCGAGGCCCATCTTGTTCATGTCTTCGGCGCAGGTGCCCCGCATGCGGTCGGAAACCATCTCCGGCTGCTTGACGATTTCTTCTACCGTGAGTTGGCCGATGATGCCGCGCAGGTGACCTTCCATGACCAGGCGAATCAGGCCTTCGCGCTCCTGATCGGACTTAGTGAGGAACTGTTCGGCCGCGGTGAGTACAGATTCGCGGTCGGACTTCACTTTGATCTGCGCGACGGCTTCGACTGTTACTGCGACACCTTGCTTGGTGTAGAGATCCTGTTGCGGCGCTACGTCGAACGACATCAGTTCGAGCGAAAGATCTTTACAGATCTGCACCATGGGGAACACGAGCGTGCTGTGTCCTTGCACGACGCGTGTTCCGCCCAGGCCGTACACGATGAGTGCTTCGTGCGGCCCCGCTTTGCGATAAAGCCTGGCCATTCCGCTCATGAGGAACAGGATGACCATCACTGCCAGCCCGACAAAAATCCAGATTGTGACCACTGACGACAATCCCAATCCCATAACGCCTCCTCAGCTCAATCCAGTTTGCGTATCGTTAAAATCGCTCATTGATTCATGGGAACCACGATGTTCACCGGCGGGCGGCGCCGGTCGCTGCCTAAAGAGGTTCCACTCGACAATCGAGTTGTTTCCGAACCACAAGAAACCGAGCGCCAAATAAAAAGCAATGAGCAACGGCCAGGCTGCAGCCGGCTTCAGGGCGTTCGCGGCCAATGCTCCGATCGTGAAAACGAGGAGCATCACTGCCATGATGCCGAGGCCCAGCATGAGCGCGCCTTCGCGCGAGGTGTAGCCGTTGGGCTGCCAGTTGGCGTCGAAGTGAACCGCCATCCGCATGGGCAGTTGGTCCCAGGCTCGCCAGTATTTGAGCGAAGTGATGGGCAGCGCCAGCCACATCAGCCAGACCAGCGGTTTGTAGAAATTCCGATTCATAATTCTCCTCGAACACGAAATTCCGGTGAATCAACTTTGCATCGCACTGCCTGCGGGCGTTTCGTCTTCGCCTGACATTTCGCTCCACAGGCGCACGTAGGCAATTCCCTTTTCGTGACGCGTGACCACGACTTCGGCGCCTTTGGTGATGGCGGTACCGTCATCGCTGCGCGCCCCACAGACGCGTCGGGTTCCCACCTGCGAATAAACGATCTCGCCGGTTCCACCTTCGCGGATAGGACTGCACACCCGGCCGAGAACTCCGACCATTTCGTAGTCGGCGGGATCCATGTTTTCCTCGTCCGACATCAGCACCCGGCTGAGGAACAGGAAAATGATTCCGCCGCCGGCCACGCCGCTGAGCACGGAGAACAGTAGGCCCATGCCGACCCACACGGTCGAAAAGCGCGTGAGCAAATATCCTGTACCGCCGAACCACGCGAGAAAGGCCGTGAACGTGACGAAGTTAAACGGCGAGATGCCGCCACTGCGTGCCGCCGGATTCGCGTTCGGCGCATGCGCCGTTGGCCCATGTGCCGCTGGCGCGTGACCGCTCGCGACCGGAGCGTGCCCGACGGGAGCATGCACTGTCGGCAAGTGCCCGACGTGTCCGTGAAAGTGCGGCAGGTGGAGGCGCCCGAAACGCGATCCGCCAAAGATGAACGAAAAAAAACTGAAGCAGAAGCCGACCGCGAAACAGATCAAATAAAAATCGGACCAGTCCAATTTGGCTGCCGTCATCGTTGCAGTCATCGGATTCGCCTCCCTTCCTCAGTCGTCACCGCCCGTGATGTCCCGGGTGATGTCCGACCCACGCCGGCGCGAGAACCGTTGCCGTTACTGGCCGCGAGTTCGGGGCGCAGCGCTTCGAGCAGTCGGTCGGCCAGTCCCGGCGTATCGAGAATTGCTCCCAACAACAGGAAGCAGCGGCGCGTGTCTTTTTCGCGGGCGGCCTTGATCAGCACGTTGCTGACTTCCGGGTCGTTCGCGAACTTCTCAGAACCTTGCAGCAGCCAGACGTCGAGCTGGCCTTCGGTGGTGCGCAGGTCAGAAGTCAGCTCGGCGTGGTAGCCGTCGGGGTCATCCACCAGGAAGCCGGGATGCACCTTGAAAAACTTCGCCAGCAGGGCGCGCGAAGACTGCGTCATGTGCGGGCGCACGCCGTTTTCGATCTGCGAGAGATAAGACTGGCTGATGGAAGCGGCTTTCCCCGTGGATCGGGCGCTTCCGCGGCCTTTTCCCAACTCTTCGCGGATGGCACGGACCAGTTCAAGCTGCGTCATGGGGCGTCCGAGACCGCGGAGTGAGCCTTCGACCTCGCGCAAGTACCGAATTTTCTCGCCCAGTTTCACCGGCCCTCCCCCGAGGCATATTCCAGACAGCAATAGTTATATTGCAATTTGCGATTATTGTCAAGAATTGTATGTGGCGCGGTTGCAGAGGCTTACGGGCGGGGCACCCCCAGGCACCAGAAAAGCAGGTCCCTCCACTCGCCAGTTGCCCGCTTCGCGGATCAACTGGACTCGGTCGGGATGACAGGCTTTCTTTTTTCTAGAGGGCCATCTCTAAAGGCCGGCTTCGATGCGGGAACGGGGGTCGAGATAATCGCGGAGGGCGTCGCCGATGAAGTTGAAGCTCAGCACCGCGAGCATTACGGCGAGCGCGGGAAACAGGACGAGATGCGGGGCGTCGAACAGGTGGGCGCGGCCGTCATTGAGCATCGCTCCCCAGCTTGCGGTGGGTGGGGGGACGCCGAGTCCGAGAAAACTCATGGTGGCTTCGGCAAGGATGGCTCCGGCCATGCCGATGGCGGCTTGCACGACTACCGGCTGAATAATGTTGGGCAGAATGTGGCGGACGATAATTCGCAAATCGGAGGCTCCGAGAGCACGGGCGGCTTCGACGAATTCGCGTTCGCGGGCGGCGAGAACTTGGCCGCGAACCAGGCGCGCGTAACCGACCCATCCTCCGAGCGAGAGCGCGAGCACGAGGTTGAAGATGCCGGGGCCGCGAAAGGCGATGAAGGCGATGGCCAGCAGAATTCCGGGGAAGGAAAGGAATGCGTTCATCAGCACGACGTTGACGAAGCGGTCGATGGCGCCGCCGTAGTATCCGGCGATGGAGCCGATGATGAGGCCGAGGGCGAGCGACATCCCAACGACCGAACTGCCGACCAACATGGAGATGCGGGCGCCGTAGATGACGCGGGAAAAAATGTCGCGGCCGAGTTCGTCAGTGCCGAACCAGTGCGTGGATGAGGGCGAGTCGAGACGCGCGGGCAGGTTGATCGAAGCTGGGTCTTGCGGGGCGATCCAGGGCGCGAAGAGCGCGAAGATCAGGAAGATCACGACCAGGACCACGCCGACTGCAGCCAGCGGATTGTGGCGGGCATTGCCGACTGCCCAACCTGCGAGCTTACCTTGCGACGAGATTGCGGCGGTCGACATGATCGGCGATGTGGTTGGAATAATAAATCTTCAGCGGCGCCCTTGAGCTGAGGCGTCGATTATGTTCTCATTATAGAAACATCCGAGACACCACGCCCGCTTCGCGCGCGTGTCGTAAACCTCCACCTCCAGCCTATATTTCTGAGGAGAAAAATCATGAATAAAGTCTCGTATATTCCCAAGGATTACAGCACTGTCACCCCGTACCTGGTCATCAAAGGCGCTGCAAAAGCCATTGACTACTACAAGAAAGTATTTGGCGCAACTGAAGTGGCCCGCATGAATGGCCCAGACGGGAAAGTTGGTCACGCCGAGTTGCAGATCGGCAATTCACGCATCATGCTGGCCGACGAGAATCCCAGCATGGGTCAGGGGCACACCAGCGCTGCCAGCCTCGGCGGAAGTCCGGTGAGCCTGTATGTTTATCTGCCCGACGTTGATAGCGTGTTTAAGCACGCGACGGCCGAGGGCGCGAAAGTGCTGAAGCCGGTGCAGGATCAGTTCTACGGGGACCGCAATGGCTTCATTCAGGATCCGTTTGGACATCTGTGGGGGATTGCCACGCATGTGGAAGATGTATCCCCGAAGGACATGGAAGAACGGATGAAGAAAATGATGCAGGCTGCGTAGTGCAGTTGAGACGAGGCGGGGCGGCGATGCCCCGCCTTTTGCACTGCTGATTAGCACCCCTACCGAACTACGGTCGGAGGATTAAACATAGAAGTACGGTCCGAAGCGCGAATAACGCGATGACAGGTTGACGCTGCAAAATGTACTTTTTATGGTACACGCGATCGAGACCTTGAACGATGCATCACAAGAAAGCGCCGCGGAAGGTTGACCTCGTCTTCTTCCGCAATGACGCAGGTGGTGAGCCGGTACGTGAGTGGCTGAAGGAAATGGGTGAGGCAGAGCGCCGCGCCATTGGGACTGATTTGCTGCGGGCACAGTGGCGCTGGCCGATTGGTATGCCGCTTTGCCGGCCGATGGGAAAGGGGTTGTGGGAAGTGCGCACTGATCTACCCAGCAACCGTACCTCGCTCGTGTTGATCTGTGTTTATCGAGACCGACTCGTGGCTTTGCACGGTTTTATCAAGAAAACGCGAGCCACTCCTGAGGACGACTTAGCGCTGGCGCGTAAACGGCAGAAAGGGCTGCAACAATGAGCAAAAAGAATCTGGGATCGAGCATTGACGACTTCCTGAAGCAGGAAAACATCTTCGAGGAAGCGCAGGCGCAGGCCGTCAAGGAAGTTGTGGCGTGGCAGCTGGCTAAGGCCATGAGAAAGAAAAAGCTTTCCAAGGCGCGCATGGCGGTCTTGCTGAAGACGAGCCGGTCGCAGGTGGACCGCATTCTCGACCCGAAGCGCGATATCACGCTGTCGAGTTTGCAGCGGGCAGCGGCTTTGGTGGGGCAGCGGGTGGTGATTGAGTTGGTATGAGAAGGCCTCATTCGCGGATCGCGTCCCTCCATGTCGCCCCGCCTAAGTGTCGAGCAATTCGGCGTCGAACCAAACGTCAATGTGATCTCCGGCGACGAGAAATCGAAATCCCGGAGACAATCCCAAGTATGGCGTGACTTCGGGACAGTATTCCTCAACATGCATTGTATGAAGTGGAGTGAAGAAGTCCGCTCCCTGCGAAAACTCTGTCCCACACCAAAGATACCAACCGTTGGTGTCCTTCTCGGGTCGATGGCGTAGTCCGTTGACCGGCGACTTTCCCAAAGTCCGAAGTGCAACGCCAAGTTTCGATTCTGGCGGCACTGGCTGGTAATCGCATCTGTAGCGTTTGCAGATCTTAATCTGTTTCTGCTCGATGTCGTCAGCATTCGTCATTGCCGAATCCTTGGGTTCGCTACGGAATATAGGACGTCCGTGAGGAAGTTTATGGCGACGTAGGTCAGGCCGATGGTCAAGATGCAGCCCTGGACCAGGAAATAGTCGCGACTGGAGATGGCGTCGACGGTGAGTCGGCCGATGCCGGGCCAGGAGAAGATTTTTTCGGTGACGATGGCGCCGGCGAGCAGGGCGCCGAATTGCAAGCCTACGACCGTGAGCACGGGGATCAGGGCGTTGCGAAGGGCGTGGCGATAGACGACGGTGCGCTCGGGCAGTCCTTTGGCGCGGGCGGTGCGGATGTAGTCCTGGCTGAGCTCTTCGAGCATGGAGGTGCGGACCATGCGGGTGAGGATGGCGGCGAGGGCGCTGCCCATGGTTAGGGCGGGCAGCACTAAGTTGGCGAACGATCCGGCGCCGGAGACGGGGAGCCAGCCGAGTTTGATTGAGAACAGCAAGATGAGGATGGGGCCGAGGGCGAAGTTGGGGAACGACAGGCCGAAGAGGCTGACCACGGAGAGCAGGCGGTCGTCCCAGCGATTGCGGCGTTGGGCGGAGCGGACGCCGGCGGGGATCGAGAGGCAGAGCGCGACGAGCAGAGACGCCAGCGTCAGGCGCAGCGTGTAGGGATAGGCTTGGGCTAGGCTGAGCGTGACGGTTTTGTTGAGGCGGATGGAGCGTCCCAGGTCGCCGTGCAGGACGCCTTTCCAGTAATTGAGATATTGCTGGCGGAGTGGGGCGTCGAGGCCGTAGAGGTGGCGCGTGGCGGCGATGTCGGCGGGCGGGGCGCCTTCGCCGAGCATTTGCGCGATGGGGTCTCCGGGGACTAGGTGGATTAGCAGGAAGACGAGGCTTACTACCAGCCAGATTACTGGGAGGGTGTAGAGGACGCGTTGGAGGACGGGTTTCAGGGGGCTCTCGGTTCTTTGTTACGTTGTCATCCTGAGCGCAGCGAGCGCGAATGCGCTTGCGGAGTCGAAGGATCCCTTGCCGCTCGACTCGTCTACGATCTCGTCAGGGAGTTTCGGTGATTTAGTAGTGGACAGCGCGCTGCACGGGGAGAACGCCTTTACGCGGCCTGAAAGCGTTGTCGCCGGGTAGGGGTCCTTCGACTGCGCGCGATGGCTCGCTTTGCTCGCCCTCGTGCTTCGCTCAGGATGACACGGTGTGGAGAGCGGGGCGGAACTTTGGATTCGCATTAGTTCCCTGCTCCTTTGGCGGCTTCGGCTTCGCCTTCCACTCCTGCTGTCTTTTCGATTCTTACTCTTGCGATGCGGTGACCTTCCAGCTCTTCTACCGTGTAGCGGCGGCCTTCGTATTCGAAACTGTCGCGCAGGTTTGGGATGCGCTGCAGTCTCGCCAGGATAAATCCGGCGAGGGTTTCGAAGCCGGCGTCGCGCGGGAGCGTCAGGGCGTGTTCGGTTTCCAGGTCGCGGATGTTGACTGAGCCTTCGAGCACCAGGACCGATTCGTCTTCGAGGGCGGGCTCGCTGGGGGAGACGTCGAATTCGTCTTCGATGTTGCCGACCAGCTGCTCGAGGATGTCTTCTACGGTGATGACTCCGGCCGTGGATCCGAATTCGTCGACCACGACTGCGAGATGGCGGCGGCGGTCTTTGAATTCGGCGAGGAGTTCCGCTAAGACTTTCGTTTCGGGGACGACCAGCACGTCGTGCATGATCTGGCTGATCTGCATGCGGGAAATTCGAGTCGAAGTGGACTGGCCGAGATTGCTGAGGCGGAGGCGCATCCAGCGCATGAGATCTTTGTAGTAGAGCACGCCGACGATGTGTTCGGGGCCGCGCTGGGGATCGTAGACCGGGACGCGGGAGTGCTGGCCTTCGACCACGCGGGCCAGGGATTCGTCGAGCTGCAGGTCGGAGGGTAGGGAAAAAATGTCGGGCCTCGCGACCATGACTTCGCGGACGGTGATGTTGTCGAGTTCGATGGCCGAGTGAATCATTTCTTCCTGGAACTCGGGAATCTGGCCGAACTGGCGACTGGCGGTGACGATGAGTTTGAGTTCGTCGGGGGAGTGGATAGCTCCTCCACGGCGGGTCATGGGCGCACCGAAGATTCGCAGAACCATGCCGCCGGAGCGGCGCATAAAGAAGAGGACGGGGCGGGTGACGGTAAGGAAAACCTCCATGGGGGCGGCGACGGCGAGGGCGACTTGCTCGGAGCGCTGCAGGGCCAGAGTCTTGGGAACGAGTTCGCCGAGGATCACGTGCATGTAGGTGATCAGGCTGAAGGCGATGACGATGGCGATGGTGTGGGCGTAGATGGCGGCGTGCGGCACGCGGTGAACGAATTCCATGCCCTCGACCAGGCGGGCGACCATTGGCTCGCCGATCCAGCCGAGGGTGAGGCTGACCATGGTGATGCCGAGTTGAACGCCGTTGACGACTTCGTCGAGATGCTGGTGCAGGCGCTGTACGATGCGCGCGCCGATGCGTCCCGATTCGATGAGGTGCTGGATGCGGGTGTCGCGCACGCTGACCAGGGAGAATTCGGCTGCCGCGAAGAAGGCATTGGCCGCCACCAGGAGAAGGATCAGAAAGACCCGGAGCAGCACAAAGGCGATCATGGAAGGGTAATTCTAACATTTGGAAACAGTTGGCAGTACAGGGTTCGAGGCGACAAATTTTGAGTCGGGGATGCGCTATCCTTTTAAGAGATCGTCTGTCTAAATGGCAGGCGCTAAATGGGTTGTAACTTCGTTAGCCGCGACACAGCAACCCTCAGGGGCTAAAGCCCGGCTCTTTGGTGGCTTTAGCGGCACGGCTGAAGCCGCGCCCTTCCCAAAACCTTTTTTCCGAGGGCTCGTTTTCGGTTGCATGAACAAGTTCCGGGAACAAAAGTAAGTTCGGCTCCGTACAACAGGGTGAGGGTGGCGGAATGGCTCCCAATCTCCATTTGGCGGCAACTACAGGAGGCGGTGTGAACGGTAACGGGAATAATAAGAAAAAGCGCCGGAAGCTCATTATCTGGGGTGCGATCGTAACCGTGGTCGTGCTGGTGATTGCGGGTGGAGTGTTCGCGGCCACGCGTGGCGGCACCAAGATTGATCCTTCAAAGCTCGCAAAGGTGGAAAAGGGCGACTTGGCCAAGAGCGTGGTGGCGACTGGAAAAGTCACGCCCATCACCAAGGTCGAAGTGAAGTCGAAGGCCAGCGGAATTGTGAAAAAGCTTCTGGTCGACTACGGCGATCGGGTCAAGAAAGGGCAGTTGCTGGCGCAGCTCGACAAAATCGAGATCGAAGCACAAGTGGCGCAGTCGCAAGCGGCGCTGGAGGCTGCGCAAGCCAACCTGAAAAGTTCGCAGGCGGACTTCGAGCGGGCCAAAGTGGACGCCGAGGGTCCGGACGTTCCGGTGCTGAAACGCGCCTACGATCGCGCCACGGGGATGGCAAAGGATGGAGTCGTTTCCGCCTCTGCGCTGGATGATGCCGAGAAGAATTATGAGATGGCGCTGAACAAACAGAACGTGTCGAAAGCACAGGTCACGGTGTTGAAGGCGAAAATTGCGCAGGCCCAGGCGCAAGTCGTGCAGGACCAGGCCAATCTCACGCAACTCGATGAACAGCTCAGCTATACCGACATCATCTCGCCGATTGACGGCATCGTGCTCTCGCGCGACGTGGAAATGGGAGACGCCGTGAGTTCAATCCTGGTGCTCGGTTCGTCGGCCACGCTGGTCATGACGCTGGGCGACACCAGCGAAGTGTATGTGAAGGGCAAGGTCGATGAGAGCGATATTGGGAAGGTTTATCTCGGGCAGCGCGCGCGGATTAAAGTGGAATCGTTCAAGGACAAGACTTTCGACGGCAAGGTGACGAAGATTTCTCCGATGGGTGTGGAGAAGGATAACGTCACTACGTTTGAGGTGCGGGTTTCGATCCAGAATCCGGGCGGCGAACTGAAGGCTGAAATGACCGCCAACGCGGAAATCATCCTGGACGAACACAAGAATGTGCTGCAGATTCCGGAAGGCGCGATCCTTTACGACAAGGATAAAAAAGCCTCAGTGGAAGTGCCCGACCCGAAGGGCAAGGACGGCAAAGATAAGATTGCGGTCAACATCGGGATCTCGAACGGCGCCAAGACCGAAGTGCTCAGCGGGCTGAAGGAAGGCGATCAGGTGGTACTGCAGTAAAGCGAGGGCTTCCGGCTTTCGTCGTCCGGCTTCCGGTTCGAAGTGCTCATCCGTACCACCGGAAGCCGAGAGCCGGAGGCCGGAAGCCTTTTAGGTTTGCCATGACTCTTACCGAAATCCTGCGCCAGGCGTTCGCCACATTTCGGGCTCACAAGATGCGGACGTTTCTTACGATGTTTGGCATCGTGTGGGGAATCGCGTCGGTGATCATCCTGGTCGGCCTCGGGCGCGGGTTCAGCGTCGATCAGAAAAAACACATGCAGACGCTGGGCAAGGACCTGGTCATCGTGTGGGGCGGGCGAACCAGTGCGCAGGCGGGCGGGCGGGCGGCGGGACGGGAGATTCACCTCAATGTCGACGACGCTGAGTTGATTCGCGACGACTGTTACCTGGTGCACTACGTCAGCCCGGAGTTGCGGCGCACGATTCCGGAGGTCAGCCAGTACAACCTGGCGAACCGCGGCGTAGTCGGGATGTGGCCGTCGTATCAGAATTTCCGGTCGCTGCAGATTTCTGAAGGCCGGCTGATTACCGAGGACGACGAGCGCGAGGGGCGGCGCGTCGTGGTGCTGGGTTCGAAGACCAACCGGCAGCTTTTTCCCGGGCAGCCGGCGATTGGCGCCACCGTGCTGGTGCAGAGTCTTCCCTACCTGGTGGTGGGAGTGCTGAAGGAAAAAAATCAGAACAACAGCTACAGCGGGCCGGACAACGACTACTTGTTCGCGCCGTATTCGGCGGTGTCGCGCGATTTTCCGCCGCCCGAGAAACCGGGTGCTGGGATTACGCGCGGGTATCTGGACGACATTGTTTTTGAAGTAGGCGATCCGGAAGAGCATGAGGCCGCGGTGCTGCAGGTGCGAAGCGCGATGGGACGAGTGCACCACTTCGAGCCTCAGGATAAAGATGCGCTTTTCATATGGGACACCATGGAAGGCGCCAAGATGCTGGACAAGATTTTCGGCGTCGTGACCTTGTTTTTCGGATGCGTGGCGATTGTGACGCTGTGCCTGGGAGGGATCGGCGTGATGAACATCATGCTGGTTTCGGTGACCGAGCGCACGCGCGAAATTGGCACGCGGAAGGCGATGGGCGCGACCAAACGCGATATTTTGCGGCAGTTTTTTGCCGAGTCGGCGATGTTGACGATCGTGAGTGGCGCGCTTGGTCTGTCGTTCGGGGTGGGCTTGTGCGCTGCTTTGGAGGCGTTGCCGCTGCCTGATTTTGTTCCGCACCCGATCGTTTCGTGGATTTCGATTGTTGCTTCGATACTGACACTTTCGTTGATTACCGTGACCGCGGGCATGTATCCGGCCCAGCGCGCTGCGGATATGACACCTGTGGAGTCACTACGCTATGAATAACACTCGCATTGCCCGCTCAACTTCTCTTCGTTCGACATCTCTTCGGTCGAGCTTCGTGTCCAGCCGGTTTTTGCTCGCGGCCGCGCTGGTCGTGCTTTTCGCCACCACTGCTGTGTTTGCTTCTTCCACGCCGGCAGCCACCTTTGACAGAACGCTGACGGTGAGCGGGCCCGTCGATCTTGAGGTGCTCACGCATTCTGGCGACGTTACCGTCCGGGCGGGGGCTTCGGGATCGGTAACTATTCACGGGAAAATTTTCATGAGCGATCGCTGGAACATTCTGCCGGGCGTGGGCCTCGGCGGAAATCGGGATAGCGTGCAAGCGGTGGCGCAGAATCCGCCCATCCGGCAGGAGGGCAACAACGTTCACATTGATTATGTGGAAGTGAAAAACATTTCTGTGGATTACGAGATTACTGTGCCTGCGGATACGGTGATCCGCAGCCACAGCGGCTCGGGAGATCAGATCATTGAGGGCACGCGTGGCAACGTGGACGTGACGACGGGATCAGGCGACGTGAAGCTCACCAAGCTTACGGGCGAGGTGACGCTGCAAACCGGATCGGGTGACGTGCGGGCACGTGAAATTTCAGGACCGGTGAAGGGCGGTACAGGCAGCGGCGACGTCGAGATCGAAGAAACCGGAACCGGCGACGTCTATCTGCACACGGGCTCGGGAAATATTACGGCGCGTGGTGTGCAAGGCGGCTTCCGCGGTGAGACGGGCAGCGGCGATGTTACGGCCGAGGGCACTCAGAGCGGGTCGTGGGAAATTCATACCGGCTCGGGCAACGTGCATGTGCAACTGCCGTCGAATGCGGCCTTCGACGCGGACATCTCTACGAGCTCCGGGACGGTGGATGTTGATTCTCCCATCGAGATGACGGTGCAGGGGCGGGTGGGAGATACGCATAAACAGATTCGGGGCAAGGTCCGCGGAGGAGGACCGCTGCTGCGGGTGCATACCGGGTCGGGCGATATTCATATTGCGTAACAAGGCAGGGGCTAGGGGTCAGGGGCTAGGGGATCGAAAAGCGACACGACTGATGCAGACTCCCTAGCCCTAATCCCTAGTCCCTAGGTCTTTCTACTTTTTATGTACCTGAAAGAACTCATTTCGCAAGGGTGGCAGTCGCTGATGCGCGATCGCATGCGGTCGGCGCTGACCATGCTGGGGATTGTCTGGGGCCTGGCCTCGGTGGTGCTGTTGCTCGCGTATGGGCAGGGGCTGGGCGGGTGCGTGCTGAACGCATTTCTGAATATGGGGAACAACGTGATCGTGTTGTGGCCGGGACAGACCAGCATGCAGGCTGGCGGACAGCGCGCGGGCAAGGCGGTCAAGTACGAACTGGAGGACGTGGAGGCGTTGCGCGACGAGGTGCCGATCATCCGCGCGGTGAGCGGGGAGATTGACCGCGATTTAGGCTTCAAGATTGGCACGCGGGTAGTTTCGCTGCAGGTGCGTGGCGTGGACCTGCCGTATGGGCAGATGCGCAAGCTGATCCTGGACGATGGACGCTATTTCAACGAGAGCGATTTCTCCGATCATCATCGCGTGGTGATTCTGGGCTACGAAGCGGCGAAAAAAATATTTCAGGGCGCGCCGGGGGTGGGACAGCATGTTGAAATTGGCGGACTCGATTTTGAAGTCATTGGCACCATGCGCAATAAGATTCAGGATTCGATGTATCAGGGGCCGGATAACGAGAACGGATTTATTCCGTTCGCGCTGATGCGCGATCTTAAGAATGTTCGCGATCCGGACGAGATCATTATTCAACCAACCGCGCCCGAGCTTAATAAGAAGGCGCTCATGGCGGCCCGCGAGGTGATTGCGCGGCGGCACCACTTCGACCCTAAGGACGACAAGGCGACGCCGGAGTGGGACACGATTGAAGACCGCGCCATGATCAACGGGTTTTCTTACGGACTGCAGGCCGTGCTGGGATTAATCGGCGTGGTCACGCTGGCCGTGGGCGGCATCGGCGTGATGAACATTATGCTGGTGTCGGTGACGGAGCGGACGCGGGAGATCGGGCTGCGCAAGGCGATTGGCGCGCGGCCGCGGCACATTCTGGTGCAGTTTCTGTTGGAAGCGCTGGTGCTCACCTTTGTGGGCGGCGTGATCGGGATGGCGGTCGCCGAAGTGCTGACCTGGGCGATTCCTCCTATGCCGCTCTACGATGAGTTTTACAAGACTGCCGACCATGAGGGCGCAATCTTTCTGCATGCGTCGATGAGCGTGATGATCATTTCATTCATGATTCTTTCGATGGTGGGGATTGTGTCGGGATTCTTCCCGGCATTGAAGGCGGCGCGGCTGAATCCGATTGAGGCGCTGCGGTACGAGTAGCGGTGAAGCACATTCGGTGCCGATGAAACGAACGCCTAGTCTCGCCACCTTCCCTGGCGCATAATGTTCTACCTATGGCGATTCACCTTTCTGGCGGCTCGGGGTGCGCTGTGGCTTTAGCAGTGCTGTTCGTACCCGCTGGTGTCGTCGCCTATCTTTTCAATGATCCAAAGTGGCTCCTTATCATCCCAGCCGGAATCGTGATTTTGGCGCTCGCGATTGCGGCGCTGCCTATTAAACGAAAAGTCACACCCCAACAGTGGGCTTCGGAGCTTGAGCCACACCTGCTAGGAACTGAGGGGCGTTGGGATTGGGATGACGCGACGAGTATCGCCCTTGCTGACCCCAGACTGGAAGCCATAAGGGCCAGACTCCCCAAGTTCGATCTGCTGACAACTGAGGAACGCCGAAGAGAGTTCGAGAGCATAATCGCTGCTTTGAAGCGCGGTGAAATTCCGGAAGTGAGTTATGACTAGTGGAAGATCTCTATTACACTCAGAACCATAGACCCAGCCCAAAACATTTCCCCATTACCTCCGTGCCTTGACTCGCAGCTTCCCTGCACATTAACTTCGCTGTACCTATAATTTTGTCTTCAGGAATTTTGTCTTCCAGCGAGGGAACGTTGCCACATCGTCCGACGGTTACTCTTACCACTGATTTTGGAACCAACGATCATTATGTGGGCGCGATGAAGGGAGTG
The DNA here is from genome assembly GCA_963735205.1 of uncultured Acidobacteriota bacterium. Taxonomy (GTDB): domain Bacteria; phylum Acidobacteriota; class Terriglobia; order Terriglobales; family Acidobacteriaceae; genus Sulfotelmatobacter. The sequence goes on from CAVTKB010000004.1 coordinate 364,289, forward strand.
ATTCTCGACATCACTCCGGACGCGCAGATCGTGGATATTTCGCATGCCGTGCAGGCCTTCGACGTGCTCGATGGCGCGCTGGCGATTTCGCAGGCGTATTCGTACTTTCCCAATGGCACGGTGCACGTGGTGGTGGTGGATCCGGGGGTGGGCACGGTGCGGCGGCCGATTTTGGCTTCGAGCGACGGCTACCATTTCGTGGCGCCCGATAATGGCGTGCTGTCGATGGTGTATGCCAAGGAAGAACGCATCCACGTGCGGCACATTACTTCGGACCATTATTTCCGGATGCCGGTGAGCCAGACGTTTCATGCGCGCGATATCTTTGCGCCGGTGGCCGCGTATCTGGCGAAGATGGTGGACTCGCACAAGTTCGGAGATGAGATTGAAGATTTCGTGCGCTTCGCTGCGCCGCGTCCGAAGGCCACGGCTGAAGGGCGCATGCGGGCGGTGGTGCTGAAGGTCGATCGCTTCGGCAACCTCATCACCAACGTGACGCCCGCGGACGTGCCGGCGCTGTTTACGGCTAAGCCGGGGGCGTTCAAGATTGTGGTTGGCGGGCGCGAGATTACCGAGATTCGGCACGCCTACGCCGACGGCACGCCGGGGGAAGTGTTTGGCATTGTGGGCAGCATGGGATATCTGGAGATTGCGGCCAACCGGGCGGCGGCGGCGCAGATCACCGGTGCGGGTAAGGGCAGCGAGGTCAGCATCTTTTTGGGTGAGGCTGCGGCGGCGGGTAAAGGGGCTTAGAGGCAGGGGGCAGGGATTAGGGGCTAGTCTTTAGAGTTCGGAGCTTATTGGCGCCTGTTATCTTCCTGCTGAATCCTAGCCTCTGATCCCTGGCCCCTGCTTTAAGAACTTTTCGGTTTGGGGTGGACCCAGCGTTCCATCGAACTTGTCCACTTGAGAAAGCGCCAGAGGTCGTGGCGTTCACGCCACATGAATTCCCAGAATTCCAGGAAGCCGATCTGCGTCATCTTCACGCCCGTGTAGGTTTCGATGCGCCACAGCAGGTAGGGACTGCGCCATGGGGCCAGGCGGTGGCCTTTGGTGGCGTTCCAGAGGAAACGGAGGCGGTAGCGCATGTGGACATCATACCTGCAAGATTGGCCCACGCTCTGGAAGAAAAACCCTGAACCACAGAGCGCACGAAGGAAAAACACCTCGTCGGCCGCGACTGGGAGGAATCCTGATTTGAAAAGCTTTAAGACCTAACACCCAAACACCCATGAGCCGGTCAGCGACTCGCAAAATGCCCCACTCAAGCCAAAGGACGGCTTGAATGGGCCACCCTCGCCTCTTCACGGGCGAATCGTCGGCGTCTTGACGCGTGTTAGAATCCTGTCTCCGTTTTCTGCCTGGAATTTTCCCGCATGTCTGACGCCGACGCCCGCCAACAAGCCCGCCTTCTCGCTGAAGACCACTACTATGCTGCGCTTGACCTGATGGCCGAGGGACACCTGGAGAAGGCCGTCGCCGCTTACCGGGAGTCGCTGGCTGCCGATCCGACGTTTACTGACGCTATGCACGGATTGACGCGCGCCCTGCAGGACTTGCAGCGCTACGATGACGCCATCGCGGTGGCGCAGCGGCTGGCGGAACTCGATCCGGACGATGTGCTGGCACATACCAGCTTGTCGGTGCTGTACATGAAGAAAGGGATGATTCCTGAGGCTGAGGCGGAAGGTGCGAAGGCGCGAGTGCTGGGGTGGAAGCAGCAGCTTAAGAAGAGCTAGCTGGTTCTTCGGAGCTGAACTTCCCGGATGGTCACCGGTGCCAATACAAGCAGTCCGAAAAGAATGAACGTAAGGCCAGCTTGCCATTGTTCCGGCCACAACCGCCATAAATAGACTCCTACTCCACAGACTCCCGCTCCGAGAAGGCAGATGATTGATAGAAGAAGTCGTTGCCACCGTGAAATCAACGGAGGCGTGACATCAGATTGGATTCGGCGCGGAGAGATTAGCCACAGTGCAAATTGCTGTGCTCGCCAGAGAAACACGCCTATAAAAAGAGACCCAAGGCCAACGAATCCCTTGCGAGTCAGCCAAATTCCAAGAATGACGCCGACGAGCGACATGGCTACCAAGCACGAGATTTTCCATGTGCGACTTGTCATAGTTCGACCAAATTTGTCTCGCTCTCGCTGAGAGCTGACGGCTGATAGCTGACAGCTACAACCCGTACTTCTTCATCAGATGGCGGAAGGAGCGGTAGGAGACGCCGAGGACATCGGCGGCTTTGGTTTGCACGCCGCCGCTCTGGGTGAGGGCGTTTTGCAGCAACGAGCGTTCGATGCCGGCCACGTAGCTTTCCATGCCCATGCCGGCGGGGAGAGCAACGTCAGCGCCGATTTCGGGCAGAGTGCTTCCTCCGGCCGATGCGGCTGCGGCATGGGCTTTCGGGCGTTCGGCGGGGAGTTCGACGTGGAGTTCCGCGCTGGTTTCTAGGGCGACGGCTCGCTCGACCGTGTTCTCAAGCTGGCGGACATTTCCGGGCCACTCGTAGCCGCACAGGGAATCGAGCGACGGGGCGTTGACTCGCAGAATGCTGCGACCGGCGGCGGTGGCGTATTTTTTCAGGAAGTGGTTCACCAGCAGTGGTATGTCTTCCTGGCGCTCGCGAAGCGGGGGGACGCGGATGGGGATGACGTTCAAGCGGTAGTAAAGATCTTCGCGAAACAGGTTTTCGGCGACGGCCCGGTCGAGGTTGCGGTTGGTGGCGGCGATGACGCGCACGTCGATGGAGATTTCGCTGGTGCTGCCGACGGGGCGCACGGTGCGTTCCTGCAATACTCGCAGCAGTTTGACCTGCATAGCCAAGGTCATTTCACTGATTTCGTCTAAGAAGATGGTGCCGCCGTCGGCGACCTCGAACAGGCCGCGCTTGTTCTGGTTGGCGCCGGTGAAGGCGCCCTTCAGGTAGCCGAAGAGTTCGCTTTCGAGCAAGGTCTCGGGGAAGGCCCCGCAGTTGACGGAAACGAAGGCGTCGGTGGCGCGGGGCGAGCAGACGTGGACGGCGCGGGCGACGAGCTCTTTGCCGGTGCCGCTTTCTCCGTGGATGAGAACGGTTGAGGCTGTGGAGGCGACGGTGCGTACCGTTGCCTTGAGTTTTTCCATGGCGCCACTCGATCCGATGATGTTGTCGAGCGAGTTGCGGGTGGCGGCGTCGCGGCGCAGGGCGAAGTTCTGCTTGCTGAGGTTGAGTTTTTCGACGGCGCGATTGAGGGCCAGCTTGATTTCGTCGACCAGGCCGGGACTTTTGCGAATGTAGTCGGTGGCGCCTCCGGCTTTCACGGCCTCGACGGCGGCCTCGTAGTCGTCGACGGCGGTGATGAGGATTACGGCCGAGTCAGGCGAGACGCGGTGGGCGTGGCGCAGAACTTCGATGCCGTCGATGTTGGGCATTTTGATGTCGGTGATGATGACGTCGTAGAGGGCGCCGTCGATTTTGTTCTTCGCGTTTTGGCCGGACTGCACGGTTTCGACGCGGTGACCTTCGCGGCGCAGGGAGATGTCGAGCATTTCGCAGATGGAGCGTTCGTCGTCGCAGACCAGGATGTTAGCCATGGAGGCGTCCTCCTCCTGCCGCTGCGGCTCCTGCGGCGACTGCGACCGCGGCGGGTTGCGCCGTCAGCACCGCGCGAGATTTCTCTGCCAGGTTTTTATCGGTCGTGCTGTTGTCATCGGAGGCTGCGCGCTCGGCATCGAGACGGCGCAGGCGCAGAACGAACGTGGTTCCCTGCCCCGGCTTCGATCGCGCCCACACTTTGCCTTCATGGGCCTGCACGATCTGGTAGACGATGGCGAGGCCGAGGCCGGTGCCACCTTCGAAATTTGACTGGAAGGGCTCGAAGATCTTCTCGATCTGCTGCGGGGTCATGCCAGTTCCGGTATCGATGAAGGAGACTTGCCAGTCGTCCCCTAACGATTCGACTGCGGCGGTCAAAGTTCCGCCTTGTTTCATGGCGCGGACGGCGTTTTCACAAAGATTCCAGAAGACCTGCTTGAGCTTGTCGCCATCGGCGATCGCAAGCGCCTGGCGAACCGCGAAACGGCGCTCGATTTTGATGCCGGTTTTCTCCGCGGTCATGCGGTGGTCCATGAGCGTGAGCGTATCTTCGACGGACTCGACCAGGTTGACGCGGTCGAAGTGATATTGCTTGGTGCGGGAGTAGGCCAGGAAATCGGTGATGATACTGTTCAGACGCTGCGATTCTCGGGTGACGATGTCGAGCAGGCGGCGGTGATCTTCGTTCATCTCAGGGACGGCGGAGAGCATGCTGACCGATCCGGCGATGGAGGTGAGTGGGTTGCGGATTTCGTGGGCGATGGCCGCGGCCAGGCGGCCGACGGCGGCCAGCTTGTCCTGCATGCGGACTTCGCGTTCCAGGCGGCGAATTTCGGTGAGATCGTCGAGCACGTAGACGTAGCCTAGATCGCCGCGTTCGGGAACCGTTAACGCGGCCACGCGGACGCGGACGGTGCGGCGAAATTTTGTCGGGACATCGAAGCGGACTTCGGCGTGGGTGTGCTCCGATTCCACGGTCGGCAGCGCGTCGAGAAATAATTTGTTCACCGGGGAGCCCAGGAGTTGCGCTGGAGAAATTTCCAACAGGCGCTGGGCGGCGGCATTGATCAGAGTGATGCGGCCATCGAGGCCGGTGGTGATCAGGCCGCTGCTGATGGAGTGAATAATATTTTCGTGCAACGCTTGCAGGCTTTCGAGCGCGCCGCTGGTGTCTTTCAGCTGCACTCCGACCTGGCGCAGCTTTGCGGTGAGCAGTCCCGCCAGGTACGCCACGGCCAGGAAGGCGAAAAGATTGACGAAGATGATCGCCTGTAGCGCCTTCAGGCCGGGATGCGTGCTGCAGTAGGAAGGCACCACGGCGTAGTAGTTCAGTTCGAGGACGGTGCCGTAGAGGATAAAGGCCAAGGCAGCAACCAGTTGCGCCCACACCCGGGGCAGCAGCACGGCGGCCACGATGATGACCAGGGGATAGAGGAAGTTGAGTGAACTGTCCCAACCTCCGGTTTCGTGGATGACGAGGCTGACGAGAAACAAGTCGGTGAGCACCTGCAGCGTGGCTTGCAGGCGATGTTCCTGCCAGAAAGAAAGCAGCAGTACGTAAAACAGCGAGAGGCTGTACCAGAACAGAATCGTGCTGACGAACAGGCGCACCGGCAGCGGCGCGGGACTGAAGTGGGCGACGGCCAGCTCAACGGCCAGCAGGAGGGTCAGAATGAAAATGCGGACCCGGACCAGCCACACCAGCCAATTGCGCTCGTCAAAAGTGGATTGCATGGTTTACGTCTTAGCTCTTAGTCCCGGGTTTCAGGGCTCGGGGGTCTCAGGCATAAGACGTGCGGCCTAAGACCCCAACCCGTTTCTTGCCCCGCTAGCCGGCCAACTTGGCGATCATGGCGAACAGCGGCATGTAGAGCGAGATGACGATGCCGCCAACGCTGACGCCCAGGACCGCGATGATGAGCGGCTCGAGCATGGCCAACATGTCTTTGGTGGCTGCGTCGACTTCTTCTTCGTAGAAGTCGGCAATCTTCTGCAGCATGGAATCCATAGCGCCTGTGGCTTCGCCGACGCCGATCATCTGGGTCACCATGTTGGGAAACACGCCGCATTCGCGGAGCGGATCGACGATGGTGCGGCCTTCTTCGATGGCCTTGCGCACCTTCATCAGCGCTTCTTCGAGGACGGCGTTGCCGGAAGTTTTTGCGGTGATGCTCAGGCCTTCGAGAATCGGAACGCCCGAGGTAATTAGTGTGCCCAGAGTTCGGGTGAAGCGGCCGACGGCGATCTTGCGCAACAGCCCGCCGATGACAGGGATGAACAGCAACATCTTGTCAAAGTAGTAGCGTCCGCGGGGATGCTTGCGAATCTGCTTGACGCCGAAGAACAGGCCAACGCCGGCCACAATGAACATCCACCAGAAAGTATTGATGAACGCGCTCAGTCCCATAACGATGCGCGTGGGCAGAGGCAGGGCGACACCCAGTCCGGCAAACAGATTGGCGAAAATGGGCACGACCCACTTGAGCAGGGCGCCGACGATGATGCCGGCCATGCCGACCACGGCGACGGGGTAAATCAGGGCCGACTTGACCGCTGATTTCAGACGCACGGCTTTTTCCACGTAGGTGGCCATGCGCTGCAGGATGATGTCGAGAATACCGCCGGTTTCACCGGCCTCGATCATGTTGGTGGTGAGGTCGTCGAACACGATGGGATATTGGCGCATGGCGTTGGCCAGGGTCGCGCCGCCTTCCACCGTAGTCCGGACTCCGGTCAGAATCTTCTGGAAGGCCACGTTTTCCTGGTTGGCCGCCAGAATTTCCAGACACTGCACCAAAGGCAGGCCGGCATCGATCATGACGGAAAACTGGCGGAAGAAGATCGCAATGTCCTTGGTTCCGACCTTGCCGGAGCCAAACGTGGGCATGGAGAATTCTTTGCCTTTTTCGCGAATCGCGCCGGGCGTGATGCGTTCGCGCCGCAACGCCTGTGCCAGCGTCTGCTTGTTGGGTGCCACGCGCTCGCCGGTGATCTTCTGTCCGGATGCGTCCTTGCCGGAAAATGTAAAGACTGGCATGGTTTAGCTTCTCCTCACTGGACCTGCTGTTTCGTGAAACCTGTGTTGCGTCGAATATTTAATGCTGCAAACTTTTTTCTGCTGCACCCTCGTTAACGCTTGGAGGGAGCGGCTCCTCGAGCCAGAGTGGTACCGGCCGTGGTCGGACGGTTGGTCAAACTGGCGCCGCGGTTAATCATTTCCTGCAACTCGTCGGTATTGCTGGACCGCGCCATGGCGGTTTCGATCGTGATCTCTTTCTGAAAGTAAGCCGTGGCCAGCGACTGATTGAAGGTCTGCATACCGAACTTTTCCTGTCCGGACTGCATGGACGAGTAGATCTGGTGAATCTTGTCTTCGCGAATCAGGTTGCGGACGGCGGCGTTGGGCACCAGGATCTCCATGATCATGGCGCGGCCTTTGCCGTCGATGCGGGGCAGCAGGCTTTGGCACATGATGCCTTCTAGAACCAAAGACAGCTGGGCGCGAATCTGGGGCTGCTGGTGGGCCGGGAAGACGTCGATGATACGGTTGATGGTTGACGTCGCCGAGTTGGTGTGCAGCGTGCCGAAGGTCAAGTGACCGGTTTCGGCGATACGCAGAGCCGACTCGATGGTTTCCAGATCGCGCATTTCGCCGATCAGCACGACATCGGGATCTTCACGAAGCGCGGCGCGCAGGGCGTCGGTAAAACTCTTGGTATCGGCGTGCAGTTCGCGCTGGTTGACCAGGCAGTTCTTATTCATGTGCACGAATTCGATCGGATCTTCGATGGTGAGGATGTGGTCGTGGCGCTCGCTGTTGATCTTGTCGATCATGGCGGCGAGCGTGGTGGATTTGCCCGATCCAGTCGGGCCCGTTACCAGTACCAGGCCGCGGGGCTTGTCGCACATCTTGCTGACCACGGGGGCCAGTCCGAGCTGATTGAATGATTTGATTTCGAAAGGAATCAAACGAAAGACGGCAGCGCTGGCTCCACGCTGGTTGAAGACGTTAGCGCGGAAGCGGGCGAGGCCTTTCAAACCGAAGGAGAAGTCGAGCTCCAGACTTTCTTCGAAACGGTGCTTCTGGGAATCGGTCATGACCGAGTAGGCCAGCTGCTTGGTCTCGGCAGGAGTCATCTGCGGCAGGTCGAGCGGCACCAGATGGCCGTGCACACGAATCTGGGGCGGCGAGTTGGTGGTGATGTGCAGATCGCTGCCGTTCATCTCCAGCATTCTCTTGAGCAGATCGCTTAACGACAAACCCATAGAAGAGTCCTTCCCTTTCCCTCTCTACTTCAGAATCTTTACGTCGCTCGAATCCTTACTTGGTTCGAATCCGTACCCGATTCGAATCAATGAGCTGTTTCGCGGGACACTTCCTCGAGCGTGGTCATACCCGCGGCAACTTTGATAAGCCCGCTGCGGCGCAACGTGATCATGCCGCGCTCGATCGCCTTTTTCTTCAACTCGACTGCCGAGGCTCCGACCAGAACCAGTTCCCGGATCTCGTCGTCGACCTCCATGACTTCGTACAGACCGCAGCGGCCCTTGTAGCCGGTGTTGTTGCAGACGCCGCAGCCTTTACCTTTCTGAATCTTGACGGTCTTCGCTTCCTCGGGCGTAAAGCCGGCCTCGATCAGGGTTTGTGGCGGCACGTCGATGGGCTCGATACAATCCTTGCAAATGCGCCGAACCAGGCGCTGGGCGCAGATGAGGTGCACCGAGGTCGCGACCAGAAATGGCTCAATGCCCATGTTCATCAGTCGCGTGATGGTTTCCGGGGCGCCGTTGGTGTGCAGAGTGGAAAGCACAAGGTGGCCGGTGAGGGAAGCCTTGATGGCAATTTCTGCGGTTTCGAAGTCGCGGATTTCGCCGACCAGTATGATATTGGGATCTTGCCGCAGGAAAGATCGCAGAGCGGCGGCAAAATTCAGGCCGATCTGCTCCTTCATCTGCACCTGGTTGACGCCGCCCAACTGAAACTCGACCGGATCTTCAGCAGTCATGATGTTGGTGTCGGGCTGGTTGAGTCTCGAGATGGCTGAGTAAAGAGTGTTGGTCTTGCCCGATCCCGTAGGTCCGGTGACCAGCACCATGCCGTAGGGCTTGAGAATCGCTTTCTCGAACTTCACCAGCGACTCGGCCTCGAAGCCGAGCTTCGTCATGTCGAGGCGCAGGTTTTCTTTGTCGAGCAACCGGAGCACGATTTTTTCACCCCACAACGTGGGCAGCGTGCTGACGCGGAAGTCGAGTTGCTTCTTGCGCCCGCCGACGTTCATCTTCAGCATGATGCGGCCGTCTTGCGGCAACCGCTTTTCGCTGATGTCGAGCTTCGACATGATCTTCAGGCGGGAGGTGATGGCGTCCTTTAACTTCAACGGAGGCGACATGATCGACTGCAGCACACCGTCAATACGGAAGCGGACGCGGAATTCTTTTTCGTAAGGCTCAATGTGAATATCGCTGGCGCCCCGCTTGACCGCGTCGCCGAGTACGACATTGACAAGTTTGACGACGGGAGCTTCATCGGCCGCCTTTTCCAGTTCCGAGAGACCGAGTTCTTGTTCTTGTTGCTCGTTCAGCTCGACGTCGCTGTCGCCCATTTCCGACATCGACTGCATTACGGTCTCGAGATCTTCTTGCTGGCTCGTCCCGTAAGCTTTCTCGATGCCCGAGAGGATGGAACTTTCCGAAGCGACGACGGGCTCGATGTTGAAGCCGGTCATGAACTTGATGTCGTCCATCGCGAACACGTTGGTCGGGTCGACCATCGCAATGGTGAGGGACGCGCCCACTCGGCTTAGCGGAAGAATCTGGTAGCGCTTCGCGGTCTCGAACGGAATCAACTTGACGACAGCAGGATCGATTTCAAAATAAGAAAGATTGATAGCGGGCACGCCGTACTGGCGGGAGAGAAAATTGGTGACATCTTCGTCAGTAAGGAAGCCGAGCTTCACCAGGGCGGACCCCAGGCGGCAGCTCTGCTCCTTCTGAACTTTATTCGCTTGTTCCAACTGCTCTGGGGTAATGATCTTCTCTTTGACGAGAAGGTCACCCAGCCGTTGAGACATACGCAACTCTCCTATTCAAGTGAGAACGACGCCTCGCACTTGTGCGTGGCATAGCGCAAAGGACTGCCCAACGTTGGGAGAGACGCAGTCCATTCGCGTTGACACAAATTGTCAACGCAAGCGCGCTACGGTACCACTTACTTTGGTACTTGCACCTGAAGGAGATCTCATGCGCAGCAAGCAGTTAAGGGCTGAAGTCCACGCCAAATGCCATTTTTTGGCTTGCCGGGGAACGGACTGGCGGCCCTGGTACATGCACTTCAGTAAGTCTCCCGGCCGCCTGGAAGTCACATCAGCGCCGCCGGACGCGCTCGACTGGACTCGAAACCAGGGAATTCTTGGGTTGGCGCTTGCGTCGGCAGAAAGAGAAAGCGAACGGGATGAAATTCGCGCGTACTATCGCGCTGTGAAGCGTGCCCATTCCAGCCATTTTGTAGCGGGCGAGTCCGCGCACGGACTAAGAGTCGCAGAAGAACAAGTCCTTCCATGTTCTTTACCTGCCACGGTTCCCGGCCTACAATTACGCTTCCCCCCGCAAGGAGAACCAACATGGCGATTCAAGGCCTCGGGAACATGTCTCCCGACCAATTGCGATTTGAGATTCAGCGGGGCGCCAAACTCGTCCGCTACCAATATTGCGTGTCACTCTTAGTGATCACCTTCCGCCGGTCGTCCGAGGTCCATTTCATTCCGGCGGGAGAAAGCGCTGTCGGCAAGGGCTTGCCTTGGACTCTGCTTACGCTGGTGGCGGGATGGTGGGGAATTCCGTGGGGACCGATCTTCTCGATCCAGGCGCTCATCACGAATTTCAAAGGCGGCAAGGATCTCACAGCAGAAATTGGCGCAGCGATGAACCGGCCAGCTCCGGCGCCTGCGATCGCCGGAGTCAAGCCGTGAAATGGCAATCTTGAAGTATTAATGAAGAGCAGCAATGATGTTTCGCTTCGGCATTCCCCGCGCGCTCTTGCTAGCTCCTGCGATTCTTCTCGCCTCGACTCCGCAAACACTCCGCGAGGCGGCGGATTCAGCCCATATGCTGGTGAGCGCCGCGGTGCGTCCGTCCATGCTTTCGGAGGCCGCCTATTCAGCCACGCTGGCGCGCGAATTCAATATGGTCGAGCCTGAGGACGCGATGAAGTGGTGGACTCTGCGACGCGAGGCCGGCAGTTTCGACTTTCGCGAGGGCGACGAGGTCGTCCGCTTCGCGCAGGGTCATGGAATGAAAGTTCGCGGGCATTGCCTGGTGTGGGATCACGATAACCCGGAATGGCTCGCGCAAGGCCATTTCACGCCCGCGCAGATGTCGCGCTTGCTGCAGGAGCACATCGCCACGGTGATGAAACACTATGCAGGCCAAGTGTACGCGTGGGATGTGGTGAACGAAGCGATGGATGAGAACGGGCGGTTCAAGGATTCTCCGTGGTACAACCGGCCGGGCATCGGACTCGCTGAAAGAGGCAGTGCATACATCGAACAGGCTTTTCGCTGGGCACATGAGACTGATCCGCAGGCGCTGCTGTTCTACAACGACGCTGAGGGCGAAGGGCTGAACCGGAAGTCCGACGCGATCTATGCCATGGTGAAGGATTTCAGAGGGCGGGGCGTCCCTATCGATGGAGTCGGGCTGCAGATGCACATTTCCGCGCTTGACCTCGACACAGCTTCCGTCGCTGCCAACCTTGCGCGCTTGACCGCGCTGGGGGTTCAGGTTCACATCACGGAACTCGATGTTTCCTTGCCGGTGGATGCAAACGGCGTGGCCAGTCACGACGACCTCGTTCGTCAGGCGGAGGTTTATCGCGGGATCGTTGGGGTGTGCCTGCAGAATCCGGGATGCACCGCGATTCAAACCTGGGGATTCACCGATAAGTATTCGTGGATCGGTTCGCACTCGCACGGGACGCGCGGGGCGGCACTGCTGTTTGACCGTGCGTATAAGCCCAAGCCCGCCTACAGCGCGGTGTTGGAGGAGATCTCGGCCGGGAGGAATCAGCGGCACTGAGGAAGCCGTCAAAGCGTGAGTTTGTGTGGGGGCCAGGTCTCTGGCCCGGTCCCACACAGATCCCTGCACCTTGCCATTGTGACTGTGCATCTATAATCGCTTGCACGGCCTGGCGACTTGTGGCCAGCATGAATGGCAGTGGCGCAACCAGACTCCATCCCGCCTGAGAAGACCTCGCGCCGCAAGCAGGCCATTATTCTGCTGTCGATCTCTGTTTCTCTGCTGCTGGCCATGCTGGTATCGCAGACTGCCTTCGACCAGACCCTTCTGCGTCCGGGAAATAATCAGGATATTGTTGTGTTCGCCGCCCTGTCGGCGCTGATCTTCCTGCTATTCGTTTCGCTCACCTTTGTTTTGCTGCGCAATCTGCTGAAGCTTTTCGCCGAGCGGCGTCTCGGAGTGCTGGGCTCGAAGTTCCGTACGCGGATGGTTGCGGGAGCGCTTCTGCTGTCGTCTTTGCCGGTGGTGATGATGTACTGGTTCGCATACGGGTTGATGAACCGCTCCATCGACAAGTGGTTTTCAACCCCTGTAGAGGAAGTGCGGGCCAACACCCACGCCATGGCGTCAGTACTGGCCAGCTATGCCATGCAGAATGCCAGAGCGGAGGCCCTCTCGATTGCGGCTTCCCCAGAGATCGAGCATGGGTTTTCGAGCCGGGGATTTTCCGGAGTGGTGAGCGAGTTCCAGCATCACGAGCAAACGCTGCAGGGCGGATTCGCGGTGGCGCTGCAGGACGGCGACGAAGGAGCTAGTTTCAATGTGCCGGCGCCCTGGCCCATCCTAAAGGGAAAACTGCCGCTGGCGGAGGCGACTGCAGGACATCCCGCACAATTCACCTGGCAGCAAACGGACTACACGCTGGGTAGTGCTCCGGTTCCGGGCGGGGGCTTGATTCTCGTGGCGATTCCTCTGCCCCGCGAGTTTTCTGAAACCGTGCGCCAGGTCGAAGCCAGCCAGCAGCGCTACTACGATCTGGCCCGCGACCGCAGGCTGGTGCGCCGCACTTACATGGGCCTGTTGCTCTTGCTCACGATGATCGTGCTGTTCGTCACGACCTGGCTTGCGCTGTTTCTCTCGAAGATTGTCACGCGTCCATTGTCGGCGCTGGCCGAAGCTACGCAAGAAATTTCTCGGGGACGGTTGGACTACCGCGTTCCGGTCACCTTCGCCGATGAAATTGGCGACCTGGTGCGCTCCTTCAATCGCATGGCTGAAGATTTGGAAAGCAGCCGGCGACAGATTGAAGCTTCGAGTCTGGACCTGAGCGCGGCTAATGCCGAACTCGACCAGCGGCGCCGCCAGATGGAGACCATTCTTGAGAGCATTCCGACGGGCGTGCTTTCGCTCGATGCTGAACGGCGCGTGACGCACGTGAATCAGGCGCTGCTGCGGATGTTTCATCCCGAAGGCGGACACGAGGGCGCTCGCCAAATTCTTTCGCGGGCTTCGTTGGCGGATGTGTTCCCCCCGAGGTGCTGGAGGATTTCGAGCCGCTGCTGCGGCGCGCGGATCGCATGGGCATGACTACGAGCCAGATGGAGATGCAGTTGCCGCGAGCGTCGTTGAATGTCGCGGTCACCGTGGCCACGCTGCGACATCAAGCTGAGCAGTCCGGGTACGTGGTGGTGTTTGAAGATCTCTCGGACTTGCTGAAGGCGCAAAAGCAGGCGGCGTGGCGCGAAGTCGCGCGCCGCGTGGCGCATGAAATCAAAAATCCGCTGACACCGATTGCATTGTCGGCGGAGCGCATCCAGAGGCATCTGGACCGGGCCACGCCCGACGATCCTGCATCGCTCGAGGTCGTGCGCTCGTGCGCTGAAACCATTGCCGGGGCCGTAGAAACCGTACGCCGATTGGTGGACGAGTTCTCCACTCTCGCACGCTTTCCTGTAGCTAAGCCGCAACCCGCAGACATCAACGCAGTCATCGAGAACGCGCTCTCTATGTTCAATGGGCGGCTGGATGGGATTGGCGTACACACTTCGCTGGCCGCTGATCTGCCTCGGGTTATGGCCGACGGCGAGGCCATCAAACGCGCGGTGGCCAACCTGGTGGACAATGCAGCGGAGGCTTCTCAAGGATCTGTAGTTCGCGAGATTCAAATTTCGACGGCATTGGTGGCTAGCCGCGATGCGATTGAAATCGCGGTTGCCGATACTGGCCACGGCGTGACACGTGAGCTTAAAGAAAAACTCTTTCTGCCTTATTTTTCGACGAAGAAGCGCGGCACCGGACTCGGCCTGGCGATCGTCAGCCGGATTGTCGAAGATCACCATGGCTCGATTCGCGTAGAAGAAAACCATCCCGTGGGCACGCGCTTTATCGTGGAACTTCCGGTCGTGCTCGAACCCACGCCGGCAGCGGCGACCGTCCAGCATGCATAACATTCTGATCGTTGACGACGAAGCCGGAATTCGCGACTCGCTGGCCGGCATTCTGCAGGACGAAGGGTACTCGGCTTCAGCGGTCGGAAGTGGCGAGGCTTGCCTCGATCTGCTGCCCAAGACCGCGTTTGACGTGGTGCTGCTCGATGTATGGCTGCCGGGCGTCGACGGCCTTGAAACGCTGGAGCGAATTCGCATGCTCGATAACCCGCCGGAAGTCATTATGATCTCCGGCCACGGAACGATCGAGACGGCAGTGCGCGCGACCAAGCTGGGCGCCTACGACTTTCTCGAGAAACCGCTCTCGCTCGAAAAGACGCTGATCCTGGTCAAGAACGCCATCGAGTCGAAGAAACTGCAGCGGGAGAACGTTGACCTGAAGAAGCAGCTGCAGGGCAAGAGCATCATCGTGGGCGACAGCATCCCGATGAAAGCTTTGCGGCAGCAGATCGGCTTGATGGCTCCCACGAACGGCCGCGTTTTGATTTACGGCGAATCGGGCACGGGCAAGGAACTTGTGGCCCACGCCATCCACGGGCAGAGCCTGCGCAAGGATGAAACTTTTGTCGAAGTCAACTGCGCTGCGATTCCGGAAGATCTCATCGAGAGTGAATTGTTTGGGCACTGCAAGGGATCGTTCCCGGGAGCGGCAGCCGACAAAGAAGGCAAGTTTCAGCGGGCGCACGGCGGGACACTGTTTCTCGATGAAGTCGGCGACATGAGTCTGAAGACGCAGTCGAAAGTGCTGCGCACGCTCGAGGAGCAGCGCCTTACGCCGGTGGGCGGGGTCGAGACCATTACTGTCGACGTGCGCGTAATTGCTTCGACCAATAAAGATCTGGAGGAAGAAATTTCGCGGGGTAACTTTCGCGAGGATCTTTTCTACCGGCTCAATGTGATTCCGTTTTTTGTGCCGCCTTTGCGCGAACGCAAGGAAGATATCCCGCTGTTTACGCGGCATTTCTTGAAGGAACTGGCGGCGACCTATGGACGCCGTCCGCGGGAGATTACCGACGACGCGATCGAAGTGCTGATGCGCTACTCCTGGCCGGGCAACGTGCGCGAATTGCGCAACGTGATCGAGCGCATCGTGATCATGAATCCGACGACCACGCGCTTCGAAAGCAAACATCTGCCGCCGCTGGTTTACCGCGACGCAAGCCGGCGCGCTCCCAAGAGTGAATTCTCCACGCTGCACCAGGCGCGTGACGCCTACGAGCGCGATTACATCCTGAAGACGCTCGACCAGAACCATGGCAACGTCAGCCGAACTGCCGAGGTTTTGGGACTGGAGCGCAGCCATCTTTACCGGAAGATGAAGACCCTGGGAATCACGGCGAAAGAGTAGTTGCTGAAGGCAAGGCTCTTCTTGAAGGGTTATTGGTTTAATCGCGATGTCTCAGCGGTTGAGCGGCTTCTGTGAGCCCGATCCGAGTCACGAGAGAGACCGCCACTCTCCATCGCCAAGCAGATCGATAATCTGGTGGACTTCTTTCTCATCCAACGGGGACTTCGCGAGTAGGTAGGGGTTCGCGTACAGTTCGACGGGGTCGAGAACAGCAGTAAGCATTCCTCGTCCGCTTGGACATCTGATAAGGTGTGCCACCAGGTTGTCCTTTTGGCTAGTCCACTCATTGAAGGTGAGAAGGATCGTCCAATCGTGACGCCCGAGGCTCTCAAGGAATCGTTTTAGGCGATCCTCACTACCCTCGGAAGCAATAACGCTGGCGACTCGTGAATAGGTGTGCCCCGATTTTAGTGGCTCTTTACAGCAATCTGCCTGCCCGACGTAGGCTTTGAGCATTTCGGTGGTGAGATTGGGACTTGTGGTCATCTGCGTGTGGATCATTCTAGTCCGTGACGTAGGGCATTTTGACGAAAACAGGTCAACGCTCATGGAGCTTTGCCGGTGAGCTAGGACATAAGGGAAGAGGCGATCCTAGTCAAACTCAATCTTCTCGAATCCCAGCCCCTGCAACAGGCTTGTGATCGTCGAAGCTGCGTTCTGCTGGGCATTTCGCAGAATGCCGTCGGCCATGGCGGCCTCTTGCAGCTGACGTTCGGCCTCCTGGCGGACTTGCGTTTCCAGATCCGGGTCGTTGGACACCAGGAGTCCCGTCTGCCTGGAATATACCCGGGTCTTCCCGCTGTCGATTCGGGTGCTGAAAATCTGGGGCGGAGGAAGCCGTAAGCGTATCTGCTTGCCATCCACTTTAACGTCGCCGGGCTTTAAGTTCGCGAAATCGATTCCGGCGACAACCTCGCCGTGCACTAACATCAGAAGCCGATCTCCGGCGAGAAAATTCGGCAGGAGTGGATTTTCCTTGGCGCCGGAGACGATCTTATCCATCGTGTAGATCACCGTCTCCAGCCGCTGCAGCCGCTGAATGCGATCGACTACGGTTGGCTGGCTCACATCGATGGTGAGGGTTCTGCCGGTCACGGCCGACCACATATGGCTCAGAAGAGCTCGTCCTGAATTACGCGAGAGCATCAGCCAGCCAATCGAGCCAACACCAATCACACCGAGGAACAGTCCGACGATCAGAGCCAACACAAGCGCCTTGCGGGGTCGAGCGAGCTTGAGAGGCCCCACCTCGGGATCGTTAGACATGCTGCAAGGGTACCACTCGCTAAGCTGGTTCAGAAGACAGTCGACGTCCCTTAGCTGTACACTGCCATAGAATTGAACCCGAGGAGAGAACTCGCATGGCGCATCACATCGCAAAACAAGTGCATGACCGGTTCAAGATTTTCAGCGGTGAACTGGCAGCCGACGGAACGATTGGCAAGCTCGCCGACGAGGTTGCCGCGTTTGTGAACAAGTCAAAGGCGGCCGCGAAAAGTATCGGCGTGGCCTATCTCGAGCCGAGCAAGCGCGTGGTTATTACTTTGGGCTATACGGAGGATGCGGAGCCCTACCCGGTGAAGTTGCTCTCGATCCCGTTGGGCAAAGTTGATGTCAAGGCAGGCGATTTCCACGCGCTTGAGGCCAGCATGGCAAAGGCTACCGGCAAACATCGCAACATTATTTGCCACGAACTCTACGTGACCGACGGGAACAATTTCACCATGGTGCTGATGACGCACGAAGCGTCGTAAGTCGCGGCGCAGAAATCAACCGCGTTATTTGTAGCGCTTGACCATGTGGATTTCAGTGCCGTTCTTGTGGAACTTCACTTCATCCATTAGTTGGTTGATGAGGAAAATTCCCCGCCCGTGATTGGAGTAAAGGTTCTCGCCCACAGTGCAACTGGGAATGGCCTGAGGATCGAAGCCCGGGCCGGGATCGCGCACGATGATGAGGACACCGCGTTGCTCGTCGCAAGCCACCAGGCACTCCACGATTTTGGTCGGATCTTCCTTGGCGCCGTGAACCACGGCATTGGCTAGCGCCTCCTGAAGGGCCAGTTCGATGGCGTCTTCCTTGCCGTCGACGCACTTCATCTCGCGGACCGAGTCCATGATCTGCGTGACCACCGGATCGACGGACCGGCGATCGGCTGCGAGCGAGACTCGCACGCGCAGGTTCAGCTTTTCTGGATCGAAATCGTGCTCGGGAAGTTGCGCCTCGGAAGAGGCCCCAGATTCCATGGTTGGCTCGTTCGTTCCCTGGTCCACTCGCTATGGTTCGCCGGTCTTTGAAATCAGAACTAGCGAACGCCTAGTATTGTAATTCTAGTAGCAAGGCGCGAATCGGGCAATGGCCGCCTTATTCCAAGCGTTTGTCGCCATAACACAACGTCAATCTTCTGCTTGGTTACGATCGTCGTCTGTGCTCGTCGAGGGGCCCAGTGGCTCGGGCCTCGGTTCCGGAGTTCCATGTTCCAGCATGCGGTGCTCCAGTTGGCGGCGCCAATCGAGTTCTTCGACGAAGCGGCGCGAGTCGCGCCATCCTGGTTCTGCTTTCACATACAGTTCGAGAAAGACTTTGGTTCCCAGCATGCGTTCGATCTGCAAGCGGGCCGACGTGCCGATTTTCTTGAGCATCTGCCCGCCCTTGCCGACAAGAATTCCCTTCTGGCCTTCGCGCTCGCAGTAGATGGTCGCGGCGACGCGGGTCAGCCTTGCGCCTTCTTCGAAGTTGTCGACGATTACCGTTGTCGCATATGGAATTTCTTCGCTGGTATTCAGCAGAACCTGCTCGCGGATAATCTCTGCGGCCATGAAGCGCGCGGGTTGATCGGTGATCTGATCTTCTGGAAAATATGCCGGGCCGGCCGGAAGAGCGGCGATAACCATCTCGAGCAACTCGTCGAGGCCCTTACGCTTGAGCGCGGATATCGGAATCACTTCAGCGAAGTCGTAGAGCTTACGGTATTGCTCGATCAGTGGCAGCAGTTTCGACTTCTCACGAATCAGGTCGACCTTGTTCAGAATGAGGAATGCCTTTGTCTTGGGTCGCCGCAGCAGATCGAGCGCAAACTGATCGCGCGGATCGAACTTGCGCGTGACGTCCATGATCACGAGAACCAGGTCGCAACCTTCCAGCGCTTCGCGCACTTCGACCATCATCTTGCGGCCGAGAGAGCTGTCGGGCTTGTGAACTCCGGGAGTGTCGACTAGGACAATCTGGCCGCCGTCGTTGCCTTTTTTCTTCCCCTTGCGAGGGGAAACATGAACGATGCCTTGAATGCGATTGCGCGTGGTTTGGGGCTTCGGCGAAATGATCGCCAGCTTCTCACCGACGAGCGCATTGAGCAGCGTCGACTTGCCCGCGTTGGGGCGGCCGAGAATGCAAACGAAACCGGAGCGAAAGGGCATCGGAAAAGCTTCTAGATTCTCGCTACTCGCTACTAGCTTCTAGCTGGTCGTAGATCACTTCTGCTGCCTCTTCATCTTAGGGTATTTTCCGGTCGGGTGCGGATGAACCTGGATTCCGGACGAGTTTGATAGAAGCCAGGAGCTAGAAGCTAGTACTCCTATATCAGTTTCAGCTGCTGCGGTTGCACGGCAGTGACTCTTACGCGCTCGACTTTGCGGTCGGTGGATTCCAGGACTTCAAAGCGCAGGCCGTCTTCTTCAACCACTTCGCCTTTGCGTGGAATGCGTCCGGCGAGCTCGCTGACCAGGCCGGCGATGGTGGCGGAGTCTCTGCCTTCCGGCTTGCTGCCGAAGAGTTCGTCGAGACGGTCGACGTCCATGCCGCCGGCAACGATGAAAGAACGGTCGCCTTCGCGGACGATTTCTGGCTTGTCGTGATCGTCGCGGATCTCCCCGACAATTTCTTCGACCAGATCTTCGATGGTGACCAGCCCGGCTACGCCGCCGTATTCGTCAACCACAATGGCCATGCGGATATTCTGCTTCTGCATTTCACGCAGCAGGTCGCTTCCCAGCTTGCTCTCGGGAACGAAATAAACATCGCGCCGCATAATGGTATCGAGCTTGCGCACGTGGGCTTCGCTGTCGGGTACTTGCAGCACGTCCTGCGCATAGACGATCCCCTTAATGTTGTGGATGCTGCCCTCGTACACCGGGACGCGCGAGTAGTGTTTGGTGCGCAGCATCTCGATGAAACGCTCGACCGTCGTATCCACGGGGGCAACAAAAATCTGCGGGCGCGGCTTCATAGCCTCGCGAACGGTCTTGCCGCTGAATTCGACTACGGACTGAATCAGATCGCGGTCGCCCTCCTGAATGATTCCCTCTTCCTGTCCCGCTTCAATCAGCGCGTCAACGGCCTCGGCGGAAGTCTCCTGCTGCTCACTGGTGGTTTGCTTCGTCAGCGAGGCCACTGATTTCATGAAGCCCAGGACGATTGTCACCGGAAGGATGAGATAAATAACGATTTTCAAAAATAGCGTCCAATGAATCAACCACTCGCCTTTGGTGCGCGAGAAAAACACGAACGGGAGGAAGCGGTTGAAGAGGATGACAATGAGGATCAGGCTGATGGTCGCCTGCAGAATCTCGTAGATGCTCCAGGCTTGATCGCGAAAAACCAGAAAGCCGATCAGCATCGCAATCGCAGCCATGGTCAGCTGCGTGATCACGGCCATGGAAAGCGCTGCGCGCGTGCGGCTGACGCGTAGCGGCCGTTTTTCCAGTTCGGGCTCGACCTTCTGCTCGAAGAAGTCGATGTTGTCCTGGAATTCGCGAGACAGAAACTTCCCCGCCTCCTGGTAGACGCGATCGACGTAAGAGACCAACGTGAGCAGTCCGAGGAGCAGAAGAAGCGCGATGGGGACGGCGAAGTTCATGGTATCCTCCGCCGTTCGATCGACCGCCTTTCAATCAATGCGGGGGGCAGTCGAAGCGCCCGCCGTAACTTGGCCTCTTTGCGCGCCATTTGTCCATTATCGCGCTCGTGGTCAAAGCCCGCCAGATGAAGAATTCCGTGGAGTACGAGAATCTTGATTTCCTGGGCAATGGGATGTCCAAGGCGGACGGAGTTTTCACGGGCAATGTCAGCCGAAATGGCGATGTCGCCGGTATGCTTTCGTCTTTCGTCACGCCTCACGGGGGAAGCGGACGGAAACGACAGGACGTCGGTAGCTTTGTTCTTGCCGCGAAACTGGCGGTTCAGCGCGCGCATGGCGGTGCTGCTGGTGACGAGGACGTTTACTGACCCGCGGACGCCGACTGCCTTTCGCGCCCGGAACACAAAGCGGCCAAGCGTGGCTTCGTTCAAACCCGCGACCTCCTTTTGCAGAATAACCAATTCGTTCTTTGTGGCCCCTCGACTGTTCTAGTCTCGCACTCGATGCCAGAGGTGACCCAGTGGCGCACCACAAAAGCAAACAGGAGGGCTAAGTTACAGCCCTCCCGCGTAGGGTGTAAAACTTTATCCTCTGGCTTCGGCCGAGGTCGAACTTTCCTTATTCGAGGCAGCTTCGTTCGTAGCAGAGTCGCTTGGGGGCGCCCCGTGCGCAGTGGCTGCGGACTTTTTTTCGGCCATCCTTTTTTCGGTAGAGTCCTCTTCGACGATCTTTTTTTCGCTAAGGCTTGACGCTTGCGCCTGTCTTGTATCAGTACTTCGACCCTCTGCCAGCAAAAGCATCTGCTGCTCGGCGACGCGCGTCTTGTGCTCGTCGTAGGCGCGAACGATGCGCTGCACCAGGTGATGGCGCACGACGTCGGTTTCGTCGAAATGCGTGAAGGCGAGGCCGTTCACATTTTTCAGCACTTCCATGGCCTCGACCAAGCCGCTGCGGCGGGCGTTCGGTAAATCGATCTGCGTGATGTCGCCGGTGATGACCGCCTTGGAGTTGAAGCCGAGACGGGTGACGAACATCTTCATCTGCTCCGAGGTCGTGTTCTGCGCCTCGTCGAGAATAACGAACGAATCATTCAGGGTGCGGCCCCGCATGAAGGCGATGGGCGCAATCTCGATGACGTTCTTCTCGAGGTAACGATCGACTTTTTCGGGATCGATCATGTCGTACAGCGCGTCGTACAGCGGACGCAGGTAGGGATCGATTTTGTCTTGCAGCGTGCCGGGCAGAAAGCCGAGGCGCTCGCCGGCTTCGACCGCCGGACGTGCCAGGATGATGCGGTTCACGCGCTTCGCCAGCAGCGCGGAAATTGCCATTGCTACGGCGAGGTAAGTCTTGCCGGTGCCGGCTGGGCCAATGCCAAAGACCATGTCATGCTTCTCGATGGCCTCGAGGTAGCGGCGCTGGTTGCTGCTCTTGGGCTGCACGGTGCGGCGTCCGAACGAACGCTGGCGGCCGGCATCGGCCAATCCGCGCAGCGTCGAATTCGGGTCCGATGTCAACACGCGCAGCATGCTGTTGAGGTCGCCGTTGTTGAAGGTGTGGCCGGAGCGCTGCAGAGTTTCGTAATCCGTGAAAACCTGTTCAGCGCGAGCTACGTCCTTCGCCGCACCCTCGAGTTCGATGGCGTTCGAGCGCAAATTGATGGTGATGTTCAGGCCGTCTTCGAGCAGGCGCACATTCTCGTCGCGCGTGCCGAACAGCGTCTCGATGTTGGGGCTGACCCCGATGCTTTTCTTCATGCGTGCGTTCATGCCTCTGGGTTCGTGCTTTTTTTCATGGTTACGTTGGTCCGAATCTCAGACTCTGACGGCAGTCGCGAGACAGTTGGGAGACACTTGCGCCTGCTTGACCCGCAAGAAAAAGGATGAGGCAAAGCAGGGTTTCGCTTGGAGACGGGACCAGCCGAGATGCGCATGCCCAGAAGGCAAGTCACTACCATTAATTAAAGCCTACCCCGCGGCGGAGTCGGAGTCAATGGGAGCAAAATGTAGACTGCCTGTGGGAAACTTGCTGGATGAAGAAGCCGTCGTTACGCGTGACTAAGTGGCTGGGGGATATCCCTGTTGAGATCGAGTGCAGGGCGTGCCCGGAGTGGAAGTTCCGCGCGACGTCGGTGAGCCATCGACCGAACCGGGAGGAGTACGCAAAACAATTGCAACAGGCATTTGATGAGCACTTCAAGATTGTTCATGCCCTGGAAGAGTCTGGCCCGGTCACGCCGTGACAGAGCTGTCGCCGCGAGCGGTCGCGGGAACGGCTCTGGTGCGGGCCCAATCCCGTAAGGTTTGGATTTCTTCGGCGCGGGTCGTGGAGAGTGGGACCGTCTGTGCCAGTGCATCCAGAAGAGACTGGGTGCTCAGCGGCTTCTTTTCGGAATACGCAGCAAAGAGTCCGCCCTGGACGGCGGCGTCGATCTCAGCTCCAGAGTAACCCTTCGCCGCGGCGGCAACTTTTTCCAGATCGAAGTCCTCAGGATTGCGCTTGCGCTTGGCCAGTTGAATCGAAAAAATCTGCTTGCGCTCGGCCTGGTTGGGCAGGTCGACGAAGAACAATTCGTCGAAGCGGCCCTTGCGAATGAGCTCGGGTGGCAAGACAGTTACGTTGTTGCAGGTCGCGGCCACGAACACGGCGGCCTTGCGGTCTTGCATCCACGAGAGAAACGACGCCAGCAGGCGCGACGAAACGCCGGCGTCCGCCGAGGCTGAATCGGGGGCGCTGCCGGCAAAGACCTTTTCCAGTTCGTCGATCCAAAGCACGCACGGGGCGAGCCCTTCGGCGACCTGGAAGACTTTGCGGATGCGCTTTTCGGTCTCGCCGATGTATTTGTCGTAGACCGCGGATGTGTCGAATTTGACCAGCGGCAGCTTCCACTCGCCGGCAACCGCGCGGGCACAAAGGGACTTGCCGCACCCCTGCACTCCGAGGATGATCATGCCGCGCGGCGGCTCCAGACCAAATTCGCGAGCCGAATCTTCCCATGCGCCGCGGCGTTGGCCGAGCCAGTGCTTCAGGTTTTCGAGGCCACCGACGGCGGCCAGGTTGTCCTGGGCTTCGACGAATTCGAGCATGCCGGAATGGCGCAGCATCTGTTTCTTGGCGTCGAGGACATCGGTGACGCTCTCAGGACACAGCGCATAGCGCGTGACCAGAGCTTGCGAGATGGCGCGATCGGCCTCTTCCTCGGTCAGGCCGCGCAAGTTGGCAGACATGGCGTCGACGCCGGCGGGGTCGAGTTGCATCTTCAGCGAATACGTTTTCGAGAGACGCGTGAAGGTGTCGTGAATGATTTCCTGCAGGCGCTGGCGATTGGGCAGCGGCAGATCGAAATATTCGACCAGCGTTTTCAGTTCGGCGGGCACGGCGATTTCGGGCGCCGTGATGATCACAGTTCGGCGGTTGGTGGCGAATTTCTGGCCCACGTCGCGCAGGCGGCGCACCACGACCGGATCGTCCATATGACGGTGAAAATCTTTCAGGATGAAGACGGCTTCAATGGTCATCGACTCCATGTTGGCCAAGGCCTGCGCGGGCTCGCGCGTGTTGTAGATCGCCGTACCGGTGGCGGCGCCCCCGTCGGCTCCCTGATAGGACGACATTGCCTGGGCTAATCGATCTGCTTCTCGCGGGCCGGGGCTGAGTGCGGTTCGCACTTGGCTGTAGGCGCGTCCAGCCTGGGCCAGCATTGTGTTCTGATCGATGCGGGCCTGCAGCGGTATTTTTGCCGGCTCCGGCGGAGTGTTGGTGCCGGAGCGCAAGAGGCCGTCGGCAATGGTCCACTCGAAGGTCGCCATGTTGAGTTCGGTGCACGCCGCGCGCACCAGGTTAACGGCGTGTGTCTCCTCCGACGTTTCCATCACGATGATGGGCGTCGAGGAGTTGATTAGAACTTTGAGGCGATCGAGTCCGTCAGTCATATTTTCTTAGGTCATCCCGAACGGCGGCGAAGTTCAGCCGACGGAGGGATCTCGCGCATGCCTTCACTCGCGGGATTCGTTCCACGGGAGATCCTTCGCTCCGCCTGAAAAGCGGCTATGCTCAGGATGACGCACGCACCTTGAGTCCCAACTCAGCCGTTTGACCGGTCGGGAATGCTTCCCTATAATAAGTAATTCGGACCTACCCGAATATCTCTCTGACACACGAAGGTAACGATCCAGCTATGGCAAATCATCTTTCGGCGCTGAAACGTGCGCGCCAAACCGAACGCCGCACCGTGCGCAACCGCGCCAACACTTCCACCCTGCGCACCCAGTTGCGCCACCTGCGCGAGACCATTGAAAAAGGCGACAAGGCTGCCGCCGAAACGTCTTACCGCAAGACGGTTTCGGCCCTCGACAAGGCCATTCAGAAGGGGACGCTGCACGAGAATACGGCTTCGCGCTACAAGTCCCGGCTGGGCAAGCGCGTTACGGCGATGAAGTAGCTTTTGGCTTTTGGCTTGAAACTCAAAACGGCAGGCCCTTGGGTCTGCCGTTCGTATTTTGAGCCCAGGTTCGTCTGACGATTCTGAGGTTACTGCGTGCCGTGCTCCTCCGCGATTTCGCGTTCAATCAGCGAGTGCCACGCTGCCGTTGAACGATTCCATCTTCCGGCATAGGTGCCGTCCCAGACCATCCGGACATTTTCCGGGCCGAATTTGTCGGAGCGCCCTGCCAGGAAAACAGAGCCCGGTCCGCCGTCCTTGTCAATGCAGTAACGCATACCGTAGATCATGGTCATGCCGTCGCGGTCGTAAGGAGTGGTCGCCTCGACCCCGCGCTTGAAATACACGATCTCGTACTCCCAGCCCAAATCGCCCCCGGAGATCGGCCGCTCCCAATCCACGAAACCAGCCGTCCATGGATCGAACTGCTGGAGCGCGTCAGGGTCGGTAATTTCGACTGGGTGCTTGAGTTCGCCGCCGCTGATCAGGATCATGTCGGGCGTGCGTTGCGAGTCGCTCGCCGCAACGGCGTCGCCCATCAGCGAGTTCCACGCTGCGGTCGCGGGGTGCCACTTCCCTTCCGCGGTGCCACGCACGATCGTGGAAATGTTCGCCCGATACTGGGGCTCACCCGGGCCGGGGATGTAGACGTAGCCGACGGAACCGGTCGAGCAATAACGCGTGGCGTAGATCATCTTCAGATCGCCGCGGTCGAGCGACGATTCTCTTCCCGGCCACTTCATATAAAACAGAACTTCGAAGGAACGCCGGAAGCAGGGCGCGTCGGCCAGCGGCTTCTCTTGCCAGTCGGCGAACTGGCCGATCCAAGGGTCGAACGCTTTCAACTGCGCTGGGCCGGTGATTTCGATGGGTTGAGCGAGGCCACCACCCGAGATCACGATTAGTTCTGGAGAACCCTTGCTGTAGGCGAGGGGTGCGACAGCAAAAACCAGAAGCAGAACGAACAAGCAGCGCTTCGTCATATCAACTCCTATACACTGCCGGGCCGATTTGGGTGATTTTACACCGGGAGCTGTTCCTGCATCCAGCCTGGGGTTTCGAGCTTGGGCTCGGTAGTCAGGTCCATGACCAGGCGCTCGAGAACCATGCGCTTGCTGACAGGATTGGAGCGCAGAGCAAGGTCAGCTTTCGCAACCAGGCGGATGGCCCGCGTGAGTTCGCGGCGGTTTTTGTAGCGGCGGGCCTGCCGGATGATATCGTCGGCGGCGAACGGGGGGACGCGGAAACCCTGCCAAAGTGCGGCCCACAGCATGCGCTGGTCGCGGACGTTGCGCTCAAGTATTACCAGCATTTGGCGGAAGGTTTTGGCCAGCATGTAGATGTGGCCGATGGCGGCCTCTTCGCCTTCGCCGGAAAGCAGGATTGCATCCAGAATTTCGAGGGCGCGCACGCGTTCTTTGGCCGAGATGGCATCCGTGAGTTCATAGAGTGACCGCTGCTTGGCGGCCAGCACCATGGTTTCTACATCGCCGAGGGTGATGCGCTTTTTTTCGCCGACGTAGAGAATCAGTTTCTCCAGTTCGTTGGAGATCATCATCATGTCGCCACCGAGAGCGTCGACCAGCTCGCGGGCGCCATCGGCGTCGACCTTCACAGCGCGGCTGGCGCAGTAATCGGAGATCCAGCGAACCGCCTCGCCTTCTTCGACGCGCGCCAGCTCCACGATGCCGCAGTATTGGCCCATGGTTTCGCGGATGCGCTGGTAGCGTTCTTTATCCTGCATTTCCATGCGGCGGACATCGGCGGGAATGCTGATGTGGTCGGCGACGAAGACGATGAGCGCGTCGGGATTCGGGTTTTTGCAGTAGTCCTCGATGGCGGCAAGTTTGTCTTCGTTTGAACCGCGGCCAAAGAGATTTTTCACGCCGCGCACGAAGAAAACCTGGAATGGAGCCATTAGCGACGGAGTGCGGGCGCGGTCGAGAACCTCGGCCAGATCGTTTTCGGCGAGATCGAATTCGAAGAAGCTGAAGTCGCGGAGATCGACCGGGACGAGGTGTTCGAGGATGGCATCACGAAAACGTTTGCGGAAGAAAGCTTCGTCGCCGACAAAAACGTAGGCTGCGCGCAGCTTGCGCGATTCCAGTTCGCTGACAAAGCGTTCGGCCTGGGCGAAGGCCCGCATTAGATTTCCGTCCTAACGACGCACATTGTTTTTTGAATGTAACATCGGGAATTCGATTCCACTAGTGTCGTTCTACGGGAGATCCTTCTCTCCGCCTGAAGAACGGCTTCGCTCAGGATGACGCAACAAACTTTGATGCGGTCAGCATGAATGGTTACAGCTTCGTCAGAAAATCCATCACTTCGGGCGAGGTCCAGTCGACGGGGCCGATGAATTTGCGGCGCATCACGCCCCCGCGGTCGATGACGTAGGTTTCCGGCCAGCCTGAAGTTCCGTATATGGCGGCGACTTTCTGTTCTGGATCGAGCACGGTCAGAAAGTTGATGTTCTTCACTTTGAGGAACCGGTGATACGCATCGGGATCCACGTCGATGCTGACGCCGAGGACAACCACTCCTTTTGCCCGCGTACGATCCTGCATGGCGATCAACGATGGAAGCTCTTGCTGGCACGGGGTGCACCAGGTTGCCCAAAAATTCAGGACGACCACCTGGCCTCGAAACTGATTCAACGTGATTTTTCGATCGGAGTCCGCCACCGTGAAGTCGTGGGCTGCACCGCCGACATGCGGGGGGCGCGATCCGCCGGCACAACCGGAAGTCAACACGGCGGCACAGATCGCCAGCAGCAGAACGATTCGCCTCATGCTCTAAAATCCCTCTTCATTTTAGAACCCGTCTTCATTCTAGAATCCCTCGAGAATGTTGGCTACCAGCGTGCGCGCGAAGTCCTGCGAGAGGCGGCGGAAGGCGGGGGAATCTTCCTCGAAGAAGCTGCTCAGGTCCTGCGAGACTTCGTACTGCTCGCGGAACAGGTATGCGGGATTCTGGTACAGGACTTTGCCGTTGCGGTCGGTGAGCACAACTTTCATGCTGACCACTACCAGAACGCTGGCCGCGCGGCCGGTCGCCGTGTCGTAAGTCAGCGGAGAAGCGGCGGTAGAGAGCACCGTGCCACGCAGAGTAGCATCGGCGTCTTCGCTCGCGTCGTTGAGAATGCGGTAGCGAGTGCGGGTGTTGAACTCGCGCACTACCGCCGCAGTCAGCATCTGCTCGATGCGGTAGGTGAGCGTCTCGTTCTTGAAAGCGGGCACGGCGATGGTTTTGACCGTGTCGGGAAGTTGCACGGTGTGGCCCACGGTGTGGTAGCCGCATCCGGCGGTGAACGCGCAAAACACGAGCAGCATCACGGCAGGTACGCACCGCGCGCGCATGCTCACCGCGACGATCCCGTGATGGTTTGGAACTTCGGCGTCATCGTCGAAACTTACTGTCACTGAATCTTCCCGGTGGGGCGCGAAGCGGTCATGCTCTCCGCGATTTCGACCGCGGTCAGAGCCGAGATGCGCAGATTATCGACGGCCGCCCACAACCACACGCCATTCGGTTGCAGAGGATCGAGCTTTAGTTCGAGTTGCACGTCGGCTTGTCCGGCGGCACTCACGTTGCTGGGAGGATCATCTTCCGCTCCAGGAATCGTCACATGATCTCCGGCCAGAGCCAGAGACAAAGCCGACAAATCGACGACGCTCTCCATCTCGAGGAAAACCGCCAGCGCGTAGCCGTGGAATATGGGAGCCTGCAGGAGCAGGAGCGAAGGCTGGGGAGCAGAGTCTCCGGCAATCTTCTGGTAGTGCCGCGCGATCCGCGCCTCGACGGAATCGAGCGTGGGCTGCGACTTCTGCCCGTAACGCGCGATCATGTTGAAGGCGACCTGGGCATCGTAAACATCTTTGGGCAGCGGCTGAAATGAAAGCAGGTTCACAGTCTGCTGGTGCAGCTCGTCCATGCCGCGCTGGCCGTGTTCGGAAGCCGGTTCGAAAATGGTAGCCACGGCGCGCCGCACGGTGCTGGCCCTCTGGGCCCGCAAGAGCAATAGTGCCAACGTTACCGCGGCTGGATGCGCCGCCACGCACGGGCCGGGCTGCAGTTCCGGAGCGGGGATCCGGGCACGCTCACGCTCCACCCATGGTGAACGCACGCTGGCTCCCGGTTCGTTTTCCAGCGAAGAGGAGAGATCGATGATGGCGCTGCCGGCATCGCGTGCGTCCTTCCAATTGGCGCGCGTGCATTCTTCGTCGGAGGCAAAAAAAGTGAAGTCCACATGCTCAAACTGGTCCGCGCGCACTCTCTGGATGAAGCTGATCTCGTCTCCCATGGCCTCGAGCTTGCCCATGGCTTCGTCGTCGTCGAGCAGGCGGATATCGGCGGCCGGGAAATTTCGTTCGCTCAGCATCTCGGCGACTTCTTTGCCCTTGAGCGAACCCGCACCAACGATGGCCGCGCGGTACAGGTTGCCGCGAACAGCCGGGGGATGGGGCGCAGACGCTGTCTTTACGGAATCGTTCATTACGGCTGCGGAGCCTCCTTATAGGGCGGCGGTGGTGGATCGGTCCGGCGACGGAAGATCCATTGCACCCGCCAGAAAATGCCCGAAATCATATAGAACAGAGCAAGGCCGAAGAGAACCTTGCGGTGGAACATAAAGATCAACGCAAAAAGCGCCGCCATCAGAACGATCAGCCGGAACGGGTGCCGCGAGCCAAAATCGATATCCTTAAAGCTATAGAAGCGCCAAGTGCTCACCATGAGGTAGCCAATCGTCGTTACCATGGCGATCCAGGTCAGGCCCGTATACCAGGAGACGATGGGATCGCCCCCCGAAAAGTGAACCACGGCGGCGATCACGCCCGCGCCCGCCGGAATGGGCAAACCGACAAAATATTTCTTGCCCGGGCGGCCGGGATTGGAGGGCTGCGGATTGCTCGTGATGTTGAACCGCGCCAGGCGGCTGACTCCGGCGGTCAGAAAAAGAAAGCTGGCAATCGCGCCTAGCTGCGTCATCTTGATGTGCCACTCGGTCAGCAGGACAGCGGGCATCAGATGAAATCCCCAGGTCCAGGCCAGCAGGGCAGGAGCTACGCCAAAGCCGATGGCGTCGGCCAGAGAATCCAGCTCTCTGCCGAAATCACTGGTGGTGCCGGTCATGCGCGCGATGCGGCCGTCGAGCCCGTCGAACAGCACCGCGAACCCAATCGCCTTGGCCGAGTTGTCGAGGTGCCAGTACTCGGTGGCCGTAGCGTGCATGACCTCGAGCATGGCGTAGTAACCGAGCGCCATGTTGGCCGTAGTGAACAGCGATGGGAGGATGTACATCCCTTTGCTGTGACGGCCTCGATGTTTGGGGAGGGATGGTTCCATCAGTGGGCCCTCTCGCTAGTGGCGGCGCTTCCGGCGGCCGCGAGCTGGCTCTGTGCCGGTGGCAGATAGGCCAGCACGCTGGCGCCACCTTTCACGCGGTCGCCGACCTTCACGTTGACCTGGGCGGAGGCATCGAGCAGCACATCGACGCGCGATCCGAATTTGATCAGGCCTACGCGCTGGCCGCGCTCTAGGCGGTCGCCGACTTTATGGTTGAAGACGATCCGACGCGCCAGCAGGCCGGCAATCTGCTTAAAGATGACGGTCTGGCCATCGCCTTCGACAGTGACGATATTCTGCTCGTTCAATTCGGCGGAAGTTTTATTCATCGCGTTCAGATACTGGCCGCGCCGGTAGCGTACTTCGCGGATCACACCCGCGATGGGCGAGCGGTTCACGTGCACATTAAATACGCTGAGGAAAATGCTGAAGCGCGTAAGCTTTTCGCTTCCCATGGTGACTGGCGAAACGTCGGTGACTTTGCCGTCGCCGGGAGAAACCACGGCACCAGCGTCTTGCGGGATGGCCCGCTCCGGATCACGAAAGAACCACAAAAAGAAAAACGCCAGCAGGCAGGGGATGATCGCCCAGGCGGGATTCGTCAGCCAGCCGAGCAGAACCGCGGCGGCGATCAGAGGTAGTGCGTAGAAATAGCCATCCCGAACCATGAGAGCTTTTTATTATAGAGCACGCTCATGCAGCACGGTGGTGGAGCTTACGATGGGTTCCTCGCCAGCGAGCGGCAGAATGTGACAACTGGTCAATCTCCTACGCTTCTCATTCCTTGCGGAAGCTCCGGTCGGGATGACAACATCGGATTGTCCCACCGCGATAGTCGCCACCTGCTCGATCGAGGGTTAACTCTCTGCACGGAACTGGACCCTCCCTGCAGAAATCCCAGAGTTGTCGGATATTGTGTGGCTTGAGCACCAGTTCATCGCCAGAGTATTGGCATGAGACGCCTACATTGGACCCTGCTTACTCTGTGGCTGCTATGCATGCCGAGCATTGGACAGCTCAATCCAGACGCGCTTCTTCACGATGCCCTAGTCTTGGAGAACCGTGGAAGTTTCGAGACTGCGGCCAAAGTTGCGAAGGCCGCGATCGATTCTCGCCAGCTGCGTGGCAATGAACTGGGCAGGGGGTACATCATTCTCGCCGCTGCTTGCCGTGGGGCGGGAGATTTGGCCAACGCGCAAATCGCTTTTGAGCGGGCACTGGAGGTTCTCGAGCATGATCGCGAGCACCCTGAGGACTACGCCTCGGCCCTAGACAACTACGCCGGATTCTATAGCGAGTTGGGGCAACTTGACGTTGCTGCGGCGATGTGGCGAAAGGCTTTTCATCTGCGCCAGGCGATTGGGGATCATACGGGAACAGCTATCTCCCTGACACGCCTGGCGGAACTTGCAATCGCTCGAAATCGAGTCCGCGAAGCGAAGCGGTACTGGCAAACGGCATCGATCGAAGCGAAGGCCTCGGGCGATCTTACTGACGACGATAAAGCTTTCTTCTTCGAAATACAGGCATGGCTCGCCATCGCTGAGCATCACGCCCCCGCAGCCGTAGCATCCTATCAACGCGCTTTGGAAGTGGTAGAGCGTTCCCGCGGCGAACAGCATTGGCTCGCCGGTTGGGAACATATGTTGTTGGGCAAAGCGTACGCGGAGTCTGGGGATTTCAGGAGCGCGTTGGCAAATATGCAAACCGGCCTCACAATCCTCGATCATTCGCTCGGGGAGAAGAATCCGAAGTACTTCGCCGCGGAACTGGAGTATTCTCGGGTGCTCGATCAGTTCGGATCACATGCCGGGGCCGCGCAAATGCGCGCAAATGCCGAAAAAGCCAGCAAAGATTATTATGCCGGTCAATGTGCTGGATGTACGATTAGCGTAGCTGGATTTCGGTAGGGGTGCGTGATCTCTGATTGCGATAATCCGTCCAGAGCCATGGTGCATGCCAGAACGCCATCGGGTGGGCTTTTGCCGCGCGCAAGAATGATTCCCCTTGCCATGGCCGCGATCCTCGCTGTGGCAACTGCAATCGAATGCCATGCTCAAGGGAGAGGAATCCAGTCCTTTCTGTCGTGGGGATTCTCGCTCGCTTACGGCTGCGCTCTTTGGTTTTGGTGGGCTGCCGTCGTCTATTTGTTGTGGCGATCGACCAGTCACTGGCCATCTGCTTTGAGGGTTTCGTTTCGTACTGTGGTTATAAATGCACTGATTGCTGTCGGAGTCGTCACACTTCATCTTGGCTTGCTGCAAGAGGCGGCGCAGTTGATCGTCAGGCTCGGTCCGGAAGCAGTCAAGGCTGAGTATCGAGGGTTGGATATCTTCTGCCTTCCGCGCTTCGGCATGGAACTTCTCATGTATGTTCTGTGCTGGCTCGCCTGTGCCGCGGTGAATACTCAATTAGCGGCGCAGCGCGATTCGATGCGCTCGCTGGAATTAGAGCGGCAGCTGTCGATCGCTCACCTGCGAGCCCTGCAGATGCAGCTCGAGCCGCATTTTCTCTTCAACACTCTCAACGCAGTCACCACTTTGGTCGAACTTGGACGCCGAGAACAAGCTCTCGACACGCTGGAGAACCTGAATACAGTCCTGAAGCAGGTACTGAAGAGGAACACTCCAGCAAGATTCCCCTGGCACAGGAACTGGAAGTGCTGGAGAGCTACCTGGCCATTGAGCAAGTACGTTTTGCCGACCGCCTTCGAGTGGAGATTAATCTCGATCCCAACACACTCGATGGCCTGGTGCCCTGCTTTCTATTGCAACCCATCGTCGAAAACGCGATTCGACACGGAATCGCTCACAACGAAGACAGTGGCTGGATCGAAACTTCTGCCCAGCGAGTCGGGACTCGCATGTGCTTGCAAGTTCGTGACAACGGCCCGGGAATGAATA
This sequence comes from uncultured Acidobacteriota bacterium, assembly GCA_963735205.1. Taxonomy (GTDB): domain Bacteria; phylum Acidobacteriota; class Terriglobia; order Terriglobales; family Acidobacteriaceae; genus Sulfotelmatobacter. The sequence goes on from CAVTKB010000004.1 coordinate 397,215, forward strand.
CCAAGTCGGCAAGCGGCTTTGGGCTCGGCCTTAGCAACACGAAGGAACGGCTGGCTCACTTCTATCGGAATGATTACGAGTTCCGAGCGTTCCAACCGGAATCGGGCGGCTTTCAGGTCTCGATTACGATTCCGTATGAGAAGGCGACCTCGTGACGTTCAGCACCTGACCTCGAAAACCATGATTTTGAGAACCATGATCTTGAGAACCATGATCGCCGACGATGAACCGCTGGCCCGCGAGCGCCTCAGGATGCTTCTCGCACCGGATCCGGACGTTGATATTGTCGCCGAGTGCCGAAATGGCAGCGAAGTTGTGAAGTCGCTGAAAGCGGCCAAAACGGATCTTCTTTTTCTTGATATTCAAATGCCCGGCAAAGATGGCTTTGAGGTCATCGAAGAGATTGGGTCAGCCAATATGCCGATCACGGTGTTTGTGACCGCCCACAACGAGCATGCGGTGAACGCGTTCGAGGTGCATGCGCTGGACTACCTGGTAAAGCCGATCGAGAGAAAGCGGCTCCGGCAGACGTTGGACACTGTCAAGGAAAGAGTTCAGTTGGAGGAAGCCTTTGCTGCGCGCGAGCAGATCTCTTCCGCCGTGGAGGCATTACGACAAATAGTGCCCCAGCCTGAGCGGCCTCAGCGATTCCTGACCAGAAGCGGAAACACGGCGGCGGTCGTCTCGGTAAGTGACATCGAATGGATCGAGGCCGCCGATTACTACGTGTGTCTGCACACTGGTGGCAAGCGGCACCTGTTGCGCGAGAGTATTCGGGCGCTGGAGACGAAATTGGATCCGAAGACGTTCATTCGCCTGCACCGATCGGCCATCGTAAACCTTAACCACGTGCGCGAGATTCACCGGGACGGAGAAGCGGAAGGCTGGGTTCTCCTATCAACTGGGGCTCGGGTTCGGCTGAATCGGAATGGTTGGCGGAAGCTGATTGGCGTAACCAGTACGTCGAAGAATCCAGTTTTCTAAGAAATCCTCAGGTGATGCGGATGCGCACCCCCGAAGATGCACTTATCCCTTGGCGGTCGAAGCCGCGTAGACTTGGCCAGAAATTACGCTACGTTAACGCCGTACTGCTGCCGGTACTCGCGCTCGATGGACTCCATCTGATCTTTCAAGCGTAGTTTCAGCTTTTTCAGACGAACCTCTTCCAGCTTTTCGTCTTCGCTGAGATAACGTTTTTGGGTGAGTGAATCGAGGCGTTTCGAATACTGCGTGTGCTCCTGAGCCAATCTGCGGAATTCCTCATGATTGGTCAGAAGTTGGTCTCTCGAAGTCAGCATCCAGCAGACCTCCAACCGGGATATGAGCTGAGGCTAGCACAGCGCAAAAATGGGTTCAATGCCAAAAAGTGGTGCAGTCTCAGTATGAGAAACATTTCACTTCAGATTGAGCTTGTAGAGGACGGCGTCTTCGGAAGGATTTTTGTAGTACGCCTTTCGACTACCAGTCTGTTCGAAACCCGTTTTTTCATAAAGACTTCGCGCCGCGGAGTTGGACTCGCGCACTTCCAGAAACACGCACTCACTTTTTGTTTCGCGCGCGGTTGCCAGCAGGGCGTGCAGAAGCTGTTCTCCAAGGCCCTGACGACGAGACGAGGGCGCGACGACAAGGTTTTCCAACTCCCATTCAGCAGCGAGATGCTGGGCTACCAGGAAGCCGAAGGTGTTCGAGCCAGCATCGGGGATCGTGCTCTGGGACAGGGAATGAAGCGGTGTATCGGCGACCAGGACAAGGCGTTCCACGTCTCCGTTGCTGAACGCTTGCCTATACTGCTGTTCGGTCCAGTGGGCCGCAGAATCGCAGGCGCGCTCGAGCTCCATGATGGAAGGCAGGTCGGCGAGAATGGCGAGGCGGATCAAATGAGTCAGCCACGTGTCAGCAAAAAGAGCCAAGAGCTTAGGAGCCACTTTTCACGAACAACTCCGCGTCGGAGCGGCGCAGATAGTTCGCTTCCAAGCCTTCGGGGGAAACCGTTCCGCCGGCCCGTAGTTTCTTCCAGCCGAAGCGGGCGATCATTTCGACAGTGGGGCGCTCGACTGGAAACACTGACAGACCATGCTCCCGAGCGGCTGCGGCCAACGCCGAATCCGGAGTGGCGACGGACCACTCTCGCGCCAGCGATAAGAACTCGGCTCGCGAGACCAGTTCCTCGCGCAAAACGCGAGCCGAGTCGCCGGCCAGTTCGTAGGCCCCGAAAAACACTTCGCCGCGGCCCCCGTCCATCGCCGCAACAACTTTGCCCCGGGCATGACTTGCGGCAGCTACCAGTTCCAGAAGCGAAACCGGCACGATCGGCTTTTGCAAAATCTCCGCGAGCGCCTTGATGGCCGCCAAACCGACGCGCAGTCCGGTGAACGATCCCGGGCCGGAAACAACGATAAAAGCGCCGATGTCGGCCTTGCCAAAACCGCACTTCGACAACAACGAGGCGATCTGCGACACCAGCTGCGCCGAGAATGTTCCTCCCGCGAGCGGCGCGACTTCGACGACGTCAGCGTCGGGCCGATCGCTCTCGCCCGCCCGCGCGAGAGCGACGCTGCCGTCTTTGCCGGACGTGTCGGTGACGAGAAGAAGCATAGGTTATGGCCAGACGAGTGAGCATCCGCGAAAGTCCGCAGCGCCTCTGTTCATCGTTATCCCTGCACCAGCTCGAGCAGCACGCCGCCGGTGCTCGCAGGATGCACAAACACATACTCGTGCCCACCGGCTCCGACTTTGATTTCTGCCGACACCAGGCGCACACCATCCTGCTTAAGCCGCTCGACCGCCGCGGCCAAGTCTGGCACTTTCAGGCACACATGGTGCAATCCTTCACCACGTTTGGCGATAAACTTCGCAATCGTCGAATCCTCGGAAGTCGCCTCCAGCAGTTCGAGCCGGCTCTCGCCGACTGGAACCATGACGAGGCGAACTTGCTCATGCTCCACGGTTTCTTCGGGCGATACGCTGAGGCCGAGCTTTTCGTAGATCGCCTTGGCCGCCGCCAGCGATTTCACCGCGATGCCGAGATGGTCAATTTGAAATGTCACCTGCACTCCTCAGTCGGATGCACAGGAGCAACTGTGCTCTTGCCAGAGCGGCGCGTTCGAAGCTCTATCCACGCTCCGACGGAGTAGGCGGCGGAGCAAAATGCCGGCAGTGCGAAAATCACCGCGGAGAGGTCCTCTACTCCGCCACACTTGCCACTGTCCGCCACAAAGAAGGCATTGACGACGTTCTGGACGGCGGAACACCCCTGGTGCCACCGTGGGTCATACAATCGCACGGAATCCCAAAGTCCGAGCAGCAGCCAGATCAGGCCTGGCATCCAAACCCAACAAGCCGTGCCCCCCAACGTCACCCGATTGGCAACATAGCCAAGAATCATCCCAACTACGACCACAACGCTCCAAAAGGAGATATCCTTTGCGAGCCAAGATGCCAGCCAATTCGGGGCCACCCCACCAAGCACCATGCATACTGGGGGCGCAATCAGTAGCGCTGTCAGAGAATGGACAACATAAGAAAATGCTACTTCAAACAGGTCTCTAGCAGCGGTCTGTCGATCGGGATGGGTCATCTCTGCGCCCTCGCGATCTCTTCCACCAGCGTGTATGGATCGCGCTTATGTTCGGCAACTTCCGCGGCGAGCCGGGTTAAATTTCCATCACCAAGCTGCGCTCGCGCTTTCTCAAGCATAGCGTCGCGCAGCATTTCTACCAGCCGCTCCTGCCAGTTCTCAACGCTTTTTTTCAACGCTAGATTTTCTTTCTGCAAATACACTTCGTAGTCGACGATCGCCGCCGCCAGGTCGCTCACTCCGGTGCCCTCAGTGGCCACGGTTTTCACGATCGGAGGCGTCCATCCATCGTGGCGCAACGCTAACGACTGCAGGGCGCGGATCTCGCGCTCAACCAGGTCGGCGCCATCGCGATCGCTCTTGTTGATCACGAAGATATCGGCGATCTCCATGATTCCCGCCTTGATGGTTTGCACATCGTCGCCCATGCCAGGGACGAGAATCACGACCGTGATATCGGCCAGGCGCACGATATCGACTTCATCCTGCCCGACGCCGACGGTTTCAATCAGGATGATGTCGCGGCCGGAAGCGTCGAGCACTGTCGTAACGTCGGCCGTGGTGCGTGCGAGGCCGCCCAGCGATCCGCGCGTTGCCATGCTGCGAATATAAATTCCCGCGTCGGCAAAATGTTCCTGCATGCGGATGCGGTCGCCCAGAATCGCGCCGCCGGTGTAAGGGCTGGTGGGGTCGACGGCGACGATGCCAACGGTCTGATTTTGTCTGCGATAGGACCGCGCCAACTGGTCGACCAGCGTGCTCTTCCCCGCTCCCGGCGCGCCCGTCAGCCCAATCACGCGCGCCCGCCCGCTGTGCGGAAACAAGGCCTTCAGCAGGTCGGACCATCCCGGAGCGCGATTCTCGACCACGGAAATAGCCCGCGCCAGAGTTCGCACATCTCCGGCGCGCAGCGGCGCGATCCATGACTGGATGTCGGAGTTCAAACGATCAGTGTAAAGCAGCAGCTGACAAACTGAAACTGTTGGTAGCGCTGAAATTGCCAGCGCGAACGAATTACCGAGGTTCATTGCTCGCCGATCTTCCCGGATGTAGATTGAACCCGACGACTGAATCAGGCCAATCGAGTCCGATCACGAGAAGATTTTGCACCCTTGAATGCCTCTTCGCAAGCCGATCTCGCCGCACTCGCCATGAGGGCGAAGTGGCTCGGCTGGCTTCCGCTCGTGGCACTTCCGGCGACTGCACTTTTCTTCGGCCAGCGCGCGCCTGCATGGGTATTCATGTGGGCATTGTCGTTCTCCATTTTTGCCGGCCTGAAGTGGATGACATGGTGGCAAGCTCGATCACTTGTCGCTAGCAGTGCCGGGCGTTCGCTCGCCTACCTCGCGGTGTGGCCTGGAATGGACGCGGAAACATTTCTCAGCGCGGACCGGCCCGCGGCGAAACCCTCCGCTCGGGATTGGCTGTGGGCGGGGCTCAAGACCGCGGTTGGAATCGCGCTGCTGTGGTTAATCGCGCGCCGCATCCCGGAGCAAGAAGCTCTACTTCGCGGCTGGGATGGACTGTTCGGCTTGATCTTTCTGCTGCATTTCGGCAGCTTTCATCTCATCGCCCTGTTCTGGCAGACGATGGGGATTGCCGCTGAACCGATCATGGCGAAGCCCATTCTATCGAAAACGTTGAGCGAATTTTGGGGCAAGCGGTGGAACCTCGGTTTTCGCCAGTTGGCGCACGATCTGATTTTCCGTCCGCTGCATCGCCGCATCGGCGTGGCCGCTGCCGGGTTGCTGGTGTTCGTGGCCTCCGGGCTCATTCACGACCTGGTGATTTCGTTGCCTGCCCGCGGCGGCTATGGCTTGCCCACGGGATACTTCATCCTGCAAGGCCTTGGCGTAACTTTGGAGCGATCCACACTGGGCCGGCGGCTCGGTCTGCAGAAGGGGGTGCCGGCCTGGATGTTCATGCTGATTGTGACCGCGGCTCCCGCCTTCTGGCTTTTTCATCCGCCGTTTGTGCTGCGTGTCATACTTCCCTTTATGCACGCGGTTCACGCTCTATGACCCATCTTTCGGCAGAACGGTTATTCGACGTAATCCTCTGGCTAGCCGGCGCCGGGCACTTCGTGATTTTGTTTGCCAGCTTTCAAGTACCGTCGCGTTTGCACTGGAAACAGGATCTGGCGCAACTGATGCCCTTCAACCGCAAGCTGCTGTGGGTGCAGGGCGGATTCACCGTACTGACTATCATTGGGTTCGGCATACTCACACTCACGCTGCACGCGGAATTGCTGCGCGGCGACCGTGCCGCGCTGGGGCTGGCCTGCTTTATCGGGAGTTACTGGACGGCGCGCATCCTGGTCGACGCATTCTATTTTTCGCACGAAGACTGGCCGGAGGGAAAACAGTTCGTCGTCGGGCACATTCTGCTGACATGCTTATTCGCGGCACTGGCTTGCAGCTACTGGGGATTGTTCGTGTGGAAGGTGTGGCTGAAAGCCTGAGCCGAAAAGGTCGCTGCTCAGACCGGCTAACAATCGGGTCAACGAAGAGGTTGCCCTCCTGGTCCGATGTCGAGAATTCTGCGGGCGAGCCGGCCTAGCACGGGATATTCCGCCCATTCGCCCTTCCCAGCCTTGATCCCGTAGACGATTGCCGTTACCAGCATAAATATCCACCAGCCCATGATTCCGAGCCATAACACCGGAAAAAGGAAAAAGAACGCAGCAGGCAGCGAACTGTGCTCGGCCGTTGACTGGTGAACCACAAAACCAGCGATAGCGACGGCAAAGAACCCTCCCATGACGATCATCATGAAGAGAAAATACAACCCCTGCAACAACAAGGCCTGGAGGGCATGGAACGAGACAAACCTTGAATTCCGCTTGAGGAAAAAAATAATCAAGGGAGCAATCCATCCGCCGACAAGTTGCAGGATGTGGGCCAGGGTTGCCATAGTGCGGTCGTCTTGCGTCGTTTCCGCTTGGGTGACTACGCTGGTTGGGAGCGCTTCCGGCATGCTGCAGAACGCTATCACAGAGACGGGGAGTTGAACACACAACTCTGCGGTCGATCGATTCCGCGAATAGAGTTAATCCTTGAGCAACTGGCGCGCGATTACCAGTCGCTGAATCTCGCTGGTGCCTTCGCCGATAGTGCAGAGCTTCACGTCGCGATAAAACTTTTCGGCCGGATAATCTTTGATGAAACCGTAGCCGCCGTGAATCTGCACGCCTTCGTTGGCACAGCGCACGGCCACTTCGCTGGCATAGAGTTTCGCCATGGAAGATTCCTGCGTGGTCTTCATGCCCGCGTCTTTCATGGACGCGGCGCGCATGGTGAGCAGCATCGCGGCGTCGATTTCGGTGGCCATGTCGGCCAGTTTCCACTGAATGGCCTGGAAGTCGCTGATGGCCTTGCCGAACTGCTTGCGCTGTTTCGAATACTTCAAAGCCGCTTCATACGCGCCCTCAGCCATGCCCAGCGATAATGCCGCAATCGAGATGCGGCCGCCATCGAGCACACGCATGGCGTCGGGAAACCCCTGGCCCTCGCCGCCCAGCAGATTCTCTGCCGGGATCACGCAATCTTCGAAAATTAATTCGGCGGTGTCGCTGGCCCGCAATCCGAGCTTGTTTTCTTTCTTGCCGGGACGAAATCCCTTGGTGTCTTTATCAACGACGAAAGCAGAAATTCCGTGAGTATGTGCCGCGCGATCGGTCACTGCCAGCACCACGACCACGTCGGCGTAATGACCGTTAGTGCAAAACGTCTTCGTGCCATTCAACACCCAGTTGTTTCCGCGGCGGGTGGCGGTCATGCGGGCGCTGCCCGCGTCCGATCCCGACGAAGGCTCGGTCAATCCCCAGGCGCCAATGAATTCTCCGGTTGCCAATTTGCTGACGTACTTCTTTTTCTGCGTTTCGTTGCCGGCGAGAAAAATATGGTTCGAACAGAGCGACGTGTGTGCCGCCACGATGATTCCGACCGAACCGTCGACGCGCGAGAGTTCTTCGATCGCAGTGACATACTCTACGTAACCCATGCCTGCCCCGCCGTACTCGACGGGAAAAATCATGCCCAGCATCCCGAGCTTGCCCAGTTCCTTGATCGTCGCAAGCGGAAATTCGCCGGCCTCGTCCCACTTCATGACGTGGGGCTTGATCTCGCGCTCGGCAAATTCGCGAACGCTTTTTTTCAGTTGCAACTGCTCTTCATTGAGTTGGAAATCCAAAAGTTCCTCCAGCATGATCGGATGACGCGACTTCGCATCGCGAGATTCCGCCGCCCAGATTCTGATTAGAACATAGCGCCGGAGGAGGTAGAAGTTACCAGCGGATGGAAAGCGGGAAGGCGGCAGAGGGTGCATGAACACTGGCGATTCGGCCGATTTCATTTCGACGCCCAACCGACCGGATGGTTTGGGAAATGGTGCAACGACGACACTTTTTCATGCCCGCGTAGATGCGTCCGCTTTCGCCAGGAAAGCCTGGAAAACGTTATTGGAGAGCAATCGTCCGTTCGGCGTGAGGCGTATGAAATCGCCATCGCCCCGCAGCAATCCGTCGGCCACTAGTTCTGCGATAGCAGGCGACAAGTCGCCGACCGCTTTCTCGCCGAATGTCGCACGTACCGCGCGCAGAGACACGCCCCGATTCAGGCGCAGGCCTAGAAAGAAAGACTCTTCTAGCGCCGCTGAGCGCGCAACGACGGTCCTCTGCAGTGGCGATCCGGCTACGTATCTTTCCAGAACATCCGCGGTGGCGAACCGCACTGCCGCAGCTTCCGCGCTCGACGACGCCAGCATGGAATGCGAATCCACCCCGATGCCCAGGTACGGCTGCCGTGTCCAGTACTTCAGATTGTGATGCGATTCCGAGGCGGGACGCGCGAAATTGGAAATTTCATATTGCGCGACGCCAGCAGCAGCCAGTTGTTCGCAGGCCGCGAGATAGAAATCCGCAGTGGCATCTTCGTCGGGGACAAAATGCGCGTGATAGCGCGTTCCACCGGCCATTACTTCGCGCCCTAGCCGCGAGTCCTCGTCCACCTCGAGCATGTAGACGCTCACGTGCGGAGCTGCGGTTGCGAGCGTTTCATCAAGTGACTGCTGCCAGGTTGCCGCGGTTTGATGCGGAAGCCCAGCGATCAGGTCGATGTTGATGTTCGTAATCCCGGACGCACGCAGGTGGGCGATGTCGTCAAGCACGGTAGATCGCTTGTGTAATCGCCCGACCGCCGCGGCTTCAGCGTCAACGAACGACTGCACGCCCAGGCTGACACGATTTACGCCACAGCTCAACAGCCCTTGCAGTAGCTCCGGCCCGAGCGTGCCGGGCGCGCACTCGACCGTGACCTCGGCGTCGGGCCGTACCCGGAACTGCGCTCGAACGGCATCGAAGATCCGCTGCAGTTGCCCGGGATCGAGCACAGTGGGCGTGCCGCCGCCAAGATAGATGGAATCTACTTCACACTCGAGTTGCCCACCCATCTCCCCCGCGATTTTCGGAGCGTTCGCGACGTCGGCGCACAAGCGGTCCACATAGCGCTCGAAAACGGCGCGCGAAAACACATCGGACGCGAAGTTGCAGTAACTGCACTTCGTCTTGCAGAACGGCACCGAAATGTAAATTCCCAGAGCCACTTCTCTCGATTATCCCACCTCAAAGCTTTTCCATCCGGCAGGCTTCGGCGGCATCTACTTGAGGTACCCTGTTGAAGGCATGCGAACGTGCTCCCGCTGCCTCTAAGACAGATCTGAGAAACGATGGCACAGGAAGAAGAAGTTTTAGGCAAAGCGTATGACAGCCGCTTGATGCGGCGGCTGCTCACCTACCTGCATCCTTACCGCCAGCAGGTGACGATTGCCATTGTCTCGATCGTTCTCAAAACTTTCTGCGATGTGATGGGGCCGTATCTGGTGAAAGTTGCGATCGATCGCTACCTGGCGCCGACCAACGGCACAGCGTCGAGGTTGTCGAACTGGCTCAGCCCCCGACCTCTAACCGGCATCGCGCAAATTTCTCTTATCTATCTCGGACTCCTGATTTTCGGCTTCGTGCTCGATTTTCTGAAGACCTACTTCGTCCAGTGGATCGGACAGAAGATCATGTTCGACTTGCGCAGCCAGATTTTCCGCCACTTGCAGCGCATCCATGTCGCTTTTTATGACAGGAATCCCGTCGGGCGGCTGGTGACGCGGGTCACCACCGATGTCGATGCTTTGAACGAGATGTTCACCTCGGGCCTCGACGCTATTTTTGAGGACGTATTCGTGCTGGCGGGAATTGTGGGCGTCATGCTGTGGATGAACTGGAAGCTGGCGCTGATCACGTTCGCGGTCTTGCCGCTGATCGTGGTGGCGACCAAGATTTTCCGCGACCGAGTGCGCGACTCTTACCGGCGCATTCGCACCGCGATCGCGCGCATCAACGCCTATTTGCAAGAGCATGTCAGCGGCATGGTCGTACTGCAACTCTTCAACCGCGAGCGCAAGGCCTACGACCGTTTTTCAGAGATCAACCGCAGCCACATGGACGCTTACAAGGACGCGATTCTGGCCTATGCCCTGTACTATCCCGTGGTTGACTTCCTCTCGACGGTCGCGATTGCGTGCGTAATCTGGTTTGGCGGCCAGAATGTGCTGCGCGGCGCCGTGAACAGTACCCTCGCCGCAACTGCCGCCTCGCTGGGTGTGCTGATCGCCTTCACCCAGTATGCGATGCGCTTCTTCCGTCCCATCATGGATTTCAGCGAGAAGTACAACACTCTGCAGTCGGCGATGGCGGCCAGCGAACGCATTTTCAAGTTACTGGATACTCCGGTCGACATCGTTTCACCGGCTGTGACCAAGAAGCCGGAAGGCCGCGGCCGCATCGAGTTTGACCACGTCTGGTTCGCATACCGCGACGTGCCGGACGAGGGCAAGGCAGCCGAACTCAGCGCTCCCGACTGGGTGCTTCGTGACGTAACTTTCGCCATCGAACCGGGAGAAACCGTCGCGGTTGTCGGTCACACCGGTGCGGGCAAGACCACGCTCATCTCCCTGCTGATGCGTTTTTACGACGTGCAGAAAGGCGCGGTCCGCATCGACGGCATCGATGTGAAGGAAATGGATCTCGCCGATCTGCGCAGCCGCTTCGGCGTCGTTCTGCAGGATCCGTTTTTGTTCACCGGAACGATTGGCGGTAACATTCGCCTCGGCACGGAGCGCATTCAGGACGAACAGGTCGCCAAGGCCGCTGAAGACGTGAATCTCGGTGACTTCGTTCGCGGCCTGCCCAAGGGATTTAACGAAGAAGTCCGCGAGCGCGGATCGACACTGTCAACGGGCCAGAAGCAACTTATCTCGTTCGCGCGTGCGCTGGCGCATGAGCCGAAAATTTTGATTCTCGACGAAGCCACGTCGAGCGTTGACACCGATACGGAATTCAAAGTGCGCGACGCACTCGGCCGCATGGTCGAGGGCCGCACTTCGTTGATCATCGCCCACCGGCTTTCGACGGTGCAGCGAGCCGATAAAATCATCGTGATGCACAAGGGGCAGGTGCGCGAAATGGGGACGCATCAGGAATTGCTCGCGCAGCGCGGGATTTACTTCAAGCTGTATCAGCTGCAGTACAAAGATCAGGAATTGAATGGGGCGAGGGATCTCTCGCCCGCAAACGCGCCGGCAACCGCCAGCGCGGACGATTAGTTTGGCGCATGCAACCCAATCCTCGGGTGCGACCGAAGTTAGTTTGCTGGCTGGGTTTGCGCTGGCGGAGAGCTCGGGGCGGACTGTCGCACTGCGTTTCTGATAACGATCAACATCAGGACGAACGCCACTGCCACTACGACAACGAAGACCCAGACGGCGGGACTTAGGCCTTTCCGACTCATGTTATCTCCTCCGGCCACCTTTTGCTGAACAAGGACTCTGAGCGCTTCACACTCTCCCGGAGCAAAGCAATTCTTAGGAAACATGTGAAAGCAAGCCGGCCCCTGAAAAAACAGGAAGAGACGCTTCGTCTCTTCATAACGCGTAAAGCCCTCCCATGCGTTGTTGGAGCTTCCCGATGAAGACAAGACTTCAATCCCGTTGTCCGAGAACGTCGCGGCAAACTTGCCGTGGAGCCTCCTGTCCTTCCGGTAACTGTATGACACCAGGATTCGCCAACCGAATGCTAAGGCCCCGCCAATCAGAATTCCAGCGACGCCAGTCGACAAATGATTTCGGTCCTGAGCCAAATTGACAACGCTCGCCAAAGTTAAGAGCCCGCCGAAGAAGGGGAGGACTCGGCCAGGCCAACCCGCGTGCGCCCGTTGCGCTTCGACGAACTCGTTTTCGGAAAGCGTGTACTCGATGCGCATAGTCGCCAAAGCCAGCGAAAGGGAAGATTATACGGCTGGGTTGCCTTTTCGGGCGCCAACCGACGCCGTTTACCTCTCGCGAATAGGTGATCTCAGTGGCCGAAAGTTCGATGCCCCGCGACTCACCGCCTCGCGAAGAATTCTCTAATCCCAACTGGTACGTCAACTGCAAGCGCCTCCCGCGAGACTACTGTGGGAGACGACGGGCTTCAGCCTCGCTACGCCAAAGACTTTCAATGCATCGGCCCCGACTGCGAAGACAGTTGCTGCGTGGGCTGGACTGTCTACGTCGACAAGGCCAGCTACAAGAAATACCGGGCTACTCCCAAGCTGCGCCCGGCGACGCTGGTGCATATCGAGGTGAACCCTGGGGCGCATAACAATTACGAGTTCGCCCGCGTCAAGTTGCAGCCCGATGGCCGCTGCCCATTCCTGAGCGCCGGGGATCTCTGCAGCATTCAGGTGCAGCACGGCGCTGAGTATCTCTCTCAGACGTGCGCGCGATATCCCCGGACCTTGGTGCGCTTCGATGGCCAGATCGAGAAAGCACTCTATCTTTCGTGCCCAGAAGCGGCTCGCCTGGTGCTGCTCAATCCGCAGTTATTGGTGGGGACAGATCAAGGTAAAGATGAGGAGAAGAGTGGGCCTTATCGCAAATTCCGTCTAGATGACGCTCATGATGCCGTTTGTCTTGACCACGCCGAGGCGAGTCGACGGCTGCGCGCCTTTACTCTGGATTTGCTGCAGGATCGCACGTACCCGCTCTGGCAGCGGCTCTTTCTGCTGGGTACGGTGTGCCGGCGCAGCCATGAACTCATCGCCAAAAAGTCTCTGTTTAAGATTCCGCAGCTGCTGGCGCAGTATGCGACGATGATTACAGACGGCGGATTGCGGGCGAGTCTCGATGGCATACCCCCGCGCATTGATCTTCAGCTCGGACTGGTCCTTCAATTGATCGAACGGCGCTTTCAGCTGGACCCGCCATTGCCGCCTTTTGCCCGCTCCGTCGCTAATTTCCTGCTGACGATCGGGCAAGCGCCAGGGGCGCCGCAGCCCGAAATGGCTGATCGATTTCAGCAGGCCTATCTCGATCACTACCTGCCCTTTGAACAAGCCTTTCCCAGTTTCATGGAAAACTATCTTCTCAACTATGTTTTCGTCACCGGTTTTCCGCACGCCGCGAACCTTGACCAGGAACGGCGTTCCACTGATCCGCTGGTGAACTACATTCTGCTGACCATGCACTATCGCCTGCTGCACAGCCTGCTGGTGGGCGCCGCTGGACAGGCTGGCGCGGATTTCTCGACGGCGCATGCGATCCGAGTGGTGGGAGCGTTCGCCCGGGCCGTGGAACATCACGCCAGGTTCCTCGACGTGTTGATCGAGGTGGGGCGCGCGCCGGAGCTGCAACAGAGTGATGGACTGGCAGTTGTGCTGCGGAATTAGTAGTTCTCTTCCGAGCACGTCGATCGGAGCCCATTTACCAGAGCACGTCTACGACGCTTCGCTACCTTACAATGCTGTCTTGCGAATTCTGATCTCAGCCGGCGAAGCTTCGGGGGAAATGTACGGGGCGGAGCTGATTGACGCTCTGCGACGAACTGCCGAGCGGAGGGCTGCGGAGATGCGCTCTGCGGGGACGGGCGGGTCGCCCGTCCCCACACAAGCATCTGGCTCCGCACAAGCATCGGGCCCCACACAACCATTTGACTCGCTCGAATTCTTTGGCGTGGGCGGGGATCGGATGCGCGCGGCCGGGTGCGATACCGTCGTCGACGCCAAGGATCTGGCGGTCGTCGGCATCACTGAAATTTTGAGCCATCTGCCGAAGATTCTCGGGCATTACCGGCGTTTGATCGCAGAGGCCGACCGGCGCAAGCCGGATCTGGCTATCGTCATCGATTCTCCAGCGTTCAACTGGCGCGTGGCGCGGCAAATGAAGCGGCGGGGCATCCCGACGGTTTATTACGTTGCACCGCAGTTCTGGGCATGGCGGCAGGGGCGCGTGCGGCTGCTGCGGGACTACATCGACAAGGCTCTGGTCATTTTTCCTTTTGAAGAAAAGTTTTATCGCGAGCGTGGGGTGGACGCGACCTTTGTCGGCCATCCTCTGGCCGAGTTGCCGCGCCCAGCGATCGAGCGCGACGACTACGCGAGGCAATTTCAGCTGGACCGTGCAAAACCGTGGATCACGCTCATGCCCGGCAGCCGAGTCAAAGAAGTCCGCATGAACCTGCCGACGATTCTGGAGGCGGCGGGGTTACTCGGTGATCAGTACGAATATCTCCTCCCAGTCGCGCCAACTCTTGATCGCAGCTTCCTCGTCAGCCTGATCGGCCGGCGCAAGATCACCCTCGTCTCCGACGCCCTGCCAGGGTTGTTTCACTCCCGAGCGGGGATCGTGGCCAGTGGCACGGCTACCGTCGAGGCCGCCCTGATGAAGACGCCGTTCGTGATGGTCTATCGCGTTTCGCCGCTGACTTACGCTCTGGGCAAGCCGCGCGTGAAAGTGCCGAGATTTGCCATGGTCAATCTGATTGCCGAAGAGGAAGTCGTGCCTGAATTGGTGCAGCACGATTTCACCGCCGAAAAGGTCACCGCAAGAATCAAGGAGATCCTGCCGGACGGCCCGGCTCGCGACCGGATGCTGGACGGTTTGGGCCGGGTTAAAGGTCGGCTGCGAGCACCACAGACTGGTTCCGGGCCCGCGCAGCACCCGGCAGATAGGGCAGCTGAGATCATCCTGGCGATGCTTCCGAAGAGCTAGACTCAGCGACCCTTCCCTCTTTGTCATTCCGGGGAGCGACGGCGACGAGGGAGTCTGCTGTTTGCGCGCCTGTTCGGAACTGACAAGCCTGGGAATGACGAGCCTGCGAGGGATGGACAAAAAGCCGGCTCTCGGCTCTGCCAGGAATGACAGGGAAAACTCCAGATGACAAAATCCTGACATCCCGCATCTAAACCTTGTGCTCCCAGCATCTTTTGCGGGAGAATCTTCATCATAGGAAATGGGTTATCATTTCCTGGAGACTCTCCTGAATGTGGATTTACCCGCGGCGCGCTCTGGGCGTTGTTACGAGTTCCCTGACTCTTTCGCTTGCAGTCCTGCTCTCTACGCCGTCGTGGGCGGCGGAAAAAGCGCGCCTGCGCGTCGACGACTACCAGATCGAAGCTAAACTCGAGCCGCATCTCCACCAGCTCACGGCTCGCGCCAAGGTCAAATTTACCGCCACGCAGGATCTCGCGGTTGCCGTCTTCGAACTGCACAATGACTTGCGCGTCACCAAAGTGACCGACGAAAAAGGGCGGCTGCTCTCGGCCGAGCGCGTCACCCAGGATTCAACTGTGCGCGTACCGCTGCCCGCAGGCCTGGCGAAAGACGCATCCACGACCCTGACCTTCGAATATGAAGGGCAGCTCGAATCCGGCGACAACAGCCCGGTTCCGGGGCTGAAGCTGGCCTACATTGGCGATGACACGAGTTACTTGTTTTATTCAGGACGCTGGTTCCCGGTCAGCGGATTCGGCATCAACCGCTTCACTTCTACCATCAGCGTAACCGTGCCCGCGCATATGTCGGTGATCGGCAGCGGGAAGTCCACGGTTACCGAGGCTCCGGCATCGAACAAACCCAACGCCAGCGTTCTGCCCACCAAGACTTTCACGTTTGTTTCCGACAAGGCGAGCTTCCCCGGGACCATCGTGGCCGGGATTTTCAAAGAGTATAAGAGCGACGAGGCCGGCATGGACTTGCACGTTTTCTTCAAGCCCACGCACGAGAGCCTGGCGCCGGAGTACACCACGACCGCCGTGCAGGAGTTCACTTACTTCATCACCCTGTACGGCCTGCCGCCGTCACAAAAGCTGAATGTAGTGGAATTGCCCAGCGATACCTTGCCTTACGCCTGGGCGCCCGAAATCGCAGGATTGGCGGGGTCTTCCATTACTGAAAAAACCAACTACCGCCTGATGGCCGATGCCATCGCCCACCAGTGGTGGGGTGTTTCGGTGAGCCCAGCGACCAAGGACGACTGGTGGCTGAGCGACGGCTTCTCACGCTACTCCGAAGCGATGTACGTGGAGAGCGCCGCCGGAGCCGCGGGTCTGGAGGAAGCGGTAAAGGATATGTCGGTCGGCGCCCTCGCCTATGACACGGTGCCGCTGTCGAGCGTGAGCAAGCTCGACATTTTTTCCACCGAATTTCAATCGCTGGCCACCGATAAAGGCGCGATGATTCTGCACATGCTGCGCTGGGTGCTGGGCGAGGACAAATACAACAAGACCATGCGCGAGTTTTCCAGCGAGTTCGCCGGAAAATCGGCGAGCATGGACGACTTCAAGACCATCGCCGAGAAAAACTACGGCCAGCAGCTCACATGGTTCTTTTCGCAGTGGCTCGACTCTACCGGGGCGCCCGAATTCAAGGTGAAGTACACGACTTACCGGCTGGGCGGCGCGGCTGCCGTAGCGCCGAAAGAAGATAAGTCTCCCGGGTTCCGGGTCACTGGCGAAATCTCGCAGGATCTCGATCTGTTCCGCATGCCGGTCGATCTGCGCATTGATACCGACGGAAAAACCGAGAACCAGCGCATTGAGGTCGTGGGCACAACCTCTCCGTTTTCGATTGAGACGTTCGGGCGTCCGCGGCGTATTGCGGTCGATCCTGACCACCGCGTGCTGACCAATTCCACCGACGTGAAGTTGCGCGCCTCAATTCTGCGGGGACAGGCTTTGCAGCAGCAGGGAGATCTTTCGGCCGCGCTGGTCGAGTTCAATAAGGCTCTCGACCTCAACAAGAACAGTTCTCTGGCCCATTACCGCATCGCCGAGGTTTTCTTTTTTCAGCGGAACTACCAATCGTCGGCCAACGCCTACCGGGCATCGATTGACGGGGACGGCGATCCACGCTGGACCGAGGTCTGGAGCCGCATCCAGCTGGGCAAGATTTTCGACATCACCGGCCAGCGCGAACGCGCCATCAACGAATACCGCCAGGCTACACAAACCAACGACAACACCTTCGGCGCCCTCGAAGAAGCCCGCAAGTATATGCAGAAGGCCTACGAACGGCCAAAAGAAAAAGCCTCGAACTAGTATCTGGGAACTGGCATTCAGGCCGTACCGACCTGTCAGCCTTATCGAAATGCATTTTTACCGGGCTGGAAGGCCGCGGAAGTCCAAGCAGGCGCGCAACGGCCGTGAAAATAAGCACGAATTGGATTGAAATGAGTATCAATGCACGATAAATCGGTAGCCACGGCAATGTGCTGTCTGACAAACAGGTCGACCATCCTCCGGTGAGCCGAAAGGTAGCCGTCCGAGGTAAGCAACACGGGGTCCTTTTCTGGGGCGTGACCTTTATGATTCTTTCGCAGAGCCTTCTTATTGGTCTCCGATGCGAAGATGTTCGTGATCATGATCGCGATCCTCTCCTCGTCACCTTTCTTGGTGTGCTTGCCTGAGGTTTTCGCGCTTCTTCTCAAAGCATGCACCAGCTCGTGACAGAGAATTTCGTGTGCCGAGTTCCCCGCATCGCCGGGATCGATGCAATCGCCACCGGGATAGTAGATGTCGGGAGAGTAATAGACCTTGTTGGGGAACAGGCCCCACTCCGACCGGGAGACAGCGTTGCATGAGCCCTGGCTGAAGTCGTAGGGAATCACCAAAATGTCGTGCCCAGCGGCCCGAAAAGCCTTCATCAAGGCGCGTGTCGTCTGCATTGCATCGAAGCTGTGAAGCATCCCCAGCACGGAGAATTCATAGTGACGAGCAGCGTTGTCGGTCAGACCATCGCCGCGAACCGTGAACGGCCGATATTGCCATGTCATGGTTGGTTAACCTCCCTAGTTCAATCTCGTAAGTTGCTCAATCTCGTAACAGACAGATTTCTTAAGCCAGTGTGAGACCCCCCGAAGCGTAGCCGATTGGAGCTCTCGCGCAAGCCTTCGGGTTCGGTCCCTCTCGCACTATGGGCCGGTATTCGCGGTTGCTGCATCGAACGTGTGCCTGAAGACTGCCTCCGCGTCTCCATCGGCTGCGATTTCAAACGCCTTTCGCTGACTGTGGTAGTAGGCCGCAATCGGATTGAAACGTGCGTGTATGTGCGCCAGCATTTTGGTGAACGCAGGGTTCTCATCGCAAAATGTCGCGATCAGGTTGAACGCCTTAGTCCCGGTTGCGAAGAAACCCAAAGAGTCGGCTAGGGCGGGATCAAGGGCATCGTCGGTGGCGTAATCTGCCCGGAGACCACTTTTCCGATGGTTCGTGACGTCGGAGATGAAGATATTGGTGGTTAGGATCGCGGTAAATTCTTCACTGTCCTGGTAATTGAGCATTTTGCCGAGCAGGATCCAGCTGTGCAAGTGACCACTCACCCGCCGCAACGAGTGAACCAGTTCGTGAAAAAGAACCTCGTGAGGCAGCGAGGCGTTAATAATCCCTTTGCAGGGTGAAGTGCATCCGCCGCCCCCGCATGAACCTGGGCTGAAACGCACCGTCGAGTACGTTTCTCCGCGAGTTCCCCAATGCCACTCCTGGGCATTGCAGCCATCGCCGCCTTCGTAGGGTTGGAGCAACACGGTTTTCTTGTGATAGCGGATAGACCGGGCGAGGGCCTTCCCGCCCTCGGAATCCAGAATCCTTAAAAGCACGTCTCTGACGCCGGCTGTGAAACGCACCTTGTCGCCCGGGGAAGATTTCTCGCTGGGTTCGATCGTGATGCCGAATAGCTCTTCGACCGCCATAAAGCTCCTTTTTTCTCCACGTCTCCATCCGCCCGCGCGTTCTCGCATCAGGGCGGACACTTGAAATTCTCCCTACCATCAATAGCGTAAAATGCGGGCAAATCTGATCACGCGTACAGAAATTATCGTCAGAATTGTCAGCAAATCGAAACTTGTGATGGCTGGCGCTATATCGCCACGGCGTACATTGACCTCCTGCCAGCCGAGTTCAGGATCTGACTCCACGCTTCCCCGACAATCTTCCGCGTCAATCTTTACCCCCGGCGGGCGCTCGCTGCATTTCTACGATATCCTCATCCCCGAACACCCATGAAGAAGTCTGCGCTGAGCTTCTGCCTTGCCCTGCTGATCGCGACGCAATCGCCCGCTCAGGAGAAATTCGCCGTCACCTCCGTCGTCGATGCGCCCGACATCGCCGGAAGGCCGGTCGCGCTGGACTCGCAGGGAAAACTGCTGCCCTGGCCCATGCCCGACAACGTCGGCTATTCCTACTCGTCGCATGTGCTCACCCAGTGGACCATCCTTTGGGATCAGTACAACCGGCAGCGGTTGCATTATTTTCACTGCTGCTTTGATTTCGACCGCACAACTTACGAACTGATTCCCGACCGGAACTGGGCCAATTCCACAGGATATCTTCGGGCCATGCTGGAAGGTTTTATCGAGCGTCTCTACCCATATACCGGAGATGCCCGAACGCTCACCTTCCTGGAAGATTTCGTGGATTACGAACTGGAGAACGGTCGCACGCCCGCGGATTATGCGTGGGCCCAGGTGCCCTATCCGTCAGCCGATCCCGGAGCCCTTCACTACAGCGGTTGGAGCTCGCACGGGAAGGACTACGTCGAGCCACACGTGGTGGGCGAAGATGGGTACGCCTATCTGCGGCTGTATGAAATGACGGGCAACACGAAGTACTTGCGGGCGGCCATTCTGTGCGCCGACGCGCTGGTCAAGAATTACAAGCAGGGGGATGAGACGCATTCGCCCTGGCCGGTGCGGTGCTATGCGAAAGACGGCACTACGCGCGGCGAGAAGCCGATGGGGCCGTATTCCGCCAACGTGATCGAACCGATCATGCTGTTCGACGAGCTTATCCTGCTGCAGCAGGGCAGCGTCGCCGACTATACCCGCACGCGCGCTAACGCCTGGGAGTGGTTTCAAACCTATCCGCTGGTGAATAACGTCTGGGTCGGGTATTTCGAAGACGTTGCGCCCAGCATGGAAAACATGAACCAGGTGATCCCGCTGGAATTTGCGCGCTACGTACTGCTGCATCCGGAAAAAGATCCGCAGTGGAAGCAGCATGCGCGACAGCTGATCGCATGGGTGAAGACCACACCGAAGTGGCCGAAATATATTGTGCACGGCGCGACCGTGACTACGGAACAGGGTAACGGCAAAGAGTTCTGCTGCAACCTACCCAATCAGTGCTGCGACAGCCACACGGCGCGACTGGCGGCCGTGGAGGCGCTTTACTACGCCAAGACCGGAGACGTCGACTATCGCGAGGCCGCATTTCGATCCTACAACTGGGTCACTTATTTTCAAGGCCTGCCCGGCAAGGCGCACGCGCCCTGGGGCCAGAACCAGTGGTGGTTTACTGACGAGTTCGCCGACGGTCCGCGGCGGGTTATGGACGCGTTCTGGGCTGTGCCAGAGTGGGCGCCCGCGCACGAGTCGCACCTGGTGGGCTCGTCTTCGGTGGTCACGAAGATCAGCTACGGCAAAGGTTCGATAACTTATTCCACGTTCGACCCTGAGTCTTCAGACGTGCTGCGGCTTAATTTCGTCCCTGATTCCGTTACCGCGAGCGGGCGGCCTTTGCGCCAGCTTCAGGCTCTGGATGAGGCAGGTTTCACTTTTGATGAATCGACGCGCGTGCTGCGCATTCGTCACGAGGGCGCGCGCCACATAGACATTCAGGGCAAGGGCGGCGTCACTCCTCCGCTCTACGTTACGTTCGATGATCCTCACCTCGCTGCAGGAACCGAACTCGCGGGCCCGTATCCTTCCGGGCTGATCGACTGGCCGCAACACGAAGCGAAGGCCGAGTGGAAGATCGGCACGCCCGGGGGCAAGTTCGGAACCTTTAACCTCGTCCCCGCGGATCCGGAGACGGAGCAACTTTCATTTTCTTTCTTGGCTCCGCGTGTTTTTGTCGGCGTGGATGCATACAACGGCAGCGCCGCGCAGGCCAGCGTCATTATTCAAACCGAGGGCGCACCTGATGTATCGATCAACCTCAAGCCCGGTGAATTGCGCCGTGTGCTGACGGGTTGGACCCGGGCCTGCTCGCACGTGAAGTTCGCGTTGAAGCATGGCAACGGTGTGAGATTCGACAATCTGGCTTATGTGCTGGAGTAGACCTCGCAGCTCTTAGCTGAAAATCCCGCTAACCTTTTTCCGCTTTGCGGGGTCTAAGGAAGCATGCCAGCGGGGAACTTTAATGAACCCGGCTGCGTATCTCTGATCAGATGGTTGGGCGGGATTGAGACCCCTCGCCTGAACGTTACCCGGGTGCCCCCACGCTCCTCCCCGGAGGCGTGGGGGCATATTCATGCGGGTACTGGGTTGGGCCAGGCTCCGCCAGTGTTATGTTTTTCCGCTGCAATCCGCAAATCAATCGGCAGCTACTACCTTGGAAGCTGGTTGCGCGGCGATCGCTCGCCAATCCAGAAGAATATTTGGCAGGATAGCGGCCATGGCGATGACCGTCCAAATGACTGCGTCGGCTCCTGCCGCGCCGAGTCGGTGAATAGGCGGGATGGGAATGATCGCCCGCGTGATCGTAAATACCATGGCGAAAGGATAGCTGCGAATCATCCAGCGACGGTGCTGAACGATGTTGCCGCGGCGCACGCAATAGAGCGCGATGGCGGTGGTCAACATCCATCCGAACGATTGCACGCTGGCGGCCGCAACCAACGACGGACCGGCCCTCATCGTCATCGGAATAGTGAGAGGGGCGGCAATGAATACGCTGAACACATACATGTAGCCCAAGGTGCGGTGAGTCTGCAGATATCGCGCGCGCAGGCGGTTGGAGAATTGGAACACCCCCAAGAGCATGGCGAGGACGCCGAAGAAGGCGTGCGGCAGAAGATACCATTTTATCGGCGCGAAGTGTTGCGCGATGTGGGAGGTGGGATCGAAAACGCGGGCGTTCTTCATGTAAGTGACGAACACGGTTAGCAAACCGAAGATCAGGAAGAACACAAGTTTGGATTGAGAACGAGTGCGCCGGATGGGCGCGACGACAGTGGCCATCTAATTTCTTCCCCAAGTCTGAGGAGATACTCCTCCTCGAGCCGAATACCTCTACAGAACTCACGCAGCGTAGAGGCTCGAAAGTGGCGCAATTGTAGCGTGCTTCTTTTTTTTTTCAAAGCGTTATCCCCGAGAGAACCTCTTCTAAGCGCGACGACGAACCGCGATTGGCAATGCTTTACAATCTGGCGATGCCAGAACCTTCCCATATTCGCTTAGAGCGCGTGCTCGGACAGCTCCGGCTCTATGAGCATCCCTTGCTGAATTTCTCCGCGCGAGCCAAGGGCGAAGGGGTCGAGGTCATCATCGAGTTCAAGGACAAGACCGTCCCTGTGCACACCTACTATTTCGACATGCATCCGCGCGATCTCGACGACCCACAGTTTGAATGGAGCTTTCAGCGCCAGCTTTACGACTCACTGCATGACTACTTTGTCGAAATGTTCATCCGCACGCCTCAGGATCGCGCCGAACGCCAGAGAGACGACCGCCAACGGAATGGACTGTGAGCGCGCTGCGCGAAAAAATCGAACGCGAGATTCGCGAACGAGGCCCGCTTCCCTTCTCGCGCTATATGGAGCTGTGTCTCTACGATCCCGAACTCGGCTATTACTCACGCAACTCCACGCAGTTCGGCAAAGCCGGAGACTTCTACACTTCGAGCGACGTGCACGCCGTCTTCGGGCGACTGCTGGCGCGGCAGTTCGACGAGATGTGGCGGGTTTTAGGATCGCCGGCGCATATTACAGTGAAGGAACTTGGTCCCGGCCGCGGCTTGTTCGCACAGGACGTGCTGGACTGGTCGGAGAAGAAGTTTCCCGATTTCTTTCAGGCTGTGCGGTACGTTCTGGAGGAACGCTCACCCGCTCTGCGCCAGAGCATCGAGAATACTCTGAGTCGCCATCTCGAATCGGGCAAGGCCCTTCTGTCGAACATAGAAGGCGGTGCCGCGCAGATCGAGCCGCCCACTGCCCCGATGATCGTCCTCGCCAACGAATTTTTCGATGCCGTGCCGGTCGAGATTCTCAGCGCGGAGGGATCGCTGCGCATCGACGCACGCGACGGGCGTTTTGTGGAGACCTGGGCGCAAGCATCGCCTGAAGAACTTGAATTCCTCGATCGTTACTCGATCCATCCCGAGCTTGATGAGCGCGTCGAGGCCCCACTCCAGGCGCAGGCGTACATGAGTGTTGCAGCGAGTCTGGCTCACGGATTCTTAGTCGTGATCGATTATGGCTACACGCGAGCAGAGCAACTCGCCGGTCGTCATCGCGGAACCGTGAAAGCCATTCGTCAACACTCGGTTAGCGGCAACCCTT
Organism: uncultured Acidobacteriota bacterium; assembly: GCA_963735205.1. Taxonomy (GTDB): domain Bacteria; phylum Acidobacteriota; class Terriglobia; order Terriglobales; family Acidobacteriaceae; genus Sulfotelmatobacter. The sequence goes on from CAVTKB010000004.1 coordinate 420,433, forward strand.
ACGAGGCGCCCGGTGAGCAAGACATTACCGCTGACGTGAACTTCACTGCGCTGGCTGCGGCCGTCGAGGGGCAGGGCATGCTCACTCAGAAGCTAGTCACGCAATCGCAGTTCTTGTTAGGCGTCGGCGAGATGAACGAATTTGCTGACGCCTTCGAGGATTGCCGGCTGCCGCAGGAGCGGGCCAAAGTCGCACTGCAACTCAAACATCTTGTCACTCCCACCGGAATGGGCGAGAGCTTTCACGTGCTCATCGCTAGCAAGGGGGTCGAAGAAGAACAAATTACGGCGCTGGCCGGCCTCAACTTCGGCCGTGCCCGTTAGCATTCCACTTCTCGAAAGAGCGTGTCAAGGTTTCGCAGCGGATTCCGGATACTCGTACACCCCGCGGCCCGACTTACGACCCAGCCGTCCAGCCTTTACGTACTGCACCAGCAGTGGCGCTGGACGATACTTCTCGCCAAGAGATTTGTGCAGATACTCCAGAATATTCAGCCGAGTGTCCAGCCCGACCAAGTCCACCAACTCGAACGGCCCCATGGGATGGTTCAGCCCAAGTTTGAGCGCCTTGTCGATATCGGGCGCGGACGCAATGCCTTCCTGCAGCATGTGGAATGCTTCATTGCCAATCATGGCATTGATGCGGCTGGTAATGAAGCCGGGCGATTCCTTGATCACGACGACTTCCTTGCCCATGCGCTTGCCCACTTCCACTGCAGTGGCCAGAGTTTCATCGTCGGTTTCGAGAGCTCGCACCACTTCGAGCAGCTTCATTTTGTGTACGGGATTGAAGAAGTGCATGCCGACACACTTTTTCGCGCGGTAGGTCACGCTGGCAATCTCGGTCACGCTGAGGGAAGATGTATTCGAGGCCAGCATCGTTGTTGGCCTGCAGATCTTGTCGAGGAGTGTAAATATCTCGATCTTCGACTCCATCTCCTCCGGGACTGCCTCAATAATCAGGTCGGCATCGCGTGCGGCTTCTTCGACCGATCCGGCGTACTCGAGACGCTTGATCGCCGAATCGGCGGCAGGCGCGGTCACCTTGCCCAGTTCCACAGCCTTGTCGAGATTGGCGCGAATTTCAGTCTCTGCTTTGCGCAGAGCCCCGGGCAACAGGTCTTCGAGGATGGTGCGATACCCGCCCAGCGCCGCCGCGTGCGCAATGCCCCGCCCCATGATGCCAGCGCCGATTACCGCAATCGTCCTCACCTCACTCATGGGACTTCACTCGTTGAACGAAGCTCACTTACTTCTCCGCCTTTTCGAGGTCGGCGACGGCCGCGTCGATGGCGCCGCCGGCCGCGCGCAAAGATTCCGCCAGCCGCTTACGCTCGTCCGCGCCCATCGCCGGGATATAAATACAAATCCGCCGCAACGTAGCCGTGATGTCTTCCACGTAGTTCATCGCTCGGATCAGTTCACCTGTCACTACTGCCATGAGACACTCCTCTTTTTCGTGTCGGTCTGTTTGTTCCAATGCCCGACCTTCTATTCTGGACGTGCTTACGAATTTAGTAAAGGTTACCGCTTCCCGACCGAGGGGTCCTGAATCGTTTGCCGTCAGCTTCGCTTGGGTGTGGGCTCTCCAACAAACACCAGGCAGCCGTGCGGATCCGCAATGTGGAACTCGGTCATGCCGTATTCGCGATCGAATAAATCTCTGACACGGTAGCGGCTCTTGAAAGTCTTCACGTGTTCCCACAAATCGTGGATGCCAGAAACCTCAATGTAGACCTCAGTATGCTCGCGCATGCACTTCATCGTCTCCTCGTCTTCGGCTTTTTGGAGGTGGATGGTGAGGCCGTCGCGCTCCACGATCGCGTATTCCGGCGATGTCATCATGGTTTTAAATCCGAGCACGGTCTGGTAAAAAAGAATGGTTTCGTCCATGTTGTCTGTCGCCAACATGGGGCTAATTCGTTTCACAATCGCTGTGTTTTCCACTTGGAGAACCTCCAATCGCCTGATATTTTGGGTCGCCACATGATGGCATGGCCTTCGTCTTTTTCACAACCGGTTGACTACGCAAGCATATAATCGCAATCAATTCTTTTTATGGCGCGTCGTATTCTCGCGCGAATCGAATGCTTATGGCAGATAAACTCTTGAAGCGTTACATTTTCGCCAGCGATTTCGATCAAACGCTCACCTTCAATGATTCCGGCTACGTGCTGGCCGAACTGGTCGGCATTCCCACCGAAGAGTTCGAGCGCAAAGCCAAAGGGATGGCCAAGATCAACCTGGTACAGCAGGGCGCTGAGCTCGCTTACTTGTTGCTCCACGATCCGGAGTTCAAGGCGAAGGTGCGAAAGGAACATCTGCGCGAAGTGGGCAAGCGCATTCGGCTCAAGGGCGACATCAAGTTGCTTTACCAGCTGCTCGACGCCGGCATTGACGGTCATCAATTTGATTTCTATGTTCTATCGGCGGCGCCGGTTGAGGTGATTCAGTCGGCGCTGGAAGATATTGTTCCGCCCGATCACATTTTCGGGACGGAGTTTCGCTACAAGCCTACGGGCGAGATCGACACAATCGTGCGCGCCACCGCAGGATACGGCAAAGTTGCGGTTCTGAATCACCTGCTGATGCAGCAGAGTCGCCGGGCCGGATCACGTGATTTACACGGGCGACGGCAGCTCGGATATTCATGTCATGCTGCACATCAATTCACGCGATGGACTTACCATTGCTGTCTCGGAGTCAGCCGACGTTTCGCAAATCGCGAAACGGACCGTGCTCAGCACCAGCGCTCTGGCGGTGCTGGCGCCGATTCTTGAAGAAATCGCGGGCTGGGAACGGTACCGTATTCGCAGTTTCTTCGAGGCCAATGGAATGCTGATCCAGGAATGGCAGCGGGTTCGCACCGATTGGCTGACCGTCCGACCCGCCATAGAGCCTGGGCAGACGGAGGCAGAACCTTCCGTGACCGGGCTCGCGCGGACCAACTCCTGAGGCGACCTACTCAACATGTTGCGTGACAGAAATCTGGTTCCGCTCTCCCGCCAGCACCAGCACGCCCTGGCGCTCTGCGTTCGCATCGACCGCGCTTCACCGATCGCCGATGCCGACTTGTCCTCGTGGCAAACGGAAATAGCGCAGATTTTTCAAAGCGAAATCAGCTTTCACTTCGCAGCAGAAGAGCACGTGCTGTTCCCGGCCGCTCACAAGTTCGCAGAGCTGATTCCTCTGGTAGATGAACTGACGGCTGACCACGCCGCGCTGCGCGAGATCTTTGCGCAGGCCGAAGCGCGCACGCTGCCTGCGACCGGATTATCGGCTTTCGGGCAGCGAATGTCCGCCCACATCCGAAAGGAAGAACGCCAATTATTTGAGAGGATGCAGGAATTGATGAATCCGGAAGAACTCGCGCTTGTCGGACAAAACCTGGAAGAAGCGCTGAAAGAAGCCGTGCAGGCCTGTAGTCTGCCCGCGGCTGCAAGCCAGCCGCTTTGAGCCTGACGCGCTCAGCGAACGGTTGAGGCCGCGTGCACTTGCCGGAATTGAGTTGCGCCTTCCCGCCCCATGTAACGCTCCAGCACCGCCGGATCGGTCTGTCGCAAATCCACCACGACCAAACCGTCGAGAACGTTAGAAAATTTGCGGTCAACGTTAAAGCCTAGAAGTTTGCCGCCAATCTTGGCATACTGGCGCAACAGAATCGGCAGGCCCTTGCCATCGGCCTCAACGTCAGTGATGGGCTGAGAGAGTTCATCGAGGTCGCGCAGGGCGCGGTGCATTCCGCTGCAGTCCCACCGGCGCAACAGGCCCGGACGAAACGGCCGCCGCGGTTCGATCAATCCCGCCAACTCATCTTCTTGCATATGCGCTTCGAAAAACCGGTAGATCATTTCCCGCGATGCTGAGCTGTAATCGTTGCTGATGCTGACCGCACCAAACAGCACTGGAACTTCCGGCCGCATCGCTACCATGCGGGCAATGCCCTTCCACAGCAACAGCAACGGAGCGTATTGCCGCTGGTATTCCGGCCTTACAAACGAACGCCCCAGTTCCAGCGCCGGTCCCAGTTTCTGAAATATTTTCTCGTCATAACGAAACAGGGTGCTGGTGTAGAGTCCGTCGATTCCACGCGCAGCGAGAATCTCTGCCGTGTTGCCGGCGCGATAGGCGCCCACCAACTCCTGTTTGGTTTTGTGCCACAACAGGATGTGCGAGTAATACTCGTCAAACGAGTCGAGATCGCGGCTCTTGCCGGTGCCCTCGCCCGCTCTCCGGAAAGTGAACTCGCGCAAGCGGCCCACCTCCCTTAGCAGTTGCGGAATCTCACGCGCCGTTCCGAGGTAAACCACAAAATCGCTGTTCTCCGCCAGACACCGATCTTCCGGCAGAGCCTCTAACTCCTTCGCCAACAAATCCGGCGAAATCGCAGCCGCTACCGACTCCTGAGTCTTGAAGACGAACTTCGACCGAAGTGCTGTGGGCCGCGACGCTTCGGGTTTACTGCGACGCCCGAGTAAATATGTGCGCCAGCGCAGATATTCGGTCGCTTCGTCATCGTCAGCGACGGCCTCGACGGCATCGGCCGGAATCCCGCTGCCAACGCGGACTTCCACCTTCTTGCCCGACTGGTTCAGAAACTCCTGCAATAGAAATGCGGCGCGCAGCTTGGGATGAATCATGCCCATCAGCTGAAATCCGACACCGTTATGTCCGCAGAGGTAGACCGGAAGAGCTGCGGCGCCCGTCTTTCGTATCAGCCTGACCGCCGTGTTATTCCACTCGGGGTCGACAATCTGCGCCGCGGGCATTTGCCACTGCGACACTTCGCCCGCCGGAAATATGGCGAGCATGCCACCTTTTTGCAACCACGCGAAGGCTTCGCGCAGACCTCGGCGATTCGACTCCAGCGACCGGTCAGTCTGAAAGGGATCCACAAAAATGCAATGCTTCTGCAGCTCAGGCACGTCGGACAGCAGGAAGTTGGTCAGGACCTTCACATCGGGTCGTGCTCGTAGAAGCAGCACGGCGAGAATGGCTCCGTCTAAAACACCATAGGGATGATTGGCAACAACCACGACCGGACCAGTTGCGGGGATTCGCGCCTGATCTGCGGCACGGACATTCAGACCGATACGCATCTCCGAGAGTAAGGTCTCGAAACGAAATCCGTCGGGCGAGCGTTGCACTCGCCGATACAAATCTCTCGCCCTGCCGACAGGAGAGAACTTGCTGGCCAGGCCCGGAAACTCAGCCACACGCGACAACACTTCACCCTGCGTCGGGTCCGCATGCAAATGCTCTGATGGCATTCAATATGAATACCGCAAGCCCGTTTCAGCCATATGAAGCGCAAGTTAAAAGGTGATGAAATAATTGCTGCTAGGAAGCGAGAAGGTAACCACAGGTAACCACGCAAGATCGCGATTCCGCGATCAGGTTTCAAGCCGGTATCGCGTCTCGGCGAGCGCGTAGAGTCTGCGCCACACCAGGCGATTGATGGTGACTACGGTCGCCGCCATCATCATGGTCGCGGCCAGAAGCAGGTCGAAGTTACCGGCGTCGGTGGCCTGGGAAATGGTTGCCCCGAGTCCGACAGTGGTGTAGATCTGGCCCTTGAAGTGAAAATATTCGGCAACAATGCTCGCATTCCACGCCCCGCCCGAAGCAGTAACCATTCCGGTGACGAGGTAAGGGAAAATTCCCGGAAGGATAAGTTTTTTCCAGCGCTGAATTCCGTCCAGTCGAAAGACAGAGCAGCACTCTTTCAAATCCGTGGGGATGGCGATCGCGCCCGCGATCACGTTGAACAGGATGTACCATTGCGTCCCCAGCAGGAGTAGAACGACCGAGCCAATCCCCAGGCCGCCGCCCACGCGAATCAACAACAAGAGCACGACCGGGAAGAGCGCGGTGGCCGGAACCGATGCGGCAATCTGCGCCAGCGGCTGTGCAATCCGCGCGAGTCGCGGATTGAAGCCAATGGCCACGCCGGCGGGGATTGTCCACAAGGCGCCCAACAACAACGCGAGATTCACGCGCAGGAAGGTCGCACCCAAGCCGAGTAGCGCCTCGTGCACCTCCGCCTTTTGTAGCCCGGTCAAAATCATCACGACACGAACAACTCCGTAACTCATCGCTGCCAGCGCGATGACGGCCAGAATGCGAGTCAGCCAAATCTTCCATGGGCTGCGCTTCTCGATCTCATCGCCGGAGCGCTCCCGCGAGAAGTAAAGCATCACGCGCTCGGTGAGCGGGCGCACCGTCTTCTTTCGGATTTGCTCCAGGCTGCGCGAATGTCGAATCAGGTCGAGCACCCAGGAGCGGGGCGCGTCAGTGCTCTCGACCTGTTCCACTTTGAATTTCTCGGCCCACGCAATCACTGGACGCCAGATAAACTGGTCGAGCAGCACGATAACCGCGACCATAGTGCCGACGCCGTAGAGAATCGAGCGCGTGTCCCCGGCGCTGGCCGCGGTCTGCAGATACGACCCCAACCCGGGCAGCCGGAAGTCGCGCGCACCGAGCACGAACATCTCGCACGCCATCAGGAAAAACCAGCCACCGGCCACCGACATCATCGAGTTCCAGACCAGCCCGATCGCCGCGAATGGTAACTCCATCTCAATAAAACGCTGCCACCAGCTGAACTGATAAATCTTGGCCGCCTCACGCATTTCTTTCGGGATGCTCTTCAGCGAAGCGTAGAAGCTGAAAGCCATGTTCCACACCTGCCCGGTGAAGATCAACAGGATTGCGCCCGCTTCCACGCCGAGTTGACGGCCGGGAAACAACGCCACCATCGCCAACATCACACCAGGAAGGAAACTGAGCACCGGAATCGACTGCAACACATCGAGCAGAGGAATCATGAACCGCTCAGCCCGCGGATTGTACGCCGCGACGTACCCATACACCAGCGTGAAGCCAAGGCTCAGCACGTACGCGATGGTGATGCGCAACAGAGAATATCCCGCATGGGCCACCAGTGCCCAGGGACTGCGTGAGATTTCCACTTCTTGTGTAATGGGACCGAACCACGTGCGCCCGACCATCAGCACACCGTAAAACAAGGCGATGCCGGCGCCGAACATCAGCAAGTCAGGCAGGTAGGAGATCTCGATGCTGGGCATTTGCGTCCAGATTCGATAGGCCGAAAATCCCCGCAGGCTGGCTGATTTCTTCATCTTTGACTTAATCGCAGTCGTGACTTAGTCGGATCGCCGTACGGATCAGGAACTTTTTTCAGGACTTCGGTACGGACGCCGGATTCTGCGTCTCGAGTGCAGGCGGAGGCTCCGACCCCGCCGCCGCTTCCATCTGAGCGAGCTCCGTCTGAACCAGCCTTCCGCGCTCACGGTCGTAATCGAATATTTCCGCGTAGCGGCCCCAGTTCATCGCGGTCTCGAACTGGCGCTGGACCTCATCTTCCGAAAAATGCTCATCGAGAATGTCGTGAAAGAACTCGTCGGCGATCGAGTGATCCGACTTCCGTTTCAGGACGCTGTCAATTTGTTTCAGGATGGTCACATGCTCGAGCACTGCCTGCCGGAACAAAACCTTGCGCTGCTGGATATCGGCATCCGCAAAAATCACGCCCTGCCGCGTAATCTGCACGTCGCCCTCTTTCAGTGTCGCGAATCCCAGCAGCACGCAAGCCTCAAGAATCGGCAGGAGATCCTCGACGTCCATCACCAGTTCTTCGGACAAGCGAAATAAATCCTCGCGGCCGCCGCGGTCGTGCAGCAACTCCACCAGGCCCGCGATCCCCCCCACGCGCGCGTGAGGCAGCATCTGGTACTTCGACGTTCGAAGAGGCGCTTCCTGCTTCTTCATCGGGTCTTTCAGGGCACTCTTCGTCAGCCCGCCCTTGGGCAGAACGATTTCCGCGGTCGTCTCGGCGTCGGGCAATGCATGTTCCACCTCCGGTTCAGTCATCACTTTGTAGATGTAGTCGACCAGTTCGACAAAGCGCGCCGATTTGCGGTCGCGGGGATGCTTCAGCCGGATATTGAAATCGGAACGAATACGCGCCGGATTTCTCCCCAGCACCATCACGCGGTCGGCAAGCATTACAGCCTCTTCAATGTTGTGGGTCACAATGAAAATCGCGCTGGCCGGCATCTTCTTATTCAGCCAGAGCTCGAGGAGCTCACCGCGTAGGTTTTCCGCAGTCAAGACGTCGAGCGCTGAGAACGGCTCGTCCATGAACAGGACTTCCGGTTCCACGACCAGAGCCCGCGCGAAACCCACACGCTGCTTCATGCCCCCGGAAAGTTCCTTCGGATACGCGGTTTCAAATCCGTCGAGACCCACCGTGTCGAGCGTGCGAAGAGCGCGTTTGTGGCGTTCGACCGCAGGCACTCCCTTGGCTTCGAGCGGAGCTTCAACATTCTCGAGCACCGTGAGCCAGGGGAACAAAGCGAAGCTTTGAAAAACAATCGCCACATTCGGCGTCTGGCCATCGAGCGGCTTGCCGTGCCAAAGCAGCGTTCCGGATGTCGGTTCCGAAAGGCCGGTCAGGATGCGCAGCAGCGTCGACTTGCCACAGCCCGAAGGGCCGAGCAAGGCAATGATCTTCCCTGACTCAATCGCGAGATTGGTCAGCCCGACAACCTGAATCCGCGTTCCGTCGGCCTGCGGGTAGGATTTCTCCACACCCACGGCTTCGATGATCGCGCCGTTGTTCGGCTTCGGGACCGTACTTACGGCCGCATTGACGCTCCCCTCGCTCACGCTCAAAACCCCCTACTCTCTATACACGATCTGTTCAGAACCGCAAAGCGCGGCCTCTATTAACATGCGGTTCACAATTAAGCTCTCCGCGGCACGGCCGCTCATGCGGCAAAGGGCTCATCCGGCAGCGGGGCAAATGGCTGGGGAACACGATCGGTCACTTCGGCAAGAAGCGCCAGTTTCGCGGACAATTCACTTTTAAGCTGCTGCGATTCGAACCGCCAGCGCCAGTTGCCGCCATGCAGGCTGGGAGTGTTCATACGCGCCTCGCTACCCAGGCCAAACACATCCTGCAATGGAACAATGCTCAGACTCGCCGGAGAAGTTTGCGCTGCACGGATGAACGCCCAGTGGAAGCCGTCTTCCGAATGTCCAACGTAAGCTTCCGCGCTGCGGCGTTCATTTTCCGACGCGCCCGATCGCCACCAGCCCTCAACCGTGTCGTTGTCATGCGTGCCGGTATAGATGACTTTGCCCTCGGCGCGATGCGGCAGATAGATATGCGCACCTTCGTCGCCAAAACCGAATTGCAAGACGGACATTCCGGGAATCTCCAGTCTGTCGCGTAGCGCATAAACCGAAGGCGTAATGTAGCCCAGGTCTTCGGCGAAAAACGGCAAGCCCCCCAGAGCTTCGCGCAGTTTCAGAAACAGGTCGTCGCGCGGGCCGTCGACCCAGCGACCGTTCACCGCTGTTGGCTCACTCGCAGGAATCTCCCAGAACTGGTCGAAGCCCCGGAAGTGATCGAGGCGAATGTAGTCGCAATGCTCCGTGGCCCAGCGCAGCCGCTGAACCCACCACGCATAGCCGCGTTCTTTCATCACATCCCAACGGTATAGCGGATTCCCCCAGCGCTGTCCGGTCTTGCTAAAAAAGTCCGGAGGCACTCCGGCGACGACCTCGGGCTCCAGATCTTCCTTCAGGCGGTAAAGTTCCTGGTGCGTCCAGACGTCAGCGCTGTCGTAGTTCATGAAGATGGCGACATCGCCCACGATGCGGATCGCGCGCTCGGAACAGTAGCGGCGCAAGGCCCGCCATTGCTCGTAGAAAGCAAATTGCAGCGCGCTTCGAATCTGGATGTCGGTCGCCAGCTCTGCACGGGCGTTGGCCAACGCAGCCGGCTCCCGGCGAGCGAGGTGCTGCGGCCACCGGTTCCAGCTCTCCAGCTTTTCGCGGGCGCGGAGGGCATCGAAGAGGACGAAGTCGTCGAGCCACCAGGCATTGTCCGCGCAGAATTTTTCGAAGCGCCGCAGCGGGTCGCCCACGGCGGTGCGCACAAAATTTCGCGCCGCTTCAAACAATAACGGCATCTTCTGCGCGAAAACACGCTCGTATTCCACGTAGCTGGAACCGGCCGCCAATCCGGAAGCCGGTTCAAGCTTCGCCAAATCAACCCAGCCATGTTCCGCGAGTCGTTCCAGACTGATTAGCAACGGATTTCCGGCGAAGGCCGAAGTAGACGAGTAAGGAGAATTGCCGTAGCCGATCGGCCCCAGCGGCAGAACCTGCCACAGACCCTGGCGGGCAGAGGTGAGAAAATCTACGAACTGGTAGGCGGCAGGCCCAAAATCGCCGACTCCGCCGCGCGAAGGCAGCGACGTGGGATGCAACAGGATGCCTGCGGCGCGCGGAAAAGACATGTCACCGTCGCTACATTCCCTGCTCGCTGCCGTTTTTACTCAGCGCCTTGATTTCTTCTGGGTTTTTCTTGATCTTTCCCGATTTCGTCATCTCGTCGATCAGGCCGGCGACGAAAAGACCAAAGCGCTCTTGCTGTTTCTGCAGCAGCATCTGATCTCTGATTTGATCGCGCTTCGGGGCATAGTCCGCATCGGTAGGCTGCTGGTTTTCGGTTACTTCGAGCACGACCGCGGTCGGGCCGTCGCTGATGGGGCCGCTGATTTCGCCGGCCTTCATGTTGAAGGCCACCGCCGCCTGCCCCGACATGGAACCCACGTCAGGAACCTGCGCGTCCGGCAGAACAAAGTCGCTGGTCTTTATCGTCGCGCCTAGTTCCTTTGCTGCGCGCTTCAGGTCGTGCTCGGCCTTGGCGCGATCCGACAATTCCTGAATCTTCTGCGACAGCAACGTCGACGAACGCTCACTCTTAAACTCTTCTTCAACGCGGCTGCGGATTTCTTCAAACGTCGGCGTGGCGGCCGGCTTCACCGCCAGCAACTGGAACACGACGATGCCTTGTGAGGCGGGAGCTTGATCAGGCGGCGACTTCTCTGCTGCGCTGAACACCGCATCCATAAACTGCGACGCTGGCCCCAGCCCGGGCAGCATATCTTTGCGTGAGAAAAAGTCCGAGTTAATCACAGGCACGCCTTGCGTGGCTGCAGCTGCGTCCAGAGTTTGAGCCTTGGCGTCCTTCAGCAGCGCGTCCGCCTTCTTTCGCGCGAAATCTTGTGCCTTCTGTTGTTTCAAGATCGGCTCGATCTGCGCCTTCACTTCATCGAGCGGCTTGACGTGCGCATCCTGCTTGTCGTCGACGCGAATAATGTGGAAGCCGTCGAGAGTCTTCACAACATCGCTGGTCTGTCCCTTGGGAAGAGAAAACGCAGCCTTTTCAAATTCCTGGGTCATCTGGCCTTTTCCGATCCAACCTAGCGAACCGCCAACGTTGGCGCTGCCCGGGTCTTCGGAGTACTTCTTGGCCACGTCTTCGAACTTGGCACCGCCCTTCAGCTGCTTGAGCAAATCGTCGGCGCGACGCTGAGCCTCGGCCGCGGCCTTGTCGTCGATCTTGCCGTCCGCGCCCGGCAGCGGCATCTTGATCCAGATGTGGCTGACCTTCACCTGCTCGGGAACGCGGTATTGGTCGCGGTGCGCGTCGTAATAGGTTCGCAGGTCGTCGTCGGTGACCTGAACACTGGCCTCCGCCTTGCTGGTTTCGATGACTGCGTATTTGACCTTGCGCTTTTCCGGAACCGAGTTTGCATAGCTCCTCTTATGGCTCTCATAAAACGCCTGCAGCTCTGCATCCGTCGGGTGCAAGCCCTTGCGCAAGTCGTCCTGCTTCAAAATCGCATAATCAAACTTGACCTTGGAATTCTCCTTCAGGAACTCGGCGTGAATCTCGGATTCGCTCACGCTGGCGCTGCCCGAAATGAACGCCTGCAGCTTGGTAATTAAAATGTCGTTGGCCACGGCTTCTTCAAACTTGGCGGGCGTCAGGTTCGCGCCCTGCATCAACTTATCTTCGTACTGAGTTTGGCCGATGAAGTTGCCGCCGGGGAAAAAAGTTGCCGCGTAGCGCCCGTGCTGTAGTTCGTCTTTCACTTCTGCCGGCGTCACGCGAAATCCCATGCGTGCAGCCTGGCCGAGCAACGCCTGCCGGTTGATCAACTGGTCCACCGCGCGCGAGGTCTCCTGCTGGATGAGGAAGGGCATGATCTTCGCTGCCATCTCGCCGTAGCGCTGCGCATCCTGCTGCGCCATTTGCCGCGCCGTCGTGCGGACTTCTTCGGCGCTGATGTCTCCGCCATCCACCTTCGCAACTACGCCTTGACCAGGCGTACCCGACAGTTCTGAGGTCAGGCCGCCCGGAATAAATGTGATCACCATGGCGGCGCAAATCACGAGGAGGATGCCGCTGAGAACAATCTTCTTAGTAGCTCCCTGGGTTTGCAGAAATCGGATCATGCTTATCACTCCAGAATGGAAAAGCGAATCCTTAATTATAAACCAGCCCGCGAGCCTGACAATCCACACAATTCCAAAACTCCGCTATTGAAACGAATTAATATAAGTGTTATCCATTTCTGCGGGGCATTTTTGGGCGAACTGATCGCGACTGGTTTGTACGCCCGCGTACCGCAACGAATTTTACAGAAGCGCCATTTCACAGGAGCACCATGAATTCAGGTAAGCGGCTGGCCGTCACTCTCGTCCTTCTAGCTCAATTTCTTCCAGTCTCATTGCTCTTCGGCCAGGATAAAACGCCGCCCCCGCCAGCAACGAAAATGCAAGGCAAGACCGAAACCCTGCTCCACGCCAGCGAAGGCAGAGTGATGCTGCGCGAAGGCTGGTCTCTGCAGACTTCCGCCAAGGTCGAAGCCAAGGGAGAAGTCATCTCCACCTCGAAATTCGTCCCCAAAGGATGGCACTCGGCGACCGTCCCCAGCACCGTGGTTGCCGCGCTGGTGAAGGACAAGACTTTCCCCGATCCACTGTTCGGCACCAACTTGCGCAACTTTCCCGGCGTGAGCTATCCCATCGGCGCGAATTTTGCGAACATTCCGATGGCGCCCGACAGCCCTTATACCGTTTCGTGGTGGTATCGCAAGCAATTTACCGTGCCCACGTCCTATAAAGGCAAAACAGTCTGGCTGAAGTTCGACGGCATCAATTACCGCGCCAACATCTGGCTCAACGGAAAACAGATTGCCAAGTCTGACGACGTAGCCGGCGCCTGGCGTACCTACGAATTCAACGTAACCGACGCTGCCAAAGCGGGCGCCGAGAACGTCCTTGCAGTGCAGGCCTATGCGCCTACGGATCACGATCTCGCCATCACCTTCGTTGACTGGAATCCGGCGCCTCCCGACAAAAACATGGGACTGTGGCGCGAAGTTTATCTCACCTACAGTGGCCCGGTCGCGCTGCGGTACGCAACGGTCGTGTCGAAACTGAACCCGCCCGCTAACGACAGCGCGCAGCTTACCGTGACGGCCAAGGTTGAGAACGGAACGAATCAGCCTGTGAAGGGCAAACTCAAGGGCCAGATCGATGCAGTCAAGTTTGAGCAAGACGTTGAACTCGCGCCCAACGAATCGAAAGACGTGACCTTCACACCCGACAAATTTCAGCAACTGGTCTTCTCAAAACCGCGCCTGTGGTGGCCGGCGCAAATGGGCAAGCCGAATCTCTATCCGCTCAGCATGGAATTTGAATCCAACGGCGCTGTCAGCGATCGTTCTGCCAGTGAGTTCGGCATTCGCGAAATCACGTCTGACCTCAACTCAGTAGGTGGACGGGCATTTCACATTAACGGAAAGAACATCCTGATCCGGGGCGGTGGTTGGACTCCTGACTTGATGATGCGCGAAAATTCGCAGCGGCTACGCGACGAATTCCGCTACGTCCGCGACATGGGGCTCAACACCGTCCGCCTCGAAGGCAAACTCGAAACACAAGAGTTCTACGACCTTGCCGACCACCAAGGCATTCTCGTGATGGCGGGATGGTGCTGCTGCGATTTCTGGGAGCGCTGGCCGCGCTGGCAGCCCAAGGATTTTGAAATCGCCAAACAATCGCTGCGCGACCAGATCTACCGCCTGCGCAGCCATCCCAGCCTCGTCATGTGGCTGAACGGCAGCGACAACCCTCCGCCGCCGGATGTGGAACAGATGTACCTCGACATTGAGAAGGATTTGTTCTGGCCAAATCCGGTTGTTTCGTCGGCTACAGGAAGAAAAACCAGCGTCACCGGCGACAGCGGGGTCAAGATGACTGGACCCTACGAATATATAGCTCCAAGCTATTGGGAATTAGACACTCCGCAAGGCGAACCCGGCCGCAAGCAGTGCAATCCCGGAGGCTGCGGCGGCGCCTATGGCTTCAACACCGAAACCAGCATGGGACCGGCCGTTCCGCCGGTCGAAAGCATTCGCACCATGGTGGGCAAAGACCACATGTGGCCGATCGACGATACCTGGAACTATCACGCCGGAGGAGGCGAATTCAAAACGATCGGCGTGTTCAGTGATGCGCTCGCCAATCGCTACGGCAAGTCCGACAACGTGAACGACTTCGCCACCAAGTCACAGATGCAAACGTACGAAGGCGTGCGCGCCATGTATGAGGCGTACAGCCGCAACAAATACGAAGCCACTGGCGTGATTCAGTGGATGCTCAACAACGCATGGCCTTCGATGATCTGGCATCTCTACGACTATTACCTGCGTCCCGGCGGCGGCTATTTCGGCGCGAAGCGAGCCATGGAAGCCCTACATCCCATCTACGGCTACGACGATCATTCCATCTGGCTGGTCAGCAGCCAGTACGTAGACGCGAAGGGATTGAAGCTGACTACTAAAATTTACAACCTCGACATGACCGAGAAGTTCACGCAATCAAATATGGTCGATGCCGCAGCCGACAGCACGGCGAAGATTTTCACGCTGCCTGATCTTGCTGGTCTTAGCCCGACGTATTTTGTCGCTCTGCGTGTGGAAGACTCCGCCGGCAAACTTATCGGCTCGAATTTCTACTGGCTCTCAACCAAACCAGAGACGCTCGACTGGGCAAAAACCAACTGGTGGATGACGCCGACCGCTTCCTACGCGGACTACACCGCGCTCTCGCAACTGCCGAAAGTGAAACTGAAAGTGACTGACCACAGCGAGCGCAAAGGCGAAGAAGAAATCACGCACGTGGTTCTGCAGAACCCGAGCAAGAGTCTCGCCTTCTTCGTGAGATTGAAAGTCGATAAGGGCGGGAAGGGTGAAGAGATTCTCCCCGTGGTGTGGGAAGACAACTACATTTCCCTGCTGCCCGGCGAGAAGCGCGAGGTCACCGCGACGTATCGCGCCAGCGAGTTGGGTGCTGCTAAACCGACAGTCGAAGTGAGCGGCTGGAACGTGGAAGGCAATTGAGTCATTGTGGAATCGGGTAATTGAGAAATTGAAAACGTGGACATGCCAGCTTTCAAATGAATCAATTAGCAAATTAGACATTTCGCTATACGTGCTGTGAAACCGAGAGGACGTTTCCGTCGGGATCCTTGAACCACGCCACTTTGTCTCCCGTGGGTGCAATCCAAATTCCGAGCTCGTCCTGCTTGAAGAATCCGAAGATTTCGAACCGGACGCCTTTCGCCTGCAAACTTCGCGCAACATTTTCGATATCGGAAACCTGCCAGCCGAGAATCGTGAACTTTGCAGGAACAAAATCCTTCCCCACCTTCGCGACCCGGATCATGATTCCGTTCGCATCCAGCACCATCGCAAAGCCATCATCCTTGACGAAGCTCAACCCCAGAACGCCCTCGTAGAATGATCGAGCCCTCTCGGCGTCAGTGGTCGGCAAAAAAGCAACGATATCGGTCGAACCCAGCATTACGCAATTCCCCATGCGCCTATTCTTCCGGCGGCAATTCGAAGTCGACAAGATTGCCGCGGAAGCCCTTGGTCTTCCACGCCCCCACAGCAATGCCCACTGCCATCCAGATCGCCCCAAAGACCAGTGCTTTCGGACTCAGATTAATCCAGAGAAAGAAACAGATAACGAACCCCAGAACCGGCGGAAGCAAGTTGCCAAGCTTCTTTCAGGTTCATGCAGGTAGTAGCGCACGAATGCGGCCGCATTGACTCCCATGAAGGCGATCAGTGCGCCGAAATTAAGCAGGTTCGCACCAAGATCATAGCCGGTGGTTGCTCCGGCCAGCGCCGGAAGCAAAAACGCTCCGGCCAGGGCGAGCGCACCCACAAACAGGACATTGTTGCGTGGCACGTGCCGTTTGGGGTCGACCGCACCAAAGAACGACTTCGGTAAAGCGTTGCTGCGTCCCATTCCATAGAGCAGCCGCGCCGCGCCCAATCTGCGCGCCCATGCCCGAGCCGAAGTTCGCCACCAGCAAGAGTGAACCCAACAATCGCAAACAGCGGCGCCCAGGCGCGTCCGGCGACGAAAGTAAAAGCCGTATCCATGTTCGGAAACGGTTCCGAGGCCGGCCAGATCAGCTGAGCTGCATACACTTGAAAGGCCGAGAGAATTCCGATCACCACGCAAACCAGCACCGTCGCCAGCAAAATGTTGCGCCGAGGATTCTCGGCTTCTTCCGAAAGCGTCGAGATGCCATCAAAACCAATGTAGGTAAGCACGGCAACCGAAGTCCCGCCCAGCACCGCCTTCGTATTCCAACTCGCCGGATCGTAAAAAGGCCGGGTAAAGAACGCCGCACCATCGTGAGGATGGCCAAAAATATAGCGCGCCGCCGCGACAAAAAAGATCGCAATCACCACTCCCATGCCCACGGCCAGCGCTGTATTCACTCGAGCTGAAGTTTTCACGCCCTGCACATTCAAAGCAGTAAACATCAGCGCGAAAATAACAGCCCAAGCGGCGTATGACACACCAGGCGCGAACACATGCGCCTGCTGGCTGATCCAGATAATGCAGATCATGGGATTGAGCAGTAATCCATGACCATGCTCCAGCCCGTTACATAGCCAAGCGCCGGGTTGATCTCCTGCCCCACATACGTAAAGGCTGAACCCGCGCTAGGATAAGCCCGCGCCATCCGGCCATAACTGATCGCGGTGAATAGCATGGCGACCATGGCGATCAGAATCGTGGTGACCACATGTCCATGCCCACGATTGCTGAGCACGCCGAACACCGACATGGGCGCGACCGGCTGAATAACAATGACGCCGTAGAGAATGAGGTCCCAAAGCGTGAGCGTGCGGCGGAGCCGGGGCGCGGCGGAGGAAGGCGCGGAAGTATTTTCCATGAGTCCGCTTATTGAATTATGCAGTGATCAAAATGTCAATATTAAAACGTTTCCGTAACCTGCTTTCCCGATCGCCTTCGTGTTGATCGTCGCTAGATCAGCCTCGCTCTATTTCCGATCGCCGTAGTCGAACCAGTATCCGCGTTGCTCGTTGCCCGACATGTGTCGCGTGTTGTACTCCAGCAAATAATTCACATGTGCATCGTCAAGCGGGAACGCCTTCTTCGCTGAATACGGATACTCGCCCATGCCGAGGAATGGAAGCGGAGCAACATAGTTCCCTTCCGCGGCATAAAAATCCATGTCTTTTTCGTAGCCGTTGGCGGCAAAGAAATAGTCACGCACCCAGCCGTTGGGAAGCAGGGGCAGATGGGATGGATCAAAGTCGAGCCGCACTTCGTCGCCCGAGCCGAACACGGCCAGTTTGTCGTCAGTTGCGGTCAGCAGTGGCAGCACGTCGCCGTAGCGCGTGTACGTGCCCGACGGCCGGGTGTACGGCCCGGTCGCGCTCACCTTCTCATAAATGTACTGCACGTTGCCGGGAGGGGTGCCCTCGATCTTGAATGGATATCCGTGGAATTCCAGATCGGCACGAACCAGTGGAACTGAGGTCAGCCGCACTCCCGCACGATTGGCATCATCTCGAAGCCTCGCGTTTTCTCCAGCGGGGAGAGGAATCTCACGCGCAGGCTGCACCGCGCGATCAATCAGAATGCTGTCCCAATAAACCTGCAGATTGGTCGTGATGCGAATCTTCCGCGTACCCGGCGGAAGCTTGCCGGTAAGATCCGCCGTCATGGTCCGCGGACCTCCGGCCGGAAAACCCATGTCGTCGATCACGCGCTCCCACTTCCCGTTCTCGCCTCCGACGAGCGCTTCCACATAGGGCGAAATCGCTTCGACTCCGGCTTGCGACGCGGCATACATGCTGTTCGCCGAAAAGTATTCGACCTCGCCATGCAACAGCAGCCAGAGCGGCCCGCCGCCGTACGCCTCACCCAGATCGAGCGTAAGGCTGTGGGGTTGGGCGAATCCCTGAAACGGTGTCAATGCAAAATCGCCGAAATAACGGTGCGCCAGCAAGTCCGGAAGAACGTCGTGTCCGTGCTCGTCCCACGCGCCGGCTAGGGAGCGCGCGTCACGGCTCACGACAACTTTGAATGGAGGATACGGCGGGTTCGACGCGAAATATTCGTTGGGATAGACGTCAGTGTCCGCCGGATGGTCAATCGCCAGCAGCCGCACTCGATCAAGGTAGACGGCCTCTTCGAGCGGTTCCATGAAACGAAAGCTGAGAGTTTTTCTCAGACTTCCCATCTGTTTGTCATCCTGAGAACGCGGCCTTTCGCGGCGAAGGATCCGTGCAACCGGCGGGAGAGTGCATAGGTCCTTCGCCTCGCTCAGGATGACAAGCACCCTGTGGGCTGGGATCTCCCTTTTCCTGAATCATGCTGCGATCAATCTTGATGTACTCCACCGGCCGCGGAACATCGCGCTGGCCGGGCCCAACCCAGTGTCCGACCACGCCCGCACCCAGCATGTCGGCAACAAATTCGTAGCGCTTGCCATTCCATACGAACAGCGTAGGACACGAACTGCCGCGACGGTCGATCTCAAGAAAATCCTGTTGCTTGTCGCCGGCAACGTGAATCTCATCCTGCAGCACCCCCGTCGGCCAGGTCATGCGCACGATGTCGGCTTCCTTTGAGTCACCGAGCCCAACCACGATGTCGGTGGAATTCTGCCCTAGGTAGCCGTTCGATCCCGCAATCTCAAATTTCTGCCGGTTGCCGCCCGAAAAAACTTCGACCTTGGTGCCGATCGCGGATTTATTGTCGGCAAGCCCCTTGAGCGAGAGCCGCAGCCAGTGATTCTGATTGCCGCCTTCGTTGCGCAGCAGCACAGCCGGTCCGTGATTTTGCGTGATCAGCAGATCGGTGGCACCGTCACCGTCGTGGTCGCCGGTAATGATGGCGCGCGGATCTTTGAGCTGAATCTTGTCGAGGCCCACGTCGGCAGTGACGTCCTTAAATCCATCGGGCCCAAGATTGCGGAAGAGTTTAACTTCGCCCTTGCCCTCTTTGGTTTCACCGACCGCGACGAGGTCGACCCAGCCGTCGTTATCGTAGTCGAAAGCAGCGACGCCGTAAGCGCGGACCCAGTTGCTCAAGGGAAGCTTCACCTGATCGAAGGATTTGCCATGGTTGTTGCGCCAGAGCGTGAGACCGGGCGAGTCAGAATGTGTAAACGCCAAGTCCATCCAGCCATCATGATCGAAGTCCAGAGCGACGACGCCGACAGTTTGCTGCGCTGGTTGAATCAGGGCATGCGCGACAAACTTACCTTCGCGCGGATTCGGATAGAACACCGGCGAGATCGACGAGCCGTCACCTTCGGTACTGCCCGCTATGACGAAGTCTACGGCGCGATCGTTGTTATAGTCAGTGCCAATTGCACCGACTCCCACGACTGCGGTCTCAACTCCTGTTTCCACGATGGTAAAAGTTCCGTCGCCGTTATTGCGCCAAACCGTTCCAGTACCTCTGCAGACGCCCATGCACTCGTACATTCCGCTGGCGCCGTAAAGGTCAATGTCGCCGTCGTGATCATAGTCAATGAATGTGAGGCCGCCTACGGATCTACCCTTGATTCCCGCGTCCGCGCTTACGTCTTTGAAAGTTCCGTTTTTCTGATTGCGCAGGAGCAACACACGTTTAAAATCACTAACGGCTAGGTCGGCGAAACCATCGTTGTCATAGTCCCCAGCTGTGCAACTGAGGGCATGAATGGTTGGATCGAGCCCGGCTTGTTTGGACACATCTTCAAACCTGCCGTTGCCCAAGTTGTGGTACAGGGCCATGCCGCCCTGTGGTCCGTTGTCCGCGACGAAGAGATCGATCTTGCCATCGTTGTCGTAGTCGATAAAACAGGCGCTTGCGCCGACCACGCGTTTGTCGTCCTCATTTTTATCGCCGGATTGTGCTTTCACTAAAATCCCCGCTTCCTTCGTCACGTCCACAAACCGCACCTTGATCTGCGCCGGTGCCTTCAGCACTGCTTGGGGCGACTCCACTGCGCGCGAATACTGGCCCTGCTCGCCGTAGGCCAAACTCATGGGCGCGCCGATCTTATTTTGCGTGATGTACTGGAATTTCTTCAGATGCTCCCGAGCGTGGTCGACATCAGCGGATTGCTGGTACGCCCGCGACAATCCAAATTCGGCCGATGCGTGCAGCGGATTCAATTGCAGAGCGTGCTGAAAAGCGTCAATGGCCTGAGGAAACTCCTTGGCCTGCACGTACGCCGTACCCAGAAAATAGAAGGTGTCGGCATCGTTCGCGTCGATCTCGATGACGTGCTTGAACGCATCAATCGCAGCCGGTGCGTCGCCGGTATTTTTGGCCAGCATCCCAAGGCCGTACCAGGCGTTCGCACTCTTCGGATCCTGCTTGAGCGCGTCTTGCAACGTAGCCTTAGCCTCGTCGATTTTCTGCAGATTCAAATACGCGATGCCAACGTTTAGCCGCGCAATCGCCAGTTTGGGATCGGCTGCGGCCGCCTGCTGAAAAAAATTCAGCCCCTTCTCGAAAAGCTGCTGGTTCATGTAGGCCACGCCGAGGTTGTTCAGGCGCGCGGCTTCAACGGGATCAGGTTTGGAATCGGAAGTAAGCAGGCCAAAACCAGCAAGCAGCGTGGCGATCAGGACAGAAGAAATTCGGAGATTCATCTCGGTCAAGATTTAACCACAGAGGGCACCGGGGAACACAGAGGATTCCTGCACCCCTCACTGTATATTCTGCTGAACATCGGATGTCCTCGCAGCGCGGCGTCGATTGTGCTAGAGATTGAGCGTCGTCCCACCGTGCGGATGCTCCGGCGGAACAACGCCAAAATACTCGCGGGAGAAGGGCTACCGCATGGGCGGGATTCTCCGCGCGCCGCATTCCCGCTCCAGCGCAGCCGCGACTGACAGAACTCGTTCGTCTTCCCACGGCCATCCGACAATCTGCACGCCGATCGGCAAACCCTCGGAAGAATGGCCGACAGGAACCACAGCCGCGGGATTGCCGAGCAGATTGAACCACTCCGTATAGCTCCAGGCGTCGAGATACTCGACCGTCTTGCCTTCAATCGTCCAACTCCGTTCGCCGTGGCGGAATGCAGGAATCGCGGCCGCCGGGCACAGTAGAATTGGATACCGTCTCATTTGCTTGAGGAATTTGGCCCGCAACGCATCGCGGCCAACCCACGCTTCGAGCAGCCCTCCTCCGGTGAGCGGTGGCTCTCCCGCGGACCACTCGAGGAACTGCTTCAGCACAGGACTCAGGTCGTGCTCACGCCCGCGGAACATAGGGCGAATCAGCATTCCTCCCGCTGTGACGAAAAATTTCTCCCACAGCACTCGCGCTTCTTCCAGACCTTCAGGGCGGAACGGCTCGATTTGGAATCCAGCGTCCCGCATGGCTTTCGCTGCAGTTCGCACGGCCGCGCGAGTTTCAGAAGTAACCGGAGTGCAGCCGTCATCTTCGAAATAACCCACTCTCAATTGCTTTGTTTCGTCGTCACTGGGCCAGCGCTGCGGCACCGGCGCAGCGCAAGTGTCGCCATCATCCGGACCTTGCATCACTTCGAACAGAGCCTTCACGTCGCCCACCGTGCGCGCCATGGGACCGACTACGCCAATCAGCGCAAACGGCCCGCCCGACGCGGGAAAATGCCCAGTCGCAGGAATGCGCCCCGGAGTCGGTTTGAGACCGCAGATGCCGCTGAAATGTGCAGGCACTCGAATCGACCCACCGCCGTCGCTGCCCACACCGCCCGCCGACATCCCAGCGGCAATCGCCGCGGCCTCGCCACCACTAGAGCCGCCGGCGGTGCGTTCGAGATCCCATGGATTGTTGGTGCGGCCGTACAACAGATTATCCGTTTCCCACGCCATCAGCAGTTCGGGCGTGTTGGTTACGCCGAGAACGATCGCTCCCGCATGGCGAAGGCGCGCGACCAGCGGAGCGTCTTGTGCCGCAACGTACCCGGCGCGCAGGCGGCTGCCCGCCTCGCAGCGGAGGCCGGTCACATCCAACGAACTCTTGATGCTCACAGGAACGCCGTGTAACGAGCCGAGAGTTTGTCCTCGCATCACCGCTGCTTCAGCGTCGCGAGCTTCGCGGCGGACTCGTTCGGCATCGACGTGCACGAAAGCGTTCAACTTCGGGTTTAGCCTAGCGATCTTCGCGAGATGAGCCTCAGCCAGTTCGACTGGAGAGATCTTCTTCTCGCGAATTTGCCGCGCCATGTTCACGGCCGAAAGGAAAGTCAATTCGCTCATGAAATTCTTTTGCGCATCGCACGATCCAGCATCTGTTTCTCTTCTTTCGTCAGCGCTCGAAAAGCGCCCTTGGCCAGCTTGCCCAAGGGCAGCGGCCCAATGGCTACTCGGATCAACCGGAGAACTTCGGCATCGAGAGTCTCCAGCATGCGGCGAATCTGCCGGTTCTTGCCTTCATTCAAGAGGATCTCGACCCAGCAATTCTTTTCTCCTGCGCGGAGCACGCACGCTTGTGAAGCGCGGAAGATTTCTCCGCCGTCAACACGCACTCCGCCCATGATCGCTTGCGCAAATTTTTCGTCCACGACCTTATCGATCTGGACATGGTAGGTTTTCTCCAGATGCGTCTCAGGAGCGGCTATGCGCGCACCCCATTCCGAATCATTGGTGAGCAGGAGCAATCCTTCGCTCGCCTTGTCCAGCCGACCAACCGGAGCGACCCATGGCATTGGGTCGCTAGCCTTTTCCAGCACGGCATACACCGTGTCGCGGCCTTTTTCGTCGGACGCCGTCGTCACCACGCCCCGCGCCTTATTCATCATCAGATAAATCTTCTTCTGCTGCTCAACGGAGCGTCCGTCGACTGTGATGCGATCTTGCCCCAGACGGACCGGTGCCTCCAGATCGCGACGCACCCCACCGTTCAAGCCCACACGCCCGGCACGAATCAACTCCGTGGCCTGCGACCGCGAGCAATATCCCAGCTTCGACAGCGCGCGAGCCAGTCCGACCTTGCGGGTTCCATCTACTCGAGGCACGCGTTTATGCTAATCGAACCCACCTCCGCGCTTCATGCACAATTGAACATTTGCTTGGTACTATGTTGAGGCAACGGCACATCGCCTATTCGCCCACGCAGGAGTTCCCATGGCCCATCAGCATCCTCCTCGTTTTCTGAAGATTGTCGACGACGCCAAAACGCGGGTGCGCGAAACCAACGTCGACGCGGTCAAAGCCCGGATGGATCACGGCGACAAATTCCTACTGGTCGATGTGCGCGAGGACAACGAATTCGCCAAAGACCACCTCCCGGGCGCTATTCATCTGGGGAGGGGAATTATTGAACGCGACATCGAAGCGCGGGTTCCGGAACTCAACACTGAAGTAATTCTTTATTGCGGCGGCGGTTTTCGCTCAGCGTTGGCGGCCGACAACCTGCAGAAAATGGGCTACACGAACGTGATTTCTATGGACGGCGGCATCCGCGACTGGCGCGAGAAGGGCTTCCCGCTGACCAGGGATTAAAGGCTGCTCTCAATCCCGGATCGCTCTCTTTTATGAATGGTCGCATCTTCTTCTGGTCGCTCACTTCTGCTCTCGCGGGATTTCTCTTCGGCTTCGACACCGTCGTCATTTCAGGCGCCGAGAAAACCATTCAAGCCCTCTGGGGTCTAAGCCCCAACCTGCACGGCATCGCGATGGGGTCGGCCCTGTACGGAACGGTCATCGGTTCACTTTTGGGCGGCTGGCCGGCCGACCGTTTCGGACGCAAGGCCACGCTGCTTTGGATCGGTATTCTTTACTTTGTTGGCGCAGTGGGTTCAGCGCTGGCGCCCAACGTTGTGATCTTCATCGCCGCGCGGGTCGTCGGCGGGCTGGGCATTGGCGTCTCCACCGTGGTTGCACCCATGTACATCTCAGAGATCGCGCCGCCCAAGTATCGCGGGCGATTGGCCGGCATGTTCCAGTTCAATATTGTTTTCGGCATCCTGGTCGCATACGTCTCGAATGCATTGCTCGCCGGCATCGGCGAAAACGCGTGGCGCTGGATGCTCGGTGTCGCCGCATTTCCGTCGCTGCTCTACGCGCTATTCTGCTTCGGCCTGCCTGAAAGCCCGCGTTGGCTGCTCAGCCGGAAAGGCGACCGCGAAGCCGGGTTGCAAGTGCTGCAACGAATCGAACCGGAAGCCCCGAAAGCCGAAATCGCCGCTCAGGCAGACGCGATTATCGCGTCATCCTCACCGCAAGCGGCATCTGAAAATTTCTGGACGAGCAGCCTGCGCAAGCCGATCCTGCTCGCCATCCTGATCGCTTTCTTCAACCAGATGTCCGGCATCAATGCGATTTTATATTTCGCGCCGCGCATCTTCGAACTGACCGGCCTCGGCGCCAAAGCCGCGCTGCTGCAATCCATCGGCATCGGCGTGACTAATCTCGTTTTCACCTTTGTCGGCCTCTGGCTGATTGACCGGCTGGGCCGGCGCACGCTTCTCTATATTGGCTCGTTCGGTTACATCACTTCGCTCGGTCTGGTTGCCTGGGCCTTCTTCACGAATCATTTTTCGATCGTGCCGGCCTGCATTTTCGCTTTCATCGCCGCCCACGCCGTTGGCCAGGGCGCGGTCATCTGGGTGTTTATCTCCGAGATATTTCCCAATCGCCATCGCGCGGAGGGCCAGACCCTCGGCAGCTTCACGCACTGGATCTTCGCCGCCTTGCTCACCACATTCTTTCCGAGGATGGTCACCTCCTTCGCCCCAGGCTACGTTTTCGCGTTCTTTGCCGGCATGATGGTTCTGCAACTTGTCTGGGTAAAGACCATGGTTCCCGAGACCAAAGGCGTGCCGCTGGAGCAAATCCAGAAACAACTGGGGATCGCGTAAAGGTTCCGTCGAAAAATCAGCCACTTAGGTCGCTCCGCCGCGATCAGATAAATATTTGTGCCTTGCGATGATGGGTTTTAGCCCGACTTTGCGCTGATTAGAGACAGAAGGGCAGAACGATCCGATGCCCTAAGGAGCTACGCCATGAAAACGACTATGAATCTAACCGCTACTCTGGCTGCCCGGTTCAATTCCACCCGGCAGGTGCCAAAGCGAATCCCCACGATCTGGTTTTCGGCGATGGCTCTGGCACTGGCGTTCGGAACCCAGCCCCTGAGCGCCACCGTCACCCATATCGTCGGAACGTGCAAGGCCGGTACCCGGTTTTCGACGATCCAGGCGGCCCTGGATGCAACTCCAGCTCCCAACACTGTCGAGGTCTGTCCCGGGTATTACAACGAGCAGATCACCATTACCAAACCGGTTACGCTCGAAGGTATCTCGTCTGGCACTGAAGGCCGAGCGGTAATCTTCACTCCGCCGGGCGGACTCAAAGTCAACGCCGAACTCTACAGCGGGGATACTGTACTCACTCCCGCAGCGGTTCAGATTTATGTCGACAACGCGGGTGGCGACGTAAATCTGTCAAACCTGGACGTAAACGGCCTTGGCAATGGGCAAAGCGGAAGCGGAGCTTTTGTGGTCGGGATCCTCTACGATGAGACCCCGGGAACGATCAATCACGTCGTCACGTTTAACCAGGATGGGCAAAACACCGTTGGCTGGGGAATCTATCTGGAGGGTGGCAGTTCCGATCCTTCGGTCACAGTGGAAAACTGCAGCCAGTACGATTTTTCTCAGGGCGCCATCTTCGCTATCGGCACCACGGACACTCCGAATCTCAAGGTAGCAATCGAAAACAATCTGATTTCTTCCTCCTACCAAACCACGTATGACGTCGTGGTGGAAGAGGGTACAAACGCCACGGTGAGCGGCAATGTCATAAGCAGCGGCCTCTACGGCATCTATATTGTGGCGCCTGAGGGAACGGTTTCGGGCAATACGGTCCTGAGCAGTGAAATTGGAATCGACTTAACGCTTGATGGAGTGTCGGTGAAATCAAACAAAATCTACAGCGCCATACTTACCGGGATCGTTATCGAAGCCCCGACACTGAAGGTTTCGGAGGTTCAGGGCAACACAATCAAGAGCGTCGTGAATCCGAACCAAGGGGGAGGAACGGGAATCGACCTCGACTGTAACCCCATCAGTTCCACTCTAGTGCATTCGAACACGTTCATGGATTCGATTTATGGATATGGAAATGCCCCCGCCGGATTCTCCGGGAGCAACTCCTATTCCAGCGTGCTCACCACGGTCGACCTCGTTTCTTGTGCCACCTCCAATGTCTCCGGCAGGTCGAGGGCCGCAGCTCTCCCGAGAGCGTGGAGGCCGTCGCTCCGGCAATAACGAGAGATCGGCGATGAGGAGCCTGCAAAACAAGGCCGCGCCTCATCGTCAATCTTGAGTTCTTCTTTGAAGAAACCCCGTCCCAGAGCCCGCTTCCCCAAAGGACGGGGCCTTCTTTACTAATCATTCCTCGATTCGTGCCGGCCTGTTCTCGACAGTTCGTCCTGAAGTAGACTTTGTAAGCGTCAAGAACTGAACGAAGGCTCTCCGTCTATTCATGACCTTCCAACCCTATTGGCTCTCCCTGTTCTTGACACCCGTCATCCTGCGATGGATGTTCCTCTACGCTGAGACTGCGAAAGCCAAACGCAAACCTGGCCTTGTGATCTTCCCTGCGTCGGGATTGGTATGGTTATGTCTGACCAGTCTCGTGCTCGCTTTCTGCATAGTTATCGGTGGTTGGCAGCAGGACGCTCGATGGTCGACCACGTCCGCCGGATTGGCTTGGGCCGCCTTCTCGTTGTGGATTTGGCCAACCACCATCGTGCTCGACTGAAGGGGGCTAACGGCAAAGCATATTTGGAGGCCAACCCGTTCAATTCCGTACTCAGAAATCGAGTACGTGTCTCGAATGGACGACCGCCAGGCCATCGTCTACGGAAACGGCAAAGTGAAAGAGATCAGGATTAGCGAGTTCCACGTCGGGGATAACGAACTGGAAGCGGAATTGAAGAAGCGCAGAGTCAAATACTACAAGCCCATGTAAGTTCCTAGCGGTTGTAGGGCGCCGTTGGTCAGAATAACCGTTGCAGAACCGGATTACACTCACCGACCCACCGGAAACTGAAATAAATCTCACCGTTGCGGCAAAGCCGGCAGAGCCACTTTCTGCTGAATTCCTGCGCCCTCGACGAGCGTATAAATGAAATCGGCCGCCAGGTCGCGCAACGTCTCACTCTCGCCATTGGGCCAGCGAATGCTCACTTCGCTCATCTTGTCGTTGGCTCCCAGACCAAAATGCAGTCGCAAGTCGTTCTGCGACAGATAACTCGCGCCGCCGCGCACTTCGTCGAATTGCACCAGCGGTCCGGCTTTCACCGTCACCCGCGCGCCAATCGCCGCCTTGTTGCTCTTCGTTCCTACCAGCTTGAATAGCACGCGATGATTCGTACTCGTGTTACGGTTCAGCAGCAGCGAGGGCGGCTCGCCCACGTTGAGAATGACCATGTCGACATTGCCGCTGTTAAAGATGTCGCCAAAAGCCACGCCCCGCCTCGATTTCAGCGGAAGCTCCTCCAGCGTCGCCGACACATCTTCAAACGTTCCGTCGCGATGATTACGGAACAGCACCAGCGGCTGGCGATACTGCGTGCCTCCGGCAACGTTATCCACCTGCGGGTAAACGTGGCCGCTGGCGATGAAAATGTCGAGCCATCCGTCGTTGTCCATATCAACAAATGACGTCCCCCAGCTCACCAGAGGATACGTCGGCTTCATAATTTTCGTGCGCAGACTAACGTCGGCAAAACTGTCTTTGCCCAGGTTGTGATACAGAGTCGAGCCCTGCTCGAAAAAATTAGTGACCAGCATCGACAGCCGGCCTTCGTGCAGATAGTCTCCCCAGGTCACACCCATCGACCCTTGCTGCAACCCGTCGCCGCTTAAAGCGACGCCACTCAGCAAGCCGATGTCTTCAAACGTCCCATCGTGTTTGTTGCGGTAGAGAAAATTCGGCCCAGCATCATTGGCCACGTAAAGGTCAGGCCAGCCGTCGTTGTCGTAGTCTCCCCAGGTCGCACCCAGGCCGTAATAATGATGCGGGTCGTCGACGCCGGCTTTTTTGGAAACTTCCTCAAACGTCCCGTCGCCCTTGTTGTGAAACAGCAAGTCCGATTCGCCGGGCAAGCCCCACGGACCGCATTGCACCAGCACTCCCTTGAATCGGCAGAAATGCGGATCGTTGCCGAACTCAGGCAGTTTGTCGATGTCGACATGCACATAGCGCGACACAAAAAGATCGACGTGCCCGTCGCGATCGTAATCGGCCCAAGCCGCACCCGTGCTGAAGCCGCCGCCTCCGACGCCAGATTTGTCCGTCACATCTTCAAACTTGCAGTTGCCTAGATTGTGATAGAGCGCGTTGCCTCCGTAGCCCGTGACGTAAATATCCTGCAGACCATCGTTGTCGTAATCGGCCACGGCGACGCCCATGCCCCAGCCCTTGTGCGTAAGGCCCGCGGCCTTTGTGATGTCGGTAAACTTCGGATGATCGACCGTGGAATCCGCGTCCTGATGATAGAGCGTGATCAGCGGATCGCCCCCGTTTCGGCGATAGCGCTCCACCGTCGAACCGTTGACAGTAATAATGTCGAGCTTGCCGTCGTTGTCGCAATCGATCAGCCCGACGCCGCCGCTCATCGACTCGAGAATGTATTTCTTATCGGGCGACGAAATATGCGAAACGGTGAGGGCCGCCTGCTGCGCAACGTCTTCAAACTGCGGCCCCGGAGTTTGAGAAAGTTGAGTCTGAGAAATTTGAGCGGGCGACGCCGAGGTTGCCGAAGTTCGCTCCTGCCCCGATTCCGTCTTGGGGCGCGCGGTTTGGCCAGACGCGATCGCCGCCAGCATCAGCACCATCCACGGGCCAAACGGGGTTCGCATAGAAGGGAGAATTCGTCGATTATATCCGAGCCCCGGCAAACTGCGTCCAACCAGTTTGCCAGGATTCCGCAGGTGCGCTTGGGCCTCCCCGTTGCGCAGAGCAGTTGAATGTGGTTGCCTCCGTCAAAGGACGGCGCTAGAATCGCTGCCGCGCTGAGTTCGCTAATGCGACGATGCGCGAGGAGAAGTGCATGGCAATCACGGCTGTGATCAGCCCGGAAGATCTGAGCTGGGACGATTTCGATGCGACTCCCGATCGCATTCTGGATCCCGCCGACGGCACTTTGGTCGACGCGTTCACGCGATTCGACTTCGACTTCCCTGATTTGGCGCCGCGGAAGATCGGCAACGAGTTTGCCCTTGCCGACCCTAACGTGATCACCATTGCTCCCAATGCTCAGGTATTCGCCAATGTGCTGCAGACCGACGAGCTGCTGTCTCATGAGCAGTTGCACTACGATGTCGGCTTCGTTACAGCACGCTCACTCGCGCGGGAATTGACGCGAATGCGTGCGCCGACGCTCGCAGCTCTGCGGGGCGCGCTCCGCGACGCCTTCCACCTCCACTTCACGACCCGTGCCGGACTGATCCAGCGCCGCTACGACAAAGACACGAATCATGGGACCGTCGCCCACTACCAGAAAATATGGAAGGACGGCATGGCGGGTTGCCTGGCCAATGAGCGCGCCGACATTCTGATGGGATGGTGGCTGTAAATCCGCGCTGAGCCGCCGACGGCGCGCTGATTTCGCGGCCGCACTACGGGCCGTGAGCATCCCCGAGGTGGCTCACATCCCGAGCAAATTCGGATGCAGTTTAGCGTATCCGTGCTCTTGCGCCCAAAGGTTGAGCGGGACGGAGGCGAGTTCGTCGACGAGTGGTTCGGCGAGGCCGTTCTTGGTAAGGTCGATCGTCTTCATGTAAGTGTGGCAGGCGTCGCAGCACTCCACGCGAATGTAAGGGAGCGCTTCGGCAGTGTAGACCGGAAGCTTGGCGTGATCTTCCTGACCGCACCCGGCGCAAACCAGGCGGCGGAACTCCCACTCGGCCAAGCAGAAACCACACACCAAGCTGCGACGCCCGCCATCGCCCAGCGGGCGCAGAACGCCGAGCGTAGGTTTGCGATTGCAGAAGGGGCAGAGTGAAAGACTGTAGGCCTCCCATTGCAAACGAGCGCGGGAGCGCAGGAATTCGGCGCACGGCTGAAGAAAAGCCAGCACGAGAAATTCCTGAGGCTCAGTCGGCGCCTCGATGCTGCTCCAGCAGTGCGCGAGCATGTCGGCCCAGGATTCAGACGACGAGTCAGACAGACCACGGGCAACTCGGGCGAGGCTGGCCGGAGCCTTGGCTTCGACGACACCAAGGAATGCCGGGAAACTCGCGAGGAGTTCCGGCCAGTTCGGTTGCAGCGTAGAGACCGGGTCGCCTTTTTTAGACGAGCGCTCCAGTCCACTGTAGAGTCCTTCCTGGAAGCGGGCCAAGTGGATATAAAACCCCAGAATCTCCGCAGCAAAGGGGTGCTCAGCCGCGAGCCGTTCGGCGCGCCGGATGCGCTGCTGCCAGGGAGTATTCGCCACCGGGCGATTATCGGGCTTCGATTCATTTTCATGCAACCGCGGAGCATGGGACATCATCCTTGGGAAATACAGGGAATGCCCGTTGACTGTGAGCAGCAGCGGGGGCTATAGTTTTTCAAATCTGGGGTGCAGTCCGCTCGGCTTTGAAAGATGTGGTCGGAGGATGCGCAATGGAACTCTCCCGTAGAACCTTCCTCAAAGGCGCTCTCGTTGGTGGAGCGGGTTTTTCTCTCCTGGGGTTCGACCTAAAGCCCGCGGTCGCCCAACTCAAAGAACTCAAGATCGCGCGCGCTACGGAAACACGATCGACCTGCCCGTATTGCGCCGTAAGCTGCGGCGTCCTCATTTATACGATTGGCGATAAAGCCAAGAACGTGACCCCGCAGGTCATCCACGTCGAGGGCGACCCCGACCACCCCATCAATCGCGGCACGCTGTGCCCGAAGGGCGCTTCGCTTGAGCAGGACATTCTCAATCCGCGGCGGCTGCTGAAGCCGCAAGTGCGGCGGCCCGGCTCCGATCACTGGGATGACATTGCCTGGCGGCAGGCCATCGATGAAATCGCGCACTTAGTGAAGAAGACGCGCGACGATACTTTCATCGAAAAAGACGCGCTGCAACGCACCGTGAACCGCTGCGAAAGCATGGCGTTCATCGGCGGCTGCACCGACACCAACGAATTCAATTATCTCGTCGTCAAAACCATGCGGGCCCTGGGACTAACCTACCTGGAAAATCAGGCCAGGGTTTGACACGGACCTACGGTCTCAGGTCTGGGACCAACATTTGGACGCGGGGCAATGACGAATGGCTGGACCGACATCAAGAATGCCGACGTGATGTTGGTGATGGGCGGAAATCCCGCCGAGAACCATCCGTGCGGCTTCAAGTGGGCCATTGAAGCCAAGCGCACTCGCAACGCAAAGCTGATCGTGGTCGATCCGCGGTTCACACGTACCGCCGCAGTCTCAGACCTGTTCGTGCAAATTCGTGCGGGAGCCGACATTGCGTTTCTCGGCGGCATGATTCACTACGCCCTCGAAAACAATCACATCGCGAAAGAATATCTCGTCAACTACACCAATGCCGCCTTCGTCGTGAAGGAAGGTTTCAAGCTGCCGGAAGACGGCCTCTACTCGGGTTTCGACGCCGGCTCCCAAACTTACGACAGGTCATCATGGACGTACGAGGAAGGCAATGACTCTGGCCGGGGAATGCCCGAACACGCCGCAGCGCCCGCTGCACCCGCCGCGGCCGGAACCGTACCGCCCGTGGGATCGGCAAAACCCCTGCCCGCGCTGCCGCCGAAAGTCGCGTACGACCTGACTTTGCAGCATCCCCGCTGCGTCTTTCAGCTATTGAGGCAGCAGTATTCGCGCTACACCCCGGAAATGGTGGAGCGCATCACCGGAATTCCGAAAGAGCAGTTCCTGAAGGCTGCCGACCTGTTTACTTCCATCCGCAAAGATGGCGACATGAAGAAAGTCGCGACCATCATGTACGCGGTCGGCTGGACACAGCACAGTTTCGGCACGCAGATCATCCGCACGGCCGCCATGTTGCAATTGCTGCTGGGCAATGTGGGGCGTGCTGGGGGCGGCGTCAACGCGCTGCGCGGCCACTCCAACATCCAGGGCGCCACCGACATGGGCGGAATCTTCGATAGCTTGCCCGGCTATCTGAAGGTGCCGACTCCGACCGACGCGGACCTCGCCACATATTTAAAGCGCACCACGCCAACTGCTTCCAAGCCCGCTCCGTGGGATTCGTTCAACTACTACTCCAACACACCGAAATTTGCTGTGTCCTATTTGAAGGCCATGTTCGGCGATGCGGCCACGAAAGAGAATGACTTCGCCTTCCAGTACATGCCGAAAGTAGATCGCAACTATTCCTGGACGCAGATCTGGGACAACATGTATCGCGGAACGGTAAAAGGTATGCTCGCCTTCGGCATGAACGGCGTAGCCATCGGACCCGACTCGCAGAAAAATATCGATGCTCTCAAGAAAGCCGACTTCCTCGTGGTTGGCGAGATCTATCCCGACGAAACCAGCGAATTCTGGAAGTCCCCTGGAATCACACCCGAGGAAATGAAGACCATCAACACCACGGTCTATCGCCTGGCCTGCGCGGGCTTCGCCGAAAAAGATGGATCGATGACCAACTCGGCGCGCATGCTGCAATGGAAGAACGCCGCCGTGCCGCCCCCGGGCGAGTGCCGCCTCGATCAGGACATCATCGCGCAAATCTTTCTGCGCGTGCGCGAACTGTATCAAACCGAAGGCGGCAAGTTCCCCGATCCAATTCTCAAACTCACATGGGGCTACACCGATCCGCAGCATCCCGCGCTCGGCGAAGTGACCAAGGAGTTGAACGGCAAAGCGCTCGCGGACCTTACCGATCCCAAAACACAGATCACCATCAAGCGCGGTCAGCAACTGCCGGGATTCGCCTGGCTAAAGGACGACGGCACAACTGCGTGCGGAAACTGGATTTATTCCGGATGCTGGACCGAAGCTGGAAACCAAACCCTCCGCCGCGGCACCGAAGATCCCTCCGGCCTGGGCGTCTTCCAGAACTGGGCATGGTCATGGCCGGCGAACCGCCGCGTCATGTACAACCGCGCATCCTGCGATCCGTCGGGAAAACCTTACGACTCAACCCGGAAGCAAGTTTGGTGGAACGAGTCCACGCAACTCTGGGTGGGCAACGACGTCCCCGACTTCAAGCCCGACTCCAATCCGAAAGATCACATGGGCCCGTTCATCATGACCGCCGAGGGAGTTGGCCGCCTCTTCGGGCCTCTGGGTGCATTCGCCGACGGTCCGTTTCCTGAGCACTATGAGCCGATTGAGAGTCCGGTGCAAAATGCGCTGCACCCCGGCCAGCAGAACAATCCAGTAGTCAAGAAACTCAAGACGGCAGCGGATAAGTATGCAACTCCCGGCGACGGCTTCAATGTGATCTGCACGACCTACCGCCTCACCGAGCATTACCACTACTGGACCAAGAACAATCAGATGAACGTGCAGTTAATCCCCGAACCATTCGTCGAAATTCCCGTCGAACTGGCCGCGGAACTGGGCATTAGGGGAAACGATAAAGTAAAAGTCACGAGCGCGCGCAGCCACTACGTCGCCAAGGCATTCGTGACCAAACGCATCAAGCCGATGATGATCGACGGCAAAACGATCTACCAGATTGGCATTCCGATCCACCAAGGCTATCGCGGAATTCAGGAAGACGCCGGCAAGGATGCGAGAACCATCCTCAACCGCCTCACGCCAACCGTGGTAGATCCAAACGCGTACACGCCCGAATTTAAAGGCTTTTTGGTGAAGCTGGAAAAAGCGTGAACAGCTAGAAGCTAGTAGCTAGAAGCTAGAAGCTTTTTATGAGCCAGGCAACATTAGCAATCCGCAGAATTTCCGGCCACGTCGGACCCGCTCCCGGCGAAGACGTGGAGCGCGACTATCAAGTCTGCAAGCTGATCGACACGACTACGTGCATCGGCTGCAAGGCCTGCGAAGTCGCCTGCCTCGAATGGAACGGCTACAGCTTCACCGACACCGTCTTCGACAACAGCTACCAGACCATGCCCGAGACAGCGTGGAATTACTGGAATCTGATCAAGTTCAACGAACACGAGCGCGAAGACGGCAGCATCACGCTGCTCATGCGCAAAGACCAGTGCATGCACTGCTCCGATCCCGGCTGCCTGAAGGCTTGTCCCGCGGACGGCGCGATCGTGCAATACACCAACGGCATTGTCGATTTTCAGCAGCAGCATTGTATTGGCTGCGGTTACTGCGTCAGCGGATGCCCCTTCGACATCCCCAAGTTCAATCCCGCGACCAAGAAGATGTTCAAGTGCACGCTGTGCGTCGACCGCGTAAGCGAGGGACTAGAACCGGCCTGCATCAAATCTTGTCCAACTGGATGCCTGCACTTCGGAAGTAAAGACGACATGAAGGATCTGGCGGAGACGCGAGCTCGGCAGCTGCGCGAAAATTATGGCATCGAGAAAGCGGGAGTCTACGACCCCGCGGGCGTGGGCGGAACCGGCGTCATCTATGTGCTCCACGACATCACCAACCCTGAGGCCTACGGCGGCTTGCCCAAAGATCCCCACATTCCGTGGATCGTGAAGTTCTGGAAAGGTCCCGCGAAGTGGATCGGAAATCTTGGCATGCTCTTCGGCATCATCGGCGTCACTCTTCATTATTTTCATTTTGGCCCCAAGGAAGTGCGTGACAAGCCGGATGAGAATGGAGGCAAGCCGTGAGTACTCACGTCGTCTCCTCGCCAAGAACCACAGGAGAACCCGGGGAACGCATCCTGCGCTACACGATGGTCGAGCGCGTTCATCACTGGCTCGGCGCCTTGTTCTACATCTACTGCCTCGTCACCGGCCTCGCCTTCTGGTCGCCGTACTTGTTCTGGCTGGCGGTCGTTGTCGGCGGCGGACCGACAGCCCGCTTCTGGCATCCCTGGTCTGGCGTGGCTTTCACGGGTTCCATGATCTGGATGTACCGGATGTGGCGCACCGACATGCTCACCACCGACGCCGACCGGCGCTGGAAGAAAGAAGTAAAGCACTACATCGAAAACGACGACGACAATCTCCCGCCCGAGGGCCGCTTCAACTACGGACAGAAAATATTCTTCTGGCTGATGTTCTACGGCGTGATTCTGCTGCTCATTTCGGGCCTGGGTCTGTGGTTCGTGGAGTCCATTCCGTCGAGTCTGAGCTGGCTGCGTTATCTCGCGATCACGGTCCACGTCGCCGCGGCCATGGCAACGATCGGCGGCTTCATCATTCATGTCTACATGGGCACGGCCATGATTCGCGGCGGCTTTACCTCAATCATTCGCGGAGAAGTCTCCGCCGCCTGGGCAAAAACCCATCACCGCCTCTGGTACGAGCAGGTCACCAAGAAAACGTCCGCAGAAAAATGAAAACTAAGCGACCAGTCAGCTGATGGATAATCGTCGGATACTCGTCCAAGCCGAAAAAGTTCGGAGGGTGAGCGCGGAAGGAATCGAACCTTCAACCCACTGATTAAGAATGCTTGTTGAACGCAGAATCAACAGTTTGCCGCCGTTTGGATGTATCCAGATTTAGAACGCCCTGCTAGCGGGCCGGTTCGGCGCCGGTCATCATGCCAATTCTGCCGGACGGTGTATTGCTCAATCTGCCGTTTACGGACAAACAAGATTTTGTTGATTAAGGGCGACGATCGTTTTCTCGGACAGTCCCGGCTGAAAATGGGCATACAAGACCGAGTACGTATCCGCGTTTTCGCCTTCCTTTCCTGGACTACCCGTGACCGACACCAGCACCGTCCCATCGGCTTTATAAAAAGCGTCTTGCGAGCGGTTGGCGGCGAAGGCGTGCGTCTTCTTGAACCCGGGCAGGTGAGCGTCGTACCAAGTGAGAGTCGCATTCACTTTGGAGTCGTAGACCGAGTAGAAATCCGCCTGCATTTTACTTTTGCAGACTAGGGACTCCGGCAACCGGGTCGGCTCATTACCCAAGTGGAGACGAGAATCTGTAGCGGGATGAAGAGGAAGTCCTGTCAATGGGTCCGTAGTGAGCAACTTCGTTCCACTCCTTGCAGTCAACACGAAGCTCAAAATAAGGATTGCTACGAAGCCGCCCACACAAGAGATAGTTCTTATGTATGCGAGAGACTCCCAGGCAGGGTCCATCGCGTTCTGTTTCGTCGCCTGCCCGGAAGGCGGTGAGGCAAACGATAAATTGAGGTGCAGCCGGGGAACCTCGCCGGTCGGCACTGGTGTTCCGACCGAAGGATGGCGCAGGTGTTCCTGCGTCAATGCAGCATTGTATGTGGCTGCGACCGCCGGCGTTGCAGAGCGCACGATCTCCTTCTTAATATCCATTTCCATTGCAGCCTCGATGGTTTTCGGGCTGGGGTGCTGTCGCCTCACATCGCCGCGAAGATCTTGTTACAAACCGCGCCCAGCTTCTCCGGTGTCGCGGCCGAAGCATGGCCGACGACCCCGATGTCGCAGAGCAGGTCGTTCTTCTCCGCGTTGATCTCTTTGAGCGTCGACTGCCATACCGCCCGTTCACCAACCCCCGATACGTTGGTCACTGGCATGTCCATCTTCCCCGTAGCCCACGTATCCACCGTTGCACGTCCGAGGCCCGGGCGCAGCGAGATCGTCAGCGTGGTCGAGTCCGCTGTGGCGAACACGCAAGACTGCGCATCGCCCTGAAGGGTTTCTTCCGACGCGACCGGCTTACCCAGTATCTCGGCTGCGTCGGCCGACGTCACCAGTTTTCGGTCGCACGCGTTGCCTGCGGGAGTGCCGGCAGCGGCATTCTTCGCGCTCTGCGACGCAGCGTCGCCAGTTTTTGAAGCAGGTTTTGAACAGGCGACTAAGGCCAGAAACAGGATGATCGGGAAGCAGGCTAGGCGGGACACCAGTTTCTCTTGGGTGCGGAACGCGTGGACAGGAGAATTAGCTTTCATGATGTTTCCTTTCGGGATGAGGTATTAAGAGCTAAGTGCGTGCTTTTTTCATGCCGGTTACAGCGCGTCTGCGATTTCCTTGGCCAGAGGCTTCACGGCGTCCGTATTGCACGGGCAGGCGATGAACATGATGCGGACGAAATTCTTCCCCTTTCGCATCATGATCATTCCGTCCGCCGACACGAACGCCTGATCGCCGATTCCAGGCAGGTCTTGCTGATCTCCGATGACGCCGAGCACCTTGGCGTTCAAGCGCATCTGTTCGTCGGCGGCGTTCTGATCGACTGAAAACGAGAACACTGGCACTTCGCCGGAGTTGTCTTGCTGCGACGCCGGCTTTTCGTTCTGAAATTCTTTGAACATGCCTCCCGCAAACTTCTGGATCGTTTGTTGCGTCTGCTTGTCGGCGCCCCGGGCGGCCATCATTGCGGTGGTGTGTTTTGCGAGCATGTCTGCCTTATCACCCTTCGCGATGTATGAACACGAATTGTCCTCGGGCTGTGCGCGCGCGATCACAACGCCCACTGCGCGGCCGACATCTTCTTTGCTCAACAGACGGCACACGTCGATGGCGTCTGCTTTTCCCGAGCTAGTTCCGTTGCTCGAGGAATGCGGGCTGGTGCTACTCGGGCTCGATCCCAGAATGCTCCCCGCTTCCTCATGAATCTTTTGACTGACTCGGTGGACGGCGTAATAGAGACCTCCGACGGCGAGTGCACCACCAACGAAGACGACGACAACCGCGGCGATCCCAACCTTGGCCAGCGTACTCATCTTCTTGTTAGTGACCTGGGGCGGAACGGTTGCCAATGCCGGCCTGGCAACCGGAGGCTGGGCCGCCTCCGGCGCTGCCGTTCCTGCATTTTGTTGTACCGCCTGCGGCGCGGGAGCCGTTGATTGACTTATGTCTGTGCCGCACTTTACGCAGAATCGTCCCGTCACCGGCGTTCCGCATTTCGTACAAAAGTTGGCCATCGCAACCTCCCTATGATTGGTGCTTGCAGAGAACTCGTTGGAATATGCTTTCGCTCACATCGGTGGTTTCACATCGCTGTACTCGTAGCGCATAGACCTGTGGCTCTTTCCCATAGCTCCCCCAATGTCGGTATCCATTTCTTCGCGCAAGGGCAATCCCGTGGCTTTGGAGATCCACATCTGTGCATCTTCCTTAGCGAATTCGTTTTCGCTGTGCATGGCATAGAGCATGGCGTTCTCACCACTCACAGCTTCGTTGCGCACGAATTGGCAGCTCGCTTTGCCGTTCGCTCGGTTCTCTTTCTCTTGCTGCAGAATGTCCTCAGTTCGCAGACGAGATTTCGCCCACGTTCCGTCCACGCGGACATACCGAGCTCCTTGCACGAAGATCGTCTCGCCGCTGCGTGTCTTGCCCTTCACAAGCGAGCCAGTTTGGGTTGAATAGCCGTGGTTCGGCGTCGTGAGCACTTTCGTCAGTGCGTCGAACACCGGTTGGCAGGAGTCAGCCGCGTGCGCCGACGAAAATAACCCAGCCGTTATTAGCGATACAAAAAGAGAACGAGCGACGAAGCGATTGTCAAACATCGGGAACCTCCTGAGTGAGCTATTGGTATCGATGGTCCACTGGCCTTATTTCTCCGCGGCGAAAGTCGCCACAATTCGCTTGACCTGATCCTCGGGATAGTCCGTCTTCACATTGATTTGCGCGGTGCAGTGATATCCGTTCCCGGGCACAGAAGCCTGATAAGTAACCAGCGGTTGCGCTCCCGGCGCCGAATGCGATTTCATTACGTAGAAGACAAGCTTGGGAGTGTTCTCTAGCATTCTTTCGGCAACCATCGTTTGCGTTTCTGCGCTGAAGACTCTTACCTTGCCATCCGATCTCACCATGAAGGCGGACTGGCCCCAGTTTTCTGGCACCGAGATCTGGCACGAATTGGTTCTGTCTTTCACTACCTTCCAGCCAGGTTGAGCCGAAAGAATGACTGGTATGCACAACAGAGTTAGTCCGAGGGTGACGAGACGTTTTCTGAAAAACATTTCTTCCTCTTTATGGATCGCTCGGAGCATGATCTCTCCAATCTTTCGGGGAGATGCCGCAGGCTTGTTGGTTTAGGGTTCGACCTTGTACCGCCCGACCATGCCTTCCAAGACACGGACTCGGAACAACTCCCTACTTCTCTCACTCGATTTCGGGATCGTCAGGCTTGACCTTTCCGCAGTCGGACTTGACGAAGTGGCCGCTGGACTTCGTGGTCGATTCGCTCGATTTGCCCTTATTCACCATCTTCATTGTTGTTGTGCCCCGAGTGTGTTCTGAATCCACGAGTTCTACCACCTGATGCACGCTCGTCTGAACGTTCTGTGTGCTGCAGGAAATATCTACTGTCATGCCGTGGCTGGTAATGTTCTGGGTTGCCACCTTACAACCGGGATGGTTGCCGGCCTTGGTTAACATCTCGGCGAAGTTTTTCTGGGTGACGCAGTTGAGGACGCGAACGCTAGGTGTACCGTCATCGTCGTAGACTGTGCTTTCCCAGAGCCCTTCCTTGATGGGCAGAGTCTGGCCAAAGGCGCAGACGGCGGCGCAAAGAAACAGGAAACCGAGCAGAATACTCTTCATAAGACCAATCCCCGTAGTAATTGAGTTTTGAACGAAAATTTCATACGGCATATGTCCAATCATCAAGGCAGCCAGTTTTCCCGGCTCGACTTGGTGTAATGTTCGCCGACATCCGTGCGCTTTCCATCCTCAAGAACGACTGAGTGGCTTGCTTCAATTACGGCGCGACCTTGTACAACGTGACCATTCCAGCATCCATGTGGTCGTCAATATGGCAGTGGAACATCCAGATGCCGGGATTGTCGGGAAGCATGTCCACGGTTTCCATTTGTGCTTGCATGAGAGGAACGACATCGGTACGTTTGCCATCATGCAAGACAACGTTGCCGTGCCAGTGGGGCGTATGAACGCTGAACTGCTCTCCCAGGGCGACCAGATACCAGCGGACGCGTTCGCCCTTCTTCATGGTCATCATCGGTCCCGTGGCGTAGATGTAGCCGTTGATGGCGAACTTGGCGTTGGCGACAGTAAACCCTGATCCGAGACCTGAAAAGTTGCCTTCGTTGTCGACCGGTGCGAATTCGAGTTTCTTCACTCCCTTCGGGTCAGTCGTAAACGCCTGGATATTGTGGTCGATATACCAGCTGACGTTTTCGTCGAATAGCAGATAGAGGCAGACAAATTCGCGATCGACATCTTTTGGTTTGCCGTCGGCATCGGCCATGCCGCGTCGCGTGATGATCATCGCGCCGACCAAGCCGCTCTCCACGTCCTTCAACTCATTGGTGTGGGAGTGGTAGAGCCAGACGATCGAACTGGGATCGTTCGGTCCGGGCCCGGCACGCTCGGGAACCTCCCAGGTGTAGAGGTGAGTCTTGCCAGGAGGCACGGCATCATCTTCTTTGTCGACGCCCGATGTGCCGTCGTCGTAAGGCGCGCCCTCGGAATCTTTTTTGTAGAAGACACCGTGGGGGTGCATGCTGTAGGGGCGCGTGGCGTTGTTTTTGAACAGAATGCGAATCGTGTCGCCGACCTCGGCTCGCAGGATCGGACCAAGAATTCCAGTGTGCTCCCACTCCACCGGACGGGGCTTGAGCCGGGTGAAGGTGTCGTCTGTATATTCTCGGTAGAGAGCCTTACGATAGACGGTTCCAATCCGATGAGGTCCCCGTTCGGTGAACACCGTAGAATAGCCGTCGAACTTCATGCCCATCATCTTGTTGACGCCGCCCGGGGCGTAATCCCAGTCGATTTCATCCGCGGCGATGTAATACATCCGAACTTTCGCAGTTTGCGTCTGACCGAAACAAACCGGGATGGCCAACAGGAATGCGAAGATGAAGAAGATGAAGATAAGGATTCGTTTCATCATGACCTCGTGACCTGCTGCGCGATGTCCCCAGGTGGAAGTTGGCATCTCCCCAGATGCCACTTCCCCCTGATGGCTTGTGGGCAGCATTCCGAAGCGGCGAATCGCGCGACTTGCTGCCCTGCGCAGTGTCAATCTGCAGGGACTTGGTCGCCAGGTCAATGAAACTGTTCTTTAAACCCGCTTTAACTGATAAGTGTCACGTCTCCATAGGTTTAGAACTGCTTCTTAACTGGCCTGTGCTACCATCTGTGGCCAAGGGGGCCTGCGTGCTGCTCGGGGAATCTCACAAAAAGTGCGTGTACAAGTTTGGTCCATTCCTGCTTGACACCAGCGCGGCCACCCTCGTTCGCAACGGCAGCCCGCTGAAGCTGCAAGATTTGCCCTACCGCCTGCTCGTCCTCCTTGTGGAGAGGGCAGGAGAAATCGTCTCCCGCGAAGAGGTGCGCCAACACCTTTGGCCGCAAAACACCTTCGTGGAGTTCGACAACAGCCTGGGAGTTGCGATCCGGAAGATCCGGGATGCGCTTGGGGATAACGCCGACGCGCCCTGCTATGTGGAAACGGTGCCGCGCCGAGGCTACCGGTTTTTGGCGCCGGTCACTACGGTCACAGAGTCACAGGATCCGGTCCGTCCGGTCACACCAGAGCCTGTAAGGGCGCCGATTTCGTCGGTCAGCTCAGAAAAACACTCTGCCATTTCAGACCGGAGGTTGCGTTACCTGGTCATTGCCGCATTCATTGTGCTTGTGATCGGCAGTGCCGCTTATCGATTTCGGCTTCCGCGGACCGGGATAGAAAATAAGACTGCGGCCGAGACCAACCTTCCTCCGGTGCACGTTCGACGATCTGTAGCCGTGATGGGTTTTCGCAATCTGCCAGGGCGTCCCGAGGACAACTGGCTGTCGCCAGCCTTTGCGGAAATGCTTGGTACCGAGCTCGCTGCTGATAGCGCCTTACGTATGGTTTCGGGTGAGGACGTGGCGCGCGCAAAACGAGAACTCCCCGTGACTGACGAAGACAGCCTGGCGAAAGAGACCCTCGAACGGCTCCATACGAATCCTGGAGCAGACGTAGTCGTACTTGGCTCGTACACGCCGTTGCCGGGAAAAGGAGAAAGGCGGATTCGTCTGGACGTTCGGCTTCAAGACACCCGAAATGGCGAAACCATTGCCGAGCAGGCCTTCGTCGGAAACGAGGATGATCTATTTGAACTCGTCAGCCAGGCAGGTACGTCCCTGCGGCAGAGCTTGGGAGCGACGCCGGTTTCAGCGAGAAGCAATCGCGCAAGCACGAGCCGCTCTGCCTTCAAAACCCCTGGCGTTTAAGCTTTACACGCAGGGATTGGAGCGTCTGTGGGCGTTTAATTTTGTAGACGCCCGGGATTCTCTCATCAAGGCTTCAGCCGTCGAGCCCCAGTTTCCGTTGACACACGCTGCTTTGTCCGATGCATGGAATCACCTCGGCTACAGCCTAAAGGCCCGGGATGAAGCGGAACGGGCGCGCGCTCTTTCCGGGCACCTGGGGCCAGAAGATCGTCTGCTGATCGATGGTCAGTACTATGCCACCATCCAAGATCGGAAGCGAGCCATCGATTCGTATCGAAAACTTTTCATCCAGTTCCCGGACAGTTTGGACTACGGCCTTCGCCTCGCCGACGAACAGCGATGGGTAAATCCTGCAGATGCTTTGCATACTCTGGAAACTCTCCGGCATCTTCCGCTTCCTGCAGGCGGCGACCCACGGATCGACTATCTGGAAGCACGCGCTTGGGTTAATAACGATGTCGTCAAGGCGCAGGCTGCCTCCCGGCGCGCCATCGAAAAGGGGAACGCCCAGGGTTTGCAACTATTCGTCGCACGGGCCTACGGAATTCTCTGTCAGATCGGCAACGGCGATTCCACCGCCCAAGACTGTGACAATGCTCGAAAACGGTACACCGCAGTTGGCGATCGCGACAACGCAACTCGCACCACGGCCGATTTCGCCATTCTCTACTATGAACAGGGCGACCTGGATCGTGCGGAAGCAATGTACCGGGAAGCGATCAAGATTTTTCGTCAGATCGGCGATCTCGAGGGCGTCACAACCGCTTCCGCTAACCTGGGCGACATTTCTCTGGCTCGCGGGAATCTGGCAGAAGCGACGCGCGCCCTCTCAGACGCGATTCCAGGCTACAAGGAAATGGCGGACCAAGACGGCGTCGCGCTTACTCTCGCCGATCTGGCCAAGATTGCGAGACTGCGTGGCGACCTGATCGCAGCTCTTACCGGTTACAAGGAGGCCCGAACCCTTGCGCAGGAAATTGCTGACAAACGTGCCGTGGCCTATGCACTAGCTGGAGCCGGGGACGTACTTGAGGATCAAGGGGATTTGCAGGCAGCTCGCAACTCTTACCAGGAATCGCTGGCTCTCTGCAAAGAGATTGGGGATAAGCAAGCCGTCGCGGAAACGGAACTCGCCTTGGCGCGGCTGTCGATTGAGCAAGGCCATGCCGCCGATACCGAAACTGTGATCCGTACATGCAAAGAACAGTTTCATCCGGATCAGCAGGCCGATGACGAGTTGGCCGCCAGCATCGTGCTGATCGATGCGCTCTTGGCCGAATCCAAGCTTTCTGAAGCTCAGGTGGAGGCGGGAAACGCAAAATCACTGGCCGATAAGAGTGCGAACACGCTGCTCCGTTTGCAGTTCGAAATAATGTCCGGTCGCGTGCAAGACTTTTCGGGCCATTTCCCAGCGGCCAGCGCACAACTGCAGAAGACACTTCAACGCGCTCGTTCTCATCAGCTTTTGGGGTTTGAGTTCGAGACCCGGCTAGCCATGGCGGAGTTAAGAAGCAGGGCAGGACAACCGGTTGCCGCCCGCTCAGAAGCGCTGAACTTAGAGAACGAGGCCAAGAGGAATGGGTTCGGGCTGATGGCCGGCAAAGCTCGGTCCTTTCGCGATGCCCACGAATAGAGTAGATGCCGCCCCGCCAAACCGTCGGGGTGATGGCTAGAGGGACGGGAAATCCGGACACCCCGCGGTGTGACGGCCGGTACCGGTACCGAATCTCACTGGCGGCGGAACCACAGGCAAGGTTGTGCTGAATCTCGATACGATCAAGGTCCC
Source organism: uncultured Acidobacteriota bacterium (assembly GCA_963735205.1). Taxonomy (GTDB): domain Bacteria; phylum Acidobacteriota; class Terriglobia; order Terriglobales; family Acidobacteriaceae; genus Sulfotelmatobacter. The sequence continues at coordinate 464,629 of CAVTKB010000004.1, forward strand.
GCGACTGGCGGCCGCTAACACATTCACAGCAAATCAGCAGATCAAGGGAACACTGACCGTGTGTCCCAGGACTTCAGCATTCCCGGCAATAGTCTTATTAACATGGAACAGCCGAGCATCTGCTCTGTTCAGCGTTCTTCCTCGGATGTGACCGGGAGTTAGATTACGCATTCGGATATCCGGTTCCCTCGCAATCGAGGTAAACTGGGCGGCACACTCACGCAATGCGGATCACCGTCCTCAACTGTTCTAAAGAGTGAAGAGCGACGGGGCCTTGTCGTCTGTGGGGGCCAGTGATCCGAATAGAACTTCTGAATTCAGACTCAACTCGGAGGCGAACGATGAAACCGCTGTCGACCGGGCTATGTGCAGTGGTCGCTCTTTTACTCATCTCTTCACTGTGTCCAATTCAGGCGCAGACCGTTCAGGCGAAGACAGCGCCAGCCGCGGAGGTCACGATCACTGGCACCGTGCAGAGCATACTGGTGAAAGCCGCTCCCGGAATGATCGTGGGCTCGCACCTGCTGCTCGCCACTTCCAACGGTCCGGTGGATGCGAGTTTGGGAAGGTTCGGTTTGCAGGGTGAGGGCGCCGTTTCCGTCGTCGCCGGGCAGGAGATTGAGGCGACCGGTGTAATAAAGAGGATCCAGGACAAGTTGGTCTTGCTGGTCCGCAGCGTGAAAGTGGGTTGTGAGCTTTACACCATCCGGAACAACCACGGGTTCCCGCTGTCGCCGCAGGCACGGAAGCGAGCGGACGCGAAGACGGGCGGAAATGAGGGATCGCTATGAACCGTCGAACCTACGCTGGCATCCTCGGGTTGGTTTTCACTTTCCTGTTCCTAGCTTTCTTGACGAGCTGCAATAGTTCGAACTACAACACTCCGACTGAAACGATCGCGGCGACCAGTGGGACGCCCCAGAGTGCCCAGCTCAACACCGCGTTTGCCGCGCCGCTGGTTGCGACGGTCATGACGGGCGGATCGCCGGTAAGCGGAGCGTTCGTGGTGTTCACGGCTCCGGCTACAGGAGCGAGCGGCACGTTCGCAGCAAGCGCATCGAACGCTGAAACGGATACGACCGACGCCACGGGCGTGGCCACTTCGTCGGCGTTCACCGCCAATGGAACCATTGGAGCCGTTACGGTGACGGCCAGCGTTGCCGGAGTGACGGCGACGACCAGCTACAGTCTGACGAACACTTCGGGCCCTCCCGCATCGATCACACCGACGAGTGGATCCCTGCAAGACGCGGCGGTCAGTGGGGCGTTTGGCGCACCGCTGGTGGCGACCGTGGTGGATAGCAACCAGAATCCGGTAACCGGAGCGACAGTGACGTTCACGGCTCCGTCGAGCGGAGCGAGCGGCGTGTTCGCGTCGAACTCTTCGAATACCGAAACGGATACCACCAACGCAAGCGGCCAGGCTACCTCGTCGGCGTTCACCGCCGATGCGGCGGCCGGCGCTTACGCGGTGACAGCGAAGGTCACGGGAGTGGCAACGGCGGCCAATTTTCAATTAACGAACATAACCGGAGCGCTCATATCGATCTCGGGAACGAGCGGAACACCGCAAAGCGCGCCGGTCCTGGCCAGTTTTTCGGCACCTCTGATGGCGACAGTGCTGGACGGGAATCAGAATCCAATCAGCGGAGTGCTGGTTACATTCGAAGTTCCGGCGACAGGAGCCGGGGGAACATTCGCCGGTGGAGTGAATACGGCCAAGACCAACGCCAGCGGCGTAGCCACCTCGGCTGCGTTTACCGCCAACGGATCGGTCGGAACTTACACTGTCACGGCTACGGTTGCGTCCGGCGCCGAGCCGGCAAACTTCGTTCTGACCAATACAGCGCTCAACTTTTCCTTCTACGTGAGCGGGCTCGAGTCCGCGAACGGCCCCGGTTTTTACGCGTTAGCTGGAGCCGTGACCCTGGATGGCAACGGTAACGTTCTGGGCGGCGAACAGGACTATAACGACGGCGATGGAGTAACCTCGCCTGAACCTTCTCCTGACACCATCTTGCCGGGAACGGGCGCGCTCATCGTGGATCCAGGAACCGGACAAGGGACACTTGCCCTCACAACGAATAATGCTAGTCTGGGCGCGAATGGAGTCGAGACCCTGGCTGTCCAGTTTGTGAACGCGAATCACGCGCTCATTGTGCAGTTTGATGGCTCAGCTACATCGAGCGGAAGCCTGGACCTGCAGGCGCTTTCCAGCGCGCTCAACGATGGCAACTATGCCTTCACACTTTCGGGAACCGACCCGTCTTTAGAATCGATTGTTTTCGGAGGCGTGCTCTCGATCTCGAATAGCGGCACAGCGTTGACGGGCACTTTCGACGTCGACGATGCGGGAGCTGCTACCACTCCGACGCTGGGAATCGCTCTGACCGGAACCATCACTGCGCCCGATGCTTTCGGGCGGGGCACGATCAGCAGTGCAGCCCTGGGGATCTCGCTCAACTATTACCAGGTTGGCCCAGAGGCCATTCGAATCATCGATGTGGACACCGGCGATTCGGGCGTGGGTTCAGTCTTTGGACAAGGTGCCGGCACCTTCGACAACACATCGCTGGGGAACTCAGTATTCGGCGTCCAAAGCAACTCGTTCGGAAATCTCTACGCTGCGGCCGGAATGTTTTCCACGAATGCCACCAGCGGCACATTCACCGGGGTCGCGGACGACGACGAATATGACAATGACACGATTGTTTCCGCGGCCGCGATCTCGGGCAACTATACGGTTGCCGCCAACGGATACGGCAGCCTGACGATCACGCCAGGAGACCTGGCAGATGTCAGCGTCCTCGGGATCTATATGACGGATCCACTGCTCAACCTGAACGATCCGAATAACACTACCAGCGGATTGGGCGGCGCTCTGATTGCTGACCTCGATGGGGCGACCGCGCTCAACGGCACCGGAGCGCTTCTTCCGCAAACGGACACGTCTACGGCCAGCTTTGCCGGAAGCTACGCTTTTGACGTGCAGGCTTACAACAATCCCCGCGGGCCGAGCCTGGGTTGGGAATTCGATTTTGTCGGGCAGGGATCGGTCAGTGGTGGGGTCTTCAGCGGAGCCACCGGACTCCTCAGCGATCCTTTCTTCATCTTCAACCCCACCGGACAAGACGGGATCGATACCGCTATGTTCACGGGCACCGCAGTGCCGGATCCGGCGAACGCGGGGCGCTACACCATGAAACTCGCCGTCGCCGTGGTTACGGACCCGGGGAATTTCACCACAGTCATCTATCAGGCTGCGGGCGGTCAGTTGTTCTGGCTCGACGTTCAGGAGAGCGACGACGGTATGTTCCTGGGAACGCTCGAGCAGCAAGGGTCGCTAAGCGCGCTGCCCGCGGTGCGACGCCCGGCCTCGAAAGCGAAATCGAAACGGTAGTTGCATGGCGGGAAAGGGCGCGGCCGAGATGGCCATGCCCACTTCCTCCTTTTAGTGGTGTTTCGATTTGAAGTTTTGATTTGCAGAGTTTGACTGGTCAGGCATCTAGGCCACGGAGAAATCGCAATGAAACTCTACCGGGTGGTTTTGCTGTCGTTCGTTGTGATGGCGGTGGTAATAGGCGCGCTGGCCGCAGCTTCGGCTCAGGATGCGACCGGAAGGATCTATGGAACGGTCTACGACCAGCTGGGTGCGGTCATCCCCCAAGTCCAGATCACTGTGACCAACACCGCCACTCAGATCGTACGCACCGCGACCACCGACAATGATGGATCGTTTCAGTTGCTGGCGCTGCCCATCGGCAATTACAAGGTCACGGCCAAGCACGCTGGTTTTCGCGTGGTGGCCAGCGCTGAGCAGAAGCTGCTGATCAATCAGGCACTACGCGTCGACTTCAAGATGGAAGTGGGTACCGAGAATCAGACGATCGACGTCGGGGCTGAGGCTGCTGAGGTGGAAACCGTCAACCCAACTTTAGGGCAGTCGATCACGGGACGAGTGATTACGAACATGCCGCTGAACGGGCGAGACATGCTGGACCTGGCTTTGCTTCAGCCTGGAGTCACAGAAAGCAACGACGACAATTTCGGTGCGGGCAGCTACAGCATCGCCGGCGGACGCACCGACTCTGTGACATTTCTGCTCGATGGCGGAAACAACAACGACTTGATCAGTAACGGGAATGTGCTCGATCCCAATCCCGATGCCATCGCCGAGTTCCGGCTTCTGACCAGCGACTACACGGCTGAGTACGGACGCAACGGCGGGGGAATCATCAGCATCGTCACCAAGTCCGGCACCAATCAGCTCCATGGCGGCCTGTTCGAATACATCCGGAACCGGGACTTCGACGCCAACGACTACTTCAATAACCGCCTCGGCCTTCCGCGGCTCGACCTGAAACGCAACCAGTTCGGAGCGACGCTGGGAGGTCCCATCCACAAAGATAAGGCTTTCTTTTTTCTGGCCTACCAAGGGCAACGGCAGGTTCAAGCGATACCGGACGACGATGTCCCCGTCTACACGCCGCAGGAGTTGAACGGCGACTTTTCCAACGGCGGCTCTCCCGACCAGGGCGTCGTGCGCTTCCTGACCGCCAACCCGTACTTCGCGGCGGCTACCAACGGAGGTGCCCGCAACGCTCAGATTAATCCTGCGAACTTTGATCCCGTGGCCAGGAATTACATCGCCGCCGGTTTAATCCCAACCACTCCCAGCGGCCTGTATTCTGCATCGCTGCCCGCAGTGGACAACCGGAATGAGCTGACTGCGAAGTTTGATCTGGACCTGAACCCGAAAGACAAGCTTTCCGCGACTCTTGGCTTCAACCGCACCAACGGCATCTCTCCTCTGGCCTTTGCTACCGTGGCCGGTTATGGAAGTCAGAGCGTCGCCAATTATTACTTCGTCAACCTTGGCTACACGCGGATTTTTTCGCCAACCATGGTCAATGAATTTCACTTTGTGACCCATCGCAGCAACTTCCTCTCGGATATCACGCAAGGCCATCAGCCCACTGGGCAGGCACTTGGCGTTACCGGCGTTACTCCCGACCTGGTCACAGGTCCGACCAATATTTATATGGACAACGGTTTCGATATCGGCCCCAGCGAAAACGGTCCGACGCGCTACATCGAAAATACTTTCTCCTGGACGGAGGCGCTCACCTGGACGCGGGGGAAACACAACTGGAAGTTCGGAGCCGGCTTCTCGCCCTATCAGGAGAACCTTGTCTACGGCTATTACTTGAACGGGGAGTTGGATTTCTACTCGGCCACCCCCAACGAGGTGGGGTCTGTTGCAGGCTCGGGAAATGATTTCGCGGATTTCCTGCTCGGCGTTCCTGATGCATTCTTCCAGAACGCCCTGGCGCCGTCGAACATTCGGAGCAAGAGCACAGATGTGTTCGGACAGGACGAGTGGCACGTGAACAAGAACCTGGTCCTGACCATGGGGCTGCGCTACGAATACAATTCGCCCAAGTACGATACTCAGGGGCGGTCTTTTTCGGTGATTCCAGGGCTTCAGTCGAAACGGTTTCCGAACGCGCCGCCGGGATTGGTGTTTCCCGGCGATCCGGGAGCGCCCACGGGCGTGAACTTCCCTGACAAGAAAAACTTCGCGCCCCGCTTCGGTTTCGCCTGGGATCCAACTGGAAGTGGCAAGACCAGCGTGCGCGGCGGCGGCGGCATTTTCTACGACATCCTGAAAGGCGAAGATAATCTTCAGTTCAATGGCCAGCCCCCGTTCGTCGGCTCGGCGGGACTTTACTTCAACTCTCCTGACTTTCTGCCAAGTTGCGCGAACCCCGGCGGTTGTCCTGTGACCGCGCCGCTGACATATATGAGTCAGCCGTTCCAGAACGCCTGTAATTATGACCCAGAGGGCAACTGCTATAGTTTGGGAGTACCCAACAGTTTTCCCTCGAAGCCACCTGCTTCTAACATTGATTTCACGCCGTTTCTGCCGGTCAACGCCTCCGGAGCGATTTTTCTGGTCAAGCCGCATCTGCACACTCCTTATGTCTACCAGTACAACCTGAGCGTGCAGCGTAATCTTTTCGCCGATATGGTTTTAGAAGCCAATTATGTGGGAACCACGGGCCGCGGACTGACGTCGCTGGCAGACATCAACCCGATGTTGCCCGGCTCTACCAACCGCCCGCTGAATGGCGGCAGTGGCAACTGCGGAAGCTACGCGAATGTCGTTTGCTACGGCGCGCTTCCCGAATTCCAAAACATCTCGCAGGCGAACTACAATGCGCTCGAGGCGAGCCTGACGCGACAGCCACAAAACTCAAGGGTCGGCACGCTTTATTACACCCTCGCCTACACCTACGGCCATAACATCGACAACGCCTCCGGGTTCGAGCAGCGCAATTATGCAGTGCCTACCTACAGCCCGCGTCTTTTCTATGCTTCCGGTGACAGTGATGTTCGCCATCGCATCAGCCTCAGTGGCGGATGGGACTTGCCTCTGGATCGGGCGTGGGCCGGGGGGCCCAAACGCTTAACTAAAGGCTGGAGCCTCTATCCCATCTTTACCTATCGAACCGGTTTCCCATTCGACATTCCAGCCCAGTTACCCGATTACACTGACCCTGGCAATCCCGGTTCTTCTGGCGCGGGCGACCCCGCAATTTCTCGCGCCGCCGTGGTTGCACCAATCCAAACGTTTGACTACCGCAAGGTGCGGACGATTAATGAGATCACCTACGGCACGGACTCGACCGGCACGGTCTGCGAGGTCAGCACCACGCCAGTCACCGGCAACTTTATCTTCAACCCCAATAGTTTTTCCAATGTGCCCCTCCAGAACAATGCCTATTTCGATGGAGGCTTTCCCAATCCCTGCTTCCCGCAGCTCGATCCCGTGCATAACCCGGCCGACCGGACTTACGGTATGCTCCGGAATCTGCTGCGCGGCCCAACGCTGACCAATCTCGACATCGCGCTGGCCAAAACCACTGCGATCACGGAGCGCTTCAAACTGGAGTTTCGTGCCGAGTTCTTCAATGCGCTAAATCATCCCGAGTTCGCACAACCGACGCTTGGCAACAACGCCACAAACCTTCTAGGTCCAACGTTCGGCCAGATCACTACAACCGGCAGCTTTCGCGGGCCGACTCCCCGCATCGGCCAGTTTGCGTTGCGGCTGACGTTTTAGTTCACATTGTCGGAAGGGAGTGACCTGCCCCCTGCTTTCGTTCTCGTAAGAACACGACGACTCTGGTGTTCGGAAACGGGGGAGCAGGTCCGTCTCTTACATACAAGATGTGTGTTTCGACCCGTTTCGGCCTCCTGCCGGTTCGTACAGGCATTTTGAAACCCTCCGAATAGCCGGTTTATATCTTCGGGCTTGCCCGGGTCGGAAATGGAGTTGGAATACTTCAGGCGGAGCACCAATATTGGGCAAGTTCCCGAACCAGCCGGTCCCCTACCAAAGGGAGTGATGCTGCTATTTGATACTGCGATTTAGGTTAGATGGTGAGCGCGGTAGGAATCGAACCTACAACCTACTGATTAAGAGTCATGGTTCGCAATTCGGCTGCAGGGTTGTCAACTGCAGTCGCCACAATAACTTAACCATCAAAAGACCCGCATGGACGGCTTCCGAAAACGTTGAAAAAGTTGGCGAAATCGAACCGTGTCTAACTGCAAAGGACACAAAAAAGACACAGCGCACTTAGCCAACAGCAGTCGCCTCATTTCGACCCGATGCTTTTCGTCTGTGGCATCGTCGTGAAAGTTATCTGTGTAAGTATTCAATGATATCCACAGGATTCGGGTGTTCTGATGCGGACAACTCCGTTCATCAAGGTGCTGCGACTTGACGCTCACCGCGGATTCGTTGTCATTGATGCGCGATGTCCGGTGGTCGTCTCCCAGTAATCGATCCACCGCATGCGGACGCCGTTGGCGCGTTCCAGAAGCTCCTGGCTTGGGGAGTGCCCGTGTTCCACGACAACGACAATCCCCGTGTTGAACTTCTTTTGGGAGTGATCGACGTCGGGTAAGCGCGGGCCTTCTGCTGTAATCACGTCTTGAATGGTCACCTTCGTTCGATCTGCCTTGAATATTGGATGGCCGTTCGCATCTTTGCCGGCGGAAATGAGATTCTGCAGAATGAAGAAGTCAGGGACCTCGGCGGCAGAAATTAAACCCATCAAGTACAGATCAAGATGGGAATAGCCGGTTGCTGGGACGTAGTAGTCGTCGTCGAGCTGGGTGTAGGTGCCATCGAAATTATCCTGCCAAACGCTCCCGCCCATTGCGGACGCCTCTGTCGGGCGCTGGTATGGAAACGCCACCGGGGCCTGCAGTCCGCGAGCCCAGTGGACTGGACCGAGCTGGATTGTTTCGCCCTTGACTTTCGCGGACACGAACGCAGCCCACCGGTGACCCATCTCGTGCCCGATTTGCGACATCGCGTAGTTGTAGGGAAGAATCTTTCTGTCCGAAGTACGCTCAGCAAGCTGGTGCAAGTAAGACGTTATGTCGTGGTCGCTCGCCACCGGCGCTCCATCGGGCGGCCATTCCTGCATCTGGATCGAGCCAACGTAGACGGGCTGTACGTACCCCCACTGAAACCTGCCTTCCGTGCAGAAAGCCCCCAAGTCGTGTTGCAACTCCCCTGTCCCCAGCACATTGCCTGCCTTGGGACCGTCGCTGGGAGTTCCCGCTTCCTGGTTGTCGATGCGGAAATCGGAGTAGTAGGCGAGGAAATCGAACTTATCCCCGAGAGCCTTAATCACTGTGCAGGAGAGGTCCTGAGGTCTGGGCAAAGTAAGGTAGTGGAACGCTTCGTATACGGCTCCGAACGGGCCGTCCTTGCGCGCCAGAGCAGAAAGGTGAACTTCAGGATTGCGCATTCCTGATAGGCGGATGACATGAGGCGAAATCCTGGCCACAGGCTCGGGATTCCCAGACGCAGCGACTTCAGCCGAGACCGAGACCTGCTCGAATCCGCGAAGCGAACTTGGCAGAACTCCCTCGATCGTGATCGTATTTCCGCTAGCCACAGCCTTGCGCGAAACTCCTGGCCCGAATGCGATGTACCGTGATGGACGGCTACGCCGCGCAATCCCGCGTGCAGTCCATGTAACCTTAGGCTGAGGAGCACCTGCACTCGTCGAAGTCGGCTTTTGCCCATCAAACAATATGCTGTAAGTAAGGCCATCAACCGCAGGATCGCCTTCGTGGAGCACTGGCCCATGCGTTTCGAATGTCACCTTCAACCGAATGCCACCTTCAATCGACACCTTGAGATTCCGAACATCGAGATGCGCCGGCAACGCTGGATGTGGCTCTGCGTCTATGGTCGCCAATGCCTTTTCAGTGCCCGAAACTTCGGGATAGATGCCAACGATGGCGTCCTTCGCCGCGAGCTCCTTGTACGACATCTCAATCAATCCGTCGCGGTGCAGGGCCACTTGAAACCGGTTGATCGTTTTAAACCAGGTGAAGTCCTGGATGTTTCCGAATGGCTCGGTCGTATCCCACGTAACGACCACACGATCAGGGAGTTCTTTGACGTAGTGAGGTCCTGACATTCGCGGTTTAAAGAAGACGCAGATGGCCGGCGCTTGGTCGATCAGAGTGCTGGCGGCTTCCGCCAGCGGTTCGAATCGGCCGATGGAAACACTTCCTTCGGGGCGGCGAGAACCGTCGTGGCTATCGTCCTTTTCTCGCGTGCCAAAGCTAATGGATCCGGTCGTTCCGACGAAGAATGAATCCCACTTCTTGCCGGAGAATGGAAAAGTAAACTGATGAAGAGTAAATTCCCCGCCGGCCTGTTGAGGGCCGAAGTATGAATCCCAGTTCAAGGGTCCATGGTTCACACGATACCGGGAACCATCCGGCGTGAAACGGAGCGTCTGGCCAACCAGGTCGAACAGGTTCGCCTGCCCTAGCGCAACATCATCCAGCTCCATAACAACCAGATTGCCATCGGTCGATACTTTGCCAATTGAATGCCCTGGCTCGACTCTGTCCTCTTGTGCGTCCGACCGGTTTGGACAGCAAACCAGTGCACACAGGACTAAGATCCCGAACCGCACGAAAGGTTCAACGGCGCGTCTTCTCACGTCTTTCCTTTGATCTTCTGCCATCACAGAATTCTTCAGTTCTCGCACCTACACTAGAAGTAGTTATTTACTACCGGACAGTGAAGTCTTACTCTCGATTGATTGTCACGAGGGAGCCGCCACTCGGCGCCATCGCAACTTTTTACGTCTCGCTGGTCACCATCTTTGATTGCAGCCTTTAGCAGCAGCTTCCCCGCAGACGAAACGCGATAGTTACCGGGCGGCAATCCCTTTAACGTCATCGTAGCCTCGTGTTGATCTTTGGAACGGTTTTCAATCCTGAAGGTCACACGATCGAGCGACTCGCTGAAAGCAATCGGTTTGCCTTTTTCGAAGCCGTCGCGATCAAGTCGCATTTGGAAGCGTGTGCTTCCACGCATCACGTCAAACCGGTCGCGCAGACCGTTTCGAGGAATTACTTCGATCTGAGTGCCGTGCCGCGTTAATTCACCGCCATAGGCATACATCCCAAAAATTGGATCATCGCTCACGACGGTCGCCGCAGTGCGCAATGCTGCGCTGAAGCCCAAATCGATTTCGCCCGAGTACCACCATGAACCGTGCCCCATTTCCTTATTCCCGAGCCAGGCCCGACCCCAGGGTCGGGGCTCGAATCCTCCGCCCGCGCCGCCGTCGTTCTCTTTGCCAGGAAACCAGTAACCGTAATTCGACTCGGCTGTGCCGGAGTTGAGCAGCGCCCACGAACTCAAATAAGAAGCATACCCCAGGCGCAGATACGGAACTGGGTCCTTTGCAAAATTCAACGCATAGTCTTCGACCGCCCAGCCTCCCATCTGAGACATGTAGCTGAGCGTGTAGGCGGTGTTGCCGCTAGCGCGGTAGTCGCTTCCCATCCAAAAGTAGGCGGGCTCCGTGCCGCGGGCAGCCACGTTCAAACGCATCTGCTCGTCGAGAAAGTCACTGGCATCTGAGGACTTCACGGTCTTTCGAAACTCAACTGCTGTCGCATCTTGCTCCCGCTGAACCGCGTATTTCGCAAGCGCGTGCGTCGATTCGAATCCAGTCGAGTCGAACGGATATTCCGATTGAAACAGGTCAGGATGCTGGTTGATGAAGAATGCCGCCTTGGTCTCCCAGTGCGCGCGCAGTTTGTCGGCTTCGCTCGTCAGCCCATTCTGTTCGAGCGCACGAATCAAGTCCGGAATCACCAGTTCGTTGTAGGTCCCGGTTTCATACGCGGACCACTTCACGATCTCCATCGGCACCGTGAAGAAAGCCATGGCGGTACCATACGCGCGCTTAAGGTAAGCAGACGCGTCGAGATAACGCACCATCGCCGGATAGTCCTTCGCGATGAGATACATGCTGTAGTAAAGCAAAATCACATGCGGGTAATCGTAGATTCTCCAAAGATGTTTTTTGCCTTTCTCATTATCTTCAGGACTCTCGCGATTAACCTTCCAGTTCGGTATTCCGTAAATTCCGTACGGATATGGTTCTTTGTCAGTTTGCTGCAAACCGCCCCAGACATAATGCTGAATATAGTTCTCGATCGACGCGATCTCATCCTTATCGGGGAAGAAGACGTTCTTGGCTGCGAGATAAGGCGCTTTACCCAGCGCCGGATCATCGCAAGCCACGGCGTAGGATTGCAGCCCGTCCAGATCGTCGGGGCTGCGCAGGATCTGGTGCTTCATGTCCCATTGCGAATACAAGCCGTTGTACCAGCGCTTGGGATCGTTCCACTGTTCGTGCGTCATCAAGAAGCGAGCACGTTTTTTAACGAGGATCTCTAGCGGCTCGGTAACGAAGAACTCCAGCGACAAATATTTTCCGTCGCCATATTGCACCTTCAACATGTTCTCGCCGAGACGCAAGAAGTTGACTGAGTACACATCGGTATCCGCGCCGCATTTTCCAATCAGCTTCACAGAAGTCTTGTCAGGAAACTCGGGCACGATACCGCGAACTTTATTGCGTGTGCGCAACGAGAACATCGTTGGCAAGTCAGTGGGAACGGTCATGCCCGGAACAACATTAACGTCAACGCCGCCTTCCTGGTACAGAACATCACGGACTGCGGCGTAGTCTTTCGCCCAGCGGAACTTGAAGCTGTACTTCGCGGAATCGCCTGGCTTTCCCTTGGGCGCCAATGTGAGCTTCGAACTGGGCAATCGCCATTTGCCTCCCTTCGCCGCTAACTCCTGACCACGAGCAGCAGAATGAACATACGCAGTGAAGCTACGCTCTTCTTGCTGATCGTAGTACTCCAAGTGTGTCCCCTCTTCCGGGACCATCACCAGGAATGGCCCAATCCCATTGCAGCGCATCCAAAAAATGTAGGAGCCATCGCCTCCTACGAAACTATGCCGGATGACTCGCTTCGTGTATGTCTCGGTCTTGTCTGGAACGTAGTCCGTATTAAACGGGAGAGCAATGCCGAGGTCTCCAACTTCAATCGGCTGTGAAGCCTGATTGCGAGTCTCGATCGACCAAATGAGAGAATCCCCTTCCAGGCGGAACGATCCTGTGGCGGCGATGTCCGGGACGGACTCGACCTCCTTCCCGTGATCCGTGTTCACACGCCATTCGTAGATTCCCGAAGTTGCATCCGGCGGAAGTTTTGCCAGAAGCCTGATGGCCGGCGTCGTCACTGCCTCAAAACTTACGTGATTGAATTGATCCGGAGCGATCCCGTATTTGTCCGAAGTTTGAACGTCCTTCCACTGGTCGCGCTCACGATATTGGATTTTCCAGGACTGGGGTAAGTCCCACTTGTAGCCTTCGTATGATCCAATTGCCCAATACACCTCCACCGACGACACCTGTTTTGGCTCGTGAAAGGTGTATTCCACCCACTCCTCAGTGCCGTGCCGATCGCCCCACGTAAAGAAAGGAATCCTTTTGTCACGCGAATCGTTAGGTTCAGCCTGATCGTTCAGCGCTCTCAATCCCCAAGGACCGATTGAAGAGTTCGCGCGGCTCGCGGTAGCAATGGTCGGAACCGCGTGGCCGATTTCATATGTCACTTGTTCGGGGGAATGTTGCGAAACGGAAGTCCCACTCGAGATTTCCTTCCAGGCTTCTCCGGGCGCACGATAACGCATCAATACGTCCCCGAGACTTCTACCTCCAAGAACGTAATCCGTATCAAAGACGTCCTGCGCCCGTTTCAGGCTGGTAAGACCAACCGGAGAAAATGCGATTTTGAATTGATCGTTCTGGAGTTGCTGGCTCAGCGCAAGAATGCTGTGTGAGCAGATAATGAAGATGAGGAGGATAAGATTTCGAAACTGCGCTTTTTTCGTGTTAGGCACTCAAGCCACTCCAGAGGAACTGATTTCACCTTCAAAAGACAAAGGGGTAATCGTTTATGTGTGTATACTTTATACGATTTATCTGTCAATCAAAACCTATACCGTTCCTTACGAATTTGAGGACGGACAGATCAGCTATTTACGAGAACGGCTTGGTCTTAATCTGAGTCGAGTCGCGAGGTCCGCAATGTTAGGTGCCGAGAGAGTGTATTTCGCAGGTAATCGTCTGAAGACGGGTACTCTTTTTATTTGCTTGTTTATTTGTTCGTCGGCCTGCCTGATCCTGCAGGAGCAGGCATCTGCCCAGCGTGACAATCCCGCCGAAGTGGAAAGCAGCAAGACGATCAAGCTGAACCCTCTGCCGCTGAATCATGTGAGGCTGACCGGAGGGCCGCTCAAAGCGGCGCAGGAAGCCGACGCGAAATATCTGCTGGAGCTCCAGCCCGATCGCATGCTCGCCTTCCTTCGTCAGCGTGCCGGCCTCAAACCCAAAGCGGAAGGCTACGGCGGATGGGATGGACCCGGACGAAACCTGACCGGACACATCGCGGGGCATTATCTCTCCGCGGTGAGTCTGATGTGGGCGGCGACCGGCAACGTGCGATTCAAAGAGCGCGCGAACTACATTGTCGAACAATTGAAAGAGATTCAAGATGCCCAGGGCGACGGATACATCGGTGCTCTGCAGGACGACAAGGGCGTCGATGGAAAGCAACGCTTCGTCGATCTGAGCAACGGCATCATCCGGTCGGGAGGCTTTGATCTCAACGGCCTCTGGTCGCCGTGGTACGTCGAGCACAAACTCTTCGCTGGCCTCAGAGATGCATACAGGTACACCGATAATGCCGCGGCCCTTCAGGTGGAGATAAAGTTTGCGGGCTGGGTCGAAAAGATTCTGTCAAAGCTGAACGATGATCAGCTGCAACGCATGTTGGCAACCGAGTTCGGCGGAATGAACGAAGTCCTCGCCGAGCTGTATGCCGACACGGCCGACGAGCGCTGGCTGGTACTAGCCGACAAATTCCATCAGAAGTCCACGCTCGATGCTCTCTCTGAAGACAAGGACGTCTTGGCCCATACCCACGGCAACACGCAGGTTCCCAAGGTCTATGGCGCGCTTGTTCGCTACGTATACACCGGCAACCAGCCGGATGAAGAAACCGCAAAGTTCTTTTGGGACCGCGTCGTGAATCATTACAGCTTCGTCACCGGCGGGCACGGTAAGAACGAATATTTTGGCGAACCTGACAAGCTGAACGATATGGTGGACGGCCGAACCGCGGAGACGTGCAATGTCTACAACATGCTTAAGATGACTCGCACTCTTTTCTCCGTCGCCCCCGACATCCGCTATGCGGATTTCCACGAGCGGGCATTGTTCAATGACATTCTGCCCTCGCAGGATCCAGGAGACGGAGCCACGTCGTACATGCTGCCAGTTGGCCGCGGAGTGCAACACGAATACCAGCGCAAGTTCGAGGACTTCACGTGCTGCGTCGGAACGAGCATGGAAAGCCACGCACTGCATGGGGCGGGAATCTATTACTACAAGGGCTCCGAGGAATTCTGGATCGGCCTCTACGCTCCGTCGATCGCGAAGTGGGACAGGGCTGGGGTCGAAGTGGAGACCTCCACGGATTTTCCCATCGGTGCGTCGGCTTCGGTAACCATCCGAACCAAGACTCCAAAAAGTTTCACGCTGGCGTTGCGCCGACCCTATTGGGCGGGCGACGGTTTCAGCGTTAGAGTAAACGGCCAATCTCTGAAAGACCTTTCGCCGGCTGATTCCTACGTCAAAATCGCCCGGGTATGGCGGCAAGGCGACGTGGTTGATCTCACTCTTCCAAAGGTACTGCGCAAGGAACCTCTGCCGGACAATCCTAGCCGGATGGCGTTCATGTGGGGCCCGCTCGTACTGGCCGGTGACCTCGGACCGGAGGCCAGGAGAAACGATGACGATGGCGATGAAGAAAAGCCGCGTGCGCCCTCGGCTCCTCCGATTGTGGTCGGCAACGAACCTCTGGAGCACTGGCTCAAGCCCGAGTCGGGAAAACCGGGTTGGTTTAAGACGACCGGTGTTGGTCTTGCCCAGGACATCGAGTTTGCGCCGTTCTACGAACTTCCGCGCCGAAAATACGCAGTCTATTGGGACGTCTTCACTCCGGAAGAATGGAGCAAGCGCTCCGCCGAGTACACAGCCGAACAGGAGAAGCAACAGCACCTGCAGACAGCCACGATCGCTTTTGCCCAGCCGGGCGAGATGCAGTCGGAGCGCGACTTCAACGAGCAAGGAGAGGACTCTGCTCCGCTTCTCTGGCGAAGCCGCCATGGACGCGCGGGCAAAGGCTGGTTCTCCTTCGATATGCCGGTCGAGAAGTCACGGCCGATCGCATTGTGGGTGACGTACGGCGGCGAAGGTCGGCGGAAGAGCACATTCGATATTCTGATCGACGGAAAGAAGATTGGCGATTACCTCGCGCTGCCCCGCAGCCCAGAGCAGGACGCCCGTTTTGTCGATGTTGATTACGCGATCCCGACGGAACTGATTGGAGAGAAGCGCAAAGTAACAGTGCGCTTTCAAGCGACGGATGGTAATGAAATCCGTGGCGTTTTTGGTGTGCGGACAGTGCGGGCTGACGAAGCGCGATAGCACGTCAGCACCAGAGCGGCTAAAGTTGCACAAAAGAAAGAAAAGAAGAGCAGCCCGCGGTGTGGAATGGCATCGTGGGCGGAAGGCAAGATTCACAGACAACATCAGACCGTTTCTTGCAAATGCAGCGGCTTTGGCGAGCTACATTGGGCCTGCGTTACTTCGGGCCTGCGAGCGCTGGCGTCGTCGCCTCTTGAGTCGTTTGTCCGTCTACCATCCGCCAGATCCCCATCGGATTCGAGTCCTTCAATTCTTCCGGCAACGCTTCGTCGGGAAAGCCTTGGTAGCAGACGGGCCGGGTAAACCTGAAAATTGCCCGCGTCCCCACCGACGTCGAGCGGCCGTCTGAGGTCGAGGGATACGGGCCTCCGTGAACCATGGCGTGACTGACTTCGACTCCGGTCGGGAATCCATTGAAGACGAGCCGGCCGACTTTGTTCTCAAGAATCGCAACGAGATCGGCAAAGTCACGCAGATCCTGCCCGGTGCCGTGAATTGTGGCGGTGAGGTGGCCTTCGAGAGTGCGGGCGATCTCAAGAAGTTGGTCGCGGCTGGAGTGACGCACAAGAAGCGTGGTGGGACCAAAAATCTCTGCGTCCAGATTCGATCCGAGGAACGCGTTCGCATCGGTTTCAAAAAGCGCGGAGGTTACGGCAAACCCGGCCAGTCGATCCGCTCGCGGAGCTTCGGCGACGAGGGTGACCGCGGTATCCGCGTTGCGCTCGGCGAGCGCGGAATCGTAGGAAGAGTGGATAGTCCGGGTGAGCAAGTGGAATGGCGTTGATGCGGTGACCAGCTGCCGCAATTTGTCAGTGAACGAGGCCGCATCGTCGCCTTGCGGGAGAAAAACCATCCCCGGCTTGGTGCAGAACTGGCCCGCGCCCAGGGTGAATGAAGTGTGCAGCCCGGTGGCGATGCTTTCCGCACGCTCGCGCAGCGCGCCCGGCAGAATGAAAACAGGATTGGTGCTGCTCATCTCGGCGTAGAACGGAATCGGTTCGGGCCGCGCAGCGGCTACGTCCATCAATATTCGACCGGCGGCGCGTGATCCGGTGAAACCTCCAGCCTTGACCAGCGGATGCTTCATCAACGCCGTGCCAATCTGCGCGCCGCTGCCAAACAGCAGCGAGAAAACTCCTTCCGGCATGCCGCATTCGCGCACGGCTTCGCGAACCATCTGCCCCACGAGTTCGCTGGTACCGGGATGTGCTGCGTGCGCTTTCACGATGACTGGATTCCCTCCGGCCAAAGCCGACGCGGTATCGCCACCAGCCACGGAGAACGCGAGCGGAAAATTGCTGGCGCCGAAGACCACGACCGGGCCCAGGGGACGCAGCATGGAGCGAATATCGGGCCGGGGACGCAGGTTTGCGATCGGGATCGGCGTGGTCAATGCGCGCCTCGACCCACGAGCCTTCCTCCGCGACCTGGGCGAACAATCGAAGCTGAGCGCACGTGCGAGCGGTCTCACCCTGCAGACGAGCCGGCGGCAGCGCCGTCTCCTGTCCGGCGCGCGCGATGATCTCACCCGCAATGGACTCAATCTTCGTCGCAATCGTGCGCAGGAACGCAGCCCGATCCCGTCCTGGGACGCGGCTGTAGGCGGCAAAAGCATCCGAGGCGAGGCGGACCGCGAGGTCTACCTCTTCCGCAGTTGCCGCGATGAATCCCGGCTGCAGATGTTGTCCAGTGGTGGGGTCGGAGGCATAGAGCGGTTCTCCAGAACCGTTCCCCTCTCGAAAACCGATCAGCGAGCGACCTGCGAGTTTTGCCATTTTCCTATGACTTACTTTCTGTTGGGCAGCGCGAAACCGGCCACGGGCTGCGGCCGGGAACGCAAGGCGTCACGAATAATTCCGCGGGTCCGCTCCAACTCAACGCCAACCAACTCCAGGCGCGGCGGGCGCACGCGAGGATTTCCGATTCCAGCCTCAGCTTGCACAAGCTTGATGAGTTGAACAAAGTTTGGCACGGTATCCATGCGCAACAGCGGCAAGAACCAGCGGTACAACTCAAACGCCTTGTCGCTTTCTCCCTTGATGGCGGAATGGAACAGCTCTACTGATTCCCGCGGCAGTGCGTTCGCCAGGCCGGCAATCCAGCCGGTCGCTCCAACTCCAATGGCCTCCAGCACGGCGTCATCAACCCCAACCGAGATCTCCAGGCGGCGGTCGAGCAGAGCGCGAATGGCAGATACGCGCCGTGCGTCTGTGCTCGATTCTTTTACGGCCTCGAAGTTTTCGTGCTCCGCGGCCAATTCTCGAATCTGTTCCGGGAGAAAATCCGTTCCATAGGCGACCGGATTGTTGTAGAGCATGCAGGAAAGAGGAGTCGCTTCGAATACGGTTGCGACATGCGTCTTCATTTCTCGCCAATTGCCCTGATAGACATAGGGCGGCAACACCATAAGGGCATCGCAGCCGACGTCTGCAGCTGTTCTCGCAATCGCCACGGCTTCAGCCGTGGTAAGCGCCGAAATGGAAGCCACCACCGGTCCACGTCCATCCGTCGCGCCGACGCACGTACGGAGGATCTCCACCTTTTCGTCGAACGACAAGGTCGCGCCCTCTCCAAGTGAGCCGAGGGCAACGATGCCCGCGCATCCATTGTCGAGCAGCCAGCGGCAATGTTTGGTCACCGCGCCGTGATCGACGTGAAGATCTTCGGTAAAACTGGTGGTGATTGCAGGCATCACACCCTTCCAGTTCATCAGTGTCCTCCTGTTACTTCGCTGGGTTGCGGTTCCAACTGCCCCGAAAGGGCCGCCAGGGTTTCGACCCGAGCGGGGAAAACCGGCGGACGAACCGAATCCGGGTTCCACTTGAAAAGGAATTGCGTTGCCGGTCCGCAAACTCGTCCTTGACAGGGGCCCATGCCGCACCGCGTGTGCAGCTTGGCGGAGCGCCAGGACGTGTGCTGACGAAGACGCGAGTATGGAACATCCTCGCAACGGCAAATCATGGTTTCGGGCAAAGACAAATTCCTCAGTTCCGCGCGCAGGCGGAACGTGCGATCGAGCAGTTCCGCGAAGCGGCGTGCCTTCCGGCGCTTGGCGAACCATGCTCGCGCTTCATTGATGCGTCCCCGCGGCAGAAAACCCCGCAATCTGACCTTCGATGAGCGCCAATTCGACACCTCCGACGCTTGTCGGTTCACCGGCGCAGTACACCGATGAAACGGTCGTTTTCTGAAAATCGTCGACTTGCACGCAGCCATGGCTCACCGCACACCCCAGCAGCAACGGCAATTCGACGTTGGGAATCAAATGAAAACCGCACGCCAGATAATCGCACGGGATGGTCTCGACTCTGCCGGCCCGGGAAATGACCGCGCTTTCGACAGTCGCCTGGCCGCGAGCAGCGAGCACCCAACTGTTCGCGGCAAATGGAACGCCGGCGAGATCCCGTTTCAGCTGAATTCCCTGGACAATTTTTTCCGGCCACTGAACCAACGCCGAACCGAATCTCGCCAAGCTGCCCCAGGATGCCTGCTCGCAGATCAACGGTATCACGGCGCCATGTTTGCGGAGGTAAGCCGCAACCGCCAGCAGCAAGGGACCAGTCCCGGCAACGACTACACGCTTGCCGCGAATCGGCAGGCCGCTCTTGACCATCGCTTGCAGACCGCCCGCGCCCATCACATTCGGCAATGTCCAGCCGGGAAATGGCAGGAATCGCTCTCTCGCTCCGGTTGCCAGCACAAGCTTCTCGTATCTAAGTTCGCAGAAGCCGTTGAGGCCCTCCGCGAGCAGGACACCTTCTTCCGGCTGGTGCACGACGCGCAGTCCGCAGAGCGCGGCGGCACCGGACATGCGCAACCGCTGAATCCATTTCGAGGCGTCGGTATTATGTTGAGCATCATCGATGAAGATCCGATTCGCCCCGCCAAATCTGACCACCAAAGCTGGGATTGTCGTCGACGATTCCGACGCGGACCCCACACTCCGCCGCGCAAGCCGCGGCCGCCATGCCCGCCGGGCCTCCACCAATCACGAGGACATCGAAATGACGTTGCTCTTCCCTGCTCATCGTTTTCACTTCTCTTGGTTCACTTCTCGGTGTCGATTTCCATACCCTGCTGGCACAGCACCTGACAGCTTCGAGCGTGCAGATTTCCATCGATCGCTACGCGACACTCAAAGCAAATTCCCATTCCACACAGCGGGCCACGCAGTTCACCGCTGACTGACTTTCGGCAGGCTTGTCCGGCAAGGACGACCGCAACTGCTACGGTCGTGCCCGAGGGCACGGCCACTTGCGCTCCGTTGACGGTCACCGTGACCTGGCTAAGCATGTACGCACTCCTTCGCCGTCCGCGAGGGCAGATACGGCTCAACTGGGATTTCCGGCTTTGTCCCGGTGATCTGATCGGCAAGAATGCGCGCGGTTCCAAGGGATGTCGTAATCCCCAAACCCTCATGGCCGGTCGCAAGGAATATGGACTTGTCTCCCTTCCACGGCCCGATCAGTGGAAGCTTGTCGGGAGTCGCGGCACGAAATCCCGTCCAGGCACGCACGGTCGACATCTGGACCAGGCCCGGCATATATTCCTGCGCGCGTTGCAGCATGCGCACGAGCATGAAGTTATCCACTTCCTTGTGCTCGGCACCGTATTGCCGCGAGGATCCGATAAGAATCTGGCCAGTGCGGCGCGGCTGCACATTAAACGCGACCGAATCACTGCTGACGGAGTGAGCACTCTTCAAATAACCAAGCTCCACCAGTTGGTGCCGCATGAATCCGGGATAGCGGTCGGTGATGACCAGATGTCCCTTCCTCTTCTTGATCTCAAGTCCCGGCGTAAGATCGGCGGCGGAAGCTCCGGCGGCATTCACAATGATTCCGGCGGAGATCTCCGTACCGTCCGCCAGCCGCACTCGCCCCTTGGCCGATCTGCGCGACAGAAACATCGAGGCGAAGTTTCGCACCCCGCTTCTGCGCACGCTCCATCAGAAAGCGGGCAGCACACGGCGGATATAGCACCGCCATCTTCGCGGAACGAGAAGGCCTCCCGCCATTCCCGGACGAAGGTTTGGCTCCAGACTCTGCAAGGCCTTCGGGTCGAGCACTTCGGTTGGAACTCCACGTTTGCCGTAGTAGTCTTTCTTGCGGCGGACTTCGATCATTTCCTCTTCGTCGGCCGCGACCCAGATCGTTCCGCACTGTTCGTACTCGACATCATCCGGCAATTCGGATCTCAGTTCCTGCCACAGTTGTTGCGAATAGCGAGTCAACGCAAACTGCGCCTCGGAATCATCCATGACAACGATGTGGCCCATTCCTGCGGCAGTTGCGCCACTACCGACAACCTCCTGGCCGACGATCGCAAGGCTCAACCCACGACGGGAGAGTTCATTCGCACACGCCGCACCCACAATGCCGGCGCCCACGATAACAACGTCATAGGCTGTTTTGCTCATGCTCGGACGAATCATGCGCGAATGCCCATACACAGCGGATCGCGTGGATCAAGCACCAACTCGGCCTCGGCGTTCACGAATGCCGAGCCCTTAATGCTGGGATAGACCTTGCCGTCGCGCACCTTTATGCTGCCTTCAAACACGCTGCCGACAATGCTTTCCTGCTTCCACGTTTGCCCTTCGCGGATTTTGCCGTCCGCGATAAAGGCAAGCCAGTTTGGCGCTGGTCCCGGTGCCGCAGGGAGAACGATCGTAAGCCTTGCCCGGACAAAGCACAAAATTCCGGCTGTCCACGCCCGGAAGTTGCGATGAGGCAAACAGTTCGACGTGATCAATCTCCTTGCCGTCGGCACCCGCGATGCCATGGTCACGAAGCGCCTGGCGGATCGCCCAGGTAAAAGCTGTCAGTTGGTCGACATTCTGGAGGGTCAAATCCATGGTGGGATTGCGCACGAGGAAAAACCAGTTTCCGCCCCAGGCAATGTCTCCATGCACCTGGCCGTACCCGGGAGACGTCGACCGCAACATTCGCCTGGCTGCGATAACTCGCGACATTGTTAACCGTGACCTCGCCGCCTTCGTGCAGCACAGCGCTCACAGTGCCAACTGGGGTTTCGATCTTGTGCTCTCCTGGGCCGATGCGCTTCAGGTAGGCCAATGTCGCAACCAGGCCGATGGTGCCGTGACCACACATTCCCAGGTAGCCCACATTGTTGAAGAAGATGACGCCTGCGGCGCAGGCGGAATCCAGAGGATCGCAGAGCAACGCGCCGACCATGACGTCCGAACCGCGGGGCTCATTCACCACGGCGGAGCGGAAACCATCGTGTTGGTTGCGAAAACGCTCCAACCGGCCGGCAAGAGATCCAGCGCCGAGATCAGGACCACCATGCATTACGAGCCGAGTTGGCTCGCCCCCAGTATGGGAATCGATCACCCGGACTCTACGGCATTCTTCGGCGGTCATTGTTCTGTCATTCCGAGTTCTGTCATTCCGAGTTCTATTTACCAGAAAGGTGACAAGAAGAGCGGCCTCCTTAATTATGTCGGCATCTATAGTAGTTTATGGATACAATATGCAATCGTCAATTCATTCCTCAGGTGGCCCCAAAGATTGACTACAAGACTCGAGGATCCCGATCTCAAGCCGCGAGAATTCGCACGCGGCCTGGGCCTGTTCGATTCCGTTATGGTTGTGGTCGGCGCCATGATTGGATCGGGAATCTTCATTGTTCCAGCGGAGATGGCCCGTCATATCGGCAGCGCGGGCTGGCTGCTCGTGGCCTGGGGCGTGGCTGGCATGCTGACGATTGCCGGAGCCCTGTGCTACGGAGAGCTCTCGGCCATGATGCCGCAAGCGGGAGGAATGTACGTTTATCTCCGCGAAGCATACTCACCATTATGGGGGTTCCTGTATGGCTGGACACTATTCTCTGTAATCGAGACGGGAACGATTGCCGCGGTGGCAGTTGCCTTCTCCGCCGTTCCGGAGTGCTCTGGCCACTGATCTCGGAAGACAAGTACTTGATCGCTCCCATCCGCCTCTCGAGCCAGTACGCCTTGTCGCTTTCCACCGCCCAATTGCTTGCCATTGCAGTCATAGCATTCCTGACGTTCAGTAATACTCTCGGACTCCGGTACAGCAAGTTGATTCAAAATGTGTTTACCGTGGCCAAGACCGGTGCGCTGGGGGGTCTGATCGTTCTGGAAATCCTCATCGGACGTAACGCCCCCGCGGTTCACGCAAATTTCGCGAGCCCATGGCGTGCAAATGGAATCGATTCCCTGGGAGGCGGACTCACTGCAGCGACGATGTCAGGCCTACTGGTCGCGATCTGTCTGAGTCAAACTGGCTCGCTGTTCTCCGCCGACTCGTGGCACAATATCGCGTTCGCCGCCGGGGAAGTGAAGCGGCCGGAGCGCAATGTCACGCTTGCCATAGTGATCGGCGCAACTGCGGTCATCGTGCTTTATGTTCTAGCGAACGTTGCGTATCTTGTAACCCTCCCGTTGGAGGCCATCCAGCATGCGCCATCGGATCGCGTGGGAACCGCCACATTGCAGGCGATGTTTCCGGGTATTGGAACTTCGGTCATGGCCGCCGCCATCATGGTCTCGACCTTCGGCACGATCAACGCTCTGACCCTAACCGGGGCGCGCGTCTACTATACGATGGCTCGGCAGCGGCTCTTCTTCCCTTTCGCCGGCAAACTCAACTCCGCAAGCGTGCCTGCCTCTTCGTTGAAGTTGCAGGGGCTGTGGGCTGCGTTGCTCGTCCTTCCTCGCACGTATGATCCTTTAACGCGCACTTGGGGAAACCTGTATAGTAATTTGCTCGAATATGTAATTTCCGCCGCGCTGCTCTTTTACATTTTGACGGTGGCGGGAGTGTTCCGGCTGCGGGTCACGCGGCCTGACGCTCCGCGACCCTATCGCACGATTGGATATCCTGTGACCCCGGCTCTCTATATTCTCGCCGCCAGCATAGTTCTGGCTGTGCTGTTCACATATCGTCCTGCAACAACCTGGCCGGGACTGATCATTGTGATGCTCGGGATTCCGATCTACTTGTTGATCGGATGGGCTGGCCGGCGACGGAAAGACTGGACTTCTGAGGCACAAACCATTGATATTGAAGACGCACCCTGAATGAATGAGCTTGGATACAATATGCGATATAGTAGATCGCGAACACGAATCGATGTCCAATTTGGAAATTGACATTCTCGATATGGACCTGGAAACTACATTAGAATCCCCAATCCCGCGCCAGTCGCTGACTTCGGCGGTTGCTGATAAGTTACGCGACCAAATCATCCGGGGAGAGATCCCGGAAGGCGCTCAGCTCCGTCAGGACGCCATTGCCACTCAGTTCCAGGTCAGCCGAATTCCGGTTCGGGAAGCGCTGCGGCAACTGGATGCGGAAGGTCTGATTACGATCGTTCCGAACCGGGGCGCGATTGTGCCCGCCTTGTCTCCGGCTGATATCGAGGAACTCTTTTCGATTCGCGCTTTGCTCGAGCCTGAGGTTTTAAAGCTGTCAATTCCTCACCTGACGGAGGATGATTTTTCCGAAGCCGATGCCGTGCTGCGCAAATATGTAAGCGAACTGCAGCGGGAAGACCACGTTTCCGCTTGGGGGCGCCTGAACTGGCAATTTCATTCGATCCTTTATTCACGCGCCAATCAGCCGCGTTTCATGGCAATCATCCGCAACGTCAACAACAACGGCGAACGCTACACTCGCTTGCAACTTTACCTGACCCACGGGACAAAACGCGCCAATGAGGAGCACCACCAGATTCTGGATTTCTGCCGTCAGCGTGACGTGGCCCAGTCCTGCAAACTCTTGCGCCGGCACATCCAATATGCCGGCGAGTCGCTCAAGCAAGCTCTGGAGCAAAAACGAAATGACGCGCGAACCAATTCTGGAGGCGGTGCTGGGAGTTCCGAACCCTAGCGAATCTTCAGGATTGCCGTCGCTACTGACAAGCGCGGCAAGTCGAGCTGCATCTTCGATCCATTCACGTTGATTGGCTGCTGCCTGGGAACCACACGATCGGGATTCTCAAAACTGTTGCTGCGTTCCAGTCGGCATCGTGAAGCACCTGGCTGGTGCCACCCTCCGCTACGCTCCCCTTCAACGTGCACTCCACCTGCAAGTCAGAATCATGACGAGGATTCACTAGCGTGACCACGAGTTCCTTGTCGTTCTTCGAAGCGGAGACCGAAAGCCCCAAGGGCGACGAATCTTCAGTCTCGACTCGCACCGCGGTCTTGGAACGATGTGGCTTGAACAGCAAAAATGCGTGATAAGTTGTGGTCCGAACACAGTGTTCGCCCTCGGGCCCATCGGTGAGTAGCAGCGACTGCAGGACGTTCACCATTTGCGCGATGTTGCACATGTGGAGTTTGTCGGCCTGACGATTGAAGATGTTCATCCCCAGGCCAGCGGCCACGGCGCTGCGCATGGTGCTTTGCTGCCAGAGCTTTCCATAACGCTTCTCGTCTTCGTCCGGAATATTATCCCAGACACCCCACTCGTGGAGAATCAGGCCAATTTTCTTGCCATTCTCATAGCTGTCGAGCACGGCACGTTGATGGATGACGGACTCCTCGACCTTGGCGTAAGAGGCTAACTGCTCATTCATGTGGTCGACGGTGAAGCTGGCGGAATGGTCGGCGCCGCCCGAGTAATAGTGCATGGAGACTCCCTGGGGCCGCTCCCAACCGAGGCCATCCATGAGACCGCGCGACCAGTGGCTATCGTTGCCGGAGGGGCCGCTGGCGACGAGGAAGAGTTCGGTGCCTCCGAAGTCTCGACAGTACACCGCGAAGTCGCGGTAGAGACGCGCGTATTCCTCGGGCCGCATGTTGCCACCGCAACCCCAACTTTCATTGCCAACACACCAGTAGCGAACCCGGAAGGGCTCGGGAGAACCGTTCACTGCACGCTTATCCGAGAGTGTGCTGCCCGAGGGATAGTTGCAGTATTCAATCCAGTCTCGCAGTTCGCGCGGGGTGCTGCTGCCAACGTTGCCTGCGAGGTAGGGCTCAGCATTCAAGAGTCGGCATAACCCAATGAATTCATGCGTCCCGAAACTGCCGTCCTCGATGTAGTTGCCCCAATGAATGTTCACGCGCTTGGGCCGCTTTGCACCGGGGCCAATGCCATCACGCCAGTGATAGTCGAGCAGCCGCCCGGCCAGCGCAGGACCGGAACTCCCAGGTCTTTGAGGTATTCGACCGCTTGCTTTCGATATCCGTCGATGTTCGGAATGTGCGAATTCTTGCCCACCCATAGCCCGCCATAAACACACGAGCCCAGATGCTCGATGAAATGGCCATGGAATTCTGGACGCACCAACCCAATTTCAGCAGCGGTATTGATTACGACGCGCTGAGTGGCTCCGGTTGGCGATCCAAACAATCTCTGCGGAACCAGCGCGGACGCCGCCATTGCAGCTGTGCCGGCGACGAACTGCCTTCGGGATACTGGATGAATCATGGTCATCGGACTTTTATCAGGATCGCGCCGTGACGCGGAACCTCTTCCGTATAGGTGCCCGTGAAAGAGCCAAGGTCTTTGCCCTGCCACAGGTCCCGGACCTTCGAGGCAGCGCCTTTGCCGATGTCCTTAAAGCTCATGGTTATAGGGTTAACAGACTCCCCGCGATTAAAGAGACCAACCGCGACGCTGCCGTCCGCCAGGGGCTTGGCCCAGACTTCGAGCGGACCTTCCTGGGCAACCCGACGGCCTTGCACTCCTTTTGTGTCCTGATCAACGGCGACGACTTCCTTGTTGGTGAGGATGCTGAGAGTTTCTGGAGTCATCTTCGACAGATCGTTGCCCGCGAGCAGCGGAGCCGCGAGGAGTGCCCACAGACTCATGTGGGTGATGTATTCATCATGATTCATGCCGCCGTTCCCGACTTCGAGCATGTCTGGATCGTTCCAATGCCCTGGGCCGGCGAAAGGTTCGAGACCATCCTGGTCGAATCCGATCACCGACATGCGGTCATAGTGGTCGTCGATGTCCTCGGTCGTGCGCCACAAATTTCCGCCCACCGACGCTCCCCATCTCCACACCCTACCGTAGCCATACTGGCACAGGCTGAAGACAATGGGCCGGCCGGTCCGCGCCAGTGCGTCGTGCATCTTCTTATACACATCGACCATCTGGCTCCGCGGATAAACTTTTTCAGCGCTGCACCAGTCATACTTCAGGTAGTCAAATCCCCAGTCGGCATATTGCTGCGCATCCTGATCTTCATGCCCGTAGCTGCCTTCGTATCCCGCACAAGTTTTGGGTCCGGGAGAAGAATAGATGCCGATTTTCAGGCCCTTGCTGTGAACGTAATCCACCAGAGCCTTCATGTCGCCGAATTTTTGATTGGGCTGGATTCGCCCCTTCTCATCGCGAGCGCCTTCCCAGCAATCGTCGATGTTCACATAGACGTAGCCAGCATCTTTCATCCCGTTAGCGGCGATGGCATCGGCGGCGGATCGAACGTCGTCGGCCGTCACTTTGCAGGCAAAGTGATTCCAACTGTTCCATCCCATTGGAGGAGTCGCGGCCACGGTGGAATCAGCCGCAGCAGCGGATGAAACATAGCCGAGAGCTAAGAAAATCAAAACAAGCCTATTCATAGTTTGAGACACCTCTTGCAGCAAACGATCACACCAACAATCTCAGTTCAGGCGACCGACTACTACGAACTTTTTCTCGTTTCTTGTCGCGATGATGACGGTGTCTTTGTGAATTCCAGCCAGAGTCGCAGGCTGGCCATTCACGGCCACGCTCTGGATCTGCGATTGTAGAGGAAGACGCAGTTTGAAATGTACTTCCCCGGCGCTCCGGCTCCCGTCAATTCCACCCTGCCAACGATGGACTTGGCGTTCAAGTTTGTTTTCAAACTGAAGCTGACCCGCCCCCATCGCGTAGGAGCATGCTCAATCCCGATTTCCGTCCCCGAGCCCGCCCACTCGCGCGGCACACCCTTTGCAAGAACAAGCGATCTTCGTCCGAATCCTCCAGCACAAGCATCCAGCGCACCAGCAGTGGAACCGTTTGCTGCGCTGGAACACAGTAGGTTGCGGAGTCGCCGGTGATACCTGTCACTTCACCTGCAGTCCAACTCCCACGCGTGTGGGCATGATAGCGATGATTCTTTTCTGCGGACGCCATCGGTGGCGCGGCCGACCTCACCATTTCTGGATCTGGGTCACCGTCGCGGAGAAGTCGATCGGCGAGAAGATCGGGTGAGGATACTCCGATATCCTTGAGAGCCAGACCTAGATAGGGGATCCCTTCCGGCACGGAAGCTTCGGCACTCTTGGTGAGCAGGCGCATTTCGCCTTTCGACGAAACGAATGCGAGCAATCCCTCACGAGTCCTTAGATCTTCGTGCACCATCCACGAAGTCCCCCCAACGATAAATTCCGAGACCAGCGTATAGCCATCAAGTGAGGCAGCTGTGGTTGGCTTCCCTCCCGGATTCCGCGCTGGCGAGGCGATGTTCTGCGCAGATGAATCTGTGCCACGGGTCAGAATCTCAAGACCAGCCGCGGTCACTGCGATTCCCTGCAAGAAGTCACGTCGGCGCATGGTGTTCCTCGTTGCTTCAGCCCTCGCTGCTTAACCTCGCTGCATAACTGCGGTTCATGCTGATCTCGGTTCAGCGGCGGCGGCGCCTGCCCAGAGACTCCCGGTCCTCCTTGATCTCGAAGTTTGCCGGCGGCGTAACTCCGAGGAGGTACTGAACGAAATAGTCCCAGCGGCGCCGGACCAGGTACAGAGCGTGGTCGCCGCTCTCTCCGTGATACATGTTGGGAACGAACAGCATATCGAAGTTCTTATTCGCCTTCATCAGCGCATCCACGAAACGAATCGTCTCTACTGGATGGACGTTGTCATCAATGTCTCCATGCTCCAGCAGCAAGTGTCCCTGCAACCGCCCCGCCATGGTGACATTCGACTGCGCGGCATAGTCGTCCTGTACTGGATAGCCCTGGTAGGCCTCGTTCCACCACGCCTTATCAAGGCGAGCATCGTGATCGCCGGAAGTAGAAACGCCGACTTTGTAGAACTCGGGGAAGGCTAGCAGGGCGTGAGCGGCGCCATAGCCTCCCGCTGACGTGCCGAAGATTCCGACTCGCATTACATCCATATATGGATACCGCGCCGCCATCTGCTTGATAAGGGTCACGTGGTCTTCAAATGACCCACCTAAGTTCCGATAGGAAAACTGGTGAAAGGCCCGCGAACGTCCTGCGGTACCGGGGCCATCTACCATGACCACAACGAAGCCGAGTTCGGCCATTGACTGAAGCCATAACGTGCTGCCAAAACTCTTAGGGACGAAGAACCCTTGCGGGCCGGTGTAGGCGAACTCAACGATCGGATACTTCTGCGCGGAGTCGAACTTCGACGGACGCCAGATCAATCCATAAATATCGGTCGTACCGTCAGCGGCTTTCCCGGCAAACGGCTCAGCAAATTTCCATCCCATCTTGAGCAGTTCGCTGGCGTCTGTGTTCTCCAGAACGCGGACTTCCGACCCGTCCTTGGTGCGTCGTAATACAGACTCTCCGGGCAAGTCTGGACGAGAATAGCTGTCCACAAAAAATGTCCCATCCGGGGAAATATTGACGGAGTGGTCGGCATTCTCCGGCGAAAGTAGCTGCAATCCCTTTCCATCGAACCCAATGCTATACAAATGCGCCTGATAAGGGTCTTCGTTCTTCTCGCGCCCGCTCGCCAGGAAGTAGACGCGCCGACTCTTTTCGTCGATGTGCTCAATGCCCCGCACCACCCAGGGGCCTTGCGTAATCTGGTGTTCCAGTTGTCCCGTTTTTCGGTCGTATAGATAAAGATGATTCCACCCATCGCGTTCCGATGACCAGAGGATTTCTCCCGTGGCCTCGACGAAGCGATCGAAGGTTTCGCCGGGATCCAGATACGAATCCGACTGCTCGCGCACCAGAACCTTTTGCTCTCCGGTCGAAGCATCGACCACTCTCAACTCTTTAGCCTTATAGCCGCGCTCGTCGTAGTCGTAGTAAAAGCTCTTGCTGTCTGGAAACCAGTCAAAGCCAGGACCGTCCTGAAAAGGAAGTTCGATTTCCGCGGACGGCACATGGATGCGCTTGCCTGACTGAATGTCGAAGATGATGGTCTCGGCCTTCGCGAGCACCTCTCCCGGCAACGGATAAACATAGGTAAATGCCCGCGGCCTAAGCTGGTCTGGCGGGACAAATTGCAGGCTGGTGAAGCGCCCGGCATTTCTGGAATCGATACGATAAGTAATCAGTTTCGACGAATCGGGAGACCAGAAGACGGCCGCAGTCTGTTTCACGTTTTCGGTCCCCTGATCGACCATCACGCGCAACGAAGGCAGCGGAGTCGCGTAGTCCCACCCTGCCGCGCCATCATGGGTCAACTGCAGCACCGTGCCGGTCGACACATCCCTGAGGTAAAGGTTGTAGTCCTTGACGTAGGCGGCCCAGCGCTTGTTCGGCGACAACACTTCGTTGGGCGTGTCGGGATGCGCAGGCTCTTTCCGGCATTCGTAGCTGGCCAGAGAACAAGTCCATTCGGCGCTCTCGACGGAGAAGCGCAGGGCCTTTCCGCCCTCAATGAACTCGATTTCAGAGAATGGCAGGGTCGAGGCAGAAAATTCTTGTTTGGACGCGTGCGAAAGCGCCGCGGCGAGGCGGTCGTGATCGAAAGCGGGGCCGCTGGTGTTCTGTTCCGCATCCACCAGAATGAACTCAGCCTCCTTCATTCCAGTTTTGCGATACCAGAAGCGGTTGGTCTTCTCGATCCAGTGCGGCGTCACGTCTGCGACGTAGACCCGATGGCGCACATTGCCGGGGAGGAACTGCTCGGCGCGCTGGTAGTCTTCCCGAGTGCCTTGAGCCATGGCCCCGAGCGGCACAAAAAACAGCGATGCCATAAGCAGCAAAGGGATCGCGATGGAACGATGACAGGGAGTCGATCTCATCATGTTAGATTCCGGGAAGACGGGGGAACTAAAAATGCATCCGCCGGTACGACCTTTGTCGTCGCATCCGGCGAATGCATCTCAATCTCAATCAATAGTCTCAATCAACAGTCGAGCGATTCTCAGAACTCGAAATTCGCTCGCAACTCGATGGCACGCGCGCCATTGTTCGTGGAACTCGCGTAAGGGTTCAGGGTGTTCCCGCTGAGTCCAAACCCAGAGCTTTGAAGGGCGTTATAGCCGTAATTCGCGCCACCGTTCGTCGCGGCCGCCCCAAAAGTCGGATGATTAAAAGCATTCAGAAACTCTCCCTGCAAGGTGAAATGCAGCGTCTCTGTAATTGGGAAGTGTTTAGCGATCGAGATGTCGTCGTAGGTTGCGTGCGGCCCGTGCAGCCACACACGCTGCCCGAATGTGCCCGGGGTGGTGTTCGCGCTAATGTACGACTGATTAGGACCACCGGAAGACGACAGGTACCTGGGATTAATGAGGGCAACGTTGGTCGTTCCGGGAATCGGGTACTTGCCGATAGACTTTTGCAGTTGTGACACTGTGACCCCGTTCAAGGTGACACCGCCGTCGCCATAGTCGTTGAAGGTGTTCGTCCCCCCAACAGCAGGAACGGCGCTCCGGTCTGGAACGTGAATATTGTTCCCAGAGTCCACCCGCCAATCAGACTATTAACGACTCCGCTGGCGTTACCGGCAAACTGCTTGCCCCTGCCGAAGGGTAGGTCGTAAGTGCCGTTGATATGCACTACATGACGAAGGTCGAACAGAGTGGGTCCGTAGCTCAAGCGCATGTTTCGCAGGCTGAAGACCGCGCCCTGCCCTTGCCAGTTATTCTGGGTAGCGACGCCGAGGGTGTGACTCCACGTGTAGTTGGCGTCGAACTGCAGACCGTGCCAAGCTCGTTGGCGGAGATCAACCTGCAGGGCATTGTAGTTCGAGTATCCTTCAGCCACCGTGTAGCTTGAGCCGATGCCTTGCGCATAGGGATTGGCCTGGAAATAGTTAATGGGATATCCTGCGCCGGCTGCGTTGTAAGTGCCCACCGCAACGTTGTTAGCACAGGGGAGAAACGCACTGCCGACGAGATTGCACAAATAGGGCACCGGTCCACCGATACCGGCCAGGGTGCTGGCCATCGCCCCAGCCTGTCCCGTCTGCAGGTCGAAGATAAAATTCCCAGCTCCGTAGTCGGCTAAGGGCACGCCCGGACCTCCGGGCGCCTCTCCGGCAAATGCGGCGTCAAATATTGGCGTCGGTTGTCCCGCGCCATTGTTCGCGAACGAGTTAATTCCATTGGCCTGATTGATTGCCAGATTATTCTGCGCGTTCTTGAATTGAGTGAGGAAGTTGTTCGGTAATTGTGCCGTAGTGCCAAAGATGTTGATCTCATCCGGGTTTATGTTCAGCCACTGACGCTGGGAGAGACTGCCGACGTAGCGTACCTCCAACGCACGGCTTTCCCCGAGTTGGCGCTGAATCCCAAGGTTCCACGACTCGGTGTAGGGTTGCTGAATCTTGGGGTTTAAGCCATTCAGCCCTGGACCACCCAGGAATGTGAAATCCGAAGCCGCTTCGCTGGCCAAGAAAGTCTGTGGCGAAAGTCCGTAGGTGTAACCTGTAAAACCCTGCGTTGGGCTGCTGACGGCGGTAGCGGGATTGAAGTCGCTGATCGACAAAGCTCCCGGTTGGAAACTGCCCTGTCCCCCACTCCCGTTCG
Organism: uncultured Acidobacteriota bacterium; assembly: GCA_963735205.1. Lineage (GTDB taxonomy): Bacteria > Acidobacteriota > Terriglobia > Terriglobales > Acidobacteriaceae > Sulfotelmatobacter. Next base: position 497,256 of record CAVTKB010000004.1, read on the forward strand.
CATTGAGAAAGAACGACTGGTAGTAGAAGGATCCGTAATCTGAAGCCTGGTTCCAAACATACTGCTGAGGCTCGGTAATCTTTCTCAGCGAGAAGCCTCCGCGAATCACCGTCTGACTGCTGCCTATTAACTTACCCATAAAGCTATCGCCTTTGGGGTTCCAGGCAAAGCCAACTGCGGGTTGCAGCGCCCCGTTCCATGCATTGTAAGGGTTGGGGTTTTGCGCGAGAGTCGGATTCAGACCATCGGGATCTGACGTTAGAACACCGGGATTGAAGAGATTATTGACTCCAGAAGGGCCGAAAATTGCGGCTGGACTGGCCGAGTGGTACAGCTTGGAAAGATCTTTGTCGGCTGCGGTGAAATCCACACGTAGCCCGTAGTTGAGCGTCAAATTTGGCCGGATGCGATAGGAATCCTGGAAGAACAGACCCTCGGCCGAGATCAATTCGTCGAGATTATATCTGCCTACAATGTGCTGATAGCCGTTCGCTGACGTGACAAAGGGGTACCCTCCTCCACCTCCCTGTACACCGGAAATCCGCCCGACCAGGATAGCATACAGTTGTTCGGCTTCCGCTTGCTGGCCGGGACTTGCGCTCGCGAGTGCGGTACTTATGGCAGTCAAGGCCGGGTCTCCGTTGGCCAAACCGAAGTTAGCGACAGGATATCCTGCCGCAGGATTGTAATAGTGGTTCTGTTCGCGCCACCACGAGAAGCCATAGTTCATCGTGTGTGCGCCGCGCTGCCACGTCATAGTGTCGGACGCGCTAAATACCGGGTATTCCGTGTTGATACCGGAATAGAAGATCGTCCCTGACATTTGGGCGCCTTGCGGATAAGGGGCACTGGGATAGTTCCAGCCTAACTGCGGATTCGCAAGGCTGAGACCCGGTGCGTTATAGGCGCCACGACTCACGTTATAGAGGAAGCCGCCGCGGAACTCGTTGACCAGTGTCGACGATAGTGTCCACGTAAATCCCAGCCCCAAGGTATAGCTCGTGTCTTTGTTACCGGCTCCGGTCTTAGCCCAAGCGGAGCCCGGAAAGTCCGGAGGATTCGCCCCTGGAAAGCTATCTTTGGTCATGTTCCATGCCAAGTTCACACGCATTTTTTCCGAGGCGTTGTAGTCGGCGCGGATGGCCGGAAAGTAACTGACTTGAGGGTTATTCACTTGCCAATTAATCTGGCTGAGATTGGGATCACCGGTTCCGCTGGGAGTCAGTTGTCCGGAAGACGACGACGCCTGGGCGGCCGCCAATACACCCGCTGAGCCACCCGGGCAATTGGCGGGCGTGGTGTTTGTGTTTCCAGAGCAATCCAGCACCGCCGTGGGAAGGTTCGCACCGGGATTGGCGGTGTTATAGTTCTGCGCCACTGTGAACAGATTTACGGTTTGGTTGTTGTAGGTGAAGATTCCTGACTGTGCAGCCTGGGTGAATAAGTTATTCGAGGTGCTGTATGCTCCGGGAACTTTTAATTCCGCGTAGCTACCGAAAATGAATAATTTATCCCTGATGATCGGGCCACCAACGCTGACTCCAAAGTCATTCTTGTGAAAAAGATTCTTGCGAGCCGGATTCGATGGGTTCAACGAGGTGATGGTATCGTTCAGCCAGCTATTGGCATTGAGGCCGTCATTTTGGAAATCGTCGTAAAAGCGTCCATGAAATGCATTGCTGCCGCGGCGCCTGACGAAATTGAGCTGCATATTGGCCTGGCCATACCCTTGGTCCAGGTTGAGCTGTTCAGTTTGCACCGTCATCTCTTCAATAGCTTCGATCCGGGGCGAGACGATGGCCTGCGAATTCCCCCCGAACTTCATTCGGCTCGGGCTGCCGATGACCCCGTCTATGTTATTTCCCTGGGCAATGGAGGGTAGACCATCCCAAGTTCCGTTGTATCCCGGGACCAATTGGGAGAGCGCCGTCAGATCACGGTTCTGCAAGGGCAGGTCCTCAATCGCCTTTAGATCGATCGTTGCTCCGATCGCATTGGTGGTGGTTTCCACTAGTGGTGCTACGCCGCCTTTCACCTCTACGGTCTCACTGGTCACGCCGACTTTCAGCGTGGCGGAAATGTCGGTGGTCTGGGCTGCCTGCACGATTACGTCGGTGAACAGCTCTTTTTGGAAGCCTGTCTTCGAGACCGTGAGTTTGTACTTTCCGAGGGAAAGGTTCACGAAGGTGTACGTACCCTTATCTTGAGTCTCGCCTTTGCGGAGGTCGTTGGTGACAACGTCGAGAAGTTCAAGCTGCGCACCTTGCACAACGCTTCCGCTTGGATCGAGAACAGTCACGGCTACGGTTCCTTCGGAACCGTGTTGGGCCCAGAGTGAGGGAGCGAGGCATAGCGCCATGACCATCAAAAGAGCGGCTTGCGCTCGACTGGATACCCGACTTAACGACTTGGAAACCATAAAAGTCCTCCATCGCAATCTAGCCAAAGAGCTAGGTTTAAGGGTGCAAAGGTGACGCAAGAGCGTCGCGGGATCGTCCAGAGTTCGGCCGTTTCGGCGACTCGTGACCGAATGGACGTCGCGGCGCAAGGAAACGTTTACCCATGGTCGGATTTTGTATACTTTATTCGATCCGTTTGTCAACCACATTCTCGGGGCAACGCCCGACCCGGCCAATCTCGGCGCTTTGGAGACCTCGTTTGTTCTAGAACAGCATGATCCATAAGGCGCACGAGCGCCCGGCCGTTTCCCTACGCTGCTCTGGTTGGTTCGGTTACGGTACCCTACAACGGGGCGTGATTTGTCTCAGGAATCGTTTACCGTGAAGGCACTGTTTCACATTTCGAGACGGGACCTACTGAAGGGCATGGGCTCTGTCGGTTTGGGCCTGACTGTGAAGCCGCTCGCTTGGTCCGCGTCGGAACCAGCAAGGGTGACTTTCACCGATGTAGCCGACGCAGCGGGAATCGCTTTTCGACATGACAACGCAGCCTCCTCCGAAAAGTTCTTGATTGAGACCATGGGTTCCGGCTGTGGCTGGATTGATTATGACCAGAATGGGCTGCTCGACCTCTACCTGGTGAACGGAGCGGCGACTCGCGTGTACAGCCCAAGTCGTCCGCTGCGAAGCGCGCTTTACCGGAATAACGGAGATGGCACTTTCACTGACGTCACGGGCAAAGCGGGCGTTGGCGCTGAAGGTCTGTTCGGCATGGGCGTGGCTGTGGGCGACTACGACAACGACGGATTCCCTGACTTGTTTGTGCTGGGGTACGGTCGATGCATTCTTTACCGCAATAATGGAGACGGAACTTTCACCGACGTGACCGCGCGCGCGGGCGTAGAGAATTCAGGACGATGGGCATCAAGTGCGGCTTGGTTCGACTACGACAACGATGGACGGCTTGATCTGGTCATCGCGAACTACGTCGACTGGTCGCCAGATCACAACTTCTACTGCGGAGATACTGGTCCGGGGATGCGCAGCTACTGCCATCCGGACGATTTCCGTGGTCAACCGCCGACGCTATATCACAACAACGGCGACGGCACTTTCACCGACGTCAGCAAGGCTTCCGGCGTGGGATTGAAGGGAGGTAACGGACTCGGCGTTGTCACGTTCGACTACGACGATGACGGGTGGCAGGATATTTTTATCGCCAATGACCACATGCCGAATTTTCTGTTTCACAACAACCGCGACGGAACTTTTCGCGAAATGGGATACGCGGCTGGGGTCGCCGTTAGCTCCGACGGTCAATTCGAAGCGGGCATGGGAACTGATGCCGCGGACACCGCCGGTAGCGGCCGGATGGACCTGGTGGTGGCTCATCTCGATATGCAACTCGCGCGGCTGTATGAGAATCTGGGTGACCACACATTCGACGACGCGACCCTGCGCTCGAAGATTGGCTACTCTACCTACCACATGAGTGGGTTTGGCGCGCGCTTCATGGATTACGACAACGACGGCGCGCGCGACCTATTCATAGCCAACGGACACGTTCTCGATAACATCGAGCGCTACCACGCCGATAGGCGATATGCCGAACCCAAGCTGATGTTCCGCAACAATGGCCACGGAATTTTTGAGAATGTGAGTGACCGCTTGGGTCCTGATTTTCTGCTACCTCGGGTGAGTCGCGGGGCGGCCATCGGCGACTTCGACAACGATGGCGATCTCGACATCGTCGTGAACAACAATGGCCAAGCGCCACAACTGCTGCGGAATGACGGAGGGAATGCCAACCACTGGCTGGAGATCTTGCTGATCGGCACAAAGTCGAATCGAGATGGCGTTGGCGCCCGCGTTAAGGTGTCGGCCGGGGACCTTATCCTCTACGACCAGCGCAAAGGCGGCATGAGTTATCAATCAGCGCAGGATCCACGTATCCATTTTGGATTGGGAACGCATTCGAAAATCGATGCGATCGAAATCCGGTGGCCGAGCGGGAGTGTGACGAAGCTGGCGGGAATTGCGAGCGACCGTGTCATTGCCGTAAAGGAAGGCGAAGGCATTGTAGACCGGCCATTCCCGCGCGTACCTGCGAAATAACATGAGCGAGACATCTATGATTCCCCATTGATGCGATTGGCGATGATGCGTTCGCTACGGATGGGGCAGGACTATTTTTTCTTCGGTTGCGGCTCGGCTGGCATAACCCAACTTGCGATCGCCAGGAGCGGAGCGGATGCGGTCGGCCTGTTCTCGATTTAGCTTTTCGAGAGTTTCGCGCGCTTCCTGCGCCTTTTTCTGGTCTCCGTGCCGCTGATACGCGCTTGCGAGTCTGGCGTAGACTGAGGGATTGTCGGGATCGAGGGGCCGCGCGATTTCGAAATGCGCAATCGCCTCGTCCAGCCGGCCATCGGTGAGATAAAGGCTGCCCAGAGCAATCCGCGACGTCGGATCGTTGGGCCGCAGGGTGACGGCTTTCTGCAGCGCAGTTTGTGCTTCTGTGAATTCAGGCTGGCCCGGCGCAATACCTGAGCGAATCAGCGTTTCTCCGAGTACCGCTAAAAGCGCAGGATTTTCATGACCCTGCGTTACCCCTGCGCGCGCCGACCGGATCGCGCCCGAAATATTTCCCTCGAATAACTCGCTCTGCGCGGCGGCCAGGTACGCGATCTCGCTTCCTGGCGCAAGCGTGCCCACCAGCGCAAAATCAGGCTTGGCCTCGTCAAACTGATCGAGTTCCGTTAGAAACATCGCCCTCTCGTAGTGGAGGCGCGCGGATCGCGGCAGGTTGCCGAGTCCGATGTCTGTGACTTTGAGCCCCAGAGTGTAGTCTTTATGGTCCATGCAGGCGTCGGCAACGAACACATAGAGCTTCTCGTTTTGCGACGAAAGACGCGCGGCTTTCTGCAGCGCCTCCAATGCCTCCTGCCCTTGGCCGTTTCCGATGTATGCCTGAGCGAGCAGATTCTCAACGTCGACGCCGTCGTGGCCTCTACCGCGCAGTTGTTTTAGAACACCAATGGCCGGGCTGAACTGGCTCGTCGCCACATAGCAGAGCGCGAGGTTGAAATTCGCCGCGTACTCGTTGGCCGCTCGCCCGCGCGCCGCCAGCAGATGCGGAATGGCCTCGCGGAAAGAACCTTTGAGGGTAAGGGTAGTACCGGTTTGAAGTTCGGTGTCGGCTTCCCTCTCGGAGGCAGGGCCGGAGTCGCGCTCACGCGGAAGAGTCGGCTGACTCTGAGTGCCCGGAGCCTGCTGACCTAAGGCGGCCTGTGCGTCGATCGCAGCAAATTGACACAGGCTCAGGACCGCCGTCGCGAAAATAGTGACGCTCCGTGGAGCATGGACCGCACGCCGCTTCCCGCCAGCAAGGGTCGTTACTTCCATTTCCCCTGGCCCTCGACAATCGTGATGTAGCGATCGACCGGCAATTCTGCAAAACGTTCGGTCCTGCCACTCGGCTGCGGCCATTGTATTTCCAGCCAGTCGATTTTCGTCCGCTTTCCCAATCCTAGAACCATGCGCGGATCGTGGGAAGACAGATAGCTGCCGCCACCGACCTTGAACTGATGGCGCTTCAGATCTCCGCTTTGATATGTGACCTTCGCTCCGACTGCATCGATATTGGCTTTCGTGCCCACCAACCGCACACCCAGCCAATGATTCTGCCGGCCAAGGTTATTGCGCAGGAGCACGGGCGCGGCGTTGTTTTGAGTGATGAGCACATCCACCGAACCGTCGTTATCGAAATCGCCTAACGCGAGGCCGCGGCCTGAAAGCTGTCTAGAGAAAATGGCGCCGCTCCGTTGGCTGACATTTTCAAAACCTTTTCCCGTATTGTGAAAGAGGAGCATTGGCTCCAGAAACTTTACTCCCTCGACTCTTTTATCGACCGAGTCATCGGGATGGCCGTTGCATAGGATCAGATCGAGATCGCCATCGTTGTCATAGTCGAAGAACTTGAGGCCCCAGCCGCTCATCAGGCGCGTGGCCGCACCTACTCCGGTCGGATTGGAGACGTCGCTGAACGCTTCGTTCCCATCGTTGTGATAGAGCGAATACATCTCGTGATCCACGTTGGCCTCGAACAGATCGATGCGACCATCCTGATCGTAGTCCGCCGCATCGACACCCATGCCAGAACGAGGTTTGCCGAATGCGTTCACTCCAAGCCCTGCCAGCAATCCTGTTTCTTCAAACCGGCCTTTGCCGCGGTTGGTGAAGAGGAAGTTTGAAACGGTGTCGTTGGTGACGTACAGGTCCATCCAGCCGTCGTTGTTTACGTCGGCGGCGACGACTCCCCATGCCTTGGCCAGAGACTGAGAAATTCCAGACTCTTTGCTGACATCCGAAAATGTTCCATCACCGTTGTTGTGAAAGAGCCAGCATGGCATGGGGTCATAGATGCTGGGGATGCAATAGAAACGCTCCCCGCTCAAGCGATCGCCGCAGAATTTCAATTTGGCCTTGCTGTAGTCGACGAAGCGGCAGACGAATAAATCGAGGCGGCCGTCATTGTCATAGTCGAACCAGACGGCGCTGGTCGCCCAGCCGGGTGCGACAACGCCGGCCTTCGCGGTGACGTCGGTGAAAGTGCCGTCGCCATTGTTGTGGTAGAGAATGCTGTGCGGATACTGCGTGACGTAGAGGTCGGGGAAACCGTCAGCATCGTAGTCGCCGACCGCGACGCCCATGCCGTAGGCATTGCCGGGGACGCCGGCTTTCTGCGTAACATCACTGAAGGTGCCGTCCCGATTGTTGTGGTAGAGCGCATTTCCCAGGGGCTGCGCCGGCTGATAGAAATCGCACGCCCCGCTGTTCACCAGATAGATGTCCATCCAACCGTCATTGTCATAGTCGACGAAGGCGCAGCCGGCACCGACGGTCTCTGGCAAATGCGCCATCGGCGAGCGGCCGTTCACATGAACCCAGGAGATTCCGCTAGCGGAGGTGAGAATCTCTTCGAACCCTTGCGACGATTGCTCAACGAGCGGAGAAGCTGTGGCGCGGAACACCTCGGAACCACTCAGCAGGCCGGCCATGCTAGTGTAGCTGAGCGTTTGCAGAAAGCGTCGGCGGGAAACAGGATTCCAGCCATCGCCTGGGCCGTTCAACATTCTCTGGGCTCCCGTTTTTTCACTGGGGCGCCTGCGCGCCTTGCGGATTCCTGGCCGCGGCTTCCCGCTGTAACGCCATCTCCCGGTCGGCTTCAGACTTTTGGCCGGTGCGGGCGTAGGCAGTGGCGAGTTGATAATGTCCGGCTGGATCTCCGGGCTGCATCTTCACATAGCTGCGCAGCGGCGTGATCGCGTCGGAAAACTTCCCGGCCGAGTTGAGCGACATGCCCATTGCGAGGTACGCCTCCTGGAAACCTTCGTCGAATTTCGAGGCTCGCGAAAAATGTCCAATCGCCTCGTCCCATTGCCCAGACTGACGCGCGATCTCTCCCAGCATGAATTCCGCTGACGCATTCTCGGGATCGAGCTTCAGTTCTTCGTTGAACTCTGCCTTGGCGCCTTCTGCGTCCGCCGGGGATTTCGAAAGAAAGATGCGACCGATGCGATAGTGAATGCCCTCCACTTTCGGATCCTGATCGAGGATCTTTTTGTACTGGGCGACGGCCCGGTCCCAATTTTGCTGCGATTCAAAGGCCTCCGCCTCCAATTGCTCTGCCTGATGCGAGGTCGGCGCCGTCGCCGCTAACTCCTGCGCCGCGCGCGAGGCCAGTTCTGAGTAGAAATGCGTGATGCTGTACAGCACATCGGCATCGTGAGGAAACTCGCGATTCAGCATGAGCAGCGCCTCGACCGCCGTCTCCGTCTGATCAAGACTCATACCGCATTGAGCCGTCCCCATTAGCACACGATATTTGAGCGATTTGTCGGCCAGATGCGGCAACGATTTTTTCAGGAGCGGTAGCGCCTCCTGGCAGCGTCCCCTTTCTTTCAAGCTGATGCCGTGTTGGGCCGAAGACGAGGCATCGACAGCCGGAGCTTTCCGCGGCGCCTGTGCGACCGATAATGCCGCGAGGGCTCCCCAAACAAAGAGGGCGATGCAATCCCGCGACAGTGATGCAATGCTGAATCTAGCCATGGAGAAATGAAGCCTTCGTCGCCGCTCCCGCGAAGTATATCCTGCGCTTCGCTGTCCACAGCCGGGGCTGGGCACGACTCTTCGGTTCGAAGGCGAAATTTGGTTGTGCACCTGAGGCCAGCGTAATGTATACAATATCCATCGTCAAGCATTGGTCCTACAAGAAGGAAGGAAACAATCATGGCGCAATTTTCTGAATTTTCTCGCAGGCACTTCATGTCATCTGTTGCAGCCGTCGCCGGTTCCACTCTGCTTCCAAAATCTTTGATAGCGGCGCCTCTTCAAGATCCCGTGGTGAATACGACGCTGAAAGATGGCAAGCCGGTGAGTCGCGAGAAGGTCGCATGGAAGGTACGCCCGTTCCCGATGAAGCAGGTGCGGCTCGGCGAGGGCCCGTGCAAAATCGCGATGGAAGCTGACCGGCAATATCTGCATTCCCTGCCGCCCGACCGGCTCTTGCACACATTCCGAATCACCGCTGGTATTCCCTCGTCGGCGGAGCCGCTCGGAGGATGGGAAAAGCCGGACTGCGAACTTCGCGGCCACTACGCGGGTGGTCATTATCTCTCTGCCGTCGCACTCATGTATGCCAGCGCAGGCGACGAAGACCTCAAGAAGAACGGCAACAGGGTGGTCGCTGAACTGGGCAAGTGCCAGAGCGCACTGAAGAGTGGCTACCTGAGCGCCTTCCCGATTGAACTCTTCGACCGCCTGCGGGAACGTCAAAGAGTGTGGGCTCCCTTCTACACCATCCACAAGATCATGGCCAGCCTGCTCGACATGTATGTCTATTGCGGCAACGAACAGGCGCTGGATATCGTCGAGAAGATGGCAGGATGGACCGCGGGCTATACCGGCCCACTGAGTTACGAACACATGCAGCGCGTACTGGGCACGGAATATGGCGGAATGGGCGAGGTTCTTTCCAATTTGTATGCGGTCACGGGCAAAGAATACTACCTGGAAGTTGCGCAGCGCTTCGACAAAAAGGCATTCTTCGATCCGCTGGCATCGCACCGGGACGAGTTAAAGGGTCTCCACGTCAACACGCATATTCCCCAGGTGATTGCCGCGGCGCGTTATTACGAGCTCACCGGCGACCGACGCTATCGTGACATCGCCGAATACTTCTGGGACGAAGTCGTCAGCGAGCGTTCCTACTGCACCGGCGGCACCAGCAACGGTGAATCGTGGAATACCGATCCCGGTAAACTTTCCACCGAACTCAGCACCAACACTACGGAGTGCTGCTGCGCCTACAACATGATGAAGCTGACGCGGCACTTGTTCGGCTGGTCGCCCGATGCGCGTCTTATGGACTACTACGAGCGGACGCTGCTCAACCATCGCCTCGGAACAATCAACCCCGAAGACGGCACCATGATGTACTACCTTCCTTTGGCGACGGGCTACTGGAAGACTTTCGGCAAGCCCTTTGACGCGTTCTGGTGCTGCACGGGAACCGGATCGGAAGAGTACGCCAAGCTGACCGACACCATTTATTTCCACGACGATGATTCGCTCTACGTAAATCTCTTCATCGACTCGCAACTGGAATGGCCTGAGAAAGGTCTACAGCTGAAGCAGCAGACGCGGTTTCCTGAGGAGCAAGGTACCACGCTTGCAGTCACGGTTAAGAGCCCGACCCAACTCTCCGTCAACCTTCGTATTCCTTACTGGGCACAAGGCGGCAGCGTAAAGATCAACGGCTCAGCCGTGCCCGCGTTCTCCAGTCCTAGCAGCTATCTCACGCTCAACCGTGTCTGGAAAACCGGCGACAAGATCGAACTCAGTTTGCCCATGGGCCTTCACATCGACAGCATGCCGGACGACCCAACGCTTCAGGCCGCGATGTACGGGCCGTTGGTGCTGGCCGGGCGCTTCGACGCCGTCACGAAAGACATGACGTACGGTGACTACGAGCCGAAACCGGGTGACCAGAAGAAGGTGCCCGACATCGTCGCCGACGCGAACAAGCCTACCGCGTGGATTGAGCCTGACCCAAAGGAGCCCCTTACGTTCAACACAGTGGAACAATCACAGGCGCAGACGTTGGTACCGCTCAACAAAGTGATCCACGAGCGTTACGCGGTCTATTGGAAGGTCGACAACAAGACTACTTAGAATTACTTTTCCTTCGACGCCGTTTCGTCAGACGTATGGCTACGTCTACAGCGGCTGTGGGAACTTTTTCCAGGAAGGACAATCCGTGACTCTCTGCGCTCGGCTGGTGCCCGGCGGCTTTGTTGTATTCTGCGTTGCCGCATTTTTATTTCCCGTCCATTCATCGGCGCAGGGCGCCGCATCCACACCTGCCTCGGCCGAGGCGCGACGCCAGCAACTTCTGTCTCTGTTCGACGCAGAGTGGCAATACGTTTTGCGGACGAGTCCCGAATTTGCGACCACGCTGGGTGACAATCGCTACAACGATCGTCTGAGCGACGAGTCGCCCGAGTTTTACCAATCCGATCTCGAACAGAAGCGCAAGTTCCTGGCGCGTTTTGAGGCGATTGATCCCGCGGGGTTTTCCCGACAAGACGCTCTAAGCCGCGAATTGATGATTCGCGAACTTCGCCAGGACATTGAAGGGGCAAAGTTCAAGCATTGGGAGATGCCGGTCAATCAGATGGGCGGCCTGCATCTGGAACTGCCGGGCCTGCTCACGCTGACGCCTTTCAATACCGTCGCCGACTACGACAACTACGTGGCACGCTTGCATCAGATCCCGCATGCGTTCGATCAAGTCATGGCAAATATGCGGAAGGGCCTTAGCGAGAGTTTGATGCCTCCGCGCTTTCTGTTGGAGAAAGTTGCCGCCGAAGCGAACGATATTGCAAACAAGACGGGAGAGAGCAGTCCGTTTGCCAAGCCGGTGAAGGACTTCCCTGCTGGCATTCCCGGAGCCGATCAGAAACGTTTGCATGATGCAGTTCTAACCGCGATCGCGGACCAGGTCGTGCCCGCCTATCAACGATTCATCGCTTTCGTTCGCAACGAATATGCGCCGCATGGTCGCACGGATCCGGGAGTCTGGGCCTTGCCCGACGGAGAGGAGCGTTATCGTTACGCGATCCGCCGCATCACCACGACTGACAAAACGCCGGAGGGGATCCATACGCTCGGTTTGAAGCAGATCGATGAAATAGAAGCCGAGATGCTCACGGTCGCGCACAAGTTGGGATTCAAGGATCTGGCCAGTCTCAACGATCACATCAAAAGTGAACGGAGTTTTTACGCGACCTCCGGCAAACAGGTACTTGATCTATACACAAACTATGCGCGCGACATGGAACCCGAGCTACCCAAACTCTTCGGCCGCCTGCCCAAGAGCAAGCTCACCGTAATTCCGATGGAAGCGTCGCGGTCGAAGAATGCCGTGCCCGCCGATTACAGCGACGGCGCGGCAGATGGCTCACGGCCCGGCCACATCAACGTGAACGAGTACGATCCCGAGCACCGGCTGGTGCTGAACATCGAGGCCATCGCCGACCACGAGGGCATTCCGGGTCATCACCTGCAACTCTCGCTGGCCCAGGAGATGGAGAACCTGCCGAATTTTCGACGCCATGCTGGATATACCGCGTTCGTGGAGGGCTGGGCGCTCTATGCGGAACGTCTCGGAAAAGAAGTCGGTCACTATCAGGATCCGTACAGCGACTACGGCCGCCTCGAAAATGAAATGTGGAGGGCGATCCGGCTGGTGATCGACACGGGCGTGCACGAGAAGCATTGGTCGCGCGATCAGATGGTCGCGTATTTCCACCGCTACACGGCGATGGACGAGCCCAATATCCAGAGCGAAGTTGACCGCTACATTGCGTGGCCGGGGCAGGCCCTCGCGTACAAGCTTGGGCAGCTTGAGATTCTAAAGCTGCGAGAACGGGCCAGACAGAAGCTTGGCAGCAAGTTCGATCTGCGCGCCTTCCATGATGAAGTACTGGGGAACGGCGCGCTGCCGCTCGATGTCCTGGATACGGAAGTTACCGCTTGGATCAACCGACAGGCAAACAAATAAATCTGGCTCAGTGTGAATCGCGCGCCACGTGCGAACCGCTGCCGCCGACCAGGAAGTCGAGATCGGCACCCTTGTCCGCTTGCTGGACGTGCTCGACATAGAGCCTGAGCCAACCGCGATCTGGCAGCGGCGGAAGCGTCCATTTGGCTCGCCGCCCGGCGAGGACGTTATCGTCAACCTCCAGATTTAGCCTGCGTTTCGGAACATCAAGCGCGATCATGTCGCCCGATTGCACGAATGCAAGTGGTCCTCCGGCGGCGGCTTCTGGGCACGCGTGTCTTCATTCATCCGTCCTTAAAGAGTTAAATCTTGGGAAGCAGGTGAGTCTTTGACCGACTCTGGATGATAGCGCAAGCTGCCACCGATCGGGGCTGTGGCGATGGAAAGGCATGAGGACGCTGCAACTCATCCCAGTTGCTTAGAGCGAAACCTGAATCGGATTTCCGTCGAAAGCGACGTTCCGCGAGATTCCGTCCATTTTGATTATAAAAGCTCGGGTAGCAGACGGCAGCAATCGTGAGCCCGGCGCTAGTCGCAGGCTAAGAATCTTCCGGGCATCATTCCACTCCATCTGGATTCCGGTCCATTCCCCTTTGCGATAGTTGAACGATGCGCCGTCATCCTCATAGAGCAGGAATGACGCGTCGGCGCCGGGATAGATCGAAACAGAAAGCGGCTCATCGATTTTCTCTCCGGTATATTGCTTGACCGGACCAATCGGTACGATCGATCCTTCGCGCACGTAGAGCGGCATGGTCTCTAGGTCGACGGGACGGCTGACTTCGCGTCCTCCTTCAACCCGTTCGTGCGCCCAAAAGTCATACCAGCCGCCGCGGGGAAGATAGACTCGGCGCGTGCTCGCTCCCTTCTCGACCACCGGAGCAACCAGAACACTCTTGCCCCACAAATACTGATCGCCACACGCAACGGCTTTCGGGTCGTCAGGAAAACGCAGCCATAGCGCACGCATGATCGGCATGCCGGTGGTGGCGAGTTCGTGCACAGCACTGTAGAGATAAGGCAACATCCGGTAACGTAGCTCAAGATACTTGCGGCAGATCGGCTCCACGCGAGCATCGTGCAACTGGCTCCCATCGGGAATCGCAGCGCCGTTGTAACTGCGGATTTCCACGGGACCAGGGTCGCCTGTGTTCCATCCCCACGGGAGACGCAATTTCCATGTACGCCCGTGGCAGCGAAAGAGTGGGCAGAACGCGCCAAACTGAAACCAACGCAGGTACAACTCGGCGGTGAATTCCGGCGTGGGGACGAAGCCACCAATGTCGGTACCCCAATACGGAATGCCGCTAAGCGCGGTGTTCAGGGCAATCGGAATATGTGCCTTCAGCGTCTCCCACCTGGAGTACACATCTCCAGACCATAAGAAAGATGCATATCTCTGCATGCCGGCGTAACCGTTACGATGCAACGCGAAGGGTCGCTCATTCGGCCGGTCGATCTGCGGTCCCTCCCAGTACATGCGGTTACGAACTAGCCGCGACGGAGTGTCGAGTGGATCGCCTTCGTCGGGCCACCATCCGTCGACGCCCATGGCGAAGTCTTTGCGGTGCGCGTCCCAGTGGCAACTTGCAAATTCTTCATCAAAGCGCGACACGTCGCAGGGATCGTGAACGGTTCCGTGAAGTTTGTCTGACAGAATCACGACATGCACTACAGCGCGAAAATGTTCGCGGTGCAACTCATCGAGCATCGCTTTCGGATCGGGGAACACTCGATCATTCCACACGAACGAACCGTTCTCGGTATTCCAGCCAGACGGGCAAAAGCCCGTGCCCAGATAGATCAGCGTGTCGCAAGGCAACTTCTTTTCGCGGAAGGTTTTCGCTTCGGCGAGAACTTCCTCACGGCTCGCGAGCGTGCGATGGGATTGTTGATAGCCGAAGCTCCAAAGCGGAGGCTTCTCCGCGAGGCCCGTCAGGCGGGAATACTCCGCCATGATTGTGGCTGGATCTGCCGAGCCGACAAAGAAGAGATCGAGGTCTGCGCTAGGGCTGGAAGATTGAAACTTCCCTCTCTGCCCGGTGAAGTCAAAACTGCCATAGGGCTGATGAAAAAATATCGCCCATCCGGAAGTCCCGATGATCCAGGGAATGGGGACCCGACCGCCGTGGGTCTCCAGTTGGTAGCCGCCTTGGCCACTGACCATCGAATCCGTCGATCCGCGTCGGTCAAATTGTGGGCCGCCCTCGCCAAGACCGAATAGTGGCGCACTCCCGTTAAGGAAGGAAAGAGCACCCGCCCTCTCGTCCCAGGCCAACTGCTGGATGAGGTCGCCCTTAGGGTTCGTCACCTCAATGCTCACAGGATGAAATGAAATCTTCAGCCGGAGATTGCCTGCAGAAACTGTGCGTGTGGGCGCCGCCCGAAGTTTAGCAATCGGACTGCCCCAGGACTGCTTAACGAGGGATCCGTCCGTTGGGACGTTAGCAAGCGATCCGTCGTTCACGGGAATGATGCTCAACCGGAAAGTATGCGGACTTACTGGAGTGATCTCAATCTCAACTTCTGCTTCCCGATGCGGTGCCGCTGCCGCGGCGGCCTTGCGCACAAACATCGCTCCGGAAGTGGCCAGGAACCCCTTCAAGACATCCCGACGATTCCACCGTGAACTCATAACCCACACTCCCGTCGTTCAGAGAATGTTGCATCGCCAGCTCAAGGAACCGGGTGATTGTAGCGAAAACGAACAAGCGGAGTAAACGTTTACCATCTTAGGTATAATCCACACTCATCGTCGACGGCACAGTCGGAAAATGGAGGAAACTAATTTGCGGTGGCGCGTCGCCATCCTGGTCAGTGCTGCAATCGCGACTCTGGGCAGGCGCCGCCGCCGCTGAACCGAGATCAGCATGAACCGCAGTTATGCAGCGAGGTTAAGCAGCGAGGGCTGAAGGGAATCGCAGTGACCGCGGCTGGTCTTGAGATTCTGACCCGTGGCACAGATTCATCTGCGCAGAACATCGCCTCGCCAGCGCGGAATCCGGGAGGGAAGCCAACCACAGCTGCCTCACTTGATGGCTATACGCTGGTCTCGGAATTTATCGTTGGGGGGACTTCGTGGATGGTGCACGAAGATCTAAGGACTCGTGAGGGATTGCTCGCATTCGTTTCGTCGAAAGGCGAAATGCGCCTGCTCACCAAGAGTGCCGAAGCTTCCGTGCCGGAAGGGATCCCCTATCTAGGTCTGGCTCTCAAGGATATCGGAGTATCCTCACCCGATCTTCTCGCCGATCGACTTCTCCGCGACGGACGCGCTCTGGACCAAGGCCTTCCGCACCGGGGAATACGAAATGTGCCACAGCCTCGAAAATATTGAGCACCATCATTTCAAGTTCGAGGGGCATCGTCGGCCTCGCCAGGTTCATATCCATTTCTTCGGAACCGACTGCCTCAGTTTTAGCGATCACATTCGTCTACAAGATGGAGATGTCATGCAAGTCGCGGCCGAAGGCTTTGGTCGCCCGTTGCGCAACCCGGTGCGGGCAGCGCAGTCGGAGCCGGAGTTAGTCAAAGTGATTCCGTTGGGATGAGTAAAACCATGTCAAGAATAAACGTTGCAATCCTGGGATTGGGCACTATGGGATCGGGGATGGCGAACCGCCTGCTCTCGGCGAACTTCCCGCTGACGGTCTACAACCGCAATCGCGAAAAATGCGCTCCCTTCGCCGATGCTGGAGCACTTATCGCCTCGTCGCCGCGCGAGGCCACATCGGGCTCAAAGATCATCCTGAGCATGGTCGGCGACGATGCAGCTTCGCGGGATATTTGGCTGGGAGACAACGGGGCGCTCCAGGGAGCGTCCTCCGGATCGATTCTGATCGAGTGCAGCACGCTAAGCGAGAACTGGATTCACGAGCTGGCATCGAAAGCGACCGAACTTGGCTGCCAATTTCTGGATGCACCGGTCACCGGCACCAAGCCTCATGCCGCTTCGGGAGAATTAGTCTTCCTGGTTGGCGGCGCGAAAGAATCCCTGGATGCGGCGCGTCCAGTGTTTTCTGTGCTTGGCCGCGACGTTCTACACCTGGGCCCAGTGGGTAGCGGCGCGGTGATGAAGCTGATCAACAACTTCATGTGCGGAGTGCAAGCCGCATCGTTTGCCGAAGCACTGGCCATGATCGCTGCCGGTGGATTGGATCGCGCAACCGCCGTCTCCGTTCTCACCGGCGGGGCTCCTGGAAGCGGCATCGTCAAGAGAGTCGCGGACCGGGCGGCAAGCAACGATTTCACTCCCAACTTCGCTCTGCGCTGGATGGCAAAGGATTTGTCCTATGCGGTGCGGAACGCGGCAGACAAAGGGATCCCCCTGCAGACTGCAGCGGCCGCGCTCTCGGTTTTTCAGCAGGCGATTGCGGAAGGGCACGGGGACGAGGATTTTTCCGCCGTTTCCCAGATCTCCCTAGGACGCTCGGCAGCAAAACGCTCGAATTCATAGGCTGTGACGAAACGAGGAACGAACATCATGCAATTCTCTCGAGTTGGCCGCGGAATCTTCTTCTCGCTGTTTCTCTCAATGGTATGCGGCGGAGCAAGTATCGCCGGCGCACAAGGCGCTCTCGAAAAGAAGCCTCCGACTCCAGGGCCGATGCTGGCTCAGGGTACGGTAACCTACGACACTCCCGACTTCACCTTAAGCCTCGTCCGTTCCTCGCAGACGGTCGCGGCTCTCCAACCAAAGGGAGCTGACGGCTTCGACTTCACTCCGGGAGACCTGCTCATTGCGCGCTCACAGAACGGATATTTTCATGTGGGCGACATCACTTTGCGCGTGCGCGTGGGAGACTCTGGCGACTGGAAGAACTATTCGACGGCGGCCGCACGCACGCCAGTGCGCGCGTTGCCGGCGTCGGCAAATGTGCTGGCCTCCGCCGACCTGACGCCCACCCTGCCTGCCGATTTTCCGTTGCAGATCACAAGAACCTGGGCCGTCGATGAGGGCAAACTTGTCTTGCGTTTCACGTTAACCAACGCGTCCAAAAAAGCAGTGCAGATCGGCGCGCTCGGCATCCCGATGATCTTTAACAACGTGCTCAACGAGCGTTCGCTCGACCAGGCTCACGCGATCTGCTCGTTTTACGATCCCTACATTGGCGAGGACGCTGGCTACTTACAAGTCACGCGGCTGAACGGGCACGGTCCGGCACTCTTGGTCGTTCCCTACGGCAAGACACCGTTTGAAGCTTACAACCCCATTCTGGACAGGCCAGGGCGCAAGGACGCACCGCCGGTGTTCACCGATCCCACGCCGCGAGGTATCACCTTCGAGGGATTCTACGAGTGGATGGTTCACAGTCGGGCATACGGGGAGAACGAATGGAAGAACGCGCAACCGTGGAACCCTCCAACCAGCCTCACGCTCGCGCCCGGCGAATCGAAGACATACGGGCTCAAGTTCCTGGTTTCCGATTCGATTCGGCACATCGAGAAAACCCTGGCGGAAAATCACCGGCCGGTCGCGGTTGGAGTCCCGGGTTATGTCCTGCCCCAGGACATTGAGGGACGCTTATTCCTTAAGTACGATCAGCCTGTGTCGTCGATGAAAGTTGATCCAGCATCGGCAATCGACATCCGTGAAGATTCGTCCGATCGCAAGGGCTGGAAGGCCTACTCTCTGCAAGGCAAGGCGTGGGGCCGGTCGCGTCTGACCATCACTTTCGGCGATGGGACAGTGCAAACAATCAACTACTTCGTGATCAAGCCGGCCGCACAGGCGGTTGCTGACATGGGACACTTTCTCACCACTCGCCAGTGGTTCGCCGACCCGAGCGATCCCTTTCACCGCGCTCCTTCCGCGATCACTTATGACCGTGAAACGAATCAGCAGGTGCTGCAAGACAGTCGCGTGTGGATCGCAGGTCTGAGCGACGAAGGCGGCGCCGGTTCCTGGCTCGCGGCCATCATGAAAGAACTGGTCCAGCCAGACCAGAAAGAACTCGTCAAACTGCAGCAGTTTGTCGACGGCGTTTTGTGGGGAGGACTGCAATCGAAAGATGGCCCTCATCCCTACGGCGTTCGCAAAAGCCTCTTCTACTACCAGCCCGACCAGATGCCGCCGAACTATTACAACAGCAGCTTTGACTGGAAATCCTGGACCAGTTGGAATAAGCAAGCCTCCGAGGCTGTCGATCGTTCCTATGACTACCCGCATGTGGCGGCTGCGTATTGGGTGCTCTACCGATTGGCTCGCAATCATCAAGGGTTGGTCACGAACCATCCGTGGGATTGGTATCTGAATCATGCCTACGAAACGTCGATGGCCATGACGAACTATGCCCAGGATCTGTCAGTGTTCGGTCAGATGGAAGGATCCATCTTTATCGAGATCCTGACCGACCTCAAGCGCGAAGGCATGAACACGCAAGCCGACACTCTCGAAAAAAAGATGCGCGAACGTGCCGACCGATGGAGAGCGCAGGCCTATCCATTCGGAAGCGAAATGCCATGGGATTCCACAGGTCAGGAGGAGGTCTATGGCTGGACCAAGTATTTTGGCTATCACGACAAGGCCGAGGTCACGCTGGACGCGATTCTTGGCTACGATCCCGCCATTCCGCATTGGGGCTATAACGGCAGCGCACGCCGATACTGGGATTTCATTTTTGCCGCCAAAGACCGGCGACTGGAGCGGCAACTCCACCACTATGGTTCGGGACTGAACGCCATTCCGGTGCTATCCGAATATCGTGACCATCCCGACGACTTCTATCTGTTGCGGGTTGGCTACGGTGGAACGATGGGCGCACTCACTGGCATCGATCAGGATGGTTTTGCCTCCGCGGCGTTCCACGGGTTCCCCGACATGCTCAAACACGATCCCCTCAGCGGCGACTACGGTCCCAACCTCTTTGGACATGCATGGAACACAGCTACTTATGTCGTGAATCACCCCGAATTCGGATGGATCGCATTCGGTGGAAACGTTATGACACAAGGCAATGTGGTCACGGTCACTCCGCGCGACTCTTACCGGGCACGGGTTTACATTTCTACCCTGGGACTTTGGTTGACGCTCGATGCGGGTGCATTTGACAGCGTCGTGGTGAATGCCGCGACGCGGGTCGTACGAGTGGGACTGGTCGGAGCCACGGAGACCACGCCGAGGGGCCTTTTGCGAATCGAGCAGCCCGCTAAGATCGACGGCGCTGGTGACTATCACCCAGGATCGCCTTTACAGTCTGAACGTGGGGCCTTTGTGGTTCCACTCCAAAAGCAAACCACTTGGCTAGAACTTAATACCGGCCGTTGATTCGGGACCATTGGCAGGGTGCTTCAATTATCGGTCCCCGAAGCTAGCAAGCGTTTACTGTGAGCGCTGTAAAATAAGGAGTTCGCGAGCAACTATGGTAAGATGACTCCCGCTGGGACTGATTCCCTTCTTACCCTAGCCCGATGGACATCCGCGAAATCGCCCGCAGAGCTAAGGTTTCCACCGCCACCGTATCCCGGGCAATTAATCGTGTGCCAACCGTGGACCCACAACTCGCCAAGCGGGTGTGGAAGGTCGTGAGCGAACTTGGATATTACCCCAACACCCAGGCTCGGGCTCTCGTTTCCGGACGGAGCCGTATTTTTGGTCTGATCGTGTCTGAATTCACCAATCCTTTTTTCCCGGAGATCGTGCAAACCTTCGAGAATCTTGCGGTCGAGAACAACTACGAGATCTTACTCACTTCCACGGTCAATGACCCCAAAAGGATGGAGTTATCCGTCCGGCGCATGATCGAACGCCGCGTGGACGAAGTTGCGATTCTTACGTTTGGCATGGAAGAAACGTTGATCGAACACCTTCGTTTCCGTAGCGTTCCTCTCGTGTTCGTCGACGTAGCACCCCACGTCAAGGGAATAGCCAATATCGGGATCAACTATCAGAGCGGAATTCGTCAGGCTGTCCAGCATCTAGCTGCACTCCGGCACACGCGCATCGCGTTTGTCGCGGGACCGCCGCACTTGAAGTCCGCTCTGGCACGGCGAGAAGCATTCAAGGCATCGATGATTGAAATCGGGCTTGTGCCTGATCTGATCGCAGTGGGAGATCACCGCTTGGACGGCGGGATGCACGCCTTGATCGAGCTTTGCCGCTTGAACCCGCGCCCCACAGCCGTGCTGTGCTCCAATGACATGACCGCCATCGGGGTCATGCGCCAGGCATACGACCAGAATATTAGGATACCGACGATCTATCGGTGGTCGGGTTCGACGACATCCGCATGGCGGAATTTACAATTCCGCCCCTGACGACAGTTCAAATGTCGCAAAAAGAATTGGCCAAAATTGCTTTCGAGGCTCTATTGAATGAGGTCGAAGGCCAACCGCCCTCGCATGAACGTCACGAATATGAACTGACGACCAGCCTCGTGCTTAGACGTTCCACCGCATTAGCCCAGGAAGTAAAGCCGCCGAAGTCCCCCAAAACAGCCACTATCGGCAAATCCCGCAGGGGCGCGTCCACAGTCTAGGGACAGAACCCGAACTATCGTTCAAGGGGTGGGAATCGACCGACTTTCGGGGTGAAAAAGGATTCCCCACTACCTCCCCGGAGCAACCTGAAATCGATGGAAGATGTGAATTTTAGGTTGCGGGGAAAGTTGGGTAAACGATTACTGTATTGCCCATCGCGGTCGGGGAGTACATCGCCCAGCGATGGCCAGAGCGGGTTCCGCATCTCGCACGGACACTCACCGGACGCACTATGCACCCCGGCTGTGCGCGCACCGAAGGCGCAAAGGATGCTGTCTTCCCCTCAGATCATTTCCTCGGGTCCCATTTGTTTCTCACATTTTTCGATAGCTGGAAGCAACACAGGAGCGGAGAGGGAGATTAGTCAAGGCCGCATTCTTTGCGCCGTGTAGCTGTCGGAGCGAAGCGGAGAGCCTTGACTGACCTCCCGCGCTCCTTACACTCGCCAGCGAAGAAATGGGAGATCACCCGTTACCGTAAACGTCCAGTCTTTCCCGCACGGCGCTTTTCTTCTGTCCGCCCGCTGCCGCAGCTCAGGGTACTTTGCCACCGAGGCTCAGCGCTTCGTGGTCTTTGAGCCGGTCCAGAGCCACATGTGACTTCTGCTTATTGACCCCGTCGACGATTTCGCCTCTGCGTCATCGCCTGGCCCTTTGCCAACGGACCAAGCAGGTTCACAGCCGGCAGGCCGATGAAGCCTGTACGGAGGAAATCCCGCCTGACGTTTCTCCTCCTAATTGGTTGGATCCGCACCCAATTCATCGCAGAAAGACCGCAGAAAATACCGCGTATTCCACTGCAAGTAAAAACCTTACGGTGAGTGACTAAAAACCGCTGCTCCCCGTTTGCCTTATCATGGCCATGGTAGTAATCACGGCCATGTTAATTATCTTGGCCGTGGTATAATAACTCATGCTCCTTTCCAATGCCATCGTCGCTGCCAGCCGTGGCCAGGCCTACGAGGACCTACTGGCCAAGCTCTTCCAGAGGGCCGGATGGAGGGTGCACCGCCAGGCAAAAGACCTCGATGAAGGCAACGACCTCGTGGCCCAGCAGGGAAACCAGAAATACATTGTCCAGATCAAGGCGTCCTCGGAAGCTAGAAGAGACCGGGCGGTACCTCTCCTGTCGCAAGCCATCCTCGAAGCCCAGGCAGCGGCACAGCGAATACCGGGCCTTGCCATTCCCGTCGCCGTCCTTGCAGTTGATCATGTCTCAAAATCACTGGCCGAACACGTGCAGGCTTTCGTCGAACGGAATGCCCCGAACATGGCTGTCGGACTTATCGACGCCAGTGGCTTTCGTATGTTTCGCGGGCCCGGTATGGAAAGGCTCAACTCCGCAGGTTCGCCTTCGCGCCGCGCGCGCGCGCCGGAGAAACCGTCCTCTCCTGCCTATTTATTTTCTGACTTGAACCAGTGGATGCTGAAAGTATTGCTTGCCAAAGACGTCCCCGACTCCATGCTCTCGGCCCCACGGAAGCAATATGAAAACGCTTCGCAACTGGCCGAGGCAGCCCAGGTGTCGGTGATGAGCGCGTTCCGCTTCGTCCGCCAGCTTTCGAGCGAAGGATTTCTCGAAGATAATGAATTCTTGCGGGTGGTCCGCCGCGAAGCATTGTTCGAACGCTGGCTGGCGGCGAATCAGCAGCGTGTCCGCGAGATTCCGGTGCGTTGGGTGATTCGCGGATCAAACAATCAACTCGCGGTTGCTGTACACGCGTACGTTTCGAGACCTGCCAGAAAACCGTCGCCGAACAAGCGAGCGACGCAGGGACCTTTATCCATGGCTCCAAATCGGATCTGTCTGGGATTGTTTGCCGCTGCCGAGGCCCTGGGTTTCAAGTTCGTACATGGATCGCTGCCTCATCTCTACCTGGAACGGTTGGATCGGGAAGTGCTCGCGCAACTTGGCCTCTCCATAGAAGATGCCCAGCATCAGGCAGACGCCTTCGTGAGAATTCCAGAAAACGGGGAAGCCATCTTTCGCGCGGCCGTCGAACGCCACGGCGTTCCCGTCGCCGACATTCTTCAGGTATGGCTCGATGTCTCCCACCATCCGGCACGCGGCAAAGACCAGGCCAAAATCATTGCCCAGAAAGCTCTCTCTCAACTATTGGATGGGAAGGACGCATGACTTCGACAGGAGCCGACCTCCAAGCCTTCGCTCGACTGATCGAGTCGCTTACTCCCTGGCTCGACCAAGTGGTGATTATCGGTGGCTGGGCGCACCGACTGCATCGCCTTCATCCCGCCGCGCAGACCTTGGACTATGCTCCTCTTACGACGCTCGACGCCGATGTCGCGCTACCGATCGAGTTGAAGGTGGAAGGCCAGGACATCTATCAGCGCTTGCAGGCAAACGGGTTTCAAGCGCAGTTTTTGGGCGAACACAAGCCGCTTTCGACCCACTATCATCTGACCGCGGAACGGGGCGAATTTTATGCTGAGTTTCTTACACCTCTGGTGGGCAGCGCCCATGAACGCGGCGGCAAGAGCAAAGGGACGACCCAACTCGGTGGTGTAGTGTCGCAAAGTCTGCGCCACCTCGAGCTATTGCTACGTGCGCCTTGGACTGTCATCTTGTCACGTGCCAGTGGCTTTCCGCTGGAAGGAGAAAAGTCCATATTGGTAGCGAACCCGGCAAGTTTTATCTCGCAAAAAATTCTGATCCATAGGCAACGAAATCGCGACGAACGAGCCAAGGATACGCTGTACATCCATGACACGCTGGAAACATTTGGGGCCGCTCTCGTTGCTTTGCAAGCTGATTGGCGGGAGAAAATTGCGCCCCAGTTACATGCGAGGGCCCGCCGGCAGGTGGAGGCGGCGGGAGAAACTCTCTTTGGGCAAGTGACTGACGAAGGGCGTGAGGCCTCGCGCATGGCACAAGGCAGGACATTATCTCCGGAGAGAATCCGCGAAGTGTGCGCCTTTGGTATAGGTCAGATTTTTCGCTCTTCTGGAATTTGACCAAATGTAAACAAAGAGGCCGGTTGCGACTAGCGAGAGAAAGATTGCGCCGAGCGTATAAGAGTAATGGCGGGGCGGCCAAATAATCGACTCGCGACGGCACCACTGCTGGACGGTGGGCATGGTTATTTCTCCTTGCTCTGGCTGCGCTTGGCGAGGAGTTCCTGCGCCTTTGTGGCCTTGGTTGTCTGGACTTGGCGAAAGAGGATGGTGAGCTGTTCCTGGGCGATCTTGTCGCCACGCAGCAGCGGTTCCAGCGTGTTCATCAGAAGCATTTGAATACCAACAAGTTCAGTGAAAATGTGCATTTCCATCTGCGTGTGACTGCCGACAACGACACTGCTCAGCAATCGATCGCGCGCCCATTCGCTCGGAGTTTTTCCCGCTCGCGCCGCGGCCTCTTGGACCGCCTTCGCCTCATCTGCCGTGAGCTTGGTACTGAGGTTGCAAGAGCGCCGCGCGCGGCCTCGCAACTTCCCGGAAACTCGTACCTCGATCATGTCAATGTCAGCCATACGGGAACCTCCGTTAGTTGCCAGGGGCGGTATCTCTTCAGATACCGACTCATTTCAAGATCGTGTGTTTTCATCGGTATCTGCCGAGATACCAAAGTATCTGGGCAGTTCCCTATCAGGGGTGGAGTGTCACAATTCTTCCGGTGCGAAGCACCGTTCTTGCTCCGGCACGAACTTGAATGCAGGATCACGCCCTCAATACCTGCGTAGAACCCGTGGACTCCACCCCGGGTACAGACTTCTTTGCAATCTCTTCCGTTGCACCACTGCTCGGGCATTCAGGAACGAACAACCGCAGTTGGACCCGCGCACCTCGACTGAAGGAAGCGCTCGATCCGACTGACGGCATAGACTCGGAACCAACGTGATGTTTGAACCCTCCCACAAGACATCAAATCGGCTGCTTGTGGCGCAAACATACCCCCCACTCAATCACCATGTCCAACAACTTCTCGTCACTCTGTTATTCCTGCGAGGAATAACAGACGAGCATGGTGTCGCGACCAAGCAGATCGCGCCGCTCGGCGCGATTCTTTGTGAAGGCAATTGGTTGGCAAGTGCGACTCGGATACAGATACTCGGAGGGGTCTAATCAGGCGCCCCAAAGATGTCGTTGTATTGGCGGGCGCATAGCCATTTTCCTCGCAGATCTGCGTCCAACTTCCCCGACAAGACAAACGAGGCTGTCGTGGCTGCTTCACTGTTGGACTCAGTTCTTCTGAAACGTCCACTCCGCAACCGCGAAGTAGATTTGCTCAACGAAACGTGAGGTGACGAATCGGTTTGCTGCTGTCTGATATTCCCGGCAGGAATATCACGCGGACGAGAAGTTGTTGGACACAACTTCAGAAATGAAGCAAATTGCCTAACATTGCCGGCCTTGCGGAACTACGGCAGCCGGTGAATAAAGGTGCGATATGCGAAATGCTATTTTGCTTCAGCCTGGGACAAACATTGAGCCAATAGAGGACTGCAGCGAGCCCTCCAACGCCGCTCTCTCGGTCGTCCTTCCTTTCCAGTCACCAACGATCCGGGGTGAACAAGCGGACCAACGTAGTTCGCCGTCAACTCGTCAGCACCAAGGAGCTTTCAGAGGTTTGGGGTGTCCCAGAAAGCACTTTGCGCTACTGGCGTTGTGCGGAGATCGGTCCTACCTACGTGAAATTGGGAGGACGAATCAAGTATGATCTCGCTGACGTAGAACGTTACGTCCGAGCCAACAAGCGAATGCCGTCCGTGCGGGCACATGGAGGCTAGAGCAATGGCTCTGCACAAACGAGGCGGGATCTACCATTACCATTTTTGGGTCGACGGTACGCGCTACCGTGGATCTACCAAGAAAACCAACATGGCGGCGGCTCGGCGAGTGGAATCGCTGCTGCTCGCCCAAGCCGAAGAGAAAGGAGATGTGGTTCTCAGAAAGCGAAGCCCGCTGTTGCGTGACTTCAAGATCCGGTTTTTTGAATGGGTGGAAGGCAACACGACACTCAAGCAGAAGACTAAGGACTATTACGAGAACGGCTGGCGTTTGCTTGAAGAGACTGACGTAGTGGCCATGAGGGTCAATGCGATTACCAAGGATGATGCTGATCGACTCACCTTCCCAGGTGGTCCTTCAAATCACAACAACGCCTTGCGTACGCTGCGGCGGATGCTCGGAAAAGCCGAGGAATGGAACGTCATCAAGGCTTCTCCGAAGATCAAGCTCATGCAGGAGCACGCACGGGAGCGCGTCATCGACGCCGAAATAGAAGCCAAGCTTTTGCCTTTCTGCAAACAGCCGCTTCGCGATGTGTTGATGATCATGCGTGATTCGGGGATGCGAAACCAGAAGGAAGTTTTCCGAATGCGATGGGAGCATCTGGACTGGGGCAACAAACGATACTTCGTCTACGAGAGCAAATCGCTCAAGGGACGGAGATTCGTGCCAATCAGTCCGCGTGTTCGCCAGGCACTTCTGGCACGATACTCTGAGCAAAAGGAAGGATGGATCTTTCCCTCCAAGCGCGCCGGGGAAGGCCATCTAACAACGGTCACTAAGCAGTTCGAGAAAGCCAGGAAGGAGGCCGGGTTGCCAAACGACCTCGTCCTCTACTGCGCGCGTCATGGCTTTGGAACTGAGATGTACCGCGCAACCAAAAACTTGTTTGCGGTCATGAACGTCATGGGACACACGACCGTCAGCACAACCATGAAGTACCAGCACCAAAACATCGATGAGGTGGCCGAGGTGGCCAGCCGTCGAGTCCAGTAAGGACACAAAAAGGACACAATCGGTGGAATGGGATCGAGCCGAAGCTGCCAAGTGCTTGAAAAGATGGTGAGCGCGGTAGGAATCGAACCTACAACCTACTGATTAAGAGTAGGCGAGTCCGACAGGGCCTTCCACGTCTTACTAGTTTTAAGAATCAATAACTTACCGACAATCAAGCCCGCACGGAAGCAATCGGCTCTGGTATTGAAAAGAAGCGATTTAGCGCATATGGGATCGAAGCGTACGGCACACTTACGGCACACCTGCTGGAGCCCGCACATTCCGCTCTGGACAACTGATTAATCCCTACAAGACATGCCGATGCCACGCGTCTAACCCGTGTCAATGAGGTCGATGGTGATTTTGCGATAGCTATGCATGGTCGATGCATATCGCGAGATATTGCTGGCAAGAACGCGGTCCCGTTACGCTCTTCAATGGTGAGAAAGACCGCCGGAGTACTCGGGCGCACGATATGGCTGGCGATGTGTCTCACCGCCCTGGTCTATGCTTGCAAGGGATACCAAGGCTCCTCTGACTGGAAACTGGAGGAGGGGTTGGCCTTCGAAATGATGGCCGTGTCGTTCCCAGCTTCTTTCCTCGTCGTCGCCGCGTTGGTATTGGTCGGAGCGGGTCTCGGACTCTTTGGCCTGGCACTGCCTGCATCCAGTCGACCTGAAATGACGGCTACGTGGTTTCTCTTTGTGGTAGCTGGTTACGTCCAGTGGTTTGTAGTCGTCCCCAGACTCCTGCGGCGGTGGCGGGGGAAAAACCAAAAAGAGAAATCCTGAGGTTTTGACGAAACTGGCTATTAACTCACGACCGAGCCAATAAGTGTAAATGCGATTTTTCACTCGTTGAGTGGTTCGCCTAGAGGCAATTTGTATAAATCGCACCTACGATTGGTTCGCCAGCCACCGCCCCGTTGCTATCAGCTTTAACACGTAGCCCGAGGAGAGCGGCATCTGAGCCGCAACCAACAGGGGCACATCCGTCCGTGTAAATCGTCCCTTCGTACTCGTCTCCGTCCAAAGAGATCGGAAGGCCGTTCTCTTTGAAAAACCGCATTACACCTTCTTTCGGAGTGCCGATCCGTAGCCTCTCGCGTGCGTCGCGCTTCAACGTTCTCGATCCGCGCTTCGTAAGCCTTACCCCGCTGTTGGCACGCGGTGCTGTGGTAACGGTAGAACATCCACCCAAACCGAGAGTAGCCCCACGCCAATATTGCCAACATCAAAAGCACGAACGCACCGATGAGGATTCGCTTCCCCGTCTTCTTCAATTGTTCCCCTTCATCCACCTTACGCCTTCGGATTGTAAGGATGCACAGCAAAATGCCTCCAAAGAAGCCGAAGAAATAGGAAGCGTTGTGTGCCCACCAATCAGCCATGAATCGTGCGTGTCTTGCGGGTGGGATCATAGAGCCAATGAAATCGGGTGGGGCGATTGCACCTCTGCTGGCCAGCACGTAACCCGTTAGTCCCGCGACAACCGCCAGAAAACCCATAGCCAAAAGCAACTTCGATATGGGCCGAACCAGTTCCCGTGCGCTGATCTTGTTGCGCGAACCTGCTCTTGCTGCGAATGCGAGTAGAACACCCAGAAATGCTCCCATCCACCAAGTAGCGATGATGCCCCAGCCCAGTGCTAATAACGTCGGCGACCCTGTCGAGAACACAGGCGGATGAAAAACGGAGAAGTATTCAACACAGATATGCGCGGTGAACTGGTCGTGAACGATGCCGTACAACACAGCGGCCACGATACAGGTCAGGATGATTCTGAGTGATTGCATCTCGCTTGTTATTCTATGGCCTTGGAGCAGAAATGGAAGATGACTGTCGCAACCAGGCGATACTGCTCAGTGAGAATTCTCTGCCGCAGACCCGTCAACGAGCCACATCGCGATCAACGACTTCGCGTCATGCCTGATCGGGATCGACTTGGCACGTCTCAATGCGCTAGGATTACGGGAGCGGTTTCCCCCTCGGGATGTGACGGGCAAATCCATCCAAAAGGAGACACTGCCATGAGCACCGAATTCTTCTTCGAGCGCAGCAGTAAACGTCGCAAGGGATTCCCGTCGGAGACGAGAGTTAAGCGCGGCTTTCCGAGTGGTTCACTCTGACAAGGAGCTATTCGAGAAGCTAGGACGCAAAGATCCGTGTCCGTGCGGGTCTGGGCGCAGATTTCAAGAACTGCTGTATGCGAACAGGTCATTACGACGGATCACTCCGCAACCACTACCAACGATGAATAGCAAGGCACGGCTAAACGCCGTGCCTTTTTGCTGGTGAGCTCAAGCGCGATTTATGAGTTTAATGCACTTCACAAGTGGCCAATCCCAGGATGCTCCGTTTGGCCGAGAAGACTACTACTCTGCGGTCACTCCATGCGGCAAATAGGTCGGGACCGATGGTGACGAGTGAATCTGCCTCTGCCGGGAGGCGTGCGACCTCGACGGACTTCCATTCTCTATTCGACCTAGTGGCATGAACGGCATAGCCGTATGCAATGCCCATATGCGCTAGACCGAACAGAACTACTGGTCCCTCTGCATCTGGCTCAATTCCAACTACGTTGTCTTTTTGAATTGAAGTTGGCTCTCCGCTCGTCGGCCTCCACATAAGTTCTCCGCCCCACTCGCCATGGTTGGTGCCAACGAATTTGCCATCCTGGACCTGCAACTCGGTGTCGCGCTCATTGGATCTCGGGGGAAACCCGAACGACGTGTCATTCCATTGCCAGTGCTTACTGGGGCAGTCAGGAACTGCGTCAAGAACCTTACGATCAATCACAAAAGAATTATCTCCATTCTCCGAGGGCCGCGAAAAACGCGACGGGCGGCTAACGCGTCCCACTGAAGAGAGCAACTCGACCACTTGTTTTGCCTTTGCCCGGACTTCTGGGAGCCAATAATCAGACGCTAGTTTTTCCATCACGGGGACGGCTGACGCATCGCCGAGCCATCCTAGGCTCCGAATCGCCGCGTAAACAACGCGCCAGTCGGCTGAGTTCATTGCGTCTTCGATTTGAGGAATAGCGGGTTCAAAACCGACTTGCCCAAGAGCCGTGATGGCATAGGAGCGCTCAGCTCCGTTCTCGGACGCTAAGAAGGTCAGCAGTGTGGCGCCAACTTCGCGACCACCGTCGCCGTATGATGCGACCTCGGCCAAGCATTTCAGCGCCTCTAACGCAAGCGGGTCAAACGGAGCAGCACTCGGATGACACGTCCGCACGACTTCTTCAACCACAACCGGGTCGCGCACGGCTCTCAGCGTGAGGTCCACTTGTTTGCGAATCCTTGGATCAGAATCGTGAAGAAGATTGTGGAGAACCTCACCTGAGGGTCTCGCGTTGTCTCCGATGGCAGCGATTCCCCGTAGGGCACCAAGCCTTGCCTGAACAGGTTGTCCTGGATCGGCAGCTTGAGTCGCCCACTGGGAAGCAAATGGGACTGCGAGGGTATTCATCTTCTGAATAATCCTCTCCGCCGATGGGGCGTTCTTATCGCTTTCAAGAATAGGAAAAAGATACGGGACCGCCCTCGCGCCTAGTTTGGAAAGAGCAAAGTCTGTCTGGTTTTCACTCCCCTTCGGAAGGTCCTCGACGAGTGCCTGAATGGCTTCGGGAGTTGCGATCTCGCCAAGCGGTCTCGCCACCCATCCTCCAGGCTGCTTTCGGAGAGCCTCATGGAGTTCCGGCACATCGGACGGCGTCCACGAATGCCACTCGGAAAGGATCGCGCCAGCGACGTTACGCCAGCCGGGGTGGTGCCCGGTTGCTCGCTTCAATAACTCGTGTTTCGCGGAGTCACCGAAACGACGAAGCTTATTGGCCAGAACCGTGGCGTTGCTGCCCTCGCCATCATCGCGCGCGGGGACAACCTGATCAATGAGTTGTAGACACGCTTCAAGTGAAGGGCAGTCGTCCAAGCCGCGTGGCACTTCGATAGCCGTAGCCGGCCAAGCCATTAGGAGTAAAGCAGCGAAGCAGACGGGGAATCGCCAAATCAAAACGGCCTCCTCTTAGATTTTGACACCAATGTGTCTCAAATGGGGCCCCAGGAATGAATGTATCAGGCCTTAGCGCTCACAACGCGGCTATCAGGAACCCGACGGGAACAACGGCTTCGCTGCCCGTGTCTATTCCTTCATATAGGAGGCCTAATGGTCATCCGCTGGGGAATGTTCTCCGCCACAAGCAGAACGGCTCTGAAAACAGGCTGGCTCATTACGGCCGGAGTAGTCGCACTCTATTTGGGACTCATTCAACCTCGTGACCAGGCACGAGGCATTGCCTCGGAGAAGGCGACCGGTCTTGCCGCCGTCAGTGGCAGTGTGGGTTGGGAGCCAATCTCGCTCTGGCGACAAACCTCAATTCTTCCGCACCTCAGATCCGAAGCCTACCTTCAAAAAGGCATTGTTGGAGGCGTTCCCGTGGACCGTGCCGTCGTCGCGCCCGCCTCTCTCATGACATTTTCAGGAGGACGTGCCGGCGGAGAGGAAAACTCGTGGGAGGGCCGTAGGCTAGTGCGGACGGAGTCCCTTGGCATCATCGTCAAAACTCCGGCGGAAACCGCTGAGAAAATCATTAAGATCGCGCAAGGCGCAGGAGGATTCCTCGTTACCTCTAACGTTAATGGCGGCATGGACGCGGCCAGCGCCTCGCTCAGTATTCGCGTGCCGACAGAAAAGTTCGATGAACTCCGCGCCCAGATCCGAAAGCTCAGCTTGCGCGTGGACAGCGAAAGCATCGATGCCCAAGACGTCACTAAACAATATGTCGACCAGGAAGCACGCCTGCGCAACCTGCGGTCTCAGGAACAGCAGTATCTCGGGATACTGCGCAAGGCTGCGACCGTGAAGGACACGCTCGAAGTCAGTGACAAGCTGAACGAAGTCCGCGGAGCGATCGAGGAAAGGCAAGCGGAATTCGAGGCGTTGTCGAAGCAAGTTGAAACTGTAGCCATCAACATCACGCTGCGCGCTGAAGCCGATGCCCAAGTTTTCGGCCTCAATTGGCGTCCGCTGTATCAGCTGAAGATCGCTGCCCGCGAGGGTCTCGACGGGTTCGGTGAATACGCTGCCTCGATGGCGACGTTCGTGTTTTATCTGCCCACGATCCTGCTGTGGCTGTTCACGATCCTCGCCGGCGCCGCCGTGGGCTGGCGGATTCTTAAGTGGGCAGCCCGAAGACTATTCATTCCGCCGAAAAGAAGCTTGGTTGAGAAAGCAGTGAGTTAGCGCATGCTCGCAGTCGTGCGCGGCGAATTGAGCGACCTCGGGATCTCTTAGCCAACAGTCCACTCGTTTCAATTGTAATGATGATCCCCCGATGCGCTTTGCGGTCTGCGGAACCCACTACTCAGTGAGACGGGGCGGATCTTTGAGCAACGGTGGCGCTGGGACGTTTGGCGAGAAAATCGGGTGACTTTAACCGCTTAGGGAGGATGAGCGCAGCGGGAACCACCATGACCAGCACCAGGACATACAGATTCGTGCGGAGAACCGATACGAAAAACCCTTTGCCCTCGGGGCGCGAACTGAGCCGCCAGACGACCCATTCTTCCCAGACTGTGGTAAGCGTGACGCTTGCGAGCAGGGCGAGAAAGATGGCTATGAGCTTGATGATCCAGTAAAGCGTGAGTTGATGACTCCTGATCGCGCCTTGGCCGACCATGAACAGTATGCAACTTGCTAGCAGAGCGCTGGTCATCATCCCGGCAAGGCCTGCGGGGGATGTTCGCGCCAACCATGCCACAGGAGCAACCCTGACGAGCCTACGTGATGGTAGCCAGCACAGAATGCAGACCAGTGGCACTCCGACAAGCCAAACCCCGACGCCACTTGCAATCATGACTGCCACAAGCAGGCCCACAAAGCTCGTCAGCACGTTGCCTAGAAACATCCGCCAAGCCGCATGAAGACGGGGAAGACGTCGCTCGAAGACGGCGAACAGCACCGATTTCACGATCACGGCAGCAACAAGTACAAAGATTGAGCCAGTCAGGGCGAGCGCTGGCACCATCACTTGCATGAACGGAACAACGGGCTCGCATGCCAGAGCTGGGCTTGCGACCAACAGCGAGGCTGCTAGTAAGAGGAAACGGTAACCTCCGATCATACTGGTACCTCCTCCCCAGAGAATGCTTCGGTTCAACAGCGAACAACATTTCTCAGAACGATTACAGCGGCGCCTCTTGCGCAGTCTTGTTGGTGAGGAAAGACTACCTCTGATCGGGGCAATCTCGCTAATCTGGAATTGCTGACCGAGTCAGTGACTGTGAAGGCGATTTATCGTTGTGGATGATTCAATGGGCGGTTAGATTACTCGAATGAGCCCCGTCACCCACTTCCTAACAGGCTGGGTACTAGCGAATGCAGTCGATCTCAATCGACGCGATCGCGCCATTGTTACAATCGCAGCGGTTGTCCCCGATGTGGACGGGTTGGGAATAGTCGCCGAAATACTAACGCGTCATTCCCAGCACCCCTTGCTCTGGTTTTCGGACTATCACCACGCATTACACACTTTGCTCTTTGCTCTCGTTGTGTTTGTGTGCGCATTCATCATCTCGACGCGCAAGTGGATATCGGCAACCCTAGCCTTCGTCGCTTTCCATCTCCATCTGCTAGAAGATCTTGTGGGGTCGAGAGGGCCGGACGGTTTTATTTGGCCAATTCCCTACTTGTTTCCATTCAGCAACCGATGGATTTGGAGTTGGGGAGGCCAGTGGAAACTCGATGCTTGGCCCAATATTGCGTTAACCATTGTGTTGCTCTGCGTGACGGTGTGGATCGCGGTTAAGCGTGGGGTCTCGCCGGTAGATATTTTTGCTCCAACGGCTGACAGGTCAGTGGTTGCTGCCCTGCGAAAACGATTTCAGACAACCGACTTGACGGCTTAGGTTACCCTAACTGTCGCAAACGGGCTGTAGGGCTCAGAACGCGCAATTTCTGCCCGCGCGGGTTTACCGGTCGTAGGTCTCGTAATGTACGGAGCACGGCTCCAGTTCGACCAGGAAATCCTTACCGAAATTGCCGACTTGCTATTCACTGTGGTCGAGCGGCGGGCGGGACTCGGAATCGATCTGATCTGCTGGTCCCCAATTCCTTGCGAACCTCTAAAAGATTGTCATCGAGCTTGGCAAAGAAATCGATGTACTCGTCGTGACTGAAAAATGCGTTCACGTAGTCCGCTTGAGTCAAAATGTAGCCACCCCAACCGTTTAACATGGCGATTTGCAAGAACGATGCCAGGTCTTCCGATTCGTGCTCCAGAAACAAGTGTCCTGGGGCTTCGTGAAGCAGTCGCAGGTCACCGTAGCTGTGACGCATCTTGTAGTACAAATGCCAGTTCTCGTTGCTCGGCCAGATACTCCACTCGGTGATCCAGAGCAACGTCGGCATCCTGTACGTCAACGAGTTTGCGATCCAGTGGGCGACGCCAAAAATACGGTGAGGCTCTGTCGGGTAACCGATCCGCTCCACTTGGGTTTCGGGCACAGCATCCGGCTTCAGGCGTTCTCGCCCTCGAAGCCATTCCTCACATTCCTCTTTTGTGTAGAAACGCAATTTGCACTCCGGTCAGCGCCAGACCAGCTCTCTGGTATCAATTGTAGCTGGCGTGGAACTGCTGATCACTCAGAACGTGACCATCAAAAAATGTGCGGTGTCGCGGTCGATACGACATACCGCACAAGCACCCTTGTTGCCGGGAGGCGAGCGGTAAAGCCGGGGGGAGGTACGGATGGGACCTGCATCTGCGCGGTGTGCGGGCTGCACTTCCGGCCAGGCGGGGCCGGCGGCGGGCTGCGATTTGCGGGTAAAGGATAAGCGGGCGCCCCGTATCTCCAGGTTGACTTACCGTTCATAATAATGTACCTTACAGCCTGTTAGTGACCATTACTTTGGACATTAAATATGAGGACCAGTCGATCATCCGTCGTAATGCCGCTCCCGGTAAGGCATGCCCTGCGCAAGCTCGGGCGCGATATCCGTGACGCCCGGCGGCGGCGGCGCATCCCGGCGGCCATCGCGGCGCAACGCGCCTCGATTAGCCGCACGACCCTCGTCAAGATTGAAAAGGGCGATCCCGGCGTCGCGATCGGGATATACGCCACGGTCCTTTTTGTGCTGGGCATGGCGGAGCGGCTGGGCGATCTCGCCGCGCCGAAGAACGATCCCGTGGGCCTGCAGCTCGAAGAAGAAAACCTGCCGCAGCGCATTCGCCTAGCGCGCAGCCCGAAACGCACGAAAGACAAGTGATGGACAGAGAGGCTCTCGTATACGTGGATCTCGACGGCGTTCCGCACCTCATGGGACGTCTGTGGGCCCGTACGCGCAAGAACAAGGAAAGCGCCACCTTCGAATACGACAAGACATGGCTGGAAAATCCCGCGCGATTCTCTCTGGAGCCAGCCCTGCAGGTTGGTCCTGGTCCGTTTCACACGCCGGCAGACACGCCCATGTTCGGCGCCATCGGCGACTCCGCGCCCGACCGTTGGGGACGCGCGCTCATGCGCCGCATGGAACGCCGGCGCGCGGAGCGCGAGGGCGGGGCGCCGCGCACGCTCCAGGAAATCGACTTCCTGCTGCTGGTGGACGACGAGGCCCGTCAGGGCGCACTGCGCTTTGCGGAAAAAGAAGGCGGCCCCTTCGTGCGGGAGGAGGGCGTCAAGCGCATCCCGCCGCTAATCGAGCTCCCGAAACTACTCTCCGCGGCCGAACATGTGATGGAAGAGAAAGACACCGAGGAGGAATTGCGCATGCTGTTCGCACCCGGTTCCTCTCTTGGCGGCGCGAGGCCCAAGGCTTCCGTCAGGGAAAAGGGCGGCCATCTCGCCATCGTGAAATTCCCGCGCAAGGACGATGAAATCAACACGGTGGTCTGGGAAGCGGTCGCACTGTCCCTGGCACAGAAATCTGGCATCCCCGTTCCCAAATCCCGTGTCGAAAACATCGCTGGCAAGCCTGTGCTCCTCCTACGGCGCTTCGACCGCGACGGTGAACGGCGTATCCCGTTCCTCTCCGCAATGAGCATGCTCGGATCAAAAGACCAGGAAACCCGAAGCTATCTGGAAATTGTTGACGCCCTGCGCCAGCACAGCGCTGCGCCGAAAGCCGACATGGAAGCGCTGTGGCGGCGGCTGGTTTTCAACATACTGATCTCCAACACCGACGACCACCTGCGTAATCACGGCTTTCTGTACGAAGGCCAGGCGGGCTGGCGCCTCTCACCCGCTTACGACCTCAACCCGGTGCCGACCGACATCAAGCCGCGCATCCTCAGCACGGCAATCAACGAGGATGACAACACGGCTTCACTCGCACTGGCGTTGGAGGTGGCGGGATATTTTGATCTGGACGCTGGCCAAGCGCGCAATATAGCAAAACAGGTCGGCAAGGCCGTATTGAAGTGGCGCGACGAAGCCGCGCGGCATGGTCTCGCCAAAGACGAAATCGACCGCATGTCGTCGGCATTTGAGCATGATGATCTGAAAGCGGCTCTCGCAGCGCGGTAAGTAGAAAGAGCAGCACGATGCACGGCATGTTGTTTGCCTTCGTAAGGTAATTTCTTTTCCCGCTCGGGGCTAAACGCCTATCTCGACTGGCAGACCCACTTCATCAAAATCCCTGCATTCAAAACCGCCAAAGTTGCCCGGATATCCCAGCTGATTTGAAATGATCCGGGTCCGGCCGATCATCTGATCGTCGCATTCATGCGTGTGGCCATACACCCAGAGGGCTGGCTGGTGAGTCTCGATGATCTCCACCATGTCCAGGGAATTGAACGCCGGCGTAAGAGGGCCGCCCTTGTATTTGGAATTGGGATTGATGACCGGTGCATTATGGCTGATAACCACACGCGGACCATTTAGATTCTGGCCGAACCAGTTCAGCAACTTCGACGCGAAGTTTTTATGTAGCGCAATCGAATCTGCTGGGGTGAAAGGCGTTTCGTCGGGGTTATAGATGAGGCGGTAATCATTCATTTGAGAACGGGCGGTCTCCATGGCGTGCATATCGCCGCCGTTGAAATCCGTCCACATCGTGCCGCCGAAGAAATGGACACACCCGATGCTGACCTCTTCATCAAGCAGCAGTTTCACATGCGGATGTTTGGCTTTGAGCCACGCCTTGA
Source organism: uncultured Acidobacteriota bacterium (assembly GCA_963735205.1). Classification (GTDB taxonomy): domain Bacteria; phylum Acidobacteriota; class Terriglobia; order Terriglobales; family Acidobacteriaceae; genus Sulfotelmatobacter. The sequence continues at coordinate 534,143 of CAVTKB010000004.1, forward strand.
ATCTGTTGTCCTCTTCGTTCATTGGCCGCCGCGTGTAATATTCGTGGTTTCCCGTCACATAGAGGACTGGTTTCTTCCACTTCCGCAGAATCTGGTCGAGCGGCTCATAATCCCTGAGCGTGACGATATCACCTGCCAGGATCATGACGTCTCCGTTCACTGCCGGGGGCAACATCCAGCCCGAGCCAAATTCAAGATGCAGGTCGCTATAGGTAATGATTCTCATGCTCGTAAGAGAACGCTTGTTTGAACACGTCTTTCTCAAGTGCTAGATCTCCTCCGACGGGACAGCATTCTTGCACTGTCTCGATGCGTAAGAGGACGATTGCCATCAACAGCGATTCGACTCGGGGCGGAGCCCGGTTCGTGGAACTAGAAAGCTGACATCCCCCGGATAGCTGAATAATAAGCCGAGGCGCAAAGGCCAGTGTCAAGGCTCTTTGACCGCGAACGCGGCGCGCGAAGCGCGGCCTTGACACTGGCCGGGCCTCGGCTATGCTCTGGCTATCCGGGGTATGTCATTCGGGAATGCTGCATCAAAGACCAAGACCGAAACCCTGACTGATCTGATTCGTATGCGTGGTTTGTGGTTCTAACTTGTGCGCTACTGGCTCTTGCTGAATGGCGGGGGAATGGGACACGTCGCGGCTGAGTTCCTGACCCAGCGTCGCCGCATTATTCGTATAAATCTGCGCGTCATAGCTTCCACGTGAGACAGCGACATAGGCCATGCGGCTGTTGAGCAGATCCTTGGCACCCAGTTCGGTGTCCACGTGAATCAAGACACGGTCGGCAGTCTGTCCCTGGCTGGAGTGGCTGGTCATGGCATACCCATGATCGAGATGCGGATGCTTGTGCGGATCGAGTTCAACCATACGCGCACCGTCGATCTTCAACCGCAGCCGCCCGTCTCCGTCGATGCTGTCGATGGTCCCCAACTCGCGGTTCGCAACTCCGAGGTTGTTGGCCGGGGCAGTGAGCTGAATGCGGTCGCCTACTGAAAAACTCCGCATCTCCTCCCGAAAGACTGAGACTCCCTGCTGCCTGCGCGGATCGTAAGTGCGCTGCGTGCCATCCTGCAGCTCAACTGTCAGCCGGTTGTTCGGAGCGTCGATACTCTTCACCTGTGCGTACGCGCCTTTCCCGATGCCGGTTTCCTTTGATGCTCGCGAATAGCGCAGCACATCGTCCACCTCATAGCGCTCGGCCCAGGTGCGGTCCGCGCCGGTGAGGTCTTGGCGCGGCACTAGTGTCCTGATGGGGTGCTCCTCGTTGCTGACGAGGCCACTCCGCTGCAATTCGGAATGGATGCGCTCGTTGATCTCCATGCGAGAGCGATTATCGGGAGAAATCACCAGCGTGTTCTCCGGCGATTTTGCGTACTCCTTGGCAATAGCGGCGATGCGCTCGTCGTGGCCGTGGATCTCGCGGACTCGGCCCTGCCGGTCAAGATTATGGATTGCTTCGCGCACTGCGCCCCGCGCAAGCTGCTCGACTACCTCCTTCAGTTCTGGGTCTTTCTGGCGCACGATCTCTTCGAGCTTCACCGTTTTCATTCCAGCGTCCTGGAGCTGCGCGAAGGGCCTCCCGGCCTCAACCGCCTCATGTTGCCGCCGGTCGCCGACGAGCAACACACGCTCATTCGGATGGAGCCGGTCCAGAAACTCATGCACCTGCCGGGTCGATGCCAGAGAGGATTCGTCGAGTACATAGAGCCGCTTCTCCCCGGTATCCGGCTGCTGTCCACGTACCAGATGCTTCTGCAGCGTGGATGTCTCCAAGCCTGCTTCGCCGAGCTTCTGCGCCGCACGGGACGTGGGCGCGAAGCCTTCCACTCTGTAACCTTCAGCCTCCGCACCCTCACGGATCACGGACAGAGTCGTCGTCTTGCCCGCGCCTGCGATGCCATCCAAGCCTACAACCTTCTCGCGCGACAGAAAGATTTCGTCTACCGCTTGGCGCTGCGACGCATTCAACTCCGGGTGGCGGTCTTCCGTGGCGATGCGCATTTGCGGCGAGACCAGCATAGGATCGCTGTAGTCGCGCCGATTGCCTTGCTGCATCCGGCCAACGATCTCACGCTCCATGCGTATCATCACGGCGGTTGTGTACTGTCTGCCAGCACCAACGTGCGAGACTTCGCGGAACTCCCCGGCCTCGATCCGGCGCTCGAACTCCTGCTGGATTCTGGCATACGTGGTTTCTCCCATACCGCGCACCAGCGCTGTTTCAAGGATCGCGCGGCGGTCCTGCACAGCCGATCTCTCGAAGACATGATCGCGCGCCCAGGTCAGGGCCCGCTGCGCCTGCATCTCTGGCTCCGGTATCTGGTATTGCCCATGTTGGCGCGCCTGTGCGACGACGTGGTCCGCCTGATGCCCGTATTGGTTGGCCAAGCTCGCGGTGCCGCTGTAAGACTTCGCCAGGCGACAGCAGTTCCTTGCGGTCGCGCGTATGGTGGGCCGCGATCTGCGCTGCCGCGGCTCCGTCGATTCCTTGTTCCCGGAGGTGGTCTTTGATCTGTTCACGTCGCGGACTGGAAGCCTCCAGATATTCCTTCGTGTAGCCTTTTATTTCCGGCTGTCCATGCTTGCCGCGCTCCAGTTCGTAGCCGAGCTTGCCGAGACGCAAGGCCAATTCAGATCGGTAGACCGCCGTGACGTAGCGCTGTGACACGAACATCTCGTGTGGCTGCAAAGCTCGCATCTGTTTCCCATTTTCGAGACCGTTCTCGCGCTCGGTCATGTTGAAAATCACGGCGTGAGTATGAAGCTGGGGCGCAGCATAGCCGTCGACAGGCCGCGCGGTGTCGTGCTCGAAAGTGGCGGCGATGAGTTTTCCGGTCGTCTCCGGGGCATGGACATTGCCGATCCGCGCCTGCGTGTATCGTTCAAGCTCCTGAAGTGCCGCGCGGACGCTCTCCCGATGGGCTTCCCGCACCCGATCATCGCCGCCCACGAGAGCGGTAAGCGATACCGATTTCGGCGCAGAGAATGTGGCGTCCCACCCGGCGCGATGCTCAGCGCTGGTTACATCTCTGCCAAATTTGCCTTCATAGGTTCTCGAAACTTGATGCCGTACGAGTTGCTCTTCGGTGTGCGGATGTTGGCCTTCACTCAGTCGTGCAAAGTGTTCGGAACCAACGCCACCTTGCAATCCCCAATGCTCGGCGAGTCTGCCCTGCCACTCACTGTGACCTTGCTGATCGCGGCTCCAGTAGTTCTGTTCCTGCGAGGCAAACTCACGCGCATGGTAGCTCTGCGCCTGGCTGGCTGACAGCGGTTTCGAGATCGTGAGCATACGGAGCGTCCCTCAAGTGTGAAGTGGTGTTCTTGCGAATTTGTTTCTCATTCGATTCCCTTCGTTCTCTCCCAGGCGAACGCCTCTTTGGCTTTGGTCTCGGGCGCCGCGACTGGTCAAACCAAAGAGTGCGAGCATCGGCTGGGTAGGCTTCTTCAGCGGATCGGCGGGAGCATTCGGGGGGACTGATGGCGTTGGTTTCGGCGCGATCTCTGGCATCTGCCGCCGTGAAAATCTCGGCAGTCTGAATCGGATTCTCCCCATCTTTATCCTCCATCTCTGGATCAAAGTTGGCCGAGGTTGGCCCCATTCGATCGTCTCCCTATCCCGACCATTTACGTGAGGACCGCTTCTGCAACACACTCCGCGCAGCCAGCAGCAAAAGGAAGATCGCGGCTACCCAAAGCAACGGCGTCAAGAGCCAAAAGCTTCCGGGAAAAGACAGGGCACTCATGGCATACGAGCTCTTTCCTTTCGCCCGCGGGCGAAGAAGTCATCAAGCAGTTTGCGTGCCTGCTGAAGCTTTCGTGCGTCTGCCTGGTCGCGAATTTTGAGGACGGAATCAGGCGACAATTGTCTGCCTTCCGATGCCGCTTGAGAGGCTGCATGGAAGAGATTCAAGAGCGCGTAACGCAACGCCCAGACTTCGGCCAACACCAGTTCGGCGGGATCGGCGGGCCGCTGTCGCGCAGCGCACAGAGCGGTCCCGCGCAGCCACTCGGAGAGAGCCTGTCCCGCGCTTTCGGCGGCAGCTTCTATCTCTCCTAGTTCTTCGGGAGTCAGTCTCGTGGCCGCGGTCTTGGTGCGGAAGCCCGGCTTCGGCTCCTCGCCGAATGGCAAACTGGACTGTGGATTGGCTTGAGCGCGAGGACTACTCATTGGACGAACCGCCTTGTTGCACTACTGCACTTGATTCCGCTGCGCTCAAACTGCGTGATTGCTAGTTCACAGGAAGCTCCTGCGCTTCAACGCGTTTACGCGATTCGACGCTCTGGGGCCACCTGTCTCAAACAAACCTCATCGTTCGATATCGCAATCACCCAGCGGAGACGAATTTGTTGACGCAGCGAAAGTTAACCTGCGTAAACGCCGAAGTTTCATCTGGCGTTCCGCAGTTCCCAATTTGGGGGTGACGTGTCCCCACTTCTTCCGGTGCGAAGCACCGCGTTCTTACAACTCGCCATACTCAAGAGCCAGCGCGTCCCACAGGCGGCGTACTTGCGGAGCCTGCCACGCGCGTCGAAACAGCTTCTTGATGGACTGCCAGTCTTCGCCACGAAAGTTAAACGTAATTCCGTTGTCACCAGCGCGAAAATTCACGCCGATTTCGTCCTTCTCGTCAGCCACCGTGTACGCGAGAAAATAGCGGCCATTCCAGGAGATCAGCACCCGCCTTACATCCAGCCGTTCTAGGATCGTCCTGAATTCCGAAATCTTTGGGTATCCCTCCACGGGATAGAGCGGCGCAAGTCTTCCGGGGAAGGACAACCAAACGGAAAAGCCTTCGCTCGGCGAGCGCACGAATTCGAGACGGTAGTCGCCTTCTTCAAATTTCGGTAATGGCGGATTCAACGGAGCGTCCATTCCCCCTGCCGAAGAGTTCGGATCTTGCAAGGGCTTACCATAGTGAAAATAGTGGCCGCGGGCGCACACGCGCCACAGGGTCGGCCAGAACGGCCGAAGCGCCTCGTTTAGCCTCTCGATATTGGGGAAGTCTAGCTCGTCGAGGAGAAAGTAGAGGTTCCGGGCGACAAAGATGGGTCTCTGCCGCTCTTCTGTCGGGTTTTTTAGCATCCGAATGGTGCGGGTGACGGCGCGCCGAACATCGTCGCTTCCGATCTCTTCCGGTTTCTTCGCTTCGGCTTGCCGATCGGGCGGGAGATGTGCGACGAAGAAAGAGTCCAAATGGGTCTTGTTTGGTTTGCGAAGCAAACCGTAAACCGCCTGGAATGCCTCAAGGATTCCGGCAAGAGATTCATATGAAATCTCCGTCTGTGCGGTGTTGGCAAATCTCTCCACTCCGTGCAGACAGAAATAGGCAACGGCGGTCCATTCTGCTTGCGAAAGCGGGAGCTTTGAGTCTGCCTTTCGGCGAATCATTAGCAGAGAATCGGTCGGCTCGGTAAGCAGACTTACCAGCTCAAGTCGTTCTTCTTTTGAGGACTCAAGAAGCTGCTTTGCCGCCTCCGATGTGGAAACGGGTTCGCCGCTCTTCATGGACATGAGCACCTTTAAGCCCTCAAGCTTTAAACGCAGAGCCTCGGAAATACGAATGGAGATCACTGGCTGCTGCGCTATCGCTGCCTTCTCCGTCGTGAGCTCTCTTTCGGTCAATTTCACCTCCTATATGTAACGATACAGCTTGACTATATGTGTACACCTGCGCTACCGTCAAGGGCAATGTCGTCCACGAGGGGCGGATGAGTCTCCCCTCAGGAGTAGATGAACCATGCCCCAGCCAATCGTGATGAAAAAACCAGCCATGCCTCAGCTCGTCAACACGCGCAAGGCCGCTGAGATTCTCGGACGCTCAGCAGCAACATTGAAACGATGGCGCGCCGAGGGAGTCGGGCCGAATTGGATAGAACTGCAAGGTCGGGTTAGTTATGATGTGAATGTTCTTTTGGAATACATCCAGAAGAACACACGAGTTGCTTCCGTGCGGGCTGCAATGGAGGAAGCTCGTGAAGCTGTTTAAGAAAGCGAAGTCCAAGTTTTACTGGTATGACTTCACGGTGCGCGGACAACGCTACCGCGGGTCAACCAACGAAACAAAAGCGGCCAGGGCGGCAAAGGTTGCTGGTCTGAAACTCGCCCATGTGGTCGAGAATACTGATCCGCTTCCCCAAAAGGCTCCTGTGTTGCTGGAGTTTTCCCGGCGCTTCCTGGAATGGCTGGACAAGGTCAGACTGGAAGACAAAACCAAAACCTACTACCGCGATGGCTGGCGACTCCTCAAGACGACGACCGTCGTGAATATGCGATTGGATCAGATCACCAGGGACGTTATCGAAACTTTGCGGTTTTCGGGCGCGTCCTCAAATGCCAATTGCGCGCTGAGAACGTTAAGAAGGATGCTGCACAAGGCGGAGGAGTGGACACTGATTCGCCACGCTCCGAAACTCAAACTGATGAAGGAATACGGACGTTCACTCAGGCTTGACGATGAAGCGGAAAAGAAATTGTTGGTGGGCGCCGCCGCCTGCAATTGGCGGAAACGCAGCCTTCAACTTTTCCAGGACATCATCATCTTGATGCGCGATACGGGCATGCGTAACGAAAGAGAGCTTTACCGGATGCGCATCGAGAACCTGGATTGGAAAACCCGCGTGATCTTCGTGCCGGACAGCAAGACCGAAGAAGGAAGGAGACGCGTGCCGATGAGCAATCGCGTCTTTGACGTTCTTAAACAGCGGTGCGGAGAAAAACGCGAAGGATGGGTTTTCCCGTCGAAACGCGCCGAGTCTGCTCATCTCACCACAATGGCGAAGAGATTTCGCGAAGCTAGGGTCAAAGCTGGGCTTCCCGAAGATCTTGTCCTCTATTGTGGACGGCATGATTACGGCACCCGGATTCTGAAGAGAACCGGAAACCTGGCTGCCGTCATGAGAACCATGGGACACAGGGATGTGAAGACTGCGATGCAGTATCAACATCCCGAACTAGAGATCGTGCGCGCTGCGCTCGATCAAGACACAACAGTGGAGAAACGGGCGTAGCCGGATTGAGTTACGGCACACTTTACGGCACACCCGAAACATCAACTCCGGTAAGTGATTGAAAAGATGGTGAGCGCGGTAGGAATCGAACCTACAACCTACTGATTAAGAGTCAGTTGCTCTGCCAATTGAGCTACGCGCCCACGGTGGGGATTTTGGCTGGAAGGACGAACAAAAATTATAGCATCCGCGTGCGATTTTCTGCGAGGCTAGGACACATTCGCTGGATAATCAGCGACGGCGCGCACGAGTCGCGCGCGCACGCTTCGGCTTACATCTGGACATTGCGTCAGATTGCGGAGCGTGCCTGATGTTCAGCGCGCGACGATTCGTCAACGCGCCGCAATTCCTACAGCACGCGATGATTCGTCAACGCGGACGTTTGCGGCCGCGACGACGCGATGCAAAGAACGCAGTCTATGAGCGCTGGCGAGCTTCCGCCGCCAGGCCCGTCGCGTTCGCTGGCCACCGGACGCCGCGGCGGCAACTGGTCGGCTGCCAATCGGCGGACGATGTTCGACCGTGCCGATCACCGGCGCTTCGTCCATGCCATCGGCATAGGCCATCGATGCAAACGCTGCTCGCTGCACATGCGGTCGATCATGCGTTGCTGCCGTCCGTTGAGCACGGCGTGAGGAAGAATGGGAAAATTGCGAAACATCCACAGCAGATAAACGCGCTGGCGGAATGATGGCATCACATAACGCGGACCAATGGGCGTCTGCACTTGCACCACGCCGGCCGCGAGCTTGTCGATCAACATACCTTGGGCCCACCTGGAACCTGTAAATTGGCCAGAGCAATTCTAGGGCCGCCATTATTGCACCACGCACGATGCAATGGAAAGCTTTTTTTCAAAGATTTACGGAGAAATCACGCAGCACTCCGACCGCGACGACTGAAGCCTCACGTCGGCGCCGTGTAGCTTTTGGGAAGACTTACGTCCGAAACGGTATGCGAGATTCGGCGCACCAGACGAGGTCAGACTGTGACTTCGGGCAGGATGTCCATGCGGCGGATCTGGGCCGCCACGCCAAACTCTGATCCCTCTTCTTCGACCCGCACAATCGTGGCCTGGCAGCACACCCAGCACTTCTCGCCGGAGGTGAGTTCGGGAGGAAGGATCAGCACCAGTTCGACCTCGGCGCCCTTCTCCATGCGGGACTTGGTATAGAGGAAGACGCCGTTGGCGCTGACGTCGCGGGTCTGGGCGGTTGCGGTGATCGGCGCCATGCGCCGTGCGCACGCGCGTGGGAACGCGGGTGGCGATTCTGGTTCCGGAGCGGCGCTCGGTGTCGGCTTTCATGCGGGCGAAGTGCCCACCTACTGTACACCAACGCCGTCGAAGTTGGACGAGGAGTTCCGGGCTCCGCGTCGGAGCCCGGAACCCGGACTGGCAGAGTAGCCTAGAACTGGACGTCTTCGAATTCGATCGTCGTGTTGATCGTCGAATTAGATATTGGCCGCCTGGCGCGAGCTGCCGGAACCACCAGCGCCTGCTCCATGGTCGGCATGTTGGTGCCGCGAAGCTTGGCTTCTACTTCGTGCAGCTTGTCCGTCTGGTAGGTCTGGTAGTAGGCCTGCACCAGCAGTTCCAGGGTGAAGGGATTGTCCTGATCCTCTTCCAGGTGCGCGATGGCGTCTTCGTATTTCTTCATGATCCATGAGCAGAGATCCAGCCGCGCCGTGATAGGAACTCTGGATCACGCGGTTGCGGCTGCCGTTGGCCAGCGCTTCGAGCTGGTGCAGCGACTTGTCGGCCAGCGGCTGGTTGCCGGCGCGGGCGGCCCGCACGGCGCGGTTGCGCAGGATGCGCGACAGCTCTTCGTCGCGATCCGAAGCCGAAATCGTCGAGCGATGGCTGAGCGATTCCTCGGCCAGCTTCAGATGCTTCAGCGCGACGTTGTCGTCGGCCTGATACTCCGCCATGTGGCGCAGCGCCTGCGCTTCCTGCAGATCCTGCTCCTTGGCGTGGGCGGTCTCGGCGATCTGCCAGATATTCCTTGTCGGCTTCGGCGTAGTTGCCGTCGCGAACGAAGGTCATCGCCTTCTGCATGCTGTAGGTCAGGCGGTCGGCTTCGTTGTGGGCGAAGCGGATGGCCTTGTCGTATTCCACGCGGGCCTGCTCCTGATTGCCCATGAGCGCGTAGGTGTCGCCGAGACCGAGTTGCGAGGTCACGAAGTCGGGATCGATCTTGAGCGCGGCGCGATAGTGCAGCAGCGAGCCTTCGAAGTTCCCCGCCATGCGCAGCAGTTCTCCGTAGGAATCCTGCGGGTTGGGTTCTTTGGGCAGCAGCGCGACGTAGCGGTCCATGGCCGCGAAGGCCTTTGTGAATTCGCGGTTGCGCGCTTCGACATAGGCCAGATCGTTCAGCGCCGGCGGGAAAGTTCTTGTCGATGGCCAGCGCCTTCTCCATGATGCGCTGCGCCTGGTCGTTGCCGTTTTCGCCCATCAGCCAGTTGCCCGCGAGATAGAGCAGGTGCTTGTCGTGGGGATACATCTCGAGCATGTCGTTCATGGCGGTAATGCCGCCGAGGAAGTCGCCTTCCTGCACTTTGGCGATCCAGGCGACCATCAACTGCTCGCCGGGCGTCAGCTTGGGCGCAAGCGCCTTGGCCTTGGCGCGAGCCGCGCTGACTTCCTCGGGATTGCCGCTGTTGAAGGCGATCCAGGCCCAGCGCGACGGCGAGGTTGGGATCTTCTTTCACCGCCGCGCGCCAGTCGTCGTTGCAGCGCTCGAGGTAAAGATTCTCGTAGTCGGCCATGCCCTTCTGGTAGAGCTCACGCGCCTTGGCGGACGAAGTCGTGACCGGCAGCGCGGTGGTTGACCCTTCTTGACGTGGTGCGCAAACAGCGGCGCGGCGAGACACAGACGCGAGCACGAAGACGGCGCAGATTTTCATCAGAGACGGTGCGGCGCATCAAGATCTCCGGAACAGAGCTTTGTGGGGAGGGGACTACGAGAAAAGGGTAACATCGGCGTAATCGGGAGGACGAGGTGACGAAAGGCGTAGGACGGATGCGAGGGTCCGGGTCGGCCAACCAGTTTACGAGAGAATCGCCTAGAAGGTAAAAGCTACGCCGCCGCCGTACCGAGCGAGCGGCCTGGACCAGGTATACGGTTTGCCCGTCCTGGCCAATGACCGGAACATAACCCTGCGCCAGCAGGTTGCGCACGTCGATAATCGCTTCCATGTGGCCGCCCATGCACGGTATCGGCTGCCGCAGGAAAATGTTCAGGTAAGGGTCGGTCTGCTCCAGGGGATCCGTTGAACATATCGACCGGAGTGAGGGCCGCGCCATTCACCCAGCGGTATGAGGCGATCCAGCGGGTGTGCGTGCGCGGCACCGTGCCACTCATCTTGCCCGCCAGGGCGTGACGGCGTTGCGTGAGTCATGTATTGCTGGGCTTGCTGCAGCTGCACGTCGGATTGGGCTAGATCGAGCACGCCGCCGAAGGCGTAGTCGAGCGTAGCCGTCAGGTCGGCGGAGAACTTGCGCTCCAGTACAAGCCGGAGTCCGCTGGTATTGAGGTTCGGGCCTTCATAGCTGAACGTGCCCGCGGAAATGTCCGGCAGAATGAATCCGCCGGCGGTCGTGTCATTGCCCGTGCCGGCCAGGGCCGGATTGGCGACACGGTCGGCAAAAGACAGCGACTTGAAATTTATTCTTGCCCATACGGCGCGACAGACTCAGTTCGTGATGGTGCGCGCTCTCGATCTGCGGCGCGAAATTCAGCAGGCTGACACGCGGATTCGATTCGCTCAAGTCGGCCGGGGAAGAATCGAATCCTTTTTCGTCGCGCAGGTCGGGACGCGAAGTCGTGTACTCGTATTCGAGAACGGTGTTGGGCGAAAGATGAAAATCAGCAGAGGCGTAAGGCCGGAAGGCAGAAACGTGGCCCGAGAAATTGAATGGTCTGAAGTTCGCTGCCGAACTTGAGTTCCAGAACATCCCCAACGGTAAAGTCATCCGCCGCGGAAAGCGCCAGCGCCTGCAGCGCGGCGTTGTGCAGGTTAGGATCGGAAGAAGTGAAGCGGCGGACGGTCAGCGCCAGGTCGGCTCAGAGCCATCCGCCAGGGTGTGCGAATAACGTGCGCGCAGCGCTCCCGCCGGAAGGCTGCTGCTGCCGTAGCCCACGTTGCCGCTGAAGGCAAAATGTCCATCCGCGAAGATGGAGCGCTCCAGCGTGAAGCCGGTGCTCATGTCCGATCCCGTACCATAACCGCTGGCAGCTGAACCGGCGAGGAACGAAACGTGTCCGCTCAGTTCGTGGTCTGCTTCTGATTCTCAGGCGGTCCCCAGGTACGGGGTGGGATCGTCGAAGACGCGCAGGATCGGGCGGTTCGCGACCGAACGCAGCGTCCACTTCCAGTCGTCGTCATCGGGAACAGACGCGGATGGGCCCGAGTTGCATCACGCCCAGCAGCGTGCTCAAGCGTGACATTGACGCTAAGGCTGGCGCCGGGGCGAAGGCCGACTTTCTCGCGCACTGCCGGCAGAAAAGAAGGAGCGTTACTTTGAGGGTATAGAAACCAGGCAACAATCCGGTGGCGGCGTAGTATCCGGCGGCGTCGGTAAATACGGTGAAGGTGCGATTGGCTGCGCCGAGAATCTGCACCACGGCGCCCATCTGCGGAGTGCCGGATATTATTGCGAACGTATCCCGAGATCGCTCCGGGCTGTTCTGCGGCCCAGACGGGAAGCGACAACCCGAACAGGATCGCCAAGTTCCGAGCTGCCCAAGTTCCGAGCTTAACCAGTCTCAACTCCGCCCCACCCCCTGGGGGAATGCAGGGAGTTACTCTACTGCAAACACCGCCGACGGATCAATCGTCTGCTTGGAAACATTGTCGTTGACCTTGATCTGAATCTTGTAAATGCCAGGCTGCAAATTGGCAGCCGCGATCGATTTCTGCAGGGTCACCTGATCGCCCACGTTGCCCATGGTGTCGGTGGTTTCGGTTTTCTGAACCACCGACTTGTTGGTCGCCATGTTGGTGATGTTGTACTCAAACGTGGCGGAAGGCTTGTGCGTCTTCTCGTCCACGCCGAGATTATAGACCTGCATCCAGAAATTCAGCTTCTGGTCTTTGTCGCGTTTGAACAGCGCCGGCTTGCCGTCAGCCGGTGCTACGCGCGGCCGAACCTTGGTGGTGCCGATCACAAAACTGCCGCTGCCAATCGCCTTGGTCGGAACCGGCTCCATCAGGTCGGCAACGATCAGGGTCGAAGTCGGCGAGCTTGTCTTCGGAGAATTCCGGAACGATAATGCTGCGGCTCCAAACGCCCTTGCGGTCGCCATTCACGTCTTTCACGGCGACGTAAAGTTTGTAGTGGCCGGGGCGCAGGGGCAGCGCCTTCCAGTAGACCGAGGCGTTCTCCGCGGTGCGCGGAAGAAGTTCGGCGGGAACGTCGACCTGCACCGTGTCTTCGAAGGTCTGCACAATTTTGCCGGTCAGCGTGGAGAGGCGCCCAAAGATGTTCACTGTGCCGCGCTGAATCCCGTCTTTGTTGACGAAGGTGATGTCGCGATTCTTCATCTGGATCGTGACTGGCACCAGTACGGTGTCGCTGGTCACCTTCACAAAGTCCGAACGCACATCAAACGGCATCGGGTTGAGGATGACCTTGGAATTGACCTCTTCGGTGAGATCGGTGAACTTGACATGGTGGCGCAGCCATGCAGCTTGGAGTACTGCTCCAGGCGGTCGAACTGCTTGGCCTCGTGCATTGAACTGTCCGGGCCTATGCCCAGGCGTTCAAGACCGCTGCTGTTGAAGCGCGACGCCTTGTTGGACATCCCCATCTGCTCATACATGGTCAGGCCGGCGTTCGGCGTATACAGCAGAGCATCCTTTTCGGACCGGTCCATCGTCATGTGGTATTCGTCGCACATGCAGCTGTCAACGAATTCAATGATGACTTCCTGCCCGATGCCCTCAATATAGCGATACCGCCAATCTTCAAACGGGAACGTCGAAGTCTCGCCGCCGCCTTCTTCCATGGGCCGCTCGTAAGTTCCGCCCGAGGGGTGAGAATCGATTTCGTCGGGCTTGCCGTAGACGATGTAGATGCGGCCGCGATCCGTTTTCCAGCCCGGCACGCCTGCCGCAAAATGCTCGTTGGAGTAGGCGATGCGCCGGTAGTGCTCTTCTTTAAATTCGTTCTCTTCCGTGTCCGGGCGTCGGATCGCGGCGCTGCCAGAAAGCTTCAATGAAGTTGTCGCGCTCTTCGTCGTTCGAGAGCTGTTTAAAGGCCGCGCGCTCTTCGTCGGTAATGATCCAGACCACGTCCTCGTCCAGCCATTTTTTGTAGGTCTTGCTCAATTCCTGTTTCAGGCCGCGCGAATTCTTCTGCCTCTGCTTCTCGGTGGTAGGACGCTTCAGCGGGTCCACAGCCTCCGCCGCAGGCTGGGCCTGCGCGGACTGGGTCGGCGCGGACTGGGTCGGCGCGGGCTGAGCTGACGAAGCCTCGGCTGACGCGACGGGTGCGGCAGCGACCGGCTGCGTGGTCGCCGCAACGGCCGTATCTTGAGTGGGCTTTTCAGGGGAGACCTGGTCTGTCTGGCCCTGGGCGACGGCGCCACAAACCATTAGACCGACCGATGCGAGCAAAACACGCAAAACCGCTTGAGAAGAATTAACCCGGAACATGAGAGGGACTCCTGCCAGACAACCGTCGTCTGCCTATTTTAGGCCCGTTCGTCGTGTGAAAGCAAGGTTAAGTCGTGCCCCGAGAACAAACTAAACTGAACCACTACTGCCTCGTTTAGAAGCGCCGGGGGTTGCCCCGAGTTGCCCGGCCCCTGTGCCAAATACTGCCAAATCATCACTCCCACGACAAGGACGCTCGGGCTATAATGCTGGGTTCCGGGGCGTAACCATCACTCCCCTCGTTTCTCGGGTCTCGGCCACTTCTTCTTAACTTCCTGATCGGGAACTTTCTCGGCGCCAGGATCGTAACAGGATATGTGTCCGTCACCCCGAACTGAGGCAGCGAGACCCATAACTCTGCAACTACAGGACGCGGCAGGGGATGGCTCTTTGCAGGGAGAAATTTACCCGGATAGTGACGACAATCATGAAAGCTTGGAAAAAAGTCGCAATCGGCGTCGGCGCTGTGGTTTTCTGCGCAATCATCGTCGGCTTCTCCGTTCATCAGAGCAGCAAGAACGTCGCAACGGTGCAGACCGGGAAAGTGCAGCGCCAGGACTTGGCCACGGTGGTGAGCGCTTCGGGCGAGATTAAGCCGAAGACCTACGTCAACATCGGCGCCAACGCCTATGGCAAGATCACCCACCTTTATGTAAGGGAGGGTGATCACGTAAAGAAGGGTCAATTGCTCGCGCAACTGGAGAACGTGCAATCCGCCGCGGACGTCACGGCCAACCAGGCCTCCGTGCAAGCCGCGGAAACCGACGCCCTCGCCGCTGATGCAGCTCTCAAGACCTCGCAAGCTGACATGGTGCGCGCCCAAGCCGACTATGACCGCAACAAGCTCGACTGGGATCGCGCCCAGAATCTGTTCAAAGACGGCCTGATCGCGAAATCAGATTTCGACAGCCGCCAGAACGCCTGGGCCACCGCCGACGCAGGCTTGGTGCAGGCGCAGGCCCGAGTCGCGCAGGCCAAAGCGCAGCAGGATTCCGCAGCCAAACACACAGCTCAGGCTCGCGCCAATCTCACCCGCGTCGACGACGTGTTGCAGAAGACCACTTATGCCGCACCCTACGACGGCGTGGTCACGAACCTGCCAGTGCGCGAGGGCGAGTCTGTGGTGATCGGAATTCAGAATGCTCTAGGCAGCACCCTGATGACAATTGCCGACATGTCGGTCATCACCGCCGAAGTGAAGGTCGACGAAACCGACATTGTGAACGTGCACCTCGATCAACTCGCCGAAGTCACCATCGACGCCATTCCAAAGAAGATTTTCCACGGCAAGGTTTCCGAAATCGGCGACAACGCGATCGTCCGCTCTAGCGGCGTGTCCACCTCGCAGTCGACCTCGGCCAGCGAAGAAGCCAAAGATTTCAAAGTCGTAGTCACGCTGACCGACCCACCGCAGGACCTGCGTCCGGGCCTGTCGACCACGGCGAAAATCACCACCGCTACCCGCAGCAACGCCCTGGCTATCCCCATCCAGGCGCTAACCCTGCGCACTCATGACCAGATCGAGCAACAGAATAACCCGCCGGGTTCAGTGCACGCCGCGGCACCTGCAGCCAAAGAAGTCGCATCCAAGGGCAAGAAAGAGGATGGCGTGCAAGGGGTCTTCGTCATCCGCAACAAGAAAGCCATGTTCGTCCCGGTTTCCACCGGAGTCACCGGCACCACCGATATTGAAGTCACAGATGGCTTGAAAGAAGGCGACGAAGTCATCACCGGGAGCTACAAGGTTTTGCGCAGTCTGCGTCCCGGAAGCAGCGTAAAGATCGATAACTCAGTCCCCAAGAAGGCAGACGAAGAACAGTCATAACCTTAGCCGGCCTGGCACGTCCAAAGGGAAGCCGGAAAAGGTCTCAATAAGCAGTATTCTTTAGAGTACGGCGTCTCAGAAAACGGAGCCTGCAAAGCACGAACTGAACCCCATAACGATCGGAGAGGTCAGTGGCACCGGACAGAGTCGAGGAGAAAAAAATGGCAACCGCCGAAGTCATCAGCATGCCCACCACCGCGAACCTAGCCCCGCCGGAATCCTGCATGATCGCGGCCGAAGATCTCTGGAAGACCTACGACATGGGCTCCGAGCAGCAGGTCCACGCCCTGCGCGGCGTCAATCTGCGCATCCAGCGCAACGAATACGTCGCCATCATGGGCCCGTCAGGCTCAGGCAAATCGACGCTGATGAACCTGATCGGCTGCCTCGACACGCCCTCGCAAGGTAAATACTGGCTCAACAGCCAACTGGTCAGCGAACTCGACGACGACGAACTGGCCCGCATCCGCAACAAGGAAATTGGATTCGTGTTCCAGACCTTCAACCTGCTGGCCCGCGCAACCGCACTGCACAACGTGGAACTACCCCTGATTTACGCCGGCATTCCGGCCGATGAACGAGTCGAGCGCGCCAAAGCCTCGCTAGCGGCCGTCGGCATGGAATCCCGCATGAGCCACAAACCCAACGAACTCTCCGGCGGCCAGAGACAACGCGTAGCCATCGCGCGGGCCCTGGTCAACAAGCCGTCCATTATCCTGGCGGACGAGCCCACCGGCAATTTGGATTCGCAGACCGGCATTGAAATCATGGCGCTGTTTGACCGCCTGCAAGCGGAAGGCAACACGATCATCCTGGTCACCCACGAAGGCGATATCGCCGAGTACGCCCATCGCGTCATCCATATTAAGGACGGCGTAATCGCCAGCGACGAAAGCAAGGGGCCCGGCCAGCGCCATTAACCGGCTGACTTCAGGGTTTACCCATTAAGATTCATCGAGAAAATGAACGCCCGGCCCCTTTGCTGGGCGTTTCTATTGTGCGTGCAAATAGGCGAGAACCGCGCGCACACTCTCCGCCTTCGCCTCTGCGAGCGACAGACCCAGCGGCCGCCGCAGGACCGCCCCATGGCAGAGCGCATCTACCATGTGAGTCACAACGAAGACGACTTTGTCGAGATCGCCGCGCTTCTTCAGTTCGGGCATTCCCGCCGAAATGGCCAGCCGAAACGCGCCGTGAAGCCGCACCGCGAACGCCTGCGTTCCCTCCGCTCGGTGGGGAACTTCGGTCTGCAGCAATTCATAAAGCTCAGGGTCAGGTACGTGCGCATCGATAATCGCGTCGACCATCGCGCGGATCACCTCTTCGATCGACGATCCGGCATGCGCAACCAGCGTGCTCTCAACGATGCGATCCATCTGCTGGATGTGGCGCTGGTGCAAGGCAGAAAAGATCGCGCGCTTATCCGGGAAGTACTGATACACCGAGCCGATACTCACCCCTGCCACCTCTGCAATACGGTTGGTCGTGACCGCACGGGAGCCTTCCCGCTTCAGCACCCTGATCACAGCCTCGAGCACCGCTTCGACAGTCTGCCGGGCGCGGCGCTGGGTCGGCCGGCGTCGGATGGAAGGTCTTGCTCCGTTTGGCGCCATGGGAACGATCATACTCGACATGTGAGCAAATATACATATATATCTACATCACTCTGCATCTTCAGGAATTAAGCCATGGACGAAATGCGAGTTTACAGGGCAAACGACTTCATCTACTTTTAAATAGTTTTATGAGCAATCCTCACATAAGTAATTGATCATCCAAGGAGAACACCGTGACCTATCTGATTACCGGAGCAACGGGCGACGTAGGATCCAGAGTCGTCGAGGAATTACTGCTACGCGGCGACCGTCCGCGAGTCTTCGTCCGCGATGCGGAAAAGACGCGCTCGCGCTTCGGCAGTCGCGTCGAAATCTTCGTTGGAGATCTGGCCGACGCTGCGGCTCTCGAGCCTGCACTTGCAGGAATCGACGAATTTTTTCTCGTCAATGTCGGCCCCCACATTCCCGTGCGAGACCAGGCTGCGGCCCAGGCCGCGAAAGCCGCCGGCGTGAAGCATCTCGTCAAACTTTCGTCGATGGACGTCCAGCAGGGTTTGGCGATCGGTGCGTGGCACGAGCAAGGCGAGGCCGCGATCCGCGCGAGCGGAATTCCATTCACGTTTGTGCAACCCACCGGCTTCATGTCGAACCTGCTGGCGTGGGCCCATTCCATCAAGACCGAAGGGACGGTTCGAGCTTCCACGGGCAACGGCAGGAGAGCCTTTATTCACTCCGCCGACATCGCGGCAGTCGCAACCAACGCGTTGACGACGCGGGAGTATGACGGAGAATCGCTGGCAATCACGGGATCCGAAGCGCTCAACTTCGCCGAAGCCACCGCGAAGATTTCATCCGCAATCGGGAAGCCGCTGACATTTCAATCCATTTCCGATGACGAAGCCCGCCAGCGCTACGCCACCACCGGAGCATCGGAACCCGACATTGCAGCTCACGTCTCGCTCTGGCGCGCGATTCGCGAAGGACGTCTCGCCGCCGTCACAAACAACGTGGAACGGATTCTCGGCAGGCAACCCATCGCATTAGACCAATGGGCCGCCGAGAACGCCGCCGCATTCCGACGTTAGTCGGCTCCCGATTTAGCCACCTCGGCTTGCGGCTCTGCCACTCCCGGCCCTGATTCGACAGTTTTTAACTGCGGTTCGTTTATTGTCGGTTCCGCGGTCAGGACAGCCTCGGCAACCACCACCCGGTCGCGACCTTCCTTCTTCGCGCGGTACATCGCCGCATCCGCGGATTCGATCAACTCTTTCGGAGAAGTGCCATGCTGCGGGAGTTCCGCCACGCCCACCGAAACTGTAACCATTCCGAGGGACTGTCCCTGGTGCAGAACCGGCAACTCGCGCAGCTTGGACCGGATCCTCTCCGCCCTCGCCTGTGTCACTCGCAAGTCCGCGACCGGCAGGATCACGATGAACTCTTCCCCGCCAAAGCGGCACACAATATCCTCGGCGCGCACACTCCTCAACAAAAATGCGGCTGCCTCGCGCAGCACGGTATCGCCCGCATCGTGGCCGTAGGTGTCGTTGAACTTCTTGAAGTGGTCGAGATCGAGCATCAGCAACCCCAGGCCATGTTCGGCGCGCACCGCCCGCCGGGTTTCGCGCTCCAGCATTTCTTCCAGATAGCGACGGTTGTAAAGCCCGGTCAGCGGGTCGTGGATCGATTCGTTGCGCAGGGCTTCGCGCAGCTGGATGTTAGCCACCGACAGGCTCACCTGCTCGGCAAACATACTGGCCAGTGACATCACGGCCTCGGGCAATTCGCCCGGTTCCATCATCTGGAAGTTCAGGACGCCGATGGCTTCGCCGTGCGCCAGCAGCGGGAGGCAACAATAAGAGAACCGGCCGTTGGTCGCATGTCCGCAGTCGGCAGTGTGGTCGCCGGCCGTAACCAGGTGGACGTGCCCTGTGCGCAGCGCCCAGCAGTCGTCCGGCCCTACGTGCTCGATCGGCAAAGTGGATTGCGACGATTCCGAAGGAGCCTCCACTTTTTCGTGGAACGAAGCGGACAGCAGCACCGCGCAGCGAAACTCCGGAAAGACTTTCGGGGCCATGCCGGTGACGACTGTGAAAGCGTCTTTCAGATTCGAGCAACTCTGCAGCAGTTCAGCCATCTTCGCCAGATTCGTCGATCGGTTCGAGCGTTTGGTAAGTTCCTTCACCATGCTTTCGGTCTGCTGGTTCAGTTCCTGCTGCGCCAGATTGCGCTCGCGCATTTCCGATTGCAGGTGCAAATTTGCGGCCATGAGCGCCGCCGTGTGCTCCTTGACTTTCTCCTCCAGCACCTGCTGGTGGTGCATCTGATCGTCGATGTCGGCGCACGACCCGAACCACTTCACTATTGCGCCGGTCGAGTCCCGCAGGGGAGTGGCTCGCGCCAGGTGCCAACGGAAACCTCCCGCCGCGTTGCGGATGCGATACTCCATCTCGAAAGGTTCGCCGCTCCGCTGCGCCGTCTCCCAATTCTTCAAGGCCGCCGGCAGGTCGCCCGGGTGCAGTCCGTTCGCCCATCTCGAGCCTACAGTCTGCTGTTCGCCCAGGCCGGTCAGTTCGTACCAGCGCTGGTTGCAGTAGTCGACGGCGCCTTTCGGAGTCGCCGTCCAGACGATTTGCGGGATCGCCTCGGCCAGCATGCGGAAACGCGCTTCGCCGTCACGCGCCGCGGTGACCACCGCCCCCTGCAAGGCCAGCATCCGATCGAGAAAGCCGGTCGCGATCGCCAGCAGCAGAACCAGAAAACTGATCATCGTGATCACCACGATGCCCAAAGAAGAGACTCGCACCGTATAGCGAGTGCTCATAGGAACATCGGAGGCAGAAAACCGTACCGCCGCCATCGCCGTGTAGTGCATCAGCGGGATGGCGCTGCCCATGATCACGGCACTCAGCAGCTTACGCCGGCTGGTTCTGTCCTCCTGCCGGACCTGAAAGGCCAGGACTAACGCCGCCAGCGAAATGGCGACCGCCACTAACAGGGAAAGCGCGACGGTCCACCACCGGTACGTCATCGTGGCTGGCAGGCGCATGGCCGCCATCCCGATGTAGTGCATGGCGGCGATGCCGCCGCCCATGGCGACGCCCCCCGCCACGCACGAGCCCACTCCCATCCGTTCCCTGCTAACCGTGAACAGAGCCACCGCCGAAGCTGCAATCGCCGCCAGCAACGACACGATCACCGTTGGATACTGATACCGAACCGGCACCGGCAGGCTGAACGCCAGCATCCCGATGTAATGCATCGACCATATGCCGAGCCCCATCGCCGTAGCCCCGCCGGCCAGCCAAAACCATCGTGCGCGGTGACGCGCGGCAGTCACGCGCCCGGCCAGGTCCAGCGCAGCGTATGCCGCAACCATCGCCAGCGCGACTGAAAGCACCACCAGCCCGTAATCGTAACTTCCGTGAATGGTCATCTGCTTGACGGATCGCCTCTCCAAGACACACGCAGGCGGGCCATGGGGCAGTTATTCCGCGGGGCCGCACCTGCTGGAGTAAATATCGGCAGAGACAGACTTTCTCGTATTAGAAGTCTTTTAGAATTCCCGCCGGAGCCTCAAGACTGGAAGATTCGGAAGACATAGGCAAACCGCTGAGCGACAAGACAGTCGTGCCCAAAACAAAGAGTGCGCCAAATAACCGCACCAAATAACCGCACCAAATAACAAAGAGACGTAGCCAGAGCTACGTCTCTACGAGAACAACACAAGAAAGAGTCGCGAAAGACCTACGGCGTGTCGCTAACCGGCTTCACCGCCGCCGAGTCCGAAGGCAGCGCCGGTCCGGCGATGAAAAAGTTGTGATCGTACATGTTGCGATACATGCGTCCTGCAATTTCCGCGGCCTTAGGACCGAAGGTAGGCCGTCCACCCTCCAGGAAGATGACCACGACTACGCGCCCCACACTAGTGTTGGCATAGGAGGCAAACCAGCCGAAGCGAGTTCCGTCGTGCGAGCAGGTTCCCGTCTTGCCCAGAATTTCTTCTTCGTTGAAGTTCATACGCAGGCTGCGCGCCGTGCCGTACTGCACTGCGCCCGCCATGCCATCTGAAAGTTCGGGAATCACCGGAGCGATATCAAGCTGCCGCTTCACGCGCGGCTGAAAGCCCACAACCTCTTCCGGAGTCGTCGGATGCTGCAGATAGTAAAGCGTGCCGCCGTTGGCAATCGCTGAAACCATTGCCCCCAGTTGCAGCGGGGTCATGGAAACGCCTTCGCCGAAAGAGCACATTTTGCCCACGCCGCCCAGTTTGGCCGGAATCGCTTCATCCGGATAGCTGCCCAGTTGCTCGCCCTGAATATCGTAGCCGGCAAGCTCACCTAATCCATATTGATGGGCGTAGTACGCAATTTTTTCAAACCCGAGCTTGCTGCCAACCGCCTCGAAGTAAGCGTTGTTGGAGTGCGCCAGCGCTTGCGTAAGGTTCATGCGGTAGTGAGCGCCCAGCGCCACTTTGGTATCTTCTGAAATCAGTCCTTCGCTCAACGCCGCCAATGCCACAGAAAGTTTAATGGTCGAGCAAGGCTGCGCGCCGCTCGACAAGGCCAGCTTCTGATTGACCATGGCCAGCACGCGCCCGCTGGTGGGTTCAATCGCAACCACGGTCCCGTTCATGTTGCCGAGAGCGTCCACCGCGGCCTGTCGCACAATCGGATCTTCGCCAGTCGTGATGTCGCCGGCCGTAATGTCTTCGGCGAATGAGCTCGTGTGAAAGCGTTCATAAGAGCGGCGGTGGCGGCGTGTGGTCACCGAAACGCGAGAGACGGTCCCACTCGCACTGCGAGCGTGCGCCAGGGATCGCCGGCGGCGCCGCGTGTGTTGCGTCTCGCTGATCTTCGCGGGTGTTTTCTTGGCAGGAGTGTGCGTCGTGGTGTTGATGTGCGCCGCCCAGCTCACGCCCGCCACAGGCAGACCGAGCAGGCACGCCGCAAGAACGTTGAAAAGATGAAAATGGCTCGTTCTCTTAAACATCTTCTTGATTTTCACTCCCGGAGTCTTACTCAGTTTCAATGCACGCAGGGTGCCAGCTCATGGTAACTCGGCCAGAACGTGCAACTTCGCTGATAATACGAGACTTAATCCAATTCTGGCAACGAAAAAGTTTCGATCGCCTGAAACGCAATTTCCGATTTAACCCGTTTCAAACCAACCACATACGCGGATATTACGTCGGACCAGACCCCTTCCGTAACGCGTTACCGGTTACTGCGAAGATACGCGCATGTGCAAGGCTTTTCCCACAACGAGGTGGCTTATCTCACCCGATGTTGCCCAGCCTCGGTTGCATTTTGCCGAGCGCGGCCAATTTGCCAACTCACATCACATCGTTGCGCTTACGCAGAAATGCCGGCACATCCAGATCGTCCTGCTCGAAATCTCCCGGCATGCTGGTGAGCACGCTACTCCGCATGCTGTCGAGCGAAACCACCTCAGCGGCCACGCGCTCATTTGCGTTCGCCAACGGGACGGGCGCTACATCGTCCATATAAGTGCGGTCGTCCGCGGGGCTGCGTTCCGGTTCCATAATGTGCTTCGGCGGTTCGGTTGCGAAATCACGCGAAGCTTCTTCCGGAAATTCCATCGCCTGTTCGTGCGCCGATGAGAAGGAGGATGAGAATGAGGGTGAGAACGAGGATGCGGATGAGAAGGACGAATGCGCTTCCTGCGTGCGTTGCCGCGCCGATTTGACTTCGCGGAATCCAGTGGCGATGACGGTAATCTTCACCGCATCTTTCATCTTCTCGTCCATCACGGCGCCGAAAATAATGTTCGCATCTTCGTGCGCCGCGCCCTGAATAATGGAGCAAGCCTGCTGCACTTCCGCCAGCTTCAGCGATGACGATCCAGTAATGTTGATCAGAATTCCGCGCGCCCCGTCGATCGCCCCAGCTTCGAGCAGCGGCGACGCAATCGCCCGTTGCGCTGCTTCAATCGTGCGCTTCGGGTCCCGACGCCGAAGCCGTACCCATCACCGCATATCCCATGCCCGACATGATCGTCTTCACGTCGGCAAAATCTCGATTGATGATGCCGGGGATAGTGATGATGTCGGAAATTCCCTGCACCCCCTGCCGCAGAATGTCATCCGCGATTCGAAAAGACTCGAAGAATCCCGCGTCTTCGGCCACGGCCAGCAACTTCTCGTTGGGGATCACGATGGTCGTGTCGACGCATTCCATCAACTCGGCGATGCCGCGCTCCGCCTGCGCCATGCGGCGTTTGCCTTCAAACGAAAACGGCTTGGTCACGACCGCAACCGTCAGCGCGCCCATCTCGACCGCCAGCGACGCAATAATCGGAGCCGCGCCCGTTCCCGTGCCGCCGCCCAGTCCGGTGGTGACAAAAACCATGTCGGCGCCCTCGAGCACTTCAATAATCTTGTCGGAATCTTCAAGCGCCGCCTTGCGCCCGACCTCCGGATTCGCGCCCGCGCCCAACCCGTTCGTCAGCTTCACCCCAAGTTGCAGCTTCACCGGCGCATGCGACATGCGCAGCGCCTGCAAATCAGTATTGGCAACGATGAACTCAATGCCTTCCACCCCGGCATCAATCATGCGGTTGACCGCGTTGCCTCCGCCCCCGCCCACGCCAATCACTTTGATCTTGGCGTCGTTGCGCGCCTCTTCGTTAAAGCTGATGCGAATGCTCGAATCGTTTGTCATTATGTCCACCTGTTTCGGATTATCTTTGCTGCTCGCTTCGACTTTCCCGACTGAAAGGCTCCAGGGATTAGGGGTCAGGGGCTAGAAAAAACCTTCGCAGACTTTCACTGACCCCTGTTCCCTAGTCCCTGTTCCCTATTTCCTGCCTCACGCTCCCTTACCCACCAACAGCGCTTTCAATCTCGTTCCCCAGCGATCTTCCTGCATGCCGCGCGCAGTGCGGGCGCGCTGCCCGTAGTTCACCATCCCAAGCACGGTCGCAAACTCCGGCTCCGATAACGTCGAAGGCATCCTGGCGAGCGGGGCCGGCCACGACAGCCGAACCGAGCGCCGCAGCACCGACTCCGCCACATCAAAAATTCCGGGCAGACGCGAAGCGCCTCCCGTCAGCACGATCCCGGCGATGCAAACGTCATACATCCCGCTTTGCCGCAAAGTATCGCGCATCAGTTCGAACAGTTCGCGCGCCCTCGGCTCCAGAATTTCGGCAACCAATCGCTGCGGCAGCAGCCGCGAAGCCCGGTCGCCCACCGACGGCACTTCGACCTCATTGCCTTCAGGAATCAACGTGACAATCGCATTGCCGTAAATTTTCTTGATTTTTTCCGCCTCTCCCAGCGGCGTACAGAGGCCCACAGAAAGATCGCTGGTGAAGTGGTCGCCGCCCACCGGAATCACTCCCGTAAAAGCGACCGCGCCCTGCTGAAAAACAATCAGCTCCGTCGAGCCCGCGCCAATATCCGCGAGGCACACGCCCAGTTCACGCTCGTCGTTACGCAACACAGAATCAGCCGCAGCCAGCGGCTCGAACACCGTGTCGTCAACATGCACTCCAGCCCGGTTCACCGCCGTGATCACGTTCTGCGTAGCGCTGGTCGCGGCCGTCACCATGTGCACCCGAACTTCCAGCCGCGCCGCCATCATGCCCAGCGGGTCGTGCACCCCCGCCTGTTCGTCAAGAATAAATTCCTGCGGCAGCAGATGCAGAATCTCGCGGTCAGCAGGCAGCGGGATAGCCCGCGCCCGGTCAACAGCCTGCTTGATCTCGTCGCGTCCAATTTCGCGCGGCCGCGTGCCCAGGCTGATGCCGCCGTGACTGTTCACGCCGCGCACATGCGCCCCGCCCACGCCCACAATCGCATGCTCAACCGGCGCGCCGGCAACGTCCTCAGCGGCCTCAACCGCCTTCTGAATCGCCGCCACAGCCTTGTCGAGTTCAACGATCACGCCCTTGCGCGAGCCGCGCGATTCCGCGACACCGTGCCCGCGATAGCGCAGGCCGCCGTCGGTCAGCTCCACCATCAGCGCACAGGTCTTCGCGCTGCCCACATCAATCGCGGTAAGAAAACTTCCCTGCTGGTTCGCCATGCGTTATGAATCCCTCGACATCAAACAATTTAAATTCGCCATCAGTTCGCACTCGTGCTCGCCGGCGGCTTCAAAATCGCCGCACTCGGTTTCGGAGAAGTATGCGCCGCCGCGGACGGAGCAGAAGGCGCAGGCTTCGAGGATTGCGGTTTCTGCGAAGATGCTAAAGTTTTCGCGACTCCGGGCCGCGCCGCTCCAGCTCTAGCA
The DNA here is from genome assembly GCA_963735205.1 of uncultured Acidobacteriota bacterium. Classification (GTDB taxonomy): domain Bacteria; phylum Acidobacteriota; class Terriglobia; order Terriglobales; family Acidobacteriaceae; genus Sulfotelmatobacter. The sequence continues at coordinate 559,455 of CAVTKB010000004.1, forward strand.
GCGCCCGCCTTCGCGACTCCAGCCTTCGCCCCCGACGCCGAAGTTTTCGTCGCGACTCTCTTCGCACTGGAGCCGTGGCCCGCTTTGGCGTTGTTAACTCTGGCTTTCGGCGCCAGCTTTTTCGCAGCCGCCGCTTTCGGATCAAGCTTCTTCTCAGTCAACTCAAATGCCGGCTTGGGAACAGTCCGATCATGCGGCAGCGCGCTCGTCGGAATCACGTGCGCAGCAGGCAGCCGCTTAGTCAGCGCCGCCGGCCTCACCCCCGCGGCCACAGCCGCCTTCGCCGCCGAAGTAGCCAGCGCAGTCTGCTTCGCCCGCGCCTGCATCTCCGGATTCACAATCACCTGATTGTCGTAGCGCAGGTTCACCGACTCCAGTTTCTGAAACTGCTGCCGCCACTGCTGCACATGGCTCACATAGGTCTGGTAGCGCTTCAAGTAATCGGCCGAGCCCAGTTCAATCAACACATCCCCCGCCGGATCATTCGTCCGCACCTTCAAGTTATCGAGATCCGACAGATCCACTTCGCTCAATTCCTGCGAATAGCGCGCCCCGCTAGAATCGAGATCCTCGACCAGTTCGTTGTAGGCCTTCATGCGCGGCGCCCGCGTAGAAAGCGGCTCGCCCGGATTCATTCCGAGAATCACCGGGAAAGAATATTTATGCTTGGGCGGCAGCTCCATTAAAGTTCCGCCAGCGTCGATCAGAGAAATGCGCGGCCCCACGCGGGCAAACGCCACCGGCGTGCGCTCGTGAATTTCAACCTTCAGCCGGTTCGGCACAAAGCGCATCACGCTGGCCGACTCGACCCACGGAATCTGTTCGAGCTGCGCTTTCTGCTGCGCCAGCGGCACAAAGAAAATGTTGCGCTCGATGTCGGCGCCCATCACTTCCATGATCTGCGCCTTGGTCACATTCTCGGTGCCAATGATTTCAATGTTGTCGCTCGACTCCACGCGAAAGCGCCAGGAGCGCTCGCCATATTCATACAATCCGGCAGCGACGATAGCGGCGACGCACATAGCCGCGACCACGACGGTCGCCCACAGCAGCCGGCTGGCAGTTTTCCGGGGCAACGAACTGCGCCGGGCGGAGACCCGCTTCTGCCCGCGCAGGAAAGGAGATTCCTCGGCTACATCCAGGTCGACCAGACGCGCGTCATCGAGTTCCGAGTCAGGGAAATTCGGGCGCGCCGATCCTTCGTGGGCAGATTGAGCGTGAGAATGCCCCGGGCCGGATGGGTACAACTCTTCCTGCAAGATGGTTCCGCTGGATTTCCGCGCCATCAGTTCAGGTCAGTTGTCGTGAGGAATCGCTGAGCGTTCTTACTATAACTTCATTTCGCAGCTTGAGATAGATGGAAAATCATCGGTTTTGCACAGCCGGGAACCCGGTTGAACACCGCCACGATCGGGCCACACTCAGTTTGTCACTGCAGGATATCGTCGCCAATCGTCGCCGCGCGTTTGTGAGCGCATAGCCATCGCACCATCACGAAAACATTGTCATTCCGACCGGAGCCGGAGCGAAAGCGACGGCACAGTGGAGGAACCTACTGTTTCGCTTCTAAGCTCGTGACCCGTTAAATCGGTCCACCCGAAGCGGTCTCCACGCGAATCACCGGAATCTCAGGCACTTGAATCCTCGGCATCCGCGGCATGCTCACCCGCACCCGAGGACATTCAGAAAGGTTCGGCGTCGAAAAAACCATCGTCTTAAAAGCCATCGCCGGAATCCGGATGCGAGCCGCCTGCATCTCGACCCGCACGCGATTCACCTCAATGCGGGCCCGCTCCCGATCGGCCATCGCCTGAAAACGGTCAAACCTGGCCTGGGTCCTCGCAAGTTCGGACTGGCCGAGTCGGCCCTGCACCCGCGCCATAGCCATCGATAACGGGCAGGAAGCGGTCTGCTCCCGCACCGTCACCCATCGCATCTCCGACAGAAGCTGGTCGGCACGCCCCGAAGCCAGGGTCAACGCTGCGCCGGAGTTCTGTTCCACCCGGTCGACAATCTCATGTACCCGCCCCAAGCCGCCATCGTGATAGCTGGCATTCAATCCGGCCGCCAGCACCCCCGCCGCCAGCCACGCATAAGCTTGTGTCATCTTCATCGCCTGAATCCCCTATGGCTCAATAGACGAGGGCCCGTTCAATCCGTTAGCGAGGTCCGTTTGCAAATTTGAAGATACGCGGACGGCCGACAGTCTCCTTCGACGCGGCCGGTTCAATGGTGCAATCGCCCTGTGGAGCCAACTGACTTGGCCGTGTCGGGAAGCTACTCCAATCTCCAGGGAGATCGCTCAGGCCATCTCCGCATTGCCTCCGTCGCCCAGGCGTTCGTCCTGTCGGCATGACAGGAAGTGCAAGGGTTGGGGATGTTGTATTTTTCCGACATAGCCGGCGTGACGAACGCGAAGGTGTGGGCGCGTACTTTCACTTCGCCCAGAGTAGTCTCGATCTTAGGCATGTGGCACGCAATGCACTGGCTCCCCGGACTCCCGTCTTTGTGGTGCGTGTGCTCTTCGAGCGTGGCTGTGCGGGGCCCATTCGGAGATAAGGGGCCATGGCAATCCAAACAGATTTTCTCCGCAGGTTCCCTCAACTGAGCGTAATTATCCGTGCCATGCGCATCGTGGCAACTAAAGCAAGTCACTCCGCGCCGGTACATCACGCTTTGCACAAAATCGTTCCCTTGCATTCGATTCTTGTGCGCGGTTCCATCGGGAAAATGGGTGAAGCTAAGCTGCCCTAGAGTGTGGCCTTCCAGGGCCCAGAAGTCTTCCAACTTGAGGCCAACGCTATAGCCCACGGGCCAGTCGTAGTAGACGCCTTCGATCGGGCTCGTCCGAGGTCGTCCTTGGGAGTGGCATTGGATGCAGCTATCACTCGCCGCCACATAATCCATCCGTGCCGGATTCTGAATATCTCCGCGCTCAGGGCGCTCAACGTGTTCGCTGCCCGGCCCGTGACAGCGTTCGCACCCAACATTCCACTCCGCAACTTGCTTCGTGTGAATGTTGTAGTCAACCGAATGGCAGCCGTCGCACAGCGGTCCGGTTGGCCGCTTCATATTGTCAGCTGGATAGAACGGCTCCCACCAGTCGGTCCCACCCTTTACAAAGTAAGGCCGCCACGCATGGTTCACGACGTCCCACTGGGCCGGCTCGGGGAAATAGTCATCGCCAACTTTCGTGAAGTAGCGCTGCTTCCAAATGCTGCCATAGATGAAGGCAACCTGATCCCTGGAAAATTTTGCGATGGGATCCGTAGACAGATCTGGGATGATGGCCTCAGGATGTTCCTTCGGATCGCGCACCACGTTTGCCATCGGTGTCTTCTCCCATCGCGCGTAAATCTGTGCGTGGCATTTCTCGCATGCTTGTGACCCCACGTAGTGAGCGGAACGCGAGACTTCAACTTGTTGGGAATGTTCTCGAGTGGTTAGCGGTTTCAGATCGCGGATCACCAGAACGTATTTCCAGCTGTCGTCGTCCCTCTCCTGATGCGGAGTGCTCCAGCCGGGCATTCCCGTCAACTGAACTCCGTTGGCGATAATGTAGTGGAGTTCGCCGTCGGATAGATCTTGCGTCTGTGGTGATAGGAGATCAGGAACTCTCGGATACAGACTCTGCCCGATCTGCGTCTGCCCTCTACCGTCAGTGCCGTGACAAATCGCGCAGCGCGCAACGAAATGTTCGCGGGCTTCCTTCAGAGTTTCCGGTGTTTCTTTTAAGGGGTTCTTTAACTCGCGGACTGCACTCGGGATGGCAAGATTTCTAATAGTTCTTGCCACTCTTCTCTCGAAAGCGGACGGATCAGACTTGGCGCTGAATCCGCGTCGGATCAATAGGCTCAGACCGACAGCTCCAACTACGGCGACGGCGAGAAGACCCACGAGCCACTTCTGCCAGAATCTCATCGAATTTTCCGCGCAATCATTTTACGCAGTCTGCGATGCGCGCCGCGAATAGGCCTTTATCATTGTTGGCTCTCCGGTGATCGTTTTCCTTCGAGGCGAAAGCCGCCGGACTACACGGCCTCCCGCTCTTTCAGCTTCTCCAGAATCATCCGCCCCAACTGCGAAACGCTGCCAGCGCCCAAGGTAAGAATCATATCGCCGTCGTGCGCAGCGGCAGCAGCCGAGTTCACGGCATCAGCCGAAGAACCCGCGTACTGAACACTCTTCCCGCTCTTCTCGCGAATTCGCTGCGCGAGACTCTCGCCGGTAATGCCCTCGACCGGCTTCTCGCTGGCCGCATAAATGTCGAGCACAAACAGCGAATCGGCGTCGCCGAAAGCGGCAGTGAATTCGTCCATCAGGTCGCGCGTACGCGTATAGCGATGCGGCTGGAAGATGACGTGAATCCTGCCAAAGCCGCACTGCCGCGCCGCCGCCAGCGTCGCCTTGATCTCGGTGGGATGGTGTCCATAATCGTCGATGACGCTCACGCCGGCCGCGCGCCCGCGCAACTGAAACCGCCGGTCAACTCCACGGAACTGGTCAAGCGCCGTGCGAATCGACTGCACCCCAACATCCAGTCCCACCCCCACGGCAATCGCCGCCGTAGCGTTCAGCACGTTGTGCACGCCCGGGACGTGCAGCGTGAACTCGCCAAGATCATCCTTTCGATAAGTGATGCCGAAACGGCTCAGCGGGCGGGAATCGCCGGAAGGCGGGTGCCCCATTTCTCGCGCGTCCTTTGCGCGAGAAGTGGGGATTTTGATCAGAAAGTCCGACCCGCGCCGCGTTCCATAAGTCACAGTACGTCGCTGCACATCCGCCAACAACCGCCGCAGCATCGGGTCATCATTGCAAGCCACAATCATCCCGTAAAACGGCACGCGGTCCATAAACTCCAGAAACGTTTTCTTCACGTCGCGCATGTTGCGATAACAATCCATGTGCTCGCGGTCAATGTTGGTCACCACAGAAAGTATCGGAGATAACTTAAGAAAGCTGCGGTCGCTCTCATCCGCCTCAGCCACCAGGTATTGCGACTTCCCCAGCCGAGCGTTCGATCCCAAGGCATCGACGCGCCCGCCAACCACCACAGTCGGATCAAGCCCACCCGCGGCCAGCACCGCCGCAACCATCGAAGTCGTAGTCGTCTTACCGTGCATGCCCGCGATGGCAATGCCGTACTTCAACCGCATCAACTCAGCCAGCATCTCCGCGCGTTGAATGACCGGAATATGCAGCTTGTGCGCTTCGGTAACTTCAGGATTCTCAGTCGCGATGGCAGAACTGGTAACAACAACCTCGGCGCCCACAATGTTTTCCGCGCGATGTCCTTCAAACACGGCCGCACCCAGCCCGGCCAGCCGCTGCGTCACCGAAGAACTCTTCAGGTCCGACCCCGAAACCTTGTACCCGAGATTCAGCAGCACCTCGGCAATCCCGCTCATGCCGATGCCGCCGATCCCCACGAAATGAATGCGCTGAATTTTAGCGAACATATGAAGTCAGGGGTTAGGAACTAGAGGTCAGGGGCTAGCAAAATCAACCTTCTTTTGCTAACCCCTGGCCTCTGACCCCTGATCCCTGCCCTCCTCAATTCCTGCCAGCCGCGCGGCCATCGCCGCAATATCACGCGCAGCATTGGGATGCGCCATCTCCCGCGCAGCCTGGCTCATCTGTCGCAGCCGAGGCGGATCCTGCAGCAGCGCAGCAATCGTTTCAGCGAGCCACACTCCTTCCAGCTTCGACTCCTCCACCACGACTGCCGCTCCATGCCGCGCCAGAGCCTCGGCATTCACGCGCTGATGATCGTCGGCCGCGCGCGGAAACGGAACGAATACCGCGGGCTTCCCTGCCGCCGCAATTTCCGCAACCGTGCTGGCGCCCGAGCGGCACACCACCAGATCGGCGCGCGCAAAAGCCGCCGGCATGTCCTCAACAAACTTGAACACTTCAAACGTAAAATTCGCGGCCGATTCGCCCATGCTGCGATACGCCACCAGCGCGTCATTATAGTCATGCTCACCAGTCTGGTGAATAATGTGGATCCCCGGCGCCTCCCGCTGCAAAACCGGCAAGCAGCGAATCATCGCTTCGTTAATCGCATGCGCTCCCTGGCTTCCCCCGAACACGAGCAGCATCGGAGGTCCTCCGACCTTGGGAACGATCTCAAAAAAAGCCGGCCGCACCGGCACACCCGTAACTTCAGCATGACGAAAATATTTCGCAGTTTCCTCAAAATGAACAGCCGCAGCTGAAACAAACTTCGCCACCACGCGATTAGCAAACCCCGGCACCACGTTCGGCTCAAACGCCAGCGTCGGAATATGCTTCACCACCGCAGCCAGCATGGCCGGACCCGACGCATATCCACCCACGCCAACCACCACATCAGGCGCGAATTCGTTGAGCATGCGGCTCGCATCCCACACGGCGCGCGGCAGATCGAAAGCCGTCTTCAGCCGCGTGGTCAGGCTGACATTTTTCAACGCGCCCACTCGCACCAACTGCAGCGGAAATCCCGCCGCAGGAACTAGCCGGTTCTCAATCCCCCGCGCAGTGCCAATGAACAGCACCTCAGCGTCGTGATCTTTCTTAAGCTGATTGGCAATGGCCAGCGCCGGGATCACGTGACCGCCCGTCCCGCCGCCCGCCAGAATTGCCCGCATGAAGTGACTATAAACTAGAGACAAACCGGCCCCGATTACCATCGGTATACGGGGAAAATCCTTGACCCTCCAATTCACGTTGTAATAACATATGTTATTACTCGGAGCGCAAGATGATTTCCCTTAAGCTGGTGCAGATCGGCAATTCGGTTGGCTTCGTGCTGCCCAAGGAAGCTGCCTCGAAACTCAAGGTCGAAAAGGGTGACGTTGTATTCTTAACCGAATCTCCTGATGGCTACCGCATCAGTCCATACGATCCTGCCTTCGAAAAACAGATGAAGGCAGCCGAGCGCATCATGAAGAAGCGTCGCGACGTCCTCCGCGCGCTCGCGAAATAGCCGCATGCGCTGGGTGTGGGTCGCTGAGAGTGTTGCGCTAGCCATCCATGAAGCGCAACTCGCAGAACACGGCGGCGCTCCGGGAATACGCGATGAGGGACTATTCTCCTCGGCGATGGCTCGGCCAAAGAATCTCGCGGCTTACGGCGACCGTCCGGATGCCGCCAGTCTGGCAGCGGCGTATGCATTCGGCCTGGCGCGCAACCATCCTTTCCTCGATGGAAACAAGCGCACCGCTTTCGTGGTGATGGAATTGTTTCTGTATCTCAATGGATGGACGCTCGATGCCGACGACGCCGTTTGCATCTCTATGATGCTGACCCTGGCCGCCGGCAAACTTAGCGAAGAGATGCTCGCGAAATGGTTGCGCGGTCACATTCAACGCGACTAGCATCCCGTCAGCAGCCCACAACTCAATCACTCCGCCTGCTTGGTAATGTTCAACAGCACGCCAACGCACGCCAGCGTCACAAACAATGACGACCCGCCATATGACACCAGCGGCAGCGGAATCCCCTTGGTCGGCATCATCCCCAGCACGACGCTGATGTTGATGAACGCCTGCAGCACCACCATGCTCGTAATTCCAACCGCCAGGTAACGGCCGAACAGGTCCTCCGTTCGCCACGACGCTCGCATGCCGCGCCACAGAAAAATAGCAAATAGCGTCACTACGAACAGCGCTCCCACCAGTCCCAGTTCTTCCGCAGTCACGGCGAAAATAAAATCAGTGTGCGGCTCGGGCAGATAAAACAACTTCTGCTTTCCCTCCATCAGTCCCGTGCCGGTCACCCCGCCCGTGCCCACCGCAATCAGCGACTGGATGATGTGGAAGCCAGTCTTCTGGCTGTCGGCGTAAGGATTCAAAAACGCGAGAATGCGCGCCCGCCGAAAGCTGACATGAAAAATCAGAAAATAAAGCGGCAGCAATGACGCCGCAAACGCGTAACCGAAATAGCGCAGCCGCATGCCGGCCACGTACAAGACGCAACAAGCAATTCCGGCGCAGGCAATGGCCGTGCCCAGATCTGGTTCGAGTACGATCAGTCCCAGACACACCACCACCGGAGCCGCCGCCGGCAGCAGGGTCGCGCGCACGTCGTCAATCGACTTCGCCCGGCTCGCCAGAAAATAAGCCAGAAACAAAATGAGCACAGGCTTGGCCAGTTCCGAAGGCTGAAACGAAAATCCGCCGGCATGAATCCAGCGATGCGTGTTGTGCGAGCGGTCCAGAAAGAAAACCGAAATCAGCAGCAGCGTCGTGAACCCCATCACCGAAAACACCAGCGCCGGATGCCGGTAGCGGCGATAGTCCACGCGCATGGTCACGACCATGGCCGCGAGCCCCACCAGCGCCCACACCAACTGCTTCGACAGAAACGCATACTCTGACCCGAAGCGCTCGCGCGCCATCACCGCCGACGCCGAAAACACCATCACCACCCCGACAAACACCAGCAGCATGGTCACGGTAAACAGCCAGCGATCGACACTCACACGCTTTGCCATGGGAAATTCATTTCACCACGACGCGGCGGAGGTGAGCAGAAGCAAATCGCCGATTGCTGATTTTTGATTGTTGATTAATTTGATTCCCCCAGAAAGCCTGCCCCGAAAACTATCAACTTAATCGTGTTGAGCACCTCAGTTGGTTAACCGGTCTCACCCCATCTAGAATCGATGGCCGATGCACTCCGCAAAGGCTGACTTGGTCGCTACTCTTCGCAGGCTCCCGCTTTTTACCGACTTGTCGGAGCAGGAGCTCGCGTTAGTGGCCGAAAACGTGAGCCGTCTTCGCTATGAGCAAGGCGCCCAGATTTTTTCGGAAGGAGATCCCTGCCACGCGCTGATGGTCGTCGAGGATGGGACAGTAAAGATATTCAAGTCGGCTCCAGACGGAAGAGAGCAACTGATCAGCATCGAACGGCGCGGAAATTCCCTCGCTGAGGTGCCTTTATTTGACGGCGGACGTTATCCCGCTAGCGCAGAGGCTGCCAGCACAACTGTTCTCCTACGCCTACCCGCGGATAATTTTCGAAGAATCTGCCTGCAAAACCCAGAACTCGCCCTAAAAGTCTTCAAGGTGCTCGGTCACAGGCTGCGGCACCTGATGAGCCTGGTGGAGGAATTGTCGTTCTCTACCGTGCGGAGACGTCTCATCGCCCACCTTTTGAGCCTGGCGGACGACACCGGCCAGCAGACCTCGCGCGGAGTTCAATTCGAACTCCTGGAAAACAATGAACAACTCGCCGCTCGACTCGGGACCGTGCGGGAGCTCGTTTCGCGGAACCTTGGCCGTTTGCACGGAGCCGGTCTCATCGAAATGAATCGCCGCACCATCCACATTCCTGACCCGGCCGTCCTCAGAGACGAGATCGCCAGAGAGCATTAAATTCGATTCCGATTTTCTGCGCCTCCCGTGACATAAGTCATAGCAGCGCTGGCCGCGGCGCTCTAGTCTTTGACTTCAGGAGGTTGTTATGGCGTATGTCATTGCAGAACCATGTATCGGGATCAAAGACACCGCGTGCGTCGATGTCTGTCCTTGCGACTGCATTCATCCCCGAGGAGATGAGGCAGGTTTTTCCGCGGCAGCGCAGCTGTACATCGACCCGGACGAATGTATTGACTGCGGCGCCTGCGTTCCAGCGTGCCCTGTGTCGGCGATCTACCTCGCCGAGGACCTTCCGGAGAAGTGGAAGAAATTCGCAGCGATCAATGCCGACCACTATTCCGTCTCCGTCGAGCCAAAATGACGTACTGGCCCTCTGGCTTTCTTGTCTACGTAGGAGGCGAAATTAGGAGTGAGCGAAGTTACCGCTCCCCGGATTCGCTGGAGAGCCCACTCACCAGCTCTTTGAAAACCTTCCCGCGGTGCTCATAGCTTTTGAACTGATCGAAGCTGGCGCACGCTGGGGCCAGCAGAACGACGTCGCCGGATTGCGCCACAGCACTAGCCTTGTGAATCGCGTTCTCCAGAGTCTCAGCGTGCACAACCTCCGGCCCGCCGTTCTTCGCAGAGACGATCTGTGACTCGATCTTGGCGGCCGCAGCACCGATCGTGTAAACGCGCTTCACGCGCTGCCGCAGCAGTTCGTTCAGCACCGTGTAGTCGCTGCCTTTGTCCTTGCCCCCAAGAATCAAGTGGATATTCGCCGGAAACGACTCGATAGCCTTGATGGTCGCATCCACATTCGTAGCCTTCGAGTCATTGTAGTAATCGACACCGCGAACAGTCGCCACAAATTCCAGCCGGTGCTCGACCGCCTTAAAGTCGCGCACGGCCTGACGAATCTTTTCTGGCGCGCATCCCATCAGCGCGCCCGCGCACGCCGCCGCTAGCACGTTCTCAAGATTATGCGCACCCTTCAGCGGAATTTCGGAGACCTGCAGTATCTCGCGCTGCCCCGACGAATCGCGGAATACGATGTTCCCATCGCGAACCCACGCTCCATGCGGCACTTCTTTCTGTCGGCTGAACCAGAAAACTTGGGCGCGCGTTCGCGCGGCCAAAGTTACGCAGATGGGATCGTCGGCATTCAGCACGGCGAAATCGCCCGCCTGTTGATTTTCAAAAATGCGCGCCTTTGCATCGATATAGGCTTCGAGCGTTCGATGCCGGTCAAGATGGTCCGGAGTCACGTTCAACACGACGGCAACCTTCGGCCGGAAGGTCTGAATCGTTTCCAGCTGAAAACTCGAAACCTCAAGCACGATCACAGTCTCGGGCTGCGCGCGCTCGACCAACGAAATCGCGGGCGTGCCGATGTTTCCGCCAACCAGCGCGGAGAATCCCGCAGCCGTCATAATTTCGCCCGTAAGCGTAGTAGTGGTAGTCTTGCCATTCGATCCCGTAATCGCGACAATCGGCCCAGGCAAAAACCGCGCCGCAAGTTCGATTTCGCCAATCACCGTGTCTCCGACAGCGCGCGCCTGTACCAGCGGCGGCGCGTCCACTGGCACTCCAGGACTGACCACGATCAAATCCTGGCCTCGAAACGTCCGGTCGCCGTGTCCACCCGTCTCGACCGTAATGCCGTTATCGAGCAGCACTGGAATCTCGTTGCGCAGTTCGTCGCCGGACTTCGTATCCGAAACGGTAACCTGCGCGCCACGCGCTTTCATAAACAAAGCCGACGCCACGCCTGATTTTCCCAGGCCAACCACCAGCACGCGTTTGTCGTTAAGCTCCATTGAATCTATTTCACCACAGAGCCACAGAGGCATAGAGAAAAACAAGAAATAGAATTTGACCCTCTCTGAGTCTCTGTGATTCTGTGGTGAAAGCTCTTCTTACCTCAGTTTCAACGTGGTCAGCGCGAACAGCGCGAACACCAGCGACGCGATCCAGAACCGCACAATAATCTTCGACTCCGACCAGCCCAGCAGTTCAAAGTGATGATGCAGCGGCGCCATCTTAAAAATGCGCTTCTTCCGCAGCTTATAAGAGCCGACCTGCAGGATCACCGAAACCGCCTCGATCACAAACACGCCGCCAATAAACGGCAGCAGCAATTCTTGTTTAATAATCACCGCCACCGTTCCAATCGCGCCCCCCAGCGCCAGCGATCCCACGTCGCCCATGAATACTTCCGCGGGATGCGCGTTGTACCAGAGGAATCCAATAGACGCTCCCACCATCGCCCCGCAGAAAATCGTCAACTCGGCTACCTGCGGCATGCGCGGCATTTCCAGATACGATGCGAAGGTCGCGTGCCCACTGACATAAGTGAGCACCGTCAACGCCCCTGCCGCAATGACCGTACATCCGATCGCCAGCCCATCCAATCCGTCGGTCAGATTCACGGCGTTGCTCGCGCCCACAATCACAAACGCTACGAAGGCGATGAACGGCAGAAACGCCAGAAACCAGAAATGTTGAGATCGCTCCAGCGCCTGCACCACCAGATCAGGATGGAACTGCTTGAAGAACGGCACAATCAATTTCGTCGAATACATCCCATAAGCCTGCATGGCGATCAGCACCGACGCAATCACAATGCTGGTCGCGACCTGCAACCCAAGCTTGGCTCGGCTGGTCAGCCCGAGATTTCGTCGATGAGAAACCTTGGTGTAGTCGTCGGTGAATCCGATCGCCGCGAAGGCGCAAGTTGAAAACACGGCAAGCCATATGAACCGGTTGCTCAGGTCAGCCCAGAGCAGCGTCGGCACGACGATGGCGATCACGATCAGCAGTCCGCCCATGGTGGGCGTGCCGGCTTTTTTCTGATGAGCCTTCGGGCCTTCCTCGCGAATGTATTGTCCGATCTGAAATTCGCGCAGACGTCCAATCACCAGCGGCCCCACGATCAGCGCGGTAAACAGAGCAGTCAAGCTGGCAAACGCCGTGCGGAACGTGACGTAGCGGAAAATGCGGAACGGCGCGACATAATGTTGCAGCTTGACGAACAACAGCCAGTAGAGCAATCAGCCTCCGTTAGACCAGCTATCAGCCGTCAGCTCTCAGCTGTCAGCCTTAGCACGCAGCGACCTCCACCTGTCCAGCGCCTTCTCAAGCTTCACGCCGCGCGATCCCTTGAGGAGCACCACATCGCCGTCGCGCGTTTCGCGTGCCAGCCATTCGCCAGCCTCTTCGGGCGTCGTCACGAACTCGGCCGCCGCTCCCGCCTGCCGAGCGCCGTCTACCATCGACTGCGCCAAACCGCACACGCCCAGCAGAACATCGATCTTCTTGCTGGCACCATGCCGCCCCGCGGCGTGATGCATTTCTTCCGCGGCCGGCCCGAGCTCGAGCATTTCTCCCGCCACCACAATGCGTCGCCCCGCCTTCATCGACGCGAGCGCGTCGACCATAGCATGCAGCGCCTTCGGATTGGAATTGTAACAATCGTTGATGACCGTGATGTTACCCAGTTGGACGACCTGCCCCCTCTTGTCGGCAGGCACGAGCGTCGCGAGCGCGCCTACGGATTCCGCGAGCGTCAGCCCGCGAGCCAGTCCCACCGATACGGCCGCCAGCGCGTTCAGAATGTTATGCTCTCCCACCAGCGGCAAGCGCGCGTGCTCGCGCCCCGCAGCTGTGACCACGTCAAACTCCGACCCTTCCGCTCCGCGAGTCTGCACATTCTCAGCCCGCACATCGGCGTCTGACCGTTCTCCATACAAAATCAAGTTGCCTTTGAAGTCGCGCCCAAACTGCGAAACGTGTTCGTCGTCGGCATTGAGGACAGCAGTTCCACTGGTGGGCAGCGACTCAATCAGTTCGTACTTCGCTCTGGCAATTCCAGCGAGCGAATCAAAAAACTCCAAATGCACCGGAGCAACATTCGTCACCACGCCAATTTCCGGCTGCGCAATCTTCGCCAGCGCACGAATCTCACCCGCATGCGACATCCCCATTTCGATAACGGCCGCATCGTGCTCCAGTTCCAGCTTCAACAGCATAAGCGGCAGGCCAAAATGATTATTGAAATTGCCTTCCGACTTAAGCACCCGGAAGCGCGCGCCCAGAACGTGCGCGATCGCTTCCTTGGTCGTTGTCTTCCCCGCTGAACCAGTTACCCCCACCAGCGGCTTGCCCCAAACTTTCCGCACCGCCGTCGCCAGCGTCTGCAGAGCGACCAGCGTGTCGTCGACCGCCAGCAGTCGAGACTGATCGGGATATCGCTGCAGCTCATCTTTCCGCACCACCGCCGCAACTGCTCCCTTGTCCAGCGCCGCACTAACATAGTCATGCCCGTCGAGCCGCTCACCTTTAACCGCAAAGAACAAATCTCCGCTGCGAATCGTGCGGGAATCGATGGAATAGCCCTGCGCGACTTCCTCACGCGGGAACTCGCCCGTCGCGGAAATGAACTCAGCGATTTTCGATAGCGTCAACTTCATGCCCGATCCCGATCTCTAGTCGGCAACCGCGGGCTCGCACGCAAATCCCGCAGCCCGCAGAGCTTCGCGCGCCACTTCAACGTCGTCAAACGGAAGCGAGCCTTCACGCGTGACCTGCACCTTCTCGTGCCCTTTTCCTGCCAGCAGCACAATGTCCCCTGGACGTGCTTCTCCAATGGCCAGCACGATCGCCCTGCGTCGGTCAACCTCAACCGTGTACTTCACACCAGTCTTCTGCAGCCCAACCAGCGCGTCATTAATAATCGCCCGCGGATCCTCACTCCGCGGATTGTCCGACGTGAGCACAACAAAATCACTGCCCCGCCCCGCCGCCTCTCCCATCAGCGGACGCTTGGCGCGATCGCGATCGCCTCCACACCCAAACACCGTCAGCACTCTCGCCGTCCCTCCATCGCGCGAAACAAACTCTCGAGCCAGCGCAGTGAGATTGCGCAGTGCATCGTCGGTGTGCGCGTAGTCGACCACTACAGTGAACGGTTGCCCGCAGTCGACGCGCTCAAATCTCCCCGGCACATGTGTAAGCGACTCCACGCCGCGCGAAATCGCCTTTGAATCGCACCCGCGCGCATAACAAGCGGCCGCCGCAGCCAGGATGTTGTACACATTCACCCGCCCAATCAGCGGAGAAAATATCGGAATCTTCTCCTGAGGCGTCGCCATATCAAATCGCGTGCCACGCAAGTTAATGTCCACCTTCTCGGCGTGAAAATCGCCGCGTTCCCAGCCATAAGTCAGAACAACCGCGCTGCGCTTTCGGCTGAACCCAGACAGCTTCGCGCCATATTCGTCGTCAAGATTGGTGACCGCGGCGCGGGGCGCATCAGTGCCGCAGCCCTCAAACAGCACGCGCTTGGCGGCAAAGTATTCATCCATCGTCTTGTGATAATCAAGATGGTCGCGCGTCAGGTTGGTAAACACGGCGACATCGAACGGCACGCCGTACACGCGCTCCTGCGCCAGGGCGTGCGAGGAAACTTCCATCACCGCGTCAGTCGCGCCCAGGCCGAGCGCCTCGTTAAATAGCCGCGCCAGTTCCAGCGCTTCCGGCGTAGTATGCGGCGCGGGATACACCTTGCCAGCCACGTGATATTCAATCGTCCCGATCAGCGCACTCTTGCGTCCAGCCGCGGTCAGGATCGCCTCAATCAGAAACGCGGTCGTACTTTTTCCGTTCGTCCCTGTGATGCCCGTAACCGCGATCCGTTCGGCCGGGCGCTTGTAGAAATTCTCGCTCAAGCGCGCCAGAGCCCGACGGCCGTGCGGCACCACCGCCCAGGCCACGCCCTCGCGTGCCTTCTCCGTCGGTGAGTCGGTGACCACGGCGACCGCACCAGCCTGAATCGCCCGGTCGATGAAGCGGTTGCCATCGGAGGTTTCTCCGTGCATCGCCACGAACACGCTGCCCGGCTTGACCTCGCGCGAGTCATATTCCACGCCACTCACGCCCGGGTCCCCGCTCTGTGCGAGCACCTCCGCGCCATCCAGCAGATGTTGGAAGGTCATTGCTCGGAATTATAGGCCACGCTCGTCAAAGTAATTATCGATTGGTCGATTTCTGACGTTGATTGAAGTGCCAGGAAGATGGCCGGGCTCGACGTTCAGGCAGCAATCAACAATCAGCAATCAACAATTACCTCCACCGCCAGCCATTACCTCCGTCACATTCCAAGCGCGCGCTTCCTGCGTTACATTTAGCCCATGAGCACCGGAACCGGTCCCGCCCGATACAAATGCG
This sequence comes from uncultured Acidobacteriota bacterium, assembly GCA_963735205.1. Classification (GTDB taxonomy): domain Bacteria; phylum Acidobacteriota; class Terriglobia; order Terriglobales; family Acidobacteriaceae; genus Sulfotelmatobacter. The sequence continues at coordinate 575,024 of CAVTKB010000004.1, forward strand.
CCCAGTGCGAACAGCCTGAAAGCGCGTGCGAGTGCGAAAAGTTTTGCTGCCTCTGCCAATCGGTGATCGATGTCCGCATCTGCAACGACGGCCTCATGTACTGCGAACCCTGCCGCACAGCCTGCGAATACAAGACTTCCTCGGACTAGCACTCACTGCGCGGCGGCCAGTCATTATTTCCCTTGGCGGCCCTTTGTCCGAAATGCCGTTCCTTCGTGATTCGGTCCTTTCGTGATTGATTTTTTTGTTCCGTGCAAACTGACAGTATTCGCGCTCCTCACAAAAATTTGGCAGCACGCCTCCTCTTGAGGGACAATAGTGCGTTTGGCTTTTTATAGCTGTTTTCTGTCCTTATTCTTAAGGAGATCCCCCATGGCGACCACCATGCACGTCAGCGACATCGCCGAGTTGCTGAGCGAAAGCCGGACGCATTTCAATCTCTCGCCGGCATTGCTCGTGGAGCACGCCATCCGCCGCAACGAGGCAAAACTCGCCGCCAACGGGTCCCTCGTCGGCTACACCAATCGCACCGGCCGCTCCCCTAAAGACAAATTCATCGTCAAAGACGAAACCACCGCCCATACCGTCTTCTGGGGCGGGGTCAACGCGCCCTTCGATCCGGAAAAATTTGACGCGCTCTATACCCGCGTCATCGAACACCTGCGCGGCCGCGAACTTTTCGTGCAGGATCTTTTCTGCGGCGCCGATCCCGCCTACCGCCTTCCGGTTCGCATCGTCACCGAATACGCCTGGCACAACCTGTTCGTGCGCCAGTTATTCCTGCGCCCCACAGTCGAAGAACTCAAGCATCATCATCCCGAATTCACCGTCATCGCCGCCCCCGAGTTCAAAGCCGACCCCCAGCGCGACGGCGTAGCCTCAGAAGTTTTCATTCTCCTCAACTTCACCCGCCGCACCGTGCTGATTGGCGGAACTTCCTATGCCGGCGAAATGAAGAAGTCGATCTTCAGCATCATGAATTTCCTGCTGCCGCCCCGCAACGTGTTCCCCATGCACTGCTCGGCCAACGTCGGCCACAACGGCGTCAGCGCACTTTTCTTCGGCCTCTCCGGCACCGGCAAAACCACGCTTTCCGCCGACCCTTCTCGCGATCTCATCGGCGACGACGAACACGGATGGAGCTCCGAAGGCGTCTTCAACTTCGAGGGCGGATGCTACGCCAAGTGCATCAAGCTCTCGAAGAAAAATGAACCGCAAATCTGGAACGCCCTGCGCTTCGGCTGCGTGCTCGAGAACGTCACCCTCGATCCGCTAACCCGCATTCCCGACTACAACGACGACAGCAAAACAGAAAACACTCGCGCCGCCTATCCGGTCGATTTCATCGAGAACGCCGTCATCCCCGGCATCGGCGGCCATCCCAAAAATGTCGTCTTCCTCACGGCCGACGCCTTCGGCGTCCTGCCCCCGATTTCAAAGCTCACACCCGAGCAAGCCATGTATCACTTCCTCTCGGGTTACACCGCGAAGGTCGCGGGAACTGAAGCCGGCGTAAAAGAGCCGACAGCCACATTCTCAACCTGTTTCGGATCGCCATTCCTGCCCTTGCGTCCGAAAGTTTACGCGGAAATGCTCGGCCGGCGCCTGCGCGAGCACAACGCGCAATGCTGGCTGGTAAACACTGGCTGGCAGGGCGGTCCCTACGGCGTGGGCAAGCGCATGGAAATTCCTTACACCCGCGCCATGGTCGATGCCGCCGTCGAAGGTGAATTGATCAAAGAAGAATTTGAAATCGAACCCACCTTCGGATTCTCGATTCCAAAACGCTGCCACGGCGTGCCCCGCAGATTCTGAATCCGCGCAACGCCTGGCGCGATAAAGCCGCCTACGACAAAGCCGCCGAAGACCTCCGCACCCGCTTCGCCCAAAACTTCGAAAGGTTCGACGTCCCACCCGAAGTCAAAGCCGCCGGACCGAAGGCCCAGAGGTAGGTTCTCTACGCCTTCTTCAGCATTCGCGAAATCCAGATCAGGAACACCGCACCGACGATCGCAACCACGATCGTGCCAATGAACCCTCCAGCGTAGATACCGAAAAGCCCCAGCAGCCGGCCCCCGACCACCGCGCCGATGATGCCGAGGACAATATCCATCACGGTGCCGTAGCCACCGCCCTTCATAATTTTCCCGGCAGCCCATCCAGCGATGAGTCCCACCACCGCCCACCAGATCAAATTTGTAATCATTTCAAACCTCCTCTGCGGAATGGCTGGAGACTAGGTGGTGACCTCCAATCTGTCAAGCGGGCCCTCGCCGTTTCCGCGGAGCTTAAGCCGACTTGTGATTAAATCGACCTATGTTCGCCCGCAAGATTCGCGTGGAATATGAAGCCGACGGCCGCGCGCTTCCCTGTCCGTTGAAGTGGCTCGACAGTTTCTCCATGCGCAACTTCACTAACTCGAGCGTTTTCGACGACACCCTTCCCGTGACCGACGGTCAAATAGAGATCGGCTCCGCCGTCCCACTCGATCAACTCAAAGACGCCATGGAAGACTGGTTCCGGCGCAAGGGCTACCTTCCCAAAGAATCGCACTTGTCACTAGCGGAGAGCGGAAGGCCGGATCAGACTACCTCGCAGGGCTGAGTTTCGTGAGGATGGAGTTATCGCTGGGCAAACGCCAAGTCGGGCAGAAATGGGACGAGCCTGAGGAATTCTGACCTACCGATTAAAATTCGGCAGCGCGTTTGCCGAAATGACCTGTATAATCCTCAGCGACTTAACCCCAATTTCATACTGGCAAGTAAGTTGCATACTCACACGAGGAGGTGCTTCTTGAGCAGCAAAATATTGCAGCTGTCCCCCCGATCAAGCACCCGCATTCCCCCCAGAACAATCGCAGCGCAACCTTCCTGGAGCGCCGCACCCGCACCTTCACTCGACATGTCGCTCGACCTCGCCCTCGACATGGGCTTCATACGATCATGGTTCGAGAGCGAGTCTGACCTCGCCGGGAATAGTGCCCGCCGGGTCAACTGGGGCGCGGTCTCAGGCATGGCGCTCTCGGTCGCCTTCAGCTTGGTCTGCTGGGCCGGCGTGATCTGGATCGTCACTCGCGTCTGGCGATAGAAGTTTTCTTTCTCGAGAACTGTCATCCCGACCGCAACCGGAGCGAAGCGACGGCGGAGTGGAGGGACCTGCAGTTTCTTTGATTGGACCCCAGGACGCTGTCTACTTGTCGTACTGCAGCAGCGACATCACGTCGTAATCTTTCAGCTTGTCGCGCCCTTTCAGAAATTCCAACTCCACCACAAATCCCAGGCCCACCACCTCCGCGCCCAGCACCCTCGCGAGTTTAGCGGTGGCTTCGGCGGTGCCGCCGGTGGCCAGCAGATCGTCCACAATCAGCACACGCTGACCTTTCTCGATCGCGTCCTTATGAATCTCGAGTGAGTTCGTGCCATACTCCAGGGCATAATCGTGCTTCACGGTTTCCGCCGGAAGCTTCCCCGGCTTGCGCACCGGAACGAATCCCGCGTTCAGCCGGTAGGCCAGCGCCGGAGCGAAAATAAATCCCCGCGCTTCCATGCCCAGCACCAGATCGACGTCCCGCGAAATGTAGTGCTCGGCCAGCTTGTCGATCAGCGTGGCGAACCCGGTCTTGTCTTTCAACAGCGTGGTGATGTCGTAGAACAGAGTCCCCTTCTTCGGGAAAATCCGGAATTTCGCGAATCAGGCGTTTCAGCTGATCGTCATTCATACCTGCAACAGACGGCATTACCACGCTCCTTCAATGCGAAATGTACTCAGTCCGGCCACCGGACTGGCCTCCGATACTTCCACCGCATCCACCCGGGCCGCGCGCGGCCCTTCGCGCAGCCGCCCATGCAGTCCAGCAATCTGGTCGCGCGTCCCCTGCGCCAGAACTTCCACGCTGCCATCATGATTGTTGCGCACCCAGCCGGCAATGCCCAGAATGTGCGCCTCCCGCTCCACAAACCATCGAAAGCCCACTCCCTGCACACGTCCGCGCACAAAAAACCGCCGCGCTTCGATGGGTTTTTCGGTGGGAGTCATTCCTTGGGAGCCATTCCTTGGGAGCCATTACTCTTAGGATCATTCTCTAAGAAGTCATTCTGCGAAAAATGTCATCCTGAGCGAAGAATCAGCCTCGCGAACGCGAGGCTGATTCGCAGTCGAAGGATCCCTATAATCTCAAAAAACCTTCGTCCGACAACGCGAGGAATTCTAATCGATTCTCAGGAAGAAAGTTCAACGCCAAGACGTTCGGAACACGGCAGGGATCCTTCGACTCTGCAAGAAATTCGCCACGCGAATTTCTCACTCCGCCCAGGATGACACCTACGCCCGCGACAAATAAGCCCCGTCCGAAGTATCCACCTTAATCTTCTCGCCCTCGTTGATAAACGGCGGAACCTGCACCACCAGCCCAGTCTCGGTCTTGGCAGCCTTGGTCACGCTCGAAGCCGTGGCGCTCTTCAACCCAGGCTCAGTCTCAATCACCTGCAAAATCACCGTCTGCGGCAACTCGATCCCAACCGCCTTGCCGTCAAAAAACTCCACTTTGATTTCAAGATTGGCAATCAGGTAATCGACGGCGTCCCCCAGAATTTCCTTGCTCAAGTGCGTCTGCTCGTAGTTCGCCGTATCCATGAAGTAGTAGCTGTCGCCGTCGGCGTAAAGAAACTGCATGTCAACCTCATCCACGTTGACCTTCTCGATCGGATCGGGCGAGCGGAAGCGATGTTCGAACATGGCGCCGGTCCGCAGGTTGCGCAGCTTGGCCTGAATAAAGGCGCGCAGGTTGCCCGGCGTCCGGTGTTCCACGCTGAAAACGGAGTGCAGATCATTGTTATGCTTAATGATCATGCCAGGACGAAGCTGGGTGGCAGGGATCGACATCGCTTGCAACACTCTCCTATAAAATTGCGGTTTGCGAACCCGGCGGAAGACGGGCAGGCCACAAGTTCCGCCGCCGACCTACTGTGCGCCGAACTACTAGGCAACGAGGGCGAAAACGTTATTTTACACTCAGCCGCACCCGAAAAGAAACCTTCCCGTCGCCGAACTCATCGAAGAGTGGCGAAATAAACGGTCTGCACAAGGCTACCGAGTGGGACTAGAATGAGGCAGACCAGAATCTCGATGTAGTTTTGCGCGAACCAGCCCGGAAAATTCCCGAGCGGAAAATTGAGGTCTTCATCATGCGAATCGGACGTTCTGAATCAGAGAGCAGCAACGTAGGCACGGCGATCACTTTCCTATTAATAGGGCTGGGCGCGGGAGCCCTGGCCGGCCTTCTGCTCGCGCCTAAGACCGGCAAGCAGATGCGCCGCGATCTGCAGCGCGGCTTCGACGATGCCAAAGATACTCTAGGCGATTGGGCCGACACGGCCAAAGAGCACGTGCGCGAAGCCGGCGACCGCGTCCGCGACGTCGCCAGCAAGGGTGTCGACATGGCCTCCGACCTAAACGATGGTCTCCGTGAAAAAGTCGAGCCCCTCCGCCGCGCCATCAACCGCAGCTAATCGGGAACGGGCGCCGCGTGAGCCGTAGCGACTGACGCAGTGCATCGAACGCACCACGAGCGCATCGCGCAAATGTGCGTTCAATGAAGCAACCCGTGCGATTGTCGCGCAGGTGGAAGAGCGGCGTCGCGCAGGTGGAAGAGCGGCGCTTTAGCGCCGCGTCCAGGGTCAGGAAGTCTTGTGGGCTTCAGCCCCTGGGGGCTGCCCGCCGCGTTGGGAGTCGCTGGAACTCTCGAGACGCCAACTCAGTACAAATGAAAGTCCACCTGCACCGCAATCTGCGTCGCCACCGGCTGGCCATTCAGAGTAGCCGGTCGAAACCGCCAGCGGTTCACCGCCTCGATCGCCTTCTCGTCTAACCCCATCCCCAGGCTCTGCCCCACGCGGATATCGTGCGTGCGACCATCTTTTCCCACCACCACCAACAGCAGGACCATCCCCTGCGCCTTCGCCTTACGCGCTTCATCAGAAAAACTCGGCTCCGGATTAAAAATAACCTCCGGCACGGTCACACCCATCTTGCCGGCAGGATAAATTCCAGGCGGCCCGGAACCTACATGAGGCCCGGTTGAGTCCCCTATGCCATCGCAACATCCGATTCCGATCCCTCCCGGTCCGCCCGGCCCATTCGACAGCTTAGAAAATCTCGACAACATGTCGCCAATCTGCCCGCCCTGCGGCAACGGAACTTCCGGAGCCACCACCACCGTCTCCGGCGCCGTCAGCCTTGACGGCTCTTTCAGCATGATCACCGTCGGCACCATCAATTGCGGATCGAGCGAAGCCCGCGGAGGATTCCCATGCGACGCGGGGAGCGGATCATGCCCGCCCCCTCCCCCACCGCTATTCCCCGAGAAGATTATCGGAAGCTCTCTAAGGTTACGCAGCTGATCGGCGATCTCAGGCGGATGCTGGATGAAACAACTGGTGAAGTAAATGAGCAGTCCCAGAATCGCAGCCTGTCCCAGCAGCGAGAAAACAAAAGTCTCACGCCGGGCCCGGTAGCCCTCGTCATTCTCCGCCGAAAAAACAGAAAATATATTCGGCCCCGGTCCCGGAGTTGCAGCGGTCATAGCGCGCTCCTGCCCACAAGTTGTCGCTGACTATCTCAGCCCAACTCGCCGTAAGACGCAGGGTCGCGCGAAAAGGATTTCCACAGACAGAAAAAAGTGAGAGTGAGCCCTTCGGCCTTTAGTGGTTAGTGCTCTGGTATTAGAAGTCAGCAATCCGGGGCCAATGATCGGCAGCACGGCGAAAATGTGAACTGGCCACTAATCCACTGGCCATTGCTTTACAACTCACCAACCCCCGCCCTTACCGAACAGCCCAGCGAAGAATCCCCCCACGCGCTGGAAGAATCCACGGCGCTGTTCGTCCTTCTTCTTCTCCGGCGCCGGAGCCTGAATCACCGCATCGAGATGAACTGCCCGCGTCGAGGAATCCTCCACCGGCAAGTCCTTCGCCGCCTGCGCCGGAGGCGGTAACCCGGCAGCCGCGCGGTTCTTCGCCGTAAACACCAGCGGCGCATCCACCTGCGTGTGAAGGTCGTTCGGCTGAGAAGCCGGCAGCGGCGCCGTCTCCGGCCCGTTAGAAAGTGGAGTTCCCGATCCGCTCGCGCCCGCAGCCGCACTCAAAGTCCCACCACTCGCAGCACCAGCCGGCGTCTCACTCCCCCCAATGCGCACTTTCTCTGGCAACTCCGAGTCAGGCACATTCGGCGCGTACTGCGCCTCCGCCAGCATCTGCGGCGAAGGCGCAGGACATCCGCACTCCAGCGGAACATCAGTATCAACCTTGTCGATTTGCCCGGAGCGAAACACCGCCTGCTCCGCCGGCCTGACCTGATAGATCCGGTCTCCCATCAACTCCGACACAATCGCTGAAGAAGTATTTCCCTTCAGCGCCCGCACGCAGGTATTACCGTGCGCATCGGCGCTGATCGCGTAATGAAATTCTCCCGGCCCCGCAAACAGAATGCGGAAGTCCGGAGTCAACACCGTGTCAGCCGACGCCTTCAGCGTATAGTGCGCCTCGAGCGCCCCCGTGCTCATGCCGAACATCAGGTCGCGCTTGGTCTGCGACGGCGTCACCGAAACGCTGGTCCCCGGACACACGCGAACTTCTCCACCGCCCGCCAACCGCAGCACCGCGGTATCGGACCCCGCAGTGATCGACGACCCCGAAGCGATGCGGCTTCCCGCCACCGCCATTGCGCCCCCACCACTAGTCACCGGCACCACCGCCGGTGCCGACTCCAGCGACATTCCCGGCGCCATCGCCGGCTCAAACGGCGACGATTTCTTGCCCGCGTTCGCATCCGTACCGCCCGCCGGCTTCAACCGCACCATCAGCCGATGCCCCGCGCCATCCCACGAATAGCCATAAGGCGCCAGCAGGTCCAGAACAATCCGCGTCACCGGGGGCGACTTCTGATATTGATCGACGCGGATCGCCAGAATATTCTCTCTCTGAATCGCAATTCGCTTCTGCGTCAACCCCAGCCGCGAATTGGGCAGGTCGATGACCAGCCGCGGCGGCCCATCCAGCGTCTGTATCTGCGGAATCACCGGACCGCCGCTCGAAAGTATCTCCACCGCCGGCACGCCCCGTTCATGCACAATGCGAACGCTGGTCACCAGCGGCGGCGGCCCAAAAGTCTGCGCCGCGACGTCGACAGCCAACACCGCCGTCACCAATATCGCGCACACCACCACAAATCTAAGCACAGGCCGCGGCAAGAGAATCCCTCACAAGAAGCTTGAAGGAAACATATCACCTGTAGAGGATGAGAGAGAAGGGCAAGAAAAAGTGATTAGGGGTTAGGGCTTAGGGCTAGTGATGAGCGTTCGGCACCAAAGGCAGGCAGCAGGTTCTTAACTAGCCCCTGACTCCTAGCCTCTGATCCCTGGTTTCAAGTCCCTGGTTTCAAACTTCCGGCAAAAACTCATACTCTTCAATCACGGCAGCCACTGCCAGTTTGCCGTCGTTTCTGCCATTCTCCACCCGCACCACGCGACCTTTGCATTGCACGCGGATGCTTTCGGTGAGCGTGATCTCCGGCGGCAGAGTCAAAGTGAAGCCAATGGCTGACCCTTGGGTGACGGCAGATTCCACAGAAAAAACAAATCCCCCGCGCGCTGACATCGCGCAACTGCGCCGGTCTCGCAGCGTTCTCGTGATTCACGGTAACCGGTACGCGCAGAGGAAACCGTCGTGCGGCCCTCTTCTCTGCCTGCGTCTCGGTCCGCGTTTCGGCCTGTGGCTCGGCCATCAATATCCTCCAAAGTACCGTGAAGTAGCGCTTACACTAACTTAACGATGAATTGAGAATGCGCTGCACCAGCGCAGGAAGCAATACCACCCTTGGGTCAGGGAGTGGCCCGTTCAGGTGGGAAAATCAGGATAGTTATGAGTGGAACAGAGTTATTGCGGTCTTGCTGGTCACTAGCCCCTAGCCCCTAGCCCCTAGTCACTAGCCCCTGATGACTGGTGTAAGCTTATCTCAGGAGCCGCAGTCGCGTGATCTTCGTCCTCGACAACTACGATTCGTTCACCTACAACCTGGTCCAGTACATCGGTGAACTGGGCGCTGAAGTGGAGGTCCGCCGCAACGATCAAGTCACGGTCAGCCGAAGTCGAGGCCATGCATCCGGAAAGGATTGTCGTCTCTCCCGGCCCCTGCACCCCGCACGAAGCCGGCATCAGCATCGCTCTCATCCGCCACTTCGCCGGCAAAGTTCCAGTGCTGGGCGTCTGCCTGGGACACCAGGCCATCGGCGAAGCCTTCGGCGGCCACGTGGTTCGCGCCGCTAAATCTCATGCACGGCAAAACCAGCCCCGTCATGCACGACAACCGAACCGTATTCCAGGGCCTGCCCATGCCCATGACCGCCACACGCTACCACTCCCTCATCGTCGAAGAAAAAAATCTGCCCGCCGAACTGGAAGTCAGCGCCTGGACCACCGAAAAAGACGGCACCCGCACCATCATGGGCCTCCGCCACCGCCATTACGCCGTCGAAGGCGTGCAGTTCCACCCCGAAAGCGTTCTCACCGACGCCGGAAAAAAGCTAGTGGAGAATTTTCTACAGCAGTGATCAGGGTCAGGGTCTAGGTGGCAGGGGTTAGTTGAACAAGGAATGGACTGGCGTGCGATGTTCGAGCAGATCCAACGAGAATCTTCAGGCCACTTCATGCCATTCGACCCACCTCGCGGCGCTTCAGTATTTCGATCGCATCGTCAGATAACCAAAGATCGCGCCGAACAAGACTTGGGTCTCAACCTCGGTCAACGAACCCCGCGCATGCCCGAGAAACTGTTTGAATTCCGCTGTTGAAAGTCTGGCCTGGCCTTCCGCGATGTTGCTGGGAACTGAGACCGCCGCACGCCGCAATTGCGAGACTGAGACCATAGAGTTTCGGTCGGTGGGAAATCCGCGGGTACTCAGATAAACATCAAGTCACCAGCACCATCGACTTCTTCCAAACGATCAAGATCGCGATAAGACTGGACCGATAGAGACTCACCAATGCATTCACGGGCCAACTATGCGCGGCCGAACGTCTAAACATCTGTGACATTCGTCACAAATTCGGCTGTGGAATTTCCCGAGAACGGACCGGACTCATCTCTGATCACTGTGCCACTGCTTCTCGCCATATCCACCGCCCTCAACACAGCCTGCGCCTTATTCATGATCTCTTGAAACTCACTCGCGGGATCAGAATCGGCAACAATCCCTCCGCCCGCCTGCAGGTAAGCTTTCTTACCCTGCATCAGCAGCGTGCGAATGCCGATGCACGAATCCAGGTTTCCCGCAAAATCCGCATAGAGCACCGATCCACCATAAACTCCACGGCGCGTGGGCTCTAACTCCTCGATGATCTGCATGGCTCGCACCTTCGGCGCGCCGCTGAGTGTTCCTGCGGGGAAACATGCGGCGAAGGCATCGAGAGCGTCGAGATCCTTGCGCAGCGTGCCTTCCAACGCCGATACCAAGTGCATCACATGCGAATAGCGCTCCACATACATCAGGTCTTTCACCTTTACTGAGCCATATTCGCTCACCCGCCCCAGATCGTTGCGCCCGAGATCGACCAGCATCACATGTTCGGCGCGTTCTTTTTCGTCAGTTGCGCACTGGTTGTTCGAGCGGAGCGTCTTCGGTTTCGTCGCGGCCCCGTGGATGCGTTCCCGCAATCGGCCGGTACTCCAGTTTCGCCCGGAAACCCGCACGAGCATTTCAGGAGACGATCCAAGAATGTGCGTATCCTCCATCCGCAGGAAATAAAGATAGGGCGAGGGATTGACCTGCCGCAGGGAGCGATACAAATCGAAACGGCGCGACTTCAGGCGTAAAGTCGAACCGTTGCGAGAGCACGACCTGGAAAATGTCGCCGGCCGCAATGTATTCCTTGCAGCGCTCCACGTTACGCAAGTAGACGTCGCGGCGCGTGCCCGCATGAATCTTCAGTTTGCCCGTCTTCGCCTTCGCCGATTTCCGCCAGAGCGCCGGGCTTAGCCCCGCCGCGAGTTTCCGCTCCAGCGCTGCGATGTCGCGAAGCGCCCGGTCATAAGCGCGCCGCGGACTCTCGCGTTTCACATCGGCGGCCGCGACGATGTGAATCTGGTGCCGCAGGTGATCGAACGCCAACAGCCGATCGAAGAACATCAGCTCCGCGTCGGGCAGCGCCAAGTCGTCTTTCGCGTGCTCGCCAATCTTTTCCAGCTGGCGAACCACGTCATAAGCGAAATATCCGACCGCTCCCGCCGTAAACGGAGGCAGCCCCGGAACGCTTGCCGGCTGATGCTCGCGCAGCAGTCGCTTCACCAGTTGAAAGATATTTTCTTTCACAACTTCGCGCCGGCGTCCGCGTTGAATCTCAACTTTCCCCTGATGGGCCTTCACTCGCATGTAAGGCCTTACCCCAGAAACGTGTAGCGCCCGATCTGCTCGCCGCGTTCCACCGACTCCAGCAGAAACGCATGCGGCTCTTTCTCGGCGATCGCCAAAAACGCCGAAACCGGCGTAAGCAAATCGGCGCTCACCGATTTCACCACTGGCACGAGCGTGGCCTCTCGCGCCAGCCGGGAAAACTGTTTGAAATCTGGTTGCAGCATCGTCAGCGATCCAACCCGCCGCTCCGGCGGGATTTTTTTATAGGCGACCAATGCGGGCGTCGCCCCGAAGACGCGGGTCTTTCGCTACATGGAACCCGAAGTGATTCAATTATGAAGGATGATTAGCCCACGTGATCCTGGGTTCCCTCTGAGGCCTGGGAGATTTTTCTCGCCCGCGAGTGCGATATGCGGTTATCGTCCGAATGTTTCGCGCGCATGCCTGCGATTGATGTACGTTTTCAGCAGCCCGCCAAACTTTGGTCACTTGTTGCCCCCCCACAGGCACTAAAATCATAGTATCCCGAGTAGTATGAACATTTTGGGCTTTCGACGAGATGAAGTGTCTCTTCACCGTCTCGGGAAAGAGCTCAAAGACGGGCCAGAAGTTCGCGCACCAGCATCCCGCGAACCAGCATTCGAATTGACGAACGATTGTTGCAGTCGAAGATTACGACCAAGCAGCACTGAAATTTATGCGAGTTAAGTTTTGGGGCGTACGCGGTTCCACGCCCACTCCTCAGGCCGAGAACCTGCGCTACGGAGGCAACACCTCCTGCGTCGAAGTACGCGTCGGAGATCAGATCTACATCTTCGATTGCGGCACCGGCTTCCGCGGCCTGGGCCGCGAACTGGGCCGCGAATTCGGCGAGCGTCCGTTCTCCGCGCACATTTTCGTTTCCCACTTCCACTGGGACCACATCCAGGGCATGCCCTTCTTCCGCCCGCTCTACGACAGTCCCAACAGCAACTTCGTCTTCCACTCGTCGAGCCGCACGCGGAGCTTAGAGCAAGTCATGGCCGAGCAGATGGCCTCGCCATATTTTCCCGTCGACTTAGACCAGATGAAGGCCCATCCCGAATTCCACGACATCCAAAACGGATGTCTGCCCATGCAAGACGGCACGCAGATCAAGACCGCCTGGCTGAACCATCCCCAGGGCTGCATGGGATTCCGCCTCGAAACCAAGGAAGGCGTCCTCGTCTACGCCACCGACAACGAACCCGGCGACCCCAACTTCGACAAAGCCGTCCGCAAGCTCGCCGAAGGCGCCGACATCTTAATCTACGACGCGCAATATCTCCCCGAAGAATACGAAGCCCGCCGCCGCGGCTGGGGACACAGCCACTGGCGCGAAGCCGTCAACGTAGTCATGGAAAGCGGCGCCAAAGAATTAATCCTCTACCACCACGACCCCGACCACACCGACTCGATCGTCGACCAGGTAGTCAAAGACGCCCTCAACTACTACCCCAAAGTCCGCGCCGCCGCCGAAGGCATGGAAATCAAGCTGTAAGCGGACAAGTCCAGGGTGGCCCATCCTTTGCAAGCCCGGGGTGGCCCATCCTTTGCGTCCTTTGCAAAGGGTGGGACTTCCCAAACGCGGAAAGCAAAGGTTCTCGCGGTTGATTTTTTCGAACCCGGCACAGTCCCGAGTCTTACAGTAACCACATGCCGAAAGGCCTAAAACGCTACTACGGCCAAGACCCTCTGCACTTCATTACATGCGCCTGCTCTCACCGACGACCCTGGCTGAATACGCCAAGCCGCCGCGACCTCTTCTGCCAGATCCTCGAAGAAACTCGCCACAGGGGACATCGACGCTCCGAGCACGACAGTTGTGGCAAGCCCACCCTTTGCAAAAGGCGCAAAGGATGGGCCACCCCACCTTCTGTCTCACCTCACTAGGCGGAGCCACCCGCGGCGATTCTGATCCAAAGCACGTCAGCACGTCTCACGTGGAACGTCAGGATCTAACCATGCGGATGCACATGCGCCAATTCATGCGATTGACGATCGGGCATTCCAAGGAGATTGAGAATCACTGCTACGCCGTGGCGCTCCACTACATGCATTACAACTTCTGCAAAATTCATCAATCCCTGCGAGTCACTCCAGCAATGGAGGCAGGCCTAATGGATCATGCATGGGCCACCGAGGAGTTGGCTAGGCTTCTTGATCGCGTATAATCCTGTACGAAAGTCTCCCCCCATTGCTTCCGGCCCTTCCTTGTATTCAGGTATTTTCATAAAGCCAATGTAGTGGTAATGACATCCGCTAGCTTGAATAAATAACTAACGACATGAGTGGCCGACACGGCCATAAGCGCAAAAAGAAGAAAACTTCGCACCCATCTATCCCTCAAGTAATTGTTAACGAACCTACCCGTCAGGAACACTCCGACAATGAAGAAGAGAACGATATGGCAGACACAGAGAATAATTCTAGTAATCTTCTTAGGAACAAGATATTCGATTTGGCCCTTTTCGTCTCGATACTCGCTCTCGTGGCTTCGTTCTGGCAAGGCTACATCATGCGCCAAACTCTGCGAATAGATCAGCGTGCTTGGATCACATTGGGAGCGATCACGAACTCCAATAAATTTGCGGTCGGAGAACCTTTCTCCATAATGGTTAGCGTCAAGAATGTCGGCAAAACTCCAGCCGTGAGGACTCATACCGGAATCACTATCGAACCGCGACTGAAGAATCAACAACCTCGGCTGGAACGGGATAGCCAAAATGCTGTCAATACTGGCGTCATGCTTCCGAATGCCGATTATTATGGGACTCCAAACCTTACTACCTGTCATTTGGAGAATGACACTGGACAAACACTCAGCCCCACATTCAGCTGCCCGCTCACTCAAGATGAATACGATGCGGTCGAGAGTGGGGACCAGATCGTCTACGTTCACGGTCGCGTCTCTTATTTGGACGTTTTTGACCATCCTCACTGGTTTACATTCTGCTATCGGCTGGGGACTAAAGATGTCTGGATCCTGTGCCAAGGTGGCCATCAGGCAGATGAAGACAACGAGTAAAACATTGGACCGCATGATCCCACTCTGCGCGATCCAGTTTTCTCGGTAAAGGTTGAATGAACATCCCCAGCCTGTGGAAATCGAGCCTGCCCTGTCACAGAGTCTCATTCGAGGGGGGGGCCGAAATCGGGTTTTGGTGCAAACCGCACCTTTCCCGGCACCTCCGCATCTTGCTTCCCCCCCACCCCCACTCATATACTCAGAACGTTTGGCCTGCGCCCACCGGGAACCCTCCGGCGACGCCCAACATTTCGCGCCAATCCCGACCTGCATTCATCCCGGAGACCACTTCTATGACGACGATAGCTACGCCCCCGCACGTGGACAAAGAATCCAACCCGTGGGAGTCGCAGCGCGCCCGCTTCGACCTGGCCGCGCAAAAGCTCAACCTCGACGAGGGCCTGTGGCGCGTCCTGCGCTATCCCAACCGCGAACTCACGGTCTACATCCCGGTGCAAATGGATGACGGCCACCTCGAAGTCTTCACCGGATTCCGCGTGCAGCACTCCATCGCCCGCGGCCCGGCCAAAGGCGGCATCCGCTACGCCCCCGACGTCACGCTCGACGAAGTCCGCGCTCTCGCCAGCTGGATGACCTGGAAGTGCGCGGTCGTCAACATTCCCTTCGGCGGAGCCAAAGGCGGCGTAATCTGCGATCCCCACAAAATGTCGATGGGAGAGGTCGAACGCATGACCCGCCGCTACACCTCCGAACTCATCGAATTCATCGGCCCCGAAAAAGATGTTCCCGCCCCCGACGTCAACACCAACGAACAGATCATGGCCTGGATGATGGACACCTACTCCATGCATATGCGCCAGACGGTGACGGCGTGCGTGACCGGAAAGCCCATCAACATCGGCGGCTCGCGCGGACGCCGCGAAGCCACCGGCCGCGGCGTAATGATCGTCTGCGATGAAGCCTGCGCGAAGCTAAGCCTGGCCCGCGAGAGCACGCGCGTAATCGTGCAAGGCTTCGGCAACGTCGGCTCCAACGCCGCCCTGCTCATGCATCAGGCCGGATACAAAATCATCGGCATCGCCGAAGTCGGCGGCGGCCTGCACAACAAAAACGGCATCGACCTGAAAGCCCTCGTCGATTTCCGCCAGAAAAACGGCACCGTCCACGGATTCCCCGGCGCCGAAAAAGCCGAAACCGCCGACCTGTTAGTCGAAGATTGCGAAATTCTTATTCCCGCCGCCACCGAAAACGTAATCACCAGCCGCAACGCCGACCGCGTGAAATGCCGCATCCTGGCCGAAGGCGCAAACGGCCCCACAACTTCCGCCGCCGACGACATCCTCACCGACAAAGGCGTCTTCGTTATCCCCGACATCCTCGCCAACGCCGGCGGCGTAACCACTTCCTATTTCGAATGGGTGCAGGACCGCCAGGGCTACTTCTGGAAAGAGTCAGTGGTCAACGAGCAACTCGACGAGATCATGAAGTCGTCGTTCCAAGACGTAGTCCGCTACGCCGAAGCTCACCATGTCAACAACCGCATCGCCGCCTATATGCTAGCCATCGACCGCGTGGCCTACACCATCCGCCAGCGCGGCATTTACGCCTAGCGGAAGGGTTCGGTGTAGGGACGGCTTTAGCCGTGCCGAAAACGGCCAAAAAAGAATCGGGGCTTTAGCCCCTGAGGTTCACACTTCGAAGGAGAAACCATGAAACCAATCGAAAAAAAGCTGATGGCACAAATTGCAGTCCTCGTCTTCGCGTTGTCCCTGGTCAGCGGCTTCACGACTGCGCAAGCCGCCGAACCCGGCTCAAAACCCGAGGTCATGGCAGCCCAGATGGCCCCGTCCGCCACCGACAAACTCGACATCAACACCGCCACCAAAGACCAACTCAAAGCCCTGCCCGGCATCGGCGACGTCTACTCGCAGAAAATCATCGACGGCCGCCCCTACCGCACCAAGCTCGACCTGGTCCAGAAAAAAATCATCCCGCAAGCCACTTACGACAAATGTAAAGACATGATCATCGCCCACCAGGTAAAGAGCAACACCATGGCGCCCGCGCCCAAGCAATAACCCCGTAGCCCCGGACGCATTCGTCCGGTGGCCAGTGCGCTTCGCGTGCAGGGTTCGCACCCGGGCGGACGAATGCGTCCGCCCCCACGTGTGACCCTTCCGTGCATTGCGTTCCCCTGAGCACTGGGAGCATAATCAGTCAGGATTCCGGCCGCCCTCCGGAACCACCCCGTAGTTGTGAACCTGCCCAACTCCATCACGCTCATCCGTATCGCCAGCATTCCTCTGCTGATGTGGATCCTGTTAAGCCCGCGCTTCAACGGCGTGAACGGCGAAAGAGAACTCCTCGCCTCCGCAATCTTCATCGCCGCCGCCACCACCGACGGCATCGACGGCTACCTGGCCCGTAAGCGCGGCCAAGTCACCACCATGGGAATCCTGCTCGACCCCCTGGCCGACAAACTTCTAATCGCCGCCGCATTCGTCACGCTCGTACAACTGAATCCCAGCCTGGTTCCCGCGTGGATCGCCGTAGTCGTAATCGGCCGCGAGTTCATGGTCAGCGGCCTGCGTTCCATCGCCGCCTCCGAGGGCTTCACTATCGAAGCCAGCGATCTCGGCAAATTTAAAATGGTCGTGCAGATCGTCGCCGTGGTCGCCGTCATCCTCGACCACCACTGGAAAGAGTGGCCAATTTACAGCCACTATATTTTCCCCATCCACTGGATCGCCTATGTCGCAATCTGGTTTATGGTCTGTGTTTCGCTGGCCTCGGCCGTCGATTATTTTGTCGCCTTCTGGTCGAAGATTGATCAGCGCGTGGTGAAGCGCCGCCGCCGCGCCTTCATTCTCAGCCGACGCAGAAAGCCCGTCCCACCCCCGCAAGCAGACCGCGATGTCGCCGCCTCGACCTAGTCCCGCCGCCGTGAAGTCTGGCGAGTCCTCGATGACTGAACTTTCGCTAGGCGAATTCACAAACGACGAGCGCGCCGTCCTACTTCGCCTCGCGCATGAATCGATTCTCTCAGCGCTCGAACATCGCGAGATCCCCCTCGACCCGCCCAGCGCTCACTTCGCCGGTCATCTCTCCGAACCCCGCGGCGCCTTCACCTCACTCTACCTGCGCGGCCAACTCCGCGGATGCGTCGGCTACGTTCTCCCCGTAAGCCCCGTCTACCGCGCTGTCGCTGACACCGCCCGCGCCGCCGCCTTCGAAGACACCCGCTTCCGTCCCGTAACCCTCCCCGAAGCCCGCGATCTAGAAATCGAACTCAGTATCCTGTCGCCGCCGCAACCGATTGCCCCCGAAGCCGTAGAAATCGGCCGCCACGGCCTGATCATCAGCATGCCCGGACACCGCGGCCTGCTCCTCCCGCAAGTCCCCACCGAACACCACTGGGACCGCATCACGTTCCTCGAACAAACCTGCCGCAAAGCCGGGCTTCCCCTGGACGCCTGGCAAAAGGGCGCAACCATCGAAGCGTTCACCGCAGAAATTTTCGGAGAGAAAGGTAAATACGCCACAGATGGGAATTCACGACGCTTCCCTGGTGGTGTCAAGCAAGCCAGGGTGTAGTATCTCTGCCTATGGCCGCCCCACCAACACTTCCGCGCAGAGACTACACCGAGCCATGGCGCCGTTATAAGAAATTCAGGAGACTATACCTCTCGATGATGCTCGGCTGGGTCCCGGTGCTGGCGGCCTACGTCCTGCTGGTGCGTAAGTACGGCTCGTTCCCACCGGGCTTTCTTGGTTTCTACTTTCTGTTGGGATTCGTCGCAGGAACCTGCCAGGCATTCTGGCCTTGCCCGAGATGCCGTCAAAGTTTTTCCGAACCCTGGCGATTCTTCCTGAGGGGCTCGGGATACGACAAAGGCATCGCGCGCAACTGCGTTCACTGCGGACTGGCAAGGTTCGCAAACGATGACACCGCCTTGATTCCACTCTGTCCACAATGCGGCAGCCCGGCCGCAGGCAGGTTTTGCTCGAAGTGTGGCACCGCGGTACAGGTTGGCGCCGACGCGCCGCCCGGTGTCTCCATTCCGCCGATCAAGCCCCCGCAATTCCGCAATTAGTGCCATAGTGGGGATAGTTACGAACTGATCGAACGCCCCGCCTGATCAGCGCGCCCGCCGTACATGCAGTTGAATCCAGTGCTGCAAGCTGCGAGGACGCTGTTCCACGGGTTGGTTCCCGTACCACAAGACACTCGCTCCCACTCCCAGCAAAACCAGCAGCGCAACATGTAATATCCAACGTCCAGACGAGGCCACCGGCGCCGGAACAACCTGCACCTCGCCGGGTTCAGCGCCCGTCGTCTCACCAACTGCACTTTCTGGCACGGGCGCCGCATTCGCAGCCGCGTCACGGCTTGCGCGCAAACTTCCAACCACCAACATCACGTTCGTCACTAGGATCACAGCGAATGCCAGCGCCGAGAGGAAGCCCGCATCACTTCGCGCCGCCGCCACCTGCAGCGCCAGCACAACCGTGATCAGACCACGTGGCATAATCCACAACATCAGTTCCCGTTCCTTTGCTTCAACGTCCCGGAACGCCATCCTACTTACCTGCAAGGCCAGCCAACGCGCCACAAACAGCGCGCCCAGGATTCCTACGATCAGCAGCGTGTGGCCGCGAAAACTTCGCAGGTCAGCAATCGCTCCAATCAGTACGAAGAAGAACGATCTCACCAGGAAAGCCAGCTCTGAGTGAAAACTCAGAAGCGATTCCTGCGACCGGAAAGACAAGATCTCCTCTTCCACGGCACGAAACCGCGGGTCCATTCCCGGAAAGTTCGCCAGCGTCAACCCGAAGGCCAACACAGCAATCAGCCCGCTCGCCCCCACGGCCTCTGTGCCCGCATACAGTACCAGCACAATCGAGAAGGTCATCACCTGCCAGAAGCGCGCGTCCGAAAGCACCGGCAGCAAACGCGACCATAAAATTCCCGTCGCGGTAGCGAACACAACCGCCACTCCCACTTGCATCAGAACGCCTTGCAGAAGGTGCCGAGCCACCGCACCGCCCTCGCTGCCCACGCCCAACAACAGACCCACGGTCAGCACCGCGAGCACATCCCCAAACGACGCTTCCAGCATCAGCGTGACTTTGACCGGCTCGCGTGCCCCGAGTTGTTGCAGCACTGGCAGCACCACCGTGCTGCTCGTACATCCCAACACCGCTCCCACCGCCAGCGCGGTTGTAACCGGCATTCCCAAACCCTTGTGTGCAATCAGCCCCACCAGCGCAATGCTGAAGCCATAGGCCAGCAACGCCAAAAGCAGGCTCGCGGGAAAGTGGCGCAAAGTGCGTCGCAGGTCCAGTTCCAGGCCGCCCTCAAACAGCACCAGGATGATGGCCAGCGTGCCCAGCACATTTGTAGTCGAGGAAAGAGATGCCGGGTTCATCAAACCCAGCACCGGCCCCAGCAGCAGTCCCAGCCCCATCAGTACCAGCACATCCGGTACGCGGGTCACGCGAAAGACGCGGTTCGCCAGAAAAGCCAGCACCAGCAGACCGCCAACCAATCCGAGAATCAATGCCGTCGACATTAAGAGAGAGCCGATTGTCGGCGGTAGAAACACCCCCTGTCAAACCCGATTGGGCCAGCTGAAAACAGGAAGGTAGTGCGTTCGATCATGACCAGATCGACGTATCGACCAGCACCATCACATGCGCTTTCTGCGGCGCTCCGCCTTGTAGTCGTACTCCGGATCGAAGTCCACGGTTCCGAAATGTTCCAGAATCCGCAGTTGCCTGTGGCGTTGAATGTACAGTTCGAGCGCCGTCGTCACCGCTTCTTCCTTGGTCTTGTGAGCACCAATGCGGCGCGCCTCCTCGATAAGCTCGTCGTCGATATCAAGATTGGTCGGCATGTGTAGATTGATTGTTACACACAAAAATGCGCGGCAGAGTTCCTTCCTTTCGCGCGCAAAACAAAACCGGGAACGGTTTCCCGTCCCCGGCTCTAATCAAACTACTGACCCGTCCGTGACTCTCTACTGCACCTGATCCAGTTCCACGCCATCTCCCGCATGCACATCTTCCAAAGCGAAGACGATCATGCCGGTAGCCGTGCTGTTAGTGACGGTAAGAATCACGATCTCGCCCACCGACCGCCGCGGCAAATCCCGCACATGAATCACCGGACCGTTCCCCTTGGTGAACATGGCCGGGTCGACCGAAGGCGTCTTCTTCTGCGTGTCCTCAGCAATCGCCGCCTTGAACGACAATTGATCCACAGGATCCAGCAGGTCAGTCGTGTACGAGCGCGTGGCCCGGAAGAAGTCGCCGATCTTCACGCCCTGGCTCGCGCCCACATTCAGATAGACCTTGTGCCCGGTGCCCAGATCGGAATCGAAATCCTTCCCCATCACAATGCGCCCAGAAAGCTTGCTGCTAGCCGGCAGAAAGCGATCGAAGCGGATCGGATCATGGAACGTCACCGCCTGCTTCTCCGCGAACGGAATCGCCGTATCGCCCGGATTGACGCCGTCGCACGAGTATTCAATCTGCGCGATCGCCGTCTTGTTGCGCGTGTCAATAATCTTCACGCGCCCGACTTCCTCGTAAGGCTGGCCGGTAGCTTTCAGCAGCTTCTTCTGGCCAACGAACGTTTCATACTCGTTCACATCGCGCAGCGCGCGCACAATCTCATACTCCGCCCCCGCGCTGAACCCGGTTCCCTCAAGATAAATCATGTCGCCACGGGTGAATTTCGTGGTCGTAGGCGTCTGCATCCCACCCGCGACGAAGTTCGCGTCGGGCAGCGTCTGCCTGCTGATGAACCCAGCGCAATACAAATCGGCGTAGGTGGGCGTCTGCACCCGCATGGTGGGAAAGCTGGCCGAAGTCGGCGAAGTCCCTTGCGGAGCATCCGCGGAGCTCCCGTCAGCACCACTTTGCGACCAAGCCGCCGTAGCGAGCAACAACACGAACAGTCCTGTTTTCTTCATGTTACCTCCGGGAGCGGACCGCACGGCCCAAATCCCTTCTTAGTTGAGTCCGACCCTAAGCCAACTGCCAGAAACAAAAAGGCTTCAGCCGGAAGGTAACAAGAGGGTAAGGGTGGGTCAAGGTTACGAGGGTGTTGGGCACCCTTGGAGCATAAGTCGGAGCAGAGGCGAGCACAGCTTTTTCGCATTTTTCTCGACCCCGCCGTGAATCCGTTGTTGCATATCTAATTAAGCCCCTGTAATAATGCGCCGTCATTCAGTCTGCTGCCCGAAACCACGTTTGCCTGGGATGTTTGCCCGGAAACCAGCCTGAATGCCGATTGGTTAAAGTTCGGAACGAATGAATTCCGCTCCCGCTTACGCGCCCCGTCTCCTGCCCCTGCGATTGCCACGAGTCTGCGTGGCCGTCATCGGCTCCGACCCCAATGAAATGGCCGAAAAGGCCGACCTCCTGGTACGGGATAACCCCTTTCTGGAGTTCAGGTTAGACTATCTTTCAAAACCCGCCCAGGCGCTGCCGAGAATCAAGCGCTTCATGGAGACCCACCCCGGCACAGTCGTAATCGCCACCTGCCGCCGCGTAGCCAGCGGAGGCAAGTTCCGCGGCTCCATCGCCTCCCAGCTCGATATCCTCGGCAAAGCCGCAGCCGCAGGCTGCCAGCTAGTCGACGTCGAGCTCCAGACCGCCGCCAAGTGCAAGCCCGAGCAACTGCAAAAGCTCCGCACCCGCGCCGCTCTGATCCTCTCCTACCACGATTTCCGCGCGACAAAGAAACTCGAAGAAACGCTCGAAAAAATGCGCGCCTACCCCGCCGACTTCTACAAAATCGTCGGCACCGCCACCACGCTAGCCGACAACGTCACCATGATCAAATTCCTGGCGAAGGAAGGTGACCGGAACTCGCTGGTCGGCATGTGCATGGGCGAACAAGGCATTATCAGCCGCGTTCTGGGCGTGCGCGCCGGCAGCGTCTTCACGTTCGCCTCAGCCATTGCAGGAGAAGAAACCGCCCCCGGCCAGGTCACCGCACAAGAGCTGCGCAACGTCTATCGCATCGATCGCGTCGACGTCGCCACCCGCGTCTACGGAGTCGCCGGCGATCCCGTAGCCCACTCGCTCTCTCCCGCCATCATGAACGCAGCCTTCCGCCGCGAAAACGTGAACGCCGTCTACCTGGCACTCCACGCCAAGACTCTAAAAGACCTGCTAACCTGCGTCCGCGAAATTCCCATCCACGGCATCAGCGTGACCATGCCGTACAAAGAATCCATCCTCCCGCACCTCGACAACACCGACGCCCACACCACAAAAATCGGCGCCTGCAACACGGTAGTCCGCGCCCAGGACGGCAAGCTCTACGGCTTCAACACCGACGCCTCCGGCATAGTCCGCCCCCTGGAACGCCGCCTGAACACGCTAGAAGGCGCAAGAATCTTAGTAATCGGAGCTGGCGGAGCCGCCCGCGCCGCCGTCTTCGGCCTGAAAGAAAGAGGATCGGAAGTCTACATCCTGAACCGCACCGCCGGCCCCGCCAAAAAGCTGGCGCACCAGGCCCACGCGAGACTGATCAAACGCGCCGACCTGAAAAAACTAGCCTTCGACGTAATCATCAACGCCACCCCGGTCGGCATGGGCAACAGCAAAGAATCCCCGCTACAGGATAAAGAAATCAACGCCCGCTACGTCTTTGACATGATCTACGATCCGCCGGAAACCCGCTTAGTAAAGCTAGCTAAAGAACGCGGCGCCCAAATCATCCCCGGCATCGAAATGTTCGCCCACCAGGCCGCCCGCCAATTCGAAATCTGGACCGGCAAACCCGCCCCCTGGGACGAAATGCTGCGCGTAGTCCTGCTGGCCCTGCAAGAACGCACGTCGCGAGCAGCAGCAAAGTAAGTCGGGGGTCATTCGAGGAGGGTGGCCCATTCAAGCCGTCCTTTGGCTTGAGTGGGGCATTTCGATCTTTGCAGAAAGCTTCCCCGCTGTTCGTTCGCGTTTTCGAGCCGTCCATTCCGACTCGATCTCAACCCGTCCCTCGCGCCCAGTCGCATAATGTAGAAAACTACCCCACTCCCAATCCTCCGGACGTTCGCACAACCCAGCCTTCACCGGATTGCGATGAATGTAACGCAGCTTCTCCACAAACTGCGCATAATCCCGAAACGTTGAAATCGTAATACCGTTTCTGCCAGAAATGCTCCGCATCGCCAATCAAACGCCGCGACACGCCCTGCTTCAACGACTTCAAAGCATCACCTAGCAAGGGACGCCCATTCATCCCAGGTGGCCCATTTAAGCCGCACTTTGGCTTGAGTGGGGCATTCTTATCGCTGAATTTCTCATGCCGCGGCTCGCTAACCAGCAGATGAACATGCTCCGGCATGACCACATATCCATAAACCTGAAGCCCGAAGCCGCGCCTCACCCGCTCCAAGGCCGCCTCGAAGATTCGACGGCTTTCGTCAGTAGTAAATAGCCGGGGGCGATGGAAACAGCAGAAAGTGATGAAGTGACTCTGCGCGCTACGCTGAAAACGAGTAAGTCCCCATGGCATGAGAACAATCTAGCTCGTTCGTCGGTCGCAAGTCTGTGACATGTGAACATCCCCGCTCAAGCCAAAACCGGGCTTGAATGGGCCACCCGCCCCGGATTTTTCCCTCTCCGCTCTTTCCCTTTCCTTGGGGCCAGAGTATTGTCTTCAACATAAAGCCGGAAGGGAGTTTATACCCGATGAAAGCCTTGATCTTGGGCATCTGCTTGCTGGGCATCGCGCCAACTGCCTATGCCAAGCATCATGAATTTCAGACCGCAAAGGTCATCTCCCAAGAGATCGAACCGCACCAGGTTGATAGGGGTGTGATGACGGGAACTCCCATCGTCCGATATTCAAATACTGTCGTGGTCGAAACAGCAGATGAACGGATGACTTGGTCTGAGGTAGCGACCTACGCAACCGGGACGAAGGTCGATGAGGTAGTCAATGCAATTCCGCTTCCGGTTCATGGAACCATCCAGTTCTACCAGGACGGAATCTGGTACTTCGTTCTCGATGCCGCAAAAGAAAAAACACAAATTCTCGCTGCTGCATGAGGAGGTCATCGGAAAATGAGCGCAGCGAGGTAACTGAAAATATGGGGCCAGACGGGACGTTCACTAGTGGTCCCGGCTTGAGTGGGGTGATGAGGCACGCAATGAAAACACATCTAGCAATCTTGGCTCTGCTTCTCGCCACATCATTTTCAGCCTCAGCGCAGCAGCCAACGCCGAAAGATCCCCTACTGGATCACCTGACCGGCACTTGGATCCTCCAAGGCACCATCGCTGGACACGAGACCACGCACGATATCGAGTCCGAATGGGTGCTGAATCACGAATACCTGCGACTCCACGAAACCTCGCGCGAGAAGAACCCGCAAGGCCAGCCCGCCTATGAAGCGATCGTCTTTATCGAACTGGTCGGATCGGCGAACGAATACAAGTGCCTGTGGCTCGACTCAACCGGCGGAGGCGGCCTCTCGGCCCCGATCGCTCCCGGCAAACGCGACGGCGACGAAATCGCGTTCCTCTTCATGGACAAGGACAAAGACAAGGACAGCGGCGTCCGCACCCGATTCGTCTACAACAAAAGCGCCGACACCTGGGACTGGCTCATCGACAACGAAGACGCCGGCAAACTGACGCCTTTTGCCCGAGTAAAGCTAACCAGAAAATAGGGGTGGCCCATTCAAGCCGTCCTTTGGCTTGAGTGGGGCAGTTCCATCGGTGGACCTGAACATCACGCAAGCCAAAACCCGGCTTGAATGGCCAAACGGTGCTATTTCTCAGGAATGGGAGCCATAAAGCGATGCGCTTCGAGGGCCGAGATCTGACGACATACGCCGAACCTGTTTCGGCTAGCGCTCTCCGAGAAGGGCAAGTCTACTTCTTCGTCTACTATCCCCGCGAGGATATGTGCACACCCATCATGGAGACGGTGGTTTACGCGGGACGTTACATCAGCCTGGAAGGGGAAGAACTGCTGAGGTTTCAGGACATACACTCCTACGATCAGGGGATACGCTTCGGTTCGCCGGAGGCGGAGGCGGCAGAGTTTCAAAGTGCAGCCGAAAACGGGATAAACCACTTGTTCGAGTACGAAAAAGGCCTCGACGAGCTAATGCGTTGTGCGCTTAGACGCAAACGCCGCGCCGACAGTGCATGACCGAGTTCTGTCCGGAGAAGCCGGGGCAGACGGAACGCTCCCCGATTTTTCCGGCGACCGTAGCCTCAAAGAAATCCACAGCCGCCTTGTGACATCTGAGCTTGTGCGCAACCTCGGATTCGTTCATGATCGACCAAGCAAAGGCAGAGAATCGAGCGAGAGCCGCTGAGGAGATACCGAAAAAAAACAACCTGTAACTCTTCTATTTGCAAGATTTTAGCCCCTAAGTCCTATAGATCACGGATTTTGCGGACGATTTCGCGCTAACCCAAAGATTTCAAAGATCGAGGGGGGAGGGGGATAGGCATTGAGGAGTAAGGTTAGTTACGAACCTGCACGCCACCGTCCCACGAAAGGCGGTCCACCCAGCTCCGCCTCCGGCAAAAATGAAGCTTTCCGATGCGATTCGCAAAGAAAAAGTTGCATTTTAGTACATGCCCAACGTAATATGCACTTAGGGAGCGTGACCGTAAAGATACTCCCGGTTTAGTTAACCCTGTACCGCCCGTTTTTCCACAACTTCCTACAATCGCTGTACAAGCTTTGGCGAAAAACTCGACGTGAGAGGCGGCCCGGCTCGCCTCCATCCCGGTTCGGAGAGTTCAACATGGCGTGGTACGCGTACTGTCTTACCGAGCACCAAACCCTTCCCAATGGAACCCGCACTCGCCGCCCTTTCCTGTTAGAGGGCGTTCAAGGAGTGAACGGCGCGGCGGTTCTGAGCTATCCCAGTGGTGAATTCGCGGTAATTGTCAGCGAATACGACCACACAGCCAGCGAACTGGACCAGAAATCCGCGATTGAGCACGCTCGCGTGGTCAGCAACTGCTTCCGCAACTCTACCGTCCTACCCTTCAAATTCGGCACAATCTTCGAAAGCGATGACGCTCTGCGCCAGGCCGTCCGGGTCAACCGGCGGGCTTTTGGCGTGAGCGTCGCCAAACTGCGGGGAAAGTCCGAAATGCACATTAAACTGGTCGTTCGGGATGGCTCCCTCCGCGAAGCCATGATCGACATCCAGCTGCCCGACACCGTCGGCGGCGACTACCTGTCGAAGCTGAAGGTGAAGGCCTCGCGTGAGCGCGAGCGCCAGACCAAGGCCCGCGCCCTGTCCGTCCAGGTGCACAAGCTGTTCAACCCGCTCGAGGAAGAAGTCAGCTGCAAAAAGGTCGCTCCCGAGGGCATGTTGATCGACATCGCCCACCTGATCGACGCCAAAAGCGTGGAAAAGTACCAGAACCGCATTACCAGCGCCGCCAAGCAGCTAAAAAACTGCGAAGTGACGGTCAGCGGCCCCTGGCCTCCCTATCACTTCCTGCCCGGCAAGCTGCGCACCGTCGCCGGCAACAGCTAACTGATTAGAAAGAAAGTTTGCGATTTATCCGAGCCCATGACTGGCCTGAAACCAGCCATGGGCTTCGTGTTTGGAGCGCGTCGGTAGCCGGCTGCACGGAATATGCATTCTTCTGCACTTCCGATTTACTGTCTATTCCCTTTCTCTTCGTGCCGTCCGCGTTCCATCTCACGACTAAGTCCTTACTCGTCATCCATTTGTCATCTGACCTATACAGGCTCACCCTGGACTCGTGCTTTGGCGCGGCAAGTGCTTCTATAGAAGGCAATAAAGAGGCCGCAAACTCTAGCATGACCTACACTCTCTTCGATTCTCCGCGTTACCACCCGAACCGTTCCGATCGCTGGAACGGATACTTGCATCGCCTTTCCTGACATCCCACCAAATCCGTAGCCTCTTGAAACTTGGCCCCAGCAATGGGGCCATTTTTTCTGGCAGAGAGGAAGACTTCTGACTTGCTCGGCCCGATCTCTGCACGTTCGTAATGTCCTCACTTCTTTCCAGCGAAAGCGTCCTGTTGGTATCCTTGCCATAGCTGGCCGGAATCGAAGAACGTAAACTGGCAAAATCGTGATCGAGCAAAAGATCAACGACTTCTTTGGCGATCCCGAGTCAACCGCCTTTGGAACCGGCTGGTGGAGCGGAATCCTCTCAGCCTTCTTTGGTTTCCTTTCATTCGGATCGGTTCTGTGCCTGCATTTCCCTCAGCTGCTGACGTCCCCTGAACTGCGCCCACATTATTCATTGCACGCCATCCGCCTCTTAATCCAAGGCCTCATCGTCGGCGCATTCATCTTCGGAATCGTTTCTTCGATTCTGCGCAAGAAAAGGATTCTGGCCTTAACCGGAATGTTGCTGGCCCTGGCGGCGACGACTTTGGGCGGATCGAGCGTGCAGATCAACGGGCCCCTGCACAATGGCCCAGCAATCGGTCTCGACTGGTTCCTGTTGGATATGCTTTTGATGGCAATTATCTACGTCCCGCTCGAAAGACTCTGGCCGCAATATCCAAACCAGGGAACGTTTCGGAAGGATTGGTCTTTGGACGTGGTTTATTTCATGTCCACTCACCTCCCGATACAGGCTTTATCTTTTCTGGTTTTATTGCCGGCTACACAGGCCGTCAAATACGTGGGCGTTCCGGCGCTTCAACACTTGATCGCTCGCCTGCCCTGGCTTTTGCAGTTTTTTCTGGCGGTTGTGGTCGCCGACATCGCCGAATACTTCATTCACCTGGCTTTGCACAAAGTGCCGTTCCTCTGGCGTTTTCACTCCATTCACCATTCTTCCAAGGCGCTCGATTGGATCGCGGGCTCCCGCTCCCACTTCGTCGACGACACGCTGGTGCGAGGATTTATCCTCGCTCCTCTCATGCTCGGATTTTCGCAGTCGATCATTCTGGCGTACCTGATTTTTGTCACCCTTCACGCGACCTGGACTCACTGTAACTTCGGCCCCAATGTGAACTGGCTCGAAAAGTTTCTGGTCATGCCCAGATATCATCATTGGCACCATACCTCTCAAAAAGAGGGCATCGACAAAAACTTCGCCATTCATTTTCCGTGGATCGATCGGATGTTTGGAACTTACTACTATCCCGATGAGTGGCCGGAAAAGTACGGTCTGGATGGTGAAGAGATTTCCCCCACTTTCGTTGGCCAGACCATCCAGCCCTTTCTTCCGAAAAGAAGTTCCTCCGGGAAGTAACAACCAACCTAGAAATCGAGCGCGGCCAACGGAACGTCCGGCGGTTTCAGTTCGCCTCGTGTCGTTGCCTTGACGAGCCCAAGGCTTTTCATCACTTTGATCGTCAAGAAACCAAAGTCGTATTCGGATTCGTCGTGGCTGAGCCGCAACAGAGTTTGGTAGTGGTGATGATTATTCTGCAGGCACGCGCTGAAGGTTGCCGTGACTGGCAGCCATTCGCCAATGTTCATGGCGTTGTCGCGTTCATCGTCATACCGCCGGTAGCCAAATTTTCGCGTGTGGGTCCAATAGTTTTGAACCATGTTGACCCACCATCCAAAAATTCGCGCTCCAATCCACATCACCAGAACAAATGTTAGACTTCCCACGAGCCGCCACAGGAAATAGAAAAAGGCGGCTTGCACAACCACGGCAAACACCGGGCTGCTGACTATGCGAAAGGTCGACGACTGCAAGATATCGTCGCTGGCCAGATTCTCCTGACACCGATACGGCACCAGACAGAGATATGCGGCCCGCCAGAAACCGTCGCTATCCAGCTTATTGGGGTCGCCCTCATGGTCAGAGTTTTTGTGATGCAGTCGATGGCGATTCACCCAGGTGATCGGATTCACATAGATGGCGAACGTGTTGTTCACCACCGTAACGGATTTGATAAACCATTCCTGGTAGTCGAGCGCGCGATGCGCAATTCCCAGATGGAGAACATCGGCCAGATACAAGCCGCCGAGAAACCAGCAAAAGAAAAAATAACCCCCGCCGATCAGCAATGCCTTCCATGGCCCCAAATGAGCTGGGGCGAAATAAAGGCAAGCCACCATGTAAGAAGAAATAATCAGATAGCCCGTGAGATTGTAGATTTTCATGGCGCTCCCGTCGGCAGTATTCAATCAGAAATTGCTGAGCCTTTCAAACAATACGCGGGTACTAATCGGTCAGTCCCTTGCCTTTGAGAATTTGCGGCATCCACTTTTCAATCCGTTCCTCGCGAGTCTTCGATTGTTTGGGTTGAGAAAAATGAAAGATGTAGCCGCGTTGCCGTCCCGGCGTCAATGCTCGAAAAGCAGTTTTCAAGGCAGGGAGTTTGTCCAATTTCTTTTGGAATTCGTCCGGAATCTTGAAGTCTGCCGTCTTCTTAAGCTTTACTTTCAGACCGGCTTTTTCCACCTCAATGGCTTCGTGAATATAGGCCTTCAAGATAGGTTCCAACTCGCCGATTTGTCGAAGGCTAGTGAACCGAATCTGCCGCGCCGCCTGATGCGCCCCCGGTGTGGCAAGAATGCGGTCGGCATCCTTCAGCAGGGCGCCTTTGAAGAACATGAGCGCACAGTATTCCTTGAATCCGTGGATTAACACTACGTTTTTCCCCTGCAGCGTATAGCAGGGCTGATACCACTTCAATTCTTCGGTTAGCTCAAAATCGAGAACGATCGTTCTCAATCTCTCAAATTCTTCCCGCCACTTTTTTTCTTGGCGCAAAACGCCATCCACTTTGGGATTTCTTCTATTCATCGATTGACCCCTTTGAGGGGCTGAAATGAAGCGAGCTTATCTCATGGGCCGATCTTTTCCAAATCAAGAGGGGATTCAGACTTTGAGCGAACCACGGAACGCTCTGCCGGCATAGTAAGATTCCGCGCCGTTGTGATACGTGAAGACAGTGTTGAAGCGGCGATCACAAAAGAGCGCGCCGCCGAGTTTTCTGACATCCGAAGGTGTTTTCACCCAGCTCGACGTTTTGGTATCGAAATCTCCGAGTTTCTGCAACTCTCGATATTGCTCTTCGGTCAAAAGCTCAACGCCCATCGCGTCTGCGAGGTTCATAGCGCTGTCTTTGGGTTTATTTTCTTTCCTTGAATCCCGCGCTTCGCGGTCGTAGCAGAGACTTCTGCGGCCCTTGGGGCTTTCCGCCGCGCAATCATAAAAAATGTATTCACCCGTTTTTTTATCGTGACCAACAACGTCCGGTTCACCGCCGGTTCGTTCCATTTCGCTGAGTGACCACAGTTTCTCAGCATTCGCTTCCAGTCGGGCTTGCACCTTGGCCCACTCAACACCTTTATGGCGGTTCGTGTTTTTTTCAAAACGGGTTTTCAATGCTTTGAATATTTCTTCACATTGTTTCTTTGAGAGAGTCGCGTTTGACATAGTTTTAGTCTCTTTCCGAAATGCTTACTCCACAGCCACGGACGCCGTGACAACGGCCGCCGCCATTGCGAGCTTGTGGTCATTGTTCCAGGGCGGCCCGATAGTCCTCCGCACCTGAAGGAAGTGAGCGTCGAGGTTCTCTCCACGCAACGCCTCGCGCGCCGCAGCCAATACACTCTTTGCGTCGAACCAATGGACGGGCCAACCCCGCGCCTCGGCCGCGGAGGCCAGCGCCATGCGGTACATCACCCAGTCGGCGTTGTTCTGCGCGCGGTAATCTTTTATGCACTCCGCAATCGTCGGTGGAAGCGGCGGACACTTGCGAAGCGCGACACCGAGAATGCGCGGCATGGCCATCGTGACGGCGTCCAGGGCAAGCGCCGCGTGCTTCTCCGCCGAGACTCGCACGCGTTCAACTAACTTCACAGCCTCGTCGATCGGAAGCCTTTGGCAGTCGCTGTGGTGCGGAATCTTCGGCAGCCCCTCATCGACGAGTTCCACCCGGCGCCGGTCGAGGAGTGTCCCATCGCGTGCCACCGTGACCAGCACCGCCCAACCACCATGGTCCGATACACCAATGACGCCACCGTTTTTTGAGCTGATGTTCTCGGACATAATGTTCTCCCACTCCGAACGCTTCCGCCTTCAGGGCCGGGACCTTGCTAATCGCCCACCCTTTCACGGCTTCGGGATCCGGGCGGCCAGTTGGGCGCTTTCACCCCGAACTGCTCGGCATACTCCGCGTTCAGCCGCTGCCATCCAGCAAACTTCGTGGCATCGGCGCCAGCGATGCGTCCGATAGGAGTTCCACTCAGCAGGTAATCCAGAACATCGAAAGAAATGTGCCAGCCCGCTGCGCCCATGGAGACGTAGCCGCGAGCGATCTTGGTCCACAGCGTCAGGCGCGTTCCGCTGCCGGAGGGCTCGAGTTCCCAACGCATATCGCCGTACTCGAGCGCCTTGTGAGCTTCGACTCGCGTCACTTTGGTTTCGATCGGCGTGGGCGCTCCCACCCAGGTAAGCTGCACCGTGCCAACCGCACCCAGGCTCCCATCGGTCACAAAGGGAGCCCATTCCTGCAGTTGCGCCGGATCGATCAGCGCCTTCCAGACTTTCTCCGGCGAGTGGCGCAACTCCCGGACCAGAACCAGCGTCCACTTCTCCCCGTCTTTCAGGACTCGCGCCATATTGGCGGGACCCGGTGTGTATGGCTGCAGGTCGTTCATCTTCTTCTCCTTAGGCTTCGCCGTCAACTTACATCAAGTTGAGCACCGTCCGCACTACATCGGGCACCATGCCATGCAGGATGACGGGAATCGCAATCCGCGCAACCGGATAGGCGATGAGCACCACAGTGACGGCCGCCAGCGCCCAGGTCTTGGCCGAGAGGTGCCGTTCGAGGGCATCCACGTGGTCAGACCAGACGCAGCAGAGCCGAATCGTACTCGCCGGAGACATTGGATATTGCTCGCGATCTCTCATTGTCTTCTCCTTACTCAACATGTGCCTGAATATCGGTCTGAACATCTCTCTGAAGATCCGCCCTACCAGCGCAGCTGGGTCAGCTGAATCAAGTTGCCGCAGGTATCGTTCAACTTCGCAATGGTCGATCCGTGGGTGTCAGTGGGCGGCATCGTGAACTCGGCGCCCCGCGCCTTGATCCGCTCGTAGTCGCCCTTGAGGTCATCGGTGAAAAACATCATCGCAG
Source organism: uncultured Acidobacteriota bacterium (assembly GCA_963735205.1). GTDB lineage: Bacteria > Acidobacteriota > Terriglobia > Terriglobales > Acidobacteriaceae > Sulfotelmatobacter. The sequence continues at coordinate 607,531 of CAVTKB010000004.1, forward strand.
GCTGGCCCTGCTGGAACATCGCCTGCTGATACGTTCTAGCCGCAGGGTCATTGTTCAGCGCGAGCTGCAGTTCGACACCGTTCAGATCCTCGGCCGGGACCACGGTCAGCCAGCGGTATGGGCCGCTACTGAAATCGTTCTTCTTGGCAAAACCCAGGATGTCCGTGTAAAAACGCAGAGCTTTCTCCTGGTCGTCTACATACAGGCTGGTCACTTTGATTTTCATTGTCTTTCTCCTTTATCACGTGCGCGGCTTGGACCGCGTCGTTTTTTCTTTCGTTCTGCTCGTCTTACTTTTCATTGGGGTTGATGGTTTCGGCGGTGTTTGATCCTTATGGTCGCGATCCATCCGATCCAGGTGGCGTTCCAGCGCATCCACGTGCGCGGACCAGAACCGGCGGAACTGCGCCAGCCAGGAATCCACCTGCTGAAACGGTTCTGGCTTCAGGCGGTAGAGACGTCGCTGTGCATCCACGGTCGCCTCCACGAAACCCGCGTCGCGCAGCACCCGCAGGTGCTTGGACACGGCCGGCTGGGTCATACGAAGCTGACGCTCGATCTCTCCCACCGACTGTTCTGACGAGACCAGCAGGCTGAGTATGGCGCGGCGGTTAGGCTCCGCAATGATCTCGAAGACAGATTCCATTCCTCTGATATACTCCACGAAGCATATACGTGTCAAGGTATATTTGAAGGAAATTTGAGCCGGGCAGGAAATACGCGTCCGGCGTCACTTGCAGTCGGGTCCGTCCCGATTACTGGATCGGAACAATTGCGGCTTCAAATGCTGCCGTACTACTTCCGACGTACCTGGGGAATGACCCCGGTAATCGCGGATTCCGTGGTTTCGTCGTTACACTGGTATGGGGGGAAGGAGGCGGGAGATTACCGCCACGCCTGCTGCAACCCGGCAAGAAAGCCGAACCATTTTTGGCCGAAGCATCATCGGCCGAACGATCACGAACGGAACGATCACGAGCCGAGCTAGGACTCCTGGAACGATGACGCCTGCGCACGAAGAACTTCTAAGGGAATTTCGCGACTTCGCCAAAACCGCTCCCACGGCTCAGTCGGTAATGGAGCGCATCTCGCAGCGTCTGCATGAAAAGATGACGCGCTACAACTGGGTCGGCTTTTATCTGGTCGACGCGGTCGATCCGGGCGTGCTCGTGATCGGACCGTATGTTGGCAGCTTCAGTCCCAACACACGCATTCCACTCAACTCAGGATTATGCGGCGCCGCGGCCCGCACCGGGAAAACGGTGGTCGTGCTGGACGTGACCAAAGATCCACGTTACCTGGCCGGATCACCGCTGGTGAAGTGCGAGATGGTTGTGCCCATCTTCGTAAAGGGCCAGCTCGTCGCCGAATTCGACATTGAGAGCTATTTTTCCAATGCCTTCACCGCTGCGGAACAGGAGTTCGTGGAGGGCTGCGCCTCCGTGGTCGGAATGTGTATGGCGAAAGGCTAGTGCCGCGGAAGCCTTCGGAAACTTGCAACCTCACCCCATCCAACAGTCATCTGAAACAGATCAGTAACAAAAAAGTCTTTTGCATTCTGCGGCAAGAAATGTAATCCTCTGCAGCGGAGAAAATGCTCCTGTGTGCTTTTCAGCGACAGCAAACTTTGTAGGCAGCGCCGGGCTGGGAGCGGTTGGCGCGGTCACGTTGACCCGAGTGAAACACCGACGCGAACTGCTTTTCGCCAGCCTGCCTGCGCTGTTCGCCATCCACCAGTTCACTGAAGGGTTCGTCTGGCTCGGGCTCGATGGAATTCTTTCGCCGGCGGTGGCGCACGACATGGGGGCGGCGTTCATGCTTTATGCGCAGGGCCTGCTTCCCTTCCTGCTGCCGATAAGCGTGTGGCTGTTTGAATCGACCGCCGCAAGCCGGCGGCGGATGCTGCCCTTCGTCGTGCTGGGCGCAGGCACCACGCTCTACATATTGTGGGCGCTGACGGCCTTCCCGACGCAGATTTCTGTCAAGGGAAACAGCATCGTGTATATCAATCAGGCGACCAATAACACCGCGGTCGGAATTCTCTACGTGATTGCAACCTGCGGCTCGCTGTTCTTCTCGAAGATCCGGATGATGATTATTTTCGGCGCGGCGAACCTGGCAATCCTGTTGCTTGTGATGGCGGTCAAACGCTACGCGTTCACTTCACTCTGGTGTGCATATGCAGCTATAGCCAGCGGGATCATCCTTGTCTATTTCTGGCGAAGCCACAAAGAACGGCCTTTTCTGTACGCGTAGTAATCAGTGCGCATAGAGATCAGAGCGCTAAAACTTATTCTTCACTCTGCTGCAGTGCGAGCCGCCGCGGATCTTCCCACAGCCGCGCCGTGACCGCCCCGAAAATGAAGCCTCCAATATGCGCCAGGTACGCGACGCCACCGCCTTGCGTTTGTGCCACCGACCCGGCACTGACGAGTTGCGTCAGGAACCAGAAGCCGATCAGCAGTGCGGCCGGGATGAAAGTGACCCTCACGAAAATGACGATGAACAGAACCGACTTAATCCGATCGCGCGGATAAGTCACCAGAAATGCGCCCATCACCGCGGCGATGGCGCCGCTTGCTCCCAGGTTGGGGACGGTTGAATGCGGGCTGGCCGCGACCTGAGCCAGCATCGCGATCAACCCGCCGACAAGGTAGAAAACCAGATACCGTCCTCGCCCCATCGCGTCTTCAATTTCCGGAGAGAACGCCCATAAGAAAATCATGTTGCCGATGATGTGCGACCAGCTGGCGTGCATGAACATCGCGGTCAGAATCGTAATCCAGTTGTGGCCGGAAGTAATCTGTGCCGGGATTACCGACCAGGCGTTTACGAAAGCATCCCCGCCGACCAACTCACGTATAAAAACGAAGCTATTCACCGCGATGATGAGGATGGTGACGATGGGTGTTCGCATCGGACGCCGCGATGCATCGCTTAACGGGATCAAACCACCCATTCGCTATTCCTCCGTTCGCAGGGACGCCGCTGGCTTCAGCAGGGTGCTGTGTGGAGCATCGAGCCAAATGCCTGTTGACCGCAAAAACAAAAACTACGCCGTCGCAGTCATGGTCTTGCGCACCGCAAATGACAGCATGACGCGCGAAAATCCGCTGATGATCAGGCTCACACCGACCAGCGTTCCGATGGCCCATGCCGAACTCGACGGCCAGTGCACGTAGATCATCCCGCCCAACACAAGCGTGATGAGGCCATCGACCAGCAGCCAACTCGATCCGCCCAGCGCGCGCATATTGAAAAACAAAACGATCTCAAGGCAGCCTTCGATCAGAAAAAGCACGGCCAGCAACAGCGTAAGCGACGCCACTCCCGCGACCGGGTGGATGAGCAGGTATGCGCCGAAGAACAGATAGGCGAGCCCCACCAGAACCTTCCAGATCATGCTGCCGGCTCCATGCGTCCGCACGCCGAGCATCACATGAACCACGCCGGCCAGAACGATCAGCCAGGCAATCAGTGTGCTGACGGCCACGGCCGCAAGAAATGGCGAACCGATCGCGACCATGCCGAAAATGATCAGAAGAATTCCCCACAAAATTGACAACGTTGAAGCTTGCCGCGCAATGTCAGCCGGACTATGCTCTGCCATCGAGACCCCTCCTCAGGAAAATGGAGTAATCCTACAGCAAAAAGCTGATCGGTTGAAAGCTCACGGCAAAATTAATCGCAATCAGCCCAGCGCCGGGAGTCCTGGCCCTATCCTCCGCGCGGCCTCGTCAGATACACTGACCAGCGACCATGACCAATATCCTCTTGCGACCTATCCGGCCCGCCTCGATTCTCAATGTTCTCGTTCTTGTGACAGTAGTTTCTCTGAACGCAGCCGACGCGCAAAACCCGCCAGCGCAGCCCACCCCCCCAAAGATGTTTGCGGCGCCGGCATCGGCGTCCGCGGCCGACCAGGCGAACTTTCCGCCGCAACTGCTCGACGAGCTTTCGGCCATCAAGACCGCCGCGCTCGCCGACGACTACGCCTACCGGCAACTGGCTCATTTGACCGAGAACATCGGCCCGCGCGCCACCGGATCTCTGCAGGCAAAAGCTGCGGTGGACTACGTTGCCGCAGAACTGCGCCAGCTCGGTCTTGATGTTCAGCTCGAAGAAGTGAAAGTTCCGCATTGGGTTCGCGGAGCAGAAACCGCGGAGCTGACCGAATACCTTGGTCAGGCCCCAGGCACCACGCAGAAAGTCGTTCTCACGGCGCTCGGTGGAAGCGCATCCACCCCAAGTGAAGGCATTACCGCCGACGTGGTCGTAGTCAACAATTTTGACGAACTGAAAGCTCTCGGCCGCGACAAGGTCTCCGGCAAAATCATCCTGTTCAACGAACGGTTCGACAAGCGAAAAGCCGCGGCCGGCATGTCCTTCGCGGCCTACGGTGAAGCCGTGCGCTATCGCGCGGCGGGCCCTCGCGCGGCGGCCGAACTTGGCGCAGTCGCGGCTCTGGTCCGGTCCGTCGGCAATGCCGATTTCCGCCTCCCTCATACCGGATTCTCCGTGCCAGCCGGCATTCCTGCGGGCGCCGTCACTGCGGAAGATGCCGACCTCATCACTCATCTTTCCGCCGAAGCCAAAGTCCGCATGCGGCTTACTTTGACGCCGCAAAAACTTCCCGACGCTACCAGCTACAACGTCATCGCCGATGTGAAAGGCAGCGTGCATCCCGAGCAGATCGTCATAGTCTCAGGCCATCTTGATTCCTGGGAACTGGGCACGGGCGCCATCGACGACGGCGCCGGAGTAGTGGTGGCCATGGAGGCAGCCGAGATCGTGCAGAAACTGCATCTGCACCCGAAGCGCACACTCCGCGTGATTGCCTGGATGGACGAAGAAAATGGCGGCTCCGGCAGCCAGCGATATACCAAGGATCATTCCACGGATTTCATGAATCACGTAGCCGCCATCGAAAGCGATTCCGGCGCGGCCCACCCGCTCGGCTTCGAGGTAAAGATGACTCCGCACGCGGCGGAGCTGTTGCGGCCGGTGCAGGAAATCCTGCAGAGCTTCGGAGCCAATGTCGTGGAGGCCAGCGCCTTTGCGCCGGGAGCCGACATTTCCGACATGTCAGAAGCGGGCGTGCCTACGCTCGGCCTGCGACAGGACGGAAGCACCTACTTCAATTATCACCACACCGCCGCCGACACTCTCGACAAAGTTGTGCCCGCCGAGTTGCGCGAGAACGCCGCCGCCATGGCCGTCATGGGATACGCTCTGGCCAGCATGAAAGACCCGCTGCCCCGATAACTTCCCAGTCGATGTCATCCTGAAAGCTGGCGCAAGCCAGCCTGAAGGACCTTACGTCGGCCGGAAGTGAAGAAGGAGTACATGGCAGCATCTGCACCCTGGCAGCAGTAACCCCGTCGCACTCGTCATGCGCTTCACGCCCATCGCAACGCCCCTCACCGCGGCTTTCGCCGCAGTTCAGGATGACATCGATCGGATGTCGGGAAGACATCTCTACAGCGTTACCCCTGTTGACGCATCATAAATTGCGCGCTTATCATCTTCGTTTGGCCTTTTCGTCACCGACGCCTCCGGGGAGGTGTCTAAGAGTTTGATATGACGATTTGGAAACCGCGAGCTCGAAGGAACTATGGACAAGAAGAAGTTGGAAGCCTTTAAAAAACGTTTAGAAACCCGGCAGGTAGAGTTGCGCCGCATGGTGAACCGCACTCAGGCGGACGGCCGGTCCGCGGACGAAGACACCGCGCAGGACATTGCCGACCGCGCGGCCAGTTCTTACACCAAAGAATTCCTCTTCAGCCAAAGCAACAACGACCGCCAGACTCTGCAGATGGTCGACAAAGCGCTTGCCCGCATCCGCGAAGGCAGCTTCGGCGAATGCATCCACTGCGGAAAAGAAATCAACGCCAAGCGCCTGGAAGCCGTTCCCTGGACGCGCCACTGCATCGAATGCCAGGAAAAACTCGAGCAGGGATTGCTCGAAGAAGCTCCTCGGTAAAAACAACTTTCGTTGTAGAAAAACGCCGCCGAGCAATCGGCGGCGTTTGTATTTTATGTTGTGGAAAGGCACGACTTCAGTCGTGCCGTAACCTCGACAAAATGTTTCGGGCTTCAGCCCCTGGGGCCACCACCGTTCGGCCAACACCACAGCATCTATCCATGTTCTAGTTCGCCGGCTTCTTCGCCTCGGCGTCCGGCATCTCAGCTCCCGGCATCAGATTCTTCAACCGCGCCCTGCGCTGCTCTTCGAGTTCCGGATGCGGCAGCGGTTTCCGCGGCAGCATCTGGTCGCGCATTGCCGTGTTGTAAACGAAGATCGCCTCAACCACCGCCGCCTGCGCCAGATCTTCTCCCTGCAGCCGCTCGTACGTATCCATGTTCGAGTGGTGCGTCCGCGAACTGTAATCCATCTGATCCTGAATAAACTGAAATCCCGGGACGCCGACCGCGTCGAACGATTCGTGATCGGTTCCTCCGGTATTTCGCAGGGTGATCGTGCCCACACCCAGATCGCTCAACGGCGCCATCCACTGCTGAAAGATAGGGCCGATCGCAGCATTCTCCTGCAAATAAATGCCGCGAACTTTTCCCGTGCCGTTATCCAGATTGAAGTACCCAGAAATTTTCTGCTGCTCCGGCTTCAACTCAACTGGTCCCGCAGGCTTGCGCATGAAGTCCGGCAGCTTCACCTGATCCGGCGCGGTCGAGAGCGGTGCAAAGCCGAAATGCTGCTTGACATATCCGGATGACCCAAACAACCCTTCCTCTTCCCCCGTCCACAGAGCCACGCGGATGGTGCGCCGCGGCTGCACATGCAGCGCGTTGAAGATGCGCATCACTTCCATGGCAACAATCGTTCCCGCGCCGTTATCGGTCGCGCCGGTGGCCGACGCCCACGAATCCAAGTGCCCGCCCACCATCACCACTTCATCTTTCAGCTTTGGATCAGTCCCGGGAATTTCGGCAACAGTGTCGAATCCGTGCTCGTGATCGCCGCTAAATTCCACATCCACATTCATCTCCACGGAGACGGGAACGTTCGCCTTCAGCAACCGATAGACGCGCCCATAATTCTCAATCGCCGTCACTACAATCGGCAGCGGCAAAGCGTGCTCGCGCTGGTAAGTAAACCATCCGATGCTGCCACTGCTGTCGTCGAAAATGGTGCCGCCGGAACCGCCATTGTTGCGGCCATCGCGGCTCGGCACCACGATCCCGGCCGCATGCTCGGCGGCAAAAAACGCTCCCACCTTCTCGCGGAAGTCCAGCCGCTTCAACATCGCCGCAAAACGATCCTCCTGCGGCTCCCCAACCCGCACCGGATATTCGACGAGCGATTTCAGCTCGGCATCGTCGCGACGCTCGAACAGCGGCTTGTCGACCGGCTTCACGTCGCGCATATCGCCAAAGAAAACAATCTTGCCTTCCAGCTTGCCCTTGTACTTTTCCAGATCCTTTTCTTCCTTCGCATCCACCCAAATCGCGCGCCCATTCACCGGCCCGTGGCTCGACGCCGACCAGGGCAGCGCCTGCGCAATGAACACCGCCGTGTCCGGCGCCGACATCCGCACCCACGTATTCAGCTGCCGCCATCCCATGCCGAACTCGCCCCAATCTTCGAGATGCGCGTTCGTGCATCCCATGGCGGTGAGCTGGTCGCGCGTCCATTCGTTGGCTCGCTTCAGGTTGGGTGAGCCGGTGAGCCGGGGGCCAATCCCATCCATCAGCGCCGACCCAAACTCCATCACATGCGAATGCGAAAGCCCCTCCTCGCGAATGCGCTGGTACATGGTCAAGTCCAGCGCCTCGGTAGCAGGCTGCGGCAATTCGTACGAAGGCTTGGCAGTTTCGTCGCCCTTCGCATCTTTGGATTTCTTTCCGGCCGCTGACACAGAAAAGCTAACGCACAACACAACAGCAAGAATCGAGAACAAATTTTTGTGTGATGGCATGTAATCGGTTCCTCTCCGAAGCGGAGAAAGACTAGCAGATTGGTGCGACGATGTTCAAAGATGAAACGCGAGATCTTGTCCCGTTCACGGCGTGCTGGACGGCAATCCTAAAAGTCGTGGTGCAATCTTGACGGGAACGACTCGTATCAGGGCATCGCTTCAGCGACGCCGCCAACGGCCCGTGAGAGAGTGGCGGCTTTAGCCGCTGCGGCTTGACTCGACAGCGGCTAAAGCCTGGCGCAAACTTTGTGACTTTGCGGATGCCTGAAGGCATGCCCGGATACGAAGCTTCTTCTCAACCTGCACCCGTACCAATCATGAGATCCTCTTTTGACGCCCCCTTTCCCCCCTGTTAAACTATTGGTTTGTCTTAATAGTTCAACCAGCCCACCGTACTCGTCAGAAGGGAAGTCCGTGCGCGCAGAAACCCGCCATCAACTGAAGCAGGACGCTTTCAGCCGTGTCACCATCGACGCCGCCGAAAAAACGGCGCACTGGACCGTCGAGCATCGCTCCACCGTCATCGTTTCGACCGTAGTCGTCGCCGTGGTTCTGGCCCTCGGGATCGGCGGCTGGTATTACCTGAACACGCAAGACGAAAAAGCCAGCCTCGAACTCGCGCAAGCCGTTCGCACCATGGACACGCAGCTGCGTCCGGCGGGCGCTCCCGAGCAGCCCGATTTCCCAACGTTCACTTCCGCCAAAGATCGCTCCCTGGCCGCCCAGAAAAAATTTCAGGAGATCGTCGACAAGTATCCCCACACCCACACCGCCGACATGGCGCATTATTTTCTAGGCGTGACCGCGGCGAACTTGCCGGACAACGCCGCCGCCGAGCGCGATTTCAAAGAAGTGATTTCCTCCGGCAACCGCGAAGTCGCGTCCGTAGCCAAAGGCGCGCTGGCCTCGCTCTATGGCCAGACCAACCGCGTGAAAGAAGCGGTTGCGCTCTACCAGGAACTCATCAACAAGCCGACGGTTTCGGTGAGCAAAGTTACCGCAGAATTGCAGTTGGCCGAACTTTACCAGAATTCCAACCAGCCACTCGACGCCAAGCGCCTTTACGAGCAGATCAAGAAAGAAAGTCCGGGCGCCGAAGCCAGCCAGCTGGCCACGCAGAAATTGGCCGAACTGAAGTAGGGGCTCCAACGCCAGTCGCCTACCATTTCCCTTTCTACTCAGGTTGAGTACCATGTTGTCCAGCTTTCAAACTTCATCACTGGACATCCATGGCCGACATCACACTCCGCGTCAACGGCAGTGAAAACAAAGTCAGTGTCTCTCCCGAAACGCCTCTCCTCTGGGTTCTGCGCGACACCCTCGAACTAACCGGAACAAAATTCGGATGCGGTGCAGGATTATGCGGCGCCTGCACTGTGCACGTCGAGGGCAACCCGATCCGCTCCTGCTCCACTCCGGTGTCACAAGTCGCGGGCAAAAATGTCATTACGATTGAAGGCCTCGGCGCCAACGGGTTGCATATTTTGCAAGCCGCGTGGATCGCCGAAGAAGTTCCGCAATGCGGCTATTGCCAGACCGGGCAGATCATGTCGGCCGCAGCGCTGCTCGCAAAAACTCCCAATCCAACCGACGAAGAAATCACCAAAGCCATGAACGGCAACCTCTGCCGCTGCGGAACCTACGAGCGAATTCGCAAGGCGATTCACCGTGCCGCAGGAACAACCGCCGGAAGAGAAGGCGCGCGATGAGCCCACTCTCCCGCCGTGAATTTGTGGCGACCGGAGTCGCAGCCGGCGCCGGACTGGTAATCGGCTTCTATCTCCCGCATCAAGGGCGTCGCAGGCAGAATTCTTTTCCCCCAACGCGTACCTGCGCATCACCCCTGACAACAAAGTCACAATCGTCGTCGCGCGCTCCGAGATGGGTCAGGGCGTGCGCACCGCGCTGCCCATGATCCTGGCCGAAGAACTCGAAGCCGACTGGAAGCAGATTGAAATCGAGCAGGCCGGAGCCAGCACGCTCTTCGGCGATCAGACCACGGGAGGCAGCGCGAGCATCCGCACCACCTGGGATCCCATGCGCAAGGCCGGAGCTGCCGCGCGCGAAATGCTGATCTCAGCCGCGGCCTTGACGTGGGGCGTTCCGCGGTCTTCCTGCACTGCCGAAAACAGCCACATCAAGCACGCCGACCACAAACCGAAGCCTTGAGTTATCGGAGAACTGGTCGGCAAGGCGGCGACGTTGCCGATTCCCACCGACGTACCACTGAAGCAGAACAAAGATTACAAAATTGTCGGCCAGCGCCTCCCGCGCGTCGATTCGCCCGCCAAAGTAAAAGGCGAAGCCGTGTTCGGCATCGACTACCGCATGCCAGGAATGAAGTTTGCCCTGCTGTCGCGCTGTCCCACGATCGGCGGAAAAGTCTCGGCTTTCGACGACAAGGAGTCGAAGAAGATTTCCGGCGTAAGCTACGTGGGCAAGATCGGCGACTCGGCCGTCGCGGTGGTCGCCGACAGCGTGTGGGGCGCAATGGAAGGCCGCCGCGTGCTCAACGTCACATGGGACGAAGGTCCGAACAAAGATCTGAATACTGCGGCCGTGCATGGCGTCGCTGAAACAGGGCGCATCGAAAAAAGCCGTGAGCCTATACTCAGCCGGCGACGCCCGCGAAGGCCGCGGGACGGCGCATCTCCGCCGAATATGAATTGCCCTTCATGGCGCACGCGCCCATGGAGCCGGGAAATTGCACCGCACACTACCAAGCCACGACGTGCGAACTGTGGGCGCCGACGCAGGTTCCACAGGATTGCCGCGACTCGGTCGCGACCGCGATTGGTCTCGATCCCGATCAAGTCAAAGTCAACGTCACGCTGATGGGCGGAGGATTCGGCCGGCGACTGGAGCACGACTATGCGGTCGAAGCAGCGCTGGTTTCGAAGGCCATCAACGCTCCGGTGAAAGTGATCTGGACGCGCGAAGACGACATGCGATTTTCGACATACCGTCCAGCCAGCCTGCACCAACTCTCGGCAACGCTCGATGGATCCGGATTCCCTGCCGCGCTGACCCATCGCATCATCGCACCCTCGATCAGCGGACAGAAAGGCCAGCCCACTCCCGGGGGACGTCGATCCCGACCTGCCGGATGAAGCCGGCCCGGTCTACGGAATTCCCAACTACACCATCGAATCCGTAATGACCGAAACTCCCGTCCCGCTGGGCTGGATGCGCTCGGTCTATGCACTGCAAGCCGCGTTTGCGCTCGAGAGTTTCATCGACGAACTCGCAGTCGCGCGCAGGAAAAGATCCGCTGCAGTACCGGCTGCATCTGCTGGCGAAAGATCAGGACTTGCAATACTTCACGACCACCTGGAAAACCGCCCGCATGCGCGGCGTGCTGCAACTGCCGCCGAGAAAGCGGGATGGGACAAGCCCCTTCCCGCTGGGCACTATCGCGGCGTCGCCTGCTTCGGCTGCTTCGCGTCGTACATGGCCGAGGTGGTCGAGATCACGATGGAAAACAATGAACCGCACGTGCATCGCGTAGTAGCCGTGGTCGACTGCGGCCAAGTCGTGAATCCCAGCATTCTCGAGCAGCAAATTCAGGGCGGAATCGTCTACGGGCTGGCCAACGCGCTGCGCGCCAAAATCACGATTGAGAAAGGCCGCGTGGTGCAAGGCAACTTTGACGACTACGCGCCGCTCCGCATGGAAGAAACGCCGACGGTCGAGGTCTACGCAGTGCCGAGCACCGAGACTCCGACGGGAATTGGCGAACCGTCAGTGCCGCCGATTGCTCCAGCGCTGTGCAATGCAATTTATGCAGCGACGAAAAAAAGAATTCGCGCGCTGCCGATTCTAAACTCGTGATCGATAGCCTGCATACCTTCAGGAACTCACAACCCGAGGAGTCCTACAGATGATCCGCAAGGCGATTGCCGCCTCTTTATTTCTCGCTGCTGTTGCGTTCGTTTCGGCGCAGACCGCAGCGCCGTCCTCGGTCTCCGCCGCCCGCCTGGCGCACATTCGCCACGGCATTAATCTGAGCGGCTGGTTCGCGCAGGTCTACGGCCCCAGGGATACTCCAAAGACCATCTGCAGAACGCCGAAACACCAGCCGACATGGCGCTGATCAAATCGGCTGGCTTCGATCACGTGCGGCTCAGCATCAACCCGCAGCCCATCATGGACGCAGCCCGCCATCACGAGGGCGGCGCAGAATATTTCGGCTATCTCGACGCCGCCGTCAAAATGATTCTGGATGCCGGCCTCGCGGTCGAAATCGACATGCACCCCGACTCCGATTTCAAAGACCGCCTGGCGAAAGAAGACGAGTTCGTCGCACGCTTCGCCGATTTCTGGACCATGGTGGCGCAGCGCTACGCATCCTCCTCGTGGGACCCGGATCGCGTGCTCTTCGAAATCCTCAACGAGCCGGAAATGCGCGACGCCTACCGCTGGTACGGCGTCGAAACAAAGCTGGCTGCCGCGATCCGACGCGGCGCCCCGAAGAACACGATCATCGCCGCCGGCGCGCGCTGGGACGACGACGACGACATGGTCTTCCTCGAGCCACTCGCCGACACGAACGTCATTTACGTTTTTCATTTCTACGAGCCTCACATCTTCACCCACCAGGGCGCAACCTGGGGAGCGTATTACTGGCACTGGCTGAAGGGTCTGCATTATCCCTCATCGCCAGAAAACGCCGCGCAGGTCGCGACGCTTCTGCCCGAGGCGCGCGATCGCTATCAAGTGATCCGCTACGGCCAGGATCACTGGGACGCCGCGCGGGTTGAAGCCGACATCAATCAAGCGGCCGACTGGGGCAAGCAACACGGCGTGCCGCTGATCTGCAACGAGTTCGGAGTGTTCCGCGATTTCTCCGAGCCGCAGGACCGCAACGCGTGGATCAAAGATGTGCGCATCGCGCTGGAGCGCCACAACATCGGCTGGGCCATGTGGGACTACGACGGCAACTTCGGCGTAGTCACGAAGAACAACGGCAAGACCACGCTGGATGAGAATACTGCAAAGGCCCTCGGCCTGCCCTGAGAATCGCAGAACAGATTAGAATGCGCCCAGCCATTTCACGGGAAAGCGTGCAGCCGTGGCGTTGGCCAGGCGCTCGTCGGCGGTAATCAACGGCCTTTTGGACTGCACTGCGAGCGCAACATACAGACAGTCATAGACTGCACAACCGAAATCCAAGGCGATAGAAACCGCTTCCTCCAAGAGTTTGGCAGAAGACATGGTCGGTATGTTGCGACGCGTCATCGACGCTATCGCCATCTCAGCATCAGGGCGGGTCAACCGCTGTTGCCGAACTGCTTTCCACGCGACATTTCCGCACTCAGCCCAGAAAATGTCAGGTACGAGGAGATGTACTTCGCCCGCTCCATAAGCATCCAGTAGACGGAAGGCTTCCAGTCTTAAGGGCTCTCCCTTTGCTGGCAGCATCCATTTCGCGGCGACACTCGCATCCAATACGAAGGATGTCACCGATCGCGGTCCTCACGAATCATCTCCTCAGCCGATGGAAAAGGTCCCGGCGAAAGCGGTTCGCGTGAGGAGATCTCTTTCATCCGCCGCGCAAACTCCCGGCGCGCCCTCAACTCCTCCGGGGTGGGGATATTTTGCTCCAGAAGTTCAATCACTTCCGCGGCGATAGACTTGCGGTTTCTGCGAGCGCGTTCGCGCAGCGCCTTATAAACGGCATCGGGCACATTCTCCACATAAAGGGTAGCCATATGGAATTCCTAGGAAAAGTCTAGCACATCCCTAGGCTGTATGCGAACTGCTTTCCTTGACACCTCCGCCCTCCGCCCTTTATCCTAAGTCTTGCTCCTTGCGGTACTTACGCCTCTTGGCGTGCTTCCGCGGGCCTGGTTTGACAAGCCTGGGTTGAAGGGCAGGGTTGACCGGCACGTTGACCCGACTGGGTTGGTCGACGTTGACGCGGAGGTTTCGCAATGTTCCTGGACATCCATGAATTGGAACGCCATCCTCTCGATTTTGAGGAGGTGTTTCAGCCCGGTGTCATCGACCTGGGCGGCGAAGCCCGGCAGCGCACACCGCTGAAGACCAGTGGCTGCGCCGAACTGGTCGAAGAGCATATTGCTCAAGCCGCAGCCAGTCGATCCCACGGTGGGCACGCGCGACTTCGATGTCCGGGATCCTGGCTCTAATCTTCCCGGCATCGACAAACCCGGCCTGAATGGCATCCTGCGTCTGGCGGAGCGCTCGAAGTTCCCGATGCCGACCTCAGCGGCCCCGATAAGGCCGACCGCGATCGATACGAAAACTGGGACCAACCCTATCCCGATTCGTTTGAGGTGTCGCTGGCCAAGTTCATCAATCTCGCCGATGACTATGAGACACAAACAGCGCCGATGCAACGCCGCCAGCGGGATCACGCCAGCACCGCAGGTATCAGCCATCGCCGGACATTGCCAACGATCCCGATCCGCTGATCACTTCGCCGCTCTACGGGCGCTGGCACGCGCTCGTCCAGCGGGTTCTCATAAACCGAGACGGGACAACCGCGCCAAATTCCACAAACTGGGTGCATCGTCTCAATCTCGATCCGCGCTTCCGCGTCGCGGCGAATTTTGGTGCTGAGATCATCGAAGCCAATGCCGAGGAGTACATGAACTACGCCTGGCAGCAGATCGGGGCGGTACTCGGAGGCCAACCAAAACATTCGCCGGCTGCGGTTTGCGACTGCCGCCTCGTCACGGCTGTACGCACGCAACTGACCACGGCTGCCTGGGGTCCCGGGCGAGTGCTCTCGTTGACCGCGCCCGTTTCCAGCCGCGTTTTGTTTTCCGGCGTGACCGTCGCAGTCTGCGCGGCTTCGACCGTCGCTCCGACCCTGGTCCCGCCGGTCCTGACCTCGACGGTGTTCCGGCGCGTGCTTCGTCCGGGTGGACGCCTGATGCGCTCGTTACCGTTCACCGCGGCGGCGACGCCGACGAACCTCATCCAGCGCGTCAATGCCGGCCAGGTCACCAGCGCTCCACCGAAGACCGTTCCGACCGGCGTGGTCACCGTCAACCAGACTGTGAACGCGGTGCTGCCCACGGACGCGCCGGTAGCGTGCTCGGCTGGCTGAAGCAATTTCCATGGTTGCCCTGGGCGGTGTTGATTGTCGCCATTGTGCTCGCGCATCATTCTGTTCTTTGTGCTTGGCCCGGTCGCGGGGGGAATCGCGGCTCTGGCTGTCGTCGGCGCCGGCATCTACCTCTTTCGCCTGCTCGCGCTGGGCTACCGATCAAGAAGCTTCACAGACGGTGTCGCAAGCGGGCCAGACTGCCGCCAGCGTCGCCAACTATCCCACCAGCAGCAACTTCGTCCTGAGTACTCCGGGATCAACATTCGTCCCCACGCTCGGGGGACCGGATAGTCCGACAGCAACGCGCTTCAACACGGCACTCGCGCAATCGTTCCAGTTGATCGCGGCCGGCAATGTCACCGCCCAACATCCAGCTCCAATCGCCATCGACCTGCGGCCTTCGCCAAGACCGTGCTGACCGCAATCGACCCGGAGACTACAATCTTGCGTCGCGGCCTCAGCATGATCGCGCTGCCGGCTTGGATCGTGGCAGAGATCGGCGAAGACTTCAACGAAGTGATGGCGTATCCCAAGATCGACGTGCCGATGTACCAGCCGCTCGAGGAGCGGTCGGTCGAACGGCTGTTGCCCAACATCAACAAGATCGCGCGCAACAGCATCACCCTGATGGAAACCAACCAGCGCTTCATCGAAGCCTACATGGTCGGCCTCAACCACGAATTTGCGCGCAAGCTGCTGTGGCGCGAATATCCGACCGACCAGCGTGGCAGCTACTTCCGGCAATTCTGGTCCGTGGGTGACGTCATCGACAGCGAAGGTTTGAGTGAAGATGCGCTGAAGGAGAAGCTCTACGACATTCCCGAGATTCATCGTTGGGCACCCGGCCTCGAACCTGGGCGACCACAACAACCGCGCTGCCCCAGGTCAGCCTGCCCAGCCGCAGGCGGTACTCATCATCCGCGGGGAGCTGCTGCAAGAAGTATCCGAACACGGTGATCTTCGCCCAGCACGCCAAGATGGTCGGTGAGCTTGCGCGAACCCGATTGGCTGACGCGCGGAGGAGGAGAAAACCCGCCGCGATCGAAGACCCGAACCCCGCTGTATCACGCGCGTCCTGAGGACGACATCTTCTTCTTCGGCTTCGATCTGACCATCGACGAGGTGAAGGGAACCGGCGGCGATCCCGGCTGGTACTTCGTGCTCCAGGAGCGTCCGGGGGAGGCGCGCTTTGGCTTGGAGGTCTCGCGCACGACGCCTATCGAGACTTTCGATGACGTCTGCTGGAATGATGCCATGCCCGGCATCGAGCCCGGCCAGTTCCTCTCGGCTGGGGCATTGAGCAGCGTCGGGTTTACGGAACCTTCGAGCGTGACCGATCCCGCCAAGCACGATCAGTGGAACGACGACAAAAGAGTAGATCCAGCCGGCGTTAGCTCCGCGCGGTGGGCATACGTGCTGCTTCGCCAGCCGGTGATGGTGGCAATCCACGCCGACGAGATGCTCGCGCAGAACAGGCCCTTACATGGCAGACTTCACTTCGGCCCAAGCCCAGCTCGCTGCTGCTCGCGCCGACCAGGACGCGGCGCAACTCGCAGCACTGCAGGCCGCAGCACGCGCCCGCCAGGCGCAAGCGGCGCTCGATCTCGCGACGCGGCAAAGCAGCTCTGCAGGCGATCAGAAGCAAAAGCTGGCACAACTGGCGGCGGCTGTGAAGCAGGCGTCTGCCGATCAGGCCGCGGCGAATCAGGTCGCTGCAAGAGCCGCGCGCCAGTGTCAGTCAGGCGACCGAAGATTTCGCACAGTTCAGCACGCCGCAGCAAAACGTCGCCCTGCTGAGCGACAGCTCGCCATTCTTGCTCTTTCCGGTGCGCATCGAGACGCGCTTCCGAACGGTTTCCCCGACTCCAGCACCCCGAACTTGCCGTCGCCGCCCGCACACGAACTTCTGGTCCGCATCTATCCCGGACGAATGCTCCATCGACACATTCGAACCGATGCTGTCGCAGTCAGAACTCACCAACATCAAAGCGTATTGGATGAACATCTGGCGGGCCGGTGGCGTGGAGAACGACCAGCGCGGCGCCTGGAGCAGTCTGGTTGCGGCGCAGGGATCCGGCCGCGCCGGCTGGCTGGCCGACAATTTCCAGCCACTCAATCTCGCCGCTGAGCCAACCAAGACCAATGCAACGGAGAGATTCTCGTTATTCCTACCGATACGCCGCTGTCGGCGGCAGAGGCGACTGCCATCTCCACCTATTGGCAAAGCGTGTGGCTCGCCGATGGCGATGCCGGCAAGGTCGATGCGGCGAATGCGAGCCTGAGCGTGGCTGTCGGCGCGGCACGTGCTGCGCAGCTCGTCTCCGTCTACGCTCCGTTCAACCTCGCAGACAAGCCCGCCGCTCCGCTCACGAAGGCAGCAGTCGCGCTTCGGTGGCTTTTGTTGTTTTTCCTCCCGATCCGTAACCACGCAGCAATCGTGGACACAAGCGCCGCAGGTCCGGCAGTTTCCCGACCGCTTCGTCGTACTGGGATTCAATGGAGCTCGCAGACGCTCGAGGCCGTCGGCAGCCCCGTCACGCTGCCCTTATACGCGGTCCCGATCCCTCGGCTGACCCAACGACCGATCCCGACATCCTGCATTCATCCCGATGGTCCAGATCTGTTTGTGCCCGATCAATTGCAGTGGATGGTCGACTTCGATCGCGCGGTCGCTGCCGGCATGGCGCTGGCGATTCCGTCTTACGCCGAGCAGTACGCAACAGGATTCACTCGCCTGCTGGTCTTGGGATTGCAGCTCGAGCACAGCGGCCAGAGATGGCCCCGCAGCGCTGCAGGAGCTGCTGGCCCATCATCAGATGGAGCCGCAGCGGATTCTTCCTGGTGCCGCAGGGCACGCCCGCGCATAACGCCACCGGCGTCAAGGCTGGCGCCACTCCCGAAGACGATGCGGATGCTAGCTTTGACGATCGCAAGAATCGCCCGCTGTTTCACGTCGGTCTCCGATCCGACACAGAAGCGGGATGGCCAGTGGCTGGCAGAGTTCCTCGGGCTTGATCCGGCATTTGTCGCCGGCGTGCACGGCAGCGACGGCGTGGACCAGATGCAGGCCCGCGCGATGCAGACGGCGCTTTGGCCTGCCACGCTGGGCTACTGGATGGACACGCTGTTCACTCCCAATCCGGGGACGACTTCCATCTTCTCGGATGCGGTCATCGATGGACACTCGCGCTTTCTTCACCTCGTACGTCTCCGGCCGCGGTCCGCTGCCGGCCATTCGCATCGGCGGCCAGCCTTACGGCATTCTTCCGACACGGCATTTTCGCGCATTCAATGGTATCCGCAAGGACGACCGATTTCGCGCTGCGCTCTCGCCGTCGTATCTCGGCTCGCTTGTACAACCTGCTGCGCCAGCTCGACGCCGATTGGACGACGATGAGCCAGAGCGCCGCCTGGGTGGGCAAAGCGCGGCGATCCGCATCAAACCTTGCTGGACATCGTGGCGCTGCAATCCTTCGTCGGTCGAGTACTACTCGCGAAACGCCGAGAGCCTGGACCAGCTCTTCAACATGTTCAACCGTTTCGCGCTTGGCCCGGCCTGGTATCACCGCGCTACTGAACTTGAACCTGCAGGCCGCGGCCGTAGCGCTGCTGCACGCGGCTTGGCTACACCGGCACCGCGCTGCCCGATCTGCTCAACCACTACTTCCTTACCGACAATCCGCAGATCACGACGATCATCGACGACCGCGCACTGTCGGAGACGAATCCGATCCGCGCCTACACGACCGACAGACGCAACTACATCCAGTGGCTCATCGATGCAGCCGCCAATCGCTGGATACGCTGCGCGAGGAAACCGGCTTCACCGACAACCAGAGCCCGCAGGCGCTGCTCTATCTGTTTCTGCGGCACGCTCTGATGCTTGGCTACTACGATACGAGTTACAACTTCCATCGCAACGCCGGATTTCTCTCCGCCCCTGAGCTGCTGGCGATGCGCACTGAGCCCACGTTTGTGCACGTCGCGGAGGCGCCGGGCACGAGCGAGAGCCGGTTCGGCGCGCTGTACAAGACCG
Source organism: uncultured Acidobacteriota bacterium (assembly GCA_963735205.1). Lineage (GTDB taxonomy): Bacteria > Acidobacteriota > Terriglobia > Terriglobales > Acidobacteriaceae > Sulfotelmatobacter. The sequence goes on from CAVTKB010000004.1 coordinate 626,579, forward strand.
AAAGCCGGATCACGGGAAGCCCGACGCTGCTGGTCAGCGACTACATCAGCCAGCAACTTGTGCATCGCGCCGCGAAGCTGCCGATTTTGCTGCGCAGATCAGCGCCCTGAAGGTCCTGGTCAACGCCTCGACCGCCGAACTGGAGCGCGCTGTTCGCCGAACACATCGACACCTGCTCCTATCGTTACGATGCATGGCTGCTGGGGCTGGTCAATGAACACATCCAACGCAACGCGCGATCGACGGCAGGGCAACCGGCAGCAGCCGCGGCCTGTATCTCGGCGCGTACGCCTGGGTCGAGGACCTGCAGCCGTCCACCGACCAGCTTGTTCCCGCGCAACTGCCGGCGGACCTTGCCGCGCAATTTCCCGGCACGGCTCCGCTGATGTCCGATGCCAACAACGGCGGCTTCATCCACGCACCTTCGATTCCACACGCGGACGCCGCTGCCGTTCTGCGCGCCGGATTTGTCGCCGCTCAATGCGGACGCGGGCCAATCCGGAGAGCTTGTCGGTCAATCTTTCGTCCGACCGCGTCCGCGTTGCGCTGGCACTCATCGAAGGAATACGCAACGGTCAGAGCCTGGGCGCGCTGCTTGGATACCAGTTCGAGCTGGGCCTGCACGACGATCACGCGCTTGCCGAAGTGGATAAGTTCATCTATCCGCTGCGCAAAGCGTTTCCGCTGGTCGCCGACGCGCTGGCGTCGACCCAGACTGGGCCCGACGTGCCGATCGAGGCGATCGAGGCCCGCAACGTGCTCGACGGCAAGAAACTGGTGGATCAGATCACGAACAGCGGCATGCACTCCTATCCGTGGGGGCTCGCTGATCTGCCCGCGGCAACGCCAGCCGAGCAGACCGCGCTCGAACGCCGAGGCCGACGCGCTTGCGCAATGCCTATGACGCCATCGCGGATCTGGCGCTAGCGGAAGGCGTCTATCAGGCCGTGCAAGGCAACTATGATCGCGTGGCCAGCACGATTGCCGCCTACACGACTGGCAATTTTCCGCCCGAGCCGGGAATCGTCAGACACCGCTCCGCCGGGCGTGGCACTGACGCATCGCTTCGCGCATCCAGTTCTCGCCGGGACTCGCCGCTCCCGCCGGGCGCCACGCCTCGCGCCCAGGCCGAGCCCGCCATCGACGACTGGCTGTCCGGCATGCTGCCGCCGCTGGATCACATCGCCTGCACGCGTGACGTGGACGGATCCGATCACCAGCACTCCGCAGCAGCACACGGATCACGCTTGGCCGACCTCGGACTGCGCCCGATCGACGCTTTGTATCTGCTCAAGCCCGACAACGTGCAGGCCATGGCTGAGATCGACGACCGCATCCAGCGCCACGTCGTCGCCAACTGGAATCCACGACCCGACGCCCGGATTGCAGATTCAGTACATGACGGCACCGGCGGTTCGAATCAGTTCAGCGTGTTCGAAGCGGGCCGCTGCTGCGCAACTTGCGCTCGCTGCTGACCACAGTCGCGTCCGCTGCGCGCCAGCGACGTTCTGCGTGCCAACGACGCCAGCCAGCAGGACAACTCCACCGTTTTCGTGGACCAGACGCGCATCACGGCTCCGCTTGCCAACCTCACCACGCTAGCCGGCGACATCGATAGTTCGTCAATACGACACTCGCGCCGCTGCTGGCGGACACAACGGCGAATCGCGCCCAGATCATCGCCCACGTCGATACGTTCCTGGCCAAGGCCGTCGGCGTTGCTGGAGCGGGCGGCGCGTCTGGCGTTGCCATCTTCCGGCTGGGGCTTCATTTATGCCTGGCTGCACAGCGCGTTTGCGGACCTTCTCGCGCAGTGGCGACCTGGTCACGCGCTGGACGCAAAAGCTGACCGACTTCACCGCTGCCCTGAACGCCTATGACGTGCTTCCCGTGGGCACGAGCGATGCCGATCGGTTCGCCGCGCTGCAGGCCGATGAGCTGATGGTTGCTCGAAGCTCGATCCGATGCCTGCAACGCCGGCGCTGCTTCGCGCAGCATTCCCTGCAAAGGGTACGCCTTGCAGAACCGTCTGGCGCAATTTCAGGCCATTCAAGAAGAGCGCGGTAAATCGTTTGCCAACCTGTTCTCGTCAGATCACGGCACTCTCCACGGCGGAATTCGATTCGCAGCCCTTCGACGTTTCTGCGATCGGCGATCGGCGCGGTCACGATCACGCAGGACATCTCGCGCGTGCTTGACCAGCCAGTTGGCGGTGGCGCACACCCGCATCGCACGCGACCAATGCGCAGCTCGCCGCGGCGGCTTCGGCCGCGTCGGCGTCGGACCAGGTGACTGCGCTTACCGCCGCAGCCAAGGCGCTCCTCGGCGACGACTTCCAGATCATCCCGGAGTTCACGGTCTCCGCGGCGCAAGGGCGCCGAGTGGGCCAATGCCATCAATGCTTCCACGTCCGGTGACCTGTTCACCTACTGCAAGAACACGCTCAAGATCGACTTCCCGGTCGACGAATGGTTCTACGGCGCGGCGCGAGTCCGCGCAGCCTCTTCGCTATTGGGAGTCGGCGCTGATGCTGGCCGGTGCTTTCGGCCTGACGCCGCCTCCGCTCACGCCGATCCAACTTCCGTTCGCCGCCGGCGCGCCGTGGCTGGCGCTGCAATATCCCGACACCTACACCATCGACAGCGACCGTCTGCTCTACACATGCCTGTATTCGCAAGCCTTCGATCCCGCGGCGCGCCAATGCGGTGTCCTGGTGGACGAGTGGACGGAGGTGATTCCCGCCACCACACGCGACACGGCCATGACATTCAACTATGCGCGTCCGGACAACGAACCGCCGCAAACCATGCTGCTGGTGATCTCGCCTCAAATACCGGCACTTGGCAATGGGACGATCTGGTCGGCGCACTGAACGAGACTCTCGACCTGGCGAAGAAACGTGCCGTAGAGCCGGCGATTGCTCGATCCCACCGTCTATTCTCGCTTTCTCCCGGCGACGGTGACTGCCAGCACCACCTATGGCATCACCATCGCCACCCCGCTCACCGCCGCGAACGGCGTGATGGAAGTGCTGCAAGGAGGCCCCAGTGCCTAGCCAGCTAGCGTTGGCGACATCAAGGTTGCGCTCGATCAGCGGCTGTTTCCCGCGATCACGACATGGAATCGCCTGGAGGCTCGCCCGCGCTCGCCAGAACTTCGAGCGCGCGCTGCGGGCCGAGGTTCGCGACGCGCTGTGGATGCTCACCAAGCAATGGCAGATGGGCGAGTTTCGCGGCAGCGACGCCGGTTCTCCGGTCTTTGCCAAGCTGCTGTTGGGCACAACGCGGCTCACCAAGTACCGCCCGCGGGCGGCGCACGCCGCAATTCTTCGACCCGTCGACGCCGCTGGAGACAAAGGTCGAGCGCCGCCCGGTTCCGCTGACCGGCAAAAGCGGATCATCGCGCTCGATCTTCGCCTGGTGATGGCGCGCCAGTGGTTCGCGCTCATCGCAGACGTGGCGGATTATCGCGACGCGATACATCACTGCTTATCCGATTGCAAGTCCCGATCCGACGCAGAGCGCAGGACGTGGATGTGTGCTCGCATCCCGAAGCTTGGGACACCTTCCAGGCGCTGGCCGGCCGCGCCATGGACGGCGGCGCGCTGCTGGAATATCTGCTTGCCGATCCGTCGCATCACGCCTAGGACGGAGTCGCCGGTATCGACCTCGGCGACCACCCGAGCTCGACGATCGGGCCAAGCGTTTCATGGCATGGGTCGAAGCGATTCCTGACTCAGCCGGATTCGAGCCGGCGACGATGCGTGGGTTCCTGATCACCTCGACTATCAGTTCGCGGTTTCGGCGCCCATGCCCGACGGCATCGAGAAGGTCTACGTTGCCGATGACTATGCTTCGGGCCGTCTCGACTGGTACAGCGTTGACCTGGACCCCAGCATCGCCACTCTAGGCAACGTCGCCAGACTCCGACCACCACGGGCCTTCCGGCCGACGCGCCGTTCACGACGATTCCGATTCCCGTGTCGTTCTCGGGCATGCCCAACACTCGCTGGTGGGCATTCGAGGACCACGCCACCAACTTCGGCGACATCGATGCCAGCACAACTGATCTCGCCAAGCTGCTGTTCATGGAGTTCGCGCTTGTCTACTCGAACGACTGGTTCGTGATTCCCTGCACTCTGCCTTCATGGCGTCGCTGGCGCAAGTCGAGGCCTGGCGGTAACGAACGTCTTCGGCGAGCGGCTCTGGATTGAGGCGGCCGATCAGGGCGCCGAAAGCGACTGGGGCCGCTGGAGCATGTTTACGGTCGATATTCGCAACGCTCCGGCCGGCAGCGCCGCCGACACGACGCTGGTATTGCTGCCCGACTCTTGCCAATGCCATTGCGAGTCCTCCGATCGAGGAGGCGTTCCTGGTGCGCGACGAGGTGGCGGACATGGCCTGGGGCGTCGAAAACACGGTGGCCCTGGCCAGCGGCATCAGCCGCCCCGGTAGAGAGGTTGCGAATACAAACCTTCAACTACCTCCAGTGATTGATTCCAGCGGGCTCGACCCCTCCTCCGATGGCCGCGCCTGTTCGATATCAGGCGATGAACTCGGTGCCGGAAAACTGGATTCCGTTCATTCCCGTGCATGTGCCCAACAACAATCGCGAGATCCAATTGCAGCGCGCCGCCATGCCACGAATGCTTGCTGGCGACCCAAATACTCCCCAGAAGGTGCAGCCACTGACTTCGCTACTGCGCCAGGGACTGGATCTCACTTCCGCTCTGCAATATTTCGTTCACGAGGAAGAGGTGCCTCGCGCCGGAACCCGGCTCTCGCAGTACTACTCGCGCGCGCGCTGGACGCAGGGCCAAGTCTACACTTGGTTGCGTGCCCGCAAGCAAACCGGCCGTGGAGAGGCCTCCAGCGGCCTAGGATTTGATCGTTTGGTCGATAAAGATCAAGTCGAGAGCTGAGGTCAGCGATCGCTCGAATGTGATGGCTTATTCGGTAACAAGAACAGAATAACCTAAGAACAACCTTAATTAAGAGTTACTTGTTAGCAGAGAAGCAAGATTCTCGCGCCGTAACAAGTCACGTACTACGAGCTATGTCGCGTAGGTAAGAATGCCCCTCCGTAGTCAGATGTCTCGATAATATTCAATTCCGAGTCCGATTTCGGCAGCGCACTTGGCATAAATTCATTCAATCAGCCGCCAAGCGACAGGAAAATTAACGGAGTAGCAATCCGTGGGTAATCGATAGAAACAGCGAATCATTGCCGCGGAGTTGCCAGTCAACTTTCGATCTTATCAATCCGAAGCAGCAATGATCGTAAATCGCAGTCCCGCGTCTTAAAAGTCGCTCACGAATTGCCGTTCAAGTAACCCAGCGCTGCTTTCCAGTCGAGTTTAGCCCCGCCTCCTCAATAGATGCGCTTCTGCCCTGCAACAGTGCCGCGCCTTACCCAATATCAGAAGCTGACGCCGCTTCCCGGCAACGGACCCCAGCCGGTCCGCCGCGGACGATCAGAAGGCTCTGCTCCCGAATCCGGTCACCCCGCCAATGCCAAGATCGCTCCCAACGACCATCTTCTGAGCACCAAATTTAACCGCGGATTGCGCTTGCTCTTTATCTGTCGTAACGATTTGCGGCTCCATCGTGTCCAGTGCGCCGGAATACGTTTCGACAGCGCAAATGCACAGGCAGCACAAATCCAAAGCTTCGTTTCGTTCTCGAACCTGAACCCAAGTCGTGACGATCATGCCTTGGCGCTTTCGGCGCTCGCGTCGTTCACTAAGCAGTTGCTCGAAAAACTCGGCGTCAAAGCCGGCGTCTGGAGCGGCGGAGAAATGGAGAAAGCCGGGGCCGGGGGTTTCGATGGAAAGTCTGGCTGCCAGTACGTCCTTCAAAAGATTTGAATTTCCTTGGACCAGGCGCGCGTGTGCCGTTTGATCAGTACCACGACGCCATACCCCACTGATGTCGTGGCTTCCGCGGTACGCGATGAGCACTCTGGCATATTGGCGGCAGAAACGGTAAACCAAAGCTGTCGAATAGCCGCTGTCCATTAAGCAGCGCGCAACCGACATGGCGCGACCGTCCGGTCGCAGCCATTTGCGCTGGAACACACGACGGTCGAGTTCTTCAAACATTTCCGGAGCGTCACTTTCGATTCGCCCGTTAATCTGACCGCATTCCAAAAACCATGTTTCGCCTCTCGGCCCAGCTGCACAGACCAGGTATTCAAACCAGGTTCGATGGACATCGACGCTCGCAACGATGATTCGCGCCTCGTCCGGGACCTCGAACGGATAATGTTCGCGCCGGCTCATCAAAATTTCCGGTGCGCTCATACGTTCGGCCGTCGCAGCGAAGTTTTCGGCCAATCGGGTTTGCATGGCGACCTTAAGCAACGACGTGTCGCCTTCCTGCTGACGGTGGACAGCTAGGCGCCATTCGGCGAATATCGTTTCCCATCGGATGAACGGCGACACGAAAGCGTTCAACCAAAACCCGCGTCGCGCGCATTTGGGATTCTCCGCGATCCACGCCCCCGGTTTGCTCTGCCATGCGTCCTGGTTATGACTTTGGCCGCACCCCAGACACTTGCAGGTTGCGTCTTCAAAATCCATCTCGGACAACTTGAGAACCTGAAGATACCCGCAGAGCGGACACTTGCTGTGATAACGCTCGCGGCTGCTGGTTCCGTAAAGCTCACTGATTCGACATGCCCCTTGTTCGACGGGACTGGAAACAAAGATCGCTTTCGACGAATCGCCGAATGTGCTTAACCGAATCCGACTCAGTTGAAGCGGATCTCCCTCTTTTGTGCGACCACGGGCTTCCAATGGGAACCGTGAAACCTCGTCGCAAACTAAATATTTTATTGGGCGTTGAGCTAACGAACTTGCGCTGGAAGCAGGGACAACAGTGCAGGGCATTCGACCGGCCAACAGCATTCTGAACACAGATTCGGTGGCTCCAGGGCCACGCTGCTGCAACAGCTCCGCGCCTCCATCTTTTGCGCCGTTATCCGAATACACGCGAGCATCCCGCATCATCGGTCCGACGCGATCTCGGCTCAACGATTTCGAACTGCTCCAGTCGGGTGTGACGATCAAGCATGGAGCCGGTGAGTGATGCGCCCAATACAAAAGTCCGTTCAAAATCAATTCGCTTTTGCCGCACTGACTTGCCCAATCCAAAATGACTTCGGGGCAATCGGGATCAACAATCGCTCGCATCGGTTCGATCAGGTACTGCGCTCTCCCGAATCGAAACGGCCCGATCTCCTTTGAACTCTCAGGGCTTAACCACCTGACATTTTCCAGCCATTGAATGCAATCGACCGCAGGCGGCGGCAGACACTCCCGCGATAATGCGGCAAAAACTTTGCGAATCGCGTCAGGCGCTTGCTTCATTCCCCCCCGCCACTTTGAACAAATCGCTTAACACACCAAGCGCAGCCAGATCAGCTTCACGAAACTTGGCCACTTTTGCCTTGCGATTCTTGGTCCTGCCCAGTTCACCTACAACCCGATCAGCGCGTGCAAGCAGTTGTTCGCGGAATGCAGCAACGACCGATGTCAGTCGATTGATCAATTCCTGTCTGTCGACCAACTCACCGCCGCGCACGCGATTGGTCGTTTCGATCGCCTGACGTTGAGCCTTTTCGCGGCCGGCCTTCGCACGCAGAAATTCTTGATGCAGCTCTTCCTTTTTGGAACGGTGAAACTCTGTATACGCCGTCACGTTGGCCAGGAAGGGATAAAGGAATGACCTGCCGTCTGGCACTCGCGTCATCACCGCGCTCCGCACCAACCGGGAGATTTCGTTGTCGGTGATCTTCAACACCTTCGCCAGATCAACTGCACGAACATAAAAGTCGTCGTCCGCCGTGCGAATTTCGTTATCGATCATGGCCAATTTCTGAGTCGGAAACTGGAGCAATTCCCCTCGGTTTTCCAGCAAAAGCGATAACTCGCCGATTGCTTTTAGGCCCAAAGCGCGACGGATTACGGGGTCTCCGCGACCGCATAAAATTTTTTTTGCGATTACAGAACCTATGCCCCGGGGGAGTGAAATCGCCTAACGAATGGGAGCTTTCATCTGGTTCGCTCGTACACTGCAAACCATCGACCGACGTTCCCATTCCCCACTAACCCGCCGATGATTGCCTTTTGTCTGGCCGTCGCTTTAGGATAACGCGGCCACTCCATTGAGAGAATGCCGACGCGGCCGCCTACTGGCAGGATCGCCAACGCATTCTTGACGATTGTGTTTGCACTCGGAAACACATCGGGGCCGACTGAGTAGTTCGCCGCGAATTCCTTGGTGTAACTATTCATTAAGAAAAGAAGGATACAGAGAAGAGAGAAGGAGAAGGGAATTTACGAGGGAAACCGTAACCTGGGTGTTACAAAGCGTAACCTGCAGGTTACAGCCCGTAACCTGGATGTTACGGACCGTAACATTGGGGTTACGCAGCGTTCTCACGGCTGAGGCCTTTCTGGTGGATAGCGGTCCACCCAAGCCAGAGTCACCCAAGGCTCTTCCAGATCGCGCCGGTCCACAGCAATCAGCTTCACCTCGGCCAGAAATTTCAGGGCCCTAGATTTTTGCATTCTAGTCAGGCCCCATTTCCCTGTATCACAGAGCTCCAATGGGAACGGATTAAGATGCCGGTTGTGGCGTCCTGTATTGAACCAAGTTTCCGTAAGGGCATCGACTAATGTTCTGGCGGTTCCACTGGCTTTTTCGTCAGCCAATTTGTGGCACAGGCCCAGCGAGTGTTGGATAAATTCAGCGTTAGATTTTTTCATATTGAAGCTGCGATCGTTGAAGCGTTCGCATTTTCTGTGTCTGACATGATTAATGTGGGCGCCGCCTCGGTTTCGGTTTCGATCTCCTGCAGAAGTCGCATCACGAGGTCCCACATCGGTTTGCCTTTGGAACTCGAGTAGCGATCCGGAAATCGGATCACCTTCACGTCAGTGAAGAGCTCAAAGTCGTGAAGGACAACGCGGGAGGCCTCGGCCATGTAAGCGCGCATGCGCGCGATTTCCCGATCCAAGAGCTCGAGCGGCGCTTCGATCAGAAACGCATCGTGGACGGGAGCGCAGACCCGGATGCCGTTTTCAGTCGCCAAGCAGTGCCCCAGCCGCAACATTTCCGCGCCATTTGCTTGCACCGGGAAATTTCGCAGTGCAGTTGGCCGAGGTTCCGGAGCTAATCGGTAAATCCAACCGAATACTGTGCTTTGCCAACCAAAGAGCATGGCGTGATCCACTGCCCGATTGCTCCATCGCCAATAGTCAGGGAAAAGATCGTGATGCAGCCCTATCAAATGCTGCGCGAATAGCGTTGGCCGATTAATCCGCAGGCCGAGCGATTCCGCGCCAATGGCATAATTGATCGCTAGAACCGCCATTTTGTAGAGAGCGCGTTCAGGGTTGAAGGTCGCCCGAGTCGCTTCAGGGGGGATGAGCCCTCCCTTCTTAGCGAACCACAGATAAGGGTCCCCGCTTTTGTAGGCGTCCTGCATGTTCTGATCGCCAGAAATCGAAGCAGCGATACCGAACTCCTGGGAGGAGTAATCCGAATAAGCGAGCCCGTTACCCTCTGGGGGTTTTACTAGGCTGCGAAGCCATCCAGGCATGAGCCAGATGCATTCACGAGAAGTAGGCTGATTCCTGCCGGTGCTTGAACCGTATGGATTTTGAAAGCACCGGTTGCGCCCATCTTTACTGACTGCGTGAGGATGCAATCGCGTCCCTGCAAGAGTTTGGCGAAGATGCCTAATCGGTTTTAGTTGCGGATAGGTCTCCGACATTTCTTTGAAGGTGTCGTCCCTCAAATCCAGTTGGCCGGACTCGGTTGTCGGCCAGGCGATATTTTCTTTACTGAGATATTGTGCGAACCGATCCTGTTTGAACGTACGCCCCTCGAAGAGGCCGTAATCCTTGTCGATTTCTGCAATCATTCGATCCTGAATAGGCTCCCAATGGCGCTCCAACCGCTCACTGAGCTTCACATCAATCGGAGTCCCGACTAGCTCAGTTCGGGCGAGTGCAGCGGCGTACCTGCCGCGGTAGAGCGCGTGCGGCCAGTCAATCATAAGAGGCCATTGCTGATAACAATTGCTGCAGCGCTCTGACGTCAGATTCGCAGTATTCCAGAATCGCCCGTTGTTCCTCTACGCTCCAAGGAGGGCCTCTCAGGATGAGATCGACCATTTCCTCCTTCTCAACGGCTTCGATACCGCTCAAGCCAAAGAAAGATAAAGCGTCGAGCAGTTTGCGATGCTGTCGAGGTGGCCAGATTCCACTAGTCCGATGCCTGAACTCAAAATAGAGATCTAAAACACGGCTCGGTAGAGGCCACCCTACAGCGAGATGAAATCCAAGTTCTGCTTGGGCATTGTAGGCGACAAAGAGTGAATCCGGCCCTACAGGATACGGCGGCTTATCACCTAGTTGGTCCTGCCATAGCCGTATGGTCCGCCCGCTGCGCAGTTCCTGCGTTACTAAACAAACCGGACGGCAGTATGGAACGTCGGGGATGTACTCCGTGTCCACCGCCCACACCGTTTTGAAACACTCGGGAATCTGCATCCCCTGGCCCTACTTGACTTGCCCGAATAACTTTTTGACGACCAGGTGATCCATCCGATCGACGATGCGGTCGCCTTTGAAAGCGATGTCGTACAACTCTTTCAGCCCCTTGGCAGGCCAAACCGGATCATCGAACTGGGCTGTTGGGATTTCCGCGTCGTAATAACCACTGCCCTTCCCGTCTTCCTGCCGAGATCGTATTTTGACCCAGCTTTCGGTCGCCTTATTCGCGATCTCAAGAGCAGACTCGTTCCACAGATTGGTACGACCTTTGTTTGATATTTTCAGCGGCCAAAAGAAGAGCTCGCCTGATTTCGAAATCGCTAAGCAAAGGAACGCGTAAAAGAAATCCTCAGGATCCAAGTGCGGGACCATCGCCGGATGCACCAGATAAAGAACCCGCTCCAGTTCTATTAAAGCGACTGGTTTCCAGGACCTCATCACCGCGGCGCGTTCTGAAAAACTCGTGCTTATTTGGTTTTCGAATTGGAATAGTTGTGAGGCGACGTTTAACCGCTCCTGCAGCATGAACTTTGTTTAAGTCGATCCACAAGTCTTCCGGTTGATAGGGGTTTAAAGAGTCGGAAGACGTGTCTTCTGCCGGCGCCTGGGCGTTATCAACCGGGACACGTGATTGGATTATGTTTTCTTCATTCATAATTTGATGTGCGACGAATTTGAAGGTTGCAGGATCGACGACGTCGCATCGCGATCCCGTTTCTTTGGAGTCGGAGAAATTTCTTCTAGAAAGCCGAAGAGTGTCTGCTCCTCTCGGGGTAGGTCGAGTTGCAGTTGCTCATCCTCCTGGCGGGTAGCGCGAGTGCGCCAATGCACATCAAGCCCGCGCCGAGCTTGCGCGAAATAGATGTTTGTGTGAGACTGCGGTGAGCTTTGAATTTGCTTGCGGCCGCCTAACGAGCGGCCGTTCGCATTTCTACCGGGTGGTGGTGGCATTGCCAGGGTTTCTTTCGTTAGGCGTCCGTTCTGGGCGCGGTGGTGTTGGCGGTGGTTGCTGATTGCGATACGGTGATGGCGTTGCGCGAAAGTTCTGCGGGCGTCTCGGGAGAAACGTTTTCGGCGGCGTGTGCCAGGATCTGTGTTTCACGCCTTTACCTCCTGCTGTTCGACTGCCGATTGCACGAAGTCCCACACGTCGCGGTAACGAATCAGCGTCACGCCTTTCTCTTTGCCATCGCCGACGATCCGAAACAGTTTCAGCGCGCCGCGTTTTTCAAGCCGGTAGTAAAAGCTCCTTGAAAAGCCGAAGAACGGGTCCGCGAACCCCGGTTTTGGCAGTCGGTAAAATTCAGGACGAAAGGCAACCGTTTCCGGTGATGGCGGAAGAGCGACTGATTTCGGCGATCGGCTTGCCACGCGAGAACATCAAAGATGTTTTGCGAATTTGTCAGGCAACCGATTCGATTTTCGGGTTGGAAATTATTTTTGCCGAGGCCTACCGCGCCGATCTTCGCGAAATTCCAGCTCGCATCGCTTCAGCGTTTTTCGGAATGTCCAATCGGCAGGGATTTTTTTTTGACCTTCTAGGTCTTCCAGCCAGCTGGGCATTTTTGCCCTATCGTTGGGAGGCGTTTCGCCTTCCGAGATCGCGTATTGCATTTTCACCTCGCCAGCGTGGGCGCTGGGTTGCTGAAATCCAGATTGATGCAAGTCCCGTCATAGCTTCTCCTGCCGCATTCCCATTCGGCAACGCAATGCGCCTGGATTATCTTCACGCCAGTCGGCGTTAATTGAGATTTCGTTCGTTTGCCTTCCAACGCGTCAACCACCAAACGCAACTTTGGCAGGTCATACGTTGCCAGAATTTCAAGAACGCGATGGGCGCGTCCCGATTTGACAAGCGACGCGATGATATAGGCGTCTTTATGTTCGTCATCGAGTGCAAACTGTCTTGCAGCCTCTGGGCGCGGGGCGTCGGCTAGTGCAAGCTGCCTCAGATACTCGTCTGTCGGCCCGCCCTTCATTTTATCGGCGGCAACACCGAAACGGCATCACGTAACCGCTCAAGATCGTGGTGCGAATACTTTTGATGATGAACACGTGACGTGTGGCCGGTCAGGAGCATCCGCAGTTCCTCCGGGATTCCTCTGTTTGCCAAAATTGTGGCAAACGAATGTCTCAAGCTGTGGAAACTCAGAGCGCTCACGCTGCGACCGCCGTAGGTCGTGCGCTCGCGGATGACGCCGCGCTCGATATTCGCCAGTGCGAGCAACTCGCCGAATTGCTTGCTGAGCAGACTCGCTCTGCGCCCCGCCAACGTCGGAAAGAGAAACTCGTCGTCGCTCTTCGGCGTCGGCAGCGAGAGCAAGTAATCTTCAAGCGCCTCGTGGATGACGGTGACGACCTCTGCACCCGTCTTGCGTACCAGAAAGCGAATGGTCTTGATGTCGGAAACAAGATCGACATCGCGCCAGCGAAGGTTCGCGCAATCTAAGAGACGTTGTCCCGAATAAAAGGCGAGCAATATCAAACCGCGCCAGTCGCCTTTGGCCGTCTTCACCAGCGCGGAGACTTGCTCCGGCGTAAACACGCCCTTGCGCTGTGGTTTGTTCTTGAGCGGTTCAATCGCCAGGCACGGATTGACCAAAACATGCGCTTGTCTCAGCGCCGCGTTGAACGCGGCGGATAAAATTGCGACATCGATGTTTATGGTCGCCGGAGCCAGGCCAAGCGAGTGGCGGTGGTCGCGGAAGTTGGCGATGTCGCGGCTCGTTATCGCCGCGATATTGAGCTTGGCGCGATGTCCGAGAAACGCTATGAACTCGCGCATGGTCTGCGCATGCCGCTTTCCCGTTGCGGCGGCGCGTGACTTCTTCTTTTGGTTTACGAAGTGGCCGAACCACTGTTCGACGGTGAACACGTGCAGACCTTCGCCATTGACGCTCTGGAGCACTTCGCTCAGCAGCTCGCGTGTCCGCGCTTCGGTCAGCGCTCCGCGACGCGCTTCGTCCGCCGCCTTCTGTAAAGCCAGCGCCATTTGCAGTGCCTTGCTTCTGCTCGTTAAACCCGTCGATCTTTTGACGCGCCTGCGGTTCGCGTCAACGTAACTGGCATACCAATACGGCGAGCGGCGTTTGCCGTTCCGCATCGCTTTGTCTTTGACCACGCAAGCCATGTCCGAACAGTAGTCCGAACGAAACATGAAATCAATGACGTTTCTAAACGTCTTTCCACGAGGTAAGTCGGGTTCCTGCCTCGCAGAAAGTGGAAGGGCGCCTTCGTTTCCGAAAGCGCCCTTCATAGTTCCGATGGCGATAAGCCGAATTCTGTCCGGCTGAATTCTCAACCGGGATGATCATTCATCTCATCCGTCCCGCACGCGGGACGAACGCCCGTCCCGCAGGCGCGGGACGTGGTGCGACGATACCCGAGGATTTTTATCGGGCCGGCTGCCCTTCCTCTGTTTTGTCTTGCACCGCATGGGGTTTTTCATGCCTCGCGAATTACTCCGCGAGCGGTGAGCTCTTACCTCGCCTTTTCACCCTTACCTGTCTTAGAAACGGGAAGCTGTCAGCTTCCCCTACATCTCAAAGAACCGGCGGTGTGTTTTCTGTGACACTTTCCGTCAACGTCTGCTTTCGCGAACCTTGCCCGCGTATTTTACGCGGCATGCTGCCGTATGGTGTTCGGACTTTCCTCCAGTAAATCCTGCTAACGCAGGACTCACCAGCGATCATCTGCCATCGGAAAGAAGTATACCACAATCAGGAAAGCAGGAAAGCAGGCGGAGAGTCGCCGACGCAGCGGTTGCCGTGACTCAAAACGGTGAGGGAACCGCGATCAGAAAAATCATAATCATCGCCAGCGCGATGATCAGCTTGGCAAGCATGGCCCCAATGCTACCCAGCAAACTTCCCCACCCAGCGCGGCCGGCGTCCACCATTCGTTTACCGGCCAGCAATTCACCAACGGCTGCGCCGATTACTGGACCGGCAAACAAACCGATGATTCCAAAAAAAAGCCCAATGACTGCACCGACGATTGCGCCGATGGCGCCCCATTTGGTCGCGCCGAAGCGTTTCGCGCCGAGATAGCTGCCCAAAAAATCGAACGCGTAAGAAAGGAGCGTGAGCAGCACGAAGACAACGATCGCCTTCCAGCCGATGCTTTTTTCGGCTCCAAGCATGAGGTGATGGATGATTGCAGCGCCGAGAATGATCGTTGTGCCGGGAAGAACGGGAACAACTGTGCCGATCAGCCCGACTGCGAAAATGGCGAGCGCGAAAAACCACCAGAAGAGTTCCATGGTGAAGGTTGAAGCGTTGAACGGTTAAAAAGTTGAAGCGGCAGTGCTGTCATGTTGAGCAAAGCGAAACATCTCTGTTTTCGCGGGAGCGCTACCAGAAGAAATAATCAGAGATTCTTCGCTTCCGCTCAGAATGACAATTAGACTTGCCGCTTCAACGCTTCACGATCTCCTTTGACCCGTTGAATGCCAAACCTATAGTGAATTTTCGCACCAAAGTCGCAAACGGAGGATTCACTTATGCCACTTGCTGTTGGAACCAAAGCGCCAGATTTCACTTTATCGACAAAGACAGCTGACGGGCCGAAACAGATCAGGCTCAGCGAGAATTTCGGCAAGAAAAACACATTGCTGCTTTTCTTTCCAATGGCCTTTACGGGCACGTGCACCACGGAAATGTGCGAGGTCAGTACGGGCCTTAATGGCTACACGGATTTAAACGCGACCGTATACGGGATCAGCGGCGATAATCCGTTTGCGCAGGAAGCGTGGGCACAAAAGGAGAAGATCACGGTCCCGCTGCTGAGCGATTACGAGCACAAAGTCGCACGAGAATATGGGGTGATGTACGACTCGTTTCTCCCACAAATGAACCTCGGAATGGGCGGCGTGCCGAAACGTTCTGCATTTATCATCGATAAGAATGGCCTGATTCAGTACGCGGAGAGCAATGACGACGCGCGGCAGTTGCCAAATTTCGAGAAGATCAAAGCGAAGCTGACGGAGCTGAAATGATTTCTGCGCAACCACGAAGGACACGAAGAGCACGAAGGCTGATTTCCTCGCCTTTGTGTTCTTCGTAGTGCAAACATGACTGACGAATTTAAAACGCTTAAAACATTCGACGCCGGTAAAGGCCGCGAAGGACTTTTGTTCTCGTTACCAGCTCTGGAAGAACAAGGAATCGCAAAAGTTTCGCGGTTGCCGGTGAGCATTCGAATCGTGCTCGAATCGGTGCTGCGGAACTGCGACGGGAAAAAGGTCCGGCGCAAAGATGTTGAAGTGCTTGCGAAATGGAACGCGACATCACCCGCGAACGAGGAGATCCCATTCGTCGTTGCGCGCATTGTTTTGCAGGACTTCACCGGAGTTCCACTGATCGTCGACCTCGCGGCGATGCGCAGCGCCGTGAAACGGCTCGGGCGTGATCCGAAAATCATCGAGCCACTCGTACCCGTTGACCTCGTGATCGATCACTCGGTTCAAGTGGATTTCTTCGGTTCACCCCGCGCGCTGGAGCTCAATCTGGACATGGAGTTCAAGCGCAATCGCGAGCGTTATCAGTTTCTGAAGTGGGGGCAGCAAGCGTTCAAAACATTCCAGCTCATTCCGCCAGGGATCGGAATCGTACACCAGGTGAATCTCGAGTATCTGGCGAAAGGCGTGTTGAGCCAGAAGTCAGAAGTCGGAGGTCGGAATTTAGAGGTCTACTTTCCTGACACGTTGGTCGGCACTGATTCGCACACGACCATGATCAACGGTCTCGGTGTAGTTGGCTGGGGGGTAGGCGGAATTGAAGCCGAAGCCGGGATGCTCGGGCAGCCGGTTTACTTTCTGACACCGGAAGTGGTGGGTGTACACATGACCGGACAATTGCGCGAAGGGGTAACCGCGACCGATCTCGTGCTGCACATCACGCAGTTGCTGCGGGCGCAAAAAGTCGTCGGTAAATTTGTCGAGTTTTACGGCGAAGGCGCGGCATCGCTGCCGGTGCCTGACCGCGCCACAATTGGAAACATGTCGCCCGAGTACGGCGCGACGATGGGTTATTTCCCAATTGACCAGGAGTCAGTGAATTATTTGCGGGCCACGGGGCGCAGCGAGGAACAATGTCTCGCGTTCGAAAACTACTTTCGCGCGCAAAAAATGTTCGGGATGCCGAGAAAAGGCGAAATTGATTACACCGTCAGTATCGATGTGGATCTGGCGGATATGCAGCCGAGCGTGGCCGGGCCGAAGCGGCCGCAGGATCGGATCAATTTGCCTGAGCTCGGCAAGACCTTTCGCGAACTCCTTGAGAAACCGGTGCGCGATGGCGGCTACGGAAAGAAACATGTCAATCTTCGCGAAAGGCACGTTGTCGAACTGAACGGCAGCGCGCCACGAAACGAGGATATGGTTTCGACCGACATCGAGAACCAGGGAATTAAGCCGGGTGACGAGCGCAACAAGCTTGAGATGATCGCGAATCGTCCAACGCCCGATCCTGCGAAGGAAATCGTAGCCGAATCGAGTGAAATCTTTAAGCCCGGGCGCGCTCACATCGGCGACGGCAGTGTGCTGATCGCGGCAATCACGAGCTGCACAAATACCAGCAACCCGAGTGTGATGATCGCGGCCGGTTTGCTCGCGAAAAAAGCGGTCGAGCATGGTCTGCACGTGGATCCCGCAGTAAAAACGTCGCTCGCCCCGGGGTCGCGCGTGGTTTCCGATTATTTGGAGAAGACCGGACTGCAGACGTATCTCGATCAACTCGGGTTCAATCTGGTCGGATACGGCTGCACTACCTGCATTGGCAACTCCGGACCGCTGCATCCGAATTTGGAGAAAGCAATCAACGAGTATGATCTCGTTGCGGCTTCAGTTCTTTCAGGGAATAGAAATTTCGAAGCGCGGGTGCATCAGCATATCAAAGCAAATTTTCTGATGTCGCCGCCACTGGTGGTCGCCTTCGCGTTAGCCGGTCGGGTGCACATCGACATGTCGCGTGAACCCATCGGAAAAGGTAAGGACGGAAACGAAATCTTCCTGCGCGATCTCTGGCCAAGTCTCAGTGAGATCCGAGAGATTATGCAGTCTACGCTGCGGCCTGAAACCTTCCGTAGATTTTATCGGGATTTCGCCGAGCAAAATCCGAAGTGGAACGAAATTCCATCGAGCGCAGGAGACATCTATCAGTGGGACGAGAAGAGCGATTACATTCACGAGCCGCCGTTCTTCGAAAGCTTTTCCATGGAGCCCGGTCACATCGCGGAAATCCGGAGCGCGCGCGCGCTTGGCATTTTCGGCGACACAGTGACGACTGACCATATTTCACCTGCCGGAGCGATCAAGGAGACGTCGCCGGCAGGAAGGTATTTGATGTCGCGTAGCGTTCAGCCGCGAGATTTCAACAGCTACGGCAGCCGGCGAGGCAATGATCTGGTAATGACGCGCGGCACGTTCGCCAATGTACGGATCAAAAATTTGATGCTGCCGGGAACGGAAGGCGGCATGACAAAGTATTTCGGAGGTGGCGGCGACGCCTCGTCGCCAAAAGGGGAACGCGGCGAGGGCGCCGCGTCCACGACAATGTCGATATTCGACGCCGCAATGAAATACGCGGAAACGAAGACTCCGTTGGTAATTCTCGCGGGTCACGAATACGGCACCGGGTCCTCGCGCGACTGGGCAGCAAAAGGAACGCGTTTGTTAGGCGTGAAAGCAGTCATCGCGGCAAGCTTCGAGCGGATTCATCGCTCGAACCTTGTTGGAATGGGCGTGTTGCCGTTGCAATTTTCAGAGGGAACAACCGCGCAAGAGCTCGGGCTCGACGGCTCGGAAAGATTTTCGATTACCGGATTATCTGATTCGATCAAACCCGGACAACAGGTAACGCTCGAAATCGAAAGCAAGAACCGGGAAAAACAATTAGTGCCAGTGAAGCTTCGAATCGATACACCGATCGAGGTCGACTATTACCGGCACGGTGGAATTTTGCCATTTGTGCTCAGACAGCTACTATCGAAACCTTAAGACCGGCCGGCCACAGACCACCGCTGCAGACGAATCTGGCGCTTTTGGACGGTAATCGGTGAGCCGTCGGCGGATGAACGCGGAGCGAGGCGACACATTTCAATACTTCGGCGAATTGTTCGCCGTAAAGTGCTGCAACGTCCGCCTCGAATGCGAACCGGATCGCGTCCCAAATTTTCCAGCGCGGATGTTCCATACGATATTCGCTGCAGCCGCTGCGCAAGGCCGTGTAACCCCAGTAATGTTCGGTGATAAATTCGGCGTGTGATCCAGCTGGAATCGGTTGCGACTTGCCGGCGGCGTATATTTTGAGTGATTCCCATTTGCGGCCGCGTCGCCAGGAGTATTCCACCTTCACACTTCCATCAAGATGTTCGATTTCGTGTCTCATCGGGACGGCAACATAGTTTTCCGCGTAAAATGAGCGCGCGACGAGCGCGATTGCGCGGCGGGGGACAAGTTCGCGGATAAAAACTACCCCACGACGCCACGTATCCGCTGATTTTCTCCGCACATAGAAACGTGAATTCACTTCTTCGAAGTCACGGTGCAGTGTAATCGGCACACCTACGAGACGGGTGTCGAGAAACAGAAATCCAACGACGCTGAGGAAGGTCTCACCATTTTCGAAATCGATTTCGGTGCCCGAGGGAACAAGCGGCGCGATCAGGCGGGATCGACGACGTAATTCAGCATCGCCAGATAACGCCAGTTGGCAGTGAGAAAAGGTTGCACGCCGCCAAAGGTTAACGCTCAATGGGTCGGACGCGATACCGGATCGCGAACCGTTCCACCTCAGGGACCGGAGACAGGTCGGCACGCGTTGAGGCGAAAATCCAATCGGACCACGTCTCATCCTGTTTGCGAGGCGCAGGTGACCGATTTTTCAGATCAATGAATTGCGACGCGGCTAGCTCGTTGCCGATCGACGCGAGAAGAGATCGGTTCCTGCTGTGCGTGAGAAGCCGGACATTACCCGGAACCGTAACATGCTAGGCGTTCTTCGTGATTCCATTCCAGTCCGATGAAAGCGAAATCGCTCTGCCGATTGTCAGTGTAAAGACTGACTCGGATGCTGTAGCCATCAGGCTGCTCTGGAATTTTCAATGTCGCCGGCGCACGTGGTTCGAATTCCAATTCAAGGCGTTTGTCATCGATCTGTGGAGGTTTGTCCGACAGCAGATATGGCACCCCCCCAGCAAACCGGCAATGCCACAAACAATCAAAAGCGACCAAGCCAGTGCAATGAGGAATCCGACAGATCCCTGGCGCCAAACCAGGATGGAGGCAATGATTCCGATCACTAAACCCGCCAGAATTCCGAGAGGCACGCACAGAAAAATACAGTCATGCCGCGTTGGCCCTCCATTTCCGGCACATGCGCAAGCTTGGTTAAGTAGTCGCCGACAAAAACCGCAAGAATACATCCGGCGAACGCCGTCAAAAGTGCAATGACCAAACCACGAACAACGCGCATCAGGAGCCTAGTACTTCGTCTAACTAGACTGATCGAGCACCTTTGATGTTCGATTCAGGTCACTTCAACAGTTTTTCCAGGGGCGCGCTGGGTTGCGTGCCGAGCGCAGTCGCGCGCGCGTAATGTTCTCTGGCAAGTTCCTTCGATGCAGGCTGGGTTGTGATGAGAATGACCGCCAGATTAAAGTGCGCGTCGGCATAGTTGGGATTCTTTACAATAGCCTGAAGAATCTCCTTTTCTGCTTCTTCCTGCCGCCCTTTTTGGCTTGCCGTAATACCGAGGTAATTGTGCGCGGTGGCGCTGTTTGGATTGATCTCAATGGCCTTCCTCAGTTCCATAAGCGCATCATCAAACCGGGACTGGCGATAATGAACAATGCCGAGTGTGGTGAGCACAAAATCGTCATCGGGCGCGAGGGCCAGGGCTTTCCTCAGCGTTGATTCCGCCGACCGAATCCTGCCAATGCGAAAGTAAAGGACGCCGAGATTGGAAAGCGCATCGAGGTTGTTGGGATCTGTCGCCAGAATCTCCTGATATTGCTTTTCCGCCGCGCGATATTTCCCTTGCTCAACATTCTTGTGGGCGGTGCGTGTAATTTTCTGAAGATCGTCGGACACAACGTTCCGCGTTGTTGTCGCAATTGTATCCGCTTTCGCGGTGATAATTGAACTCGTCGGCGATTGTTTTTCAAAAACAAAACTCGCTTTGAAGACGCCGGGTTTCTCATCTGAAATTGAGACCACCGGCTGTCGGAACAGAGCGAGTTCTTCACTGGTTAGTTTGGTGACCGGTTGCGCGAGGAATTCGATCTGTTTGTTCAGCACGTCCGACCGCACGTTCAGTCGATCCAGCTCCGCCAGAACCAGATTTCTTGCCTCGTCCCGACGCGCTTCTTCCTGGCGTTCGCGCACAACAATATTTCGCAAAAGTTCGTTTTCCCTCGCGAGCTGGACAGACTCCTCGCTGTTAGAGCCCGCCAGCTTCGCGGCTTGAAGTTCCGCGCCGGCGCGCTCCAGCTCCACATCAAGCTCCGCGGCTCGGGCTACCAAATAATGGTTACTGTTCTGGCTGTCGGTCAGCAGCTGTTGAAGCTGTGCCATCCGCTGCTCCATCTCGGCCACTTTCTCCGCACTTTTCGGATCAGTCTCGTTGAGCTTCCTGACCTTTTCCTCCGCGGTTGCGAGTTTCTGTTGCAGATCATTTTTTTCGGTGATGAGCAACTGAAAACGCTGTTCTGTTTCCTTCGCCGATTTCAATTGGGAGAGTGCCTCGTTGCGTTCACGTTCCAGCGCGACGATATGATTGTTATCCTCGGCAAATTTCGCCTGAGTATCGTCCCTTTGCTTTTCCGCTGTCACTCGCGCTTGATCGGCCGCAACGACGGCCTGTTTCAATTCAGCAATTTCCTTGCGCAACTGCTCCTGTTCGGTGTCACGGTTAGCCTCTGACGCCTCCGACGCGCTGAGTGATTCATGGACCTGCGTGAGTTGCTGACGCGCTTCACTTTCTGATTTTTTCGCCTCATCGAGTTCGTTCTGAGCACGCTGTAGCTTTGAATCTGTCTCTTTCAGATGCCTATCGACTACCTCCTTTTCGTTGTGTGCGGTCTGCAGATCCCCGCGCGTTTTATCCAGCGCCGCCTGGAGTTGATTAACCTCGTCGTGTAATTTTTTTGTTCCATCTTTGTTCACGGCGTTGCGCGACATCTCGCTGACAGTCTCAGTGACTTGGGGCGCCACAACTTCTGGGCCGGGCTCGGACCAGGCATCACTCTCAGGCGCCGCAGGCGCAATTTCTGGCAAAGGACTCGCGCTGGCGTTCAGCTGGGTTTGTCTTCTCATTCGCTCCTGAAGACGCAGGATCCCTTCACTGACTTTACGTCCGCGATATTCCACAACCGCGGGCTGCCAGTCCGCGTGCGACTTGCGCAATTCCTCAATCAGGCTGCCAGCAAAGCGATACTTCGCTAAGGCAGTTTTAAATCGGTTTTGGTGCTCCAGTTTTTCGCCCTGCTGCGCGGAGAGATATGCCTTAAGGAAAATGTCACTGGGGTCATCTTGTTGGCTCCAAGCGATGCCGGTAATGCTGAGTAAAAAGAAAAGGGCTACCTCGGCTGCGCCGCTTCGCATGAAGCGACGGAGCAACGTCATACCCAACCGGCTGAGGGGGGCTTTCCGGTCCACTAGCTCTGACAATTAGTAGAGTGCGCGCGAAAAGTCGAGCCCTTTGTTTGCAAAGGGCGATTGGAATCTTAAGATCTGTTTCGCTAAATTGTGGTGGTCGTAGCTCAATGGTAGAGCCCCAGATTGTGGTTCTGGTTGTTGCGGGTTCGAGTCCCGTCGGCCACCCGGCTCGGGGAACCCTAGTCCCTGCTTCGAATGCGAATGACTTTGGATTGACCTGAGTTCGAGGAAACCGCTCAGATATTACAAAATTATCATTGACGGCGCTGATTACGGATCGGTACACGACCGTATCTACGATACGAGCGCGACTTTGGAAACGGGTGGCTTTTGCAGGAAAAAGGATGGTTTACTCATCAGGAGATCGACGCGCGCGCAGCGGCAAACCTCAATCCAGGAGCGCCGCATCCATTTCCCTCAAGCACTCTTTTCAGTTACGAGGAATTCAATAATGGCGGGGCCGACATACGCTTCCGCAAGTTATGGGGCGACGACACTATTTTTAGAGGGAGCGCCTTAACGTTCGGCACCGTTGTTTACCATGGCGATGCGCCGTTTCAGCGATACACGTTAACCGAAGAGACGAGTGGCCCTAATTTTCTATACGCACCACGCGGTACGGCCTCGGACATCGTCCCTCTCGATCAATCCAGGACGTCCAATTATCAGTCGATATTTATCGAGGATCTTGTCCGCATCGGGAAATTTCACATGGTTGGCTCGTTCCGCCTTGACCATGAAGACGTCGAAGTCGATTCATCGACCGCCCCTTGGTTAGCAACCGTTCCTCCCACTGGGCCGGCAACTATCAGCGCCGACCATTGGGTGCCGCTGTGGGGATTTGGAATGGGTAACGATTTCGGTAACCGCAGCGAAACCTACTTCAGTGCGTCTTCGGGTTGGCGGCCAACGCGGTTTTTCGATATCGCCGGAACCAGCCGAAGGATCGCATTCGGTGAATCGATACCGGATCCATTCCATTCGCTGGACTTCGAATTAGGCGTGCACGGTAAGCCTTATAAGGGATTCTGGTATGACATCGGCTTGTTTTGGATGTTATTCGATAACAGAACTGAGACGCAGGATATCGGTAACACTGATTTCATCATCCTGAATACAGGCAGCACACGTAACCGTGGTTTGGAGGGCGAGCTTTACTACGATCTTCTGGCTCCCTTCCAACATCCGCCGGTCGTCGAAGATGCAACCTGAGCCCGGCAAAGCGGTCGTTGACGCGAGCAAATCCCCACCTGTACCCGGCGTATCGATGGCGGATTATCACCCGCTCAAATTGATCGCTTTCAGCAATGTTCAATTCCTCGATGCAGTATATACTGAAAGCGCTCTCCTCATACCCGGCACCGACAAAACGCTCGTCGGCAATGAGCCGGCATTCGCGCCAGACTTTCTAATGGAAGGCGGACTGCAGTTGAGAAAAGATAATTGTTTTGACATAACCTTCACCGCTGTCTACGTCTCGCAGCAATTCTGGTAGGACACGGATATTGGCAATACGCAGATCCCTAAGGCGCACATTCCGGCCTACAAGGTTTTCAACCTTGCGGGGATTGGTACATCACGAAGAATCTGCGCTTGATCGCGGGCATCACCAATCTCACCGACGAAAAATATTACGATCGCGTGTTCGCCAACGGAATCGAGCCCGCACCGCGGCGCTCAGGTTATGCAGGCGTTTCGTTGAGCTTTTAACGATTTTTCTCGCTCGGGTTGAGTCGCTGACTGTTCGGACGTAAATCAAGGAGGCACCGTGTGCCTGTAGCTCAACCGGATAGAGCTTCTGACTTCGGATCAGAAGGTTGGGGGTTCGAATCCCTCCAGGCACGCATTTTCCAAGTTTGACGATGCACAATCTTCATAAATCATGACAACAGATCGGGAAGCAAAGTTCATGCGCGCTGCATTGGCCGAAGCAAAAAAGGGCCTCGGCCGAACCAGTCCCAATCCCGCTGTGGGAGCCGTGCTAGTGATTGGTAATCGAATAGTAGCGAGAGGACATCATCGGGAAGCAGGCTGCGCTCACGCTGAGATTGAATGTCTGCGAAATTTTGCTGCGCGAGTTCCTCGCAACGCTACGCTATACGTGACTTTGGAGCCGTGTTCGACGGAGGGGCGCACTGCTCCGTGTACCAATGCGATAATCAGGGCTGGAGCGAAAAGCGTAGTCGTCGGCGCGCGGGACGTAAACCCGCGCCACTCGGGCAGGGGCATCATCCAGTTGCGAAACGCTGGGATCACAGTGCAGGAGGGCGTTTTGGCCGACGAGTGCACGCAGCTCAACGAAATGTTCAACAAATGGATTCTGACTGGACTGCCTTTTGTGATCGCAAAATGCGGCATGTCTCTCGACGGCCGCCTGACGCGCCCATCCGGAGAACCTCGATGGATTACCGAACGCGCAGCTCGGCGTGACGCGCATCGGCTTCGCGCACGCGTGGACGCAGTGCTCGTCGGAGCGGAAACTGTCCGAGTCGACAATCCACGTTTGACCGTCCGCGGCGTGCGCCGGTCCCGGCAACCGTGGCGCGTGGTGCTGACCCGCTCAGGCCGATTGCCGGGGCAGGCTGATCTCTTCTCCGACAAATTTGCTGCGCGAACTTTGATCTATAAACGAAAATCTCTGCCGTCGGTGCTGAAGGATTTGGGTAAACGCGGCGTTACCAGTGTGCTCATCGAGGGTGGCGGCAAAGTCCTTGGCGAGGCGCTCGACAGGCGGCTCATCGATAAACTGCAGATGTACTTAGGGCCAATTTTAACTGGAGGACCGGTAATCGCATTCCCAGGGGAAGGAACAGGAAGAACTGCTGATGCGCTACGGCTGCGCGACATTGAGTATCAGCAGATAGGTCAAACTGTCTCCATCCTGGGGTATCCAAGCGTTACGGGCTGGGAATAACGGGAAACCTTCGGGCGATTCCCCTGCTGAATCATGGGAGGTGAGTAATGAAGAAACTTTTGTTAGTTGCAGTCGTGGCTGGGGGTTTGATGTTCGCGGGAACGACGCGTTCTGACGCTCAAGTTTACTTCAATATCGGGTTCGGTTCGGGATATTACGGATATTACCCTTACGGTTACTATTATCCTTACCGCTATTATTACAGACCTTATTATCGATCGTATTACCGTCCGTACTACTGGCACCGAGGGCATCGTTATTATCGCCATCATTATCCCGATTCTTACCGGCGCTAGTTTGATCGGAATAGCCACAACGGGCTTGCTCAAGGTATTTCGAGCCAGCCTAATTTTTTTCAGCGTGAACTCGGTGAGGAAATCTGGGCCACAAGAAGCCAGCCGGTCTACTCTCTTTATCTTGGCGAAGCCGCCGGTTTAGTCGCAGGGCTTTTGCCCGGCTGATCGATCTGGAATTCTTTTTTCAGCTGTTGAATTAGCGCTGGCAATTCTTTTTGCCTTTCCGCTTCGATTTGTTGCCGGAGCGCCTGTTCGACTTTCTGGCGTTCCTGGATGTAGCGGGATTCAAATCGAGCGCGCTCCTGTGGATTCAGCTGAAGACCAGAGTCGCGAACAGCGGTGCCGGCTTCGCGCGTAATCATCTGGCGTCGCATATTCTCCCGCTGACGCATCAGGTTACGCTGTTGCGGAGTCATCTGCATCCAAAGCTCGGCATTGCGTCGGAAATTTTGGCGGGCGTCCGGTGGCATCGCGAGCCAGCGTTCCCTTACGCTCTGGGCTGGTGGTGGCCCATGAGGCTGGCCCACTGGCACTGACCCACGGGGTTGGGCCATTGGCGGTGGCCCATGAGGTGCCGACATCGGCGGCGGACGGCCAAGCGGAGGGCGATGTTGTTGAGGCTGCGCTTGTGCGGTAGCGCAAGACAAGGCGAAAACCGATAAGCCGACGAATAATTTACAACGTTGGCTTTTCTTCCCACACGCTATTTTCATCCCAGGCGATCAATTCATCCAGATCAGCCACGACGTCGTAATCCTGTGGATCGATTTTAGCCACTATATCTAAATCACTCGAAGACGCTGTGCGCGGACTTGGATGATGTGCGACAAGAGCGAGGCCAATTACGACCGTCGCGACAGCCGACGCTCCAACGAGCTTCCGCACGCCGAACCAGTTCCACACGCGCTGAAAATAACTCGGTTCCTGCCGAATTCTTCTCAGGACATTCCGGGCGAAAAATGGCGAAAGCGTGGGCTCAGGAAGCCGGCAGAGAACATCCCATAACTCTTTGTCATCTTGACGTTCCATGTTGTCCATCCGATTCAACCGTTTGCACGGCTCGAAGTTGCGCTCGAACGCGGGTTAAAATTATATTCATATTCCCGGCGCCTCAAGGAAACCTTCCAGCTGTCGAATCCGCGTCGGATGCCGCATTTTACGTAGCGCCTTCGCTTCGATCTGCCGAATGCGCTCCCGAGTGACTTGGAATTGTCGCCCTACTTCCTCCAAGGTTCGGCTGTAGCCGTCAACGAGGCCAAATCGTTGCTCGAGGACTTGCCGTTCCCGGTCTGTGAGCGTTTCCAACACATCCTTGATTTTCTCCTTCAGCAAAACGATGGCAGTCATGTCGCTGGGGTTTTCTGCGCCCCTGTCCTCAATAAAATCGCCAAAGTTGGTTTCTTCGCTCTCGCCGACCGGGGACTGAAGCGAGATCGGTTGCTGCGCCATCTTCAGCACCGCCCGAACACGATCTACTGGCAAGAGCACTTCTTCAGCCACTTCCTCAGGCGTGGGTTCCCGCCCGTATTCCTGAACGAGCTGCTTTTGCACCCGCAGGAGTTTGTTAATCGTTTCGATCATGTGGACTGGAATTCGGATCGTGCGCGCCTGATCGGCGATCGAGCGCGTAATGGCCTGGCGAATCCACCAGGTTGCGTAAGTCGAAAATTTGTACCCGCGCCGATACTCAAACTTCTCCACCGCCTTCATCAGTCCCATGTTTCCCTCTTGGATGAGGTCGAGAAACGACAAACCGCGATTGGTGTATTTCTTGGCGATGGATATAACGAGACGAAGGTTGGCCTCGACCATTTCGGTTTTGGCTTTAAAAGCCTGACGCAGCCAATTTTTCAGCGTTCGATATTCCTCTGCGTAATCGGAAAGCGAAAACCACAGGCTCGTTTCCAACTCGCAGACCTTGCTCTGAAGCTGCAACCGGCGTTTCTTGCTCCGAGGATTTTTGGCGAGCTCGGTCTGAAGATAAAGCGATGTATGGTGCGCCTCGTCGGCGAGATGGACAAACTCCTCGGTGACTCGCTGCTTCAGGTAGAAACGAGGGTAGATCCTTTGCAAAGTGGCCATCGTTCTTTGCAATCCCCCGCGCTTCTGGGGCGCTCTCTTCGCGACGTCGCGACCTAGCTCGGCAAAGCGTCGCGTGATCGCGGCGCTTGATTGTTCCACCTGTTTGCACAAGCGCGGCAGGTTTTTCATGTATCTTTCGCGGCTCTCGATTTTCTTATCGAGGATCACGCGATCGAACCGTTCCCGGCCCTCGAGAAGTTTGCGGGCAAGATCGAGATGACCGCGTGCAACAAAACCAAAGCGAGTGAGGTACTTCTGCACCATCGCTTCAGCCTCCTCGATGCGCTTTGAGATTTCGACCTCCTGATCGCGGGTCAGTAGCGGCACCTGCCCCATCTGTTTGAGATACATCCGCACCGGGTCATCCAGGATATCAACTTTGGTTACCGCTCTGCTTTCTTCCTCCTCTTCCTCATCATCCGCGTCTTTTTTGCCATCCCTATAGCGATCCACCTCCGAGGCTTCGATGATATCGATCTCCAAGCGACGTAGACGAGTGAGAATCAAATCCAGTTCGTCAGCGTCGGTAATCCCTTCAGGCAAGGCCTCGTTCAAATCGTCGAACGTGAGGTAGCCTTGTTCTTTTGCCAGCTTGATTAGCTCCCGAATGCGCGCTTGAACTTCAATCGACGAGTATATACTAGATACTCCCAGTGCCGGCACAGACAACAATCCGTTCTTGTTAGGCCGAAGCGATGAAGACCTAACGCGCGCGCCCTTTAGCGCACTGAGTCGCGGCTTCTTGTTGTGGTTGCCGCGGCCATTCAAATGCCCTCTCGCTGCCCTTCGCCGATGGCTGCCTTTAAGCCGTCGTGTCGAGCACTGTCTGTTGCCTCCCTTTCGTTTCGAATGCCTGGCCAAGTTTGTTCGGTTAAGGATTTGGACTAAGGCCTTCGGCCTACCACGCAGCAGTTCATGACACCTAAATGTCGCCCCCGCCGACGGGCCGGGAAAATTCGTGGAGACGGGCTTTAACCGGTAGGCGCGTGGAAGATAAAGGAAAGAAAGAAAACTGGGTCATCGATCTCTGGCCGGAGTTTCCTGTGTGGGAGGTGGAGCGTTCGCGCGTGCTCTAGCGAGGACCCCTGCGTGGCGCAATCCGAGCCCTAGGCGAAGTCACCCAGCGCTCTGTCGAAGGGTGCGCAATTCTGCGCGCGACTCCTTATTTTCAAAGGCTTAGGCTCATTTTTCTGCAACTCTGTAAAGGCAGTATTCTTGCCGGCAATTCCTTCGGACGCGCGGCGTCTTTCAACGAAGCGGCTGCGCCCAAGGCGCCTCTGGCGCACACTGCCAGTTTTCAGCGCTGCGACCGTCGGTTTCGTAAGACTTATAATACGCGTAAAACGCCCGCCGTATCGCCTCTTACAACTAGGGCCCTTCGATCCTCACTGGCCGGCCATCCGCCGCGCGTCAAAACGCGCTTCGACCTCCTGGACAACCGCACGGAGTATGGTGTTGATCTCGAAATCCTTCGGCGTGTAAACCGCAGCGACGCCGGCGGCCTTCAGTCGCCACACGTCGGCGGGCGGAACGATGCCCCGGCAATGAGCGGCACATGTTCGAGGCCGGCCGCGCGCAAGAGCTTCAGCACCTCTTCCGTGAGCGCGATATGCGAGCCCGACAGGATCGACAGGCCGACGCAATGGACGCCTGACCTCGCCGCCTCGACGATTTCGGCCGGGGTTGGTCGTCAGTCGAGAAGATAAAAATGTTCATCATTATCGACATACAATTCGACTTCTTTTGTCCCTTTAATCCAGCCATCGCGTTCGACGATACTGCGGCCGCAACTATTTTACCACCCAGTTCGACACGGTTTTTGAAACCCCATTGAGTGCCAAAAGACTGCGCGTGTGCCTCGACGGCGTGGAATGTCTTGGTCGGGTTCCGGTGAAAGGCGGCCAATGCAGCGATGCCGGCCTATGAATCTGCGCGCCTATGGGGGGTCAATAAAATTCGCATTGACCTATCCTACACTGAGTGCCCACTCGCCACATCAAGTGTCTGTCAGGGGCGGTCTCTCCTTTCCGCGAGAATATCTGACAGGCGCCGTTCGACGGTCAAGTGTACAGCTTTGGCCGTATGATGGGTCTCCATAAACGCGCTGGCATTGACGGCCCGCCGCTCGCGTTCTGCTGGGTCATCGATCACCAGACGCATAAGTCTAACAGCGTCAGCCTGATCGGGCTCGGCCCAATACTGGCCTTCATGGAAGGGGTATTCGCCGGGGCGTACGGGGACCATGGCAAAGGCGACCGGAAAACCGGTCTCATCGGAAAGAAATCGCGGTGTTTCCCGAATAATTGGTTCCGATGACCGGACGCCGCAAAAGCATGGCCTCCGCCATTCCCAGGCCGAATCCCTCTGACCGATGCAAGGAAACGTAACAATCAGCGCATTCAATCAGAGAGAGCACCTCGTCTCGGCTCATTGGCACGTCGATGAACACAAATCCTTAAATCAGCGGCGGCCGCCGCCGCGATTTCCCTTGCGACATCCGGGGCGTTTTCCGTCGGGCCGACCGACTTGATGATCAGACCCACATTCTGCGCATTCGATGGAAACGCGGCCTGGAACGCCCGTAACACGGCAAGCGGGTTCTTACGCGCCGTGGAAAAGAAAAATAATCGAAACTAAACAGAAAATAAAATCGCCCTTCTCGCATTCCAAAATGCGACCGGTCGAACTTCTGCATTCTGTCGACCAAAATCGGCTCCGGGACGTTAATGATCGGACCGTGGAAAGATTCTTTGAACGCCGCTGCCACGAAATCATTGGGCGCCCAGATTTCGTGAACGTCTCGCAGGATCACCTCCCATTCGCGCGGCGCCCGCGGTAATTCCCAGAATGCGCGCAGAATATTGTAGGTTCCATTCGTGCGCAGGGGGCCCAGTTCGCGTATCGCATAGGGCAGCTGATCGGGGGCGGTCTGGATCAAATTGACGTCGTAACGCCCCTCCTTGTCATAACGCTCCGCCATAAACGGACCGATCCAGCGCGTCTCGACATTCACATTGAACGGATAGACGCTGAAGGGGATCGACATGCCCTCCATCGACGTCAACATGTCCCGAAAGGATTGGCCCAGGCCAAGAGCGGCTTCCACGTATCCGACGCATAGCACGCCCGCCCGGTGAACAGGCGATGGTTTCGGCAACCAGACCGGGGCCGGTTTGGCATCCGGGAGGCCGGGGAGCGGGATCGCGCTTCAACCATGCCAGCCGCGGATCTAGCGTACGCGTTTGGGGAAGTGGCGAAGGGGCGCGATCCGCCGCTCTGGGCTCTGGATTCTGCAGTGTCCGCAACGCGCGCGCGATAGCGAAGCCGGTATGGCGCCACGTGTAGTTCGCCGTGATCTTCTTGACGGCGCGCGCGGACAATGTGCGACGGGCCTCCGGGTCCATTGTGCAGGCCTCGTGCAGCAATTCAGTGAGATGGCTTGCGTCCGGTTCCCACCAGTTTCCGACGTCACCAAATCCCTTGTCAGAATAATCGGCCCTGGCCTCGTTGCCGCGCAATGTCAGCGCGTCCTCGAAGGCGAATTCTCCGGTTGCCCCATAGGCTGGGAAGATTGGCACGGTGCCGCAGGCCATGGACTCAGCGACGACAAATCCAAACCCTTCGCTGCGGGCAGTGGAGACTACAAAATCGACACTGCGATACAGGGTCGCCAGATCGTCGGCAGTAAGCGGTTCCATTGTTTCCCACACAGAAATTCGGTCGTCGGGATAGTCCTCGATAATCAGATTCTTCCACCTCCGGACTGAAACAGGCGCGTGAGCCAACGCACCACGCACGAACTCCCCCAGGATGATCAACCGGGCCGAGCTGTTCCGGCCGCCGGAAGTCCGTCCAGGCCCGTAGCATAACGTCGAGCCCCTTGCGGTACTGATTGCGCGCGAACCAGAGGAAGGTCGTTTCCACGTAAGGACGGTCGGATACCCCGGACGGCATGAAAATGTCGGTATCGACCCCGAGCGGCACATGGAAGACATCGACGAATCCGGCATCAGCGAACACCTGTTTATTCCAGAGGGAGGCCACCATGACGGCCTTATAGCGATCACGCCGTGCCAGCCACTCATGGGGCAGTTTCGTGGTTTCCCACACGGTGTACAGGTAATCGAACGGCGCTGCGCCAGCGTGGCCGAAAGATCAGTTCGGGTCGCGCAGGATCAAGAAGCCCCATCCGCCGTAGGGTCGGGTGAAGGTTCTGATTGATTATTTCCCAGGACGATCGCGCCCGCTGACGTGAAATTCTTGTGATGGATCCCAAATCCAAGATGCTTCTTAGCGAACAGCCACCGGTCGTTGGCCACGTATGCGTCTTTCCTTTCTTTTCGCTCACGCGAAAATGTCGAACTGCTGTAATGATCAATCTGCGCGGCGGGAATATAGGCTGCGCTATAGCCCGCCATGCGCAGCCGGTAGCCAAAATCGGCATCCTCGAAATAATAACCGTACTTGTCGTCGAGAAATCCGATTTCCTGGGTCACCTCGAGACGGATGAGGGCGCAGGTCAGCTCGCAAAAATCGGACTCATACCGGAGCTGGATTACCGCGTGGCGGCGCGAAATCATGAAAGAAAGCGAGGTTCTCCAGGTCCCAGGCGGCGCGATAGACAAGGCGCCGGTCGCCAATGGCATCGTCTATCAGGAACTGGGTTGGCGCGCAGATCGCCAGGTTCGGATCGTCCAACATAGCGGCGAGTAATTGCCGCGCCACGTCGGTTTGAAACGTGATATCGTTGTTGGCGACATAGACGAAATCCGCGCCGCGGTCGGCAGCCATGCGGGCGGCGAGGTTACATGCCTCGGTATAGGTGTGGGGGCGGCCCAGTCTGCACTAAGTGAAACACCGGCGCTCTGGCAAACTTCCTCGGTGTCGTCGGTGCTGCCTTGGTCAAGTACAACAACAATATCGGTCGGCAGCCGCAATGTAGGTAGCATATGGTCCAACAAGCGTCCACCATTGATCGATGGAATAGCGAAAAGCGTCTTTCGCAAAGCCTGCTCAATGTCCATTCTCGGTCCTGTCAGGCGGGCTGATGCGGATGATTATGCGTGTAATGAATAATCGGATTGGTTCCAGCCGGCAGGCGCGTGCGCTTCCAAATACTGGCGAGTGGAGAAATAGGGCCCAGGGTCGCGCCCCTCGGCCGCGCCGTGGTGATAGTAATGGCTGGCGGCATCGGGAAAGGCGGTGCCGACGTCCGGGTATTCGCGCTGATACCAGATTGGGTCGAAGAAGATCGACAGCCGTATTGTCTCGATGGCGCTCCAGTGCTTCCGCCGGCCACGCATGCGCCGACCCAGGGCGATCAGCTGCGCGAGCCCACGTGCGAGCCGCCCGGGGCTCCAGTAGGCGAGGATTTCTTCATGACGTCGCAACAGGCCGAGAACCATCGCCTCTCCGCGCTTTCGCTCCTCGGTTAGCGCGTTCTGAAGCAGGTTGTGATCTTGGCTTAACCAACTGAGCCGGCGTTTCAAGACCGGCGTTGGCAGCTCAAGCGGCGTTGGAGTTCTCCCTGATCCGCACCTCGGATCGTTCAACGGCCGCGCGCAGACTAGCAGTCTCAGCCGATATGAATTTGTCTAACACATTGGGCGGATAAGCGAACGCCTTGAGAAGATCAGCTCGCTCCTTCGAAACATAGAAACAATTCAATCCGTCCGCATAGGCGAAGACGTAGTCGGCTTCTAGCAGGATCGGCTCCCATTCATCATGGCATTCGATCTGGGTGTTCGGTAAGGTCGCCTCCAGGAGCACGACCCATGGCCAATTCCGCGTCCAGTCATTTCCCTCCAAAACCGCCTTTTCATTGCCCTCGACGTCGATCTTGAGGAAATGGACATCTTGATAGGGTGGCACATGCCTGGACCAGATAGTCGTCAGCGTTGACTGCGACACGGTTGCCTGTTCGATTTCCCATCCTTGCGCCCGATGCAACCGCGCGTAGTCATCCCGCATCGTTGAGAGCCCGCTTCCACCATTCTTGACAAGATTGATTGTGGCCAGCCCCTCTCGCGCGCCAACGGCTAGATTGAGGTTGACGTCATTTGGCCTGCGTTCGGATAGTTTGGCGAAAAGTTCCGGATTTGGCTCGATGTTAACGCCGCGCCAGCCGCGCTCGCTGAACAGTCTTGTCACTAAATCGGCGTCGGGCGACCACGCGCCAGCATCGATGTAGAAGCCCCGCTCGATTTGCCCGAGCGCCCGCCAGAGCATCACGTCCTCGAAATTCTCCGCGTAAGAAATCAGTCGCATTTCGGCTTGCTTCTCGTATGGTTCCAATTCCGGGACACTCAGGTAGTAATACTAGTCGCGGCGTCGTTTGTCCTAACTCGCACAAGGAACATCCATGTCTAAGGTTCTACAAGCAGTGCATCGCCGACTTCGACCATCAAGTCAAAACGAAACGTAATTCGCCAACTCGCTCCTCCCAGCGAAGCGGAGGGCCGCATTCATCCGGTGTCGGGCGAGGTCTACTTACCGCTATTCCAAATGCCGACCGGTTCACTCTTCGAGAGCCCCCAAGCGCTACCCCAAACTCGTATGCACTCCTATGGACAAGTCGAGGATTCGGAATTGAGGCTCTGCGGCTTATGTACCGGTGCGTACCGTGCCTCTAAGGAGGCCTAATCGTGGATCTTCGGAGAACCACCCAGACGCTGTGGACCAATGGGCGCCGCTGGGCATTCTTGTGAATGTTTATCTGGTTCGCCGAGAATCGCTATCGAATTTGGCCCGTGACCTGTGATGCTAACAACGGGTCGTCGTGGATGATCGTAAATACCGACTATTTTCTGTGTTCCGTAGACTATCGCCGAGCAGGCAGTGTGCCGGTCAATCAAACGAGATAGCGTGTTAATATAAGGTGCCGCTGGTTTCTATCGAAATACCCGGCTCGGACGCGCTTAGCTTCTTCAACAATTGCCAAAGCACGTTTTGGTGTAGCGACCCGGCGCTGAGCGGATCAACCCGAGGACGGTCCCCCAAGGGAAGAGGAGGCCCTCGTCGTCGCCTTCCGACGGCGTACGCTCCTGCCGGTCAACAACTGCCTACGCCGCAGCCGACGATCCCGCATCGGACGCGCTCGTCCGCATAGCTGTCTACCACATCTTGCGTTTCGCGGTGCCGATGCTCCACTCGAGCTGATACACATAGAGCGCGCGTGGATCGTCTGACCCTTCGCTCCTCACTGGGCCGCGCGCCGCGCGTCAAAACGCGCTTCGACTTCCTGGACGACCGCGCCGAGGATGCTGTTGATCTCGAAATCCTTCGGCGTGTAAACCGCCGCGACGCCGGCGGCCTTCAGTCGCCCCACGTCGGCGGGCGGAACGATGCCGCCGACGATGAGCGGCACGTGTTCGAGGCCGGCCGCGCGCAAGAGCGTCAGCACCTCCTCGGTGAGGGCGATATGCGAGCCCGACAGGATCGACAGGCCGACGCAATGGACGCCTGACTTGGCCGCCTCGACGATTTCGGCTGGGGTGAGCCGGATGCCGTCGTAGACGACGTCCATGCCGGCGTCCGTAGCGCGCGCCGCGATCTGCTCCGCGCCATTGGAATGACCATCGAGACCCGGCTTGCCAACGAGAAACCGGAGCCGGCGGCCGAGCTTGAGCGAGACGCGTTCAACTTCGCTGCGAAGCGGGTCGAGGTCGCCTGCTTCCTGACGCGCGCGCGGCGAGACGCCGGTCGGCGCGCGAAGAATTCCGAACTCCACCCGCAGCGCGTCGCCCCATTCGCCCGTCGTGGCGCCAGCTTTGGCCGCTTCGATCGAGGCGGGCATGATGTTCACGCCGGTCGCGGCGGCATTGCGCAGGCCACGCAGCGCCTCGCGTACGCGAGCCCCATCGCGTTGCGCTCGCCACGCCACGAGCTGGGCCACCTGCTCGGCCTCCGCCGCCGCGGATGGGACGTGGATCGAATTCTCGTC
>CAVTKB010000005.1:0-328746 GCA_963735205.1 uncultured Acidobacteriota bacterium
ATCGCAATTTACAGCAGTTGAGAGTAAGGAGTTACGTCGCATGTATGCGAAGTTATATCATGCGGTAAAAAAAGTTGTACCCGGAATTCATATTGGTGTGTATTTGCCATTTTCATACGAAGAAGAACAAACAAGCGAGTGTCATACTTGGATATTGCAAGAAGAGGAACGAATCGATTTCATTGGTTTCCATGCCAATCAAAACGAAGTGATCGATTTTGAAGAAACAAGTAATGATCGATTTCTACTTGCAAAGGATTATATCAAAGAAAAAACGAATAAAGTGAAATACTATTTGAAGCAGCACCATATCGACAAGCCTTTACATTTAGTAAGGTGGAATACGCTATCGGGAAATACACGTTATACAAACGGGACATTTTTCAGGGGAGCATTAGTGTTAAAAAGTGCATGGGATATTTCAAACGACGTTCATTCACTTGCGTTTTGGATTAATACCGAATTGCATGAAGTGGGTGATCAGCACCACCGCATTCAATTAGAAGGGATAGAATTGTTTCATTATTTTAATGGGAAACGTCCGGCATTTTATGCTATGTTGTTTGCAGAAAAGCTATCTGGAAGCATTATTGCACAAGGACCAGATTTCATCATGACTGAGTATGAAAGGGGTTATCAATTAATATTAATGAATTGTATTAATGTAAACCCTTATTTCTCTATTGAAAATGCGTTTTTAAAGAAGCTAAATAAGGATGTTCGTGTCCTTATTTCAGGCTTGAAGCAAGGTGAGTATCAAGTTCGAAAGTATACGTACGATAAAGACAATGGAGCGCTTTATACGAACTGGTGGAATTTAGGTAGTAAACATGGAGTCGATATAGAAATTGCAGAATATATTAATCGTTTAAGTCATCCATCTTTGCAAATTTTTGATGAAAAAATAGACGGAGACTGGTCATTCTATTCGTATTTAACGATTAACGCCATTCATTTTTTTGATATAAGAAAATCGTATGTTTAACAGCAATTATATTGATATTCCTTAACACACCAGTGAATACTAGCGTAGCTAGTGTTCACTGGTGTGTTTTTTGCTATAAGAAAACAGGTGATATGTGGTTAACTTGTTCTCTACAACATTAGGCGCGGATGCCGCTATAGGAGTAGTAGAGTGCAATTTTCCGGAAAAGGTAAAATATTAACCATCTTTTTTGTACTTGTCACTTCTTCGATCAAAATAATCGCCATTTTTATATAGAAACACAGCAAAAAAGGCATGATGATAAGATGATTTTTCTTTTAGAATGTAACTATAGGGAAGCTTACCTACCAATTTTAATAAAAGGCCTCGAATATATTCTTAATTGTTATGCATGAAACTGAGCTTTTAACAAATAATCAATAAGTATAGGTAACAAAATTAAAGGAGTGTACATTATGGGAACAACCTACAAAGGTACAAATAAATTGATTACAGGGATCGTATTTGGAGTTTTAACATTCTGGTTATTTGCCCAAGCAATGGTTAACGTCGTACCTGCATACAAAAAGATTTAGGGTTTCGACTGGGAACACTAAATATTGCCATAAGTTTAACGGCATTATTCTCAGGTATTTTTATCGTAGCAGCAGGTGGTCTTGCGGATAAAGTAGGACGTAAGAAGATCACGAATATCGGACTAATCTTAAGTATTATCGGTTCACTTTGTATAGTGTTAGCAAATGGTGCGACATTACTCATCATCGGTCGTATTATTCAAGGGATTATCTGCTGCATGTATTATGCCTTCCACAATCGCGTTAGTGAAAGATTATTTTGAAGGGGCGGAACGTCAACGCGCACTAAGTTATTGGTCCATTGGTTCATGGGGGGGATCTGGTGTCTGTTCTTTATTGGGCGGAGCTATTGCAACTTATATGGGATGGAAATGGATTTTCATTTTCTCCATTATCTTCGCAATTCTTGCGTTGTGGTTAATAAAAGACACACCTGAAAGTAAAGCAAAAAATACTGGTGATTCAAAATTTGATGTTGGTGGATTAATAATATTCATTATTACCATGTTGGCATTAAATATTTTCATCACACAAGGTGCTGAAATTGGTTGGACAAACTGGATTACAATTGCATTAATAGCTGTGACAATTATTGGTGCAATTATCTTTATAAAAGTTGAAAATGGTAGATCAAATGCGTTAATCGATTTTGGATTATTTAAAAATGCACCATATACAGGTGCAACAGTTTCTAACTTCTTGCTTAATGCCGTTGCAGGAACACTAGTTGTTGCAAATACGTATGTGCAAGAAGGTAGAGGATTCACATCTTTCCAATCGGGTATGTTATCAATCGGGTATCTTATTGCTGTTCTGGGCATGATTCGTGTCGGTGAAAAAATTCTTCAAAAAATTGGCGCGAAAAAACCAATGCTTTGGGGTTCATTCCTGACGCTAATCGGTGTTGGAGTAATGGGCTTAACATTCTTACCAGACGTAACTTATACAATTGTTGTATTTATTGGGTTTGCATTGTTTGGATTAGGTTTAGGGCTTTATGCTACACCATCTACAGATACAGCTGTATCCAATGCACCGGACGATAAAATCGGGGCAGCTTCAGGTATTTATAAAATGGCTAGTTCGCTCGGTTCGGCTTTCGGGGTTGCGATTTCTGCAACCGTATATGCTATGATTGCAGACAAAAGCGGAGTTCACGCAGCAGCAACTGGTGGTATTATAACAAATGTAATTTTTGCAATCATTGCATTGTTATCGATTATCTTCATGGTTCCAAAAAATGCTGGTAAAAGTGAAGTTTAATAAGGGAGAGTGCAAATTATGAAAGAAAAACTAATGAAAATGTTAGAAGAACGAGAAGATGAAATGATTCAAATTCGTCGCTATTTACACGAAAATCCTGAGCTTTCATTTAAAGAAGAAAAAACAGCTCAATATATTGCAGACTTTTATAAAGGTAAAGATGTAGATGTTCAAACAAATGTTGGAAATGGCTACGGTATCATTGTAACGATCAAAGGTAGTAAACCTGGGAAAACAATTGGACTTCGTGCAGATTTTGATGCACTCCCAATTGTAGAAGAAACGCCAGTCCCATTTAAGTCAAAAAATGAAGGTGTCATGCATGCTTGTGGTCATGATGGGCATACAGCGTATTTATTGGTGTTAGCAGATTGCTTAATTCAATTGAAATCAGAGTTATCTGGAACGATTAAACTAATTCATCAACATGCAGAAGAGGTTCCACCTGGTGGAGCAAAAAGTATTGTAGAATCTGGATTGCTTGATGAATTAGATGAAGTGTATGGAATCCACTTACTCCCAATGGGACCAGCGGGATTAGTTGGCTATCACGCAGGGTATTCTTTCAATGGAAGAGCGTACATGAAATTGAAAATACAAGGTAGAGGTGGACATGGGTCATCTCCACATTTAGCAAATGATGCAATTGTTGCAGGTGCTCATTTTGTTACAGCGGTTCAAACTATTATTAGTCGCAGATTAAGCCCATTTGAAATTGGTGTTATTACAATCGGTTCTTTCGATGGAAAAGGTACATTTAACGTCATTAAAGATAGTGTAGAGCTAGAAGGTGACATTCGTTATATGACCGTTGAAACGAAAGAGAAGATAGAAAAAGAAGTAAAACGTCTTGTTAAAGGAATAGAGGAAGAGTTTGGCGTTACTTGTGAATTAACGTATGACACGGATTATCCGCCATTATACAATAATCCTGAATTGACAGCGAAAGTTGCAGAAACGCTTAAAAATGCGAATGATCCACATATTAAAGAAGTGAGAGAATTTCCAGCGATGGCTCCATCGGAAGATTTTGCTTATTATGCGGAGAAATTTCCAGCATGTTTCTTCTATATAGCTTGTACACCTAAAGGCGTGGAAGATCCATACTTTAATCACCATCCGAAGTTTGATATAGACGAAGTGTCATTGTTAGTCGCAGCAAAAGCTGTAGGACAAGTTGTATGTAGTACGCAGGAATAAAATGAAAAAGGCTATCTCAAAGTCAATTTTGACTTAAGAGATAGCCTTTTTCATGCTTCAGGAGATCTTAAAACTTATGACATCGATAACTTTTTCAACAGCATAAAAGTAATGCCTATGCCACAGTTTAGGAATACTGCGTTGTAAGTAAGTTTTATTAGGTGACCGCAATGATTTTCGCTACAGGCGGACGCTTTCCGCCGGGTGAGCGATGAGCCTTCACCGACGCTAACGCGTACGCTGTGAAGTCTCATCTTCCCACTCATCCGGCAGGAGTCGCCGCCTTCCGCTACAATCAAAGGAAATTACTGACTAATCAATAGTTAATTTCAATAAGAGCACTAGCTTTAACAAAATCCACCTAAAGGGAGTGTCTTCGTTAAAATCATTTTATGCACACTATAAATTAAGAGCAACATTCTGAAGCATATTCAAGTAATACGTAAGATTTCCCTTATCACTAGCTACACTATAATAGAGCCTCGTAATATTACTAGCCATTCAAGCAATGATGACTTCTAATATTTTTATCTCAATCACTAGATAGTTTGTCACATTTAACTAATTTTTGGATTTTACTTATTAGAAAATGCAATATATGACTCGTATCTAGTGCATGATTTCTGAATTAGTAGCAAGCTCTATTGG
The DNA here is from genome assembly GCA_963735205.1 of uncultured Acidobacteriota bacterium. Classification (GTDB taxonomy): domain Bacteria; phylum Acidobacteriota; class Terriglobia; order Terriglobales; family Acidobacteriaceae; genus Sulfotelmatobacter. Next base: position 4,633 of record CAVTKB010000005.1, read on the forward strand.
ATTGGAGCGAAAGGGCGGCGACTCCAGCGGGAATAGCGTTAGCCGAAGACCCCGCAGGAGCTTGCACGAGGAGGCTGAGGCAACGCCCGCGGAAAGCGTCCGCCCTGAAGCGAAAATCCCAGCGGATAACTCCCTTAAGACGCAGTTCCCTATATTGTGCAACTATCTTTTGCGAAAAGCTTCGGAAAACAAGATGCTCTTAAAGAACACTTATGCTTTTTTCATTTTGATGCTTACACCGTAAATTTGGATATTCTTTGTTGTAATTCTTCTGAAAGATTTGCTAAAGAAACGGCCGCTGCTGTAACTTCTTCCATCGATGCTAATTGTTCTTCGGATGCAGCTGCGACTGAATTAGAACTATCGGCTGTTACTTTTGCGACATTAGACATCTCTTGTGCATGGATAGATACTTGTACCATTTGATCATTAATATCATTAGAGACTTTCGTAATATTGCTTACTTGTTCTTTTACGAGCTCCACAGAAACAAGGATATCATGGAATGTCTCTTCTGTATGATGGGCAATTTCAAGCCCTACATTAACTCTTTCTTTCACATCATTAATCGAAGTAACTGTTTTCTCTGTATCGAGTTCAATTTCTGACGCAATCCCGGAAATACTTGAAACGGAATTTCTTGTTTGATCGGAAAGTTTTCTAACCTCATCTGCCACAACGGCAAATCCTTTTCCTGCTTCTCCAGCTCTTGCAGCTTCAATCGCAGCGTTTAATGCGAGTAAATTTGTTTGTTCCGCAATTTCGGTAATTAGTTTTAATACGTGAACGATTTCTTTGGAACGATCATTTAGTGTAACAAGTGCTTTATCTGTTTCCTCTACAGATGTACTGATTGATTGCATTTGCGAAACCGTTTCTTGAACGAACTCGGCACCTTGTTTTGTTTTTTCGTTTGTCGAAACAGAAAGTTCCATAACGGTATTTGCTTGTTCTGCTATTTGGGTAACTGCGTTTGAGCTTTCTTCTGCTGAACGTGCAGATTCATCAGACATGAACGTTTGTTGGTCCGCTCCATCTGAAACGAGTTGGATGGAAGAAGAGATTAGTTCAGTACCTTTCATCGTTTCATCCGCACTTGCCATTAATTCTTCCGCAGAAGCAGCAACTTGGTTGGAGCTATCCGATACATGTGTAATCACATCTCTTAAATTGATTGTCATTTGTTCAAACGAATTTTGTAAAGTAGCTACTTCATCACGAGTCGTAACTTTTACTAATTTGACCGCTAAATTTCCTTTTGCAATTTCTTCTGCATTTTTGGTGATTTGTTTAATCGGGTGAACAATCCGGTTAGTAAAGAAGAAAGTAGCTAAAATACTTCCGATTAAAAGGAATGCAACTAAACTAATAGAAATAGATATAATTCCATTAATCTTCGTTTGTAAGTCGGCTTGCATCATAAGGTATTCAGATGTAATATTTCGTTTTAATTCAATTACGTCATTCATCATCCCTTTTGTTCGAAGAGATTGACGCTTTATTTCGGCAATATTTTGTGTACTTAATGCTTTATTTGTTTCCGTTAAAATTTCTTCATATTTATAAAAGAGTTGTTGTGAAATAACTTGCTGATCCTTTTTCGTTAAGGCAGGGCTTAGCAAATCGTACAGTGATTTCATATTTGCTAAGTCGGTATCGATATCATGTTTATTACTTTCGGAAATATTTAAAGAGTAAGCACTCAATGATTTTTGAAGGCTTTTTGCTGTGCTATTTAGTTCTTCTACTTTAACTAGGGAATCGACAATTTCTTCCGTAGAGGACTTTAATGCTGTTAATTGAATGATGTTATATCCAATAATGCAAGCAGATAGCAGTAATGGGATAAGGGAAATCATTAATATTTTTTGTTTGAGCTTCATCTATTTACACCTAACTTCCTATTATTGTATCGTAATCGATCCGTTTGAAATATCATCTCGTAGTTTATCGAGCTTACTCTGTTCAGCGGGAGAAAGATTAATGACACGAATAGAAGCTAAATTTACACCATTTTCTTTTATACCTAACACTGTATTTTTTTCAGCAAGTTTTCCTGTATCGACAAACTCTTTTATTGTATTAAAAACAGCGATATCGACTTGCTTTAACATAGAGGTAACGATACTATTTTCAGCTAAATAATACTGATCACTATCTACTCCGAATGAATAAATACCAGCTTTTTGCGCTTCTAGAATCGCACCAACTCCTGTAAACCCTGCTGCAGGATATATAAAATCAGCTCCAGCAGCAATCATATCTTTCGCAATATTTGCACCGAGCTTATCGTCGCCAAAACTATTTGCATAAGTAGAAAGTACTTGTGCTTCTGGATTTTGAGATTTTACTCCTTCGGTAAAACCTTTCTCAAATTTTTGTATAAGTGGGGAATCCATACCACCTATAAATCCTACAATATTACTTTTCGTTTTCATAGCAGCCAAAGCACCTAATAAGAAAGAGCCTTCATCTTCTTTAAATGTAACGTTATATATATTCGGGACATCTGAAACGGAGTCGATAAGTACAAAACTAGTATCTGGATATTTTGGTGCAACTGTTTCAAGTGCTTCTTGTAAAGAAAAGCCTAATCCAATGATTAAGTCATTACCTTGCGCAATAAGCTCTTCAAGACCTTTTTCATATGTTTGGTATCATTTATTTCCCGGTAATCAAAAGATATATTTAATTCGTCACGTGCTTTTTCAAGACCTATAAATCCTAAATCGGAAAACGATTGTCTCCTAATCCAGCATCAGAAAGCATAACTCCAACTTCAAGTCGTTTGTGCTCTTGAGTCAGTATTATTATTGGAACATGCGGAGAGAACTAGATGAAAAGGATAAAATAATAAAATAATATTTTTTTTCATAAAATCATTCCTAACTATTTAGTATTTCTACTTAGTATTTATCGACAAAATATTATTGTAATTAATAATCGGAGGTTCTAGGTAGTTAAAAGTAATGAAAATTTACAATCTATTTACAAATTATTTAATCCTTCATCATAATTCTGGAAATTAACAATAATTAGATAATTGGTTATTTTCGAGTTATAATTGATTATGTAAAAAGTGATTATTGAAAATTTAATACATAGGGAAGAGTATATTCATTCCATTTGATAAAACAGGGTATTAAATAGCATACAAATTATTTCGAATCCAGATGCCCAATGAGATTGGAGTAAAGTGATCATGAAAGAAGTATTAAGTAGTTTGCAGGTAGAGGTTACGCAATTACGAGCTGAAGGGAAATATCAAGAAACAATCGAACGTGCAAGCGATTTGTTAGATCTTGGAATACTAAATGATGATTTCAAATCGATACTCATTGCTCATATCACTCAAGCCGCTTCTTATTATTCCATCGGAGATATTGAGGAAGCCTTCGCAAGTATGGGGAAATATGAGGAAATCACACTAGCGTATGGAGATGATACAGACTATCTGCAATTATATAATGTAATGTTCTTGCTATATGAATTTAACAAACAATATGATAATGCGAAAGAGACCTTACACAAAAGTATGCAACTTGCGGAACAATTAATGAAATATAATATTCTGAGCAATGGCTATAGTAATTATAGTCATGTTTGCATCAAACTCAAAGAATATGAAAAGGCATTAGAAATGGCCAAAAAAGGACTGGCTGCTGCAAAGCTACATGAGCCTAATTCTCCTGTTTTAGAAGTACGGGTAATGTTTAATATAGCCCATGCGTATATTTGTTTGAATCTATTAGAAGATGCGAAGTTAGTGATGGATGAAATGGAAGAGAAAGATGTATTTGACTCATTTATACGTGAACGTGCACAGTTCCAAATATTAAAAGGGCACTGGCTAAGTCAGAAGAAAGCATATAGAGAATCTTTTGAAGCATATTCAACTGCAAAGGAAATTGTGGATACTTATCAGGATGTCTATTTATTAAAGACTATTCAAGAAAAGCGTTTAGAAATAAGTGAAATAATGGAGGATATCCATTTATCTTATCAAGTGCAAAAAGAGTATATTCAACTTCTACAAATCATTAATGAACGGGAACTCGCATTTAAGGCTATTAAACTGAATGTGAAACACCAATTATCCAAAATACAGAAAAAGGCTGCGTTAGATTATTTAACAGGTTTATACAATCGAAGTTACTTAAATGAACTTGCAACGAGTTGGCTCCGTGATCCAACAGATACAACTGCACCAATTAGTTGTATAGCATTTGACTTAGATGGATTCAAGGTGGTTAATGATGTGCATGGGCACTTAATGGGTGACGAAGTTATTCGTGAAGTGGGGATGCTATGTAAAAAAGCTTTGAGTCCCGGGTTCTTCGTTGGTCGCTATGGCGGAGATGAATTTGTAATAATAGGTAGAAACTCGTTAGAAGAGACGTTGAGGCTTGCGAATGTATTGAAAGAAACAATAGCAAGTATGAAACTAGTGAAAAATGAGCAATCGATACAAATAGCTGCAAGTTTTGGAATTTCTTCAACGGAAGATGGGTCCATTAATTCCTTTGACGAGCTTTTCCATCTGGCAGATATGCGTCTTTATAGTGCAAAACAAAATGGTAAGAATCAAGTGTATGCTGGGAATCTCCCATAAGCAAAGGAGATATCTAATTTACATCCCTTTTACGAGAAGTGGGACTCATCAAAGAGTCCCAAGCTCATGTATTAATTTTCTTTCAAAAACGCAACCAAATCTTGATGATTTTCCGGTGTTACGCCGTGCCCATCCCCGTATGTTTTAAATGTCACATTTGCTCCGAGCGCTTCGAAATAATCTTTGCTTTCTGCACCCCACTGAGAAGGAATAACGTAATCATAATCACCATGTGAAATAAAAATGCTCAAATGATCGACTGGTCGCTTACTATATTCTTCTTTCACAAAACCTGGTATATAGCCACTTAATGCCACAACCTTGTTAATAACATTGCCCATCGTTAATGCTAAAGTTTGTGAAAGAATTGCACCTTGGCTAAAACCTAATAATGTAATATTGTTTGGATCCAGGTCATATTCCTCTATTCCTTCGTTGATAAAAGATTGAATAAACGTGATGACTTTATCAAACACATCACGATCAGGTTTACCTACTTCGGCAATTGTAAAAAAAGCATATCCTGGATTGTGTACAATCGGCCCGCGTAAACTGAAGATATGATGGGTTTCTTCGAAATTGTTGACAAGCTGTGGTAAGTCTTCTTCATTACTTCCCATACCGTGCAATAAAAAGAGTGCAGGCATTTTTTCAGAGGTCATTTTCGGTGCTGAATATTTAAATGTAAAAGGAGATTTCATTTATTTTTCTTCCCTTCAAGCTAAAGTATATCTATTTTAACATAAGCGTTTAATTCTTTCGTATAATCGATTTCAAAATGTAATTAGTACTTATTTTCGCATATAAACGGTAATAGAATCGTAGAATAGTAATAATAAAGAAATAGTAGATGGGGGATGCAGATGCGGCAATACGCTAGGGAAGAACTGCAATTGTTATTCCAAGTTTATTTGGGCTTGTTTTTAGTATTTGGGTTCAGTTGTTATTTGCTTATAACATACGAACAATTTCCATGGTTATCTTTAATTGGATCAGCAGTTGGCGTAGCGATTATTGTATTTTTTTTATCGAGGAAAAAGTACAGCGCCTTTTTAATTTCTTTGCTAGTTTACTCAGTGATCATGAGTGTGGTATTTAATTGGTTTTCTATTTTCAATGTGCATTAATAATGAACCTTATTAAAAGGTAGCTTAAAACATTACACATTGGACATCCTAATATAATAATGAGTAAAGGTTTGGTATAAAACATTTACCATGTTAGGAGATGAAAATGTGAAAGAATTCAAAATAACTTACTTTTTTGATGAAGAACATTATATCCGTAGGTTTATCCATATAGAATCCCAAGAAAAAGCGGAAGAGCTTATTCAAAGGGAACGAGACAGCTATATTTCATTTACGGACAGTAGAGGGATTTACCATGAACTAAACACAAGGGGCGTTCGAGTGATTCAACTATCAGAATACCACCGAATAGATAAAACGAAAAAAAGTATCAGGCCATTATGAAGCCTGATACTTTTTTCCATACAAATGTACAATTAATACACCTAAAATTGCGATGAATCCTCCAACTATAGAAAGTAACGCTGGTAATTCTCCTAACCATAACCAAGCGACTACTATTGCAATAACAGGCTCTGCATAGAGTAGGCTAGATATTGAACTAGCCTTACTCATAGATAAAGCAATCGCCCACATTAAATAGGCAATGGCTGTCGGAAATACCCCTATGTAGATTGCGGACAAATTTGCTTCCAGTGTTGCATGCCCGATGTCTCCAAGTAGCCCAGGAGCAAATACAAGAAAAGGAATGGTGCCAGCCCAAGTAAAATAAGCGGTTAACTCGATTGGATTGTATTTTAAAAGTAGGGATTTCTGGTAAACGAAAAATATAGAAGTCGCAATTGCGGCTATAATAACTAAAAATACGCCAGGAGAGATATTGAATAGCGAATCTCCTGTACCTATTCCGATTAACACAATACCAACAAATCCAAATGCCAAGCCAAACCATCCAATTGTTCCAAGACGTTCCTTCAACACAAGCACAGCAATAATCGTTGTGAAAATAGGAGCAGAACCGATTAGCATACCTGCTGTTCCTGCCGTAATCGTTAATTGCCCGAACGTTACACATATATGATAGACGCTAATCCCAATCCATCCAAGAAGCGCTATTTTGAATAAATCTTCTTTCTTTGGTAATTGAAAACTAACCCCAGGCAAAAATGCAATTACCGCGAAGATCACAGAAGCAATGATAAAACGGAATAAAATCAAATGCCCCGCTGAATAACCGCCGTGTAAACTAGCGCTTATAGATGCAAAACTCGATCCCCAAATAAAGACAGTAATCGCTGCCAAAATGAGCGCTTTCTTATTCAATTTCTTCCACCAAACTTTCTTCTAGCGAATAAACTAAGTAAACACTTACCGTTACTTATATTACATAGTAAAAGTAAACAACTAATACTACAATAAAATCCATTATAAAACAACTTATTTATAAGGGATATGGTATTATATTTGACTTTTGCATAGGCAAATGTAGTGGCTGAATCGTTTTCCATACATATTTTATAGAGACAAAAGTGTATAAATGACTGGGTGGCTATTCTTGTAAAAATTTATTGGAAGTTACAAATCTGGAACAAGCAGAAGCAATTGCAATAGGGGCTACAAAGGAGATAAATTTTTTCCTCGAACCTTTTGAAAGTAGCGGTTTAATAGCATGAACTGTTTACCCGAGTAACCTTCCCTAGCCGTAATATGATATGTACTAAGCGCAAGAAGGGAGTTGAAAAATCAATTGAGCACCGAAGTTAAAAGTAACCATTGTTTATGTGATGCGCTCTATGAATTAAAATTACTCCAAGATCTATTAAATAATTCTCAAACGAAATTTTTTGGTAGTTTACTATCTAAAATAGCCCGTACCGATACGATTCCCTTCCTCTTGATAACAAAAAAAGGGGATCCATTAAGTTTTAAGAGTACCGAAGAGTGTTTTGAAACAAGTTATTTTCGAATAGAGTCCATAGATAAAGAAACATGCTGTACAAAAATTTCGTTACTACGTCCTCTTGATATTGAAGGCAATTACTCTAATTCCTTTTGTGATTTGGTTAGATTGGAAAAAACGTCTATATGTAAGAACGTTGATTTGTCACGTATTTGTGCCATACAACTTTTGGAGACCGAATTGTTGACAAGAAAAATAATAATTGAGCCGAAATGGTAATGACACATCTTCACCCTACAAGTCTTGGGGTGTTTTTTATTTTTACTAGAAGTTATATAAAAACTGAACATTTGTCCGTATCCAATGCAGGATGGATGAATTTAATACAAATATAATTACACGAATATAAAAGGAGAATATTAAATGACAATAATAGGAATGTTACACCATCGTAAAGATCCAAAAACCGTCATAAAGTCTTATGCATATGCAGCAGTCGCTAAGGCAGAGGGGGTCAATTTTTTTTACTTTTCACCCGGTGCAGTGAATTTTGTGAATCGATCTATTAGAGGTCAAGTTTATGAAAATGGAAGCTGGAAAGAGAAAATGATGCCTTTTCCAGATGTTATTTATAACGCAGGGAGTCCTGAAAAATTAGCCAAGTCAAAAGAAATTGTTGATAAGTTGAAAAATGAAATTCCATTTACCACTAATTCAATCGGTAATAAATGGAATATAACTGAACGACTAATGGAAGCAAAGGAATTTACGAATTACCTAATCCCTTCTGAAGTTGTAAAGAACGTAGATAATTTTTACAAATTTATTTCTTCTTTTCATAAAGTTGTCTTTAAACCGATTGATGGGAGAAAAGGAAAAGGAATCTTTTTAATTTCCGAAATAGCAAAGGGTTATGAAGTAAGGAAGGATTCAGAAAATGAATTTTATACAAAGGAACAGTTGAACGTATTTCATGGAGGATAAGCTATCGTCAGGAACTTTTATCGTTCAACCATATATAAAATCCATCAATAAATCCGGTCAAGTGTATGATTTTAGACTTCATGTTCAAAAAAATGGGGAAGGAAAGTGGGTGATTACTACTATTTATCCACGAGTTGCTCCAAACGGATCAATCATTCCAAATATTAATAATGGTGGATTCACAAATTATTTAGATCCATTTTTACAACAGGAATTTAAAGAAGAAGCATTTGATATTAGACGGATGCTTGAGCACTTTTCTTTGTCATTAGCTAATCATTTGGATGATATACAAATGGTGAAATATGGAGAGGTCATTGATGAAATAGGGATTGACGTTGGATTAGATGAAAATTTAAAAATTTGGATTTATGAAGTAAACTGGCGTCCTGGCTGTCCGCCTGCTTTTTATTTGGAATTAGATGTAGTAATCCATTCCATTCAATATGCAAAGTTTATAGCGGAAAATCAAAAGAAAATAAAAACGGAAATTAATAAAGTAAAGAAGAAAAAAATTGAAGAAAAAGGAGAAATACCAATCATTGCGATAACGGGAAGTGCTGGTAAAACAACGTCGAAGGCATTCCTTGCATCAATCTTGTCGAAAAGATGGAACATTTTTGAGTCAAAGGATTATTGGAATACAACAGAGCATACGAAAAAACATGCAGCAGAAATTAATGACGCCCACGAGGCGGTTGTATTAGAGTACGGTATGGCTTATCCAGGTGTCATTACGGAACATTGTAGCATTATTAAACCTAATATTAGCATAGTGACGAATATCGGTATTGCGCATGTAGGAAATTTTGATGGCGATATTAAAGGAGTTGCACATGCAAAATCGGAATTAATCCACGGGATGGATCAAGAAGGGTATTCTTATCGTAAACAAGGATGATGAAAACTCAAACTATTTGGAGACTCAACAATTCAAAGGGAAAATAATAACAGTCAGTATAAAGTCACCAGCTAACTATAGAGCATATGAGTTCAATATAAAGAGAACGGAATGAATTTCAAAATGAGGCTTCAAGGACAAGAAATTGAGTTATTTATACCTATTTTAGGGGAGCATCATGTATATAATGCCTTAAATGCAATTGCTGTGGCAGATTATTTAGGGTTCACACCAATGGAAATTAAATCCGGGTTGATTTTTAGAAAACCACCAAGAAGATTAACTATCTATAATTGTCGCGACAATATTACAGTAATTGATGATACTGTACACTCCCATCCACAAGGAGTAAGGGCGGCAATGGATGTTCTATCCAATATAGGAAAACACCGAAAAATAGCGATTATTGGACAAATGAGAGAGTTAGGTGAGTTAAGAGAAGAGGAATATCGAAAAGTCGGCGAATATGTGCATGAAACAGGAGATTGATATTTTAATCACATATGGATTTCGAACAGATGAAATTGGTGCACAAGCAAAAGTAAAAGGATTTCCTCATACAAATGTTTATCATTTCACAAAGAAGGAAAAATTACATGAATTATTGACGAGAGATTATTGAAAAAGATGACACGATTTTGGTCAAAGGAGCAAGTAAAACGAATATGTTTGATACAGTGAAATTTTTAGATCAAACATTTAAAGTAATGAATCTAAAAAAACCTGGATAATTGCGACACTGACTAATAGTTCGCAATTATTCGGGATTTAGTTAATTTAGGTAATCTTAAATGTAAAGGCTATCTAATCTAAAATCTAGTGTCAATAGAATATCTACAATAGACTTTTCAAGGTCTTCTTAGTATTATTTCCTCTGTTAAATGAAACTGTAATCTCGTTTGCGGCATTTTTTGCGAACATTTTTCGCTTCTTCCAAACTTGCTCCCTGCGGCAATTACATAGGCATATCTATGTCCCATGGATAATGGTGGAATTAATTTGGTTCCTTTTTTGGGCTTCACGTAAACTTCAATCACCCCTGGGGATTTTTTAGCTCTTTCTTTTCCAGTTACTTTTTCTAATATTCCCTTTTTTGAAACAATAACGATATTGCGTAAATACGTAATTCATATATTTCGGTATATAGAAGGGCTTTTCCCCTAAGTATAATTTAAGTGTTTCTTCCACTAAATTAAAACCAAATGCAGCTTGAATCATTTTATTCATTGCACCACCAGAAATCCTTGGATTGATTTCAATGAGTTTCCAACCATTTTTAGATAATCGTAATTCCAAGATGCAGGGCTCCATTTTTAATACCGAATTGTGAAATGATGGAATTCAGCACATCTTCAATTCCGTTTTTATATCACTTGGAACATCCGCAAGAACACCATAGCCAGTAATAATAAACCTTTTCCCTTGTGTAATTTCTTGTTCAATAATTCCAGCAATATGAATCTTATTGTTATAAACGAGTAGCCTCAACTAAATATTGATCTCCTTCAATATATTCTTCAAAATAATTGTTCATCCGGGTTCTTTTCCTGCAGATTTTAATATGTTTTTCTAATTGTTCTTTTCCTTTGCAAACAGTACATCTTTGGAACCTGTCGATTTTGGAGATTTAACGATGATAGGTAAATTTAACTGTTCACTTATCGTTTCGAAGAAATCGATTCACCTGGTTTAATAAAAAAAATTTAGGGGTATAAGGTTGATCTTTTAGAAACACCTTGTTTGCTCTTTATTTTCCATTATTTCAATGGCTTTAGAAGAGGTACAATTTTGACAAAATTCATCACAAAGAATGGATGCACTATGAACATTTGAATCGATAAAACTGACAATGGTTTTAATTTCCTTACCTTTTGACCGTAGTTTATTTATTTCTTTTTTCATTTCGAAGATTATTTGTATCAATAAAAATCATTTCATGAACATCTGTATATTCTTTTCTTTGTTGCAATTGCTTTTCGTTATTTGTAAATACAACAGTAAAGTAACCCAATCGTTCTGCTGCTTGAATCGCTTCTCTACTTGATCCAGATTTATTTGTACCGATAAAAATAATCGTTTTCAAACGGTCCACTCCCTATATTAACTTCGATTAAAACAACTCCTTATATGTTTATGAGATAAACCGTTTTTTGTATGGTTATGTATCATGAAACAAATAATAAATGGATGTCAATTCAATTTATTCGTACAAGCAAAATTAGTATAACAAACATATATATGATATATGGGAAAGGAGTGTAAATATCAAAATGAAACCCCTCTCAGTTAGGCATATAAGAACAATCTATCTGGCGAATTGATTCAAGGATCTGACGATGTGATTGTTCATTATGGTGCATATCGTCTTAAACAAGTAAAGAAGCAAAATACAATTCTTTTTTAAAAGCAGAAGATTGTTAGATTGGAAAGGACTAAAGGAATTTTTCCCTTTAGTGCTTGTAACACATCAGGAGTTTAGCCCAAATGAACAATTAGAGAATTTGACTGTCATAAAAGTAAAGGATACGGAAGAAGCATATTGGAGATTTGTTAATGACTATCGAAACTTGTTTCAAATTCCTGTTGTAGCCATTACAGGGACTTCTGGAAAAACAACTACAAAAGAAATGATTAGTCATATTCTCTCAGCAGATAAAAAAATTGCATCTACAAATACTAGCAATAATTCGCGAACCGCTCATTTACAATATCTCCTTAGCATTGATGAAGACACAGAAGCGGCTGTTTTTGAGACAGCTGTTGGTGCACCTGGGGATGTACTAAAAGCAGGAGAATATTTCAAACCAACAATAGGGATTATTACGAACATAGGCGCCCATCATTTGAATTATTGTAAAACGCTGGAAGGTTATATTAATGCAAAAGGTGAAATGGTGCAGCTCTTGATCATACAGGTGTATTAATTATTAATGCAGAGGATAAAAATAGTAGAAAAATCGATTTGAAAAGTTATCATGGTCGAATCATAAAAGTTGGAATCGATTCATCTTGTCATTTTAAAGCAGCGATATTAAATATTGTAAAGATGGAATGCAATTTAATGTCCAACATGAGAAAAAAAATTATCCAATGTTCGTACCAGGGTTTGGAGAGCATCAAGTTTATAATGCGCTTGCCGCTATTGCAGCTGTTCATGAAATAGGCGTTACTATTCCGGAGGCGGCGAATCGATTGAAAACATTTCGAAATTTAAATAAGCATCTTCAAGTATATGAAGGGATCAACGGCTCTACATTCTGGATGATACATGGAGCATGACAACGACTTCATTAGAAGCGGCTTTAAAAGTATTAAAAGAAGTTGGAAAAGAGAAAAAAAAGTGGCTATTTTAGGAACAATAACTGATTTAGGATCTTGGGGATATATTATTCATGAACAAGCAGGAGAACTAATTCATCGGATAGGTGTAGATGTTCTCATTACAATTGGTGAGCATGCACGTATAATGGCTGACCATGCAGTGAAAATAGGGTTTGAAATCACAGGTCTATACATTTAACAATAGTATCCTTGTTTATGATCTGTTAAAAAAGATGGTAGATCGAAAATACAATCATCCTGATTAAAGGAGATATGTATAGCAAACCAATCATCGAATTGGCATCTAAATTACGGAAGAAGCTATAATCCCCTTTTAACATTATTGTTTAAAGGTACGTTTTTAAGATTTCATAAAAATGACTAATAATAGGACAAACACACTGTGCCAAATTACTTATTGCCATTAATATATTAAAGTATTCTAATAGAAAGGAGGGAAAAATGGGTATAATTTGTCCTTGTGGAGTTCTGTTGATGCTTTTTCTGAAAATAATAATGTTAAATTTGAAGGGCAGAGATGGTAACGATTAAAGGAAATTTAACTTACTTGGCTGATGTTTGTGTCACTACTCTTGAAGCATCGACTCTTTCCTTAGCATTTGAAGACACGGAAACTCCAGATGTAAACAACTTCATTATTTACTGCAAATGCAATTACTTCTGTTGAATGTAAGCAGGACGGGCAGAACTGTGTAGTTACTGTTAAGGTACTGGAATAGTGAACGGTGAACAGTTTCTTTTGAAGCAGTGTTTAGAGATCAAGTTGCTCAGCAGCAAATGATAATGTACAAAGTTTTGTGATAACAGGTTTCTTTGACCAAAATGGTGCTGCACCTGTTCCACAAGGTTCAATCGTTGCATTAGGCTGTCAGGAATTGTAATGCTAAAGAAACTCTCGGTAATAATACCGAGAGTTTTTTTATTAAATATCTCTAACAATAATATCCAGAGAAAAATTTTTTGGCTGAATAGAATATGAACAGGAACATATAAGGGAGGTGTGCAAATTGAAGGCCAGTAGGGGACGATTAGGCCAATATAAAATATTAAATGGATGAAAAAAGCTTATGTAATTATCTAGTAGAAACAGAACTATTTTCGAAAGAATCATTATTCGATCTTTATAGAAAAGTATAAAATGGTTGTCATTAAGCCTACTTTTGGTCCTGGTGATTCATGTATCTCTTTAGAAAATAATAAGTTTAGAATTAAATCACAAAAGAAAATAGTAACATTTACATAATAAAGAAGAAATTTATGAGCATATAAATATGTATGAAATAAAACAGAAATATTATATTATTCAAGCCAATAAAGCTTAATTCTAGTATTTTCAGAGCCCTTATCAATATCTTGTTACTGTTCATCGAAAATCATCTTCAGCTGAGTGGCGTTATAGTTTCTATAACGGATAGCAAATATTGCTCTGTTTTCGGAAAGTTTTTTCATAAGTATTTACTTAAAAAGATAAGGAATATATCTATTATTAGCAGCAAAAAAACTCGGGGAATCCTTTCCAAATTGTAATACGATTGTGATTGAAATCGTGTATGACATAAAGAGGGATATGGATTCAAGATACAATCCTACATTTTCTAATAAGTAAATGGAGACCAATATCAAACACTATCACAAACAGGACAATTTTACCTTTGTTCCAGATACAGATTTATTTACAAAAGTATACTTTAGGATTTTCTAAATAAATATAATGAAGTAATTATTAAGCCTTGTTATCGGTCAAGAAGGAATAGGAATCGTACAAATTAACTGAAATAATGATCCTTTACTTATGAAATTCATTCTGGAATAAGGAAAATAACGAAATCGAATCTTGAAGAAACCTATCATTATATTGAAGAAAATTATCTATCTAAGAAATATTATATTATTCAGCAAAGAGTACCATTAGCAACGATAAATGACTGTCCAATCGATGTAAGGGTCATTACTCAAAAGGTTGAATTCCACTTGGAATAACTGGAAAAATAGTTAAGGTCGCAGGAGAAAATTTTATCATTACCAATGCAGCCCAGAAACTATTATCACTGGAGAATGCTATTCAAGAATCCAACATTTCACATAAAAATAATGATATACTTGGAAGACAAAATAGATAGAGATTTGTATATCTGCTGCAGACAGCTAGAAGAAAAAATACAGGACTAAAATTATTGGCTTTGAATTGGAATTACAGATCAGGGAGAAATATGGATTATTGAAGGAAATTATAAACCTGACCTTACTATGTTTAATAGACTTGAAGATAAAAGGTATATATGAATATATTGAAAGTCAAAAGAAATTAAAATTCTAGAACTATTCATTCCAGAATAAATAAAATATAATATGAAAGAGGTGTATTTATTGAAAAATAACTTGGAAAGTGGGAGCAAAATTTATGTTACAGACAAAATCCCTTAACAGCTAAAAGTATTCCAGAAACGAACTATATACAGTATGAAAAATCTATTGGATTTTATTAAGTCGTTATGATAATGTTTATGTGAAACACGATACAACCGGACAAGGAAGAGCAATTTTTAAAGTTTATCAAAAAAGATGGGCACTTATTGTTTTAATGGCTATACCATCCAAGGTAAACCAATAAATAAATGTGTAGCAACAATTGAGGATTTCCACCAAGTTCTACATCCATTTGAGAAATTCGGGAGATTGGGTAACTATATTATTCAAGAGGGTATTCAAAGTTTAACTCAAATGGAAGCCTATTAGTATACGGGTTCATGTTCAAATCTAAAGGGAAAATGGGTTATTGGTGGAATGAATGGAAAGATTGGGACATCGGGAATATGATAATGGAATTCTTAATACCATCGAGGTAGTGCAAGTAATAACGATTGATGAATTATTGTCTTTACATTGGAAAATGAATGAAAAGGAAAAAGAGAAATAATTAATTGTTTAGAGGAAGTTTCTATCTCAGCAGCTAAGGTGATAGCTTCACAATTTCCTTCTAGGGAATATGGTATTGATTTTGGTTAAATAAAAGGAAAACCAATTTTATTCGAAGTAAATACAACTCCTGGAATCAGCGGATTTGCAAAGTTGAAGATAAATCCATTTGGAAAAGAATTGTGGAAATTAGGAAATTGCAAAATGGAGAATGACCCATTCATTAAGTGCATTTCATAGAATAAATAAGGGAAGGAGGAATAAATATTGAAACCTTTACGAGTGAAAGATATTCGGAAGTTACTTCAAGGTGAATTAATAAGTGGTTCAGAACTTTGGAATGTAAGAAATGCTATTTATTATAATCGGCATGATCTAACAAAGCGAAATACCCTAATATTTGTCAGTAGAAGTGATTCTATTAACTGGCATGAAATTAATAATAAGGGACCTTCTCTTGTGATTTCAGATAAGCCTTCCTCAGAATTGAAAAATGCTTTGTCGAATACTACCGTCATAAAAGTGAAAAGTCTTGTGCAAGCATATTGGAAGTTCATGGATTATTATCGAAATCTTTTTCAAATACCGGTAGTTGCAATAACAGGAACATGTGGTAAAACAACTACAAAGGAAATGATTAAACATATTTTAAGTAAAGATTGGAATGTCCAAGCATCCATTAGCAGTAAAAATGAACCACGTCAATCATTTCCGTATTTGACTGGGCATTGATGAAAATACAAAAGCGGCTGTTTTTGAACTTGGATTAGGAAATTCGGGTAATATTAAACATCAATGCATGATTTATCAGCCTACAATAGGAATTATTACAAATATCGGTGTTCATCATTTAGATGGTTGCGGAAATCTAGAAGGATATATAAAAGCGAAGTCAGAAATAGTGGATGGTATAAAGAAGAACGGTACATTAATTTTAAATGCGGATGATACTAATACTAAAAAAGTTCCTTTGCATTCATTTAAAGGAAAGATCATTTATTTTGGAGTAAGTGAGAAGTCACATTTTAGAGCTTCCAATATTAGATTTGCAAAAAGTGGAATGAATTTTCAAATTCATTTTTCAAATAAAAAATATAATGCTTTTATACCGGGCTATGGTGAACATCAAGTATATAACGCACTTGCTGCAATCGCAGCTGTAAACGAAATGGGGATGGATATGAATGAAGCCATTTCACGTATAGCAACTTATAAAAATATGACTAGACACCTAGAGTTTTCAAATGGAATAGGTGGAAGTACTATTATAGATGATACTTGGACAAATAATCCTACATCTGTCGAAGCTGCATTAAAGGTACTGGATTCCATTGGACAGGGGAAAAATGTTATCCTTGTACTAGGAGATATTAAGCGATTAGGAAATTTTGAAAAGAAATATCATCGTGAAATTGGAAGTATGGTTGCGAAAAGAAACATTCATACACTTATTACAATAGGGAGCAAAGCAGAAGAAATAGCAAAACAAGCAAAGGAAGATGGAACAGAGGCAACTGTCCATATGTTTAAAGATGTCACTGGTGTCATCGATGTTTTAAAACCAATACTTGATAGAAATGCTATTTTGTTGATAAAAGGTCCAATGTCGAGCCGATCAATGATAGATTTTGCAAATAGTTTAAAACAAAATAATAATAGATGAAAAAAGAAGCATTCACGCAATATGCGTTGAATGCTTCTTTTTGAAAGTCTTATATTAAAGAACACGACGAGCCGTCTTGTAGTTTTTATTAGCCCAAGTAGAATTTAAATTTTCTTTTACAACACTACCATTTGTTTTCAGACGAATATATTGATTGGCTCCAATATAAATTGCACTTTCAGTAATTTTAGATCCTCCATTAGTGAAGAAAATTAAGATCACCTTTTTGCAAATTACTCTTTTGGACTGCATTTCCTACTTTAGCCTGTTGACTAGCCATTTTACTTTTTAGATTAATTCCCTGTTGATTAAACACATAGTAAGTAAATCCAGCACTAGTAAATGTTAAAGATTTTTCATCATATCCGTATCCGAATTTTGCCTTTCCGATTAAGCTAGAGGCAAGATTGATAATCTTATCCGCTGGTAAAGCACTTGTTTGTGGAGCTTGTTTACTGGACTTTGATACGGTGATGCACTTTCTGTAAGTACACGCTTTGCAGTAATATAATGCTGTTCATAATAATCGACAAATAGAACTCTTGTTAAAATGCCGTTTGAATTTGGAATAATGATTCGATGATCCCCTGCGTATATTGCTACCATAGTTGGTGTTTTGGATCCTTTGATACTGTTAAAGAAAACTAAATCGCCTTTCTTTAAGTTAGCTTTGGAAACCGTTGTACCTTTATTCATCAAATCTTTTATATTTGTCGTACCTAATTTGATATCATTTGTTTTATACACATAGTCGATGAATCCAGTAGCAGTAAAACGTAATGATGATTCATTATTGACGCTACCCATTGTTGCTTTATCTATTAAACTATAGGCTTTTTCAACAATCTTATCGCCTTTAGTTGCTGGATTGGATGACATGAGCGTTGGTAGAACTCTTCGTGCTGTTATATAGCTATCTTTATAATAAGGTTTGCTATCTAAGTCTGTAATGACAATTTTTTGTGTAGGATCTGCCATTTGTATAATTTTATTGTCGCCAATATACATCCCAACATGGTTTGGAATATTCCCGCCTCTACTATCGAAGAATAGTAAATCACCTTTTTGTAGTTGGTTCTTAGCTACAGGAGTTCCTTGTTGCATCATATAGTCTTCATTATAAGTTGCAAGGTCTACACCATTTTGCTCGAAAATGTACATAAGGAAGGTTGCACATGAAAACTTGTAAGGAAAAGTGGGTTTGTACTCTGTATTACTGTAAGTAGCTTTCCCGATTAAACTCTTCCCTGTTTGAATTAATTGATCAGCCTTTGCTTCTACTGCTTGTTGATTATTCTGCGTGTTAGTTGTTGCAGCCGATGCTTTTATAGGATGAATAGTGTCAGGGGCAACCCCTAGGGCACTTAAACCGATTACGACTGATAGTGTAGTTGAGATGAAACGTTTCTTCATCAGATACCTCCAAAGTTTTTTTTGACTTGCTCCGATTTTAGCATGCAAAAGAATGGATACTTTGAGGGAATATATACCATAAAGCTTTGATGGATGTCTTAAACCCTTGCTACTACAAGGTTCTTTTAGAGATGTTTACAGTTTGATTACAAATGTTTCAAACGAGTAAAGAATGAAGTAAGAAATAGTGCATGTAGTCTGATAAACATATCAATTTCTTCAAACCAGAAAGGATGGATAACTTGGTTAAAAAAGTGAAAGAAGGCATTTGGTCAGGGCGTACAGACCATTTAGAAAATAGAGCGAGTTTCAGGTATCACCAAATCGTTGAATTAGCCAGATTGATACGCTTGATACGAAAGGTGAAACATGTGTAATCATTGGTTTTGAAAGTGATGAAGGAGTACGGAGAAATAAAGGACAAATTGGAGCAGCAAAAGCACCAAATGAGCTACGTTCGGAATTGGCAAAGCTCCCATGGAAACTATCATCTGAAAAACATCTAATAGATTTAGGAACAATTGAATGTACAGGAAATGACCTTGAAAAAGCCCAACAACAACTTGGGAATGTAGTAAATAAAGTTCTAAACAAAAAAATGACTCCAATAATTCTAGGTGGAGGACATGAAACTGCTTATGGACATTATCTCGGTGTTCGAAACTACATTGGTAAAGGGGCAAAGCTAGGGATTATCAATATCGATGCCCATTTTGATTTGCGCCCGTATGATGAGCAACCTTCTTCCGGTACAATGTTCAGACAAATACTCGAGCAAGATGAAAAGAGTAGTTATTTTGTCCTTGGAATTCAGCGATACGGAAATACACAAGCGCTTTTCGATAAGGCAGATGAGCTTGGTGTGACCTATATTTGTGAAGAAGATATGCATGGTGAGAATTTTACAAAGTGGATTTAGCAATAGAGGAATTTATCCAAAATAATGATTTTATCATGCTAACGCTATGCACAGATGTACTAAATGCTGCATTTGCTCCAGGTGTAAGTGCTTCTTCGCCTTTTGGTTTAAGCCCAAATACTGTACGTTCAATTATTCGTACTGTTGCTTCTAATGAAAAGACGTTATCCTTCGATATTTCGGAAGTGAATCCGCTTTTGGATGAAAATAATCGAACGGTAAAATTAGGTGCTTATCTAGTCAATGAAGCAATTACTTCATTTTTAAACTAATATGCCACATCTACCCATTTTCTCTGCATATGATGTTGGGGAAGGGGTGTATGATGAACGATTATATAAATATGTTTAAGCAATTTTTACCGCAAACTGCAACTATTTTGGAATTGCAACAGCCTGAAAAGAAAGCGGCAGTAATAGTAGCAGATATTGACGGAGATCATATGGATGAGTTAATCGGAGCATTCCGGTATCAAGGGAAAAATTATATTTTGATCCTGAAAAACAGAAACAATCAGTGGCAGCCGCTAATAATGATAAGAGGAAGTGGGTATGGCATTTCAGATTTGTTAGCCGTACCACTCACAGACACTGGTGTAAATACGGTGATCATTGGTTGGCAACAAGGTAGTATGTGGTCGCAATTAAATTTATTGCAATGGACAACTAACGGATTTGTCTGGTTACCAACAAACGATATTGTTTACAGTAAATTGGAAGCAGAAGATATGAACAAAGATGGGAAGTATGAACTTGCTATTTGGACGCATGATACTGGTGAAGCTTATAAAGTAGAGGTTTATCGTTATCGATAAAACATGGCCTTGTACAAGCAAAAGATGTCTATCCTTTTTACTTTAAAAAAGTAGCAGCGTACTATGAAAATTTATTGAAAACAAATGATTACTCTTATTACTGGTACTACTTAGCAGATGCACAAATGAAAGCGGAAGATTTCGATCAAGCTTTAAATATCCATTGATAAAGCTTTATCTTTTTCTTCTCCTTACCCATCAAAAGAAGTGCTTTCGGAAAAAAGAGATGAAATTTTAAATCATCTAGGAAAAGCAAACCCAAATAACCAAGTTGTAATAGATTGGGCAATGGGGGACGTAACTGGTGATGGTGTTCGGGATACAGTCTATCTAACAGGTGAAAAGACAGAGGGAAGTCCATTTTGGAAAAATATTACGCTCGTTATTTTAAATGGAAAAACGAATACGTATGAAAGGATTCCATTAAAAGAAAATATGGGATATAACCCAACCATTTTTCTTGGTGATTTTACAGGAAATCATGTGGATGACATACAAATTGTGATAGATACCGGCGGAAGCGGTGGTACGATTTATGCATATGTATTTGCATTTTTAGATGGAAAAATGAAACAAATATTTGATACAGATGCATATAATGAGCATTCGAAATATGAAGTGCATTATCAAGACCATTATAAAGTAACTGTTACAAGCTCGAATCCAAAGAAGGAATACACATTGGATTTAACGTATAAAGGGGAAGAGTATTTATCAGAAATTTATAATAAGGATGGTACGCTAAAAGAACCGATAGAAGGATGGGTAGATCCGATTAGTGGTTTGTATCCGATAGATTATGCAAGAGATGGTACGTATGAGACTTCTTTCTTATCAAGAGATTGCGGGTAGGTATCACG
The DNA here is from genome assembly GCA_963735205.1 of uncultured Acidobacteriota bacterium. Taxonomy (GTDB): domain Bacteria; phylum Acidobacteriota; class Terriglobia; order Terriglobales; family Acidobacteriaceae; genus Sulfotelmatobacter. The sequence goes on from CAVTKB010000005.1 coordinate 25,985, forward strand.
CAGATGCATTAGGATATGTGCAAAATGAATGGAAATGGAATGGACAGGAATTTGTAGTCAATCGGCAAACTGTGTCGATTTTCGGTAAGGATTTAAGTGCAAGTTGAATAGGTTATACTATTAAAAGGGGAAGTTTTATCTCGCTTTTTCTTTTTCAGTGGTCAACTATAGAAAATGCGTTCGAAAAAGGCAACGCCCGCGGAATAGGGAGCCGTATTCAACGATTACTTCTATTAGAAAGGATTGACATTATTAAGTAAAATCAAATTCCGTGGACTTTACAAGTTGGCCTCTTTATGTTGAAGGGGTTTTTTAATTCAACAATACAAGATTCTTTCGTTTGAAGGAGCGGCAATGGGGAACAATATGCCTATTACTTTAAAAGAAAGGATTAACTTCATGTGGAAAAAACGTGGATTATGGCACAAGAATGGCATCATGTATTATTTCTTCATTGGCCTGTTTCTCCTGAAGAACTACGTAAACACATCCCAGCCGAACTGGAACTCGACATATATGATGGCAAGGCGTGGATTGGTTTAGTATTTTTCCAAGTAAAAGGGAATCGTCCTAGATTTATTCCACCTTTGCCCGGATTAAGATCTTTTTTACAACTTAATGTTCGTACTTATGTTACATACAAAGGAAATGCTGGCGTCTACTTCTTTAGTTTAGATGCGAATCAACCTTTCATAGTAAAACTAACGAATTTTGGTAATTTTTTACCATATCGCGACGCGGAAATAATTTTAGAAAAGCATAAACAGTTATTTTCTTTCAATAGCAAATAGTGTACACCAAAAGGAAATTTTCCTCACGACATTTGAACCTATAGCAGGGCCAATGGAAAGCACGCACGCTTAATACATGGCTTACGGAACGATATTGCTTATGGACAAAAACAAAAGGACAGCTATTCCGTGTTGATATAAGTCATTCTCCTTGGAGATTGCAAAATGTAACTGGCGATAGTTAGTGAAAATACAATGGCATCTTTTATAAAGGAATACTTACAAAGTAGAACGCCCACTTGCCCATTATTCTAGACTAAAAAAAGCAAAGTTTTATCCACCAGTTTTAGAAGACTAAAATGGAATAAATAATAAAAAACAACCCATACTGTCCTTAGTGTTAGATTTTAAGGAGGATTCAAGATGAATAAATTGCTACAAATTTCTATGATCATGCTTCTTGTTGGATCATTAGCAGCGTGTGGAACAAATAAAAAGGACGAAAATGCGGCTAAACAATGGCGCAACTACTACGGATAATGCAGCGGATACGAACATGGGTACGAACGACAATAGCGAACAACACTACGAATGAAAATGCAACTAATGACGCAAATAACGCAAATGATAATCATGGTCACAAACTGGAATTAGCCGATGATGTTGCAGACAAAATTGCAGGAATGGAAGAAGTAAAAAGAGCAAATGTAATTGTAACGGATCACAACGCCTATGTTGCGGTTGAGCTAAAAGAAGGAACTAATGCAAGTGAAGAACTAGAAACGAAAATTGCAGATGAAGCAAGAGCGACAAATGGTGATTTTAACAATGTATACGTATCAACAAACCCAGACTTCGCTAAGCAATTCAATGAATACGGCGAGAAAATCAGAGCAAATGAACCGGTAGAAGGGTTCTTTCAGGAGTTTTCGGATACAGTAAAAAGAGTATTCCCTGATGCGCATTAACTAAGTATCGAAACTCTGTGGTAATCATTTCCGTTGATTTTAGCGGAAATAGGTTTATTATATAAATACAAGCTGCATTGTACGTATGGATATTAAGTTTTAACCTTTATGCTGTAACAGGGAGTTTTATATAGAAGCTGGAATGACAAGCCTTATTCTCTTTTGACAATAAGGACATGCAAGATAGCTTTTGCGAACACCCACTTTGAGGAGTGGTGGTTTAAAACTTTCTTATTAAAGTACGGCAAAGGCGGCTTATCTAATTTTAAATGTTAAACCGGTTTCCAATGGGAGCCGGTTTTTTTGGACTTATATTTAATACTTTTAAAAAAGTAGAGCGAAGGGTTTTAATAACCCTTCGCTTTAGCTTATTTCAACCCAATATTCGCTTTAACATCCACTTCCGCATATTTTTTCTGATCTGCACGTGCTCCAACTAGAGTACCTAACCCAACCTGCGACAAAACCAGCTGGAACGGAGATAATTGCAGGATTTGTTAATGGGAATATTGCCTCTCCTGTAAAGAATGAGAACCATCCGCAGCCCATACGTTTGGACTTAATAATACGAGAACTAGTGCAGTAACAAGTCCTGTAATAATTGCAGATAAAGCACCTGTTGTATTAAAGTTTTTCCAATAAATTGTATAAATGATTACTGGTAAATTAGCACTTGCTGCAATACAGAAAGCGAGTGAAACTAGGAACGCAACGTTCATCGTTTGTGCACCTAAAGCTAAAAGGATGGAGAATACAGAAACTCCAACTGAAGCAAGACGTGCAGCATTCATTTGTTCTTTTTCAGTTACTTTACCTTTTTTGATAATTTGTCCATATAAATCATGTGCAAATGCAGAAGCACCCGATAATACAAGTCCAGCTACAACGGCTAAAATAGTCGCAAATGCAACTGCTGAAACGAAGGACATAAGCAAGTCTCCACCTAAAGCTTGTGCAAGTAGCGGAGCAGCCATATTACCAGCGGGATTTGCAGCGATAATTTTCTCGGAGCCTACGAATGCAGCAGCACCAAAACCTAGGAAAATAGTTAGTATATAGAAAACTCCTACAATCCATGTTGCAAACACAACAGAACTACGAGCTGTTTTCGCATCTTTTACTGTAAAGAAACGCATTAAAATATGTGGTAAACCAGCCGTTCCTAATACTAATGCAATCATCATGAGATAGGTATCTAACCCATTTGTATATTTTACACCAGGGTGTAAGTATGCTTCACCATGGCTGTTGCGGATTTCATTTCTGTGAACATACCAAAAATATTAAAGTTGAATTTCCATAATACAAGGAAAGAAATAATAACAGTACCAATCATTAATAATACGGCTTTAATAATTTGTACCCAACTTGTTGCGGCCATTCCGCCCCATAGTACATAAATGGTCATCATAATACCAACAAGTAAAACGGCGATCCAATAATCAATTCCTAATAATAATTGAATAAGTGCACCTGCACCAACAAGTTGTGCAATCATATAAAATAAGACAATTGTTAATGTACTAATAGCGGCGGCAGCACGAATTTTCTTTTGATCAAAGCGAGCCGTAATCATATCTGCTAATGTATAGCGACCTAAGTTTCGAAGTGGTTCTGCAACAATATATAACACAACTAAGTAAGCTACTAAATAACCAATACTATAGAAGAAACCATCAAAACCAAAGAGTGCAATTGCACCGGCAATTCCGAGAAATGATGCAGCAGATAGATAGTCTCCAGCAATAGCGATCCCATTTTGCCAGCCGGATAAACCACCACCAGCTGTATAAAATTCACTAGCAGAGTTTGTTCGTTTGGAAGCGATATATGTTACGAATAATGTTAATGCGACAATTCCTACAAAAAATGATAAACCAATAAAACTCATTTATAGCCACCAGCCTTTTCCTTTTGAAAAATTTCATTCGCTTCTTGGTCATATCCGTTTGCTTTGCTGACATAAATCATACACAATGTCCATGTCATAATGAAAAGTAAGATAGAGTATACCCATACCCATGCTACATCCCCAAATGCATTTGTATTTAATATGGTTGTGTAAGAAGTCAAAATAGGTAACGTAATATAGCATAATAAGAAAAAGATTGACGACAGGTAAAATAAATTTTCTTTTTTTAGATTTTAAAGATTGAAATTCTGGACTTTCTGCAATCCTCTCATAATTCGGTGTTCTAGAAACTACTTGTACAGTTTCATCCTTTGAAAGAGTCTTGTTATCTCTATTTGCCGGAGTGAAAACACTTTCCAGTTTTTTTGCCATTTGCCATTCCTCCTATAAGTTAGTGTATTTCGAATATTCAGTTCTATTCTAAGATGTAGATTAATGATATTAGAATATTAATAGGATAGCAACTAAAAGTTCACAAAGTGTTCAAATTTAAAATTATTCTACTAATAGCATTGAGAGTAAGGAGTTTTAGATTCATTTGTTTTCATAGTATTGTAAGTTCTTTTTTGCCCATTTAGGGGTATAATAATACTAATGCAGAGTACCCGATTTTTTAAAAAATCGAGATGGGTACTCTTTTGTTTTGTTAATCGTTCACCCTTTTAGAAAGGAGGCATGTGCATGAGACAAGTGTCAATCCCAGTAACAACAATGCGCTGTAATCTAATGGTGACGAATAAAGCACGCAGTGGAATCCAGGAATGGGCTGCTGATGAACATGCCTTTTTTAGAATGCAACAATCTTTTAAGGTGCATATAGAAAAACGTCCAGTGAATGCCCATGGAAATACGCCAGTTTCGCTTTACTTCGATAATATATCAAACGATGTTTTAACAGGAAAACTAGAAGGTCGAGTTGGTGTTATGGAGTGTATACTTCAAACGGACGGATTACTCGCGACAGGTTTTTATGTACGAGGCACAAAGGTTCCGGTAAAGACAAATAGACGTCTTTCCGTCGATTTGCATTTTGTTACTGCTCGTAATAATGGTGCGGGAATGCCGATTCAATTACATACAAGCATACGAGAATTACCCGTTGCAGAAGAAAGATCGGAGTACGTGAAAAAACGAATTTCTAGTTGGGAAGGATATTTGAAAATACAAGAACGAAATGCCGATATTGCGGATATAACGGCAGCTTTTTCGAAATTTGTTTTCAATGAAGACTTCACTAGACTGACGCTTATCGGGAGTAATGTAAAAGAAAATGAATGGAATAAATTAAAAGGACTAAGCGCTTCTATTAAAGGTTTTCAAAACGATATTGGAGAAGTGTTAAAAGTAGATCGAGCGAAGAAAACAATAGAGATTGAGATGAAACCAAGATTTCAAGAAATGGCAAGACGAAATCAGTGGCACCCGAAATGGAAAGAAGCAGTGTTTAGCAACTTTTCCACACTGAGCCAGATCCGTAGACTTCGTAAAGGATTTGAAGATTTACAAAACGGTCTTGCTGCGAATGCTAATTTAGAAAATATTCTATTTGAAAAACGTCCAACGATACAATACCAAATAAGAAAAAGGAATTAGAATTTCATAATCAGTTAAACGAGTTTCAACAAGAAGCAGTTGTTGGAGCGATGTCTGCAGAGGATTTATATGTCATTCAAGGTCCCCGGGAACAGGGAAAACTACCGTAATTTCTGAAATTTGCCAGCAAAATGCAAAAGCGGGACTTCGAACGCTAGTCGCTTCCCAATCCAATCTTGCTGTTGATAATGCACTAAGTCGACTACTTTCCAATAAAGACATTCGCATATTACGTTTTGGCCGAACAGAAAGCATTGAAGAAGAAGGAAAAAGATTTATCGAAGAAAATGTTGGTCAGTATTGGAAAGACCAAACATTAAACGCTTTACAAGAAGAAATAAGTGCACATCCGCTAAAAGATAAACAATTGATAGAAGAGATCGCACGCTATAAAGAACAATCAGTATCTCTTCAGCAGCAAGTTGCTATATTAACAGAAAAAATTGAACGAAAACAACTGGCACAAATGGAATTCGAAGAAAGAATGAAGGAAATTAAAGAGCTTAAAAAACGTTTAATCCAGCTCAAAAAAGAACGCGAAGAACTAGAAAAGAATTATCACCATTTGAAACAAATAACGGATGAACGCTCAAACGAAATCGAACAGATGGAACAATTCATCGAGGCTAATCCTACAAATGAAGAGTTATTAAAAAAGATAGAACAGCTTCAATTGGAAATCGATCAAACTAGACATCAAATAATCTACCAACAGACATTACAAGAGAGCAGGAATGTGGAAGGATTATTAATCGAAACGAGACATGCATATCAAGTTGTACAATCTAAAGTCAATCATTTGGAGCAGTTTTCAAGTGAACTTCATTCTATTACTAAAATTGATTTGCTCAAAATTCGCATGAACTATTATGAAATCACTCCTTCCTATATGTTAGAGCAGCAAATAACTAACTTGGACAAGCTAATTGAAACGATTATATCTTTTGCTGACTGGGAAGAATTAAATAAACGACTACTATCTGCAATTGGATACATAGAAGGTTTATTGAAAAAGAATCATATTTCGCTTGAAAATGTAAAAGACCATGTAAGTAGTAGTGGAGTAGTATTTGACTCGACATATTCTGTAAAAGAAATTCATCAGTTTATAGACAGTATGAAACGTCTTTTAACATCAGGATCAGCAAATATCGAGCGGTTAGAAGTCTATTTAGAAGGCTTGAATGTAAGAAAGAAATTCGTCTGGAAGCAAGGAGCCATATTACAAAAAGCGAAATCGGATTCAGCTAACATGTTCATGTCGATTAAAGCAGAACTTACTGAACAAGTAAAACAAGAAAAAATAATGATCGAACAATCGAAAAGTGAATGGAAAAATAAAGGCATTATCCAAAGTGATGAGCTACAACAGCTGCAAAGTAAAGTGGCAGAATTACACAGCCGAATTGGCAGTCTAGATAATATTCCTTCATTGCAACAGTTACAAGTCCAATTGCAGGAAAAAGAAAGTACGATGCTTGAATGGAATAAAGTAAAAGACACAATTGCACAATATACAGCTCAACTTGAAGTGAAAAAGAACGAATTCAAAACTTCAAATGAACAACTGGAGGAAGTCTTAAAGCAACTAGAAAAAAACAAGCAAGAAACAAAACAAGTGAATTCGGAAGGATTGGAGCAAGAAAAACAACTAAAAGCTTTAGAAGAGTTGTTGCAACAAAATCCTGAAGAAGAGCGTGAAAAAGCATTAATAGAAATTGCCGAGTTGGAAGAAAGAATAGCGGTTACACAACAAGAGAAAGACCGTTTACCAATAACCCAGTCTCTGCAAAACGAATGGTTTACGATGCTGAAGGAAGCAAATGATCATGACTTGGATGAAATACGTAAACTGTATGTACGACATGCAAATGTTATCGGAACAACATGTGTAGCATCTGCTCGAAAAGAGTTTATGGACAATTATCCAATTTTCGATGTGGTGATTATCGACGAAGTATCAAAAGCAACGCCACCCGAGCTATTACTACCAATGCTAAAAGGGAAGAAAATCATTTTAGTTGGAGACCACCATCAACTGCCACCACTTGTTGGGGAAGATACACTAGATGAAACACTTAAAGCTATTTTAGAAGAAAGTGACAGCTTTGAAGAAAAAGACGAATTGAAGAAGCTCTTGAAAGAGTCTTTGTTCGAACGATTGTTTAAAAACTTACCGAAGACAAATAAAACGATGCTAGCTATTCAATATCGAATGCATGCAAACATAATGGAAACAATCACGCCGTTTTACGAGGAAGAAAATTATCGCTTGCAATGTGGGTTAGTAGACTCTGATGCTATGCGTGATCATTTACTTGATTCGCATTATGTAAAACGGAAAGACCATCTGTTATGGCTGGATATGCCAAATGAAAAGCAGTATTTTGAAGAACGAATGAAAAACGGAAAAAGCCGTTTTAACCAGGCAGAGCTTGATACAATTAGGGAAGTATTAATGGATTTGGATAGAGCTACTGAAATTGCTAAAAACGAAGGAAGACTAGCGAAAGAGGAACGAAAAAGTATCGGAGTCATTAGTTTTTACGGAGAACAAGTGAAACGAATAGACCGACTTAATACAACAAGAAACTAGCTTTCAAACATTTGAACTTCCGAACAGGAACTGTTGATAAGTTCCAAGGAATGGAAATGGATGTAATTATTTTAAGTATGGTTCGTAACAATCAAGATAAGAGCGGGGATATTGGATTCGCCAATGACTATAGACGACTGAATGTTGCGTTATCCCGTGCAAGAGAATTACTTGTTTTAGTGGGAAGTGCAAATATGTTCACTACACGTGCGAAGCAAAAAGATTCTAGGGAAATGTATAGTCGATTACTTAGTACCATCAAAAAACAGAATGGTTACCGAGATCAGCATGGTCAGGAGAAAAAGTAATATAGAGGTATAAATGATATGCAAAATTTGGAGAAACGCTTAAAAAATGAACTGCAACAAAACAATAAAGTAAAAATCTTGCATTCCTCTAGATGGAGTTTGCCGATTCATTCTATTGAAGTTGAGTACAAGCCAGTGAAGCGAACGAAAATGGATGTCCTGATGAAAATGATGCTTATTGCATTTCAAAAAGCGAAGATTGTGGAAGCTGAGCAATTAAGTGAGCTATTACTTGTCGAGCAACTTTTCGTGGAGGATTTGATCGATAAAATGGGCAGAACCGGATTAATAGAGAAAAAGGATGGATTATTTGCCTTAACATCTAAAGGATATCAACAACTGGAAAATGGAATTTTTGAAGAGGAACAAGAAATGGAATCACAGACCATTCTATATAGTACAAGTCACGAAGCATTTTTATCCGGTGATATCAAACCTGCCATGGAGGGGGAGGCTGAGCTTGCTACCTTTCGATATATGAAAGAAGGCTATTTGGATGAGGAACTTTCTTTTGAGAGCATGATGGTCATCGATGCCCTTCGAACTAGTTGAGTGGAAACGGATGAAGGCGGATGTCAAATTGTCATATCCGAGATCCAATCAACTACTGAACTGTATATTGATGATATCCCATGCTTCGAATTCATCCTATATAATAAAGAAGAGGATATTCTGTATGCACGAGTTTGGAATACATTATTAGAACAATGGGATGAAAAACTTGAAAATGTGTTGAATGATAAAGAGCGTGTGACGTGGCGAGAAGAAATATTTGTCCAAGTAAATATAAAACGCAGGTAGAAGATGGTCCATTTTCTACCTGCGTTTTTCGTTTAGTTGCTTTCGGGGTGATTTAGTCGCTCTAGTAGTTAGTTGCTTTCGCGGAGTGTTTGTTACTTTAGCAGCATTTAGTCTCCCTTAGCCATTTATTTGAAAAAAATACCCATTTTAACTAGATCTTTATTTTAAAGAAGCATTTTCCTTGTAATACTCATCAATCGGCACAAACAGTCCAACTTTACCATACTCATCATGATCCATTGTAGCAAATACAACACCAATTACTTGACCTTCATCATCTAAAACAGGGCTGCCGCTATTTCCTCGATAAACTGGTGCTTCCATCATCATAACAGGTACATCCCAATCGTTTAGCTGATAGTACTCAATAATTTTTCCTTCATTCGCTATGCCTGTAAAGCTTAAAGGATTTCCAATAAAAGTAATAGGATCTCCTTCTTTGTAAGTCGGCTGTTCGGCAAGATCAAGATGAGGCAAGTTTTCCCCATCAATTTCTAAAACAGCAAGATCTACTGATGGATATGTATGTACAACAGTTGCTTTAAAACGTCCGTCCTCTGGGAAACCAACAGTTACCGTATCATTCCCTTCAATGACATGATAGTTTGTTAAAATCGTTCCGTCGCTAGCAATCGAAAATCCCGTTCCTTTGCTGTCGTCCGTTAACACGATGACAACCGACTTTTTATAGTGTGCAATATCTTCTTGTGCCGATAATCTTGCAGATGTTTTAATGAATTCAATTGCAGGGATGGAATATATTTGAAATATTACTGCGAAAGTATTGACGAATAAAACAGTTGCCATCAGCCAAAAGATCCATCTGGGAAAGCGATGTTTTGGTTTAGGTTTGTTCTTTTCTTGTGCTTCTTTCTTCAGTGCCTCTTGTTGTGCCTCTAACACAAACTCTAGAAATTCTTCATCTACTGTTTCCTCATTAAGGTCTTTGCCTTCCTGTTTATACTTATGTTTTTTTTCATTCGGATCCATTCACTCACCCCTAAATTTCTAAAACATATCGTTAGATGTATTATACACAAATGAATAAGTGACTGGGTTAACATACTAGTGCTACATTGATAGCGGAATCAGTTTCATAGAAATATACTTTAAATTTATTACTCAAACTTCACAGGTTACTTAACAATAATCAGTTATAAATTAGCAACTTATGAGCAAGAAAAAGAAAAAGAAAAACTGAAAAGATTCTAGTTTCTTAAATAGTATATATGGATGGTAACGGAGTATATAGGGAAAATTTGTATAATAATTTTGGCATCTTTTTTTATAGAATGAGCTTCTAACATAAACTTTACAAAATATGATTAAAACCTATGTTTACCCGCATATGATAGTTAATAATGAATGTAAATGGGGGGTACAATGGGCGATTATATAAATACACTGCAGAATTTTTTGCCGCTTGGGGCTACCGTTCTAGAATTGCAACAACCCCAAAAGAGAGCGGCGATACTTGCTTGCTGATATTGACGGGGATCAAATGGATGAACTAATAGGTGCATATAGGTATGAAGAGCAGAACTATATTTTAATATTAAAAAAACATGATAGTCAGTGGCTGCCTTTAAAACATATCGAGGGAAAGGGACATGGAATTTCCGATTTAAGAGTAGCACCAATTACGGAAAACTGGGTGAATACATTGATTGTCGGTTGGAAAATTGACAATATGCGCTCACAGCTAGACTTATTACAATGGACAAATGGTGGAATTTTAAGATTGCCAACAAATAATGTCGTTTATAGTAAATTGGAAGTAGAAGATATGCCCGATCATTACGGGAAAGATGGTCAATATGAACTTGCTATTTGGATACATGATACGGGAGATGCTTATAAGGTAGACGTTTACCGCTTTAGCGAAGGGGAGCTAGTACGAGCGAAGGATGTTTATCCGTATTATTTTAAAAAAGTGGCGGCTTACTATGAAAAATTATTGCAAACAAATGACTTTTCCTATTACTGGTATTACTTATCAGATGCACAGAGAAAAGCTGGAAATTTGGAGCAGAATTTGACTTCTATTGATAAAGCGCTATCGTTTCGTTCACCTTACCCATCAAAAGAACAGTTATTAGATAAAAAACAGCAAGTATTAAGTCGTTTAACACATGCTAGGACGAACGGTCAGACGGTTATTGATAAAAAAAGAGGAGATATCACTGGGGATAGTTTTAGGGAAACTGTTTACTTAACAGGAAGTATGACGGAGAGAAGTTCTTATTGGGAAGATATTACGTTAAATATTTTAAATAAGAAAGTAGATTTGTATGAAGGGTTTTCTTTAAAAGAAACTGTTGGTTATAATCCACGGCTATTTCTTGGGGATTTTACTGGTAATCAGTTGGATGACATATTAGTTGTTATCGATACCGGTGAAGGTGCCGGCACAGTTAACGCATATTTGTTTACTTTTTTAGAAGGGCAAATGCGACAAGTATTTGATGCGGAAGAATTTAATGATACGACAGATTATAAAATCAATTATCAAGATCAACATAAAGTAACAATAGTTAGCTCTGTTCCCCAAAAGAAGTATACGCTAGATTTAATGTATAAAGATAAGGAATATTTAACGGAAATCTATGACGAAAATGGAGTTTTGAAAGAGGCGATAGAAGGTTGGGTAGAACCAATCAGTGGGCTTTATCCAATTGATTTTGCAGGGGATGGAATTTATGAACTTGTTGCGCTGCAAGAAATTGCCGGGAGGTATCACGCAGAAGCTTTAGGATATGTGCAAAACATTTTGAAGTGGAATGGACGAGAATTTGTACCAGAACGTCAAAGTGTAATAATCGTTGGAGAAAATTTAGAGCCAAAGTAAGTTGGAAGAGAAGAATTGCTACGAAGTCATTTGGCTAAGGAGCAGTTCTTTTTGTACGCAATATAGGGACAGCTAGAATTCCAGGTATGTGTTGCAGTGTTTGGCGACAGTGACTGTCCAACTTTCCATGATCACGGCTTCAGTCTCCTCAGAGCGTCGACTCCTACCTGGATGAGTGGGCAATATGAGACTTCCAACGTACGCTAGCGGCGGGAATGGCTCATCGCTCACCCGGTGGAAAGCGTCCGCCTGCAGCGAGATAGAGCGGATACCATACAACTCATTAAGACGCATTATCTCTATATTGCGAGGTAAAATGAAACTCTATCTTATCTATGTCAAGAATAAAGGAGCATAAAAACAAAATATATTTGACAATTTTGTGAACGAGGTGAATAATATATATAAAGAGAGGATGAGTGAAATGGAATCAAACGTGAAAATGTTACATGCTACAAGATATGTAGGAGCAACAGTACTCACTATTGGAATTGCCATTTTCTTATATGGGGTTTTTGTAAGCGAATACAGTACAATGATGGGAATTGGTATTGGAACAGTTATGGGGGCTGTATTTACCTTCTTAATAGGTATGTTTTTAGTAGCATCTGAAGAAATGATCGTTAACTCTAGAAAATGTAAAAAAAGAGAGCGCCTAAAAAGACGCTCTCTTTGAAATGATTATTTACATATCCCAAACAATATTAATAGTGTACCAAAAACGGTAACTAAGCGCAATGAATAAACCGTAATATACATTTGTATAGATAGACTTTTTATCCTTCGTCTCACCAGCATGCATAAATACAACTAGTTGAAGACCAGCTTGTATAAATGCTGTTACAAGAAGAATCGTCATCCCAACTGGAAATGACATATCCGTGAAATAAACTAAAAGAGCCACTGCTGTAAGGATTAACGAAAAGACAAAGCCCATTACTTGTTTTAGTGGAAATAATTCTTTCATATTACATCATTCCTTTCAAGTAGATGAAGCTAAAGATGAAGATCCAAACGACATCTAAGAAATGCCAATAAAGTGAGAAGATGAAAGATTTATTGGCTGTCTCAGGAGTCAACCCACGTTTTTTAATTTGAATAAGGATAGAATAATCCCCAAAACAAACCAAATGTTACGTGCAATCCATGTGTTCCTAATGTTGTTAACAAGAGCGGCAGTAAATGCACTAGTTTGTAGTGTGGCACCTACATGAACATAGTGAATGAATTCATAAATTTCAAAGCCTAAAAACCCAGCACCAAGTAGAAGTGTGATTGAAAAGAAGATCATCATTGCTTTTTTGTTACCTAAACGCATCGCATGAATCCCAAGACCAATAATAAAACTACTTGTTAAAAGTAAAATTGTTTCAACTAATACTGGTGTAATTTCAAAAATTTCTGCACCAGAAGGTCCATTGCCAGTACGATTTTCTAAAGTGAAATAGGATGGTGAACAGTGTTGCAAAAAGCATAATTTCGGCACCTAGAAAGATCCAAAAACCTAAGATTTTCAAATTATTTTCTTCCGTACTATATTCAAGTGGAAGCGAGTTATCTATCTTCATTTTTTAGCACCTCGCAATTTTGCTTCAGTTTCTTCAATTTCTTCAACAGAGATATATCGACCATGATCCTTCTCAAACGAACGATAAGCCATACAACCTAAAATACCGATTAATGAGATGATGGCAAGTGGCCATATGCTAAATACCATCGCAAATCCAAAGACGAAGAAGATACAACCCATGATAAATGGTAAACCACTATTATTTGGCATATGAATTTTTTCGATTTTACCTTTAAATAATTCATGCCCATTTTTCTTCGCATCCCAGAATGCTTGAGTTGATTCAACTTGTGGCGTAATAGCAAAGTTATATTCTGGTACTGGAGTATGGGTAGCCCATTCAAGCGAACGTGCATCCCATGGGTCATTACCGATATCTCTTGAAGCATAACGAATACTATAGTAAATATTATAGACAAGTAAAACAAAACCGATTGCCATAATTCCTGCACCGATAAATGAAACCATATTCAACGATACCAAAACCAGTTGATTCAGAGTATGTGTACATACGACGTGCTTGACCATCTAATCCAGTAATATACATTGGAATAAAGGCTAAGACGAACCCAACTGACATCATCCATGCTGTCCATTTACCAATTCTCTCATTTAACATGAAACCAAACATTTTTGGCCAATAGTAAGTAAGACCTGCAATCATAGCGTAATACTACACCAGGAATAATTACGTTATGGAAGTGAGCAACTAAGAACATCGTATTATGATATTGGTAATCAGCAGCTGACATCGCAAGCATAACCCCAGTAACTCCACCTAATGTAAACAGTGGAATGAAGAGCATGGAATAAAACATTGGAGTAGTAAATACAATTTTCCCTTTCCAAAGCGTGAACAGCCAGTTAAATATTTTAACCCCGGTCGGAACAGCAATCGCCATTGTTGTAATAGAGAAAATACTGTTTGTTAATGCACCTTGACCCATCGTAAAGAAATGGTGAGTCCATACAAAAAATGAAAGTACTGAAATGACTACCATAGAGGCAACCATTGACTTATAGCCATAAAGATTACGACGTGCAAAGGTAGAGATTATTTCACTATAAAGACCGAATGCCGGTAAGATTAAGATATATACTTCAGGATGTCCCCAAACCCAGAACAAGTTAGCCCAAAGCATATCCATACCACCATTATCGGTTGTAAAGAAGTTTGTTCCAAACAATCGATCCATTGTCCCCATTGCAAGAAGCTACTGTTAATACAGGGAAAGCAAAAACAATGATTACGTTTGCGATAAATGCAGACCATGTGAACATTGGCATTTTCATTAAGTTCATGCCAGGTGCTCTCATTTTAAGAATAGTCGTTATAAAGTTAATACCAGTCATCAATGTACCAAGACCAGCTATTTGAATAGCAATCATATAATAATTGGTACCAACAGATGTACTAAATTCATTGCCTGCAAGTGGGAAGTAAGAAGTCCAACCTGCATCAGGTGATCCACCTACTGATGAATGAGATATTGAATAATCCCATACCCATAAAGAATAACCAAAAACTTAGTGCATTTAAACGTGGAAATGCTACGTCACGAGCTCCAATTTGTAATGGAACAACGAAGTTAAAGAAAAACATGATGAATGGCATAGCCATAAATAGAATCATAACAACTCCGTGTGTTGTGAAAACTTCATTATAATGTTGAGAATCTAGAAATGTGTTATCAGGCACTGAAAGCTGATAACGCATCATTATAGCATCTACTCCACCGCGGAATAGCATAAGTAAAGCAGACGATTAAATACATAATACCAATTCGTTTATGGTCTACAGTGGTAATCCATTCACGCCATAGATATCCCCATTTTTTAAAATAAGTAATACCTAAGACTGATTGCAATCATGGTAAGACCAATGCCAACCATGGATGCGTATATTAAAAAGCTTGGATGTGGTACTGCAAAACGATCAAAGAAATCCATACTTTTGTAACTCCTTTCGAAAATATATTGCTTGTTACGATACTAAACTTATTTATCAATGATTAGCGTGATCTGATTCTTCATCAGAATTGTTAGATTCATGATGTTCATGTTCTGATGATCTTCGTGTCTGAATCAGTTGAACCATGATTATGTTCAGGAGCTGGTGAGAATTCTAAATGTGTTCCTGTATAAGTGGAACGTCCAAGATGTCCTGGTTCTAATAACTCATCAAATTTTTCTTCTGTAAGAGGTTTAGCTGTTTCATGAACTTCTTCTACCCATTCGTCAAATTCAGTTTCAGACATCGCTGTAACTTCAAATGTATTTTCAGCAAATCCTTCACCGCTGAAGTTTGCATTTCTTCCCATGAATTCACCTGGAACATCTGCAGCTAAATGTAAAGTTGTGACCATGTCAGCCATTGCATATTTTTGTCCACCAAGTTGTGGAATCCAGAAACTAGTAATTGGTCCATAGGAATATAGTTTAAATTCAATGGCACGATCTGCTGGGATATACAAGTAGTTAACCGTTTCAATATTTTCTTCTGGATAACTAAAATGCCATTTCCAGTTGGAAGAAGAAGCATAAACAATTAATGGTTCTTGTATCTTCATATCCTTCTGGTGTTGCTTCTACTTCATAGTTACTTTTAACAGAAACAAAAGAAAGGAAAATGACGATAATAACTGGAATTCCAATACAGATTGCTTCCACAAGTGCACTTCCTTCAATATGAGGAGGCTCATAATCTTCACTTTGTTTAGAAGCGCGATATTTAACTAACACAAATACTAAAATAGCAAAAACAACAATTACAATACCTGACATGAGCCAGATGGATAACATAATATCATCAGCTTGTGTTTTTGCTTGAGGGCCTTTTGGATCTAAAACCAATAATGGTTCACAACCAGTTAGCACAGTGGCTATAGTGAAAATCATCGTAAGTAAAGCCCATTTCACTTTCATTTTCATAGTTGTACCCCTTTCGATTATTTGAGTTTATTAAACGTGTACGAAGTGTATCCGTATTCCGTTGCCTCTATCATATTTACAATCTTCCTTAATAACAACATCAAAAAGTAGGCTTCACAAAACGTTCATTTAGATTTCTATATAAGTTCAACATTTGTTAACAAAATTGTAACTAATGTTTGGAAATTGACTAAACTTTGGATAAATATTCCTTGTATCCTGTAATTTATTTCGATTTCAGTTAATCTTGTAGTGAGGTTAAGTGATATTTTGGCATCTTTACAGAAAAGGTGGATGTTTTTTGTAGGTTTGAATGCACCTTCCTTAGGAAATACTTAGCATCATTACACTATGAGAAGGAGAAGTTCAATGTATAGAGGATCATGGATAATGACGCAGGAATGGCATGATGTACTATTTCTTCATTGGCCAGTTTCTCCGGATGAGGTGCGTGAATATATACCTTTGAGTTAGAACTTGATCTGTATAACAATATGGCGTGGATTGGTTTCGTATTTTTTAGAGTAAAAGGGAATCGTCCAAGATTTATTCCATATATACCTGGATTAAGCTCTTTTTTAGAGCTTAATGTTCGTACATATGTCACTTATAAGGGAAAAGCGGGAGTTCATTTCTTCAGCCTAGATGCGAATAATCCTTTGATTGTGAAATTGACTACACTTCGAAATTTCTTGCCTTACCGTCATGCAAAGATTAGTTTAAAGAGAAACAAGAATATATTTACGATTGAAAGTAGTAACTAAAAATGTAGTCCCTGAAACATTTGTTGCTACATTTGAGCCAACTTCTGAAAAGCTTAAAAGCAACCACTTTGAACGATGGTTGACGGAGCGTTATAATTTATGGACGAAAATGAATGACCAATTATTTCGTGTAGAAAATTATCATTCCCCTTGGATACTGCAAAATGTTTTCGTTACAATTCATGAAAATACGATGGCTTCCTTTATTAATAGTAATTTTCAAAATACATGTCCTGTCGCTCATTATTCTAAAATGAAAAAAGCTCGATTCTTCCTTCCAGTAAAAGAAAATGGGAAATAGAGACGGCCATTTATCATGCTGAAAAACTTCCAAAATAATCCTAAACGAGACTAAACTCACAGTGAACGCGACAAAATACCTGTCGAACACGACAAACCACCCGCCCAGAGCAACAAAACCAAAAAAAGCTCCAGTACAATTCAGAATTGTACTGGAGCCAAACGTTATTGATTATTTATCTTGAAACATCTGTGAATCTGACAATTTTTCTTTGCTCATCAATAAAATAAAAACAAACGCAACTGCAAGTGGAACGAGTGTCCATAAGAATGTAGTAGTAAGAGAGCTCGATAATACATCCGTAATTTGCTTTAATATATCTGTAGGAATTTTCGCACGTAACTCCGGAGATAAAATGGCACGACTATCCCCACCAACTACACTTTGTCTAAATGCTTCCGGTAACCCTGATACAAAGTTATTTCTTTGAATTACTCCGAAAATAGTAATACCAAGTGTCATTCCCAATGCGCGTAAGAAACTACTCGTCGAACTGGCACTGCCTCGTTGTTGAGGTAGTGCTTTTTGAATGGCTGACATACCTAAAATAGAGAAGGAAGGTCCGACTCCAAGTCCTATGATCATCATGTAAATCGTTAACATCCAACGTGGAGTGGAAGGCTCTAATGTGCCAAGTAAAATAGTGCCTATTCCAACAAGTATACCGGAAATAATCATAATTGATTTGTAGCTAAACTTATTTGCTAAAGAACCACCCATAGCTGCCCCTACGCTGGAAGTAACCATCATAGGTAATAGTAGTAACCCTGAGTTTGTAGCGCTTCCTCCTGTAACACCTTGGATATATAGGGGAATATAAACGGTAGAAACCATAAACACCGCACCATAGAACATACCGGTTAGTACACTGCTTGTGTATAAGCGCTCTTTGAATAAATCAAATGGTAAAATCGGATCTTTCGCATGTTTTTCTACGAATAGAAAAACAACAAAACTAACAACTGACAAAATAAACAATGAAATAATCTGCCACGAACTCCAGCTATACGTATCTCCGCCTAGTTCAAGTGCGAACATAAGAGATACAGAGAAGCTTACAAGGAATACGGCACCAGCCCAGTCAATAATTTGACGAGCATGTACTTTAGATTCATTGTAAAATAAAGCGATAAGGCCTAAAGCAACTAGTCCGATTGGAATGTTGATATAAAAAATCCAACGCCAATGAATATGATCTGTAATAAATGAACCTAACAAAGGACCAGCTATACTAGATAGTCCGAAAACAGCTCCAAATAATCCACTCATTTTACCGCGTTTCTCACTAGGAACAACATCCCAAATGATGGTGAAAGCAATCGGCATTAATGCACTACCACCAATTCCTTGAATGGCGCGGAATATACATAATTGAACCATTGATTGAGCAGCCCCACACAGAATGGAACCAATTAGGAATAATAATATTCCGAAGATAAAAAACTTTTTTCGACCATACATATCAGATAACTTTCCGAATATCGGCATCCCGGCCATCTCTGCAACTAAGTAGGCAGATGTTACCCAAACGTACTTTTCCATTCCGCCTAAATCGCCGATAATGGACCCCATACTTGTTGCGACAATGGTGTTATCTAAAGATGCCATAAATATTCCTAACATCAATGCAGCCATCACAGGCGCAACCCTTGTTTCTCTGTTCATGAATTGCATCACTCCCTTAAAGATGTAAATTTGATATTTCGTAGTTTAACACTGTTAAATAGGTTAGTAAAGAAAATAAATGAGAAACAAGATACAATAAGTGTATTGAGGTGACTGCTGTGATTAAGAAAAATATAAACAAAGAAAGTATTACAGAAGTAGCATTAGAACTATTGCATGAGAAAGGATTATCTCAACTTACTATGAGAAATCTTGCAGCAAAGCTACATGTAAAGGCTCCTGCACTTTATTGGTATATTAAGAACAAGCAAGAACTACTACAACTTTTATCGGAACATATTTCCACTCAAATCAAACTTCCCAATCATATGGACGATTGGGAAGAAGAAATTATTGTATTTTCGTTAGAAAATAGACGAGTTATGTTATCCATTCCTGATGGGGCAGAAATTATGATGGATACACTACCGATTACTACGATGAGATTACATCTCATTAATAAAATGCTAGAAATTTTTCACCGAGCAAATTTTCCGGAAGAAAAAATATTTTTAACGGTGACCCTTATTAATAATTATGTAACGTCTTATGTGTTAGATGAACAAAAGCAACAGAAAATGTTAGATAATATTGGCGTAGAGGAAATTAGTAAACGATTTACGGAAGCAATTACATCCATCCCAAAAGAAGATGTACCTTATTTACATCAACACATGCTATCACCAAAGGGAAAAATAAACGATGAACATGATTTTCTAGCCGGTTTGAAAATTATTATTAAAGGAATTAAAGCAGAACTGGAGAACAATTAAACTTCCTTTTTCCAGCCCTTCTAAGAAAGATGGTGACTCTATTGATAAATTTCACTTCTTTTCCTAACATGGAGACAAAAAATCTTCTGTTGAGAAGAATAGAACAAAATGATGTGAATGATTTATTTAAAATGAGAAAAGATCCAAGAATGCATGCTTATACAGATACAAAAATAGATATAAACATCATCGAAACAAATGCATACATTGATAAGATGAATACTGGTGTGGATGATAGGAAATGGCTTATTTGGGTAATGGAACATAAACAATCGAAAAAAGTGATTGGATCTATTAGTATTTGGAACCTTAACAAGGAAGAGAAAAGCGGGGAGCTTGGTTATGGAATTATTCCCGATTACCAAGGTCAAGGGTTGATGAAAGAATCATTATTAAAGGTAATTGAATATGGCTTTGACGTAATGAACTTAAATAAACTGGATGCATATACGGAAGAGAACAATGAGTCTTCTATTAAACTACTAGAAAAATGTAAATTCATAGAAATTGATAAAGTGGATGAACAAGGATACATGAACAATCGAATGTATCATATGAAAGTTTATCGATTAGAGCGTTAACTTTGTATTAGGAACGGCTAAGAAGAAAGACACTAGGTTAATCACAATTTGGGATTGTAATTAACCTAGTATCATTCAATGGAACATATGAGGGAATTGCATAATAATTCCCCCTGATATCATATCGGCCATTTCTAATGCTTCTTCTTCGATCTTATCGAAAACTTCGATATCCACTTTATAGTTTTTCTGAATCATACAAACGGCTTCTAATTTTGTTAATGCCAAATGAGTATAAAACATTTCTCTTACTTCTTCTTTTTCTAAATAAGGGTTAACACTACTCCAAAACGATGCGATATCATCCGAATTTCGATACCATTCTTTTTCTTTTTCATCCGCCGTTTTTGTATCTCCTTTTACAGCTGCAGTTACTAATTCTGCCGCCAACACTAGATGTTCCTTAATAAGTGCAGCGTATCGATCAGCAATTTGATCGCTGTAATAAGGTCGAATACACTTCCCCATATCAGTTGCATTTTTCAAGAGTCGATATTGGACAAATTGTAAGTCGGCTAAACCGAATACAATACCCATTATTGTCATTCTAGTCCAATTGACATGCTCCATCCAAAGAAGTCGATTCATACTTTTAAAATCAACTTCCGCCTTACTAATACAGTGGCCATCATAAAAGTTAGGCAATTTGTTCAGAAAGTATCTAACTGGAGCAGTATACTGAGAATGCGGTGCTTTATAAAAGAGTCCTAGGGAATATGGGGAAAATCCATTTGAGTAAGGATTCACTTAACATTCACTCCTTTTCTTAAAAAGCCTGTAAGTTAGGATACTCAAGGGGATTCATTCATGTGATTGAATTGCAAATAAAGTCAAATCACTATAATTTATCGATGATGAATATTGAAAAAGGAATTGAGTTATAATAAAATTCTGAATATTGATAAGGAGGTAACTATGGGTATTTTAGATGGATTAATGGGGAATGCATCAGAGATTGAATTAGATAAAATTGAGAGAGAACTGGAGAATCTACTAACACCTTCAGAAAAAATAGAACATGCGTACAAGCTAATCCGAGACCTTTTCGTATTTACGAATAAACGTCTTTTGTTGATCGACAAACAAGGAGTAACAGGAAAGAAAGTGGAATATCATTCCGTACCATATAAAAGCGTAGTTCATTTCTCTATTGAAACTGCAGGAACATTTGATTTAGATGCAGAATTAAAAATATGGCTTTCAGGTAGTCCCACACCTATTCAAAAGAAATTCAATAAATCTCTGAATATATACAAAGTGCAAAGTGTGTTAGCAGAGTATGTATTGAAGTAAATTTGAATCTAGGCGAGTATTACTATTATAAGTATCTATTATTATTGACCGTTTGATGCGAAAAACATCAAACGTTTTTTTATATTCTTTCTTCTTAGTTAGGTGTAGAGATTAATCGAATAGAAAATGAAAAAAGTTGAATGCCGAAATCTTACAGTATATAATTAAAATGTATTTTTTGAATAATTAGAAAACATTTATGTTTATTATAGAAGAGAGATCCAAAGATGAGGTTATTAAAATGATAGAGTATGAAGCTCTAATGACAGAACTCAAAAAGGAAAAGATTAATACTTTTCTAGTAAATAAACACGGAAAAAACTCTGAATATAATACTTTAAATAGTATTGGAATTCTGTAATTTCTTTTTAAAAAAAAGGGGGATTTAGATGGTCAGAAATTATGATACAAAGCATATTTTCATGACAATAGGGGCTTGTTTAGTTTTGTTTTCTTCGCCCCGTGAGTTGGACTTCCTACGGCATTTCCAAGCTGCAGGGAGAGCAAGCGGCGACGCAGCTTGCGGATGACGACTTCTCAGTGATCGCCCTGCGGAAGGGGACCGTGTCCGGGTACAGCCCGCGGATGCGCTTCGATCTGATTATCAATACGATGTTCCGGAATGCCGTACGCGAAAACGTGATTACGGTAAATAATCCTTCCATCTGGCGGCCCATTCTCAGCATTGAAGATGCGGCTACGGCCTATATCCGCGCCGTTGAAGCCAACTACAAGTTGTCGGGGATCTTCAACGTCGCTTCGGGCAACTACACGGTTGGCGAGGTCCGGACTGCTAAAAGGCGCGGTCGAAGACCGGTTAACAGTCGAGTTAATCCCAACATCAAGCACATTCACGATGTCGTAACACAAGGTCAGCATTGCCAAGGCGAGCAATGTGCTGAGTTTCCACCCCACCGAGGACGTCAAGTCAATCGTCGGGTCTCTGGTGGACAACATGGACAAGTTTCAGGATTCGGACAACCCGCTTTATTCCAATATTCTGGCCTTCAAGAAACTCGAAAGCCAGATCGAAGTGCATTCGCTGTCGGGGGCGCAAGCCCGATGAAGATTGCAGTGGTTGGCGCCAACGGCCAGCTGGGCAGCGATGCGGCGGCGGCGTTTGCAAAAAATGGCGACGAGGTCGTCCCGCTTACTCATTCAGACGTCGACTGTCGAACCTCGACTCCGTGTCAGCTCGCTTGCAGGCAGTGCGTCCGGATCTCATCGTCAATACGGCGGCGATGCATCACGTAGAGAACTGCGAGCGGGAACCTGAGGCGGCATTCGCCGTAAATGGGTTGGAACGGAACCTCGCTGTGGTCGCACGCGATATCGGGGGTCAACTGATGCACGTCACAATGACTACGTATTCGAGAGGAAGGGCAGCCCTTAAGAAGAAACTGAAGCGCCGAATCCGTTGAACATTTACGGCGACACGGAACTGTCGGGCGAGTATTTTGCTCGCAGCACCGTCGATAAACATTTCGTTCTGCGAACCTCCGCCATCTACGGACGAAGTCCTTGCCGGGCCAAGGGCGGCCTGAACTTCATCGAACTCATGCTGAAGCTGGCAAGAGAGCGGGGCGAAGTGCGCGTAGTCGATAGCGAGTTCATCACTCCCACCTCGACCACCGAGATTGCCCGCCAAATGGTAGCGCTCAGTCGAACTGAGTGTTACGGCCTGTACCATGCGACGGCGGAGGGAAGCTGCTCCTGGCACGAGTTCGCAGGTGAGATTTTCTCCCAGACAGGGACGAAGGTTAGCCTGAAAGTAGCAGGATCGAACGAATTTCCCGCGAAAGTGCCCCGCCCGAAATATAGCGTCCTTGAAAATCGCGCTCTAAAAAGCCACAAGTTGAACATCTTCCAGCCCTGGCAAGACGGGGTTCGAGAGTACCTATCTTCTGCGGTCCGCTCCTAGTGGAACTTCCCCGCCCCTCCTCCTCTGCACCATTCATGGCAACAAATGCAAATAATATGTCAGGGCTAGAGCAGCGACCTCCGATCGCTGCCGGCCGTTACGTGCTAGTTACGGCTGCGTACAACGAGGAGGCCCACATCGCCAAGACGATTGAGTCCGTGCTTTCGCAGACTCGGTTGCCCACTTTGTGGGTGATTGTCAGTGACGGGTCAGTCGACCGAACCGATGAAATCGTACAAAGCTACGCTAATAAACACGGCCTCATCCGCTTCTTGCGCGTCGAGCGAGCGCCCGGTCGCAGCTTCGGCTCGAAAGTAAGAGCGCTACACGCGGGAAACGCGCTGTTGAAGGGTGTTGACTATGATTTCATCGGAAATCTCGACGCTGACGTTCCCGTGTCGTCCTCTTACTTCGAAGGCTTGCTCTCCCGGTTTTTGAGCCGCCCCCTGCTCGGCCTTGCGGGCGGATTTGTGGTTGAAGAATCGAAGGGAGAGTTTCGGGATCGTGCGCAGAACAGGGTCTATTCAGTAGCCCATGCCGGCCAGGTCGTCCGCCGCGAATGTTATGAAGCGATCGGAGGGTATGCCATCCTTGAGTATGGCGGAGAAGATTGGCACGCCCAGACCTGTGCCAAAATGAAAGGCTGGGAAGTGGAAGCATTTCCCGATCTGAAGATTTTTCACCATCGGCATACCGGGGAAGCTGACAATCTCTTGCGTCACAAATTTCGGCAAGGGCGAATGGATTATTCCTTCGGAAGTTATCCGCCGTTTGAGATGGTGAAGTGCGCGGCCCACGCTCGCGTAAAACCGTTCCTGCTCGGTAGCCTGTTCCGAATCTCCGGCTTCGTTTGGGCCTGGGCCCGCCAGGATGAACGACCCGTATCCGATGAATTTGTCGCCTACTTGCGAAGAGAGCAAAAGGGAAGGCTTTCAGCAGTGCGAAACGTGGTTCGTAAGACTCCGAAACGGAGTAATCGACCATCTCTCGCAGAGAAGAATCTACCCGAATAATCGCCCGTGGGATATCGACCCCACGTACAAGACAACGGCCAAGTAAGCGGAAGATGGCCTATCTGAACGAGCAAGGACTCAATGACATCGGTTGAAAATCAGAGTTGGATTTCGAAAGGGTCGGGAGCTGTCGGCAAGCTCAGGCTAAGAGTGGAGTCACTTTTAGGAGGAGACCGGCTCAGGGCGCGGGTGTTTCGGGGCGGCGCCTGGCTGGGAGTAGGAAGTGTTTCCGAGCAGAGTCTTCGTTTTGTGCGGAACATGATCCTCGCCAGACTGCTGGCTCCCTCAGCGTTTGGAACGATGGCGATCGTGATGTCGGCTGCGTCTTTGCTTCAAGCCTTCACAGAAATTGGTGTTCGCGAAGCTCTGATCCAAAATCCCAAGGGCCGTGAGCCTGAGTTTGTGAATGCCGCGTGGTGGATGGCTTTTAGTCGCTCAATCTTCATTTATCTCATCTTGTTCGCGCTTGCCCCAGAAGTGGCCAAGTTTTACGGCAACGCCGATCTCACATCTCTGTTGAGAGTCGCGACCGTCGGTCTGGTGCTGGAAGGAGCCATCAGCACAAAAGCCTACGTGGCGATGAAGGACATGCGATTTTCGAGGTGGGCAGCAGTCAATCACGGTGGAGGCATCATAGGAGTTCTCACCACGGTCGTGCTTGGATTTCTCTTTCGGGACGTTTGGGCCTTAGTGATCGGTACTTGCGCCGAAAGCGCCGCCCGCTGTGTCTGTCCTTCGTGATTTGTCCTTTCCTTCCGTCCATCAAAGTGGATCGAGGAGCTTTCAAGGAGTTAGTTCGATTTTCAAAGGGGTTGTTCGGTCTTGCTCCGTTAGTGATCATCTACATGCGTCTGGACATTTTTGTCCTGGGAAAACTGATTCCTACCTCCGAGCTCGGGTACTACTCCCTGGGTATTTCGGTGGCCCAAGTTCCAGCGGGTTTCATCACAAACCTTTTGGCCCAAATCTTCATGCCTGCTTTGTCTCATGTGCAGGACGACAAGGCGCGAATTCGACGCATCGTGTTGCAAGTGACCGGGTTCATGATGTGCTTGGCCATGCCCGCTGTGGTTTTTGCATATTTTTGCGGGGGGCCTTTGTTGACGCTGATTTACGGTCATCAGTATGCAGTTGCAGCCATCCCCCTTGCTCTCGCCTCATGCTGCGCTCTGGTTGCCTTCGTAAATAATCAGATCACGACAGCTTTCTACGCCGCCGGCGCTCCTCAGCTTCATCGGTTATGTGTCGTGATGATGGCAGTGGTTATGATGGTTCTCACCTATCCGCTGGCAAAATGGTTAGGGCCCGCCGGAGGGCAGCTGGCGAGTCTGGTCGCGATTGCTGTCGGATTCCTGATTCAGCTGAATCGGGCACGCCATTTGATTGGAATTAGAGTTTCTCAATACGGGAAGCTCTTTCTCCAGGGTTTGGCAGTGTCGGCCGCGGCCCTTGCAACATGTGTGCTGGCACAGACGGTTACTGTGCTGAGTCGCCCTGTTTTTACGGTTGCGCTAGGCCTTTTCGGTTGCGTTGTCGCGTACGGGCTGGCGGGCTGGATTTTGATCCGGAATCCGAAGGTCGCTCAGGACTACACGTAGCAATATTGACGCACTCAAGGTCCTGTCCTAGGTTACTGACCACCGAATGTCTATGAAAAAGCCGCAAATGTCGTCCGAAGGTCCTTTCTACTGGATCGCTCGCGCAGTCCGAAAGATGCACAGTCTGTATTTGAAATGGACCTATCCGTTCGCGTCCGTCGGGCACCACTTCTCCGCCCATCCTTCGTGTGACATCCGGCGCTCCGTGTCCGGCTTTATGAAAATAGGCGATTTCGTGCTGCTCGAGAAGAATGTGCGATTGGACGTCCCGCTGGATCCGACGCGAGAAGAACTCGTAATTCTGATCGGGGACCGCTGCGCATTCGGGCAGCGGGCCACGATACTGGCTATCAACCGAGTAGAAATTGGCAATAACAGCATTTTCGCCCCGTCGGTCCTCATCACAGACCATAAACACGAGTTTGAGGATGTAAAGGTTCCGATCCGTGACCAGGGCGGTAGTAAAGGTGGAACCGTCGTTGTGGAGGAAGGCTGTTGGATCGGCTTTGGAACTGCGATTGTCAGCACGGAAGGGGAGCTCATAATCGGAAAGAATTCGGTGGTCGGTGCCAATTCGCTGGTGACGCGCAGCATTCCCCCCTACTCGGTCGTCACCGGCAACCCCGCACGAGTGGTAAAGCACTTTGATCTCGAAAAGGGGGAATGGGTGCTTGGGTCGAGCGGCGTGCAGACCGCGAAGAAGTGATAGCACGTTTGGACATCGCGACCCTGGCTCAGGGGCCACGATTGTTTCTAGAGTCCTTGTCTACTCCATGCACCCCAACACTTTGATCTTCGCGCTGACCGCACTCGCGTGTTATCTCGTGGCTTTTCTAACTAGCCATGTGCTTGTCCGGTGGGTACTGCCCGACAAGCTGCGCGAGGGCTTGGGAAGCGGAGTACGATACGTTGCCATCGACGGCATTCGCGGATACCTGGCGTTTGGCGTATTCGTGCACCACTGTTTGGTTACCTGGATATTCATGTCCGATGGACGATGGGATCCGCTACCGCACAACTTTGAAAACCAGCTCGGAGCAACCAGTGTTGCCGTTTTCTTCATGATTACCGCAATGCTTTTTTGGGGACGAGCCCAAGCTCAGGCGAACCCGGATTGGAAGACGTTTTTTATCACCCGGCTATTTCGGATTTATCCCCTGTACTTGTTTGTGTTGTTTTTGATCTGCCTTGTGGTGGGCTACGAAAGCAAATGGGTCGTTCTCGAATCCGGTGCAAACATCACGAAGGAACTGGCGAAGTGGCTGTTTTTTCGCGCACCGGACATCAATCTGTACAACCGCACTACATTGATCGTGAAGGGCGTTACCTGGACACTTCTGTACGAAGCATGGTTTTACCTTTCGCTTCCGTTGCTGGTCGCAGTGTTCTTGAAGAAGAATGCCCTGTGGATGAAACTGGCCGCCCTCGGGTTCGTCGGACTCTTGGGCTATGTGAACCATATTCAACTCGAGATCGCGGCGACATTTTTGGGCGGAGTGTTAGCGGTTTATTGGAGGAGAGATCAGCATCGTGTCGAGATCGCGCAGAGCACGCCAGCAACGTTCATTGCCTTCGCCTGCCTCGGCGCAGTCGTTTTCTTTCTGTACAGGCCTTTTAATGTGCTGGGGATTGCATTGCTCAGCATTTTCTTCGTGATTATTGCATCGGGAAACACGATGTTTGGCCTTTTGAAAATGCGAGGAGCCCTGTGGCTGGGCGAGATCAGCTACAGCATTTATCTCTGCCATGGACTTGTACTTTGGCTCATCATGCAGAATCTGTTGCCCCACATGCCAGGATACGATCACAGCGCAAAGTGGTTTGTCGTTTCCGCCGTCGGGAGTACGCCCTTCGTTATTTTATTCTGCAGTGTCTCCTATCTCGTGATTGAAAGGCCGCTGATTGGCCTTGGTCACCGCATCTCGGCGAAAAAGACGTCAGCGGTAGCGGCGGGGAGTCAGAGGGGGGCGGCCAGTGCTCTTCAGTTGGGATAAGTTCAGTCCGGCAGCAGCCGAGAGCGAATCGTGGGATGTGATTGTCGTTGGTGCCGGTATGGGTGGGGGTACCGTTGGCTACAGCCTAGCCCGTAGAGGATTCAAGGTGCTTTTTCTGGAGCGGGGAAGCGCGCCGACGCTCTTTCCGCAGTCGTTCGAGGAAGGACGGTTGAAGCGAATCCTTGGTCTGGAGCGGCCTGAAGATCGCCTGACCGCCATGGGCCGTTGGCCTCGCCGCTTGACGATCATGCACGATGGACAAGCGGTCGACTTCCTGGCGCCAATGGGCTCTGGACCGGGAGGTTCATCTGCGATCTACGGCGCTGGTCTGGAGCGCATGCGACGCATCGATTTCTCGGCATCCTCGCACTCCGGCGAGGATCCGCAGCCCTTGCGAGATGACTGGCCCGTCAGCTATGACGAGTTCAAGAGGCACTACGAGAGAGCGGAGAAGTTATTCGAAGTTGTCGGCACTCGCGATCCCGACGATCCGGACGACGACACCTTCCTGGCTCCGCCCCCCGCGCTAAGTGAGCGCGATCAGGATTTTTTCGAGTCTTTCCAGGCTCTCGGCATGAAGCCCTACCGGGTGCACGTAGGCATCGGCTACCGCCCCGGATGCCGTGAATGTATCGGGCTTCCGTGTCCGACCGATTGCAAAGCAGAAGGAGCGAGCAAGGCTGCGTGTCCGGCGGTGCGGGACCACGGCGCAAAAATTATCTTGAGCTGCGAAGTGGAGCGGTTGGAAGCGAGCGACGGACGCGTGACCTCGGTAGCAGCACGAACCGAGAAGGGTGTGATCAAGCTTCGAGGACGCATTGTGGTGCTGGCCGCGGGTGCACTCTCGACGCCGCTATTGTTGCGTAAATCGGTTTCGCTCGAGTGGCCCGAACGGTCTCGGCAATCAAAATGACCTGGTGGGTCGTGGCCTGATGTTCCATGCCAGCGACTTGATTGCTTTGTGGCCGCGCAAGAGGCTCAGTTCGGCGGGGCCGCGAAAAACGCTTTCGTCCCGCGCATTCTATGCTGTGAAGGGTCGAAAGTTCGGTTCTCTCCAGTCCCTGGGCTTGCCCGTATCCCACGGCGCCATTTTTGATTTTCTGATGAGCCGGATTGAGCGGGCGTCGGTGAGAATTCCCTTGATGCGGCACGCGGTTCGTGCAGTGTCGCTGATCGCGGCTACCTACTTTAAGCAGGCTTGCGTGTTTGCCACCATCATCGAGGATTTTCCGTATCACCGCAACCGGGTTGTGGTCGATTCCAGCAAACCGAGTGGATTCTACATCGAGTACACAAAATCTGTGGAACTGACGGAACGGGTTGCGATGATGCGTGCCATGCTCAAGTCAGCGTTGGTCGCGCATAAGCCGTGGATTCTTACCGGCGATGACAACCTGAACATGGGGCATCCTTCGGGAACATGCCGGTTCGGGAGCGACCCCGCAACCAGCGTTCTGGACCCCAATAACAAGGTTTGGGATGTCGAAAACCTTTATGTCGCCGATGCGTCGTTCTTTCCTTCGAGCGCGGGGGCTAATCCTGCACTCACGGTTGCCGCCAATGCACTTCGCGTCGGGGATTCGATTGCGAGTCAACTAGCAAGTGGATAGCAGAGCCCGGCAAATCATTAAGCCTGCTCAGAGAAACGTTCGCGGAACCACGTGGGGACGCCGAGGATCAGTATGTGTGGCATTGCAGGGGAATTGAGAGCCGACGGCAGCGGCGCAGAGTCAGGCAGGCTCCGCCAGATGATCGCTGCCCTGCCCTACCGCGGCCCCGATGCGAACGGGGTGCAAGTCATAGGTGCGGCAGGTTTCGCTCACGCACGACTCAGCATCATTGATCTCGAAGGCGGTGCGCAGCCCATGTCCAGTGTTGACGGGCGCTTTTGGATCACCTTCAACGGGGAAATATTCAACTACCTCGAACTAAGGGAGGAATTGGTCAAGCTGGGGCATCCCTTTGCGACACGTTCGGATACTGAAGTGATCCTGAACGCGTACAGCGAGTATGGCGAAGATTGCGTAAACCGTTTTAACGGCCAGTGGGCATTCGCAATCTGGGACACGAAGGAGCGAAAGTTATTCTTGTCGCGCGATCGCGCCGGGGTTCGGCCGTTGTTTTATACGCAAACCAAGGATAGTTTTCTGTTTGCTTCGGAAATTAAGGCCCTTATCGCTTGTCCCGAAGTTCTTCAAGAATTCGATCCCGTCGGCATGGATCAGGTGTTTACGTTCTGGGTTACGCTTCCTCCGCGAACCGTCTTTAAGAACATTTCGCAATTGCCTCCCGGTCATTCGATGACGGTTCAGGGTGGTCGCGTCCGAGTTAAGCAATATTGGACGGTGCCATATGTTGAGCAGGGAGACTCGCGCAACGGAAATGAGAGCAAACTTGGGGAGGAGTTGTTGCACCTCCTTATCGATGCGACACGAATCCGATTGCGCTCCGATGTGCCCGTCGGCGCTTATCTCAGTGGCGGCATCGACTCGGCTTTGACCACGGCGCTTATCGGGAAGATTGCGAGCGAGCGGCTGAGAAGCTTTTCCGTAACATTTGCGGATGCCGAGTTCGACGAGAGTCCTTATCAGTTGGAAGCGAGCCGGTTTCTCCAAACACAGCATTCGTCGGTATCGTGCTCGCAGGGCGACATTGCGAAGGCGTTTCCAGAGGTGATTCTTCATGCGGAACATCCGCTGTTTCGGACCGCGCCTGCACCAATGTTCTTACTTTCCCGATTAGTTCGCGAGAATGGATTCAAAGTCGTTTTGACGGGAGAAGGCGCGGACGAAGCGCTGGGTGGATACGACATTTTCAAAGAGGCGAAGATCCGACGTTTTTGGGGACAGTATCCGGAGTCCAAGTGGCGGCCGCTATTGTTAAAGCGGCTGTTCCCCTTCCTGCCGGAGTTTCAGCGCCAGGCCGCGACGAACCTCAGGCATTTTTTCCGGGTAACAACCGAAGACCTTGCGAGTCCATTGTTCTCGCACTTCCGGCGCTGGGAGCTCACCGCGAAGCTGAAGATGTTGTTCTCCCCTGACTTCCAGGCTGCGATTGGAAAGTATGACGCGATAGAGGAGCTCACTGAGAGTTTGCCCTCAGATTTTCGATCGTGGTCCCACTTCGGCCAGGGCGAATATCTGGAGGCCAAGTATTTTCTTCCGGGTTACCTGCTGTCCTCCCAGGGTGACCGGATGGCGATGGCTAATTCGGTGGAAGGTAGGTATCCCTTTCTCGACTATCGTGTGGTCGAGTTCGGAGCCAAGCTGCCCGCGAGGTTGAAGATGAAGGTTCTGAATGAGAAGTATTTACTGAAACGATCTTGCGACGGGCTGGTTCCCGAATCCATTCTTCGCCGCCCGAAGCAGTCTTATCGCGCGCCCGAAGGCAGATGCTTTTTCGATGAAGAGGCACCACTCTACGTGCAAGAAGCGCTATCGCCGACGACGCTCGATGAAGTTGGAGTGTTCGACAAGCGCGCAGTCGGTCTATTGAATAGTAAGTTTACCGGCGGAAAGACCGGGAGCTTCAAGGACAATATGGGTGTAGTCGCAGTTCTTTCCACTCAACTACTCGCAACACAATTCACAAATCAAACAAAGGCGGTCAACTGAACTATGGAGACAACAGAGATCGGGCAGGAGATTCGCAGCTTTCTGGTGGACAACTTCCTTTTCGGCCACAACGAAAAGCTACAGGACGAAGAACCCTTGCTGGGGAATGTCGTGGATTCTACGGGCGTCGTGGAACTGGTGGTCTTTCTTCAGGAGCGATTCGCGATCACCGTCGAAGATGACGAAGTGACGACGGAGAATCTCGGCTCGCTCCGAAGCGCCATTGCGTTTGTTGAGAGAAAACTTCTCAACAAAGGTTAAGCGGTCAGTGCTCGTAGGATGCTGATTATGCAGTAGTTATAGAATCCCCGAGCGGCGCGGATTCTCGATGCGCTCCGTCGGCGGACGTGATAGTATTTTTGAGGTTTCCCCTTCCCCTAATCCCTCCCCTCGCAACAACGTGCTGAATTCACTGCTCTCAAAAAATGTCAAGCGATAGCGAGGTTTTAGACTAAGTCATGATAAATACTGCGATTATTGGCGCAGGTCCGTACGGACTTTCTGTGGCCGCACACTTACGGGAGCACGGGATCCCATTCCGCATTTTCGGTCGTCCCATGGACAGCTGGCTGGCCCACATGCCAAAGGGCATGAAGCTGAAATCAGATGGTTTTGCATCAAACATTTCCGATCCACGCGGTGACCTGACTCTGGAAAAGTTCTGTGCAGAGCGGGGTATTCAATACGCCGACACGGGAATCCCGGTTCGGCTCGAAACTTTCACCGACTACGGGCTTGCTTTTCAGGCACGAATGGTTCCCGAACTCGAAGACAAGATGATCGTGAAGATCGAGCGCACTTCGGACGGATTTCTGCTGCAACTGGAGGATGGCGAACGGTTCAAGGTCCGCGATGTCGTGCTCGCGGTCGGGATTACTCACTTCGAACACGTTCCCGAGAACTTGGCAAGTCTGCCCGGGGAATTTCTGTCGCACAGCGCTCGTCATCATGATGTCGAGCAGTTCCGAGGGCGCAGCGTGGTCGGTGATCGGCGGCGGATCGTCTGCCCTGGACTGGGCGGCTCTGCTATATGACGCTGGCGCGAATGTGCAACTGGTTGCTCGCCAGACTGCCCTTGAAGTTCCACGGTAAGCCGACCGGAAAGCAGCGGTCGTTATGGCAGCGAATTCAGGCTCCCCAAACAGGATTGGGGCCAGGCTGGCGGTCGAGCTTCTATGCCAACGCGCCGGGAACTTTTCACCGTTTGCCGGAAAGCCTTCGCCTCGAAATCGTCCGACAGGACACTCGGGCCCTCCGGTGGATGGTTCGTCAGGGACACGGTTGTGGAGCACGTGCCGCTCCTGCTTGGACATACAGTCGGAGCGAGCCGACGTCCGGAATGGCAAAGTACATCTCCAGGTTCGGGCACAAGACGGTTCCGAGCGCCAGATTGAGGCCGATCACATTATCGCCGCCACTGGCTACAAAACGGATCTTGAGCGCCTGACATTTCTAAGTTCCGAGATTCGCTCGAAACTCAAAACTGTTGAGCGCACGCCGGTACTTTCCTCCAACTACGAATCGTCCATGCCGGGCCTTTACTTCGTAGGCGTCGCCGCGGCGAACAGCTTCGGACCGGTTATGCGATTCGCATTCGGTGCCGACTTCGCCGCGCGCACGGTTACGAGAGCTCTGGTAAAGTCGCTTTCCCGGCAGCCGGTTCAAGCCTCTGCCCAGGGTGTCCTGACGGCAAAGTAGGAGCCCATGTTTACCAGGAAGTAGCAGCGAGTCCCGTTCTGTTTTCCAGGTCGTCGGAGGGTAATGAAGAGAGAGACCATTGCGATTCACACAGGCTACGACGGCGATCCCACGACCAAGGCCGTGGCTGTCCCGATCTACCAGACCGTTGCGTTCGAGTTCGATAGCGCGGAGCATGGGGCGGCGCTGTTCAACCTTGAAGTTGAAGGGAACATCTATACCCGGATCGGAAATCCCACAAACACCGTCCTGGAAAAGCGCGTGGCAGCCCTTGAGGGCGGGTGTCGACGGGCTTAGCGTAAGTTCGGGCATGGCGGCCATTGAGTACGCGCTCATCAACATCGCGGAAGCCGGAAACAATGTTGTTTCTCTTCCGCAGTTGTATGGCGCCACCTACACGCTGCTTGCGCATATCTTTCCGAAGCGGGGAATCACCGGTCGCTTCTCGGCGACCGATCGGCCCGAAGATGTGGAGAAGTTGATCGACGAGAATACGCGGGCGGTCTATTGCGAAAGCGTGGGCAATCCCGCGGGCAATGTGGCCGACATCGAGGGACTGGCGAAGGTCGCGCACAAGCACGGCGTACCGCTGATCGTCGACAACACGGTGGCAACGCCGATCTTGTTGCGGCCCATCGAATACGGAGCGGACGTGGTAGTCCATTCCATGACGAAATTTATTGGCGGCGGCGGCACCAGCATCGGCGGCATGATTGTCGATGGCGGCAAGTTTCCGTGGCGACAATATCCGGACAAGTTCTACATGTTCAATCGGCCGGAGATCGCTTACCACGGCGTCGTCTATGTCGATCATTTCGGGGAATCCGCCTTTGTCGCCCGTTGCCGCACCGTCTGCCAGCGCAATACCGGCGCCACTTTGTCTCCGTTCAACGGCTTTTTGTTCCTGCAGGGAATTCAGACCCTGGCTCTTCGCGTGGAGCGCCACGTGGAGAATGCGCGCAAAGTTGCGGAGTTCCTGCGCGATCATCCGATGGTCAAGTGGGTCAATTACGTAGGATTCCCTGAAAATCCGCTCTATCCGATGGCGCATCGGTATTTGGGCAACAACTTTTGCTCGCTGCTGACTTTCGGCGTGAAGGGCGGCTACGAAGGCGGCCGGAAATGCTTCAATGCGTTCCGGCTGTTCAAACGAATGGTCAATATGGGCGATGCAAAGTCGCTGTCGTGTCATCCCGCATCGACCACGCACCGGCAGCTAACCCCTGAGGAGCAGGAGCAGGTTGGCGTCACTCCAGAAATGATTCGACTCAGCGTCGGTATCGAGCATATCGACGACATTCTCGACGACCTGGGTCAGGCGTTGGACAAGGCAGCCGAATGAAGTTCCTCGAAACGGAAAACTTCGGCGTACGAGGTGCGGTATGCCGCTAATCATCGAAGGCGGACGAGTTCCGAGTCGTTGGGCGGAGAAGGAAACGCTGCGCCCGAAAGTTTCGGTCGATAGCCGCGTCCGTCGCGGCGACTGCCTCAGCCTTGCGCTGATCAATAACATGCCGGATGCTGCACTGGAAGACACGGAAATGCAATTTTTCGAGCTTCTAGATATCGCGTCCGGCGATGTTCCTGTGATCATCAAGCTGTACTCGCTGACCGGAATTCCTCGAACCGACCGCGGACAGCATCATCTGAACAGCTTCTACTTCGATTTCGCCGATCTCTGGAACAGCCGGTTCGATGGCGTCATTGTCACCGGTACCGAGCCGCGTCGGCCCAACTTACAGGATGAGCCGTACTGGGCCTTGCTGGGTGAGGTCTTTGATTGGGCGAAAGAGAACACATCTTCGACGGTGTTGTCGTGCCTGGCAGCGCATGCCAGCGTTCTTCACGGGGACGGCATTCAACGCTACCGGCTGCCGGACAAACAGTTCGGCGTTTTTGATTCGACGAAGAACTGCGAACATCCACTGACCCATCGCATTGCAGCCCGTATCCGCTTCCCGCATTCGCGCTGGAACGAAGTGCGTGCGGGTGAGCTGGCCTCCTGCGGCTACACGGTTCTCACGGAGTCAGCCGAAGCCGGAGTCGATCTGTTCGTGAAAAAGAAAAAAAACAGTCTGTTCGTACATTTTCAGGGGCATCCGGAATACGGTGCTCAAACGCTTTTGAAAGAATACCGCAGGGACATCAAGAGATTTCTTCGCGGAGAGCGAGAAACGTATCCGACAATGCCCGCGGGATACTTCGACGAATCGGCATCGCAGCTACTGAACGGTTTTCGCGAGATGGCAATGGCCGACCGGCGCGAAGACGTGGTTGCCTCTTTTCCGGACACTGTGGTTGTAGGAGGGCTGCAGAACTCCTGGCACTCCTCGGCTGACTGCGTCTATCGAAATTGGATACAGTATCTCGTCTCGCTTAAAGCAGATAAGCCCGCATTAGCGCCGATGGCGGCTTTCTACGGTCACGCACAGCGAAAACCGTCTGCCGCTTCGTAGGTGGGCGGATGATATTCGCACGATTCTGCATTCCAAAAGCACACTCCATATGACGAAAGAGCAAGCATCTTCGAGCTTGTCAAATCCGCTGCGTATCGGCGAAGTTTTGAAGCTTTGGGTCGAGCTTTCACCGGACCGCCCGGCTCTTGTGGAATCCGGGGGTGCGTGGACTTACGGGCAGTTCGCCAGCGCGGTCTCCGAAACTGAGAATTGGCTTCGCGATGCAGGAGTGCGAGCCGGTGACCGGATCATGATTGTTGGCGAAAACTGTCGCGCATTTGCGGCCGTGTTGCTCGCCGCCAACAATTTAGATGCCTGGTCTGTACCGGTGAACGCACACCTATCCGCGCGCGAGATCGACGCAGTCCGCGATCACTGCGGAGCGCGTCGCGTCATCTACACGACCAGTGTGTCCCTTCATGCTACTGAACACGCGAATCACCACGGTGCTCTGATACAAGAGTTCAACGGTCTCGGAACGGTTGGCATCGGCCCGCTGAACGAGCAAGTGCAACCCGAGCCCGTTGAACCCGATATCGGTAGCCGGGTGGCTGTCTTGATTTATACGTCCGGAACCACAGGTCTTCCCAAAGGTGTCATGTTAACCAACAGGAACCTGTTGTTCACGGCCTCGGGGTCGGCAAAGATACGGTCCTTGGGAGCCGACGACCACGTGTATGGCGTTTTGCCGCTCTCTCACATTGTTGGGCTCTCTGTGGTACTTCTAGGGACTCTCTTGAGCGGAGCTGCCCTGTATCTTGCTCCTCGGTTCGATCCGATGGCGGCCAGGGTAGCCTTAGATAAAGACCGAATTACGATCATGCTCGGCGTGCCTTCAATGTTTTCCCAGTTCCTGCATTACGCCAAGATAAGAAAAATGGAGTCGCTGAACCTTCCCGCGCTCCGCATCATTTCGTGCTCAGGGGCGCCGCTACCCCCTGCCGTTAAATCGGAAGTGGAGAGTCTGTTCGGAATTCCGCTGCATCATGGGTATGGAATCACAGAATGTTCCCCCAATGTTGCCCAGGTAAGGATTGAATCGCCGCCCCGCAAAGATACCTCGGTCGGCCCCGTGTTTCCCGGGGTTGAAGTCAAATTGGTCGGGCCCGGCCGGAAGCCGGTGCCCGCTGGCGAGGTGGGCGAGTTGTGGGTGCGCGGGCCCAACGTGATGAAGGGCTATTATCGTGCCCCGCAGGAAACGGCGGCCGTACTTGACGCAGAGGGTTGGTTCAATGCACAGGATCTTGCCCGTTTCGAGGGCGAGGACCTTTTCATTGTCGGGCGCGAAAAAGAGCTGATCATCAGATTTGGGTTCAACGTCTACCCAGCCGACGTTGAGGGGGTACTCAATGGCCATCCTGGAGTCTCGAAGTCAGCGGTTGTCGGCAGGTCGATTGACGGAGACGAAGAGGTCATCGCTTTTGTGCAACCATTTCCAGAATCCACGCTGACGATCTCAGAGCTAGCCCAGTATGCCGCGCGCAATCTTGCGGCTTATAAGCGGCCCTCTCAAATTGTCGTGCTTCCGGAACTTCCGGTAACTCCTCTGGGGAAAGTCGTGAAGGCTGAATTGAAGAGGATCGCTGCTGAGCTACCGCACCGTAACCAGGTCAGAACCGCCAAACTCACAGCGGAACCTCGATCAGCGTCGGACCCTGGCTCTCAAAGCCTTGCCGCAGTGCCTTCGCCAGATCTGCCAGTGAAGTGACGCGGGTGGCGGGCACTCCCATGCCCTTCGCCAGATGCACCCAGTCGAGATCGGGACGGCCGATCTCAAACATACCTAGCGCCCGGGTCCCCGGGTTGCCTATTCCCAGATAAGAAAACTCACGTTTGAGGACCGCATAGTCGCGGTTCGCGAAAACCACGGTCGTGACCGCGAGGCCCTCGCGCGCCATTGTCCATAACGCCTGAAGTGTGTACATGCCACTGCCATCGGCGGTCAGGCACAGGACTCGCCTGTCTGGGCTGGCCACCGCCGCGCCCACGGCTAGCGGCATCGCGATTCCGATCGAGCCTCCGGTGTTTCCCAGCCAGTCGTGCGGCGGGGCGCCCTTGGTGGCAGCCATCAGGCCTCTGCCTGAAGTCATGGATTCGTCGACCACGATGGCGTTCTCGGGCAGGACCGCTCCCACAACGTCGGCAAGACCCGGTAGTGTGATTTTGCCGTCTGGCAGTTCGGGCCGTGCGGCCGGCTCGCCAACCAACTGCGTTTTCGGCAACGACAACGCTGCCTCAACGGCTTCGAGTGCGCCAACATAATCTTCGCCTGGACTTGCCAGCGTGTCGATCCTGCATTCCGGCGAGGTAAACGCAACATCTTTTCCCGGGTAAGCGAAATACGCAACAGGAGCTCGAGCGCCTACCAGAATGATCTGACGAAATTCCTTGAATTGCTCAACTCCCTGCTCGAGAACGTAAGCCACGCGGTCCACGGCCGGCAAGCCGGCTCCGCGTTCCAGTCGCGTCAGCGGATATGGGGCTAGCAGCCTAGCACCGGTAGTTTGGGCAATGCGCCCCGCGACTGATAGTCCTTTGCCGTACAGAGCATTTCCGGTCATCAGGATGGCAGTGCGCACGCCGGAACGGAGCATGGATGCCGCTTGCTCGACCGCGTCAGCGGCGGGAACGGGCGCGCTTGGCACAGCCTGCGGCAGTGGAGCGGCTGATCCGGCCTCGCTCCACGCGACATCCGCTGGCACGATCAGAGTGGCAATCTGGCCCGGAGCGGTGCGGGCAGTAGCGACTGCCTGGGCGGCGTCATGGCCCACTTCGGCCGACGATCGAGACGTCCGTAGCCACTTGGAATATGGCTGCGCGATCGCCTCGATGTCGGAAGTCAGCGGTGTGTCGTGCGGCAGGTGGTAGGTGGCATGCTGGCCAATGACATTGACGATCGGCACCTGGGCTCGGCTGGCATTGTGGAGATTCGCGAGACCATTGGCAAAGCCCGGTCCCAGATGGACCAGGGTCGACGCCGGTTTCTCAGCCATCCGCGCATAACCGTCTGCCGCCCCGGTGACGACTCCTTCGAAAAGACCCAGGACGCAACGCACTTCCGTGATCCGGTCAAGCGCGGCCACCAGATGAATTTCGGAAGTGCCGGGGTTCGCGAAGCAGGTGTCTACGCCACTG
Source organism: uncultured Acidobacteriota bacterium (assembly GCA_963735205.1). Taxonomy (GTDB): domain Bacteria; phylum Acidobacteriota; class Terriglobia; order Terriglobales; family Acidobacteriaceae; genus Sulfotelmatobacter. The sequence continues at coordinate 65,049 of CAVTKB010000005.1, forward strand.
GCGAGCAGCGCGCGAATCAGGTTTTCGGCCCCATTCATCGGTCTACCGCGCTATCCTTGTCATTGGTGTGTTCTGCTTGTTTTCTTCTGAACGACGGCTCGGACTTTGATTTGCCAGCGGGGGAGCAGCACGTGAAGTTTAGCATGACACAAATGCAGATCGTCGCACTGTTCCTGGCTACAGGAGCGGCGACTGCCTGTTCGCACGCGAAAGCTACTCAATCCAAAGAATCAGAGTCCTGGGATCCGAAGGCTGCGGCCGCTTATCTGGACCAACGCGAGACTACGTGGATGGAGTGGCCGGGCGCGGCGCGCGATCACGATACTTTCTGCGTTTCGTGCCACACTGCCGTGCCGTACATCATGTCGCGACCCATGCTTCGAAGTGCGTTGGCTGAAAAAGATCCTTCCGTTGTGGAGCGCAAGCTATTGGACAATGTGACCAAGCGCGTACAACTCTGGAACGTCACCGACCCGTACTACAGCGACAAGGAATACCAGGGTGGCAAAGCTGCCGAATCTCGTGGGACCGAGGCGGTGCTGAACGCACTGATCCTTTCAAACTTCGACGCGCAAAATGGCCGCCTCAGTGAAGTTACCCGGTTCGCCTTCGGCAATATGTGGGCGACGCAACTTGCGGAAGGCAGTGGCAAGGGCACGTGGTCGTGGCTTCAGTTCGGAATGGAGCCGTTCGAGGCGAGCGACTCGCAATATTATGGCGCTGCCTTAGCCGCGCTCGCCGTCGGGAGTGCTCCAGAGAACTATCGATCGGCACCTGAGATTCAACAGAACCTCGGCCTGTTGAGCGATTATCTCAATCGCGAATTCGACTCAGAGTCGACGATGAATCGTGCGGTTCTGCTATTGGCTTCGGCAAAACTGCCGGGGCTGGTCGCGCTGGAACGGCAACGGGCCATCGTCAAAGAGATTTCGGATGCTCAGCAGTCGGACGGCGGATGGGGGCTCTCGGCACTTGCCTGGCCGAAAGACCGCCATCTGCATTCACTGGTTCGAGAGTGGTTACGGTCCGATGGAACGGCTCAGTCGAGAAAAAGCGACGGCTATGCCACCGGCTTGATGACCTACGTCTTGCAGCAGTCTGGGGTTGGACTGGAAGATCCCCGACTGAAGCGCGGTTGGTCATGGTTGGCAACTCATCAAGACAAGGCAAACGGGTCCTGGCCATCTGTGTCGCTGACCAAGCGCCGTGACCCATCTTCAAATACCGGGCACTTTATGAGCGATGCTGCGACTGCGTATGCCGTACTCGCGCTCAGCGGGGAATCGATGTCTCATCCCCAGGTGCTCTCTCGGACTCAGCCTTAGAAACATCTGAGCCTTCCAGGCTCGTGTACCCTGTTGCTGACGGTTGATTGGCCTGACTCTTCCCGGTGTCTGCCACCAATGCTACACGCCAGTTGGGTCGACTCACGCTGGGAGGCCTCTTGGAATGAGGTTGCATTCGCGAATTGTTTTGGGCGTACTCCTAATGAGCGTCGGGACGTTTTTCGTGGCAATCATCGCCCTTCGGTTTCTCGTTCCCCCTTCGGGGGAGGCTTTGCCGTCTGAGAGGCCGCCAGAGAAAATGAGCAGCTCGGCCAGGCCGACTCCGGCCGTGAGCAGCCCGATTCTTCCTCCGTGCCCGCCAGCAGGCCTTCCGATGCTGCAGTCCACGGCGCAGACAGGTCACCATAAGGTTGTGCTCACCTGGAATGCGAGTGCTCCTGGGCCCGGACCCGATGGCCAGGCCGTCGGGTATTGTCTGTACCGGAGCCAGACGCAGAATGCGGCAAAGCAAAACCCAACGTGCAAGAATTGCGAACAGGTGAACCTGACCCCAGTAGTCGGAACCGGCTGCGTGGACGATCTCGTGCTAGACAACACGACGTACTACTACGTGGTGGCGGCAATCAATGCGAAGAAGAGTATCAGCGTTTCGTCGAACGAAACGCTGGCTCCAATTCCACCCGGCACGCAAAGCGTTAAACCAGCCTCCGCGAGTTCGTATCCCTTTTGCCGGGGCGGTGCGAGTTCGAAGCAGTAGTTGGCCGAGACCGGTCGACGGTCTTAACTATTTCGGAAGCTATTTCGGAGAAGTCGGCCCCGCAAGAAAGCCACCGTCAAGAATCAGAGACTGGCCCGTCATGAACGACGCGCTGTCTGAGCACATCCATAGCACGGCTTCGGCGATTTCCGTCGGTTTTCCGAAACGCCCGATGGGATGACAACCCATAACAAATTTATGGACCTGTGGGGCGCTGAAAAGACGATCGCCCATAGGCGTTTCAACCACTCCGGGGCACACAGCGTTGACGCGAATTCCACTCTGAGCGGTTTCCAGCGCGGCCGACTTCGTAAGCCCGATCACTCCGTGTTTGCTCGCACTGTACGCTGCTGCGCCAGCAGAACCAATCAGTCCGGTAACCGACGCCATGTTTACAATGGCGCCGCCACCGCCTTGCATGAGCATTTGCCGAATTTCATACTTCAGGCACAGCCAGACGCCCTTGAGATTAATGTCAATGGTGCGATCCCAGTCCTCTTCTGATTGTCTGGCGATCGGCACCCAAACGCCTTCAATTCCAGCGTTGTTGAAGGCGACGTCGAGGCGGCCAAACTTCTCCACGGTCCGCCTAACGAGCGCCTCAACTTCTGAGGCTTTCGATACATCGGTTTTGACGAACAGACCGTCGCTGCCCGCAGCGCGGACTAGTTCGATGGTTTCTTCGCCTTCCTTCTCCCGGCGCCCCGCGATCACCACTTTGGCGCCCGCACTCGCGAAAAGCACGGCCGTCTCACGGCCAATCCCTGACGTCCCGCCGGTCACCAGCCCAACTTTCCCTGCCAGTCGTGCTGCCATCGTTTTCTCGAATCAGGCCCCCTCGTGACGGAACCGCGGTGTGGCCCTGGGAAGCCTCTCTCTCAAGCACTCGTCTGCTCAAATACCTTCAGTGAGCGGGTGGGGGAGTGTCAAGTATGCTTCTCCGCTCTCTCTATTGTTCTTTGCAAATTTGTGTTGAAGGCGCGGGGTATCATGTGATCTCGACGTCTACTAACGTTTGAATAGGAGTATTCGTGAGTACAAACGCCACACTTGTGGGCACGTGGAAACTCGTGTCCGCCGCGAGCACAACCCCGAAGGGGGAGCGAAACGCCACTCCTTACGGCCCCAATCCAGCAGGTTTTCTCACGTATGCGGAGGATGGCCGAGTCACCTCTCTGATCAGCTATGGTGAGCGAAAGCCGCTCTCCATCGCCGGTCGGACGGAAGAACAGGCCGAGGCGTTTAATACGTTTTTGGCATATGCGGGCCGGTACACGCTCAGCGGTGACAAGGTAACCCACTACATCGAGATCTCATCGATTCAGAATTATGTTGGGAAAGACCTGGTCCGTAATATCAAATTCGAGGGTGATCAAATCGTATTGATTACCCCGCCGACCATGGTCAACGGAAAAATTCAAGCCATCGAATTGACCTGGCAGCGCCTGCCAGTCGGGTCCTGATTCAGTGAAGCCCATGGCTGGGGTTGACGCCTGGGCGGGCCGTATTTCGGGTTAGCAGGAAAGCGGAGAATGTTAAAATCAGAGTCGACGGCCTCCCCGACTCTGGTTGACCAAAATTCCGATCTTGCGAAGCAGGTGAAGGTGTCTAACGTAGGTACTCCGGTCAAGAGGTCTATTTTCAGCGGCGAAATTCTGCAGGATCCTTACCCCACCTATGCCCGCCTGCACGAGGAAGGGCCGTTGCATTACGTGGAAGCAGGCAACAAGTGGGCGGTGTGGGCGATTTTCAGTCACGCCGAGTGCGCCTCGATCGCCAAAGACCCAAGGCTCTCCGCAAAGCGGGCGCAGCAGATGTTATTGCCTCTGCCCATCAGCCGCCAAAGTGACTTCAAGGAGCTCGCGCGAATGTTCGCACTGTGGCTGATCTTCATGGATCCGCCCGAGCACACGCGGCTGCGCAAACTTCTGAATAAGGGGTTTTCAGCCGCCGCTGTGGAGGGCTTGCGTCCACAAGCGGAAGCCGTGGTTGATCGAATGCTGAGTGAGTTGCAGCCAGGCTCCGAAGTCGAACTCATGCGCGAGTTCGCAAATCCAATGCCGGTGCGCATCATTTCAGAACTGCTTGGTGTGCCGCAGGCGATGCACGACGAATTCGTGGAATGGTCGCGGGCCATCGCGGCGTTTCGAGGCAATCCCAATCGCACGGTAGAAGAAGCGCAAGCGGCGCAGGATGCGCTGATCGCGTTAACCGAATTCTTCCGCAAGACAGTGGCGGAACGGAGGCGGAACAAAGGAAACGACCTGATTAGCCTACTGATCGACATTGAGGAAGAAGGGGAAGTTCTGACCGAAGAGGAACTCTACGCGCAGTGCATCGCGCTGCTTTTCGCCGGGCACGAGACCACTCGAAACCTGATTGGCAACGGAATGTACACACTCTTGCAGAACCCTGAGCAAACGGCTGAGTTGCGAGAGAAACCGGAGATCATCCGTTCCGCAGTGGAAGAAATTCTGCGCTATGAGAGCCCCGTACAATTCACGGCTCGCGTGCTCAAGGAAGATATCGAGGTTTGCGGCCAGCCGATTCGGAAGGGATGGACGGTCCTGTGCATGCTCGGTGCAGCGAATCGGGATCCTAAACAATTTGATGAGCCGGATCGGTTAAATCTGAAAAGGTTGAACAACCAACACCTCGCCTTCAGCGCAGGCCTGCATTTCTGTATCGGGGCCCAACTTGCGCGCTTAGAAGGACAGATTGCGCTCCGCAGTCTGGCACAGCGCTTTCCAAAGATGAAGCTCACCGGCCCGCGACCAGAATGGGCCTCGACCTTTGGATTGAGAGGCCTGAAAAGTCTTCCTGTAATCATGTGAACGAGGCCGAAGTAACCGTCGGGCCTCGTTCCGCAGGGTATTGTGCTTCTTGGCTCGATCGTCCAGATGTGCATCTCGGGCATCTTGACAAAGCCTGTACTGCATGGGAGACTTCGAAAACTTCAGTACGACTCCGCCACTAGTCTTAGTAGAGCCCAAGATCGCGATTTCCAAGAAGGACGAGGTATTTATGATGAGGCCCTATTTGACATCCGCCAAACACACGCTCGGCTGGACGCTCGCATTTGCACTTGGCTTCCTAGCAAACGCAGTTCCTCAGGCAAAGGCCCAGACCTTCAGCGTCATTCATAACTTCACTGGCGGTAGCGATGGGGCAGATCCTCTTTCTGGCTTCCTAATGGTTGGGGGAAACCTGTACGGAACCGCCAGCACGGGCGGGAGTTCCGGACACGGGGTCGTCTTCAAGTTGAGTACGGCCGGCGAGGAGACAGTTCTTCACGAATTTGCCGGTGGGAGCGATGGTGCAAGTCCCGAAGGAAGCTTGGTTTATAAGGCCGGTAATTTTTATGGCACCACCACCTCAGGCGGAGCTTCCAATGACGGGACTGTGTTCATGCTTAATTTGAAAGGCGTGGAGACGGTGCTGTACAGCTTTACCGGCGGTAAAACAAACGGATCGAAGCCCGTGGCGAGTTTGGCGATCGACAAGGCGGGAAATCTTTACGGCACGACGACGGCGGGCGGACCGAGCGGAAATGGAACCGTCTTCAAACTGGCGATCCCTTCTGTGGCTGGCGACCCGTGGACGGAACAGGTGTTGTACAGCTTTGGCACAGGCAGTGACGGAGCGATTCCGGTCGCAGGGGTCACTCTTGATCCGGCCGGCAACCTCTACGGCACGACTTCCGCAGGAGGCACTTACGGATACGGCACGGTTTTCGAAGTGTCGCCGTCAACACCCAAATGGACGGAAAAGATTCTCCACCATTTCGAGCTGCAAAGCGACGGAGGAGTTCCGTATGCCGGACTCATACTTTCAAGCGGTAGTCTTTATGGGGCCGCGACCGAGGGCGGCGCCGGAGGTTCGAATGGAGGCGGCACTGTTTTCAAGTTGAGTCCATCGAAAGGTAGTTGGACCTTCAGCGTGCTCTATGGCCTGTACGGTTGGAACATTTCAGGGAGCTTCCGAAATGTTCTTATGAAATCTGGGAAGCTGTACGCCACGACACATTGTGACGGCGCTGACAACTCAGGCACCGTTTATGAGCTCACCGAGTCTGCCGGCAAATGGACATACAACCCGCTATACCTGTTTACCGGAGGCAGCGACGGCCAGTATTCATTCAGCAACTTAGTTTCTGACGCGCAAGGAAACCTATACGGCACGACGAAGCAGAGCGGCGCACACGGCCATGGGACGGCCTTCAAGGTCACGCCCTAACTGAATTCAGCCTGGCAGGAGCTGCGCGATTCCTGCCTTCGTACGCCATTCTTTATCTTTATCTCTAAATCTTTTGCGCCATTCTTCTCCCTCCAAAGGTGAGCATGCAGTTTTCTGTCACAGGGATGCTTTTCGTCGTTCTCACGGCAACACTATCCGGCAGGGGAGACTTTCGACCTTCTCCGGAAGGCTCGGCGTCAGCAGTCGCCATTTATGATCCTGATCCCAACCACATTTGGAACCGGCTCCATTCCGCATTCTACGTGCGTGATGATCTCCCTGGCACTGAACTGCTCCCCGACGCGTTAGATCCTCCATTCTGGCGTCACACGACGCATCTTTTGGCGCAGCCTTCGCACGAGAAAGCGATGCGCATTCTGGACGAGTTTCTGCAAACCCACGGGGAGAGCCTGATTCGTGATCCTGTCAAGCGAGCCCTGCTCCAGCGGGATTTGTGGGCGGTCTTCGATTGGTCGGTGGCGGTGTCGCCCGGCTATGAAAAGGAAAAACGAGAATTGCAGGCCCGGTTGGCAGAGGTCCTTGGGCGGTTGGCGCTGACGACCGAACAGCTCGCGTCCCTCCCCGACAACTATACGCAGGCGGTCGCCTCAGGTGAGTTCGCAAAGGAGTACGATCCCGATCACACTGAGCGCGCATTTCTTCCGCCCGACTTGTTTGATGCTCACGGTCCCTGGGTCGAACTGGAAGGCCAAGGGAAGGCTCTGCCCGTGGCCGAACAACATGATTTATTTTTCTCGGGGCGCTCCAGCTTTCTCGTATTCTTGCGGCTTCCGGCGGGACGTAAAGCCACCTTCGATTATCTGAACGCTCTGTGGAACTCTCCCCCGTTTTCCAGCCCGCACTTCTCTCCCGTGCAGAGTGAAGCGCCGAACCCCAACCTGCCCCAACTTCCAGCTGGGACTCAGGTCGTGCTGCTCCGCCAGATGACGCTCTTCGACAACCAGGGCAAGCTCATAGCTTCACCCATCACGGAAAGTGTGCAGATACGCGTGTATCGCTCGGTCACCCCTAGCAGCGCTCCAACCGTGGGTATCGACCAGATGGTCACAGCCAGCGGGCAGGACTTCTACGCGATCCGGCTCAGCCGTCCACTACTTTTTGCCAGCCGGGCGGGCGGACTGAAAGCAGCTCGACCAGATGAAAGGGACTTTGCGCTCTTTGGTGGCGCCGGTCCAGACGAAGGCCCGCCAAGTCACTATACCCCGCTGTCTGCGTACCACCCGGTCGTCAAGGCGTGCGTCATGTGCCACCGTGAGGTAGGCATCCAGTCGCTGAGCACCCTCGGCCGACTGCTGAAGCCGAATCCCCTGCAGCAGGATCTTTTGAGCAATCCTTCGGGACCTTACTGGTGGCGAGATGCGCGGATTCTCTCATGGAAGCAGAACCATGATGATTGGCACCTGCTGAGCGGATACCTCAAGTTCACCCAGTGACAGGCTGTGCAGCCTCCGTTTTTTCAAGTCCCATGAATGCCGGCATGGCATATGGCACAAAACGTGGTTAAGGTTCTGCTCGGAGTCAATCGCCGGAATGGGGCGTCACCAAGTCGCCTATTCGTGCCGTAGGGCTTCGATCGGATTCAGGCGCGAGGCGCGGAAGGCCGGGATCATGCCGCTGATCAGCCCCACTGCTCCGAGAATCAGAGTCGATGCGATGAGAGTTCCCGGGGCAATCAGCAGGCGGATGTCGCCGGCTTCGCCGTTTTTCGCGAACGCGCTGTATAAGGTAAGCCTGCCTACCGAGAGCGCGACCACATAAGCCAGGATCACGCCAAAGATGCCGCCCATGAAGGTAATGGTCAGGGCTTCGGCGAGGAACTGCATCAGGATGTAATACCTGGGTGCGCCGAGGGCTTTCTGCACGCCAATCTCGCGGGTGCGCTGCGTGACCGAAACCAGCATGATATTCATCAGCCCGACGCCGCCGATTCCGAGGGTCAGGGTACCGATGAAGCCCATCAGGATCTTTAACCCCAGGGTAATGATTTCGAACTGATGAAGCTGCGTCATCAGGTTGAATACTCGAACGGCCTCGCGGTCGCTCTGGCTGAATTTATGCTGCGTCGACAGGATGGTGCGAACCGCCGGCTCGATGCGCTCAAATTCCGGAGTCTCGAAGTTGAACCAGATGGTGTCGAGGTAGTGCGTGTCCTTCAGATCGCCCATGGTGGTGAACGGGACGTAGACCACGCGGTTAATGTCGTCGTTGCCCTCCTGCATTTTGGCGCTCAGAATACCGACAACTTCGAAGCTGAGGCCGTCGACCCGGATGTGGTCGCCCAGCGCATTGCGCCCGGAGAATAATTTCTCCTTAGCTTCCGAACCGATCACCGCGACCCGCGCGCGTTGCACCTGATCTTCCATGTTGTAGAACCGGCCCTGGTCGAGTTTCAGCGAGCGAATCGCATACACGTTGGGATCGTTGCCAGTGACGGTAAAGGTGAAATCCCGGTTGTCATATTGCACGTTGGCTTGCTTGTCGACGCTGGGAGTGATGTGGGTGATTTGCGGGAGGTTGGTCGAGAGCGCGTCGACATCATCTTGCGTGAAACGGATTTGCACACCTGATTTCTGTCCGCCGGCCTGCATGGAAGTTTTGCCGGGCACAACGATGACGAGCTTGGTTCCGAAATTGGCGAAGATATTGGCGCAGGCCCGGCCGAAACCATCGCCATAGGCGAGCAGCATGACGACCGTGGCGATGCCCCAGGCCATGCCCAGCATGGTGAGTGCGGTGCGGCGGCGGTTGTGACGCATGGCCGCATAAGCTTCCTGGAGCAGATCACGGAACATATTTCCTCAGTTCTAAATTACTCCTGCCGCAGCGCTTCTACCGGTTGCAGCATGGCCGCGCTGCGCGCGGGATAGAGGCCTGCGATCACTCCCGCCAGCGTCAGACTGCCAATGGCCAGCATGGCCGACATGGGCACCAATTTTGGCGGATCAAATCCTTGCGGACCTTGGACTCCGCCCATGAGCGCCATCAGTCCGCCCGCGAAACCCATGCCCAGCAGGCCGCTGCCCAGCGTGAGCAGCAGTCCTTCGAGAAAGAAATGAAACAGGATGTTGCGGTTGGTGGCGCCCAGCGCCTTGCGCAATCCGATCTCGTGGGTGCGTTCGCTGACTGCAACCAGCATAATGTTGATCACTCCGATTGCGCCGAGGGCCAGCGTTACCATGCCCACCGCTCCCAGAAACATGTTCATCACATCGAAAATAGTTCCCACCATTTTCGATTCCTGGATCGAATCCCACTCGTCGAAGGCGTTTTGATCATTGGCATCGAACTGGTGATTGCGTCCCACGATTTGGTGGACTTCCTTCTGCGCCAGCACATGGTCGGCGGTCACCCGCGGCTGATACTCAATGAACGAAATCGAGTTCTGGTGGTTTTCGCCCTTGATAGGGAAATTCGCGGCCATCACCTGAAAGGGAATGTAGCCGCGCATGTTAAGCCACATATTGTCGCCACGCCCCAGATGCGGCATGGTGCCCACCACTTCAAAACGAACGCCATTGAGCAGGACGAATGCCCCCACTGCCGGGCGGCCGGGAAACAGCACTTTGAGCAATTCGTTCCCCAGCACGATCACATTGCGCCGCTGCAGTCCGTCGAGGTCGTTAAGCCAGCGGCCGTCCTTGATGGGAAGGAAGCTGATCTCGTTCAGCTGCGGCTCGGTGCCCATAATTTCTCCGCTGCCAGTGGCGAATTCGCTGACCTCGTGCAGATCGCCGCGGGAAATAACCGGGCAGGCATTGCGAATGTACGGCGGCTTGCCGGATATCGAGGTAGTCCTGATAGGTGAGCAGATAGGAACGCGCGGAACTCATATTGCCCGATACCGCAGGCGCGCGGCCCGGAAACAGAAACATGATGTCTTTGCCGAACTCAGCAAGCTCCCGCTTGTTGCCCGAGCGGAAGCCTTCGCCAACCCCTACCAGGAGCAGTAACGATCCCACCCCCCAGGCGATTCCGAACATGGTTAGAAACGAGCGCAGCTTGTGCGCCCACAGATTGCGGAAGATTTGCGCGAAGATGTCCAAGACGGTTCGCATCGTTGACTCACGATCTACTATTTAGACGTTTGGATGCGCAGTTGTTTACAAAAAAAACGACAATTCGACACAAAAAATCCTGTCAGAGAGCATCCAGAGCTTCGAGGTTCCGGGCGATGCCCTTGCGTTTTGCGCTCGTGGGGTCTTCCAAAGCCGAAAACTCCCCGGCTCAGAGATAGATACGTGGGTTGGCTCTCAGGAGTTCCGCCAAGCGGTCGATTCTCCGTTGGCGGCCTTCAGTTACCATAATGCTCGAGAGTTGCTAACTGATCGAACGAAGGATGCCAAACTTGCTCAAGCTAACGTCGCATTCTTACTTGCGGACATTCCCAATGTTTCTCCTGTTAGTGTTGGGGACCTCCGCGGCTGCCCAATCGGTTTCTCCCGCACTGTTCGATGGACTCAAATGGCGCCTGATTGGCCCATTCCGTGGCGGCCGGGTGGTCGCCGTGGCTGGCGTGCCGGGCGACGCTACTACTTTTTATTTTGGCGGCGTGAACGGCGGCATCTGGAAAACCACTGATGCCGGAATGGTCTGGATCCCGATTTTTGATGGTCAGCCGATCGGTTCCATCGGGGCGCTCGCTGTGACGCCGTCCGACTCCAAGGTCATCTATGCCGGAACGGGTGAGTCCGACATTCGTTCGGATCTATCTTCCGGCAACGGCGTCTACAAATCTTCTGATGGCGGCTCTACATGGACGCATCTCGGTCTGGACGATACTCGTCAGATCAGCCGAATCGCGGTTGATTCGCAGAATGCTGACGTGGTTTATGTCGGAGCTCTCGGTCACGCTTACGGCCCAAACGAAGAGCGCGGCGTCTACAAGTCTGTCGACGGAGGCGGGCATTGGAGCAAGGTCCTCGACACGGGACGCGACGTGGGTATTTCAGATTTGGCCATCTGCTCTGGTAATCCGCAGATTTTGTTTGCCGGCGCCTGGAACAGCCATCGTCCACCTTGGAGCACCTATGCTCCCATCGATGGACCCGGTGGTGGTCTTTATCGCTCGCAGGATGCCGGAAAGACGTGGTCCCGCCTCAACGGAAACGGATTGCCCGACGGCGAGTGGGGGCGCATTGGGGTTGACGTGGCTCCAGACGGCAAGCGTGTGTATGCACTGATCCAGGCCAAGAAACCTGGTCTGTACCGTTCCGATGACGGGGGCACAACCTGGGTTTTGGAAAATTCGGACTCGCGCCTCACCAGTCGCGCCTGGTATTTCAGCGGCATCACCATCGATCCGCATGATCCGGATGTCATCTATATGCCGAACGTCGCTCTGTATCGATCGGAAGACGGAGGGAAAACGATTTCAATCGTGCGCGGCGCGCCGGGCGGCGATGATTACCATCAAATCTGGATCGACCCCAAGAATTCCTCCAACATGGTTCTTGGAACGGATCAGGGCGCGACAGTCAGTGTCAATCGCGGCCGGACTTGGAGCAGTTGGTACAACCAGCCTACAGCGCAGCTTTACCACGTGATCACCGACAACCAATTCCCTTACGTGGTGTACGGGGCCCAGCAAGATAGCGGCAGCGCAGCGGTTCTAAGCCGCACTGACCATGGGCAGATTATGCCCCGCGATTGGTTTCCTGCGGGAGGAAGCGAGAGCGGCTACATGGCTCCCGATCCCAAGGATCCGAACATTATCTATCTGAGCGGAACTTATGGCAGCGTTGACCGCTTCAACCGGAAGACCGGACTCAGCCAGGACGTTACTCCGTGGCCCGCACTCTCATTTGGTACGGAGATTAGTCAGCGAAAGTATCGGGATCCTTGGACTCCGGTTCTGCTTTTCTCTCGCGCCAATCCAACCGCTCTTTATCTCGGGACGCAGTATGTGATGAAAACCGTCGATGGCGGCCTGCACTGGGAAACGATCAGCCCAGATCTCACCGGATCGACGCAAGCCACAGGAGATGTCAAACCGCAAGGACCGCCTACCATCGAAAATGCGAAACAGCGTGGGTATGGCGTGGTGTTCACAATTGCGCCATCGCCTCTGGACCGCAATCTGGTGTGGGCGGGAAGCGACACGGGATTAATTCATGTCACGCGCGACGGTGGGAGGAATTGGAAGGACATAACGCCTCCAGGCCTGAGCGCGTGGAGCAAGATCTCGTTCATCGAAGCGTCGCATTTTGATCCTTCCGTTGCCTATGCAGCGGTTGAGCGCAGCCGTCTCGAGGATCGCGCGCCTTATCTCTATCGAACTCGCGACTATGGCGCCACCTGGCAACTGATTACGAATGGCATCGCGGCGGACGCTTTCCTGCGCGGCATTCGCCAGGATGGAGATCCTGAGAGCAAGGGACTGCTTTTCGCTGGAACCGAAGCTGGCGTTTACGTATCGTTCGACGATGGCGACCACTGGCAACCGTTACAGCTCAACCTGCCGGTCACGTCGGTTCGCGATTTGTACATCCACGGAGACGACCTCGTTATCGCAACCCACGGGCGCTCCTTCTGGATTCTCGACGACATCACGCCGCTGCGTCAGGCTGCGAAAGCCGCAAAGGCGGATGCATTCTGGCTCTACGAGCCCGCGACCGCAATTCGGATGGATAACGACTCCTTTTCAGGAACGCCGCTTCCGCCAGAGGAACCGACCGCCGAAAACCCGCCGGCCGGGGCCATCGTCGATTACTACCTCAAGTCCGGAGCCAGCAGGGTTACGCTGGAGATTTTCGATGCACAAAAGAAACTCGCTCGCAAATTCTCATCGGAAGATCAAAACGAAGACAAACACGCCGAGAAGCATCCGCCGCTTCCGATCGCGGAGCGATGGTTTCCCAAGCCAGAATTTCTCCAGACAACATCCGGAATGCACCGCTTTGTCTGGAATCTCACTTGGGGTTCGGGCGGACCTGGGGCGGATGAAGCATTCGAATCCGGCAATCTCAGCGGTCCCAAAGTTGTACGTGGGACTTATCAGGTTCGCCTCACGGTTGACGGACGGACGCAGGAACAGAGCTTAAAAATCATCATGGATCCGCGCTCGCCCGCGACTCCCGACGTCCTTCAACAACAGCAGCAGCTCGGCCAACAGATCTTTGCCGAAACCCAGGAAGCTCGCCGCGTTCTGGCCGAGATCGACGCCGTGCAGAAGGAGCTTGGTGAAATTGAGCAGAAGCTTGCCGAAAAAAATCCCACGCTTAAGTCGGCTGTGATCGATGCTCAATCGGAGCTGGCAAAGATTCTTGTGAATAAAGAAGTCAGCCAGCAACGGCCCGGGGGTGGTCTTCAAAGCGGCTCCAGCGAACTCGCGTCAGCGCTGCGCGTCGTCGAAAGCGGGGATCGTGCCGTCCCTTCGCAGGCGATTGCGGTCTACAAGGAGTCGAGCCAATCCGTCAAAGAAGGCATCGCGCAGTGGTCCAACTTCAAGCAAACGAACTTGGCGCAGCTCAATCAGAAGTTGCGCGAAGAAAACCTTGCTCCGATCGCGATCTCGGAGATTGAAAACGAAGTGCAATTTCTTATATCGCGCTAGGGCCGGATTACCAGTTACAGCCGCGAGGATGATTACACCGAGAATTTCGGATCACCTTCGAGAATCCGTATTTCGAGTTTTGGGGCTTCGCCATTTTTCCAGAGGCTGGCTCGACACCGGACGCGGTAGCTGAGAGGTCCTCCGTCCGGCCGGTCACTGCGTTCGACGGGTCGAGGGATGCAGACGAATTCAGTCTCGAGGAATGCGCTCGTCACCAGAACCACAGAGTAGCCGTGGCCTCCCATGTCGACGAAGGAAACGTGCGGCGACAAATCAGGATTCGACAGCGCTCGAGCTTTCGCGATGTCACCGCTCTGAGCGTACTCGAGACAGGACCGCACCCCGTGCCTCACGAGCAGGTTCAGGGTTGGCTGCGGGGTGCGATCGGCAGGCCCTTGTCCAACATAGAGCGATCGCAGAGGATGGTCTTTTGGCAAAGCGTGCTCCAGCGCTTCGACCACTCCGGGAGCGGAGATCGAACCTGTCACAAAAGCGATGCCAACTGGTACAAAAGGTTTCGGAGGCAGAGTCTTCGCCGCCAGTCCCGCCCAAAAACTGTGCCTGTCTCCGGCAATCGTGGCGAACCCGGTAATTCGGTTGGCCTGCACGAAATCATAGATCTCTCCACGCTCAACGTAGGCGGTGCCGTGATCGCCGAGCGGAGAAGTGGCGTAGCCGCTGACCGGCCACGGCTTCCCGGTTCCTTGCGGTAAATTTTGCAGATCGGCACGCATGTCCAGCGTCGCAGTCGTGTTGCCCCAAATTTTCCAAGTCGCTTTTGAATTGCGCAAACGCTCCAGGAACCAGGTCTTCTGTTCGGCGCCAAGAATAGTCTGAGCAGGACGGTCTTTGCAGAAATTTGCGATTTCGACTTTTCCGAAACGAATCGACTCCGGCGGCCGGCCTCCATTGTAAGTACGCCCAGCATCCAGAATCTCCATGGCATCTTCTGCAATGAATTCGGGAAAATCATCGCTCGAGAGCGGCCCTGCCTCAGCCTGATCCGTGGGTTCTTCGGAACGATAGCTGCGCTGGTCGGTGACGATCAGTTCCACGTTTCGCCCCCATCGCAAAGCGCGGTAGCCCGTGAGGCTGCCAATGGCGGCCAAATTGTTCGGTTCCTGCCCGAGGCCGTGCTGGTCAAAACGCGTCACCGGGGCATCGACGACTTGCGGCGGGTCGAAACGATCCAAGGTTGGACCGCTCGGTTTCGAGATTCGCGCTGGCTGGTATTCGAAAAATGCCTGGTTGGCTGCCACTTTACGGGTTTGCGCCGGCAGGTTTTTTCCTCCGAACCTTTGCAGGGACTGCCAGCCCAGCCAACTGAACTCATGGTTGTCCCACATGTTGACGAAGGGCCAGCGGGCGCGCGCATCCTGAAGGTCGGGATCGCCGAGGTATGCGCGATAAACGGCGCGATAATCATCGACGGTAGTCGGGATATGAAAGTCGCGAATTTTCTCGCCGTGAGGATAGCGGACGATGTCTCGCA
The DNA here is from genome assembly GCA_963735205.1 of uncultured Acidobacteriota bacterium. Lineage (GTDB taxonomy): Bacteria > Acidobacteriota > Terriglobia > Terriglobales > Acidobacteriaceae > Sulfotelmatobacter. The sequence continues at coordinate 80,393 of CAVTKB010000005.1, forward strand.
CGCGACGGTCGTACATGCCCTGAGGACGATCCTCCGGATACCAGACAATTTCGTAAATGAAGTCGCCGAGGTGCAACACGAAGCCGATCCGCTCTGATTCAGGAGCCTGCTGGTCCTCGAAAATCATCCTGCGGTAGGCGTTCTGCGCTCCATCGTTCGCATTCTGGCAACTAACAAAAACAAAACGTACGGGCCGCGGGTCGTCGATGTCGGGCGCGGTGATGGTCCTGCCCACACGACTGCCCGAGCCTTCGGGGTCGGTGAAGCGGTACCAATAAACGCGACTGGGTTTCAATCCACCGACCAGAACGCGGCAGGTCCAGTCAGAGGCGGCGGAAACTGGCGCAGCAGCCGTCGCCACAACGCGTGTGAACATTTCATCTTCAGCGACCTCAACGTTCAGCTTCAGATCGTAAGTTTCGGAATCATGGCTTTCGGCTGACGGTTTCCGGCGCGTCCACAAAATTACGCTATGGCTGTCGGGGTCTCCAGAAGCAACTCCCTCAGGGAAGACGTCGCGGCGCTCACGCCACGCGACGCGGGACTTCGTTCCGAACGAATCTCCCCATGCCGCCGTGGCACCCATTGCAGTCGCCATTGCCAGGAAAGACCGTCGAGTAATCGTGACCATCGGTTCTGCTCCTGCAAGCTAAATAGTTTAAAGAATTACGAGGAAGCCTACACGAGAAGTATGCAACTGAGCTGGATAAGGGATCTCCGCTGGTTCATTCAAAATATTTCAAGCCGCATTTGCGTAATTCTGGGCACGAAGGCTCGCTTTGCCTCCCGTCCTTCGTGCATCTGAGAAGAAAAACCGTTCCGCGGCCGCATTTTTCTGCATGAACCTGGGCACGACTTTAAGTTATAATCCGCGGCACTTGGACGGGACGTGCGGGATCCGACTCAAGAACAACACAGGAAATGAAAGGCACCGGCGGGCGCGAGTCGAACACACGTGTTTGCTCTCCACGTGATTGCGTCCGGCGTTGCCTTCTTCCTCGGAGGCTCTATCGATGACACGAATCCATCAGCAAGTGAACGGCAACAAGCACGAGCTGTGGCATGAGTTGGGCGTCCGATGTGAACACGGCGCAAGGCACGCCATTTGGCTGTTCGCGTTGTTGGCGATCCTGGCCGCGTTAGCGACGGCGCAATCCACCAGTTCGCTGAATGGCAGCGTCACTGACCCGTCTGGCGCAGCGGTTGCCGGCGCGACAATTACGTTGACTGAGCCCGCAACGGGCTTGAAGCGAACTGCCTCAAGCAATGGGTCCGGGCTCTACCAGTTTCTGGATGTGCCTCCGGGCAGCTATCAGCTGGAAGCGGCGGCAGGCGGCTTTGCGCACTACGTGGCATCTAACGTCACGCTACTTGTGAAAACACCCTCCACCGTAAAAATTCAGCTTCAGGTCGAGGGCGTGAAGACTTCCGTAGAGGTTGAGGGCGAAGCCCCGCTCATCAATCGAACCGACGCTTCGCTGGGCAACGTTCTCGAGAACTCGCAGATCTCGGAGCTACCCATTGCTGACCGCAACGTGGCGTATCTCCTGAGCCTGCAGCCTGGAGTAGCGTATTTGGGCGGAGCTGCCGAGCTGAATCAAGCGACGGACACGCGCAGCGGCGCGGTGAACGGTGTGCGCAGCGATCAATCAAATGTCACGCTCGACGGCATCGGGGTCAACGACCAGAACAATGGTTACGCTTTTACCAGTGTCCTGAATGCGCCGCCCGACTCGGTCGAGGAATTCCGGGTCACCACCGCCAACTCCAATGCCGATTCTGGCTACTCCAGCGGTGGTCAGGTCTCGCTGGTCACTAAAGGCGGCACCAACACCTTTCACGGCTCCGCCTATGAGTACAACCGCAACACCATTTTCAGCGCCAATGATCCATTCTTGAAGAACTCCCAGTTAACCGAAGGACAATCCAATACGGCGCCGAAACTCCTGCGCAACGTATTCGGCGCCACGGCTGGCGGGCCCATCATGAAGAACCGCCTTTTCTTCTTCGCCAACTACGAAGGACGGCGCGACGCCGAGGGCAGCAGCACACTACGGACCGTGCCGAGCGCAACACTGCGCGCCGGGGTTCTTCAGTATTTATGTTCGGTCCCTACCGATTGTCCGGGGAACACTGTAACGGGTTTAGACCGAAACAACTACACGGCGCCGCAGAACTACTGGGTTTTAGGGCCTGCCGACATCCAGAAGATGGACCCCTTGGGCATCGGTGACAATCAGGCGATCAACAGCCTGCTTAAACAGTATCCTCTCGCCAATGATTTCACCGCCGGGGATGGTTCGAATACTTTCGGGTTTCGCTTCGCGCCAAGCGTTGACCGCACCTTCAACACCTACATTACCCGTTTCGATTACCACATCACATCGAGTGGCTCGGAAACCCTGTTTGCGCGCGGACAGACGCAGAACTTCAAAGAACCGGGAGTGCAACAGTTTCCTGAGGAGCCCGCGGCTAACAACTTCCTCGATGACAGCAAGGGGGTAACCATTGGTCTCACCTCGATCCTCACCCCCAGGCTTATCAATGATTTTCACTGGGGCTTCATCCGCCAGGGACAGCAATACGGTGGTACCTCTGTGTATCCGGGGGTTTTTATGAATGGGATCGACAGCCTCGTTCCCTTCACTCGGCCCACGACTGCTTTTGTCCCAGTAAACCAGATCAGCGACAGTTTGAGCTGGACGCGGGGGAATCACACGTTTCAGTTCGGCACCGACCTATTTTTCATTCGCAACAACCACATCAGCTACCTGAACTCGTTCTCGGACGTTCAGACCAACGTGGTCTATCTCAACACCGGAGGCATCGCCAACGACAACAGTCCGTTAGATCCGGGCCAAAATGGCTTTCCGAAGGTGGACAGCAACTTCGGTCCGAACTACGACAACGCGATCGGGATCGCAATGGGTATTTTTGCCGAAGGAGACGGAATTTATAATTATGCGCGCGATGGTAGCGCCCTTCCCCAAGGCCAGGCGATCAACCGCCGTTACGCCATCAATGACTACGAGTTTTTCGGCCAGGACAGCTGGCGAGTCAACCGCCGTTTGACCGTCTCGTATGGTCTACGCTGGGTGCTGGAAGCTCCGCCGTACGAAACCAACGGCTATCAGGTCGCACCCTGCATCGAGGCGAGCAGCGGCGGCTGCACCAATCAAAACGTCGCGGACTGGTTCAACAAGAGCGCCCAGCTGGCTACCGCTGGCCAGCCGGCCAACAACGCGGGGGAAATTAGTTTCGTGCTGGGTGGGCCCAAGAATCACGGGCCTGGCCTCTGGAACTGGGACCACAAGGATTTCTCGCCTCGGATCGCGGTGGCTTGGGCGCCCGATACGGGCGAGGGCTGGGTCTCGAAGATTCTTGGCAAAAAGGACGAGTTTACAGTTCGTGGGGGCTACAGCATTGTGTACGACCACTTTGGTGTTGCTGTCGTAAACAGCTTTGACCAGAATGGTTCTTTCGGCCTCTCCACGCGCCTCGGAAACTCCGCTGGTTCGGTGACCGCCTCCAACGCCCCCCGCTTTACCTGTCTTACACCGGGATCTTCCGGCCAATCCTGTCTGCCTGCGCCGTGCGCGAGTTTAAACGACGCGGGGTGTTTGTTCGGCCCCGCGCCGACGGGCGGTTTCCCGACTACTCCAAGCAACACTGCCTTCGCCATCAACTGGGGGCTCGACCAGACGGTGAAGACGCCGTATACGCACATGTTCAATTTCTCGCTGGCGCGCCAGATTACGTCCCGCTCCTCGCTTCAAATTGCCTATGTGGGCAGTGTCGGGCGGCGGTTGCCGATGCAAGTGGATATGGGCATGCCCACGAACTTGAACGATACGACGAGCAACACCAGATATTTCCAGGCAGCTACCGCGCTGTCGAAGCTGGCTGCTGTTCCCAACCCGCAATCGGTAACGGGGCTTGGCACGGACGTGAACAGCGTGGCGCCCGTACCGTTTTTCGAGGATCTTTTTCCGGCCTGGGCCGGGACAACGACCCAGAATGCACTTACGACGAACAGCCAAAATTGCAACACGGCCAACACTGGCGGTACACTCCCTGCCAATCCAACGGCCACACAAAATATCTATCAAATCTGGACTTGCTCGCCGCACAACGAAACCTTGACTTTGAAATATCTGGATTTGCCCAACACCATTAACAATGCCCCTGCCGCGCTTCCGAACAGCAAGTTCGGCCCGTACGCCCTCTACCACGACCAGTTCAGCTCGCTGTACGCATGGCGCAACATCGGGACTTCCGACTACAACGCGCTGCAGGTGACCTACAATGCCCGCTGGGGAGGGAACCTGGAAGGGCAATTCAACTACACGTTTTCGAAATCGTTCGACGAGGCCTCGGCCGCCGCACGAATCGGTCCGTATGAAGGAACCGGCGGAACGGGCAACGACTTGAACGGTGGCGGGATTGTCATCAATTCGTGGGACCCGCTGGCGTTGCGCGGGCTCTCCGATTTCAACGCCTATAATCAATTCAACGCGAACATCGTCTACCAGCTTCCTTTCGGAAAAGGCCAGCGGTTTGTAGGGGGTGCAAGCCCGCTGCTCAACGAATTAGTTGGCGGCTGGCACGTCTCCGGCATTTTCCGCTTGACCAGTGGTTTCCCCATCACCATCGACAACGGTTTCACGTGGGCCACCAATTGGAACATCGAAGGCGATGCCGAGCCTAACGGGCCGCCGCCGGTTGCGTCCAACCCCAAGAACGTAGTCGTCGATGGCGTCAGCGGCCCCGACATCTTCAAAGATCCGAACGCAGCGCTGGGGGCCTACCGTCCAGAATGGCCGGGCGAATCCGGGGTTCGCAATAGCGTTATTGGCCAAGGGATGTTCGATCTCGATACCGGTGTGGCCAAGGGATTCTCGCTCGGTGAACAGCGCCGTTTGGAGTTTAAGTGGGAAGCGTTCAACGCTACCAATTCGGTGCGCTATGACGTACGCGGCGCGCAACCCTCGCTCTCCTACGGTGCTGCACAATTCGGCAGATACCTTGGAACCCTGACCACGCCACGCTTCATGCAGTTTGCGTTGCGCTTCTCATTCTGAGGCCGACGCAGCGCCTTGATCGTCGAACTGAAGAAAAGCCCGCCTGGATTTCGAAATCCAGGCGGGCTTTTTCAACGATGCAGGTGCGGTACTTCTTTCTGTTGCTTCTGTTAGTTCACCGTCCAGACTTCCAGCGAGGACGTGTTGTCGTCGACCGCTGCGAAGGTGGTCTTGCCGTTGAGGGTGCCGAAGGCAAGGCCAAACGAGCCGCCCTGATTCGGGTCGACCGAGTACTCGGCCACGAACGCGCCACCGCGAGTGAACTCAACCAGTTCGCTGGGTTGTGCCGGCGTAGCGTTGACTACGTCGTTGCTGCTGCAGATCAGGTTGCCGTTAGGCGCGAGAGTCAGAGCCAGCGCTCCGTGCAAGTGCAGGTTGTCGCTGTAAATGCGGAACCCTTTCAGACCGTTCTGTCCGACCTGGGTAGCGTCGGGTATGGCGTAGACTGCGTTGTCGCCGGCAGAGGCCACGTACAGCGTGTCGCGAGATGCGTCGTAAGCCAGGCCGGTGGGGCCGACTTCGAGAGCTGCCGGATCGCCGCGATGCATGTAGCTCGATGAGATCTGTGTCGCGCTCAATACCGAGACTGCGCCGTGGCTGAGACCGAGAACCAGACGCTCGATCGTGCCGTGCAGAACGTCGGAGACAAACACGGTGACCTTCGAGCCCTGGTCATAGACGGTGAAGTCCCAGGGGCCGTTGATTTCCGCTTTGTTCGCAAAGGTCCAGACGGTCTGGCCCTGAGGATTAATCGCGATCAGCGATCCGGGCTGTACCGTGGCCGACGTGCCGTCTTTGGTGGGCATGTTGGCGACGAGCACGAAGCCAGCCTTCAACACGGCGAGTCCCGTGCTGAGTCCGTAGCCTGTGGGAGCCTGAAAGAACAGAGTCTGCTGACCGGCGTGAAAATCTACGATCGTAGTGCCTGTGCCTTGAAGATTCTGGTTGTTGTTGTAGTTGGAAACCAGGATGTCACCGGGCGCGAGCAGGCCGCCAGCAGGAAACCCGGCAGGCACAAAGGCCACGCCGTAAGGATTGACGTCGCCGTTGGAAGGCACGGTCGACAGCACTTGCGGAGTTCCCAGCGAATTCAAGATCGAGCTCTGTGCAGCCGCGCTGCCGGTGGAGAAAGCTACGGTCAGGCCGAGCAGAAACATTCCAGCGCGGCAGAACGCGCTTTTCAAGGTTAGCTTCCTCGCGTTCGCACGGCTGTGAACCGCGCCATTGACGGTGATGAGATCGGTTTTCATTTTCGTTACTCCTTGCATTTTTGTTGCGCACATGGCGCTTGATTTCGCGGGTTGTTTCTTCCGCCACTCATAAAGGCGACATTCCAGAGCGGATTCCCTCATCGGCTGGAGAAAAAAATCAGGGGCGGATCTTGGAGCATGGGCGAGGGGGGCGACCAATGGGCATTTTCCGGTTCTGTGACGGATGATCGACTTCATCATTCATCCATAATTTTGTGGGGTATAATGCTGGCACGTTAAAGGCGCTGGATGTTCGGCGAAGGGCGATTCGTGTTCGCGGCTACGCGTCCCATCCGGTTTCGGCCAAGTCCCCGCGTCGTAAAGGGAGACAACTATGGATGCGTCTCCGGATCGCCAGGCAGTGACGCAGTTGCTGCGGCAATGGAGCAATGGCAATAAGCAGGCCCTGGACGAGCTCATGCCGTTCGTCTATGACCAGCTCCGCAAGCTGGCTTCAAATTGTCTGCGCGCGGAACGGCCCGACCATACTCTGCGAGCGACGGCCCTGGTGAATGAGGCTTACGTGCGCCTGGTCGATTCCGACGTCGACTGGCAAGACCGGGTGCATTTCTTCGCGGTTTCGGCTCGCATGTTGCGGCGCATACTGGTCGATCACGCTAAGAGCAATAACCGGCAGAAGCGCGGTGGGGAGTTCCAGAAGATTCCGCTGGATGAGGCGATGCTGGTTGGGCCACAGAGCGACAAAGGGATTGTGGAACTGGACGAAGCGCTGCAACGACTGGCAGTTCAGGATCTGCGGAAGAGTGAGTTGATCGAACTCCTCTTTTTTGGAGGGCTGACTTATGACGAGGCAGCCGCCGCGCTGAAAATCTCTCCTGCCACAGTCCATCGCGAACTCACTTTGGCGAAGGCCTGGCTCTACCGCGAACTTGCTCAGGGCACGGCGTAGGAGCGCACAAAACGTGGCTCCATCTGCGCGAACAACGTACGCAAAGAATTTTCCAAGGTTCGCTATTCCAAGGTTCACTATAGCAAGGATCGCTGGCTGATGGCTTCCCAGGCAAATCGATGGCGGCGGATCGAGGCTCTATTTTATGACGCTCTCGAACTGAAGCCCGAAGCGCGCCCGGAGTTTCTCGAAAAAAAATGCGCCGGCGACGTGGAATTGCGCAAAGAAATAGAAGGCCTGCTCGATTCTGCCGACAAACCCATGGATTTTCTGCAGAAGCCGGTCATCGCGGCGGCGCAGCGGATGGTCGAAGAGACGCCTCGCGGAACGATTGCCCCCGGCACTCGATTGGCGCATTACGAAATTATTTCTCTGCTGGGGAAGGGCGGCATGGGCGAGGTTTACCTCGCCGAGGATATGCGACTTCGTCGCAAAGTCGCGATCAAAATGCTGTTAACCGATTTGACCAGCGATGAGCGTGACTTGCGTCGCTTCGAGCACGAAGCGCATGCGGTTTCCGCGCTGAACCACCCCAATATTCTTACGATCTACGAATTCGGGCAATCTAGCGGATTGCGTTTTATTGCTTCCGAGTTTATCGAGGGCGCAACCCTGCGCCAGAAGATGGCGGAAGGCCGACTTCAGTTGAGCACTACGATTGACATCGCCATTCAGATTGCCAGCGCGCTCTCGGCGGCGCATGCGTGTGGAATTGTGCATCGCGACGTGAAGCCCGACAACGTAATCGTACGCAACGACGGAATCGTGAAAGTGCTCGATTTCGGAATTGCCAAGTTGAGCGAGAAGCAGGTCGGCGAGACGATTCGCCGCAGGGCGATGGCCCTGGAACGCTCGACCAGCGAGCCGGGGATGATTCGCGGTACGGTGCGGTACATGTCTCCCGAACAAGCACGCGGACTTGCGGTGGACGCGCGCAGCGATATTTTCAGCCTGGGTTCGGTGATTTATGAAATGGTCTCCGGACGCCCGGCGTTCGAAGGTGAGACTGCGAGCGACGTGATTGCAGAAATCCTGAAAGGCGAACCTCCGCCACTGGTCGAATCTGCTCCAGAGGCGGGGCCTGAATTCGATCAGATTATCTGCAAAGCGCTTCGCAAAGACAAAGAGGGCCGGTACCAGACGGCAACCGACTTTCTCTCGGATCTCCAGGACTTCAAAAAGGAGGCGGAGTTTCAGGCGCATCTGCAGCGATCGTCAGGACCTGAAGCTGCGAAGACAGCGTTGGGCATTAAAACGCCGGGCCGCGGCACTCCTGCGCCGCCTCAGCCAGTCGCATCGGCGCCGACTTCCAGGAAGTGGTTCGCTTCACTCGCTGTGTTGTTCGTTGCGGTTGTTCTGATTGGCTATCTGGCGATCAGGAAGTCCGGTAAGCCGGCAGCATCCGTGCGTCCACGCACGCTTGCAATTCTCCCGTTCCGCAATCTCAAGCAGGATTCCGAGGCCGACTTTCTTGGATTCTCGCTGGCGGATGCGGTGATCACCAAGCTTGGCTATGTCAGCGCTCTTACGGTCCGACCCTCCTCGTCCATCGATAAGTATCGCAACCAGGTCATCGATCCCAAAAAAGTCGCGGCGGAACTCGATGTGGACACGCTGCTCACCGGCAGCTTCGTGAAGGATGGCGATGACCTGAGAATTACCACGCAATTCATCGACGTGAAACTGGACAAGATTCTGTGGGACCAGGCGATCGATCTGAAGTACGACAAACTGCTGACGGTGCAGGATCGAGTAGCGCAGCAGATCATCGCAGGGCTGGAGTTAAACCTCTCTCCCGCGGAGGCTGCGAGTCTTAAGCCCGAAAAACCGATCAACACTACTGCATACGAGTATTACTTACGAGGAATTGACCTTTATTCGCTGAATCAGTTCGCGCCGGCGATTGAAATTTTAGAGAAGGCCACGGCGCTTGAGCCCAACTACGCTCCCGCGTGGGCGCATCTCGGCAGAGCGTATACGACCAATGCGTCGCTCCAGTTTGGAGGACGAGAAGACTACGTCAAAGCGCAGGCGGCTTACGAAAAGGCGATTGCTCTGAATCCCGCACTGGTCGAGCCGCGGATTTACGAGGCCAACCTCTTGACCGATACCGGCAGAGTGGAGCAGGCGGTGCCCTTGCTGCGATCGGTTCTAAAAGACAGTCCGAATAATGCCGAAGCGCACTGGGAACTCGGATACGCCTACCGCTTTGGCGGGATGTTGAAGGAATCTCTGGCCGAGTGCGAGAAAGCGCGACAGAGCAACCCGCAGGTCAAGATCAACAGCTCTGCCATGAACGTCTATCTCTATCTCGGCGATTATGAAAAGTTTCTACAGAGCCTACCTCCGAATGATTCGGTGTACATTACCTTCTACCGCGGTTTTGGGGAGTACTACGTGAACAAGCGCGAGCAGGCTGCCAGGGATTTTGATCGCGCGTTCGAAAGGGATCCGTTTCTGCTGCCTGCAAATGTGGGAGAGGCGCTCAGCTATTCGATCAAGCACGAGAATGACCGCGGTCTGAAGCTCCTGCAGCAAACCGAAGGCAAGATCGAAGAACGTGGCGTGAGCGATGCCGAGGGCATTTACAAGGTGGCGCAAGCTTACGCCGTGTTGGGAGACAAGGTTTCCGCGTTGCACATGCTGCGTCATAGCATTGGAGGAGGATTTTTTTGTTACCCGTGCTTTGTGCGTGATCCTCTGCTGCAAGACCTTCGAGATGAACCTGAATTCAAGACCCTGTTGGACCAGGCGCTTCACCGCCACCAGCAATTCAAGGCCAGCTTTTTTGACAATCAAAATTAGCGGAGCGAGCTACGCCGCCGAGGTGAATCCACCGCAACGTTGAGCTTCGTTAATCGCGCCAACACGAACGGCGAGCTTTGGATGTGAAAAGCGATGTGAAGCATGTATTCATCGCCGGACGCGAAGTTCCGATGACTAGCCGACACGTGCGCCTTCAGGACGAGTCTTCCAAGAAGTAAGAAGGGACAGCTGCTGAGCGTTAGCCTTTTGACCTCTAGCAGCAGCCCATCTTCACTTCTCCACTGGTGGTAAGCGGAGGGCCGAAAGCTTCGACTGGTGCGGGAGCGCCGTTCAGCACCGCGATCCAGCGTCGCACCGCGCTGAATATGACGAGGACTACGCCCAGGATAAAAATGATCATCAAGATCAAGTCCAGATAGCCTGTAAATACTTGACCGGGCTGGCGCGTCAAAGGCCAGAAGATGTTCTTGATCGATAGCACTCCCGCTGTCAGAGTAGTGGCGCCAACGAAGCACATTGGAACAGCAGTGATCCAGGCATATTTCTGTTTACCCATGTTGATGAGGAACGTAGTCGTTACCGCCAGCGCGATGGTTGCCAGCAACTGGTTGCCCGTTCCGAACATTGGCCATATGGTGGAAATATTTCCTGTGTAGATCAGGTAGCCCCAACCCAGAACGACGAAAAAGCTGGTGATCAGATTTCCGGGGAGCCAGGCACTATTGCCGAAGGGCTTATGCAGTTTGCTCATGAGCTCCTGCAGAACGTAGCGAGCCACGCGGGTTCCCGCGTCCACCGTAGTCAGAATAAACAGGGCTTCAAACATGATGGCGTAGTGATACCAGTACCCCATCAGACGATCCATGCCCGGCATGCCGCGAAAAATCTGTGCCATGCCGACCGCCAGCGAGACCGCGCCGCCCGTCCTCCCCGCCAGATTCTCTCCGACTTCGCGGGAGAACATATCCAGATTGACGGTGCTCAGGCCGAGATGGCTGAAAACCTGGGGCGTCGTATTGATGGCAAAGTAGTCGCCCGGATACAACGAGCAGGCCGCAATGAGCGCGAGCACACCGACCAGCGATTCACAGAGCATGGCTCCATATCCAATGAAGCGCGCATCAGTTTCTTTGTCGAGCATCTTGGGGGTGGTGCCAGAGGAGACCAGCGAATGAAATCCCGAGATCGCACCGCAGGCAATGGTCACGAAAAGAAACGGGAAGAGACTTCCTTTGATGATCGGGCCGCTACCATGAACGAACTGCGTGAAGTTCGGGAACTGAAGGTTTGGACGAACCACGAAGACGCCGACGACGAGCACGGCAATCGTGCCTAACTTGACGTAAGTCGACAGGTAATCCCGCGGAGCCAGCAGCAGCCACACTGGAAGGACCGAAGCGACCAGACCGTACGCGGCAATGAGGACGGTAATCTCATGAGGCGTGAAGGTCAACGCCCCTGCAAATCTGGTCTGAGCCACCCAATGTCCAGCAACTACGCAGCCTATTAAAAAAACGACGCCAAAGACGCTAGGGCCGTTCACGACAATTTTTCCAGGCTGGCTCTTGAACATCCATAGCCCCATCACGATGGCGATAGGGATGGTCATGCCAATCGTGAAAACTCCCCACGGGCTATTGGAGAGCGCGTTTACCACTACGATGCCGAGGCCGGCCAACGACACGATGAGAATGAAGAGCACGGCGATCATGGCCACAAAGCCGGCAAAAGGACTGATTTCGGTGCGGGCAATATCTGCGAGCGAGCGGCCGCGATGACGCACCGAAGCCACCAGTACAGTGAAGTCCTGCACGCACCCGGCCAACACCGCGCCAACCAGCAGCCAGAGGAAGCCCGGCGCGAATCCGAACTGTGCGGCCAGAGTCGGGCCCACCAGCGGTCCCGCTCCGGCGATGGCCGCGAAGTGATGTCCGAAGAGCACCCAGCGTGGCGATGCCACGTAGTTGTGGTTGTCGGCGTGAGTGTGTCCGGGAGTCGTCCGACGATCGTCCAGCGCTAATGCCTTCGCCGCGATGAACGCGCTGTAGTAACGGTAGGCAATAGCGTAAACGCACAGCGTGCCCAACAAGATCGGGAAGGTGTTCATGAGTTACTCAGGCAGCTAGCGCTTTACTTTGGCAGCAGCGTTGCACGGTCCGCCTCGCGCAGGTGATGTGATAATAGCGCACCCAGATCTTTGCAATGCGTCGTGAGCATGCCCACGTGATTTCCGGGTGTCGTTTCAAGCGCGAACTCCTGCACCAGGTGTGCCCACACCGCGGTCGGATCTCCCGGAAAATAGCTGAGAATCTCGGCTCTGACGAACTTGACACCCCCCCGGTAGAACTGCGGACGATATCCTCGCGACGCCGCCCAATCTGCATCTTTCATTCTCTGCGCCAGGTCGGCTATCGACCGGCTCTGCAGGTATTTTTGAATTTTGTCGGGCATATCGGGGCTCGGCAATCGCTTTCTGCTCAGAGCCCGTGAGATCCTGTTCTCGACGCGGCGTTTGGTTTGGCGAACAGTCAAAAGTGCGCTCTGCACCGTCGATAAATATCTCTTGTCAGGATAACTATCCAACATGGTCAGCAATGCAATTGTTTCCCCGCGGGCAGACAGGCGCTGAGCCATTTCCAGCGTCACTAGGCCGCCGAGGGAATAGCCGATGAGAAAGTACGGTCCGTGCGGCTGCACTTGCTGAATCGCATCCAGATAATACTGCGCCCTCTCGTCGATCGAGGTGAGAGGTTCATCGATGCCGTCGATTCCGCGGACCTGCATTCCGTAAATCGGGCGATGGGATTCTATCTTTCCCACCAGATCGGTCAGGCCGAGCACATCGCCACCCAGGCCATGCGTGATGAAGAGGGGTGAATTCTTGGACCCAGCTTTGAGCAGCAACAGCGGCGGGATGCGCTGCGGCGCGGGCTGGTCCAGCAATTCAGCCAGTGTTTCGATCGTCGGCGCGGCGCAGATCATCACCGCAGGAAAATGATGGCCGAACGAATCTGCGATCTCAGCAAACACTTCCGTAGCAGACGATGGAGTGCCACCGAGATCGAAGAAATTGTCCGTTATATCGATCGACGTCCGCTGCAGCGCGCGCTCCCAGATCGGAAGGAGGATCTCCTTCGTCGAGTACGTCGGCTTGTGATTCACGCTGCACATTAGGATGAACTGAAAGACTTAGCGCCCGGGCGAGTGTATTTTACGTGATGGCCGGCTTCATTCTTGTTGCCGCGCACGACGAATATAGTCAGTCAGTACGGCCGCGAGCGGTTGGAACCCCGCTGTGACCATGTCCAGATGATCTCCAGGCACGGTTTCTACTACAAATTCCTCCGCCAGCTTGCCCCAGATTGCCGTCGGATCATCAGGAAAATACGATCCCGACGAGGCTCTCACAAAGCTTACCTTCCTTCGATAGAACCGGGGCCGATAGCTGCCATAGGCCCGGTAGGCACTATCACGCACGCGCAAAGCCGTGTGGGCATACGATAGACGAGACGCTTCTCGAGGAACCTCTTCGTGGTTGCCAACTCCAGCCATGTTCATTCGATGCTTAAGCCCTTTCATCAAGTAGGCAATTCCAGCACGGGCGGGCCGGCGCGCCATTTGAGAGATGTGGCGCCACACTCGGCGAGCCATGAGCCGTAGACGCGGGCCTGGCGTCAGGTAGCGTGGGTGCGGGTAAGCATCGATCAGCACGAGGAGCGCGACCTGTTTTCCAGCCTCGGCGAGCCGCTGCGCCATTTCCAGTGTGATTAGCCCACCGAACGAGTAACCGATGAGAAGGTATGGCCCCACGGGTTGGAATCTGTCGAGCGCCTCGAGATAGTACGCCGCCATCTCCTCGATACGCTCGAACGGTTTCTCCAATCCGTCGACGCCTTTGGCTTGAAATCCATAGATTGCGTGTTCGGTGTGAATGTTGCTGGCGAGTTCAGAGAATCTCGCGCGGCCATCCAGGCCGTGAGCAATGAAAACCGGTGTCTTCCCGGCGCCAGCTTTCAGCTTCACAATCGGCGGAAAGGTCGGAAGGGTAGGCAGTTCTAGCAGGGCTGCCAAGGCTGCGATCGTGGTCGCATGACAGATTGTAGCGCTCGGCAATTGGCGGTTGAAAACTCGAGCGATCTCGGCAAAGAGCTGGTCGACGAGCCGATCATTGCCGCCAAGATCGCGAAACTCATCTTCGGGGCTGATGTTGGTCCGTCGCAACACGCGCTGCCAAATCTCAGTCAGGACCTCGACAGTTGTGACACACGGAGTATGAGATTCGAGATTCAGCAAAGTTTCGTCCGTTAGGAATGCGCGTCAGGAATGCGCGAACGCCCAATAGAGTTCGCGAGCCTTAGTGTAGAGCGGGCCAAATGGAAGTGCGCGGTCGCCAATCTTCGTCACCGGAACTACTTTGGAGTAATTTCCCGTTGAGAAAATCTCGTCCGCTGCTTCGAAGTCTTGATACGTGAGAGTTTTTTCGATTACGGCAACGCCCGCTTCCCTCAATAATCCGATGACCCTGTACCGCGTAATGCCGGCCAGAAAAGTTCCATTCGCAATCGGCGTGAACACCACGCCATCCTTCGCCATGAACACGTTAGAAGTGGCGAGCTCGGCGACGTTTCCCACCATATCCAGAACGATAGCGTTGTCGAAGCCCCGCGAATGTGCCTCAAAAAGGGCGCGGGAGTTATTGGGATAAAGACATCCCGCTTTGGCATCGACCGGCATGGTCTCCAGCGTTGGCCGTCGAAACGGAGACAGCGTGAGCGAGAAGCCTTTGGGCGGCCGCATCGGCGCTTCGTAGACGCAAAGGCACCACCGCGTCGACTCGGGATCGTGATTCTGCACCCAGCGTCCTTCTTGTTCTCCCCAGTACATCGGCCGAATGTAGAGTGCGGCATCTTTATCGAAGCGCACAATTCCTTCGCGCGCCAGCCGCACCCACTCTTCGGTTGTGACCGCTGGCTTGAGGAAAAGCTTTCTGGCCGAATCATTGACCCGCGCACAGTGGAGCTCAAGATCGGGCGTCACGCCCTCAAAATAGCGGGCGCCGTCGAATACGACGGAACAAAGCCACGCGGCGTGAGTCCGCGGACCCATGATGCCCACGTTGCCCTCCTGCCACTCTTCTTCGAAATAGGTCCAGGTCTTGGACCAGCCCGCCCCAAGCGCCATTTACGCCTCCGCGTCATGATCCTACGTTCCCGAATTTTGGCCGTCAATAACACGTGCGGGCCATATTCGCAGCGTTATTTCGCGCGGGGTGTATAGCCGAAAATAGCTTTCAACTCGAGAAATTCCTCCGAGCCCTGCCTCGCCCCACTCCCGCCCGTTACCTGATTGTTTGTAACCGCCGAAGCACCCTCCGAAGTCGACCCTGGCATTGTTGATATGCACATTGCCCGAGCGAATGCGCTTGGCCACGCGGCGAGCGCGTTCAATGTCGCCAGAACTCACAAATCCGGAAAGACCATAGAGCGTGTCATTGGCGATTCGCACTGCGTCGTCTTCGTCGTCGTAGGGGATCATGCAGAGCACGGGGCCGAAAATCTCTTCGCGCGCGATCGTCATGTCGTTGCGAACATCGGCGAATACGGTCGGTTTCAGGAAGTAGCCCTTGCTCATTCCTTCGGGACGATCCGGACCTCCCGCAATCAGCCGCGCGCCTTCTGCGATGCCCACATGAATCAGGCGCTGCACTTTGTCGAACTGGGCCTTGCTCGAGAGCGGACCAATATTCGTGCCGTCTAAAAGCGGATCGCCGACCTTCGTGGCTTCGGCGGTTTTCTTCGCCGTCGCCATCGCTTGCGTCATCTTGGAGCGAGGAACGAGCATGCGCGTGGGCGCGTTGCAGGACTGGCCGGTGTTGCGAAAGCAGGCCTGCGCGCCTTCTTTGACGGCGGTGTCGAGATCGGCGTCGTCCAAAATGATGTGGGCCGATTTGCCACCAAGCTCCTGCGTGACCCGCTTCACCGTCGGAGCCGCCGCCTGAGCCACGGCCACGCCGGCTCGCGTCGATCCGGTGAATGAGACCATGGCAATATCAGGATGAGCGGCAATCGCGGCGCCGACCGTCGGCCCATCGCCATTCACCAGATTGAACACGCCGGGCGGAACGCCCGCCTCATCGAGAATCTGCGCAAACAGATATGCCGACAGCGGCGCCATCTCGCTCGGCTTCAGCACCACCGTGCAGCCGGCTGCGAGCGCGGGGGCGACTTTGGCGGCGATCTGATTCATCGGCCAGTTCCACGGCGTGATCAGGCCGCAGACTCCGATCGGCTCTTTTCGCATCAGTGTCGAGCCTTTGATTTCCTCGAATTCAAAATGTTCGAGCACTTTCACGATTTCGAGCTAGATGTCCCAAACCGGCCGCGGCCTGCGCTGCTCGTGCCAGCGACAGATCGGGCATCCCATCTCCTGCGAAATGGTCTGCGCCATCTCTTCAGATTTCGCCTTGTAGATCTCGATGATTCGCTGCAACAGCGCCAGGCGCTCGGCCACTGTGGTCTGCGAGAAGGACTCAAATGCCTTCTTGGCCGCGCCACAGCCTTATCGACGTCCGCCGCATTCCCCAGAGAGATGGTTGCGATGGGCTCTTCGGTCGCCGGGTTGGTGACCTCCCAGTCCCGGCCTTCGGCCGGATTCACCCACTTTCCATCGATATAAAACTTACGGCAATCCCGCATCTTGCTTTCTCCAATCCGCGCTCAGTCGAGTGTGAAACGGCCTTCCTATCTCATGTTACCGCGGGTTTGTCCCGAACGTCCGCATGCTCGGAAACCAATGGGATCGCGCACGGCAAGCGTGTTACCGTGATCGGGACACATTTTGACTACCCAACTCTTGGCTACCCAACCGAATCCGAAATCGATTTTCAAATCGTCGCCGCTCGCGATCTTCTCAGCGCTTGGCGCAATTTCCGTGGCCATTTGGTGGGGGCCTCTTGCTTCTTTGTTCGCGTTGGCCTGGCACGACGAACATTACACCCACACACTCCTGATTCTACCCATGAGTTCAGCCTTGATCTTCATGGACCGGAAAGTGCCCGCAGGCCCGTCTAGATCGAGCGCGACCACCGGTTCTGTGGTACTGCTCATCGCGTTGCTTACCAGGGCTGGTCTCGCGTCGACCGGGCTTTCCGCCGACGTGCGACTTTCCATGAACATACTGGCATTCGTCGCATGGTCGATCGGAGCATTCATTTTGTGCTTCGGCAGTCGAGCGTTCCGGCGTGCGCTCTTTCCACTTTGTTTCCTACTCTGGCTGGTTCCGCTTCCTCAGTTCGTCCTCGACCCACTAGTGAGCTTGCTGCAGCAGGGTTCCGTCGCATCGGCTCACTTGTTTTTCGCCGTCTTCGGCATTCCAGTGGAGCAAACCGGGACGATGGTGTACATCCCCGGATTGACTCTCGAAGTGGCTCCCGAGTGCAGCAGTATCCGTTCGAGCATGATGCTGCTGGTCACCACTATGTTTGTAACGCACCTGTTACTAGTCTCTTTGTGGCGAAAGGCGGTTGTTGTGGCGATCGCCATCCCGCTTTCCGTGCTCAAAAACGGGCTGCGGATATTTTCCCTTGGAGTGCTGGCAACGAAAGTTGATCCCAGTTTCCTGACCGGTAGATTCCACCGGCAGGGTGGAATCATTTTCCTTCTGATCGCATTGGTTGCGATATTCCTGCTGATTTGGATCCTGCGCCGTGGTGAAACCGAGCCCAGGAATTCCCCAGTCAAGTCGACCAAGTGATGCTTAATGGCTGAATGAACGAATCTCAATGACTCGATCGGTTAGCCATGCCAAACGTTACCGCGCTGGCCGAGCCGGCGATGTTCAACATGGAAACCGCTCGCTCCATCTTGTGATGCCCGGTTTTATGGAAGAAGTAGCTCAGCCCCATCACTCCCATCGTCTCTCCCGCAAAATTCATCGCTAACCCGGCTGAACTATGGCCAAACACGCCAACGACGGGATTCAGTTCTCGCCCGCCGGCCCGCAGATTGTCGCGAGTCACAACGAAATCGGCGGCGCTGAAGGCCGCGGAAGTGGCAAAGAGAAATGTATTCCCGCGATCCCAAAATCGATGGTCGCCGGGCGCTTCCGGCATAGCCGAGGTTTGCGTCGGCCTGATTACTACCGCGGCCGGAGGTGGCTCCATCGAACGGGGTGGGAGCAGCGCCAGCGATACTTGTTGCGCCATTCCCGGGCGGCACAACCCAAGAACCAGCAGCAGGATGGCCGTCTTGGGCCTTAGAAGTGAGCGAAACCAATTCATTGAGATGACCTTAGTCGGGCCCCGGTACTGGCCACTGGTACTAGTACTACCGCAGACGGGTTCAGGCCGGAATGGCCCGTCCGTGCTACTAAGGCTTTTAGAATGATTACTTTGTGGACGTCGAAGGTTACCGAAGTGATTTACCGCTGCGACCGTTCGCGCTAAGTTGTTGGTTAAGCTGGCTTTAGCGGCGGCAGAGCTATGGAACCAGTATCGGGCTCAAGTCCTGGGTTTCTCGCAAGCAGTGGAAGAAGGGGGTAAGAAGGCCGTTCGGAGGCTTTTCGTGGGGGTCAAGAAAGGGGCCGGACGCAGCTATGAGGCTGCCGCTCGAAAGCGGCGGGGTTTCCTGATAGCTGTCACCAGCCCCATTCAAGCTCTACGGGACGGCGACCTTCAGCGGGCTGGAGAGGCCGCTCTCTACTCCGCTCGGGCTTACCGAAGTGGCGGCATAGTAGTAGGTAGTGCTTGCCGCTACCGTACTGTCGGAGTATGCCGTGTTGCTGTCCATAGCGGGATTGATCCTGGTGAAGGATCCGCTCGAACTGGTGCTGCGATAAACGTTATAGCCGGCCGCCCCCGAGCTCGAGTTCCAGGAGAGACTGACACTGTATGGAGTCGCGGTGCCAACGCCGGTAAGAGATTCCTTGGGCGAGTTCGAGGCCGTACTTGTAAATGAGAGAGAGCCAGATATCGTCCCGCTGCTCTGCGGTGTGAAGGCCACATTGAACGACATGCTGCTTCCCGACGCAATGGTCAGGGGGAACGAAGCCCCGCTCAACGCAAACTGGGAACTGCTGCTGGCATCGGAAGAAATGGTCACACTTCCTCCCGCAGCGCTCACGGTGATGGGCAAAGTATCAGTCGTCCCTACCGGCACACTGTTGTAGTTCAGCGACGCCGGAGAGATGGATAGTTGGCCCACGGCAGTCGTAGTTCCCGTACCGGTCAGGGGTATGTTCACCCCAGGACCGGCGACAAACACACTGCCGCCGATCAGGCCCGCCGATTGTGGGGTGTAATCGACGGTCAGCGCCACGCTCTGTTGTCCGCTAAGTTTTAAGGGAAACGTCGCTCCGCTGATCGAGAATCCTCTGCCGGACATCTGCAGCCCTGTGATCGTAACCGCCCAGTGCCGTGCGTTGGTAAGAACGAGAGGTAGGCTTGAGCTGCCTCCAACGGGAACTTGGCCGAATGACAGAGTCGACGGTGAGGCCGTTACCGCCTGGCTATCTACGCCGCTGGCACTGGTCTGTATCGACAGCGTAGGGGTGGAGGAACCGCCCGAAAATTTGATCATTCCGCCAGTCCATCCCGTTGTCTTGGGCGTAAAGCTTACGCTGACGTCAACGCTCTGGCCCGCAGGCACGACCAGGGGCAGAGCAAGATTGGGCGCGGCGAACGCCGCTTCCGTCATGGAAACTTTGGACAACGTTACACTGGTGGATCCGCCGTTCGTGACCGTGACGATAAGGGTCTCGGTCTGACCTACGTCGACGACGCCAAATTGCAGAATCGATGGTGTGGCCTTTAGCTGTGGAGCGCCGGTGGCGGCATTAGCTTGTACTAATGCGAAAACCGTGAGCGCGCCGATGATTGGTAGTTGGATGAAAACGACGGAGAGATGCCGGGTGAGGGACTGGGGGAGTCTCATGCCAGACAGTTTGCAAGATCCACTGCCAGTAGGCTAGATTCCAGGAGGGCATCTGGGCCAGGTTCGGTGGGCCAGGTGGTTTTTGTGAGAAGCGTACAAGATTCATGGGTTTGGCGGGCACGTCCCGGCATGGTCGAAAGTAGTGTGCGAATCTGCCTTCAGACCTGCCGGCGGATGGCCTTTCGGAACCTATCGCCGGGCGTAGTTGTCGGGCAGACTAACTCTGTCGCCGTAGATAGGCGACAACACAACTCATATGGGCCACCTCCCCGCTCGTTTGAATGCGCTGCTTGTCACGCTTGCCCTCGGCATACTCGTGGGCTGCCAGGGTTTCAGTTCCGGCAAAACGGACATCAAGACGCAGGACCCGGGCGTGTTGACCGCTGCGCCGCCGAGCGTGGCTTTTGGCAACGTGCTGCTGGGAACGACCCAAGTTCAGTCCGTTAGCCTGGCCAATACTGGCGGATCGAGTCTCACCGTTTCGCAGCTGACCGCGAGCGGCACCGGTTTCAGCACCAACGGGCTGGTTCTGCCCATGACGTTAGCCGCTGGACAGGGAGTAAGCTTTAATGTGGTTTTCGGCCCCCAATCGGCCGGTGACGTAACCGGCAATCTCGCCTTTACCAACGACGCCTCGACCACCCCGCTGAATATTGCTTTGACCGCGACCGGCGTCTCGACCGGAGGTGGTGGTGGGGGCATTACCGAGAGCCCGACCAGCTTTGTTTTCGGAACCGTCGCGGACGGCACCAGCCAGAGTCAGAACGAGACCATCACAAACGGGAGCAGCCAGAGTTTTACGATTTCACAAGCTTCTTTCTCGGTAGCCGGTTACAGCACGACCGGACTGACCCTCCCGCTAACGTTGGCACCGAATCAGAGCGCAACATTTGCGGTGGTATTTGCTCCGACCACGGCCGGGGCCGACAACGGCACCCTGGCACTCACCATAAGCGGATCAGCCTCTGCCATTGATTTCTCACTCTCTGGAATCGGAGTGTCGCCGGGCAAGCTCAGTGCGAGTCCGTCGAGCTTAACGTTCACCAATGTCCAGGTTGGGCAGACTCAGAGCCTAACCGAGACCGTGCAGAATACCGGTGGACAGAATGTGACGATCTCGCAGGTGAAAGCTGCCGGTACCGGGTTCAGCACTTCGGGGATCACCACTCCGGTTACATTAACTCCAGGCCAGAGCACTTCATTCAGCGTGACCTTTGCGCCGACCACGTCGGGCAGCGCGAGCGGAAGTGTTACGGTCACCTCGAACGCTTCGAACCCGTCGCTGAGCATCGCGCTGAGTGGTGCTTCGGTCTCGGCCGCGACTTTAGCCGCTAATCCGACGAGCCTCACGTTTACGAATGTCACAATTGGGCAGACTCTAAGCCGAACTGAGACCGTGCAGAACACGGGCGGCGTGAATGCGACCATCTCGCAGGTGAAGGCTTCCGGCACGGGCTTCAGTGTTTCCGGAATCACGACTCCAGTGACGTTAACTCCGGGACAGACCACTTCGTTCAGCGTGACCTTTGCGCCGACCACGGCAGGCAGCGCGAGCGGAAGTGTCACGATCACCTCGGACGCATCGAATCCGTCGCTTAGCGTAGCACTGAGCGGCACTGCGGTCACAGCCGGAACTTTGACCGGGAACCCGACCAGCTTTAGTTTCGACAATGTGCAGGACGGTACAAGCCAGAGCCAGACAGAAACGTTGAAGAACACGGGCGGCACGAATCTCACGATAACGCAGGCGACGATTTCAGGCGCAGGGTTCAGCTACACAGGCCTGACCCTGCCACTGACGCTGACGCCCAATCAGAGCACTACCTTCTCAGTCGTATTTGCTCCGACTACGGCGGGAGCCGTTACCGGCACGCTCGCGCTGACGATCAGCGGATCGAGCCCGCTCAATCTGGCTCTTGCCGGGACTGGAGTGGCGCCGGCAACGCTTACAGCCAGTCCGACGAGCCTTACATTCACTAACGTTACGGTCGGGCAGAGTCAAAGCCAGACCGAGACCGTCAAGAACACGGGCGGCGTGAACGCTACCATCTCGCAGGTGAAAGCTTCCGGAACGGGCTTCAGCGTTTCAGGAATCACGACACCGGTGACATTAACTCCGGGCCAGAGTACCTCATTCAGCGTGACTTTCGCTCCGACCTCCGCGGGCGGCGCCAGTGGAAGCGTTACTATAACGTCGAATGCCTCGAATCCGTCGCTGAGCGTAGCGCTCAGCGGCACTGCGGTCACAGCTGGAGCGTTGACCGGGAACCCGACCAGCTTCAGTTTCGGAAATGTGCAGGACGGAACCAGCCAGAGCCAGACTGAAACGCTCAAGAACACGGGCGGCGCAAATCTCACGATCACCCAGGCGACGATTTCAGGCGCAGGCTTCAGCTATACCGGCCTGACGCTGCCGCTGACGATAACGCCGAATCAGAGTTCTACCTTCGGAGTCGTATTTGCGCCGACTGCAGCAGGAGCCGTGACCGGCAGTCTTGGCTTCACGGTCGGCGGATCGACCGCGCTCAGCCTGGCGCTCTCGGGAACAGGAGTGGCCCCCGCGACGCTGACAGCAAATCCGACGAGCTTTACATTCACCAACGTCACAGTTGGGCAGAGTCAAAGCCAGACTGAGACTGTGAAGAACACGGGCGGCGTGAATGCATCCATCTCGCAAGTCACAGTCGCCGGTACCGGTTTCAGCATCTCGGGAATCACGACTCCGCTGACCTTGACCCCGGGCCAGAGCACTTCGTTCAGCGTGAAGTTTGCGCCGACGTCGGCGGGCAGCGCCAGCGGAAGTGTCATGATCGACTCCAACGCCACAGATCCTGCTCTGAGCGTCGCGCTCAGTGGTACTGCCGTTGCGCAAAGTCAAGGCACACTGGCGGTTAGTGCGGTCAACGTCGGCAGTGTGATTGTAGGAACCAGCGGGACACAGACTGGAACGCTGAGCGCTTCCGGCGCAAATGTATCGGTAACGTCGGTAAACCTGGGCGGCAGCAATCCTGGCGAGTTTGCGATCACCGGGCTTACTTTCCCGGTCACGGTTACAACCACAACCCCGGTCACATTTACAGTGAAGTTCACGCCAGGTTCGACTGGGGCTGCCTCAGCAACGGCTTCATTCGTGAGTACTGCTACCAACACACCCACTGCAGGAGCTCTTAGCGGCACGGGCACTCCGGCGCCTGTGCACTCGGTCGCCTTGTCGTGGACGGCCAGCGTGACCTCGGGCATTACCAGCTACAACGTGTATCGTGCCATTTACGCATCGAATGTTTGCGGCTCCTACGCAAACGTCGGAACCACCGCGAGTTCCATCACTACATTCACCGACGGTGGTCCGCTCACCGACGGCACGACGTACTGCTACGCGACTACTGCCGTGGATGCGAATGGCGAGAGTGCGTACTCCAACATCGTTCAAGCCGCGATCCCCGCGCCGTAAGCCTGACGTCGCCGAAGCGGTCTAACGAAATGGCCGCCCTTTGACGATGCCCTGACCCTCGCGGATGGTGATGAGTTGGTCGGCGGCAAGATCGGCGCAGGTTTCGGTTGTGCCGGCCGGCCAGTGAACTTCTACGCTCGCTTTGGACGCGTCGCCCAGGCCGAAGTGCAACCGCGGATCATTCGCCGATAGAAAGCTCGACTGGCTGGTCACGCATTGCGCCTGCACCTTCCCACCGTAGCGCAGCAGGACGCGCGCGCCGATCGCACTGCGATTGCTCTTCGTTCCCTCCAGTCGCACTTTGATCCAATGATTGCCGGCAGGCGCGTCATTGCGCAACAGTGTCGGCGGCTCGTTGCGATTCATGATCAGGATATCGAGGTCGCCGTCGTTGTCGAAGTCGCCAAATGCGCATCCCCGGCTTACGTGGCGTGATGCGATGGCGGGCCCGGCCTCATCGCCGAGTTCGACGAACGTTCCGTTGCCCTGGTTGCGAAAGATGAGACGGGGATTTTTCGCAGGATATTTGGCGTAGACCTTCTCGAGTTCCGGAGCGACGGTTCCGGCTACCGTGAAAATGTCGGGGTGCCCGTCGTTGTCGAGATCGACCAAGCCCGTGCCCCAGCTGGTGAAGCGGCGCTCGGCGCCAAGTCCGGCGCGAGCGGCCACGTCTTCGAACTCTCCCTTGCCGTTATTGTGGTAAAGGCCCGTGGGCTGGTTCACGAAGTGCGTCTTGACGATGTCGATGTGGCCGTCGAGATCATAGTCGCCGATACCGACTCCCATGCCGGCCATGGGCTGCCCCTCGGTACTGAGCGCGATGCCCCGCAACAGTGCCTCTTCGCGAAACGTGCCGTCGTGATTGTTCATCAGAAGCAAACTGGGAGTGGCGTCGCAGGCGACGAGTATGTCCTGCCAGCCGTCTTCGTCGGCGTCAAATCCAACTGCAGTAAACCCGTACGATCCGCGCAGCGCAGCAACGCCGGATTCTTTGGAAACATCGGTGAAGGTTCCATCCCCGTTGTTGCGGTAGAACGAGTGATAGGGCATAGGCAGGCCACCCGGGCCGCAATTGGTTGGGACGCCCTCATAGTTGCAATTAGGAATTTGCAGCGAAGGTTTGGGAGCGGTCGCCAGATCGATCTCCACATAATTGGAAACGAACAGGTCGAGAAATCCATCGCGGTTGTAGTCGACAAAAGTGCAGCCCGAGCCAAAACGATTGTTGCGGGGATCATGCAGCCCGGCCTTGTCGGTTACATCGGCGAACGTGCCGTCGCCGTTATTGCGGTAGAGCCGGTTCTGCCCGTAGTAAGTCAGGAAGAGATCTTCGAAGCCGTCGTTGTTGTAATCTCCGACGCACACACCCTGAGCCCAGCCGGCGTCGGTCAGTCTCGCCTTGGCGGTAACGTCGGTGAAAGTGCCGTCGCGGTTGTTGTGGTAGAGGCGGTTGCTGGCGCCCGGCGGAATGCCCTCCAGACGGCGCCCTCCGAGGATGAATGCGTCCATCCAGCCGTCATTGTCGTAATCGAAGAACGCGCAGCCGGCTCCATTGACTTCGACGATGTAAATGTTGTGAGTGGAGTCGCCGTAAAAAATGGTCTGCGTGAGCCCAGCACTCGCACTGACGTCGACGAAGCGGGAGAACGGAGCTGCTTTCGCCGGGCTACCAAAGGCGTGGAGCTCCGCCGGAAGAAGGCCCGCCGGAACAAGTGTTGGCACAATCATCGCCGGCAAAGTTCGCAGCACGCGGCGCCGTGTCCAGTGACCGGGCTTCGGATTTTTCATCGCGGCTTCATTCCTAAGATCCCGATCGAATCGCTTTTTCAGTGCGGCCCTTGCGCAGTATTCAGATCCTTACGGAGCTGCAAGGCTTCGGAGTTGGCCGGTTCGAGTTTGAGAGCATTCGCTACCGCTTCCTGCGCATCGGGAAAACGAGACTCCATGCCGAGCGTGGCCGCCAGACTGATCCATGCCTGGGTATAGCCGGGGGCGGCCCGCACTGCCAGCCGGAAGTGCTGCTCGGCGTCGGCCGAGTCCCCGTCTTTGGAATCGAGATACCCGAGCTGATTTTGAGCCAGAGCGAACGCGGGATCGGCTTTAATCACGCGCTCCAACACAATGCGCTCGGCTGTTGTGTCGCCCGTGGCCTCCAGAGCAAGCGCCAGCTTGAAAGCGAGTGGAAGATCGTCAGGGGTCGCATCCGAGGCCTCACGATAGAGTGCGGCTGCCTTCTGCAAATTTCCGGCAGCTTGTTCTTTTGCCGCTTCCGCCGATTTCGACGCCGCCAGCGTCCGGCTGATTCTGGCCTGAGTGAGCTGCTGATATAGCTTCAGTTCGTCCTGTGCACGATCGTTTTCTCCCAGGGCGCGCAACACGGTCGATAACTTGAAGTGGACTTGAGGCTCGGTGGCTCCGAGCGCGATCGCTCGTTCCAGATGCTCTCTTGCGGCCGGGAAATCCTTCAGTTCGGCGAGCACCAATCCGAGATTGTAGTGGGCGTTGTAATGTTTCGGGTCAAGCGCCACTGACTCTTCCAAATGCTGCCGGGCAGCGGCGAACTGCCCGCCTTGAAATTCTATGACGCCGCTCAAGTACAAGAACTCAGAATCGTGCGGGTGAGCAGCGAGCAACTTGCGCCCCAGCGGCTGGGCAAGGGCGAGATCGCCGTTGAGCACCAAAACCTGCAGGTACAGCTTCTGCGCTTCGAGATTTCCCGGATGAATGCGGGCAGACTTTGCCGCAAGATTCACCGCGTTCTCGTAGTGCACTTGATTGACGTAGATTTTCACCAATGCCGCCGTCAGCGCTAAAGACGACGGATTCTGCTTCATCGCCTGAGTCAGAACCTGTTCCGCTTTGTCGAGGCCCCGGTCCATGCCATAAGCCAGGGCAAGATCGAGACTCAAGGTTTCATTGTGCGGAGAGTCTTTCAGCAGCTCGATCACGGAAGCGTAGTCGCCTTGCGCAATCAGGAGCTTGCACAGCCCGTCCAGCGCTTCGGGCGAGTGGCGATCGATCTTCAATGCCGCTTCCCACTCGCCGAGAGCCTCTTGCGGATGATGCGCGTCCACCAGCGCATGCGCCAGCAGGATGTGCCATTCCAGCTTTTCAGGCGTGAGACGAACGGATTGCTCGAGCGGTTGAATCGCGTCTTGGGAATGGCCGGAAGCGTAAAGGGTGAGGCCAACCAGATAGTAAACCTTAGCGTTTCCCGGCTCTAACTTCAGAGCGCTCTGAAACGCATCGAGCGCGCACGGGTATTGTTTGTGGTCGCCGAACCAGTCTCCGAGCTCGACATAAGTGTCGGCGTCGGGCTGGGCTCGGAGTTTTGCCTCGAGTGCAGGGGACGCGGTGCAGGCAACAACGCACGGGGTTGCGGCCAGGATGGCCGCCAGAACTAGAACCGCCTTCGCAAATGTCGGACGCATCGATGTGGCAATGATCGCTTCTGCGAATCCCGCCAGATAACGACTTCCCGCGAGTTGAGCATAATCGAGCAACCGCGAGGCCTGCAAGCAAATCTCGAGAGCCCTTCAGCAAACTGCGAAGCGGAATTTGTCGTCGCGAGAGATCACAAATTCTGAGCTGCGCTAATTGGGGTAAGGTGCCTCGGGTTTTACGATGCGGATTTGGTGGTCGGTAAACTTGATGTGCGCGCCGGGCAGGTTCACTTTCGGCATGTGGCAACTCACGCAGTTCGCTTTTGCCACCGGACATGGCGGCGCACCCGCCCGAGCGACGGCAGATGCTGGTTGAGTTGACGCCGCATGACAGTTCAGACATTTTGCATCGTAAGAAGAATCTTCGCGGACAAGATCCTGGTGAGGATCGTGGCAGGCTAGACAACTGATGCGGGCATCGGTTCCGCCGAAGCACTTGCTATTCGCAAGGCGGTAAGGTTGGAAGCGGACGTTCGTTTCACCCTGAAGGTGACCCCTCATCACGTTCTCCCAGGTGCGATGACACTGGCCACAAAAGCTCGAGATGTCTTCCGCAGATAGCTTCCCGAGCTTTGGTGGCGCCGAATCGAACACTCCCTGAAGTGCGTCCACGAGATGAGCATTCGTGCCCACATGACAATGCTCGCAAGTTACACCAGGTACCATGGATTCGAGTGTTAGTTTGCGGTCAGTCACGGCGTGGGTGGAATGGCAACCGAAGCAAGACTTAGCCTCAGCCCGCGCCAATCGCCTACCCATCGCTTCCTCCAGAGTGCTTGGCGTAATCTGATTCTCGCCCATTGTGATGTCGAGGCCATCCAGGGCCGCGTAGAAAGTCACACGACTGACATAGAGACCGCCTCGAAACTCGAGAACCCATGTCTGCGCGCCCGTTCCGAAACTCCAATGAATCGGTAAGGAGATCGCATTAGCGCCATCAGCTACGGTGTAACTGCTCTTGTCGCCGACCGTCTCAACCGTGTAAGAATACGTTCCCCTGCGGAACGTCATTCTGGGATGCGCTTTGAGGGTTGGGTTTTCTCCCGGAAGTTCGAGTGCCCGCCCCATCGGTGTCCGCGGTTGGCTTGCCGTCTGCGCAGCATGGCAATGCGCGCAAGCAGATACGGAGTTGTTCTGTCGCTGCTGGGCCAGGACCGGCACGCAGGCGAGCCAGATCAAGGCGCCGAAACCTATCTTGACCTTAGCGAGATGCCTCCGGGCCTTTCGCGTTCTTCTCAATCTGAAAGCAAAGCAAGCGCTCGCGTCGGGCGTCTTCTTTACGGCCCGACTTGGAATAGGCCTTGGCCAGTGCGAGATGGATCTCAAGATTGTCCGGCTCAAGTTGTGACTCCTTTTCCAAAACTGCGAGACCGTCCTTCAAGCGTCCAGTTTCTACCAGAGCTCGACCCTGCACAAGCCGAGCGATGGTGAGCGAAGGCTCTTCGGCTAAAGCCTTTTCTGTATGTGCCAGCGCCTCGGGGAATTCGTTTCGCATCAGGGAATCCCAAGCCAACATTTGTTCCACGGCGGCATTGGAAGGTGCTACTTCCAACTCCCGCCTGAATTCGATGATCGCCTCATCAGCGTCGGTCGGGAACAACAGGTAGCCGTACAGATAATGCGCGTTTGCAGCCGTTGGAAAACGCCGAAACAGATCCTGAAACTCTCGTTGCGCTCCGGTCTCGTCTCCCGACAGAAAAAGGAAGGCGGCGTGGCCGGCAGCCATGAACAGGTCCCGCTTGTCGGCTCGCAATTCTCGCGGCAAGAGCGGCGTCCGCAAGCCGGCCAAACCAAGGCCGATCAGCAATTCCGGATTCGGCGCCATGCGGCGAGCCAGCAGTGCATACTCTTGCAGCGCACGCTCGAAGCTTCCGCTCCGCGTCAGCAGGAGCGCTTCGTGAAAGCGAAGAAAGTTCTCGTCGCTGGGCTGTCTTGCTGCCCCCAACGATAACCCGCGCTGGAGGTCGGCTAGAGATTTCGCGTACTCGGCAGTTTCAAATTCGCACAGGCCGCGCAGCGCCCACGCCGGACCGCCGTCAGGCACGAGGTCAATGTAGCGGGTCAACGCATCTCGGCCGGCAGAGTATCCCTCAGCCTCGTATTGCAGCGAGCCCAGGAACCACCATCCGTCCGGCCATTCCGGCTTCAGCCGCAGCGCTTCACTGTAGAGTGCGATGGATCGAGGCACATCGTCGCGCTCTCGGGCCGCGGTAGCGTCCCGGACCACATTGTCAAATCCAGCTGGATTCGTTTGTGCGGCGGCCCACACCGGCAGCATGAACAAGAGAAGCCCGGCCAGCCTGCGCCCCTGAATCGGATTTATCCGGACGAGAGTCTTCACCGAACCAATCTTCACTGAACCATCTTGATTTTCGTGCGGGAGGCGAAACGCCGGTAATTGCGGAAGGCGATTTCGTTCAGTTCAAGTTGCTTGCGATGGCGCAGCAGGCTGACCGTCGAACTCACCGGCAACAGATAGTCGCGCCCCGAGATGGCGACGTAGTCGTAGTCCACGGTCATGGCGGCGGCGTGCATGGAAAAATCGCGCGGCAGGTTGTCGGCTTCGACCGTGATGCGGCGGATTCCGCTGGTGGAGGCGTCGATGTAAATCAGCCCGTGAAAGCCGACTCCGATGGTATTGTTGCTCTCGCTCAGGTCGAGTGTGGCGTTCTCGCGCGCCACTCGATAGCTCAGGATCTGCACGGTTCCCCCGCCGTCGCCCAGAGTCCCGGCTTCCTTCCATTCAAACTGGGTTTTCGAAGATGGGTCAAAAACCAGGCTGAGCAGGGCGCCGAACTCTCCCACTGAAATTGGCCAGGTGGAGTTCATATCGGCGCGTTTGAGAGTACTGCGCTTGCCGTTTACCTCTAGCGTCTCCATCTTCTGGTGGCCGTCGTGATAGGTCAAGAGTTCCGCCATCGAGTCGCGATGTTTCCAGTTGCCATTGCCGGATTGATCCACCGAGCGGCTGGTGACCTCGATGCACACGAAATTTGGCAAAGACTTGTTGTAGTCGAGCGCGCGCTTTCGGGCGCCGGCGACCAGCGTTTCTAAATCCGCCGGCGAGGGTGCGGGTACGGCTCCGGCAGGCAGCGACGTGATCACGAGATGTTTGCTGTTGTGTCCGTCGGTTTCCGGTGGGCCGGAAATGTTGGCGAGCCCGCTGGCGTCATTTTGCGGCTGGGTCGCGCCGGTGGCGCTGTCGGGAGCGGTCGCAGCGGCTAGTTCAGGGCCATCGATTCTGAACGTAACTCCACGCTCGCTCGTTTTGCCACCCTGCGTGAGCTTCTCAATGACTTCATAGTCACCGCTGGGCAGTGAGGTCGATTGAATCGACGCCAGGTACGGAATGGAGGCCGGCCCGGTGGTCTTCGCCAAATGCAAGGGCACTTGCGCGATGGCCTCGTGACTCTTCAGGACTTCCATCTCCAGCGTCGGCTGCTCGGTCGAGCCGGGATCGGGATGCACCATAAAAAAGAAAGAGATTTGCTTCGCGCCGTGCGGCACACGGCCTGAAATGCTGGGCACGACCTTGCCTTTTCCATACTGCATGGGCTCGGTCGATTCCATCTCTGCGGGCATGGGATCGAGGCGCCGCACCATCGTCACATCGCCGAGCGACGGTCCAGCCGTTTCGCCGGGGATTTCGAATTCCTGGCGCTGGGCTCCGGCTTTGTCGCTGTTGCGGTCGAGCACGGCGGTTTCCACGATGTATTGGCCGGGCTCGGCGGTGAAATGGCGCTGCATGGTGACCAGTTCCGGCTGCGCGGCTTCCTTCGAGTCGAGCGAACCGTGCCGCGGCACATCCTCGCTAAAGTGTTCGATCACCTCGCCGGCCTTGTTCTTAATCTGGGCCACGATGGAAACATGCAGGGAATAAAGATTGGCATTAGGGTCGTTGTGCGTTTCCAGTCCGTCGATCGGAACCTCGACGACGAGGGCGTTCTCATTGCCGGTGGGCAAGTCTCCGAGGCGTAAGACAGCGGAGTGAAACCTCAAGTCAGCCGGCAGTTGCGATTCGCTCAGAACCTTCAGCAGCGGCGCTTCAAAGGGTCTTATGCCGGCGCCCGCATCCGGAGGTACCGCAAAATAACCTGCCCGAGAATGTATCCTGAGCCCCTTGCGCACCGACTGCACCGCGACCGGCCGAAACTTCCCGTCATATTCCTGGATGGGCGGAACGTAGGAAGCCTCGTAATACGTTGTCATGTCTTCGATCAGCTGTTGCAGCGGCTTCTTGAGGCGGTCAGAAGCCGTGATATACGCACCGCCCGTATTTTCCGCCAGTTGGGACATCGGGCTCTTGTAGCCACTCAGACCCTCGGTCTCAAGCCTGGTTAAAGTGTCATTGCCCGCAGTGACCGACCCAGGAGGCGGACCGGCAGCTCCCCTTACCGGAGTCGTTGAGTTCGACGGCGAGGGATTCAGGCGGTTGTTCGTCATCACGCTGCCGATTGCCTGGGCACTCAACAATCCCTGACCGGCTTCCTCATCCACCGCGTTCGCGTCCACGGTGTAAATGCTGACGCCGGACCGGTTCGCTGCTCCAGCAACGGAGAGCAACACATCTTTTGCGTTTGAATCAAGTGCGGGCGCCTGCTCGAAAAAGATGACGACTTTTCGTCCGGCGAACTGGCGTTGCGTGCGCGCCAAGGCCAGCAAGCCCGCCAGTGAAGGCATGCAGTGCTGGTCTTGCACAATCTTCTGCGATTCTTCGAGCGCAGCCAGCATGACTCGGGCGACGCCACGCTGCTGCGCGTTGACATGTGCTCCGGAAGAATCCACTCCTGTCTGCGCCGCGGCAATCAAGTCCTTCTCCGGCTGCGCGGCAGGGTCTTCCCTGGTTCCATCGTTTCGTTCGGTGGCGGCGCCCACCGCCTTTTCCACGGCGGCTCTGTCTGAGGTGAAATCCTGAAACAGCCGCAGACGTCCTCCAATGTTGAGCACGGAGAACGAGAACTGATTCGCGGGAATCATCTTGAGAATTTTGTTGGCAATATCGTGCGCGTTCTTGGCCGACGAGGGATCGAGCCGGTCGAAAACCAGGGTGATGCGGTGGTCGCCAGATTTCCCGGTTACCAGGCGGAGGTCGGTGAGCTTTACCGCAGAACCGCTATCTGAAACTGCGATGTCTTCCGGCTTTAAATCAACGACCGGCTTGTTTCTCTTATCGTGCACCACCAGATCAAGCGTGACCTCGTCCGCGTTGGAGACGATCGTTGTTTTGTCAGTCTGCTGCTGCGCGGGCGCGGCAACGCTGCTCGGTGCAGGCGTCGTTTGAGCGTTAGACCAGCGGACGAGGGCCAGGCAGATGAGTGGCGCAAACAGCTTTTTCATATACATATAAAGAATTCACCTTACGCACGTGCATCATCAGCGCCCCAAAAAGTACCGCCATTCTACATCGAGTCGGCGCGCGGACAACCATCTTAATTGCGAGCAAGCAGAAGGTGAGACCGGGCGTGCACTGTGCCGTTTGCGCTCAATTCGGAAACGGCTCACCTGGCTTTACGATGCGAATCTGGTGGTCGGTAAAGGTCAGATGGCCGTTGGGCAGCTTGACCTTCGGCATGTGACAACTCACGCAGTCCGACTTAGCCGTAAGACAGATCTTGGCATGAGTCTGAACCTTGTCTGATCCAAGCGAGGAATCTGCAGCAGTCGCCGCGGAAGCTGAGTGGCAAGCCAGGCATTTGGCATCGTACGAAGAGTCCTGGACGACGAGATTCTGGTGGGGATCGTGACACGCGATGCAGCTGATGCGCGGGTCCGCGCCGTCGAAGCACCGGCTATTGGCCAGGCGGTAGGGCTGGAACCGGACGGTCAGTTCGCCGCGCCAGTGGTTCCGAACCGCTGTCTCCCAAGTGCGATGACACTGGCCGCAGAAATTCGAGATGTCTTCCGTGGACTTTTTGCGAAGGTCGGGCGGAACAGAATCGAAACTGCCGTTAAATGCGTCGGCAAGATGCGCAGTGGTGCCGGCGTGGCAATGCTCGCAGGTCACTCCGGGCCGCAGAGTTTCGTATGTCATTTTTCCGTTCGTCACTGCGTTGCTTGCGTGACATCCGAAGCAGACCTTGGTTTCGCGGAGTTCGATCGGCCGTCCGATGGCTTCGTCCAGATTTTTCGGTTTCAGATCCTCGTCGCCCGTGGTGAAATCCAGCCCGGGAATCGAGGGGTAGTAACTGACCGCGCTTTCATACTGGTGCCCGTCGCGTTCGAGAACCCAGGTCTGAGCGCCCGCGCCAAAATTCCAATGAATCGGCACGGTGATGGTGCGCGCGCCGTCGCTTACGCTATAGGTGCTTTCGCCGGCATGAGTCTCGACGGTGTAAGAGTATGGGCCCTTGCGCACCGTCAGCTTCGGAATATCCTTCAGCACGGGGTTGACTCCGGGAAGCGATAACGCTCGACCCATCGGAGTGCGAGGTTGTGTCTCGGCCCTTGCGCGGTGGCAAGAGACGCACGCAGACTCCGTCTTGCCCTGCGCGGCGAGGCTCGGCGACACAGCCAGGATGGCCGCGACGCAGATCAGCGTGCGCGCAAGCGGGCTAGGGATGGGTTGTCGGGTTCGTATCATTCTTCGTCATTTCGAGGCAGAGCAAGCGCTCGCGCCGGGCATCTTCCTTGCGCCCGAATCTTGAATACGCCTTGGCCAGCGCCAGGTGAACCTCGAGGTTGTCGGGTTGCATCTGCACCGTCGTTTCCAGATGTTCGATGCCAACTCTATCGCCTGTCTCGGCGAGCGCCCGTCCGAGCACGAGTTGAGCGCTGGGCAGCGCCGGATCTTCGGCGACCGCCTTGCGGGCATAGGGCAGCGCCGTGGCGCCATCGTTCAGCAGCAGCGGAATCCATGCCAGCATCACTTCCGCCATGGCGTTCGCAGGATTCACTTCCAACTCTTTCTTGAACTCGACCACGGCCGCGTCCGCGTCGCTGGCGTACAGCAAGTAGCCATAAAGATAGTGAGCGTTCGGCACGGCCGGAACTCGTTCGAATAGGCGCTGAAACCCAGCGCGCGCCGCGTCAAGGTCGTGTCGCATGAAGTCGAACACCGCTTTGCCCGCGCTGATGTACAGCTCCTGCTGATCGGCCCGCAATTCTTTGGGCAGCAGCGGCGTTCGCAGGCCGGCCAGTCCCAGGGCCAGCAGCAGTTCAGGGTTCGAGTCCTCATCGTGGGTAAAAAAAGCGTAGCTGTGTAGGGCGTCTTCGAATCTTCCCGTGCGCGTGAGCAGCAGGGCTTCGTGGTAGCGCAGAATTTTTTCGTTGCGCGGTTGGTTCGCCGCGCCCTGAGCCAGGGCGCGTTCAATGTCTTTCAGGGACGGCGGATATTCGCCGACCTCAAACTCGCACAGTCCACGCATCGCCAGAGCCGGTGCCGCATTGGGAGTGAGTTCAAGATAATGTGTGAGCGCATCGCCGGCCGCAGCGTAGTCGCCGGCCCGGTATTGCAGCGAGCCCAGAAACCACCATCCGTCGGGCCACTGCGAATTGAGTTTCAGCGCCTGCTGGTAGAGTCCAATCGCACCCGGAAGGTCGTTGGCATCGCGCGCCGCCGCGGCCTTAGCGACGACATCGGAGAAACTGGCGGCGGGGTTGGCCTGCGCGGCAGCGGTCCCGAAAACCGTCATTACTAAGCATGCCACCGTCAGACCTCGACGGCGCAAACTGTTCCCCGACCGACTGATTCCATTCATTTCCCCAGATCCCATGCTCTGAAAAAGCCGGATGCCTACTGCAGCCGAACGGTGGCCATGCGTCCGACCAGAATTACGGAATTGAACGGTGATCCCGTGACCGATGTTAGAGTTCCCGTTGTTGCGTCGATTTTAAACGCCAGGATGCCACAGTTGCTGTCAGCGCATGAGGCGTACAAAAACTCTCCCGACGGATCGATCACCACGTTGGCGAAACTCAGAAAAGCCGTATAGTCGCTTGCGTCAAACGGGGAGCCCGGCACCGAGGACAGAGCGCCGGTGGAGCTATTAATTGCGAAGCCGGAAATCGTGTTCGGTAAGCCAAATATATTGTACGTATAGAGGAAGCTGCCTGATGGGTCGATGACGATGGCCCCAGCGAGACTTCCCGTCCCCGCAGGATCGAGAAAAGGCGAACCCGGCACGGCGGCCAATAACCCTGTTGCACCGTCGACAGAATACGCGGTTACAAGGTTGTCAATGTCTACGCCGTAGATGTACGAGCCATTGTGAACGAAAGCCAAGCCTTGGGAGCCGCCGGGAAAGGGTGAACCCGAAATCGGCCTGGGCACTCCCGATGTGAGCGAAAAAACCAGGGTGCCTCGTTCGGAATCGCAGATATACAGAAATTGTCCGGAGGGCGCGACCACAATCTGTTGCGGGCTTATTCCCGCCGGATACGGTGAACCGGTGATCTGGCTCAACGCGCCGCTGGTACTGTCGATCGAGAATACGGCCAGAAGGCCGGTGCCGGTTCCGCTGGGCGCCGTGTCAGTGGTCGCATAAAGAAACGTCCCGGCGGGATCGATCGCTACGCCCGCAATGCCCCCTGCGCCGGGGGCGGGAAACGGTGAGCCAGCTATCGTCGAAAGCGCACCGGTCGTGTCAATCGAAAATCCCTCGATCGCATTGGTGGAGGGGGCGGCAGCGTACAAAAAGGTGCCGGATGTATTCGTCGCAATGGTGATGCCGTTACTTCCAGTAGAAGTTGCGTCGCCGGCCAACTTCCCGCTGTTCATGTCTACGTCAAGAGTTTCGATTGCCCCACCCGCGTCAGCGGCGAAGAGAAACTCAGCAGGTTGCGGCGGGTGTGTGCCGCCGCCGGAACTCCCATTTTCGCCGCCGCATGCGGTAAACGTGAAAGCCAGCATCAACGCGAACCACAATCGAACAATCGCGACGACAGGAGTTGAGCGCACGACAATCACGTAGAGGCCTTTTGCAACGATTCGCCGGATGAAATATAACAGCTCGGCTTCGAAGTCGGTGCACCCAGCGTCACGGATGTTTCGCCGAATTGAGCCCGTCCGATGTCGCTGCAGGACGCACCTGCGAGTCAGTAGTTTGCCCCTCGGGCGCCAGCGGCAGGTTGACTTCCAGGGCGCCAACATTGTCGGTCGCGACGTCCCGAACTGCAACTCTTATTGACACCGCGGACGCCGGCACGTCGAACTGCTGCTGCATTCGATAGATGGCTTCCCGCGGAGCGTCGGAAGAAAACTGCGAGCTGTTTTCCGCGACCCTCTGCACGACAGCATTCACAATTTTTCCATCTGCATCAAAAGCCGCTGCCGCCAATTCCAACGCGGGATACCGAGCCGCCACGGTGTAATCAATCGCGTAGGTTTGAAGTTGGATCGGACGCAGGGGTTTGGCCGCGTGGTTCGCTCGCCGCTCGCGAAAGTATGCGGGCTGATCAGCTAAACTTGCCATCTGTTCCGCCGTGGCCTTCGCCGGAGGCGCCAGGGCGTGGATGTGTGCCCGGAACAATAGCTGGTGTGCCTGAGGAGCCCCGTGCTGCATGTTGGGAGACAACGAATCTGCGGGCCGACTCATCTGGAGGGGCTCTAGCTCATACGCCGCACGCAGCGCTTTCGAAAGCTGGGGTTCAGCTGAACTGGAATTGCCGTAGTACGAGCGGCGATATTCAAGATGGTAGCCGCGCTTCGCCAATTCCACATGAATGTGACGCAGCCGCCCGTCATACTTCTGATTGCTGGGAGAGTAGGTCAGGGTGTAATAGCGGCCGCCGGTTTCGGTGGCTTCAGTCAGAGCGGCGGCTACGTCGTTGGTGCCATAGAAGGCCCGGCCTCCAGTCTCCTCGGCGATCCCTCTTTCCGCGAGATAGCTGGCATTCAGGGCTGTGCTGTCGGAATCCGTTACCATCCCCATGCCCGGCCCCAGGCTGCCCGGGTGAGCGTTCACTGTAGTCACGAACGTGCCGCGAACGTCGATGGGATAAACGGCGATTTGTCCCCGGGCCAGAGTATCCGTCGTCTCTTTGATTTCTTCGCTGGAGCTTAGGCCTTCGACCGTCGGATCGGAACTGGGCAGGATCGCCGATTGAAAGGACGCCGAGAGCCAGATCAAATTCTTATGTCCGGGAAGATCAGCAAGAAATTTCGCAATCCCGATCAACGCGCGCGGCGCCGAATAATAGGGTTGGAAATTGTCGGCATAGAGGAAGATTCGCGGGATATGAGCGCGGGGATTCTTGGGATTCACCGCGTCGGCGAGAGCGTTGCGGTCCTCAGTAAAGCCCTGCACCAGGTAGAGTCCGTCGCTCAACACGAAGATCGCGAAACGAGTTCCCAGTGGCTTGCTGCGGATGAACTTCATGACCTGCTCGCGTGCTGTGGGCTGGTCGTCGACACTCATGTCAAGCACATCCATCAGCAAAACGTAGAGCGGACCGCGTTCGGGTCCCGACGGCACGTTCACAAAAGTATTTGGCGGCAGGGAAGCAGGGCGCTTGGGCAGGGACTGGGAAATTACATCAAAATCGTGAACGTCAAAAGAGCGAACCCGTTGCGCCCGGCCGTCTTCTGCGACCGCGAAGTCGTCGGCGGTCAGGCCGGAGACTGATTTTCCATTCGAGTCAGAGACGACCACGTCGACAACGACCCGCCGCACGCTCTGGTGGATGACCAAGTCGCTGGGTTCCGTATGTTGCGCATTTGAGCTCGTCGAGTTCTGCGGAGAAGATGACTGCGATGAAGAAGCGACATCTCTTTGTGCTCCGACCGTGCCCACCACCAGCGCGACTGCCAGGAGGAGACGTGTTCTGAGCAAGACCGATGCCAACATGCGAAAACTCTCTGGCTGCCGGGCTAGTGATTTCAGCCGGGTGGGATTCTACCTCGATTCGTGATTCGGCTTGTCACTCGATTCTTACCGAGAGACTCGACTCTGCAACCGATGTGCCCTGTCTGGCTGTCACCAAGACGTCGCACTGCCCCGGGCCAGGAGTAAGGTGCACCAGCATGGGAATCGAACCGTCAGGGCCTGGTTGCTCCAAATTCAGCGGCTTGCGCGCGATCTCCCTGCCGTCCCGCAGCAGTTGCAATGTCACCTTTGTTTCTTCGCCGGCCGCCACTTTTGGAGGGTACACCACGAAGTAAAGACTCAGGGGGCTTCCCGGTGCAACTGAATCTGCCAGCGTCGGAGTGACTCGTCCATTTTCCAGTTCGAAGGGGCTTTGCGGATTGCGCGGTCCGGTCAGAGGATCGAAACGGCGCACCAACCCGAGCGAGCTTAAAGATAAATTCTTTCCCGGGTCGACAAAAACTGAAACGCGCTTCGCCGACGTTTTGCCAGTCTGCTCGTCCGTGACCGCGGTGTCGATGATGTAGTGCCCGGGTTGCAGCGCAACCGGCTCGGCGTAGAGAATGCGATCACTTTGCAGCAGGGCTGCATCGTTGGCCGAGACCTTGCGAGCCAGCTCCCGGCTCATCTTTTTTACGATCTCTCCCGTGGAATCATGAATGAACGCGACCAGCGCGGCTCGAACCAGCAAGTCGCCCGTTTTCTTGTCAGATACCGCTTTGATTCCTGCGAGGGGAACCTCAAAGGTGACTTCGTATTCGACCGCATTCTGCTCCGGCCGAAACTTCATGGCCGAGACCTGGTACGGAAAAGCTACGGGAGCAGGCTCCGCGTTCATCGCGTTCAACGCCAGCAGCTCAAAAGGCTGTAGGGGTTCCCCGTTCAGATCGGGTACGGCGTAGTATCCGCTGCGGGTCTGCACCGTGGTCTTCGGGCGACTGATTTTCACTTCGATTTTGCGGAAGTGCCCATCGTAGTTGGTGGAGGTCGGAGAGTACGCCAGCTCATAATGGCTGCGTATGTCTTCCATCATGCGCTGCATCGGCAGAGAAATCTCGTTTGTGTCGGTGACCGCGAAGCCTCCCGTCGACTCGGCCAGCTCCCGCATGGCAAGTTGGGGGCTGGCGACTGCCGTCAACGCGACGTCGTCGTCCTCGAAGTGTCCATTGACAGGGTCGACCCTTTGAGCCGCACTCTCGGCCCCGACGCGGCGCTGCATCGCCAACGCCTGCATTGTGGGGTCTTCGATATTCAGCCCGCGCGTGTCGATGGTGTAGAAAGACACTCCAGAGCGGTTGGCATGGCTGATCAGGTTGTCGATCGCGTCACGACGGTTCACCGGGAACGTCAGCCCGTCCGCCAAATAAAGTATGACCTTACGGCCGGGCAGCTTTTCCTCGCTGTGCACCAGTTGATGCAGCGAGTCCATGGCATCCATTCCATTCGACAAGCTGCTGGCAAATCGCAGCCCTCTGGCCATGTCGGCCTGCGTAAGAAGTGCGGTGCTCAGAGTGACAGAAGCATCCTGGGCAGCCGCGTTCGCCGCCCACAACGGGTCCTTCATTATTCCCGGTATCGGATTCGCGAGTGCGCTCTGGACGGCTTGTGCCGTAGCTGCGCTCGTCCCCGGCGTGGCAAGAATATTTTCGGCGGTCGCCTGCATGTTCGCCACCACGCTATCCACCACCAAGGCCGAAACCGTCGATCCAGATTCTCCCTTCAAGCCCTTGGTGGCGATGTCGACGGCTTTGGCCAGTGTATCCTTATCGGTCGTGTAGGGCTGCATTACCGAGAGACTGCGATCCAGTCGGTAAATGGTTACATACGTGTTGGGCAGATTGTCGCTTTTGAGAAATTCCTGCACCGCGCGCCGCGCGAATTCCAGGTTCAGAGGAGCGATCTCGGCGAACACAACCGAAACGAAGTTCACTTGCCGCATCGAGTTCAACGGATGCGGAGCCTCGCCGGTCTTTGCGGGCGCGCTCGAAGTTTGACTTCCTGCCGCGGTGCGTTCGGTTTCCAGTTGTTCCTTGCCCTGAATGTTGCGAAACACGCGCGGGTTCTGGCGAACCCCATCCTCGTAGATTTCCACTTCGTCGGGTCGCAGATCGGTAATGGGGTGGTGGTGCTTGTCGCGCACCACTAGATCCAGAAGCACTTCTCGCGTGGTCGTGTGAATAACGGTGCGGTTTGGTTCAGCGGCAGCCGAAGAGCTGTTTTGGCAAAACAACCCAACGGAAGGAGCAAACAGGGCGGTCAGGGCGATCAAAAGAACGGTACGTGCCGGCATACAACCACCTCGACAGACCCGCCGCCTATGCCCAATGGGCGGGCTTTCCCCACGATTCTGGCCCGATCAAGAACGACAGTCTACCCCTAATTGTCAAAAGATGCACGCTTTCCTTAAAAAATCGTTTTTTCTCTTGACAGTGCCTGTTGA
Organism: uncultured Acidobacteriota bacterium; assembly: GCA_963735205.1. Lineage (GTDB taxonomy): Bacteria > Acidobacteriota > Terriglobia > Terriglobales > Acidobacteriaceae > Sulfotelmatobacter. The sequence continues at coordinate 120,465 of CAVTKB010000005.1, forward strand.
TAGGCGGTAAGTTGCGTCGTTCTTTGGAATAGTACGAATCCACTACGTAATCGCTTACGGTCGTCTCAAAAGTGCCTACGCGGTCTCTGGAGAAAGTCAGGCACGAAGGCTGTCTGCGCAGTTCCAAAGAAAATTCGGGGAGGGGCAATGAATTCCACTCTTGAGCTCTCGATGTTAAGAAAGATCACGAGCGCGGCAGTCACGCTGCTGGGTCTGATGCTGCTGGCGTCGACCTGTCTCGGACAGCAGTTGACGGGCACCTTGAGTGCAACCGTCCAAGATTCCGCTGGCGCCGTGGTGCCGAATGCAAAAGTCACTATGAAGAATGACGCATCCGGCGACGTACGTACCACCGTCTCGAACGGAACAGGCTATTTCACCATAACGGCAGTTCAGCCTGGGATGTACTCGGTGTCGATCGAGGCCGCTGGATTTAAGACGTGGCAGCAGACAGGCATCAGCTTCAGCCAAGGTGACAGCAAGACCCTCCCCAGCGTTAAGCTCGAGATCGGCAAGGTGACCGAGACCGTCGAAATCAAGGCGGGCGCCGACGTTGTCATCCCCGACAACTCTGAGGTCAGCACCACCATCAATCAGGAACTAATTGAAGACATCCCGATCGTCGGCCGCGACGCGGGCGAATTGCTGAAAGTCATGCCCGGTATGGCGCTCACCAATGGCCTGAGCCAGGGATCGAGCTTCAGCGACAAGATCGTCAGCAGCAACACCGGTCCCGTGGGCGCGTTTTCGTCCAACGGCACGCAGCCCAACGGCGCCATGGCATTCATGCTGGACGGCGCCAACCTGGTCGATCCCGGCAACGCCGGCACTCAGATCGCCAATATCAACCAGGACATGGTTTCTGAAGTTAAGGTGCTGATGTCGTCCTACAGCGCGGAATACGCGAAGGGGCCGGCGATTTTCCAGGCGTTCAGCAAGAGCGGCGGCAATCAGTTCCACGGCGAGGGCTACCTGTACGCCCGCAATAGCGCCTTGAACTCAGACGACGCTTATGCCCACAGTCAGGGCGTCCCCAATTCTGCCGAGCACTACTACTACGTTGGCGGAAACGTGGGTGGCCCGATCATTATTCCCGGGCTTAACTTCAACAAAGACCGCAAGAAGCTCTTTTTCTGGGCTGGCTACGAATACATGGACCAGCACCCGGCCGCGAGCCCGATCAACTACAACGTGCCGACCACCGAGCAGAGGTTGGGCGACTTCACCGAGACCACAATCGACGGCCAGCCCGGCGTGACGGCTGGCGTCAATTCGGCGCTCTTGAATTCACTGAATGGCGCCTGGCAATACGCGTACTCGATTCCTACCGTGCCGGGCACCGTCAAGGCCATGTTGCCGACTGCCGATTTCGACCCGAACGTCCTCGGTCTGCTGGCTTGGCTGCCGAAGCCGAACATTAGTGCTTCCTCGGCCAACGGCTGGAATAACTACCAGTACATCAGCAGCGTTCCGCAGAACCGCTGGGAAGGCACCGGCAAGGTCGATTATGCCATCAGCGATAACGACAAGTTGACGGTGTCCTACACCCGGCAGATCGAAAACGATCAGCATCCGATCAGCGTCTGGTGGAGTCCGGTGTGGACCTTGCCTTATCCATCGAACGTGGTTGCGGCGACGACATCGCAAGAGTTCATGTCGAACTACACGCACGTCTTCGATCCGACGACGACCAACGAGTTTGTGTTCACCCTAGCCCGTTATATCAATCCCGCCACGCTCTCCAATCCTTCGGCGGCCAGTCGCACCACGTTCGGGATTACCACAACGGGATTGTTTGGCAAAACCACTGACCAGATACCGAACTTCGAGGGTCCGTGGGGTGGAGCTTTCCCCAACATCTCTGAATTTTCCTTTGACGGAGGATTCAATGGAGGCGGTTATGGCGCCACCAAGAAAGATCCGGCGCTCTACGACAACTTCACGAAAGTGCTCGGCACCCATACCCTGAAAGCCGGTTTCTATTGGGATACGAGTGACAACCTGCAGTCGACTTGCGGCTACGGCTCTCCGAATGGTCTTGGCCCCTGCGACAACGGCACCTACACTTTAGGGTGGGGTCCGAACAGTTCAGGGAACGTAGTTGCGGACTTCCTGCTCGGCCGCACCTCGGAATATCAGCAGAACAGTTCGATCCCCGTAAACGACATCAAGTTCCATCAGTGGTCGCTGTACGCCCAGGATTCGTTCAAGGCGAACCGGCAACTGACGTTGAATTACGGATTGCGTTTTGATCACGTTGGCCAGTGGTACGGTACCTCGCAAGGTATGCAGGTCTGGAATCCAGCCACATATGTCAGCCAACCCAACGGCCTCGCATGCCTGGCAAGTAGCCCGTGTCCCAACACTGGATTGCTGTGGCATCAACTCGACAGCAAAATACCGCTGTCTGGCATGGCTTCTCCGCTGTTTTACTATGAGCCGCGTGTCGGGTTAGCCTACGATATCTTCGGAAATGGAAAGACGGTGTTACGCTCAGGCTTCGCCGTATTCCATTACCAGATTTCTACAAACCAGGGATCCTCGGCGGACGCGGGGCCTCAGGGTTCGTTCACCTTTACGACCCCAGGTACGCAAACGGGTTACGCACAGATCGATTGCACCTCCGGGTCACCCGGTTGCACGGGTTTCACCCCACCCTCCGGCGTCGCCCAGAATGGCGCAAGCGTCTACGTAGATACGCAGGGAGACAACAAGACTCCGTTGACCATGAACTGGAACGTCACGATCTCGCAGGCGCTGCCGTGGCGTTCTGTGTTGGAAATCTCATACGTGGCCAACAAGAGCCAAAATGAATGGATCGATGGAACTAACAACGGTCTGGGCAACCTGAATAACGTCGCGCCAGGAGCGTTCTTCCGTCCCGACCCCACGACCGTCTCCGCCAGCAATCCAACGGGGCTGAACACATCGCCGAACCCGATCGCCTGCACCTCGAGTACGAATTTCAACAGCCAGGGTCTGGCCTGCGCGGGCCCATATGGTGCGAACTACAAACTCGGCTTTAACGCAAACGATTACGTGCCGCTGCACAACTACCAGAACCTTTACCTGCTGTCGCACGGTAGCTATGCGAACTACAATTCGCTGCAGGTGACCTGGCAGAAGCAATCGGGCCCTATCACCTTCCTGACAAACTACACCTTCAGCAAGGTTCTTGGAATCCAGGATGGGCAGACGGACAACGGAGCGGGTAACGGTCAGGGAGTTGATCCCTTCAGCATCCACAATGACTACGGTCCGCTGGGGTACGACCATACCCACATTCTGAACCTCTCCTATGTATGGAACATGCCCAAGTTCGTTCACGGCAACGCGATTCTTGGCGGAGCAGTGAATGGATGGCAATTCTCGGGCTACACGACGTTCCAAAGCGGAGCGGCACTGCAGCCGAACCTTCCGAACCTCAACATCGGACTTCCGGGCTTGACCTATCCGACCAACGGCGCACCGGACCTTCCGGACAACACCGTCACCATGCCAAATGGTCTGAAGTCGACCAACGTGAACGTGTCCACGTGGCTGGGTTCGAACGCCTACCATGACTTCATGCCCACGTTGATTTGCAACCCCAGAAACCATCCCTCGGGTGCGTATTTCAACCCAAGCTGCTTCGGTATGCCGGCTTTTGGTACGCAAGGTCCTAACCAATGGCCGTACATGAGGGGTCCGAATTACTTTGACAGCGATCTGGCCCTGTTCAAGAACTTCCAGATCACGGAACGGCAGAAGCTGCAGTTCCGCATCTCAGCGGTCAACTTCCTGAACCACCCGCTGCGGCAGTTTGGATTGGCGGGTAACGCTGATCAGTCGCTCAACTTCACCGACACCTACTCCGTGCCGATTCTGGCTTCGGCCACGGGAAGCGCCGGAAATGAATGCGCCTTCCTGAATGCCCCGGTGAAACACGGGGTCTGTCAGGCTAACGTTACCGGTATCTCTCCGTACAACACCAACGCCAGTACAACTGGCACTCCGGCGTTCAAGATCGGCAGTCGGACCCTCAACTTCGCTGTGAAGTACTTCTTCTAGGCGAATGTTCCTGAGGTAGAATCATCTCAAGGGGGTGGCGAAAGCCACCCCTTATTTTTCTGTACTGACTTTTTTCGGGACGCGAATGTTCCTTCACGGGCTGGCTGGGCGAATCATAGCGGCTTCCGTATTGACCTCCGCCACAGTTGTTCTGCTGCTCGGAGCCTCCAACCCCAGCCCCATCCGCTTCGAACTGAGCAAAATCCCATTCCGTCTGGAGAACGACCAGACAGCGGCCAAGAATGCCCCGGAAACCATGCCGGGCGGCGTGGCCGTTTTCGATTATAACGGCGATGGCCGTCCTGACATCTTCTTTACCAACGGCGCCAATATCTCCACCCTGCAGAAAGAATCGCCCAAGTACCGCAACCGACTGTTCCGGAATGACGGCAAAGGCGCATTTACCGATGTGACCGATGCGGCTGGCCTGGCCGGATCCGGCTTCGACATGGGCGTTGCGGTTGCGGACTACGACAATGACGGCCATCCCGACCTGTTCGTCGCCGGGGTGCACCACAGCACGCTTTACCACAACAATGCGGATGGCACGTTTACCGACGTCACCGTAAAGGCTGGCCTGGATGCGAGCTTGAATCGTCCCGATCCTGAGTTTGGAGCTTATTGGGCGATCACTGCCGCCTGGGTCGACGTGAACAACGACGGCCTGCTCGATCTCTTCGTCGTCAATTACATGCAGTGGACCTACACGGACAAGCCGTTGTGCGCGATCCAGGGCGTTGCCGACTACTGCAGTCCGAAGTTCTACAAGGGCCAGCCCAACCAGCTTTTTCTGAACAATGGCGACGGCACCTTTCGTGACGTTTCGAAAGAGTGGGGCCTTCGCAGCAACGTAGGCAAAGGCATGGGTGTTGGCGTGGCCGATTACGATCTTGACGGCCGCCCGGACTTATTCGTCACCAACGACGCTCTCTACAATTCGCTGTTCCATAACCTGGGTGGCAAGTTCGAGGAAGTGGCGTTCGAGACCGGTGTCGCGCTCACCGAAGATGGCAGCTTCATTTCTGGCATGGGCCTGGATTTCCGTGACTTCAACAACGATGGTTATCCCGACATAGCTTTTGTGGCCCTGGTCAACCAGACTTTCCCTCTGTTCCTGAACACGAGTAAGGGAAGTTTCCGGGAAGTCACGAGCGAGAGCGGCATGCGTGACGCCAGCCGCAAGATGTCTGGTTTTGGCGCCGGACTTTATGACTTTGACAACGACGGCTGGAAAGATCTATTTGTGAGCGGGGGCCACGTTGAGTCGCTTACGCTGAACGGCCAGGAAGTTGATCAACCGAACGCAGTTTTCCGCAACCTGGGGGCAAGTGGTCGATGGGCGCGGTTAATGGAAGAGGCGGGCTTCACGTCTGTTCCACCGGCACGCCATCGCGGTTGTGCCTTCGGCGATCTGGATGGTGACGGACGGGTCGATGTGGTCGTAACTGCTCTCGGCCAGGACGCCGAAATCTGGATGAACCGCAGCGAGAAGTCAGGACACTGGCTTGAGATCAGTCTTCGCGGGACCAAGAGCAACCGTGATGGCATCGGCGCTCGCATCAAAGTCGTGACCAAGAGCGGAGCCCAGTACAACCACATGACCAGCAGCGTAGGCTACGCATCCTCGAGCTACGGCCCGGTCCACTTCGGCCTGGGTCCGGAGAGTCGAGTGGATTTGGTTGAAATCCACTGGCCCTCGGGAATTGTTCAAACTCTACAGGACGTTCCGGGCGACCAGGTGCTGAAGGTGACCGAACCGACGCGCTGAGATCGCCGCGCTCGGTTCCTTACTTCGAAGCCTTTATTTTCGGCGCCAGCTGCGCGATCTGCTGCTTCACTAGATCTGCTTGGGGACCTCCGGGAAAGTAAGTCAGGCAGTTACGCAGGTGCTGGACCGCTCCGTCATAATCGCCCTTCCGCGCCATGATGACGGCCAGCAACTGTTCCGTGCCCAGAACCGTGTGGCGTGGGTCGATCGCCATCGACTTCAAAGCGCTCGCACTGGCTTCATCCGTTTTGCCCAGCTGGAACTTTGCCAGGGCGTCGTCATACCAGAGCTGCGGCGTGCCGGCTGGGTCGAGCTGCAGCGCCTGATTCGTGTTGTCCGCGGTTTCCTGCCAGTTTTCCGCTTTAGCTGCCATCCAGGCAAGCTGTTCGTAGGGTAAAACGAATTTCGGATCGGCAGCCAACGCTTTGGAAAACGCATCTCGCGCCGCTTGCGGATCAGAAGCCTCCTGAAGCTTGCCTAACTCGAACCACGCTTCGGCGAAGCCGGGATAAATCGCAACTGCTTTCTTCAGGCTGCCCAGGGCGCCACCCGCGTTTTGAGCGAGCCATTCCGCTCTCGCTTTTTCGAACGCCTTCATGGCATTCGCCGGCGCCGCCTTGGTCGTGCTGCTGAGTTCCGTCCCGCTGTTGCGGCCTTCGGCGAAAAGCGTAATCGTCCCTAAGTCGGGCTCATCACGCAGATTTCGGACAGTGATCGTGACAACACTGGATCGGAATCCGGCCAGGGAGGCGCGTACTTGGCAGCCCTCATACTTCGTCTCCATTTGGCGCTGGTCGTCAGTCGGTACACGCTCCACGCCGTGCTCGTCCACGAACCTTATGACGAACTGCCCCCGCAGATCGGCCTGGGTAGCGTTCACGACAGCGCCTTTGCAGTCGACTGAAACCAGCATCGGTTCCCACGGCAGAGGTTCACCCTCCAGGGCGAGTTTGCCCAGCAGCACTCCGCCGGCGCGACCTTGGGCCGACATGTTCGCCCAGTAGTCGTAGAATCCGCTGTCCTGGATTGAGTCTGGCCGAGCGACGGTGGAAGGCGGGGCCGCCATTACCGGAGGGTTGTGCGACTGCGCCACAGCCTGCTGAACTTCGACCCCAATCAGAAGCAACAGAAAGAAGAATGAAGACACCACGGGGAAGATCATTGCTTTCACAGCGCACCTGCCTGACATCGTTACCTGCTTCTATTCTACGGCGGCGCCAGTTGCGGAGTTCGAATAAACATTCAAAGAAAATTTGCCCCTGCCGCCAGCGCGACTCCTGCGATATCCTATTACACATGCGGGCGGCGCTATTGTTTTGTGCACTGTTTCCGGCCGTGATCGCGGCTCAGGAAGCCAGTCCAGGTCAGCTTCTCAAGCAAGCCATTGACGAACAGCAGCACGGCGACTTTTCGGCGGCGATCCGCGATTACCGCAAAGTACTTGAACTTCGCCCCACTGAAATTCAAGCCAAGGTCAACCTCGGCGCCGCTCTGGCACACGCTGGGCAGTTCGATGAAGCCATTGCGATGGACCGCTCTGCCCTCATTGGTTCTAAAGACAAGAATCCTATTCTCTTGAATCTTGCTCTTGCCTACTACAAAAAGGGCGACTTCGAAAACGCCCGCCAGCAGTTCGAGGTTCTGCACGATGCGCAACCGGATCGATTGCAAGTGTTGATTCTGTTGGGGGACAGCGATCTGAAAACGGGAAAATCGGACGCCACCGCCGCCCTACTCGAACCCCTGGAGAGCAAATATTCGCAGAACATGGATTTTGAATACGTGCTGGGCTCGGCGCTGATCGGCACTAAAGGCAGAAGGCGCGAGGGTGTGGCCCGCATGGAAAAAGTCGGCCAAGCTCGGTCCGCTGCGGACGCGTACCTGCTTGCCGGCGTGACTCTCATGGACCTCAACGAATACGAAGAGGCGCGCCAAGACCTGGAAGAGGCGCTGCGGCTGAACCCGCGGCTTCCGAAAATCTATACTCTGGTCGGCACTGCCAGAGACAAAACCGGCGATGTAAAAGATGCCGAGCCGGCATTTCGCGAGGCCCTTAAAACCAACCCCGACGACTTCGAGGCGAACTTATATCTCGGAGCTATACTCTACAAGCGTCGTGAGATTGACGAGGCCAAGGGTTATCTGGATCGTGCGCTACGGCTCAAGCCCACCGATTCGATGGCCCGCTACGAAGCGGCTATGCTGAAGAGCACGTCGGGAGATTACGAAATCGCAGCCCGAGAATTGGAATCGTTGGTCAAAGACGATCCGGATTGGCTGGAGCCGCATGTCGAACTGGCAACGTTGTATTATCGCCTTCACCGTCCAGAGGACGGCGCGAAGGAGCGACAGATCGTCGACAGCATCACGGCAAAACAGCAAGCGGCGGGCCCGGGGAAGTAGTCGCTTCGATTCTTCTCGAGTTACCGAGTGACAATGATCTGCTTTCCGGAATACGGGACGATTTTGTCGGCCTCGTCCGCCGCATTTACTCCCACTCCGTGGTTCTCGCTCACGAAGACGATCCGGAACGTCCGACTCTCCAGCATCCCGGGAAACTGTCCTTTGCGATCGCCGAGGGTCAAGGTATGCGCCGCGTCGTCCCAGTGCAGCGGAATCGTCGCGTACACGCCTTTTTCGTAATCGTAATTGTCATTTTCGTCTTCGTAGAGCATGAAGTCGCCGTCCGCACCGCGGTAAATGCGAAGCTCGATGGGGTCGGCAGCCTTTTCGGTCGACCACTCTTCATCGGGCCCAAGAGGAAGAATCGATCCCGCGCGAACGTACAACGGCAGACGCTCCAGCGGCGTGATCGCGTTGATCGTTCTCCCACCCTCGATCGCTGATCCCGTCCAGAAGTCATACCACTTTGCGCTCGGAAGATAGACCGGTCTTGTCACGGCCGCAGGATCGGTGACTGGATTGACCAAAAACGCTGGTCCGTACATGAATTGATCGCCAATATTCTGCGCTCGATAATCCGTGCGGAAGTCCATGGCCAGAGGCCGCATCGGCGTGTAGGCCTCGCTCGTCGTTTTCCACGCCAGCGAGTAGATGTAGGGCAGCATGCGATAACGCAGTCGGTCGAAATTCACAAGAATCTTCTGTGCGTCAGGTCCGTAAGACCACAATTCGTTCTCGTCGGGATTGCGCGTGCCGTGAACGCGCAGGATCGGATTAAACGTGCCGTACTGAAACCAGCGGATGAAAAGCTCGCGGAACGCGGGATCAACCGGGCTGCCAAAGACAAATCCGCCGATGTCAGTCGTCCAATAAGGAGCGCCCGAGAGTGCGAAGTTCAACCCCGCCGGAACCTGCCGGCGGAAACTGAGCCAATCCGAGTTGATGTCGCCTGACCACGCAGTAACCCCATTTCGCTGCGATCCCGCGAACGCAGAGCGCGACAAAATGAACACGCGCTTTTTGTCAGATGCGATGCGTTGTCCCTGATACACCGCCTGCGTGTCGAGCAAAGGAAAAGCATTGACGTAGCGATTTCCGCTGCCGGCCGCCAGTTTATGACCCAATAGAATGTTGTCTTCCTGGCCTTCGGTTTCAGGTTCAGTCGTATCCATCCACCACGCGTCGAGCCCAATGCTGAACAATCCTTTATTCACCTGATCCCAGTAATACTTGCGCGCCTCTGGGCTGGTCGCGTCATACACGGCCATCGCGTCGGTGTGGTAAGGCGGTTTCGCGTATTTGAACTTATCAACGAACCAGCCTTTGCTCTGCATGTAATCGTAGTTCGCAGAACCGGGCTCGAAGAACGGCCAGATCGAAATCATCAGGTGGAAGTTTTCGCTGTGCAGTTGATCCACCATCGCTTTGGGATCGGGATAATTCTTATTGAAAACGAATTCACCTTTGCGATTCCACCAGAACCAATCCTGCACGATGTTATCGACCGGGATGTGCAGGTCGCGATACTTGCGAGCCACGCCCAGGATCTCATCCTGCGACTTGTAGCGATTCTTGCATTGCCAGAACCCATAGGCCCATTTGCCGAACATGGGGGCCTGCCCGGTCAAGTCGCGGTAGCTGGCGATGATTTTGTCGAAGTCAGGACCGTAAAGAAAGTAATAGTCGACAACGTCGGCGACTTCAGAACTGATGTAAAGAATGTTGGCGAAGCGGTTGTTGAAGCGGCTGCGCGAAGTGTTGTTCCAGAAAATGCCGTAGCCCTTGCTCGAAAGCATCAGAGGAACGGAGATGTTGCTGTTCTCCTGGGCAATGTCGACCGAGTCGCCGCGGTAGTTCCACACACCGGCTTGATGCTGGCCCAAACCGTAAAGAGCTTCGTGCGACCCATAGATGCTCACCTGGGATTCGGCGCGGTACGTGTCCTCGCCATTTATCTTTTCAGGGGTCAACTTGCGCGACAATTCCTGCACCAGCGATCCGCCGTTCAATTCGGAGTAAGTAATCGCAGAGTCCTTGCGTGTCACCGTGATTTTCAGCAGCGCTGTTGCCAGTGGAGACGGTGTCATCTGTGGACTGCATCGTCCACTGCGAGGCCGGCCAACTCTCCTTGATCACGACAAAGTCTTCGCGCTTCGGGAACGTGGCCGTTGCTGAATAAAGCACACGAATCACGGAGTCCGAGCAAACCTGCAACTTCAAAGTGCCTGTGCCCAAGGTGAAGACAACGCCGTCCGGTTCCTGCTGGACCTTACGTACGGGATTCATGGGCGTCCACTGAGCGTGGGCCGCACTGGCGCATATCAGGCAGACGAATAAAATGGCCAAGGATGAAACGAAGAACTGCGGCAATCGCTTATCTTGCATGAGTAATCCGAATCTCCACAGTGCCTATAGCTATGGGTTAATCACTTCGAGTGGAACGCTGCTGGTCTCTGTCGAGCTCGGCCCAACCATCAAATCGAAGATGCCCGGCTCAACCACGCGATTCATATTGACGTCGATTAACGACAGGTCTTCCGGAGTCAGCGTGAAGTCGACCGTCACTTTCCGCCCGGGCTCGAGGCTGATGCGTTTGAATCCGCGCAACTGCATCACCGGACGAGTGATGGAGGCGACTCGTTGATGAATATAAAGTTGTGCTACCTCATCTCCGGTGCGACTCCCAGCGTTCGTAATGTCGACGGAAACCTTAGCGCTGCCGCCGGGGCGAATTGTTTTCGGCTCTATGCGCACGTTCTCGAAATGGAATTGTGTATAGCTAAGACCGTAGCCGAACGGAAAAATCGGCTCGCGTCCGTCAAATAGGTAGCTGCGATTGCGCGAAGGCTTGTGATCGTAGAAATCAGGAAGCTGTCCCACGGACCGTGGAAAACTGATGGGAAGTTTCCCGCCGGGATTCACGTCGCCGAACACCACGGTGGCTGCAGCTGTCCCGCCTTGTTCACCGAGGTACCAGCCTTCCAGGATCGCGGGAACATGCTCCTTGACGTAGTTGATCGACAACGGTCGTCCGTTGATCAGCAACACAACCACCGGCTTGCCGGTTTCGACGACCGCCTGAATCAGTGCGTCCTGCGAGCCGAGCAGATCGAGCGAATCGCGGTCACCCAAATGTCCCTCAGACCACGCTTCGCGGTTCGTGCTTTCATTTTCTCCCACGACTACGATGGCGACATCCGACTGACGAGCGACCGCCGCAGCCGCGCGAATCGTTTCGACTTCCGATTTCGGATCGGGTTGCGTGACTTTGTTTTCGTACCACGCCGACCATCCCTGCTTGCCAGTCGTAATCTTGCAGCCTTCGGCGTAGAGCACCTTTACGCTATCGCCAGCGCGCTTGCGAATGCCGTCCAGAATGCTGATCTGATTTCCCGAGCCGGGGTCGCGGCTATAGCCGCCCAGGTGAACATCGGCGGCATTGGGTCCGATCACCGCGATGGTCTTCAGCTTCTTCAAATCCAGCGGCAGAAGGTTCTTGTCATTCTTGAGCAGCACGATCGCCTTCTGCGCCACTTTCAACGCCAGTTCCTTATGCTCAGAGCTATTCGTGATCTTCTGCGTGTAGTCGGGATCGATGTAAGGATTCTCGAATAGCCCCAGGCGAAACTTCGCCTCCAGAACGCGCCGCACAGCTTGATCCAGTTCGGCCTCGGGGATTTTGCCGTCGCGCACCTGATCGAATAATGTGGCGTAAACCGAACCGTCCGACAGATCGAAGTCCACGCCGGCCGCCAGCGCCTTGCGCGCGGCTTCGGCGTAATCCGCGGCAACATGGTGAGTTTCAACCAGCATCTGCAGGCCGGCGCCGTCGGACGTCACGTAGCCGCGAAAGCCCCACTCCTGGCGCAACACGCGATCCAGCAGCCAACGATTGACGTGGTTCGGGATGCCGTCGATCTCGTTGTAAGAAGCCATCGCACTTCCGACATGAGCCTCCTGCACAGCCGCGCGGAAGGGAACCAGGAATGTCTCGCGCAAATCCCGTTCTGAAAAATTAGCGGGAGCGGTATTAGTCCCGCTTTCCGGCTGCCCGTGAGCCGCGAAATGTTTCATCGTAGCCATCACATGATGACGGTCGATCATCCAGGAAGCGCCTTGCAGTCCGTTGATCGCTGCCACGCCCATGCGCGCGACCAGATACGGATCTTCGCCATACGTTTCTTCGGTCCTTCCCCAGCGTGGGTCGCGTGACAAATCCAGCACAGGACTGAACGCCTGGCTGACGCCGGCGGAGGCCATCTCGTCTGCCGCAGCCGTAAACGCCTCTTGCACAAGTTCAGGTTCCCATGTGCTGGCCAGCCCCAGCACCTGCGGAAAGCTGGTGCTGCCGTAGGCCATGAATCCATGCAGGGCCTCGCCCTGAAAAATTGCTGGGATGCCCAGGCGCGTTTTTTCGACCAGGAAATGTTGTGCCTTATTGCGGGCCTCGGCGGCATCGTGCGGACTAACCTGCGAGTCCTCGCGGTATAACTTCACCAAGGCTTCAAACGCCTGTTTTTCTTCGGGGTTTTCCGAAGTGGCCCGGGCGCGCCGACGGCCTCCGGCCAACTGATCGACTTTCTCCTCCAGAGTCATGCGCTTGACCAGGTCTGCCGCGCGTTCCTGGGGGGTGAGTTTCGGATTGCGGTACCCGGGCGGTGCTTCCTGAGCGAAACAGCAGGGAAGAAGCAAACCGAGAAGAGCGGAAAGAAGCAGATTCTGCCGAAGCATCCAGCCTCCTGTTATCACGGCGTCGTCTTTTTGACGCCGGATCGACACGTTGCGTTAACGCTTACGTCAAAATGCCACCCGCAGCATAGCACGTTCCGCGGGCACAAGAACCCGAGCGCCAACACACTGTTCTACGGTCGTCGCTTCGAAGTTCGAAGCGACGTCTATTGCGACGTCTCTGTAAACGTTGCCACCGGATGACCCAGGCCGTATGGACCCTCGGCAGTCACAGTGACACTCTCAGCAGTCGAGGGCAGCGTGAGCGTGACTGCCGGAGTTACGCCGGAGCCGTTGGTGACCTCGATCAGCTTCGTCCCGCTGGTGGTTCCATCCGAGAGTGAACCGGCGCTGGTAGTGAACAGGATGCTGGCGCCAGTATTCGTTCCTTGCGACGAGCCGGGCGACAGCGTCACGGTCAATGGCGTCGGAAGCGCAGTTCCCTTGGTCCCGGTTTGTCCGTCGCCAGTCGTCTTTGCGAGAGTGGCCGCCGGGTTGCCCACCACGATCCATCCGCCTTCGGTTTGAGCGGCGGTCCCGTCACTTCCAGTGACCGTAAAGTGGCAAAAGCCGGGGGTGCCGCCCGCAATCACCGTAATCTCGCCGGCTGTGGCACTGGTGATCGTGGAACTTGTCAGCGTGATCGTCCCTCCTGTGCAGGTTGTCGCTCCTTCGAAGCTGTCGAAGGCGGCCGACGACAGCGTGACGTTAGCCGTGCCGCTAGTGATCGTCGGTTTCAGAATGACGGTTTCGTTTGCTGCCACCATCACCGTGTCGGGATTCAAATCCCACGCCGAAGCCGGAGTGCTGGCCATGCTTCCGCCCACCACCATCAAGGTTGCGGTGTAAGGCGCGAACGTCATAGTCGACGACCATGACTGCGATGTTCCAGCCACAATCGACGAAGGCGAGGTTTGCGACAACGTGTAAGTCGTCACATTCGTGGGCGTGAAGCCAGTCGCCGTAAAGGACACCTGAGCCGAGTTCGCCGGATCCTTGTTCAGCACCATGATGGTCAGCACCGTCCCGGCGGAGTTCATCGCGGCGTAGCTGCTGAACAGGCTGGGATTGCCGTTATTAGTATCGGAAACCGAGATGGTGCCGAAGCCGTGATGCGAGCCGTCATAGTTGGTGTACAGCTTCAGCGCCTGGTAATTCGGATTGGCCGGAAGTGGCGCTTCCCAACGCGAGGCCAGATACACTCGTTCGCGTCCCAGGATTCCGTAAGCGTCCGCGTCGCCAAGAGCGGTCGAAAAATCGGCCTCGCGCTCCTGGGGCGTATTGCCAGCAAAGGCCGCGCTCCACTCCGTTATGCTGAATTGCGTACCGGGATAGTTCTGGTTCAACAGGGCCCGCATCCGCGGAATGCGGAATGGATTTGGCTCGAGCGGCTCAATGCTGAAGCCGTCATTGTCGATGTATGTGGCTTCGCTTTCGTACGTCGGATCCCACCAGTCGCGGTATATCCGGGCCGCCAGCGCCTGTTTCTGCGCTAGAGAAAAGCTCGTCGTATCTGGGCCATCGGGATAGGCATGAATATCGAAAACATCGAGCGATCGCGTGCCGGAGATCTGGTCCCGCCAATAGATTTCATTCAACCACCATGGGAGGAAGTCGATCCCCGCATGCATGGTTTTGTTGTCGGTGCTCGAATTCAGGTTCCAGTAGAAATACCAGCAGCAACTCACGGGTCCGAAACGCACCGCAGCCGGGTCCCAGGTTTTCAGATTTCCCGCTTCGAGCAGATACGTGTCACGCAGTTCGTCGTACCCCGATTGCTGGGGATGGATATCGAAATGGGTGCCTCCCCATATGTCGATCTCGTTATCCATGTCGTAAAAATGAGGAACGCTGTTGCCAAAGGCTGTAGCGAGCGCGGCCGCCCACTGGTTGCGATAAACGCTGTTGGCGGGATCGCCCGCGCCGGGTTCCTCGAGCAGGGGGAAATATGCGTCGTTCGGATCAGCGGTCAGTTCGGTCGGTGTTTTATTGTTGCATGTCCCTGCGACAATCCCGTTCCCCGCGTCCGTGTTGAACTGATCGAAGCTGCACTGCGCGCCATACTTTTTGATGGAAAAGCTCCAGTGACCGTTACCTCCGGTTCCAGCGACCTCAGCACTCTGCGCTACCCAGGGCAGCATCACCATCGTCATCAGCGGAACACTGTTTGCCCCTCTGACGTCACTGATCCACTGAATCGAATCGCTCACCCCGGTCACGCCTTGCGGACTGCTGAAGCCGTTAAAGGCAAAGTCCTCGAAGTAGTAGTCGTTGTCAGCGTTATCGGTTCCGAGTTTCCAGTTGTAAGTCGAGGCTGCGTTCCCGCCCCAGCGCACTACGCTCAGGCCGCTGTCAGTGATAGTTGGCGCATCCTGTGGAAACGCGCCACCGTAAATGTACGGGTTGATCGTATGCCGGTTGGCGAGCACATCGATTGCGGCGGTGATGTTGGTTGTGTTCCCGGACCTTGGCGTGGCCGACACCTGACCGGAGTTCGCGCTCGTGCCCGCGGAATTCATTGCTGCGACGACGTAATAGTAAGTCGTGCCGTTGACCGCTGTGGTGTCGGTATAGCCGGTGGTGGCGCTTGAAAAAGAGGTGCTGTAAGGTCCGCCGGACACGGTCCCACGTCCGACGTTATAGCTGGTCGCCCCGGTGCTTGCGCTCCACGTGAGACTGACCTGCGCGTTTCCGGCAGTCGCTGCGAGGCCAGTGGGCGTCGCTGGGGGCGCAGGGGCAACCGGCATGGCAGATACCGGGGTGGAGTTCGCGCTCGTGCCCGCAGAGTTTACCGCCGCTACGACGTAGTAGTAATTCGTACCGTTGGTCACTGCAGCATCGGTGAAGCTGGTCGTGGTCGGCGACGAAATTGTGGTATACGGGCCGCCCGTGCCGGTCCCGCGTCCGACGTTATAACTGGTCGCCCCTGTGCTTGCGTTCCAGGTGAGACCTACCTGCGCGTTTCCCGCGGTCGCCGCCAGCCCGGCGGGCGTCGCCGGTGGCATGACTTGCTGGCCGCCTCCGCCTGAAGATCCTCCGCAGGACAAAAGGGAGAGCATAGGCGCCATGATCACCAAAACCCAGGCGGAGGTACCTCGGTGACGGTTTGCCATAACGGTAGATGTTACCCGAAAAACCCGCAAGAAAATCCTTTTTTTAGGGGTTTTTCTGAGGCAGGCGGGTCAGGAAATTGAAACAGGCCGTCCGATCATGGCAAGAAATACATCGAACACAAAGAGTGCGATTGCGATGTCGTTGAACAGCGTAGCCTGACGCAAAGCCGGCCAAAACTGGTTCGCGGCCCAAAACAAAAACGCACATGCGAGAAGGATCGCTTTGATCAGTTCCGACCGAGCCGGCCGGCGTACGGCCTCATACACCAGACACGCACAGGCGATGAGAGCGAGCGGAAATGCGGCCAGAAAATCGTGCGCCCGCGTCGGAAAAAGCCCGGGAAGAACATCCCATAGGAGCAGAGCTCCAACGCTGACGAGCGTCACAACGCAGAGGATCACCGGCAGCAACCGGCGATCCCAGGCAGTCCGAATCGACATAGATGCGCCTCGGGTAAGGGAGCGTTCTACGAATTCTACGCGCTGCCGGTGTGGATCCTCAGTACGGAGCGGTGACGACCGCGTCTTCCGGATAACCCGTCATGCCAAACTCGGGTACATCCAGGCCTTCTTCTTCCGACTCGGCCGGCACGCGCATGCTTTTTACTTTATTCACGCACCAGAACACGAGGAACGTCGCACCGAACGCCCAGATTGCATATAGCGTTGCTCCCCCGAGCTGGACCCAGAACTGTCGAGTATCGCCGTGGATCAGTCCGGTCACGCCTTGACCTGCTCGTCCCAAGTAGCTGGCCGCGCCGACCCCATTCCACCCAGAGCCGTAGGTGCCGTCGGCGAAAATGCCGACGCTGACCGCGCCCAGCCAGCCGCAATATCCATGCACGGAAACTGCGCCGCAGGGGTCATCAATCTTGAGAACTCGTTCGTTGAACAGGACGCCGCCGCAAACCAGAGATCCTGCCAGAACTCCGATCACTACCGACGCGGTGGGAGTCACGAAGGCGCAGGGCGCGGTAATCGCCACCAAGCCCGCCAGCATACCGTTACAAGCCATCGTGATGTCAGGCTTGCCGAACAGGAAATACCAGATCAGCATGGCCGCGGCCGATCCGGCGACCGCGGCGAGATTCGTATTCACCGCGACGACAGAGATGCGCAAGTCGGTCGCTCCCAGCGTGGACCCGGGATTGAAGCCCATCCACCCGAACAGCAAAATAAACGTGCCAGTAACGACGTAAACAATGTTGTGAGCAGGGAAGACGCGGATTTTTCCTCCCGGGCCAAACTTTCCCAAACGCGGCCCCAGAATAATCGCCAGGGCCATGGCACAGAATCCGCCCACCGCATGCACGACCGTAGAGCCCGCAAAGTCAACGTAGCCGTGGCCCAGGTTCATCGTCGATCCGAGTTGCGACATCCATCCGCCGCCCCATGTCCAACAGCCGGAAATCGGGTAGAGAATCGCGCCAATAAAAAGTTCACAGAGCAGGAAGGCCCAGAAGCTGATCCGTTCGCATATTGCGCCGACGATGATGTACCCGGCCGTCTCCATGAACACGACTTCAAATAGCGTCAGGACATTGCTCCCTGCGTCGTAGGCTGGGCCGGTCAGAAAAAATCCCTTTCCGCCCACAAAGCCCCATTGCCCGCTGCCAATCAGAAAATGATTCAGCGTGGGCACGCCGCCAATATTGGTCGGCGCGGCGTTGATGGCAACCGCTCCGAACTGGAACGCGTATCCCACCGCGTAGTAGGCGAGAAAGGCAAAAACATAGGCCGCGAAATTGAGCATCATCAGATGCGCGGCATTCTTCTTCTGCACCAGCCCGCAGGTCAGCAACGCAAACCCGGCCTGCATGAACAAGACAAGATAGCCCGTGTTCAGAGTCCAAGCGAAATTGGTGGCGACGCGAACGTGTCCCACGCCGTCCGCCAGCTTCACCGCCAGCGGCTCCTTGGCGGCCTGCGCCTGGTAATCGTCGAAGGCCTTCTTATTCTGCGCGTAGTCGGGCGCCGTCTTGTCGGTAGGCTCCGCGACCACAAAGGGATTGCCGGCGGCATCGACCGCAGTGGTCTTGTCGCCCGTGGCTGTGCCGGCTGGGTCCGGCTTAGGACCGTCGTCGGCGAAAGCGGAGGCCGACAATCCGGCCAACATTCCCGCCATCAGAACGATTGCGGCGCTGGCGGCCACCAACGACCGGCGCAGAGAGCGCCTCCCTGCTCGCTTTGTCATCTGTAAAGGCTCCTGTTTTGTGGGACGTGCGCGATTCTTGAACGGCATCGGTTCGGACCAGCGCGAAAATCCCCCGTCGCCGCGCCGGAGACCTCGCACAGCGTTCTTGTCAAAATCAATCCGCCGACGATAAATGCGCATATTGACTCAGTCCAATACAAATTTCTTATAGCAACCATCAGAAAAGGCCAATTCGGATCGTAGGTAAGTCGCGGCGATCGTGGATGCTGGCAGCGCTGGAGAAATCGGCCTGGCGGGGCCGGACTGCGCCCATGCCCGGCGCTACCTGACGGAGGCTGCTGGTCCAAACCGGGCTTCCAGAGCGCCTTTCGGGCGATTCCGGTTCGTGTCCCCGCCGCCACAAAGAAATACTGTATCTCGCGAAAATCGTATAAAATGCTGGAGCCCTGCATCGCAGGGACCGCCATGGACGCCACGGGATCGCCGAAAAAACTGGCTGGCCGCTACGAGGTAAGGCAGATCCTCGGGCAGGGTGGCATGGGCCTGGTCTATCGCGCCTACGACACCGTCGTGCGCCGCGAGGTCGCGGTCAAGACGATTCTCGACATCCCCGATCCTGCGTCCCTCCAGCTGTTCTACAAAGAGTGCGACGTATTGGCCTCGATGAGCCATCCCAACATCGTCGAGATCTTTGACATCGGAGAATTCGAAGAAGACGGGAAGAAGAAGCCCTACTTCGTCATGCCGCTTTTGCCCGGCAAGACTCTCGATCATTTCGTGCGCGAATCCAGCCATCGTCTTACCGTTGAGCGCACTGTCGAGATCATTTCCCAGACCTGTCGCGGGCTGCAGGCGGCCCACGAGCGCGGACTCGTCCATCGCGACCTGAAGCCCAGCAACATCTTCGTGATGGAAGACGACTCAGTCAAAATCATCGACTTTGGTGTAGCGCACATGGCTGACGCCAACACCACGCGCGCGCAAAAGGGAACTCTGCTCTACATGTCTCCCGAGCAGATCCAATTGAAGCCCCTTACTGCCGCGTCCGACATTTTTTCGTTGAGTGTGGTTTGCTACGAGGCGCTGACCGGCAGGCACCCGTTCCAGCGCGCTCGCGCCGACGAGGTGGTCGAGGCAATTCTGAATCAAAGCCCGCCTCCGGCTTCCGAAGTGAACTCCGCCATTTCGCAGTCCATCAGCCGCGTCGTCCACAAAGGGATGGCGAAGCAAGCCTGGCACCGCTTTACGACTGCGCGCGAACTCGGCGACACACTTTCAAAAGCTGCGCGCAACGAGCCCATCGAGTTCTTCGACCCCGAACGTACGCGGCCGCGCTTGCAGCGCGCCACCAAGGCGCTTGCTGACGGCGATCTGCAATTTGCCGGCGAGATTCTCGGCGAGATCGAAGCCGAAGGCCACATGGATGCGGAAATCCAGGCCCTTCGTCACCAGCTCGATACGTCCGTCCGCCGCAAAACTTTGTCTCAGTTGCTGGATGCGGCCCGCGCTCGCTTTGAAGAGGGAGAAGATCCCCTCGCCTTGCAAAAGCTGCAAGAGGCGCTGCAGATCGAACCCGACAATGCCACTGCACTGGCGCTAAAGAGCAAAATCGAGAACCGGCGCAGCGAAAAGCAGATTGACAACTGGTACCGGCTCGCGAAGCAGCACATCGACAATCATGCCTATCCGCACGCTCGCGAAGCCCTGCAGAATGTTCTGCAGTTGCGGCCGGAAGAGGCGCGCGCCCTGCAGTTGCTGGCTGAGGTCGACCGTCAGGAAGGGGACTACAAAAAGCTCCGTCAGGACAAAGAACAAATCCACAAGGCTGCGTTGGATGCCTGGCAGAAAGGCGACGTAAGCAGCGCGCTCGCCAAGCTGGGTCTGGTGCTCGAACTTGATCGCAAGGCACCGGACGGTGCCAATCGCGAAAGCGGCGCCCGCTACCAGACTTTCTACAACGAAGTCCGCTCCGAGCACGATGCCATGAACACGGCATACGCCGAAGCGCGCAAACAACTGGCGGAGCGTAATTTTTCCAAAGCGACCACGACCTGCCAGGCCTACTTGGCGAAATATCCGAACAATGCGATTTTTCAGGCCCTCCGCTACGACATCGAAGAACAGCAACGCCAGGAATTGTCCTCCCTGATTGCGCAAGTCGATCGACAGGTTGAGGGCGAGCCCGATCTGGACAAGCGCGTCAGCATTCTGCGCGAGGCCCTGGAAAAGTACCCGGGCGAGTCGCACTTCGAGCGTGCTCTTCGCCTGGTACAGGACAAGCGCGACCTCGTGAACTCCATTGTCGCTCGCGCGCATCTGCACGAGGAACAAGGGGCTTTTGGCGATGCGCTGAACGATTGGGAAATTCTGCGGACTATCTATAGCCAGTATCCCGGCCTGAAATTTGAAGTGGAACGTCTGCAAAAGAGACGCGACCAGCAGGCCCGCCTCGAGTCCAAAACCCAACTAATCGAGCAGATCGATTCGCGCCTGCACTCCAGTGACTACGCTCGCGTGTTCGAACTCTTGCAGGTGGCGGAGACAGAATTTCCTAACGACGAAGAGTTGCACGAGCTGCAGAAGCACGCGCAGCAGGGCGTCGAGCGCAAGACGGAAGCGCAGCGACTCATTGCCGAGGGGCAACAGTTGTGCGCGCAAAAGAAAATCGCCGAGGGCATCAAGTTACTTCGCCAGGCCTTCGAGATGGACGAGAACAATTCTCTCGCGCGCGCCGTTCTCGCTAACACGCTGGTGGAACAGGCGCAGACATTGGTCGAAACTGATTGGCATGAGGCGGAGAAGCTGGCCAAGGAAGCGTTCGGCCTGAATCCAGCGCACCCCATGGCTAAAACGCTGCGCACGCTGATTCTCGATCAGAAGCGCGAAGCCTACGTGACCGAAAGCGTTTCACAAGCCCGCAAACTGCAAACCGCCGGTGACCTGACCACAGCCATGTCGCGGGTCGACGAGGCATTGTCGGCTTACCCGCGAGAAATGCGGCTGATCCAGATTCGCGATGCGGTGCAGCGCGATCTTCAGTCCCAGCAAAAGCAGGCGCGACGCCGCGATCTTGATGAATTGCGCCGCTTGGAAAGCGACGCTGGATCCGCCACCGATGCTCTTGCCCGGCAGACCCTTGCCTCGCGAGCGCGGGAATTGGCCGATAAGTACGTCGAAGACGAAGAAGTCATATCCAGCGCGAACACGCTCCTGCAAAAGTTGAATCTACCGGGAGTTCCGGCCAAGGGCGCAAGTTCCGGTTCCGATCTTACTTTCGAAGCAACGCAGTCCTTCGTCGCTCCCCCTCCAATGCAACCTACGCCGAGGCCACAGGCTCCGCCGGTCCCACAACCTCCGGCAGCCGTGAAGCTTCCGCCCGTCTCGAGCAAGCCAGTAGCGGCAGTTCAACCGTCAATTCCCGCGCCGCTGCCTGCCGCATCTGCGCCCCAGCCGCCGCGTGGGTCGCGCATCAGCGTCAACATGCGCGACATTAAAGTTCTGGGCATCGCCGTTGCAGCCATAGTGCTGTTACTGGTCGTCGCAGTTTCTTTGCCGTTCCTGCTGCGGCGCCGCAAGGCGCCTGTTGAGCCAATTCCCTCTGAAGTCGTCGCGGTTCAGCCCACTCCGGTGGTCACGCCACCGGCGCCCGAACTGCCTGGAATTAAGCTGTCTTCCGACAACCCCGCGGGCAAGGTGGCACTCGACGACCAGCCGCCCGTCGACCTGCAAGAATCGCAGTGGGCCCTGGATCAGATTCCCGCCGGCGATCACACGCTGAAGTTCGACAGTGCCGCGGGTAGCTTCTCTGTCGCCCTTACTTCGACAGCCGGGGTCTTGCCCACCATCAAGACGCCAATCACTGCGAAGGGAGTTCTTGCGGTGCTGGTGAGTAGCATGGGCGATCATGCACATGTCTATTCGACAGACGTCTCGGCCAAGCTAAGTCTCGACGGCCAACCGCCCGTCGATTTTTCCGCCGACGGCGTCGACCTTCCGTCGCTTAGTGCGGGCGCGCATGAATTGAACGTGGCCCACGCCGGCGAAAACTACAAACTGCAGATTGAAGTCGCAGCCAATCCGTCGCTGACCGCGTTCGTCGAATCCGGTCAGAACGTCGGCACACTCGTCGTCGTCACTGGCCAGGACAAGTCCCGCGTATTCCTGAACGGCAAACAGCTTCCGCAACTGACGCAGGGCGGCCAGCTGCGCATCGCCAACCTCGAGCCCAAGGAATACACGGTTCGGGTCGCGAAAGACGGATTTCAGGATGTCCCCGAACAAAAGATCCGCATCCGCAAAGGCGATCAGGGAAAGCTGGTCTTCGGACTGCTTCCCGCTCTCCACATGGCGTCGCTCACCATTCAAGGTGGTCCTCCCGGAGCTACGGTTCTCATCGATCAGCTGACGGAGGGAACCGTGCAGCCCGACGGCACGCTCACTCTCTCATCGATCTCACCCGGGGACCACATCATCGAGCTGCGCAAAGATCATTTCAAGGCGCGGCAAGTCAGGAAGCACTTTGTCGCGGGCGTTGCCGTAACTCTGGCAGCGTCGGATACGGTTCTCGAAGCCGCACTGGGCGTTTTGAAGATCACGTTCTCGCCAGCCGATGCTCAACTGACGATGACGAAACCCGGCGAGCCTCCCGTCAAAGTGAGCAGCGGCGCTCCTCTCAATCTACCCCCCGGCACCTATACTCTTTCCGCTCGTACCGCCGACAATTTCGTCCGCACGGCGACGCTCGAACTCAATTCCGGTCAACCGCGAAATATCGACTTGACTCTGGCCCCCGACGGAATGTCGAAGTGGGTCGACCCCTCCGGGTGGAAGCAGGAAAATGGCGCATTCGGTCGCAAAGGGGGCGATTACACTTTTTACGGAGTCACGCCCACCTCTGGAACATTCACGTTTTCCGCCGTGCTGACAAAAGGGCATCGATTACAGTGGGTGCTCAACTACATTGACCCGAACAACTACGATCTGTTTCAGATCGACGAAAACAATTTCTATCGCACCGATGTCCGAAACGGTCAAAAGACAAACGACGTCAAGATCCCGCATAAGAGCGAAAAGAAAGCCTTCCACACTTTTGAGATTCATGTGTCTGCGACGGAAATCATTCACCAGATCCGGCAAGGAGATGCATGGGTCGTTCTCGACCGATGGACCCTTCCGGGAAGTAACCTCTCAGCTGGCAGATTCGGTTTTTACCTGCCCGGCGGAGATCAAATGTCGCTCGCAAATTTCAGCCACTACGCCGACTTGAACCTCCACTAAAGGATGATGCCTTAGAACGATTCCTGTGCTGGAATAGCAGGATGCATTTTGCGTGGGCTTTCGGGGCAGGCTTCGGTAGTGAACGCTGCCCTGAATGAAAGTCGGGGCGATGCCGGATCAATCGACTTATAAGCTTAGCTATGGTTAACAGAAATCCTGCCGGATGAAGGCGATGCACGAAATCGATCTCGACGCTCTCTTCGAAACGGTATTCGGAACTCAGCCCCGGATTTTCCGCGCGCCCGGCCGCGTCAACCTGATCGGCGAGCACACCGACTACAACGACGGCTACGTGATGCCCGCGGCCGTTGGCTTCTCGACTTATGTGGCGATTGCGCCGCGCCCGGACCACAAACTGGTGGTTCACTCCGAAGAATTTCCAGGCAATTTTGAATTCGATCTCGATCACCTGCCCAAAAAGCGCGTCGGAGCCTGGTGTGATTACGTGCTGGGGGTAGCCTCGATCCTTCGACAAGCGGGACACAAGTTTGGCGGAGCGAACCTGCTCGTGCACGGGAAAGTCCCGATCGGCGCAGGCCTAAGTTCATCGGCAGCGCTGGAAGTATCTTCCGCGCTCGCTCTCTTGAGCCTCACAGAAACACGCTTGCCGCTGCCGGACATCGCAAAACTGTGCCGTCGGGCAGAGAACGAGTTCGTTGGCGCGAAGGTCGGCATCATGGATCAATTTGTTTCTTGCATGGGAAAAGCTGGGTACGCTTTTTTTCTCGATTGTCGTTCTCTCGAATTCCAGTTCGTCCCAATTCCGCCAGGTCTCCAACTCGTAGTGTGCAATACGATGGTGAAGCACGACCTCGCGGCTGGCGCCTACAACACGCGCCGCGAAGAGTGCGAAGAAGGCGTGCGGGCTTTCGCGAAATGGGATCCCTTGGTTCGAACGTTGCGAGATGTTTCGGAAGACCTGCTGGAGAAGCACAAGAAAGATATTCCCGTCACGATCTGGAAGCGTTGTGCCCACGTGGTCCGCGAAGACCAGCGGACGCTCGACGCCGCACTCGCACTTAAGGAAGGGAATCTGGCGCAAGTGGGAAATCTAATGCGCGAGTCGCATGCGAGCCTGCGTGATCTCTACCAGGTCAGTTGCCGCGAACTGGATGTAATGGTCGAGGCGGCCGAGGGCTTGCCCGGTTTCATCGGAGGGCGCATGACCGGCGGCGGCTTCGGCGGATGCACGGTCAACCTTGTTCGAGAAGAAAACGCCAGGACTTCGCGAAGCGAATTGCCGAACGCTATTGTGATGCAACGGGAATTCGTTCGCAGGTGTACCTCTGCTCAGCGGAAGATGGTGCTCAGGCTCTCGGCTAGGTCTCAGCGAGAGCCTGTGGAATCCGAGACGGCCTCGACTGCATTTTCTCCGACGTTTGGCGCCCATTCCTGTAGCCTTACCAGCCAGTTCGCAGGCTCTGGCAGAATCGCGAACTTGGGCAAGTTCCCACGCACCATCGCAACTTCATCACAGCAATGAAACCGCGGACAAGCATGGCAATCTTTGTAGATCTTGTCTGGAAGATCCTCGCGCTGAGCGACTGAAAATCCCTGGCCCGCAAAGAAATCCGGCTTTCGCGTGAACAAACAGATGCAATCTACCCGATGCCTCTTCGCTTCTGCCATCAGGGCCTTTACCAGTCGTCCGCCTCCGCCCTTGCCCTGAGCCCACGGCGCGACCGTGATCGAGCGAATCTCCGCCAGGTGCGTGCCGTACAGATGCAGAGCTCCGCAGCCAATAATGCGGGGGCCATCTTCGAGCACGACGAAGTCTCTGACGTTCTCGCAAATCTCCGGCAGCGTGCGCGGCAACAGCGTGCCATCGCCGGAGTATCCCGCAATCAGTTCGTGAATCTGTTGGGCGTCAGGCAAAATTGCTTTACGCGTGCGCATGGGCCTCCTCGCGAACCGCTTCGATCTTCTTTCTGGTGAGGTGAATCGCGTGCCGCACCCGGCTCGGTGCCGTTCCTCCAACAACATCATGGACCGCGAGCACGGAAGCCAGTTTCAACGATTCGTAGAAATCCTGATCAAACGCCGGGCTGATCTCGCGCAACTCTTCGATCGACAGATCCTGAAGCTCACATTCGCGCTCAATACATAGCTGCACCGCTTTGCCGACCCTCTCATGCGACATCCTCGATGGCACCCCGCGCTTCACCAGATAAGTCGCCGCGGCCCACGCATTCATGAATCCCGATTGGGCCGCCTGAAGCATGCGCTCTCTGGTGAAATTCCACCGCTCTCATCCATCCGGTCACGAGCGGTAACATCTGCAGCAGCGTGTCTGACGAATCGAACAGCGGCTCCTGCGTCTCCTGTAAATCTTTGTTGTAAGCCAGGGGCAGCCCCTTCACGGCGACCATGAGTGCGGTCGCATTCCCCAGAATCCGCCCAGATTTTCCCCGCACCAGTTCGAGCAGATCCGGATTCTTCTTCTGCGGCATGGCACTGCTTCCGGTGGAATACGCCTCCGGCAAACCCAGAAAGCTGTACTCCTGCGAGGAAAATAGAATCATCTCTTCCGCCCAGCGGCTAAGGTGCAGAGCCAAAAGCGATAGCGCATTCAGGAACTCCAGCGCAAAGTCGCGATCACTGGTGGCGTCGATGCTGTTCGCAGTCGGGCCGTCGAAGCCCAAACCGTCAGCCATCTGCGTGCGATCCAGAGGCAGCGTCGCTCCGGCCACTGCTCCCGAACCCAGGGGACATAGGTTCAGCCGCCTCCTGCAATCCGCAAGCCGCTCCGCATCGCGCAAAAACATTTCCACATAGGCCAGCAGCCAATGGCCAATCAGAACTGGCTCAGCCCGTTGCAAATGTGTGTATGCCGGCATAGCAGCATCCACGGTCTGTTCTGCGCGATCAACCACCGCTCCGCACAATTCGGCGAGTTCGCGCCGCAACTGATCGATGGTTGCCCTAACATACAGCCGCAGGTCGGTTGCAATCTGCTCATTGCGACTGCGGCCGCTGTGCAGCTTGTAGCCCGTTTCTCCGATCAGTTCGACGAGTTGCTTCTCGACGAAATGATGAACGTCCTCCGCTTCCTCGTCGTCGAGAAATGCCGTCGATTCCGCCGCCTTCTCGCCGATCTGCTTCAGTCCCTGCAGAATACAAATCAGTTCGTCGGACGACAACACCCCCACCCCTTTCAATGCCCGCGCATGCGTGTTGCTGGCCATGAGCTCGTACTTCAGCAACCGCTGGTCGAAGCTAAACGACCGCTGCCAGCGCTCGAAATCAGGGTCCAGCGGCTGCCGGAACCTTCCCGACCACATCTTCATCGGCCGACCTCCACTCGCGATCGGGCGCGCGATCGCGAGGGCAATCCAAGAATGCGAATGAATCCGGCCGCATCCTTTTGATCGTAGCTGTCGCCCATCGTGAACGAAGAGAGATCGGTGCGGTAGAGCGAATGCTCCGACTCGCGGCTCACCACGGAAACATTTCCTTTATAGAGCCCCAGCGTGGTGCTCCCCGTCATCTCTTTCTGCGTGCTCTCGACGAACGCATCGAGGGCTTCGCGCAGCGGCGTGAACCACAGCCCGAAATAGACCATCTCCGCATACTTCAGCCCAATGTGCTGCTTGAAGTGCGCGACCTCTCGCTCCAGGCACAATGCCTCCAGTTCGCGGTGCGCCGCAATCAGCAGCGTGCCGCCCGGAGTTTCGTAGCATCCACGCGACTTCATCCCGACGAAGCGATTCTCGACCAAATCAATACGTCCGATGGCATTGCGCGCACCAATCTCGTTCAACAATTCCACCAGAGACACGGGATCCATTTTCATTCCGTTCACAGAAACTGGAACTCCCTGCGCGAAGCCGATGCGCACCTGCTCTTCCTTGTCGGGCGCCTCCTGCGGCGATCGAGTAATCTGCCACGTCGTCGGTAACGGCGAGTTCCCGGCATCTTCCAATTCACCGCCCTCGTGGCTGATGTGCCACAGATTGCGGTCGCGGCTGTGAATCTTGGTGCGGCTCGCCTCGACCTTAATCCCGTGCTGCTCGGCGTAATCCAGGCAGTCTTCGCGAGACTTCAAAGTCCACTCCCGCCACGGCGCGATGATCTTCAACTCCGGAGCCAGCGCCTGGTAGGTCAACTCAAACCGCACCTGGTCGTTGCCCTTACCAGTGCATCCGTGCGAAACGGCGGTCGCTCCCTCACGCAGCGCAACTTCTACCTGATGTTTGGCGATCACCGGGCGAGCGAGCGAGGTTCCAAGCAGATACTTATGCTCGTAAACCGCACCAGCCTTCAAAGCAGGGAACACGTATCCCGTCAGAAATTCTTCGCGGAGATCCTCCACAACCACTTTGCTGGCGCCGGTCTTATAAGCCTTCTCGACGACGGCATCAATATCGTCTCCCTGCCCGACATCGCCCACCATCGCGATGACGTCGTAGGAATAGTTTTCTTTCAACCATGGAATGATGATCGATGTATCCAGTCCGCCGGAATATGCGAGAACAACTTTCTCAGGCATGAGCGCTCCTCACGGGCAGGCGAACCGCGCCGCCCAGCAATAAGTAAAGAATAGACTTCTGCACGTGCAGCCGGTTTTCCGCCTGCTCGAAGATGACGGAGTTTTCGGAGTCCATCACTTCGTCGGTGACTTCCTCGCCCCGATGCGCCGGCAAACAATGCATGAAAGCCGCGTGCGGGGCCGCTTCCGCCATGAGTTGAGCGTTCACCTGGTAGGGGGGAAATACTTCCCCGCGCTTGCCAGCTTCATGTTCTTGACCCATACTCGCCCACGCGTCGGTGTAAACCGCGTCCACTCCGGCGACGGCCGCATGCGGGTCGGTCAGCAACTCGATTTGCGTCCCTGTCTGTTTGGCGATCTTCCGCGCATCAGCGACGATCTGCGCATTCGGTGCATAACCCTTCGGCGTGGCGATCCGGATCTGCGATCCCAGGCAAGCGCACGTGAGCATGAGCGAATGCGCCACGTTGTTGCCATCTCCCACGTAGGCCAGCGTGATCTTCCTGAGATCGCCGAGCCGCTCCTGCAGCGTGAAGTAATCCGCCAGCGCCTGGCAGGGATGCTCCAGATCGCTCAATGCGTTGATGACCGGAACTGAAGCAAAACGAGCCATGCCCTCGACAGTTTCCTGCGCGAACGTGCGCAGCACGATTACGTCTACCCAGCGTTCGAGGTTATGCGCAATGTCACTCAGCGTTTCGCGAGCATCCAGGCGGTTCTGCGACTGATCAACGAAGATGGCCGTGCCGCCCAGACCCGTCATCCCCGCTTCAAATGTGAGTCGCGTCCGGAGCGAGGGCTTTTCGAAAAACATCACCATCTGTTTCCCCGCCAGCGACCGTTGAAACACCGACGGCCGAGACTTCATCAGCTCTGCCAGATGAAGCACGGCCCGAACCCCTTGCGGTCCGAGGTCGCGCGTCGAAACCAAATCGGGGCACCAGAACGTGCCAGGAAATGTTTCCGGCACCACCGGCACTCTGCTTTGCAATGGACTGTTCAACTTTCACTCCTCATTTCTGTTCTATAACTCGGCCCTGCTTCACGCGCAGGTGACTTCCGTCCCACAACTCAGCTTCGTCAGATAGAACTGCGGCAGAGCGTCGGCTTCCGCGGCCGGCAATATCCGCACCCGGCCCACTCCCTGCTTTAGCGCCTGCTTGCAGGCTTCGAGCTTGGGCAACATGCCCCCACTGATGATCGATCCCTCCACCATATCCTGCGCCTGCTTCGTGCTTAGCCACGGAATCACAGCTCCTTCCGCGTCCTTCACGCCGGGGACATCGGTGAGGAAGATGAGCGCATTCGCATGACAAGCCGCCGCGCACGCCGCTGCCATCTCGTCCGCATTCACGTTGTAGTATTCGCCGTCGGCTCCCAGAGCGAGCGACGCGAGCACCGGAATTCCTCCCTGCTGCCACAGCGCTTCGATCCAGCATGGCTCCGCAAAACAAATTTCGCCGACAAACCCCAGATCGTTCCCGCGCACCTGTTTGCGCCGCGCCCGAAACGTCATGCCATCTCCGCCACAGAATCCAACCGCCGGCATGCCCGCGCTTTGAATGGCCGCCACGACTTTCTTGTTGACCATCCCGCCCAGCACCATCAGCGCCACATCGCGAGTTTCCGCGTCGGTAACGCGAAGCCCGCCAATGAACTCGCTCTCTTTTCCAAGGCGCTTGAGCATGCGAGTCAGCGCACCGCCGCCGCCATGAACTACGACGACGCGGTGACCGTCCTGCGCCAGTTCCGCAATTGCTCGAGCGCATTTGCGTAGAGTGGGGGCGTCCTCAAGCGCAGATCCTCCGACTTTGACCACAATGATCATTGCAGTCCCTCTTCCTCTGACCATCCGTACATCAGATTCATATTTTGCGCTGCCTGTCCCGCCGCGCCTTTCAGCAGGTTGTCAATGCATGAAATCAGCACCAGCCGTCGGCCGTCTTCGGCAAGGCAAAACCCAAGATCGCAATAATTCGTCTGCAGCGAAAACTGTACCTGCGGCAGTTTCGGCGTTTGAAACACGCGCACCCAGTGTTTGCCCAAATAAAAATTCCGAAAACACGATTCCACTTCGAGTGGCGTCATCGCATTGCTCAGGTGTACATAAATCGTCGACAGAATTCCACGCGGAATCGGAAGCAAGTGCGGCGTAAAAATCAGCTCCTCAGTTTCCAGCCCAAGTTGTTCGACAATCTCGCCCACATGCCGGTGATTGAAAACCGAATACGCCGACAGATTGTCGGCCACCGACACAAAATGCGTCTTCGCCGTCGGTTCCTTGCCTGCTCCCGACACGCCCGACTTCGAATCCGAAACGATCCCGCGCTTGCGATCGACCACCCCAGCTTTGAGCAACGGCGCCAGAGCCAGAATCACCGATGTCGCGTAACACCCTGGATTCGCCACCAGCGCCGCAGTCGCCAACCGATCGCCATTCAACTCCGGCAATCCGTAGACCGCTTTTTCCGTTAACTCGGCCGCGGTGAGCGCATCCGAATCTTGAAAGTTGTAGATTGCCCGGTGCTGCTCCTGTTTCAATCGCCAAGCACCACTCAGATCGATCACGCGCAGACCGTGAGACATCGCCTCAGGGACAACCGTGCGCGATACGTCATGCGGCGTCGCTAGGAAAAGCAACTCCACTCCCTGCTGCTTGAGTGCCGGCCACGATAGCGGACGCAGCGGATAACCGCCATTGCCCGAGAGCACTGGAAACACGTCCGCCAAATCCGTCGCACCGCCATTATCTGCCGAGCGCCGCAGCAGCGCCGGTTTCTCCAGCTTTGGATGACGCAGAAGAATCCGCGTCAGCTCCAGGCCGGAATATCCGGTCGCACCCAGGACGGCGGTTTTGAGTTTCGCAGCCATCTAACCCAGCATTTCCTCGATGCGCCCCGCCAGTTTCCGTGCGTCCTCTTTGTCGGGACAAACAATCAGAATCGTGTCATCGCCGGCAATCGTGCCCACTACCTCAGACCAATCGGCTTCGTCCAAGGCAGCGGCCACGGGCTGCGCGCTGCCTACAATCGTCTTGATCACCAGTTGGTTCTGCGCCGAGCGAATGTCCAGCACGAACTCCCGAACCAGACGTGACACTGGAGGCAATGCGATACCGGCCGCGCTGTCACCCTGGGGCAGCGAATATCCGTGGGAGGTCTTGCTCAGATTCAGATCGCGAATGTCGCGGGAAAGCGTGGCCTGTCCGACCTTGAATCCGCGCTTGCGCAGGAGCCGCTGAAGATCCTCCTGGCTGGCGATCGGCGCGTGCTTCAGCACGTCCAGGACCGCCCGTTGCCGTAGTGTTTTATTCATAATGAATAACTATTCACAATAGTGAATAAATATGTTTCTATCTTACGGTCCTGTCCCGAAATGTCAAGAAAAAATGTCCCTTCACATTACCTTTCGTGGGCCGAAGATATGGGTACGCCGCGGGCAGATGCGACCCGAAAATACACTGCGAACGGACGCCGCTTGGTAGACTACTTCGCGGTCGTAAAGCGTGGCCCTCAATCGCGGCCGTACGGGGCGATCGTCAAACCCGACCCAACTTAGCAACGGAGATGCGAGTGAACCCGAAGCCTTCCCTGATGGCGGAGTTGATCGCGGAGTTTCTCGGCACGTTTGTGCTGATCCTGCTGGGCACCGGCGTGGTCGCCATGGTCGTGCTGTTTCCCTCGAAGAACCCCGGTGAGACGATTCACGGTGGCTTCACCAACATCACTCTGGGTTGGGGACTCGCCGTGACCATGGGCATATATATCGCCGGCAAGGTTTCGGGAGCACATCTGAATCCAGCTGTGACCCTGGCGCTGGCCGTCTTCCGTGGCTTCCCGTGGCGGAAGGTGTTGCCATATTCCGTAGCGCAGATCGCTGGCGCCTTCGCCGCAGCTGCTCTCGTGTATTGGAATTATCTGCCCGCCTTCCACCAATCCGATCCGCAACTCGAGCACACCGCCGGTGTCTTCACGACGTTTCCGGCGTTTCCGGCAATGCCCCAGGCAGGATTTCTCGATCAACTCATCGGCACCGGCTTGCTGGTTCTTCTCGTCTTCGCGATCACCGACGAATTCAACGCGCCTCCGGGAGCAAATCTCGCGCCCTTAATGATCGGGTTGGTCGTGGTCGCCATCGGCATGAGCTTCGGCGGCATGCACGGCTATGCCATCAATCCCGCGCGCGACTTCGGTCCCCGGCTCTTTACCGTAGTCGCCGGATTTCCTAACAACGGCCTCACCGACGGAACGCGCGTCTGGTGGATTCCTGTTGTCGCCCCGCTGCTCGGAGGCCTGAGCGGCGCGGCCATCTATGACTTCGGGATCCGGCGCTTCCTGCGCCAGTCATAGTCGCGAGTGTCAATAGAGAACTAGCAAGCTACGTTCTACGAAATCAGTAAGCAGGTCGACGGAGGAACCGTGCGATACGTTCTAGCGCTCGATCAGGGCACCACCAGTTCGCGAGCTCTTCTGTTCGATCAGGAAGGTACCATTCGCGCGCTCGCGCAGCGCGAATTCGATCAGATCTTTCCTCAGCCCGGGTGGGTCGAACATAACCCAGAGCAAATTGCTTCTTCTCAAATCGCAGTCGCGCTCGAGGCTCTGTCTCAAGCCGGAGCGCGGCCCAGCAACGTGGCGGCGATCGGCATCGCCAACCAGCGCGAGACCACGATCGTGTGGAATCGCGAGACAGGAGGGCCTGTTCACAATGCAATTGTCTGGCAAGACCGTCGCACCGCCGATTTCTGCGAACGGCTGAGAAGCGAAGGCCACGCCGCTCTCATCCAGCAGCGCACCGGCCTGCTGATCGATTCCTATTTTTCCGCCAGCAAGATTTCCTGGGTCCTCGACAATGTTTCCGGTGCTCGCCCTCTCGCCGAAAACGGCAAACTAGCCTTCGGTACGGTCGACAGTTGGCTCCTCTGGAAGTTGACTTCAGGCCGAGTTCACGCCACCGACGCCAGCAACGCCTCACGCACGATGCTCTTCAACATCCACACCGGTGACTGGGATCACGAACTTCTCGATCTGTTTCGCGTTCCGACATCGATGATGCCTGCCGTGCGATCTTCCAGCGAGGTCTACGGGGAAGTCGACGCGACCGAGGGCCTGAAAAATATTCCGCTGGCAGGAATCGCCGGCGATCAGCAAGCGGCTCTCTTCGGCCAACGCTGCACTCGCCCCGGCCTCACCAAAAATACCTACGGCACCGGCTGCTTCATGCTACAGAACACAGGCCGTCGCGCCGTCGCGTCCTCCAACCGGCTGGTGACCACTGTCGCCTGGAAAATAAAAGATGCGACCGAGTACGCCCTGGAAGGCAGCGTCTTTGTTGGCGGCGCGGTTGTGCAGTGGCTGCGCGACGGACTCGGCTTGATTCGCAATTCAACAGAAGTTGAAGCGCTGGCCTACTCCGTGTCCTGACAACGGCGGCGTCTATTTCGTTCCGGCTTTTGTGGGATTGGGCGCGCCGCAATGGGACTCCTACGCCCGCGGTTCCATCTTCGGCCTCACTCGCGGCAGCACCGCCGGCCACCTGGCACGAGCCGCGCTCGAAAGCATCGCCTACCAGGTCGCGGACTTGCTCGATGCCATGCGTCTGGATTCGGGAGACGCAGTGCAGGAGCTGCGAGTCGATGGCGGAGCGGCCGCCAACGACAGCCTCATGCAATTTCAAGCCGACATTCTGGGAGTGCCGGTCGTTCGCCCCGCTATGACCGAAACGACTGCGTTAGGCGCGGCCTATCTGGCCGGCCTGGCAGTCGGTTTCTGGAAGATCGATCTCGACGCCTTAGCGGCTGTTAAAGACCGCCGGTTCACTCCTCAGATGCCGATGTCGCAAGCAAGGCTCTTGCGCAATCGATGGAACGAGGCGGTCGCACGATCCAAGAACTGGGAATCGGGATCCGTCTAAGGTGACTTCTTCAGGGTGCAACTGAGAACACAGCACCCTTGCCAATCGACGGAAGCACATAAGTAGTCGTGTCGCCATGCCGCACGCCCTTGACCGCCTGCGCATCTCCAAGAAATGGAAGGAAGGATCCCGCGTCGCCGCTCTTCGAGGTCACGCTCACCTCGACGCCGGTCTGCGGCGTCTGCACCGGGTTCGAACCTCCCTTGAGCCCGGCAAAGTTGGCGAAGAAAAGTTGGATGCGACCATCGGGCGCGCGGGCGATCGACGTTGCGACCTGGGTCCCAGCCTTGATCTGCACCGCGTGTCCGCCCCGCAAGCTGTCGAGGAAAGCCTGCTGTGAACTCGGGGACGCATGGTCGAAATCCTTTTCCAGTTCGGCGTTATAAGCCCTGCCTGGGCACTCGGGAAACAACACAACGTTTTGTGACTTCGCAATTCCCGTGACATCCGCTCCTGTGACGACAAGCCTTTTCCCCTGTGCCACGAGAGCCTGCAATGAACTCTTCTCGCCATCTCCCAGCACTCGCACGTCAGGCAATATCAGTGTCGTGCCATGAAAATCCGCGAGAGTCCGTGGCGTGACGATTTGAAACTCGAGATGCTGCTGCATCAGCAGCATCAGAATTCCGCGATACGACGCGATGAAATCCTCTGCGTAAAAATTCCGCGTATCCGGCGAAAAATAAACCCCGATCGGATCGACCGGCGACCGGGGCAGGTAAAACGTCTTCTCATGCGCCGCAATCCAGGAGAAAATCTTCTTTCGTGTTTCCAAATCATTCGACCCCGCCATCGAGTGCCCCGGGGCGTCCCAGAAATTCGCGCCTGCCATGATCTGCGACATCGCCAGATTCATCATTGATTCGCGAATCATGTCGCTCGCATCCGCTTTCTTCTTGCCATCCCACGAGTAATTCAGAATCCAGGTAGGTTTCCCCTGCGCGAAGGCACGAAACGAATGCATTCCCACCTGATAGCGGAACCAGTCGAGCGGCTTGCGCTCGGACGCCATGTGACCGCTATTGCCAAATTCATATTCATGAGCAACCGCATCGACCACGGGATACAGACTGTAAACATCGGCTCCCACGCGCGCTGCCTCTTCTTCGATCCCCGGATAAATTTCAGGAATCGTCTTGATTTTCGGATTGACCGACTTCGCGTTCTGGTCGATCTCGTGCATGAAATCAGTAAAGGTCTGAATGCGGAACGTCACCCACTTACGAAACGCCGGATCGGAAAAATCTCCTATCTTCACATCATGTTTCGCATCGAGTCCCGTCTGCTGCTTGAACGCGGCCACCGTGTAGTCATCAAAACTAGCCCAGGTATTTTCCCAGCCCTCGAAATGAGTCATCCAGTAAGGAATGTCGACGTAGATGCCGTCGATCCCGGTCGCAGCAATCTGCCGCACGCGCTCCATGTAAACCTTCCGCCACTCCGGAGCGTACGGACTCACCCAAACGTCCTCGTCGCCCGCCCGGATCCAGAACGCCGTGCCCCCGCCAAAAATCGCCGGTTCGCCCGTAATCTTGCGCTGCAGCCAGTCCGGATGATCTTTCGCCAGCGTGTGTGCCACCTGATCGCCATGCGCAGTAATGCACTCCGTGCCTGCGATGTACACAAACGCGTAGTTGTTCGCGTGATGCGCAGCTTCGGCCACGTCGTGAATCGCCTTCAGTTTTTCTTCGGGATGCAGAAAGCTCTCGTAGCGGCCTTCAATGTCGTTGTCAACTTCAATCCCGAAAACGCCGCTCTCCTGCGCGCGCCGCACAATCTCCAGCGCATCCCCGCCCTTGAGTCCATACGCCCCAATGCGAACGTAATTCGACCAATCCTGGGGCGCGAGGTTTGGGCTGGAAGTTGTACTTTGTCCGATCAGCAAAAAGCCGCACCCGCTGAGCGCGAGCGCGGCAAGAAATAAGACTCTGGCTTTCATGAAGTCCCCTGGGTTTATTCTCAGAACTCGAACCGTGCTCCAAACTGGAAGAACCGTGCGATTTGGAGAGTGGTCCCGTTCACTTGATCACTGGTGATTGTCCCGAAAAACGGGTTTGGCTGCCCCGCATTTCCTACCGACGAATTTGGCTGCGCAAAGCGTGCGTGGTTGAGGAGGTTGAAAATCTCCGCGCGTATTTCCAGGCGCATGCCTTCTTTGGGTACGAACGACTTATAAAAGTTCAAATCTGCATTGTGAACGCCATCGACCCGCAGGCCGGAAAAATAACGAGGTGCGTTGCCCGGAATCTGGTCGCCGGGGTCGGCAAAGCAGTTCGCGTTGAGAAACGCCGGCGTGTTCCCGCCGTTTCCCGCATTTTCCCAATTCAACGCCACGGTGTGCATGCTGGTCCCGGTCTTGAGCTGTGGGCAAATCACGTCGGGCCGCTGGGAGCCGTTGGCCAGCCGTGAGTTAGACATTCCGATGGCCATGGGTTGCCCCGATTGCGCGGTGATCATGGTCGCAAGCGACCAGCCGCCGATAACCGCGTCCAGGGCGCGATTCATATCGCCGCCAATCCATTCGTTGCGGCCAACCGGCAGGTCCACAACCACGGCAGCCGCCAGCCGCTGTGGCGTGTCGCTGGCGCCGATGCTGCGTTCCGCAGACAGGTTATCCAGTTGTTGGGGAGTTCCAAGACCGAGCGCTCCCACCCAGTTGTTCCTGCCAGCCGACGAGAAGTCGGTTGCCTTCGAGATCGTGTAACTGCCGTCGAAACTAACGTGGTGCGTGGTGCGTTTCTCGAAGCGGATCTGTAGCGCGTTGTACCAGGAATTTGCGTTCTCCAGCATCAGGCCTTCGAAGTCGCCGTCGAATTGCGGGTATTTCGTCAGCAGATTCTGCAAGGGAAGGGCCGCTTCGCCGTAATTCGAGTTGGGTTCGTTGAAGCAAGGGTTGGATGGAGAGGAAGTGCAAGGCATATTGAACATCGAGAAAAACGGGTTGCCCACGTTCGTCTGAAGAAAGTTGCCCACGCAAGAATCCAGCGAGCAGGTCGGGTCCGTGGGAGTGACTGCCGCCGAAATCTGCGCCAGCAAAGCCGATGGGATGAAAGCCCGGTTGTTGGTGCCGGCCCAAGGCAGGTGAGTGCTGCGGTTTGCGGAGTAGTCCACTCCCAGCACGATTTGGCTGGGCAACAGTCGCTGAAGTCCGATGTTCCACTGGTAAATCTCGGCGTCCCGCGCCGCCGTTGTGCCCAGGTCGTTCGGGTTTTGATAGCCCCAGTTTGCCAACTGCCCGTATTGCGTACCCTGCGGACCGGTGAATCCGCTCGGGAATGGATTCTCCAGCGTCGCCGACTCGGTCGCAAAATTATCATTGGTGAAGAACAGGTTAGCGGTCTTGCGGAATGCCGAGCCTGGGTATTGGAAGTTCGTCGCCGGGCTCATCCCAAAATAAATACCCGCCCCGCCGCGCACCACTGTGTCCGAATTGAGCTGGTAGGAGAATCCCACTCTCGGGCCGAGATCTTTCCGATACGTTGGCACCGTTCGCATGCTCGATGTCGGGAACTGCGTCGTGCCCAATATTTCTTCCGAGGACGGGAAACTTACACTGTTGCCAGACCCGTATATGTTGGTCAGAGCCGCCTGAACGCTGCTCGTATTCAGATTGACGCCGCTATCGCCCGTGAAATTGCTGAATTCGATCCGGTTGCCGCGCGACGTATAGGGCGAACTCCACTGGTACCGCAGTCCAAGGTTGAGCGTCAGCTTGCCGTTCACCTTCCAGTCATCCTGGATATAAAACCCGGTCTCTCCCGACCGGTTCGCCACCGAGGGAGTCACGACAAGCTGACTTGTGGCATTAATATTGTCGGCGTAACCAAAAGCGAGGCTGGCATAGGGGTTCCCCGAGGTGTTCCCAGAGGAATCGAAGTTGCTGTTCGCAGTCGGAGACGTGACGTCATCTGTAAACGTCAACAGGCCGGTCGGATAGTTCGGCTGCCAGAAATTGTTGTAGAAAATCCTCTGCTCACCGCCAACCTTGATCAGGTGCGATCCTTTGGAAATCACCAGCTGGGACGAATAGCTGAGGAGCGTGTGCGCAAAGGTAGTGTTGATGCAGCACTGATCGTAGAGGTCAGTCCACCCCAGGTTTCCTTGCATCATGAACGTCGGCATCTTGTCGATCCCGTTGGCTTGCTGGAACACCGCCGGCAATCCCGTAGTGCCGCTCGGCAGGGAAGCGTTGAAGCTGGAGATCGTGGGGATGCCGGGAACCGACAGTTCGTGTACCCGGTCGACGGACGCATGGTTCGTCCAGATGATCCGCGGGTTCACGGTCCAGGTATATTCAAATGAGCCGTTTTGCGCCAGGGTCACACCGCTCGCTATCCCGTCATTATCAAAGCCGTCGCCCAGCGTCAGTGGTGAAGTGGCGTTTGACCATCCTCGGCTGTAGCGCGCGTTAATGCGGTTCTTGTCGTTGATCTGATGGTCGACCTTGATGTCGAACTGGTAATCCGACGAAGGCGACGACACAGTGTAGTTGTAGTTGTTGAACTCAGGGTTGGAGTTGTTGGGCTTCGGGTAGAGATTGAGCACGGCTATTCCGATGGCGTTGATCTCACCCGTTGGGCCTCCTGGAATTATGTTTGGCGTCTCACCGGGAATCGGGTTGCCGCTGCAGTCATATCCAACTTGTGGCCGGAGGACGTTGATCGCCGTTCCACAATTTACATTCGGGTCGTAGATGTTCTGAGGCATTGCAGTGCCGGGATTCGTATCGGCCGAGAAATCGCCTGTCCGCTCGGCCAGGGTGGGTACCGTCGTCTCGCCGCTCACCGCGCCAGAGCTCCTTACCTTCTCAAAATCGACGAAAAAGAACGTGCGATCCTTCTTGATGGGGCCGCCGAGAGAGAAACCGCCTTGGTCGCGTTTGGGGCCGTCCGGTTTGGGGTTGGGCACGGGATTGCCTGGAAAGAATTTGGGATTAAAGAAATCGCGAGCGTCCCACCCCGGGCGTTGCATGAAATACCAGCCGCTGCCATGGAAAGCGTTCGTTCCACTCTTCATCACCATGTTGACGACGGTGCCGCCGTTGTTGCCGAACTCCGCCGAGAAGCTGTTGTTCTGCACTTTCATTTCCTGCATGCCCTCGACCAGGGGCTCGTAGTAGACGTTGGAATTCCCTCCTTCGCCCTGTTCCGGCGCGCTGATCAGCGAACCGTCCAGACGTATCTCCGCGGTCGCATTGCGCTGACCGTTCGAGGTGAAGTTTGTTCCTGACGGATAGTTGTCCGATGTACCCGCCCCTGACACCTCCGTGACCCCGGCAGCCAGAAACGTCAGCCCGAAAAAACTGCGGTTCATCAAAGGAATTTCCTTCAGATACTGACCGGAAATCTCCGATCCTAATGTGGCGCTTTCGGTGTCGAGCAAGGGAGCAACGGTGGTCACTTCCATCGTTTGCGTGACGCCCAGCGGATGTAGTACAAAATCCACGCTGGTCTGCTGATCCACCTCCAGCACGACGTTCTTCTTCTCGGCGACCCGGAATCCCCCGGCCTGCGCCTTCACGGTGTAGACCGAAGGCCTGAGCCCCGAGAAAAAGTACTGACCGTGCTCGTCGCTATGCGCAGTCTGCTCGATGTTCGTACCGTCGTTCGTGATCGTGACAGTCGCATTCGACACCAGCGCGCCCGATTGGTCCGCTACCACACCGCGCACCTGCGCCGTATAGCTGGCTTGCCCAAACCCCAAGGTCGTGAACACCCAGACCATCCCTATTAAGGAGATGAAACCGGCGACCGAATTCCGATTGCGACGGCAGACACGCATGGCAGCCTCCCCGTGAAACGGCTTTCATATTATTACGAGTCAACACTATTACTTTCGTTTATGGCGGAAGTCAAGTCAAATCGCAGTCCCGGCCCAATCCGCGAACGAAGCGAGGCCTCCGGCATTTTTCGTACCCTTCCGCTTGCGTCGCGATGCCCCCGCCAGCGGATTGCGTTTGCTTTCTTCTTGTTTCACGCCCTTGCGTCCCGTAGTCTGTTGGGCGACTCATCCAATCCAAGGAAAATCTTCGAAATGCCACGCCCTTTTCTTTTTTATTGCCTGCTGTTCCCGCTGGCTCTTAATTCACTAGGGTCGGGCCAGACCTCGACGCCAGCTCAGGCTCACCAGGAGGCCGACGCCATCACTCTTTCGAACCATGCCATTTCGGCCACGTGGTCCGTCCACGGCGGGTCGCTGCACTGGAAAAGTCTAACCAACCATTTCACCGGAGAAACTCTGGCGCTCGATGGAACTGTGTTTGAGTTGGTGCCCAAGGAAGGCCCAGTCCTGCGTTCCTCTGATCTAAAAATGGTAGCAGCGCCCGTGCTCCGGGAAATTTCTGCTTCGCCAGATTCTTCCAATACAAGTTCGTCCCGCGCCGCTGATCGCCTACGGGGCCAGGAACTGCGCGCTGAACTCGAAGACCCTGCCGGCAATATCCAAGTCACCTGGAAGGCAATTCTGCGCGACGACGCCAACTACATTCACCAGGAAGTCACCATCCGCGCTGCGCACCAACCTCTGGCGCTTGCGCAAGTCGGCCTTATCGATGCCATCGTTCCCGGCGCCGCAGTCTCCGGCCACGTCAAAGGTTCACCCGTCACTGCCTCGACATGGTTCCTCGGCTTCGAGCATCCGTTGTCCGACTGCCGCGTCCGCGCCAATCGCGCTACCTGCTGGCTGGCGCGCGAACTCCCCCTGCAGGCCGGGCAAAGCGTCACCTACTCGTCCGTAATCGGCGTCGCCCATGCCGGCCAGTTGCGCCGCGACTTTCTGCACTACCTGGAACTCGAACGCGCTCATCCCTATCGCACGTTTCTTCATTACAACTCCTGGTATGACCTGGGATATTTCGACCGCTACAACGAGCAGAGCGCGGTCGCCGTGGTGCAGAGTTTCGGCGAGGAGCTGACCAGAAAACGCGGAGTCAAGCTCGACAGCTTTCTCTACGACGATGGCTGGGACGATCCCACGACTCTCTGGAAATTCAATCCCGGCCTTCCGAACGGCATGACCAAGGTGGCCGAAACCGCGGCCAACTACGGCGCTGCCCCCGGCATCTGGCTGTCTCCCTGGGGCGGCTACGCCAAGCCGAAGGAGCAGCGCTTGGCTTCCGCGCGGGCACAAGGATTCGAAACTAACGAAGGCGGTCTCGCGCTGTCCGGGCCAAAGTACTATCGCTACTTCCGCGACACTTGCCTCGACATGATTGCGAAATACGGCGTCAACCAATTTAAATTCGACGGCACCGGCAACGCCAACGAGGTCATCAGGGGCAGTGCGTTCGACAGCGACTTCGATGCCGCCATTCACCTGATCGGCGAACTGCGCGCGAAGAAGCCCGACCTCTATGTGAACCTCACCACCGGAACCTATCCCTCGCCGTTCTGGCTGCTCTACGCCGATTCCATTTGGCGCGGCGGCGACGACCACAGCTTCGCCGGAGTCGGCACCGACCGCCAGCGCTGGATCACGTTCCGCGACTCGCAGATCTATCGCTGGGTTATCGAAGACGGCCCGCTGTTCCCGATGAATTCGCTCATGTTGCACGGCCTCATTTTTGCGCGTTATGCGGAACGTCTGGGCAGCGACCCCCACCACGATTTTCCCGACGAGGTACATTCTTACTTCGGCACGGGCACGCAGTTGCAGGAAATGTACATCACTCCCTCGCTGCTCTCCTCTGAAAACTGGGACGTGCTGGCCGAGGCGGCCAAGTGGTCGCGCAACAATGCGCAGACACTGAAAGACTCTCACTGGATTGGAGGCGATCCCGCGCGCCTCGAAGTCTACGGCTGGGCCTCGTGGTC
Source organism: uncultured Acidobacteriota bacterium (assembly GCA_963735205.1). Taxonomy (GTDB): domain Bacteria; phylum Acidobacteriota; class Terriglobia; order Terriglobales; family Acidobacteriaceae; genus Sulfotelmatobacter. Next base: position 162,172 of record CAVTKB010000005.1, read on the forward strand.
GCAGGAAAATGCAAAAGCGATTTTGACTCTGCGCAATCCCAGCGACCAGCCGCAGGACTTCACTGCCAGCCTTGCCAACCTGCTAGAGCTGCCGCCAGGTTCTCCGAGTGCCTACACAGCCCGCAGCCCGTGGAAGAGCGATAGCGAGAAATCCGCAGGGATCATCCCCGTGAATGCGCAACACGCGTTTCGCCTGCAGCCGTTTCAGGTGTTGACGCTGGAACTGGTGCCGGCCTCGTTAGGTGATTGAAACGGGAGAGGTTGCTCGCAGAGCGGAAGGATTTCCACAATGTTCCTGCAGGAACATTGTTTACATAAATGTACGTACATCATAGAGCAACTTCAGATCCAGCGTCGATCCATCGCTCGCGGCCCACCGGCGTGACTGTTGGCGAGCTAGCGATTACGGGCCAACGCCGCCGCTATGACAGTCCGCGCAGCTGACCTGCGTAAGATCTCCTAAATCGACTGGATGTTTGAAAGTGGGCGGCGCCGTCGCCGCCAGGCTGGTCGTCCCTTCGCTCTCCGACAGCAGCGTGTGGCACTGGTTGCAGTCCCGGCTCACGACCTTGCCGTCGGCGCTCACGTGCTGGCCGTCGTGGCAGCGGAAGCATCCCGTGTAGTAGAAGTGGCCCAGGTTGTTGGGATGGGTCTGCCAGTTCAGCTTCATCTCGGGGAAAGTTGTGCGCTTGAAAATCTCCTGAACTTCGGTGACTGCATTGCGGATGTCGCCCGCTTTCGCCTTGGCCACGTGAGGATACTTGCTCTCATAAAAGCTTTGCATCCCGCTGGCAATGCCGCGCATGGCATCGTCGGTGGTGGCGTAGGTTCCGGTCAGCAGCGTGACTGCTTCCTGTTTGATGAAGGGCAAGGAAACCTCCAGGCGCTGGTCCAGTAGAGACTGATCGACCGCCTGGTTCGGCGGAACGTAGACGTGAGCCGGGCGGTTGTGGCAGTCGACGCAGTCCATGTGACGCAGCGAGGCCTTGGCAATTTGATCTTTGCTGAGAGTTGAATCCTTGGCGTAGTACTCGGTCACGCGGCCCTGCAGGTCTTCCACGCGAATGTAGGGGATGGTTTGGCGCTTGTCGTCGGCGGCCGCATAGTCGATCTTGTTGCCGATGTTCATGTGCCAGTGAATGCCTTCGGGCGCACCCGTTGCCGGATCTCCGCCGCCCGTCTTGATGATCATCCGAATCTCGCGCAGAGTGTTCTTTTCATCCGCGGCGTAATGCGTGAAGACTTTGAGTTGCCCGCCGTAGAACTTCTTGGGCCAGTGGCATTGCTCGCAAGTTTCTTGAGCCGGGCGCAAATTATGTACCGGAGTCGGGATAGGCCGCGGGTAGGTATTGAACATGATGCCAAGAACCTGCCGCGTGCCGGAGACTTTGGATTTCAAGAACCAGGTTGCGCCGGTTCCGACGTGGCACTCAACACAGGCTACCCGGGCGTGAGGAGAAACCTGATACGCGGTGAATTCCGGACTCATCACGGTGTGGCACAACTGGCCGCAAAATCCCACCGACTCGGTATACTCGTAGGCCTTGTAGCTGCCCGCGACGCTCACCGTCATGAACACGGCAAGAAACGTCACGAACGAAATCACCGCGCTGCGATGCGACGGATCGTTGAGATCGAGTCGCGGATAGAAAGCCGTCGGCGCCGCGCGCTTTCGCCGCTCCAGCAGCACGCCCGCCAGCATCAGCAGCAGACCGAAAACCAGAAATGCTGGTGACACCATGTACGCCAGAATTCCGACATAAGGGCTGGGCTTGGCGGCGATCTGGTCGATGATGACGAAAATGAAAATGTTGGCCAGACTGACAATACCCAGAGCCACGCCGCCCAGACTGACAGGATTGCGCATCAGCATGCGGGAGCGGTGCCAGCGTTCTGCCGGCGGTGGTGCTGGAGTTTGCTTATTGTCCATGATGGGTGCCTATACCTTCTCTCCGGCGCGCCCAGATTCGGGCCCCTAGGACGCGACCGAGGCTTCCGCGGTCACTGTGCCGTCCAGTCCTTGCCGGCGAAGGGATGGTTGGCGGGCAGGGGGCAAAGATCGCTTCCCGCGGCTGCGAGTAGGGTGAGAACATGTGCAGGCGCAAAAGTATTCCATATTGCTTGCGGGTTACTCGCACCCGCCAATCATTCCGATGAAATGAATCTTCTGCGGCCGCATTGAGGCCGCAAATCTTGCGCTTGCTCGGCTATCTGGCAAATGTGCGGATGTAAGCGACCAGGCCTTTCACGTCCGCGTCATTGAGTTTGCCGGTGAAGGCTGGCATCTTGCCTCTGCCCTTGTTGATGGCGTCCGTGAGCTGCGCGTTCGTCTCGGCTTTCACTTCCGCGGAGGCGAAGTCGCGGGCACCCATCTTCGTGCCCATGGCCGAACCCTTGCCGTCCGGACCATGGCACATGGCGCATTTTGCTTTGTAGGTTGCGGCTGCGTCCTGAGCTACAGCCGAGATAGAGCAGATTGCGATCAGTCCGCCAGCGAGCAGAGTAAGCATGACCATTCGAACGGAGGTCAATTTCACGTTCTTCCTCCTCAGTAAAATTTCATTGCAAGATATCACGGAGCAAGGGCGGCCGGTAAACGGACTTGCCGGCGCTCAAAAGCGCATTCCGTTTTTGGGCCGCGCTTTTCACCTCACATCTTGGGAACTCGTGGGAATTCCGCTCCCACACATACTGCGTCGGGTACGGCCGGATTGCTGGACGCGGCAACTGCTCAGGCTGCACCGTGAATCCCTCCAGCAACGCGCAATGGACGGGTTTGATCGCAAGCCGAGTTCCAAAAGGAGTAACTCATGCGCGAGCACTTCAATGATGTCACAGTTTTCTCTGCACGTCCCGGTCTACACGGTGAGGCGGCATGAAGAGGTCCCTCAAAGGTTTCGTCTCCTCCGTTCCAAGCACGAGTCGAAGCTGACTCGATCGCTGGTTTACAATCGTTCGCAGACGATCATGCGCAACGCACTTCTGTTGAGATTCGCTGCGACTTTGCTGACAGCGGTGTTGACCTTGCCGGGCGCGGCCCAAACTGTCCCCGCGAACTCCGCTCCAGTCGCTTCGCCTGCACCGCAACCGATGCTGCCTGTCACCGATCTTCCGACCGACGCTGAAATGGCTGAGCGCGTCCGCCAGGAATTCCGTCACGCCTGGAGCGGCTACAAGCAATACGCCTGGGGACACGATGCGCTCAAGCCGCTCAGCAAGAGCTACCACGACTGGTATGGTGTGCCCTTGCTCATGTCGCCCGTTGACGGCCTGGACACGATGATCCTGATGGGCCTGAACGACGAGGCGACTCAGAGCCGCAAGTACATCGATAAAAACCTGTCATTCGACCACGACATCTACGTGAAGAACTTTGAAATCACGATTCGCCTGCTCGGCGGATTGCTAAGCAGCTATCAACTGACCGGCGATAAGCGTTTGCTCGAACTGGCCGACGACCTGGGCACCCGGCTGCTCCCCGCGTTCAACTCTAAGACTGGCATGCCCCACGTATTGGTCAATCTGAAAACTGGCGCGACGCGCGGCGATCTCACGAATCCCGCCGAGGTGGGCACCCTGCTCATCGAGTTCGGCACGCTGAGCAAGTTGACCGGCAAACCTGTCTTTTATGAGAAGGCCAAGCGAGCCCTGATCGAGGTCTACAACCGGCGCTCAAAGATCGGGTTGGTCGGTTCGTCCATCAATGTCGAGACTGGCGAATGGACTGATCCAGTCAGCCACATCAGCGGCGGCATCGACTCGTACTACGAATACCTGCTGAAGGCCTGGCTGCTGTTCGATGACAAAGATTGTGAGCGCATGTGGAAATCGAGCATCGAGGCGGTGAACAAATATCTCGCCGACCAGGCCCCGACCGGATTCTGGTACGGCCAGGTCAACATGAACACCGGCGCTCGCGTCGGCACCAACTTTGGAGCACTCGACGCGTTCTTTCCTGGCACGCTCGCGTTATCCGGAGACATCGACCGCGCCCGCAAGCTGGAAGACTCGGCCTACAAGATGTGGACCACCTTCGGCATTGAGCCGGAAGAGATGAACTACCGGACGATGAAGATTACCTACGAAGGATATGAGTTGCGGCCTGAGATCATCGAGTCGGCGTATTATCTCCGCCATTTCACGGGCGATGCTCGTTACCGCGAAATGGGCAAGACCTTCTTCGACAGCCTGACCAAGTATTGCCGCACCGACGTAGGCTATGCGGCGCTGAGCAGCGTGGCCAACAAAACCAAGAAGGACGAAATGGAAAGCTTCTTCTTCGCCGAAACTCTCAAATATCTATTCCTGCTCTACGCCCCGCCCAACACTATTGACCTGACCAAGACTGTTTTCAATACCGAAGCCCACCCCATTCGCCGCACATGGTAGCGGCGAACGGCTACTTGATTCTTAGATTCGAAATATGACTGAAATTCACTGCGCCGCCCTTCTCTTCGACATGGACGGAGTTCTCATCAATTCGACTCCAGCCGTGGCGCGCGTCTGGAGGCAATGGGCCGTCGAGCACGGATTCAACCCCGAAGAAGTCGTCGCCCGAGCCCACGGCCGCCCGAGCCTGACCACGGTCCGCGAATATCTTCCGAACTCCGATCACGAAGCCGAGAACCGAGAAGTCGAACGCCGCGAAATCGCTGACCTCGAAGGCGTAATTCCGCTGCCCGGCGCGCTCGACCTGCTGGCTAGCCTTCCCGCCGATCGCTGGACCATCGTCACCTCCTGCACGCGCCCGCTCGCCGAAGTCCGCATCAAAGCCGCTGGCCTGCCGCTGCCGAAGAAAATGATTACCTCCAGCGACATCACTCACGGCAAGCCCCATCCTGAGCCTTATCTGAAGGGGGCGTCGCTTCTCGGATTTCCCCCGCAGGAATGTGTCGTCCTCGAAGACGTTCCCGCTGGAGTCTGCGCCGGCAAGGCCGCTGGCGCGAAAGTCATCGCCTTCAAAACTACGGTGCAGGAATCGGTGTTACGAAAAGCCGGCGCCGACTGGATGCTGAACAACTGCGCCGACATCCGCTTGCTCGATCGCGACATCACGCGCAACCAGAATCTGAGACTGGCGCTCACCGAAACCTAGAGCAGGAATGCCGAAGTCGATTGTGACCGGCTTTGTCACCGCCGTGCCTTCCGTAGTGTCATTAGTTTTCTCTGAAGCCGCCGAAATTGAAGCGCCCGCCTAAAGTTCCTCCCGGTCGTGCCGATCAATTGACCAGCGCCGAATTACCGCAATTAGGAGAGCTTCATGTCGACCGCCGCAATTTCCAGCAATTCGATTTACCAGCAACTTCAATCGTACTTTCAGTCCCGCCAATCCGATCTGCAGCAACTTGGCCAATCCCTCCAGTCTGGGGATTTGGCGGGCGCGCAGCAGGAGTTCAGCGCCTTGCAGACTCTAGGCCAGAGCGGCCCGTTCGCCAATGGCAACGATTTCAAGAACAGCCAGCGCCAGCAGGATTTCAACGCCATCGGTCAGGCCCTGCAAAACGGAGACCTGGCAGGCGCACAGCAAGCTTTCGCGCAACTGGAGAGCACTTTCCACCATCAGCAGCAGCAATCGAATAACGCCTCGCAGCCGGCCGTCGTGGTGAACCTGAGCGGATTGTTATCCTCAGCGTCTTCGGCATCGACCTCAGCGTTGCCTGTCGCTTCGAGCAGTTCCGCCACGCAGCCCGCAGCCACTGGTTCGCCAGCCTCCGCCGGCGGATCAGAAATCGTGCTGAATCTCGGCACGGTTACTCCCGGCGAGCAGATTTCGATCGGGTTGAGCCATGGCGCCAATGGCAGCGAACAAGTCACCATCGGTATCTCCAATCAGCAGAACCAGAACCCGGAACAGATCACGCTCAACCTAAATCCCAACAGCAACCAGGAAATCATCCTGAACCTGCTCAGCAACTCCGCTAGCAACCCCAGTACCGGGCAGAGCAGCGGTGTGAACGTAACTGCCTGAGTGTTTTGATCGACGCAAAGTGCGAGCGAGCGGCGCCGGGCGCCTCCCCCGGCCTGCTCACTGCACCGGCGAGCGAAACCCGCCACTTCCTCTTACCTCGTCAATCACCCGCCTTACGGAGTAGAATTCCTCCACACCCTTACGAATTTCATCCGCAAGGAGCGACCGACCATGAAGCTCAAATTGTCGATTCTGCTATGCAGCGTGTTTGCCCTGGCCGCGCTGTGCGTCGCTCAGGACGCGCCCCGCGATCAACCCTCCGCCAAGTCGGAGGAACGAATCATCAAAGAGGTCGGTCACCGCTTGCGGATGCTGCCTAACGTCGGCCCCTTTGATTACATGGCGTACAAGGTCGATGGTTTTACGGTTACTCTGCTCGGGCAAGTGGTGAAGCCGGTCAACAAGTCCGACGCCGAATACGCGGTGAAGCACATTGAAGGCGTCGAAAAAGTCGACGACCAGATCGAGGTTCTGCCTCCATCGCCCATGGACGACGGCATTCGCCGACGCGCGTACCGCGCGATCTATCGCTATCCCGCGCTGGAGCGATATGCGCTGGGCGTGCAAAAACCCATCCGCATCATCGTCAAGAGCGGCCACATCACGCTTGAGGGCGTAGTCGATAGCGAAGGCGACAAGAATATTGCCGGCATCCGCGCCAATGGCGTCCCCGACGTCTTCGCGGTCACCAACAATCTGCAAGTTTCAAAACCCTAAAAACTCACGTAGCGGCGGACGCATTCGTCCGCCCCGCGAAGCGAAGCGAGCGTCCCCGGACGAATGCGTCCGGGGCTACGCCTTCGGCTTCGCTAAATCGTTCTTTTCGCTGCCCCTGAATCCCCCCTTGCCCGCGTATAATTCTCCCGAATTTGACTTCCACCCCAACGCACGTTCGGAGGACTTCCATTAATGAGTGTGCAATCCATGAACCGCCGCACTTTTCTCGAGACCGCAAGCACCGTCACCGCCGCCACGCTTCTGACCAGCCGACTGGGCTGGGCTGCCGGCGACCACAAAATTGACAAGGTCGGCCTGCAGCTCTATACCGTCCGCGATCGGATGAAAGACGACTTCGATGGCACCATCGCCAAGGTCGCGCAGATCGGCTACAAGGAAGTCGAGTTTGCCGGATACTTCGGCCGCACCGGTCAGCAGGTGCGCGCCGCGTGCGACAAGAACGGTCTCGCGGCCGTCGCCACGCACGTGCAATACGACGAGCTCGACGACAAGTTTCCCGCCGTCGTCGAAACCTCCAAGGCGATCGGCCTCGAATATATTGTCTGCCCGTGGATTCCCGAGGAACTTCGCAAGTCTCCCGATATCTGGAAGGAGGCCGCGGCGAAATTCAACCACTGCGGCGAATTGAGCAAGAAGGCCGGCATGCAGTTCGCCTATCACAATCACTGGTTCGAATTTCTTCCCGCCGACGGCAAGCTGCCCTACGATCAACTGCTCAAGGAATGCGACGGCAATCTGGTGAAGATGGAGATGGATTTGTGCTGGATCACTGCCGCCGGCGGCGACCCGCTGAAATATTTCAATCTTTATCCGGGCCGCTTCCCCCTGGTTCACGTTAAGGATCTCAAGACGCTTCCTCACATCACGGCGGGCGGCGCGCAGAACTATGGCGATACCGTTGACCTGACCGAGGTCGGCAGCGGGCTGATCGACTGGAAAAAGATTTTCGCCCAGTCCGAGAAAGCTGGAATCAAGCACTACATCGTCGAGCACGATCACCCCAAGCAGCCGTTCGACAGCATCGCCAAGAGCTACGACTATTTGAATAAGTTGCGCTGGTAGGATTTTCAGCGTCCCAGGGTGCCCCATTTCTCGCGTCCTTTGCGAGAAGTGGGATTTTTGACGGCTCTGTGCGAAAGCTCCTGCGAAGGCCCGGGATCTGACCTCGCAAGGGACAAGCACTGACGTAACGAGCTGACGGCGCCCTCGGTGTGGCATTCTGAAGTGTGCCGAAATCAGATCCAAGTGACTACATCGATTGGGACGCAGGCCGGGAGGGATACGTCGAAGCTCCGAACAAGTACATCCCGGTGGTCTCCATTCCGAAGACCGCCAAGAAGAAGGGTCCAGCGCCCAACAATCTCGACAGCATTCGCCGAGAAGAAATACTGGGCAGCCTTATTGCCGCCGGCGGCATGATCTGGGCGGTCTATGTTGCCACCATGGACTACGACAGTCTCTGGCGCATGCAAATCATGCCGCCCGGACCGGTCGAGGTTTGCGCTCTGGGAATTCTGTGCTGGCTCCATGGAAAATGGCGGCGCTCGATCCGGGTCTGAATCCCGTTAACTTCTGCTAGGCTTTCCCGAACGGATCTTCCAGTGACAAAGTCTGCGGCGTGAACAATTCCGCACCGTTCTCGGTTACGTGCATATCGTCTTCGATTCGCACCCCGAACTCGCCGGGAATATAAATTCCGGGCTCGTTGCTGGTGGTCATGTTCGCCTGCAGCTTGGTCTGGTTGCCGCGAACTAGATAGGGCCATTCGTGCATATCCATTCCCATGCCGTGACCGAGCCGGTGCGTGAAGTACTTGTAGTCGGGGCCATATCCCGCGTCACTGATGACTTTGCGCGCCGCTGCATCGATCGAGCGACATTCGGCGCCGGGATGCGCCGCGGCCAGCGCCGCCGACTGCGCGCGCAGCACGATGTCGAAGACTTTTTTCATCTTGTCTGCTTTCGTCCTGTCCCCGACGGCTCCCGATGCCTTTTCCAGAATAAATGTTCGCGTGATGTCGGATTGGTATCCCTCTACCGTGCAGCCATCGTCGATCATGATGATCGAACCTTCGCGAATCACCGGTGGCGTGCTCGAGCCGTGAGGGAACGCGGTGGCTTCATCCACCATGATGCTCGCATCGCCCGGAAATCCCAGCCGGCGGTACGCCGCGTCAATCAGATCAGAAGCGTCCCTCTCCGTCATGCCTGGACGCAGCGCGTGATAGACAGCCTCATAGGCCGCGAGCGTGACCTGCGCCGCCAGTCGCATCAGCGCGATTTCATAAGCGCTCTTGACCATGCGGCATCCCGCGGTCACAGGGGTAGCGCTGGAGAAATTTGCCTGGGGCGCGGCCTTGGCAATGCCATCAGCAAAAACGAAGCGGAGCGTCTCCTCGATTCCGAGCTTGCCGGTGGCAATGCCACGTTCCTTCAGTCCTTGCGCGAACAGCTGATACGGATCCTCATCTTCCTGCCAGACGCGCACATCGAAGTGTTCGCCATCCGATGCGTTGGCGAGCTGCTCACGCGCCCGTCCTTCTTCAAACGCGGGACAAACGCAGAACGCCGCACCCTTGGCCGGCAGCACCAGCGCGAATAATCGCTCTCCTCCCCACCAGCGGATGCCCGTGAAATAGCGCAGTGACGTGCCTTCCATCAACACGATGGCATCGAGAGCGTTCGCACTCATGAGTTGGCGAGCGCGCTCCTGCCGATCGGCGCGTTCGTTCCTTGTGATTGGAGTGGCCTCGCTCTTCCGCGACTTCAATTGCGCCAGCGAAGGCGGCAAGGAAGCATCATCACTCTTCGGTGCCGCGGGCGACAGGGAATGCGCCGCCGACATTCCTGCCGCTAAGCCGCCGAATTCCAAAAACTGTCGCCGCGAAATCATGAGCTCCTCCCGGAAGAAGAAAGCAATCCGCCATTATAAGAGGATGCTCGATTTCTGATCGGATTACGGATCTCAGACTCAAGGCCGTGCGGCCCGGAGCCTTCAGGGGAAAGCCGTTGAGGTATGCTTGGCTCACCCTATGGAGTCCGGTTTCCAGTGCGCGGCGTGTGGAGAATGGAATACGACTTCCGTCGACGAATCCGCGGGACGCCGCCAGAGCTACGTGGAAGACTGCCAGGTCTGTTGCAAGCCGAATGTGTTACGCGTCGAGTACGACACTTCGTCGCAGGAATTCTTCATCATTGCGGAATTGGAATAAAGTTTGTGAAGCCGCGGACGCCTTCGTCCGCCGGGCAAGGTTGCGGCTTTAAGACTAGATGGTTTCCGTGGCGCTCTCCTCGGACGAGGGCGTCCGGGGTTCCACTGCACGCCTCATGCGGATAGACCCGCAACCGCCGAAGCACTCGTCTTTACTCATCGCACCCATTATGGTTAGCATTTCGTTGGAATCGCAGAAGGGAGATTTCACGATGGCAGCCGGCAACAGCGCTGGCAGGATGGTGGCACATAACATGGTGACCACGCAGTTTGAACTGGATGGCTTCCGGGTGACGCGCACTCTGGGCGTGGTGCGCGGCATTGTGGTGCGTTCGCGTTCGATTTTTGGAACCATCGGCGCGGGATTGCAAACGCTGGTCGGCGGCAACATCACGCTGCTCACCAACCTGTGCGAGAAGACGCGACAAGACGCCTTCGACCTGATGCTGCAGCACGCGGCAGAGTTAGGCGGCAATGCCGTGGTGGGCGCGCGTTACGACGCGACCGAGGTGATGCAGGGCGTCACCGAAGTGCTGGCCTACGGAACCGCCGTCTTCGTCGAGCCCTCGAAGTGAAGGAACAGCTTGACTATTCTTCGGCGGCGCCCGGTTTGCAGGCCTTCACATAATTGGGATGTGGTCCTGCGGGCGCACGGGTCAGCAACTCAAATTCGAGCCGCGCGTTGTCTGACCGTATGCCCACCGGCCCATCCAACTTGGCGGCATCCGGTCCGACGTCGCCTTCCCAGACTTCGTGGTTGTCGACAAACACTCTTAGTTCCGCGTTACTCATTTCGGCGCGAAGCGTGTGCGCTTGTCCGGACTCCAAATGCGGCACGGCAGTGGCCTTGCGCGGCTTGATGTTGACGTAGCCGCGATTGCCGCATTCGGCGCTGGTGCGCTGCCCGGGATCTCTCTTCACCGAGACAACCAGCTTTGAGTCAGGATCCACGCGCCAGATCGCATAGACAAGGTTGCAGGGATCCTGCGCACGCAGCTTCAAACCAAACTGCCGGCGGATGGCGCCCGAGCCCAGCGCCGACTCTTTGCTGGTGCCGCCAAGGTAAGTGAAGCGTAGTTCAGCCGATTGTGTCGTCCACTGGTTCACGTAAGCCCGCATCTTCGGAACATCCACCGACAGGCGATGGTCCGCGGCCAGGCCGATTGCGCCCTCGGTCACGCAGAGCCGCTCACGGCTAACATCAATCCATCCGGTGGATTCGGCAAGAGCGCCACTCAACAGTACAGCCCACAGAACGCGAGAAAGTATCCTTCGTTTCTTGATGATTTTATTCATAGCGCGGCTGAAAAACCGGGAGAGCGTCTTCGGTTCGATCAGCGCGGAAGTTTACACCAACCGCTCAGCCGCGAGTACTTTTAAGCGAGCGGCAGTATCGATGCCTGAGCGCTACTTCTTCCCGGCCGCGGCAGACTTGGCGTTTGCTTTGACGATGCGCGCAGCCGTTGCCGTCTTTTCTCCAAGCAGGCGCAGACCCTGTGCAGCAGTGGGTGCGATCAGCAAGTGCTCGATCACTTTATTTTTGCGAATGGCGGTTCGGCCGATTCTGTCTTTGCGAATTGTCGTCAGCGTGAGGCTGAGAGTGTCCAATTGGCGGCATTGCGGGCAGCTGTCCAGTTCGGCCAGTAGATGATGGGCGCCAGGATTGGCGGGGCCGAGGCTCTCCAGGGAGCGCAGGTCGTTAGCTTCGAGTCCCAATTTCAGTTGGTTCAGGCTTGGCGGCAGCGCCAGCGTGATCTTCGCTCCGCGGGAACACCATCGTTCACAGCGCTCACAGAAGGCATGACGGCCCAGGATCGCGAACTGGACGCTGATGGCACAAGCGACCACGATCGCCGCTTCCACAATCCAAACAGCCCACAAAGCCGTGCCTTTTGTCACCCCCTCGCTGCCCAGGCTCCAGGTTCCGTCCTGATTGATGGCGCAGATCAAACGCCAGAGCGTGCCGGGACGGGCAGCAAGATCCATCCAGCTTACGGGTTCTACATTTTGGCTCTCAGCGATGAGCGCCGCCCATACCGCCCAGCTGAGGTAAAGTGCCAAGGCCGAGATCGTAGAGGTAACCGCCGCTCCGACCGCCTGGTTGCGGACTTTTCCCCAGATCAGGCCATACCCGACCGCTCCGCCTAAGAGGATGCCGAACCCAACCGTGGCCAAAAAGGCCAGTCTCTCGTCAGTAATGAGAACTAGGCCATGTGCATAAAAAAAGCCCAGAAGCAGCCCCGCGGCGCCGCCCGTTCCCGCGCCAACCAGTAGTCCGCCGAGGCCAAAGTGCCCCGAATGCTTGTAATACATGCGTGCCACGCCCTCCCGGGTTTTTAGAGAGTGTGGCTCGCGGAGGCGGGGGATTGTAGGGCACCAAGGTGTGCTGAACGGTTCGCGTTTCGACGTTAAAGGCTAGCGCCGTAGGGTGACAGAAGAACGTTAGAAATGGTGATGCAACCGATATTTCCACAAGAAAATCCGCGCCAGTCGCGCAGTGCAAGAGAAATCTTAGCGAAAGAATAGCGAAGGAATCAGGACCTTAAACCCAACCCCTTGTGGTCCCATGACTGGTTAACCACAAGCCTTCGTACTTTCCCGAATCAGTGCAGGAGTGGGACTGCCACCTTTAAGTTTCTGCTTGACAATAAACGACTTACGGGTAAGATCGTGGTACAAAGTGGTCGAAAGTGGTAGGCGCAGTAAGCGCCGTGGGAATCTGGAGCTAAAAACGAGGAGCCGGTGGGAAACCGACCCAGAAGATCGACAAACAGCCCGAATCGCCCGACTTTGACCTTACTTTGCGTTGATTTGACCTCCCTCGTAGCAGTCGCAGTGACCGAGAAAAAACATGTTTCGCGGCAATCATCCAACCCGGGTCGACGAAAAGGGCCGTCTCAAGGTCCCGGCCGAGTTCAAGCGGGTGATCGACGAGAAATACGGTCAGCAATTCTACATCACCAGCCTCGATGGCGATGTTGCTCAAGTGTATCCCTTCGAGGAGTGGGAGCGGATCGAGCAGAAGCTGGCCGGGCTCTCCACTTTCAACCCTACGAAAAAGAAGTTTTTGAGCAAGGTGAATTACTGGGGGCAGGCGGTCGAAATGGATGGGCAGGGCCGGTTGCTGATTCCGCAGCTGCTGCGCGACTCCGCCCAGATCAAGGGCGAGGTTGCAGTCAGCGGATATCAGACTTATCTCGAGGTGCGCAACATGGACGCGTACCGCCGGAAGATGCAGGACGAAAAGTTTACGCCTGACGATGAGAAGACGCTCGACGAACTGGGCATCTAGTGGGCGGGGGATCAACAGACACCCCTCAGGGGGTTGGGCATGGCGGTGGAAGAGTGAGCAGTCTTTCACCAAATCATGTTCCGGTTCTTTTACAAGAAGCGATCGACTTTTTAGCCGTGCGGCGGGGTGGGACCTATATCGACGCCACGGTGGGTTTGGGCGGGCACAGTTGCGAAATCGCAAAACGCCTCGGCGCACCGGGACATTTGATTGGCCTCGATAAAGATCCCGCAGCGCTGGCAATCGCGCGCGAAAGGCTGACTGGTAGCGCAGGCGTCCCGCCGGCTGCCGATTGGCCCGAGATCACGCTCATGCAGTGCTCGTTTGCCGAAGTTGGTAACCGGTTCGGTTCGGGGTTTGCGGACGGAATCCTGGCCGACATTGGCGTGAGCAGCCTGCAGTTGGACGATGCGGCGCGCGGATTCAGTTTTCAGGCGGATGGACCGCTCGACATGCGGATGGACCCGCGTGGTGAGCGTACCGCCGAACAAGTGGTAAACCACCTCGACGAGCGACAGCTTGCCGATGTGATTTACGAATTCGGAGAGGAAAGGAGGTCGCGGAGAATCGCCAGAGCCATTTGCCGGTCGCGGCCGATACGATCTACCGCACATCTTGCGGACGTCATATCAGCCGCGGCCCGGCCAATGAATCGGGGTCATGACAAACATGACCGAAGGATTCATCCTGCGACGTTGACTTTTCAAGCTCTTCGAATCTTCGTAAACCGCGAACTGGAAGATTTGCAGGCGCTGCTCAAAGCGGCGCCACGGATTCTGAAGCCAGGAGGACGCGTGGTGGTGATCAGTTTCCACTCGCTGGAAGACCGCATCGTAAAGGATGCCTTCCGCGAGGGCGGAATTAAGGACAAGTACTACCGGGTGCTGACCAAGAAACCGGTCACAGCATCGGAAGAAGAGAGCGATCGCAATCCGCGGGCCCGCAGCGCGAAGCTCAGGGCGGCGGAGAGAGTTTAGGAACGAGTTTGGAGAAAAGTTTGGCTCCGGAAAACCAGCCGGAGTTCCCGGCACAGCTGTAATGGCGTGCCGGGGCTTAGAGATCAGGTCAAGGCGGATCGCAGATTCGAACGACGATCCGCTGGGGCGGGAGAAGAAAGCTGACGGCTGATAGCTGAAAGCTGTTCGACGGGTTCCGTGGTAGGAATCCAAAGGTTGAGGTAGCGGGAAATGTACACGGGAAGATTGATCAGCGAGTTGATGGCGACGGTAGAGCGGGCGCAGTCGCGCGCCGAGTCGCAGGCTAAGCAAAGTGCGGAGCAGGAGGGGATTGATGAGGAATTGCACGCCATCTTCTCCATGCAAATTCCGATGACACAGGATGGCCAGGTTTTCATGGGGGCGGCATAAATGGCGGCAGCAGCGGCAACAATTCGCAGTGCGGATTTCGTAGGGGAAGGTCGAGCATTGGAGCGGCGTTCGCTCTGGACCGGTACGCCCGAGATCTACTTCTCCAAGGCGATCGACAACTCGCGCCTGGTGAAAGTGGAAGATCCGCGGCGCAACCGCGAAATGAAGCAGTTCGGCACCGCGCTGGCTTGCCTCTTTTTGCTGGTCTTCACCTATGCCTGGCAGCACTTCAAAGCCATCGAATACGGATATCAGATCGAATCGGCCAAGCGCGAATTGAGCGAAAAGACCGAGATGAACCACGCCCTGCGCCTGGAAGACGCCTCGCTGCGCGACCCCGAACGCATCGACTTGCTGGCCCGCCGCATGGGCCTGGTACCGCCGGAGCCAGGACAGGTGATCCGCATGGACTCGGCCTCGGGCGATGCTCAGGGCCCTGTGATGGCGAGCGCGGAGCCTGTGACGGCCATTCCGGGGCAGTAAAGGACCGTGTGGAGAAGGATCGTGTGGAGACGGGCGACTCGGCCTTCCGCCGAGCGAAGCTCGGCAGCATTTCGGCGGCGGCCTTCATCGGGCCGCCACGTTTGTCTAAGGGCACGATCTCAGTTCTTTCTCATTCCGAGAAGCGAATGCGACGAGGAACCTGCTGTTTGCTGGCGCCGGCACAAAGCAGGTTCCTCGTCTGCGCTTCGCGCATCGTCGGAATGACAAGATTTAGGAGTCATGGCGACTAATTCCAGCTCCGGCAAGAACTCCCGCCTCTACCTGCTGGGTGGCATCCTCTTGCTGTGGTGCGTCGCGATCTGCGGACGCCTCGTCTACCTGCAAGTCTTCAGCTACGGCCGATTCGTCAAGCAAGCAGGACACCAGCAGCAGCGTGCGATCCCGCTGGCCGCCAAGCGCGGAGTCATCTACGACCGCGCCGGCCACGAGTTGGCCATGTCGGTGATGGTCGATTCCGCTTTCGCCGTTCCGACTGAAGTCAAAGACCTTCCCACAGCGGTTAACCTCATCACCCGCATCACCGGCGACGACTACAACGTGGTGCTGGCCGACTGCCGCGCGCACAAGACATTCTGCTGGGTGGCGCGCAAGGCCAAAGACGAGACCATCGAGCGGATTAATTCTCTGAAGCTGCAAGGCATTCACTTCCAGAAGGAACCGAGGCGTTTTTATCCCGCGCGCGATCTCGCAGCGCAGGTGCTCGGCTCCGTCGGCATGGAAGACTCCGGCCAGAGCGGCATCGAACACGAGTTCGACGAACAACTGAGCGGGCACCCGGGAAAGATGTTCATTTCGGTCGATGCTCATAAACAATGGTTTGCCGACGTTGAGACCCAGCCCACCCCCGGCGACAACCTCGTCTTGACCATCGACAAGAACATTCAATACGTTGCCGAAAAAGAACTCGATCAGGCGATTCACGATACCCAGGCCATCGCCGGAACGGTGATCGTCGAGAATCCGCACACGGGAGAAATCCTCGCGCTCGCCAACCGGCCGACATTCAACCCGAATCTGCACAAGCAGATCACGCCGACCACGCTGACCAATCGCGCGGTAAGTTATATCTACGAGCCCGGCTCGACGTTCAAGCTGGTGACTATTGCTGCAGCGCTCGAAGAGAAGCTTACAAATCCAGACGAATTATTCGACTGCCAGATGGGCTCGATTGTGTACAACGGCATGCGAATTCGCGATTCGAAACCGCACGGGTTGCTGCCGGTTTGGGGCGTGCTGTCAAAGTCGAGCGACGTGGGTTCGATCAAAATTGCACTGCGCCTGGGCGAAGATCGCTATTACAAATACATCCGCTCGTTCGGATTTGGACAGCAGACGGGCATCGAACTGCCCGGCGAAACCCGTGGCATGACTAAACCTCCGAGCCGCTGGTCAAAAGTTTCGATTGCCGCGATTTCGATCGGCCAGGAAATCGGCGTATCGCCGATTCAGCTTTCCGGGCTGATTTCAACGTTCGCCAACGACGGAGTCTACGTGGCGCCGCGCATTGTCTCCGGCACTGTGCCCCCGGAGGGGCCGGTGCGGAATGTCGAATTTCATCCGGTCGACGGCAGGCGCGTGATTTCTTCCTACACCGCCGCAGAAATGCGATCGATGATGCAGAAGGTTGTACTGGATCCAGCGGGAACTACTGGAGGCAGGGCGATTCTGCAAGGGTATTCCTCGGCGGGAAAAACCGGGACGGGGCAAAAGGTCGACCCGGCGACCGGAGCATATTCGAAAACGAAATATGTTGGATCGTTCGCAGGATTTGCGCCAGTGAACAATCCGCAGGTTGTGGTCGTAGTGATTCTCGATTCAGCGGTCGGGCCGCACCAGGGCGGCCAGGTCGCGGCCCCGGTGTTCCGTCGCGTCACGCAGCAGGTGCTGGAATATCTGCACGTGCCGCACGATCTGCCGCTCGCGCCGCAGCGCCAGTTGCTGCTGGCGCAAGCGAAGATTAAAGACAAGGATCTGGAGGAAGGAACCCCGGATCATCCCGGCGAGCCCTTAGAGGCGGCGGACATGAGTTCAGACTCCGCGGACGGGGCGAGGCTGTCAACCGCGGCGCGGGCGCTTCCGGCGACCTCAGGGCAAACTCTGCCCGCGAATACCGGCGCCGAGGGTAAGGTCATGTCCGCGGCGCTGCGCGAACCGGTTTCGCCAATCGACAGAGCGCCGGCCGCGAAGCAAGTTCCGGTAGAAACGAAAGACGCAGCGCCGGCAGAACTTGCAAAACTGCCAACTACGGGAACCGTGGTGCTCGACGTGGAGCAGGGCGGCATCGTAGTGCCATCATTTGTCGGCAAGACGGTGCGGGGCGCCGTGGAAGCCGCCCAGGATTCCGGCCTACAACTCGATGCCGTCGGCAGCGGCCTCGCCAGCAAGCAGACTCCCGTGGCCGGAACCCACGTCGCGGCCGGTGCACGGGTCACGGTGCAGTTCGGGCAGTAGCGCCGAAAATCCCAACCACAAAGAAACCAACCAATCGATTGAAACTCTCTGTGCCCCTCGGTGACCTCCGTGGTTAAGGCCCTTGCAGCTAAACCCTCCAGTTTGACCCGCCGAAAAAGCGCGTGATACGGTAATCAGTCACACCATCGCAGCGGCTGCCGCTGATTGAGGTCTCGATTTGTCTTCTGTTGAGGCGACGCCCGCCGGCACCATCACCAAGGTCCGCAAAACTGCGCTGAACGCCGTCCATCGTGCCATGGGCGCGAAGATGGTGGAGTTCAACGGCTGGGACATGCCGGTCGAATATCCCGCGGCCATCGGTTGTGGCATCATCAACGAGCACATGGCCGTGCGCACCGGCGTAGGCATTTTCGACGTCAGCCACATGGGCGACATCCGCCTGGCCGGCCCGCAGGCGCTGGCCGCGGTGCAGCATATTTCTATGAACGACGCGTCGCGGCTGGCCATTGAGCAGGCGCAGTATTCTGCGCTGCTTTATCCCCAGGGGACGTTTGTCGATGACGTGATCGTTCACCGCCTCGCCGAGGACGATTATCTTCTGGTAATAAACGCTGGCACGCGCGAAAAAGACTTCAACTGGGTACGCGATAACACCCGACAGTTCGACTGCGTGGTCGAGAATCTTTCCGACGACTTTACCCAGATCGCGATCCAGGGGCCAAAGGCTGTGAACCTATTGCAAAAGCTCACCGACGCCGACCTGAGCGCGGTGAAATTTTACTGGGTCAGGCGCGGCAAGCTCTCTGGCCTGCCGAATATTCTGATGGGCCGCACGGGGTACACGGCCGAAGACGGCTTCGAGATTTATATTCCCGCCGATGAGGCGACCAGTGCGCGCTTGTGGTATGAGATTCTAGCCGCCGGCAAGGAATTCGGCGTCGTTCCCTGCGGCTTGGGCGCTCGCAACACGCTCCGACTCGAAGGCAAGCTCCCGCTCTACGGCCACGAGATTTCCGATACCATTAATGTCTGGGAAGCCGGGCTCGACCGCTTCTGCAAAATCGAGAAGCCCGATTTCGTCGGCAAAGCCGCTCTGGAGCAGGCGAACGCCGCGGGGGTGAAGCGTACTCTGGTGGGCCTCGAGATGACCGAGCGTGGCATAGCCCGCGACGGATACAAAGTGTTAGACGACAGCGGGCGCGAGATCGGATATGTGACCAGCGGTTCGCCCGCTCCGTTCCTGAAGAAGAATATCGCGCTGGCGTACGTTCCGCCGGAGTTCACTGCGGTTGGGTCAGGAGTGAAAGTGGAAATTCGCGGTCAAGCCGTCGCAGGGGTAGTCGTTCCCACGCCCTTTTATAAGCGACCGAAGAAAACTGCTTAACCACAGAGGACACTGAGCGGCACACAGGATTTGCTAGAAGCTAGGAGCTAGAAGCTTTTTATGCCTTACCCTACAGATCGCAAATACACCAAAGAGCACGAATGGATTCAAGTGAACGGCAACTCGGCCACGGTCGGCATCACCGACTACGCCCAGCAGTCGCTGGGCGACATCGTGTTCGTCGAGACCCCCAAAGTTGGCACCGAACTCACCACCGGCAAGACGTTTGGCACGGTCGAGTCGGTCAAAGCGGTCTCAGACTTGTTCGCGCCGGCGTCGGGTACGGTGACCGAGGTGAACGCAGATTTGGCTACGTCGCCTGAGAACGTGAATAAAGATGCGCACGGCTCGTGGATGGTGAAGCTCATGCTGAAGAATCCCAGCGAACTCGACGGACTGCTCTCGGCCGCGGACTATGAGAGGTTCGTGGTGGAAGAGGCGGGACACTGAAATCCCTTGCGCTTATTGCGTCTCCTTCGTGGTTTAGGCCCTCTGAAGCCGGCGAATCGATGTCCAATGAGTTTTGTTACCTGATGCAAGTCAAGACGGTGCTGTCTCAATCCAAATGACCCTGAGGCACATCTAAAGAACTTCTATGCGCTATTTGCCGAAATCTCCCGCCGACCGTGAAGCGATGCTCAAGTCGATCGGCCTGCGCTCGGTCGACGATTTGTTTGCGCCGATTCCAGCAGAGTACCGCCTGACCCGTGATCTGAATATCCCGCGCCAGATGGCAGAGTCTGAAATCGTCGACTTCTTCCGGCAGCGTTCACGCGAGAACGGCGATGGCGCTTATACCAGCTTTCTGGGCGCGGGCGCGTACGCTCATTACCGCCCGGTCATTATTGATTCCCTGATTTCGCGCGGCGAGTTTCTGACCGCCTACACGCCTTACCAGGCAGAGATTTCGCAGGGCACGCTGCAATCCATTTTCGAATTCCAGACCATGATCTGCGAACTAACGGGAATGGAAGTAGCGAACGCGTCAATGTATGACGGCTCAACGGCGGCTGCCGAGGCCGTGATGATGGCGGTTCGTCTAACGGGCAGGCGTTCGGTGGTAGTGGCACGCAGCCTGCATCCCGAGTATCGCGAAGTTCTCGCCACTTATGCGACGCATCAGGGCATGCCGTTGTCGGTCGCGGGTTTCGGCGACGATGGCCGCGTAGATCTGAAAGAACTCGAGAAGTCGATCACCCCGGAAACCGCGTGCGTGCTCGTGCAGTCGCCAAACTTCTTTGGCTGCATCGAAGACGTAGCTACGATCGCCGAGATCGCCCATAAGCACGGTGCGATGCTGGTGGTTTCGATTGCCGAAGCCGTGTCGCTCGGAATCGTGGAGCCGCCCCGAGAGGCCGACGTGATCGCCATGGAAGCCCAGTCGTTCGGCGTGCCGTTGGGCTTCGGCGGCCCGTATTGCGGCGTGATTGCCACGCGCGAAAAATATGTTCGGCAAATGCCCGGCCGGCTTGTGGGCCAGACCGTCGATAAGCAAGGCCGACGCGGATTCGTGCTGACGCTCGCCACCCGCGAGCAGCACATTCGCCGCGAGAAGGCGACCTCTAACATCTGCACCAATCAGGCCTTGGTTGCTCTGATGGTAAATATCTTCATGACGGTGTACGGCAAAGTCGGTTTGAAAGAATTGGCCAAGCAAAATCTGGCGAAGACAGCGTATGGGGCAAGCCAGTTTGCCAAGCAAGGCAAGGTTCTATTCGCTGGAACGCCGCGCTTCAACGAGTTCGTGGTGCAGACGAGTGAAGCCCCCGACGCCATCAACAGCCGATTGCTTGGGCACAAGATTGTGGGCGGCTTGCCGCTGAAGAAGTTTTATCCCGAGTTGGGGAAGGCTGCGTTGTGGTGCTGCACCGAACTAACCACGCGCAGCGCCATGGACGCCGCAGTCGCCTTGGTCGCCGAGAGCAAGCGCTCGGCGCGGTCGTCGAAGGAAGAAGATGTGGAAGAGGTGGCGCGATGAAGCCCACGATTCGCAAAGCATCGCTTCAAGTGAACCAGAACGAAGGCCTGATCTTCGAGAAGTCGTCGGCAGGGAAGGCGGCTTGGAAGTTGCCGCCACTTGATGTGCCGGAAGTCGATGCCGCTCAGCTTTTGGGCCAGTCGGAAAGAAAAGATCTGGGTAATATGCCGGAAGTAAGCGAGCTCGAAATCATCCGTCACTTCACGCGCATGTCCACGTGGAACTACGCGATCGATCTGGGCATGTATCCGCTGGGCTCCTGCACCATGAAATACAATCCGCGCGTGAACGAGGTGGTCGCGCGCGTCGAGGGAATCGCCAACGGCCATCCCTACCAGCCGGAGAAGATTTCTCAGGGTGCGCTGCAGATCATCAAAACACTGAGCGAGCAACTGATCGAAATTACCGGCATGGACGCAATCACACTTCAGCCCGCGGCGGGCGCGCATGGCGAGATGACGGGCCTGCTGATGGTTCGCGCCTATCACCAAGCGCAGGGCAACGCACGTAAGAAAATTCTGATTCCCGACTCCGCCCACGGGACGAATCCCGCGACCGCCGCGATGGTGAACTACGCGGTCGAGAACTTGAAGTCCGACTCGCGCGGCATGGTCGACATCGCGGCCCTCGCAGCGCAGATGAACGAAGATGTCGCTGCACTCATGCTGACCAATCCCAATACGCTCGGCGTGTTTGAGCAGGACATCCACAAGATTGCCGACATTCTGCACGCCAAGGGCGGCCTGCTCTACATGGACGGCGCCAACATGAACGCGCTGGTCGGCAAGGTGCGTCCCGGAGACTTCGGCGTCGACGTGATGCACCTGAATCTGCACAAGACTTTCTCCACTCCGCACGGTGGAGGCGGTCCCGGATCAGGCCCGGTCGCGATCAAGAAGGCTCTCGAGCCTTTCCTGCCGAAGCCGGTGGTAGTCACGAAGCCGGATGGCACGCTAACCTTCGACTACAACCGTCCGCAGTCGGTGGGACGCGTGCGCGCCTTCTACGGCAACTTTGGAATGTTTGTGCGCGCGTTGGCTTACATCCAGGCGAACGGCCCCGACGGCTTGCGCCAGACCACCGAAGACGCGGTACTCAACGCCAACTACATTCGCAATGGTCTCGAAGGCACTTACGATTTGCCCTACTCCACGCCGACCATGCACGAAGTCGTGTTCAGCGACAAACTGCAACTGAAAAAAGGCGTGCGCACCATGGACATCGCTAAGCGTCTGATCGATTACGGATTCCATCCCTACACGACGGCGTTTCCTCTGATCGTCCCGGGAGCGCTTATGATCGAGCCCACCGAAAGCGAGTCGAAAGAAGAGATGGACCTGTTTGTCGACGCGATGAAGTCCATCGCCGAAGAGGTCGAGGAAGATCCGCAGAAGGTGCTCGACGCGCCGCACTCGACCCGAGTGTCGCGGCTGGACGAGACCGCGGCGGCCCGGAAGCCGGTTTTACGGTGGAACCCGGCTTGATTTCAGATTGATGATTGCAGATTTGAAAATCGCGACTAGCCGGGGCGTTCAATCTGCAACCCAGAATTGCCCAATCTGAAATCGCTAGCCCCGTGCCTTCCGTGTTTCCTCCTCTGTGCTCCCGCGTGCCCTCTGTGGTTAAATCCAGATATTGCCTGCCACCAAAAAAACTGCGCGCGCGAGCGGTGCGCCAAACATATCCGCGTCTCCCCAGAAGCGAAATCCCATCGTGTGCCTGCTGCTCGCGGTGGTCACGCTCGCGCTCTACAATCCGGTCACGAGCCATCCCTTCGCGAACTATGACGATGACCGGTACATCGTCAATAATCCTCACGTTCGTCAAGGGCTGACTGCCGATACTTTGAAATGGGCGCTCATGTCAACCGAGCAGGCAAATTGGCATCCGCTTACCTGGATGTCGCACGCCCTCGACTGCTCGCTGTTTCGACTGAATCCTGTCGGGCATCATTTCACCAGCGTCCTGCTGCATGCCGTGAATGTTGTGCTGCTCTTTTTATTGCTGATGTGGACCACCGGGCGCCTCGCGCCGAGTCTGTTCGTGGCCGCGTTATTTGCGATTCATCCCATCAACGTGGAGTCTGTGGCGTGGGTTGCGGAGCGCAAAAACGTCCTTTGCACAATGTTTTTCTTCCTCACGCTCTGGGCCTATGGCTGGTATGCGCGAAAGCCAGGTTGGAAGCGGTATTCGGCGGTAGCCGCTCTGTTCGCCGCTGGTCTCGCATCGAAGCCGATGGTTATCACGTTGCCGTTCGTTCTTCTTCTGCTCGACTATTGGCCACTGGCGCGGGTCCGCGTTCGAAAACGAAAGCCGACGAGATTTATCCCGCGTTTCCCTGGTCGCGGCTCGTGTTCGAAAAACTCCCCCTGCTCGCGCTATCCGCCGCGAGCGCCGTCGTCACAATGCAGGCGCAGCAGGCCGGAGGAGCGATCCGAACTACCTTCGAAGTCTCGTTCGGGGCGCGCATTGCGACCGCCGTCTGGGCCTATGCGATGTACTTGTGGAAGATGGTCTGGCCCATGCGTCTAGCGCCCATGTACCCGCATCCCGGCGATTCGCTGGCGGCGTGGCAAGTAATAGCCGCAGCTGCCGTGCTGATTGTCGTGAGCGCAACTGTGTGGCGATTCCGGGCCCGGCGTTACTTGCTCGTAGGCTGGTTGTGGTTTCTGGGAACGCTGGTTCCAGTGATCGGACTGGTACAAGTGGGAGAAGCCGCCATGGCCGACCGCTACGCCTACATTCCGCTCATCGGAACTTTCGTAATGATTGCATTTGGTTTCGCTGACAGGGCGGAGGAAAAGAAGTTCGGCGTCTGGCCCGCGATTGCAGCCGCCATGATCCTCGCCGCTTTCGGGCTAGCCACCCATCGCCAGATCAGATACTGGCAGAGCAACACGGATCTTTGGTCGCACACGCTCGCGGTCACACAAAACAATTTTGTCGCCGAAAATAATCTAGGCGGGGCACTGATTCTCGCAGATAAAGAAGACGAGGCCAACGCGCATTTCGAGGCCGCAGCTCGCATCAACCCGCGCGATCCCATGAGCCGCAGCAATCTGGGGATTTACTTTCAGCACCATGACCAGATGGGCGAAGCGGCAGCTGCGTATCAGGCCGCGATCGAACTGACTTCCGATCCCGGCCTCTTGGCGCAAACTTATGCGAACCTAGGCGCGGCCCAGCGCGCCCTCGGAGAAGACGGTTTGGCGCATCAAAGCTTCGAGCAATCGTTGCGTTTCAATGCCACTCAGTTCAATGCGTGGCGCGGCCTCGGACTGCTGGCGGAGAAGCAGGGCAAACTGGACGAAGCGACCATCGACCTTTCGAGATCGGTGGAACTGCAGCCCTCGGCCCAGGGATTTTTCGAACTCGGCGGCGCCGAGGCGCAGGCCGGGCATGTCCCCGAAGCCTTGGACGCCTATCGGCAGGCACTGAACATCTCTCCGGACTTTGTCAAGGCTCAGCAAGCGGCCGCCGAGCTCCGGCAACCGCGAAAGTGAAATCAGCAATCAGCAATCGAGCCGTTGCACTACTTTGGGGAGATGTCGACCGACGCGCGGGTCGTCTCCCAATCGATCTGCATGGTGCAGCCAGTGCCGGACTTTTCGTACGAGAGCGTGAAGTTCTCCACCCGAGCGGGGAGTTTCGAGCCTTTCATGTCGACGCGCGCCAGTTCGTCGCTCTCATACTTGTACGGGATACCCCATTCACCAGTCTTCTTGTTGACGATGAGCGTCCACTTGTCGGCAGTGGGGAGCGTGAAGATCGTGTAGCTGCCCGCGGGCACGGCCTTGCCGCCAACGACTACGTCGGCGCTGGTCACAAACGTTGTCGCCGAGTTGGCGCCAGTGCGCCAGACTTCGCCGAAGGGCACGAGTCCGCCGTAAATCTTGCGGCCCTTCATACGCGGGCTCGAGTAGTCAGTCTTAATGGTCTTGCCCATGCCGAGGTCGCAGGACGCCGACGCCGCAGGACTGGCCTGCGCCGAAGCGAACAGGGTGAGAGTGAAAATCGCGAACACAAGTAGGGCGATTCGTTTTTGCATGATCTCTCCTTTTGAAATACAGAAGTTCGGAAACTGAGTGCCAAGGTTTTGACGCGTGAACGAAGAATAAGTCAGCGGCCCAGCCATTATGCGCCATCGGCGCATGCAGTTACAATCGTCCCCATGCCGGTATTCGAAGAAAAGCAGGAAGAACTGGAACACTACGAAACCATGATGGGCGTGCCCCGCGGTCGTCTGGCCGTCACCATGGACTCCATCACCGACGCCATGGCGCTGGTCGGCCAGCACGGTGTCTATTGCCAGAGCCAGCGCTGGCCGGGCAAGCCAGTCATGGATATTCAAATCATCATGAAGAGCCTGACCGACGCGAAAGAGTTGATCCAGAGCGTGATGGAAGAACTAAAAAAGCCTGCGTGACCGCAGTGTTCTCAGTGGTCAAGAGGCGTTCATGGTTTTACCATGACCATCACTACTCCGTGCGACACAACCGTCGCCGAGAATTTCTCGCTGAACTTTCCCAGATCCTTGTGCTGCCACAAGTCGCGCACCGCAGCCCTGACGCCACTGGGATAGCCGATATCCTCCCAATTGGCCGCAATCTGTTGTTCGGTCGCACCACGATTCAACAGGATCACTGCGCGGCTTCCATCCTTTCAATTGCTTCGCCCAAACTTCCAGTTCGCCATTCTTCGCGACGCGTTCGCCTTCGCGGCCCGAGCGCGTCCTGATTCACTGCAATGACTTCTTTATTCGTGAGAATGTCGTGAATCTCCGGTCGCATGTTGCGCAGGTCGTTGCCCGCGATCAGCGGCGCGGCCAGCAGCGCCCACAAACTGAAATGCGAACGGTACTCCACGTCGGTCATTCCGCCGTTGCCGACTTCCAGCATATCCGGATCGTTCCAATGCCCCGGCCCCGCATAAGACTGCAAACCAACCTGCTGATCGATTATCGAAAGCACGCCATTCGAACAGCAACTGCCGTCAGGCCACTTCTCGTGATCCACCCCAGCGATCCTGAATGTCGCCGGTCGTTCGCCACAGAGTTTCCGCCCACTTCTTCCCCCCACAGCCACGGCTTGGCCGTGCCCCACTCGCAAATGCTCAGCACGATCGGGCGCCCGGAGGCGTCGAGAGCCGCGCGAATGTTGGCATACGAGGCCTTAGCATCCTGCGAAGTCGTGTTGCACCAGTCGTACTTCAGATAGTCGACGCCCCAAGCCGCGTACTGCACGCGCATCCTGATATTCATGCCCGAGTCCACCGGGACGACCCGCGCAAGTCTTCGATCCCCGCGTCGGAATACACGCCGAACTTCAGTCCCAGCGAATGAATGTAGTCGCCCACAGCTTTCATACCATGCGGAAAGCGCTGCGGGTCGGCGACGATATTGGCATTGGCGTCGCGGCTCACCTGCCAGCAGTCGTCAATGTTCACGTAGATGTATCCCGCGTCTTTCATGCCCGACTTCACCACCGCGTCGGCCATGCTCTTGATCATGTCTTCGCTGACGTTGCAGCCAAACTTGTTCCACGAATTCCAGCCCATGGGCGGCGTGAGCGCAAGAGTCGCTGACGGAGACGCTGGCTGTTGCGCAGCGAGGCCGGCTGCCGAACGAGCAGCGTGCAGAACAATATCGTGCAAAAGAGGATTTGTCTGGTTTTCATGCAGACGTTTTACCAGAAGCGTCCGGAGATTGGTACAAGGAGGTGCTGGATTTCTCCGCACTTCGGGGGTCTGCGGGTTTGCGAAAAGGCTATTGCTCTCTAGCCGTGCCACAAGCGTTACGCAAAGTTCGCGAAGCAAGCCCGTGAGGCTCGCCCGGAAATCCTCGACGGACAAGGTCATTCAGCAGCATGCGCCCATCCCGTTTACAATGCCGGGTTGACCGAACTTGCTCGCCGCCATCGACGGAGGACCTCATGCGAAGATTGCTACTTTTATCCCACCCTGACGTTTGCAGTTGTTCTTCTCGCTGCGAAACGCGTCTACGCCCAAGCCAGTCTCCGTCGGAATCTTCGAAGGGCACTCCGATGTCGGTACCGTCCTGCATGCGGGCTCGGTCGACTACGACGTGTCGAAGCGGACCTACACGATAAGCGGCAGCGGCGAAAACATGTGGCTCGCGGCGGACGCATTTCAGTTCGTGTGGAAAAAAGTTTCCGGCGACGTGACGCTGACTGCTGACATTTCCTTTCTGACTAAGAGTGGAAACGAACACAAGAAGGCGGCGCTGATGCTGCGGCAGAGCCTCGACGGCGATTCGGTTTACGTCGACGTTGCGCTGCACGCCAGCGGCCTGACCTCGCTGCAATTCCGCGACGAGAAGGGCGCGCTGACGCGCGAGATTCAGTCGAACCTCTCGGCCCCGAAGCGCCTGCGCATCGCCAAGCGCGGTAATTACGTCTACATGTCGCTGTCGAACGAGGGCGAGCCCCAAGTGGCCGGAGGCTGGCTCCGCATCGCGTTGCAGGGCACGTTCTACGTTGGCCTCGGCGTGTGCTCGCACGACAAGGATGTCGTCGAAAGGGCGGCATTCTCCAACGTTGAGCTCACGCAGTCCTCCTCCGCCGATGCCGGCAAGCCAATTCTCTTCAGCACGCTCGAAACCATCGCGATCGAATCCGCCGACCGCCGCGTCGCCTATCTCGCGCAAGGGCGCTTCGAAGCGCCTAACTGGACCCGCGACGGCAGCGCATTTCTATTCAATCGCGACGGCCACATCGAGCGGCTCGCGGTTGGTGGCGACAAGCCGGTCGTCATCGATACAGGTCTCGCGAATCGCTGCAACAACGATCACGGCATTTCCCCTGACGGGACGCAGCTCGCCATCAGTGACAATTCGCAAGGCGATCACGAATCGCAAGTCTACATCGTTCCCATCGCCGGAGGCGCGCCGCGGCGCATCACGCAGAAATCTCCGTCGTACTGGCATGGCTGGTCGCCCGACGGAAACACGCTGGCATTCGTCGGCCAGCGCAATGGCGAATTCGATATTTATACGATCCCCGCGGCCGGCGGTGACGAGACGAGGCTGACCACCGCCAAGGGGCTCGATGACGGCCCGGAATACTCGCCAGATGGTAAATATATTTACTTCAACTCCGAGCGCACCGGCCACATGCAGATCTGGCGCATGAAGCCCGATGGCAGCCAGCAGGAGCAAGTCTTCTCCGACGACCTCAACAACTGGTTCCCCCACATTTCGCCCGACGGCCAATGGATGGTCTTCCTCACCTACGGTGCCGACGTGACCGGCCATCCAGAGAATAAAGACGTGATGCTACGGCTGTTGTCGCTGGACCGAAATCGACGGACAAGAAAATCACAGTCCTGGCGAAATTATTCGGCGGGCAGGGAACGATCAACGTCCCATCCTGGTCGCCCGACAGCAAGCAGGTGGCGTTCGTGAGTTACATGCTCGTGCCCGAGAGGGGTAGCAGGCAATATAGCGTCACTCCGGGGCCTGAAAAGGCGAAGCCGGCAATCCTTCCTTATTAAATAAGATCGCAGTTCGGATTCGCAGCCCATCCGTAGCGAACGGAAACCGGCGTCAGCACCGAAGCGCTCGATACGACCACCGATTCGCCTTCGATCTTCGCATCAGCCGCAGAATATTTTCCATCCGCACCGGCAACCTCAAAGCCGGTAAGTTCCGCGCCTTTCGCCATCAGTCCGCCCGCATGATCGAACCACACGCGCAGCCCATGTTCCTCATGCGTAACCTGGCGAACCAGCGGTCCGGACCACTCGAGTTTTTCGCCGAAGGCAATCGCCCTCGCCGCCAGTGCAAGACGCAGCCCGACATCCTGCTTGTTCTTGGGATGAAGGTCGACTGCATCGCCAATATCGATGGTGACCGCCATGCCGGTGTTCTTGAGCGCCAGCGCCTGCCGCTGCGCATCCCGCACCTCTGGCCAGAGAGCCTCCGGAGCGGTGTTCCAGTTGGCGATCTGCACAAAAAGAAACGGAAAGTCTCCCTCGCCCCACGCATTGCGCCAATCGCGAATCATAGTCTGAAAAAGCCGCGCGTAGAGGTAGGCGCGTTCCGGCCCCTGAGTTGGCTTCGCCCTGGTACCAGATGACGCCGCGAATGGCGAACGGCGTCAGCGGTGCGATCATGCCGTTGTAGAGCGCGGCCGGAGCCCACGCCGCGAAATCCGGATGCCATTGCCGCCAGGGCAGCGGCTTGCCCTCAGCCTTGGCCTGTTCGACCGCCTTCTGAAATTCGCGTTCCTCTTTCTGCAGATGCAAAACCACCGTCGATTGACCGGCCACAGTTTTCGCGCGAGCGGCGAAGACCGGCATCAATGAGGCATCGGCAGAAAGCCCGTGCAGACTCGTCCACGATTCCGCCGCCGTCCCTCCCCAGAACGACTCGACCAGAGCGATAGGAACGCCCAACTTCTGCTGCAAATGGCGCGCAAAGAAGTAGGCCACGGCGGAAGATCCGGCTACGGTCTCAGGAGCGCACGCGGCCCAGCCTTTCGACTCGACATCTTCCAGCGGGTAGTCGGCAGGCTTCTGTTTCACGATGAACAGGCGAATCTTCGGATATTGCGCCGCAGCGATTTCCGTTTGTGCATTGGCGAGTGCGGTCATGGGTAGTTCCATGTTCGACTGGCCCGACGCGACCCAAACGTCGCCCACCAGAATGTCGTTGAGGGTGATCGTGTTCGTTGCCTTGATGTTCATCTGAAACGGGCCGCCAGCTTCGCCCGGAGAAAGATAGACACTCCAGCGGCCGTCGTCGTCGGCGGTGCACGACTTGGTCTCTCCACGAAAAGAGACGAAGACCGCTTCATGCGGTGCGGCCATACCCCAGACATGAACCGGAAGCCCGCGCTGCACCACCATGTGATCGGCCAGCAAGGCCGGCATCGTGACGTCGGCGCGTACTGCGACTGAGAGCGCGCAGAGCGCGGCCACGGTGAGCGCCATGCGCAGGACAGAAAACTGGAAACGGCTTCGGATCATGGCTTCTCCCGTTCTAATGATGTGAGTTGTCAGTAAATAGGTCTGGAGGATTCTACCGCGCCAGCTTGTCGTCAAAAAACTTCGCCATCAGACCAAGCGCTTCCTGCGTTTCCGGCAACTGGAAGTGATACCAGAAAGCGTGAGGCAGAGCCTCAAACACGACCAGTTGCGC
This sequence comes from uncultured Acidobacteriota bacterium, assembly GCA_963735205.1. Lineage (GTDB taxonomy): Bacteria > Acidobacteriota > Terriglobia > Terriglobales > Acidobacteriaceae > Sulfotelmatobacter. The sequence continues at coordinate 192,182 of CAVTKB010000005.1, forward strand.
ATCGTCCCCAGCACGCAGCAACGCGCGATGCAGCGTGGTTGTATCGCTCAACAGAATGTCGCGCGTGCTGGTGACCAGCAGGCTGGGCGGCATGCCATGCAGATCGGCGAATAGCGGCGAAAGCACGGGATCTCTGCGGTCGGTCTTGTCGACATAGTGATCATCCGGCAAATGATTGGGATCGACCGGCTCCATCCGCCCGGGAAGGCCGTTGAGCGCGAAGAGTTGGTGCGAGTCGCCCACTCGGCTGAAATCCGCAAGGCCGGAAAAAATTCCGAGCGCGCCAGGCAGGGGCAACGCGAGTTGTTTCAAGCGCACCGCGACTTCGCAGGTAAGAATCGCTCCCGCCGATGTGCCGAAAATTCCAATACCACGCGGAGAATAAGTCCTCAGTAGCTCCCGGTAAACCGCGACTACATCGTCGACTGCAGCGGGAAACGGATTCTCCGGAGCCAGACGATAATAAACGGAAACGACTTTAATCTTGGCCAGGTTCGCGATCGGCACGCCCTCAATCAACGATCCTGAATCAGAATTGAATCCGCCACCGTGCAGATTAATGAGCACGCGATTACTCGCGACTCCCGATAGCGGCGTAATGATGTCCGTGCGCACACCCGCCGTAGTAGTTTCCTCTACATTGACTGGATAAAGCTTTCGTGCCTCGGCGGAGTCCATCTTGCGCCAGGAATCGGTGTGGGTGCGGCGTTCGGCAAGGGTTTCGGGCGGGCCCACTTTTTGCTCGTTGAGCGACTCCAGCCACTTCTGCGCCTCCGGACTGACGGTCGTCGGCATGGGAACGACGCGCGTGATGTGCGCGGTGCCGTCAGGATCGAACGTAGCTGAATCCTGCAGCGCCGCCGCACCGGACTGCGCCGCCAAAAACGTGGTCGCCAGAAAAATTACCAAAGCGCACAGAGTTCGACCTGCCACTCTTGTTTTCATCGCACAGTTGTATCAGAGGATGCGTCTCGGAGAAAAGATCGATCGACAACTTTCACCGTCACGGTAACAAGCCAAAGACAGCTACGCCGTTAGGCGTGCCGACAAATACTTTTCCATTCACCACGATCGGAACCATGAACTTGTTCCCGTTCCCGAAGTGATCGCGAGTGTTGGCGGCCTGATTGCTGTTGTAGAGTTCAGTCGCCAGATTCGTGGCGTCGTAGGCGTGCAGCACCGCGGGGTTGCTGTTTTCCACCGCCCACAGAATCGCATTGCTCGATCCATTCGCGGAAATGGTTGGCGTGGTGCCAGGATAGGTAAAGGTATGGCTGGTCTTCGAACTTGGCGTCGTAGCTAGCATCGCATTCGCGATCGGGAAAGCGCGAATCGAATCTCCCACAGCACCGTAATACACCGTGTCGTTGAACACCGCAGGTTTAGAAAATACCTGGCCGCCCAACGCGCCGGCTATTTCCTGATAGATGTCGTCCGTGGTCGAATTGAATTTCCCCATCGCGTTGCGATCGACAACATAGATCACGGAATCCTTGCCCGCTCCCACGGCCAATTGGTGCACGTGGTCACCGTTGTCGTTTAAATCCATCAACACCACCGCGCCGCCCGACCCCAGGTCTTCGTCACGATTCGACTCCGCGACCGTTCCCGACATGGTGAAGTAATCCACCACCGTCAGGATCGGCGACGTCGAGAGCTTGATAAAGCTATTGCCGAAATCGCCACTGGAAGGAAAGTTGTTGGAATCGAGGCTGGTGTCGAAGGTGCCGTTGGCATCGAGAAAATAAAGATCCCCGTTGAGGTCTGCAGCCGGAGCCGCGCCCGCCATCCAGATCGCGCCGTCGTTGCCGTTGGGAGTTACGTTGAGCACCTGTGTCTGCGCCAGCGTCAGCGCATCGTATCCCAGGATCCATCCGGTATAAGGCGCGATATCGCAGTGCGAGGCCCACATGGTGTAGAGCACGCCGTTTGAAAGCAGCAATCCCGTGCGCTCCTTATACTGCTTGGGATCGAAAATCACATTGCCACTCTGGCTGCCCGCGCCCGTTCCCGGGAAAGTTGCCTGCACAGCGACGGGCCCGCCGAACAGTTCCGCTCCCGTGACCAGATCGAGCGCGTGTACGCGCTGGAAGTAGTTCGAGCCATTCTTCGACATCGCAACCGTGTAGAGCGCCCCATTGGGCCCGTTGCTACGGTCGATGACGGGAGTCGAGGTAATGCCAATCTCGGGCGAGACCTGCGAGCAGTTGCGAGTGTCGCTCGTCGTTTCTCCAGCACCCAGCAGAGAGACGTGCCACAGCGTCGCTCCGTTGTCGGCGTCGAAAGCGTAAACGCTGTCGTGCTCGGTCGCGACGTAGAGGACGTTGTGCGTTCCTTGGCCTGGAATGCTGACTTGCGAAAGGTACAGCGGTTGTCCATCCACGAGGCCGTCGACGGAATAGAAGCCAAGTTTGCCGAAGGTCGTGGAGTTCACGTTGGCCGGCGTCAGTGTCGTTTCCGATTGGTTGGCGCCGTCGCGCCCGTTGTCGTATTGATAAGTAACCACGTCGACGGGTGCGGCCGTCGCAGTCACGGTGAGCGTCGCCATGGTACTTGTTGCGTTTCCCAGTGAATTGCTGACGACCACGTCAAATTTCGATCCGTTGTCGCTCAGCGAAGCAGCCGGCGTCATGTAACTTGCGGAGGTCGCTCCCGAAATGTTCGAGCTGCCCTTCTGCCATTGATAACTCAGGGGTGCAGTGCCGGCTGCAGTTACGATAAACGTGGCAGTGGCTCCCACCGTGACACTCTGGTTCGCGGGCTGCATGGTGATCAGCGGCTTCGAATTCACGGTCAGCGTCGCGGCCATGCTGGTGGCACTACCTCCGGGGTTGCTCACCGTCACTTCGAACTGGGACCCATCATCGGTGGCGCTCGTGGCAGGCGTCGTGTAGCTGGCCGCGCTTGCGCCCGCGATGCTGGTCGTCCCTTCTTTCCATTGGTAGGTGAGAGATGTTCCCGTGGCAACCACGCTAAACGTCGCGGTCTGCCCGCTATTGACGGTCTGACTGGACGGCTGCGTGGTAATGACGGGAGAAGGCGTGTGCGACTTTGTCGAAGTCGATCCGCACGCCGTCAAGAGCCCGACCGCTAGCATAACGGCGCCGGTGGCCGTTCTTCGCCGAACGCTCATCCGAATTCCTATCGAATAGGTTAAGGACATGCGAACAGCAGTCCGAGTTACGCCAGCGTATATTTCCCGCGTTCGATCATTTTCTGCGCGATCTGCTGGCGCAGTTCGATGGTGTTGAACGGTTCGTATTTCGCCAGCCGGCGCAGAATCGCAAGCTGGGTGCGCAGCATGTCGCCGTCAGCGACTGCGGCAATCACTTTGCGCGCCGCCGACTCGATTTTCTCGAAAGCCTGCGTCAGGTAGACGCGAGTCATGGCGATCGGCAAGGCCGCGCCGGCTTCGCCTTTGGCTTCCACAATCTTCTGCGCACGTAGCACAGCTGACTCCATCGCGTAAGTTTCAATCGTCATGTCGGCGATCGCGCCCATGATTTCCTGCTGTTCCTGAATCGCCTGCATATATTTTTGCGTAGCCGCGCCCGAGGCAAACAGTCCAAGCTTCTTGGCCTGCTCCACAAGCTTACGCTCTTCGGGCAGAGCGCCTTCGAGATCTTCCGCCATAGACGGACCCGAGAGCACTTCGTCCATCAGTTTCTTGATGGCGGGCATCAGCGGCAACTGCCCGCTCATGGCGCGCTTCAGCAGGAAGCCGGTAATGATCAGCCGGTTAATCTCGTTGGTGCCCTCGAAAATGCGGTTGATGCGGGCATCGCGATAGGCGCGCTCCGCCGGGTACTCCTCGACAAATCCGTAACCCGCGTAAATCTGCACGGTCTCGTCGACCACGTAGTCGATCATCTCCGAGCCCCAAACTTTAATGATCGAACACTCGACGGCGTATTCCTCGATCGCCTTCAGCGTTTGGCGAGCGGCATCGGCGGCCGACTTGTCGACTTCGCCCAAAGCGGTGTCCATCATCCCGACCGTGCGATACACCATCGATTCGCCGACATACAGAAGCGTCGCCATGTTGGCGATCTTCTCCCGCACCAGCCCGAAATCGGCAATGACTTTATTGAACGCCTTGCGCTGTTTCGCGTAGCCGATGGCATTCTCCATCGACACCCGGCCCCCGCCCACACACATCGCACCCAGCTTGAAGCGGCCCACATTCAAAATGTTGAACGCGATCACGTGTCCCTTGCCGATTTCGCCGAGCAGATTCTCGACCGGAACTTTGCAGTCGTTGAGAATAATAGGACAGGTAGACGACCCACGAATTCCCATCTTGTGCTCTTCAGCGCCGACCGAGAATCCGGGGAAAGTTCTCTCGACGAGGAACGCACTGAACTTCTCGCCATTGATCTTGGCGAAGACCGTGAACAGATCGGCGAACCCAGCGTTAGTGATCCACATTTTTTCGCCATTCAGCACATAGTGCTTGCCGTCGGGCGACAACTCGGCGCGGGCGCGGCAGTTCAGCGCGTCCGAACCCGAGGAAGCTTCCGACAGGGCATAGGCGCCAACAATTTCGCCCGCAGCCAGGCGCGGAAGGTATTTGTTTTTCTGTTCCTCCGTGCCGAAGTACACGATGGGCAACATGCCAATCCCGCTGTGCGCGCCCCAGGTGGTGGCGAAGCCGGCATATTTCGCAATGTGGTCGGCAATGACTGCGGCGGTGACCTTATCCATTTCAAGGCCGCCGTAAGCCTCGGGAATCTCGACCGCACTCAGCCCGAGTTCCCCGGCCTTTTTCAGCAGGTCGCGGGAAACTGAGAAATCTTTGCGCTCGATCTTTTCAGCATTCGGCAGGATTTCCTTCACGGCAAACTCCTCAGCCGTTTGCCCAATCAACCGGTGTTGTTCGCTAAAATCTTCCGGCGTAAATATGTCATCGGGCTGCCGCCCTTCCAGCAAAAAGCTGCCGCCCGAAATTTTGATCTTGGGCACTGCCGTAATCGTTGCCATGTATCTCCCTCGCGAAGGAAACCGCCAAATCCGCGGCGGAAAGAACTCCTGTAATTCTAATGCGGGAAGGAAGGGAATGATAGGAGGGAAACTCCGGCGTTAGCGGGTGTTTCTTACCCGCATCTTGGGCACTCGAAACGCTTTGCCGTCGGATCGCCGGCACGGGCTGGCCGATAATTCGCTAGCGACGGCCCAGCCCGAAGCCCAGAGAATCAAACGAGAAGCCGGCTGAGTATCCCGGAACCCTGAAGCCGTTGTAGTGCTGCCCCGTCGGCAATCTCCGCTGGCACCCTTGATATCGGTTCTGCAGCACCTGGTAGAAACCGCCTTCGCTCTCCGCCGAACTGGTGAAGTCCTCACATTGCTGCCTCGGACCCAAGGCACATGAAATTTGCCGGTCCTGTTCCGCTTCTCGCACGCGCTTCGCCTGTCGCTCCATCATCATGCGCAACCCACCACACTCGTCCTGATACGAGGTCTGCTGCAGGCAAACGCCGGCGGCCCAGTATTCTCCCGCCGGGCAGAGACGCCGGACTCGGTCGCGCAGACCTGTTCCCTCACATCCGCTCCCACCATGGAAGCGCCCCGCAGGGCACACAGGGCACGGGCCTTTGAAACACAGGGGAGGCCGCACCTTGGCTGCTTGCTCTATGGGCTTGGGTGTGGGCTCAGGTTTGGGTTCCGGCTTGGGGACGTGGTGCCGCAGGAACGAAAAGAAGCCCCGTTTTTGAGATGTCTGTGTCGCGCCAGCCGAGGCCTTGCCTGCATGAGTCAGGTGCGCCGTATTCGAGTGGACTGTATTGGAGTGAGCGGTATTGGAGTGGGACGAGCCGGAGTGCGACGCGCCCCCGCCAGCACTCGAGCTGTGCCCAGCCGAGCTATGCGAACTCGATCCCCCGCCGGAACTGTGGCCACCTCCCGAAGAAGCGGACGCTCCCGACGATCCACCGTGAGAGCCCCCGCCACCACCGCTCGATCCACCACTGGCCGAGCCACCGCCTCCCGAATGTTGTGGGAATGCGTTGGATGAAAACAGCAGAACGACCGCCAGAGCTAACGTGAAGTGCGACGCCGAAACGCTATCCTTGGAGAGCCGCATAAAGCACCTCCATACCGACCAAACCTTGCGCTCGCCGACATACTGGCCGACCCTACTTGCCAAACCTTACCGACCGAGTTCTGGGATGCCTGTTTTTTTCTAGACCTTCTGCGCCCAATAACAGACTACTCCCAACCCGTGTCAAGGAGCGTAGCAATCGAGTAAAGATGGATAGAAAATTGTGACGAAATTTAGCTTAGTGATCGGCCGTTGCCGAGCGAATCTCTGTTGTCTTCACTCCATAGCGCGTCGCCGGTTGGCAAGTCGAATAGCTCGCCGGGTGCGTGGTGTCGGAGTCCTTAGAATCGCGCACGACCACATAGCTGCGGATCATGTAACAGGTCGGGCCCTCGTCACGCAAACGGTCTAGCCGACTCTCCAGCAACTGGCGAATGTGGGCCTCAAGTTCGAGCTGGTCCGAAGAAATCTGATCTGGACGAGTTCCCCCGGTGACCAGCTTAGCGGGGGCATTCGAAACAAGCGGCGAGTTTTGAATTTGCTGGTCCTGAGCGAAGGCCGGCAGCGAGCAAAGTGCCAGCGGTGCAACAAGAAGGCGGGCGAGAGTCATAGGAACCCTCATATGAGCAGATTATAGCGCCGTTGCTAGTTCAGATTTTCGAAAATGCCGGCGGCGCCCATGCCCCCTCCAACGCACATGGTAACCATGCCGTAGCGGGCATTGCGGCGTTTCAGTTCGCGGATCACGCTGGCCGTCAGCTTGGCTCCGGTGCATCCCAGCGGATGTCCGAGGGCGATCGCGCCGCCGTTGGGATTGACCTTCTCCGGGTCGAGCCCCGCTTCCTTGATCACGCCCAGCGCCTGCGCCGCGAAGGCTTCATTCAACTCGATCACGTCGATGTCCGCGAGCTTCAGCCCAGCCATTTTCAGCGCCTTCGGAATCGCGAACACCGGCCCGAGTCCCATTTCTTCCGGCTTATATCCAGCAGTAGCAAAGGCGACATATCGTGCCAGTGGCTGTATGCCCAGCGCCTTGGCGCGTTCGGCCGACATGACCACCGCCGCGGCCGCACCGTCCGACATCTGCGAAGAGTTTCCTGCCGTCACCGTGCCCTTCACGTGGAACGCCGGCTTAAGCGCGAGCAGCGCTTCGAGCGAGGTGTCGCCGCGCGGACCTTCGTCGATCTTGAAGGCAATTTCCTGACGCTTCGGTTTCGATCCGTTCGGCACGGTGAAACTCACCGGCACCGGCACGACTTCGTCGACGAACTTTCCCGCCGCAATCGCCGCCAGCGCCTTTTGATGGCTACGCAGCGAGAATTCATCCGCCGCCTCGCGCGTGATGCCCACACGCTGCGCGACGCGCTCGGCAGTGAGTCCCATGGTGAGATAAGCGCCCGGATAATTTTCAACAAGCCATGGATTCGGCGATATCTTATGCCCGCCCATCGGGATCATCGACATCGACTCCGTCCCCCCGGCAACAATTACTTCCGCGCCGCCGCTCATGATGCGTTCAGCCGCCATGGCAATCGCCTGCAGTCCCGAGGAACAAAATCGATTGATGGTGAGCGCGGAAACTTCCACGGGCAATCCCGCGCGCAGCGAGGCGATGCGGGCCACGTTCATCCCCTGCTCGGCTTCGGGCATAGCGCAGCCCAGGATAACGTCTTCAATTTCTTTGGCGTCAAGTTGCGGCACGCGCTCAAGCGCACCCTTGATGGCGACGGCCGCCAGTTCATCAGGGCGAGTGGCGCGCAGCGTGCCTTTGTAGGCGCGACCGACGGGCGTGCGAACCGAAGAAGCGATAACGACTTCACGCATGATAATTCTCCATTGTCGATCTGCAGTTCAAAGATCAGCAGCTCATTGGATGCCCGGCGTCGCCCGTCGGCTCCAGTCGCGCCCTTCACGTGAACGACCATCACTTCCCCGGCGCGAAAAAGAAATAGTCGGCCGTATAACTGCTCTTCGTCTCCGCGCCTTTGTGCGACTCATCGCAGGCGTCGTCACCGGGCTTGCCGCCGTGCGTGTGCACTCGCTGAATCGCGGTCACTTTCGCCAGCTGTCCTTTGCCCCCGTTGCTCACCACATTCACCAGGAGCCAAGGGATGGACCCCGAATCGAGCGAGTCGACATGCGCCGCTGCTTTGCCCGAAACTTCGCTCCCGTCTTTCAATTTCCACGTCGGGAGCTTCGAAGTCGGATCAGCCAAATGCTGGCCAATCACTTTTTCTTTCCTGTCGCTGAGTTCAGCCTCCGGCCCCTTCAGCGTCCAGGCGAACTTGCCGTCCGCACCGGCCTGGCAGATGTAGATCTGCGACCCCTTGGCGTGCAGGGAAAGCACGGGCTCAAGTCCCGCAGGGACGGCAATCGCATCCGGCACGTCAGGCGCAATTTCCTGCGCGGGCGTGTCTTTCTGGGTGTTTAACTGGGCGTCGGCCGATGCGAGCGGAAGAAGCCCCGCCAAAAGTACGAACATCGATAGGATGGTCTTTCCAAATATCTGCATAATCTAATTTCGTCCTCCTCCATCGGAGATTAGTTCCTCAGCGTCTTCCCCGTCTTCAACGTAAACTGAATTCTCTCCTGCGTTTTCTTCTCACCGCACAGCGATTTAAAAGCCTCGCGCTCCAGGTCGAGGATGTATTGCTCGCTCACCGGCGTACCGGCGGTAACATTTCCGCCGCACAGCACTTCCGCAATCTTCCCGCCCAGCTTCACTTCGTAGTCGGAGATAAAGTCGCCCTGGCGCATGAGATAGACGCCCATCTTCAGTGCGGCCAGCAGACTTTCGCCGGGTGCGGGAATATCGGTGCGCGGGACGGGCGGCTCATATCCGCCGCGCGCCAGTTCAAGAGCGCGGGCCTTAGCGTCGCTCAAAACGCGCTCGCGGTTCATCGTGATGCGGTCGGCGTCAGTGACGAATCCCATCCCACGTGCTTCGTGCGCCGACGTTGCGACCTTCGCAGTGGCAATCGTTTCGAAGGCCTTCTTCATGGCCTCCATCATTTCAACCGAGCCGGCCAGCGCTTCACCAGAAATTTTCCCGCGCGACGCAGCCGCGCTGTCGACGGCGCGCAGCAGCATTTCTTTGCAGCCTCCACCGCCGGGAAGCAGTCCGACGCCGACCTCCACCAATCCGGCATAAAGCTCCGCATGCGGCTGCCGCGCCGCAGCATGCAGAGAGATTTCGGTGCCCCCGCCCAGGCACAGGCCGAACGGCGCGGCGACAACTGGTTTCGGCGAAAATTTAATCGCCTGCGTCATCCCCTGAAACTGTCGGATGGCGAGGTCGACGTCATCCCACTCGTCTTCCTGCACGCTCATGAGCAGCAACATCAGGTTCGCGCCGACGGAAAAATTCGTGGCGTCGTTGGTGAGCACGAACGCGTCGAACCCATCGCCCGGGCCGCCAGGCTTTAGGGATTGACTAATAAGACTGACGATGTCAGCGCCCAGCGAGTTCATCTTGCTGTGAAATTCCAGGCAGGCCACGCCATCGCCGAGATCGATGAGCGATGCGCTAGCATTTTTCTTGACCACGCCATTCGATTTCTTCGCAACCGTCGTCGACCACACGCCCACCGGAACTTCAACCGGTTTCCAATTTCCGGTTCCCAGTTCAAAGTACTTACGGCCTGAGGCGGTTTTAGCGTCGTCGGCGTACCACGACTTCTGGCCTGCAGCCAACAACTTCTCTACATTTGCCGAGACTGGCTTGCCTTCTTTTTTCATCCGGGCGACCGTGGCCTCGACGCCGGCAGCGTCCCACAGTTCGAACGGCCCAAGTTCCCAGTTGAAGCCGAGTCGCATGGCGCGATCAATCTCGACGATCGAGTCGGAGATCTCCGGAACTCGGTTCGCCGAATAAGTCCACAGGTCAGAGAGCGCGGCCCAAAGAAACGCCCCGGCTTTGTCTCCTTTCTGCGGGCCGCCCCCGTCGATGCCAAGTAATGTGCGCAAGCGCGTTCCCGTGTCGTCAATATTTTTCGCCATGTCGAGCGCGGGGAATTTCGGCCTCTGCCGCGGATGATATTCCAGCGTCTTCCAATCGAGCGCCAGACGTTCATCTTCCTGGCCCTCACCGATCTTCATTTTCTTGTAGAAGCCGCCCTTCGTTTTGTCGCCCAGCCATTTGCGTTCGAGCATCTTGGAAAAAAAATCGGGAAGGCGAAGATCGCCGCGTTCATCTTTGACGTTGGTGGTCATGTTGCTAACTACATGTCCGAGAATATCGAGTCCCACCAGGTCGATAGTGCGGAAGGTCGCCGAACGCGGCCAGCCCACGGCTTGTCCCGTGAGCGCATCGACCTCTTCAATCGTGAGGTCCATTTCCTGCATCAGACGCATCACGTTCAACACTGAGAATGTTCCGATGCGGTTGCCGATAAAGTTCGGCGTGTCTTTGGCCAGCACCACGCCCTTGCCAAGATGTATGTCACAGAAATGCGAGACGGCATCAATCAGAGCGGGATCAGCTTCGGGCGTAGGAATGAGTTCGAGCAGCCGCATATAGCGCGGTGGATTGAAAAAATGCGTGCCGAACCACGACCGCCGGAAGTCGTCAGAGAATCCTTCGGCGATTTTGCCGACCGGCAACCCGCTGGTGTTGGTGGTGATGATCGTGCCCGGCTTGCGGATGGCTTCCACTTTTTTCAGCAGCGCTCGCTTCAGATCAAGATTCTCGACCACGGCCTCGATGATCCAATCGACATCGGCGAGTTTTTTGAGGTCATCTTCGAAATTCCCCACGGTGACGAAGCGGGCAAGCGACGATTCCATGAAAGCGGCGGGTTTGGATTTCTTCGCAGCATCGAGACCGGCGGCGGCGATCTTATTTCGCTCCAGGCCGTCCGCTCCGGCGGGAACAATATCGAGCAGGTAGCTGGGAACGCCGGCATTGGCAAAATGCGCGGCGATGCGGGCGCCCATAGTTCCGGCGCCGAGAATGGCGACTTTATGAATGCGCTTCATGAGAAAGCCTCGAACAAAAATTCCGCACCGCAGAGCACACAATGAGCACTGACGATTTCGAATTAATTTTGTGAACTTGTAATGGTAATCGCTGCGCGGTGAATTTATCTAGCAGCCGAGAATGCCGCGCCAGAGGATCACAAGTCCGGGTGAGTTTCCACATACTCCAAGGCTTTGCGGGCCATCTGCTTCTCGCCCCGGTAGGCCAGCAGTTTGGGAGCCTCTTCAAGTCGCATCCACAGAGCGCGTGCGACTTCGACGCGCATCGCGTCAGTGATATTGTCGATGCGCCCGGATTCGTAGCGCAGCAGGTAGAAGCTGACGATCTTGAACACGCGCTCGCCATCTCCCCAGGTTCGCACGTAAACATACTTGCTGTCGCCGAGCTTCACGATGGGCTCGGCGGTGACGCCAGTTTCTTCGCGGACTTCGCGCAAGGCCGCTTCCAGGGGTTTCTCGCCCGGGTCAATCAATCCTTTGGGCAGGCAGAAAACCGCCTTCGGTTTCGGGCTCACACCCCGCTGCCCGGGCCGGGGCGCGGCCGGCGTCCCTGAGGGTAGCTCAATGGCCGCCATCCACCATATCCCGTCCCGGCGCCGCACCACCACTCCGCCCGATGAAATCTCGCGTACCATACCCTTCGCAACTTATCAGGAATACAGGAGTTTCGTCACGGGCCGGCTTCTTACACTAGGGATCTTGCGGTAACATTACCGTCGGTGCCCAAGGGTTTCTCCAACGTAATGTCGCATGGCACCGTTGTGCTCTTACACCCTTCGGGGTGACTGTGGCATCTTAAATAATGTGTGGGGCCTCCGGCCGCCCGGGCCGGAGATGTGGGGTTGGCTGTGAAGAGTCTGGACAAGATCATTCGGTCGGTGCAGGCCTTCGGGCGCGAACTCTCCCGCAAGACCAGCGTGGTTCCTGCGCCCCGACTTCCCGCAATTGGCGTGGCCTTGGGCGGCGGCTTTGCCCGCGGCATCGCACACATCGGAGTTCTCAAGGTCCTCGAAGAAGAAGGCATCCCGGTGCGCATGGTCGCCGGAACCAGCGTTGGCGCACTGATTGGCGCCTGCTACTGCAGCGGCCTGTCTCTCGCGGAAATGCAGGATGTCGCTCACAGCGTCCGCTTCACGACCTTCGCGCGCTGGACACTCTCGCGTTTCGGCTTTGCGTCGAACGACCGCATGATTTCGTTCCTAACCCGCACACTGAAGTGCAAGACTTTCGAAGAGCTGCGCATTCCTCTCGGTGTCACGGCAACCGATTTCAACACCGGTGAAGGCGTAGTGTTTCACTCGGGTTCCATCGTCGATCCAGTGCGAGCCAGTTGTGCGTATCCCGGAATGTTTCTGCCCGTAGAGATTCGCGGACGCTATCTGATCGACGGCATGCTCTCGCATCCCGTGCCCACGCGGCCCCTGCGCGAAATGGGCGCGGATCGTGTCCTGGCGATACATTTGAAAGGCACATGGGCGGCCGGCGGACCGCCACGCCATCTATTCGACGTGATCGGTCAATCCTTCGCCATCGCCCAGGATGCCATGTCAAGTTTATGGAGGGGCTCGGCTGACTTGGTCGTAGAGCCGGACGTTGCCGGATTCGGCTACGACGATTTCAAACGCGCCGACGACCTCATTCACAGCGGCGAAGTCGCCATGCGCAAAGCGCTTCCGGAAGTGCGCAAGTGGATGGAGTCGCCGGCCAACGAATCGACCAGCGCGAAATCGGCTCTTGCGAACGAAACTCCCAAGGTAAATCCCGCGGCCCCAGTCGCCATGCCCGCAGACTGAAAGTCAGCCCCACTCATCGTTCCAGAATTTCCTTGTAGACATTCAGTCCGACCTTCTTCGGCGCGCTGGGCAAATCGGCGTCCGCCGTGCGAGTCGTGTTGCCTCCCACGCCAAGCTGCCCGATACGAATCCATCCCTTGCCAAAATCGGCAAAGACTGGCACCAGCATGACGAAGCGCTCATCCACCTCACTCTGGGTGAGGGTCATATGTAACTTCGCCTTCCCGCCGTCCGCAGGGGTCACTTGGTAATCGAAGTGATAGCGCGGAACCTGCGTGCCATACACCCACTCGTCGAAAAACCAATCGAGGCGGTGATCTCCCCGCAGATCCATCAGCTTGGTCATATGCTTTTCGGCGATCGCCTTGAACGACTCTGTGCAGGCAGGCCGGTTGCGATGGCTGTCGACGAAGTCATGCATCATGTCGATGAATGCCTTATCCTGATCATCCGGGCTGTACATGATCGACCGCATCATCTCCAAAACATAAGCGCCTTTCGGATAGGTCACATTCTGGTACGCATTCTGCGTGTGCGGAGAAATCAGCCGCGTTCCCATCCACAACGGTCCTGCATCGTTCGGAGAGATCCCAAAATTATTCTTGTCGAGAAGCCTTTGCCGCAGCCGAGCCCAGAATTCAACGTAGTCCTTGCGCCAATCCTTACCGAACGCATTCTGCAAGAACAAAGCCGCGGAGAACTCCGCAAACCCCTCCGACAGCCATTGGTCGTGGTAAGACGACCAGCCCACGGTGTGGCCCCACCATTGATGGGCAACCTCGTGCGGGGTCACCTCCTGCACGAAGCCGCTGAACTTGTTATCGATATGCCCGAACAGCATCCATCGTTCGGTTGAATCGGTGTACGCAGAAATGGGAAGAAACACCAGGTTCGGCCATGATTGTCCAAAATTGAAGTCAGGCTGCTCCGTAATGGAAACATCCTCATAGTCACTTCTGCCGAAGTAAGAAGTGCAGATCTGCATCTGCGCGCGCGTCTGTTCCAGCGCATACTTCGTCATGCCGCCGGGGGCCATCGACTGCAGAGCCCGGAATCGTCGCAGCCCGTCGGGCAGTTCACTCAGGTAGTACCCGGAAATCTTGTAGTGCGTGACGTCATCGGCCAAGTCGACTTTCTTATATTCGCCATAATTGAATCCTGCGACCGCGACAGGAATCGGAGTAACCCAGTGGCTGACCGCGAGTTCCTGCTCGACCGATTCCGCCTGCAGCTTGCCCACGCTCACGACTTTGTATCGGCGGGGAACTTTGAAAGTGAGGTCATAGAGCGCGTGCTCCCCAAATCCATTGAGATTGGGATACCACGATGTACGCGCCCGGACATAGAAGCTTCCCTCGCCCGCATTTTCCAAAACTTTGTCGCCCGTGTACTCAACTGTGATTGAAGTTTCTGTGCCTGCGGCCGGAGCCTGCGACAGGACGGCATAGAACGATTCATCCTCCTTGCGGCTCTCCTGAATAAAGTGCAGATTCTGCCCTTGTTCGTCGGCCACGCGGGTCACCCGCAGATTCGGCAGCAATCCAAACTTGAGAACGCGCTCGCCGGCGATCAGCGGCCTAAAATGAATGGTGGCGCTGCTGAACAAGTGATCGTTTCTGGCGATCACCGTTTCGATTTTGTAACCGATCGTGGCAAACAGGCGCCGGTCTTCCTGCGAACTGGCCGTCCGCTTCGCATATTCGGATTTCAAATGAGCCAGATACCAGACGCCATCGCTCATGCCTTCGGGATCGTAATTAATCAGCGCAACTTCTTCCGGCGAATCCAGCTGAGGCAGCGCTCCCACCCGGGTCCGCACAAAGAACCGGAGATCCTTATGTTTATTGCCGCGCATGTAGGCGTTAAAAAATGGTGGATGCGCACGATTGTAGACCGCGGCAAGTACGTCGGCATCCACGTTGTCCATCGTCTCGCCGTGCAGAATAAACTCGGTGAACCCCGCCGGATATTCGCTGCGGTGCCGCACGCGCTCCTTCCAATGCTCGAACGCGGAGCCAGCCTCGGCAGGAGGCTCGACGCGATCTCCCAAGCCGGAGAACAATTTCGTGCGCTCATCCCCCGTGAAACGCAAAATCACTTCGGTGAAGTCTTCGTCGACCTGCTCAGCCCCGGTTCTGCGGTCAATTTCATGGGCGTCCAGTTTGGTCACAGCCTTGAGATGAAAGTGCCCTTCGCCGACAAAAATTGCCCCGGTAACCACTCCTTCCACGGGACGCAGCCACGTCAGCGTGCCTTTCTGAAACTGAAACGTGGCGACGTCGTAATTCAAGGTGAAATTGTCGAACCGATACGTCTCCCCCAACCCAACCCCTCGCAACTCCCGGTACACAGGATCAGAATTCGCAAACGCCGGCGCTTGCCCCGGGACGACGATGTTGGTCTGCTGCCGCGCAATGACCAGCGTAAGCTCCAGGTCCACGGCTTCTTCGTGCAAATCGACGGTTTTCTCCAGTGCCTCAAAGCCGTCTCGTGTCACCCGTACCACATACTTCCCCGGTTTCAGATCGGCGGAGGCGAATCTGCCGATTCCGTCCGAAGCCAACTCCACGGGCTGAAGCAAGCCTCCTCCAGTGATCTCGACATGCGCCTCAGCAATCACCGCTCCCGACGGATCCTTGACAGTTCCCGAAATCGTCGCCGCATGCATAAATGCGGGCAAGGCCAGCCACGAAAAGAAAAGAGCGAGTCTTAAGCACGGAAAGATCCGCGCTCTCGCGGTCATGTCGCAACGCTCACGGCTTGCGCCTCTTCCTGAATCCGCTTCCACGCGTTCTCGACGTGCCGCGCCTGCGTGTGCGTCTGCCCTACGCAGAGACGCAGCGTCAACTTGCCGTTTAATTTCGTGTGCGTGAGATAAAGATCCCCGCTGCGGTTCAGGCGATCCATGATGGTCTGATTCGCTGCGTCGCCGCCCTTGTGGCGAAAGCACACAAGATTCAGCGGCGCGGGCGCGGCCAACTCGAAGCGTTCGTCTTTGCTCACCCACTCCACGAACCTCCGCGCCAGTTGCACATGCTGCGCGAATGTGGTGTTGCAATCCCTCGACGCCGTAGTGCCGGATCACGAACCATAGCTTCAGCGCCCGGAAGCGGCGTCCCAGCTGAATATGCCAGTCGCGATAGTCGATGACCGCGCCCGATTCCGTAGCCTGATTGCGCAGGTATTCCGGCAAAATGCTCAAGGTCTGAATCAGAGCTTTGCGGTCGGCCACCCAAAAGCAGTTGCAGTCGAAGCTGGTAAACATCCATTTATGTGGATTGAAGTTGTAGCTGTCGGCGAATTCGACGCCATTTTGCAACTGGCGAAATTCCGGGCATAACATCGCCGTACCCGACATGGCTGCGTCCACATGCAGCCACAGATTCTGCTGCCGGCAAACTTCGCCGATCGCGGCGATCGGATCCATCGCATTCGAAGAGGTTGTACCCACAGTAGCGCATACGAAACACGGGGTCAGCCCGGCGCTCCGGTCGGCTTCGATTTGTCGAGCCAATGCGTCAGCCTTCATCGCGAGATTTTCATCGACTTCGATCAACCGAAGATTGTCCACGCCCATGCCCGCAATCATCGCCGCTTTCTGCAGCGAAGAATGCGTCTGCGTCGAGGCGTAAGCGACCAGCCGCCCATCGCATCCCTTCTTGTTGCTCACATAGTTCGTCGCGCGTTCGCGTGCGGCCAGCAGCGCACAAAGTGCGGCGCTCGAGGCCGTGTCCTGAATCACGCCGCCGCCCGTCTTCGACGACAGAAATTTCTCCGGCAGTCCAAGCATCGCCACCAGCCAGTCCATCACGTGAGTTTCCAGTTCGGTGCACGCCGGGCTCGTCGACCACAACATCCCCTGCACTCCCAGCCCGGAGGAAAGAAGATCACCAAGGATTCCCGGTCCCGACGCATTGCACGGAAAATATGCAAAAAAATTCGGCGACTGCCAGTGCGTGACTCCGGGCAGGATCAACTGCCCGACATCTTTCAGAAGATTGTCAAACGGCTCGCCCTGCGCCGGAGGATTCGCCGGTAGCGATGCGCGAATCTCTCCCGGCTTCACCTGCGACAGTACCGGAAACACTTCGACCCGCGCTTGATAGTCGGCGATCCAGTCCACAACGGCGTGGCCATGACGGCGGAATTCTTCGGACGTCATGTGAAACGATTTTTCGTCGGACATTGTTCTTCATGTCTCCCAGGAAGGCAGTCAGCGCGAAACGAACTCGCGGCGTAAATTGCGGACGTTGGCCTGTTCACGAAGGACGTTTTCCACAATTGCGACGATGGGTTCCGGCTCGACCATCTTGTTCCTGCGCCTGAGCTTGTCCCCGATCGAACGCTTCTTCTCCACCATGATCCTCCACTCTCCATCGTTCTTGCCGACCGCGCCATCTCTGAGGCATCCGCCCACTCCCAAAAAGTAACCTCGAGAGCCCTGTTGTGCGAGCATCTCCCATCCCCAGTCTTCTTGATAAGGCGCTCCGGCGCTGACTCCCTTTCTTGTCAGCTGCTGGCGCAGCCATTGTGCCAAGTCTTCTCCGAAGCAACATGGATTGATGAAGTGTTTCCCAACCTCCGACACGTTGAAGCGATCCGTCTCAAACAAAATGTCGAAGCGTGTCATGTCGACGCTTACTCCTGCCTCAATCGTCCAAAATAAACGCGCGTCTTATAGTCGAAAGTCGCGCGCCCGGCGACAGCGTGCGCGTCGAAAATCCGCCGCAGTTCGCGCAGCATCGGCGCATAATTCGGATTCTCCGCCCCCGGCGCATACGACGACGACAGCACTCGGCCCTCAATTCCCACATAGTCGAACTCCTGCCCCATCGGGAACACGCGCTCCTGAAACGGCAGCGGATCGAAGAACTGATTCACCTCGTCGGTAGTTTTCTCATGTCGCACATCGGCGTAGTCCGTGCCGTAGGTCAGCAGGAGTTGTTCATAGTCGCGCAGAAATGGAGTCGAGTCGGTGAGCCGCTCGTTCCACAACAGCACGAGCCATCCGCCAGCTTTCAGAATACGGACGAACTCCTGCCGTGCCCGCGCCCGATCAAACCAGTGCGCTGCCTGCGCAGCGGTCACGAAATCAACGCTCGCATCAGCCAGAGTAGTGGCTTCGGCGGTTCCCGCCACGCTCGTGAACTTCGGGAACCCCGCCAACAAGCGCTCTCCCGCCTGACGCATCTCGGAATTGGGCTCGACCGCGGAAACAGGGTTCCCATTCTCCAGCAGCGTGCGCGTCCAGATCCCGGTGCCCGACGCAATGTCGGCAACAACGTGATGCGACGCAAGCCCGCACTCGGTCTTTAGAATCTGCAAGGCTTCCGGCGGATAGCCCGGCCGATAACGAACATAGTTCTCGACTCGATCAGAAAAGCGGCTCGTAGCGTTCGAAGCGGGCATATGGGATGTGCTCTGGCAGGTTTTCACCTTGCCAGAAATTCATTCTAACGGCAGGATAGATGTGTTGTCCCTTCTTGGCGGGTTCGATTGATATGCGCGCCGAATACTCCAGGTTGGAGTTTCGTAGACTGGAGTTTCACGCGGTCGATAAAAAAGAGATCGCACTGGCGCGCAACACATTAATTTATGCGAGTAGTCATCAAAGTCGGCACCAGCCTCATCGCCCCCGGCGGGCAAATTGACGTCAACCTGCTGCGTGGCATCGTCGATCAGTTCGACCTCTCGAAAAACGAATATCTGATCGTCACTTCGGGTGCGATTGCCGCCGGCATGTCGGGCCTCAGTCTGCAGAAGCGTCCCAGTGATGTTCCGCAGATGCAGGCCTGCGCCGCCGTCGGCCAGAGTAAGTTAATGCATACCTACGAGCGCCTTTTCTTCGGTAAAAAGGTGGTCGCGCAACTGCTGCTCTCGAGCGACGACTTCACTTCGCCGGTGCGATACCGCAATTTGCAGAACGCCCTCGCCGAGTTGCTGGCGCTCGGCGTGGTGCCGATCGTGAACGAGAATGACAGCGTGTCGGTCCGCGAACTGGAAGGCGCCTTCGGCGACAACGACGAATTGAGTTCGCTGCTCGCTACCGCCGTCAAAGCTAACTGGCTGCTGCTGCTCACGAATGTCGACGGGCTCATGGTTCCGAATGGCCGCAAGAAGCCGCGTCTGCAGCGGGTGGTTCGCAAACTCACGCCCGCGATCGAAGCGCTGTGCGACGGCAAGAGTTCGTTGGGACGCGGTGGCATGATTTCGAAGTTGCGCGCCGCCAAACTAGCGAGCGACGGCGGCGTTCATGTCGCCATCGTGAGCGGGCGTCACCCCCAAGCCATCACGGCGGGGATAGAACGAAAAATCGGAACTTATTTTCCGCCTCAGAAAATAAATAGACGAAAATGAATGGGCGAGAACAAACGAACACTGGTGAAGAAGGGCAGATAAGAAATGGCCGCGAATCTCAGTTCCGCCGCTTCGACGCAAGAAAAGTTGCTGCGCGCCCGCGCCGCCTCGGCGAAGCTGGCCTTATTTTCTACGGCAGAAAAAGATGTACTCCTGCTTGCGATCGCCGAAGCCCTCGAAGTAAATGAGAAGAGCATCCTGGCCGCCAACCGCGATGACGTGGAAAACTCTGGCCTCGAAGACGCGATGCGCGACCGCCTCCTGCTCACTTCGTCGCGAATCAAAGAAATGGCGCGCGGAGTGCGCGAAGTCGCCGCGCTGCCCGATCCCATCGGGGAGATTCTGGCGGAATGGACCAAGTCGAACGGCCTCCTCATCCGAAAAGTCCGCGTGCCACTCGGTGTACTAGGAATCATTTACGAGTCGCGTCCCAACGTCACCGTCGATACCGCGGTGCTTGCGCTCAAGACCGGCAACGCCATCGTGCTGCGCGGCGGCAAGGAAGCGAGCCAGAGCAACCAGCGCTTGGCTGAAATCATGACCAGCGTCGGAGGCGTGCCCGAAGGCGCAATCGAACTGCTCGATTCAACCACCCGCCAATCTGTGCATGAACTCATCAAGGCCCGCGGACTGGTCGACGTCATCATTCCGCGCGGAGGCGCGGGGCTCATCACCTTTGTTACGGAGAACTCCTCCGTTCCCGTGATCGAAACCGGAGCGGGGAACTGCCATATCTTTGTCGATGAATCCGCCGACTTCGACATGGCCGACAGCATCGTCATCAACGCCAAGACTCAGCGTCCGTCGGTGTGTAACGCCGCCGAAAAACTGCTCGTGCATGAGCGCATCGCGACAAAATATGTCCCGCGTGTGGTGCAGAAGTTGATCGAAGCCGGAGTCGAAGTGCGCGGCGATGGCAAAGCCCGCACACTGGCCGCCGGACTGCCTGTCGGGCCCGCCGCGGAGCAAGATTGGTACGAAGAGTATCTGCGCCTGTGCATGGCCGTGGCCGTAGTCGCTAACGTCGACGATGCCATCGCCCACATCAACCGCTATTCGACGAAGCACAGCGATTCCATCGTGACCCGCGACGAAGCCAACGCCCGCAAATTCCTACGCGGCGTAGATTCGGCCGCTGTCTATTGGAACGCGTCGACCCGTTTCACCGACGGCGCGGAATTCGGCTTCGGCGCCGAGATGGGCATCAGCACCCAGAAACTCCACTGCCGCGGCCCCTTCGCCCTCGCGGAACTCTCCTCTTCGAAGTACGAAATCGTCGGAACCGGACAGGTGCGGTGATCCTTCACCGCCAGACCGGAACTCTCATCACGTCAAAATGATGGTCATACGTCCAGACGCTCAAGCCCATGCGCACGGCCAACGCAGCCAGAGTCGCGTCAACCAAAGTGATGTTCTGATCGGCTAAGGTTCGCACCGTCGCGCTGGCCCGAACGTAGTCTTCCGACGCCGGACTCACACACGGCACATCGGATACCTCTGACAGCCAACTGAGGGCCGCATTCCTGCCAAGTTTGAAAAGGAGCAATGAATAAGCCTCAAGCAAGATGGGATAGGCGATTAGAATCTCCCGCCCATCGCTCGCCAGCTCTTTCAATTCTTGCAAGGCTTGTTGATGGTGCGAGTCGCCTTCGTCGTTGGCTGCGTACAATGGTCCCGAGTCCGCAAGCAGAGCGCGGATCATTTCTTGACGCCCGTCAAGTAAAGGTCGTGGTTCTCACTCACGTCGCTGCGTCCGCTGTTCCCTTTGGGGGTAATTTTCAACGGACGATAGGTTCGCAGAAAGCCCCGCTCCCGCAGGTATTCCCGCAGAGCTGCCTGCACCACGGTCGTGAGCGCAGGCGGAGCCTCCTGGGCCTTCACGTAGTCGTCCACGGCCTTGGCCAGATCATCGGGCAGGGTCATCGTTGCTCGTCTCATAGCGAGAAGTATATCATGTTTCGCACCAGGTGGTGAAGTTAGTGAAGTTGGTGAAGTAGGCGAACGTTAGACGAATATTAACGGCCCGCACGGGCCCAGAATGCGATAGCAGCCAGCGCCTGTGCTACCTTACTAACTTTCAGCGCGGACCTCATGAGACTCGTTTCTTCAGGAATTGTTTCTTGCACCATTCTGTTGGCCGCCTCATTCCCGACAGCTGGCGGAAATTCTTCCGCGCCTCCCGCTTCGAGCCCATCCATCTTCGGCTTTCGCGACGTGGCCGCCGAGCAGGCCGTTGAATCGCAATTCCTGGCCGTGCCCGACTCCAAGTTGGCGGAAGAGCACCTGCGCACTCTGACCAAAGTCCCGCACATGGCGGGCACCATCGAAGACAAAGCGACCGCCGAATACGTTGCGCAGAAATTCCGCGCTGCAGGTCTCGACACCGAGATCGTCGAATACAAAGTCTGGACGAACTATCCCGCGGAAATCAGCGTAGACCTGGTCGCGCCCGCCGGAGTCGAAATGCACGGCCCCACGCGCGAGCACGTCGATCACGATGCGTATCAGGACGATCCGCGCGTGGTCATGCCCTTCAATGGCATGTCGCCGTCTGGCGACGCGGAAGGTGAAGTAGTCTACGCGAACTACGGCAGTCCCGAAGACTTCGAGAAACTCGAGCGGCTCCACGTCGATGTGCGCGGCAAGATCGTGCTGGTGCGCTACGGGCAGAATTTTCGCGGGGTCAAAGTTTTTGTGGCGCAGGAGCACGGCGCGGCGGGTGTAATCATTTACTCCGATCCGGCCGACGACGGCTGGCGGCGCGGCGATAAATATCCTGACGGCCCGTGGCGGCCAGACACAGGCGTCGAGCGCGGGTCGGTGGGATTCATGTTCGAGTTTCCCGGAGATCCGACCACGCCGGGAGTCGCGTCGGTACTGTCGCTGCCCGAGTCGCAGCGAATTTCTCCACAGCAATCGAGGCAAATGCCAAAGATTCCGGTCACGCCGTTGTCCTATCACGACGCGTGGCCCATCCTGCAACATCTGGGCGGACCCGACACACCGCGCGAGTGGCAAGGCTCGCTACCTTTCACTTATCACGTTGGTCCGGGGCCGGCGAAGCTGAAAATGCATCTCAAGCAGGACTACCAGTTCCGCACCCTGTGGGATGTGATTGGCCGAGTACACGGCAGTGACTTGCCGGATGAGTGGGTGGTCGCGGGCAAC
Source organism: uncultured Acidobacteriota bacterium (assembly GCA_963735205.1). Classification (GTDB taxonomy): domain Bacteria; phylum Acidobacteriota; class Terriglobia; order Terriglobales; family Acidobacteriaceae; genus Sulfotelmatobacter. The sequence continues at coordinate 214,514 of CAVTKB010000005.1, forward strand.
CATCGCGATGCATGGGTCTATGGCGCGGCCGATCCCAACAGTGGTACGGCAGCGATGCTCGAGGCGGTGCACGGCGTCGGCGACTTGATGAAGTCGGGCTGGCGGCCGAAGCGAACTTTGATCTTCGCCAGTTGGGACGGCGAAGAAGAAGGCCTGATCGGCTCGACCGAGTGGGCAGAACAGCACGAGGCGGAACTGGCGAACGCGGCCGCGTATTTCAATATTGATGTCGGTGTTTCGGGTCCTAAGTTCGGCGCATCGGCGGTGCCGTGTCTTAAACAATTTCTGCGCGACGTCACCAAGGTCGTGCCCAGCCCGAAAGGTGGCACTGTTTACGAGGAGTGGCAGAAGGCTGGCCAGTCGGAAGCGCCTTCGACGCAGTCTCCCGGGGAAACGTTGTCCGATAGCCGGCGGCTTCCGGTGGCGCAGGTGAAGGGCGACGTGCCGGTCGGCGACCTGGGCAGCGGTTCCGATTACACCGCCTTCCTCAACCATCTCGGAGTGCCCTCGACCGACATGAGTTCGAGTGGGCCTTATGGCGTGTATCACTCGGCGTTCGACAATTTTGCCTGGTTCAGAAAATTTGCTGATCCCGAATTCGTTTACGAACAGGAAATGGCGCGCGTGTTTGGATTGGAAGCCGTGCGCATGGCCGACGCCGACGTTCTGCCCTACGACTACGAGGAGTATGGGAAAGAGATTGTCGTGTACATCGAAACGGCGAGGAAGCGGGCGGAGGAGAAGTTCGGCAATCACGCTCTTGATTTCGCCGCGGTGAACGCTGCGGCTCGCCGGTTCGAAGCCGCGGGCGTAAAGATGCTCGCAAAGCAGAAGAGTCCGCTGGCCGATGCGGCGCGGCTGAACCAAGCTTTGCGCGGGACGGAACGGGCGCTGCTGACGCCGCAAGGTCTGCCGCATCGGCCGTGGTTTCGCCACGCGATTTATGCGCCCGGTGAATATACGGGCTACGCCGCGGTGGTGATTCCCGGCGTGAATGAGGCTCTGGACAAGGGCGACAGCGATCGAGCGCGCCAGCAGTTGGCAGCGCTCGCGGCAGCGCTGGAGCGCGCTGCGAAAACGCTCGAAGGATCCCGTTAACCCATGAACTCGGCTCACGTCCTCGGACAGTTTCTGCGCACGCTGCCGGCTTCGGCGGTGGCCACGTTTCTGGCGCTGTTTCCGATTGTCGATCCTTTCGGCGGCATTCCGATTTTCTTCAGCATGACTTCGTCCTGGACGGCGGCCGACCGCAACCGCACGGCTGTCAAGACCGGAGTGTGGGTGTTCGTAATCCTGGTCACGTTTCTTTTCTTTGGACGCTTCGTGCTGCAATTTTTCGGAATCTCGCTGCCGGTGATCAAGATTGCCGGAGGACTGATCGTGGCCAACACTGCGTGGGGCATGGTGACGTCGACTGCGCGCATCACGCCCGCGGAAAGCCACGAAGCCGAAAGCAAAGAAGACATTTCGCTCACTCCGCTGGCCATGCCGCTGATGTCGGGTCCGGGCGCTATTGGAGTGGTTATGGGGCTGGCAGCGCACGTGGACAACTCCGCGGCATACATCGGGATGATCATTGGCGTGGCCGCGATCGCGCTCAGCGTGACTCTCTTTTTTTGGATGGGTGGGCCGCTGGTGCGGCGGCTCGGACCCAGCGCTGTCGGGGCGATTAACAAGATTTTCGGCTTTCTCATTCTCGCCATCGCCGTCCAACTGGTGTGGAACGGCATGGCCGACTTCCGGAACTAGCCTGGATTTGTGTGGGGCGCGCACTCCCTTCGACTTTGCTCAGGGCAGGCTTTGCCCAACTGGTCGCGGCCTTTCGCACCTTTCATGGAACCGAATCGACGATGTCCGCGTACCACCACCAGGCGCTCTTGCGCCCGAGAGGTGCTCTATGTCCGCAACGTCTCTTGACCGTTTGCATCCGGTTCGCAAAGCAGTTCTGGTCTGTTTCTTGGTGGTTCCGTTCGTCGCGGCTCCGTCGTTTGCTGCCAGTTCTTCGAATCACGATTGGGACTATGAAGAGACGCACAGCGATGCCCGCGAGTTCGTTGCCGGCGGGTTCGTGCATGTGCGGCTGAGCGTGGGCGACTTGCACATCAGGCGCGGGGACACCAGCAAGATCAGCCTGCGGTACACGGTGAAGTCAGGTCGGGAGAGAGTCGTCAAGGAAACGACGGTGGATTTCGATGTGCACGGCAGCGACGCCACGATCGAATTTCACGTGCCCTCCAGCTCGAATACGTCGGTCGACGTGGAACTGGTGGTGCCGCAGAAAACGAATCTCGATGTGCATGACAAAGTCGGCGACGTGACCGTGGAGGACGTTGAGGGCGACAAGGATTTGAGCCTCGGCGTCGGTGATATCCGCGTGGCCAATGAGCGTGCGGGATACCGGTTGGTGAACGCGAGCACGGGCATCGGCGACGTGAACAGCGACGGTTACGACGGCGAGACCAGGGGCTGGCTGGGCAAGACGCTGAAGTATCACGGCGACGGCAAGTACGAGCTGCGGGCGCACGTCGGGGTGGGAGATATTCGTTTGGAAGGGAAGTAGGGTTGTCGCGAGCACCGAGCGCTTTGCAGATTCGCTTTTCTTGCTGATCGTCCTCTCGCTGATCGTTTTTGCTGACTGTGTTCGCTGATCGTTTCTTCGCTCTCACGCCGGAACGCCGCTCCACACAATTTTTTTTAGGCGAAACTGGCGGTTTGACATTCGCGGCCGTCGGACCGCGTCGAAAACGGGGTATCCCCCTCCCCCCTCGAATCTCTAGAATCATCGAGTTAGCAGAAAATTCCCGGCAAAATACGGCTTTCAAAGAGCTTAGAGTCAAAATCCTTGAAACAAAGGACTTGACGGCGAGACCTAGCGCTCTGGGCGCGGTGTCACTGCCTGGGTCATCATTGCGCACTTTCGATATTGAAGGCAAGGTTGGATGTCACAACGCGCGCTGTGGAAAAGTTTCTTGGCACGAAGATTCCCAGGGCGATGCGGCGAACAATTTCCCCGATGGTGCTTTCGAGTTGACTAGTTATATGACTAGTCATAAGATAGTAGAGAAGGAATCGACTATGAACTCGTGGCAGTTGCAGCAGGCCAAGGCGCGCTTCAGTGAATTTCTCGATGCGGCGCTCAAAAAAGGACCGCAGGTGGTCACCCGCCGCGGCGTGGAAGCGGCGGTGCTGGTTCCGATTGAAGAATGGCGTCGCCTGCAGAGCGAGAGCCGCCCTAACATCAAGGAGTGGCTGCTGGGCGAAGGGCCGCGGTTTGAGGATGTTGTGCCGAAGCGCGGGGGATGGGAGAGCCGGCCGGCGATCGATTTCAGCGGGCCGGAGTTTAAATAACCGATTCCAGTGATTCGATATCTGCTTGATACCAACGTTGTTTCCGAATTGCGCAAACGCAAACCGCACGGTGCGGTTCTTGCATGGATGGATAGTCTTCGACCTGAGCAGATATTCCTTTCGGCGGTGACCATCGGGGAATTGCAGGCGGGGGCCGAACTCACGCGCGAGAATGACTCTGCGAAAGCTGCGGAGATCGAGAACTGGCTGATGGTTACGGAGGGGGCGTTTCCGGTGATTCCGATGGACTCGGCCTGCTTTCGGGAGTGGGCGCGGCTCAAGTTGGGGAGGTCTTCGGAGTTGATCGAAGAAGCGATGATTGCGGCGACGGCGCGCGTTCACGGCCTGCAAGTGGCTACGCGCAACGAACGGGACTTTCGACAGTTTCAGGTGGAGGCGTTTAACCCGTTTGAGTTTCGCGTGAGTAAACCCCAGAGCTAGTTTTAAAGCATTGGGAACGTCCTGTTTCTCCCCGGGTTACCCGAAGGTTATCTAAGGTTTCAGCAGGGCGGCCCACGCCGGTACCGGCTCGAACCACTGAGTTTCCGGCGGTCCAAGTACGGCGATCAGGCGGTAGCCTTCTTCGCTTGAGTTGTCGAACAGGATTGTATGATCTGCTCGTTGGATGGCGATTGGGAGATTCTCAAAACTTCGTTTGTAGCGGCGCCGGACGTCCCCTTCCGGGACGTTGTGGCCGCCGGAGAGAACGCGGTCGCGGATGCGGGCGAGGTTGAGCTCGACATTTTCTGTTCCGATGAAGACCAGGACAACCTCAAAGCCGCGTGTCCGCGCGTCGACCATCATTCGTAGATAGCCCTGACCGGCAATAGTTGTTTCGACAGCGAAGCTCTCGCGCTTGCTAATGTGTTTGTGCGCAACGGTAAGAACGTGGCGAGCGGCCGCGACGGCCGATGTTCCAGGGATGGTTGGCTGGAGCGCTTCACCAATCGCGTCGGGGTCGAGGAGAGGAATGTCGTACACGAAACTGGAGCGGCTCGTGAACGTAGACTTGCCACAGCCGTTAGCGCCGGCGATGATGGTAAGGCGAGGTGGGATCACCGGGCGTTCGTCTGAGATCCTTGGGCGGACTGTTGGCGTGCCCGTTCCGCAAGAATCTCCTGCAGGCGCTTGCGATTGAGGGCAAGCTGGGCGCGTGCGTCCTCAGCCATCTTTTTCGCAACTTCGAGCCAGTTCACGGCCATGGCTATAGGATACTCCACGGTCCGATGTTCGCAAACGTCATTGATCATACGCGGCATCGTTCCCACCCTATCGCAAGGAATTCGACAGGATGGGGCGCGGGCCGGTGAGAAAGTTTCGCATGGCAGGTAGAATGCTCGCACTATGAACGTGACGTGGAAGCAGTTTTCCGCAATCGGCTTCGATCTGCTGTTCGTGGGCGTCGCGTTCTACTTCGGGCGTTGGTTCGGTTTTGCGCTCGCCGTCGTGTTTCTCGCTTCTGTCTATGGATACCAGACCCTGTCTATCCTGCAGACAACGAGAGATGTGCTGCTCTCACGCCTACCGGATCGGTGCGCCATGTGTCACCGGGAAATCGTTGATGAGGGCGGGACGATAGACATAGATCTCGAAGGCGAGACGAAGATCTATCACGCAGCCTGCTCTTAGAAGCTCGACGCTATCAAGGGGAAAGAATAAAGGTGTCGCCGAAGCGTAAAAATACCGCGGGCGTTCGAAAATAATTCAGAGGTGGCGGGCAGTTCCCTATCGCTGCGGCGCGACCACAATGTCGGAGTGTTTCACCCCGCCTAGATCTGGAGGGTGATTAGGATGGGAGCTCGCGACCGCTCGCTCGAACGGGACGGTGTCCTCAGTCTGGATCGTCGACGGCACACCCTCGGTAGTCGGCCCGTAGAACACGCGGTATGACACTTCGCACTTCGGACATTTGACGAGAGGCCCGGATGCCCAACCCCTGCGTTCAAAGTTCGTGACGGGCTCGCCTTGGCGGATGACTTTCGTTTCGTGAATCATAAGATCGCTAAATCGAACTATAACACTTAGACGAGAAAACATTGGCCGGACCTAGCACTACTTAATGGACACCAGCCTTTCCACTAACTCCGAATAATCCTTCTTCTCGATGCCATGCACCTGCTTGTTGTATTCGTCCACCTTCGACGAATAGTTCATCGAGCAGAACTTCGGGCCGCACATGCTGCAGAAGGCGGCTTCTTTGTAGTAATCATCCGGCAAGGTTTCGTCGTGCATGGCGCGCGCGGTTTCGGGGTCTAGAGACAACGCGAATTGTTTTTCCCAGTCAAATTTGTAGCGGGCGTAGCTGAGTGCGTCGTCGCGGTCGCGGGCTCCGGGGCGTTGGCGGGCGATGTCGGCGGCGTGGGCGGAAATTTTGTAGGCGATGATGCCGTCTTTTACGTCTTTTTCGTTGGGCAGACCTAGGTGCTCTTTGGGCGTCACGTAGCACAACATCGCGGCGCCGTACCATCCGATCATGGCTGCGCCGATGGCGCTGGTGATGTGGTCATAGCCGGGAGCTATATCGGTGACTAGCGGGCCGAGCGTGTAGAACGGGGCTTCGTAGCAGAGCTCGACTTCTTTTTCGACTTGCTCTTTGATTTTGTCCATGGAGACGTGGCCGGGGCCTTCGATCATTACCTGGACGTCTTCTTGCCAGGCTTTTTTTGTCAGCTCGCCTAGCGTTTTTAATTCAGCGAATTGGGCTTCGTCGCTGGCGTCGGCTACGCAGCCGGGGCGGAGGCCGTCGCCGAGGGAGAAGCTGACGTCGTATTTTTTGAAAATCTTGACGATGTCGTCGAAGCGGTCGTAGAGGAAATTTTGTTTGTGGTTGTAGGCCATCCACTGGGCGAGGATGGCGCCGCCGCGGCTGACGATGCCGGTGATGCGTTTCGAAATGAGCGGCAGATATTGGATTAGCACGCCGGCGTGGATGGTCATGTAATCGACGCCTTGCTGGGCTTGCTCTTCGATGACTTCGAGCATGACTTCGGCGTTGAGGTCTTCGACGCGCTTCACTCTCGCGATGGCTTCATAGATTGGGACGGTGCCGATGGGAACGGGCGAGTGGCGAAGAATGGCTTCGCGAATTTCGTGGATGTTGCCGCCGGTGGAGAGATCCATGACCGTGTCGGCGCCGTAGTGGACGGCGGTGTGGAGTTTTTTGAGTTCTTCGTTGACTTCGGAGGTGACGGCCGAGTTGCCGATGTTGGCGTTGATTTTGCAGAGGCTGGCTACGCCGATGGCCATGGGCTCGAGTTCGGGATGGTTGATGTTGGCGGGGATGATCATGCGGCCGCGTGCGACTTCGTCGCGGACTAGCTCGGGAGTGAGTTTCTCTTTGTGGGCGATGAAGGACATTTCTTCGGTGACGACGCCCTGGCGGGCGTAGTGCATCTGCGAGAAGTTGCCCGTGCTGTTTTCTTTTTTGCGGCGGGCTAGCCACTCTGCGCGGGGTTGGGGGACGCTGTAGTTGCTGCCGTTGCCGTTGGTGCCATTACCGTTGCCGCTGGTGGAAGTCATGATCGGACGCCTCGTTTCGAATGAGTCCGATTATAAACGCGTCCGGGTTCGGTGGAGTGGACAGCGAAGGGCTTTTACCACAGAGGACACGGAGGGAACACGAGGGGCTGGGCCGGGCAAGTCAACGCGAGCGGTTTTCTAGGGCCAAACCTCGCGAGTCTTTCTGCATCTTAAAGTCGCTTCGGAACCCAAGTTTGGGGGCGACCTTTTCAGGAGGAATCATGGCGCGATACGGCACGTTAGGGGATTATCGGTTTACGGATACGCAGGAGGCTGCGCTCGATATTCGCGGCTCGAAGGTTTATGGGCCCGGCGATCAGAAGCTGGGAGAGATTGACGACGTTATTTTCGATGAGGCGACGGGAGCGATTGTCTTCGTGGTGGTGGATACCGGGGGATGGCTTTCTAGCAAGAAGTTCATTGTGCCGCCGCAGGAAATCCGGCCGTCGTTGCAGCATGAGGATGATTTTCTGGTGGATTTGACCAAGGAACAGATTGAAACTTTTCCGGCCTACGATGGAACGGCTCTGGGCTCGGAAGAGATGTGGGCGGACTATGAACGGCGCTATCGTTCGAAGTGGGTGGAGAGGCCGGTCATGCATCGTGAGGCTACGGATCGCAACGTCACGCCGACAACTCAGCAGCAGGTGGGAGCGGGGTCGGGGGCGATTCCGGTCGATGAAGACACCGCCGAGCTGGATGCGAGTGAGTTGGACAACATAACGGCGACTACGCCGATTCATGTCGACGCGACGATGGAGGTCTCGGCGAGCGGGCCGTCGCTGCGCTGGACCGCGTTTGAGGACTCGTTGCGGCAGAGGCGTGAGGAGGTGGTGCAATCATCGATTGATAATTTGAAGGAATACGAAGCGAAAAAAGCTTCGGGAGAGCCGTCGTCAGAGCGCGAGGGTGTCGAACGGCGCAAAGCCAGTTAGAGATGTTGATGAGATGCTGACGGGATGGCTCAGTTTTTCGCAGAGGCGTGAAGCTGCCTCTGAAGGGCGGGGCCACCGGCCTTTCTCGCAGCAAATCGATTGCGGTTCTTTTTCGGCGGTGTGAGGCTTCTTGATCGTGGCGAAGCATGGGGCATAGAATCGCACGGGCTATTGCTCACCGAATCAAAGGAGAACTCTCGCATGCGTGTGTTTCGTCTTCTGCTGGCTTTCCTGTTGCTCGGGACCGCTGCCGGTTTTTCGCAGTCTGCCTCGTCTGCCAAGCCTGGGGCTGGATTCAGTCTTGACAACCTCGACAAGAACGTTGACCCGTGCGTAGATTTTTATCAGTACGCGTGCGGGAACTGGATTAAGAATTCGGAGATTCCGGCGGACCGGCCGGCGTGGCAGAGTTTTTCGGAGCTTCAGGAGAGCAACCTGGCCATTGACCGCGGGATTCTGGAGAAGGCTGCGGCGGGCGGGACGGCGCGGAATGCCATCGATCAGAAGATTGGCGACTTATACGGGTCGTGCATGGATGAGAAGGCTGTGGACGCGAAGGGGATGGCGCCGGTCAAGCCGGAGTTGGAACGCATTGCGGCGGTGAAGGACAAGGGCGCGCTGATCGAGGAGATTGGACATCTGCATTTAGTGGGCGGAACTTCTCTGTTCAGTTTTTATGCGAGTTCCGACTTGCATAATGCTGACCAGGTGATTGCGTATATCAATCAGGGCGGGTTGTCGCTGCCGGATCGCGATTACTACATCAAGGACGATCCCGATAAAGTTGAGATGCGGAAGCATCTGACGGAATTTGCTACGCAGGTGTTTACGCTTGCGGGGCAGACTCCGCAGCAGGCGGCCACTTCGGCCGACACCGTTCTGGTGGTGGAAACTCTGCTGGCGGCGGATTCGATGGACCGCACCAAGACGCGCGATCCGAAGAATCGTGACCACAAGATGACGCGTGAGGAAGCGGTTGCGCTGGCGCCGGATCTTTATCTGAATCGATATTTCGCCGCGGTGGGCGCGCCGGGCTTTACTTCGTTGAATGTGACCAACCCGGATTTCTTCAAAGAAGTGAACGGGGTGGTCGCGGCTCTACCGCTCGATTCGCTTAAGACTTATGTGAGTTGGCATGTGTTGCGGGCGGCGGCGCCGTGGTTATCGCAGCTGTTTGTGGAAGCGGATTTCAAGATGCGGCAGGCACTGACTGGGCAGAAGCAGATTCAGGATCGCTGGAAACGCTGCGTCACTCTGGTGGATGGTTCGCTGGGCGAGGCGCTGGGGCAGCGGTACGTCGAGACGACTTTTGGGGCTGAGGGCAAGCAGCGCATGTTGACGATGGTCGACATGCTGGAGAAATCGCTGGATGGAGATATTCAGAATCTTTCGTGGATGACGGACGAGACTAAGAAGCAGGCGAAGGTGAAGCTGCAGGCGATCCGAAACAAGATTGGATATCCGGAGGTGTACCGCGACTATAGTTCGGTGACGATCGAGAGCGATGATCTGCTGGGGAATGTGCGGCGGACTACCGAGTTTGAATCGAAGCGGCAGATTGCGAAGATCGACAAGCCGCTCGACCGCAGGGAGTGGGGCATGACTCCGCCGACGGTGAATGCTTATTACAGCGGGTCGCTGAATGAGATTGTTTTTCCGGCGGGGATTCTGCAGCCTCCTTTCTTTGATAAGACCATGGACGATGCCATTAATTTTGGCGGCATTGGGCTGGTGATTGGGCATGAACTCACGCATGGGTTCGACGATCAGGGGCGCAAGTTTGATCCGACGGGGAATTTGCGCGACTGGTGGACGGAGCAGGATGGGAAAGAGTTTGAGAAGCGGGTGAGCTGCGTGGCCGATGAGTATTCGAACTTTGTGGCTGTCGACAACATGAAGCTGAACGGGCGGTTGACGCTGGGAGAAAATACGGCGGACAACGGCGGGGCGCGCATTGCGCTGGCGGCGCTGGAGCGGTTGATCGCGGAAGATAAAACCGGTAAGGAAGGGCAGAGTATTGACGGGTTTACGCCGGAGCAGCGCTTCTTTCTGGGGTTCGGGCGGGTGTGGTGCGAGAAGCAGCGGCCGGAATATTTACGGATGCAGGTCAGCACCAATTCGCATTCGCCGGGGAAGTATCGCGTGGATGGCGTGGTGCAGAATATGCCGGAGTTTCAGAAGGCGTGGGGGTGTAAGGCGGGGCAGCCGATGGTGGCGGAGAATGCTTGCCACGTGTGGTGAGGGTCAGGCAGTGACGTCGAGAAGGTTTTGCTGAATCTGGTCGGCAGTTTTGAGGGTGGCGAGGTTGGCGGAAAGCGAATCTTGCGCGGACACCAGCGCTACTATTTCCGAACTTAGATCAACTACGTCTGGGTTGCTTCCGTTGGCCGAAGTTACGCCTGCGTTTGCAATCGCCGACGCGGCCGCGTCCAGTTGAGTGTTGGCCTGTTGCAGTCCTTGAACAGCGATGGATGAAGCGTCCATGTCTTTGCTATCGGCAGATGTGGGAGCGAACTTTAGTGGTGGGTCGTAGGGAATTCTGGTTACCGTGGTGATCGTGGTAATCAAGAGTTCCAGGCTGTCACTGTAGGGTCAGTGGCTGAACTATCCAAAAGCCCCACTTCTCGCAAAGGGCGCGAGAAATGGGGCACCCGGGCTGCTTAGACTTGCCCCGAAACAATGACTGTAATACGGCTAGCGCCCGCGCCGAGCGACGTGTCGATCGTGCGAACGACATCCGCGTACGAAGCCTGGCCGGATACTTTTAGAACAACGATCCTTCCGTCGTGATTGTCGAAGAGTTGGGCTAGCTTGCCTTGCAAGGCTGAAGGCGAGACTTCCTGGCTGCCGAGCCTTAGTTTGGCCGATCCCTGGTCAGCTCCGATCTGCACCGCCACGAAATTCGATCCCGCCTCGTTTCCGATCCATAGGTCGAGTCCTTTCGGCGGCGCGATGGTTCCGGGCTGCACTTTTTCTGGCTGTGCCGTGAGCAGGACCACGTCATCGAAAAAATTCTCGCGCGCCGCATGTAGGACCTGGCGCACGCTGCTGAACGGGGCACCGGCGTCGGCCTTGATGTAGAGTTTTGCGTCACGGTTGCGGGGATGCGTTTTCATGTGCTCGGCCAGGCCCTCGGGCGTGACCTGGTCGGTGCCGAAATATATTTGTCCATCGGTTGTGACCGTCACGATCCACGCGTTTTCGTGGTCGGCCTCTGGCATCGGTGTGGCGTGATTGCTGGCCGCCATCTGTACGCTGATGCCGCGCTGCAGGGTCGGAGATTGCGAGACGGCCATCAGCACGGCGGCTGCGGTTAAAGTTGAAGCGAGTAGACACACGAATCGTAGGTAACTCATGGTTGGTGCTCCTTTCGACGTTATTGAGTTTCAGTAAATCGAGTTCGAGTAAATCTGGTTTGAGTGAATCTGGTTTGGATGGTTAGGGTTTGGCGCCGCCGAGGGACGCGGTGGCTAGAGTTCCTCCGAGGCCCATGGTTTCTACTGCTGTTGAGGGAACGATGACCATCGCGCCTTTTTCTTTGACGGCTTCGTAGAGCATGTTCATGGCGCGGAGGTGCAGGGCTACGGGGTTTTCGGCGTAGGCGGCTGCGGCCTGCACGAAGCTGTTGGAGATTTCCTGTTCGGCCTGGCCCAGGATGATGCGGGCCTGGCGTTCGCGCTGGGCCTGGGCTTGGCGCGACATGGCGTCTTCGAGGCCGGCGGGGATTTTTACGTCGCGGATTTCGACTGACTGCACGGTGATGCCCCAGGGGTTTGTCTTTTCGTCGAGAATGCGCTGGAGTTCGCGGCCCATCATTTCGCGCTCGGTGATCATTTGCGCGAGTTCGTGGCGGCCGATCGATTCGCGGAGCGCGGTTTGCGCGCTCATGGTGATGGCCTCGATGAAGTTCTCGACTTCGAGAATGGATTTTTCGGCGTTCCACACGAGCCAGAAGACGATGGCGTCGACATTCACGGGAACGGTGTCGCGCGTGAGCGTCGATTCGGCGGAGACGCTGGCGACGCGGACGCGCTGGTCTACGTAGGGGCTGAGGGTTTCGAAGATGGGAATGATGTGGCACAGGCCGGGGCCGCGCAGGCCGACGTATTTGCCCAGGCGCAGGACGGCGACCTTTTCCCACTGGCGCACGACTTTGATGGCGAATAGAAAGTAGAGGCCGACCAGGGCTCCGATGATGGCGGGAGCGGGATTTTTGATGGCCGCGGTTAGTGCGAGGCCGATTGCCAGGCTGACTGCGAACAGCAAACGGGCGATGCCACTGACGTCGTTGATTCGGATTCTTGCCATAACTATCTCCTTTTGGGCAACAAGTCGCGCAGACGATCGATCAAATCTTCCAGGGTGAATCCGGCGGCGCCTGCGCGGGCCGCGAATTCCTGGGCCATCTGGACTAGCTGGCGTTCGCGTTCGGGGGAATCTTTTTCTAGCTTTTTGTGGGCGATGAATGTGCCGGTGCCTTGATGAGTTTCCAGCAGGCCGCCGAGTTCTAGCTCGCGATAGGCGCGCATTACGGTGTTGGGATTGATTTCCAGGTCGACGGCTAGCTGGCGGACTGTGGGGAGCTGATCTCCGGGGTTTAGTGTGCCGGAGGCGATGCCGCTGCGTACCTGGTCGATGAGCTGGCGGTAGACGGGGACGCCGCTGTGCAGGTCGATGGAGAAGCGGGGCGGCGCGGGGGTGGTGTTTCTTCCCATGCGTGTCAGTGTACTACACTGCTAGTACATTGTGTCAAGAAGAAAATGCGGGAGAGTTTTTGCTTCGGGTTTCTTTTCGGAGAAGCCACCGGGCTGAAGCCCGGTTTATCCTTGGGGGGCGATTGACGCGGCCCTTAAGGGCCGCTCTTCCACGGTAACGGCCATCTTCCACATTACGACCACTCTTCCACGGTAACGGCCATCTTCCACATTACGACCACTCTTCCACGGTAACGGCCATCTTCCACATTACGACCACTCTTCCACGGTAACGGCCATCTTCCACATTACGACCACTCTTCCACGGTAACGGCCATCTTCCACATTACGACCACTCTTCCACGGTAACGGCCATCTTCCACATTACGACCACTCTTCCACGGTAACGGCCATCTTCCACATTACGACCACTCTTCCACGGTAACGGCCATCTTCCACATTACGATCACTCTTCCACGGTAACGGCCATCTTCCACATTTCGACCACTCTTCCACCGTAACGGCCATCTTCCACAGTACGGCCGCATCAGAGGGCAACGTCAAAAGAAAAAAGCCCGGCTGACGACCGGGCTTTCTCCGCATTCTCTGTCTGCTCTGTTTTCTCTGCGAAACGTTCTTACCAGTTGTTCTGGATGATCAGGTGATCGACGACGCGGTGGGCCTCGTCGATGTGGTGGATGGCGCGATCGCGTAGACCGCGGACCCGGGGATCATCTTCTTCACGGGCTATGTCGTTGTGGGCTTTGTCCAGAAGTTCGAGGGCGCGGTGGAAGCGGCCGCGGCGGTCCATCTGTGCATCGACTGGCGGATGGTCTTCGAGGTTCTTGCCGTCATCGATCGCGGCGTGCTTGATTTCGCCGATGGCCTTGTCGATCTCTTCGATCGCGCGTTCTTCTTCGCGGTCCATATGGCCGGTCGCCGCGGGTAGATTCAGGTGGGCGCGGGCGTGGCGCAGGTCGGTGAGGGCGTGGAGGTAGGCCGGATGGCGTCCGGGTTCGTCGGCGAAAGTCAGGGCGGTGCAGACGGCGACAAAAAATACGAGTACGGCGCAATGTCGTACAGTTTTCATAGTCTCCTCATTTTGTTTCTGGTTGTGGTTGAGTGGCCTTTCGGCAGAATGTGTTTCGTAGGCAGAAACCCGAGCGAGCAGTTTTTGACTCGGGCTTGATTCTAGGGCCTGCACAAGGGGCCGACCAAGGTTACCTTCGTACATGGCAGTGCTTAGTGAGGATCAGCGCGAGTTGAGACGAAAGAGATCAGTTCTTATTTCTGAGGGTTAGAACTGATTTGCACGTTCACTTCGCAGCGCCTGAAGGCGCGTTCGATTATGTGTGCGTTTTTTGGTATGCCTGAAGGCATACCCTGATACGGATCTTTGCTTGCTTCGGCCGCTACGAGCCTTAGTGCTATTTTGAGCTTAGTGCTACTTGGCGACTTTGAAGCCTTTGCGGCGTTGTTCGCTGTAGCGGTGCAGGGCGTCGAGGATGATGGGGTAGGCTTCGGATGGTGGGCGGATCTCGTCGACTTCGACGGCTTTGCCTTCGAGTTGTTTGTAGTCCTGAAAAAAGCGGCGCAGCATGAGCAGGCGGTGCGGGGGCATTTCTGAGGCCTGGCGGTAGGAGTTGAACTCGGGGTCTTCGGTGGCGACGGCGATGATTTTGTGGTCTTGCTTGCCGGCGTCGATCATGGTCATCAGTCCGATGGTGCGGGCGTGGATGATGGTGAGCGGGACGACTGTTTCCTGGCAGAGGACCAGGACATCGAGCGGGTCGTCGTCTTCAGCTAGGGTTTGGGGAATGAAGCCGTAGTTGGCGGGATAGTAGACGGCGGAGTAGAGGATGCGGTCGAGGCGGATCAGGCCGCTCGACTTGTCGAGTTCGTACTTCACGCTGGAGCCGAAGGGAATTTCGACTACGCAGTCGAACTCGTGGGGGAGCTTGTCGCCGGGAGTTACGTCGTGCCAGGGATGAATCATAGGAAGTGTGCGTGACGCTTTTATTCTAGCGGATGGAGGAGGATTTCTCAGCGCTACCGGAGCACCGGTAGCGGTGCAGTTTGGCTTACGCGTTAGGCCGGTTAAGCGGGAGATCCCTCGCTTCGCCTGAAGAGCGGCTCCGCTCGGGATGACGCAACCGCGACTCTTGTGGGTAAGAATTCGAACTGCAGAATGTTACGCCACTACCGGATACTTCTAATTTTGCTTCAATAAAAAGCGCGGACCGTGGCGTCCGCGCTTTTGTGTTTTTAGGTTGTCGCGATTTACCAGACTCGACAGCGGTTTTCGCGGACCATGGGCTGGCCGGCTTTGCAGCCGAAGGCTTTCTGGAATTGGTCCATGTTCACCATTAGTCCGTTGACGCGGTATTTGCCGGGGGAGTGGGGATCGGTGACGGCAGAGACCCGCAGGTTTTCGGGGCGATCGTTTTCGCAGGCCCATTGAGCGTAGCCGACGAAGAAGCGCTGTTCGGGGGTGAATCCGTCGCGCGACTCTAGGGTCATGTTTTTGGTTTGGTCTTTCCAGGCCATCCAGGCCAGGATCAGGCCGCCGAGGTCGGCGATGTCTTCGCCTTCGGTGAGCTTGGAGTTGATCTTGATGTCGTCGATGATGGTGTATTGCGCGTATTGGTTGACGATGCAATCGGCGCGATCGGTGAAGTTTTTGGTGTCATCTTTGGTCCACCAGTCTTTGAGGTTGCCGTGGGCGTCGAACTGGCGGCCTTCATCGTCGAAGCCGTGAGTGAGTTCGTGACCGATGGTGCCTCCGGTGTTGCCGTAGTTGGGGGCATCGTCCATTTTCGGGTCGTACAGCGGGGGTTGCAGCACGCCGGCGGGGAAGTTGATGTCGTTCATTTGCGGGTCGAAGTAGGCGTTGACGGTGGGCGGAGACATGCCCCACTCGCCGCGGTCGAGGGGCTTGCCGATTTTGTTCAGGTCGCGTTTCGTCTCGAAAATTGTGGCGCGCTGCACGTTGCCGACGAAGTCGTTGGGCTTGATGTCGACTGAACTGTAGTCGCGCCAGCGGTCGGGATATCCGATTTTGTTGACGATGGTGTGGAGTTTTTCTAGCGCTTGCTTGCGAGTGGGCGGGCTCATCCAGGCAAGAGTTTCGATGTCCTCTTCCATGGAGTGCTCGATTTGGCGGGCCATCAGGCTGGTTTTTTCTTTTAGCTCGGGGCTGAAGGCGCGGGCTACGAATTCCTGGCCGAGGGCCTCGCCGAGTTGCTGGTCGACCAGCCCGACGCAGCGCTTCCAGCGCGGACGAAGCTGGGGAACTCCGCGCAAGGTCTTGCTGAAGAAATTGAAATTCTCATTCACGAAATCGTCGGAGAGATACGGCGCGACGGCATGGGCGGTATGCCAGCGCAGGTAAGTCTTAATGTCGTCGAGGCTGAGCGCCTTGAACTGCTTGTCGAGTTCGGCGTAGAACGCGGGCTGATCGACGTTGAAAACGTTCTGCGGGGCGAGGCCGACGTCTTTGATGTAGATTGCCCAGTCGAAATCGGGGGTCATCGCTTGCAGGCCTTTGAAGTCTACTTTGTGAAAGAGCTTGTAGGGATCGCGGCGTTCCACGCGAGTTAGCGATGCCTTGGCGAGGACGGTTTCGATCTCGAGGACTTTGGCGGCTTCGGCTTTGGCTCGGTCGGGCTGGTCGCCGAGCAGCTCAAACATTTTCTGCACGTGAACGACGTACTTGTTGCGCAGCTCGACCGACTTGTCGTCGGTCTTGGTGTAGTAATCGCGGTCGGGCAGGGCTAGGCCGCCGGCGTTGGCGAAGCCGATCACGTTTTGCGAGTTCTCGAAATCTTGATTCGAGCCGAAGTTGAAGAAGAGTCCTCCGGATTGCAGCGAGGTGTGCAGGGCGGCGAGCAGCGCGGGCAAGTCTTTCGCAGATTGTAGGGCCGCGATCTGGTCGAGATAGGGACGCAGCGGCTTGGCGCCGAGCAGGTTGACGCTGGCTTCGTCCATGCAGGCGCCGAAGTAGTCGCCGATTTTCTGCTGGTTGGCGTTGCGACCGGCGGTCTGCTTGGAGAGTTGGTCGAGAATGCCCCAGAGAAATTGCTGGTTGTCCTGATAGAGCTTGCCGTAAACGCTCCAGCGCGCCTGGTCGGCGGGGATGGGATTGTTCTTCATCCATCCACCGCAGGTGTACTGGTAGAAGTCGGCGCAGGGGTCGGCGGTCTTGTCCATCGCCGTGAGGTCGACTCCGGGCGTGTAGGGGAATGAGGTCAGCGGCTTTTCGTTTTGGGCGGAGGCGGTGAGGGCGGCGGCGAGAAAGATGAGCAGCGGCAGAGTTTTCATGGACAGAGTCTTCATGGATGTCTCCGGACGAAGAGGAAGTGTAGCCGGAAGGGACGAGTGGGGCAAGGCGAGGGTGTTAGATGACCGGGCCACGGGGCCGAGGCAGCGTGGAATAAGAGAGCTGATGTAGTCTTGACGACACACCGGGCAGTGGACGCCGGCCATTTCAACGGAGTCAACTTCTATGCGCAAGATCATTTCAATATCATCCGTTTTCCTCCTTTTCGTCGCGACCTTTGCTTGGCCTCAGGCGACCAAAACGCCGGTGAGCTCGCGAGGGCCGAGTGTCGCCGCCGGCAGCCAGGGCGTGGTGGTTTCCGGCAGGCCTGCCGCCACTGCGGCCGGCATCAAGATTCTGGAACAGGGCGGAAACGCCGCCGATGCGGGGGCCGCTACTCTGCTGGCGCTGTCTGTGACTTATGTGGGCGCGTTCTGCGTGGGCGGAGAGGTTCCGATTCTGGTTTACAGCGCCGGGAGCCAGAAAAACGTGAAGCTGCTGGAGGGACAAGGCGAGGCGCCGCGCGATCCCAAAGCGATTGCCTGGTACATGCAGCACGGAATCCCGGATGGTGACGTCAAAGCCGCGGCGGTGCCTGGCACTATCGATGCAATCGTTACGCTGCTGAAACTTTACGGGACGAAAAGCTTCGAGGAGGTGTTGCAGCCGACGCTGGCCATTCTGGACGCGGGTGGCCCGAGCTGGTATGTCGACACGGGCAGCGGGCAGAAGATCGAAACCGGTATCAACTGGCAGGCGGATATGGCCGTCACATTTCGAAAATTAGTCGAGTCGGAAAAAGCCGCGAAAGGAACGCGGGAGCAGAAATTGCAGGCCGTCTCGGACCGCTTCTATCGCGGCGACATCGCCGATGCCCTGGAGGCCTGGTATATCGAGAAGGGCGGATTCCTTCGCAAGGCGGATTTAGCCGCGCACAAAACTCCCGTAGTGGATCCGCTCCAAACTACCTACCGCGGGTACACGGTCTACAAGGCCGGTCCATTGACGCAGGGGCCTTATCTGTCACAGACGCTGCGGCTGCTGGAAGGCTTCGACCTGAAGACGATGGGCTTCAATTCGGCGGATTACATCCACACGGTGATTGAAGCGGAGAAACTGGCGCTGGCGGATCGTGATGAGTATTACGGCGATCCAAACTTTACGAAGGTGCCGATGCAGCAGTTGCTTTCCGACCAGTACACCGAAATGCGGCGCAAGCTGATCGATGCGAAGAAGGCATCGCTCGAGCTCCGGCCCGGCGACCCTTACAATATGAAACCGACCAAGCCGCCCACCATTACTGGGCCGTGGCAGGGCGGAACGACCGTCATGTGTGTGACGGATAAGTTTGGGAACGTGATCGCGGCAACACCCAGCGGTCTGTCGAGCACTGCAGGAGTGGCCGGGCGCACGGGGATTATTCACGGAAGCCGGCTCAGCAGCCTGAACACGTTTGCGGGAACTCCGAACGTTATCGAGCCCGGCAAGCGGCCGCGAATCACGCTTAGCCCCACGCTGCTTTTCCATAACAATGAGCCCGTGATGGCGATCTCGGTAGCCGGCGGCGACATGCAGGATCAGGCGGCTATTCAGGTGATCCTCAACTACGTGGAGTTCGGCATGAGTCCTGAGGAAGCGTTTAAAGCGCCGCGCTTCTCCACGGAGCATTTCATCAGCTCCTTCGGCCAGGAGCGCGCCAGACTGGGCAGCCTCTCGGTGCCCAGGAGTCTCTCCGAAGAAGTGCAGGCTGACTTGCGGGCTCGGGGCCACGTGGTTACCGTCGGCCGCGAGGGAGTTGGCGGAGTAGCGCTGATCGGCGTTGATCCGAAGACCAGGCAGACCAGGGCTGTGGGTCCGGCCGCTGGCAAAATGGAATAAATGCTAGGGTCGCGGTCAGAGCAAACGCTGGGCAGGGCGACGCGGAGGGATGAGATCACTTAGTCTGTGGGATGGTCTGCAAGAAAGAATTGAATGGGCGGGTGTGGACCTTCGAATCTTGATTCTCGCCGTAGTGACGCGTAGAGTGCTTTGAGGGCGGGTAATTCTTATGTCGAATCAGGCTAATATCTATCTCAAATTCGGCGCAGCGACGGGGGTGATTCTGGTGCTGCTCGGGCTACCTGGCGTACAGCGGCGTGCAGGACAGCAAGAGTTACTATGTCACGATTAAAGAACTGCACAAGATGGGCGACGGGGCGTACTCGAAAAGATTGCGAGTTGCGGGAAATGTGCAGCCGGGGTCGATCAAGCGCGTGGGAACGCATGTACAGTTTGTGCTGATGGAAGAAGATCAGACTCTTCACGTGGACTATACCGGGACGGAAGCGCCGCCGGACACGTTTAAAGATGATTCGCAGGCGCTGGCCGACGGGCGATTTGATCGCGATGGCGTGTTCCATGCCAAACAACTGCAGGCCAAGTGCGCGTCGAAGTATGCTCCGCAGCAGCCGGGTGCGCCGGGTGCGCCGGGTGCGGCGCCATCTTCTGAACCGGCCAAGACCATGACGCAGGTGCTGCCTGGGGCGTCTGCCACGGCGAACTAGATTTGGCGAGCTAGATTTGCGCTGGACCCGAAACACCGGCTTGCGGTATCTCATACGTCGGGTTTGAAACGCGCTTGCGGATCATCCAGCGCAGGGCGTGCGTAGTCCCAATCGCCGCGGCAAACGCAGCGGTCGCAATAACCGGAACAAACCAAGCGCCCAGTAGTTCATGCATCTGCTCCGGGTGATCCGGAACCGTGATGCCAAAGCTTCGGGGGCCGATCCACCACCCAATCATCGGCATAAAAGGCTTAAGCAAGACAGCCACCATGAGCGCGAGCGCTGTCGTGTATCCGAGCAAGGCGAGGAAGAAAGCAAACGTTCCCTTGATTCCGAGCTTTGCCCATCGCCAACAAGTGAGTAGAAGCAGCCATGGAGAAAAGCTGGAGCGGGCGCGGGTGAGCAACGATTCCGTGGTGTAGCGGTTGGCCAATTCTTCGGGAGCGCCCAGCAAGCGGAGCACGCGGTCGGTGGCGCCGGCGGGATCGGTCGCGGTCGAGACCGAATCGAGGATGTGGGCGCGGATTTCGCGAACAATTTCGTCTCTTTCCTCCGGGGCAACGCCGGCCAACGCTGCGGCCAGGCGGCTCAGATAAGAGCCGATGCGAGAATCGGTAAGTGGCGCTGTGGTGGTCATCGTCATCGCGTTTTTCCTCCTAAGACTGGCTCAACGAGTGCGGCCAAGCTGGCGGCGAAGGTGTGCCAGGCTTCGGCCATCTCGCGGG
This sequence comes from uncultured Acidobacteriota bacterium, assembly GCA_963735205.1. Classification (GTDB taxonomy): domain Bacteria; phylum Acidobacteriota; class Terriglobia; order Terriglobales; family Acidobacteriaceae; genus Sulfotelmatobacter. Next base: position 234,596 of record CAVTKB010000005.1, read on the forward strand.
CGCGGCGGCGTCCGGGCGCGGTCAGCCAGTAGTACTTTCCGCGGGTGTCCGGCTTCGGCTTCGACCCATTCCGACTGCAAGAGCCCTTCGGCTTTGAGACGCGAAAGAATGGGATACAACGTGCCTTCGGCGACCTCGAGTTGCGATTTCTCGGATAGGGACCGCAGGATTTCCAAGCCGTAAAGGCGCGACTGCCAGAGGCTGGCCAGGATGGCCATCTCGAGGGATCCTTTGCGGAGTTGCGCCTCCCAGTTTTGTCCGCGGTCGCCGTTCGTGTGGGTGTTGAATGCCATATACTATGTATTGCTATGTATAGTGCTATGGAATGGTTGGAATGTCAATGGGAAAAAGTGCCGGGCCAGCTTTGCAATTCTTCGCAGAAATGCATAGATTCGCTAGCGTGACTTCCGCGCCGCTGCGGCCGCGCTCTTCCGGTGCCTGTGACTGACGCCATTCCGCAAAGCCCGCCCATCATCACCGTCAGCAACGTCATCAAGCAGTTTGGGCGTTTTGCCGCGCTGCGCGGCGTGACCGCGGAGTTTGACGCGGGGCGGTTTCACGCCATTCTCGGCGAGAACGGGGCAGGGAAGACTACGCTGCTGCGCGCGCTGGCTGGGCTGGCGCAGCCTACGCGGGGCGAGATTTTGATTTTTGGTAAATCTCCGCAGGAGGCTTGTCGCGAGATCGGGTATATGGCGCATCCGTCGTTGCTCTACGACGAGATGAGCGGGATGGAAAATCTGCGGTACTTTGCGGGGCTGTACGGGATTGGGGACGGCGAGCGCGGGGGCCATAAAAACGGGCGACGCGAAGAAGTGATTCGCGAGGTGATTCGAAAAGTCGGGCTCGATCCGGAGTTGACGCGGGCGGTGGGGCAGTATTCGCAGGGAATGCGGCAGCGCATGTCGCTGGCGCGGGCGATTCTGCACGATCCGAGGGTGCTGTTGCTGGATGAGCCGTTCTCGAACGTGGATGTGCATTCGGCGCGGGAGATGGTCGGACTGCTGAAGGGCATGCGCGATGCAGGGAAGACGGTTTTTGTGGTGACGCATCAGGCGCCGTTACTCGAAGGCGTGGCCGACGAGTTTGTGTGGATGCAGGCGGGGCAGATTGTAGACCGGACGGCCAGTCTGGCGCGGGCGGAGAGTTCCGGGGGTGAGGGCGTTCTGTGACAACCTCAATAGCAGAGCCAACGAAGCCACAGATGAATTCCTCTGGTCGGTGACCTGGGCGACGCTGGTGAAAGATATTCGCCTGGAGTGGCGCTCGAAAGATGCGCTCAACTCCATGCTGTTTTTCTCGTTGCTGGTGGTGGTGATCTTTAGCTTCTCGTTCGATCCGCTGGCGGAGGAGTCGCGGCACATTGTGGGCGGATTGATCTGGGTGGCGTTTCTTTTCGCGGCGGTGGTGGCGCTTAACCAGACCTGGGCGCGCGAGTTGCGCAATCAGGTGCTCGATGCTTACCGCGTTTCTCCGGCCCCGGCCAATGCGTTGTTTCTGGCGAAGGCACTGGGCAATTTTATTTTTGTCAGCGTGCTGGAAGCGCTGATGACGCCGCTGTTCGTGATGTTTTACAACCTGCGAGTATTGGGTCCGGCGTGGCAGTTGATTCCGGTTGCGTATTCTGGGAACCTGGGCGCTGGTGGTGAATGGAACATTTTTCGCGGCGATGTCGCTGCGCACGCGCAGCCGCGAGATCATGCTGCCGCTGCTGCTGTTTCCGATTTCGATTCCTGCGGTGCTCGGCATGGTGGCGGCACGACGTCGATTCTGACCGGAGAAGATTCTGCGCACTTCTACATCGTGTTGCTTCTCACCTACGATGTGGTGTTTACTACAGCTTGTCTGGCGTTATTTGAAACGATTCTGCACGCGGAATGAAACGGCTCTTCCCCATCCTCTCGGTGTTCACGGCGATTTTTCTGGCCTATGCCCTGTATCTGGCGCTGAGTAGGCCACGCCCACCGACGCGCAGCAGGGCGATGTCTACCGCATTATTTACTATCACGTGCCTTCGGCGTGGACGGCGTTTCTGCTGTTCTTCATTAACTTCATCGCGTCGATTCAATACCTGGTGAACGCGGAAGCTTCGACAAAAACTGCGGCGCGAAGTGGGTTGTGCATCGGCGATCGGCGTAGTGGGCGTGATCGCCTGTTTCTTGCCGCAGGTGCAGAGCCTCGCTGCCGAGCGGGCATGCGGCCGAGCGCGGTGGCGACGACGTGTCTGTTGATTCCGGCGTTTTATTTTCTGATTGGATGGCTTTTTCCCGGAGAGCGGCTGGACGTGCTGGCGGTCACGACCGCCGAAGTGGGCGTGGTTTTCTGCACCATCGTGCTGGTCACCGGGCCGATCTGGGCGCGGCCGGTGTGGGGCATCTGGTGGGCGCCGGGAGATATTCGGCTGACTTCGACGCTGGTGCTGTGGCTGATTTATGTGAGCTATCTGGTGCTGCGGCGATTTTCGAACAGCGCGCAGACGCAGATGCTGGCTGCGGCGCTGGCGGTGTTCGGCGCGCTCGACGTGCCGCTGGTTTATTTTTCGATCTGGTTTTTCCGCACGCAGCATCCGCAGCCGGTGATCGGCGGCGGCGGGTCGATGGATCCGCGTATGCTGCACGTGCTGCTGATCAGCTGGATGGCGTTTCTTTGTTTTGCATTTCTGGTTTGCTGGTCGCGCTTTCGGCTGGAGTTGCTGCATCGCGAAGTCGAGGAAGCTCACGCCATGGAATCGCTGGCTGGTGAAGGAGTGGCAGGCAAGGCTAGCATTCCGCTGAATCGGAGCGCCGCAATGAACGCCATCAAGTTTCTGTTCGCTGCTTACATCGCTGCGTGGGTGATTCATGCGTGTGTATATCGGCACGCCTGGTGCGGAGATTCGGCCGGCTGCGGCGGGAATTGAAGGAAGTGGGGAAGAAGTAGGCGAACGCCGCGCGCAGGGCCAAAGCCCTTCGTTTCGCGATGCTGACGGCAGGGCTAAAGCCATGCCCCGATACGAACCTTCGCTCAACGTTTCGCAATGACCCGCTACGGCAAAACGCTGATTGCCGAACTGCAAACAGTCTGCTTCATTGTTTCTCAGTTTGTGGCTTTCCATTCTGTCTGCAGGGCGGCGAGGAAGTCGGGGCTGCCGTTGGAGCGGAGGAATTCGTAGTCTTCGATCATGGCGGCGGTGCCGATGCGGGCCGACGGCAGCGGATGTTCGACGCGGATTACGCGGGCGGTGAAACGGACGCGAACGGCGTCGGTGAGGGTGACGTGGGGCGGGAAGGTCAGCGTGACTTCGAGTTTGGTGCCGGCGGAGACGGCGCGGTCGAGGTAGAAGAAAACGCCGCGGGCGCTGACGTTCTGGGTTTCGGTTGGAACTCATTGGTGCCTTCGAGCGCGGACGATGGCGGGCAGGCGCATGTCGAAGCGCCGCATCATCCGCCGTTCCTGTGAATTCGGTTGCATGCCTGAGTTCTCTGCCAGGAGCGTATTCTTCCCAGAAAGGCGACCACGGAAGATGTCAAAGCGCCTCACCCCAAACTGAGGCCTTACTGCACCTCAATGTATAGAAATATCAGCAGTTTGCAACAGCAAAATGCCGGCTGGAACTGATTCGGTTAATCCGTCCGGAGTTTGGAACGGAAGGGGTCCGGGAGCCGCGGGAGGGACGCACGTATGCGCAGGGCTCGATCAGGATGGAGCAATCCGGTTGCCATCTGGGGGCCGGATGACGGTTAGGTTTCCCGTGGAGAATGAGTGGGTTGTAAAGGCCCTTAGTTGATCGATCCTGGCATTCGCGCAAGCCGTTGCGCGAGACGATCATTCTTTTCCGCTTTTTCCGAGGTGTTTTCCAGCCGCATCTTTCGCGCCCCGACTATCTCACTCTTGGTCGCACTCGAACCGTTTTTGATCAGGCCGAGAATTAGTCCGAAGGCTGGAATTTCGTTCTTGGACCTAGACTGCGGATCGCAAGAAAGAATTTGTCGGAGTGCAACCGGGGGTCCGGCATCTTTCCACTCATGAGGCCGCATCTGACAAAACGTTCTGGGGAGCTTGGGGCAGGGCGGAGGGTCGCTTGACTTGTCTATCCGTCAGATGTTTAAGTAGTTATTTAATTTTTCCGCCAGTTCCAGTGACATGCAAGCTGCGGGCCGGTCGCCCCGGAAGGTTTACCGGCGCGAGGCTGGGTTGACTTGTGCGCTGTATCGAATCTCCCACTGATCTGAGCAAGTTAGAGATCTGAGCAAGGCTGATCCGAGTTGAGAACGATCGGGCCCGGAGCGGGGCTGGCAAGAGTCGGCGTGACGGATTATGGGCGGAGAGATTCTCGGCGACAGTGAACTGAGCGGGAAGCAATTCTGAACAAGATTGGCCTGGACAAGATCGATCGCAAGAATACTGATTGGACTGCATCGGAGGAACGAGTGAACGTTGATCGCCGTTGGTTGGGAACATCCGTGGTACGAGTTCGTGTTCTGGCTGCCGGGCTGGTGGTGCTCGCGGCAGGATGCGCAGTTCTCGGGTGGGGTTCCCGCTCACGCCAAACGGCCGCGAACGTCAGCGCGAACGGCAGCTCGAACGTCAACCCGAACGGCAGCGCGAATGTCGCGTTCACCCGGCTCAGATCGCGACACCCGCGATCGAAGCTGCGGCGACTATGCTTGGCAGTCCGCTAACGGTCTCGCCGGACGTGCCGCGGAAGGGCAGCGAATTAAAAGCTCAGGCGCGTTCGCTTTTTGCCGGGCTGCCGCTGATTTTCGAGCCGAACCAGGGACAGGGACAACTCGATCCCGCCGACCCTCGCGCGGAGTTCGTGGCGCGGGGGCCGGGATACAGCCTGTTTCTGGGGTCCGAAGGCGCGATCCTGAGCACGGTTTCGCAGAATCAGTCGAAGCCTCGGGTGAAACAGAAAAGCTCGGGCAAACAGGACGCATCCCTTGTTCGCGTGAATTCGTTGCAGATGAAGCTGGCGGGAGCGAATCCGAATGCCAGTCTGACCGGCGCGGACTGCTGCCGGGCAAGAGCAATTATTTTCTGGGCAATGATTCCGCGAAGTGGCGGCATGGCGTGCCGCAGTTTGCCCGCGTGCGTTACGAAAATATTTATCCCGGAATCAATCTGGTTTTCTACGGAAATCAGGGGCGGCTGGAATATGACTTCCAGGTCGCGCCCGGCGCCGATCCCGCGCAGGCTGAACTGGAATTCAAGGGCGCGAAACAGCTGGAGTTGAAAAACGGCGCGCTGGTCATCGAAGGGCGAGGGCAGCAGTGCGCAACTGAACGCTCCGCGCGTGTACCAGGAGATTGCCGGGCGCCAGCAGCCGGTCGAAGGCAGCTTCGTTCTGCGCGGCGCCAACCGCGCGGGATTCGCGATCGGAACTTATGATCACTCGCGCGAACTGGTGATCGATCCGGTCCTGAGTTTTTCCACCTATTTCGGCGGTAGCGGGGACGAGCATTCGCGACTTCGGTCGCGGTCGATGGAGGCTTCAACATTTACCTCACCGGGTCGACGACGTCGCCGAATCTTTCACCCGGCCGGATACGTCTTTCAGACAACGCTCGTACGGAACGACGCAGAACATTTACATCGCCAAGATCACTCCGCCTCTGGGCGCGCCGAATGCCGTTCTTGACTACGTGACTTATCTTGGGGGCGACGGAGTCGACACTCCGGCGGGAATCAGCGTCGACGGCGCGGGCGATCCGTACGTGGCGGGCACGACTTCGTCCGACCAATTTTCCGACCACTGCAACCAACGCGTATCAAACCACTCCCGAACCGGTAGCCCGGCACGCACGTATTTGTGACCGAATGTTGAAGCCGACGCGACGGTCGCTGCAGTATTCGTCGTATCTTTCGGGCAACGGCACGATATCGCCAGCGGCATGACCATCGATTCGTCCGGCTACGTTTACGTCACCGGAACGACGACCTCGTCAGACGTTGCGAGCACGGCTGATCAATTTCCGGCGAGCACGCTGCCGCAGGCGTTGCCGTATCAGATCTCGCCACGAGCGCCCATTCAGTTCTTCGTAACCAAGGTGAACACGAATGCGCCGCGGCACGGGCAGCATCGCCTACTCGACTTATTTTGGCGGAGGCAACTTTGACACGAGTCCGAACCGATAGCCGTGGGCGGCGGCATTGCGGTCGATACCAACGGCAATATCTACTTCACCGGCACCACGAACTTCCTCTACACGGGTGTCGGATGCAGCACCACCGACTTTCCGATCCTGAACGCCTACCAGCCCTGCCTGGATACAGCGCCGCCGGTGTCGATCACCTATCCTCAGCTGTGCTCTTACTCGACGACGACGCCACCAACAGCGTCCGATGCTTTCGTGGCCAAGCTGAACCCCAACGCGCCCCAGGGACGAACAGCTGATCTGGTCGACCTATGTGGGAGGCAGCGCAACGGACTCTGGCGCGGGCAAGTTGCGCTCGACACTGGCGCGGCCAACGTTTACGTCGTCGGAACCACAAATTCCTCCGACATTAACCAAGGTATTGCGACGCTGAATACTTCCTCGGCGTATCAACAGTGCCTGGACCAACCAGTGAACCCGGTGCCCCCCGCACTTTGTACGCGGAACGTCGCGGGCACCTACCCGAACGACGCGTTCGTGGCGCGCCTCAGCAATCCGACTCCTTCGACCACTACAGTTCCGACCAACGTGGCACTGAACTATTTCTCCTTTCTCGGTGGGAGCAGCAACGAAGCCGGACTGGCGATCGCGGTGGACTCGGCCAGCGGTGCGCTGGTGACGGGATCGACGCAGTCCACCGATTTCCCGGTGTTTCCGGCATCGACCATTCAGAGCCATCTGACGGGCTTTCAGGATGCGTTCATGGCGCGACTGAACACGGCCGCGCAATTAGGCCAGACGAACGGTTCCTGGGTTACCTACTACGCTGGAGGGAGCGGGGACGGGAATACGGTGTTCACCACCGGCACGGGCGTTGCGCTCGATGTGAACCAGAACCCCTACTTCGCGGGCGACACCAATTCGGCGACGCTGCAGGTGAATACCCCGTTAGAAGCGTACAACGCGCGGCTACGACGCGTATGTGGCTCAACTGCAGTCGGTGTTGAGCTTGTCGATTACCGGAGTGCTGACGCTGGGGACGAACCAGGTGTTTGTCAACGCCGGGAACCAGGCTACGTTCACTTATACGATCACGAACAACGGCCCGGATGCGGCCACCAATATCACGGTAGTTGATGACCTCAGCCAGACTCATACAGGGGTGCAGGTCAACTTTGTTTCGGCCAGCGCCAGTGCTGGAACGTGTGGTGGAGGCTCGACCAACGCCAGCGTTAGCTGCAGCCTTCCGACGCTGCAGTCGGGCGCGACGGCAACCGTCACGATCGTGCTGACACCGGTTCCCTACAGCAGTGGGATTCAAGCCAACTTTAACGGCGGCTCGGTGCAGGTGATGGGCACGGGCAACAATGTTCTGGCGCGGACCCAGGTACCCGCGGAGATGGCGCGACTATACGCTCGCGGTCAATCCCGCGGATCAAAGCGTGCCGGCCGGGCAAACGGCGAGTTATACGGTGGTACTGTCGCCGCACCCGTGTACTCCTCGAAGCGTCTCGCTGTCTTGCAGACGGGCCTGCCCGCGGGAGCGGCGTGCAACTTCACCAACAGTCCGGTCTCTCTGAACGGTCCCGGGACTTCGACGCTTAACCTCACGACTACGGCACGACCGATTCTTCCACCCACGAGCGCCAGTCTGCTGACGCGACATTTCTACGCGGTGTGGCTGGCGTTACCGGGATTGGCCTGTGGGGAGGGGAAGAAACCGCCGCCGCCGGCGTGTCCTGGGAATATTTCTATTCTGTGCGCTGTTTGCTTTCCTGCTGCTGCAGCCGGCATGCAGCAGCAGTAACTACGCAGCTGCCTGTCAGCGGAACACCGGCCGGTAAGTACAACATCACGATAACGGCGGCGTCGGGCAGCGACACCAAGAGCGGCAGCATTACTCTGAACGTGCAGTAGGTTAGGTAGCGTTCAGTAGGTGATGTTGGGCAGCCGGGCGCCAACTATTTTTGGCTGAGGTGTAGTTGCGAGGACTAAGCTCCCGCCGAGAGCTTGTGGTGGCCTTTGGCTTCAGCAATCCCATACTGGCGGATCTTGTACAGCAGAGCTTTGTAGCTGATCTGGAGAATCGCGGCGGCCTGCTTGCGGTTCCAGTTCGTCTGCTCCAGCGCATTGGTGATGGCCTGAGCTTCGGCTTCGTCTTTTGCGGTGCGGGCCAGAGATTTCAAACCTCCCGGTTCGGCGGCGCGCGCTGAGGAATCGCCGTGGACTCCTGCACGCCATTGCCGTCATTTCTGGGAATCAGTTCGCTGACCGCCAGGTTTTCGTCCCCTAGAATCAGATAGCGCTTCAGAAAATTATTGAGCTCGCGCAGATTGCCGGGCCAGGAATGATTCTGACAGGCCAGCAGCAATGCCGGAGAGAGCGGCAGCGGGGCGCGCGCATAACGCTCGGCCATGCGCGTCATGGAATGCTTCAGCAGGATGGGAATTTCTTCTTTGCGCTCGCGCAGCGGCGGAATCTGCATGGTGAAAGCGTTCAGGCGGTAGTAGAGATCTTCGCGCAGGCGCTTATTGGCGAGCGCTTCGGGAATGTTGATGTTGGTGGCGGCGAGGATGCGCACGTCGACCTTGATGATGGAACGGCTGCCTAGGCGCGAGAACGTCTGGTCTTGTAATACGTGGAGAAGTTTTGCCTGCAACAGCGGCGGCATTTCGCCGATCTCGTCGAGCAGAATCGTGCCTTTGTTGCACAGCTCGAATTTGCCGGGTTTGGCGTGAGTCGCGCCGGTGAAGGCGCCCGGCTCGTAGCCGAACAGTTCGCTCTCGAGAAGATCGGCGGGGACGGCGGCGCAATTGACTTTGAGGAACGTGCGGTGAGCGCGCGGCGAAAGTTTGTGGATCAGCCGGCCCAATACTTCTTTGCCGGTGCCGCTCTCGCCGAGCAGTAGCACGGGGATGTCGACGTTGGCAACCAGCGCGGCCTGGGAGCGGATCTTGCGCATCTGCGGGCTGGCGGCGATGAAGAAAACGTCGTCGGAAAGTTCTTCGACTTCGCCGCTGTAAGTTTGTTTGCCCTGACCGAGGCTGAGATCGATGACGGCGTCGAGCTCGGCTTTCTGAAACGGCTTGGTCAGGTAGTCCAACGCGCCCAGCTTCATGGCGTGCACGACTTTGCGAGTGTCGTTGACGCAGGAGAGCATAACGACCTTGACGCCGGGTTGAATCTGGCGGAGTTTCTCGAGAGTCTCCAGGCCGTCGATTCCGGGCATGAGCACGTCGAGCAGCACCAGATCGGGCCCCGAACCTTTTTCGACGAGCGCGAGAGCTTCCTCGCCGGTGGTCGCGGTCTCGACTTTATAGTCGTCCACTTCGAGCAGCGTCTTGATGTAACGCAGCATGCCGGGTTCGTCATCGACCAACAGGATCTTGGCGGTTGGCTTCATCGGTTTTTCCCTTTGCTGGGGGCGACGGCGGGCTTGTATGGAATCAGGAAAGAAAACTTGCAGCCGGCGCCAGGATCGCTCTCGACCCAAATCTTTCCGGCCATGCCTTGCACCAGACGGCGCGCGATGGCGAGGCCGAGTCCCATGCCTTCCTGACTGGCGGTGCCGGGCAGACGAAAGAAATCGTCAAAAACTTCGAGATGAAACTCCGCGGGGATTCCCGGCCCGGTGTCGGAAACGCTGACCTTGACCGAGTTGGGATGAGTTACGTTCTGGCGGCGGCGTTCAGCGGTCGAAGGCTGAGCGGCGGCGCGGCGCTCCCACATGTGCGGTTCGGCGTGCAGCCACACCGTTCCGCCCGCTGGCGTGAACTTGAATGAGTTTTCCAGCAGGTTCGAAATGATGCGCTCGAGCTTGGGAGAATCGTAAGGAAAAATCGGCAGCTTGTCGTTGGCGAGAAAATAAAGCGCCAGACCTTTTTCCTGAAAACGATTGGACCACATGCGGCAAACTTCAGAGAGGCAATCGTTGATGTTGCCGGCGTCGAACTGCATGCGCAGGCCGCCGGTTTCGAGGGCGCTGTAGGTGAGGAAATCCTGAATGAACTGTTGCAGGCGTTTTCCGCTGGCCTGCATGTCGCGCAGAACTTCGCGCTGGCGCTCGTTGAGCGAACCGAGCTTCTCATTCTGTAGTAATTCGACGTAGCCGTTCAAAATGGATAGCGGCGTTTTGAGATCGTGGGCGGCCGAGGCCAGCGCGTTCGTCGTTCGCTGAAAACGCTCGCGCAGTTCTTTGTATTCCTGAAGCAGATTTTCCGGGTTGGGTAAATCGCCGTCAGGACGGGTAACAGCAGCAGTGGCTGGCATGAGTTGAGAGGTTCCTCCGGCGTCAGAAACACACGTGTTCTTGTGGGTAGAGGCCATTTGGGAACTACCACAGGTTGACGGGGAGAGGGGAAACTACACTCGAAATCTCCAAGCGAGTGCTGATTACAAAATCCTATTTCAGGGACAATTTGTTGTCAACGAAAAATGCACGGGAATTACCCAAGTGTAGCAAAAGCTTGCACTTTTACAGGTTATGAGCCGGAAGTGGCGGGTTTTTCGAAAGCGAATGCAGGGCGAAGATAACGGCCGAGAACCGCGGCTGCTTTGCCGGTTTTGCAGACCGGGAGGGACGGCCTTTGGTTTTCTTTCGCGGTTTCGCCGCGGATTTGCCGGACATTTGGCCCCTAAGGTGCTCCTTGAGCAGAGACAAAGGGCGATGGAGAGTTCTGCATGAGCGGTCTGAAGGCGGGAAGGGAACGGCGGAAGTGGTCTCGACTGCCGCTTGCGATCCCCGTTTTTGTTCGCAGCCGCGATGCGAAGGGCACAGAATTTCTGGAATTTGCTACCGCGCTGAACGTGAGCGCGGGGGGAATGCTGGTCGCGATCCGGCGAGTTCTGCCTGCAATCGCGCAGTTGCGGCTGGAGATTCCCAGCGCCCCAGTGGCATCTTTGGCCCTGTTACCGAGGGCTTCTCGAACCCTGCGGGCCAAGGCGCTCCGCAGCACCCAGGCGGACGGCTATTATTTATTGGGGCTGAAGTTCATGCGCCCGCTGCTGCTGGCACCCGACGGCGCTCGCGGACGGCGGAAAATTGCTACAGCGGTGTGAAAATGTTTGCGCACGACCCTTCCGAAAGTGTTACTGTAGTACCAATTCGCTGATTACCAGGGCACACCAGCTTGGCTCTTTGGTAAGTTGATCCTCCTCAACTACATAAGCTAGATTTGAGTGGTTCGCGCCAAGCCAGATACCTTTGGCTTTCCGGGTGCTAGTTCCAAGGGTATCTCCCCCCCAATTGGTAAAAATCCGCCATGACAACCAGCAGTGTTAATACGCTCGCCCAGCCTTTGGGGGAAATGCCGCCCGACGCCATCGTTTTTGGGCGCACCGAGGGCATGCAGGCTGTCCGCGACCGGCTCACGAAACTAGCCAGCGCAAACGTTCCCGTGCTCATCCAGGGCGAGAGTGGGACGGGAAAAGATATTATCGCGCGCATGATTCATGCGGCTTCGCCGTGGCGTACCGGGCCATGGGTAAAAGTGAATTGTCCGGCGATTCCGGGCACGTTGCTTGAGAGCGAACTGTTCGGTTACGAGAAAGGCGCGTTCACCGGCGCGTATGGAATGAAGCCGGGGCGCGTGGAAATGGCGCATCGCGGCACGCTGTTCCTGGACGAGATCTCTGAGCTGGACATGTCGCTGCAGTCGAAGCTGCTGCAGTTGCTGCAGGACGGGCAGTTCTGCCGCATCGGCGCGCAGGAAGACAAGAAGGTGGAAGTGCGCGTGGTCTGCGCGACCAACCGAAAGCTCGAGCAGGAAATTGAAAACGGCACCTTCCGCGCGGACTTGTTTTATCGCATCAACGTTGTGAACCTGCACCTGCCGCCGCTGCGCGAGCGGGCGAGCGACATTCCTGAACTGGTCACGTATTTTCTGGAGTATCACAACCGAAAATATAATTGCCGGGCGCGAGCGCTTTCGGGCGAGATGATGACGCAGCTGCGCAAATATCATTGGCCGGGCAACATCCGCGAACTGGAGAACCTGATCAAGCGCTACGTGATTCTGGGCAATGAGGAAGTGATCTCGTCTGACCTGACGCCTCCGCCCACCGATTTCTTCAACGCCGAGATTCCAGTCGACGGTCAGGTCGATCTGAAGAAGCTAACCCGCCAGGCAGTTCGCGAGCTGGAGCGGAAAGTCATTTTGAAAGTTCTGCAGAATTGTCACTGGAACCGCAAGCAGGCGGCGCGAGCGTTGAGCATCAGCTACCGCGCCCTGCTGTATAAGATTCGCGACGCCGGACTGCCGTCCAACCGGGTAGTCAAGCAGCGCGAAGCGGAGAATCCCAAGCCCGGCGTGGCCGCCGACTGAGTACGAGCCGCCTTCGAGGCTGGCAGGCCCATCGCAGAGCAGAGCTACAGGCTTCACCCGATGTGGAATCTTGACGTTGTTGCGCAGATGTTTGCACTCGCAGTCTGCGCTTGATCGGCTGATCTCCCGTAAGTGCCTATCCTCCTAGCGCTTAGATAAAGTCCCACTTTGGTACTCGAGATGCACGTTACTGTGTAAAGTCTCTTGTCGTCCCCCCAAACTGTGTGAGGACCTGTCGTACATCAATGGCACTCGGGCGAAAGTTATCCTAGGAGTAAGACCATGAAGAAGATCCTCTTGCTAGCTGTGCTGACACTGGCCTTGCCAGCGGTGGTATTTGCCGACAGCGTTGACTACACGAATAGCGGCGGGACGTTATCGGGATCGAGCGCAGGACTTTCGCTGAGCGGATCGGTCTTGATTGCTGTGAATGGGCTGAATGGTGGGGGATTGCTGACAGGTCCTGACCTGGGCAGTGTGAGCTTTACGACGGGAGCTCTGATTAGCGGTTCGCTGCAAATGGGCGGCACATTCGCCAGCGGCGGTTCGTTTACGATCACAGGAAACGGCACCAACGGAATTCCGGACGGCACGTTGTTCACGGGAAGCTTTTCGGGGCCGGTGAGCTGGACGCTGGTGACTCTGGCCAATGGAACGCATAATTACACCTTGACCGGCACTATTTCAGGATGGAACGGGTCAGGAACGCCAACCCAAGGTGTGACCGTGGAGTTAACCATCAATACTGGCAAGGGCTTCTTCAATGGCCGCACAAGGATTTCCAGCGGTGACACGAGCGGGAGCACCGAGGTTCCTGAACCCGGCTCGCTCACCCTGCTGGGAAGCGGGCTGCTGTTTCTGGCTGGATTGGTCCGTCGCAAACTTAATAGCTAGGCATTTGGTTGGCCGTGCGCCAACAAAAAGAAAACCCCGCCGCGAGCGGGGTTTCCCTTTTGATCTTCTTTCGATCGTCTTTCGATCTTCATTTCGATCGTGCAGTCCGTCAGCGACGCGAAAGCTAGCTTCGCAGCTCTGACAACGCCTTGCGAGCATTGTCGTTTTTGGGGTCGAGCTTCACAGCTTTTTCCAACTGCTGCAGGGCCAACGCGGTCTGCTTGTTCTTCTGATAGGCGATGCCGAGGTGGTAGTGGAGATCGGCGTGATCGGGTTGGCCGTGCTTTTCGCTCAGCCGCAACGCTTCCTGAAACTGGTTTATAGCGGACTGGTAGATGCCCTTGTGATAGTAGGCCCAGCCCAGCGTGTCGGCGGCGTCGGGTGAGTCGGGCATGCCGCGTCGAGCGGTTTGCGCCAGGCCCATGGCCACGTCGACGTTCCCACCTTGTTCGAGCATCAGATACGCGAGATTGTTGGAAGCGCGCGGCTGATCGGGGGAAATGCTGAGGGCTTGTTGATACATGTTCTTGGCCTGATCCCAATCTTTCTTTTCTTCGTAGAGCTCGCCGGAAAGAATGTAGAAGATGACCTCGCGGGGATTGTCTTTGATGGATTGCTGGTAAAGAGCGAGAGCCTTGTCGGATGCGCCTTCCTGGACTTGCACCTTGCCGAGTTTTTCGAGGGCGTCGACGTTGTTCTTGTCGAGTTCAATGGCCTTCTGCAACGCGGCGTCGGCGGCGGGGTAGTCTTTCTTGCCGTTGAACAGGGCGGTGCCGAGCAGGTCGTAGAAATTCGCGTTGTTGGGGGACTTGGCGATTTGGGCCTTCGCAGCCGCGATTGCCTTGTCATATTGCTTCTGCGCGAAATAGGTGTTCATGATGCCGCTCAGGCCCTCGCCCGAAGACGGGTCTTTATCGAGGGCCTGCTGGTAGAGCGCGGCCGCCTGATCGTAGTGTTTCTGGATCAGCTGGATGTTCCCCATCTGGACGTAGGAAGCGGGATTTTGCGGGGCTCTCTGCTGAGCCTGTTGAGCATCCTGCTGCGCGTCGCTGTAATGCTCGCGGGCGAGGTCGGCAACGCCTTTGAGAATATAGCCGTCGGCGGCGTAAGGCTGGGCCGTGATAATCTGCTGCGCGGTCTGCAGGACAGTCTCGATATCGCCATGCTTTAATGCCAGACCCGCCAGAGCCCGCTGCGCATCGGTCAAGTCGGGATGGAGGCGGACGGCCTCGCGCCACTCCTGTTTCGCCTGATCCTCGTTGTGCTGCTGGGCAAAGGCATTTCCGAGCCAGTAGTGGGCCTTCGCATTATCGGGATCATTCCGCAGGGCGCTCTGCAAAGCGTCGACGGCACCGGCGGAGTCCTTGCGGGCGAACTGCACCTGGCCTTTGAACATGAGAGCATCGCCGTCGCGGGGATTGGCCTTGAGGATTTCGTCGTCTAATTTTGCGGCTTGGTCGAAGTGGTTTTTCAGAATCAGAAGTTGAATATAGTTCTTCTTGACCTTCACGTCCTTGGGATGGTCGCCGTAGAGTGAAGCGTATTCGGTGAGGGCTTTGTCGACATCGTTGGTTGCGTAATAATCGCCGAGCATGCGGTAGCCTTCCGGATTGTCGGAAAGATCTTTCTTGGTTTGACGCAGAAAGGACTCAGCCTCATCCTTCTTGCCTTCCTGCATCAGCAGGCGGACCAGAGCCTCGCGCGGGGCGGGGCTTTTGGCATCGACGTCGATGGCATGGCGGAATTGCTGTTCGGCTTCGGGCAACTGATTGCGCGACTGATAGAAGGCGCCTAAGGCGAGTTGTGCGTTCATGGCCTTGGGGTCGGCCTTAGTTGCGGTTTTGAAATCATTCTCGGCTTTCTGCGGCAAGTTTTTCCCGAGTTCAAAGAGGGCGCGCTGCAGGTAAGACTCGGAGCGGTTGGGATCGAGTTCGATAGCTTTATCCATCTCGGTGATGGCGGCATCGAGATTGTTCTGCACCGCGTAGTAGCTGGCCCAGGCTTGGCGAGTTTCCGGGTTATTGGGCTGCTGGTCGCGAAGGATGTCGAGGTGCACCTTGGCCTGCTTCAGGGCGTCGGCCTGGGGAGTACCGTCGGGATTCCTTACCCCAACCAGAAGATTGGCGAGATCGGTGTGGGCTCGATAGTTCGTTTGATCGAGGTCGACGGTGCGGCTTAATTCCTCGAAAGCGCGGTTCTTGTCATCCAGTTTGAGATAAGTCTGGCTGAGTTCGTAATGTGCCTGGGCGAACCTGGGATCGACCTGAATGGCATTGGAAAACTGGATGGCTGCTTCGTGATACTTGCCTTGGGCGAAATAGTTTTCGCCGCTGTCGAAGTATTTTTGTTTGCGAACGTTCGGATCGCGGGAACAGCCGGTAAAAATGGCGGCCAGCAGAAGACAAGCCAGCAGCATGCGGACGGATATAGACCGGGTCATCATCGGGTTCTCCCACTGGGAATGCACAAGGCGCACGAAGGAGCAGCACTTCATGATACTGCAACGATAAGCGAAGAAAACAGTTACCGGGGTCATTGTTCACGGACGGGGGGTGGAATGATCGGGGGTGGGCGGAGGTGCGTTACTCGGGGGACAAAAGTGTTTAAGAGGGGAAGGACCTTGCCGACGAAGGGGAGAATGCGCTGCTGGGCGGCGTCGGCGCTTTCGCCGTGATACATGGGCGTGGTGATGCGCACCAGGGAGCCGTCGCTGCGGTTCATCTGGATGGAATCCTTGACCAGGTAGTACTTGGCCCACCACTCACTGGCGACCCCGCGATTGTGGGCCCAGAACCAGTACAGAACCAGTTGCCGCGAGTCTCCCTTGGCGATGAGATAACGATTGGTGGGGAAGGGTGCGTGGCCGGGCATCGCGAGCAAAATGCGCTGGTTCTGAATCGGCGTCCAGCCCGAGCCGGGAAGGCAGTTCTGTGGGGAATGCGGAGTCTCGCCGGCGCGCTGGCTCGGGTAGTAGGCGATGAATAGATCGATGGGGGGTTGGCCAGTCGCCTGATAGACACGGTGGAGAAAGTCGCCGTGGCCGAGCTTGTCGAGCGTGTCCTGATCAATGGGAATGTCGGTACTGGTAGAGTCGCCCAACTCGGTCGGAAATCGCTGCAGCTCAACCGGAGATACGGGGGGTTCGTTGCCCACATGCAGGTGGAGGAATATGGCTACGCCCGCCAGCAGCACGGTCGCCGAAATGAAGCTCGTCGTGCCGACCTTCAAGCCCGAGAACATGATTTTCGCAGTGGCGTTTGGAGTCGTGATCGGCTCGCTGTTTTTTTCGGGGAACAGGGACCGAATCAACAGGTGCAAGGCGTAGAGCATGACCAGCGAGACGACGAAGATGAGCCATCCCCAGGAAGCGTGGTAATAGCCCGCGGCCATCTCGGGGTCCCAGTACTGGACAAGCAAACCGGTGCCGACAATGCGGATGTCGTTGGCGAACACTGTGATGGGCACCGAGGCCAGAGCGAGCAGCCAGCGCAACCAGCGCCGCTTTTCCATCAAGTATCCGTAAATGATGGCGAGAGTCACCAGCGACATCAGGGAGCGGATGCCGCTGCAGGCTTCGGCGACTTCCAGAGGCATTCGGGGAAGATAGATGATGTTGCCTTCGCGCAGGACGGGAACACCCAGGAGCGGAAGCGCGCCCGCGGCAACTTTGGCGGCCAGCAACTGCAGCGGCAGGGTGACCTGATTCAGAAGGATGGCGGGAATCGGAATCATCAGGATCAGGAAGGCCCAGGGAAAAAAAACGGCGCGGAATAGATTCCATCCCCAGAGAAGAATGATTAGGCCCGCCAGCACCAGCAGGAGCGAGGAACGGGACAGGAACAACTCCGCCCCCAGCCGGCCCACGATCATCTGGCACAGGCCGAAGGCGAGGATTGGCAAGCCGGTCCAGGAGGGGCGAGGGGTGAGTTCCGTCGAGCTTTCCGCGTTCCTGCCACACTACGAAAGCGGAGAACAGGGGAACGAAAAAGCCGTGGGAAAAGTTGGGGTCCTGCCACCACTGCAAGACCAGGCGCGCCAGAGTGGACCCGTAAAGCCAGAGGATGAGCGCGGCCAGGATGCCGAGCTGCCAGTAAGATCCCCAGGAAAATCGGCCCGCTTTCATTTGCGCAGTCGAATCCTCCGTTTGCACAAGTTGAGTCACGGTTCGGAGTCCAAGAAGTGGGGAAAGTTCAGCATAAGCCAAACCTGTCGGCTGCGCAATGCTCAGTCCGGAGCACGGGGAGGGTCCGATTTCGCTCTCGCGTTTATGAATCGTTGATGGAAGATTGATCGAAGGTTAACAGTGGTCCAGTACTCTGCGGGCGGGGCGAGATCTTTTGACCGGGGACGATCCAAGGGGAGACATGCGCGCAACGCGCTGGCACCATGAGCCGGTTCGATGCCCGTATTGTGTTCATGACAACGAATTCAAAGCCATGATCGATTTGACCGGAGGCGCGGCGGGAACGTTCTACTGCACGGCTTGCCGGCACTTAGTGCGCGCGGGAGAACCCGAGTTCCGGTGCCTTTGCCCGAATTGCAAGAGGCAAGCCGAGACTTCGTTGAACGCGTGAAGGGTTCTCAGGTTACATCCCTGCACGATTCAATCCGTTGCCGGACTAGATCTGAGGGACGCCGAGGGTTCCGGCGTAGGCCGGCTGGGCGGGGTTGGTCGCATTCACGAAATAGATGGACTGGACGCTCTTGACGACTTCGTTGTAGCCGAAGTATTCGACGGTTTGTCCCTGAAAAGTTCCCTGCACTGAGAAGGAGTTTCCGGTGACGGGACCGGTCATCGTGAAGCTGGTATTGTCGGCTCCGGTGGCGACGACATTGACGGTGAGGTTGCCGGAACTTTCCGAGAGCGTGGCGGTGGCGGAATCGCTGGTGCCGTCGGGCAGAGTCAGGTTTCCTACGAAAGTTCCGGTGAGCTTGGAGACGACCATGCCGGTGATGGTGCCGCTGTCGATGCAGGCGCTGCCGTTCGGCGAAGCGTAGGTGGCGTTCAGAATGCTCTGGCCGTCGCCGGCCAGCGTGCCGGTAACGTTGAAGGTGTTTCCATTTTCCGCGAGAGTGAAGTTGAAGGGGGCATTGAAGGCGCTGACACTTCCGTCCGTCAGGCTATTCGAAGGGTTGGCCGTGGGCGGACACTGTCCGCCAAAGGAGACAACATCGCCGGTGGTCGGATTCAGAGTCACGAAGGCGATTTGCGCGGTGCTGGCGGAAAGTTGCCCGCTGGGCGTGTAGATGCCGTTCAGCAGAGTCTGGCCCTCTTGCAGCGCAACCTCGATCCCGGTGGCCTTGGAACCTGGAGTGTTGGAATAGGCGATGAACTCCCAGGAGCCGGCGATGTTGGGTATAGGCTGCTGAGGGATGGACGAGCCCTTGCCGCAATTCATGAGGGCAGCGCTGAGCAACAGAAGCGCGACCAGCGGAACGAACCTAGGCATTACGGCATTCTCCTGTTTAGCGCGGCAGGTGAGCTTCGCGACGGGCCAGCGGACTTACACATCAAACCCCTCAGCGAACCCACTGAGCGTTCTGGAACGAGCTTGCTTGCAGCCAGCGGGAATTATGGCACCGGCAAAGTGATCCTCGTGTTAACCGTGTGTTAATTCTGGAAAAAGCAGCCAGACTATCGCTCCGTTTGTTGCTCGTTATTGCTCGGCCACAACGACCGAGGGATGCAGATTGACGGGCGATTCGTCGATGTAAAAGATCACGTTGCCGTTCGTGACTGAAACCGCAGTCGCCCCGCCGAACGTCCCGGTGCCGTTGCCATTGATCGTGTACGCTCCGGCGAAAGTGGCCTCGGGAATCAGAAACGGGCAGATGCTATTGAGGCAGCCATAGCTGGAATCCTGGAAGAAAGGAAGTCCGGAGGCGCCCAGGCTTCCTGATGTGGAGGCTGAGGAACTGGGCGTGGCGTAGACGTCGCCCTCGAAACTTGACGTCATCCAGTCGATGTTTTCGGCGCTGCCGTAAACGTAGTCTCCGGCGACGTCGCGATTGGTGAACGGAGGCGGCGGGGCCACGGCGGGCGTCTGAAATTCCAGGACTCCATCTTGGGCGGAGTTGTCGGTGCCCACTAGAAATCCGGTGATGCAACTGGCCGGGTTGCTGCAGGCGGAGCGGAGCAGATCGGCGGAGGCCGGGACCAGGTACGCGACGAACGTGTGAGCTCCCAGAGTCTCGCCCTGAGGCGCGAAGAAATTCGCGCGGCCGGTGGTGCCGTCGACCGAGTAAGCGGCGGAAACGGTGGTCGTTCCCAAGGTGCCAGCCTGATCTTCGTACACGGTGCCGGTTACTCCACCTTGTCCATCAAGGGCGAGCACGCCGATGCTTACGTCGGGACCAGCGGAAGATAGCCCTTCCATACGCAACATGTGACTGTTCTGGAGCGATGCATTGGTAAAAGTGCTGGCGGTGGTGACGGCCTCTCCGCTGAGCAGGGGATGGGACGCGCTCAAAGGATCGGTAGTTACAACGAGCGCTTCATTTTGGCTGATCAGGTACAAAGCCAGGTCAAGATTGGCTGACCCCACGGCAATGGTGCCCGCAATTCTTCCGTTGGCGTCGGCGACGGCCAGAGTTCCGGAGCCTCCGGTGAGTTGCGAGGCGAGCGTACCTGCGTCGTCTGTGTCGGCTGCGACAGCGCTAAGGGCGCTCGGGGTGGCTTGCAGCGATCCCGCCATAGCATAGTGACCCTGCGCGGAATCCCAGCCGCCCAATCCGAAGGCATACGGACCGCTTAAACCAGTGGCGAAGCTCGATGCATCCTGCGCTCGCAGAATGCCGCTCAGCTGTGCGCTGCTGCCGGTTCCGTCGCCGGATTCAATCACGTGTCCGGTCGTAAAAGTTCCGGCGGGAATGTTCGTGCCTTGTCCGTTCTGCGTCATGCCGCAGGCGTTGTCGCTGCTGGCGGGCGCTCCGCCTTCGGAATACTGATTGGTGCAACCGCCCACGGTGAAGTCAAACGTAACCGTGCCGGCCGAAGTCGTCAGCGTGACACAGCCGCGGTTATAGGTGACGGTGCCGTTGCTGGTGGAAATGCCGACTGCATAAGATCCACTGGAAATGGGCAAGGCCTGCGACACGCTGGCGCCGCTGGTGATGTCCTCTTCGCCGGCAGTGACGTTGCCGTTGCCATCGAGAGTCATGCTGCCGGAGATCAGCGCGGGTTGCTTGTTGTCGAAGCCGCGCAGCATGAAGGCGTAGGCGCCTTGCAGGTAGTTATCTGCCAGGACTGCGCCGCCGGAGAATGTGCCGCCGTTTCCCGTGGTCGTATTCCCGGTGGGCTGGATGGAGAGTGGTGCCTCCGACGCTGAGCAGGGTGGAGGCACTACATAATCGTGAATGTTCAGTGTGACCTGGCCCACGGCCGGGTACGGCTGTTGGCTGTCATTGACCTGGAGCAATGTGGGATAAGCGCCAACAGTTCCGTTGCCGGCGCCGTTCGACAATGCGCTGTCGCCCGCATTAGGGGTTCCCGAAATGACGGTGTAGTTAGGGTTGGAACCGTTGGTGCTCAAGGCCAGACCGGGCGGAAGCGTGGAGCTGCCGCTGGGATCCTGCACCCAGGTATAAGGAGGCGAGCCTCCGGAGGTCAGAACCGCAAGCGGTGGATACGGAACTCCATCATAGGAATAAGGGTAGGGCGGTACTCGTACGGCCAGTGACTGCGGAATTGCCAAGACAGTAAACGTGGTGGGAATGCAGCTGGTCGTGACTGTGGGATCGCAGCTGACGCCGCCCTGGGCATCTTTAATTTGAAGTTGGAAGGTAGAGCACGACGAAGAAGTTGGAGTGCCGGTCAGAACCACGCTGGTGGTGTCTGTGCCTGGACTCAACGAAAGTCCGGGAGGAAGCGTGCCGGTCACGGTCCAGGTAAACGGAGGCACGCCAAACGGGACGCTACCCTCAGCGCCGGCTTTGATCGGCGCTTGGGCGAAGACTCCAACCTGCATAAAGGCTCCCGCCGGCTTACCGGTGATCACGGTCCCGGGGGCCGGGCAGGCGTTGAAGGACTGGTTAAAAGTCGAGATGGGAAGAGTCGCCAGACAAGGCGCAGATTGAACCACGGTCACCGGCATGATCGCCGATTGTGGTGGAGTGGTGGCAGTGGTGGCGACCACCTCGATCTGCAGCGGGGTAATCGCTCCTGGACTGCAGGGCTGCACCTGGGCAGTGTAAGTGAAGGTGGTAGTAGTTCCACTCAAAGGGCTAACTGAGGCAGTGGGCGGCGGCGTGCCGAAGCCGTTCGAGTTTGCCAGCGACCAGTTGACGCTCTGGTTCACGGCCAGGTTCACGGTCACGAGTCCTGCTGGACTCAGTTCGACCGTCGGTCCGCTGGTGGGCAAGGTGAACATCAGCGTGTTCGACGTCTGAGTGCTCTTCGAACTCGAACAGCCGACCGCGAGCCAGCATACGAGAGCGGATATCAACAATAGTACGAGGACACTACGCCGATTTGTCGCCACACGGTTCCTTCTGGAGACTGAGCTCCGCCGAGCGCTATTTCGTCAGTACTCTACTTCGTGTCTACCGCCGCCGGTTTCCCTAGTGCTTTGTCGACGACGGCGACCTTCGCGTCCGTTCCCGTTGCCGGCTTGGAAGCGTCGAGAAGTTTATCTTTGATCCATTCGTACAGCCGTCCTCCGCCCTCGCGCGTGCCCAGGTCGGTGAGTGCGGCGAAGCGGAGCACCTCCGCTTGTTTGGGAGCGGCCGCCTTGATCGCTTCCTTGCATTCCATGGGAGTCTGATCGTCATCGCGGGTCTGCTGGATGCGGACTGGGACTTTCAATTCCGGCAGCCACTTCACCGGATCCAACGGAGCAATTTTTTTCAGGAACTCCGGGTTCATGTAATCCGCGTGGGCGGGGTCGGGCTCGACCACGGGCGACTTCGCCAGAAAGTCCGGCCAATCTCCCCAGGGATCAAGTGCATCGACGGCTTTGATTCGCGGATCGGCCGCAGCCGCCAGGATTGCGATGGTGCCGCCTTTCCCTTCTCCGAACATGCCTACCCGATTCATGTCAAACTTTCCGGTGCTGGCCAGGTAATCGAGAATGAATTTCACATCGTGGACTGTGCTGCCGAGCGCTTCCTGCAGTTCGCTGACGAACCACTGCTTCATGGGACGATCATGGAAACGGGGGCCGGTGAGAGCTGGAACGAAAGCGACCGCCGCTGCTCCGCCTGCCGTGACTCGTTGAGCCCAGTTGTTGTCGCGGAAACGCGCGTCGTTGCCGTCGTAGAGGTAAAGCACAACTGGCGGCTTGGTCACTCCCTTGGGCAGAAGGATCCACAGGTCGATGGGATCTCCGGGTCGCCACTGCACTCGCGTCATGATCCGGGTGAAGGCTTCTTGTTGGTCCACTCCGCCTACCATCGGCGGCATGGGGTCCAGTTTGCTGGCGCCGATGTGCAGCGAACTCCAATCTTCCTGAATGGTTTCGTAGAGCGGAATGCCGCTCTTCATGTCGAGGCCGGGTACGGCCTTGTCAGCTGGCTTACTTCCGTTCGACGGAGTTGCCGCCTCTGCTTGCGAGGATGCACTCGAGGTTCGCGGATTGGTTTTGGGGCCGGAGGAAGTTGTAACCGGATCCTGCTGCGCGAAAGCGACGCACGCGCTGATCAGGACAAAAGAAAAACAGAAGAACGCTGGTTTGCGGGTAATCGATTCACGACTGAACGCTCGCGGAACTCGAGACTGCCAAAACTGCATGGAAAAAGCTCCTGGGTAAATTAGAACTTCACGAACGAAGCGAAATTTCGAGTCGCGCCTCAAACATTTCTGAACTCGGTATCCAAAAAAATGAGCTCGCAGGGCACTCAACCACCGTTTTCAGAGGAGCCCTTAGTACGCCAAAACGCTGGAGGTAAAGAAGGGCCGACTGGCCCCTCTTTACTCTCCAGCGGGAAGCAGCGCTACGAGCATCAGCTAGTTGTGCGTGCCGTAGAGTTCCTTCGGGTCGGTGCCAACACCGGCAAAGTCGGCGTGGAAGTCGAGATCCGACTGAACCGTGATTACCGAACCGCCCACATCGCCGCCCACGTCCACGGTGCAGGCACCGGCTGCCGGAGTCGAGAGAGACCGGTGAGGCCAGCGGTGCAATTCGTGAAGCCGTTGTTCGGATTGTTCGCGCTGCCGATTTGTTTGTAGTGCACGCGGAGGACGCCAAGGTTCAGGTCGCCCGTCGTGTCGGCCGCATTGATGTTGGTGAAGTAGGGAACGAAGTCACTCAGATTGGTGACCGTCGTGTCTGCGTTGTTGGCGGCTTTTTCAGCTTCGGCTACCATGGCGACGACAGCGGCCGGAGTAGTCTGGCCGGCGCTACCCGGAGACGTTGCTGAAGGTGACCGCGCGCAGAATTGACCACAACGGATAGCTTCCGTCTTTCACGTGGGTGAAGGGAATCTGGAAGCAGTCTGGTGCGCCGCTCTTCAGGAAGCACTGTGGCAGGTGATAGGAGCCGTTCGGATTCGAAGAATCGCCGGGGTTGGTGAACAGTGGATCGATGCCGTCCACAGTGAGATAGTGCCCGAGGTAGCTGCCGCAGGTGATGCCGCTGGTGCTGCCAATGGTCTCGCAGCCGGTAGCTGAGGGAGCGAAGTTGCCGTAGCTCCAGAAGGCGTAACCCAAACCGTCTGGAGTGTTAACGCCGCTGGCCGGCGTGGTGGCGCAGGCGCTGCCGAAGCCGGCCTGCGTGCTCTCGCCGCACAGCGTGGCCGTGACTTCTTCGCCGGAGCCAACCGCCCGCAGCTTGAGCCCGGTCGTGCTACCGCCGCCACAGGTGTGAGTGGGCAGGTAGAGCGGATCGCCGCAAGTAGCAGTAGGGATCGTTGACCCCGACGAGGCGCAACCGGTGCCACCGAAGTTGGCGGCGGGATTGTTGTTGAGTTCCTGGCCGCTGTCGTCTTGCGTGAACCAGGTAGTGGCACTCGCTTTGCTCTCGGGCACTGCGACCAACGCGCTGCCAGTCACAGTGCGAACCGCGGTGAACTCGAACGCGTTGTAGGTGCCGGAAAGGACCTCACGCTGAACCACCTGCACCGGATTCCCTGCGCCGCCAGCCAGCGAGGGCGAGATGTCACCCGTGCAGCTGAACGTGCCGTCATAGTAGCCAGAGAGTATTTTGCGGTTGATGTTGGTGACGGCGTAGTTGGGAGCGCCAGCGCCGAAGCCGCTGGAGTCGGAGTCGTTGACGAAAACGATCAGTGGCGCTGCGCCAATGTTGAGAGTGGTGTAAGCCGGTACAGCTGCGCCGCTAATGGGATCGGCACCGGTGAGAGCAAAGGAGAGCACGTTGAACACCCCGCCTTTGCCAAACGATTCATAGATCGGGCAGCCGATGTGGATGCCGTTCGATCCGCAAGCACCGTCGTAGCCTAATCCAGACAAGCCGTTGGTGGAGTTATAAGCGCTCAACGCACGGGTGGTGGAGTAAAGCGCATCTTCCGGTCGGACGTCGGCGTGCCCTGCGTTAAAGAAGCACCACTTGGTGGTAGTTGCGGTGGCGCCCTTCTGGCCGCAATAAGGCAATGCAGTTTTGCGTTGGCTGCCCGTGCACGAAGTGCTGCACGTAGGAGCCGGTTGCGCTTCAAAGAAGGTTCCAAGCGCGGCCGGCAGATTGCCGGTGCAAGCCGGCTGGCCGGCGAAGGTAACGGCGCCAGCGCCGCAAGAGGGAACAGTGGCGCCGGGCTGAACGAATATCGCGGCCGTGTCATAGTTGGTGGCGAAAGTGTTGGTTTCTTTCTGGTAAGCGAAGAAAGACTTCACGCCGATGGTGGAATCGACGCTGAAGTAAGCATAGACGCTGCAATCCGCGGCGTTATCCCACCCAACCCAAACCTTGGCCGTGTCGCTGGTGCCACTGCGGTTGTCGAGAAGAGGCAGGCTACCGGCCCAGAAGTTGAACACGCCGTTGGGAGCGCCCTCAGCTGTGATGAGCGCTTGGGCAGCGAAAGCGAAGGTGTTGAACTGAGCCGACGAACCTACGCCCATGTACTTGACGTTGACTCCGGTAAACCCGGAACAGGTTTGCGCCGAGCTTGTCGTGGTACATAGCGTTGCAAACATCAACGCCAGCACCGGCAGAATGAGCTTCTTGGTCATTTCGATGTTCTCCTTGGAATTCATAAGGACTTCGGTTAAGGGTTGCGGGAAAAATTCTTCCCGCTATGCTGCGTCGTTCGCACACACACACATGCGAACCCATGCTTCGTAAACCCACAGAGGAAATGCTCGAACCGAGCCAGGCCGAACCGATGGTGCGGAACCACTATGGTGGAAGTCTGTTACGACAGAATGACTGAAATATTAAGCTGTCATGAATTTCCTGTGGGCTGGGAATGCTGTTCTGTGGAAAACGCTAACTTCATAGATCGCAAAACTTTGCAGGCATCGACGAAGGTGATCGTTGATAGGTCGCCAGCGCGGATTGTAGATTTGCGGGAAATGTGAGCCGCAGCTTAGCGAATCAGAGCTAACGATTTCTTAAATGCAGCTTTGCGAATTTCCGCGGGGAAAGAACGGCGAAAAGCTTGCATTGCGCGGCGGCGGGTGTCACTGGAAATTAACTCTCCCTTCATCTTGCTGTAACAATCGGTCGGTAGGGTTGTCGTTCTTTAACGCCGGCCGATTTGATTCCTTCAAGAAGGGCGGTCTTGTGTCTGCCCATAGGGCATCCTTTGTGAGAGCTTACCGATTTTCTCTGCTTATCTTTTTGATTTTTAACGGGTGCATGTTGGGTCTGGCGCAAGGCCAGGGCGCGTCCGTGCATGGGACGGTCGTCGCGCTAGCGGGCTCGCCGGTGCCGCAAGCTTTGGTGAGTATTGAGGGTGCGAGCGGAGGACAGGCCGCGACCGCCAACATGACAGGGAAGTATGCGGTGCACGGGCTGAACCCGGGAAAGTATAAGGTCACGATCAGCGGTTCGGGCTATGAGACGTTCGTGGTTGAGTTGTCGCTGACAGCGGGTTTCGACCAAGAAGTTGATGCAGTGTTGATGGTTCCGAAGGCGCCGCCAGTTCCTCCGGCTGCGGAAGCGCCACCGGCTGAGACTCCACAGGAAAACGGGAATAACGCGAAGCCGGCCGGGGCTGCGCCCGCGCAGACCGCCACTCAACAGAGCACGACTCAACAAAGCACGACTCCACAGACATCGACTCAACAAACGACGACTGCCGTCAAGACCGTTACCACGGTGACGGCGAAACGCGGGCGGGCTGCACTTTCCGGCGTCGTGACCGATCAATCCGGCGCTGTTGTCTCCTCGGGAGTTGCCACGCTGACCGGGCCGAAGGGTCCGCTGACGGCGAATGCCAGCGCGGCTGGCCAGTATGTATTTCCGGAGTTGGAACCGGGTACTTACAGACTATCCGTGACGGCCCCTGGATTCGCGGCGTTTCAGACTGACATCACGCTGGCGGCGAACCAGGCTCTGGAGATCGATGCGCCGCTGCAGCCGCCCAGTGTGACCGAGACGGCCAGCGTCACGGCCGGAGGCGCAGCGCAAATCCAGACCGAAAACGCGCAGGTGGAAGGCACGATCACGGAAAAGGAAGTGCTGAAGACCGGATTGAATGGGCGCAATTTCACGCAGCTGATCGCGCTGGCTCCGGGCGTGAGTAATCAGACGGGGCAGGATGAAGCGCTGGTCGGAGTGAAGGGGAGCGTGAAGTACAGCGTGAACGGCGGCCGAGTGGAATACAACAGTTTCGACGTGGACGGCAGTGACGTTTTGAACGCGGGTTTGAACGGGGCCGAGAGCACGCTGATGGTTTATCCCAGCCTTGATGCGATTTCCGAAGTCAAGGTGTTGACTTCGAACTATGGAGCGATGTACGGCCGCAGCGCCTCAGGCACGGTGCTGGTGACGACGAAGTCCGGGACTCCGCACTGGCACGGTGGCTTGTACGACTTTTTGCGCAACGAGTTTTTTAACGCGCGGAATTATTTCGATGAAACCAGGAAGGCGCCGCTGTATCGCCGGCAAGACTTCGGAGGCACCATCGGCGGGCCGCTTTACATTCCGGGTGTGTTCGATACAAAGAAAGATAAAGCGTATTTCTTCTGGTCAGAGGAATTTCGCCTGGAGAAGACTCCGCAGGAATTTAACCAGGCGGTTCCGACCGCGGCCGAGCGTGGCATTGGTTCGAACTGCCCGGTGAACTCTTTCGGCAACGGAGGCCCGGGAAACTGTGGTGATTTCAGCGACGTGTGCCCTTTTGTCGGGGTTGGCTTCGCGCCCATCGATCGACGTTTGTATCCGGATTGCCCGGAAGATGTGGGTGGCGATACTTTTCCCGGCAACCTGGTGCCGATGAACCCAACGTCGGTGGC
Source organism: uncultured Acidobacteriota bacterium (assembly GCA_963735205.1). Lineage (GTDB taxonomy): Bacteria > Acidobacteriota > Terriglobia > Terriglobales > Acidobacteriaceae > Sulfotelmatobacter. The sequence continues at coordinate 262,237 of CAVTKB010000005.1, forward strand.
CCTATTGAATACGGGCATGATTCCTTTTCCGAACGCGGCGATCGGATGCAACTCGAGTCTTGCGGGAACGTTCAATACGAGTACGAACTTGCCGAACCTGCCGTGCTACGACTCGGTGATTTCGCCCTCGACCTACTGGCGTGAAGAACTGGGCCGCTTCGACTACAACTTTACGCAGAGCACGCGACTTTCGTTTCGTTATATTCACGACTCCTGGAACACGACCGTGGCCACGCCGCAGTGGGGCTATGTGCAGAATAGTTTTCCCAGCGTTGAAAACAAGTTGGACGGTCCGGGGCTCAGCATGGTCGTGCGCCTGACCGACACGTTCACGCCGACGCTGCTCAATGAAGTGACGCTGAGTTACGTCGATTCCCACATTACGTTGGCGGACATTAACGGTCCCGGGGCCGACCTGCAGCCGCTCACCAGTTGCTCGGCGACGTTGCAGACAAGCTGCATCAATCACATTTTTGATAATGGTGCGGGGGGAAAGCCGCCGGGCCTGGTCATCTCCGGTACGAACGCGCAGTACGGCGGCTACGGGTTTACGGTTGATCCCTCTTATCCGCCGTGGACGCATACCAACCCGACTTACGGGTTGAGCGACAACCTCAGCATGTCACTGGGCGGGGGAAAGCACACGCTGCAGGTCGGAATCCAGGTGCTCGATGCGCAGCGCAACGAGACTAATGGGGCCATTGGTGCGGCCACCGGGGATTTGCAGGGGCTGCTTACCTTCAGCAACCAGAATAATTTCTATACCAGTGGAAACGCATTTGCTGATTTTCTCGGCGGGAACAGTCAGTTGGGGTCGGGCAACGCGATCAAGAGTTACCAGCAGGATAGCGGCCAGCTCAAGTACTACAACAACTTCTGGGTGACGGAGCCTTACATTCAAGATGACTGGCATGCGACCCATCGCTTGACGCTTAACCTCGGAATCCGGCTCAGCGCATTCGGGAATTATCACGAGAAGAACCTGAGCGCATGGAATTGGCTGCCCAGCGCTTATGACTCAAAGGTTGCCCAGACAGTGCAGATTTATGAAGCGGCGCCGCCGTCGAATGCGGGATATTTCGTGACGAAAAACGACAACCCGCTTCCATTCGATCCTACGAATCCGCAGGCGAGTCTGAACCCTTATTCGGGTAATCCAGTTACGAATGGTTTGGTGCAGTGCGGTAAGAACGGCGTCCCGGCGAGTTGCATGAGCGCTCACGTTTTTAATCCTTCGCCACGCGTCGGTTTTGCGTGGGATCCGAAAGGGGATGGAAAAACTTCCATCCGCGGCGGATACGGAATCTTTTTTGAGCACGGTACAGCGAAGGAATCGAATACCGGGTCGCTGGAGGGCAGTTCACCGCTCGTGCTCAGCATGACTGACCCGTTCCCATTTTCCTATGCCAACATCGGACTGGGCGGGACGAATGGGACGACTCCGGTCGCGTTTCCCCTCGACGTGACTTCGATTCCGACCAAGACGATCTGGCCTTACGTGCAGCAGTGGAGCCTGAGCCTGCAGCAGCAGTTGCCCGACGACATGATCGCGACGATTGCCTACGTGGGCAGCAAGGGCACGCATCTGACTGCGGAATTGCAGACCAATCAGTTGGCGACGCCTCCAACAGGGCCGGACAACGGGATCGCCTTGACGGGCAATCCCTATAACCCGGGACAGGCGATTACGATCGCCGATTGCTTGACGCACAACAACAGCCCCAGCGGCGATCCCAAGCAGACCTATTTTGTGGTTAACGGACTCACCGTTAATAACTCGCAGCCGGCATGGACCAATCTGGTGGCGGCTTGTTATGGAACCAACAACCCGCTTAGCGGGCAGGTGAACCAGGGCATTGCAGATCCGAACACGTTGCGCCCGTATTTCGGCTTCCATCGGATTCTGAGCCTGGAGAACGCCGCCGATTCGCAGTATCATGCCCTGCAAGCCACGATCCGCCGCACGCGCGGCCCGGTCACCGTGGGAGTTTCCTATACCTACAGCCATTCGCTGGACGATTCCTCGGACCGGTCGGATGCTTCGTTTGTGAATTCGGCGAACCTGCGCTCGAAGCTGGGCCAGTTCCAACTTCGACCAGCGGCATTTGTTGAACATCAATTACATCTATGATTTGCCGAAGCTCGGGCAAACCTTCGAACGCTGGCTCTCGCATGATACGAGTGGCGATCCGGCGGGGGCCCCGGGCTCGGCTTCCGGATCGGGTTCGCACATCTTCCACTTTCTGCTGGATGGCTGGCAGGCTTCGGGAATCACGGTGTTCCAGTCGGGCACTCCGTTCAGCGTGATCAACGGAGGCAGCAACGTTGGGATTTCGGTTCTGGATAACGCCGGAGTCGCCAACGGCGCGGGAGTCGGGTCTTATCCCGACGTCGTGGGCCGCCCGCGATCGGCACTGCCGACGGGGATCACGAAACTGAATGCGCAAAGCATTGGACCCCTCTTGTTCAACCCAGCGGCTTTCGCCGCGCCCCAGGGATTGACGTTCGGCAACGCCGGGCGCAATTTCCTGAACAATCCTCATCGGTTGAATTTTGACTTGTCGATGTTGAAAAACTTCAAGGTCAGCGAGGGCAGCAACCTGGAATTTCGGGTGGAAGCATTCAACGTTTTCAACCACACGCAATTTCGAATTTTTAATCCCAACCTTGGAAACTCGGCGAACAACATTGTCAGTTGCTACGGCGGGGGGCTGAACGGGCTGCCCTATACGGCGGCGGGCGGGGCCACGAATCTGCCGGGCGTGAACTCGGGCGCGCCGCAGAATGTGGATTGCACCGACGGCAGTTCTTTCCTGCGACCGATTGATGCGCATCGTCCACGAACTCTTCAACTGGGGTTGAAGTACAGCTTTTGATGAGAGGGTAAGGTGACACGGGCCAGAGTTTCTATACGGAGCGTGCGGAGCGCTGGGAGCAGCCAACAAGGCTACGCGTTGCTGGCCATGCTTTTGACGGTAAGCCTGGCCGTCATTGCCACGGCGCTGGCTGCTTCGACCATCGCTTTTGAAATCAGACGCGATCGCGAAGAAGAAATGATCCACCGGGGAGTGCAGTACACCCGCGCCATCCGGTCCTATGCCAAGAAAACCGGACACTATCCCATGGACATCCACGAACTGATCGATGCCCACGGCGCGAAGTACATCCGCAAGCTGTATAAGGATCCGATTACCGGCAAGGATTTCAGGTTTCTTCACACCGCTGACATCATGTCGAAAACAGACCTGAACGCTTCGCTGCACAACACCAGCGCGAGCGACAGTGGTGATACTGGTCTGAGCCTGGATACAAACTCCGCCGCCTCGCCCGATGGTGGGAATACCAGCACCCCCAACCCGAATCCGCAAGCGCAGGCTGGAAAAAATGGGACGAGCAGTTCAGGAGGCAGCCTGTTTGGAGTGTCGGGTACGGGGAATAACTCGCCCGGCGACAACCCCATGGGTGGAGTGATTATTGGCGTCGCCAGCGTCAGCAAGAAGAAAAGCATTCGCGAGTTCGACCACAAGAATCACTACGATCAGTGGCTGTTTTTTTATGATCCTACCTATGACCGTGGTTTCCCGATTAAGGGACCTACGTCGATGAGCCTTTCGGCTGCATCCGTCGGAATGCCGGCGGGATCGATTGGGCAGCCGGCGGGAGCGTTCGGTCAGAGTCCCGGTCAAAGCTCTGGGGTGTTCGGCCAGTCCGGGTCTGGTCCGTCGTCGGGTGGATTTAATTCCTCTCAACCCGCACCGCCATCACCTCCGCAGCAATGAATTTCGATTGCGCTGGATTGAGAGCCTAATGTGCTGGCGCCTGACTCAACGCGTCCAGTGCGCTACGCGCCTCCTGGAACTTGGGGTCAAGCTTGAGCGCTTCCCGATAGGAGATGATCGCATCGGGAATGTGTTGCACGCCCTGCTGCAAAGCTCCGAGTTGGAAGTAGGCGTTGGCCGAAGGCGCTGACGACGCCTTGCGGGCGAGTTGTTGAATCTGTTCTTCCATTCCCAGCTTGCCCAGATTGTCGAGGGCGACTTCACTGGAGGGGTCCATCTTCAGGACCTGCAGGTCGTACTCGCGTCCCTCGGAGAAGTTTCCTAGTTGCTGCTCGGCCGCACCGAGATCGAGCAGACTCTTCTCAATCAGGTGCGGATCGCGGGTGAGTTGCAGCACCGCTTTGTATTGCTCAATGGCCTCGGGCAGATGACCGTGCTCGTGAAGATCGGCACCAAGGTTTAAGTGACTGATGGGGTCGGCCGGATTGATGCGCACTGCGTTTTGAAAATGAACCAGCGCTTCCGGAGAGTAACGCTGACCCGTGGCTTCGAAGGCTTGCACCAACTCCGCGGTTCCTACGTAATTTTCCGCCATGTAATTATCAGTCGTAACCGCGAGGGCGTTGGACCACAAGGCGTAGCTGCTTCTCCAAACGCCGATTTGACGCCAGGTCATGAACGACAAAACTGCCAGAGCAAGTCCGGCTGCGGCGGTCACGGAGCGAAGATCTGACTTTTGATTCTGTGCCAGATCAAACGCGCCCCAAACCAGAATGCAAAAAATTCCGACGAGGGGGAGATAGGCGTAACGGTCGGCCATTGCCTGGTCGCCGACCTGCACCAATCCGATCACGGGCACCAGGCTGCCGAGAAACCAGAACCAGCCCACGGGCAGGTAAAGGTGGGCGCGCTCGCGCCCGACCCAAACTGTAACTCCCACAAGGAACAGCAGGAAGAACAGAACCTGCCAGGTAGCGAGACGCAGGCCTTCATAGGGATAAAACGACGCGAGGCGCGTCGGCCACAGCGTCTTGATGAGGTACATCGAGTAGGCATAGAGCGCATTCGCCGTGCGTACGTGCAATGGCAAGTGCAGGTTCGAAGTGATTACCGTGCGCTGCGCGGCCAGAGTGAGCAGACAGCTGCAGGCTGACAAGAACAGTAGGGGAAACTTTTCCAGCGCGAGCCGTCCGAAAGAGAACTGCGGCACGGGGAAGGCTGAAGACGCGGGCGCCGCGCCCAGGACACGCTGCAAAGGCCAGAAGTCCACCAGCAGAAGCAGGAAGGGCAGAGTGACAACCATCGGTTTGGCAGCCAGAGCGCAGGCGAAAAGGAGAAATGGACCCACGTAGCGAGCAATACTCGGGCGGCGCGCATACCAGCCGTAGGAGCCGAGCGACAGCAGCAGGAAGAACATGGACAGAACGTTCTTCCGTTCCGCGACCCACGCCACGCTTTCTACATTGATGGGATGAAGCGCAAAAAGTGCGGCGACAAAAAAACTTCGGACCGGCGCCCCTGTGACTCGGGCGAGAATCAGGAAAAGAAGTAGCGCGTTCAAGATGTGCAGCAGAACACTTGAGAAATGATGACCGGCTGGATTCAATCCGAAGAGCTGGCAGTCGAGCGCGTGGGAAAGCCAGGTGAGCGGGTGCCAGTTCGAGGCGTAGCTTGAAACGAACGCCCACCTTACCGTGGCTGCGGTAAGGCCTTGCTGAACCTGAGTATTCTCGAGTACATACGCTTGATCGTCGTAGTTGACGAACGGATTCGTAAGGGCGCGGTAGTACGCCGCAAAAATTGCCAGGGCCAGAAGAACACAGAGCCCGCATGTGAGTCCTAAAGACGCGCGGGGCCTGGGCGATGCCTGAATCGGGCGTGCCTTAGGGGCTCGGTTATTTGTTTTCTTCTTCATCGATTGCTTACTGCTGAACTGGCGCTGTTCCCGTGGGTGCGGCCAGATGGGGATCGAGCTTCTGTGCCTGGGCAAAAGCCTGCTCGGCTTCCTGCCGCCGTCCCAGTTGGGTCAGGATAAGACTGAGCCTGATATAACCCTGAGCGGAAGGATGCGCGGGCAGATATTGCGCCAGCGCAGTCGCCATCCGAACTATGGCATCACCATCGACGACCATCGCTTGTTTCATGCTCGCCTGGGCTTCGGCCGCATCTCCTGACTGGGCGTAGCCCAAGCCGAGATTCGCGTAGGTCATGGCCAGCATGTCTGCGGGCAGGCCGGGCTGACCGGCTGCCTCGAGCACTCTCTCGGCGCGGATCGCGGTTTCGTATTCGTGAATCGCCTCGGGCAGCCTTCCATGATCTTGATAATCTGCGCCGACCCGGGCATGAGCACTCGGGTCTAGTGGTTCGAGCCCGACATAGGTTCGCAGATGGGCCATGCCTTCCTGATAGCGGCCTAACGAGAACAACTCGTTGGCCAGAAAATTCTCCGCCATGGAATTGTTTTCGGAGACGTGCAAGGCGTGGGTCCAAAGATCGACGGTGCTTTGCCAGTAGCCAATTTGCTTAAATGCCGTGAAGGCGAGCGCTGCCAGAATCAGGGATGAGACAACAGCGCGAGGTGCGACGCCAAGATGAGTGCGGTCCGCCAGAGCGGACGCGGCCCAGACGGCGATGACGAAAATTCCAATCAGCGGAAGATAGGCATAGCGGTCGGCGATGACTTGAATCCCGACCTGGATGATTCCGATGATGGGGACGGCCGTGCCTAAATACCACAACCATCCCACGGTGACGTAAGGCCGTGAGAAGCGCTGCTTCCACGCCACGATCAGACCGGTGACAACAATCAGAGCGCCGACCAAAAGCTGCCACAGCGGCAGTCCGCGCCCGGGATGCGGATAAACGGCTGCCAGGTGCGCTGGCCAAATCGCTTTCCAGAGATACATGGCGTAGGCATAAAAAGAAGTCTCCAGACGCACGCCAATAGGCAAGGCTTGGGTCGGAACCTCGCTCTCGGTTTGGGCCACCATGGTGATGACGGCGCTGCCGGCGGAGAGCGCCAGCAGCGGCAACTTTTCGAGGAGCAGTCGTGACAAAGGACGCTGGGGCACGGGAAACGTCGCAGAGGATTGGCCCCAGCCTTCGATTCGCTGCAAGGGCCACAGGTCGAGCAGCATCAGCACGAACGGCAGCGTGACCACCATGGGCTTAGCCGCCAGCCCGAGAGCGAACATTACGGCGACCACGAGATAGCGACGAACGTCGGGTCTGCGCGCGTACCAGCCGTATGCGCCCAGCGCCAGCAGAAAAAAGAAAGTACTCAGCACGTTCTTGCGTTCCGCGATCCAGGCAACGGATTCCACATTGAGCGGGTGCAACGCGAAGAGCGCTGCTACTAGCAAGCTTTTCCACGTCGCGCCGGTCACGCGCCATAGCAGGAGGAACAAAAGCATCGCGTTGAGAGCGTGAATGATTGCGCTGGTCCAGTGATGGGCTCCGGCGTTCAGACCGAAGAATTGACAATCGGCGGCGTGCGAAATCCAGGTGAGCGGGTGCCAGTTGGAATATTCGGTCGCGGTCATCGCCCAGGTCAGCGTGTCCCAAGTAAGGCCGGCCTTCACATGATCGTTTTGGAAAACGTAAGACTGGTCGTCGTAATCCACGAACGGATGGCGGCCCACGGGACTGTACAAAGTCAGTGTGACAGCGGCCAATAAAAAGCAAAGCATTGCTGGAAGTCGGTACGAGGTCAGGTGCGCGGCCGCGGGTTCGACAGTCGCGGCCCTGGACGAACGCAGCGACTTGACCTCTGGCGATGGGGTAAGCGTCGACTGTCCGGGACGTGATTTGTTTTTGGTCGTGGTCTTAGTTTTAGTTTCAGTTTTGGTGGACATGGAAACGTGGAGGAAAATCGCGCCTCAGGGGAGTATCGAAAAACTGATCGAAAAAAGCATTGTAGAAAAGGGCAGATCGGTGACGATCTGCCCTTTCTGGCCCGGCCGGTTTCTACATGAACCAGCTTCGTATTTTGCGGAACGAAACCCCTAGCAAACCGGTGCCCAGCAGATAGATGGAAGATGGTTCCGGAATCGCGGTGGTGCTTCCACCTACGGTGAGGTCAGCGAGCCCGAGTTGATTCGATGGGCCGGTGAAAGTGACCGAGTGAGCCGTGCCGGTGAAACTCAATCCGGCTGAGGTCCAGTTGCAATAGGCGACTGCTCCGCACCCGCCGTCGTTGTTCGCGAGCGTGATGGTCGCCAGCACTGTACCGGTACCATTCTGGCCGCTCCAGACGGTGATGGTTTCATTCTGAGTGAGCGCGAATCCGGCGGTGTAGTAGAAGCTGAATCCATTGGAAAATCCCGGAGCAACATTCATGATGCCGGTAACCTTCAAACCGCTGGGAGCGGTGAGGCTGTTGGCCATGAAGATGGCGGGCGTGCCGACCGGGGTGGCCGCGAAATTTCCCGCTCCGCCGTTGGCGGTTGAAGTCAGGCCGTAGAAATTTGACGAGAAGGTAATGCCGTAATTGGGAGTGCTGGAAAGACCGCCTCCATCATAAAAACTGCCGACTTGCTGCATGTTGCCGAGGTACTGAAAGTTCAACAGTTCTCCTGAGCTGGCAAAGGCAGAAGCGGAAAATATCAACAGGATGGAAAGAATGGCGGCGGAATAAAGACCACGCATCGAGGAGCCTCTCTGGAAACGGAGAATAGTGAACCCAGAATGATGAAACCAATCCGAGAGCAGTATCCGCCGCAGCGTGTTACAGAGAGATCACGCGAATGTTAACAGTGTGTGAATTTCCCTTGTAGATTGCACAGCCCGGATGGGACCGTTCCAGAGAAAACTTCCTCAATCGAAAGGTTGGACTACTTGGCGGCAGACGAGGACGACGAGCTAGAACTCCTCGATGTCATCAAGCCGATTCCAAATCCCCCAATCGCTCCGGCGAGAATTCCCATCAGTGCGAGCATGATGACGCTGTCAAACAAAGAACTCTTGCTACGACCCATACTAGGCCCTCCTTCATTTCTTCGTTAAGAATTGTAGCCCGAGCGATGGTTACAGTGATATTAATTTCGAGCAAAAGAGGGCCGTCTTTCGGCGGCTAAACCGTCCATACGTGAGATACTGTGGGCCTCCGCGAAGATTGGTCGACCAAGCCCGGTCGATCACTGCCCGGCCGATAACTCCTGCGCAAGTTTTCTGCGCAGGCAGAGCCGACGTAACAACATGCTGGGGGCGGCTTTAGGGTCTAGTGAGAAAAAGTTTTCCTACAATTCCGAACTTTGAGTGTCGCAGGAGTGCCTGCGGTTCTCGCGTTATCCCCAAAACCGCCAGTTCGTATTGATGTAAGTCATTGAAAATAAAGTGATATACTTGGCGCTGTAGCTTTCTTCGAGCAAAGCGTTCCGTGGCAGCCTTCGTGCTCTAGAGACAGTGGGATTTAAGGGACGGGTTTGCCGACACGCTCAGCCAGCCTGGAAGGGTAAAAATGGGCAATTTATTGCCTAGTGGAAAATCCGGCGCAGACAGCTCTCTCGGAGAGCCGGTGGGACTTGCATTTGTCGAGGGCGTCAGCGCCAGTATGCGTCCGGTGGAAGCGGTGATCCGCGAACTGGCGCAGAGAGATGTTCCGGTACTGGTTCTGGCGGAGCCGGGGGCGGGGAAGCACGCCACGGCGCAACGGATCCATCAGATGTCGCAAAGGAGCGCCCAGCCCTTTCGCTGGTTTCAGTGTTTAGGCCTGACGCCGGAGGACCTGGAGGCTCTGCGAGAGCAGGAACAAAAAGACGGGGAGCCGGCGACCGCGGGCACGATTTACCTGGAAGAACTGGCGGATTTGAGCGCTGAGTGCCAGGAGCGGTTGTTGGAAGCATTGCCGCAATCGGAAGGAAACGGAGCAGACGGGCACGAACGGGCCCGGCTGATTTGTGGCAGCGCGCGCGACCTGGAAGTGGAAGTAAAACGGGGACGGCTGCGCGAGGACATTTATTACCGGATCAGCGGCGTGTGTCTGCGGCTGCCTCCGTTGCGGCAGAGAAAGGAAGATATTCCGTTTCTGATCGGGCATTTCCTGCGGAAATATGCGCGGGATTTTCGCCATCCCGTGCCTGACTTGAGCGCCGAAACGCTACGCTTGTTTTTGGATTATGCGTGGCCGGGGAATTTGCGCGAACTGGAAGACGCGGCGCGAGTACTGGTTGCTTTGGGGGACGAGCAGGCCGCGCTCGGTGGACTGCGATCCTTGCTGCGCAAGCCGGATGCGGGCAGCAACGGCGCGGGGATTTCGCTGAAAGCTGCGTCAAAGGCCGCATCGCGCGAGGCGGAGAAGGAATTGATTTTGAACACGCTGACGCGCACGCGCTGGAACCGCAGGCGGGCCGCGGAAGAGTTGCAGATCAGTTATAAGGCCTTGCTTTACAAGTTGAAGCAAATCGGATTTGAAGGATTCGGAGCGTCTTGAGCTCCGCGGAGAGAGTTATGACGAAAGCGATAGCTATAAAGATCGCGATGTTGATGGGAACGGGTTTGCTGGCGACGTCGTTGCTCGCACAGGACAAGGTGGCAAGCAGCGATTCCGCAAAGGCTACGGGAAGTCAGCCGAGCAGCCAGAGTGATAAGCCCGCGGCCACCGAGCCGCAGGGTTCCTGGAATGCGCCGGATTATGTGATTGGGCCCGACGACACGCTCCACATCTCGGTGTGGAAGGAGCCCGACCTCAGCGAGACACTTCCGGTGCGTCCTGATGGGAAGATTTCGATGCCGCTGCTCGACGATATACCGGCGGCCGGAATGACGCCGGAGCTGCTGAAAGAGCTGATTACGGCGAGACTGAAAAAATACATTGCCGACCCGCGCGTTACGGTGGTGGTGACTGGAATGAACAGCCGGCGAATCTTTGTGACCGGAGAAGTGAACCATAGCGGGCCGCTGCCTCTGCTGCCGCACATGACTGTGCTGCAGGCGCTGGCCCAGGCCGGCTTTAATCAATTTGCCAATCTTAAGGCAATTTATTTGCTCCGCACCGAGAACGGAAAACAAGAAAAGTTGCTCTTCAACTACAAAGACGTGGTCAAGGGAAATCACCCCGAACAGAACATCGCCTTGAAACCGGGCGACACAGTGGTGGTCCCGTAAGGAACGCGATGACGAAACTTCACAGCATCGGAATGCTGGGCATGATGGTATGCGCGCTGAGTGGAGCGTGGGCGCAGGATAATTCCAGTTCCACGCCGCCCGCCACCGAGCCATCCACCACTGAGGTCCCGCAGAACGGCCAGCAGCAGCCGGTGCCGGCCTATGGGCAAGAGAACGCGCCGGCACCGATCAGCGAGAATCCGCCGCTTTCAGGGTTGGACTTGCCATCGCTTGAGCCGCATACGACGCCGTTGAGTTACCTGCAACCGGGCGCGACCATCAGCGAGTCAGCGGATACGAACGCGGGCAACACAGTGGGGAGCGGCCAGGCGGTCAAGTCGGTCAGCCGGGCGCTGGGAAGTTTAACCTTGCACCGCTTGTGGAGCCACTATGACCTGGCACTCGATTATGTCGGCGGCGTGGGTTACTACAGCGCAAAGGGTCTCGGCCTGAAGTCGCTGCAGCAAATGGATATCGAGCAGAAGGTTACCTGGAAGCGCGGTCAATTCTCGGTGCGCGACAGTTTCAGCTACCTGCCCGAAGGCAACTTCGGCGGTTCTTATGGCTCTCTAGGGTCGCAGGGGATCGAGTCGCTGGGCAGCACTTCCTTCAACTCTTTTTCCAGTGGGGCGTCTCTAGGAACCCTGGGACTGGCTCCCCGCGTTCTGAATGTGAGCATCGGCGAAATCGAAGAAAATCTCACGCCGAAGTCAGCAATCACGGTGGCCGGAGGATACGCCTTCACCCATTTTTACGGCACCGCCTTCGACGGCGCTTCCTTTATCGGCAGTTCGCAGACTTCCGCGCAGGCAGGATACAACCGCATTCTCACCTCGCATACCCAGATCGCGCTGGTGTACGGATATCAGGCATTCGATTTTTCGGTCGTGGGAACCGCCTTTCATTCCCAAGTTGTCCAGGGACTCTACGGCCACCGGATTTCGGGGCGAATGGATTTGCTTCTGGGAGCAGGACCGCAGGTCACTTTTATCGATACCCAAAGCGCGGTGTGCAGTGACTCCACGGTTCCGCCGCTGTTTTGTACGCTGGCGGGGGATACGTTGATCCCCACGACCGTCAAGAACACGCGGATAGGGGTGGCGGCGCAAGCTCGTCTGCGCTACCTGTTGGGCAGAACCAGTCTGGACTTGACCTACAAGCGATTCACGACCAGCGGCTCAGGTCTGTTCGCGGGAGCGCAGACCGACGTTGTGCACCTGAATGCCACCCGCCGGCTGACGCGGGTGTGGAGTACGTTTGGCGACATCGGATACTCCCACAACAGCAGGGTACAGCCGCTGTCGGACGAACAACTGAGCGCTTGCAGCAACCCAACGAACCAACAGAACACTTGTCCGGCCAACGATGCCAACACCTACAGCTTCGGTTACATCGGAGCGGGGCTGCACCGGTCGTTTGGACGAGACTTCCATGGTTATGTGAGCTACCAGTTTAACGAGCTGTCGTTTGACCATTCATACTGTCTCTCCGGCAATACCTGCAGCCGCATTGGGAACCGGAGTGTGGCGACGTTTGGATTGGATTGGACCCCCCGGCCGATGCGGCTGGATTGATTTCAGAGGCTCGAAAATCCTCGCCTGGGAAAATGGCGGGGAGAAGAAAATTGGGCCAGAAGGAAAAGGAAAACGAGCATGATAACGAATCGCGAATTAACGATGGACGATTATCTTTCGATGCTGCGCCGGCGGTTGAAAGTGATCATAGTTCCGGCGCTGTTCGCGCCGCTGGTGGGATACATGGTTTCCTACACCTTCACACCCAAGTACACCTCGCAGGCGACGATCCTGGTGGAAAGCCAGAAAGTGCCGGAGAAGATGGTGGAGCCGGTCGTGACCGAGGATCTGACCGCGCGCGTGGCCACGTTGGGGCAAGAGATGCTGAGTGAGAGCCATCTTCGGCCTATGGTGGAAAAGCTTTACCCGGCCAAGAACCCACAGGAAGTGGGCGCGATCATGGACGATATTCGCACGAAGGTGAAGGTCGAGCCGGTAGTGACGGACCTGTCGGCGATCGGCTCCGCCACGGCGAAACCGGCCAAGCCGGGCACCAGTCCGGTGCCGGGATTCATTCTGGACTACACCGGAAAGACTCCTCGCGAAGCCCAGCAGATCTGCAACGAGCTCACCACCATTCTGGTGGACGAGAACCTGAAGTCGGAACAGGCGATGGCCAAGGGCACCAGCGACGTGTTGAGCCGGGGTCTGGAAGACGCCAAACGCAATCTGGATGACCTGGATTCCAAGCTGGCGGCGTTTAAGAAGCAGTACGTGGGGCAGCTTCCGGGCGACGAAGAGAACAACCTGAAAATCCTGATGGGGCTGAATTCGCAGCTGGAAGCGAACACGCAAACCCTGAACCGGGCGCAGCAGGATAAGGCCTACACCGAGTCGATACTGTCGCAGCAACTGGCGGCGTGGAACTCGTCGCAGTCCTCCACGAATCCCCAGACCCTGGAAAAACAATTGTCGGAGTTGCAGACCCAGCTGCTGGGATTGCAGGCGCGCTATACCGAAGACCATCCGGATGTGATCAAGACGAAAGCCGACATCGCGGAAGTAAAAAAGAAACTGGCCGAGATTAACAAGGCCACGTCCAATGCCGGCGACTCGAGCACGCAAGCAGCTTCGGCCATGGAGCCGGCCGAGATTCGGCAGTTCCGGCTGCAGGTTCACCAGTACTCAGATCTGATTGCGGCAGCTACCCGCGACCAGAAGAGACTGGAGCAGGAAATCGCAGGCTACCAGGGGAAGGTCGCGCTCAGTCCGACCGTCGAAGAAGAATACAAGGGATTGACGCGCGACTATGAAAACGCCCAGAAGAATTACCAGGACCTGCTGGGGAAAAAGAGTTCGGCCGATCTGACGGTCAACATGAACAACCAGTCCGAGGGCGAGCGCATGTTTGCCCTGAACCCGGCTAGTCTGCCCGACACGCGCAGACTTCCCGAACCGCCTGTTGTTTGCCGCCGGCGGGCTGGCCGCTGGTCTGGCGATTGGGATGCGGGCTGGCGTTGTGGCTGGAACTGCGAGACAACTCGATTCGCACCGAAGCCGACGCGGAAGCAGCGCTGGAGTTGCCCATGCTGGTTGCCGTGCCCTGGGTGGGCGCGGTGGCACGAAGACGAGAAGAACGGCAAATTCAGTTTCTGGAATCGGAACAAGAGTCCGGACGAACACAAGGAAAGAGTCGGAGTTTAAGCGAAGCGGGCTCAAGGGACGATTATGTACAAAGAGTTTTACGGACTACGGGCAAACCCGTTCAACGTGAATCCGGACCCGCGTTATCTGTTTCTGACGCGGCACACCGAGGAGGCGCTGGCGTGTCTGACCTACGGAATCCAGAGCCGCAAAGGCTTTGTGCTGCTGACGGGCGAAGTGGGCACGGGCAAGACGACGCTGATCAACAAGCTGCTGGAGTGGCTGCGGCTGCAGCAGGTGGCGACGGCGTTTATCTTCAACTCGCGCCTGAATACGCCGCAGTTTCTGGATTACATGATGGCGGATTTCGGCATTCCCTGCGATTCGAAAGCCAAGAGCCAGGTTTTGCTGCGGCTCTACAACTGGCTGCTTGATCGTTACCGGGCCGGGGAGACGGCGGTGCTGATTGTCGATGAGGCGCAGAACCTCTCCGACGAAGTGCTGGAAGAGATCCGCATGCTGACCAACCTGGAAACATTTACGGAGAAGCTGCTGCAGATCGTACTGGTCGGCCAGCCGGAACTGGAACAGAAGTTGAAGCAGCCGCAGTTGCGCCAGTTGCGGCAGCGGCTAACGTTGCGGGCGAAGACGCATGCCTTAACTCTCGACGAGACCAAAGCGTATGTGCAGCAGCGGTTGCGCATCGCGGGCTCTAACGGGCAGCAGATTTTTGAACCCGAGGCGGTGGTTTCAATCCACCGTTACGCTTCTGGAATTCCCCGTGTGATTAACCTTCTCTGCGAGCACTGTCTGGTCAGTGCGTTCGTCGACCAGCAGAAGATTATTGGGCCAGGGGTCGTGGACGGCGTGGCGCGGGATTTCGATCTGGGTGACAGCACTGCGGCGGGCGCAATGACAGCGCCTGCGCCGGTAGCGAGCCCGGGAAACGACAAGTTCGATCTAGTGGACGCGTTGCGGTCGCTGGCCTCGCTGGCCGACCGCTTACGCCAGGAAGAAAAAGACCTCCCCGACGAAAGGAAACTATGAGCCGAATTCATGAAGCGCTAAAGAAAGCCGAGCAGGAACGGGCCGCGACCCAGGGGGGCGCGGTGCAGCCTAGCTCCGCCTCGGCGCCGCTGGCGGATCCGCCGGTATTTACCGAGTGCGAATCCCGGGAGCGGGTCGGACGGGATGGCGGCATTGCCAGCCCGTTCAGCGTGGAGACGCTGCTGGCCCGGTGCCCGCAGATGCAGTGGAAACCCGACATGGAAACCATGCTGTTCATGAACGGCGACGACAGCGCGCGCGGCACCGAGGAATTTCGCACGCTGCGGTCGCGTCTCTATCAGATGCGCGAGAAGATGACGCTCAAGAAGCTGCTGGTAACCAGCGCTCTGCCCAAGGAAGGCAAGTCATTCACGTCGGCGAACCTGGCGCAGGTGATGGTGCGGCAGCACGGACGACGCGTGCTTGCTGATCGACGCCGACTTGCGCGGTCCGCGCCTGCACAGATGCTGGGCGCGCCCCAAGGGCCCGGGTCTCGCGAATATCTACTGGGAAAGAACGACGAGTTTCCATCATGCAACAGGGCCCGATGGAGAATTTGTTTTTCATTCCGAGCGGCGATGGCATCGAAGATCCGGCGGAGCTGGTGGGCAACGGGCGGCTGAAAATGCTGGTGCAGCGGGTGGAATCGCTGTTTGACTGGATCATCATCGATTCGCCGCCGGCCATTCCGGTGTCCGACGCCAGTGTGCTGGCCACAGCCTGCGACGGAGTGCTGATGGTGGTGCGCTCGAATTCGACACCATCGGACGCGGCCCGCAAGGCTCGTGAAGAATTTCCCGAGCAGGCTCTGGTGGGAGTTGTGCTCAACGGCACCAACCAGGATGCGGCACCATACGCCCGCTACTACTACGAGGCGTACGAGAAGAAGACGACCACGACCAAGGCCTAGGGGGGGAAAGTGATCCGGCTCTTCAGAGTCTTATTCCCGGTACGAACGCTGGTATTGCTGGCGGTCGAAACCTTGATCGTGTGGACTTCGTTTGTATTGGGAACCATTGTGAGCGGCCAGGACTACTGGCTGCTGCGCCTCAGCAACGGATTGTTCATTGAGGGCGAGTTCCTCAAGATTCTGGCCGTGACGGGGATTGTGCTGCTGATCTCTCACGGGCTGGACCTGTACGATTCGTCCACTCTGGGGACCAGATGGGATCAGGTATCCCGTCTGTTGATGGTGCTGGCCGTGGTGGCGCTGTCTCTGGCTGCCGTGGGTTATCTCTACCGATATTTTCTGCCGGGTCACAATTTTCTGCCTCGCGACTCGGCGCTGGCGGGTTTGATCATTCTGACCTTTGCGCTGTTCGCGTGGCGCGCCACCTATTCCTGGCTGGTTCGGCAGCGCTATTTCCGCGAGCGGATTTATGTGCTGGGCACGGGAGAGCGGGCTCAGCGTCTGCTGGACGGGCTGCAGCAAAGCGGGAGAGTCGGAATCGAAGTGGTGGGGTGGACTGGGCAAATCGCCAGCGCAAGCGAAGCTTCGAAGGAATCGGCTGGGATGGATGGCCGGCTGCCACGCAAAGCTGACTGGGGATCGATTGCTGGCGTACAGTCGCCCGACCTGCTGGCCAAGGTAGCGATCATGCAAGAGCAGGCAGAAGCAGAGGAATTACCACTGCCTGCCACGATCGAAGCCGAACTGACGCGCGAGGCCGTAGCTAATCACTTGCTGGGTCTGGCACGGGAGAACGGAGTGCATCGCGTGATCGTGGCGATGCCGGACCGGCGCGGGATGCTCCCAGTAAGGGAATTGCTTCGTCTGCGCCTGCAAGGCGTGAAGGTAGAAGACGCGACCAACTGGCTGGAGAAGATGTCGGGGAAAATAGAGGTCGAACACCTGTATCCCAGTTGGCTGATTTTCGCCGAGGGATTCCGGTTTAGCCCCTTCTTCCGGCTGGTGCGCAGGTTGGTGAATTTCTCAGTAGCGTTCGCCGGACTGATCTTGTCCTTGCCGCTGATTCCTCTCGTTTGGTTAGCAGTGAAGCTGAGTTCACCGGGACCCGCGTTTTATAAGCAGAAACGCGTGGGCCGTGGGGGCGAAATCTTTCTCTGCTATAAATTCCGCACCATGATTCAGAACGCGGAGGCCGATACTGGCGCGACCTGGGCCACGGACGATGACCCCAGGATCACGCGCGTGGGCAAGTTCCTGCGTTCATCCCGTCTGGATGAGATTCCCCAGTTGTGGTGCGTGCTGAAGGGTGACATGCATTTTGTGGGGCCACGTCCGGAGCGGCCAGAGTTCGTCGAGCGGCTGAAAGAGGAAATTCGCTACTACGATGTGCGCCACATGGTGCGGCCGGGAATTACGGGCTGGGCGCAAGTGCAATACAGATACGGCAACACGGTCGAGGACGCGCGCGAAAAGCTGCAATACGATTTGTTCTACATCAAGAATGCTTCGGTGGGACTGGATTTCTGGATCGTCTTCCAAACTGTGAAGATTGTGCTGCTGGGCCGGGGCGCGAAATGATCTGGGTGTTCTGGGCGTCGGCCCTGGTGGTGTTCTACACCTATGCGGGCTACCCGTTGTGGTTGTGGCTGCGGGGATGGTTGCATCCGTGGCCGGTGCTGCGGGGAATCTGTGAGCCGCCGCTGTCGGTGGTAATGGTGGTTCGCAACGAGGAAGCGACCGTTGCGCGGAAGATTCGCAATCTGCTGGAGCTGGATTATCCGGCGGACAGACTGCAGATTGTAGTCGTGTCCGATGGTTCAACCGACCGAACGGATGCGATTCTTGCCGAGCAAATGCGCGACCCGCGAGTGCAGGTGGTCTACAACCAGCGGGCGCGGGGGAAGGCTGCGGGATTGAACATGGGAATTGGCGCGGCGCGGGGGGAGATCGTGGTTTTCACCGATGTGCGCCAGAGTATTGAGCGTGGTGCGGCCCGTTTGCTGCTCGAAAATTTTGCTGACCCGGCCGTCGGCGCGGTGAGTGGAGAACTGATGCTGGGAGATCCGGCAGCGGGAGAAACGAATTGCGGCCTGGGTCTTTACTGGCGCATAGAGAAGCGAGTGCGGGAGTGGGAAGCGAAGTCGGGATCGGTGATCGGCGTTACCGGAGCGCTGTATGCGGCTCGACGGGAGTTGCTGCCGACGGTGCCTGAGGACACGATCCTGGATGATGTGTTCATTCCCATGAGCGTATTGCGCGGCGGACACAGGGTTTTGTTCGATGCGCGCGCGCGCGCCTGGGATTTGGCGGATATGGGGCGAAACCGGGAATTCACGCGTAAGGTGAGGACACTGAACGGGAACTATCAGCTGGTGCAGCTAGCACCGTGGCTGCTGACTGGTGAAAATCCGGCGCGGTTTGAATTTGTGAGCCACAAGCTGATGCGATTGATTTCTCCGTTTGCGCTGGTGGGGATGCTGGTTGCATCGGCATTTCTGTTGCGTCCCTTATATCGCGTCGCGTTTGCGTTGCAGCTCGCGTTTTATCTGCTGAGTGGCCTGGCGGCGGCGCACCTGGCGGGGGGGCCGATCCGCCGCGTGGCCGATGCGGCTTTTACCTTTGTATTGCTGAACACAGCGGCCGTAGTGGCGTTTGCAAACTTTGTGACTGGGCGGAAGGCAGCATGGAGACCATGACGGCGACGACGATCGTGCAAACTCCGTCGGAGGTTGCGTTGAGCCGTCCCGATCGCGCGTGGACGCGCCGTACTACGGTTCTGCTTGTGCTCGTGCTGGTGTTGGCGTCTGTGCTCATCGTGCGGCGCATCCGGGTTGGCGAATTCAGTTACAACGTCGATGAAACGCAGCATGCCGTTACGGGTCTGTTTGTGGCGGATCTGATTCGTGATCATCCCCTGAGTCATCCGAAGCAATATACGTATGAATACTACGCGCAGTATCCGGCGCTCTCGGGAGTGCTGCATTGGCCGCCGCTGTTCTATGTGGCGGAGGGATTGTTTTTCCTGATTCTGGGGCCGAGCGTGGTAGCGGCGCGGCTGGCGATCCTGTTCTTTGCGTTGTTGGCGCTCACGTGCTGGTTCCTGCTGGTGCGGGAGCTGCAAAATGACTGGACGGCTGCACTGGCCACGGCTCTGCTGGGGGCGCTGCCTTCCGTCCTGCTCTTCGAAGAAACTGTGATGCTGGAGATTCCGGTGCTGGCCTTGTGCCTGGCGGCCACGCTGTTTTGGACTCGCTACCTGCTGCGCGCGAAGAGACTGGACCTGTATCTCTTTGCGTTGCTGGCCGCCGCCGCGTTGCTGACGAAGCAGAATGCGATCTACCTTGTGCCGTTTTGTTTTCTTTCCGGATTGACACTCAAGGGATGGCGATTTTTTCTCAAGTCTGAAGTCCTTGGGGCCGCCGCCTTAACTGGCGTGCTGATCGCTCCCTTCTACACCGTGGTCTATCTCATGCATTGGAAGACCATCGCGATGGACCTTGGGCAGGCGCCGCAGTCGGGCTCGCGGGTGCATGAATTCTTGTATTACTGGCAGGCCTTGCCCGGCCATTTAGGTTGGATTCTTCTGGGGCTGAGCATCGTGGGTATCGCGACCAGCCGTTGGTGGGACCGCTCGCAGACGCTGCTGCTGATGCTGAGCTGGATTGTTGCCTGCTATTTGACCTTTACGTTCATTGGCCATAAAGAGGCTCGGTATGCGATTTATTGGATACCGCCATTCCTTTACTTCGCAGCCGGGTGCCTGACCTGTTTCTTCCGCAATCCGGCGATGCGCGTGGTCGCGGTCGTTGCGGCGCTGTGTGTGCTGGGTGGCGTGCTGGTCAGTGCCTGGGCGTTTGAGAGGCCCTATGTTTCGGGTTACGCAAGCGCCTCGCAACGAGTCGTCGATGAGAAGGCGGGCATTGTTCTTTACGACGGCTATCTTCCTGGCGATTTTATTTTCTTTGTTCGTGCGCAGGATGCAGGGCGGCACTTCATGGTGCTGCGCAAGTCTCTGTATGCGGACAGAATCAAGAAGAGCGGCGGCTCGGTTGAGTTGGTTCACAGCGAGCAGGACATCAAGGATCTGCTGGCGCGCTATGGGATTCGCTTTGTGGTGGTGACCGAGGGCGAGCCGCTGCGTTTTGAGTCGCAGAAAATGTTGCGCGAAATGGTGGCTACTTCTGACTTTCAGCCCCTGGGAGTGTTTCCGATTGAGGGGACGGATTTGCCGGCGCATAACATGAAGGTAGAGGTTTTCCGGAATCTGAAATGGGCTCCGCCCACGGAGAAATTTCTGCGGATTAAAATGCTGACCTTGAGTAATGACATCGTGGTTCCTCTGGACCGGTTCAGCGCGCTGCAACCATGAGAGAACTGGACCGCAGTTGCACAACAGTCGCAGGCGGATGGTGAAAGGTACGGCGAGAGAGGCCGATGCTTGAAGATGACATTGCAAACTACATCAGAGAGAGGTCAGACGCGAGCGGCGGCTTGGGCATCGCGGGCCAAGTCCCTGGTTCCCGCTGATCGGAGTCCATTCGTCTTTAACGCCTTGGTGGTGTTCTCGTTCCTTTACTATTACCGGCCCGAGGATTACCTGTCGTTCCTGGTGGGCATTCCGATGGCCAGGGTCGCGGCACTGCTCGCATTGGTCGCGCTCATCGTAGGAATGTCGAGCGGCAAAGTGAAGATGCCGGGCGCAGTCAAGATTCTGTGGCTGCTTCTGCTGCAAATGACGCTGTGCATTCCGTTTGCCATGTGGATGGGCGGAGCGTTTCACACCGTCTACGAGAAGTTTGCCAAAGGCGTGATAGCAGCCATGCTGATCAGCATGTCTGTGGTCACGGTGCGAGAACTGCGGAGGCTGATCTGGATCCAAGTGAGCGCAGTGGCGCTGGTGACGTTTTTTTCCATCGCCTTGCGACACTACAACAAGGATGGCCGCCTGCAAGGCATCCAGAAAAGCATTCTGGAAAACCCCAACGACCTGGCAATCAACATTGCCATCAGTTTCCCCCTGGGGCTGGCGTTCATGCTGAGTGCGCGCGGCGTTTGGAAGGTGATATGGGCGGTGGCGCTGGCTGTCATGAGCCTGGGGCTTGTTCTGACCTATTCACGCAGCGGATTGCTGGCGTTCATGATTGTAATCATCGTGTGCGTCTGGGAATACGGAATCAAAGGCAAGCGCCGTTCTCTGGTGATCGTGACCGCCATTACCATGATTTTGGGAATGTGCGCGGCTCTGTCGACTTCGCACTACCGGGCGCGCGTCGCGAGCATTGTCATGGGAAATATCGAAGGATCGGGCGATAAGGGTTCGCTCGATGCGCGCAAGGCTCTGTTGAAGAAAAGCATCATGCTGGCCTTGAATCATCCGATTTTTGGAGTGGGCCCGGGTTGTTTCGTGCTGGTCGACAAGGGCTGGGTCGTGGCTCACAACAGCTACACCGAATTAGCCGCCGAGGCCGGGATTCCTGCTCTGGTATTGTTTCTCATGTCGATCTTTGCGGCATTCCGGAATGTTGGGCTAATCCGTAAGTCGAAGCTCTACGAGGACGATCCGGAAGTGAAGCTTTTCACGCAAGCCCTGTGGGCGGGCTTGGCGGCATATCTGGCGGGTGCGTGTTTCGCCTCCACCGAGTACAACCTTTACCCGTACTTCATGGTCGGGTACACCTGCGCCATGGTCCGGATTGTCAGCCAATCGCTGCCAAAGCAGGCGAAGGACAGCAAGAAATCCAGCTTAACCAGAACAAAATATGACCGTTTCCGTAGAACACAACCAGTCTGGAGTCGCTGACCGAGTTTTGTCGGTGCTTCGGTGTATATCCTGTCGCGGCCAACTCGAAGACCGGGGTAGCGAGTTGACGTGTGCCGGCTGTGGCCGAAAATATCCCGTCGTGGACGGAGTGGCTCGTTTCGTGGACACGCAGCAGTATGTCGGCAGTTTCGGATTTCAGTGGCATGTCCACGCCCGCACGCAGTTGGATAACGAAGAGAGCAAGCGCTCGGAACGGGCGTTCCGGCGGCGCACTGGGTTCCGTCCTGAGGATCTGGCGGGCAAACTGGTGCTCGACGTAGGCTGCGGGATGGGGCGTTTCGCGGATGTAGCCACGCGCTGGGGAGCGCACGTGCTTGGCGTTGATTTGAGCCTGGCGGCGGAAGTCGCGGCGCGGAACATGGCCGGCCGCGAGGCGACCATATTCCAGGCGGACGTTTTCCATCTGCCGTTTGCTCCGGAAAGTTTTGATTTCATTTACAGCATTGGAGTGCTGCATCACACGCCGGACTGCGAGCGAGCGTTTAAGATGCTGCCGGGCCTGCTGAAACCGGGCGGGCGCATCGCCATCTGGCTCTACAGCGGATACAACAAGTGGTACAAGATGAGCGACGTGTACCGCAAAGTTACGCGTCGCATGTCGCCGCGTTTGCTGCATCGGCTTTGCTATGGCGTGGTGCCGCTTTACGGGATTCATCAGGTGTTGCGGAAGATTCCGTTGATCGGAAGGCCGGCCAGCGGGGCGCTGGCGTATGCGATCCCGATGGCGTTTCATCCCAATCGCACCTGGAGAATTCTCGATACGTTTGACTGGTATTCGCCGTGGTATCAATCGAAGCACACGTATGAGGAAGTGTTTCGGTGGTTTGAGAGTTGTGGATTGGACGATCTGCGAGTGATTGAACAACCGATTGCGGTGCAGGGGCACAAGCCGTTGTCGGCCGCCGTCAACTCTGAACGCTGAAAAGGAGATCAGGCCGTGTGCGGAATCGCTGGGGTCGTCGGGAAGCCGGGAGATGCGATTGACGCAGCCGATGTGCATCGGATGTGTCAGACCATCGTTCACCGCGGGCCTGACGATGAAGGGATTTACGCGCGCGGGCCCGTGGGCCTGGGGATGCGGCGGCTCAGCATTATCGACCTGGCCGGCGGAAAGCAGCCCATTCATAACGAAGACCGCAGCGTCTGGGTTGTGTTTAACGGGGAGATTTATAACTTTCCCGAACTGCGACGCGAACTCGAAGGCCGCGGCCACCAGTTTTATACCCACAGCGATACCGAGGTAATTGTTCATCTCTACGAAGAGATGGGAGCGGATTGCGTTAAGAAGCTGCGCGGGATGTTCGCGATTGCCTTGTACGACGAGAAAAAGCACTCCCTGCTGCTGGCGCGCGACCGCCTGGGCAAGAAACCGCTGCACTACGCGTTGCACCAGGGTCGGCTGCTGTTTGGGTCCGAGATCAAGACGATTCTTGCGCTGCATCCCGAACTGGCCGAGGTCGATCACGAAGGTCTGCTGCAGTATTTCTATTTCGGCTACATTCCCGACTCGCACAGCGCGTTCCAGCGCATCCATAAATTGCCCGCTGGGCATTTGATGGAATTCCACGACGGCGAAATCAAGATTCGGCAGTACTGGGACGTGCCTGAGTATGGCACGCATCCGCGGATCAGCGAGGAAGAATGCCTGGTGGAACTGGAGCGGCGGCTGGAAGAGGCCGTGCGCATCCGGCTGATCAGCGATGTGCCGCTGGGGGCGCTGCTGAGCGGAGGCGTGGATTCTTCGATCATCGTGGCGTTGATGGCGCGCACCAGCGCGAAACCGGTCAAGACTTTTTCTATTGGATTTCGGGCAGAGCAATTCAACGAATCTGAATACGCGCGCATGGTCGCGGAGCGCTTCGGCACCGAGCATCACGAGACTGATCCTCGAGCCGGACCTCGAAGAAACGTTGAGCTACCTTTCGGGAATGATGGAGGAGCCGTTTGGAGATTCCTCCATGCTCCCGACCTATTACGTCTGCCGCATGGCGAGACGGCAAGTCACGGTGGCGCTCTCCGGCGACGGCGGCGATGAGTTGTTCGCCGGGTATGACCGTTATCTGGTGGCGATGGAGCGGCCGAAGTTCGATCCGTTGCAGCGCTGGCTGGGGCCGATCTACCGCGATCGAATTCATGGCCTGATTCCGGCTGGAATGTACGGGAAGAATCTGGCGTGGAATGCGTCGTTGAATGATCGCGATCGGTATCTGGATGGAATTTCATTTTTGCCGGCACTGCATCGCGAGCGCGACTTGTTTACACCGGAGTTTTTGCAGAGTGCGGCGGCGGCTTCCCGATCCGTTGCTGGAATGGCAGCGCATTTATGATGAGGCGCCCGCGCGGGACCGGTTGAGCCGGCTGTTGTATCTCGACACCAAGACGTATCTGAATTCCGACATTCTGACCAAGGTCGATCGCATGAGTATGGCGACTTCGCTCGAAGTGCGCGTGCCCATGCTCGACCATGAATTTTTGGAGTGGGTGACTTCTCTGCCGGTGGAATTGAAATTTCGCAATGGCGTCCGTAAACATATTCTGAAGAAGCTGGCCGAGCGGCTGGGGATTCCGTCCGCGCTGCTGCACCGAAAGAAACAGGGATTTCAGTTGCCGCTGGTGGAGTGGATGCGGAACGAAATGAAAACCAAGTTCTGGGGCATTTTGCTGGAGCCTCGTACGCTCAGCGGGGATACTTCAAGCCCGAGGCGGTGCGGGCGCTGATCGACGAACATGTGCGTGGACGCCGCAATCGATCGGGAATGTTGTGGCGCATGCTGGTGCTGGAGCTTTGGCATAGAAATTTTATGGAGGCCAGATCCAGCTGGGGCGTTGAGCGCAGAGCGCCTGAGATATTCTCCAGCGAAGCAGTTCCGCTGGCGCGTCCGGCCGACGCGGTGCAGGTGCAGTCTTGAACCGGTCAGCCCTGAGCCGGGACAGAAAGAATCGTTGTCCACGGGCTGCGAAACGATGCCGATGACGCAGAGCATGCCGGTGGTGTCGACTCGTCCCGCGCAAGCCAGTGCGCGCGGCCGGGCGCCAGTGTTCGTGTTGGGCTGCGTTCGGTCGGGGACCACGCTGCTTTACCACATGCTGCTGTCGGCCGGGAATTTTGCCGTGTACCGGACTGAGTCCAGCGTGATTCAACCTGCTGGAGCCTCGATTTGGAGACCTGTCAGTCGCGCGCAACAAGCGTCGACTACTGGAGGCGTGGTGCGAGAGCCGCCTCTTCACCATGTCGGGTCTCGACAAGCAGGAGATCACGGCGAAAGTGATGAGCGAGTGCCGCAACGGCGGCGACTTTCTACGGATCGTGATGTCGGAAATGTCGGTGAAGCAAGGGGTCGGCCGATGGGCCGATACCACGCCGGAGCACATCCTCTACCTGCGACGGATCAAGGAGACGATTCCGGATGCGCTGATCATCCACATTATTCGCGATGGACGGGATGTGGCGCTGTCGACGGACAAGTTGGGCTACATACGCCGCCTGCCGTGGGATCGCAAGCCGTCGAAGATGGCAGCGGGGCTTTATTGGGAATGGATGGTCAACAAGGGGCGCCGTGACGGGCGCGACTTAGGCGATGATTACACCGAAGTGCATTTCGAGGAACTGATCAGCCAGCCGCGAGAAACGCTGGCGAGGCTTGGCCAGTTCATCGAACAAGATTTGGACTACGATCAGATTCAGCGGGTGGGAATTGGTTCGGTCAGTGCCCCGAACACGTCGTTCGCGAGCGAATCGGAGGAAAGCTTTAATCCTGTCGGGCGCTGGCAGAACGGCTACTCGGCCGGGGAACTCGCGATGTTTGAAGGGCTCGTCGGCCGGACGCTGGAAGAAAATGGATACGCGCTGGGGTCGAAAGGTGGCGATAGAAAAGATCGCGACCGGGGAAGTGCCGATCTGCGGATGATGCGCTCCGCATACCAGGCATACTTCGACGCAAAGCTATATCTGAAGGCGAAGACGCCGCTGGGCAAGTTGCTGGTGACTCGCGATCTGTCGTGGGTTTGAGAGTTTAAGCTGAAGCGTTAGAGTTCGCTGTGCGCTCGGCTGTTCTAGGTTTTCTTTCCCGCAAGCAATTCCTGATAAAAATCGAAAACCGCCTGCAGGTTGCTTTCGTCGCCTTGCGAAACCTGCCGTGGACCTGGCGCTTTTATGAGCTGTCGCTCGATGGCGTGCAGCAGAGCGGACAAATCTTGTTTCGGGATAAGAATCACGCCCTCGGGGCGCATCGCATTGTTGGTGGCGATTACGGCGGTGCCCAGTTGCAGAGCCTCGCGGACGGAAATGGCATCGCCGTCGTAGAGGGTTGTGCGCAGCAGAATGCGCGCACGGGACATGGCCTGCATGGTGGCCGCGTGGGCGACATCGCCGGGCATCAGGATGTGTTCCGCGCAAGGCTGCGCTTGAATTTTGGCGCGCAGCTCATCGTGGAGGCTTCCGGATCCGAGCATCACCAGGCCGGCATCAGGAAATTTCTCGCGAACGTGTGAGATGGCTTCGATTTGGAGTGGGAGATCGTACTCGGGCTCGAGTTGGCCCGCAGAAATCAGGATGGGATCGTGCGCCGCAAAAAAGGCAGCGAGCGGCTCGGGAAGGGAACCCGTCGGTTGCTCGATCAACGAAGAGTAAGGCGAGATCAGCCGGGCGCGATGCGGCAAGATGCGCATCTTCTCGAAGAACTGCATGATCTCGGCATTCACGGCAATCAGACCATCAAAGCGGCGCAACACGAAACCGGCGAAGGAATTTGGCTGGAGCGCTTGTCCTTCCGGCGTGGAGGGATATCCGCCGGAATGGAATGTCATGACCGATTTTGTGCCGGGGCGCGAGGTGCAGGCCAGGCTCAAGGCGAGGATGCGGTGGGTGAGCATGCCGCCGAAGTGCTGGTGGACGACGTCATATTTCAATCGCGCCAGCAGTGAGAGGAGTTGGGCCGGCCCTTTCGGGTAGTAGACTTCGTCGGCGTCGGGGCGCCGATGACGCGTCACGTTGATGACCGCGCAGGATACACCGCGGCTGCGCAGGAAAGACCGGATGGCGACCAGATTGGTTTGCACTCCACCGTGCGGCGGCGGGTAGGGCCCTAGCTGAAGTACTCTCATGGTCGGTCAGATATGGTCGGTCGCGCGTCGATCCTCATCATAGCGGAGGCATCATAGCGGCCGGCCGGTTCCGGTTATTGAACTCCCATGGTGGCCTGATCGATGGCGTCGAGATCCGCGCCGGGGTCTTTCTGGTCGGCTGCCGCGCGCTTGAACTTGCTGGCCGGCGATAGACGGTAGTCTCCTGCGTTGCCGTCTTTAAAGTTGGAGAAGCCAACCTCCGCGATGTTCTTCGGAGTCTTATTTTCCTTCGGCCAGCCTCCGCCTCCGTCGATAATCAGGTTGTTGTGAAAACTGTAGGAGGAGAAACACTCGTGGAACACAGCCTCGGGCGGCTTGGCGTCTGGCATCGCAGCGCAGTCCTTTGCGACGCCACCACCGGTCGTGGTTATGCGCCTGTTGCCCACGGTGAAAATGTTGTTGGTGATGGACAGGCCGGACATCCGGGGGTCGACCGGCGGACCTCCGATGATGAACAAGGCGCGCGGGGCAAAGGCAGTCACGTGGTCGATCGCGACGTCATGGAGGCGCGGTGATTCGGATACGCCGACAGTCATTGAGATCTGGGCAAAGGCGCCGAATCCACCGAAGAGCTCTGGATGTATGTCTTCCACCACGACGTCGTGAATGCTGTAACGGCCGCCATCCTTGGGCGCTCCGCCCGTGTCAGAGACTCCATTGCCGATTTGGAAGCCGCTGCCAACGTGGCTGATGCGGCATTTCCGAATCGTAACGTCAGTCACCTGGCAAGCGGGGCAAACGCTGCCGTTTCTGCCGGCCTGGTTCTTGGGCGTCAGCAAAACGGCGAATCCGGTCTGGGTGAATCCGGCCCAAGTATTCTCCAGGACGTTGTCTTCGAATAAAACGCGCTGCGCGTTCTTGAGTTCAAACAGATTCTTTACGATAAAGGGATTTCCGTCGACGCCACCCACGAATCCAGGCTGTCCTTTCAGCCAGGTCAGCGGCTTAAACATATGATTGCGGCGAATTTCGATATCACTGGGCGTAGCGGTGGCCTCGCCACCTCCCAGCAGAATGACCTCGCCGGCTGCCTCAAGGAAATTATCTTCGATCTTGAACGGCCCCATAGGGTCGTCGCCCAGCCCTCCTGCAACGGCTTGGGAATCCCCGCAGGCTCCCGTTTTCGCTACGCAATGCAGGTCGGAGAAATAGGAGTCGACGACAGCCACGTATCGTAGATGGCTGAGCATGACGCCACGCACCGTCTCGTTCTGAGCGGTTCCATGGATCCACATGCGATCGAGGACGATGTGGTCGGCAGGCCCTTGCTTGGGGCCGATCAAGTTGTAAACCACAGCTGTGGATTGAGCGCGCGTGACCTCGAGACCGATCAGGCGATAGTGATTTGCGCCCGGAGCCAGAACGATAGGGCCGTTACCTCCCTTGCCGTTGAACTCGATTTTGGCGAGCACGTTCTCGGTCGCGCGACATTGCAAAGCAGGCCGGCCTGGAAGGGTGGAGACCCCGGCATAGCACGGAGTGAGCCGTGTGCCCTCGGCCGGCAGCTTGGAGTCAGGGGCGCTGGTGCGGAGTATGATCCAGTGCGAGTCGTCGCATTTCTTTTCCGGCAAAACCAGAGGCCCGAAGGTCGCGCCCGCTTCCAGTTGTATCGTGTCTCCACATGACGCCTCGGAAATAGCTGGGGAAGGATCCTGACCGGCGTGTACGGTCAGAGTCTTGCCGGGAGCTGGGGTCGCCTTCAGAGAGCTGGCGACGTAGACCCTGGGCAGTTCGGCGGGACCATCGAAGCCTCCGGGTTGAGAAGCAGTCTGAGGCACGCCCACAGCCCGAATCGGCGAGGGACCGGCCCAGAGCGGCAAAACGCCCAATAGCAGCACACGACAGAAAATTGCTGCGACAGTATGGCTGCGGAAGAGATTCTTCAGTGCGGATTTTTTGTTCTTCATGAGGTCAGAGGGAGACAAGTCTCTGGTTTCGTCCGAGTTGATCATTCGAACGAAAGCTCAGGCCGAATCTTTCTCAACTTTAGCAGATACCGCGGCCGGAGAAGCGCGAGAGCGCCAAGCCTGGCGAGAACGGCGTGAGCGGCCCGGACATGACGGTCGAGCCGGTCGAGGCCGAGCCCCCCAAAGACATAGTCCGAAAGCGAGAGCCCTGCTTCGCACCCTTGATCTGAAAAACGGGAGCGGAGCAGGGCCAGGTCTGGCGATCATTCTCTCGAACGTTGCGGGAAATCTAGGGGACGCCAGCAATCTCTGTATCGAGGGCGTCGATGTCCGCGCCCAAGTCCTTGCCGTCTATTCCGGCTTTCTTGAAGGGGCTGGCGCTCTGCAGATGGTAGTCGCCGCCGTTGCCGTTTTTATAGTTCACAAAATTGACGGTGGCGGGGGCCCCCGGAAAGTGGTTCCCGGAAGGATATTTGCTCGGAGGGAAGTTGGATGGACTGGCGATAATGGCGTTGTGCGAGAACGTGTAGGGCTGGAAACACGCTCCCAGGGAAGTCAATGGCGCAGGGTAATAAGCGCAGTTGGTCGTGCCGCCGCCGGTGGTTTGAGTGGGGGACGATCCTGCGTTGACGATATTGTTAGTGAATACGAAGTTGATCATGGCCCGGTTTACAGAAGTGTCGTCGCCCAGATTCAGCATGACGTTCGGCTGGAATGCCGTAACGTGGTTGATGGTGACGCTTTGCAGCACGGGCGCTCCCGGTCCCATCGAGACCTGAGCAAAACTGCCATATCCGCTGTATTTGGTCCCGTCGATGTCGTCGACGGTGATGTCGTGAATGCTGTAGCGTTCGCCCGCCAGCGGCGCTCCCCCGTTGTCAGACAGACCGTTGGCGATCTGCATTCCGCCGCCCACGTGACTGATCGTAGAGTATCGAATGGTTACATCGGTGACCTGGCAGATTGGGCACACGTTCCCACCATGGCTGGCCTGATTCTTGGGAGTGAGCAGAATGGCAAAGCCTGACTGAGTGAATCCTCCCCAAGTGTCTTCCAGCACGTTTCCATCGAAAAGCACACGTTGCGCATTTTTCAGTTCAAACAGGTTCTTAACGACAAAGGGGTTGCCGTCTCTGCCGCCCACATATCCGGGTTGGCCCTTGAGCCAGGTCATGGGCTTGAACATGTGGTTGCGGCGGATTTCGATGTCCGCGGGTGTAATCGTGGCCTGACCGCCTCCGAGCAGGATGGATTGGGACGCAGCTTCCAGGAAGTTATTCACGATCTTGAAAGGTCCCATCGGAATGTCGCCGAGCCCTCCCGCGACGGCCTGCGAGTCTCCGCAGGAGCCGGTGAGGGATACGCAATGGAAATCGCTGAGGTAAGAGTCCACGACCGCGACATACTGGGTGCCGGTGAGCATGACGCCACGTGTGGTTTCATCCTGCGCAGTGCCATGAATCCAGCTTCGGTCAACGATGATGTGATCCGCGGAAGTGGCGGGCTGATGCGAAACGAGGTCGTAGACCACTCCGGTATTAGGAGTGCGAGTGATCTCCAGACCGATGAACCGGTAATGATTCGCTCCATTCGACAGAGTAATGGGTCCACTGCCCACTCCGGGGAACTGAACTTTCGCCAGGACATTGGTGGTGGAGCCGCAGTTGAAAGCAGGACGCCCGGGAAGAGATGAAACCCCGGCATAGCATGGAGTGAGGCGCGTTCCCTCGGCGGGCAGGCTGCTGTCAGGCGCGCTTGTCCTGACGATGATCCAATGCGCATCATCACAATTTTGGGCGGGCGCTGTGAAGCTTCCGGTAAAAACTCCTCCGGCTTGCAGTTCGATAGTCTCTCCGCACTTGGCGCGGTTCAGGGCCGCCTGGAAGTCCCCACCTTTCGGCACCGAAATAACGCTGCCGGGGGCGGGCGTGTCGGTCAAGTCGCTCTGCACATAGACTCGGGGCAGTTCGGCTGGGCCATCATAATTTGAGGCCGTTGTTTCGGGGCTGATCGCCAGGCTGAGTGCGGCGCTGGCGGCCGTGGAACTTGCATCGGTTACCGAGGCTGTGAAGCTAAAGGTTCCGGCCAATGCGGTTGTGCCCGAGATGGCGCCAGTACTCTTATCGAGTGACAGGCCCTGGGGCAACGATCCGCCCACAACTTTCCATGTGTAGGGCGCGGTGCCTCCAGTGGCGGACAGGGTTGCGCTATAGGCGCTTCCAGCCGTGCCAGCGGGCAACGGTTCGCTTGCGAACGAGAGCTTGCTCAAAGGCGTGACCGTCACCTGGGAAGTTGCGATCACGGTCTTGTCGGCCGCGCTGGCAACTGTGACGGTTACGATTGTCGAAGATGTCACGGAAGGCGCCGCAAACATGCCGGTGCTGGAGATGGTTCCCTTGCTCGCCTGCCAGGTGACGGCAGTATTGCTGGTGGAAGTCAAAGTCGCGGAGAATTGCTGCTTTCCGCCCGACGATATGGTTGCCGTGGCCGGTGCAACGTTGATCGTGATCTTATTAGGCGGAACGATTGTGATTTCGGAAATCGCGACCATGGCGCTATCGGCCGTGGTCGTGGCGGTCACTTTTACCTTCGTCGAGGTCGTGACAGCAGGGGCCGTAAACAGACCCGCATTCGAGATGCTGCCGGCGCTGGCGCTCCACACGAAAAGCGGATTTCCGGTCGAGGTCGCAGTCAATTGCAGCTTTGCGCCGGAGGAAATGGTCTGCGTAGCCGGCGAAAGTGTGATTTTGTTAGGCGATGTTTGTGATTGCGAGGGCGCGGAGTTGGAAATCCCCGCGCAGCCTGTTGAAAAGCAGGCCAGTGCTGAAAGAAGAAAAACTAATCCAATTTGTTTCGGAAGATTAAAGGACGCCGTGGCGGGCTTGTAATCGGGGGACGATTCCAAGAACATTTGGGCCTCTCAAATTGAAGTGACGGAGAATCCGCTTGCGATTCACTCGTTCCAATCTAGAGAGGAATCCATGAACAGAGTAGATAACCGTGGGCACTGTCCACTTGGCGCACGGAAGTACACACAGTAATGCGGCAGCGGGACAGGGGTGAGATGCGAGAAAAACAGGGCGTCAAATTCTTGTCAAAACTGCTTCATGCTGATGATCAGTTTACCGGATCGACGCGGCAAATTGTGCAGTTGACGATTTCAACGGTGAGGCTCAAGCGAATGTGAATCCACCGTGAATTAATGTGGTTCGGATTCGGAGTTTCCATGGCGACCGAGGAGAAAGGCGCGCAGCGAATCATAGGTTGAGTTGCCGAGCACTCGCTGGACGGATTCTCGGGCCTTTTCCCTCAGCTGGGTTCCGAGGAGTCCGCGTCCGCTGCAGGCTTGCACGATAGATTCTTCACTCGCGCCTTGCGACACCACCACACGGGCAAGCTCGAACGGATCCGTGGCGGCAAAGTTCAATCCCGTGCGGCTAGTGGCCATGCTGCGAAACTTTGCAGCCTTCACGGCGGCGACGACGCGGCGATCCCATCGTCCGCCCGGGCAGGAAAAATGTTCGACTGGAACACCTGCGATCTGCTCCAGGCGGTCTTTGGCCCCGGCTATTTCGTCATGCAGGCGAGCGTCGTCTACATCGGGGAGATAAGGATGAGTTTGCGAGTGGCATCCGATTTCGACTCCGAGCGTGCTCAGGCTGCGTACTTGGGACTCGGAGAGATATCCAGGTTGGCCAAGGAAACCGACCGTGACGTAAGAGGTTGCACCGAAGCCGAGTTCTTTGAGGAATGGCGCGGCCGAGAGCAAATCCGTTTCACAACCGTCATCGAAAGTGACGCACACGCTTTTGCCGTCGAAGGACTGAAGCGCCTGACTCACGTTCTTGGCATGCCAGCCGCCGCGCTTGAGATGATCCATCTGGCCGGCAAAGTCAGAAGCCGATACAACGTAGCGCGTGTATCCCGGCTCGCGGTGGCACGTAGCGCGGTTGGGCAGCGCCAGTTCGTGATACATCAGGAAAACTGTGCCGGGTTTTGGCATCAAGATATCTCGCGTCGAGCCCACCGTTCTGTTTGACCTAGGATATTGTCTTCTGAAACGCGCGGTCCAGCGAGTCCAGCCAGTCTCCTAATTCTGGCAGGGGATCGGCCCACTGGAAGTTGTCGTGAAAGGTGCCGGGCACCGGGGTCATCACGGCCAGCAAGGTGCTCCATCGTCCCGGGTAAGGCCTGGGATAACCTGTGGGCGCGCCGCGCCATACTTCGACCAGATGACGGAAATCTCCAAGCAGCCAACGGCATCGAACTCCAGTGCGGAATGAACTCTGCGTTTCGACGTCGCCCGCCTCGGCCATCCGCGCCAACAGCGCGGGGAAATCGGCTCCTGCATAGCAGGCGAGGGGCAGGGAATTCCAGAAGCGTCCGTTCACCTCCATAAAAACCGGAGCGCTGCCTGGAAGTTGCCGGAACTCGACCATGGCAACGCCATGCCACTGCAGCGCCTGCAGGATCGAAAGTGATGCGGCGCGCACCTGAGGGTCGGGCTCGACGCTGACGCGCACGGCGCTCCCCGATCCTGTCGGATGAACGTCGCGGACGCGGCGGTGCGCGAATTCGGCGCGCAATTCGCCACGGTTCATCAATGCGAAATAGCCCGCACCTTCTCCGTCGACGAACTCCTGCACCAGCACTCGCGAACATGTTCGGCTCATTTCTCGATAGACGGTCTGGAGCTCTTCCGCATTTCGGGCATAACGCGGGCGTCCCGTAATCCGCATTGCGCCGTCGGATTGAGTCTCGACTGAACTTCGCGGTTTAAGAACAACTGGAAACTTCGTCGCCTCGCATGCCGCGCGGGCTTCGTCTTCGCTGCTGACGGAGGTGGTTTTTGGGACCGCGATGCCGAGCGCGGCGGCCAGGCGAACCGTTTCTTCTTTGTTGAACGCGCGCAGAACATCGTCGTGGGAAGGCAACACCAGCTTTGCGCCAGCATTCTGCAGCACTTCGCGTTGAGCCGACAAGGGAAGCGTCGTTGCTTCCGTCATCGGAAGTACCAGCGTGCCAGGTTGCTGTCCAGCCACTTCTGCGATACGCGCGACGAAGGGAGAAACATCCTGATGCGGGTCGGGATATTGGAACGTGGCGTGGCTAGAACGCGACCAGCCCGCCTTCGACCACGAATTGGATGCGCCGGCAAGAACCTCATGCCCCGCGTTCGCGAGCGAGCGCACACTCGCTACCGCTTGATTCTGGTTGCCATCGAGCACCAGAATTCTCACTGTTGCACCGGCACCACTGCGCTGGGCGCTGCGCCCCGGGCAGAGCGAAAGCTGCCTGCGGCTTCGCGCAGCACGTCGGCAAAGCGGCGGGCGATCTGCGACCAGTCATAGCGCGCGGCCAACTCAGCTGCATTTTGCTCGCAACTGTGGCGCAGGGCTGGATCGCGCAGAAACTGCAAAATGCCGTCGGCGAACGATTGGGCATTGTCGGCGATGACCACATCGCGGCCATGAGTCACGTCGAGGCCCTCCGCGCCGATGGAGGTGGAAACCATCGCCTTGGCCATGGCCATCGCTTCAAAAATCTTGAGTCGCGTCCCGCCTCCGATGCGCAGAGGCACGATCACCACCGTGGCCGCTCTCAGGTAGTCGGTGACTGAGGGCACAGTTCCGGTGACTTCGACCGAAGCTGAGGCCAGGCGCTGCACGCGTGGGTGCGGGGTGCGACCCACAATCTGAAAGCGCGCGTCTGGATATTCGGTCAGAATCAACGGCCAGATTTCGTGGCAGAAATATTCCATCGCGTCGATGTTGGGCTCCCAGTCCATGGAGCCGGTAAAAACGATCAGCGGGGGATTTGCGGAAACCGACGGCGCGGCTTGATACTGCTCGGTGTCCACACCGGTCGGGACCACGGTGATGGGGCAGCCTGGCGACAGCGTCAACATCGCGTCGCGATCATGCGTCGAAACTGCGATCACGTGCTGAAATTTTCGCAAGGCTCGGGATTCGTAAGCCGACATCTTTCGGGCTTCAATGCCGTACGCGAGCTTGCGCACAGCAGATTTCTCTGTCTGCGCCATTCGCTGCCACAGCATGGTCTCTACGTTATGTTGAAACAGAACGACGGGCGCGGGCGGATTGTCGGGAAAATTCAGCGACGCCGAGAGAAAATCGCAGACTGCCACGTCGAGACTGCGATCGCCAAGGCGCCGCGTGACCTCTTGACGAACCCGCGGGTGCGCGAACTTCTTTACTGCATACGGAGCAGCCGAAGGCAGCCGGAGAATGTAATCCAGTGATTGGGCCAGCGTGCTGTCTGGTGCAGCGGTGTAGATGGTTTGGGCTCCGGGCAAACGCTGAGCGATAGCAGCTTCATACTCTGGATCGCGAAGGCCGCCATAGTACGAGAGCAGCGTGACTTCATGCTCCCTTGCCAGGTGCCGCAGGATGTTAAACGAACGGATCTTACCTCCGGTATCGACCGGCAACAACTTTCCTGCCTTGACCCAGAGTATTTTCATTCGTCAGGAACTCAGATGACTGCTGTCAGCAGCCTACCAGCACAAGCCCTCGTAGAAAGCGCTCGCCGAAGGCCGTCGCGACTTTTCGAGATTCACCAGATCGACCACGAATTGATCGGGGCGAAGATTGGATTCGAGAGTCTTGCGATCAATGCCGCGCGTACCGATGACCACTACTTCCGCCTGGGCGAGCACTTCCTCCAGACTCGCGCTGAGCAGCGATCCGATGTGGGGAATCACAGTTTCGATGTACTGGCGGTTGGAGCCGATCAGGCGTCCCAAAGAAACGTTGTCATCCCAAATCTGAAGCTTGCAGCCCTCGCCAATGAGGCGCTTCACTAGTTGCACCTGCGGACTCTCGCGGAGATCGTCGGTGGCCGCCTTGAAACTGAGGCCAAGCACGGCAACATTCTTCTTTCCGGTGCGCAGTACGATTTCGATCGCACGATCGAGGTGCGCATCGTTGCTGGGCAGGATCGATTCGAAAAGTGGCAAGGCGAGATCGAGTTCTTTGGCGCGATAGTTCATCGCACGCACGTCCTTGGGCAGGCAGGATCCGCCGAAGGCGAATCCGGGTTTCAAGTAGCTGGAGGAAATGTTCAACTTGGTGTCGGCAGTGAAAATCTCGACCACGGCTTCGGCATCGACTTCCAATTCCTTGGCCAGTGTGCCCACTTCATTGGCGAAAGAAACTTTCACAGCATGCCAGGCGTTGCACACATATTTCGCCATCTCAGCCGAGCGGAATGAGGTCTCAAAAACTTTGCCGGGAACCCAGGCGTAGAGATCGCGCAGAATCTTACTATGCGCGGGATCGGCTGCTCCGATGATCGTGATCGAGGGCTCGAGAAAATCAGCGACGGCGGTGCCTTCGCGCATGAACTCGGGATTCACGCACACGCCGAAGTCGGGTCCCATTCTCTTTCCGCTGGCTTTTTCAAGGGTGGGAACGACGATGCTCTCTGCCGTGCCCGGCAGCACCGTGCTGCGCAGGACTACTAGATGAAAAGTGTTCTTCTTGCGGAGAGCTTCGCCAATCTCCTGGCAGACGGGGCCGATGTGGCCGAGGTCGAGCTTTCCGTTGCGCAGGCTGGGAGTGCCCACGCAGAGAAACGAAATGTCCGTGTCGAGAACTGCCTTTTCGGATGTGCTGGTCGCGTGCAGCCGTCCGGCTTTCTGCGACTCGGCAATCAGGTCGGCGACTCCGGGCTCAACGATTGGGCTGCGTCCACCGCTTAGAGCCTCCACCTTGGCGGCGCTGAGATCGACTCCTGTCACCCGGTTGCCTTGATGCGCCAGACAAGCCGCTGTGACCGTGCCTACGTACCCCAAACCAAAAATGCTGATCCCCCGGCTCATGCGCAGACCTTGCCCTTCCCACGGATCGAGTCGCGACGTTTTCCAGGATCGCCCAATCAGGATCGTCCAACCAGGATCGTCCAATCAGGTTCGTTCAGCTAGAGGTCCAAGTTAAGATCGCCCACCTAAGATAGCCGACTGTGCCGGATGCAGCAAACCGAGTCACACTTTGATCACTCCAATCGGCCAACGTGTTGACTTAAGTGATTGTTGTGCAATAAGTTATGTGGCTATCAGGCGATCAAGTTTGAGCCCGCGCTCCGGCTCGAGATCGACGCTGA
The DNA here is from genome assembly GCA_963735205.1 of uncultured Acidobacteriota bacterium. Taxonomy (GTDB): domain Bacteria; phylum Acidobacteriota; class Terriglobia; order Terriglobales; family Acidobacteriaceae; genus Sulfotelmatobacter. Next base: position 299,211 of record CAVTKB010000005.1, read on the forward strand.
CAAACCAGACTCTGGTGCCTGTGCAGTATGCAGAATTGTCGCTAGTATGAAGGAGCATGGATTCGTCGAACCAACCCTGCTCGGAGTCGCTGACCGTGGAGAACCCGGGACCAGCGGCGCAGGGCCGCTCCTCTTTGGCGAGCTCGGCCGCGGCACGGCGAAAAGTTTTTTTCCTGTTGGACTCCTTGAATGTTGGTGGCACCGAGACACAGGCCGTGGAACTCGCGACCCGGCTCGACGCCGAGCGCTACGATGTGACTCTTGGTTGCCTGCGCGCACGCGGTCCGCTGCTCGAGAAATTGGCGGGCTCGGCGGTCTCCGTTCGGGAGTTTTATCCCAAGGGTGGGATGGATTCGGTCCGAGGGGTTTATCAGATGCTGCGCCTGGCGATTTTTCTGCGGCGAGGCGGGTTCAAGATTGTTCATGCGCACGATCTTTACGCGAATCTGCTGGGGGTTCCGGCCGCGGTGATAGCCCGGGTTCCCGTGATTATTTCGAGCCAGCGCGATTTGGCTCATCTCGATTTGTATAAGACTCGTCGCCGGGTATGGATTCGCCGTTTGCAGAATCTTTCTACGGCTGTTCTGACCAATGCAGGCGCGGTGCGGGACGCGGTGCTGGCGGAGAACCATTTTTCGCCCCAAAAAGTTCGCGTGATTTACAACGGCGTGGATCTGGAGAAATTCAACCGAGGCTCGCGTGATCGGGACTGGCTCACATCCGGTGGGCAGCGCTCGAAAGAAAAGTGGATTGTGCTGGTCGGAAACATGCTCAGCGACGTAAAAGGACATCCCTGGCTGATTGCCGCCGCTCCGGCGATCACGCGCGAATTTCCAGAAACTCGGTTCGTGCTAGTGGGCGACGGAGAGAAGCGAAAGGATTTCGAGCGGCAAGTTGCGGAGCTGGGCCTGGATCGGCATTTTCTATTCCTCGGGCGTCGCAACGACGTTCCTCGCATTCTGGCGTGCTGCGATATTGCTGTCTTGCCCTCCAGGGCCGAAGGCTTGCCCAACGCTGTCCTGGAATATCTGGCAGCCGGCTTGCCCACAGTCGCGAGCCGAGTAGGAGGCAACGTTGAAATTCTGCGGGACGACAAGACTGGCCTGCTCGTGCCGCCGGAGGACTCCACGGCTCTAGCCGAAGCACTCCTTCGTTTGCTGCGCGACCCGGAATTTTCGGTGCGCCTGGGAAAGAGCGGGCGCGAGTACGTGGCATCTGAATTCAGCGTTCAGCGGATGATCGCGAATACTGACCAGCTCTACACCGAATTGTTGCGTTCGCGGGGCGTGGAATGAGTTCGGGGCCGGCGGGTTGGAAGAAGCTTTATCGGCGAGTGCTGGCGATGGAGCGCGCGGAAATTGCCGACCGCGTCCGCCAACAAGCGATTGCCCGCCTCGACCTGCTGCGCTTCAAAGCGGGCGCTGACTTCGCGCCACAAATGCAGCCTGTTGGGCCAGAAATGCGGCCGGGCTTTTTCTTTTCGCCTGAGGCCGTTCCAGCGCTGTGCGCAAAACTGCGCGAGCACTTTCCGGAACAGGCCGAGCAGATCGTGGAGCGTGCCGAGCGAATCTGCGAGCATCGCTTCGATCTGCTGGGTTACGACGCCGTTGACTATGGACCGGAAATGGATTGGCATTGCGACCGAGTCCATGGAAAGCGCGCGCCGAGAAAACCGTGGTTCCGCATAAAGTATCTCGATTTTTCCGAGGTGGGTGACAGCAAAGTCACGTGGGAACTGAACCGGCATCAGCATCTCGTAACGCTGGCGAAAGCGTTTCGGTTGAGCGGCAATCAGAAATTTTCTGCCGAGCTGTTTCGCCAGTGGGAGCACTGGCAGGCGGAAAATCCTTATCCCATGGGCATCAACTGGTCGAGCAGCCTGGAAGTTGCTTTTCGCAGCCTTTCGTGGCTCTGGGTTTATTTTCTACTGGCGAATTCGCCGGTGATGCCTGCCGGCTTTCGGGCGGCCTGGCTGCGTAGCCTGGCTGTGGCTGGGCGGCACATAGACCTCTATCTATCTACTTATTTCTCGCCCAACACTCATCTGCTGGGAGAGGCGGTGGCGTTATTTTTCATCGGCACACTTGTGTCCGGAAATTCCGGCGGCCCGGCGCTGGCAAGCAGCGTGGCTGGAAGATCGTCCAACAGGAGGCGGAGCGGCAGGTACAAGCGACGGTCTGCATTTCGAGCAGTCGCTCTATTACCACGTCTACGCCCTGGATTTTTTCCTGCACTCGGCTGTGCTGGCGTCGGTGAATCAGATTCCGGCGACCACGAAATATTCGATCGGACGCTCGAACGAATGCTCGACGCGCTCGCGGTCTTGGCTCGCGAGTGGAAGCGTGCCCCAGTTCGGCGACGACGATGGTGGGCGCCTCTTCGACGCTTCGCGAAATCGCAAACAGCATATGCTCGATCCGCTGGCGACGGGGGCCGTGCTGTTTGGTCGTGAGGACTTCAAGAGCATTGCGGGAGGGCCGCGGGAAGAGACGCTCTGGTTGCTGGGCGAGGCCGGCCTGGAAGAATTTGACCGCCTCCCCGCGGTCGCTCCCAAGCACAACTCAATGGCATTCCAGGCCAGTGGGCTGTACGTGATCAGCGGCAATCATCGGTCGGCAACTGCTGATCGACGCAGGTCCGCAAGGCGCGCACACCGCGGGTCACGGCCATGCGGATGCCCTCGGCCTTACGGCCAGTCGCGGCGGAGTCGATCTGCTCATTGATTCGGGGACGTTCGAATATATTGGACCGGGCGATGAACGTGATCGCTTCCGCGGCACTCGCGCTCACAATACGCTCTCGGTGGCCGGCCAGGATCAGGCCGAACCGAAAGGCCCGTTCAACTGGGGCAGGCTGCCTAAGGTCGAAGCCGAAGGCTGGATTGCGGGTCAGACTTTCGATCTTTTTGTCGGCAGTCATGATGGCTACTCGCGCCTGCCAAATGCCGTGGTCCACCGGCGTTTCGTGTTCTCTCTCAAGTCCGGCTTCTGGCTGGTCCGCGACCAGGCACTTGGATTCGGAGAATATCCGCTGGATCTCTACTGGCATCTCGCGCCCGGCCTGAAAGCGGTTAGCGGGCAAGGGCACATGTTCCTCGGGGACGGCCACGGCCTGCGCTTCGTAACCGTCGATGGCAACGGCTGGACGGAAGGGGTTGAGGAGCAACCGCACGCGCCGGCGTATGGCAAGAAAGAAAATCACAGCGTGATTCACTTCACCACCAGCGCGCATCTTCCTTCAGAATTTGTAACGCTGATGATTCCCGCTTCTAAAGTATCGGACGAGGTCCCGCGCCCGGAACCCCAACTCACTCGGATTGTCGCTCCCCCTTCCGTGCCCGCCGTGGGATACTGCTACAAGACAGACGGGGACGAGCACCACATCATTTTCGGCGCGGGCAAGCCCTGGAAGCTGGAGCAGTGGAGCAGTGACGCCGAGTTTCTTTATTGGGGACAGTCGGGCGATGCACCCGCGCACACCCTAATTTGCTGTAAGGGAACTTATGTGGAATGGTTGGGTCAGCGGGTTGTGACGGCCAAGCGGCCCGTTCTGCGCTGCGAGATCATCGGAAGCGAAAAGCAATTCGAAATAGCATCCTCCGATTCGGATTCGGTGGTGGTCGAGCGCGAAGGCTGGAGAATGATTATCGGAGAAGAGAGGTCTGCAAACTGCGGGCAAGTTTACGGAAGAAAAAAACTGACCTATGTGCGGAATCTGCGGAATCTTCTTTTCCGAATCGCGACTGGCACGTGAAAGGCGACGTGTTGGCGGGCATGAACCGCCGCATCGTGCATCGCGGGCCTGACGACGAGGGCTTCTTCGTCGAAGAGAATGTCGGTCTGGCCATGCGGCGGCTTAGCATCATCGACGTCAAGAGCGGACACCAGCCGCTGGCCAACGAAAATCATGACGTCTGGATCGTTTTCAATGGCGAAATCTACAACCATGCGGAGCTGCGCGCCGCGCTGGAGGCCAAGGGACATCACTACCGCACCCGCAGCGACACTGAAACCATCGTCCACCTGTATGAGGAATATGGCCGCGATTGCGTGAAGCATCTGCGCGGCATGTTCGCTTTCGTGATCTGGGATCGGCGAAAGCGCGTCACTTTTCGCGGCCCGCGATCGCCTGGGGATCAAGCCTTTCTATTACCGCTGGGACGGCAAGTCGTTTCTTTTCGGCTCAGAAATCAAGACGATTCTGGCGTATCCCGGTGTGGCTGCGGAATTCAATCGTGGAACACTCGCGGAATATCTCGCGTTCGGTTACATCACCGGGCCGGAAACCATGTTTGCGGGGATCCGCAAGCTGATGCCGGGACACACGCTGGAACTTTCCGAGCACGGCGAGCCCCGCATCGAGCGTTACTGGGACTTCACGGCGGAAGTGGATCGCGAGCCGCAAGCGCACGAGTACTACGTGAAGACCTACCGCGAGATGCTCGAAGACGCGGTTGAATCGCATTTGATGAGCGATGTGCCATTGGGCGTGTTTCTGAGCGGCGGCCTGGATTCCAGTGCGGTCGCGGCCCTGACGGCGAAAATTCGCGGGGACCGAATTCAGACGTTTGCCGTCGGCTACGGCGAAGGGAAGAGGAGTTCAGTGAACTGCCGTACGCCCGGCAGGTGGCCAAGCACATTGGATCGGATCACCACGAAGTTCGTCTGAGCCGCGAAGAATTTTTCATCAGCTTGCCGCGACTGATCTGGCACGAAGACGAGCCGATCGTCTGGCCCTCGAGCGTTTCTCTATATTACGTGGCCCGGCTGGCGCGAGAACGAGTCACGGTCGTGCTCACGGGCGAAGGCAGCGACGAGACTCTGGCGGGCTACACGCGATATGCGTGGACGCTGCTGAATTCGAAGATGGATCGGACCTATCGTGCGCTGACGCCGGCGTTCCTGCGCCGGGCGTTGCGTGCAGGGAATCGGCGCTGCGCCGCTCTCCGCCAGCCTGCATCGCAAGCTCGAGCACACTTTCCTGATGCGTGACGGCGAGCATCTGGCCTTCGTTTTACTTCGACAATTTCTACTCCGCATTTTCCGCGAGCGAATTTTCTGAGCTCTTGACGCCCGCGGCGCTTGCGAGCGCGGGGCAGGCTTATGCGGGGTCGATGGAGGCGTGGGAGCAATCGTCGCGGCGATCTTGCTGCATCGCCTGCTCTACACCGACATCAACAGCTATCTGATCGAACTGCTGATGAAGCAGGATCAGATGAGCATGGCGGCCTCGATTGAGAGCCGCGTGCCGTTTCTCGATCATCCGCTGGTCGAGTTCACGGCGCGCATTCCCGTCGGAGCACGAGATCAAGGGGATGGCGGGAAAATTCATTCTGAAGGAAGCGGTCGAGGACCTTCTGCCTCATTCGAATCGTCTATCGCAAGAAGATGGGATTTCCCACGCCCTGGGCGTATTGGCTGGCCGGCCCGCAACTGCGAGGAGATCGAGCGATCTGCTGTCGGAGCCACGAAGCCAGGCACGCGGACTGTTCCGCCCCGAAGCGATCCAGCAAATTTTCGCTGAGCATCGCACCGGACATCGCGATCATGGCAATCGCATCTGGCGTCTGCTGAATCTCGAACTGTGGCAGAGAGTATTTCTTGATGGCGAGGTCGATCCGGCTGTGATCTCGGCGCAAAGCGATGCTGCGGTGAAATAGCGAACTCGGTACTGTGCGACCGCCCGCAATCATGAGCCACTAATCATCTTTCGAATGCCGATGCTGAGAAAAATCAAGCTCGCCGCCCTTGGCTTGCTTCGCGGTGCAGGAGCGTTCCAACTTGTGGCCAACAGCCAATGGCGCCGCGAACGCTTGCTGATCCTCTGCTATCACGGTGTCTCTCTCGAGGATGAGCACCAGTGGCGGCCGCAACTCTACATGCCGGCCAGCTTGCTCGAAAAGCGGCTGCGAGACTTTGCGCGCACTGCATTGTTCCGTGCTGCCGCTGGGCGATGCGCTTACGCGTCTGCGTCTCGCGATTTGCCGCCGCGGAGCGTCGCGATCACTTTCGACGACGGCACGTATGACTTCTACAAGCAGGCCTATCCCGCTGCTGAAGAAATGCAACTTTCCCGTCACCGTGTATCAGACCACGTACTACACCGAGCACGAGATGCCGATTTTCAACCTGATCTGTTCTTACATGCTGTGGAAGCGGCGCGGCGGGCGGCTCAGTGGGGCGCAGGAACTGGGGCTTTCGGAGCCAGTAGATCTGAGTACCGAAGTAGGACGGCACCGGATCGTCCGCAGCTTTGATCGAACGATCCGATCGAGAGAATTTGACCGGCGTGCAGAAGAATGAAATCGCACAGCGATTAGCGGACGGCCTTGGAATCGATTATGCGGTTTTTTCCGCCAGGCGCATGCTGCAGCTAATGAATGCGAAGGAGGTGGCAGAAATTGCCACGAGTGGGGTGGACGTGCAACTGCACACGCATCGCCACCGAACGCCCGAGGACGAAAGCTTGTTCCGGCGCGAGATCACCGAGAACCGGGAGAGAATTCGCGCCTTGACGGGGAGGGAGTCGAATCATTTCTGCTATCCCAGCGGCGTTTACCGGCAGGAATTCGTCGGATGGCTGAAAAAAGACGATGTGGTCTCGGCCACGACCTGTGACGCTGGTCTTGCGGACCGCGAGGATAATCCATTCTTACTGCCCCGATTCGTGGACACCACGGGCCGAAGTCAGACGGAGTTTGAAAGCTGGCTCAGCGGCGTAGGTTCGCTGGTTGCGGTGCGGAAGGCGGCTTCGCAAAAATACATCGTTCCCGCAGATTGAAGAGCCGCGCTAACCGCGACTGGGATTCGGAGTGGGCAGATGAGCCTCGAGAGCCGAGAGCAGTTCCTCCCGAAGAAAAGGCCCGCTGGCCATCAGTCCCGTCAGAAGCGGGTTGCGATTGTTACAGCGGAGCGGCGCGTTGTCGAGCGTGGCGACGAATCCTCCCGCGCTTTCGACCAGAGCGGCTCCCGCAGCGACATCCCACTCGTTTTTCGGCGTCAGGGTGAAAGTGACATCAGCCAGCCCGGCCGACACCAGGCCAAGCTTGTAGGCCACCGAGCCCATGGGGCGAATCTGATAATCGCCGCTCTGAAATTGCTGCCACTCGCCGCGTTTGACTTCGCTGCGGCTGGCCAGAATCAGCGAGCCCTGCAGCGTGGTCCTCTGACTGGGGCGCGCCGGCTTGCCGTTGTAAAGCACTCCCGAATCGATCGAGCCGATGATGGTTTCATTGGTTGCGGGATTGCAGATGCCGCCCGCGACCGGACGGCCATTTTCGACGAATCCGATGGAGACGCAGAATTCTGGAATGCCAGCTACGAACTCGCGGGTTCCGTCGAGCGGATCGACGACCCAGACGCGGCTTTTGCCGAGGCGAGAAAGGTCGTCCACACTTTCTTCCGAGAGCCAGCCTTCGCCGTCGCGCAGCAGGTTCTGGCGCAGCACGGCGTCGACGGCACGATCGGCCTCGGTCACGGGATCGTGGCCGATCTTGTATTCGGTCTCGATCGCGCCCGGTGTAAAGCGGGCGAAGACGGCGCGGGAGGCCTCAAGCGCGGCTTCGATGCGGTCGAGGATATCGGCGTAAGAAGAAGTCATGTTTTCTGAATCATGTTCGACGAATGAGGTTCGCTAAAAAGATCAGGCCCACAACATGCGGGCTCCGGTGATCAACAGCAAAGCGCAGAGAATCCGGCGCAGCCACAGCATGGGGACGCGCGTGGCCAAATGCGATCCGAGCAGGCCGCCGGGAATGGAGCCGATCAGCAGCGCAACGACCAGTCTGGAATCTACGTTGCCCGCCTTGAATTGAAGCCACCCCGTCACGCCGAAGAGCACGACCGCATGCACCACGTCGGTTCCGACATTGATCTTGGGCGGGAAACTGTAGAACAAGAGCAGCAGCATCATGATGATGCTGCCCGAACCGACCGAGGTCAGGCCCACGATGAAACCCACGGTTAGGCCGATGACCGCCATTCCCGCGAAACCCTTCATGGACGGTGCACGATTCGCGATTCGATCTTCGATGCGCTTCTGGAGGAGCAGCATCGTGGGAATCACGAGAAGCAGCACACCTACTGCCGTCTTGATAAAGGTATTCACCCCGTTTCCGTAGAGGAGACGGATGTAGATCAGCAGCTTGACTCCGGCGAATGGAGCCGGGAATGCTTCCCAGCGCCAGCGCCAGGACAACCTTCCGGCGGACCGTTCCATTTTTCAGGTGGAGCAGTCCGGCCGGGATTTTGGTGAAGAATTGAAATAGCGCGTCGGAACCGACTGCCACGATGGGCGAGTAACCCAAACCGAAGATCAGAACAGGGAGCATGAGAACGCCGCCCCCCACGCCGGTCATGCCGATGAGGACGCCCACAACAAATCCAACCAGGATTTTGGCTGCTATGACATGGCATCAGATCGATTCCCCTTTCGTTACTCGTGAACCTACTCTCCAGCCCTAGTCTCCAGCCTAGTCTCCAGCTGTTGACGCCGATGAAGCCTTCGCGCTCCAGGTGCAGAATGATTTCCTGGGCGGCTTCCTCGGCTGACAGTTCGCCGGTGTTGATCGTGACGTCGGCATCCGCCGGAGCTTCGTAGGGATCAGAGATCCCAGTGAATTCCTTTAGGATGCCGGCGCGCGCCTTGGCGTACAGGCCCTTTCGGTCGCGCTGCTCGCAGACTTCAACCGTGGTCGCGATGTGCACCAGGATGAAGCCGCCGTAGGGCTCGATCATCTGGCGCACATGTTTGCGAGTCGCGTCGTACGGAGCGATGGGCGCGCAAATGGCGATGCCGCCGTTCTTGGTGATTTCCGAAGCGACGTATCCGATGCGGCGAATGTTGATGTCGCGGTGCTCTTTCGAGAATCCGAGTTCAGACGAAAGATGCTTGCGCACCAGGTCGCCGTCGAGCAACGTGACTGGACGTCCGCCGACTTCTAGAAACTTCGTCATCAGCACGTTGGCGATCGTGGACTTGCCTGAACCCGAGAGTCCGGTGAAGAAAATCGTGACACCCTGCTTGGCGCGTGGCGGAAAACTGCGACGCAGTTCTTGAACGACTTCCGGATAAGTAAACCACGCAGGAATATCGCGGCCTTCGTTCAGCCGATCGCGCAGTTCGGTACCGGAAATATTCAGAACCTTGTCGCCGGGTTTGACTTCATTGTCGGGAACGTACTTGTCCTGATCTTCGAGGTAGACCATCATGTTGAAGCGGACCATGGTCACGCCGATGTCGGCTTCGTTTTTCTTGAAGACTTCCTGCGCTTCGTAGGGACCATAGAACGGCTTGCCATCTCCAGCCGTGTCTTTACCCGGACCGGCGTGATCGCGGCCTACGATGAAATGAGTGCAGCCGTAATTCTTGCGAATCAGAGCGTGCCAAATGGCTTCACGCGGGCCGCCCATGCGCATGGCCAGCGGAAGGAGCGCGAGTTTCACCGTGCCCTGAGGAAACTTCGACAGAAGAAGCTGGTAGCAGCGGACGCGCGTGAAATAGTCCACGTCGCCGGGCTTGGTCATGCCTACGCTCGGGTTGATGAGAAGATTCGCTTCAACCTGCTTGGCGGCGCGGAAGGTGAGTTCCACGTGCGCGCGGTGCATAGGATTGCGGGTTTGGAAAGCAACTGCACGGCGCCACCCGAGGCGAGCGAACTCGGCGCGCAACTCCGCCGGGGTTAAGCGCAGCATCCGGAAGTCGTAATGCGAAGGACCCTGAAGCCCTTCCACGCGCCCGCCCACATACCACGGGTTCGCCTTGTTCATGGTGTAATCGGCGCCGGGGTGTGCCTTGCTGGTGCTGTTGAATACTGCCTTGGCTTCGGCCGCGCGGTCGGGCTGCCAGACTTCCTCGACGTGCAACACGGCGAGCATCACGCCTTCGGCATCGCGCAGCGCAACTTTGCTGCTGCCCGGCGTAAGTTTCTTGGCAAATTCTTCGGTCACGTCGAGCGTGATCGGCATGGGCCAGAGAACTCCGCTGGCCAAACGCATGTTGTTACAAACGCCTTCGTAGTCGGCTTTGGTCATAAAGCCGCGCAGAGGAGAGAAGCCGCCGCTCATGAGCAGTTCGAGGTCGCAGACTTGACGCGCAGTCAGGTCCCAGGATGGCCACTCGCGCGAGTGGGCTTTCAGTTCTGCAGCTTTTTCCGATGAGGTAACAAGATTGACAAGTTCGCCGCCGTGCGGAGCAATCAAATGACTGGTCGAAGCAGACAAGTGCGTGAACCTCCAGGGTTCGTTGATTTTGGATTTACTGCATGCAAGACTTAAGTCTCACAGAAGGAATCGATGAAGACTTCCGGACTGCTAATCGGGGGGAACGCCGGAACAGAATACAGATTTTATTGTGGGCCAAATGACCCTGATTAGCCATACTTTATACGACTAAGAATGCACCAAAAAGAACGCGCAAGTGCCGTGCCGGAGCGCCTTTAGCTATTGTACTGTAAATTGATAAGGATAAAGGGAAACGATCGGTTTTTCGCACAGGCTGTGGTCGATTTCTTTGCTCGTGTGCAAATCATTGCGCAGAATGAGGAATAATTTCTGCTCTGCGGATGTTGCGCGCAAGATTTTGCGGTTCCATTCGTCAAGAAGCGAGTCAGAGGCCCAGCGAGAGCTCGACTCGGTTAAACTGCAAATAGGTGTGACAGGAAACATCGTACGCCGCGTGCATGAGAGATTTGGCCAAAAAAGCGATTCTTGCCAGCGGCGCGCTGCGACTTGCCGGAGATTTGCATGGCCCCGCTGCGGCGATTCTGATGTACCACTCGGTTCTGCCCGATCCCGCCGCGCAGGCCGATTCTCTCGGCGGCATCATTCACTCCGAAGCCGAATTTCGCGCCCAGATGGAATTGCTGGCGTGTGAGTTCCATCCCACCAGCCTCGACGAGATGGTCAAATGTTTCCACGCGGGCGAAGATTTGCCCAAGCGCTCTGTTGTCGTTACCTTCGATGATGGCTACGCTGACAACTATGAGGTCGCCATGCCCATCCTCGATAGGTTCTCCGTTCCGGCTGTGTTCTACGCGACCGTCGACTGCGTCGAAAACAAAAGACTGCCGTGGCCGAGCCGTTTGCGATTTGCTTTCCGCAACACGAAGCTGACCGCGTGGAGCGATTCACTCCCCAAGTCGTGGAACCTGAATGATCCAGCCGGCCGCGAACAGGCGTTTCTGGTGGCTTCCGACACTTGCTGCCAACTCAGCGGCGCAGAACAGGAAGAGTTCGTCAAGCGCATCGAACAGGAATTGCAGACTCGCCTGCCGGTCGAATCGGGCGCGCTCATGATGACGTACGATCAGTTGCGCGGATTGACGCTTCGCGGGCACATTGTTGGTTCCCACACTATGACGCACCCGAATATGGCCCAAGTGAAGCAGCAGGAAGCGCACCACGAGCTTGCGGAGTCCAAGCAGCGACTCGAAATGCAGATGGGCGTGCCGATCAACCATTTTTCTTACCCGTGTCCTGCGCTTTCACCGCATTGGAGCGAGCAAACACTCGAGCAGAGCCGGGCCCTGGGCTACGTGAGCGCAGTCACCACCGACAGCGGGTTGACTCGGCGTGGCGACAGTCTTCTTAGTTTGAAACGGCTGCGTCCTACCAAAACGAAGGTTGGCCTGCGCTGGAACCTCGAAAGCGCTTTTGCGGGGCGAGCGATTTAATTAGACTGAAAACGGATCAGCGCAGATTGGCAAGGATTGTTCGTAAGGATCATTGTTCGCAAGGATCAAGATTGGCAAGAATATTGGTTTTGGACGGGCACAGCGCCGCCGCACTGGCGGTGACGCGGTCCGCCGGACGGGCCGGGCACTGGGTCGCAGTCGGCGCCAACCAGGGCATTTTCGCCGCGGCACAACTCTCGCGGTATTGCAGCACCGCATTTAACTATCCAGTATCGACCAATGCCGCCGCCGCGTTTGTCGGTTCGATCCTCGAGTTCGTGCGCGCTCATGCTGTCGATCTCATCATCCCGGTCACGGATTGGACTCTGGGGCCGCTCTCTGCACAGCGCGAAAAGTTTTCTGGAGTTTGCCGGATCGCCATGCCGTCGCCGGATGCGATTGAGTTTGTGTCCGATAAATATCGCACGATCCAGCTGGCCGAAAAGATTGGCGTAAGTGTTCCGAAGACTCTGTTAGTCAAGTCAACTGCGGATCTGTCGCAGCATCGCGATGGCCCGTTTCCCATGGTGGTAAAAGATCGCTTCTCCGTACGCTGGGCCAATGACAAAGCTGTATTCGGGTCGGTGGCCTACGCTTATTCGGCCGCCGAACTGGAGAAGAAAGTCGCGGAGCGCATCGGAATAGCGGGCGATGTTCTGGTCCAGGAATTTAGCTCGGGGGCTGGAATCGGTTTCTCGTGTTTTATGGTTGGAGGAAAAGCGTTCCTGCCGTTTCAATGGCAGAGGGTCCGCGAAGTGGACCCGCGTGGATCGGCCAGCAGCGCCAGAAAATCTGTTGCCTTAGATCCGTCCTTGGCCTCTCACAGTGTGCAACTCATCCGAGAAATCGGTTTTGAGGGTGTCGCGATGGTCGAATACAAGCAGCCTCGCGGCGGAGCTCTTGTGTTGATGGAGATCAATGGACGGCCCTGGGGTTCGATCGGCCTGCCAATCGCCTGTGGAATCGACTACCCGCGGCATCTCATTCAATGGTGCCTCGACGGCACTCTTCCACCAGAAAATATTTCTTATCGCGAGAACGTTATGTGCCGCCGCGTCATCGGCGAGTTGACTCACCTCAGCAATCTGCGCGCGGGGCGCCCGCAAAATTGGCCGGGGGCTTACCCGAATTTCTGGACCAGCCTCGTAACGATGGCCGTGCCCTGGCTTCCGGGCATGTGCTACGACGACGTGTGGCTGTCAGACTTGCGGCCGGGAATTGCCGGAATTCGCCGGTGGTTCCAGACTCGTTTGAAAAAGAATAGACCTAACGCGGCTTGAGCCGAGACAGACGAAATCAGAGTTTGCCCACGACCTGCTCTTTCCCTGCGGAAGACAAGACGGTTGAAGCGGTCAGATTGTGCACGCAGGTTCGCAGTTGCATTGCGCAGAACCGCGTCGTGTCCAGATCTCCAAGATAAGGGTCGGGAATTTCACGGTATTGCCACGGACCCTCGGCATATGCGCTCAGCATGAAAATCTTTTCTTTGAACTCCGGATACAGCGTGAGCAGTTCGGCTTTGTTTTGAAAATCCATGGCGAGGACTCCGTCCGCCTGCTCCACCATTTCCCGCGTCAGCGGCTTGGCCCGATGTTCAGCGAGTGAAATGCCCAAGTCTTCGGAAGCTTGCTGAGCCCAGGGATGCGCTTCGCGGCCGGGGAGGGCGTGTAGACCAGCGGAGACGATGCGGGCTTGTCGATCCACACCGGCCTCGCTCAACTCGCGCCTCATCAGAAATTCCGCCATGGCGCTGCGCATGATGTTGCCGAAGCACACAAAAACGAACGACCGGGCAGAAGCTGGAACCGTGCTTTGCTGGGCAGTTCGCACACCCAGCACGTCGAACAGACGCAAGCTGGCGTAGATTCGGCCGGCCCCGGGCCCAAGACGGAGCACGATGCTGCGTTGCTTGAGTAAAAAATTCGGGATGAGCTTTCGCAGCAAATCCTTCGTCGTCGTTTCGGTGGCGGCCGGAGTCTCCTTCGGTCATGGCCGTCCTTGCTGGGAAACCGTTCGCTGAGATTGCCGTCCGCGTCAAAGTCAATTCGTATCTCAGTTCCTGCATCAGGCTGCCCCATGCCGATTCGATTGCCTCGACCGACTCGGAGTCGAGCTGCGTTTTCCATCCCCCAAAGGTCGCCGAGCGAACGAAAGGCTTGTCACTTCGCGTGTGCTTGGTGAGCACCCAACTGCCGGCATCCTGTTTCTCGAGCGCGCGCATATTTTCCGCGGAGCTCAGCTCTATTGCCCGCTGCAACGCTTCAGGAGTGGAATCGATCTTGCGAAAGGCACAGCGATCCAAAAAAGCGACGACGCTGGCCAGGACGCCGGCCGTGTCGCGCTTCATATCCTCATAGCGCAGCAGCAGAAAACCGGGATCATCGCCGCGCACCGAAGTCCAGCTCAGCACATTGTCGCGCCAGGAACCGAACTTCGGATCAAACTCGCCAGCGATAAAGCGCGGCACAAACTTGACCATCGGATAGTCGTCGGGAATATTTCGTGCCTTCACGTTGTGGTGGTAGAAGGAAACCGCCACGTCCCGCGGGTCGCGGACAATGTAGATAACCCGCGGATAGTGCGGCTGAAACGATTCATGACTCTTCAGCATGCGCGGCCGCGGCAAGCTGCCGCAGCACGCGGTCGCGGTTGAAATAAATTTCCGGAATCCTGGCCTCAATGTTGGAAAACGTAACCGGATTATTCTGGTCGATCAAATTTCCCAGAAGAAATCGCGTCCAGGTGTTGCCGGACCGGGGATAAGAAACCAGAAAGATGTCGTCCGGGAAAACTGTGACACCTCGGCCTGCGATCTGCCGTCCTGTGAGCGCGCGCCCAGCTTGCTGAAGCGCGCCCACCAACTTTCGCATGCTTCCCTGGGCCGCCGGCATTTATTCCTCACTCTTTCTGCGATTTGAGTTCAGCATTCGGCCCCCAACGCGTCACAAAAAAGATTTTCTCACAGTTGTTGCGCTATCCCGCGGCAGCCTGGGATTACGGTTCGTCCTGATAAGTCCCGATCAAAGCCACGCCCACTTCATCCAGCGGCTGCTCGACCAGTGGCTTCTCGATTCGCCACACCCGTCCCGTCCAGAAGGCCCACGTTATGCCGATTCCGTAGGGGATGAGGCTGATCAAAATTTGCAGACCGAGTTGCAGATAATTGCGCGCAAAAAACCATTGCCGCATCGCCAGCAGAGTTGCAACCGTCGGCAGGCACAGCAAAACCGGCAGAGTATAAGCTTCGCTCAAGAAGGTGGCGACACGGATGTTAAGCACGCGACACAGATGCCTTGGTAGAAAAAACAGCGCTGTGCATGATAGAGGGATGGCCGTCCCGAGTGCGTCCCCGATAATGCCGTAGGGCCGGATCAGCACAATACTCAGCACAATGTTCGCAATCCCTTCCATACTCGTGACCCAAGCCAGACTCTTGTGGCGCGCCATGCCATACAGGATTCGTGAAGAGGCCGCCTGCGAAAGAATGCAGGTGAAGGGAAGCAGCAGAATCACCATCACCGGATAAGAAGCGGTCACGTACCGGGGCCCGACCCAGGCGGTGATCACCGATTTTCCAAGAATCACCAGCGTTGCGGTAATGGGCAGGACAATTAGCGCGCAGGCGCGATTTCCAGCCACGAAAATCTTCCGCAACTGGTTCATGTCACCCTTGGCGTCAGAATGTCCTGACATGGGGATGAAGAGCTGGGCCAGGCCACTCACTACTTCGCCGGTGTAGTCTACAAGGCGGTCGCCATTGGAGAAAAAAGTGACGGCCGCTACTGACAAGAAAGTGGAAATGACGATTTCGTCGGTCTTGAAGCGCAGCTTGTAGGAGATCATCAGGATAAAGCTCACGCTGCTGTAGCGCGCGATCTCGGTCAGCGATTTCCGGTCGACATAGCGCCAGCCAAATTTCAGAGGCAACACGCGCAAAGCGATGTAGGCGCGAACCGCGGAGCTGAGAAACGGCAAGGCCACGGTGATGATTGCGACCGTCAGCAGGCCGTATCCGTGCCTCAACGCAAGGACGATAAGGCCGGCCCGCAGTATCCAGGCCGCAAGATTCGTGGCATTGACGACGTAAAACCGCCCCAGACCTTCGAGAACTCCTCCGGAAATGCCTGCGGTAAAACCGAGGGACACGGACGTTCCGACAATCAGAAAGAGCAGCCGTGCCGTGGGAATAAACTCTGGCGGCATTTTGAACAAGGCGCCAACGTGCGTACTCACTGCGACCGTAACAGCCATGGCAACGGCGCCGATCGCGGTGTAGACAAAGATGCTGGTGTTGATCAGGCGCGACAGTCCCTCAACATCATTCGTCGCCGTGTACGTGGACACGTAACGAATGACCGAAGATCGAATTCCCAGGTCGAAGAGTCCGTAATATCCGGTCACGGAAAAGACCAGCACCCAGGCTCCGTACTCAAGGTTCCCCAGACGATGAAGAATGAACGGCGACAGAAAAATGCCGATAAGAATGTTCACTCCCAGGCTGAACCAGCTGGAACTGACATTCTTTATGATTTCGCTTCTTCGCATCGCGGTGTGGTCTGAAACTATCGCTGGCCTGGCAGGTATCGGTTGCTCCAGTTATGTAATCCTTCCATGAGTGAGGCAAGCTTGCGGGTCGCTCTGGGAGAAATGGCCAGTCCAACTAAAACCAGGCTCACCTTGGAGCGCCGGAGGTATGCGTTGGCTTCACTCAGGGAAGTCCTGGCTTGGTCGAATTCTTCTTGTTGCAGCTGGTGCTTTCCTTCATCCAGAAGATATTGCGCTCGGATCTCGGCTGTCCGATTCTGAACCACTTCGCGGTCGGCGGGCGAAAGCGGCAGAGTCTGCAATGTTTTTTCCAGAATTTTCCAGTACGCCTCGCTCATTCGAGCGCGGGAAACGCTCAGCGAGCCGGGACGGCCTCCATTCAGTCTGGCCTGCACGTTACGGGTGTAAGCAATCTTGGCGCCGTGGAAAGCGGCTCGCAGCCACATGTCGTAATCGTCGCAGCGGCCGAGATTCTCGTCGAAAAGCCCGGCACGCACAATCACAGTCTTACGCGCAACCACAGTCGAAATCGAAATCTGGCAGCGTTCCATGACCAGGGCTTGAAAATCCGCGGGACCATGAGAGGGACACAAGGTCATGAACTCGATTTGCCGGGTTGGATCGCCGATTCGAAGTCCGTTCGCATAAACCAGGTCCAGCGTTGGATCCCGCTCGAAGAGCTGCATCTGAGCTGAAAGGTGATCGGGGAGCCAGGCATCATCGGAGTCGAGAAACGCCAGAAATTCGCCGCGGGCCCGCCCGATTGCCGTGTTTCTTGCTCCCGCGCAGCGCTTGTTTTCCTGGCGGATGTAGACGATCTGGTCCGAGTGCTTTTCCAGAAAGGGCGCCAGAACCCGCTCCAGTTCTGGAGTATCGGGCGACCCATCGTTCACCAGAACGACTTCAAAGTCCTGAAAGATCTGTTGAAAAACCGAGTCCAGCGACGCCGCGATTAAAGTCGCGGTGTTGTACGAAGGCATGATGATGCTGACGCGAGGGGCCGGGTTCGATGATTGTGGCTGCATAGTCGGTTCGGTTACGAACTGTAGAGTACGGTCTCTTTCTCTCCCGCGAGGATGTGATTTACCGCCTCGACTCCCATCATGACGGAGTGATCCATGTTGCCGATTTCATAGCGCCAGGCGCCGAAGCGGCCGCGCGAGTAAATCCCTCTTTCCATCATTGCTGGTTGCAGAACGGAGAGCCCGCGGTCACGCTCGATCGTCGGGATCGGGTAGGAATACGGTACGCAACGATGATAGCGGGAGACCATTCGCTTAAGATCCCCCTGCTCGAGCATGCCCGATCGAACTAGACCAGCCAGGATCTGGTCGATAACCTTCGCCGGATCGGGCGACTCGCCAACTTTGTAGGACATCTCACACATCAGCGAGCTGTAACGTTCCGTGTCTCCCCCGGGCACGTTAAAGGCGGAGTAGTGCGAGAAATACGTTGCGCGGTAGCAGGGCATTTCGGGGTCGGCAAAATAGATCCAGCACTTGCCGGTTTCGATTTTCTTTTCGATGCCCAGTCCAATCACCATCAGGTTGTTGTGTTTAAGATCTCCTGCGGCCTCCAGGAGATTGCCGTCTTTCGAGGCCAGCATCCCGGTCAACAGATCGAGCGGCCCGGTCGAGATGAGCACGTCGTAAGTATCTCCCGTGCCGTCGGCGAACGATATTCGGCGCTGCCGGTCGTCGACTGCCGCCAGTTGCTTGCCGGTCTTGATCTTGTCGGGGAAGCGCTTCACCATGCGGCGATAAATCTCACCGGTTCCACCGTACTTCGGAAAACGAAATTTGCTGTTCGGTCCCCAGCCGTTGTCGTCGCGCTCGTAGAGCACGTTTTCGAGCAGGCGTCGAAAATCGACCGTCGCCACCCGCTCGGCAATCCACGATTTCGACATTTGTTCGAGTGGCGTGGTCCACACTTTCGAGTTGTAGGGAAACATGAATTCTTCGGCAATGCCTTCGCCGAAGGTGGCCAGAGTCCAGTCGCGAAAGTTTGTGGCATCTTGTGACTTACCGTTTGCGGCCGCACGGGCCGCGCCCAGCAGACAACTTACCTGCATCGCCTTAGGCAGATATCGCAGATTATTCTGGAAAGGGTAGGGAATCCACGAATCCCCTTTCACGATCCAGCTTTCGCGAATTAAATGGTTTTCTTCTTTCCCCAGCATGTCATCGACGAGTTTGTCGAAGTAAGGGTAGTGCGAAAAAATAACGTGACCGCCCTCATCCCACACAAAGCCGTGCTCGTCGACGTGCGAGCAGGAATGGCCTCCGACGTAGTCGGATTTTTCGTAGAGCGTCCAATCTTCATAGCCGAGCTCGTGCAGACGATAGGCTGCGCCCAGTCCTGTTGGTCCAGCGCCGATGATGACAATTTTCTTTTTCATGATTTGAGAACGGGACGGCTTATTGAACCTCGATCGCTTCGGGGCGTTCCTTTTCGGAAGGTGTCGCGTTGCTTAGCGGATATCCCACGAACTTCATGATCGGGCCCCAGGCGGATTCGATTTGGCGGGCGCAGGAGTCGGGCAGGGAAGCCTTCCAGCCGCCGGCCTTCGCCGTTCGCACAAACGGGATGTCTTTGCGGCGATTTTTCGTCCCAATCCACTGATTTTCTTCCTGCTTCTCGAGTTCCCGCATGCGATCGGCGGAACTTAATTCCACGGCGCGCTGCAAACGCGATGGCTCCGGATCGATCTCGAGAAACAGCGCGATCCGGCTCAGTTCCGACAGCGTGTCTTTGATCATGTCCTCGTATCGGAGCAGCAAAAATTCCTTCCGGTTCCCCCGGGTATAAATCCAGCTCGCAACATTTTCTCCCCAAGTTCCCCAATCAGCTGAAGACAAACGGCCGGAAACAAACTCATCGACGTAGCGTTCCAGCGGGTAGCCGTCTTCGATCTGCCGATACTTCCTCTGAAAGTCGTAATAGGAAAGTGCAACATCCCGGGGATCGCGCACGATGTAGATCGT
Source organism: uncultured Acidobacteriota bacterium (assembly GCA_963735205.1). Classification (GTDB taxonomy): domain Bacteria; phylum Acidobacteriota; class Terriglobia; order Terriglobales; family Acidobacteriaceae; genus Sulfotelmatobacter. The sequence continues at coordinate 318,411 of CAVTKB010000005.1, forward strand.
CTTCGGATAGCGATGGTCGAAATACTGGTGCGTCTTGATAATCCGTGGCCGGGGAGTGCGCTTGAGCGCGCGATTGGATTGTGAGGATGAGTCCGGGATCAGCTCCTCGATGTTCAGAAAGCTTACGTTGCGCTGCGGATAAACCAGATTGGCAATCAGAAATCGCGTCCAGGTGTTGCCCGATCGCGGATAGGACACCAGAAAAGTGTCGTCCCTGTAAACACGGAAATTCCGGTCGGCCTTGTCCTTGCCTAACAGGTATTTGGCCACGACTTTGATTCCGTACATCATTCTTGCGAAGGGTTCCTCGGGGCCTGAAATTAGCGCAAAAGTGCCCCAATACTGATTCTACATTGCCAGCGTTTACGGTAAGTTACAAGCACGCTCAGGGCCGTTGTCGTCCCTTGCTCACATGCGCAACTCATTGATTTGGCTGCGGTTATTTGCGTCCTAAGCAAGGCGGACCAGGAAAGCTGGCAAAAAATTGAAGAGATAGTTGACGGTTTTTCTCTTAGTGAGCGGCGGCGGCCCGAACCGGCGGAAGGGCCCGAAGCTCCTGGCCCAGGCGCGCGGTGAAGATCTTCGCTCCCTGCGCATTCAGGTGGAAACCGTCGCGGTAGAGATCACGGGGAAATTCGCCTGGACGCGAAGGCACCAGCACCGGCACATTCAGGCTCGGCCCCAGCTGCTGAATATCGAGCGAGTAGTTTTCTTTCAATGCCGGGGGGAATAACACTACGATGCGCACTCCGTATTTCTGGCCGAGTTCAGCCGAGTTCAGGCAGTCGTTGCTGGGCGATTCCGACCAGCCTGGTCCGGTCGTTGATGTGGGAGCCGTGGTCGGCGATGCGGGCGCGCGAGGTCGCGGAAGTTCGGCACCATCAGAATCATCACGCATTGCCGGATGTAACCTTTGTCGCCCAGCCAGTTACTGAAGTGGGCGAAGAAGTAAGTGCTGGCGGTCGTGCGGTCAAGATCGGCCTCGCGCACCACGTGCGGGAAATCGCGAATGCTCATCTGCCGATGGGCAAAGGATTCGCCCAGCGTGAAGCCGGACGCGAGCTGACTGGGGTCCATCGTAAACACGATCACGCTGGGACGCGTTCCTTCCTCGAGCAAGCGGCGCAAACCGAAATACCAATCGAGATAATGAGTTTGCTCGATGACCAGCCGCTTGACTTCATAGTCGGAGGCAAGATCGCAGCGTAGGCTGTCGATTTGGACTCCTTCATTCAGCAGAGAGTTTCCCACCAGCAGAACGTTGGATGTCCGTCTTCGGTCGGTTGGAGGTGCTGTGCAATCGCCATTTCGCCGTCGATGCGCCGCTCGATGCGGCTGAAGCCGGCAGAATAGTCGGAGAAGATATTTCCAGGGCCGCGAAGATGACCACTAATCCCGCGAGCAGCAGAATGATGCCGGTCTTCGAACTGACGGGAGTCTTGCTGGAAGGCGCAAGTGCAGTCACGCCCGCCTTGGCTTCGATCGCGCTCTCCGAATTGGGCGCGCCCTTAGAATTGGAAGTAGATGAAGGCATTTGCTTGATTGGCCCCTAAGAACGCAATGATCAGCGTGCATGCCAGCCCGAACGCGACTCGTCGCTCGACGCGCGCGGAGGCAAACAAATACTCGTCGCCTGACGACTCGAGGTAAGACATCCAGAATCAACAGCGGAATCGAAAAAAATGCGAGGAATAGAAAAGCCGCGGGAAATTCCGGTCTCCAACTCCAGACCGTAATCCCCTTCAGCATTCCCCATGCTTCTCGCAACGAGGGGCGCGGAAGAAAATCCAGCCAGACAGACCAGGTGGAAGATGAGAGATCTGTTTGACCCACTTTGGAATCGATGCCAGCGAAACGCTCGCGATCACGGGTTAGTTTTCTCTCGACCGCCAAGCCAGCCGCCATGCAAACCTCCCCAAACCACGAACGTCCAGTTCGCGCCGTGCCACAATCCGCCCAGGAGCATGGTGAGCAACAGATTGCGATAGGTTTTGTCGTTCACCGTAACGGTTTCCGCCGAGCGGAATGTATAGATAATCCCGCAGCCAGGTGCTCAGACTGATGTGCCAGCGTCGCCAGAAATCCTGAATGCTGTCGGCGAAATACGGCTGACGGAAATTGACCATGAAGTGGAACCCGAGCAGCTGCGCGCTACCACGCGCAATGTCGCTGTAGCCGCTGAAGTCGCCATAAATCTGCCAGGCAAACGCGTAGGTTCCGAGCAGCACCACGGGAAGGCTGGGCTTGCCGAAGGCTCCGCCGAAGGCCGCGTTGGCAATGAGCGCGCAGTTGTCGGCAATCACACACTTGCGGAACAGGCCTTCGAGAATGAGCAACAGTCCGTCGAAGGCTTTATCGGAATCCCATTGCCGCGGTTTCTGAACCTGCGGCAGCAAGTGAGAAGGCCGCTGGATGGGCCCGGCAATGAGGTGCGGAAACAGGCTGATGAAGAGTCCGTAGTCAAAAAACGACCGCGAAGCCGGCACTCTTTCGGCGTAGACGTCGACGATGTAGGCAACTTCCTGAAACGTATAAAACGAAATGCCGGGCGGAAGAATGATTCGCAGCAGCGGCAGCGAAACCTGAACCCCCAGAGCTGACAGCGAAGCATGAAGCGAGTCGGCGAAGAAGTTGAAGTACTTGAAGAATCCCAGGATCGAAAAATTGATGACCAGCGAAAGAATCAACAACGACCGCCGCAGTCCGCTGTATCTTCCGTGTCCGCGATCTTGATGGCGATGAGATAGTCGATCAGCGTGGAGGCGATCATCAGGCACAGGAATCGCCAGTCCCACCAGCCGTAGAAGAGATAACTGGCAAACAGCAGAAATTTATTCTGGGCGCGGAACTTCAAACACCAGTAGCAGAGCGTGGTCAGGCAGAGGAAGAGGATAAAAACCGGGGTGTCGAAAAGCATAACGAATTATTGCGCTGCCACCGAGATCAGAGCGTTGTTGCCTGCGTTCGAGCGACCACCACGTCGTCTGCCAGTCTGTTCGCCCAGAAACCGAGCGAGCCTCGGGGGGCGAGCAACGGAGCCGCCGAACCGGTAGTATATCTTGCTTTCAGCTTCTTTCGGTGTACCTGCCGGTATCGAGGGGTCAGGGCCTCCGGGCGCCCGACCCCGAGGATCGGCCTGGTTGAACGCGCTGGGGAGAGTGATACGAGAAATTAATGCTCGACCCGCGAGAGGAAGTTTCGAGACGAGCCACGTGGGAAACGCTCTTGGCTGGCGCTGCATCATGCTTTCTCTCGGCTGCAAGTTGCAGGGAACTCTGCCGTTCCAGCCGGTCAATTTCAGAAACGTGCGTCCTCACCGAACCCGCCGTGGCTGCCGGCTTTGGCGATGGGGCCACGGTCGAGCGAGGCAGTTCCTTAGGGTCGAGATTATTGATGCCCTGGGTATGGGATGCTGGCAAATAGCTCCCGTGGGATTGAGAGTGGCTTGCGGTTGTAGCCGCTGCTGCAGACATGGAAACCAGAACGACCGACGCGAGGGTTGCTGTTTTGAAAACTGCCATCGCCAATTCCTTCCGACTACTGATGTTGAGATATCGCCTCTGCCGTGGGCACGCCGCCGACAGATTCAGAACTTGGTCCTGAATTCTGCGCGACTCTCCACTTGCGAGGTTCAGCCTTATCGTCGACGATCACAATCTGGTCTACTTCCTTTGAAGTAAGGGCTGGCCGCAGCGCCCGCACGGCAGGATTTGTTTTCCATAGATATTTGAGCTCGAAAAACTGGCGGTAAATCAGGCGGTTCCACGTTCGTTCGAGCCGGTTGGCGCTCTTCCGATCCGCGGAAGCCAGCTTATAGCCCAGTCCTGATAGCGTTCCGCCCACCAACCCTTCGATCTTTGTCAGCTGCGTGGGAGTCAGTTGTTTTTTCCAACGCTCGACCGGGCTAAAGTTTCGCCGTGCGCCACGCGTAAAGGAAGTGTTGGGTCGGGCCACCGTGCCGATGGCCGTTTGCTGGATGCGGTCGTAATTCAGATCCTGATCAAGGAAACCGCTCAGTTGCTGAAGAACCACCCGAGGATTTCCCACCAACTCCTCGAACCGCACCTCCGTATAATCATTCCCGAGCTGGGAGCCAGCCGCTCTCCCTTTTTCGACAATCCACTCCCAATAAAGAGCTGCCCCCTCGGGTGTTTCCCGGTCTCGCCACGGGAACGGCCGGATGTAACGCTTCTCGGAGAGGGAGAGGCTCACGTCCCTGCCGTCGCGGATCACGTGGATTATCAGAGCTTCGGGAATGGTTTTCTTGATGTGTTTCAAATGGAGAATTTCTTCGGGAGCGTTCGCCGCCCAGCGGGAGGCATTTTGCTGCAGGGCGAGTTCATCCATCACAATACGGAGGAAATCACCGGCATTCTGGCAGTTGTCAGGTATCTTCTGTTCGAGTTCGCTGCGTTCCAGCCCAGACACGCGAAACAGGCGGCTCCCCAACCAGACATCCAACATCCGCTGGCGATTCTCTCGCACGCTGAGGTCGCCAAATCGCGGAGCCAGCAAATTGAAGATGTTGGACTCGCCCAGGTAAATGGCAAATCCGCCGGCCGACATCAACGTGTCGTAGAGCAGGGTCGTTCCCGAGCGCGCGCATCCGACCACAAAGACAGGGGCCTGACTTCTATTTCGGATGGTGCCGGGCCGGTCCATTGAAAGTCTCCATTCTTTCAAATCGGCGATTCGGTTCGGGGAAACCCACGCAGAGGCGCTATTTTACCTGAGAAATCACGACTTTGCGCCACAAAAATGGGTCTAAAATTCCCCGGATTTTAGCGAACTAACTTTCGCCGAATCAGCCCTGCCATGGACAAAAGCCCGGATCCCAGCAGCACCAGCGATTGGGGCTCGGGAACTTTCACTGTCGAAGAACAGTTGCGGCTGAACACACACTCATCGGAGGACGGTTCCGCCGACGCGATGAAGTTGGTGATCAAACGAGGCGCCGAGGTGGCGCCAGCCACTGCAAAACTCCGATCGCTCATCGAGAGCTGAGAATCTATGTGGCGGGTCAAGGGCAGCGGGTTGGGCAGATCATTGCTACCGAGGTCCGTGATGGGTGTCGCATAGGCCGTCCCCGCTAGAAGCAGGAAAGCTGAGCAGGCGCGGACCACCCAAGGAAGGAACCTGGATATCGGGCGGCGGGTGATGATCATTTCTCCCCTTCGATAGTGAGCCCGCAGCTGGCGCGTGCTCACTCGGTGGCGGCCATTTCTTTGGGCCGGAGCAACACGATGCGATCCTGGCCAGTCTGTGAGCCGATGCCGAGAATCTCACCGCGATTGTTGATCGCGAAAGCCTGAATAAGTTCCCAGCCTGCCTGCGGGTCGAGATAATGGTTGAGATCCAACAGAGCATTCCCGCGGTAGAGAAAGCCGTGAAAATTCTCGTCGTTTCCGGTCAATGATCCGCCGACCACTTCACCGCGGTCGTTGATGCCCCGCGCGATACTGAAAGAACCGCCGAGGGTGCCGAGCATTCTGCGGTTTCCGTTCTGTGTTTCCTGTACGAAGGCCTCGATCCGGCCCGATTGTGGGTTGGACGACACTCCCGCGGATTGCCCCACGTCATTGATGGCGAGCATGTCGTTGCGGTTATTGTCGAACGGACCGAGGTCGACGACATCGAATTCCGTTGGAGTGGTTGCGGCTACTGCGTTCTGGTGTGCCGCCGTTTGCGCGACAGTTGACTTCATAAAGTTGTGACTACTCCCTATTCTGGCGTTCCTTCTTTCGCACACAGATGGCGGATATGGGCCCGCATCGATTCCAACGCTTCCACCAAATCGCCGGCGGCCCCATCAAACAAATGTTCGCCGGTGCCTGTGCGCCAGAGGGAGTAGCTGTAAAGCTATGGCGCGGCTGCGAACTTAGCTTGACTGTGCCCTGAAAGTCGTCGAACTGAAGGACCGATGCCTGCATAAGTTGCTCCTTAACTTCTCGCCTATCTTCGAGGATGCGCATAACGGTGTAATCCCCCAAATGAGGTATTTGCGGATGCTGTTCTGGGCAGGGGGAAGAGAGTGCGATGGAGGACAGGGCCGAACTAAAAATCATCCCCGCGGTTTGGGTCCTATAGCACGGTCAACAGCATCCGTACGACTAATTCAGGCTGCCGGTGAGTATCGGTTTTCATGAAGATGCGCTTCAGGTGAGTGCGCGCGGTGTGCGCGCTGATGAAGAGTGCGGTAGCCGCGTCTTCGATGGATTGGCCCTGAATCAATTGTGTCGCGAGAGCGGCTTCACTGCGCGTAAGTCCGTACAGGGTGATCAGCGCGCGCTCGTCGACCACGAGTCCGAGATCCTGGTCATACAGTTTCAGCAGAGCTGTTTTTTGTTCGGAGCCTTGCCACATCCAGCCCTGGCCCTGGAACCACCCGCACGATCAGCGAACTGTGCGCTGATCTGCGTTCGAGTGTAATGGGCGACTCTTTCGGTTCGCCGGACTGCGGCGAGGATATGGCCTCCTGCAGCAACTTGTGCAGGAGGCGAGTATCGGAGGCGCGGTCGGCGACCAGCCCGGTTCGGGCCAGCGAAATGCCGTCCTTCTTTTTCAAGATTGAGAGTGCCGTCTGATTGGCCAGTTGCATGCCGCCACCTTCCGCGACCAGCATCGCACCGTGACGAACTAGTTCTAGTCCGTAGGTGAGCGCCACCAGGATATCGCGCGGAGAGGCAGCTCGGTCGTTGAAGGGCTCCGCTCTCTCAGGAATCGTCTTCGCTGGCGAGTGGCTTGTGAGGCCAACACCAGCTCTGAATTCGTCGCTTGCGGGAGAACTGGGGAAGTTGGCCATCTCAGTAACGCTGTAGCCTCTGTTGGTTTACTCGAAAACGACAGCGCACGCAGTGTCGTCAAAATTTGTTTCGCCGCGATGACTCCGAAATGAACCCCGTGTGAAACTTTTGTTACATCGCTCTGATCTTGTGGAAATTGGTCTGCCGTCGGGCTCCGGCTTGGGTGGCGGGTTTTCATGAGGAAGCCTTAGCTGGGGTTGGCGGAGAAAATAGAGTAATACGGTCGATCGTGTAATTTGTGCCAAGAGTTCGGCTTTGGCGGGAAGTTTCGTCTAAGGTGTTTACCTGAACCGCGCCCGCGGAGGATCCCTGGAGTCGCGAAGTAATAGATTCTTCGAGTAATTGTGATGCGGCTCTTGCTTCATGCAATTCTGGTGATATCGAGCGGAGAACCCGCGAACCGACCGACGAAACTGGTCTTTTCGAGCGCTCGTGCCAGCCTTCGAACGCAATATCCTTCCCTCCAAGCCTCTGTGGAAAAGGATGTTCGCCCGTCACAGCCAAACAATGTCTCAAAATGGCAATATGGGTGCTATGAGAATCGGTAAGATTCAGCCGCGCGCGAATTGGGCGGAGGCGATGCAAGAAATCAGGGGGAGTCGGATGAAGGAGCAGACTGTTCGGCTGGGTCCGCGCGAACAGCAGATTGTCGAGCTGCTGTTGCAGGGCTGCGACAACGCGGAAATTGCCATGGAACTGAAAATGGCGCGGCGAACCGTGAAGGCTCATTTCAACCGGTTGTTCCTCCGATTTGGAATCAACGGCGGTATCAAGCGAGTCAAACTCGCAACCCTGTTATACCGGAGGCAAGCATGTCTGCAGTTGGGCGTTATGGCAACCGTGTCCCCAGTGAACGTGAACAGCGAGTCATCCAGCTCGTTGCCGAAGGCCTGAAAAACAAAGAAGTTGCCGAGGCCATCGGCACGACCGAACATGTGGTCAAGAATTACCTGCGCGTGATCTACGACAAACTTGGGCTTTGGAACCGCGTGGAACTCGCGCTGTGGTATGAGTCGCGCCGGACGCCGTCGGTGCTCGCGACTCAGTAGATTATTCGACGGGCCCACGTCGGCGCATCACTGACAGCCGAACGCCTGCAGATGACGCAGCCGGTCGCCTGCGCCTTTCATTCCCCGGCCCGCGGCCGCATCCAGCAGCACCCGTGCTTGATCACAGTTCTTTTGAACTCCGTCGCCCTTCAGGTACAGGTCCGATAGCAGGAGAGTGGCGTCGGCATTATGTTTAGCGATGGCCTTCCACAGCCATTTCGCCCCCTCGGCAGTGTTGCGTTCCTGACCCTCGGCTCCATTCAGATAACGCTGCGCGAGGGCCAGTTCTTGCGCGCCGTTTGCCGATATTGGCTCCGCCTGCAGGCTGTTCTCGTCGATCGTCGCGGGAATTGCGGCCAGGGCCGCCGCGTCTGGCGCCGCCGTCGCACCTGCTGCATTGGATGAAGGATGAGCGACTCGTCGATCCTCCGCCTTGTTACCCGCCTTTTTTCCCGGATCGTCCGCGGAATTGTTTGCTCGAGCGGCGCTCGTCGGAACGTTTGATGAAACGGCTGGTTGCGCATTCGCAGGTGACGCCGGTTCCGAGGTCCGATCAGTCGTGTCAGCGGTCGAAGGATTCGGTGCAGTTGGCGCGGGCGTGACCGGTTGCGTGGTTACCGCCGGCGGGGGTAATGCCACGTGTGAGGTTTGCGACGTTGGCAAGGAGCGCCACGCCACGTATGCGACCACCAGAACAATTGCCATGGCGATTCCGAAATACAGGCGATAGGGCCGAGAGTCCAGGGGGGCTCGGACAAATAGCTCGGTCTGTATTCACGTGGGTCGAATTCGTTGCCGCCGAATACGCGCTCGCCTCGCGCCGGAGGGAATTCATTCGAGTGCAACGCAGGCTCTGAAACATCGGTTGCGATCGGCCGGAACTGCGGCTCGCTGCTCTCGGTCAGCGGAGTTGGGTCCTTTGCGAACAAATGACCGATTCGCCGATCTTCGCTCGGAGGATAATCACCGCGAACGCTGTCCCTTGTGAAGCTGCCCCCTTCAAGATCGGTGGTCTGAAATTCGGCGTTGTGAAAATCGGCAATCGGAGGTGCTACAAAATTCGGAGGTGCTACCAAATGAAGATCGGTAATATTGAAGTCAGCCGCTGAGCGCGGTTCAACGACAGCCGAGCCGCACATGCCACAAAATCTGTGGGACGCAGGATTCTGCTGACCGCAGGCCGCGCAGCGAACAACCGCGACTGGAACCTCCGCTGGGCGAGAGGCCGGTGCCGCGAATGGTTGCGATTCCTGCTCCGTGACTGCGAATGGCGCGGCAGCCTCGGGCGCAGGATCATCCCCTTGCAACTCGCGCAAGAGATCGAGAACCGCCTGCTCGCGCCGTTCCGGCGGACTGGTGAAATAAACCTCGGCCCATCGGCCCATGTTTTGCCCCAGGACGGGATTGAGCAAAGGATTTAATTCCGGCGCCGGCAGCGTGCTCGATCTATCGGAATGATCGTCTTGGCGTGACAAACAGTGTTCTCCCGTGAACGAAACCTACCAGAAAAAAATCTGGCTCAAATCTTATCGGAAATCCTGACTGTACGATTGCACTCCGGCGGCCAAGGGTTGTCAAATAAAACGATTGTCAAAATAAGCGACGGCTAGAATCGACGCTAAATAGGGCGAGAGAAAAGAGAAAAGAGAAAGAGAACGGAAATCATCTTAGGAATCGCCCCGATTTTGTCAGTCGCAGGCTTTGCGGTAGGCGGGCTCGAATTGATCCAATTGCGCATCCCGCTGCGCAGCGAATTTCCCCTTCGGGGTTTTACCGTAGAGATCGGTTCCAGGACAGTAGTAGAGAGCGGTGTGGAGATCGATCCAAACCTGCGTTTCAGGATTGCCTTTGTATTCCGGCACTGCCGGCGGTTCCGCCAGGCCCATGCGTATAAGAATCCGGTCAAAAAGCGAAAGACCGGCGTCAGGAGCAGGGGCGGGTGCGGGAGAAGTGGAACCTGGAGCAGAAGAAACCGGAGCAGAAGAAACCGGAGCAGCAGAAACGGCCGCCGGTTTGTGGCGGTTTGCCGCAGCGGCGGCATTGCTGGTCGCGCTGACCGAATGAGTGGAGCGCACTCCCCAACCAATCACGCAGATCACCAGGATCACCGCGATGGCCAGATAGATATCCCCACGATGCGTGTTCCACAACTGGGCCAGGCCTCCCGGACGATTGGCCGCGGCTAGTTGCTCAAGGAACGCACGCGCTGTGGCGGCCGAACTCCAGGCGGGGCGAGCGGCAGGCGCGATGGCGGCCGACTCCGGCACTTTGACCTCTCCTGCAGGTACGAGGGGGGGGTCTGGGAGCCAGCAAAAATTCAAGATCAGAAAAAGCCGAGTCGTCGAACTCGCCGTTCACATGCGGATCATCGCTCTTTTTCTCTTTCTCTTTCTCATTCTCTTTCGCATGCTCCTGCTGATTCTTATGCTCATGCGGCAGTTCGGCTGCTGCCAATAAATCCGGTATAGGTTCATCGAGTGAATC
>CAVTKB010000006.1:0-122051 GCA_963735205.1 uncultured Acidobacteriota bacterium
TTGATGCGTCGAAAGATGCAGATTGCCTGAAGCAGGCCCGCGACTGGGTTACCTCGCAAATCGACCCCGAACAGAAGAGCAGCTGACTCGGCATGCGTCCCAATCTTTGCCGAGGTGTTTGCGGCAAAGACGGCGAGACTTAATCTCGGCAGAAGCGGCAGGAGCTACCCGTCTATGACGCCGCGCCAGCCGAACCTACGTTGTAGCCCTCATCCATCGCCCGCCGGAATTTTTCCCGCTCCTCCGAACTCATATTCCGGCAGCGATCCCGGAAGCGCCATCTCCGATTGTGCCGAGGCCCGTGACCGCCTAACCCGCCAAACAGGATCCGGCACAGCGCCAGCAATCCCAAAGCCTGCCAGAAGCCAAGCGTGCGCCAGCCGAACAGCGGCGGCAGCAGCCAGTTCCACAAGTGCATTACCACTTCGCCGCCTACAAACGCAAACAGCACCATTCCTGCGATTGCCAGCGGAATCCAAAACAATTTCCGTCTCATAATCAGTCCCTCATTTCTTACGTTCGCGATCTCGTAAATCGTCATCCCGTAAATTCGTCGTACACTTGCTGCAGTCGCTCGCGCAGATGCTGCACCGCATACCTTTTGCGCGACAGCAGAGTATTCATGCTGACTCCGGTCTCAGCCGACAACTCCTTAAAACTGCGCCCGTCGAACTCATGGGCAATAAACACGTCGCGTTGATCTTTCGGAAGCGCGGCGACGGCCCGCTCGAGTTCATCAAGCATCACACTCCGTGCGTACTGCGCCTCCGGTCCCGCGTCCGGTGATGGCAACAGATCCTCGAAAGGCAACGACTCGTCGTCTTCATCCGCTCCCTCGATCTCGCTGAAGTTCTCCGGCTCTTTCTTGCGGAACAGATCGGTAATGCGATTCCGGGCGACGCGAAACAACCAACCGGTCACATGTTCGATCGGCATCAGCAGCCGGTTCGCTTCCACCAGCCGGTGGAACACGTCCTGCAAAATGTCCTCCGCATCGAGCGGATCAGGCACACGCCGGCGAATGAAGTTGAGCAGCCGCGACTGCTCCCGCTTTACTACGTCAGAGATGCGCTGGTCCTGTTCGAGTGCCATCCGCTCGACTGCCATGTACTTCGGGCTGGCCGCGCCGTTCATCTACTGCTGTAGACGGATGAAGGGGTGCCGATATTGTAGGAGGCAAAAATGATTGTGACGAACACCCAGGAGCAAGTAGGACCCTACTTGCACAAAGCTGCCAGCGAAGGCTGGTGTGGAGAAGGCATGACTTCAGTCGTAGTGAGCCGAAATAGTGCCGTGCTATAGCCCCCAGGGATGGCTTCGTACGTTCGCGACCCGCTTTCCGCGAGAGCCTCTAAGCGAAACTGATCTCAAAATAAGTATCCGTGCGCGCCCACACCAACGGAATCCGCGCCATCCAATACTTGCGGTTGATCGTCTGACGCGCCCGCGCGTGCTCTTCCGGCGGAAGGACGCGCGTTGTCGCCTCGAACTCCGGACCGGTCACCTTTCCCCGAATCGTACACGGCGCCACCCGCACCTGCGGATTGTTGCGAATCCGCTTAGTCTTCCCCATGTCACTGCGAGTCATCACATAGAGCTTGCCGTCTTCTTCGCCAAACCATACGGGAGTTGCGACGCATGTTCCGTTCTTGCGAAAGGTTGTCAGCGAAATATATTTCTGATTTTGAATCGGCATGGGAATCTGGCTCGGCATGAACTGTATTCTAAAGTCACAGGGAGAAAATGTCGCCGCCCGCCGATTTTCGCGTGCGGTAGCTATCGTCTCTGGTACGCATCCTAGCCGCTCCGATTGCTCCAGTCACGTCATCTGTGTTACAAGCCTGAACATGCGTAAATGGATGAAAGATCGACTACAGCGCCGCAAAAAGAAAACTCCGGAGCAGGGAAGTGAGCCGGCGCCTCCGCCGCTGCAGCCAGCATATTTCGACGCGGAGCAAGTTCCCGGCGCGGCGCCAGCGTCCAGCCACTCTGATACTCAGCCACTTGAGTCGAGTCCAGTGTCGAGCCATCACGAAACAGAAGCCTCTCCTGCATCCGAAGCTGAATTCGAAGCACAACCCACTTCGGAAGAACCCTCCGGCGCTATGCCGCAACCACGCCAGCCCTCATCCGTTGCCGACGCCCAGCGCACTCGCGGACGCCGCCGCCGTGGTGGACGTGGCCGCGGAGGTCGCGGTCGCGAGCAGGCCGTTGCCCAGGCATTCACTCCAGCCGCTACGAAAGGAGCTATCCCCGACGTTCCCGTTGAAGGCGCAGAAGCGCAACCAGAACAAATCAGCGGCGACGCCGCCGAGGCCGAAGTCGCGCCGTACTCTTCCGCGAGTCCTGCCGCGGTACCCGCAGCCTCGGCCCGTCCGCCCAAGGGCATTGTCGTATTGGCCATCGGACTCCCCGGTTCCGGCAAGAGTTCGTGGTTCAAGCGTCACAATGTCGTCCCGCTCTCCACCGATATGGTGCGGTCGCTCCTTTTCGACGATGTGCGCGAGCAGCGCTTTCAGGATCTCGTATTTTCGAACCTGCGTTCCATGTTGAAGGCGCGCTTGATCGCCAAACGTCCCACGAATTATGTGGACGCGACCAACCTCACCCCGCAAGAACGTCAGCACTGGATCAAGCTCGCCAAGGATTACAACTACGAAGTGCATGCCGTTTTTTTTGACGTCCCGCTCGAAGTCTGCCTCGAACGCCACCAGCGCCGTGATCGCGTCGTCCCGGAAGACGTGATGCGACGCATGGCTGCCAAGCTGAAGCAGCCCACGTTTGAGGAAGGTTTTGCGAAGATCACCGTGGTGCGGGTAAAAAAGAAAGAAGAGTAAACCTCAGCCCTTCAAATGCGGCAGCAACTCCTTGAACGCCGCCGACGAAGACGACCGCGTCAATTCATAAATCATCATCTCGGTCGAGGAAATCAGCGCGCCCGCCGCGCGCATACGTTCGAGGCCAATCTTCCAGTTCCACTCTGTCCGTGAGCTGACCGCGTCCGACGCCACGTGGACGAGATAGCCTTCTCGTAGCGCTCCCAGCGCCGTCTGCGTAACGCAGATGTGACTCTCCATCCCGCAGAGCAGCAAAGTGTTGCGCTGGCCCGGAAGCCGCTTGAGCAGGCCGCAAAAGGCCTCACTGCCAAAGCAGGAAAATAAAGTCTTGTCGATCGCTTCCGTTCCGGCCAGCAGCGATGCGACCTCCGGCACGGTTGCGCCGAGACCCTTGGCATACTGTGTACTAACCAGCGCCGGAATGTTCAGAATAGTTGCCGCGCGAATCAGCAGCCGCGCATTCCGCACCAGCTGTTCTTTCTGAAAAATCGGCGGCAGCAATTTCTCTTGAATGTCGATCACCACCAGCGCACACTGCTCGGGCTGCAAGGGCCGGCGCGCCATCTCGGCATATTCAGAAGTGGTTGCAGCGATCTCGAAAGCGTTGACCATGTTCGTTTTTTGCTGGTAACCCAAACCGTCTGAAGAATTCTAACGCGCTTCCGGCACCTTCGTGATACTCCTTACAAACGCTTCCCGGTTGACCGCGCTTCCCAGGAAACATAAAATGAAATTGGTTGTATATCTTCAACCAGCACACTGCCCCCTCGTTCAACGGCTAGGACACCTGCCTCTGGAGCAGGTTATCGGGGTTCGAATCCCTGGGGGGCAGCCAAACTCTTCTCTGGGTACCAGAGCATCCTCGATCGAGAGTATGGCGCTCCTCGTGGTAGTGTTTTCGTGGATCGCGGCCTTGTAAACAAACGCTTCGAGCAATCCACTTCTTCGGCGTTTTTGTTCATCCAACCTGGGCTGGGTCAGCAGATCGATCTCCGCGGTATTCTGCTGCCTGTGAGAAGTGATTGAAGCTTTGCCCCATCAGCAGTCTTCGCAGGTTTCGGGCAGCGCACCTATGGACTTTGGGCCTCTTGGGCTGAGGCATCTGCCAAGCCGAACTGCGAATGGGATTCTGGCCCACTCGAGAAATAACCTTGTTACGAAATCCGAACAACGACACAAATGCCGTTGACCGGTTCGCGGTCTGCGGATACTCTTACGCGCGTTGTTGGAGCGGGCCATTCTTCCCTCTGCCCTGCGCCTTTCATGATCTAGGAGTATGCCTTCGTGAACTGGAACTCCAGTTTCGCGCTGAACCTCTGTATGCTGCTGTCCCTGACATCCGTTTGGGGGCAAGACCAGGAACAGCCCAACTTATCCACTCCGGAGTGTCAGTGCCAATCTACGTGTTGTGGTGCCGGCGTGTCTTCAAAACCGCCGGCCAGTACGGGGACGATCGCGAATACTTACCTGTACGGCGGCGAGCGCTTCGACAGCAACCTGAATCTGTATCAGCTGCGGGCGCGGTTTTACAACATGCTCACCGGCCGGTTCGAGACCATGGATGACCCTGCTTTTGACGATGTCACTGACCCGTCGAGCCTACACAAGTACCTATATACAGCGGACAACCCCGTGAACGCAGCCGATCCAAGCGGCCACTTGGCTGTGGAGACCGCTGCTTTGAACCAAGCTACCGTTGTTCAATCAGCTCCGGTGGTGTATTTGTACGCTTTGGCGGTTTCCTGCCTTCTTGATCGGGAAGCGACCCTAATAGGGGTTCTCGCGCAAGGAGGAGCACCTGTAAGCAACGGGCCTTGCTCGTTCAGGCGCAAGACCTGCAGGGAGGAATTTCCAAACCTTGTACCGGTCACGCAGCTACCTCCCTCGTATCAATTCAACAGCGAAAACGAGGCATGGCTGGCCATTGGCGTCGAATATTCCGGTCAGAAACTAAGGAAGGGTGCTAAGGATACGGCAAGCGGGGCCCGTGCAGTAGTGGCGGACGCTACGCACCCGGCTGGCACGTGCCGGGTCGCTGGTTGGGTGCCCATGCTGTGACGATAGCAGCGGTACACCGATAGCGACTGAGCGTTGGAGTGTTCAATAGCCAATTAAGAGACCATCAAATGGCGAAACTATCCACTGACGACGTGATGCAATATTGGCTGCTGAACTTGGCCGTCGAGTGCCCAGTTTGGCTCAGCCGTCTTTTCCCTGTCGTCGAAGGTGAATCCCTAAATGCGAAGCCGATACCGAACCGCCTTGCGACCGATTATGCTGGAGGATTGATGGGGCTGTTTGATTCGGGCATGGTCGAGCTGTCGACGGACGTCCCTGGAGATAATGTTGAAAGTAGTGCCGGCATTGCTCGAATCCTGGACCGGTTCCTCGATGCCTCGAAGGACGAGCCAAGCCTGCGACGCGATATCAGTCCCCGACCGTTGTATGAACGCAATCGTCTTCCGGGCATGAAAGTTAGTTTCAAGTTGACGAGTCTCGGTGGCGAGGCTTGGGAGACAGTAGCTGAGCCTGATTGGAGCCGCTTCATTTCCGTAAGTACGTGCGGCGCAATCGGGGATCAAAACGAGACCGGCGAGCTGATTTCTATGGATCGCAATCTTATTCTTGCCTATATGGGATGGTACCCTGAAGTTAATGGTGAACAGATCCAACTAGTGACGACTACGTGGCAAAGCCACACGGATTTCAACGTCCTTTACTGGAAGCGGCTTCCCTTTGTTTACCATGCCATGTTCCAGGTTTTGCCTGCTAAGTCGCGCTGGAACCCAGAACCACAGTGGTTCCGGGACTGGTGGGCATCGACCCGCTCATGGCACAAGGAACCGTGGGAGCTGCCGAGTTGGCATTCAGAGTAGCGTAAGACGGCGACGGCAACCGGGTCAGCGAAACGGTCGGGAGCACCACTACGAAGTACCTGGTCGACACGCTGAATCCCACGGGCTACTCCCAGGTGCTCGACGAGCTGGTCAACGGCGCGGTGACGAAGACCTACACCTACGGACTGCAGCGCATCAGCGAGAACCAGCTCTCCGGCAGCACGTGGACGCCAACTTTCTACGGCTACGACGGCCACGGAAACGTCCGCTTCACCACCAGCACGGCGGGAACGGTCGGCAACACCTACCAGTTCGACGCCTTCGGCGCCCCGATCGCCAGCACGGGAACGATCGCGAATACCTACCTGTACAGCGGCGAGCGCTTCGACAGCAATCTGAATCTCTACCACCTGCGAGCGCGCTTCTACAACATGCTCACTGGCAGGTTCGAGACCATGGATCCGGGGCAGCAGCATGGATCGTGTTTCCAGGGAGGGAAGAGTTGTCGCGGGTCGTGTGGATCGCCGGGAGAGGATATTGTCCATCCGGGCACGTTACATAAGTACGTCTACGCACAAGACGACCCGGTCAATCATGTTGATCCAAGCGGGAAGAGTATTGAAGAAGAGGGGGCGATTGATGAGAATGCCCTGAAAGCTCAAAGAACGGTGAGGCGCCTCGGAGTTGAGGAAGACTGCGTCGAGGAATGGGCTTATGCCTACACCGTGTGCGCCGAATGGCTCAGTCTTCCAAATCCTCATCAGTATCCGACAGGTGGCTACAATGATATCGCCAATTGTGCCCGCGGCCTCGTGTCCGAAAGGTGCGGGGGCAATCCTATTAGCTGGTGATTCTTGGGGCAACAGGTCTTTCGGCAATGAGAAGACCTATCTGCACAGGAGGGACAGTGGACATCAATGCCTTGCGCGACAAAGCTGACCGGGGAAGCACCAGTGCTCAATCCATTCTGGGAATCTGTTATTTGAATGGGCTTGAGGTGGCTCCAGATTATCAGGAGGCACTTCGGTTATTATCTTTGGCTGCCGGCAAGGGAGCGCCCCGCGCGAGGGTGAATTTGGCACGCATCTACCAGGAAGGGCTAGGAATCGAGAAAGATATCCCTAAGGCGATTCATTTGTACAAACAGGCTGCCGACGCAGGTGAGTTCCTGGCCCAAATCGCGCTTGGCCGTGTTTACTCAAGGGGCGGCCCAGTGTCGATCGATGCTGATACAGCATTTAAATGGTATTCCGCAGCGGCAGCTCAGCAGGGTGTTATTGCCGAGTGCCCAGAGATGCAAGAGGCCAAGAATTACATAGCAGCCTTCCGGCGTGCCTCGCCAAAATGAAAAGAGGACGAAAATGTCACGGTGGTCTACGATGGGCGGGCGGGCTGACGCAACTTTGATTGGACGCTGCGGCTGGGAGAGAGTCCCTGACTGGCGACGCCTGTGATGATTGGTGTTTTTGCTTCGGCCGAAATAGCGAACCCGGATTTCGGGATCGCTGAGCATGGTTTACGACGGCGACGGCAACCGGGTCAGCGAAACGGTCGGGAGCACCACCACGAAGTACCTGGTCGACACGCTGAATCCCGCCGGCTACTCCCAGGTGCTCGACGAACTGGTCAACGGCGCTGTGACGAGGACCTACACCTACGGCCGGCAGCGGATCAGCGAGAACCAGCTCTCCGGCAGCACGTGGACGCCAACTTTCTACGGCTACGACGGCCACGGCAACGTCCGTTTCACCACCAGCACGGCGGGAGCGGTCGGCAACACCTACCAGTTCGATGCCTTCGGCGCCCCGATCGCCAGCACGGGAACGATCGCGAATACTTACCTGTACAGCGGCGAGCGCTTCGACAGCAATCTGAATCTCTACCAGTGGCGTGCGAGGTTCTGTCGTAAGGTGTTGCAAATGCACGGTTTGCGCTTGACGTGATCACAAGCGAGGGCGTAAGATCATCTTAGTAGCAGGAGCATCAAGGGCGGTCGGCCACGCGCCGACCCGACAACCTGCAGAAGATCGCAAGGTGTAAGGCCCGCAAAGGGCTGATGCGGCCGCGAGAGCGGCAAGTAGGCAAGTCGTGCAGCAAGATCACCTTGAACTGATTCAGTGCGTGGTGTGCAAGCGCTGGTACGTCGTCCGTGTTTCGAGGGACGACCTGCGCCGTCATCGCAACGGACTGCCACTCGGCCAGATGCTCGCCTGCAAACAGCACCCGGCCATGCGGTTTTTGCAGAATAGGGCGGACGCTGAACCACTGTCCGGGGCGGTAGAGTGCGTAGGCGCCTGCGATCCGGTTCTGATTCTGCCAAGCCTGAGTTCGAATGGCGACTGGCTGCGGGGCTGGCTCTTGTGGCCGTCTGACCGCGTGGAGCATGTCCTCCGTCAGCCATTTCGCGACATCGTTCTTGTTCGGTTCCGCAGCCAGATCATCCGCTTTCTCTCCGATCGCATAGCTGCATAAGATGCGGGCGTCGCCCTCCTGGAGATATGTACTATCGAAACAGAAATCGGAAACGCGGCTGGTGAACACGGAAAAGCCGCCGTCTTTGTGGTCAGGCCAGAATCGCTTACGATACAACACCGCCGATTTCATGATCCGCGAATATTGCAGCTGATCCGCGGCATCGCTTTGTTCTCGGCTTAGTGGAGGGTCAAATTCGATGTTTCTGAGGCATGGCGCTGGAACTGCACAGATGCAGACGTCAGCCCTGAACTTCTCACCATTGGCCAGGGCTACTATCACTTCTTCGCCTCTTTGCCGAACCAGCTTAACTTCCGCACGTGTCCGAAGGGACGTGTCACCGATGTTCCGGGCCAGAGCGTGAATCAGCCGCGAATTGCCGCCGACAATTTTCCAGTCCATTTCATCGGTGGGGTTGCCACCGAGATACTCAGTCGCCGCCGTGTAGGCGGACGTCTGCCGGATCGACTCGCCGAAATCCGTGCTGTCCATCAGATCTCGCTTCAGCAGTTCGTGATGGCTGAATCCTCTCTTTCGCAAACAGGTCCACCAGTCCAGCTTGTCGAGGTGCCTCTTCTCGCTCTGGTTATAGCTCTTGAATTCGGCAGCGAATTGCTGGAATCCTTTCTGCGCTTTGGCCGAGAAGCAGTCTTCTCCCGGCTGATAACGGCGAGAGCGACTGTTCACATTCCAGAAAAAATAGGAATACCCGTGCGGCTGCAACTCCAGGCCAAAGTCGCCCGCCAGTCTCTTCATAGCGTCATGATCATCACCGATCCATTCGCCACCTAATTCGCAGACGAGCTTTTTAGCCCGCGGAAATCGATAGGAGAAAACGCGCCCGCCCAGCCTGCGATGGGCCTCGAAGACGTCGACCCGCCATCCGCGCCGCGCGAGGCGATAGCCGGCTGCAAGACCGGCAAGCCCGCCGCCGATCACGATGCAATGGTGTTTCTTTCGCGGCAGCGGAGCCAGGACAGCCGAATGTCGCGTGCGCTTCGAGACAGGCGTTGGCGATTTGTGGGAGTCCATGGATTTGTAACTCCTGCAGGCACCGTCAGAGGACAGCGTCAGAGGCTACCGTTATTCAGACCTCCCTGACGCGCGATCCGAGTCTTGTTCGGAAAACGTAACGAGATGCGATTCTTGGAGCCGGGGCCAGGGAACGCATGTATGAAGACAAATCGCCGCTGGGGGCGAAAAGAACCACGGGGGAAGCGCGGCAGCGCATTCGGACCGAGACGCGCACAGGCGCCGATACGTTTGAGCCGCCCCAATCACTATTTGATAGCTAAAAAGGCACCGTTGTATCCGGTCCTCTGCACGGAGGATCGACCGGCCCGTAAGTCATTTGGAAAACGTGCTCTGAGGTCGCGCCGTTGACAGCCGCTACCATCTACCAACCGCGGATGATTTCGGTTGCTGTGAGCCCGTACTGCGAACTGGCGCGGTGGGTGCTCGACAGGCTGGGCATTCCTTACGTCGAGGAGTGCCATGCTCCGGTCTTCAACGTACTTGCGGCCCGGAAGTATGGCGGCGGCAGCGTCGTGCCGGTTCTCGATACGGGCGAAACCGCCCTGCTTGACGCACGGACCGCGGTCGACTACTACGAGGCTCGGGCGCCGCAGAATCTGAAGCTGTATCCTGCGAATTCCGCGGTAGAAACCGAAGCTCGCCAACTCTTCAATTTCCTCTTTGATACCTTCGGAGTGGCCGTGCGCGGATGGGTCTATGCCTATATGCTCCCAGAGCGCAGTCGCACGATCCGTGCATGGATCTATGGCGCGCCGTGGTGGGAGCGACTTGCCGTGCCCGTGATCTATCCTTTTCTGGTTGCAGGCCTGCGGAAGAATCTCCACCTTCAGCCTGACAGCATCGTGCAACAACAGCTGATCATCGAATCCGCTCTCTCGCAGATCGAAGGGCGACTCGCGGATGGTCGCCAATTCCTGATGGGCGACACACTCACCGCTCCGGACCTGGCTTTCGCCGCCCTCTCCGCGCCCATCATGATTCCACCGCACCATGGCGGACCGCTGCCCGCGCTCGATGAGTTGCCCATTGCCATGCGCTCTACCATCGAAGCCTGGCGTGCCCGCCCATCGGGCCAGTTCGCTCTGCGACTGTACGAAAACCGACCGCTAAAAGCACCCGATTTAGTTGCGCTCGG
Source organism: uncultured Acidobacteriota bacterium (assembly GCA_963735205.1). Taxonomy (GTDB): domain Bacteria; phylum Acidobacteriota; class Terriglobia; order Terriglobales; family Acidobacteriaceae; genus Sulfotelmatobacter. The sequence continues at coordinate 10,317 of CAVTKB010000006.1, forward strand.
CAAGCACGGTTCGGGGCGCGCGTTGAAAGACAAGTTGCTCAACTTCTCGATCAGCCCAGGCATTCTGCGTCCCCTGTTCAAGTTTTTGCGGCGAGTCTCTCCAATTCTGCTGTTAGGCAAACACGCCATCGTGACTCGGAATGCCGACGTAATCGAGGTCTTGAAGCGCGATTCTGATTTCACGATCAGACCGATCAATGCGCCAAAAATAGATCAGATCGGCGGTCCCTTCATTCTCGGTATGGACGCATCGGCGCAATTCGACCGGGAGAACGCAATGCTGCATGAGGTTGTTCGCCGCGAGGACCTCGAGAATATTCGACAGTTTGTCGCACAATCAGCCAGCGAATTGGTCGCGGCCGCGCGTCCCCATCGCCGCATTGATGTCGTGAATGGCTTATCCCGTGTCGTCGCGACACGGCTGGTGGCCTCGTATTTCGGCATGCCGGGCCCGAACGATCCCACGATGATGCGCTGGATGCGCGACATCTTCCATTACATCTTCGCCGATCTCACCAATGGCAAGGACGTCGAGCGCGACGCCCTGAATTCCAGCGCTGAATTGCACGCGCACATGGACGCCCAGATCGCGCTCCGCAAATCGCAGCCATCGGATGGAAACGACGATGTGCTTGGACGACTGCTGGCCTTGCAGGATGCCGAGCATGCCTGGCTGGATGATCTTGCGATCCGTCGCAATCTGGCGGGCGTCATCGTCGGCGCCGTCGACACCACATCGAAGTTCGTCGCTCTTGCGATTGACGAATTGCTGCGGCGGCCGGAAATGCTGGCGGGAGCGCGCGAATGTGCGCTGAGGAACGACATTGACGCAGTCCGGGGCTACGCATGGGAGGCCGTGCGCTTCAATCCGCATCATCCGCTTCAGGTACGTTATTGCGCACAGGCCTCACAGATTGCGCAGGGACAACCGCGTGCAAAGAAAATTCCGCCGGACACCTTCGTTTACATCGCGACCCTTTCCGCGATGTTTGATCCGGATGTCTTCACGAAGCCCGACGAATTCAATCCCCAGCGTCAGACCGACTATTTGCATTTCGGGTACGGCATGCACACCTGTTTCGGCAAAGCCATCAACGGCGTACAAATACCGGAACTGCTGGCCACGCTGCTGCGCTTGCCGAATGTGCGCCGCGCGCCGGGCAGTGCTGGCCAAATCCTTTATGACGGCCCGTTCCCGAACCGCTTTGTACTGGAATTTGACGCCTAAGAAATGAGGCCGATTATGACCCATACCGTTCTGACATTCATCAGCAAGGTGAAGCCGGATCAGGCTGACCGGTTGGGCCCGCTGCTCGATGCGATCAACAAAGATCCGGAGAGCAACAAGTACATACCTTTCCGCTCTTTGAGTCTTCTGCACTTTGCCAGCCTTGTGCTGCACCAGTCGCCGGATACTCCCGAATACGGACCCTATCTCATTTTCGAGAACAACTTCGACGGCGAACTCAACGACTATCTCGAAGACCTGTACGTTCACGCCTCTTCCGGACTGCACCAGATTTACAGCGCGTGCCTGGATTACACGGTCACTAGCGCTTCCGACCGCTTGGGAATCATCGCCTATTTGAAAGACCACGTAGTGCTTCCCAACGCCTATCACATCGGAAACACTGGCCGCAGCGTTGCGCGGATTCTGCAAGAGCAAGTCTTGCGCGACGCGCTCGAGGCGCACTCGGACACGCTTGTCGAACGCGGCCAGCCTATATCGCCCGGTGACTTGCTTGCCAACTTCCAGCAATTTGTTCGCGACGATCAGAAATGGTCATGGATTCCCGGCGTCGGGCCGAGGCAAACCTTCATGGAGCAATTCGCCAACTGGTCGAAGCTGATTCTAGTCGCGGTGGTTGCGCTGGTCTTGCTGCCCATATGGATTGTGCCCTTCGTAATCGGCATGCTGGTGCTGCGCTACAAGGAAAGTACTGATTCTGTACAAAACGATTTGGCCGATTCCGAAAACGTTCGCCAATTGCTGGAGCAAGAAAATCAAACGAAAATCGTGCAAAATCACATGGCCAGCATAACCATTGTGAAGGCGGGCTGGCTGCGCCGGGTCGCCCTGTGGACGGTGCTCTGGGCCGTTAACCTTCTGGCACGGGCGCGCGCGACTCACGGCGAACTCAGCGGAATCCCCAGTATTCACTTTGCGCACTGGTCGATGATCGATAACGGACGCCGGCTACTGTTCCTCAGCAACTTTGATGGAAGCTGGGAGAACTATCTCGACGACTTCATCGACAAAGCCGCGGTCGGCCTGACGGGAGTCTGGAGCAATACCCTGAATTTTCCACGCACCTATTTTCTGGTTTTTGGCGGCGCCAAAGACGGCCCCCGATTCAAGGCCGTCGCCCGCGACGGCCAAACCATCACTAACGCCTGGTACAGCGCCTACCGGGATCAGACTGTGCAAGGCATCGACAACAACAGCAGCATCCGTGAAGAGCTGCTTCAGCCGCTCGATGAGACTGCGGTAACGACACTGCTGCAACGCCTGTAATGGCGGGGAGGATTCCCAATGGTGGAGCTCGAACGCAAAGATATTCAAGGAATTGTCGTGAGCGCGTACAAGCACCTGCCTTGCGCGGCGTTTCTGTTACTCCGAGTGAGGAACGCCCAACCAGCGCGCGCCTGGCTCGCGGAGATTGCTACCGAAATCACGGCCTCGGAAGCGAAACACCCTTCCTTGTCCATCAATATTGCGTTCACCTACAGCGGACTCAAGAACCTGGGTTTGGGCCAAGACGCGCTCGACGTTTTTTCGCTTCCCTTTCAGGAAGGGATGGCAGCCCCTTACCGAGCCCGCCTGCTCGGCGATAACGAAGAAAATGCACCCGCAGGCTGGGAATGGGGGGCGCCCAACAATCCGGTGGATATTCTCTTGATGATCTATGGAAAAGACGAAGCCACGCTGAAGGCAGCCTTAGAACGCGAGCAGAAAGCGTTGCCAGCCGAGGGAGCGGAACTGGTGAAAGTTCTGTTTGCTCAGCGGCAACCGAATACCCACGAGCACTTTGGCTTTGCCGACGGAATCGGTCAGCCGGTGATGGCAGGCACCGGAAACAAGCAGCGCCAACTCCAACGCACGCACCACGCGACAGAACTTCCCGTTGGCGAATTTCTTCTGGGACATCCCAATGTTTACAATGTGATTGCCCCCAGCCCAGCGGTCAAGCCTGCCGACGATCCCCAGAAATTGTTGCCAGTCATTCCCGCGGATGCCGCTGGCCTGAACGCCGAAGCCGGAATGCACGATCTCGGCCGCAACGGAAGCTACCTGGTGTTCCGCCAGTTGGCCCAGCGCGTCGCCCAGTTCTGGCAATTCCTCGACAAGGCTACCTGTGCGGCCGGCGGCGCCAGCAACCCGGGAGATCGGAACCATCTGGGCGCGAAGTTCGTGGGCCGCTACAAGAGTGGCGCGCCTCTGGTGCTCTGCCCCGAACACGATAATCCCGCGCTCGGAAACGAGAACAATTTCAGCTACTACCCCACCGACCCTGACGGCATCAAGTGCCCGATCGGATCTCACATTCGCCGCTGCAATCCTCGGGATTCTCTTGGGCCCGATCCCGCGACCGCTCTCAACTCGGCAAACAGACATCGTCTCCTGCGCCGCGGCCGGTCCTATGGCCGTCCCCTCGAAAACCCCCTGGTTGACGACGGCGCCGAACGCGGACTGCACTTCATTTGCCTCAACAGCGACCTCGAGCGGCAATTCGAATTTGTGCAGCAGACCTGGGTCAGCAACCCGGTATTTGATGGGCTGGACGGTGAGGTGGACCCCCTGGTAGGTGATCTCTTGAGAGGAGATTCCATTTTCACGGTGCAGAATGAGCCCTTGCGCCGGCGGATAGAAGGTCTCACCCGCTTCGTGGTTACGAAAGGCGGCGCCTATTTCTTTCTGCCCGGCGTGCAGGCTCTGAAATATCTCACCAGTTTGCGATCCTGACGAAACCGACTTCGCAGCCCGAGAACGATTCGAGGTAAACGATTATGGAACCCCGAACAGCCGGCAGATCGGCTCTGATTACGTTTCCTCCGAGCCTCGACAGCGAACTGGCGCGCTTTCTACTCGAGCACTACGGAATCGATCACGAAGAGCAACCGCACGCCTTCATTTTCTGCTTCTTCGTCACGCTCTGGCACGGCAGCACCGTAATTTTTCCTCTGCTCTACAACGAATCTTTGAAACTCGTGGGCCCGCAGGCCATCAACGAATATTTCAATCAACGATGCGCACCCGAACTCCGTCTGTGGCCGCAGGCCGCAGACGAAAAGCGGCAGATAACGAGCGACTGGACCCTCTTCAACCAGACCCTGGCCTTCGCTACCGCCGTCTTCGCCTACTATCACCTGCTGCCCCACCGCCAACTGATGATTCTTCCCCTGAGCCGGGGCACTCCCACTTTCGAGCAAGATTCCGTAAAGCGCGCGTACCCGCTCTGCGCAGGGGCGCTCAGGATTCTCCTGCGGCTCACGGCGCAGAGGGCACAACAAAGCCTGGACCAGATCCGCACAGTATTTGGGCAGGTGGACAGCCGGCTCGCCGATGGTCGGAAGTTTCTCGTCGGCGATCGCCTCAGCCTTTCTGATCTCGCTTTCGCTGTGGCTGCTGCACCGGTCGTGCTACCCCCAGCCTACGGCGGCCCGATCCCGTCATTTGACGAGATGCCGACTGAAATCCAAGCTGCGGTGCGGGAGATGCGCTCACACGCCGCCGGACAATATGCCTTGCGGATATACAAAGAACACCGCCGCTCGGGGCAGTTGTCGTAAACGGGCACACTCGCTACGTGGCGTCCAGGCAAATTATTTTCAGTTCATCCTCGGTACGACCTCCGGTTTTCAGTAGCGAGCCGAGCTTCCCATCCGGTACCATCTCACTCCGAGGCGGCTCAACCAGATTTCTTTTGACCTGTTTCGCGCCCCTCGCATTCATGCGAACGAATTGCAAACGCCACCGTCTCGGCGCTCTCGTGCTGCTCGCGCTTCTGTGCGTTCCCGGCGTCTTCGCAAAAAACAGCACGGAAGTCGTTGTGGTTCCAGTCGTCAACATGTACTCGCACCCCTCCGATCAATCGGATGTTGTATCGCAGGCTATCTACGGCAGCAACGTAACCCTGCTGACCGCTCGCGGCGAATGGTGTCGCATCCAAACCGCCGACCACTATAAAGGATGGGTTCCCAGCCGGCACATCCGCCTCGTTCAAATTGGCTCCGGATATGCCACCTCGGGAGCAACCATCCGCGTCGAAAGTCTTTTCGCCAACGTCTATCGCGAGCCCGATGTCACCCGCCACAAGCCGGTCATCACAGTTCCGTTTGAAACTCGCCTGGAGCTGATTCCCGACGAGACCGCCGCGGACCAGCCGAAAACAGAAAAGAGCGACGAAAAGAAACCCGAAGCGAAGACAGCCGGTGTGAATGCCGCCCGGGGATCTACGAAAAATCCCACTAAGAAAAGCACAACCAAAACCACGACGAAGCCGCCTGCCACAAATCGCCACCACGAAGGCTGGCTCCAGGTGCGCCTCCCCGGCAAGACCGTTGCGTGGATCCAATCGAGCGACGTTCTCACAGCCCCGCGGCCTTTGTCGATCGCCGACTCGATTGAACTCGCGAAGCGCTTCCTCGGACTGCCCTATCTGTGGGGAGGGACTTCCACCTTTGGCTTCGACTGCTCAGGCCTAACACAAATACTACTGCGCGCCCGTGGCCTCAACATGCCGCGCGATGCCGACCAGCAAGCCGCCTGGGCCGGCTTGATCGCCGTCGAGCGCACCGACCTGCTGGCGGGCGACTTGCTCTTTTTCGGATCGTCGTCGCGCAACATCACCCACACCGGCATGTACATCGGCGACGGCCAATTCATACACGCGACCACCAACGGACGTCCCGTTGTGCAAATCAGCCACATCGACGATCACCCCTGGACGCATCTTCTCGTCGCCAGCCGCCGCACGAAATAATCCTCATGCCGCAAACTCTCGACGCGCTGCTCACCGGCATCGAAGCCGCCAAAGGCCGTTTCGGACCGGGCGCAGCCGCTGAAATAAAAGTGTTGCTCGATCAACTCGCGCGTCGCCGCTTTCGCGATCCCAAATCGCTCATTCGCTTTCACGAGGTTCTCCTGTTTTTTCGCGCCTTTCCGCAATCGGCGTCGGTGGTGGCGCTCATCGAAAGGCTGCTCAATTCATTCCATGAGCGAGTCGCGATCGTTCGCCAGGCCGGTGCCGACAGGTCGGAGTTCGATGACTTCGACACGTCCGGCATCGCCGGCACCATCATGCAAGATTCGCTCAACTTTGAAGCAGCGCGCTGGCTGGTCCGCCGCATCGCGCGCGATGTCGAAATCGCATGGGATGACTATGCGGACGACTATCCCGCCGAACGCGCCATGGGAGACACCTGGCCCCGGTTCATTCCGCTCCTGGCAGAAGACGCCGACGTAGAAGCGAACATTCCCTGGCGCCGCTGGCTAGACGCCGCGCGAGGCCGGGAGCGCGACATCGAGTGGCTGATCCGCCAGTTCGAACAACTGCGAGTCACCGACCGCGAACGCGCCGAACTCTACGACTCGTTGCGCCTGCCGCTGCGCTGGCATCTCAAGAATCTGAAGTTTTCGCGCACTCGCAACTGGACGCGCCCACGCCAGCTCTACTGCCACACCGAACCGCTGATCGTGAGAAACCAGGTTTCGCTCGCTTCCGAACTCGCACAGCCCGCGCCTCGACTCATCAAGCTCTCGCGGCGCAAAGGCGGATCCATTCTGAACACTGTCCGGGAAGTCATGGCCGTCCGCTACCGCGAACTCTACGGTACGACGCTCGGCGATCCCAATTCGGTCGTAGGCACAACGCTCGGCCGCGGCGTCGTGATGTATTTCTGGAACCTGCTCCCAGCGCGGCGTCTCCCGCTACGCGCCTATGTGGCCGGGTTCACTCTCAAGAACGGAGTCCCCATCAACTACATCGAAGCCATCGGCCTCTGCGAGTGGATCGAAGTAGGTTTCAACACGTTTTACACTTACCGCCAAGGCGAGACCGCATGGATTTACGCGCAGGCGCTGCGGAGCCTCTGCGCGTTCACCGGCGCAACCACGATTTCCATCTACCCTTACCAGATCGGCCAGAACAACGACGAGGCCCTCGATTCCGGCGCCTTCTGGTTTTACCGCAAACTCGGCTTCCGCTCGGGCCGCAGAGATCTCGAACAACTCGCCAGAAGGGAAGAGCAGAAGATCGCGGCGAACCCGAACCATCGCTCTCCGAAGAAAACTCTGAAGCGCCTTGCACAAGCGCATATGCTTTGCGAACTGAATGGAAGTGAGCTCGAAAGAGATGGTCCGGCGAAGGTCGCGACCGGAAAGGGCACGACTCCCAGTCGCGCCGCCAACGCCGCACCGTCGACGACGGATTTAGCCGCTGAGGCGATCTCCGGACCCTGGGACAATTTCTCCACCCGCAACCTCGGCCTGCAAGTGAACCTCCGCATGGCGCGAGACTTCGGCGGCGACAGCCAACGCATGCGCCATGCGGACGTCGCCAATGTAAGTGGCGCGCTGAAAATCGATTCGTCCGGCTGGAGCGTGGCCGAGGGGCAGGCCCTGGAGAATTGGTCATCAGTACTGACTCTGATGCCAAGCCTTTCCCTCTGGTCGGCAGATGAAAAGCGTGCCGTAGCCAAGATCATCAGGGCCCAAGCCGGTCCCAACGAAATGCGTTACCTGCGCCTAACCCAGCAACATCCCCGCCTTCGCGATGAACTTCTGCGCGTGGGATCGATGGGCTAACGGAAGAGGAATTGAGCACCAGTTTGTGAATAATACCTATTGACGCTATTTAGCAAAATAGCTAATATATATATATACGATGAAAACCGCATCCCGCATTTTTCGGGCTCTAGCCGACCCCACCCGGCGCCAGATCCTGCAGGAACTTAAGGTCGGCGAGCTTTCCGCGGGAGAGATCGCCTCGCGATTCTCTATTTCCGGCCCGTCGATTTCCCGCCATCTCTCCATCCTCAAGGGCGCGGACCTGGTTTCCGAGCGCAGGGAGGGCAATCGGATTTTTTACCGATTGGAACCGGAGGAAATCGCAGCGGCCGTGGGTGACTTCCTGAGTGCGGTTTGTCCCACCCAGATTCTCTATCGACGTAAAGCGAGCAGGGCAAAGAAGGGGGCTGGATTATGAAAATAGCGATCACGGGGGGCACCGGTTTTGTGGGAGGCCATCTCGCAAATAGAGCGCTTGCCGACGGACACGATGTAGTTCTCTTGTCGCGCACAGCGAACCAACAATCCGCACAGCCGAACGATCCCCGCAGAGTAACGCGCGTTTCGAGCGATCTCTCAGATGTCGACGCTCTGGCCGCCGCCTTCAAGGGCTGCGAAGCAGTGGCGCATTGCGCAGGGATCAACCGAGAGATTGGCAGTCAGACCTACGCCCGAGTCCACGTTGAAGCCACGCGCAACGTCGTGGAAGCGGCGAAGCGCACCGGAGTGCGGCGCATCGCCCTAATGAGCTTTCTGCGCGCACGGCCCAATTGTGGTTCGCCCTATCACGAGTCGAAATGGGCGGCTGAGGAGATTATCCGGAATTGCGGCCTCGACTACACAATCGTAAAAGCGGGCATGGTCTACGGGCGCGGCGACCATATGCTTGACCACCTGAGTCACGCTTTTTATACGCTTCCCATTCTCGCCACCGTCGGCTTCCAGCAGAAGCCAATCCGGCCGCTGGCGGTCGACGACTTGATCCACGTATTGCAGGCCTCGGTCGTAAACGGCCGTCTGAAGCGTCAGACCGTTGCGATTACCGGAGCGGAGGAGCTTTACCTCAGCGATGCTGCACGGCGTGTCGCGCAGGCGCTAGGCCGGCGCATCTGGATTTTTCCCGCGCCGCTGTGGTTCCACTATGCGCTGGCGCTGCTCTGTGAGTCGACGATGAAAGTTCCGCTCGTTGCGAGGGCGCAGGTGCGCATTCTTTCCGAGGGAGTGGTTGAACCAGCTACTGTGTGCGATCCGCTGCCCGAGGACTTGTTGCCGGTGCGGCGCTTTTCACAGGAGCAGATTCGCGAAGGCTTGCCGGAGCCTGGGCCATTTGGTGTACATGATCTCCGGTGCTGCGCGTGACAGGAAGTCCTGTGTCTGGCGGACGCGTGGCAGACTCCCCTCATCCAGTCCTGCTCTACGACGGTGTTTGCGGGCTGTGCAACCGGCTGGTGCAGTTTGTGCTGCGACGCGATCCGGCGGGCGTGTTTCGATTTGCGGCGCTGCAAAGTCCGCTGGCGGAGCGCATTCTGGGGAGGCATGGGATGAATCCTCGCGACCTCGACACGCTGTATGTCGTAGTGCACACCGAGCAGTCCGACGAGATTCTGTTGCCTCGGTCGGACGCCGTGATCTTTATTCTGCGGCGGCTGGGTGGCGCAGCGCGCGCATTCTGGCGGATCGCCGGATTTCTGTTGCAACTCTTCCCGCGGGTGCTTCGCGACTGGGGGTATGGCATCATCGCACGCCGGCGATACCGAATGTTCGGCCGCTACGATTCGTGTCCCTTGCCGACCGAAGAAACGCGCAGCCGCTTCCTCGATCTTTAGAGCAACGATCTGTAAGGCCGAGACTACTCGCCGGTTCCCATCATCAGGATCGGCATCGTTGGCGTGGAGGCTCCAGCTTCATTCTCGATCGTGATGGCAAAGGCCTTGGCCTCCATTCCGGCAGGCAGCGGAGGATTCACCACGGTCGCGCTGCCATGGGTATCCGGTTTGAACACGCCCGCCGGAACCGGCGCACCTTGCATCGGGATCAGCCACAATTCATACGCCTTCTGTGGCGGCAGCGCCGGCATGTTATTGGCAACGAATACCAGGCTGCTGCGATTGCGCAGGTAGAAGGCCTTGCCCTGCGGCTGCGGCGGAGTCTTCACCGCGACCAACGTGATGCGCTGCGCGTCTGGTGCGATCAGTGGCGCGGCAACTCTCCGCAGATCGTCGAGTTCTCGTGCGCTCTGAACGGCTTGCGCACTGGCCGAAGCTAGACTTTGTCTCAGCGCGGCGTTTTCCTTCCACAACGAAGCTGCAAACAGAATGACCGCCGCAGTCGCGGCCCATCCCAAAGCGCCCCACCACGACCGCCGCGGCGCCATTACCGTGGGTGCCCCATCCTTTCGCGCTTTCTGCGAAAGGGTGGGAGCCGCTTCCTTGGCCACTGAGTCGAGTAATCTCTGTCGCGCCCGCACCGGAGGTTTCGGCCCCATCGTCGAGAGCGCCAGCAACGCTCCGTCGCCGCGCAATTGTTCCAGCTCCAACCGGCACTCTGAACACGTAGCCAGATGTTTTTCGAGAACCGCGCGATCGTCACCCTCCAGCGCGTTCAGCGCGTAGAGGGCGAGATCCTCGGCGAATTGTTCGTGTACGCTCATTCGTTCTTGACTGCGATTCTTGAACTACGTCTGAAACGCCTTCCGCAACGCGATCAACCCACTGCGAATTCTGGTCTTAATCGTTCCTAGCGGCTCGCCCGTCTTGGTAGCGATTTCCGAATGGCTCAAGCCTTCGAAATACGCCATCTCCAACGCGCTGCGCTGCAGCGCCGGCATCGTGCCCAGTACGCCGCGAACTTTTTCCGCTGCTCGCGAGCGGTCGGCGTTCCCGGCCAGATCAGGAGCCACCGAAACGATCACGTCTTCAATGTCAGTCTCCGGCTTGCGCCGCCGTAGCGCATCAATGGAGCGATTCCGCGTGATCACCGCCAGCCATGCTCCCAGACTTCCGCGCGCAGAATCGAATGCTCCCGGGTTACGCCACAGCTGCATAAACACTTCCTGCAGCACATCCTCCGCCGCTCCCGTATCGCCCAACACGCGCAACGCGACCGCATACACGACCGAAGAATAGCGATCATAGAGCTCCGCCAGCGCGCTCTGGTCGCCCGACTTCATGGCCGTTACCGTGGCCAGATCCGGCGATATCCCTGGTCGTTCAGGATTCGTTCGTTCAGGATTCGGCAAACGCTCTAAGTCTCTTCTTCCTGGTAGAAATACGTAATTCGAGGGCCTTGCGGATTGGTCTGCCAGGGCCCACTCGGTACGCGCAACTTCTACTGGCTCAGCTTGATGGCCAGCTGCCGCTCGGGTTGCGTCATTTCTCCCCAAAGCTTCGAAAGGTCCGTCTGTACCGACTGATTGTCAGGATCCTTGCGCAGCGCCAGCGCGAACCAGCGATACGCGGTCGGCAGGTCGTGCGGTGTACACAGCCCCGCCGAGTATAACGCCCCCATCTCGATCATGGCCTTGGGATTGGCCTGATCCGCAGCAGGCTTCAGCAGCCGCATGCCGCGATCGCAATTCTGCGGCACGCCCCGTCCGTAAATATATTTCTGCGCCTCGCTCACAGGATCGATTTTCACCGCCGGTTTCACGGCCGCTGTCGGCTTGACCGAAGGCGCGTCCTCCGCCTTATCGGGCTTGGCGCGAGTCGGCGGAGGAGTGTCGGCCACGGGCGCGGGTGTCTTCGCGGCAGGGGAAGACGCCGTAGTTGCACCATCCGCCGGAGAATTCGCCGCGTCGCTCGTCGCCGGAGCTGTCGCAGATGACGGCGCAGCATTCGTTGGTGCGCTGCTGGTTGCAGGACTTGGCGCCGAAGTAGCAGCCGTCGGACTTCCGGCTGGCAGCGCCGTTCCAGCTGTCGTCGAAGTGGCTATAGGCGTGGTTGCGGGCGCAGCCGCTGGGGGCGTTGTCGCTGGAGACGTTGACGGAGCAGGCGTTGACGCGGAAGACGCTGAGGGCGGAGGTGTAGTTGAGTCTGCTGGAGAACTCGAAGACGCAGATGACCCCGGCGGGGGCGCATCAGACGTCGGCGCGCTCGTCGACGGCTTACTCGGCCCCGATCCCAGCCATCCGAAGCCCTGATTTCTCCACCGCAAATATCCCAGCCCCACGGCCAGAGCGAGAGCGAGCAAAATCAGAATGAACTTTCCCGCCCCGCCGCCCCGCTCTTCCTCTTCGTCCCCGTCATCCCTTAGCAGGTAATCGAGGTTCGAGGAACTCGGAGCCGAGTTCGGATCAATGCTCAAGCTCCCGCTGCGTCGTGGGGCGGGTCCAGGCTGGTTGAGTCCCAGAAACGACGGCCCGCTGATAGCGGGCGTACTCTCGACAACCGGCGCTGATTTTCGGGGATCCGCGGTTTGAGCAGCCGTGCTTTGAGGGCTCGTGCTTTGCGGAGTCACGAGACTCGGTAGCGTCGTTGGAGCCGAAGGCGCAGGTGCGCGCAGAGTGGTCGCGCGATTCGCCGCGCTTTCAGCCGTTCCGGCAGCGACGGGTTCAGGTCCACCCAACAGTTTCGCGCCGCACATGCCGCAAAACCGGTTCGCCTCCGAATTCTCATTGCCGCAGCGAGCGCAGCGCAACCGTCCCCTCCTGAATCAATCTATAGCTTACGATATCTTGAACATTCGTTGCAGTACGAATCCGGGCGCACACTTCCGGACGACTACTCGCGGTGTAGAATCCAAAAAGCTTCTCAGCCCGCGCGGAGGTCACAATGACCCGTCCCCAGGTGGCAACGCTTCTTCTCCTGATCGCCTTCGGTTCTCTGGCCGCTTCTCAGGTGTCTCCCGAGCCTTACCGTGCCGACGATCACGTAATGTCCGGTCTGCTGATGAAACGCGTTCCTCCCCTCTATCCACCGCTGGCGCGGCAGGCTCGCATCCAGGGTACGGTCATTTTGAAAGCGCGAATCAACAAGTCCGGGGAGGTTGAAAGCATCCAACTGGTCAGCGGACATCCCCTGCTCGCGCCCGCCGCGATCGCAGCCGTGAAGCAATGGAAGTACGAATCGTACATGCTGAACGGCGAACCCGTCGAAGTCGAAACCAACGTCGCTGTAAACTTTACGCTCGCTGGCACGGCGCCAGCGGCGGGTGTTACTAGCAATGTCTCCGACGCGCCGGCAGGAAGTGTCATCAGCGGCGTCGTTACCAACACTCCTGGGGACCAGGCTTCTCCGGCGCTTCCCCAGCGCGTTCGCGTCTCCTCGGGCGTGGCGCAGGGATTGTGCCTCAGTAAAGTGAATCCGATATACCCGCCCGATGCCAGGGACCAGCGCATTCAGGGGGTGGTCATTCTGCAGGCCACCATTGATAAGGAAGGCGGCGTCGCCAGCCTCCAACTCGTTAGCGGACATCCCTTGCTCGCCCCCGCCGCCATTGAAGCCGTCAAACAATGGAAGTACCGGCCCTACCTGCTGAATGGAAATCCAGTCGAGGTGAATACGCAAATCCAGGTCAACTTCACGTTGACGGAGTAAACCAAAGTCACTCCCACCCTCGCCCTAAACGATTTACATTTCTCCTTAGCGGAGAAATGATGCGGCGCAAGAATCGAAAATGGGTGGCGACGGCCGTCGTACTTTATCTGGCCGTCATGTGGTCTGCCTACCGCTGGGGCATCGCGCAGCGCCTTCCCGACGGCAACATCTTCGATCACATCGAGCGTGAGATAAAGCGTAAGAACGCCGAAGCCTCCGCGAAAGAAGCCGCGGCTCAACCGAAGCCGACGGGCGAGTCCCGCCTCACCGCCGCCGGACCCGCCTTTGTCGCGGCCCGTTACGACGCGACTCATGTCGTCTTCATGGTCTCGCAGGAAACCGAATCACGATTTGCGAACTCTCCGCAGTTTGGGGGCAAGCCCACTAAAATTGCCTCCCCGGCCCAGGCTGCCGCGCCGCTCGCCGGCCTGCAGGAATTATGGGAACCCGATTCGCAAGCGCTTCATTTCTTTCCTGAGATCGTGCAGAAGACTCAACCCGGCGAGCAGTGGACGCTCGGAGTCTCCGCCGATTCAACGATCCCCGTGCACATCGACCGAACGGTGATCGCTCCCATCGGCTGCTCGCTCGCCCTGGGATTTCTCGCCTCCGTGCCGCCCGATCAACAGGCGGCCTTCGCCGCGTTGCCGCAGGAATATTTCGCAGTCCGCCGCAATCCAGTCGAATCCGTCGAAACGCCGGTCCCCGCGCACATCGCCGAACTCCCCGACTGGAAGGCATCGCCCGTCGTGCGCAAGCTGATCGAGCCGCAACTGAACGAACGCATGCGCCAGGAACTGGCCAAGATCGATGCACGCCTGCTCGCCAACGCATCCAGCCCCGGCGCCCGGGCCGGAGATTTGCCGCTCGGCTATATCCCTCGCGCCAAGGAATGGCTCCACGCCGACCGCGGTCTCAACCGCGGGGAAGGCGTGCTCGACTACGACATCCGAGCCCTCCGCATCACGCCAGACGGTGTGCCGCGCCTTTTCGTACGCGCCCGCTGGAAGTTGGTTGACGCACCAGTATTTCTAATGACGGCTTGGTTCAAAGGAGAGTCGGCGAGAGAAACGTCGAAAGAGGAGCCGGCAAAAGCAGAAGCGCTCAAGGTGCGATCGACCGAAACCGCAGCCAAGGCAAGCGCGCTAAAGATCGCATCGTTCCCGCCAGCACCGCCGCAGACCGAAGCCCAGCCCATCCTGCTCTCGGCCGATGCCAGTTGGTCGACCATGCTGCGCGAAGGCCAGACCGTTGGCGGGCTCGGCGATCGCCTCGACTTTCAATCGATCCTGAACGAATTCGACGCCGATCACGACGGCTGGTCCGAACTGTTAGTCCATTCCGATCAAGGCGCGTCGACGACGATTACACTCTATCTCTACACCGACCTGGGACTGGTTCCCATGAAGACCCCATTTCGCCGCGACAGCCAGTCGCCCGAATCTTGCGTTGATCCCTAAGACAAATCTAGTTCCTTCTAATCGGAATCGCTGGCGGCGTTAGCGCCGAAGGTGCCGCGACTGGTGCTGGCGCTAAAATATCCTTCGCCGCTTGCGGCAACTTGGCTGCATTGGCCAGGAACAAACTGACCTGCCACATTTGCGTGGTCGAGAGCGTCTTGCCGAACCCCGGCATGCCCGTCATGCGAATCCCGCCTGAAACTTTCCAATAAGTTTCTCCCGGAGGATCGTCGGTCACGCCCATACCTTTCATTAGCTCTGGCGGATCAGGAAACATTCCCCTGGCGATCGCCGTCTGCGGCTGTCCGGGCAGTCCGTGACACACCGCACAATTCTCTTTGTAGACCTGCGCGCCCGCGACATATGCAGCCTCATCTGCTGCGATGGGCACCGACTTCGGCATTTCCTTGTCCAGGCGCGCGTGCAGCGCCATTCGCGCCAGCGTTCTTTCGAACGGCATCGGAGGCGCCGACGTTGCCACAGGAACACGGCCCGAAGAAAAATAAAAATAGACACCAACCGGAACCGCAATCATTCCCAGAATCAACCCGATCAGAAACTTGCGCATGCCGTTCTCCCTTATGTTTCAAGCCAAATTTGACTTCATACTAAACCAAATTGGCGCGTCCCCGAATACGAAAGGCCGGAGCCGATGCTAAACTCAGCTTCGGCATGCTGACTCACCTCGAATGCACGCGCTGCGGTGAACACTATCCCGCTGATCGTCCGCAAACGGTTTGCCCCAAGGACGCCGGCATTCTCTACGCCCGTTATGATCTGCCCGCCATCAAGCGCGCGTTTTCGTCCGCAAGTTTGTCGGGCCGCGCGCCGACGATGTGGCGCTACGACGCTATTCTGCCTGAGGCCGATTCCGTTTCCCTCGGCGAAGGCTTCACGCCCATGCTGCCCAGCCGAGAGTATCCCAACGTGTACATCAAAGATGAAGGCCTGAACCCGACCGGCTCGTTCAAAGCGCGTGGCCTGTCGGCCTGCGTGACCATGGCCCGCCATTTCGGACTGAAGAAGTTGGTGATTCCGTCCGCGGGTAATGCCGCCGGAGCGCTTGCTGCCTACTGTGCCACCTGCGGGCTTGAGGCGCACATCTTCATGCCGAAAGATGTGCCCATCGCGAACCGCATCGAGTGTGAATACTACGGTGCGCACGTCACTCTGGTCGACGGTTTGATTAGCGACTGCGCCCGCAAAGTCGCGGAACTGAAGGAATCCGAGGCGTGGAGAAAAGAGGGGTGGTTCGACGTCAGCACCACGAAAGAACCCTATCGCGTCGAAGGCAAGAAAACCATGGGCTATGAAGTCGCCGAGCAATTGGGCTGGCGAATGCCGCAGGGCGTCATCTATCCGACGGGCGGCGGTGTTGGCCTGCTTGGCATGTGGAAGGCGTTCGACGAAATGGAAGCCCTGGGCTGGATCGGCTCCGAGCGTCCGAAGATGATCAGCGTGCAGGCCGCCGGTTGCGCGCCGATCGTGAAAGCCTGGGAAGAAGGGAAGCGGGAATCGGAAATGTGGACGAACGCAGCGACCATCGCCG
The DNA here is from genome assembly GCA_963735205.1 of uncultured Acidobacteriota bacterium. Lineage (GTDB taxonomy): Bacteria > Acidobacteriota > Terriglobia > Terriglobales > Acidobacteriaceae > Sulfotelmatobacter. Next base: position 26,649 of record CAVTKB010000006.1, read on the forward strand.
CGGGACTGCGCGTGCCCAAACCTTACGGCGATTATCTGATCCTTGACATACTCAAGAAGAGTCGGGGCACTGCCGTCAGCGCCACTGACGAAGAGATCGTCGAAGCCACGCGGCACTGGGCGAAAATCGAGGGCATCTTCGCCGCACCCGAAGGCGCAGCTTCACTGGTCGCATATCGCAAACTCCGGGCCAACGGATTCTTCAAGCCCGAAGACATGGTCGTGCTCTTCAACACCGGCAGCGGCTTGAAGTATCTCGATGTGCTCGATGCCAAGAATGCCCACGTAGGCACGGGCGACTCGCCCGTGCGGCCAGCACAACCGAAGCCGGCCGCGCGCCAAATCGGCGGCATCATTGGCCCATATTGAGATCGGCCCGTACTGAGATCCGCTGATGGGGATCCTTCGACTGCGCCGTGGCATAGCTTCGCTTTGCCGCGGCTTCGCTCAGGATGACACCGTACAACTTCACGTGCTCCTCTGTGACCGCTGTGGTTAAAATGAAGCTCTCCCATGACCGACCGGCTCTACTACCACGACTCTTTCCTTTACGACTTCGACGCCGAAGTGCGCGAAGTCGTTGACTCCCCGCGGCCGGGGCTGATTCTTGACCGCAGCGCTTTCTATCCCACCAGCGGCGGGCAGGTCCATGACACGGGAACAATCACTTCCCACTCGAACGCCCGATTTCGCGTCACAGAGGTCGCCGACACCGAAGACGGCCGGGTCGTCCACTACTTCGAAGCAGAGCGCGATTTCGACCGCGAGGAGCTCAAGCCCGGAACCCGCGTCCGCGGGCAGATTGATGCTACGCGACGGCGTGATCACATGCAGCAGCATTCCGGACAGCACGTACTCTCGGCTGCGTTTCTGCGCCTCCACAACATTGCGACTGTTTCGTTTCATATGGCTGATGATTACTGCTCGATTGATCTCGATACGCCGACGCTGAACAAAGAGCAGGTTGAATCTGCTGAGCGGCTGGCCAACGAAATCATTCTGGAGAACCGGGGAGTCGAGGTCCGCTTCGTGACCCGCGAGGAAGCTGGAAATCTTGGCTTGCGGAAGTTGCCACCGACTGAACGCGATGAACTGCGCATCATCGACATTCGCGACTTTGACCTTAGCGCTTGCGGCGGAACGCATGTGGCGCAGACCGGACAGATTGCCAGCATTCTGTTGCGCAAGGCGGAAAAGGTCCGCCAGGGATGGCGTGTTGAATTCGTCGCCGGACAGCGCGCGGTCGCCACCGCGCGCCGCGACTTCTCGACGCTCACGGAAACGGCGGCGCTGTTCTCGGCTCATATTTATGACGTGCCGCTGCAGGCCCGCAAGTCGCTCGACGAGATTCGGATGTTGCGCAAGCAGCGCGAGCTGTCGCAGGAAGAACTCGCCGCCGCCCAAGCCGCCGTGCTGCTCGCCGAGACCGCTGAGGTTAATGGCCGCAAGCTTGTAGTACGAACGCTTTCCGACCGCGACCTGAATTTTGTGAAGTTGCTGGCGCAGAAACTGACTCGACTTTCTCCGCACGCGGTTGCGTTGCTGGCGACGACTTCTCCGCAAGCGACGCTGGTGTTCGCGCAGTCTGCCGGACAGCCTTTCGACATGGGCGCGCTGATGAAAGAAAACGTGACTAAGCTGGGCGGGCGCGGCGGGGGGAGTAAGGATCTGGCGCAGGGCGGCGTGCCCAATGCCGACGGAATCGACTCGGCGTTGAAAGCGATTGCGGAAAAGATGATGGCGTGAAAAGTGGCGGGAGAGCCGGTGAAGAAATTTCGAAAGCGGAAAAGAAATCGGCCTGATTTAAAAATGCTTTGCCCACGTTTCGATGTTCTGAAACGTGGGATCCTGCGAATCGTTCGGCGGTTTAGGCAGGTTGCTGCGGTCTTCGCGCCCGCTCCCACCAGACCTTGGGATCGTCGGGACGGTTGAGGATCTTCGACAATTCCACTTTGATCTCGCGCAGGCGGTTGGTGCGCAATTCGAGGGCGGTCTGATCGACCGCGTTGTGCCCGCCTTTTTCCGACAGGCGTGCGTTGAGGTCGCGCAGATCGGCAATTTCCTGGCGAAGGCTGGAGAGGCGTTCTGAGATGTATGGCATCTCTTTGATCATACGCCCTATTTGTGGAAGCGCTGGTTAATTCGGTCGGGCGGCGCCATTGCGGCACTATTTTTTTCGTCGCCCTCGCTAAAATATTCATTCTTCGCGGGTTTTCGACGGGGGGTATCGCGATGTCTGGGCAAAATATTGAGATATAAGGGCTTGCGGGCAAAATATTGGAAAATAAGGACTTTCGTTTGAGCTGACGGCCTCTCCCAGGGTGAGTAACGGGGGGAGGGCTGTTGGGAGAGGCCGCAAGCATGGAACCAGCTTGCGCCTTTCAAAATCCTCGGTAAAGGTTGTCCGTCACAATTGTGAGATTTTCGCTGTGGAAAAGTTTGGGAAGACGCGAAAAGCAGGTTCCTCCACTGCGCCGTCGCTTCGCTCCGCTCCGGTCGGAATGACATATGGATGGGTTTGGGCTTGGGGCTTTCTCTGGGAACCTTCCTTTGCGGCGGCTGCGGTGATTCCCACCCTAACGTCGCAAAAGGCGCGACGTTAGGATGGGGCACCCGCACTTTTTTCGTCTTTCATTTACTGGGCGCTGCAGGTTACGGCATTGTTCCAGTCTACGAACGAGCCTTGGGGGTTGCTGCGCCAGGCCCAGACGTGGAGTTCGAAGAAGGAAGGGATGTTGAAACGGTTCGGGGCGGGGACGAAATTGAAAACCTGACCCTCGAGCACCGGAGGCGTGTTGTTATTGGCAGCTAGCCAGCTGGCTGAGTCGAGGATGAACTCGACGCCTACCAGCGTCATCTGGCCATTTGCGGGCTCGTAGATGAGCGCCTGGGGTTGCGCGGGATCGAGGGTGAGATTGCCGAGCAGGGTGCCGTTGACGTAGTGCACGCCCATGGCGCCGTGGTCGGTGCCGGCGACGCAACCTAGAAATGGTCCGTAGCCGGCGGCGGTGGCGGCGTTGACGTCGATGTACTGGCGCGTACCCTGGCGTACTTTTTGCACCAGCTTCTCAGAGGTGGAATCTGGATGGGCGGCATGATCATGAGCCTTCTGGGCGACGAGCAGCGGCGTGGAGACGACGAGGCTGCTAAGCAAGGCCAGACTGAAAGTTCGTAAGATCGATTTTTGCAGCAGATGGGAGATCGGTGTCATCATGTTTTTTCCTTTATATGTTCATCGTTGGAGATCATCGTTGAAATTTGTCAGCCGCAATCGCTTCCGGCGGTCGACCCGACGAGGGCAATCTCGCATTGAACTGTGAGAGCGGGCAATGCATGCGCCCTCCTTCCTTCCTCAAAATTTCCTCCATTGGATAACCCCAAGAAAATCTTGGATTTAGCGGTGTTTTGAGGGAAGCCGAGGGGCTTGGAATGTGGTAGCCTTGGTAGCTTGATTGGAGAGTTTGTATGTTGACGGCGACTCCAGCTGCGCGGGTTCTGCGGTTTGACGGGTTTGAGCTTGATGTTCGGGCCGGCGAATTGCGAAAGGCTGGCGTCAAGCTGCGCCTGCAAGGCCAACCCATCCAGGTGCTGGCGACTTTGCTGAATCGAGCGGGGGAATTGGTGACCCGCGAAGAACTTCGAGCGCAGGTGTGGCCGGCGGAAACGTTTGTTGATTTCGATCACGGGCTGCACAACGCCATTGCGCGCCTGCGCGAAGCGCTGGGGGATTCGGCCGGGACTCCACGTTACATCGAAACGCTGCCGCGCCGGGGATACAGATTTATCGGCACGGTGGAAAGAGTTGGCATTGAGGATGCGTTGCCGTCTTCGCCAGCGGAGCCATTCAGGGAAGACCCGGTGGTTGCGGTTCGAAGCGGGGCTCGGCGGATGGTGCTGGGTGTGCCGTTGAACGTTGTTGCCATGATCGTAGTTACGATTATTGTTGTTGCGATCGCGGCGGTTCTGGTATTTGTGCCGAGCGTTCTGCATCGCGCGACTGCCAACCCTTCCGTGCGTTCGATCGCGGTGCTGCCGCTGGCTAATTTTTCCGGGGATCCGGCGCAGGAATTTTTTGTCGACGGCATGACGGATGAGCTGATTACCGACCTGGCCAAGATTGGCTCGCTGCGGGTTATTTCGCGAACTTCCGTGATGGGTTACAAGGGCACGAGCAAGAGCCTGCCGGAAATCGCGCGAGAACTGAATGTCGATGGGATCATTGAAGGATCAGTGACGCGGTCGGGACAACGAGTGCGGATTACGGCGCAGTTGCTGTACGGGCCTACTGACAAACATCTTTGGGCCGAGACTTATGATCGTGATCTGGGAGACGTGCTCAGCCTGCAAAGCGACGTGGCGCAGGCGATCGCGCAGCAGGTGCGGGCGCAGCTTACGCCGCAGCTGAAGGCGCGTTTTCGCGCGGCGCGGCCGGTGAATCCGGAAGCTTACGACGCTTACCTGAGGGGGCGCTACTACCTGTCGAACATGTTCACGATGGCGCAGCCGCTGAATATGGCGAAGGACTATTTTGAAGAGGCGGTGCGGAAAGATCCGGGATTTGCGGCGGCGTATTCGGGGCTGGCGGAGGATTACCTCTATTTGGCGATTTTCCGACAGATGCCGGCTGAGGCCGCTCACCAGCACGCGGAGGATGCTCTTCGGCATGCTCTGGCTCTGGACGACAGTAGCGGCGAAGCTCACGATGCACTCGCGGTTTTAAGTTGGCGGTATCGCTGGGATTGGGACTCGACTGAACGAGAGCTGAACCAGGCTGTCGCTTTTGTGCCGAGTTACATTTGCGCCCATGAAGATCGGGCGGAATACTTCGCCTTCCGGGGTCGACGGGCCGAGGCTGAGACGGAAATGGCCAAGAGCCTGGAGTTGGATACCAGCATTGGTTCGTTCCTGACCGAATCGGCGGTTTATTTCCAGCTGCGCGATTTCGACAAGCTGGTGGAAGCAAGCCGAAGAGGAATGGCTTTGAATCCGAATGAGTGGTTTGAGCACTTCTATCTCGGCGCGGGTTATGAGGGGACCGGAAAACGGCGGGAATCGATCGCGGAGTACCAGAAGGCGGTCGAATTGTCGGGCGGGGACCAGGATGCCATCGCGGCGCTGGCGCATGCCTATGCGGGCGTAGGGAGACGCGCTGAGACTCAGAAGATGCTGCGCGAGTTGGAGCAGAAATCGGGCACAGTGTATGTTTCGCCTTACTTGATCGGGACAATGTACGCGGCGTTAGGCGATAAGGAAACGGCTTTCAAGTTTCTGGAGAAGGCTTATCAGGAGAAGTCGTTGGACCTGTCGTGGTATGTGAAGGCTGATTTGCGGATTGATAGTCTCCGGGCGGATCCGCGGTTTGGGAGCCTGCTTGGGCGCATGGGATTGAAAGACTAAGTCATCCAAGCCAGAGATGCTGGTCATTCGGACCAGAGCGTGAGGGAACGCGAGTGGGCAGTGGAGCAAAGCTGCCGCTCCGAAGTATTCTCCTGAAGAGTTTCGCTATTAGTTCTCCCCACGGATGGGCCATAGTGGGGCGCTGACACGAGTGATATACCCCCACTGCTGCGGCCGTTGCTGTCCGGGAAGGTCTGTAACCCTCTGTAGCTTCCTTCTTCCCACCTCAGGTTCTCCGCTCAGGTTAGCTCGGGAGCTAGTCTGATCCAAGTTCCGTGAGCAACAACGGGTGTACACCAAAAATCCAACTTCGGGAGAGATAGTGTGCCAATTCGAAAGTCATCGGTGATTGTCGTACTGCTAATGCTGTTCACGTTCGCGGGCATGTCAGCGGCAACGACCTATACCGCGGCCAATGTTAAGGGGTCTTACAGCATTCTTGCGAATGTTTACGGCGGAGCATTAAGCAGCCAGTCGGCTGCGGTGGGAATCTTCACTTTTGACGGGGTCAGTGCGGTGACCGGCTTCGCCACCAACATCGACGAGGGCATTCTTAACGTGCAGACCATCTCAAGCGGAAGCTATACGGTGAGCGCTAACGGGCACGGTTCGGTGACGGCCAGCTTTACCAACAGCAACGGAAACCCACCCGGGACATGGCAGTTCTCCTTCGTATTAAATTCGGTTGCCGCTTTGGTTGCCCATAGCGTGCAATCCATTCTGATTAACACTGGCGTCGACGATCCTCGCGTATATGCCATCTCAGCGAACTTGATCGGTTCCACTACCGCCGCGACTGCGGCCAGGGTGAAGGGAACTTACAGCGTCCTGTTGAACTGGTGGATCACGGGAGGGCAGCAGCGAGTGGCAGTCGGGACATTCGTATTCGATGGCAAGAGCAAGGTGACGAGTTCCTTCGAGTTTCAAGTGGCTGAGGGCACGGCGACCACGGTCACAGGCACTGGTACTTACACCGTCAATTCCAACGGAAGCGGGTCTATGAGCTTGCTGCTGTCGAACACGGCGACCATGGACTTTGATTTCGTGATGAGCTCGGCTACGGGCACGTCGGTCGCGAAAGGACTTCAACTGCTGGAGGTAGACAACCCCAGCAGCACAATCGTGGCTACCGGCAACGCTGTTTTCGAGTGAGTTGGAGAAAAACGGCGGGCTGATGAGGTGACTTTGGGTGGCCCATCCTTTGCGTTCTTTGCAAAGGGTGGGCTTTCCGAAGGGGCGTGCGCGGGAACGGAGTCTTTATGCGCAAGGCAGCTAAAACCGGTGCACGACGAGCGGGCAAGGACTTGACCGCGAGGCAGAAGAGGGAACTGTCGGCGCTGGCGGCCAAGGCGGACGATCAGGTCGACACCTCCGACATTCCGGAGCTTCCGCCTGCGGCGTGGAAAGACGCGGTGCGGGGCCGGTTCTATCGTCCCGTGAAACGAGCCGTCTCCATGCGGCTCGACGCCGACGTGGTCGCCTGGCTGAAGAAGGCGGGCAAGGGATACCAGACCCGCGCGAATCGCATTTTGCGAGACCGCATGTTGGATGAGATTCGGCGGGCTTGAGGTGTTCGACTCCGTGGTTCCCACCCTTTCGTAAGGAGCGCGAGAAGGCAGGATTTTTCGTATGGCGAAGAATGTATTCGAGGATTTGGGCTTCTCACCGCAAGAAGCGGCGGCGCTGAAACTGAAGACCGACTTGCACACCAAGGTGGTGAAGGCGGCGGAGCGCTATTCGCAGCGGCAACTGCAGACGATCCTCGACGAGTCGCAGCCCCGGGTGAGCGATTTGTTGCGGGGAAAAATGTCAAAGTTCAGCCTGGAGATGCTGGTGATCTACGCCGAGAAATTGGGGCTGCGGATCGAGATTAAAGCTACGAAGACGCGGTCGCGCGGGGCTGCGGCTGGCTTGGCTGTCACGCTCTAGCGACTCGCACCCGTGGTTTTCGCAAAGAGTGCGAAAGAATGGGGCACCCGGCTCCCGAAATTTGTTTGAACGAATCGGCATTCGCTGTAATCGTTTTGTGTACATCATGAATCAATTATGGCGAATGGATGGCGAAGCATGGTAACGTGTGAAAATCGGGCCCGGGCCCTCTGTTAAGTTAAGATTCCACAGTCGTGCCGCCGATCTATCACATAACGTCGGTTGACAATCTTCCAGGGATTATTAGGAAAGGCGGGTTGTTGTGTGATCGCGACGCCAAGAACATCCAGTTCGTGAGCATCGGGCACAAGAGAATCAAGGAACGGAGGCTCAGGAAAGGAGTTCCGCTCGGTCCTGGTGGAGTGCTTGCTGATTACGTTCCTTTCTACTTTGCACCACGATCGCCGATGCTCTTTACGATTAACAAAGGTAACGTTGAAGGTTACGCGGAGGGACAGGAGCCGATCGTCCATTTAGTTTCGTCCACGGAAGTGGTGAACGCCGAAGAGCTGGAATGGGTTTTTACCGAGGGGCACGCGGTGATGGACTATACGGACTTCTTCGATGATTTTGCAGACCTGGACAAGATTGATTGGCCATTAATGAGTTCCAAATTCTGGTTTGACCGGCCTGAGTACCCGGATCGATGCCGCCGCCGGGAAGCAGAATTCTTGGTCCACAACTTTTTCCCGTGGAAGCTGGTTTCCGAAATTGGCGTATGCAATACTGCCACCGAGCAAAAGATACAGAAAGCTTTGGGTGGCAAAGGGCCGCGGGTTGAAATCAGACAAGGGTGGTACTACTGAATGATTTTTCGCGCAGATGGGGACCTTCTCGCAACGGATGCGGAGGCCCTCGTTAATACGGTGAACACAGTTGGCGTAATGGGCAAGGGGATAGCTCTGCAATTCAAGCTGGCCTTTCCAGAGAATTACAAGGCGTATGAAACCGCTTGTAAAGGCGGCGAAGTGCAAATCGGCAAAATGTTCGTATTCCATCGGGCGAACAACCCTCGAGTCATAATCAATTTCCCGACGAAGAAACATTGGAAGGGGAAGTCAAGGATTGAGGACATCAAGTCTGGACTGAAAGCTCTGATTGACGTAATCACGAAGGAACACATCAAGTCCATCGCGGTGCCTCCGCTCGGGTGCGGAAACGGCGGCTTGGATTGGGGAGAAGTCCGTCCATTGATTGCACAAGCTTTCTCCGCACTCCCCGATGTGAACGTGCAGTTGTTTTACCCCGAAGGTGCTCCGAAGGCGGTAGAAATGAAGATTGCCACGAGGCGGCCCAACATGACGATGGGGCGGGCGGTCATCTTGGAGGTACTGAGCCGTTACGTGCTCCCCGAATATCGTTTGAGCCTTTTGGAGATTCAAAAATTAGCGTACTTCATGCAGGAGGCTGGAGAACCGTTACGATTCAAGTTTGAAAAACAGCAATATGGCCCTTATGCAGAAAATCTCCATCACGTCTTGCAAACAATAGAGGGGCATTTTGTCAGGGGTTACGGAGACCGGAGCCGCGATGTTTCTCTTGAGCTGTACCCAGATGCGGTAAAAGAAGCCGAAAGCTTTCTCGCCAATGAAGCCGACACACAGCAACGGCTTGCCCGCGTCACGTCGTTGATTGAGGGGTATGAAACCCCTTACGGTTTGGAATTGTTGTCCACGGTTCATTGGGTGGTAATGCACGATGCCGTTTCAGAAGGACGTATAAATCCGGACAACGTAACAAGCGCCGTCCATTCTTGGAATGAGCATAAGCGCAGAACCTTCGCGCCACAGCGCATCGTAAACGCGTGGCATCGGCTGAAGTCGGAGCGTTGGTTTCAATAGACCACCCGTATCCTTTACGGGCTGCGACTCCACGTGATATTCTCATAACTGTCACATAGACAAACGATTAAAGACAGGAGTGCACCAGGCAAGTGTTAGCCAGAGAGCACAAGAAATCCCTCATCGACCAGTACGGCACGCATGCGAGCGATACCGGCAGCCCGGAAGTACAGATCGCGTTGCTGAGCGAACGCATTGGCCAATTGACGGAGCACTTCAAGACGCACCAGAAGGACCACGGCTCACGCCGCGGCCTGCTCATGCTGGTCAGCAAGCGGCGTAGCTTGCTCGACTACCTGAAGAAATACGATTCCGAGCGGTATAAGACCGTGATTACGAAACTCGGTATCCGCAAGTAATTTGCTGCCCGGGTGGAAGTTGAAATCCCCACTCTAACGTCGCAAAAGGCGCGCCGTTAGAATGGGCCACCTACGAAACTCCGGGCTATTTCTCTGAAATCCGTCTCTGGGGAGACGGGCCAGCATCGAGGAAATCTCCACACGTGCGTTTTTCAAGCGCCACACACATCTCTCACAGGATTGTTGCGGGTGAGGTGTGCCTCGGCACGCCACCCACCCTTTCGCAGAGAACGCGAAAGGATGGGACACCCTCGGCTCAGGCTAGCAGCCAGGGGCTAGAAGCTGTCTTTTCCAAAGGAATGAATTATGAAACCAGAAGCAACTAGCGTTACCGTTCACCTCTCCGGCGGCAAACAGATTTCATTTGAAACCGGAAAGCTCGCCAAACAGGCCGGAGGCGCGGCTGTGGTCCGCCTCGGCGAAAACGTGGTGCTTGCCACCGCTACGGCCAATGCCGATCCGCGCGAAGGCATCGACTTTTTTCCGCTCACCGTGGATTACCGCGAATACACCTATGCCGGCGGGCGATTTCCTGGCGGCTTTATCAAGCGTGAAGGGCGCATGAGTGAGCGGGAAGTGCTGACCAGCCGGCAGATCGACCGGCCGGTGCGGCCTATGTTTGCCGAGGGCTTCAAGTGCGAGACGCAGATCATTGCGTTCGTGCTGTCGGCCGACAGTAATAATGATCCTGATGTTCTGGGCATCAATGCCGCTTCTTGTGCGCTGACGCTTTCGGATATTCCGTTCCTGGGCCCGATCGGTGCGGTGCGCGTGGGGCTGGTGGACGGGCAGTTCATTGTGAATCCGACGTATGACGAGATGCGCGGGGGGCTGGTCAACATCATGGTGGTTGGGACGGCCGACGGCATTGTGATGATTGAGTCGGGCGCGAAAGAAGTGAAGGAAGAAACTGTGGTCGATGCGATTGAGTTTGGCCACACCGAGATCAAGAAGATTTGCGCATCGATCAGCGAGCTGCGCGACAAGGTCGGCAAGCCGAAGCGCAAGGTTGAGCCGCCGGTGTTTGACGACGCTTATTTCAATGCTATGCGGGGGAAGATTGGGACCGAGTTGGCCGATGCGCTCGATACCAAGAAGCATCCTAAAGCTGAGAGCTACACCCTGGTCAAAGACATTAAGAAGAAGCTGATCGCGGAGCTGCCCAAGAGCGAAAACGAAAAAGAAGAGAAGGCGGCGCAGGAGAAACTCAAGCATTACTACGAAGTGCTGCGGGAGCGGATTTTCCGCGAGGCGGTGATCGAGCAGAAGAGGCGTCCGGATGCGCGGGCGTTCGATGAAGTGCGCGAGATCTGGATTGAAGCTGGAATTCTGCCGCGAACTCACGGGAGCGCGATTTTTACCCGTGGCGAGACGCAGGCTCTGGTCACGACGACTCTCGGCACGAGCGACGACATGCAGCGGCTGGAGGGCTTTGAAGGCGAGGCCAAGAAGCGCTTCATGTTGCACTATAACTTTCCGCCGTTTTCGGTTGGAGAGGTTGGGTTTATGCGCGGGGCTGGACGGCGCGAGATTGGGCACGGAGCGCTGGCCGAGCGGGCGGTTTCGGCGGTGCTGCCGACCGAAGAGAAGTGGCCTTATGCGATGCGCGTGGTTTCAGACATTCTGGAATCGAACGGATCATCGTCGATGGCAACCATCTGCGGGGCGTCGATTGCGCTGATGGATGCGGGCGTTCCGCTGAAGGCTCCGGTGGCGGGAGTTGCGATGGGGTTGGTGAAGGAAGGCGAGGCGTATGCCATTCTGACCGATATCGCGGGCGCGGAAGATCATTACGGCGACATGGATTTTAAGGTTGCTGGAACGAAAGATGGCATTACCGCGCTGCAGATGGATATTAAAGTTGCTGGCATCACGGCGCAAATTATGCGCGAGGCGCTGGCGCAGGCGCAGCGAGGACGGCTGCACATCCTCGGCAAGATGGAAGAAGTTATCACCACTGGGCGCGAGAAGATTTCCGATTACGCGCCGCGGTTCTACACGGTGCAGATCCCGGTCGATAAGATTCGCGATCTGATTGGGCCGGGCGGGAAGATGATTCGGTCGATCGTGGAACAGACCGGAGTGAAGATCGACGTGGAAGATTCCGGCCTCGTGAAGGTGGCGTCGAGCGATCAGGAATCGGCGGCGAAGGCGCTGCAGATTATCGGCGACATTTGCGCGACGGCCGAGGTTGGAAAGACTTATCTCGGGAAAGTCACGCGGCTGGCGGATTTCGGCGCGTTCGTCGAGATTCTGCCGGGGACTGACGGGTTGCTGCACATTAGCGAAGTGGCGGAGCATCGCATTGCCGATGTGCGCGATGAACTGAAGGAAGGCGACCAGGTACTGGTGAAAGTGCTGGCGGTTGAGGGCAACCGCATCCGGCTGTCGCGCAAAGCGATTTTGAAAGAGCAGCGCGCGAAGATGGGGGGCGGGGAAGCTCCGGCTCCGGCTGGCGATGTGGCTCCGGCGGGTGACGGGCAACCGGCTGCGGCACCGGCACCAGCATTGACTGGGTCGCTGGTGATTGAGGGCGGCGGGGATTTTCCTGATGAGCCTTCGGATGAGCCGAACTTTAACCGTGATGGGCCGCCGCATGTGAGTGCGGGCGGCGGCGGGGATCGTCCTCGGGGCGGTGATCGCGGGGGAGATCGTGGTCGCGGCGGGCGTCCCGGCGGCGGTGGTGGACGTGGACGCGGACGCGGTGGGCGTCCGGGCGGTGGTGGTGGTGGAGATCGCGGGCGTGGCGGGCGTCCTGGTGGTGGGGGCGGCGGAGGAGGGCGGCACTAAAGTTTCGCTGCGCCGATTTAACGCTGATGAATCAGAGAAGGACCGCTAGACTGCGGTCCTTTTTTTCTTCGGTATCGCTTCGGTGCATCATCCTCAACGTACCGATTCAACATCCTCATTTCTCGCGCAAAAGGCGCGCGAGAAATGGGGCACTCCGGGCGCTCTGCGATGAAGATCAGGACGTCGCTAGGCCAAAAAACAATCCCCCACCCTTGCAGAGGATGCAAGGGCGGGGCTTTCCGCATCGAGGCAGGTATACCTGGGAGGTGGGAGTTCACCGCACTTTTCAGGCTGCGATTTGGCGGTGTCGGGTGGTCGGCAGTGGGAATGTTCCTCGGTCAGCAATTGCACTTGCTCGTTGAGATAGTGTTGCGAGATGCAAAAACGTTTCAGAGTATGACGGTTCAGAGCACGATGTTTCAGGTCAAGAATCAGGAGAGGGGCGGATGAACGGTAGAGAGGCGAAATACTGGATCGAGAAGCTGCACCTCGAAGCGCACCCTGAGGGAGGATATTTTCGGCAGACTTATCGCTCGGAAATGTCGATTGCGCGGGAGGCGCTGCCGGCGGGGTTTGGGGGAGCCCGGGCAGCCTCGACGGCTATTTATTTTCTGCTCGAGGGGAAGAACTTCTCGGCGTTTCACCGGCTGCGGTCGGATGAGGTTTGGCACTTCTATGTCGGCGATCCGCTGATCGTGCATGAGATCAATGCAGAGGGCGAGTATCGGTCGATTCTGTTGGGTCGCGATCCTGATGCGGGACAGGTTTTGCAGGCGGTAGTTCGTGCGGGATGCTGGTTTGCTTCGCATGTGGCGGATTGGAATTCGTTTGCGGTGGTGGGATGCACGGTGGCGCCAGGGTTTGATTTCTCAGACTTTGAGTTGGCGAAGCGAGCGGAGTTGGATGCGCGGTGTCCGCAACATCGAGATCTGATTCAGCGGTTGACCCGGGGATAGCCATCGATAGGCCCGAATGTACCACTGAGTTTGAGGTCGCGACTCAAATTCTGGAATACTCTTGAGAAAGGCCCAGCCACTTCGCGGGAAATTGTCATCTGACCTCTGGCCGTCCTACAAACCCCGGAGGTATTGATCATGCCGTTCCGCCGCATAGCACTTGTCCCTGCCCCTCATCAAGCATTGCTTCTAGTCCTACTGCTCATGATGCTCTGCGTCAGTGCGTCCAGCTTGCATTCGCAAGACGTCCTTACCTACCACAACAACAACGCACGCACCGGGGCCGACGTGAAAGAAAGTATCCTGACGCCGGCAAACGTCAACTCCGCCACATTCGGCAAGCTGTTCGTCGTTCCCGCGGATGGGCTGGTTGACGCGCAACCCCTCTACCTCTCCGCCGTTTCCGTTTCTGGCGTCACCCACAATCTGCTGATCGTCGCTTCTGAACACGGTACCGTTTATGCTTACGACGCCGATACCGGCACGAACCTCTGGCATATCACCACTCTCAAGTCCGGCGAAACCACTTCTGACAATCGCGGATGCGGCCAGGTTTCACCCGAAATCGGAATCACCTCGACGCCTGTCGTCACTCGACCCAAAACTGGGAATCCGGTCATCTATGTAGTAGGTATGTCAAAGGGTTCGGGCAGTTATCATCAGCGGCTGCACGCCCTCGACGCCACCACCGGCGCCGAACTTCATAATGGCCCCGTCGACATCGCGGCCAAATATCCGGGCACTGGCGACAATAGTTCTGGCGGCGACGTAATTTTCGATCCCAGCCAATATAAAGAACGCGCTGGGCTGCTCATGGTCGGGAACACGGTTTACCTCGCGTGGGCCTCGCACTGCGACATTCGTCCCTATACAGGATGGATTATGGCGTATAACGCGACCACTCTGGCGCAGACTTCGGTGCTGAACGTTACTCCTAACGGTAATGAAGGCGCGATCTGGGGAGCGGGCGCGGGTATGGCGTCTGATGGCATGGGCAACATTTTCCTTCTGGACGCTAACGGACTGTTCGACTCCACGCTGAATGCATCGGGTTTTCCGGAACAGGGCGACTATGGCAACGCCTTCCTTCGAGTCTCCACTAAGGGCGGCGGACTCGCGGTTGCCGACTACTTCGAAATGGACAACGAGTCGCAGGAAAATGGCAGTGATACCGACCTCGGTTCCGGCGGAACACTGCTGGTGAGCCAGAAGGATTCCGCGGAAAAGATGTGGCAACTGGCCGTGGGAGCTGGCAAAGATGGCAATCTCTATGTCGTTGACCGAACCAACATGGGCAAATTCAATTCCAATACCAATAAGATCTATCAGGAACTCTCCGGCGTCCTGCCGGGCGGAATCTGGTCCATGCCTGCCTTTTTTAATGGGAACGTTTACTACGGGCCGGTAGGGTCGCCCATTCTCGCCTTTCATTTCCAGAACGCGAAATTGCAAGCCAGTCCGGTGGCGAAAACGGCGAATGCTTTTGGGTATCCCGGAGCCACTCCCAGCGTTTCGAGCAACGGAGGCAAGAACGGCATTGTCTGGGCGGCGGAGAACGTCAGTCCGGCTGTGCTCCATGCCTACGACGCGAGGAACTTGCAGGAGATCTACAACTCCAACCAGGCCGCGAACGGCGGTGATCAATTCGGCAGCGGCAATAAATTTATTACCCCCACCATTGCCAACGGGAAGGTCTACGTCGGCACGACCAATGGGGTCGGCGTCTTCGGGTTGCGCTCAGATAAGTAGGAACGGAGTCGGAGAAAGTGGTGCTCCGCGGCGGGATTTGATTTTGAGGAGATTGCCTTAGGGCGCGGAGTTGGTTGAGGAGTGGCCGCGGCATCCAGCCGATTACGGAGCTGACGCTCGAGTGGACTGTTGTTCTGCGTGCTGAGTCAGGAAGAGCGAAGGAGTGCCAGCACGGGGCGCTGGCTCTCAACTATGGTTGGCTCAAGTTCCGCAATCGTCATCCACTGCGGCGATCCTTCCCATGAACTCTTCAGTTCTCCCGAGGCCTGCACGTCGAATGCCGAGATGTCGCAGGGTACATCTGCTGTGCTGTGGTAGCGCATGCGCAGTTCGAGAGCAGTGACGCGGAGTCCGGTTTCTTCCAGAACCTCGCGGCGGAGCGTTTCTTCCGCTGATTCCTTCCAGGACGCGAGTCCTCCGGGGAGTGAGAGGCCGCGTCCGTCGTTCCGAAGTATGACCAGGAATTGCTGGTTGCGCCGGATGATCGCGATCGACGCGCGCAGAGTTCCAAAGAGCGGAAACCGGCGGTAGAGGGCAAAGCAGGTGCGCGCCACAACCCAGAACAGCCGGCGGCGCAGGTTTTCAAGGGTCTGCAAGCAAAAAGTCTAGCACGCGAAACGCGGACAGGCGTTCGCGCGCCAACCCGGACGAATGCGTCCGGGGCTACGTGGATCTACTTTACGGCGGCGGCCTTTTTGGGGAACATTTCGCCGATGCGTTTGATTTGGGCGCCCACGCCTTTTAATTTCTCTTCAATGTTTTCGTAACCGCGGTCGATGTGGTAGACGCGGTCGATGATGGTTTCTCCGTCGGCGACCAGCGCGGCGAGGACTAGCGACGCGGAGGCGCGCAGGTCGCTGGCCAGGACGGCGGCGGCGCTTAGCGGAGTTTTGCCGCGGACTACAGCGCGGCGGCCTTCGATTTTGATATTGGCGCCCATGCGGACTAATTCCTGGGCGTGCATGAAGCGGTTCTCGAAAATATTTTCGGTGATGATCGACGTGCCTTCGGCTTGCGTGGCGAGGGCCATGAATTGGGCTTGGCAGTCGGTGGGGAAGCCGGGATGCTCTTCGGTGGACATGTCGGCGGCGGTGAAAGGATTGTCGCCCATGACGCGGACGGAGTCGGCGGTGGCGCGGGTTTTGACTCCAACTTCGTGAAGTTTGCTGAGGAGCGCGTCGAGGTGCGAGGGATCGCAGCCGGCGATGTTGAGATCGCCTCCGGTCATGGCGGCGGCGATGATGAAGGTGCCGGCTTCGATGCGGTCGGGGATGATACGGTGCTTCGCGCCTTTTAGTTTGTTTACGCCTTTTACGCGGATGGTGGGCGTGCCGGCGCCGGTGATTTTTGCTCCCATTTTATTCAGGAGGTCGGCGAGGTCGGCGACTTCGGGCTCGCGGGCGCAGTTTTGCAGGATGGTTTCGCCGTCGGCGAGAGTCGCGGCCATGAGCAGGTCTTCTGTGCCGGTGACGGTGATTTTGTCGAAAACAATTTCTGCACCTTTGAGGCGATTGGTGCTGGCTTCGACGTAGCCGTGCTCTTGCGTGATTTTTGCGCCGAGACTTTCCAGGCCTTTGATGTGGAGATCGATGGGGCGGGCTCCGATGGCGCAGCCGCCGGGGAGCGAGACGCGGGCGTGGCCGCAGCGGGCGACCAGCGGGCCGAGGACCAGCGTGGAGGCGCGCATGGTCTTGACCAGATCGTAGGAGGCTTCGGGGGCGGCTAGAGTGGCGCAGTGGATGGTGGTGCGGTGCTGGGCGCGTCCATAGCCGAGTTCGACTTCGGCGCCCATGGCGGCTAGCAGATTGCGCGTGGTTTGAATGTCGCGGACCTGCGGGATGTTTTCCAGGATGACGGGTTGGTCGGTGAGCAGGGCGGCGGCCATGCAAGGCAGCGCGGCATTTTTTGCGCCGCTGATGTGGACGGTGCCGAGCAGCGGCTCTCCGCCGCGGATTACGAACTTGTCCATGAATGAGTCCTGGGAAATTATTCTAGCGGGGAATGTTGGGGATGGCAGGTAATCGGGAGGGCACCGGCTTCGGGGCTCAAGGGCGAAAAGCTTTAACCACAGAGGGCACTGGAGAGCACAGAGGAAAGTCCCCACTTCTCGCGCAGAGAGCGCGCGAGAAATGGGGCACCCACAGAACGCTGGGGTAGAGACTGAAAGTCGAAATCCCCACTCTAACGTCGCAAAAGTCGCGACGTTAGAATGGGCCACCCGCAGCCGTCATGCTTTCGCCATCGCTATGGCTTGGCGGACGTGGCCATTTGTTTTCTTTAACGCGGCGGCGGCTTGCGCTTTGGTGACGCCGGCGGCCAGCATTACTACGGCTACCGGGGTGCGATTGCCGGCGGCTTCTAGGGCATTGCTGGCTGAGTCGTGGTCGGCTCCCGTCGCTTGTTCGACGATGCGGATGGCGCGCTGGATTAGCTTTTCGTTCTTGGTCCACATGCTGACCATGAGGTTGTCGAAGACATAGCCCAAGCGAGTCATGGCTCCGGTGGAGATCATGTTCAGAACCATCTTGTGGGCGGTGCCCGCCTTCATGCGGGAAGACCCGGCGAGAACTTCGGGGCCGACTTCGGTGACGATGGCGAAATCGGCGGCGCGTTCGAGCGGGGAGTTGCGATTGCAGGTGAGGGCGATGGTGCGGGCTCCGCGGGCGTAGGCGTATTCGACGGCGGCGATGGTGAAGGGAGTGCGTCCGCTGGTGGCGATTCCGAGAACGATGTCGTGTTTGCCGGGCTTGCGTTTTTTTATTTCGGCGATGGCGAGGGCGGTGTCGTCTTCGCTGGCTTCGGTGGAGGCGCCGAGGGCTTTGGGGCCTCCGGCCATGATGAACTGGACCGTGCGCGGGTCGGTGTTGAAGGTGGGCGGGATTTCGCTGGCGTCGAGAGCGCCGAGGCGGCCGCTGGTGCCGGCGCCTACGTAGATGAGGCGGCCGCCGTGGCGGAGGCCGGCGACGACGGTGTCGATGGCGCGGGCGATTTGCGGGAGGGCGCGGGCGACTGCGGGGGCCACGGTCGCGTCTTCGCGGTTCATTAGGCGAACAATTTCCAGGGAGGACATGCGGTCTAAGTCCGCGGCGGCGGGGAGAATCTGTTCGGTGGGGAGGCGGCGTAGGTCGGATTTCGCTTTGCGGGTTCGGGTCAAGTCGTGGGCCTTTCGGGATCGTAACGAGAGCGGGACTATTTTAAAGCACCGCATGCGGTGCGATGTCATCCTGAGGCGTGCGTTTTTGCAGGCTCTTCGCCGCAAAAGCGCGGCTCAGGATGACAACGCTTTATTCAACGGAGAAATGGTTCTCAATTGCTTCGACGATGGCGTCGTGGAAAACGGGGCGTATTTGCTTGATGGCGTGGTTCGCGCAGTCTGGCCAGGTGCGGTTTGTGAGTAAGGTGATGGAAAGCTGGCGGTCGGGATCGATCCACAGAGACGTGCCGGTGTAGCCGAGGTGGCCGAAGGCGCGGGGCCCGAAATGTTTTCCGGACTGCGAGGGGGCGGAGGGCGTGTCCCAGCCGAGGGCGCGGGTTGTGCCGGGGGGCGCGGGTTCGCGGCCGGTGAAGAGCGCGACGGTTTCAGGGCGGAGGATGGGGCGGCCACCATTGAGCATGGCGTGGGCGAAGCGCGCCAGGTCTTCGGCGGTGGAAAACAGGCCGGCGTGGGGGGCGACGCCGCCGAGGATGTAGGCGTTTTCGTCCTGCACTTGGCCCTGGATGATTCGTTTGCCGAACCTGCGGTCGTCGGCAGTGGGCGGGATTTTCGCGCGCGTTTCTGCGGGCGGGTTGAAGGTGGTGTGAGTCAGGGATAGAGGACCGAAGATTTCGCGCTGACAGAAAACGTCGAGAGATGCTTTGGCGATGCGTTCAAGGGCTGCACCTAGAACGATGAATCCGATGTCGCTGTATTCGGCGTGGGTGCAGGGAGTGGTTGAGAGGGAAGTGGTGAAGGCGGCTCGCTGCAGGTCGTCGCGCGTGTGCGCTTTCAGGAACAACTTTTCGTAGGCTGGCAGGCCCGAGGAATGGGCGAGTAGCATGCGGAAGGTGACGTCGCGGCGGCGGGGGTCGGGTTCGCCGCAGGCGTCGGCCATGAATTCGGGGACGATGCCGATGACGGGCGCGTCGAGTTCGAGCAGGCCGCGTTCGTGGAGGATTGCGGATACGGTTGTGGTCGCGATGACTTTGGTGAGGGACGCGAGGTCGAAAAGTGTGGAGGGCTTTGCATGCATAAAGTCAAAATCCCCGCCCTGTCGCGCAGAACGCGACAACGGCGGGGCACCCTCTACGTCGGCTTCATAGGTGAAATGGCCGACGGATTTTAGTGCGACCAGGCGACCTGCATGGGTGACTGCGATCGAGGCGCCGGGGAAGGCATGAGCTGAAACTGCCTGGTTCAGAACCTCGAAGGCGGAAGAAAAGAGTTCGTCCTGATGGTCGAAGGCTGGGACTAGAGTTGGAACTGGAGTGTTCAGGGGGTGCGCTCGCTAATAGATCGTGGTCTCGAGCGGGTTATAGCAGAGTGGGCGCGATCGGGTAAAGTTCGACGGGCGGTGAAAACGTCTTTGACCAAAGAGGGCACTGCGAGGGAGATCCCTCACTACGCCTGAAAAACGGCTCCGTTCGGGATGACGCTGCCCCTCGTGAGGGCGGCTCGAATCTTCAAACCGGGCCGCTACCCTTACTTGAGTTTCTTGAGCGGGGCTGGCGAGTTGTGTAGAGTCAAAGGATCATCCTTGCACTCACAATGAAATCAAAATTGCGGTTCTCATTTTCACCCGTGTGGCGCGCTCTGGTTGGGGCGCTTGCGTTGATTAGCATGCAGGCACATGGCGAAGCGATCTATCCGGCGAAGGCTATGCGTCTGAGCGGGGTCGACGCGGTTATTGAAAAGGCGATTGCGGATGGGAACATTCCCGGAGCCGTGCTGGTGGTGGGGCATAACGGGGCGGTGATTTATCGAAAGGCTTATGGGGAACGCGCACTGGAGCCGCGACGCCTGCCGATGACGCTGGACACCGTGTTCGACTTAGCGTCACTGACCAAGGTGATTGCGACTACCACTTCGGTGATGCAGTTGGTGGAGCAGGGCAAGGTGCGGCTGAATGATCCGGTGGCGAAATATTTGCCGGAGTTTGCGCAGAATGGGAAAGAGGACATAACGGTGCGGCAGCTGCTGACGCACTATTCGGGGCTGGCGCCGGACCTGGATTTAACGACGGCGTGGGAAGGGAAGAATACCGCCTACCAGCTGGCGTTCGTCGAACCGCCTGAAACGACGCCGGGGTCGGGGTTTGTGTATAGCGATATTAATTTTATTACGCTGGGTGCTCTGGTGGAGCGAGTATCGGGAGAGACGCTGGATGAGTACACGGCACGGCATATTTTTGTGCCGTTGAAGATGACGCGGACGCGGTTCTTGCCTCCTGCGGTTTGGAAGACGAAGATTGCGCCGACGCAGTATGACGAGAACGAAAAGATGTTGTGGGGCGTGGTACATGATCCGACGGCGCGGCGGATGGGTGGCGTGGCGGGACATGCGGGGCTATTTTCGACGGGGGATGATCTCGCGAAGTTTGCGCAGGCTCTGCTGAATGGCGGTGACGGAATTTTATCGGCAGTGACAGTTGAGAAGATGACATCGCCGGAGACGCCGCCGGCGTCGCCGGTGCTGCGAGGGTTTGGGTGGGATATTGATTCTCCGTTTTCGTCGAATCGCGGCGATCTGCTGCCGGTGGGATCGTTTGGGCACACGGGGTTTACGGGAACTTCCATGTGGATCGATCCGACGACCCAGACTTACATTATTTTGCTGACCAATTCCGTGCATCCGCGGGGGAAGGGAACGGCGATTGCGCTGCGTTCGAAAGTGGCGACGGAAGTGGCGGCAGCGCTGAGTCTGACAGCAAGTGAGAAGGAAGCGCTGCGGGAGAAGAGCGTTACCGGATACAACGAGGCGTTCAGTGCGGCGCGGCGCATGAGTGTACGGAATGGGACCGTGAAGACTGGGCTCGATGTTCTGGAGGAGCGTGGGTTTGATGTGCTGAAGCCGGCGGGGCTGAGCGGTGAAGCGGACGCACAGAACGCCGAGGCGAAGAAGGTCGATGCGCAGAGCAGCGAGGTGAAGAACGGCGAAGCTCAAGCCAGCGATCCGCAGACTGGCGAGGCGCAGAAGCAGAGTTCGGAGAATCAGGCTACGAGCGCGGCTGGTCCGAGCACGAAGAAGCGGATTGGGCTGGTGACCAATCAGACTGGCGTCGATGGCGCGGGGGTGCGAACGATTGATGTGCTGGCCAAGGCGCCGGGGATTTCGCTGGATGCGATTTTCAGCCCCGAGCACGGAGTGACTGGCACGCTCGACACTACCGACATTAATAATTCGAAGGACGCGGCGACCAGCGTTCCGGTTTATAGCGTGTATGGCGGGACGGATGCGGCGCGGCGTCCGCCGGCGGATGTGATGAAGAATCTGGATGCGGTGGTGTTCGACATTCAGGATGCGGGGACGCGGTTTTATACCTACGAGACGACACTGGGATATTTTCTCGAAGCGGCGGCCAAGGCGGGGATTGAGTTGATCGTGCTGGACCGGCCGGATCCGATTACGGGGTCGTTCGTGCAGGGTCCGGTGGCGGACGCGGGGCGGGAAAGTTTTACGAATTACTGGGCGGTGCCGGTGCGGCATGGGATGACCATGGGCGAACTGGCGAAGATGTTTAACGCCGAGCGCGGGATTAACGCGAAGCTCACGGTGGTGCCGATGGAGGGATGGCAACGTGGGGACTGGTTCGATTCGACGGGGCTGGGGTGGGTGAATCCATCGCCGAATTTGCGGAGCGTGACTGAGGCGGCGCTGTACCCGGGCGTGGCGCTGATTGAGGGCACGAATGTTTCGGTGGGGCGCGGGACGGATACTCCGTTTGAGTTAGTCGGCGCGCCGTGGGTTAAGAGCAAGGAACTCGCGGCTTATTTGAATGGGCGCGGGATTGCGGGCGTGCGGTTTGTGCCGATGACCTTCACGCCAACGGCGAGCGCGTACAGCGGGCAGGCGTGCTCGGGAGTGAACATTCTGCTGACGGATCGAAATGGATTTGACGCGCCAGAGTTGGGGATTGAGTTGGCGGCGGCGTTGCAAAAGCTCTATGCCGCGGACTTCAAGATCGAGCGCATCAGCCAGTTGCTGGTGAATCAGGCCGCGTATGACGCGCTGGTGGCGGGGCAGGATCCGCGAAGGATCGCGCAGGATTGGCAGGAGGGGCTGGCGGCGTTTCAGAAGGTGCGGGAGAAGTATTTGATTTACAGGTGAAGCGAATGGCTGGGAGTCTCTGCTCTAGCCTCAAGACTTACTCCCAGGGCGGAAGACTATCCCCGGGGAATTTTTTCTCGAGATCGGCCCATTTCCAGCGCCCCTCCAGATACCCGCCGAGGAGAAAGATGGGAAGCGTGAAGAGGTTGATCACGATGATCGATTGCACAGTTGAATGTGGATGGTCTATCAGTGGATCCAGGCCTAGACTGAGGATCAACCAGAACAGAAGGCTCCCCGATATTTGCCGCCAGATAAAACGGGATTTCCCTTGCTTCTTGAGACGGAGCCAGTTACTCCGCATCAGGGCATTGCGCTCCGCGGCAGTACGTCTCTTAAACATGCCGAAACGATACCATGGGGTAACTCAGGCAGCAAACATGCAAACTGGCGTTTATGCGCGGTGATCTTGCCTTGATCGCTCGAGCCGTGGGTTGCCTTGGGAGATGCAGCGGAGTTGCTGGAAGGCTCAAGCCTGTTATTCCGTGATGATGTGATCCGCCCACTCCACCAGCGATACGAACACTGCTGGACTGCCGAATTTTGCTTCCCAGCTTTTTAGATCTGTTTCCGTGACCCCACGGGCCCGGGAGCACGCCCCTCAAGAGAAGACTGGAATGTGTTTCGCGAGTACTTTGTCGCGCATTTCGGTGAGCGGAGGCCAACCCACAGGGAAAATTGCGGCCGTCGTTGCGCTGCGCATCAGGTAGGTGGCTTCGCCGGTGAGGAAAATCTGGACCTCATGGCCGGCGTCGGCCAGGGCCAATCCGTGGGCGAAGGGGAAGGAGGCGCGGGTGGGATCGTCCGATCCCCAGGCGCTCTTGATCATGATCTTGAGAGTCTTGCGGGGAGCGGGGACTTGCGCATTGGCGGATCGCACGCCCAGCAGCCCGAGTCCAAGAAACTGGAGTCTTGAAAGAAGGTCTCTTCCAAGCAATGATCTCCTCTTCCCCGGGTGAATCGACGGGTAAAAGCACGAGGAGTCTACACCCGGGCCGTGTTGCTGTACACAGGTCATTGGGATCGAGGATTCGGGATAACTCGAATCGCGAAACCGCGCATCCTAGTGGCTTAAGCGTGATAATCTTGGCTTGATTGCCGGAGGCAAGTGCTGACCTCGGGAGGTGTTGGATGCGCATAGCTTTAACGCTCTTGTTGGTTTCGGGGATAGCTTGGGGACAGGCGGAGACGCCGAAGCCGGTTGATACGACGGCTCCTGCTGCGCCTGCAGCTTCTACTGCAACTCCTGGTCCTGCGGAAGATGCGGGGCAGGCGAAGGAACTGAGCGGGGCTCCCGCTGGGGCTACGATGCAGGAGGCGCCGGATCCGAATGCGGCGGTGATTCCGGCAGGGACGAAACTTCCGCTGCTGCTGAAGCAGGCGATTTCGACTAAGAATGCGCGTGAGGGCGACGCGGTGTATGCGGAGACGGCGTTTCCGTTTGTAATGAACGATCGCATTCTGGTGCCCTCGGGAACTTATATTCAGGGCAAGATTATGCATACCGAGCGCGCGGGGCATGGGAAGGGGCGATCGGAAATTCTGATCCACTTTACGTCGATGATTTATCCGACCGGGTACACCGTGATGCTGCCCGCTTCGGTGGAGAACACGCCGGGGGCCGACAGCAACGGGGTGAAGGATAAGGAAGGGACGATTCAGGCGGACAAGGATACCGGCAAGCGGATTGAAGATGCCGCGAAGGGCGCGGCAGTGGGCGGCACGGTGGGGAGTATTGCGGGTGTCGCGGCTGGTGGGCTGAATGGGGCGCGCTACGGCGGGCTCGCCGGAATTGCGGGCGGAGTGGCGTGGGCGCTGCTGAAGCGGGGTCCGGATGTGAAGCTGGATGTGGGGACTTCGATTGAGATGGAGATACAGCGGTCGATTCCGGTGGACGCCAGCCGGATTCAGGTGGCGCGGGCGGGTTCGTAGGCGGCGAGCTTTCCTCGCTCCGGTTCGCTGCATTGTTGATTTCGTCGGTGATCTTTCTTCCGCCCCGTCCGGGGCTTTCTAGTCGTTGTCCTTGGCTCTCCCACCGCTTGCGCAGTGGGCTGCATTTTTTCGCGGCTTCGCGGCTTCGCGGCTGCATTTCCTGACTGTTAGACTTCGTGCATGCAGCGGGCCGACGTCTCTGCCATGCGGGGAATATTGCGCGCGCTTTGTCCGCGGTGCCGGACGGGGAAAATCTTTCGCAAATCGGTGTGGCTGTTTCCGGGGATGTATGAACGATGTCCGCAATGCGGGTTGAAGTTTGAGCGCGAGGACGGGTACTTTCTGGGCGCGATGTACATCAGTTACGGGCTAGGATTGGCCACGATTACGGTGCTTTCGGCTCTGGTATGGGACGTGACGAAGTGGCCGTTGATTAAGAGCGTGTTAGGAGGAGTTGTGTTGTTTCTGCCGCTGGCGCCGGTGCTGACCTGGATGGCGCGGGTGTTGTTTATCTACCTTGACCAGGGGATCGATCCGGACCGGAGTTAGTGGACACAAGTTGCAGCCCCTTCGACTTCGCTCGGGGCACGCTCTTCGGCGCGAACAGAGCGCATGAGGACGATAGCCTGTTCAAAGCGAATACAAAGATATGAGTGCCTCACGCATCAAGCCAAGCAACTGTCCTGAGCGATTTAAGCGCCGCCTCCTTCCGGCTGCTATACAATCCGCGGTAGGAGCGTTTTCGGCGCTCTGATCGTGGAGGTTCTTGTGGAACTTATCGGTGGTTTCGGAACTGTGATTGTCGTCATTGTTGTTATTTACCTGCTGAGCTCCATCAAAATTCTTGCCGAGTATGAACGGGGAGTCATCTTTCGCCTGGGGCGGTTGCTACCCAACGCCAAGGGGCCCGGCGTTGCTTTCGTGCTTGCGCCGTTGGACCGCATCGTGCGGGTGTCGCTGAGGCAGGAGGCGCTGGAGGTTCAGCCGCAAGACATCATCACGCGAGACAACGTCACGTTGAAGGTGAACGCTGTTATCTTTTTGCGTGTGATTGATCCGAACAAGGCGGTGGTCGAAGTTTCGAATTACGTTTACCAGACTTCGCAGTTTGCGCAGACTACGCTGCGGTCGGTGCTGGGCGAGCAGGAACTCGACGAACTGCTTGCACACCGGGAAAAAATCAATCTGCGGCTGCAGAGCATTCTCGACACTCACACCTCGCCCTGGGGCGTGAAGGTCACTAACGTTGAGGTCAAGCAAGTTGACATGCCGGAGTCGATGCTGCGCGCCATGGCCAAGCAGGCTGAGGCTGAGCGCGAGAAGCGGTCGAAGATTATTCACGCCGAGGGTGAGTTCTCGGCGGCGCAGAGGTTGGTGGACGCGGCTCATCTGCTGGCCTCGGAACCGGTCAGCGTGCAGTTGCGCTATTTGCAGACTTTGACTGAGATTGGCGTGGAAAAAAATACGACTGTGATCTTCCCGGTTCCGGTGGACTTTTTCTCTGGCCTGCAGAAGTTGTTAGGAAAAGGTGACGTGGCACCCGGCAAGCCTGCTTAGAAACGTGTAGCAGGAAGACTCAGTAGAAAAGGAGCCGGGTGAGTCGCGCGCCGCAGATTGCCCGGAATGGAACTATGGCTTCGTCACAAGATACGGAAATTACGCTGGGAACGGGCAAGTTGCTCGTGCTTTTCTTTGGGCTCGTTGGAGTGTGCGCGCTTTTCTTCGCACTGGGATATTCGCTGGGGCGGAAGTCGGAGCCGATGATTGCGGCGACCAGCGCGGCGGTTGCTCCGCAAACCGTGCCGGGCGCGAGCAAGGCTAGCAGCGGAGCGGCGGCGGCGACACCAGCCATGAGTTTCTATAAGTCGGTCGAGCAGAAGGACCCCAACCCTGAGTTGACCCCGCCGGCCGACGCGAAAACGGATACGACATCCGCGGCTGGTTCCACGAATCCTGCCGGGGGTGCGACCGGGGGTTCGAACGCGACTCCGGCGCAGGTGCCTGCTGCTGGCGGTTCGGACCCGGCCACTATGCTGCCCACATCCGGCTATTTTGTGCAGGTGGCTGCGGTGAGTAAACAGGAAGATGCGGATTCGCTGGTGGATGCGCTGAAGAAGAAGGAGTATCCGGCGTTTGTGGCGGCTCCGGTCGCGACCGACAAGCTGCTGCGAGTGCAACTGGGACCGTTCTCTGAAATCAAAGACGCCGAGGCGATGCGCACGCGGCTGATTGCGGATGGGTATAGTCCGATTCTGAAGAAGTAGCGCTGCGCTCCGGAATTATTCTAGTCATGAACGATTCCCTTCGTCGATGGGAGCGGAATCGACCGTGAGATTCCTCGGTCATGCCGCTTGACATCGGCCATTCCTGTCTGTCATTTCCTACGGACTGGTCCATTGGTTTAATCCCTTCACAGACCTCGCGGGAAAAGTACGAGGTGGTCGATGGCGATCTTGGGGCCGTCGTCAGCCCGGAAAGCTGCGAGTCGGAAGATGATGTTTACTTCGTCAAAGTGATGGATAGCTGGATTTTCCGGAATTGCGAAGTTCAGTTCCTCGCGCGTGAGTGAGTGCTCTCCGTAGAGGTTCCAGGTGCGCTTGGATTTGACCACGACTCTGCCGAGCGACTGCGAGGGTTTTCCGGGCAGAGTGCTGTCGATCAGGATGAGTTCCAGAGACACGGTATCGGAGTAGGGGTCTGCGTTTCGAATTGCGATCTGAATTTTGCTGCAGCAATCCAGACTTATGAGCGTGCCGAGATTGTCGTGCGCCTCCATGGATAGTGGACGGCGGTCGGTGGAGTGGATGTCGAGCAACTCCGGGGTGCCGTGGGCTTGGCGCGACGATTGAGGCGGGTGCAGATCGGGTGCTTTGAAGAACCAATACACGCCATCGAAGGGGATCGCCAGAGGGCTCGCGCTACGGTGACCAGTTTGTGGGGCGTTGATGATGATCGGCGCGGGCGCCACCAGTTTGGTGTGGATGAGTTTATCGGGTGACAAGACGATACCGGTGTCCCCTTCGGTAGTACGCCCCTTGGAAGCTTCGAAGGTTTTGTCGCGACTTCGCTGGCCGCCAGACTCGGCCTGGGGAAAGGCTCGATGCGCGTGAGAGTGGGATGGAGCGCCGAAGCCGCCCATGCCGAATGAATGTGGGAGGTAGGGAAGCAGTGCGGCTGCCGTGATCACGATGGCCAGAGAGATCCTCCAGACGGCGCGCGATGAGGAACGCGACGAAGCAGCGCGGAGCAGGCTGTGCGGCGACTCGTTCCTTGTGTAAGACCACGTATAGACTGCAGCCGCGGTGCCTACCAGAAGCGCACCCGTGGCGGCATATCCTGCGAGGGCAGCCTATGCCGGCTTCGGCGCATAGAGTTGCAGCGCCTCCGAAGGCCTGCCAACGGAAGGAGGGTGCGGATTCCAGAAGGCGGAACGGGTTGGGGATTGGATCAGAGAACGATTCCTGGAACTGGGTTTCCTGAAAATCGGGCGGGCTGGATTGTTGCGGAAGCCGGACTGATTTCACAACGCCGGTCACTAACACGGCGGCAAGGACGATTACCCAGGGAGAATTCTCGCGAATTAGGAGAACGAGGGGAGCGATCCAGAGAGCGGCAAGCGAGGTTCGAAGGATGAGGCTGGTATTGAGCGCGATGGTTCGCGACGAGATCGCGCAAATGCCCCACACAGCGAGTGCGCTGGCTAGAATGACTTCGAGGACGCAGGCGACGGCCGAGCCGATCAATTCGCCCCACGACACCGTGTGCAGTATCGGCAAGCGGCACGCAAATAAAGCGACCGCCCCCGCGGCCAGCAACGCGCCCGCCTGCGGCAGCCACCTGGGTAGTGGTTGCGGCGCGGAGACTCCGGCCAGGTGGAAGGCATTCATGTTTTAACTCAATCGCGAGGCCCGACCCGGAACCTTGTCCGACGCGCTTACCAACGAAGCAACGGTCGATAGTGAACGATCGGCACTGCTCCGCCTCTGATGATTGGACACCGGGAGCGGCGAGACAGTTCCTGTCAGACTATACGATGGGGAGTCAACAGCGGTGGTTTCTTAGATTGACAGTCGTCGATTGACAGTCGTCGATTCTCGCGATATTCCTAGGTAGCCATTTCGCTTTGTCCCTGGGTGTTCGTTCATGTCATCCTCTGAGGGTTCTCTTGATCGCGCGCTGCACGCCATTGTCGACCCGACGCGGCGGCGGATTCTACAGGCCCTGAAGGAGGGGGAGGCCGAGGCCAAGCAGAAAGGCAGCGCGACTGGGCCCTTGTGCGCGGGGGAGATTGCGGAACGGGTTCAGCTTTCACAGCCGACGATTTCTCATCATATGGCAATCTTGACTAAAGCTGGGCTCGTGGATGCGGTGAAGAAGGGGCAGTGGCGCTGGTATCGGCGGAATGAGAAGGAGATTCGTGCGCTGGTGAAGACGTTGCGGGGGAAACTGTAGTTCCTCAGCGGCTAAATCCGCGGGTCTGTGTGCGGCTTATGGCCCGACTGAAGTCGGGCCCTTCCCGTTATTCTTTGACCCCGTCTATTTTTCACGCTTACATCGTCATCTATTTCCGACCCTAACATCGAAAAGAGCGCGACGTTAGGATGGGGCACCGGCCGCCTCGATTCTTCAAATACTCTCCGGATTTGCTTCAACTCTTCCTTTACCTTCTGACACATTTAATGAGTGCCGAGGGCCCAGCGCTCGAGGTCTCCAGTCGAGCGCAGGAGGCCGAGTTGGCTGCGTTCGAGTTCGAAGGCGACGTCCTGTAAAGCGATGAAGCGCTCGCTGGCTTGTGAGCGCGCGTCGTCGAGATCGTGCAGTGTGGCTGTGCCGGCATCCATGCGTGTATGGACGGCCGAGAGATTCTTCTCGGCAATTTCGTATTCCAGTTGGGCAACTTCGCGCGCGGCTTGCATCTGCGCGACGGAACGCTGCAAGCGCAAGGTGTCTTCCGACACCTGGTTGCGGGCGGCTTCGGCTTGTTTGGTCGCCTTCACGGCATCGGCGTCGGCCTCTTGAGCGCGGGAATGCTGCGCAAGATTGAAGATAGGGAATCGGATGCTGACGCCGAAGGTCGCATTGTTCTGCTGGAAGCTGCTGGCCACGCAAAGAACTTCGGTTGTGAGTGGAGTCGGGGTACACGGTTTCGAGGGGATGTAGTAGTTCTGATAGTTGTTGAAGCGCGAGAGTAACGCGTATTGCGCGGCGAAGTCGACCGTGGGCCAGAGCGCGCGATGTTCGCCCTGGGCCCGCAGGTATTGGGCGCGGGCGTGTTCGACGGCGGCTTGCACTGAGGGATTGTTTGCGGCGGACTCTTTTGCCGCATCATCGGTCGCAGGGAGCGCCGGAGCGGTTGGGATGGAATCGGGGTCGGTTTGGATGCTTGCGGCGGGCAGCCCGGTGAGTTTGGAAAGGTGTTCGCGGAGCATAGCGGCAGCGCCTTGGGCCTCGGTGATGCGCAGGTGGACGCGGGCGGCGGAGAGTCGAGCCCGGGTGCCTTCAATTTCGCTGTCGATGCCTTCTTTCACGCGCTCGGCAACTGCGGCCTGCATTTTGGTGGCGGCGGACTCGGTATCTTCGAGGCGCGTCAGGCGCAGCTCCCATTTGGAGAGTTCGGCGTAAGTGAGGGCCGCGTCTTGAATGATCTGGTTGCGCTCGTCCTTCGTTTTCAAGGAAGCGACCGCGGATTCCGCTTTGGCGGCCTGCATGTTGGAGCGCAAGGCGGGATTGAACAGCGCTGATTGTGTGTTCAGGTTGAACAGGGAAGGCGCGGAGCCTTCGAGGCCGAGAGGAAATCCGTAAGAGTATCCCAGACCCGCTCCAGTGGAAAGCTGCGGGACGTAATTGTCGCGAAGTTCTTCATATGCGGCAGAAGCGTGCGCTTCATCGGCAGCGGCGATCGCCGCGCCCGTGGCGTGAGATAGCGCGAGCTCGACGACGCGCTTGAGCGACACGGGTTCGGCCGCCAGTGATGCGGGGAGTAGAAGAACCGCCAGAATCCATTTTGCGGTGTGCGCACCGCGGCTTTGGGTCTTCATTGCGTCCCTTTCAGCGTGATCTGGAAATGATTTCATAGACCGTTGGATGCCAGCGAGATTTTAAACGGCCCGTCCGTGGGATGCGAACGTTTCGGAGGACTGTGAAAAGACCCCACTTCTCGCCCGAAGAACGCGCGAGAAATGGGGCAATCGCTCCCTCGATCGCGAGAGACCTTCATGCGGTTCAATGGTCGACTCGCTTCAGGTCTTCGCGAGCGCGGGCGTAGGTATGAGAGAGAGCCAGCGCGGCGCGGTATTCGTCGGCAGCTGCGTGAGCGTCGCCTTCCTTTTCGAGTGCCTGGCCCAGCAGAACGTGTGCTTTGAATGCGGGGCCTTCTTCAACCGGAGACACGAGATAGTGGTGAAGCAGGCGAACGGCCAAGGCATTGTCGCGGCTGGTGCGGAGCAGAAGGCTGGCTGCGTCCATCAGCGCTTCGGGGCGATCGACGGGGGCAGACTCTAAGGAGTGAAGCGCTTGCTCCATTTCGTCGAGACGTTGGTTGCGAGCCAGAAATTGCGCGACGTGCAGCCAGGCCTGCGCGGATCCGTGACTGGTTTCGATCGCTGCGCGATACGCGCGTTCGGCGGTGGCTTTATCTTTCTCTTTCTCGGCGATGCGACCGGTTACGTAGTCGGCTAGCGGGGGATTGAAGGCAGCCAGCGCCTGGACCTGGGCACGGGCTTTGTCCTTGCCTCCGCCAACGACGCCGGGAGCTTCGAGATAGAACTCGAAAAGATCGGCGCGGGCTTCAGAGTTTTTGGGATCGAGTTCAACGGCGCGTTCAAACTCGGTGCGGACTTTCTTTGCCAAGCCGGCCGCCGAGACAAATCCGGCGCGGTTGGCTTTCTCGCCGTCGATTCGTCCCATCCAGAGATGGTAGAGACTGTTCCGGGGGTCGAGGGCGATAGCGCGTTCGCAGTCGGGAATGCCGTGGTCCCACTCGTCGATCATGTAGTAGGCGCGGCAGAGCAGGTTGTAGGATTCGGCGGTGGGAGCGGGGCCTGCGACTTGCTGCTCCAAGGCGTGAATCGCTTCGTCCGCATGACCTGAGGCGAGAAGTTCCTTGGGGGAGGTAGCCGCTTGTGCGGCGAGCGCTGGAATGAAGAAAATCAAGAGCAATGATACGAGGCGTAATTTCATCAATGGGCAAGTCTCATGTGCGATTGTCGCTCTTCGCAAAAATAAGTTCTGCTGAGAAGTTTTCGCGCAATCGCGTTCCCGACAATTTAACTATCAATGATCCAATTTCGGGCAATCTAGGGAACTATCTTTACGGAGGCGCCGTCGACCAGAGGCTTGTCCTCCGCGGGTAAGGCAACCGAATCGCCTTCGGAAAGGCCGGAGGTGATCTCGACCCGTGTCAGATTCCGCAGGGAAACTTCAATCGTTTGGCGCTTTATGTGATTGTCGACCACGCGGTAGACGTAGGGCTTGGCCTCATCGATGCGGAGGGCGTCGCGCTCGAGGGTGAGGACGTTGCTGTGTTCGGCAACTACGATGGTGACGCCCACGTTAACGTTGGGCAGGAGCCGGAGATCTTTGTTGTCGAGAATGCAGGTGGTCTCGCCAACTTGTCTGGAAAGGCGCAGTTTTACGGTCGAAGGAATAGTGCTGACGGCTCCGATCCAGGTGCGGCCGGGCATAGCGTCCCAGATGATTTCGACGCGTTGCCCGGGTTGGAGGCGGCCGATGTCGGGTTCGTCGACGAAGGCTCGGACCAGCACTTGCGACAAGTCGGCCTCCTGCAAAAGCAAGTCGCCTGCCTGGACGAAAGCGCCCTGCTTTACGGGAAGGGAATAGACGATTCCGTCGAAAGGGGCGCGCACGCTGGATTTTCGAAGAGCGTCTTCAGCGGCGTCATAGGCGGCTTGCGCCTCGCCGGCCTGCGCCTCAATGCGGGCGGCTTCGGATTTGGAGTAGCGGTCTTTCTGTTTTTGCTCGATTAATGTGAGGTCGGCCTGCGCGCCCTGCAGGGCGTCTTCGGCCTGGCGAACTTCAGCCGGCGAGGCGGCACCGTCTTTCTGAAGGCGAAGCAGAGCATCGAGATTGCGCTGGGCGGCATCGCGGGCGTCGCGGGCTTTGATCAGTTGTGCCTGCAGGGTGAGAACTTCTTCCTGCGTCCCCTCGGCCTGGAGCACGGATTGCTGGGCTTGTGCGGTCTTGACTTGAGATTGGGCGCGCGCGGCCTGGCTGCGAATGTCGGCGTCGTCCAGTTGCAGCAGCAATTGGCCCTTGTGCACGCGGTCGCCTTCTTTAACCAACAACTGCTTTACCGTGGTCGAGATGGGAGCGTGGGATTCAAAATTCTGATTTTGAATGGGCTCGATCTTGCCGTTCGTGGAAACGACGCTGCGGATGGGACCGCGCTCAACGGTGACAGCGCGTACTTTTATTGGAGGCTGATGAAGAGATGAATACAGTACAGCCAGAACTACCAGGACAGCGAGCGTGGGCCAGATCCACCGCGGTCGAGGCGGCGTGTGCGAGTTGTTCGTCAATGCCAACCAGTCGTTCTTTCAGGGTGCGGCGGGTGCAAGAAGTAATTTACCATCCCGCAGGCGGCGACAGATACACCGGGCGCCCCAAGCACCGTATCGGGTTGGATGCGGGGGCCTGGGCTCCGGGTGCAGAATCGGCATTCGAGCCAAACGCTACAATACGGGTATGGCTAAATCGCCCCGTTATACGTCTGAGCATGCGGCTGCGGGTCTTGACGCGAAGTTTCCTGAGATTGAGACCTGGCCCAACCAATTTCCGGGATACGAGATTGTGGTGGACGATCCGGAGTTCACCTCGGTGTGTCCGAAGACAGGGCTGCCGGATTTTGGCGTGTTGGCGATCCGATACGTGCCGGATAGGAGCTGCCTGGAGTTGAAGTCGCTGAAAGAATATTTGCAGTGCTATCGGAATCTCGGAATCTTTCAGGAGAACATTGTCAACCAGGTTCTGGAGGACGTGGTGAAGTGGGCGAAGCCGGTGTGGGCGGAAGTGCGTGGAGAGTTCCGGCCGCGTGGCGGAATTTCGACGACGATTGTGGCGCGGTGGCCGCGGCCGAAAG
The DNA here is from genome assembly GCA_963735205.1 of uncultured Acidobacteriota bacterium. Classification (GTDB taxonomy): domain Bacteria; phylum Acidobacteriota; class Terriglobia; order Terriglobales; family Acidobacteriaceae; genus Sulfotelmatobacter. Next base: position 60,001 of record CAVTKB010000006.1, read on the forward strand.
GGCGGCGCGGATAGAACTAGGGGAGTCAGCGGGAGGCCGAGGCGGCTCGCGGCTGGATGCGCTCGATATCTTCGCCCTGTTCGGCCATGACGCGGCTGACTTCGTACGCCCCTTGCAGGCTCAGCCAGAACTGCTCGGTCGTTCCGAAGAAGCGCGACAGGCGGACGGCGGTATCGGCGCTAATGCCACGGCGTTCCAGCACAATGTCGTTCACACGGGGTGCGGGAACGCGGAGGCGCTTCGCAAGTTCGTACGCCGACATTCCCATCGGCTTGAGAAATTCTTCTCGCAGAATCTCGCCGGGATGAACTCTCCAGTGCGGCGTGCCTTTTCTTTGAATTTCTGCGTGTCCCATAGTGTGACCTCAAATTCTTTTTTCTAGTGGTAGTCCGTGATTTCGACTTCGAATGCATCGTGACCGCGCCACACGAAGCAGATACGATACTGATCATTGATCCGAATACTGTATAGCCCCTGGCGTTCGCCGCGCAGTTTTTCCAGTCTGTTTCCCGGGGGGCTTTTCAAATCGTCCAGAGCCGCAGCAGCATCGAGCATTGCCAGCTTGCGCTTGGTGACGCTTGCCGGCGGCGATCCCCTGGTTTTTCCGGTCGCCCAGATTTCCGCCGTCAGCTTGTTGGCGAAAGTCTTAATCACATCGCTATAATAACGAATACCGTTAATAATGTAAACCGTTAGGACGGACTGCTGCTCACCGCCCGTGCTATATTCGCCTCACCTGTGCACACACGGAAGCTCTATCCGAAGACCGCGCTCGCGGTGCTAACCGCGCTGAATCTGCTGAACTACATCGATCGTTCGGTGCTGTTCGCTGTACAGGACTTGGTTAAGGCCGAATTTCATCGCAGTGACGCGGCCTTTGGTGTATTGACGAGCGTGTTTTTTGTTTTCTATATGTTCGCCGCGCCCTTCATGGGTCCGCTGTCGGTGCGATTTTCGCGGAAGTCGGTGATCGTTGCGGGAGCGTTGATCTGGAGTGCGGCCACTCTTTTAACGGCCGTCACGCACGACTTCACGGAATTGGTGATTCGCCACACTCTGGTGGGAATTGGGGAAGCGAGTTTTGTCATTCTGTCTCCCACGTTCGTTGCCGACATGTTTCCCGAGCGCCAGCGCGGGCGCGTGATGGGCGTGTTCTACTTGGCGATCCCCGTGGGAACGGCGCTGGGGTACATTCTTGGCGGATTGATGGGGCCAGTGTACGGATGGCGCGCGCCATTTTACGTCGGTGCAGCGCCGGGATTCTTACTCGCGCTGCTTTTGCTTTTGATTCCCGAACCGCCGCTGGGACAATTTGACCCGCAGGAAAAAACGCCGGACCGCGATACTTTGAAGGGGCTGGTGAGAAATTCCGCATTTGTTACGGCGACCTTGGGTATGGCGATGATGACCTTCGCGTTGGGCGGGCTGCAGGTGTGGATGCCTACTTTCTTACATCGCGCGAGGGGCTATACGATTGGGCAGGCAGGAATATTTTTCGGTTTGAGCATCGGAGCGAACGGGCTGGTTGCATCGTTGGCGGGGGGATGGTTGTCCGACTTCTTGCTGCGCCGGACGCGAACGGCTCACTATTTAGTTTCGGCGGTTAGTCTTGGTCTGGGGATACCGGCGATGTGTGTCGCTCTCTACGCTCATGGAAATCGCATGGTTGTGGGAATCCTGGTGGCGGAGTTCTTGCTGCTCCTGAACACGGGGCCGTTGAATGCGGCCATTATCAATGCGGTGAGCGCCCGCATCCGCCCTATGGCGCTGGCGTTGAATGTTTTTATTCTTCACCTCTTGGGCGATGTGCCTTCTGCGTCACTCATCGGATATATGTCGGATCGATATTCATTGCAACTTGCTTTTCTGGGGCCGGTGGTCGCAGTCGCTCTTTCCTCCGCCACGCTCTTCTATGGAATGAAATTTGCGCCGCCGGTGGCGCTGGAGGGGGCTTCTGCCGGGGCAGGTAAAACCTAACAGAGGATGATTTATTTTTATTGGATTGCGGGAGTAATTCTCGGGCTGGCTTGGTTTTCCCGCATTGTGGATGCTGCGATTGGCATGCCCAGCGTGGCGGATGTTTCTCTTCCGGAGTGGGATCGAAATCCGGTTTCGGCGGCAGGAAATCCGCGCGTTTCGATCATTGTGCCCGCGCGTGATGAGGAAGAGACGATTGAACAGGCGTTGCACGCGCTGCTTTCCCTCGACTACGACGACTATGAAGTGATCGCGGTGAACGACCGGTCGAACGATTCGACTGGGGAGATCATGGAGCGGGTTGCCGGGAGCCAAAATCAAGATCCGATTCAGAATCAAAATCTAGATGAAAATCCCCACTTCTCGCAAAAGGCGCGAGAAATGGGGCACCCAGCATCTCCGATTCTGCGCGTCATTCATCACCGCGAATTGCCTGCGGGGTGGTTGGGGAAGACTCACGCTATGTGGACTGCCGCGAACATAGCTACGGGGGAGTGGCTGCTGTTTACTGATGCGGATGTGCTGTTTAAGCCGGATTCGCTACGGCGGGCGCTGGCTTATGCCGAGTCGGTGCCGGCGGATCATGTGGTGCTGTTTCCGCGGATGATCATGAAGCAGGCGGGCGAGTTTATGATGATCGCTTTTTTCCAGACCATGTTCATGTTCGGGCATCGTCCGTGGAAAGTTGCCGACCCTAGTACTGATGATCACATGGGCGTGGGTGCGTTTAATTTGGTGCGGCGGCGGGCGTATGACGCGGTGGGAACTTATAAGGCGCTGCGCATGGAAGTGCTCGACGATATGAAGCTGGGGAAGGTCGTCAAACGTGCTGGATTCGCGCAGCGGAATGTTTTCGGGGGAGATCTTATTTCCATTCGCTGGGCCAAGGGGGCGATGGGAATCGTCAATAATTTGACCAAGAATTTTTTCGCGGTGCTGTCGTTTCAGTGGTGGCGGACGGTGATTTCGGCGTTTGGGCTGGCATTTCTGAACTTCGGTCCGTTTCTTGGGATATTTCTCGCGCATGGGTGGGCTCGCGTGCCCTGTGCGGTTGCCTTGGCATCAATGTTTGCAATCTATGTGGGAATGTCGTGGCGGTCGGATGTTCCGCCGTATTATTTTTTGCTTCATCCGGTGAGCGCGGCGTTGTTTATTTATACGCTGCTGCGGTCGATGATTCTCACGCTGTGGAATGACGGGATTACCTGGCGGGGAACGAAGTATGCGCTGGAAGAATTGCGCAAGGGGATGGTTTAGGCGTCATTGTGTGGGTGTCATCGTATGGCCGTCCCCATATGGCCGTCAGCCCCAGAGCGGGACTGGCGACGCGCGGCAAAGAAGATCAACGCGAGCGCGATGAGCAGGCACACGGCGTTGCTGACCCAGACGGTCGGGCCTGTCGTGCCGTCGACCGGCTTCTGTACAAATGCGTGCCAGCCGTAGGCGAGAGCTGCGCCGGCGGCGAGGGCGAGGCGATGGCTACCGCCCCAACCGGAGCGTCGCGACATTGCGATGACAACAGCGATCACGATCAGGTCGAGGGCAATGTAGATTGCCACCGCGCCCCAGGCCCAGGTGGAGGGCGTGATCAGGAAAATCGAGCCGGCGATCAGTGCAATCGTGCCGGGCAGCAAAGGACTCGGCGCGGGAGCAGACTCCGTTCCCGCGGGGCGCGCCGGCAAAAGAAAGGCGACGATCGCCGCGGCGACGACAACAGCGCCGGAGACGACGAACTGCATTTCGGTGGCGCGAAAGGGATCGTTCTTCACCTGGAATCGCGTGGACGCGATCACCGCCAGCAAGAAAAGAATCGAGTCCACCGTGAGACCGGGCCATCGCAGCCACGGCGTCGTCGAGCGTTCCGGCACGCAGGCCTCGACGAGTGCGATCGAGGTCGAGATGCTCCAGACGGTATGCAGCGTGAGCACGAAGATCGTCCACCAGCCGCCGATGCCTAGCGACGGAATATATGCGGGCTGCAGCAGGTGCAGATTCAACTTCAGGTAGTTGGGATTGAAGAGCGTCTGGGTGGTGAAGGCCTCTTCAAGCACTGCGTAGGCAAAGGCCAGCATGAGGATCGTGGGCCATCCCTTGCGCGAGCGGCGCACGACCTCGCGGATCAACAGAGCCCCGCCGCCGTAGAGAGGGGCGAGAATCATGAGGTAGCCGAGCTTGGTTAGCGAAAAGTCGCCCAGCAGATACTCGGAAATGAAAGGCGCGAGAAAGAACAGTCCGATTGCCGGGACGACGCGGCTGAATCCGGAATTCGACATAGGTTCAGATGTATACGCCGTCGAATGGGCCGGTGCAACTTTTCGCGTGCAGCGAGCCAATCTCGGCGGGGTCATCGGTCTTTCGCTGCTGACTCCAGAGCCCGTCGCACGGGAGATCCCTCACTTCTGCTGAAAAGTGGCTCCGTTCGGGATGACGCCGGGGCGGGTTGAATCAGAAATTCCGAACTGAGCGAATACGCTCTTTAGGCGTTCGGGAATTATGCCTACTGCGGGTCGTCGCCTTCTACGTCGTAGCCGTAGGTTGAGGTGGTGTTGGGCGTGGCTTTGGTCTTTGCGGGTTTTTTGGTGGGGCGGAGGTGTCCGGCGCTGTAGTGGCCGCGATTTTCTACGTCGTAGTTTTTGGGCAGGGGAGGGATCATGGCGGCGCCGCCGGTGATCTGGCTGATGCGGTTGAGGATGATTTCGGCGCGGCCGTCGTAGAGTTTGACGGGGCCTTTGATTTCGATCATGCGGCCAGTGAGGCGGCGAACGTCGCCGACATCTTTTAGGTCACGGGAGAAGACTACTACCGTGAAGGGGCAGGCCGCCTGTTCTTCGCAGAAATCCAGGAAGTGAACGCCGCTCGATCCAATTTTGACTTTGAGTACTTTTCCCTCTACGCATTTCGTCTCGCCGACGTGTTGGTTGGCTTCATGGATCGCGATGCAGTCGGAGGCGAACAGAGGAGTCGCTAACAGCAACAGTGTGAGCAGGGCTTTCGCCGCATGGCTGCATTGCATGCTTCGATTCTAGAAGTGCTGTCGCTCGCAGTCAGTAACGAAAAGAAAAATTGCGCAGGATCCTCCCGGAATGGGACGGACCGGGTTCCGCGCATCCCTCTTGCGCACACCCTCTTAAATCAGTGCGCGGACTGCCCGCCCGCCAGACAAGTTGGTGTAGCCACGGCGGTGACTACTGTGTTGCTGGTCCCACTCGTGGGGGCGGTCGGATTCGGGGGAGCGAAAGCCACAATTGTAGGGACCTCCGGTCCCGCCCCGGTGCAGTTGACGAGGTACGGCTGGGTGGTCAGCGTGTAGCTATAGGTTGGTGGTGGGGGCGCCATGAGGCCGTTAGTCCAGTCCACCGGCAGTGGACTGACGGTGGTCGGCGGCGCTGAAAAAGTTCCGGTCGCAACGAACTGAACCTGCTCGCCGTTGTTGACCGCAGTCTGGGTCAGGGTGATCGATTCGAGATGTCGCCCGCTGCCACAGCCCGGCGTGAGCCAAGCCATGGCAACCAGCAGAATCAGAAGAGGTAAGAGCCGGGTCAGTTTCATAGCGAACCTCCTGGGCGCTTAGAGCCGCACCCTGAGCGCGGAGTTGCCCGCGCTCTTAGGATGATCCGGAGGGAAAGAGAAGGCAAGCCGAAAAGGTGAACGCTGGCCCCCACTTCTCGGAAGAACGCGAGAAATAGGGCACCCGGAGTTCAGAAGGGAAGGTTTTATTTGAAGGACTTGACCGCGACGGCTCGCCGACTTTCACGCCGAAGACAGTGTAGAGCTTCGTGAGAGGCCGCCATCACCAGGTCCTATTTCACGACCGCGCAGGCGTCGAGCTCGACCGAACTAATCATGCTTGTAGTGGAAATCGATCCATCATTGGGAGCCCTGGGGTCCGCGGGAGCCATGGCGATGATTGAAGCAGGTGGTGGCAATACGTCGAGTTGGACCACGCAAGGTTGAGTCGTCAACGTATATTGCGCTGGCGGAGGCACCGTGGACCAGAAGACCGGCAGCGGAGTTACGGTGGTTGGTGGGGCGGAAAAAGTACCAGTCGCGACGAGCGCGCTGCCGTTCCCCGTTGCATTGACGGTGATGGATTGAAGCTGCCGGTGGCTGCTGCCGCAGGCCAGCGTCAAAGCAGTGGCAAAGGCGATAAAGAAGAAGGCCAGGGACTTTCTCACGGTGATTTGTGCTGAAGCTATTCTGGCTCCCCTTATTTCCGAATGCAAGAAGAGTAAAAGGTTGCCTGACGATCCGGATCCGGCTGGATGGAGATACGGAGGGGACCGGCCACGCCAGTCCCCGGAGTTAGCCCGCTTCGACAAGCCTACTTGAACGACTTGACGGCGGAGGCTTCGTCGTCTTTTACGTCGAAGACGGTGTAGAGCTTGGTGATCTGGAGCAGATCGTTGACCTTCTTTGTCAAGTTCAGCAGCTTGAGTTCGCCGCCCTGATTCTTGGTGGTGGTGAAAGCGCTGACCAGTTCGCCGATGCCGGAGCTGTCAATGTAGTTGACGTCCTGAAGGTTGAGGACAATTTTTTTGTTGCCCTTGCCCAGCAGGTCGCGCACTGTGTCGCGGAGAATGACGCTGCCTTCGCCAAGGGTAATGCGACCGCTGCAGTCCACAATCGTAACTCCATCCACCTGCCGAACAGCAACCTTCATGCTCACTGGGAAGCCTCCTTGCCGCCCGCGGTTGGCCCGTGGACGTGCTTGATTAATTTAAGTTCGGTGCCCGATTCGGAGGGGCGAATTTCGACCGCATCCATAAACGAGCGCATAAGAAAAATTCCGCGGCCCGAGGTTTTGAGCAGGTTCTCGGGCGCCAGGGGATTCGGGATCTTGCTCAGATCCATCCCCCGACCCTGGTCGCGAACGGTGATGATCAGGTCGTTGCCCGCGCGCTCAAAGACGAGAATGACTTTCTTGTCCGGGGCATACGCATTCCCGTGCAATACGGCATTGACTGCGGCCTCGCGCACGGCCATGGAAATCTGCATGACCTCGTCGTCGGCGAAGCCGAGTTCGGTAGCGACTGTTGTGGCTTTCGCTTCCGCGTTGTCGATCGTCTCCAACGAGGAGTCGAGCGTGTACGAGACCCGTTGCTCGGTCATGGCCATGGGACGAAGAGTAAGAGCGATTATACGGCCTGCACGACCACTCCGGCTTCGCGGCCGCAGCAGGCGCTCGCCGGAGACGATTCCCAGCGAATGCGGTAGTTTGCCTGTCGGATGGGCGAGTTGTCAATGTTTGGGGCGAGGGATCGCTGGCAAGGGCTGGCGGAATTAGGAGATGTCCGGCGGTCATTTGGAGGTGGTCATTGAAACGGGAAAGCTTATAATCTGGCGCGTGGCTCAGGTATCCTCCCCCAACCTGCGAGTGCGGCTGCGACGCATGTTTGTTGCCGCCGTCGTCGCTGTAGCCGTGGTGACGGCTGTGGCCTATGGTCTGGACTACGGCGTTTTTCGGATTCGCGCGGCCACCCATGGAAATGCTTATGGCTCGGTGGTGGTGAATCACTACACTGCGGTGCTGCAGAAAAACGGGAAGACTACATTAACGTTCGATCCCCCTCAGCCCTGGACTTGCGTGCACGCCGTGTTTCCACATGCGGGATCGCTGCCCTGCTGGTATCTGAGCGGGCATCCTGATCAGCGGACGAATATTTAGCGGGGCACGGGACGCGGGCCAGATGCGATTTCTTAGTAGTGCTCGAGTTCTCGGGGAGGACACCCTACAGTGAATCAGCTGGTCGCCAACCGAATCCTGATCGCGATGTTCGTCTGTTTTGGAATGGGCTATCCACTCTATTGCTGGATCGCGCAGGCGGGGGTCTATAGCTGGCTGGTGGATCTTGAACTGGGCTTGCAGGGCAAGGGCCCTTACCTGGTTCATGCCAGCTGGCTCATGATTCCGACACTCGTTCTTTCCTGGCTATTGGGTCTCGCGGTTTACCTGCCTGCCACTCGCATGATCGACCGGATGCTGGCCCCTGCGGTTGCGCTCAATGAAAAGCTCAGACCTGAGCCTGTACCCGCGGCCAATGCGCCCACCCCGGTGCCGGACGCCAGCAACCTGGTAAATAATCCACTTGTTCTTTATTTTCTGGCGGGAAGCGTGGCGCTGATCATGGTCGGAGTGCTTGCGGGGGTGATTGCCTACCGCGAATCTTCAACGCCGGTCACTTTTGAGGCGTTGAACCTCACCGACGGTGTGACGCCGAACTCAAAATATGTCAAGTTGACGGGGCTCGCGATCACTTCGCTGAAGTCACAATATAGTTTCCAGGTTCGATCTGCTCCCTACGTGGAAACGTACGTTCCTGTGGTGCCGCCGAGTTGGAAGCAGGGTGATCCGGTGACTTATTTTCTGCACCCATCTCACGATACTTTTGGAAACGTTGAGCCGGTGATGATCGCACAAACGGGTGTGCTGATCCGGGACGGTCTGTCCGGTCCGGCGTTGTTCCTCTGCAATAAACATGGCGTCAAGCTGAGCACTCCATCGTTTGTGCTGGAGAACGATGCCCACGCCGAGGCAGGCCCATACATTTCTGCCGCGTTTTATTGCATCGCGATCGGGCTGGCGTTTTTCTTGCCGATTGCGGGGAGTTGGGTGAAGACGCTTTTTCATCACAAGTAGCTGCTTTCGTGATGGATGGATCGGGCCCAGGCATTTTGGCGAAGCGTTAAGCTGCGCGGGCCAGGTTCGAGTTTGCTTGAATCGAGGGAATGCTATGGTCGCTTTGCCTAAACGGAAGAGCATATCCGCCGCTGATTTTCGGGAGATGCTCGCGGATGCTCTCGCGATCGTCAAAGAACTTGAGGTCCAGAGTGGTGGATTCGCAGTTTATCAAAGCGTCAGGCTTCAGCTGGAGGCGCTAACCCAATGGACTGAAAACGGCCGTCGTCCCACCGCAGAGGAGGAACAGCGCATTACCCTTGGGGTGATTGCGGTGAGGGAACTCGATGACGATTCGCGTCCTGAGGTGCAAAAACTGAGCGAGCTTCTGAAGAGTATTCACTACGAGTCGGATGGTCTTACGGGCTCGACGGAAATTTGCGAGGCGGTTGGAAAAGGCGATCTTACGGAAGTGCGAAGACTTCTCGACGAAGGGGTGAGCGCCAATTCTCGCGGCTCGATCAAAGCATCTGCTCTCGAATTGGCGGCGTCATACGGCAGCTTTGAGCTCGTCGAGTTGCTGATGAGTCGTGGTGCAATCGCGACCAATCAGGCGTTGCAGTGGGCTGTCCACAAAGGAGACACCAGGATCGTTCAGAAACTTCTCGCACAGGGCGCGGAGGCTACATCGAAAGATAGTTATGGGGTATCACCTCTTTTCTTTGCGGTGTGTGGGGGGAGTAGCGACTTAACAGGATTCCTTCTAGATCCGATCAAGAAACGCCCGAAACCGACTAAGCCACCAAAAGACGAATACCGGATCCTCATCCAAATGTTGGTCGAGAGAGGGGCAGACGTGAACGAGAAATTTGTGGGTTCGAGTTATAAGCCCGGATTCGGAACGACTCCGCTCATGGTCGCCGCGGCGTTCGGTTACGACGAAAACTATCAATATCTCATATACCTGGGCGCGGATCCTGGCATTCAGGACACGATGAACCGCACCGTCGCTGACTGGAAACGCGCGGTTTGATAGGACCTGGAGTCAGCGATGCTCCTAGCGGACGTCATTTTCGGATAACGGTGATTGCAGTCTGATCCGTAACTGTACCGGAGCATGGGGTAAAATGTTCCCGCATAAAGACGACCGTGAGGATTTCATGCAAAACAATTTGGCGCGCCGTGTTTTTGTGGGCGCGATGCTGCTTTTCCTGACCTCTGCCGCATTCGCTGCAGGCAACCAATCCGATCCACGCTTGCAGAAGGCGTATCGCTTCCAGCAGGGGGGATGGACTTATGTCCACCTCGAGGGCTCGGCGTCGGACGTTGGATTTCAGCACGGGTATCTGCTCGCGCCGGAAATTGCTGATGCGTTTGAGGCGATCAAGTTGTTCGATACGCGCGAGACGCAGCGCGATTGGGAATTCTTTCGCGCGACGGCGCAGCAGATGCTTTGGCCGCACCTCGACGCCGAATATCAGCAGGAGTTGCAGGGAATTGCTGACGGATTGAAGGCGCACGGGGTCAGTCTCGATGTGTATGACATTGTGGCGCTGAACGCGTTCGAGGAAGTGCCGGACTATTACGTCCCGTGGTTGAATAAGCAGAACAAGTCGGCGAAGAATCCTAAGCTCGCGGCGCCCGGCAACTGTAGCGCGTTTATTGCCACGGGCGGTATGACCAAAGATCGTCAGATTGTAATTGCGCACAATAACTGGACGAGCTATCTGGCGGGTGAGCGCTGGGTGATTGTTTTTGACATCCAGCCTGAGCACGGCAACCGCATTCTGATGGACGGCTTTCCGGGTGTGATCACGAGCGACGATGATTTTGGCGTGAACTCGGCTGGCATCATGATTACGGAAACGACCATCACGCAGTTTGAGGGGTGGGATCCGTCGGGTAAGCCGGAGTTCATGCGGTCGCGCAAGGCGCTGCAGTATGCCAACAGTATTGATGACTATGTGCGCATTATTAAAGAAGCTAACAACGGCGGATACGCCAACGACTGGCTCATCGGCGATCGCAAGACGGGCGAAATCGCTTATCTGGAGCTGGGGTTGAAGAACACGCCTTTGTGGCGCACCAAAGATGGATATTTCGTCAGCTCGAATTTTGCCCGCGACCCGAAGCTGATTCACGACGAGACTAGCGGCTTCAATCCCGACGACGCATCGTCTTCGCCAAACGCGCGGCACAGCCGGGCGGAAGAAATCATGCAGCAGGCGAAGGGGAAGGTCGACGTGGCGCTGGCGGAGCAGTTTCTTTCCGACCATTTCGACAGCTTCGAGAAAAAAGAACAGGCCGACGAGCGATCGCTGTGCGGCCACGTGGATGCATCGGCGCGCGGGGTGAAGGAGTGGGAGTGGGCTGCTTACAATCCCGGCGGGGCTGTGCAGGGTAAGGCGACCGACAGTGCTATGGCTGCGAAGATGAGCTTTGTGGCGCGGGCGGGGCATCCGTGCGGAGCGGATTTTGTGGCTGCGGATTATCTGGATCATCATCCGGAATTCGCGTGGCAGAAGCCGTTGCTGCATGACATGAAGGCGGGGCCGTGGACGGTGTTTACGGCGGGGCAGAAGCAGTAGTGGTGTCGAGGAAAAGCAGGTTCCTCCGCCCCTCGCTTTCGCTCGGGGGTCGGAATGACAGTCCTAATAACAAACGACGGTGGTGACTGCAGGCACCCGAAAACTGAATCCCTGCCATAAACAAATTCGATTGGACTCCGGAGCGGGGCGGCCCCTAGAGTCCTATGAGTGCAGACGAGCCGTACTCGAACTCGGGGATTGTTGCGCCGGATGAGCCCGCCGGAGCCACTTACGCTGTTCCGGCCCCCGTTTCGCAATTACCAGTTTGACTCGGCTTACGATGAGATGTTCGCGTCGCCGGGCGTGCCACGTGAACACTATCAGGCTCTGTTCCAGACCCTGCTCGAGCTACCCGCGGAAGAATTGCGCAAGAGCCAGCAGGCTGCCGATCTTTCGTTTCTGCATCAAGGCATTACCTTTACGGTTTACGGCAACGACGAGGGAACCGAGCGGGTTTTTCCTAACGATCTGCTGCCTCGGATCATTCCTCACAAAGAATGGCTCAAGATCGAGAGCGGGCTCACGCAACGGATTGCCGCGCTGAATCTCTTTCTCGAAGACATTTATCATCACGGGCGAATTCTGGCGGACGGAGTCGTGCCCCGCGAACTGGTTTACAGTTGCCGGCATTTCCGGCGCGAGATGCGCGGGCTTACGGTTCCGCGCGGAATCTACGTGAGCATTTGCGGCACTGACCTGGTGCGGCTGCCTGACGGCAGTTTCGCCGTGCTGGAAGATAATCTGCGCGTGCCCAGCGGCGTTTCGTACATGTTGGCGAACCGGAAGGTGCTGAAGAAAGTCTTCCCAACCTTGTTCCGCGACTACGGAGTATCTCCGGTCGATCATTATGCGCAGGCTTTGCTCGCGACTTTGCGGGCGCTCGCGCCGGCGAGTTCGACGGCGCGACATGAGCCGAAAGTCGTTCTGCTGACTCCAGGAGTTTTCAATTCCGCTTACTTCGAGCACACATTTCTGGCGCAGCAGATGGGGATTGAACTGGTCGAGGGGCGCGACCTGCTGGTGCACGACAACATTGTCTACATGCGTACCACCGCCGGGCTGCGGCGCGTGGATGTGATCTACCGGCGCGTCGATGACGATTTCCTCGATCCGCTCTGCTTCCGGCAGGATTCGAGCCTGGGCGTGCCAGGATTATTCAATGCTTACCGCGCGGGGAATGTGGCGATGGCCAACGCGATTGGCACGGGAGTCGCCGACGATAAGGCGCTCTATGCTTACGTGCCTGCGATCATTCGCTATTACCTGGGCGAGGATCCGATTCTTGCCAATGTTCACACCTATCTTCTAAGCGACCGTTCACAACGAAGCCATGTACTGGAGCATCTCGACGAACTGGTGGTGAAAGCCGTTGGAGAGTCGGGCGGGTATGGCATGTTGATTGGGCCACACAGCACGGAGGCGGAGAGGGAAGACTTCCGGCGGAGAATTGAGGCGGAGCCGCGAAATTATATTGCGCAGCCAACGCTGAGTTTGTCGCGGGCGCCGTGCTTTCTGGAGGGTGAGGTGCAGGCGCGGCATGTCGACCTGCGTCCTTATATTTTGTATGGCGAGAATGTGACGCTGGTGCCGGGAGGGTTGACGAGGGTCGCGTTGCGGCGAGGATCGCTGGTGGTGAATTCGTCGCAAGGTGGAGGCAGTAAGGATACGTGGGTGCTGCGGGCATGAAGGCTCGGTCATGAAGGTTGGGGAATGAACGGACGAGGACAGACGACTATGCTTTCCCGGGTCGCGGACAGTCTGTATTGGATGAGCCGCTACCTGGAGCGCGCTGAGCATACGGCGCGGCTGATTGATGTCGACCTGCAGTTGCGGCTGGATCAGTCGCCGGAGGCGGGCGCGGGACGCTGGTTGCGGCTGCTGGAGGCTTCTCAAGTTCCACCGCCGGAAGATGGAAAGATCGACGCCGAGTCGTTGACCCACGTGCTGACGCTTGACCGGACGAATCCATCTTCTATTTTGTCGTGTGTGGCGGCGGCGCGGGAAAACCTGCGGCAGGTGCGCGAGCAGTGCAGCACGGAAATGTGGGAGCAGCTGAACCGGCTGTACTTGCAGGTGACGAGCACGACGGCGAGCGAGGCATGGCTGCTGCATTCGTATGTATTTTTTCGGGCGATGCGCGAAGGCGCGCATTTGTTTCAGGGCGTGACCGATTCGACCATGTCGCATGGCGAGGGATGGCAGTACATCCAGCTGGGGAGATTTGTCGAGCGCACGGATGAACTGGCGCGGCTGATTGGAACGCACTTCGGGCGGTTGCCGCATCCGCTGGATCAGGCTGTCGAGAGCGAAGAATATCTGGAGTGGGTGGGGCTGCTGAAATCGTGCGCGGCGTTTGAGGCTTATTGCAAGACTTACACGGCTGAAATCCGACCCCTCCGTGTGGCGGAATTTTTGCTGCTGAATCCGGACTTCCCGCATTCCGTGCGATTCTCCGTGGACCGCGTGCATGCGGCCCTGATCGCTATTGGAGAACTTACTGAACGTAAGGCTGAGCAGCCCGCGCGGCTGGCGGGGCGGCTTTGTGCCACCCTGAGTTTCAGCCAGATCGAGGAGATTATGGCTTCGGGGGCTAGCGGGTATGTTGACAGCGTGCGCTGGCAGTGCGCGCAGGCGCACACGGCGATCCAGCAGGTTTATTTTGATTATGCGGTCGAGTCGGCGCTGGTCTCGTAGCAGATAGAGGAGCGAAAGTTGATCTATTCCGTTCGACACACGACCACGTTTCGCTACGAACCGGCGGTGCGGGAGAGTGTGATGGAGGTGCGTCTGCAGCCGCGCAGCGACGGGGATCAGCGCTGTCTCAACTTCGTTCTGAATGTTGACCCAGCGGCGAACGTGATGCAGTACCGCGACTTCGTGGGGAACGTGGTTCATCATTTCGATATCGCGGGAAAGCACACCGTGGTGAAAGTGACGGCGCAGTCGGCGGTGGAAGTGCAAAACGTGCCGGCGCCTCGCGCGGGCGACAGCGGCGATTGGGCCGATCTCGATGCGCTGGTTGCGGGCGATGATTATTGGGAAATGCTTCTGCCGAGCCACTTCGCGCAATCGAGCCCACCCCTTGAGCAGTTGGCGGTAGAACTCGGCTGCGAACGGCGCGGGAATCCTCTGCGCCTGCTGACGGAACTGAACGAAGCGATCTATAAATTATTTGCCTACGTACCGAACAGTACGAAGGTCGATTCGCCGATTGAAGAGGCGCTGGAGACGCGGCAGGGCGTGTGCCAGGATTTTGCGCATATCATGATTGCGTTGGTGCGGCGGATGAAGATTCCGTGCCGCTACGTTAGCGGTTACATGTTTCATCGCGACGACACGGAGAAAGACCGGTCGGTTGAAGGCGCGTCGCACGCCTGGGTTGAAGCGCTGGTGCCGAGGCTGGGCTGGGTTGCGTTCGATCCAACGAATAATCTGGTGGGCGGCGATCGGCACATTCGTGTGGCCATTGGACGCGACTATGCTGACGTTCCGCCGACCCGCGGCGTTTATAAGGGTGAGGCGCAGAGTGAGTTGAGCGTGGCCGTGACCGTGAGTCCGGCGGACACCGCGCCCCCGGAGCCGGTGATGCCGACCTTTGTCGTGCGATCAAGGCCAGTGCTGGTGCGGGCCTCGGCGCGGTCGGACCAGGAACAGCAGCAACAGCAGTGAATCGGCTGCAAGACGCGATAATCTTCGCCCGTAATCTTTCCTAGGCGATCGCAGTGCCCTTGCCCTTCTATCGTGTTCCGGCCGCAGCGCGCGGCGGCGCGTTCTTCACGTACTTGTCGAACCAGCGAAGCATCTCGTAGACCAGCTGCTCGTTCGACTCCATCGCCGTGTACCAGTGCGGCTCGTGCGGCAGCATCACGAGGCGCGCCGTGCCGCCGTTGCCGCGGATGGCTTCGTAGAGCTTGCTGCGCCTGCAGCGGCGTCGTGCCGGGGTTCGCGTCTTCGGCGCCGTGCATGATGAGCAGCGGCGTCTTCATCTTGTCGGCGAAGAAGAACGGGGAGACCTTCAGATAGACGTCCGTGCGCCTCCCACACCGAGCGGCGCTCGTTCTGGAAACCGAAGGGCGTGAGCGTCTTGTTGAAGGAGCCGCTGGTGGCGACGCCGGCGCGGAACAGGTCGGAGTGGGCGACCAGGTTCGCGGTCATTAGAGCGCCGTGGCTGTGGCCGGTGACTCCGATGCGGTCGGGATCGGCAACGCCCAGCTGCACCGCCTCATCGACCGCGGCCTTGGCGTCGGCGACGAGCTGGTCGAGATAGGTGTCGTAGGCTTTCTTCGGGTCGCCGATGATGGGGAACGCCGCGTTGTCGATGATGGCGTAGCCGGCGAGCAAGCAGCAGCCTGTATTGCCGCAGTTGCGTGAAGGTTTCCTGCGAGCCGGTGACCTGGCCGGCCGTCGACGCGTCGGCGTAGTCGAGAGGATAGGCGTAAAGAATCGTGGGGACGCGCGTGCCTTCTTGATAGCCGGGCGGCGTGTAGAGCGTGAACGACAGGTCGAGGCCGTCCGTGCGCTTGTACTTGACCAGCCGCTTCTTGATCGCGCGCACCTCGGGCGTGGGATCGGGGATGTGGGTGATGGCGACGCTGGTGGAGGCGAAGGTCGCTTCTCCGGCGGCGTGCGTCCGACGGCGCTTCCCGAGCGTTCGTCGTGAACGCGTTCGGCGGGTCGGTCGGCGACTGATGCCAGGTCAGGAACGTCCGCGTGTCCGGGCCGGTGAAGGAAAGAAATCGCTCGAGCGAAGTCTTCTCGCTGCGAAAGAGGCGTTCGGTCTTTAGCGTCTTGAGATCGAGGCGATCGAGGAACGGGCGATCGCCGTCGGGCGAAGAGCCGACTCCCGCGAGGTAGATCGGAATCGCCGTCCTGGCGAACCACCCAGGCGCCGTTCGGCAGCTGGCGTTGTACCGGGGTGCCGGGGTCCTTGTATACTCTCGTCGGTCGAAAGATCCCAAAGCAAGCGCGGCTTCTGTTGCGGATCGTCGACGTTGACGATGAAGCTTCTTCTCCAGTGCCGGTTGTTGTCGTACTCGCGCAGCAGAGCGACGCCGGGTTGCTCGCTCCAGGCGAAGCCGGCGTAGCGCTGCTCGGTGCGCGTGATTTCGACCGCGGGCGAACTGAACGGCGCCTTGAGCAGCATGACCTTGTCGCGCGCCGGAACGTTCACGTTCCAGTCGCCGCCGTCGAGCGCTTCGGCCCAGACGAGCGTTGCCGGCTCGGTCGCGCGCCAGGAAAAATCGCGCGGACCGGTCGGAACGCCGTGGATGGGAACGCGATCGGCCAGCGGAAGCGACGCGATGGTGTGAGTGAGAACGTGGGCGCGCTGGGAGACGTCCCAGACTTCGACTTCGTTCGGGAAGCGCTCGTAGGTCACGACGTACGAGTAGGGCTTGTGGATCGCGGTGACGAGGACGTGCTGGCCGTCGGGCGCGGGATCGAGCGATTCGTAATTTCCCGGCTTTCCGATGGGCGTGATCGCCGAGCTGGCGGCATCGACGAGGGCGAGCTGCGAGGCGGCGTAGTAGTCGAAGAGATCCTCGTCGTGCTTGTTGTTGAGCGTGTCGCGGTTTTCGTAGGTGCTGCTCTGGCCTTTTTCGCCTTCGGTCTCCTGGATGCTCGGGCCGATCGGCATGACGGGCTCGGGCGGGGGCGCGCCCATTCCTTTGGGCACGAGCTTGACGAGAAGCGTCTTCTGGTCGGGCATCCACTGCATCGCGTCGTCGAGCATCGGGTTGAGACGGGCGCCGGGCACCCGATGGACTTCGCCGGTCTTGGCGTCGCCGATCCAGAGCTCGACTGATTCGGGAGCGATATTCACGAAGGCGAAACGCTTTCCGTCCGCGGCCCACGCTGGGTTCGCCCGGGCAGGCGCCGGCGGGAAGCGCGACGTGGATTTGCGCAGCGTCGGCGACGTGCACCAGTTCGAAGCTCGTGGCGCACGGCGTGATGCCGTAGCCGCCGGGAGTGTCGTGCTTGCTGTGATTCTTGGGCTCGACGCGCACGCCGGCCAGGCGCAAGAAACGGCGTCGCCACGCGGGAAATCGACGGGTAGTCCTGCCACGACACAAGCAGGATCGCATCGTGGGTCGGGCTCACCGAGGGCTGCGGCGGTAAGGGCGCGTGCATGACGTCCAGGATGTTTTTCGGCGGCTGGTTGTATCCCGAGGACGTTTCGGCGGGCTCGGCGGCCGTTTTCGAAGAAGATGATACGGACTGCGCTGCGGCGGGCGCGCAGAACGCGCAGACCACGAATGCTTCGATCAGCAGCGCGCCGGCCAAAAGACGATTCCTGTCACTCCGGAAATGCATGAGTTTCCTCCGCTTGATTTCGGTGACGTCCAATATCGACAACCAATAAAAAGTGATACCCCTGGGGCGTGTCAAGACAGATTACTGCGGCAGCCCGACTTTGTGCACTAACTCGGCGAACCGGGGATCAGCACGCAGAGGGTCGAGTTGGAAAGACGTGTCCAAGGTGATTAGTCCCCAATCGTGTTCCCGAAACGCGATGTCGAGCCATTGGAAAGCCTGTTCTTTGTCTCCCATGTCGGCGTAGAAGCGGGCAATGATCAATGCCGGGTAGTAACCGGTTTTCCGTTGAGCTTTTCCAAATTCGATGGCTTTGGCGAGAGCGCCTTTCCAGCCTGCCGATCGGTATCCTTCTTCCATGTCTGTAGCGTATTGCCAATCGCCGTGGGAACCGGACAACTGCGCACACGTCTTCCATTCTGCAATCACCTGCGGGTACATGCGTTTTCCCCAATACGCGTAGGCAAGGCAATCGTGCGCGATGGCGAAGGTCGGGTTGTCGGTGGCCAGCTTACCGCAAATTGCAATTTCTTCGTCGTACTTCCGGGCTGAGCCGCGGACTCCTCCCACGACGCGGGTGATGACGGGAGACTCCGGGTCGAGCTGATGCGCGAGATCGATTTCCGCAAAAGCTTCCTGTTCTCGGCCGCCAATCTGGCCGATTTCGTCTGCGTACCACTGATGGGCAGTGGCGTCGTTGGGGTCGAGTTCGAACGACTTCTTGAACTCGGCTTCTCCTCCGGCGAAATCCCAGTCGTGCTGGATCTCGTTGCTGCCGAGCACGGCATGGGGATGAGCCAGCGTCGGGTCGAGTTCAAGGGCTTTGCGGGCGGCGGCGTTCGACTTGGGGAAATCTTCGTTTTGATTGCCGCCATAGTTCGGCAGCACGGCGTAGGCATCGGCTAGGCCCGAATAAGCCAGAGCGTAGGCGGGGTCGTTGGTGATGGCCTGATTGAAATCGATGATGGCTTTCTCCACTTCGCTGTAGGTTCGATTGTTCCAGGCGTAACGGCCCTTCAGATACAGCTCGTAGGCCTGCGGATTTTGGGTGCCTTGCCGCGTGACCTGCACCCTTTCTGAGTTGCTGAGCTTGGCACGCAGTTTTTCAGCGATGTCGCCAGCCATTTGCTGCTGTAACGAGATGAGGTTGACGCTTTTTCCGGTGTAGCGGTGCCCCCAGATTTCTGTGTTGTCCCGGACGTCGGTCAGCTCGGTGCTGATTTCAATGGTGTCGCCCTGGCGTAGCACTCGCCCGCTCACCAGAACCGACACACCGAGATTGTTGCCGATGGTGCGCACGTCAGCGTCCTTGCCCTTGTAGCGAAAGGCTGAGTCGCGGGAACGAACCTTGAGCTGGGGAACGCGGGCGAGGCTGCCGATCAACGACTCGGCAATGCCGTCGCTGAGATAGTCGGTGCTGGCGTCTCCCCGTACGTTGGTAAAGGGGAGAACGGCGATGGAGTCGGGGTCGAGATGGAGATCATTGGATCCGCCGTTTGCTGGCTGGCGGCTGGCGAGAGCTTTGTAGCTCGGTTCGCGGTGGCCGATAGAGAAATAGGTGATCAGCCCGGCGGCGAGCAAGAAAGGGACGAGCCAGGCAGCGAGGCGGGACAGAGGCCAATTCTTTGTTGCGGTCGGGACCGCCGGAGTAGTTGCCGCAGTTACTGGAGCGGGAGGGGTAGCTGTCGGGGCGCCAGCTTCGGCTGAATTTGGTTTGAGTTCTTCGACTCCGGCGGACGGAGAATCGTCGGCATCCAGTTCATCGCTCGCGCCCTTCAACCAATCGGCCAGTTCGTGGCTGTAGGCGAAGACGGCGCTGCGGCCGCCTCCTGGTATGCGATGCACGGGAAGGCCGCGTTCCGTCTCCCAGCGTTTGACGGTGCGCTCGGCGCGACCGAGGAAGGCGGCGATCTCCTTCCAGGAGTCAAGGCGCTTCCCAGCGAGCGGTTCGCGATTAGCTGACATGTTTAGCTGACACAAAAGGACATGACACGTTATGGCCTTAAATGGCCCGACATGCCTGTTGCCGGCGGGGGAGCAAGGCCGCCATAGTATAGCGCGATTCAAAACGTGCCGTCCCCCACGAAAGAGCCCGCGGGGGGCACGAATGGGGACCGAATCCGGTAGTCGGAACCGTTGGAATCAGTGAATTAGGAGCAGCCTCAATGTCTACAAACTACGCCTCTCGCCTTGTCCACGTTGCATTTTCTTGCGCCACGCTCATCGTCGGCCTACTGGTCGCGGTAGTGGCCCAGGCTCAAACTCCCACCACTGTTTATGGTTTCACTGGAACCCCTGGACCGCTCAATCCAAATGTCGAAGCCATAGCGCAGGGACGCGACGGCGAGTTGTACCTCACGGCCGCAGGCGGGGACGGCGGGGCTGTGGACTGTACTACTACCTACTGCGGCACAGCGTTCAAAATGACGACCTCGGGGGCGGTAACCGATGTGTTCGACTTCAGCAACGGCGGCTGTCCCGCTAGTTTTTGTGGTACCGCGGCGTACGGCGGCCTGACCTTGGGCGCGGATGGGAATTTTTATGGCGCCACCTATAACGGCGGCACCACGGGCAACGACGGAACCGTGTTCAAGCTAACGCCAGAGGGCGTAGCGACTGCGCTGCACAATTTCACCGGTTCCGGCGACGGCGCTCATCCCTACGGGTCTCCGATTCAGGCTACGAACGGGACCCTCTATGGAACGACAACCTCTGCCACTGTGGCCGACAGCACTGCGTACTCGGTCACCTCCGCCGGGGTGTTCACCACGCTGCATACGTTTACCGGTACTGATGGTCAGAATGTCTACGCTCCGCTGGTGCAGGGCACCACTGGAGATTTTTATGGCGACACCGTTGCCGGAGGAACCAGCAACAATGGTGTCATCTTCAAAATGACCCCAACTGGCATGGTGACCGTGCTGCACAACTTCACGGGCGCCGACGGGTCGAACGGCTCCTTCCCTCTGATCCAGGCCAGCGACGGAAACTTCTATGGCACCACCTACTCAGGGGGCACCGCCGGGGCTGGAGTGATCTTCAAGATCACACCAAGCGGCACCTACACGGTGCTCCACAATATCAATGGAACTACCGACGGGAACGGCCCATGGGGCAGCCTGGTACAGGCCACGAATGGGAAGCTCTATGGCGTAACGTCCAACATGGAAATTGGCCTTTACGGAACGATTTTCAGCATCACGACCAGCGGGACTTTCTCGACTCTCTACAGCTTTACGGACGGCGCAGACGGTGGCGATCCATTGTCACCCTTAGTGCAGCACACCGACGGCCTCCTTTATGGCACCACCAACGTCGGCGGCGATACCAACTGCTTTAGTGTCGTGAATATAAACGGCCAGGCGGTGGAAGTGGTTGGTTGCGGCGAACTCTACAGCCTGAACATCGGCGCGAAGCCATTCATCAGATTGAGCGCGACTTCGGGCAAGGCCGGCTCAACGGTGGACATCACAGGCCAGGGTTTCGATAGCGCATCGATCGTGAAGTTCGGTGGCATTCCGGCCACCAAGATCACGCTCACGGGAACGACGTACATCGTGGCGACGGTGCCTGCCGGAGCGGTGGACGGTCATGTGACGGTCACCACCGGCTCGACGACGCTGACCAGCCTCAAGACCTTTACGGTGCATAACTCGTGGGCCAGTGGCACCGTAATGCCGACCGCAGTTGAGGGTCCGGCGGTGGGGTTCATTAACGGCAAAATCTATGTCGTGGGCGGCGAAGACTCTGCCCATCAAGTTGTGGGCATCACTCAGGTCTACAATCCGGCAACCAATACCTGGACCACCGCAGCGCCAATGCCGACGCCGGTCAGCGCTGGAGCCAGCGCAGTCGTTGGGGGCATCCTCTATGTGATTGGCGGCTACGACACCAGCCTAACGGCTACTGACCTCGCGCAGGCATACAACCCCAAGACCAATACTTGGACTACGAAGTCCCCCATGCCTACCGCCCGCGGCGGTACAGCGGCGGCGGTGGACGGGAATTCCATCTACGTGGTCGGCGGGAACGGAGCATCTCTTCGGCTGGACAATGTGGAGAAATATGTTCCAGCCACCGACACCTGGACCGAGGAAACACCGTTGCTCATCGGAAGGTCGGAGCCGGCCGCGGGTTTGCTCGGGACCAAAGTCGTGGCCGCGGGTGGGGCGACTAACGCTGGGGTCATCGGGGATACCGAGGGCTACGACGTCTCGACCAATGCGTGGAGTGAACTGACGCCGGATCCAAACCCGCAGGATGGAAGCTGCTACGGGACTGTGTCGAGCCAACTCTATTTGGCTGGTGGCACCCTGACTGGGGGTCCTCTGAATATTACCGAGTCGTTCAATGCAACCACCAACAAGTGGACCGCGCAGGCCCCGATGCCGCAGGCCGTAATGTTCGCGGGATCGACTGTGGCCAACGGGCTGCTGTACTGCTTCGGTGGATCGAACCTCGCCAGCGGGCAAGGAACAATTTACAACTACGTGCAGATTTATCAACCATAGCAGTCAGCCGCGAAGGCCATCCGCCACGGGCTGATTCTCCGGGGAGGGTGGCTGCGCGCAAGGGGCTATACATCACATCTTTTCGATGGAGGAACCGATGTTCCACGGCACAAAGTACATTTTCATGGAGACAGCAATCGCAGTCGGAATGCTGGCATTAGGGGTTTTAAGCGGGACAGTGACAGCCCAGACCCCGAGAACCGCCACCTTTACCAGTCTGGCGAGTTTCGACAAAACCAATGGCAACGAGCCGAACCACACGGCCCTGATTCAGGCCACAGACGGCAACCTTTATGGAGTCACCTCTTATGGAGGGGCGAACGGTAGTGGCGCCGTGTTTCGGGTTAGTACGTCGGGAACGCTGGACCTGGTTTACAGCTTCTGCTCGCTGGCTAGCTGCGCCGATGGCGAGAATCCTTACACCAGCTTGGTGCAGATCAGCAATGGCGACCTGTACGGGGCGACCTACTCGGGCGGAGCCAGCAATAATGGCACGTTGTTCAAGATCACCACGTCGGGGTCGCTGACTACGCTCTACAACTTTTGCTCGCTGGCGGCCTGTGCCGACGGCTCCGGACCCGAGGGCCAACTGGCCGTAGACGCCGCCGGGGACCTCTACGGGACCGCGACCAACGGCGGGGCGAACAATTTCGGCACCGTGTTCAAGTACAGCACGAAGGGAGTGCTGACCACGCTCCACAGCTTTAGCGGCGCGGACGGGGAATATCCTCAGGGCGGGCTGACTGCGGTCGGCGGAGTTTTCTACGGCACGGCGGAGGACGGAGGGGCCAACGGCTTCGGCACCGTCTTTAAAATCACGGCTGCTGGGGCAGAGACCACTCTGCACAGCTTTGCAGGAGCCGCCGACGGATATTATCCCCACGGCTGGCTGGTCGACGCCGGTGGCACCTTTTACGGGACGACTTTCGGCACAAGCGGAAGCGGAGCCAATAGCTGGGGCACAGTCTTCAAGATGACGGCGGCCGGCACAGTGACCACGCTCTACAGTTTTTGCTCGCTGGCCGGGTGCGCGGATGGTTCCGCGCCAACTGCAGGTTTGATGCAAGCCACAGACGGCAATCTCTATGGAGTGACGGACGTCGGCGGAGCAAACAACGATGGAACCATTTACGAGCTCACCCTCAAAGAAGTGTTGACCACG
Organism: uncultured Acidobacteriota bacterium; assembly: GCA_963735205.1. GTDB lineage: Bacteria > Acidobacteriota > Terriglobia > Terriglobales > Acidobacteriaceae > Sulfotelmatobacter. The sequence goes on from CAVTKB010000006.1 coordinate 83,167, forward strand.
CTGCACAGTTTCGACAGCACGGATGGTTACGGACCCCAGGGCGCATTGTTACAAGATACAAACGGCGATTTCTATGGGCTCACGGAGTTTGGCGGGAGCAGCGGCGACGGTACTGTCTTCAGCCTCGCGACGGGGCTTAAGGCATTCGTCACGCTCGAGCTCACGAGCGGCAAGGCAGGGACGAAAGTAGGGATTCTCGGCGACGGATTCAGTTCGTCGTCGGTGGTGAAGTTCGACGGAGTAACGGCAACCACGGTGACATTGACCGAGCCAGGCTTACTGACCGCGACGGTTCCGGCGGGCGCGACGGATGGTTACGTCACGGTGACGACGGGAGCGACCACGCTGACCAGCACACAGAAATTTACCGTGCACAACTCGTGGAGAACCGGAGCGGTGGTGCCCGTGCCTGTTGTAAACCCCGCCGCCGCTGTGCTCGGTGGTGATATCTATCTGGTGGGCGGGTACAACAGCACTGGGTCGCTTGCGGATCTCCAAATCTACAACCCGACTACGAACGTCTGGACGACGGGCCCGTCGTTGCCAACCGCGACCGACACTGGGGCTGCCGCGGTGGTTGCAAACGTGTTGTACTTTATCGGCGGCAGCCATGCCGGTGTGTATACCAATGCGGTGTGGGCTTATAGTCCGACCACGAAAACCTGGACTGCGAAGGCGGCCATGCCGACCGGAAGAAACGGACTGCAGGTGGTGGTGGAGAAAAACGTCATCTATGCCGTCGGTGGCTACAACGGATCGACTTTTATCGATACGGTCGAAAGCTACAATCCCAAGACGAACGAGTGGACGGAAGAAGCTCCGATGTTGGGGACCAAGGATATTCCCGCCGCCGGCTTGATCGGAACCACGATCGTAGTCGCCGGTGGAGCAAACGTTCCCAGCTCGGTTACGGGGGACACTGAAGCCTATGACGCCACAACAAATACCTGGAAAGAGCTGACAGCTGACCCGACGGCTCGAACTGGCCCTTGCAGCGGAGTGATCGGCCAGCTGTACGATGTGGGCGGCTACATCAACAACGCGGGCGCGGCGACCACGGCGAACGAATCGTTCAATTTGACGACCGATAAATGGACGACGACGCTGGCACCCATGCCGAATGGGACGATGTTCGGCGGTTCCGCGGTGGTGAGCGGGCAACTCTATTGCCTTGCGGGTGCGGCGGTCGTAAATTCAAGCGCGGTCGATTACGTGCAGATTTATCAGCCTTAGTTCACGCCCGGTGATGGCTGATACTCTTTTCATGTTATTGACTCGGCACGGTGTGCCCCTATAATCACCGCACTTGGATGTGGGCTGGATAGAAGTGGCGCGGCAGGAGGCCGCTTAAACAATGTCAGAAAGCAAAGTGATCGAAGAGCCGAATCAGAAGACCATCCTCGGCAATCAGGCCGCAATCCGCGCGAATCAGGCCACGATCAAAAAGAATCAGGCGGCCATTCTGAAAAACCAATCAGCGATTCTCAAGAACCAGAGCGCCCTTCAGTCGATCATCGGCAATCAAAAGGAAATACTCGCGCGACTGAATAAGTGATTCCGGCCTGAGAGTTGGCTAATCACTTTGGCGAGGGAGCCGGCGTCGCAGACTGCGCGGCGCTGGTCTTCGCGGCCCTGGCAAAAACTATGGGCTGGGCCGAGCTGATGCCTTTGCCTTCCTTCACTGTGATGGACTGATTGGGCTTGACATCTGGAATTTTATCTTTCTGGCCGCTGGGCCAGACAATCTCCAGACTGACGGTCTTGCCGGCTTCTGGTTTGCCCAAGCCGAAGGTTAGCGGAAGCTCGCTTTGAGACAAATAACTTGAACCGGTCTTCACCATGGCAAACAGGCGGAGTCCTGTGTTCGCCCTGAGTGTGACTTTTGCGCCGATGCCGTCGCGGTTCGAGCGTGTGCCTACGGTCTTCACTCGCAGCATGTCGTTCTGGTTCCCATTGTCATTACGCAGCAAGCGTACGAGCCCATTGTTGGCCGTAATCAATAAGTCCAAATCTCCATCGTTGTCGAAGTCTCCGTAGGCCGCCCCACGGCCCACGATAGGATGTTGGAGCGCAGAGCCGAGTTTCGTCGTTACTTCTTCAAACTTGTTCTTGCCCAGGTTGCGGAAGAGTTGTGGCGGTTGCGCATACTTGACCTGCGGCTGTACTACGCTGATGTCGTCGGACACATGCCCGTTGACGGCGAGGATGTCAGGACGGCCATCAAGATCATAGTCAAAGAAGAAAGTGCCGAACGTCAGTGACTTCGTGGATATCCTGCTGATGCCAGTGGCAGGCGCTTCGTCCGTAAACAGTCCGGAGCCATCGTTGTGGTAGAGGGCCATCCCCTCGTTGGTGAAGTTGCCGATCACCAGGCTCTGCCAACCAGAGTTGTCATAATCAGCCGCATCCGTGCCCATCCCGGCGCGCACCGTGCCGGCTTCGCTGTATGCCAAACCGGCGGCGACTGCGACATCCGTGAACGTTCCGTTGTGATTGTTGCGGTAGAGCTTGTTGGGTTCGGTGTCGTTCGAAACGAAAAGGTCTAGCCAGCCATCGTTGTCGTAATCCAACAAGGCGACTCCAAGTGATTTGCTCGTGGGATCATAGAGGCCGGCGCGCCGCGTGACGTTTTCGAATGTGCCATCGCCCTTGTTGTGGAAAAGCGTCGAGCTTTGGCCTTTATACCTCTGCGGCGTGCAGTAGGACTTGTTTTTATTGTCGAGCGAGCAGTATTGATCTGTCTCGATGGACCAGTCGATGTAGTGGGCGACGAAAAGATCCAGCTTGCCGTCGTTGTCATAGTCGACCCAGACCGCGCTGGCGGAGAATCCAGGATCGGCAACGCCCGCCTTGGCGGTCACATCGGCAAACTTGCCATTGCCCACATTGTGGAAAAGGTGATTCGAACCGACGGTGGTGATGTAGATATCATCGAAGCCGTCGTTGTCATAGTCGCCGACGGCGCACCCGAGCCCGTACATTTCTATCGCGAGGCCAGCCTGCCGCGTCACATCGGTAAACGTGCCATCTTTATTGTTGTGATAGAGCGCAGGGAAGGACTTGGCCGACTGATGTCCTGGCCAGTCCATGGAATTGACCAGCAAAATATCCTGCCATCCGTCGTTGTCGTAATCGAGAAAGCAAGCGCCGCTGCCCATGGTTTCCGGCAGATATTTCTTTCCAAACGCGCCGCTGTTGTGTTTGAAATGAATGCCTGCCTGTGCGGTGACGTCTGTGAACTCGATGGGGCCGGAGGGGCGGGAAGAGGGCGCCGCGGGTGAACTCGAGTCGACTGCAGAAGATCGGGGCTCCGACGCGGATCGTACGGGCGCGGAAGAAGGCGTCGCAGGGGCGGCTTCGGTCCGGTTCGATGCCTTGGGTTTGCAACTCAAGAACAGGAGCAGAGCAACCAGAACCAGGAAATAGGTGACACTGCGCACCGGCTCTACAGATCGACGCCGTTTACGAACCGTCACTGAGCCACCGTGAGTTTCGCGGCGCTCTCGCGGCGTGAGTCCAGCCAAATCTCAATCAGCATAGCCGTTGGACCCACGATAAAGAGCGCGTAAAAAGGTGCATAAACAATCTGGTCTAAGCGCATCAACATTTCCACTACAGCGACCAGGAAGACGACCAGACACTGGCCTCGTTTGGAGCGGACTGTGGTTTTTGGGTCGGTAATCATGAAGAAAATGAACAGCTGATACATGGGACCGGTGATTGGCGCAATCTCCGATTGCCAAGGGCTTCCGGTCATCCAGCTGCGAATAAATGCGAAGGTGATGAACGACGCAACATAAATGCCAGTGATGTGGAAACGCCTCAGTCGCCAGATAATCATGGAGCCCAGCGCCCAGATGACGATCATCGGCAAAAGATAATTGCCCCACTGGATACTCAAGGTGGCGACCGTCTCCGCAGCAAGAAATAGCATGACGGAAATGCCGAAGTTAGACGGATTCCAGATGTGACGGCCTTTCACCCGCAACACATATTTGGACGTAATGGAAATTGCGCTGCACAGCGCATACGGCCAGAAGGCCGGCGAGCGCACCAGAATTCCGACACTGATTCCAGAGATATAAGCGCTGGCGGGATGCACCCATTTGCGAAAGAAAATTCGTCCGAGCACCAGTTCAAGCCCAATACTGGTAGCGATTGCCAGCAGAGTCTTCTGATAGCTCTCGAGAATTCCGAAGGACAGGTGACCGGCCAGCAGTATGCATGTAATGAATGCGGGCGCGATGTAGCGGTTGTCGAGGCTGAATAAAGGAGTCTTCTTTGTCGGTGCCGGTGGTGACACGACGGGCGCACTGATCGACTGGCTCATGCAGGCTCCTTTATCTTGTGCAACTGGCCGGTCGCGGGATTGTCGATGCTCTGAATTTTGCCAGAGGGCCAGCGAATAACGACCTTTTCGATGTGCGGATTCCTGCCCAGTCCAAAATGCAGCCGCCGGTCATTCTCCGCAGCGAAACCGCTGCCGCCAGAGACTTCTTGCACTTGCCGCTGACCATTCCAGAACAACGTTACCTGGGCGCCGATCGCGCTGCGGTTGCTGCCACCGTGATTCGAGCTGGTTCCTTCGAGCGCAAATTCGATCCACTCGTTCTCGGGCGCCACGGTATTTTTGTAAATCAGCAATGGGCCATTCTGGTTGGCTACAACCACGTCGAGCACTCCACGATTCCAAAGATCGACCAACGCCACAGAACGTCCGTCGTAAGTATCGGTGGCGCCGACGGCCTGGGCAACATCGATGAACTTGCCAGTACCGTCATTCAGCCATACCCGCTTGGTTTGATAGCCCGACAGACTGCGTCCTTCAAACGCCGGCCAGTTCTTGGCATCGCCGATGATGGTGCTGTTTCCACCGGCGACTTTCGAGAAGTCGTACCAGTAACTTCGATTCCGATCGAGAGAGATGTAACCGTTTGTAAGATACAGGTCGAGCGTTCCGTCATTATTCAAATCGCCAAACTGCGCGCCGAAACTCCATCCGCCGAGTTCCACGCCGAAGTCGCGCGCCAAATTCTGATATTTGATGGCATCGCCCGCAGTCCCTTCCTTCGGCACCCACAAGTTATTTCCCTGGATAAGAATGCCGTCTTCGGAAATATTGGAAACATAAACCGAGTATCTGCCTTGATTCAGGATGTCGCCGAACGCAGTGTTCATGCCACTCTTGGGGGCAAAGCCGACGCCGGTTTGTTCGCCGACCTCGTGAAACCGTTTGCCGTCGTTGAAGTAGAGTTCCGACACGCCGTAGTCATTCGAGACAAACAAATCGGGGTGGCCGCTTCCGCGCAGGTCTGCGGCAGCGGCAGCCAGGGCCCAGCGCCGGCTGTTGATGCCAACCTGCGCGCTGACTTCCTCAAACCTGCCATTGCCGAGATTGTGAAATAAATATTTCCGCCCACCGTTCTTCGCGTACTCAAAACTCTCGGGCATGATGCGCGTGGTCGTGAGATGCCACAGATCGATGTCTTCCGAATAGTAGCCGCCGACGAAAAGATCGAGGAGTCCATCGCCGTCGTAATCGAACCAGATAGCGGTGTTGCCGTTGATCCACGGCGGCAGTCCGGCCTGCTCGGTTACGCGGGTGAAACCGTGGCCTTGGTCGTTGTGAAACAGCTCCGGTCGTCCCCACTTGATCAGAAATAAATCCTCATACCCATCATTGTCGTAGTCTCCCCAAACCGCACCAGTTGAAACTCCAGTGCCCGCCTGGTTGACGTCGGCAATGCCGAGTTCGCCGGCCACATCTTTGAACGTGCCGTCATGCAGGTTGCGATAGAGCGCATTCCTGCTGCCAATCGCGCTGTCGGTGACGTAAATGTCCGGCCATCCGTCACGATCGAAATCGACGATGGACACCGACGCGCCCATCGAAGCGACCTCCGGCATGATGGGATTTAATTTCGGATCAAGCTGCGGAGATTGATGAACAAAATTAATCCCGGCCGCTTTAGAGACTTCTTCAAGATAAAAGCCATGCCGGGCTAGCGCAGTCTTCGAATCCGCTTTCGATCTGTCGGCGTCCCTAGCCTCCGATATCCGCTTAATCGCGAAAGGCGTTGCCAGAAGCCCGATAAAAAAAATAACTAGAACGATCTTCGCGATCCGGTTGCCAGTCATTTGCCGGGTTGATCCCTCAATGCGTTCTTGAAAACGTCGGGAGTGACATAACGCGTGTGATAGTTCTTCCAGTCGTCGGGATGCTGTTGGTAAACCCACTCATCTTCCAGTCGGCCGGGTCTGGTCGTGTATTCATTCTTGGCGTGATAGGGAAGAGGCAGAACGGTCTTGGAGAAAGTGGAATTGTAGTCGCCATCTTTGATCCAGCCGTCGCCGACGATTACGAAATCGCGCACCCATCCCGCAGGTGGAGGTGGCTGCTCGGCGAAACGCAGCGAGAGTTCATCGCCGGAATTCACAATCACGTAGCGGTCGTCGATCTTGGTGACCAGTTCGCGCACATCGCCGTAGCGGGTGTAGTAGCCGATCAGATCGCGCCACCGTTGCTTGGTCCCCTCAATCTCGTTGTAATCAGGCACCTCGGGCGCGCGCGCGGCGCCCGGCATATGCATGACGGAGTATCCACGATAGTGCAGATCGGCCACGTTGGGATTCAGAGTTACAGTTTTCAACTGAGCGTCTGGAACTCCCTGAGCCCAATGAATGGCGTCCCAGTAAATTTCCAGGTTGGTGCGGATGCGCACGCGACGCGGAGTTCCTGGCCGAAACACATTCGTCAGATTAAAGAGGATTGTTTTCTTCCGGCCGGCAGGGAAGCCCAGGTTGTCCTGTGCTGTAACCCAGCCCCCTCGGCCGTCCGGAACTTCCAGGCTCAACCCGTGAGCGCGCCAGCGACTGCCTTGGGTGATGGCGACATTCACCGACGACTCCGTGTCATGGATCGATCCCTGCGCGATCAGGTAGAGTGGGCCGCTCTTCGGAGCATCATCGCCGAGATCGACTTCAAGATAGTGATCGCGCGTGATGCCTTGATATTGCCCGCGCCCAAAGCTGGCAAGGGCCTTTCCATCGAGCGTACGAACGATGTCGGTTACGTCCTGGCCCGTATCGTCAAGGGCGCGTGCAATCTCGTGCGGAGTAGATACGGTCGTGAGCCCAAGCTTCAGCGGAGGAATCACGAAGCGCTCATCGACAAAAATCTCCGTGCCTACTGGATGGTCGACGGTCATGAGCGCCAGATAATCGTAGTAGTAAACCTCCCACAACTCCGCCGTGATCCGCAGGTCGTAGTAGCCGTCGTGCGGCACGAGTTGCTCGCGGCCAATCTTGTACCACTCTCCGGTCGCCGCGATTTGAGCAGAGCCAAGCGTATTGATGCGAAGGCCGATTGCCGAGCCCCATGGAACCGCGTCTTTCACGAACTCCATCTGCTTTCCGTTATAGGCGAAAAGGAACGGGCACGAAGCCTTCAGGCGCTGCTCGGTCACGATGTCCATGTCGGCCTTCACGCCGAACTCCGCGCGCACGGTACCATTCGGCCAGACCACCTGCACAATCTCCGCCTCGGTCTGCTCTCCTAATCCGAAATGAAGTTGGGGACCGGTGATCGGTTGCTTCTGCACCAGCAAGCCGGAACGAATTTCAATTTCGCCGCCAATGCCGAAGGGGTTGATGCGCTGGTCGCCGACGGCTTGTACGGCGTGTGGCCGAACCACTTGCCAGTGATAATTCTTCGATCCGTGACTCATCGCCTGGACCGGCTGTCCATCGGAGGAGAGCCCGAGCAGGTCGAGCCTGCCGTTGCCAAGCAGATCGGCCGAATCGAACACCAACGCCGGCCCGACTGGATGGTCGAGGGGCGTGAACTTGCCCTTGTCGTCGCCCAGCCAGATCAAAGCGCCCCCCGCACCAGAGGCTGACTTTGTCGGAGCCAGAAAAAGATCGAGCGCTCCGTTATTGTCGAGATCAGCGACGTGCAGCCGCACCTCTCCGGCAAGATTGTTGGCAGCGTCTGGAACCCTGGCGATCTCTGTCGTGTCCCAGCTTTCTCCTTCGTTTTTGTCGGAAATGCGGACGATCGCGCCGTCAGCCTGCACGGCGAGCAGATCGAGAACTCCGTCGTTGTTTGCGTCGGCCACCGCAATCGCTTTAACGAGCGGCAATCCCGCAGGCAGGGCCCGCTCGCGGAACTGACCCTGGCGTTGGTTCATGAAAACGTGAAGCCGGCCGGCGCCATCGATGATGGCAGCGTCGGGGTTGCCGTCGCCATCAAGGTCGGCCCAGGCAAATCCGCGCACGCCGGTAATTCCGGTGAAAGGGTGAATCGGCAGAAACGTGCCGTCGCCGTTGTTCCGCAACACGAGCGGCAATCCTTCGCTCGCGCCCATCACGATATCGAGGTCACCATCCGCTTCAATGTCGACGGCCCACGCGCCCGTGTAGCGGGCGTTAGTCACGGACTTCGGCAATTTAGTCTGCGCTGTTACATCGGTGAACGCGCTCGGAGTATCTTGGCGAAACAGCCGCACTCCTCCTGCGCCCGCCAGGACAAGATCAGTTTTGAAATCGTAGTTGAAGTCGGCTTGCAAGACTCCCTCAGGCGACGGCGGAACAGAAGATGGCCCGCCGGGAAAGGGAAGCGTTGCGCCAGTGGCCAAATGCACTGTTCGGCCGTCGGCTTCGGCAAGTACCGGGACGCCTGCGCTGCTGAGTTGGATGGCTCCGATCCAATTCCAACGACCGTTGCCGGCATTGGCAACGGGCTGAACTGCGAATTGGATTGCCGTGTCAACAGGAGCAGGTTTGAAGACCGGCGATTCCATTCGCACAAAATGGGTGAAGGGCTGCGCTTCTTCGCCTGCGGGCGCTTTGATAACGGAAAGACTCTGGCGGTATTCGGGAACGCGCATTAGGACGTTGCGCAGGAAAGTGGTTCGCGTAGCGGCCGTGCGCAGGTCGGTTCCTGCCGCCGCAGCCTGTACGGTCGCAAGTTGCTGCTGCACTTCGGGCGGCCATCCTGACGAACGGGCGCTGATTTGAGCAACTGCCGACTTCAGGGTACTGGCATCACCGCGCTTCGCGGCCACGCGCGTTAGTTCGAGCAAGGCGGCGAGATTGTCGGGTTGCGCGGCGAGGATCTTTCGAATCACTTCCTGGAATTCCGCTTCGCTATTCGCATCCCCTTGCCGTTCGATCTCTTCGGCGAGCGCAAAGGCTGCCCGCAAGTTCTTCGGATTCAGGTCCACGGACTTCTGCAGGTCCGCGATCGCTTCTGGAGAATGGCCACGATCGCCTTCAAGGATTCCCAACAGGTCGTAGATTTGATCATTCTGCGGAGCCAGGTCGCGGGCTCGTTCCAGTCTTTGCCCGGCCAGGTCGTAGTTTCGCTGGCGCAATGCCAGCACTCCCCAGTTGGCCCATCCTGCAGGTTCAGCAGGTACGAGCTGAGTTATTTCCGAAAGCTTGCTCTCGGCGTGAACATCATCGCCAACCTGCAAGGCCGCGAGTCCCACGTAGAAGGCGGACACAACATCGGCGTATTCTTTCGACCCTCGCTCGGGCAGCTTCGCGTTGGAATGGCATCCTGAGAGCGCTGCTACAAGGATTCCCAGAAGCAGCAATGAAAACCAGAACCGACAATTCGGTGGGTGCCGATTGCCGAAAGCGCGTGCGCTGTTGCAACAGCAAAACGAGTTGAACGGCATTAAGCCCTCGCCTTCAACCGGAGCGGCATTTCGAGGAGTGGTGTTGTCAATTGGCATGGTTCGCGTTGCTCGTGGTCTGTGCGCTTTTCACGTTGGTCTCTTCCAACCGTTGGGCGTTTCTGCGACGCTTTGCGCGCGAAACGCCGCGGAACCACAAGAATGCTACGAAAAGAAATGGTAATAGATACAACAAAAGATCCCACCGGCCGAAACCCGGCGGAGTTACTTCCACGTCTGCTGTCGCTTCGCCGCCACCTTGCGAACTCTCAATGACGAGGCGCACCCGCCACAACTCCTGGCGATCGAAGTCGGCCTGGGCGTTGTATTGCGTCGGGCCGCGTGATTTCACATGCTCGGCCTCATAAAATTTCTCGGGAAGCCGCCCGGTTACAGGCTGAACGCCTATCTTGATCTTCAGATCGGCCGGAAGCGCACTGCCTGGCACGGGCTCCACAAACACATAAAAGGCTCCTTTGCCTACGTCAGGATGTGTCCAGAGAGCGACGGTACAAGGCCCAATTTTCTTGTTCTCAATAATGGGAAACGGTGGCCCGTTATGCGCGGCTGCTGGTGTAGTCAACAGCAGCACCAGCACAAGCAGAAGCCCAGCCGAAATTTCTCCCCCACCTCTACGACGATTCAGCATCCTCTTTTACCAACGAACCAACGATCAATCTCAAGATCGTAACGAACCATGTTTTTGTTGACTGCGTATCCTGGGAATCATGTTTTGTTGCAAAGCAGGCTTGTGACAGCGGCTGTCCGCTCAACTTTATCCGCTCATCATCATGGTGGCGCGCATTTCCATCGGCTGAAACATGAGCCACATGGATGCAAACCAGAGAATCAGGCAAACTCCCGCCCACGGAAGAAACGCCCGCAGCGGTCTCTCCGGGGAGTCGTCCTCCGCCAGGCTGTAGGTTACCGCCAGTGAACCTGCGAATCCGAGCACTAAGAATCCGATCTCGACGACTTGCACGACGTTGGCCGGCAATCCCGTTAACGCCCAATGGGGTTCTCCCAAGTACGGCTGGCCCAGACTGGCGATTGCGTTTTGAGTAACGGGGATCAGGGTGTAGAGCCCGGTTAAGAAATGAAAGCAATAGTGAGCCAACCACATTCCAAAGCCGAGAGGCACGAGACCGTAGGTGTATCGCACCGCCAGCGGCAATAGCGCCCGCGGACTATGAGCCCACACGCGAGTCAACCATGCCGCGAGTCCGATCAACAAAGTCGGTTCGAGGATCAGAAAGAAAGTGAAGATAACACCGAGCACCGGCGCTTCATGATTGACGTGGAGCATTCGCCCCAGCCACGTTTCCACGGCATAGACCGGGCTGACCATGCCAAACGCGTTCAGCAGCGCCCCAAACGTGAACACGATTGCCAGTGCCGCGAGATCCTTGCGCCGGGAAAAATATCCAATCCCCGATCGGATGGGATCGGTCATCAGTTCGCTCGCCGGCAGCCGGCTCAAGATGCCGATGTTGTCGTGCGGACAGGCATGCACGCAGTCCAGGCAGAACGTGCAATCCATGTTGCCGACTTTGCTGGGCTGAAACAGAGCCAGTTCGCAGCCGCGTATTACCACGAGATCGGAGACTGGCTCGCGCCTGCCGCGAATGCAATCCTTGGTATGGCAGCGGGTGCAGATATCCTGCTCACGAACTTTCACTTCGAACGGGGAAAGCGTCGAGGCCACGAAATTAAATTGCCCGATCGGGCAAACAAACTTGCAGAATGAAGCATGCTTGAAAAAACCGTCCACCACGAGCACCGAGAGAAAGTAGGCCACAATCAGCCAGGCCGTCCACCACGGCGAAGACCACAGATCAAACAGCTCGTAAGTGAAGAGGATCAGGACGAAGAGGCCAACGGAAAGCCACTTGTTCCGCAGCGCCCGGGGCCAGGTGAAGCGGGGCTTGAAGAATCGTCGCGCCGCTTGACGCACCAGCATGAAGGGACAGGCTAGGCAGAAAAAATTTCCTGCGCACAGCAGTACCAGCACGAGCACGCCGCGGAAGTGAAGCCAGCTCAGGGTTGTGGCCAGGTTCTTCGGCGCGAGCGTGGGCCCGAATAGTCCATGCAGGATCATTACGATGCTGACGACAAGGAGCGGCGCCTGCAGCAGCGGTCGAGCATATCGCCAACGGAATAAATGGCCCAGCCCCGGCACTCGCATCAAGTCGAACGGAAGCGAATCAGGGGTTTCCAGGACCGGAATGGAGGATGGATTCAACAGCTTGCCTAGTTTGGTTGGACGCTGGGTCGGACACCCCTGACGTCGATCTGTCGTTCGATTTTTTTTCCGCCGGGCAGCGTGACGTGGAGGAGAATAACCCAGTCACCCGCCATCTGAAACTCAAGCTGAGCTTGGTAGCGGCCCGGCTCGGTCTCTTTCGCCTCCGCGAATAAGGGGCTCATGCCGGGGTGCGACATGTCCGCCTCAATGGCAATGTGCGCCTCCTTGATCATGTTGCCGGCGCCATCGGCTAATTTGAGACTGACAGTGGCGGGGCCGACCCGAGCTGGTTGAGGTGAAATCTCGTGCTCAATTTCGACCACCGGGAGAGGTTCGGGCGGTCGGGAACAGCCGGTCATCAGCAAGGTCGATGCGCACGCGATTCCTGTGAGCCATTTCGCCAGCCCCTGCCTGCAATCTCGATCACATGTTGTCTGGTCAGGCAGCCTTCGCAGAATCGTGCCGCCCCCACTCGCAGGTGCAAGAGATGTTCCCATGTTCACCCTCGGGGGGAAACACGTGGTAGTACATAGCGATGACCATCGGGATGAACACGATCGAATTATAGAAAAGATGTAATTCGACGCGCGGAAAAATCAACTGCAGAACGCTGCAGGGCACCGGCTTTCCCCAGAAATTGTGGTGAATCGTAGCCTGCAAGATGAGCAGAAAATGCTCAATGTGATGCCAAAACTGGATCCAGAACGCCACCATCCACCAGGTGTGCGAAACTCCCGTAAAGCCCTTGCGGAACACCCAAATGCCGATCAGCATCACCAATGCGTAGCCGTAATGCAACGCTTCTGTCTGGATCAGCCAGGGATACCACAAACCGAGCAGGCCCAGAGCTTTGGGTCGAGGCCATCCCATGACATAAATCTGATACGCCTGGACCAGGTGCTCTGCCCAATGTCCCAGCACAATCAACATAAAAAGTTGCAGCCCGCGCTCGTGCCAACTGGTGTTGAGCTTGTCGTAAAAGCCCGCGTTACCGCCCTGCGCATTATGAATGTTTGGAACCGCAGGATTCGAGACCGCCATCGCCGCCCCTCCCCCAAAAACCCAGACTCATTTCAAAATGTGACTACGATCACACCTCAGCCACGGCGGGTCAATAGTGGAATTATATTAGTCGCACAAGCCCAACCTGCCTCAAAAACGGAAGTTCGTTTCCAGGAAGATGAGCTGCCCGTTCGGGTCCTTGGGGTAAATCGCGGAAATCACACCCTTACCCCAGGCGTGGCCGTAATAGAGAGTGGTGCTGAAGCATCGCGTCATCTGATAGTCAGCGCTGATGTCCCAGACGTTGGCCAGACCGCGGTTCCCATTGCTGGGACGGCCGGTAAATCCGAAGGTTTTCGGCTGAAATGCGCCGCCGCCGGAATACCAGAAATCGGCGGAGTTCGCCAGGCGCAAGGTATGCACTTCGCTGCGCAGACCCAGTTTCGAGACTGGACGCAGATTGAAGCTGGCATACAAGTCCTCATTGTTCATCATATTGTAGAAGGGGAAGCGCGCGTACTGGCGGGGCGTCGGCAGAACCTGAAAGAAAGTGCCGTGATGCGTATCGCCGGGATTCCCATCACCGCTGCCATAGGAATAACCCACGCTCATCCAGGGATTGACCTTGACTGGTGCTTGCCATCCGGCTTCTGCCACGAACGCCCCCCCGCGCTGGTCGAGGCTGCCCCAGGATCCGGTTTGGAGCGCTCCCCAGAGCAGAAAATCGAACTTGCCGGCATTCGTGGTGTTGAAGACATGGGCGTAGTCCGCGCCCCAGGTTGCAATTTCGATCTTGCCGAGATCGGCCGCACGAATGGGAGCAGGGCGGTTATCGGTCTTCAGCACCGTCGTGCGGTGATCGATGTATCCGAGAGCGAACACGCGGAGTTCTCCCGCGCTCTGCGCCGTTGTGACCGACCGAGTGTAGGCGCCAGAGTAGATGTCGACATCCAATTCGTTCTCCCCTTTTACCTGAAAGACGCCTTGTGTCGGCCGCGCGCCAAAAAACGTAAGATTGTTCTGGCCGGTATCCACAGAGACTTGGACGCCATCGAATGTCCGCTGCACCGCCGTAAACGCGAAATTCGAAATCAAACGGCTCGAAATGCGCGTCTGAATCAGCGTCGCCAACTGTCGGTCTTTCGGCGTGACTTCAAGACCGTCGAAATATTCGAAGCGGCCCAATTTCAGACCGGCCGGTCCGAGGTGTTTGAAGTTTACGAACGCCTGCTTCACAAATCCGTTGGCGACGTTTGTATGATTGTTGTTGGCGGCATAGTAGCTGCCGCCAAGACCGAGTTGGCCCTGCGGAGCCGCGACCACCGCGTCGTTCGGCAAACCCAGAATCGACGGCTGCTCTCCTTCAATGAACCAATCGAAATGTTCGCCGGCTTGTCCGATTCCCAACCGCAGCAATGAATCCCACAACCCGTAGTCGCTCTGTCCAGTGGGACCCTCGAACCAGTACCAGCCCTCCGCGCGAGTACGCCAGTTCACCGAGACCTCGAGCGGGCCAAGCGTGTGCTTTGGCGGCGTCTCGGCTGCCGGTTTTGGAGGCGCTGCTGTCGTTTGCTGCGGCGAAGTTGCTAATGACGAGCCTGAGGTAGCCGCGGCCTGCTGCGCCGTCGAGTCCGGATTTTCTGCTGCGGATAGAACTTGTTGAGCGAAGAGGGAACTCGTTACACACAAAATCATCCCCAGACCGCATACAAATCTTAGTTTCATTCTCATCCCCGGTCGAACATCATTTGGATTTGTCGTGCCATCCGGCCCTCGCACAGAGAAAGCAGGCCCACGGTTCTTCCCGCGGCGCAGGATGCTGGATGAAACTTCTTTGTGATTCGGCAACCGTTTCTTGAGCAATCCCCATAGGAATTAGTTCGGGATTGTCATGGCATTGTGGGGATGGGTCAATAACGGATTCGTACTAGAGCGCACTCAGCGACAAGGGGAAGAATCGCAATCGCTAGTGTTTATGCCGGTGAAATGTATGGCGGAGAGGGTGGGATTTGAACCCACGATACCCGTTAAGGTATGTCCGCTTTCGAGGCGGATCGTTTCAACCACTCACGCACCTCTCCGCGTCGGACGTCGATCCTGTTGTAGAGACGTTGCTGGGAACGCCTTGCTGTCGGCACATCGAACGCATTGGTTCGTCGTCAGCGCCGGCTGAGACGTAGCGAGCGGCGTCTCTACGATGATTCGTTTAAGGCCATACGGCGATTTCTAAAGAACGATTGCAGCACTTCGGCGCTGCGGGCGGCCAAGACTCCGCCGCGAACCTCGATCTGGTGGTTCAGTTGCGGATGATTCAGGACCTGTATCACTGAATGCACGGCCCCGGCCTTGGGGTCGTCCGCGCCATACACCAGGCGCCGGATGCGGGCGTGAACCAGCGCGCCTGCGCACATGGCGCACGGTTCAATTGTAACAAACAGCTCGCAGCCTTCCAGACGATGGTTACCAACGGTTGCACCGGCCTCGCGCAGAGCAATGATCTCGGCGTGGCCCGCGGGGTCGGATTCAGTGATGTTGCGGTTCCATCCGCGGCCCACGATTTGGCTGTCTCGCACGACAATTGCACCGACTGGGACTTCTCCGGCTTCGAGAGCCCGCTGAGCACAGCGCAGGGCTTCTTCCATCCACAGTTCGTCGGAACTGGACTCGGGTCGTGGGTCTTGAGCCTTAGGCCGGGCACTTGCCAATGTTTTTTCGATGGGCACAGAAATAAACGCTCCGCCAGTATTCTAGCGGTTGGGAAGGAAGCAGTGCAGGCAGCGAGGGCAGAGACCTTCAAGTCGTCGGAGGGAACTTAGATCACGCTCAGTACGGTCCGCACCACTTCCGGCACTACCGCGCGCACAACCGCCGGCACTACGACGCAGACGACCGGGTACCCGATTGCAACTGCGGGCAGGACGATCAGAAGCCAGGTTCGATTCGGCAGGTTGGTGAAGTAAGCTTTCATGATGTCCTCTCTTTCTGTAAGTACGGGCGGCAGACCGGAAAAGTTCCCGCCGACTGCGATCACCCGATAGCACTGAGTCTACAACCAGTTAACCCGCGTTGGAGATTAGACGTTTAGGAAGAAAAATGGTCATCGCAGGATTTCGGTCTGGCGGGCTGGGTTTCGGGCATGCGCCGGTTAGTGGTATGCTAGCGGCGTCATGGGAATGCCGAGTCTGCTCCGCAAAATCTTCCTCGTTGATCTACTGCAGGGGCTGAGGATCACGTTCCGCTATCAGGATCCCAAGGAAATCTATACCGAGCAGTATCCGCTGGAGCGGCCGCAAGTGGCCGAGCGCTACCGCGGGGCGCCGCGACTCAACGTGAACCCTGACACCGACGAGACCATGTGCATTGCCTGCGACCTGTGCGCGGTGGCATGCCCGGAAAATCTGATCGTGGTTTCGAGCGCACGCAACGAGCACACCCGCCGCAAGGAGCTTACCGACTTCACCTACGATCTGAGCCGCTGCATGTTTTGCGGCCTGTGCGAAGATGCGTGCCCGGTCGACGCTCTCGAACTCACTCAGGATTTCGAACTCGCCAGCTACACTCGCGAAGGCTGGATCTGGGATCGAAAGACGCTGGAAAAAGGTCCGCAGCCGACGATATATCAGAGGTAGCAGCCCTCCAATAAATTCTTGTGATTCCGAATCGGGCTGAAAGCCCGGTGAGGAACCTGCTTTCCCCGATACTCGCAGCACCGCCGTTTCGGCCCATACCATCCCCGCTTCTCAGCTTCCGTCAGTCGCTGCCCAGCATTTTCTCGGGCAGGAAATACATCGCGGGAATCAGGGCAAAGATAAAGAAGGATGCGTACACGGAAACGTAGGCCAGCGGAACTGACAGTAGGTAGAGCGCGGAGGCGAAAGCTCCTTTGCGGTTGATGCCCTGGTGATATTCCCGCATGGCTGTGTCGTGTCCGCTCTGGCGAATCAGTTCCATGCGGAGAAAATAATATCCCGTCGAGCACATGAAGAGGTCGAGACCGTAGAGCGCGACGGCCATCGGTTCGTGATAATTCTTGCCGGCATAATCGGTGACGAAGGGAATGAGCGACATCCAAAACAGCAGGTAGAGATTCGACCACAGCAGTCGCGCCGTAACCGAGCGGACCGCATGCACCAGATGATGGTGGTTGACCCACATGATCGCAGCCACCAGAAAACTGAGCGCGTAGCTGAGAAATACCGGGGAGACTTTCGCGAGCGCCGCGAACGTGGGCTGGGCGGGTGCTCGCAAGTCCAGGACCATGATCGTGATGATGATGGCGATCACGCCATCGCTGAAGGCTTCGAGGCGGCTTGTGGTCATCTCGGACATGCTGGAGAACCCTGAAATCTACCACAGAGACACAGAGACGCAGAGAAGACCAATCATTGGTGGCAGATTTTCTCTGTGTATCTGTGACTCTGTGGTGAAAGAGCTTTATTAACCACTTCACGCGGGCTGTTGCTGCGTCATGCAGTGCATCGCGCCCAGGCCCCAGATGAAATCTCCGGAATAAATCGGCACGATTTCGCGGGTGGGGAACAGGTCGGCCAGCGTGTTCAGCGCGATGCGATCGTTGGGACGATTGAAGACGGGCGCGAGCACGACTCCGTTGGCGATGTAGAAATTGGCGTAGCTGGCCGGAAGGCGGCGGCCTTCGAAGATGACCGGCTGCGGCATGGGCATTTCGACCACGGTGAATGGGCGGCCGTCCTGATCGCGAGCGGCTTGCAGGCGGCGCAGGTTGGCCCGCAGCGGCTCGTGGTTCGCATCTTTAGAATTGGGCTCGACCATGGTGACGATGGTATGTTTCGAGACGAAGCGGGAGAGATCGTCGACGTGGCCGTGAGTGTCGTCGCCGACGATGCCGCGGCCGAGCCAGATGGTGTTGGGCGCGCCCAGGTAGTCGGCGAATGCTTTTTCGTAGTGCACGCGTGCCATGTGCGGATTGCGTTCCTGCACTTTGCTCAGGAGGCATTCTTCGGTAGTGAGGATCGTGCCGGCGCCGTTAACGTCGATGGAGCCACCTTCGAGCACAATGCGCGTGCCCTGGGAGAGCGGGCGAATTTCGGGAGTGCGTAACGGATGAGGATGGCCCATTCTAGCCGCGTTCTTTGCGGCTAGAGCGGGGATCGAAGCTTTCGCCATGAGGCTGCCGATTTTTTCGTCGTAGCGCCAGTTGGAGTATTTTGCCCAGGAGTTAAAGCGGAACTTGAGGGCAGGGGCAGCCGAGCTTTGCTCGGCCTGTCCGGGTCTGAGACCCGGACCCACATGATCCTTCTGCGCAGGCGTCAGGAAAATGCAGCCGGAGTCGCGCAGCCAGACGCGGTTGGTGGGCCAGCGATGGAAGCGGATATTGGGCGAGAGTGCATCAGTTCGTTCAAGCACGCGGCGCGCTTGGCGCGCGGACGAGGCGTCATTGACGATCAACTCGACATGTTCATGCTTGGCCAGGTTGCGGATGATTTCGGCATAGACCCAGGGAATCGGTTCGAACTTTCCCGGCCAATCGCCGTGATAATGCGGCCACGCGAGCCAAGTGGCGGCGTGCGGTTCCCACTCTCCGGGCATGCGGTAACCGAGAGACGATGGGGTTATATCAGCCGCGGTTAAAGTCTTACTCGAAGGTTTGCGGGAAGCTTTGGCCACGGTGGATCTCGCTTAATCAATCAGCCGATTCGTAATGGGCGCATAGGCGTCGATACGGCGGTCACGCAGGAACGGCCAGTTGCGGCGGATGTCTTCGAGCGCTTTCAGGTCGACGTCGCCGATCAGGATCTCCTCGCGGTCGTGCGACGCTTCGGCGAGCACGCGGCCGAAGGGATCGCAGAAGAATGATCCGCCCCAGAATTCGAGGCCCTGGCCGGGAGCAGACTTGCCGCGGATGTTGCCGGTTTCGAATCCGACGCGGTTGACGACCGCGACGTAGACTCCGTTGGCAATTGCGTGAGCGCGCTGGATCGTGCGCCAGGCGTCGTGCTGGGCTACACCGAACTCAGCTTTCTCCGCGGGATGCCAGCCGATCGCGGTCGGATAGAAAAGAATGGTCGCGCCCTGCAAGGCTGTCAGGCGAGCGCCTTCGGGATACCACTGGTCCCAGCAGACGAGCGTGCCGAGGCGTCCGGCGCTGGTGTCGAGGGCGCGGAAGCCGAGGTCTCCGGGAGTGAAGTAAAACTTTTCGTAATAGAGCGGATCGTCAGGGATATGCATCTTGCGGTAGAGGCCGCGCAGCGAACCGTCGCTGTCGAAGATCGCGGCCGTGTTGTGGTAAACGCCGGCAGCGCGCTTTTCGAATAACGATGCGATCAGAACGACGCCGTAGTTTCGCGCCGCGGCCGCCAGGCGCTCGCTGGTGGGGCCGGGAATCGGTTCGGCGAGATCAAACAGGGAATGATCTTCGCGCTGGCAGAAATATTGCGTCTGAAAAAGCTCCGGCAGGCAGACGACCTGCGCGCCGCGTCCGACGGCGTCGGGGATGCGGGTGATGGCCTTTTCCAGATTCTGCTCGGGCTCGGGGCCGCACGACATCTGAATGAGTGCGACGCGAAATTTTTCAGGGGGCACGCGTTTCCGACCTCCGCGAATAAATATAGCAGGAGCGAAGCTTTCGGCTTTAAGCCGTCAGCTTTCGGCAAGTCCCCGGTGAAAGCCGTACGAATCTGGCCGGATAATCCCTGATCTTGGCCGTCTGGCGCGGGATTTCCGCTTCTGTTCCGAATTCCGGATAAAAATCTTTTCACGCTCAGGAGCCGGAAAGATGGGCTACAATTTCCCCCGCCTTGAATCTACAGGCCACTTCTTCAGCCACGGGTCGAACAGCTGAAAACGCAAATTCCAGAGAACAGACACAGAGCAGACAACCTAGCAAACAACAAGGAGAAATCATGATTCGAAGATTCCGTACGTTCTCTGCTTCCCGTCCTCGCAGTCGTGTCGCTCATGAGTATCGTTTGCCAGGCGCAGTCACGGCAGCCGTTGACGCGCCATGTGCGTGAAGTGGTTCTGAACGGGCAGGCGCTGCCCGTGGGGCGCGTCCCGACCGCGCAGTCCATGCGGCTGGTGCTGGTTTTGCCGCTGCGCAATCAGAGTGAGTTGGATAGCTTGCTGAAAGACGTCTACGATCCTGCGAGCGCATCGTATCGGCACTTTCTTTCGGTGGAAGAATTTACCGAGAAGTTTGGACCGACTCAGGACGACTACGATGCCGTGGCGGCTTTTGCCGAGGCGCACGGGCTGACCGTGGTTGGCACCTCGCGCAATCGCTTGAATATCGACGTCCGGGGGCCGGTTTCTAGCATCGAGGAGGCGTTTCATCTGACGATGGGCCTCTACCAGCATCCAACCGAAGACCGCGTCTTCTATGCTCCGGACCGGGAGCCCACGCCAGACCTGGCGGTGCAGCTGTGGCACATCTCCGGCCTCGACAACTATTCGATTCCGCGGCCCGCCATGCATCGCGGTCAGGCGGCGCGGCCGAACGCTACCACTGGCTCCGGCCCAAGCGCTTCGTTTCTGGGCAGCGACATGCGAGCAGCCTACTACGGCGGAAGTCTGACCGGCAGCGGGCAGACGCTCGGACTGCTGGAATATGTTGGCACTGATCTGGCCGACCTTACCACGTACTTCAAAAACGCCGGACAAACGAATAATGTTCCCGTGACCCTCGCTTCGACGGACGGGACGAGTACGAGTTGTCTAGCGTCTCAGGGCTGCGACGACACTGAGCAGACTCTCGACATGACCCAAGCGATTGGCATGGCGCCGGGCTTGTCGAGCCTGGTGATGTATGTGGGATCGACGGATTCGGCGATCTTCAACGCGATGGCCACGGCCAGCCCGCTCAACGCACAGCTGAGTTCTTCGTGGACGTGGTCCCCGGCGGATCCGAGCACGGACAACCCTTTTTTCCAGGAGTTCGCGTTGCAAGGGCAGAACCTGTTTCAGGCCGCGGGCGACAGCGGCAAGTGGACCACTTCCGGTACGGCTTCCGAAATTTTCCCGGCGGATGACGTCTTCGTAACCTCGGTCGGCGGGACGGATCTGGATACGAGCGGCGCGGCTGGTCCGTGGAGTTCGGAAACTGCGTGGGTTGACGGTGGGGGTGGTATTTCTCCCGACAAGTATGCGATTCCGTCGTGGCAGACGGCTGCCGCCGCCGGTTGCTCGAGTTGCTCCAAGACCATCCGCAACGGCCCCGACGTTTCTGCCAATGCGAATTTCACATTTTACGTTTGCGCCGACCAGACCACGTGCACGGCTAACGAGTACGGCGGAACGAGTTTCGCGGCACCGATGTGGGCCGGCTATCTGGCACTGGTGAATGAACAGGCGGTCGCGAACGGCAATCACACGGTCGGATTCATCAATCCCAGTCTTTACAGCATTGGTGCCAGCTCGAGTTATGGCTCCGATTTCCGCGACATCACCAGCGGCAGCAATGGTTTTTCGGCGACCACTGGTTACGACCTGGCGACGGGGTGGGGCAGTCCGAACGGGAGCGGCTTGATCACTGCGCTTGCCGGTGGCTCTACTTCTGCCGGGTTCAGCCTCGCGGCTGCGCCTGCTTCGCTGACGGTGGCGCAGGGAAGCAGCGGAGCCTCCACGATTACCAGCACGGTGACGGGCGGCTTTGACTCGGCCATAGCTTTGACTGCGAGCGGCCAGCCCACCGGCGTGACCGTTGGCTTTAGCCCAACGTCGATCACCGGAGCTGGAACCTCGACCATGACACTCACCGTCGCTTCCACTACAGCCACGGGGACATACAGCATCAAGGTCACTGGAACCTCGGGGAGTACGGTAGAAACCACGACCGTGTCGTTGACCGTAACTGGGACGAATCCAAGCTTCACCCTCAGCGCATCGCCGACATCGATCAGCGTTGCCAAGAACAGTTCTGGCACGGTAACCGTTACCACGACCGTTTCAGGCGGCTTCAACTCGGCCATCAGTTTGACCGCTTCAGGACAGGGAAGCGCTCAGACGGTCACCTTCAGCCCGAGTTCCATCGCGGCTCCGGGTTCGGGAACGTCAACCATGACGGTCAAGGTGGGCAAGACCGCCAGGCTCGGAAACCACACCATCACCATTACGGCCAAGGGAGGAGGCGTAACGCATACGACTACAATCACGCTAGACGTCTTACAATAACGGCGCAGTAGTGGCTTGAAATTCAGCGAATGCAAGCCCGGACCTTCGCGGTCCGGGCTTTTTTTTGTAGCGGAGGTCGGCAGAGATGTAGGAAGCACTCAAGACGGCCTGGAGCACGTGGCGTCCTTTCACATGCTTCCTGTAGAGTATCTTGTCGGAAAGAACCGCATTCGCTGGGGAGGCTGGCGTTGAAACACGGCAATCATGGTAGTCCGCAGCACAGCAACTCGAAAGGGCAAACTCAGAAAGATCGTGCGCAGGCCGGGCAGGAACACGCGGCTGGTGGCGAGGGCGTCGATCGGCATCTGCACAATCCGATCGAAGACCGGCTGATTCCGCTGGAGCCGCTCGATCTTGGCAAAGTGCATTCGATCGACGGGCTGGTGCGGGCGATGGCCAAGACTGCCTTTACCGGACGCCAACTGGGCGAGGCGGCTGACGTGCTTGAGGCGATGGCGCTCGACGAAGATGCCTTCATCGTGATGACCCTGGCGGGCGCCATGACCGTGGCGAAGCAGGGATTGATCGTCACTGAGTTGATTGATCGCGGGATCGTGAATGCGATCGTGTCAACCGGCGCGCTCATGGCTCACGGGCTGGTCGAGGCGACGGGGCGGTCGCACTTCCGCGCCGATCCTCAGGTCTCGGACGAGGAACTTTACGAACAGGGTTACAACCGGGTTTACGACACGCTCGAACCGGAACAGAATCTTGACGACGTTGAGGAAGTGATGTCTGCGGTGCTTGAGGCGTGGGACCACAGTGAGGTCATGTGTTCGTACAAGCTGAACCATGCCATCGGCGCGTTTCTGGCCACGCGCGACAAGGATCATCGAGGAATTTTGAAGTCGGCATATGAGCAGGGAGTGCCCGTGTTCGTGCCGGCCTTCAGCGACTCGGAACTCGGTCTCGACACTGCTCTGAACAACCGGCTGCGCGAGTCGACGGGGCGGCATAAGATCCGGTTCGATCCGTTTGAAGATCTGGAACACTTTGCCGCGACCTTGCTCCGGCAGAAGAAGCTGGGGATTTTTACGATTGGCGGCGGCGTGCCGCGCAACTGGTCACAGCAGTTTGGTCCGTTCTGCGAGCTGCGGCACCGGCGTCTGGGAGAGAACGTACCGTTAAAGCGCTATCACTACGGGCTGAGAATTTGCCCGGAGCCGGTGTACTGGGGTGGGCTGTCGGGCAGTCCTTACAGCGAGGCGATTTCGTGGGGCAAGTTCGTGCCGCCATCGGAGGGTGGTATGTTTGGCGAGGTCTTCGTCGACGCGACTGTCGGGCTGCCAATCATCGTGGCCGCAGTGATCGAGCGCCTGGATAAAGCGAAGAAAGGCGGCAGTGCGCGAAAAGGTGCGAAAGCGACGACGAAAAAGTAGCAATGGGACCCACAGTGCCGGGTAGGCTAACATTTAATCCGGCCACGAACCCCCTACGCCCCGTACGAGACACGGATTTTACATTTCCCCTGTTGCCTTTTGCATCGTCGGGCCCATATCTTCAATCTCATTGCTCAGGGATCGTTTTTAGCGCAAGCGCCATCAGGTCGCAGAAATCTGCTGCACAGGAGCCAGGAATGACCGCATCGTCTTCAACGCCATTCAATAAGCCGGGGAAACTCGGAATCTATCTTACTTTCGGACTCTCTTTCGGAGTGCTGCTGATTATGGCCACGTCGCTGTTTGCCGGCTCGGGTGTTTACAGCTTCACGCTCAACTCCATCGACGGCAAGCCGTCGCCGCTGGCGGAGTATAAGGGTAAAGTCGTTCTGCTGGTGAACGTTGCCAGCCAGTGCGGCTATACGCCACAATACAGCGCGCTTGAAGCCATCTACGAAAAATACAAAGACCAGGGCTTCGTAATCCTCGGCTTCCCCGCCAACAACTTCGGTGCACAAGAGCCGGGCACCAACGAAGAAATTAAGACCTTCTGCACCCGGAAATACAGCGTGACCTTCCCGATGTATTCGAAAATCTCGGTGAAGGGATCGGACCAGGCGCCGCTTTATGCCTATCTGACGAAGGAAACCGGACCGGGCATTACCGGCGAAATCAAGTGGAACTTCACCAAGTTCCTGGTGGATCGCGACGGAAAAGTCGTACAGCGCTTCGAGCCCGCAGTCACGCCGGATTCGAAAGAAGTGACGGGGGCGATTGAGAAGCAGCTGAAATAACGAACTCCTCGATGCTTGAGGATTAAATGTCGTAGTACAGCGCGAACTCATACGGGTGTGGCCGCTGGCGGATCGCGTCGACTTCTTTCGAACGCTTGTAGTCGACGTAAGTCCGCAGTAACTCCTCGGTAAATACATCGCCCTTCAGCAGAAACGCGTGGTCGCGCTCCAGCGCGTCGAGGGCGTCTTCTAGCGAGCCCGGCATCGACGGGATCGTCGACAATTGCTCAGGGTCGAGTTCGTAGATATCTTTGTCCAGGGGCTGGCCGGGGTCCATTTTGTTTTCGATGCCGTCGAGGCCGGCCATCAGCATCGCGGCAAACGCCATGTACGGATTGCAACTCGGGTCAGGAGGCCGGAACTCTACCCGCTTTTCCTTGGGAGCAATCGAATACATCGGAATTCGGCAGGCCGCTGAGCGATTGCGCCGCGAGTATGCCAGACTTATCGGAGCCTCAAATCCGGGCACCAGCCGCTTGTAGGAATTCGTGGTCGGCGCGATGATCGCCGAAAGCGCCGGCCCGTGCTTGATCAGGCCGCCGACGTACCAGAGGGCGAGTTGCGACAGGCCGGCGTATCCATCGCCGGAAAACAGCGGCTGGCCGGCCTTCCACAGCGACTGGTGGGTGTGCATACCGCTGCCGTTATCGCCGAAAATCGGCTTGGGCATGAACGTTACAGTCTTTCCTTGGCGGTAGGCCACGTTTCTAACGATGTATTTGTACAGCAGCATCTTGTCGGCGGAGCGCACTGGCGAATCAAACTTCAAGTCAATCTCGGTTTGACCCCCTGATGCTACTTCGTGATGGTGGCACTCGACATCGATGCCACAGTTCTGCATGGTCAGCACCATCTCGGAGCGCAAGTCCTGATAGTGGTCGGTGGGCGGCACAGGAAAATAGCCTTCGCGGTAACGCGGACGGTAGCCGAGATTGTTCGCTTCCCGGCCGGAGTTCCATCGTCCTTCTTCGGCGTCAATAAAGTAGAAGCCGTACTGCTCGCGCTGATCGAAGCGCACGTTGTCGAAGATGAAGAATTCGGCCTCGGCGCCAAAATAGGCCGTGTCAGCAATGCCGGACGAGGTCAAATAAATCTCGGCCTTGCGCGCAATGTACCGCGGATCGCGATCATACCGCTGCTTGGTCACTGGGTCGATCACATCGCAAACAAGCACGAGAGTCGGCACTGCAGTGAAAGGATCGAGCAAATGAAAATTAGCGTCGGGCTTGAGCAGCATGTCGCTCTCATGAATGCCGGCCCAGGCGCGAATCGAAGATCCGTCAATGCCGAAACCTTCGTCGAACGACGATTCCGTCAGTTGCCCAATGGGATAGGAGACATGGTGCCAGAGCCCAGGAATGTCCGTGAAGCGCAGGTCGAGCATCCGAACGTCGTTCTTCTTCGCGAACTCGAGAACAGCCTTGGGGTCCGTCATGAAAACTCCTTGCCGGGAGCAAATCTTTCAGAAAGCGGGCGAACGGTTGCCGGGAGTCCTGCACCCAGGCAGGCTGCTACAATCGGTCGCGTTGTGCAGGACGAGAGAGTCTAAAGCGAGTCGCGGACGCTGGCAATTCGATTGTTCTTATAGCGGCGATAACGGGACTTTATACTGAAGTTGTTAGCCATCAGCTTTCAGCTAACCCGCACCTACTCGATGTATACGGTCAACCGCCCTTGCTGCTAGCTGAGAACTGACAGGCTGAGAGCTTCTCTATGGATTTTGACCAGCTCGAAACTTTCCTCGAAGTGGCGCGGCACGCCTCGTTCTCGCGGGCGGCGGAGAAGCGTTTCCGCACCCAGCCGGCCATTTCGTCGCAGATTCGCGGGCTGGAGGAAGAAGTCGGGGCCAAGTTGTTCGACCGCTCCGGCGGCAAAGTATCGCTCACGGCCGCCGGCAAGGCGTTTCAGAAATATGTCGAGGAAACGCTCGACGCGCGCAAAGCGATGCTGGTCGCCATTGCCGAGATGGAGCGCGTGCCCCGCGGCGAAATCATCGTAGGCGCGAACGAGGGCACTTGCCTGCACATCCTGCCTTATGTATTTGCCGATTTCAAGAAGCAGTATCCGGACGTTTCGGTCAACATCAAGCGCGCCGACTATGGAAAAATTCTCGAATCCATCATCGACAACTCCGTCGATTTCGGCGTGCTTTCACTGCCCGTTACAGACAACCGCCTGACCGTCGTGCTCATCCATCGGGATGAGCTGATTCTGATCGCGCCGCCTCATCATCCTTTGGGAAAGCTGAAGGCGGTTTCCGTGGCCGAGGTGGCGAAGTTTCCGCTGGTCGTCCCCAAGGCTGGACATACGCGGGACGCCATTGAGCAACTGTTTCACGAGCGCCGTCTGAAGCCAAACTTCACCATGGAACTCGATTCCAGCGAATTGCTGAAGCGCTTTGTGGCCGCCGACGTTGGCATCGGCTTCATCGCGCGATCCAATGTCGAGGACGACGTTCGCGCCAAGGCGCTGGCCGCCGTGGCCATCGCCGACGCGCAGGTGCGGCGCGATCTCGCGCTGGTCTTTCGCAAAGACAAAGCTCTAAGCCGCGCTGCGCTGGCTTTCATCGACATTGCGGTGAAACACAAATCCACAGAAGAATTGGCGCACATTCCAAGTCGATGACGCGAGCAATGACGAAGGCAATCCCCAGGCTCCTGCTCCCGCTAATCCTGCTCCTGCAGATCATGGCCATCGCAGGCCTTTGCCTGCCCGGGATGGGGCAAGGTGCGGCAACGCAGAAGCCGCTCTCGCAAATGCCGGCTTCGGCGCGCCAACTGATTGCGATCAAAGTCGTTGGAAGCAAACGCTTTCAAGAAGCAGCAATCGCCGCCGCGACCGGCCTGCAGATGGGCACTGCCGTCACCGACGACGATTTCAAGAAAGCCGCCCGCCGTCTCGGTGACATGGGAGTCTTTACCGAAATCGCCTACACCTTCTCATACTCCTCGGCGGGTACCAAGCTCGAACTGCGAGTCACCGACGCCGACAAATTTGTGCCGACGCATTTCGAGGATTTCGTCTGGTTCACCGACGCCCAACTCAAGCAACGCATCCAGCAGCATTCCCCGCTGTTCGATGGATCGCTACCGGTCTCGGGCCGACTGGCCGACGACGTCTCCGACGTGCTGCAGGCTATGCTGGTGGAGAACGGAATACCCGGGCACGTCGAGTATTTGCGCGCCGGAAAAGCCGACGCCCCCATCGATTCGATCAATTACCATGTAACGGACGTTCTCATCGAGGTGCGAAAGATCGAGTTCACTGGCGCAGCCGAGGCCGAAATTCCCGCGCTCGAGGCCGCTGCCGAGAAGCTTCCTGACCGCGAATACTCTCGCACCAGCCTCAACCTGCTGGTCCAGCGCCAGCTTCTTCCCGTCTATTACGCGCGCGGATACCTGAAGGCGCAGCTTGGCGAGCCCCAGCCCAAAGTCATCAAGCAACCCGCTGCCGAAAACGACGACGGGCCACGCAATCAGACGGTCGTCGACGTGACCTTTGCCGTCACTCCCGGCCTGCAGTACAAGCTGAAGGGCCTGGAGTGGTCGGGCAATCATGAGTTTCCTAGCGACACGCTGCAAAAAATGGTGCGCGCCGAGCCCGGCCAGCCCGCCAATACGATTCGCCTCGGCGACAACTTGAAAGACATCCAGAAGCTCTACGGCTCCCATGGATTCGTCACCACGACGATCAAGGCCGATGCGCGGTTCGACGACGCCGCCAGCGCGGTCGTTCTCCACCTGGTCGTGACCGAAGGCGCCGTCTATCACATGGGCGACCTCGAATTTCGTGGCATTGACAATAGCCTGACCGCAAAACTGCGCAGCGCTTGGAAAATCCGCCCCGGCGACGTCTTCGACTCGACCTATTTGAGCGAATACCTGCCCGCCGCCCGGAAACTCCTCCCGCCTACCCTTGATTGGGAGGTCACGTCGCACGTCACCGCCAACGTCCGTGAAAAAACGGTCGATGTCGACCTTATCTACTCGGCAAAAGCCCCGAAATAGCAGTCCGCCGCAGGTTTCGAGATTCTTGTTCGGATTTTGGAACAAAATCGGGAACGTTTTTCGAGATCGCCTCTATCGCTTTACTCTTACGATACAGTTTCGTTCTTGAGCTCCAGCCGCGAGAGCGTTCAAGCACATTTGTGAAATCGGGTCGTCTTGATAAACTGGCCGCAAGTCGCTTTTTGCTCCGCGGACTGGATCGGTTTGAAGGAGACCTGGGATGAACCGTAGTTGCAAGTTCAGTTCGCGAAATGTTTGGCGGCGTTCGATTTTAATAGCGGCATTGTTAAGTTCGGCAAGTTTGTTCCTGTTGCGTCCGGCAATCGCGGCTGGGAAGCAAACCCTCACCGGCGAAGTCGGCGACGCCATGTGCGGAGTCAAGCACATGGAAGGCGAGGGCACACCGGCCGAGTGCACCCGCAGTTGCGTGGCACACGGCTCGAAATACGCGCTGGTCGTGGGCGACAAGCTTTATGTGCTGAATACCACGGACAAGGCAATGGTAGCCGTGCTGGATCAGCAGGCAGGCAAGAAGGCCACGGTGACCGGCAACGTCGACGGCACGAACATTGACGTAAGCAAAGTCGTCGCTGCCAAGTAGAGCTTTTGTTTGGGCCGGACGCACAGATTTTCCCCGTCTGATTGTCCAGACGAGGCAGACGAAACGAATTTGGAAACAATTTTGCCCGGGCCCTCCCCCTAGAAAATCCGGGCACCAAGCGGGGATGCGCGCCAGCGCTCCCCGCGTTTTTTTCCTCGAACCAGCAAATTCATATTCCCTTCATAAAGCATTGTGTTAGATTGTGCATTCTCCTGTCTAAATTTTCCTTGTCGGAGGATCACGGATTTGGGCAAAGACATGGTTCCGAAGCGGATTTTCTTTACCAAGGGGGTCGGAAAGCACCGCGAACGCCTCACTTCCTTCGAGTTGGCGCTGCGCGATGCCGGCATCGCTGCCCAGAATCTGGTGCGGGTCTCCTCCATCTTCCCGCCAAACTGCAAACTGCTGGCCCGCAAAGAAGGCGTGAAGTATCTGCATCCCGGCGAAGTCGTTTTCGCCGTGGTTGCGGAAAACACCACGCGCGAGCCACACCGCTTGCTGGCCTCGTCGATCGGCGTCGCCATTCCCGCCGACCGTAACACTTATGGCTATCTCAGCGAGCACCACTCCTTCGGTGAGACCGAAGACGCTGCCGGCGAATACGCCGAAGAACTCGCCGCCGAAATGCTCGCTACTACTCTCAACGTGGAATTCGATCCCGACCGCTCCTGGGACGAGAAAAAGCAGATCTACCGCCTCTCCAACAAAATCGTGCGCACCGCGAATGTGACCCAGTCGGCCGTCGGCGATAAGCGCGCCCTATGGACCACGGTCATAGCCTCAGCCGTACTCATCTTTGACTAGGAACGCCCGCGAAAAAAGCCGGGGATTGTCCCGTCCATATGCGGGCCCATGTGTCGGGAATCCGCCCGGCTCACTTCGCCGTCGCTTTTACGTCTAACGTTCGTATCCGGAAGAAGCGTTCCCTCCCATTTTCGGTGCGATCATTTCGTGAGCAGGACGTCATTAACTCAATGAAAACAATGTAATTAAATGAATCGATCGATCGCCGCTCCTCATCTTATAGACAGTACGCCTGGTAGTTAAACTTTGGTAACCTAATCCTAAGCCGGATGTAACACTCCGTTAACAGCGATCGGCTATGATTTAAATGACAGAAAAGACACAGACACAGACAACAGACAGAGGACGAGCAGTGGACATCGAAACACGCAGAAAAAAGCAACAGGCGCTGATGGTGCAGTTGGTGGAGCGCAAGGTCCGTTCGCGGGCCAAGCAGCTCTACGAAACGCGCGGCCAGGAAGACGGCCAGGCGTTGCAAGATTGGTTTCAGGCTGAGTCAGAAGTTCTTGAAAACAACATTGTTGCGCCGCTGTACCGGCGCCTCCGCACGAACAACCCGGGCTCCGAAGGAGTCGAGACCCAGAACGCCTCCACCCAGGAAGCCTGCGCCCGCTAGAAGCTCACCTAGCCGGCTCCGCCCCCCCCATCGATTAATCGAGGCTCAGCCCGAATTGCCCGGAGAACCTCCCTTAGACTGTGTTCTTTCAGCAAGGCACGAAAGGCGGGGTCTCGACTGCAACACGCAACGGGGAAATGCAAGATTCGTGTTTCGCAGGGGACGGACTAAACGGCAGTTCGGACGGAGCTTTCCTTAACCACCCGCTCCAGGAGGCGCATACGCTTGCCCGGAAGCGGGACATCAGACAGTTGTGGGCGGGGAACCTCGCAGCTGCTGACGGAGAGAAACGCATCTCCCATGCAGTCCAGGGCACAGGCGGAGCGGCCGAGTACCATCAATAGGTATTTTTGAGCAATCGGCCGGTCAGCCGGGTGAATTAGCGCCCACCAGCGGCGAATCGACTCCTGCACCTCAGCTTCGCTCTTTTCACCTACCACGAGGGAATCGATGAGCCGGTAAACCTTACTCTTAATCGCCTGGTACGAGACGGAAATCTCTTGGGGCATAGGGTTCCTGGTTCGCTGTACTTCCGTATAGTGCAATCCTCACACCAAACCGGTAGACCCATGTTTTGGCTGGGTTTAGACGATTTTCACTAACATGAACGTACTATGAATGGAATAAATCGTGGGTTGAATATGGATTCTGGAAGAGACTGAGAATTGGCACTCTGCTGCGATCTTCTGAAGCGTTAATTAGTAGTGGCCAGATTTTGAGTTTTCCCCCGCATTCGTCCTCGGGCGCGTGATCGCGCGTGCCAGGAGAACACCCCGGATGATCTCACCCGGCTGAACTGCACCGGGTTCGCGGGATGCGGGCCTTCGGAGACCCCGGCGGGCCAAACCGAATCAGCTCATCAATCCCATCGCAATCCCATCGCGAGCCCATCGCGAGATTCATTGGGATAGAATGTGGCGCTCTGCTGAGAGGAATTTTGAGTCCTGCCTGATAGCTGAGAACGGGGTGGTCGGAGGTCTGGCAGCTCTTTTCTGGCAACTCGTCTGGCAACTCGAACTCACAACTCGAACTAATTTCGGAGGCGACATGAAACGGTGGGCGTGGATTCTGGCAATTCCAGTACTGGTCTCGTTGGCGAGGGCGCAGGTAACATCGTCTTTAAACTCTCAGCCGAACTCTACCCAAGCCAACAGCTCGCAGAACACCGGAGACAATTTCGATCCCGGCCAGCGGATGTTCTTCCCGCGCGATATGTTGTGGGGGTGGGCGCAGCTGGACCTGGCGCCGCCGCACAACGAAATCGACCCTAATCTCTGCTCGGGAAACGTTGCCGCCAACGGCGGCCTCCAGGATCCGTGCAGTCTGTTCGCGCGCTACATGTTGTCGGGAATTCTGGAGGTGCGTCCTTTTGGGCGCGGGCCTCTGCGCAGATTCATGGTGTATGGTGCACCCACATTTCTGTTCGGCAAGACCCTACCCAAGACGCTTTACACCTGGTCGCCGGACGCGATCGGCATTGAACATTCGTGGGGAGTTGGGATCTATCTCAACAAGGGGTTCGAGTTTCGCATCACACAGCACTTTCTGTTTGACCGCCTGGGCGCGCGCGACAAAAATCTGGGCACGGCCGACCTGGGCAACAACGGCCCCTGGGGACGGTACGTGACCCTAGGCGTGCGGAAGACGTTTGGCACTCGTCGCTGGTAGAGCTGCGAGCCACTCAGCGCATTGGTTGTGGCACAATCGGCGCAGCCGGCCGCAGTAGACGCCGGATCAACCACACGATCAGCGCTACAAACAGTCCGAAGAAGACGAAGGGCAGCAGTCCCGCCAGAATAAGCAAAGCGATCCAGCCGGGGCCACCCATGTTGTTGACGTCGCCACCGACGGTGGCTGCGGGATCGCGGTGAATCCGGCCGCCGATTGCGGTCACGTCGCCATGCACCGTCACGCCCCGGTCGAGGCGAATACCACCGCCGATCGCTGTGGCGTCTCCGTCGACCTGCCCCTGGTCCTCGATGACGATGCTCCCACCCAACGCTGTTACATCGCCCGCCACATGTCCCCGCACTCGAATGCTGCAGCCGAAGCAGGTCGCCTCGCTGGCTTCTTCGCCGGGCCCGATGCTGATGTTGTGCCCGGTCTGGGTGCGATCTTGAGAACCGCCGGCGAACGAGGCTGCCGTGAACGCTATGACGAATAGCAGACAAGCTGAGAGCCGCGGCGAAAGGCGGATGTTATTCCGCATAAAGCCTCCAGGGGCTGACGTGAGAGCTCGAAATCATGAGCGGAATTATGGCACAAGACAAGAATAATCTGCGGTTTATCCGCTCGTTCTTTATAATTGTGAGTTTTGTGAATCGTGTCGACGAAACTCTTATAGCGGAGGTCGTTTCATGGCTGGCACTTATAACGGCGTAGCGGTACCGCCGGACGGAAAGACGATTGGTTACGCCAACGGCAAGTATGACGTTCCCGGCAACCCGATCATTCCCTTCATTGAGGGCGATGGCACGGGGCGGGACATTTGGAAAGCCTCGCTGCGTGTGTTCGACGCGGCAGTTGAGAAAGCTTACAAAGGCAAGCGCCGCGTGGTCTGGTACGAAGTGTTTGCTGGAGAAAAGGCCAAAGCGAAGTTTGACACCTGGCTGCCTGACGATACGGTTGACGCCGTGCGCGAATTTCGCGTGGCCATCAAGGGCCCGCTGACCACGCCGGTGGGCGGTGGCATTCGTTCGCTCAACGTTGCGCTGCGCCAGATTCTCGATCTGTATAGCTGTGTGCGGCCGGTGAAGTATTACAAAGGTGTGCCTTCGCCGGTGAAGCATCCCGAGCGCATGGATGTCGTGATCTTTCGCGAGAACACGGAGGACGTTTACGCCGGCGTCGAGTGGGAGCAGGGAACTGCCGACTGTGTCCGGCTGATTGAGTTTCTGAACAAAGACATGCTGAAGGGCGGTAAGAAACAGATTCGCCTCGATTCCGGCGTCGGCATCAAGCCGATTTCGATCACCGGAACCAAGCGCCTGGTGCGCATGGCCATCCAGCACGCGATTTCGAACGGCCTCAAGAGCGTAACCATCGTGCACAAGGGCAACATTCAGAAATTTACTGAAGGCGCGTTCCGCTTGTGGGGATACGAAGTGGCTACGCAAGAATTCCGCGACAAAGTCGTCACCGAGCGCGAGAGCTGGATTATCGGTAACAAAGACAATGATCCCAGCATTACTGTCGCCCAGAATGCCGAGTTGATCGAGCCGGGCATGGAGTACGCGCCTCCGGCGTTCCGCCAGGCTGTCGAAAAAGAAGTGAAGCAAGTGCTCGACGCGATCTACGCCACGCATGGCAACGAAGCGTGGAAGAAAAACGTTATGATCAACGACCGCATCGCCGACTCGATATTTCAGCAGATTGTGACGCGTCCGGAAGAATACTCGGTTCTGGCCACACCGAACCTTAACGGCGATTATATTTCCGACGCAGCCGCGGCGCAGGTGGGCGGCCTGGGAATCGCTCCTGGAGCCAACATCGGCGACGGCTACGCGATTTTTGAAGCGACCCATGGTACTGCGCCGAAGTACGCCGACAAAGACGTGATCAATCCCGGTTCGGTGATTCTGTCGGGCGTGATGATGTTCCGTCATCTGGGCTGGCACGAAGCCGCTAATCTGATCGAGCAGAGCATGGAGCGAACGATCGATCAGAAAAAAGTCACATACGACTTCGAGCGGCTTATGCCCGGCGCCACCAAAGTCAAAACCAGCGAATTCGCCGATGCCATGATCGAAAACATGGGCGCGGGCGTGCTGGTGTAAGGCTGTCTGCCATCATCGAAGCTGTCCGTCACTGCGGAAAGCGGCTTTGTGGAAGAGCGGCGCTTTAGCGACGCGTTCGCGGCCAAAGAACGCTGGGCTTTAGCCCCTGAAGTCCTCATAGAAAGGAATCATCCCATGCGTAAAAAAGTCACCATCGTAGGTTCTGGCAACGTGGGCGCGACGGCGGCCCACTGGATCGCCTCCAAGGAACTCGCCGACGTCGTACTCATCGACATCATCGAAGGCGTGCCGCAAGGCAAGGGGCTCGATCTGCTCGAAGCCATGCCCATTGAGAAGCGCGACTCTTATGTCAGCGGGACCAACGATTACAAAGACACCACGAATTCCGACATCGTCGTGATCACAGCCGGCATCCCGCGCAAGCCCGGCATGAGCCGCGACGACTTGCTCAACACGAATTACAACATCATGAAGGCAGTGGTCGGGGAAGTGGTGAAGAATTCGCCGAACTGCATCCTGATCATCGTTTCGAACCCGCTGGACGCCATGGCGCAGGCCGCCTACAAACTCAGCGGATTTCCCCGCGAGCGCGTGATCGGCATGGCCGGCGTGCTCGACTCGGCACGCTTCCGCGCCTTCATCGCCGACGAACTGAAAGTCAGTGTTGAGAACGTCACCGCATTCGTCCTCGGCGGACACGGCGATACCATGGTCCCGCTGCCGCGTTATTCCACGGTTGCCGGCATTCCAATCACCGAGTTGATCGAGAAGTCTCGTCTCGAAGCGCTGGTGCAGCGCACGCGCGACGGCGGCGCGGAAATCGTGAAGTATCTGAAGACCGGATCGGCGTACTACGCGCCGTCAGCCGCGGCGACGGAAATGGTCGAAGCCATCCTCAAAGATAAGAAGAAAATTCTTCCCTGCGCCGCCTACCTGCAAGGCGAATATGGCATCAACGGCCTGTACGTCGGCGTCCCGGTAAAGCTGGGCTCAAAGGGAATCGAGCAAATCATCGAAATCAAACTGACCGCGGAAGAAAAGGCGGGCCTCGACAAGAGCGCGGCGGCGGTGAAGGAGTTGTGTGGAGTGATTGGAGTCTAGTCGCGAGGCCTGCGCCGCTTTATCTGGTCGGAGACGGGAACGCCCACATTACTCGGTAAACCCTTGGGTTGATCTTCTGCATCACTGGGTGATCCGAAGAAAAGTCACTGTCACCCAATACCTGGGACTGTTCTTCCTCGGGAAGGTGCGAGCCGGAAGACTGGCTGAGTCTCAAGAGAACTTGGCCGTGCCGTTCATCCAGCTCTGTCGCCAGCGCCCCTTTGTTCCACGACCGGACTGTTCCAGATTCATCCCAACCCAATCCAGCCAGAAGAAATGGCCGGCCGTTAAGGCCCTGCAATTCCTTGAGGGTCGTCCCCAAAGAAATGTTGTGCACGGTTTTCCAACGGCTGGTTTCCCCCTCAATTAGGACAAAGGCGGGCAGAGTCTTCTTGTCCTTATCCCTCCATAGAATTTCAATCGAGCGCTCTGGATCTTTCGGGAAAACAACTGTTGCAGGCTCTGCTTCTCCTTCGCCGAAGTCCACATCTTTGTCGACAACATTCGACGCCCCATATATGCGGACCAAGTCCTGTCGCGTCGTGTGGGCGTTGATGGCTCCCTTCTCACCACTCACGAGAATCAGCCAGGGATCGGGCGAGGCCTGCCCCAAGCTCGAGAACCCGGCTAGAAGAAACGAGCCGACCAGACAGCAATTGCGGAGTGATAGGAGAGACTTACCACTGTCCATTCGCTGATGCACATCACACCTTCTCGATCGTCACCTTCTTCAGCACTACATCCTTGTTCGGTTTGTTCTGACGGTTCTGCGGAACTCCGGTGATCTTTACCGCGATGTCTTGCCCCTCGACGACTTCGCCAAAAATCGTGTGCTTGCCGGTGAGCCAGGTCGTCGGCACGGTGGTTATGAAGAATTGCGAGCCGTTGGTGTTCGGCCCCGCATTGGCCATGGCCAGCTTGCCGGGCTTGTCGAATTTGTGCGGCGAACCCTTAGTTTCGTCCTCGAACTGGTAGCCGGGACCACCCATGCCCGTGCCCTGCGGATCGCCGCCCTGGATCATGAAGTCGGGAATCACGCGGTGAAAAATTGTGCCGTCGTAAAGCCGGTCTTTCGACTTCTTGCCGGTGTTCGGATGCTTCCACTCCTTCTTGCCTTCGGCGAGTTCCAGGAAGTTTGCGACGGTTTTGGGCGCATCTTTTTCAAACAGACGGCAGACGATGTTTCCTTCCGAGGTTTCAAAAATGGCGTAGGTGCCCGCGGGGCGGCTCATGAATATGTCTTCTCCTTTGGTAG
Source organism: uncultured Acidobacteriota bacterium (assembly GCA_963735205.1). Classification (GTDB taxonomy): domain Bacteria; phylum Acidobacteriota; class Terriglobia; order Terriglobales; family Acidobacteriaceae; genus Sulfotelmatobacter. The sequence goes on from CAVTKB010000006.1 coordinate 119,535, forward strand.
ATGGCTTTTGATTTTAGCAGGCGGCAACAACCTCAGCTCGCCCGGAACCGGAACTGTCGCGACTCGAGCGGCGACTGCTATTTGCCGCTGCCCGGCCGCAGGTATTGCGTAAAAAACTCCTTCGTCTCAAATGCGAGTCGCCTGCGCGCTCCCGGCGTTCGAAAAGTATGTGCGTCTTCCACGGTGACGAATTTTACCGCAGCTCCGGCTTGTTTGAGTTTGTCAGTGAGTTCCTGGGCTTGCGCCATCGGGACCATTTCATCTTGCGTACCCTGAATGATCAGAAATGGCGCGACGTCCTTCGCCGCATGAAGGGCGGGCGACGCGTCCTGCCAAGCCTTCGCATCGTGGGTGTAATCTCCGCCGAAAAAAGCGGTCAGAAAAGCGGTGCCATCGGGATCATGCTCGATTGTGAAGTCGGTGGGACCGCTCACATCCACCACAGCTTGCACTCTGCTTGAATACTTGGCCAGGGCAGGATCAGAATTGTCGCGCGTGTCTTCCATCCCAAGCAGGGCCGCTAGCTGCGCGCCCGCGGAGTGGCCGAACGCCCCCACATGTTTCGGATCGACGTTATATTTTGCGGCGTTGGCGCGGACCCAACGGACCGCGCGCTGTACATCGTCAAGCTGCGATGGCCAGAGATTCTCTTTCTCATGGAACAACCGGTAATCGACCGAGAACGCGACGAAACCCGAACGGGCAAGAAACATGCCCATGGTTTGCATCGTCGACTTATCAAAGCTGGTCCATCCTCCGCCGTGAATCAGAATCACGGCGGCGAGCAAGCCAGGGGAGCCTCCGCCCGGCTGGTAAATATCCAGCAGCAGGGGATTGCCGTTGACCGTGCCGTAGGGAACGTCGTGCAGCACGGAAGTCGTCTGGTTTGGTGAGGGAGCCGCTGGCGGCTGCTGAGCGGTTTGAGAAGCCGGAGGCGGGGCCGGCGAGATCTGGGACGCTTGCGCAGTTGCGGCCGGCGAGGCTGCGATTAGCGCGAGGGTCAGTAAGAAAGTGCCCTTGGTCATAACGAAGAATGTTCCAAACGCCCGCGTCGGTGCCGTTCAAGGCGCGGCCGTCAACTCAATTGGAATTTGCCGGTGGCTTCGGTGTGGCCGTAGCCGGTTTCTTCACCGTGGTTCCCGCTGGCTTGGCGCCGGTCCCGGTTCCACTGCTGCGCATAATCGTGATGTGGATGATCTTCACCGGTCGAAAGGGCTTGTCGTTCGCATCCCGGTCCATGCCGGCGATCAGCTTCACCAAAGCGACGCTGGCTTCGTCGCACTGGCCAAAGATTGTGTAGTTGCCGTTTAGCATCGCCGCCTGCGATCCTGTGAATCCGGTTTCGGTAACAAAAAATTGAGAGCCATTGGTGTCGCGTCCTGCGTTGGCGTAGGCCAAGCGGCCCGGCCGGTCGAATAGCAAATCTGGTGAGACTTCGTTTTTAAACTGCTTGACCGGGTCGGCGCCCGATCCCGTGCCCGCCGGATCGCCGCCCTGAATCATGAAGCCCGGGATCACGCGATGGAAAATCGTCCCGTCGTAGAGAGGCACGCCGTGTTTGGTGGCGCCGCTAACGGGACTTTTCCAATCCTTGGTGCCGTTCGCCAAGCCAATGAAATTCGCGACGCCAATCGGCGCTTTGTCGGGGAACAGAGTGCAGGTCAGCTTGCCTGCGGTGGTGTTGATGATCGCAGTCGGTGTGGTCGCCATGTGGACCACCGGTTTTGCGGCGGTTGACGGTTTGGCGGCGGCCGTGCTGGGGCTCGAACCCGTCTGTGTCCAGGCGGCCGAGGCCGCCATCACTGTCATTAAGATTCGAACGTTTTGTGCATGGATTATCCTCGCTGAACGCAAATGTTGCCCGTAAGGTGGTTTTGCGAACGCTGCATCGTACGACAGCCACAGCCATCGCTTCTCAAGCACGAAGGAAGCAAAGCGCGCCGGGCTTACTTCGCAGCGGCTGTCTTCTGCGCCTGCAGCTCGTGGCTTACGCCTTCCACTTCGCGAAATACACGCATCAGGTTTCCACCTAGAATTTTCTTGATGTCGTCCGAGCCATAGCCGCGGTCGAGCAGCGCTTGCGTGATCTTCGGCAGATCCGCAGCTGAGTCGATGCCCTGCGGCGTCGCCCCGCTCACGCCGTCAAAGTCAGAGCCTAGTCCGACGTGATCGATTCCTGCAACCTTGGCGATGTGGTCGATATGGTCGATCAGCGACTTCAGCGGGGGCCGCGGAATCTTCGCCATCCACTCGCGCTCAATGCGATCTTCGTCGACGTAATTAACGGGCTTGCCCTCAGCTTTCATTTGATCCACATACTGCTGCACGGCGGCGGCCTCGGCCTTGGCCTGCGCCAGATTCGCTTTGCGGTAGTCTTCGTCCACAAAGCCACTGAAGAAGTTCACCTGCACCACACCGTCGTTCGTCGTCATGGCCTTCAACATTTCGTCGGTCATATTTCGCGGAGCATCGACCAGCGCCCGCGCCAGCAAGACCAACCGTCGAGCAGCAGGACAT
>CAVTKB010000007.1:0-1243000 GCA_963735205.1 uncultured Acidobacteriota bacterium
CGGTCAATGGTTCGGGCTCGCAGAGTTCAAACACGGTGCTGCTGCGCAGCATTTTTCAGATGGGGGTCCCGGTCTCCGGCAAAAACATGTTCCCCTCGAACATTGCCGGCCTTCCGACCTGGTACACGATCCGCGCCAACAAGAACGGATACATCGCCCGCAAAAAGGAAATCGATTTCCTGGTGGCGATGAATCCTGAGACCGCTGTCGAAGACACGATGTCTCTGGCCGCCGGCGCGTCGGTGCTGTATGACGAACCGCTGAAGCTCGACAAGTTGCGCGACGATGTCGTTTTTTACGCAGTTCCCTACGACAAGCTGGTCGCCGCCGTCTGCCCCGAAGCCAAGCTGCGCAAGCTGGTCAAGAATATGGTTTACGTGGGCGTGGTCGCCAGCCTCCTGACCATCGAAATGGGTGAGGTCGAAAAGGCGATCCGCAAACAGTTCGCGAAAAAAGTGAAGGCCGCCGACTCTGAACCTGGCCGCAGCCCAGGCCGGTTTCGATTATGCGAAGGCCAACCTGCAAAAGCGCGGCGCGTTTTACATTCAGCGCATGAACGCGACCGCGGGCAAGATCATTATCGACGGCAACTCCGCCGCCGCTCTCGGCTGCATGTTCGCCGGATGCACCGTCGTCACCTGGTACCCGATCACGCCTTCCTCATCGCTGGTCGAAACGATGATCGACTACATGAAGGAATATCGCATCGGCCCCGACGGCAAAGCGACTTTTGCCATCGTGCAGGCGGAAGACGAACTGGCCGCGATCGGCATGGTCATCGGCGCCGGCTGGGCAGGCGCGCGCAGCATGACGGCCACCGCCGGCCCCGGCATCTCGCTGATGTCAGAGTTCGCCGGCCTCGCCTACTACGTCGAAGTCCCCGGTGTCATCTGGGACATCCAGCGTGTCGGCCCGTCCACCGGCCTGCCGACGCGCACATCCCAGGGCGATATTCTTTCAACGGCATTCCTCTCGCACGGCGACACCAAGAACATCATGCTGTTTCCCTGCTCCGTCACCGAATGTTTCAGCATGGCGCCCGAAGCGTTCAACCTGGCCGAGCAATTTCAGACTCTCGTCTTCGTCATGTCCGATCTCGATCTCGGCATGAATAACTGGATGGCCGATCCCTTCGAATATCCCACCACGCCGATTAATCGCGGCAAGGTGCTGAGCAAGGAAGATCTCGACCGGCTCGGCGGATTCGCCCGCTACAAAGACGTTGACGGAGACGGCGTCGGCTACCGCACGCTGCCCGGAACCGTTCATCCCGCGGCGGCCTATTTTTCGCGCGGCAGCGGCCACAACGAAAAAGCCCAATACAGCGAGCGCGCCGACGATTTCGAAAACAACATGGAGCGCCTGAACCGCAAATTCGAAACCGCGCGTTCGTTTGTTCCCCGCCCGGAGATCACCAAAGGAAAGAACGCGACAATTGGCATCATCGGCTACGGAACTTCGCATTGGGGCATCACCGAAAGCCGCGACCAATTGCGCGACGAGTACGCCGTCGAGAGCGACTACCTGCGGCTCCGGGGATATCCCTTCAGCCGCGAAGTGCATGAGTTCGTCGAGCAGCACGACCGCATTTATCTCGTCGAGCAGAACCGCGACGCCCAAATGCTCACCCTGCTCAAGCTCGACCTCAAGCCCGAGCTGACCACGCGCCTGCGCAGCATCGCCCACATCACCGGCCTGCCGCTCGACGCGCGCTCCATCACCGACGAACTGACCTCGATGGAGGGTAAGTAAGCATTAGATGAGCGGCCCGCGAATGCCGTGTATAAGCACCGTGGAAGAGCGGCCCTTCAGGGCCGCGTTTAGGCGACAAAGAAAAGGGCTTTAGCCCCTGAGGAGCAAGCAATGGGCACCACAACCGTCGAACCCGGAACCGCCGCACCAGGACCAAAGACCAACCGCATCGGCCTCACCGTCATGGACTACAAAGGCGGCAAGACCACGCTGTGCGCGGGCTGCGGCCACAACGCCATTTCCGAGCGCATCATCGAATCGATGTATGAGATGGGCGTGCAGCCAGAGTTCCTGATCAAGCCCAGCGGCATCGGCTGCTCGTCGAAAACTCCCGCCTACTTCATGAACCGCTCGCACAGCTTCAACGCCGTGCACGGCCGCATGCCCTCGGTCGCGACCGGTGCCCTGCTGGCGAATCACAAGCTCATCTGCATTGGCGTCAGCGGCGACGGCGACACCGCGTCCATCGGCGTCGGCCAGTTCATTCACCTCATGCGGCGCAATCTGCCGATCATTTACATCATCGAAGACAACGGCGTCTACGGCCTCACCAAGGGCCAGTTCTCGGCCACGGCCGACCTCGGCTCAAAACTAAAATCCGGAGTCCTGAACGACCTTCCGCCCATTGACACCTGCGCCCTCGCCATTCAACTCGGCGCCACGCTCGTCGGCCGCTCGTTCTCCGGCGACAAGAAACAACTCAGCGCCATGCTCAAAGCCGCGATCGCCCACAAAGGCACGGTCATGCTCGACGTGGTTTCACCCTGCGTCACGTTCAACGATCACGAGGGATCGACCAAGTCCTATAAATATGTGAAAGAGCACGAAGAGACTTTGCAGGACGTCAGCTTCGTTCCCCACTTCGAAGACATCGACGTGGAATACGATCCCGGCACAACCGTCGAAGTGACGATGCACGACGGCTCGCGCCTGCACCTGCGCAAACTGGAAGAAGACTACGACCCGACCAATAAGATCCACGCCATCACCCGCCTCACCGAAGCCCACGACAAGGGCGAGGTGCTGACCGGAGTGTTCTACGTAAATCCGGAAGCCCCGAACTTCATCGACATGCTGAACGTTGTCGATCAGCCATTAGCCACGCTGCCCGATTCCATGACGCGTCCACCAAAAGAAGTGCTCGACGCGTGCATGGAAGAACTGCGCTAGCGGAGCGGCGGAACGCCCCGTCCGCCGATGACCAGACCTTGACCAGGTCGTGAGTCAGGCTCGTGATAAGGCAATGCTCGCGACATAGCATGCCAAAGCAGCGCTGATGCCTGCCAACGGCGCGCGGAAAAAATACATCTTGCACAGCACAACCAAACCAGCAAGCATTACCAGGCCGACAACGAGCAGGAAAGGTGATTCAAAGAGGAGTTCACTGTGGGACACGGCCAGAAAACCGAAAACCAGACCAAATAAAATCAGTCCCATGCTGTGGGTGGCATTGAACCCCACCCAGCAGCGCCACATTGTCGTCTCTTTCGTGATGACGGGCGAAATCTGCCTCATGCTGATTTGCAGCCCAGGGTCGCGAGGCGTGAGCATTGGCCCCCGGAACGTATAGAGGAGGTGGGTGACTCCGAGCGTAAAGACAATGCTCGCACTCACAATCATGAGAACTCTAGCAGCCATCTAGCTTCCAGACACCGTTCAAAATTGTATCGAGCGTTTGTGGGCTGGTGGGCGGCCTTGCCGAGATGCGCGGCGATCTCCGCACTCGGGGGATCTGCTGTTTTTGGTTCTCCTAGCGAGCGCGATCTCGATCTACGCGGTTTTCCGTCTCGGTTCGCCGCTGTGCTCAGGGCTCTCCCCCGGCTCAGGAAAATCCGAATCCGCGTCCTTCAACATGGGGTCTTGATCCCGATGTCCAAGCTGATCCTGCAGCCCGATATTCCCCGGTTCCTTGTGATCCTCAGCTTCGGTGGCGCCTTTCGCTGCATCCTGATCGTCCGTCTTATGCACGATTACACCTCATGATTTCCAGCAAGATCAGTTTACGCCGGGACCGCAAGCTTCCTTCTGCCATTGCAGAACTACTTTCCCGTAGTCGCAACTCCCAGCTTGCGCAACCGATCCCGCGCTTGCAGCGCCTCCGGAGCATGCGGATAACGCTGGATCACATGCCGCAACTCGCTGACCCCGTCATCCTGCTTGCCGAGTTCGATCAGCGCGAAACCCTTCTTCAACTGCGCCGACGCGGCCTTGTTCCCGCTGGGAAAATTCTGCAACACCTGGTCGTAGCTCTGTGCCGCCGCCTGGTACTTTCCCTGGCGGAACTGAATTTCGCCGAGATAGAAATACGCATTTCCCGCCAGATCAGTGTTGGGATAGAACTTGATGTAGTCGGAAAATTCCTGCGTGGCCAGGTCGTTATTCGCGCCGTTGTAATCGCGCACGCCGTTGTTATACAGCACGTCCGGAGGTGGCGCCGAAGCCATCGCCTGCTGCTGCGCCTGCTGCGTAGCCTGCGTCGCCGCCTGACTCTGCTGCGTCGCCTGCATGTCTTCCAGTTGCTTGCTGACCTTGGCCAGGCGTGCCTTCAATTCATCCAGAGTGTCGTTGAGCGATTGAATCTGTCCCGAGAGCTGCTCGGTCTTCGACCCCGCGTCCCCCTGCTGCTTCGACAAAGTCGTCTGCAGCTCAGTCATCGCCGCGACCAACTTATTGGATGCCGCGGTATCTTGCTGCACCAGATTATTCATCACGCCCATGCGCTCGTCGAAGCTGCGCTGCATGGCCGTCATTTGCTCTTGCAGTTGCTGCACCTGTGTCTGCAACTGCACCATGTCTTTATTCGCTCCGGAGACAGGACCGAGCCCGAGCGAGAGCACCAACAGCAATAGAAGAAACACGGAAATTCGATGTGGTTTCATAAAGGATTCCCTGAACCTTGGCGATTGAACCTGACGATTGAATTAGATGCTCTGATTGTCCCACAGGCTGGGAGGATTCCACACAGAAAGGACTGCCCCGGAACCGGAATACGCAATGGGCAGGCAACCAATTTCCAGCGAGGTCGCATTCGGGCGGGCATACTCGACCCAAGGTTCGAAAGCGCACACCGCTGCGCTCGTCCATGCAAGATGAAACGGGGGACGCTGCCAGCGTCCCCCGCTCAAGCTTCACCTTTATTTCTGATAGACGAGATGGCCACGGCGATTCTGCTGCCAGCAAGCTTCGTTGCTTTCTGTGCAGAAGGGTTTTTCTTTACCGTAGCTGATGGTCTTGATCCGGCTGGCGTTGACGCCGGCCGAAGTCAGCGCGTCTTTCACCGCGCTGGCGCGCTTGTCGCCCAAGGCCAGGTTGTAGTCGGTCGAACCGCGCTCGTCGCAGTGTCCTTCAATCGTGAGATTAATATTGGCATGCTGATTGAGGAACGCCACGTCGGCCTGGATCGACGACTGCTGGTCGCCGCGAATGTCAGACTTGTCGTAGTCGAAGTAGACGTCTTTGATGTTCTGGCCGAACAAGTCTTCGTCCGTAACCGTCGGAGCCGGAGGCGGTGGTGGCGGAGCGGGTTGCGTCACCGTGAGCTGCGCGGTCGCTTCCTGCGAGCCGCCCGTTCCCTTAGCCGTCAGATGATAAGTCGTCGAAGCCGTCGGAGACACGCTCTGCGAACCGTTCGGCTGGACGGCTCCGATGCCGTCAATCGATACGTCGGTCGCATTGCTGGTCTGCCAGGTCAGAGTCGCCGATTGTCCAGGCTGAATCGAGTTCGGACTCACCGAGATGGAAGCGGTTGGCGCCGGCGGGGCCGGCGGGGGTGGGGGCGGAGGCGGAGTCGCTTTCTTTCCGCAAGCGCCAAGCGTCAGTACAGCTCCGAGGGCAACGATGAGTAGAGACCACTTAATACTTTGTTGCTTCACTTTATTTCCTCCTGCGACCCTAGAAGCTTACCTCCAGGATCAGACGAAGCGTATTTACTATTTCCAACTCCAATTGGGTTGGGTGTTGCGACCTGTAAAAGTCAGTTGCTGGACTTTCGTGCCATCAGCCAGCATGGTCCAGATTTCTTCCTTGCCCGACCGGCTGGACTGAAAAACAATATGCCGTCCATCCGGCGACCACGAAGGAAAATCGTTCCGTCCGCCATCATGCGTGAGCTGCACCCACTGCTTGCTGGCGATATCCATCAGGTAAAGATCCGACGCGCCCGGCTCTCCGGGGCCGTACTTGCGCACCCAGGCAAACGACAGAAACTGCCCGTTGGGCGCCCAGTTCGGCGATACCGCATATCCCTGATCGGTCATGCGCTGCTGATTGGTGCCGTCGGCTTCCATGGTATAAATCTGCGGCAATCCTGTGCGCCCGCTGACGAAGGCAATCTGCGCGTTGGTCTTCCGATTCCATACCGGAGAAACATCGGGGCCTTTCGCGGTCGTCATACGATGTAGATTCCCGCCGGAGGCATCGGAAACATATATTTCTGGTGTGCCCGCCCGGGACGACGAAAATGCCAGTTTCGAACCCGTCCCCCGACCAGGCCGGCGACAGATTTGTTCCACCCATGTGGGGAAAACCGACAGTCCGGTTCAGGTCGAGCGAGAACATCATGATCTCCCACCCGGTTTTGGTCAAACTACTGAAAGCGACTCGCGATCCGTCCGGCGAAACCCGGGGCGCCAGCGAAATCGAGCCCAGATGGGTGATCTGTCGCTGGTTCGAGCCGTCGTAATCCATCGCCCAAATTTCTTTGTGCCCGGTCCGGTCGCTGACAAAATAAATCTGCGTCTCGGCGATCCCGGTAATGCCGCCGCCCAGCCGAAAAATAATTTCGTCGGCGAACTTGTGGGCCATCAGCCGGGCCGAGGCATCGCTGGCCGTATCTTGATATTGCTTGCCCAGAACCTGCGGCGACTGCGTATTCTTTACGTCGTAGAGCCAACCCTGCACGGTGAGCTTTCCCGCGGCGACGCCGAGGTTGCCAAACGCCAGCATGGCGGCATTCGGCGGAGGCACATTCCACGCCAGGAAATTAACCTCCGGCGGCTGCCCCGGAACCTGCAAGGGATAGAAGCTCTTCGAAACTAGCTCGACGACGCCGGAGACATCGAGGTCATTCCACAGTGTGTTATTGAAAGTGGCGAGCAGGGCGCCATTCTGGGGATCGTTAGTTGCAGGCTTAAAGTCCGGGACGGCCAGCCGCACCTTCTCCACTCCAAGGCTGGTGCCGGTCTTGACCCAATCCTGCGCTGAAAGCGCGGAGGAGAAAAGGCAGAAAGTAGCCAAGGCCAGCGCGATGACCGGGCCGCGGAAGCCGCGGGGCCATCGCCGGGAAATTTGTCTAGCGCTGTCGTGCATCCGTGTAGGTGAGAAAGGTACGCTGTACGATAATATCGTATCCCGATATGAATTTCTTTGCAAGGATTGTTCCTCTCGCATGGGTGTCAGCATTGATTACTTTCGTGCCATCGCGCCGCTTCGAAAAGTTCTAGTCGATATTGGGTAAAAGACTCACTTCTTGTAATCGAACCAGTATTCCACCGTAATTTTGCCGCCGGAATAATCCTGTGGCAACGGACCGAAAGTATCAATGCGCTGCAGCGCCCGCACCGCCGAAATATCGAGCGACGGCACACCACTCGACTGCTCGACCTGCACATTCGCCGGATGCCCGTCGCGCGCAATGTCGAACGTAATGTAGACGCGCTGCGCGCTTGTGATTCGCGGATCAACCTCGTACTTCAACCAGTTATCGGAAACTTTCTGCTGAATCACGTGCACATACCACGCATACTTCGTGCCAAAATCCCCACCGCCTCCGGTGATTCCAAACCCGCCCTTTGCGCCAGCCGCGCTGAACGCTCCGTAAGGCCCGCTGACCGGCCCGCCTTCGCCAAACGCAACCTGATTGCTCTCTTCTTCCGGCGCGGGCTGCGCCTTTTCCTGGGTAACCGTCTCCTGCTTCTTTTTCGGTTTTATTTTCGTGTTCTTGCCCTGAATCTCAATCGCGTCCGGCGCCTTCTCTTCGATCTTGGGTTGCGACTGAGTGATCCCCTTCGATTCGTTCGCCAGCACATTCTGCGTTTGCGAAGGAGGCACCGGCAGCGGAACGGTGCTCACCAGCGTCGCGCCAATCGCGTCTCCACCCCCGCCCGCGCCCCAGGTGCCGCCGGTTCGTGCGGAAAGAACCACTGACAAGATCCCCACAAACGCGATGATTCCCACATGCAATCCCAGCGACCACGCCAGCGCGCGGCCCCAGCGGTCATGCTCGAAATAGATATCAGCGCTTGCTGCCATTTTGCACGAGAGGTTGCGTCACAATGCTGACGTTGGTTATGCCCGCAGATTTCACGGCGTCCATCACAGTAGCAAACGCGCCGAAGGGAACATTTTCATCGGCGCGCACAAAAATAGACTGATTGCGCGGATCGCGAATCTTCTGCCGCAGCTTGCTTCCAATCTCATTAATGTTGATGGCGTCATTACCCAAAAAGACGCGCTGATCTTTATTGATCGTGATGACCAGCTCGCTCCTGCGTGATCTCGCGCACCGTCTTCGTCTTCGGCACGCTGACGTCGATTCCCGACTGCAGCACCGGCGCCGTCACCATAAAAATAATCAGCAACACCAGCACCACATCCACCAAAGGCGTGATGTTGATATCCGCCATCGCCGTCTGCGTGCGCCCGTTCGAAGCAGTGAACGCCATCAGCGCCTCACCTCTGCAGAAACTTGAGCCGCTGCCTGACTGTTCTCGACCGCGTTGAGTACTTCGAGCGCAAAATCGTCGCTGCGCGCGGCAAATTCGCGGATCGACGCGCCAATCAGGTTATAGGCAATCACTGCGGGAATCGCCGCCGCCAGCCCAGCAGCCGTTGTGATCAGAGCTTCCGAAATGCCGGGAGCAACCGCGCGCAGCGTTGCCGCGCCAGCCGTGCCCAAGCCCTGAAACGCATCAATAATGCCCCACACCGTGCCAAACAGCCCCACAAACGGCGTCACCGCCGCCGTAATCGCCAGCCACGGCATATTCCGCTCCAGCCGCGTGATTTCCTCCGACGCCCCAATCTGCATCCCGCGCTGGATCGACAGCAGATTGCGAATCGTTCCCGAGGTCACGGCCTGCCGCTTGTACTCTTCATACCCGCCTTCGAAGACTCCAACCAGCGGGCTCGGCTTAAACTGCTCCGCCACGGCGGCAATATCCTGCAGCCGCTGCGCCTTGCGAAACGCGCGCACGAAGCGCCCGCTCTGCGTCCGCGCCCGCCGCAGCAGGCTCCACTTTGTCAGGATGATCGACCAGGAAACGAGGCTGAACGCCAGCAGCGCCACCAGAACCAGCTTGGCCACCGCGCCAGTGTTGAGAGCATGTCGACGATTTCGCCGCCGACGAACACTGCCAGCAAGGGGAAGAGATGCATCGTGTTTAGGAGAACGCCTGCCTTAATTATAGATGAACCGAGCGGCGCACTTTTGCGCACGTACCTGATCTGCCAATGAAAATTTGGCTGCTGATAATCGCTCACTTGCGCGTCTATTTACTCGCACGAGGATCGCGATTGCTGAAGGCAAACTGCACGGTCATCGAATCCAGATACGGCGAATCCAGCGGCGTGAAATGCAGGTCCTTCACCTGAATCGCCACATAAAATCCGTCAACCTTCATAATCCGCCGCGTGCGAATCGGCACCGCACTGAACCGGTTCGGGTTCAGCCACCACAAATTGTTCCTGGGGTCAGCCGAAGGCCTCTGGTCAGCCAGCAGAATGTTGCTGTAGATGTCGTGGTGCAAATCCTTGAGCGCCACGCGCCACGAAGTAATCTGGTTGCCGCCCTCGATCACCAGCGGGGTGATCGTCATCTCATAACGATCGTTGCCCGCCGAGATCTTTAATGCGCTCGCGGTAAGTCGCGTTGTCGGGCGTCGAGCTTGGCATCGAACGTCTCTTCGGTAATGTGAATCGAGCCTTGCCGAAAGCTCTCGGCGTAAATCGTGGGGTGAGGACTTTGGGCGAGCAGCAGCGCAGCCATGACGGCCCACGCCAGAATCGCGAGTACGGCTCGCGTCATCGCTCGTTTGATCGCCCGCATCATCGGCGGTTCGCCGCCTCCAGCGACTCAGCGCTGGAAGAATTGCCCATCGCAGCGGTATCCATTTCCCGCAGCCACTCGCACAGTGCGCGAGAAGCCTGACCGCTGTTCCGCGCCAGCCGCAGAACCCGCGCCCACAGCCAAGGCCGCACCACAGCGAACCATGCGAATCGACCTTCGAGAAAACGTCCGCTCGGATCGACAAACTGCTCCATCGCCGGAAAACTGAAATCAAATTCGTCCGAAATCACTTTCAGCGCCGCGAATCCGACGCCTCGGCTTCCGCCGCCCGCGCCACGGCGGCCGCTTCCATGTCAACCGCCTGCGCGCCAAACGAATCCCGCAGCTTCGCCTTCTGCGCCGGCGCTCGCGACGGATCCGAAACTGACCAGCACGCCCTGACCACGATTGAGCTGAACGCTGCTGCCGTCGCCCGCATTGATCACCCGCATGCGGCTGAATAATGTCGCCGACTCGCAGCGCCAGGATCCAGCGCACCGGCAAATCCCACCGAACACACAACCTTGGGCTGATAGAGCGCGATCACCGCCTCCGCCGCACGCCGCGCCGCTTCCGCTCCGATCCCGCCGCAAACCAGAACCACTTCGTCCTTCTCAAAGAATCGAAACCGCCGGCCGCCGGCTTCCTGCTCGCTGAGCGCGCCAGTCTTTAACCAGCGAACGCACCTCGCGCTCCAGCGCGGCCACAATTGCGACCTTAGACATATCCGTTATTCCGAACCACTCTACCGCCCGCCGCAACGCGCTTTCCACGGGCACAATCTTCCACCCCAGTTCCCTCTCCGCTTTGCCGGAACTGGCGAACATTTTTTTCTTCCCCATGCGCACTGTGTCGATCGTTGCCCGCGGCTCGCGGCTGCAACAAGCGCCCGGTGATCGTTTCGTCGACCACTCCCGCGGCGAACGCAAAAAAGTAAGGCAGCTTCACCGTCGGCGAAGGCAGCCCCGAAATCTTTCCGAGCATGTCCAGAAGTTGCTTCAACGTAAGATTCTCTCCGCCCAGAATATACCGCTCGCCCGACTTCCCTTTTTCTAAAGCCGCGATGTGACCCCGCGCGCATTCCCGCACATCGACCAGGTTCAATCCCGTTTCCACATAGGCGGGAAACTTGCGCTTAAGGAAATCCACGACGATACGCCCGGTCGGAGTCGGCTTCACATCCTGCTCGCCCACCGGCGTCGTCGGATTCACCGTCACCACATGCATCCCGCTACGCCCCGCCTCGAGCGCGACTTGCTCCGCCATGAACTTCGACCGCTTGTAAGGCCCGATCATATCGGCCAACGAAACTGGAGAATCTTCGTCCGCGGGCTGCGTAGGTTGTCCGAGAGGATTTCCGTTGCTCGTGAATCCCACGGTCGCCACGCTCGACGTATACACCACGCGCCGCACGCCATTCTTCCGCGCCGCTTCCAGAATCGCCCGCGTCCCCTCGACATTCGACCGGAACATCTCCTCCGGATCCCGCACCCAGAGCCGGTAGTCGGCCGCCACATGAAACACAGTGTCGCATCCCGACATAGCTTTTTCGAGGGAAGCGGGATCGCGCAGATCGCCGGTTGCGGTCTCAGCCTTGGTGCCCGACGAAAGCAGCCTCCAGATTCCGCAGATTGCTCGTTGGCCGCACCAGCAGCCGCAACTCCGCGCCCTGATCGGCAAGAGCGCGGGCGACATGAGATCCGAGAAATCCGGTAGCGCCAGTGACGAAAGCTTTCATGTTGGCGTTCGCATCTTAAATTGAGACGGTTCTCGCAGACGAAGAGTCGAGGTACGAACGATTATTTGCGACGGGCGGGTTTGGATTCGCTCGGAGTCGCCCCCACAGCACGATCAGGCAGTCCCCCGGTACGGCGCACGGCACGCGTCGTAGTGAGTATTCCCCGTAAGGCCTCGTGTACTGCATCTTCCGTCGGAAACGCCTCGGCCACGTCAGGCTGGAGTACAACCACGTTCGTCCCATTTCGATATTCCCGGTAATGTTTGCCTCGGACTCCTCCTTTCATGGAGGCGAAATCGTACTCAGACTTCATCTCATCCTGGTTTCGCTGCCTAACGGCTTTCTTCATAGAATTTCCTCTCGCGGCGCGTGACCTGCCGCGCACTGATGATCCGAATATTGTCGCCCCTCTCGCTGTGGGCCACAACTAGCACTCGTCCACTTGCCGACTCTCCAATGGTAAGAAAACGCTCTTCGAGTCCTGAATGATCGCGATCTGGAAAAGTCGTCGCCGAGAGGATCACCGAAGACCGTTGCGGCCTCCCGAAACCCAACGCCATGCTTACGCTGGTTCGAGACTTCTTTGCGCAGATCCCACTCGAACTGCATTGCCATCAGTATAAACAGTTCGGGCAACTGTGGGGTCGGAGGAATGGACGGCAAGCGGCACACCCCTCGGCTGCGGCGTGGGGTCTTGAGCGAAATGGGCCTGATTACGTCAGTCATGCACTGAAAGCAGTCGATGCTCCGGGGTAGAACCGGTAGGCTTGTAGAATCAGCGGATGAGCGACACGCTGCAAGAAATAATCAACAGACTGTGGATAGCTCCTGAGAATGCCGAGTGGACGCCGAAAACCGACACTGTGTGCCTTAGTGATGTGCGCCATTGGTTCAAGAGCGACGACCTTGAGGTTCTGGGTTTCACTAGTGCACTCATCCACGACGCTCGGTTTCGCATCGAACCGCCGTTGCCTCCAGAAGAATATAAGGGCTTTGTCACGCATTATTACGGGCGATGCCTGAAGGAAGACCCAAAAGGCAAATGGGCGGATTCCAGATATTCGGCTGATGGTACTTTAGTGAATGTCTTTGCCGGTCTTTGGAGAGATTTGCGCGTACCGCGAGAACTCGTGAAGGAACTCAAGGATTGGTTAGGCCGTGTTTATTCAGAGGGTGATGAGAGCATACGCACTTGCATCATCACCGCCACATTGGAGCATCTTTTTGAGCAGAAAGACGTCAGAGAGTTTTTTTCTGATTGGAAGAAAAACTCGGTCCTCGCGATAGCACACGGGGAAGCCTGTGTGTGGTATTTGGGTGGCGGGAAGACTCCGCTTGGCAAGCCTCCACTCGCACCTCGCAAGCGTTCTCGCAGATAGTTAACGCTCTGCCTTCTCCATCACCTTCCCATACGTCGTCAGCGCGAGCAGCGGGAAATATTCCCGGTAGAGGTGATACTTCAAATAAAACACGCGCGGGAATCCGGTGCCAGTAAAAAACGGCTCATCCCACGATCCATCTTTTTTCTGCGTGCGCAGCAGGTAGGCAATGCCGCGCGCCACGGAATCGCTGCGAATGTCATTGGCCGCAAGCAATCCCAGAATTGCCCATGCAGTTTGCGAAGGCGTGCTCTCACCCACTCCGCGCAAGTTCGGATCATCATACGACCCCACGGTCTCGCCCCAACCGCCATCGGCATTCTGCACCATGCGCAGCCATTCCGCGCCCTGCTGCACGCAAGGCTCGTGCAGGTCCATGCCAATCGCTTCGAGCCCGCGCAACACCAGCGCCGTGCCGTAAATGTAGTTCACGCCCCAGCGCCCGAACCAGCTTCCGTCTGGCTCCTGTTCTTCTCTAATAAAGGTGATCGCCCGTTTCACCGCAGGATGATTCTTGTCGTAACCGTAAGTCGCGAGCATCTCGAGAATGCGCCCCGTAATGTCGACCGTCGGCGGATCGAGCATGGCATTGTGATCGGCAAACGGGATATGCTCGAACACCATCTTGTCGTTGTCTTTGTCAAACGACGCCCATCCGCCGTTCTTGCACTGCATGGAAAAAATCCAGTCAATGGCGCGCTGCACCGACTCGCGCTGGTAGCGTCCATTGGGATGTTCCACCCGGCTCAGCCCCAGGCAAACCATCGCGCTATCATCGACATCGGGATAAAACTCATTGTTAAACTCGAAGTACCACCCTCCCGGCTGTCCCTTCTTGTTTTTCACTTTCCAGTCGCCGACATTGCGCACTTGTTTCTGCAGAATCCAGTCGGCGCACTTCACCATCCGCGGATCGTTCGCCGGAACTCCCGCCTCGCCCAGCGCAAACATGGCATACGCCGTGTCCCACACCGGCGACATGCAGGGCTGCATGCGGAACGTGTCTTCCTCTTCAATCCCCAACTTCTCAAATTCATCGAGCGCGCGAATCACCTGCGGATCGTCCAGCGAATATCCCAGGCAGCGCAGCGCAATGATCGCGTTCATCATCGAGGGATAAATCGCGCCCAGCCCGTCGCTCATCTCGAAGCGCGCGAGCATCCACCGCTCCGCGCTTTTGAGGGCAATGGACCGCAGCGGCCGAACATGCACCCGCTCAAACCAGTGCGTAACGCGGTCGAGCACCAAAAAAAAGTTCCGCCACGAAACCAGCTTCTTCGCCCACTGCAAATGCATGCGCGACTTCTGCATGCCGCCCACAAACAATTCTTCCACACCCATTTCGCGCGGAATTTTCTTGAACGGCTTCTTGGCGTAGCAGATCGACAGCGGCACCAGGATGGCGCGCGACCACGATGAAATTTCGTAAATGTTGAACCAGAACCAGTTGGGAAACAGCACAATCTCCGGCGGAATAGCCGGAACCGCGTCGTAGTCATACTGCCCGAAAAAACAAAGATAGATCTTGGTGAATGTATTAACTTCGGTGACGCCGCCCATCTCCAGAATCTTTTTGCGGGCGCGAGTCATCGCCTGATGATCGGCCGTAAACCCCGCCAGCTTCAGCCCGAAGTAAGCCTTCACCGACGCGCTGATGTTCGACGGCCCGGCGGCATAAATGCTCCATCCACCATCTTCATTCTGGTGGCGCAGAATCCAGTTCGCCGCCTTCCGGAACCGCTCCGGGTTCCCCGTCCCGAGCAGCGTGTGCAGCAGAATATAATCCGACTCGAGCGTGGTATCGGCCTCGAGCTCTCCGCACCAATAGCCTTCCTCATGCTGCTGCGAGAAAAGAAACTTCTTCGCCGCCGCAACCGCCGCGCTCACGCGGCTGCCCAATCCTTCAATTTTTCCGAAGCGAAGCTGTGGGTTCGAACCGATGGATGCCGATGCGGAAACTCGGTTAGGTTCGGGGGAGTGGTTATCCATTCAATTTCACCTGCTCAAAATTCTGGCCGTCGAAATTAATCTCCGCCCACGGCCGGGGCCGCTGCAATCGCCTCAACAATCTCCGGCGGCAGCCCGAAGCGCACGTTCTCCGGCATCACTTCCAGTTCCTCCATGTTGCCGAATCCCTTATGCCGCAGAAACTCGACCGTCTCTTCTACCAGGTGCTCAGGCGCCGATGCCCCAGCGGTCAGCGCGATCGTCTTCACACCCTTCAACCATTCCGCTTCAATGTCGTTGCAGCTATCAATCAGATACGCATTCGTGCCCAGGTTGCGCGCCACTTCGACCAGCCGGTTGGAGTTCGAACTGTTCTCCGATCCCACAACCAGCAGCAGATCGGCCTCGGACGCGACCTGCTTCACCGCAACCTGCCGGTTTTCCGTGGCATAGCAAATATCCTGCGCCGCCGGCCCCTTGATCGCGGGAAACTTCTTCTTCAGCGCCGCAATAATGTCCTTGGTCTCATCCAGACTGAGCGTGGTTTGCGTCAGATAAGCCACGCGCTCCGGGTCGGGCACGCTCAATGACGCCACCTGCTCCGGCGACCCCACCACCTGCGTCACCAGCGGAGCCTCACCCAGCGTCCCAATCACCTCATCGTGATCTTTATGCCCAATCAGAATGAGTGAATATCCTTCCTTGGCAAACTTCACCGCTTCCACGTGCACCTTGGTGACCAGCGGACAAGTCGCATCAATTACCCGCAACCCGCGCCGTTCGCTGTGTTCGCGGACTTCAGGCGAAACTCCGTGCGCGCTATAAATAATGCGCTCGCCATTGGGCACTTCGTCCTCGCTGTCGACAAAAATCGCGCCCTTGCCGCGCAGTTCCTCGACTACAAAGCTGTTGTGGACGATCTCCTTGCGCACATAAATCGGCGGCCCAAACGCCTCCAGCGCAATCCGGACCACGTCGATCGCCCGCACCACGCCAGCGCAAAAGCCGCGAGGCTTGAGCAAAAGTAAGGTCTTCCCATCATTCTTCGCTAGAGTTCCAGCCATCGCACCCCACTTGTTTAGCGGTTTAGATGCATGTCGAAGTACAGAATCGCCACAAAATCCCTGCCTTCAGGGTACACGAATCCCATTGTGGCGATACCAATAAACTACCGGAAAGTACCCCAATGGTCAACGTAAGCTAAACAAAGCGCTGGGATTAGCAGCGAAGTGTCGAATTCAGCCAGCTAACGGGAGTCTTCCCGTCAACAACGCTTTTTCCGGCATGGCCCGGTCGTGCCACCAAGCACCCTCCCCGTGCCATTGCCGTCGCGGCCCAGCCGAAGCAATATATTGAAGTCGTTAGGAAACTTCCAGGTCCCCTAGAAATGCTGGAACGGCAACAAAAACCGACCGCAAGACCCGCCCAGGGTCGATCCTCATACGAGGACAGGCAACACCGCAGGCTGCTGCTCGCACTCTTCATCCTGGTAGTGGCGCTCGGAGTTGTAGTCATGAAGGACCGGCAATTCTGGTTCGGCTCCGTTCCAACGGCAGTTGAAATGGATGGAACCGAGTACGGCGCATCACCGAAAACAGCGAACGCGAACCTACCCGCTGCCCATCACGCCAAGTCGGTTTCCGCCGTCAAGAAACAGCTAGCCACCGCCAAGCCTGTCGTCGAGTCGAAGCCAGACGCGCCCGCCACGGTGACCCGGACTGTTCTGCCGTCGCTGGACGTCGAAGTTGTCGCCGGCGACAATCACCGCAAGATTCATCCCGGCAGAAACGCCACAAAAGTTGAGCTTACTCACCCTGTGCCGTCCGCCACAAACTTTGCTCCAGCCACCAACGCAGCCGCGATCGAGCCCATGTCCGCCGACATTCAGCAACCGTCTTATCCATTGCTGGCGCAGCACATGAACGTTCAGGGATCGGTGATTCTGCAGGCCATCATCGGCGCCGACGGCGTGGTTCAGGATCTCCACGTGCTCAGCGGCCCGGCTATCCTGGCCTCAGCCGCTCAGGCAGCAGTTCGCGAATGGCGCTTCAAGCCCGTCGTGCAGAATGGTTCGGCTGTCGAAACCAAGGCCCGCATCACGGTCAACTTCAACATCAAAGTCGCCGACAGTTCCGGAACCACTTTGGCCGAAGCCCACACCGAAGGTATCCGCATCCTCAGCCGCTAAAGGTATCCGTTAACCCCACCCGTAAGCCTCAGCCGTTCGCCTTGATCATCTGCTCCGCGTGCTTGCGCGAAGTCTCCGTCAATTTCGCCCCACTCAGCATGCGCGCCACTTCTTCCGTACGCTCCTCGCCCGTAACGGCGCGAATCGTGGTTCGCGTGCGCCCCCCCATTCTTTCTTGTCTTCCTTCTTTTCGACGACGTAATGATGATCCCCGAAAGTCGCAATCTGCGGCAGATGAGTCACACACAATACCTGATTCGATCGCGAAAGCGCCTTCAATTTCTTCCCCACCGCCTCCGCCGCGCGTCCCCCAATCCCAGTATCAATCTCGTCAAACACCAAAGTCCGCTGGGTGCCCCGTCCTTCTCGCGCCTTTTGCGACAGGGCGGGTTTTTTGACTTTTTCCTGGGTGCCCCATCCTTCGCGCTTTTTGCGAAGGGTGGGATCTCCTCCCGCCTCCACACTAGCCTTCAGCGCCAGCATCACCCGCGACAATTCTCCGCCCGAAGCAATATGCTCCAACTGCCGCAGCGGCTCTCCAGGATTCGTCGAAATCATATACACCACCTGGTCGACGCCAGCTCCGGTCCAGTTCCCTTCTTCTTCCGACGATGTCATCTCAATCCGAAATGCCGACTTCATCGCGAGATCATTAACCTCCGCCTCGACCAGCTTCTCGAGCCGCCGCGCCGCCTCGGCCCGTTTTTTCGACAGCGCCCGCGCCCCCCGCAAATATTCCCCCGCCGCCTTCGCCAGTTCGCCGCGCAACCCGCGCAGAATCTCGTCCTTATTCTCAACCTCCGACAATTTGCGCGCGACGTCAGCCCCGAACTGAATCACTTCCTCCAGCGTCGGACCATACTTCCGCTTCAGCCGATCGAGCAGCGCCAGCCGATCCTCCACCTGTACCAGATGTTCCGGCGAAGCGTGAATCCCACCGGCGTAATCACGCACCGTCGCGCCCACATCCTCCACGCTGATGCGCGCCGTTTCGAGCGCGGCCAGGGCATCCTGAAACTTGGGCTCATAACGCACCAATTCTTCCACCTGTTTCTGCGCCGCCCGCAGCGAAGACGCCGTCGACCCGTTGCCCTCATACAGCAGATCAAACGCATTCATAGCCGCGTTGTAAATTTTCTCCGCGTTGGCGAGTACGCGCTTCTCGGTTTCCAGCCGCTCGTCCTCGCCACTTTCAAGCCGTGCTTCCTCAATCTCGCGTTTCTGAAAAATCCACAAGTCCACCAGACGCAGCCGGTCCTGCTCGCCGCGCTCCAGTTCCTCAATCCGTGAACGAATCTGCTTCCACGCCGCAAATCCCGCCCCGACGGCATCAAGTTGGCTCCCTGCAAACGCATCCAGCAACCCCAGCCGCGCCGGCCCATCAAACGACAAAATGGATTCGTTCTGCGCGTGAATGGTCGCCAGATGCGGCGCCAGCAGCCGCAACACGGCCACCGTCGCCGGCTGGTTATTCACGAACACGCGCCCCTTACCGCCAGCTGCAATCTCGCGCCGCACAATCAGCGACCCATCGTCGGACTCATCCAGCCCGTTCCGCTCCAAAATTCCGGCCAGCGTTTTTTCCGCGACGCCCTCGCTCTCAAACACCGCCGACACGACGGCCCGCTCCGCCCCCGCGCGGATCACATCACTCGACGCCTTATCCCCCAACAGCAGCGCCAGCGCATCCACCAGAATCGACTTCCCCGCCCCGGTCTCGCCCGTCAGCAAGTTCAGCCCCTGCCCGAACTCCACCACCAGGCTGTCGATCACCGCGTAATTCTCGAGCCGCATTTCAATCAGCACGGTCAGTCCTGTTCAACCGAAATCTAGAACCTCGAACTTTTGCGCAGCATAGCATGAAAGCCACTCGCGGTTTCAGTTTCCAGTCGCGCCAAAACATTCTGTCGTCCTGAGCGAAGTAAGTGGTTCGCAAGGCGAACCACTTACGCAGTCGAAGGACCCCTACCGCTACCCCGAACGCCGCGAAGAATTCATCCGTCCCGCTGTCCCACCAGTTACCGTCGAGCACCCCACCCCTGATTTGAAGCAAATTCACCCGTGCGATCATCTAAAATACCGACGATGGCCCTTGCCGGACAGTATGCGGTCGAAACTCACCCGCACGCGATCCCCGCGACCATGAACGCCGCGGTCTACCGCGGCGTGAGCGACGTCCGCCTCGAAACCGTCCCCGTCCCGACGATCGGCCCCGGCGAAATCCTAGTCCGCGTCCATTCGTGCGGCGTCTGCGGCACCGACCTCAAAAAGATTTCCACAGGATCGCACTCCGCGCCCCGCATCTTCGGACACGAAACTTCCGGCATGGTCGCCGCCGTCGGTGAAGGCGTTCAGACCTACCGCCCCGGCGACCGCGTCATGGTCTTTCACCACATCCCCTGCCGCGAGTGTTTCTATTGCCATAACAAAACATTCGCCCAGTGTTCGACCTACAAGAGAGTCGGCTGCACCGCCGGATTCGAGCCATCTGGCGGGGGTTTCGCCGAATACGTCCGCGTCATGGATTGGATCGTCGAGCACGGCACAGTCCGCATTCCCGACGGCGTTTCTTACGAGCAGGCCTGCTTCGTCGAGCCGGTCAACACGTGCATGAAAGGCATTGAAGCCCTGCGCCTCCGCCAAGGTGAGACCGTTCTCACCATCGGCCAAGGCCCCATCGGCATCATCCTTAGCGTGCTGGCCCGCCAGGCCGGGGCCACCTTAATTACTTCCGATTTATATCCTGAGAGGCTTAGAATAGGGTCAAGTTTCGGGTTAGACCTTACAATTGATGCATCGCGGGCAAACGTAGTCGAGCGCGTCCGCGAGTTAACGGAGGGGCGTGGCGCCGATGCGGTAATTCTCGCGGTGGGCGGCAACTCCCTGATTCGTACAGCAATGGATGCGGCCCGTCCGGGTGGGCGGGTGTTGCTTTTTGCGCAGACCCAGCATGGAGAAGCCTTGATCGATCCGGCAGCAGTTTGCGTCGATGAGAAGACTTTGGTCGGGTCCTATAGTGCGTCGGTCGACTTGCAGGAACAGTCGGTCGCTTTTGTCATGAACCGTGTGATGGATCTGGAACGGCTGGTCAGCCATCGCTTCCCGCTCCCGCAGAGCCCGCAAGCCCTGGATCTGGCAGCCCATCCCCAACCTTCATCCATGAAGATCATGATTCAGCCCGGCAGTCTTTGGTAGTTCAGTTTTGTAGAGGGCGACCTTAGCCGCAGGTTTTGTTGGAAGGGCGGCGTCAGCCGCAAGGTTCGTAAAAGGGCGCGGCTTTAGCCGCGCCGCAAGGCAGTCAAGTTTCACCAGCGGCTTTAGCCGCAGGGTTTGTGGAAGGGCGCGACTTTAGTCGTGCCGCTAAGAAGTAAATGCAGGCGGGGCTTTAGCCCCTGACGTAACCGGAAGGAAGCCGTGAACGGAAAAATGACCGCTGCCGTCTTGTACGGCAAAGAAGACCTTAAGATTGAAAAAGTGCCCATCCCCCGCGTGGGGGACGGCGAGGTTCTGGTCAAAGTCCAAGTCGCACTCACCTGCGGCACCGATCTCAAGGTGTTCCAGCGCGGCTACCACGCCCGCATGATCGTTCCTCCCGCTCTGTTCGGCCACGAACTGGCCGGCGTCATCGAAGAAGTCGGTGCCGGCGTCAACGGATTCAAAAAGGGCCAGCGCGTCGTCGCCCTCAACTCCGCTCCCTGCCAGATGTGCTTCTACTGCTCAAAGCATCAAGAAAACCTGTGCGAAGACTTGCTCTTCAACAACGGCGCCTACGCGGAGTACATTCGCGTTCCCAAACGCATCGTTGAAGCCAACATGCTGATCATTCCGCCCGGCGTCAGCTTTGAAGATGCGGCCATGACCGAGCCCTTGGCCTGCGTGCTGCGCGGCCTGCACGAGACCGGAGTCGAAATCGGCGACACCGTGACGATCCTCGGCGGCGGCCCCATCGGCCTAATGTTTGTGCAGGTGGCCCGCGCCATCGGCTGCAACGTGATCTCGGTCGTCAAGCGCGACAGCCAGGTCGAAGCCGCCAAGCACATGGGCGCGCACGAGATTATTCAAACCACCAAAGTATCGAGCGTAGTCGACGCCGTCCGCGCCCTGTCGCCGCAGAAACGTGGATGCGACGTGGTCGTCGAAGCCGTCGGCAAGCCGGAAGCGTGGGAGTGGGCCGTCGACATGGTCCGCAAAGGCGGCACCGTCAACTTCTTCGGCGGATGCGCCAGCGGAACCAAAGTGCAGCTAGAAACCAATCGCCTGCATTATTCCGAAATCACGCTGAAAGCAACTTTCCACCACACACCCGAAACAGTTCGCCGGGCCTTCGGATTAATCGCGGCCAAAAAGATTCGCCCCACCGACTACATCACCGGCGAGGCTCCGCTGTCGCGCCTGCAGCAGGTTCTGCGCCACATGCTCAACCGCGGCAGCGACATCAAAACCGCAATCATCCCCGGCCACTGATGTTTTTGGGTGGCGCAGCGCTTCAGCGCTGCGATGAAAAAGGGAGTCTTGTCATCCTGAGCGAAGTGACGAGTTCGCGAAACGCGAACCTGTCATGCAGTCGAAGGATCCCTGCGGCGGCGACCGCGCTGGAGCCAGGCCATGAATGAGCGAGTTCGCAGATATGCATACTCGTTCTCCGTCGCCCTAATCTTGACTATGGTTGTGGCTGCGGTAGCTAGCGTGTCGAGGTTATCGGCCGTGGGAGTGCTCTTGGCACCGGGGATGCTTGCGGCCGCTATTCTTTTTCCAGAGGGCATACATTCGAATTCGGCAAATGCATATCTCGTGGTCGCGGGTTTCATGAATGCTTTTCTTCTTGCGTGGCTGGTGTTTTGGATATGGTCGGTAATCGGTCGCAGCCGTCAACAACGGTCGGTGGGAACTCGGAAGGAACGCTAACACGAGAATACTAGCTTTTAATACGGAATGAATGCAATCGCCAAATCGCCCGCAACCCTATGCTGGTCGCGCCTGCCCGCCGCCTACGCCATCCCTGCGTCCGCGCCCACGCTCGCCGAGGCCCGCGCCTACTGTGCCCGCCTAGCCCGCACCCACTACGAAAATTTCTCAGTCGCCAGCTGGTTCCTCCCCCGCCGCCTGCGCCAGGACTTCTACAACGTCTACGCCTACTGCCGCATCTCCGACGATCTCGGCGACGAAGTCGGCGACCCCGCCGCATCGCTAGAACTGCTCGACGAATGGCAGCGCGAACTCGACGCCTGCTACGAAGGCAGTCCGAAGCATCCTGTCTTCGTGGCGCTCGCCGAAACAGTCCGCCTCTACGACATTCCTAAACACGAATTCTCCGACCTGCTAATCGCCTTCCGCCAGGATCAAACCGTCACCCGCTTCGAAACTCTCAACGACGTCCTGGCCTATTGCCGCTACTCCGCGAACCCCGTCGGCCATCTCGTGCTCTACCTCTGCGGATACCGCGACCCCGAACGCCAGCAGCTTTCCGACTTCACCTGCACGGCCCTGCAATTGGCCAACTTCTGGCAGGACGTGAGCGACGATTACAAAAAAGGCCGCATCTACCTTCCGCTCGAAGACCTGCGACGATTCAACATCACCGAAGACGAAATCGCAGGCCAGCAGAACACGCCAGCCGTCCGCACCCTGATGAAGTTTGAAGTCGAACGCGCCCGCAACTGGTTCCAACAAGGCTTACCGCTGATCAAAAAAGTCGATCACGAACTAGCCATCGACCTCGACCTCTTCAGCCGAGGCGGCCTGGAAATCCTGAACGCAATCGAAAAGCAGGACTACGCCGTCCTCGGAAATCGCCCAGCGATTTCAAAGCCTCGCAAACTCGCCCTAGTCGCGCGCGCCGCACTCAGCAAACTTTTCGGCGGTAAGTCTGTTGAAGGAGCAAGAAAAACTGACCAGGACCAGAACAAGCGAAGCGGGGTAAACCAACAATGAGCGCCGGGACGCAGCAACTCCCCTTGCCCTGGACCCCGGCTCCCCCTCAGCTGGTCATGGCCTATTCCGTGTGCAAAGGCATCACGCGCACGGCCGCGAAGAATTTCTACTACGCTTTCCTCGTCCTGCCGCGCCGCAAGCGCGAAGCGCTCTGCGCCGTCTACGCCTTCATGCGCCGCTGCGACGACATCAGCGACGACGCTTCACTCAGCTTGCAAGATCGCCGCCAGAAACTCGACACCTGGCTAGCCGCCCTGCACCGCGCCCAGCAAGGCGAACCCACCGACGACCCCATCCTGCTCGCCCTGACCGACGCCCAGCGCCGCTTCTCCATCCCCGCCGGCCTGCTCGACGAACTCGCCCACGGCACCGCCATGGACATTGAAGAAGCCGAAGCCACGACGCCAACCGCTCCCGGCCTGACCGTGCAGTACAAAACTTTCGAAGACCTCCGCCTCTACTGCTATCGCGTCGCATCGGTTGTAGGTTTAGTCTGCATCCACGTCTTCGGATACCGCGATCCCGCCGCCGAGCCTCTAGCCGAGCGCTGCGGACTCGCCTTCCAGCTCACCAACATCATCCGCGACGTGAAAGAAGACGCCGCCATGGGCAGAATCTATCTCCCGGAAGAAGACCTGGCCAAGTTCGGCCTGTCGGCCACCGAACTGCTCGCGACCCCAGACCCCGCCCGCTTCCGCCCTGTGCTCGCACTCGAGGCCGACCGCGCCCGTGAGTTCTACGCCTCCGGCGAAGAACTGATCCCGTACGTTGCCGAAGACAGCCAGCCCGCTCTGTGGGTTCTAGTCACCATCTACCGCCGCCTGCTCGAGCGCATCGCCGAAAAGCAATACGACGTCTTCACCACCAGAACTTCCCTCAGCCGCTGGGAAAAGCTCCGCATCCTCGGGAAAGGGTTCCTCAAACGAGTCCTGTGATCACCGTGCCTCCGTCACACCCGAACGAGCGCCGTGAACGACTCCTACTCTTGTCATTCCGACCGAAGCGAAGCGAACGCGAGCGCAGTGGAGGAACCTGCTGTTCCGGTTTTTCCGGGTGCCCCATTTCTCGCGCGCTTTCTGCGCGAGAAGTGGGAATTTCCGCCGCAATCTGATTGAATGCCCACCCCCACCAAACCCACAGTAGCCATCGCCGGAGGCGGCCTCGCCGGCCTCGCCGCCGCCTGCGCCCTATCCGACGCCGGTTTCCGCGTCACGCTCTTCGAGAAGCGTCCCTTCCTCGGCGGCCGCGCATCGTCATGGGAGCATCCCGGCACCGGCGAAGTCGTCGACAACTGCCAGCACGTTCTCTTCCGCGTGTGCACGAATCTGCTCGAGTTCTACGACCGCATCGGCGTCGCCGATCAAATCCGCTGGTACGACGAAATGACGTTCATCGAACCCGGCGGCCGCACCTCGACAATGAAGTCTTCCCCGCTCCCCGCCCCGCTACACACGGCCCCGTCGTTCCTGAATTTCTCATTCCTCAGCGCCGCCGATAAATTCGCAATCTCGCGCGCATTAATTCCGCTAACGCTCACCACTCAACCCGACACCGGAAAATCCTTCCAGCACTGGCTCGACCAGCACCATCAAAGCAAAACTGCAGTCGACCGCTTCTGGCGTCCCATCCTGGTCAGCGCCCTCAGCGAGGACCTCGACCTGATATCCATTTCCGCCGCCGCCCAAGTCGTCCGCGAGTCCATGAAATCTCCCGCCGCCCGCCACATGGGAGTGCCCACCGTCCCGCTCACCGACCTCTACGACAAGGCCGGCGACTACATTCGCGCCCGCGGCGGCGAACTCCACTTCCGCGAACCCATCGAAGGTTTCGCGATCGACGAATCGCGCATTCAACTACGACTCCGCAACCAAGAAGGCAATCTCCAAAGCGATTCAAAAGAGAGCGGCAACGAAGCGGCTACCCCAGCCTCGTCCCTGCGCGCCTTGCAGGGACAGGGTGGGGACTTTGACTACCTGATCCTGGCCCTACCCTTCGACGCGCTAGAAAAAGTTCTCCCCGACTCTCCCGAAAGTGCGCCCATCCGTGAACAAATCACCCACTTCGACACCGCCCCCATCACCGGCATCCACCTGTGGTTCGACCGCCAAATTTCCGATCTCGACCACGCCGTCCTCCTCGACCGCACCATCCAGTGGATGTTCCATAAATCCCGCCTGCAGAACCGTGGCGGAGAGAACCGTGGAAGAGCGGCCCTTCAGGGCCGCGTTAACGCAGAAGAAAAGACCGGGGCTTCAGCCCCCGCTTCCGCTGAGCCCGGCAGCTACATCGAGCTAGTCGTAAGCTCCTCGAAATCCCTAATCGACAAATCCCGCACCGAAATCGTCGACCTCGCCCTCGCCGAAGTCCGCGAATTTTTCCCCGCCGCCCGCGAAGCCAATCTCGTCAAGTCCACGGTCATCAAAGAACTCCACGCCACGTATTCGCCACGCCCCGGAATCGACGCCCATCGCCCCATGGCCATCACCGGCTGGCCGCGAGTTTTCTTGGCCGGCGACTGGACCGCCACCGGCTGGCCAGCGACCATGGAAGGCGCCGTCCGCAGCGGATACCTCGCTGCCGAAGCCCTGGCCCGCGCCGCCGGATTCAAGGACCCGCGCTTCCTCTCCCCCGACCTCCCCGCCAGCGGCTTCATGCGCCTGTTCTAAGTTCGCAGCTTCTGAATCGTGTGGATCCGGGTCTCTGACCCGGATGGGCCGAGCGAAGCTCGGCTGCCTCCTTCGCAGGAAGCGGGAGCGACCCTGAAAGCAAACGGCGCAGACGCCGAAGAGGCCTGCGCCGCTGTTCTTTTCTCTGCTCAGCGGCTACCCCGCCAGCAGCGCCACACCCGCCGCGACCAGCATGGCTGCGATCCATCGCCGCCGGTCGACCTTTTCGTGCAGGAAGATTTTCGCCGCGAAGGCGTTGCCAATAAACGTCAGTGACGCAGCCGCGGGAGCCACCAGACTTAAGTCTCCCCACGAAAGCGCAAACAGCAGAGTAAAGAACGCCACGGTCATCGCGGCCACACCCATAAAAATATTCGGATTGGAAGCAACGCGGCTCACCACCGTCCACAGTCCCGCACTGCGCAACAACGCGTGCACGTCGCCCACCTGCTTCATGGCGCGCGCCAGCAGAACGTCGCCAACCACCGAAAAGAAAGCGATGGTCAGAATTCCACCCCAAACGTAAGCGTGTTTCACCGTTCCGCTCCACTCGAAACTACGTCGTCGGCAGGCACCCCAGCGGGTGCCCCATTTCTCGCCGCGTCCTTTGCCGCGAGAAGTGGGGATTTTTCATCCCCATGCGAATGAGAACGTAAGCGCAGGGCTTCCCGCAATAAACCCCACGCCTCCCGAAATCAGCACAATCCCGAGCCAGCGCATCAAGCTGACCTGCTCATGCAAAACAAAGCGCGCGCTCAACGCCAGCAGCACATATCCCATGGAAGTCGCCGGCAGCACATAAGTCAAATCAGCCCACGAAAGCGCCGTCATGTTGAGAACAATGAAGGTCAGCAGCAGCACAATGCCGACCGCGACGTAAGGATTCATCACGGCAAAAATCAAACTGGGCAAATCATGGATGGAAATATTGCCGACCTGCTTCATCCCGTGCGAGAGCACGGAGTCGCCAGCCGCTCCAAAGACGGTAACGCCAGCCAGCACCAGATACTTGCGAAAGGTCACTTGAACTCGGAATAACTCGCTGGCCCATTCAAGCCGTCCTTTGGCTTGAGTGGGGCAGTTCCCGAAGCCTACGCCTTCACCGGCTGCGCCGCCGCCGCTTCCGCAGCATGCTGCTTCACCATTTTGTTGCGAGCCGCGCGCAGCTTCAAAAAGCTCTTCGCCTCTTTGTACAGGCGCTTGCGGTCGTTGCTGTCAAACATCGCCTTGCGCAAAATGCGGTAGACAGCCTTGGGCCGGAAATAATATTCGTCGTAGAACCGGTGCACCGCCGACATGATGTCATCCGCCGGCAGCCCCGGATATTGAATCTGCGCCAGCTGATGGCCGCCCTCGTCGACCATCTTGTTGTCACCAAGAATGAACCCGTTCTTCACAACGTGGTCGTAAAGCTCCGTACCAGGATAAGCGTGCGCCACCGAAACCTGAATCGTCTCGCAATCAAGTTCCTTGGCGAATGCGATCGTGTTGTTGATAGTCTCGTGCGTCTCGCCCGGAAGGCCGAGGATGAAGTCGGCATGCACGACCAACCCGAGCTTGTGGCAATCTTTCGTGAATTGCCGGGCGCGTTCAACGGTCGCGCCTTTCTTAATATTCTTCAGAATCTGCGGGTCGCCCGATTCGTAGCCGACGATCAGCAGCCGGCATCCCGCTTCCTTCATCGCCTTCAAAGTCTCGTAGTCGGTAGTCACGCGAGAGGTGCAGGACCACGTCAGCCCCAGCGGCTTCAACTTTGCGCAGAGTTCGACAGTCCGAGCTTTCTGAATGTTGAAAGTATCGTCGTCGAAGAAAAATTCCTTCACTTCCGGCCAAAGAGTTTTGGCCTTAGCCATTTCCGCCGCGACATCATCGGTCGAACGCTTGCGCCACGGATGTCCGCTCAGCGTCTGCGGCCACAAGCAGAACGTACACTGCGCCGGACAACCCCGCGTAGTGTAAAGCGCGACGTAAGGATGCAGCAGAAACGGCACGTCGTAATTCTTGATTTCGAGATCGCGCTTGTAAACTTCGGTGACGTGAGGCAGCGCATCGAGATCCTGCACCTGAGGAGCGTCAGGATTGTGCACGACTTTTCCATCTTCCTGCAGAAACGACACGCCCGGAATCTCCGCCAGCGGCTTGCCCTTCGCGTAATCGACCACCGAGTAATCAAATTCCTTGCGGCAAATAAAATCGATCTCCGGGCAATCGCGCAGAGATTTTTCCGGCAGCACGGTCACGTGCGGCCCCACAAACGCAATCTTGATTGTAGGATTCGCCTGCTTCACGGCTTTCGCCAGCAGAATGTCGCCCGGGAATCCAGGCGTAGAAGTGAACAGCACGAGAAACTCGTAGTCGCGCGCAATCTTGATGGTCTCTTCGCCCGACACGTGATGCGACGGCGCATCCAGCAGCCGCGCCCCCTCCAGCATCCCCGTTGGATAAGCCAGCCACACGGGATACCAGAAACTTTCAATTTCGCGGGTCGCGGGCCAACGTGAGCCGGCGCCGCCATCAAAGTTTTCAAACGACGGGGGATTCAGAAACAGTGTTTTTAGAGGCATAGTGGGTATTCGTCTATTTTAGCATCGGGACACAGTTCCCCCGCAGTTTCGCTCGTGTTCTTGCAGGTTCCCCGTAGCCCACCGTACATGACCTAAACGCTTGATTTCACTGTACTAGCTCAGCCGGGAAAAAGGAACGCCCTTTACCCGAATGCAAGGTTGGATGCAGCGAAAGGGGCAAATGATGCGGTAAGTGGGAAGGGTAATCCGAGGTAACTAGAGAGCCTACTGCCCTTCGCCGCCATCGGGAATGCGGAACGTCACGCCACGATCTTCATTGACCTTCTGAGTCGCGGGCAGGTCGAGATCAGACAGCGGAATCTTCTCAGTATGCTGCGGCGCGAAGTTCCACAACGTCTGCCCGATAATGGCGTAGTTGTGCACTTCCTGCTTGTGCTGATCGCGGAACACCAGCATCGTGTCCGGTAGAATCGGCGCACCCTCAGCCTCATGATGAACGGCACGAGGCGGCACTGCGCGAGCGTAAGCATCCTGATCACCGTCAGCCTGCTCCTGCCGCATCATCTGCTGCTCTTCAATACTTTGCCGGTTCATCTCAGCCGCAGCCGCAACGTCCTGACTATAGCCGTTATCGTCAGAGTAATCAGAGGAATCCGACGAATCCGAATCCCAGAGCCAGTTCGGATCGTACCAATAGGGATCGTAATAGCCGTAAGCCCAAGGCGAGTAAAATCCGAATCCGCGACACGGGAACCCGACGCAGCCATTGCCGAACCCAAAGCTTCGAGTCCGCCGACCGCGGAAATCATCATGCAGAAAGGGACGATTCAGAGGCCGGCTGAAAGGCCGACTAAAGCCACGATTCGCAAAACTGCGCGACGACAATGCCGGACCGCGCGCGAATCCGCGAGACGCACCGCCTGCTAAGCTTGGAGCAGAACGAATCCCACCGGAAACACGGCCGCCACCGCTGAAGCCCCCAACATGGCCGCCACTAAAACCAGCATGCCCACCACCGAAACCATGCCCGCCACCGCCGCCGTGACCGCCGCCGCCATGCTGCGCCCACAAGGGTACAGCCAGAATAAAGAAGAGCGCGAACGCCGAGCTCAGCATCAGGCGACGCATACTCCCTCCATTATAGGCCCGAGTTGTCCCGCTTCGAACAAATTTATAACCTCTCGAATCTCTACGACATGCAGGTGGTGCATGCGACCGACCCCGTCAAAAGCCGCGTGTGGCGGCCCGATTCGTTTAGAACGCGAGGAGCCAGGTTTCTTGCATGCCTCTTTGCACGCGCAGATTATTGCGTTACGACTTGGACGATACTTTGCTGGCCTGCCTTAAAAGTCCCATCTCCACCATAAACCGCCTTGATCAGGTGCTTCGTCGCCAATGCGAACGAGGTCGTCAGCTCTGCCGTACCTGCGGATAGCGGGACGGAGCCAAGCACCGTCTTGGCGTCGAAAAACGTTATGAGTTCGCCGTCCGGGATCGAGCCGTCGGGCGACGTAACTCTTGCCGTGAACGTCACAGCCTGGCCAACGTGAGAGGGTGATCCCGACGTGGTTATGGTTGTCTTCGAGGGGACGGGCAGCAACCTAATCAATTGCGAAAGGTTGAGCGATGTGCTGCCCAGGTTTTCTGAATCCCCAGTGTACGAACATTGGATCTGGTGCGTACTTGGCGTCGGGTACGTAATACTGAAAACTGCCTGATTGTTCACCAGGGTCTTGTCCTCGAACATATTCTTGCCGTAGCAGGAAACATCGCCTGTCACCGCAGTTCCAGCCGGGTTGGTCACGGAGACGGTGTAGGTGATGGCTTGGTTCGGAGGAGCCGGATCAACGTTTGAAGTCACGCGGGTGGTGGTGCTGTTGTAGACGAATCCTGGATTGCTGAGCTGAACTCCTACCGTACCGTCGATGCCGTTACAGCCGTAATAGTTGGAACATCCGTACACGGCCAGCAAGTCCGGCCGGCCATCAGAATTCACATCCTCGACCACCGCCTGCGACAAACCGTACCCGGTCATGTAAGTGAACGCGTCTGTGAAGCCGCTACCGTTGCCCAGCAGCACCCATATAAAATCAATTGAAGTGGCGCCAGAGCCGATCAAATCTGGCTTCCCGTCGCCATTGACGTCCGCCACCAATACTGCAGAGCCGGGCATTATGCCGGCGCTTGTGTACTGATCCGGATACCGAAAGGTCCCATCGCCTCGGCCCCGCAGCACAGCAGGATTGGAGCCGTTCTCCACCACCAAATCAAGTTTCCCGTCACCGTCGATGTCTGCCAGCACGATGGAGGCGGCGTCGCCGCCGCCCGTGTCGTAGGTCACCGCGGGACGGAAAGTTCCATCTCCGTTTCCGGTAAACACGCCCACTGATCCATCGTTGGTACAGTGGCCGTCCTCGCCCACAAACTTCACTTCGCAGGCGTTTCCGACAAGAATATCGGGCTTGCCATCGCCGTTTACGTCCGCCACCTTGACGGGAGACCACGATGCACCCCAGCCGCCCCTGGCATAACTCCGCACGGCGTGGAAGGTGCCGTCACCATTTCCCAACAGGACGCCCACCGTCCCTCCGGCGTCGAAACACGAAGCTGATCCGCTGGCCGCGCAATTCACCACCACCAGATCTTGAATGCCGTCGGCGTTGAGATCGGCAACTGCAACCGAAGAAGTGTAGAAGCCACCGGAGTCGTACGTTTTGCCGCTCTGGAATGTGCCATCGCCGTTATTCAGCAAAACCGCCGCACAACCGTTCCCCCCGGTCGAATTCGTCTGTGTCGCAACGATTACGTCAAGCTTTCCATCCCCGTTCAGGTCTGCCAGCAGGATTGGTGTCAGCGGAGAAATCGTTGAGACGCCACCTGAGGAATAGACCGCAGCAGGCTTGAACGAACCATCGCCGTTGCCAAGGAACACGCTGACGGAACCCGAACTGGCCACCACCACGTCGGGCTTGCCGTCGTTGTTTACGTCCCCGACCGCGACCGATGTCGCGCCGGTCGTGCCCGTATCATAAACAACGACCGGCTGGAAGGTTCCGTCGCCGTTGCCCAAGAGAACTCCTATCGAGCTATCGCCGAGACTAGGATACCCGCCGTTGTTGTTGACTATGACCAAATCGAGTTTGCCATCGTGATTCACATCCGCGACTGCCATCGCGAGAACTTCCGCAGCACCTGTGTCGTAGGGCACGATTGGAAGGAACGGATTAGTCGGGGACGTAGGGCCAGAGGAGTACGCGCGCAAAATCTGCTGCTTCTCGATGTCGCCATGCGACGAGCCCGCTTTCTGCTCCAGTCCCAACGCTGCTAGCGCAGTCAGGACGATGAACAACCCAATGCACGTACTCGCAATGCCAGACATATCTGCTCGAAGCGGACCTGAGCGGACCATGGAAGACTCCTATTGAAACTGCCTGCCAGATTTACTGAAACTGCGAAGCGCCCGGGTGCGAGTGCGATTAAGTGTCCCCGGGAAAGATGCGGAAGATTACTGCCGGGCGATGCGCCTGTCAATGTTGATCGCGAAACTACTTACTCGCATCGGGTCTGATTCTTACGGTCATCCAGACAAAAAACTTAGGAGACAGCCGCAACCTTCTCCCGTTTTCTGCACACCGTAATTCTGAAAACCGGAAAGTCGTGCCCCAGCGTTTCCCCAATGAGCGGGCCGGCCCCTGACTCCCGTGCGCTGCTATCTCTTCTTTTTTCCCTTCGCGGGTTTCGACGGCTTCTTGTGCGCAGGCTTTTTCGCCGGCTTCGCGGCGGGCTTTGCAGCGGGCTTAAGCGTGGATTTTGCAGGCTTGGATTTTTCTGGCGCTTTCGCCGCCGGCTTGGCCGGTGGCGCTGCGGAAGCGGCCGGCGCAACAACGACGGCAGCCTTCCCCTTCTTCCCTTTCGGTCCAGGCTTGCCCGGAACCGCCGTCGCCGCAGCCGGAGCCTCAGCGCCCTTAGCAGCGCGTCCACGACGCGGCGCCGGCGGAGGCGGCGGCGGCGGCGGCGCAAACGGCTTCAAAAATTTCAGCGTCTCAGTCCGCGACCTCAGCTTGCCATCAAGCAGCAGCAGAAACACATCCTGCGCCAGCTTCGGATAAATCGGCAACTGCGGCGTAATCAGCAACTCCGTCATTTCCGGCAACGGAATCTTCTGCTGCACTTGCCGCCACTTTGTCAAGTAATTCTTGATCTTCTGTTCGACCGATTGCTGCTTAGCCGTCACGGCCAGGAACAACACCATCTCTGGCCGCGCCGACGACAGCAACTGCCAGGTGCGCGACGGCGTGGCCGCTTCTTTACCCATCAGCCTCTTAGCGAGTTCTTTGGCGTGATCTTCAATATCGCGCCAGGCTTCGACCAGATCCTTACGCGGAATCAGCTTCTGAATATCCGCAACGTCCTTCTCCGAAAAATGCGACGTCAGGAAATACATCACAGCCGGCCCGGCGTCGGGCGCGTAGCCCATGTCGACCATCTGCTGCCGCGTCTTCATCAGCGACGTTATGCCGTTCGTGTCAACTTTAGCGACAGTCCAGTGGTCATGCAGAATCTCGAGCCAGCCTT
Source organism: uncultured Acidobacteriota bacterium (assembly GCA_963735205.1). GTDB lineage: Bacteria > Acidobacteriota > Terriglobia > Terriglobales > Acidobacteriaceae > Sulfotelmatobacter. The sequence goes on from CAVTKB010000007.1 coordinate 32,746, forward strand.
CCTTCTCGAGCATCTTCACCACGTGCAGCGGATCATCTTCATGCGCCAGCGCGGCGATTTCATGCCCGATCGACGAGCGCAGAATGTGGTCGATGTACCTGCCTTCCTTCGCCGCGTCGTAACGAGCCTGCGTGCGCTCCTCGAGCAACCAATGAAAGCGCGCAGCAAAGCGCGTAGCGCGAATCAGCCGCGAAGGATCTTCCAGAAACGAATAGTTATGCAGAATGCGCACAACTTTCGTTTCGATGTCGGCCACGCCGTTGAAAGGATCAAGCAACAGCCCGCGCGAGCCCTCATTCAGCGACAGCGCCATGGCGTTGACGGTGAAGTCGCGCCGCCGCAAATCTTCGTGAATCGTAGCCGGCGTAACAATCGGCGGCTTGCCCGTTTTCTCATAGCGCTCGGTGCGCGCCATGCTGATTTCAGCGCGGGCCTTCCCGGGCACCGAAATAAAAACCGTCCGGTTATCCTCTTCGACGGCCGTGATTTTCGCGCCCGCCTTCTCCAGATCTTTCTGGAGCTTAAGCGGATTCCCCTGAACCGTGAAATCAAGGTCCCGGATCGTAAAGCCGCTGATGATGTCGCGGATGGCGCCGCCGGTGAGGTAGAGATTCATCCCCGCGGCGCGGGCTACGTCTTGCACCAGCCCAACGCCCTTCAGTTGGTCCGGCGTCAGCCGGATTTCCATCGTATAAATGTAGTCAGCCATTCGCTTTCAAGCGCCGGTCAGGAGCCGATTCCGCACTCGATTTCGCGAGAAATCGTTTCCGGCGGAGACCCCTAAGCAGCAAAACTTTCCACAAGATTTCCACAGCCCGGACCCTTACCCCATCCAGCCCCTAAGCCACCCGAACGCAAGTGACCTAATACAAAGTACTTATGCCAAGTGGAAACTTTGCGGCAAGCTTAAGAAAATAACACACCGTTTACATTTTGGCTACTGCCAAGGCGGATTCCGCTAGGTTGAACCAGAAAAGGTGCGAGAATCAACCACAGTGGCCAGGGATCAGGGGTTAGGGGATAGTCAAAGCAATCGCCGCTTTCCCTGATATCTGACCCCTAACCCCTAGCCCCTGATTTCCTATGCCCTCGACCCACAAAAAAGTAATCGTCCGCAAAATGGACCGCGACACGGTCTCCGGCTACGTGTCCCCATCGCAGTTCGTGAACGAGGGCAAGCTCGAGCTGCTGAACACCTCCGGCACAGTAATCTCGATGGACCTCCGTGAGATCAAAGGCGTCTACTTCGTCCGCGAGTTCGGCGACTCCGAATCGCTCACGCGCAAGACCTTCACTTCCCGCCCGCGCTCGGAAGGCCTGTGGGTCCGCCTGCGCTTCAAAGACAGCGAAATCCTCGAAGGCCTAATGCCCGCCGACCTGATGCAAGCCACCCCCGAAGGTTTCCTCGTGAACCCTCCCGACCAGCGCTCCAACACCCAGCGCATCTTCGTCCCCCGCACCGCCCTCGAATCGCTGACGGTCCTAGCCGTAATCGGCGCCTCCCGCCGCCAGCGCCGCCCCCAAGACCAACTCCAAGTCCCCATGTTCGAAGAGTAAGGTTCGAGGAACAATGTTCGAAGAGTCTAGGTTCGAACGGTAACTTGGCGCCCGCGTTTTCCGTTGACTTCTTCCCGAAATGGGACGAACCTCAGTTGGGCGATTCCCAAAATAGAACGAGACTCCAAACGAAGTTTCAGTAGAACAAGAGGGTCGCCCCCCAAGGGGTGTCACGTGCGCCGCTTCGCAGCGTGTGACGTTGTCGCAAAATCTGGCCTCGCAGTTTTAATTTTCTTTCTGCTGACTTTGCCGCTGGCCGCTCAGCTGAACTTTCTGGCCGCGCCCAACTTCCCTCTCGGAGGCGGCACGCGCAATGTGGCTGCCGTCGATGTCAATGGCGACGGCAAGCCCGATCTGGTTGCCTGCAACATCACGGACGGCACAGTCAGTATTTCCTTGGGAAACGGGGACGGCACTTTTCAGGCGCCCCGGCCTTACGCCGTCGGCAACCAACCTGAGTATGCCGCCGTCGGTGATTTTAACGGTGATGGCAAACCCGACCTAGCCGTGGCAAACGCGAACGCAAAGCAGGTCACCGTTCTTCTCGGGAATGGCGATGGATCCTTTCGGACGCCCGTCAACTATCCGACTAGCAATGACACAACGTTCCTGGTGCTCGGAGACTTCAACGGTGACGGCAAACTCGACATTGCTGCCGCCACGCTGGGCAATAATTCCAGCAGCGTGGACGTCCTGTTAGGCAATGGCGACGGAACTTTCCAAACGCCGCATACCACGGCCCTCACGCCGTACGCGCTTTCTATGACACCGGCGGACTTCAATCATGACGGCAAGCTGGATCTGGTGGCGGTCATCGGCGGCAACGGCAACGGCAGCAGCATTGTCATTCTGCTGGGCAACGGCGATGGAACGTTCACTGCGGGAGCGAGCTACACCGGGTTTCAAGCGGACTTGGGGTTGATTGTGGCCGGGGATGTAAACCTGGATGGCAAGCCCGATCTCGTGATTGCAGGCTCTGCCTCAGTCCAGCCGGCCGCCTTTTCGGTCATGTTGGGCAACGGCGACGGAACGTTCGCGGCGCCCGTCGGTTACGGAGCGGCCGCGACGCCCTATGCACCCGTGGTTGCCGACTTCAACGGCGACGGTAAACCAGACGTAGCCGTTAGCGACGGAGCCAGTTCAGTTCACATTCTGCTGGGTAACGGAGACGGAACGTTCCAAAACCAGATCGACTATGCGGTCACTGGGACCGAGGGCCTTGCCGCCGCGGACTTCAACGGCGACGGAAACGTGGATCTGGCGACTACAGGCGCTAGCATCCTGCTGGGCCATGGCGATGGCACGTTTCAAGCGGCCCGAAATTTCGGCCTGGTCTATATCGGGGCTGGGAACGGCGTGACGCCCTCGATCATCCTGGGAGATTTTGCTGGGAACGGCAAACTGGACGCCGCAGTCGCGGCCACCGGCATCCTGCTGGCGGTGGGAAACGGAGATGGCACCTTCCAACCGTACAACGCGGGAGCGAGCGGTCTGGGGTCCAACACTCTGGGGGTCAACACTAGCGGCGGAGGCATTTTAGCGGCCGATTTCACCAATAACGGAACGCTCGACCTGGCTGCAACCACAGGCACCGCTGCAGGGCTCTCGGACGACCTTGTCGCAGTTCTGCTGGGCAACGGCAACGGCACGTTCCAACCGGAAATCGATTTTGGCTCATGGTATGAGGTTCCTCTTTCCGTGGCCACGGCGGATTTCAACGGCGACGGCAATCTGGATCTGGTGGTGTCCGGCTACAGCGGCACCTACGCCGGTGCCACGGTCGCCCTGGGTGATGGCAAAGGAAATTTCACCTCCCGGCTTCTCAACGGCGGTGTCGGGGGCGTTATTTCTAACGACGTCGTCACGGGCGACTTCAATGGCGATGGCAAGCCAGATTTCATTTACTGCGATCCCCAGAACCTGAGTTTGTTCCTGGGGAACGGCGACGGAACCTTTAAGCAGCCCTCGACTCTGGCATCCACCTTCACCAACATCGTCGGCATCATCACGGCCGATTTCAACGGCGATGGCATCCTCGACCTTGCGGTGGTCAACGGATTCGTCAACAGCTATTCAACCGGCAGCGTGAGCGTGCTGATCGGCAACGGGGACGGAACGTTTCAAAATCCGGTGAGCTACGCGGCCGGCAGTAATCCTCAGGCGATAGCCACTGCCGACATGAATCAAGACGGCCACCTTGACTTGGTCGTCGGTGTGGGCTCGGGCTCGGCGGCGGTGCTTCTGGGCAACGGCGATGGAACGTTTCAGCCGGCGGTTGTCTTCGGTTCGAGCGGCGGCGGCACGGTCACATTAGCAGTTGGCGACGTGAATGGAGACGGGCTTCCCGATATAGTCATCCAGAACAACTTCTTCTACCCGACTCAGGTCGGTTCCATGACGGTACTGTTGAATCAGACAGGAATAACGCCGTCTAAAACCACCGTTACGCTCAGCAGTTCTTTGAATCCGGCGGCCAGCGGACAAGCAATCGCGCTAACTGCGACGGTCGCTCCCTCCGGCGGATCAAGCGTGCCCACGGGCTCGGTCACGTTTCTGAACGGCACCACCGCGCTAGGCACAGTCGCGCTCAGCGGCGGCACAGCTAGGTGGAGCTCCACCGCATTGGCCGTAGGCAGCTACACCATCACGGCGTCGTACGCGGGCAATCCTCATTTCACCGGGAGTTCCAGTTCGGCAGTGGTGCAGGTGGTCAATGCAATGCCGTTTACCGCAGCTCCCTCCGGAAGTTCGAGTACGACAGTCACGGCCGGTCAGCCGGCAACATTCGGCGTATCGTTCATGCCAGGAACGGCGGCGACCCAGACCGTCTCGCTGACTTGCAGCGGCGGGCCACCAGCCTCAACCTGCACGATCTCTCCGAATTCGGTCACGTTGAGCGGCACGATGCCGAGTTCGGCCACAGTCACCGTACAAACGTCGAGTGCGAGCGCGGCGGCAAACTCGCGCCCGGCAGCGGGCTCTTTTCTGGCATTTCTTTCATCGCTCCGACCTTCATCTTCCGACTGGACTGCGATTTTGCTGGGATCGATTGTTCTCGCCCTGGTCTGCCTGAGAGGACGGCGACGCCTGGCGTTCCTCGGAATGCTCTTTGCGAGCTTAATGATGGCGGGCTGCGCGGGCGCAAGTAGCGGGTCGACCGGAACCGGCGGCGGTCCCCAGCCTGTCACCTACACGGTCGTCGTAACCGCCCAATCCGGAAGCTTTTCGCAGCAGGTAAATCTAACCCTAACAGTTCAATAGATTTCGCCGGCATCACCACACGTTGGATGCCCCACCCTTCGCGGTTTTCGAAGGGTGGGAACCACGAACCCCGACGGCAAACCTTTTCCACAGCCTTCCACAGAAATATTTCCCATTCCTGTGACGAACAACCTTTACTGAGAATTTCCAAAAGCGCACTCTGAAGGAATGCGCGAAAGCTCCCATAACGCCTTCTCCGCCGGCATTCCCCCCTGGCGGCCCAGGGCGAAACGCTAAGTCCTTATTCTGGAATATTTTAGTTTGCAAGTCCTTGCAGCTCAAGATTTTGCACACGTCACCCTATACCGCGCACCCGCAAACCCTTAGCCATGAGTATTTTACGAAAAAACAGGGGGGAGGGGGGGTACCCCCAGAAACGAGTCCCAGCCTCGATTCAAGGGGAACTTCGGCTCATTCCACCGGCGTCAGCAGAAACGCTCGGTTGTGGCCACCGATAGTGCCGTAGCCGGTGATTTGGCCGACGTTGTTGATGGCGTTGGCGTTGACGAGCACCCACCCGGTGTTGGCGGGGATCAGGAAGTTCAGATCCTGCATGCCGTTCGCGGCCGTCCAGACGAAGGCGTGCGGAGCGTTGGTGAAGATATTGCCATAGCCGACGACCACGCTCGAGTCGTTGACCCCGAAGGCGACGCTGTAGGTGCCGCGGGGGAGCACGCCGAGATCCTGAATCTTATTGGCCGCGCTCCACAACACCGCATGCCAATTGCCCCCAGTGGCCGTGCCGTCGGACTGGCCGACAATTACTCCGGAGGTATTAATCGCATTGGCGATGCTGGTGACGCCGCCGGTAAGCACGCCGAGATCTTTCATGGCGGACCCGGTCCAGCGGAATCCGTGCGAGTGGAACGGCGGGCCATAACTGAATACGGACTCGCCGGCGATTTCGCCGCTGTCGTTAATGCCGAGCCCCGCGGTAAAGATCGCCTTGGGCAGCGAACCCAGGTTCTTGATTTGCTGGCTGGCCCAGCTGGTAGCGTCGACCGCGCCATTGCTCAGGAAGGAATCCCCGGCGATCTCGCCGGCAGAGTTGATCACGAAGGCCGCGCTCGAGGCGCCTCCAGGCAGCGAGCCAAGATTGGTGACGGCCCCGGTCGAGGACCACTGCACGGCCATGAAATTCGTCGCGGGTTGGCCCTGCAGATTGGAGTATCCGACGACCGTGCCGGAATCGTTGATTCCAATAGCGCCGCTGACGTTCGCTCCGGCAAGCGGAGTCAGATTCTTCAGGCCGTTGCCTTTGTGCCAGGAGAACGCGTGTTGCCCCGGAACCGTGCCGGTGCAGGGATAGCCCTCGACCGTCTGAGTGTCGGAACAACCGACCACGTCGCCGAGGTTGTTAATCGCGAAGCCGCTATTCTCGTTGTCGCCCTTGACCGTTCCGATCTCGGTGATGGAATAGGTTTGCGCAGCCGCAAAAGCGGCCGAGGCCAGAACAAATACCCATATTCCCGTAATTTTTTTTCTCATGAGTCCCCCAAGGCGCGCAGATGGTTCATCAAGTATGCCATTCCGATTTAACCGCGAAAAGACTCTTTGGTACCATCCCCGCCGCGCAATCCGGTGTCAGCCCGTCAAGCCGGGCGAGTCGCGAGCATCGTAACCGGAAATGGCGCTCCAGGAAAGCGTTGAACTCGAGAAAGACTTGATGTACCGTGTGAAGTCCACGCAGGCCTTGATCTTGTGAAGATTCGATCTTGTTAAGAGTCGATCTTGTGAAGATTCGAGCTTGTGAAGAGGGCGACCGGACCTCCCTTCCTTCCTCCCGTCCGCTCGGCTCAAGTGGATGCGGTACATCTCAATGCCACAGGTGTGTCCCACATGCGATCAATCCTAGTGTCGAGTACTGGCCGTGCTTACTCTGGTATCAAGACCCTCTTGATCGCAGCCGCGATCGCGGCGGGGATGACTCTCCCGTTTTGCGCGACAGCGCTAGCGCAGCAGGCAACACAGTCAGCTGCCGCGCCGCGTCCGCTGATCACGCAGCCGATCGATGAATCGAATCTGACCGCGCTAACAGGCAATACCAATCCCTTGGCGAGAGCTGAATTCGATCTGGGAACGGCTCCAGCGACCCTGCCCATGGAGCGGATGCTGCTGGTGTTAAAGCGCAGCCCAGAACAAGAGGTCGCGCTCAGTCAGTTGCTCGACGATCAGCAGAACACGAACTCCTCGAACTATCACCAGTGGCTGACCCCGGAACAATTCGGCCGGCAGTTTGGGCCCGCCGACGAAGACCTGCAGACCATCGCGTCATGGTTGCAGTCGCACGGCTTCCGCGTGGGCTCGACCAAAGGACGAACCGTGCTGGAGTTCTCCGGCTCGGCCAGCCAGGTGCAGGAAGCCTTTCACACCACGATCCACAAATATCTGGTGAACGGAGAACAGTACTGGGCGAACTCGAGCGATCCGCAGATTCCGTCGGCGCTGGCAGCGGCGGTAGCGGGCGTGCGCTCATTGAACAATTTTCCTCGCAAACCGATGAACGTTTCGGCAGGAGTTGGGCACCGCGACCCGAAGACAGGAAAGATTCGTCCAGCGAACCCGTTGCTGACTTTCCCCAACGGATGCGTTGAGAACAACATGGTTCAAGGCTACTGCGCCAACTGGGTAGGGCCCTATGACTTTGCCACGATCTACGACGTGCTGCCCCTGTGGAATGCGGGCATTGACGGCACGGGAGTCACGATTGCGATTGTGGGTGAGACGGATATCCAAATGTCGGATGTGCAGGCGTTCCGCAGTTTCTTCGGACTGCCGACGGCGAATGAGCCGGTGTTCATTTGGAACGGACTCGACCCTGGAATTCAGGGCGATGAAGGGGAAGCCGATATTGACGTGCAGTGGTCGGGCGCGGTGGCTAAGGGCGCGACCATCGACTTCGTGATTTCCGCGTCGACGGAAACCACTTTCGGTACGGACTTGTCGGCCGTGTACATCGTGGAAAACAATCTCGCCGCCGTTATGAGCGAGAGTTATGGACAGTGCGAATTGGGCCTGGGCACGACGGGCAACCAGTTCTACAACACGTTGTGGCAACAGGCCTCGGCGCAGGGAATCACGGTGATGATTTCCGCCGGCGACGCCGGCTCGGCAGGGTGCGACAACTTTGACGCGCCGCCTCCTGCGCCCGCTCAGTACGGGCTGCAGGTAAGCGGATACGCTTCCACTCCTTACAACGTTGCCGTTGGGGGCACCGACTTCAACGATTTCACCGATCCCGGCACCTACTGGACCACGACCAATAATCCCACCACGCAGGAATCAGCGTTGAAGTACATCCCCGAGTCCACGTGGAATGATTCCTGCACGAATGCGCTCTGGGGGACATTGCCGCAGTTCAGCACGAATCCAGAAACGAATTGCAACAACCCGAACCTCAATGCCGTAGTCATTGTGGCCGGCTCGGGAGGCGTGAGCAGGTGCACGACGCCGAGCGGTTCGACCCCTTCCAGTTGCGCAGGAGGATACGCTCGCCCAGCGTGGCAGACTGGCAGCGGCAGCTTCTCGAATGACGGGAAGCGCGATATTCCCGACGTCTCGCTGTTTGCCAGCAATGGATTTGTGGGACACGCCTACGCCGTCTGCCAGGCCGACAACGGCGGCGATTGCCCGTCGAGTGTCGCGGGATACGGAGGGACATCGGTGTCATCGCCTGCGTTTGCGGGAATTATGGCGCTGGTGAACCAGAAGACTGGAGAGCGGCAAGGCAACGCCAATTACATTCTCTACAAACTGGCGGCGCAGCAAGCGACCGCGTTTCACGATGTGACGGTCGGAACGAACGCGGTGCCCTGCCTGACCGGGTCGCCGAACTGCACAACCACGTTTGCGGGTGACGCGTACGGCATTCTGAGCGGATACAACGCGGTTGCCGGCTATGACATGGCCACGGGGTTGGGGTCGGTCGACGCCAACAATCTGGTGACGAAGTGGAGTTCGGTCACTGTGCTGCCCTCGACGACGACGCTGAGCAGTTTGACGCCGACGACGGTTACGCACGGGCAGGCAGTCACTTTCACAGCGTCAGTGAAACCGCAGTCCGGGTCGGGAACGCCTTCAGGTGTGCTCTCGCTGGAAGGCGGGCCGACCAGCAGCACCGGCGCGATCGCGGGCTTTACCTTGAGCAACGGATCGGTTTCGGGAAGCACCGACATGCTGCCGGGTGGGACCTATTCGCTCACAGCACATTATCCGGGGGATGCGACGTATGGACCGAGCAATTCGTCCCCGGTCAGCGTGACGGTGGCGAAGGAGAACAGCCTGCCGCAAGCTTTCCTGGTGACGTTTGATTCCAACAACCGAGTCATCAACAGCAACACTAATACGGCCGTCTATGGATCACCGTACATCCTGCGCGTGAACGTCGACAACGCTGCTGGACAATTGTGCGCGCCGGTCGCCGCTTCGGGGGCAACCGCATGTCCGACCGGAAGCGTGACGCTCACAAACAATGGGACTGCGCTCGATGCCGGAACGTTTCCGCTGAACAGTTATGGATACTCTGAGGACCTTTCAGTTCAGCTTCCCGGCGGAACGGATTCGGTGAAGGCGGCGTATGCGGGGGATAATAGCTTCAACCCAGGTACAGGGACGAGTCCGATCACGATTACGCTGGCAGGATCGGAAATGAACCCGCCTTCAGTTGGGAGCGCCGCGGTCGGCTCCACGCTCACCGCAAACGCTCTGGTTCAGGCGCTCAGTTCGGGGGTCGCTCCCACGGGGACAGTAACGTTTCTGGTCAACGGAACTCCCGTGCCGGGGGCAACCACTTACCAGCCGGGAAACCAGGTCGGTCCGCCGGCGGTCGCATGGCTGAGTGCTAATTTTACGAGTTCGGCTTCTCCGTTTACGAAAGTTGGGAACTACTCGATTACAGCGTCTTACGGCGGGGACGGGAACTATACGCCGGTTACCTCGCAGGGTGCAGGTGTATCGGTGCAATATCCGTCGCCGTCGGTTACGTTCACTCCGGCCACGCAGAACATTAACGTTGGAGGCACGGCGACGTTGACCGCTCTGGTGGACACAACCAACAAGGCCGTGTATCCGACGGGAACGGTCTACTTCGTGAGTTTCCAGAACAGCACCATCCTGGCTGGCCCCCTGGCTTGTACCAGCACGAAGGACAGCAACGGGAACTACGCTTGTCAAGTCTCGGCAAGCTTTACGGTAAACGCTGCAGTCACGGTGACGGCGCAATACATAGGGGATGCGAACTATCCGGCCACAACCACCGGCGCCGCTCAGATCATTGTGAATGATTTCGCCATTGGAATTGATTCGTCTTCGACTGTCACCGTCCCACAAGGTCAGTCGAAAACGGCACAGATCGACGTTTCGGATCTGGGAGCTTTCAACGGAACCGTCGGGAACTTCACCTGCTCGGGTCTCCCTTCCGAGACGACTTGCAGCTTCCAGCCGCAGACGGTTACAGGGCAAGGCTCGACCATGATGACGATAACCACGACGCCGGCAGGGCAACTGCGACGCCGCGCATCGAACGAAACGCGGCCTCATCTGTGGATAGGGAGCGCGATGCTGCCTTTGTTGGGCGTCTGCGTGCTCGGCATTCCGTTCCTCAGACGCAAGCACGGAGCCGCGACAACGCTGATGATCGTTCTCATCATGGCGACGCTGATCAGTTGCGGCGGAGGCGGCGGCCAGCACGTGAGCAACAATCCGGTTCCATCGATTACGTCGGTGTCGCCGACGCAGCAGGCTGCCGGGTCGCAGCCGATTGTGCTGACGATCAACGGCTCGGGCTTTATGGGTGATTCCACCGTGGCATACAACGGCACGGCGCACGCGGCAAGTTTCGCAAACTCATCACAGGGAACGATTATGCTAACGACGAACGATCTGGCGACCACCGGGACTTATCCCGTCATTGTGTCGAACCCCGCGCCGGGCGGAGGGGCGTCGAATGCGGTGAACTTCGGGGTGGTTACGGGTACGCCGACGGGAAGCTTCACGGTGATCGTAGGGGCTTCAAGTGGTTCGCTGGCTCATACGACCACGTTCACGTTGACGATTCAGTAGATGCGGGAATCATTTTTATCTGGCCGACAATGCAGGTTTTCGGTGGTGTAGGATTTGTTTGCGAATCCTTTCATCACTATGAAACTTTCTGCCATTGCTTCTGCACTCGACTTGCGTTTGGAAAACGGGTCTCCGGACACGGAAATCAGCGGGCTTAATGGGATTGAACGTGCTGGGCCGGGCGAGCTGACCTTTGTATCGAACCCTAAGTACTCGGCGGCTGCGCGGACTACCAGAGCTTCGGCCGTGATTGTGGGCGAGGACTTCCCTGCTATTCCAACGGCTATGCTTCGGGCGAAGGATCCGTATCTCGCATTCGCGCGCGCGCTCAAACTGTTTCATTCGCCGGCGCGGTATGCACCTGAAGTGCATCCGACCGCTGTGGTGCATGCGAGAGCGAAGATTGGAGCGGGTGCGCATATTGGGCCATATGTGGTGATTGGCGAGGGAGTCGAGATCGGAAGCAATGCGGTGTTGCTGGCGCATGTGGTGATTTATGGCGAGGTGAAAATCGGCGATAACTTTTTTGCGCATGCGCACGCGGTGGTGCGCGAGAACTGCCGCATTGGCAACAACGTGCTATTACAAAACGGAGTGGTGATTGGGGCCGACGGATTTGGATTTGCAAAAACTGCTCAGGGACGCTGGCATAAGATTCCGCAGCCTGCGCCAGTGGTGATTGAAGACGACGTGGAAGTGCAAGCGAACTCGTGCATCGACCGGGCCAGCGTGGGCGAAACCCGCATCGGACGCGGAGTAAAGGTCGATAATCTGGTGCAGGTGGGCCACGGGTCGCACGTGGGCGAAGATGCGCTGCTGTGCGCGCAGGTCGGGCTGGCGGGGTCGTCGGAGATTGGGAACCGCGTGATTCTGACCGGGCAGGTTGGGGTGGTGGGGCATTGCAAGGTGGGAGACGACGCGATCGTTACGCCCCAGAGTGGCGTGGCGCATGACATTCCTGCGGGGGCGCTGGTGAGTGGGGCGCCTGCGGTCGATCACAAACTGTGGCTGAAGTATTCGGCGATCCTGCCGCGGCTGCCGGAGATTGTGCGGGCGGTACGCGGGAAGAAAAACCAGGAATAACCACCGAGGGCACAGGGGATCACAGAGGAACTTCGGGAGTTGGCTGCCCTTCAGGTTCTGCACTTCCCTTCGCGCTGGCCTCTGGGTTCGTGGAATCCAGTTGGCGGAATTCCTCTGGCAGGCCGCTTTCGATGGCGGCGCGAACTTTTTCCTGCAGGTCATCGCGGCTGCCGAAATCCTGCGGCTCGATCGGGGGATGAAAGATTACTTTTACTACTCCTGGCTTGATGGCGAATCGTCCCTTGGGCATGACATAGTGAGTGCCGACGATTGTGACTGGTATAACCGGAACTCCGCATTCGACGGCCAGATAGAACGGGCCTTTTTTGAAGGGGAGCAGTCTGCCGTCGAACGAGCGCCTGCCCTCCACGTAGATGGCCATGTTGATTCCTTGCTCGATAACCGCTCTCGCCGCGTTGACGGCTTCGATGCCGGCGTCGCGATTTTTGCGGTCGACCGGGACGAGTGATCCCTTGCGCATGGTGCGGCCGAGAATGGGAACTTTGAAGAGCTCTTTTTTCACCATCACCGACGTGCGTCTGGGAATGAGCGGGATCTGAATCGGCGGGTCGATGTTCGACACGTGGTTGGTCATGAAGATGTAGCTGCGGGAGTGGTCGAACTGTTCGAGTCCGATGGTTTGGACGCGGACGCCGGTGATCCACACGCCAGTGTAGGCGCCCCACATGAAGAGGCGATAGAGCAGGCGGACGTCGCCCATGATGAAGCTCGCCGGGTAGCCGATCAGCGCCGCGAGCGGCGCGGCGAGGGCCCAGAAGGTGATCATAAGCAGCGTGCGGATCATTTCTGCGTTGTCCCAGTTGCTATTGCGCCTGTAGTCGCCGTTGGCGCGACTATCGACGTCGGCGGGGTGCTCTGCGCTTCGCCTTTGAGCCACGCGATGCGACGCTCGCGCTGCGCGGGTGTGACCTGATCGAGATCTTTTATTTCGTAAGAGATTTCCTGGTGAATGCCGACGTTCCACTTCAGTTCGCGCTCGCCGCCGCGGCGCGATCGAACCTTGACGGTGAGCGTATCGCCGGAGCTCAGTTCGGACAATTCCTGACGCGATTCCTGACCGGCGGGTTTGCCCTGGAGTTCCACGATGTTGTCGCCGACTTGCAACCCAGCGCTGTCGGCGGCGCTGCCGGGCGTAACTGCCGCGACTGACATGGGACCATCAAAATTGCGCGATGCGATGAAGCCGGCATCGGGCACGTTGTTGGTGATGGCTTCTAGGCGCAGGCCGACCGTGCGGAAAAAATCGTTCCAGGGAACTTCGTCGGTTCCGGCCACATACTTCGTGAAGAACGAAGTCAGGTCGGCGTGGCTCACTGCCTCGGCGGCCTCGCGAACTCCTTTGGAGTCATTGAAGAAGCGACCCTTCTTCGCGTAGTTGGCGTTCATCCATTGCAGAACTTCGCGCAGCGATGCCTGACCGTGACTGGCTTCGCGAACCTTGAGATCAAGCATCACGCCCAGCAGTTCGCCCTTGCTGTAATAGGAAATGCTGCGCTCGGGACGGCGATAGTACGGGTTGCCTTCGAGCCAGGCATCAAGGCTGGATTCCTCGGCGGATTGCGTGAGGTGCGCCGGGCGGCGTTCGAGGTCGGTGATTTCTTCGCTGAGATGATCCAGATAATGTTTTTCATCGAGCAGGCCCGCGCGCAACTCGATGATGCCTTCCGCGGTGCTGGTGACGCCTTCGCTGAACCACAGCGCCCGCGTGTAATTCTCTTTGGTGTAGTCCACCGGCTCGAGGGTTTGCGGGCGGATGCGTTTGACGTTCCACAGATGAAAGAATTCGTGCGAGGTGACGCCGTTGAGACTATTCAGTGATTGCTTGAGTGAGTCTGCATTCAAGTCGATGGCCGTAGAGTAGGCGTGTTCCATGCCGCCACCGGCCGGGCCGCGCGGGAAGTGATAGATGAAAGTGTAGGTCTCGAAGGGACGGTCGTTCATCCAGGTGGTCGCGGCGAGGACGATCTTGTGCAGCGCGGCGACGATTTTCGCCATGTCGTAGTCGGCAGGGTCGGCGTCGATGATCACGCAGAAATGGGCACCGGACTCGTCGAAGTCGGATTCGGCGAAGTTGCCGATCTCGACTGGAGAGTCGACCAGGCGATCGTAATTAGCGGCGGTAAATTCGCCATCTGAAAAAAGAGCTAGAGGAGTGGCGATGTGCCAGCCGTCGGGAACGTGAGTGAAGCGCAGTTTTAACTCCGCCGCGCGCGCATCGACTGGATACATGAGGATCTCGGCCAGGTTGAAGAAGGCGTGATGAGGGTTTAGTTGCGCGCCGAAGGGTCCGGGCAAATCGACGTAGATTTGATATTCGACGATGGCGCCGCCCTCTGCGCCTTGAATCTGCCAGCGGCTTTTATCGAGCTCGCGCACCGGGAGCGGATTGCCGGAACGATCTTGCGCGCGAACCCAGTTCACGTACTGAGCGAAATCGCGGATCTGATAAAGGGCGTTCCACACGGGAAGCTGTAACTCGCGCTGAGCAGGGCCTGCGGGCAGGATGATCCGGACGTCGACCAGATGCTGCTCGGGGGAGGAGAGATCGACGGCATAGGCGAGCGGCTGCGCGGACGCTGGCTCTGCGAGCGAGGCCTGCGAGAGCGCGGAGAGTGCAGCGAGAAGTGTGGCACAAACGGCCAGCCGCAGAGTTCGGCTAAGAGGTCTTCGACAAACGCCGGAAGAGAAGTTCATCCGTTCCCCGCAAGTTCACGCAGACGTGCCGGCAGCTTTTCGTAGATTCCGCCGAAGCCGCCATTGGAAAGAATCGCGACGACATCACCGCGGCGCATTTCGGGAGCGATCGTTTCCACAATGGCGTCGGCGGCGGCGACAAGCCTTGCCCGGCGGCCATTTCGCTCAATCTCGGCGGCGAGAGCGGGCAACTCCAGGCGTTCGTTTTCAGGAACCGCATCGGAGCGGAACACGCCAGCGACAATAACTTCGTCGGCTTGTGCCAGGCTGCGCGCCAGGTCGGATTGCAGAACCCGGCGGCGCAGTGTGTTGGAGCGCGGCTCGAGAATTGCCCACAATCGCGCGCCAGCGTAGCGCGCGCGAAGAGCTTTCAACGTCCCGGCAATCGCGGTGGGGTGATGAGCGAAGTCGTCGATGATGATGATGCCGTTCACTTCGGCCTTTACTTCGAGGCGACGCTTCACGCTCTTGAAAGATTTCAGCGCGGTGGCGATAGCATCGGCTGAAATGCCGCAGGAAGCCGCCAGCGCGGCGGAGGCTGTAGCATTCCACACGTTGTATTCGCCGGCTAGCGGAAATTCGAGATCGGCCCACTGCCGACCGTCATGCAGGACGGTCCACGTGGTGCGCGCGGGCTCGAGACGCAGGTTCGTGATTTTCCAGTTCGCGCGCGGGCCGGCGCCGTAGCGCTCAACGGGACAGAACGACTTGGCCAGCGAGCGGTCAAGACTCGCGCTTTCAGTGGATCCGCCGGCGAATCCGTCGAAGGCGATGATGCGCCCGCGGCGCGGGATGAGATTGACCAGGCGCTTGAAGGCAGTCTCGACGGCGTCGAGATCTTTATAGATGTCGGCGTGATCGAACTCGACCGAGGTGAGGATGATTGAATCCGGAAAGTAGTGCAGGAACTTCGGGCCTTTGTCGAAGAAGGCGGTGTCGTACTCGTCGCCTTCGAGGATGAAGTGCTGGCCTTCGCCGAGATGAAAACTTGAGCCGAAATTCTCGGCGATGCCGCCGATCAGGAAAGAAGGATGCAATCCGGCGGAATGGAAGATCCAGGCGAGCATAGAAGTTGTTGTGGTTTTGCCGTGGGTTCCGGCGACGACCAGCACTTCCTTGCCGCGAAGAAATTCGTCGTGCAGCAACTGCGGCAACGAGCAGAATGGAATGCGCTGGTCGAGGACATGCTCGAGTTCAACGTTACCGCGCGACATGGCGTTGCCGATCACCACCAAGTCTGGGCGAGGTTCGAGATTCTTCGCGGCGAAGGGCTGGGCCACGGGGATGCCGAGTTCGAGCAGAAAATCGGACATGGGCGGGTAGGCTGCGGCGTCGGAGCCGGTCACGTAGAATCCGCGCTGGTTCAGCATTCCCGCCAGCGAAGCCATCGCCGTGCCGCAGATGCCGATGAGGTGAATGTGTTTTTTGTCGTTCATTTTGTCGGTGAGAAAGCACCGCTGGGGCTAAAGCCCCGCCTAAACAAATCTGCTATCGCAGCGCTGAAAGCACTGCGCCACCCAAAATCCAAACGCCGCGAAATCGCTATCTTCGCGGCTACGGGGTGACCGCTGGTTCTAGAATCCTCAGAGCTACCTGACTGCCGTGTACGGTCAATTTCGCGCGCACTCCAAACGGGAGTGTGATGTCGCCTGAACTGACGTGGCCCGACTTCACGCCGAAGGCGACGGGAACTCCCAGGTTGCCGACGACGCGGGTGACGACCTCCTGCAAAGTGTAGCCCTGATTCGCGGTCTGGATGCAGTCGGGCATTTCTCCGAAAACGAGGCCGCGCACGGCGTCGAGATGGCCACCCAGCTTCAATTGCATCAGCATGCGATCGATTTGATAGGGCTTCGCAGCGAAGTCTTCGAGGAACAAGATCGTGCCGGCCGTTTTGATTTCGTAAGGCGTGCCCAGCGACGCGACCAGGATGGAAAGGCATCCGCCGTATAGAACGCCTTCGGCGTCGCCCTCGACTAATGCACTGACTCCCGCCGCGGTTGTGATATTCCACGGTGCCGTTTCCGAAACGGCCGCCTGCCAGGCCGGCAAGTCGACTCCCCCTTGGTGTGACCAGTCTTTGGCGGCCATCGGACCGTGGAAGGTGACGAGGCCGGCAATGTCGCGGAAATAAGTCAGCAACGTGGTGATGTCGCTGTAGCCTACGAAAATCTTGGGATGGGATTTGATTTTTTCGAGGTCTAGTTCTTGCAAGAGGTAGTTGGCACCATAACCACCGCGCGCGCACACGATCGCGCGCACTTCGTCGCGTTCGAACATCTGTTCCAACTCGCGAGCTCTGCGTTCGGCAGAGCCAGCGAAGTATAGGTCCTTCTCTAGAATGGAATCGAAATAGAAGGGGACGTAGCCGGCTCGCCGCAGCGCGTGGCAGCCCGCTTCCAGTTCAGCCTGCTTGACGTTGCTGGCAGGCGCAACAATGCCCACCATATCGCCGGGGCGAAGGGCGGCGGGTTTGACGGGCTGGCGGGATGAGGACATAGATTCCAAGGCTGCTGCGACAATTCAAACTTGTGGCGATGAAGCAGCGCAGCGACTCAATTCAGAAAAAATTCTCCCCGGCACAGCAGCCGCGCAGAGCCCCGCAGGAAAACGTTGCTGCCCACGGTGCGGACGGTTTGAATTCCACCGGGGCCGCGGACCTTGACCGGTGAAACTGCCCGGCCAGCCGCGATTGCGGCCACGGCCGAGGCGCAGGAACCGGTGCCCGAGGACTGCGTCTCACCGACGCCGCGCTCATAAAAACGTGCTCTTACGTCGTACTTGCTGTCGACCGTGACGAACTCAACATTGACTCCCTGCTGGAAGTGCGGGTTGCGCTGGATTTCGGCCCCGCGCGCTTGCCAGTCCGAAGTGAACTCAGGAACGAACACCACGAAATGCGGATTGCCGATTGACACGGGAATGCCGCGCACTTCCCTCTGTACTTCTTTGTGAACTTCCGTCGGGCCAATCTTCAGCGTGAGCTCTTTCTCGACGATGGCCTGACCCATTTCAATTTCGAACTCATAGTCGATATCTCGGCGCGAAGTCAGCTGACAAATTTTCGTTCCGGCTCCCGTCAGGATTGAAATGCGCTCTTTGTTTAAACGGTCGCAGACATAAGCAGCGACACAGCGTGTGCCGTTGCCGGAAATTTCGGCCGCAGAGCCGTCGGCGTTGATCAGGCGGATTTCCACATCGGCGGTGAAGTGAGGCAGCATCCACTCGACGCCGTCGGCGCCCAAGCCGTTGTGCCGGTCACAGATGCGGCTCGTGAAGGCACCGATGTCGGGCGGAGCCAGAGCAGCGTCGATCAACAGGAAATCGTTACCACAAGCGGTGGCTTTCACGAACGGAATGGTGCGGACGACCGAGTTCACTCCGCGTCCACCCAGCCGAGACAAGTTGCGCCGAGGAGTACCCGCGATGCCTTCAACTGTTGCAGCAGTTCTTTTTGCTCGCGGTTGCAACCCTCAACATCGAAACGGAGGCGGATGTGCTGGCCGGTGTTGCCGGTCAGCATATTTTGCATCATGCGATGGTGGGCTTCGAGAATGCGGTTGACCTCGTTGCTCATTTCTTCGACGTTGGCACCGGTGACTTCGTAGCCCATGATCAGCAGCTTCATGTTGAAGGTTTCTTCCAGGTGGCCGAGAAAAAAGAGCGACAACAGAACCAGCCCCGTGGCGAACGTCGCCGTGAGGTACAGTCCGCCGCCGGCCGCCATTCCAACCGATGCGACGACAAACAGTGTGGCTGCCGTGGTTAGCCCAGTGGTGAGGCCGCGCATGTGCAGAATCGAGCCCGCGCCGATGAAGCCGATGCCGGGGATGATTTGCGCCGCAATTCTGGCGGAGTCTGACGGCACGCCCGCCAGTCTTGCGGAAAGCAGCGTGAACATGGCGGCGCCAAAGCAGATGAACATATTCGTGCGCAGGCCGGCGGCGCGGTGTTTGAGTTCGCGCTCGAGGCCGATGAGGCCACCGAGAATTGCCGCCACTATCAGGCGTGTAAGCGAACTGCCGACGGCTCCGCTCGCCATTTCCCAGTGCAGCAAATCGATGAAGTGTTGCCAGTTCATGTATGGTCAGATTTTGGAATCACATGCGTGGTCGAAGCGCGCTTCCGATGGCCGGATTTTATCACCGGATTCGTTCGCCCTGGCGTTACCTGCCTGATTACCGCGTGCGTAGATTAGCGCACACGAAACAGAACTGCTCGTGCTTGCCCGGTGACGTGAATCTCGACCAAGGCCTTCAGATGTCGCGCCTGCGCGGCCTGCCAAACGCTATCGCCCTCGAAGGCGAGCGCATAATCGGCGTACTGAGCGGGATCAGCTAAGGCATGTTCCCACAGACCTTCGGGGTCTGCCGGCTGTCTCCAGGTACGGTGATTGCCTTCGTTAATCACGCGCGCGAGCGGGATTCCAGCCTGCTGCAGGGCGCCGACATGATCTCCGAGGTACATCAGCAGCGTGGAATTCGGGGGAAGCTTTTCGAGCCAGAGGGCGACCTCGGCTTCCAGTTGATTCCGGGTGCCCATGTTGATCTGAGCCTCTTTGAGCGAGACCGGTCCAGCGCGCCAGACTGACGTGTAACTTGCGATGCAGACCGCGAAGATGCCCAACACGCAAGCCAGACGAAGGCGCGGCTTCCACGTTTCAGCTTGCACTGCGCGATGAATCAGGATTGCCAGCGCGGCTGCGAAGGCGGGCAGCAATTGCAATCCGTAACGGACGTTGTAGTGAGAGAACGGCCACCATGCCGGGACGAAGATAGGGACGCCGCCGTAGGCCACTGACAACGCGTAAAAGGGCACGGGGATTAGAAGAAAGAGCAAGGGCCACGGGACGGGAGGGGATGCGGGGGCGGTGCCTCTGCCGCGCGAGGTGAATGCGGCGACCCCGATGCCCGCGAGCGCCACGAGAACCCAGGTGCGCTGCAACCATTCGTTTTCGGCCATGTTGGCTTCGGCAGATTTTATAAAATACATTCCGGCCAGCAGCGGATTGCCGCTGCCGGGATGTCCCGGATTGGCGCCACTCTGACTCTTGCGTTCGATGGCCTTTGCCGAATATGGTCCGTTGGCAAATTCGAGCGGATTGCGATAGACGATCGCGTTGTAGGCGAGCCACAGCGACGGCGCGGCCGCCGCAACCAGGACGAACTTCAGCGCGGCTGCTCGTGTTGATCGGAAGGCGGACGGCTTGTTCGGCGCGGTTCCAGGGAGGAGGCTGCGTATCACGACCGTTGCGGTGATGGCTGCAGCGAGGAACCATCCGTCGTAGCGGGTGAGGCACGCGGCGGCCAGACAGAGGCCGCACCTCGTGAGGGCTTTTGAGTCTCCCCGCATCGACTCGGCAAAATAAACGACCGCCCATATGAAGAAGGCCAAGTACACGGCCTCGCCCATGGCGGTGGTCTGCATGTAGATCAGATTCGGGTTGGCGGCGTAGACGAGCGCAGCGGTCCACGCGGCTAAGCTGGCGGTTCTATCCGGCTCAGCAACTCGAGCCAGTCCAACGGCGCGGGACAATGACTCTCGAATCAAGCGGAAGATTCCGATTACGCCGAAGACGTAGGCGGCCATGGACGGGATCGAGCCGCCGAGACCTCGCCGCCACATCTCACTCGAGAGGAGGAAAGGAATCATCAGCAAGTGCGGCAGGGGCAGCCAGACGGTGCCGAGCTGCAGCAGGCCGGGGGTTTTCGAATCGAAGACGCGGCGGGCGATGTTGATGTGGGCCAACGCGTCGCCGTAGAGCAGGACGTCGTGATGCTGAAAATAAAACAGAAAAGAAAGGACGGACACGCAGGTCGCGAGCCAGGCCAGGAGCCTGACGTCGGAGTCCCACGGTGAACTGGGTGAAGCGTTCTTTATTTTCTTGGTCACGGAGGGCAGTTCGGAAAAGATCCGGCTATGAACGCAGGCTAATCGAGATGCGTTAGTTCGCGAAAAATCTTAAATCGGATGTCGATTTCTTCCCGAGTTAACGACTGCAGGCGCTCGGTGCCGAAACGCTCGACGGCGAAGGAGCCCATGACGCCGCCATAGAACAGGGCGCGCTTCAGAACCTCGCGGCTCAATTCTCTTTGCGAGGCCAGGTAGCCCATGAAGCCTCCGGCGAAGGAATCGCCTGCGCCGGTGGGGTCGGTGACTTCTTCGATGGGTAGAGTGGGGGCGCGAAAGGGATGATGGCCGATGCCAAACGCTCCCTCGCGAAAGAAAATGGTCGCGCCGTATTCGCCGTGTTTGATGACCAGCGCCTTCGGGCCCATGGCCAGCACTTTGTTCGCGGCGCGCGGCAGGTTGGTTTCGTTGGCCAACATTTTTGTTTCGGTGTCGTTGATCAGAAGAACGTCGACGAGCTTCAGGGTTTCGCGGAGTTCGGCGAGGGCGCTGTTGATCCAGTAATTCATGGTGTCGCAGCCGGTCAGGCGCACACCGCTCATCTTGCGCCGCACGTCGGCTTGCAGGGTCGGCTGAATGTTGGCCAGGAAGAGGAACTCGGTGTCTTCGTATTCCTTTGGGATGCTCGGCTGGAAGCCCGCGAAAACGTTGAGATCGGTGTACTCTGTTTTGGCTTCGTTGAGATTTTCGCCGTAGGTTCCTCCCCAGCGGAAGGTTTTGCCTGGGGCGTGTTCGATCCCTCGAATGTCGACTCCACGATTGAGGAAGACTTTTTCTTGCTCGGCACCAAAGTCTTCGCCCACAACGGCCACGACGCGAACCTGGGTGAAGTAGCTTGCGGCCAGCGAGAAGTAGGTTGCGGCTCCGGCAAGGATTCCCTTCACACTGCCCGAGGGCGACTTGACGTCATCGAATGCAACCGAACCGACCACGAGAATGCTCATTCGGAAATCCTGTCTTTAATCTGTAGTTTTGTGATTCGTTCGTGGCTGGCAAGGCCGTCGCTACTTTACATACTTGCCGAGAATCAGCTTCAACTTCTTTTTCGTCGCGGGGGGGATTTTCCTGGGATCGGTCAGAATCGCATGGGCCAGCGCGGAACCACATTTGCAGGAGCGCCCGCGCGGCATAGCCGCTACCGTTTCTCGCACAACTTTAGTCGCGTTGTCGGCGTTCTTGAGCAGTACCGCGAGGATCTGATCGACCGTAACCGAGTCGTGATGCGGATGCCAGCAGTCGTAATCGGTGACCATGGCGACCGTGACATAGCACAGCTCGGCTTCACGGGCCAGTTTTGCTTCCTGCAAGTTGGTCATGCCGATCACGTCCATACCGAGGCCGCGATAAACGTTCGACTCGGCTTTGGTGGAAAATTGCGGGCCTTCCATACACAGGTACGTTCCGCCACGCTTGCCGACTACGCCGACTTTCTTGCAGGCGGATTCGACCACGACAGCAAGTTCCGCGCAGACCGGATCGGCGAAGGCGATGTGCGCCACTACTCCGCCGCCGAAAAATGTGTCCACGCGATGGCGGGTGCGATCGAAGAACTGGTCGGGGATTACGAAGTCGAGCGGCTTATGTTCTTCCTTCAGCGATCCGACGGCGGAGATGGAAACGATGCGTTCGACGCCGAGTTGTTTGAAGCCGTGAATGTTGGCACGGAAATTCAGTTCGCTGGGCAGGATGCGATGGCCGCGTCCGTGGCGGGCCAGAAATGCGACTTTGCGGCCTTCGATGGTGCCGCAGACATAGGCGTCGGAGGGCGCGCCGAACGGTGTTTTCAGGCGGACTTCTTTCACCTTGGTAAGGCCGGGCATGGAGTACAGGCCGCTGCCGCCGATCACTCCGATTTCCGCCTGTGCCGATTGTTTTTGTGGCAACCGTCCTCCGGTTGGCCTGCGCACGCGCACGCCAAACTGGTGATTATACAGGACGAGAATCCGGCCTTTGCGCATCGACGGCGATGGGACTTGCGGCCGCATCGGGATGCAAGCGGCGCTACAATTTGGAATATGAGGGTTCGTGCCGCAGCTTGCGCGTTAATTCTGCTATGCGGTTGGACCTTCGCACAGGACAAGCCTGCATCGCCGCCCGAGCCGAAATCGGTGACGGTACCGGCGGCCATCGATCACAACCGCGTCGTGATCAATGCGGACGTCCCGCTTCCCAACGGGTCGACTGAGCGCGTTCATGCCTGGGTGGATAACGGCAATCCTGATCTGTACATCTCTCGGCGGTTGGCCACGCTGCTGGGGCTTCCAGTTTCCTGCAATGAGAATGAATGCTCTTCTCCGCCGCCGCGCGAGATGAGCGTCGGCGGGATGAGAATTTCCTTGGCTGACTTGAAGGAAGCGAAGATTCCGCTGAAGCCGGTGGATTCGGCCTCAGTGCTGACCCCGGGCATGGGCGTTGAGATTACTTTGCCTTCGAGTATCCTGCGGCACTATGACGTGCTCGTGGATTTTCCGGAGCGCAAGGTATCGATTGGAGCGCCGGGCGCGATTGCTTTTCGAGGGCAAAGCGCGAAGGTTCTGGTCAATGCAGAGAATGGGCTGATCCAGATTCCCAGCCAGATTGAAAAGAAGAAATGCAATCTCGCGCTCGACCTGGGCTCGTCGATCAGTTTTCTTTCTAGCGACTTGTTTGACAAGCTGGCGGCCGCTCATCCGGATTGGCCGCAGATGACCGGCGCTGTCGGCTCAGCCAATATGTGGGGTGGTGACGACGAGAACGAAGTGGAAGGTGATGCGCCTGGATCGCCTGCAATATGGGCCGCTTTTTCTGGACAATGTGGCGGAGGTCGAGTTCCCGAAAGAGCAGATGGAGTTTTTCGACAAACGCGCGGGTGTGACGACTGTGGGCCTTTTCGGTTCGAGTGCGCTGCTCAACTACCGCGTTGGGCTCGACTATGCTCGCTCGACGGTCTATTTCGAGTTTGGCCGCAACTTCAACTTTCCGGACTTCGACGTGATCGGACTGACGCTGCGCCCGGAGGACGACGGCCGGTTCACGATTCTGGGCATCGCGGACTTCGAGGGCCTGCCATCTGTGCAAATGGGACCGGGCGGAGTGCAGCCGGGGGATCATTTGGTCGCAGTCAATGGCATTCCGGTGGGTGGATCGACCATGGGACAGGTGTGGGCTGCGCTGGGCGGAACGCCGGGGCAGGAACGCAAACTGACGGTTGAGCGCGTGGGGAGGCAATTTACGGTCGTGGCTAAGGTTCAACATTTCCTGGGAGAACGTCCCGACCAGGAAGAACGCAAGAAAAAGAAGTAGCGTTGATTATTTCGGTGCTGGCGGGGCGGCGAACACTTCTTTTTCCAACGTTGCTGTGGTGGTGGCGTCGAGGCTCTCGCTTACCAGAACGGTATCGCCTTCTTCGTCGATTACCACCAGGCCTTCGTCCGTAGTCCAGACGTGGCGGCCTTGCAGTTGGACGGCTTTGGAATCCGCGTTTGGCGCGGGGGCCGGAGACTTGGGATTTTCTTCTTCCGCTTTCTTGTAACGCTGCTTCAGGGATTGCGCGTAGATGGCCGCGAACTCGGCGGCCTTGTCGGCGCTCGACCAACGCGACACGTAGAGCAGGCCGAGGGGCACAGTGGTTGTTGTTACAAAATCGGATTTCGGATCTTGCTTGGGCTTCGCCGCGTAGTAATATCCGCCGCGCCATGCGGGGCACAACTTCTTTGACGCCGGCTTGCCTGCATATTGCTCAATGAGGACAGCTACATCGAACTCACCCATCGCGCCGACGTCGAACTTCTCATAATCTTTGAAATCGATTTTGAAATCGGGGACTGTCATGGGGTCGAGCTTTTCTCCCGACAAGTATGTGTCGGGCTCCATGATCTGGCGCGTGGTGTGCGGAGGATTTTTCAGCACCCCGGCGAACGCCTTTTCTTTTCCGCCCTGCTTCATCACGTGGATGATGAAGTCCATGCCGTAGCTGTAGGGGAAGGTGAGCGACTCTTTCAGGAAGATTGGCGCCTCATTAAAAACCTTGGTGCCGGAGGTTCCGGTCAAGGTCTCTTCTTCCATCTGACCGACGAGCGCCGGCGAACTAACGATGGATTGGCCGGTTGGGGCGATGGCGTATTGAAACATTATGGCCTGGGCCTGACCTTCGATGACGGCTTCGCGGGCGTTGTCGATCTCGTCGTTTTCTATGTCGATGGGAGTTGGGTCTTTCTTAATTTCGCCGAGATCTTTTTCGCCTTTCTTCATCCACTTTTCCAGGCCTATGGACTGGTCCTGGAGTGCGTGGGTTAACTCGTGGGCCATGACGGGCTCCTGCTCTTCCATGGGCACCCAGTCGAGCAGGTTGACGGTTTTTGTTTTGGGATCGTAGTAGCCGGCGACTTCTTCACGCAGCAGCGCGACCAGAAAAGTTTCCAGATTAAATTCACGGGGAAGCATCCCGAATTTCTTTAGCACGAGTTCCGAACGGCGGAGGCGCTTGGTGTCTTCGTCGTCCATGTGCTTGGTGAGGAAAGAAACGACTTCGTCACGGCTGGTGAGTTTGCGCTTTACATTTTTCTTGATGGGCAGGCCGGTCTGCTTGCTGTCGAAATCGAGAATTTCGTCGACGGAGTGAAACAGTTCCTCGGCTTGACGCGGGGTAATTTTGACTTCGGGCTTGAGCGGTTCTTCTTTCGGCGCTGAGGGCTGGGTTGGTTCCTGCGTGCCGGTTGTGGAAAGGTTCTTGTCGGGCGGCTTCTGATCCTGTGGTTGCTCAGCTTGTTGCTGAGTTTTTTGCTGATCTGCAGGTTGGCCCGGCTGATCTTGGGCTCGCGCAATGACGGTGCCGTTCGCGGTCAACAGCAAACCGACCGGGAGCAAACCAACCCCAAGAAACAGCCGAAGAATCCCTGAGGAACGCTGCTTGACCTTATTCATTGAGATTGAGTTTATACGTTTCCGTATACTTTTCACTCATGAGCGCAAAGGCTGTCAATCTCTGGACCTCGAAGGAGCACGCCCGCGACTACCTGGAGCGGGCGGACTCGATTTCCCATCGTAGCGAAGGGGAGTCGACGCTGCTGGAATTTATTCCGATGAACGCGAGGCGGATTCTTGACTTGGGCACTGGCGACGGGCGACTGCTGAATCTGGTTCGACCGGAATTGGCCCGGCGCGGGCAGCCTGATGCTGAGGCTGTGGCTGTTGATTTTTCGCCGACGATGCTGGAGTCGGTTCGCCAGCGTTTCGTCGGGGATTCTTCCGTTCGCATCGTCGCTCACAACATGGACGAACCACTGCCGGCCTTGGGCAAGTTCGATGCCGTGATTTCCAGCTTCGCGATTCACCATCTGGTGCATGAGCGCAAACGGGCGCTTTACGTCGAGATTTTTGGGATGCTGAACGCG
The DNA here is from genome assembly GCA_963735205.1 of uncultured Acidobacteriota bacterium. Lineage (GTDB taxonomy): Bacteria > Acidobacteriota > Terriglobia > Terriglobales > Acidobacteriaceae > Sulfotelmatobacter. The sequence goes on from CAVTKB010000007.1 coordinate 58,704, forward strand.
GGGGGCGTTTTCTGCAATCTGGAGCATGTGGCTTCGCCGACTTCGCGGCTGCATGAGGAATTCTTGCACGGGATTGGATATACGGTCGAGTCCGAGGATCCGTCGAATAAGCTGCTGGATTTGGAGACGCAACTGCGATGGCTGCGGGAGATTGGGTTCATCGACGTGGACTGCCATTGGAAGTGGCGGGAGCTGGCGCTGCTGGCGGGACGCGTGTCCTCCTGAGCATTGGCCTTTCCGAAGGAAAGGCCAATGCGGAGTCCAAGGATCACTAATGCTCGACGGCTTTGACCAACGTCATTGATGAGTTGTTATGACGTCCTGCGTTTATCCGGACGCTGCATCGGGGAGAACACCCCTCCTGGTCGAAGGGACCGTCTAATTAATAGGGATCCTTCGACTGCGCGTGCCGGTTCGCGTTTCGCGAATCGGCCCACTTCGCTCAGGATGACAAGATCTGATAGTTCAGGAGCGACTGACGCGTTGTGCGATCCACTCCCCTGCTTCACGCGTCCCGAGCGGGCCGCCGACGTCTTGCGTGGTTTTTTTCTGGCGGACGGCATCGAGGACGGCGGCTTCGATCTTGGCCGCTTCTTTGGTTAGATCCAAGTGCTGAAGCATCATGGCCGCGGTCAGAATCGCGCCGAAGGGGTTCGCCATGTTCTTGCCGGCAATCGGGGGAGCGGAGCCGTGGACGGGTTCGAACATCGAAGTCTTGCCGGGATGGATGTTGCCACTGGCGGCCATGCCCAGGCCGCCCTGCAGGCCGGCGGCGAGGTCGGTGATGATGTCGCCGAACATATTATTGGTGACGATGACGTCGAACTGGCGCGGGTCGCGGACCATCTGCATGCAGAGCGCGTCGACGTACATGTGCTGCGCGGTGATCTGCGGATACTCGCGACTGACTTCTTTGAACACGCGCTGCCAGAGGCTTCCGGCGTGAGTCATGGCGTTGGACTTGTCACACATCAGAACTTTGTTGTGGGGTGAGCCGTCGAGTTTTGTGTGGCGCTCGCAGTATTGAAAGGCGTAACGAATGATGCGTTCGACGCCCTTGCGCGTGTTGATGTCTTCCTGCGTTGCGATCTCGTCGGGCGTGCCTTGCTTGAAGATTCCGCCCGCGTCGGTGTAGACGCCTTCGGTGTTTTCGCGGAGCACCACGAAGTCGATGTCTTTGGGCTCGATTCCCTTCAGCGGACATAGCGCGGAATCGAGCAGGCGAACGGGGCGGACGTTGGCGTAGAGATCCATCTTGAAGCGCATGCCGAGCAGAATTTCTTTGGCGTGAATGTTGGTCTTTACTCGCGGATCGCCGAAAGCGCCGACCAGGATGGCGTCGAAATCGCGGGCTAGCATGGCGAAGCCGTCGGGAGGGACGGGGATGCCGTCGCGCAGGTAGCGATCGGCGCCCCAGTCGAAGTCAGTCAACTCAACCTTGGCACCGGTGGCATGGATGACCTTCGCGGCCTGGGGAATGACTTCCTGGCCGATGCCGTCGCCGGGAATGACGGCGATGCGTTTCTTTCGGGGCGCTTCTATTCGTTCGGGCGTTTCCTTTTTTGAGTCCACGGGAGGAAAGTTACCACAATCGTTATAATCGAGGTATCGCTATGGGGCTCACTGCACTCCAGACTCGAAGCAACGATCAGGGCGAAGGCTTGGGCGCGGCCGTTGGGCAATATAAGACTGGGGAGTATCGCGGCGCGACCACGGCAGCGCGCTTTGGCGATCCGCAGGCGGAGTTCGAGGCTTTGCGTGCGGGATGTGGCGTTTACGACCTCGGATTTCGGGCGAAGATATCGTTGACGGGCGGCGACCGGGTGCGCTGGCTTAATGGCATGGTGACCAACAATGTCCGCGACCTGAGTGTGGGGCAGGGAGTGTATGCGTTTCTGCTGAATCCGCAGGGGCACATACTTGGGGATATGTATGCCTACAATCGCGGCGAGTCGATGACGGTGGACACCGACTGCGGGCAGCTGGAAAAAATTCTGGCGACCTTTGACCACTACATCATCATGGATGACGTTGAGGTCGCGAATCTTAGTGAGCAACTGACGGCGCTGGGCATTGGTGGGCCGAAGACGCTAGATGTGCTGACAGCCGCCGGATTTCCGATTCCCGAGTTGCAAATTGAGAAGATGCAAGCTTTGCAGGCGAAATCTGTGACGTGGCAAGGCGCGGAGTGCGCTCTGGTGCGGGGCGAAGACGCTGAGCGGGCTTCGTACGAGATATGGATTGCACCCGACCGCGTGAGAGAGCTTTGGGATGCTTTGCGGGCCGCCGGAGCTGTGCCCGTCGGTTCTGAGGCGCTGGAGATGCAGCGCATCGTTTCCGGCGTTCCGCGGTATGGCGTGGACATTCGCGAGCGCGACTTGCCGCAGGAGACGGAACAGGCGCGCGCTTTGAACTTCAACAAGGGATGCTACGTGGGGCAGGAGATTGTGGAACGCATTCGTTCGCGAGGTGCGGTGCACCGCAAGTTCACGGGATTTACGGTGGAAGGCGGGGCGGTGATCGCGGCCGGGACCAAGATTATTGCGGGCGAGAAAGAAGTTGGAGAGATTACAAGCGCCGCCTCGATGCAGCTCGCGGGCGCAGACAAGACGGTTGCGCTGGGATATATCCGGCGCGAGGCGGGTGTGCCGGGGCGCGAGGTCACACTGGGCGGAGTGAAGGCGACTGTGGTGCAGTTGCCGGTCTCCGATCGCGTGCTGCTTGAACAGAGGTCGTTGGAACAGCGTCCGGCGTGATGAAACGATTTCAGCGCGAAGTTCGCTGAGCGATCAAAAACAACAGATTCTGGTTGAGGAAAGATTCTATGGCTGAGAAAAAGCACGAGCAATCTGGTTTCAAGGTAACCGACCGCCGGCTGTTCACTTCAGAGGGCGAGTTGCGGTCTGATGTGCCGGAAGATGTAGAGGTGCCGAAAGCGCCGGTGCCTGCCGTAACTGCGGAGGTTCCAGTTTCGGAAAAGGCTGCGGCACCGGGGGCGGAGGACGCGACAGTAGATCGCGAAATGCCTCCACCGCCAAGCAACGCGGAGCAGGACGCACAGGCGGCCGCCTATCGGCAGTCTGCCAAGGATCTGGATGCGCAGGTCGAACTGAGCGGGCATTCCGCCAAGGATTTCGAGGTTACGTTCGAGCGTTTTCTTGCCTCGCTCTACATGACGGCCATGGTGCAACTCGGATTGATGCGGCAACAGGGCGAGCAGCCGCGCGTCGACCTGATTGGCGCGCGTCAGTCGATCGACACGCTGAGCCTGATCGCGGAAAAAACCAAGGGCAATCTGACCGCGGTGGAAGAGGGTTTTCTGCAGAACAGTCTTTATGAGCTGCGCATGGCTTATGTGGAAGTGACCAACGCGCTGGCCCGCCCGCCGCAAGCTGGTCCTGCGGCCGGAACCGGAACTCGAGGACGATGAAAGCGACTTTGACCGTGCTGGGCAGCGGGACGTCGATGGGCGTGCCCACGCTGGGATGCGACTGCGCGGTCTGTCATTCAAGCGATCCGCACGACCGGCGGACGCGGCCGTCGATCATGCTGGAGTATGGCGGCAAGGTCGTACTGATCGATACGACTCCTGACTTTTATACGCAGGCGGTGCGAGAGAATATTTCGCGCGTTGACGCCGTGCTCTATACCCACACGCATGCCGACCATATTCTCGGCATCGACGACTTGCGGCCTTTCAGCTACCGGCACAATCCGGAGAAACTTCCGCTTTACGCGCGGCCGGAAGCGGCGGCGTTTCTGCGGAGGATGTTCAGTTACATTTTTGACGCGAACTATAAATTTGGCGGGCTGCCTCTGCTGGAGCTGCGGCCGATCGATGGTCCGGTGGATGTATTCGGAGTGCGGTTCGAGCCGGTGACTCTGATTCATGGTGATACGCAGATCAACGGATACCGGTTTGGCTCGGCCGCGTACCTCACCGACCACAGCGAAATTCCGGAGTCGTCGCTGCATCAACTGGAAGGGTTGGACATTTTATTTCTGGATGCGCTGCGACATAAACCTCATCCAACGCACTCGACGGTGAAAAATTCGCTGGCGATTGTCGAGCGACTGAAACCGAAGCGGGCGTTCTTCACGCACATTTGCCACGACCTGGCGCACGAAGTGACGAACGCTTCGCTGCCGCGGCATGTGCGGTTGTCGCATGACGGGATGAAGTTGGAGTTTGAAATCTAGAGGCGGGCGTCGGACCTTAGGCGTCAGACCCGGTCCAGATTCACTAGACTAGCTCGGTGTCACCCGATCGCTGAGGCGCGAGCTCCGCTGTCCGACGCCAGTTTTCCATGCAGGTTTTTCACAAACTCGATGACGTTCCGGCGGACTTCGGACCGACGCTGGTCAGTGTGGGGAATTTTGACGGCGTGCATCGGGCACATGCCCACGTGCTGCGGGAGATCGCGATGCGTGCGCGGGCGACCGGGGCCAAGGCGGTGGCAGTCACGTTTGAGCCGCACCCCACGCGCATTCTGCGGCCCGAGGCGGACTTGAAGCTGCTCACTCCCACTCCTGAAAAACTGCGGTGGCTCGAAGGCACTGGGGTCGACGCCGTGCTACTGCTTCCTTTTGGTCGCGATCTCTCGCTCATGACTCCGCGGCAGTTTGCCGAAGAAATTCTGAAACAGGGGCTGCGAGCCAGCGAAGTGCATGAGGGATTTAATTTTCGCTTTGGCCATAAGGCAGCGGGGAACATGGATTTGCTGGCCGAATTCGGACGTGAAATGGGATTCGAGGTCAAGGTTTATCCCGAGATGACGTTGCGCGGCGAGCCGGTTTCGAGCAGCCAGATTCGCAGGCTGCTGGCTGGGGGCCGGGCCAGCCGGGCGCGGCATCTGCTGGCGAGACCGTTCTGCATACTTGGGACGCCGGGGCGCGGGCGCGGTTATGGGTCGAAGTACACGGTACCGACCATCAACCTGGCGCGCTACGAGGAACTGGTGCCGAAAGATGGCGTTTATATCACCTGCACGCGCGTCGGTGCCGAGCGTTTTGATTCAGTCACGAATGTGGGCAATCGCCCCACCTTCGGGACGGAATTGTTTGCCATTGAAACGCATCTCTTGAATTTCCATCCGATTGAATTGAGCCCAGAGACGGAGGTTGAGATCTGCTTTCTGGAGCGGCTGCGCGATGAAATCAAATTTCCGTCGGTCGATGCGCTGCGGGAGCAGATTGCGCGCGACGTAAAGAAGGCGCGGCGATATTTTCATTTGCTGCAGACGGTCGGCGGCGCAAGCTGAAAGCTCGTACTAGTGAGGCAAATAGCCGGACTCCATTGGGAGTTTGCCGTCAACCCTTATTACATTAATGCTGTTGTCAATCGAGTGGACCTCGATCAGGCCCACTGCGCCGGGTTCGGTCTGCACCGCTTTGAGTACGTCGGCGTCGGTGTCGACGAACAGAAACGAATCTTTGTGCGTGACGACGAAACCTTTCCACTCGGGGTCTGACATTTTGTTCAGCCGCTCCAGAGTTTCGGCTTCGCCCGCGGAGTCTTTGTGCAGAACCAGCACGATGTTCTTGCCGTCGGGCCACTTCTTGACCTCGCCGCGGATGATCTTCGACAGGTGAGCGGAGGTGATGTTTTCAACAGCATTGTCTTTGTTCACCACGACCGCTGTGTGATGGGCGAAACAGGGCGTAAGGCACGCGGCAAGAAACGCGAGAACATGTATGGCGGAGCGGATTTTCATTGGCATAAACCTCGAAACGTGGGGGATTGTCTTAGGCTAGCGAAATATGCACAGGCAGGTTGTCAAAAAGAAGTAAACGTCCGCACGGAAGTAACGGGGGAGTAACCAGTTCCGGGCCGGCGTAGTCGTGGAAACGTTCGCAGAACAGCAGGTCCCTCCACTCCGGTCGGGATGACAGTTTTGGAATGGAGAGGACAATTCTGGAAATCGGTTAGTCGATTGGGCCGACCACTACCGATTCCGCTCCTGGCGCGCCACCTCTGCCCGGCAATTGAACGATCACGATCGCCGACAATACCAAGACGATTCCTAGCGTCTGCACGGGGCGCAGGCCTTCGCTCAAGAATGCGGCAGCCAGCAGGATAGAGAATACGGGCTCAAGGCAACTCGCTATTATGGCCCGCGTAGGCTCCAGATGCTGCAGGCCGAGGAAGTAAAGCGAGAACGGGCCCAGCACGGAAATCATGGAGAAGACGAAGAGGAATCCCCACTGCGCGGGCGCATAGGGCGTAGCCAGAATCTTCCATGGTGGATTCACGAACAACCAGAAGACTGCGGCGGACGTCAGCGTCCAGACTAGGACGCGCCAGCGATCGAAGCGAGCCAGGATACGGTGTCCGCCAACGTTGTAGAACGCAAAGGAAAACGATGCCAGCAGGGCGGCGAATAAACCGTAGGAGTCAAGATGGAGGGTCGCCGCCGACTTTCCTCCGACGATGCCGATGGTCAGAGCGATGCCGGCTACGGCGACCGCGACGGCGACAACTTTTTGCGGCGATAGCTTCTGCTGGCCACGGGCGACCACGAAGAGCAGCACCCACACTGGCGCCGTGTATTGCACGATGATCGCGACGGCGACGCTCGTCTTCTGAATGGCGACGTAATAGAAATAGTTGGATGCGGCCACGCCGAGCATGCCAAGGACAAGGCATTGAATAAGATCGGGCCTCGGCAACCGAATTCGTTGCCAGCCGCGCCGGGCGACGAGCAGCGGGAGCAACACAAGCAGGGAGAACGACGTTCGCGTTTGCGAGAGAATAACTGGGTCGATGGGATGCACGGCTTCCCCCGTCAGTGGGAGTCGTCCGGTGAATACGGCGCGGCCGAGCGCGGCACAGACTCCCCAGAGAAATGCGGCGGACGCGATAAACAAATATCCGCGCAAGGGATGAGGCTTGCTTCGACTGGAAGGGCCGGAGTTCAGGATTCAGTCACCGAATCCGATGATGGGGCTGGGTCGAGCAACTGGTCAAGACGGACGGGATCGAAGCCGATGATCACTTCCCGTAGTTCGCCGGAGAAGATCACCAGGGTTGGAGTTTCGCCGCTGCCGTGCTGTTCGGTCATGGTCCGGCGCGCATCGAGATCGGTGCTGATATCGCGCTCTTCGAATGCGATCTCTTTGGTTTCGAGGAACAGCTTCAGGAGTTCGCAGGAGAGGCAGCCGGGTTGGGTGAAAAACACGATACGGGTCAGCGGCATCTATTCGTCCAATTCGATTTTGAAGCTAATCTTGGCAGTCTTTTCGAGCATGGCTGAAACCGAACAGTATTTTTCTTTCGAGAGATGCACGGCATCTTCCACGGCTTTGCGAGAAACTTTGCCAGCGATGCGATAGACGAGGCTGATTTCAGTGTAGACGGCGGGATAGCCTGTGTCGCGTTCTCCACTGGCGCTAACTTCGAGGCTCGTAAACGGCTCTCGTTTCTTGCGAAGAATTCCAACCACGTCGGAGGCAGTGCAGCCGCAGAGGGCGATCAGCACCAACTCCATCGGGCTGTTGGCCGTTTTCTCGGGCGCAGTGTCCATCACAATGGCGTGGTGCGAGGTGGCCTCGGCGATGTAACGCTCTTTGTCAGTCCATATTGCTTTGGCGGTAATCATTGCGCGGTCTATCTCCGATTGTCGGTGCTGGGCTCGGGGTGAATGAGGACGCGGAACAACTCAGGGGCGTCCTGCTTGAAGCGAATTTCGAGTTCAGTCTGAATGTCGTGAACGCGGGCCAGCGAAAGATCGTCGGGCAGCGTGCAATGGCACGAAATATACATACGGCCGCGGACGCGCTTGATGACGAAGTCGTGTACGTCGAGAACTTCCGGAAAGTGCGAGGCCACGGCCTTGAGACGTCGCTCCAGTGCCGCGTCGCTCAAAACTTCTTCGGGTTTTTCGATAGTCGCCGGTTCGCTTTCGATGTGAGTGAGGATGTCGGCAATCTCGGGGACTTCGCGGCGCATATCGGCTTCAAGCTCGGTGACCTGATCGTGCGCGTCTTTGAGCGACATGTGTTCTTCGAGTTCGATGTGCTGCTCGACATGAAGGCGGCCGGAGAAATCCTGCACGCTGATGTCATGAACGTTGAGGTTGCTGTTCGTGGCCACCGCGCGGATGCGATCGAAGATATTTTCCGATCGTTGCGCGCGCGGGAGAGGCTGCACGGTCACATCGGAGTCAGGGAGAACTCTACGAACCGCTTCAGTGACGGCCGCGACCAACTGGCCTGAGCGCTGAAACGTGACAGTCCGCGCCAATCCAACGGCGAGATCGGCGAAATAGCGGTTGCCGGCGCGGCGGATGCGGATGCGGTCAACTTCGAGGACGCCGTCGATGCGCAGGACCGCGTCGTAAATTTGCGATCGTACTCCGGGCGGAGCGGCATCAAGCAGGGCATCGACGGTGCGGCGGGCCAGGCGCCAGCTCACGGAAACAACTACGCCCGCAACAAAGAGAGCAGCGACGGGATCGGAATTGCGCAGCCACTCGACGCGATACGTGCGGCCGACGAGAACCAACACCAGGCCAAGCACGACCACGCCGGCCGACCAGATGTCGGTGGAGAAATGCAGCGCGTCTGCTTCCAAGGCCTGGCTGTCATATTTGCTGGCGATGCGGCCCAGCACGCGCGAACGCCAAAAATCGACGCCCATCGAGAACAGCATTACTGCAAACGCCGCGATGGAGGGCTCGATGTCGATGCGGCGAAAGAACAGACGCGACACGGCTTCATAGATGATCCAGGCGCAGGTCAGCAGCAGCAGACCGGTTTCGACAAAGGCAGAAAAGTTCTCGATTTTGCCGTGGCCATATTGATGTTCTGCGTCGGCGGGCTTGTCGGAAACGCCAACTGAAAAAAATGTCAGCAGAGATGCGATCAAGTCGAGCGCAGAGTGGGCGGCTTCTGACAGAATGCCGAGACTTCCGGTGCTGACTCCGACGATGGTTTTGAGGCTGGTGATGACTACCGCGGCCAGAACCGAGTTCCCTGCGGCCGAGCGCTTCTCTGAGCGCATCAACTCGGACGAAGAAAACGCGGAGCTTCCGGCCATGCAGGAATTATCGCCGCTGCGAGGGCAAAGCGCCAAGCAAATCGCGGTGAGGAACGGCGGCTTAGAGAAACAGGTCCCTCCACTGCGCCGTCGCTGGCGCTTCGGCTCCGGTCGGGATGACAAGGGTTTGCAGGGAGCATGAATCTGATTCGAGATCGGTTTTGAAAGTCGGGCAACGACGGGCGATTGTGCTACCATTTTGTGCTTGGCATTTTTCAACTTTCTGAAGGACCAATCCTGGAGGAAATGTCTTATGAGTAAGAGTTGGCTGATGTGTGCTTTGATGGGAACACTGGCCTGGGGACAAGCCGCCCCGAGCGCCCCTCCCCCGGCCACGATGGGCAAAGTCCCGGTTAGTGCGATGGCGAATCCGCCGGCGCAGGCGCCGGATACGGCTGCTTCGGTCGCGCCCACTGCTGCGGTCATCACGATTGTGGGCGTGTGTGCTCCGAAACCCAAGCCAGCGGTGGCCAGCGGAACTGCAGAGAAACCAGCGACCGCAGCCAAGACTCCAGCGACCAAGACTCCGGCAGGAAAGGCCGACCCAGACGACTGCAAGACGATCATCACCAAGGCGGAGTTTGAAAAGCTGGCTAACAATCTGGCTCCGAATATCACTCCACAGCAGAAGAAGCAGTTGGCGGGTCTGTTGCCGCGCTGGATCGCGATGTCGGATCAGGCCAAGAAGAAGCACCTGGACAAGACTCCACAGTTTGAAGACAAGCTCAAGGTCGCACGCATGCAGATTCTGAGCCAGTCGCTGCAGCAGGAGGTTCAGAAGGAAGCGGCGGACACCCCCCAGGAGGAGATCGACAAGTACTACAAGGAGCACGCAGACAGCTACGAACAATTCAATGTAGACCGCATGTTTGTGCCGCGCACGAAGCAGCCGGCGGCCGAGTCGAAGGATGATCAAGAGAAAGACAAGAGTCTGAGCGAAGATGCGAAGAAGGCCAAAGAGGCCGAGGACAAGGCGAAGTCAGAAGAAGCTGAACAGGCGATGACCAAACTGGCTGAGAGCCTGCGCGAACGGGCTGCCGCCGGCGAGGACTTCGTGAAGTTGCAGAAGGAAGCGTTTGAAGCCGCTGGGATGAAAATAGAATCGCCGACCGTGAATTTACCCACGGTGCGCCGCGGGGGCTTGAATGCGGGACATGCCGCCGTGTTTGATTTGAAGGCGGGCGAGGTTTCACAAGTGATCAACGACGCGGGTGGACACTACATCTACAAGATGAACAGTAAGAGCGAGATCCCGCTCGACCAGGCTGAGAAAGAAATTAAGACCAAGTTGCAAGGCGACCGGGCCCGTGAAATGACCGAAAAGATGAACAACTCGTTCAAGGTGGAAACCAACGACGCGTACTTCGGTCCGGGCGGGGTTGGTCCGGCGGGGCCGCCGCGGGGTCCGGGCGGGATGGGCGGTGGACCGCCGCGAGGTCCGCGGCCTATGCCAGGCATGCAACCACCCAGCGGTCCGGCTCAGCAAACACCGCCCCCGGCGCAACCTCCGGCTGCGCAAACTCCGGCGCCCCAGGCTCCGGCACCTCAGCCGAACTGATGGCGAAACCTGTCGTGGTCGTAACCGGTGTGTCGGGCAACCTGGGTTCCAGGCTACTGCCGCTGCTGGGGAGTTATTCGGTGATTGGGGTGGATCTGCATCCACCCCAAACCGACTCCGAATTGCAGTTTGAGAGCTTGGATCTGGGTCAGGAATCATCCACCCGGGTTTTTTATGAGTTGCTGCGAGACACGCACGCGTACGCAGTGGTGCATCTCGCCTTCGTGGTTGATCCCGTGCGTGCGGGCGTGGTCGATGTCGACCGCATGTGGCAAATTAATGTGGCGGGAACGGCGCGCGTAATGGAAGCCGTCACCGAGGCCAATCGCACGACGGACGACGGAGTGAAGCAGTTCATTTTTCCCAGCAGCGTCTGGGCATACGGGTCGGATCTGCCCGGGCCGGCGACAGAAGAATCGCCTCTGACGGCGCACACTCTGTCCTCTGCGCTTCACAAGAAACAGTCAGACGAGGTGGTGCAAACTCGCTCCCACGCCCTGCGCGGATGCAGCGTCTATATCTTGCGACCGCCCATTTTCGCGGGAGCGAGCGTCGAGAATTACCTGATGGGCACCTTCCGCGGCACGCCCAACGGCACGAGTGCGCGTGCCGAGAAAATGCGCGCCGAGGGCAAGCGACTGCCGTGCATGCTGCCGCGCGGCGAGCAGTATCTCGAGAACAAAATGCAGTTCGTCCATGTTGACGACATGGCGCGGCTGATCCGGCACATCCTGCAGCGGGAACCGGAGACGCAACGGCTGACCATGCTCAATGTCGCGGGCCGGGGCGAGCCTATAAGCTTCGGTCGCTGCATCGAAATGGCGCGGGCGAAACTGGTCCGCGTTCCCGGAAAGTGGGCGATGCGGCAGGTGCTGGCCTTCCTCTGGTGGCAGAAGATCTCGGCAATCCCGCCCGACGCAGTTCCCTACCTGACGGGGGAATACATCATGAACACTGATCGCTTGCGCCGGTTCCTAGGTCCGGAATACGAGCACGTCATCCGCTACAGCAATGCCGACGCGTTCGCGGACAGTTTCAAGTCAGCGGGATCGAGCTGAGAGATTCTGCCGCGCATTTCTTTCAGTTAATGCTGCGGCCCCCGGTTGGCCTCCCTTCTCCACCGTAAACCTGCGGCGCGCCTAGGCTGCCCTGTGGCGGCAGATGGCGGATGTAGAGCACCAGTTGCCAAATCTCTCCATCCCGAAAAACATCTTTCGAGGCCGGCATGCCCGAAGGAAAGATTCCGTTCTGAATGATGCGGTGCAACTGGCCGTCCGTGTATCCCTGCAGGGCGAATTCAGCTTGGGAACCGGAGGAGCCATCTTCTCGGCGAAAGGAACACCAGTGTTCTGGCTGTCGAGTCCGTGACAAACCATGCAGTAAGACGTGAAGTTGGGCTGGCCGGCATGGACATTCTCGGCGCTCGCGGGAAGTGGATTCGAGTCGGAGCGACCTCCAATCGTGATGCGGCGCTTAGCTCCTTCCATGAATTTCGTTTCCGCGCCGCCCGGCGTTCGAACCTCGCAAGCGGCCAGAACCAACAGGGCTGCGATGGTCGTGGTGAACAACCCGACTCGCCGCAGAACACGAGAAGCAATTGCTCTCGGCACGGGCTACTCCACCCCGATGGTCATGTTCATGTTGCCGTGGTTTGCGCCGCAGAAGTGATCGCAAATTGTCGTATACGTCCCCGTGGTGTCGGGCGTTACGGTGACGTCGATGCTGCCACCCGCGGGGATTTCTTCGTCGAGATGGAGCGGGCGCAGGAAAAAGCCGTGGGTCACGTCCTCGCTGTGCAGGCGAAGCTTCACATCCTTTTTTCAGCGTGATCTATGAACGGCACCGCAATCAACCGCGTCAGCAGGCCCCGAGAGGAGCAGCAGCCCGCCGAAGATTTCCAGGCACGCCACGAAGTCGGCGGTGAAATGCAGAAGTGGCATGCCGAGTTTGGTTTAGCGGCCAATTCCCTGGTTGGCACAGACAAATTTCAGAATTCCTTCCCAGAGGAAAACGCCTCCGGCCATGAGAACGAAGGGCGATTGTCGACTTGGGTCGGTCGGTGGGCGGATTCATGAGTCATTGCAGAATGTTTTTCACAATGCCTCCTTAAGATCTTGTTGTTTCGGTATCGTGGTTTGTTCTTGCATTCTGATAACCGGGAAGGCGTGACTTTATTCCCGCGAGAAGTTGCCGCCGGAAAGGGAATAAATTAGCGTGGAACTGGTTTACTTATGAAGGTGCGCGAAGAGCACGAGTCTGCCGCGACATTTGAGGCGCTGGCCATGCCCTTGTTCGACCAGCTCTACAACTTCGCGCGCTGGCTGACGCAGGACACGGTCGAGGCCGAGGATCTGGTGCAGGAGACCTACACCAAGGCGCTGCGCGGGTTTTCGTCGTTTCAGGCGGGCACGAATTTTCGGGCGTGGATGTACCGCATCCTGCGGAATTCGTTTTTGAGCTCGCGTACCGGGCTCAAGACCATGGTGGCAATCGATGGAGAAGCTGACGAACAATTGCTGCCTGCGGAAAACACAACGCCGGAGAGCATCCTGATCGCGCAGGCGGACCGGGGGATGGTGCAACGGGCGCTGACGGAGTTGCCTGTACCCTTCCGCGAGATCTTGCTGCTCTGCGAAGTCGAGGAGATGTCGTACCAGGAGATTGCGGAAACGCTTGCCATTCCGACGGGCACGGTGATGTCTCGCCTGTATCGCGCGCGGAAGGCGCTGCGCGATCTGCTGCAGAATCAGAGCGAGGGAGGCCGACATGTCGTGTGAGCAATGGCGCGGCAAGCTCGATGCCTTCGTCGATGGCGAACTCGATGCCGCAGAGGCCCGCGTGGTGAGGGAGCATATGCGAACGTGCTCGGCCTGCGCGGCAGACGCGCTGGAACGAGTACAAATGAAGCGCGCGCTGCAGATGGCTGGGAAGCGTTACACGGCGAGCGCCGAGTTGCGCAATCGCGTCGCGAAGTCATTGGCTTCGAAATCGTTGGTGACGAAGCCGCGCCGGCGCTTCTCGTATTGGCAGATACTCGCGGCCCCGGCGGTACTGCTCCTTATTCTCTCGCTGGCCACGAAGTTCTATATGGGACGCGAGAACGCCCAGCGGCTGCGCGTCTACAGCGAATTGGCGGACTTGCACGTCACCGCTCTGGCCAGCGCGACACCAGTAGACGTGATCTCGACCGATCGTCACACGGTGAAGCCGTGGTTTCAGGGGAAGATTCCTTTCAGTTTCAATCTGCCGGAGTTGCAGGGATCGCAGTTTACGCTGCTGGGCGGGCGAGTGACTTATTTCGAGCAGACACCCGGGGCGCATTTGATCTATCAAGTGCGCAAGCACCAGATTTCAGTTTTCATTTTTCAGGATCGTGCGTTTGAAGGGCGCGACGAACCGGCGAGTTTGCCCGCCGGCTTTGCACACGCGCTCTCGTTTAACGTGGAGAACTGGTCGCACAATGGGCTGCGATATTTTGTGGTGGGAGACGCGAGCGCGGACGACATTCAGGCGCTGAGCAAGCTGCTGCGAGATGCAGGGTAGCTCGCTACTTCCTCCCGCGATACAAGCCAGCAATTCCGAACGTGTACGGGGTCCAGGTGGCTTCGGCGAACCCGGCGTGTTTCATTCTATCGAGCATTTCAGCGGGCGGCGGGAAGCGCTCGACTGAGGCCGGAAGATAAGCGTAAGGGCCACGAACACCAGAGATCGCCGTGCCAACTCGAGGCAGAACTTGTTTGAAATAAATTCGGTAGAGCGCACCCATCAGTCCATCTGGTTCGCCGAAATCGAGGATGCCGCATTCCCCTCCAGGGCGCAGTACGCGGGAGATCTCGCGCCACCCCGCGTCGTAGTCAGCGAGATTCCGGAACCCAAATGCCGATGTGACTAGATCGAAGTGCGCGGTCGGAAGCGGAAGGTTGAGAGCGTCGGCTTCGATCCACGCTGGCCGCGAACTAGGCGTAGCCGACGATTTCGCCGCGGCGCGCTGCAGCATGGCGTGGGAGAAATCGGCCCCCAGAATCTGGGGCGAGGACTTCCCTGCCTGCCGGCGCAGCGCGAACGTCATATCCCCCGTTCCGCAGCACAGGTCGAGGACACGGGCGTCGGGGCGGGCCAGAATGTGACGAAACGTGCGTGCCGTCCGGTGCCACCACATGCGGTCGATATTGAACGACAACATGTGATTGAGCAGATCGTAGCGGGGCGCGATCGCCGTAAACATTTCGCGCACGGCGCGCGCCGCAGATCGAGGATCGCCGGCGCCTTCCGGCGCGGCACCGACGATAACGGCGGATTTGCTGATCTCCTGCGCCACTATCTTCGCTTCTTCATCTTCTGCTTCTTAGTTTTCTTGCCGGCATTTTTTCCGCCTGCGCTTTTCAGTTGCGAGGCAATTCCTTCGATCTGTTTCACGTGGTTCGTGTCGTGTCCGGCGAACATGCGCGCCAGGTGCGCGATGGTTTCTTTGCCGCGCTCGGAATGCATGCCGTAGTTCTCCCAACTCTCAGCTGGAAGCACCTTCAGCATCGCCAGATTATTCGTTCGCAGCACGTGGAATACTTCAATCGACTGCCCCACATCGCGCTTGCCGTATTGGAATACGGAAGCCCATGCGTCCTGGTCAAAGGCCTGGATCGGCGCGCCATTCGAGCCCAGCACTGAACGCATGCGCCAACTGGCCACGATCTCAACATCGGCCAGGTGGGCAACGATTTCGGCGATGGACCACTTGCTCGGCTCGGGTTTCCACTTCAGCTGTTTCGCGGTCAGTCCCTGCGTCAGTTTCTTGAGCTTCGGAGCGGTCGTCCGTTGCACTTTCATTGCGTCCTGGCCGTCGACGTGGCCCAGGATTCGTTGGATATACTGCTGCGCGGTTTCCGGCATATTTTCCTCTCGTCAGATTTTCTGACCCAGATTTTACGATTCAGATTCTACGACTTTCCCCAAACCCAGCCGCCGCGCGACAGGCGGCGCAACTCTTCGACGGCGTCGACTATTGCGTTTGCGGGGACGTCGCTGGCAACTTCCACTTTGCCAATTTCGCGGGGCAGAATAAAGTGCACCACTCCATTCTGTGTTTTTTTGTCGGTCTGCAGCCGGGCCAGGATTTTTCGCGAGCTAACATTGACCTCCGGCAAACGACCCAGGCTTAACACGGCATCGGCGATGCGACCCGCGGTTACGCTGTCCGTGCGGCCTACGCTCAGGGCAATATTCGTCGAGGCGATCATTCCCCAGGCAACGGCTTCGCCGTGCAACAGGCGCCTGTAGCCGGTTTCGGCCTCAAGTGCGTGGCCGATGGTGTGGCCCAGGTTGAGCACACGGCGCAGGCCGCCCTCACGCTCGTCGGCGGAAACCACTTCGGCCTTCAGTCGCACCGATTGCGCGATCAGCCACTCCAGTTCCACGGGATCGCGCTTTAGGATGCGCGCACGATTCTGTTCAAAACGTAAAAACAGTTCGACGTTTCCGATGATGCCGCACTTCAGGGCCTCGTAGAGTCCGGCGCGAAATTCGCGATCGGGCAGCGTTTTCGATACCGTCGGATCGATCAGCACGACGCGGGGGTGATGAAACGTTCCGATCATATTTTTGCCGGCTACGAGATTGACTCCTGTTTTTCCTCCGATCGAGGCGTCTACCTGTGCAAGCACTGTGGTCGGAATTTGCACCAGCTCGATGCCCCGCATGTAGAGCGAGGCCAGCAGTCCGCTGACGTCGCCGACCACACCCCCGCCCAGCGCGATGACGACAGCTTTGCGATCCGCACCCAGGCGGGCCAGTTTGTCGGCGAGAGCCTCGACAGTCGAAAGGCGTTTGGTTGGCTCGCCGTCGGGCATGGCAATCACTTGCGGCGTGAATCCGCTGGCCTTCAGCGATTTGACGAGCTTCGATCCCCAGCGCTTGCGCACCGGAGGAACGGTCACCACAAAAATCCGGCTGGCCTGCGGCAGCAATTCGCTCAGCACCGAACCTGCCCGCGCGAGCAGGCCGTTCTCAATCCAGGCCTGATATGGCCGGGGAGGGACGTGGATGGTCACTTGCGGCATGCGGTTTCCATGATAGCGTATGCGCTCAAATCACCGCATGAGTTGCCGGTCAGGATCCGCAACCCTGCGAACTGGCGAATTGAAACGGACACATTAGGCGCCGACGCGGCGCAGCGTAATCAACGTAATCTCAGGAGGGCAATTCAAGCGAACGGGAATGGCAACGGTGCCCAGGCCCGGATTGGTGTAAAGAGTCAGACCACCGATCTTGTATAGCCCCCAGATATATTTTTTGGCTAAGGCCGGAAGGAAAATTGGGCCGACGAGCGGTGCGCGCACCTGGCCTCCGTGGGAGTGCCCCGAGATCTGCAGATCTACCGGAAAGTGCGCAACGTAGTCAGCGTAGTCGGGCTCGTGAGCTAACAGGACAGAAGCTTCGTCGGCGGGAACGTCGTGCAAAGTTGCGGGGAGATCGGCGCCGCCGCAGAGCACGTCGTCCACACCGGCGAGCCAGAAGCGGCCGCCGTTGTGCTCAATCGGAGCGGACTGGTTTGACAGGACCTGTATACTCCGGTTGCGAAGCGCACCGGTCACGCGATCCGGATCGGTGGTGCAATCGTGATTCCCCATCACGGCCCATAGACCGTGAGGAGCTTTCATTTGCTGCAGCAGCTGGGCACAGGGTTCGGCGGCAGAGGCGGCCGCGATCGCATTGCCGACTAAGGGCGTGCAGACGAAATCTCCGGCCAGCACAATCAGTTCGGGTCGCAGATCGTTGACCATGCTGATCGCTGAGCGCAGAGGATGAACGGAAAAATATGGATCGTAATGAAAGTCGCTGAGAACCGCGATGGTGAAGCCATCCAATCGTGCTGGCCAGCGCCGCAGGGCGATTTCTCGGCGCACGATGCCCGGGCGGTTGGGCTCGATTAGCGCAGAGTCGACGCCCAGCGCGGCCACGCCGGCGGCCGCTGCGAGGCGGATGAATCTTCGCCGGGTGATAGGAAGAAAACGCAAATCGAACCTTTTATCCGGGTGAATTGCGCGGGCACGAGGCCGCGCTTTTTCAGGATAAGCCTACTCCGCCGGTTCGCGATATGACGATGGGAATGCTCCCGGTCAGAAGGCGAAAGTGCTTGCAGTTCAATGCGTCGGTTGGCTGAACTGCCTTGCGAAAAAGGCCCCCCTGCAGGGAATTGGAAACGCCAAAAAGCCTGGAGCCGAGAACTGCGTTCGGATTCGCCACGTTGACGTTGTTGAACACGTTGCGCGACACCCACGCCCAGCGTGAGGTTGTAACGGCGGTCGGAATTGGATGACGTGTTGAATCCACCGCCGCCGCCGAAGAGCGGACCGCGCGGACCGCCGCCTCCGACCTCCACCACCGCCGGGTCCGCCCTGGCCCTGACCTTGATTGTTTGCGGCTGATTTTATTTTGGGCCCGATTCCGAAGGTTTTGGTGAGACGCAGGTTCAGCGACGAAGTGGGCGGGCCCGGTTTCGGAATTAATGGGCAGAGGCTTGCCGGTGGCGCCTGATGCGTCGAAGGTTCCCAACTGCGTGCAATAAACGTAGCCTTGATCGGCGCTGTATTTGCCGGGCAAGTCGCGGAGCGATCACAAACCCGGGACGGTCATTGCACCTGGAAATCTCCGTTCTCATCGATGGGCGAAGTGATGGTGAACGGTGATCCGGAACTGATCACCATGAACGGACTCAGACGAATCAAGTACGGCAAGGCAATGCTGCCGCCCAGAAAAAGCCGGTGGCGGACATCGAACGAGGCGCGGCCGTAGTCCTGGCTGATGTCGTAGGAATTCGACGGGAAACTGGAAACGCCGGAAGTATCGCTGTTGGCGTAGCCCAAAGTATAGAAGCCGAACAGCTGGACTTTGGTTCCGACGCGAATGTTCGTGTTCAGGATGAGCTGGTTCTGCTTGAAATTGCCTTCGGAGACGTAACGGTAGACGTTGCCTCCGGTTAAATTCCCGCAACCCGGTACGCCAGCAGGCGGAGCGCAACCGGCTTGCGAGCACGGCGTCCCGGGAAACGGGGCATTGGCGTTGATGGTAAGGAACTGGTCGAAGCCGCGCGAGTTCAAGTAAGTGGCAGACACAGTCGCCGACTTGGTGACCTGGCGCTCCACACTGACCGCGCCTTGCATGGTGTAGGGCGCGTGCAGTCTGGGACTGATCTGATAGATATTGGACTCGGAAGACGTCGGCGTTCCGCAAGTTGAGAAACCCGTGGTGGAAAAGTTGGTGAGAGGTTCGTCGACACCCGGGAAACAGGTCGGGTTGTTGATGATGAATTGCTGTTGGGTGACGCCGTTGAAGCGATCCACTTGCAGGATTTGTCCGGACTGGAAGCGATTGTAGAAAATGCCGTAGCCGCCGCGAATGACGACGTTAGGCGGCTTACTGCGGCCGCGCACGCCCCAGGCAAAGCCAAGGCGTGGGGCCCAGTCGCCGTGGTCGTGAATGGCGTTCTGGGTCTCGAAGCGGAGGCCGGCGCTGAGCGTGATGTTCGGCCGTATCCGCCAGTCGTCTTGTATATAGGGCTCGAAGTCGTAGTACGTGACTTCAGAGCGTCGGGAGGCCGGCCGGTCGGTGTAGGTCAATTGGGTCGCATAAGGAGTCCCGCTGGCCTGGCCTTTCACTATCTGCTCGGCGTAGAGCAAGGAAATGGGACACGGCGGATTGCGCAGCCGCCAGGCGACGTGGTCACGATCGGGCGTGCCGAATTCAATGAAGAGAAGGTGAATGTGCCGTTAAATCCGGAGTGTAATAGTTCGTATCATGGGTGGCGCGGAAGCGTCCGCCGAACTTGAGATGTGATTGCCGTGAATGAGCGAGGTGTAGTTCTGCAGTTCGTAGTGGTTCTGGTGGTCGTTCTGGGTACCGCCGCCGCTGCCGCCGCCGTTGAAGCTGCCGATCACGTTAACCGTGGGATTCAGTGTCGCCGGGATTCTGCCTACTGTTGTCGCGGACATACTGGAAGCGCGTCTCGTTGACGATCTTCGAGCCGATACACCTGCGTATCGCTGATTTGGACGGTGTGCTCTGTGGACTTGGAGTAGTACGCCTGGGTCGGAAGAGTTGAAGACGTTCGACGCCGTCGTTGGTTTCCGTGTCGCGATAGTACTGGTAGCGAGCGGTGAGCGTGTTGTTTTTGCGACAGCGCCCAATCCAGGCGTGGGCTGAGGTTGGTGCGCTGGCGCGGATTCGGAATCGACTCGGCCAATGTCGTTAGCACTAAAGTGTTGCCAGTGGATCGAGGAACGGAGTGTTGATGACGGCGAGTTCGTTGATGTTGCGGTGTTCGAGGTTGAAGAAAAACGATGCCTTCTTGCTCAGCGGGCCGCCGATGTTTCCGTTGTATTGCATCGTGTCGTAGCCGGGCTCCTGGCCGGCGAACGGGTTTGGTGAGTTGAAGGCAGAATCGTTGCCGATGACAAACAATTGTCCGTGAAACTTGTCGGTGCCGGGCTTGGTGAAGATCTCGATGCGGCCGTAGCCCAGCTGGTCGTACTCGGCGGAGAACGGATTCTGGTTGATGCGGATTTCGCGAATGGACGACTTGGGCGGAAGCTGGCCCGCGGTGAATCCGTCGATGTACATCTGGCCGCCGTTGGGTCCGGCGGAAGGTCCGGCCAGCGCTTCGAGATCGGACTGCAATTCATCGGGATCGTCGGGCAGAGCTTCCAGTTCTTTGCCGGAGATCACGATGGCGCCGGCGTTGTTCGAGGGATTCACGTCGACGGTGGGCGCGGTGTCGGAGACTTGAATTTTCTGGGTCTCCACTTCGATCGCCATGGCGACGTTGAGGCGCAGCGGCTGGTCGGCGATCACGACGTTGTCATTCTCGTAGAGAGTGAATCCCTGTGGCGGCGACGGTGAGGGTGTACTTGCCTGCGTCGCAGAGACTTGAATTCATACATTCCCTGAGCATTGCTCTGCACCACGATCGGCGACCCGGCGGTGGCGGGCGTCATGATCACGCTCGCGCGCCGGAATGGCGGCGCCGGAGGGATCGGTGACTTGTCCGCGGAGAGATCCTGCGGCGGTTTGCGCCTGCAGACAAGCTCACCGAAAACAAGAATAAGAGCGCTACGACAAAGAAACGCGAGTGTCTCTCAACCTTTATTCCATCTTCCATTTCCAACAAATATTATGTTCGTCGAGTCTTGATTTCTCTTAGACGCCCGATGCTTCGGATCGTTTTGTTATGAGTCTGTGATCTTGCTAACGTGTGCATCGCGGACCCGATCTGGTGAACGGGCAGCGTGGGGCGGGCACGCTATGGGCCTGCGTCGCCGCCGGGAGCGCCCCCAGACTCCAGGGAGCCAACATCATCGCCTGGCTGCCGTTGGGAGCAGGCTTGAAGAATCGGTTCGACTCCGCTGAATAGTTTGATCACAGTGCTTCCGCCGGAGGGCGTGCCTTGGGTGGTGAGAAGTACACGGCGTCTCCCTTGTGCAGATCAGCGAGCGCAACCGCCGGCGTTTGGTCGAGCAATCGCTGGAAGTCGAAGGCGCTCCGCCGGCGCGTGCGCCGCCGCCGTTTCCTCCGCCGCCACTCTGCCCCAGAGCCCTGGTGCGAACTGCCGGATTGCCGCGCCAGCGCTGCCCATTCGCGGCGGCGGGCGACGACGTTGAACTGACGAAGCGCCCGCGCCTGGCGTTCCAGGGGGCAACCCGCCCTTCAGTCGCAGTGGCGAATCGCTGCGCCATTTCGGCTGGAATTTTATGAAGCTGCGAGTCGGCAGTAATTTTCAACTGCACGGTTTTCTTGCTCACCAAATCTTGAACGCTGAGAGTTCCCGCACTTGCGTCGACCGACTTGATCAAGCTCGGAAATTGTGGGAAGACGCCGGTGAAGATTTCTTCCGCGGCCAATTCGGTGCCGTCGGCACTGCGGTTTCCGCGGGCGCGCAATTGGTCGCCGACGTGAATGTCCTGCAGCGTACTCGGCTTCGCATCTTCGGGTTTGACGGAGTCGGGAGCATAGCGACGGATGACGGTGCTCTTCGACGTGTGCACGACGATCGTTTTCTTCCCGCCTAAACTGGAGATCGAGATCGTCACCGTTCCGGCAGCAGGATCCACGGCGCTGACCGGACCGCCGATGCCGCGCTTCTGCCAGTCCTGGCGAATTTGATCGCTGACCGCCTGGACCGCCGAACGCGTGATGACGATGATTTCCAGAGCAGCGATCGATTTGCCGTCGTCCGATGCCTGGCCGCGTGACGCGAATCGTGTCGCCCACCTGCAGGTCCTGCAACTGGATGGCGGTGGCATTTTTGAGATCTTTCTCGCCGCGGCAATGCGCAAGAGGCGCGCGTTGGGCTGCACGGTCACCGCGATCTCTGGACCAGAAGTCTGGCGCCAGAGTGATGGCGTTTCCGTTGATCGCTTTGATGGCGCCGATGCGCTTGGCGATCGCGGATTGGCCGGCGGCCTGGGCACCGGTCAGGAGATGGCTCTCGCGAACCCAAACGACGCCGTCGACAAACTCAGACCTGCAACAGCGATCAGGGAAGACAGCAACGTCACAACCTTCGTGTTCTTCTTAGTCTTCATACGTCCCACTTTCTAATTTACATGGCTGCGAGCCGCGGAACGGCATGATTTACAAAGTTTTACCCAGACAGAAACAAATCTTACGGAAGCACGATACGAACGACGCGCGACGACTAGACTGGCCGGACAGGCATCCAGAGTGCTAATAGACGGGCCGATACCAGCCGGATACGATTTTGGTTGGGAAATCTGCGAAATTGGCCTTCCGGATGGATGTGTCTATTTCATCTTACGTTGTTTTCTATGCTGGGCGATGTTGGTGACGATTCCCGCGTCTTTGCTGGGTCAAACGGGCCGGGGCAAACGGGCTGACTCAGACGCAGCGGACAGCTCGAGCGTACAGGTCCAGGCGGCAGGGCAGTACTGCGTCGGCAATTCTTCATACGCAAGGCGGAGTGTGGGTGAACGGCTACGAGGCGAGGGATTCGTCCGCGATTTTTCCCGGAGACCTGATGGAAACCAAGCGGGATCTCGGCGAACTTGACACCTGGACGGATCGACGGTTTTGATTCAGCCGGAATCGGTGGCGAAGCTGCAGAGCGACTTGCTTGAACTGGATCATGGCAGGCGTCTCGGTGGGGACTTCGAAGAGCTTTAAAGTGCGGGTGAATTGCATCACGGTGTGCCGGTCCTGAATGAATGGACGCAATACGAAGTGACCGACATCAATGGAACCATGCAGGTGGCGGCACGCAAGAACGATGTGAGGGTCGAGCTCGGAGACGGAGTCGCGAAAAGCCGTCGCCGGAGACGGAAACGTCGCATGGAACGCCACGGTTCACGAGGGAGAACAAAAGAGTTACAACGAATCAGAGACTTGCGGAGCGCCGGCGCGCCGACAGGGAACCGACATGCAGCCTGAATCCGAAATGGATTGCGGCCGGGGCGGCGGGAGCCGGGATCTTGCTCTGCCTTCTGCTGTGCCACGGCGGCGTTGGAAGACGCCTGTCAGCTCGTCGACGCCCTAAGTGCCGCAATTCGCTTCTCTTACTCCTGAAGATCGATCGCGTCCTAAACCCGATTCGTTTGAGCTTATGCGCGGATTTCATGCGGTATCACAGAATTCTTTCGTGGGTGTAGCCGGCGGAGCCCAGAGCGGCCAGAAGTTCCGCGATGTGATCGGGGCCGCGGGTTTCCATGGTGATGTCGATGGCGGTGTCGCCCAGATTGACGCCGTGGTAGGCGCGGTCGTAGGCGGTCTCGACGATGTTGGCGCGATGGTCGGCGAGGATTCCGGTAAGGCGGTGCAGCGCGCCGGGATAGTCGGGCAGGTGAACGCGGAGGCGGACCAGGCGTCCGTCTTTCACCAGGCCGCGCTCGATGATGCGCGAGAGCAGGGTGACGTCGATGTTGCCGCCGCAGACGAGGACGGCGATTTTCTTGCCTTGCAGCGGCAGCTTGCGGTTCAGGACGGCGGCGATGGCGGCGGCTCCGGCGCCTTCGGCTAGAGTTTTTTCTCGCTCCAGCAATAAGAGAATCGCGTTCGCGATTTCTTCTTCTTCCACCGTGACGATGTCGTCGACATATTTTTGAACCAGCGGGAGCGTGCGCTCTCCGGCGCGGCGCACGGCGATGCCGTCGGCGATGGTCTTGGCGGAGGTCAGCGTGACGGGCTTGCCTTCGGCCACCGCGGCTTTCATGGAAGGAATCCGCGAGGGCTGCACGCCGAAGATCTTCACGGCGGGATTCGTTTCTTTGACGGCGCAGGCGATGCCGCCGATCAGGCCGCCGCCGCCGATGGGCGCGACGATGACTTCGATGTCGGGATGCTGCTGCAGGATTTCGAGGCCGAGAGTTCCCTGCCCTGCGATGACCGCGTCGTCATCGAAGGCGTGAATCAGGGTCAGGCGCGTCGTTGCTTACTCTGCTCGACGGCCTTTTCGTAGGCTTCGTCGTAATTCGTGCCGTGCAGCACGACTTCGGCGCCGTAGGCGCGCGTCGCCGAAACTTTGGTGAGCGGCGTGGGCAGCGGCATCACGATGCGCGCATGGATGCCGTGGCGTCCGGCGTGGTAGGCGACGCCCTGCGCGTGATTGCCGGCGGAGGCGGCGATCACGCCGCGGGCGCGTTCGTCCTGGTTGAGCGTGAGCAGTTTGTTCAGAGCGCCGCGCTCTTTGAAGGCGCCGGTGCGTTGCTGGTTGTCGAGCTTGAGGAAGATGGAATTGTTGGTGAGGCCGGAAAATGTTTCCGAGTGCGTGCAGGGAGAGATGCGGATGTCGGCGCGGATTCTGTCGAGAGCGGCCTGGATGTCGGAAAGTTGGATCATGAGGATGGAGCAGTTACCAATCTTACAAGGTCAGGTGCGCAGCTATCTTATCTGCGCTCGCCGCCGAAGTCATCTTACATGTGTAAGCCGCGGATGGATTTGTTGCTGCGTGATCACGATCAAGAAGCGATTGGCGCGCGGTGGAAACCAGCGGAGCAACCGGGCGAACGGCGAGCGACTTCAGGTAAGCATCGACACAGGCGGCGGCTTTGCGGCCTTCGGAGATGGCCCACACGACGAGCGACTGGCCGCGGCGCATGTCGCCCGCGGCGAACACTCCGGGAACCGACGACATGTAGTTCTGGTCGGTCGCGACGTTGCCGCGGTTGTCGAGTTGAACTCCCAGTTGCTCGATCATGCCATTGCGCACCGGGCCGAGGAATCCCATGGCGATGAGGATGAGGTCGGCGTCCATGGTGAACTCGGTGCCGGCGATGGGGTCAAACTTCGGGGGAGGGCCAACCCTAACGGCGTGAAGTTGTTGGACGTTGCCGTTTTCGTCGCCGGTAAATTTTGTGGTGGCGATGCTCCAGTCGCGGACGCCGCCTTCTTCGTGAGCGCCTTCGATGCGGAGTTGCATGGGCCAGAGCGGCCACGGCGTTTGCGGCGAGCGCTCGTCGGGCGGCTTGGGCATGATTTCGAATTGGTGCACCGAGATCGGCTTCTGGCGGTGGACCGTGCCCAGACAGTCGGCGCCGGTGTCGCCGCCGCCGATGATGACCACGCGCTTGCCGGTGGCGAGAATGTCGAGCTGCGGGATCGAGCGTGTCGCCGATGGCAGCGCTTGTTCTGCTGCGGCAGGAATTCCATCGCGTAGTGAATTCCCTTCAGTTCGCGTCCGGGGATCTTTCAGATCGCGCGGATGCTCGGAGCCTCCGGCCAGCACGATGGCGTCGAAATCGCGGCGGAGGTCTTCGACCGGGATCTTCTTGCCGACTTCAGCGTTGGTGACGAACTTCACGCCCTCGGCGGACATCTGCTCGAGGCGGCGATCGATGATGTGCTTCTCCAGTCTTGAACTCGGGAATGCCGTAGCGGAGCAATCCGCCGATGCGGTCGTTTTTCTCATAAACCGTGACCGCATGGCCGGCGCGGCAGAGTTGCTGCGCTGCCGCCAGTCCGGCCGGACCAGAACCGACGATGGCGACTTTTTTCCCGGTGCGAAGTTTCGAGGGCTCGGGGCGGATCCAGCCTTCAAGGAATCCGCGCTCCACGATATTTTTTTCGTTCTGCTTGATCGTGACGGGAGGCGCGTTGATGCCCAGCACGCAGGAGGCTTCGCAGGGCGCGGGACAGATGCGCCCAGTGAACTCGGGGAAATTATTGGTGGCGTGCAGCTGGCGGACCGCATCTTTCCAGCGGCCGCGATAGACGAGATCGTTCCAGTCGGGAATGAGATTGCTGACGGGGCATCCGGTTTGGCAGAAGGGGACGCCGCAATCCATGCAGCGGGCGCCTTGTTTGCGCAGCTTCTCTTCGGGAAAATCCTGATAGATCTCGAACCAGTCGTTGACGCGCTCAGCGACGGGGCGGCGCGGAGCCAGTTCGCGCGAGTAGTCCATGAAGCCGGTGGTCTTACCCATGCTGCACCTGCCCCTGCTGCACTTGTCGCTGCTGTGCGCCCTCCACGTCGATCAGTGCACCTACGGCTGGCTCGGAATGTAGGCTTGCTCGCTGCGGGCCACTCCCAGCACGCGCTTGAATTCGTGCGGGAAAACTTTGATGAAGCGAGACGCCGTCTCGTGCCAGTTGTCGAGAATCCATTTGGCGCGGCGGGCTGGCAGTCAGTTCCAGGTGAGCATAACAGAAGATCTTTGACGATCACCACATCCGGCTCATCGAGCAAGGGTTCAAGATCGACCGAATCCAGATTGCAACGCTTCTCGGTAAAATCTCCGCGCTCGTCGAAGACGTAGGCAACACCGCCGCTCATACCGGCGCGCGAAATTTCTGCCGCAGGAGCCGAGCACCAGCACGATGCCGTTGGTCATGTATTCGCAGCCGTGGTCGCCGACGCCCTCGACCACCGCGGTCGCTCCGGAGTTGCGAACCGCAAAGCGCTCGCCCGCGACTCCGTTGAAGAACGCTTCGCCACTGGTCGCGCCGTAAAGTGCGACGTTGCCGATGATGATATTTTCTTCCGGCAGCGAAGCTGGAAGCGCGCGGCGGAAACACCATGAGCCGGCCGCCGGAGAGGCCCTTGCCAACGTAGTCGTTGGCTTCGCCCTCGAGCGAAAGCGTGACTCCCTTGGCGAGAAACGCTCCCAGGCTCTGACCCGCCGAGCCAGTGAGATGAATGCGGACGGTGTCGTCGGGCAGTCCGGCAGAGCCGTAACGGCGCGCGATTTCGCCGCTCAGCATGGTTCCGACCGAGCGATGAATGTTGCGTACGGGAAACTTCACTTCGATCGGCGCAAGCGTTTCGAGCGTGTCGTGCACCTGGCCGAGAATCTTGTGATCGAGCGCCTGCTCCAGGCCGTGATCCTGCGCCTGCACGCAGCGGCGGGCAACTCGCGACGGCGTCGGGCGGATTGTAGAGGATCGCCGAGAAATCGAGGCCGCGGGCCTTCCAGTGATCTTTCCAGTGATCGACGGCGGGCTCCACGTCGAGCATGTCGACGCGGCCGACCATTTCGTCGACGGTGCGGAATCCGAGATCGGCCATGTACTGGCGCAGCTGTTCGGCGATGAAGAAAAAGAAATTGATGACGTGCTCGGGCTGGCCCTTGAAACTGCTTGCGCAACTCCGGATCCTGCGTGGCGATGCCGACCGAGCAAGTGTTGAGATGGCACTTGCGCATCATGATGCAGCCCATCGCGATCAGCGGCGTAGTGGCGAATCCGAATTCTTCGGCGCCCAGCAGAGCGGCAATGACTACGTCGCGGCCAGTCTGCAATTTGCCGTCGGTTTGCACGCGGATGCGGCTGCGCAAATCGTTCAGCAACAGAACCTGCTGCGTTTCGGCCAGACCGAGTTCCCACGGAATGCCCGCATGCTTGATGGAACTCAGCGGGCGAAGCGCCGGTACCGCCGGTATCGCCGCTGATCAGGACGACGTCGGCGTGGGCTTTGGCAACGCCCGCCGCGACCGTTCCGACGCCGACTTCCGCGACTAGCTTCACGGCGATGCGCGCGTGCGGGTTTACGTTCTTCAAGTCGTAGATCAGTTGCGCGAGATCTTCGATCGAATAGATGTCGTGATGCGGCGGCGGCGAAATCAGGCCGACGCCAGGAATCGAATGCCGCAGGCGGGCGATCACTTCGTCGACTTTATGGCCAGGAAGCTGGCCGCCCTCGCCGGGTTTCGCGCCTTGCGCCATCTTGATTTGCAATTCGTCGGCATTGACCAGGTAGTTTGCGGTCACGCCGAAACGTGCCGAGGCGACCTGTTTCACGGCGCTGCGGCGTAGGTCGCCGTTCGAGTCAGGAGTGAAGCGCGCTTCGTCTTCTCCGCCTTCGCCGGTGTTCGATTTGCCGCCGATGCGGTTCATGGCGATGGCCAGCGTCTCGTGCGCTTCCTTGCTGATCGATCCAAACGACATGGCGCCGGTGGTAAAGCGCTTGACGATTTCTTTGGCGGGCTCGACTTCTTCGAGCGGAACCGGAGTGTCGCTCTTCTTGAACTTCATCAGGCCGCGCAGCGTGCAGAGGTTCGCGCTCTGGTTGTCGATGAGGTCGGTGTATTCCTGGAAGGTCTTGAAGCTATCTTGTCTCACGGCTTGCTGCAGCTTGCTGATGGTCAGCGGATTCAGCAGGTGATATTCGCCGTTGACGCGCTGGTGATAGCTGCCGCCGACGGCAAGCTCAGTTTCAAACTCGGTGAGTGGACGGAACGCGTACTCATGTTTCAGTTGCGCTTCGGCGGCGAGAACGGAGAGTCCAATGCCTTCGATCCGCGACGTAGTTCCGGCGAAGTAGGCGTCGATTAATTCTTTGTTCAGGCCGATGGCTTCGAAAACCTGCGCGCCCTGATAACTTTGCAGCGTGGAGATGCCCATCTTCGAGAACGTCTTCAGCAGGCCCTTCTTGATGGCCTTCATGAAGTGCTTGGCCGCAAGCTCAGGAGTTATGCCGTCGCCTAGTTCTCCGCGCCACGCGAGGTTTTCGACGCTCTCGAGCGCAAGATACGGATTGATCGCACTGGCCCCGTAGCCGCTGAGCAGGGCGAAGTGCATGACTTCGCGGGGCTCGCCGGATTCGGTGATCAGGGCAACCTGCGTGCGAGTTTCTTCGCGCACGAGCAAGTTGTGAACCGCAGCCAGCGCCAGCAGGCATGGGATGGGAGCGTAGTCTTTGTCCACGCCGCGATCGGAAAGGATCATCAGCGAATAGCCGGCCTTCACCGCCAGCGATGCTCGCTGACACAATTCGTCGAGAGCGCGCTTCAGTCCCTCTTCGCCGTCTTTCGCGCGAAACAGGGCGGGCAGCGTGGTCGCCAGCAAATCACGGTTCGAAACCCGGCGCAGCTTTTCCAGTTCGCGATTGGAGAGCAGCGGATGCGCCAGCTTCAGCATGTGGCAGTTCTCGGGCGCTTCTTCGAGAATGTTGCGCTCGCTGCCGATGTAGCTGATGAGCGACATCACCATCTCTTCGCGAATCGGATCGATCGGAGGATTGGTGACCTGCGCGAACAATTGCTTGAAGTAATTGAATAGCGACTGCGGCTTGTCGGAGAGACACGCCAGCGGCGTGTCGGTGCCCATCGAACCGATCGGCTCTTCGCCTTTCGCGGCCATCGGGCGCGAGGATCATGCGCAGGTCTTCGTCGCTGTAGCCGAAGGCACGCTGGCGGCGGAGAAGAGTCTCGGCGTCGGGGTTGTGCATGCGCGATGGGTCGGGCAATTGATCGATGGTGATCTGATTTTCTTTCACCCACTGCGCGTAAGGCTGGCGCGACGAAAGTTTCTGCTTGATCTCCTTATCGGAAATGATGCGGCCTTCGACCGTATCGACCAGGAACATTTTTCCCGGTTGCAGGCGGCCCTTGCTCTTCACATTTTCGGGCGCGATGTCGAGAACTCCCGCTTCCGAGGCCATCACAACCAGATCGTCGTTCGTGACGACGTAGCGGCCGGGGCGCAGTCCGTTGCGGTCGAGGGTCGCGCCGATGACTCGGCCGTCGGTGAAGGCAATCGCGGCGGGGCCGTCCCACGGTTCCATCAAGCACGCGTGATATTCGTAGAAGGCGCGCTTCTCCGGCTTCATGTGCGGATTGCCCGACCAGGCTTCGGGAATCAGCATGGCCATGACGTGCGGCAGGCTGCGTCCGGCCTGCAGGAGCAGTTCGACTGCGTTATCAAAGTTTGAAGAATCGCTGCCGTCGGGCGCGATGACGGGATGAAGTTTTTTTAGGTCGTCGCCGAAAAGCGGAGATTCCAGCAGCGACTGGCGAGCCTGCATCCAGTTGACGTTGCCGCGCAGCGTATTGATCTCGCCGTTGTGTGCGATGTACCGGTAGGGGTGCGCCCTCTGCCAACTGGGAAATGTGTTGGTCGAGAAACGCTGGTGCACGAGACACAACGCGCTGACCGCATCCGGATCGGAGAGTTCGCGGTAGAAGTTGGCGATCTGCGAGGCGAGCAGCAGGCCTTTGTAGACGATGGTGCGACAGGAAAGCGAAGGAACGTAGAACATTTCCGCGTCTTCGATGCCGGACTCGCGAATCTCGTTCTCTGCCCTCTTACGTACGACGTAGAGCTTGCGCTCGAACGCGTCCTCGTCCATACCCGGGGCGCAGCGCACGAAAATCTGCTGGATGTAGGGCTGCGAAGCGCGCGCC
Source organism: uncultured Acidobacteriota bacterium (assembly GCA_963735205.1). Lineage (GTDB taxonomy): Bacteria > Acidobacteriota > Terriglobia > Terriglobales > Acidobacteriaceae > Sulfotelmatobacter. The sequence goes on from CAVTKB010000007.1 coordinate 88,918, forward strand.
ACGCGGCCGATGGCAGAGGCGTAGACCGGAGTATCGCGCCAGCCGAGTAAGGTGAGACCCTCTTCGCGGATAATGCGTTCGAGAATTCCCTCGCACTGCAATCGCTGGTGCTTCTCGACGGGCAGAAACGTCATGCCCACGCCGTAGGTTCCCGCTTTCGGCAACGAGAAGCCTAGCTTTTCGCATTCGCGAGCGAAGAATTTGTGCGGAATCTGGATGAGGACGCCGGCACCGTCGCCGGTTTCTGGATCGCAGCCGCAGGCGCCGCGATGCGCCAGATTGAGCAGCACCTGAATTCCCTTTTGAATGATGTCGTGACTTTTATGTCCGCCGATGCTGGCGACAAATCCGATGCCGCAGGCATCGTGCTCGTGGGCAGGGTGGTAGAGCCCCTGCGCGGGCGGCAGTCCATTTCTCGAGTTGAGACGCGTCGTCGTCATCATCGTGGTCGGCATCTCGGGATCCGACTTCTGCCGGCGGACTGAATTCCTTTCGAATCATTGAGTTCTTGGGCGCGGCTCGCAAGGGCAACTCGGCGTCGCACACTTCTGCTCAGGAACAGACCTTGGTATTGTCCGGCGTGATAGCGGGCAAAGTACAATGCAGAATTTCGATGCAAGTCATGCAAATTTCGGGGCCTTTCAGAACGCGTGGGATTCCTGGTAATTAACCTCGGAGTCATGTGAACTTCGTTATAATTCGCTGAAACCACAATGGACTTCGATCAACTCATTACGTTCCTGGAAGTCGCTCGGCAGGGCAGTTTTTCGCGTGCCGGCGAGAAGGTTTTCCGTTCGCAGTCGGCGGTTAGCGCGCAAATCCGCCAACTGGAGCAGGAGTATGGCGACCGCCTGCTGGACCGCTCGGGCAAGACCGTAAAATTGACTCCGGCCGGGCAGGTGTTTTTCGAATACGCCGAGCGCTTGAAGGCGCTACGCGATGAGTCGCTGATGGCAGTAGCCGACCACAGCGGGACGCCTCGCGGCACTCTGCGCGTGGGGGCGAACGAGGCTACGTGCCTTTATGTTCTGCCTGAGGTTTTTGGGGAATATTGCCGACGTTATCCGCCGGTGCAGATTAGCATATACCGCAACTTTACCTACAAAATCGTGGAGAAGCTGGAGAACGGGCAGGTCGAAGTGGGCATTCTTACCTTGCCGATCCAGTCCCCGAGTTTGAAGATTCAGCCGATTTTCCGCGACAAGCTCATGCTAATGGTCAGCCCCAAGAATCCGCTGGCTAAGTTCAAGGTCGTGCCGGTCAGCGAGATCGTGAAACATCCGCTGCTGTTTCCGAAGACCGGGCACACGCGCCGGCTGCTGGACAAGCTGTTTCGGCCTTACCACGCCGAACTGCAGGTGCGGATGGAGTTGCCCAGCATCGGGATGATCAAGAGCTTCGTAGCGGCAGACTTGGGAGTGTCGCTCATCAGCGCATCTTTTGCCCGCGATGAAGTCGATTCCGGCCGGGTCAAGCTGATCGATCTCGAGGACGCGGTGCTCTATCGCGAACTCGGCCTAGCCTACCGGAGAGACCGAACACTTTCCGTCGCATCGACTGCGTTCGTCGCCTTGTTGCGGCAGTTCGCCACGAAAATGAAGACGGATGACTAGGCGCAGGTAACGAATGAAATTTCGATCCGTTGTATCGGAATTTTGAATTTCCTACTGGCCCTCTGGCGGGCTAGTCTTTAATCGGCAGCGTACACAGAGGCTGCGTCGAATATTTTCATGAAGACCCTCATCCAGAAGGACACACGAATTACATCGACGGGCACAGGCATGTCGACACGAATTACTTCGTGTCTTCTGGAGGACGGGATCGGATGAAGTAAAGCACTCTTAAGCAAGTTCACCGAACCCACCGCCAGAAGCGATCTGGCGGTGGGTTTTTCTTTGCGCCAAAAACAAGAAACGGAGCTGGATATGAGCGGACAGGCACAGGGACTTGAGCGGCAAAGCAGATTCGAGCGAGGCGACGACGTGGTGGTGATGAAGTTCGGAGGCACGTCAGTCGAAGATACTGCTGCCATTCGCCGGGTAATAGACATTGTTCGGAGCAGACTGCACCAGCATCCGGTGGTCGTGGTCAGCGCTCTCTCCCAGGTCACCGACCAACTGCTCGAAGCAGGAACTGCCGCGGCGAAGGGCCACTTGGGCGCGTCTCTGGCGATGGTGCGAGACATCTACGTTCGCCACGAGCAGTTGTCCGACTCGCTCGTCGACGGCTCCGCCTATAGCGCTCTCGACGCTGATCTGCGCGACGAGTTTCGAGCGCTGGAATCCCTGCTGCACGACCTCGAGGTTTCGCGCCAGTTGAACCCGAAGTCGCAGGATCATCTGCTGGGATTTGGGGAGTGCTTCTCCAGCCGGCTGATCAAAGAAGCGTTGTGCCAGGCGGGAATCAACGCAGTGCATGTCGACGCGCGGGCCTGCATTGTGACGGACTCACGCCACGGCCGGGCTAGTCCCGTCAGGGACGTGACCGAACAGCGACTGCAGCAGGGCCTGAGCCCCTTGTTGGATGCGGGCGCGGTGGTAGTGCTTGGTGGGTTCATTGCGTCGACCAGCGACGGCGTTCCAACCACGCTCGGGCGCGGCGGGTCCGACTTCACTGCTGCGATCGTTGGCGCGGCGCTGTCTGCGGCTCGAGTCGAAATCTGGACCGATGTGGACGGCATCATGACCACCGATCCTAAGCTGTGCGCCGATGCCCGAGTGATTCGCAAGATCAGTTTTGACGAGGCAGCAGGACTGGCGCATTTCGGGGCGAAGGTGCTGCACCCGGCCACGCTCGCTCCGGCGATGCGGGAGAACATCCCCGTTTATGTTTTGAATTCGAAACGGCCGGAAAGTGAAGGGACGGAGATTGTCGCCAGGGCAAAAACCGGCAGCGTGGTGAGCGCCATCACCGCGAAGAAAAAAGTGGCGACGGTGGAGATCGAATGTTCGCAGGTTAACTCAGAGCTATTGCACACGGTCTATGAAGTGTTCGACCGACACTCCTGCGCCGTCTACGTGATGGCGACGTCGCCGGGCCGCATTTCACTGCTGGTGGATTCGGCCGCTGCCTTGCCCGCGATTTCCGCTGATTTCAGAGACGTGGCCACGGTGCGATGGGAAGACCACAAGGCACTGGTGTGCCTGGTGGGAGAGAACATTCGACGCCAGCCCGATGTGGCCAGCCGGGCGTTCGCAGCGGTTTCAGATCTGGATGTACGCGTCGTTGGTCAGAGCGGCTCGGACCGCTCCATCTCATTCCTGGTGGAGGAATCGAGGGTTGAGGAATCGGTGCGGCGGCTGCACGGAATATTTTTCCCGCAGCCCCAACCCGTGCGCGACTGGGGCGGGATCTCCAGCGCGTTCTGCCAGGCGGGTTGAGTACCGACGCGAATCAGTTTCCGAGCTTCGCAGCTTTCGATGCCGCCGCGGCGGACGTATCGCGCACAGGTTCGATGATGTGCAGGCCGCACTCAGTCTTGGCGAATCCTGGCCAGCGCCCGGCCCGCGGATCTTCTCCCGGACGCACGGCGCGCGTGCAATGCGTGCAGCCGATACTGGGATAGTCCTGGTTGTGAAGAGCGTTGTAGGGTACGTCGTGGTCGTGGATGTAGCGCCACACTTGCTTTGAAGTCCAGTCGACCATTGGATTGATCTTCACCAGCCCGAACTTTGAGTCCCACTCGATTCTGTGCGCGCTGGACCGGACTGAAGTCTGGTCGCGGCGAATGCTCGTGATCCACGCACTCAACTCACTGAGCTTGCGGCGAAGCGGTTCGACTTTCCGGAGGCTGCAGCAGAGGTCTGGATCGCGGGTCCATAGTGCGGTTCCGTGGGCGCGCTCCTGCTCTTCGGGAGAGAATACGGAAAACGCCTTCTCGATCGCGACTCCGTACTTCTCTTCGATCCGGTCCATTAAATTGTAGGTCTCAGGAAACAGGAATTCGGTGTCGACAGTAAAAATGCGAAAGTCTTTGCGAACGCGGGATGCCATGTCGATCAACACCATCCCTTCGGCGCCGAACGCGGAAGAAATCGCCACGTTCTCGCCGAAAGTATCGAACGCCCAGGACAGAGCATGCTGCGGAGTCCAGGTCTCGGCCGCGTGCTGAACCTCAGCGACCTGCTGTTGAATGTCTTGCTGACTTTATCTGGTTCTTCACGCGAGTGGCTCCTCATTAGTCGCGAAGTTATTGATTCCGAAATCAGCTGATGCTGGGGAATCGGCAAACAAAACAGACTGGCGAGCGCTGCCGTTGCCGATAGAAACGGGCGATACAAGTTGCTGAGCCAGAGCCACAGGATCGGCGTAGCGGACTACTTCGCCCACAACCAACAAGGTGGGAGCGCCCAGCTTCGGCGAGCGATGCAACTCGGCGATCGTGGAAAAATGTGTTCGCTGTTGCGCGGTCGTCGCGCGAGAAATGACCGCGCAGGGCGTCTCACCGCCGACCCCAGACGACTTCAGTTTGGCGGCAACCGCGGCATAGTTTTGTCCAGGCATGTAAATCACGAGCGTTGCGCCGCTTCCCGCCAGCTTGTTCCAGTTTGCGGCTTCACTTCCTGAGGCTTGATGAGCCGTGAGAAATACGAGCGCGGACGAGGCGCGGCGGTGAGTCAGTGGGATCTGCGCGGCGGCAGCCGCTCCCATGGCGGAACTGACGCCGGGCACAATTTCGAATGGGACGTTGGCGCGGCGGAGTGATTCGATTTCTTCGCCCGCACGGCCGAAAATGAGCGGATCGCCGCTCTTGAGCCGAACTACACGCAGCCCGGAGTCGGCGAGTGCGACCATCAGAAAATTGATTTCTTCCTGCAGAATATTTTTCTTGCCGCAGCGCTTGCCGACGTTGTGAGCCTGCGCGGTCAGCGGGATGAGCTTCAGTATTTCGGGAGCGACCAGATCGTCGTGCAGCACAGCATCGGCCGTCTTCAGGACGCGCAGAGCTTTCAACGTGAGTAACTCGGGATCGCCCGGCCCTGCACCTACGAGATACACTTTGCCCTTCATGCTCCCTCTCCCCTGGCAGCCAGTTCCGGCATTTCGGCGAGGGCCGCTTCGAATGCTTCCCTGCTCGCCAGGGAATGCAGCAAGTCGAGTTTGCGCTCTTTGTCGAGGTCGCTCGAAAGAATCAGCTTTCGGGTCTCGCCAAGTTGCGTCACCCACGCGGCGTATCCGGGGCCAAATTGTTTTTCCAGCTGCTGGCGAATTCTCTGGGCCAGCGACGGACTTTGCCCGGCGGTGGACACCGCAATCTGCAGATCGCCGCGACGAACGACGGCGGGATAAAAGAAATCGCAGAGGTCGGGAACATCAACCACATTGCAGAGCACGCGGCGTCGCTGCGCTTCGTGATACACGCGCTCGTTCAGGCCGCGTGAATTCGTGGCTACAACCGCGAGGAACGCGCCATCCAGGTCGTCGGCGACGAAGGGGCGCAATTCGAGGTCGATCTTTCCAGCGCGTGCCCATTCGCGGACGGTCGCACTGGCTTCGAGCGCAACTACGCGAATGTGCGCACCGGTTTCAAGCAGGCCGCCGATTTTCGGCTCGCCCACTTTGCCGGCGCCCACGACCAGGCATTGGCGGCCTTCCAGCTTCAGAAACATGGGGAACAAGTTAGTCACCGGTGCCTCCCGATGCTGTCAGGCTAGATTCCGTTAAACCCCGAGCCGGATCCGGCAAATCGCGAGCTACCGCGGCTACGACTTCACCGGCGAGAAATTCACGCAATTGGGTGTCGCTGTGCCGAACAAAAAACCGGCGCAAATTTTCGCCCGGCTCGCGCTGCGCCAGGTAGGTAGTCCAACATACGCTCGAGCGCATCGGGAACCTGGGTCGCGGCACAGCGATATCCGACGGGGCGGGCCGTCGCCTGGTTCAGACCGAGCGCACCGCCCACGCAGAAGTAGTAGGCGTCGACCATACCGTCATGAACCTTGATCTTCTTGCCTTCGATGCCGATGTCGGCGATCCAGTGCTGACCGCAACTGTTAGGACATCCGGTGACGTGCAGCTTCAAATGCTGATCGAAACCGGGTAGACGCTCTTCCAATTCTTCGACCAGCCAGCGCGAGAAGGCTTTGGTCTCAGTAATGGCAAGCTTGCAGAATTCCGTCCCGCTGCACGCCACGGTGCCGCGCCAGAAAGATGAACCGCCGACCTTCAGTCCGATGGCGTCGAACTCTTTGGCCAGCGGTTCCGCGTTGAGCGTAGGCACGTTCACGACGAGCAGATTCTGCATGTTGGTCGCGCGCAGCTCACCACTGGCGTATTTTTCGGCTAAATCAGCGGCCGAATGCATCTGTTCGGCTGTTATGCGACCGCGAAGCGCTACCGCTCCTACATAAGAAAGGCCAGACTGCTTCTGTGCATGAATTCCGACGTGGTCGCGATATACGTCGTCGGGTGGATGCTCTTCGACCGCGGGATCAAGTTGGAACCCAATGCGGTCTTGCAGTTCTCCCAGAAAACGGTCGGCGGTCCAGCCGTGGCGCAGGAAGAGAAACTTCAGGCGGGCGCGCTCTCGGTGCTCACGCAGAACATCGGAATCGCGAAACAATTCGGCGATACCTTTGACTACTGGCAGAACCTGATTCCAGCGAACGAACGCGTTCACTCGCGCCCCGAGGTAAGGCTCGGTCGAAAGTCCGCCGGCAACTCGCAGGGAGAAACCGACTTCCGGCTTTCCGCCAGCGACGCGCGTGATCGCGGTCAAGCCGATGTCATTGATTTCGGGATACGGGCACCAGACGCGGCATCCGGTGATTGAGATTTTGAATTTGCGCGGCAGGTTATAAAACTTCGCATTGCCCGCGAGCAACTGCGAAGCTTCCAATACCAGCGGCGACGCATCTACGATCTCGTCTGCGCCTACCCCGGCGATGGGGCATCCCGTTACGTTACGCACCACATCACCGCAGGCACCGGTCGTGTTGAGTCCGACTTGCCAGAGGCCATTGAGAACCTCGGGCAACGATTCGATGGTGACCCAGTGCAGTTGAATATTCTGACGAACTGTAAGGTCGGCGATTCCGTTGGCGTGTTGGTGAGTGAGATCGGCGATGGCGCGCAGCTGGCGCGACGTCATCATGCCGTTGGGGATGCGGATGCGCACCATGAAGCGCTGGAGCGCGCGGCCGACGCCCCCCTGGCCGCCGGTGACGCCGGCGCCGTCGCCCTGGGTGTAAACGCCCCACCAGCGGAAATAGGTGCCAATCCATTCCGGCGGGATAGATTGAAATCCTTCGCGAGCGAAGCGCCGGATTTCCTCCAGGCCCTCCCACGGATTCATGGCGCGCTTCAGTCGTTCGACGCGCTGAGCTGTGGTTTCTTTAGTCGGGTTCGTCATAAGGTCTGAACTTTTTGTTAGCCGGAAAATAGAAAACCCACCGCCAGATTCGTCTGGCGATGGGTTTATGAGTGCCTGTGTTAAGAAAGAATTCTTAGGTCAGGAGCCTCCCCGCGCCAGTGCGCACGCATGCACAACAACAACAAGCGGAGCAGCACATGGAGCAGCGAAGATTGCGGCCTTCTGACATTGAAGTCTGAATTGTAAGTTGGACGGCACGCGCCGTCAACAATCTTACGTAACGGCTTGGATTCATAATTCCGATGGAAGGAATCACAATTTTTGCAATGCTCGCGCGCCGAACGCGGGCTCGCTGTAGAATCAACAACTTAGAAATCCGCATAATGGCTGCGTGATAATCTTCCTGCTTGCTTTACAAGCAAGGTGTCGCAGTTTGCCAAGACCTTACCTGAAAGGTGCGTTCTCGATGAAGCGTTCGCTCTTCTTATTATTGTCTGCGATTGTACTGCACGCAGCTGTTGTCGTTTCCCAGACTTCGGACGCGCCCGATCCCTATAAGTCAACGCTGGATCGGTTAGGGGCGCTTACTCGTCATGCCGAGGCGGAATGGCGCTCTCATGACGACGTTCCGCATCCGGAGGACGCGTGGCTCGATGATTCCGCATGGGGCGTCTTTAAGGTGAAAAACGAAAACGGGCCGGGGGGAAGAATCCGAACGAGGAACATTGGTCGGGAACCCGTGTGTTTCGGCGATGGATTGAAATTCCCGAGAAGATCAAAGGTTACCCGACGCAGGGCTCGCGTGTATCAATTGATCTGCGCTTCGGCAGCCCCGACAGTTTGAAGATCACTGTGTTCTCGAATGAAGCGATTCTCTATCGCGGCAGTGACGACGACATTCTGCCCATGCTCTTGACCGCGAACGCGCAGCCGGGCCAGAAATTTCTGGTCGCCGCGCGGGTGGTCGGCGGAGACGCGGTACAATCCGAATTTTTTCACAGCGAGCTCATAATCGAGCCCCCGCATAAGCGTCCCGACCCAGCGTTTCTGCGCACGGAGATCCTCGCCGCCCGACCAATCATCAGTGCTTACGAAGAAGGAAAGGCGGAACGCCAGCAGGAACTCGATGCTGTTGTGAAGGCCATTGATTTCGCTCCACTCGACCACGGAGATCAGGCTGGGTTCGATGCGTCCCTGAAACAGGCGCAGGGCAAACTCGAAGCGCTGAAGCCATGGCTGCAGCAGTTCAACATTCGCATCGTGGGGAATTCGCATATCGACATGGCGTGGCTGTGGCCCTGGACCGAGACTGTTGAAGTAGTCCGCAACACGTTCCAGAGCGTGCTCGATTTGATGCGCGAGTATCCGGACTTCAAGTTCACTATGTCGTCGGCGCGGACATATGAATGGATGCAGGAGAAATATCCGGACCTTTTTAAGCAGATTGAACAGCGCGTGAAAGAAGGGCGATGGGAGATCATCGGCGGCATGTGGGTCGAGCCGGATTTGAATATGCCGGACGGAGAGTCGCTGGTGCGGCAGATTCTAGTGGGCAAGCGTTATTTTCAAAAGAATTTCGGCGTCAACGTGAAGATCGGATGGAACCCGGATTCGTTCGGATACAACTATCAACTGCCGCAGATCTACAAAAAGTCGGGCATGGATTATTTCGTTACCCAAAAGCTGCTGTGGGCGCACGAATTCACGGTCTTCCCCTACAAGCTGTTCTGGTGGCAGGCGCCCGACGGCAGCCGGTTACTCACCTATTTTCCGCATGACTATGCGGGAGGCATCGATGCCGAGCCTCTTGCGACTGACGTGTCAATTTGGATGCCCTCGATCTACGGCAAGACCGTCCCCGATAAACTGGGGATGATGCACCTGTACGGCGTGGGGGATCACGGCGGCGGGCCGACGCGCGTCATGCTCGACAATGCTGACAAGCTGCGAGCTCCGGATGCGGTGTTTCCGAAACTCGAATTCAGTTTCGCCCGTGACTTCTTCAGCGATCTGGAGAAGAAACTCCCCAGCATGCAGGTTCCGACCTGGGATGGCGAGCTTTACTTCGCGTATCACCGCGGGGTCTTTACTACGCAGGCCGAAACCAAACGCAGAATTCGGCGGGCCGAGGAAACCGTGCTCAACGCTGAAAAGTTTGCGTCGCTGGCTTCGCTCTACGGCCGCGCTTACCCGCAGGATGGGATGGAACTGACCTGGAAGAATCTGCTGTTCGATCACTTCCACGACATCATGCCGGGGTCCGGGATCGCTGTGAATTATCTCGACGCCAAGCGCAATCTGGAAGACGTGGACCGCGCGGCGAACGACGTCACCATGGGATCGCTGCGCGAGATTGCCGCACACGTCAACACGCAAGGCGGGAATACCCCGAGCGAGGTCCCGGTACTGATTTTCAATTCGCTCTCCTGGCCGAGAACCGAAGTGACCGAAGTTGAGGCGCAACTGCCGTCGCCGGCTAATCAGATCGAAGTGGCGGACTCGACCGGAAAGCTGGTGGCATCGCAACTGCTTTCTGTCGACGGAGAGACGCACCGGGCGCGGTTGTTGTTATTGGCTAACACGCCGTCGCTTGGCTACCGCACCTATTTCGTTCGACCTCGCACGAGTGCACAAACAACCCCTTCTTTCCTCGTCGCTTCTGCGAATAGTCTTGAGAATGAATTTGTTCGGGTGAAGATCGACCCACAGACGGGATGCATGACCAGCCTGTTCGACAAACGAAGCGGCACGGAAGCGCTGGCACCGGCTGAAACCGACACCGGCGGGCCCAAGACTTCAACTTGCGGGAACCTGTTGCAGACCTTTGTCGACAAGCCCAAGCAGTGGGACGCGTGGAACATCGACGCCGACTTCGAGAAGCAACACTGGGATCTGGACAAAGCCGATGAAGTGAAGCTGGTGGAAGGCGGGCCACTGCGGGCGGTGATTCAGATCAAGAACCATTTCCAGAACTCAACGTTTGTGCGCGATGTGATCATGTACGCCGGCGTGCCTCGTGTCGATGTGAAGATGGACGCGGAATGGCACGAAAAACATATTCTGCTGAAAGTCGCGTTTCCGGTCAGCGCGCACAGCGATAAAGCGGTATTTGAAATTCCCTTCGGCTCGGTCGAACGCCCCACGACTCGAAATACTCCGGCGGAGCAGGCGCAGTTTGAAGTTCCGGCGCAGCGCTGGGCGGACATCTCGGACTCGAAGCACGGGTTCAGTCTGCTAAATGATTGCAAGTACGGATATGACGCGAAGGGAAATGTACTGCGCCTCTCGTTGCTGCGGTCACCCGAGTGGCCTGACCCGCACGCTGACGAAGGCCATCACGAATTCACTTACTCGCTGTATCCGCACGCCGGAGGCTGGAAGGACGCGCTCACCATTCGCCGGGGTTACGAACTGAATTACAAACTTGTTGCCCTGCCTTTCGGGAAGCATCAAGGAATGCTCGCGCCGGATCATTCTTTTCTGCAAACGCAATCGGACAACGTGATCGTGACCGCACTGAAGAAAGCCGAGGACGAGAACGCGTTGGTTCTGCGTTACTACGAATGGGCCGGCAAGGAGGGTGACGTTACCATTCAACTTCCTCCGGGAGCGGAATCGGCGGGGGAAACCGATCTGATGGAAAAAGCCACGGGTAGCGTTCCGATTCGCGATAGCGGAGTTACATTGCACACCAAGCCGTACGAGATCAAAACGATCAAGGTGCAGTTCTCTTCCCTGCCGCAGATGGCGGTGGCTAAGCCATGAGTGAGAGCTCGAAGCTTAGCCCTATTCTCGGGGTCGACATTGGTGGCACAAAAGTCGCGGTCGGACTCGTTGACCGCGACGGCAAAATACTTACGCAGAGCCGCACGCCGATGGTGGCCAACGGCACGGCCGAAGCGGGTTTGCAGGCGGTCGCCGCTGCTATCGACTCCATGGCCGCCGCAGCCGGGCCACGCGGCGGATTGCACAGCATCGGCATCTGCGCTCCGGGACCGCTCGACCCGAAGACCGGCGTAGTCCTCAATCCTCCGAATCTGCCGTGCTGGCGGAATTTTCCTTTAGCCGAGAAAATTATTGGGATGTATCACGTGCCCGTTAAAGTGGACAATGACGCTAACGCCGCGGCTCTAGCCGAAACGCGTTGGGGCGCTGCCCGTGGTTTCCACTACGTCTTCTATGCCACGATCGGAACCGGCATTGGGACCGGCATTGTTTTCGACGGCCGGATTTATCACGGCAACACTGGCGCGGCGGGCGAAGGCGGGCATGTAAGCATCGACTATCGTGGTCCGCGCTGTAAGTGCGGAAAATTAGGCTGCATTGAAATACTCGCGGCGGGGCCCGCGATCGGTCTGCGCGCACGAAACAAGTTTAAGGATGATCCGTCGCGACGGTCGGCGATTCTCGATCTGGCGAACGGCGAAGTTGCGGCTATCACAAGCGAGACGGTGGGCAGAGCTTATGCAGCAGGAGATGCGCTAGCTGCAGAAATTCTGCAAGAGACGGTTGACCTCTTAATCCCCTGGCTCGGTAATATCGTCGACCTGCTCGACCCTGACGTCCTGGTGATGGGCGGTGGCGTTGCGGCCATGCTCGAGCCGTTCTTCGGAGACATCAAGAAGCGTCTCCCGGGTTGGTGCGTGAATCCGCGCGCCTCGGAAATTCCGCTGCTGATGGCCCACTATGGCGCCGACGCTGGAATTGCTGGAGGCGCTGCCTTGTGCTCGGTTAACCTTCCTTAGAAACTGAATGTGATCAATAAATTCAGAGGGTTTCGCATGTTCTTCTCGCAGCTTCGTCGGTTCGCGTCATCGGCCATTTTCGCTCTGCTCTGCACTGCGCCTTTAACCCTGCAGGCGCAAGAGTTACCCAAGGCTCCTGGTGCTCAGATCTTTCCGCTCACGCCCACGGTGGGACGCTTCACTGAGCCGGCAATCGCCGTGAACCAGAAAAATCCGCAGCAAGTGGTCGGCGTGTTTCAGGACAATGTGCACGCGTCCTACTCGCAGGACGCCGGCCACACCTGGCAACTGGCGGACGGAGTGGAACCGAAGAACTATCGCGTCTCGGGAGATGTGTCGGTGGCTTTCGATAACCAGGGCCATGCGTTTGTGTGTTACATCGCTTTCGACAAGTTAGGAACTTTCCACTATTGGGCACACGGCGCGACCCGCAACGGGGTTTTTGTGCGGCGATCGCTTGACGGCGGAAAGACCTGGGAAGCGGATCACTTCCCTGTCGCTGAGCAGACGAGTTCGCCGGGAATTCCATTTGAGGACAAGCCGTGGATTGTCGCCGACAACACGAACGGCCGCCATGCGGGAAACCTCTATGTTGGGTGGACGCGTTGGAGACTCACCGATTCTCAGATGGTGCTCGCGCGCTCGACAGATGATGGCAAGACGTGGTCGCCGCCGATTGAAATCGACGCGCACCCTGGGTTGCCGCGCGATGACAATGGCGCCGCTGAAGGATTCTCGGGTGCAGTCGGTCCCGACGGCACGCTCTATGCGATATGGAGTCAGGACGACACAATCATGCTGACGACATCCCGTAATGGAGGCATGACTTTTTCCCAGGCGCGTGCGGTCATTCACACAGCTCCGATCATGTTCGCCATCGACACACTCGAGCGGGCGAACGGATTCCCGCAGATCGCCATCGATCCGAAAAGCAAGCGTCTCTATGTGACCTGGAGCGACTACCGCAACGGCGACCTCGATGTTTTTTTGGCGACCTCGGACGATGGCGGCAAGCACTGGTCTGCACCGGTCCGCGTGAACGACGATCCGCCCCACAATGGCGCCGACCAGTTTTTTCAATGGCTCGCCGTAGACCCGACAGACGGCTCTGTCAATGTTATTTTTTATGATCGCCGGCGCGATCCTGCAAACCGCAAGCAAGTCGTGGTTCTGGCCCGCTCCACTGACAGTGGACGCAACTTCAGCAACTACGCGTGGATCGGCGATCCCTTCGAAGTGGGCGGAGTGTTTTTCGGCGACTACAGCGGAATCGCGGCCTATGGAGGGCGCGTCTACGGAATCTGGACTGAAGAACCTGCGCCTGCACCAGCGCCTGAAGCGAAAACCAAGCCTGCAGAGGGCAAGGAATCGAAAGAGGCCAAACCGCAGCCGCGAGGAACGATTGTAAAGGTCGGAACTGCTGATTTTACAACGTCCAAAAACTGAAAAGGCGATCTCCCAGGAGATCGCCTTCTTTATCCGCGAAGATTTTACAGCGATGATGTTTACAGCGGCTGAACGTTCTCTGCCTGCCAGCCCTTGGGCCCCTTGGTCACGTCGAATTGCACTGTCTGGCCCTCCTGCAGGCTCTTGAAGCCGCCCGCCTGGATCGCTGAGAAGTGCACAAAGACATCTTCGCCATTTTGCCGGCTGATAAAGCCATAGCCCTTGGCGTCATTAAACCACTTCACTGTTCCTTGTTCTGCCATGTTGATACGGTGTTCCTTTCAATCAATTTACGCTGGAGAGATTCGGAGGTACTGCTCGGCAAGTGCTAGCTGATTAGGCGAGAACTGCTCACGACCGACTCGGTCTAACGCACCAAAAGATGCTACGCTGCAGGAGCCAACGTTAGCAAGCAAATTGCTGCGGCGTGCCGATCACCTCGGCGTTCCGCCCCCGTTGGCGCCGCCCTCTTGCGCAGCTTTGGACTCGCGGCTTTCCAGCTCCGCCTGCCGAAGCTCGGTGGCTTCGGCTGGGTCCGTGCCCGCTTTCAAATTGCTTTTCTCGAGGAAGTAGCGCCAGCCTTCATGTCGATCGGCGGAGCTTTGGTTGTTTTCAAATTTCTTCAAGGTGGATTCCGCGTTGGTTCGTCCCTTGATCACTTCGACCACTCCCGCCGATTCGTACGTGCGGACGTTGTGGCGGATCACAACGTAGGCAGCCTTCATTTCGTCGTGTGTCAGATGTTCTCCCTTTGCAGCCACGAAACCGACCTACTCTGAGAGTATGCGCCGAAGGCATGATTAGCAAGTTGCTTGCAGTGTGCCGGACTTCGGACTCCCGGCTTTAGGATGCGGACACGAGACGCGAAGACCGAAACCTGAGTCTGACGTCGAGGTCTGAAGTCGTTTTGGTTTTTTGATTTGCGCTCTTGACAGCCCGTGAGTCATATGTTACAAGGTGTAACGCTACAATGATTAACACAAAGACAGCACGTCTAAAGAACATGGGTGACGTGGAGCAGGCCGTGATGGATTACCTGTGGACGCACGGTCCTTGCTCCTCCGAAGCTTGCCGCGAAGGGCTGGCTGCTTCGCGCCCGATGAAGGACTCCACTATTCGTACCGTCCTGCGTCGCCTGGAGGAAAAAGGCTTTCTCACACACCAGACCGAAGGGCGCACGTTCATTTACAAGGCTTCGGATGCACGCCAGAACGTAGCCGTGCGGGCGGTGAAGGCGATTATCGATCGCTTCTGCGGGGGGTCGGCCGAACAATTGGTACTGGGCATGGTGGACAACGCCGTGCTCAACCGGAAGCAATTGGAACGCCTCGCTCGCAAAATTGGCGAGAAATCGATCGCTGAAAGAAAGCACGCCGACAAATAAGGAAGGTACCCATGAACGTTATTGCCGCTATGCCAGCGTCCACCAGCGTTCTCGAATTGCTCGCGGATTCCGCCATGCGTGCTCTGACGCTGGCTGGCGCTACGGGCCTTGGGCTGGCTGCGTTCCGCATCAAGAGCACGACAGCGCGGCTGTTCACTTGGACTGCGGTACTCTATGCCTCCCTCGCCATGCCGCTGTTGCAATGGGTGCTGCCGCGCGTGCTGATTACGGCTCCGACGATATTTCAATCTGGAGCGACGCAGGTGCTCCCATTGCATTCTTCGACCGCCAAGATTTCTCTCGCGTACGGGGACGGAGCCGTGGTAACCGCACCCTCGTTGCAAGTGGATCGCACCGGTCGTGCGCAGGCGAAAGCGATGAGTATGAACCCGGCTCCGGCGAACTCTCGGTCGTCAGCATCTTCGACCCTCTCTTCACTTCTAGCGTCGGTTTCGTGGAGCGTAGTCGCCGCAATGATTTATTTCAGCGTGGCGCTGCTGCTGCTCGCGCGCTTTGCTGTGGGGCTCGCCTTCGGCCGTCGGCTGTTGCACGCGTCGCAAATGGTTCATGATGCGCGTGTAGTCGATAAGATCGCATCACACGCGCAGATCTTAGGACTTCGCTCCGGTCCTCGCGTTGCGGAATCCGAACTGATTTCCGTGCCGCTCACGCTGGGTGTACTGCGCTCAACGATCGTGCTGCCCGCGGGCTGGCAGGAATGGGATGACTCGAAGCTTGATTCCGTCCTGGCCCACGAACTGTCGCATGTGGAGCGGCGCGATGCGCTCACGCAGCGGATGTCAGTTCTGCATCGCGCGATCTTCTGGTTCAGTCCGCTTGCCTGGTGGCTCGACCGGCATATTGCTGATCTCGCAGAGCAAGCCAGCGACGAGGTCGCATTGAGCTGCGGTACCGACCGTAAGGATTACGCCAGAACACTGCTCGAGTTCTGCGAAGCCCTACACGCCGCGCCCGGACGAGTGTGGTGGCAGGGGGTTGCGATGGCTAAAGCGGGGCAGGCGGAAAAAAGATTGGAACGAATTCTCACCTGGAAAGGATCAGTTGCCATGCGTGTTCAGAAATCGATTGCAGTGGTGGTACTCGCACTCGCGGCTCCGCTTGTCTATCTCGTCTCATCCGTACATGCGGCTAACCAGTCGGTGCCCTTGCGCAGCACCATAGGCCAGGACCAGACTTCGGCACCGCGCCCTGCGCCTGCGCCGCAAGCCGAACCCGCACTCGCCCCCGAGGCGGACTCAACTTTTCCGCCCGAACCAGCTTCGCCGGCAGAGCCGGCGCCTGCAGCAGCCTCGGTTTCCGGAGGCGTCAGTGGAGGCGTTCTCTGGCGGTATCGCGCCGCCGCCTGCTGCCATCGCGCCCGTACGAGCGGCCGGCGGCCTTGCCCCAGTGGCTCCGCTCGCTCCAATGTTCGCGCTTCCGCCAATGCCACGAATTGGCCCGTACGGTCAATCCTCTGGGTCAGGGTCGTCACCCCACCACGGCTACTCCTATTCTTACGGCTATGACGACGAACAGCGCTTTGTCATCGTCTCCGGCAAGAGCGACGCATTCACGATGTCTGGCTCGGGCGACGATGCCCGCCACGTCGAGAAGTTGCGGAAAACGATCCCGGGCGACTTTATCTGGTTCGAGCGCGACGAAAAATCCTATGTGATTCGCGATCAAGCCACGATTGATCGCGCCAGGAAACTCTGGGCTCCGCAAGAAGAGCTTGGGAAGAAGCAGGAAGAACTTGGCGCGCAGCAGGAAATTCTGGGAAAAGAGCAGGAAGAGCTCGGCACGAAAATGGAACAGGTTCACGTCGACGTTCCCGACATGACGGTGGAACTCGACAAGCTAAAAGCGGAATTAAAGAAGCTCAGTTCTGGCGCTACTGTCGAGCAGGTGGGCGAGATCCAGTCGGAAATTGGCGAGTTGCAGAGCAAGATTGGGGAAGTGCAGTCGCATGCCGGCGACCAGCAGGGGAAACTCGGTGAGCAGATGGGCGTGCTCGGAGAGAAGCAGGGCAAACTCGGCGAAAAGCAAGGCGAACTCGGACGCCAGCAAGGCGAACTGGCGCGGGAGGCCACACGCCAGATGAAGCAACTTCTCGACGAGGCGATTGCGAAAGGCGTCGCCCAACTCGAGTTGTAAGAAGACGAGAATTCCAGCGGTGCGAACCTCATCCGCGGGGCGCAGCCTTCGGTTGTCGGGTGCGCTGTTTTACTTCTGCGCGAGATTGGCCGACAGACGCTGTGCCAGTTCCGTTTGCCCGTTGCGCTGAAGAAGGTCGATGAGGCCTTTCATCAGTTCGGCGTTGTTTCTTCCGTACGCCGCCACGGTTTCGGCGGTTAGGTCGGCGTCCGTAACTTTCCCAGTGCGAAAGTAAGAATCGCACAGCATGTAAAGCAATTCCGGCGTCATCGTTCTAGACTTCGCCAGTTGCTCCGCGGCATCGGCATAGCGATCCTGGTGGTAGCGGACTTCACCGATCTCGGCAATCGCCGTCTGATAGCTTGGATCGTTGGCGAGTTCTGCCTTGAAATCATTTTCCGCCGCGTTCAGGTTGCCCTGCTTCATCGCCAGGATTCCTTCGTAAGTACGAGCTCCACGGACCGTGGGTTGAAGTTCGAGGGCATGACGCAGACACCGCAGGCCGGCTTCGTTATCTCCCATCGTGAGATATAGCTTTCCGACAAACACGTAGGCATCAGCCAGAGTGACGGCGGTGCCCTGGAATCGCTTCCGATAAAGCTGCAGCGCCCCTTCTTCGTGATGTTCGGTGAGCAATTGATAGGCCGGAGCCTTGATGGAGCTTTCGCTTCCCTCCCGCTCCACGGAGCGGACGAACGTTATCTGCTCCATCATCAGCTGATGCAGTGCAGCCTCGTGCTGCGCATCCGCTGTTTTGCCGATTCCGGCATACGCCCGTGACAGATAGAAATGCGCCAGTAGCCGCGTCGGAGCCAGCCGCAGGGCCAGCTGCAATCTGTCGACGGCAGCCGCATAGTTTTTCAACTCCAGTTCGCATTGGCCCAGCCCCAGCAGCGCGTCCACATCATCGGGCTTGACCGCGAGTACGCGTTCGAATGCGCTCTTCGCCTCCTGCCATTTTGCCAGCTTCACATCCACGCTGGCCAGCAGTTGCAGGGCCAAGACATCGTTGGGCTGAGATTCAACCGCGCGCGCGCCATACTGCGACGCTCCGGCCAGGTCCATCAACTTTAAGTCGATCACCGCAATGTCATAATCAATGCGCGAACGCTTCGCATCGGCGTGCTGCGCCTTGAGTAGCCACTTCAAGCCGCCATCGCAGTCTCCGGTGACGCACAGCAGTTCACCGTATTTCTGCCAGACGTCGACGTTGTCGGGCTCGGCCTTCAAACTCTTCCGGATCATCTGGAGTGCGAGATCCTCCTGGCCGTTCAGGTGATACGCCTGGGCAAGATAGAACTCGGCGTCGCCATCGCCGGGAGCAACTCGAAGGCAGTGCTCCAGCAATTGGATCGATTCTTCTTTATTGCCCGCAGCCAGCTTGTACATGCCTGCTTTCAGCAGGAGATCGCCGTCGTTGGGCGCCAGCTTCAGAGCCTGCTCGTAGGCGGCAGCCGCCTCGGAGGTTTGGCCCGACTCCTCGAGCAACATGCCTTTAAGCTTGATGGCCTGCGCGAAATTGGGATGCTGCTCCAGCAAGCGGAGAACAAGAATCATCGCCCCTCGCCGGTCACCGTGCTCGTTGAGGCTGAGCGCCTGGCGGAGCTGCGGCGTCGGAGAAGAGTCGGGGGGATGGCCATTCTGCGCATGAACCGTCGGACCTCGGGTTAGCAACAGTGCCGCCACGAACACGATTTCGCGGCGACGATTCGCAACCCAAGTCTGGGTTTTCCACCGATGGGTGATCAATTGCGGCAGGTCCTCGACGATCACAGAGCACTTACAAGAAGGTTCCGTCGGCGACAAACAAAAGTCAACAGTCGCCAGAAACCGGCGATGGAAACCGGCAATCGACGTTCTCTTCAGCCGCTATCTTTTCTTAGGAGGCGTCAGTGCGACAGCCGCTTCCGTGGTGAGCAGAAGGAAAGTAAACGTCTCCTGCAGGTATAACTGAACTGCGGTTTCCGAGTGACTCAAATATCCAATGGAAACATCCTGACCGATGTGCAGATCAAAATCCCCACCGCGAGTCGTCAAAACAAACGCGCCGCTAATGGCTGGAGCCCAAATGATCTTGTTGTCGACCAATCGTTTGACGTCCTCGAGCACGGGATACCCCTCATCACTCGTCTCGGCGAGAGCGGTATAGGCGTCGGCACCAAGCAACACAGAGTAAGGGCCGTTCACGCCTACCAGCCGTAATTGACTCAAGCTCTCGGCAATGGCTTGCGGGTATTCGCGGACATTGCCGGGAAGACCAATTTTCGGATTGCTCGTCCCTTGACGGATGCCCACGATGCCGGCGGCAGCATACCCTTCGAAAATGGCTCCATCCTCGGCAAAGGCAATCTGGCGCGCTGCGTCCTTAGCGGGCTGCCAGTCGGAGTCGTTTGCACCGCGCTCCACGTCATCGATCGACTTGCGAGCCAGTTCGAACGGAACCCGCAGTTCCACGAGGGGCCTCGCCTCGCGCTGCCGGGCAAGCACACCGTCCCGCGGAGCAGCGATCGGCCGCAGATGGCCGGTGCCAACCGCCGATAAACCCACACCTTCCGGACCACGCACATCGACCACGCGCCGCCCGGCAAGATATCTCTTGAATGTACGCGCCGTTTCTTCTTCGATTTGCGCCCACGCCACATCGGAAATGGGGGCGAGTTCGCGATGCAGATTATTCATGCGAGAGTTCTCCTTTGAGCGAACCGATATGTAGCGAACCATCATTCTTGTGTGGACTCGGCGAAGCGGGTTCAGCCGCTGCCGGCTCAGCGAGATTCGTCGCGACCGAAGGCGCCGGAATCGAAGACGCCGTGATCGAAGGATTATCCTCACTCACGTCTTCCAGAAATGTCGCGGTGGGGATAAAAAACAAGCTCCCTGTAACGGCACGGCTGAAATCCAGCAGTCGATCGTAGTTGCCCGGGGGCCGGCCAATGAACATGTTTTCCAGCATCGTCTCAATCGTTCGAGGCGAGCGGCTGTAGCCAATGAAATATGTACCAAATTCACCCTCAGCCGCGCGTCCGAAGGGCATGTTGTCGCGCAATATCTTGACTTCTTTTCCGTCCTCGACGATCGTCGTGAGCGCGTTGTGCGCTGACGTTGGCTTTACCGAGTCGTCCAATTCGATGTCAGATAATTTCGTGCGGCCGATAATGCGTTCCTGCACCTCCGTCGATAATGCGTTCCATCCGGCAAGATCGTGAAGATACTTCTGCACGATGACGTAGCTGCCGCCCGCGAAGGCCGCATCTTCATCGCCGACGAGCACAGCGGCGGTCGCGTCATCGCCCCGCGGATTCTCGGTGCCGTCGACAAAACCCATCAGATCGCGGTCGTCGAAATAACGGAAGCCATGCACTTCATCTTGCGAAGCAGTTGCGCCTCCGATTCGCGCCATGACCTGCGTCGCTAGTTCGAAACACAGATCCATGCGTTTGGCGCGGATGTGAAAGATCAAGTCACCCGCCGTGGAAACCGCATGGCGCGCTCCGGCACGAATCTCGCGAAAGGGACGCAGTTCCGCTGGCCGCGGCGCCCCGAACAGTTCATCCCATGCGACTGATCCGAAGCCCAGTACGCAGGAGAGCTGCCCCTCGAGGTCGCGGAATTCAACCGCGCGCAGTAACGCTGAAAGATCGCCGCAAAACGACCTAATGGTCGCTGCGTGTTCGGGACCCTGCTTTATTGTGACGACCAGAAAGATGGCGGCGCGAGTCAGCGGAGCGGCAACCCGCTGTGCAACCCGGCGCGTCGCGCTGGCGTGTCTTTGTACGTCGATTCGATCGGATGTCATGCAGTTTCGTCTCCGCGGCTCTCTCGGCGAGACTCTCGAGTTCGACAGATCGGGCGTGCGCACGCGAACCAGTCAGAGCAATCAACAATAACAAAGCAAGTCCCATCTTCGCTACCGGACCCGGTCACCGGGGTGTTCTGTGCCCGACCACCCGAGAAAATCGCGTCCGTGAAGTCTCCGATGCTCTGGAGCGAGCAAAAGGAACCAAAATAAGCCGTCACAGGCTTTGCCGAGAAGGGTTTGCCGAGATCGGCAAACTCGATCTTCACTTGCCAGTTTTTCCCGAAATTCGCCTGACACTAAGGGGCATTTGTCAACGGCCATCCCATGCGCATTGGAACGGGACGTGCAGTCTAGCAAGGAGATCAGGGCTGCATATTACTTGATTCTTATCAAGAAGTGGGGCGCTGCTCAGGATCAACCGAACGCAAGGGCCGGTGACGGTAGCGGGAACAGACCGGGGTCAGATGGATTCGCGGGACGGAGCATTCTCAGGTCGCGCAACTGCAGGTGCTGACATCGTCCCACACGTGGTCTGACTAAAGATTCGGCCTGTAAAACCGATAGAGAAGCCTGTGATCAGTATTCGGGCGGCGGAACAGACTGCGGCGGAACAGACTGCGGCGAATCAGACGGTTTCACGAAAATCACAGTCCATCCATTTCGCGCTACCAGACCGCAGCCGGCGAGCCGGAGCGGGCCACAGCCTGAGTGCGCAGGGGCGGATCCAGATGGAAAACAGCTGCTCGCCGCGGCCGAGGGCAATCAGCGCAACGCCGTGCTGCTGTTCCAGTACGGGGACAACGGGAGAATGGCCATCGACCTCGCCCTGGTGGCGCGCCTGGAGGAATTTCCCTGCCACACCATCGAGCTGGCCGGGGATCAGGAAGTGGTGCAGTACCGCGGGCAAGTCATGCCCCTGATCCGGGTTTCCGATGTGCTTGAGAACACGCGCAGCCGAACCGCAGAGGGCGAGCCGGAATCGCTGCACGTGGTGGTTTATGCCGACCAGGGAGGCAGCAGCGTGGGGCTGGTGGTCGACCGGATTCTCGACATCGTCGAGGAATCGTTCGTGATGGAACCTCAGGCCGGACGTACGGGCCGGCTGGGCTCGGCGGTGATCCAGAAACGGATGACCGACATTTTGGATGTGCCGGGTTTGATCGCGGCCGCCGAACGCAGGCCGCTGGCGGCGGGGGCTTCGGCGTAAGAAAAAAGAAACAGTACGAAGAAAGAAAGAAAGAAAGAAAGAAGGAGGACATTCGTGGCCAACTTGCAGCAGTTTTGCACCTTCTTCCTGAAGGATCAGTTTTTCGGAGTGCCGGTGCAGCAGGTGCAGGAAGTGATCCGCTACCAGGAGATGACCCGCGTGCCCCTGACCCCATCGGTCATCCGCGGCCTGATCAATCTGCGGGGGCAAATCGTGCTGGCGGTCGACTTGCGCCGCCGCTTTGCCATGGAAGACCGTCCCGAGTCGCAACTGCCCATGAATGTGGTGGTGCGCACAGAAGACGGGCGCGGTGAGCTTGCTGGTGGATGAGATTGGGGATGTGCTCGAAGTCGAGGAGGAGAGTTTTGAAAGGCCTCCGGAAACCATCGAGGGGCAAACCCGCGAACTGGTGCGCGGGGTTTACAAACTGCAGGAGCGGTTGATGCTGGTGCTTGATACCGAACGGGCGGTCACGGGCGAAGACGCCGGCGTCCGCTCTGCCAGCTAAGGCGTCACGTGGTCCAGGCGTGACGCCGCGACAAGTTTTGAGGTCAAGCAGCCTCAGGTTCGGAACGCTGACAGCCCTGACCCTGCGCTTCCCAACCGTCAACACGGATAAGGACCTGCAAAGAGATTTGAACCAGACGCAAAACGAGGACCGTCAAGTGACTCCGGCCGAGGCGGCCAAGGGAACGACCCACGGGCGAACGTTTCGCTGAAAGCGGTCCAGTCCCTGGCGCGGATGTCGACGGAACTTCGCCAACTGCTTCGGCGGTTCACAATCTAGCCAGTGAAGATCGGCTTAAAGATCTAGGCACCGGCGGGAATCCGCGATCTGGTTCTCTGAGCTTGTGGAGGCTGCGCCCTGAGCGCCGCCTCTGCAACCAGAAAGAAAAATACGCTATGCCGCCAGCCCGAGTCCTGATCGTCGACGATTCCGTAGTGGTCCGCAAGCTCCTGTGCGAAGCCCTCGGCAGCAGTCCGGAAGTCACGGTGGCCGGCACCGCCTCCAGCGGAAGCACCGCGCTGGCCAAGATTCCGCAATTGAATCCGGATGTAGTCACGCTGGATATAGAAATGCCCGGGCTGAATGGGATCCAGACCCTAGTCGAGATTCGCAAGCTGTATCCCAAGCTGCCGGTGATCATGTGCAGCACTCTCACGGCACGGGGAGCGGCGATCACGCTGGAGGCATTGTCGGAGGGCGCTTCCGATTACGTCACCAAGCCGAGCAATAGCGAGAGTCTGGGCAGCTCCTTGGAACAGATGCGGCAGGAACTGATCGGCAAGATCGTTGGCCTGACGAACCGGTTCGTTCCCCCCAAGTCCCCGCCCGCCCGCCAGCTGCTCCAGAAAAAACCAAGTGGGCAGCCCATCGACATTCTCGCGATTGGCACGTCCACGGGCGGGCCCAATGCGCTCGGCGAAGTGATTCCTCGTCTGCCCGCTGATTTTCCCGTGCCGGTGGTGATCGTGCAACACATGCCCCCAGTATTCACCCGGCTGCTGGCCGAGCGTCTGAATTCCTCCTCCCCGCTTTCGGTGCGCGAAGGCGAAGCGGGCAAGCTGCTCGAACCCGGAAACGTGTGGATTGCTCCCGGCAACTACCACATGACGGTAGCGCGCCGCCGAGCCGGAACCATGTTGAACCTGAATCAGGAGCCGCCCGAGAACTCCTGCCGTCCGGCGGTGGACGTGCTGTTCCGGTCCGTGGCCGAAGCCTATGGCGCGAGCGTGCTGGCAGTGGTGATGACCGGCATGGGTTCCGACGGCGCACGGGGCGCCGTGCACATCCGGGATGGCGGCGGTGGGATTGTGGTGCAGGATGAAACAACATCGGTCGTGTGGGGGATGCCGGGGGCAGTCGTCGAGGCCGGCGTGGTGGACAAAATCTGTCCGCTGGCGGATCTCAGTCAGGAAATTGTCCGCCGGGTCGCTTCCAGCCGGACGCGAGCATCCGGCGTGGCGGCGACTCAGACGAAGTAGCGAAAAACAGGAAAGGGCTCCCACCGGTGAGTGAGATGACATTGTGACCACAGCTGCAGCCAAGCCGACGATGGAGTCTGAGGATCTGCGTGATCCCGCGTACCTGAAGATCCGCGACGCGATCTACCAGATTTCCGGCATCTACCAGCCGGAGGAAAAACTGTATCTGCTGGCTTCGCGGGTTGCACGGCGCATGAGCGCGTTAAATGCGAAGACTCCTTCTGAGTACCTGGAATACCTCACCCTGCGCGGCAATCGGGAAGCCGAGTTGCGGCTGCTGCTGAACGAAATCACCATTGGAGAGACTTACATGTTTCGCAGCCCGGCCCAACTGGAGGCGCTGCGCAACGTAATTCTTCCGCAGATTCTGAAAGCCAAAAGCGCCATGGGTTTCAAGCGTCTGCACATCTGGAGCGCCGGTTGCTCGACCGGGGAAGAGCCGCACACGCTGGCCATGTTTCTGCTGGAGGAAAGCCAAAAAATGCTGGCGGGATGGACCTTTGACATTCTGGCCACGGATTTAAACGACCGGTCGCTGGCGGCGGCCAAGGCCGGGATCTATGGAGAATATGCTTTGCGCAGTACTTCTGACCTATTAAGAAAAAAATACTTCCGGCCTTACGACGACAAGCAACTGCAGGCCACCGAGCAGCTGAAGTCGGTAATCCGGTTTGACCGCGTAAATTTGAACGACGACAGCAGGATGACCTTCCTGAAGGGGATGGATCTGATCTTCTGCTGCAATGTGCTCATCTATTTTGATTTGGGCTCGAAGCGCAAAGTCATGCAGCACTTCTTTTCGAACCTGCTGCCTGGCGGCTACCTCTTCCTGGGTCATTCCGAATCGCTCTATCAAGTGGACGATAGATTTCGCCTGGTCCACTTCCCGGCGGCCACCGGGTATTTGAAGCCGGCCATCGGGTCTACTGCTGGAGTCAAGCCATGAACCCGGAAAGACTCAAGCAAATCCGGAGCAAGATCGAAGCGTTGGAAGCGATGCCGGCAGTTCCGGCGATTGTGTTGCCGCTGACTGCCATGCTGCAGTTGCCGCCGGATGAAGTGAACATGGAAAAAATCGTCGAGCTGGTTTCCTACGACGGAACTATCGCCGCCCAATGCCTGCGCATGGCCAACTCGCCTCTATTCGGCCGGAGGAACGCGGACACGGTACGGGGCGCAATCATGACGCTGGGACTCAAACGAATTGAGGCCATCTTGCTGGGTTGCTGCCTGAACCGGATCGTACCGCCTGACAAGTGGGCTTTCGATCCGACAACGTTCTGGCGCCACTCTCTGGGCTGTGCCCTGGTGAGTCGCAAAATGGCGAAGCTGATTGGATATCACGATCCCGAGAAAGCCTATCTGGCCGGCCTGCTGCACGACCTCGGAATGCTGGTGAACACGCTGGCCGCAACCGACGATTTTCGCAAGTGCATCCAGTCCGCCCGCGATGGTCACGTGGCGCTGCACCGAAGCGAGGAAGAGCTTTTGGGATTCACTCACTGTGAAAGCGGCAAGATGCTGGCCGAACAATGGCATTTCTCCGGGGATGTGGTCGATGTGATCGAATTTCACCATTCGTTGACGCCGCCTGCGGGCGGGACCCTGGTGGCACTGGTTCATCTCAGCGACTTGTTATGCCGGCTGCGCGACCTGGGGTACGGATACTACGAAGCCATGGGCGTCGATTTCGCTGGGGACAGCGCGTGGGCAACGCTGGTGGAGAGCTATCCGGCGCTCGCGAAGATGGACCTGGCTCGCCTCACTATGGACATCGACGGATCGATGGGAGAGATTGTCGCCGTCGTGGACGCAGTGTTCAAGCCCTAGGAGTCCGCTTGGCGGCTACTGTGTACTGGTTCCTGTGTGGAAATGCCGGCGCAACTGGGTGATTGCCCGGTTTCGGGGCGATGGATAGTCAGACCGCCAAGCGACCTTGGAAATCAGTCTCGGAGCTGGAGAGAAATGACGACGGGCGTGTTTTCGAACAACATTCTGACCTCGACGCCCGGGGAGTCAGCATTGGAGTAGAGGTTATAGTCTGTGCCGGTGATTACGGTGGGCACAGAAAGCATGCAGCCGTTTCCCATTCCGGAGATCTTGTTTTTGAAATTGCCCGCGATCATGTTGCAAACTTCGCCGAGCGCATCCGCCATCTCCTGACCGACGTCGTCGGGCTCCAGGCCAAGCATTTTGGAAGCCATGAGCACGGCCGACTTCTTGTCGCAACGCAGGCTCAGCAAGCCACACATTTGCCCGGCAAGTCCCACCATGGCGGTCAGGTCCAGGGTCGCATCGTGCTCTGGGGACCATTCGCTCAACTGGCATCCCACCATGAGCTCAAAGACTTCCCGCACCGACAGTTCCAGCAGCGGAGTCCAGTTTTCGTGGCGCTGGCCAGCGGCGAGCATTTCACTCGCAGGCCTCATGATTTCACTCCCAAGAAAGGCAGCACGTGTTCCTTCACCTGCTCGGCCGTGAAAGGCTTGCGCAGATAGCCGCGTGCACCACTGGACAGCGCCTGCACCACATGAGACTCGCTGCCCTCGGTCGTGACCATGATGACCGGCACGCCCTTCGCTTTCTCGACCGTGGAAAGCTGCTTGATGAACTCCAGTCCGTCCATTACGGGCATGTTGATATCACAAAGAATCAGATCGACTTTATTTTCCTGGAGGATACCTAAAGCCTCGGCGCCGTTTCCCGCCTCCAATGTCTCGCTCAGTTCGATGCCGGCCTGGCGTAGCGAGCGCGCCACGATCTTTCGCATGACCGAGGAGTCGTCCACTATCAGGGCTCGTATGCTCTCCATGGAGTAATTCCCTTCCTCCGCCAGACGAGCCTGTTGGCAGCGTCTTTTTTCCACGGCGGCCTTCTGATATATCGGCCAGCAGGGGATGCGACTTTAGGAAGGACACAGACCTGGATTCGGGAGCCCAGCAGCGTAAGCGCAGGGCCGAACACCCAACATGAGTTCGGGCTAAGTAGATCGTTCTAACGTGGGGTCGGAGAAATTCTCAGAATATCTGGCTACATTGCGAGGCGGTGGTCATCGCTCTTGTGCGCATGTTTGAGGTACGTGAGCATCCCTGAGCGTCCGCTCTACTTAGAGGATAGGCGTCAGCCGAGTGCACGACGCTCACAACCTACGGCTCCTGAATCACGAGTCTTAGGGACCCTGTTGGAAGGTGGCCCGCTCGTCCGCGCGCTTGTTATTGCGCAGCTGCTTGGCGATTGCGAAGTGCTGATTCGCCTCCGCCGTGCGACCCAGACCCTGATAGGCCTTCGCGAGGAAATAGTGGACGTAGTCGTTTTGCGGATCGAGTTTGAGTGCGCGTTCGAGAACGCCGGCAGCCATCTTAGGATCGTCCCGCTTCAGTGCGACTTGACCCAGCAAAATGTAAGCGCCGGAGGAGGTTTCGTTGAGCCAGATCGCCTCTTTCAGGACCTTTTCGGCTTCGTCGTATTTCTCAAGTCGCACGTAGGCGTCTCCCAGACGCCAATAAACCAGCCAGACGGATGGGTTGATTGCGACTTCTTTGCTGAGCTCATCGACGGCAGCCGCGGCATCTCCTTTGTAGAGATCGATCTCGCCCAGAAGGAAGTGGGCCATGGCAAGCTGCGGGTCCCGTTGCAAAGCAGCCTGGACTTCAGGTACGGCGCGGTCTTCCAGCCGCTGTCGGACAAGAAACTTGCCAAACATTAAATAAGCGATTGCGCTGTCGGGCGGCACAGAGAACACGTTTGCAAAGGTCTTGCGAGCATCGTCCCAGCGCTGGGTCATTAGGTAGCAGCTGGCCAGCAGATACGCACCGTCCGTGCTGCGCTTAGGGAGTTGTGGGCCCAGTTTTTCCAAGAGTGGGATAGCCGCAGCGTACTCCGCCACGGCAAAGTAGCTGAGGGCAAGCAGCTGTGTAGATTCCGCATCGGAATCATCCTGCTGCAAGGCGAGCTTGAGATGCGGAACTGCTTTCTGAAATTGGTTGGATTGGAAATAAGCTTTGCCGATTTTGGCTTCGATGTGAGGTGTGGCTGGCGCCGCTGCGGCGACTTCGTTGAGAAGAACCAGCGCATCTTGAGACTTGCCTGTGCGTACAAGCTCGTCAGCACCCGCCATCCGCGGATCAGGCAAAGGCACGGGAGGATTCTGGGCAAATCCGAATGCGATCGAAAGAGGTAAGAGGCAAAGCAACCGGGCGAAAATCATAAAACGCGGAGGAAGTGGATTCTTCCTCCGCGCACTGAGTGTACCGTCAAACAAAAGTTGCAGCAAATCTCTCCACTGAAACGTACCCCGGCCCCGGCTAGAAGTCGACCCGCAGGCCGAACTGCATCCTCCGCATGATCGCGTTGCTGGCGAGGCCGGTAATCGTCCCGGCGTTGGAGCAGTCTACGCAGGAATTAGGATTACCCAGGTTCGGGTGATTGAACACGTTAAAAGCCTCGGCGCGGAATTGAATCTTCACTTCCTCGCCCACGGGAATCATCTTGACCATAGACAGATCGGCGTCAAACCACTTTGGCCCGATGATGCTGTCGCGTTGCGCATTACCAAAGCTGGGAAGGCCAGGGACCGGAGCCACCGGACGCTGCCACGGTCCGCTGCTTTGTCCGTTGACAGCCAAGAGCGTCGGGCTCCCGCCGACGACTGCAGTCGGGGCGAACCATTCGTTTTTGTTTGGATGGGACACATGCCAGCTGCCGACTACATTCGGGAAGCATACGCCGGCATCATTGTCGCTACCGCACGAGGCATAATTCGGGTTGACGCCCGAACCGCTCATGATCGTGGTGACGTTGATCACCTGCCATCCGCCAATTACGTAGTTCAGCGCTGAAGGCGCATTCCCGGCCAACACCTTTCCTTTCCCGAATGGCAGCTCGTAAATGGTGGACACAGTCACGTTCTGGTTCCGCTGCCATGCGGGGCGTCCGTACTCGAGCGACGGGGCATACAGGAAGTCAGGCGAATCGTGGTTCTTGGCGTGAGAGTAGGTGTAATTGCCCAATATGTTCAAGCCATGCCACAAGCGCTGGTCTAACTGCACTTGAAGCGAGTTGTAGTGGTTATCCCCTGGGTTGCACATGCACTGCAAACCGGTTGTCAGGCCGAAGTTGTGTGGTGCATTACTCTTGGGGCCGCAAGTCAGGTTGCTGTTTCCGCAATAGGGCAGGCGCTCCGACTGGCTCAGGCATGGCGCAATGCCACCTCCACCCGGGCAGAAACCGACTTCGGTTGGGGTATTCAAGTTAATCCAGTTATTTTCACCGACAAAGATGTGCGAACCCTTGTTGCCGACATAGGCAGCTTGCAGTGACAGCGTTGGCGTAATCTGGCGCTGTAAGGTGGCGTTCCAGGAGTCCACGGTTGGCATGCGCGTATGGAAGGGCATGACCCACGCACGGAATCCGTCGGGATAGATGTGATTCCCATCCGCCCCAACGGGCTGAGTGTTCAGCGCCGTAGACGGATCAAGCAGCGGTGGCCCTGTCGCCAGTTGGAAGGCTGGATCCCATCCGTTGGGCAAGGGATTGATTTGCTGCGTTCCTAAGACGGGAAGATTCTGCGTCACTGTATGTCCGAAGATGGTGCCGAACATCCCTACGTCAAAAGACCGGCCATAACCCATGCGAACTACTGTTTTGGGATTGACCTGGTAAGCGAGTCCTGCGCGGGGAGCGAAGTTCTTGAGGTTGGTGACGACGGGGCCGCTCAGAGGGACGCCATTTTCGCCAGCAACGTCGATTTCACCGTTCGCAAGATTAAACCACCCGCCTCGGTCTTTTCCGGTGACGGACTGCGGCCGGTAGAGTTCCCACCGCAACCCATAGTTCACGGTCAGCTTGGAGGTGACGCGCCAGGTATCTTGCCCGTAGAAGAAATATCGCCACTGCCGTTCACCGGCGTCGTCCACGTTGGAAATGTAGCGTTGGAACTGCGATACGTCGCCGAGCAGGAAGCCGGCCATACCCAAGCCCCCTATTTGGCTGCCTCCTGACTCGCCCACCGTAAGGCTATTGAAGCTGTAGACCTCGCCGGAACGGTGCTCGTCGCTGGGCAGGCGCAGATTCTGGTTGTAGTGGAAATCCGGACCAAACTTGATCGTATGCTTCCCTACCGTCCACGTCAGGTTGCCGATTTCCTGGAATTGCTGCATCCGTTCCACCAGCGGGCAGTTGCAGTTGTCGTAAAGGCCGCTGCCGAAGTCTAGTGCGCCGGGGCCCTCGCCGATGTTGAAGTGGGGCATACTGTTGGTGGTTGGGTCGCTGGGAATGTTCAATCCGAGCGCGCCGGCCTGGGTCGCAAAATCCCCGTTGACGAGAGGATTCACGTTAATGCGCTGCTTGTACCAGCCGAAGCGGACATCCATCAGCAGGTTTGGCGATATCGCGTAGGAGACGCCAAACGAGTTGCTTTGCGGTCGCGTGTCACCCACTCCGGTATAACCGATCGGGTTGAGCTGCGGACCTCCGGCCGCTCCGCCAAACAAACCTGGAGCTTCCTTGTGGAACTGCGTGAACGTGTAGCGGTCAAATAATCGCAGCTTGTCGCTATAGAAGTAATCCACTCGCGCGTCGAGGGCATCCGCGTGGTAGATTTCATCCGCGCTACCTTGATAGTTCGGGTTGCCTAGCTTATACCCTGGTGCGTTCTCGAGTGCGGGAAGCGGAAGCGGTACGTAGTTGAGAAGGGCCGTCGACACCGTGGAGATCAAGCCCGGATCGATGACGTTAGGTGTGCCGCCAAACGCAAACTGCGGCCGCGCCGCTAGGTTGTCTTGAATGCCGTTGTTGCATCCGGGGGTTCCGCTGGTACAGAACGGATTGAAAATGGGGTAGTTGGACGCCCACGCGCTGAAGTCGCCATTGCGTTCGGCTTGCGTTGGAACCACAGCCTGTGCGGATCCTCCGTTATGGGCACGCGTTCCCTGATAGTCGCCAAAAATAAACAGCTTGTTCTTGATGATCGCGCCACCGATCGATCCTCCAAACTGGCCCCAGAGAGTTTGCGGGATGAACCTGCCTGTAACTGCGTCCGGCTGGGTCTGGAGAAACGGATCGCGCGCGAAAGTCGCGTCTGAGCGGCGGTAAAAGAAGCCGCTGCCGTGCCATGTGTCTGTCCCCGACTTGGTGGAAACCGTAACCAGAGCGGCGCTGATCTGCCCGAATTCGGCATCGTAGCTGGATGTAGTCACTTTGGTTTCGGCGATCGAATCCAGGTTCGGCACGATCAGCATGTTTCCATAGAGAAAATCACGATTGTCGGTGCCATCAAGGATGGTATTCACACCGACGAACATCTGTCCGTTTGCGTTGACGGCCAGGCCGCTTTGGGGATTCTCGGTGGAAGTGTCACCCCAACAGAACTGGACCGTTCCAGGAGTCACCAGCAGTAGTTGCGAAAAGTTCCTGCCAAAGGTGGGCAACTCGTTGACTTGTTCGCTGCTGAGCACGGTGGAGACGTCGGTGCGTTCCGTCTTCAGAAGGGGGATCTCGTCGACGACGTTCACAGTCTCGGAGATCGCGCCTGGCTGAAGTGTGGCGTCGAACGTCGTAATAGAATCGACGGAGACGTCGACTAAAGAAACGACGGTCTTGAATCCCTGTGCCTCGATCTTGACCTGATAGTGCCCGGCGATGAGATGTCTTTCGTCGTAGCGCCCGGAGTTGTCCGTTTGCGTTGTGAAGACGACCTGGCGCGCCGTGTCGGTGATCGTCACTTTGGCGTTGGCGACAGTGCTACCCGACGAATCCACTACATTCCCGCCGATGCTGCCATATACGGCTTGGGCGTTGGCCGTCGGAACACCTATGGTGGAAAGCACGAAGCTCAGGCAGGCAACCGCCAGAACAGTGCTCAAGCGCAGGTTTTGCCTAGCGACTAAAAAGCGTTGCAGGATCTCTCGTGAAGCTTCTTGCCAGTTCGCGCGCGTAAGGCTAGGCATTGCCCCATACCTCCGTTGAATTTCCCGCGTTGGTTTCTCCATCCCGACAAAAACTCCAGATCTACACGGATCCCCGGCCGCCCCAACAGCTAGACTCGGCCTAAACATCATTCCATGAAGCGATTCACCTTCTACAGTCTCTCTAGGGGCCTTGTCAAGCATGTTTTTCTGGCAAATCATACCAAATGCCAATGCTAGGCGCTTATTTCGCTGATTGGGAGACGACCAAAGGCGCGCTTTCGGCATTGATTTGCGGCAAACAATAACACCAGGCGATCATGAACTGGTTCATGTAACAATTCAGATACGAGAGGATTCAGGCAACGGCTCAACGCAGCGACAGTCGCGGTTCGCGCTATCGCGAAGGAATTACTTTCAGATCTCTGCAACATCGACGGAACGATCGTAGTAGCCTGAGTCTAGCTTTCTCGCAGCGATCTTTGGCTCATTCAGGCGCAAACGAATCGTGAACTTTCCGGTTCTCGGCGGGTTCCACTGGTAACTCCAGAAGTACAGGTTCTTTGTGTGGGACGTTGGACTGATTTCCACAGGCACAAATTTCTCCCCTGCATCGAATCGCACTTCCATTGTCTGACTCAGTGCCGAGCCACCCCATCGAATCCCCGTGACGGAGTATTGGATCTTCTCACCGACGAGCCATTTCTCCACGCGAGTGGGTATGGCTGCGATCTCAACGACTGCAGGCTGGTAGTCACGCGCCAGCGAAGGCACGCCCTGTTGCATCGTACGACCGGCGTACTCCCGCATCTGAGAAGTGGCTGGGGCATCGTCCGAAACAAAATCAATCTGGTTGACCCATTTGATGCAGACACAACCGTACCATCCGGGAATCACCAAGCGGATCGGGGCTCCATGATCAACGCGAAGGGGCTCGCCATTCATCTTTGTGGCAAGGAACGCCTTGGACAAAGACAGTTGGTCCGGCGTGAATATCCAGCTGGCGCCTGCCTCGGAAGTCATCGACTCTTCCTGGTAGCGGTCGAACCCCGATACGAGTACGCGCACGCCCAACTTCTGCGGCTTAGCCGAGCGCAGAACCTCTTGCAAAGGCACACCGTCCCACGCGACGACGCTCATCATGCCGAAATGGGCGCTCCGCGTATTTCCAGAGCACTCCATCAGATGGATGCCCATTGGGCGAGCTTTCTTTGCCAATGCCTCAGACGAAATGACGATCGGTTTCTCAATCAGGCCAGCTATGTGGAGGGTCCACGGGCTCGATGTGCCTAAGAGCTTAGACGCACGAGTTCTTACAAAAACCTTGTCGGCCGGAGTTATGGGATTCTCCGGGGTCATACGCGGAGAGGTCCGTGAACAGTCGGCCATCGAGTTCGGACCCCATAGGCTCACCCATGGGCGGGTGACCTTCTCCAGAAAATGGCACCAACCCAAGCATTTGACCAGCACCTCGCGCGCCAGAGGTTTGCGCAAGAAGAGGCCCCTGCAATCGAAGGTTGTTGAAGCAGCAAATCCACGCGCTTCCACACAGCAACGATTGCCGAAGCAGGCTTCGTCGGGTCACGCCAAAACTATTTCCGGTGATCATTGTTTTCCCAAAGCAACGAGCCAACTAGCACGCAAAACCACGACCGGCATTGTCTGTGGACCTGTCATTACCGCTTTTGTGGTACAGCTGCGGTCGCCAACCCTTTCGGCCGTATGGTTTCGGCGGGCACGATTCCCTGCCCTTCGAGTAGGTTATAAAACTTGTCCGCGCTGAGCGCTTTGAATGTTTCCACTTTCCCCGAAGGCCAGCGAATTTCGAGACTGTCAATGACCGCCGCCTTCCCCAGTC
This sequence comes from uncultured Acidobacteriota bacterium, assembly GCA_963735205.1. Taxonomy (GTDB): domain Bacteria; phylum Acidobacteriota; class Terriglobia; order Terriglobales; family Acidobacteriaceae; genus Sulfotelmatobacter. Next base: position 122,713 of record CAVTKB010000007.1, read on the forward strand.
CGAAATGCACGCGCGTGTCGCTCTGCGACAAGTAACTTCCTCCGCTGTGAATTTCCTCAGTCTGCGTTATTCCGCCAGCGACCAGTTTGAGTCGCGCTCCGATCGCCATGCGGTTGCTCTTCACGCCTGCGAGTTCAAGCCCCACCCAATGACGTCCTGGAATTCCATGGTTCCGCAGCACCATGGGTTTGCCGACTAGATCCTCCACGACCACGTCCATGTTTCCGTCGTTAAACAGGTCACCGACCGCGAGTCCGCGGGACACGCGGGGCTCTAGCACTGCCGGACCTGATTGGTCGCTGGCGTCGCAAAATGTGCCGTCTCCTTGGTTGAGCTGCACCAACTTCGGCTCACGGTATTTTGCACTCGACGGAAGCTGATCAGCCTGCGGATAAACATGCCCATTCGCTGTTACGAGATCCAACCAGCCATCGTTATCGAGGTCGACGAACGCGATACCCCACTTCACCCATGGCAGGGACGGCAACCCAACTCCGGAGGCGTAAGAGACCTCCTGAAAATTCCAATTGCCGCCGTTGCGATACAACGGCGTGTTATCGAGCGCGAAGTCGGTCACCGCCAGCGACGGTCGCCCGGTGTGCAGGTAATCGCCCGCCGCGACTCCCATGCCTGCCTGTTCGTGGCCGTCTTCGCCGAGCGCGGTCCCCGACTCCATGCCAATCTCAGTGAACTTTCCGTTTCCTTCGTTGCGGTACAAATACCCGGCAGTGGAATCATTGGCCACGTAGATGTCCGGCCGTCCGGTGTTGTTGAAGTCCGCCCACAAGACCCCAAGCCCGTAATAGCCGTTCGGATCATCCACGCCAGCTTTTTTGGAAACGTCGCTGAAGGTTCCGTCCCCGTTGTTGTGAAACAAGGAATCACCCGAGCCCTTGAGTCCACGCGGGCCGCATTGCACGTTGATTCCCATGAAACGGCAAGTCATGGCACTGCCAAACGCGGGGAGGTGGTGCAGGTCGATGTCTACATAGTTGGTGACCATGAGGTCGAGGAACCCGTCGCCGTCGAAGTCGGCAAATGCCGCGCCCGTCGACCAACGCCCATCCGCCACGCCAGCCTGCTTGGTCACGTCGCTGAAAGTGCCGTCGCCATTGTTTCGATAGAGCACGTTGCCGCCGTAACACGTCACGTAGATGTCGGGCCAGCCGTCGTTGTTGTAATCGCCGACCGCTCCGCCCATCGCATAACACGGCTTGCCGATGCCGGCTTTCTCGGTCACGTCGGTGAATGTGCCGTCATGATTGTTGTGGTACAGGGCACTGCGCGCTTTCTTTCCCTGCAATGCTTCCTCGACGGTGGGCGCATTGGTAAAGTAAATATCCAACCATCCGTCGCGGTCATAATCGAGCAACAATACGCCGCCAGCCATGGATTCGAGGATAGAACGCGCTTCCGGGGAAAAGTCGTGCTCGAAGCGGATCCCCGCCTTCTCCGTGATGTCTTCGAGTTGTGGAACGGGGCGGCCTTTGCATTTGATGGTTTTCGCCGTGGCCGGAGGCGGCGAGCCCTGGCTCATTCCCTGACTGAGTAGTTGCTTCGTGAATCGTGGCGAGAGAACGAAAGCGAAAACGAGAAGAGGAATCCAACTAGACGCGCGGCCCGGCAACAGTGTCTCCCATGAATGTTGCTTCATAGACTAGTGTGGCGCCACCAAGTGAGAATCCAGTTCTGAAGCTTTTTGAAACTCACTGTCGGATTCATCCTTCTGGCCTTTTTGTGCAAGGGCTATGGCCAATTGATAGTGCGCCACAGCGTAGGTGGGCACCGAGTGAATGGCCGCGCGAAATTGTGAGATGGCGCCATCCAGATCGCCGTTGGCCAGCAGCCTCTTACCGGAATTCGCGGCGAAAGTTGCCGCCTGCAGACTGGTCTTCTCCTGGCTGAGTTGGGTGCCGGCCTTGGCTTCTTTTTCCGCTCCCTCGGTGTCGCCCAATTGGCGCAGCACGGAAGCTAAAGTCACGTGGGCGCCGGCGAGGTCGGGTTGCAGTTCGATCGCTTTGCGCAGTGCCTTGGAGGATTCCGGATACTTCTTCATCTGCTTGTACACGGTGCCCAGAGTGTAATACGCCTCAGCGTAGTCGGGCTGAATCGAGATCACTTCCTGCAATTGTTCCGCAGCGCCCGGGAAATCCCCCGACTGCCAAAGCGTTACCCCCAGGCTGTAGTGTGCATCGGCGAGGCTGGGATCGAGTCGAAAAGATTCTTTCCACTCCGCAATCGCTGCTGGAAGATCGTCCTTCAGCTTCAAGGCGAGAGCGAGATCATAGTGAAGACTCGCGGTGTCGGGAGCAATCTTCAACGCGGCGTGGAACTGCGCAATGGCAGCGTCAAAATCTGCCTTCTGCAGATAGGCAGTGCCAAGATTCCCTTGAAAGGAAGGGTCGCTCGGGCGAAGCTGAATGGCGCGCTGGAACTCTTTGATAGCTGCATCTGCATCGCCCCGTTGGAGCAGCGTCAAGGCAAGGCTGTTGTGGATTTCTGGATCATCCGCCGTCTGCTGCAAAGCCTTGTGGTACGCCGCCTCTGCCCGGTCAACATCGCCGAGTCGCTGGCAGAGAATCCCGATGCGCCGCTGCAGATCCGGCATCGACGGGGCGATTTCCTCCGTCCGCTCAAAAGAACGCAGAGCTTCTTCGCGATTGCCGAGAGATTCTTCTGCGCTGCCGCGATAAAACCATGCTCTGGCATCGCGGGAATCGAGTTGCAGCGCGTGGTCGAGTTCGGGCAGCGCGCTATTGATATCGCCGCTGGCGAGAAGAGTAACGCCGAGGTGCAAATACGAGTGCTCGTATTGCGGGTTGAGACGAATCGCCTCGCGGAATTCCCGGCTGGCGTCGGTGTATTTTGACTGCTGTGCCAGCACAGAGCCTAATTCGTCGTGCAATTCCGCGCGGCTGGGCGCCAGGCGCACTGCCGCACTGAACTCAGCAACAGCTTCGTCAGTTTTCTTCTGCAGAGACAGTGCCCTCCCTAGTTCGCGATGGGGCTCTGCGTCGGTGGGATCTAGTTTCACGGAACGGCGCAACTCTTCCACCGCCGACGAGAAGTTGCCTTGTGTTTCGTAGGCTTGCCCCAGTTGCGTGTAGGCGACCGCCAGTTCTGGACGAAGCTCGGTCACCCGACGAAAATGGGCGATCGCGTCCTCGACGTGCCCCTGACGCAGCAGCACTTGCGCCAGCATGCTTTGCGCCTCGGCACTTTTGGGATTGGCTTGTACGGCTTTATCGAATTCCGCGCGCGCCGTGATCAAATCGCTCCGTTCCAGAGCAGCCATCCCGAGTTGATAGTCCGACTCCCCTGAAGGGATCGCAGGCTTGGTTTGTCCAGATGCGCCCACGCAAAGCATCCCACACAGAACAGAGATGGTGAACAATTCGGAGGCCAGACTGAGCCGCGCAGGCGACGGCGAGGCAGTTTGATCGCCAAGAAACATTGCGCCTATCGTACCTCCAGGTGATACGTGCCCGAGCCAAGTTCGACGAACAGCGATCCAGCCTCAGGATGGGCTTCGACAGAATGATTATCCTGGATCACCTTCGTATTCGGAATCGCGGGCAAATAGACCTTTGCCCGCGTATTTGCCGGGATGGTTACGTTGAGCGAAAATGACTGGCCCGGCTTCGCGTCCCAATCGCTGACGATGCGCCCATACACCGAATCGTATTCTCCGCGCGCATGCGTCATGCGAGGATCGAGTACGGGATGAATTACGATGTCGCGATATCCGGCTCCTTCCGCGCTTGTATCGATTCCAGCCACTGACCGGTAGACCCACGCCATGACGGACCCGAAGGCATAGTGGTTGTACGAGTTCATCCCTGGATCTCCGGTGTCTCCGTTCCAGCGCTCCCACCAGGTAGTCGCGCCTTTGGAGAGCATGTAGCCCCATGACGGATACGTCTCGTTGAGGAGCAAGCGATAGGCAACATCGGCGCGGCCGTGATTAGCCAGGGTAAAAAGAAGAAACGGCGTCCCCAGGAAGCCGGTGGAGAGATGCCATTCTCGCGACTCGATGTCGGCAACCAGTTTGTTCACCATCGTGGCTTCGAGCGCAGGAGGAGCCAGCTTCATGTAAAGCGAAACAACGTAAGCGGTCTGCGTGCCACCCAGAACGGTTCCGTCGCGCTTGATGTAATTCTTTTGATAAGCCCTGCGGATGTGCTCGTTCAGGGCAATATAACGTTTGACCGCTTCCTGGTTGTCGGTGGCGCGAGCCATGTCGACCATCATTTGGGCGATTAACGCCCAATAGGACGTGGCCAACAAATCTTTGGGAGTTCGATCGTCGGGAGCGAGCCAGTCGGCATAATTCGGCCCCACACTCTTCGTCCGCAGAAACTTTGGGTTCGCCTTGGCGATGAAATCCATCCAGCGTTCCATCGCACTCCAGTTGTCGGTGATCGCTTGCTTATCGCCATATTGCAACCAGACCGTCCAGGGAAGAATTATTCCAGCGTCGCCCCATCCCGGAGCGCCCTCGCTGCCGTCTGGACGCAGGAGATCGGGCGAGACGTTAGTGAAAGCTCCTTCTTTAGTTTGGGCGTCGGTGACGTCATTCAGAAACTTGTGCGAGAAGGCCTGAACATCGAAGTTGAAAGTTCCGGTTCGCCAAAAAACGCCGGCGTCGCCCATCCAGCCGAGACGCTCGTCGCGTTGCGGACAATCGGTCGGGATGCTCAAGAAATTCCCGCGCTGCCCCCAAATGCCGATCTTCCACATCCGGTTGACTAGATCGCTGGACGTAACCAGCGTTCCGGTGGGGCCGCCATTCAGGCTGTTAATTACTTCTCCGGTAAGGGCCGACGTGGTGGGAACTCCAGGGTAGCCGCTGATCTCTACATAGCGAAATCCGTGGAACGTAAAATGAGGCGTGTAGGTTTCTTCCCCTCTACCGGCGAGGGTGAAGACGTCCGTAGCGTCCGCGTTGCGCAGATTGTCGCGGTAGATCGATCCATCCGGGCTGAGAATCTCGGCGAAGCGCAGACGGATCTGAGTTCCCGCCGGGCCGCTCGCTTTGAGCTTTACCCAGCCAACCATGTTCTGCCCCATATCGAAAATATAGGTGTCGTTCGCCAAGGGCCGGACTGCGACCGGCGTGATCGACTGCGCGACGCGGACGGGCGAAGAGATTTGGCCTACGACGGCGATGGAAGGCGCAGCCGTTGCGAGAGCGGGCGCCCAGGCGGAATCGTCGAAACTGGCGTTGGCCCAACCCTCCTGCTCGAGGCGGGCATCGTAAAATTCGCCGGCATAAATCTCGGAGCGGCGAATTGGGGATGGAGCGCCGACCCACGATTGATCTGTGGCCACCACGTCGCGAGTGCCGTCGACGTATTCGATGTCAAGTTGAGCAAGCAGGCGAACTGGCGGCGGCAAAAGGAGGAAAGGTCTACCGTTCCACGTCATCCCACTGCCGAACCATCCATTCCCCAGGATCGCCCCGATGGCATTGCTCCCCGACGCCACAAGGCTGGTCACGTCGTAAGTCTGATAGAGGACGCGCTTCGAGTAATCGGTGAAGTCGGGAGTCAGAACATCCTGACCGACTCGCTCGTTGTTGATGAAAATGCGATAACTGCCGAGGGCTGTGGCGTAGAGGCGGGCCCTCTTCACTGGTTTGGAAACGCTGAAGCGCTTGCGCAACAATGCCGCGGGCTGGGGCAACGAGCCGGGGAGAAAGTCCCCAAATCGCGCGTCGCTAAGAGCGCCCGCTACAGTAGCTGGTTGCCAGGCCGTCGAGTTCGAGAGACGTCCCGACCAGGCTTCATTAATCGGTATGCTAATGATCTTGCCGTCACTGTCTGTGATCTTCAACAATCCAGCGAGAGCGGCCATTACGGGCTCGGGTTTCGGGCCGGGGTTGTCAGGGCCCAGAGCTGTAACGATGACCTCGATGAGATTCTTACCCACTGCCAGTTGCTGCACGATATCGTCACGGTCGAATTCGTTCCAATCGCTCTTGGCGCCGACTTCTCTACCATTGACTTTAGCTACAAAAGTACCTCGCGCCAGCAGGAACAACGCGGCCTCCCGCGGCTTTTGTACGAGATCCAGTTCGAATCGGAACTCGGCCACCGCTTTCGGAGCCATCTTGAGCGCATCCTGACCAGCCACCCATATCCATTGAACACCATCAAGTTCCCGGTCCTGTTCCGGGTTCTTCCACGCAATCCATTTGGCTTTCCATTCCTGATTCAGGAGGCCAGTTTCCCACCAGACACTCTCGTTGGCGTCAGTGGATTGCCCGCTCGCATCCCAAACCCGAACTGACCAGTAGTACCTGGTGCTTGGTTTGAGTTTCGTGCCGGCATAAGTGATTCCGATCGATTCTGCCGAAGTAACTTTGCCGCTATCCCAAACTTTAGCAGGGGCATCGAAGGTCGGCGACGGACTCGTGGAAACCACAATCTGATACGCAGTCTGCATCCAGTTTCTCTCGGCACTGTCGCTCTGCCACGACAGATGTGGATTCGCCACGTCAATCCCGAGTGGATTGCTCACCGATTCACAACGGAGATGCACCGGAGCCGCATGCGCGGCCATAGTGAGAATTAAGAGCATCAGAAATACTTGGCCGAGTTTGAGGCGCATTTACTGTCTCCTTCAGATGAATCGTGTGGACGATCTCACTTCTTAGAAAGTCATTCCGGCAAGATATGCTCTCTCTGCATTACGAATGATGCATCCACGGTTGGCGCGCCGGCCCCGGGCTGGCCGCCTCCTACACTTACTCGATAGTTCCCCGGCGCATCGAGTCGAACCCCGGCTTCGTTCACCATGCTCAAGTCACGCGGACTCAGACTGATTTGCACGTGACTCGTCTTGCCCTTGGCAACGTGAACTCGCGTGAATCCGGCTAACGCGCGGTCTGGCGCCCCGCTCAGTTTTGGAAAAGTCAAATAGACCTGGACCACCTCATCTCCATCTCGAGTGCTCGTGTTGGAAACGTCTACTTCCACGCCCAACGATTCCCCTGCGTGCAAGTCCCCCGTTGAGAGCTTCAAATTGCTGTATTGAAAACTGGAATAGCTTAGACCATAACCGAAAGGGTAAAGGGGCTGCCCTTTAAAGTATCGGTAGGTGCGATTGCTCATGGAATAGTCGTCGAAGCTCGGGAGTTGGTCCACTCCCTTATAAAACGTCACCGGGAGGCGGCCTGCCGGGTTGTTCACTCCAGCCAATGTCTGTGCGATCGCGGTGCCTCCTTCTTCACCCGAGTACCAGCTCTCTAAAATTGCGTCCGCGTTGTCGTTCGCCCAATTTACCGATAACGCGCTGCCGTTCATGAGCACGACTACAAGCGGTTTGCCGGTCGCCTTGAGCGCTTTCAAAAGATCTTCCTCGTCCTTCGGTAGATCGAGACTGGTTCGGTCCCCTCCGCTAAAGCCGGGTACCTTCACGCGCAGTTCCTCTCCTTCCAACTGCGAAGTGATGCCCACCGCGGCAACGATCACGTCTGCCTGCGCAGCCTTTTCGAGCGACTGTGCGAGCGGATCGGGAATTAAAGGAAGCCATGACAACTCGGCGCCGCCGTCATCCTGGACGACAGACTCGAGACGCAGCGCATACTTGTGCCCCTTCTGCAGTTCGACAACAGGTTCCGGCGTTGCACCTTCAGCAGCCAGATCATCAATCACGAGCTTCTCATCGAGCCAGAGACGGTTGGTAGTACCGCTGGCGAACATACGATATTTTGTGGATTCGGTTGGAGTCAGGAATCCTGTCCACCGCACCGAGAACTCGGTAAGCCCAGGTGGCTGAGTCAAAGAATCATGACTGTGGGGCAGCGGCTCGAGATTGATATACGCATCGTTCCGCACCACCAGCGGCGGGCCCTTGAATTCTTTATTTGGAAAGTACTCGCCCGTCACTCCCGGCTGCCCATCCGCGGTGGAATACGCCGATGGCGAGACAAGGGATTCTTGCCGCAGAAAATTTGTGCCTTCTGCGTATGTAACTTGAGCCGAGCCGAATTGCTTCTTGATGCCTTCCAACAGAGTCGTGGTGCTGGGAGGAGTTCCACCATAGTTCCCTCCCAGAACGCGCTCAGACGCAGCCAGCGGTCCGATCACCGCGATGTGCTTGAGGCCGGGGCGAAGCGGCAGCACACCGCTGTTCTTGAGCAAAACCATCGACTCCTGCGCGACCTTCAGTGCAAGTTCACGGTGCGCCGGGCTTGCAATCTCTGAGTCAGGCACCTGGGCGTATTTCACCATTTCTGGCGGATCGAACGTGCCTAGACGAAAGCGGGCTCGCAATAATCGCCTGACCGAAACGTCGATCTGAACTTCGGTCAGCAGCCCTGCGGATACGGCGTCCAGGTATTTCTTGTAGTCGGAGTTGTCCGGCGCCTTCGCGTATGAATCGATGCACTCGTTGTCGGTGCCGCGCTGCAACGACAGAGCGGCGGTTTCCGCAATCGTCTTCGTGAAATGGTGCTCGCTGAATATTTCGTCGACGGAGTCGCAGTCGCCAACGACATAGCCGTCGAACTTCCAGGCGTCCCGCAGACTATGTTCGAGCAAAAAGCTGTTCGCGCATGCGGGCTCGCCGTTCACCCGGTTATAAGCGCACATAACGCTGCCGGCTTTGCCCTCGACGACCGCGGCCCTGAACGCTGGCAGATAGGTGTCTTCCATGTCGTGGTTGGACACTTCTACGTTTCGGATGTGGCGGGTCGGTTCCGGTCCGCTGTGAACGGCGAAATGCTTTGGGGTAGAAATAGCCCGCAGATACTTCGGGTCGTCGCCCTGCATGCCGGTGACGAACGCGACCGCCATCCTCGCTGCCAGGAGTGGGTCTTCGCCATACGTTTCTTGCCCGCGCCCCCAACGCGGATCGCGGAAAATATTTATGTTGGGCGCCCAGAAATCGAGCCCTTCAAGGATGTCGCGGCGACCGGCGCGCACCGCCTTGTTGTGTTTTGCTCTGCCCTCCGTGCCGATCGCTGCGGCCATTTCGCGTGTCAGCGAAGTGTCGAAGGTGGCAGCGATCCCAATCGGCTCGGGAAAAACCGTAGCCAGCCCGGCACCGGCAATCCCGTGCAAGGCTTCGCTTCTCCAGTCATATTCAGGAATCTGCAAGCGCGGAATCGCTCGCGACTGGTTCACCAACTGCGAAGCCTTCTCTTCCAGCGTCATCCTTGACAGGAGATCGTTCACTCGATCGTCGATGGGCTGCGATGGATCGAGATACAGACCGGAATCGGGGACTTTGGCGGTTTGCCCGAGCGACGGGCTGTTTAGAAAGAGTACAACCAGTGCAAGGATGCCCTTGACGCCAACCATCGGTCGGTATAGCATCCGCACATTCTAAGCGATTAGATGTTTACCCGCCAAGCAGAATGCAGACCTCCAACGACAGCAACGACGATCAGATACTCAAACAGTTTGGGTACCGCCAGGAACTCAGCCGGTCCCTCGGATATTTCTCCAGCTTTGCCCTCAGCTTCTCGGTCATCTGCATGACCTCGGGATTATTTGCTGACTACGGCGACGGGTTGCGCGCCGGAGGACCAGCTTTTATCTGGAGCTGGCTGATCGTAGGCGCCGGGCAGTTCCTCGTTGCCATGGTTTTCGCGCAACTGGCGCGGCAGATTCCACTTTCCGGCTATGCCTATCAATGGACCCGCTCGTTAGCCGGCGACCGTATGGCCTTCTGGGCAGGCTGGATCATGATCGTCCAGTTCATCACAGGAATGGCCGGCGTGGCGTACGCGCTCGCCAGCTATTTGGTGCCTTTCTTCGGGCTGTCGAATACCAACCGCAACGTAGTGATCGCTACGGTCGCGACTCTTGTCGCCGCAGCATTGATCAATCACTTTGGCATTCGGCTCGCCAGCATGGTCAACGACGTTTCTGTGATTGCCGAAATCCTTGGCACCGTGCTGATTGGCTTTCTGCTGCTAGGCCTGGCGTTGATTCGAAAGACGCACCCGATTTCGTTCTTGTTTACTTATCCGCACCAAACCAGCGTTGGCGCTTACCTGATTGCGTTTCTGACGGCATCGTTGATGAGCGTCTGGACGTTAGGCGGATTTGAAGCCGCCGCCAACGTCGCTGAGGAAACGCACCTGCCGGAAAAACGAATTCCTACGGCGATTGTGCTTTCGGAAGTGCTTGCCGTCGTGTTTGGCTTGCTCGTCCTCATTGGATTCACCCTGGCCGTTCCCTCAGTGGACGTGGCCAGCCATGACTCGACCCCGTTGCTCTACATTATCGGAAGCTATTTCCCTAAATATGTCGTGGCGGCCGCGCTGCTGCTCGTGTCCGTTGCCATTTTTGCCTGTGTGCTCGCCAATCTGACGACCATTACGCGCCTGATTTGGGCTATGGCACGCGATGGCAAGATGCCGGCCTCTCGTTTTCTTTCCAAGGTGAGTGAGCACAAGGTACCGGTCAACGCGATCTGGGTCGTCATTCCGATTACAGCCGTTTTCACTTTCTGGGCTCAAGTAGAAGTAATAATCATTGCGATCTGTACTTTCGCGATGTATGTGACCTACGGTTTGGTAGTCGCGGCATGTCTGTGGGGGAAAGCGCCGGCGCAGGTTGGGGCCACTGGACAGCCTCAAAAACGAGTGTCGCGCCCGTTGTGCGCTGCGGCGCTGGCATGGATCGTGGCCATTCTGCTTCTTCTTCTGTACATGACGGCAATCTCGATGTCTCGTCATGCGCTGTTTATAACCGCAGGAGTCATTGCCGGCATCGGCGCATGTGCGATGGTTTACTTTGTGGCTCGCCGGCCTGCTCCTAGGGCGAAGCTCAGCCCTGACCCCGCTGAGCAAGTTAGTAAATAGAGCGAGCCGCGACCATTAATTTCCGGGATCCGCTTTCGAAGAAAGCGCATCCTGCACCGGCTCGGCATCGCACTCTGCTGCGATGACCGTGACCGGCTCATCGGGCGCCTTTTCCGGCAACCCTTCGAAAATTAATTGGCTGCCTCTCTGTTTGAACCGGACAGCTTGACCGCTGGCCAGGAATCGCGCCGATAGAACTTTGCATCGAACCCCTCCGACCGTCATTGTATTTCCCGGCCAAAAATAAACGATGGTGTAGAGCGTGTTTCCCTGGCGCGTATAAACGCCGATGTTTCCGTGAGGAAAGCGGCATCTCTGAGTACCGTAGACGGCCTCCCCATTTCTGCGCAGCCATCCACCGATCGCCTGGAGACGCGCAACCGCAGGCTCTGGAACCGAACCGTCCGCACGAGGCCCAATATCGAGCAGGTAATTGCCGCCATCGCGAGCGCACTCCACCAGATTTTGTATTAGCTGTTGGGCGGATTTCCAGTTGTTGTCGCCGGCAAGATAAGCCCAGCTGTCGTTGATCGTCATGCACGATTCCCAGTCGCCCTTGGCCGCGGCAGTGGATTGCTCGGGCGTGGAAAAATCGCCAGGCAACAGGTTGCGATTGTTCACCAGGATGTTGGGTTGAAGCTTGAAAATCATGTCATTCATTTCCGCAGACCTCCAGCCTTCCGCATCGAGCGGAACCGCCATGTCGTACCACAAGACATCAATCTTGCCATAGTTCGTCATCAGCTCGCGGAGCTGCCCGTGCGTGTAGTCCACAAAGCGCTTTCTTGCGGCGAGGTCCGTTTTCGCCAACCGCCAGTCAGAATGGTGCCAATCCATCAGCGAGTAGTAGAAGCCGACGTGCATGTTTTCTGCGCGGGCCGCTTCCACATACTCTTGCACCAGATCGCGGCCGGGGGCCATCTGGGGGGCGCAGTAGGACGTCAGCTTAGAGTCAAACAGACAAAACCCTTCGTGATGCTTGGTGGTCATCACCATGTAGCGCATGCCAGACTCGCGGGCCAGCCGCGCCCAATTGCGCGCCACGTCACGGGGCGGCTGAAATTGCCGCGCGAGCTTCTCGTATTCATCGAGCGGGATATCTTCATCTCCCATCGCCCAGGCTTCGCGGCCCAGAATGCTGTAGAGGCCCCAATGAATGAACATCCCGAACTTGGCCTCGCGCCACCACCGAATGCGCCGCTCATGATCCGGCGGCGGAACATGGTCGGTTGAGGCCGATGCTGTCTGGGCCGATGTTGCCACGGGTCGCAAGCCAGCCAACGATGCGCCGCCGGCGGCAGCGAGTAACGTCTTCAAATGGTTTCGTCTTGATGAGGTCATACAAGAGGGGTCATAAAATGGTGGCCCTCGTGCGATCGTCAGTGTTTGACAGGAACATACTTAGCGACTGATTGGTCTTAAGGGGCCGGCAACAGCGTGTCTTTGTCGGTGTCGTGTTTTTCGTTGCGTAGCTTCTTTGACATTTCAAGGTGTTGATTCGCCTCCGCCTCGCGCCCGAGGGCCTTATAGGCCGTTGCCAACCCGTAATGAGCATCGTAGTTCTGCGGATCGATCGCCAGAGCGCGTTCGAGGAATCCAGACGCCAATGCCGGATCATTCTTCTTGAGTGCGATCTCGCCCAGCAGCACAAAAGCGCCGGGCGAAGCCTCATTCAGCCAGATGGCTTTTTTCAGAACCGCTTCTGCATCGTCGTACTTCGCCAATCGCATATAAGCATCCCCCAACCGCCAATAGACAAGCCAGACGGTCGGATTGACGACTAACTCTTTCTGGAACTCTGCGATAGCCGCCTGAGGGTTTGATCGGTAGAGATCGATCTCGCCCAGCAAGAAATGCGCCATGGTAAGGCGGGGATCCAGTCGCAGAGCGGTTTCGATCTGCGGAACGGCGGCGTCCACAACCTGTTGGCGCACCATCAACTTCCCTAGCGCCAGGTAAGCCATAGCGCTGTCGGGTGGCACATAAAACATCTGCGCCAGAACCTTGCGGGCGTTATCCCACTGCTGAGTCATGACGTAACAGATGCTGATCAAATTGGGAGCATCGGGCATGTTCTTAGGGCTCGAACCAAGCTTTTCGAGGAGTGGCAAGGCCTCACGGTAGTTACTCGCAGAATAGAAGCTGAGCGCGAGCAATTGGGTAGACTCGAGATCATCCGGATTTTGCTGCAGAGCGGCCTTCAAGTGCGGCGAGGCATCTGAAAATCGGTGCAGCCGAAAGTACGCCTTCCCCAATCCTGCTTCGAGCCCAGGTGCTTTGGGATCTTTCTCCTCTATTTGAATCAACAGCGACAGAGCTTCATGCGCCTGACCTTGGCTCAGCAGGGTTTGTGCCCGGGCGACTGGAGATTTCGGCCGCGGATCAGATTCCTGGGCGACCCCAAGCGCGGCACCCGCCGAGAGCAAGGCACCCACAGTGAATAAAATGAAGAAAGCAGGGCGCAAGAAACGCCAGCGCCCGGAGAACGAACGCTTGCTCCTCGGCCGAAAAAAAACAAGATTCTCCCAGCTCAGCACCGCCCTCCTTTCAATACATGAACTCCCCCGACTATGCTGGACCCAGCCCACCGGACGCTAGCACTTCATGAACCAGTTCACTGGAAACGTCGCTCCAGCTCCGTTTTTCCGGGCGATCCTCGGCATTGTAGCACGAACCATATGAGATCATCGGCTTTATCGAGATGTGTCCGGTATTCCGAACACGAACAAAACCACTGTTGACGGGGAAGAAGCGGTTCTCTTAGTATGAATATTCATGAACGGCTTCATGAGCGCTAAACCTTGCAAAAAGACGGGTGGTTTATGGCAGTGACCATTCGTGATGTCGCCAGCTCTGCCGGTGTGGCCGTAGGAACGGTATCCCGGGTTCTAAACAATCAGCCCGACGTAAACCCAAAACTGCGAGCGCGAGTGCAGCGTGCGCTCAAGGAATTGAATTACCGGCCCAATGCGCGGGCACAGAGCTTTGCCCGCAATTCCTCTCCTGTGGTGTCGTTCATCCTGAGCAATCGCGATTTCCTCCATCCGTTCCATTCCCGTGTTCTGCAGGGCGTGGAGGAATACTGCGAGGAATCGGGATTCTTTGTTCTGTACACGCGATTCCGGTACTCGCCCACTGTGGCCGCAGACGACTTGCAGTTGCCTAGCGTCCTGCAGAGCCACGGAATTGCGGACTGTGTGATTCTAGCGGGAGCCAACTTCGAAAACTTCACGAAGAGCCTCGACAAGCGGGGACTGCCCTACGTGTTGCTGGCCAATAATCTGATCAGCAGCGAACCTGGTCCCACTTATGACCGCGTGCGTTTCGACGATTTTGCGGGCGCAGCCGAAGCGACGCGCTACCTGCTCGCTCTGGGACATAAAGATATTTTCTTTATCGGCGATACTTCCCTTCCCTGGTACCGCAGCCGCTTCGAAGGCTACTGCAAGGCTATGAAAGAGGCGGGCATCAAGCCCGCAGCACAGACTCTGGGACTGTCCGACAATACGTTTTTCAATGGCGTAAAGAGTATTCAGATGGCCTTGGAACGGAAGATCCCCATAACAGCGGTTCTGGCGGGCAACGATGATATCGCCCACGGCGTCTGGGAGGGACTCCTGAAAGCTGGGCTGGATGTGCCGCGAGACGTCAGCCTGATCGGTTTCGACGATCAGCATGGCATGGGAAGACTTCAATCGCTAACCAGCGTACGAGTCGAGGCGCCCGAGGTCGGGCGGCAACTGGCCAAGATGGCGATCGAAAAGATCAAGTCAAAAGCAATACATGCTCCAGAGATCTTGCTGCCGACGACTCTGATAAAACGCGAAACCTGTCGTCCCTTGTTTCAAGCGAGCCAAAAAGTGCAGAAGTAATCCTCCAGAGAATTGCCGAACCGAGGGACGCTAGATCTCTTGGCGTCTTGTGTCCTTGATCTCAGTATCGGACACTGAGCGACTGCGCTGCACGCTGAAGTTCTTAACGTCAATCAACACAAACCGTGGCGTCTGTTGTCCCTCGGGAAATTTGACGTTGGAGAATTCGACCCCGTCGGCGTCTTCGACGATGAAACACGGGCGCTCTTCTTTGTCCTGCGTGAGAATCTTGAAATCGCTAATCTCGATTCGCTTTGCGTGCCGGATAAAGAAGGCGTGTGCGGGAGTGGCGCCGAACATCGTCGGTTCGGGATACTCCTTCTCTTTTTCAGGAAGTTGGAGGGCGGCATCTTTTCGAGTCCCACCGCCCGGATGCTGGATCAGGATGTTGCTGATCTTCACGTCTTCGATTGGATGACCGGGAATTCCTGCAATCATCGAACATATTTGTGACGACTCGCTCGAAGAAACGATGTTAGAAATATTCACCCGCCGGATGCTTCCAACCGGCACTCCTGCGGGCCCTCGCATTCGAGATCCCAGGCGGAGAAAGATCGGAGACGCCACGGTTCCCCGCATCGTGATATTGGAAATCGTGACATCTTCGATCTGTGCCCCGTCCACACTGAGAATCGCGACTCCGAAGCAACCGTCGAACACGCAGTTTGAGATGGTGATGTTTTTGAAACCCCCGTTGGATTCGGTCCCGAATTTAATTCGCCCGTTGCGGTCGACGTCAGAAGTGGACGGGAATCGCTTGAACGAGGCATCCAGCACGGCACCCTCGAGGTAACTCCCACTGATCATGCAATCGCTGATCGTTACCATCTCGGTATCGCACGCATACCCGAGCGCGAACGAACTCTTCAGACAAATGGCGTCGTCCCAGGGTGAATTCACTGTGCAGTTGGAAATGCGCACGTTGCGACAGCAATCCACGTCGATGCCATCGCGTTGCGTGTCGATCTTCAGGTTGTCGATGGTGAGGTTCGAGACTCCGGTCGCGAGGATACCGAAGTGTCCACCGTGAAGAATTGAGAAATCTCGCAGAAGAATGTTGCGGCAGTTCTTCAGAGCGATGGCCTTGTTGGCAACGCCCGGCGTCTCCGCTACAGGGCCAGGTCCCTCTCCGCGGCTCAAACCTTTTCCCCAGATTAAGCCCGGCCCTTGAATCGCCAGGTCTTCGAGGTTCTCACCCCAAATCAGGCTGTTGTGCCAATGATTATGGCCAAAGTCCTGATAAGCCTCCCATGGCTGATTGGACTCAGCCATGTCATAGCCTTCGGGTTTGTTCTGCGATGGCGGGTCTGCCGCCAGGATTGTGCAGCCCATGCCGAGTGCGAGTGCGACTTTACTTTTCAGGCGAATGGAGTAGGACAAATAGATTCCCGCCGGGAAAACAACCGTGCCCCCTCCTGCATTAGCTGCCGACTCGATAGCGCGATTAATTGCGGGAGTGTCCACGGACTTCCCATCACCCTTAGCACCGAATTGGCGCACATCGAAAACCAGCTGCGACTGGGTCGGTGCGGCCGTCTCTGGCGTTCCGGCTCCGAATTTCGACGCGCCTGACAGAGCTGCGACGGCGACTCCGGCCGCTTGGAGAAACCCTCGCCTGCTATTTTCGTTCTGACTCATCCCTCTACTCCTTGAGTGCTGCTAACTCGATCGTTTATGGAGGTTCTCAATGGTATCGAATCGCCGTCGGTAAGGATCACGATTGACAAGGTACCGTGCATTTGCCATAGTGTCAAAGCGGTTAGACTAATCAAGAAAAGCGGTTTTTGGGCCGTTTCGCGCTCGTCAACGAAATTCTATGGACCAAACCGAAAATCTCATCCACTCCAAGCGCTTGCCGGACGGCGGTTCCGGCGAACTTTTGGCCCTCTCTCGAGCCGACGCGAGATGGGAGTGGATGAGTTTCTTTGTCAGGCGTCTGCAACCCGGCTCTTCTTACTCCACTTCCACTGAACATGAAGAGGCAGCGTTCGTGCTGCTGGGCGGGAAGTGCAGCACGGATTGGGGATCTGGGGCAAAGACGATTGGCCGTCGAAACAACGTGTTCGAGGGGCTCCCTTATACGCTTTATCTCCCAGCCGGTCACCGAGTCACATTTATTGCCCATACCTACTGCGAAATCGCGGAGTGCCGAGTTCCCTCGGATGCCAAGCTTGAACCTCGCCTGATTTCTCCCGAGGACGTTGTCAGCAGTTTACGGGGAGGGGGCAACGCATCGCGCCAGATCGTGGACATCATCACTCCTTCTTTCCCCGCGGACAAGCTCATGGTCATCGAGGTCTACACCCCAGGGGGGAACTGGTCGAGTTATCCTCCGCATAAACATGATGTTCACCGTCCGCCCGCCGAGGTGGACCTCGACGAAATCTATTACTATCGCATTCGACAGCCTGAAGGATTCGCATTCCAGCATCTTTATTCTGCCGAGAATCCGGCGGGACGCACCGTACAAGCTCGCGATGGAGACGTAGTGCTGGTGCGCAGCGGATTCCACCCGGTCGTGGCCGGGCCCGGCTACGATATCTACTACCTGAACTTCCTGGCGGGATCGGCGCGAGCCCTGGCTGTCACGGAGGATTCGCAACACGTCTGGATTCGCGAGACATGGAAAGACACCGATCCTCGCTTACCACTGGTAAAAGGCTAGACGAGTAAGTGGAGACTCATCCCGCTTCCCCCCATCCTCGAAATCGTGCATTATCGTCTTCTTCGCAGCTCACGCTTCGGAAAATGACTAGGGTAAGGAGCATGGCTCCATGACAACTCGCCTCACCACAGCCCAGGCTATCATCCGGTTTCTGAAGAATCAGTTCACCGAGCGCGATGGCGAGGAGCACCGTCTGTTTGAAGGATGTCTCGGAATCTTCGGCCACGGCAATGTTGCTGGCATCGGACAAGCGCTCGAGCAAGATCCAGGGCTGCCCTACTATCTGTTCCGCAACGAGCAGGCAATGGTGCATACAGCTACTGCCTTCGCCAAGATGGCCAATCGCCTGCGGACTCTAGCCTGCACGACCTCGATCGGTCCGGGCGCGACCAACATGATCACGGGCGCCGCGGTTGCGACCATCAATCGATTGCCTGTGCTGCTTTTGCCCGGGGACATCTTTGCCCGCCGCAACGTTGCCCCGGTCTTACAACAGCTGGAATCCGCCGCAACCCAGGACATCTCCGTCAACGATTGCTTGAAACCGGTTGCTCGTTATTGGGATCGAGTCGAACGTCCAGAGCAGATATTGACTGCGCTTCCCGCTGCCATGCGCGTGCTAACTTCTCCGGCCGAAACTGGCGCCGTAGTTCTTTGTCTGCCGCAGGATGTGCAGGCGGAGGGTTTCGACTATCCCACAACCTTCTTCGACAAAAGAGTGTGGCAAGTCCCGCGACCGCGATGCGACTCCCAACTCCTGCAGAAAGCTGTGGAATGGATGCGCTCGGCGAGGCAACCTTTGATCATCGCCGGTGGCGGCGTGATCTATTCCGGAGCGACCGGAGCACTGTCAGCTTTCGCTGGACAAACGGGCATCCCAGTGGGGGAAACGCAGGCCGGAAAGGGTTCGCTACCCTTCAACCATGCGCAGGCGCTCGGGGGCATCGGCGTCACTGGAACACCGGGCGCGAATATTCTCGCTCGCGAATCCGATCTGATCATCGGGGTTGGGACCCGCTATTCCGACTTCACCACCGCATCCCAAACTGCATTCCAAAGTCCGGCAGTGCGATTTATCAACATTAATATTGGAGAGTTCGACGCCGGTAAGCAGTCCGCCCTGCCGCTGGTAGGCGACGCCCAGGTCACACTCGAGGAACTAACCTCCGCCCTGCAGGGCCTAACTGTGAGCACTTCTTACGCAACTCGTGTCGCAGAATTTCGTGATGCATGGGAAAAGGAAGTCGACCGCCTCCACAATCTCGATCGGATCCATCCAATCAGCCAGGGAGAAGTCATCGGAATTGTGAATGAAATCTCTGGACCGCGCGATGTAGTGGTCTGCGCGGCGGGCAGCCTTCCTGGCGACCTGCACAAGATGTGGCGTACGCGCGATCCCAAAGGCTATCACCTCGAGTACGGCTACTCTTGCATGGGATATGAGATCAGTGGAGGCCTCGGAGTAAAAATGGCCGCACCTGACCGCGAGGTCTACGTGATGGTCGGCGACGGCTCCTACTTGATGATGGCTCAGGAAATCGTCACTTCTCTGCAGGAAAAATATAAACTTACAATCGTCGTGTTGGACAACCACGGATTTTCGAGCATCGGCGGCCTGAGTCGTGCCTGCGGAAATAGAGGGATGGGAACCGAATACCGTTATCGCAGCAACGGCAAGCTCGAAGGCGAGCTGATCCCCGTGGATTACGTCGCGAACGCGAGAAGTCTTGGAGCAGAAGCGGTTCGAACTACCACCCGCGACGAATTTAAACAGGCGCTCCTCGCCGCGAGTAAGTCTCAGAAGACATCTGTCGTCGTGATTGAGACAGCGTATGATCAGCGCGTCCCCGGCTACGAATCCTGGTGGGACGTGCCCATTGCCGAGGTTTCGGAAGTCGAGTCTGTGCAGGCGGCTCGCTCTAAGTATGAGGAGGCCGTGAAAAAAGAGCGGCTCTTCTAAGAGAATGCCGGCGATACTGGAAGAACGTTCAGGATTGAACTCACTTCGCGGCGGTAGAGGAACCTCTCGCCACATGCAGTGCAAATCCGCAGGATTCGCGAATCCGCAACTCCGGCTGCAACTTTCGCACAACAGCTTTCTCAGTGCTTCCGCCGATCCTTCGAATTAACAATTCCACCGCTTCGCTGCCTAACTGGTGCTTCGGAAGCTCCACTGTAGTCAACTTCGGACGAAATACTCCCAGCCACGGATAATCGTCGAAACTGACCAACCCAAAATCGTCGGGACACTTCATCCCCATCTCTTCCGCTGCCTGCAATAGGCCAATCGTCATTAGGTGATTCGCAACATAGACTCCATCTGGTCGATGCGAAAGTAACGCGTGTCCGCCACGAAAGCCCGACTCGATCCGGTAATCCCCTTCAATCATCAGATTCTTCTCAAGCGGCAGCCCCTGGGCTTTCAGTGCGTCTCGAAATCCCTGCAGCCGCGCAATCGCATTACTGATTTTCAGAGGACCGCTGATCAATCCGATACGCCGGGAGCCGGCGCGAGCCAGATGCGACACTGCGTCATAGGCGCCCTGATAATCGTCCGAGATAACGGCATCCTTGGTCAGTGTCGGATAAGTCCGCATGACCAACACGAAAGGAATGTTCACTTGCTTGATCATCTGCCGAAGCGCCGGGCTGAGGTCACCGGCAGCCTTCGTCAGCAGAATCCCATCCACACGCTTTGACAGCAATAACTCGATCTCAGTTTCTTCTTTCTCGAGCGTATCGTCACTGTTGCAAAGCAGCAGGTTGTACCCTTGCCGCTGGGCTGCATCTTCCGCGCCTCTGACGACCATTGGGAAAAACGGATTGGCGATATCGGAGACGATCATTCCGATGGTGTGCGTGCGTTGCTTGGCCAGGCTTCGCGCGACAAGGTTCGGCCGGTAGTTCAGCTTTTGGATGGCTTGTTCGACTCGCTCGCGCAGTTTCTTTCCGACGTGGGTCTTGTTGTTGATAACGGCCGAAACGGTAAAAACTGACACTTTCGATTCGCGCGCGACATCATAGATGCTCGCTGCCTTCGTCGCCTTCGATCGATCGTTCGATTTAGCCGCAGACATGAATTAAGACTTGCACAAGTTTACAGGTCAGCTGTTAACTGTTCGGGTCCGCCAGGCTCAGCAACAGAGCGAATCGCCTCGTGGACAATCGACTTGGAATCCAGTCTGACAGCAATTCACGCGGTATCCGGATTCGGCAGCATCACCTCTCGCACCAACGCCTCCAACTCATGACAGGCGGTGATGAATTGGCGAAGCGTGCGGCGCGTCGGCCCGAACGCATCGAACTCGTCGATCAAAAGGACTTCCTCACCCATGGCTCGCCGAAAATCGGCGAATTTACTCGAAAGCGCCTCGACAACTTTTGCATCAACCGGTACACCGATGCGATTCCTTACTGGCACATCGCTCGCATTAAACCGAACCTGCCACGAATAAGGAGGCGATATGACAACATCACCTCCGATGAATTCACTCCAGTGCATGTGGTTGCGGAAAGCTGCGGACAGCAACCGAATGCGATACCCGCGCTCACGGAATAGTTGATAAGTCTTCTTGAAAACCGCCACTCCCGCCCATTCCGTATAGCCCGGATCGATGGCGATATTTTCTTTCTCGATCAACACTTTCAACCAGTCGTCGAGCCGGCCAGCCATAATCGTGCAAACTGGGCCCATGCTGGCGATATCAGCGCCCTCGCGTTCCCGCCGCGCTAATCCGCGCTCCACAGCCTCCGCCACTGCAACGCACTGCGGTAAAGTAAAGCACACGGTTGCATTAATGCTGATTCCGCGATACGTCGCCTCTTCCATCGCCGGAATCCCTGCCCGAGTGGCCGGAATCTTCACGATCATATTGGGAGCCAGTTCGTTAAAACGTCCCGCCTGCTCCACAATTGCTTTCGAGTCGCGGAAAAATCGCGGATCAGTCTGGATCGAAAGTCTTCCGTTTTTCCCGCCTTCTTTGTCGAAGATCGGTCTCAATAAGGCCGCGCCCTGAACCGAGATGTCCTGCACTAACTGCCACGCGATTTCGCCCTCCGTCGCTGTCGGTCGTTCCTGCATCACCGCCCGAATTCTTTCTTTCAACCTCGGGTCCTTCTTCAGCACTCCGAGCGCGATGACGGGATTGCAGGTCGCTCCCACTGCCCCGTGCTCGATGGAATAGTTGAGTTCAGAGATAGCGGCCGAATCGTTCCAAAGGCGAGTAGGCGTCGACTGAGTCATCTCATGCAGCGGACTCCTGTAGGCTACCGCGCTGGTGAGATTCATGCGTTCCTCCCAAATTTATATCGGCCGCTACTTCGAGCGCCCACAAAACCGATGCCGATACAAGGTCGATCAAGAAATCGGACGGCGCTCAGGCGCGCGAAACAATTCGCAAACGTCATGCGACAGCACGCGGCCTACCCTGCGCGTGGGACTCCTCCGCTGCAATGGCGATCTCCAGCGCTCGCATCCCATCTTCTCCCGTCACGCGTGGGGGATGGTCGTGCAGCATGTTATGAACGAAATCCCGCACTTCGGCCAAATAAGCATCCGCAAAACGGCTCAGGAAATGATCCGCAAGGACACTGGTTCCACCCGCAGTGCTGAGGAATGTCACCGGTGTCTTATCGACACTCCCGACAAACATTGAGCCTTTCGAGCCTACAATTTCAGTGCGCACGTCATAGGCGTAAATGGCTTGCGCGTAAGAGTCGATGTTACCGATCGCGCCGTGAGCGTATTTCAGATTCACGACACCCGCGACGATGTCTCCGTATTGCGCGAGTTCGGGACGGATGGCGACCGTTGTGTAGGCCTGCACTTCAACGACCTCATCTCGCATGAGCCAGCGGGCCAGGTCGAAGTCGTGAATCGTATTGGCGTAGAACAACATTCCATTGATGTTGGATTGGTAGGCGGAAAGCGGAGGAACATCTCGGTCGCGGCCGACCGACTTAAAGAGAACAGGCTCCCCGATCTCGCCCGCTTCGATTCGTTTCATCGCGGCCGCATATGCGGGGTCGTAGCGGCGCATGAAGCCGACCTGCAGGCGAACTCCCGCCTTCGCCACGGCCTTCAGGGCGCTTTGAGCATCAGCACGATTAGTCGCGAGCGGTTTCTCGCACAGGATGTCCTTTCCGGCAGCGGCGGCGGCTTCAATCACTCTCGCGTGAAATTTGTCAGGAACCGCGATCAGAATCGCATCGATCTCCTTACACGCCAGCATCTCATCAATATTGGAGAAGTACTTCTCGATTTCCAATTCCTCAGCAGTCCGCCGCACCCGCTCCTCGGCAACATCCGCGATGGCAACAAGACGCGCCTCTGGAACCAGGCGGCGAAGATTCTCCGCGTGACGCTTCCCCATCTCCCCCACACCCACGACGCCCATTCCAAGTTTCGCCAATGTGATGATCCTTTTCGGTCTGACCGCGTTACATTGAGTTTTGCTTGAACCGCCGGTGGAGTCGCAGTGCTTCGGTTGCCATTAGCGTGCCGGCACGCCCGCCATGTCGGCGACGACTCCGCGGAGATAGCGCAGGCTGGCCGCAACGCTCTCGGCCGGCGGAATCACCGTGGCGCCAAATTTCACATCCTGCTCAATCACTGACCAACCGGAGTAGTTATTCTTTTCCATCAGCCGGAAAAGCCCCGGAAAATCAACCGACCCCTGCCCGATGATGGTGAACACTTTCTCCTCGATCGCTTCCTCGAAGGTTAACTTTCTGCGGCGAGCTTCCTCTAGAACCTTTTTGTCGACATCCTTAAGGTGAAGAAACCGCAGCACGCTGGCGAACTTTGCTGCTTCGGTGAGGGTGTCGCCACCACCATACTCGCAATGTCCTGTATCCAGACACAGTCCGATGCCGGTATGCGACGTCTCGTGGAAGAAGCGTTCGCACTCTTCGGGCGTCTCGACGTAGGTGGCAATGTGAGGATGAAATACGAGATCGAGCCCGAACTCAGCGGAGACTTTAGCCGCTTCCTCCACAACTTTCACCACGTTCTTCCATTGAGTTGCGTTGAGCCCAACGCTTCCATCACGCGGCACTCGCCCGGAGAGGCGATTGCGCTCGTCCGACTGAGCGTCGGCCAGAACCAGGAACGGAGCCTTCAGCGTTGCCAGCAGGTCGCCAACTTTGCGGATTTGTGCGACCGCGATTCCCGCCGAAGCGGGGTCGCTGAGCACGACTGGAACGAACGACCCCAGAAGCGTCAACTTTCGACCTTCCAGCTGAGGCTTCAGGACCGCGGCATCCGTTGGAAAGAATCCGTACGGCCCCAGTTCCGTCCCTGTGTATCCAGCGTCTACCATTTCGTCTAGCATCTTCTCGTACGATTGATTCCACGATGGCCCGGGATAGTCCAGTACGCCCCAGCTATCGGGCGCACAGGCAAAATGAAAACGCGACACGACGTCTTTCATATACGAACCTCAAAGGAAATTAGTTGCTCACTGTGCATCCAGAAGGAACGGCCCTCAAGCGGCACACGCAACTCATTGGCGTTGGCCGATCTAACCGCTTAGCGGACTCTTCTACTGGCGTTCCGTGACAAATAATACGCCACATCTCGCCATTTCACCAAATGGCCGACCCTGCCGATCCGGGCCCGATGATCCGGCTTCTTCCAGCAGTTGGCGAGCTCCGCATGTGGCCCGGGATGTCTTGGCCCCTAACAGACTTGTATGCACTCCATACCTAGCAACGCCCCAAGTTTCTTCAGCTTGCATGCGATGTGCCCAACTCCAACCGCACAGTGATGCGCCGGCCCGTGGACATTCCACCAATTCATAAAATTCCTGGTCCCAGTCGGAAATCGGTAGCGGCTATTCGTGTTGCCGATTTCGAGAATCGGACCGGCCACCGATTCACCTTCTGCCATCAGCAACTGAAGTTTACCGTCCACAGTCTGGACCACCGAAAATAAGGTGACCGGGCCTTGTTTGACTGACATCTCCACCGAAAGCCCACGACCCACTTTGCCGTGATACACATCCAGAGAGCGCACTCTGATCTTCCCTTCGGCAATCGCGATGTGGCCGGGACCGTCGTGCCCCATGAGCAGGACATCGTCGTTGTAGTCAACCGCGTAATACTCGGTGAATGAGCCACCCGCGCCGAACGAATCCATAATTTTCATGGCCTGAGCGTTCTTAATCTCGTATTCGCCAGCCACCGGAATTCCTCGTGCTGTCAAAAGGCAGGTTCCGAGAATCATGGAACTGATGGCATCCTCGTTCTCCGCGCTTCCGAGGCCTTTGTGGTAGTAAGCCAGTGAACCAATGCCGTGCATCTCGACCAGGCGATCAAGTGCTACCGAAGTGCGCGCGGCGCTCTCGAGTTCGGCTGCGGAACAATCTAGTTGAACCTCGAAAGTAGTTTTGAATTCTGCAACTCGGCGTTGGATGTCATCTTCGTGCACGCCTCTGCGCAGGGCCGCCAGTTCGTCCACTTCCAGGACCTCGACATGACCTCCGAAATATGCGCACTGCTGAGTGAGATCGGAATAAATATCCAGCATGCCTCCGTAGTAGTTGCCCATGACACCGAGTCGATTGTGCTCCATGATCTGCACTACACGGGCCGCCTCGATCCACTCCCCAATCTCACCCCAGGCGGCGGGATCGAGATCCAGCATCCCGCTCACCTGGAAAAACGGAATGCGGCATCGATTGAAGACGTTGGCGATTTCAGGAACTGAGCAGGGCTGGCAATAGGAAAGCCACTCCCCTGTCATTTTGGTACGATCCCCCATTCGATTAAAAGTGCCGTAGTCGATGGCAGGCCCGGGAGCAAGGTTGAGAATGATGACCGGAACCTTTGCCCGGCGAATGGCAGGAAGGACGGTCGACGACAGCGCATAGGTCGTCACATAGAGGAAGATGAGGTCGACATCGGCCTGCCGCAGCGCATGTCCGGCAGATAAAGACTTCTCGGGCGTGTCGATCAGGCCTAGGTTGACGACTTCGACATTGAGGCCGGCCAGCCGTGCTGCGACTTGCTCGGTATAACCAACCAGCCGATCGCGAAGGCCGGGAAACTGAGGCCAGTACGTATCTAATCCGATCCCGAAGAGACCGACTTTGAGCTGATGGCCCGAAGTGTGCATAGGCGGCATTCACAATCTACTGCTTGCCCTGTGGTAAGCCAATTCGAGAATCGCTGGGCCAGCATAGCGAGTGCGGGCTGCAGCCGCAAGTTTTACCCGGCATGTTATCAAGTCTGGGCGATGTCTCACCGCAGGAGTATGACTGTCGTTTGACGTCATGGTTTCGTGATGCGAAGATTCCAGTCGCCGAAAAGTCGCTGATGACGGCGCAGGAGCGCAATCCAAATCGCTCCACGGAGGAATTTATGAACTACAAATTGCCGGCTACGACGTCGGCGACCTTATTGGCGGTGCTGATGCTCTCGTGCCCATTGGCTGCGCAAGACCAGGTCATCAAGATAACGGCCAACTGGGACAAGATCGTCAGGGTTTCACAGACCACCCCGACCCTCCAGGTCGTCGTCAATCCCCCATTGCGGCGTGGGACACGGGTGCATGACAACGCGTTCCAATCGCTGCACGATCTCGGAGCCGACTATGTTCGGTATGTGCCGTGGCTGCCGTATCCGAGGCTCGGCGTTGCGGAACTCGCTCCGCCCAAAGGCGGCAAGACGTCATGGGATTTCACCGTGATTGATCCCATGACAATCGACTTTCTAAATGCCACGAAAGGGCATCCAGTCGTTCTGAACTTTAGTACGATCCCCCAGTGGATGTTCATCTCCGATCAACCCTCGATCTATCCCGCAGACCCCGATCAGGTGACGTGGGATTACGAAAAAGGTAGGGCGCTCCGCGACCCCACGATGAAGGAAGTTGCCGACTACTATGCTAGGCTCCTGGCCTGGTACACGCAGGGCGGGTTCAATGATGAGTTGGGCAAGCACCACGAGTCTGGCTATCACTACTCCATTTCTCATTGGGAAGTGCTCAACGAAGTTGACTCCGAGCACCACTTCGACGCCGAAACCTATACTCGGCTTTACGACGAAGTGGTCACCGCCATGAAAAAGGTGCAGCCGGATATGAAGTTTGTCGGCCTGGCGCTGGCCTACGAAACCGATCCACGCTTTTTCGAATACTTCCTCGATCACAAGAACCACAAGCCGGGCGTGCCGTTGGATTTTATCTCGTATCACTTCTACGCAAACGTCCCTCCAGACGAGAATCCGGCGGTAGCGCAATTCACCTACTTCGATCAGGCCGATGGATTCCTGAAAGCGGTGAGCTACATCGAAGCGATACGCCAGCGCTTGTCGCCTGAAACGAAAACCACGATCGATGAGCTCGGCGTCATTTCGGCCGATGACGGTGGGCAAAACGATCCCGGACACGTTACGCAGTCCATCGATACTTCGTACTGGAATCTATCCGGCGCACTGTACGCCTATCTCTTCGGGGAGCTGGCGAAAATGGGTATCGACGTTGCGGGCGAGTCACAACTTGTGGGCTTTCCAACCCAATATCCAAGTGTTTCGATGGTCAGCTGGACCGATGGGAAGCCGAACGCGCGATTCTGGGTTCTGAAGCTCTTGCATGACAACATCGGCCCCGGCGATAAAATCGCAGAGATAACGGACGACAATCCTTACGTCTATGCCGTCGCGTTTTCGACGCGCGCTAACAAACGGCGAGTTCTGCTGATCAACAAGAGGGATCGAAAGTTTGAAGTCTCGGTTGCGGGCGCGGCCGCTGGACAGATCAGCTTCGTAGATCAAACCACGAATTTTCAACCGCCGGCGACAGCCAAGCTGAGCAGCGACAATGTGACGTTAGGCGGATATTCAGTAGCCATGGTCACGCTGCCCTGATTTCATCTCGAAATTATGGTTTCTTTCCAGGCAGTTCGCGTAGTTCGCGGGACTGAACCGTAACGGGTGCGGCCAAAGCTTCAAGCCGATCGATATCGAATTCCTTGTAAAGGTCCAGACAAAAAAGTTCCGGAGCCTGCGCGTAGGTGACCGGCTTCTCGAGTAGGTAACTGAAACTACGGATCCCGTCGCGCACAGTAATTTCTGAAAACAGATCGGGCTCGAGCGCAGCTGCGACCAGGGCTGCTGCTTGATTCCTGATGCCACTCACTTCCAGCCGAACCTTCGCAGTCCCGGATTTATGTTCAGCCCAGCGTGCGATGCGGATGAGTTGCTCCACTTGCAGACCGAGGGGACGCTCTCCCAAGCCTCCCAGCATCTGCGCCAGCTCAAATGTGTCCTTACCCTTCCACGGCGACCCGGTGAACATCAAATCGAGGGCTAGAACCTGCTCGCCGCGGCTGAAACGTTCCTTCACAATATCGGCAGCGGCGCTCCTGCCCTCGTCATGCAGCACAATTGTTACCGGCGCAGTGTCAGAACTTTGACTTATCGATCGCAGCCAGATCCCGCTTGCGCTTAGACCATTGTTCAGTTGAAACAAATAAGAAATGGATTGCACGCCACGGCTCTTGGTCATCGCCGTGCCCCAGGCTTCTTGCATTTCCACCGGTTGGTACCGGACGATATCCTTCAGTTTGTCGCGCTCCGAAGTTGCCCATGCCGCTCTCTCCGTAGCAGTCGCTGGAACCGAACTCCGCTTAAGCTCGCGGGCCATTTCGCGGGCCAGCCCAAGGATTGTCAGATTGTCTTCAGGCAAAGGCGTAACTAACTCTTCATAGCTGCGCAGCTCCGACGGAATGCCTGCTTCATCGGAAATAGGGGGAAGTCCGAACTGTTTGGTGAAGAAGCTGTAGTCGGCCAGCCGATTGTCTAGCTGATAATTATGATCTCCCGGTTCCCGATTCTCATGCCAGTAAAGGTTGTCAGCGTGGCCGTAAAGGCCGAAGAACGGTTGGATCGCGTCAAAAACGCGCGGCTTAACCAGGCTGGCCCTGAAGCAGCAGTCGTCTTCTCCGTTGTAGGTAAGCAATATCGGCCGTGGAGCCATCAGCGCTACAAGGTGGGGATAGTCAGAACCTCGCAGAAAATCCGTCGCCGACTGCTCGATATCGCCCATGTCGCCAAATTCTTTCGCCTCCACCCGCGAACTCGTCGCCGCGAATCCCGCAACCGGATTCGAGGCCTTGACGCGTTCATCCAGCGAACTCAGGACGATCGTCTGCCAGCCCCCCCTGAAAGTCCCGTCACTCCGATTCGGTTTCGATCCGCGTGAGGATGAAGATAGAGATAATCGAGTCCGCGGCGCATCTCCAGGTAAAATAGACCCACTCCATTTGCGCCGGCCAAATCGAGATGAGCCGCGAACGCGTGATCGTTGCCCTCTTTGCTGAGTTCGCCAAACCCGAACCACTCGAGGTTGAGAGCCAGAATGCCGTGCTTCGCGTAAGTGATGCACCGTTTCTGTTTGAACTCATAGGAGTATCCCAGGGGCCCATCGTGCCCAGACATATTCAGAATTGCAGGCAGGGTTCCGTCCAGGTGCTCCGGCTCGTACAGAAGCGCCGAAGAATAAAATCCTGGGACAATCTCAAATCGCAATTTACGGATGCTGTAACCGTGTCCCGTTTCAATCACGCCGCGCTCTTCGAACTTCGGCGGCGAGTCGACCCATTGTTTCGGCCAGCCATGAAACACTACATCATCCACCAAGTGCCGCCGCAATCGGTCCGCCGAAGCAGTCCATTCTCCGGGCGTTGCCGGCAGTTTGGGTGGTGCCGCCGTTGCTCCAGCAATGTGCTGGCGCACCTGGAAATCCGCCACCGCGGGAGACACAATCTCGTCCTTGAGTATCTCGCCGAGGTGCACTCCTTCACCTTGCGACCACCCCAACGAGGACAGCAGACAGGTCAGAACGCTAACCGTGTAGATTCGCTTTACGACTTTTTGCGTCGAACCGGACACCGATTCTCCTTTGTACACAAGATGGTCCCCGCCTCAACCGGCTCGACGCGTCGTCCCAACTCGCAGTATCTTACGGACGATTCAATAACAGACTGCCCCACGAGTGTCAATTCAATTTCGGAGAAAGCACACTGGAAACTCAAAGAGGGCACTATATAGTGTTTGTTCTAACCGACTATTCCGGCCTCAATTCGCAACTTGCTCCAGCGTCTTCCGGGGTGCGATAGACACCGTTTTCCACTCGTACAGGAAAACGAAAGTGCTGCCGAAGATGTAGGATGCGTTCGAGAAATACGATTTCGTGACCATTTTCCCCAGCGAATTCCGGCGGCTACTCCAAGACCGACCACGGCCAGCAGGTAGATCGCGATGATGCTCCAGTCCGCTGCATTCATGGTTGCCCTCCTTGCCTGGATCACATCGCTCTCCACCCGCCACGCCCGGTGTGATGTGTGAAACAAGATATACTGCATGCCGGTCGAGTAGAGATCGAATCGCCGCTCGTTAGTTCTGAATGAGATTCATCCGGACCAAAGGACAGAAGATGCAAACAGAACGGTTCGGCGTTCGCTGTTTCGCGGCGACATTGCGTACGCCGTTAATCATCTTGGGTATTGCGATGGCGCTCAGCACGGCGGCCAGAGCACAAACCGCCGCCGTTGCAACCACTGTCGAGTCCGACCAGCCTTCCCTTCCGAATTGGTTGAACTCCGGAACGGTTCGCTTCGCGCGGTTTGATGGAGGCGCCCTCGAAACCCAGAAGACGTCGCGATCAGAGTGGGCTTCGCAATTCACCTCCCAGGATCAAGAAATATTAGCGAACTTGTACGGAACACATGCAGATCGCATGATCGATCTATTAGTTCAGGCAAAGATCAATTTTGTGTGGGTCACCTACAGCGTCGGATTTTCCTGGCACGACGAGGAAGCACAACGCATTGCTGTGAGAGCGCTCGTCAAAAAACTGCATGCACGTGGAATTAAGGCGGCTGCCTACGTCTGCGCCATCTCGGTCTTCTGGGAAAGCATGTTCAGAGATGACCCTCAATCCGTGGGATGGATCATGGTTGGGAACGACGGCATCCCCTACAGGTATTCAGACGGACACGACGCGATGCGCTTTGTGGCTGATACTAGCCGCCACGGCTGGATCGAATATCAAAAACGTCGAATCGGAGCAATCATAGACGATGGTCTTGATGCGATATTCTTCGACAACCCCTTTCTTGATTCCCATCCGAGCGAACCCACCAACGTCGCGCACTTCTTCGGCCAGCTCTTAAACTATGCGCGCCACGAAAAGAAATCAGACATTCCATTTGCCACCAACCTCGGACTTTACCCCCCGTTTAACGTGTTGAATCGGCTAATGGATTTCATTTTCACCGAAGGATGGGCTGAGCCAGGAGCATGGGGCAATCTTTGGGAGGTTTCTAATATCCGCCGCGATCGTCTCGTAAAGGGACTGCATCAGGGCATGAAGCCAATCGTTTCGGAATACTCCCATTTTCACAACGGCGATCGCAGTTCTACCTACCTGCAAGCACGATCCCAGAAACTGGCGATTGCCGAAGCGGCGGCGTTCGGGACGTCTTATACATGGGACATGGAAGGTCCATTCGACACCGCGCTGGTTACGCAGAATCCCAAAGCTCTGGAATCCTGGTCGGCGATCGGCCAATACAACGGATTCCTCGACGACCACGCCGAACTCTACTCCAACGCAATGAACGTTGTGCCGCTTGCAGTCCTTCTTCCTGACCTGAACCCGGACTTCGATTGGCCGGGCGGGGCAACCCGCTTAGACTTTCTCGCTCAAAACTCTGTGTTGGGTGATTTCAGGGTCGCGAGCCGTATTGCGAAGAAAGAACTTGCCGCTTATGGCGGCGTCATCGTTCCTTCGTATGGGTCTCTATCAGAGGAACAGAAAGAAATGATTCGCGACTATCAGAATGGCGGAGGCAAAGTCTGTGTCTTCGCCGAGACATCAACTGCCGCTGGCCTGAATGCAGAGATTTTGCCTCCCGCAGAAAAAGAACTCGCAAAAGGCAAAACGGCCGAGGCGCAGGTCTTGGCGGAAATTAGTTCTCTTGCCCCGCATGCCACTCATGTCGAACTGGAAAACTCATCCTCACCCGTCCTCGCCAACATCACTTCGGTGCGCGCTGGAAGAGCACTCGTCCTCCATGTGCTCAACTACGGTCAAACTCCAGCTGGAGAATTGAATCTGAAGCTAGTCGTCGGGAAAGAATTCCAAACTCTTGTGGGGCGGAAGCCTTGGCTCTTTTCCCCCGACACGAAAAGTGCAGTGTTTCAGAAAGTACAATGGAAGGGCTCGACGTTGGAAGTGACGCTGCCCTCGGTGGACACTTATTCCGTGGTGGTTGTGCAGTAAAGGGGAGCTGCCATTTCACAATCCGTGAGAGGACTTACCGCCAGAGCGAACCCGTCTTCTGTTGAGCAACATTCTAAACGGTTAGTACGGTACAATTTCGTCTGCCACGAAAAGGATTTCTGAACTGTGCGCGTAGAATGGTAATCCTCGACTTCGAGGAGGTCCCGTATGAATCCGACCAAGACCGAGAAAATCTTCAACGCACTGGAATCTTTCCGCATTGAGCTGCCTTCCTGGGGTTTCGCGAATACTGGAACGAGATTCGGAAAGTTCACCCAACCAGCCGCCGCGACCACCACCGAGGAGAAGTTCAGCGACGCAGGTCAGGTGCATGGGCTCACAGGGGTCTGCCCCACTATTGCGCTACATGTCTCGTGGGATTGCCCTCAGGGTGTCGACAGCGCCGCGGACATCAAGAAATTTTCTGAGCTTTATCGGGTTCTCCCCGGTTCGATCAACCCCAATCTGTTTCAGGACCAGGAATACAAGTATGGTTCCTTCGCCAATCCCCAGCCTGCAATTCGCCAACGCGCCCTGCAGCACACCAAAGACAGCATTGAGATTGCCCGTCGCCTGCACAGCCGTGACATTTCGATGTGGTTTGCCGACGGCTCGAACTACCCAGGAACTGCGAACATCCGGCAGCGCAAGGGCTGGTTCACCGAAGGGTTAAAAGAGTCGCATGCCGCGTTGTCCCCAGGACAGCGACTTCTTATCGAGTACAAACCGTTCGAACCCGCCTTCTACCACAGCGATATCGCCGACTGGGGTATGTCACTGCTGCTTTCGCGTGCCGCCGGTCCCCAAGCCAAAGTCCTCGTCGACACTGGACACCACTACGCGGCGCAGAATATCGAGCAAATTGTTGCCTGGCTGCTCGCTGAAGATATGCTGGGAGGTTTTCACTTTAACGATCGCCGTTACGCCGACGACGACCTGACGCTAGGCTCGATCGACCCCTATCAAGTCTTTCGCATTTTCCATGAGATTCACACCTTTGAGTGGGAAACCGAGAAAAAAGCCGACATCGCTTACATGATCGACCAGAGTCACAACCTCAAGGGAAAAATCGAAGAGGCGATCCAAACTGTGACCATGGCGCAGGAACTGTTTTCCAAAGCGGCTCTGGTCGACGGTGCTGAACTCGCGACCGCCCAAATTAACTGTGACCTGGTCAGCGCAGAATCGTTGTTGCAAGACGCATTCGCTACCGACGTGCGCCCTGTAATCCAGGAGTGGCGCGACTCCAAGGGGCTTCCGAAGAATCCCATGGAGGCATTCCGCCAGAGCGGCTACATCGAGCGCATCACCAAGGATCGTTCGACCCGGAATTCACAGAACGTCTCCTCCTATGCCTAAGAGCATTCACGGGAAACCGTATCTTGCGTTCGACTTTGGCGCCGAGAGTGGGCGGGCCGTCCTGGCGCATCTTAACTCAGGGATCCTCACGACCGAAGAGGTCCATCGTTTCCCCAACGAGCCGATTGAATGCGGCGGATCTCTCCACTGGGACGCTGCGCGACTCTGGCTCGAAGTCCGAAAAACCCTCGCGCGTTTAGCTGAAGTGGAACTAGCTGGGATCGGAGTGGATGCATGGGGCGTTGACTATGCTCTGTTGGGTGAACGCGGCGAGTTGCTCGAAAATCCCTACCACTACCGCGACCGGCGCACTAAAGGCATCATGGAGGAGGTCGTTGGAAAGATTGGCAAAGAGGAGATCTACCAGGCGACCGGCATTCAGTTCATGCCCATCAACACGCTCTATCAGCTCTTCGCCGCTCAGCGTCAGACTCCCAAGCTTCTTGACGCCGCGAAGCATCTGCTGACGATCCCCGATCTATTTCACTATTGGCTGAGTGGAAACGCAGTCTGCGAATTCACCAACGCAACTACCACTCAAATGGTGGACCCGCTGAAACGCACCTGGGCCACCGGCCTGATGCAACGACTTGAACTTCCAGTTCACCTGCTCGCGCCGATCGTGGAGCCGGGCTCGATCCTCGGCACGCTCCTGCGGGACGTAGCCGGTCACACATCTCTGGCGGGGACACCCGTAATCGCTCCCGCATGTCACGATACGGGTTCGGCAGTGGCTTCCGTCTCGGCTCGCGACGATACTGCCTTTCTTAGTTCTGGAACCTGGTCGCTGCTGGGCACGGAACTGGATTCGCCGGTGATTTCGCCCGACGCCTTGCGCCTGAACTTCACCAACGAAGGTGGTGTAAATGGAACGACGAGACTGCTGAAGAACGTCATGGGTCTATGGATGCTGCAGGGCTGCCGTTACTCCTGGACGGCACAGGGCTACGCCTTCGACTATCGTGAATTGATGGAGCTCGCCGCCCGCGAGGCGCCGTTTCGGCACCTCGTCGATCCCGACGATGAGTCCTTCCTGCGCCCGCCGGATATGCTCGCCGCGATCGACAAGTTTTGCCTCAGGACCAGCCAGCCGCTCCCACACAAACCCGGCGTTTATGTCCGAGCAGTTTTGGAGAGCCTCGCCTTCAAATACCGTTTTGTCCTTCGAAATCTCGAACAGGTTAGCGGGAAGCACATCACGCAGATTCGCATCATCGGCGGCGGCTCCAAAAATCGCTTGCTGAACCAACTGACCGCGGACGCCACCGGAAGACGCGTGCTTGCCGGCCCGGCTGAGGCGACAGCCCTGGGCAATGTAGCAATACAGATTCTGGCCACTGGAGGCGCGGCCTCGCTGGCTGAAGTCCGCGCCATTGTAGATCGATCTATCCCGACCGAGGTTTTCGATCCGATTGAAACCAATGAATGGGATCAACACGCCGAGCGATTCGAGCACTATTGCGGGAGCATGTATGTCTGAAATCAAAGAGACGACTCATCTGAAGGATTTGTGGAGCGAAGCTGAAGCGCAAAGAATATCGGGCAATGAACTGGCCTTGCTGCGTTATCGCTCAAACCTGCTCGGTGCCGACTTGCGCATCACCAACTTCGGCGGCGGCAACACCAGTTCTAAGTTCGAGTTGCTCGATCCGTTTACGGGCCTCCCCGTGCGCCTGTTGGCTGTGAAAGGCAGCGGTGGGGATCTCGGCTCCATCACCGATGCCGGATTCGCCCTGCTCTATCTCGATCGTCTGGAGCAACTCAAAGAACTGTATCGGGGCGAACGATACGAAGATGAGATGGTCCGTTACTATCCATTGTCGGCGTTCGGCGAGAATCGGGTGGCGGCGTCCATCGACACTCCTCTCCATGCGTTCCTTCCCTTCCCTCATGTTGATCATCTGCACCCCGATTGGGCAATCGCGCTAGCCGCGAGTGCGAATGGGAAGCAAAAGCTCGACCAGTTCAACGAGCAGTTTGATCGCAAGATCGTGTGGGTCCCCTGGCAGCGCCCAGGATTCGAACTAGGGCTGATGATTGAAAGCGCGGTCAAAGCGAATCCCACCGCCGAAGGACTCATCCTAGGTGGCCACGGATTATTTACTTGGGGAATGAGTCAACGCGATTGTTACCTGAATAGCATTCACACCATCGATCAGATGGGAGAGTTTATCGAAGAACGCCAATCGAAGAAGGGTTCGTTATTTGGCGGAGTCGAGCATTCCGCCGCGCCGGACCGCAGGAAGATAGCTTGCCAGATTCTACCGGCCCTCCGTGGGGCAGTGTCTTCGAATCGCCGCGTAATCGCGCATTACGCTGACAATGATGACGCTCTCACTTTCGCTGGATCCAAGTGGGCGAAGGAATTAAGCGAGCTCGGTACCAGTTGCCCAGACCATTTCCTAAGAACCCGCGTGTGTCCTCTCTTTCTTCCGTGGAATCCGGCTGGTGAAGACGTCAGCGTTCTGAAGGCGCGAATCCAGGGCGACGTTGTCGAGTACCGAGCCGCCTACAAGAACTACTATGCTGCGT
This sequence comes from uncultured Acidobacteriota bacterium, assembly GCA_963735205.1. GTDB lineage: Bacteria > Acidobacteriota > Terriglobia > Terriglobales > Acidobacteriaceae > Sulfotelmatobacter. The sequence continues at coordinate 158,247 of CAVTKB010000007.1, forward strand.
GGGCAAATGCCGAGTCGCCAGCACTGAGGGATTCCAACCCATCCGTCGTCGTCGTGCCAGGCTTGGGACTATTCGGTTTTGGAAAAAATAAGAAAGAAGCGCGCATCACAACCGAGTTCTTCATCAACGCCATTCACGTCATGGCCGGCGCGAACGCACTGGATGACGGGGACGTTTCGCGTTCCCTGCCGCAGGCGCGACATGCCGAGCAGTCGCAGCAGTTCACCCAGTTCCACAACTATGTCGCTCTTCCCCGATCCGAAGCCTTCCGCATCGAGTATTGGGCCCTTGAAGAAGCCAAGCTGCAACGCCTGCCCGCCGAGGCGGAGTTCAGCCGCAGGATCGCGCTGATCATTGGCGGCGCCAGCGGAATCGGCCGTGAAGTTGCGCTACTGCTGGCTCGGAAAGGAGCACATGTCGTCGTCGGCGATTTTGATCAACAAGGCGCCATGAGAGCCGCCGACGATGCAGGAGCAATGTCGTCTCCAGACTTTGTCGCACACACTCGCGTCGATCTCGGTTCCGCCGCATCGTTGAAGGAGGCTGCGAATTTCACGATCTCTCAGTTTGGTGGCATCGACATCATCGTCAACACCGCAGCGATCTATCCGGTGCCGGGTGCCGACGGCGAACTCGCCGATGCACAGTGGGCGCAAACCTTCATCGTCAATGTCACAGGCAATTATCATCTCGCCCGGCAGACCGAGTGGGCATTCCAAGACCAAGGCCTCCCTGCCTCCATGGTGCTCACCAGTTCCGCAAACGCTGTCGTGCCGAAAAAAGGCAGCGAAGCCTACGACACCAGCAAAACGGCCCTCAACCATTTGATCCGCGAACTCTCGATCAGGCTCAGTCCGCATGTGCGCGTCAATGGCATTGCGCCTGCCACTGTCGTCGCCGGCTCCACCATGTTCCCCCGCGATCGCGTGATGCAGTCTCTCCAAAAGTACAAGATCCCCTTCACGGACTCGGAGTCCACCGACGAACTGCGTACCAAGCTCGCCGACTTCTACGCAGAGCGTACATTGACCAAGCGACCGATTCTTCCCCAGGATTGTGCTGCCGCAGTCGTCTGGCTGGCGGGCGATCAGAGCTCAAAGACAACGGGTCACATTATTCCCGTAGACGGCGGTCTTTCCGAAGCTTTCCTCCGTTAAGCGGCGTTAAGGAGTTCTATGCAGCGTGTCTGCTTTGTGTTGCAGGTTAAGCCCGAGCGACTCGAGGAATACAAAGAACGCCACCGCGCCGTATGGCCCGAAATGATAGCGGCCTTGCGCGAAACTGGATGGAACAATTATTCGCTGTTCTTGCGCGGCGACGGACTTCTGGTCGGATATCTAGAGACCGAAGATTTTGAACGCGCTCGCTCAGGGATGGCTAAGCGTGAAGTCAACGACCGCTGGCAACGCGAGATGGGCGACTTTTTTATTCAACCCGACCGCATGTTGCCAGATTGCGCCATGCATCCGCTGGAAGAAATTTTTCACCTGTAAGTTTCCATACGAGGATTCCATGAACCCAGCACTAGGAGTGTTCCTTCACTGGCTCGGCGGTCTCGCTTCCGCGAGTTTCTACGTGCCCTATCGCGGGGTGAAGCACTGGGCATGGGAAACCTATTGGCTGGTAGGCGGATTCTTCAGCTGGATCATCGCCCCGTGGATCCTCGCGCTAACCATGACGCGCGACCTATTGCCCGTGCTTCACGCGGCTCCCACCACCACTCTTTTCTGGACGTATATTTTCGGAATCCTGTGGGGACTTGGCGGGTTGACCTTCGGCCTGACCATGCGTTATCTGGGCATGTCACTCGGCATGGCTATGGTTCTCGGGTACACGGCCGCCTTCGGCACCTTGATGCCTCCGATTTTCAGAGGAGTGTTCGCGTCCGAAGTCCTCGGCACACATTCGGGCCTGGTAATTCTTAGTGGAGTCGCGGTCTGTCTTCTTGGCATCGCGTCCGCGGGCGCAGCCGGAATATCCAAAGAGCGCGAGATGTCGACCGAGCAGAAGCGTGCGTCAATCAAGGAATTCGATCTGAAGAAGGGTTTGCTCGTCGCCACTTTTTCAGGCGTGATGAGCGCCTGCTTCGCTTACGGTCTGGCGGCCGGTGATCCCATCAAAGCCATCACGATTCAACATGGCACTCCGGTGTTGTGGCAAGGACTTCCCGTGCTCGTCGTCGTTCTTGCTGGAGGCTTTACCACCAACTTCATCTGGTGCGTCATCCTGAACATTCGCAACCGGACTGGCTACCAATATCTTGAGTCCGAGATTCGCGGCACCGCTCCCTCGCGCGCTGAAGAGCACATTCTTGAAACCGTCACCGACGCTCCCGCAGAGGAGATGGTGGCCGCTGCTGAAGTCGCGCAGAACACAACCGTTAGAGCTCCGATGCTTGCCAACTACTTGCTCTCAGCGCTAGCAGGAACCACGTGGTACATGCAGTTTTTCTTCTACAGCATGGGTGAGACCCAGATGGGAAGGTACAAGTTCTCCAGTTGGACATTGCACATGGCCAGCATCATCATCTTCAGCACTCTGTGGGGAATCGCGCTAAATGAATGGAAGGGCGCTGGGGGCAGGACCAGATCGCTCGTGGCGGTTACCCTGTTGATCCTGGTGAGTTCGACCGTGATTGTAGGTTACGGCAACTATGTCGGCGGCCCTTCACACTGAATTTCCGGACTCCGGGTTCCGCAAACTTATTGGTTGACTCCGCTGGCGAGAAATCCTCCATCCACTGCAAGAATCGTGCCTGTTACGAAACTCGCTGCTTTCGAGGCCAGAAAAACAGCGGCGCCCGCTAACTCTTCCACTTTGCCGAATCGCTTCATCGGGGTCCGCACCAAGAACTCCTGCCCGCGCGGAGTTCCGTCCAGAAGTTGCGTGTTAAGCGCCGTCCGGAAAACGCCTGGCATGATCGCGTTCACGCACACCCCGGATCCCGCCCATTCGACAGCCATGGTTCTAGTCAGCGATGCGAGAGCCGCCTTGCTGGCACCATAGGCGGCCACTTCGTATAGCGCAACGAAAGATCCCAGCGATGCAATATGAATTATCCGCCCGTAGCGGCGATCCACCATGTGCCGGCCAAAAATCTGACCAGCGCGCAGAGCGCCTGTCAGGTTCGTTTCAAGAATCTCATTCCAGTCTTTTTCCTCTGTTTCCAGAATCGAAACCTTTTTGGTGCGGCCGGCTGCGTAGACCATGATGTCCACCTTGCCAAAAGCTTTCACCGCCGCATTCAGCAAACCCTCAAGCGAGCCACGATCCGTCACGTCCGACGTTACTCGCAGGCTGCGGCGCCCGAGCGTTTCGATCTGCTTTGCGGCGTTCTCCACCTGTTCGGCCCGCCGTGAGGTGGGAATCACATCGGCACCTGCTTCGGCCAGCCCGCAGGCGATAACTTGCCCGATACCCGAAGTTCCTCCGATCACTACCGCGACCTGACCATCTAACTCTAACCCTGCGTATCCCATTCTCTGCTCCCGCAATTCGTTCGGCCATTGGCCGTCGTCAACCGCTGATCCAGTATTCGGTTCGACCCAATTCGCATTCACGCGGGTCTCGCGTCTGAATATCGCTTGATCACAATATCAGAAACGCTGAGCTGACGAGGATTCGTGGGGCGAACGCGCCGCAGGAGCGCTGACCTTGAGTGCTCACGCTGAGATTCGTTCATGAACTGACGCACGCTTGCAAAGTCTAGATGCAGCGAATATAAGAATTCCGAGGCGAATTCCACTACGGGCTCTATGTCAAGTTGACACTCCTCTCTTCTTCACGCCGCGCAGTCCTGAAGTCACTCAGCCGGTCGGCGGCGATTTTCTCGCTCGAAAGTGTGCTCGCGCTGGCGCGTCCGCTGTGGTCGCAATCCGCAGCGCCAACACCATCGCCGATTCAACCGCCGCAGCCGGGCACGCCGCTCGGAGTAAGTTTCCTCAATGTCGGACGCGAGTCAGGCCTGAACGTCAAGACCATCTACGGCGGCGAACACAAAAACAAATACTTGCTCGAAACCACCGGCTGCGGGGTCGCGTTCTACGACTACGACAACGACAGCTGGCTCGACATTTTTCTAGTGAACGGCACTCGCCTCGAAGGATTTCCCGCCGGACCAGAACCGATTTCCCGCCTGTTCAAAAATAATCGTGACGGCACGTTTACCGACGTGACCCTCAAAACTGGCTTAGGGCACTCCGGCTGGGGACAGGCGGTCTGCGTCGGTGACTACGACAACGACGGCAACGACGATCTGTTCGTGACCTACTTCGGCAAGAATGTGCTCTATCACAACAACGGTGACGGAACGTTCACCGACGTCAGCGTGAAGGCCGGAGTCGCAGGTAGCGAAAAGCGCTGGAACACAGGCTGTGCATTTGTTGACTATGACTGCGACGGCCAACTCGATCTGTTCGTTGCAAACTACATCGACATGGATCTGGCGACCGCTCCAGTGCCAGAGTCGGGTCCATGTCTCTACAAAGGTGTGATGGTGGCGTGCGGCCCGCCGGGATTGAATGGCGGCAAGAACATCCTCTATCACAATAACGGCGACGGAACGTTCACCAATGTTTCAGAGCGGGCCGGCATTTTCAGCGCCAACGGCACTTATGGTCTCGGCGTGCTCACCGCCGATCTCGATAACGATGGCTGGCCCGACATTTATGTCGCCAATGACTCCACCGCCAGCGCACTCTACCAGAACAAAAGAAATGGCAAGTTCGTCGACATCGCGCTCGAATCCAGCTGCGCTCTAAGCGCCGACGGCAAGCCCCAGGCCGGCATGGGTATCTCCGCCGGGGACTATGATCTCGACGGCAATCTCGATCTCGTGAAGACGAACTTCGCCGGCGATACGCCTTCTCTCTATCACAATCTCGGAGGCGCCAATTTCGAAGACGCCACCTACACTGCCGGACTCGGTGCCCACACCCAGTATCTCGGGTGGGGCTGCGGGTTTTTCGATTTCGACAACGACGGTTGGCCCGACATCCTGATCTGCAACGGCCATGTCTATCCTGAGGTCGAACAGTTGAAAACCGAGGCTGGATATGCCCAGCGCAAACTTCTCTATCGCAACCTGCGCAACGGGCGGTTCGAGGATGTATCGATGCAAGGCGGACCGGGCATCTCCGATCCCATCGCCGCACGCGGCTGCGCTTTCGGCGATTTCGACAACGATGGCGATCTCGACCTGGTCGTCAATCCTGTCAACGACTATCCTCAGCTTCTGCGCTGCGATTCGCAGACCGGCAACAACTGGATCAAAGTGCGCACCATCGGCGTGAAATCAAATCGCAGCGGCATCGGCGCCCGCCTGACCTGCGTTACGCACGTCCCCGGCGAGGCAAAACCTCACCAGCAGATTGACGAAGTCCGCAGCGGTGGCGGATATTTCTCACAAAGCGACCTGCGCGTTCACTTCGGCCTCGGCAAAGCCGAGAAAGTAGAACTGCTCGAGATCCGCTGGCCCAGCGGGCAAGTAGACAAACTCAAAGACGTAAAGCCAAACCAGGTTGTCTATGTGAAAGAAGGCGAAGGCATCATTCGCACGATGCAGTTCCCACTTGCAAAAGCGCCTACAAAGTAGCGCCCTCACATTCTCGTTGTCCTTGGAGAACTCTTACGGCTTACAACGTTGTTCATGAGGAGCGCCAGAGAGGCAGTGCTGTTGGAGCGATCCGATTTCCTGCCTTCCCCTACCGAATCTCAATCAAGATATGTCCACGTGCTGGGGTGCGCACGACGCCAACGTAAGTATCGCCAGTCTTCGAAAACGTGGCTCAGGAAAATGCATAAGATTTATTCGGCGACAACCCCAGTCCCTTCGGATCGAAATGTATCTCTCGCTCCACGGGAGCGTGGTCTAGATTAGAGCAGTTCATGATCGCGCTCTTTCCATCGCGAGCGGAATGCACATGGGTTTGTTCGTCGATCCTGTAAAACACGCCACAAGCGAAATACCTTTTCACCCGCCGATATTTGTCCATGCTTTGCGCCTGCGCGCGTCGAATTGCTTCATCACCATGCGTACCGCCAATTCCCAAGTGACGACCGGTGGAAGCGTTCCACCAGAACCCGACCGCGTTTTCGTTATCCGCTCTCAGGTCGTTATGAATGTAAAGAGGAATGCTGTGCGCCAAATGCCACGCTGCCAATGCGGACTGCGTCAGAACGAGTTTCACCACTTCTCTTCGGTTCATGGGGCAATCTCTCCTCGGAGCCGTGTTCGGCAAAGAGTATATAGGCGGTTCGAGTGCAGATTCTCTATGCGGTTAGGCATTTGGCTGTTTTTTCGCGGTTTGCAGTCGACCGAATCGCGACTAAAATGCGGAGACTCGGAGGTTGCGCTCCCCGATGCTTTCCAGATCTGGCAAAGGAACTCTAATTTGGAGTTGCATCTTGGCGTGGCGGGTTTTAAGCGCTCACGCCGAGCCAAGACCGCAAGCGCCGCCAGGTTATGCAGGAGATGACGCGTGTCGCCCGTGTCACGCCGAAATTGTCCGAAAGTATCAGAAAACGGCGCACAAGCTGACTTCGCGAGCGCCGAGCACAGAATCCATCCTCGGTTCCTTTGCCGACCACGAAAACATCCTGAAAACATCCAATCCCGGTTTGCAGTTCCGCATGGAATCTAAACCGGCAGGGTTCTACGAGACCGCAGTTTCGACGCTCTCCGCACGGGGCACCGAGCACGCGGAGCGAATCGACATCGTCATCGGATCCGGGAGGGTGGGGCAGACGTATCTGTACTGGAAAGGTGATTTGCTGTTTCAGCTTCCCGTCTCGTATTGGACTGATCTGGGCACCTGGGTCAACAGCCCGGGCTACCGGGATGGAGCCGCGAAATTCGAACGGCCGGTGGTTCCGCGATGTTTGGAATGCCACATGACGTCTGCAATGCCGGTTAGTCCGCTCGCACCTTCAAATCAATACCATCCTGACTCATTGGTGTTGGGGATTTCTTGCGAACGTTGCCACGGGCCAGCGCGTGAGCATGTGGAAGCCAAAATAAAGAAAACTCTCGGAGCAAACATCATCCGTTTAGCAAAGCTGAACCGGGAAAGGCAAATTGATGTATGCGCGCAGTGCCACGGCGGCCGCCGATTTCCGCAGACTATAGCATTTTCCTATCTTCCGGGCGAACCTCTGGATAAATATTACAGTCGTGACCAGCCCAACCCAGGTGCGGTTGCCGACGTTCATGGCAATCAGGTTGCGCTCTTGCAGATGAGCAGGTGTTATCAATCGTCGACCAACCTTGTGTGCTCGACTTGTCATGATGTTCATGAGCAACAGCGCGATGCTGCGGCATTTTCCGCGCGCTGCCTGCAATGCCATACGCCAGAACGTTGCGGGGAGTACGGCAAATTGAAAGAGACTATTTTGTCAGGATGCGTTGACTGCCACATGCCGGTGCAAGCCTCCAACTTGATCATCTCCAACTCCAACGGAAAACAGGCAAGGGCGATGGTGCGGAGTCACTGGATCAAAATCTATGGCGATTCGAAAAAGCAACAATTCTGACCCAGCCCGGTGGCAGGAGCTGACTTTCGTGGACATGTTCCCAAGACATCCGGGTAGCCGCTACCCTGCAGCCGTGCCCACACAAGTCGTTCAGTGTGGAGCGTCGTGATCGGATCGAGCCGCATGGCGCGTAGCGCCGGGATATAACTCGCGGCGAGCGCGACTGAGGTAAGCACAACAGTCACCCCGACGAAGGTCGGCAGATCGTTCGGCGACACGCCGAAGAGCAATCCGGCCATCAGGTGAGAGACGATGAACGCACCGGCCACACCGATCCCGGCGCCAGCGGCGGCCAAACCGAGTCCCCGCCGCAGGACCATCTTGAGGATATTGCCTCTTTGAGCTCCCAGCGCGAGGCGAATGCTGATCTCGCGGGTTCGTTCAAGGACTGCGTAGGAGATGGTTCCGTAGATTCCAAGTCCCGCGAGCAGCAAGGCAGTGGCCGCAAAAAACGCTACCATTTCCATCGAAAATCTTCTTGCGGAAAGCGAATCGGAGAGCACATCATCCAGTGTCTCGGCATGAAAAACCGGGAGTTGTGGATCGATGGACTGGACCTGCTCGCGTACTTGTGCAGAGATGGTGCTGGGATCAAGTTGTCCGCGAAGAAAGATGCCCAAGTCTTTAACGGGGCGCTGGTATATGCTGCGGTAAATCTGCGGAATTACCGAGTCCGCCAACGATTCCGTGCGGGCATCCACAATCACGCCGACAATCGTGGTCCAGGGTGGCGTGCCAGAGCTTGACAGATCGCGGGCATCCAAGCGCAAACGGACGCGTTTACCCAGCGGATCCTGGCCCGGCCAGTAAGTGCGAGCCGCTGCCTGATTGATCACCGCAACCTGCGGCGTATTCTCAAGGTCCTGGTCGTCGAAGAGGCGTCCGCGCAATAGCGCCATGCCCAACAGGTGGAAGTATTCAGGCGAAACGAGCGGACCATCGATCACAGGAGCCTGATCGTCGATCGTCTCGATGCCTTCGCGGATCAATGGCAGTGGGTTGATATGGCTATGCCCCAGAGGAAGAGCGGCCCCATCGCCGACGGCCGCTTCTTCTACGCCCGGCAGAGTTTGGCTGCGGCGAAGAATCTCGCGCACCAAGACCGATTCCTGCGTGGCGGTTCGGTAGATATCCGCAGCGGGATCATTAGGCCCCGGCAGCCACGTCTGAATGGCCATTACGCAGTCACGATTGAAACCGGGCTGCACTTTGAACAAGTCCCAAAAACTGCGCAGCAGGCCCGCGGCGACCATTAACACCAAGGAGAGCGCCAGTTCACTGACGACCAGAACCTGGCGGGCGCGCGAGCGTTCCGGGGAACCCTTGGACCCGCGTCCTTCCTGCCGAAGCGTGCCCATCAAATCGACACGGCTCATCAGCCACGCGGGAGCAAGTCCGAAGACGGTTCCGGCTGCGATGGAGACGGCCACCGCAAACAGCATCACGCCCAAGCCAACCGCAATGTCGTTGAGGTGCGGCAGGCTCTCCGGAACAAAGCCGCAGCAGGAAACGCTGAGCGCAGAAGAGAATGGCAAAGCCAGCGATTCCGCCCAGCAGAAAGAGCAGCAGAATCTCGGTGAGCAACTGACGGATGAGACGTCTTCTTGTGGCTCCCAGCGCCTGGCGAACCGCGATCTCACGACCTCGCACACTGGCCCTGGCGAGCAGGAGATTGGAGACATTGACGCAACTGATCAGCAGGACCAGCCCCACCGCGCCAAACAGCAAAACGAGAGATTGCCGAACGCTGCCGACCACGGTTTGACTGAGCGGAATCAGGCGCACGGTCAACGAGAGTCTCAAAGGCCTCGACTCTGGCGTCAGCGAAGTGCCGGTTGAGTTCAGCCAGCAGGTGGTCAACCCGTTCGGGAGAACGACCGAGCTTTTCGAGCAATGTGCGCCGGATCTCCTTTGGCGCTGACCGACTTTGACGCAGAGGCGGTGGCCGGAAGTTCTGGAAATTCCCGTCGCAGCAGCCTCGTTGCACTATGTGCCGTCAACCGTTTATGAGATTCAGTCGTGACGCGACGCACTTCTAACCACCAGGAACGCGCGTCTCCAAGTTGGGAGTGGTATGCCAATCTGTCCTTAGCAACTTTCGCCAGAGGCCTGTCAGGACCGGACGGACGGGTAAAAACGATTTCTGGAAAATCTGGTAGGCAGCTTTCTCCCCAGCGAGGAAGCACAACGAGAATCAGAACTGCAATGAACAGGGTCGTAGCAACGTTCTTCATGGTCCAATCAGCTTTCTTACGTTCGCGACTGCAAGCGCATCCCATGGGCGCGGATGAAAGACGTAGATTCTCTGTGTAGGCAAGATGCGCGGCCATGTCTCGTCTGTCGAAACGCCGACACTCGTTGAGCACAATGGTTCTCGAATTGGGTAGGTCCACCCCGGTCTGTTCGATGCGTGCGGATCTAGGCCCATCCGGAAGAGCATTGGGACCGCTTCGTCTACCGGTAAGTCCTTCAGCCAGTCGCCGCGTCCACACCACGATGCCAATGCAGTAATCGACAGCGGCATGTCTTCCGGCATTAGTCTTCGGACTTCATGCAAGACTTCGGAGTAGAACTTCCGCTGTGATCGGGCCGCATCGAAATCAACCTCTAGTGCAGCCACCCCTGGTTTCTTCGCGGAAGACGCAATCAAATCGGCAACGACGATTGTCAGGCCCGGAACGTCGACTTGTGCGCTCTGGGTGGGTGCTTCAATGCGTATGACCGCAATTAGTCTGGCAGAACTAGCAACTTGAAGGGGCTGAAATCGAGGCGTGCTCCACGCTCGGTCACTTATCGAGACCGTCTGATCTAGGTAGGCGATCGCGTACCGCTTCGGATCAAGCGCCCGTAGGTCTTCTGGCCTTTCCCAGGCCCACAGCGTCACACGAGGAAAGTCATGGAACCTAGTTTCAGCCGTATTCTTGGCGATTCGGCCAACGCCGGCTGCGACTGCCAACAGCAGTAGTACCAAGCCACTCGCTTTCAAAAGGGTAGATCGCACGGAAGAGCCGCGGAGAACGCGCAGAGAAGACAAGTCTAGAACTTGCCGCATCTTTGTCAAGTACGAGAGCGAGAACCGTCGGAAGGCCCGAATCTTGACAACAGCCAAAGCAAGGCTCAATCGGACCGAGAGCTGGGAGGCTCAGGCTAGCGAATAGACCTCCTACTTTGGGCTGTACGGAGACTGAATGGCTCGACTTCGGAGCCAGAGGTGGGCCGGTCAATCGTCCTGTCGCGAAGGTGCCCGACGTTCGGATCGTGTGCGAAATATTTTCGATGCTTTTTACCTCGTGCAGGTTCCTTTTATACATAGAGGGGAAATCTCGCGACGAAATCAACGGACGCGTCTCGCAAAAGAGGCGGTCGGTTGAGTGCGGCCATTGCGATGTTCCCGTGGATTCCCCAAACGTACCTAAAAGCACTTCTGGGCGCTTTAGGCACTTTAAGCACTTGTTGAGAAGTTTGTTCGAAGTCAAAAGAAAAAAGATTCTTTGAGAGAAAGCAACAAATGCGTCTTGTACGGTTTCTATACGAATAATGTTCTCGTCCGCCCATGACGCGAAGACTAACGCCAGCCGAGTAGTGAATGGGCTCGAAATCTGTCGAACGAAGTCGGACGCCAAAGCCGACCTTCAGACGACACGGTGATTTCAGCCCGGTCTCGACTCTCGCTGCAGGAGATTTTATGAGCGAGATGCACGAAGTAACGCCAGTCAGCCAGCCGGTCCCTCATTTCGAGAGGTTAGTCGATTCGCGCGAGGCGGCAGCCTTGCTGCAGATCCACCCGAAAACACTTCAACGACTCGCCCGCAAGGGCGAGATACGCGCCATGCGGATCGGGAAATTGTGGCGCTTTCGCACATCCGATCTCGACGCGTGGGTGCATTTGAGGTTAAAGTTAGCCAGCTATCCGTACCGTCCCTAACCACGGAGGATCGTGATGAGACGGACGAGATTTCAGCAAGGCAGCCTTCAGATCGTGAAGCGTGCCGGTGGCCGGAAGGCTTGGGAGTACCGATGGTACGAACTCCAGGCGGATGGCAGTCGGACGCGACGCAATCTGATGGTTGGATCGCTCGAACAATATCCGAACGAGACGGCGGCTCAGAAGGCCGTCGCCGCACTTCGGGCAGACATCAACGCTGAGAATCCGCGCACCAGCTTGACTCCGATCAGTGTTCAAACGCTTGTCGAACACTGCAGGGAAAAAGAGCTGGGGCCGGATTGCACCAAAACGCGAAAGACGCAGGTCACCTACGTAGGCTATTTCCGAAAGTGGATTTTGCCCCGTTGGGGAAGCTATCACGTAACCGAGGTCAAAGCGGTCGCGGTGGAGCAGTGGCTTCGTTCGCTCAAGTATGCGAACGGAAGCAAAGCCAAAGCTCGAAACATCATGAGTGCGGTTTTCAATCACGCTGTCAGATGGGAATGGCTTGATGTGAATCCCATTCGCATGGTGCGCCAAAGTGCCAAGCGGACCAGGATGCCCATTGTGCTTTCCATCGACCAGATTGCGGCACTGCTTCGAATCCTGAAGGAGCCTACGCGCACGATGGTATTTCTCGCCGTGTTCACGGGCCTTCGGGTTGGAGAGTTGCTAGGCCTCAAGTGGAAGGACATCGATTTTCAGAAGATGGAGATCCATGTCATCCGCTCGATCGTGATGCAGCACGTCGGGGACTGCAAGACCGAAGCCTCTCGCAAGCCGGTTCCGCTCGATTTGCGACTGTCTAAGGTTTTGTGGAACTGGCGACTGCATAGTCCATACCCAACCGATGAGGACTGGGTATTCGCCAGTCCGCACAGCGGTGGAAAACTGCCGTACTGGCCGGGTTCGCTGTACAAGGCGCACCTGGAGCCAGCAGCGAAAGAAATCGGAATCGTGGGCCATTTCGGTTGGCACACGTTCCGGCACACGTACGCGACGCTCCTCAAGGGGAACGGCGAGGACGTGAAGGTTGTGCAAGAGCTAATGCGGCTCGCAAACATCTCGGTCACTCTGAACGTCTACGCGCAAGCAATCACGCAAACGAAGCGAGACGCGCAGAGCCGAGTTGTGAGTTTGCTGCTTGACAAAAACGAAGAAAAACCAAGCACCGAGGCTTATCGGACTGTAACGGACCTACAAAATTCTGGAGGGGATTTGCAAGTAGTTGATAAGGTTGGCGTCCCCGACGGGATTTGAACCCGTGTTACCGCCGTGAAAGGGCGATGTCCTAGGCCAGGCTAGACGACGGGGACGATTCTGAGGCTGGATTGCCGATGGACATTTGATCCTAGCAGCCGCCTGAACTCACTGTCAAAGTTCTATCCTCAACGGTCTCGTGATCAATCTCGTTCTCAAGTGCACGTGACCTTTTCGGGATAACCTTTTCCTCACTTCGCGTAAGCATCCTTAGACCATCCCTCTATCCCATCCCAAACCGCGCGCACTCTGGGGCGCGGCATTTACAATCGGGTATCGAGGCCAGTCGAACCTCTCTTGAACCTATGCCTGATCCTCTGTACCTGAGCCTGTGGTTTCCCGATTTTTCCGGGCCGGCGATGCTGCCTCACCTTTTCGCTTTGCTGCAGCAGTTCCCGTTTTCGTCACAGCGCCCCGGAGTCACGTACGGCGCCGTGCAGCCCGTCTCCTGGAATGAAGCCAGCGTGCTCGAACGGCGCTTCTCGCCCGGCATTTCGCCAGAGGAGGCAGTCGTGGTCGCCGCCGATCTTGTTCATGACGACTATGCCTACGTCTTCGATGCGTACTGGGATCTTTGGACACCCGACGAAATGGGTCAGAAGTGGCTGCTCATCCCCAGCCTGGTTAAGTTCATTGTGCAAGGCGAAGAATTCGACGACGGTGCTTACCAGGAGACCGGCCACATCGAAATTGACTTCGGCCTCGACTCGTTGTTCGTGCAGGAAAACGTTGCGCTCACCGAAGAAACACAGGCCAAGATTCGCGATAACGTGGCCAAACTGGTCGAGTTCACCAAGAAGGCGGAAATGAATACCCGCGCCACATCGCGCCGCCTGTGGTCCGAATCGGAAGAGAGCCTTCCCCAGAAGTTGATCGCTCGTTTGCAGAAAGTGCAATAAAGGAAGCAGGCGCCAAGGGACACAGAATCCTGCCCCGTGAACCTCAGCGCCCACTGTGATTTAAGTTCTTACTTCGTCCTTCCGCTCTCGACTTTCAGCGTCTCCGTCGCCGCCGCTTGCGCCGCCGCCAATCGCGCTGTCAGCACGCGGAACGGCGAGCACGATACGTAGTTCAGTCCTGTGCGATAACAGAATTCCACCGACGACGGCTCGCCCCCGTGCTCTCCGCAGATTCCCACTTTCAGCGTCGGCCGTGTCTTGCGCCCCCGCTCGGTCGCCATCTTCACAAGCTGTCCCACGCCATCTTGATCGAGAGCGGCGAACGGATCCTGCTTCAGAATGCCCTCGGCCAGATACGTCGGCAGCACCTTGTTCACGTCGTCGCGCGAAAAGCCAAACGTAGTCTGCGTCAGATCGTTGGTACCGAATGAGAAGAACTCCGCCTCTTTCGCAATCTCGTCCGCCACCAGCGCCGCGCGCGGCAACTCGATCATCGTGCCGACAAGGTACTCGACCTTCATTCCCTTTTCTTTGAATACTTCGTCAGCCACTCGTCGCACAATTGCGCCTTGATTCGCCATTTCCTTCACCGTGGCGACCAGCGGAATCATGACTTCGGGAAGCACCTTGATTCCCTTCTTTGTGCAGTCGACGGCGGCCTCAAAAATTGCCCGCGCCTGCATCTCGGTAATTTCAGGATACGTGATGCCCAGCCGGCAGCCGCGATGCCCGAGCATGGGATTGAACTCGTGCAACTGTTCCACCCTGGCTAGCAGCGCAGGCAACAGCTTTTTCAAATCGCCGACGCCCTTCGCGCCGTAGTCTGAATAACGCTTCACTAGTTCCTTCTTCTCTTTCGCATCCGCGTATGGCAGCGTAGCAATTTCCACCATCAGGTCTTCGCGGCGCGGCAGGAACTCGTGCAGCGGCGGATCCAGCGTGCGGATCGTCACTGGCAAACCGTTCATGGCCTTGAAGACGCCGTCAAAATCTTTGCGCTGCAGTGGCAGCAATTTCTTGAGAGCCACGCGCCGGTCCTTTTCGTTGTCCGCCAGAATCATGGCGCGCATGTGGCGGATCTTGTCTTCGCCAAAGAACATGTGCTCGGTGCGGCAAAGCCCAATGCCTTCGGCTCCGAACGCCCGCGCCTGAATCGCATCGCGGGGAATGTCGGCGTTGGCTCGAACCTTCATCTTGCGATAGGGATCGGCCCATTGCATAAATTTTTGCAGCTCAGGATCATCCGGCGACGGATCGAGCGTGCCCAGCTTGCCCTTGATCACGCGGCCCGTCGTGCCGTCGAGCGAAATCCAATCGCCTTCTTTAAAAGTCTGGCCCTTCACGCGCATCTCGCGCGTTTTTTCGTTGACGTCGATATCGCCCGCGCCCGCCACGCAGCACTTGCCCATGCCGCGAGTAACGACCGCCGCGTGACTGGTCATGCCGCCGCGCGAAGTCAGAATGCCCTTCGCCACTTCCATGCCGTGAATATCTTCCGGCGTCGTCTCAGCGCGCACCAGAATCACAGGCTTCTTCACCGTGTCATGCCCGGCCATCTTTACCGCTTCGTCCGCCGTGAAAACAATCTGACCCACGGCGGCGCCCGGCGAAGCTGGCAGCCCGGTCGCGAGCACTTCTACCTTCGTACTCTTCTCATCGAGGCGCGGCACCAGGAAGTCGTATAACTGGTTCGGATCGACGCGGAAGATCGCTTCTTCTTTCGTGATCAACCCCTCTTCCACCATTTGAATGGCAATGCGCACCGCAGCCAGTCCCGTCCGCTTGCCGACGCGGGTCTGCAGCATATACAGTTTGCCGTCCTGGATGGTGAACTCAAAATCCTGAACATCCTTGTAATGCTTTTCCAGCCGCGTGGTTATTTCGCGCAGCTGGTCGTAGACATGCGGCATCACCTTCTGCAATTCGAGAATCGGTACCGGCGTGCGCACGCCCGACACGACATCTTCCCCCTGCGCATTCATTAGAAATTCACCGTAAAACTCTTTCGTGCCGATGGCAGGGTTGCGTGTAAATCCGACTCCCGTGCCGCTCGTATCGCCGAGATTGCCATATACCATAGCCTGCACGTTCACTGCAGTGCCGAGCATGTCGTCGATGTTGTTAATGCGGCGATAGACCTTGGCTCGATCGTTCTCCCAGGAGCGGAACACGGCATCGCGTGCCATCACCAGTTGCTCGTGCGGATCCTGCGGGAAGTCGCGCTTGGCATGCTTCTTGACGACCTTCTTATATTCGACAATGACCTCTTGCAGCGCCTTGGCGTCGAGTTCCGTATCCATCTTCGCCTTCTTCTGTTTTTTCTTGGCGTCAAACACCTCCTCGAACGCAGCCTTTTCGATGTCAAGTACGACATTGCCGAACATCTGGATCAGCCGCCGATAGGAATCAGCCGCGAACCGAGGATTGTTGCTGCGCTTGGCTAGCGCCTCCACGCTCTTGTCGTTCAAGCCGAGGTTGAGGATGGTATCCATCATCCCGGGCATGGAAAATTTTGATCCCGAACGAACGCTTACCAGCAAAGGATTCTCGCCCGTCCCCAGTTTCTGGCCCTGCAACGCTTCAAGTTTCGCCAGAGCCTCATCCATTTGCCGATCAACGTCTGCTGCGAGGCCGCCGCGCATGTACTCGCGGCAAGCTTCGGTTTGAATCGTGAATCCCGGAGGCACAGGCAACCCCGCGTTTGTCATCTCCGCAAGACCCGCGCCTTTTCCGCCGAGCACATCTTTCATCTTGCCATTGCCGTCGGCCTTGCCGCCGCCGAAAGAATAAACGTATTTGGTTGCGGACTTCTTGTTTTGCTGCGCCTCAACTTCGGGGAGAGTAACCGTCGCCATAGTATGAGTCCTTTGTTAAAATTTACTGTTTGCTGCAAGTCCTCGAGTCCATTCGGGACCAGTGGCCATTTCTCAGCGTGAAGTAACTCACCTTGAAATGGCCGCCGTCGAGCCGTTCAAAGTCGAAACGCTGGCCGGGGCTGGCCGTGCTAGCCGCCGCATCGCCATCCCATCTCAATTGCGTCGCTGTCCAACCGCTGGAATGAAAGAAACGCACGCCGCCAAATGAATGCTGAACCGTCATCACAATTCCTTGCTACTTTCGTTCCATCCCCATTCCGACAGCGCGTGATAGGTGAACGGCGGTTTGTCGTCGTGCCGAAACAACATCCACGCCCATCGAGGTCGCCGCAAAATGCTGGTGCGCCTCAATGGTCTTACCAGACGCATCGAACTTTCCAGAGCACTCCAAATCGCCCGTAAAAAAGGCGAGCGAAGAAAGAGGCGGCTTGAGCCCAGGGTTTGGCGTCGCTTGCGCGATCGAGAATGTAGACATTATAAGCAGCGCAGCGACGATCTTGAGCACTGCCATACGGACCACTGAATTGCTCCTGATTTTCATGGCTGGGTCGTGTGCGGAGTTTCCTTGCTTTCGGTGACGATCTCCGAAAAATCCGCTATTGTGGAGAATTCTTTCAACAGGGTCCGCAGTAGCGATAGCCGGTTTGCTCGCAACCCCGCATCCTCAACCATCACCATTACCTTGTCGAAGAATGCATCTACCGGCTCCCGCGCTGTCGAGAGCAACATCAGAGCATCGCCATATTCTTTCTTCGCTCGCAACGCTTCCACTCTCGAACCGTTTCGGTCGACATAAGCCACCAGGTTTTTCTCTTCGTGTGCGGAGTCCGGCAGATACTCGAAGGTCGCAGCCGGAGTGATTCCCTTCTCTTCCGCCTGTTTCAGAATATTCCGCATGCGCTTGCAGGCCGCGCCAATGGCCTGAAACTCGGGCATGTGCAACACCTGCTTCACCGCCTCCGCCCGTCGCACGGAATCGACCACGTCTTCCGCATCGGCTCCCAGCACGGCTTTCACTACGTCATGAGAATATCCGCAGACGTCGCGCAGATAAAACTGCAACCGCTCTCGAAAGAATGCCGCCACTGATTCGGCATACTTCGCCTCGTCAACAAACTTCTTCTCCGCCTCCGAGCGCTGGTATCCCGAGCGCGCATCGCGCATCAGGTCGCCCAATCGCAAAGGTAACTTTTTCTCTGCAATTACCTTCACGATCGCGTTCGCCTGCCGCCGCAGCGCAAACGGATCTTTCGACCCGCTCGGTACCAGGCCCAGTGCGAACATCCCCGCAATCGTATCGGCTTTGTCGCCGATCGAAAGCACTGCGCCCTCAATCGACCGCGGCACATCGTCGTCGGTCGACTCCGGCTTGTAGTGATCATAAATCGCATCTGCGATAGCGAACCGCGTCGCTTCGGGCAGACCCGAGTCCAACTGCTGAGCCCGCGCGTACAGACCACCGACAATTCCCTGCAGCTCGGTAAATTCCTTCACCAGTTCGGTGGTCAAGTCCGTCTTCGCCAGGCAAGCTGCTTTGTGAACCACGCCCGGCCGCACCGCAATCCCGCCCTGCTTGACAATCTCGCTCAGCCAACTGCACAGCCGCTGCACGCGCTGCGTCTTCTCGAAATAACTGCCCAGATCTTTTTGGAACGTGACATGTCTCAGCAACTCCAGCCGCTCCAGCAGAGATTTTTTCTGATCGGTCTGCCAGAAGAAGCGAGCATCGTTGAAGCGCGCCCGCAGCACACGCTCATTGCCGTGGCGGATCAATCCCTGAGGGTCGCTGTCAGTATTCAGTACGGCCAGAAAGTACGGCGCGAGTTTGCCCTCCGCATCTTCCACGGCAAAGTATTTCTGGTGGTCGCGCATCACCGTAACCAGCACTTCTTCCGGCAGCGCCAGAAACTGCGCATCGAAACTTCCCAAAATCGCCGACGGAAACTCCGTGAGATTCACGACCGTGTCCAGCAGCGCCGCGTCTTCGCGCCAGCGCGCACCCGGAATCGCGCGAGTCGCCGCATCGAGCGCCTTACGAATCTGGTGCTCGCGTTCGCCCCGGCCCAGCACCTTGGCGGCGCGCAGACAATCAACATAGTCTGACCCGGCCCGCGGAATCGTCACTGCGCCGTCTGACAGAATCCTATGTCCGCGCGAAGTCTTCCCGGCTCGAATGCCATCGAACTCCATCGGAATTATTTCTCCGTCGAGCATCGCCACCAGCCAGCGCACCGGACGAACGAAGCGCTCATTCGGCTTCTGCCAGTACATATTCTTTGGCCACGGGATTCCTCCAATTTCACGGGGCAGGAGTTCCGTCAGGATTGCTGCTGCATCCTTACCTCGCCGCAGAACCGTGGCCTGCAAATATTCAGCTTTCCCGACCTCTTTCCGCTCCAGCGCCGCAAGCGGCACTCCGGCTTTTTTCGCGAAGCCTTCCGCTGCCTTGGTAGGCACTCCATCCTTATAAGCCACGTTGACTGGCGGCCCGATCATAGTTTCACTAACGTCTTCCTGCTTCGCCAGTATTTCGGGGAAGATAACCCCCAACCGCCGCGGCGTTGATAGGTCGGACGGCTTGGTAGTCTCGTCGTACGATTCCGGAAGCAAGTGGGCTGTTTCCAGCAAGCTAGCAACGCTCTGTCGCAGGTGGCCGATGGCCTCAGCGATCATGCGCGCCGGAATCTCTTCGCACCCGATCTCTAGCAGGAAGTCTGGCATACTTTCAAACCATCTAGTCTCTCAAAACCGATTGACGCTGGGATGTGACGGACATCACAAATCGCTCGCGAAGCCAAAAGCGGGACGACTGCCCGATCTTAGCCAACCGGCGACAATGCCTCTTTTTTCGCCCTCGGCTTCTTCTCGGCCACAGGCGCAGGCTCATCTGCTGTTCCAGGAGGCGCAGACTCGCTCTTCTGCTGATGCACCCACGCCTTCGCGATCCCAACCGCCAGCGCCCTCACTCGTGCAATCACACCCACTCGCTCAGTCACCGAGATCGCCCCGCGGGCGTCCAGAATGTTAAAGAGGTGCGAGCATTTCAGACAAAGATCATAAGCTGCCAGGATGGGACGCCGCAGCACCTGCGCCATAGCCGACTGCCCTCCGTCAGACATCGCGACAGCCGGAGAAACAGTTCGGCCGCCCGCCTCCACTGAATCCAGGTTGAGGCGAATCGCCTCTAGTAGTCCCTTGCATTCACTTTCGTATAGCCGGAAATGCTCCCAACTTTTCTCCACATCCGCAAGTTCGAAGTTGTACACGGAAAACTGCAGTTCGTCGGCCAGGCGAACGTCGCCGTACTTCACCACCGAGCCCGTCTCTCGATCCCGCGCCCACACGATGTCGTAAATCGAATCCACGTCCTGCAGGAACGCTCCGATACGCTCCAGCCCGTACGTCAGCTCGGCGGAAATAGGAAATAGATCGACCCCGCCGCACTGCTGGAAGTAGGTGAACTGCGTAATCTCCAGCCCGTCGAGCATCACTTGCCAGCCCACACCCCAAGCGCTCAACGTAGGCGCTTCCCAGTTATCCTCCTCAAACTTGATGTCATGCTGCCGCAGATCAACGCCAATCGCA
Source organism: uncultured Acidobacteriota bacterium (assembly GCA_963735205.1). GTDB lineage: Bacteria > Acidobacteriota > Terriglobia > Terriglobales > Acidobacteriaceae > Sulfotelmatobacter. The sequence goes on from CAVTKB010000007.1 coordinate 178,322, forward strand.
GTCAGCGATTCCAGATACAACTCCTGCACATTTTCCGGCGGAGGCTTCAGTATCACCTGCAGCTGCATGTGCTTGAACAGCCGGTTCGGATTTTCCGCGTACCGTCCGTCAGCCGGACGCCGCGAGGGCTGCACATAAGCAACTTTGTAAGGCTTCGGTCCCAGCACGCGCAGAAAAGTTTCGGGCGCCATGGTGCCCGCGCCGACTTCCACGTCGTAGGGCTGCTGCAGCACGCATCCGCGCTCGGCCCAAAAGGTTTGCAGCCGCAGGATGAGTTCCTGAAACGTAAGCGGTTTGGGAGAGGACGCAGTCATGAAGTCGGTTCGTTCGCTAATTGCTTTAGGCACTTGGCTGAAAACCTCAGCATGCGAGTGGTAACGCGAACCCCTACAGCGCAGCCAAGGCCCAGCAGGTTGATCAATGATTGTAATGGAAGGGGGCGGCAGCCGTCAGCCAGCGGTCGCTTACGTGCATTGTCTCAGTTAAGACGCGACTTGGTTTTAATTCTCGATTGGTGCGGCGTCGCAGATATACTTGCCGCCGACAGGCGCAGAGCGAGGTCGATTTTAAAATTTGCCAACTCCGTTCGGAGGCTTGTAATGCAGACGTCGGAAGCGATTTGGGTGGCGATCCGTCTTGGCACTCTGGTACTTGCTCCGATCTTTTTATTAAACGGGTGCCAGCAGTCCTCCACTCCTCTGCCAGTCACAACCAGCGCCTCGGTCCTGGACATGGAACCGATCCCGCGCACGCCGGAGCGCGTGGCTCGAGGCAAGTATCTGGTCGAGGGCCTCACCCAATGCTGGTTGTGCCATTCGGAAGTTGACTATACACAGCGTCCCATTCAACCCGCAGCGGGAAAGAAGAATGGCGGCTATATCTTCACCGATGTATTGCCGGAACCAAACCGGGTGGTGGCATCGAATATCTCCTCTGATACGGAGTTCGGAGCCGGCAACTGGAAGGACGCCGATTTCGTGCGGGCGCTGCGGCAAGGTATCGGACACGACGGGCGAGCGCTTTACCCGATGATGCCCTACCAGTATTTTCGCAATCTCTCAGACGAGGACCTGGCTGCGGTAATTGTGTACGAGCGCTCACTACCGCCTGTGCACATTCAGCAGCCGCGAACCACACTCACCGACGAAGTCAAAAAAACATTTCAGCCGCTTCCGCCGGTCGCGCACGTGGCCGAGCCCGACAGATCGGATCGAGTGCAGTATGGAAAATATCTCGTGACTGTCGGCCATTGCGATGCCTGCCACACACCGCAGGATGAGCAGGGCAATAATCTGCCTGGAATGGATTTTTCCGGCGGCCAGGTCTTGACCGGAGAATGGGGGCCAGACCGCAAAAAGCTGATCTCAGTAGCTTCCCTGAATCTGACGCCAGATCCGTCCGGAATTTCTTATTTCGACGAGAAGACGTTCATCAACGCAATTCGCACCGGAACGGTCCAGGCAAGGCCTTTATCCAACATCATGCCCTGGGCATTTTTCAGAAACCTGAGCGACGATGATTTGAGAGCCATCTTTGCATACCTTCGAACCCTCAAGCCGGTGCAGCATCGTGTCGACAACACGGAAACACCGCGATTCTGCAAGCGGTGCAAAAGTAAACACGGGTTTGGAGAGAGGAACTGACTCGGTGCGGTTGAAGGCCTGGGGCTAGTTCTAAAACCCGCCCTTCTCGAGCATTCCCACGGTCACGAGTTTTTTCTCCAGCTGCCGCTGCAGGATTTGCATCAGGAACTTCCGCAGGTCGGACGCCTGCGCCTTGGGCCAGGGAATCTCTGCGAAGCTTTCCACCGGGGCGCGAAACATTTGAGCGGCCAACACTCGCGATTCGCTCGAAATTTCCGACGACGCCATTCGCTTGTCGTCAGGGCACATCAGCCCGTCAGCCAGCGCGTGGAAGTAAGCGCGGCTGCCGTTCAAGCTGCGGCCGCAGACCGTACACTCCGTCAACTCCGGAAGAAATCCGACCAGGCGCGTTAGCCACAGTTCGAAATAGGTAATAGGCATCCACACTTCTGAGCCCGTCAGAACGTGCAGCACCGACAGCGTGAGGCGGAAGATGGCGTCGTTGGCCTCGCGGTCAGGGAGAAGTTCGTCGAGCAATTCGGCGACGTGGCCCAGAGCAACAGCCCTCGCATAGCTCACCTCTGAGGCCATGGGAGATTCCAGAACTTCGCAGGAATCGAGCCGCACCAGCTCCTGCCGCTCGCGAACGTCATAAAAGGCGCGAACGTAGGTGAGCGGCTCGAGCGCTCCGCCGAATCGGCGCTTGGATTTCTTGGCCGACTGCGCCACGCCGCGAACTTTGCCCTCCAGACGCGTAAAGAACGTAACCAACAGATCGGCCTCGCGCAAAGGATAGCTGCGCAGCACGATCGCTTCCGACTCTCTGAGGGCCATGGCAGTTCGAAGGTGAAGGCTTGATTCTAGTGGATGCAGCTTTCAGGCGTCAGTCGTCGGCATGCGTCGAGATCCCCACTTCCCGCCGGAGCGCGAGAAATAGGGCGCCCGCCAGGGGCAGCATCCCTGAAGTCGTGAAAGGCGGGCAACCAGCCAAAGCTTTCGCGCCTCTCATCTTTCGATATACTTTCAAGACTGTGAAAAGAATCCTTGCTGTTCTTCTCCCGATCTTTTTTCTTGCTTCGCTGGGCTCCGCCGAAGAGACGTCGTTCCAGCACGTGCGCATGCTCAACCCGAAGGGCAAGCGCATCAGGGCTGTACTCATCTTCAGCGACAACGACAAAGCAGCAGAAGTTCGACCCGCCAAGGGCGCCGCCGTGACTGTGCCTTTCAGCCAGATCGACAAAGCGTCGTACGAGTTCACCGAAGTGCTGTCAGCGAAAACTCACTGGCTGCAGATTTATTATCACGAGCAGGATTCCCATAAACTGCTCGTCCTGGTAATGGAAAAACGCGATTATCTGCACATTCTGGACGCCCTAAAAACCCATACAGGAATCGACGCAGAGATTCTGGGCAATGCAGACAAAGTTCAGGGTGCCGACCGGCGCTAGCGCTAATTGCAGACGATAATTCCGCAGTTCTATTGAAAACGATAAAGCGCGCGTCCTGAACAGGACGCGCGCTTCGTGTCTTATCGATTCCGATCAGGGAGTCTACCGGCACCAGCCAAAGGCCAAGAGCCAAAAGCCGTCTCACCGCCCGAAATACTTGGCGTTGCGCTCGGTAAAAGCGTTCCACTTCTCCGGAAGATCGTCGAGGGCGAAGATGGCCGAAACCGGGCACACCGGAACACAGGCGCCGCAGTCGATGCATTCCACCGGATCGATATACAACAATTCTTCAGTCGCGTAGGCGGGATCATCTTTCTTGGGATGAATGCAATCCACCGGACACGCATCCACACATGCGGTGTCTTTGGTGCCAATGCACGGCTCAGCGATCACGTAGGTCATAAAGGGTCAGTCTCCTGGGAGTCTCTGTGTTCATTTTACTACCGCGGCGGTTTCGTGACCGGACATTCTAGCAAGAATGCGGGCAGCGGGTACAGAGGCGGCATTCACGCGCCCGGCACTACCTCGGGGCTCTGCCGGCCTGCCCGGAAAAGCGCATACCGCTGATGACGGAAGTAATCTGTCGCGCCGATCCTAAGATGCGTTTAATAAACCCAGACGTGCGGTGCCACCTCCGGGTGCGGACTCCGGTAAATGTGCGGCTCGATGAACAAACTTAAAGTTCTGGTTTCCCTGATTACAGAAGATAACGATTACCAGCTCGAGCAAGCCGCATCGGCCCAGGAGGCCGCTGCGAAACTTGGAGCGAGTGCTCAGATCATCTATTCCGGCAACGACGCCGTGCAGCAGACCCAGCAGATTCTGAGTTTCATCCAGGACCCTGCCAGGCGCCCGGATGCCATTCTGGCCGAGCCCGTAGGCACGGGCATGGCGCAAATCGCGAAGGCGGCAGTAGGCGCCGGCATCGCGTGGGCGATTATTAACTCCGACGTGGATTACGTCGCGCAACTGCGGCAACACGCGCTGGTTCCCGTTTTCGTGATGCTTTCGGACCACGAGGCCATCGGAAAAATTCAAGGTCAGCAGATCGGCGCGCTGCTGGGTGACAAGGGATGCGTCCTTTACCTGGAGGGCCCCTCGGTCCGCGACGTGGCGAAAATCCGCGCCAAGGGCATGCGAGCGACCAAACCGGCACACGTCGAAGTGAAAACTCTTCGCGGCGACTGGACCCAGAACAGCGGCTATCACGCGGTTAAGTCGTGGTTGTCGCTGAGCACATCGAGGCAGCTCAATGTTGGCATGATCGCCTGCCAGAACGACGATATGGCCATCGGAGCTCGCCGCGCTTTCGAAGAACTCACGGATTTGCGCGACCGTGATGCATGGCTCCGGCTTCCAATCACAGGATGCGACGGTGTTCCCCGCTCCGGCCAGGAATGGGTGCGTCAGGGCCGTCTTGCGGCGACAGTCGTGTCGCCTCCGCTACTCGGGGATGCTATGCACATGCTGGCCTCCGCCCTTGCCGCCGGCTCGCAACCACCGGAACGCACCGTAGTAGCTCCCCACTCGTTCCCTGCGCTGAATGAACTGCAGAAGGTGCGGGCACAAGCGGCACGAACTTCGTAGCGTTCCCGAAAACCACGTTCCGACTCAGGCCGATCCGCCAGCAAACAAAAGAACTAGCAGCGAAGGGCTGAACAAAAAGAAAAAGGCTGGCAGCACCAAGCTGCCAGCCTTTTCACCGTTCTACCCATTCGGGATCTTACCGACGTCCGCCGTGTCCGCCGCCATGGCCGCCACCACCGTGGAATCCGCCTGCGCCGTGAAAGCCTCCGCCACCGTGAACTGCTCCGCCATGGAATCCGCCACCGGCGTAGCCGCGAGCGTATCCACCTCGGGCATAGCCGCCGCGATAACCCCAGCCTCCGCGACCGTAGTATCCGCCGCGATAGCCCCACGCGCGACCCCAGCCAGCATTTCCATACCACGGACGACCGTACCATCCGTTAGCCCGACCCCAGCTCCCCAGCCACCCAGGACCATGGAACCACGGGCCCGCCCCGACAAAGAGGCCACCCGCAAACCAATCAGCGCCATAGTAGCCATAAGGCGCGCAGGCGTAAGGGTAATATCCGTAGTAGCCATAGTCACAGACCGGCGCCCCGCCTACGGCTACGCCCGCCGGACCGACTCCAACTCCCACACTCACCTGCGCTTGCGAATAAGCAAGCGGCATCACCATCATCACCGCGACCACCGCCAAATATTTCATGTACCGCATACCCACCTCCTTGGCTTTGGGATCCTCTCTATTTCGACTTCTCGATCCGAAAGCCCTTTCCAATCTCTCTAGGTATTTGAACGCGGCGGGGGCAGAAAAGTTGCGGAAACCGGGGTGGTTGATTTCAACCATCCCGGTTAAATTCAACCACTTACAAAGGAGAGGCGCGAATGCGCCTCCCCCGGTGATTTGCACGGACGAGCGATCTTCAGGGGCGATAAATCCAGCACTGATTCGTGGCCTGGTCGCTGTTGGGATAGCCGCCCGCCAGCAGCACACTGCCGTCCCGCAGCTTGGTTTCCGAAATGTAATGCCACTTGTCGTTCATCTCGCCAGCCACCGCGATGAATTTCCCGCTCGCCGGATCGAATACTTCCGCTTCTTTGCTACCGCCCGCAATCAGCAGCCTTCCCGAAGACAGCTGGACCGCTTCGTCCGGCAGCTTGAATCGGCTGTCATTCAACGGCGAAGCAGCCGTGAACTTGCCGGTGCGCGGATCGTAAATCTCGGCGCTATTCAGATTCCCGTTCCAGCCGCGCGAATCGGAACCGCCTGCAATGAGGACCGTCCCATCGGGCAAAAGCCCGGCCGTATGTTTGCACCGGGCGACTCCCAAACTGCCGGTTTCGGTGAAGCCGCCGCTGCTCGGGTCGTACAGTTCCGCCCCCGCGAACACGCTGTCCCCATAACCTCCCGCAATGAGAACGCGGCCATCCTTGAGTAATGTCGCTGTGTGCGAAATGCGCGCATGATGCATCGCGCCTGTGGCCTGAAATGAAAGCGTCTTGACGTGAAAAATTTCGGCGGTAGCCAGAGACTCGTTGTCACGCCTTTCGCCGCCGGCGATCAGCACGTCGCCGTTGGCCAGCACCGTCGCACTGGGCCGGCCACGCGGGGTCGTCATCTTCGCCGCGATCGCCGTGAAGTTTCCGGTGGCCGGATCATACAACTCTGCCGAATCCGTGCCTCCCATGCCCACCCAGCCGCCCGCAATCAGCACCTTCCCCGAAGGCAGCGGCACGGCAATGTGGCCGACCCGCCGCTGGTTCATCTCACCCGTGGGCTGAAACTTCCCCGTGGCCGGATCGTAAAGCTCGGCCGACTTGTAGAAATCCTGATTGCGCCGCATCCCCCCGGCAATCAAAACCTTGCCATCGGGCAAAAGCGTCGCGCTGTGGCCGGAACGTGGTTCCAGCATCGGCGTCACCGCGTGCAGCGCCCCAGCGGCAATAGCGGTGGAGGTAGAAGTCCCTGCAGAGTTGGCTCGGAAAGCCGCAGCGGCAAGAACGAAGGTGATGGTGATAGCCGTAACCAGAAACAGACGGGACCGGTTCATGATGTCCTCCTGCAGAAGTCAGACTCTCCGGGGACGCTCTGGTAAGCAAGACGCTGTGCGAATAATCCTACGCGCTAACCAACTCCGCCTTCTCGCTGGGCTCGTACTCAACGATGAACCCAGCAACCGCGCTGGCGGCGACAGTGAGCGGCGAAGCCAGATACATCTGGCCAGGCCCGCTTCGGCCAGGGAAATTGCGGTTCTGCGCGCTGATCACGACCTGGTCAGGCCTCGTCGACACTCCCGGCCCCGCATTGATGCAGGCTCCGCAGCTGGGCTCGATCACCTCCGCCCCAGCTTCCCGAAACACGTCCAGATATCCCTTACGCAAACAATAATCACGAGTCTCCTGCGAGCCGAATTGAATATAAAACTTCACCGAATCGGCCACGTGTTTCCCCTGCTTGAGCGCGTCGGCGAGCACCGCGGCGTACATGTCCATGTCTTCGTTCTTTCCCGCCGTGCAGGTGCCGCCGTAGGCAATTTCGACCGGCACGGGCGTGTTCAACTCGCGCACATATTTTCCGTTGCCAGGATCGCCCGGCGTAGCCACCATCGGCGTAATTTCGGCGGCGTCGAGTTCGATCACGTGTGCATACTGCGCGCCCGGATCGCTGTACAGGCTGGCGATCATTGACTCAGCCTTCGCGCGATCCATGCCGCGGCGCTCGACAAGAAAATCGACAGCCTTTTTGTCCGGCGCGACAATCCCCGTGAACCCGCCAATTTCCGCTGCCATGTTGGTCATGGTGGCGCGCTCGTCCACGCTCAACTCTTCGATGGCCTCGCCCGCGTACTCCATGACTTTGGCCAGCGCTTTACCGCTGTGCACGTAATCGAGACTCAGAATCTTCAGGATGAAATCTTTCGCGGTGACATTGGCATGCTTCTTGCCGCGAATCACGATCCGCACCGACTCCGGCACCTTCACCCGCACATCTTTCGTTATCCACGAATTGAATACGTCAGTCGTGCCGATGCCAAACGCCACGCAGCCGATCGCGCCGACATGCGGCGTGTGCGAGTCAGAACCAATATTCAGTTGCCCCGGCAGCGCATAGCTCTCGAGCACAATCGAGTGGCAGATGCCTTCCGATCCCTTGCGGTCGGTCAACTCCCCATGCAGCCGGATTCCCTGCTTGGCGGCGAATTCCTGTTGCTTGAGTTTGAGTTGCGTCGCCAAATCGAGCAACCCCAGCTTCTTCTTTTCCTCTGAAATCACCTCGTCGAGAAACGTCAGGTGATCGCGGAAAAACAGAATGCTCGCAGGATCGTTGACCTTCGCGTCCTTACCGACGTAACGCTCAAAGAAAATCGCCGCCATCGGCGTGACATATTCATGGCTAAATCGGAGGTCGGCACGTGCGAAACCAGTGTCGCCCGGCTTCACGGACGGCACGCTGACTTCACCCTTCTCGTTAATCATATGACGCGCAAAAATCTTCTCAGCCAGCGTCATAGCCCGCGTGGGTACAGTAGGTGGGGGCACAGACTGTGTGGCCGCGGGCGACTCGCCCGCGCGTTCAATAGCCGGCAAAAAAACCTTCCCCTGCATCCTCGCCACGTTAAACGGAAACAACCCGCCGTACTCAATCACCTGCCGCGTAATCTCATCTTCCCCAGCCGTAAACTCGCTCAGCGCAATCTGTTCGCCACCGCGAATGCGTTCAATCAGCGAAAAATTCGTCGAAGTCAGCAGCCCCAGGTTCTGGCAATTCTGCTTGTAGATGCGCTCGATATTTTCGGCAATCACCACGCGAATACCCGCGCACATCTCAGCATAAGGCGACTGCTCGCGGCTCGAGCCCTTCCCGCGCCGCTTCCCGCTCACCGCGCCCACGAACCCGCCGCGCTTCACGTCGCCGCGGCCGATCGGCGTAGCGTCACCGCATTTCAGTCCGAGATAAGGGATCTCCCCCAGCGTCTCGTCAAAATAAAAACAGTAATGCGCCGGAGTGATCTCGTCGGTTGAAATGTCATCGCGCAATTTCGGATTGTTGGCCGGATTCGCAGAGTCCCAGGGCAGGTCCTCGCCCGCCAACTGCCGCCGGATCAACTCCGGATCTTCGGTGAGAAAAAGAATGCGTCCCTGCAGCCGGACTTGGTCTGGGCGCTTTTCAATCTTGCGTTCAAGGAGAGAATCGATCACATTGACCTGCGGAATCAGAAATAGGGGACAACCGCTGAACACCTTTGCGGGTCCCTATTTATTGTAACGCTGCGCGGGTAAGGCGTACTCGGCTGAATTGCCACTCGAAAGAATCTTGAACAACAGAGGCCAGAGAGGAGCACGGAGAGACCGCTATCGCGAATAGTCGCCCGGCACCGGCAAGGCATCGAGCCCGCGGCCGGCAAAAATCTCTGCAAACTCGCGCACCAGCGCATCGTGCACGAACCCGTTCGAGGCCAGCGTCTCGCTGCTGTCGATCCTGAACGCAGATCCGTCGAACCGGCTGACCTTGCCCCCGGCCTCTTCCACAATCAGCACTCCCGCAGCTGTGTCCCACGGATTGAGATTAAACTCCCAGAAACCGTCGAAGCGCCCGCTGGCCACATTGCATAAATCGAGCGCAGCCGATCCCGCTCGCCGCACTCCATGAGTCCGCAAGGTGATCTGGTGATAGAAGTGAATATTCGGATTCTTATGCCGCTTGTGGCTGGGAAAGCCGGTCGCCACCAGGCATTCCTTCAACAGTGTCGCCTTCGATACGTGGATCGGTTTACCATTCAACTGCGCGCCGCTTCCCTGCGCCGCGGAAAATAATTCATCGCGAGTAGGATCGTAGACCACCGCCGCAAGTCGTTTTGCCGGAGCCGTCGATACCGATTTCAAAGACCGATGTTCCAAGCCCATCGACACGCAGAACACCGGATATCCGTGGGCAAAATTCGTCGTGCCATCGAGCGGGTCGACGTACCAGCGGTAGTCGCTGCCCTGATCGTTCAGACCCTGTTCTTCGCCGAGTACGTCGTGCCCCGGGAACTGCGCGCTTATGCGCTCGCGGATGAGCTTCTCCGAGGCGCGGTCCGCCGCCGTCACCAGGTCGGCGTCGCCCTTGTACTCAATCTTGATTCCCTCATGGAAGTACTGCATGAGCAGAACCCCAGCCTCACGGGCAATGGCCGACATGGTGGGAATGAAGCTTTCGGGATGAATGGGAAGTGACATGATTCGGGAGGTTAGAAGCCTGAGGTCGCGCCCTACTTCCGCTTTCCACCATCTTCCGCGATGTACATGATCTCATGCTTGAAGATGAAGAGATTGGGCGCGCCCTCGCGCGTCAGGCGCACCATGTTCTTGTCGTAATACTCAATCCATCCGGTAACCGTCTGACCGTCCATCAGCTTCAGCGAGACGGCCTTCTGCTTCTCGCCAAGCGCCTTCAGGTAAGCCGGCTCCTCGAAAGTATCTTCCGGAGGAGGCGTTCGGCTGTGCTTGACTACTTTTGGATTCCCTTGCGGACCGCGCAGCGGCATGCTCACATTGTACACAAACCGCTCCGAGCCAGAAGTAAACGCCTGCATCCGTCAGTACTAATTTCATCCAAAGAAAAAGCCGTGCAGGAATTTCTTCCGACACGGCTTCCGCAAAAACTACATCGACCGCAAACGATCAGAATTCAATACGCAGTCCAAACTCGAACTGCCGCGGAGTACCAAGGGCAAAGGTTCCGGACTGGAAGCTGTTGCGGTACGGAGTGAGGCCTGCTCCCGCCACGCCTCCCACCACATTAGGCCCCAGCGTCCCGTTTGCCCCACCCGGCAGCAACGAAGCTGTGGGCAGGTTACCCGGCAGGAACGCGTTGGCAAAATTGAATACATTAAAGACGTTGGCGCTGGGCTCGATCGTTAACGACTGATCCCGCAGTTTGAGCTTGATGGGCCACGCCGCCCTGATGTCCACCGACTTCAGCCAGGGAAAATTCACGGCATTCGGAGGCGGCGGTGCTACCTGCGGCATCACCCAGCCCAGCGCATTCATATCGCTCAGCGTCATCACCTCGATCGTTCCCGAGCCTGGACACGACTGGCTGCCCACCAGGCATTGCCCGGCCGGCGTCAACTGCCCCGCGAAGTGCGCGTTGTAGTTGCTGATGACTGTGTGCAAGTTGCTGTTGTCGGTAGCGCGCATGAACTGCCCGATCTGTGTACCGGGCAACGGCTCAGGCCCCGCTCCGGAACCGAGTCCGGACCCCAGCCAGTCGCTGGCAAAAATCTCCCCACCGTTGGTGAGTTCGGGAAGTTGCAGATTCTGCGGCAGCGGGCTGTAGAAATGTCCCATCATGCTCACCCGCGTAAACCACGGCAGCTCAAAGGTTCCACCGAATGAAACCTGGTGCTTGCGGTCGAGCGCATTCGGTCCCGTAAATTGCAGCGGCCTGTCATTGTCGGTGGCGAGGTTGACGAGGTCCTGGTCCTGCGCCTGGCTGATAAATTTCGACAACGAATATGAAACCTGTAAATGAGCCGCCCTCACCAGCGGCCACGGGTTTGCGAGAGTTTCCACCAGCTTGAACTGATAGCCGGTGTACAACGATCGGCCCACTGGTTCCAGCGTGTCGAGGGTTCCCAGCGAACCATTTCCTGATCCGTTGCCCGTGTTGTTGACGCCGGGGATTGGAGTAATGCCAGGAAAGGCGCACGTCGGACACGGCCCTCCGTCGGTCATCGCATTGTTTGAGTCGAGCCCAGCCCTGGAGTATGCAGCCTGAGCTCCCGCCTGACCCAGGTTGTTGATCATGCAGGCCGCCTGGTTGAATCCAATTGGACAGCCATTGGCCGTCTGCGCCGCGTCACGGGCAGCTTGAGCATTGGCCAAGTTGAAAGAGCGCGCCGCCCCGCTGTGATTCCGGTCCACTGCAATCAGATAATGCTCTCCGACGTTGCGGATGTAGTTCGCGCTGAACACAACCCCCGGTCGCAACTCCTGCTCGAAGCCAATATTCCCTTGCCAGGAACGCGGGGTGCGATAGTTCGGATCGAACACGTCGAAGCCGTTGACGTTCGCAGCGCTGAGTGTGGTCCCTACGTAGTTTCCGTTCGCCTGTCCCGTGCCGTTCGCGGCCGCAGCCGCCTGGAACGCGCTGCTCAGCACCAGAATGTCGCTCCCCACCGAAGAAATCGTGCCGCCGCAAAAAGTCGGCTGCACCATATTTGTTCCGGCCACAACAATTCCCGCCCCACCAGCAACCGGAGATCCTACAATCCCCGGATTCGTCGGCCAATTGAAAGCGTTCGGATTGCCGGAGTTGCAAACTTCCGGCGTGTAAGCGAAGTTCCCCGTCTTGAGGCGCGTCGGACTATCGAGCACCGTATTGTTCCAAAGCGAATTTTCGTAGTACAGTCCGCCGCCGGCGCGGATTACCGTCTTGCCCGCGCCGTTCACGTCCCACGCGAATCCCGCGACAGGAGCAAAGTCGGTGTTCGGAGTACGCACCTGATCTCCCAGACCAGGCGACCACAAGCTCAGCGCGGGCGTCTGACCCAGCTTGCTGTCGAAGAGGCCGGTGTCGCGCAGGTAGTGCAGCCCATAGTTCACCGTGAAATTTTTCGTGGCCTTCCAACGATCTCCTACATAGCCCTCGAAACGGTTATCAGGTCCAAGCCCGCCCGAAGAACCGAATGCAGACTGCGCCGTCGAGAAACCAATTCCGTTGCCCAGTTGCACAAATTCCGCAGGATACGCAGTCGGGTCGGTGCTGGTAAGGCAACCGATCAGCGTCGATCCCGGCAGACAGCTACTGCTCGTCCCCACCTGCGGAAAAGTCGCAGATGCAGCCGATACCCCACCCTGAATACGGTTGAACGTCGCACCGAAGTGGATGAGGTGATTCCCGAACATTCTGCTGCCGTCATACTTAACTTCATAATCGGATTGGGACAGCGTTCTCCGGCGCCACAGCGCTGGGCCCGCCGCAGTAAGCTCCTCCTCCGCTCAAGCGGCAACTCCCCGCAACCGGCGCTTCGATGTTGATCCCCAACCCGGGAATCGGATTATCCACGCCTGCCGGAATCACACTGGTGCTGTCCGCAACTCCACTGCGCGATCGCAAATATTCGAAACGCAGGCTGTGCATGTACGAGCCGGAACTGAAATCGTAGCCCAGTGTCAACGATGGCGAGTGGCTCGTGCTCTTGAATTCCTGTGTAGAACTGGCCGATCCGAAAGGGCGAATATCGCTGTTCTGATCGAAATTAAACCGTAGAAACGCATGCGCGTTCTCGTGCACCTGCCAGTCCAACTTTGCATCGGCCTGCAATTCGCGGAAAGGCTCGGCCAGCCTGGCGTTCAAAGTATTAAAGGGCGCGCCGAAAGGCACAGACGCTGTCAGATCCTGTTTGCTGCGCTCGACATCGAGGAACCAGAACAGCTGGTCTTTGATCGCCGATCCGCCGAGCCGCGCCCCAAACTGTTCCCGCTGAAACGTTGGAGGCGTGATGCCGGGCAGCTTGGCCGCCCCCTGATCTCCGCGAAAAATTCCGAACGCGCCACCGTGCAGCTCGTTATTTCCCGAACGCGTAACCACGTTCACCGGCCCGGAAGTAGTCGGCTCCGTCGAGATGTCGAGCGATGATTGCGAAACATTGAACTGCTGAATCACGCTCGCGGGAATGTTCTGCGTGGTGGTTCCAGAAATTTCATCGGAGATATCCACGCCATCCACTTCCATGCGCTCCGCGCGCCCAAACCGCCCTTGCAGCGAAATCGACGTGGCCCCATTCTTGGTTGGTTCCAGGACGCCGCCGTCCTGGATCTGCACTCCCGGTTCGAGCTGAGCCAGATCAAGAAAATTACGCCCATTCACCGGAAGATCGTTGATCTTACTCGCTGGGATCACACTCTGCACCGACCCCTGCACGGTGTTGACGTCGACGCGGGCGCCTTGAACAACTTTGGTCTCCGGTCCCGGGTCCATTCGCACGTTCCCACCGGAAACTACACTTACCTCCGCGCTCACCGGAAACTCAACCGTGTTAAACCCCTTCGCCTCGACGCGCACACTGTATTCACCCGGCCGCATCGGGCCCGAGGAATAAATTCCGGTGGTCGAAGTGGTCAAATGAATCGCCGCAGCCGTAGCCTTATTGGTAACAGTAACTTTGGCGCCGGAAAGCACCACTCCACTTTGATCGCTTACCACTCCCAGAATGCTGCCCGTTCCAGCCGTGGACTGCGCCATCAACAGCGCCGAGGACAGCATGATCGCCAAACACGCAATCATAAAAACCGGGAGCAAGCCCAGCACTCTACTCCACTTGCAGAGCGCGGGGGACTTCAAGTTCAGCTTCGTCGACATTCCTATGTTTTCCTTCTCACCGCCGCTGGCGGTTGGTTTCGTCCCGGCTCACTCGCAAGTTCGTGCCAGGTAAATAGATGAATCTTCTAGACTACAGCAATTCGCGCGCCAGCCGAGTATCGCGGCCGGATATTTGTGCCCAGCTCTCAAAATTCTGATTTTACGGTGTAGTAGCCCGCCCGGTGGCGCACTCGATAGCCCGCGGCCTCGGACGCGCCCGCTACTTTCACCTGGATGCGGCGAAACTCCGAGAACGATGTACGCTGCGAAGGATAATAAGCCAGCAGATACTGCGTGCGCAGTTCGTCACTGATTTTGCGGAAGGCATCGTCGAGCTGCGCAGCGGAGGTCGCGTAATAATATTTCCCGCCCGTATCTTCCGAAAGCTGAATCAGGGCATGCTCGCCGCCCGTCTCGCGCCCGGCGCTGCTCTCAATCGGGACAATGATGATCGAGTAGACAATCGCTTCCGCTTCCACCGCCGCGCGCACCGCGTCCTGATAGCTGATCTTGCTCCAGGTGTCGCCGCCGTCGGTAATCAGCACGATCACTTTCCGTCCCTTGCGACGGTCAAGCGCCCGCGAAACCACATATATCGCATCGAACAGAGCCGTGGCAGCGCCGGGTCGAATGTGATCGATGCTCTCGTCGATGTGCCTCAGATCGGAAATATACCCGTGCGTGAACTCATGCACGTCTTCATTGAAACCATAAACCGAAAGTCCGTCGATCGGACGCATGATGGCATGTGCAAAGCGCTTGGCCGAAGCCTGTTCCAAAGGCAAATCGTGATGGGTGGTCAGGCTCGTATCGATGGCCAGGCCAATCGAAAGTGGCAGCGCCGACTCCTTATCGAAGACCTTAATATTCTGCAGCTGGTCGTCTTCCAGCAGAACGAAATTCTCTTTCGTCAGCCCCCCGATGGGAGCGCCGCGGGCGTCGGTGACGGTCACAAATACGTTGACCAGGTTCACATCAACCCGCAGCGTGGTAGTTGGCTCTTCTTGCCGGTCGGCGTGAGCCTGACTCTGTTGCGCCGAATCTTTCGGTGTCAACGCCTGCTGAGTAGATGTCTGCGGGGCCGTGGTCGATGAACTCGACGACTGCGGAGTCGACGTTTGCTGAGTCGCCAATGCCGGAGTCGACGATTGTGGCGCAGTAGTCGGCGCGGTCGTGGTCGCAGGAGTCGGGCTCGCAGGAGTTGATGTCTGCTGCGCTCTTAGGTGGCAAGAAAGGGAAAGAACGACCAGGCCGATCGCGAGCAGAGTCGTGGCGGGTTTTCTCATCGAGTACTCAAATTATACCTGTGAGAAGTTCGCATGCCTGTTCCCCGCGCGGGTTCGCTGACCAGACCGACGGTCATTATGCTTCGTGACGATGGATCGCCCGATGACGACCCCGCCCGATACCGGATGGCAGAAATCGCCCCAAGAGCAACGTTTAGGCAGACGCCGTTGACTTAGATGCCGACTCCCGGGCAGGGCTGCCTCGGGCTCAGGAATTTGCGCGCGGAATCTCCACCGGGAAGGGCTCTCCATCGGCCCACACGACCCCATCCTCGAAATGCTCTTTCTTCCAGATGGGCACCGTGCGCTTGAGGGTATCGATCAGCCACCGGCAGGCCTCAAAAGCCGCGGCGCGGTGCGCAGATAAAACTACAATCAGCACGCTGGTCTCGCCAATTTCGAGTCGCCCCAGCCGGTGGACGATGGCCACATCGCGAATCTGGAATTGCCGAAGCGCCTGATGAGCCAGCGATTCCATCTGCTCGAGCGCCATCTCTTCGTAGGCTTCGTAGTCGAGATAGAGCGTCGTCCGTGCCCGGGTCTGATTACGAACCACGCCCTCAAAAACGAGCACGGCCCCATCTCCACCGCGCTTGAGCCCGTCCGCAATTCGCTGCGTCTCAATGACCTCTCGCACAATCAATGCTTGGCGCTGTCGTTGCGCATTCTGTCCTGCGGGCGTCCCACCCGCTGCGTCAGGCGCGCCTCCGCTGACTGGGGGCAACAGCGCGACTTCGTCGTCGGCCTTCAACTTCGTATCCAGCCCAGCATACTGTTGATTCACCGCCATGGCCAGCGACGGCAGCGATTCTTTTAGCTGCGGAATCTGCGCTTCATACTGCGCGATCACATCCCGCACCGATGCTCCGTCGGGAAGCTCCAGCGAATCGCTGGACTTACCCACCGTGTCTTTCAACACGCCGAAAAAGAGCACCCGCACTCGCATAAGCGTTAAAGTTTACCGCGAGTCGCCCCCCAGATCGGTAGTAAGTTATCGTTCCCTCCCGGCAATAAAAACGGCCAGCCTCATGCGAGGCTGGCCAATGAGCTTCGAAGTGACTCAGGCTTGCGCCAGCACCTTCTCGTGCGCCGCTTCTTTCATCGCCGTCGACAGACTGGCAGAACCATCTTCCACCTGAGGCAACGAGAACCTCAGCGCCTCATCGATCGTCTTCACGTAGTGAACCCTGAAGTTATCTAGCTGTTCCGGCGTGAGATCTTCCTCGACGTTCATTTTGTTTTCCGCCGGCAGAATCACATCAGTCACGCCCGCACGTTTCGCGGCGAGCACTTTTTCTTTGATTCCGCCCACAGGAAGCACGTTCCCACTCAACGTGATCTCGCCGGTCATGGCCATCAGCGGCGTGATGCGCCTTTTGGTCAGCAACGACACCAGGGTCGTAGCCATCGTCACTCCGGCCGACGGCCCATCTTTCGGAATCGCCCCTGCTGGCACGTGCATGTGGATATCGTGGCTGGCGAAAAAGTCCTCGGCAATCCCCAGCCGGCCCGCATTGGACCTTACCCACGTCAGCGCCGCCTGCATGGATTCCTGCATGACCTGGCCAATCTGCCCGGTCATCGTGAACCCGCCCTTGCCCTTCATCGCGTTGGCTTCGACGAACAGCACGTCGCCGCCCGATGGAGTCCACGCCAGGCCGACCGCCACTCCCGGCCGTTCCGTCCGCTCGGCGATTTCACCTTCGCTGCGAATCTTGATGCCGCCAAGAAATTCCTGAATCACTTCCTTGGTGACAATCAGCTTGTCAGTCTTGCCCTCAGCTAAGCGCCGCGCCTGCTTGCGGCAGATCGTTCCGATAGTCCGTTCCAGACTGCGCACGCCCGCCTCCCGCGTGTAATGGCGAATGGTGTAGCGCACGCCCTCTTCCGGAAACTCAATCTGCTCCGCCGTGATTCCGTTCTCTTCGATCTGCCGCGGAATCAGGTAGCGGAACGCGATGTGAACTTTTTCTTCCTCGCTGTACCCTTGCAGTTCAATAATCTCCATGCGATCGCGCAAGGGCTCAGCAATCGGATCGAGCATGTTCGCGGTCGTGATGAAGAGCACCTTCGACAAGTCAAACGTCACGTCGAGGTAGTTGTCGCGGAACGTAGAGTTCTGTTCGGGATCAAGCGCTTCCAGCAGCGCCGAAGCCGGATCGCCCCGGAAATCGCGCCCGACCTTGTCGATTTCGTCGAGCATGAACACAGGATCTTTCGTCTCCGCTCGCCGAATGCCCTGAATAATCTGCCCGGGCAAAGCTCCAATATAAGTACGCCGATGCCCGCGGATTTCCGCTTCATCATGCACGCCGCCCAGCGACAGCCGCACAAACTTGCGGCCGAGAGCGCGCGCAATCGACTTTCCGAGCGAAGTCTTACCCACGCCCGGAGGTCCGACAAAGCACAGAATCGGTCCCTTCATGTTCGGCTTCAGTCGGCGCACAGAAAGATAATCGAGAATGCGGTCTTTCACTTTCTCGAGGTCATAATGATCCGTATCCAAAATCTCTTTCGCCTTCGGAATCTCAATCTCTTGGCCCGAAGTCTTGTTCCAAGGCAGCACGGCAAGCCATTCGACGTAGTTGCGGGTCAGGGAATAATCGGCCGCCATAGGCGACATGCGCGACAACCGGCCCAATTCCTTAAGCGCTTCCTTCTTGACCTCATCGGGCATTCCAGCTTCGTCGATTTTCTTCTTCAGGTCTTCGACATCGCGCTGGCCTTCGTCCTGCTCGCCCAGTTCCTTCTGAATGGCCTTCATCTGCTCGCGCAGGTAATATTCGCGCTGCGTCTGCTGCACGCGGTCCTGCACTTCACTCTGAATCTTGTTGCGCAGTTGCTGAACTTCGAGCTCCTTCGCCAGATGCTGGTTAATTTTTTCCAGGCGCACGTGAATATCGAGCGTCTCGAGCGTGTCCTGCTTGTCAGGCGTCGAAAGCGACGGCAGCGACGAAGCAATGAAATCCACCAGGCGTCCGGGCTCATCGATGTTCATGGCCACGGTCGAAAGTTCATCCGAAAGCGTGGGCGAACCGGCAACGATCTGCTGGAACAGCGTCAGCACATTGCGCTGCAGTGCTTCGATCTCCGAAGTTGCAGCCGGCGTAGTGCCCTCGGGCAAAACGGAATAATGCGCGCTCATGAACGGCGCTAACTGCGTGAACTCGCCCAGTTTGATTCGCTCCAGGCCCTCGGCAAACACGAACAGGCTCTGGTTGGGCATCTTTACGACTTTGTGCACCACGGCAGAGGTTCCAACCGTATAAAGGTCGCTGGGTTGTGGGGAATCCACCCGCGCTTCGCGCTGGGCCACCACGATGATGGTCTTGTCCTCCCCAAGAGAATTGATTAGTTGAACCGAGCTCTCCCGGCCCACGGTGAGGGGCAAAACCGCATGAGGAAATAAAACGGTGTCCCGAACGGGAAGCACCGGAAGCGCCTTCGGCTCGTTGGCTTCCTTCGCTTCCTTTGTTTCCTTATGTTTAGGAGTGCGCTCGACTGGCGTCTGCTGACTCATAGGTCTCCTTGAGTGTAACTCGCTCAAGTTTAGATGATACACCTGCAGGAAAGGTTTCAGGAGCCCCCGGAAGGATTCCCGCAAGAGCTTGAATTCTATTCCCTTACAGCTCGTATGGAATGTGCCTAAGGTGCAGAGGCTAACGCCGACGGACCATTCTTGCCAAGCCCTAAATTGGGACTCGGCACATTCTGTCGTCCGAAAGCCGCCGCAGCGTCGTTCAGGCCGCCGGATACACTCCCAGCACCTTCACAAACTCCGCCACCTCGCCCAAATGGCGCAGGGCGTTGCGCGCAGGCTCGTCGTCCCCGCGCAAAAAGTCGACATAGAACACATACTCCCATGGCCGTCCCCGCATAGGCCGCGACTCAATCTTGCTTAAGCTGATATCCCGCAGAGCAAACACGCTGAGCGACTTGAACAGCGCGCCCGGCACGTTCTTCACCTTGAACACGATGGAAGTCTTGTTCGCGCCCCGCGGAATGAGCCGGTGATAATCCGCGCTAGCCGGTTTCTTTCTAGCGGATCGGCCTGCTTCGCGGAGTCCAGCCCGCCCAAGTTTGCGAATAAAAAAGAAGCGCGTGAAATTGCTCTTATCATCTTCCACGCTCGACTGAACAATCTTCCCGGAGTATTCGCGCGCGGCCTGCTTTCCAGCGATCCCAGCAGCATCCAGCAATTTTTCCGCGATCACGTGCTTCACGCTGCCCGCCGTATCGTAAAACGGCACCGCCTCAATCTTCGGATGGCTTCGAAAAAAATCGCGACACTGGTCGAGCGCCACTGGATGCGACAGCACCCGCCGCAACGCATCCAGCCGAACGCCAGGCATGGCGATGACGTTGTGCACGATCCGCAGCAGATATTCGCCCTGAATGAAAACATCGCGGGTCACCATGAGATCGGCATGTTCCGCCACAGTTCCGGCGAGCGTGTTCTCGATCGGAATCACCGCCCCATCCACCAACTCGCGCTCTACCCGATCAAATACCTCGACCGATCGCGCACAAGGCACCACCGCGCACCGCGCCAGCATCTTCTCGGCCGCCTCGTGGCTGAACGAACCGAGTTCCCCCTGAATGGCAACTTTCATCAGGTAGCAAGTTATCTGGAAGAGAGAAAGAGATCAAATCAGTTCGGCGCGGACAACCGCGTGTGTACGGCCTCTACGAAATCCACAACATCAGCCGGTTCGTCGTCTTCCAAACACCGCTCCGTCTGCTCAGCAGATACAAATGGCCGGTTCCGCACAGGCCGCCACATGAGTGGCTGACGTAAACGATCGCTTCGTCTCCTGCTGAATTATAGGCGGGCTGTGAGAATTGCCAGAACCCAGCCGCATTTGGATGATTCTCGTAGAAACCCTTCCAACCATCCCCTCTCCGCTTTTCGTCTTCGCTTCTCGCGAAGTACCGATCTATTTCGTCTGCGGGGATCATTGAATAGGTGCTCGGGTCGCCGAATCCTGATTTCACAGGGCAGCGGTCGCCTCTCTTTGCCTTAAAATCGGCAACTGCTTCTGCGCTTGGGCTCTCCTTCGAGCTAGAGCGAAAGCCCCAACCGCCCCGCTCAGCGTCGATCCGCCTCGTATCGGCGGTTTTGTCCACGACAAGGGACTCTTTCCCCCGCCAAGCCTCTTCCGGATCTTCCGGTCTGCCGAGACCCTCCAGAAGGGCCGTATATACCGCGTAGTCATTCTCGGTAAGGTCGCAACTGCGCTCGGCCGGAACGACTTCGTCCTTCTTCCGAGATGCAATCTGGGCGGTTGCGCACGTGACCAATGCCAGCAGGAATGCGATTGCGATCTTATGACCCACTCGGCCTCCTAATTTCGTCCGCTCAGCATGAATACGCCGGTTAACTGTAGTCGCACGGGATTTGCTTCCGATTGTGAGGCGGCTTCGAGCTCGCGGGAGGTCCTACGGGGGGCTCGCCAGATCCTTCCGCAGCACCAACGCGTCCACCCCATTCGAATAGTAGCGTGGCCAGGTCCGGATCACGCTGTATCCGTACCTCTTGTAAAACGACAATGCGTCCAGGTTATCGACTGCGGTTTCCAAGCCAACGGCGCGCGATCCCTCAGCTCGCAGGCGTTCTTCCGCCGCCTTCAACATCAACGAGCCAACGCCCGAGCGCCGCGCCGCCGCAATCACGTCAATGGTAATGACGTGTCCGGTGGCGCCACCATGCACCACGGTGAATCCGGCAGCCTTGATTGCCTTCTTCGTCACATCTTCCGCAACCAGAGTAAACGCCCCTCGATCGTGAATATAGGCCTTGAGTTCCTGCTTTGAATACGCGATTCCCGGGGCAAAGCATTCCTGATCCATGCGCCAGAGGCTCAGGAAATCTTCAGGCTGGTACTCGCGGATTACGATGGCCATGCCGACATTGTAGCGGGCGAAACTGGGCCAAGCCCGCCCGAATGCGCCGAATATGTCTGGCTCCAGGACGCGGGCCATTTTTTCCACAGACCCACGAATCATTTCCGGAAAAAATTCTCCATCGGAGACAATTGTCCCCTTGCCCCGACCGCAACTTCGGACGTACCATCAGCATCAGAAGCATAGAGCAAATGGGGAAGACGCGGTGGCAGGCCTTCTAGCAATCGGCGCGGTCGCGGTCCTGGCGGTCTGGTACTTCCTTTTTTCCGCCTACAACCGCCGCAAAGGTACCGAAGCGTTAAGCTGGGTGCAGTCAGCCTGCGCCGGCAAGGGTCGCATCCTAGACTCCCGCTGGCTCAGCAGCTACCGCCTGCACGCCCGGCTGCAATTCCCTTCCCGCAGCTTCGAAAACGCCCACGTGACCATGAAGTTCCGTCCGCGCGCCACGCCCATCCAGTGGCTGCTGAGCTGCTATCACAAGCAGAAAGAGACATTGACTTTTGAGGCCGACCTGGGCGGTTCACCCAGCTTCCATCTGGAGGTGGTGCGCCATCGCTGGTGCGCTCACAGCCGCGGGGTCACCAACCGCCGCCGCGACGAGCGCGAGTGGGATGTCTACGAACCCGGCCCGGTCATCCTCACCACCCGCACGCACTGGAAACAGGATTCCACTCCCGAACTGAACACCCTGATGACCGTCCGCCAGCAGGACGTGCTGCAGGTTAGCTTCCGCCCCGAGTCTCCGCAGTTCTCGGCCACCATCGCCCTCGACGCCCTCTACGATCCCCGCACCGCTGCCGGCTTCCTCACCACCCTGCGTGAACTAGCCGCCGGTGCCTCAGCCCACCGCCAGTAATCGCGTTTTCCAGCCATTTCCGCTACTCCGGCGCAGTTTTCTGTGCTATCGTTCCGGGCCATGACGGACTTCAGTAATCCCACCCCGCAATTCGGCACCGCCGAATATGTGGGATCTCCGGGAGCAGATCACTGCCAGTTCTGCCACCAGCCAATCGCGGGAAACTATTATCGCGCCAACAACGCTATGGCATGTTCCGGGTGCGCAGAGAAAATGCGCGGCGAATTGGCCAAAGACACCCACGCCGTCTACGTGCGCGCCATCGTGTTCGGCATCGGCGCCGCGATCCTAGGCATGATCCTCTACGCAACATTCGCCATTGTCACCGGCATCGTGATCGGTTACGCCGCACTGGCCGTCGGATGGTTGGTGGGGAAGGCCATGATCACCGGATCAAATGGTGTGGGCGGAAGGCGTTATCAGATTGCCGCCGTTCTACTCACCTACGCCGCAGTCTCGACCGCAGCTATTCCCGTCTGGATTCACTACGCCGGCGAACATCGGCACAGCCCTCAAAAGCAGGCGGCGAAGCCTGCAGCCAACTCGCAGTCTGATCCGCAAGATGACCTCGATGGCCCGCGGCCGCAGCGACCCTCTCGATTGGCGGCGCTCGGAACATTGGCGTTGCTCGGCTTGGCTTCCCCGTTTCTTGAGTTCGCGGGAAATCCATTGGGCGCGTTGATCGGCCTCGTGATCCTCTTCGTCGGCATGCAATTCGCCTGGAAGATGACTTCCGGCAAACCGTTGCAAATCTTCGGACCGTTCGAGAATTCCCCGCCAAGACCGCGCTGATCTCCCGGAACGCCGAAGCAAACTGACTGCCTCTCGCGTAGAATTAGCCCAGCCTGTTCCGAAATCGTGTCGACCACCACGCCCGAACTGATTCGCAATTGCCGGCGCTGCTCTCACGAACTCGCGCCTGGAATCCTCGTGTGCGATCAGTGTCACGCTCTAGTGCATTCTGAACAACTCGACAAACTGGCCGCGGAAGCCAAGGCCCTCGAAGCCAAGGGCGACCCCCGCCAGGCACGCGAGCGCTGGTTGATGGGCCTTCCATTGCTCCCGCCGAATTCCCGGCAAGCCGAGTGGATTGTCCATCACGCTCGCTCTCTAGACGCCCTCGCCCAACGCATTCAGCCCGCCCCGCCTCCGCCCGGCGAAAACAAATGGGCGCAGCGCCTCGGCCCAGTCGGTCCCGTCGCCGTTCTGCTGGCGAAGGGCAAATTCCTGTTGACCGCGATCTTCAAGCTAAAATTTCTGCTCAGCTTCTTTGCGTTCTTCGGAGTTTATTGGGCGCTGTTTGGCGCGAAATTTGGCATCGGCTTCGCGGTCCTGATCCTCATCCACGAGATGGGCCATTACATCGACGTCAGACGCCGCGGCTTGCCCGCAGATATGCCCGTATTTTTGCCCGGCCTCGGGGCCTATGTCCGCTGGCAGGCGTTGGGCGTTTCGCTCGAGACCCGCGCGGCCGTGAGCTTGGCCGGGCCGCTCGCCGGATTTCTCGCGGCCGTCGGGTGCGCAGTCCTCTGGTGGCATACCGGACTTCCCCTGTGGGCCGCGCTGGCCCGCGCCGGTGCCGTCCTCAATATTCTTAATCTCACTCCGGTGTGGGTGCTTGATGGCGGTCAGGCCGCGCTGGCACTCAGCAAGACGGAGCGCATCATCTTACTTACAGCATGTCTGGCGCTGTGGCTCGTGCTCAGCCAGGGCGTCTTCTTCGTAGTCGCAGCCGGCGCAGTTTACGCTGCATTTTTTGCCAAAGATCTCCCGGCGCATCCTAGCCGCGCCACGACTATTTATTTCATCGCCGTGCTAACTGCCCTTGGCCTAATTCTGCGTTTGATGCCCGGTCAGGGCTTCGGAGTGAACTAGCTTCGACTCACCGCTTCTTTCGGAGAGAATTTTGGCCGCCGACCCTAGCGCATCTGCAGCTTTTTGTGGAGGACCACATGCGTTCCATCCCCTGCCTTTTCGTGACAGCCTGCCTTTTGGGCAGCACGCTCTGTGCCCAAGACCAGCCTAAGCTCTCGCCCGCCCAGCAGGAGGTACTCAAAGTCCGCATAGCACTGAGAGAGACTGCTCTGCGCCGGGATATGGCGGCGTGGTCCCGCTACGTCGCCGACGATTGCATCTTCAGTACCGATGAAGGAACTCTGCAGACCAAGGCCCAGTTCATTGAACACGAGGGCAAGTTGCCCTCCGAGTACGACCGCTCGGTGAATCCGCGTGACTACCTGATCCACGTCTACGGCAATACAGCGGTGATCAACTTTCGACTCACCGGACACGAACAGTTTACCGATGACGACATCATCAGCGAAGAGCGTCAAACCGAGACTTACGTTAAGCGAAACGGTCGCTGGCTCTTGGTTGCGAGACAATGGGGCCTGCTGCCAGTAAATTTCCACAAGCCGGTCGCCGTCGATACCAGCACCTATAAAGACTACGTCGGCCAATATCAGTGGCGTCCTCTCGACGAAGTCGAGACCATCTCTGTGAAGGACGGAAAGTTATGGTCGCAGTTCCCCAAAGATGAGGATGAGTATCTGCCTTTGAGTTCCGATACCTTCTTCGTCAAGGATGACATTGGAAGCGTGACCTTTGTCCGTGACGCTCAAGGCCATGTGACGGGCTACACCTATCACCGTTCCGATGGACAGGAAATTCACGTTAAGAAGATCAACTAAGCGACGGCAAAGCCACGCCGTTGCGGATGCCCGCTGCCTTGGACTGCGCCACTAAAGTCTGCCCGCAAGCCTGCCGATAAACACTGTGAAAAGCCCATGGCCAACACAGCCCCAGCCGTCGCCCCCGAAAAGCCCAGTGCCTGTATCGCCCGCCAGCCGATTCTGACCTCCGAAGAACTCGTGGTCGGTTACGAACTGTTCTTCCGCGAAGACCGGGAACAACGGAAATTTTCTGCCGCCGACCTCGAAAACGCGACTTCTGCCGCCATTGATATGCTGAATTTCGTAGGCCTCGGCGTCTTGTGCGACGGGCGGCTGGCTTTCATCAATTGCAGCCATCACATGTTGCTGTCGGACTACTTCGCGCTCCTGCCTCCCAACGACGTCGTCATCGAAATTCAGGAAACCGTCCCCGTCGACAAAGATGTCATCTTGGCCTGCGCCAAGCTAGAAAAGGCAGGATATTCGATCGCTCTCGACAATTTCGTTCCCAACGACAACCGGGAACTTCTCATTCCCTACACCCGCTTCATCAAGGTCGATATCACCAAGGTGCCAACTGAGGCCTGCGCGGCCCTGGTCCATCGCTATAGCCGCGAGGAATGTCGCATGGTCGCGCAAAAGGTGGAATCGCGAATCCAGTTTCTAACCGCAAAAAAAGATGGCTTCACCCGGTTCCAGGGATATTTTTTCCGCCATCCAGAAAACATGCAAACCCGGCGGATTCCCGCCAATCAAGTAACCTACGTCAACCTGTTGGCTGCGGTCTCAAAACCCAAAATAGATTTTGCCGAGATCGAAGCTCTCATCAAACACGAACCTTCGCTCTGCTACCAGTTGCTGCGCTATTTGAACTCTCCCGTGCTGGGCTTGTCGTCGCCAATCCTGTCGGTTCGGAACGCCCTGACCATGCTCGGAGAACGCGAAGCCGTCCGCTGGATCCGGATGGCAACCACCCTGGTCATGGGCCAGGAGAAGACCTCCGACCTGGTTCTGTCGTCCCTGGTGCGCGCCCGCTTCTGCGAGCTGATCGCTCCCAAAGTAGACCACGGCAGTTCGGACCTCTTCCTAATGGGCATGCTGTCTCTAATCGACGCCATCCTGGCTGTCCCAATCGGAATGGTCGTTGACGAATTGGCGCTCGACGCCAACGTCAAGGCCCAGTTGCTGGCTGCGAAATCGGGCAAGAAAACTCCCCTTTCTCCGATTTACGACCTCATGGTGGCGCGCGAGGAGGGCGACTGGGGACTGGTCACACGCCTCGGCAAGCAACTCAACGTCTCCCTGTCATTCGTAGCCGATGCCTCGAATCAGGCCATGCGCTGGGCCCACGAAATGACCAGCGGCTCGCGCCCCGCGCCCGCCGCGCCGGCAAAATGATCCCCAGCGCAACATCACGGCTCTCAAAGCGCAACTCTCGCCCCGGAAAAATTCGACCCCGTTCAACCCCGCTCGAATAAATCTCTTTTATGCCGCGCATCAGCTTTTTCGATTGGCGACTGTCCGGCCCACGCGCTATTCTTCCCCGTTGCAGGCCGCGATCACTCCGTGTTGCGGTTTCGCTCAAGAATTTGCCTAAATCATATAGCTTCTAGGTCGAAGGAGACCGAACGACATCCATGTCCACCGAACTCCGTAATTTCCTGGCACTCTCATACGATGAACTGGAAGACCTGAACCTCGCCGCCAAAGAACAGCGCAGGAAGCGTGTGGCAGCTCACCAGGTTCAGGAGGATCGCCTCAAGTATCTAACCGACGAGAAGCGCATCAAGGCCGTCACCGTGCTCTTCAGCGATCTCGAAGGCCGGCTGCACATGCTCGACTACGACAAAAAGTTCCTGCTCAAGAGCTACGATAACCTTACCTTCGACGGCTCCTCGATCCGCGGCTTCACCGCGCAGCGCGAAAGCGATCTCCGCCTAGGCATCGACTGGGGCGCGTTCTACTGGGCGCCCGCCGACGTTTTCGGCTCCGGCAAAGTGCTGGTATTCGGCGAAGTCATCGACAAGGGCGGAACACCCTACGCCGGCGACATTCGCGGCGTGCTCAAGAGTTACGCCGACGAACTCCACAAAAAGAAGGGCTACACCCTCAACGCCGCCAACGAAATTGAAGGCTTCCTGTTCAAGGGCCCCGACGCCGAGCGCCACTATCACGAAGCCGGAGGCAAGTTCGAATACGTCAACACCGGCGGCTACTATCACTCGCTGCCCGGCGATCCGCTGCGCACCTTCATCGACACCAGCGCCGAAGTACAGCGCTCCATGGGCTTCCAAAACGAAAAAGACCATCCCGAAGTCGCGCCTTCACAGTTTGAAATCAACTACGGCTACGGTGAAGTCGTGGCCGCCGCCGACCAGATCCAGCTCTACAAGCTGATCTGCCGCCAGGTCGCCACCCACATGGGATTAACCGCGTCCTTCCTTCCCAAACCGGTCGTGGGCGTGAACGGCAGCGGCATGCACACCAACGTTTCGATCAGCGAAAACGGCAAGAATTTATTCTGGGACGCGAAAGGCGAAGAAAAACTCAGCAAGATGGGCTGGGCCTTCGTCGACCGCATCCTCACCCACGGCAACGACATTTGCCTGCTGCTCAACGCCAGCGTGAACGCCTATCGCCGCCTAGACCCGCACTTCGAGGCGCCCAACCAGATCAAAGCATCTGCAGTCGATCGCGGCTCGATGATTCGCATCCCCATCGGCAACGAAAAGAGCATGCGCGTCGAAGTCCGCTCCGTCGCCCCCGACGCGAATCCCTATCTTGTGATGCACTCGATCTTCAAGACCGGCCTCGACGGCCAGACCTCGAAAATCAAAAACCTGCGCCAGGCCGAACGCTACCTGCCCGACAACATCTACGACGCGCTCTCAAACTTCCGCACCGCCGAATGGACCACCACCCTGCTCGGCGAAGATGTCAAAGGCCGATACGCCGACCTGAAACAGGCCGCCGCCGACCGCTGCGCCCGCGCCCTCGGAACTTTCGTGAAAGCGCCGGAAGTCCAGTTCCACCACGAGGTCTACAACCAGTTCCTGTGGAACTTGTTCTAGACTGCTGCCGGTTTCAAAGCAAAACGCCCTGGCGAAAGCCGGGGCGTTTTGTTTTGCGTAGCGCGGTCCTCCGCGCAATATAGGCCACTCCGAGTTAGGTCATCCAGGCAAGGACCATGTGTTTCTCAAGGTCAGTTCCCGCCCACTTAAATCTCCTTAAGGCACCTGGAATGCAACTTTACTCTTGAGCGTTGTGCCGCCCGGGATCGTCACCGTCACTGTGCCGCTGGTCGCCCCGGTCGGCACGGTCGTGGTAATTTCCGAACCGGAAACGACCATAGACGTGACCGCAGTTCCGTTGAAGCTGACGCCTGTAGCTCCCTTAAGATTCGTTCCCAGAATGGTCACCTTCGTTCCCCCCGCGCCAGACGTTGGAATGGTCGCGACGAACGCTCCCGGCGCGAGGCTGAAGATGGTGCCAACGCCGTGCGCGCCCCCTGACCAGGTGGTTCCATAGAACGTGCCGCTCGTGTCTAATAGCAGGGCGCCGACCGGATTAATTCCGTCGGGGCCGGTGAAGGTATGCAGCGTGGTCAATTGGCCCGTCGAGGTGATCTGGAAGACTGTCCCCGTGCCGCTGTTCGCGCCGCCAAACTTTGTGGTTCCGTAGAAGTTTCCGTCCGTGCCTAGGATCAGGGCCTGCGGATTGCTACCGTCTGCGCATCCGGTCTGCAGGCAGAAGCTGTGCAGCCAAGTGAGCGACCCCGTGGTAGTCATCTCATAAAACGTGCCGCTGCCAGTGTTGCTCCCGTCTCCGCCAGCGGCGGTTGTGCCGTAGAGATTTCCGTCCGCAGCCTGAACCGGCGCAGAGTTGGGATAGAACCCGTTCGGCTCGCAGAATATGGGCACCAGCGGGGTCAGCGCACCCGAGGAGGTGAGTTGGAAGGCGGCCCCACCCCCGCTATAAGGGGAACATGCGTTGACGTCGTTGGGACCCCCGCCGTCGTAAGCGGTCCCGTAGAAATTTCCGTCGGCGGCCTGGATCAGCCCGCTCATCGGACTAGCACCATCAAGGCACAAACCTCCACAAAAATTATGCAAACTTGTAAACGTCCCGCTCGCGGTAATCTCAAACGCGGTGCCCTGGCTGTAAGCCCCGCCAGAGTTCGTGGTTCCGTAGAAATTTCCGTCGGTCGCCTGAATGAGTCCGGCCGTCGGAGACTCGCCGTCTGTGTTGTTGAAACTGTGGAGTGTAGTCAGCTTGCCGGCGCTGGTGATCTTGAATACCGTGCCATAGCCGGACCCGCCCGAGATGGTTACGCCGTAGAAGCTTCCGTTAGTGGCCAGCACTAATCCCCCTTGCGGACCGTAGCCATCGGCACACGATGCTTGCGAACAAAAATTGTAGATCGTGGTGAGTTTACCGGCCGTCGTGATTTCAAACACCGTGCCATCGTTGGCGGTGCCGCCATTGGTCGTGGTCCCATAGAGGTTTCCGTTCGCGCCCTGCACCAGGCTCGACGAAGGATTCTGTCCATCGAGGCAATACCCTGCACCGCTGGTCACGCTGCAAAAGTTGTAAAGCGTCTTGAAGGTTTGCGCCGACGAAGTTGCGGCCGTCGCCGCCACCAGCATCAGAAAGAGCAAGGGCGCACGCAGACTTCCGGTTCTTTCTCGAAAGCTGATGTGTGCGACTTTCTGGAAGCGGGTTCGAGACATTGAAAGTTCTCCTTTGGGTGAGTCGAGTTTTGAGCGAATTGTGGTTCTGACGCGTAAAGCGAAACGGCGGTATTTTTCGTCGAGGGAGGGAATGACGAGACAGCAGCCGCACAGCTCTAAGACGAGCGGGCTGAACAAACCAAAAAGCGGGTAATCATAACACGAACCGCGGATAAGCCCCACCATAGAAAGTCGTTTCGACGGCCGCATTGACGGGGATAGCTATAGAGGGCGGGAAAATTCCTACACCCTCCGGAATGTCGAGCGGGGGAGTGGGGAATGGGGGAGCGGGGCGACGGGGGCGGGGGCGGCGAGCGGGGTCAATGAGTGAAATGATTGCGCCAGTTATTCGCGGTCTTGCTGTTCTGCGGCGGCCCTACAAAACTTGGTTTTCAAAAGGCGACGATATAATCGCCTTCAGGTTCGCATTGAAACGTGGGTGGAAACATGGACGTTCGACAGTCTGTCCTTGGCGAAATTGCGACTCGTTCCGGTCCCCATCTGGCTAGCGTCGACGTTGGTGTGCTGATTCGTCGGTTAGTTTTGTTTGACAGAGTCGTCGTCAAATCGTTTCGCCTGCGCGAACTTCCGTTACTCGTGCGGACCTTTGGAAAGACAGGGTTCGAGCAGTTGCTGAATTCGGGGGTATTGAAGTTCTGCTGTGAGTTTACTTGCGTCGTCACCGATTTCCATCGAAACGGCGTTCGATCCGTCCCTGCCGAACATTTTACGTTTGGGACTGCTGATGCTGCAGATCGAGAAGGCGTATTGCGGGGAGAATTGCGAGGCCTGCAGAGCGTCTCTGGACTCAAGAATAATGAACGCAGCGCCATAGAAGAAGCAGTGTGGAATTCGCTGGTCCGGCCACAAAAAACATTTGGTGCGGACCTTTTGCAGCAAATCGACGCCGATCTGCGAGCAAACTCACCGTTGTTAAAGGCCGGAATTCTCGACCAACTCCAGAAAGAGTTGCCAAGCTTCGACTGGTCGCACGCGCAATTGCAAGTCAAAGTAGAAGAACCACAACATCGCGTGTTCCATATCAAAAATACAATCCCTGCAGATTTTGGATTGTCTCCTGAAAATACGCATCTAGTGTTGCAACGATCCGTGATCGCGGTTGCAAACCTAAACCAGCGGCTAGCGGAGATGGAGGCTTATTCCGCAATAACAGGGTTTCTACAAAGTGAAGCACCGCTTCTCTTCGGTAAAGTTGCTGGCATAATCGCTCCCCTGAACCCACAAATTGCCGAAGAACAATTCAAACGTGTGATCGAGCTTGTCGACATAGCTGATTTCACACCTGGCCAAAGAGTCGATGTGGAGAAGCTGATGAATATTCGCGAAAGCGCCGAGTGTCGCGATTTCCGAGGATGGCTCTCTACCCTGGAGAACGTGAGCGACGCGGAGATCCGGAATATGGTGGGAGGCATGAGGAGCAAGCTTGCATCTCTAGCAAGCAGCCCAGTTGGTAAAGCCGTAAGACTGGCCGCAACTACTGGAATAGGGTTAATTCCGGGATTCGGTACTTTGCTCGGGCTTGCCGCCAGCGGAATCGATTCGTTTCTAGTTGACCGAGTCCTTCCGCGATCTGGAATTCTGGCGTTCCTGGCGGAAACGTATCCGTCGCTATTTGTCTCGCCGTGATCTGAGGACTGTCTAAATGTCACAAAATCTCCATTTCACTCACTGACCGTGAGGCGACACCACTAGCGGAACCGACAATTGGGTAATGGCAGCATGGCCGATTCAGGGTCGGCGGGCTCTCAGTGGCTCGTTCAAAATACCTTTCCGATGCTGGTTTCTTCAGACGGACATCTCACAATCAATTTCAACACCTTCCCAAGATGTACGGCGACAGCGTAGCCTATCCGCGTCGACGATCTGGATATAGTGCGGATTCTGAATGCGGAGGTGGGTGTGGAGGAAACTGCGGGGAAATCAAGATTCGCTCGGTGGTCAGGAGCGCTCTGGCCACTTGGGGGCACTTTGCTGGGCTTAGTCGGAATGCCCCTTTTCATAGATCAGTATCCAGATTTCTTTCATAGAAATACGTTGATGTTGCCATTCTGTGCTCTTGTAGTTCTCGGCTGCTGGATAATTCCGTTCGCTGTTCACAACATACCGCGGCGCGTTTATGCGGCTATAAAGTCGGTAAGAAAAATAGGTGTGGTCCTTGCTCCGGTATTAGTTCTAGTGTGCCTGGCACTCATCATATTGGGCAGCGTCCAGTTGTTCCAGTTTCACACGAGACACCTCGCGCGGGTCCTGTCAAAAGAGACGACAGAACCGATGCCGCTTCCTCCTCCTGCGGTTGATAAACCAGAATTCGTCCCGTCGTTCCCAATTCCTCCCCACATCGGGGCTTCATCTGAAAGTTACAAACCTTACCCGATCCCTCAGGACGCAGCTGTCGTAACACTGATTGTGAAGATCGAAAACAAAGGAGCGCCAAGCATCACGAAAAACTGGACTTTTGAACTAACGACAGCCGACGGGGTGGTGCATAAGACAGTCGTAACGGTAATTCCATCGTTTAAGACCATGACGCTGTACCGCGACAAGGAGGATCAGGTTGCGGGGGCGGCTCCCCCCATTCTTCACCGGGATGACGAAATTGAAGACAAGACTGCTGCTAAGCCAATTGAGCACAACGCAGCACCGGTTGGCTTCATCATGTATGTTGTGCCGGATGTGAAGTACAAGACGCCGAGGCAAAAAGGAACAAAGTTCAGACTCACGTTTGAGGATATTAACGGCAAGCAGTACGACTGTTCCTACGTCTCGACGGGCATAAGGGGGGATCAACCTGAACGCGTCCCCGGATTGGATCTAAATTCAAAACCTCGACCACGCAAGACAGAGCAGGAAATTGCCACCAAGGAAGCTCTTGACCATCTTTCGGCGTCGTTGAATGTCGGGCCCGAGGATGAGCTGAATCAATCATTACTGAGTGTGGTGAACAACAGCAGCCAAGATATCGATAAACACATGATCTACTGCGGAATCAAATCCATCGCATATCCCAACCAAATAGTGTTTGCCGATTCTTCTGGCCTCGGGAGTATGAGCAGCGCGACGCCGCGTGGGCGTCTCGTCTCAGGCGGAGATGGGGAAACAGTAAAGTGTTTGAAGGCACTCCCATCACATATAGCATGCGCGGACATTTTCCTGACGATCGATTTCTCACTTGTGAAGTGGCCTCAGCAGCGAGTCACCAAGCGATTCCGCTTTGTCAGTGCACACTCGAAATCAGGTACATCGTGGGCTGTGGAGCCGCTGGAGGAAAATTCGGATTACTGCGTCGGACGCTAATGAAGAGTGGCCAGCGAGCAGAATCCCGCGCCTACGTTTTTCGAGTTCAACCTTTCAAGCTCCTGCTTCGGACAAATTCGATCACTCTCCATAATGTACCGGGTTTTATACGCTCCCCCCGGCTAATCAGCATGATCGTTTTGGTATCTGTTTTCGTAGCACGAGCCGTTTTTCGAATTCCGATTTCGACAATTCGCGTTCTCAGTTCTGGATTGGCAACCACCTTGCCGTCGCTATATTCCTTGCACTGGAAGTCCACCATGCTTATGTCGTCCCCTTGTTCCCACCGGCGAGACGTTTCCTTTCCAACGTAACGATGAATGTTGGCAACGAGTTGACTTCTCCACAGCACACCGCGCGTGAGGCTGTCGCACGGCTTCCCGTCGTGACCGACGAATTTCGCTTCCGGGTGCTCGCGATACGCACCGAGGATGTTCCCGTAGCACTTGACTGGGATTCTCCGCGTACGCCCCTTGGGGTCCAACAACCCGATTGAATACTTCTTCCCGCCATGTGTGTCAATCGCTTTCGTGTTCAACCATCGTTCGCGATGTTTGGAAAACGGCATGATTAGACCGAAGTTTGACGGGTCTTTCCCGGCTGGGTACAAACTCGGGAACAACAGCGGCACATGAACGAAATTAAACGGTCTGGTGAATCCCTTCAGCATTCCGAGAATGGCTGGAGTGCTCACGGTCATGCGCATCATGGCTGGAATCGAGCACCATTCAGGTGCGGGGTGGGGGCTCGCTACTTCACCTTCAAGCACCCAATGCCACGCCTCGAATATCCAATCGCTTTGGGGGCCGCCTTTGACGGCGTCCTTTGGCGGGTAGAGGTATCCGAGCCCGTGCGCTTTCGCATCAGCAATAATGATGTTGCCGTTCACGTCGTAGCGGTACAGGACATATCGTTTCGCGCTAATGGCATAGCCGAATAGCTCGATCTGTTTATTGCGCTCGAAATTCACTTGCTCGATTTTCAGGATGGAACCCGGCACTTTTCGTCGGTCATAACAATTAAGCGATTCGAAACGGTTTGTTATCTGTTCGACATCTTTCCACGAAAGCGCTTTGACGCGAGGCTCACCCGGGCAACTTACCCAGCCCCCACGTTTGGAAGCCACAACGCACATGCTGTCGGTGTCACAGAATACATAATGACCGCCCTTGTCGGTGATGCTGCGTTCGAGCATAGCCAGAAAAAGATGCGCTCCTCCGGTGATGAGAGCGGCGATGGGAGGAAAGTACCACTCACCTTGCTTTTCTATGGTGGTGACCGACTGTTCGTGGTTGTGCTCGCCGGAGAACACTTTCACCTTCACCGGATTGAATCGCTTTTGCGGTGTCAGCTCGAAGAACATTCCGTAGCTGGTCGAATTCGCGCAAATCTTCAGGAAATATGACAGCGCTTCATCGGACGTTTTGTTAACTTCCTTCTGTTCAACCATCACGGCGAACAGATCGTGCTTGCGTGGATCAACTTCCACCATTCCGCGCAGGTTTGTTGGCCGCAATCCTTTCTGTTTACCGTGCGGCACCATGCGGATCGCTTTCTCAATGTGTGGAACTTTTCCCGACAGCAACTTGGATGCGATCACGTCCGGCCCGCTCAACCAAATCGCCTCGTTGGATGTGAAGTAGTTCACACCAATGTTTTTCGTAACGCCATCGTCATGGTATTCAGCACGGACTGGAACGACATCGTTATCGGGACGGATGCGGGCGAAGAACTTCATTTTCTTCCAGTGTTTCTGGTTGAAGCAATCATCCAACGTGATTTGTGCTACAAAATCCCGAACTTCGTCGGTGGTGTCCTCAAACGACAATCTTTCGGCGATCAGAACGTCTGGATTTCCAAGTAGGGAGTTTATCGTGGGGTACTGGCTGGAGAAGTCTGTTAACACAATCGGTAGCGGTGTATTGCGTATTCTGCATTCTGCGCGGCCTCCGAAATATGCTTGCGACGCAACGCCGTGGATGTAGTCTGGCACGACAAATTTGTCTTTTGGCGGTGTTATGCCCATTGCACGGAGATAGGCTTTGCCGACGCTCGCCGGAGAAACGGCTTTGTCTGGGTACAATTCAATGCAATGCTTGTTAACCGGATGCCTGTCGAATTCATCTTTTAGCGAGTTCAGAGCATCCACCGTGCATCGCACATCCTGGCGGCAGTAATCCAATTCTTCGCTGGTCACCGTTCCGGTGGGTTCGTGGTCAAGTTTTTGATTCTCGGTATGCAGCGCTTCACAGATACTCTTCAAAGAGTGTTGTTCGTTGAACAATGCCCACCCCAAGGTGTGCAAATCCAGAACGCGGCACACGATGCGAGTTTTGCTGCCCACCTTATATGTGGGCCATTCTTCGGGACGGACTGGTTTGGTCAGGCTGAAGAATGCCGATTTCGAATCCTTCGATGTCACTCTCATGCATGGTCGTTCCGGGTTGGGTTCCAGTTCGCCGGTTTTGCGGGAAAGACGCTGGGACAAAATCAACGTCCAGCCACGGTTGCGGGACACCCTGTGGCCCACCGCTAACCGCGACATGTCCCATGGTGCGTTAAACGCGATTATGAGGGATTTGGTTTTGATCGCGTCAAAAAGCATTCGCTCGACGAATGCCGAACGGTTGTAGACGTGAATTTGTTCGTCGTAGTCGCTGCTTACCACCTCCGACCGCGAAGCACGGACGTAGCGCGTGATCACCTCCAACTGGGTGGACGACAGATCGTCGGTGTGCAAAATGCCTTCTTCGATGCAGTGATAGTCATTGCCTTCCAACCGGCAGACACGGTAGAACCCGAATAAGAGCGATTGGCCCTGAGGGTCGAGCGTGGTTTCAGTGTCAAAAATAAGCGCGTATTCGGGCCACACAGGTTCTCTGTAGTCGCTGACGAGTGGTTCTTTCGTGTTCAGTTCAACCACGTGACTGCGAAAGAACACGTCCTTAATTAACGTGCCTTCCGCCTGACGCTTGTCTTCACTCATTGATGTTGACGCCACTTCTCAAGTTGGTATCTCAACTTCTCATCGCTGCTGATCCGTTGCATTGCCCCCCTTGCACATCCGCGAGGCCAATCGCCGTCTTTTTCCAGTTTCCGCAGTGCGGCATCGGGCACCTTGCCCCGATGAGCTTTCCAGACGGGCCACGCCCGTTTGAGAATGAATCCAACGATGTCCGAGGTTCCGTCGTACATTCGAACGGTCATTGAATTCTCGTCGTTCCTGTTTAACAAGTCTGCGCATCTCCACAATGCTTCGCTCAACGCATGATTGTGGACCGCGAGGGCTCGAAAGATGTTGATGGCAAATTTCCTAGGGTCCGATTCTCTCGTCATTGTCACTCCCGCCTGAATCAAACCCTCCGTGATTAGGGCATGGCAGGTAAAACACAAGGCCAACGTAAGCTCAGGATCATTCGCCACGCCAAATATGTGGTGTTCTTCGAGAAAACGCCTGGTGACTGGTCGCAGCAGCATTGGCTCCGAACACAGGCAAAAGAGGCACAAAGGGTGTTCGCATCCGAGCTTATTGAGTCGTTGGGCTCTGCGCCGCGCTGCCCTGAGTGGATGGACATTTTTCATACGGCGGCCTTCAGAGCCGCGTAAAGGCTGTCCAGTTGCAGCAGCCCGGCGTCACGCAAAGGCCGCAAGGTCCGGGCGGCAGTTATGAGTTCAAAATCACCAATCCTTTTCCCGTGAAATGCGGCTAACTCCGAAGCCCTTTCGGTTCGCGCCCAGCGCGTCAGGCTGGCAAGATAAGCTGAGGCGAAGCGGGCTTCCTCAGACCCATGTGCGCGTACCGTGACCGGTCCATGTGCACCGGGCAAAGAAAGCAGGCGAATGTAACGATCAGACATGGTCGCGCCCCAGCGGCCCGTCTTGGACCGGCGAAGTGCGGCGGGCAGGTACTTTCGTATCGTGGCGGACGTTGTCCCCGCTTCACGTGAAGCAGCGGCAAGCGAAAGGCCATCGCGCCGCATTCTCGCGACGGCATCAAAGCCGCGCTTTTTCGCCTCGAATGCGCGGTCAGAAGGTCTACTATCCTTGCGTTCACGTGCCATATTGATACCAGTCGATCTATTGTGTGTGGCCCTGGGTTGCTTTGAGCGGCGAGCCTGGGGCCTTCGTTTTGAAGGCATGGCTCACTCCGTGCTGGTTCGTTCCTCGTGGTCACTCCTGACAAAAGCCTCCAAGGCCATAACCGGGATGATTCTCCGGCGGCCAACCTTTCGGCTCGGAAGCTCATGGCGTGATACGAGGGTTGCGACAGTCCGGGTTGACAATCCCAACCGTCGCGCCGCCTCAACCATCCCGACTGCGAGCACAGTTTCATCTCGGTGCATTTTGGCGCCTCCCATTTATTGCCCTTGCACGGACTAGCGGCAGGGCGCATACTTATCCCTGTTTCTAAAGCCATATGCAGAACATCGTCAAGAATCAGTAATTAGTTTTTGCCCTTTAATTATGGCAGCGGGAAAAAAGAGAAGAGCCGATCCTGGAACGATGTACACCTTCGCCCATCAGTTCTACTGGGATTTTCGGCGCCTCTCAGAGGGCCGTCATCGCTGGGTACTCGATACCGTAAAGTTTCAACAATCGATGAGTGAGCTCAACGCCTTAAGCATCACTGCCGAGGCAACCAAGAAGGCGGAAGAGGAGATTGACGCTGGCATTCTGACCCAAGCCAGAAAACAGGAACGTTGCCGCGAATTGGAGGACCAGCTGTCGTCGACTTCGTGGCTTTGGCCGATCACGGCTAAAGAGGAAGCCATGAAGCAGATAAGAATTCCGGGTGAACCGGAAGTCATGAAGGAATTGCTGAACCCGGCGACCACTCCGGACCGGCTACGGGAAGTCTGCAAAGGTGCAGTTATGACCAGGATCGTCCAAGTTCAACCCGGAGTGCAGAAGGAAGTAGAAGTACCAGCCTGGCCGATCCCTCCGGGAAGTCCACTTCCCAATTATTTGTCCCAGTATGCAGAGCAGTACTTGGCGGCCTTGCGCGATCCCCGTTTTCCGCGCTGCGATGTTTCAACCCGTCCGTCAACTGGACTAAAGCAATTCTGGTTTTTGTCTCGTGCTCTCGCGGGAGCTCTTTTCGGCGTAACTACGCGAACAGCAATCAATTTGGTTGGTTCTCTTAGACCTGAGGAAAGTATGGAAGCGTCACGGTACGCCAAACCTGTGCGCCAGCGGATACGACGAAAATACAAGTCACAACGTACAAGTTAGATTTCAAAAGAAAGCGGGCCTGCCGATTGTTGGAAGCAGCCGACAAGCCCTAACTGACACGGAGGAAACAGCTCCAATGCCAGCTTCAGGCACCCT
Source organism: uncultured Acidobacteriota bacterium (assembly GCA_963735205.1). Classification (GTDB taxonomy): domain Bacteria; phylum Acidobacteriota; class Terriglobia; order Terriglobales; family Acidobacteriaceae; genus Sulfotelmatobacter. Next base: position 216,320 of record CAVTKB010000007.1, read on the forward strand.
ACCGCAACAAAACGTCCACCGCAAATTCGCCATTGGCAAGAGCGGAGTTCTCACCCTCACCGGCTTTGGAATCAAAGTGCGGATGCAGTCCGGCCATCTCGAAATCGAGGATGGAACCGGGCCGGAGCGTCGGAAGATCAGGCTCGCCCGTATTGGTCACGGACTAAAGCGTCTCGTCTGCATTTCCGAGGACGGGTTCGCTACTTTAGGCGCGTTGAAGTGGTTGGCAGATGTAGGCGTGTCGTTCTCGATGCTGAACCGCACCGGTAGAGTCTTGCTCGTCACCGGGCCGACCGCCCCTAGCGATGCTCGGTTGCGCCGATCTCAGGCTCTCGCGTTGGGCAACGGTGTAGGACTGGAAATTTCCCGCACTCTGATTGACGCCAAGCTCGAAGGTCAGGAGCGGTTAGCACGAGAGCGGTTGAACGATTTTCCCACAGCACACGCAATCGCGACTCTTCGGGAGAGGTTGCCAGGGGCGGACACCGCTGAAGTAATCCGCAACCTCGAAGCGCGGGCGGCAGCTGCGTACTTCGGGGCGTGGCGAAATATCCCGGTGCTCTGGCCAAAAGCAGATGTGCGCCGAATCCCAAACCAGTGGCGCACGGTCGGGAACAGGCATTCCCCGCTATCGGGCGGACCTCGCCTAGCCATCACGCCAGTTCATGCCATTCTGAACTACTGCTTCGCTTTGCTTGAATCGGAGACCAGGTTAGCGCTGTCGCTTCTGGGTCTCGATCCGGGACTGGGACTGGGTCTGCACACTGACACTCCCAACCGGGATTCTCTTGCCCTGGACGTTCTCGAACCCGTGCGCCCGCAAGTGGAGGAATGGTTGCTTAGTTGGATCATGCAGGAACCCTTGCGGCGGGCTGATTTCTTCGAGACGACGACAGGAAACTGTCGGCTCATGTCTCATCTGTGCGCCAAGCTGAGTGAAACTGCACCGGTATGGGGAAAGCTCGTGGCACCATGGGCGGAATATGTAGCCCGTACGCTTTGGGGCAGGACAAATCAATCGACGGCTCGCCGTAGGCTTTCGACACGGTTGACACAGCAGCACCGGCGCGAAGCGAAAGGCCAGCCGCCTCTTCCATTAGTCGAAGTCCCGAAGCCAGACTCCATCTGTCGTGGTTGTGGAATGCAACGTCGGCGCGGTACGCGCTTTTGCTCGGACTGTGCCGTCACTGAAACACGCCAGAACTTCAAGGCTGGACGCATCAGCGCGCAAGGCCCAGAGCATCTCGAAAAGCGGGCAGCCACCATGCGACGGCACAAGCAGGCTATCCAAGATTGGAGGCCTTCGGACCTCCCCACGTGGCTAACTCGTGACGTATACGCCAGACAAGTGCTGCCTGCTCTCTCGCGCGTCGCAAAATCAAGAGTGCGTTCCGCACTTGGGATCAGTGAGCCGTATTCCTCGGATATCCAGTCGGGCAAACGCGTCCCGCATCCACGGCACTGGGAGGCGCTGGCTGGGCTAGTCGGAGTGACAAAATGATGAATGCCACAGGGTCGCGCCGATAGTTAGATAGGTGCCGATCCACTTCGGATGACGCCGCCGAATCGTGTCGGCCTGATCTCGTTCAACTGGAGGTCGGAGCTTATATTCCTCTCTAGATGTATTGCTCGGCAAACACCTTGAGAGCCTGGGCGCTTGTATATGACGCATATGCCTGGTGGCTATCACTCTTATTCTCGTCCGCATAATCGCAAATCGATTTAATTGAGAATGCCTTCGGTTGCGGGAGAGGTGCTTCCTGGGCAGCGGCATATACTCCGTACGTTTCCATCTCAATTGCGAGCAGCTTGCGATGTTGATCTATTATTCGTTCAACGGTCGCCTTGTCTGCCAAAACGGTCGCACCCGACGCGGCTGGGCCAACGTGCATCCTAAGGACGTGGTTAATTGTCGTGCCTTTCCACCCTCTCCGAATGGCGTCTAGGGCGGGCTCGTTTCGCGCCAAGAGCGACAGCTTAGCTCTCAAAAAGGAGTCGACGGGAATTTGGTCTGGCGCTTGTTGAAATCGGGACGTAGCCCCAGCACTGCTGATCTTTCCACTTCCCCAATCCCAACTTGGATCTGCAACAACAATGTCTCCTAGCTGACAACGATCTTTGATGCCAGCAGCAATACCGACCATTGCGAGATAACGAGGCCGAAATGCCGAGATCACCTTCATGCTAGTCACCGCTGCAGCCGTCATACCCATTTTGGAGGTCGCTACTGCCACAACTTGGCGACTTTCGCCATCTTTCAAGATCTTGCCCTCGTAGTATTGCGAGGCATCAGAGGGAAGTTGGAGGTTGGACCAACCCCAAGGAACTCCATCCAACACGGCCGCTAGCTCAGGCGTCGGAAGCGCGGCGATTATCGCCAAATGTGCGTCATATTCGCGTAACGGCCGAGACCGCTCAACCAGCAAAATGTACTCGACCTTTCTCCGTAGCAGCTCTGCCCAATGATCTGACGAAATATCGTACTGAATCACCATCCACAGATCTTCAGCAAATCGTTGAGTAGCCCTCTCGCGAATCTCCGAGAATGCAGTCAAACCCACAATGTGTTTGGGTCTGCAGTATCTCGCATCTCGATCTAAAATCTCGTGGAGCAACGCGATGCCGCCTTCTGAAGACGGAAGCTCATCCGGACGAGTGGGGAGCGCTATATCCAAGATTAGGAGGTCGTACTGTTTCTCCTTGAGCAACCTCTTTGCCTCGTTTGCGTACGCCGCCTGATCGATATGTTCAGAGTCACAGCCAGGTACCAGTTCTAATGCTTTCGTGATCCGTCTGAGTTTGTCACGATCGTCTTCGACCACAAGTAGCTTTAGCATGATGGCAACTGCGCCCTTACCAATTGTTGCAGCTCCTCCTTCCAGCGATGTATCGATGTGTGATAGTACACACAACCCACGTAGTTGTGCCCGAATCCCTCTCTTAGTTCGCGATCTAAATCGCCCAACTGAATTGCCTGAGCACCATGGCCAAAGGTTATGAACTGCGTCACCACAATAACCGGGACTCGAATGTCGAACCGATCTAATTGTTTCAGAAACTCCCGGCCGCCAAAGTTTCGTGTCTGCCCACCCGGATCATCTGGAGTGGCGTCGAAGTTTGGCAGGGTCATATCGAGAAGAACGAGGGTTGGAACCTCCGCCCGCACTTGTCGCACTCCACTTTGTAAAGAACGTGCAGTTCTCACATTTATGTTTGAAAACGTTTCATCCAACAAGGTGCGCAACTGCGAGAGCTTGTTGTCATCGTCTTCAATGACGAGAATGCTAGGCATCTGATGCCTCTTCCTCTACATCTTGCACGATCTCCAATATGCGCAGCCTGAACTTAACAGAGAACACATTGTCGCCGAACCCAAACTCCGGGCGACTATTTGGATCGCTGCCTGGGCGCAATATGTTTCGGAGCTTCTTCAACCCCGTGCCCCCTTCAGAACGAACCGCTCGCAAATAGCCATCCTGCGATATGGCCTCTCGTATCTGATTGACTCGTTCTTCGCGCTCAGGAGTTACAGCAGCTGGAGACACGTCGTTCACTATCTCTATCTCAAGCCGATCTCCGACGATGCGAGCAGAAACCGCAACACAGGGCTCCGTCAGTCCCGAGTGCTTCCGGACGTTATCAAATACAATAACGAAAATATCCGAGAACAAGCTCAGCTGACCGTAGCGAATTGCTGAGTCTTTTGTCGAAAGGCTCACATTGAGACGCGGACGAAAGTCAGGATGAGGATTGGTCACACATTCCAAGCCAATGTCGACCATTTCTTCGAATGTGAAATGGCGCTCCGTGAGTGGCTTTGCAATCCTGAACCAATCTTTCACCTGTTCCAATTTCTGTTGAGCTTTTGTCTGAGCATTGAGGATGGCAGCGTCCAGTTCCGAAATTATGTACTGGACCTCAAGTTTGTTGAGTTCTGTACGCAACGACTCAAACAGGCCTGTCAACTCAGGTCGCAACGTGGTATCGATAGTCTGGTGCACATCGCGTAGACACGGTTCTAACAACTGCCAGAACAGTTCGGCGCACACGTCGAGAAAGTCTTCGAATGTCACCTTAGTCGAAATGTCTGATGCAAGCGCTCGCACAACGAGAACATTCAACGGGAGTTCAAAGAGACCCTTCGGCTTGTCGTCAGATCGTATCTGGATGTAGTCGCCCGCAAATCGATCGACAAAAGCGTCAAATTTACCGGAGAACGAGCAGAGGTGTTGGTCTATCTCATTGACAAGCTCAAGAGACAGATACTGGGAAAGTTCTGCAACCCAGTGTTCATTCGACTTGTACTCATCGAGCGGTCCTTCGCGCTGCGACACTATTTTCTCGTGCTCAAGGGGAGCCCTTAGCTGGCCTGCTAAAGCGCCGTGCCTGAGCCTCATGCTCAGGTAGCAATCGAGCCCGTGCTCGGGATGGATCAAACACTGCCGAAGAAAGTTCGATAGCATATTGACCAGGAGTTGACTAGTTTCATTCTCTGGCAAGCGCAGATATTTCTCAGACACTGGAGTACCCGCCAGCAAATCGCGAAGCGCGACATCAATTCCCGCCCCACCAGCATCGAGGCCAGCGCTCAACAACGCTTGATAGCGTGCAAAGCTCTCTTTCAGATTCTTATCTGCCCAGCGTCGAATGGCTGAGAGATCAACAAAGATCTTGCTTTGTTCAACGGCTCTTACTCCTCGTATGACAACTAGTTGTCGCGTTATGTCGCGAATCTCCTTTTCATGCTCTTCGAGATTATCGGCATCTATCTCAGCCAAAATGACACACACAGCTCGCCTCTCCTCCTCCAGTTCTCTGGATGAATTGAACGTAATAGAGTCCTGCATTACTTCGGGCACGCAAATGAATCGGAGATAGTAGAGGAGTAGATTCCGATCGAAGTTCTCAATAAACTCCCTCAGTTGCGACGGTCTTTCCAGTCCCTGCGCGACTAGAAAGTCTTCGTACGCGTAGTTCCTTTCGCTGGCATATTTCGCATCATGATTACGCGTGTAAAGATCCAGGAGAATTGAAGTAGAGAGCTTCCCGGCGAAAAGAGCGCGATAGCTCTTATCAACTACAAGTGCGCATCGTGCGAGGGGCATCATGCGCACGGCATTCTTATCCTCGATGCATGTTTTACACACATAGTCGATGGCTTCGGTGACGGATCCACACATCAATAGACATTCTGCGATCCAACGCTTGGCAATGAAACCATATCGTTTTCCGGGGGCTGCGGCCAGCTCTTGTGCCAACTTAAGGGCCCGCTCATAGTGTGTTGAGGCAACGGCATGTTCAATAAACACTTCGCATGCCAAGGATCGATCGATCCCGCTAACTGGTGGCTCGTCAAATCCCTCCTCTGCTATATCCATCGCTCTCCACGCCTCAAACGCAATCACTCGGTGTTGAGTATATGACTGGTTCAAGAACTCCTGGTAGCTTGTACGCAGGGCCTTTGGAAAAAAGCGGAGCATTCGAGGATCGACGTAGCGACTGGAGAAAAACGCCGCGAGTTGAATTGCCGAGTCAGGGGTGGGTTTACTAGACAGTTCTGGCCAGAAGAATGCTTCGAACTCCGCAGAAAACGGGAAGGATCTGTAGTTCAGCGCAATCCGCGCCCCTTCCAGGACACTGTCAGCGAATTCGACGCGCTTCCCAATTACACCCTTTAGCACTTTCACGATGCGTGGACCAAGTCCTTTTGGACGGGACGGGGATGACCGGTGCGACTCCAGTTCAGCAACTGCACCAAAGTACCAAAGTTGGACATCGTTAGGCTTGTCTACAGTCTCTCGGTCCACTTGGCGTAGAAGCCGTTCGTAATCCCCGTTCAACAGAGCCTCTTCACCTGCCAAGTCCCTCAGCTCACTGAGCTTAAGGTGAGCTAGGTTTGTAGTCGCCAGACAGAGCAGCTTTGAAAGTCGGAAGTCCGACAGGACCTTCACTAGCGACGAAAGCGAAGATGCAAAAACAGCTGGGTTGCATTTGCTGTCGTCTTGACTCAAATGCACGACGGCGAGGCGCACATACGTTTCGTAATAGTCCAGCAGTGAAAGAGAACGCATCGAATCTCAACAGCGCGGACATTGTTCGAGAATCTGCAGTACATTGCCCCGTCGTTTTGAAAATCAAATGAGCACGAAACTCCTCGGAAATGGGCGCTTCGGCGAACAGTTCACCTGTTGTCTGTCGATATAGAAACGGATTTGTTGTGTCCTCGTTGCGCCAGCTGATCTGTGCCGCCAAGAAAGGTATAAGGTCACCGGAAGGGCGGACGCTTCGAGTCTGAGCCGAAAAGGCCTTTTGTGCTTCTAGTCCACTACTTTCCTGGAGCAGCGCAAGTCGAACATCGAGCAGCCAGAATGAAAAACCAAATTCGCGTTCAATTCTATTCACGGTCTCTGCGCAAACATCGTATTCGCCGGCCAACAGATTCCACTCGACCTGAGACTTCAAATTCAGGAAGTAGTTAAGAGCGCTCGAATAATGCACAAACACGGCAGCTGCCCAAGCCAGCTCTCTCTCTATCGAAATGGGACTAAGTGTCGGAATATCCACTCGGAACCTGGACAGGCTGACGCCCATTGTCGGAACTATAGAATACCCTTGCGCCGCGAATAGAGGCAGTGCCTCAACCAGCGGGAGAAAGAGATCGATATCAATCGTTGAGCGGAGAGTAGAGACGGTTTTCGAAATGGATCTACTACCTCGAAGCATATTCTTTATGCTTATCGGCAGCCTTCGATGTATGTGGTGTCTCTGCTTGCTCATTTCCTCAACAGCACTTTTGCTTTTGGCTCGTCTGTTTTGCAGAACTTAATAATACAGCTTCCTCCCGGTGGAGGCCGCGCGGGTTGAACCCCGTTTCCAGACGTGTCATTCCAGAGGAGTGATAGGCATCAGGGTCCGTTACCCACCTCCCCGCACCGCACACCACAATCACTCCCCCCACGCATTCAGCTCCCCGCCCCGCTCCCCCATTCCCCACTCCCCCGCTCGACATTCCGGAGGGTGTAGGAATTTTCCCGCCCTCTATAGCTATCCCCACGGCCGCATTGACTCCCTCCACATCTCCTCCTAACATGGCACTCCAGATTCCGCCAATTCCACTCCGAGGCTGCGATGTCTCCGACCAAAACTGCCGCTCCCCGCAATCTATTTCGCATCATCCTCACCGACCCGCATTTCTGGATTCCCCTCACCGTCCTCGTCGGCGGCCTCGTGCTCCTGGATAAGCTCCGTTGACCTCACCCTCATCAACCGGGCCCGCCGTGCCTCCACAAAGTCCCATGCCCGCGACTCGCCTGCGCAGTCTGCAAGCCGTCGGCATCTTCTGCGGATTCGCCGCCGGAGCGTGGCTGGGCGGCGCCGAAGCTCCCATCAAACTCGTCAACCCAGAGATCCCTCCCATCACCGTGTCGCTCATCATGGTCTTCGGCGTTTTCCTGGCGCGGTGGAGCATCCCCGCACTCATCCGCGGCACCTCGCACGTTCACAGTGATGTCCGCCAGGCTCCGCACCTGATCGTCTGGGCCGTGCTCGCCGGCTGCATGTGGGCCGTCGCCAACACGCTCACGATTTACGCCATCCGCAACGTCGGCCTCAGCATCGCCTTTCCGTTGTGGAACACGAACAGCCTGCTCGGAATCTTCTGGGGGTTTCTGCTCTTCAACGAACTTCACCATGCAGGATGGAAGCGCTGGCTCGGCGTTCTCGGCGGCGCGGTCTGCATGTTTGCAGGCGCCTCACTACTGGCGATCGCATCCGCCCATCAAGCCGCGCCCGGCAAGGCCGCCGGCGGAATTCTCGCCGCACTCGGCGCCGGCATTTTATGGGGCACAATGTACATCCCCTACCGCAAGGCGTACCTGACCGGCATGAATCCGCTGTCGTTCATCACATTTTTCACGGTCGGCGAACTCGTCACTATGACCGTGCTGGCCGTCGCCTATCGCGGCGCGACCCCACTCTGGCACGAACTCGTGGCCGCGAAATCCGTAATGTTCTGGCTGATGCTGGGCGGCTTCGTCTGGGTGCTCGGCGACCTGTTCCAGCAATACGCGACAAAATACGTCGGCATCAGCCGCGGCATTCCCCTCTCCAACACCAATCAACTCTGGGGACTGCTTTGGGGCATCTTCGTCTTTCACGAACTGCGCGGCGGAGGTCACACCATCTACGTGCAAGTCGCCGGAGGATCGCTGCTCATGGCCCTGGGCGCACTCTCGATCGCCCTGTCGTCGGCTACAGCCCGCGAACATTCCTCCTGGCAAGATGCCGCCGACCGCGAAGGCCAGCGCTACGGCGTCGAAGGCGAATACGTCCGCGCCGGCATGGAAGGCCGAGCCTACGGCGCCGCTTCGACTCGCAGAACAATCCTCGACTGGCTTCTAATTCTCGTCACAACCGGTCTGTTCATAATTCTCGCCGTGATGGCACAACTGCCCCACATGGATATTGCTCTCGGCTGGGCAGTCGCACTCACCATCGCCATGCTCGCCCTTCTAGCGACCTGCGGCATCGCACTGTGGCGCACCACGCGATTTCGCTAGCAGAAAGAGTTCTAGACAGCGTCGCTCGAATCGCTAGAATGGCGAAGCACTCGCTAGAATGGCGAAGCACTCGAAGGGGACTAAATGAGGAGGCGTATATAAGATGCGTACGATGACGCGTATTCTCTCAGCACTCTGTTTCTTCGTGCTCACGGCCAGCGCAGGTCGCAGCGCGGCTCAACTACACCAGGTGCATCCTTTTCGAGACGGAACGCCCGGCGTGACCGGCTATCGCTCTGAAGTTCTATCCCTGGTCATGATTCAGGAGAACGAATTCCTTCGCCTCGCCGAAGCGTTCCCTGCCGACAAGTACTCCTGGCGTCCTGCGCCCGGCGTGAAGTCCGTCGCTGAATGCTTCCTGCACGTGAGCGCAGCGAATTACAACATGTACAAACTGGTAGGCGCGCCCTTCCCCCCAGGCCTCGACGTGGCCGGGATGGAAGAATCCACCACGGACAAAGCGAAAGTCATCGCGACGTTGAAGCTCTCCTACGCCCACGCCAAGCAAGTCATCACCGACATGCCCGACGCCAACCTCGAAAAAACCATGCCCTGGTTAGGCGGAACGATCACTTATCGCGGCATGCTGCTCTACATCATTCCCCACATCGCCGAGCACCTCGGACAAGCCATCGCCTACGCGCGCATCAACGGCATCGTTCCCCCGTGGTCGGCCGACCCTCCGAATAAGTAGCCGGCTGCGAAACGACTCGAAGACTCGCACCGAAGACTCATATAGCCCGACCTCGTCGGCCCGAAAGCCGCATCCTACAATCACCGCCAGTATGCTAGATTCAGAAGCCTGATGGACCTTGCGCCCACCATCGCAACTCAGGGCCTGAGCCGCCGTTTCGGCGATCTCGTAGCCGTCGACGGCGTCGACCTGCGCGTCGCCCCCGGACAATTCTTCGGCTTCCTCGGCCCCAATGGCGCGGGGAAATCCACCACCATCAAAATGCTCACGGGCCTGCTCGCCCCGAGTTCCGGCCGCGTCGAGATTCTCGGCATCGACTTGAATGCACATCCCGTCGAAGTAAAACGCCAGATCGGCGTGGTCCCCGAAGGCATGGCGCTGTTCGGCCGGCTCACCGGCGCGGAGTTCCTCAGCTTCGCCGGACGCATGTACGGCCTCGACCGCACCACCGCAGCCAAGCGTGCCGCCGAGTTGCTCGAATTCATGCAGCTCGCCGACCAGCCCAAGAAACTGGTCACCGACTATTCCCACGGCATGCAGAAAAAGCTGGCCCTCGCCGCCGCCGTCATACACGCTCCCAAGGTTTTGTTTCTCGACGAGCCCTTCGAAGGCGTGGACGCAATCGCCGCCGGCACGCTGAAATCCATGCTGCAAGGCATGATCGCCCGCGGCGCCACAATTTTCCTGACCTCGCATGTGCTCGAAATCGTGGAGCGCCTGTGCAGCCACGTCGCCATCATTCATCAAGGAAGGTTGGTCGCGCAGGGTTCGCTCGAAGAACTGCGTGCCGGAGTCGAAGCCCAAACTCCCGCGGGATCGGCCGATGGCAACGGCACCGCAACCTCCGGAGAGAAGCTCACTCTTGAGCAACTCTTCCTCCGCATCGTCGGCGGAGATCGCCGCACCGAGCAGGAGCTCTCGTGGCTGGAGTAGTTGAAAGATAGAAGCTGTGTCTGAAGATGAAGGACGCAGATGAAGATCGATAGAGCGTCAGAATGAGTTCGACCCTCCACCGGCGCGACCAGCTCGTCGCCATCGCCGCCCTACGCTGGCGCATGTTCGTCAATGGCCTGCGCACCAAGCGCGGCAAAATGGAGCTGGTTTCACGCATCCTCGTCACCGCAGCATTCGCCCTCGGCGGACTCGGCGGCTTCGCCGCTGCCACCGGATTCGCCTGGTATTTCCTCAGCCAAAACAAGCCCGAATACCTCGCCGCCCTGTTCTGGCCCATTCTCTTCTTTTGGCAAGTCTTCCCCGTCATGGCGACCGCCTTCACCAACAATCCAGATTCGGGCGACCTGCTGCGCTTCCCACTCAACTACAGTTCGTTCTTCCTCATCCGCCTGGCCTATGGCTTCTTCGATCCGGCGAGCGCTCTGGGCTGCTTCGCCTTGTTCGGAATTCTGCTCGGCGCCAGCGTCGCCAGACCGCTACTTTTCCCGTGGACGTTGCTGGTCCTGCTGACCTTCGCCCTCTTCAACCTCGTCCTGATGCAGACGGTCTTCGCGTGGCTCGAGCGCTGGCTAGCCCAGCGCCGCACTCGCGAAATCATGGGTGTTCTCTTCATCCTGGTGATGCTGAGTTTTCAACTGATCGGCCCCATGATGGAGCGCTTTGAGAAAAAGCCCCGCCCCGAACTCGGCCGTGCAACTCAGATCCTGGCCCAGGTCCAGGGCGTGTTGCCGCCCGGTCTCGCCGGAGATGCGATAGCACAGGTTGCGCATTCCCACTTCCTGGTCGGCGCAAGTTCCCTGCTTTTCCTCGCAACGCTGACAGTGGCCATCGGCTCACTTCTCAACATCCGCCTCCGCGCGCAATTCCGCGGTGAAAACCTCAGCGAAGCCGCAGCCCGCCCAGTCGTCGCGCAACCGCAAAGTCTGCAAGTGGGATGGAACCTGTCATGGTTCTCGCAACCAGTCGCCGCCGTCTTTGAAAAGGAAGTCCGTTACCTGGCGCGCAGCGGCCCCATGCTGCTCACTCTGGTCATGCCGCTATTTATGCTGGTCATCTTTCGCCTCGGACCGGCGAATTCATTCCGCCAGTCGAACTTCCTCAGCCGCACGCCCGACATGGCCTTCCCCGGCGCCGCCGCCTACGCGCTCCTGGTGCTCACCAACCTGGTCTTCAACAGTTTCGGCGGCGACGCTGCCGGAGTCCAATTCTTCTATGCTTCACCGGTCAAGTTCCGCCAGATCATGCTAGGCAAAAACCTCACCCACGCCAGCATTCTCGTGGCAAACACGGCGCTCGCCTGGTTCGCCGTCAGCTACTTTTACGGCACTCCTCACCTCGCCGTGACGATTGCCACGGTGGCGGGATTGCTTTTTGCCGTGCCCCTGAATTTCGCCGCCGGCAACCTTCTCTCAATCTATTCGCCGAAGAAGCGCGATTTCGCCACCTTCGGCCGCCAGAACGCCTCGCAGACCACGGTTCTCGCCAGCCTCGGCCTGCAAGCTGTAATCGTCGGCATCGGCGTCGCAGCCTTCGCCCTCGCGCACCTGTATAAAAACCTTTGGATTGCAGTGCTGATCTTCCTCGCGCTAGCGGCGATCTCAATCCCGATCTATGTGATCGTTCTCCGCCGCATCGACGGCATCGCCATCCAGCGCAGAGAAACCTTGCTGGCAGAACTGTGCCGCGCCTAGCAGATTAATCGCGAGTTACTTAACCCTGATTGTCATCCCGACCGAAGCCGGAGCGCCAGCGACGGCGCAGTGGAGGGACCTTGTGCCCGCTGTTCCCAATCGAACGCGAACCAGCACGTCGTATTCCTATTCTTTCCCCGGCTTCGCCAGAAACCGGTATCCCACCCCGCGCACCGTAAGCAAATGCCGCGGTTTGCCTGGATCGTCCTCAATATATCGCCGCAGTCGCACCACAAAATTATCAATAGCCCGCGTGTCGGTATCCTCGTGCAGTCCCCACACCTCTTCCAGAATCTGCTTGCGCGAAACAATCTTGCCATCGTTGCGCACCAGATGCCGCAGCAGCTCCGACTCCATCAGTGTCAAATGAATCGTGCTCTCGCCCGACCGCAGTTCGAGCGCCCCGAAGTCGATGGTCTTTCCGCCAAACGAAAACGTCCCAAAATCCCCAACACCGCCAGCATCGGCGGCCCGCGCATCGCTCGCCTCAATCCCCGGCCCTCCACGCGTCCACTGGCTGCGTCGCAGCAGTCCCTGCAGCCGCGCCAGCAGAATCGAAAGATCAAACGGTTTCGCCAGATAATCATCTGCCCCAGAGGCAAAGCCCTTCAGCACATCCTCCGGACGTCCCCGCGCCGTCAGCATCAACACCGGCACGTAATTGCGCGCGGCCCGCAACTCCGACACCACGCTGAATCCGTCTTTCCCCGGCAGCATGATGTCGAGCACGACCGCATCAAACTCTTCCTTCTTCTCCAGCAGCCGATCGGTGGCCGCCTCCCCATCGCCCACCACCTCCGCCGCATATCCTTCCGCTTCCAGATTGAAACGCAATCCCTGCGCCAAATGGGCTTCATCCTCGACGACCAGAACGCGGCTCATGCCGCCCACCTAGGCAGTTCCAGCACGATGGTGGTTCCCTGCCCTTCTCCGCCGCTCTCGGCAAAAACTTTGCCACCATGTTTTTGCGCGATCGCCTTCACAATAAACAGTCCCAGCCCCGTTCCCTTCACATGCGCCAGTGAACGGTGCGGGATGCGATAAAAGCGTTTGAAAATTCGCTTCATATCGTCGGGAGGAATGCCCACCCCCTGATCCTGTACCCGCAGCACAATGCGCTTCTCGTCGGGCGCATCCAACCGCACCCGTACTTCGACACTCTCTCCGGAATACTTGACGGCGTTGTCGAGCACGTTAGAAACGGCCGTCCGCAAGTCTTCCTCGCTGCCCCGCACCCGCAGCCCGCTTCCATCCCTCGCCGCCTCTTCGTAGCGAATCGCGTCTGGCTGCAGATGATGCCGCGCCCGCGTTCCGTCCATGCATTCGCGCACCAGTTGACCGAAATCAACCTCCACCTTATCCCGGCCCGCTCTCTTGTCGCCCGCCCGTCCAGCTCGCAAAACCTGCTCCACCGTCTCGGTGAGCCGGTCGGTATCGCTCAACATCAGCTGATAAAAGTCCTGCTTCTGCGACTCAGGCAATTCGCGCCGTTGCAAAGTTTCCAGATGCAGCCGGATCGAAGCCACCGGCGTCTTCAGCTCATGAGTGACGGCATTGATGAAACTATCGTGCTGTTCACTGCGCCGCAGTTCGCGTACCAGAAAAATCGTATTCACCACCATCCCCGCAATGATCAGGGCGAAGAAAACAATCCCGAAAAACAGCAGAACCCCTTCGCGCCAATTGAGGATGATCCAGCCAACATTAAGGGCAACCGCCAACGCCACCAGGCCCACGCCCAGGCAGAGAAAAAATACGATAGTTCCGCGGCGGCTCGAAATGCGCATGGAAGCTCAGCAAGATTTTACCGCGTTCACGGCCGCGCCTCGCGTTTGGTTGACTCTCCCGCGCCACTACCGTATGGTTTTGCAAAACCGGCGGCGAAAGCAGCGACTAGCTTGAATTCCAAACGAGGCGGTATTCATGAGCGACGATCCAAAGCAGGACCAGTTTTCGCGACGCGGATTCCTGGGAGTGGGGTCGGCCGCGCTAGCGGCCGGCATGCTACCGGCCGCGGATGCCGCGGGCCAGAATCAGCAATACGGCCAAGACCAGAAAACGTACCCCACCAAGGGCGACAACAGTTCCAGCGCTCCGGGCCCGGGCAATCCACAGATCGACGCGCAAAATCCGGACTCTTTCCTGCCCCCACCGACCGACGCCGGCGGAGTACAAACCTTCAAATATCCCTTCGGAATTTCTCACAAACGGATGCAGGAAGGCGGATGGTCACGCGAGGTCACCGTCCGCGAGCTGGCCGTTTCGAAATCAATCGCCGGCGTCGACATGCGGCTGACCGCCGGAGGCGTCCGCGAACTTCACTGGCACACCGCCGCCGAGTGGGCATTCATGCTCTACGGCAACGCCCGTATCACCGGCCTCGACGCCGAGGGCAGGAGTTTCGTCGCCGACGTCACCGAGGGCGACCTCTGGTACTTCCCCACTGGCATTCCCCATTCCATTCAAGGCCTGAATCCCGATGGCTGCGAATTCCTGCTGGTATTCGACGACGGCAATTTCTCCGAATACGAAACCGTCCTGCTCACCGACTGGATGGCGCACACCCCGCACGATGTACTCTCGAAAAACTTCGGCGTCAGCGAGCAGGCCATGGCAGCAATGCCTCGCCGCGAAAAATTTATTTTCCAGGCCCCAGTTCCCGGCCCCCTCGCCGCAGACCACAAGGCGGCCAGCCGGATCCCTGGGCCTGTCGCCGCAGGATTTCGCTTTTCGCACTACGCAGCAAGCGGTCACCAAGCGCACCAAGGGCGGGGAGGTACGCATCATCGATTCCAGCAACTTCAAAATCGTCCACCACCATCGCCGCGGCCATCGTCACCGTTCATCCCGGCGGCATGCGCGAACTGCACTGGCATCCCAACGCCGACGAATGGCAGTACTACATCAGCGGCGCCGGAAAAATGACCATGTTCGCCACCGGCGGCCGCGCCCGCACTATGGACTTTCAAGCCGGAGACGTCGGCTACGTCCTGAAAACTCTGCCGCACTACGTCCAGAATACCGGCGACACCGACCTGAAATTTCTCGAGATGTTCAAGAGCAGCTTCTACCAGGACCTCGCGCTCTCGGAATGGCTCACCCACACTCCGCCAGAACTCGTCTTGGCGCACTTGGGCATCGACAAGGCTACGCTTGAAGCCATGCCAAAAGATGAAGTCGTCGTCATGCCCAAATAACGCGCCGTCTCCCTCAAACGGCAAAACCCGCCGAGACGGCGGGTTTTGCTGAAATCACTTTGAACGCAAACCATCAGAAGATGAACCGACTCCCAATGGTCGGAGCACAGTTGCTGTTGAAGTTAAAAGGAACGCCGGGTCCATGAGGAATGGCGATACCCAGACCGCCGCTCACCCAGGAATACGCAATTCCGACAAAGCCATCAAAACGCTTGGTGAAGTGATGATCTAAATAGAGCGACCCCTCGTTGAGCGTGCCCGCGCAGGAAGCGCGGAAACTGGCGGGCGTGCAGGCCGGCGGCTGACGGAAGTCATTCTGCCGCTGTTGGTACCAGGCGAACGTGAAGTCGGTCTTAGTGCGGTAAGTGTACTTTGCGCCCATCCACCAGATATTCACCAACTTTTCAGAATCAAGATTGTTGTCTTCGACCCCGCTC
Source organism: uncultured Acidobacteriota bacterium (assembly GCA_963735205.1). GTDB lineage: Bacteria > Acidobacteriota > Terriglobia > Terriglobales > Acidobacteriaceae > Sulfotelmatobacter. The sequence continues at coordinate 231,851 of CAVTKB010000007.1, forward strand.
ATGAAATAACCGCCCTGGTCCGAAGCGCCAACGCCCAAAGGGTCGTGCGGGTTGTTCTGCCAGATGTATTCGTAGCCGACAAAAAACTTGAATTGCTCCATCGTATATTTAGCAGCGAACATAACGGCGTTGTTGTCGGTCACAATGCCATAGACGGTGTTGTTCGGGTCGATCAGATTGGCCCCAGGCCTGCCCCGCCGTTGATAGGGTTGGTATTGATGCTGTCCGTTGTCGACTGAAACGATTGCCCCGCAGCCTGACTCTGCGGCCCCAGCAAGGGGTTCAACACGCTGATCGCCTGGTTGTAGTGTTGGTAGACGAGGTCGGCGGAGAACTTGCCGGCGCCTCCGCCCAGATCGAATCCATAAGCGTTGTTATGCGCCGATTCCGCCGTACAGGCCTCGGGATAGGCAGTCCATCCTGCGTTGGGCGAATAGCAACCGCCCGACCCATCGGCGAATTTATACATCGCGCCGAAATGCACCGGGCCATAGCCGATGCGATACTTCACCGCATCGTCCCAACGGGAGTCCTCAGTGTCGCCGCCGCCCGCCATCGTGCCGTTATACCCGATGTAGGAAAACGCATAGCCGCCACTGGCCGGATCGTAAAGCAGCATCGCATCGGTGCCGAGAGACGCGCTGCCGACCGAAGGTCAGCTCGCCGAAATGCGTAGACGATATTCCGCCATAATATTGATCATTGAAAGGCTGGCCGGCACGAGCGCCGTCAATAGCGATCGAATAGCTGCTCCGAGGAAGCCCGTTGTTGATGATGTCGGTTTGAGACGCGTTGGCAAGCAGCCCGGACTGCGGATTGATGCCAGAGGAAGCGTTGAACACAACCGACCAGCCCGGGAGAAACTCTTCCTTGCCCCTGATGCCGAAACCCGTCTGCGAAAGGTTATTCGGTGCGACGACGAATCGATGTTCATAGCCGTTCCGGTTCACCAGAGATTCGCCTTCATAGTTGTAGCCGTTTTCCGGCAAGCCGTGGCTGACCCAGCCAATGCCGACGTCATATGCACCATACAAGGTGATGCCGTGCCAGCTCAGCGCGCAATCGGTGGTAGCAAACTCGTGGCCGCTCGTGCAGGGGTCAGGCGCTTTGGTTTTTTCCTGCGCCGAACCCTGCACTGGCGAAAGACAAAGCGAAAGACCGAGAATGAGCGCAGCGAACAGCGGAGCAAGCCGTTGCATCCAAACCTCCTCAAAGTGTCTTAGAAATAGAACCAGAAGTGTATATGAGATACAGATGCGTTGTCCAAAGTTACACGGTTTAACCCATTCGCCCGCCGCTGGCAGGTATTCCCTCTGGGGCAGCCCGTTGTAATTGACCGCATCCCAAGATGTCGATGTAGGATTTCGTTCGGATGTCCAAGAACCAGCAAAACCGCAGGAGCTTCGGTGGCTCTGCTTCAGTTGCGCGACGCCGCTTTACAGTTAGGGATCAGCTTCCCCACCATCAAACAGTGGATTTACAAAAAGAAGATCCGCAGCGTGCAAACCGCCGGAGGCCACCACCGCATCCCGCAAAGCGAAGTAGACAGGCTATTATTTAAGACCATGGGAAAAACTGAAAGCGAACGCAAGCAGGCTACGCGCCGCGTCAGCGGCCGCAATCAACTCGTCGGCCGCATCGATTCGGTTCGCATCAGCGGCCTGATGGCGGAAGTAAAAATTTCAATCGGCGGCCAGCAGATCACATCCATCATCACCGCAACCTCCGCCCGCGAAATGCAACTCAAGAAGGGCCAAACCGCCGCCGCGCTGATCAAAGCCACTGAAGTAATGATCATCCGCGCGTAGACCACCATGCCTGTGGCTAAGAAGAGACGGCGGTGTCCTGCGACAATTCCTCACTCAGCACGGTGAAATGCCGCAACTCAGCAACCCCAAACGATGTCGTGATCGCCACGTCCGAAGCATCCCGCCCCGTCGCCATCAACACGCGTCCGATCCGTGGCTGATTATGACGCGCGTCGAACGTCCACCATCGATCCTCGAGATAAACCTCAAACCACGCGCTGAAGTCCATGGGAGACGGCGAAACCGGTACGCCAAAATCCCCTAAATATCCAGTCGCATATCGCGCCGGGATATTCAGCGCCCGGCACAGAGTAACGGCAAGATGCTGGAAATCCCGGCAAACGCCGCCCCGCTCCGTGAAGACATCCAGCGCAGTTTTCGTGGCGCGGGCATGGTGATATCCGAAGTGACTTTGTCGTGCACCCAGTCGCAAACCGCCTGCACCCGCGGCCATCCCGCAGGCGCCGCCCGAACAACTCCAACGCAATGGTCGAGAACCGGTCGACTTCGCAGTAGCGGCTGTTATACAGATACTTCAGAACGTCGTGCGGCAAATCCTGAACCGGAACCTCGCGTGCCTCAGGGCTAACAGGATCCGGCAGACCGGAATCGTAAATCAGAGTCGAATTGCTCAAGCGCAGCGCACCCTTCTGCGCCAGAAACCGGGTACAGCGATTTCCGAAACTGTCGATGAAGGTTTCCGCCTCGACCGCAGGTTCCAGGCACAATTCGTCGGGCCCGCGGAGATCGGCAACCCGAGAAGGATGGACGTGGAGCAACGCCACCATGGCCACAGGAGCGGGAAACTCAAACTGGATGTCGTACCCTACTCGCAAAATCATCGCTTCCAATCGAAATCGCGGGATCTTCGCACGAACGGCAGCGCCGCGAGAACCGGAAATAGTTTCTTCATAAAAGTCGCGTGCTGCCCGACCATTCCCATTGTGCCTGATTCGCGGACAACTCGAAAGACGCGGCCAATCGCTGCCAGTCGCGGGACGACAACTCGGAGGCAGTTTCGATCGGCGCTCCGCCAATAAAAAACCCGCCGGAAGGCGGGTCTTAACTCGTCAAAGCTTTCGAATTACGCCAACGCGGTTTGCAGCCGCCTAGTCGCCAGCCGCCACCGATACTTCCGGCACCGCCGCGGTAATCAGCCGTCCATTGGGCGTCGGCACCACCCCGCGCTCGACGTCGCCGAGATTCACTCGCTTGATGTCCCAAGCGAGACCGAGCGTCTTGAGCACCCAAATTCCATACCAGTTCATATCGACTTCATACCACTTGAATCCATGCTGCGCCGCCGTCGGATGCGCATGGTGATTATTGTGCCACCCTTCGCCAAAGGTGAGCAGCGCCACCCACCAGCTGTTGGTCGAAAGATCGCGAGTCGCGAACCGCCGCGTTCCCCACGAATGCGTCGCCGAATTCACGAGCCAGGTCGCATGCAAACCAACCACAGTGCGCACAAACGTTCCCCAGAGCAGGAACGGCAGTCCGCCGATGGCATACAGCACAACGCCCAGAACAATCTGCGGAACGTAATGATATTTCGTGATCCAAACGTGAAATTTATCCTTAGCCAGGTCGGGGACGTAGCGCGCCAGCGTAGTCGTGTCATGGTGCATCGACTTGCCCGAGAGAATCCATCCCATGTGCGCCCACCATTTGCCTTCGATCGGCGAATGCGGATCGCCATCCTGATCCGAATACTGATGATGAATGCGGTGCGTCGCCACCCAGAAAATCGGTCCGCCTTCCAGAGCGAGCGTGGCGCAGACGGTCAGAAAATATTCCACCCACTTCGGCGTCTTGTATCCGCGATGCGTCAGCAGCCGGTGATAGCTCATCCCAATGCCGAGACTGCCCGAAACCCACCACAAAAACATCGCGACTAGTAATGCCTTCCATGTAAAAAAGAAGAGCGCGGCAATGGCCCCAATGTGAAACGCGGCCATGAAAATCGCCGTCACCCAATTCACTTCATCTCGTTCGGCTCGTCGTTTTTCCAGATCCTGCAGGTCCATATCCAAGGAAGGTCCCCATTTCGTGGTTGTTGTGAGTTCGATCAGCCCCACAGCTAACCTACCAAAGGCGCGACCAGCCGACTGTAATACTTGTGTAAGATCGATTTTCCCGCCATTACGGCAGTAACAGGAAGGTACCCAGCCAGCCTCAATGACCCCCGTGAAGCTTTCCGAATGTCTGTGCGGCCATGACCGACATGATCAAAACGCCCGCCCCCAGGGCGAGGACGTGCTGCGTCTTGCGCAGATTGAAATCGCCGACGCGGCAAACTAACAGGTAACCGACGGCAACGTTGAACAGCCCCCACAAAACATTCACCGTCGAAGAGGACAATCCTACTCCGGGCGGCGATGCGAAAGGGCTCTGAAACGCATGCCCGGAGATCCCATTCCCGAGATGAGGCAGTGCGTTCGCCAGAAACGCGCCTCCGAAAAAGTACGCCAAATAGTGATACCAGCGCACGGCGGGCTCCTTAAGCTGCCTTGCCCTTGACCTGCACGCCCGCCCATTTTTCCAGCAGCGTCAGCGTGGCGGCATAGTCGAGATCCTGATGCCCGTCTTCAGTAGCCATTTCGTAGATCTCTTCCACCGTCTCCAGCGCCGGCAGCTTCACCCGCGCTTCCTTCGCCGCCTCCAGGGTCAGCTTGATATCTTTGTGCATCAGACGCAGTGGAAAATTCGGCGTGAAATCACGCTGCAGAATAAACGGCCCTTTATAATCCACCACGCCCGACCGGACCATGGTCGCGTCGATCAGTTGCAACAGTTGCTGCGTGTCCACGCCCAACTTGGTGGCCAGCGTCAGCGCCTCGGCGAAGCCTTCAAAAATCAGCGCAATCTGCAAATTCATCGCCAGCTTCGTAGCTTGTCCCTTGCCGGTCTCGCCCATGCGGAAAATCTTTTTGCCCATGGCCGCGAACAGCGGCTTCAGCCGATCGACAGGCACCTCGCTTCCTCCCACAATAAACACCAGCGTCCCATCGCGCGCACCAATCTTCGACCCAGTCATCGGCGCGTCTACCCACGCCACGCCCTTCGCCGCCACGCGCTCAGCAAACTTCACAGTAGCCGAAGGAGAAATCGTGCTCGAGTCCGCAATTATCATTCCCTCTGTCAGCGAAGCCTCCGCACCGTCGGCTCCGAACAGCACGCTCTCAACGGCATCCGTGTCGGACACGCACATCCACAACACCTCCGCGCCCTGTGCCGCGGCCGCCGGAGTCGGAGCCACTCCCGCTCCCTCCACCAGTTTTCCCGGCGTGCGATTCCACACCGTCACTTCGTGGCCGGCCTTCACCAGGTTCGTCGCCATCGCGTGCCCCATGATCCCCAACCCCAGAAATGCAACTCGCATGCGGACTTCTCCTTAGTTTCGCGAAAACGTTCCTGAAGGCAATGCCACAAGAACGCCATCGAATTAGATATGACCAATGCGATTGAGGTCAAGCAATCGATGCCGTTGCTCGCTGCAACAGGAATTGCGTTCCCGATTCCCAGACATTACCGCCGTTACAGCTCAGAAACGAAAAAGGAGCCTGCCATCCCTCGCCTTCATCTAAGATTAAAGACAGGTTAATTCATTCCGCCGCACCGCTCTTATTACTCTGTTCTTGCGGCGATCACTTTTCGTATGAGGGACTGACGATGCTTCCGATCCGGCCCTCGCGCACGGCTGCAGGATGATCAACGTAGGATGATCAACGCAGGATGATCAAGCAAACGCTCCGCAATCCGGCCCTTCGCAAACGCGCCACTCAGTTTGGACGTCTGGTGCGGCGCTCCGCGGTGACTCCACGCAGCGGTCAAACGTACAAACCACGCCTCGCCACCAACGGTGAACTCGGCGTCACCTTCATTGGCCACGCCAGCTTCTTGGTGCAAATCGGCGGACAGAGCATCATGATCGATCCGAATTTCGCGCGCTGGCTTTTCGTGCTGAAACGCTTGCGCCGTCCCGGCCTTCGCATTGCCGATCTTCCGGCCATCGACCTAGTACTGGTTTCACACGCCCACTTCGATCATCTGCATCGCCCGTCGTTGCGCGCCCTGGTGCAAAGCAACCTGCGCACGCGCGGAGTGGCTCCGTCGATCATTATTCCGACGCATGTTTCCGACCTGGTTTCCGACCTCGGCTTCGCCGAGATCATTGAACTCGACTGGTGGAAGACTTCGCGCCATCGCAACCTCTCGGTGACGCACGTGCCGTCACGCCACTGGGGCGCGCGCATCCTGAAAGATTCGCACCGCGGCTACGGCGGCTTCGTGCTCAAGTCCGGCAAACACTCGGTGTATCATGCCGGCGATACCGCGTATTTCGCAGGCTTCAGCGAAATCGGACGCCGCCTCGCCCCCGAACTCGCTCTGCTTCCCATCGGCGCCTACAATCCGCCGCAGTTTCGTAACGTCCACGCCAATCCGGCCGACGCCATGCAGGCCTTCCTCGACCTCAAGTCCCGCTGGATGGTCCCCATGCACTACGGCACCTTTCGCCTCTCGCACGAGCCCGTCGACGAGCCGCTCCAACTGCTAGACCAGGAAGCCCGCGCCGCGGGCACGAAAGATCGCGTGGTCGTGATGGAAGAAGGCGTGACCCGCTTCTTCTAGACCGTCTGGTCGTGTTCTGTTTCATCTCCCCTGTTGGTTTAATCCTCCTTTGACAATTCGTTCGTCGATTTTGGTGTAAACTTTGTTCCGCAAAATTCTCGCGAGGAGATTCCCCATGCCCGTAAAACCCGTTCCCGACGGATACCACACGCTTACCCCCGCTCTCACCGTACGCGACGCCGCTCGCGCCATCGAATTCTATAAACAGGCATTCGGCGCCAAGCAACGCGGCGAAGTCGCGAAAGGTCCGGACGGCAAGGTCATGCACGCCGAGCTGACGATCGGTGACTCCATCATCATGCTGACCGACGAATTCCCCGATTTCGGTTGCCTGTCGCCGCAGTCGATTGGCGGCTCGCCCATGAGCCTGCACATTTATCTTGACGGCGTCGACGCCGCTTTCGACAAGGCCGTAAAAGCCGGCGCCGAAGTCGAAATGCCCGTCATGGACCAGTTCTGGGGCGACCGCTACGGCAAGCTCAAGGATCCTTTCGGTCACAAGTGGTCCATCGCCACGCATACGAAAGACCTGTCGATGGATGAAATGAAACGCGGCATGGACGAAGCCATGGAAAAGATGCAGAAGACCGCATAGACTGCGCATGTCATCCTGAGCGAAGCAAACCGGCCCGCGCACCGGTCCTTCCTCGCTCCTTAAATTAATACGCCAGCAGGATTCTCAAGTCCCGCAGGTTGTTTCCCGTGGACCCGATTTCGATCGCGTCGCCCAGCGCGCTGAAAAACGGATATGCGTTGAATTTTGCCAGCGCCGTGCGACCATCCAGCGCACGGCTTCGCGCTCGCGCTACAGTCGTGCCGTCCACGATCGCTCCGGCTGCGGGACTGTTTCCATCCACTCCGTCCGTTCCGGCGCTGAGCACGGTGATGTGCTCTCCCGCGATCTTCTCCGCGCACGCCAGCCCAAACTGCTGATTGCGTCCGCCCACTCCACCGTTCGTAACTTTCACCGTCACTTCTCCGCCAGAAATCAGGCAGACGGGCGAAAACTGTTTTCGCAATTCGCGCACGCGTTGCAGCAAATAGTCCGCAGCCTTTTCGTAATCCCAGTCGTCGCAGGAATTGTCGACATGCACGATAAAGCCCGCGCGCTCCGCCGCCGCGCTGGCCTCTTCAATCGCCGTCTGATTCGAGAGCACGGGCCACCAGCGCGCGCGATGAAATACCGGATCGTCCGACTTCGGCGTCTCCTCCAACGAATGGCGGTCAAACAGTTCGCGCGACGATGGCGGAAATTGCCGCAGCAATTCGTACTTCTCGGCGAGGCGGTAACAACCTTCGACGGTCGTCGAATCGGGCATGGTCGGGCCGGAAGCCAGCGCGTCCGGCGTGTTGTCCGGAACGTCGGACACCAGCAGCGAGACTTGCTGCGCGGGAGATGCGGCCAGCGCGAGTCGACCGCCTTTCACCGCAGAGAGATGTTTGCGGACCGTATTGATCTCGGCAATGGGCGCGCCGGAATGTACCAGCGCACGATAGGTCGCGATGAGATCGTCGAGCGAAATCTCGTCGTCGATGGGCTTCTCGACAATCGAAGATCCGCCGCCGCTGAGCAGGAAAATTACCAGAGCTGAAGCGGGCTGGGACGCGAGCGCTCGCAGCATTGCACTCGCCGCCTGGATCGATTCGGCGTTTGGCATAGGATGTCCGCCGCGAAAATAGCGGAACCCATGCAGCTGCGCCGCGGGCTCAACCGAACTGGCAACGATCCCTTCCAGCGATGCTCCAACCTGGGCGGCCAGCGCCTCGACCATGGTGTGCGCGGCTTTGCCCAGCGACATGACCAGCACACGCGAATACGAAGGCAAATCGTAGAGATCTTCGCAGACGCGCAGCACTCCGCGCTCGCAATGGACGCGCCGCGCGAAACCCTTCGCGATCGACGCCTCGGCCAAGGCTTGCCTGAAAATGGAGCGCGCCGCGTCGCGCATTTCGTGCGCCTTGGATTCACTGGCAGAGTCGGGCATGCGCAGTGAATTATAAGAGAGCCATCGACTCTCAGGTGACAGCCTCCTTCACCCAAGCTTCCATTGCTTCCCGCATCTCGCGCAGGCGGCCTTCGAAGAAATGGTCAGCACCTTCGATCAGCACCAGCTTCTTCGGCTCGGGTACGGACGCAACTAATGCTTCCAGCTTGGCGCGCGGACCGAACTGGTCGCGTGCTCCACTGATGAATAGTTTCGGCCTGGCGCAATGCTGTAGGAATTCGAACGTGTACGTCCGCGGCACCTCGCTTTCCGCAACGACTGGACCGACGGGCGTTCCAACTCCAATGACGGCGCGAACGCGAGCGTCCGGGCAAGCGGCGCGCAGGCCGACGGCCGCTCCGAAGGAAAATCCGGCGAACACGAGCGGCAAGTGATACTCGGCGTCCAGCCAGTCGAGCGCGGCGCGGACATCGTCGACTTCGCCGTTGCCCTCATCATGCGAGCCCGCGCTCAATCCGGTTCCACGGAAGTTGAAGCGCAGCACGGGAAAACCGAAACTGTTCAGCGCCTTCATGGTGTGGAATACGACTTTGTTGTGCAGCGTCCCGCCGAATAGAGGATGGGGATGGCAGACCACTGCACCGTGCGTCGCGTCGGCGGCTCCGGCATTGAGGAGCGCTTCCAGGCGTCCGGCTGGACCCTCGAGAAAAAGAGAGCGGATGGTCGGGTTCGAAGCATTCACTTTTCCAGAGTACACAAAGAGCAGGTCTTCGGTCTTGGGTGTTAGGTCTTCGCTTGGGTCTGACGTCAAATTGCCTTCTGCTATTCTCTCCTCCATGGACGCTGTGACGCTTACGCGGCAACTGGTGGACATTGAATCCATCACCGGCAACGAAGCTGCCGTCGGGAATTATCTTTACGGAGAACTTTGCCGGCTCGGGTATCAGACCAGGAAGATGCCGGTTGAAGACAATCGCTTCAACCTGTATGCGACTTCGGCAGAACATTCGCATCCCGCGGTTGTGTTCTCTACGCATATGGATACGGTGCCTCCGTTCATTGCGTCGTCGGAGGATGCGGGGCGGATTTACGGGCGCGGGTCCTGCGACGCTAAGGGGATTATTGCGGCGCAGATTGCGGCGGCGGAGCGGCTGCGCCGGCAAGACGTCTACGTTGGACTGCTGTTCGTTGTCGGCGAAGAGCGCGACAGCTTGGGCGCGCAGATGGCGAATGAGTATGCTGCGAAGGAATCTGCTGCGAATGGGCGGGATTCGCGTCGCCGATTTCTGGTGAACGGCGAGCCCACGGAAAATCGATTGGCGCTCGCTTCGAAGGGGACGCTGCGCGTTGAGGTCACGGCGACGGGACGTATGGCGCATTCGGCTTATCCGGAGTTGGGTGAGTCGGCGATCGACAAGCTCATTCCGGCGCTTACGCGGTTGCGTGCGATGGCGCTGCCGACTGATCCCGAGGTTGGGCCGTGCACGCTGAACATTGGGCTGATTGAAGGCGGGCGCGCGCCCAATGTGATTCCGGATTATGCGCATGCTGATTTGCTTTACCGGCTGGTTGGTCCGTCGGACGATCTGCAGCGACAGATTGTGGCGACGGCTGGGGATTCGGTGCAGGTCACGTTTCCGTTGGAGCTTCCCTTTCTTCGTTTGCGAACGGTTGACGGATTGCCGACCATGATCGCGGCTTTTACTACCGACATTCCTAAGCTGACCAATTGGGGCGAGCCGCTGCTGATTGGGCCGGGATCGATTCACGTGGCGCACACCGACGGGGAGTTCATTGAGAAGCGGCAACTGGCGGAGTCGATCGATTTGTACTGCAAGATCGCGAAGCAGCTTCTGGGGTGACGCCGGAAGCGACGATGGACCCCAAGATTTTTTTTACTGCTGTTGTCTAAAATACTGATTTCTATCGACTTGGGGGCGGGGTATCTGGTCAGGCGCGGGTAAAATATTGAGGCGCAATGCTTTATCGCTAAAATATTAGAGAACAAGGACTTGCGCTCGGGCTGAGCGGCGTTTCGTGAATCGAACTTGTTTGGAGAACCGGCGCACATGTAGTCAGCTTGCACTTCCCGAATTTCTCAGTAAAGGTTGTTCGTCACAGGAGTGGTGTTTCTTTCTGTGGAAGGCTGTGGAAAAAGATCCAATCGAAATTGCCTGTAGTTTATCTGCGTTCCTTGGCAGGCCCGAAATTGGCATTCAGACCATGCCGTGTTTACTCGCGCAGTCCTGAATCTTGAAATACCGGACCATTTTACGAACATGTCCAACCTCTATCGTCTTGGTTTTCGGCAACGACGGGTAAATCAATCCACGGTATGTTATGCGTCGAAAGTGGTCAGTCAGGCGGATGGTGTGTCCGGGAGCACACTCGTTCAGCATGCGCTGAACAGCGATGAAGTCTTTCGATGCCGACATTTTTACGCGGCTTGTTTATCAGCTACGGAATAGGTGATTGTCACATTGTCGCTTGCCGTGAACGGCTTTATCTTGCCGTCCAAGCGCTCAACCTCTATTCGAGCTGGCCGAGTGTCGGGCGACTGCCGTTCCAGCTTGGCGAAAGCTTCTGGTGGCGCGATGTGACGATCGCGCACAGCCTTCAGGGCGCTTTCCCACGCTTGTTCGTCCACGTCGGTTTCGTTGAAAAAACGCTCGGCTTCTGCTCTGAACTCGTCGAAATTTTTGCTCTCCCGTACCATATCTAGCAAGACGAGTGTATGCGCTTGTCGGAAACGCAAGAAGGCTTCGTCGACTGTGCAGCCAGATTCAGCGATCGCTGCTGGACGCACGCCGTACATCCACCATTTGCCGTCTTCTTCTTGGCGCATCAGCGTGCGTCCAGACACAGTGATTCTCGCCAGGAAACCATCCCCAGAGATTGTGTCCTGGAGCGTGATAAGTATTGGATGGTCCTTCAGGTCGACGGCAGATTCGGTCATCAACATCGTTCCCCTCGAATGTCTATCGGCGTGCACTGATTTTCGTACCAATCCGCCGATTGTTCAACGTTACCGGACCGCAACTTCCGTAACGTAGTTAGCAATTTTGATTCCGGGGCGGGGGAAAAGGTTACTTTCGTCACTAAAAGGCGATGCTATCGCAGGGAAATGTCAGGATGCAAGCGCAATAGTCGCAATGACACTGATCTTACACCGAACGGAGCGATTCTCCCATTAGGACGCTGCCGAATGGCACCGGGTGCTGATCACCTGCCAGGTTGTTTCTCTCTCTTCTTATCACTGCCCCTGATCACTGCGGGCTCCACGTCATCTCTACGCGAATGGGAATTTCGTTCTTCACGGGAAGGGTCAGGAGCGAGGGTGGGTCGATTTTGAAATCGGTGAGGGTTGCCGGAATCGTGCCGGTGATGCGGGTTTCGTTGGCTTGCGTGGCCAGATCAAAAGCTACTTGCTGGTAGTGGACGGTCTGGCCGGCGAATTGGATCTCGATATCGGCTTTGACCGTTGCCGACGTAGAGGCTGATTCGGGCAGGCGGGTGCGGACTGTGACCATGGGGTATTCGGCGCCACGCGTGACCTGGATCATGTGCAGGTCGCGGTTGCTGTCGCCGGAGTCGAAGGTTTTGACGGGGACGGCGATCAGGAAGTCGCATTGTCCGTCGTGGCAGATGCCTTTGCCGCGGGCGGCGTGGCTTACGCCTTCGCTCTGATGGAGTGGGTGCGAGACGTGGTAGGTGAGGGTGCTCTGCTTGAGGACCCATTGGTGGTCGGCGGCGAGAAGGTTGGACGCGGCCAGCAGAAATAAAAGTGCGATTTTCTTGTTCATCGACTCCTCTCCTCGTTGCTTCGACTGGCGGCTACACAGTTTGCTGTGGAGGCCTCAGGGGCTAAAGCCCCGTTCCTGAGGCTCATTGACGCGGCGCTAAAGCGCCGCTCTTCCACGTTACTGCAGGCGGCACGTTCGCATTCGAGCTCTGAAGCCCCCCTAGAATTTCATCGAGACTGAGATGAGCGCGGCGCCGAAGGCTCCGGCGGTTACGATGGCGACGGGGCCGTGGGCCTGGGCGATGCCGTGAACTTTTTGGCCGTTGTTTTTTTGTTCGAAGGCCATTGCGCCCAGAATTGGAGTCAGGATCATTCCTGGGCCGTGAATCCAGGCCATAGCTTCGTGGAAACGAATCGGGCCCCGCTTCTTGGTGCCTTCGATTCTGGGCGCGCGGATCGCGTACCAGGCAGTGATGCCGTAGAGGTCGCCGGTCAGGGAGCCGAGCGCGACGTGCAGATCGCGAGTGGCTGTGCCTTCGCTTTTGCCGCCAGCGCCGGGGCCGAGAATCACGGTCGCCACTAAAGGGATGGTCGTGATGAGTCCCATGCGCTGGTGGATTTTCAGCATGTGGGTGCGCTTGTCGAGCAGGGCTTGCTGCGCGGCGTTGCTTTGGATATCCGATTTGGAAAAACCCAGATCTTCGAGGGAGGGTTCGGTCTTGGTGCTGGAGGGGGCGTTGGGCAGGGTCCGAGCGGGCGCCTGCGGCGGATTAGCGGTCGGCGCTTCGGTTGGCGGCGGGGCTGCGTCGAGGACAAGGTCGACTTTTTGGGTGGCTCCGGCGGTCAGCGTGACTGGTTGCGCTTTCGCGCTTTCGGCTGACGCTGCGGAAACTTCGTAATCACCGGGCGCGAGGTTCGAGAGGGTGTAGAGGCCGTCTGAGTTCGTTTGCGTGTCCGTCGACTGACCGGTGGATAGATTCTTGACTGAAACTTTCACGTCGGGGAGGGCGCGGCCGGTGTGATCCGTAACCGTGCCAGAGAGCGTTGGGCTGGCTTCTTGTGCGCGGAGCGCTTGCGGGTTCAGGAGCAGACTGTGTAGAAGGACAGTTAATCCAATGCTGAAGACGACTTTCGCCGCTTTCGCTTTCATTCTCGGGTCCCTCGGGGAAAGGTGAGACTGACAACTATTGTACATAGTAGATGCGGCGGGAAATATGAAGGGATGTACGGATTCGGGAGTAGCTTCTTCGGCTCATAAGAGAACGCCTTTCTGAGTTCGCAAATGCACCGGCGTAGTAGGGATCCTTCGACTGCGCGGGAAATGCGCTCGCGCATTTCTCGCTTCGCTCAGGATGACAACACGCGAGACAACCGCGCTCCGGATGACGATGCCCATCAGGACGACAGCATTCGAGCGGGGCGCGATAGACTGGAATGATCATGACTACCACTACGCTGAATTCCCTTGCCCGCGCTTCGTCCGCTTATTTGCGGTCTGCTATGCATCAGCCGATTCAGTGGCAGGAATGGGGGGCGGAGGCGTTTGCGGCGGCGCGGCGTGACAACAAGCCGATGCTGCTTGATATTGGGGCGGTGTGGTGCCATTGGTGCCATGTGATGGATCGGGAGTCGTATGACGATCCGGAGATTGCTGCCATTGTGAATCAGCATTTCATTGCGGTGAAAGTCGATCGGGACGAGCGGCCGGATATCGACAGCCGGTATCAGGCGGCGGTGCAGGCGGTGAGTGGGCAGGGGGGATGGCCGCTGACGGCGTTTCTTACGCCGGATGGGAAACCGTTTTATGGCGGGACTTATTTTCCGCCGCAGGATGGGTATGGGCGGCCTAGCTTTCGGCGGGTGTTGCTGAGCATTGCGAACGCGTATGCGGAAAAAAATGGCGAGGTGATGGATCAGGCGAAGATGGTGGAAAGTGCGATTGCACAGGCGGAGTCGTTTGCCGGCAAAGACGGGCGAGTTTCGGGGAGTGTGATTGCGGCGATTCGGACTTCGGCGATGCGGATGTTTGATCCGGTGCATGGGGGGTTTGGGCAGGCGCCGAAGTTTCCGCATTCGTCGGTGATGGATTTGTTGATTGAGCGGTATGCGGGCGCTGCGGGGGGCACGGAACTCCCACCCTATCGCAAAGAGCGCGATAGGATGGGGCACCCTCCGCATAGTGAGGCTGCGCGCACCGACTCTCCGCGTACCGGGGACGACGAATTGCGCAATCTGATCGTTACTACTCTTGAGCACATGGCGAAGGGCGGGGTGTATGACCAACTGGCGGGCGGGTTCCACCGGTATTCCGTGGATGAGCGGTGGGTGGTGCCGCACTTTGAGAAGATGTGCTACGACAATTCTGAGTTGCTGAAGAATTATGTGCATGGGTATCAGGCTACTGGCGAGGAGTTTTTTGCGGACGTGGCGCGCGACATTATTCGCTGGATGGATGAGTGGCTGAGCGATCGGGAGCGCGGCGGGTTTTATGCCTCGCAGGATGCCGACATCAACATGGATGATGACGGGGATTATTTCACCTGGACGCTCGATGAGACGCGCGCGGTTTTAGCTGAGGAAGAAGCACAGGTGGCGGCGCTGCATTACGACATTAATGAAGTCGGGGAGATGCATCATAATCCGGCGAAGAATGTGCTTTATGTGCGGGCTTCGGTGGAGGAGATTGCGCGACGTCTGAAGCTGACGGCGGAGGCGGTCGCGGAGTTGCTGGCAACGGCGAAGAACAAGATGTATGCGGCGCGGCTTCGGCGGCCTACGCCGTACGTCGATAAGACGGTTTATGTGGGGTGGAACGGGTTGTGCGTTTCGGCTTATCTTGAGGCGGCCAAGGTGCTTGGCTTAGCGGACGCGCGGCGGTTTGCGTTGCGATCGTTGGATCGCGTGCTGGGGCAGGGCTGGAAGACTCGGCCGCCGGAGGGAGAAAGCGCGGGCGAGTCGCCCGCGGCCACACAGTCCGGGCGGCTGCTGCATGTGATCGCTTATTCGGATCCGGCGGCTTCGCTGCGCGAGGTTTCGGGGCTGCTTGAGGATTATGCATTTACCGCTCTGGCCTGCCTGGACGCCTATGAGGCGACTGCGGATCTCAGCTATTTCAAGTTTGCGCGCGCGATTACAGATGCCATGATCTCGCGCTTTTACGACGCGACTTCGGGGGGATTTTTTGACCGTGAGCCTGTTCGCGATGGCGAGAGCCTGGGCGTGCTGGCGACGCGGCGCAAGCCGTTGCAGGATTCGCCTACGCCGGCGGGAAATCCGATGGCGGCGGTCGCGCTGATGCGACTGCATCATTACACCGGAGACGCCGGGTATCGCGACAAGGTGGAGCAGACTCTGGAGACTTTTGCGGGCGTGGCTGAGCAGTTCGGAATTTTCGCGGCGACTTATGGGATTGCCGTGGCTCATTTGCTGGAGAGTGCGGTGCAGGTTGTGGTGATCGGCGAAGACGGAGACAGGGAGCACGCGAACCAACTGCACGCAGCGGCCATCGCAACTTTTTCTTTTGGCAAGAGCGTACTGCAGCTGGCAACGAACCAGGCGGTTCGCGAAAATCTGCCGCCCGGGTTGGCGGCAACGATTCCGAATGTTCCGGGGTTGGGCGGAGGAAAATCGTTCGCGGTGCTGTGCTCGGGATCGACCTGCCAGCCGCCAATTTTCGATGCGGCGGAGTTGCGCAGGACGGTGGAAACGGCGGTCGGCGGTTCATTGGATCCTGGAGCTTAAAGGCGTGGAGCTCGAGGCTTCCGCGAGGGAAATTGGGCGGTGGATTTCCGGGAGTCGCGACCGTTCCGAGATCGCGTTAAGGCTCGGAGACGACGGAAGAAGGAATACTGACGCTGTGACCCGGGCCTGCACCATGGCCGGCAGCCGCCGCCTGCGCATTCTCTTGTGGTGGCTCCTGATGCACGCGGGAAAGCGCGCGGTCGACCATGCCTTCAAACATGGGGATGAGGGAGTCGGCGGGGAGCGGGTGTTGAATGTCGGAAAGGCTCTGCTCCCAGCGCTGCGGTTGCAGAAGTGAGTGGGTTGCATCGCGAGCCGACCGCTGCACCGCGACATAGGTGAACCACACGATCAGACTGCTGTTGTAGGCGGCCATGTTGAGAATGCTCGTCCAGGCGCCACCGCCCAGGTGATTTCCCACCCAGGATGAGATCAGGACGAGTTCCAGCACGGCAAACGAACCAAATCCCAGGGAGATGCCGAAACTGTGCTGGCGGCGGCTGACGCCGACATAGTGCGAGAAGAAGAGCAGGAACAAAATCATTCCGACCTGGATGATGCGCACGCAGCGCTGCGAGGTGATGATGGCCTCCATCCACGGCTCCCCTTGCGTTGCGTTGCTGGAAATGGAAACCACGCCAGCCATGAGCAACATGACCAGGCCCGCCCACTTGAACAGCACCGTGCCCAGATCGCGCAGGATCTGAAATGCGCGAAACACGTCGACGAAGACTTCGTGAATCACGCCGAAGCCGAACAGCACGCTGAGCGCGTCCAGGGTCCAATAAAAATAAAAGGCGGAAGAATAACTGTGCCGGGTAGCGAGAAACAGCACGACGAAGGTTGCCAGTTGAACGAGAATGTAACCGAAGAAGAACTTGAACTTGCGATGCAGGCCACGTCGGAGCATGAACGTGGCGATTCCGATCTCCAGGATGGGATGGGCGATCCAGAGCGCGTAATAAAGTAATTGAAAATTCTCGCTCATTCTTCTCGCTTACCGGCAAGGCCTCGCAGGGCTGACTTGGCGACACCGCGGGTCGGCCAAGCCTCTGTGCATCCACTCAGAACTGGCAACGCTTAAGAACTCTGTAAAGAAACGTTAGCCTCTTCCAACCGAGTGTTCAATGTACTGCAGTAATCCAAAGTAACGTTACTTTTGGAAGTGCCTCGGGCACAAGGTTACCTTGGTAACCGGACCGGGAAAGATACTCGACGTTGCAGCGGAAGGTGGTTGCGAACCGCGGGCCAGAGTGGATTGGTCCAAGGCATACTGCCGCCACGTGCGCCATAGGGACCGGCGGCGTGCGCGCAACCTCTAGGCGTCGGGCATGGAGTGGATGTAGGCGCGCATCATGCGCACCTCGTCATCCTTTTCGTCCAGGTCGTGCAGCAGGATGTCGCGCAGCGACACCATGCCGATCAGCTGGCCGTCATGGCAGACGGGCAGGTGGCGGAAACCGTGACGCCGCATCAGGGCCATGCAGTTGGCCAGGTCTTCGTTCATGTTGATGGTGAGTGGGTCGTCGGTCATGACCTCGGCCATGCAGGTGCTGCGGGGGTCGCGGCCTTCGGCCACCACGCGGCGCATGAGATCGCGTTCGGAAAAAATGCCGACCAGCTTGCTGTTGTGCAGGATGGGTACGGCGCCGATATTGCGCTCGACCATGACTCGCACGGTTTCGAGAACGGTGTGGCCCAGTTCCCCTTGATATGTGTCCTGATGCTTGATCAGGTCGCAGATACGCATTTGACACCTCCCGGCGCACAGAGTTCCGAGCAGTCCAAAAGCATCTACCGGGGCGCGAGTATATGCCGAAAAGGAGATGAAAGGAAAGCGAAAAAAGGTTGGCGGGAAAGGAACGTTGGCCCGAATTGGGCGAATCCCGAAGTCGTTCCCTTGCGGGTGGCCCCACGAATCGAACGAGCTATCTCGCCCCATCCTTGAACGTCGTGTCATCGTCGACAAAAACGAAGTAAGAGGAGTTCCACAGAGCGGTGGGCAGGCTGCCGCGGGGGCGGGCGGTGATCATGATGTTGTACTCGTCCGAGCCGGCGCCCAGGTTCATTTGTTGAATGGCGTCTGCGGCAGGTGCACTCTTCTGCGGTTCAACCAAGCCCGGTTCGACCACGGCCAGCCATGCCAGAAACTCGTGCAGATCGCGGGTGCGGGGGCGGCCGGGGATGGCGAAAGTGACTTCCGCTTCGTGGTTCGAAAAGTGCCATGCCAGCGAAGCCGTCAGATCGACGGCCTTTTCGTAGGCGCGCTCGGAGATCAGTCCCGGCTCGGGATTGTCGAACGAGATGCAGAGTTTCCGTTCGTCTTCGCGGGCGAACTCGCGAACTTTCAGCGAGCCGGACTTAGCGGTCGCCTTCCAGTCGACGTGGCGGGCCGAGTCTTCGTGAGTGTATTCGCGGATGCGGTACAGATCTTGACCGCGGCCGCGGACAAAGCTTTCCCATTCGCCGCGCACCAAGGGCAGAATTTCAAACACCTCGTCGGTCGGCTCGATGCGCGGATAGACCAGCACCTCGCGCGGCAAAGATACGTGCCGCGTCTTGGTGAGAAATGCGAAGGGGAAACGCGTGGCCAGGCCGAAGCTGTCTTCGCGATAACGGCCGCGCTGGTCGAATCTTAATTCGAGGTCGGCGGACAACTCGGCTTGCGGCGGAACGAAGGGGAAGTATGCCATACCCTGAAAGATGCCGGGAGGGGGCGGAACCACGGTGACGCGGCGCAGGCGACGGTCGGGCAGGCGCAGCCACTGCTGGTCTACCGGGCGGTTGAAGGGGAAGGCGAAGGTGGTGGCTTCCCACTTCCACTGCTTGGCCGGCTTCTTTCTTTTCTTGCGAGTCGAAACTACGCGGATGGAAAACGAGGGCAGGTAGCGGCGCGGGTTGTGCACGACGATGCGCCCGGCAACCGGACGTCCGGCGAAAACGTGCTCGGGCAGGCGAACATCGAGTTCGAGCCAGCGCAGCACCCAGGCGGAGACGACGCCGGAAACCAGAATGGCAGCCAGCATGGCCGCGACCACGATGTAGAGAAGATTGTTGCCGGTGTTTAGGGCGGAGATGCCGATCACCAGCGTGACGATCACATAGATGATGCCGGCGCGGGTTACGTCGTAATCGAAGGACTCGCGCATTCGCTCGACCGCTACGCGGCGGGCCAGATAGGGTACGGTAACCAGGCCCACCAGGGTTGCCATCACCAGCGAAGTTGAGGCCAGAATGATGGTGGCCCAGAGGTTGCCGGCGTCGCGCGAGACGGTGGAGAAAAGCGCCGCGGCGAAGGCCAGTCCCAGACCTGCGAGCGCGAGCAGGAACTTGATCCAGACTTCGGCTGAGGCTGATTGCAGCCAATGCGCCAGCCGGTTCGGGATGGGCGGGGTGGGAGCCGGAGGATTCGATTTCAACGGATTGGCGGACGCAGAAGCCACGTTTTTTGAGACTAGCATTCTCCGGTGGAACGGACAATCAAGATCGGCTTGCAGGGAAAGCGATCGTAACGTGAATTCGGGCGTGGCTGGGTTTCGATGAAATAGGCAAGTTGGAACGTGGGTATCACGGCTTTGTTGCGCGGGAGATCCCTCACTGCGCCTGAAAAGCGGCTCCGTTCGGGATGACGTCACGTTCCGTGGAGGGGGCGGATTTTCAGATCTGACGATTACCGTGCCACGACGCTCTTCTGATTCCGATTTTCTTGTGCTACTCTTACTCGCTTTACAGGGACCAGGGACCTGCGGGTTGCTTTTCCATCGTGAACGACAGAGGAGATCGCCATGCCTATCGGTAAACGTGCGGCAGCGGAATTTTTTGGAACTTTTTGGTTGGTGTTTGGCGGATGCGGCGCGGCCGTTCTGGCCGCCGGCTTCCCTTCCCTCGGCATTGGCTTTGCCGGCGTCGCCTTGGCCTTTGGACTTACGGTGCTGACCATGGCGTTTGCCATCGGACATATCTCGGGGTGCCATTTGAATCCGGCGATCAGCTTGGGGCTGGTGGTGGGCAAGCGCTTTCCGGCTTCTGAATTGTTGCCCTATGTGATTGCGCAGGTGGTGGGAGCGATTGCGGGAGCGGGGGTGCTTTACGTCATCGCCAGCGGCGTGCCCAGCTTCGACGTGCACGCCGGATTTGCCCTGAACGGCTACGGCGAACATTCTCCAGGCGGCTATTCCCTACTAGCGGGTTTCGTCGCCGAAGTCGTGCTGACTGCGTTTTTTCTGATTGTGATTATGGGCTCGACTGACAAGCGCGCGCCCGCGGGATTTGCTCCCATCGCCATCGGGCTCTGCCTGACGCTGATACATCTCGTCTGCATTCCTGTCACCAATACTTCTGTGAACCCGGCCCGCAGCACGGGACCGGCGATTTTCGCCGGAGGCTGGGCGCTGCAGCAGTTGTGGATGTTCTGGGTGGCACCGCTGATTGGCGGGGCGCTGGGCGGAGGCATCTACAGTATGTTGTTCGGGGAATAACAAGTCCAAACGCCGTCGCGGCCGGACACCGGGCACGATGACAAGATTCGCGAGGAGCGGCAATTTCCTAAGCCAGAACGGCAGGCTGTTCCGATGCAACCATCTTGACCTTCGCCAAGCTGGTCAGGGCGGAGTGTCCGTCCTGTTCGCGAACGAGTTCGAGCTTTCGCAACATTGCGCCCGGCGCGAATTTCAATTCAAACACGGCTGTCTCTCCGGCAGCTATCGCGAAGCTGGCTTGGGCCGTCTGCATCTCTGCGATCTTCCCTAACTGCCCGAATTGCTTCTTTGGACCCACAACCAGATGATGTGTTCCCGGTGCGACTACCAATCGAGTGAAGCGGGCGACCCGCAACAGCGCGACATCGGCGTGGTCCAGATTCACGTTGAATCCCACCAGGAGTCCCCCAATCGTCGGGCCGCGATGGAGATACACGACTCCGTAATTGGCGGGAGGGCCCTGCGCCAGCAGTTGGTCGCGGTCAGCCGGAGATACGTCGGTCACCGATCGATTGTTCGTTCGATACGCTCCGACGACCAGTAGGGTGATGCCTGCCAGCGTCCCTGCCATTGGCGTTGGAACCCCCAGAAAAGCCACTACAAAACCTACCGCAAACGCCGCGGCAAAAGAGATGATGACTGTTTTAACGCCGTTCGACATAACGACACCTCCAAGAGGTAAGATCAGCGAACCGCTTCAGTACTCTGACAATTCCTTCATGGCCAGAAACAGGTCGTTGGGCTGGGGCAGGATTGCGTCTTCGAGGATGGGCTGGTAGGCGACGAAGACGTCTTTGGCGGCTACGCGGCGGACGGGGGCGTCGAGTTTGTCGAAGAGCTGGTCGGCGAGGCGGGCGGCGATTTCGGCTCCGTAGCCCCAGCTTAGAGTGTCTTCGTAGGCGACGAGGGCGCGATTTGTTTTTGCTACTGATGCGGCGATGGTGTCCCAGTCGAACGGATTCAGGCAGCGCAGGTCGATCAGCTCGACACTGACTCCTTGCTCGCGCTCGAGTTTCTGCGCGGCTTGCAGGGCGCGCGGGACTACTGCGCCGTAGGTGATGACGGTCAGGTCGGTGCCGGGGTGGACGATTTTCGCCTTGCCGAACGGGATCATGTAGTCGGGGCCGGGATAGGCGGCGCGGCCGAAGGATTCGCGATAGAGGCGCTTGTGTTCGAGGAATAGGACTGGGTCGTCGCAACGGATGGCGGTGCGCAAGAGTCCGGCGGCGTCTTGCGAGTTCGACGGGAAGACCACGCGCAGGCCGGGAATGTGGGTGAAGACGCTCTCGCCGCATTGCGAGTGGTAGATGGCGCCGCCGGTCAGGTATCCGCCGATGGCTACGCGGATTACGACCGGGCAGGAGAATCCGTTGTTGGAGCGCCAGCGGATCACGCTGAGTTCGTCGCGAATCTGCATCATCGCGGGCCAGATGTAGTCGAAGAACTGGATTTCAACGACCGGTTTCAGGCCGCGGGTGGCCATGCCGGTGGCCCGGCCTACGATGGCAGCCTCGGCTAACGGGGCGTTGAACACGCGGTCGGGGCCGAATTCGTTTTGCAGGCCGAAGGTGAGTTTGAAGACTCCGCCCTTGCCTTTGACCAGCTTGCGCTTCAGGTACTCTTCACGGCTGCAGTCGGCTACGTCTTCGCCGAAGATGATGATGCGATCGTCGCGGCGCATTTCGTCGCGCAGCGTGGTCGTGATCAGGTCGGCCATGGTTTTCGCGGCGGGCTTTTTGCCGTCGGCGGGAACTTCTGGCGCTACGGGCTGGGTGTCGAATGCCGACGATGCGGGATCGATGTCGGGTGAATAGACGAACTTCATGATGCTCTCAGGCGCGGGCGGCAGAGCTTCTAGCGCCAGGTCGACCGCCGTTTGCAGTTCGGCTTCGACTTCTTTCTCCAGTTGATTGATGCCCTTTTCGTCTAGGATGCCTTCGCGCAGGAGGAACATCTGCGTGCGGGTTACGGGGTCGCGCTGGGCGTCGCGTTCGCGCTCGGAGTCGGGACGGTAGAGGCGCTCGTCGTCTGACAGCGAATGAGAATACGGGCGGATTACGTGCGCGTGCACGAACGCCGGGCCGTGGCCTTCGCGGCAATGCTGCACAGCGCGATGGAACGCTCCGTAGCTGGCTACGGGATCGGTGCCGTCGACCTCTTCGAAATGAAAATTGGGGAATCCGGAGACGAGGCGCGAGATGCTTCCGCCCGCCGTCTGCACTTCGACGGGCACTGAGATCGCGTAGCCGTTATCTTCCACGCAGAACACTACGGGCAGCTTTTCGAGGGCTGCGGCGTTCATGGCCTCCCAGAATTCGCCTTCACTGGACGTGCCGTCGCCGAGGGAAACGTAGGTGACTTCGTCGCCCTGGAAGGTGACGTTTTTGAACTGGCGGTAGTCGTTGAAGCTCGAGTCTGGAACTGGGGCGGATTTGGGATGGCGCGAGAAGTAACGTCCGCCCTCGGCGCAGCCGACGGCTTGCAGAATCTGCGAGCCGGTCGGGGACGACTGCGTGACGATGTGCAGGCTGGGATAGCTCCAGTGCGACGGCATCTGGCGGCCGCCGGAACTGGGATCGCTGGCCGCGCCCACGCCTTGCAGAAACATGTCGTAGGGCTTGACGCCGAGGGCCAGGCACAGTGCGCGATCGCGATAGTAAGGATAAAACCAGTCGTAGCCGGCTTTGAGCGCGAGGCCGGCGGCTACGCCGATGCCTTCATGGCCGGCGCCGGACATCTGGAAGTAGATTTTTTGCTGGCGTTTGAGCAGGATTTCCCGGTCGTCGACGCGGCGGGAGGTGTACATGATGCGGTAGGCCTGGATGAGCTGTTCGCGCGTAAGTCCTTCATAAAGCTTGGGCTTCTTGGTAGCGCCGTTGGCCGCTAGGGCCAGCTTGGGGTCGGTCTTGGTCGTGGCCATCCGGTTCGTGGGTCCTGCGCTAGTTAGATTCCTGGCAGCCGCGCTTCGATTCCATGCCGTGGCTTGAGAACCTGTTGGATTGTAAATGGAAACGGGAGGTTGGTGAAGTATGGAAATTTCATTTTGGGAGGGCCGGCCGGTTTACAAACGGCAAATGGGGGACCCTAGCGCGTCTCCCCACCCGACCGAAGTCCATAGACCCTAGCGGCCTATCGTAATTGGTGATCCGCCGCCAGGTCGGTTTTCGCGACTTGGGGCTTTGTTTTTGCTTTCGTCGCCGACGACAAGAGGAATACATCGTACATGGTCTTGTCGACGTGATCGGTACTTGGCGCTCCATCCGGGTTTGCACTTCCCTTGTAGCGGAATTGGTTCCCGAACTTGTCGGTGTACTTCGACTCCACGTAGGTCAACGCGAGGGAGTTTACTCCCAGCGATGGCAGCGTGAAAAGCTCATCCGGTTGCGCGACGCCGTCATGGTTTTTGTCGATCCAGATGCGCAGCTTGGGCCACACGGCGTCATGCCAGTCGATGACTCCATCGCCGTTGCCGCCTTTCTCGGGTAGATCGTAGACGGCCAGTGCCAGAAATCCGTTGGGATGGTCTGACGGTGGTTGCGGCGTGAAGTTACCGAAAAGCTCTTTGCCGGTGGTCACCTTGCCATCGTGTGGTAGGGCGAGCCAGCCGTTGGTCGAGCCAGCGGCGATCCAGGAAATCTTCTGCACCCTGCCGTCCCCGGTGATATCGAAGCGCACTCCGTCTTCGAAATTGGTGAGATGGAAGCCGGTGCCGGTCGTATCGATGATGATAGGGCTGTCGGCCTGATAGCAGTACCAGCCGCTGCTTCCGCAGGACGGAGTGCCGTATTCTCCTTCGCCGCAAGTGTATTGGCTGGGAGGAAGTTGACATTCGTTTGCACCATTGCAGGTCCACTGGCCGTCCGAGCAGGTCGGGGAGGTGCTTCCTCCATCGCCGGTGCCAGTAGCACAGACAAAGCCGGGGCTGCCGGGGCAAGCTGGCGGAGTTGCCTGGGCTGCACAGTTTGTGACCAGCGGGCTTGACGCGGTCATAATCGTAGACGATGGGAAGTTTACGCTTATGCCGACGCCACCCGGACTGCCGCTAAAGGTAATATTAGCGCCGCAACTAAGCGTGCAAGCCGTCACAGTTACGGCATACGTTGCACCGCATTGAGTAGCGCCTCCCGCTGGAGCCTGCGCAAACCCGACGTTAGTAGCACCCCCGAGATTATGGGAGTCAACGCCCACGAGAACACCGCCGTCCACGCCGTCTTTGGTTTGTGTACCAGCGACATCGGCTAAGGCGGTGCAAGCAGAAGCACACGGCGATCCGGCTACCCCGCTCCCTGTGTTCGTGTAAGTACACTGGCCTCCTAGCGTGTCTAGAAAGCTGTGTTGGCCGGTTTTATGGTTTTGAGTCCCGCTGAATTGAATCGGGACCGGAGTGTCGCTGGCGTTGTACTGCGAGCAGTTTCCACCCGAATCTTGCCCCGCGCACAACGCTGCGGTCATCAGGACGGTAAGGAAAGTAAATAATCCCGTTCGCATTTTCACTTGCCCTCCTTTACTGGCGTTGCGAGCAAGGCTTTTGCGACATCCGATTGAGCCGGGCCGCACTGGAGTCTTTCGGCGTCGCAGCATACTCCTTGTTCCGCTGAGCAGGCGGACGCGAAAGACTGCCTCGCCTTCAGCCAATTAGCAACTACCGGCAGCGTCCTGAGCCTGGTATGCAAGAACGCGTCCGGGAACAGGCGTTCGTGCATGACTTCAGCCAATGCCCTCGCGTCAACCGTGCCGTCCTCTGGTTCTGCAAGCTCATTCCCGCTGGCGTCATGGCCGAATATAAATAGCGCCCTATACGGGCCCCGGCTCTTCCCTTGGTAGGTCACGACTACCGAGTATGATACGTAGCGCTCCCATACACCGTCAGGGCGTTTCTGGTGCCACTGTAGCTGGTAGAGGTCTGCCAGCGTGGCCTCCGCCACTTCTGGGGGGATGGTTCCTGTGGGCTGCCAGCGGGCATCTGGCTTGTACCACTGCGACTCTTTCCCGTCTTCTATGTAGCTATAGTGTCCGCCCGTTACTTGGATGGTTTCCTCGTAAGCTGGCGTGATGAGATCTTCCGCTTTCCGGGAGAGGATCTCGCTCTCATTCCCAACCTTGAAGTCGCTCAATGTGAAACTGAGTTGTGCGGCGGCTATACGCTGTTCGTCAGGCAGCCGCCCTTTCACGGGGATGCCGAGCGTTTCCATCGCCAGTTCACTCATGGTCCCTTGCTCGACAGCGAATGCCAGCCTCGCATAGGCAGTTCGAACAACGGTTTCTTCGTGCGTCATCTGGTCGGCGGCTATCGCGTAGCCGACGAGCAACACACATAGGGGTAGAACTGCGAGATGCTTCACTCGTGCCACCCTTTTCGGGGTTCGCGGGAGAAGCAATTTGCAAATTGCAGCCAAGCAGATACGCATTTTGTAAACCCTCCTGTATTTTGCAGCAAATATGTTCACACCCGTACGCGCCGCCAAGTTTCGCTGGCG
Organism: uncultured Acidobacteriota bacterium; assembly: GCA_963735205.1. Taxonomy (GTDB): domain Bacteria; phylum Acidobacteriota; class Terriglobia; order Terriglobales; family Acidobacteriaceae; genus Sulfotelmatobacter. Next base: position 257,675 of record CAVTKB010000007.1, read on the forward strand.
CGGTACCTCAGGAGGGAAGCAGAGACGGTTAGATGGCGCCTGGGACAGAAATACGAATCCTTCCGTCCCGGCTCGCCGAATTTGCGATGAACCCTATTTTCTTCTTGCTCAGTTACTTGCGTTGCAGCGGACAGTACAGTGAAACGATAGATTTCGCGGGCCGAATACTCCCAGTTACGAAAGCCGAACAGGGCCAGCGTTCTCACGGGGTTGGCGAGACGCGAAGTCCGCAAGATGGTGGTCTGATTCACGAAAGACGAAGACGGCACACTTTGAGTTCTTCGCACTACAAACTTCGGGGACCGCTTCTCATGGCTCACTTGGGAAGGTTCGGAGGTAGACACGAATCTCGTCGCGGACTTTGCGAAATAGCGCCAGGCGATCTTGCTCCGAGCCATTGAAGTCGGCGGGATCTACGAAGCTGTGGTGGATGGTTGCCGTTTCGCCGGGAAAAATGGGGCAGACTTCGCGGGCGTGGTCGCAGACTGTCAGGATGTAATCGAAACTCTGGGCGGCGAATTCGTTTACGTGCTTGGAGCGGTGGTTGCTCAGGTCGATGCCGAGTTCCTGCATGACGGCGATTGCTTCGGGACGGACTTTGGTTGGATTCACTCCGGCGCTGAAGACTTCGAAGCGGTCGCCGGCATCGTGGCGCAGCAGGCCTTCGGCCATTTGGCTGCGGGCCGAGTTGCCGGTGCAGAGGATGAGGACTTTCTGCTTGCTCATGCTGCCTCTTTATTTGGTGAACTCGAGTGAGGCGGCGCCAGCCAGCGAAAACATAGGACGGCGAATAACGTTGCCGCTAGCTGCGCCACGATGAACGAGGGAGCGTCTGCGGGACGGATGCCGGCGAAGGTGTCGCTGGCGGCGCGGGCTAGCGTCACGGCTGGATTGGCGAACGAGGTGGACGCGGTGAACCAGTACGCGCCGGCAATGTAGGCGCCTACGGCGAACGAGACGGCGGAGGAGCGGACGCGGGCGCATCCCCAGATCACGAGGAGCAGACCGAAAGTGGCGATGAATTCGCTCCAGAGGAGTGCCGGGCCTGAGCGCGCGTGGTGGGAGGCGAAGAACACGGGCAGGCCGAACATCAAGTGGGCGGCGGCTACGCCGACGAATGCTCCGATGATTTGCGCTGTCAGATAGGCCGGAACTTCGCGCCATGCGATTCCGCCTCGCATGGCTTCGGCCAGCGTGACGGCCGGGTTGAAGTGCGCGCCCGAGATCGGAGCGAGGGCCAGGATCAGCGCGACCAAGGCTGCTCCGGTGGCGATCGAGTTCGCGAGCAGGGCTAGGCCGACATTCCCGCCGGACAGGCGCTCGGCCATGATGCCCGAGCCTACGACCGCCATCAGCAGGAATGCCGTGCCCAGGAACTCGGCGACTACTCGGGAACGCAAAGGGAGATTCATTGGTGTCCGATGTTGTCGACTTCTTTTTTCAGGGCGAGCCGGTCCAGGGTAGTGAGAGGGAGGCTCAGGAAGAGTGCGATTCGCCGATCCAGTAGAAAAAAAGCTTCCCGGAATGCCCTCTCGATTTGTTCGCGACTTCCCTCCACCGCCGCCGGATCTGGAACGCCCCAATGAGCGGTCATCGGCTGGCCGGGCCAGACGGGGCAGACTTCGTTGGCGGCGTTGTCACAGACGGTAAAAACAAAATCGAGGGCGGGAGCGTCGGGCTTGTCAAACTCGTGCCAACTCTTGCTGGACAGGCCTGTGGTTGGGAGATGTGCAGTCTCCAGTTGCTTTAGCGCCTCGGGGCGCACTTGCCCGGTAGGATGGCTCCCCGCGCTAAACGCGGTGAAGTTCGGGCTGCCTTTTTGATTCAGAATGGCCTCGGCCATAATTGAACGAGCCGAGTTCCCGGTGCACAGGAATAGCACATTGTGATGTGCGGGCATTTTGTCCTCTGCGATCTCAGTTGCAGCACGTCGGACCGCAACAGGCCTCCGGTGCGCTTGCATGGGCTGGGCTGGGCTTTACGGCGCGGATGAAGGCGCTGAGAAATTTGCCGTCGACTTGGGGAGCCAGGGCGTCGACGTCGATTCCCTGCCCGGCGAGAAATTCGCGGGCGTCTTCGGCGCGGTAAATGCGCGTGGGCTCGATTTCAATGTGGGTGAAGCCGGCAGCGGCCAGCTTGCTGCGGTAGTCGTTTTCTTCGAGGGCTCCGGCGATGCATCCGACCCAGGCTAGGACGCTCTGGCGAATCTCGGGCAGAATCTCGCCGCGGGTCACGACGTCGGAGACGGCGAAGCGGCCGGCCGGCTTCAGCACGCGGAAGGCTTCGCGCAGAACTTTATCTTTGTCGGCGGAGAGATTGATGACGCAGTTCGAAATGATCACGTCGACTGAATTGTCGGGCAGCGGGATGGTTTCGATTTCGCCTTTCAGGAATTCGACGTTTTCGACGGCTGCTTTGCGTTTATTTTCGTTGGCGAGGGCGAGCATTTCGTCGGTCATGTCGAGGCCGTAGGCTTTGCCGGTGGGGCCGACGCGGCGGGCGGAGAGCAGCACGTCGATGCCGCCGCCGGAGCCGAGGTCGAGGACGATCTCACCGGGGTTCAACTGCGCCAGGGCTGTGGGATTGCCGCAGCCGAGCGAGGCCAGCATGGCTTCTTCGGGGATTTGCCCGGCTTGCGCGGCGTCGTAGAGATTCGTGGTGATGGGATCGCAGCAGCCTGTGCTGGCGGTCGCGCCACAGCAGGAACTGCCTCCGGACTTCACGCGCAGGGCGGCTTCGCCGTATTTTTGTTTGACGACTTGCTTGATGTCGGGAGTCTCGAGGTCGGTGGTCTCGGCTGTATTCATGAATAACTCCTATTTACAGATTTGAATAATGTCCTGCGGCTTGAGGGCTTTATTGCGGGTGCAACACTCGGCGTAGAGGAATCCGAGCAATTCCTGCAGGGCGATGGTGTTGGCGGTGTAACGAAGAAACGTTCCTTCGCGCTGCACTTCGACCAGGCCTTCGGTTCGCAGTTTGTCGAGATGGTGGGAGAGGGTCGAGTTGGGGATTTCGAGTTCGGCTTGAATGTCGCTGACTACGAGTCCTTCGGGATGCGCGGTCAGCAGCAGTTGCATGATGCGCAGGCGGGGCTCGGTGCCCATGGCGGAGAACATGTCGGCGAACTTGGCGACTTGCTCGCCGGACTTGCTGGGGGAAGGGCTTTTCGTGTTCGCCGACATGTTTCGATATTACCGGAAATATGGATTAGCGTCAAACTGCGTTAAGATGCAAGCCAAGCGGGAGTCTGATATGGATCTCAGCAGCGTCCACAAGCGCTCGACCCGAAGCTTGCTTTTCACCGTGATATTCTGCTGGTTTTGCGGTGGATACTACCTAGCGGACGGGATCCACCGCTTAGTGCAGGACAGATTGGCCTATAGGTGGCCCGGGTCGTTCCTTCTTTGTTTGGCATGGCTCGGAGTCGGCATTTTCTACACCGTCATGCTCCTTCGCCGGATTCCCTCCGGCTCCCCAACCTCGCACGAACTTCCGAACTCTTCAGTCCCGCCTACGGAGCATCCTGAATCTTGACTTGGGGGGCTTTTGCCCCTGACCGCCTTCTACGGAGCGATCGTATATGCTGAGAGTGCATGATTCGGACTCTCCGCGCTTTCGACCCGCCTTCGATCAAACTTGTTATTTTCGACTTGGACGGGACGCTTATCGACTCGCGCCTTGACCTGGTGCATTCGGTGAATGCGGCGCTGCGGCACATTGGGCGGGTGGCGCTGCCGGAGGACGTGATTGCCAGCTATGTGGGGGACGGAGCGCCCATCCTGATTCAGCGGGCGCTGGGCGGGGATACGGTGGACGAGGCGCTGGTGCGCAAGGGGCTAGAGTTTTTTCTTTCTTACTATCGCGAGCACAAGCTCGACCACACGATCGTCTACCCTGGCATTGCCGAGTCGCTGGCTGCGATTCAGAATTCGGCGAACGGCACGCCGCGCAAGATGGCGGTGCTTTCGAACAAGCCGGTCCATCCTTCGCGGGCGATTGTCGAGGCGCTGGGGCTGGGGAAATTCTTCTCACAGATTTACGGCGGCAACAGCTTCGCCACCAAGAAGCCTGATCCTGAGGGCGCGCGTAAATTGCTGGAAGAAGCGGAGTGCGGGCTGAGCACGCAGTGATTGTGGGAGACTCGCACACCGACGTTGAAACCGGCCGCAATGCCGGCATGTGGACGATTGGCGTGACCTACGGCTTCGCCCCACATACTCTGGCGGACGCGCCTCCGGACATACTCGTTGACCGCCCGCACGAAGTGGGACAGGTGCTTTCTGTGGGGTCCCAGCTATGAAGACTAGAAACAGCAAGAAGGAAACGCCGCACGACAAACCATGACCTCAAACAACTCTGGCCTCACGAACACTTTCACACCAAAAGAACTGCGGAAGCTGCGGAGCATGAAGAATCCTTACGGCATCCAGAAGTTTCTCGATGATATGCCGTATCACCTGGAAGACACGGCGTGGTCGCCACGGAAGGTGCTGGCCGAAGAATCTTCGCACTGCCTCGAAGGCGCGATTTTTGCCGCGGCGGCGCTGCGGGTTAATGGATATCCGCCGCTGCTGCTGGATTTCGAGGCCGAGCACGACACCGACCACGTGATCGCCATTTATCGCGAAGATGGCTGCTGGGGCGCGGTCGCCAAGTCGAATTATTCTGGATGCCGCTGGCGCGAGCCGGTCTATCGCACTCTGCGGGAACTGGCGCTGAGCTACTTCAACGCCTACTTCAATATGCGGCGGGAGCGCACACTGCGGCGGTACTCTGGCCCCGTGAACCTGAAGCGATTTGACCGGCAGGAGTGGATGACTACCGACCAGCCGGTGTGGTTCATTGTTTATCATCTATTTGACATCAAGCATTATTCCCTTCTAACCAAGGCGCAGGAAAAGAAGCTGCACCGCGTCGACGAGCGGCTTTTCCGGGCTGAATGTTTAGGGAAGGCGCATAAGGTTAGAGATTGAGGTCGGGAACTTACTAAAGCCGGGGCGATGTTTGGCCGATGGCTCATACGGACCTTGCGCTTGCTGTGCCGCAGCCTATGGACCGCTCTGGATGCACAATCTGGACAGCCAGTCCGGCTGAGCGAGGCATCTGGTCCGGGAGAGTCTCGACTTGGATGCGCGCACTCACATTGGAACTGACGAAACGTTCGAAATGGTGGACGCCCGGCGCCACCCCCGGTTCAAGCTGGAAGTCGATATTCGCGTGTATCCGCGGGACTGCCCGGTGATTCGCGGGCATAGCGCCGATATCAGTGAATCGGGAATCTCCGCCATGCTGCGCATCGAAGTTCCGGTCGGCGAAGTGGTTCGCCTGGAGCTCACGCTGCCCATGGGAGAAGTCGAGGCTCTCGCCATGGTTCGCCAGCGGAATGCCTTCCGTTATGGCTTTCAATTCGTGGAAGCCACTTCGTCGCAGGACATTATTCGGACGCACCTGCCGCCAGCTTGCCGTGGAGCAGGCCGGGCGGGAAGAACGCGAAACTGGGTCTTAGTATTCGGGTGTTGGGCTTAGAAACTTCCGAATGTTATGTGTTGCGGCCGACGCCGACACAATCTCCACACCTGAGACCCAAGATCTATTCCATTCCGATGAAACTTTATCTTGCGCTCATGCGTTAAGGTAGAAGCATGAGAGCTTGGCACCTGGGCTGGTTCATTCTGTTTCGCGCCTTGCTGTCGTCCGGTCAGCAGGAACAGCCATCCTCTGCTTCGCCGGACACGCCGACCGCGGCAGCGAACCCCGCTGACACTCCCATCCTCGATCTGACGCCTGGACCGGACGAAAAGCTCTCGCAGGAGCAGATGCGGCAATTGTTCCGCGTGGTGGCCGACAAGGATATTGAAAACGACAAGCGGCAGCACGACTACACCTACATCGATCGCGAGGTCGAGAACACGCTCGACGGCAAAGGCCACACCAAGTCCACCGAAATAAAAACCTACGAGGTTCTGGAAATTTACGGGGAGCAGGTGCAGCGGCTGATCGAAAAAGACGACAAGCCGCTCGACGCCAAGGAGGCGGCGAAAGAAGAAGAAAAGATCCAGAAGATCATCGACAAGCGCAAGAATGAATCGGAGGAGGATCGGAAGAAGCGCGAAGAGAAAGAAGCCAAAGACCGAGAAGAGGGCCGCAAGTTCGTGAAGGAAGTGGCCGATGCCTACGACTTTAAACTGGTGGGAACCGAACAGGTGGACGGACGCGACGCATGGGTGATTGATGGCGAACCGCGGGCGGGCTTTGAGCCGCACATGAAGGAGGCGAAATTCTCTCCAAAATTCACGGGCGGGTGTGGATCGACAAGGGTGACCTGCAACTGGCGAAGATGGATATCGAGACGCTCGACACGGTGTCGTTCGGATGGGTGCTTGCGCGCATCCATAAAGGTACGCGGGTGATGCTGGAGCAGACGCGAGTGAATGACGAAGTGTGGCTGCCGCGGCACTATAACCTTCAAGTTTGACGCGAGGGTAGCATTGTTCAAGGGCTATAACATTGACGGCGACCAGCAATATCGCGATTACAAGAAGTTCCGCACGACGTCGAAGATCGTGGGCATGCGGGAAGTGAAGGAACAGGAACAAAAGTAGAAGTATAGGGCGAGCGCACCGCTCGAGAATTTTTTCGCCCCTCCCGGTTGTCATCCTGAGAGCCGTGGGACGGTCGGCGAGACCGTCCAATGGCGGAGTTCGGGGGCATCCCTACTTCGGGATGAGTCCTTCCTCCGCGCTTCGGCCTTATAATTCGAAGTCCCAACGAAACGCCTTCGGGCGTGGGATAGGATTCCGAATTTCGAATTCGCATTTGAGGCGCAGAATGACTGATCTTCCCCGTTCCCTGACTCGTCGTGATCTTCTTCGTTCTGGCCTCGCTTTGTCTGGCACAGCGTTGGTCGCGGGGCCGGTGGGGCGGGCCCAGGCGCTGCTTGCGCGCTATCCTGGCGTCGCGTCGGCAGAGGCACAGTCCGCGGTGGCTCCGCGGGAGCATCTGCTGTTTGATTTTGGCTGGAAGTTTTTTCAGGGACATGCCAGCGATCCGCTGCGTGATTTGGGATTCGGCATGGGACAGGGAGATTTCGCGAAGTCGGGCGAATTCTGGTTTGCCACTGCGAAATTCGACGACTCCAAATGGCGCGATTTGAATTTGCCCCACGACTGGGCGGTCGAGCTGCCGTTTGTGCATGATGAAGAACAAACAGCCACGGGTATAAACCACTGGGCCGCCGCTACCCCGAGACCAGCGTGGGCTGGTACCGGCGCACGTTCGATATTCCGAAAGAAGACAGCGGACGGCGCATCATGGTCGAGTTCGACGGCGCGTTTCGCAGCGCGCTGGTGTTTCTGAACGGATACTTCATCGGGCGAAATGACAATGGGTATGCGCCGTTTCGTTTCGACGTGAGCGACTTTCTGAACTATGGCGGGAAGAATTTTCTGATGGTGCGCATGGACGCCAGCTTCGGTGACGGCTGGTTCTACGAAGGCGCGGGGATTTACCGGCACGTGTGGCTGCATAAGACGGATGCGCTGCACCTGGGGCGTTGGGAGAGCACGGTGCAGGCCGCGGTCAAGGGCAATGCGGCCGTGTTAAGCCTCGGAACCGTTGTTCAGAAGTGAAAATGACGCAGGCGGATAATTGCCGGGTACGATGGCAGATCGCCGATGCAGCGGGCAAAGTCTGTGGCGGCCGCGGATTCGGCAGCACAACCGATCGTGCGCGACGGAATCGCGATATTTATGGCCGGCGCCAACGTACCGAACCCTGCGCTCTGGTCGCCGGAAACGCCGAATCTATATTCGGCAATCGTGATGGTCGAGTCCAACGGGAAAGGCCCGCGATGCCGAGCGTATTAGCTTTGGCGTGCGCGACATCAAGTGGGACGCCGACAAGGGATTTTTCCTCAATGGCAAATCCGTCAAGATCAAAGGCACCTGCAACCATCAGGATCATGCCGGCGTGGGCGCGGCGGTTCCCGACCGCCTGCAGTCGTATCGTGTTGGCGTCTTGAAAGATATGGGCGGCAACGCCGTGCGCACGTCGCACAACATGCCGACGCCGGAGTGGGTGGAAGCCTGCGACCGTCTGGGCATGATGATGATGTGCGAGACGCGGCTGATGAGCTCGAATCCGGAGGGCATGGCGCAGCTTGAAGCGATGGTGAAGCGCTATCGCAATTCACCGTCGATCATTTTGTGGTCGATGGGCAACGAAGAATGGACGATGATGCCTCAGACGCAGGGCCCGCGCGTGATCGACGACATGATTGCGCGAACGCACGAACTCGATCCGACGCGGCTGTGCACGGCCGCGATCAATACCGCCTTTCAAACACCGTTTCCCGAGCAGCTCGACGTCATGGGCTTCAACTACAACCTCGAAGGAGCATCGACGCGTGGCACAAGCCAAGCATCCCAAGCAGCCGAGCGTGGGATCGGAGACGGCCAGCACGGTTTCCACGCGCGGCATTTATTCCACTGACAAGCTGCGCAACTGGGTCAGCGCCTACGACCTGAACCACACCGCCTGGTCGCAACTGGCGGAAGAATGGTGGAAGTTCTACGCCGCGCGCGAGTGGCTCTCGGGAGGCTTTGCCTGGACCGGCTTCGATTATCGCGGCGAGCCCACTCCCTACGGCTGGCCGTCGATCAACTCGCAATTCGGCATCGTCGACATGTGCGGCTTCCCCAAGGACAATTTCTATTACTACAAAGCGTGGTGGGGATCGGAGCCGGTGCTGCATTTGTTCCCGCACTGGAATTGGGAGCAGCGCGAGGGCGAGCCGATCTCCGGTGTGGGTGCATTCGAATCTGGATTCAGTAGAACTTTTTCTGAATGGCAAGAGCCAGGGATCGAAGAAGGTAGAGCCGCTGACGCATCTGGAATGGTCGGTCAAATACGAAGCCGGGCGTGCTCGAAGCGCGCGGTACAAAAGACGGCAAAGTCGTGCTGACGGAAAAACGCGAGACCACGGGCGGGCCGGAATCGATCCGGCTGACGACCGACCGAACCGAGATCAACGCTGACGGCGAGGACTTGGCGATTTTGCGCGTGGAAGTGCTCGATAAAGAAGGCCGCGCTATTCCAACCGCCGGCAACATGATCAGCTTCAAGGTGACGGGCGAAGGGGCGCTGATCGGCGTGGGCAACGGCGATCCCAACTGCCAGGAGTCTGACAAAGAGCCGAAACGCAGCCTGTTCAACGGCCTGGCGCAGGTGATCGTGCAGTCGACGCGCAGCGCGGGGACAGTCACAGTTGAAGCCTATACCGAGCCATATCCGCGGCCGAAGTTGCCATCGACGCAGGTTACGATCACGACTAAGAAAGTCGAACTGCGGCCAGCGGTGGCGTAGGCAATTCCGGGCGCGTTTATTCAGTTGACTGGCCAGCGGTTGCGGTGTATCTGTATCTCGCCGCTATGTCTAAGTGCAATGTTTTAGTCTTACTGCTTTTGGCGGCCGCGCTGGCCTCGGCGCGGGACAAGGCTGAGACTTGGACCGAAGTGCGCAGCCCGCACTTTGTGGTCATCACGAATTCGAGCGAAAAACAAGGGCGCCGCGTGGCCGATCAATTCGAGCGCATGCGTGACGTGTTTCATGCCGCATTTCCGAAGCTGCAAATCGATCCCGGGTCACCCATCATTGTGCTGGCCGTCAGGGACGAAAAAGGTTTCAAGGCGCTCGAACCCGAAGCCTATCTGGCTAAGGGGTCGCTGCAGCTGGGTGGGCTGTTCCTGCGGGCTCCCGACAAAAACTATGTTTTGATGCGGCTCGACGCCGAAGGCGAGCATCCTTATTCGGTCGTGTATCACGAGTACACCCATCTGCTGGTGGGCAAGGCGGCGGAGTGGATGCCGTTGTGGCTGAACGAAGGTCTGGCCGAGTTCTACCAGAACACAGAAATCCGCGACAAAGATGCACTGCTGGGTGAACCGAGCCGGGACGACATCATGCTGCTGCGGCAGACGCGACTGCTTCCGCTGGCGATCCTGTTCACCGTCGATCAGAAATCGCCTTATTACCACGAAGAGAACAAGGGCTCGATTTTTTACGCGGAGTCGTGGGCCCTGACGCACTACATCGAGGTCAAAGATAATAAAGACAAAACCACGCGGCTCGCCCAATATTCGGACCTTCTGATTCAGAAAGTCGATCCGGTGATCGCCGCCACGACCGCGTTCGGCGACTTAAAGCAACTGCAGTCGGCTTTGGAAACCTATATCCATCAGGCTGCATTCAGCTATTTCAAGATGGGGACGACCACCGCCGTCGATGAGTCGGCTTTTAAAGCGGACGTGATGACGCCAGGGCAGGCCGACGCGGTTCGTGCCGACTTCCTGGCTTATAACGAACGAACCGCCGACGCGCGGGCCCTGATCGATCAAGTTCTGCAGGAATATCCGAACAACGTTCAGGCGCAGGAAACTCTGGGCTTCATGGAATTTGAGCAGCACCATCTGGACGAAGCGCGCAAGCGTTATGCGCAGGCGGTACAACTCGATTCGCAAAATTATCTGGCTCATTACTACTTTGCTGCCATTTCCATGATGAATACGGTGGGTCCCGCGGACGAGGCGCAGATTGAGGGCAGCCTGCGAGCTTCCATCAAGTTGAATCCTTCGTTCGCGCCCTCTTATGACCGGCTGGCCGCGTTTCTGGGAGCTCGTCGCCGCAATCTCGAAGACGCGCGAATGATGGGATTGACCGCCGTGTCTCTCGACCCGGGCAACGCCGGGTACCGCATCAATGTCGCGAACGTGCTGCTGGGGATGGGGCAGGGAGACAATGCGATCAAGGTCCTCGAGAATGCTGCAAAGTTAGCGACATCCCCGGAAGAGATTCAGACGATCGACATCCTACTAATGAGCGCGCACGAATATACCGCCGCGCAACAACGAATCGGAACAGAGCGCCAGCAGACGAGCGAAGCCGTAACGACGCAGGAACAAATTGATTCCTCGGCCGACATACCGCGTCTCGCTCCTCGAAAACAATTTATCGCTAGTGGGCCTCACCGTTTCCTGGTGGGCGTTTTAAAGAATGTCCATTGCGACAAACTCGAGCCTGGACTTGGCCGTTGCATCCGGCGCGAAGACGCTCTCGCTTCACAGCGATGATTACTTCAAGATTTCATTCACAGCCCTCGGCTTCCAGCCGGGCAGCGATCTCAACCCGTGTCGCGACCTGGAAAATAAGTCCGCTAAGGTTGAGTATGTCGAATCCGTAGACAAATCCGATCCACCGCATCTGCTCGCCATCGAACTTCATAAGTAGCGACACGTTTTCGTCTGATCGGCGGGGACGTTATAATGGGAAGATTCTCTGTTTACAAAATTGGCTTCTGTGACGCTGCCGGCGAAAGCACAGCCTCGTTGCGCTTGGCCGGACGGGCGACGGCGCCCGTCCCCACACGAGCAAATTTACATTGAGGACAGATTTTGTCCTCGAGGTGATTTAGGGTATTCAGCCAAGGTCGAGACCTTATAGCTTCTTATGGATTTCAAACTTGTTTCCAGTTACAAGCCGCAGGGTGACCAGGGACGCGCCATCGAATCCTTGCTGCGCGGAGTGTATGACCGCGAGCAGCACCAGGTATTGCTGGGCGTGACCGGGTCAGGCAAGACTTTCACCATGGCCAAGGTGATTGAGGCGGCCAATCGTCCGACGCTGGTGATGGCGCATAACAAGACGCTGGCGGCCCAGCTGTATCACGAGTTCAAGAATTTCTTTCCGCACAATGCGGTCGAATATTTCGTTTCGTATTACGACTACTACCAGCCGGAAGCGTATGTTCCGGCGGCCGACCTTTACATTGAAAAAGAAGCGACGATCAATGATGAGCTCGACAAACTACGGCTGTCGGCTACGCGGTCTTTGTTTGAGCGGCGTGACGCGCTGATTGTGGCTTCGGTGAGTTGCATCTACGGCCTGGGTTCGCCGGAAGCTTATTACGGCATGATGATGTTTCTGGAAAAGGGCCAGAAGATCAAGCGTGAGGAGATCACACGCCGGCTGGTCGACATTCTTTATGAACGCACCAACTCGGACTTCCGGCGCGGGACGTTTCGCGTGCGCGGCGATGTGATCGAGGTCTTCCCCACTTATGACGATATGGCGTACCGCATCGAATTGTGGGGAGATGAGGTTTCGTCGCTTACCCAGATCGATCCGCTGTTTGGCACGGTTAAGCAGAAGTATATGCGGCTGCCGATTTATCCGAAGACGCATTATGTGATGAAGGACGAAACGCGGGCCTCGGCCGTGGCGTCGATCAAGACAGAACTGGCGTGGTGGGAGGTCGAGTTAGAAAAGCAGGGGCGGCTGGTGGAGGCGCAGCGCATTCATCAGCGGACGATGTTTGATCTCGAAATGATCAAGGCCATGGGTTTCTGCCACGGCATCGAAAATTATTCGCGACATTTTACGGGGAGAATGCCGGGCGAGCCTCCGCCGACGCTGCTGGATTATTTTCCGCGAGACTTTCTGATGTTCATCGACGAATCGCACGGAACTGTGCCGCAGCTGCGCGGCATGTATGCCGGCGACCGATCGCGGAAAGAAACGCTGGTCGAGTACGGATTTCGGATGCCGTCGGCGCTGGATAATCGTCCGCTTACGTTTGAAGAATTTGAACATCGCACCAATCAGTTGATTTATGTCTCGGCAACGCCGGGGCCGTACGAGCTGACGAAATCTGCGGGCGTGGTGGTCGAGCAGATTATTCGACCGACGGGGCTGATTGATCCGCCGGTGGAAGTGCGTCCGGTGAAGGGGCAGATTGACGACCTGTTGCACGAGATTCGGGCCCGCGTCGAACTTGGACAGCGCGTGCTGGTGACCACTTTGACCAAACGTATGTCGGAAGATCTCGCCGAGTATTACGCAGAAGTGGGCGTGAAGTGCCGCTACATGCACTCGGAAATTGAAACACTCGAGCGCGTCAAGATTCTGCGCGACCTGCGCAAGGGAGAGTTTGATGTATTGATTGGCATCAATCTGCTACGCGAGGGACTGGATCTGCCGGAAGTTTCGCTGGTCGCGATTCTGGATGCGGACAAAGAAGGCTTTCTGCGGTCGACGGGATCGCTGATCCAGACCATTGGCCGCTGCGCCCGGCATTTGAACGGGCGGGCGATTCTCTACGCCGATCGCCAGACCGATTCGATGAAGCGTGCCATGGACGAGACTTTGCGCCGCCGCGCCATTCAGACGGCCTACAATGAAGAGAACGGAATCACGCCGGAGTCGATCGTGCGTCCGCTGGACATGACGCTGGCCGGGATTGTGGCCGCGGACTATGCCGACCTGACCGCTGGCGAAGGCGAGGGCATGCCGGAATTCAAATCGCAGGAAGAAGTCGATAGCTATATCGGCAAACTCGAAAGCGACATGCGCGAAGCCGCGAAGAAGTTCGAATTTGAGAAGGCGGCGAAGTTGCGGGATGCGATCAAGGAGTTGCGCACGAAGGAGTTCTTGTTCGCGTAAATTATTGGAACGATTTAAGTTGTTCCCGTGTACTATCCGGCCGACTGGACGGGCTGAAATGGTAAAAGTATCTGAGATCAGAAAGACCTGCCTAGCCTGCCCAGCGCAATGGGAGGGCGAAACCGAGTCGGGCAACATATATATCAGGTTTCGGTGGGGGCACCTATCGGTCAGTCTTGGCCCGACGGTTGACGAGGCCATAGGTGGAAAACCCATATTCGAGTGGGATGATGTTGACGGCCAAAATGGGTTCATGGAGTACGACGAGTTAAAGAGAATGACTGGAGGTGTTCTTGAATTGCCTTGCGCGGAGATCAACGAGGAAACGCTAGGAGACGCTATCGGTAAACACCGGCAACCCCAACGATCGCGTGAAAATGGCTAACGTGAACCTTTATCGTCCGTAGGCCGCGCTGGCGGCCAGCGGTTTGCGATGGAAGGTGTACCCGTCGAAGGTTTCGGAGCGGAAGTTCAGGTTGGGAGCTTGGAGTTTTTCGGTCTGGCTTAGAAAAAGATATCCGCCGGGTTCTAGATAGAGATGGAGGCGCTCCATTAACGCGGTGCGTTGGGCGCGGGATAGGTGCGGCAGCACGTCCATGCAGAAGATGCAGTCGAAGCGGCCGATGTAGACCGGCTTGGTCAGGTTCATGGTGTTGAAAGTGACGAGGCTGCGCAGGCGTGGCTTGACGAGGAGATGTGCGCCGTTGGTCGAACCGTTATTCGATCCGTTGGTCGCAGCGTTGTTGTTCGATCCGTTGTTTCTGGACCCGTTGTTATTCAAACTAGAAACTGAGTTGATCGAGCCGTTGGCCGATCCATTGGGTGCGCCGTTCGCCGCTCCGTTTTGCGATGCTTCCGCGGAACCATTCGATGAGCCGTTTGACGATCCGCTCGATCCGCCGTTGGGGCTGCCGATTTTCGAGAAGCAGGCGCGAATGGCAGCCGGAGGCAGTCCCGTTAAGGCCGACTGCGGATACAGGCCGCGCTCGGCGACTTCGATCGCAGAGGGCAGCAGATCGCTGCCCACGATGTGAACTGACCAGTCCTTGGTTCCCTGCCCTGCGCCTATGGCACTGCTTTCAGCAATTCCACCGTTTTTGCCAGACGAATTTTTTTCCCGGCCGTCTTTGTTTCCACCGCCGCCGTTCGAACTGCTGTTCGAACTCGAACCGTTGCCCGAACCATTTCCGTTTCCGCTGGGCAGAGTCTCGCAAAGGGCCATGGCAATCGAATAGGTCTCTTCGCCGGTGCCGCAGCCTGCGCTCCAGATGCGCAGCGTGCTGGGGCCGTCGTCCACTTTGCGGGCGTAGAGTTGCGGGATCACTTGCCGGGCCAGCGCGTTCATGGCTCCGGGGTGGCGGAAGAAACCGGTGTTGACGTTGAGTACGCCGTCGAGAAACGCGGGCAGGACCGAGGGATCCTGATCGGAAGCGCGCAGCCGGTCGAGCAATGCTGCGGGAGATTCCAGTTCGTGACTCTCCAAATACTCGGCCACGTGCGCGGCTAAGGCGCTGTTGGGACAGTCGAGCAGGATTCCGGTCTGGCGCTCGACCAGCAGGCGCAGGTCGGAAAGCTCGTGCTCGAGAATGGTGACACCCGCCATCAATCTATGCATAGATCCTTCCCCCGGAGGGTGCGCAAAAGGTTCATTCGCCGAAGTGTTTCGAGTGTTCGAAGATCAGCGCGGTGCGAGGGGAGGGGTTTCATGCTAATTACCGGAGGCTCCAGCCGCGTAGGACTTGCCGGCATCCTGTTCGGCTTGCTGTGCGACCACGTTCATTTCTTTTTCCAGGGAGGAGAAGCGCTGCATGATTTCGTGAATGCGCAGCGTCATGTTGCGAATGGTTTCGATCTGGGCGCGAGTCTGGGCCGAGAGGCTGCCGGGCTCGAGCAGCAGCAGGTCGGAATTTCCCAGTACTGACGTCAAAGCGTTGTTCAGGTTGTGGCGCATTTCGAGCATGTAGCGGCCCAGCGTAGCCTGGCGATCTAGCGTTGCACAGGCGGCCTCGGCGGCGCGGGCGCGGGATTCGGCGCGCGAACGGTGCACCGCTTCGCTGGCTGCCAGCACCAGCGTTTCCAGCCAGTGTTCGCTGGGACGCAGCAGCGCAATGCGAGGCCAGCGCTGGTGCACCAGCTGTCCGGTCGCGGCATCGTGACAGACGCAGAAAACGGGGCGTCCGGTTGAATGCAGAGGTTCGAGAACCACCGAAAGCAGATCGCGGCGTAACTCTCCGACAATCGCGACATCGAATACGTCGACAGCGAAGCGCGGCCACAAGTCTCCACTCAGCAGCGTGAACGTGGGGACGTTGCGCTCCATTTGCCAGCGCGCCGTGACGCGGCGCGTGAAGTCGACTTCATCGGAGATGATCAGTACGGTCGGTGCCTGCACTGCGAAACTTCCTTTGCCTTGCGAGTCTGGCGATTCTCGCCGCGGTTGAACCCGGCCACGATGAATCGTTTATTTCTTCTATTTCTTCGGCGGCGTTGAATCCGAATCCCACCCGGGCTCACCGGAAACTTCAAATTCGGGCGCAGCGAGATCGTTGGTGGACTTGGGCGTTGCAGCCGCAACAGACGCAGCAGGTTTGGCCGGGAGCTTCGAAGCTCCCGCAGCCGCCGCGGATGCAGCCGGCTTCGCAGCCACCGCTGCCGGTTTCGCTGCAACAACGGGCTTCGCAGGCAACGGCACCTGATTCAGGGCCGGCGCAGCCTTGGCTGCTGGGGCGCCTTTAGCTTGGGGTTCAGGAGCTATCCCGCGGCCGAGGGCGTACTCGACCGAGGCGCGCAGATCGACCAGCATCCGCAACGGCGAGCCCGACGAATATTCGGCCTGAAACATTACCTTCCATGACTGGCAGATCACGCGCAGACGAACAATCGGTTCCTGCGCGGAAAACTGGGCGCGCCGGCAGTCGATGGTCTTGACGCCTTTTTCTTCGAGCTCGGTCAGACCATCCAGAATCCCGTTCAGATCGCCCAACATCAGACGAAAAAAAGATCGGCGCATGAGGTAGCCGAAGCGGGTAAAGGCGACCAGAGCGACGGGCAAGTAAAACAAGTCTCCCGCGAGGCCCTTGGCCTTGCGGCCCTGTTCGAGGATGCCGCCATGCAGAAGGTCGTCGAGCGACTTGCAGCGGCGCGAAGATTCGAGCACGCGATCGAGCGCGTTCAACCACACCGGGGGTTTCAGTTCCACTGCACCCAGAACCGGTTTCAGGGATTCGGCCACGTAGGCAAGATCCACATCAGAGTCGGTGAGGCCCGAGGGCGCGAGCTGGCTGAAATACTGCACCAGCAGAAAATCAATCTTGTCGCGAATGATGTCGGTCTTGACGGCTTTCGCCAGAAAAATGCTCGAGCAGGCTCTCGATGCCTTCCTCATTGATCAGCGAACTGGTTTGCAGGAACTGGCGCAGTTGGTGCACCTGGACCAGTTCGTCCATCTTGTCGAGCCAATGGTTAGCCTGCTCGACGATTTCTTTTTCGGGCGTGTCGAGGCCGGCTTCCAGTTCGGGGCACGGTTTTACCTCAATGGCAAACTCGCGCGCGAGTTCAAAATAAATGGGATATAACCGCCGGGCGGTGGCCCATTGGGTAGGCAAATCCTGAACAGGTGTTGTAGGCGTCATGATTTCACGATCCAGTTGGGCACTTCTCCACGAAAGCGGGCAGCCACCACGGTTTTGCCGGGATGACACTGCACCGCGACCACGGCGACGATCACGTCGAGCGAGCCGTCGGAATTGCGCAGGCGGAGCTCGTCGCCGAACTCCAGCGGCGTGTCGCATTCGAAAAGAACTTCGCGGGGAGTGCCGAATTCGAGCACGATACTTTCGGTGAAAGGAGCGGCGGCGGGGTCGCTACCCGGCATGATGCGGGCAAGTTGAACCGGCATGCGGACGGGCGACGCTTCGGGGAAAAAACGGGCGAGCCCCGCCACGGTGCTGGCGTTCTGCGCGGCACGCGCCGTTGCTGTGGCTGGATGCGCCAAGCGATCAGACTCCCCTTTAGCCCAGACTCGTTCGTCCCAGACTCGTTCGAACCAGACTTGTTCGAACCAGACTTGTTCGAACCAGACTTGTTCGAACCAGATTTGCTCGACTTTGATCTTTTCGATCTCGACTTCTTCGACTCCGACTGCCCATCACAAAATGCGGTTGGGGCTCCCCTCTTCCCGGTTAGGAAGAGCTGTGGGGAGCCATATTCCGCGGTTCAGAAAAGGAGGAGCAACGCGGCAGCCATCGCTGCGAACGGAAGGACTAGCACCGAGGTGAGTGCATTTTCAGGAAGTTAGCGACAGTTTTAAGAGTAATAAATGAGGGCGCCGACGCCCAGCGTTCTCAGGGTGAGACCGCTGTCTCACAATTAAAGGTCAGCCTTTTCAGAGCATGTGGTCACTTCGCGGAGAGAAAACGGATGATTTCGCGCATCACCCGGTCCGCTTGATCGGTCTGGAAGAGAAACTGCGCGTGCGCCGAACCTTTGAGGATAATCAACTCTTTTGGTTGGGGAGCTTTCTCGTACTGCTGGCGAATGCCGGGGAGGCGCGGCCCGTCGCCGTTGGCATCATCACGCGCCACAAGGAATAAAGACGGGCACTTGAGCTTGTCGGCCGGGCCGCCCGGGGCCGAGCCGAGAAATACTACGCGATCGATCTCACCCGGCTTCGAAGCGATTGACGCGTCGCCGGCAGCCCATCCTCCCATGCTGGCACCGACTACTGATACGGTTTTCGCGCCGGCCTTTCGCAGGTGGCGGACGGCGGCCAGGACATCCTGGTAGAGCGGTGCGTCCATGGGGTCGGAGGCGCCCGGGCCTCGTGATTTACCGTAGCCGCGAAGGTCGAGAGCCAACACTTGAAACTTTAATTCCGCGAGGGCGCCAGCTTGTTTCTGCCAGCTCTCCTTATTGAACTGACCGCCGTGGACGAGCACAACCGCGCGGTCACCTTGTCCGTAAATATCGGCGTAAACAGTGCCGCCGTCTTCTGTCGGAAACGACACGGTGGTTTGCGCGGCGGCGCACTCCGCAAGCAACAACAGAATGATGGGAACAAGCTTGGGCACGCTGAAAAATGTACCACTCTTTCAATTTGAGTCAATGCAGTTGAGTCAATACTTACTGCAGCGTGTGGCTTGACGAGCCTGAACCGGAACCGCCGCCGCTGATGTTGTAGCGTTTCAGTTTGCGATAGAGCGTGGCGCGGCTGATGCCGAGCATACGGCCGGCGAGGGCCTTGTCGCCGTTCACCTGTTCGAAGACGCGCTGGATGGTGGCGCGTTCGATGTCTTCAAGGTCGGTGGTGGATGTGGGCAGGCGTGGCGATTCGGCTGCCGCTTGGGCTGCGGCGAGATCGGGGTCGAGCACGGGCGGCTTGGCGACATGCGAGGGCGACGGAATTCCTGCAGAGCCAGGTCCTGCTCCCATTCCAGTTCCGCCAGATCCTGCGGCAGCGCCTGAGGCAATGGCCGGGGGAAGGTCGCCGAGATCGATGATCTGTCCGTTGCCCAGAGCGACGGCGCGCTCCACGCAGTTTTCCAGCTCGCGGACGTTGCCCGGCCACTCGTATTGCATCATGGCTTTCATGGCGGCGCTGGTTACGTGCAGTTCCCCGCCCGGTGCGTAACGCTCCAGGAACCAGTGCACCAGCATGGGCGTGTCGCTGCGGCGCTCGCGTAGTGCGGGAACATAGAGCGTGACAACATTGAGCCGGAAATAAAGATCTTTGCGGAAGGTTCCGTTCTTGTAGGCGGCTTCGAGATCGCGGTTGGTGGCCGCGATTACGCGCACGTCGACTTTCATGCGCTGGTTGCTGCCGACTGGGCGAACTTCTTTTTCCTGTAACACGCGAAGCAGTTTGGCCTGCAATTCGAGGGGCAGTTCGCCGACTTCATCGAGAAAAATTGTGCCGCCGTCGGCGGCCTGAAATAGATCCCTGCTTCGATTTCAGTGCTCCGGTGAATGCGCCTTTTTCGTAGCCGAAGAGTTCGCTTTCGATCAGCGTGGGGACGAGCGATCCGCAGTCGACGGCTACGAAAGGGCGGCTTGCGAAGGCGCCGCGGAAGTGCATGGCGCGAGCGACGAGTTCCTTGCCGGTTCCGCTTTCGCCGTAGATTAGCACCGGGGTGCGCGTGTCTTTCAGGCGGGCGACCATGCGCAGTACATCCTGAATTTTGGTGGACGATCCGATGATGCCGTGCACCGCGGTTTCCGTGTCCATGCGCTGGCGCAGAAATTCGTTTTCTTCGACCAAGCGGATTTTTTCTGCCATGCGCCGGAGGAACAGGCGCAACTCTTCGAGCGGTGAAAACGGTTTGGTGATGTAGTCGTAGGCTCCGAGTTTCATGGCCTGGACCGCGGTTTCAATCGAGCCGTGGCCGGTCATCAGCGCGACTTCGGTGCGGGGCAGAAGTTTTTTTACTTTCTCCAGAAATTCGAGGCCCGACATGTGGGGCATGACCATGTCGCTCAAGACCATGTGCACCGATTGCTCTTCGAGCAGCGCCAGCGCGGATTCGCCGCTATCCGCTTCCAGGCAAACATAGCCTAGCGCCTCGCCCACGGTGACGCAGAGTTTGCGGATGCTCTGCTCGTCGTCGACGATCAGCAGACGAATGCGAAGATCATCTTTGTTCGATGCGTTGTTCATGATGCGTTGTTCATACTAGATTGTTCACTCGGCCTTCCCAAATGTCTTCGAGACGATGTCGATAAACGGCTGTACGCGAAACGGCTTCTCCACGCAGGGAGCACCGGTTTCGCGCAGCGTGGCGACGGTTTCTTCGTTGGCAATGTCGCCGGTAATAAAAATGATTCGCGAGGCCAGGTCGGGGCGGTGCTGCGCGATCCAAGCATGAACTTGTCCGCCGTCGACTCCGCCGGGCGTGCGCATGTCTGACACGATTCCCAGAAAGCTGCCGTTTTCGAGCAGGCGAAGGGCGTCGACGCCCGACTCGCAGCAGACTACGGGATATCCGCTGCGCTCGAGTGCGGCTTGCACGTAGGCCATGACGGCCGGTTCATCTTCAATGAGCAGAACTGGCAGGGGCTGAGGTTTCAGGGCGGGAAGGCTCATGGTTGTATCACTCCAGCCGCCACACTCTTGGACGCGGTGTGGGGCGCGGCGGGCAGGCGGACGATGAACGTCGCGCCCGGCCGGTCAGTATTGTTGTGACAGAGAATTTCTCCCCCGTGCTCTTTCAGAATTCCGTAGCAGATGCTGAGGCCGAGGCCGGTGCCTTTGCCGACTTCTTTGGTGGTGAAGAAGGGGTCAAAAATCTTGTCGGGATGGGAAACGCCGTTGCCGTTGTCGCGGAACGAGACTTCGACGGCGTCTCCGGCCTTGGTCGACATGATCTCAATGCGCGCCGGGCGGTCGACTTCATGAACGGCGTCATAGGCGTTGTTCAGAATGTTGAGGAAAACCTGCTGCAATTGATGGGCGTCGCCCATGACCTCGGGCAGTTCCTGATCGAGATGTTCGACGATGTCGATGCCGTGGTTGGTGAAGTCGTAAGAACGCAGTTGGACGGTGCGTTGCAGGATCGTGTTCAACTGCACGGCGCTGCGCTGCGGCGGCATTTGGCGGGCGAAGCTGAGCAGATTCTGCACGATCTGTTTGGTGCGCTGGGCTTCCTGCAGAATCACGCGCAGGTCTTTGCGGGCGGTTTCCGGCAGCTCGGTGTTTTCCATGAGCAGGTCGGCGAAGCCCAGAATCGCAGTCAGCGGGTTGTTGACTTCGTGCGCTACGCCTGAGACCAACTGGCCGACCGCAGCCATTTTTTCGGCGTGGACTAACTTGTCGCGCAGCACGGCGGAATCGGTTATGTCCGTCAGCACTACCACGATGCTGGTGACCGTGCCCTGCTCGTCGCGCATGGGGCTGAGATTGGCGGAGAATTTTCCGGCGGGACTGTTGCCGCGCACAATTTCCAATTCGAGATTGTCGACTTGCTGGCTGTCGAGCGTGTCTCTTAGGGCATCGGCCAGAGGGCAGACGTAGGCAGACGCGGCTAGTTCGAGCAGCGGACGTCCTAGTAGTTCGCGCTGTTCGAAGCCTGCGTCAAACCAGCGGCGGTTCGCGTAGCTGATGAGGCCCGCGGTGTCGGCGACCAGAATCAGGTTCTGCGTATGATTCAGAATCTTGCCGGAGAAGTCGCGCTCGCGGTGCAGTTCTGACTGGTAGGTGCGCAGGCCGGTGACGTCGAGCATTAAGCCGCGAATCTGCAGGACGCGGCCGACGCCGTCGTAGAGAGCGAAGGCGTTGATGAGCACGTGAATCGGCGAGCCGTCTTTGCGGCGCAGCGTGGTTTCGTAGTTGCGCAGGTGGCCCTGCTCTTTGATCATTTCCAGGTGGCGCTCTTGCTGCCCGGGCGAAAGATAAAGCTGCGTGGGAATATCGATCTGCAGTAATTTTTCGCGACTTTCGTAGCCGAGCATCCGCACCATGGCGTCGTTGACTTCGATGAAGCGGCCGCCGGGCGTGCTGAAGAACAGGCCTTCCTGAATGTTGTCGAACAGTTCGCGGTAGCGGCGCTCGGCCTCGCGCCGGTCGGAAATATCTTTCAACACGTGGATGGTCTGCGGGCTTTCGCCGGTCCCGCCGTGCACCCGCGAAGTGGAAACCAGATAGGTTCGATCGAACACGGGGTGAGCAAATTCGTCGGAGTCCTCGGCCATGGAGCGGCAGAATGGGCACGAGTAGGACGCGGTGTCGCTGGTCAAGGCCATCAGCGCCCGCATGTTCACGCCGATCAACTCCGCCGGGGTCACTCCAATCATCGCGGCCAGCGACCGATTTACGCGCAGCACTTTGTCGGTCTCATCGTGCACGACGATGAAGTCGGTGATGGCGTCGAAAATCTCCATCCAATGGCGATTGGCCTGCTCGATGCGAGTGAACAGGCGTGCATTTTCGAGCGCCATTGCGGCGTGGGCGGCCATGGTCTCGAGAAACACGCGATCTTCCTCGCTGAGCGAAGAGGAGCGGCCGGAGAGGCAGAGCAGTCCAGCCAGTTCTCCATTCGCGCCCGCGAGGCGAACCAGCGTACATTCGGCCCAGTGCAAGCGGGATGCGGCTTCCGAACCTAATATCTGTTCCGCCGACGCCGTGACCACGGTCTCGGTATGGTGCGCCGCGAATTCGGCCAGTGCCGCGCCCAGAGCGCGTTCGAGATTGCGATCCAGATTGCGATCTGTCGTCGGTTCGGGATGAACCTTCGCAGCCGAACCCTCCAGCGGCACGACCGCATGATTTTCTTCGGGCGGCGAAGTCTTGAGCCCGGTATCTGCGGCAGATGCAAGTGCGATAGAGCTTTCGGTAGCTGCTTCTTCCTCGGTGTGCAACGCGGCGACTTGCCAGCGGCCTTCCTGCAGCAAGGCCAGAAGACCCGCTCGAGCGCCCGTTGATTCCGCAGTCCGTGCCACAAAGCGTCGCGCGAACTCCGGCAAATGCAGGGTGCCGTCGATTTCGCGAGCCAGCTCGATCAGCGCTTCGGCGCGACGCCGGTGCTGCTCGGAAAGATGCAGATTGCGGGCCGATTCGAGCACGACCGCAGCTTGATTCGACAACGCGCGGGCGCGGCGAATGTCCTCCGGCGAAATGCCGATGCCGTCCACGCGATCGATTACGCCGAACATTCCCAGCAACACACCGCTCGCGCCCAGCAGCGGCACGGCGAGAAGTTGCTGCACTTTGTATTTCGTGATCAGTTCGAGGTTGATTCCGGGAGTGCGGCTAGCTTCGTTGGTCCAGAAAACTTCTTTGGCGCGCAGGGCGCGAGTCGCGATCCCTTCGGGGAACAGGGCGTCGGCTCGACGCGGTTCTCCTTTTTCGACGGCATAGCGGACTCGGAACTCTCCGCCCTCTTCGAGCGCAATGAAGCAGCGGCCAAAGCCGAGGAAATCGGCCGCGCGCACCACAAAGGCCTGCAGAACATGCTCGAGGTTGCTGCTGGAATTCAGTTCGGAGGAAATTTCGAGCAACTGGTGCAACTCGTGGGCCTGGGCATGTGAGGTCGCGTGGAGTTCGGCATGCGCGACGGCCACAGCTCCGAATCCCGCAATGCCTGCCACCAGCGCCTTTTCTTCCGCGGTGAACATGCTCTCCTGGCGCGGATAGAGCAGGATCGCACCCTGGGTGCGCGAGGTGCGGAAGGGAGCGGCGATCAGCATTCCAGGAGAAACCAACTGGCCGAGGGAATGCACGTCGGCGCCGATCGACAGCGTGATGGGCTCTCCCGCGGCAACGGCACGCTGCGCCAGATCGGCCGCGAAACGCAAGGTTTGCCGGTCGTGACGGGCGCGCGCGGCGTTGGCCAGTTGCGGAGTCTCAGCCGAGACTGCTTTCAATTCAAAAGGTCCCTCGCGGCGCAGCAACACACAGACTAGTTTGGTGCGCAGCAAAAGGCGCAGACGATCGGCCAGAGCCTCGATAACCGCCGAGACATCCGGCGTTCCATGCAGGGCGTGAGCGACGTCGGCCAGAATTTCCGCGCGGCGCTGCTCTTCGCGCGACGCTTCACTTAGACGAGATGCTTCCAGCAGGCTGCCCAGCTGGCCGGCCAGAGTCGTGATCTTCGCGGCGCGGTCTTCGGTAAAGAAATCGTCGGAGTCCTGCAGAAATGCGACCGCACCAATTACTTCATTAAAAACCATCAAGGGCGTCGCTAACACCGATCTCGCCTCAAATTCCGGCGCAGCCGGGAAGGCCGCGGTATGCAGATGATTCGCGTACATGAGGCGGCGCAACTGCACCGCTTCGCCCGTCACCCCGCTCTGGTCGGGAGGCATGCGGACGCCTGCGAAACGTTCGGTCTGCTTGCCCTCGGCCTGTTCGCCGACCAGTTCACCGGCGAAGTTTCGCCAGAAGTACACGCCAGAGATGTGGAAGAAGTCGCGCGTGGCTCGGCAGAACAACCGAATCAGGGAAGGAGCGTCGGAGTAATTGACGGCTTCAGCGGCAATGCGAAGCAGAAGCGTCTGAAAGCCTTCCTCCGAGTTCACGTTAGGGCTGCTCGCGTTGAGACTGCGCTCCGCAGCCATGATGGGAAGACCACCAGGGATGCTCGGGCCCGCACCAGCAATTTGGGGATAGTGATCGTGATTCACAAGTGCTTGAATCTATTGGGAAAGTACCTGTCATCTCAATTTGAGTCAAGGAAAATGGGAAGGGGGTGCCAGAGTGTGAAATCCCGAGACGGGAGTGAGATTCCGTCTCAACCTGAGAAAAGGATGGAGGTTGGCCCGGAATGAGACAGCTCTCATGCGCAGGGGGCGGTTGGTGTACATTTCGAGACGAGCTAACAAGTCCGTTTACTTATAGATACAACCCATTACTTTCGTTTTTTCAAGAAGGTACCGGTGGCCCGGGCGTTGCACGCCCGAGTTGAACAGCTTCTTGCAAGCGAGGAGGAATTGTGTCTCGAAGAACTGCAACCGCCCTATTGTCGATGTTAGTCCTAGCGGCGACTTTGGGGGCGATTCGGATGGGCGCGCAGCAGGCGCAGAACGACGAGATCGTGCGCCGGGCAAAGAGCAAGGTGCAGCCCGCGTATCCGGACCTGGCAAGGAAGATGAACATTTCGGGCACGGTGAAGATCGAAGTCGTGGTCGCACCCAATGGCTCAGTGAAAGACGCCCGCATCGTGGGCGGGCACCCGGTTTTGGCCAGCGCCGCACTGGATGCGGCCCGGAAATGGCGCTTTGAACCCGCCTCGGGAGAGGCCACAGGAATCATCGACTTTAAGTTTGAGCCGCGGTAGTTAAGACCATCGCGGAGGAGACGGACATGACGATCGGGAAAAAGCTTTACACGAATTTCGGCATCATTCTGGCCATGGTGTTGGTGCTGTTCCTGGTGAACTATTCGGCGGTGCAGCGCGAGCACTCCGCCAAAGCCGCCGCCGCGGCGTCCAAGGATCTGGCCGACGGCATGAATGCAGTCCACTCTCTGATGATGCTGAACCGCTTGTATCTGAGCAACTACCTGTTGAGCGGCGACACCCGCGAAGTCGACCACATGAACGAGGGTCTGCGCGCCCTCAACGACAAGCTGGAACAAGCCAAGAACCTGGCCATCTCGGATAAGGTCCAGTCTAACCTGACCAAGACACAGCAACTGGAGCAGGCCTGGGGCAAGGAGTTTGCGCAACCCCTGATCGACAAGCGCAAAGACGTCGACTCCGGCAACGCCACCGTGGCCGAACTCCAGATCTACTACCTCCAGAAAGACGCTTCCCAGTGGGTGAAGAATTCGACTGACGCTCTCGACGCGGCAAAAAGTGAGAACGACAAACTGGTGGAAGACCGCAGCGCCTCCGATGGCGTGGCGGCAAAATGGACGGTCATCATATCGGCGCTCGGAACCCTGATCGCTCTGGCGCTGGGCACCGTGATCGCCTTCCGCACGGCCAAGTCGATTACCGAGCCGCTCGCCAACCTGATGAATGTGGCCAACGGCATCGGCAACACCGGCGATCTTGAACACAACATTGAACTGACCCGCGACGACGAAATCGGTGAACTGGCCCGGACGTTCCACAAGATGGTCACGTATCTCAAGGAAATGGCGGGCATCTCGGAAGCGATCGCGGGCGGCGACCTGGCAGTCGAAGTGAAGCCGCGGTCATCCCATGACACCTTGGGCAACGCCTTCTCTCGAATGATTGACGGACTGGCGGGCCTGGTGCGCAGCGTGCGCGACGCTTCTTCGCAAGTGGCCAGCGCTTCGAACCAGGTGGCCAGCGCTTCCGACGATGCGGCCAAGATTGGATTGCAGGCGTCTTCCGCCATCGACGAAGTCACGTCGACCATGCACGAGATGAGCGTCAACGTGCAGAACATGGTGAAGTCGACACAGGTACAGGCTTCGAGCGTGAGCGAAACCTCCGCCTCCATCGACCAGATGGTGGCGTCGATTCAGCGCGTGGCCGACACCGCCAAGGTGCTGCTCGACATCTCCAACCGCTCGCGCGAGGAAGTGCACAACGGCATTGGCACCATGGAAAAGGCCACAGACGGCCTGAACCGCATCAACACCACCATTAACTCTTCGGGCGAAATCATTGGCGCCCTGGGCCAGCGCGCCGACGATATTGGCAAGATCATTGAAGTCATCGACGATCTGGCGGAGCAGACTAACCTACTGGCATTGAACGCAGCCATTGAAGCGGCCCGCGCCGGCGAGCACGGCCTCGGTTTCGCCGTCGTGGCCGACGAAGTGCGTAAGCTGGCCGAGAAATCGGCGCAGTCGACCAAGGAAATCTCGGAATTGATTCAGAGCATTCAGAAGGAAGCCCGCAAGGCGGTCGAGAACATGGACCGCTCCACCACCATCGTCAACGAAGGGCTGGAGTTGGGCGGCGAACTGAACTCGGCGCTGCGCAAGATTTCAAACGTGGTCACCGAAGTCTACAAGTTCGCGCAGGAAATCGGCGCGGCCACCAACGAGCAGTCGCACGGCTCTTCGCAGATTGCCCGCGCCACCACGCGGCTGAACGAAATCACGCACGAAATCAACTCGGCGGTTGAAGAGCAGGCTTCCGGAGCGCAGGCCGTGGTGAAGGCCATGGAGCGGATGCGCGAACTGGTGCAGCAGTCGACTTCGGGCTCGACGGAACTGGCGGCATCGTCGGAGCAAATGTCGAAGATGTCGCGCGGCTTGCAGGAATTCATTGACCGCTTCTCGCTGGCCGAGGCTTCACGCGGGCAAGCGGCCTCGGACTTCGGCCGCGCGAATGCGCGCCGGGCGGCCGCTGGAGCACAGTACTAAACGACCTGAGCCTCGGCATGGCAAGGGGCCGACGCGAGAGGCTGAACATATGAGCCGTGAACTTCATATCGTGGGTTTTCAGGTGGGCCGCGAGACTTATGGCGTGCCCATCACTTCCCTGCACGAAATCGTGCGGGTGCCGGAAATTACTGCCGTGCCTGACGCTCCCGAATATCTCGAGGGTGTGATCAATCTTCGCGGCAAGATCGTTTCGGTCATGGACCTGCGCAAGCGTTTCGGAGAGAAGCAGTCGACGCTGAAGCGGCAGAACCGCATTCTGGTGGTCGAACACGCGGGGCGGCTGGCGGGCCTGATCGTTGACTCGGCGTCCGAAGTATTGAAGATTCCGGCCGATGCCGTGGAGGCTCCGCCGGCGGTGTTTCAGGAAGGTGGACTGAACTGCGTTACCGGCCTCGGCAAGGTTGGGGGACGGCTGGTGGTGCTGCTCGACATGAGCAAGCTGCTGGCCCCGGGCAGCCTGCAGGTTGCGAGCGAGACCGGGGACAAGAAGAACGAAAAGAAGACCGTGGCTAAGGCTGAGGCGCGGGGCGCCGCGGCAAGGTAAAGAATCAGGGATTAGGGATTAAGGGCTAGGATTTGTCGTTCGGGTTGTGAATGTGGCCGTCAGCAGCGGTCTTGGCGACTAGTCACCAATCCCTAACCCCTGACCCCTGGATTTTCGAATTTGAGTATCAGGCGGGAACGAGAAAACGCATGAGTACATCCGGAGCGGCACCTGCTCCCATACTGACGGAAGCGGAATTGAAGCTGTTGCAGGCTCTCGTCTATCAGGAGTGCGGCATGCACTTCGACGAGCGGCGCACGCACTTTCTCCAGGACCGGCTGCTGCGCCGGCTGAAGGAATGCCGCGTCGATTCCTTCTACTCGTACTACCGCATGCTGATCAGCCCGCAGGGCAAGGACGAACTGGCCAAGCTGCTCGAAAACCTTACGGTCAACGAAACCAGCTTCTTCCGCCACAAGGCGCAGCTCGATCTGTTTCAAAAAGGCGTGCTCGAAGAATTGTTCAAGCACAAGAGCTCGCGGCGCGAATATTCCATCCGCATCTGGAGCGCCGGCTGCTCCACCGGGCAGGAGGCTTACACCCTCGCTATGCTCGTTACCGACGCGCTGGCTTACTACTACTTGCGCAATCCCCTGCCGATGGACTTACCGCTGCCGAAGCCGCTGGTCCCGCCGCCGTGGCGGGTGGAAATTCTGGCTTCGGACATCGCCTACTCCGTATTGCGGCATGGGCAGGAAGGCACTTACAGCGAAAACCAGATGTCGATGGTTGATTACGGCTACCGCCTGCGTTATTTCGACAAAGTGGCCGAGCGCTATGCCATCAAGAAAGCGCTGAAAGAAATGGTGCACTTCGACTTTCACAATCTGAAAACCGAGTATCTGCCGCAGCGCAACGATGTGATCTTCTGCCGCAACGTGATGATGTACTTCGACGAAGCTGAGCAGAAGCGGCTGATCGAAAAGTTCTACCGCTGCTTGAATGCCGGCGGCTATCTGTTTGTGGGGCATGCGGAAAGCCTTCTGGGGCTGACCAAGAAGTTTCAGATGCTCCACAAAGACAGCGGCACGGCTTATCAGCGGCTTGAGGTGAGAGAGTAAACGCGATGACCGATCATCCCCCAGATGAGCGCGGCCTGGAACTGCGAGAGTTGTTTTTCGAAACCTCGCAGGAATTGCTGCAGGCGCTCAACGATGAGGCGTTGAAGCTGGAGAAGAAGCCGGGCGACGAAGAAATCGTCCGCGTCATCCGGCGGACCGTGCATACCCTGAAAGGCGACTCGGCGGCCTGCGGCATGCGCGAGTTGAGCGAACTGGCTCACCAGTTCGAGGATGCGCTGTCGCTTGAAGGCACGGCCACGCAGGCTGCCGTTGCCGAGATCGCATTTGCCGCGGCTGACGTTTTTACCGAGATGATTGCGGCCTACCGCACTGACGGCAAGCTGCCCTCGACGAAAAATTTGAGCAACCGGATTAGTCAGTTGACGGCTCCGGCGGCGGCTCCGGCCAAAGCCGTACAGACTAGCTCGGCCAGTCCGAAGCCGAAGACCCTGGCCTCAAAATCTGCGCGCACGAAGTCGACAAGTTCGAGGTCCACAGGCAAGAAGTCTGCGAACCGGAGGTCTGCGAATAAGAAATCCGCGGCCAAGAAATCTGCAGTGAATGCATCGGCCGGCAAAAAGTCGGTTCGCAAGGCCACCT
Source organism: uncultured Acidobacteriota bacterium (assembly GCA_963735205.1). Lineage (GTDB taxonomy): Bacteria > Acidobacteriota > Terriglobia > Terriglobales > Acidobacteriaceae > Sulfotelmatobacter. Next base: position 287,172 of record CAVTKB010000007.1, read on the forward strand.
CGTTCAAGCGGACTGCTGCTAAAACGACGAGGAGCAAGGCGGCATCAGCTGAATCGGTTGAAGCGAAGTCGATCGACAAAACAGCAAAGACCTCGGTGACGCGCACCCCCGCCAACGTTGCGGCGCTCTGGACTGAGTACGAACGGCTGGCCATGAACAAGGCGCAGGCCGCGGGCCTGTCGGTGTATCACGTGGTCGTGAAGATTGACCCGCACTGCGCCATGCCCATCGCCGGACGCCAGCTGATTCATAATGCTCTGGGCGCGGTGGGACAAGTGATCGCCGTCCATCCCGACGCCAAGTCGCCGGCAGCGTCGAAGCAGGTCGAGTTTGTGCTGGCCAGCGGGCAGACGGTGGCGCAGATTTCAGCGAAGGGAAAGATTCCGACCATCGCCGAAGAAGTGACGGTCGAGCAGATATTGGCGCCGAGCCTGGAGCCGCAGAAGTCGGCGGATGAAGCTATGCTCGCGCCCGAAGATGCTACCGAGGAAACTCTGTCAGAATCCCTGGCCGGTGCACTGGAGGTTCCGGCTGCGGCCACGCCAGCCTCGGCGATTCCCGCCGTGCAGGAGAACCTGCTCCGGGTGGAAGCCAGCCGTATCGACAACGTGCTTAATCTGGTAGGTGAGTTGATCATCGGCAAGTCGATGCTGCAGCAGGCATTAAGCGAGTTTTCCAAACGCTATCCGAAAGAGCTGTTACGAGGCAAGTTTTCGGACGCCATGGCTTTTCAGGCGAGGGTACTGAACGATCTGCAACGCTCGGTCATGAAGATCCGGATGGTGCCGGTCGATCAGTTGTTCCGCCGCTTTCCGCGCATGGTGCGGGACGTGTCGCGGCAATGCGGGCGCGACGTGGAACTCGATGTTAGCGGGCAGGACACCGATCTCGATAAAGGAATTCTTGACGCTATCGCCGAGCCGCTCACCCACCTGGTGCGCAATGCGGTGAGCCACGGCATTGAGACGCCGGAGGAACGACGCAAAGCGGGCAAATCCCCGCGCGGGCGGATCCGGCTGAACGCTTACCACCATGGTAACCAGGTGGTCGTCGAAGTCATCGACGACGGGCGCGGCATCGACGCGCAGAAGATTCGTGCCAAAGCGATCGAGTTGCGCATGATGACCGCCGAAGAAGCGCCCCGGCTCAGCGAGGCGGAAACTCTCGATTTCATTTTCCGGCCTGGCTTCTCGACGGCCGAGCACGTCACGGAAGTTTCCGGGCGGGGCGTCGGCATGGACGTGGTGCAGAGTGTGCTGCACCGGCTGAAGGCCACGGTCTCGGTAGAGACTCATCTCGGACAAGGCACGACCTTCCGGCTGAAGCTGCCGCTGACTCTGGCCATCATCAAGGCGCTGCTGTTCTGGGTGGAACAGCGGCTGTATGCCATCCCGCTGAACGCGGTGCTCGAGATCGCGCGGACTTTCGAAACGGAAGTCCATCAGGTCGACAACTACGAGGTTCTGCAGTTGCGCAACCAGGTGTTGCCGTTGCTGCGGCTGGGGCGGCCGGTGGGGGAAGATCGAAAATCCAAGCTCTTTGTGCTCGTGATTACCGTTGGAGAGAGGAAGTACGGCTTGATTGTCGATGCACTTGAGGGCGAAGAAGAATTGGTGATTAAAGCGCTGGACGACCACACGTTCCATACCGATCTGGTTTCCGGCGCTTCGATTCTGGGCGACGGGCGGGTGGTGCTGATCCTGAATCTTCCGGCTGTGGTGGAGCATGTGGCCCGCGCCCGTCCGGAGGAACTGGGACAGTGCAATGCGGGATTGCTGTTGTCGCACGCTGAGCGCGCGCGGCTGTTGGTGACCCAGACCGTGAGCCCAGCCGTGGGAGGTCAGGCATGAGAAAACCTCCGATACGCGTGCTGGTGGTCGACGATTCGGCGCTGATGCGCAAGCTGATACCGCAGATGCTGGCGGGGGATGAAGCCATCGACGTGGTGGGAACCGCGATGGACGGCAACTTCTGCCTGAAAAAAATTGAAGAGCTGAAGCCCAACGTGGTGACGCTCGACCTCGAAATGCCGGGCATGAACGGCATCGACACGTTGAAAGAAATCATGCGGCGGCAGCCGGTGCCGGTGATCGTGTTCAGCTCGCACTCGACCGAAGGCGCGTCGGTCACCATGAAGGCGCTGGGGCTGGGTGCGTTCGACTTCGTCACCAAGCCGAAAGACGCCACGGCGCACATGGCCGAGACGGCGCGCGAATTGATTGCGAAGGTGAAGGCGGCTGCCGAGTGCAAGCTGAAACCGCGGATGCTGCCCGGAGTTCCGCCGAAGCCGGAGAAACTGCCGGTTTCGACGGCGTCTCCGAACAAGATTGTCGCCATCGGAGTTTCGACCGGTGGTCCGCAGGCTCTCGAATACGTGCTGTCGCAGTTGCCGGGAGATTTTCCGGGAACGATTGCAGTGGTGCAGCATATGCCGGAAGGTTTCACTGACATGTTTGCGCGGCGGCTGGATGAGCTGTGCGTGCTGCGAGTGAAAGAAGCGCAGTCTGGCGACCTGCTGCAGCCAGGGCGGGTGCTGATTTGCCCGGGGAGCCGGCACATGAAAGTGAAACGGCTGCCATTGGGAGACATCGTCGTGCTCGGGGATGAACCGCGAGTGAACGGGCATCGTCCTAGCGCCGATGTGCTGTTGCGCAGCGTAGCCGAGGAGTACAAAGCGCAAGCAATTGGCGTGCTGATGACGGGCATGGGCGACGACGGCGCCGAAGGTTTGGGAGCGGTGAAGAAAGAGGGCGGCATGACCATTGCGCAGAGCGAAGAGTCCTGCGTGGTGTATGGCATGCCGAAGGCGGCGATCGAACGAGGATACGCCGTTCGGGTCGTGGGTTTGGATGTTATGGGGGCGACGCTGCAGGCGCTTTGCGGACGCAATAGTGGGTCCGAAGCGGGGCGGGCAGTACGCGCCGGAAACTAGAATTCGGCCGGGCAACGGCCCGTGACCAGAGTGATCTGGTGCGGGGCAAGCCGGGCATGATATGCAGTAGACAGGGGAGGTCTGTATGGAGCAGTTTGCACCCGTGAAACGCAGCAAAGACGGCCAGCCGGTCCGGTATTTGATTGTGGACGACTCCGTGTTTGCCCGCAAAAATCTGGCCCGCATGATCGAAACGTTCGGCGGGCAGGTGGCGGCTGAGGCCGGCGACGGCTTGACCGCCATCAGCGAGTTCGACCGCACGCATCCTGACGTTGTGCTCATGGATATCACCATGCCGCAGATGGAAGGGATCGAGGCAGCCGAACGGATTGTCCAACAGCATCCGGACGCGCGCATCGTAATGGTTTCCTCGGTGGGCTACCAGGAAAACATTGTCGCGGCGCTGCAACGCGGAGCGCGCCATTTCGTGCAGAAGCCGGTGAAGCCGGAAGTGCTGTACGAAGTAATCAAGTACGTGATGGGTGATGACGGAGCGGTGGCCAGCGCGGCCGGAGCGGGAGTCTAACTCAATGAAGATGGAACTGATCCAGCCGTTCATCAACGCGGCCGACGCCGTATTGTCGCAGGGTCTGCAGGGCACGACCAAGGTGGGTAACCTCACCATGGAAGAGGATGCCTATCGCCGCAAGGGCGTGGCGGGCATGATTGCTCTGACCGGCGACATTGAAGGCCGGATCGTGCTCGACCTGGAGCCGCAGACGGCGGTGAAGGTGGCCAGCCACTACGCTGGCGCCGAACTGCCGGAATCGGATGAACTGATCAAGGAAACCATCTTCGAGTTGGCCAATCAGGTCGTGGGCAATGCGATTTCCGCGCTCAATGACCAGGGCTTCCATTTCCGCGTGCATCCCCCGCTCCTGCTCACCGCGCAGGAGGGCGACAAGACCAGCGAAGACACCGAAGCGCTCATGATCTCCTTTGAGACCTCCCTGGGCCACGTCTTCATGAACGTCGCACTGCGCTACAACAAACGGCGGATGGCCGACCATACGGCGGTGGGAGCATAAACCAGCGCCCAGCGGCCGGTGGGCACTCTCAATCTCAAGTAATCGCGGGCCGGTGACTCTTACGATCTCTCCGGGCTCTGCTTTCCTTCTGCCTCGCCTCCAGCGAGTGGATTTCCTGCGCGGGCTTTCATACAACAGCCGGCATCGAGCACCTCCGCGAGCTGCGCCAACTGTTCATAGTTTAGCTCCAAGACAAACCATCAGAAGCTACCGTGTTCGCTGTATTGTTGGGACTCAGCTTGTCTTTTATGGTTACGGTGTAAGTGAAAGCGCTCTTGGTAGTCATGGGTTAGCGTCGCCGGGATCGAGTCGACATTCGGACCCTCACGACTACCACCTCATTTCTGGGGTGGAGCCGGGCACGAGTTAATTTTCGCAAAAGGAGATTCGAATGAAAAAACTGATGGCAATTCTCTTCGCCTTTACCCTGTTGACCGCGCTTGGCCTAGTGGCTCAAGACACGATGTCGCAGGATTCGACGAAATCCGACACAGCCAAAGCTACCCACATCACGGGCAAAATCAGCGACGACGGAAAGACCTTTGTAAGCGACACAGACGGCAAAAGCCTGACGATCAGCAATCCGGATTCGGTCAAAGGGCATGAAGGACACCATGTCACGCTCAAAGCGAATGTTTCCGCTGACGGGACTGCGGTCAATGTCGTGTCCCTCAAAATGGCGGGAGACACGATGAAGAAAGACAGCGGCTCACCAAACTAGACTGAAGATGCGCGGTTCACTCCGGGCCAGCCGAGAGCTGGCCCTTTTTCTTTGCCGGCGATTGCAAACGGCCAATGCTCAGGCTAACTCAGCTTCTGGTGGGCAGCATCTGGGCAAGAATCGAAGCAACTGTCGCGGGATCGTGCTGTCCGAGCGAGCCCTCGAGGGTGTAGGAGCGCTCGAAGGCGTTGGGGCCCGTGATCTGCATTTCCCAGGAATCGCTGGCTTGGGAGCCGAAGATAACGATGCGCCACTCTCCGGGGCGGTCCGCTAGGATGTGCTCGATCATTGCGATTAGATCGCGCCGGGACTGCGCGTCGGCGGTGTTGTGCATTTCTACCGTCACGGACATTGGAAAATTCTACGACATTCTTCACTCCCTTTGCTGCCCGCGCGGGGCGCGTGTCCGACAGGCCATCTACAAAGGTAATTAGCCAGCGGGAGAATCGGCTCCAATAATTGAAGGGATGGCGCGAAGTCATCCCTGGAGACCGGATGTCATCCTATAAAGCCCGCACGGCCTGCAAAGCGTTGGCTTTGGCCCTGCTGCTGTTTCTGAATGCTGGAGTCGCTTTTTCGAGCGACAAGCTGATCGCACTTACATTTGACGATGGGCCGCGGCCTTATGTTTTGTTTGGGAGCAAGGGGGAGCACCCTGGTCCGGGCCTGCTGAATGTACTCGACGAAAATGGAGTGAAGGCAACTTTTTTTGTCGTGGGATGGCGACTCTCACCGAGGACATGGGGGGACCGGAGATACGAAGAGAATATTGGAATCACGTGCATCGATGCGGCTCAGCAATTGGTGCGGCGCGGCCACGAACTGGAAGACCACACCTATAGCCACATTGAACTGGGTACGGCCGAGCGGAAACAAGGAGAGCAGTGGGTGATCGGCGACGTGAATCGGGGCGCGGAAGCGATTAGGGCGATCACCGGCACGCGGCCGCGCTATTTGCGGCCGCCAGACTGGATCATTCCCGACGATGCGCGACTCGATCTCGAGCGGCAGGGCTATCAAGTGCTGACCATCTCGCAGGAAAATCCCGTTGCGCTGCGCGACGTGAACTCGCTCGACTATTTGTGCACCAGAAAAGCGGGCGACTGCCCCAAGCCTTCACTGGTGGATGCGGTGTTGAAGCAGGTGGAACGGCGGGAACGAGGCGGAGTGTACACGCACATTCTGGCTTTTCATGAGCTGTCGACGACGACGGCCATCATGCCAGAATTGATTACGGCGCTAAAGGCGCGCGGCTACCGCTTCGTGACGGTGAGTGAATATATGCGACTGGTGGGAGCCAAGGACTAAGCGGGACGCTCGCGTGGACCGACTGCTTGTTGCGAAACGGCGTTCAGGCCCCCGTTTTGGCCGTCGGATCTCAATCGCCGGCACTGCCAATCAGCTTGCTCATAGCTCTCTCGATCTCCGCACGGCCAACGTTGAAGGCGGGATTGTTGTCGAGTTTGTATTTCTCGCGTGACTGTTTCAAATTGTCACGCTCCTTGCGTTCTTCCTGTGAATAAAAACGAGCTTTCTCAAACTCGTGATTCTCGATGGAAGCCTTCATGCGCTCCACGATAAAGCGAATGCGTTTTTGAACTTCGACAACCTCCTCTGGGAATGAACCCTGCTGCAATTGGGCAGCCGCGCCGGCCTCGTCGATGATATCGACCGCTGCACCTGGCAGACTCTTGTTCTTGATGTACTTTTTGGCGCAGAGACCGGCATGTGCGATGGCTTCGTCCGTATAAGCAACGTTATGGAATTTTTCGTAGTTCCCTTTGATGCCTTGCAATACCTTGATCGCGGTCTCATCATTGGCCGGAGCGACCTCGATCGGCTCAAAGTATTCCGCGAGCCAGTGCTTGTCTGCCTGCAACTTAGCGAAGTTGGCCGGTGTGGACGTAGCAATGCACTGAATCTTGCCCGCTATGATCGGTCGCTGCAGCAGTTCGGTTACATGAAACGGAGCTACCGGGGAAATTCCGCCAGGCCGGTCGTGCATCCGGTTCACAAAAAAGATTTTCCTATCCTCTGCCGCCGCTACCAGGGCACGATCCAGTCTTTCGTACGACGAACTATCCTTTTCTAATATTTGAATCGGAGGTAGATCGAGGACGAGAATGGCTTTTTCCGCGAGCGACTGAGGAATATTTCCATCCGCAATGCGCTGAGCCAATCCGCCGACGATGGTTTTCTTGCCGACTCCAGCGTCTCCGACTAAAACAGGATTCTTTCCACTCAGCCGGCACAGAAGCTCCATGAGACGATCGAGTTCCTTTTCGCGCCCAATCAGCGGCTGAGTTTGGTCCAGCAGATCGCTGATACAAGGGCGAAGTTCATCGAACACGGAAGGTCGTCTTTGGCCTGGCGCTGACTCGTGCGGCGTCCGCGCTAGCTCCTCGCGGACCTGGCTCAACTGGACACCCCGTTCCACCAATATCTGCGCGGCAAAGCATTTCTCCTCGCGCAACAAACCGAGCAGCAGATGCTCCGTACCTATGTGTTTGTGGGCGAGGCGCTCCGCTTCCTCTCCCGCATATGCCAGCACACGTTTCGATTCATTGCTCAGAGGAAGGTCCACTGAAGTGGAGGTCTTTTCTCGTGCGGTGATATGGCCCTCGATCTGTTTGCGGATGGACTCGACCGAGGCGTGGGAGCGAAGGAAGCGATTGCTCAGGGCATGGTCTTCGCGCAGAAGGCCGAGAAGTACGTGTTCGGTCTCAATGTAGGGAGAACCAAACTGCGAGGCCTCGTAACGAGCAAAGAAAATAACCCGACGCGCTTTTTCAGTGTATCGCTCAAACATCGCAGTTCACCGGAGCTTTGGAGAGCACCACAAGTCTAAGAGATAGCGTAAGACCGCGTCCAATGGTTAGGTGTCGTTGACAGGCGCAAATGCTCATTGACCCTTGCGCTTTCTGAATTGGTCAGCGCGCAAACGAGAACTAACTCAGCTAAGGGCACGGACCCCGCCGAGTTGCAGCACAGTTCTACAGGTTTTCTTGGATGAAGCGGGGACTCAGGTGAATGTCGAATTGTACTAGCGGCGAATCACCGATCGCCTTAAAGCTGTGGATCTCGCCGGCCTTGATGACGAAGATGTCTCCGGCGGCGCCCTCGAAGGTCTTGTCGTTTACTGTCCACATCCCCCGGCCTTCGCGGATGAACTGGATCTCGTCATAAGGATGACGATGGGGACCCGGACCTGAGCCGGGCTTTCCGTGGAACAGGAACACCGAAACACCGGTGTTGCCCTGCTCGGCTCCGATGAACTCATGCGAACTACCGACAAATGGCAGGTTCTCCTGGCGCACGTGATGCATTTTTCTTTGCCCTCCTGAAGGGTTTGATGACTGCGGCCACGGTTTGGCTCCGCGAATAGCAATGAGTGTTGATCGAGATTTTGCGACAACCACGTCGTTGGCCGGGGTCAACGGTTCTTCACAAATTGCAAATACTCGTCCGGCAACTGTATGCCATATTTCTCGCAAAGTGCCGAAACATCCTTGTAATCCTTCGACGTCAGTGTGTAACCGCTGTGAAATTTGATCATCCATTGAGGGGAGATGCAACGAACCGGGCAATCGTCGATCACGCCGTTGCCGGTCAGCGATTCCGCCGGATACATGACACCCATTTCTGGAGGACCGTAGATGCCGTTCCCGCTCTGGTCCCGCGAGATTACATGTACGTCGATTTCCCGGCCTTTGTGGTCTGCCAAAACGAAGTTAAAGGGTCTCTCGATTTCACGTTTGGTCCGTTGATATCCTCGCGATGCTAAGAACTGCTCGAATTGGTGCAGTTGCTGATCTTCGATTGCAATGTCTAAGTCCTTATGGGGGCGGGTTTGGCGACCCAGCAAGGCATCGACACCCCATCCGCCGTCGATCCAGATGCAAATTCCGAGATCGGCCAAGGTCGTATAGATCTCAATTACATCCACCGATGTCATGCTGCTGCCTCGCCGGAAGTTCTTAACTCGCGCCGTGACTATCTTCTCCCGCGCCGGTTAGATTGGCGAAATCTTACACTCAGGAACCCCCGGCAGGGGCGTGATGCATGTTTCGCGAGTTGACCACTACGAATGACTTGCTTGCCGGTCTGGACCATCCGTTCACAGAAGGTCGCGATAGCACTCCAAAGCCACTCTCACCAGTTGGCTCCGGGTACGCACTTCGGTTTTGGCGAAGAGTTGCTGGAGGGTATTCTTCACTGCGCTCTCCGAGACGTTCAACCGTGAAGCGATTTCCTTGTTCGCCAGGCCTTGAACAACCAGCCGGAGCACGTCTGATTCGCGAGTATTCAGAGCCGTCCTCTCTTGGTGCTGTGACGGAGCTGCCGGGTTGGAGTCGGTGCTGCCGGAGCGCTCTTCCGTGACATCGGCGATGATGGCGGCGAGTTTGGGAGTGGGCCCCTCTTTATAACTGGAGAACCACACATCCGCGAGAAACGTTTCTCCGTTGCCCCGATGACCCCGGCATTGCATCGATGTCCGGAACTGTGGCCCTTCTTCCCAGCGTAGAGCGTGATGCAGTTCCGGCAGGAAGGCGGCGATTGGCTGCCCGATCAATTGCCCGTCGCGCGGCGCCATGAGTTCGGTAGCAGACTGATTGGCGAGTTCGATGAAGCCGTGGTCGTCGACGGTGACGATTGCCGCTGGACTAGTCTCGACCAGAACGCGTAACCGTTCCTGGGATACCAGTTTCAACCGCCGATTACGCAGGACTTCGGAAATGAAGAGCCCGGAACCGACCAACGCCAGCGCTTCAAAGCTGGTGCGGACGGGAGCATCCGCGGGGTCCAGGTTACTGAAACGCTCGCTCAGAAACGCGCATGCGATACCCAGAAGCGTGATTGCCCAGCGCGGCAGAAACCCAGCTGCCAGCATGATGGGAAACAAATAGAGGAAGCCGAGCGAGACATAGGGCTTGGTCCACCAGTCGACGGCTGCGATAGCCACGACGATGGCCGTGCTGGTGACGAGGACAGCCGTCCGGTTCCGTGGTTCCCAGATCCATTCCAGGTTCAACATGGGTCTTTTCAATGGAGAAGCTAGCGATTATCCCATCATTCCCTTGGTTTCAAAACCTAATCAAACGATTACCGGTTAGATTGGCGCCTCCGCAATCGAAGGATTGGACGGTTTTGATCGGCAGAGCGTTGTTTCATTGGCGCTCCTATCAACCGATTGGAGAGGGCTCGCTCATGCAGATCGAAATACTGCTGGTTCCGCCATTCGAGTGTCTCCCATAAACCGAAGTTTCCCTGTACACAGAGTTCAGACCCGGGTGCAACGGGCTGACGGATTGGTGTCGTCGCAAACGGAGAAGCGGTCGGCCAGGGGTTTCAATCACGTGTTCGGAGAGTCCGGTGGATCCAAGGGTGCTGAATGGCTACGTCTTTGGTTTGATGGGGTTCTTCGCTGCCTGTTTTTGCGTTCTGGTGATCGCCGTCGGCTTGCGTGATCTTATGTCTCGTCTCTCGAAGTCTGACGCCGCTGGAAAACAGGTCGGGAATTCCGGAGCTAGCCAGAATTCGGACACTAGAACCGGAAACTTGCCAACCGTGAATCCTCAGAAAGGTGGGTTTGGCGTCCCGTCCGGCGGTCAAAGGTTGTTCGAGCGTACCAGGGGTGCGGAATCCCGTGGAGCAATCGATGATTCGTCGAGTCGTTGATTTTGCTCTGAACAACCGCCTGCTCGTGCTGGGCTTGGCGCTGGTGCTTTTCGGCGGGGGGATCGTAGCCTTCCGCGATCTGCCCATCGAGGCTTATCCAGATGTTGCCGACAACTATGTAGAGGTCATTACGCAATGGCCGGGGATTTCGGCGGAGCAAATCGAGCAGCAGGTCACGATTCCGCTGGAAATCGTGATGAATGGCATTCCGCATGTCGTTCATCTGCGGTCGTTCTCGCTTTTCGGACTTTCTGACCTGAAGCTGGTATTCGACGACGGATCGGACAACGACTGGAACCGGGAACGGGTTCTGGAACGTCTGAGCCAAGTTACGCTGCCGCCCGGGGTTGTGCCGCAGATGGGCACGGACTGGAGTCCGGTCGGCCAGATTTATTTTTTCACGCTCCACAGCACGAACCCAAAGTATGACCCGATGGAGTTGAAGTCTCTTGAGGACTGGGTCATCGAAAAACACTTCAAGTCAGTGCCGGATGTGGTCGACGTGTCCAGCTTCGGTGGACCCACGCGCGAATATCAGGTGCGCGTCGATCCGACCAAACTTGTTTCTTACGGTCTAAGCCTGGCGCAAGTCGAGCAGCAACTCACTAACAATAACGTGAACGCCGGCGGCAGCTTCATTCAGGAAGGTCTGCAGCAGGTCAACGTGCGTTCGGTGGGATTGGTCGACAAGGTTCACGACATTGAAGAAACGGTCATTCTGACTAAGAACGGCACGCCGCTCCGCATCAAGGATATTGCGGTGGTATCGCAAGGTCCGAAAATTCGGCTGGGACAGTTTGCCAAGGGCATTCACCACGAAAATGGCAAGATCGTCGATAACGATGATGTGGTGTCGGGCATCGTTCTGTTGCGCAAAGGAGCGGCAGCGGACACTGCGCTGCAGGGCATCGATAAAAAAGTGAAGGAACTGAACGAGCACATCCTGCCTCCGGGCGTGAAGGTTGTGCCGTTCATCGATCGCAGCGATCTGGTTCACCTCACCAGTCATACTGTGCTGCACAACCTGACGGAAGGAATGATCCTGGTCTCGATCATTCTGCTGATATTTCTCGGCAACGTGAGGGGTGCGCTCATCGTCGCGGCGACAATTCCGTTCTCCCTGCTGTTCGCGTCAATATGCCTGGACTTGAGGCACATTCCCGCGAACCTGCTGTCTCTGGGAGCGCTCGATTTCGGCATGGTGGTCGACGGCTCGGTGGTGATGATGGAAAACATTATCCGCCACCTCGGCCACAAGAACGGGAACTCGAAGACGCCAAGCGAACGGATCAGCGAAGCGTCGCATGAAGTCCAGCGTCCGGTGTTTTACGCGATCGCCATCATCATCACCGCCTACCTGCCCATCTTCACTCTTCAACGCGTCGAAGGCCGGCTCTTTCATCCGATGGCGTGGACCGTTGCCTTCGCGCTGCTCGGGGCATTGCTGTTCTCGATCCTGATCACGCCGGTTTTGGCCAGCTTCGCCTTCGCCAAGGGCGCAAAGGAATTGCATAACCCGGCCATGAATTTAGCGATCAAGTATTACCGGATCGCAGTTCGGCGGGCGATTCGCCATCGCGCGCTCACTGTCGGAGCCAGCGTTCTTGGCATCTTTTTCGCGCTTTACCTTGCTCTCAGCGGCGTCATCGGCTCCGAATTTCTGCCTCACCTGGATGAGGGTGCGCTCTGGGTGCGAGGCACGCTTGCGCCCAGCACCGGACCGGATGAAGGCATCCGCGTCTCGAACCAGGCGCGCATCATACTTTGCTCATTCCCCGAAGTGCCGCAGTGCACGAGTCAAACGGGCCGTCCGGATGACGGCACGGATACGACCAGTTTTTTCAATACGGAATACTTCGTCGATCTAAAACCGAAAGAACAGTGGCGGCCGATTTTTCACGAGAACAAAGACGAACTGATCGGCGCCATGAATCGCGAACTCAGCAAGATCCCTGGCGTTGTCTGGGGCTTTTCTCAGCCCATTGAAGACAACATGGAAGAAGCAGTCAGTGGAGTCAAAGGCGAACTGGCGACGAAAGTCTATGGAGATGACTTGAAGACGCTCGAAGAAATGAGCGTGCAGATTACTAACGTTATGGGAACGGTTCAGGGGATTGAAGATCTCGGGGTGTTCCATGTGCTCGGTCAGCCCAACCTGAACGTGACCGTAGACCGCAATCAGGCTGCCCGCTACCAGATCAACGTCGCAGATGTACAGGACGCAGTTCAGACGGCAGTGGGTGGGAATGCCCTGACGCAGGTGCTGCAGGGCGAGGCCCGCTATGACCTCGTCCTACGCTATTTGCCGCAATTCCGTGACACGAAGGAGGCGATCGAGAAGATTCGTCTGCTGTCGCCGTCAGGGGAACGCGTGTCGCTGGCGCAACTCTGCAAGATTCAGGAAACAGATGAGGGCTCGGAGATCTATCGCGAAGGCAACCAGAGATATATCGCCATCAAGTACAGCGTGAGAGGGCGGGACCTGGGTAGCGCCGTGCAGGAAGCGATGAAAAAGATCAACGATCAGGTGAAGCTCCCGACCGGATATCACATCGATTGGGAGGGAGAATACGAGAGTCAGAAGAGAGCAGACGAGCGACTGCTCATCGTGCTCCCGATCACCATTTTGATCATCTTTATCATCCTCTACACCATGTTCAAGTCTTTCAAATGGGCCACGCTGATCATGGCTAACATCGTAATCGCTCCGATCGGCGGCTTGCTTGCCCTGCTCGTTGCGGGCACCAACTTCAGCGTTTCTTCGGGCGTCGGATTTCTGGCTTTGTTCGGCGTGTCGGTGCAGACTGGCGTCATCATGCTGGAATACATCAACCAGCTTCGGGCACGTCGCTATTCCATCGAGGACGCCGCGGTTGAGGGGGCCGTGTTGAGACTGCGACCCATCATGATGACGATGCTGGTCGCGACCCTCGGACTGCTGCCTGCTGCACTGTCGCATGCGATTGGCTCGGACTCGCAGCGTCCGTTTGCCATTGTGATTGTAGGCGGCCTGATCTCGGACCTGGTGATGAGCATCTTCCTGCTGCCAACCTTGTATGTGTGGGTCGCAGGCGAGAACGATGTTCTGCCCTCGGCGGACGGGGAGTTCGAAGAGGGCGAGCATATCGATTGATTCGTTGCTCCCCGCCATGGCGTCGGAGTGTTCGGCGGTCGTGGGCGTCCAAAAGCGAACAGTGATTTACATAAATGGACAGCGGGGCGTGTGCTTGCTAAATGTACAACGTTCGACTATTTCAACGGCGGGAACTACTTGGCAGGCTCGGCGGCAGGCCGGACGCTTGGCAGATCAATTGCGAGTTGGTATACCTCGGAGAACGACTGAGGGGGATTGCCATGGCACATTTTGAGCGGATTCGCGATGTGATTTCGGGGCCGTTTAGTCCCGAGGTCATGCGGCTGCGCACGGCGGCGGGATGGCAAATGGTATCGATCGAATGGCGGCGCGAGTTGCCTGAATCGGAAACTCCGACCCAGGGCGCTTATAGCGAGGATATCCCTTATGGACTGCGCATCTCGGAGGATGGCCTGCGGCTGGAGGTCGATCCCCTCGAGAACCGGACCCTGATGCTAATGATGGAGTTGCTGGTGCAGGACTTCCCCTACTCGAGCGTCGTGAGTGATCTGAATGAAAAAGGCCTGCGGATGCGGGACGGCAGGCCCTGGAATCGGGTAGCCGTCTTCAATATGACGCCACGCCTCATCGAGGTGGGGCCGCGCCTGTTCTCAACCGAGGATTGGCAGAAAGTGCGCGAGAGATTTCATAAGTAGGGCACCAGTTGACGAAGGCCCCGGAGCGAAGCGTTACTGGTGTGCGAATCGCGTCTGCATCCTGAGAGTTTTCCAATAATTCCCCGTTCGAAGCCTTGCGGCGAGTTTGAACTACCCGTTCTGCCGTTTCCCGTTTGGTGAAGGTAACTGTTCCCTGAGTGACCGTTCGTAATTTGAAAATACCCGCCGCCGGATTCAGAATCATTTTGCCCACCACTTCGTAGTTCGGTCACCGTGGCTTCCTTCCCGGAAGTGACGCCGCTGAACGAATCCACTCTGGCCTGATTGGATCTGTAAATAGCCATGTCTCGCGCCAAAGCAACCATTCTCTGCATTGACGATCACTGGAACGGACTTATTGGCCGGAAGATGCTGCTCGAAAAAAACGGCTACAAGGTTCTGGAAGCCAGCGGCGGCGACGAGGGGCTAAAGCTGTTTCTTTCGCGCAACGTTGATGCAGTAGTCATCGACTATCAGCTCCCCGGGATGAACGGGGATGTCGTCGCAGAGAAGATGAAGAGCATCAACTCGCATGTCCCGATCATGATGTTATCGGCCTACGGACCGCTGCCGAAAAAGAAGCTGCGTTCGGTGGACTCGTTCTTGACCAAGTCGCAACCTCCGAACATTCTTTTGTCCACGCTGCAAGGTTTGCTGGACGATCACAAACCATTTTTCTCTCGTTGGCTCGGTCAGTGGAAGAACCGGAATAAGGGGAGTTCGTGAAATTCTTTAAGTTGCTTCTTCGGCAAGGTTGCGCGCACCGCTTCTCGTGGCCGCGCATCGACGACAACGGACGTCATTACCAGATCTGCCTGGGTTGCGGGACAGCTTACGAATACGACTGGACGATAATGCGCCGGACAAGCCGGCTGCTCGTGGCGGCCGTCCAACACGAATTTGCGCAGCGGTAGCCTCTCGCACTAATCCTGGGCGAGCAGTCGCGCGGTGCGCCAACAACGACACTTGGGAATATGCGATGACTCATTTTTTTCAGCCCCGGCCTCTGCGACGGGCGCCGCGCGCGACTCTTTCTGGGAGTATCTCGGCTGTAGTTCGCATGGAGAACGGTCGACAGGTGCGCGCCAAGCTGAGGCAACTCTCGATCTCGGGCGGATTGTTGGACCTTGCGACTTGCATGGAAGAACGCGCCTGGGCGGAGTTGACCATCTACTTAAGCTCCGGAGCTGTGCGGACCACCGCGGAGATGCTGTTTCCCATGCGGCGCGAGGGAACCTTTCTGCAGCCGTTTCGATTTACCAGCGTGGGCGCGGACGAACTCTGCGCACTTGATCGGGAGGTAACCGGGCTGCTGCAGCAGTCCGTGAGATCAAAAAGCGGCGAGCCGGGCTTGCGGGCACCGCGCTATTACCTGGAGACGTGGTGAGTCTGCTCGCAGCCGATTCACTTTGCTGCTCACTTCTCCTCACTGAACCGGTCAAGCCATCAACGAGAACTGATTGCCCGGTGCGGCGTCGGAGTCGTCGGCGGGGACGGCGAATTTTCTTAGTTCAGGATATTTTTCGATCAGGGTCGGCGGCGCAGGCACGCTCTTGCCGGTGACCATGGCTTTCAATTCCAGCGCGTTGACTCCGGCTTTGCTTTCGAAATGATTATTCGTGATGACGTAGGTGGTTTGGGCGCGTCTCGGCGACGTTTTCGATGCGGTCCTTCCAGCCGGTCCAGTTCCCTTTCGTTGTAGAGATAGTTGTAGCGGTCGTTGCGGTTGTCGGAGTCGAACCACTCGCGTAGTTGCGGCCATGCAGGCGCACGTAAGCGATGGGGCGCGGTGACGTGTTCGGTGGGGGCGAGAGAGCGGCCCAGCAAAGGCTGATCGATGTTGCAGAAGGCGACGTTTTTACGGGTGAAAGCCGCCAGCGTCTCAGCGTTGTTCCAGCTGGAGTCGCGGACTTCGACCACGCGCGGATATTCGATGAACTGGCGCAGCAGGCGGTCAAGATATTCGCGGTTCAGCGACGTGTTTTTGAACGAGACGGGAAACTGGATCAGCAGCGCGCCGAGGCGGCCTTCCCCGGCGAGCGCGTCGAGGCCTTCGCGAGTGCGGGCTTCGTCTTCGTCGGTAGGGCGAATGGTGGCGGCGGAAGTGGGCTCCATGACTGCGAGTCGGTGAGTGCGTGAAGGCGCGATAGAGTTTGGCGGTGAAAAGGAAGCGGGATTGACGGCTGCGACTTTGCGGCACCAGAGCTTGGCCAGTTCGGGCTTGAGCGGTCCGTAGAAGGACGTATTGATTTCGGTGGTGTCGAAGAAGCGGGCCAAGATATTCCAGCGGATGCAGCTTGCGGTGGCTGCATGCCCGGAGGGATAGAAGATGCCGTCCCAATCTTTGTAAGACCAGCCGGCGGTGCCGATGCGGACCTGGTGCGGATGAGTGGAGAATTGACGCGGGGTTTTGCCGTGGATTCCATGGATGGAACCGCAGACGGAGGGCAGAGTCAAGAGTAGCACAGGGGCGGGACGCAACTGCAGAATCAAGGTTCGACGCGCGACTTCTCCTAAGAACTTCGGCCTCCGGTTTTCACTGGCCCGAGAGCGATCATGGGAAATTCGTCTGACTTGGCGTTCTGATGAATGGATACTTTGAAAACCTTGCCCGATGTCACACTTGCTGGAACCGTCAGAACTATTTCGGTGCTGCTCCAACTGACGACGTCGGCCCTAGTCGCCCCGATGGTCGCGTAGCCGCTTCCCTGCTGCGATCCGAAACCGGAACCCAATATGTGAACTTGTGCACCCGGGACTAATCTGCCCGAAGCAGCGGAGATGGAGAGACCGGCGGGAACAAACTTTAGGGCGTTGCTGGCCAGCCCGCCTTGCTCGACGTATATCGATCCCTGGTGCGTTCGTTCCGGCACGGTCGCGACGATCTCGTTGTCGCTCCAGCTTTTCACGATTCCATTCTGTGTGCCGAGGCAGATATACCCGGTTCCCTGACTCTCGGCGAAATGGCGCCCACGAATCGTGATCGCTGTCACACCGGGGACGCCAGTCTCGGGCGTAACACTGTCAATTTCTGGCGCGGGCCCTTGGGGTTTCGGGCGCGGACCGTTGACTAGCAGAGCAGTGGACACCGCTTCCGACCCTGGATTCTCGCTTGCGCCGTAGCTCACCATCACGGAGGTCTGCCCGGGACCAATGGCGAGCGCCATTCCCCAATCGTCGACGGTCACAACCCGGGGATCTTTCGGCGTGAACGAGGTCTTCGGAGAGTGAGTGACGTCGAGGCGGGATCCGTCGGCAAAGCGGGCACTGACCCGCAGCGGGAACTTATCGCCCAGGTCCGCGAAACTCAGCAACGACGGTTGAACCTCCAACTCGATAGCGGGATCGTCTCTCTCGACCTCAATCGAAACCGGCTCCGACTCCACGTCAGTCGAAGCAAGTCCAACCGCGGTGAGGGTATATCTGCCGGGAGGAACGGTCTTGGGAATGACCATCTCAAATTGGTTGTTGCCGCTGGGATGCGCTTCGGGCATAGGGTACCCCGAAAGAACTCCCACGACGCGCACAGAATCATCCGCGGAAACGGTGATGTGAAGGGGTTGACCCTCCATCACGACATCTCCTGACACCGGAGAAGTAATGCGTAGCAGATTCTCTTGTGCATGCGCGAACTCCCGGCAGAAAGGATAGGACAGCCACACAGAGCGCGACGATGGTTCGGACATTTCCCGGCATGCTTTAAAGCTATGTGCGTCGGCATCGCGAGAACAGCTTACGAGGGTCGCGAGGCATAAGTAACCAACCGCTCGCGAAAGACTCCGCGGCGAAAAGGCTCTTCTATTTCGACGCGGCGGTTTGGGCCGACAGGGCCTGATTCAGCTGGGCGGCCAATTGCGCGGTTTGGTCATTGGAGAGTTCGATACGGCCTTCGAGCACGACGATCAGGCCGCCCACGCCCTGGTCCTGGAACTTGGCGGTTTGGAGAGTGGCGGAATTCTGGAGCGCGGGCGGAAGTGCGGTTTTGAAATCGGATGCGGCCTGCGCTGCCGAGAGAACCGAGTCGGCGACCTGATCGCGCAGGTCGTCGCCGAGCGAACCAGAGCGCAGGGCGTCGCCGAACATGCCGGTCGCATCGATGCGGGTGAAGGCGGCTGACACCTTCAAAGTGTTCGCTTGGTCCACCATGGCGGTCAGCTTGAACTCGGCTTTGCCGTCGCCTTCCGCCAGTTCGGTCGCGGCTCGTTGACCCGCACATATCCAGCGTTCATAGTGCAACCACAAGGTGAGGACGCTCGCGGGAGCCGCGGGTGTCAGGCTCGCCTGGCGGACTTCGACGCGCTCGCCGCAGGTGGCGGCAGTCTCTAGTTTGTCTCGCATGAGGTCGGTGATGTTCTGCTGCATTTGAGAGAGATCCGCGACCAGGACGAGTTGGAAGGTGCGCTGGCCAGCTTGAGCCCTGATCTGCGACAGCACGCCCGAGACTGCGACCTGGACTTTTTGCCGACCAGTGCCGGCTATGCTCTTCACCTGGGGAAGGGTGAAAGCCACATCCTGGGCGTTGGCCAGCGTAATGCTCATCTCTCGGCCGAGTGCGAGCTGCTGGTTGGAGAAGTCGGTGAGTGCTTTGTCGAGAGTCTCGGCGCGCGTCAGGAGATCGGGGGCGGGAGACTTGACATCGAGACTTTGGTCGAGCTTTTTTTCTTGCTGGTCAAGGTCGGAGTCGGCTTTGGACAGGCGCTTGACGATTTCTTTCAGGCCGGATTTCTGCGTTTCGGTGAATCCTTCCTGGAATTTTCTGATGCGGGTGCGCGCGTCTTCAAGGGCTGGTGTTAGCGCGTTGCGAGGGGCGGAATTCGGGGCAGTGGTTTGATCGCGAAGTTGTTGGAGCAGCGATTGCAGTTCCGCTTGCGCGGCCTGAGTGCTTTTCACCAGAGCCTGAAAGTCGCCAACTTGCTGGCTGGTGGCCTGCACGGCGAGAACCTGGTGAAAGTCTTTTAAAGCGTCGCCTTCGTCGACTCCGGTCGGGCGATTGGAACCGGAGACGCTGCCGTTAATTCCTCCGCCAATATTGCTGCCGCCTGCGCCGTGGCGCTGGGCGGCCGCCGTGGCTGGATGCGCCAGAGCGCACGTGAGAATGAGGGCATTGGTGGCCGAAAAGGAAATCCCACTTCGAAACATGGCGCAAAATCTCCAAAGAATCAGGTGTAGGGATTCTAGCGTAGTCGGCCAGTATGGAAGGAACACCAAGGGCGCGCGTCAATCGGGCCAAAAACTGGCGACCTGACCAAACTGGCGACGTGGTTTTAGATTGGGGCAGACGAAGGAAAAAAGCCAGTGGTTTTACAGTTCTTTGCAAATTTCGAGAGTGATTCTTCGGCGTCGACGAGGCAGCGCGGTAGGAACCGTCGTCTGCCTGAGGAGCTGTTTAGCTGTCGACGAACGGCAGGTTGCTCCACAGCGCCGTCGCTTTCGCTCCGGCTCCGGTCGGAAATGACAAGTGTTGGCTGGGTGGAGATCTCTCACTCCAGTGAGAGGACTACCCAATAGACTCCGGTGGGGTAGGTTTCGGTGCGGCTGTAGCAGGCCCCTACAGAGAAGGTATGCAGGGTGCGGCTGGCGATGGCGTGGACGCCGCCGGTGGGGAGGGTTTCGGGATGGAGGCTGGTGTAGGTCAGGACCGTGGCGCGTTCGGCTAGCTGGTTGACAGGGGAGGTTCCGAGTTTGTCGGCTTGGGCCATGGAGCAGGCGGCTTCGTCGGCCACCAACGAATCATGGCGTTGCAGATCGGGCTGGCCGACTTGGTGGCGCGTCTGGGTCACGGCCTGCGCGATGCGGTCTTTCACTTCGGCGGAGGAATAGTTGGGGAGGGCATGGCCGAAGTCCTGCACGATGTAGAGCCGATCTCCGCTGCGAACCACGCCGAGGCCGACTACGTTGTAGGCAGGGTTGAGCAGGTTGGCGCGATGCGGCGGGGAGAGCATGAGGTGTTTGTGGCCATCGGCGGCGTCGTAGTCGAGGGCGACGTTTTCTCCCTCTTGATCGAGTTGGAGTTTCGTTGTGGCGGCCAGGCGTACGGGCAGGGAGGGTTCGCCGTCGAATTGATGGGAGAGTTGATTTGCTTCGAGCATGGCCACGGCGTGGGTGCGGGCCGCTTGCGAAAGCCCGGCATCGCGAGCCAGCGGCGCCGCTCCGGCCTGGAGGCGCGACTGGTTGGCTAAGGCTAGAAGCTCGTTTTCGCTTTGGAACTCATAGTCAGTAAAGGGGATGTCAGCGACTTTTGCCGCTACCGGCTGTAGAGTGGCTTTCTGAAGCACTTGGCCCGCATTTCCGGGGGCCTGCGCCATCAGGCGGTTGCTGGGCTCGATGGTCGCAGCGCCCGGCAGCAGCAGAAACGCCAACAGGAGTCTGGTAGCTCTATGCATCCAGTTTGGGCATCCAAGTTCGGTCGTCCAAGTTTGGCCCACGCAACGAGATCCTGGGAGGGATCGAGTTTCCGGCTCACACTGGCCTATCGGCACAAAGTCGTTCAGGCATGAACTTTGTTGCTGGTGCTAGGCTAGGGGTTGGAAGAAAGGTCGCGTAGTTACTTGTGACTATTGAACTAGGGATCAGTGGGGTCATTGGCCTGTTGTTTGGCAGCTTGCTTGCTTGGCTGGCGCTGCGTTCGCGCACGGTCGCGCTGCGGGAGCGTTTGTCGTTGACGGAGAAGGAATTAGCGGGTGAAAAGGCTGATCTGGCGCGGCTTTTGGAGGATCAGAGGGGGTTGGTGGAGAGCCGGGCGAGGTTCGAATCGGCGCTGGAATCGGAACGAAAGGCCAGCGACGAGAAGATTGAATTATTGACGAAAAACAGTGAGCGGGGCGCCGCGGACCTGCAGAATGCATTCAAGGCGCTGGCGGCCGATGCGTTGAAGAGTAACAATTCGTCGTTTCTGCAGATCGCGCAGGAGACTTTGAAGCGCTTCCAGAGCGACGCTCAGGGCGATCTCGACGCCCGGCAAAAAGCTGTGGCCGATCTTGTCACGCCGGTAAGGGAGTCGCTGAGCAAGGTGGATGCGCAGATTCAGCAGATGGAAATTGCGCGTGGCGAGGCTTATGGCGATCTCAAGGCGCAGGTGCAGTCGCTGATCAGCACGCAAAAAGAGTTGCAATCGGAAACTGGCAACCTGGTGCGGGCGCTGCGCACCCCGAATGTGCGCGGGCGGTGGGGAGAAATTCAGCTCCGGCGGGTGGTCGAGATTGCGGGGATGCTGCCGTATTGCGATTTTGCCGAACAGGAAACTGTGACTACTGATGCCGGGCGATTCCGGCCTGACCTGGTGGTGAAGCTGCCCGGCGGGAAGAACGTTGTGGTGGATGCCAAGACGCCGTTGGATGCGTTTCTCGGGGCTTTTGAGACTACGGATGAAGAAGTGCGCCGCAAGTCTCTGCTGAATCATGCGCGGCAGGTGCGCGATCACATGGAGACTTTGAGCAGCAAGAAATATTGGGAGCAGTTCGAGGCCACACCGGAATTTGTGGTGATGTTCCTGCCGGGGGAAACATTTTTCAGCGCGGCGCTGGAGCAGGATCCTGGCTTGATCGAGCAGGGAGTTTTGCAGCGGGTGATTCCGGCTTCGCCTACAACCTTGATCGCGTTGTTGAAGGCCGTGGCTTATGGATGGAACCAGGAGAAGCTGGCGCGGAACGCACAGCAGATCAGCGCGCTGGGAAAAGAATTGCACGAGCGGCTGCGCAAGCTTGCCGGGCACATCACCGGAGTGGGAACGAATCTGGATCGTGCCGTCGAAGCTTATAACCAGGCTGTGGGATCGCTGGAGAATCGGGTGCTGGTTTCTGCGCGGAAGTTTACGGAGTTGGGCGCGTCGGTGGCGGAAGACATTCCGGAGTTGGAGCCGATTGAGACTACAGCGCGGGCGCTGTCGTTTGAGTGGGACGATGAGCCGATACTGGATGTGCCGAAGCTGGATGTTTCCAAGAAGGACGACCGCAAGGCTGGATGATGCCGAGACCGAAGCCGCGAGTTTGTGTTGTTCCAGAGTAAAAATCCCCACTTCCCACGCAAAGGACGCGTGAGAAATGGGGCACCCGAATTGGGTCTGTTAGAAAGCTTGTTAAATCGCCTTAAAATGCGGCGATTCCGTTGTAGCCGGCGTCGGCGGAGAGACCGTCGACATCGCCCTGGCTGGTCAGGCTGCCGTCTTGATTGATGGCGAAGATGCTGACCGTTCCCGTGCCGGAGTTCAGCGTGAAGAGGAACTTGCCATCGGCGCTGAGGGCGAGGTCGATGTTTGTGCTGCCGGCTGGGTTGGTTCCGACGATCGTGCCGGGCAGGGCGGTGAGAGTTCCGGTTGAGCCGATGGCGAAGCCGGAAACGTTGGCGCTGCCCGCGTTCGAGGTATAAACGAAACGGCCGTCTGGTGTGACGACATGCCAGCAAGTTGCTGCGCCCAGAGTTGGCACGCTGCTGCTGAGGGGCGAGAGCGAGCCGTTGGCTTCGACCCAATACGACGAGACTGCGGATGCATCGCTGGCACCGGCGGGGCCGGTTTCAGTGGCGATTGCCAGTCCGTTGGGAGCGAACAGCACGCCGAACAACCCGGGACCAGCGCTCGCGTTGACGACAATTGGGGCCAAGGTGCCGTTGAGCTGCACGTGGAAGGCGTCGATTTTGTTTGTCAGCTTTTCGGTCGCGAGAAGGAACTGACCGTCAGGACTGAAGGCCAATGATGAAGCGCCGGAATTGCCGGTGCTGAGATAAGCGGTGGAATCGGCGATGTGCTTCAGTGTTCCATCCTTGCGCAGGTAAAAGCCCTGCAGGTTGCTGCTTCCGCCGGCGTTGACTACGTAGACGAGGTTTCCGTACTGGGCCACTGCGACCGGTTCACTGCCCGCGCTCGGTGCTTTTCCTGCGAGAGAAAGATTCGCGCCCTTCACCCAGAACACTGAGATGTCGCCGCTGCCGGCGTTGACCGCAAAAAGCAACGAGTGGTCCTGGCTGAGGGTAAGCGATCCCTGTGACCCCAAAGGATCGGTGACGCCTCCGCTGCCCCGACCTTCCGTGCGAAAAGTTTGACGCTCCTGTAGCGATCCATCCGTTCCTCGTTTGTAAGCGATGATTTCGTTGTGGTCGGATGCGTTGGTCATAACGAATACAGCGCCGGCGGCGCTTCCGGTTTGGGCGTGGCTACGGGCTGGCAAAATTGCGCTCATTGCCAACACAGCGGGAAGTAGGAGGTGCGACGTCTTGAACATGGGAAAGCTCCTTAAGATTTTAGGGTCACTGATTTACCGAGCATCGATTTGGCGATCATCGATTTGCCGATCATCGACTTGACGATTGGCGCAACTACTCACCCCGGGTGCGGGCGACGGTTAGAGCGGTGACCGTCGACGGCGCCGGGGAGCTCAGCCGCGCGTTGATCGGAGCGCTGGGTCGGGGAAAAGTTTCAAGACTCGCAAAAAATGTCCGGAGACGACATGCGGGGAGTTGGCAGGCTAGTTTGGTAGAGAATTTTCATCAGGGGTAAGCCTGCTCCGCATTGCCGCAACGGATTGCTGTGGTTGTGGAATTGACCGCTGCGGCGTTGGCTTTCGGGAAAAACACAACAACTAAAACTGCCAGCATGATTGCGCGAAGCGGAGCCTCGGCCTTAATCATTAGGGCTTTCTCAGTGCTTCCAACATCCCGTAGCGACCTCTTCATCATCATATTCCAGCAGGAGGGTGAATCCTTCAAACGAACGAGACGCTGTTAAGCCCAAGAATCGCAAGGGGAAAGTAATACGGAATCCCACAGAAACATCCCGAAAGGCATAGTTGGCGTTCGAAAATGCATCTATAATTTCGGAAGTGGCTTTGGATACGGGACTTAGCGTTCCGGGAATGGGGACTGACGTGGCAGCGAAGTTGCTCATAAAGCATCGGTGGGACGCGTCTTCCACGGCGCCAAGCTCTCTAGGCCCGGGGCCGCCGCCGAAGCCCATGAATCGGGAAAGCCAAGCTCGTTTTGTTGCCGTCCTGTTGTTCCTGCTGACAGTGGCGGCGGTGGTCTTTGCCGGCTTCAATTTCCAGAAGGAACAGAACCTGAGCCGCTCCCGACGACGGCGTCTGGTGGGTAGAGCACAACGGCCGCCTGGTCGCCGACCGGGTCGATCCGAACGGGCCCGGCGCCAAAGCCGGCATCAAGGCGAACGACCAGCTGGTCTCGGTCAACGGCCAGGAGATCAAGAGCACTCCGGGGCTGGTGCGCCAGCTCTACCCCACGGGCGTTTGGTCCAAAGCGACGTACTCGCTGATTCGCCAGTCGGTGACGCTCGATTCCAACGTCATTCTGGTTCCCGCCGACCGTTCGCTGAACAATTGGCTGCGGCTGATTGCGCTGATTTATCTGGGGATTGGCGTTTACGTTCTGCTGCGCCGCTGGACGGCGCCCGGCTCCACGCACTTCTACATTTTCTGCCTGGTTTCGTTCATCGCGTATTCGTTCAAGTACACCGGCAAGCTGAACGATTTTGACTGGACCATTTACTGGAGCAACATCGTCGCCTGGGTGTTGCAGCCGGCGCTGTTCCTGCACTTCGTTCTGACTTTCCCGGAGAAGCGGCAGTTCGTGCGGCAGCGTCCGTGGCTGCTGGCGTTGGCTTATCTTGCCGGGCGCGATGCTTCTGGGACGGCACATCATTGCCTTGCGGCTGGCGCAGGCCAGCGGACATCTGCGCTGGGACATGGACCGGCAGGAAATGGCCTACGGCGCGGTGCTGTTCGTCGTCGCCGCGGCGGTCTTGTGGGACAGCTACCGCCTGGCCAGCACGACGATTCTGCGCCAGCAGTTGAAGTGGGTGACGCGCGGCACGATTCTCGCCATCGTTCCCTACACGCTGTTTTACGTGCGTTCCCTACCTGATGGGTTCGCTGCCGGGCACGGGCATGAAGCTGTCGGTGCTGTCGCTGGGCCTGCTGCCGCTGACGTTCGGCTACGCCATCTTCCGCTATCGGCTGATGGACGTGGACCTGATCTTCAAGCGCGGCGTGGTTTACACGCTGGCCGCCGCGGCAGTGGTGGGAATGTATTTCGCGCTGGTCGCGGGCGTCGCCGACGCTGGTCCAGATGCGGCAGCCCAGCACGGGACCGATCGGGCCTGATCCTGGCCGTGGTGGTCACGGCGCTGTTGTTTGATCCGGTGCGCAAGTGGATTCAGGATCGCGTCGACCAGCTCTTCTACCGCACGGTGTACGACTACCGGCGAACGCTGATTGAGTTTGGGCGCGAACTTGAGCTCGGAAACGGACTTGAACGCGCTGCTCTCGTCGGTGCTGGACCGGCTGTCGCGCACTTTGGCGGTCGACCGCATCGCGATTTTCCTGCGCGACGAGGAAGAGCCGAACAGTTCGTCCTGTCGAAGTCGATGGGCATGAGTCCCACGGGCAAGCTCGACCTGACTTTCCTGGGCGCGCCGCGGCCGGAACCGGCGGGGCACATGTTCTTCGAGAACACGCACCAGGTGCCGCGCGAGACGGCGGGATCGCAGGATGCCATCGCCCGGCTGGATCTGAACTACTACATCCCGTGCCGCGCGCAGCAGAAAACCGTTGCCGTGCTCGGCCTGGGAAAGACCACCAAGGGCGACTACCTCTCCAGCGAAGACATCGAGTTGCTCGAAACGCTGGGCGGATATCTCGGCATCGCCATCCAGAACGGGCGGCTCTACGCGTCGCTGCAGCAGAAAGTCGCGGAGTACGAGCGGCTGAAGGACTTCAACGAAAACATCGTCGAGTCGATCAACGTCGGCGTGATGGCGCTCGACATGGAAGACCGCATCGAGAGCTGGAACGCGCAGATGGAAGTGATGTACGCGCTGCCGCGCTGGCAGGCGCTGACGCAATCGGTGCGCAGCATCTTCCCGGCGGAATTCGTCGAAGAGTTTTACCGGGTGCGGCAGAATGCCGGCATCAACAACCTGTACAAGTTCCGGCTGCCGACTCCGGCGGGAGAGACGCGGACCGTCAACGTGGCGATTGCGCCGCTGGTGACGCGCAAGTTCCAGGTGATCGGCCGGCTCGTCATCATGGACGACATCACCGAGCGCGTGGAACTCGAAGGCCAGCTTTCGCAGGCCGACAAGCTTTCGTCGATCGGATTGCTGGCGGCGGGCGTGGCGCACGAAGTGAATACGCCGCTGGCCGTGATTTCGTCTTACACGCAGATGCTGGCCAAGCAACTGCAAGGCGATCCGCAGAAATCAGGATTGCTGGAGAAGATCACGCGGCAAACTTTCCGCGCGTCGGAGATCGTCAACAACCTGCTGAACTTCTCGCGCACCAGCGGCACCGAGTTCGGCGATGTGGATATCAACAAGGTCATCACCGACACGCTCGCGCTGCTGGAGCATCAGTTCAAGATCGCGAAAATGCAGGTGCATTCCGAATTGACTGCCGGCATCTCGGCCATTCAAGGAAATCCGGGCGGCTGCAGCAGGTGTTTCTGAATCTGTTTCTGAATGCCAAGGACGCCATGCCCGGCGGCGGCAGGCTGAACGTGGCGACCAGCAACGGCGACATGGTCAGCGTGCGCGTTTCCGACACCGGTTCGGGGATTGCGCCGGAGCATATTCAGCGGATCTACGATCCGTTCTTCACGACGAAGACCGCACCGAAAGAAGGCCAGAACCGCGGGACCGGGCTGGGGCTGTCGGTGACCTACGGCATCATCCAGGAACATGCGGGCAAGATTCGCGTCGAAAGCGATCCGGGAGCCGGAACGACGTTCGCCCTCGATTTTCCGCTGAGCAGGAAGGCAGTACATGTCTGAAGCAGCAGTCATTGCGCGCGGCACGATGAACGGCAGTCGAGCGGGACGACGAACGGCAACTCCTCGCCGGCGGGGTCGGTGCTGATCATTGACGATGAGGCCGAGATCCGCGAATCGTTGCAGACCCTGCTCGAGATGGAAGGGTTCGAAGTCGAGACCGCCGTCAGCGGCGAAGACGGCCTGGCGCAGATGGCGGACCGGCCGTTCGATCTCGTGTTGCTCGACCTCGCTCTGCCCGGGCGCAACGGGATGGAGATTCTCTCCGAGATTCGCTCCCACGATTCACGCCTGCCCGTGATCATGATCACCGCCTACGGCACCGTGGAAAATGCGGTGCGCGCCATGCAATCGGGCGCGGCGAATTTCGTCCAGAAGCCGTGGGACAACGAAAAACTTCTGGCCGATGTGCGGGCCGCGGTCGGCTGGCGGCGGGCGGAAGAAGAGAACGTCCAGCTCAAGCGCGCGCTCAAGCAGCGCTACAACTTTGAAAACATCGTGGGCAAGAGCGAGCCCATGCTGAAGATTTTCGACCTGGTCGCGCAGGTGGCGAACAGCCGCTCGACCGTGCTGTTGCAGGGTGAAAGCGGGACTGGCAAGGAAGTGATTGCCAAGGCGATCCACCTGAATTCTCCGCGGCGCGACAAGCCGTTCGTTCCGGTCAATACCGGCTCAATGCCGACCGACCTGCTGGAGTCCACGCTTTTCGGTCACGTCAAAGGAGCGTTCACCAGCGCGATCGCTTCGAAGAAAGGCCTGTTCGAAGTTGCGGACAAGGGCACGCTGTTCCTCGACGAAATCGCGACCATGGGCCTGGAGACGCAGGCGAAGATTCTGCGCGTGCTGCAGGACCGGCGCTTCATGCATCTGGGCGGCATTCAGGAAATTCAGGTGGACGTGCGCATCATCGCCGCCACCAACATTGACTTGCGGCAGATGGTGCGCGAAGGGCGATTCCGCGAAGATCTTTTTTACCGGCTGAACGTAATCACGGTCGAACTGCCGCCGCTGCGGCAGCGCAAGGAAGACATTCCGCTGCTGGTGGAATTTTTCCTGAAGAAATATGCGGAAGAAAACGGGCGGCCGGCGCCGCGGATTACTCCGGAAGCGCTGCGTCCGCTGATGGCCTATTCGTGGCCGGGGAATGTGCGCGAACTGGAGAACGTGATTGAACGCGCGGTCGTGCTTTCGTCCGGGCCGGAGATCAGCATGGACCTGCTGCCGGACTCGATGATGGGGCGCGGCTCCTCCCTCACCCTGCACGATCCGCCGTCGGACGCGTCGTTGTTCGAAATCATGGAAGACGTCGAGCGCCGCGTCATCACCGACATGCTCGAACGCTGCAACTGGAACCAGACCGAAGCGGCTGAGCGATTTCACGTTCCGCTGTCGACGCTGAACCAGAAAATCCGGCGGCTGAATATTGAGATTAAGAAGAAGGGGCGCGGGTAGAGTTCCCGCCTCGGCGGATTTTGTCGGCTCGAGCGATGAGCGCACTCGCAATTTATCAACAACAATTTAAGGCGCGTATCGATTGGGGTATCATTCCAGCATGAAGCGAAATGCCTCGATCGTCTTGGCTGTCGCAACACTCGTCCTAGCTTGTGGCTGTGCGAAGAGGGCCACTCCGCCGCCTCCACCACCGCCGCCGGAAACGATCCTTGGCAGCGAATCCGACGGACTGCAGGATTCGCTCTTCAAAGGCGATCAAGCCGTTTTGTCAGATCAGGACATTGCCAAGATCCTTAATACCCGGTTGAGTCTTGCCGACCGTCGCCGCATGGCTGTTCTCAACCTCGGATCGAGCGGTTGGTGGTCTGAAGACCTAGCCGAGATCGAAGCAAAGAACTTCGACGCGCTGTTGCAAGCGTTAAAAGCTGACCCGCAACTTACCGACGTTCGCCTGTTGCCATCGCTTCTCGTCCCGGAGAAACGGACCGTTCCATACCTACGCGAAGCAGCGGCCCGGATTCAAGCTGACCTCCTCTTCGTCTACACGACGCGCATCCAGACGTTCCGACGCGGTCGATTCCTCAAGCCGAACGAAGTCCAGGCCCAGTGCGTAGCGGAGTCTGTCCTGTTGGACGTGCGGACCGGAATTGTTGCCGACACGGCGCGCGCTACGGAGAACATTGCGCTAACGAAAACGGCGTCGGATTTGAACTTCGACGAGACTGTTGCTCGGGCTGAGTCGGATGCAAGGGGCAAGGCCCTCGTGTCGCTAGCGCAAGCGGTCGTGAAGCGCCTTGCGAAAGGCGACAATTAAGACTGGATCTTGTTAGCAGGCGATTTTGTTCATTGACACGATCGAGCCAGTTCGGCTGATTGCTGACGACGTTCTCTGTTATAGTTCGGTCAAGCTGGTGCGTCGTCCGCGGTGACCGGCTTTCCGAATCGCATGGAACTGAGATCGCCTACGGAGTTTGCCAAAGAGAAGGTCCAGTCGGTTCAGGATTACACTTTGCTGGCCGCACAGGCGATTGCCAACCTGTTTCGCAAGCCTTTTTATTTCGCAGATATGGTGCAGCAGGCGGACCTGATCGGCGTGGGGTCGCTGTCGATCGTGGTGCTGACTGGTTTTTTCACTGGCGGCGTGCTCGCGCTGCAGACGGCCAATACGCTGCAACGCTTCGGTTCCATCACCCTGATCGGCTCACTGGTTTCGACGTCTATGATCCGCGAACTGGGGCCCGTGCTTACAGGGCTGATGGTCGCGGGACGGAATGCTTCGGGCATGGCCAGCGAACTGGGATCGATGGTCGTGACCGAGCAGATTGATGCCATGCGCGCGCTCGGCACCGACCCGATGAAAAAGCTGGTGACGCCGCGCGTGACCGCGACCGTGTTCATGTTGTTTTTTCTCAGTATTATTTCCGATCTGGTGGGACTGGCCGGCGGGCTGATGGTGGCGAAACTCTTTCTCGCTCTCGACGGGCGTCAATACTGGGCGAACGCCTGGCAGACGCTGGTGTTCCAGGACGTTTTCATGGGGTTGCTCAAGCCAGTGATGTTTGGCTTCATCATCGCAACCGTTGGCTGTTACTACGGTATGACCGCGCGCGGAGGGACACAGGGCGTGGGCCGCGCGACCACGCAAGCGGTGGTAATGGCATCTGTGCTGATCCTGGTGACGGATTTCTTTGTTACGAAGCTGTTGATATCTGTCCTGTCGTTCAAGTAGTGGGAAGCAACCGCAAATGCCTGCGCCTACTGTTCCGATCGATCACGCCGCCGCTGTTGCGGAGCCGCGGTCGGGCTCTGCGATCGTGTTTGAGGACGTGCATCTCGCGTTCGGAGACAATGAGGTTCTGCGCGGGGTTTCGTTTCATCTGCCATTCGGAGAAACCAAGGCACTTTTCGGAGTAGCGGGATCGGGCAAGAGCACGATTCTGAAACTCGCGCTGGGGCTATTGCCGCCCGACTCTGGACGCATAACCGTACTGGGGAACGAAGTCAGCGAGATGCGCGAGCGGGATCTGTTTCCCTTGCGCGGGCATCTTGGCATGGTGTTTCAGGAGAGTGCGCTGTTCGATTCGCTGACCGTGCGCGAGAACGTCGCTTACCGGCTGATGGAAGAGCGTGGCGTCTACGACGACGCAATCGACGCGCGGGTGCGCGAGTCTCTGCGTTTTGTCGAACTAGAGCACACGGTCGACATGTTTCCATCCGAACTTTCGGGAGGCATGCGGCGGCGCGTGGCCATCGCCCGAGCCATTATTTCGCAGCCCGAACTGCTGCTCTATGATTCGCCGACCGGCGGGCTCGATCCGGTTACGTCTAATACGATCATTGAATTAATCTTGAAGCAGCGCGACGTTTCACGCACCAGTTCCTTGCTGGTGACGCATCGCCTGCAGGACGCTTTCACACTGGCCACGCATGAATTCGACCCGAAAACCAATCAGGTGCGCGCGTTACCGCGCGGGCAATACTGCGACGTGCCCATGAGCTTTCTGCTTTTGCGCGATGGCAAGGTCATCTTCGATGGCGACGTTCGGCAGCTGGCGCACAGCAAAGACGAATACATTCGGGAATACATTTCGTAGGACGCCGCATGCCTTATTCGTTGCCTGAACAGCTGATTGAACAACTAGCCGCCTTGGTCGCGCAGTATATTTCCGGGCAGCGAAACGCTTTTCAAGCGAAAGCTCTCCCCATCGGGCCAGAGCACAAGGCGATTCTGCAGCCATTTTTTCCGGACGACGTGCTCCACTCAGTGCTGGTGACTCGCGGGCGGGCTGCCGAGCCCTCTTTCTACACGCAGCTGCGAACAATGGGGATCCGCAATGCGCCACCGTTTTCCGGGATGGCGGGCGTTACATTTCAGGACGTGATCGTGCACGTCGACGCGCTCACCCTTCCACTTCTCTTCCATGAATTGGTGCACGCGGTTCAGTACAAACACCTCGGCCTGCAGGGATTCGCGGATGCTTATGTTCGCGGCTTTCTGACAGGCGGTTCCTACGAAGAAATACCCTCGAGAAGCAGGCGTACGAATTGGAGGGTAGGTTCGCTCACGATCCGGCTGCGACGTTCTCCGTTGAGGACGACGTGAAAGATAGACTCCGGTCAGGGCGCTTCTAGTTTTCCCGGAATCCGCCGCGCCTCACTTCGACGCTGACGCCAAATTCTTCCCCGCCTCCATAAACGACTGCACGTTGCTTTTGTCAATCATGGCGGAACCGGTGTCGACGAAGCTGGGAATTGGGGAGAAGCTGTCTTTCGACCAGTCGGTGTCGAGCGAAGACGGTTTGTGGTGATAGAGATTGTCGAGCGACTGCATGCCGACGAAAGCCATGGTGTAGGGCTTCTGAGCGATGGTGGCGGCGATGATGCCTTTTTGGATCCAGTCGAGCGTCTCCTGGTCGGTGTCCATGGCGATGACTACTTTTCCGGTGACGTGGTAGCTGTTGAGCACGCCCGCGACTTCTTTGCCCGACTGGGCCTCCAGACAAATGAAGCCGTCGACCTTGTCGCGCTCTTTGCCGACGATCTCAGTGGCAGTGTCGAAGGCGATGCGGGGGTCGCCCTGGATGTCGACGACGCGTGTAATTTTAATCTGTGGCGTTTTGGCCAGAGCGTCTTTGTAGCCGCGCAGTCGGTCCTGCAGGTTCGACTGGTCGGGCATGGTGAAAGCGACGACGTTGCCTTTGCCTTTGAGTTCCTGCGCGAGGCGCAGGCCGCCGGTGAAGCCGGCTTGATAATTATTCGTGCCGATGAAAAACAGGCGCTTGCTCGACGGAGCATCAGAGTCGATCGTGATGACAGGGATGCCGGCGGCTACGGCTTTATCGATGCTGTCTTTGAGCAGGTCAGGGTCAGTCACGGCGAGCAGAATGCCCGTTGCTTTTTTCTGCACGGCCTGATCCAACGCGTCGCGCTGGGCCTTGGGATCGTAGTTCGTGGGTCCGGTGAAATCGGCACGGACTTTCATTTGTGATGCGGCGTTCGAGAAGCCAGCGCCCGCGGCCTTCCAGTAGGGCAACTGCAGATTTGCCGAGACCAGGACAAAATATTCGTCGGAGTCGTGGGCCGACCCGCAACTCAGGGTCAATCCCAACAAGATCGCGAGAGCACCGGAGCGGAGAATCTTTCGCGCGGGGAACATCGCATCCTCCTTTCAAACAGTTCTCATCGCGGATAAATGCTAGTAGCTGGACGATGCGTTTCCGCGGATGAGAACTTTCAGCGAGTGGATTGTAAACGAGCGGTCAACCTCAACGAAATACCGTGAGTCGCGGACAGCCTAGACTCCGACGGGAAAGGGCTTGGTGTGAGTCGTGGCGCGGAGGGATGCGCCGCCGAAGCGGCCTTGGAGCAGAGACATCAGTCCGGTGTACCAGTAGCCGACCACGAAAAGCAGCAGGAACGGGACTGTGATGTAGTTCTCGTTGTCGATGGCGTAGTAGACGGTTGCGGCAAAGTAGGTACCGATCAGCAGTTCGAGCCACGGAACCCATCCCAGGCGCTTGCGATATTTGGTCGCGCCAATTTTGTCCTGCTTGGAGACCACGCTGTATTTGGGAGTGCGGGCGAACGCACTCTGCTTGCCGATCAGCGCTTCGATCACGGCCTTCGTGTTAGTGATGGTCAAGCCGATTCCTAGCGCCATCAGAAACGGAAGATACAACAGCGCGCGCGGCCAACTTCGCGGAAAGAGTTCGCGTTGCGACACAAGATAGAAGCTTGAGATCGAAAACGTCGAAGCCATGAACAGGGGCAGGTCGATGTAGAGCATCTGAAACCAGCCCTGATAAAAGCGAATGATCATGGCGGGAAGCAGGAGCACTGAGAGCATGATCATCAGCGGGTAGCTGATGTTGGCGGTCAGGTGATACCAGGCTTCGATCTTGGTGTGTAGCGGCGCGTCGCTGCGCAGCACACGCGGCAGAATTTTTTTTCCCGTCTGAATTAGGCCTTTGGCCCAGCGCGCCTGCTGCGTCTTGAAAGCCGTCATCTCAACCGGCAGTTCGGCGGGGCATTCGACATCCTGCAGGTAGATAAATTTCCAGCCTTTAAGCTGCGCGCGATAAGAGAGGTCGGTATCCTCGGTCAACGTGTCGTGCTGCCAGCCTCCGGCTTCGTCGATGGCCGTGCGGCGCCACATGCCGGCGGTGCCGTTGAAATTGAAGAACAGTCCGGTGCGGGCGCGGCCGGAGTGCTCGAGCACGAAGTGGCCGTCGAGCAGGATCGCCTCGACCTCGGTGAGGAAGGAGTAGTTGCGGTTGATGTGGGTCCAGCGGGTCTGAACCATCCCGATTTTTGGGTCGCTGAAGTGGTGGACGACACGCATCAGAAAATCTTCCGGTGGAGTGAAGTCGGCATCGAAGATGGCGACGAACTCGCCCTTCGCCGTCTTCAGGCCTTCGGCGAGGGCGCCGGCCTTATAGCCTTCGCGATTGGTGCGGTGAAGGTAGCAGATTGGATTGCCCAGAGCTGCGTAGCGTTCGACCAGTCCGCGCGCGACGTCGACCGTCTCGTCAGTCGAATCGTCGAGCACCTGAATGTCGAGTTTTTCTTTCGGATATTTCAGTTTGCAGATCGACTCCAGCAGGCGCTCGACTACGTACTGCTCGTTGAAAATTGGCAACTGCACCGTAATACGCGGTAAGTCTTCGAAACGGGCTGCTGGCTCCGTCGTGCTGTTCTTGCGGTGCTTGTAATACAGGTACACGAGGACGTAGCGGTGCACACCGTAGCCTGCCAGCAGAATCAAGACAATAAAGTACGGGATCAGCAGTGCAACGTCGAAGGCGTTGGCTCGGTAGAGTCCGCGAAAAGTCGTATCGAGGAAATGCTGGCGGATGTAGGGCACGACGCCGCCCTTGGGGGCGGTCGATGCGGCCAGCGTCGCGGTCAGGATGAGATCAGATATCAACAAGGCGTCCTGGGGAAACTTGTATTTTACTGGAATGAGGTCGTACCCGGCTGCCCAGCTTCCAGCGGCTAGCTTGCGACGGACTCACGCGTTAGGACCAAGGGTTCAAAACCGTCTTCAAAGTCGGAAAGTCAGAGACATTGCGCGTAATTAATGCGAGGCCATGAACATCGGCGATGGCCGACAGGAAAGCGTCCATTGCGGCGATGGGATGTCCCAAGGACTCGCAGCGCGCAACCGTCCTTCCCCAGGCCTCTGCGACAGCGTCGTCGACCGAGAGAATTCGACCTTCAAAGCGCAGCGGCAATTCATCCCGGAGCCACTGCTCCAGTCGGGTGCGGCGCGCTCCCCCGGCCAGGCGGTCGACGCCGTAACGCAATTCTGCCAACGAGATTACACTCAGAAAAACTCGATCCTCGTCAGCCGACTCCATCCAACTGATCAAGCCTGGGTTGGGCCGCGGCTTCACCCACTCCGAAACTGCATTCGTATCGAGGAGATAGTTCATCGCAACAAGCGCTTAGAGGTCAATCTTTCGCGGTTTTGATTTGTGCCGGGGCACCTTCAGTTGCGAACCTCGCAGAGGAGATGCGGCGAAGAACTCCGCCAAGTTCCCAGCCCGCTTGGTCTTGCGTTGCCACTCTTCGGCGCCCACCACCACAGCGGCGGTGCGGCCTTTGCGGGTGATGGTTTGCGGACCCTCCGACATTGCGCGTTCGATGATTTCGCTGAATTTTGCTTTGGCTTCGGCGACGGTCCAGTTCGGTGCGCCCATTGTGGCTCCTTCCCGCGTAACAGGTCATTATGGTCATTATAGTCATTAACAATGAGATGTTGCAAGAATGCTCCGTTTGCCCCTTGGCTTCACCTCAGCTACAAATAGAACCACTCATGGAATCCAGCTCAACAGCGGGCTCCCGGCACGCGCAAGACTCCAGTTCGGTAGTGCCTGCGAGTATCGGCACTTCGTCGGCGTGGACTTCGCCGATCTGGATTGCTGGGATCGCCTTGCTGGTGCGCCTGGGCTGGATCGTTGTTGGGCACACTTACAAGTTCAAGAACGCTGACGATAACTTTGGCTTCGGGTGGGAGATGGGACGCATCGCCGCGTCGCTGGCTTCGGGGCGTGGCTTCAGCAGTCCGTTTGGGCCGGCGACGGGGCCGACGGCGTGGGAGCCTCCGCTGTACCCGTATCTGACGGCGGGGGTATTTCTGGTTTTCGGGATTTATTCCAAGGCTTCGGCATTTGTGCTGTTGTCGCTCAACAGCGTCTTTTCTGCGCTGACCTGCGTTCCGATTTTTCTCATAGCGCGACGGATTTTTTCGGAAAAGGTCGCCATCGGCTCGGCATGGGCGTGGGCTCTGCTGCCGAACGTTCTTTTCTGGTGCACTCGGGCGATTTGGGAGACGAGTCTGGCGGCGTTGCTGCTGACTACGATTTTCTGGCTGGCCCTGACTCTCGAGGATCGCGAGGGATGGTTGCCATGGTTTCAGTTCGGGTTGCTGTGGGGCATCACGGCCTTGAGCAGCACTTCCCTGCTCTCGTTTCTGCCGGCGGCGGGATTGTGGGCTTGGTACCGGCGGGCGCGGCGCGGTAGGCGGTCGTTTGCCGGAGTGGCGCTAGCGTCGGTGTTTTTTTTCGCCTGCATTGCGCCGTGGCTGCTGCGGAATTATGAGACGTTTGGCAAATTTATCTTTATCCGTGACAACTTCGGCGCAGAGTTGCGGCTGGGAAACGGCAATGGCGCCGATGGTACGTTAATGCTGTATCTGGACGCGACCCACGATCCCTATGCGATGCGGCAGTTTCAGGCGATGGGCGAACTGCCCTACATTGCGATGCGCAAACGGCAGGCGCTCGACTGCATTCGAGCGGATTATGGACGATTCGCGACGCTGTGCCTGCGGCGATTCGTTTATTTCTGGGCGGGTCCGCCGAAAGATACGCAGCCGGAGTGGGTCGGAGCAGCGAAAAACTCGCTGTTCCTGGCGTGGTCGGTGCTGACGTTCTGGGGGTTGGGGCGGGCGTTGCGCTTGCGGAAACCCGGCGCGGGGCTGCTGTTCTGGCTGTTTCTGATTTATCCGGCGATGTACTACTTTGTGTATAGCATTCCGCGCTACCGGCATCCTATCGAGCCGGAAATGGCGATTCTGGCGGTTTTCGTGGTCACCGAGGCGGGAAAGAAACGCTAAGGCTTGTCATCGAGGTCGATCTTCAGAACGTGAATCTGGTTGAGCTTCGGGTCGAGGACGCCCGTGATCGCGACTCGCTGGCCTTCAAAGCCATGCACGAGATCGGCGCGGTCGAGGCGATAGACATTTTTCCCAGCGGAGAGGACGAGGTAGCCGCCCAGGTGTTCGATGCAATAGACCGAGCACGTGTTTGACGTGCCCCCCATCGACTTCGACTTCAGCATCTCTTGATGAGAGCGCGTTAGCGAGTGCACGTTCAAGGCACACTGGCTGTCGGAAACTTCTCCGCGATACGTGTGCGAGGTCTGGCAGTAGGCACGGCTGGACAGAGCCAATAGGCCGATTACACAGCACATCAGAGCTCGGGACTTCAAGCTTCGAGACTTCAGGCTTCGAAACTTGACGCACTGGTATTTCGCGAAGGGCCCGGTTGAATTCATAGAAACCCTCTGCAATCGTCTCAGGGCAGCACGGTAAATTTCATGTGCATGCCTTCATGGTCTTCGCTGCAAATCACCGTGCAGACTACAACATACTCGCCGGGCTCGCTGGGAGCAGTAAGCGTAAACTCCTGCAGCCCAGGTTTGAAGAGCAGATCCCATCCGTCGACCTTAGTCCGGTCCTTGGCTCGAAGCAAGGTGAAACCGTGAATCGAGCCATCGCGATTCCACGACTTGCCCCGGTGCGCCGTGACTCGCAGCAGTACCTGCTCGCCGGCTTTCACGGTGATCTCCGGAGTGCGCTGTCCCGCGATCTTATAGCGGCTGTCGCTATCGGCAGACAGCTCGATCAAGTGGGCCTGAGAGCTGGATCCTTGTGCGTTGGACCCTTGTGCGTTGGACCCTCGGGCCGCAACGAGCGAAGCGCTCGCGACGGCACTCCACACTAACATACGCCGAACTTGCGAGAGTTTTGTCATAAAGTTGGATAAGGTTTCTCGATGGTTACTGGGTCATGTAGAACAGGATGAGGCGTTGGTCTTCGTCAGTGATGGTGGCTCGGACCCGCATGTGGCGCAGAATGGTCGACATCATACGCGGCGGAAATTTCTGTGGAGCGTTGTGACAGCGGCCGCAGTTGGCGCGAAAACGCTGTTCGCCCGCGACTCGCATGGTGTCAGGATCGGTGATGTGTACTGCCACCGCGCCGGTGACGGGATTTTTTCCAGTGGAGGGCGATCGGGCAAACACTGAAGATGCTGATGCTAGTGCCAGTGCGCACAGCAGCAACGTGAGCGAAATCTTCGTGTGGAGGCTCGTTCTTAGGTTCGCCTTCATGGTTGAGCCCCCATACGGCCCAGAGGAACGAGGAAGCGGTAGGCTAGCCCGAAGCTCCACTGGTTGGCGTTTCCGGCCGAACTGAATTGGCGGCCGTAACTGACAATGCCCTTAAGGCCATCCTGGAACCAGTAGTTGACGCCGAAGTCGGCCTCGCGGGTATTGGCGCTGGGCAGGCCGAGCGCGGCGGCGCCGTCGGGACTGATCTCGCCGGAGTAGAACTGCTGGAGGCGGGCGACCAGCTCGGTGTGGCGCATTTCTTTCTGCCAGAAGCGCGCCTGGCTGAGGCGGTAGGCGCTTTCGAGCCAATATCCGCCACCTTCGAACGAGTGAGCGAATTCGGAGCGCACGCTTAACGGCGCTTTTGACGACTGCCAGCCCATGTGGAAGCCGAAGGCGTTCTTTCGCTCGTCCTGGAGAGTGCGCTGGAAGGATCCGCCGACTTCGAGGCGTGGGCCAGGAAAGAAGAAGCCCATGCGTCCGCCGACCTGGCGCTCGGAGTCAACGCTGCTCAGGCCGATGCTGGTGGCGGAAACGTAGACGGCGTAATTCATGTTGGCCTGGGCGTTGACGGGGAAACCACCGCGCAGCATCAGTCCGTCGCTGTCGGTCGTGTTGATAGGGAGAATCAGAGGATCCGGTTGCAGGAAGCGGATCCAGACGGGATAGAGGCGCTCGTTGAAGATTCCGAAGGGCGTGAGGAAGCGGCCGGCGGTGACGGTGAGGTAAGGGTTGGCGATGTAGTCGATCTGAGCGTAGTCGACGTGCTTGGTGACGGGGCCCTGGTAAGGTCCGCCGCTGAGGGGGCGCTGGAACTGGCCTTCGAATTCGGCGCGCGACTCGATCAGCCAGCGATCGCCCAAGGGCAGGAGGAGGATCGGGTTGATCTGGGTGTCGATGAGATTCTGTCCAGCGGTGACGAAGCTGAATGTGCCGATGCTGCCGGTGAGAATTGGGACGGGCTTTTCGGAATCGGGGGTCTGGGCGGCGACGCGAGTCGCGAGAATGAGAAACAATAGCGCGAGTGCCGACAGGGCAGTTCCCCGCGGACGCGGCTGCGCCGTTTTTAAGCGATACGACAAAAGCAACCCCAGTCAAACTCTTGATGGGATTGTCGTTCAGTGCAAGCGGCGGGGGAACATCACGACGGTAACTTTTGCTATCCGGCGGTGCCGGAAGGGAAACTTTTCCGGTTCGACGCCTCACCATTTGCCGGGGACTCCGTCTAACGCCAGAGAAACGGAGGGAATATGAACCATCATCGCCGGTCTGCCGCCTGGTTGGGAACTGCCCTGGGAACCGTTGGTGCTCTGCTCGCCCTTACCTCCGGCGCACATGCTGCGGGCGTTGCCGGCAACCACGGCGGCGCTCTGACTGAGGAGTTCCATCAGACTTATGCCATCACGGCCGACGGCCGCGTTGAACTCGACAACATCAACGGCGATGTGCACATCTCCAGTTGGGACCGGAACGAAGTGAAAGTGGATGCGGTGAAGTACGCTGACACGAAAGAGCGGCTGGACGAGGCCAAGATTGAGATTGACGCAAGGGCCGATGCTCTCTCGATTCGAACCAGGTATCCCGACCACGACCACACCTGGAATTCGGGGTCGCACAATAATCCCGCCAGCGTTGAGTACACCTTGACTGTGCCGCGGACCGTCCGGCTGGATGAAATCAAGCTGATCAACGGAGCGCTCGACGTGACTGGGGTAAGCGGAGAGGTCAACGCCTCACTGATTAACGGACGGCTGGATGCGCACAATCTTGCCGGGCGCGCCCACTTGTCGACGATCAACGGAAAGCTGGATGCGCGATTCGACGAGCTGGCCGGAAATTCGGTCGAACTGAATTCGGTCAACGGCTCGGTCGAGTTGACGATTCCTTCCGACTCGAAGGCCGAACTGGAGGCCAGCACAGTTTCCGGAGGAATCAGCAACGACTTCGGGCTGCACGTGAGCCATCACCAGTTCGTCGGCCATGATCTGCGCGGAGAACTGGGCACGGGTGGCACTCGCATCAAGCTGAACAATGTGAATGGCAGAATCGCAATTCATCATGCCGAAGATGGGCGCACACTGAGTCCCGTGAAGGACCTGGGTCACCGCGACAAGGACGATGATGAAGACGGCTCGATCTAGGCGCTTGCCGGATCGCTGCGAATCAAGCACAATCATGCGTCGACTTCTCTGGCTATTGCGCTACCTTACGATGGCCCGCGAGGTCTTCGACGTGATTCTCTTCGTAGAGAACACCACGGCGGCGCACGGCAACCCGTAGTCTGGCCACGCTCAGTAAATTGTGTAGCCCGGGAGCGGAGTGCGGAGGTCGGGCTTGGAGGCCATTAGGAGCAACGCGCCCTCCCGTTTGAATGCCCGCAGATCGTCGAGGCTATTGAAAGACTTCGTTTTGTAGTCGTCGGGAGTAGGCGTGTCGTCGGGGATGCGGACGGCCTGCACGTCTTCGAAGGCGTGCTTCTTGAAGAGGTCTATATATTCGGCAGCGGACCGCACATGTACCGGGACTTTCAGCTTGTCGACCCACTGCAATGAATATTGATTGTCTTTGTAGAGGTTAATCAAGATAAACATTCGGCCGCGCGGGGCCATCACGCGGAATAACTCCATGAGAGCGCGGTCCTGGTCGGGATAGTAGTAGAACGACTCCACCGACAGGACTTTGTCGAAGAAGTTTTCTTCCCAGGGAATTTGCTGCGCCGATCCCCAGACGTAAAGAATATTCTCGAAGTCTTTTGAGGCTTCGCGGGCCTGGCGGACCATGTCGTCCGCGACATCGAGGCCGACGACCTGGCCGAAACCTTCAGGGCCCTCGCCGACCAGGCGCGCCAGCAGGCGCGTGGCCCAGCCTGAGCCGCAGCCGAGATCGAGCACGCGCTCGCCCGGACGCAGACTCATGAGGCGAATCGTCTTC
Organism: uncultured Acidobacteriota bacterium; assembly: GCA_963735205.1. Classification (GTDB taxonomy): domain Bacteria; phylum Acidobacteriota; class Terriglobia; order Terriglobales; family Acidobacteriaceae; genus Sulfotelmatobacter. Next base: position 327,868 of record CAVTKB010000007.1, read on the forward strand.
TCGGTAATGTCGAGATGATGGCGCTCCATCTTCTCGCCCTCGCCAGCGGCGGCCCAGCGGTTGAACTCGTGCTGCAGCTTTCCGTCCGGACTCTGCGGTTTATCGGGCATGGATTTTCTCGTTCGGATTTCTTTTCGGACTCCATTCGGGAGTCTGGAATGGCGCGCTGAAATTCATTCAGCCTCGAGGTTGTGGACCATTTTTAACAGACGCGTAATAAGACAGTGCTAGATTGTGCCCCATAAGGGCGTATTGGGTGTGCTCGCAGATACAACTTTAATTGAGAGGAAATTTCTATGCCAGGAAAAGGTTACAGCAGTTTTTCCAGCCCACTCACGAAGGCAGTTGCAGTCATTGCGTTCGGCGCGCTGCTGGCCGCAATTCCGGCCGCGGCGCAAACCAAGAACGATAAGGATAAGGATAATGACCAGTTCGTTTTTTGGCCCGGCAACCTGGTGGTCAGCCGCAGCGTGTACGACAACAATCCCGAGAACGTGCTGGCAGGAGAAATTCTGCCGCCTGACTGTGCGAGCACCGCGGGCGGGTGCTCCGCCGCATCGGGCGCCCCCTACAATGGCGCCTATCCCTTAGTCTGGAACGACGATGCTTACGACGCCAGCTTCGGCATCACATCGAAGATTTATCTGGACCAGATGTTTCCCTTCGGCTTCGTGCTCAACAGCCTGGAAGTTCCCAACAGTTCGCAGCGCGGAATTACAAGCTCGAGCGATCAACTGGTCACCAGCTTCAGCTCCAAGTCGGAGCTGGCGCTTCACCTTTCGACTAACAGACGGATATTGACGTTTTCTGGCTACGTTGCGCCGATCGACCAGCTCGATCTGTCGAACGCCAACACGCCGGGCGCCGTCGATTCGACCAATCCCGTCGGAGAGAGCGTCTTTCGGGCTGAGGCGCAGGTCGATCAGTTTGGGCGTTTCCAGTTCACAGAGACTAATGCCTACAGCGGCAACAATGGACGCGCCGTCATTTTGAACAACAGCAATGGCGCTAGCTTTTTTTATACCGCGGGCAACGCAGGGAACGGCAGCAATCCTCAGCCTGATGGCGTGATCCTCGGGGCAGGTGCGCAGATCATCAGTCCGGCGAATGAGCCGGAGAGTGCGCAGAATCCTGGCACTCCGACACCGGTCGGAAGCTTCTCGGTTACAGAGCTGGGATACAAGGCGGACAAGATCGGGAAGGATGACAACTTCCGCGGCATCACGATCTTCAACAACGTTCTCTATTACACGAAAGGGAGCGGCAGCAACGGCGTGAACACGGTCTACTTCCTCGACACGACTGGCGCGGCGTGTCCGAACGGCGTCGGATTGCCTTCCAGTTCGGCCACTCTGCCGACCGCCGCCCTCTCTTATACGCTTGCTGATCTGCAGACCGACGGCCTGCCTAACAACATGTGCATCCTTGCGGGATTCCCAGCCATTTCGAATAAAGTCGCTACGACTACGGCGTTCCCGTTCGGTTTGTGGTTTGCCAATGCGACTACGCTCTACGTCGCGGATGAAGGCGACGGCTATGCCGGCGGGACCGATCTGTACACGCATGCCGCCGCGCAAACCACAGCTGGATTGCAGAAGTGGGTTTTTAGTTCAACCACGAACACTTGGAATCTGGCCTACACGCTACAAACCGGGCTCGGGCTGGGCGTGCCGTACACGGTGCGGAATTACCCGACCGGAGACAACCTCGGAACCGGCTTGCCGTGGGCACCAGCGGCGGACGGCCTGCGCAACATCACCGGAGCAGTAGTCGACGGTTACGTGGGCATCTGGGGTATCACGTCTACGATCAGCGGAAACGGTGACCAGGGGGCTGACCCGAACCAACTCGTGGTCGTGTTCGATTCCTTGTCGAACACGGATCCCAGCGTGGCCGCGAAGGAAAGTTTCTTCACTCTTCGGCAAGCCGGTTTTGGCGAGGTGCTGCGAGGCGTTCTCGTTCACGCCGGGGACGCCGTTTAACGGCGGGAGTTAGTTGGCACTGGCGGCCGATGCAAGAGAGCGGTCGTCGTTGGGCAAAGAGGCAAGACCATTTGGCGGGAGCTTGATTGCGCGCTCCCGCCGTTTTTCTTGTTGAGAATCCGCTTCGATGGAGCTTCTGTGTTACAGTTTCCCTCTTCATGGCGACACATCCTCCGAAGTCGGCACCGGGGCCTGAACCTGGATCGCTCTACTGCCCGAACTGCGCGGAAGAGGTTACCGATCCGCTGACCTGCGGCGACTGTTCGTCTGTGATTTGCCGGCGCTGCGGCACGGCGCTGGAATCGTCCGACGAACTCGGAATCGGATAATGGATTCATCGCACGATAACAGCGGCTTTCTCTCGCCCGACATTTCCATCGCTCAAGTAGAAGATCCGAACCGACCGCGGCAGGTGATGGGATTCCGCGATCTCGTGCTGTTTTATGTGATCACGGGCATCAGCCTGCGCTGGATCGCGACAGCCGCGGCTGCCGGGCCGAGTTCCATCGTGATTTGGGTGGGGGCGTGGCTGTGTTTCTATACGCCGCTGGCGCTTTCTGTGCTGGAGCTTTCGTCGCGCTATCCAAATGAAGGCGGGCTCTATGTATGGAGCAAGCGCGCGTTTGGCGATTTTTCTGGCTTCATGTCGGCGTGGACGTATTGGACGAGCAATCTTCCGTACTTCCCTGCCGTGCTCTATTTCGCCGCCAGCAATGTGCTGTTTATGCGGCAGGCGAAGTGGGAACATCTTTCGAACAATGCGACGTTCTACATTATTTTCGCATTGCTCACGTTGAGTGCGGCGACGCTGCTGAATGTGGTCGGCCTCGACGTGGGCAAGTGGCTGCACAATGTGGGCGCGATCGCCATGTGGATTCCGGTGACGATTGTCATCGTGATGGGATTGGTGGCGTGGCATCGCTACGGGTCGGCGACTTCTTTCACGCTGCATTCCATGATTCCCAGCACGCATCTCACCGATCTTATTTTCTGGTCGGTGCTGACGTTTGCGTTTGGCGGGTGCGAGACCGCGTCGTTCATGGGAGAAGAAATCAAGAACGCGCGGCGCACGATTCCGCTGGCGCTGTTATCTGGCGGGATTACCGTCACGATCTGTTACATCCTGGGGACAGTATGCGTGTTGCTGGCATTGCCGTCGTCGGAAGTAAACGACCTGCAGGGGCTGGTGCAGGCCGTCTCAAAAACCGCGTCGCGCGTGGGGTTTCCGGGCGTGCTGCCGCTGGTGGCGTTTCTGATTGCGCTCAGCAATGTTGGCGCGGCTGGAGCTTATCTTGCGGCGGTGGCACGGCTGCCGTTTGTCGCTGGGCTGGATCGCTTTCTGCCGGCGGCGTTTGGAGCGCTGCATCCGCGATGGAAGACTCCGTGGGTGGCTTTGCTGACGCAATTTGTTCTGGGCGTAGTGTTTATTTTTCTGGGCCAGGCCGGAACGAGCGTGAAAGGTGCTTATGACGTTCTGGTTAGCATGGGAGTGATTACGTATTTCATCCCGTATTTATATTTGTTTGCGGCCATGATCAAGCTGCAGCGCGAACCGGCGGGGCCTGATGTGATTCGAGTGCCGGGGGGAGCTGTCGTCGCTAAGTTGGTCGCGACCACGGGGTTTCTGACTACGGGGCTGACGATTGTGCTGTCGCTCATTCCGCAGCCGGATGAGCCGAACAAGCCGCTGGCGCTGTTCAAGATTGTGGGCGGAACGGGAGCGTTGGTACTGATTGGGGCGTGGATTTACTGGTCGGGAAAAAGGCGTGCTGCAAGCGGTTAGGAAGAAGTCACGTAGACCCGGACGCATTCGTCCGCGTTTTCTGTCCTTCGGTCCCGCGGGCGGACGAATGCGTCCGCCGCTGTGCGAGTTTATGTTGGAATCGCGGTTTTTCTCGCGGGGTTGTAGAACGGCAGGTTCGTCACTTTCACATTCGTTTTCAGGCGCATTGCTTCGATTGTGATTTCCATTTGCAGGGACGTGGCCGGTTTCGCGTATTCGGATTCGACGCTGGCCAGCGCGATCAGTTTTTTCAGGATGGGCGACCAGCTCGTGGTCGTGGCTTTGCCGACCTGCTTTTCGCCGGAGTATACGGGAACGGCGATGCGCGAGGCTTGCGCTGGTGCGGCCGGGGTGAGGCCGTAGCGGTCGTAGAGTTGCTCGATGTCGGTCCAATCGACTTCGAGGCCGACGAGTTGGCGGGGCACGCCGTTCTTGGCGTCTTGTTCGAGGGCGCGCTTGCCGATGAAGTTTTCTTTTTCGAGATGGACCATTTTCGCGAAGCCCAGTTCGTAAGGCGAGAACTTCTGCGAGGGAATCAGTGCTTTCTTCGAACTCGTGTAGTCGACTTCGATGAGCAGTAGTCCGGCCTCGACGCGGGCAACGTCGAGGGCGAGCATGCCGGCGGCGTGCAGATCGAATTGCTTGCCGGCCTCGGCGAGCGCATCCCAGACCTTCACGGCCTCATTCCAGGGCATCCAGATTTCGTAGCCGAGGTCGCCGGTGTAGCCGGTGCGGGAAATGTCGACGGGAACGCCGGCGATTTTGCCGCGGGTGACGCGGAAGTATTTCAGGTTGGCGATGTCGGCTTCGGCAGTGGCTTTCAGCAGCTTGGCTGAAGTCGGCCCTTGTAGAGCGAGTGCGGCGACTTTTTCGGAAATGTCTTCGACCTGCACGTCCAGATTCAGGCCGTTCTGGCGAAACCAGCGGAGGCTGGGGTCGGCGGCCGTCCAGCGATAGACATTTTCTTCGAGGCGCGAAATAGTGCCGTCGTCGATTACCTTGCCTTCTTCGTCGCACCAGCAGCAATAAATTACCTGGCCGACTTTAATTTTATTAATGTCGCGAGTGACGACGCGGTTCACGAGCCGGGTCGCGTCTTTCCCGGTGATCAGATACTTGTAAAGCGGCGAAATGTCGATGAGCGCGGCGGCGTTGCGAATGGCGTTGTATTCGTGCTCGTGGTGAACTTCATACACGCTGACGGTGTAGTAGCCGGACCACTCGCGGTAGTTCAGGCTGTGACAGAGCGGGAAGGTTCTCTCGTGAAATGCGGTTCCGATGGGCAAAGGAATTGTCCTTGACGATTGCTCTTCTAAATTCCGAATCGGATTATATGCAGGCGCACTCCCGTGCGGCAACCCGTGGCGCATTGAGCGTTGAATCTTTGACGACGAAATTATCTAGTTCAGGATCATCTGGTCCTTGTTTGTGGCGAAAGCCTCATCCCTCCTTGAACGCCGACAGGATCGCTGATCCCGATTTCAGACTGCAGTTCGTCACTAAAAACACCGGCTTAAGTTGGTCGCTGGCATGCGCGGTGAGCGAGGCAAAGCTGATGAATAGACTCAGCAGCAATGTTCTCATGGCGACGGTCTCCTTTTCAGTCCTCGATTTGCGAGGAACTCATGCGCGACAATAATACTCGCAATACGTTAGAATGAACCGCCATATGCACCGCATTCTCCAATGGACGGTCCTTCCCAGCGGGCTCTGATCGTCTCTTCCGTCTGCTTCCCTGCGCGAGTATTATTGCGTTTCCCTACAAGTGAACGTTACAGCTGAGAGCTAGGAGCTAAAGCGAATGGCTGGTTCCAATTCATACGACGTCATCGTGGTCGGCGGCGGCCACAACGGCCTGGTCAACGCGGCATATCTGCAGCGCGCGGGTAAGAAAGTTCTGGTGCTCGAGCGGCGGCATGTGCTCGGGGGCGCAGCTTGCACGGAAGAGATTGTGCCGGGATTCAAGTTCTCAGTGTGCTCTTATGTGGTATCGCTGCTACGGCCAGAGATTATTCGCGACCTCGATCTTCCTCGTCACGGTCTGGAGATCCTTCCGCTTGACGGCACATTTACGCCCATGCCCAGCGGCGATTATTTGTGGCGCGTGAACGACCATGGCAAGACGCACCGCGAAATCGCCCGCCACTCGCGGGTGGACGCCGAGGCCTACGACGAGTTCGGCAAGGCGATGCAGGCGATGTGCCGGTTCGTGAAGCCGATTCTGAGCATGGTGCCGCCGGATCCGACTACGCTCGATCCGCGGGAACTGATGAAGCTGCTTTTTATTGGGCGGCGATTTCAGGGTATGTCGAGCTATGACAAATACAACCAGGTCCAACTAATGACGATGTCGGCCATTGATTTTCTCGATCAATGGTTTGAGACCGACGTGTTGAAGGCGACGATGTCGGCGTCGGGAATTATTGGGACGTTTCTGGGGGTGCGCTCGCCGGGAACAGCGTATGTGCTGCTGCATCATTACATGGGGGAGATTGACGGCGCGTTTCGCGCGTGGGGATTTGCCCGCGGCGGCACGGGCGCGATTTCAAATGCGATTGCTGATGCGGCGCGCGAGGCCGGCGTGGAGATTCGCACGAAGGCGGGGATCTCGCAGATCATCGTGAAGAACGGCAAAGCGAAGGGCGTGGTGCTCTCGAACGGCGATGAAATCTACGCCGACGTGGTTTCTTCGAGCGTCGATCCGCGGCTGACGTTCACGAAGTTCATTGAAGCTGAGCATCTGCCGGGCGATTTTCTGGAAGATGTGAATCGCTTCAAGTTTCGAGGGTCTTCCGGCAAAGTCAACATGGCACTGGACGGGTTGCCGAATTTCAAATGCATGCCCGGACCGGGCGCGCACTTGCGCGGTGCGATTTCGATTTCGCCGTCGGTCGAGTATATGGAGCGGGCGTACGACGACGCGAAGTATGGGAATTTCTCGCGGCATCCGTATATCGACATGGTGATTCCATCGTTGACGGATCCTTCGGTTGCGCCGCCGGGAAAGCATGTGTTGTCGTGCTTCGTGCAGTATGCGCCATACAAGTTGCGTCCCGGGCTCACCTGGGACGATCAGAAGGAGGCGTTCGGCGATACCGTGGTGAACACGATTGCCGAGTACGCGCCGAACATCAAGGACATCATTCTTCACAAACAGGTGATCACGCCGCTCGATCTGGAGCGCGAGTGGGGATTGAGCGAGGGCAACATTTTTCAGGGTGAACTGTCGCTGGAACAACTTTTCTTTTTGCGTCCGGTGCCGGGGTGGGCACAGTACCGCACGCCCATCAAGAATCTCTATATGTGCGGATCGGCGACGCATCCGGGCGGCGGGATCATGGGCGCGAACGGGCGACTGGCGGCGCTGGAAATTCTGAAAGACGTTAAGGGAGCGGCGTAGACATGGCGAGTCCAACGCAGGCCTCTCAAACCCGATCTCAACAAGCCCAGCGCGACATCGTGATAATTGGCGGCGGCCACAATGGGCTGGTCACCGCGTTCTACCTCGGGAAGGCTGGGTATAAACCGCTGGTAATTGAGCGCAACGCCCAGGTTGGCGGGGCTGCAGTCACGGATGAATTCCATCCGGGGTTTCGTTGTTCGACGCTGGCCCACGCGGCAGGGCCGATTCTGCCGAGCGTTCTCCGAGACATGGAACTGGAGAAGCACGGGCTTCGGCTGATCACTCCGGAAGTTTGTGTGACGGCGCTTTCGCCCGATGGGCGCGCGCTGTCGCTCTATCAGGAAGTAGAAAGGTCGGCACAGGAGATTGCGGCATTTTCCAAGAAGGATGCGACGAAGTATCCGGAATTTGCGCAGTCGTTGGGGAAGATTGGCAAGGTCATTGGCGAAGCGCTGGCGACCACGCCGCCTGACATTGACCATCCAAGCGGCGGCGATTTGTGGAGCATGCTGAAGACTGGGCGCGCGATCCGCAAGCTGGGCAAGCGGGACATGTTTCGGCTGCTGCGCTGGGGGCCGATGGCCGTGGCCGACCTGGCGTCAGAATATTTTGAGACGGAACTCTTGCGGGCGGTGATTGCGGCTCGCGGTATCTTCGGTACATTTCTTGGTCCGTGGTCGGCGGGAAGCGCACTGGTGCTGTTGATTCGCGCAGCGGGAGATCCGCATCCCGCGGGCTCAGCGACGCTGGCTGCAGGAGGGATGGGCGCGGTCACGCAGGCCATGGCATCGGCGGCTAAGGCCGCGGGCGCGGAGATTCGTACCGGAGCGGAAGTTATTGAGATTCGCGTACAGAATGGTGTGGCTACGGGCGTGTTGCTTTCGACGGGGGAAGAGATTCACGCCAAGGCGGTTATTTCGAATGCCGATCCGAAACGTACGCTGCTCAAGCTGACTGATCCTACATACCTTTCGCCCGACTTCGTGCAGAGGTTGCAGCATTACCGCGGGAACGGCACGGTTGCCAAGGTGAACCTTGCGCTCTCAGGGTTGCCAACGTTCACGGCGCTCGGGAACGGCGATGCCAGCGCACTGAAGGGGCGCATGCATATTGGCAATGAGATTGATTACCTGGAGCGTGCGTTTGACGAATCGAAATACGGCAGTTTTTCGCGGCAGCCATATCTCGAGGCCACGATTCCGTCGCTGACCGATCCGACTTTGGCGCCTGAGGGCAAGCATGTGATGTCGATCTACATGCAGTATGCGCCGTATAAGTTGAAAGGCGATTGGGAGGAGCAGCGAAAGGCGCTGGGACAAACCGTCGTGCAAACGCTGGCGCAATATGCGCCGAATCTGCCGGAATTGATTCTGACGCACCAGATCATTACTCCGCTTGACCTGGAAGAAAAATATGGGTTGACCGGCGGGCAGATTTTTCACGGGGAGCTGGCTCTGGATCAGTTCTTCACCATGCGTCCTCTGCTCGACTGGGCGCGGTACCAGACGCCGATTGAGAAGCTGTATTTGTGCGGGAGTGGGACGCATCCGGGTGCGGGCCTGACCGGCGGGTCGGGCGCCAATGCGTCGCGGGAGATATTGAAGGAACTGAAGAAGTAATGTGGAGCGGGCACTCCTGCCCGCTTGCCTGCAGTGGCAAGAACCAGCGGGTAGGAGTGACCGCTCCACAATGTCTATGAAGAATTCCGCTATCTTGCTGATCTCCTGTCCTGACCGCAAGGGCGAGGTTGCGACTATTGCTGACTTCGTGTTTCGGCATGGGGGCAACATTCTGCATGCGGACGAACATGCAGACGAGGAATCAGGGCTGTTTCTGATGCGGGTCGAGTTCGATCCCAGGGACTTCGACATCGATCTTTCTCAGAAAGATCTGGCTGACTTCGGTGTGCATTTCTCCCCGATCGCTGAAGCTTTCCACATGAAGTGGCGGCTGGCGCAGTCGTCGCAGCGGCCGCGCATGATTATTCTGGTTTCGAAATACGACCACTGCCTGGTCGATCTGCTGTATCGGCACAAGAGCGGCGAGCTGGCCTGCGACATTCCTCTGATTATTTCCAATCACGCCGACAATCAGGCGATTGCCGACTTTTACAGGATTCCTTATGCGATCGTTCCGGTCGCCAAGGACAGCAAGAGCGCCGCGGAAGCGAAGGTCCAGGCGCTGATTGACGAGCAGAAACCGGACTTCCTGGTGCTGGCGCGGTACATGCAGATTCTGTCGAACGATTTCGTTAGCCGATATCCACAGCGAATTATCAATATTCATCACTCGTTTCTGCCAGCCTTTGTGGGAGCGCGGCCATACCATCAGGCGTTCGAACGGGGCGTAAAGCTAATTGGCGCGACCGGCCACTACGTCACCGAGGTGCTAGACGATGGTCCAATTATTGAGCAGGACGTGGTGCGGGTGTCGCATCGCGATGCGGTCGACGATCTGATTCGCAAGGGACGCGACTTGGAAAAAGTTGTTCTCTCGCGGGCGGTGCGCTGGCATGTTGAGAATCGCGTGCTGGTTTATGGGAACAAGACGGTTGTGTTCTGAGCTGCCTAGCCTCTCAGGGGGTAAGGGCCTCGAATAAACGACAGGCTTTATCGCGGCGCTAGAAGCGCTGCGCCATTCAAAATCAACATCGCCAGCTAGTCAGCCGATAATTTCTCCAGTAGATCCACATGTTGAAGCAGCATCGCCTCTCTGCTTTTCGCGCGGAAGTGCATGGCCTTCCGCACTGCCTTTCTCCTCGTGAGAGTGTTCGCTCCGGTGGTAACTTGCACCGGTAGTAACTTTTCATTTTTACTGGAAGTATTAGTAAAGTCTTAGAAGGGAACTCTTGCTCTCGGGGGCACGTTTGGCTGAAGATCTTCGGTTTGAATTAGCCATTCTGGCGACCGTCCAGGGCTTCTACCAGAAGCTCATGCGGGACGCGCTGGGCGGGGACGTCCCCATTCCCAGCGGCCTCGACGAGGACGCGTTGCGCCATTCCGAGCGCGAACTTCCGACTACTCTGTCGCGCATGTATCGCTGGCTGCATTTGCTGGATATGGCGATCACGCCGGCGATGGTGCGGCAGGCGCTGACTCCGGATACGGATTCGGAAGTGGCCGAGGCGTTGCTGCGATATTTCGTGCGGCGTCGCGAACCCAGCGACGTCAATCGCGACAAGACCGATCTGATTGCGACTTTCTTGTACCGCCATCCGCGCGTGCCGGGGCAGTGGGAGCAGACTGGGTACGGGCTCGACGGCGCGCTGCCGCTGTCGCCGTTTGAAATTGCGCTGATTGAAATTCTGGCGGACTCCGACGTGCCTTCCCTGCCCGAGGAGCATGTGCAATTGCTGCGCCGGTTTCGATCCTCTGCGTGACGAGGTTGCGCGCTTTCGCGATTTCAACACCCTGATCGATTCGGGCATTATCGGGCGGGTGCGGGAACTGAAGCAGTGGCTCGATGCTTCGTTTTATCATCCCGGCGTGCTGGCCACGGTTTCGGCTTACAACGCGGGTTTCGGGAAAAAGTTTGACGAGTTGTTTGCCAAGGCGCTGACCGAGATCAAGACCTTCGGGCAGGCGCTCGAAGAAATGGGCGGAACGATTCTGACTACGGTCGACGGCGTGGAAGTCACGGTTGACCACGTAGCCGCGATTGAGGAAAAGCAAATGCTGGAAGCCGACTACGGCAGCACCTTCGAGAAATTCCGGCGCGTATCGAAACTGAAGAAGGAACTGGACCGGCGGCCGCCGATCCGGCGGTCGCTGTTGACGCCGGCGCGCAAAGGCTTCGCGCGGCCACGGTGCGGCGCAGGGGCTGCGCCCAAGCGGCCAAGGCTGCGGCCGCGGCAAAGGCGCCAGCTGCGGCTCCGGTATTTCAGCCGCCCGCCATTACCGCGCAGCAACTTTCGGCGGAAGAGGCAAACTGCGGCGCGTTGAGGAATCGATTCGGGTGTTTGTGCGCGTGGCCGATCCGAAATACCGCCAGGTCGTGCCCATGCGGTTCTTCAATCTGACATTAACGGCGGCCGAGGCTGACGCGTACAGCGCTGCGTTCCTGGAAGAGAAAAGTCTGCGCGCCGACGTGGCCCGCACGCTGATCCGGATGGTGTCGATTTCCGCTCGCATCAGCACCGAACTGGAAGAACTGAAGCGCAGCCAGAAAATGTCGTCGCTGTGGAAGCTGCATGCCGACTCCGTGGTCGTATTGCTCGACATGGCCAGCACGCACGATCGAAGATGCGGGCAGCATCGGGAAGACGGCCGAGCAGAGCGGCGCAGGCGCGGCGGCGCGGGCGATCCACGACTCTGCGCATAAGCTGCGTAATCACGCCGATGTGGCTGTCAAGACGCTGGCCAACGTGAGCTAGGTTTACCTCAGGGCGTGCGTACCTTCCGGGCAACCTTGTCGCCCAACAGCAAGAAGTGCCCCATGTTCCAGGTGTAGAGCACGTCAGCTTTCGCCTTCAGCGCGCAGGCTGCGACGAGTGCATCGTATGAAGTGCCTCCTACGATACCGAGGGCAGCGACTTCGCGAATTGTCGCAAGATAATCCTGAACATCGAGCGCCACGAAACTGAACCGCTCTTGGATCATTTCCAGGAATGTCAGAGCCTGCTGCGCGCTTGTGCGATGCTTGCCCGGCAACCGGGTCATGGTTGCATATACTTCGGCGATGCTGTGTGCCGCGCAGAACGCCGATTTGACGGTCGCCCGCGAAAACAACTGAAAACTTCGCTCGTGGTGGATGTGCCCTGGAACGAATACGGGAACAAGGACCGAAGTGTCGGCAAACCAAATCATCTCCGTTTCCTCGTTTTTGCTGCGGGACCACTGCCCCGCGCTACGGAGTAGCGCCCCATCCATGACTCTTCCCGTTCCCGGCGAATGTCGCGGATTGTCCTGTTCACGGCCTCAACCGTCAAAGGTTCGTCGACATCGAGAACCCATATGCCCTGCTTTTTTCGTAGTCCGGCCGCGCCCCGAACCGGGCGGAGAACGATCCGATCCTCAGAACTCTCCAATTCAAGTGAGTCCCCTGCGGCAAGCTGCAACTCGTCTCGTACGGGCTTAGGCAATACGACGCGTCCAGCCTTGTCTACGGTTAGAGTGGTATTCATAATGGCATTTTACCATGCAATTTGCCATTTCACAGGAACACCTAAGGGTCTTCGTGCAGCGAGCCTTTCGAAAAAGACTGAGCAGTTCACATAAGTGTTCATGTTTCACCCGTCATTTGGTGATTTGCCGGCCAATCCTGATCGGGTTAGACTCTGCGTATGCGTCGTTTCGTCCTTCCGGTGCTGTCGATCGCGGCTTTGGTTTGCGCGACGGCCCTGCAAGGCATTGCGCAATCAACCGACGCCAACTCCTCGCTGACTAGCGTGGCGTTGACCAAACTCGCGCCGCTGAGCTATCCACTGGCAGCGCGACAGGCAAGAATTCAGGGCGAAGTGCAGATTACGGTCGGAGTCCGCCAGGACGGAAGTGTTGAATCGGCAATCCTGGCGAGCGGCCACCCCTTTCTGGCCATTGCTGCATTGCAGAACGCTAAGGACTCCGAATACGAGTGCCGGAGATGCGGCCAGCAAGTGACCTCTTACTCTTTGGTGTATTCATTCCGGCTTGAAGTCCCGAATCCTAGTCAGTCGCAGACAATTCCTTTAACTCAAGTCGAGAACCACGTCACCGTCATCGGCGAACCTCCGACCGTCACGGTTGAAATCGTCGACCCTGCCTCATCCTTTCGCGCTCGTTCCGCAAAATGCTTGTACCTGTGGAAGTGTGGACTACGATAGGCCATGTTAACCGAGACGATAGGGGCGGCGCGAAAGCCGAGCCTTTCAAAGCAACTGCGGCCAGACTTCGAAAAGAAAAAGACGGGCGATTTCTCGTCCGTCTTTGCTGATGGCTGACAGCTGAGAGCTGACAGCTTTAGTTGATGTCGAACTGCTGCTGGTGAACCGCCGCATCGCTCTTTACGATGATGGTACGTTTGGTCAGTTCTTCCATCTCGTTCAGCAGGCGGCCGTTGTTGGACTTCAATTCCTTCGCGACATCCGGGTGCACGCGCAGCATGACGTCTTCATGCTCCAGGTGCTTGGCGATTTTGCGCATCTCGACGTAGATTTCGTTGCAGACTGTGGTGACCGATTTCACGTAGCCGGTCGATTCGCAATACGGGCAAGGGGCGCCGATAGTACGTTCTAGCGACTGCTTGACGCGCTTGCGGGTGATGGCGACCAGACCGAAATCGTTAAACTGCAGGGTTTTTGACGGCGCGCGGTCGTGGCGAAGTTCTTCTTCCAGGGCCTGCATGACGCGCTGGCGGTTGCGGCGCTCATCCATGTCGATGAAGTCGATGATGATGATGCCGCCGAGATCGCGAAGGCGGATCTGGCGCACGATTTCTTTGATCGCGTCGACGTTGGTCTTGACGATGGTGTCTTCGAGACGCTGCGTTTTGCCGACGTACTTGCCGGTGTTGATGTCGATCGCGACCAGCGCTTCGGTCTGGTTGATGACGATGTAGCCGCCGCTCTTGAGCCACACTTTTGACTTGAGCGCCTTGTCCATTTCCGCGGCCAGGCCGAACTGTTCGAAGAGCGGCGTTTCTTTGGTGTACAGCTTCACGCGCTTCACCATCTGCGGCTGGAAGCGGTTGAAGAAGCGGAGGACGCGTTCATATTCGGGTTCGGTGTCGACCCAGATCACGCTAAAGTCGGACGTGACCTGGTCGCGCAGCACGCGCTCGACTACGTTGAGATCGTGATAGATCAGCGCGGGCGGTTTGGAACTCTCGGCGCGGGTCTTGATATCGTGCCACAAGCCTTTGAGGAATCTGATGTCGGCGCGAAGTTCCTCTTCGCTGGCGCTCTGCGCGGCGGTGCGGACGATGAAGCCTCCGTGGCCGTTTTCGCGCTCGCTCATGATGATTCGCTTCAGGCGCTGGCGCTCTTCTTCGGAAGAGATTTTGCGCGAGACGCCGGTGTGATTCACGGTGGGCATGTAGACCAGGAAGCGGCCGGGCAGCGCGATGTGGCTGGTGATGCGCGCGCCTTTCTTGCCGATCGGTTCTTTCGCGATTTGGACCAGGATTTCCTGGCCTTCTTTGAGCAGGTCACTGATCAGGGGAACGGGAGCGGATTCGCGGCGGCGGAAACGGCGCCCACCACCTCCTCCTCCTCCGCGGCGCTGGCGGTCGCGGTCGCGCGGGCCGCCTTGTCGGTCGTAGCCGGGACGCGGGCGCTGCGTGCGTTGGGTGTAACCGGCGGTTCCTGCCGGTGCGCGAACTTCCACGCGGGCATCGACTGTGCCGTTGCCGCGGGCTTCGGCGTCGAGCATGGCTTCGGCTTCGGCCTGCGCCTCTTCGAGTTCGATTTCTTCGCTGTCGTCCTCGCCTTCCGGATGCAGGGCTTCGGCGGGATGCGGCTCGCCGGACTCGGCGAGCGACGCGTGGTGAATCTCTGCCACGGTCTCGCGGGCTTCACCGTTTAACTGGCCGGGACCGGCTTGGGTTTCCTCTTCGAATTCCTCGTAACCTTCGTCGGAGGAGGCTTCGTAATGGATCGTGCCCGCTTCTTCCTCGTCGATCGTTTCTTCTTCCATGGTGCCGGGAGCGGCGAAAACCGGTGCGTCGTGACGCGACTGGTCGGATGCGGCCGCGTGACCGTCACGCTCTTCTTCGATCTCTGGAGCAGATAGCTTGGAAGATCCCCGCGGAAATTCCTCCATGGATTCGCGCTGCGCTTCCTCTTCAATGGCTACGATGCCTTCGCCAGGCCAGCCGAGAGAAGGCACATCGCTTACTTCTGGAATTGCTTCCGGAGTTGGCTCGAGGCGGCGGAATTCCTGATTCCAGTCGGTTGTGGTCGAGGCGGACTCGACATGCTCGCCCTCGATAGGAGTGAGCTCAATTTGCTCGACCTCGATTTGTTCTTCGTGGTTCCCGCGATTGTCATCGTGCTCTTCATGCTCGTGCGCTTCATGTTCGTGTTGAACATGCAGCGGCTCGGTGACCGACTCGGCTGCGGCGAAGATGGGTTCGTCTTCAGGAAAGGTTGCGGCCAGCGGGTCGACCGGAGCTTCCGGCTCGACCTCAGCGACGCCTTGCCGAACGGGCGGCGCAGGCGCGGGTGGCTGTTGCGCAAAGCGTGAATATTTCGAAATCGACTCGCCCGGCAGCAGAATCGGCTGGTATCCAGGGGGCGGACCGGAAGGTTGGGATCGGCCGGAATCGACCGGACGGCTCGGCTCGATGGGACGAGCGTAGCGCGGCTCTGGGGCGCGTTCCGAAGGACGGTCGAAGGTTCCCGTTCGTTCGGGACTACGATCCGATCCTCGATCTTGCCCTCTGTCAGGTCCACGATCTCGGCCATCGCTTCGGCCGTCGCGGCGTCCGCCACGGCGACGGCGGCGTCCGCGAAAACTTCCGCGGTCGCGGTTCTGCGAGTCGGCGGCATTACCGGGCTCGGCGGATTCGCTGACCGGAGTCGGCTGACCCTCGCTGAGGGTGTCGGCTTCGAAGGTTCCTTCGTCAGTGACTTCGGCCAACTCCGCTTCGGGACTGGCTGCATCTTCTGGCGTGGCAATCGCCCCGGCCTGCGCCGGCTGGCGCATGTCGGGCACGTTGCGAGTGGCTGGGATTACATCGGTCAGATCGTCATCGTGCTCTTCCAACTCCATGAAGTCGGAAACGTAGAGGAAGGCGTCGCGCTCCAGGCCGATGTCGACAAAAGCCGACTGCATGCCGGGCAGGACGCGGGTTACGCGGCCTTTGTAGATGGACCCGGCTAAGGTGTATTCGTTCTCGCGCTCTAGATAGACTTCCGCGAGCAGATCGTCTTCGACCAGGCCCACTTTGGTTTCGTGGGGGGTGGAAGAGACAAATAATTCTTTGTTCATCAAACACTCCGGTCCCGCCGGCCTGTTTAAAGTCGGACGGGGTTCACCGGGGCGGAGTCAGAAGAGGGGTGGGAGGATGAAACGAAGAGCGTCGCGATGCTGCCCCGCATGGGGACGGGCTGGGCGGAAGAGGTCGTGTCGCCTCTTGGCGCCGAGTCCGCTGCACAAGCTTGGGAATCTTTTGCACTAATCTCGCTTTCACTTCTGCCGGGGTTTGTGACCGCACTCTCAGACCCGAAGGTCGGGGGGCCGTTCCCTGCCCGGCTGCTCAACTTCAATCCTGCCCGGCCTTCGACTGCTCAACTAGCCGGTGAAATGCCCCCTTTACGCGAGGGCGATCGATATTTTTGGGGCTGCGCCTGCGAGCGCAGCGAAACTGCGGTCCTGCCGTTCTTCCTGGTTCCTGTTCTTGAACCTGGTTTACTTAACCTGTTGCTTCTTAAAGCTTTGTTCGTCCTTACTGATCGTCTTTAGCCGGCTCACTCAGCTAGTTGACGAAACGGCGCATACGAACGTTCATAACCATCCCCAGCGCCAGGAACATGAACAATACGGAAGACCCACCATAACTCATCAACGGCAAGGGTATTCCGGTGACCGGCATAAAGCCAACCACCATGCCGACATTGACCAGGATATGGAAGCTAAGCACAGCCACCACACCCATCACCACGAACGTGCCAGCGCGGTCGGGCGCTGTTTGCGCGTTCTGGGTCAAACGCATCAGCACAATGAAGTATAACAGCAGAACCCCGAGAGCGCCTACGAATCCATGCTCTTCGGAAAACGCGGCGAAAATAAAGTCCGTTTGCGGGACTGGGAGAAAATTGCCGTGTGTTTGCGAGCCTTTGCCGCCCCAAAGGCCTCCTGAGCCCACGGCGATCTTGGATTGCTCAACTTGGTACCCCGAGCCCTGGGGATCGAGTTCGGGATCGATAAAGCTGGTCAACCGCTGCTTTTGGTAGGACTTGAGCACGTGCACTTTGGGGACGGTAAAGACCGCCCCAATGCCGATTCCCGCCAGCAGGGCGACGGTCAGGCCCTGCTTCCACTGCAATCCGCCCAGAAAGACGCCCATGACCGCGATGGGAACGTAGGTGAGGGCGGTACCGAGGTCAGGCTGGGCCAAGACCATCAGCATGGGTACGCCGACGATGGCTCCGGCCTTCATGAAATCGGCCCAGGAAAGTTCCCGCTGGCGCATGTCGGCGAAATACTTAGCCACGGCGAGGATGAGGATCAGCTTGACCCACTCCGAGGGCTGGAAGTGGTTGCCGCCCGGCATGTGGATCCAGCGCTTCGCGCCAAGGTAACGCTGGCCAAACAGAAGTACGGCCATGAGCGAGGCCACGCCGGCGATATAAAACCAGTGAATCTGGTCGAGCAGCATCTGGTAGTTGACCAGGCTCATCACGAACATCGCGCCTACGCCGGCCAGCACCCAGTAAATCTGTTTCACGTGGGCTCCGGCGAACTTGGTGTGCTCGGTGGCGCTGTGGATTTCCATGATACCCAGGCCGCAAATCAGGAGCACGAAGCCCAGTAGGACCCAGTCGAAATCACGGTATGAGACGTAGCGTGCCATAAAACAGCTTCTAGCTTTTAGCTCCTAGCCTTTAGCTTTTTCGTTGAGGGATCGACTGATCGGAATAACCTCTGCGGCGAAAATCATTGATGCATTCCTGGTGCGGCGAGGGCTGCTGGCAGCGGCTTTTTGGGCAAGTCGAGAACGTAGCGTCCACCCCCGAGCTTTTCTTTATCTCCGTCGGAAGCCGGGTCGCTCCACAGGCTGCCGATATCGACCGTTCCATTGGCCTTTGGCTTCTCAACCATCTTCTGCGGAGTCTTGCGTTGTTTTTCGACGTAGGCCTTGATCACCTGCGTGGCCACGTTCGCCGCCAAGCGGCCGTGCTCGCCGCCCTGGAACAGGACACAGACTACGACGTCGGGGTTGCGGCGTGGTGTGAAGCCGACGAACCATCCGTTTTGCGCCAGGTCGGCGTCGTCTTTGTGCTTGGCTCGGTTCTCCAGTGACACCACCTGCGCCGATCCAGTTTTGCCCGCGATGTCGATGCCGTCAATATGGGCTCTGGGGGCCGTCCCTTCGGGCAGCAGTACTCGCCCCATCGCGTCGGTAATGTAGTTCCAGCCACTGGGATCGAGGGGAACGCTTTTCACGTCAGTGAAGTGCGCCGCCTCAGTGTAGTTCGACGGCAGGTCCGTCGGATTGATCACGTGCGGCACCACCAGCTTTCCTCCCATAGAGATCGCGCTGATGGCTCGTGCCAACTGCACGGGCGTGACTGTAATGGCACCCTGCCCGATGCCGACGAAGATAGTTTCACCGGCATACCATTTCTGGTGGAAGGTGTGCGCTTTCCATTCTTCCGACGGGACGATGCCGCTGGCTTCCTGGGGAAGATCGATGCCCGTCTTTTGTCCCAAACCCAGCTCGGTCGCATACTTGGCAATTTTCTCGATGCCGAGCTTGTCGGCGAGCGTGTAGAAGAAAATGTCGCACGACTGATAAATCGCTTTTTCCAGGTCCACGTCACCGTGGGTTAGGTGCTTGAAGTAGACCCAGCACTTTGAGTTTCTGCCGTAGAAATCTGCGCTGCCGTTGCAGTGCACGTGCAGGTTCTGAGCAATGCCATCCTGCCAGCCGGCGAACGACATGATGATTTTGAAGGTCGAACCGGGCGCGAGCTGGGCCTGAATGGCTTTGTTCAGCAGCGGTTTGTCGGGATCGGTGACCAGCTTGTTCCATTGATCGCGCGACACGTGTACGGCGAAATCGTTGGGATCGAAAGTTGGGCGGCTTACCATGGCCAGGATTTCTCCGGTGTGAGGGTCCATGGCGACGATGGCGCCGTTCTTGTCGCCCAGCGCTTCTTCGGCCGCAATCTGCAAATCGATATCGATCGTCAGTTTCAGGGGCTTGCCGGGCACGGCTTCGGTTTCACCGAGACGTCCGACTTCGCGGCCGTGGCTGTCGACCAGCGCCTGGCGCGATCCGTTCTGGCCCATCAGCAGCGTGTTGTACTGGCGCTCGACGCCGGAAATTCCTACGACGTCGCCGGCGTTGTAGAGCTCGAACTGGGGCTGGTTCAGCATGTCTTCGCTGACCTCGCCCACGTAGCCGATCAGGTGCGCCATGAAGCCGTTGCGCGGGTACAGGCGGCGGTGAGACATGATGGTGTCGAGTTCGGGCAGTTCGTTGCGATGCGCTTCAATGAACTGCAGCTCGTCCGGAGTAATGTCTTCTTTCAGGAAAATCGGCTGGTACTGCGGCATCGATGCGAAGTGGCGGATGCGGGCGCGCACTTCGTTGGGATCAAGATGCAGGCCCTGAGAAATCAAATCGGCGTCGGCAACCAGATCGCGGGAGGAGTCGCGCAGCAGCAGCGCAGTAAACGACGGATAGTTGTCGACAATCGTGCGGCCTTCGCGATCCAGAATTTTTCCGCGCGGAGCGAGCACGGGCACGTTGCGAACGCGATTTTTTTCGGCGGCCGAGGAGTAGTAGCCGCTCTCCATCACCTGCAGCTTCCACAATCCGTAGGCGAGCACCAGGAAGATGCCGAGGATGATGTACTGCGCCGCCGTGAGGCGGATTTCGGAAACTTTTTCGTCGCGGCCAAACATAAGTCTCGGGCGTCCGGCTTCCGGCTTCCGCCCGCGCGGGCGCAGTCGGAAATCGAGGCCGATGCCATTTTCCTCTCGGGAGTCATTCTCATTTTAAATCCGAAGACGCAACAACGGGGATCATCCTGGTAACGAAGGTCATAGGTCAACCGTTTGGACCGCGCGGAGGCCTGACGGCGAGAGCCGGAAGCATTTATTCACGTTCTCTGCTTGAACTTGTCGAGCAGGAAGAACAGCACTACGCCCAGCAGGGCGTTGGCCACGCCGGCCAGGATGCCGCGCGACCAGCTCCAGGTCTGCGTCATGTTGACCAGGCCGTGAGCTACGGTGAAGTAGACCGCGGAGTGGATCAGGTAAAAACCCAGCGTCACCAGGAAGCGGGCGCCGGCGTTCTCCACGTCGAGCTTCACGCCCAGGGACGAAGCTCCGTAGCCGACGACGGTCTTGGCGATGCCGTAGAGTCCAATCGGATTGTGGCCGAGCATATCCTGCGCCAAGCCGATCGCCGCGCCGGTGAACAGGCCTGCGATCGGGTTGCGGCGGGCCATGGCAAAAAAAATCGTGACCAGCAGCGGAAGATCGAAATAGACGGCAAAGCGGGGAAAACGCAGCGGCACGAAGGCTTGGGCAAACAACGCCAGCAGCGGAACGCCGATCGTGACCGGAATGCTGAACCGGTAGACCTCAACCTGCTCCCCTGATGTGTAAGTAATGGGCACGCTATTGAGGGCTGCTTTCGGTCGAGGGGGGCTGCGAATTATCGGGCGGCGGAGTTGGCTCGGCCTTTTTCGGCTGGGCGCTCGCGGGGGTGGTTGCGGGTGTTGTCGAAGAAGCTCCGGACTTCGAATCTGACGCTGTGGCGCCCCCGGGTGAAGCAGTGTTCTTTACGCTGGGAGCACCGGCGGAAGTGCCAGTGGACGTTCCATCTGCCGGCTTTGCAGGTGTCCCATCCGCTGGCGTGCCGGGAGCACTTTTCGAGCCGGACGGGCTCTTGGCCGTCGGGGCGGTCGAGGTCGCCGCGTCCACTGGTTTGGTTGCAGGCTTCGCGATGGGCGATTTGGTTGAGCCCGCTGTGGAGCCGGCTGTCGCGCCTGCGGCGGAATTCGCTTCGGCTGGCTTGTCGGGCACCGAGGGCAAGCGTTGCGCCAGAATATCGGAAGCGCGAATGTGAACATTTTCTTCCGCAGTGGCCTGCCGTTCCTTGTTCTCGACCAGGACGAGCACTTCTTCGAGCTTGCTCAGATTGGCGGCGGGTTTAATTTTGATGTTCAGAAACAAATCTTTGCCGTTCCCAACTTTGGTAACGACACCGATGGGCAGGCCCTTGGGGAAGATCTGGTCACCGCCGCTGGTGAGTACAGTTTCACCGACGGGGACTTGCTCATCGCTCATCACGCGTTCGAGCACGACTTCGCCGTTGGCGGTACCGCGCAGCACGCCTTGCAGACGAGTCTTTTCGAGCAGGGCGCCGACGCCGCTGCTTTGGTCGCTGATCAATAAAACCTGAGAGACGGACGCATAGGCGACGAGCACCTTGCCGACAATGCCGTCGGCGGTCATGACTGCCATGTCTCGTTTGATGCCGGCGTTCTCGCCCTTATCGATGAAGACGGTGCGGGAAAGATCGCTGCCGCTGGAGCCGATGACCTGCGCGGCTACGGTGCGGGAAATGAACTGTTCTTTGAAGGCGACCAGGGATTGCAGACGGCGGGCCTGGGCTGCGTCTTCGCTGAGGCGCACCTGTTCGAGGCGCATCTGCTCAATCTGATCTTTCAGCTGGCGATTTTCGGCGCGCACTCCGCGCAGATAAAAATAGTTGTGCCAGACGTTGCCGGTGCCGTTCTGCGCCCAGACTAGCACGCGCTCAAAAGGGGTGATGGCGTCGACGGCCCAGACGCGGATGAGACGCGTGTTTTCGGGATCGTTGCCGCCGCGCTTGACCTGCGTCGCCAGGCCGAGCACCTGCAGAAACAGGACTCCTACCAGGATGATCAGGTTGCGGTAGCGGCCGAGTACGGATTCCATAATTCGGGGGTCAGGGATTAGGGACTAGGGATCAGTTTTCTAGCCCCTGACCTCTGCCCCCTAGCCCCTGCTTTTCTACTCGATCGAGATTTTTCTGAGCAGTTTGAAATCGCTGAGCATTTTGCCGGTGCCCAGCACGACGCTGCAGAGCGGATCGTCGGCGATGGAAACCGGCAGACCGGTTTCTTCGCGGATGCGCTTGTCGAGATTCTTGAGCAGCGCACCACCGCCGGTGAGTACGATGCCGCGGTCGCTGATGTCGGCGGAAAGTTCCGGGGGCGTGCGCTCGAGCGCTACGCGAATCGCGTTCATGATGGTCGAAACGCATTCGCTGAGGGCCTCGCGGATTTCGCCGTCGTCTACGGTGATTGTTTTGGGCACGCCTTCGATCAGGTTGCGGCCTTTGATTTCCATGGTCATCGGTTTATCGAGCTGGTGCGCGGAACCGATTTCCATCTTGATCTGCTCGGCCGTGCGCTCGCCGATCAGCAGGTTGTATTTCCGCTTCAGATAATTCATGACCGCTTCGTCCATCTGGTTGCCGGCCATGCGCACGGAACGCGAGTAGACGATGCCGCTCAAAGAAATGACTGCGATGTCGGTGGTGCCGCCGCCGATATCGACCACCATGTTGCCGCTGGGCTCGGTGATGGGCAGTCCCGCTCCGATGGCCGCGACCATGGCTTGTTCCACGAGATGCACTTCGCTGGCCTTGGCGCGATAGGCGGAGTCCATGACCGCGCGCTTTTCCACCTGCGTAATTTCCGAGGGCACGCCGATCACGATGCGGGGATGCACCAGCATCTTGCGGTTGTGCGCTTTCTGGATGAAATAGTTCAACATCTTTTCGGTGACCTTGAAGTCGGCGATTACGCCGTCTTTCATGGGCTTGATGGCGACGATGTTGCCGGGCGTGCGGCCCAGCATTTCTTTGGCTTCTTTGCCGACGGCCTCGACCTCGCCCGTATTTTTATTGATGGCAACGATGGAAGGCTCGTTGACGACGATGCCCTTGCCGCGCGCATACACGAGCGTATTGGCGGTGCCGAGGTCGATGGCGAGGTCGCTGGAAAAAATGCTGAACAGCGACCGGAGGTTGTGACTGCGCGTCGGGCTTGAATGGAATCCGTTCTTTGACATGACGAAATGTTCCCGCGTCTTTCTTGCGTACCACTCTCTTTCCGGGAGTTGTCCCGGAGTTGGTATTTCTTCTGTTCTTTTTGGGTGCTGGCTGTCTTTATTCTACGAGATGCCCGGCAACCTTGCTCAAAATCGAAATCTCTACTGAATAATGATCTTCTTCTGCTGCGTGTTCACTCCGCCCTGCGCGGTTTGCGCCGTCACTGTAATTACGGCTTCCCCGGTCGGCAGCGGCGGCGTGAAGTAATGGAACCCGCCATCGGAATTGATCATGGGAACTTCACTGCCGTTCACCATGACGCGCGCGCCAGTCTGTGTCTTGCCGGTCACTTCGATCACGTGCCCGTGCTGAATAAAAGGGTCGAGGTCCAGTTCGATGGCTTCGGTGTTTTTGCCTTTGGAAATAATAGTGAAGCGATTCTTCTCGCTTTCCACCGATTCTTTGCCGGCGGCGTCGTAAGTCTGCACCATCCAGTAATAAGCGCCTTCACCCAGGCTCGTGACCGTTACCGCTGCTGTATTAACCTTCTTATCAACCAGTGTAGAAGAAAAATATGGGTTGCGGGAGATGCGGAGGCGGTAACCAACTGCATTCGCCATCGGCGTCCAGGAAAATTCGACATCCTTAGTCGCCTCGCCCGAAGAAAACAGCGGCGCCATGTTGGCGGGAGCGATCGGGGTGGGCGGGCCGATCTCTTTTGCTTTTTCAAGACGCGACTGCTGGCCCTGGAAGCTCACCTTTTCCCAGTTGGCCAGTTGCACAGTTTCCCCGTTGCGCGTGACCTCACCGGTACCTTTTTTCATCAGGATTTCGTGCTGGTCAGACTTGGGGTCGTTATGCACTTGCGCCGCGGATTCCGGAGCCAGCGAGGCCGTGGCACCCGCGACAATCACTTGCGATTTTGAACCCTGGCTGTAAGTCCCGGTCGAGAGGTCGACGGTTCCCGTGCTCACGGTCACGGCAACGTTCGTCTGCTGCTGGTCGTTGGCGGAGTTTTCTTCGATGACGATGAGCGAATCCTGTTTGACGGTGTAGCTGGTGCCGTCATTGAAGACGACCTTCGCCATGCCTTCGGAGCCGGTCTGAACGACATCGCCTTTGTCGAGAGGGATGCTGTAGTCGCCAGTGATCCAACTATTGCCGTTGCCCTTCTTCACCCGCACCGTGCCGTCGAGGGCGGTGAAGCGGGCCTGCTGGGCCGTCGAACCTCCCGAACCGGTGGCCGGAGCCATGCCTGACACGCGCTCCAGCACCTTGCCAACTAGACTTTCGCTTGCCTTCACTGTGTTCTGCGTGAACTGCGGGAACACTGCGCGCATGGCGATGAACAATATCGCGGCGCCTGCCAGGATCAGCAGGAACACACTGCGGTATGTGATCGTGGTCCACGCAACGTGGATCCCCGGTTTGCGTTCGTCGGCTGGCACTTTAAACCAAGAAACCTCAGTAAATGTGCGGTAAAGAGCAACGTTAGCACAAGCAAAACCGAGGAAAAACTACCGAATCACTTTGGGACGTTACTGAAGTGTGCTCAAGCACTTACCCTTAAGGAACAGCTCCCGAAACCGGATGGGGAGGTGCTCTCTTTATGAAACTTTCACGAGGATCAGCTATTCTTACGGTCCCATGATTGGCGCTTCCTCAGCCTCACCTGTACAGGATCACGAGCGGCAGTCGCTGCTCAAGTCTGGCATGGCCATTGTCTGGGCGATCGCCCTAGCGAAGCTCGTCTTCCACATTTATTTCAACAACCGCTACGGTTATTTCCGCGACGAGTTTAATTACATGGCATGCGGCGACCACCTGCAGTGGGGATACGTCGACCAGCCCCCGCTGATCCCGTTTCTGATTCACATCTGCCGCGCGGTGCTGGGGGACTCACTGCGCAGCGTTCGTTTCATCCCGGCGCTGGCTTCGTCGCTGTTGGTGGTGCAAACCGCGGTTTTGGCGCGGGAACTGGGAGGGCGCCGTTACGCCGTGCTGCTGAGCGCGATCTGCGCGGTGATCGCGCCTCAGTATCTTTCGAACGGCAGTCTTCTGGGCACGAACTGTCTTGAACCGAACCTGTGGATGGGCTGCGCTTATTTCGCCATCATGGCCATCAAGAGGAATGAGCCTCGGAATTGGCTCTGGTTCGGCGTAGTCGCCGGGATCGGCATGGAGGAGAAGTATTCCATTGCCCTCTTCGGCTTTGGGATGCGACGTGGTATTGGGGCCAGCTGAATTCTTTCTGCAGCAGACTCTGCTGGTGAATCCTTTTACAGCGCCGATTTGGCTGGCGGGGTTGTTTGCTCTCCTGTTCTGGAAGCGGCTGAAGCCTTTTCGCGCGCTGGGTTGGTGCTTTCTGGTCTGCTACGCGGTTTTCTTCGGACTGCACGGAAAAAACTACTACCTCGCGCCGGTCTATCCCATGCTACTGGCGGCGGGAGCGGTGGTGCTTGAGTTTGCGCTCGATGGTTCTCGGCGCGATCGTTCTACAGTCGATCGTTCTGCAATCGATTCCAAACGGCCTCGGCTGCAGTGGTTGAAGCCGGTGATTGTGATTCTGTTGCTGGCGAATGGGGCCTATCTCGCGCCCATTGTGATTCCCGTTTTTTCTCCCGACGGCTTCCTCGCGTACGCGAAATCGCTGCCATTCAAGCTTCCGGTCATGGAGCACGCTCATGCGCGCGCGGCGCTGCCGCAGTGGTATTCCGACCAGTTTGGCTGGCAAGAAATTGTGGACGAAACGGCGGTCGCATGGAACCGACTGGCGCCCGAGGAGCGGAAAGACTGCGCCATCTTTGCCCAGGATTACGGGCAGGCCGGCGCCATCGATTTTCTTGGCCGCCGGCAGGGCTTGCCGGCTGCGCTCAGCGGCCATCAAACATGGTTTCTCTGGGGACCGCGCGGATACTCCGGAAACTGCCTCATCGTACTCGGCGATCCAAAAGAACATCTGGAACAGTTTTTCAGCCAAGTCGAGTACGTTGGCACGTCCGCCGCGAGTCCATACGCGCTGGAGCAGCAGATCAGCGTGAACATCTGCCGGGGAGCGAAGTTCGGTACGCTCACTCAACTCTGGCCACAATTAAAACACTGGCGCTAACTGGCCGGCGCTTCACACTTCGTAAGCAACGCGCAAAGTGTGTCCGTGTCGGTAACGGTGGTGTCGCCCATGTGCTGTAAAGACGCCAGCGAATGATTCGCCGCCTCCTCGTTGCCAAAGCCGCAAGCGTCCTTCACCAGAATCGGCCAGAAGCCCAGGTCCGCTCCATGCCGGCATGTAGGATCAATTCCTATCTCCAGAGCGATGCCCGCGATGATGAAACTCCGAATCCCGCAGTCCCGCAGGGCAATCTCCAGGAACGTTCCTTCAAATGCCGACATTGTGATCTTGTCGAGAATCGCCTCGCTGGGCCGGGGCATGAGTTCCGAAATGATCTGAAAACCAGGACTGTCCCGAAGAAACATGGGTTTCACCGCGTCCATCGATTCGGCGCGCTGCCAGGCCATCGCGGTGCGGCACTGAAAGGCCCCCATCAGCTCTTTCGGCAGAGACATATGTCGGGTAAAGAACGTACGCAGCCCCGCGGCCCTCGCGGACGTGAGTAGTCTGGTGACTTGACGAGTGATCTCCTGCCCTGCGGCAACCTGCTTCGTGATCCCCACCTGCATGTCGTAGACGACCAGCGCTGTGTTTTCCGGACTGACCAACTCCTCCAGCGACCGGGGAATCTTCATCCCACAGAATTCTTGCATCTACATTTTCCTCACACCATGAGTATAAAGGCGAGCCAGACAACCGGTGGGTACTCCAAACTCTGCGCACTTGAGGCACGGCGATAGACACCGGCTGGCGCCAGTGGCGTAGTTTTAGAATTCACTAACCTTCCTATCGCAACTGAGGAATAGAAGGCTGCTTCGCGGACAGCCATGCCGCGACAGTCAAACACAGCGTTATCACGATGGAGAACGCGATGGGTAGGATAAACAGATATTTCCAGCTCACAACCGTGATGGCGGCAAAACACAGTGCGAACGCCCACGCAGTGCCGCGCATGAGCGCCAGAGTCGCGGCCGGGAGGCCACCCAGTTGCCAGGCCAAGATCGCTGCGAAAAAATAAAAAACACCAACGGAGAATCCGGCAGCCTGGAAGAGGTCCCAATAGGTGCGGGTGAACCCTTGCACGTCAAAGTGTGTGGAGCGCATTGAGGCGAGAAGGCCATCTACTCCCCACGCGGGATCGGACTGGCGAAAGCCGAGAGTGTGACCGAGGGCGAAAAGTAGGAGAAGAGCCGCAGCGATTCGGCAAAACAGAGATGCTCGCATTCTTGCCTCCGGAGATCACGGCCGGGGCACCGCTATCCTGCCGCGCGGGTTCAAACTTTAGCATGACCGGACCAATCCCTGCCTTGCCGCACCCTCGCCGCGGGTTGTAGCATCAATAGGTTTGGGCCTTCATATTCGAGAGAGCAGTCCCGAAAACCAGTTTAGAAATCCCAGGAGACATCATGGCTACCGATACTTTGACCAGTCCGGCCACGCTTAGCTACGGCACGACCAAAGTTTTTAAGAATTTTATTGACGGCGAGTGGGTTGCGGCCTCGACGGGCGAAACGTTTGAGAATCGCAATCCCGCCGACACTCGCGACCTGGTCGGCATTTTCCAGAAATCGGCCAAGGCCGACGTGGATGCCGCTGTCGCGGCCGCCAAACGCGCCTTCACCAAGTGGCGACTGGTGCCGGCCCCGCGTCGTGCGGAAATTGTTTTCCGGGCGGCTGAGATTTTGATTGGACGCAAGGAAGAGTATGCGCAGGAGATGACTCGCGAAATGGGCAAGGTTCTGGCCGAGACGCGCGGCGACGTGCAGGAAGCGATCGACGCTGCTTATTACAACGCCGGCGAAGGCCGACGTCTGTTCGGCCCCACGGTGCCGTCGGAAATGCCCAACAAATTCGCGATGGCGGTGCGGCAGCCGATCGGGGTGTGCGGCATGATTACGCCGTGGAATTTCCCGATGGCAATTTCTTCGTGGAAGCTGCTGCCGGCGATCGTGTGCGGGAACACGTGCGTCATCAAGCCGGCGCAGGATACGCCGCTTTCCACTTTCAACCTGGTGCGGGCCCTCACCGACGCTGGGCTGCCCAAGGGCGTGATCAATGTCGTGGCCGGATTTGGCGCCGAAGTCGGGACTCCGCTGGCCGAACATTCGGATGTTCGCGCGATCTCTTTGACGGGATCGTCGGCAGTGGGCCGCATCGTGGGCGGGATCGCGGCGCAGAGCTTCAAACATTGTTCGCTCGAACTGGGCGGCAAGAATCCCATGATTGTTCTTGATGACGCGAACCTCGATCTCGCCATCGAAGGCGGGCTCTGGGGAGCGTTCGGCACCACCGGCCAGCGCTGCACCGCGACCAGCCGCATGATTGTGCAGAAGGGCGTGTACCGAGAATTTGTCGAGCGCCTGGTTGAACGCGCCAAGAAGTTGAAGGTCGGCAACGGGCTGGACGAAACCGTGCAGATGGGACCGGCCGTCAACGAGAAGCAACTGCAGACCGACCTGAACTACGTGGAGATCGGCAAGAACGAAGGCGCGAAGCTGGTGTGCGGCGGCCATCGCCTCGACCAGGGCGATTATCATTACGGTTGGTTCATGGAGCCGACCGTGTTTACTGACGTCAATCCGAAGATGCGGATTGCGCAGGAAGAAATCTTTGGCCCGGTGGTTTCAATCATCCCTTGCGACGATCTGGATGACGCTATAGAAATCGCCAACGGAATCGAGTACGGCTTGTCGTCGGCGCTTTATACCAAGGACGTGAACAAGGCGTTCTCGGCGATTCGCGACCTGTATGCTGGGATTACCTACATCAACGCGCCGACCATCGGAGCGGAAGTGCATCTGCCGTTCGGCGGAACCAAGGCCACGGGTAACGGGCATCGCGAGGGCGGCATTGGCGCGATTGATTTCTACACCGAGTGGAAGTCGGTTTACGTCGACTACTCGGATAAGCTGCAAAAGGCGCAGATCGATCGCGAAGACTAAACCCTTAACCACAGAGGATACAGATCGACACAGGCACACCTCACGGGTTTGAATCCTCAGTGCTCCTCGGTGCCCTCTGTGGTTAAGCTTTTTAAGGTTCGCGACCTGCATTTTCGTGCTTTCAGACTTTTCCATACCCCTCTCGAAGCTCCGCCGGACGGTACCTCGGTAATCTTGCCCGGATGACTTCGAGCACCTACCGTGAGGGCTGGGGATTTCAATCGGGTCGGGGTCTTGCCACGGGTGTTGTCATGCGGTTCGGCCGGCAAACTGAAAAATTCCAGATGATTCCACGAAAGTTGTCGTTCGCCCTTCTTCCGCTGGCGCTCTGCCTGACCGCCGTTTTCGTCCCCCCGTCGCAGGCGCAGAAGGCCGACCGCAAAATAATTGTGACGGTGAAACCTGAGTACCCTGAACTCCTGCGCCGCGCTCAAGTAGGCGGAGTGGTTCGCCTGAAGGCGACTGTGCTGGCCAACGGCTCGGTGACCAATGTCGAGATTCTCGGCGGCAATCCCATCCTGGCGGAGCGAGCAGTGACCGCCGTCAAGAGCTGGAAATACGCGCCCGCGCCGGACAAGACCGTCGAAGACATCGTTCTCACCTTCAGCCCTCATTAATCTGCCGTTCCGGATTCGAGCCCTTGCAGATCCAGCAACATCATCCTTCGAAGCGCCAGATTTCCACGCCCGGCGGCGTCGACTACGGGTAGAATTTCCTTTATGTCTTCTACTCAAACTCACCAGATCTCGGCCGCTCGACGCCTGGAAAATATCCGTTATGCCATTCGCGATCTGGCCTGCGTCGCTGACGAACTCACCCGGCAGGGACACAAAGTCGTTCCCCTGAACATTGGCGATCCGCTGAACTTCGATTTCCAGACGCCGCCGCACATCATCGAGGCCGTCTACAAAGCCATGCGGGATGGCAAGAACGGCTATGCCCCGTCCCCCGGCATTCCCGTGGCGATCGAGGCTATTCGAGGTGAAGCGGCGCGTAAAGGCATCACCACGGTGCGTGACGTTTTCGTGACTTCCGGCGTCAGCGAGACGGTCGACGCCTGCATTTCCGCCCTGGTCGATCCCGGGGAAGACATCCTCACGCCGCGCCCCGACTATCCGCTGTATTCAGCCATCCTGTGCAAGCTCGGAATCGCCCTCAACACCTACGACCTCAATGAGGACGATGCGTGGCAGCCGGAACTGGCCGATATCGAACGCAAGCTGACGCCGCGCACTCGCGGGATCGTGCTCATTAATCCCAACAACCCGACGGGATCGCTGTGCACGCGGCAGATGCTGGAGCAAGTGGCGGAACTCGCCCGTCGCCACAACCTGATTGTGTTTTCGGATGAAATCTACGACAAATTAATTCTTGATGGCACGCCGCATCTCGCTTTTGCCGCGGTTGCGCCCGACGTGCCCTGTGTAACTTTCGGCGGAATGTCGAAGAATTATCTGGTGCCGGGATGGCGTATCGGATGGGGCATTGTGTCTGGTGAAGCGCCTGCGGTAAAGGCCTATACCGAGGGAGTGCATCGTCTTCTGCGGGCGCGGCTCTGCGCCAATCATCCCGAGCAGTACGCGATCCGGCCTGCGCTGGAAGGGCCGCAGGATCATCTCGTCGAAGTGCAGCGCAAGCTGCGGTCCCGCCGCGACCTCACGCAGAAATGGTGCGAAGCCACGCCACGGGTGAGCTGCGTTGCGCCCCGCGGGGCTTTTTATGCTTACCCCAAAATCGATATCCCGGAGAGCGACGAGATTTTTGTGAAGGAACTGATTCGCCAAAAGCATGTGATGGTCGTGCATGGATCCGGATTCGGGCAGAAGCCGGGCACGCAGCACTTCCGCATCGTGTTCCTGCCGGACGAGAAGACTCTGACCGCGGCCTACGCCGGGATTGCGGAATTCATGCGCGAGCGGTATGGAAATTCTTGATTCATTTTGGCGAACCCAACGAAACGCGACTCTGCCGCGAGCAAAGTGATTGCAGTGGCGCGATCGATAGTCACTTATCAGATCGGTCTGCCAGTTGGCTGCCGCAGAATGACCCGTACACTTTACTGGCTTGCACCTTATGAAGCTAGCTTACCAACCATATTCCAAGAGTATCGAAACAGTGCGCAAAACTTGCCTATTGGCTCCGAACGTTTGCATTGGAATCGCGAGGTCCTTCGGGAGAAAGACATCGAGATCGAGAGAATCAACCAGCAATTTCGAGATCAAGTCTTCGAAGCCTGCTGGGTACTCATCGACCGCTTTGCGGATTCAGATCCTGCCGAGATGAAAACCATAGATTGATATGACCATGGTACAATGACTATAATCGAAAGGATGCTCGTCCATGAGGAAAATGGCGGCGGGAGAGTTCAAAGTTCATTGTCTCGCGGTAATGGATGAAGTGCAGGCCAAGCGGGAAGCCGTCGTGATCACCAAGCGCGGCAAGCCGGTGGCGAAGCTCGTCCCTGTCGAGCAAGAGAAGGACGACATCTTCGGCTTTATGAAGGGTAAAGGCACGATCGAGATCAAGGGAGATATTGTCTCCCCGATACTGACTCCGGAAGAGTGGGGCGATCTCTATTGATCCTGCTTGACACTCACGTGGTGATCTGGCTCGCGCAGGACTATCGGCGGATATCCACGAAAGCGCAGTCAGCCATCAAAGAAGCTCGCAATAAAAACCGGGGATTGGCAGTCCCCAGCATCGCGTTGGTCGAGATCGCGAGACTTGCAAGTCGCGGACAAATTCAGTTGAAGCCTGAAGCGGAGACTGTTCTTGCCGAAGTTGAGAGGCGCTTCACCATTCTTCCAATCACCGCCAAGATTGCCCTCCAGGCTTACGCTCTGCCGTCCAGCTATCCCAAAGATCCTGCCGACCGCATCATCGGCGCCACCGCGCTCGTCCAGGACATCCCGCTCCTCACCGCGGATCAAGCGATCCGTACATCGGGAGCCGTGCCGACAATCTGGTGAGACGTCCACGCGTTCTCGCGGCGCAGAACAAGTCTCGAGTTTCTCTTTCTCTTTCTCTTTCCCATCGAATCTGATTAAATCAAGGCAGCGCAACCCTGGCGGCGTGCTGGTGTTTCTACATTTGTGGTCGATATTCATTCTCACATTCTGCCGGAAGTAGATGACGGCCCGAAATCGTGGGACATGGCGCTGGCCATGTGCCGCGTGGCCGCGGCCGACGGTATCACGCACATGGTGGCCACGCCCCACGCCAATGACCGCTATCACTACGATCGCGACTATCTGAAAGGGCTGCTCGATCATCTGCAAGAGCTGACTGGCGATTCGCCGAAGCTGCTGCTGGGTTGCGATTTTCATCTGTCTGTCGACAATCTGCTGGACTCCGTGGCCAACCCGACGCGCTACGTGATTGAAGGCACACGCTACCAACTGGTTGAGTTCAGCAATTACAGTGTGCCGCAGAACACTACGGATTCCTTTTATCAGCTGGGAAACTGCGGGATCACTGCGGTTATCACGCATCCCGAGCGCAACCCGATTTTGCGCGAGAATCTGCAGCGCGTTGTGGAGTGGGCGGAACAGGGTTGCGTGGTGCAGATCACGGGCTCGGCTCTGACTGGATTCTGGGGAGAACGCACGCGCCGGGCCGCAGTTTGGCTGCTCGAGCACCAGGCCGTGCATGTGCTTGCCACCGACGCGCATGATCTGGAGAAACGCATCCCGATTCTTTCGACTTCGCGCGAGGCCGCGGCTGAAATCTGCGGAGAAGACGTGGCTGAAGCTCTGGTCGAAGGCAATCCGCGCGCGATCATTACTAACCAGCCGCTGCCGTATTTTCCGCGGCCTGTGATGACCAGCTACAAGAAAAACTAGCCTCTACTGCGGACTGGAAGAAGGATCACTCTGGTTGGGATTCTTGGCCGGGGCAGGATCCGTTTTCGGCGGAGTGGTGTGCGCGGGCGCTGCGTTCGCGACTGGCGCGTCGGGCACTGTGGTCATGGCACTTTCCGGATTCAGCAGATGGTCCTTGCTTGGGCCCAGTCCCAGCTTGATCAGCGCTCGTGAATCGGGCACGGTTTTGCTTTGCCAGCCGTGGTCTGCCTGGTAGCGGCGCATGGCTTCTTCGCTGGCCTGGTTCCAGGTCGCGGTGGCTTCTCCGCTGAGATAGTGCTCGCGGATCAGGGCTTCCTGAATGGAGCGGGCTCGATCGGAATCGATTTTCTGCTGGCCGCGGGCGCGCGCTGATTTTTTTCGCGAGGAGCGCTTTCCGGTCGACGCGGTGTGAGTTCTGGTGGCAGGTTTCGCTGAACTTGCGGATTTCGAATTTGTACCTTTCGCCTCGGTTGATTTTTTCGCACTCGTCGCCGAGCCGGAAGATTTAGCGGTGCTCTTGGGATGCACAGGCGCTGGGATGCTCGCAGTGGATGGCTTCGCCGCGACAGTGTCGCCCGTCGCACTCTGGCGAGCGGCGGCTGCGGGCACGCTTGTCGTTATTGTCAGCAAGCACGCGGCCGCGCAAGTCGCGACGAAACCGATACTCCGGATTTCAGCCGAAATTCTCAACGAGAAAACCTTTGCCTCGCGCAAAATCGTGCGTGCCAGGAACTGCAAAAATAAAAGGCCCAACGAGCGCTGGCATTGCAATCATCCTCGATCGAGGCGTACAGTGCCAGTTCCCGTTGGGCCTTTTTCAGTTACTGAAGTGTACCGGCCAGGAAAATGGTGCCGTCCTGCCGAGTCGAACCCCGTTGCCGCACCAGGAACACAACATCCTGGCCACTCTTCAGGCTCGACTCGACCTTAGCGAATTCTTCCTCGCTGTTGACCGGCTGCTTATTCACTTCGAGGACTATGTCGCCGCGTCCCAGGTTCACGTCGTCGGCAAACGAACCAGGCTTCACATCCTGCACGATCACGCCTTTGCCCTGCGGCAAGTCCAGACGGTCGGCCATTTCCGGCGTTACTTTGCGCACCGTCACGCCGAATTTGCTTTGCTTGGGGGCGCTCTCGTCTCCGTTGTCCTGGGTGTCGCCGAGCCGACCGGCAAACAGTTTGGCGCGATCGGCAATGATGACCGTCGTATCCTGCTGCTTGCCGTTGCGCAAGAAGCCCAGAGTGGCCTTCGATCCTGGTTTGCGGGAAGCGATGTCGGCCACCAGTTCGGCGCCCTTCGCCACTTTCTTGCCGTCGATGAGCGTGATGGTGTCGCCGACTTTCAGACCAGCCTGGTCGGCCGGGCTTCCGGCTACGACGCTCGATACCGTAACTCCAGACCCCGCGCCATACACGCGCATGATCGCCGGATTTTCCACCGCATCAAAGGTGATGCCGATCGAGCCCCGAGTTACGCGGTGTTCCGGCCCGGTCAGCTGGTTGTACACATCGACCACGGTCTTCGACGGTAGCGCGAAACCTACGCCTGCGTAGGCGTTGGTCTCGCTAAGAATTGCCGTGTTGATGCCAATTACTTCGCCGTTCATGTTTACCAGCGGTCCGCCGGAATTGCCCGGGTTGATGGCCGCATCAGTTTGAATGAAAGTCTGGAACTGGCGCAACGGAACGATGTCGCGGCCTTTCGCCGAAACGATTCCCGCGGTCACCGTCTCTGACAAGCCGAAGGGGCTGCCGACGGCCAGGACCCAGTCGCCTACCTGCATGCTGTCGGAATTGCCCATCTTGGCAGCCGGCAGCGAGCGGTCGATTTCGACTTTGATCACAGCCAGGTCGGTTTCGTCATCCGTGCCAATCACTTTGGCGTCGTGCTGCACGCCTGGCGGATCATCTTCGAAGCGCACGCGGATCCGGTCCGCTTTCTCGACGACGTGGCGGTTGGTCACAATGTAGCCCTTGGCGTCAACGATTACGCCTGATCCCAGCGAGCGTTCACGGATCGAGTTATCGCCCTGACCCTGCCCCGGCGCGCCGCCTTGTCCGCCAGGACCTCCGAAAAAGTGTTTGAAGAAGTCGTCCATACCGCCGTCTTCGCCGTCTTGTTCGTCGTCGCCCTGGCCGCCCCGGCGCCGGTGGACGTTCTTGATGGTCGATTCGGTGTTGATGTTGACCACGCTCGGCTCGAGCTGCTTCGCTATCTGCGAAAATGTGTTCGACATTTGCTGGGGCGAGGGCATGCTGAGCGGCGTCGCATCGCTCTTCTGTTGCCCTTCTTTGCCCTTGACTCCATAGGAAATGACCGTCCCAATCAGAATGCCGACCGACAGGGTTGCCAGAATACTCAGCGTGTAGGCCCAGCCGTGAGCCTTCATGCGCTGCCACATTGCGCCCGAATCCATATGTCTACTTGCCTCCGAAACTCACAAACCCCTTATAGTATACCCATTTACGCAATGCGGCAGAACCGCATCCGAGACCCACAACCGCAAGCGGACGCTCCTGGTTATACGCAGAAGGTTAGACGCGCAGGTCGCGAAAAGCGTTTGACCTCTACTGGAATAAAGTGGCGGCTGGCCTACTTTTGGCGATGTTCGCGTACGGCATCCCTACCGAGGGTGCCCTATCCTTGCGCTTTTTGCAAGGGTGGGGCAGCGATGCTGCCCGTGCTATTTGATTTGGCGTGGCGGCGGGATCAAATTCACTTAGCGCCGGGATTCCCGATTCCCTCCCTTCGCAAAGGGCGCGAAGGAAGGGGCACCCACTGTGTTGCCGATGCCAGCGAGATCACGCGCCTGGGCCACCCGCCCATTAACTTATTCAACTCTTCTATTTCGGCTGACCGGGCCATCGACCAACCAGCCCAATAAACATGCAACCGAAGAGTCCCGACGACACCGCGAAGAATATCTGTACAGCCTCCCGCCATTTTGCTCTGCCAGCGCAAACCGGGAGGGTCGCAATAAACGAGCAAAACAGTACAGTCAGAACCATTCCACGAAGAACGGGATCCGAAAAATGGGGGTATTTTCCAGAGAACCACTTGAACGCACAATACCAGTCACAGCCCACCCCGGCAGCGATAAGGCAAAGGTAAACCCACCAGGGTGCTACTCTACCCGCTGCTTGCGTGCCCTCGCTTGATGCCCTTTCGGCTCCGCTACGTTTGCTGTGCATATTAGTGGCAGTGCTCGTACTTGGCAGATAAATCTGCCCATATTTCCCGTAGGTCGCACGTCAGTTTGCCGTAGCGACCCCTGCAACGGCCGGGCCGGACCTACTTGGCTTCGTAAACCGTTTTTCCTCCAACCACCGTGCGCAACACTTTTGTGGCCAGCAGTTTTTCAGGGGAAGTCGCGGTCGGGTCGCGGTCGAGCACGATAAAATCCGCCAGCATCCCCGGGACAAGCTTGCCTTTTTCTTTTTCTTCAAACTCAGCGAAGGCCGAACCCGCCGTATAAGCGGCGATTGCCTGATCCATCGTGAGTCGCTGCTCGGGGAAATATTCGAGCTTGCCGTCTTCGCTTTTACGCGTGACGGCCGCGTAGAGCCCGCGGAACGGGGATACAGGTTCAACGGGATAATCGGTTCCGAAGGCCAGCAGCACGCCCTTGTTCACAAAGGCGAGCCACGCGTAAGAAGTCGCGGCGCGCTTCGGCCCCAGGCGGTCCTGGGCCCAGCGAATATCGCTGAGCAGATGGCTAGGCTGCATCGAAGCAATCACCTTCAACGTTTTGAACTGGGCGATCTGCGACGGCGTCGTTACTTGCGCGTGTTCAATGCGCAGGCGGAATTCTTCGCTGCCGTCGGGCGCTTTCACGTGGTCTTCGCGTGCGGCTTTCTCGGCCAGGGCAAAAGCGTCGAGCGCCATTTGTATGCCTTTGTCGCCGATGGCGTGAAAACCGATCTGGTAGCCCGCCAGTACGCGCTCCTTGGTCATGTCGTTGAGCTTCTGCGCGTCGTAGCGCGGCAGTCCTGAGTTCTTCGGATCATCCGAGTAGGGTTCGAGCATTGCCGCGGTGTGGGATCCGAGCGAGCCGTCCATAAATCCTTTGAGCATGCCAGTGTGCAGCATCAAATCGGATTGCGGATGTTCGTTGCGCTTGCGGCTCAACTCTTCCAGGGGATCGTCGAAGGGCAGCCATTCCGAGATGCGCGCGGTCAGCTTGCCTTCTTTTTCCAGGTCTTCGAAGATCTCGAAATTTTCCCAGTTCGGCGAATAATCCTGCGCGGAAGTGACTCCGTGCTCCGCGAGGTCGGCGAGAGCCAACTCCAGAGCCTGCCGGCGTCTCTGGTGGGTCGGCTTCGGAATTACCTCCAGAATCGCTCCCTGCGCTGTTTCGCGCAAAATTCCGGTGGGCTCGCCATTGACGTTACGATCAATGTGGCCGCCTTGAGGGTCGCGGCTGGCCAGCGTGACGCTCCCCAACTGCAGCGCGCGCGTATTCGCGACAGCGATGTGGCCATCGATGCGCACTAGAAATACGGGATGCCCGGCCGACACTTCGTCGAGATCAAAGCGTGTGGGCGTCACCTTCACCGGCCACAGGCTTTCGTCCCAACCTGAGCCGATGATCCAATCGGCGCCCTGCGACTCTTCGACTTTTTTCGCTACACGCGCGCGCAGTTCGTCGAGCGACTTCACGCCCGTCACATCGACGCTCAGTTTGGTCATCCCGGCGTCGTCCAGATGCAGATGAGCGTCGTTGAACCCGGGCATCGCAAAATGTCCGCCGAGGTCGACGATCTCCGTCTGCGGGCCTTTCAGCTTCAGAATCTCAAAAGTCTTGCCTACGGCCTGGATTCGGTCGCCGCGCACGGCAATCGCTTCCTCGCGCAGAATCGAGCTGAACGGCGTGTTGTCGGGCACGCCGGTGTAGACATTCGCGTGTTCGAAAATAATGTCGGCACGCGGCTTGGCCTCTTGCGTGGGTTCGTTCGAAAAAGTCTGCGCCATGCCCGGCAGACACAACATAGCCACCGCACACGGCAGAATCCACAACTTCCAGCCGCGTGGTTCCCGCGTCAGTATCGTGCAAACTGCCCGTGGACTCGTTTTCATTCCGGCACCCCCGCCAGCGCAAGCATCGTGAGCAAAATCCGTTTCAGGCCCAACTCGCGGCCATTGGAATCGAACCACTCCTGCAAAGTGTGTGCCCCGCCGCCCGATCCTCCGCCGCCGATGGCAATGGCTTCGCGTCCCATCGACAGTGGAATATTCGCGTCGGTCGAGGCGCGCTGCACCTGCGCGGCGTTGGCCAGTTGCGAGTCGACAGCGCGCACTACTTGCAGAATTCGCGCTCCAGCCGACAATTCGCCTGCAGGACGGTTGCCGATCACCACCACTTCGCAACTCACGCCAGCCGGCCGCTTCTGCGCCGAGGACCGCATTTCGGCTGCCATAGTTTCATCTTCCACCGCGCGATTGAGCGCGGCGCGCAGCGACTGTTCCATACGCTCCATCTCGGTCATCGAGGTCGAGCGAATGTCCACTTTCATGCTGGCCGACTCGGGAATGGAGTTCACCGAAGTACCGCCGCGAATCACTCCGATGTTGAAGGTCGATTTGGGAGTGGTTGGAACCGGCGTCGCAGAAAAAGTTTCGATCGCCTTGGCCAGAATCACGATCGGATTGGGCGCGCCAAAATCGCTCCACGAATGCCCGCCCGGCCCACGCACGATTACTTCAAAGCGGCGACTGCCCAGGGCTTCGGCAACGATCGTGTCTGCGCCCGCGCCGTCGAGCACCAGGCTGTAGGCGATCGAATCTTTCCAGCGCGGCGTCGAAAAAATGTGGCGCATGCCGCGCAGGTCGCCTTCACCCTCTTCACCAACGTTGCCGATGAACACGAATGGCAGCGCATGACGGACGCGTACCGCCCGCAGCAGCGCCGCAATGCCGAGCAGCGCCGCCACTCCCGCGCCGTTGTCGGAAACTCCCGGCCCGTAGATGCGGCTTCCCTGCTGGCGAATATTCAGCGGCGTGTTCGCCGGAAAGACGGTATCAATGTGCGCGCTTAAAGCCAGATAGCGCCGGCCGAACCCAGGATGCGTGCCGAAAACGTTGCCCACGTCGTCGATGCGCACATCGTCCAGCCCCACTTCGCGAAAGCGCTCCGCCAGCCACGCCGCGCGTGCCGACTCGCCGAACGGAGGCGCCGGGATCCGCGCCATCTCCATCTGCCAGTGCACGAGCTGTGGTTCCTGCAGGCGAAACCAATTGAAGGCCGAACGGACCTCGGGCGCGGCGGCCAGGCGCGCGACCTCCTGCTGCACGTCTTGTTGCACTCGCGCCGAGGACGCAAGCTCCGGCAAGTCCGGGCGCGGGGGATTCGGGCTCATGGGAGTGTTACGCCAGTTTACAACGCGCGGGCAGGGATTAGGATTGGCTAATGTGGAACGGCGGCATTACGGGAGGGTGGTAACACGGTGTGTCGAGAGTCGGACTTTTGGGGTACTTTCTTATCCGTCGGCCCTGAAAAGCTGAAGACAAGCAGCCTACTTCAGCCTCTCGTCGATCTCGCGGACGGCCGCGGCCAGCCGTTGTTCCCCGAGGCCAGAGATCTTCACCCACGGTAGACCGCGTTCGGTCAGCACTTCTTCGAAGCGCCGCGTCATCCACTGCCGGACGGTCTCGCCATCGCGCAACCCGTCCTGCACGAACGGAAGATCGCAGTCGGTGAGCAAGTAGAGATCGTGCCGGTGTGCTGCGGCGATGGCGTCGACCTCCGGAGAACTGGTGTGCAGGTAGCGCTCGTGCCATATTCCTGTGGCCAGCACATCCGTGTCGCAGATTAGAATCCGGTTAGCCTGGCGCGCAAGATCATTTTCCATCTCCCGCTGTTTGCGGGCTATTTCCGTAAACTCTTCGGTGCGCCACTGATACGTCCACAGGTCTACGCCTGCAGCCTGCATGTTCTCGCAGTATTCGCGGCCATACTCGGGTACCCAGACCGTGTGGTAGTGCGCAGCCAAATCGCGAGCGAGCGTCGTGGTGCCCGTGGACTCAGCGCCGACCACGCTGACGCGCTTGGCGAAATAGGCGCGCACGCAAGGCTCGAGATATTCCCAGTGCTGCAGCGGAGCAGCGCGAATGGCGCGAGCGGAAATCGGAACGTGGGTTCGCTCGCGGTCTACCATCACGTGACGGCAGCCCAGAAAACGCGCAAAGGATTCGCCGTAATCCTCGGAAGTGAACACCGCATCTGGAGCGCTTCCTAGAATTCGCACCGTGTATTGCGCCCAGAACTCGGAATTGTCGTCTTCGCCGGGATCGTCAATCGCACGCACGTAAGCCGAAGGATGAATCTCATGTAGCCATTGCGCCCGAAGGTCTCCGGGGATGGTCTGCTCGGGGCGCACACAAATCAGCACGTCGAGGCGGTCAACCTGGCTGAGCGCAGTGTCGATGAGAAATTTATGTCCGAGATGAGGAGGATAGAACTTGCCGATCACTAGGCCGCGGATCACGGAGCGGGGACCTCCCGGGGCCGTTCGCAGTTCGCAGTTCGAAAGATTTCCGCCAACCGACATATCCCGCAATGCACATGCCGAAGAACAACAGATAGAGCACGCCAGTCAGGTATAGCGACTTGTAGCAGTAGAGCGCGATGTAGATGACGTCGGCCGTCATCCACACCCACCAGTTTTCCAACAACTTCCGGCTTAGCATGTATTGCGCGGTCAGGCTGAGTGCGGTGGTGACTCCGTCTCCAAATGGCGCGGCGCTGTCAGTAAAGCGGCGCAGCACTGCGAAGAGCAGCACCGTGGCTGCGGCGGTCAGCGCGGCCAAAACGATTCCGGTTCGCGCTGTGGTTCGGCTGACCGGCAGTTCGGTGTGGCCGGCGCCGCCGCGCACCCAGTTCCACCAGCCAAAAATCGAGATCACGATGTAGACGATTTGCAGCGTCGCATCGGCGTAGAGTCGCGCTTTCCAGAAGAGAATCAGGAAGAAGAAGTTGTTGGCGATGCCGACCGGCCAGTTCCACGCGCTTTCTCGCACTGCCAGCAGGACCGATGCCGCGCCCGTGATAAAGCCCAGGATTTCCGTCCAGGTCACTTCGAAATGCTACACGGGAATTTATAAAAGCGACGGTGAATAACCGGCTCGCTGCTCGACCGCGGCCACTAGCTTCTTCGTGACTGGCACGTCGATGCCGTGGCGAGCGGCGCCGCGCAGGATGGGTCCCGCGATCGCGTCCAGTTCCGGAGTCTTGCCCTTCTCTACATCTTTCTGCATGGAACTGCGCATGTTGCCGGGCATTTTCATGACCGCGGCAATCACGGCGTCGGCATCGATTTTCGCGCCTTCGGCATTAGCCACGGCACTGGCCTCGCGGATGCACGACAATCCGAGCTGCCTCCAGGTGGGATCGGCAAGGATTTCGCCAGTGGTCTTGTCGGAGGCGGTGGTCGAGAGCGCAAACGCAGCCAGAAAAACCAGCTTGCTCCACATGAGCGTGGGCTCGTGGTCGATGAACTTGCAAGTGAAACCCATCTTCTGCAGATCGTCGAGCGTAGGGCCCAGCAGAGTTCGCCCCGCCGAAGACATATTCAGATTGGCAAAAGGAGAGCGATGGATGATGTGGCCGGACGAACGCGTTCGGTCTCGACGGCAATGGTTGCGGCGATCACGCGTGCGTCGCCGTAGCGTGCGCGCAGCAGGGCAAGATGGTCGATGCCATTAAGCAACGGAACGATGGCGCTGACTGATTCAGGGTTCGTGAAAGACTTCAGCGCCGCCTTCAGTTCCGTGGCTTTAACGGCAATCCAGAGGACGTCGGCAGGCGGAACTTCCGCTGCCCGCGCCACCGGCACGCTGAAGTTCCCAAACGGGCTTTCGAGTTGAAGTTGTGCGGGATAGTTCGCGAGCGACTCCGGCCTCAGCACCAGAGTGACCGACGCGCCCGATTTCGCCAGGCACGCGCCGATCAAGCCACCAACTCCACCTGCACCGAGAATCGCGTGTTTCATACTCTATGACCGCGCAATGCCTGACCCGGCAGGAGCCACGCGTCGCCTCACTTTTTGTGCGCCGCCGCGGGCACACACTCCAGAATCTCTGCCTCGCTTAACGTGTGGTCGCTGGTTTTGGCCTTTTGAAAGATGCGGTCGACAACATCGTCCGTCGGCGGAATGGCTCGCCGTTCCAGCCACCATAGTACATTCGACTTTCCGCTCATTGGGCCCACGTCGATAATCTGATCCAACCCGAACAGATGCGAAGGCACGCCGGAATATACGCTGTTCGCGAGCTTAACGTCGTCTTTGCGATACGCCTTAATGATCGCGGCGGCGTGCACGCCCGTCGCGGTGCGGAAGGCGTCTTCACCGACCACGGGATAATTCGCTGGAATGGGCACGCCCGTCGCGCGCGACACGGCCTGGCAATACGGTTTAAGCTTCGTCAGGTCCTGCTGATCCCACGGAACGATTTCCATCAACTTCAGGTTCACCAGCATCTGGTCGATCTGCGTATTGCCGACGCGCTCGCCAAGACCGATGGCGCAGCCGTGCACGCAATTCGCGCCGGCAATGAGTGCCGCCATCGAATTCGCAATTGCCAGGCCGCGGTCGCTGTGGCCGTGCCAGTCCACGCGAATCTTCTCACCCGAAGGCTTGACGACTTCTTCAATCACAAAGCGCACCAGCGCGTGCGCGCCCATCGGAGTGGCGTGGCCGGCGGTATCGCAGATGCAGATTGCGCGCGCGCCGCACTTGATCGCCGTCGCATATAAACGCTTTACCGTTTCCGGATCGCAGCGGCTGGTATCTTCCGTGACGTACATCACGTCGAGGCCGAGAGAGACCGCATACTGCACGGCCTTTTCGGTCGTTTGCACCAGAAAGTCGTCCGTCCATCCTTCGGTGAATCTTCGAATGGGGCTCGATCCGATGAAAGTTGCGGCTTCGATGGGCAGGCCGGTTTTCTGCACGATCTCGGCAAT
Source organism: uncultured Acidobacteriota bacterium (assembly GCA_963735205.1). Taxonomy (GTDB): domain Bacteria; phylum Acidobacteriota; class Terriglobia; order Terriglobales; family Acidobacteriaceae; genus Sulfotelmatobacter. Next base: position 370,587 of record CAVTKB010000007.1, read on the forward strand.
CGGGCGAATGTCATTCTCGTGGGTGCGCGCGGCGCAGTTGGCACGGATCTTCATCTTGTGCCCGACGATTTCGCGGGCCAACGCGGTTACGGCCTCAACCGCACGCGGCCCCGCTCCGGGCAAGCCCAGAGCGAGGGAATGGATTCCCAGTGCCTCCATCAAATGAAGGATTTCAATTTTTTCGGCGATGGAGGGATCGCGCACGGACGGAGACTGCAGGCCATCGCGGAGGGTCTCGTCGTTGATGAGCACCGGGCCCGGCGGTTTCAGTTCGGGCGGGTGCCGTTTGTTCCAGTCGTAGATGAGGTCGGGAGTGGGCATGGAAAAAGGCTTTTGGCTGTTAGCTCTTGGCTCTTGGTTTGTCGAGCCAAGAACTAAATGCCAAGAGCCAAAAGCCCGCTCACTTCTCTTTCGGCGGCAGCGTCAACCCGAAAACTGAAATCATTCCCTGCCCCGCCACGTTGATCTTGCTCTCGCCCGGCGTGGGTAGATACAACGTCTTGCAATGTTCGCAGCGATATACCTCGGCCTTCGGTCCCCAGGCTTTTTCCACGTCGCCGCACTCGCGCTCGATTGCGTCCGTCAGGTACGACCAGAGCTTCAAATGCCCGCCGCAAAACTTACCCTTCTCGTTTTTTTCGTTGCAGGCGCGTTGCCCGGCCTTCTTGATTTTGACTTTATGGTGGGGAAGTTGCTCGACATTCTGAGAGCTGGAAGCGGTCACTTCGCTAGTCGCCAAGGACGTACCCCTCGTTCGAGCGGCCTAAAACGCCGCCGGATTCGGCCTTACGCCGTCATTGTAAATCAAAACTGCAAATGAAACCCGGCAACCGAAACATGGCGATCGCATCATCTTGCGTTACAGACGCCTCTGATAGTCTGTCAGTTCTAAAGGAATTATGATCACGATTGTTTCGGGCCTGCCGCGCTCCGGCACGTCTCTCATGATGCAGATGCTGGTGGCCGGGGGGATGCCCCCACTCTCCGACGGCGAACGCCGCGCCGATACCGACAATCCGCGCGGGTATCTCGAGTGGGAGCGCATAAAAACATTGCCCAACGATCCAAGCTGCATCGCCGAGGGCGAGGGCAAAGTCGTGAAAGTAATCTCGCGGCTTCTGCTGTCGCTTCCTGCCGGCCACGAATACAAGATCATCTTTATGCAGCGGCCGCTGCCGGAAGTGCTGGCGTCGCAGGATCAGATGTTGCGCCGCCGCGGAAACTACAAAGAAACAACCGATCCAGCTGCAATCTCCGCTGCGTTTGAAAAACATCTGCGCGAGGTTTACGCGTGGCTCGAAGGCAAGTCTTACGTCCAAGCGATACGCGTGCAATATCACGAGGTGTTGAGCAAGCCAAAAGAGGTTGCGCAGCAGCTTGCCCAGTTTCTGGAGATTACGCTCGATATCGAGGCGATGATCGAGCAGGTGGACGCTTCCCTATATCGCAACCGCGCGAAATAGCTCGCGAGCGGAGTTCCCCAGCGGAGTATGGTCAGAACTCGCGTTTCGGCGCGGCCTGGTCGGCGCCCACTCGCCCGGTTTCGATTTCAGCCACGTAATAACTCTCGCCCTTTACCGGTGCGTGTGCCAGGCGCCGCAGGATGTTTAGCTGGCCGACGTGGGTCAATGCGTCGGCGATCGGGCCCTGAAACAACTTTTCGTGCGGAGCGTGCAGCGGCTCGCTCGAAGCAAGGAAAGCGTCGAACTTCTTAAGGGCAGCGAAAAAGCGCTCCACTTCCTGCTCCCAGGGCAGAGGCTTTGAGTCGTGCCATTTCTGCTGGCCCTTGGCGATCGACAGCGCCCAGTCCAACAAATCTCCGATGTGCGCGAGAATCTGCCCGGGCGTGCGCACTCCTTCGCCGGCCTGAAACGCGGCCAATCCCTCTGGAGCGTTGCGCACGGCTTTCCCGCCGCGATAGGCGAGCGTGGCCAGGGTATGCCGCAAGAGTTCGCGCTTGGGGTCGCCGGCCAGGCCGGAACCAGAATGAGTAGTGGAATTCACAGGTTCACTCATGCTGAATCAGATTACACTGGTCCGACTGGAGGCGAAAAGCATGGCGAAGAGAATTCCGTCTGCTCCACGAAACCCCGCTCCGGCGAGCCCGGAACTTCCGGGGCCGGTGAGCCGGAAGAATGCTGAACATTATCGCTGGGGAGTGGATTGCGACGCCTGGTACCTGGTCAATGACGAACAACTTAGCGTGATTGAAGAATTCATGCCGCCGGGCGCGGCCGAGATTCGCCATCATCACCAGAAAGCGCAGCAGTTTTTTTACATTCTTTCGGGCGAAGTGCTGATGGAAGTGGAAGGTCAGACCACGCTGCTGGCCGCGGGCACCGGCATCCGCGTGTTGCCGGGAAAGCGGCACCAGATTCGCAATCCGTCGTCCGTGCCGGTGCGGTTTCTTGTGGTATCGCATCCGCGAAGCCACGGCGACCGGACTGATGATTAAACGCCGCTGGCCTCCTCTAAAATCACTTTCTCGTGACTCCTCGGCTGGAGACGGAAATCGAGTTGCCGGCCGGGTCTTTCGCGTTGAAAAACTCGAAGCCGTCTCCCTCATCAACGTGATGAATAACGCCACACGTTAGTCCTTCTTTTTCTTTGGCTCTTTTGAATGCACGCACATCAGCAACGCCGAAAACCAGCTTCATGGCAGCTCCGTTTTTCTGCGACACGGCGGCCTGATGCAGCGCAATCGTGCAGCCTCCGGTCGAACTGGTCAATTCAACCCAGCCGTCGGTGGCTCCGGGAAGTGGTTGCATGTTAAATAAGCGCCGATAGAAAGCGGCGACTTTGGGGATATCCCGGACATAGAGAATGACCCGCACGATTTGTGGCAAAGTCGAAACAGCAGGCGCTTTCATAGAGTCGAAATATTCCTTCCCCAAAGCTTTTCTAGTACTCGACGTTAACCAGATACAGTCCGCTCGCAGATGCAGTCGCGCCGGCGGCCGAGCGGTTGCGCGACTCGAGGATGCGAGTCACAGCCTCAGCTTGCAACGTCCCTTTACCCACAAGAATAAATGTACCCACCAGGTTTCTGACCATGTGGTGCAGAAATCCTGAGCCTCGCACGGTGTAGACCAACTCCTGTCCGGTCCGCTCCCACGACGACGAAAATATCTTCCGCACATTAGAGACGGGGGAGACCTGATCATCATCGCGCCCTCGCTCCGGGTCGACGGCCGCGAACGAGGTGAAATCATGCTCTCCTGCCACAAACTCCGCCGCTCGGCCCATCTCCATTTCCGCCAGCCGGTACGGATAGTGCCACACATAGCGCGCCAGGAATGGGGGACAAATCGACTCGCGATAAATGCGATAGCGATAGGTTTTCGCACGTGCCGAGTGCCGCGCGTGGAAGTCCAGGGGCGCCTCCTCCACTTCCAGCACGCGCACCGACGCCGGCAAGATGTCGTTCATTGCCTTCACGAAATTCGCGGTAGGGACCGACGACTGGGTGACAAATGTCATCACCTGAGCCAGCGCGTGCACTCCCGCGTCGGTGCGGCCCGAGCCCTGCGGCAATACCTTTTCTCCGGTAATCCGTCCAATGGCTGAGGCGAGCGTGCCCTGCACGGTAGGTGCGTCGGGCTGCACCTGCCATCCTGAAAATTCCGCCCCATCATAGGCGAGAGTTAGTTTGAGGTTGCGCATCTTACAATCTTTTGTCCTGCGATCTTTCGAGTCCGGCGGCGTTGTCGCGTCATCCAAGGTAATTCGGGTTTGGCAGGCAATTTACCGGTCCCATACTTATCAGTTTCAGGGGAGGCGCGGCGCAAAGCAAGGGCGGTTCCGCTCGGATATACTGGTTGGTCTTCGCGGAATCTCGGTCTCCTGCGTGGAGACCTGTCTGCTGCGTCCCAGGAAACACCGAAAGCCGGACCTGCGGGATTAGATCGCAACCGGGACGGCGCTGGGAGGTTCGCCTCTCTCAGACCTTCAGGAAGCCCGGATTTCAGGAACCTTCGGCCGGTAGTCTGCGTATCAATATCTGTGTAGGAATTAGTCATCGTGTCTCAGGCGAAGGCCAGTGGTCGTCGTCACCAAGCGAAGTCGCAGCAAAGTCTTCATCAAATTGGTTTTAAACGAATTGGAACTAACGAACTGGTACCAACGAACGGAGATGAGTAGATGCCATTCGCACGTTTAACTTCGACCGTCCGGCTCGCCGCCGCTGCCAGCCTGTTTACCACGCTGAGTCTTGCAGGTTGGGCCCAGGAAGCGCCCGCAGCTCCCACACCGCAGAACACGCCGGAAGCGCGGCCATTGCCGGTTTTAAACTATGCCCAGCCGGTGTCGCACTTTCCCAACCCGATCGGGCCGTATACGTCCCGGCACCTGGCTGCTCCGAATCTCTCGAACACGGCGCGCATTGATCAACTTATGCACGACGGAAAGCTCTATCTGTCGCTGAATGACGCGATTGCACTGGCCCTCGAGAACAATCTTGATATCGCGATCGCGCGTTACAACCTGAATATCGCGGACACCGATATCCTGCGCGCCCGGGCTGGCGCTCAGACGCTGGGCGTGAATACCGGAATCGTGCAGAATACTCCGGGCGGCGGCGTCGGCGGACTTGGCGGCCAGGTTGGCTCCGGCACCGGTGGAACTACTCTGGGTGCAGGCGGCGCGGGCGCAGGAGCGGGCGGCTTAGTCGGTTCGACGCTCGGTATCGGATCCAACATCACTAGCTTTGATCCGATCCTGAGCGGTACGCTGCAGGAAGATCGCTTCCACATCCTGCCCACCAGCACTTTTAGTCCCGCATCGCCCTCGAACACCACCACAGGCAGTTTTCTGTATACGCAGGGCTTTTCCTGGGGCACCAACATGACGGTGGGCTTTAACAACACGCGCGTTGCGGTCGGGGATGCGCCGTTCAACCCGTTAAGCCCGCAGCTCAACTCGAGTTCAAGTTCCAGTTGACGCAACATCTGCTGCAGGGATTCGGCTTCGCGGCAAACAATCGTTTTCTGCTCATCGCCAAAAACAATCGTGAACTTTCCGACGTAGCCTTCCGTCTGCAAGTGATTACGACGGTCAACCAGATTCAATCCATGTACTGGGATCTGGTATACGCCTATGAGAATGTGCGCGTGCAGAAAGAGTCGCTGGCTTTCGCCGAGAAAACTCTTTCCGATACGAAGAAGCAAGTAGAAATTGGCAGCCTTGCCCCCATCGAAGTGGTTCGGGCTCAGAGTACTGTCGCTCAAGACCAGCAAGGTCTGACGATCGCCCTCACCAATCTTCAGTTGGAGCAACTACTGATGAAGAATGCTCTCAGCCGCACTCTGCGCGATCAGACTCTGGCGGGAGCGGAGGTAATTCCAACTTCGACCATGGAACTTCCCGAGAGCGAACCGGTCCAGCCCATACAGGACCTGATCGGCGATGCTCTGCGTCATCGAGCCGATCTGGTGGAGTCCCGTATTCAGTTGAACACGACTGAGATCAGTAATAAGGCCGTGCGGAATGCGCTGCTTCCAACCCTCGACCTGTTTGCCTATTATGGCGGGTCGGGATTGGGCGGAGCGCAGAACCCGTCGAATCTCTGCTCGAACGAGCCGCTGGCCGAGCAGGCCGAGGGTTTTTGCTCAGGACCGAATGCCGCCGCCGGAGGCCAGACCTTCATCCCTGTCACCCCCACCACCGGCTACGGGAGCACACTGAATCAGCTCGTCAACTCAACCGGTTCCGACAAGGGTGTCGGCCTGCAACTGAATGTCCCGTTGCGCAACCGCGCCGCTCAGGCTGTGCAGATTCGATCGGAACTGGAATATCAACAGGCCCAGATGGCGCTGCAGCAAACCGAGAACCGCATCAGCATCGAGGTACGCAACGCGCGGTTCGGAGTCGAACAAAACCGGGCCAGCGTCGACTCGGCCAAGGCCGCGGTGGACTTCGCCAAGCAATCGCTCGACGCCGAACAGAAGAAATATCAGTTCGGCACGTCAACCACCACGTTGGTTCTGCAGACGCAGAGTGCGTTGGCGACGGCCGAGTCCACGCTGATGTCGGCGATGGCAGCGTACGAAAAATCGCGCATTGAGCTCGACCGCGCGGTGGGCGTTACGCTCGATCACGCGGGCATCAGCATTGACGACGCCGCCAAGGGCCAGGTCAATCGACTGCCCAACATTCCTTACGTCGCGCCTCGTAAAGACGTGCCTTCGACAACGACGCCGGCCCAGCAATAGGCCGCTACAATCCCTTCGCCGCCGCTGCTCCGAAACCGGGCAGCGGCGTTTTCTTGCTCACAATTCTTTACAATCCTCGGCTCTTTCCGTGAAACTTCTCCCGCTAAGATGAAGAGATCTGTTTTTCGCGTCTTGCATCCAACGTTGGCATTATCAAAAACTCTGCTGTGCAGGCGCGCCGCTCTTATGCAAGGAGAAGACTCATGCGTTTCTCGCGTTTGAACTTTTTGGATCTGAACTTTCTGGGCTTAGGCTATATTGTCCGTCTGCTGCCAATTTCCCTGGCTTGTGTCGTTTTCTTGGCGACTATACCGACCGCTCTCCGAGGCCAGGAAGCGCTGACGGCGCCTCAGCCTGTCGCGCCGCCGCCCGTCCATCTCAAGGACTACTCGGTGCCGCGATCTGCGTTTCCCCGCGTGCTGCAGCCCTACACGCCGGAGGAAGTCGCCCCGCCGAACCTGGGCAACTCGGCGCGCATCGGCTCGCTCATGAAGGATGGCAAAATTTATCTCTCCATCGATGACGCCGTAGCGCTGGCGCTCGAAAACAATCTCGATATCGATATCGCGCGCTATAACCTGAACATCGCCGAAGCCGACTTGCTGCGGGCGAAATCTGGCGCCAGCATTCTCGGCGTCAATACCGGCATCGTGCAGAACACGCCCGGAGGCGGTGTTGGCGGACTCGGCGGCACGGTCGGCTCCGGCACCGGCGGCACGACGGTCGCCGCCGGCGGCGCGGGCTCCGGCACCAACGGCCTGGTCAGTTCGACGCTCGGCATCGGCTCGCCCATCACCAGCTTCGATCCGTTGATTACCAGCACTCTGCAAGTCGACAAGAATGACACTATATCCACCAGCGTGTTCAGCCCCGCCCCAGGGGGCATTATTGGGCAAAACACCTACACCGCGAACTTTGCCTACACGCAGGGCTTGGAGTGGGGCACCACCCTGACCGCGGGGTTCAACAACACTCATCTGACCACCAACAGCACCGCCAGCCTGCTCACGCCGCAACTCGGTTCGAACTTTCAGTTCAAAGTCACTCAGAATCTGCTGCAGGGTTTCGGCTCGCTCCCGAACACGCGTTTTATTCGCATCGCCAAAAACAACCGCGAGATTTCCGACGTGGCCTTCCGCCTGCAAATCATCACCACGGTCGATCAGATCGAAAACATGTACTGGGACCTGGTGTACGCCTACGAAAACGTTCGGGTGCAGCAGGAATCTCTGACCTACGCGCAGAAGGCGCTGGAAGATTCCAAGCGCCAGGCGCAGGTCGGCACCGTCGCCGCCCATTCAGGTGGTGAGTGCGCAGAGCACGGTGGCCACCGATCAGCAGAATCTGATCGTGGCGCAAAACAACCTGCAGCTGCAGCAACTGCTGATGAAGAACGCGCTCAGCCGCAGCATTGAAGACCCGGTACTCGCGGAAGCCGACGTGATTCCCACGTCGACCATGCAGCTTCCCCAGCAGGAGCCGGTCATTCCCATGCAGGACATGATCAACGACGCGCTGCGCCATCGCGCCGAACTGGTGGAGTCGCGCATTGATTTGCAGTCGCGCGACCTCAACACCAAGGCCGTGCGCAACGCCATGCTGCCTACACTCGATGCCTTTGCCTATTACGGCGGTTCAGGCCTTGGCGGAGACCTGAACTCCTGCAGTGCAAGTTCTAACGGCGCCAGCGTGCACGGCGCCGCCTGTGTTCGGCGGCGCCAATTCGGTCGGCTACGGGTCGACGTTGAACCAGCTCGTCAATTCAACCGCGCCCGACAAAGGCATCGGGCTGACCCTCAGCATTCCCCTTCGCAACCGGGAGGCGCAATCGAACCAAGTGCGCGCCGAACTGGAATACCGGCAAGCGCAGGTGCGCGAACTGCAACTGGAAAATCAAGTGCGGATCGAGGTGCGCAATGCGCAGTTTGACGTGAAGCAAAACCGCGTCGCAGTGCAGGCGGCACAATCCGCCGTCGACTTCGCGCGCCAAACGCTCGACGCCGATCAGCAGAAAGTTGAAGGTGGGACTGACCACGCAGACCGCGATCCTGCAGGACGCAGCGACGCTGACCACGGGCGAGTCGAATCTGGTTTCGGCCAAGGCGGCCTACGAGAAGTCGCGCATCGAACTCGATCGCTCCACCGGATTGCTGCTCGATCACGCGGGCATCAACCTCGCCGACGCCACCCGCGGCCAGGTCACGCACTTGCCTACCGTTCCTTATGTCGCGCCGCGCACAGGATGTGACTCCGGCGGGCGCGCCAGCGTCCACGCCCGCGACAACTCCGCCCGCTCAGCCGGGTGGACAAATGTAGTCTCAACCGTTGTCATCCCGAGCGTAGCAGTGCGATTGCGCTTAGCAATCGTACTGCGGAGTCGAGGGACCTGCTGTTTGCTCTCCCGCCGTCGGTGCGCGCCCACACGCCTGATAAACTACGCCTTCGCATGCGCGAACCCGGAATCTCCGCATTCCGCCTATGAACCTTTCCGTCGTAATTATTACGTTCAACGAAGAGGCGAACATCGGCCGCACTCTCGCCAGCGTTCAGCCCCTCGTGGCCGACGGCAAAGGGGAGATCATCATCGTCGACTCCGGCTCGACGGACCGCACGGTCGAGATCGCAAAGTCGTTCGGCGCGAAAGTGTTTGTCGAAGAATGGAAGGGATTCGCCGCGCAGAAGAACTCGGCGATCGACAAAGCAGCCGGAGATTGGATTCTAAGTTTAGATGCGGATGAGGAAGTGAATGAGGGAATGCGCAAATTACTTCTCGACAATTCTGTCTCCGCCGCAAGGATGCTGGTTACGCCGGCGTCGGGACTATTATTTGCTCGCCAAAATTATTTTCTTGGTCGTTGGATGCAGCCATGGAGGCTTCTGGCCAGACAGGAAGCTGCGCATGTTTGGCGGGGCCTCGGTCGCTTCGAAGACCGTTCGGTACACGAAGACATCAAGCTCAAAGAGGGATGCGAGAGCTTCGATCCATCTTTCGATTTCCAAGTCGGATCGCGCGTCGCCCTCATCCACCACTCCTACCCCACGCTCTCCGACTACATCGAGCACATGAACCGTTACTCGTCGCTGGGCGCGGAGATGGTCGTGGCCAAAGGTCCAGTCCGGTTCAGCGTGATCAACATCGTTCTGCGGCCGCTGTTCACATTCATCTACAACTATTTCTTCCGACTCGGCTTCCTCGACGGCCGCGAAGGCCTGCTGCTGCACCTCTATCACGCGGTTTACGTTTCGTGGAAATACGCGAAGGCCTGGGAACTTTCGCGCAACAGGCCATAAAGCGCAGCGACGACTGGCATACAGATCGGCGAGCCCCGAATTGATGTAAAGTCTTACCTGCGGTTGAACCACGTCGAATCCATTGAGGCTCATGTTTCACAGCCTTTTTCTTCGTGTCGTTCCACTTTTCCTGGCACTGGCCACGCGGCCATCGCGCCCAAACCGCTGCAGGCAGATCCCAGTCGCATCCAGCTCAAGTTCGAACCGGCGAGGCCGAGCAGTCCTCGCAATCCTCGACAAGCATGCTGCGCGAAACCCGCCATTACAGCGACTGGAATCATCTATTCTACACGAGCCTTATACCGTCTGCAGAAGCGCGAAGCCGCCATGCATCGTGACTTCACCGACGATGATTTCAAGAAGTTTGTGCTGTCCCCTGAGTTGCAGCAAAGGCTCTCACTGCGCCACACCCTGGAGGCCTGGAAGAAAGTCGATCTCGCGGCCTCGGCACGCCGTGTCCTCGCCTATCTTCCCGATGAGGCAACGATCACGAGCGAAGGTTTTTCCGGAGATCAAGCCCAAGACCAACAGCTTTGTCTTCGATACCGACAACCAATCCGGCCATCTTCCTCTATCTCGATCCGGAGAAGTCGCGGTCCAAGTTTGAAAACACGGTGGCACACGAGTTGCACCACATTGGATACTCGAGCGTTGCTTCTCTGGCAAAACAGAAGAGAAACAATGTTCCGTCCAATGTGGCGCCGGCCGTTGACTGGATGGGCGCATTCGGCGAGGGCTTCGCCATGCTTGCCGCCGCCGGTGGGCCCGACGTCGATCCGCACACCACAAGTTCTCCGCAGGAACACGCGCGCTGGGATCACGATCTCGCCAACTTCAACGTCGACCTCGTCGCGTTGCAGCAATTTTTCTTAGACGTGATCGACCAGCGCCTGAGCTCCAAAGAAAAGATCGACGAGAAGGCATCCACGTTTTTCGGCGATGCCCAAGGGCCTTGGTACACCGTTGGTTACAAGATGGCAGTCATCGTCGAAAAACGTTTGGCCGAACGGTCCTCATCAACTGCATGCTTGATCCTCGCGACCTGCTCACCCGCTACAATCAGGCCGCAAAGGACTCGAACGAACGCGGGCAGGCGAAGCTAGCCCTGTGGTCTCCGGACCTATTGAACAAACTTGGCCTCACGATTGGCTGAAGAACAAGTCGCTGAATTCGCCGACAAATGACGCGACAGTGCCTGACCGACCGGTCGTTTTGATGCCGGCCATCCGCCTTGCTCCTACGCCGTGCTTCCCTATCATCGAGACAGAACACTGGGGTTCGCATGGAGAAAGAAGCCTGTCTAAGCCGCAGGTCGCCGAAAGTCCTATTGCCGACGTTCTCGAGAACCGCAATCCTTCAGAGGCGGAAAAGAAATGGGCGGAGAAGACTCTCGCACCCACGATTGAGAAGTCTCCCGAGCGGCCCATCGGCGCGCCCACCGGCACCAACCTCGACGAGAACGGGCACGCGCGCTTCACCACGATCTCCGGAGTGCCGATTCGCCGGCTTTACACCGAGGCCGATCTTCCCGTCCGACTGGAGTGAAGAAAAATATCTTGGATATCCCGGCCAACCGCCTTTCACGCGCGGCATTCACGCCACGGGATATCGCGGCAAGCTTTATACCATGCGCCAATTTTCCGGCTTCGCTTCGCCGGAGGAAACCAATCGCCGTTACAAATATCTGCTGGAACATGGAGGCAGCGGCCTCTCGGTCGCATTCGATCTGCCCACGCTTGATGGGCTACGACTCCGACCATCCCGCAAGCGAAGGAGAAGTCGGCAAGTGCGGCGTCGCCATCGATTCGCTCGAAGACATGGAGATTCTCTTCGACGGCATCGATCTCGAAAAGACGACCGTTTCGATGACGATCAACTCGCCTGCGTCGGTGCTCTGGGCCATGTACCTGGTGGTCGCGGAAAAACAGGGCGCCGACTGGAAGAAAATTTCCGGGACAATTCAGAACGACATACTCAAGGAATACATCGCGCAGAAGGAATATATCTATCCTCCGGCGCCCTCGATGCGCCTGGTGATCGACACGTTCGAGTTCGGCTCGAAATTCACTCCGCGCTTCAACACGATTTCGATCAGCGGATATCACATCCGCGAAGCCGGATCGACCGCGCTGCAGGAACTCGCGTTCACGCTGTACGACGGAGTCGAGTACGTGGAGTGGGCGCGCCGGCGCGGGCTGGATGTCGACGAGTTCGGACCGCGGCTCAGTTTCTTCTTCAACGCGCACAACGATTTCTTCGAAGAGATCGCGAAATACCGCGCCGCGCGCAAGATCTGGTATCGCGTGATGAAAGAACGTTTCGGCGCGAAGAACCAGCGCACCTGGCTGATGCGCTTTCACACCCAAACCGCGGGCGTGTCCCTGCCCGCGCAGCAGCCGATGAACAACATTGCGCGCGTGGCCGTGCAGGCGCTGGCCGCGGTTCTCGGCGGAACCCAGTCGCTGCACACCGACTCCTACGACGAAGCTCTGGCGCTGCCCACTGAAGAAGCGGCGCGCATCGCGCTGCGCACCCAGCAGATCATTGCATACGAATCCGGGAGTGACGCAGACGGTCGATCCGCTGGGCGGATCATATTTCTTAGAGAACCTTAACGCTGCAGATGGAAAACGGCGCCTTCGATTACTTCGGCAAACTCGACGCCATGGGTGGCATGGTGAAGGCCATCGAGCGCGGCTATCCGCAGAAGGAGATTGCCGAGGCTTCGTACCAGTACCAGCGCGCGGCCGAGGCCGCGAAAAGGTGATCGTTGGCGTCAATGAATTCGTGATCGAAGAAGAGTCGCCCGCACATTCTCTACATTGATGAGAGCGTTGCGCGCCAGCAGACTGCGAAGCTGAAATCTCTGCGGGCCCGCCGCTCCAATGACGGGGTAACCCGGACGCTGGACGCGTTGAAACAGGCCGCGGCCCAGGAGCCGCAAGCCGGAACTAACGGCAATGTCTCCTCGGCCAACACGATGCCTTATATCGTGGACGCCGTTCGCGCCTATGCCACCGTGGGCGAGATCTGCGAAGCCTTGCGGCAGGTCTACGGCACATATACGGAAGTCAGCATCACATAGTCCGCATGGGCCGAGCCTGCAGTCGCTGCCGGGGCCAGCGTTCTCAAGTCGATGTCGACCTGGCGAAATCCCACCTTTGGCCAAAGTCGACGAGGTGATCTGCTTCTGCTTAAACCGGCTCACAATGCCTGTCAGCGTTCCGACACACATATGACTGCCGTCAAAGACGATGCCGAAAGGCGCGGCGCCCGGCTTCCTGAATTGGCGGGGGTGGTGGCGGCGGGGACGGCGTCACACCTTGTGCCGACTCCAGCACCGCACCCCGAGCCACTAAAACCAGGAACTCTGACTCCGTCACTTGGCCGGGGACCCGGGCGGGACCCATCGCACCGGCCCGACCTGGTAGACCCGTCGCTCCCCACGGACCTCCGGGTCCGGTTGCTCCCGCAGCGCGGTTGCTCCCGTGGCACCGCCTGGTCCTGCCGGTCCGGGAGGACCTTGTACCCCAGCCGACACGAGTACCACATTCAACTCTAGTTCCCTCCGAAAACTCCTCGTCTTAGTGAGATTTCGTAACGGTCGTGATCACGCGCTGCAGGCCGCCAGATGCGCGGCGGACGGACTTCGCCACTCCGGCTTTCCGCTGCATATTTAAATTCGCTGCCGGCGCGAATGCAACACCGTCGGTTACCTGAGCGCAATCCATGCGCAGTGTGCCATTGTCATTGAACACCAACCCATAAAAGCGCAGTGTACTGCCCGGGGCCAACCCTTGCGTGTTTAGCATTTGCGTGTTGCTGTCGACGTACACCTCTACCTGGCTCGGGTTAGACAGCAGCGCGGCCTGGACCGGTTGCATCGCCAGTATGGGGAAAAGGTCGTAGGACGCGAGCGCAACCGTATAGTCGGTAAAGCTGCCGCTCTGCGATGCCCCAACCACCGTTCCGTTGATGATCTGCGGCATCAGCGTCATAGTGGTTGCAGGTGTAAAGTCGCCGCCGTAGTAATCGGTGATCTGCTGCGAAAAGATGGCGACATTCTGCCCCGTCACCATGTTGGAGCCGTTGAAACTGGCGGCAAAAGGAAGGCTCGCCACATTGCTCATCTGCCCGGATATCCCAAACGAAGTGCCATCCGAATACGAGTAGACCCCCAGCGACTGTGACCCTGACTGGGCGGAATAGGTTTGCCCCTGCTCTTCGATCGCATAGCTGTAGAAGGTCTGTGCCGACGCTGGCAGCTGTGTAAGCGGTCCAATCATTTCGTTCAGGGCGACTGCATCGTAAGTCGCTATCCGCGTGGCCAGCACCGATCCGTCGGGCTGGATGGCTCCATCCATATCGACGAGCGTTCCTACCTTCAGCGCGGAAAAATCGCTGATTCCTTGATAGGTTGTATGGCCGTCGGAACTGACCGACATCGTCCTTCGAGGAGTGGACACCTCCGCCAACAACAATGTGAACGTACTGCCCGAGGTCCCCAACGCACTCACTTGGCCCTCGACCTGGGTGACTTTTCCATTGCCCGCATTCGTCGGCTGCGCCACCAACGTCGTAGGAGTCAGATTAAAGGTTGGATTAATCGAAAACTGTTGGATGCCGGTTCCGGGATTGTAGCAAGTGCTGGGAAAGCTGGCAGATTGCGAGACCTGCAGGTTGAGTGTCAGGCCCATACTTTCGCCGGTGATCGTAATTGGCGTCGGAAAATTCACCGTGACCTGGTTATTCGGAGTGTAGCCGTAGGCAAACGTACTCTCATCAAGATAGCCCGGCGAATTGGAGTCGGCAGGGTCGACGGTCAAACACGTGAAGGCAGCGTTCCCAATCACCGCAGTTGCCCGCGTATAAATTCCCTGCGGAATCGGCAACGCAACGACTGGCTCGATTTCGCCGTTCAGATGCATGAACTCGATTGGCCAATCGCCCGCCAGCACCGCCACCACCGTTCCTGATTGACTGGTCAATGTTATGCTCTGGATGTCGAGATCGAACTGAGACAGCTGGTCATTGGCTGTGCTGGACGCCATTACCGTGACCTGCGTGTTTCCAGAAAACGGCGGGGTCTTCGTGCCTCCGCCGGATCCGCTCGATCCGCAACCGGTCGTCATGCCAACTACTGCGGCAACCACGGCAACAAAAATCGGGAAGCCAGAAAAAGAAAGAGAGCGACCAGAACGAAGCAGCGGCATAAAACTCCTCCGGCAGCGCGTAGAGTGCGCGTCAGCCAGCAACCGCACTCATATCTCATATAACTCCGAGCCAATACGTAAGTTGCAGCTCGCTGAAACAAGTGACTACACTCAACCACGTCCATGTTACCCCCGATCTATGTCAACCGCCCTGTTGAATAGTCAAGATTTGTAAAAATGGACATCTGTTCTCGTGACCTGCGTCACAAAAGAGCTGGAGAGAATAGATTGGAAGGTATTCGACGATACACTTGTGAGGAACGCGGATTATCCAGTAGAGGTTCGGTCGCCCCCGGTACGCGTGCTCTGATACACCAGGGCATCCGCCCGGCGGATTGCCGACTGCGCCGAGTCGCTGCTGCTCAACACCGTGGCCCCGACAGAAACAGTGACGGCGGTCCGCGACGAAGTGGTGGGGACGGAAGAGTGCGCGATCAAGCCCCGGCAGCGCTCGGCTACGAGACGTAAGCCGACCTCGTCAACGTCGGGAGTCAGTACCAGGAATTCTTCCCCGCCCCAGCGTCCTACCAGATCGCCAGTCCGCAGCGTAAGTTCCAGCGTCTCCGCCAGGGCCTTGAGCAAGGCGTCGCCCACTTCATGGCCATGGTCGTCATTCACCTGCCGGAAGCGATCAATATCGAACATCAACAAGCCATACCGGCGGCCGAAGCGCCGCTGTTCGTCGAGCGCATGCTCTACTTTCAGTTCGAAATAATGCCGGTTCGGCAGGCCGGTCAACGGATCGCGAAAAGCCAGTTGCTCCAGCGCCCTGACTCTTCGTTCGACTATTCCGTGAGCGCGGGAATTACGGAATACTTTCGCGGCATTCACAATTGTTCCAGCAGGATTTCGCATGGGCAGGATTTGCACATTCTCCAGAACCCGGTGCCCCTGCTTGTGCCGCATATACACGCCCGCGGTGCGAGGCTGCCCGTCGGTCGTCGCCTGATCGGGGGGACCATCGTCATAGAGTTGATTACCGTATCCGTCCACATCGGCCACGCTTTCCGAGCCCGCCTGGCCGACAATTTCTCCAGAGGTGTAACCTGATAATTGCTCCGCTCCTTCATTCCAGTAAGTGATCTTGCCGTCCAGGTTCACGAAATACACGCCTTCTCGTATATTCTCGACCAGCTTCTCGTACAGCGGCGAAGAAAACTGAATGCCCCAAAGCTTGGCGCAGGGATCGTCGGTTTGAACGCCGTACAGATGTCCCTCAGGCTCTTCGCCCATCGGCGCAACTACCCGTCCTATCGTGGTTTCGCCGGTCAGGAGCCGGGTCAGCTGAATCGACTGTTCAGGTCTTAGTAGGCGAGGGATCGGCAAGCAGCAGCCATACATGCTCACCGTGGTCGTCCTGGTCTTGTCAGAGAAACGTTGTCCCGTGAGGTCGACCCCCGCAACTTCCAGTGGAAATGCGATCGACACACGCTCGCTGCGGCGACGGGGGGAAGAACCGGGATGGGCTTCCATCCTGATACTTTCGGTAAAAAACTGTCGGCGCTTCAGCATGCCTATAGGGGTTTCCCCGGTCTGTTCCCAGTTTTGGTTCTAGTTTCAAATCTGAATCAGGACGGAACGCGCGATCACGAGCCGACGTGACGCAATCACAGACCAAAATGGGCACTTCGCGGAAACAGCATGACGCATGACGATTGATAGGTACTTATTCAGCTTCGAAACGTATGCGCGATATTCTTCAGCTTCAGCGCGCAGGTTGCAGAAAAGCAATGAAAGCTCGGGAAATAATTAAGGCCGCAATCGGCGCCATCACCTCCATGTTGCTCGTCGGAGTGCTTCATGCGGAATGTGTACTCATGCCGCCACTTGAATCCTCCAGCCACGTGAGAATTCAGGTTGCTCTTGCGGGAAGCCCGGTCAAGGGAGCGGAGGTGATCGTCCGCGCCGGCCATGACTGTACTTGTGCGACCGACATGCTAAGAGGCAACCCTCTGGTGGACGTGGCCACGATCCCTGGAAGTACCCGGCAAATAACGGATGAGAACGGCACCGCGAACCTGCCGGAATTCGCTCCGGGGGACTACGACGTTGCCGTCACACTGAACGGCGTTGCGAGTACAGGCTTCGTCGGGCTGCATGTTTCGAACAAGATGGACTTGACCACTCTCCCAATGGATTTGACCGAACAAGTTCGGCGAGTTGAAAACGTTCCCCTTCGAGATCATGTTGTGGCCTTTCGCGGAACTCTCCACGATACTTTGGGAGCGCCGCTCGCCGGGGTAACCATAATAGTGGTGAGCAGGGGATCTCACGGGAGAGATGTAGTTCTAACCGGCAAGGCGGACGCGCGCGGGCAATTTTCCGATCAGTTGAAGGAAGGCGCCTACATCGCGGTCTTTTTCTCGCCTGCGTTTCGCCCAGCCATCGCGCCGTTCGACTTGGCAAAGACGGGCTCAAATGAGCTTTCAGTCAGCCTCGGCGTTTCGGGATGCCCTTAAAACTTCCGATCGAGAATGTAATTACTTATCGTCGCAGGCTGCTTCCACAAAGTTGTGCCATAACATCCTGATTACTCTCATGGACCCTGGAAAAGGTTTGAGCGCTTCAAAGTACGTACATCCGCAGCATCCACCACACCAGTAATAGCGCGACGATGGCCCCTGCAACGTGAACTATCCAGTCGCCAGCCGTTTTCGGTTTCCCAAAATTAAACATTCTGCAATGGTAGCAGGCAGCTCCGGCGGCTCCGTAACATCGCGACCTCACTCCCAGATCCCCCAAGCGGGTCAGGCAGCGCGAGGCTGGGTCAGTCCGCCGTCGCTCAACTGGAGAAGCGCCCTGGCGCCGAGGCGCGCGTGGAAAGAGTACCAGCCCCTCCGTGATCTCCTAAAGTATCGGGCACCCGGAGCATACTGGACGCGAGTGACTCAGATCGTCCAAGCCGAGCCAGGAGGGCGTTCCCAGCGGCTGCAGCTGGCGAGTTCTATCCCCATTGTCCTTCGCTGCCAAGATGGCCACCGGATTCCCGGAAAGTTACAGTGCGTCTCCTTGACCGGCGGCCTGGTTGTACCGGCCTCGCTTCTTCCGCCGGGTTCAATGGTGAAGTTGATATTTGTCACGCCCAAGGGGCCAGTGACCGGCACGGCAGAAATGCTGCAACCTGTGTCCCCGGCGGAACAGCCCTTCCGCTTTGCAGCAATCGCAGACTCAGATCAGCAGCGGCTGCATGCTGTCATCAAAATGGTATACGAGCCCGTAGAAATAACGTAGCTGTTACAAACATCGCAATAGCAGTTCCACGGAAAATGTGGACCCTGCGCATACAGCGACATCTGCGGCGGATCGCGCACGCGAGCCTTCGCTCACGCCGGCGACGCCCTGGGTTCCGACCCGTTCTGCAATTACGAACCCGCCGGGTTTGCGGTGATTACGAGCCGATGAACATCTAGGAATACAGTTTGATAGGAGCAACCACTCGCGTAATCGTCCCGGCGGGACTTGGCTGATCAGGCTTAAGGCCGCATCGCATCGAAGCGAACAGGCCGAGCAACTGACCCAGCATCACGTCGAGCATAGGGCGATAATAATCAGGAAAATCCGCGGCACAATTCAACGACAAAGAATAGTCGGCGAGCGACGACACATCGGCATCCCCTCGCGCGGTGACCACCGCGCGTACTCGCCCCAGATGTTTGCGATCGATCTCGCGCAACAGGTCGAGTTCGTATCCACGCCGCTGCTTTTCGCTGGAGAGAAATGCGACGAACAGAGTGTTGCTGTCGACACTCGACATGGGCCCGTGCCGCAGCCCGAGCGGCGTTTCAGCCATGGTCGTAACTTTGCCGGCGCTGAGCTCCACCACTTTCAGAGCGGATTCATCGGCCACCGCCCGCAGCACGCCGGCACCGACAAAACAAGTACGCGTGCAACCCAGGAGCGTAATGGCCTCGGCGGCTTCGGCTGCGTTAGGAAGAAACTGGCGGCCGGTCTCGCCCATTTGCTCCACGATGTTGCCGAACTGTTCGAACTCTTCGAGGTTCCCGACGCACTGCCCAGCCAGAACCATGTTGCTGAACGAACTGGTCATCGCCAGGCCGCGATCGTTCACGACATCATCAAGCACCAGGGCCACGGCGCGATCAGGATGGAGCGCACACAGTTGTGCCATCGCCCCCTGCTGATTGCAGGTAATGACCAGATGCCGGATCGAGCGATTACGATCGAGCGCCTGCTCAAGCAGCGCAACGCCCTCCGGACTCTGGCCCGACCGGGAAAACGAAATCCAGAGATATTCTCTTCCCGGGCGGTGGAACTCTTCGAATTCAGTCAGCAGAGTCGTCGAGGGAATGGGCCAAACGTCACAGGCCCAGCGTCGGCGAAGTAGCGGAGCCAGCGCGCGGCCGGTGTAGTCGGAAGTGCCGGCGCCCACCAGGTAGACAGTAGGAGAAGAAGTATTGCCGCGGCCGATTCCGGCGCGCCGCAACGCGTCGTTCAACTCACTGCGGCGTTCGAGACAGCGCTGGTAGGTCTGGCTCCAGGTATCGGGTTGCTGCCAGATTTCGCGCGGGGTATGTTCCAGTCCGCGTTCGGTTCGTTCCTGCTCCGGCAAGTCCAGCAGCGTGCGCAACGGATCGCCCAACGTGGAATCTCCTCGAGCCCAAGTCTATTACAATCCGGCCTGGGTTGAAAAGTAATCGAAAGAAAAGGAAATCGAGTTCGGAAGGAAACGTTAGAGGGCCGGTCGGACCGCTGTTGCAGTAGAATCGTACGCGGAGATACATTTCCTGATAACCCAGCGATGCACCTTCTGCAACTAATCACCCTGAGACGTGTTTCTCTATCTCGAAGGAGAAAAACATGAGCCGTGGTTCCAATCCCCTGAGCGCACTGCTGCTCGCAGCCGCACTGACTTCGTCGTTTGCAGGAATGGCGTGCGAGCATCACCCCTATCGGGTTTACGACCCTTACTACACGGATTATCACGTGTGGAACGATGATGAAGTTGGCTACTACAATCGCTGGGCCGCGGAAACCCATCGCGATCCGCACCGCGACTATAAAAGGCTCAACAAGGATGAGCAGAAAGAGTACTGGACCTGGCGCCACAACCACGGCGATCATCACTAGGCCAACCACGCCGCTGAACCAGGCTCTCAGTGACTGAGTGCGCCGAGAGCTTGGTGCGCGGTCGTAAGCCTCGCGCCCAGACGTTCGAGTTCGGCAATTGTTTTCTTCCCGTCTTCTGATTTCAAAGTTTCAATCGCATCCTGCACCACGGCGACGCGCCTTCCCCGTTCGAGCAGTCCCTTCACTGCAAAGCTCACACAATATTCTGTCACCACACCGAAGACGACAAACTCCGCATGAGTTCCGAGTCGTTGCACGAGAGCATCGGCGTGCCGACTTTCGAAAACATTGAGTGTCTGCTTTTCCAGCAGGATCTGCTGGTAGCGCGACAAATCTTCCGGCAGTTCCGCTTCGACTTCATTAGGCACGCGCACAACACGATCGGTCAGGGCTTCGGGGACAAGCTCGGCCCCGGCAGTCCCCTTCACACAATGGGGTGGAAAGATTTTGAATTCAGCATCGTCAGGCGAGTGAAAGCAACCATGCGATACCAGAAAGACCTGCCCGTGGCGTGCCGCATCGGTCAGGGCCCGAATGTTGGGCAGCAGCTTCTCCGCGCCGGGCACGTACAGCTTCCCTTCCGGCAACATGAAATCGGCCTGCACGTCCACTTCCCAGAAAATGAAATCTTGTGAAGCCATGACACTCCTTAATAGCGCTCCGTTGCGAAAGCCGAGCGTAGCACCAAACTTCCGGCGTTGACAATGTGGTGGCATCGCTGGTGGGCGCAGGGTTAATACGCTAAGCTACCCACGCGATTTCATGAAGAAACGACCTGTCACTTACGACACCGTGCGACGCGTTGGTCTGGCCCTTCCCGACGCGGTAGAGAGCACTTCGTACGGAACGCCTGCGTTGAAGACGAACGGCAAACTGTTTGTGCGGTTGCACCAGGACTTGGATAAGATCGTTGTCAAAATGCCGTTCGACCGTCGCGAGGAACTGATGGCGGAGGATTCGGAAACCTATTTCATCACCGATCACTACCGCGACTACCCGTGGATCCTGGTGAGCCTCGCCAAAGTGCCTCGGGAAGCTTTGCCCGATCTTCTAAAAATTGCTCATCGCGAAGCTACGCGGGAGAAGAAGCGTCGGATATGATTTGCCGATTCGAGAATTTCCCAGCGAGAGACGACCCATGAGCCACGATGCCGCCGCAAGATCCGCAGCTCCCAACAAACTGGTGATCCGCAATATCGGACTTGTGCTCAGCGGCGATCTCGAAGATCCGATTCTCGACGCCAACACAGTAGTTGCGATCGATGGCGTAATCCACGCGGTCGGCAACGAGAAGGACATTGACGCCGCCGACGCGACGACCACGGTCGACGCCAAGGGCACCGCTCTCGCTCCCGGACTCATAGACAGCCACGTGCATCCGGTATGCGGCGATTGGACTCCGCGCCAGAACCAACTCGGCTGGATCGACAGCTGCCTGCACGGCGGCGTCACCACGATGGTTTCAGCCGGAGAGGTTCACACGCCGGGGCGGCCGAAAGATATTGTGGGCCTGAAGGCGATGGCGATTTTCGCGCAGCGCGTCTTCCACACCTTTCGTCCCGGAGGGGTTAAGGTCTTCGCCGGTGCGCCGGTGCTCGAGCAAGGCATGGTCGAAGATGACTTCAAAGAACTCGCTGCGGCGGGAGTAAAGCTTCTCGGCGAAGTCGGCCTGGGCAGCGTGAAGGATGGAATCACCGGACGCCGCATGGTGGCATGGGCCCGCAAATACGGCATCCAGAGCACGATCCACACCGGCGGCCCGTCGATTCCTGGATCCAGTCTGATCGACAAAGATATGGTCCTTGAAACGGACGCCGACGTGATCGGCCACGTCAACGGAGGGCACACAGCCTTGCCCGACGATCAGATCGTCGCCTTGTGCGAGCGCTCGCCGCGTGCGCTGGAGATTGTTCACAACGGCAATGAGCGAGCAGGGTTGCTTGCGTTGCGCACAGCAAAAGAACTGCGGCAGCTTCATCGCGTGATTCTCGGCACCGACTCGCCGGCCGGTTCCGGAGTACAGCCGCTCGGCATTCTGCGCATGGTCTCGATGCTGTCGTCGTTGGGAGAAATCCCGGCGGAAATCGCAATCTGCCTGGCGACGGGCAACACGGCGAAAATGCGCAGCCTGAACTGCGGGCTGATCGCTGCCGGACGCGAGGCAACTTTTACCTTTCTAGATACGGCGCAACAATCCGCCGGGAAGAACCTGCTCGACAGCATTCAAAAAGGCGACTTGGCCGGTGTTGGCATGGTGATTATTGATGGGGTGGTAAGCATCCAGCGCAGCCGCAACACCCCGCCGGCCACCCGGGTGCCGGAGGTTGTACATGCGTAAGCGTGCGGCGATTATCACTATCTACATACTCATGATGTACATAGCACTTCTGTCATCCTCAGTGCCTGCCCAAACCGCCATCCCCGAATGGTGCCGCGCGCTGCCGCGCCCGGAATACAAGACTCTCGAACGCGTTGCCGTCAGCGACCCGTGGTTCGAAGTCTATAAACCGGCCGCCGGCGTATTCGCGATCTACGAACCGCATCAGGCGGAAGAAGTCATCAGCTACCTGATCGTCGGCGAGAAGCGAGCGCTTCTGTTCGATACCGGCATGGGCATGAGCGACATCAAGAAAGTTACGTCTGAGCTGAGGAAGTTACCTATCATCGTGCTGAACTCTCACACGCATGACGATCACGTGGGCGACAACTGGGAATTCGACACGATCTACGCGATGGACACGGCCTTCACGCACAAGAACGCCCAGGGATCGAGTGACGACGCGCAGGCGGAAGTCACACCCGATCAGATTTGCGGCACGCTGCCGAAAGGATTCGACCCACACGCCTACACCACCCGACCGTGGAAAATTACCAACTACACGCATGAC
Source organism: uncultured Acidobacteriota bacterium (assembly GCA_963735205.1). Lineage (GTDB taxonomy): Bacteria > Acidobacteriota > Terriglobia > Terriglobales > Acidobacteriaceae > Sulfotelmatobacter. Next base: position 393,276 of record CAVTKB010000007.1, read on the forward strand.
GGCGACCACTTCGATCTCGGCGGCCGCACGCTGGAAGTGATCGCTACGCCCGGGCATACTCCAGACGCCATCTCGCTGATCGATCGCGCCAACGGCTTGCTCTTCACCGGCGACACGTACTATCCGGCACCCATCTGGCTGTTCCGGCAGGAGACAGATCTCGACGCTTACGCTGCGTCGATTCGCCGCCTGGCCGCCCTCGCACCGCAAATCAAGGTGGTGCTGGGCGCGCACAATATTCCAGTCGCGTCTCCGGCAACCCTTCCGCGACTGGTGGCAGCGTTCGATGCAGTGCGGGCGGGAAAAGTCACACCAACGCCCGATTCACCCGGCAAGGCTCTATATAAGGTAGGCGATTTTTCTTTTCTGATGCGCGCGCCGGACGGCAAATAGTAGAGCATCAGCTAACGGAGCCCATCTTCGCCTTTGATCTGATCCTTGGTCAATCCACCGACGCGAGCGAGGGGGCGGCCACTGTCGGTTACCGCAACCGCCACCATGATTTCGTTCGCGCGGGGCGCGTCGTTGATTCGCACTTCCATGCCGTCGAAGTGGCTGCGCACAAACGCCGCGTCTTTGTGGCCGAGCGGAATGTCGAGAACCAAGCCCATGCCACCGCGCTTTTTCGATGACGGAATCAGCGCCGCTCCCTTGCCCAACACGCGGCGTACAGGCGTCCCAAGCTTCGGATGAAGGATCGCGGCTGCGTGCTCGAGTTCTCCGTTCTCGCCAACTGCGGCGGCCTTGCCGTAACTTTCCACCGATGGACCCGCGATTCCTAGCGCAGCCACAGCTCGCGCCGTCAGAAGTTCGCCAAGTTCCTCGCCAATCGCCATCAACTCCGAAAGATCATCGACATATTTTCCAGCGCACGGATTTTCAATGACCGCGACGGCCGCGGCTCGCCGCGTGGGAGGAGAAATTTCACGATCCATCTCGCGCTGCGTCTCTTCAACAAACGTCGCAATCTTGCGAATCCTGGCTTTCATTTTTCTTCCCGTTCTCGGCGTTCGTGCTCTCTGTTCCTTCTTCAGCGCAGGCCGTCGTCTCCTGTGATCTCGGATGCCTTCAGGCCACCTACGCGAGCGTGCACCCGGGCTCCGGTCGTCATCACCAGCGCCAGCAGAATTTCGTCGGCTCGCGGCGCATCGTTCACGCCCACTTCCATGGAATCAAAATGACTGCGCACATACGACGCATTGATGTGCGTAATGGGGACATCGAGACGCGTACCAGGTCCGCCAACTTTTTTGGTCGAAGCCACAATCGCCTTCGCCCCACCCAACACTTCACGCATCGCGTAGCCTCCCGGAACGTGCCACAGGGCTCCGTGCTCGAGTTCGCCCGCGGCTCCGACAATCGCGCCTTTGCCATAGCCTTCGACGACCTTCGCATCGCCCGCCAGCGCCGCGATCAACCGGCGCGCCATCTCCAGGCCAAGCGGCTTCAAGTCTTCCATAAAGCCCTCGATGCTGGCGACGTATGCCCCGGCAAATGGATTCCGAATTACTGCAAGAGCGGCGGCGCGTCGTAGCGGCCTTTCCGTGACGGGTCCTCCTTCGTGAAAAATTTCTTCGACGCAGATAATTCTCTTACGGACCACTACCTCAGGCATGCACCGGGCCCCTTTCGCTGACAGCGGCCGCGATCGATTGCGACCGTCTCAGGTCCCCCACAATGCGTGTCTCCCCCTGCAGGCTGAGGGCAGACGAGCGGATCAATCCCATTCTCAACAAAAGTTCTGCTGTGCGGGTTCCGGCTTGTAGAGCCAGATTCGCTTCCTCGTGCGTGATCGCACCTACCGCCTGCGTCACACGGCGATCACGGAGATCGCTGTCGGGTGCAAGTTCGCAGGCTGGAACGCGCACCACGGATGGATGTCCGAGCAGGTCGACCGCATTGGCGATGATCGTGGCCGCAGCGTCTGCGGCTGCTGCGCGGTCGGCGAGCACTGTCACCGCGTCGGCGATGCCGAAAGAAAAACTGCGGCCCCGCCATCCGCTGGTCGCGATGCCCCGCACGGGATCGGACCAGTGCACGGTCGATGTGCCTAGCAACGAACCCGACAACCGATCGGGCCGCTCAACCATCCCGACCACAAAATTCTCGGCTTCGCTCAAATGCAGCGCAATGTCTCCACCGTCGTTCACGTAAGCGCGAGAAAGTTCGGCCGCCGCAACCATTGCGGCCAGAATCTCTTCGGCGACCGCTCCGGCCACGGTCGCCATGGGAGTGATGAAATACTGCCCCGCATAAGGACTGACGGCGGCCACCATTCTGCGTGCGACCGCTCCGGACGGCCACTCTGCCTCCAACGCCCACGCCCGGCGCAGCGTCAACAGCTCGCTGCACAACTCGTCGAGCACGGTTACGAATCGCGCCGCCGCACCCCGATACGCCGCTTTGATTTCAACCGGAGCACCAAACGCCTCGACGATCAAGTCGATCGGCCCGTCGTGAAGATGGAGCCGGCGTTGGTCGGGCAGCATCTGAATCTGTGCTCGTTGATTCATCGCTTTCTCGCTTTCGCTGCCTTCACTGACTTCGCTCCGGATTCCAGGGGCCACGGATTATCTGCGCGCGCGGCCAATCGACGGCGGCCTTGATCTTGCGCAACAACTGAACTGAGCGGACGGATATGCTCCATATAACCGCCTAACGCAGAATAATCTGCCAGCCGCAGCGTAAATTCAATGGGAGCGACCAGCGCCGGGGTCGGCACGTATCCAAAAGCATTTTGCGGCATGCGGGTTACGTCGGCCATGAAGGTGATACCACCGCCCGGCCACACATAGACGGGAGCACCTCCGCAAGTCACACGCGTCAGCGAATCCCGCACCGAATGCGTCAGCTTCACCGGATTCTCGGTCACTCCCGCCCGCAACGATCCCCCTGCACCGCCCATAAACAAGACTGTACACAGCGCGGGCTCGCAGTTTTCTCTGATGCGCGCGACCGATTCGCGCAGGTTCGCGGGCAGTTCTTTTTCTTGCGGTTTGAGATCTTCGTCCAACTCAAAATAGGCATAATGCTCGCCGGTTGTGCTTACCATTAGCAACCGCAACCCGGGCCAACTTTTCTTCGCGTTGAACTTTCCGAGAATCGAAAGCGGATCACTGATATCGGTTCCACCCCAAGACGTTCCGGGCTCAGCGACCTGAAAATATCTTCCCGGCGTCGACCGCCTGCCCTTCAATTTGATTCCGGTCTCGGCAACGCCGAGAAGTTTACCGGCCTGATGCTCGGACAGCACACCGGTGATGTGATCGTCGACTACGACAACTTCGTCGACTTTGCCGAACCACTGTTTTGCAAACATGCCAATCGTTGCCGAGCCGCAGCCCACCCGCATCCGTTCTTCCTGCGCACCATCGACGATGGGAGGCTGGCCCGCCTGCACTACGATGTTCGCGCCATCTTCAATGTCGAGATCCACCGCTTTGCCGTTGCACAAGGCCAGCAGCGCGTCGCAAGTGGCCGCGCCTTCGCGACGGCTGCCTCCGGTCAAGTGACGCACGCCGCCGAGCGCCAGCATTTGCGACCCGTATTCACTGGTGGTGACGTGGCCGACGGCTTCGCCTTGTGCGCGAACTGTGCTGCACTCCGCGCCCAGATGGCGGTCGGTGTCGATCTTCACCTTGACGCCGCAGTAGCTGAAAATTCCCTCGGTCACCACCGTGACCATGTCGACGCCTTCCACCTGCGACGAGATGATGAAGGGCGCGGGCTTGTAGTCGGGATAAGTCGTGCCCGCGCCAATCGCCGTGACAAACGTTTCCTCGCTCCCCGCGCTCGGATGAATCAGCGTTCCGTCCCAATCTCGGCCACGCTCGAGAAACGGCACGACGGAATCTCCCCGCTCCAGCGCGCGATCAAGTACCACGTGCGGATCGAGCCGCACCAGTTTGCCCTCGTGATTGCCGTAACGGTCACACGATCCCGTGCGCCCGGGCTTGATGTAGCAGAGCACGGGACAGGCATCGCAACGGATGGCGTCGTCAACCACGGGCATCTCCTTTGACAATCGCAGAAACGCCCTTTGCGAGAATCGCCGCGCGTACTCGGTCCGGGGTGGCGGGAATCTTGTGGATGCGGACGCCGATCGCGTCGTGAATCGCGTTCAGAATTGCGGGAGCGGTAGGAATCACAGCCTGCTCGCCAATGCCCTTCGCGCCGAACGGCCCGATCGAAGACGGATTTTCAATCAAGATCGATTCGATGGGAGGAATATCGCCAGCCGAGGGAATGAGGTAGTCATGCAGATTTTCGCCTTTCCCGGGAAAGAATTCTTCCATTAAGGCCATACCCAGGCCCTGCGCAACGCCACCTTCGATCTGTCCTTCAATCAGCGTGGGATTGATGGCGCGGCCAACATCGTGTGCCGTGATCACCTTCACAACGCGCACCGTGCCGAGAGCGATGTCGACTTCGATCTCCGCCATATGGGCGCCGAATCCGAAGACCGCATACGGATTTCCCTGACCATTTTCGTCGAGGGGACTGGTGGGAGGATCGAATGTCGCCTCGGAAGTGATCACGTACCCGTGCGCGTCGAGCGGCAGTTCTTTCAGAGGTAGGGTTGTACGTTTTCCATTTTCCACAACAGTTACTGCGTCGTCGCAAAACTCGATGGCCGCGCAATCGCACGCGCCAGCCAGTTTCAAAATGGCCCGGCGCAATTGTGCTCCCGCCATGTGAGCCGCTTTGCCAGTCACGAAAGTCTGTCGCGATGCGGAAGTCTTGCCACAGTCGGGAGTGATGTCCGTGTCTCCTGAAACCAGGTCGAATTGCGCGACCGGCGCGACGAGCGCGTCGGCGCAAATCTGAGTGACGATCGTATTCGATCCCTGACCGATATCGACCGCGCCCTGATGAAGGGCGATGCGGGCATCGCGCTTCAATCCCACACGCACGGTCGACGGATTCGGCAGCGAAGTATTGCCGCAACCGTACCACATGCCGGCCACACCAACTCCGCGACGCAAGGAGCCACCCGGATTCGCGTTGAATATTGCCGCTTCGGCCCGCGCGGTCTGCCATTTCGGGCGCAAGGCCTCGAAGCAAGCGCGAATGCCGACCCCCTCGCCGAGCACTTGCCCCGTGACCGTCGGTGTGTCGTTGTCCAGCGCGTTCAGAATGCGAAACTCCAACCGGTCCATGCCAGCACGGTCGGCCAGATCGTCGTAAAGCTGCTCTTGTGCGATCGCCGCCTGGGGCACACCGAATCCACGAAACGCCCCCGCTGGAACAATGTTGGTATGCACTGCGCGTGTCAAAGCGCGATAGTTCGGAACACGATACGGACCCGACGCGTGTACCGGCACCCGCCCCGCAACAGTTGGCCCCCACGAGGAATACGCCCCGGTGTTGAAGTCGGCAGCGAAATCAAGAGCTGTTAATTTTCCGTCGCGCGTCGCGCCGGCACGAAGCCGCATGCGCGCCGGATGCCGCTTCGTGGTCGAGGCCATCGATTCAGTCCGCGAGTACACCATCCGCACCACCCGCCCCGACTTCCACGCGGCCAGCGCGACGAATGGCTGCACCGAGAGATCGAGCTTGGATCCGAACCCTCCGCCGACCGCGGTAGGAATAATGCGCACGTTCTCTGGGCGAATTCCGAGAATCTTCGCGATGTCGGCGCGGTCCATGTACGGAGACTGCGTGCAAGCTTGAATTTCGATGCGATCGCCTACACGCCGCGCGAACCCGGCCTCCGGCTCGATGTAAGCATGCTCGACGAATCCCGTCTCATATTCGCCCTCGACGACGAAGTCGGACGCAGCGAGAGCCTCTTCTACGTCGCCGCGGACTACGCGGCCGCGGACAAGAACGTTTTCTTCGCGATGGTCGTGAATCCGAGGGGCATCCGCTGCCAGCGCATCATCGATGGTTTTTAGAGCAGGCAATTCTTCCCATTGGACGGGGAATTCAGCCAGATCAAGTACTTCCAGGGCGGCCATCTCGCCGATGACGGCCGCAATCGCTTCTCCTCGGAATCGCGCTTCGCGATGAGCAAAAACCGGCTGATCGGCAAATCTTGGAATCACACCATAGCAATCGATGCCCGGGACATCCTCCGCCGTGAGAATGAGGATCACGCCCGGATGAGCCGCGACGAATTGATTCAGATCTCCGAGTTGAAAACGCGCCCGGTGATGTGGGCACCGAATCACGCATAGGCCCAACGCTCCGGCGGGAGTTTCGTCGGCGCCAAAAATCTCCGTACCATCGACCTTTTTCTTGCCGTCGAGTCGCACCAGACGCGAGCCCACGGCCGCGCCCGCTGCAGGCTGCGCCTGCCAGGCCGCGTGGGCCCCGGCGCCCATGATTGCGTGGATAATCTTTCGATATCCGGTGCAGCGGCAAAGCACGCCGCCGATCGCATCCAACACTTCGCCTTCGCTCGGCGATGAGTTCTTCTCAAGCAAGGCCGTCGCAGCCACCAGCATTCCAGGAGTACACGCTCCGCATTGCGCCGCGCCATGCAGAAGAAAAGATTGCTGCAGGCGGCCGTGCAGCGGCGGACGCGCGGCCAAGCCCTCCACGGTGGTGATTTCATATCCCGCAACTTGCCCCGCGGCAACCAGGCAAGCGCACACCGGGTCTCCGTTAAGTAATACCGTGCAGGCTCCGCAGTCGCCCGCGTCACATCCGACTTTGGTTCCCGTCAGTCCGAGATCGTCTCGCAACACGCGGGAGAGTCGCCGCTCACCGGGCGCACTTACCTCGACGGCGCGTCCGTTCACGAAGAACGAGATCAACCCCGTTCCAGCCTCTGGAAGTTTTTCGAGTGTCTCCACTCAGCAGCTCCCCACGCAGGCTTCGAGCGCGCGCTGCACCAGAGTGAGCGACGCATCGCGCCGGTAGTCAGCTGTGGCGCGCACATCGTCGATCGGAGACAAAGAATTGAGATGCTCGGCTTTGACATTCGCGCCAAGTCCCGGTTCCGTCGGCAAGCCGACCAGATGTTTCTCCAATGCATGCAAGCGCTGCGCAGTCGCAGAACAAGATCCGACTGCAATGTGCACTTCGACCACGCGGCCGTCGTCGTCCGCCTGGAGCACGGCCGCCACCATCGAAATGGAAATCACAAGATAGCGGCGCGCGCCCAACTTTAGAAACGCGGACGCCGAATGTTCCATTCGCCGTGGGACCAGCACCGCCGACAAGATCTCGTCCGCCCGCCGCGACGTCTTGCGATTGCCCGCGAGAAATTGTGCAAGGGGCAAGCGTCGCTTTCCCGCCGCACAGGCCAGTTCTACTTCTGCATCCAGTGCAAGCAACGGAGGGACGCCGTCCGCCGCCGGAGATGCGTTGCACAAGTTGCCGGCCACGGTGCCGCGGTTCTGAATCTGCACCGATCCAACTTCTCCCGCCGCAGCCTTGAGAGCGTCAAACCCGCGCGGCAACGGAGCGCGAATAATTTCGCTCCAGGTCGTGAGACCTCCGATACGGACATGCTCGCGCTCGGTTGAGATTCCACGAATCTCGCCCAGCGCCGTAATGTCGACCACGGTGCCCCGAGGCAACCGCTCGCCCAACGCCGGATAGAAATCGGTTCCGCCCGCCAGAATCTGCCCGCCAGGAGAAGCCAGGAGAGAGACCGCCTCGTCTAATGTTTTCGGCTTGAAATACAAGAACCTTGGCCCCCGAAACGCCGCGCCACAACGTGCTTTCAGACTTTGTATACGAAGCGTGTAGCTTTGTACAGCGGGCTGCGCGAAGAGGAAAGACGCCGCCCATATAATCTGTGTTCTAATCTCCGCGTCGTAATTTTCGCACCCTGCATTCGCGCCGAGGAGATCCATGCGCAACACTTCTTCAAGACGATTCACGATCATCAGCATCGCGGTGGCTCTGGTGAGTGCTGCCTGTGCGCAGACGCCCGCTTCGACGACTCCGCCCGCTGACCTCGACGCCTACGTCGCCTCTTCGATGAAAACTTTCGACGTGCCCGGCATGGCGGTGGCGATCGTGAAGGACGGGAAGATTGTTGTCGCCAAAGGCTACGGGGTGCGCAAACTGGGCGATCCCACGCCGGTCGATGAGTTCACCATGTTCGGCATCGGGTCGAACACGAAGGCGTTTACCACTGCTGCGCTCGCAACTCTGGTCGACGAAAGCAAGCTCTCCTGGGACGATCCGGTTTATCAGCGACTGCCCGGCTTCGTCATGTACGACCCTTATGTTTCGCACGAGATGACCATCCGCGATCTGCTGACTCATCGCAGCGGCATGGGGCTCGGCGAAGGCGATCTGCTTTTCTGGCCGCACACCACTTACACGCGCGAAGAAGTCATTTACAAACTGCGCTTCATGAAGCCGGCTTCGAGTTTCCGCAGCCACTACGCCTACGACAACCTGCTCTACATGACGGCGGGGCAGATTATCCCCGCCGTGACCGGAGTGTCGTGGGACGACTACATTCGCCAGCGGATTTTCGCGCCTCTGGGGATGAATCACTCTAACGTCAGCAATTCCGCGATCAAGCCCGGCGACAATGTTGCGTTTCCGCATTCGCGCATGCAAGACACGTTGCAAGTGATCCACTTCGAAGTACTGGACAACGCCGGCCCGGCTGGAGCGATCAATTCGTGCGCAGCCGACATGGCAAAGTGGGTGCAGTTGCAGCTGAATCGCGGAAAGTTCACAGATCGCGAAGGCCGACTGTTCAGCGAGGAACGGTCGAAAGAAATGTGGTCGCCGCAAACCATTCTTCCCATCGGCGATCCGCCGGCTCCGCTTGCCGGCCTGAAGGCTAACTTCGCCGATTATGCCCTAGGCTGGGGATTGCGTGATTATCACGGCCGCAAACTTGTCGGCCACACCGGCGGCGTTGCCGGATTCGTCTCGCGCGTCATGCTCGTGCCCGAAGAAAATCTCGGAGTCGTCGTATTGACCAATGCCGAAGAAGACGGCGCGTTCGATTCCATCCTCTATCACGTACTCGACCACTACTTTCATTTGCCGCCAACCGACTGGATCACCGCATACAAGACGGTGGAGGATAGACAGGAAAAAGACGCTGCGGAAAGTGTGAAGAAGGCGGAAGCCGCTCGCGCCGCCGACTCCAAGCCTTCCCTCCCGCTGGAGAAATATGCAGGTGTTTATAGCGATGCGTGGTACGGGCCAGTTACTATCCGGATGGTCGACAACGCGCTGGTCATAACCTTCGATCACACCCCCAGCATGATTGGCGACCTGCAGCCTTGGCAGCACGACACCTTCAAGGCACACTGGCGCGATCGCACCATCGAAGACGCGTTCGTGACTTTCGCTCTGAACCCGGATGGAACGATCGACAGCGCCAGAATGGCCGCGGTCTCTCCGCTAGCCGACTTCAGCTTTGACTACCAGGACCTGCTGCTGAAGCCACATCGTGACGACCGAAAATAATCCGTCGCTCGAAACCGCAGAGGCCGCGGTCCTGTCCCACAGCGCGGGCCTGCGGCGGGAGCTCGGCTTGCTCGACCTGATCCTCGCTCAAATTCTGCTCGTCATCGTCCCTGACTTTTTCGGCACAGCGGTCAAGGCTGGCCCAGCTCACGTTATGCTGTGGCTCGCCGCGATGCTGCTGTTCTTCATTCCGCTGGCGCTGATCGTCGCGCATCTCAATCGACTGATGCCGCTCGAAGGTGGCCTCTACGAATGGGCGCGCTTGGCCTTTGGAGATCAGATCGGCTTTCTGGTCGCATGGAATCTGTGGCTCTTCATCATGCTCTACGTCGCCGTCATCGGCTTGGTGACGAGCACGTTTCTGGCTTACGCGGTTCCTTCGCTCGGTTGGATGGCCGACAACAAATGGGCCGTGCTGGTGGCGTCAGTAGTTTTGATCGCCCTGCAAATGCTGCTGGCCAGCATCGGGTTTGGGGTTGGTAAGTGGTTCAATAACGCAGGCAGTATTGCCGTGCTCATTACTGTCGCCGTTCTTGTAGGGCTTCCGGTCGTCAACGCCTGGCACGGCGCTCCGGCATTTCATCCGCTGCGGCTGGTGGCGCCCCCACTTACAGTGTTTACGCTCAGCGTCTTCAGCAAGATGACGTTTGGCGCACTCAGCGGCTTTGAATACGTCGCCATCTTCGCCGGAGAGTCGCGCAACCCAGCACGCAACGTCGGACGATCCATCCTGATTACCGCGCCGGCCATCGCTCTGATTTATATCTTCACGACGAGCGCGATTCTGGTCTATGTTTCTCCCGATGCCGTCGATGTGATCGGTCCGATTCCGCAGGCGCTGCGACGCGGTTTCGGAAACTTCGGTGCTGTCATGGTTCCTGTGGCGATCTTTCTGCTGCTGGCCAATTATCTTTCGACCTTCAGCCTGTATTTCAGCGGCAGCGCGCGTTTGCCCATGGCCGCCGGCTGGGACCATCTGCTGCCCTCATGGTTCTCGCGTCTCCACGCGCGTTACAAAACGCCCGTGAACTCGATTCTTTTTCTAGGAGGCGCAACCCTCGCTGCCAGCATCGCCGCCCTGATCGGCGTCGGCGAGCAAGAGGCCTACGAACTTCTGCTGACCTGGGGTTTCACTTTTTATGGCATCGCGTATCTGGCACTGTTCGCAATTCCCCTGCTCGCGCCGAAGGTCAGCGGAATCCGTCCGCGCCTCGGACTACGCCTGGCCGCGGCCTCGGGATTTCTTGTGACCTTGCTATTCGTGGCGCTATCGATCTTTCCAATCATCAACGTCGCTAGTTCGTGGCGCTATTCGCTGAAAATCGCAGCGGTTGTGGTCGGCGCGAATCTTCTCGGCTGGATGATCTACAGCAGCAGTCAGAGGAAGCCGTACACTGCGGGCTCTTAGTTTGCGGGCCAAGAAGGCCGCCCTTAAGCGACCACTCAGACTGATGATAAAATTCCACCCGCAACATGGAGGTGCACCGTGGATGCAATGCGAGGAGCGTTTTACGAGTTTCACGCAGAAAGAATAGTTTCACGGCCTGGGCAGCCCCTCGAAACGAAGGCGGGCATTGAAATCGGACCACAAATTACGAAGGAGTCAGCGTTGCAACAGGTCAAGGCTGGCAAAGATGTTTACACGGTTGCTGACGACGACGCTTATAAGCTCGCAGTGCAGACAACTCCCGGCAAACCCGTACAAGAGGCCCCCCACCATCCACGCCAACCCTCGCCAACTGGTCGAATGGGTGTTTACTTCCGACACTACCATCCGGGAGGCGACCACGAAGAGTTTGGTCACATCTTCTTCGGACAGCGCGGAGAAAAATACGTGCCGAGATAACTTGAGGAGTAAACGCAAGGTCGTCAAAGTCGCGTCTCGCCTCTTTATGTGCGAGTGACTCCGGCCCTAGATGTCCTGGCTCTCTGTTCACCGCAGAAAAACTTGCGCCGCGTCCTCGACCCGTACGCCCGACTTCCGCCGCGCGCCGGTGTCTACGTTGTAAGCCGCGAGCAGATGATCTTCAACAATCAGAATTTCCTTCTCGCTGATCCATCCCACCAAAATTGCATGCGGCAGAAACGCAACCCGCCGCGGCGTGTCTTCGACACTTCTCACTTCCACGGCCGGTAGTTCGGTCAGCGCTTTACGAATGCGCTGCGATTCCTCGGGACTCGCCTGCCCTTGTTCAGCGAGTTGGATCGGCTTGTTGGATTCCGCCGTTGAAACGAGAGTCATCGCCACGAGCGCTGACTGAGGCGACAGACGCGCATTCGAAGTGTAGAAACTCACATCGTAGTCAGGATTTTTGTAAGTCGCGAGTTCGTCAAAAACAGTGAGCTTTTTCTCGTTGCCCAGCACCAGCGTCTGATCGTCACTCTGATTCGACCAGCCGCAGCAGCCGGTGTCGGGAATTGCCTCGACGATCGTGTTGCCATCGGACGCGGCGTCCAGCACTCGCTGCAAAGGCTCCGCCAGCGCATCCGCTGTCCATTTTCCAGCGTCTTCCTGATAACGGATTGTGGCCTTGTAGACGGGCGACGTCTGTCCTGTGACGAACTGAGTCATGAGCAAAAACTTCCCGACGCCAGTTTCGGGTAGCCAAAACACCGCATACGGACAACTTTCTTCACACGTTCCCGTCGGACAGCGGCAGTCGGAAAATTTCGCGGCCGCAAGATCTTCGCGCACGCCGCCGTGCAGATCAGTGCGCCAGGCTTGCCAGGTAGTGATGGTCGAAAGATCCACTTCTTCGCGCTGCAAGCGGTGCGCCTGATTCGCAAACCAAAACAGATGTGCGCCGTCGGCGGAAAGATACGCCACTGGAGCCGCCTCGGTGATGGCCTGATTCGAACCTGTGGTGCTGACTTCGCGGTTCACGCCCTGATCAATGGTGGCCGCGTTGTGCCCGTCCCAAATCCACACCTTGTGCGGAGCAGCGGCATCTTCTTCTGTCAGCGGCAGCGACACTGAAGATTCGTAAAGAATCTGTCCGAGACGGTTAACCGAAATCGCTGCGGGCGATTGCACCGCGGAAACCGGAACCTTCACCGTTTGCTTTACAGCAAAAGTCGCTGGATCGTATTCGACCATCTCACCGGGCGCGCGCAGCACCCACAGCCGCTTCGCCTGCCCCAGCAGGGGCGCCGTCAGCAGCAGACTCGTCACCACCAGTATCTCTATCCTTCGCATGAAGCTTCTCAGGCCCCCACTCAACTCTTGTCTGTTCCAGTCTTTCATGAGCGGACACCAGCAGGCAGAAAATGATCGCACTCCCTGCCGCTTTTTCGCGTTTCCGAACAAAGTGAACTCGCTGGCTGGATTGGCCAGCCGGAAGTGATACCCTAACCAACTCCGACGGCCGCGAAGAAATGGATCCGTGAGGAAAGATGAAAGCAGCGGGCTTCCCTTATAATGACCGGGGTTCAAGGCTGTCTTTCGCTTGCGCAGAATCGGGCCCGACAACTCAGTCGCAAGCCGGTTCATCGCACGAGAGTTCCAGCAAACCAGCTCGGCCTCGTCTACACCCGTTGACTATGTCCGTTGACGCAACAACTCCAAAGCCCGGAATCGAAGCGGCGAGCCTGACCGACGTCGGACGCCAGCGTGCCGATAACGAGGATTCCTTTCTCTATTGGGAGCCAACCTCCGACGAAGACTTTCGGCGCAAAGGCCGCCTGGCGGTCGTGGCCGACGGCATGGGCGGTTACGAAGGCGGGCAGGAAGCTAGCCGGCTCGCGGTTGAGACGGTGCGCAGCATCTACGACAACGCGTTCGGCGCGGGCGCGCAAGAAACGCTGGAAGAGGCTTTCGCAACAGCGCACCTGAATATTCAACGTTTCGCCACGGAGCACCCGCAGTTTTATGGAATGGGTACCACCTGTACCGCGGTCTCGATCATTGAACACCAACTGCATTTCGCGCACGTCGGGGATAGCCGCCTTTACTTGATACGCGGCGAGACCATCACGCGTCTGACCCGCGATCATTCTTATGTCGGCCGTCTCGTTGAAAGCGGGATTGTTCGTTCCGAGGATGCGGAAACGCACCCGCAGCGTCATATTCTTACCGCCGCTCTCGGTTCTGGCCGAGAGGTTACGCCGCACGTGCCGGAGCATCCGGTTGCACTGGAGCAGGGCGACGCGCTCCTGCTTTGCAGCGATGGGCTCTGGGGTCTGGTCGGCGACGCCGAACTCGGCCAGGTCGTGCGAGCCAACCCTCCCACGGAAGCTTGTCAGAAGATGGTCACCATGGCGCTCGAGCGCGGGGGCCCGGACAATATCACGGTGCTGGTCTTGCGGGTTTCTGCCTGAGCGCCTTCCGGAACGTCGATTCGAACCCCGATTTCGATTGGAGCGGCACTTCCTCTTCTCCGAAACTGCAATGTCGTGCACATCGCCTTTCGGTCGCTCGCGGCGAGCAGTCGCTAACTCATTGATTTCACTAATCCAAATACGGACTTCACCGTCCTCCCGATGGAATTCGGATTGCATTCTCCCTCATTTCGATAAAGTCTATTAGTTCAATTGAGTTTCGAGAAGGTCTCCTTATGAAAATCTCGCAAAAAGGACTCTATGCCCTGCAGGCCATGATGATGCTCGCCCGTCATCATCACCAGGGCGCCATCAAGATCCGCGACATCGCCTACGAAGAGACGCTGCCGGAAAAATTTCTGGAGTTGATCCTGCTCGAACTCAAGAACGCACGCATGGTAGAAAGCGTGCGCGGAGCAAAGGGGGGCTACCAGTTGCGCCGCGAGCCAACCGAGATTCATCTGAGCGAGATCATTCGCCTGATTGATGGTCCGCTGGCGCCCTTCGGCGATGCTGAGCACTTGCGAGAACTGATTGATCGGGATCTTCCGCACCGCGCCCTCTACCAGGTCTTCCTGGACGTTCGCGATGCGGCCGCGCGCATCCTCGACCACACCAGTCTGGCAGACTTGATCGCACATGACGCTCCGCGAGGCGGCAAGACCACCAAGCGTCAGAAGGGCCAGAAGAAAGACGGCGCGAGCATCCTGCCCATGGTCGTGGGAGGCCAGAAGGGCGAGTAAGGCTGGCAGGTGTACCGGATGTCTTCCGGAACGAGACAGGCTTCACGCCTGCCTTCCGGGAACGATCGAGCGGATTTTTCGTAAATCCCAAGAATTAATGTCGATGGAATAAAAAATCGGTGAGCTTTCGCTAGTATGTCTACTATGTTTATCTACATGATGTTAACACTGGAGCTGGCGCGAATTTGAATCGCAAAGTGCCGAGCTCGAAAAATAAGGAGAGGAACGTTACTTCCATGAAAGTCAACCAGAACCTGGTTCTCACGGCTCTTACGCTGGCGGCACTGGCCGCTGGCGCCTGGGCACAAACTCAGACCGCGTCGAACATGGCGCCCGCCAGCTCATCTCCCGCAACCGCTGCGGCCCCGGCAACCCCGCCGCCCGTCACCGCCGCTGATGTTCAGGCTCTGAAAGATGCCCTGGCCGCCCAGCAACTCCAGATCCAACAACTCACGCAACAACTGCAGCGACAACAGGCTCTGCTGGAAGCGCAGCAAGGCGCAATCAATGCTACCGAGAAAGCTCCCGGGAATGCGCCAAAACAGGTCGCATCCCTGGGAATTGACAGCGGCAACGCCATCACTCCTCTCCAGCAAGATGCCGCTCCCAGCCAGGCTCCCGGCTCCGACGACGCACCCCAGACCTTCAACAAGCAGATGGAAAGTACGACGACCATCCACTTTCGCGGCATCAACATCACTCCCGGGGGATACGCGGAAGGCGCTTTCATTCGCCGTTCGCGCGCACTGGCCGCAGACGTATCGACGCCCTACAACTCTCTGACCATGCCCGGTGCGTCCCAGAGCCAGATTCCGGAATTCTTCGGCACCGGCCGGCAGTCGAAAATCAGTGCCTTCGTCGATGGCCGCGTCGGTAACGTCGACCTTTCCAGCTACGTCTCAGCCGACTTTCTGTCTGCCGGCGTTACCTCCAACTCCAACCAGACCAACAGCTACACGCTCCGCCTTCGCCAGTTCTGGGGGCAAGTAAAGTTTACTAACGGGCTGACTCTGTCGGCCGGCCAGATGTGGAGCCTGGTCACCGAAAACGGCCGCGGCATTGCCCTTGACGATGATCTCGGCAAAACCAACGACGCTCGCCCCAAGGTCATCGATCCGTCGTACAACGTAGGTTTTGTGTTCGCGCGTCAGTATGGGCTACGCGTGACCCAGAAGCTTGGCGATAAAGTAGCGGTCGCATTCGCCATTGAAAATCCACAGGCCACTCTCACCACGCATGGCAACGCATCCAACTTCCTGGTGGGAGAAGCCGGAGCCAGCAACAGCTACAACACCACCGCCAACTATTCCTTCAACCCGTCGCCCGACATCATTGCCAAGATTGCTTTTGATCCTGGTTTCGGACACTACGAAGTCTTCGGTATCGCTGATCGCTTCACCGGCCGCATATTTCCCTGCGCGGAGACCGTAACCGCTGGCACACCCCCGGTGATTACGACGGTGGGCCCGTCCTGCCCGTCTCTGGCCGACGGAGGTACGGCGACGGGAGCATTCAACGCTTCCAAAGAGGGCGGCGGCATCGGCGCAAGCGCGCGCTTTGACATCGCCAAGCGCGTCACCATCGGCGTCAAAGGTTTCGGTGGCAGCGGAGTCGGGCGCTACGGGCCCGGTGGCCTCCCCGACGTTTCCATTAACGGCGATGGCTCGTTGCATCTCGTCAAGAATCTTATGGGCTTAACCACGCTCGAGATTCACCTCACCAAGAAGCTAGACTTCGACGGATACGGCGGTGTTGAGTATGCCGGCCGTACGGCCAGCTTCGATCCGTTGGGCAAGGCTGGCGCGGGCGCGGTGGTCGGTTACGGCGCTCCTGCATTCAACAATTCCGGTTGCTTCACCGAAGCCGTTCCCGGCTCCGGTGGATTCGCTCCGGGCACTCTCGCCAATTGCACCGCTGACACGCGTGCCGTGATCGAGGGAACCGGCGGATTTTGGTACAAGTTTTACAACGGCCCGAAAGGAAGTTTCCGATTCGGCGCCGACTACGCCTATGTGACTCGCAATGCCTGGTCCGGTACAGGTGGCGAACCACACGGAATCGACAACATGATCTTCACGTCGTTCCGTTACTACTTGCCGTAAGCCGCCGTAAATCTCAGGATGGTCCCGCGCCAATGCGGGCGCGGGGCCATCCAGATTTCAACGGGGGCAGGTTCAACGCCTTTTCAAACTTCTGAGGGGCGCCTTCCCTTCAGAATCGTCGCCGGCCTGGTTTTGGCCACTCTCCTTTTCCAGGCCGGCGATGTTAACCAAAGCAGGCGCATCGCCGGGTTGGCGGTCGAACTTTTTCTAGACCCGGTTCCCCCATTGCGCCTCAAACCAAATCGTGGCAAGGCCGAGCCAAAAGTCAGGTCGTGAAAAATGGAACCCATGAAGTTTGTGCACAAGAGCGTCGTCATTGTCGGAGGCGGGTTCAGCGGAACTGTTCTGGCGGCGCAGTTGTTGCGTCGCGCTCCGGGTCTATCGATCGCCGTCATCGACAAGAACTCACTTCCTGCCCGCGGTCTGGCGTACGGAACCGAACATGAGTGCCATTTGCTGAACGTTCCCGCAAAGGACATGAGCGCGTTTCCCGAGGAGCCTGATCACTTCTTCAAGTGGGCAAGACAGAACCACGAAGCTGCGATTCATCATCACTGTTTCTTGCCACGCCCTCTCTATGGTCGCTACCTGCACTCTCTGCTGCACGAAAGCCAGAATCACAAAAGTCAGAATCACGACAGCCGGAATACAGATCACGCGGATCTTGCGTGGATTCGCGACGAAGCCGTTTGGTTAAAGCGCGAAGGCGACGAGTTCGCCATTCGGCTCGGCCATGGGTCCACTCTGCTGACGCGAACGGTCGTGCTCGCCCTGGGGAATTTTCCACCGGGCAATCTCGGCATCCCTGGATTGGCGGAAGAGTCGCCGCGCTACAAACGATTCGCCTGGTCTCGCGAGGCATTGACCGGATTGTCGGACAACGATTCTGTTTTGCTGATCGGTTCCGGCCTAACCAGCGTTGATATCGCTTTGGCCCTTCGTACGAGTGGATTCCACGGGAAGATTCACGTCCTCTCCCGGCATGGTCTACTCCCCCAGCCGCATGGTCCGTCGGCACCATGGCCGAGATTCTGGAGAAAGGATTCTCTTCGAACCACGCGTGCTCTAATGCGTCTGATCCGGGAACAAGCCAAGGCCGCCCATTCCGCAGGCGCCGACTGGCGCTCGGTTGTAGATTCTCTTCGTCCGCACGTTCAGGAAATCTGGCAATCGCTGCCTGTGCAGGAACGCCGCCGGTTCCTGCGCCACGCACGTGCCTATTGGGAAGTGCATCGTCATCGCATTGCGCCGGACGTCGCCGACAACTTTTCGCGCATGATCGATAGCGGACAGGTCGTGATTCATGCGGGCCGCGTGCTGGGTTACTCAGAACAGGGCGATGCCGCGGAGGTAACTTTTCGCCATCGCTGCGCTGGCGCCATACAGAGTCTGCAGGTCGCTCGCGTCATCAATTGCTCCGGCCCCGAAACTGATTGCCGGAAAATCGCCAGCCCACTCCTGGGCAGTCTCTTTGAACAGGGCTTGGTTCGGCAGGATATCCTGGCGCTAGGGCTCGATGTCTCGGCGTCCGGAGCTGCAGTGGATTCCCTGGGGCGAGCGTCACAGCAAATCTTCGTCCTGGGCCCGATGCGCAAAGGAATGATGTGGGAGACGACCGCCGTTCCCGAATTACGCGTGCAGGCAGCTGATTTGGCGAACTGCCTGGCCAGCGCGTGGTTGCAAAAAACATCAGCGGCCCGGGAGACTGGAGTCAGGGAACCAAGCAATGCGCCAGCTTCCGCCCACTAAACAGTTTCACCAGATGCACCAGCTTTTCACTGTGAGGAGCACCCATGACCAACAAAGAATCTTCCCGCCGCACGACCTTCAATCTGTCGCTCGATACCTGGGCCGTGATTCTGGCTCTGACACTCGCGCTCGCTGTCCGCCTAGGCCTGCTGAACAAGGTCCCGTGGTAACTCGCGGTCCGTCTTCTGCTGTTGCGGTTCTGTCGTTCGGGTTCGCGGGTATGTGTTCTGAATGAACGGATTTTCTGAACTCAGCGGCTTCACTATTTTCGGAGGCATGTTATGGCAACTTCTACTGCGGTTCCGCCCGTCGGGTCCACTCAGGCTTCGTGGAACGTTTTGCGAATCGTTCCGGGCATTCTCTTACTCGGGGCAGTCGGCTACGCGGGAAAGTTTCTGGAAAAATTCCTGAATACCTATGCCAAGAGCCACCACTGGACGTTTCCCAACATTGAGTACGTGCTCTGGGCGATCGTGATTGGCTTGATCATTTCCAATCTGCTAACCGTACCCAAAATATTTCAGCCCGGCATCGCCACTTACGAGTTCTGGCTCAAGGTAGGGATCGTGCTGCTCGGCTGCCGTTTCGTACTGGCCGACATGCTGAAGCTGGGCGGCATCAGCCTGGCTCTCGTGGTCATCGAGATTTCGCTGTCCTTACTGCTCATGCACGCTCTGGGCCGGATCTTCAATTTGACTCCGAAACTCACCAGCCTGCTCGCCGTGGGGTCGTCGATCTGCGGCGTCTCCGCTATCATCGCCGCCAAGGGCGCGATTGACGCGGATGACGAAGACTCGACGTTCGCCATTGCCGCCATCCTCGCCCTGGGAGCGCTGGCCCTGTTTACTTTCCCGCTAATCGGCCACAGCCTGCACTTGAACGATACCGTCTTTGGCCTCTGGTCGGGTTTAGGAGTCGATAATACCGCCGAAGCTACGGCCACTGGCGCGCTCTATTCCGATGCCGCCGGCAAAGTCGCCGTGCTCGCGAAAACCGCGCGCAACGCCATGATCGGCTTCGTCGTGTTGGGCTACGCGATCTACTGGGCGAAGCGTGGACAAGCTTCCACCATCGGCAACAAAGCCGCTTTCTTGTGGAACAAGTTTCCCAAATTCGTGTTGGGATTCCTTCTCATGTCGCTGCTCGTGAGCTTTCATGCCTTCAGCAAAGACCAGGTTACCTCGCTGGCCAACCTGTCGAGATGGGCTTTCCTACTGACGTTCGCAGGCGTCGGCCTACGCACGAACTTCCGCCAGATGTCGAAGCAAGGGCTGCGTCCGTTCGTGGTCGGGGCCCTGGGCGAAGTGCTGATCGCAGCTCTAACGTTTGGATTGGTCGTGGGCGCGAATCGGATTTGGGGGCTGTGAGCTTGCGGCAATTGCAAAGCACCACCGACCCAGGGTCCGGCGCTTTCCTGGACACTACGGCAGCCCTGCCTGTGTTGAGCCCGAAACTGATGGGGAAGTATGGGAATTCGGGTGCACCGCTCATAGTGCATTGCTGGGTACTGGCGGGTTAATAGCTGAACGGTACTGGGCTGCTGGGTGCGGTGAGAGGGAGATCCCTCCCTTCGCCTGAAGGGCGGCTCCGGTCGGGATGACGCCGCTACTTTTTTGGCTCATCGTCTTTGCTGTCCCCGTCTTTGCTCTCCGCGTCTTTGTTCTCGCCGTGGTCTGTGCCCTCTGTCGTTGAGGTTTTCTCCGGGCGGAGCAGCGGGAACAGGATTACGTCGCGGATGGTGTGGGAGTCGGTTAGCAGCATGCATAGGCGGTCGACGCCTACGCCGACGCCTCCCGCGGGCGGCATGCCGTAGGAGAGGGCGCGGATGTAGTCTTCGTCCATTTGGTGGGCTTCGTCGTCGCCGCGCTCGCGTTCTTTGAGTTGGCCTTCGAATCTCTGGCGCTGGTCTTCGGGGTCGTTGAGTTCGCTGAAGCCGTTGGAGATTTCCATCTGGCCGGCGTAGATTTCAAAACGCTCGGTCCAGTCGGGCTCGTCCGGCTTCTGCTTCGACAGGGGCGAGATCGCGGTGGGGAATTCGTGGATGATCGTGGGCTGCGTGAGGTGCTCTTCGGCAACGGCCTCGAATAGAGCGGCGGTCGCTGAGCCGGCGCTGCCCCCTCGGTCTAGTTCGCTGCGGATCAGTTCGAACGTTGGCTGCGGGTGCTCTCGCTTGCCCGCGAACTCAGGGCCCTTCGCCTGGGTGACGGCCTGAAGCGACGCGATACCGCGATCGAGAAGAGCGCCGATTTTTCCGGGGCCGGCGAAGTCACTCATCTCGGGCTTCGGTCCCGCCTGCTGCGGCCAATAATGGATGATGGCTTCGCGCATGGTCATGCGCGTCCAGTTGGCCCAGTCGATCTCCTGCTCGCCCCACTTGGTTTTCGTCACGCCGTCGGGATGTTCCGCGTCGGCTGTGACATCTTTCGCTGCCTGCGTAATGATTTCCTGGGTCAGATCCATTACGCCCTGATAGTCGGTGTAGGCCTGGTAAAACTCGAGCATGGTGAACTCCGGGTTCCAGCGCCAGCCCAGGCCTTCGTTGCGGAAGTTGCGGTTGATTTCGTAGACGCGATCGAATCCGCCGACTACCAGGCGCTTCAGATAAAGTTCAGGCGCGATGCGGAGAAAAAGATCCATGTCGAGCGTGTTGTGATGGGTCACGAAGGGGCGCGCCACGGCGCCGCCAGCGATGGGTTGCATCATCGGGGTCTCGACTTCGAGGAAGCCGTGGGCATCGAGGGTGCGGCGCATGGACTGCACCAACTTCGTCCGCTTTAGAAAAACTTCGCGCACTTCCGGATTCATGACCAGATCGACATAGCGCTGGCGGTAACGCAGTTCGACGTCGGTAAGGCCGTGCAATTTTTCGGGCAGTGGCAGCAGGTCTTTACTTAGGAAGGTGATCTCTTCGACGTGGACGGAGAGTTCGCCGGTGCGGGTACGGAACAGGTATCCGCTGACGCCGATGTGGTCGCCTAGGTCTAGAAGTTTGTAGAGTTCGAAACCTTTTTCGCCGACTGCGTCCTTCTTGACGTAAATCTGCAATTTCTTGCCGTCCTGTTGCAGGTGAGCGAAGCCGGCCTTGCCCATGAGGCGAAGGGCCATGATACGTCCGGCGACGCGGACGTTGACGCGTGGCTGTTCCAGTTCTTCGGCGGGTTTGTCGTACTGCGCCCAGATCTGCTCGATCGTGTGGGTGAATTCGTATTTGCTGCGGTAGGTGGGCTGGCCGAGGGCTTCGATCTGTTTCAGCTTTTCGCGGCGCAGGTCGTAAATATGATCGTCGAGTGCCAAGGGGATCCTTTGGGTGCTGGCTGTGGAAATGAGATTATAAACAATGCTGTCGGATGACCTTGGGAGCGCTTGACTTGCGGGCTGAGCGCCCGCGGCCTGCGCTAAATTTTTTTTCGTCGCTAGCGGCAAAATACTGATTCTTTTGGGATTACCGGGGGCTGATCGGCCGCTGATCGGGCAAAATATTGGAACAAAAGGGCTTGCGCGTAAAATATTGCGGAACAAGGGGTTAGCCGCGCAGATTGGGCCTGCGGCCTTGGCTTCGAATTCGTTCTGACAAGGGCTCACAGTTCGATTGTGCGCCTTCTGTATGCTCGGTCAAGGTTGTTCGTCACACATGGGAAGTTTATTTTCGGGAGAACTGTGGAAAACTCACAGAGCGTCGCGGGGTTGGGTTTGTTGGCGGAACTTTGCTCGCGATTCCGGTGCGGCTTATCTTCGCGACATCGACCGTCATGGGGACGCACAGCTGTGCTAGCCTTCCGTCTTGAAACGGAGGCCGAAATGCCAGAGAACAAAACCAAGGCTACGACTTTGAGCGTCAGTACTTACATCGAGGCCCTGGCCGATCCGACGCGCCGCTCCGAAGCAAAGGAATTGATTCAACTCATGCAACGAGCTTCGGGCGAAAAGCCGAAACTTTGGGGACCGTCCATTATTGGCTTCGGAAGCCGTCACTACAAATATGACAGCGGGCGGGAGGGAGACATGCCTCTTATCAGTTTCTCACCGCGTAAGAGCGCCATCGTTCTGTACAGCCTGTTGGGCCACGGTGAGGCAAAAGCCCTGTTGGCCAAACTCGGAAAACACACGACCGGAAAGGGATGCCTGTACATTAGAAAACTTGCGGATGTGGATGGGACAGTCATTGAGGCACTGATCGGTAACGCGGCCGGCCAGCACCGTCCTGTCAAGTCGTGAGGATGGGCCCTGGCGATTTTGTCGCAGGCTAGCGCGGATGTGCCATAGTATCTTTCGGCGGCTTAACAGAGTGAGAAGACTCCGATTGACGCGACGGGATCAAGTTCTGTGGGTAATCTCAATACTGCTTGCGTCAGCGTTAACGGTATCGGGCATGCATGCGAAGAATGCCGCGGAGTTGCACCATAGTGAAGCTGGACTGTATCGGCTGATGCCGGGTATCATCCTCGGCCTGCTTAGCGGGTTCCTTGTCGACAGTCCCACTGTCGTCTTGATGGTGACGATTGCCGCGAATGCGACGGTTTATTGTTTCCTGTTCAGGGGCCTCATTTGGCTGTACCTTAAAGGCTACTCGAAATTGAGCGACGCAGATTAGTTATTGATAAATTGCCATAGCACTCGCCACCTCAGAATGGCAACCTTCTCTTCGGGCGTGTAGTGGCTCCGTTGCTTTTTCATGGGTTCGATCCGTTATCTTAACGGATGAACGCTTTCTCCATTTCCGGCTGAGGCCAAAGCTGAACCTCTGTTCGCCAAATCAGGTCAAGGCAAGTTGATCATTCGTTCGATCTCCGAAAATCAGCGGCTCCGAAAAAAAATGGGTTGCATCCGCATGACTGGCAGAACCATGCCGTTTCACTCATTGAGAATCGCCGGGGGCGCTCGGCTCTAGTTCAGTAAGGACCGGATTTTGCTCTCCCAATCGTCCTTCTCGACCATGCCCGAGTGAGAGACTGCGATGCGCCCGTCGCGGTCAATCAACAGCGTCATGGGCATACTGGTGAGGTTGTATTGCTTCGCGAGACTGTCGCTTCCGATTACGACTGGATACTTCATGGCGATGTGTCCGCCGGTTTCCGGGTCCTTTTCCTGAGCTAGAAAGGGGCGGACCGTTTTCCAGCCGTCTTCGTCCATGGAAACGCCGATTACGGCGAGGCCGTGATCCTTATACTTGGCGTCGAATTCCATGAACCATGGAATTTCGGTTTTACACCCGCCGCACCAGGTCGCCCAGAAATCGAGAAGAACGATCTTTCCTTTGTAGGTCGAGAGATTGACGGCGTCTCCCTTGGCATCGGTAAGGATGAAATTGGGCGCGGGTTTCCTCTGGCCCTCGGGAATGAGTGGTTCTTGATTGCCTGCATTGACCTGTGCCTGAGCGAAGGCGTGCTGGAACGGTGCTTGTCCAACCAGCAACACTGCAAGAACTAGAATCAGACCTGCAACCACTCGATTGAGCCGCATTTAATTCCTCCGTCGGCGATATTGTATTCCTTAGCGCAAGTCAATCGTTGCAAGCGGTGTTAGCACTCACCCCACCGGTTGGGACTTGTGCGAGCGTTGGTACCGTGGTACATTGGTACACATGACGGACGATCCTAAGCTTCTGGTGGAGCGGGTGCAAACTGGGGTGCGGATTGAGAAACGCATTCTGAAAGTACTGAAGGCGTTCGCCGAGTATCACGACATGACGCTGGGCGATGTGCTGGAAGGGATTGTGCTGCATGCGTTTGATGGGAAGACGCCGTTCAGTGCGGCGTCGCTGGAACGGATTCGGGAGTTGAAGAAGTTTTATGAGTTGGATCTGGACTCGAGCGCCAGTCATCGGCTGAAGGAGATCAAGGCGAAATCTCCGCGTAAGCGCGGCGATCAATGAACAATAGCGTGTTTGATTCACCGGAAACAGGTGAGAGGGGCTGTTGCCTCAGGGGGCTAAAGCCCTCATGTTTGTTGGCCCTGAGCGGCACGGCTAAAGCCGAGCCCCACCCACACTCGATTTTTGAAACATTCTCGATAAACCATAAGGATAAATCCAAAGAAGGAGCGCGATGAGCCCAGTGAAAAACAACGTCGGCATGATCGTTTTGCGGTATTCCCTTGGCGTGGTGATCCTGATCGAGGCGGTGATGTTTGTGCTGCCCAGCGCGGCGCATGACTTCGCCGGCACTCACATGCCGGGCTTCGTGCGGATGGTGCTGGGATTTGGCGAGATCCTGGGGTGCGTGCTGCTTTTGATTCCGCAGACGGCGATTCGCGGGGCGTGGGTGCTGGTGGCGGTGTTCATCATGGGCATTCTTCTCCACTTGCTGCATGGGATGTATGGCATCGGAAATCTGGTGATCTACGCGGCGGCGGCGTTTGCCATTGCACTCGGCAAGTGACGATTCGGAATTGAACTTATGACTCACCTGGCTCCTTTTAAAGCTTTGCTGGTCGAAGGCACTTCGGGGGTTGGCAAGTCCACGCTGATCGACGCGCTGATTCGCCGCCACGTCGACTCTGCGGCGCCCAGAAAGATTCGATCTCTCGTTCACCTCGCGCAGTCGCATACCTATGGTCCGCTGGCGGTTCGAGAAGACCGCGGCTTGACAGTGGCGGAGAATGTGCAGCATCTCGACCGCATTGCCGGCGCGCTGGAGTGGCTGCACGCCAGTGTTCAGGAACACAAGCGACCGTGGTGCTTTGTGGTCGTTGACACGTTGCACCTTACGCATTGCGTGCGGCCGGGAGTTGTGAAGTGGGTCGACGTGGTGGACGTCGATCGTCGTCTGGCTGCGGTTGGATGCAAACTGCTGTGCCTGCAGGCTTCTCCTGAGTCGATTTGGAGACGCGGAATTGAGCCGAGGGCGAACGAGCAGTTCCTATTGGAGTACGCTCGAAAATTCGGGAAGAACTACCATGAGATCCATGCATATTTTGTTCGCGAGCAGGAACGCTCGGCGGATTGTTCGGACAGTCAGTTATGCCAAAGTTGGTGATGCGTAACGACGCCACCGTCGACGACATTGTGACCTCGGCGTATCAGTTCTGGGCGGACTGAATTTAGATATGAACGAAGCGGAACTCATTTTGCAGTTTGAATCGGATGCGTTGCCGGAAGATTCTTTTCATCACGCTGACCACGTGCGACTGGCGTTTGCTTATCTCTCGCGGTACTCGGCACTGGACGCGCTCGACAAGTTCTCGAATGCGTTGAAGCGCTACGCAACGGCTCGTGGCAAGGCCGAGCGTTATCACGACTCACCCAAATCCACCCGGACACTTCGATTGTCTCTGGATAATGAGGGTGTCCGTTATACCGCTGGGACTTGCCGCGTGCCGCCGCGTAGCGCTTCAAGGCTTCATACATTAAAAATCCCACCCTTTTGGGATGGGATGGGTTTAGATACCCCTACCACTAGACACGGGCGTCTCTCGCCTTCTGCTTGGTCGCAACGGGTGGTTGGCTGGCCGACCCGGCTGCCTTCTTCCCCTTCCCTTTCTGCTTCTCTTTCTCCACGGGGGCAGGCGCTGCCGGCTTCTCTGCTGCAGGTGCCGCTGCTGCTGCGGGCTTCCGGGACTGGGGACGACGTGCGATTTGATCTGTCGGGAGGACTTTGAATGAGTTCGCTCCCAGGTATTCGAGAACCCCGTCCCCGTAGGCACTCGTTCCACGAGGCTTTAGCCCCTCTGTGGTCCGGGTGTAGGCGCAATCACTGGGGTAGACTCCACCTTTCCAGTTGGGATCTGAGATCTTGACCAGTTCCACAATCTGTTCGTTGGTGAGGGTGGCTCCGACATGCTGACGAGTAGCAACTTCAATCCGGCTTGAGTTCGACATTGGGTACTTCTCCTTTGATGGTCTAATTGACCATGTACCCATTTTATTAACCAGCAATGGAGAGTCCTAATTCACACCAACTAGAACTGCTTTCTCATCTTGTGGTTAGAATTATTTTTTACACTAGGTAGGAATCCGCACTTTACCCCGTTCTGTCTAATAGCTCTTGGCTAGCTATTAGGTAGCAGAAGAGCATCACGCAGAGGAAGTACTCTCTACTACTGACATCCCCTGATACTTAGAATGCTTCAATGACGCAGACGAAGTGTCCCGGCGTGGAGTGAAAAAGACGATTACATACGCTTACTTCTTCCTGGTTCGGGATCGGATGGCGCGTTCGGATGCTGGCGACTGGGATGAGTTTGCGCGCCGGAATCCTGACTTGCTGGCGTGGAGGGACGGAATCCTCACGCGGTACTATGAGGAAGGCACGCTGCAGTCTGATCTGGCCCGCAACGTATTCCTCTTTCCTGACAAGTGCTGCTCGTCTTTCTGTTACTCATCCATCGAGTACTCGTCCCTCGAAAGCAAGAAGCGCTGACACTTGCGGCCCGAGATGAGATACGATCTGTTTCATCAATGAACAAGTCATTCCCTGGACGAATCCTATGAATCATCTCAAGCGCACTGTTGTGATGCTCGCACTGCTGACTTTCTCGCTGGCCCATGCGGAGGAAATTCGCACTGGCGACGCGCTGTTGCGCGCGATGCATGAGCGCTACCAGAGCTCGTGGTACCACACGCTGACGTTCACACAGAAGAGCACGACTTACAAACCCGACGGCACGAGTTCGGCCGAAACGTGGTATGAGGCGGCGCTGCTGCCGGGGAAGCTGCGCATTGACATTGGCCCGGCCAGCGACGGCAAGGGCTTTGTGCTGGTCGACGGGACGGCGACGATCGTGAAAGACAACAAGATCGCCGGGACCCGGCCGCTGGTCAATATGCTGCTGGTGCTGGGATTTGACGTTTACGCGCAGGCGCCGGAAACGACGATCAAGGTAGTTCAGGGCGAAGGGTACGATCTGTCGAAACTGCACGAGGATGTTTGGGAGGGGCATCCTGCCTATGTGGTGGGCGCGGATAAAGGTGATCTGAAATCGAAACAGTTTTGGGTGACGAAGGATACGCTGCTATTCGTGCGCGTGATCGAACCGTCCCGCGGCGATCCGAGCAAGCTTGATGACATTCGGTTCACTGATTACCGGCCGCTGGCGGGAACGTGGGTGGCGGCTCGCGTGGAAGTGCATTCTGAAGACAAGCTGGTGTTCAGCGAGGACTACACGGACATTCAGGCCAACGTGAAACTTGAGCCTGCGGTTTTCGATCCGCAACAGTTCAGCACGACTCATTGGGAGAAGTGAACGAATGAGCTGGGCGAGATGCATCCTGCGTTCTCGCGCAGTAGAATAAGTCGTAATTTCTCAACTCACAATTCAGGAAGTGGCTTATGGTTCATTTCAAGGTGAACGGACACGCCCAGACTTTCGACGGCGATCCGGAAATGCCGCTGCTGTGGTATGTGCGCGACATTCTCGGGCTCACCGGAACGAAATTCGGATGTGGCATGGGCCTGTGCGGGGCGTGCACGGTGCTGCAGAACGGGAAGGCGATCCGGTCGTGTTCGAAACAGATGAGCACCGTTGCGGGGCTGGAGATCACGACTATTGAAGGAATTTCTGCGCAAGGTCCGCATGCGGTACAGAAGGCGTGGGCCGAGGTGAATGTGCCGCAGTGCGGCTACTGCCAGCCGGGGCAAATCATGCAGGCGGTGTCGCTGCTCGCCGCTCGGCCCAAGCCTACGGACGATGACATTGACGAGGTGATGGCGGGGAACATTTGCCGGTGCGGGACTTACCAGCGCATCCGGTCGGCGATTAAGGAAGCGGCGAAGGTGACGGCATGAGCACCTTGGAGAAGATTGTCGAAAAGAAAACGGCCGCGGAAAAGATCTCGATCGCGAATGTTTCGCGCCGCGATTTTCTACATGGCGTGCTGGCGAGCAGTGCATTTGTTCTTTGTGCTCGAACGGCGCCACTTCTGGCAAAGGCTGCGAGAAATGGGGCACCCGGCTTATGGGCGGGCGCGATCTCATCGATCGAGGGTGCGGCGTTTCATCCTGGGGTGTTTGTCGGAATTCATACCGACGGCATGGTGTACATCGTGGCGCATCGCTCGGAGATGGGGAATGGCGTTCGCACCAGCTTGCCGCGGATCCTGGCCGACGAACTGGACGCCGACTGGAACCGCGTGACCGTGCTGCAGGGCGATGGCGATGCGGCTTATGGGTCGCAGGACACCGACGGATCGCATTCCGTGCGTGAGTTCTTTGACGTGTTACGCGAGGCGGGAGCGACGGCGCGGTTGATGCTGGTGCGGGCAGCGGCGCAGAAATGGGGGGTTCCGGAATCGCAGTGCGTGGCGGATCCGATGCATGCGGTCTCGGACAAGGGGTCGAGCCGCACGCTTGGTTACGGAGAACTCGCGGCTTTGGCTGCGAAGCTGCCTGTGCCGAAGAAAGAAGAGCTGCAGTTTAAGTCGCCAGCGCAATGGCGGTACATCGGCAAGCCGGCGCCGGGATATGACGTCGCGGAGGTTTGTTCGGGCAAGCCGCTGTTTGGTATGGATGTGCGCGTCGACGGGATGCTTTACGCTGCGATCGCGCATCCGCCCGTTCTCGGGGGGAAAGTTAAATCGGTTGATGATTCGGCTACGCTGAAAGTGATTGGCGTGAAGAAGACGATTGCGATTGATCCGTTTAAGCCGCCGCATGCATTTCAACCGCTGGGCGGCGTGGCGGTGATTGCCGACAACACTTTTGCAGCGTTCAAAGGGCGGAAGCAACTCAAGATCGAATGGGACAACGGCGCGAACGCTGGCTACAACTCTGCCGACTATAAGAAGGAACTGCAGCAAACTGCCCGCCAGCCGGGCAAAGTCGTTCACACGATTGGTGATCCTGACGCTGAGTTCGCGAAAGGGGGCAAGATTGTTGAGGCGGAATATTTTGCTCCGCACCTGGCGCATGCTTCCATGGAACCGCCGGTCGCGGTTGCAGATGTGCAAGACGACAAGGTTACGGTTTGGTCGCCTACGCAGGATCCGCAGGGCGTGCAGGAAGAAATCGCGAAGGCGTTGGGCGTTAAGAAAGAGAACGTGGTCTGCCATGTAACTTTTCTGGGCGGGGGATTTGGGCGGAAGTCGAAGCCAGATTATGCAGTCGAGGCGGCCGTGCTATCAAAAAAAACGGGCAAGCCGGTGAAAGTAATCTGGAGCCGCGAAGACGACATTAAGTTCGACTACTACCATTCTGTCGCCGCGATGTATTTGAAAGCCGCGCTCGACGATGCGGGCAAGCCCAAGGCGTGGCTGCAGCGTTCGGTGTTCCCGCCTATCGGATCGACGTTCGACAGCAAGCGCCGACTACGGCGGCGGCGGCGAAATGTCGATGGGATGGAACGTTGTTCCGTTTGACGTGCCTGATTTCCGCTCGGAGAACGGACAGGCGACGGCGCACATTCGCATCGGATGGCTGCGATCGGTCGCGAATATCTATCATGCGTTTGCGGTGCAGTCGTTCGCCAACGAACTGGCGTATGCGGCCAACCGCGACCCTTACGATTACCTGATGACGTTGATCGGATCGGCGCGCACACTCGACGCGGGCCGCAAGGGCCACCCGGGATGGCGGAGAAATATCCTTATGACATTGCGACGCCTGCGCCACGTTGCTGAACTGGCTGCGGAGAAAGCGAACTGGGGCAAGAAGAAATCTGGCAAAGGCAGCGGCATGGGGATCGCCGTGCATCGCAGCTTCTTCACTTATGTCGCAACTGTGGTTGAAGTGGAAGTCGACGATCAGGGCACGATCCGCATTCCGCATGTCACGACCGTGTTGGATGCGGGAATTGTGTTAATCCGGAAATGGTGCGGCAGCAGTTTGAAGGGGCGGCCGTGTTCGGTACCAGCATCGCCCGCACGGGGGAAATCACGGCGACCGGCGGCGCGGTCGACCAGTCCAATTCTATGATTATCAGGTTGCGAGAATGAACGATGCTCCGCGGCAGGTGGACGTCCACATCGTCGAGAGCACGGCGGCACCTGCAGGAGTGGGGGAGCCGGGTGTGCCGCCGTTTGTTCCGGCGCTTTGCAACGCCGTTTTCGCGGCGACTGGGAAGCGGGTGAGGGAGTTGCCGTTGACGCGCAACGGATTCGCGTAGGGCGACCTGCAGGGATTCGCGCGAGGCAGCCGAGATTTGCTCGGCCAGTCCGGGCGAACCCGACTCAACAACGGCCCTATCGAGATGCGCTCACGAAGGCAGTGCGTCGGGTTCCGCATCGGGTTCTGCATCGGTTCGCATCTCAGTCGCTTGAAGCGAACGGCGCTATGCGCTAGGATGGCTGCTCCGCGATTGCAGAGGCAAGATTCTCTATGCCACAAAATTACGTTCCTATCTTTATCTTCATCGCGCATCGTCGGGGCCCTGCTGCCGATTACCTTGCTACTGGCGAAACTGGTGCGGCCGTCGAATCCCAGCAAGACCAAGCTGATGCCTTACGAGTGCGGCATTGATCCCATCGACAGCGCGCGGGGACGATATACCGTGCGCTACTACATCATTGCGATTCTGTTTGTCGTGTTCGATGTGGAAACAATTTTTCTTTTTCCGTGGGCGGTGAGGTTCAAGGCGTTCGGTCTGTTCGGTCTGCTGGAGATGCTGATTTTTCTGGCCATCCTGATCGTCGGGTACATCTGGGTATGGAGCAAGGGCGCGCTGGAATGGGTTTAGGGCGCGGACGATCTGCGCGCGAGACTTTCGGGAGCAAGATGCGGGGGTCGGGCACGCCCGCCGCGACAGCCGGCAGGATGCCGGTGCTACGAAAATATTTAAGGTCATGGCTGCCAACCCGATCGATCCGTCGACTTCTGAAAGTTTTTCCGCCAGTCGCTGGACGCAGGGCAACTTCTTCTTTCCTACTCGCCTGGTGATCAGCCCGCAGCGGGTCGCGCGCGTTAAGTCGCGGCTCTTCGGCAGCAACGAAGAGAGTATTGCGATGTCGAAGATTGCGTCGGTTCACATTTCGACCGGAGTGTTCTGGTCTGAGATTGTTATTGAATCGACTGGCGGGACCGACCCGATCACCAGCCACGGACACCGCAAGGGGGATGCGCAACGCATTCGCGATTTGATTGAGAAGTATCAGGCACAAGCGCGTCTGTGACGTGCTGTTTGGGCGGAGTGAGTCTCCGTCCGCGTGGCGAAAACTCTCTGTGGGCTGCTGGTTTCGCGAATGGTGAAAGGGATCCTTCGACGGCGTTGCCGTTCGCTTCGCTCGCGGCCACTTGCTCAGGATGACACACGGAGAGAGCTGCGATGCAGCCGGACTTTTCGGGCTTTCCGCAATTTCCTCGGTCGGGCTCTCGTTGACTTCGACTGCTCAAGCTGATAAAAGTTATCGTTCTTTTCAATGCACACCGAGCCGTAGAGTTGTGTCTGCACGAATATGCCGGACGACGTTAAATCCCCCAGCTCGCCGCCACCGGAAGGTGAACCGAAGCCGACGGCGAATCAGCCCGCTAGCGCGGGCGGGGTGAAGGCGACTTCCGCCGGCTCGGATCCGGCAGAAACAAAAACTGCTTCCGGCAAGCCGACGACGACGCCGGAAAGTTCTACTCCGCCAAAGCCTGCCGCTGCGCCTGGGGCTCCTGCCAAGCCCGCCGCTGCTCCGCCGAAACCTGCAGCTCCCGTACCTACACCGTGGGATTCGCCTATGGTCGCGAGGCTCAGGCAAACTTTCGGATCGGGCGTGGACGCACTGACATATCTCGGGCAGAACTATATGGTGGTTGACCGGTCGACGATACCTGAGATTCTGCAGATTCTGCGCAACGACGAGGAGTTCGATTATTGCGTCGACATTACGGCAGTGCACTACCCCACGCGCGAGAAGCAATTCGAAGTGTTGTGGGTGCTGTACTCGTTTGCGCGGAATGAGCGGATTCGCGTGAAGACACAAATTGGCGATGGCGAGAGTGTGCCGAGTTCCGTTCCGATCTGGGTGACTGCGAACTGGCTGGAGCGCGAGGTGTTTGACATGTTCGGGATCAAGTTTGATGGGCATCCGGATATGAAAAGAATTCTTTTGCCTGATGGGTGGAAGGGACATCCGCTGCGGAAAGATTATGGAATTCTGCAGCAGGATAATGAGTGGGTGCAGATTAATCTGGGGATTGAGAGCGGGCAATAAACCTAGAGCAGTAATTCTTACTAGAGCAGTACTTCTGAGATGACCGACCCGAACACACTTTCGCCGCTGGATCTGGAAACGCCGGACAAGACGTTTCTGGATGCGAATGAACTCGTCATCAATATGGGGCCGCAGCATCCGGCGACTCACGGCGTGCTGCGCGTCATTTTGCGGCTTGACGGAGAAAAAGTTCTCGGGCTTGAGTGCGTTATTGGATATCTGCACCGCGGCGTTGAAAAAATTGGCGAGAACCGCACGTATACGATGTTCAATCCCTATGTTGACCGCATGGATTACGTGGCTGCGGTTTCGAATGGGTTGGGGTATTGCGAGAGCGATTGAAAAACTTCTGGGCGTTGAAGCGCCGCCGCGGGCGCAGTACATTCGCGTGATCTTGACTGAGCTGAATCGCATGGCCAGCCATCAACTCTGGCTCGGTACGCACGCGCTCGACATTGGGGCGATTACTCCGCTGTTTTATACCTTCCGCGACCGCGAAGAGATCCTGAAGATTTTCGAAAAGTATTGTGGAGCGCGGCTGACGACGCATGCGTTTCGCATTGGCGGCTTGCAGTACGAGGCCTACGACGGATTCGAAAAAGAGGTGAAGAATTTCGTTTCATTTGTTAAGCCGAAGATCGATGAGTACGAAGAACTGCTCACTACCAACCGCATCTGGCTGGAACGGACCAAGGGCGTGGGCGTCATCTCAGGCAAGGATTGCATTGCTCTGGGCGTGACTGGGCCGGTGCTGCGGGCAAGCGGCGTGAAGTGGGATATTCGCAAGGCGCTGCCTTATGCGAACTATAAGAATTTCGATTTCGACATTCCGATTGGCCAGAATGGCGATACTTACGATCGGTACATCGTGCGCATGGCGGAGTTCCGGCAGTCGCTGCGGATTATCGAGCAGGCGGTCGAAAACATTCCCGCGGGCCGATCATGGCGAAGGTTCCCAAGGTGATGAAGCCGCCGGTGGGCGAGGTTTACCACTCCATCGAAGCGCCCAAGGGCGAGCTGGGGTATTTCATTGTGAGTGATGGGTCGACTCAACCTTATCGCGTGCGGGTGCGGCCGCCGTCGTTTGTGAATCTGCAGGCGCTTGACGTGATGTGCCGCGGGCAGTTGGTCGCCGACGTGATTGCCGTCATCGGAACGCTCGACATCGTTCTCGGCGAGGTTGACCGCTGATGAACGAGCTCCTTCAGTACATCCAGGGCTACCTCCACAGCAATCTGACGCCGGGCGGCGCGGGGAATATTTTCTGGGCGACCGTTTATATTCTGCTGGTTTTTGGCGGGCTCTCGGTCGCCGTGATCGCGATGAACTGGCTGGAGCGGAAGATTCTGGCTCACATGCAGGTGCGATTGGGGCCGATGCGCGTAGGGCCGCATGGCTTGCTCCAGCCCATCGCTGACGCGATTAAGCTGCTGCTGAAGGAAGACATCATTCCGTCGGAAGCGGACAAGGTTATTTTCTGGATAGCACCGTTTATTGTGGTGCTGGCAGCGTTTACGGTTTTTGTTGTCGTGCCCTTCGGGCCCACGCATGCGATCACCGACATGAATATCGGCATCTTATTTATGCTGGGGGTTTCGTCGCTGAGCGTATTGGGAATTGTGACGGCGGGATGGGCTTCGAACTCGCACTATCCGCTGATTGGGGCGCTGCGCTCGAGCGCGCAGATGGTTTCGTATGAAGTCGCCATGGGACTCGCCGTGGTCTCGGCCATCATGATGACCAGCCTTGGCAGCCTTGCCACTGGCGTCTACGGCGCCGGCAGCGTCGACTCACAGGTATCGGGCACGCTCAGCATGATCGGCATCGTGCAGGCGCAGCAGGCACAGGGCGTCTGGTTCGTCTTCAAATTCTTTCCTCTGGGATTCATCGCCTTCGTCATGTTTGCGATAGCCATGGTCGCCGAGACCAATCGCGCGCCCTTCGATCTGCCCGAGGCTGAATCGGAGTTGACGGCTGGATTCCATACCGAATACAGCGGCTTCCGCTGGTCGTTATTCTTTCTGGCGGAATATTCGGCGATGATCGCAGTGTCGTCGATCGCGGTTACGTTGTGGCTGGGGGGGTGGTTGCGGCCGTTTCCAGGTGTGCACGGACCCAGCATCGCGATTCCGCACATTTGGCCGCCGGCTGATCCGACTGCTCCGACGGGCGCTTTGGATTTCGTGTTTGCTTTGTGTCCGGGCATCTCGTTTCTGCTTTTGGGTGTGATTTGTTTCTACAACGTGCAGCGGATGCCGAAGCATCCCCTGTTTAAGATTCAAACCATGGGGCTGGCGGGATTCGGCGCGGTGCTCGCGTTGATCGGCTTGATCATGTTTGTGCCTCTGGCGCGCGACCGGGTTGAAGACATTTTCTGGTTCTCAGCAAAGGTTGCGGGGTTCATGTACCTCTATATCTGGTATCGTGGCACGTTCCCGCGATATCGCTTTGACCAACTCATGAAGGTTGGATGGAAAATTCTGCTGCCGACCGGGCTTGCGCTTTTGATCCTGACTGCGCTCGCCGGGCAATTCATGGGAGGGTCGGGCCAATGAATCCGATGGCAGCGACTGCTCCGATATCGAATCCTCCGGTCGCGACGCCATTCTTCTTTTACCTGCTGGCTGCCACCATGATTATCGGGGGCATTCTGGTGATCACGCGCAAGAATGCCATTCATTCGGCGATGGCACTGATAACGACGTTGCTGGCCCAGGCTGCGCTTTACCTTATGCTCTATGCTCCGTTTGTCGCCGGCGTGCAAATTATTCTTTATGCTGGCGGGATTATGGTGTTGTTTCTGTTCGTGATCATGCTGATCAATCTGGAACGCAATATGAAGGAGCGGCAGTTTAACAAGCAGTGGCTGATCGGGATTGTGGCCGCCACGGCGCTCGGCGGCTTGTTCATCGCGGTTTATACGACCGCGACCAGAGGCAAGGAACTGTTTCCCGAAGGGCGCGTGACATATGGCGAGGGGCAAAACACCCAGCAGATCGCGGCGCTGCTATTCGATCGCGGCGCTGGGCAATATATGTTCGCCTTCGAAATCGCTTCCCTGTTGTTGCTGGTCGCGATTATCGGGGCGGTAGTGATGGCGAAGAAGAGGATATGAAAGACAGCTTCTAGCTCCTAGCTTTTAGCTCTTAGCCAGGACCAGAATCTCGAAGCTCAGTATGGACGCAATGCTGCACATCACGACGCTGCACTACCTGGTGCTGGGGGCTGCCTTGTTTTTGCTGGGCGTTATCGGCGTGCTCACACGGCGCAATGTGGTGATCGTGCTGATGTCGATCGAGTTGATTTTGAACGCGGTGAACCTGAATCTGGTCGCGTTCTCGCGGTACTGGCAGGGGATTCACGGTCCGGGAGCTTTGCATGGGCAGGTGTTTGCGATTTTTGTGATTACTGATGCTGCCGCGGAGGCCGCGGTTGGCCTTGGGATTCTGATCGCCTTCTTCCGGAATAAAGAGACGGTGAACGTGGACGAAGTGAATTTGTTGAAGTGGTAGAAAGGCAGCTATCAGCTTTCAGCTGTCAGCGCTGCGGCGGCAAGAATTTTGTCATGTCGTTGGGACGAAAACGGTTTGGCTGAAAGCTGATAGCTGACGGCTGAAAGCTTACATGCTATTTCTAACCCACATCTGGCTCATTCCGTTGCTGCCTGCAGCTGGCGCGACGCTTATGTTTTTTTTCGGGCGGCGGCTGCAGAAGTCGACGGTGAGCGCGGTTTGCGTGGGTTCGGTTGCGCTCGCGTTTCTGTTGGCTTGCGGGGCGGTGTGGCAGTATACGGCGTGGGCTGCGGTGAACGACCACAAGCCGTTTGAATCGATCGGCTATACATGGCTCGGGACTGACGGCGGAGGCCTGACTTACGCCACGCATGACGGCACGCCTGCCGCATTTCACGTCGACGCACGGCTGCTGCTCGATCCGCTTTCCAGCATCTGGCTGCTGTTTGTGACTGGCGTTGGGATGCTGATCCATATTTATTCGACTGGGTACATGGCGCATGAGGGCGGGTACTACCGCTTTTTCGGGTACCTCAATCTCTTCATGTTTTCGATGCTCACGCTGATCTTGGCTAACAATTATGTGCTGATGTTTGTTGGGTGGGAGGGCGTGGGGCTGTGTTCGTATTTGCTGATTGGGTTCTATTTTCAGCGCAAGTCGGCGAGCGACGCGGCTAACAAGGCGTTCATCGTCAACCGGATTGGCGACGCGGGATTCATTCTGGGGATGTTTTTTATCGCGTCGATGTGTGGGTCGCTGCGGTTTATCGACGTGACCGGATTCGCGCGCGGGCATGCTGGCTGGTTGATGGGGAATCCGATTATTACGGCGGCGACGCTGCTGCTATTTGTTGGGGCTTGCGGCAAGTCGGCGCAGCTTCCACTTTATGTGTGGCTGCCGGATGCGATGGAGGGGCCGACGCCGGTTTCTGCGCTGATCCATGCGGCGACTATGGTGACGGCGGGCGTGTATATGGTCGCGCGGTCGAATGCGCTGTTCGTGCTTGCTCCCGACTCGATGAAGGTCGTGGCGATCGTTGGGGCGCTGACAGCGATCTTCGCGGCGTCGATCGGGCTGGTGCAGAACGACATCAAGCGTGTGTTGGCTTATTCCACGGTTTCGCAACTTGGATACATGTTTCTCGCGCTTGGGGTGGGAGCGTTCTCGGCGGGAGTGTTTCACGTTTTCACGCATGCATTTTTTAAGGCGCTGCTCTTCCTGGGAGCGGGCTCGGTGATTCACGCCATGAGCGGCGAGCAGGATATGCGGAACATGGGAGATCTGTCGAGCAAGATTCCGGTCACGTTTCGTACCATGCTTGTCGCGACACTGGCGATTGCGGGGATTCCTATCTTCGCCGGATTCTTTTCCAAAGACGAAATTCTGTGGAAGGCATGGAAGTACAGCCCCTACTTGTGGGCCATCGGCTTTGTGACCGCGTTGATGACCGCGTTTTACATGTTCCGGCTTATGTACCTGACGTTCTGGAGCCCGTCGCGGGTTACGAGCCACGAAGTTGAGCACCACATTCACGAATCGCCGAAGTCGATGACCTGGCCGCTGGTGATTCTGGCGTTTTTCTCGATCACCGCGGGATGGCTGGGATGGCCTGCTAGCCTGGGGGGCTCGAACCAATTCGAGAAATTTCTGGAGCCGGTGTTTGCGAATCATCTGGAAGCAACAGAAGCTCAGGCCTCACCTGAGGAAGGACCAGGCAGCACGGAATACTTGCTGATGGGACTCTCCGTTGCCGCAGCGTTCGCTGGGCTGTTCCTGGCGCGGCGCGCCTACTCGAACGCCGGCAAAGGCTACACTGAGCCGATCGCTGCGGCTGTTCCGCCCGTTTACGACGCTCTGCTCAATAAGTATTACGTGGATGAAGGCTACGATTACGTTTTCACTGGGCGGCGCAAGATCGGCAACGTGAGGCTTGGCGTGCTGGGGCTTGGCGAAGCTAGTTCATGGTTCGATTCGCATGTGATCGATGGGCTGGTCAATGGTGCGGGATGGATCACGCGATTCACTGCGACGTTTTCGAGTTGGTGGGATAAGTGGATCATTGATGGCATTGGCGTGAATGGGCCGGCGATTCTGGCGCGGATGCTGAGTTATCCGGCGCGGCTGTTTGAGTGGGGGCTGGTGCAATGGTATGCGCTGGTCATGACCGCGGGGTTGGTAGGGTTTGTGTTTTATTACGTGTACCACTGAGAGCTGCGAGTTTTGAGCTGTGAGCCGCGAGGAAAACGGTCTTGATTGCTCGTAGCTCGCAGCTCGAAGGCTCACAGCTAAGAAGCTGAACTATGCAGACGCACATCTTATCGATCATTCTTTTCACGCCGCTGCTGGGGGCGCTGGTTCTTCTGTTTGTTCCGAAGGAGAATAAAGACGCCGTCCGCTGGATTGCGAATATTTTCGCGCTGGCCGGGTTGCTGGTTTCGCTGCCGCTGGTGCCGTGGTTCTGGGCGCTGCGCGACCAGGCGGGCTTCAAATTTGTCGAGGGCGCGCCGGGCAACTGGATTCCTTCGATTGGGGCCAGCTATGTTCTGGGCATTGACGGCATTTCGTTTCTGCTGATCATGCTGACCACATTGTTGGGATGGATTTCGATTCTTTCGTCGTGGACGGCGATTGAGAATCGGGTTAAAGAATATTACATCTGGTTTCTGGTGCTGCAGACGGGCATGCTGGGTGTTTTCATGGCGCTCGATTTCTTCCTCTTCTTTGTTTTCTGGGAAGCGATGCTGGTGCCGATGTATCTGCTGATTGGGATTTGGGGTGGGCCGCGCAAGCTTTACGCTGCGATCAAGTTTTTCTTGTACACGCTGGCGGGCTCGGTGCTGATGCTGCTGGGCATTCTGTTTCTGTACTTCCACCATCATGCGTTGACTGGTATCTACACCTTCAGCTTGCAGGCGCTCTACGAAACCGCGCCGAAGATTTACAGCGACCCCAACTACGGGCCGCATGTGGCGACGCTGTTGTTTCTGAGTTTCTTTTTCGCTTTCGCCATTAAGGTGCCGATGTTCCCGTTCCATACCTGGCTGCCGGATGCGCACGTGGAGGCGCCTACGGCGGGGTCGGTGATTCTGGCTGGCGTTTTGTTGAAGATGGGGACTTACGGATTTGTCCGTTTCTCACTTCCCTTCTTCCCGGGCGTGCTGTCGAACCCCGCGACGTTCCTGGGCATGACGGTGCGCGGCTGGATGATTTTTCTTTCTATTGTCGGGATCATCTATGGGGCGCTGGTTTCGTTGATGCAGAAGGATATGAAGAAGCTGGTGGCTTATTCTTCCGTCAGCCACCTCGGCTTCTGCACGCTGGGAATTTTTGCGCTCACGCCGCTGGGGATCAGCGGATCGGTGCTGCAGCAGATTAACCATGGGATCTCGACGGGCGCGCTGTTTTTGATCGTCGGAATTCTTTATGAGCGGCGGCACACGCGGGAGATTTCCGAATACGGCGGCATTTCGAACGTGATGCCCCTTTATGCGACGATCACGATGATCATGTTTCTCTCGTCGATGGGGCTGCCGCTGCTGAACGGGTTTGTTGGCGAGTTCACGATTTTGCAGGGAACGTTTATGGAGAACTGGCGGTGGGGCGCGTGGGCTGTGCCGGGAGTGATTCTGGCCGCTGCGTATTTGTTGTGGCTCTATCAGCGCGTGTTCTTTGGGACGGTTACGAACCCGAAGAATGAGAAGTTGCAGGATTTGACGCCGCGGGAAGTCGCGACGTTTGTGCCGCTGCTGATTATGGCGTTCTGGATCGGACTGTATCCCAAGCCGTTTTTCGACATCCTCAAGGAGCCCGTGAACCACACCATGGCGATGGCGCGACCCGATTATCCTCAGCCGGGCAACGTGAATGCGTCGGCGAAACCTGCCGAGGTGCAGCCGGAATTTCCAGTCCCGATTGACGACCGAGGCGGACTTCCAACGAAACCTCTAAAGGTTATGAAGGCGCCGGCCAAGGGGAAGAACTAGTGGGTGCGACCCCATTTTCGATGACGGACTATCTGCTGGTGATGCCCATCACCCTGCTTACTTTGTTTGCGCTGGGCATTCTGCTGATTGACCTGATGATTCCGCCGGAGCAAAAGTGGATCAATGCTGTGACTGCTCTATTTGGCGTCGCGTTCTCGGCGGCGGCGATATGGAAT
The DNA here is from genome assembly GCA_963735205.1 of uncultured Acidobacteriota bacterium. GTDB lineage: Bacteria > Acidobacteriota > Terriglobia > Terriglobales > Acidobacteriaceae > Sulfotelmatobacter. Next base: position 433,320 of record CAVTKB010000007.1, read on the forward strand.
CCTTTCCGGCCCGGAATTCTTGTTTTCCTGGATCAGCACCGGATCGGCGGCCATCCGGCGATGCTGAATACGATGGAAGTAGATCGTTTCGCCGTTTACTTCTGGTGCTTATTCCTGGCGGCCACGGCCATTGCGATCCTGATGTCGGTGCGCTACCTCGAAACCGAGCACGAAAATCATGGAGAGTATTACGCTTTGATGCTGCTCGCAGTCGCGGGAATGATGTGTATGGCCGCGGGCTTCGATATTGTTCTTATCTTTATCGGCCTCGAACTGATGGCCATCTCGACTTACATTTTAGTGGGATTCCTGCGACGCGACCGGCGCTCTAACGAAGCTGCGCTGAAATATCTGCTGCTCGGGGCGTTTTCCTCCGGCATCTTCGCTTATGGGCTGTCGCTGCTCTATGGCCTTTCTGGCAGCACGAACCTGGGCGTGATTGGGAACCAGCTCAACCTTGTAATGCACGACGCCAGGTACGTTCAGTACAAACCGGTCGCGATCCTCGCTCTCGTGACTACTCTGACGGGCCTGCTGTTCAAAATCGCCGCCATCCCGTTCCACCAATGGGCGCCCGACGCCTATGAAGGCGCGCCCACCTCGATTACGGGTTTCATGTCAGTGGCGGTCAAGGCCGCCGGATGGGCCTTGCTGCTGCGCGTCATCATTCTTGGATTCGGTTCCATGCGTTCGGTCTGGGTGCCGCTTCTGGTGTTCGTGTCGATCGCGACCATGACTGGCGCCAATTTTGCGGCTCTGACGCAGACTAATACCAAACGACTGCTGGCCTATTCTTCGATCGCCCATGTTGGCTATATGCTGCTGGGCTTGATCGCGGGCGACGCAACGCACCTTAACCCCGACGGCCTTAAGGGCATCCTGATCTACCTGCTGGTTTACACGTTCATGAACCTGGGCGCATTCGCGGTGATCACTTCACTGCGACACCGTAACGTGATTGGCGACGAACTCGACGACCTGAACGGGCTGTATTCGCGCGCGCCGGTTGAGGCCGTGCTTATGCTGGTGTTTATGCTTTCGCTGGCGGGCATTCCGCCGCTTGCCGGATTTTGGGGAAAATATTTCATATTCCTCAGTCTTATCGAGACTGGACACTACGCGCTGGCATCGCTGGGCGTGCTCTATTCTGTTTTTGGACTCTATTACTACCTGAAGATCGCCAATGCGATGTTCATGGGTAAAGTAGAGAAGGGTGAAGAACGGCTGCCGGTCAGCGTGACCATGCGGGCTGCGCTCGGCCTGACTGGGCTGGCTACGCTTTATATCGGGATTATGCCTAATCAATTCATCGAGCTGGTGAACTGGGCTTTGGGCATCGTGCAGAATCCTGCGGTCGCGAAGTTGACGCACTGAGAGCCTCTGGCGGCAACTTGCACAGGTCCTTCGCTTCGCTCAGGATGAGAGTAGATGCGGAGCGGACGAGCGTCGGGGACAATCGTCGGCAACAAGCGTCGGCACACAAACGAAGGGGCGATTCGCCGGACGAGTAACTTCCCGCGTAGAATCGATTGCGACCGCATTCGACTCATGCCATCTTCCACTCCCCCGGACAACCGAAGCCCCGAGAAGAAACAGAATCCCTGGGTGCAAGTGGGGCGCTATAGCCAACTGGCTCTCATGCTCCCAGCCGGCATTGTTGTAGGGTGGCTCGTGGGCTCGACTCTCGACCGGTGGCTGCATACTTCGTGGATCAGCGTGGTCGGACTCTTCCTGGGAATCGCCGCGGGGATGATCGAACTGATTCGTACGGCGCTGCGGGACACGAAGGATACGAAGTAAGATTACGGGCAGGGCGCGTGCCTTTTCTCTCGACACTTGAAATGGATCCGGAACCAGTTCATCCTGCGGCTCCCTCGGCGTCTGCTGATGCGTTCTACGCAGGCGCTCTCGAGCGGATTCGACGCTCGATGGTCGGGCTGGCGCTGGTTGTTTCCGCGGCGGCGTGGTGGAAATTCGGAGGGCCCGCGGCGCTCGGCTTTTGCTGCGGGTGCGTGATCGCTTACTTGAACTTTCACTGGCTGAAGAGCGGCGTCGCCGGGCTGGCCGACCGGGTTACTGACTCGGGGAAGGCGCAGTCGGGGACGGGGATCATCGCGCGCTTCCTGCTGCGCTATGTGTTGTTGGGAGTGGCCGCGTATGGTATATTAACCAGTTTTCCTGCAAGCCTTCGTGGACTCTTTGCGGGCTTGTTCTTGCCTGTTGGGGCGATTGCCTGCGAAGCGGTTTACGAGGTGTATGGGGCGGTAACGCGGGGCGTTTGAGTCAGACGAACAAATCCCCACTCTAACCTCGCAAAGAACGCGACGTTAGAAAGGGGCCCCCGGCTCGTAATTATCATAGAAACGGTCCTATGCCTGAACAACTCTGGTTTACCGAGATTCTGAACCACCTGTTCGCCGGCCCGGTCACGTCATTGTTGCGGACGCTGCATATTGAGCCCAAGTACGCGCAACAGCCCATTACGAATTCTTTCGCCATGGAGTTGCTGGTGTTCGGGTTTCTGTTGATTCTGTTTTTTCTGGTGCGGTCGCGGCTGTCGGTGGAATCGCCGGGAGGGTTGCAGCACTCGTTTGAAGCGGTCGAGGGATTCGTGCTGGGGCAGAGCCGCGAAATCATTGGGCATCACAGCGAGCCCTATATCGCTTTTTTCGTGACCCTTTTTATCTTCATCCTGCTTTGTAATCTGATTGGGGTGATTCCGGGTTTTGAGTCGCCGACGGGCGTTCCGACCGTGCCGCTGGGTTGCGCCGTGTGTGCGTTTTTCTACTACCACACGCAGGGCTTCAAACATGCCGGACCGAAATACCTTTTGCATTTTTTCGGGCCGCCCATGGAGGGTATGTCGATCTTTGCCCGCATCCCGCTGGCGCTTTTGATGCTCCCGATCGAACTGGTCAGCCATCTGGCTCGGTTGCTTTCGCTTACGGTACGTCTTTGGGCCAATATTTTCGCCGGAGATCTGGTGACGCTGGTGTTTCTCTCCATGATCCCAATCGGCGTCCCGGTCATTTTTCTGACCCTGCATATCGGAGTCGCGTTCCTGCAGGCTTATGTGTTTATGTTGTTGTCGATCATTTACGTCTCGGGCGCAGTCGCCGACGAGCACTAGGGGTCGAGCACGGATTTTTGTTTTTGTAGGCTGCAAGCGTGAGGGCGTCTGCACGGTATGGCGTCAACCACCCACTGGCGGCAATTTGATACGAGGAGAAACACACATGCGTAAATTGAGTTATCTGTTTATGACGTTATCCGCCCTGTGCTTCGCCATGCCTGCGTTCGCGCAGGGAGGCGGGGGCAGCGAAACCAATTGGGTCGCGATTACCGCTGGATTCTCGATGGCAATCGCCTCAGCGATTTGCGGTCTGGCACAAGGCAAGGCCACAGCCGCTGCCACCGAGGCGCTGGCGCGGAATCCCGCAGCGCGGCCCGGCATTCAGTTCGCACTGTTGCTGGGACTGGTGCTGATTGAGTCGCTGGCGCTGTACACCTTGGCGATTATTTTCTTGAAGGTAAAGTAGGCGGAAATTCGCTTGAACGGCACAAAAGCCTCCAGCCGGAGGCTTTTGTTTTTTAGAAAGCTAAAGCTAACGCCAAGAGCTGTGGTCGTGGCGCGGGTTGGCTTACGCGTTGCGCCGGTTGAGAGGAAGATCCTTCGCTACGCCTGAAGGACGGCTCCGCTCAGGATGACAGCGTCGGGTCATTTTAAAACTGCACCGCTGCCGAGGCGTTTTAGACTTTGCGGTCGCCGGTCCACTCTTCGCCTTTGTTCTTGGCGGCGTTCAGGGCATCGACCAGGAGGCGGCGGAGGCGATAGCGGCTCTCGAGATCGGTGTTTACGATTTCGAATCCCACTTCGTTCACACGGGCCCGGCGGAGCAGCACATGGGCGCGGATCTTGGCGCGCATGCCCAGCGGGATTTCTAAGTCCGCTTCGCTGCCGATGCGCAGGCTGTCTTCTTTCGTTCCCATGCCGCCGCCGAGGCTGAGTTCGCGGATCAGAATTTTCGACTTGCCCCACGAACTGCCGATGGTCCCGACTACCGATTTCGCCAGCACCAGGCGCTCATACCGCCGCTGCCGCACCCAGGGACAGGCGGGAGCCATATCCAGAGGGGCGATGGCAAGTTCGGCGGGTTCGAGGCCGCTGTCGGACAGGACCTGCGAACTGTAGCGCGGATCGGTCTTTGATAAAGCCTGCGCCGCGGCGATGCGGAGCTCGCGGTGATGCACGAAGCCGAAAGTTTTCTTGGCTTCGAGAATTTCGCGGAGAATAGCGACTGCCTCGGCGTCTTTCAAGCGACCCAGGGACTCGATGGCTTTCAGCTGGATGTAGGGCGAGCGTGACGCGGCTTCGCCGGGGCGAGCCATGGCAATCAACGGCGGCGTTGCTGTGAGATCTCCGCTCATTCCGATTTCGTCGACGGCCTCGGGTAATACGAGTGGATCGAGAATCTCGGCCAGTTCGAGCAGGGTGCGGCCACGATCAGGAGCTGCGCCATAAGCAATTTGCCGGACCACGATGTCGTGATAGAAGCGATTCCACTCCGGCATGCGCACGGGCAAAAGTTCGAGCAGCGTGCCCACGTCGAGGCGGCTAACCAGTCCTACCGCGCCAGAAGCTTGACGGGGCTGGCCGGTGCGTAGAAGCTCGCGCAGCTGCAGAAGAATTGGTGGTCCTAACTGGCTGACCATTTCGACCATGCGGTCGCATTCGTCGCGGCGCATGCAGCGGAAAAATCGGTCGGCGAGGTGCTCTGCTCCGGCCTGAGTGGTGCGGCGCAGGATGGACAACAACTCCTGTGGAATCGGATCGAGCTGGACGGCTTCTTCAATAAATTCAGGGAGGCGGTTCTCGACACCGACGCGCGGGCGCAGGTCGTTCATGAGGACCGGGCGCTCCATGCTGATGTGCTCCATGCCGGCACAAACCTCGTTGACGGCGGCGTAGTTCTTGGCAGAACTGGCTTCCTGGCTCAACCGCACGAAGGCCGCGCTCAGCAGGCTCTGCAGCTCGGGGTCTTTTTCGGCGATGAGTTGTTCGCTCAGCTTGCGAACGGCCTGGCCCATGGGCTGGCCGCCCAGGCGCGCATAGAGGTCGGCCAACTGGCTGAGGCCGATCGCCGTGCGGCGCCGCGGTTCCATGTCCTTGGAGGTGAGACAACTCGAATAGTTGTTCAAAATGTCGGCCGCGCTTTGTTTGTCGTCGCGCTCGAGCAGGACTTCGACAAACTGCCGCAGGTTGCGCGGAGGGACGCACGGAGCTTCGTGCGAAAGTAGAACGCTCTTCTTGCCCGACTCCGGGACTTCGGCCCAGAACATGCGGTCCAGGATGTCGGCGTGCGACTCGATTAGGATCCCGGCCTTGCTCATCTTTTCTTCTTGCAGTTTCAGGATGGAGCGCAACGAGTCCATCTGGCGGCTCATGTGCTCCATCATCTGGTGGACTGCGTTGACCTTGACTTCGCCCTTCTGATAGCGCTCCAGGGCGAAGCGGATCGCCATGTGCTCGGCGGCCTTCATCAGCAGCGGGGTGTCTTCCTCTTCCGACGTGGCTTTCGCCGCCAGGCTTCCCAGCAATTGCTGCAGGTTTAGCCGCGTGTTCGGATCGGTCTCGACCAGTTCCTTCTGAATGTCTTCTTCTTTAACGTTCGGATCCGTTTGCACCTGGCCGAAGCGGGTGAGCAACCGGATTGCCTGGATCACTTCTTGTTCTTGGAGCGGAACCATGCCGCCCGTCCATGCGGGAGCGGCGCCAGTGGCAGCGCCGCCGACAGCTTCTGGACTGCCGTCGGCAACCCATCTGCCTTTTCCCTTTGGCATGTTGGGCACACTGCCCAATGGAACCATGGGCACTCCGGGAGCGCCTGGACCTCCGCCGGTTCCGGCGGCCCCACCGCCTCCACTGCCCGCGTTCGCGCCTTCGGCTGCGGCGATCAACTGCAGCAACTTTTGCGGATCGTTCAGCCATTGCTTGAATTCCGGTCCCAGCGTTTGTGCGGCGATCTGCGCTGCGATGCTCACGTCTCCGGTCAGCGGATCGGCTGCCACGAATTTCACTTCGTTAATTTTGATCGTGCTGCCCTGCTTGTTCCCCGCGAGCGCTTCCTTAATCTGCTTCGAGACATCCTGCGCTTTCGATCCGGCGACGGTGAAGGCGCGCACCAGACGAATGAAGTCTTCCTCGGTCACATCCTTGGAGAAATGCAGGCTGGCGAGGCCGGCTGTGGACAGCAGCGTGGCAAAGCTGCGCTCGGCGTTGCCAGTTTCGAGCGGGATGCCATCGAGCAGCAACTTGTTGTCGGAAACACCCAGGAGGAAGCCTTGATCTCCAGTGGTGGGCAGCCCCTGCTTTAACTCGTTCCAGGTGGTTTCGAATTGCGCCTCGGTGCGCTTGTGTTCATAGCCATACATCCGCGCGTACTTGATGAGGATGTTGAGGCTGTGGACAAACGCGCGCGCCGACGCGGCACGTGCCCCATGCGATGTGTTTGTGGCAGAGATAGCAAACTCCTCGAATGCGCAAGTTTGAAGCTCAAGGGTAAAGGGAAACGGTAAGAGGTAAAACGTTACTGAGGTAATAGGCGGGAGCCCAGGTAATCCCTAAGGGACATGAGATGGTGTCGAGCCGGTGGAGCATACATTCTTAGACTCCTCTCAGAACGGCGACTTCGAAAACAAGCTGCACGGGCAGCCCGACGTCCCTGGAGCGGCCAAGCATGACAAGCGGCACCGGCGAAGCTCCATTTTCAGTAGAATAAGCGCGGAGCATGATTGCTCTGTCGCGGCCAAACACTTGAAGACTGCCCCTAAAACTACGGGACTGCGCTACTGGATGCTGCGCGTGCTGCAGGAGTGCGAGCACGTGGCGGCCGACTTCAGCGCCGATCCGGTGCACGACCTGCGAGTTTCGCTGCGGCGGTGCCGTTCGCTAGCCGATGGGATGATCGCGATGGACCCCGATCGGGACTGGAAGGCGATGAAGAAGGCAGGTAAGCGCCTGTTCCAGCGGCTGGGCGCGTTGCGCGACGTGCAGGTGATGATGGAGTGGATTGAGAAGCTGCGTCCGGCCCCGGCTCATGTGGAAGCGGGCGACTCGCCCGCGTTGACGCCAGAGGCGGAGAATATCGGAAGCAACACAGAAGCCGCACACTCAACCGGACCCGCAACGAGCGATTCCGGCGATCCCGCGGCGCACCTGCTGCTCGAAATTCTGCGAGGCCGGGAAACTGAACAGAAGCGAGAAGCGCGTGCCGCTCTCGCGGAATTTGATCGCAAGCAGTGGCGGCAGTGGAGCCGGTCGCTGCCGCTGCGCGCGGCGCGCATTCGCCCGGGGAGCGCGGTGTTCAAGCATCTTGCGCTGGAGCGCTGGACGGCGGCTCGCGAACTGCACGTCCGCGCGCTGCGCAACCGGTCGCAGGTTGCTTTTCATACTTTGCGGATCGGCATTAAGCGGTTTCGTTATATCGTCGAGAATTTTCTGCCCGTCGAGCACAAGGCCTGGAGCAACGACCTGAAGCACATGCAGGATTTGCTGGGCGAAGTTCACGATCTCGATGTGTTGTGGGCAACGGCGCTTGCGTGCCATGTTTTTCCGGATGAAGCTTCGCGCAAGAGCTGGCATGATCAGATTGTGGAGGAGCGGACCCGGCGGATCGACGAATATCGGGAGAAAACCGTTGGACTTGACTCATTATGGAACGTCTGGCGCGCCGGGCTTCCGCAAGGCAAACAGATTGGGGCCATGGCGACGCTGCGCATGAAGTTGTGGGCGAAGGCGCTCGACCCGGATTTCGCTCACTCCGAGCGAGTTTCCCGCTTCGCGATGGACCTCTTTGATGGACTATTCGCCGCGGGATTGTTGCAATTCGCGAATGTCGCCGAAACACGATCCAGCCTGCATATCGCTGCCTTGTTGCACGATGTTGGCAAGTCCGAGGGGAACAAGGGACACCATAAAGCTTCGTTTGAGTTAATTCGCAGCCACGGCAACCCCCTGGGATGGAAACCGGAATACCTGCAGCGGGCGGCCATCGTCGCGCGTTTTCACGGGGGAGCTTTGCCCAGCCGTAGTCACAAAGTGTTGCGCGACCTGTTGCCTGATGAGCAGCGCATTGCGATTCAGCTGGCGGCGATCCTCCGGTTGGCGAATGCGTTTGATGCAGGGCACGACGGCCACATTTCACGCCTGAAAGTCGAAAACGCCAACATGGGAACTCGCCGGACTAACGGATTTCTGCGGAAGCCTGCAAAGCTGCCGCCAAACCAGGCACTGGTCATTGAGGCGGAAGGATTCTTGGCCGGGAGTCCGACGGCGCAGGCTGTCGCCGCCGAAAGATATTTACTGGAAACTGTATTGCGGAGGCCGGTTGCGGTGAAAGCGATGAAGAGTGCGGGGCTCCGGAGGGTTGCGATTGAAGCGAAGGTCGTGTTGCGACCGCCGAAGATTCTCTCCGGCGCCGAACGGCTCATCTGAAGGCGGAAACTGCGCAGTCACTTTTCCACCACTCGATACCGCGTAGACTTGTCTCCATGACTCATCCTCAACTGGTGGAACGAGCGGTGCGCTGGCTGCGGGTGTATCGCTGCGGCGTGGTGCTGTCGGAGCAAGCGTGCGTCAGCGGCGAGATGCCTGACGCCATTGGGTGGAAACGGGCCAGCCATTCTGTGCTGGTGGAGTGCAAGGTGACGCGCGCGGATTTTCTGGTGGATCGCGACAAGCCGTTTCGGCTGAAACCTGAGCAAGGAGTTGGATGCGAGCGCTTCTACCTAACTCCGCCGGACTTGGTGAAAGTTGAGGAGCTGCCCGCCGGTTGGGGACTGCTGGAATACCGGCGCGGGCGGATCGATGTGATGCGGCCATCGGCGAAGAATCTGCGGACAGCCAAGGGCTTTGGATACGAAATGAATCTGCTGCTGGCGAGCTTGCGGCGGGTGGAAGTGCGGATTGAACCGCAGAGCATCACCGACTTTTTGAAGTGGAAGAACCGCATGGCGGGGTACAACCGCGGCACTTTGCCGGAAGGGTTGGAGACTGCCCAAGAGGAATCCAATCTTTTTCTCGAGCCTGACGTTCTCCCTCGATCTGAGGCCGCCAAGGCGTGAGTCGATTGAAATTCGACCCCTCGTTGTTAACTCGTTCTACATATCTCTCCGGCCTTCCATTGCTTTCAGCATCGTGATTTCGTCGGTGTATTCGATGTCGCTGCCGACGGGGATGCCCATGGCGATGCGGGTGACTTTGACCCCGGCGCGTTTGAGTTGCTGCGAAAGATAGGTTGCGGTGGCTTCGCCTTCGACGGTGGGGTTGGTGGCGACAATGACCTCGTCGACGTTGCCGGCATCGACACGGGTGATTAAGTTCGAGATGCGCAGCTGTTCGGGGCCGATGCCGTGCAGGGGCGAGATGGCGCCGTGAAGGACGTGAAAGACTCCATTGAAATGTTTTGTCTTTTCAATGGCCGCGATGTTGGTGGGTTCTTCGACCACGCAGACCAGGCGCTGGTTGCGGGTGGCGCTGGTGCAGTAGACGCAAGGGTCGACGTCGGTGATGTTGTTGCACACCGAGCAGAGGCGGAGGTTGGCTTTGACATCGCGCACGGCGACGGCAAGGGCCTCGGCGTCTTCGTCACTGGAGCGCAGGATGTGGAAAGCCAAGCGCTGCGCGCTTTTCGCGCCAACGCCGGGAAGTTTCTTCAGCTCGTCGATGAGGCGAGACATGGGTTCGGCGAATTTAGACATTCTTGTTTTTTCCTAGTGTCGCTTGTCATTGTGAGCGAAGCGAAGGATGATGCTATGGCGCTTACTGTGCCGCCGGGAGCGTGTATTCGAAATCGTAAGAGTGCTTTCCGTCGGCGGCGACATTGATTGTCATCTTTCCCGAGATTCCCGCCAACTGGTCGGTGCCGGAATCGGGCGCGACCAGGATGGTCAGGTCGGGCGCCCCGCGAGTCATGATTCCAGTGTGATGCAGGACAAAGCTGCCGCTGTGGCCATGCAGCGTTCCGGTAAACTTCTCGATGGCGACGTAAACGCCGGATTTGCTCGCATTGACTCCGCCAGTCAGCATCTCGCCTTTGGCCGTGCCTTCGAGGTCGCCGTGATACTGCTTGTCGAGGAGCATGCGAGCGACGCCGTCGACGGCTTTGTCATCCTGCGGAGTCATCTTTACGTCGAATGGACCGGCGGCATGGTTGGTCACGAGTGCCTCTTTCTGAGATTGCGTAGTAGTTTGCGCGACGACCGAGCCGGTCACACTTAGGCAGATGATTCCGACGGCGATGAACCGGGCGCCGTGATTTGTTTTCATACTGCGGTCACCTCAGCTGCTAAAGCCGTGCTGCCAATTTTGTCATAACCGCAGCACCGAAGAGCTGCACCATCCACGAACTTCTCACACACAAACAATCAAAACTTTTCTGCAGGCCGGGCGATGATTAAAGCCCGGGGATGCCGAGGCCGCCGAGCATGCCGCCGACGGTGGATTGCATTTGCGTGTCGACCTTGCGGGCGGCTTCGTTGACGGCGGCGAGAACCAGGTCCTGCAGCATTTCGACGTCGCCTGATTTCACGGCTTCGGGGTCTATGCGCAGGCTAAGCAACTGCTTGCGGCCGTCCATTTTGGCGGTCACGGTGCCGCCGCCGGACGTGGCTTCGACCACGGTGGCCTGCATTTTTTTCTGCAGGTCTTCATATTGCGATTTGGCTTTCGACATCAGCTCTTGCAGGTTGAATCCACCCATAGAACCCTCGGCTTTCGGCTTCCGCTATTCGGCTTTCGGATTGCTTCGTCTCCCAGAGCCGGAGGCCGGGAGCCTGGCATTGCTAACGTTTTTCTTTGTAGTCGATAACTGTGCGAATTTCGGCGTTGAATTTTTCTTGCATGCGACGGACAACCGGGTCTTGCTCGGCGCGGCCGCGGCCGCCGGGGCCGGAGGCACGCGGAGGGTTTCCGTTGCGTTTATTTTCTTGCGGGGCCACGGTTGCGCCGGGGATGACTTTTAATTTTGTGGCACGGCCGAGGACTCCGCTCGCCGAGGCTATCGCCAGACGTTTCGCATCGGGGCTTAGCGACATATCGATTACGGTTTGCGACTCGGCAATTTTGATGACCAGTTCGTTGCCCTGGACGCTCCATTCGCCGGCCGAGAGCATGGAAACGAGGATGCGCTGGTTGCCGTCGGTGAGGGCCTGCAGAACGGCGCCTTGGAGGCGGTCGAGGTTGGGACTCGCGGACGATTGCAGTTCGGGAGTCGGCACGCCCGCAGGCGCCGAAGCGCGTTCTTCCGAGCTTGTAACAGCGCGAGTTGAACTCGCGCTCTTCTCGAACGTACCGAGCACAGGCTCCGTTGTTATATCGGCAGAGACGTGGCCGGTCATTTCTCTGCGTTCGATCTCTCTATGATCGGTGATTGGCTCCGGCATCGGTTCGCGCTGCGGAGCGGGTGCGGCCGAGCCCATGATTATTGGCTCGGCGTTGCCGGCGGAGGCTACGATTCTTGGGCCCGCCGCCGACGGCGCTGTATCTGACGAGGCTTCCTGGCGCGGAGTGCCTTTGCGGGCGGAGTCGGCTGCGAAGGGAGAAACGAAATTTGGGCGCGCCGGCTGAGTTGGCTCTGGGCGGCGCATTTCGCTTGGCGCGGGCGCGACTATCGCCGGCCTGGCCTGAGGCCGCTGTACGCCGCTTGCAGGAACCGCGGAAACGTCGCTCAGCAATTGTTCGATGGGCAGCAGCTTTTGCGCGTGCGCCATTTTCAGCAGGCCGAGTTCGAGGTGGAAGCGTTGTTCCTGTTTGTATCCCAGCTCGCCGTGGGTGCGGAGCATGATCTGCAGGTGGCGGGTGAGGTCTTCTTCGCCGAAGAGTGCGGCAACGCGTTCGACGCGCTCGCGCTCTTCGCTCGAAACCTGCAGTAAGGGAGAATCTTTGCCAGCAATTTTTGCAACCGTGGCGTTGCGCAGGAAACGGACCATCTGGCGGGCGAAGTGAGTCGGGCTGTGACCTTCGCTGATGAGGTGGTCGACCTGGCGGAGAACTTCTTCGCTGCGGCTTTCGGAGACGGCTCGCATTACCTGCTCGAGAATGTGAGCGGGCGCGGCGCCTACCAGGTTGCGGACGGAGTCGGCAGTCACGCGTCCGCTGGCGGAGGCGATGGCCTGGTCGAGAATGGAGAGCGCGTCGCGCATGGAGCCGTCGCCAGCTTCGGCGAGCAGGGCGAGAGCATCATCGTCGGCTTCGATGTTTTCGCGGGTGACCAGGTCGCGCAACTGAGCGACGATGGCGTCGAATTTGACGGCGCGGAAACTGAAGTGCTGGCAGCGCGAGCGGATGGTCTGCGGAATGTCTTCGGGCTGCGTGGTGGCGAGCATGAAGACGATGTGGTCGGGCGGCTCTTCCAAGGTTTTGAGCAGCGCGTTGAAGGCCGCGTCGGTGATCTGGTGAGCTTCGTCGAGTATGTAGATTTTGAAGCGGTCGCGGGCGGGGCGATAACGCGCGCCCTCGCGCAGTTCGCGGATTTCGTCGATGCCGCGGTTGGTGGCGGCGTCGATTTCGATGACGTCGACGGCGTTGCCGGCGCGAATTTCGGTGCAGGATTCGCAGATGCCGCAGGGCTCGGCGGCGGGCCTGTCTTTCGAGCGGCAGTTGAGGGCTGCAGCCAGAATGCGGGCGACGGTGGTTTTGCCGATGCCGCGGTGGCCGCTGAAAATGTAGCCGTGGGCGGTTCGGCCCTGCTCAATGGCGTTTTGCAAGGTGCGGGTGACGTGTTCTTGTCCGATGACCTCGGAGAATTTCTGGGGACGGTATTTGCGGGCGAGGACGGTGTAACTCATGAGTAGAAGAGACGATTATACGCAAAACTTGCACGACCGAGGGCAGAGAGAGCACCGAGGCGGGCCGGGCTTGCGAAGCGGCGTGGCACGCGATAGGCTGGTGCTCGACAATCATGTGGGGAAGCGGCTGGGGCGCGGATTCTACGGCGGGCCGCAAAGGAGAGTTGAGATGCAATTGAAACTGAAGAAGCGGACGGTGGACGGGATTCTGGCTATTGAGGGCGACGGGCGGATCGTGTTTGGGGAGGAGTCTTCCCTGCTGCGCGAAGAGGTGAAGCGGGCCATCGCAGACGGACAAAAGCGCATCGTGCTTAACCTGGGCGAAGTGAGCTACATCGACTCGGGTGGGCTGGGGACGCTGGTGGCCTTGCATACGTCGGCGCATAACGCCGGAGGCGCGATTAAGCTGGCTAACCTGACCCAGCGTGTGGGTGACTTGCTGCAGATCACCAAACTGCTGACGGTGTTTGAAGTGTACGACTCGGAATATAAGGCGTTGGAAGCTTTCCGGACCGCGGCGTAGGTGAGTTCCTACATGTTGGAACGCTGGTAGAGATCCTTCGACTTCGCCAGCCGGCTCGCTTGTGCGATCCGGCTTGCTGCGCTCAGGATGACAAAGAAAAGGAAGAAGGCTGACAGAACTGGCGCGACGCGGCTGCGGATTGAGCGGGCGGTGCGGGCGATTCCGCGCGGGAAAGTTTCGACCTATGGAGCCGTCGCGCGGGCCGCTGGATTTCCCGGGGCAGCGCGGCAGGTGGCGGCAACTCTGCGACGCGGATTTGGGCTGCCGTGGCAACGCGTGCTCGGAGCCGGCGGCCAGATCAAACTGATGGGCGACTCGGCCATCGAACAGCGGTTTCGGTTGGAGGCTGAGGGCGTTCGGTTTCGCGGGCGCCGCGTGGATATGAAGACGCATGAGTGGAAAGGCCGCAAGACTCGCTCAGTGAGGTAAACTCCGTGTCCCGCAGTGAAGTAAGATTCGAAGGCCTCACCGAAGAAGAGATCCTGAGGCTTCCCAAGGACTCGATCGAAGCGCTCATTCTAATCGGCGAGCCGCTTGTCTTCCGAGCAGGATCGGCAGTGATCCTCGGCAGTTTCAGACTCCGGTCGAACCGGCTGATCATTGAACTCGCACAGATTGAGGGCGGGGGCGAGGGCGTGCTGATGTCGCTGGCATCGCTTACGAGGCGATACGCCAGGTTAAACGGTCTGGCCGAAATAGAATGGATTGTTCATGCAGTTTCCTGCGTCATGGGCGAGGCTTACCACTTGATCGACTCGGCGTGACATTATCCCGGCGCCTTCACTTCTTGAATTGCGGGTCGATCTCGACCTGATATCCCGTGACCATTTTGTTGGTTTCGTTGGCCATGCCGACGACGGCCATCAGCTCTTTGAACATGGCGTCGGTCATACCTTTTTTCTGAGCCCCGACGGTGTGCGATGCGATGCAGTAGTGGCACTGGTTGGTGACGCTGACCGCGACGTAGATCAATTCTTTGGTCAGCGGGTCGAGAGCGCCGGGGGCCATGATCTGCTTGATGTCTTCCCAGGTGCGCTTGAGGGTGGCGGGATCGTGGGCGATGGCCTTCCAGAAATTATTGATCCAGTCGGTTTTGCGCGTGGTCATGATGTCGTCGTAGATGGCGCGGACTTCGGGAGTGGCGTCTTTGTATTCGACAAGGCCGAGGGTAGACATGAGGGCTCCGTATCTCTAAATTCATTTCACCACAGAGTCACAGAGACACAGAGAAAATCAACCAGCGCAACTCTTAGAAAGATTTCTCTGTGACTCCGTGTCTCTGTGGTGAAAATTGCAAGGTCGTGATCAACCGGGCTGCAGTTGTCGCGCGGCCAGACGCAACAAGTTACTTCTCTACGGAAGTTCTCCGCTCAGCAACTTTTCCAACTGCGCTGCTGGGACTCGCACGCCTACGTAGAACTGGCCGAACAGGGCATAGACGGCGCTGACTTCGTCGAAACGCATTTCGTAAATCAGCTTTTTGAAAACCAGCGGATCTTCGGCGAACAGATCGACGCCCCATTCCCAGTCGTCGAATCCGATCGAGCCGCTGATGATTTGTTTGACCTCTCCGGCGTAGCGGCGGCCGATCATGCCATGGTCGTTCATCTGGCGGGCGCGTTCTTCGATGGGGAGCTTGTACCAGTTTTTGTCTTCGCCGCGACGGCGGTCCATGGGATAGAAGCAGGCGTACCGGTGGGGTGGGACTTCGGGGTAGAGCCGCGGGCGCATGGCTTCTTTGTGGCGTTCGAGCTTGCCGGCGATCTCGGCTTTCCATTGCTCGGAATGCGGTTCGATACCTTGATCGGTGAGCTCTTTGTACATTTTGACGGTGGACTCGTAGAGACCGAGTTCGATGATGGAGAGATATGAAGTAGTCGGCTCGAGATAATCGCTGAGGCGCAAGTTGCCGAGTTGCAACTCGGCCTGATTCAGGTCGGCGAACGACTCGCGGAAGTGAATCAGCATGAGATCGCCCTTGTGGCCGATGAGCGAGAAGAGCGCGGACTGGCCGGCGGAATTTTTCTCCATAGCGACGAGTGCGCCGGATGCTTCTTTCGCAATGGCCGATTTTTCGGCTTCGGGCAGGGCGCGCCAGGCGGGGCGGCGGAAGCGCAGCATCTGGTGCAGAACGCTATAGCCTTCAGTGGTGAGCGGGACTGCGGGAATGTCTGCAGCGACTTGTGGACGAGTTTGGTGGGTGGTTGACATGCGAGCCTCTTTCCTCTTTACAAATGGGCTTACGAGGGCAAAGGGTTATTGTACGCGGGGCGCGGCCTAACTGGCTCGGGCGGAGGAAGAGGCGGAAGATGATGACGATGGAGACACCGGCATATGCAGCGTGACCCTGGTACCTTGTCCGGGCTCGCTCGCAATTTCCACCTTGCCGCCGTGCAACTGAGCAATACTTTGCACGATCGCGAGCCCCAGGCCAGTGCCTCCCGAACCCTTGGAGCGCGACGAGTCGACGCGGAAGAAGCGGTCAAAAACCTTGGGCAGGGCCTCGGCGGGGATGCCGGCTCCGGTGTCGGAGACTTCGATGCGTATTGTGGAGAGGCTCTTGTTCGGAGAATTCTGGACAGAGAAATCTGAGATCGGGAACTCTGGTTGAGAGAAGCCCGGCTGTGGGGAATCGACGCTGGTCTCGAGCACGACCGTCCCGCCGGGCGGCGTATGCGCCAGCGCGTTCGAAACCAGGTTGCCGACGGCCCTCTGTAGCAGTGTGCGGTCGAGTTCGGCAATCACCGGCTGGTTGGCAACGGTAGTCGTCAGCGAGACTCCTCCGTCGGACGCCGAGGCTTCGTAATACTCTCGCACTCCGCCCAGCAATTGGCCCACATCCACCCGCTCGCGACGCAGATCGGCCAACGGGCTCTCCGCGCGCGCGAGAAACAGCAGGTCGCCGATCAGGTCGGAGAGGCGCACTGCTTCTTCGAGGCACGACTCGATCACGTCGCGATATTCTCCCGCATTTCGCGCGCGGGCCAGAGCAACTTCGGCCTCGCCGCGAATGTTATTCACAGGGGTGCGCAGGTCGTGGGCAATGTCGGCGGAGAATCTTGAAATGCGTTCGAAGGATTCTTCCAGGCGGTCGAGCATCTGGTTGAAGGTGCGCGCCAGCGACGCCAGTTCAAAGGGATAGCCTTCGGGAAGAATGCGCTCGCGCAGGTTTGTCGAACTGATGTGGCGCGCGGTGGTGGCCATTTCTTCCACCGGACGGATGCCGTGCCGCGCAATCTGGTACCCGACCAGGGGAAAAATGGCGAAGGTCGCGAGCAGAATGACCCCGAACCAGAAGCGGTAGCGCGCCAACAGCGCTTCTTTTTGCGACACGTCGATTGCAATCTGAAGGGTGTCGGTTTGCGTGGCCGGCGTACCGACCGGCGCCGACGTGCTGATCACGCGGAAAGCACGGCCATGCTTGCCCTTCATTCGAAGGGTGCGATCAGGGCGGCTTTGGGTTTGGCTGGCTAGTTGCGCCAGGTCCAGTTGGTCGGCCATGCCCGGCGTCGTCAACAGCGGCGCGTTTTTTTCATCCAGCAGGCGAATGTAGAACTGTTCGTAGCGCCGTGCGGCCGATTCCAGTTCAACTTCCTCGCGCAGCGCGTCCCAGTCGTCGGGCCGCTCGCGCAACAGGGTGCGGAGAACGTGCACCTTGTCGTCGAGGAATAAGTCGTTGCTCTTTTCTAGCTCGCCGACCAGAACAAAATAAAGACTGGCGGTGGCGGCGAACACCAGAAACAAGCCGGCGAGAGCGTAGCCCGCCGTCAAACGGAAGGCCAACGTTCCCAACAGGCGTGCGACCGGGGTGAAGCTACTGCTCGGATTCCAGGACATAGCCCGCGCCCCGTACGGTATGGATCAACTTGAGTGGAAAAGGATCGTCCACTTTGCCGCGCAGCCGACGCACGTTGACGTCGACAACGTTGGTGTTGCTGTCGAAGTTCATGTCCCAGACCGCTTCAGCGATCAAGGTGCGCGAAAGCACTTCGCCCGCGCGCCGGGCCAGCAGAGATAACAAGAGAAACTCTTTGGAAGTCAGCTCCAGACGCTGACCCGCACGGGTGGCCCGCTGGCGCAATAAGTCGATTTCCAGATCGGCCAGGCGCAGGGCCTCCTGGGTTCGCGAAGGTCCGCGGCGCAGCAGCGATCGTACCCGAGCCAGCAATTCGGAAAAAGCGAACGGCTTTACCAGATAATCGTCCGCGCCCAGCTCGAACCCTCGTACTCGCTCATGGACCGCATCGCGGGCAGTCAAAAGAAGCACCAGCGCGTGACGGCCTTGTTGGCGCAGGCGGGAGAGAACCTGCCAGCCATCCAGCCCGGGCAGCATTACATCGAGAATCACCAGATCGAACTGTAATTCCTGCGCCAGGTGCAGGCCGTCCAATCCGTCGCCGGCGACATCAACGACAAAACCTGCTTCTCCAAGTCCCTTCTTCAGGAAGTTGGAGGTCTTGACTTCGTCTTCAATCACTAGAATTCTCATGATTCGTCCTCCCGGAACGTAGCGGAAAGAAGATGGAGAACGCATTCGACAATATCCTGCGAAGGCGTCGTTTTCCTCGAGGGCTTCGGTGATCACCGAGTCCCCCCGCGCAGCTAGAAAGCGACCCGCAATGCGAACTGAATCTCGCGCGGAGTACCCGAGCCCACCGGGGTGATCGGGTTTACGATGGCCGTGTTCAAGTTCACTGTGTTGATGATGCTGCCAAAGCCCGTGGTGTTCGACGGGTTGAAAGTGACCTGGGGCTGACCCAACTGCGGGTGATTGAATATGTTGTAGAACTCGGAGCGGAATTCCAGACGAGCGCGCTCAGTCAACAGAATCGTTTTGGCGAGACCGAGATCGATCTGCCACGTACCCGGTCCGCGGAGCAGGTCGCGGGGCGCGGGGCCGAATTCGCCAGCCGGGATGGCGAAGGCCGCGGGATTCACCCATTGCGAGACGGATTTGCCCCCTGGCGGAGCCAGCGAAACGCCGGGAACCAGATCGGGACGCTCCGTGCCGGAGGCTCCGTCGGACGCCGTGTAGCTGCTGGGCAACAGCACATTGACTGGGAAGCCGGTACGAGCCAAGGCAGTGGTCGTCAGTTCCCAGTTTCCTGCGATCACGTTGGCAATCCCCTGGTCATGCAGCAGCGGCTTGCCGCGGCCGAAGGGCAGTTCGTAGACTGCATTGGCATTGAACACATGGCGGGCGTCCCACGCGCCGCTGGCGCGATCACAGGCCAGGCATAACGGATTCTGCGGCGAGATTTCGTCACCGTCGCCGCTGCCATTGGAGCCGTTGTCGATCTCGTGCGACCAGGTGTAATTGGTCGTCACCAGCAGGCCGTGGGAAAACGCACGCCGCAGGGCCACCGAGAGACCGTTGTACGAACTCATGCCGATTGAGCCGCGCCAGCCAATGGCGGGAGCAAAGGCCGGATATTGCAGAGCCGCCGTGGCTGGATTGATCAGGTTCACCACGTTGGTGTCCAAGAGATGCACGCCGTGGCTCCCCAAGTAGGAGAACGTGCTTACGAAACCCGCAGGCAGCTCACGCTGGGCCGAGAGACTCCACTGCTCAACATAAGAGTCTTTGCGGTTGCGCTGTTCGGCGTTGGGTGAGAGGGTTCCGGGGCCGGTGAAATACGAATCGATGGGATACGTGAGTTGCAGGCTCGAACCGCTTTTCACCGCATAAGAAGGTACTTCGTTTTTGGCGGGCAGATTCTGATCGTCCAATTGTCCGTCTTCGTGGTAGATGCCGAATCCGCCTCGGATCACCGTCTTGACGTCCTTCCACGGCGTCCAAGCGAAGCCCACACGGGGATCGAGATCGCCATAGTTCTGGTTTCCGAAACTGGCGCCCACGCCGCAAAATCCCTGTGCGCCGCAGGTGTCGAAATCGAACGGGTTGGCCAAGCCGTTCACCTCGTTGAAGAGATCGAAGACGGTATAGCGCACGCCGAGGTTCAGGGTGAAATTGGGCAGCCACTTGTACTCGTCCTGGGCGTAGCCGGAGTAATCGTTCTTGCGCAAGTGGTTGACCGGCAAAGCGCCGGTCAGGCTGGCTTTTGTGGCCAGATTCGCCGCCAGGTCCTCCACCGTGGAAAACGTGATTTTTCCGTGCTCGCCGGAACTCTGATTCAACTGAATGTGGCGGATCTCCCCTCCAAACTTGAGGGTATGCCGGCCATGAACCCAGGTTAGGTTGTCGATTCCCGAAAATGAGTTGCCCGCGTAGATGCTGTCGTAATCGTAATTCTGGGTGACGAACCCGGGCCCCGGGCCGGTGGAGATCGCAATCTGATAGAGGATGCCGGTTTGATTGAGGTTGTATGTGTTAGAGGTGGCGCGATTGAATCCAAACTTGGCCTCATTGACCAGGTTAGGACTGAAGATGTGGAGCAATTCGAGCGCGCCATTGACTGGCGTGGACACCCTCTGCGCCAAGTCGGTCGCGGCGGCCGAAAGTGGCTGCGTGTCGACGGAACGATCGTAGTTGAAGCGCATGAAGGCGGTAGTCGTTGCCGAGAAGTGCTGGTCGAGGCGCAGCATCGCCGAATTCTCGTTGACAATCTGGGTGCAAGAACAAGTCAGCAGGTCATAGTCCGCGTAGTTCGGGTCGCCGGGATCGGTGGCCGGCGTCCACGGGGTCAGAATTGTCCTTGGACCTGCTCCTGGGAAGGCGTTGATGAGCGGGTAGATCGGCGACGAGGTCGGAACGGTTGCAATGAGCGAGGCACTGGGCACGTCGCCGCTCACCGGGTAGCCCCAGTTTTGCCGGTAAGCCTCTGAATCAACGAAGAAGAACGTCTTGTCACGCACGATGGGGCCACCCAACGATCCGCCGAATTGATTCAAGCGAAGTGGCTGCTGCGATTCGCCGTTGGAAGCCCATTGCGGCTCGGGCGCGTCAAAAACGTTATTGCGCAAGAACTCGAAGAGCCGTCCGTGGAAGCGGTTCGTGCCCGACGGCGAGGTAACGTCAAGTTGAGCGCCGCCCGTCGCGCCTTCCTCGGCGGATGCCATGAGCGAATCGACGCGGAACTGTGAGATCGCATCCACCGGAATGGCGAGCCGCACCCAGGCGCGCTGGGTCTGATTCACGATGTTGGTTGAGTCAACGCCGTCGTAGGTGAAGTTGCTGTCGTCGAGACCCCGTCCGGCGAACCGTACCGACCTCTGGTTACTGCCACCGGTGTCGATGGCGCCGGGGACGAAGGCGGTCAACTGTGACCAGTCGCGGCCATTCAGCGGCAGCTCGTCGGCCTGCGTTCTCTCGATCAGGCCGGTCACCGCGCTGGTGTTGCGGTCCACCAGCGCCGAAGCTGCGGAGACTTCCAGGCGTTCATCGCGGCCGGAAACCTGCAGCGTTACATCGAGCGTTCGCGTGCGTCCAATGACCTCCTCGACATCCACGAAGGTAAGCGACTTGAACCCCTGGCGCTCAAACGAGATTGTGTAGACTCCGACTGGTAGCGCGGGAATGTTATAGGTTCCGCTCTCAGAGGATTTGGTTTCCCGGCGCAGGCCGGTGGCATCCTGCACCACAGTGATATGGGCCTGCGGCAAAACACGGCCCGAGGAGTCAGTCACCGTGCCATTCAAGCCTGCGCGGTCCACCTGTGCCGCCGACGAGCAAACAAGACACAAGATGATGCCGGCAAGACAGGTAATCTGCTTCGTTTCCCGACGCGGTATCCGCCTGGGCAGGTCGCGAACAAGAGAGGTTAGATTCATGCTTAGCAGATCGCGTGAGTGCTTGCGTGGTTTCATTACCTGCCGTTCCTCCGCGCGATGGGTAAATGCGTTCGACCCATTTCCGTTCGCGCTATTTTGCTGCTGCCGTATGAGTTTGCCAAGAACTTCTACAGGACACTCTCGACAGGGAAGGAGAAACATTACGCGCCCGTAATGTCGGAGAGTTGAATTGAATGTGAATTTCAGATGAAAAATGACGCACAACAGTTTTACAACCGCCGGATGTGTGGGAACCCTGCTCTTTGAAGCGCAAATAAAAAACCCTCTCCCCGGCGGGGGAGAGGGTTGTTAGTCGGAACGCGTTTTAGTCGTCGGAGTCTTCGCCGGCGGGTGCCGGCTTGTTGAACTCGCTTGGGAGACGAATCGTGCTCTCACCAGGGTAAGGCACTGAAAACCCGGTGGACATATACCAGTTCAGATGGTTGACGGTGTCCGGGTCCTCGGAATCGGGTCTGGTCAGTTTGCCGGCGAAAATCTGCGCCTTCTTCTTGAGCCAGGCCTGTCTCAGGGCCTTGATCTTCGGGCTGGCTTTCGCGTCGGCTACGGCAGCTGTAACGCCCTGGTCCAGTGGGACCAGGTTCGGCACATGCGACCACGGCAGGAAGTTATCCGTGGGCGGCACGCCCTTGACGAAATCCGTCCTCATCGGCGAGGCGACGAGGTCGAACTGGTTCATGGGCGGCAGACCGAGGATTTGTTCCATGGTCCGAGTCATGTTGACCTGGGTGTAGTAGGTGTGGTCGGTGGGTCCGCTCTGCACGGCGTAGGGGCTGACGATATAGCCTGGGCTGCGGTGACCGTCGACGTGGTCAACGCCGTTCTGTGCGTCGTCTTCCTCAATGAAGATTGCCGAAGTTGACCACACATTGCTGTGGCTGATGTAGTCGATGATGCGCCCAACGGCCAGGTCGTTATCGGCCTGTTCGGCGTCCGGAGTCGGCGGCCCGCCCGTATGGTCGTCCATGACCCACAGGATGCTTAACGTGGGCACCGTTCCCGCAGCAACGTCATTGTTGAAGTCCTGCGACCACAGATCGACGCGGAACTGATCGGGGATGCCGAGATCGAACTGCGGGAAGTTCTTGATGAGGTGCAGGTACACAGCCGGGACAGAGGACTCTGCCTGGACCGTGTTCTGATAGTACAACGTCGACTCGGTCCCAGCCTCGAAGGCCAGAGCGTCGTTGTAGAAGTCGCTCCAGCTGGGCTCGCTGGTTGAACCGTTCGGCTGCAGGAAAGTATCGCCCTCAACGTATTCGCCGTAGATCTTTACCGACTGACCGGCGGCGGCGGCTTCCGAGAACAGGAAGCCCTTGTTCTGGTAGGCCAGTGCATCGCCGGCGTTGCCGCCGGGATAGCTGCGGACCCAATCCGGCGACTGGATGTCATCGGAGTAAGGCGCCATGCCCTCGGTGATCCACTGGTGACCGTCCGCCGACTGGCGGCTGGGGTCGTAGAAGTTGTCGAGGAGGGGGAAGCGCTGCACCAGTTGGTGTGCGTTCGGGGTATCCTGGCCTCCGAACACTGCCAACTGAGCATCGCCGTCGCCGGCGGCTACGTCGCCCAGGATTTGATCGTAGGTGCGGTTTTCACGAACGATCAGGAACACGTGTTTGATCAGCGACGGATCGCCGATCTTAGCCGGGATTGCGACCGGCTTGGTCTTCGGGCTGCCACCGCTGGCAGACTCGATATTTTGCTTGAGGTCCCAGTGGTTGTTGGTGAAAACCTGGGCGGTCATCGTCGCCAAGGTCGCGCTGCTTGGCACGGGGACGATGCTGACGGTGCCGTTGTCCTGGTGGGTGTTGTAGCTGCAGACGCCGTGGTCGCACTCGTAGGAAAGACGGGCACCGATGCCTTTGTCGTTGGCCACGATGAGCGTGTCGTTGAACTCGTCTAATACGACCGAGGCCGGAGCATAAGCTACCGGAATCATGCCTAAGACGGGAGTGGTCGCGCCCTTGGTGATGTCGACTACCGCGATCGCATTGGCGTTATAAAGCGCGACGTAGGCAATGCCATTCTTGCCGTCTACGGCAAGCGAGTTCGGCGCGGCGCCGTAGGCCGATTCGCCTGCGCCCGGAATTCCGATCGGCAGACCAAGGCTGATCGTCCGCCTCACTGTGTTTGTGGCTGTGTCGATCACGGAGATGGTGTCGCTATAGGTATTGGCGACCAGCAGGTTGTCTCCATAGAGCGCCATCCCGGTTGGGTGGAAACCACCGGTCGAGATGTTTGCCGTGACTGTCATGGTAGCCAGATCAACCACCGAAACGGTACCGGTGATCGCGGCGCCAACCACCGGGTCGGCGACGATTTCCGTACCGGCGGAGTAGATCTGGAAGTCCGCTTCGGTAGCGGCCCGGCCACCCTCATTGCTGATATACGCGGTGGTGCCGTTGCCGCTGATCACGATGCTGTGCGGTGCGTTTCCGACGCGGATTTGCGTACCCTGCGCCGGTGGCGTTGCCGTCAGGTCGATCTTGGTGAGCGTATCGTTGTTGTTTAGCAGGGCATAGGCGCTGGAGCCATCTTTTGAGAACGCGATGCCGCCAGGATAAGAAGTGTACGTCGTGTAGAACGTGGCGCAGGGCCGGGCGTAAGGACCGATCGGGCTGTTGGGAAAGCAGGCGATGAAAGAATTGTTCGGCGGCACGCTGATCTGGGCGTCGTCTTCCAGCAAGCCTTCTGGGGTGACCTTGGTGAGGGTGACGTTGCTGCTGTCCTGACTGAATATCAGGTATTTGCCGTCCGCTGAATAGGCGATGCCGTTATAGCTGCCGCTCGAATCCTCGCCAAATGTGGCGTAGTCTTGCAGGACGATGCCGGTGTTGGTGTCGAAGATCTCGACAGCCTCGGTCGCGCCCAGGGTGAGGACTGCGGCAGTGTGACTTTTGGGTTTTGGGTTGAGCGCGATAGCTTTCGCGCGGACCCGGATGCCGAGGTCGACCTGGGTGCCGGCCGGGGTGATGATCTGGCCATCGCTAACGACCCACGAACCGTTTTTCTGGGGGCCGGTCTGGTACTTCGGGTACTCCTTGGACTGGCCAGCGGCGACACCTGCACAACCCAGCCCCGCAGCCAGCAGGCCGGCCAGCGGACGCAGATGGTTGAGTCGAGATCCAGTTCGAGATTTGTTTCGAGACTTGTTTTTTCGAGACATGTACCGTTCTCCTCTTTGAATGTGGTTCGTGACGCAATGTTGTCCGAAGGGACTTCCTAGCGGTTCTCATGGTGTTTCTCAAACTCCAACAGAGTTTGGCGCAGGGATTTATGGGACAAGGGTGCCCAGTCTAGTTTTGAGAAGAGACAGCGAGATGACGCGGAGATTACAATTTCGTAATCTTCGGCCTTTGGAAGTGCCGGTAACAATATCGGTCGCGGATTCTAACGCGCGGCAGGATCAGTCGGGCGAGGTTTTGAGTGTAATGGCCCGATCACCGCTATCGACGTGCCCCTGGTTTCATCCACGACAATGGGCGAAACTAACTCGCGCTGTAGCCTATTCCTTGCGCAGCGCTTCCACTGGCGTCAGCAATGCCGCTTTCCGCGCGGGATAGAGTCCGGCAATTAATCCGCAAATAGCCAACACGCCAACGGCTGCGGCGGCAGTCCATGGAACCACCCGGGGCGTGTCAAAGCCAGGAGGCGATGGAAGGACTGCAAGCAAACGCATCAGTGCCGCCGCACCGATGCCCAACCCGCCGCTCAGCAAAGTGAGAAAGGCACCTTCCACGAAAAATTGGAACATGATGCTGCGATTGGTTGCGCCCACCGCTTTGCGCAGCCCAATCTCGCGCGTGCGGTCGGCGACAGCCACCAGCATAATGTTGATGACTCCGATCGCACCCAGCGCCAGCGTGACCACGCCCACGCTCCCCAGAAACAGATTCATCGCGTCAAAAATCTTTCCCACCGATTCGGAAGTGCTGATCGTGTCCCATTGCTCGTAGGAGTCCAGGTTGGTGTAGTCAAAGTCGTGGTTGCGGGCGATGACCTTGTGGACTTCCAGTTCGGCGATCTTATGCAGCGCACGCGAGCGGGGCTGATAGTTCACGAGACTCACCGCATCCTGCACTTCTCCGACATTGAGCATGGGAAAGTCGCGTCGCATCGTACTGAAAGGCATGAAACTCCACAGATTATGGTCGTTGTTATTTCCGTAGCCCACGCGCTTTACCGAACCGATCACCTGATAGCGAATTCCGTTGAGCAGGATCGTACTGCCAAGAAAAGGACGACCGCTAAAAAGCACGCGTCGCGTCTCGTCCCCCAGCACAATCACGCGCCGCTCCTGTGCCACGTCCATCTCATTCAGCCAGCGTCCGTTCGCGAGCGGAACGTAGCGAATCTCGGCGAAGTCCGGTAGCACTCCGAAAATCGGCCCCGAACTCTGATAGAAATCACTCACAGCTCGGATGTCATTGCGACGTATGTCGGGAGTGACGGCCCTCACGTCAGGGCATTCGGTCAAAATATCGTGGTAGTCGCGGTCCGTCAGATAATAGGGCCGGAGGCTGTTAAAACTGCCGTTCATCGCCGGCGCGCGGCCAGCCCAGATGAACATGACGTCGCGACCCAATTCTTCAAATTGCCGGCGATTCCCGCTACGAAAACCTTCGCCTAACCCCACCAGCAGCAGCAGCGATCCTACCCCCCACGCAATGCCAAACATGGTGAGAAACGAACGTAGTTTGTGCGCCCAGATAGTGAGCAGAGTCTGCCCGAAGATGTCCAGAAGCAGGCGCACGCCCCGGTATGATACCCCTTGTGCAGAACGGGACCTCCCGCCAAGTCTCACGCAAAGTTCGAGGGGTTTCCTTCAAACGAAACCCAAGTTGGGCAATACCCGCGTCCGGTCCTATCGGTCACGGGCCTTTATTCGACGTCAATGAGTTCGCGCAGGGGCCCCATCCAAGGTTCGTAGCGTCGCCAGCGCGCGACCGACGTGCGATAGATCGGCTGCCGTGTCTGCCACTTACTGGGAGTCTTCACCGCCCGCGGATTCGATTCAGGACGCAGGCATGCGTCATTCCACGGCAGCCCGCAGGCGGCGATGATCCGCCGGATGCCGGGTTCGGGCGCCCTGGTCAATTCCTCATAATCGACTTCTAGGAAGCGATCGGCAGGCAGAACGTTGCGCCAATGGTCCGCTAGCCGCTGGTAGCAGCGGTAATACAGGACCAGTTCGGCGCCGCCGGTTGGAAACGGCAGGCTGGGATTGAAATGAGTTTGATGGATCGAGAGCGCCGTGTCGACTGCAGCACGCCGGCAATGGATGATGACGGAGCGCGGGAATGCCAGGTGGATGAGTCCGGCCCAGAGGAAGTTGAATGGCATCTTATCGGTCACTCGCGCGGCCTTGGGCGCCATTGTGCGCAACACGTGGAGATAGTCTGCCGCGGCTTTAGCCAGGAACTCTTTCTCGTCTCCGGCCGTGCCGATTCCGGTCACTTCCGAACGGTGCCACGCCGCCCCGCGCTCGTTCCAGAAATTTAACTCGCCGCAGGCTCCTGCTTCGGGATGCATGGAGACGATCTGCTCGACCAGAGTTGTGCCGGAGCGCGGCATGCCGATGATGAGCACCGGCGTGGCATCGGGACTGCCGAGTTCGCACGCCCGCCCGATCAACTCCGGCGTACAGTGGGCGATCATGCGGTCGATTTCGGTGGAGAACGCGGCTGAGTCGAACGACCCAAAGCCGCGCCTGACGGCATCTGCAGCGTCGAAGTGGTGCATGGCCAGGGCGTAGTCGCCGCGGTCGTCGGCCGCCTTGCCGATGGCGAGGTGAAGCCGGAGGAGTTGCGCCGCTTCGAGGCCTGGCGTAGCCAGAGCGGCTTCCATCCGTTGCAGCAGAGCATCGCCGTCGTCGCCACTGGTGACGCCGCGACAGCGGACCAAGTCGTAGTAGCTCCCGGCCAGCAGCGGCGCGATCTCAATGGCACGTTCGAAACATTCGCGGGCTTCGTTGAAACGGCCGAACTCAGAAAGAAGATTCCCGAGCAGATCATGAGCCATGGCGTTGCCCGGATCGCGCGCCAGCGTCTTTCGCAAAACCAGTTCGGCTTCCTGATTGCGATCCTCGATCAACAGCGCGCGAGCCTTGGCCAAGCGGCCGAAGCTGGTGTTACTGCCGGTCGCCGCAGCGCGGCGGAAACAGCCGATCGCTTCTTCCAGATGGCCCAGGGTATAGACGAGCGCGCCGGCGCGGAACCAGGCTTCCGTGAGAGATGGAAGCACCTCCGTGGCACGGTCATACGCAACGATTGCCCGGGCGATTTCGCCTTGCTTTTCCAAGGCGATTCCCAGGCGGAAATATGCGTCGGCATATCGCGGGTTGTTGGCGACGGCGCGCTGCAATGCCGCGACGGCGTCTGGTACGCGGCCGACCTCCAGGCAAGCAAGACCGAGATCGTGCTGGATGGTGGAATTGAACGGCTCGAGCCGGGCTGCCTCTCGCAACGGCTCGATCGCATCGGCGGGTCGTCCCGCCCTCAGTAAATTAGTGGCCAAGGCAAGCAACGGCGCCACCTGCAGCGACACCACCGGGTTTGGAGACTGGGACATGGTGCAAATCTAGCATGACGCAAACCTGGAGTGGTGCAAACCCAGACTAGAAACTGTTGCGTGGCGATTCGTAAGTGCCGGAGCAAATTACGACCCGGTCATAACCTGCCGACCACAATGTGACGACCGCAATGGCCGACCGTAATCTACTGACCATGAGAATTTTGTCATGCGCGATTCTGCGCGCGATTGAATTCAAGATTTTTGCTGAAACGGACGAAGGTGATTGAACACTCGTCACCAGTCATCCGCTCTTCCGCAGGTACATGGCCGAAGAACGGGCGTCCGACGCGACAAAAGGTCAGGCGGACAGTGTCGGATGGGGGAGCAGCAGCCATTTTTCGCTCAAGAATCAGGATGCGAGGCCGATGGCGAGTGTAGGGATTACTGATGGCAGTGTGGTCCCGGTGTCGGGCAACCGATGAGTAGCTCGACATGCGCAGCAATAGGAGGCCGCAACTGACTCTATCTGCAGACCTACGAACCTCAGTCGTACCGGCCGATCGTCGAGCCGAGCCCGACCTCCGGCCGGTAACGGGTGCCGACGATCTCGAAGGGGCCGAATCCGGGGATGCTTCGGACGGCGTCGGCAAAGAAGGCGCCGTGCGCAAGCTTAGGGTGCTGTTGGTCGAAGATGAGCCCGCCGATGTCGAACTGACATTGCGAGCGCTCCGACAGGCAAGCCTGGAGGCCATTTGGGATATTGCTCAGACGGCAGAGGAATTTACCAAACTGGTGCGGAAAAATTCTTACGACGTGGTGCTCGCGGACTACAAACTGCCGGGCTGGAATGGAATGGAATCGGTTGCAATCCTGCGGCGGGAAGAGCTCGATGTTCCGGTCATCTTGGTCTCGGGGGCCCTGGGCGAACTGACTGCGGTGGAGTGCATTAAACAGGGTGCTGCGGACTACGTTCTGAAAGATCACCTGGCGCGTTTGCCGGAATCGGTCCGGCGAGCCATGCGGGAGACAAAACTGCGCCACGACCACAGGCAGTCGCAAGAGGAATTGGCGCGCTCCAATCGGGATCTCGAGCAGTTCGCCTACGTGGCATCGCACGATCTGCAGGAACCTCTGCGTATGGTCGCCACTTATACCCAACTTCTGGCGGAACGCTATCGGGGCAAACTCGATGCCGACGCGGACCAATACATTCACTACGCGGTTGACGGCGCCCTGCGGATGCAGAAACTGGTGCAGGATCTGCTGGCTTTTTCGCGGATCGGGCGGGCCGGCTTCGCGCTTGAGAACACCGACAGCAAAGTGGCGCTGCAGTTGGCATTATTGAATCTGGAAGCAGCGATCCAGGAAACCGGCGCTAAGGTCGAGCCCACTCAACTTCCCGTGCTGGTGGCCGATAGTTCCCAACTGGCGCAGGTATTTCAAAACTTAATCGCAAACGCGATCAAGTTTCGCGGTTCCGAAGCGCCTTTGATTCGAGTCAGCGCGGAGTTAGCGGGGAAGGAATGGGTATTTTCGGTGGCGGACAATGGAATCGGCATCGCCCCCGAGCAAGCCGAGAACGTGTTCGTCGTTTTCCGCCGCTTGCACACTCATGCGGAATATCCCGGCAACGGGATCGGGCTTTCGATCTGCAAGAAGATTACTCGAGCAACACGGCGGCCGGATCTGGGTCGAATCCGAAATTGGTCACGGATCGACCTTCCGGTTTGCCGTTCCCATTAAAACCAACCTCCAAACCATGACCCCGAACGGCAAAGAATGAAAAACACACCTGAAATTCTGATGGTTGACGACAATCCGGCGGACATTGACCTGACCAGCGAAGTTCTGTCACAAAGCAAAAAACACTTTCATGTGAACGCGGTGAACGACGGGGTGGAGGCAATTTCGTATCTGCGGCGGCAAGGGAAATACGCGACGGCTCCCGTGCCCGACCTGGTCGTGCTCGACCTGAACCTGCCGCGCAAGGATGGGTGCGAGGTGCTTTCGAATATCAAGGCAGACCCGTCTCTGGCGAAGATTCCGGTAGTTATTTTCACCAGCTCGCAGGCGAGCTCTGACATTGCGCGGAGCTACAAGCTGGGAGCGAACTGTTATCTGAAAAAGCCCGGGAACCTTCCGGAATTCGTCGCGGCGGTGCAATCCATGGCGGAGTTCTGGCTGAGCTTCGCCAGCTTGCCGCAGAGGGAGAAACGATGAGCGACAAGGCAACCCACATTCTGCTGATCGAGGACAATCCGGGAGATGCGGACCTGGTGCGCCTCCGCCTGGTGGAAGGCAAGTCAGCGGCGGAAGTGAATTGCGTCAACCGGCTGTCGGATGGACTGGACGTCTCTCAAGGAAAGATCTCCCTCCGTCATCCTGCTGGATCTGAACCTGCCCGATTGCCAGGGAGCGGAAACCTTCCGCAGAGTGCTGGAAAAGGCTCCGAATGTGCCCGTCGTCATCCTGTCAGGACAGGACGATGAAGCGCTGGCGACGAAGGCCTTGCATCAGGGGGTGCAGGATTATCTGGTAAAAGGCGCAATCTCCAGCAGCGGTCTGGAACGGGCCATGCGCTATGCGGTGGAGCGGCAGGCTCTGTTGCGCTCGCTGGAGATGAGCCGAAAGCAGCAGTTGGAATTCAAGAATCAATTTCTCTCTCACGTATCGCACGAACTGCGGACTCCGCTGACCTGCATTCATCAGTTCACTACCCTTCTGGTCGATGGAATGGCGGGAGACCTCAGCCCGGAGCAGCACGATCATCTCAAGACGATTTTGAAGAGCGTGAATCAACTGGGAGCGATGGTTCGCGATCTGGTAGAAGCAAGCCGTGCGGAGTCAGGAAAAATTCGGATTGAGCCCCGGTGCGTGGCGATCGGAGATCTGATCCGCCAGGCCGTCGCCATGATGCAGCCGATCGCGCAGGGAAAGCAGGTGGGACTGGAAGTGGGCCTCGAAACCAGGATTCCACTTGTCTACGGCGATCCCGCGCCGCATTCTCGAGGTGCTGATCAATCTCGTCGACAACGGCATCAAGTTCACACCCGCAGGGTGGGACGGTTACGGTGCAAGCCTGCCTGGTGCAGACCGACCGGACTTTGTATATATCTCGGTAAGGGATAGCGGTTGCGGCATCCGCCCGGAAGCCAGAGCGCTGGTGTTTGAGCGGCTGTACCAGGATCCTAACGCGGTCGATAACAGCCGCAAGGGCCTGGGGCTTGGGTTGTTCATTGCGAAAGAACTGGTCAGCCTCCACGGAGGACGAATCTGGGTTGCCAGCGAACCCGGGCAGCGGCAGCACGTTTCCTTTACGTTGCCGTTATATTCCCTGGCCAAGCAACTGTTCCCGGTCATCACCTATCAGGATCGGCTGCGGGATGACATTGTGCTGGTGAAGGTCGTGCTGGAGCCATTCACCAAGCCGGCGCGGGCCAGCTGGAAAGAGACCTGCCAGCGCTGCATGGAGGTTCTGCAACGCTGCGTATATCTCGACAAGGATCTGGTGCTGCCGCCGATGACAGCGAATGGCGGGGAGGAAACGTTTCTGGTGGTGGCCTCTACCGACCTTGGACGCGCCGAGGTCATGATGACGCGCATTCGCGAGCAACTTGGGAAAGTAGACGATCTGAAGAAGCACTGGCGAAGTGGAGGTGTCCGCCTTGGCGGTGCCGCTTCCCGCTCGTAGCCCGGAACATTCTCTGCAACAGCAGGTGCAGAAGTTGCGGTTGCCGTAACCGAAATGGTGGAAAGGTTCTTGGAGGACAGAATTCCAGCGAGCAAAACTAAGACGTAATGAGACACGGCCTGAAAACTCTGCGGGAACTTTGGAATGGAGAATCACAAAAATGACAAACTCAAAAATCATGATCGTCGACGATGATCCCGACCTCAGACAGGCGCTAAGACTGCGCTTGCGAGCCAACCACTACGAAACCGTGAATGCGGGGGATGGTTACTCCGCGATTGCGATGGCCTACAAGGAGCGCCCGGACTTGATCATTCTTGATCTTGGCTTGCCCGCGGGTGACGGCTTTGTCGTCCTCGACAGGCTACAGAAGGACGACAAACTGTCGAGCATCCCGGTAATCGTGTTGACGGCTCGCGACCCGGAAGGCACCGAGCGGCGCGCTCTGCAGGCGGGTGCAGCCGCTTTCTTCCAGAAGCCGGCAGACAATGCGGAGTTGCTCGACGTAATTCGCGCGACTTTGCCAAAGGCTGCGCAAACCGCTCTGCCGTCGTGAGCGGCTCGCGATCGTAGCCGCGGGCCCGCTCGCGGGCCCGGGCCTTTGAGAACGAGGTCCGCAGAAAGTCTGGCGGCGGGTCCAGGAATGGCAGTGCCACCGAACGCACCATAGTCTGGGGGGAGTGCGGGCGGCGAAGGCCGGGCGCCTGAGGCCGAGTTTGTGGTTTGAGAGAACGTCGCGAGAGGGAGGCAGCACAATGTCGGCGCATATTTCTCCGGGAGTGGAGAGTCCGCGCGGGGCTCCTTCCGACCGACGACATACCCGCGCCTTATTCAGCGTTCCCATCATTGTCCGTCACTTGTGCCAGGGTGGTGTGCGAATTGCGCAGGGCATCAGTCTCGATGTCGCTGAAGGAGGTCTCGGCGCCCTCGTGCTGGCGGACCTGCTTGTCGGCGAGACGGTAGCCATTGATCTCTGCTTCAGCCAGCATCCGCTCACCACCGTCGCCATCGTGCGCCACACCTCCAGCGTTCGCTCCGGATTTGAGTTCGTGGGCTTAAAACCAGAGGAGCGGTTGCAGATCATGAATCTCGTCGGGAGCGCGTGAACCGGAGGGCCGGCGCCCGCCAACACCATACTGACTGCGCTAGAGCAGTCGAAACAACAGGACGTCTACTATTTGGTTTTTTGATCGCCAGACGTTTCTTCCGGCTGTTCTTCGGCCTTTTGCCAACTGGCGTTGGGGTTGTATTCTTTCATGGCCTTGGCAAGCGCATCGGTCTTCCTGCCGAGATCTTTCTGGTACACAACTCCGTCCTGGTTAACGATGAACGTCACTACCCCAGAGGATCTGTATTCCGCGGGATAGGCCACGAATGCGAAACCGGCAGTCATTTTGCCGCTTACGAAGTAACTCTTGTCTCTGCCTTCAACGTTTTTTCCCTGACTTGTCAGAATGTGGTAGTAATAGCCCCGATAAGGAGTCGGCGCACCCTCGCGATTGCTGGCATAACCCTCAGTAACGGCCGCTGCCACGAGCGGTCCAACGGGACTCTGGGCTTCGCCAGACTTCCAATAGAGGCCATTGTGCAGCCCTTCATCGCTGAAGATTTTCTGGGCGAATTCGCCGTGCTGGGCAGAATATTCTTTTTGCGCGGCCACCAGTTCCTGGCACACGCGAATGGTCGACATTTCATTGCGGCCGATTCGCCTGAAGAGAATTTCTTTCTTGCCTGCCTCGGTGTCGAAGTACCACGCATTGCCTTTGTTCACCAGCGGTATGGGAGTGGGCCAATTCTCCGCACCGATATATAAACTCGTGGTTCCGTCCGGTTCTTTCACCAGGCGGTGCATCTCCTGATATTTCTGCACGAAGTTGGCCCGGTTTTCAGCGTCCTCGGCGTCGTCTCCGGACGAGACGATGTGCTTTCCATCTGGTCCGAGAATCTCGAGCATGGCCTTTTCGTCGTTATTCTGCGCAGCCGTAACCAGAGCGCTGCCCGCGTCCTCCGCCGATACAAATGTCCTCTGGCCCGGCCGCTGAGCCACCGCATACGCGGTGAAGCAGAACGTAAAAAGGATTGCGATCCCGGCAAATTTAGCAAGATTAGCCGTGGCAAGGTCGGCTCCAGGAAATTTGTTTAGGCTCTTTGTTCGCGGCATATCGTTCTCTCCATTTTCCTTAACAAGCAGACAGACCCTTCTCCAGCACAAAATTACCGGCGCCCACCGCCACCGCCATGAAATCCGCCGCCGCCGTGGAAACCTCCGAAGCTGGCGGCTCCACGCGACGAGAAGCTCCGGGCCTCTCCGCCGCGCTGAAAGCCGCTGAAGGCGCCTGAGCGGACGCCGCTTTGTCCGCGGGGCGCAGCGTATCCCCGGGCCGCGCGGTTATTTCCGCCGAAAGGCCTAGCCGCCGCACCGGGATGATTGAAAGCTCGGCCGCGGGCCGCTCCGCCGCGATAGAAATTGTTGCGGTTATAGAACGTGGTGCTCCGCGAAAAATATCTGCCGTGGTCAAACAGCACGGCGTGGTGATGCCAGTCGAATCCCCAATGGCCCCATCCCCATCCGAACCCGCCGAACCAGCCGATTCCGAAGCCGACTCCAAATGAAAGATACGGCCCGCCATACCAGATCCCGGGGTAGGGATACCATCCCGGCCAAGCCGCGACGGGATATCCGTAGATCAGCCACGGATCGTAGGCGGGGACGTATACCACTTCGGGATCAGCAGGCTCGATATCAACTGTCGAATCTTGATCTGTGACTTTTAACTGCGGCGTCGTTTTAAGATTGCCGGCGTCCTGCGCTTTATGGCGCATGAACTGTACTGCGTCCATTACATCCTGTTGCTGGTTGTAGTACGCGTCGCCGAGGGATGACGTCCAGGAGAGGTTCTTGTCCATGTTCCCGATGACGGATGGAAATGCCGTGAGCGCTTTGACGCTTGGGTCCCACGTTTGCGAGTCGACGGCGTTACCTAAGTCAGTCCCCTTCAAATCAGGATGGGCCTGCACCCAGCGGTCAGCTTCGACAACTTGCTCAGGAAATGTGGACGCTGTCAGGACCTGCGCTACCAGTGAATCCGGATACAACGCTATCGGTGCGACCAATTGCTGCAATTGCTCAGGAGTCTGTTGCGTATATGGGGGCATCGGCGCCGACTGTGCGTCGGCGGACTGCGCGGGAGCGTCTGACGCCGGAACTTGTGCATCTTGATAGGCCGCCAGCGCCTCGGGACAAGTCACCGACGACAGGGTCAACGAAACCAGCAAGGCAAAAATCCGTTTGGCTAACCGAGGCTTTGAGTACTCCGCAGCATGTTTGAAAACTTTCATAGAGACCTTCCGTCTGCTTCCACGCCTTAAGTGCCCTATGGAATTGAAGATGAGCAAGAGCGGGCATAGGTTGCATTTTTCGCGCTGCTGCTAAATCGAGAAGCGCTCGAATGCGACGAGGTCTGTTGAAATGAGGATCGCCTAGCGGATGGTTTGTCCGTCCACCATGCGCAGGATTTCTAGAGGATTCGAGTCTTACAACTCTGCAGGCAAGGCTTCGTCGGGAAATCCTTGATAGCAGACGGGGCGGGTGAATCGGAAAATTGCCCGAGTTCCAACCGATGTGGAGCGGCCGTCTGACGTCGAGGGATAAGGACCTCCGTGGACCATCGCGTGGCAGACTTCGACTCCGGTGGGAAAGCTGTTAAAGACGAGCCGACCGGCCTTCTGCTCGAGGATCGCGACCAGATCGGCGAAGTCGTGAAGATCCTGCGGAGTGCCGTGAATCGTGGCCGTGAGCTGGCCTTCGAGAGAGCGGGCAATCTCGAGGAGCTGGTCGCGAACCGAGTGACGCACCAGAAGCGTTGTGGGGCCAAAGATCTCGCCGCCCAGGTCTGAGCCTAGAAAGGCGGTCGCGTCGGTTTCAAAGAGCGCCGAGTTCGCCGCAAAACCGGCAACATCTGCGGGTTGGGGAGCTTCAGCGACTAGAGTGACGGCCGTATCGGCCTTGCGCTCGGCGAGTGCGGAATCGTAGGCCGAATGAATTGTCTTGGTCAGTAAGTGGAAGGGCGTCGATACGGCGACCAGTTGCTGCAATTTAGTGGCAAACGAGTCTGCTTCGTTTCCTGCCGGCAGAAAGACCATTCCCGGTTTCGTGCAGAACTGGCCGGCTCCCAAGGTGAACGAAGTGTGCAGGCCTGCCGCGATAGCCTCACCGCGTTCTCGCAGCCCGCCCGGCAAGATGAAGACGGGATTTGTGCTGCTCATTTCCGCATAGAACGGAATCGGCTCGAGGCGCGAGGCGGCAACGTCCATCAAGATTCCTCCTGCGATGCGGGACCCGGTGAAACCTCCGGCTTTCACGAGAGGGTGCTTCATCAAGGAAGTGCCGATCTCGGCGCCACTGCCAAAAAGAAGAGAGAAGACGCCCTCTGGCAGACCACACTGGCGAACACTTTCTTGCAGCATCCGCCCGACAAGTTCACTGGTACCGGGATGCGCCGCATGCGCTTTTACGATGACGGTATTTCCAGAGGCGAGGGCCGACGCGGTGTCACCGCCGGCGACGGAAAAAGCCAGAGGGAAATTACTCGCACCAAACACCACGACAGGGCCGAGAGGACGCAACAGGGAGCGGATATCCGGTTTGGGAGCGGGCTTGCGGGCAGGGTCGGCGCGGTCGATGCGCGCGGAGACCCATGACCCTTCCTCCGCGACCTCTGCAAAGAGGCGAAGCTGAGCGCAGGTACGCGCAGTCTCTCCTTGCAAACGCGCCCGCGGAAGCGCAGTTTCGTGTCCGGCACGCTCGACGATCTCCGCCGAAATGGATTCGATTTTCGCTGCGACGGCGCGGAGGAACGCGCCGCGCTCGCGTCCGGTCGTGCGACTGTACGCTGCGAAGGCTTGCGAAGCCATGCGAACCGCGAGGTCCACTTCTTCGCTGGTTGCGGGTGTGAATCCGGGGTCCAGACGCTGCCCCGTGGTTGGATTCGAGGCGTAGAGTGGTGCTCCCGAACCGTTGCCCTCTCGAAAACCGATTAGCGATCGACCTGCAATTTTTGTCATTATCCTGAAACTACTTTCTGTTGGGCACGGCAACGCCCGTGAGCAGCGGCTGTGCGGACAAAGCTTTGCGGATGATCTTGAGGTTGTGTGCCAACTCTTCGCCCACTAATTCCAAGCGGGGCGGACGCACGCGCGAATTCCCAACACCCACTTCCCCTTGCACTAATTTGATGAGCTGAACAAAGTTTGGCACGGTGTCCATGCGCAAGAGTGGCAGGAACCATCGGTATAACTCAAAGGCCTTGTTGTTCTCGCCATGAATCGCGGAATTGAACAGGTCAACCGATTCGCGCGGCAATGCGTTGGCCAGACCGGCAATCCAACCAGTCGCTCCCACTCCGATCGCTTCGAGCACTGCGTCGTCGACGCCGACCGAGATTTGCAGGCGGCGGTCGAGCAGCGCGCGAATGGCGGAGACTCGTCTGACGTCAGTGCTTGACTCTTTTACGGCTTCGAAGTTTTCGTGCTCCGCCGCCAGTTCGCGGATCTGCTCAGGAAGGAAATCGGTTCCGTAGGCGACGGGATTGTTGTAGAGCATGCAGGAGAGAGGAGTGGCTTCGAACACAGTAGCAACGTGTGTTTTCATTTCCCGCCAATTGCCTTGGTAGACGTAAGGCGGCAAGACCATGAGGGCATCGCAGCCGAGGTCAGCGGCGGCTTTCGCGATCGCCACGGCTTCCGAAGTGGTGAGCGCCGAGATGGAAGCCACGACTGGTCCGCGGCCTTGAACCGCGCCGACACAGGTGCGCAGAATCTCGACTTTTTCATCGAACGGCAGCGTAGCGCCTTCTCCTAGCGAGCCCAAGGCAACGATCCCCGAGCATCCGTTGTCGAGGAGCCAGCGGCAATGTTTCGTGACCGAGTTGTGATCGACACGAAGATCTTCGGCAAAAGTGGTAGTGATTGCGGGCATCACGCCCTTCCAGTTCATCAATGTCCTCCTGTTACTCCTCTTTACTTCTCTGGGTCGTGGTTCCAACTGCCTCGACCGGGGCGCGAGGGCAGGTACGGCTCAACCGGGATTTCCGGCGTTGTGCCGTTGATCTGATCGACGAGAATGCGCGCGGTTCCGAGGGACGTTGTAATTCCCAGACCCTCATGCCCGGTCGCCAGGAATATAGACTTATCTCCCGCCCACGGCCCAATCAGCGGAAGTTTGTCGGGAGTGGCTGCGCGAAATCCTGCCCGGGCGCGGACGGTCGACATTTGAGCCAGGCCTGGCATGTATTCCTGTGCGCGTTGCAGCATGCGCGCCAACATTGGGCTGTCGACCTCCTTATATTCAGCACCGTATTGGCGTGAGGATCCGATCAGGATCTGGCCGGTTCGGCGAGGCTGCACGTTGAATGCGACCGAATCTCCGGTTGCTGATTGCGCGCTCTTCAAGTATCCGAGTTCCACCAACTGGTGCCGGACGAATCCATGATAAGGCTCGGTGATGACCAGATGGCCCTTCCTCTTTTTGATTTCAAGTCCGGGAGTGAGATCGCCGGCGGATGCTCCGGTCGCATTTACGATGATCTCTGCAGAGATTTCCGATCCGTCCGCCAAACGAACTTGTCCTTTCCCGATCTGCGCGACCGTAGTGCCGAGAAGAAGTTTCGCGCCGCGCGCCTCTGCTCGCCGCGCCAGAAAAAGCGCTGCACGCGGCGCATCCAGCACGCCATCTTCCGGAACGAGAAGGCCGCCAGCCAATCCTGAGCGAAGGTTCGGCTCCAGAGTGTGCAGGGCTTCGCCGTCGAGAACTTCCGTCGGGACTCCGCGCTGGCCATAGGA
This sequence comes from uncultured Acidobacteriota bacterium, assembly GCA_963735205.1. Taxonomy (GTDB): domain Bacteria; phylum Acidobacteriota; class Terriglobia; order Terriglobales; family Acidobacteriaceae; genus Sulfotelmatobacter. Next base: position 471,482 of record CAVTKB010000007.1, read on the forward strand.
GTCTCGCTTGCGGAAAACCTCCGCCATCTCTTCTTCGTCAGCGGCAACCCAGATCGTGCCGCGCTGCTCGTATTCGACGTCATCTGGTAGTTCGCTGGTTAGCGCTTGCCACAACTGCTGCGAGTAGCGCGTCAAGGCGAACTGCGCGTCGGAATCGTCCATGACCACGATGTGGCCCATGCCGGCAGCAGTTGCGCCGCTTCCGACGATGTCCTCGCCGATGATCGCGACGCGCCGGCCGCGGCGAGCGAATTCGTCGGCGCACGCCGCACCCACAATGCCGGCGCCCACTACGACAACGTCATAGGTCGCTGCGCTCATACGCGAATGGTCACACTCGAATGCCCATGCCACGGATTCCCATGCATAAGGGATCGCGAGGATCGAGCACGAGTTCGGCTTCCGCGTTCACGAATGCTGAGCCTTTGATGCTGGGATACACTTTGCCATCGCGCACTTTCACGCTGCCCTCGAAGACGCTGCCGACAATGCTTTCCTGTCTCCAGGTTTGCCCTTCGCCGAGCTTGCCGTCGGAATAAAGGCACGCCAATTTCGCGCTGGTGCCGGTGCCGCAGGGAGAACGATCGTAAGCTTTCCCGGGACAGAGCACGAAATTCTTGCTGTCGACTCCGGGAAGCTGAGACGGACCATATAGCTCGATGTGGTCAATTTCTTTGCCGTCGGCGCCCGCGATGCCTTGATCACGAAGAGACTTTCGAATCGCCCAGGTGAACGACGTGAGTTCGTCAACATTCTGCAGGGTCAGTTCCATGCTGTGGCTGCGCACCAGGAAGAACCAGTTCCCTCCCCAGGCCACGTCTCCACGGACTTCGCCGTATCCTGGAACGTCGACGGCGACGTTGGCTGCGCTGCGATAACTGGCGACATTGTTCACCGTAACTTCTCCGTCTTCGTGCAGAATCGCGGTCACGGTGCCCACGGGCGTTTCGATTTTGTGTTCTCCAGCGTTGATGCGCTTCATATGAGACAACGTCGCAATCAGGCCGATGGTTCCGTGACCACACATTCCCAGGTAACCGACGTTGTTGAAAAAGATAATGCCGGCGGCAGACGTGGAATCGAGAGGCGCACAAAGCAAACCGCCGACCATCACGTCGGACCCTCGCGGCTCATTGACAATGGCAGAACGAAAATGATCATGCTCGCTGCGAAAACATTCCAATCGCTCGGCCAGCGATCCGGCGCCAAGCTCAGGACCTCCACTCACCACCAGACGGGTCGGCTCGCCGCCGGTGTGAGAATCGATGACCCGGATTCTACGGCATTCTTTGGTCGTCATTTTTTCTGTCGGTCGAACTCCTGTTCATCAGCTGGCCACAAGATAAGAATATCAAGTCAGTCGAAATTCCCGTTCGCGAAAGCGCTGCGATAACCAGATGCGAGGGCATTTGACTTTGCTTGGCGATCGGTGAACAAATCGAGTAATCATTTCGGGGCCTCGCATCCACGGCCGGGAGGATGTTCTATGGATCGCAGAGATTTTCTTAAGAAAGCGGCGGGAACGACGGTTCTCACGTCGCTGAGCTCGAAGCTGTACGGCGCGGACTCATTCCCTCAACGCGTGCTGGGCCACACGGGTGAGAAAGTTTCGCTCATTGGCATCGGCGGCTATCACATCGGAAAACAATCGGACGAGCAGGAAAGCATTCGCATCATCCGCACCGCGCTCGACAGCGGCGTCAACTTTCTGGACAACTGCTGGGACTACAACAATGGAGTCAGCGAAGTGCGTATGGGAAAAGCGTTGCGCGACGGCTACCGCCAGAAGGCTTTCCTCATGACCAAAGTCGATGGACAGACCAAGAAGGCTGCCGAGCAGCAACTCGAAGAGTCGCTGCGCCGGCTGCAAACCGATCACATCGATCTTCTGCAATTCCACGAAGTCATCCGCGAAACTGATCCGGCGCGAATTTTTGGGGAAGGAGGCAGCATGGAGGCGGCGCTCGCGGCCAGGAAACAAGGAAAAATACGGTACATCGGCTTTACCGGACACAAGAGTCCGGACATTCATGTCAAGATGCTGGAAACGGCATTCGCCCACCAATTCACGTTTGACGCCGTGCAAATGCCGCTGAATGTGATGGACGCACACTATGACAGCTTCGAAAAGAAAGTCCTTCCAGTGCTGTTGAAACATGACATCGGAGTACTCGGCATGAAGCCGATGGGCGACAGTATTATTCTGCGCAGCAAAACCGCCTCTGCCACCGAATGTCTGCACTATGCCATGAACCTGCCGACCAGCGTGGTGATCACCGGTTGCGATTCGTTGCCGATTCTGCAGCAAGCTCTCGATGCGGCTCGCAGCTTTCGCGCTATGGGGAAAGAGGAGGTAGAGCAATTGCTGGCCAAGACCGCATCCGCAGCGGGCAAGGGAGAGTTCGAACTCTACAAAACAACCCACAACTTCGACGGGACGTATCAGAACCCGCAGTGGTTGGGCTAGAAATGCGATTTTAACGATCGTGGTTTTAAGGAATCGAACTTCTCGACTCAGTGGGAGTCGCGAGCCACGTGCGACCCGCTGCGGCCCACGAGGAAATCCAGATCGGCGCCTTTGTCCGCCTGTTGAACGTGCTCGACATAAAGCCTAACCCACCCGCGACCTGGCAGCGGCGGAGGCGTCCACTTTGCGCGGCGAGCCGCGAGAATATTGTCATCGACATCCAAGCGAACCAGCCGCTTCGGAACATCGAGCGTGATGCTGTCGCCCGATTGCACCAGCGCGAGCGGGCCGCCGGCGGCGGCTTCCGGGCAGGCGTGCAGTACGACAGTCCCGTAGGCGGTGCCGCTCATGCGGGCGTCGGAGATGCGGACCATGTCATTCACGCCTTTGCGAAGGACTTTCGGCGGCAGCATCATGTTGCCCACTTCAGCCATGCCGGGATAGCCGCGCGGGCCACAATTCTTGAGGACCATGACGCAGTTTTCGTCGATGTCTAAAGTGTCATCGTTAATCCGAGAGTGAAATTCTTCGATACTTTCGAACACAACCGCGCGTCCACGATGCTGCAACAGGTGCGGACTGGCAGCTGACGGCTTGATCACCGCGCCGTCGGGTGCGAGATTGCCGCGCAGTACGGCGATTCCAGCGTTGGCCTTAAATGGTTCTGCGAAGGTGCGAATCACTTCGCGATTCCAACAGGAAGCGTTGGCAACATTCTTTCCGATCATCTCGCCGTTCACGGTGAGAGCTTCCCGATTGAGAGCGCCAGCCTCGCTGAGCTCGCGGAGTACGACGGGCAATCCTCCCGCGTAAAAGAAATCTTCCATCAGATGCTGGCCCGAGGGCTGAATGTCGACCAGGCACGGAAGCGACGATCCCAGCCGATCGAAATCGTCGAGACACAAGGGCACGCCGATGCGGCCGGCAATCGCGATCAGGTGGATCACGGCGTTGGTGGATCCGCCGATTGCAGCGTTCGCGCGGAGCGCGTTCTCGAAAGCTTCGCGCGTGAGTATGCGCGAGATGCAGAGATCTTCGCGCACCATCTGGACGATGCGCCGCCCCGTCATCTGAGCCAGAGTATTACGCCGGGCATCGACTGCGGGAATCGCGGCGTTGCCCGGCAGGCTCATGCCCAGCGCTTCCACCATGCTGGCCATGGTGGAGGCGGTGCCCATGGTCATGCAGTGTCCCTTGGAGCGATGCATGCAACTCTCGGCTTCGAAAAACTCTTCGACTTTCATTTCTCCAGTGCGAACCAAGTCGGTCATCTGCCACAGCCCGGTTCCGGATCCCAAATCGCGGCCTTGGAATTTGCCTGACAGCATGGGGCCTCCAGAAAGGCCAATCGTCGGCAGATCGCAGGAAGCCGCTCCCATCAACAGCGACGGCGTGGTCTTGTCGCAACCCATGAGCAGAACAACTCCGTCGATCGGGTTGCCCCGAATCGACTCTTCTACGTCCATGCTGGCGAGATTGCGAAACAGCATGGCCGTCGGACGCAGTTGCGTCTCGCCTAAAGACATGACTGGAAATTCCAGCGGAAAGCCACCGGCCTCCCACACGCCGCGTTTCACAAACTCGGCGAGTTCGCGAAAGTGTCCGTTGCAGGGCGTCAGCTCTGACCAAGTGTTACAAATCCCGATGACGGGGCGGCCGTCGAACAGGTCAGGCGGCCAGCCTTGGTTCTTCATCCAACTTCGATAAAGAAAGCCGTCGCGGCCCTCTCGCCCATACCACTCCTGGCTGCGCAATTTCTTCATTTCCTTCGGTCCTTTAGGTCTGGCTCAAACTTCAATTCGTCACCACAATGTGCTGCGATGATAGCGCAAACTCATGCGGTAAACGTAATCCCGGATCAACGTTTTTCTTGACGGGAAGAACGGAGTAGAAGATGATCTCGTTGCTCCGCATATCGGTCAAAGGATTCCGAAACATGTCCCGTGTGTCACAGTTTTTACGAATGCGACTTGGGTATGGGCTACGCATTGTGCCGATGGCCGTTCTTACTCTTGCGCTAGTTTCCTCGGCCTTGGCTTCTCCGCCCGACTCCAAAAAACCGTTGCGCATATTTTTCGTTGACGTGGAAGGTGGACAGGCGACTCTATTCGTCACACCGGACCAGCACGCGCTTCTGATCGACGCCGGCTGGCCCGGAAACGACGGACGGGATGCCGACCGCATTGTTGCCGTCGCCAAGAAGGCGGGGATCGAAAAGATCGATGACGTTTTGATCACTCACTTTCACGACGATCACGTCGGCGGACTGCCGCAGTTGGTCGCTCGAATTCCGGTGGGCACGGTGATCGATCACGGGGATAACCGCGAGAGCACGGACGCTCCGACGGTGCAGGTTTGGCAGGCTTACCAGCAACTGCTGGCGACGAAAAAGTTCAAGCGGCTTACCGTCAAGCCGGGAGACAGTCTTCCGATCCAGGGAATCGAGACTACGGTTATCAGCTCCGACGGCGCTGTGATTGACCATGCGTTGCCCGGCGCGGGGCAGGAGAATACGAGTTGCAAAAATGCTGAACAGTTCCCTGCTGACCAGACCGAGAATCGACGCTCGCTGGGTACGCTGATCACGTTCGGAAAGCTGAGAATCCTGGACCTGGGCGATCTGACTCGCGACAAGGAAATGGAACTGGTCTGTCCAATCAACAAACTGGGCGCGATCGATATTTACGTCGTTTCTCATCATGGCTGGTACCAGAGCAATAGCCCGGCGTTCCTGAATGCAATCACTCCTCGTGTCGCAATTATGGACAACGGGGCAAAGAAGGGCGGAACGCCTTCCGCGTGGGACATTATTGAAAAATCTCCTCGCCTGGAGAACCTGTGGCAATTGCACTTTTCTGAGGAAGGAGGCGCTGCGCACAATGTGGCTGCCGAATTCATCGCGAACCCGGAGGGTCCGGACGCAGGCAACTACCTGGAATTGACCGCCTGGCCGGACGGCAGCTTCGAGGTCTTCAATTCCCGCACACAAAAAACCAAGCGCTATCCGCCTCAATAGATGCGCGGGTGCTCGCGGCGTACGTAGTGATTCGAGAGCAGTCTTCATACACAGAAGCGAGGCGTGGTGAGTTGTTACAAGATCGCGGTCATTGAGGGAGACGGCATTGGGCATGAAGTCGTGCCCGAAGGTCTGCGCGTTCTCGAAGCCGCTGGGCGCCGGTATGACATTACTTTTGACTGGCACCATTTCGATTGGGGTTGCCAGACCTACCTCAAGACCGGCCGGATGATGCCGGAGGATGGCCTCGATCAACTCCGCAGCTTCGACGCGATCTACCTCGGTGCGGTGGGATACCCCGGCGTCCCGGATCATGTTTCGCTTTGGGGATTGTTGATTCCCATCCGGCGCGCGTTTCAACAGTATGTGAATCTGCGCCCGGTCCGTTTGCTGCGCGGGGTTGAGTCGCCCGTCAAGGGATTTCCACCCCGGCCGATCAACTTCTGCGTGGTGCGTGAAAATAATGAAGGAGAGTACTCCGAAGTGGGAGGCCGTCTCTACCGCGATACCGACTCGGAATTAGCGATGCAGGAGACAGTTTTTACTCGACGTGGATGCGACCGCATCATGCGCTACGCTTTTGATCTGGCGCGGACTCGCCACTGTCACGTCACATCAGCGACCAAGTCAAATGGCATTATTCACACCATGCCGTTCTGGGATGAACGTTTTTCCAAAGTCGCAAAGGATTTTCCCGATGTCCGCACCGATCAATACCACATTGATATCTTGAGCGCTCACTTTGTACAGCATCCTGACTGGTTTGACGTGGTCGTGGCGTCGAATCTCTTTGGCGACATTCTGTCTGATCTCGGCGCCGCAGTCGTAGGCTCGATTGGGTTGGCGCCCTCTGCCAACCTCAATCCGGAGCGGCAGTACCCCTCCATGTTCGAACCGGTGCATGGTTCCGCGCCTGACATTGCGGGAAAAGGAATCGCTAATCCCATCGCCCAAATCTGGTCCGGAGCAATGATGTTGGAACATTTGGGCGAGCCCAAAGCGGCACAGGCGGTTGAAGCAGCTCTCGAAGCAGTGCTTGCGCGATCGCATGTTCGCACGCCGGACCTCGGAGGCCCCGCCAATACCCGCGATGTTGGCGAGGCGATCGCACAGGAAATATCGGCGGGGGCGCAGCTTTAGCTTGGCGGTTCAGTTGTGATCGAGTCTTGCCGCTTACCTCACCAGCGGTTCTGGATCAGTGGCGCAATCTTATGTTGGTAGATATGCTCAACCGCTGCCATGGTCCCTGGCGCGAGACTTGGCAAGTCGGAAGCACCACAATTTTCAGCAACTTGTTCCGGCCGCTTCCCGCCGGGGATCGCGCAGCTAACCGCGTCGAACATAAGAATCCAGCGCAGCGCAAATTGAGTCATCGAAAAACCCGCAGGCAAGAGCCGTCGAATCTCGTCGACCGCGTCCAGTCCAACCTTATAGTCGACGCCTGAAAATGTCTCGCCGACGTCGAAGGCTTCTCCGTGCCGGTTGAAGTTGCGGTGATCGTCAGCCGCAAAAGTGGAATCCGGGGCAAGTTTGCCGGTGAGCAATCCGCTCGCCAGGGGCACGCGAGCGAGAATGCCGACCTGTTTTTGCCGGGCCCGCGCAAAGAAAACATCGGCGGGCCGCTGCCGGAAACAGTTGAAGATGATCTGCACCGTTTGCACGTTGGGATGCTCGATCGCCTGGAAGGCCTCTTCCACTTTCTCTACACTGACTCCGTAATATCGAATTTTGCCCGCACGCACCAAGTCATCGAGTATCGCGAAGACTTCCCGGCGACTATAAAGTTCAGTTGGAGGACAATGGAGTTGCAGCAGGTCGAGAGACTCGGCCGCAAGGTTTCGCAAGCTATCGTCTACCCACGCGGTCAGGTTTTCTCGGGTATAGCCTGCGACGGTCTGGCGCGGCAAACGGCGTCCGGCTTTTGTGGCAACGACGATCTCTTCCTTGCGCTGCTTCTTCAGAGCCGCAATCAGGCGCTCGCTGCGGCCGTCGCCATAGACGTCGGCCGTGTCGATGAAATTGACTCCGGAATCGATGGCTTGATTCAGCGCCGCAAGGGCATCTTTCGCTGAAACCTGGCCCCATGCTCCGCCAATCGCCCAGGCCCCGAAGCTGACTTCTGAAACCATCCAACCGGTTCTGCCGAGAGGGCGATACTTCATGATCGAGTCTTCCCCTGAATTTTCAATTCCCGAATTTTGGACCCCGAAGTTTCGGCTGCAGCTGTCGTCAGAACGAGACCTGAGCAGGCTTTCTGTCAAAAGTCAGACTGCGCGTGGTTCCGGCTAACTTTACATCAATTGTCCGGGGCGCTGGTGAAAGCAGGCGAGAGCCCTCGGCCAAATGCATACTGAAAGTTCGGCGCGTATCGTTCCACGCCATTTGGATTCCCATCCAATCACCTTTGCGATAGTCGAACGAGCTGCCGTCGTCTTCGTAGAGTAAGAATGACGCGTCGGTCCCGGGATAAATCGAAACGGAAATCGGCTCATCGACTTTTTCGTCGGTAAACTGCTTCACCGGTCCCAGTGGCAGAATCGATCCCTCGCGCACGTAGAGCGGTATGGTCTCGAGATCGACAGGGCGGACGATTTCGCGCCCTCCTTCTACCCGCTCGTGGGTCCAAAAGTCGTACCAGGCGCCGCGCGGGAGGTATACACGCCGACTCGTCGCAGTTTTTTCAAGAACGGGAGCGACGAGAATATTCCTGCCCCACAAATATTGGTCCCCGCACGCGACTGCCTTCGGATCGTCGGGAAAATGCAGCCACAGAGCGCGCATGATCGGCATGCCGGTGGTCGCGCATTCGTGCACCACACTGTAGAGGTAGGGCAACATGCGATAACGCAGCTCAAGATATTTCCGGCAGATCGTCTCTACCCGCGCGTCGTGCAGTTGGCTGGGATCTGGAATCGCGGCACCGTTGTAATTTCGAATCTCGACCGGACCGGGATCGCCCGTGTTCCATCCCCAGGGAAGTCGCAATTTCCAGGTGCGGCCATGACAGCGGAAGAGGGGACAAAATGCTCCGAACTGAAACCAGCGCAAGTACAGCTCAGCGGTGAATTCTTCCGTCGGCACGAAGCCACCGATATCCGTGCCCCAATATGGAATACCGGTGAGCGCGGTATTGAGAGCGAGGGGAACGTGAGTCTTGAGCGTCTCCCAGGTGGAGTACACATCTCCCGACCAGAGGAACGAAGCGTAACGTTGCATGCCGGCGTAGCCGTTGCGATGCAACGCGTAGGGGCGCTCGTTCGGCCGATCGATCTGCGGCCCTTCCCAGTACATTCGATTGCGGAGCAGGCGCGATGGAATGTCGAGCGGATCGCCTTCGTCGGGCCACCATCCATCGACGCCCATGGCAAAGTCTTTGCGATGCGCATCCCAGTAGCAACCTACGGATTCTTCATCAAAGCGCGACAAGTCGCAGGGGTCGTGTACCGTGCCGCGGAGTCTGTCGGAGAGAATGACCGCGTGGACCACCGCGCGAAAATGATCGCGATGCAACTCGTCGAGCATCTCCTTGGGGTCGGGAAAGACTTTTGAATTCCAGACGAACGAGCCATTTTCAGTATTCCAGCCCGAGGGACAAAAGCCCGTACCCAGGTAAATCAAAGCATCGCAGGGCAGTTTCTTTTCACGAAACGTTTTCGCTTCAGCAAGCACTTCCTCGCGACTGGCCAGCGTGCGATGCGATTGCTGATAACCGAGACTCCACAATGGAGGCATCTCCGCCAAGCCGGTGATGCGCGCATACTCCGCCATAATCGTGGCGGGATCAGGCGATGCCACGAAAAACAGATCCAGGGCAGTACCGGGGCTCGCAGATTGGAACTTGCCCTGCGGTCCAGTGAAGTCGAAGCTGCCATAGGGCTGGTGAAAAAATACCGCCCAGCCAGATGTTCCGATGATCCATGGAATCGGAACGCGGCCACCGTGCGTCGCGAGTTTGTAGGCGCCTTGTCCGCTGGCCATGGAGTCGGTCGACCCACGCCGGTCGAATTGTGGGCCGCCCTCGCCGAACCCGAGTAACGGAGAACTGCCGACGAGGAAGGAAAGGGTGCCAGTGTTCGCGTCCCAGGCGAATTGCTGAATCGGGTCTCCGTGCGCACTTGCGATTCTTATGTCGACGGGATGAGCGGAAACGCTCAGCCGGAAGTGTCCCGCCGAAATCGGCTCGGCTGCATTCTCTCGGAGCTTTGCGATTGGGACGCCCCATGATTCTTTTGCCAGCGAACCATCGCTCGGTATCTCGGCGACCGAAGGGCCATTCACGGGAAGAATGCTCAAGCGGAGAGTATTGACGCTGACAGACGTGATCTGTATCTCAACTGGCGCTGAGGAAACAGGGGCCGAATCCCGGGCCGCCGGCTGCTTGGGAACAATCATGGCACCGGAAGCGGCAAGCATTCCCTTTAACACGTCGCGACGATTCCATTGTGGACTCATGTGGCTGACTTCCCTCTCCGGCTTCCGGTGGATCCGCGGCGCTCGCAATTTTCTAATCGCGTCGCGGCTGCGGGATCGGGAGATTGTAGCGAAACGGACAAATGGAGTAAACGTTTACCATTCGCGTATAATTTGCCTCTCATACTTGCTTGACTCGGAACGGAGGAAATCCATTTGCGATGGCGAATTGCGATTCTGGTTAGTGCTGCCATCGCGATCAGCTATCTTGATCGGCAGACCTTGCCCGTCGCGGTGCAGGCCATCAGCAAAGATATCCCCCTGACGAATGGGCAGTTTTCTGCGCTGCAGTCCGCGTTCCTATTTTCTTACGCCCTGATGTACGCGGGCGGGGGCAAGTTGGTCGACCTGCTCGGAACCCACCGCGGGTTTACGGTGATCATGTTGTTCTGGTCACTCGCCTGTGCGAGTCATGCGCTGGCCGCAAGTTTCGCGATGCTGCTCGGCAGCCGATTTCTGCTGGGCGTGGGGGAAGGCGGTGGCTTTCCGGCCGCTACCCGCGCCGTGGCGGAATGGTTTCCCGCGAAAGAACGCGCAACCGCGATGGGCATCATCAACGCTGGAACGGCCGTGGGCGCAGTCGCCGCACCTCCTCTGATTGCCGCGGTTCTCGGTTACTCCAACTGGCGTTGGATCTTCGTTCTCACCGGCGGGCTGGGTATTTTGTGGGCAATGTGGTGGCGGCTGTCGTACGCCCCTGCACCGACTCTTGTCGAGAGCCTTACGAATTCGGTTTCCGGCTCTGCGACGAGCCTGCCATGGATTCATCTGTTCCGCATCCGCGAAACATGGGGCTTAGTGACGGCGAAATTCCTGAGCGATGCAGCCTGGTTTTTCTATCTTTTCTGGCTGCCAAAATATCTCTACGATGCTCGCGGATTTGACGTGAAGGCGGTCGGCACTTTTGCTTGGATGCCCAGCGCAGCCGCGGGAGTGGGCTGCCTGCTCGGCGGCGCGTTTTCCAGTTACCTGGTACGCCGCAACTTCTCGCTCGGATTGGCGCGCAAACTGGCGCTGGGGTTTAGTGCTGCTGTCATGCCTTTCGTCATTCTGGTTCCTCACGTGCCGGTGTCGTGGGCGATCGCGCTTTTTTGCCTGGCATATTTCGGTCAGCAGTCGTGGTCGACTCTGGTCATGGTTCTTCCCACTGATCTCTTCCCGCAAAATGTGGTCGGCTCTGTTGCCGGCCTGGTTGGTTTCGGAGGAGCCATGGGGGGTATTGCACTTGGCGAAGTCGTTGGGTACCTGCTGGACCATGGTTTCGGTTACAGCGTAGTGTTTCGCATCGCGGGAACGTTACACATCGCCGCTTTTCTGATTATTCTGATCACCGTTCCAGTTCTAGTACCTTTGAAATTAGAACCACGGCTGAATTACTGAGGGTTTCATGAAGATCACGGAGATTCGTACTCGAGTCGTGCGCTGGCGCGGAAAGACGGTTCCGCTGCCGCCTCATTTCTGCACCAATCCAATGGATCTGTTGGAACTGCCCGACGCCTCGATGCAGACTTTTACTTTCCATGGCTGGCTGATTGTCGAAGTGTTCACGGACGACGGTCATGTCGGGATAGGCAACGCTGCCTTAGCGCCGCCAATCACAAAGCAGGTTATCGATCTCTATCTCAAACCTTTGTTGATCGGCCAAAACCCTTGGGATATCGAACTGCTCTGGCAGCACATGTATCGCAAGACGATGGCATTCGGCCGCAAGGGAATCGGGATGGTCGCAATCAGTGCGCTCGACATCGCACTGTGGGATCTGCTGGGCAAGTCCGCCAAGCAGCCCGTCTATCGCCTCCTCGGCGGCAGAACGAAAGCGCGCATTCCAGTTTATGCTTCTCGCCTCTACAGCGTGGATCTCGACGAACTGGCGGGAGAGGCGAAGCGCTACAAAGACGAAGGCTACCATGCGATGAAGCTACGCTTCGGATGGGGACCAGCCGACGGCGCCGACGGCATGCAGCGGAACGTTGCCTTGGTCCGGACCGTGCGCGAAGCCGTTGGCGACGAAATTGATGTGATGGCGGACGCGTACATGGGCTGGACTCTCGACTACGCCAAGCGAATGCTGCCGCTGCTCGAGCCGTTTCACCTCAGATGGCTGGAGGAACCGGTGATCCCTGACGACATCCACGGCTACGCAGAACTGCGGTCGTACGGGAAAATTCCCATCGCCGGTGGAGAACACGAATTCACGCTTTACGGATTCCGCGAACTGCTGGAAGCGAAGGCTCTCGACTACATCCAGTTCGACACCAATCGCGTGGGAGGAATCACGCAGGCCCGCAAGATTGCCGCCCTCGCCGAAGCTTATTCCGTTCCGGTTATTCCGCATGCCGGCCAGATGCACAACTATCACGTCGTCATGGCCAGTTTGAATTCGCCGATGGCGGAATATTTCCCGATCGTCGATGTTGAAGTGGGGAATGAATTGTTCTGGTACGTCTTCCAGGGCGAACCGAAATCAAAGGACGGCTACGTCAACCTCGATGACAACACTCCGGGTCTGGGGCTGACCATCAACGAAGCTGGGCTCGAGCGGTTCGAGGTAATCGAATAATTCTTCATTCTAATAGCCTTATTTTTTATGGATCCCATGACCCGACTCATTCAAGTCAAAAAAGGAAAGGTACGTCGAGTGGCGCTGGTGGAGGAACCGAACGTTCGATTTCTCGATACCGGCTCTTCGATCTGCGAGCTGGCGCATATCGCGATTGCGGCCGGCATGAAGCTTAGCGATGCGGCGCGACAGCGAGCCAAACGTGAAACCATTGCGTACGGCCCGATCTACGATGGCCGCTCGGAATGGCGGCTGCTCCCCGCGGTTGACCATCCTGAGGAGCCCGCGCGTTGCCTGATTTCCGGCACCGGATTAACTCACCTTGGCAGCGCGCGCGGGCGCCAGTCGATGCACGCGACGGCGACAGAGGATCTGACGGACAGCATGAAGATGTTCCGATGGGGAGTCGAAGGTGGCCGGCCTGCCAACGGAGAGATCGGAATTCCTCCTGAGTGGTTCCACAAAGGTACGGGCGGTGCGTTGCGCGCACATGGAGAACCGCTGGACATTCCGCCTTATGCCGAGGATGGCGGCGAAGAGGCTGAGGTCGCGGGCGTTTATGTCATTGGTCCGGATGGCCGACCCTACCGAATCGGCCTGGCGATGGGAAACGAATTTTCTGATCATGCTTTCGAAAAGCGGAATTATCTGAACCTGGCGGGTTCGAAGCTTCGCACCTGCGCGCTTGGACCGGAACTCGTGGTCGATGCAGAATTCGAATCTGTGCCGGTTACGGCGACTATCGAACGGAATGGAGAGGTGCACTGGACCAAGACTTTCCGCACCGGAGAATCGGAGATGTGCCACAGCCTGCGCAATATTGAGCATCATCATTTCAAGTTCGAAGGTCACCGCCGGCCGGGAGACGTCCACGTTCATTTCTTTGGAACGGATTGCCTCAGTTTCAGCGACCATATTCGATTACAGGACGGAGATGTCATGCAGGTCGCGGTGGAGGGTTACGGCCGCCCTTTGCGAAATCCGGTGCGTGCAGACAAATCGAAACCGGTTCTGATTGACGTCGCCCGTTTGGGATGAGTGAGACATTATGAGTGAAACCATTGCAAAACCAAGCGTTGCAATTCTCGGACTCGGCATCATGGGCTCGGGTATGGCCAATCGTCTGCTCTCGGCGAACTTTCCGTTGGCGGTCTGGAACCGTAATCGCGAAAAGTGCGTTCCCTTCGCCAGTGCGGGAGCGTCGGTTGCTGATTCGCCGCGTCAGGCAGCATCTCGTTCTCAGATCATTCTCAGTATGGTGGCGGATGACACCGCTTCCCGTGAGGTGTGGCTGGGAGAAGAAGGAGCGTTGAAAGGAGCGGCTGCGGGTTCAGTTTTGATTGAGTCCAGCACGCTAAGCGGAGACTGGATTCAAGAGTTAGCGGCGAAAGCAGCCGAGCGCGGCTGCCAGTTCCTGGATGCGCCAGTTACGGGCACCAAGCCTCATGCGGCATCCGGCGAACTGCTCTTTCTTATCGGAGGGTCAACGGAAGCGCTGGACGCAGCGCGGCCTGTATTTTCGGTGCTTGGTCGCGATGTGGTACACCTGGGCCCGATCGGAAGCGGCACTCGCATGAAACTAGTCAACAATTTCGTATGTGGAGTGCAGGCTGCGTCGTTTGCTGAAGGCATGTCGATGGTCGATGCTGGCGGTCTTGACCGCACCAAAGCTATGTCCATCCTTAGCGGTGGGGCTCCGGGAAGCGGGATCGTGAACCGCGTTGCGGAACGAATCGCCAGCAACGACTTCAGTCCCACGTTTGCCCTCCGCTGGATGGCCAAGGATCTAATGTATGCCCTGCGGGAAGCCGCAAGTGAAGGGATTTCTCTACAGACTGCGGCCGCTGCGCTCGCAATATTCCAGCAGGCCATTGCGGAAGGCCACGGCGATGAGGACTTTTCCGCTGTTTCCAAATCGTCTAATAAACTGTCGCATTCGTGATGGTGAAGGATCAGGGAAAAATCTGCAGCCCGGAAAGAAACCGATTAGTTGGAACGAAACACCAGCACCGATTTCGCAAGATTTGCGATGGTGGGCCACCAGAAGGTGGAAAACGTTTGCTCTAGCGCCGCTTCGGAGTTCCTCAATCTGCTCGCAGGCTATGCTAAAATGACTTGCGTAAAACTGGCCTTTTCCCACAGATAGCCGATGGATATCCGCGAAATCGCCCGCAGAGCGAAGGTTTCCACCGCCACCGTATCCCGGGCCATTAACCGTGTTCCAACCGTCGACCCTCAACTAGCGAAACGGGTGTGGAGGGTAGTCGATGAACTGGGCTACTACCCCAACACGCAGGCCCGCGCTTTGGTTTCGGGGCGCAGCCGCATTTTTGGCTTGATCGTATCTGAATTCACCAATCCGTTCTTCCCAGAGATTGTGCAGACGTTTGAAAACCTCGCAGTCGAAAATAACTACGAGATCCTCATCACTTCAACCGTGAACGATCCGAAGCGCATGCAATCGTCGGTGCGGCGCATGATCGAGCGCCGCGTGGACGGCGTAGCGATCTTAACCTTCGGCATGGAAGAGGCGCTTCTCGAACACCTTCGTTATCGCAAAGTTCCCTTGGTATTCATCGACGTCGGGCCGGATGTAAAAGGCGTAGCCAATATCCGGATCAACTATCAGAGCGGAATCCGGCAGGCGGTGCAGCATCTGGCCGCCCTTCGACATACCCGCATTGCCTTCGTAGCGGGCCCGCCGCACTTGAAATCCGCCATCGCCAGGCGCGAGGCCTTTAAGACATCCATGATAGAGATTGGACTCTCTCCTGATCTGATTGTGGTGGGAGACCACCGGCTGGAGGGAGGGATGCGGGCGCTGATTGAGCTGAATACTGCAGACGCTCGGCCTACCGCCGTATTGTGCTCCAACGATATGACCGCGATCGGAGTCATGCGGCAAGCCTATGAGCAGAATATCCGGGTACCGGAAGCTCTGTCCGTGGTCGGGTTCGACGACATCCGACTGGCTGAGTTCACGACGCCTCCCCTGACCACGGTCCAAATGTCTCAAAAAGAACTGGCCAAGATCGCTTTCCGTGCTCTGCTGAACGAGATCGAAGCCGATCCCTCCTCGCACGAACGCCACGAATACGACCTGACGACCAGCCTGGTGCTCCGGCGTTCTACGGCCTTGGCGCCTGTGGCGCAGTCGGCGGCATCTCCCAAAGGGCCCAAGGGCGGCAGATCCCGAACCGCCTGAGCCACCGTTCCGCGCTGGGAAGGGCCGTACTTCGGCGTTCCCTGTACTCTATAGAAGGACTTCCGCCGGGTCTTTAGACAGCGCTTGCCAACCTGCGGGAGACAGGAATAATCTGGGTTGCGTCTACTTGAGTAAACGATTACCGTAAAGAGAGTCGGAAGGGCACCCTATGGCCAAGAAAAAGATGACGATGGGCGTGATTGTGGGCAACCGCGGATTTTTCCCCGATCATCTGGCCAAGAGTGGCCGCGAGGAGGTACTGCGCGTCTTGGAAGCGGACGGCATTGAGGTTGTGGCTCTCACCCCGAGCGAAAGCAAGTACGGCGCGGTCGAAACCCGGGAGGAATCCCGCCGCTGCGCCGACCTCTTCAAGCGCAATCGCGAGCGCATCGACGGCATCATCGTCACCTTGCCGAACTTTGGTGAAGAGCGCGCGATAGCGGATACGTTGCGTCTGGCCGATTTGCGAGTACCCGTCCTCGTTCAAGCTACACCCGACGATCCGAAGAAAATGACGATCGCCGCACGCCGGGACAGCTTCTGCGGAAAGATGTCGGCATGCAACAATCTTCGTCAGTACGGCATTCCTTACTCCCTCACGACTTTGCACACCGAAAGTCCCGACTCACCCGAGTTCGCCAAGGACCTGGAGTGGTTCTCCGGGGTTTGCCGGGTGGTGAAAGGGTTCCGCAACTTGCGCGTCGGTGCTATCGGCGCCCGTCCGACGGCGTTCAACACGGTGCGATATAGCGAGAAAATTCTGGAATCGCAGGGCATCTCGATCGAGACGCTGGATCTTTCCGAAGTTCTGGGCCGCATCGACCGCATGAAGGACAATGATGAACTCGCGCAGGCCAAGCTCGCTGCCATCAAGAAATATGTGGATTCCGGCAATGTGCCCGCGGCTGCTTTACTAAAAATGGCTAAACTGGGCGCGGTCGTCGATCAGTGGATGGCAGCGACCGAGGTTACTATCAGCGCGGTGCAGTGCTGGACGTCGATCGAAGAAAACCTGGGCGTGGTTCCCTGCACAATCATGAGTATGATGAGCAACGAACTTCTGTCGAGCGCTTGCGAAGTCGATATTTGTGGTGTGCTGGGCATGCATGCCTTGCAGCTCGCGTCGGGCAGCCCCTCGGCGCTTCTCGATTGGAACAACAACTATGGCTCGGACCCGAACAAGGCGGTCTGTTTCCACTGCTCGAATTTGCCCAAGCATTTCTTCCGTTCCGTGAAGATGGACTTTCAGGAAATCATCGCCGGCACAGTGGGCAAAGAAAACACGTTTGGCACCTGCGTTGGGCTGATCAAACCCGAGGCCATGAGTTTTGCCCGCTTCTCCACCGACGACACTTCAGGCAAGATGCGCGGGTATGTGGGCGAAGGACGATTCACGGATGATCCGCTGAACACGTTTGGGGGAGCCGGCGTGGTTGAAATACAGGAGCTTCAGAAATTGCTGCATTTTATTTGCGAGAGAGGTTTTGAGCACCACGTGGCCGCGAACCTTTCGACGGTTGCAGCCGCGGTATACGAAGCTAGCACTCGATATCTCGGCTGGGATATGCACTATCATGGCCACAACAACGGAGCCTGCTGATGGCGATCGTGGCTGGAGTCGATTTCGGAACGTTGAGTGTTCGCGTTTCCCTGGTCGATAGTGAACGAGGACTGCTCGAATCCGCCGTCGCCGAGTATCCGCTGCATCGCAAACGCGAAGATCCTGAATACGCCACTCAATCCCACAACGACCACATGCGGGCGCTCGTATCTGCTACGCGCGAAGCCCTGAAGAAAGCAGGTATTTCAGGCGATCAGGTGCAGGCCATCGCGCTCGATACCACAGGTTCGTCGGTGATTCCGGTTGGCAAAGATCTTCAGCCGCTGGGGGAGTATTACCTGTGGTGCGATCACCGGGCCAAGGGTGAGGCGGCCGAGATCACCGAAGCAGCTCGCCGGGAAGGCCTGGAGGCGATCCAGTGGTGCGGCGGAGTCTACTCGTCGGAGTGGGGTTTTTCGAAGTTGCTGCACTGGCTTCGACACAACCCCGACAAGCGATCGCAGTTCGCCTCCGCCTTCGAACACTGCGACATGGTCGCGGCTAAGTTATGCGGCATCACCGATCCCAAGCGCGTAAAGCGCAGCATTTGCGCCATGGGGCACAAGTGGATGTGGAACGCACAGTTGGGTGGACTGCCGCCGGAAGACTTTCTGGTAAAGGTTGACCCGTTGTTGAAAGGAGTGCGAGCCCAATTGGACAGCGAGTATGCCACTTCCGATCAAGTTGCGGGCACACTCTCTCCGAAGTGGGCGGAACAACTGGGACTCAAGACGGGGATTCCGATTCCGGTTGGCGCCTTCGACGCTCATTGGGATGCGATTGGTGCAGGCTGCCGAACCGACGACATGGTGAACGTCGTCGGCACCTCGACTTGCATCATCGGTATCACTCCGTCGGTGAACTTGGTGCCGGGAGTTTGCGGCGTCGTTCAAGGCAGTGTGCATCCTCTGCGCACCGGAATCGAAGCCGGACTCTCAGCCGTAGGAGACATTTTCAACGCCATCGCCTCTCGCGCAGGCACCGATGTAACAACATTGAGCGACGGCCTGGAAAATTATCGTGCGGGCCAGACAGGACTGCTGCGCATGACCTGGGACAACGGAGACCGCACCGTGCTGGTGAATCCGAATCTGCGCGGCGTTACCCTGGGATGGAACCTGCAGAGCACGGCGCAAGACGAACTTTTTGCCGCAATCGAAGGCACAGCATTTCATACCCGCGTGATTCTGGATCGCATGGCTGGGCATGGGGTGCACATCAAACGCGTGATCAACGCTGGGGGCATTCCCCAGAAGAATGATGTGCTGAACCAGGTCTATGCCAATGTGCTGGAGCGCCCCGTATTGGTTCCGAGCAAGAGCGTGGTCAGTCTCGGCTCTGCCATCTTTGCATTCTTGGCTGCTGGCACTTTCAAGACGATTGAGGAAGCACAAGATAAACTTTGCCCTTCCTATCGAACGTTCCAGCCAGACGAGTCGGCACAACGCGTTTACGACCAACTCTATCCGTTGTATAGCAAATTGTATTTCGCATTGGGTCAGCGAGGACACGACGGGATGGGAGACATTCTGCCGACATTAATCGCGGTCGCGGAGTCTGCACGAGGCGGCACCTAGCGCAACACAGAAGAGGAGCAACGATGAGTTTTCAGAACATCATGCGATCCACGATTGTCGGTGGTTTGTGGATGGCGCTGTTTTCCATGACCACGGAGGCGAAGACGAACGTGACAAGCCAGCCATTTGGCAAGATGCCGGACGGAACGCCGGTAGAAATCTATTCGCTGAGCGACGGCGCGTACGAAGCTCGCATCACAACGTACGGCGGGATTATCGTTTCTCTGAAGACTCCCGACCGGAGCGGCAAGTCAGCCGATGTAGTGCTGGGATTCGATGATCTCAACGGCTACGTGGACAATTTCAATGGTTCATCCACCGCGTTCTTTGGGGCGATCATTGGCCGCTATGCGAATCGCATTGGGCATGGCACGTTTTCCCTGGATGGAAAGAAGTATTCCCTCCCCTTGAACGACGGAGCAAATTCCCTTCACGGTGGGCCGCACGGATTCAACAATGTTGTCTGGAAAGCGAAGCCGATCGACAACGGAGTGGAACTCAGTTACGTTAGCAAAGATGGCGAGGCCGGATATCCCGGCAACCTTACCGCCGTAGTTCGATACACGCTCGTAAAAGGCGATCTGCGGATTGAGTATTCGGCGACGACTGACAAGGACACAGTAGTCAACCTGACGAATCACTCCTATTTTAATCTCGCTGGAGCGGGCGATATCCTGAGCCATCAACTCACGCTTCATGCGTCCCGATTCACCCCTGTGGATGCCGGTCTCATTCCGACTGGTGAATTGAAATCTGTGGAATCGACTCCATTTGATTTTCGCAGGGCCACTGCCATCGGAACGCGGATCGGCGCGGACGATGAACAGATTCATCGCGGCCACGGCTACGACCACAACTGGGTACTCGATAGTAAAGGAGGAACATTGGCGGAAGCCGCCGAAGTCTACGATCCGGCAAGCGGCCGGGTGCTGAAGGTTCTGACTGATCAGCCCGGAATCCAGTTCTATAGCGGAAATTTTCTGAACGGATCGATCAAAGGCAAGGGCGGCAAACCCGATGAGTTGCATGCGGCGTTGTGCCTGGAGACGCAGCACTTTCCAGACTCGCCGAATCATCCTGATTTTCCGACAACCGAATTGAAGCCCGGAGAGCGGTATCACACCGTCACTGTCTTCAGTTTCGCTACGCGCTAATGGAATGACGGATTATCTTTCTGCCGGAGCGGTCGAGCGCAACCGAACCAACGATGGCCACGCGCTAAAACAGTTTCCCCTATTGCGCAACTCGCGCACTGGTTGGAGGTGGGCGCATATTCTGTCGTACGTTGCCATGCTTCTTCTGCTGAGTCCGCTGTGCTGGCCCCAGCAAGCGCCGCAGAGTGTGAGCATCCAGGCGCATTTTGATCAACAAGACCGACAGCTCTCGCCGGTCTGGAACTACTTCGGGTACGACGAGCCCAACTACACCTACGCTCCCCACGGAAAGAAGTTGCTCGGTGAATTGGCGGCCGCCAACGCTGCACCGGTATATATACGGACCCATAATTTGCTCACGACCGGCGATGGATCCGCGTCTCTGAAATGGGGATCGACGAATGTGTACACGGAGGATTCTTCCGGTCATCCCGTATATGGCTGGGACATTCTGGATCGGATTTTCGATACTTTTCACGCCGCGGGCGTGAAGCCTCTTGTAGAAATTGGATTCATGCCGAAGGCGCTCTCCACGCACCCGGAGCCCTACCGTCATGATTTTCCGCAGGGCAAGGTCGGCGACATTTACACGGGATGGGCCTACCCTCCGAACGACTATCAAAAGTGGTCGGAACTCGTTTTCCAATTCGTTCACCATCTTCGCCAGCGTTACGGCGATGCCGAAGTGAAAACCTGGCTGTGGGAAGTCTGGAACGAACCTGACATTGGCTATTGGAAAGGAACGCCGGAAGAATATTTCAGGCTTTACGACTTTTCAGTGGATGCGGTCTTGCGAGCTTTTCCTGAGGCGCGAATTGGAGGGCCGGACAGCACGGGCCCGGGCAATGACAGAGCTGCGACGTTTCTATTGGCCTTTCTCGAACACTGCGCTCATGAGAAGAATTATGCGAACGGGAAGATCGGCTCGCACCTCGATTTCATCAGCTTTCATCCCAAGGGATCTCCGGCCTGGCAAACGGACCATGTCGAGATGGGGATCAGTCGCCAGCTTGCGGCGATCCAGCGCGGATTCAAGATCGTGGCTTCGTTTCCCGAGTGGAAACAAACTCCCATCATTCTAGGAGAATCCGATCCAGAGGGCTGCGCGGCTTGTTCCGCGGAAAGGAATCCGCAGAACTTATACCGCAATGGGCCGCTCTACGGCGCCTATACGGTTGAAGTTTTGAACAGCATCTTGGAGCTGTCCCGTCAAGAACGGGTCAATCTTCTCGGAGTCGTAACGTGGGCATTTGAGTTTGAGGACCAGCCCTATTTCGCCGGCTTTCGAGAGTTGGCGACGAATGGCGTGGACAAGCCCGTCCTAAATGCCTTTCGGATGCTCGGGCTGATGGGAAATGAACGCGTGAAGGTAACCAGTTCGGCCGGATTGGCAACCGAAGACGTTGTGCGAGACGGAGTCCGGACATTACCGGACATCAACGCGATCGCTACTCGCAAGGACAGAGAAATCGAAATTCTGGTCTGGAATTATCACGACGACGATGTTCCCTTCCCCGACGCGCCGATCAATCTGGTGATCTCGGGTTTACCGATGAATGCAAAACGCCCGCTAGTCGAACATTTTCGGATGGATTCCAACCACGGCGACTCATTCGCCGCTTGGAAAGAAATGGGTTCGCCGCAATCACCTTCTGAGAGCGAGCACACACGCCTGGAGAGTTCCGGTCAACTGCAGCTTCTGAACTCACCCGCGCGGATCGATGCAAAGCAGGGGACGATTGACCTGCACTTCACGCTGCCAAGGCAAGGCCTTTCTCTGTTGCGCGTCGCTTGGTGAGTTCGATTGCCGGTTATGTCTGCAACAGCAGATTCCACACTTGCATCGAGGTCGCCTGCCGGTTGGCCCACGCGTAATAAGGAATAAAGGTAAGCGGAACTTTTTGTGTTTTCGCTTCCCTACCATAGCGCGAATAAAGGGCCTTTCCGCCAGTTTCCCGCTCGTACGCCGCGCCAGTGTGATGTAGCACGACCATACCGCCGAGCAAATCGTTTCGGAATTCAGTTTGAAATTGCTCTGCGGGCTGGCGTCCTGGACTAACTGCAACGTCGCTCAGCGATACGCCGCTCGGTTGATCGATTTCCTCCAGGCAGTAAATGAGCGGTCCGCGCTGAACTGCGACCCGACCTGTGTCATCGGCTACGCGAGGATTCGCTTCGATGATCTGAGGCGTGACTGCTATTTTTAGCTGAATGACATCGCCCGCGGACCAGCGCCGGTGGATGGGAAGATACGTTCCGGGAGTCGCGCCCGCCTGATCCTTGGCATTCACAGCCACTTGCGCATGGTCGGCCCAACCGGGAATCCGCAGATAGAAAGTGAACTCCGATGGAGCGGCAGGGGTTACCGTAATTTCCACGTTGCCGTCCCATGGATAGTTCGTCTTCTGCGCCACTTTGAGACCAATACCATTCTCCAATGCCCAGTTGAGCTCTGAATTGTCGTACAGGTGAACGTAGATTCCGTCCGTGCTGGTGCTGTAGAAATATCCCGGAAGCGACCCGAATGTGCGCTCCAGGTTCGGCGGACAGCAAGTCACGTCATACCAGGGATTGCGGATCTTATCGCCCGTAGAGGGATCAAACGCCAGCGGATTGCGATAACAGTAGAGCGTGCCGTCGAGCGACATGCCAGAATTGATTCCGTTATATAGAGCGCGTTCAATGACATCGGTAAACTTTGCGTCACCCGTCGCGGCGAGCATGCGCCAGCTCCACATCATGTTGCCGATGGCGGCGCAACTCTCGCCATACGCGCGGAAGTTTGGCAATTCATAGGCGTCCCCGAACGCTTCGCCGTCAGCCCGCGAGCCGACGCCACCCGTAACGTACATCTTGGTGGAAGTCATATCGTTCCAGAGTGCGTTCAGCGTCTTCCAATAATCGGCATCGCCGGTCTCCAGGTAATAGTCAGTGGCGCCGCAACACGCGTACATGGCTCGAACCGCGTGTCCCTGCATTTTGGTGCGTGCAGTGAACGGAGTTCCGCTGAACATATAAATGGTGCGGCGTTCTGGCAACTCGATGCGCGAGTCTCCCTGCAGGATGTAACCCGCGAGATCCAGTTGGCGCTTGTCGCCGGTGATGCGGTAGAGCTCAATCAATCCCATCTCGATTTCAGGGTGCCCTGAAACGATGGGCTGTTTTGGCGAGGGACCGTAATTCGGAAGCAGAAAATCGTCGACGAAACGAATGCCGGCGTCGAGCAGTTTGCGGTCGCCGGTTGCCCGATAGTAAGCGATGGCCCCCTGGAGCATATGCCCAATGTTGTAGAGCTCATGACCGGTCGACTGGGTTTGCGGAAGCATGCGCAGAGACTTGCGGTCGTCCTGATAGTAAGTGTTCAGGTAGCCGCTGGGTTCCTGAACGGCGACTACTTCGTTGATAAGTTTTTCGGCGCTCGCCCGAAGTTCCGGCCGATCGCCTGATTGCAGTACGAATCCAACCGCCTCGGTCCACTTGTAAACGTCGGAATCTGCAAACACCGGGCCGATTTGCGCCGCCGTGCTCTTGCCCACCAGACGGCGAAAGTTATTCATCCGGCCGTTCGATTCCAGCAGGTCGTGCATGGTGGGGATGCTTCTGGTCACGTTGATCTCGCGACGCGGACCCCAGAACCCACCGGTGATAGTGACCGCGTGCACGGGGATATCCCGCAATTTTGCGTGCGGCGATTTCGCGAGATTTTCAACGCCTTGGTCTTTCCAGTTCGGCGAATCCGTCAGCGCGACCTGAGTTTGCGGCATGGCGTTCCCACCGGCTCCGACCTCAGCAAGAACTGAACGAGCCGACAACGATGAGACTGCGGCCGCCGAAATCGCTGTGGCTACGAACTGTCTGCGCGAGATGTTTCCCTTCTCTGCCATATGCATTCACCCTGTTTTTCGAAGACCCTGTTTCTATAACGACCATTGCACGACTGTGTAGGAATGTGCCGGAACTTCGAATCTCGTTTTCTCGTCGCTGCTGGCGGGAGCAGAGAAGCCTTGCGGAACCACTCGCTTCGGGGCGGCAAATGTGTTCGTAGCCTTCAGATCGTCCCCGGTCAGTACGGATGCCGAGATTACACGCGCCGGAACCGCGTCTTCCCACACTATCTCCACATCGTGAGCCTTTGACAGATCGCGGTTCAGAATAAAAAGTGCGAGTTTGCCAGCGGTACGGTCGAGTGAACCGGCAACATCCACATGCCCCACTTGATCTAAACCGGAAACCTCATAAGTCGAAGACTGCACCAGAAGATCCAGCACCGCACCGCTGGCAAATTGCAGCGCCCAGCTGTATGGATAATAGATCGTTTGCTGTACGATTCCGTTTGCGTCCGTCATGATCGGAGCGATCACGTTGACCAACTGTGCGAGGCAGGCCAGCTTTACTCGATCCGCATTGCGCATCAGTGAATTGATGAGCCCGCCGACCAGCAGCGCGTCTTCCAGGTTGTAGACCTCTTCCAGCAAATGCGGCGCTTCCTTTTTGTGTCCGTCCACAGCGTCGCCCGTGTTCGTGCGGTACCATACATTCCATTCATCAAACGACAGCCACAATTTTTTCGGCGACCGCTTGTGCCCGCGCACCAGGTCGCAAACCGCAAGCGTCTCGGCGATCTGCCGCTCCATGCTGAGATTTAACGCCAGATATTTCGAACTGTCGCCGCCCGTGTCGCGCTCGTTGTTGCCAAAATATCGATGCAGGGATAGACCGTCGACATACTGGTAGCACTGCTCCAGCACCTCGCGATCCCAGTCAAGATAAGTCGGCATGAACGGGCCGCTCGATCCACATGCGATTAACTTGAGCGACGAATCCACGTAGCGCATCTGCCTTGCGGCATCGGCGGCCTTCAGGCCATATTCGGTGGCCGACATGTGTCCGATCTGCCACGGGCCATCCATTTCGTTGCCCAGGCACCAGTGCTGCACCTTATAAGGATCGGCGATGCCGTGCTGCCGGCGCAGGTCGCTCCATTTGGTGCCCTTGTCGACGTTGCAGTATTCGACAAGTGCGGCCGCATCTTCCGCTGTCCCAGTGCCGAGATTGAGCCCCATCAGAGGCTCAGTACCCACCGCTTTACACCACGTCATGAACTCGTTAGTTCCGAACTGATTGGATTCGATGCTGTCCCAAGCTTTGTCGAGTGTGCGCGGACGATCTTTCTTCGGGCCGACGCCATCGAGCCAGTTGTAGCCGGACACAAAATTTCCTCCGGGGTAACGGATGATCGGAACTCCGAGTTGCCGGATTTCACTGAGAACATCTTTGCGAAATCCATTGGAGTCGGACAACTTGGAACCAGGATCGTAGATCCCCTCGTAGATTGCCCGGCCCAGATGCTCGAGGAACGAACCGAAGAGATTGCGATCAAGCGGCGCGATGGTTCGTCTGGAATCGACGAAGACGCGGGCCGGAGCGCTGGCGCTGGCTGGGGACGCAGCTTGTCCCGGTCGCGCAGAAGCCAGCAAAGAGTTTCCGAACAGAGCCGTCGCGGAACATGCCATCCCGGCATTGGAAGCTTGTTTTAGAAAACGGCGCCTCGAAGCAGAGAAACGATTCATGTCAGCCCTCAGTCGATGAATATCCTAACTTTACCTCGTTACTCCGCTCGCGGGAAATACCGCTTATCAGTTTGATGTTAAACAGACTTCGGGGCGGCTAGCGCCGCGCTCAGCACACTTCCTTATCTCCTGCAAAAAACTAGCGAGCCGAAGTTTAACCCTCCGGCTCGCCACCCACTATCCCAAACACAACTAGAACGACACCCTCAAACCCAACTCAATCTTTCTGGAGTCAAATGAATTGAGAGTGCTGGTAACCTTGCCGAAAGTGCTATCCGTCATGTTTGGATCGACCGTGCCCAAATTGCCATGATTGAAAAGGTTTAGAAAATCGAAGCGCAACTGCAGGTTGCCTTGTTCCCCGAGCCAAGGCAGTTTGTTGTTTTTTAAGACGCTGGCGTCCGCCTGGAACATGCCGGGATTGCGATAGATGTTGCGGCGCTCGGTGCCTTCGCTTCCTTGCGGAGCCTGGCCAAAATCGGCGGCGGTGAACAATCCGTTAAGGTAAGCCTTGCGGCTATGGCTGCCCGTGAAATTCTGCGTGGCGGCCAAAGGTACGTCGTAGTCGAGGCCGTCAAGGTTGTAGTCGCCGCTGTCAGGTGCGAGGATGTTCGGCGTAATGACAGGAGCTGCTGGATTCGACGCAGAAATACCGTTACACGGAGTGGGTACGCCACCGAGGTTGCACATAACATCTGGCTGACGGTTGTCGATCGCCCAGAAAGGCGTGCCCGATTGCACGGCGACAATGCTCGATAACTCCCAGCCAGCAGTCAATATCCTCCCAACACCATTCTTCAAGCCGGGTATCGTATACACGCCAGAAAACGAAAAGCGCTGTCTCACATCGTAATTCGCGTCTCCGTAATAGTTGAAGTAAGCATTCTGGTCAGGGATGTTCGCTCCGCCGTTCTGACCGTCCTGATCGAAACGAGTGTTCGCCTCAGGATAGTCTTTGGCGTGGGATAGAGTGTAAGAAGCTTGGAAGTTTCCTCGATGCCCGGCCCGCCCACGGATCTGAAGAATCATCGCATTGTAAGTGGCTTGGTTGGCGTTATTGACGAATGTGATCGCGCCAAAGTTGGGGTTCGGACGGATTATGCTTTCGACCTGACTGCCTGCTGTCCCAGAGATGCTGGCGTCTCCAGGAATACGGTTCACATCCGCACCGGTGAGTCCGTTGTAGCTACGCGAACCGGAATAACTGGCGCCTGCCACCAGGTTTGCTGGCAACTGGCGCTCGAAGCCGACGACATAATTGACCGCTAACGGCGCTTTCATGTTTCGGTCGAGTGAGTCAACATTCGTGGGCAATCCAGCGATGCCACCTGCAGCATTCAAAGACCCGGCCGGAATCGAGGGCAGGACAAATCCCCAGGGGTAGTTCCCTGAGGGTGCGATAGAGAAATAGTTGCCCAGTGGTTGGCCATTGGGTGCGACGTCAGTGAAGGTCTCGCTCAACACGCCGGGAGGATTGTTGCGCGTCTGGTCGATGGTCTGGCCCATCGCAATCCAGTCATGGTAAACACCGACGCCGCCGCGCACGGCCCACTTCCCGTCCTTCATTGGATCCCACGCGAAACCGATTCGCGGGCTAAAGATATCGGCCATGGCGTGGGCGAATACGGCCGGAACGTTACCGACCGTCGCGTACTTTACCTGGTTGTTGAAGTCGCCTCCGGTCCCCAAGTTGAGTGCGCTGAATTGGAAGTTGCTGTTCCCCCAAGGGGTGTGATTGGTGAAGTCATCCCAGCGCAGGGAAAGCGTCACTGAAAGATTCGACTTCATCTTGAAGTCGTCTTGCACGAAAAATCCGAAAGGATTTTCCTGGCCGCCGAACTGTATCGTCCCGGCTAACCCGGTGAGAGGATTGTAGGCGCCCACCGACTCCTGGAAGACATTGTCCTGCACGAGATCGAGCAGGTTGTTGAACGTAAAGCCCGGACGAATGTTGGCCGGCGTGAAATCGCCATGCTCGATGCCCCTGGCACCGTCATAACCGAACTTCACAGTATGTTTTCCATGCACCCAGTTCAGCACCGAACGCCAGTTGTACATGGGGCCTCTATACTCGCCCGGCCCCCAGCCGCCGCCGACGGAGAAACCGGTAAGGCCGCCAACAACGCCAACGTTCGGTACGGCTAAATTCGCGTCCTGACCATTGGCGCCACCAACACTGGCAAACGCAAAGCTCGATTCCCACAGCAAACCGGAATTGAATGTATGGGTGAAGTCAATCTGGGCGTACCGGTTCCGCATAATATCCAACGCACCCAGCTTTGGCCGCGGAGACTTTTGCTGCTGGTCGAAGGAATCGTTGTAGTAGCTCATGTACAGCCGATCCCTATCGGTGAAGTAATTATCGAGCCGGAAGTTGTATTGCAGCGCGTTGTAATATTCGCTGGCATTGAAAAAGCCGGTATCCACCATCTGAAGGCTGCAGGGCGGCGCGCCCGTCGTACCGCATAGGCCTTGGGGAAGATAATTCTGAGCGGTTTCAGGCAGGCCACCGGAGTTTGTCGCGAGAACACCGCCAAACAGATTACTGGCGGGCCAGCCAGCCAGAACTTGGGTTCCGACCGTGTTGGCATAGTTCGATTGCGCCCACTGCACGAACTGGGGATCTTCAAACAGTTGCTGCCCTGTTCCCCCAGGCACGGTCGACCAGAGCTTTTCGAAATCGGCGAAAAAGAAAGTCTTGTTCTTACGAATGGGCCCACCGAAGGCTCCTACCAGATCCTTGCGGGCATAGGGCAAAACCCCCGACGCGAAGTCCGGCGTCGCCTGCAGGTCCTGGTTGGTGAAAAACAGACTGCCCGTCCCATGAAATTGATTCGTCCCAGATTTTGTCGTGACCTGAATCAGGATCGAACTGCCGAGATTGTCTTCCCCGCCCCACGTGTTGGTTTGCAGCGAGGCTTCCTGCACCGCATCCGGAATCGGCGCAAGAATGATGTTGCCGTTCTGCACCGGGCTGGTCACATTCATACCGTCAACCATGACGACGTTGCCGGTGTAGCTGCGCCCGTTGGCGCTGATCTGCGGAGTCTGCGTTCCAAAGTTGTCGGGCAGGCCGCCGGGAGCTTCGCCAGCCAGGCGAGTGCCCACCCCTACCACGCCGGGGGTGACGGCCAAAATATCCCAAAGGTTGCGATTCGCTGACGGCAGATCGCGAACGGTGTCGGCTGACAGCGTCGCCTGCAGACGGCTGTCATCAGTGTCGACGAGTGGAGCATTCACCTCAACGGTCACCGTCTGGTCAGCGCTCGCGATCGGCAGAGCAAGATTGATTCCCTTCGTCTCCGACGTCTCCAGCACGAAGTTCGATTCCGTCTTTCTGAATCCCTTGGCTTCGGCCGACACTGCGTAATTGCCTGGGGGAAGGCTACTGAAGCGGTAGTTGCCAGAATCACTCGTAGTGGTGGTGACCGAGACTCCGGTGTCGGCGTTGCGCAGGACAACGGAAGCTCCGTTGATCGCGGCGCCCGCCGGATCCGAGACCACGCCCTGAATGTTGCTACTGTATTGAGCGAAGCCGGGAAGGACACCCAGGAGCACAATGAGGATCAGAAGGGACAACGGACGCAGCTGACGACCGAGCTTTGTAGGTCTCACTATGTTTTTCCCTCACGACGCGGTGCGAGCAAAGCAAAGTAAACGATTTCTCGGGTAATTGAAATAGCTTATAGTCTCCTCCGAAAGGCACTGTCAAGCGGTTTTTAGATCCTCCGATCCGGGATCTGTGCAAATATCCGAAGAAATACTGACAGGACGGCCTTCGATAGCCCGGGCCGAGCCCGAACCCCGATCAAGAGCCTTGGTGACGACTGCCGAAGCGCATCGGCAGCCCTAATGCGCGAGATCAGAGGCAAGACATAACATCTGATAAATCAGCGGCTTATTGACCGTCGGCCACCCGCTTTTTCGATCCGTCAGAAACCAAACAAATCCGCCTCTGCCGATGCACGCCAGGCCAACCGAAGCATCAAAGACCCCACGCGCGGGCTGAATATTTACCACCCCGAGTCCTTCAATGAAGTCCTTCGCAAGCCAGACGCAGAGTAACCACGCGCGACTCGAATCCTCCATGTTTTGATTCGGCACAAACGGCTCTCTGGGTATAAGCTAGCAAGCGCTTTCACAGATTGAGATCACCGCACCATAGCGCTTTTCGTTTAAACGGAAGGCCGAGGACTTCATGGAAAAACGGCAACTTGGAAACAGCGACCTCCACATTACACTCATCGGAATTGGCGCGTGGGCCATGGGCGGAGGCGGCTGGAACGGGAGCATGGGACCGCAAAACGAGAGCGACTCCGTCCCTGCCATTCACGCCGCTCTCGATCACGGCCTCAACTGGATCGATACCGCAGCGCTGTATGGACTTGGCCATTCTGAGGAAATCGTCGCCCGAGCATTGAAGGGGCGCGCGGTAAAGCCATATGTATTTACTAAGTGCGAGCGCGTATGGGACAAGACCGGAACCGTTGGCGCTTGCCTCAAGGCCGCGTCGATTCGACGCGAATGCGAAGACAGTCTGCGGCGATTGCAAACCGATGTGATCGATCTCTATCAGATCCACTGGCCCGAACCCGACAATGACATCGAGGAAGGCTGGACGGAAATGGCGCGACTGCAGCAGGAAGGCAAAGTCCGCTATATTGGGGTTTCCAATTTCAGCGTTTCGCAAATGCAACGAGCGCAAGCCATCGCCCCGATCACTTCGCTGCAGCCACCATATTCCATTGTCACGTTCTCAAATCGAAAAAGAAATCCTGCCGTTCACTTTGCAAAACAACATCGGCGTCATCGTCTATTCGCCGATGTCCGCCGGCTTGCTGACCGGCGCCATGACCCGCGAACGTGTTGCCAACTTTGAAGCTGAGGACTGGCGCAGAAATCTCCCTAACTTTCAGGAGCCGCTGCTTTCGCGGAATCTGCAACTCGTGGAGCGCCTGCGCGAAATCGGCAGCCGGCATGGGCGCTCTCCGGGAGAAGTAGCGATTGCCTGGACACTGAACCATCCAGCGGTAACCGGCGCGATCGTCGGATTCCGCAGCGTAAAACAAGTCTTGGGTATTATCGGAGCAGCGGAGTTCCGGCTGCTCCCGAGCGACATGGTAGAAATCAATCGTGCGTTCAACCCGGGGTTTACTGCCTGACCGTTCCCGTCACCACCGGCTGCTTCTGATTTCATCAGTCTTGTTTCATCAGCATTGCTGAAAAATTAGTCTGGGTGAAAAACATGAAGAAACTCCGCTTTCTCCTGTCTCTTATCACCGACGACAATGATTACCAGCGCCAGCAGGCGACCGCTGCGCAGGAAGCGTCGGCAACCCTGGGAGTGGAACTGGAAACGATCTTCGCCAACAGCGACGCCATTCAACAGAGCCAACAACTTCTCGACGTTATCCAGAATCGCAATGCCAATGTGAGCGGCATTCTCGTCGAGCCGGCTGGTCGAACGGCATTCCCCAAGATCGCGCAGGCGGCGGTCGAATCGGGTATTGCCTGGGTCGTCTTGAATTCCAACGCAGACTACCTCCGCACGCTGCGCCCTGGCAGCGCGGTTCCGGCATTTGCGGTCAGCGCCGACAATCATGAAGTCGGCCGGATTCAAGGCCGTCAACTCGCTTCCCTGCTGCCTGGGGGCGGATCAATCCTGTATATTCAGGGCCCCTCCCTTAGCACCGTCACCGAGAAGCGCGCCGCAGGGATGATGGAAACCAAGCCCTCGAACATCAGCGTCAGGATATTGAAGAGCGCGAACTGGACGGAAGAAGGCGGCTTCCATGCAGTAGCTTCGTGGTTGCGGTTATCGACTTCGCACAAAGAGCAGATCCACGCGGTGCAGGCGCAAAACGACCTGCTCGCGATTGGCGCCCGAAAGGCGATCGAGCAACCAACCAACGGATCCACCGGCAACAACAAATCGCACATACCCTTTCTCGGCGTCGACGGTCTTGCACGAACCGGGCAAGCATGGGTCCGGCAGGGCATCCTGGCCGCCACCGTTGTCGTACCCCCGACTGCTTCCTACGCTCTGAACAGCCTGGTCGCCGCCTTACAGGGTCGCGAAAAGCACAAGGAGAGCACGCTGATTGCACCCGAATCTTTTCCTGCGGCCGATGCTATCGGGTCCCCGTCTGCAAGATAGTGTTACGAGGCTGGCCCGTCGTCTAATGCGGGGTTGACAAACAATCGCTGGAAGCGGAAGCTGGACTGGTAAACGTTTGCTACAGCCTCGACTTTTCGACCCGTTGCTCAGGAGGTGGAAACCATGTCTCCCCACGTCAGCCGCAGAACCTTCGTGAAAGCAGCCACAGCTACTAGCGCGATGGCTTGCGCAACTCATATCGTTCCCGCCTGGGCGGCAGCGGACAAAGGAACGGTCGCGGTTCAAACTCCGCTCACCACTTTTGCCTATTCCGACGTGGAACTGCTCAACAGCCCCCTGAAACGCCAGTTCGAAGAAAATCATGCCCTTTTTCTGAACCTCGACGACGACCGCCTGCTTAAGGTCTTCCGGCAGGTTGCCGGCCTGCCTGCGCCGGGCGAAGATATGGGCGGCTGGTACGACCTGAACGGCTTCAGCCTGGAACATAACGACTTCCATGGCTTCATCGCCGGCCACAGTTTCGGACAATATCTCTCTGGACTCGCACGCGCCTATGCGGTGACCGGGGATGAAGCGACCAAGACGAAAGTCAATCGCCTGGTAAAAGGCTACGGAGAGACGCTTGACCCGAAGGCCAAATTTTTCGCGGGTTACCGGCTTCCGGCCTACACCTACGACAAGCTTTCTTCCGGCTTGATCGACGCTCACGAGTTCGTCCATGACCCGCTGGCCATGGAGATTCACGAAAAGCTGACCCACGCCATGGTCGCCTATTTGCCGGAAAAGGCTTTATCCCGGCACGAACAGCGTTCCCGCCCGCACAAAGACACTTCTTTCACCTGGGACGAGACCTACACGCTGCCCGAAAATCTGTTTCTCGCCTATCAGCGCAGCGGCGACACTTTTTACCGTGACATGGCGAAAAAGTATCTCGAGGATGATACCTATTTCAATCCTCTTTCTGAAGGCAACAACGTGCTGCCCTTCGAACATGCCTACAGTCACGTGAATGCTTTCAGTTCCGCCATGCAAGCCTACATCACACTGGGCAGCGAAAAACATTTGCGCGCAGCCAAAAACGGATTCGAGATGCTGGCGAAGACTCAAAGCTTCGCGACCGGCGGCTGGGGCCCGAATGAAGCCTTCGGCGAACCCGGAACCGGCCAGCTGGGCGACAGTCTTGCAACTACCCATGCCAGTTTCGAAACTCCGTGCGGTGCGTATGGCCATTTCAAAATCACGCGCTATTTGCTGCGGGTCACAAAAGATTCGCGCTACGGCGACAGCATGGAGCGCGTCCTGTACAACACCATCCTCGGAGCCTGGCCGATTCAGGCAGACGGCACTTCGTTCTACTATTCTGACTACGCCGCAACCGGAAAGAAAGTCTGGTACCCGCAAAAATGGCCGTGCTGCTCCGGAACCTTCCCGCAACTGGCGGCCGATTACCACATCAGCACATACCTGCGATCAGACGACGGCGTGTACGTGAATCTCTTCACGCCGTCGCGCGTGCAATGGAAAGACGCCGCCGGACATTACGGACTGAAGCAGGAAACGAAGTATCCCTTCGACAACAAAATTCAGATCCAAGTGTCAGCATCGCAGCCCAAGGACTTTACGTTGCGTGTTCGCATTCCGAGTTGGGCCACGCCTGAGCCGATGCTTTCCGTGAACGGCAATCGAGTTTCCGATTCAGTGCAACCCGGCACATTCGCCAGTATCCGGCGCACTTGGAAGGACGGTGATCGCGTCGAACTCGAACTGCCCATGCCGGTTCGCCTGGAAGCCGTGGATGCAAATCATCCGAACGTAGTGGCCTTGGCGCAGGGGCCGCTGGTGTTGTTCGCTATCGCCGACGCGCAGCCAAATTTTGATCGCAATGCTTTGCTGCAAGCCAAGCCCACGAACAACGCCACGGGAGATTGGCTTGCAACCGCCGCCGACGGAAGCGCCGTGACCATGCGTCCATTCATGAACATCGATAAGGAAAGCTATAGCGCTTATGTATCGCTGAAGGCATGATCGAGCGCGAGGCGTGACCGGTCGCGAGGGCAAATCGCAGGGTCGACGCTCCGGACGCGCCAGCTACTTGGGCTGGGCATCTTCTTCCACTAATTTGTACTGGTAGCGCTGGCTCTCTTCGTGCGCAGTCTGCTTCCGCAGTTGCGCCAGTTGTTTCAGCAGGTCAGGGATCTCAGCTTTGTCCCCGGTTTTCCGCAATCCCTGGATCAGGTGATACAAAGCAGTCTGATCCTTGGGGTCCTGCGCCAGAGCCTTCCGGCACTGCTCGACAGCCTCCGGGTAGCGGCCGGCTTGCAAATCGAGCTTTGCCAGCACCGTTCGCGCTCCGCTCAGCCCCGGCCGCAAAGAGACGGCTCGCGTGGCCGATCGCATGGCCAATTGAAATTCCGGTGTGCCGGGCTCGGCACCTTCTTGCGATAGGAAATCCGCCCGCAGATAGAGCAGCACCGGATCGTTCGGTTTTTCTGCAAGTCTTGTCTGCACCTTCGCCAGCGCATCCTGCAGATTATTCTGCTGCTCGGCCAGCAATCCCTGCGCGGCAGTGCTGAGGGACTGGTGAGGATCGAGCGCGTGCGCCGTCTCAAAATCGGCCTCCGCTTTGTCGTACTCGGCCAATTGAACGAACAGGACACCGCGTGCCAAGAACAGTGGCGCCGCCTTGGGCAGCTGCCCGATGCCATCGCTCACCACGTCAATGCCAACCTGAAACGAATCATGCGCGGAGCTCAAGTTGGCGAAATCCACGTACAGATTGGCGTCATGCGGGTCGAGCAAAATTGCCTGACGCAGCGCGCTCACCGCCTGGGGGGTGTCCTTGGATTCCTCATACGCACGGGAGGCCAACTCCAGAGTCTCGACATCCGGATTGCCTGCCTGTAGCGTCGCCTGCAGCGTGGAAAGCGCGTCCTTCGGCTGATGAGCCATTAACTGGACGGCTGCGAGAAGATGGCGCTCTCGCCCATCCTGCGGACTAAGCGCCAATGTTCGGCCCAAGACCCCGGCACCTTTATCGAATTCCTTCAGTTTCACCAGACACGCAGCATAGGCATGCAACCCTTCGGGGCGAGAGTCAAACAACGCTCCGACCTTTTCGAAATGAACGACTGCCCCCGCGCAGTTTCCCTGCTGATACTCGAGCACTGCCAACATACCGTGGCTGGTTTGGTCGTTAGGATGGCCGCGAAGCACACGCTGGAGGAGTGGAATGGCGTCCTTACTTCCGTCTTCGTATTCGATCTGGATGGCGCCTTTCAGGGCTGGAAGATAATCGGGTGAAATCTTGAGCGCTGCACGAAATGAAGTCAGAGCATCTTGCTTACGCCCTTCCCCCGCATAGGCCGTGCCCTGCATCGCCCACAATTGCGCGTTGCCGGGAGACTGCTGCAACGCCAGGCGAAGTAGTTGGAGAGCCTGAGCAAAATTTTGGGTTCGGAGCGCCGACGCGATCGCATCAGCGTCTCCCGAGGTTTGAGAAAACGCGCAGCACAAAACGAGAAACGGAGCGAGAAGGATCCCTGCCCTTCGGATCGGATGGATGGCTGTCATCGTCGGCCCGTCTCTCCCACTAACGCTTATACTTCACGAGCCCATGGCACAGCCAATGCAAAGGGTGTCGTTTTTCTTCCCCCAAGAAAAAAGCCGACCTGCCTCAAGAGAAGCGGGCCGGCCATTGCGCGGCGGTTTGCCGTGACTTAGAACGAAATTTTGCCTCCCAGTTGCCAGAATCTGGGCTCGTGCGCTGCCGTCGCCGTGCCGAAATTTCCATCTGGGAAATTCGTGTCGACGCCGTTCGCACCGTTCCACGCGTAGTTTGCCCGGTTGAAGAGATTGAAAATCTCAAACCGGAATTGAAAATTAACTCCCTCGGCGATCCGGTTATCTTTGTAGAAGTTGACATTCGTCTCAATAAAGTTCGGCCCGCGGAACTGCATCGCCTTCTCATTCCCCTCAGTTCCAAATGCGGGAAGGGCGAAGTCGCTCGCGGGAATTGCCCCAGTGAGCCACGCTTTATTCGAGTGTGACTGGCTATAACTGACCGCATCGGGATACGCCAAGCTATCCCCATCAGCGTTGTAATCACCGCTGCCAGCCGCATAGGAAACAGCCGGATTCGAAGCAGAGCAGCCTCCCCCCTGTGATACGGGGAGATTGCTTAGCTCCCCATTCGCACAAACCGCCACAAAGCTATTCGTATTTCCCGCCGTCAGAGGGTAACCGGATTGGAAGATGCTGGTACCGCTGACTCCCCACCCGCCGGTCAGATAGCCCGCAGCTCCCCTTCCGTCATTCAAGCCTCTCAGTTGATAGTTGAAGCTAAGCGAGAAGCGGTTGGGCACATCAAAGACCGATGGAGCGTAGTACTGCTGAGGATTCAGCCCTGCAGAATTTGGATAGTCTAGACCATCGTCCTTGGAACTGGACCGAGTGTAAGACGCGTCGATGTATCCACGCGAGAAGTGCCCTCGAACATCGAAGATCAGGGCATTGTAGTTGCCGTGTCGATCATTGTCGGCATAGCTGATTGAACCGAAGCTGGGATTGAGCCTCGTCGCGCTAGGGTTGACCGGCGTTAGGCTCGTGTTCATCTGCTGGATCAGGTCGCCTGGGAAGGAGTTGATATCCACCCCATAGGAGACATTGCCGATGGAGTTGCCGTTGCCCACAATATTGTAGGAATGCGACCCGTTATAACCCACACTAGCCGCAAAGTTCTTGCTGATCTTCCGTTCCAGGGTTGCCGACCAGATATCCGATTTCGGGGATTTCAAGTGCGGGTTAATACCACCAATGCTGAAGCTGGCGCCGACCACGCCGCCTTGTGCGTTCAGCCCGCCTCCCGATTGCGGTGTCGGCCCAGTGCCTGGCCCGAAAGTCGGAAACGTAAATCCAAATGGCGGCTTGCTGCTGTTTCCCAAAACAAAGATCGGAGCCTGTGCGCTCGCGGTCCCGCCTTGCACGAAAGTCGGGTCCACTTCTCCCGGGGGGCTCCCGCGGAACTCTTCCTGCACATTGGCTTGGGTCAGCCAGTTGTTGTAGATACCAAACCCGCCGCGCACAACCCAATCGGCATTTCCCGTCGGGTCCCACGCGAAGCCAATGCGCGGACTGAACAGATTGGTGACCGAACTTAGTAGAGCATTGTGCGTGGCTTTGGCGAAGCCGCTCGTCACCCGGTCTTGTTCGGTGGCGCCGCTGCCCAGGTAGAAGTTTCCAAAGACTGTCGATGGGCTCTTCGACCACGGGTTACCGCTATCGTCGTAGCGCAGGCCCAGGGTCACAGTCAGATTTTTCCGGGCCTTCCAGGTGTCCTCTACAAAAAGCCCAAACGTTCTCGATGCCGCATCCCAACTCCACAACTGCTCCGTGCCGGTCTGAGGGTTGTAGTAAATTCCGTTCTCGTTCGTAGGGGCGTCCTCGGCTAGAGCCAAGAGACTGCTGAAGGAGAATTTTGGCTGCGACCATGGTCCCTGGAAAGGCTCGACATCGTCGCCATACCAGCCTTCATACCCGAACTTCAAGGTGTGCGCACCCTTCACGTGCGTCAGCACATCGCGCCAGTGATAGTTGTGCTGAATAAAGTCACCTTGCGCAAAACCCACTCCGAAAGCTTGGCCTGAATCGACGTTGATTCCGTTCACAGATATGGAAGGAACGGTGTAGTCTTTCGCTCCGCTGCCCAGCACGCCTTCCACTCGGCTCTGGCCGGCAGTGAATTCATTCAGCAGGTTAGGAGAAAACGTGTGTGTCCAGGAAGCTTGCCCGGCGACTTGCCAGGTATTGTTCAGGGCCGAGAATTGAGACATCGCGGACGGCGCGCCGGTAAGCAGAAGAGTCCGGAAGAGGCTCACGTAGACCCGATCGTTCTTCCAAGCCTGGTCAATACGAGCGAAATACTGAGTACCGTTGCGTTTTGAGGTCGCGCCAAATGAGGCGCTATCTTGCACGTTCGTGTCACACGGAATGTTATCGACCGCCGCTGGATCCGCCTGGCAAATCGGAACCTTCGCTGCATTGACACCGAAATAGGCTGCTGCGTTCTCTGGCGTGACGCCGGAAGTATTGGCAGGCCGATAGTTGGCGAGCACGCCAGTACCTACCGTGCCTGCGGTCGGCACCGGATTGTTGCCCTGAGCCCACATTATGAAAGCCGGGTCGGCGAAAGTCACCGTACTGCCGGCGCCGGCCGAGGAGCGCAACGGTTCCACCGAAAAGTAAAAGAAACTGTTATGGTGCGGGATGATCGGCCCACCAATCGCAAAATCCATATTATTGGAATGGAAGGGCTGGTAGGGGTAAGTTACGAAATGCGTGCTCGCGAACATTTTTTGGTAATTGAAATAATCTGACGCCGAACCATGAAACTGATTCGAGCCAGATCGCGTGGTAAACATGGTTTGCAATCCGGCAGCGCGGCTGTATTCGCTGCTGAACGTATTGACCTGAACACTGGTCTCTTGAATCGCTTCCGGCTGAGGGGTCAGATTCAAAACGCCCTGACGAATTCCGCTGGTTACGTCGAGCCCGTCCACTACGTACTGATTGTTATTCTGCCCCTGGCCGTTGGCGCTGGCGTCCACTTGCTCTTCGGTGGAGAAGTTGTCCACGCCCGATGCCGGACTTCCCGACGCGCTGGTTCCTAAACCCGAGGCCCCGGGCGCCATCGTAACCAGCGTGACCAGGTTGCGGCCAACGATCGGCAACTCGGCAACGGCCCGATTCTCGAGAGTCAGTTGGGTGCGGCTGTCTGCAGTGTCGACCACAGGAGCCTCGGTAGTGACCGTGACCGCCTCGGAGGTCGATCCGACTTTAAGCGTGATGGGGACTGCCAGAGTTTGCGCCGTCAACAAAGTAATGTCGGCTTGCGCCTTGGAGAAGCCCGCCGCTTCGACGATCACTTTATAGCGACCGGGAGCTACGCTGAGAAAACTGAAGTTGCCGGCCGCGTCCGAAGTGGCGGCTTGTTTGGCGTCGGTTGCGGTACTGACCAACTGCACCGCGGCCTTAGGAACAGCGGCCCCCGACGAATCTTGCACGCTACCTTCGACGCTGCTGGTGAACTGAGCGAACGCGGCTGTGCTGAAAAGTACGGCAATGATGACCAACAGTGAGCGACGCGGCTGCACTCTTCCCTGCATAGTTGCCCCCAGGTTCGCTTCGACGAAGAAGCGCATTGAGAAAACGTTTACTCAGGAGAGTAATATATAAATACTACGAATTTCACTTGTCAAGAACTTTCTTGGGTTCGT
Organism: uncultured Acidobacteriota bacterium; assembly: GCA_963735205.1. Taxonomy (GTDB): domain Bacteria; phylum Acidobacteriota; class Terriglobia; order Terriglobales; family Acidobacteriaceae; genus Sulfotelmatobacter. The sequence goes on from CAVTKB010000007.1 coordinate 510,490, forward strand.
GTCCGTCGGAGAAGTGTCTACTCGCTACGTAAACCGTGGAAAGAGCGTTGTGCGCCTGCGCGCCCAAGCGAAATTAGCCTCGACTCCAGCCTTTGTTCGCCACGATTCCTGATCCCTCTCGCAGGGTGATCAACCGGTTCGCGGAAAGCCCTTTAAATTTTTCGTGTAGACCATTGGGCCAGTTAATGTCGAGGTCGACCGAGTTGAATGCGCCCAAACCAAAATGCAGCCGCGAATCGTTAGAAGAGTAAAAACTCGACTGGCTGAGCACCGCTTGGGCCTGCGACTTGTCACCGTAGTGCGCCACGACTCGCGCTCCAATCGCGCTGCGGTTTGACTTGACTCCCTCGAGTTTGATCTTGATCCAGTTCTGGCTTTTCCTGATGTCATTGCGCAGCAAAGATGGGGGCTCGTTCATGTTGACGATGAGTATGTCGAGATCTCCGTCGTTGTCGAAATCCCCGAACGCGCATCCCCGGCTGCAATGCGCGTCGGTCACGCCTGGACCCGCCTCATCACTCAATTCTTCGAAGGTGCGGTTGCCCAGGTTTCGAAACAGAGTGCGCGGCGTTTTGTTGGCATATTGCGGCAACTTGCGCTCCACTTCCGGGTAAACGTTGCCAGTGGTTACAAAAATATCCGGATAGCCGTCGTTGTCCAGATCGACCATGCCGGTACCCCAACAAATGTAGCGTGTATCAACCGCGACCCGCGAGGATCGCGTGAGGTCATCGAAATTTCCCTTGCCGTCGTTGTGATAAAGGCCGTTGGCGTCCTCGGCGAAATGGGTCTTGAACAGATCGAGATGGCCGTCCAGGTCGTAATCACCGACACCTACGCCCATTCCGGCTTGCTCCATGCCGTCATCGCTGAGCGCCACTCCGCGGACTACACCTTCTTCGCGAAACGTTCCGTTATGGTTGTTCATGAAGAGCAAGCTCGGAGTGGAATCGCAGGCGACAAAAATGTCGGTCCATCCATCCTCATCGAGATCCGCGGCGACCACCGTCATTCCGTAGCAACCGGTTGCGCTGGCAATCCCAGACTCCACGCTCACATCCGTAAACGTGCCATCACCATTGTTGCGGTACAACGAATGTTTCCCCGTTGGCAATCCTCGCGGCCCGCACTCCACCGGAACGCCTTTCCAATTGCAATTCACATTTTCTCCGGGCACGGGCGCGTGCTCGAAAGAAAAGCGCACATAGTTGGAGACGAACAGATCCAGGTGTCCATCCCGGTTGTAATCAAGGAAACTGCATCCCGCGCCCCAGCGCGGCTGATCGTTCCCGGGTTGACCACTCCAGAGACCGGCCGCCTTGGTCACGTCGGTAAACGTTCCATCGCCGTTGTTGCGATAGAGGCGGTTCTGCCCAAAGTACGTGCAGAAAATATCTTCGAACCCGTCGTTGTTGTAGTCGCCAATGCAAACGCCCGACGCCCACCCCACAGCTTTCAGTCCGGCCTTCTCCGTCACGTCGGTGAACGTTCCGTCGCGATTGTTTTTGTAGAGGCGATTGGTCGCGCCCGGCGGATCAGCTTCCAAACGCGTGCCCGACAACAGAAAAATGTCGACCCATCCGTCGTTGTCATAGTCGATGAAGGCGCAGCCACAACCGGTCGCCTCCAGAATATATTTCTTGCTTTCGACCCCGCCGTAGATCACGGACTCGTGCAGTCCTGCCGCGGCTGCGACATCGACGAAGTGTGCATAGAAAGGGCGTCCCGACGGCGCCGGCCGCGCCACTGGTTTCACCGTGTGAACCGCGATCCCCTGGGCTTGAAGTTGTCGCGCCGCTGCAAACGCCGCGGAACCAACTGACAGTCGCACAAAATCGCGGCGGCTAATGGTCAAGACCGAGTTTCTCCTGGGACGGGGGTTTATCTTCCACTAACTTGTAGCGGTTATGTTCGGCCTCTTGCTTGGTGCCTTCAATCCGAAGGTCGGCCAAGCGCTTGAGCAAGTCCGGAATCTCGGCGGTCTTCCCGCTTTTGCGGAGCCCTTGGATCAAGTGATACAGCGCCGTCTGGTCCTTCGGGTCACCGATCAAAGCTTTGCGGCACTGGTCAATGGCGGCGTCATTCTGTCCTGCCTGCAGGTAAAGCTTCGCCAGAACATCATGCGAGGCCGCGAGCGAAGGGCGCAACGCGATGGCTTTCTTTGCGGACGCCATGGCTTCTCGAAATTCCGCACTGCCCGGATCGGGCCCGCGTTGGGTCAGAATGTCCGCCTGCAAGTAAAGAAGAAACGGATCATTCGGTTTCTTGACCAATTTTGATCGCACAGTTGTCAGTGCACGTTCGGGATCATTCTCCTGCACGGCCGCCAATCCTTCCGCAGCCGAACCCACCGACTGCCGGGGATCGAGCGCGTCAGCCGCTTCGAAATCAGCCTCGGCCTTATCATATTGCGCAAGCTGCACGTAGAGGACGCCTCGTGCCACATATAACGCCGCCGCCTTCGGCTCCGCGTTCAGTCCGGCGTTGATCATATCCACACCGACCTGGAAGGACTGGTGGTCCATGGAAACGTTAGCAAAATCCAGATAGAGATTCACGTTGTGCGGATCGGCGACGATCGCCTGGCGCAGAAGTCGCACCGCCTCGGGAGTATTTCCATCCGCCTCGTAGGCCGACGCAGCCAGGTCTAACACATCAGCATCCACCGGCTCTTGTTGTAGCAGAGGCTGCAACGTGGCGATCGCATCTTTGGAATGCTGTGCCATCATTTGCACGGTCGCGAGCCGATATCGAACACCCGCATCAGAGCCCGACCGCTCGAGTACTCTACTCAAAACGTGAATCGCCTTCTCGAGTTCCTTCATCCGCACCAGACAGTCGCTGTAACCCTGCAATGCGCCGGGCTGTGATTCCAAGAGCGAGCCGCTCTGCTCGAAGTGAGCCACTGCGGTGCTGCAGTCGCCACGCCGGTAAGCCAACACGGCCAACATGGCATGGCTGGTCGGCTCGTTGGGACGCAACAACAGAATATGTTGCAACAGCGTAACGGCGTCTTTTCCGCCGCTCTCGTACTCGATCTGGGCCGCTCCTTCCAATGCGGGAAGATAATCGGGAGAATTCTCCAGCGCGTGATGAAAAGCGCCGAGCGCTTCCTTCTTATCGCCTTTGCTGGAAAGCGCAATGCCGCGCAGGACCCACAATTTCGGATTGTTGGGATTCTGTTGCAGTTCGGGTTGCAGCAGTTGCAGCGCCTTGTCGAATTGACCAGACTGCAATGCGGAAGTAATCGCTCCCATCTGCTCCTTCGTCGTCTGAGCAGCGAGGAAGCAACCTGCAACGAACATCGCAGCCAGCACGCCACGCAGAATGAGGAAACGCATTCCAGCCATTATCTCTATATCTGGCTTCACTCGATACCCGGCGTGGTTCTGGAAAATGTTTCCCCGCATGCGGCCCGTCGGCGGAGGGGTCATCTTCGCATCCGCCTGATGCTTCCAAGCAATCTTCTCATTTGAGGGCCGAATCGGCTACAGTACAATCCGTTGCCAGGAGATTGAAATGGGGTTCTGGGGAAATCGTTTGCTCATTCTTTCGGCTAAACGGCTGGTCCTGCTTGCGGTTCTCATGCTCACCGGCCTCGCCACCGACTCCCGGGTCCGCCAGCGCTTTCCCGAGGACGATATGGGGAGGGATGCTCTTCCTGCCCGGAAGAAAGCTCAGATGGAGGCCGCAAAGCAGTTTAAGGTCTTCTACCAATTCCAGTTCGTCGACAAACTCAAGGAAAGCGGCATTACGTTCACTCACCGCGCCGTTGACGACATCACCAAGCACATGCGGATGGGCCACTACGATCACGGCAGCGCCGTCGCGGTCGCCGACGTTGACGGCGACGGACTGTACGACATCTACTTTGTCAATCAAGTTGGCGGTAACGAACTCTGGAAAAATCTCGGCGGCGGCAAGTTCAAAAACATCACCCAAGAAGCGGGCGTCGGATTACCCGGCCGCATCAGCGTGGCAGCAGCCTTCGCAGATATCGACAATGACGGCACCCAGGACCTTTTCGTCACCACGGTTCGCGGCGGAAATGTACTATTCAAAAACGACGGCCACGGCCACTTCACAGACATTTCACAGGAAGCCGGCCTGGGGCTAGTCGCTCATTCTTCAGGCGCCTTCTTCTTCGACTTCGACAATGACGGCCTGCTCGACCTTCTGGTCTGCAATGTCGGCAAGTACACCTACGACGACAAAGGACCGAACGGCGAGTACGTCGGAATACCCAATGCCTTTGACGGACACCTGCACCCTGAGCGTTACGAATATCCCGTGCTCTACAAGAATATGGGTCACAACCAGTTCAAAGACGTGACCGCCGAAGTAGGATTGCAAGCACACGGCTGGTGTGGCGATGCCACTTTCGCCGATGTGAACGGCGATGGCTGGCCCGACATCTTTTTCCTCAACATGCAGGGGCACAGCCACTATTACGAAAGCGAGGGTGGCAAGAAATTTGTCGAAAAGACCGATCAGTATTTTCCCAAGACTCCGTGGGGCGCCATGGGCATCAAGTTTTTCGACTACGACAACGACGGCCTTATGGATCTCTTCATCGTCGACATGCACTCCGACATGAGCGATGAACCGGGCCCTGAAAACGAAAAGAAGAAATCCAATATCACCTGGACCGATTCCTATATTCAAGGGACGAAATCTGATTACATCTGGGGAAACGCTCTCTATCATAATCTGGGCAACGGGAAATTTGAAGAAGTCTCCGATCGTTTGGGAGCGGAAACGTATTGGCCATGGGGACCCAGCGTGGGAGACCTAAACGCAGACGGCTGGGATGACATTTTCATTGCCTCTGGTATGAGTTATCCCTACCGCTACGGCGTCAATTCTTTGCTATTGAACGACCGCGGCAAAAAGTTTGACGATGCCGAATTCGTTCTCGGAATCGAGCCGCGCAAAAACCTCTATACCCCATGGTTTGAAATCGATTGTTCTGACCCGCAGGAGCGGCAGGCGCAGGAAAAACTGGACAGCAAAGTCTGCGTCGGCCAGAGCGGCAAGTCGATCGTCATGGCACCACGATCGAGTCGCTCTTCGGTGATCTTCGATTTGGATAACGACGGAGACCTCGACATCGTGACCAACGATTTTAATTCCGAGCCGCAGGTGCTGGTCAGTGACCTCGCGCAGCGCAAGAAAATTCACTGGCTGAAGATCGTGCTCGAAGGCACCACTTCAAATCGCAACGGCCTCGGTGCAACCGTGCGAGTGCGAACTGGCGGACACACCTACACCAAGTACAACGATGGCAAATCCGGTTATCTAGCGCAAAGTGTTCTCCCGCTTTACTTCGGCCTCGGAGAAGCCGGCAAGATTGATCGGGTAGAAGTCGATTGGCCCTCCGGACGAAAACAAGTCTTGACGAGTGGGATTGAAGAAAATCAAACGCTGCGGATCACGGAACCGAAGTAGTTGTGGAAAAGCCGTCCGAGCGTCGCGGTAGAGAATCAAACGTCGACTACGATCCGACAATTGATTCCACGCCGAGCGCAGCCAAGGCGACATCTTCCTCCGACGACAACCCGCTAACCGCGACAGCGCCAACCACTTCGCCGTTTTTGCGGACCGGAAGCCCGCCGCCCCAGCCCACGTATCTCGAATCGCCGTAGTACGAAATGTCGTGCCCTTTTTCCGGATGCTTCACCTTCTCGCCGAGCTCCTTGGTGGGCTTGCGCTCGCGAGCGGCCGTCCAGGCCTTGTTCTGGGCGACATGGATGGAAGACACTGGTGCGCCGTCCATCCGCGCAAAGCAGATGAGGTCGCCGTGCGCATCGGCAACTCCGACCGCAACCGCCTTCTGCGTCTGTAGAGCTTTTTCTACGATCAGGTCCACAACGCGTCTGGCTTCAGAATAGTCAATCGTATGAACTGTTCTCATAGCCGGGAAGGATACATCACTTTCATCGGAAGAATGAGAAGGCGGATCACCTTTTCATGGGCTCGGCCGATGTCGTGGGTCTGGCGAACTTGGCATCATCGACCGAAATGTTTTGCTGAATCTTTTCCAGTTGGATAGTCGAACTCTCGCCGGGACGACCAACCCTCAGGCGGTACGGAATCTGCACGCCGTCGACCGCCCGGTAATCATCGTAATCAATCTGGGTGGGAACCAGGCCAAGCGGCGACTGAGCGTAGCGCACCACTCGTGTCAGCAGCCCAGACTGCTTATCGAAATACAACTTCAGTGGCGGCTGGCCCACCTTCTCACAAGAAATCACATTAGCTTCTCGATTTCCAATTTTTTCTGGGTACTCCACCCGCAATTCGTCAAAAACCTGCTTGATATGCACTGGGAAGTGAAGGTCGGCGTCCATCTGAGCAGCGTCGAGATCGGAACCATGCAAGTCACGTACCGGCCGTCCCGGCACGCTGGACCAGCCAGCATGACCGTCGAACACAGTCACGCTGTCGCCTTTGGCCAGGTGCAGGATCACGGCCTGCCTGTCCGGATTCTGCTCGAAAACCTCGACGCGTACGACTTCCCCACCCACAGTGGTAGAGCCCTGCTCGGCGCGGCTGCTAATCTTCTCGATCGCGTCCGCGCCGCCGAGGGCACCAATGTAGCGATCAATCAGTTCGTCTGCGGTCGGCATGTTGACGGGAAGGTTTCCGGGATCCGCGGTCGTTTGCTCCTTTGGCTGTACCCCACCCGCAAGACTAGGAATGCCTTCCGGTTTGAGCGAACCTCTGTGGCAGGAGTAGCAAGTGATTTCCCGATTGCCCTCGAAACTGTTTGTGTCGATCGCCAACATCATGCGCATCATGTTGCGCGCGATCTGTTTTGGCTTATTGTCATCTTTGTCGAAATGGTCCTGCACGTGGCAGTAGGCGCATTCCACTCCGAGCGACGCAGTGATGAATCGCATGGCGGGAATCACTTGATCGGAGGGAACGCCCTTGAGCACCTGGATGTTCTTGAAAACCGCCTCGGCCATCGCAGTGGAACTGCTGGGGACGGTTTTCCGTGCAGTCTCGTCAGCCTGTCGATCTTTGGATCGAAGATCGTTGGATTGACGATCGTCAGATTGACGATCAATGACAGCGCTCACTTTGTCTGCCAGCTCGCCGGCTTTCGCCGCATTTCCCTGTCGCTTATAGAGATCGATCAGCGGCATATCCGCAGGCAGATGTAACGGATCGATCGTCACGGCCCGCTGCAGATGCGCTACGGCTCCATCGATGTCGCCAGCTTGCAAGTAGGCCGACGCAGCATTCGTCTCCTCCGTCGCCGAGTTCGGATCCAACTGCAGAGCACGCTCGAAAGCCAGCTCCGCCTCTTTCGACTGCTTCCCGAGAAGCAGTGCTGTACCCATGGCGGTAAAAACCGCGCTGTCGCCGGAGAACTGCTCTTGCACTTCCGTCAACATGCGATAGCCACGGACGACAAATGGCGGCGAACGGCGTTCCGCGCCGACATTCACGTAGGCGATGGCCAGATTTCTCTTCTGCAAGTCAAGCGCAGGCTCGCGCCAGGCCGCAATGTCGGTAACTTCCGGCAGAGTTTGTTGGTTCTCAGGACGTCGCTGAATTCTATGGTCGGTGAATGCCGTATGTCCCCCGTCCTTCGCATCCCGTCGAGGCATATGGCAGCTTATGCAGTTACTTTCTTTTGCCGGATGCGGCGCCGCAAACTTCTCGGTGTGGCAGGAAAGGCATTTCGATCGGAAGAACGCAACCGGCTCCATAGGCTTGTTGTGCGGATCATGGCAGGTTCCGCACCACAGCTGCCCCTTGCTCATACGCGCACACGTACTTCTTGCGAGCTGCTCTACATGGCTGATGACTTTGAACTTCTCGCCGTCTGCACCAGGTGGCGAGACATTGCGGTAAGTGGTGAAAACATCTTCCAGAGGCTCTCCCGGTCGAAAGTCGTCAAACTTCTTTCCTGGATTCAGCACTCTGCCAACTCCTAATAAGTGACATTGTTCGCAGATGCTGTCGCGGGCCGCAGGCTCGAGCTTCGCAGGATTGATGATCGTGCCCGCTTTGGGATCGCCGAGATGCTTCTGAGCCGAGCCATGGCAGCGCTCGCACGTGATCGCTTCCGCCGAAAATGCCGGCGAGCGATATTGATTTGCTGTGCCAGAAACGTGCAACGCAGTTCCGGAATGACAAAAGAGACAGCCTTCGGCGACAGGTCGAGTGAAATCCGGATTCGGCAATCCCTCGTATCCGGGCGCCAAATCATAGGCGTGGCGACTCGTGTAGTAAGCGACGGGGGATTGAAACAAATGGCCGGCCAGGTCGAGCAGATAGCCCGACGCGTGATTGCCGGAACCAATCACGTAGTCGATGCGGTAGTTCGTCAGATCTCCGCCACTCTGCAGGCGCTGCCAATATCCCGTCGGCGACGAATCCATCGTTATCTTCGCGTCGGGCGTCGTTACTGTGCCCTCCGGTTCCTGACCCGCGCGCCGCAGAGAGTGCGCCATCGCGGAGCGTGCATAGCCCTCGACTTCGGCAGCATGGCAGAACTGGCAGCGGCTGGCTCCTGACGGCTCGCCTACGGTTTGCGATATGGTGATTTGCACACCGGTGGATGCGGCGGCGCTGTTGCTTGATTGTGCTTGAGCAGCCGAAACAACAGCCGCAAGAATCCCTAGAACAACGAACAAACGCCGAGGACTAAGTTTCGGATCCATTGGGCAAGCGGATTCATAGTCTAACAACAGGTGGGGTTGTACAGCAGCGGTAAATGTTCCTGGCTTTGGCGGGCTCGTCAGCTGACAAGCGCTTAGCTCCCTGCGATGGAGAAGCGCTGCAGCAAACTCAACTCCGCCACGCGATCTCCATGGAGTTTTTGATACGACGTCATCTTGCGGCGTTGCCGATCCAGGAGTTGTATTGACGCTGGTAACATTGCTTTCACTTGCCCGGTCTGTATAATTGTGTTGAGGTTGTCGTGGGGAAAACGGGAACGAAGAACGTGTCGGCTCGTTGGGCGCTCCGGTGGCATTGGGGGTTCGTCGGCGTGGTCATGTTTTCTCTCGTCATTACGCTGGCGACACGGACTTTCCGCAGCACAACTTCCCACTCAATAACTGTTCAGTCCAACTCGCCGCAGGCTATGCGGCAGCACATGGATCGCGATGCGGTTCGTTGGGCCGTTCCCGTGGCCAAGATGGTGGTGGCGCAGGCTCCTACATTCTCTCCTCGTGTCGAGCCAACCGGCCCTCTACTGCCAACCTTCCTGATCGAAGAGAATCTCCGCAACCGACCACCTCCCGCCTGCTGACCTTACCGTTCCTACGCTGTCTTTAGCTAAGCTATTTCCGATCGAACTCTGACTCACTCATTAATTGAGCGTAGGGGTTCCACGTGTTTGGTTCTCTGCTTTCGCGTGTCGGGTTTATCCTAACTCGGAGCCGTGAAGACTATAGAGTGAAAAAATGACACTGCAACGCAGACATACAGTAATTGGCGTGACGGTAGCACTTGCCGCAGTGGCCGCGATTACGCTGCTCGTGCATTCGCTCGGCGACACAAAAACGAGCAAGACCGATGACCCTGCGCTAAGGGTCGCACCTGTCGTATTCGTCACCCGTGGTCCGCTTGAAAACACTATTGCCCTCACCGGTGAGTTCCGCCCGTTCCAACAAGTCGATGTTCACGCCAAGGTTGCGGGATACATCCAAAAGATCTTTGTGGATGTGGGGGACAAGGTCAAGGCGGGACAGGTGCTTGCCATTCTGGAGGTTCCGGAACTGAATGCTCAGGTCGAAGGCGCCCGAGCCGACATCCGGCGTAGTGAAGACGCGATTCGCCGCGCACAAAGTGAAATCGAACGAGCCGAGTCCATGCACCGGGCCTACCACGCGGCTTACACGCGGCTCAAGCAGGCGTCGGAGGAGCGGCCGGGTTTGGTCGCCGAGCAGGAACTCGACGATTCGCTGGCAAAGGATCAGGAGACCGCGGCGCAGATCAGCAGCGCCCGCGCAGCCCTCGCGGAATCGCAGAACCAGCTTGCGATGGCGCAAGCCACTCTCAATCGCCTGTCGGCCCTGCAAGCTTATTCGCACATCACCTCTCCCTTCGCGGGTGTGGTAACCAAACGGTACGTCGATACTGGCGCCCTGATCTCAGCCGGGACCTCATCGGAGACGCAATCGCAGCCAGTGGTGCAACTCGCAGAGTGGTCCCTGTTCCGGTTAGAGATTCCGATTCCAGAATCCGCCGTGTCGATGGTTCACCTGGGCACCGCCGTGCAAGTTCATGTTCTCACTTTGAATCGAGACTTCCAGGGGCGCGTGTCCCGCTTCGCCGACGCCGTAGATGAGGAGACGCGGACCATGCATACCGAAATTGACGTGGAGAATTTGCAAGACACTCTGACAGCAGGCATGTACGCCGAGGTGAAGCTCGCGCTGCAGGGAAAAAAGGACGCGCTCACACTTCCCGTCCAGGCCGTGGTTCAGGAAGGTAACGCGCATTACGTGCTTGCGCTCGACGATCAGAATCGCATCCAGAAGCGAAGCGTTGAGTTAGGAGAGCAAACCTCCACCACGGTCGAGATCGTTCACGGTCTCTCTGAAAAAGAGCGAGTGATCAGCGCCGGTCAGTCCAATTATCCGGTCGGCGAAGTGGTACAACCCAAGCTAGAGTCAGGGTCCAGCGCGAGCGACGGTCGGACCGGGGAGCGAGAGTAATGCCGAGATTCGCTCTGAACTATCCATTCTTTGTGATCATGCTTTGCCTGGTGATCGCCGTGGTCGGTGTAACGACCGTAGTTCGGATGCCGGTGGATCTGTTCCCGGAGATCAAGATTCCGGTGGTAGTAGTGGCTACCTTTTATGCGGGGATGCCTCCCGAGCAAGTCGAGGCTGACATCACTGATACGTTCGAGCGTTTTTTTACGCTTGGCAGCAACATCGACCACATCGAGTCCCGCTCTTTGACCGGCGTAAGCCTGATCAAAATCTACTTCAAGCCGGGCAGCGATGCCAATGCCGCTCTGAGCAATATCGCGAATCTGGCAATGGCTGATCTGCGGCGGCTGCCTCCAGGCACCTTGCCTCCAGTGGTACTCAAGTTCGATGCCTCAAGCCTTCCGGTTTGTCTGGTAACGCTGAAAGGGGAGGGCCTGGATGAGACCCGGCTCAAGGACCTGGCACAATTCCAGGTTCGCAACCAGATCGCCAACGTATCCGGCGCTTCCGTGCCGCAGCCTTTCGGCGGACGCTATCGCCAGATTATGGTGTATGTCGATCCGCTCAAACTCGAGGCGCACCAGCTCAGCCTGATGGACGTGGTTCGCGCGGTCAATGATTCCAACCTGATTCTTCCCGCCGGTGACGTCCGCATCGGTCCCAGAGATTACAACATTTACGCGAATGCGCAGTTGCCCAACGTCGAGGAAATTAACCGCATCCCGCTGAAGACCGTGGGCAACGCGTCGGTGATGGTTGCCGACGTCGGTGAGGCCAAGGATTCCGGCGCGATCCAAACCAACATCGTCCGTATCGACGGGCAGCAATCTGTCTATATTCCCGTGCTAAAGCAAGGCGGCGACAGCAATACCATCACGATTGTGGAAGGAATCAAGGCCGCAATCAAGAATCTGCTGGACATTCCCAAGTCGCTGAAGACGGCGGTTGTCTTTGATCAGTCCATCTTCGTAAAAAGCGCCATCAAGAACGTGATGAAGGAAGGCGGGATCGGACTGCTGCTGACGGGAATCATGATTCTCGTTTTTCTGGGCAGCCCACGCGCCACGGTCGCCGTGCTCCTGTCGATTCCGCTTTCGGCTCTCGTGTGTTTCCTGCTCATGAATGCCATGGGCGGATCGATCAACGTCATGCTGCTCAGCGGACTGGCGCTCGCGTTTTCCCGCCTGATTGACGATTCCGTCGTGGTGCTGGAAAACATTTTCCGCTACATGGAAGTCGGCGAAACCCCGAGAATCGCCGCGGAAAAAGGTGGGATGGAAGTCTCGCTGGCAGTTCTGGCAGCCACATCTACGACCTCAATCGTGTTTTTCCCCGTAACGTTGTTCTACGGCGTCAGCCGCTATCTTTTCATCGATCTCGCTCTCGGGGTCGTGCTATCTATTTTTGCCTCCTACATTTTTGCCATGACGGTGGTGCCGCTCTATTGCGCGACCTTCATCCACCTGGAGGACGTGGAAGGGGAGATTGAACACGAATTTGAGAACAAGTCCGCTGCACACTCCTTTTTCAAAAAGTTCCTTGGCCGGTTCAACGAGCGTTTCCAAAAGCTCCTGGATCTTTACGAACGTTGGGTAACTCGCGCTCTGGCTCGGCCGGGAAGGACCGTAGGCTGGATCGCCGGAGGCATCGCTCTAGTCCTGGTCGGAATTTTCCCCTTCGTGGGGACCGCGTATTTTCCCCGCACCGACCCCGGCCAGTTCGTCATCAACATCAAGGCTCCGAGTGGTTCGCGGCTTGAGGTCACCAATCAATATATCGCGCGCGTCGAAAACGATATCCACCAGGTCATCGGCCCCCACGACCTGGACATGATCGTCTCCAATATCGGAATCACTCCCGACCTCTCCGCCATGTACACCAGCAACTCCTCCATGGACACTGCATTTGTCCAGGTCAGCTTGAAAGAAGGCCACAAGTTCGGCAGCTATGAATACATGCGCCGCGTTCGCCGCAAACTGTCGGAAGACTTGCCGGAACTCGATACCTATTTTCAGGCAGGTGGACTGGTCGACGCGGTGATCAACCTGGGATTACCCGCGCCTATCGATGTACAAGTCAGAGGCAACAATCTTGACGGAGCCTACAAAGTGGCGACCAATATCGCCCAACTGATCCGAAGCCGAAAGGGCGTGAGCAGCGTCCTGATTCCCCAAAATCTTCTTTATCCCGGTCTGCAGCTCAACATCGATCGCGAACGAGCCAGTTTGATTGGACTCACGCCCAAGCAGGTAGTGGACAACGTGATCACTGCCCTTACTTCGAACGGCATGATCGAGCCCAGCTACTGGATCGATCCCAAGACCGGCAACAACTACATGCTCACGGTGCAGTACTTCGATAAGCAGATCCAGAACATGAGTCTGGAAGATTTCAAACAGATTCCCTTGCGCGCTCCCGGTGTCAAGAATTACACGCCGCTGCAATCCGTAGCCGACATCACGCCGATGAATACGCCGACAGAAGTTGACCACTACCAGCTTCAACGCGTCATTGACATCTATGTGATGCCTTCGGGCGAAGCCTTGGGTGGAATCAATCGCGAAGTCAATGACATCGTCGCGCACGTGTCGTTGCCGGAAAACATTCGGGTCAACGTGCTCGGATCCGTAGTCGGCATGAACGAATCGTTCAAACGCTTTTCCATCGGTCTGATGCTGGCCATCGTATTGGTCTATCTGATCCTGATGGCGCAATTCACTTCGTTCATCGATCCGCTGATCATCCTGGTTGCCATCCCTCCGGGCTTGGCAGGAGTGGTGCTGATTCTCTTTCTCACGCACAGCACCTTCAACATCATGTCGCTCATGGGCGTAATCATGATGACTGGAATCGTAGTTTCCAACAGCATCCTGATCGTCGAATTTGCGCGCCAGTTGCGCAAGGAGGACTTCACATTGCAGGAAGCCCTGGTGCGAGCGTGCAAAATCAGGCTGCGCCCAATTCTCATGACCTCGCTCGCGACTTTGTTAGGCATGCTTCCCATGGCCCTCGGTATCGAGAACGGGCAGTGAACAATATGCTCCCCTGGCCCGCGCCGTGATCGGCGGCCTCGCGGTTTCGGTGGTCGTCACCGTTTTCCTTGTTCCTGCGGTCTATCTGATGGTTCACGGAAAAGATGCAGATAAGAAAAACGAGAATGAGGAGGAACAGCCGGCATGACGTGGAGACAGGTGCTTTTACTGGGTGCTCTCATGCTCTCAATCCCCGCAACTCAATGCGTGGGGCAGTCCGTATCCGTTCTGCAGAATCAGTCGTCCTCAAACGCCGTACGGCTCACCGTGAAAGACGCCGAGGCGCTCGCTCTGAAAAACAATCCAGCGATTTCTGTCGCGCGTCTCGATGCGCTGGCCTCGCAGCAAGTGACGCGGGAAGTTAGCTCGAATCTCTGGCCACAAACCTACGCCAACCTGACCGCAGTCGATGCTCGAAACAACAGCCGCATCACGGCCGGAGGATTGAACAATCCAACCGTCTACACCCGAGCCGCCGCTGGCGCCACGGTTACCCAACTGATCACGGACTTTGGGCACACCTCAAACATGGTTGCCGGTGCGCGCCTTCAGGCCAGAGCCGACGAGCAGAGTGCAGCCGCCACCAAGGAAGACGTTCTGTTGGCCGTGGACCAGGCTTTTTACGACGCACTGCAGACGCACGCTGTGCTGCGCGTGGCGGAGCAGACCGTAGCCTCGCGCCAGTTGTTATCCGACCAGGTCTCCGCTCTCACGAAGAGCCAATTAAAGTCGGACTTGGACTTGAGCTTTGCCAATGTAAATCTAGCGCAGGCCAAGCTTCTCTACTTGGACGCGCTCAACAACGACAAGGCTTCGGCGGCAGCGCTTTCGGCAATTCTCGGATACTCCACTCTCGAAGCCTTCGATTTGGTGAACGACACAGAGCCGCTCGCGCCCCCACCGCCCGATGTGGCCCCGCTGCTGGCCGAGGCTTTTGCCAAGCGTCCTGAGATCCTTGCCCTGGAGTTTCAGTCTGAGTCCGCCGAAAAACTGCACAAAGCAGAGCACGACCAGTTGTATCCCACGATCAGCGCCCTGGCAACGTTCGGAGACGCTCCGGTCCGTGACGATCGCATCTACGGGCCTTACGCTGCCGCGGGAGTGAACGTTGAAATTCCTGTCTTCAATGGATTCCTCTACTCCGCGAAGTCGCGCGAAGCCGACTTGCGCGCCCAGGCCGCTCGGCAACGCCTGATCGATCTTCGCAATCGAATCTCGCGAGATGTACGCAAAAGCTGGCTGGCGGCAAGCACGGCTTTCGATCGCGTAAATGTAAGTGAACAGTTGTTGGCCCAGGCGAATCTGGCGCTCGATCTCGCCCAGACCCGATACAAGCTCGGCCTCAGCTCAATCGTAGAACTCAGCCAGGCGCAGCTGCAGCAAACTCAGGCCGAAATTGGAAATGCGCAGGCTGGATACGAATACCGGTTGGCCTTGGCCGTCTTGCGCTACCAGACTTCAGGACTGTAAAACCATGCCGGGAAGTACTGCATTCTATGCAGCGATTCGAAATGGGGGCCGAAACCATGGAGCTGTATTAATCCCTGACCAGCATTCGATCCCACGCAGAACAACTGTTGTAGCGTTAATCGTATTCCTGGTCTTGATTTACAGCTTTGGAAATGATGGTGGCCAGGGACGGAGTTGAACCGCCGACGCCAGCCTTTTCAGGGCTGCGCTCTACCACCTGAGCTACCTGGCCACGTTTCGAAACCCGCTGTCTACGGGCTGCGAGGACTTGTTCGCTTCACGCGATTCGCTTCACGCTGATGATGGCGGGAATTCGCAACCGAACGAAAAAAACACGGAATGCCGGGCGCGTGCTGAACGTCATTGATTATAACAACCAGAGGAGAATCGCTCAACGTTCCGTTTCAGTCGTCTGGCTCAGCGATCCTGAGTTCGGCGGTGAAAAACTGACCGTATCGGACACGGGCTGGAGCGGCCGAATTTCTTCGACCTTCCTGAGACCGATCACGACTTGCTTCCTGCAACGATCAGGCCGGCGCCGACCAGGACCAGCACCACTCCAGCGGCCACCGGGATTTTCTCGTCGTGCTCCGTGGTCACACCGATGTGAGCGTCTCCGAACTTCACGCCCTCGTGATGACGGTGTGGGAAAGGAGCGAAGAAGGACACAATTCCAAGCACCAGAACGATGATTCCAAGCGTCACCATCAAAGATTTCATAAACCCTCCGTTCGAAGCGCGTGGCCTGAAGCCGATCACTTATCCTGCGAAACTCTTCACGAACTCGATCAGGCTGCGCAGCGCAATGCCGGATGGGCCCTTCGCGATCCAGGGTTTTTGATCTTCCATCCAGGCCGTGCCAGCGATATCGAGATGAATCCAGGGCGTGTCTTCGGCGAACTCTTTCAGGAACATGGCCGCCGTGATGGCGCCGCCCCAGCGTCCGCCGGAGTTGACGATGTCGGCGATGCTGGAGCGGATCTGCTCTTTGTATTCGTCGTCGAGCGGCAGGCGCCACATTTTTTCGCCCGCCTTCGCGTTCGCCGCGTGAAAGCGGTTGTACATGTCGTCGTCGTTGGCGAAAATTCCGGCGTTGTTGTAACCGAGTGCAACCACCACCGCTCCGGTTAAAGTTGCGGCGTCGACCAGGTGCGTGCAGCCCAACTGGCGCGCATAATAAAGACCGTCTGCTAAGACGAGTCTTCCTTCAGCGTCAGTGTTGATGATCTCAATCGACTTGCCCGACATGGCAATCTGCACGTCGCCCGGCTTCTGCGCTTTTCCAGACGGCATATTTTCCGTCGCGCAGACAATGCCGATGACTTTGACTTTCGGCTTCAGCAGCGCGATCGCTCGCATGGCGCCGATCATAGTTGCACCGCCGGCCATGTCGTATTTCATTTTCTCCATGCCGTCGGCGGGCTTGATCGAAATGCCGCCCGTGTCGAAAGTAATTCCCTTCCCGACTAAACCTAAGAACGGCTTCTCGGGCGCGCCCGCCGGTTCGTAGCGCATGACGATCAGCGCCGGCGGTTCGTCGGAACCCTGAGCCACGCTCCAGAATGCGCCCATCTTCAATTCTTTGATCTTGTCGGCGCCGTAGACTTCGCATTTCAGGCCGACTTCCGCGGACATCTTCTTGGCCCGCTCGCCGAGAATCGTGGGCGTCATGCGGTTGGAGGGTTCGTTCACCAGGTCCCGCGTAAAATTCTGCGATTCGCCGATGACTTGCGCTTCGTTGGCTGCCTTCTCGAGAGCAGACTGATCGCCGCTGGCGACGACGGTGAGCGTGTCAATCTTCTGGTCCTTGCGGTCGCTACGGTAGTAGTCGGGATCGAAGTTCCCCACATGCGCGCCTTCCACAATCGCGCGCACTGCCTCATCAGCCGGAATGCCCGGCGGGGCGACGAAAGCGAAGCTGCGAATGCCGCGCGACTTGAGCGCGCGAACCGCCGTTCCGGCAATGCGCCGCAAGTCGTAACTCGAGAATGATTTCGCGTTGCCACCTGAAACCAACAGCAGACGCTTCGCCTTCAGAGTGACGGGCCGGTGCATCAGATTCGTCTCAAACGGCTTCCCGGCGACCTCGCCGCTGGCGAGCAGATCGGCAGCCACGGCCTGCACCGCAGGATCGTTGGTGGCAACTTTGAGTTCTGGCTTTTCGTCTTTTTCCTTTTCGCTCGAAGCGGATTTCGAATGGTCGAGAACCACGGCGACCAGTGATTCGGATTCGACCGCGGCAGGGATTGAGAGAGAAATTGTCGTTTTCATAATTGCTGTGCGATGGTTCAGATGATCGTTCCAGTATCGTCGGCGGGACAGGAAAAGTGCAAGCGCCGAGCGTCGGACTGCGGAAATCGTCAGGCAGGCTTTCCTCGGCCCGATGCTGGGAAATAGTCGGAATGAAACGGTACCGCTGCAGTCTTCCACGACGACTTCCTCCGGAGGCGGAGCCGTTTTTCAGGCTCAGCGAAGGATCTCCCGCATAACCGCCGCAGCGCGTACGCCAAACTGCACACTACCAGTGGGGGCGCTCCGGTGACGGCAGCCGGGCGCCTGCGATATGATTCAAGGCCGCAGCCATACAGATGAGGTTCGCCATGCAGATTCGATGGAAAGTCGTCGTTGTCGTCGCCGCGGCAGTTCTGGGAATCACCGCAATCTTGAACCGCGACGCGACAACCGCATCCGCCGCACCGCAAGCGGCAGCGCCGGCGAAAGCTCCAGTTCCCGCGAAGGCGACAAATAATGCACCCAGATCGGGAATTTCGATCCCCGCCACGACGCTGGCCATCAACTCCGACAAGCCGATGTCAGAGCGCGTGGTGCACTACGAAATCGACGCGAAGTATGATGCGGTCACGCACACCGTCGACGCCACCGAAGTGCTGACCTACCACAACTTGACCGGACAACCGCTCGACCACTTCCCTTTCCATCTTTATCAGAATGCCTTCCAGCCCAAGGCGACGTTCGTGCGCGATTCCAAACTCATGGGCAGCCGAGACACGGGCTACCAGAAGTGGGAAGACAAGTTCTATGGCTCGGAAGATATCAAGAGTATCGAACTGGTGGGCCAGGGCGATCTGACGTCGCAGTTGCAGTACATCGCGCCCGATGACGGTAATAAAGATGATAAGACAGTCGTGGACCTGCACGTGCCGAAGCCGATCGCGCCGGGCGCCTACGCCCAGTTCAAGATCGCCTTTAAGACCAAATTTCCCGAGACCCAGGCTCGATCTGGATGGAAGCGTGATTTTGTGTTGGGAGGGCAGTGGTTTCCGAAAGTGGGCGTGTGGTGGCACGGCGCATGGAATTGCCACCAGTATCACAACACAACCGAGTTCTTCGCCGACTTCGGCGTCTTCGACGTGAAGCTGACAGTGCCGCAGAACGAAGTCGTTGGCGCCAGCGGAGTCATGGTCGAACAAAAGAGCAATCCCGACAATACCCAAACCGTGACCTATCACGGCGACGACATTCACGACTTCGCCTGGACCGCCAGCCCGCGTTACAAAGTCCGCGAGAGCGTCTACCAGTCGCAAATGGGTCCGATCCAACTCCGCTTCCTCATGCAGCCCGCGCACTGGAACCAAGCTGAGCGTCATGAAAAAGTCACGCGCGATTCCCTCGATCGCTTCGAAAAATGGTACGGGCCTTATCCCTACAAGACGCTGACCGTGGTCGATCCGGAGCCGGATTCTGCGGCGGGAGGGATGGAGTATCCGACGTTCATCACCGGCGACTCCAGCTGGTTTATGCCCGAAGGTTTGTACATGCCCGAAATAGTAGTGGAGCACGAGTTCGGGCACCAGTACTGGTACGGCATGGTCGCAACCAACGAATTCGAAGACGCATGGATGGACGAAGGCATCAACAGCTATACAGAAGTGAAGGTGCTGGATTCGATCCTGGGCAAAAACACTTCGATCATGAACCTCGCGGGCGTCACCGTGGGCGAGCGTGAAGAGCAGAGACTCGGCTATCTCAGCGCCGCCGACCGCGACCCAATCGCACAGAATGCCTATGCCTACTACAGTTCCAACTCGTACGGCGGCATCACCTACGGCAAAACCGCCAGTGTGCTGCTCACTCTCGAACGCATCATCGGCGAAGACACCATGGCCAAGGCGATGCACGCGTACTTCATGAAGTACCGCTTCACCCATCCCACGAAAGAAGACTTCCTCAAGACGATTGAAGAAGTTTCCGGCAAGGACCTGCGCTGGTATTTCAATCAGGCTATCTACGGATCGCAGGTCATGGATTATGAAGTGCTCGGCATCAATTCGTTTCCGGTGAACTGGTACGAGGACGACAAGAAAGGCGCGAAGAACGATAAAGATAAGGACGATACGGTTTACCAGTCCTACGTTCTCGCTGCATCGCAAGGAAGACTTCGTGATGCCGGTCGAGGTAGAGATCGTCTTCCGTGACAGCAACGATCACTTGGAGAAGGTTCGCGAGCACTGGGACGGGAAGGACCGCTGGGTGCGATTCAGCTACGTGAAGAAGGCAAAGGTCGTATCGGCGGAAATTGATCCCGACCATACCGTGCAGATCGACCGCAACGACTTCAACAACAGCTACGTCGTCGAGGTCAACACCAAGCCAACGAAAAAGCTGTCGACCTACTGGCTCTTCGCGACCCAGTGGGTCAGCCAGGCGCTTGCCTGGTGGGCTGTTTGACGACTGCTCGCACGAACAGCGCTTTGAAATGGCGCGGCCTTTAGGGCAAGCAGCAGAGAACTGCGCGTTAACGCGGCTTCAGCTGCAGGACGGATCGAGGACTGATACGAAATGAGCGATAAGAAAAGTCTACTAAGCGGCGGCCTGGAAATGGTCGGTCGCAACAAGCGCTACATTTTCTGGTTTTGGCTGCTGAATCTGACGCTGGCGGAATTCGGCACGGCAGCCTTTCGCAAGAGCGCTCACGCCATTCTCGACCACAGTTTGGCGGCCGAACGGCTGCTGCATGGATTCGACTTGGCGGTGATGATTAATCTGCTGGCCCGTCCTGAGTTTGGGCCGATGGCGTCGGCAACCACTCCGGCAATGTATTTTTCGTTCCTGTTCCTCGTCTTCACAACGCTTTTTCTGCCGGGCGTGTTTCAGGGCTACGCTGCGACCTACCGGCTGCCGCGCGAAGATTTCTTCCGTGCTTGCGGGCGAAACCTGTGGCGCTACATTCGGCTCATGATGATTGCGGGGATCGTGATGCTGATTGCCACAGTCGCGCTATTCGGACTGCACGGCGTGCTCGAGCGCATAGCTGGAGAAAGTACGAATGAATTGCTGCTGCCCGAAGTGCGTCTTGCCGGCCTGCTCGTGATTTTTCTGATCATGACTGGTTTCCGCATCTGGTTCGATCTGGCTGAGGTTGACGTCGTTTTGAGCGACCAGCGGGCCGTCCGCAAATCGATTGGAACGGCGTTCCTGCACACATTCCGCAGCTTGGCCCGTTTGCTGGCGAGTTACGTTGTGACCACTCTCGTAGCGGCGATCATTCTAGTGGGCGGAATCCGATGCTGGATGAAGTTCATCGCCCCCGAGAAGTGGTTCGCGGCGTTTCTGCTCAGCCAGGTCATATTGTTTCTGTTGTTGATTCCGCGCTTCTGGCAACGTGGAATCGTGGTCTCGTACTGGAAAGAGAACATGATGGCGCCGGCTGTCGCCGTTCAGCCGACAATGCCGCAGCCGATCATGCCGACGTCGATTACTCTGCCAGCGCCGGTCCCGGCGGCTCCTGAACCGATTGCGCTGCCGAGTCCCCCATCGACGATGCCGGGATCCTAACGACTTCAGTCGGACGCTTTCGCAAGCTCACAGCAAGACGATGGTGATCCCGAGATTGCGGCGGCCTAAGTCCGGATCGCTTTTCAAGGCGGACTCTGACTGCAGCAGTCGCCAGGTTGCTTCGTCCGACTTCGACCAGCTTTCGCCGAAAATGCGGGCGCGAATCTGGCCTGCCTCAGCCAGTTCACGCAAGCGTCTCTGCACTGCGATGCGGATGTCGCCGCCGACGCCGCTCGATCCGTAGCCGTGGACGACTTTCAGCAGTGCAAGTTTCCCCTGGCGTGCAGCCGCGATCTCGCGCTCCAGCCGCTGCAGCGCTTCCTGCACTGACGGCATATCGGACTTGAGGTTTACGGTCTTCATTATTCTTAACGCTGTGGATTGCGTGGGGAAAATAAAGTTGCGGCGCCGTTGCGGCTCGCGTTGGATGGAGTGCTCCTCGACTGAGAATCGGCTGAAGAGCGGGGTATCCCCCTCCCCCCTCCAATCTTTGGAATCATGATGTTAGCGCGAAATTCCCGGTAAAATCCGGATGTCAAAGAGCTTAAGTACTAAAATCCGCAAAACAAAGGACCTAGGGGTGGGACGAATTGGCTTGTGCCGACCGTCACGGCCCTCAACCATAATTGCGCGATTGCGGCAGTGTGCGCAAGGTTGGATGTCACACCCGGCTTGTGGATATCCGTTCGTGGGCGGGGTGCCCACGAGAATTGCTCACGAGCTAACGGGTCCGGCGACCGAAGCGGCGTGCAAGCGCGTTGGATTCCTTGAGGTGCTTCCGACGGATGATTTCTCGAACGAGTTCACCCGTCCGAGCCGAGCGCGTCGGATCACCGCCGCTGATCGTTCCAATGGCGGCCATAGCACGCTTTCGAATTGCAGCTTGTTCGGCTTCATCTTGGGAACGCCCGTGCCGTCGGGCGAGCCACTCGCCGGTCACGCGGTCCAGCAGCGCGGACAACGAAATCCCTTGGCGGCGCGCCCCTTCCGTAAGTTCGGCCTTTCGCTCAGACGATAGCCGCCAACGACAGACAACGGTTTTCATGCACTTCAGTCTAGTGGAAATTGGCCAAGGATCAAGGTTTACTTCGCCTCAGAGTCAGACGCTTTTAGGTCGGCGATCAAGCGCCGGAATGCTTCCTGGTATGAATCGTGATCTTTCCAGTTGCTGAAATCGGGGATGAAGTACTCGCGAATCTCGCGGGCGGAATCTTTTCCGGTGTCGGCGTCGAAACATTCCCAGTCGCGCAAAGCTTCGAAGGGCGCGAGGCGGATGAGGAACAGGACTCGCCGCTGGTCTCGCACCTCTCGCTTACGAGCCTTTGCGATTTCTGTCTTCACCCACTCGCTCTTCATGCTATCCGGCGACAGGATCAGTAGCAGCTTGTCGTGCAGGCGGATGGCTTCGTCGATCTGCTCATGAAGCTTCTTGCCACTTTGAATGTCGTGCGGGGCGAACCAGCAGCGTACGCCCTTATTCTGAAGATCGGCGTGAAGACGCTCGGCGAATTCTTGGTCTTTCGTCGAATAGCTGATGAAGCAAGAGTAGAACTGGATCGGACTTGTGACGAGTGACTTTGAGAAAGTGATGAATTCATCCGGGACGCCGCAGCCGCGTAGAAATTTTTCGGGGATGTTGCCCTTGGACAGGAGGATCGTGTCGATGCCGATTATCGAGGGATGAATGTGACGGACGTCTTCCAGTCCCTTGACGCAGCTGAGGTCGTTACGACCGAAAATTGTGCCGCCGATCTGGGCTTCGTCAAAGGTTGATCCGAGCAGTTCAGCATCCGTCAAGTTTGCGTCGGTCAGCTGCGCTCCGCGGAAGTTAGCTTCCGAGAGATCGGCCTCGCCGCTCATGTCTGCTTCACTAAGATCGGCTTCGTTGAAGTCTGCTCCGCTGAGGTTGGCACCATGGAGGTTTCCCCGAAGGATGTGTGCCTCGGTGAGGTTCGCCCCGCTGAGATTGGCCCCTTGCAGGTTCCCCCCGGCGATGTCCGCCCTAGCGAGGTTCGCCCCGCGCAGGCCCACATGAACGAGCAATGCCGTTTTTAGATCCATCCCCTTCAGGTCAGCACCACTAAGGTCTGCCGACCGGTCCATCCAGTCCGACCTGGGACCCCGATAACTCACTTTCAGCGTCCCCAGAAATTCTGCTGCGCGCCCGACCTGGAAGTCGTTCCAAGCTTTCACGCCTTCTTTCAGCTTCGCAAGATGTTCGGGATTCGCCATCGGTCAGCCCGCTGGCCGACCATCATATGCTGCTTTTCTGGCTTGAGATCAACAGCAACTTCTTGGGCGGGTGGTGCGGCGGTGCGGGCAAACAGCAGGTTCCTCACCGCGCCTTCGGCCCGGTTCGGAATGACAAGGCTTTTTGTAAGCGAATGAAAACATCCGGTGCCGCCGCGATACCGCCTAACTCTTTCGGCTGCGACTGATCGCGTCCCTCGCCTCTTTATCCGCAGTCCGCCGCCGTTCCGTCTCGCGTTTATCCCAGAGCTGTTTGCCTTTGGCCAGGGCCAGTTCCACCTTGACTCGGCCGTTCTTGAAATACAGGCGGGTGGGAATCAGGGTCAGGCCTTTTTGTTGGGTTTTGCCGATTAGTTTGCGGATTTCTTCGCGGTGCATCAGCAGTTTGCGGGTGCGGAGGGGGGCGTGATTGTGAATGTTACCGTGCTCGTAGGGGCCGATGTGGGCGTTCAGCAGCCAGACGGCGTCGTCTTTGACCAGGCCGTAGGAGTCTTTAAGGTTGGCCAGGCCGCCGCGCACGGACTTTACTTCGGTACCTGTCAGAACCACCCCGGCCTCAAATTTTTCTAGCAAGAAGTAGTTGTGTGAAGCGATCCTATTGACAGCAGCGTCGCGGTCGCCGGAGGCGGTGGGATCGCGGCGCGGAGATTTCTCCGGGTTGGCCTTGGTTTGGTGGGTGGATTGGCGAGCCATGGCTTTGAGGTCATCTTAGCAGGGGAGATGTCGGCTGTGATCCGAAGCTTTACTTCGGGCGGTGGTGCAGTTGGCATACGAATTGGGCCGGTTGAGCGGGAGATCCCTTCGGCTTCGCTCAGGGCAGGCTCTTCGCTGCGCCTGAAAAACGGCTACGCTCAGGATGACAGAGTCGTGTAAAGCCCGAAATGCACCACTACCTTGCTTCGCCGGGGGGAACCGGATGCGTGTGGTGAAGGTATTCGCCTTGTTAAGCTTTGGCTGGCTGGCGGTTGCACAACAACAGGCTCTGCCAGGGTGCAAACTTGTGACTTATTGGGGAGTGACGGGGTGCGAGGCGCCGTGTCAGAGTAGGTGCGGCAAAGGCTATCACCAGCACCTAGCTTGCCCAACGAATCCGATGATGAAAGCGCCGTGCCACTGCTTATGTGTAGCCGATGCCGCGAAGAAAGATCGCGGTCAGAAGAAGGACGATACGAGCCAGCATCCGTGAACCCACTAGTCCTACGACCAAAGAGTATAACTCCCGTAAGCGCAAGCACTTCGGGAGCTGGAAATGGCGATGCTATAATCGCGACACCGAGTGGTTTTTGATGTATCGAGTGGATTTTTCTGCTCGAAACTCCCGGCGCGACGCCGCAAGGCGCGGGACAAGCCGCTTGTCCGGCCCGGATGTCCGGCAAAGACTAATTAAAGAGGATCATTCTCGTGAGGATTATCGAATGAGAACGCCTGATGCGCCCGGCACTATTGCTGTTGCTGGTCGCGG
The DNA here is from genome assembly GCA_963735205.1 of uncultured Acidobacteriota bacterium. Taxonomy (GTDB): domain Bacteria; phylum Acidobacteriota; class Terriglobia; order Terriglobales; family Acidobacteriaceae; genus Sulfotelmatobacter. Next base: position 535,182 of record CAVTKB010000007.1, read on the forward strand.
TTGCCACGCTGCCCGCCATCGCCGACAAAGCCAAGAGCCTTTACGCCAAGGGTGAGGATGCGGAGGCTCGCCAGAAGTACGTTGCGGCTTACGAATTCTACAAGCAAGCCTACGACCTGAAGCCCAAGGACCTGCGCTACCGGACTTCCTTTGAACGTATTCGCTTCGAGGCGGCGGCTTCCATTGTGCACGACGGGCAGAAGCTGCGTGACGAAGGAAAGCTGGACGAAGCGGTGGCGGATTTCCGCAGAGCGCTGGAGATTGATCCCTCGTTGTTCATCGCCAAGCAGGAACTCGAGCACACGCTGAAGATGATCGAGGAGCAGCGGAATCCTACGCAGCAGCCGGCCGGGCCGCCAGCCGCTCTCGAGCGTCGAGTGCACGAATTGCCGGGACCGGTCGAACTGGCTCAAATCTCGAATGTCCCCGTAACGCTTAAGATGCTGGCCACTAAATCCGATGTGGTCTACCGAACCGTCGGCCAGCTCGCCGGAATCAACGTGCTGCTCGATCCCGATTACCCGCCCAAGGCGATCAACGTTGACCTAAACGGTGTATCGCTGGAAGATGCGTTGGAAATTACGGCGCTCGAGTCGCACACTTTTTGGCGACCGGTTACGCCCAATACGATCTTCGTCGCGCAAGACAATGTGCAGAAGCGCAAGGAACTGGAACAAAGCGTCCTCAAGACTTTTTATCTGACGAATCTCTCGGCCCCGACCGAACTGCAGGATATTGTGAACGCGATTCGCGCCGTGCTGGATGTTACGCGCGTGCAGCAGTTGCTGTCGCAAAATGCAGTGATCGTGCGCGGGACTCCCGATCAGATCGCGCTGGCGCAGAAACTAGTGGAAGATCTCGACAAGGCCCGCCCGGAAGTGATCATCGACATTGCGGTCATGCAGATCAGCAAAGACAAGTCGCGGACCCTGGGATTGAGTCCGCCCACCAGCGCCTCGGTGCAACTGCAGGACAACCTCAACACTACTTCGACTACGACCACGACCACCGGAACGACTACGCCAAGTTCCGGAGGCGGCATCAACCTCAACTCGCTGGCCAGCCTGACCGCGCAAAACTTCCAGGTCACGATTCCCTCCGCGAGCTTGTCGGCAGTCATGGGCGACACCGATACCAAGCTGATTCAGAATCCGCAGATTCGCTCGCTCGACAATCAGAAGGCGTCGCTGAAGATCGGCGAACGCCTGCCGGTGGCGACAGGTTCGTTTCAGCCCGGCATTGGCGGAGTTGGTATTAACCCCCTGGTCAACACACAGTTTCAGTACATCGACGTCGGCGTAAATATCGACGTCACCCCGCACGTCCACACCGACCGCGAAGTCTCGCTGAAGATCACAATGGAAATCTCGTCGGAGATCGGCCAGGCCAGCATCGGCGGCATCACCCAGCCCATCATCGGGCAGAAGAAAGTCGACTTGGGTGAAATCCGGCTGAAGGACGGCGAATCCAGCCTGATCGGCGGCATTATGGACGACTCGCAGACCAAGTCGCTGAGCGGCATCCCGGGATTGGCGCAGATTCCGATCCTGAAATACTTGTTTGGTCAGACTACACAGGACCATTCTTCCGACGAGACCGTCTTCGCCATTACGCCGCACGTTATCCGCGGGTCGGAGGTAAGCGAGATCAACCAGCGTGCCATTGATATCGGCACTTCGACGACGATTTCATTGCGGCACGTGAACCGTCCGCAGGTGGCTCCAGCGCAGACGCCGCAGGCCGCGCCGGCTGCGCCGCCGGCAAACCAGACTCCGATGAGCCAAGCTCCGGCAAATCAGCCTCCGGCAAACCAAGGTCCGGCAAATCAGCCTTCATCCGCGCCGGCTCCGGCGAGCCAGTCCGCCGCTCCGAATCCTTCCGCGGCCCGGCCGGCCAGCTTCCTGTTTGATCCGCCGACCATTCAGGCGGCCAAGGGCAACACATTTGTGGTGAACCTGCTGCTGTCTGGCGCCCAGAACGTCCATACCGTGCCCGTGCAGTTGGACTACGATCCGAAACTGCTGCAACTGGTGAACGTAGTCAACGGCGGCTTTCTCTCGCAGGATGGCCAAATTGTGACCCTGGCTCATCGCGAGGATGACATGAAAGGTGAGTCGACGATTACGGCCTCGCGGCCCAGCGGCGCGGGTGGAGTTTCCGGACAAGGCGCTGTAGTCACTATCACTTTCCAGGCGAAGGCTGATGGACAGACGCCACTGACGATCACCCGCGGTGGAGCCCGCGATCCCGGCCTGCAGCAGATCACGGTCAACGGGGCGCAGGCCTCGGTCACGGTCCAGTAGTAAGGGGCCAGCAGTAAGGGGTCAGCGGTTAAGAGTAAAGAGTTATGACGATCAAAAGATTCCATCACGCCCGGGGCGCTAAGCCGCAACGCGGCTTTACGCGCGGTTTTACGCTTATGGAACTGATCGTCGCCGCGGCCATTATGTCGATTCTGACCATGATGGCGCTGCCGCTGGCGCGCATCACGATCCAGCGCGAGAAAGAAAAGGAACTGCGCCGCGCGTTGTGGGATATGCGCGACGCCATCGACCGTTACAAAGACGCCGCCGACCGAAATATGTTTCAGACTAAACTCGACAGCCAGGGCTATCCGCCCGACCTCGAGGAATTGGTCAAAGGAGTGGAAGCGCAAGGCGGCAAGAAAATTCGCTTCCTGCGTTCTATTCCTGTGGACCCGATGACCAAGAGTAAAGAATGGGGACTGCGCTCGATGCAGGATGATCCTGACTCTGATTCCTTCGGCGGGCAGAGCGTGTTCGACGTCTATACCAAATCGACCGGCGTTGCGCTCGACGGAACGAAATATAAGGACTGGTAAATGCAACCCCGCGCGAACAATTCGGCTCGTGGGAGAGGATTGCAAGCGGCGTGGAGTCTCGCTCGCGGCAACCGGCGCAACCGATCCCGCGGCTTCACGCTGCTCGAATTAATGATCGTCATCAGCATGATCATGATCCTGATGTCGGTTGCAATGCCCATCTATAACCAGTCGATTGTGCAGGCGCGAGAATCCGTCCTGCGATCGAACCTCGCGACTTTGCGCAGCGTGATTTCCCAGTACACTCTCGACAAGCAGAAAGCCCCGCAGTCGCTCGACGACCTTGTGACGGCAGGCTACCTCCGGCAGATTCCCATCGATCCCATGACCAAGCAGCCCAACTGGGAACCGAAAGAGGAAGACGTGCTGATGGCCGTCGATCAGCAGGATCCCGGCATCGACGACGTGCACTCTGCTTCCAGCGGAATCGCCAGCGACGGCACGGCTTACAGCACCTGGTAGATAGCCTCGCCCACTCTCCGCGTTGCGCCTGTCGGACCTGAAGAACTAACATCTATCCATGCCCGTCGAAACTGAAATTCAGGCTCCCGCATCGATTCGCGCGCCCCGCGGAAATCAAATCACTTGTAAAGGTTGGCAACAGGAAGCCGCCATGCGCATGCTCATGAACAACCTCGACGAAGAGGTTGCCGAGCGGCCTAAAGACCTGGTCGTTTATGGGGGAACGGGCCGCGCGGCGCGCAGTTGGGAAGCCTACCACGCTATCGTCGCCAGCCTGAAGAATCTGGCTAACGACGAAACTCTGCTGGTGCAATCGGGCAAGCCGGTCGGCGTTTTCAAAACTCACGATCATGCGCCCCGTGTGCTGATCGCCAATTCGAATCTGGTCGGTCACTGGTCGAACTGGGAGAAGTTCAACGAACTCGAGCGTGCTGGCTTAATGATGTACGGACAGATGACGGCCGGTTCGTGGATTTACATCGGCTCGCAAGGAATTGTGCAGGGAACGTTCGAGACTTTTTCCGCCGCCGGCGAAAAACATTTTGGCGGCGACCTCGCCGGCAAGCTGATCGTCAGCGGCGGCATGGGCGGCATGGGTGGAGCTCAGCCGCTGGCCGCGACCATGACCGGCGCCGCGTTTCTCGGCATTGACATCGATCCCGAGCGCATCAAGAAGCGCCTGAAAACCGGCTACTGCGACTTCATGGTCACAACGCTGGATGAAGCTCTGCGCATTTTAAAAAACGCGATCCGCAAGAAAGAAAATGTTTCCGTCGGGTTAGTAGGCAACTGTGCTGATGTGATTCCGGAGTTAGCCGAGCGCGGCGTAGTCCCTGACATTCTGACCGACCAGACTTCGGCGCACGATCCGCTCAACGGGTACGTGCCGAACGGCATGACCTTCGAACAGGCGCTCGAACTGCGCCAGCGCGATCCGAAGGCGTATCAGGAGAAATCGCTCGACGCGATGGCGCATCACGTCGAAGGCATGTTGCGCCTGCAGAGGATGGGCTCGGTCACCTTCGACTACGGCAACAACATTCGCACCTTCGCATTTCAACGCGGAGTGCGGGACGCTTACGACTTCCCTGGATTCGTGCCCGCATATATTCGACCACTGTTCTGCCAGGGGCGCGGACCATTTCGCTGGGTAGCGCTGTCAGGCGAAGCATCTGATATTCACGTGACCGACGAACTCGTTCTCGAATTGTTTCCCGAGAATCGAATCCTGCGGCGCTGGATCGATCTGGCGCGCAAGCGTATCAAGTTTCAGGGCCTGCCCGCACGCATCTGCTGGCTGGGGTACGGCGAGCGAGCTCAATTCGGCCTGGCTATGAACGATTTGGTGAAGAAAGGCAAGATCAAGGCGCCGATCGTGATTGGCCGCGATCATCTCGACTGCGGTTCTGTGGCATCTCCATTTCGCGAAACCGAAAGCATGAAAGACGGCTCTGACGCCGTAGCCGACTGGCCGCTGCTCAACGCGCTGTTGAATACGGCTGCGGGCGCGTCATGGGTATCGATTCACAACGGCGGCGGCGTCGGCATCGGCTACTCGCTGCACGCCGGGCAAGTCACCGTGGCCGACGGCACCGACGAAATGGCCAAGCGCATCGAGCGCGTCCTCACCACGGACCCGGGCATGGGCGTGATCCGCCACGTGGACGCAGGCTACGACGAGGCGAAGGAGTTTGCGAAAAAAGCGGACGTGAAGGTGCCGATGGGTCGCTGACGCGCGCTTCGTGCTCACAGCCTATTTTGCCAGCACATCGTACACAGCTTGATACGCCGGCTTTTTCTGATATTTGTCATCCCACAGCAACGCCCATCCCTGCCCCTTGTAGAACTGCGGAATCCACGAGTGCTTGTCGGTGAATCCCCAGGTCTGGATTGCCTTGCAGGCAGGTTGCTGCACACACAGGCTCGTGATTTCGCCGTAGAGTTTGGCCTGCGAGGCGAGCGAGGCCGCACTGGAGTCGTTGAGGCGAACATCGAGTTCGGTGATCTGCAACTCTAGCCCGAGTCTCGCGAACCGTTCCAGATTTTTCGCGACGGACGCGAGTTTCGCAGGATCGTCGAACTTCAGGCTGACATGCATCTGAAAACCGACGCCGTCGAGCGGGACGCCACGCTTCTTGAAGTCCCTCGCCATCTCGTAAATCGCATCGGATTTCTTGTTGACCACTTCTGCGTCATAGTCGTTGTAGAACAGCTTGGCATTCGGATCGGATTCATGCGCCCAGCGCAGCACTTGTTCGATATATTTCGTGCCCTTCCCCGCGCCGATGCCCGGCTGGTCGTACCAGATGGTGTGCCGCATCGTGCCGTTGTCATTGAAGGCTTCGTTGACCACATCCCATGCATAGACCTTGGAAGCGTAATGCGTCGTCACCGTCTTGATGTGGCCGCGCAGAATGTCGGCTAGCTGCGATGCAGGGTAGTTGCCGTTTTTCACCCAATCCGGCACGTTGTTGTGCCAGACCAGCGTGTGTCCGCGGACGAGCATGTTGTGACTCTGAGCGAACGCGACGAGCGCATCGCCGCCCTTGAAATTGTAAGGATTGGAGTCCGTGTCGGGCCGAGGATGGATCGCGCCGAACTTCATTTCGTTCTCGGCTTGCAACTGGCTGAACTCAGAACCAAGAATCGCGGCATAGTCTGCTTCGGCCAGATACGCGGATGCGGCGGCGGCGCCAAGCATGATGTGGCGAGCTTCAGCGACCTGACGCAGCGTGCCAGACGCGGGCATTGCCGGCCGTGGAAACGGCGATGCGACGCTGAGTGGCAACAACATTACGCAGAGCAACACTGTAATTCGTGAGCAGTGGCAGACGTGCCGAAGAACGTTAATCGACTCTCGATGCACAGACCATGCCTTGATCATGTTCACCTCCCCGTTTAATCTCGCGGTCCACTTATCGGTTGCAGAGTTCTAACTTAGAATTTAAACCTAAAGATGTTAGAGCGACTGCAGCGGTCCTACAACTGGGCAACCGGTCGGGAGCCCAAACCTCATCGCCGAAGGTTGCTGCTAGACTAGTCATGCGTGAGCACTGCAAAAAGAAGATCGCAAGCCGCGGACGGACTGCTGCTGCTCAACGTCGGCCAACTCCTCACCTTACGCGCAGCATCGGGTGGCTCTGGCCCGCGCCGTGGGCCTGCTTTGCGTGACCTCGGGATCATCAATGACGGAGCGGTGCTTTGCGTGGGCGGCAAGATCGTCTCCGTCGGTCGCACTAAGGATGCGTTGTGCGATCCCTGGCTGAGGAATAATAGGAAGAAAGTCACTGAGATCGACTGTGGGGGCAAAGTTGTTTTGCCAGGTTTCGTCGACTCGCACACGCATCCTGTTTTTGTTGGCCCACGGCTGGTGGATTTCGAGAAGCGCATCGAGGGCGCGTCGTACGCTGAAATCGCGGCGGCGGGCGGCGGCATTCGATCCAGTCTTGAAGCCGTGCGCAAGAGCGCGACGAGCGTGCTCGCCTCCAAAGTTCTAGCCGCGCTGCAGCACATGGCCGCTCTGGGTTCGACTACCGTCGAGGCCAAATCCGGGTACGGGCTCACCGTCGCGTCGGAACTGAAGTCGCTGGAGGCCATCAAGGACGCGGCTTCGCGCTGGCCGGGGACTTTGGTCTCCACTCTACTGGGAGCTCACGTTGTCCCCAAGGAGTTTCAGGGTTGCTCACAAAAGTATGTTGAGATCGTCTGTAAAGACATGATTCCTGCCGCAGCGAGGCGGAAGCTTGCCCAATTTGTGGACGTCTTCTGCGATCAAGGAGCGTTCACGGCGGAGGAGACGGAGCAGATTTTTGTTGCCGCTGAAGCGCACGGGTTGGGCGTCCGCGCGCATGTTGGTCAACTTTCGGAGACGGGTCTGACGCCGTTCTTACGGTTCCATCCGGCGTCGTTCGACCACATGGACCACGTGAACGACAACGACATCCCGCAGCTGGCGACACGCGATACTGTCGCCACGCTGGTGCCCGGCGCAAATTACTTTCTGGGGTTGAAGGAATATCCGAACGCGCGCCGTCTGATTGACGCGGGTGTGCCGGTTGCACTGGCCACGGACTACAATCCCGGAACTTCGCCGACTCTCAGCGTGCCGATGGCGATGTCGCTGGCCTGCACGCACATGAAGATGTCGCCGGCGGAAGTAGTCGCGGCCTCGACCATCAACGGAGCGTGGGCGCTGCGGGTGGCGGAGCGCAAGGGCAGCATCGAACCGGGGAAAGACGCCGATCTGGCGGTTTTTGCGGTCGAGGACTACCGCGAAATTCCCTACTGGTTTGGCGCCAACCATTGTGCGATGACCGTTCTGAATGGCGCGGTCGCAGCGGGTGTATGAACTTTCTAAATGTCTTGTTCGTACTTAAAGTCCAGTCGGATCGCACAACTGTCCGGCGCGCTCCAGAAATACATTGAAGGATAGCAATCTGACTCAATCTCCCGAGGGAAACGAATGAAACGCATTCTTGCAGTCGTGGTCTTTGTCGTCTTGACACTTTCACTCGCGAACGCGCAGCGGCTGCCCGAAATCGCGCGACCGGAGAACTACAAACTCACGTTCACGCCCGATCTCGACAAGGCCAAGTTTGAAGGCGATGAGACCATCTCGATTCAAGTGCTTAGTTCGACCTCAAACATTACGCTGAACGCGGCCGATATCGATTTTCATGACGTCACCATCACGGCCGGCGGGTCCACGCAGACTGTGAAAGTTACGCCGGACAAAGAAAAGGAAATGGTTGTGCTGACCGTCGAGAAGCCTCTGGCCGCGGGTCCGGCGTCGATCCACCTTACTTACTCTGGCATTCTCAACAACGAAATGCGTGGATTGTATTTGGGCAAAGACGACCAGGGGCGTAAGTATGCGGCGTCGCAATTCGAAGCCACCGACGCGCGGCGCGCATTTCCGTCGTTTGACGAGCCCGACTACAAAGCTACCTTTGACATTACTGCCGTCGCCGAAAAGGGCCTGGTCGCGATCTCGAATCAGAAAGCTATTTCCGACACTCCGGGCCCTGGCGACAAGCACACGGTACGTTTCGGCACGACCGCCAAAATGTCCTCTTACCTGGCTGCGCTGGTGGTGGGCAATTTCGAGTACATCGAGGGCGAGGCGGACGGCATTCCAATCCGTGTCTACAGCACGCCGGGAAAAAAGGAGATGGGCAGGTTCGCGCTGGAAGCCGCCTCTTACATTCTCGGCTATTACGATAAATATTTCGGCATTAAGTATCCCTACGGAAAGTTAGACCTGATTGGCCTGCCGGACTTCTCCGCGGGCGCGATGGAAAATACAGGCTGCATTACGTTTCGCGAAGTCATTCTTTTGATCGACGAGAAACAAGGTTCGGTCGGCCTGAAGAAAGAGATTGCCAGCGTGATCGCGCACGAAATGGCGCACCAGTGGTTCGGCGATCTGGTCACGATGAAGTGGTGGGATGACATCTGGCTCAATGAAGGTTTCGCTACCTGGATGGAATCGAAGCCGGTCGCGAAGTGGAAGCCGGAATGGAATTACGAGTTGGACGACGCCAGCGACACCGGCGGAACGCTCAACGTAGATTCGCTCGAGAATACGCGGCCGATACATCAGGCGGCCGAAACTCCGGCGCAGATTCAGGAGTTGTTCGACGGAATTGCTTATGGCAAGGCCGGTTCGGTGTTGCGGATGCTCGAGTCGTATCTCGGCGAAAACACTTTTCGCGCCGGAGTCAATGCTTATCTGAAACAGCACCAGTACGCCAATGCTACAGCCGACGATTTCTGGGACGCGCAGGCGAAAACATCGAGACGGCCAGTCGACAAGATCATGCCGACTTGGGTGAAACAAGCGGGCGCTCCGATGGTCAACGTAAAAGCGCAATGCTCCGGAAATTCCACGAGCGTCACTTTGAGCCAACAGCGATATTTCAGCGACCGAGCGAAATTTGAGGCGGCCAACGATCAGCTGTGGCAGATCCCTGTGTGCCTGAGAGGATCGGCCACTGGCAATGGCGCGCCGAAGTGCGAATTGCTCACTCAGAAAGAAGCAACCTACACTTTGCCCGGTTGCTCGACCTGGGTTCTGGCCAATGCGGGCGCGACCGGATACTACCGCACCGGCTACTCGGCTGAGGCGGTTCGAGCTCTGGCCGACGACGCCGAGACCAGACTGACTCCGGCCGAGCGCATCGCCGTGCAGAACGACATTTGGGCCTCGGTCGCTGTGGGTCGTGAGCCGGTGGGCGATTCGCTCGCCTTCGTGCAAGGCCTGCAGTCGGACCGCAATCGCGCCGTTATGGAAGACGTGCTGGCAGGACTCGACTATGTCGACCGGTACCTGGTGAGCGGCAGCGATCGGGATTCCTATCGCATGTGGCTGCGACAGTATCTGGCCCCTGCCATGAAAGAAATGGGATACGAACCGAAACCGGGCGAGGCCGATGAGCAGAGAACTCTGCGGGCGCGAGTGTTCAATGCGCTAGGTTACGATGCCCGCGATCCTGAAACTCTGGAGCAGGCGCGGAAAATCGCCGACAAAGCGCTGGCTGATCCCGCGTCCGTGGATAGCGAGATGGCCGGCAGCGCACTGCGACTTGCGGCTTTGACCGGGGATTCTGCGTTTTACGACCGGGTGATAACGGCGTTGAAGAATCCAAGATCGCCGGAGCAGTATTACACGTACCTTTTCATGCTGCCGCGTTTCGACGACCAGAAATTGCTGGAGCGCACGTTGGAGTTTGCGGTCTCGCCCGAGGTGCGGTCTCAAGATGCACTGCAGGTGGTCGGGGCGGTCATGGATAATCCCACGGGCGAAAAGCTGGCTTGGGATTTCGTTCAGACGCACTGGGACGCGGTTGCGAAAGCGGGCGGTCCGTTTGCCAGCGCCGACGTCGTAGGTGATACCAGCGTTTTCTGCGACGCGGGGATGCGCGATCAGGTGACGGAATTCTTCTCGGCACACAAGGTCGCGGCCGCGGAACGCACTTATAAACAATCGATTGAACGCATCAACAATTGCATCGATTTCAAGGCGCAACAGGAAACGCTGTTGGCGTCGTGGCTGGGACAGCAGCACGGCAACGCCGGAGGAAAATAATCGACGAGGTCGGAATGGCTACCAGAACAGCGGGTCCCTCGACTGCGCACAATCTCTCGCTTTGCGAGAGATTGTGTTCCGCTCGGGATGACAATATTGTTTCTGGACTTTTTTTCTCACGGCACGACGGGCAGCAGCAGAGACGAAGGCAGGTCGGCTGAGCAGTAGATGCGCTGAGTTGCGGGTACAAAGTCAGAGGCTGCGGCCTGATAGATGCTGGGCACGAACCTTTGCGGATTGCGGTCAATCACCGGAAACCAGGTCGACTGAATCTGCACCATGATGCGGTGCCCTTTCAGAAAGACGTGGTCGTGATCGCGTAGAGAAATATTCCACTCCGTCGGTTTATTCGGAGTCAGCGGCTGCGGCTTTTCGTAGCTGGCCAGATAGCGGCCGCGGCGTACCTCCATTGCAATGGGCAGTTCGTAGCCGTTCAGCGACTGGGCATACTGCCCAGGCCTCGGCCCCTCTTCCGGATTCCATGCGTTCTTTTGCGCGTCCTGCGGATACACGTCGATCAGCTTGACTACGAAATCACTGTCGGTTCCAGAAGTGGATGCGAAAAGATTCGCCGCCAGCGGACCGGTGATGGTGAGCTCGTGATCCAGTGGCTCGCTGACGAAGGAAAGCACGTCGGGACGATGATCGACAAAACGCTGGTCAGCAACTTCCCAGGTTCGCCAGTCGCCAGCGGGATAAGTCGGCGTGATCGGGCGCTGGCGGTACGGCACAGGATTGGCGGGATCGGAAACGTACTCGCGGTAGGCCGGGCCGGCCTTTTCTGCGCCCGTCTTGGCCGCGCCGGGCGCGGAGAAGGAAAGAGTCCCGTCGGCGTGGAGATAAAGTTTGGTCGGCTTTGCTTCGGGTGGAGGCCAGGCAGCGTAGGTGTGCCAGGTATTCGATCCGCTCTGAAAAGTGCTGGCCTGCCACGGCGGCTTTTCACCCTGGCCGTGCAGGTAATAACGAAAGAACGGCGCTTCGATATTTTCGCGAAACTCGCGCGCGGTTTCATGCCCGGCAAATGGAATGATGCCGATGCTGTCGCCCTTCGGACTCCACCACTCGCCGTGATACCACGGCCCGGCGACCATGAAGTTCGTGTGCTGCGGATCATTTTCTTCCGCGTGACGGAAAATTTGCCACGGGCCCCACGGATCTTCCTGATCCCAGAAGCCGGCGACATTCAGATTCGGCACAGTCGAAGAATGAAGCTGGCTCACCCACGCTTCCTTCTTCCAGAACTCGTCGTAGTCGGGATGTTCGATGGTGGAATTCCAGTAAGGAATCGATCCGTGAAGATATTTCGCGTTGATGTTCGAGAGCGGGCCCAGGTCGAGATACCACTCGTACGTGTCGTAGGTTTCGAAATTGAAATGTGTATTCTGGTTTTTGTCGGACTGTTCCATGACGGCATATTCGAAGTCGTAGCTCTCACGCAGCGCGCCGAAGCGGTGGTCGTCGTCGTTCATCCACTGATCGACGGGAGAGGCCTGCTCACTGATCGCCTTGAGCGCCGAGTGAGGATGGAGCAGGGTGAGCGCGGAAGTCAGCCCATCGTAGGAAACGCCGAAAATTCCGACCTTACCGTTGTTGTTGGGAACGTTTTTCACCAGCCACTCGATCGAATCGTAAGCGTCGGTGGTCTCGTTGGTGGCCTTCGGATCTTTCAAATCGACCCACGAAGAAAGGTTGAACACGCCCTCGGATTTAAATCGTCCTCGCAGATTTTGAATCACGAAGATGTAGCCGTCTTGCGCGAGTTCCTTCATGTAGGGCGGAATTTGCTCGGGCGGTTTATCGGGAACGCCGTATGGAGTGCGGCGAAACAGAATGGGCAGCGGACCGGCTTGGTCGTTAGGTTGAGCGACGGGAGTCAAGATGACCGTCTGCAGGTGAGCGCCGTCGCGCATCGGAATCATGACTTCATCGAGCTTGAACAGCGGCTTCGAGGGCTGCTGGGCAGTCTGTTGGGCGACGGCGGAAATCGAAATCAGTACAGGCAAAACAAAACGCAGAATTGATGAGCGCACCGTGATCCTCCGGAGAATCTTCCTCGAAAACTGCTCAGCGGCGAAGTATATCAACCGCCCGTTCCCGTCAGAACACCCTGCCGATGGAGAAGTTTATTCGGCTCTGGCCCGGTGGGACTCACGCTACCGGCCAGGCCGACGGGGCCGACGATTGTGTCGGCTATGATTCCGAGATTGAATGTGCCCCGCACCGCGATCGGTCCGGGATCAAGCGCGGCCGTGCCGAAGGCTGTGCCAGCCTCATACCATCCGCCCCAGTAGACCCTTCCTCCCATCAGTTGGGGCAAGCGGTAGAACTCGCGCCGGAATCCGAGCGACGAATACGCATAGTGGTTGCCGAGAAATTCCTGCGGAAGGTACGCGCCCAACCGGAAAGGTCCGCCGAGCGCAAACACTTGAAACGGTCCAGCGGATCCGCGGAAGGTCGTGCCGCCGGAGACATCGAAGAAGATCGAAGTCTTCGTGCCGACCGGAACAAAAATTGTGGTCTGCAAGTCGAGTTGGCCGATAGGATGCGCTTGCCCCGGACTCTGCAGCACGCGCGAAAGGGTGGCGACAATGCGACTGCCGCGGCTGGGAACCGCGGGGCTGTCTTGTCCGTCCCACACGAAACGCGCTCGGAATTCACCGGTGCTGCCGTTGACGATGGGCAGGCCTGCGGCTCCGATCAGGGGACTAAGCTTGCCCTCGAAGAGCTCATAACCCACGCGAAATTCGCTGCGCCGACCGGAGTTGTAGCCAATGTCGAAGCCGCCTCCAGCGCGCTCGTCGCCGAAGACCGCGACCCGGGTTAATCCGGTAAATGAATTTCGTGCAAACTTGGATGCGAAAATATACGGCGCTACAAAAAACGGCGACTCTCCCAAAGGCTGATAGAACTCGCTGGCCGCCAAATTACTAGAGCCGAACAGCAGGTCGTTGCGCCACTCGCCGCCGCGGTGCGCAACATCCATGAAAGTCACGCGCGCACCGGCGGAGAAATCGAAGGCGGCCACGCCGGAGCCGTCCACGTTGACGGCAAGGTCGACGAACGGCGGGCCATAGGACTTTTCGTGCGTGGTCACGCGCAACGCGGGCACTCCGTTCTGCGTAAATCCCTCGTAACCCAGGCGGTCGAACTGGCCCACACCAGCAAGACTCGTCAGTTGAGTGTCGACTTTCGTGAGATCGAGCGGTCCGCGCAGGGCCTTGCTGAGCTTGTGTTGCAGCCGGGCGTTGCTGTCGGAATCGGAGCCAGTGACTACGACGGCCTCAACCTTCTCGGGCGGTTTGCGCTTGCGCGCGGCACGGGCTTCCAGATACTGCTGCCACTCGGCCGCATCCTGGATGGCATAAGGCGAGAGGACGCCCGACTGGCTCGCCGCGGCCTTGTACCCGAGCTGGATGAGTTCTTTGGCGCGCGAATAATCGCTCACCCTGAAACCGGTCATGTCCACGCTGACTTTGGCCTTTGCCAACAGGAGCGAACGATGCTCATTCTGCGTGATCATGACATCGACGGCACGACTGAGCACGCCTGTGAGTGTTTCCAATTCAGCCCGGTCTCCGGGAGGAAGCCGCAGTTCCACTGCAATTACGGCGTCCGCATCCATGTTCAGAACGGTTTCCACAGGAATGTTTTGCACCATGCCGCCATCGGCTAATACGCGGCCATCGAGCTCCACCGGAGTAAACACGCCAGGAATCGCCGCGGAGGCACGCACGGCCTGCGATAACGAACCGTCGTGCAGCACGACCCCTTCCCCGCTCAACATGTCGGTGGCTACGCAACGGAATGGAATGGGGAGATCGTCGAAGCTCGCGATACCGGATTCCGCGAAGGCAATGCGATCCAGCAACAGTCCCACACCCTGGCCGGAGTTGAAACCATTAGGCCCACTCAGACCGTGCTTCAGGCCAAGAGGAGCATCGATCAGAAAATCGCGTCGGTCCTGCTTTCGACGATAGGAAAGCTGCGAATAAGTCGGTTCGGGAAGAAAAGCTGCGTCCCAGTCAAGATCTTCGGCAAATTTTGCGATTTCCGCCGGCGACATGCCGCTGGCATACATCGCGCCAATGATGCTGCCCATGCTGGTTCCTGCGATGCGGTCGACCGGGATGTGGTTCTGTTCCATCCACTGGATCACGCCGATCTCAGCCAAACCGAGCGCGCCCCCGCCGCTGAGGGCTAAACCGATCCGTGGCCGATGGGCTGGAGCTTGCGGAGTCGCGGCGGGCGTGGCATCTTGCGCGTTCGAGAAGGGTGGCAGAATCATGCACCACGATAGGAAAAAAACAATCGAGACAAGGGCCGTCCGATTCGTTGCTTTCATCGGCGCTCCTGAGGCGCGGCGCAAAACAATCGTTCCGCGCGAAATTGTGGATGAGAGAAAAAGGTTAGCAGGTTTGCAGCGGGGGAGTCAGCCACAAGGACTAAAGAATGCAAGATCAGTTTGACTTGGGAGGCGCGGCAGACTGAGCCAAACGCACTTGCTGCATGACATTGCGAATCCCACTAATCACGATGTCTGGCCGATCCCACTGAATGTCGTGCGAACTGCCGGTGGCGATAACCTGCGTCCCTCGCGTCGAGAGGTGTATTAATTCCTCCTGCATCTTTTCCCACGCAGCGTTGGCCGGTTTTGCCATGCCGGCGGGGAAACTGCCCAGGCGTTTATTGGGATCGTGGGAAATCACCAACAGCGGTATATCGCCGAGCGAACCTGTGGCTGCCGTCTGGGACGCGCTTTCCGGAAAGCTTTTCAGTTCTGCTACGGCCTCAGCCGCGGTGCGCCAGTTGCACGCGGCAGCGCGCTCCACAGGATCGTCATCGCATTGACCGATCAGCCGCGGAATGCCGAAAGGCATTGTGTATTCCGTGAACTCGGCCTTGCGCGTCCAATCGGCCTGCATGTCCTTAATCCCTGGCGGAAGGCGATCGAACTGAGCGGGATGGGAAGAATCGACCAGCACTATTCCGGCCACGTCACTGCGGTAGAGGCTGGCGTAGAGGCGGACATTGAATCCACCCACAGAATGCCCGACTAACACATACGGAGGCGCAATTCCCGCCGCCTGCAGGAGCGCATGCAATTCGGTGGCAAGCACTTTACTGGTGCGAGATTGCGAACTGGATTCGCTGTAGCCAAGTCCGGCCCGATCGTACGAGCACACGCGGGTGAATTTCGCGACCTGCGGCTGCACTTTGAGCCACGACAGGTAGGTCTCGCCCAGGCCCGAATCAAGAATCACCGTGGGACTTCCCTCTCCCGTGCAGTCAATGTGCATTTTGAATCCGCCCACGTCGAAGCGGGTTCCGGCCATAGGATTGAAGCGCCGGTCGCGAGCTTCGAAGATGTTCTCGTAGATCATTCCGGCCACGGCGAGGAAGAGCACACAGGCAAGCAGGCCGAGGACGATGCGGCGGAGCCGCGAATGAGCCGGCGCCGATAGCGGCGCAACATTGTGCATGATGACAGGGGTGCGCGTTCGCCCGGCCGCGCATGTTGGGACATATTTTACATCACGGGCGGCGCTGTAATGCCCATGACCGACAAGCAGCGAATTAATTCGCGGCGAACCACTGCAACCGTGGCCAGCAGAAACTGCTTCCGCTTCTCATCCGGTTCGGTCAGGATGGGATGGCGATGGTAGAAGGTGTTGAAAAGCTGCCCAAGCTGGAAAACATGTTTCGCCAGGTACGCCGGTTCCGTCGTAGCAATCGATTGGTCGATCACGGTCGACGTTTTCGACGAAGCCAACCACAGCTCCCAGATTTCGTTGGCGTCTTCGCCGGTTAGAAACCTCGCCAGATCTGCGGGCGTAATATTTCCGGCAACATCTGTGCAGAAAGTCTCGGGATTAAAGGCCGCCTTGCGGAATATGCTGGTCGCCCGCACGACAACATATTGCGCGTAAGGTCCGGTCTCGCCCTCGAAGCTGAGGGCTTCTTTGAAATCGAAAGCGATTACCGACTGCTTGGTGTACTTCAGCATGAAGTAGCGCAGCGCGCCGATGGCGACCTGCGTGGCGATCTCCTGGCGCTCGTGCTCGCTTAGTTCTGGATGGCGCGAGTCGACTTCCTTTTTGGCGGACACGATGAGCTGGTCGAGCAGATCGTCGGCCTTCACGCCGAAGCCCTTGCGGCCGCTGACCTCGATGTAGGAGCGCGCCTTGTCCTCGTCACTTAACTGGTAACCGAGTTCCTCGGCGCAGCGCGGCGTGAGCGCGACCATCTCATAAGAGAAGTGCGTGAAGCGGTTGGCCGCCCAACCGTGTCCCAGGCCGCGCAGCGCCTCAATCACCGTGTTCTGCGCCTCGGATTGGCGGGCGTCAATCACGTTGTAAATTTCCGCGACATCGCCGAAATGAGGATGATCTTTCTCTCCGTGAGCCGTTGAAATCCAGCACTCGTGTTGATTCGGATAACGATAAAACTTGCGGTAGCCGAAATCACGCCCCAGCAGCCCGAACTTCCACATGTGGTACGCGATGTCTTTGCCCACGTAACCGACGGTGCCGTTAGAACGGACGATCACCTTCTGGTCTTCCTCGGTGATCTTGTCTTCCTCCGTGGCTTTGTTTTCCTCTGTGTTCCCTGTGTCCTCTGTGGTGGAATTCGATTTCGCAGTCCCGGCGCGCCGCATGACCCAGCAGCCCTTGTTTTTGCCCTCGCTCTCGAACGTAAGTACGGCGGCTTCCTTTAGCTTGGTGAACGCAGCATCCCAAAAATGCAGGTGTAGAATTTCGCTCTCGCGCGGCAGAAAGTCGTATTCGATGTCGAGCCGGTCCATTGTCTCCAGATGGCGTCGCAGCACGGCCACTGAAATCAGCTCGGCAATGGCGGCAGTCTCCGTTGTCGCATCTTCAATGGCGTGCAGGGTCTGTTGCCGGATTTGCAGATTCTGCTTGTCGGCCGCATACCACTGCGAGACCAGGGCGTATAAATCCCAGCAGTAGTAGTCGAAACGCGGTTGCCGAGTCAGTGCCTCGATTTCCGCGCGCGTCTTCTTCTCGATATGAGTGAAGCCGACAACCACGTCGGCCACTTGCACTCCGGTGTTGTCAATGTAGTTCTGAACGTCGACTTCCCTGCCCGCGCGCCGCAGCAACCGCACGAACGTGTCGCCGAGGATGGCGTTCCGCAGGTGTCCGATGTGCGCAGCTTTGTTGGGATTAATACTCGAATGCTCGACGAGAATCTTGCCGAAAGGAACGTCGACCGGCGGTTTTTCATCAGCGGCGAGCGCGGTTGCCATCCATCCCCGGTCGATCCTGACGTTCAGATAGCCGGGAGGCGCGACCTGCATCTCCGCAATGCCGGCGATGGAGCCGATCTCAGCCCGGATTATTTCGGCAATCTTCAGCGGCGCCGCTCGCAGCGGCTTGGCGAACGGAAACATCGGAATCGCGAAGTCTCCGAGTTCGACCTTCGGTGGCTGTTCGACCACGACGCGCGGCAACGTCGCGTCGGGATAGCGGCGCTGTAGACACTCGAGCACTCGCTGAGCGAGAAGATGTTCCAGATGACGATACAAGAAGTCCCTCTAACCTATTGAAGAAACAGTGATTTTACCAGAGCGGGCAGTGGGCGCGCGTTTGACGGAGGTGGATCGGTTCCCTATGATGAAAGTTCTCGTTGTGCGGCTCGAACTACTTCCCAGCAGAGGCGACGAGATCCCACAGATCGATTCTCAGTTTGATTCCTCTGGGGTTCTCTGTGTCCCCTGTGGTTAAGACTTAGATTTTATGCGCATCGCCTATCTAGAATGTTTTTCCGGGATGAGCGGCGATATGTTTCTGGGCGCGCTTATCGACGCCGGAGTTCCGCCACAAGTGCTGGAAGACGCCGTGGCGGCTCTGGATGTAGGCGCGCGGCTGGAGATCTCGCGAGTTGTCCGCAGCGGCATTTCGGCGACTAAGGTTGATGTGTGGGTCGAGGGCGAGAAAGACCTTCCGCGGGAAGAATACTGGGCAAAGCAAAGTTTGGCGCGGGGACTCTCGCCTGCGAGGGCTGGCCACCAGCATGACGACCAGAATCACCAGCACGAACCTCATCCCGAGGATGGTCATCATCACGATCACGAACATTCCAGCGACCACGAACGTGCTTCCTCCGCGTTACATGGGCGTTCGCACGGCCGCGGCCTGAGCGAGATTCGCGAGATCATCGACAAGGCCGCCATCAGCAACTCCGCGAAGAAAACCGCCATCGCCATCTTTGAGGCTTTAGGGACGGCCGAGGCTAAGATTCATGCCACTGCCATCGAGAAGGTACACTTTCACGAAGTAGGCGCCGTGGATGCGATGGTCGACATCGTCTGCGCCGCCGTCGGAAGCGAAGCCCTCCGCGCAGACGAGATTAT
The DNA here is from genome assembly GCA_963735205.1 of uncultured Acidobacteriota bacterium. Lineage (GTDB taxonomy): Bacteria > Acidobacteriota > Terriglobia > Terriglobales > Acidobacteriaceae > Sulfotelmatobacter. The sequence continues at coordinate 553,947 of CAVTKB010000007.1, forward strand.
CTGTTCACCTTTAAACGTTGGCGGCGGAATGGTGAAGTGTGCGCACGGCACGTTCCCCGTGCCCGCGCCCGCCACGGTCGAATTGCTGAAGGACGCTCCGGTTTATTCGTCGGGCCTGCAAGCTGAGTTGGTGACTCCCACCGGGGCCGCAATCGTGAAAACTCTGGCGAGGCGCTTCGCCGCGTTTCCTGAGATGAAAATCGAAAGTTCCGGATATGGCGCCGGGTCACGGGAGTTTCCCGGACATCCGAACGTCGTGCGATTAACGATCGGTGAAGTCGCGTCGACTCTGGCTGCGAAGACGGCGTCCGACACAGTCACCGTCCTGGAAGCGAATCTCGATGATCTGAATCCGCAGGTATTCGGATACGTGATGGACCGTCTGCTCGAAGAAGGGGCGCTCGACGTGTTCGGAATGCCGGTGCAGATGAAGAAGAACCGGCCTGGAACTTTGCTTACGGTGCTGTGCAAGCCGGAAGATGCGGGCAAGCTGGCGCAGCTGATTTTCACCGAGACTACAACCCTGGGGGTGCGAAAACGTAACGAAGTTCGACAAACTCTGGCGCGGCGCTGGGAAAACGTTCGCACCCAATGGGGTGAGGTCCGCATCAAAATTGCCAGCATGAATGGGAGCGTCACGAACTATGCGCCCGAATATGAAGACTGCCGGCGCATCGCCAGCGAGCAGCATGTGCCGCTAAAGACGGTGATGCAGGAAGCGGCACGTGCGTATCTAGTGAAAGGCGAAAAGCAATAACCACAGAGTGACACAGAGAACGTCCTCTGTGCTCCCCAGTGTCCTCGGTGGTTAGGAACTATCTGCAGTTAAGAATATATGGCCAGGAAGTTTTACATCACGACTCCGATTTATTACGTGAACGCGCGGCCGCACATCGGGCACGCTTACACTACGATCGCCTGCGACACGATCGCGCGGCGGCAGCGACTGCTGGGCGCTGACACGTTCTTTCTCACCGGGACCGACGAACACGGGCAGAAGATCGAGCGTGCAGCGGAGGCCGCCGGAAAAACGCCGCAGAAGTATGCTGACGAGATTTCGGCAGAGTTTCGCAATCTCTGGAAGAGGATGGGGATCTCGAACGACGACTTCATCCGCACCACCGAAGAGCGTCACATCAAGCGGGTGCAGGAACTGTTTCGTCGCATTCGCGACAACGGCTACATTTACAAGGGTACGTACACTGGGCAGTACTGTGTATCTTGCGAACTCTATGTGGATGGCGCGCAGCCCGGTGATCTCTGTCCGACGTGCGGCCGCGTCACCGAGACCGTTCACGAAGAGAATTACTTCTTCAAGCTCTCGGCATTTCAAGACAAGCTGCTGGAACTTTATGCGAATCCGGAATTCATTCGCCCCGAGGCTCGTCGTAACGAAGTGATTTCGTTCGTGCGCTCTGGTCTGCGCGACTTGTCCATCAGTCGCTCGACCTTTTCCTGGGGCATTCCCGTCCCCGACGACCCTAAGCACGTGATTTATGTCTGGCTCGACGCGCTCGCCAATTACCTTACCGCGATCGGCTATGGCTCGACTCACGCGGGCGCGCAGGAAGCGTTCAAGAAATACTGGCCCGCCGACGTTCACATGATCGGCAAGGAAATCGTGCGCTTCCATTGCGTTTACTGGCCGGCATTCTTGCTGGCCGCAGGCCTGGCCTTGCCTAAAGCGATCGTGGCGCACGGCTGGCTGCTGTTTGAAGAAAGCAAGATGTCGAAGTCGCGGGGCAATATTGTGCGGACGGAAACGATTCTCGACGTGCTGGGTGCGGATGCTCTGCGTTATTTCCTGCTGCGTGAAGTTGTCTTCGGGCAGGACGGATCGTTTTCTTTCGACGCGCTGGTGCAGCGTTACAACTCTGACCTCGCCAACGGATTGGGCAATCTTGCGAGCCGCACGTTAACTATGATTAACAGGTACTTCAAGGGCGAGGTGCCGTATCCCTCCGGAACCGCCTCGAAAACCGCTGCCGACGACGCGGTGGCCGAGACTGCGCGCCAAGCGATTCGCGAATTTAGCACGCTGTTCGATCAGTTCCATTTTTCGCGCGCGCTCGAAACAGCGTGGGGATTAGTCGCGGCCGTCGATAAGTACATCGTCGAAAATGAGCCCTGGTCGCTGGGCGAGAAACAGGATGATGAAAGTCGGGCGCGACTGGCGACGGTGCTCTACACCTCAGCCGAAGCGCTGCGCATCGCGACCGCGCTGGCATATCCCGTCATGCCCGACGCGACGGCGAAAATCTGGACGCAGATGGGGCTGGGCGATATCAAGAAGCTTGCACTCGCCGATCTGGCCTGGGGACAGCTGCCGCTGGGTACGAAGCTCGGGGATGTGTATCCGGTTTTTCCTCGCGCCGACAAGAGCGCAATTGAAAGGATGCAGCAGATGGAAGATCAGCAGCGCGTTCCGGCCGTTGAAGAGGCGAAGGAGCCAGCGGCGAAGCCACCGACAACGGACGTTAAAACGCAGCCGACCGTGCCAACACCTGTTCCAGCGGCGGGCGACGGGAAGATCACCATCGACGACTTCGCCAAAATCGAATTGCGCGTGGGCGTGGTCAAGGTCGCCGAGCGCGTGCCCAAGGCTGACAAGCTGCTGCGCCTCGAAATCGATATCGGCACGGAGGTCCGGCAGGTGTTGGCCGGGATTGCCGAGGCCTATGAGCCTGAGACTCTGGTCGGCCGCAAAGTCGTGATTGTCGCCAATCTGGCCCCGCGAAAACTCCGTGGGCTGGAATCGAATGGGATGATCGTGGCGGCTTCGCTGGAGGGCGGAAAGCCAGTGCTGGCGGGCTTTCTGGAAGATGTGCCGGTGGGGGCGCGGCTGAAATAGGACAAGTCAAAACCAGCCGAGCGTTGCTCGGCGGACGGGCGAGTCGCCCGTCCCCACGCACCCTGAGTCTCCGCATCATGTTCGTCGATTCGCACGCACATCTCGATGGCAAGCAGTTTGACTCTGATCGCGAGCAGGTCATCGCTCGTGCGCGTGAGGCCGGAGTTCGAGCCATGGTTGCCATCGGCAATGGCGATGGCCCTCCCGTGCTCGATGCTGGCATTCAACTGGCAGAGAAGCATCCGTTCATGTATGCGACTATCGGGATTCATCCGCATGAAGCGCGGCTCGCGGATGATGCGGCTTACCAGACGATGGAGCGGCTGGCGCGGCATCCGAAGGTGATCGCGTGGGGCGAAATTGGCCTGGATTACTACTACGATCATTCTCCGCGGGAAGCGCAGAAGCAGGTGTTTGCGCGGCAGATGGAACTGGCAGCGGTGGCAAAGCTGCCTATCGTGATTCACTGCCGGCCGTCCGACGGCAGTGACAACGCCTGGGAAGATTGCTTAACCATGATTAAGGATCAGTGGGCTCCGCGCGGCCTGGGCGGTATTCTGCACTGCTTTACAGGAAATTGGGCACAGGCCGAGCGCGCGCTCGACATGGGTTTCATGATCTCCTTCGCCGGAAATCTAACTTTTCCGAAGGCGCAGCAGATTCGCGACGCGGCCCTTGAAGTGCCTCTCGACCGCGTGCTGATCGAGACCGACTCGCCTTATCTGGCGCCGGTTCCGCATCGGGGCAAACGGAACGAACCGGCATTTGTGAAAGAGACCGCACGCCGGCTGGGCGAACTGCGCTCGCTCTCGATGGACGAAGTGGGCGAGCAGACTTGCCGCAATTTCTACAATTTTTTCAAATTGGCTGAAATCTCTGAAAGCAAAGTATCGACGCCTTAAACTGCGCAGTTCTGTTAACCTCAAGTGAAGATTCCCTCGTTTCAGAAAGAATAGAAATATGCCCGATAACAGCTTCGACATCGTCAGCAAGATCGACTTGAACGAGGTCTCGAACGCCATTCAGCAGGCGCTCAAAGAAATTCACACGCGCTTTGACCTAAAGGATTCGAAATCGAATATTGAGCTGGAAAAGGACGCCATTGTCCTGCACTCCGCCGATGAGTACAAGCTGAAAGCGGTCAATGACATTCTGCAGCAGAAGCTGGTGAAGCGCGGAGTTTCGCTGAAAGGCCTGACCTACGGAGCAGTCGAACCATCGGCCGGAGGGACGGCCAAGCGCAAAGTCACCATGCAGCAGGGCATCGCCATCGAGAAGGCGCGCGAGATCGTGAAGCTGGTGAAAGATTCCAAGAAAAAAGCGCAGGCCTCGATTCAGGGCGACCTGGTGCGCATTAGCGGCAAAGATCGGGATGCTCTGCAGGAAGTCATCGCATTGCTAAAGGGTCACGACTTCGGAATCGATTTGCAGTTTACGAATTACAGGACGAACTAGAAAAACCATTCACACAGAGGCACAGAGACACAGAGAAAGTCAGGTTCAAGATTTTGCAATTGTTCTCTCTCTGTCTCCGAGCCTCCGTGACGAAAGAGTAGCTGGCAATCCAAATTGAGCGCGAGCACCGCCATCAACGGGAAAGAAGTATTCGATCTGCTGCGGGACGACCTCGCCGCGCTGGAGGGCGAGTTCGGCCGGGATACAGTTTCTGGCGTGCAGGCCATCACCGAGATTGGCGAATATCTGCGCAACGGCGGCGGCAAAAGAATCCGCCCCGCGTTGTTGTTGCTTTCCGCGAAACTGCTCGACTACCGCGGGCAAGGCGCAGTCCGGCTGGGCGCGGTGGTTGAAATCATTCATACCGCGACGCTGGTGCACGACGACATTATTGATGAGGCCAAGACGCGGCGCGGCCGTCCCGCGGCCAACACGCAGTGGGGTAATTCGAAGTGCGTGCTGGCCGGCGACTGGCTGTACATGCAGGCCTTCAAGATGGCGGTGCAGGAGCGCAACTTCCGCATTCTCGATACTCTGATCGAACTCACCCAGCAGATGGTCGAGGGCGAACTGCTGCAGATGGAAAAGCTGGGTAAGCTGATTTCGCTCGACGAACACTTTGACCTGATTTTTCGCAAGACTGCGTGCCTGTTCTCGGTCTGCATGCGGCTGGGCGCAATTCTCGGCGGTGCCAGTCCCGCGCAGGAAGCCGCTCTGGGAAAGTATGGGCATGACCTCGGTATGGCGTTTCAGATTGTTGACGACGTTCTCGATCTAACCGCCTCGGAAAACGTATTGGGCAAACCCGTCGCCAGCGACTTGCGCGAGGGCAAGGCGACGATGGCTGTGATTCACGCGCTGGAGCGCTGTACTCCCGAAGAGCGATCCAAGATCGAGACGGTGCTACAACATGGAGCTTTCAATGGCGTGACTCATGCAGAGATTCTGGAAATCCTGCAGCGCTACGGCTCGCTCGAAGCGGCCACGGCACGCGCCGCCCAGTATGCGGAATCCGCGCGAAAGTCGATTTGCACTTTCCCTGATTCGAAAATCAAGCGTGCTCTGCTCTGGGCGCCGGAATTTGTAGTAGCGAGAGAGAAGTAAGGGCGCGATCTTTGGACCCGCCGGGCTTGTTTATACTGAACCCTTTCCCAGCTTCGCCGAATCAAAACCCTACAATCTGGGGATGCGCGCTCCTTTTTCCCAAAGACGTTGATGAATAACCTGCTCTCCATGATGGCCGCCCACGGCTATGTACTGACCTTCGTCGTGCTGTTTGCGGAGGCGATTGGCCTTCCCTTCCCGGCCTCGATCGCGCTGGTGGCGGCGGGCGCCGCCGTCGCGTCCCATACGCTCTCGGGCCCTGGAATTCTTCTGGCGGCGTTGGCCGCGCTGCTGATCGGCGACACGGCCCAGTTCTGGCTAGGACGCTACTCGGGCTGGGCGCTGCTCGGGTTTCTCTGCCGGCTTTCCATGAACCCCGAAACCTGCATCCTGCGCTCCGCAGAGTCGTTCTATAAGCGGGGCAAGATCACGCTGGTGATCGCCAAGTTTATTCCCGGCATCAATACCATGGCCGCGCCGCTGGCGGGCAGCATGAAGATGCGCTTCGGCCAATTCCTTCAACTCGACTTCGCAGGCTCGCTGCTGTACTCGACGACTTTTCTGCTGATCGGCTATCTCTCACGCGATTTTCTGGCCACTTTGCAGGGATTTCACCGGGCCGGGCTCGCCATGGAAGTTGTGATCATCACCGCCCTTCTCGTGTATGCCATCTACCGCGCCGTGCAATTCGTCAGGTACAAGAAATACCGCATCATGCCGCGAGTGCAGGTCGAGGAACTGATCGCGCGTCTGGCATCGGATCAGGCCGACCGGGTGCAGATCGTCGACGTCCGCAGCCACGGTTACTACGACATCGGAACCGAACGCATCAAGGGCTCAATCCGCATTGAGCCCAACAACCTCGAAGAGGAGATCAAGAATCTCCCTAAAGACAAGGACATTTACCTCTACTGCACTTGAGCGCGCGAAGCAACCAGCGCCCGGGTGGCGCATCTACTGCAGGAAAAAGGCTTCAACACGTTCGTGATCGTCGGGGGCTTGACGGCGTGGCGCAAGGCCGGACAACCGCTGGAGTCGATCCCCAAGGACGATCTGGTCAGACTGCCGACGTTTTCGTAAGCTTGAGCCTTGGCTAGCGCAACTTTTATTTTTCGGCGGGTTCGAGCTACGTAAGGGTATGTGTGTCTTGCGTCTGTTTTGCGGGACGTGGATGCGGTCTGCCCGAAACCTAGCCTGCTCGAGATCTGGAGACGCCCATGCGCCTCGTCGTCCCCACAGCACTGTTCGTCGTCGTGCTATTCGCGTTCTGGGAACCTGCGGCCGCTCCCGGCCATCCCGATCCATCCTCTACCATCTTCGATTCGAACCCCTCACACCTGTGGAATCGCCTGTACGCGGCTTTGTTGATCCGCGAAGACCGCCACGGAACCGAATTCGGCGCGGATTCGCTCGACCCGCTCCTTTGGCTTGAGTCAGAGCATCTGCTAGCAGCGCCATCCCATGAGCACGCCATCCGCGTGCTCGACCAGTTTCTGCAGACGCACGCAGAGAATCTGATTCACGATCCCGTGAAACACGCCATGCTGCAGCGCGATCTGTGGGCGATATTCGACTGGTCTCTCCAACAATCCTCGGAAAGGGACCGGCCAGAGTACCGCAGAGAAAAGACCGAGTTGCAGATCCGGTTGGCAGAAGTTCTCCGGCGACTGGCTCTCACGCCGGAAGAATTAAAGTCGCTGCCCGACAATTATGCTCAGGCGGTGGCCTCAGGAGTGTTCGCCAAGGAATATGACCCTGCAAACCCGGCGCGGCCGTTCCTGCCGCCAGACTTGTTCGACCCGCGAGGACCCTGGGTCTGTGTTCAGTCCAGTCCAGAGTCGGATTCCGGAGTCGCGAAGATGCACATCTTCAATGTCTCAGGACGCTCCGGTTTCCTCGTGTTCGTCAAGCTTCCTGCAGGCCGCAAAGCCACCATGGATTACTTCCAGTCACTGTGGAACTTTCCAGAACCATGGGTGCATGGACCCAGCTTCGCGGCAGACCAGTCTCTGGAAAATCCCAATCTGCCATCCTTTCCCGCGGGGACTGAGGCGGCACTGGTTCGCCGCATGACGTTGTTTGACGATCAGGGCAGTCTGGCGGCATCGTCGCTGACCGAGAGTGTGCAGATGCGCGTGTATCACGCAGTCACGGCCGCCCCGGAACGCGACTTCACGGGAGGCTTGGCTTTCGTCATCAGGAATAGTGGCCAGGATTTTTTCGAATTCAAACTGAGCCGCCCTTTGCTCTTCGCCGGGAGGAACGGCGGCCTGCGCGCAATCACTCCTGACGATCGGGAGTTCTTGACGTTTCAAACAAAAGGCGACGACCCCTTCGATGCGACGCCCGGGTCCACAGACTCCGACGACAAACCGCTGCCCGAGTTGCAAACCTGTGTCTGGTGCCATTCGGGAGGAGGCGTGCACTCGCTCAATAGCCGAAGCAGTTTGCTAAAGCCCAACCGCATGCAGCAGGAGCCCAAGAACATCGAATATGGACCAATCTATTGGGGCGACGGCGCTGCTATCAGCTGGAAGGGAAATCGTTACGACTGGGGATTGCTTAACGGTTACTGGACGGCTTCTACGCGGAAGTAGTGTCTTCTCCGGCCTGTCGGGGAACAGCCGAATGGCTCAAATGATGGCTTCCGAACCCGCGGCGATGGTGTAGCATTGTCGGGCTTTGCCACGGTGACTGCCATGTCAACGACTATCCAGACAACGACAGCCGCGACTGCCCACGAAGCGCCCAGCAACGCCCGAATGAATGGCGTGCTTTTCCTGCTGGCCCTCTCAGTTCTGATCAACTACATCGACCGCAGCAATCTGTCGATTGCCGCCGAGTTGATCAAGCGCGAAATCCACATTTCGGATTTTCAGCTGGGCACTCTGCTATCGGCATTCTTCTGGGTTTACGCGTTAATGCAGATTCCGGCCGGTTGGCTGGTCGATCGCTTCGATGTGAAGTGGGTGTTTGCCGCGGGATTCCTGCTGTGGTCGGCTTCAACGGCGGTTACCGGCCTGCTGCACGGGTTCGCCGCGCTATTGATCATCCGCGTAATTCTGGGTCTCGGGGAATCGGTTGCGTTCCCGTCGTACGGGAAAGTCCTGGGCACGCACTTCAAGGAGAGCCGCCGCGGATTCGCCAACGCTATGATCATGGTGGGTTTGGCGCTTGGCCCTGCACTCGGAATGTGGGTGGGAGGACGGGCGGTCGGGCGTTTTGGCTGGCGGCCGTTTTTTCTGCTCCTCGGCTTAGCAGGTCTGGTCTGGCTTCCGCTGTGGTCGGCGTGCATGCCGCGCCGGGCCGACGCTCCCTCGCGGTCGCAGAGGAGCATGGCGGGATATCTAGACATTCTGGTGCGACGCTCGGCGTGGGGCACGTGCGTCGGACAAGCCTCCATCAATTACTTTCTATATTTCCTGGTGACATGGTTGCCCTCTTATCTGCAACGCGGGCGCCATCTCTCCCTGCACGACGTCGCGAACGCCGGCGGACTGCTTTTCCTGGCCTCCGCGGTTTCTTCCGCTGTGACCGGAAAACTTTCAGACCGCTGGATTCACGCAGGCGCCTCTCCGACGTTGGTTCGCAAAGGCCTGATGCTTTTCGGCCACATGGGTATCGGCATTTGTCTTGCGGTCACCGTGCTGGCGTCTGGCCCCCTCTTCACATCAATGCTCGTTTTGACCGGGGCATTTCTGGGAATCAGCGTCTGCAACAGCTGGGCGATCTCGCAGATGCTGGCCGGACCCCGCATGGTCGGGCGGTGGATCGGAGTGCAGAATTTCATTGGCAACCTTGGCGGGGCCGTCGCTCCGGCCCTTACCGGATTTATCCTGGGCAAAACCGGTTCCTTCTATTGGCCATTCCTGATTACGGCGGTGGTGGCGTGGATTGGCGGCATCAGTTGGTGGTTTGTGGTCGGGCCCTTAGAAGAAGTGGACTGGGACAAAGTGCGCCCGAATCTTTCCATTCCTCGCGGTATCGCGGCGGAATCGGCTCAGCCGTAATACACTCGTCGCATGCAGCGGGAAATCGAAATCAAATTTCGTGTGGCGGATGTGCCCACCCTGAATCGCAAGCTGCGCGCCGCGGGATTCAGCCTAGTCACGCCGCGAACCCACGAACTGAACACTCTCTATGATTTGCCGGGAGAAATTTTGCGCCAGCGCAAGCAGTTGCTGCGTCTGCGCAAGTACGGCCGCACCTGGACCTTGACTCACAAGAGCGGCGGCAGGAAGGGCCGCCACAGCAGCCGGATCGAGTTGGAGACGGGCGTGGCCGACGGAAAAAAGATCGACTTGATTCTTCGCGCGCTGGGTTACGCACCCACATTTCGCTATGAAAAATTCCGCGCTGAGTGGGCTGACGGCAAAACGCCAGACGGCAAAGGTCACGTGGTTGTCGACGAAACGCCCATCGGCAACTTCTGTGAGATCGAAGGGCCGCCGCGCTGGATTGACGCAACCGCGAAAAAGTTGCGCGTAACATCCGCGGACTACATCACGAAGAATTATGCAACGCTGTTTTCGGAGTGGAAGCGGGAGAGAAAGAGTTCGGCAGACGAGATGACGTTTAAGGCAACCGCACGTTGAGGAACAGGCACCCCGCCTTTCACTTACCCGGCGACTCTTTTGCTAAACGCCCACCGATGCGCGCTTGTAACAGCTGCAGCACCTTGTTCTGACCGGAGGATGCCTATGCCGCGATCGGCGCCGCGAACATCACGACTGCCGCGGTCACTAAACGAAATTTACGGTTCATCGCAGGCCGATCTCCGTGAATTCGGCAAGCATGACGCTTACGCCCCGTGGCATTTCTTAAACTTCTTCCCTGATCCACACGGGCAAGGGTCGTTCCGTCCTACTTTTTCCTGACCGCGCACGACCTGCTGCACTTGCGGCGTATCTCCTGCGCCGGCCATGCGCGCCTGTTCAAGTTCGCGGCGCTTGCGGCGCATGAAGGCCTCTTCCAGTTCGTCGGCCGAGGTCGAAACCATCCGCGGAGGGCGTCTGCCGTTGCCATCTCCACCATGCTGCGCCGGAACTCCCGGCTCCGGTCGTTGTGCCTGCTCGACCGGCCCACTTGGCGGCGAACCATCTGGAGGACGCCTACCTGCGTCCGGCGGCCGCTCCAGAATCTGCATCAGGTACAGGTAGCGAACCGTGTCTTCCTGGAAGCGCTGCATCATCGCTTCAAACATTTCGAACGATTCTTTCTTGTACTCGACCAGCGGATCGTGCTGCCCGTAGCCGCGCAGCCCGATGCCTTCCTTCAGGTGGTCCATGCTGAGCAGGTGATCTTTCCACTGCTGGTCGATCACACTCAACATGATCATGCGCTCGTGATGGCGCATGGCATCCGGGCCAATCAATTTTTCTTTGGCGTCGTAGCGCTCTTTCAGCTTGTCAAAAATGGCGTCGCCGAGTTCTTGCCGGTTCAGCTGGTCGGCCTTTACGCCCTCCGCAATAAAATCGACACCGAACCTCGTGAACACCGCGTCTTTCAGGCCCTTGATATTCCAGTCCGCGGCGTGTGCCTTGGCCGGGCAGAACTGTTCCAGAAGTTCGCCCAGAATCGCCGAAACATAATCCTCGAGAATCAGATCCTTCTGATCGGTCCCTTCGAGCAACCGGCGGCGCAGGCCATAGACGGCCTCGCGCTGCTTGTTCATCACGTCGTCGTACTCGAGCAGGTGTTTGCGCGATTCGAAATGCTGCCCTTCCACGGCCTTCTGCGCCGTCTCGATGCGACGGGAAATCATCTTCGACTCGATCGGCACACCCTCTTCCATGCCCAGCTTCTGCAGCAAGGTCGAGATCCACTCTTTGGCGAAGATGCGCATCAGGTCATCTTCGAGCGCAAGATAGAAACGCGAAGAACCCGGATCGCCTTGGCGGCCGGCGCGGCCACGCAGCTGATTGTCGATGCGCCGCGACTCATGCCGCTCCGTGCCCAGAATGTGTAGCCCGCCGACCGCTGTCACTTCGTCATGCTCTACGTCGGTCTGCGCCTTGTAGCGAGCCAGTGCTTCGGTCCACTTGTCAGTCGGAAGCGTGTACTCGTTTCCGTTGTAATAAAAAATAGAAGTCGTTCCATCTTCCTGCGGCCCTTCGATTTTGCCCTGGGCCACGCGCAACTGCTGCGCGATTCCCTTTTTTACGAGTTCCTGCTTGGCCATGAACTCGGGATTGCCGCCAAGCAAGATGTCGGTACCGCGGCCTGCCATGTTGGTTGCGATCGTGACCATGCCCTTGCGCCCGGCCTGCGCAACGAATTCAGCTTCGCGTTCGTGGAACTTGGCGTTCAGCACGACGTGCTTGATTCCTTTTTTCTTGAGCAGGTCCGACAGCCGCTCCGATTTTGCGACAGAGGTCGTGCCCACCAGCACTGGTTGTCCTTTTTCCGCCAGCTGCTGAATCTCATCCGCTGCTGCAAAGTATTTTTCTTTTTCGGTGCGGTAGACGATATCCGGGTTCTCGATCCGCAACATCTGCTTGTTGGTTGGAATCACCACGACTTCCAGCTTATAAATCTTGTCGAACTCGGCCGCTTCCGTTTCCGCCGTGCCGGTCATGCCGGCCAGCTTCTTGAACATGCGAAAATAATTCTGGAATGTGATGGTCGCGAGCGTCTGGTTTTCGCGCTCGATCTTCACGCCTTCCTTGGCTTCAATCGCCTGGTGCAAGCCATCGGACCAACGTCGCCCCGGCATCATACGTCCGGTAAATTCGTCGACAATGATCACTTCCCCGTCTTTGATTACGTATTCCACGTCCTTGCGATAAAGCGCATGCGCCTTGACCGCCGTCTCGACGTGATGTTTGAGGTCCCAGTTTTCCGGGTCGGCGATATTTCCGATGCCGAGCAGGCCCTCGACCTTGACCCAGCCGTCATCGGTGACCGTAATATTGCGATGCTTTTCGTCGACGACGAAGTCACCGGTAAGCTGGGCCGGTTCTCCGGGCGCAACGTCAATCTCCTCGCCTTTTTCCAGCTTGGGGATAATGCGGTTGACCTTGTAATACTTGTCCGTCGACTCCTCGCTCGCGCCAGAAATAATCAGCGGGGTACGGGCTTCATCGATAAGGATGGAATCGACTTCGTCGACGATCGCAAAGTTGTGCCCGCGCTGCACACAATCCTTGATGTCGAACTTCATGTTGTCGCGCAGGTAGTCGAAACCGAACTCGTTGTTCGTTCCATACGTCACGTCGGAGGCGTAAGCGGCGCGGCGCTGTTCATCATCCAAGTCGTGAACGATCACGCCGACGGTCAAGCCGAGAAACCGATACAGCCTGCCCATCCATTCGGAGTCGCGTTTGGCCAGGTAGTCGTTGACTGTGACGACGTGCACGCCGCGCCCGCTGAGCGCATTCAGATAGACGGGAAGCGTGGCGACCAGCGTTTTTCCTTCGCCGGTTTTCATTTCAGAAATGGTGCCCTGGTGCAGCACCATGCCGCCAATCAGCTGCACGTCGAAGTGCCGCATCTTCAGAACGCGCCAACTGGCCTCGCGAACGATCGCAAAGGCTTCCACCAGAATCTCGTCAAGCACTTCCTGCAACGCTTCGTACTCTCGTTTTTCGAATTCTTTCCGCTCGTCGAAATCCGGCTCGTCTTCGCCCGCCGATTCGGCCGGTTGAACTTGAGGACTTTTCGTCACCTGACTCAGCCGTTCCTGAATGCGCAGCCGAAATGCATCCGTTTTGGCCCGCAGTTCGTCGTCGGAGAGCTTCTGCATCTCCGGTTCGAGCGCATTAATCGCATGCACTTTCGGCATCAGCGACTTAACGACGCGCTCGTTCTTCGTTCCAAAAACCTTGCCTAGCAGCTGATTAATCAACCTGAATTCCTTGGGAGGGCAGCACGCCCGAGAGTACCTTTAAAGCCTAGCATATTCGATGCGGATCATGGCTCCGGCGATGGAGAGATCGAACCAAGGGTTACTCTTTGTCGATCGCGAGTCGTTTTCGAATTGCCCGGCGACCACGCCCGTGGGCCGGTTTTCGTGTATATTCGCCTCGACGAATGCCCACCTTCTACGATCGCTTTGTGGAGTGCGCCGAGCGCTGGCCTGACAACGTCGCGCTCGAACTCCAGCGTCACGATCACCTCGAAAGCTGCAGCTACGGTGAACTTCGACGCATGGCCGAATCTATCGGCCGGTGGATTACGGAAAATGGATTCACTCGCGGATCGCGCCTAGCCATTCTGGCAGACAATCATCCGCGCTGGGTCGCTGCGTATTTGGGAATCATCGCATCCGGCTGCGCCGCCGTTCCTCTCGACACTGCGCTGCACGAGGACCAGGTCGTAAAACTTCTGAAAGACAGTGGCACTTCGGCAGTGTTCTGCGACGCCAAACATCTCGCGGCGGCCCGGCCTGCGGCCAAAGAATCAAAAGTTGGCCTTATTCTGATGGATCCGGACCGCATGACCGGCCATTCGATTGAAGATCACTGGCTGGGTAACATGCCCGCCATTTTCGATGCCGGCCCCGGCAAGTTCAGACCGGCTGCCGTGAATGACGACGACCTCGCTTCCCTGCTCTACACCTCTGGCACCACGGCCGACCCCAAGGGTGTGATGCTGACCCACGCCAACTTTCTCGGCGAAGTCGTGGCCGTCTTCAACTGGATCGAGATCGGCCCCACGGACGCTTTGCTGGGCGTATTGCCGCTTTTCCACGTGCTGGCTCTGATGGCCAACCTGCTGCTTCCGCTGGTCAAGGGATGCCGCGTCGTCTATCTGGAAACGCTAAACACGACCGAACTCCTGAGGGCCCTGAACGAGCGCAACGTCACTGTATTTGCGGTCGTGCCGCAATTCTTCAACTTGATTCACGAACGCATCTTTCAGGAAATAGAGAAGCGTGGCGCACTCACGCAAAAACTCTTCGCCGTGATGCTTGCGCTCAATCGCGCGCTGCGCAAGGTTGGCATTAACGCGGGTCCTATCCTCTTCAAGAAAGTACACAACACACTCGGCCCGAAAATGCGTTACCTTGCCACCGGCGGATCGCGCTTCGATCCTGCGATCGCTCAGGATTTTTACGATCTCGGCATCGACGTGCTGCAGGCGTTGGGCCTGACCGAAACCACTGCAGCCATTTATGTGAATTCGCCCAACGACAACGTGATCGGCTCTTGCGGCACGGCGATGAAGGGCGTGGAAGGAAAGATCATCGACCCGCAACCGCAGGAAGACGGCCCTGCCGTCGGTGAACTCGCCGTGCGCGGCGCAGTCGTGATGAAGGGTTATTGGAATCGCCCGGACGCCACCAACGCCGTTTTCCGCGACGGATGGTTCCTCACTGGAGACCTCGGATATTTCGACGCTAAGGGTCATCTGTTTCTCACGGGGCGAAAAAAAGAAGTGATCGTTCTGAGCAACGGCAAGAACGTTTACCCGGAGGAGATCGAAGCGCACTACCTGCAATCGCCGTTTATCAAAGAGATCGCGGTGATGGGACTGGAAGGCAAGCTGGGCGAGGGCGGCGACCGTTTGCACGCTGTCGTGGTTCCCAACTTCGATGCGCTGCGGCAACGTAAGATTGTCAATGCGAAAGAGGCAATCCGCTTCGATATCGAAGGCTTGTCGCCGAAGATTGCTTCCACCAAGCGCATCGGCAGCTATGAAATCTGGCAGGACGAGCTGCCGCGCACTACCACCCGCAAAATCAAGCGCTTCGAAGTCGAAAAGCGGGTAAGAGCAAATCAGGCCAGAAAGAATGCGGACGACTCCGAACTGCCGGCGGAGAAACCGCTCACTGCCGACGAACTCGCATGGCTCGATCAGCCGGACGTGCAGCGCGGCCTGAAAATTGTTCGCGAAACCGCGCGGACCGTTCCGCCGACGATGCGGCCGACGCTGAATCTCGAACTCGATTTCGGCCTCGACTCCATGCAGCGCGTCGAGCTGCTCAGTCACCTCGAAGAGGAGTTGGGGGGCAACGTCGAAGAGTCGCAACTGGCTGAGATCTACACGGTCCGCGATCTGCTGGACGCCGTTCTCACCAGCGCGGCTAGCGGCGCTGGCGCTCCTGGAACCCGCAGTGCCGCAGCAGGATGGAAATCCATTCTGGCCGATGATCCCGTCGACCCCGACGTGCTCGCTCTGATTCATCCCAATCGATTCACCGACGCGTTCTGGTACGTGGTATCGCGAGTCATTCAAATGATCGCGCTCGAACGCTTTGATTTGAAGGTGAGCGGACTGGACAATCTGCCGAAGAGCGGCGCGTACATCATTTCGTCGAACCACCAGAGCTATCTCGACGCCGTGATTCTGGCCAGCGTTCTGCCGCAGGATGTATTCCGGCGTGTGTTTGCGGTGGGCACGAGCGAAATCTTCGGTCATGGATTCATGCGCCGCCTGGCTCGCAGCATCAAAGTAATCGTGCTGGATCCGGATGCGAATTTAGTTCCGGCCATGCGCGCCGGGGCGTTCGGCTTGCGCCATGGCCTGGCTCTCGTGCTCTATCCCGAAGGCGAGCGCTCGATCGACGGCACTCCCAGAATCTTCAAAAAAGGCGCTGCGATTCTCTCGATTCATTTGCAGGTACCGATCGTGCCTGTAGCCATCGAGGGTTTCTACGAGGCGTGGCCCAGAAACAGGCCGTTCAAAGGATTCGCTCTGCTGAGGATGGTCTTTGGCGCCCCGATCTCTCCGCCGCCGGAATCGGAGGCCTCAGAAGCCGCCTATGCAAAACTCACGGCCGACGTGAAAGCTCGCATCGTTGAGATGTGGGAGAAACTGCGACGCTCCGAGTAGACCGGCGAACACTTCACTTTGCGCGAGGATGCGTTTGGTCGTAAACCTGTAGCACGTGCTTCATGGAAAGCTGCGTGTAGCGCTGAGTGGTCGCCAGGCGTTCGTGGCCCAGCAGTTCCTGAATGGCGCGCAAGTCGGCGCCTTCCTCCAGCATGTGGGTGCCGAAGGCATGACGCAAAGTGTGGGGATGCACATCGGGCGAGAGCCCTTTGGCAACGGCAATCTTCTTGATGATGCGGCCGACGCTGCGTGTGGTCAGGCGCCCGCCGCGCCGGTTGATAAGAAGTGCCGCTGTATTTTTGCGCGTTTCCGCCACGGCCGCCTGCCTCGCGGGCAGATAGGCCGTCAGCGCACTTTTCACGGAATCGCCGAATGGAACGTAGCGCTCCTTCTTTCCTTTGCCGCGAATCAGAATCGCCTCCGCGCTCAAGCGAATATCGTCGAGATTGATTCCGGTGAGCTCCGAATTGCGAATGCCGCATCCATAGAGTAGTTCGAGCATCAGCCGGTCGCGTTCGGGGAAGGCCGCCGCCTGCGGCATTTGCCCGTCGAGCATAGAATTCATTTCTTCGATGGTTGGCACGCGCGGAAGCTTTTTCGCTAGCTTCGGCGTCGCCACCAGTTTGGCGGGATTCTGTTCGACCACGCCCTCCCTCGCCAGCCAGCGATACAGCGACCGCACTGCCGCCAGCGACCGCGCCACCGAAGTCTTGCCTAAACCTTTTTCGTAGAGCTGCGACAGAAATCCGCGAATTGCGATGTGGTCGATCGACTTCCATCCCCGCGACCCCACGTAGGCGGCAAAATTCGCCAGATCGCCGCTGTAGGCTTTGATCGTGTGCGGCGAGGCATTGCGCTCCCGCAGATGGCTGAGGAAATCAGCCACAGCCTTGCTGACGACTGTGTTGGGTTTGGTCATTGTCGATTCTTGATTGCAATCTTCAAACTGAAGATTTCGGTGGTATCAATCTGCAATCTGAAATGTCAGTTTGAAATCTCCTACCTCGCCTTCGCCCTGGGATGATGCTTCTGATACACCGTCCGCAGCCGATCGAGCGCCAGATGCGTATACACCTGCGTGGTGGAAATATCTGCATGGCCCAGAATCGTCTGCACCGTGCGCAGGTCCGCACCGTTCTCCACCATATGCGTCGCACAGGAATGTCGCAGCATGTGGGGTGAGGCATGGCGTCCTGACGACGCCGACGATTCGCCCACCATCTGCCACACTCGCTGCCGCGTCAGTCTGCGCCCGCCCCGCGCGATAAACAGAAACGGTGAATTCTTCATCGAGACCACTGGCGGTCGCGCTGTGTTTTTCGCCGCCTTAGCGGTTCGCATCCCGGCCAGTACCGGCCGTCCTTGCGCCAGATATTCCGACAGCGCGTCTTGCGCCGGCCTGCCGAGCGGCACGATGCGTTCCTTATCCCCTTTACCGCGCACCAGCATGTACCCCGCGTCCAGTTTCAGATCTTCGATCGCTGCGTTCACCATCTCCGAAACTCGCAGCGCGCCGGCGTATAAGAGTTCGAGCATCGCGCGATCGCGAGCCGCCAGTGCCGTCGCGTCTTTCGTATTGCGATGCCCATTCGCCAGCGACTTCTGCGGAGCCGCCAGCGTCGATTCCACCTCATCGCGCGCCAGCGACTTCGGCAATACCTTCCATTGCCGCGGCGACTCAATATTCAGCGTCGGATCATGCTCGATCCTCTTGTCGAGCAGCAGGTACCGATAAAGATGCCGCAGCGCCGACAGCTTGCGCCCCACGCTGCGCCCGTCGACTTGGTGTGAAAAAAGCTGTTGGAGAAATTCACGCACATCGTTGCGCCGCGCGGTCAACAGAAGCCGCTTGTGCGTCTCCAGGAACTCGGCGAATTGAAGTAGGTCAGTCCTATAAGCGGCGATCGAATTCGCCGCCAGCCCTTTCTCGATGCGGAGGTAATCGAGAAAGCCCGACAGCACGAGCGAATTCGTTTCGGGAGCCATGTTGAAGGTGAGATGCAGTATGCCCGTTATCGGACGCAGCGAAAAGTAATCAAGCGGATGCGGATATAAAATGCGTTCGTAAGAAACGTAGCTCGCTTCGTCTCTCTCGCCCGATTACCAGCCGCTGACCAGCAACCGGTGCGCCCCGCGAAATCCGCACTTTTGATATTTGTCATATGCACTCGCCGCTCGATCGCGAATCTGCTCATTGCTCTCGCCGGCAATCCAGCCGTCCAGCGCGCTTTTCAGCGTGTAGGCCTCGGGAGCCATCAGGCCGGTCGTCCATAGCAGCGGATAAGCACCCGAAGCTCGCACCGGCTCCGAGAAAAACTGTTTACTTGCGCATGCAAGAATCACTGCGTCGCGACGAGCGTCATTTTTCTTGTGAGGAAACTGCGCAAGCCGAAAATCCATCAACCCGTCGTGGCCGACGTAGGCCACCAGATTCGCACCGCCCCGAATCGGCAGCTTCACAGTTCCGGAAGCACTCGGAACACTCAACGTTTCAGGATCATCTCCCGCCGCCGAATCCAGGAAATCGAGAATCGCCTGCCGGATCTCACGTCCGCGATATGCATCGGCCACGAGGTATACATTCGCCGTGCGATGCTTGAACACGCAGCGTTCAAGAACTTCGACCTTAGGCTTTTGACCACAGCTGACCCGTACCCACTCAGCGCTGCGCGCGAAAAATGTCTTCACGCCATACGCCGACCCCCAATAGAGGTTGCGTTCGGCGTCGTCTCCGTTGCCGAGAGTCGCAGAAACCGGAACGATGCCCTGGCTCTGATTGTCAGCGAGCGCGACAAAAACGTGAACCGTGCGCTGTCCCGAATCTTGTGCTACGGCGATGCGCGCCGCCGTCAGGAGCACAAACCAAACAATCGCCGACGAACGGATGCTGCGTTTCAACTTGATTCCTTGCCGCTCACTTCGCGCAGCAGGTCCACGGCATACAGCGCCCCCTGGGGCGTTTCTTCATGCTTGAAATAAGCGAACACATCGCGACCGTCGCCGATATGCTGCCCGATGCGGTCGATCATCGACTGGCGCTCCTCGCCTGAATAACTGGGCTTGCGAAAGCGGTAATACACAAAGCCCGCCGTCGCAATTTCCGGTGTAGTCATGGTCTCGGTCTCGGCCACGCACAAGGCCACGTTGTTCGACTTCAGCAGATCCCAGGTCGAATCGGCGAACCACGACGCATGCCGAAATTCGAACGCCGCCGGCAGCGTGCGCGGGAGGGTCGCCAGAAAATCCTTGAGCAGCGCCGCGTCCGCCTTTAGATTCGGTGGCAGTTGAAACAGCACCGGACCAAGCTTGCCCGCGGCAGCCAGCGGTTCAATCGTCGCCAGAAACCGCGGCACAAAATCCTCTGCGCCCTTCAATCGCTTGATGTGCGTAATGACCTGATGGGCCTTGATGCCGAAACGAAAATGCGCGGGCGTATCGTGCAGCCAGTTTTGGATGGTCGTTTCTTTCACCAACTGGCGAAATGTGAAATTTACTTCGACGGTATTGAGCTGGTTGGCGTAGTGGCCGAGGAATTTTTTCTGCGCCAGCTTGGCCGGATAGAAATCCGGCTTCCACGTCGAATAGGCCCACCCGGAAGTTCCAGCGAAGAATTGCGGCATAAAATGCGGGTCTCGTCAAAAATCTGCGGGTGTGGCGTGCGCACTCCTGCCCGCGAGGCAGCGCAAACTGGCCTTGCCCGAGACCGGGATTATACCTTGCCCGGCTTCTTTCGAACCGTCCCCTTGCGCGCAGCTTTCGGCTTGCGCGGCGGCGGATCCTCCTCCGCCTGCGCCGCAATCTCGATGGTTTCTGGCCCCTTCGCCCCGCCCTTCAGATCGGGCAGCCGCTGCTTTAATTCGAGCACCGGCTCGAACAAATCTCCCAACTTCTCCACTCGCGCGACCACCTGCGGCGCTTCAAACACGAGCAGACTCGCATCCTTTTTCTTGAGCGCTTTCTCAACTTCTTCCCACGTTACCGGAGTCGAAACCGTCGGATGTTCGCGCGCCCGCAGCGAATAGACGCCAATCGTGGTCTTGTGTTCGTCGTTCTGACTCCAGTCGACGAACACCTTTCCGGTGCGGGCCTGTTTGCTCATTTCTGACAACACCAGGTCGCGATGATCGTGCTCCAGCAATTGCGCCAGCGCGTGCGAAAACATCTTGGTCACGTCGTAAGTCACCGGCGTGTTCAGCGGAACGTAAATCTGCAATCCTTTTGACCCAGACGTCTTCGGAAAACTCCGCAGCCCGAAGTGCTCGAAAATCTCGCGCAACCACAGCCCGACCTGGCAGCACTGCACAATATTTGCCGGCGGTCCGGGATCAAGATCGAACACCATCTCTGTCGGGCAAGTAATATCTGTGGCCAGAGCCAGTGACGGATGCAGTTCGAGCGCCGCGAGATTCGCCAGCCACACCAGCGTTGGCAAATCGTCGGCCAGCACGTAGTGCACCGTGCGCCGGTTGCGCCCGCTCCAGATCGGCGCCGTCTTCACCCAGTCCGGCTTGTGCATGGGCGCGTTCTTCTCGAAAAATGGTTCGCCGTCCACGCCGTCGGGATAGCGCTTGCGCGTCAGCGCCCGCCCCGCCAGATGCGGAATCATCGCCGGCGCAATCCGGGCGTAGTAGTCGATCACATCCTTCTTGGTGAACCCCGCGGCGGGGTAGAGAACCTTCTCCAGATTCGACAGCTTGAGATGCCTGCCTTGAATATCGACGGCCGAGTCCATGGTGCGCTCATACCTCTGAGATATTGTGAACTATTATCGCTCACGACTAGAATGTTGCCGTGTCCATCAGCGATACCAGCCCCACAGCACAAGCCATCCAGGATGAGATTCGTTGTGCGATGACCGGGGAACAGCGCGTGATGCTGGCCTTTGAGATGAGCCTGTTCGCACGCGAACTGACCCGCGCAGGCATTCAGCAGGAACACCCGGACTGGCCTGAGCACCGCGTCGCACGCGAACTCCTAAGACTGGCGTTCCTGCCGGAGATGCCGCCTGCCGGATTGCGATGAGTATCTCTGAGGTGCTGCAAAGCATCGCCGCCGCACTCGATCAACACGGCATCGCTTATATGCTGACCGGATCGTTCGCCAGCGCGTATCACGGTACGCCGCGAGCAACCCAGGACATCGACATCGTAGTGGAAGCAACCGCGGCGCAGTTGCGTGGCTTCGTGGCAGGCCTACCGGCCGATCAATATTATTCCGACCTGGAGGCAGCCCTGCAGGCCCACCGGACCGAATCGATGTTCAATGTGATCGACCTTTCTACGGGGTGGAAGATCGACTTTATCTTGCGCAAGTCCCGGCCCTTCAGCCGCGAGGAATTCCGCCGCCGTGTACGCGTCAATCTGCAAGGCGTTCCGCTTTTTGTAGCCAGCGCGGAAGATATTGTCGTTGCCAAGCTGGAATGGTCGAAGCTGGCGCAATCGCAGCGGCAAATCGATGACGTAGCTGCAATTTTGCGAATTCGGGGGGAAAAACTGGACCGTCCCTATATCGAGACGTGGGCGAGAGAACTCCACCTCGAGGACGAATGGAGCAAAGCTCGTGGCGCTGCCGGAATCTAGCTCGTCCCCCCGTTTGACAACCGCCCATCCCCCCACGTACTTTCAAACTTCTGCCCTGCTGGTCCGTCCAACACATGTCTGACATGAATGCGCCCGTAACGCTCGTCCCACCGCCGGAGGTCCGATGAGGCACCGCACGATGAAAAACCGCACTCTCACTATCGCCGTTTTCCTTCTTCTTTCGTCTTTCGCACTGGCCCAGGACGTCGCTTCCTTCGAAAAGCGCATCACGGTGAAGAAACTTCCGAACGGGCTCACGCTCATCATCTGCGAGCGACCGGAAGCTCCCGTCTTCTCCTTCTTCACGCTGGTCGACGCCGGTTCGGCGCAGGATCCCATGCGCGCGACCGGACTCGCCCACATGTTCGAACACATGGCGTTCAAGGGCACCGACAAAATCGGCACCACCGACTACGCCGCGGAAAAGCCGGCGCTCGATAAAGTCGAGGTCGCCTATGCCGCCTATATCGTCGAGCGCGACAAGGCTGTCGGCCGGGATGATGCCAAGCTGAAGCAACTCGAGCAGGCCTGGAAAGACGCCATCGCCGAGGCCGATAAATTCGTGGTCAGCAACGCCTTCGGCAAGCTGGTCGAACAAAATGGCGGCGAAGACATGAACGCCTTCACTGCCTACGACGAAACTGGGTACCACTACTCTCTGCCTGAAAATCGTCTTGAACTTTGGGCCTACCTTGAGTCTGAGCGTTTCCTGCATCCAGTGTTGCGTGAGTTTTATAAAGAACGCAATGTCGTCATCGAAGAGCGCCGCATGCGCACCGACAGCAGCCCGTTCGGGCGCCTGCTTGAGCAGTTCACCGAAGAGGCTTTTGCCGCCCATCCATATCATCGCCCCACGGTTGGATGGATGTCCGATTTGAATTCTTTTTCCGCCAGCGATGCGCAGAGATTCTTCGACAGGTACTACGTCCCTTCGAACATGGTGGTCGCTGTAGCCGGCGACGTAAAAGCCGCGCAGGCCATGCCCATGCTCGAAAAATATTTCGGACGCCTGCCGAAGAGCCCGCACCCGGACGAAACTACGACCACCGAGCCTCCGCAGAATTCCGAACGCAAAGTCACGCTCAAAGACCGCTCGCAGCCGATTTACATTGAGGGCTACCACCGGCCCGACTACCACAGCAAAGACGACGCAGTTTTCGACGCCATCTCTGATCTCATGTCGGAAGGCCGCACCTCGCGGCTTTACCGCGCCCTGGTTCGCGACAAGAAGATCGCCTCGTTCGCTGAAGGACTCACCGGCTATCCCGGCGTGAAGTATCCTCACCTGTTCGCATTTATTGCCGTGCCGCTTCCCGGTCACAACCCGCAGGAAATGGCGGACGCCATCCACGTCGAAGTCGACAAGCTGAAAAAGGAAGACATTACTGACGACGAACTGAAGATGATCAAGACTCGCGCCAAAGCTAACTTGATTCGCGGCCTCGCCGACAACGAAGGCCTGGCCACGCAGCTCGCCACCTACCAGACCCGCTACGGCGATTGGCGCGAGCTGTTTAAATCGGTCGACCGCATCGACCAAGTCACTAAGGCTGACATTCGCCGTGTGGCGGACGAAGTGTTTGTCGACACGAACCGTACCGTCGGCGTCATCGAAAACTCAGGTGGAGGCGGCACTCCCGGCGGAGGAGAGTCGTCCTCTGGCGGATCATCCCCTGGAGAGTCATCCTCATCCTCGACCGGTAGGCCTTCCAGCGGCTCGGCCGTTCAGGGAGGTGGACAGTGAAGCGAGCACTTCTTCTCCTCATGATTTTTGCCGCTGCAGCGTTCAACGCGATTCCACAGGCCGCGGCACAAGCCACAAGCTGGCAGCAGGTTCCGGTTCCTCCGCTGCCCGCGTTCAAACCGCAGCAGCCCAAGCGCATCGAACTCAAGAACGGCATGGTGATCTTTCTGCAAGAGGATCACGAACTGCCTTTGATCGACGGCACCGCGCGCATCCGCGGCGGCTCGGTCAATGAGCCCGCGAGCAAAACTGGACTCGTCGATATTTACAGCGAAGTCTGGCGCACCGGCGGCACCAAGTCTCAAACCGGCGACCAACTCGACGACTTTCTCGAAGTCCGCGCTGCCAAGGTCGAAACCGGCGGAGGCCCGGACTCGACCACCATCGGCTTCTCCTGCCTGAAGGATGATCTTGATGATGTCTTCAAGGCGTTCGTCGACGTGCTCGAGAACCCTGAGTTTCGCGCCGACAAAATCGACATCGCGCAGAAAGAAGAAGGCGACGGCATTTCGCGCCGCAACGATGACGTCGGTGAAATTGCCCACCGCGAATCGGTCAAGCTGGCCTATGGCGCTGAAAATCCCTACGCCCGTGTAGCCGAGTACTCCACCGTCGCCGCCATCACGCGTCAGGATCTGATCGAGTGGCACGGCCGCTACGTTCATCCCAACAACATGATTCTCGGCATCAGCGGTGATTTCGATTCCGCCGCCATGGAAGCCCGCCTGCGCGCGGCGTTCGACGCCTGGCCGAAAGGTCCGGCGCTTCCGAAGAATGATGTGAAGTACGCTCCCGCCAAGCCGGGCTACTATCTGGTCCCGAAAGATGACGTGAACCAGAGCAACATTCACATGGTCGGGCTCGGCATCACGCGCGATAATCCTGACTATTACGCGATCAACGTTTTTAATGAAGCCTTCGGCGGAGGCTTCTCGTCGCGCCTGTTCAACGACATCCGCACTGCGCGCGGGCTGGCCTACAGCGTTGGCGGTTCGATTGGCAGCAATTTCGGACATCCGGGCATGCTGCAGATTTCAATCGGCACCAAGAGCGGCACAACGATCGAAGCCATTCAGGCTGCTGATGAAGACATCGACGATCTCGCCAAAAAACCGATCACCGACGACGAAATCCAGCATGCGAAAGACGCCATCCTCAACGCATTTATTTTTCGCCTCGACTCGCCCGACAAAATTCTCGACGAGCGCATGACATACGAGTACTACGGATATCCTCCAGACTGGCTCGACAAATATCAGGCGGAAATCAAAAAAGTCACGGCCGCCGACGTGAACCGCGTGGCCACGAAGTATCTGCACAAAGATCAACTGGCCGTGCTGGTCGTCGGCAACACGAAAGATTTCGATAAGCCGCTGTCTACGCTGGGTGCGGTGAAGGAAATCGATATCGCGATTGCGCCTCCGCCCGCCGAGAAATCAGAGAGCAAAGACGGCAGCAAGCCCGCATCCTCCAATCCCGAAGGCAAAGCGCTGGCGGCGAAAGTTGCCGCTGCCATGGGAGGCCTGGCCAAACTGCAATCCATTAAAGCCATGCGCGTGAGCATCGCCGAAAGCGATGGCGGCGGCCCGCCCAGCCCCGTCGATGTGACTCTCGCCTTCCCCGACCGCATGCACGTCGATGTGCAGACGCAACAGGGCGCGCTCACCATCGTCACCACGCCCGACACTGCGTTCATGAGCATGGCAGGCATGGGAACCCGCAGCATGCCGCCCGAGCAGAAAAGCGAAATGCTCTCGCAACTGCACCACGATCTTGTGTACGTTGCCCAGCACGCGGACGATCCCGCCTTCACTTTCACCGCTGCGGGCACGGAAAAAATCGGCGACGTCGATGCCGCCATTCTCGACATCGGCGGCGCAGTTCCCTGGGTCCGCTGGTACATCGATCCCAAAACCGGCTACATTCTCCGCGAAAAGTACAAAGCTATGGGACAGACCGGGCAGTTCGATGGCGAAACCAATCTCGCCGACTGGCGCACCGCCGATGGCTTGACCATGCCCTACAAGCACGAGAACAAGCAGAACGGCAAGGAAACCAGCAACGCGGAATTCAAGAAGATTGAACTCAATCCCGCGCTCGATCCGAAACTTTTCGAGAAGCCGGCCGAGAAATCCGACTCTCAGCCATAGTCGACAACTTCTAAGATTTGCACGGCTTTTTCGATTCCCAGCAACCTCGCGCCTTCAGGTAATTGCTGTACGAGAAATTTACCCGGCCGTGTCGAAATTCCCTCCTGAAACGCAGCCTACGGAATAGCTCCTAGGGCGCTGCCAACTTCCTGAATTCAGGTAGCTTTGCCCGTCCGCCGGTTTGGGCCACCTCCGTGCATCACTCAACTCATCCCGCTCAATAGGACGCTCAAGATTTTCTAAGGAGGTCTTTTGACCGATATGAAAAGCACAGGACTGACAACTCGATACTGGCTGGCAACCCTGGCGCTCACCACTCTTATTTGGGTAGCGCCTGGGCGAGCACAATCGCCAAGCACGCCCCCGCCACAAAACCGCGATGATCTGGTCCGGTGGCAGTTGGCGAACTTCGATCAATTTCTTGACAGCCATCCGGAGGTCTCAGAGCAGCTTCGCAAAAGTCCGTCGTTGGTGGACGACAAACAGTTCGTCGAAAGCCATCCCGCCCTGCAGCAATATTTGGCGCAGCATCCCGAGATTCGCGCTGACATTGAGCAGAATCCACGGGCAGTGATGCATCAGGAACAGGGTTACGAGCGGACGGAAGACAGAGTTACACGCCCTGCAGTCGCCACCATGGATCAATTCCTGGATAGCCATCCTGAAGTCGCAGAGCAGCTCCAGAAAAATCCTAAGCTGATCGACGACGACAAGTGGGTTGCTGCGCATCCGGAGTTGCGCCAGTTCATGGCGGAGCATCCGGACATGCGGCAACAGTTTGACGAGCATCCCGAGGCGTTTATGCGCCACGAAGACCGCTTTGAGCACGCGGAGGATCGTGCTGGCGTAGCTACGATGGACCGGTTCCTGGATAACCATCCTGAAATCGCGGAACAGCTTAAGAAAGATCCCAAGCTGATCGACGACAAGAAGTGGGTCGCCTCTCATCCGCCGTTGCAGCAGTTCATGACCGACCATCCGGAAGTGCGGCAACAGTTCGATGAGCACCCTTACGCCTTCATGCGCCAGGAAAACCGTTACGACCGATGGGAAGATCGTCACGATGGAGATCGTCACGATGGAGACATGGACCGAGATCGACTGTCCAGCTTCCACAACTTCCTGGAAGGACACGGAACCATCAATGCCGACATTTCCAAGAACCCGACTCTCGCAACCAACGACGAATATCTGCAGAACCACACCGAACTGCAGGCCTACTTGCAGGCTAATCCCGAAGTAAAGCAGCAGTTGAGCCAGAATCCGCAGTCTTTCGTGAAGTCGGCTCAGGGAATCGGGACGACAACTCCTGGTAAAGTGACGACCACGCCGAAGATGCCGGGAGCTGAGAAAAACTGAATTTGAACTGAATTCGAAGTAGCTGACAAAACCTACGGGAGGGACGGGTTTGCCACCGCCCTCCCGACTGTTACTAAACTGGGGCAAGTGCCGAATTTGCGGAGGGAGGCATTATGAGAAGAAGAAGGGTCTTCGCCAAGTTTGCGGTTTCATTGTTCGCGCTATCGTTCGCGCTCCCGGCTTTCGCCGGAAACAAGAAACACCCTCAGCGCGCCATGATCGAGAAGATGGAGGCGGTCCCTTGCGGCGCCCATGAGCATGGCGTGACCGGTCTGGGCAGCGTCTGGGCCTCGGTGGGCATCACCAGCGTCAATTCGGACGAGAAATTGTGCCCGCAGTACATGCTGCACACTGATGACATGGAGTACCACATTCGTCCGCTGGATCATAAGCACCCGATCCTGTTGCCCATCGGACAGGAAAGCGAATTTAAGGTTCACAAAGACGTCATTGAGATGCGAATTCCTGATGGCGACCGCAAGCAACGCCGCTATCAGGTCGTCGCGATGAAACCGATCGACCATACAAGCAGCCCGGAAGTTGGCGCGAACCCGACGTACAACAGGCCCCTGACCGGTTCTAGCGACAGGCCGCTCGCGCAGCAAGTTCCCGCGGTTCCGTCGACTAAACCAAATTGAAAATCGATTCGGGATGCGGCTTTCCGCCGCGTCCCGTCCCCGTCTAAAATCAAGCTGGCTCCGGCTTCGCTGGACCACTTGAGGACTCTTCCGCATGAAACCGTTTACCC
This sequence comes from uncultured Acidobacteriota bacterium, assembly GCA_963735205.1. Taxonomy (GTDB): domain Bacteria; phylum Acidobacteriota; class Terriglobia; order Terriglobales; family Acidobacteriaceae; genus Sulfotelmatobacter. The sequence goes on from CAVTKB010000007.1 coordinate 581,713, forward strand.
GCCGCTGCGCCGCTCTCCCATTTATCCTGATTGCCGTGACGGCCCCAGCCCAGGTCACGACTTCGCAGTACGACAACATGCGCACCGGCGCGACTCTGAATGAAAAGCTTCTGACGCCGAAGAACGTCAACGCTCAGCAGTTCGGCAGACTTGGCGCATTCAAAGTCGACGGCGCGGTCTACGCTGAACCGTTATTTCTTCCGTCCGTTGAAATTCCGGGCAAAGGCACGCACGATGTCATGTTCGTCGCCACCGAACACGACAGCGTTTACGCCTTTGACGCTGCGCGTCCCGGCGATCCGCCGCTATGGCAGGTCAGCTTCCTCGACAAAGCGCGCGGAGTCCGGACACTTTCTGAAGACATGGTTGATTGCCCGTTCATTCGGCCTGAAGTCGGCATCACATCGACTCCGGTAATCGATTTGAAAACGGGCACGCTCTACGTACTGGCGCGCACGATGATTCCGCACAAGGTCGGCGATGACGAATACCTTCAGCACCTGCACGCGCTGGCCATCACCACTGGGGTCGAAAAGTTTGGCGGCCCGAAGCTGATCACAGCATCGGTGCCAGGCCGGGGCGCCGGCCGATCCGGCCGCGAGGTCCCATTCGATCCTCTCCGCGAAAACCCGCGCGCCGCACTCACTCTCGCCAACAACAGCGTCTATTTAGCCTGGGCTTCGTCCTGCGACGTCGATCCCTACCACGGCTGGGTGCTGGCCTACGATCCGCAAACGCTCGCGCAGAAGGCCGTCCTTAACGTCGATCCTGACGGCAGCGAAGGCGGAATCTGGCTGAGCGACACCGGCCCCGCCGTCGATTCCGACGGCAATCTCTATGTGCCAACTGGCAACGGCACCTTCGACGCGACCAGCGGAGGACGCGACTACGGCGATTCCGTTCTCAAGCTCGACGGCTCATCGCTCGCCGTCCGCGACTACTTCACCCCGTCCAATCAGGCCGCCATCCTTGCAGAGGATGCCGACGTCGGCTCCAGCGGTCCCACGGTGCTTCCCGATCAACCCGGCCTGCATCGTCATCTGCTGCTGCAGCCCACCAAGGATTCGACGATCTATGTGATTGACCGCGACAACATGGGCAAGTTCCATTCCGACCGCAACGATCTCGTGCAGATCATCCACCTGCCCGGCGCCGCTTTGGGCGCGATGGCCTACTGGAACGGCCGCGCGTTTTTCGCCACCAGTGATGACTACCTGCGCAGCTATGCCGTCAAGAACGGCCAACTCGTTCCGGCCGAAGCTTCGTCCGTGAAATTTAAGACGTCCGGCGCGACGCCATCCATTTCCGCCAACGGCAACAAGAACGCCATCGTCTGGGCCATCTCCACCAAAACCTGGGACGGCCCTGACACCACTCCGGCCGTGCTCTACGCCTTTGACGCCACCAAACTCGGCCAGCCCCTCTACACCTCGGAGCAGAACAGTGGGCGCGATCGCGCCAGCATGGCCACGCGCTTCGTGATCCCGCTCGTGGTCAACGGACGCGTCTACTTCTCCGCTCGCGGCGAAGTCGACGTCTATGGGCTCTTGAAATAACCGCAGCTCCCGTGTTTCGGTTACATTGGTTCGGCGGGACCTTCGCGAGGACGAAACCAACATGAATCCACCGAGCGCGCATGACCACGACCTGCCGCCCTTACCCTTCGATAGTTGGAAGGACACTTTTGCCACCGTGCACATGTGGACGCAGATTATTGGGAAAGTGCGGCTCAAACTTTGCCCGCTTGTGAACCACTGGTGGAATGTCGCGTTCTACCTGACCCCACGTGGGTTGACCACGTTGGCCATGCCGTACGCGCGGGGAGCGGGCATCGGAACAGTCGAAGTCCGGTTTGATTTCATCGATCACAAGCTTCTGATTGAGACCAGCGAAGGCAGTGTTGTCACACTTGCGCTCGAGCCGCAGAGTGTGGCTGATTTCTACGCGAAATTCATGGCTGCTTTGTCGGAACTCGGCGTCACTTGCAGGATATGGACGAAGCCCTGCGAGATCGCTGATCCCATCCCGTTCGAGCGGGACCGCCAGCACGCCTCTTACGATGCCGACGCGATGAATAAATTTTGGCGTATCCTGCTTTGGTCCGATCAAGTGCTGAAAGAATTCCGCACTGGTTTTCTAGGAAAGGTCAGTCCGACACACTTCTTCTGGGGAGGCTTCGATCTCGCGCTCACGCGCTTTTCCGGCCGCAGAGCGCCCGAACGTCCCGGAGCCGACTCGATTACCAAGGAAGGCTACTCGCACGAAGTCAGCAGCGCCGGAATCTGGCCCGGTGGAGGCGATATCGCCGGGCCGGCTTTCTATTCCTACGCTGCCCCGGAACCGCCGGGCTTCGCGCAGCGCAAAGTTCGCCCGCAAGCCGCTTTCTATGATCCGAAACTAAAAGAGTTCCTGCTGATGTATGACGATGTGCGCACTGCCGACTCGCCGAAAATCGCGCTATTGGAATTCCTGCAGAGCACCTACGACGCAGCCGCTGACCTGGGGAATTGGGACCGCAAGAACCTGGAACGCTAGACACTTCTGAAGAATAAACTGCGCCACGACAACCAGCGGAACGCCGAGAAACGGGAGCGACCGTCGCCCACCCGAGCGAAACTGTGTCGCATCGGCCCGTCAAAGCATCCAAAGCAATCTAGAGAGAACGAAATAATGCAAAAACGCAAACTAGGAAAAAGCAATCTTGAAGTCTCCGCGCTCGGCCTCGGCTGCATGGGAATGAGCTTTTCTTACGGTCCACCCAAAGACAAGAAGGAAATGACCAATCTTCTTCATGCCGCCGTTGATCGCGGCATCACATTTTTCGATACTGCCGAAGTTTACGGTCCGTTCTTGAATGAAGAACTCGTGGGCGAGGCGCTGGCTCCGTTTCGAGGCAAGGTGGTGATCGCCACCAAGTTCGGGTTCGACGTGGGCGGCGGCGAAATACGTCCGGGAACGGCCGGCGTGAACAGTCAGCCAGCGCACGTCAAACAGGCCGTCGAGGGTTCGCTGAAACGTCTCAAAGTCGAGACCATCGACCTGCTCTATCAGCACCGGGTTGACCCGAACGTTCCGATCGAAGATGTTGCCGGGGCCGTGAAGGAACTGATTCAAGCCGGCAAGGTCAAGCACTTCGGTCTGTCCGAGGCCGGCGCGAAAACGATTCGCCGCGCCCACGCAGTCCAGCCGGTCACCGCGCTGCAGAGCGAATACTCGTTGTGGTGGAGGAAGCCCGAAGCAGAAATAATCCCGGCGCTCGAAGGACTCGGAATCGGTTTCGTGCCCTACAGCCCGCTTGGCAAAGGCTTCCTGACCGGAGCGATTAAAGAGGGCACGACCTTCGCTACGACTGACTTCCGCAGCACACTTCCTCGTTTCGCCCCTGAGGCTCTCAAAGCAAACCAGGCACTGATTGACCTGCTCGGCACCATCGCGAAGCAAAAGAAGGCGACTCCGGCGCAGATCGCACTGGCCTGGCTGCTCGCTCAAAAACCGTGGATCGCGCCCATCCCCGGTACGACGAAACTTAATCGCCTCGAAGAAAATATCGGCGCGCTGGCCGTCGAATTGACGGCCGACGATCTCCGTAGCATTGACACTGCCGCTTCAAATATCAAAGTCGAAGGTGCTCGCTATCCCGAGCGCCTGGAAAAAATGACCGGACTCTGAAAGGAAAGTCAACGTTCATGTACAAAGCGAAAGCATATTCCGCCGCCAGCGCGACATCGCCAATGGCGTCAAGCACGATCCAGAGGCGCGAGCCCACTGATCAAGACGTGCAGATCGAAATTTTATTCTGCGGCATTTGCCACTCCGACCTGCACTCGGTGCGGAATGAGTGGAGCGAATTCATGCCCACGGTGTATCCCATCGTTCCGGGCCATGAGATCGTCGGCCGTGTGACCAAGGTCGGCTCCGCAGTCAGCAAGTTCAAGCCCGGGGATCTCGCGGCAGTCGGTTGCATGGTCGACTCCGACGGCACCTGCCCCGAGTGCAAAGTTGGCTTCGAGCAGTTCTGCGCCAACGTCACGCTGACTTTTAATTCGCCCGACAAGCACCTTGGCGGCGTCACCTACGGCGGATATTCCGACAGCATCGTCGTCGACCAGAGATTTGTCCTGCGCGTGCCCCCGAATCTGAACCTAGCTGGAACCGCGCCGCTGCTTTGCGCAGGAATCACCACCTACTCCCCCATGCGCCACGCGAAGGTCGGCAAAGACAAGAAAGTGGGCATCGTCGGTCTCGGAGGATTGGGCCACATGGGCGTGAAGTTTGCCCGCGCGCTCGGAGCTCAAGTAGTTGTCTTTACGACGTCGCCAAACAAAAAAGAAGACGCACTCCGCCTCGGTGCCCACGAAGTCGTCATGTCCCGCAACGCCGACGAAATGCAGAAACACGCCGGAAGTTTCCACTTCATTCTCGACGCGGTCTCTGCCGATCACGACGTCAACGCCTATCTCAACCTGCTCGGCCGCGACGGCAACCTCACTCTCGTCGGCGCACCGCCCAAGCCTCTCGCCATCGGCGCGTTCGGGTTGATTATGGGCCGCCGCAGCCTCTCCGGATCCATGATCGGCGGCATCGCCGAAACTCAAGAGATGCTCGACTTCTGCGGGCAGCACAACATCACTGCCGACGTTGAGGTCATCCCCATCCAGAAAGTGAACGAAGCCTACGAGCGGCTGCTCAAGTCGGACGTGAAATACCGCTTCTCGATCGACATGGCGTCTTTGAAGGGCTAACTGAATGTAAGTGGCGAAGTGAGGGAAACCAGCCATGGACATAACACAAGTCGGCACGCAACCCTCCGCTAAAGGTCCCGCGGACTGGTTCACCGGCATAGTAAGAATCGATCCGCTTTTTCAGGCCCCTGATCCGGCGTTTGTTCAAGGTGCCACCGTAACATTCGAGCCGGGCGCGCGGACTGCATGGCACACCCATCCTCTAGGTCAGACTCTCATCGTAACGGCGGGCTGTGGCCGGGCGCAGGGTGAAGGCGGACCGGTCGAAGAGATTCGCCCCGGCGACGTAATCTGGTTTTCGCCTGGCGAGAAGCACTGGCATGGAGCCGCGCCGACCACCGCGATGACTCACATCGCGATTCAGGAAAAGAAAGACGGCAAGGTGGTCGACTGGATGGAGCACGTCACTGACGATCAATATCGCCAGTGAGCTTCACACCGTCCTCTACAACAGGAGTTGACATGCTCGCACGACACGACGCGCTGAGAAAAACCCTCTCACAGTCCAGCGAACTCAACATCACCGTGACTGGAAGACGATCGGGGCGGAAAATCTCACTCCCGATCTGGTTCGTTCTTGAGGAAGACAACCTGTACCTCCTGCCGGTCAAGGGTTCCGATACGCAGTGGTACAAAAACGTCCTCAAGAATCCTACGATTCGTATCGATGCGGGCGGCGCAGGAGCAGAACTTCAGGCAGTTCTCACGGCCGATCAGTCTCAGGTCTCCTCAGTCGTCGACAAATTCCGCAGCAAATACGGGCGCAATGACGTGAAGAAGTATTACTCCAAGCTTGATGTCGCGGTCGTCGCTCACATGCCGTGATGTCGGAAGCTCTTCGTATTTCTGTCGCGTCTGAAACGTGACAATCTTTTGACAATTTTTCCCGGCCTCCGGAGTACCTTCAACGAATCGAAACGCACTACTCCAACGTGTCTGCGAAGGCGACGGCTACACAGGGCACCCTCGAGTCGCCGCGGCGGTTCTCTCCGTGGCTTCCGTTCAAGATCGCCTATCCGGTGGTGGCACTACTTTGCCTCATTCAGTGGAACGGACCGTCGCCGTGGTCGAGGGTAGATCTCTTCTCAGGTTTTTATCTCCTGATTCGCGGAGTCCGTGTACTTCGCTCTGTTTTGAAACCATCGAGGAAGCAGGATTCCAGCGAATTTCGGAGGGAGCGCTGGGGCAGTACATCGGCGCCCGGTTGGGTCAATTGGGCCTTGGCGCTGACTCTCGCCGATCTCGCGGTCTTTCTGGATTACGGTCACTGGCACCTGGCTCCGGCCCTGCAGCGACCATACCTTCAAGCAGTCGGACTCCTGCTCTACGTCGTCGCCGCGCTGTGGATGTGGTGGACGAAGCGCTTTCTCAGGACGGCGTTCGCCGGCGGCAAGGTTCAGCCCGTGCTCATGCACTCTGGTCCGTTTCGGCATGTTCGGCACCCATACTATGCAGGCGCGGTCCTCGAAAAGACTGCGACAGCCCTTGTGTTTGCCAGTGTCGTGGGTTGGTTGCTGATCGTGCCGTGGTCGTTGCTACTTCTCCGCCAGGTTCGGCTCGAAGAGAAGCACTTACGAGTACTCTTCGGTCGCGAGTATGAAGCTTACGCGCGACGAACGTCTAGGTTGGTGCCGAGAATCTACTAAACAGCTGGATGCTCGAGACTGTTTACCAGCAAGATTGCGCTCCAAGCCCCTCCCGTTCCCTGCTGCGTTCGCCTGTTTGACACGGCGATGCCGTCGGTTTATGATGGCGAACAAAAGACGAAACAAATGTCCTCCCTTCCTCTGCTTCCGCTTCCTGAAAAGCCCCGACTCGTCGGCATTGCCCGACTGGCGTCCGAGGGCGAATCTCTGCGCGAGGGGCACAATGTTGAATACTTCACTCTGCCCGCCAAGTCGCTGCTGAACCGCTGCGTCAGCGGACGGCAGATGCCTTTTACCTGGACCATCAATCCTTATCGTGGCTGCGAGTTCGCCTGCAAATATTGTTACGCGCGCTATACCCACGAGTTCATGGAAATGCGCGATGGACTGGAATTCGAGCAGAAAATTTACGTTAAGCAGCACGCGGCGGGACTGCTGCGCCACGATCTGCACCGTGTAAAGCCCGGTGAATCCATCGCACTCGGCACCGCCACCGATCCTTACCAGCCTGCCGAGCGCCGCTACGAAGCAACTCGTGGAATTCTGGAAGAGTTCGCGCGCCATCGCGGTTACGAACTTGGCATCGTCACTAAGTCGAACCTGATCGTCCGCGACCTCGACCTGCTGAAAGATGTCGCGAAAGCGAATCGCCTGTCGGTTCACATCACGGTCACGACGCTCGACGTTGAACTGGCCCGCCTTCTCGAGCCGCGCGCGCCGCGTCCCGATCTTCGCATTGAGGCCGTGCGCGTGTTGGCTCAGGCAGGACTGCGCGTCGGTGTGAGTTGTTCGCCGGTTGTGCCGGGAATCACCGATTCTCCCAAAGACCTGGAGGCCGTCGTCCGCGCCGCCGCCGAGGCCGGCGCCGACTACGTGTTTGCCAATCCGCTTTTTCTGAAACCGTGCTCGGCGGCCGTGTTTCTTCCCTTCCTCGATCAGAACTTCCCGCATCTCGCCGAGAACTATCGCCAGCGCTATCACGACCGCGCCTTTCTGCCGACCGCTTACGGCGAACGCCTTTCGCAACTCGTAAAACGTTTGCGTGAAAAATACAAAATGACGCGCTCTGACCGGGAAAGTTCCTCCTTCGCCACAAAATGGCCGGTGCAGGCCTTCGACGAGCAGTTGAAACTGTTCTAGATGCGCCGGGCCCCGGCGTTCTCGGCGGCAGGCGGCGTCCTCTATAATCGAGATTCCCATGGTCACCGCTTCCCCTCCTGCACCACAACCCGGCCAGCCCGTCACGTTCGGCGTTCGCCTGCACCGGTTCTGGCGCCGCGTCACCGATGGGCTTGAGGTCAGCCAGCTCTGGTCGCAGTTCGAGTCTGAAGCCCGCACCAGCTATCGCCTGTACTCGAAAGATGTCGAGGCGAAAACTCCGGAGGGGCTGACCCACGGCGGCCGCAACCTCCACGTCGTCAAGGAATTTTTCTGGGCAGTGTTTGAGAAGCTTTCGCCCGCGCGCCGCGTTTTGTTGCTCTTGGCTTTAATCCTGCTCGTGCTGCCCAGCGGCGGCTTTAACTATCAGGACGCGCATCACGCAGTGCACATCGGCGAATTCGATCTTCATTTCTGGGGTGGGCTGCTTTTGCTGCTGCTGCTCATTCTCGAGATCGCCGACCGCGTGGTCATGAAACGCGACCTGCAGATCGCGCGCGAAATCCAGACCTGGCTGCTGCCCGGTGTTCCGCCACAGATTCCGGGCCTCGCCATCGCCTACGCCACGCGGCCCGCCAACACCGTGGCCGGCGATTATTACGACGTTTTCCCACGTCCCGGCCGCAGCAATGACGACAACCGGGTGGTGCTCGCCGTCGCCGACGTCGCCGGCAAGAGCATTCCCGCCGCCATGCTCATGGCGACGTTTCAGGCGAGTCTCAAGACACTTTCCACCGCGCAGGTCGCGCTGCCCGAGCTCGCCGCGAACATGAATCGCTACGCCTGCGGCAACAGCCAGGGCGGATTGCGATTCACCACCGCGTTTCTGGCGGAATACGATCCTGTCCGGCGCACTGTCGACTACATCAACGCCGGCCACAACAATCCCATCCTGCGCCGCGCCAGCGGACAAATCGAGCGGCTCGACGTGGGCGGCCTTCCCTTCGGCATCCTGCCGGATGCGAAATATGAGTCCGCCACCATCACGCTGGCGCCCGGCGACTGGCTCATCATCTTTACCGACGGAGTGGTGGAAGCCGAAAACGCCCGCCAGGAAGAATTCGGGGAAGCACGCCTGCTCGCTGCGATCGAAGCCGGAAAATCGTCAGAGCCCGCTGAGATGCTCAAGCGTCTCATGAACGACCTCGACCTCTTCGTCGGCAACACTCCCCAGCACGACGACGTGACCTGCATGCTGCTGAAAGCCGAAAATTTCTAGGGAAGATCGTGCGTCACACTAAAACAATTGTCATTCCGACCGGAGCGGGAGCGAACGCGACGGCGTAGTGGAGGAACCTGCTGTTGACTCAGCCTCGGGAAAACAGCAGGTTCCTCGCGCCAGAAACAAGGCGCTCGGAATGACAAAGTTGAGTAGTCGAGTGACGGGTGAATCACTCGCGCATGCACTCGGCATACATGCGGTGAAATGCGTGCACGCCTTTTTCCTGCTTCACGCTGAACCGTCCACGCGAATAACTGCGAGATCGCAGATTCTTCTGCACCGTCTCGCAGATGCCGACGTCTTCGATCTGAATCTGGTCGCTGAACTCGACTGACGCTTTCGCTGCCGCCGCGCTGTGTTCCTCCTCCGGCAAATACCATTCGAAAATCGCCAGCGAGCGCTCGGCCTCGACTGGCAATACAATGTTCAGCGAGACGTTGTCGGGATAGCAGTTCAGCATCCAGTTGGGGAAAATCCAGAAGTAATCAGTAGTCAAGTCTTCGCGCGCATCCGGGTAACGACGCGGCGTGGCATCGCCCGGCTGCGCGCCGCGAATCGGGCTGAACTGCCGCACATATCCCTCACTACCCACCGCGTGGGGTTCAACCACATAAGCGTTGAAATCTAATTCGCGATTCAGACCGGGATGCACGCTGGGCAGATGGTAGCCCTCCAGATAGTTGTCGACATATGTCTTCCAGTTGCACCTCATGTCGTAGGTGCGGCGCTCGAACAACTTCATTTGAGCGAATGGAAATTTCTCCGCCTGAGCAGGCAACTCGCCCAAACTATCGAGCAGCGGCCGAGCAGCCGGGTCGAGATTCACAAACACCAGGTTGAACCATTCCTCGGTCTGCACGGGCTTCAGCGCAAATTCTTCGGGATTGAATCCTTCCACGCCTTCGATCTCGGTCGCGCTGAGCAGGGCGCCGTCGAGACCATACGTCCATCCGTGATATCCGCAGCGGAAGAGCTTGCGCGAACCACAGCCTTCCGCCGGAGGGCCGGCCCGGTGCCGGCAGACGTTATAAAAACCGCGCAACGTTCCGTCGAGGCCGCGCACGAAGACGAGCGGTTCGCCAATTAAATCGAAGGTGAAATAATCGCCAGGATTTTTGACCTGGCTGGCGTGGCCAACGACCTGCCACGTTCGTGCGAATATTTTTTCTTTTTCGGCAGCCAAAATGCTGGAGCCGGTGTAGAGATGCGCTGGCAGAGTCCAGGCGCGAGCAATCTGGGCATCGACTTGAAATGCGTCTCTCGATCGATCCATATGAGTGGTTGCGAAATGTTACTTGCGAACGTTACTGCGAGCATCGCCAGCATTCTACGCGGTCCGTTCTCGGGCTCGCTGCCGCGCACAGGAACTTACAGAATTGCATGCAAACCGGAGCTCCGAGTGCGTTCCACAATGGAACGGGACGCGGTTCAAACTGACACGAATTGTCAGCGCGGCCGCCGAATTTTGCCAGCATCGTACGCATTTGGGCAAGGGATGACGGGAACGAAAGTGTTACCCTCCGATGAAAATAAAGCCCTTCCCGCACTCGTACCCGAAACCAACGTAACTAACAGTTTGGCGAGGCAAGTGCAAATATCGTAACGACTGCGTCATCCGTGACCAGCAGTTAAACAGACCAAAAACGAGAGGAAAACTAGAGATGCGGAAACAGAAGGGTTTCTCACTGATTGAGCTGCTGATCGTGGTGGCAATCATCCTGATCATTGCAGCTATCGCTATTCCTAACTTGCTGCGCGCTCGCATGGCGGCTAATGAGTCGTCTGCTGTCGCGTCCATTCGTACCGTCACCACGGGCGAAGTCACCTATCAGACCGCGTATCCGACCGTTGGATATGCTGCGGCTCTGGTGAACTTGGGCGGCGCCCTGGGCGTTGCTTGCGTTCCCAGCTCCACCACGGCTTGCTTGATCGACTCCGTGCTCGCCAACAACGGTAACCCCGCTGGCGGCGGCAAGAGCGGTTACTCGTTCACCACGGGCGCTGGCACGGTTGTGGGCGGCGTTAACTCTGGTTACACGGTCGTATCGGTTCCGCTCTCGATCAACCAGACCGGTATTCGCGCGTTCTGCGCTGAGGAAGATGCAGTGGTTCGCGTCGACCCGGCTGGAGCTTGCTCGAACGCCGAAGCGACCATCCTCACCTTCAACCCCTTGAACCAGTAATTCAGTTTGGCGAATACCTGGGGGAGGGTATAGCCACAGAGGCAGCGAGCTCACGCTCGCTGCCTTTTTTGCTTTTCCTGGCTCATCACGGCCTCGAAACTTCTCTTCCTATCAGCCAGCAAGCCTGCAGTTCGAGAGCAAGACTCGTATCAGGGGCGGGCCTTCAGGCACGCCGCTCTGGTGTTTCCGTTCACACCGGCTTTAGCCGCTGTCGAGCAAGCCACGCAGCTAAAGCTGTTACAACTCTGGCGCTCCTTGACGGCATCGCTGAAGCGATGCCCTGATACGAATCGCTCTGCTCACAATTACACCTCTGCTCCCCCAGTACGACCCAAGGAGCGGCATCCTCTTGAAACGCGATCATCCCCCGGGAATGCAAGGGTAGGAGCGAGCAAATCGCGCTCCGGTAGGTCTTTAATCGCGCTGACATTAATTGTCAATATTTGTCAATCCCGGACCACACTTTGGCACCAACGGGTTACCTCGGGGTCGTCCGCTACAGCACGAATGTGTGCGCGCTTGATGAGAACACAGGGTTCCCCCCCCGCCCAAAAGGGAATAGCGCTGTTTGGAGCATTGGCGGGGCAAGTGCAACAACAATCGCGACTGAGTCATTCGTGACCAGATTAAAGATCTTAAATTCAAAGAAGCTCGGGGAGAAAAAGAGATGCGGAAACAACAGAAGGGTTTTTCACTGATCGAACTGCTGATCGTGGTGGCAATCATCCTGATCATCGCAGCTATCGCGATTCCTAACTTGCTGCGCGCTCGCATGGCGGCCAATGAGTCGTCTGCTGTCGCCTCCGTTCGTACCGTGACCACGGGCGAAGTCACCTACCAGACCGCGTATCCGACCGTTGGATATTCTGCGGCTCTAGTGAACCTGGGCGGCGCCCTGGGCGTGGCTTGCGTGCCCAGCTCAACCACCGCTTGCTTGATCGACTCAGTGCTCGCCAACAACGGTAACCCCGCTGGCGGCGGCAAGAGCGGCTACTCCTTCACCAGTGGCGCCGGTACGGTTGTGGGCGGCACCAACGTAGGCTACACGATCAAAGCGATTCCGTTGTCGGTCAACCAGACTGGTATCCGCGGCTTCTGCGCTGAGGAAGATGCAGTGATTCGCGTCGACCCGGCTGGAGCCTGCTCGGGCGCGGAAGCGACCGTGCTTACCTTCAACCCGTTGAACCAGTAATAATCGAACCAGTAACACTCGAACTAGTAACACTCCTGGCGACACCACGGAGCGGGCATAAGCCAAGGGCAGCGAGTTCACACTCGCTGCCCTTTTACTTTTTGCTTACCGTGCAGTCTGTGTATGAGGTTCACATAGATCGGCGTCATCCCGAGTGAAGCCGTTCTTCAGGCGGAACGAGGGATCTCCCCGCGAGGAACGGTTGCAGGGAGATCCCTCGGCCCGCTGGATAAAACGCGGTCCTTCGGGACGACGTCGCCTATCTTCCTCGGGTTCTAACTGCGGTCCTCTGGCAAGTCACATTGCCTAAATACCAGTAAAAACGCAAGCGCGCGCCGTCAACGCGTTCTTCGTGCAGAGTGACGTGAATTGTCCGTCCAGCGCCACTTTTGGCGGCACAGGGGGTGGGAAAGGGGTAGAATTAACATGCATTTCTCGTCCGACGGTGCAAACAAAGCTCTTAATGTCATTCCGCCGGAACCATTGTCAGTCGCGGCATTCGGCCAGGCACGTGCAACATTAGTCCCGACTAAGACATTCGTGACCTAATAAAAATCGATGTAGAAAAAGGGTTGGGGGAAAAAGATGCGGAAACAAAAAGGTTTTTCATTGATTGAGCTGCTGATCGTAGTAGCGATTATCCTGATCATCGCAGCCATCGCGATTCCGAACTTGCTGCGCGCTCGAATGGCGGCCAATGAGTCGTCTGCGGTTGCTTCGGTTCGTACCGTCACCACGGGAGAAATCACCTACCAGACGGCTTATCCGACGGTTGGATATGCTCCGGCTCTGGTGAACCTGGGCGGCGCTCTGAGCGTGGCCTGCGTTCCGAGCTCCACCACAGCGTGCTTGATTGACTCCGTGCTGGCCAACAACGGCAACCCGGTTGGTGGCGGCAAGAGCGGCTACTCGTTTACCACTGGCGCCGGCGCCGTGGCCGGAGGCGTGAACGTTGGCTATACCATCAAGTCGGTTCCGCTTTCGATCAACCAGACCGGGATCCGCGGCTTCTGCGCTGAGGAAGACGCGGTCATTCGCGTCGACCCCGCTGGAGCTTGCTCGAACACCGAGGCTGGCATCCAGGGCTTCAATCCCCTGAACCAATAATGCGCCAGTAACGCGAGGTTGAGCGAGGCAAGTACACACAGCGAAGGGCAGCGAACTCAGGTTCGCTGCCCTTCATTTTTTGTTGGAGATCATCTAGTCCCGGCCGCATGGAGCCCCTGGCACGGAAAGGCTCTTGCGTTTTTTGCAATCAGCTTTGACAATTTCTGTCAGGAATCGCCCAGCCAACCTACAATATTGCCCCTGCGGCTCAGCTTACCACCCGCTAACCCATTGATTTCCCGAAGTTCTTAGAGATTACTAAGGTTTCCGTCTCGCCTGCGGAATTGGAGTTCGAACTGCAAATTAACCCAGTGCAACATCGCCCGAACGTCAACCAGAATTTCAAGGGAAGATCGGATGCGTCGAACAAAGGGATTCTCACTGATCGAGTTGCTCATCGTGGTGGCGATCATTCTCATCATCGCCGCCATCGCGATCCCCAACCTGCTTCAGGCGCGGCTGGCCGCCAATGAGGCGTCGGCGGTGGGATCCATCAGCGCCATCAAAAGCTCTGAGGTCACCTACACGACCGCCTATCCGACGATCGGCTACGCCGACAACATTGGCGCGCTGGGCGGAGCATCGCCGTGCACTCCTTCTTCCACCACAGCATGCCTGCTCGACAGCTTTCTATCCGGGTCGACTCCTGGCAGCGGCGGCAAGAGCGGCTACGTTTTTCTGGCTACCGGCATTGTGAGCGGCGGCGCCGTCAACAATACCGCCTTTGTAGGTGCGGCCGCGCCGGTGTTGATGAATTCCACCGGAAACCACGACTACTGCTCCACCAACGATGGCGTTCTGCGCTCGAAAATGGGCAACCCCGGCGACCTTCCGGTGAACAGCGTCGCGCCCTGTCTGGCGTTTCCGGTAACGCAGTAGCGCATCGGAGTCTCATCGCAAGTTGAGAATCGGTCGGCGGCTTGGATGGTTTCGTTTTTCCGCAAGCTCCCGTCGTCAGGTTGACCTGCGCTCGCGCTGTGACCCTCGTAACCGTCACAGGGATGTCCTACCGCGCTCCGATGCTTATAATATTTTCGAAAGCTTCTACCGGAAGTCTGAAACACAATGGCCGCGATTGAAATCCTTGGACTGGAAAAGACCTACATGGTGGGGTTCTGGCGCAAGCGCCCCAAGCGGGCCTTGCAGCCGCTGCATCTCACCGTAGAAGAGGGCGAGATTTTCGGTTTCCTCGGCCCCAACGGCGCAGGGAAAACCACCACTCTGAAGATGCTCATGGGGCTGGTGTTTCCGACCGCCGGAACCGCGCGCATCCTGGGCCACGATTGGACCGATCCTGAAGTGAAAGCGCAGATCGGCTTTCTTCCCGAGCAACCCTACTTTTACGACTACCTGACCGCGCACGAGCTGCTCGATTACTACGGCCAGCTCTCGGGAGTTCCCGGCAAAGACCGCAAGCGCCGCATCGAAGAGGTGCTACAGCGCGTCGGCCTCACCGATATTAAAGGCGTACAACTGCGCAAGTTTTCGAAAGGGATGCTGCAGCGCGCCGGGATCGCGCAGGCGATTCTGCACAACCCGAAATTAGTTTTCTTCGACGAACCTATGTCAGGTCTCGACCCGCTGGGCCGCCGCGAAGTTCGTGATCTGATGGAACAACTGAAGCAGGAAGGCAAGACCGTATTTTTTTCGACTCACATTCTGTCCGACGCCGAGGCGCTGTGCGACCGCGTCGCCATTATCAACAAAGGTGAGTTGCGGGGCGTGGGAGCCGTCGCAGATTTGACCGCGACGGTTCAGGGCAAAGTAGAAGTGGTCTGGCAAGGCACGCAGGTTCCGGCCTCAATGAAAACGCTGGTCGCGGAATGCCACATCACCGGCGACACCGTCCGCGCCGTCATCCCTGAAAGCCAGCAGGACGCCGCCATTGACGCCCTGCGCCGCGAGCGCATTCGCCTGATCGCCCTCACGCCGTTGCGCACTTCGCTGGAAGCATATTTCGTCGAGAAGTTGCAGAGCTCTGACAGCGCCGCGGAAAAAACACTGGGGACCGCCGTATGAGCCCGCGCATCGCCTACATCGCCGCCAACACGTTTCGCGAAGCGGTCCGCGACCGCGTGCTCTATAACCTGATCGCGTTCACTCTGCTGCTTTCGGGCGCCGCCATTTTCGTGGGCCAGATTTCTATCGACATCGAACGCCTGGTGGTCATTAACCTGGGCCTCACCGCCGTGTCACTTTTCGGCGTGGTCATCGCAATCTTCATCGGCATCGGACTGGTCTCGAAAGAAATCGAGAAGCGCACACTATACACCGTGCTGTCGCGACCCGTGCGCCGCTGGGAGTTTATTGTCGGCAAATTCTTCGGCCTGGCTGGAACGCTGGTGGTGAACACGTTCTTTATGGCCATTGGAGTGTTCGGTGCTCTGCTCTATGTGACTCACAAGTTCTCCAAGCCCGACGAGCTGATCCTGGTGGCGCTCTATTTCATCATCCTCGAATTTCTGGTCATCTGTTCGCTGGCCTTGTTGTTCTCATCATTTTCTTCGCCGCTGCTCTCCGCCGTGTTCGCGTTCTCCCTGTTCGTGATCGGAAGTTTCGCCGACGACCTGCGCGGATTTGCCGGCATGGCTCACGGCATCACACGCTGGATAGCCACGGGCGCGGCTTATCTCGTGCCCAACTTCTCGGCGCTGAACGTGATCAGCGCGGTCGCACACCAGCAGCCCATGAGTTCGCAACTCATCCTGCAGAACACGCTCTACGCCTTGTTCTACACGACGATGGCCCTGAGTGGTGCGGTGCTGATCTTCGAGCGCAGGAACCTCAAATAGTCAGGGGGCGAAATTAATGATGAAGTCCGCACGCCAGCGCACCACCGTCATCGCCGCCCTGAGCCTGGCGATCTCGATGGCAGCCAGCGTTCTGCTGCTGCGGCACATTGACCGGCTCCGTCCGCAAGCCAGCATCGAGGACGTGCTCTATATCAACTCGCCGAAAATGATCAAGCGCGCCAGCCTGGGTTTCGACGGCCTGATGGCCTGCATCTACTGGACGCGCACCGTGCAGTATTTCGGTCACCGGCACTACGATTACGCCCACACTTACAATGAACTCGCGCCTCTGCTGGAAATCACGACCACGCTCGATCCACATCTCTTACCCGCATATCAGTTCGGCGCCAGCTTCCTGGCTCCCAAGCCGCCGGGCGGTGCCGGGCAACCGGAGCGCGCCATTCAGCTGATGGAGTATGGCATCCAGAACAATCCCGACAACTGGCAGCTTTACTACAATCTCGGCTTCGTCTACTACACCGAACTCAAGGACTACCGCAAAGCGTCCGAGGTTTTTGAGCGCGGCTCAAACGTTCCCAACGCACATCCGTTCATGAAAATCCTGGCGGCGCAGATGGCGATGCACGCCGGCGATTTCACAACCGCCCGGATGCTATGGAGCGCCACCTACGAAACCGCCCGCGAATCCAACATCCGCCAGAACGCGGTCGAACACCTGCGCGCGGTCCAGGTGGATGAAGACGTAACCCACCTCGAAGCCCTCGTCACCGAGTTCGCCGAGCGGAACGGGCGCGCTCCCACGAGCATCACGGAACTGGTCGCGGCCGCACATTTGAAAGGCATCCCCGTCGATCCCGACGGCGACGCCTACAAGCTGGCGCCGGATGGCCGCGTGCTGGTCGAGACCCCGGACGATTTCCCTTTCATCACCAAAGGTCTGCCTCCGGGATATAAGCCCGGCCCCCCGAAGTTCCACAACCACAGCTAGCGGTGATCAGGGGTTAGGGATCAGGGCCAGTTCCTGGCAGCCGTACTTTTGACCAGCCCCTAACCCCTGATCGCTGGCCGCTGATTTTCCCAGTATCATGTTTAAGCGCTCTCCCCGCATGGATTCGCCTCCAAAAATCAGCGCGCTCAAGACCGCGTGGCAATGGTGGAAGTACGCGGCCGCCTACGAAGGCCGGCTCGCCGCGACGCGCCGCCTCGCCGGCGTGCTATGGGAGTTCGCGCGCGACTCCACTCCAGAGCGCCTGCGCCAACGCTTCGGCGACGCCGACTACGACTGGGATTATCGGGTGAACACGACGAGCGGCGCAGTCGGATGGCGCGACCGCCTGCTGGGCATGTTTCATTCTGCTTACCAGCCCACCGATCCGGCAGCGTTTCATGAAATGCTCGACGCCCTGCAGCAAACGCCGAGTACCGATCACACCACCATCAACTTCCGCGACTTCACTTTCATCGATCTCGGCTCGGGCAAAGGACGTACTCTCTTGATGGCGTCGGACTACCCCTTCCGCCGCATCGTCGGCGTGGAACTTCTGCCCGCGTTGCACAAAATCGCGCTGGACAACTTACGCCAGTACAAATCCGAATCACAGAAATGTTTCGCAATCGAGGCGACCTGCGCCGACGCTACCACCTTCTCGCTTCCCGAAGGCCGCCTGGTGATCTACCTCTTCAACCCATTCCCCGAATCGGGGATGCGCCAGGTAGCCGCGAACCTGGAGCAAACTCTGCGCGCGCATCCCAGGCCGGCATACGTGCTGTATCACAATCCTTTGCTCGAACACGTTCTGATTGAGAGCGGGCGCCTGAGAAAACTCTTCGCGGCGCAGCAATACTCAGCCTTCACCAGCCAATGGTAAGTTCGGTCGGATGTTCGCCATGAAATGACAACTCGAGCGGCACAGCTTACAATCGTCCCAGGAGTTCCCCAGTAGGAGCCTGCTTCGTGTTTCCCTCCCGAGTTTGCGCGAGGGTGTTGACACGCGGGCGGGTACCCGGTGAAAAGCTATCGAGATGCGAGTTCCTTGGCTTCGCTTTGCGGCGGTCTGGTGTCTGATCACCGTAGTTGTCTCTGTCGCCGGTTTCGCCGCTGATGTTAAAACTCTGGCGGCGGCAGTCGATGCCCATTACAACCACCTGCGCTCATTGCAAGCGGAGTTCACCGAAATCTACCGCGGCTCAGGGATGGAGCGCACCGAAAGCGGGACCCTCTGGCTGAAAAAACCCGGCAAGATGCGCTGGGAGTATCGTTCTCCCAGAGAGAAGCTGTTTATCAGCGATGGTAGAGATGCGTGGTTTTACGTCCCCGACGACCGGCAGGCGCGGAAGACAGCGGCCAAGAAGCTGGAGGATGTACGATCTCCGCTGGCCTTCTTGCTTGGTAAGACCAAGCTGGAGAAAGAGTTACAGGGATTATCTCTAGCTCCAGATGTAGAGCCGCTGACGGCTGGAGATGTGGTTCTACGGGGAGTACCGCAGGCGCTGGAAGACAGGGTAAGCGAGATTCTGTTGGAGGTCACGCCCGACCATCAGATTGTCCGCATTGTCATCCAGGAAGTGGATGGAGCGGCCACGGAATATCGCTTTGCCGGGACCATAGAAGACGTCGCCATCGGGGATTCGCGGTTTGAGTTCAAGCCTCCTGCGGGGACCGAGACAGTGGAAGGGCTCGAACCGTAGATGCTTCAAGCCCTTGGTTACTTGGGTACCGACCGAGGCGAGTTTGCAACGGCTCGGCGGCTTAGAATGGTAAGCGGGAATGTTAAACTGAGCGCTGGGGTGGAACTCGGGAAAACGGGTAGAAAAGTCGGCAAATGGCTGAATTTGTAGTAAAAATCGCGGACGATCGCGGGCGCGTCCAGCAGCACATCGAGCAGGGCTACTCCGAAGCCGAAGTGCGCGACCGCTTCTCGCAGCAGGGCTATCTGGTCTACTGGGTCAAGCCCCAGGGAATGCTGACCGGCGGAGTTTCGCTGCGCCGCCGCCGCAAGCTGAAGCAGGGCACATTTCTGGTATTCAACCAGCAGTTCCTTACGTTGATCCGTGCCGGGCTGCCCATTCTGAATTCACTAGAACTGCTGATCAAGCGCCAGAAAGACCCGCAACTCAAGCAGATTCTCGAAAACGTGCGCGAGCGCGTGAAGGGCGGAGAGTCGCTCTCCGATGCCTTCGCAGCGCAGGGCGTCATTCCCAAAATTTATACAACGACGCTGATGGCCGGCGAGAAGAGCGGCAACATTGACGAAGTGCTGACCCGCTACGTCACGTTTCAGCGACTGGCGATGACGTTCCGCAAAAAACTGTTCGTGTCGCTGATTTATCCCACGCTGCTCATCAGCGTGGTCCTGATCATGGTGACGTTTCTGTTCACCTACGTCGTGCCCAAGTTCGCCGACTTGTTCAACAGTCTCGACCAGAAACTGCCGGCGATTACGGTCTTCATGCTCAACGTAGGATTGAACGCGCAGAAGTACGGTCCGTTTGTGTTCGTGGGCTTAGTTGTGTTGGGCTTTGTGCTGTGGCGCTGGAAAGAGACTGACAGCGGCGCCGACCGCATCGACCGCGTGATTTTGAGCATTCCGCTGCTGGGGGACATAAGATTAAAACATCAGCTGGCGAGCTTTTCGCGCATGCTGGCAACTCTGCTGCAGGGCGGCTTGCCGCTGGTGCCGGCCATGGAAACCGCGGGCGCTTCGATGAGCAGCCGGCGCATCGTAAAAGGAGTGGCCCGGGCCGGCATCCGGGTACGCGAGGGCCAGGGACTGGCGAGCAGCCTGGAAGAACAGAAAATCTTCCCCGAACTGGCTGTCGAAATGATTGAGGTGGGCGAATCCACCGGAGCGCTGCCGGCCATGTTGAATTCCGTGGCCGAGTTTTATGAGGAAGACGTGCAGACGGCGCTGGGTGCGTCGATGGCGCTGATTGAGCCGATCATCCTGATGATCATGGCGATTTTTGTGGGCGGAGTATTGATTTCGCTGTATTTGCCGATCTTCAGCATGGGCGTGCATTGAAGTGAGTGGTGACTGAAAGAAAAGCAGGTTCCTCCCTTCGGTCGGAATGACAAGGGTTGTGGTAAGCGGGAAGAGCATGGCAACAGCCGACAAAAAATCGTTGTTCGTAGGCGGCGGGAACGGCGGGCCCATCAGCCCGACCGGCAATCCCATCACCGACCTTGAGCGCGCGCAGGATGTCGCACGGCGCTACCGCTGCGAATTCGTCGACCTGTCAGGCTTTGAACTGCATCACGAGCTGTTCAAAAAGATTCCAGTCGAGTTGATGTTCCGCTACAAATTCGTACCGCTCGAAGAAACCGCGGACGGCAAACTCGCCATCGCGATCGCCGATCCCAGCCAGCTGATGATGATCGACGAAATCAGCCTGCTCTTGAAGCAGCGCATCATCACCAAAGTTTCCACGCTGAAGCAGATCGACAACATTCTCACCAAGACTGAGCAGTCGCAGCGCGTGCTCGAAGAAGCCAGCGAAGGTTTCCAGATCATTCGCGAAGACGAGAACACCGGCGCCGAAGAAACGCTCTCGATCGACAAGCTCACGGCCACGGGCGACACCAGCCCGATCATTCGTTTAGTCGATACCACGATTTTCACCGCGCTGCAGCGGCGCGCTTCCGACATTCACATTGAAACCCGTGACGACTCGGTCGTGATCAAATTCCGCATTGACGGCGTGCTTACGCAGGCCATGCCGCCCATCGGCAAAGAGCACCACTCCACCGTAATTTCGCGCATCAAGGTCATGAGCGAGCTCGACATTTCCGAGCGCCGCGTGCCTCAGGACGGCCGCTTCCGCGTGAAATACAACGGGCGCGCCATTGATTTCCGCGTATCGATCATGCCCTCGATTCACGGTGAAGACGCCGTGCTCCGCGTGCTCGACAAAGAGTCGATGAGCGAGAAGTTCCGCACCCTCACTTTAAACGTGGTTGGATTTGACGAAGACGACCTGCGCCGTTTCCGCCGCTACATCAAAGAGCCCTACGGCATGGTGCTGGTGACGGGGCCGACCGGCAGCGGCAAGACCACCACGCTCTACGCCGCGGTCAACGAGATCAAGACCGACGAAGACAAGATCATCACCATTGAAGATCCAGTCGAATATCAGCTGCGCGGCATCACCCAGATTCCGGTCAACGAGAAAAAAGGACTGACGTTCGCCCGCGGCCTGCGTTCGATTCTGCGGCACGATCCCGACAAAATCATGGTCGGCGAAATCCGCGACGCAGAAACCGCGCAGATCGCCATCCAATCGGCGCTCACCGGGCACCTGGTCTTTACCACGGTGCACGCCAACAATGTGGTCGACGTGATCGGCCGCTTCCTGAACATGGGCGTCGAGCCTTACAACTTTGTTTCGGCCTTGAACTGCATCTTGGCGCAGCGCCTGGTGCGCTTGATTTGCGAGTCGTGCCGCACCGAAGTGCATTACGCACCAGACGTGCTAGAGGCCAGCGGCCTCGATCCCGCGCAGTGGGGCAATGTTCCGCTCTACGAAGGCCCGGGCTGCATCGAATGCGCGGGCACGGGATTCCGCGGCCGAACTGCGATTCACGAACTGCTCGATTTGAGCGACCGCATTCGCGAAATGATTCTGGCCAGAAAGCCGACGTCGGAAATCCGGCGCGCCGCACGGGAAGAAGGCATGCGTTTCCTGCGCGAATCCGCACTCGACAAAGTGCGGCTGGGCATGACCACGCTGAAAGAGATCAACAAGGTCACCTTCATCGAGGCCATGCGGTAAACAAGTTCCGAAACGATTGCAGCCACTGCTGTCGGGCCAGGATTCTGCGCGGAAGGCGCGGACCGTTGGTCGAGGGGCTGAGTGCCCTTTCAGCTATTGCATTTGTGGGTGATTCGCGTTCTGATTTAGAGAAGGGTTTTTCAGGGGCATTCTCGGGAATGAGTTCAACTTCAAATCTAGCCAAGCCCAAGCTGGCCTGCGAAATCGCCGCCGACCGTGTGCTCGCCGGGCGCCTCACCGACAAAGGTGACGGCCTGGAAGCTTCGGCGGCGCGCGAACTGGCGCCGGGCAGCGTGATTCCCGACCTGGTGGAAAACAATCTGCGGCAGCACGATGCCGTTCGCGCCGGCATTGAAGCCGCGCTGGGCGCGGTTGCCGGTCGTTCGAAAGATGTAATCGCCATCGTTCCCGATGCCGCCGTGCGCGTGATGTTGGTGGAATTCGATACTCTGCCTTCCGATCAGGACGAGGCGCTCGGCGTGGTGCGGTTTCGGCTGAAGAAGTCGCTGCCCTTTGACGTGGACAAAGCGAAAGTTTCCTATCACGCACAAAAAGTCAAAGATGAAGTCCGCGTGGTCGCTGCCGTGGCCATGGCCAGCGTGATTGAAGATTACGAGCGCGCGTTCCGCGACGCCGGGTTCAGTCCGGGCGTAGTGCTACCGTCCACGCTGGCGGCCCTGGGCGCGGCCGATGCGAAGAAGCCGACGCTCATAATAAAAGTCGACGCGCACACGACCAGCATCGCGATCCTGAATGAAAGTCAGCTGCAGTTATTCCGCACTCTCGAAAATACGCGTGGGGTCACGATCACGGGCGAGCAACTGGCTGAGGAAGTTTACCCGTCGGTAGTATTTTTTCAAGACACGTACCATCTCAACATCGAGCAGATTTTTATTGCCGGTCTGCCCGAGTCCGGGGGTGCCGCACCAGCGCTGCGCGCGCAGACCGGCGCCGACGTGCAGGAACTGGTCTCGTCGGGGCAACTGGGATTAAGCCCCGGCGGAGCCGTCCCGCGCTGGAGAATGGCCGGAGTAGTGGGAGCACTGATTTCGTAGGGGCCAGGGATCCGGGTCCAGGGGCTAGTTAGACCCTTGCAGCTGATCCCTAATCCCTAGACCCTGATTTTTATGCGTCTTGACATCAATCTCGCGAGCCAGCCCTACGAAGATGCGCAGCAGTTCTGGATGCGCTGGGGCACAGCTGTGGGCGCAGTCGCGCTACTCACGCTGGTGCTGCTGACGCTCGACATCACGGGCTGGGTGAATGCCCGGCGGGATCGCGCGGCCATCGCCGAAAAAGAAGCGATGATTGCCGACCGCGACCGGCTACGCACCGAAGCCGAGCGCATCCTGAACCTGCCGCAAAACCGCACCACCCGCGATGAGTCGCAGTTTCTGAACGAACTCATCGAGCGCAAGGCGTTTTCCTGGACGCGCGTTCTGGAAAGTCTCGAGAAGGTAATGCCGCCGCGCGTGCACTTGATCGCGATCAGTCCAGAGCTGGATGAGGACAACCGCCTCGGATTGAAGATGTCAGTCGCGGGGGATTCGCGAGACCGCGCCCTGGAACTGGCGCGCCGCATGGAAGAATCGAAGCGCTTCGCGCAGACCGAAGTTACCGCGGAGCATTTCTTGCAAACCAACACCGGTGACAACGAACAGTTCGACATGGAAGCAGTTTATATTCCTGAGCAACTGCCCAGCCCCTCGGCACCGGCCAAGACGGATGTAAAACCGAAAATAGAAGCGAGTCCGAAAGCGGCCGCACCGAAGCCGGCAACGCCAGCGAAGCCGAAACGGAGTAAGCCCTGATGCCTGACTTGCGGCGAACCCGAAAAAAATTGAAGATGGCGCTGGCAATCATGGCGGGCGTCGACCTGCTGGCGGCCGCGATCTATTTTTCGCCGATCATCGGCTCCGCGGAATCGCGCCAGCAGGAACTGAACACGCTGCAGACTGAACTGGTCACCAAGACGCACCAGGTGGCGCCGCTGAAAGATCTGCCCCAAAAAGTCGTGCTGGCTGGTCATCAGATCGACGACTTCTACAAGAAACGCTTCCCTACCCAGGAGTCGCAGGTTCTGACCGAACTCGGCAAACTCACCAGCGCCAATGGGGTGTCGATCGAGCAGGTAAAATATAAAGTGAAAGATGCAGAAGTCGGCGGGTTGCAGCCAGTCGAAATGGAAGCGGACTTTGCCGGCAACTATATTGCACTGGCGAAATTCATCAACGCGCTGGAGCGGGATCAGCTGTTTTTCATCATCAACAGCGTTACGCTGGGCGGCCAGCAGCAGGGCCCGGTAAAGTTGAGCGTGAAGCTGCAAACATACTTAAAGGCGGCATCGTAGTGCAGCTCGGACTCGAAAATAAGAAGCAGACCATGTGGGCCGCCGTGCTCGGCGTGGTGGCGCTTCTTGCCATGGGGTACGCCGTCAGCCAGTTCACCGGGTCGTCGACGGCAACTGCGAACTCGGAGTTAGCCGCTCCGCCACCGGCGGCGACGCATGTCTCGGCACGTGCAGGAGCAAAAGGCAGCAAAAAACCGCATGTAGAGAATCTGGATCCGACACTACGCTTGGATTTGTTGGCCGCCAGCGAGCAGACCGAGTACGAAGGCTCAGGAAGAAACATTTTTGTTTCGCGGGCGGATGATGTTGTGATCCCGCCGCCGGGCGCTCCCGTACGCACCGACCGCCCGCAAAACGGAGGTCCGGCAGGAAGTGGCTCAATCTTCGTCCCGCCGCAGCCAGGAGCACCGCCGCCCATTCCGCTAAGGTTTTACGGCTTCGCCACTACCGTGGGGGAAAAGAAGATTTTTCTGAAGAATGGTGACGATGTCTTTGTCGCGGGCGAAGGCGAGATCGTGGACCGGCGCTACAAAGTCGTCCACATCACGCCAACCTCGGTTTCGATTCAGGACATGGTGTACAGCGGTCCGCCACAGAATATCCCGCTGACACAGGGTTAACACTTACGATGCGTTTCAGTTCACCAGAGCGGCGAAGTTCCCAGGGCGACGGCGGCTACATCATGCTCACGTTGCTGCTTTCGATAGCGTTGCTGGCCATTTTTGCAGCCGCAATCGTTCCCACCATCGCCTTCGACATCAAGCGTGATCGCGAAGAAGAGATGATTCATCGCGGAGTGCAGTATTCGCGGGCCATCCGCGCTTACTACAAGAAGTTCGGTCGCTATCCGGTGAAGATCGAGGATCTGGAGAACACCAACCGCCAGCGTTTCCTGCGCAAGCGCTACAAAGATCCATTGAACTGCAAGGAATCAAAGTGCGCCGATTTCAAGCTGCTGCATTTCGGCGAAGTGCAGATGACGCTCAGCGCGATGGGCGGTGGTGTGATTCCGGGCGCGACTCCGGCCGGAGCCGTCGGCTCTTCGCCGACTTCCGGATTCGGCGGCAGCGGCACCGGGCTTACGAATTCCAATTCCACGTTTGGTCAGAATGCGCAGACCAGCTCCGATCCCTCGCAGCAGGGGTCGCAGACCTCCGTGACGGGTACGGGGGACGCGTCGAATCCGTCAACCACCGGGAGTGGCTCGGGGAGCAATCAGATCGGTTCCGGCCAAATCATCGGCGGGCCGATTGTGGGGGTTGCCAGCGCTACTACCACCAAAGACTCGACCATCCGCGAATTCAATCACAAGAAAAAATATAAAGACTGGGCGTTCGTTTACGATCCGGCGCAAGACCAGGGACGCCTGATCACGACGCCCTACCAGCCGCAACTGGCCACATTCGGCCAGCCGGGCGCACCGAATCTCAACGGCCAGAATGGCAGCAACGGCAGCAACGGACAACCGGGCAGCAACAGCGGCTTCGGGAACAGCAGTTTCGGTAACAACAACGGGTTCGGTTCATCTTCGTCTGGCTCAGGGTTTGGGAACAATTCCAACTCGCCGTCGAGTGGAGGGTTCAGTCAGCCAAATCCCCCGCCGAGCAGCCCGCCGCAGCAGCAATAGACCTTTCTGCAATAAAGTCACGAAATTAAAAACGGCCTCATCGCGAACGATGAGGCCGTTTCACTTTCAGAATTTTTCTCGCGCCCAGGTTACACGCTAAACCTTACACGCTAAAAGACGATCCGCAACCGCAAGTGCTCTTCACATTCGGATTTTCGAACTTGAAGCCCGCGCCTTCGAGCGTCTCGACATAATCCACGATGCAGCCGTTCAGATACATGACCGAAGTCGCATCAACGAACACCTTCAGTCCGCCCATGTCGAACGTCTTGTCCATCATTCCGGCGCCGTTTTCAAACTGCATGGAATAAGAGAAACCAGAGCATCCGCCGCCCACGACTCCAATGCGCAGTCCGGCGGGTACGGGATTCTGCTGGCCCATGATCTCTTTCACCTTGGTGACAGCGTTGGCGGTAAGAGTGACGGGCGCGGCCTTCGTGGTAACTTCCGGTGTAGTCACTCCAGGGACAGTAGTGGTGGCCATTGGTATCTCCTTGGCTTTAAAGGCTGTTTGATTATAACAAATGTTGGTTGCGCTACAAGAGGGTTTGACCTGGTAACCCCATGGGGCGAAACTCTCTCTACTACGCCATTTGGATGCGCCGCCCTTCCGGAAGTCGCATTCTTCCCGCTCCCGTAACAGGTTCGGAACAAAGGTATTTATTCAGTGCTCATGGCTGGCAAACGGGGCTATAATCGGGGCGTTAAGGCCTTCCCCGGAACTGGATGCGGGGTTCTGCGTGCCCCACCATGAAGTGGAATGCCGCTGCGCTTGGAATCTGCCGAGGTGGCTTATGACGCCAATTGAAATCGTTGGGGGAGTATTCGGATTGTTCGCGATCGGTCTGATCGTCCTCCTGATCTACAAAAGCACGCTCACAATGCATGAAGATGACCAACTGTTTCTCGACGACAACAATTCGCACATGCAGGAAGAGCAGACAGAATTGTTGGTCAAAGTGAACCGGCTGACGGTTCCCATGTGGGTATTCAGCATCGGTTCCGGGGTGTTTCTCCTGGTGCTGGTCGCGATGGTGATCTACCAAAAACTGAACGAAGTTCAATAAGGAAGCGCGATAGCGTCATCCTGCCGCGCCCTCCGCCGTGCTCGCGCGAGTGTTACGCAACCACGACGCTGAGCCCCGACGCCGGGTCGTGGGCGCTCAGGTCCAGTGTTGTTGAAGTTATGCGGCGGGAGATTCCATCTTCGTCCGTTTCCTGCCGGACCCCCGTTTTATAATGTCGTTCAGAATCGTAGTTCCGGTCGCAGAAAAAAACGGCCGCAAGAACGCACCGTCTTCCACGATCTAAGAACGCGATCTTAAAAGAGCTTGGAAACAGGCGCTCACTCAGATAACTTAAGAAGCACCCGAAACGGCAGGCAACTTTTGCCGTGCAACCCGATTCCTACGGCGGGAGTATTTCACTTATGCACTCGTCCCCTCCGGCAGTAGCTCCGGACTCTGAGTCCAAGTCAGAGCAGCCGGGAGTTCCACCGGAACCAACACAAGCGCCGCCCAGGCACGATGGCGATGATGACAGCGCCAGCCAGCGCCCAGGGTGGCTGCGCGGCCGAACGGTTCTGATCGCCGCGGCTGCGGTGATGCTTGCGTTTGCCATTGCGGTTCTGCTTGTGGCGATGTGGAGCAAGACTCCCACGGCCGCGACCTCGGCGCATTCGTCCTCTCTTGCTTCCGGTCAAGTCTTGCGCCTCAAAGGAACCACCGAGGCGGTGCAATCCCGCGCTATTCTCGCGCCCCAGCTGGCGGGCCAATCAGTTCCGACCCTTACCATTGTTCATCTCACGCCCTCGGGAACCCGCGTGAAGAAAGGCGACCCGCTGGTGGAGTTTGACCGGCAGGCGCAGATGCGCGACTTCGTCGACAAGCAAGCCGATTACGAAAAACTCGTCGATCAGGTCGCTGAGGAGCAGGCAAAAGAAAGTGCCGCGCGCGCCAAGGATGACACCGAACTGAAGGCGGCCGAGGACGCTTTGAGCAAAGCGCAACTGGAAATCCAGAAGGCCGAAATCGTCTCGCGCATCGACGCGGAAAAAAATCAGGAGAATCTCGACGAGGCCAAAGCCACTTACGACCAGCTGCGCGAAACTTTTGACCTGAAGCGCAAAGCGGCGCAGGCCGCGATCCGCATTCTCGAAATTCAGCGCGATCGCACCCAGCAGACCATGATGCACGCCCAGGCCAACGCCGACCTGATGCAGATCCATTCGCCCCTCGACGGCGTCGTCGTGCTCAACACCGTATGGAAGCAGGGCACGATGGGCGAGGTGCAGGAGGGCGACCAGGTACGTCCCGGTCAGCCCTTTATGCAGGTCGTGAATCCCTCGGCGATGCAGGTGCGCGTGATGGCCAACCAACAGGACTTCCCGAGCCTGCAAGTAGGTCAAACCGCGAAGGTCCGGCTGGATGCGTATCCGGAGATGGTGTTCCCCGGCAAGCTCGATCAGATGGCTCCCATCGGCGAAGGCGGAGACTTTTCAAACAAGGTGCGCGCCTTTGTAGTGATTGTGGCCATCCAGGGTAGCGACCCCAAATTGATGCCCGATCTTTCCGCCGCGGTCGACGTAGATTTGGCAAACCGCAGCGCCGCATCGGGCCCTGAAAACGGTACTCCTCAAAGCAGCGAGCACAAACCTGGGAGTGGCTCGTAATGATCAAACGCTTCCGCCAGCTATCCGTGCGAAGTAAGGTCATGGCCATCGTGATTCTGGTGCTGGCTGGAAGCGGAGTCGTGCTCGGAGCAGTTCGCCTCGGAAAGCGAACGCCCACCGTTCCCACATACGAAGTGAAACGCGGAGAATTTCTTGACTCGCTGCAGTTTCGCGGCGAAGTGAAAGCGCTGAAGTCGGTCACGATCAGCGCACCATCGGAAGCGGGAGACCTGCAGATCATCAAGGTTGCGGCCGAAGGCACGGTTGTGAAGCCGGGTGACATGATCGTCGAGTTCGATAAGACGAAAACGGAGCAGGATCTGGCGCAGGACAAGTCCGCGCTCAAATCTGCCGAGGCTGGAATCGAACAGGCCCGCGCCCAGGCTCGCCTGGCCGAAGAAGAAGACACGACCGCGGTGCTGAAAGCTCGCTACGACGTGGAATCGGCCAAGCTGGAGGCTAGCAAACAGGAAATCGTCTCCAAGATTGAAGGCGAAGAGGCCAAGCTCAAACTGGCCGACGCCGAGCAAAAGCTGCGCGAAGCGCAGACCAAGCAGAAGTCGGACCAGAGTCTCAACAAGGCCACCATCGAAAGCACCGTGGAGGCCAGCAAGAAGGCAAAGTTCGATGTAGCGCGCGCAGAAAGCTCTCTGGGACAAATGACCTTGCGCGCGCCGTCGGCGGGAACCATTAGTCTTCTACAGCATTGGACTGGCTCCAGTGATGCCCCGTACCGGCCCGGAGATCGCGCCTGGCCGGGAGCCGCGATCGCCATATTGCCCGACGCAACGACGCTGCGAATTTCAGCGCGCGTCGATGAGACCGAGCGCGGCCGTCTCGCCGCCAATCAGCCTGTTACGGTTCAGTTGAACTCCATTCCAGACCGGCAATTCACCGGTCACGTCGCGCAGATCGGCGCCATCGCCAGCATGGATTTTTCCAGCGGCTGGCCGATTACCCGCAACTTTATTCTTGAGATCGTTCTCGATCAGACGGATGCCCGCTTCAAGCCCGGCCTTTCAGGGCAGGTGACGGTAATCGTCGACCGCGTGCCCAACGCCGTCACTATCCCGGCGCAGGCGATGTTTCAAAAGTCAGGACAGAATGTAGCGTACGTCTGGCGAGGAACCGAGTTCGAGGAACGCGACATCGAAGTGGGCAGAAAAAGCGGCGACAGGATTTTGGTCGCCAAGGGCCTGAACGCAGGAGAGCAAGTCGCGCTGAAAGATCCTTCGGTGAAGGAGTAGACGCACTCAAGGGGTAGCACGGGGTTAGCAAAATATGAGAAGCAGGCGTGCCATCACGTGGGCCGTAGTAGCCGTCGTGCTGTGCGCCACGGTCGGTGTTGTGGCGGCCGTGCGCCGCGCCTCGCCGGCAACCGCGGGCGATCAGGTTCCGACAGGGGTCGTGAAGCGCGGTGATCTGGACATGAAGGTGTTCGTCACCGGCGAACTGCGCGCCAGCCACTCGGAGATGCTGACTGCGCCGCCGATTGGCGGAGGGGCGCTGCAACTCACGCACTTGCTGCACACTGGAGAGTCCGTCAAGAAGGGCGAACTGGTGATGGAATTTGATCCTAGCGAGCAGCATTTTAAGCTCGACCAAAATCGCTCTGAGCTTCTGCAGGCCGAGCAAGAAATCACCAAGGCCGAAGCCGATGCAGCGGTCGTGACGGCCCAGGACAAAGTCGCGCTGCTCAAGGCCCGCTTCGACGTGCGCCGCGCAGAACTGGATGTGCAGAAAAATGAGTTGGTCAGCACCATCGACGCCCGCAAAAATGATCTTGCCCTTGACCAGGCCAAGCGTGTGCTTGCGGAACTGGAGCAGGACGTCAAGTCGCGCAGCGCATCGAATCGAGCCACAATCTCGCTCGCCGAAGAAAAACGCAATAAGGCCAAGCTGGCCATGGACCAGGCCCAGGGCAATATCGACAAAATGCGCTTGGCATCTCCCATGGATGGCCTGGTCGCGCTGGAAAAAAACCAGGGGGCAATGGGCGGATTTTGCTGCTTCCCCGGCATGACGTTCCCCGAGTATCACGAGGGCGACCAGGTTGAGCCCGGCAGAACCGTCGGGCAGGTCATCGATCCCAATGGGCTGGAGCTGGTGGCCAAGGTTGGAGAACTCGATCGCAACAATGTAAAAGAAGGCCAGTCGGTCGACTTCCAGCTCGACGCATTTCCCGAGACGAAGTTTCACGGCACGGTCAAGACCGTCGGCGGCAGCAACACGCGCATGTTCTGGGAGGACGATACCAGCACAAAATTTGAGGTCACGATTACGCTCGCCACCACCGACCCGCGCATGCGGCCGGGCCTGACCGCTCACCTTTACATCAACAGCGACCCGCGAAAAGACGTGCTCTACGTGCCCCGCCAGGCTTTGTTTCTAAAAGAAAACAAGCGTCTGATTTATATACGCAACGGCAATACATTCAACCCGCACGAAATTAAGATCGTGGCCGAGAACGAAAGCCGCGCTGCCATCGATGGCATCGGCGCCGGCACTGAGATCGCGCTCATCGATCCCACCGCTCCCAGAAAAGTCACGACTACCGGCGCGTCATCGCCCGGCGGCGGAGGCTCGCTCTAATGGCGACCGCCGCATCGACCGCGCCCGCTCGACTGTTGCACGGCTACCAACAGTGGCTGCCCGACCTGCAGCTGGGCCTGCAGAACCTGCTGCTGCACCGCCTGCGTTCTCTGCTGACCATGCTCGGAATGATCTTCGGCGTCGCGGCCGTAGTCTCGATGCTGTCGATCGGCGCCGGCGCGCGCCAGAAAGTCATGGCGCTCATCGAACAGATGGGTGTCCACAACCTGATCGTGGAAGCCAAAGAAACCACGGAATGGCAAGCTCATCAAAAAGTTCGCAAGCTCTCTCAGGGACTGTCCTTCCAGGACTATCGCGTGATTCGCGATGATGTGAACGACATCGTCGCAGCCACCCCCAGAAAACGCCTGACGCCCTCCAAAACGATTCCAAAGTCGCAGCAGGATCCGCCGACCGTCTACGGAGTCAATCCGGATTATCTAAAGATCGCAGGCCTGCACGTGTTGCAAGGCAGGTTCTTCAGCGAAGACGAAGAGACCCACGCCGCGCCCGTCGTCGTGCTGGGCGCGGCCGCCCGGTCGAGCCTGTTCGGTTCCGCCGATCCCATCGGCCAATATGTGAAGGCCAACGAAACCTGGTTCCGCGTGATCGGTGTCGCCTCGCCACAACTAAGTTCCCAGACCGAAGTCGCGGGCGTGCCCACGCAGGATCTCAACAACATCATGTACGTCCCGCTGAACTCGGCGATCCTGCGCCTGGAAGATAATTACAGCGACGTGCGCGATGAGATTGACGGCATCTATCTGAATATCCGCGACAGCGCGGACATGGCGTCAATCGCCCAAGTAGTGCGAGCCATTCTGGATTCATCGCATCATTCGGCCGGCGATTTCAGCGTGATCGTCCCCGCCGAATTGCTTGCCGAACAGAAACGGACGGAGCGCCTGTTCAACACGGTCATGGTTGCGATTGCCTCCATTTCCCTGCTCGTGGGCGGCATCGGCATCATGAACATCATGCTGGCCAGCATTCTCGAACGCACGCGCGAAATTGGCGTACGCCGCGCCGTGGGCGCCCGACAATCCGACATCATTCGCCAGTTCGTTGTCGAAGCCACGCTGATCTCTTTTGTCGGCGGAAGTTTCGGCATCATGTTCGGGTTCCTCATGTCGCGCCTCATCGCATGGCTGGCAGGATGGTCGACGATCGTGACGCTGAGTTCGATCCTGCTGGCATTCATTGTCTCGATTAGCGTCGGCCTGGTTTTCGGAATTTACCCTGCAGTCAAAGCCGCGCGTCTGGATCCGGTCGAAGCCATCCGTTGGGAGTAGGCGCGGCCATCTGCACGCTTCACGGCACGAAGCCCATCAAACGTTGGAGGAATAGAGGAATGACACAATCTCGGCTAGCGCTCTTTTCTCGCCCGCTTCCGTTCTTCATTCTGCTGCTCACAATGTTGTTAGCTCTGCCGGGCTGGGCGCAAAAGGGCGAGGCCTACCGCGACATGGCCACGCCGCAAGTCCGCTCCGACAGACTCGGAGCGCCCGAGCACCTGCACGACTATGTACAAGACGGCAAGCTGCGCCTGAGCTTGCGCGATGCGGTCGTGCTCACCCTCGCGAACAACAGCGTCGTGCGCATCGAGGAGACGGCGGTGGACTTTTCCAAGTTCTCATTGCTGGGAGCGCACTCGCCGTTCGATCCAGTCCTGACCAGCTCTTACAACTCCAATAACTCAACTTCTCCGCCGGGCATCGCCTTCGTGGGAACGAGCCTGGCGCTGGCGTCGAAGAACATCACACGCTCGGGGCAGGTCAACTATTCGCAGACGTTCGAAACCGGAACCAATGTGCAAGCAGGACTGAGCAGCAGCCGCAATTCTTTCAACTCGATCGGCCTGCCCGCCGGCAGTTTTGACCCTTACGTGAATTCGCTGGTGAATTTCCAGTTCACGCAGCCATTGCTTCGCAACGGATGGCTTTTTGCGAACCAGGCGCCGCTGGTCATCGCCCGGCGCAACCTGGAGCAGTCGCGAGCCAATTTCGCCGCCAACGTGAGCAGCAGCATTTTGACCGCGGTCAATCAATATTGGTCGGTGGTCGAGGCGCGGGGGAATCTCGAGGTGGCCAAGCGTTCCCTCGATGCCGCCGAGGCTTCCTATAAGCGTGACAAGCGCGCGCTGGAACTCGGCGCTCTTCCGCCGCTGGATATCTACCGGTCAGAATCGCAAGTGGCATCGCGCCGGGTACAGGTGATTCAGAGCGAGTATTCGCTGCGAGAAACAGAAGACTCTTTGCGCATGACGATCGGCGCCGACCAGGATCCGCTCTACGAGGCTCTGGATCTTGAACTGACGGAAAAGCCGGAGCCCGAGGGCGATCTGCGCACCATCGATGCAGCGACCGCGTTGCAGGCGGCGCTGACGAAGCGTCCGGAACTCGAAGCCACGCGAGCCGCGCTGGCCAACGACGATACCCGCATCCGCCTGGCGCATAACCATCTCAAACCAGAACTCGATCTGACTGGCGGCTATGCCGGTAATGGAGTGGGCGGCGCGGGGTTCAACACACAGAATCAGCGGATTTCCAACTCTTCTCTGAATCAGGCGCTCGGTTTCAATTACGCGACTTATCAGGCGCAGCTGTCGCTGACCTTGCCCATCCGGAACCGGGCGGCTCAAGCGGAACTCGGCAGCGCGTTCGTCTCGCGACGCTCCGATCTCTACAATGAGCGCACGACCCGCGAACAAGTCATGCTCGACGTAAAGAATGCCGTCAACCAGCTCGAGCAGGCCAAGTTGAGCATCGCTGCCGGCAAGGAGGCACTTGACCTCTCCAAGAAAAATACGGCTGCAGAGCAGCGCAAATATGAACTCGGCCAGGGAACTATCTTCCTCGTGCTGGAGGCGCAGACCGAGGAAGCGACGGCCGAGCAGACACTCCTGCAAGCGGAGGTGGGATATCAGATCGCCCTCGCCAGCGTGGATCATGCTACGGGGGAGCTTCTGGAACCGTACCACGTGCAGATCACGGAACTGACGCGCTAGACCGCGTGGATCTCGCGCGTGGGTCATCCGTCACCTTCCCCGCTGCCCTCAAACGAAGTAAACTAAAATTCGCACAGCGCGAGAGTGGCGGAATTGGCAGACGCACCAGACTTAGGATTCCGTGTGGCCTATAAGCAATTTTCTAGCCAAACCCTTTAAAACCGTATCCTACAAGGCTTCTGCTGGGGTTCCAACATCACCAAACTACGCTATAGACAGTTGCGCTGCCTACAGTTTGCCTACACTTTTCAGACTACGGGAACTGCTGTGGACGCCCGGAAATGCGCCCAGACCATCCTACGCCACCACGAAGCCGGACATGGCTCAGGAACAATACGTTCAACCCACGGAGCAAAGCGTACGCTCAACTGTGGACAAACTGGCATCTCTGATTCTTCACTAACGGCATCAGAGATCGCTAGCGACCACATTCTGGCGACGGCAACTCGGTGTATAATTCCGCCGGTTTCTGGAGACTAAAGAGCTTTCCATGAAAGGAGGGCAGCCGTGCCATCACAACTGGTCAACCTGCTGAGAACGCTCACTTGGGCCGACTACCAAGGTCCGGTACGACCTGCTAACTCTACTTTCGCCGCTCAAACCGCTATGAACTTTACGGTTAGCCCGCCCCGCTTTCAACAAGGCACCACTGATTTTTCCGTTGTTGATCAGGTGACTGTTACAGTTGTTTTTGATCCACAGAGAAGCTGGGTGCAACCGCAGATCGCCCAAGCGTCCGCTACAACAGCGCAATTCCTACTCGATCATGAGCAAGAGCACTACGACATTTGTGCGCTGTTTGCTCGGGACTGTTTTATCAAGCTTATGTCCCTCAAAACTTTGACATGGCATACGCAAGGCTCGGCTACCCAGGATTTCAATTGGTTCTTTAACCTCTACCATGACCGATGGCTCAAGACGGATATTGAGTATGACTCAAAAACCGGACATAGCCAAAACAACGTGTTTGTTCCAAGCACTAGCATGTTCACGCCTCCTCCTCAAAAAGGTCAGCCACAACTCCAATGGGAGGGCTTAATTGACCGAGCATTTCACACAGTGCGCCTCACGGGTGAGATAGCACCAGACGGCCATCCATACAAAATGGAACTTTCGAGCGTGCTCCAAAATGCGGGCATTACGGTACCTTGACGGGGTATGGCCTCGCCTGGGCAGGTAGCGTTCAAAACTGCGTTCCCAAGGTCAATGAGCTTGGCACACTCAAAACCCGAGCCCTGCGGAATCTCAACGGTCTCAGCGGTGTTGTCCACAAGGCAGGCTTGACCTTCGCCGCTGGATTGCCTGCATCGAACGGCCCATGGCTTTACTCAGCTTTCGGTCAGGCATACGATCCTTGGCGGTGATCCGAGCGTCTTCCATGGGCGTCCAACGCTTTCCCTTACGTCGATTGTTCCGTTTAGACTGCGCGTAGTAGCGACGCTTCTGCCCAGCGCGAAGCTGTCGCCACGCCTTGCGGTTTTGTTCCCTCCACCGCAGTTGACGCTTGCGAAGAACTTCGGCGCTTTCACGTCCACCCATTCTGAAACATCCTCACATGAAAACGACAAGAGATGAGCAGATGTTCGGATGTTCTAGAGGTTTTCTAGCCCTCGTTCTCTCATCAGTTATTCAAGCCTCATCATGGTGAGGTCACCTCGTACCGCTCCAGAAAGTCCGAAAGACGTTTCAACTCTCCGAGGAACAAGTTCGCTTGTAGCGACACTTCGACGGCGCTGGGAGGCCACGGTTGAACATCTGATGCGAGGCGGCAGAATGCTTTCCCAAGTTCCCAGAACACAAGACGCTTCCCTTTGTACTCCCTCGGCGTAAGGTTATCTTCGTTGCAGGCTTCGGAATACGTCTCAAAACGCTCAAACACCGTGTCGCGGAAGGCGTGCAGTTTGCTGTTGCCAGCGCAGCCTGTCTCGATTTCCTCGTTGTAGTGTTGTCTGACAGATGTAAAGATGGGATTGTTGACCGATTTCAACCCAAGAAAATAATCGACAGTGAACACCTTGAAGAACAAGAGTTCATCGAGATAGTGAGGGCTGAAGTTGCGTTTCAGTTCAGGGCCAGCAGACTTGAGCGCGTAGTCCAACAGCGCCTCGGCAAGAATCACTGCGTCAACACACTTCTTCTCACCCTCCCTATCGACGCTGTGAACCTCGGATTGTCCTTCCTTCTCCATATCACATTGTTCAGGAACTGCGTGGCTGACCGTATACCTTTTCCATGGCCCAAGACCACGCGAAGCAGAAGAGTATTGCAGCCAATGGAAACCCGACCCCACCTCCAACCACGTAGCCCAACACCCAGTACCACGGCAAATCACGATGCAGAGCTACAGCACCAGTCGTCAAGCCAACCAGAAAACCAGTCAACATGACAGCCTTCGCCAAGCCCATGCTCTCTTCACGAGAGATGTCACCAAAGCGTTCGCCTACAGTTTGTGAGTAGAGTTGCCGCGCTGTCTGCTTCCTCCTGTGTGGAAGTGCTTGTCCAACACCACCAAGGAGGAGTGAAACCAACAGAAGGAATGACCCGAAGAGCCATGCTCTTCCTAAGAGAGAGATAATGCCAGCCACCAGTATGCACAAGTCGAGCGGAAACAATATCAACCGTTCAAACGCTCTCACGATGATGTGTGGAGCATCTTCCATCATAAAAGTGCTGCCTTCTCGCCTCGGTTCTTTTAACGCTTCGTCTTAGCCCAGCGAGCCTTCTGAGCATCGCTGATCTCCTTGCGGCCTGCGGCTGAGATCGTTCGTTTGGGTGTTGCCACACCGTGGCCCAGCGCCGCGAGCGCGGCATCCAGCTTTGCGATTTCACGAAGGTGTTGTGCGCGTTCTTTCTGCATCAACTTCTTAACGCCTTTGAAATAATCCATTGGCTTCTCCCGAGGTTCGTCCCTGAACAACCAACGCAGTCTACCATCGGCTCCTTTACTAGACTAGGGACGCTAACAAATCAGAGAGCGTTACAATACACGGCATGGCGGACGATTCAACAGAGACCACTATCGAGAGAATCCACTGCAACGATTGTCGCCAGAAGACCCGCCATGCGCTTCTGCACCAAGTGGTGGAGCGGGATTTGGAAGAGTTAGAAGATGGTCCGACACTTCGGTGGACGATAGAATCCGATACCCTTCAGTGTTGTGGACGTGGACACGTCACTCTGCGCCGCAGTTCGTTCCATGACTTTGCGCCTGCACAAGTAACCATTCAATACTTCCCTCCACCTGTGTCGAGGCATCCGCCCTCATGGCAGTTTGCGGAAACGTTGCCAGACGAGATGCGGTCGGTAATGGGAGAGGTATATCAGTCGCTCGATGCCAACAACCATCGACTGCCAATGATGGGAGCGAGAACGTTGATTGATATGCTTATGGTGGACAAGGTGGGAGATGTCGGCACCTTCGATGCGAAACTGAAGAAACTTGAAGGTCTGGGTGTCATCAGTTCGCGCAACCGAGAGGTTCTGGCTGCGGCACTCGATGTTGGCAGCGCCGCTGCTCACCGAGGACACGCACCAAAGACCGATGAGGTCAACGCGGTCATGGATATTGTCGAAAACTTGCTGCACGCGGTGTACGTGCTCCCCAAGATGGCCGAAGACCTCAAGAAGACAACCCCACCACCCCGAGTAAGAAGCAGACTCCATAGATTCAGCGAGGACTGTTTACGCGGTCTTGCTCTTAATCAACTTCGCCCAGCGTGCGCGTTGCGCTGCTGCGATTCTCCTGCGGCCTGCGGCTGAGGTCGTTCGCTCACAACCCGTCGGTAATCTTGTGTTGAGGCTCCCACGGCGTGACCATGGACGCATGGCACCCCACTCATTGCATGGCACCTTGGCAGAGGTGATGTACGCAGCCTCGGACCGCTGCTGTCCTGCACCCACTGTCACCGCTTCCAGCCTGCACCTCCTGTCAGACGGCACCATACAGTGCGGCTCGTGCGGTGATTACATCCGTACCCTTGGTTTGATGGTGGCAGCGAAGATACAGTTACAGCGTGAAAGAACCGCGTCGGCGCGTCGAGATTTTCGTGCGCTGATTAAGCAGCCCTACGCAGAACAAACGCAACACTGAAGCGTGGCAGTCACCAAGCCAGCGACGCTCCACCGCGTAGGTCCACTGCCTCTTGTGTACGAATGGTTTGCCTGAGTGCTGGTCTACGCACTGGAGTTAACATGGACACCTCTTTTCTCCACGGAAGAGGCAGTTTGTATCCATTACGGAATCCAGTGGAGGAAAACTTGGAATCCAGTGGAGACTGTTTGTGGATAGTGCATAAACAGGGCCTTTCCGTGGCTCTATGTTTAGACTCTTTGCCCTTGATAGCAGGGCAATCGCATTTTGCATCCAAAATTGCGAACGAGCCTTGCACTTGCCAAACATCTTGCCAAGCAAAGGTTTTACCTTAGCTCGCCAAGCTTCCTTGGGAACCGCTATGGTCGTTTGCTGCTACAAACGGGGCAGGAATGTGTGGGAACCCCACCCCCTGTTCCGCGTCACCCCCTTTTTACTACATATTCACCGAACCAAACCGAAAGGATCGAAACACAATGAATTACGCAGCAGCAAAGCAACTGGTCAAGCATAACGGACCAGCAAAGTACCGAGGCACAAAGTTAATCGTGCTCACGAAGCTCACGGATGGACTGTTCCGTGGAAAAGAAGACACCCGAGACATCGAGGGACGAGAAGTGAAGAAGAGGACCGTTACAGTCCTCGGCTGGGTGAGGTTAAAGAACCCAACCTACCTCATGGATGTACTGAGGGAAATTGAAGAGATAAAAGCCGAACGACACGGCAGATATTTGAAATACACCATAGACCTGTCCCCGCTTCAGAAGTTGGAGCCACTGGACCTTGCCAAGAACGTGGAAGAGTTCAAGAAGAAAGATGCAGAGCGTGCGCGACTGGCTTACGCCAAGAAACGCAAAGAGAAGGAGGAAGCGGAGGGTAAGAGGATCGTGAGGAACTTTCTAGGAACCGTAGCGGCACGCAAGGCCGACACAAAAGACACCCAGAGCTTCGTCAACAGCTTGTTGCAGGAGGTGAAGCAATGACTCGACCACTGCAGAAGCACAAGAATCTGCACAACTGTCTCAGGTCTGTGGGACCAGTTTCTCGATGAAGACGCTCCTCTTGGTAAATGACGAAGAAGGGCTTCAGGAAATCTTCGCAACCTACCTTTCAGAAACTGGGTGGCAGATCGAGCCAGCATTGAATGGCGATGAGGCCATGCGGTTCTATCGCAAGCGTGGTCACTACGATCTCGTCCTGACAGACATCCAGCATCCCGGCGCGGACGGGATCGAAATCGTCAAGCGCATTCGTGAGGCAAATCCGTCGCAAGCAATCGCAGTGGTCTCGGCATGTGCAGCCGAAGCGCAATCCATTCGGCACCGTTTCAAGATTCCAATGCTGCCGACTCCGTCTGCGCGGGAGCAGTTGGTGAAGCTGGTGGAATCCGCCATCAAGCCACAGTTGAAAATGCTGTTGGTCGCAGGCGATCCGGCGGTGAAGCCACTCACCGCTTCCTACTGGAACTTCGACATCGAACTGGAGTCCACTGGCAACAAGGCTCTTCAGCAATGTCGCAAGGGCGGCCCGTATGACATCGTCGTAACTGGGTATCGCCATCGCGGTTTGAACGGTGTCGATCTGGCGCTGGCAATTCGCCGGATGAGTCCGACGCAACGGATAGTTGTCATCACGGCAGAATCCAGCGTGATGGTTCGGTCAATGCAACGGAAACTCCAAGGCATTGCAGTGATACGGCTCAAGAAGCTGATCGACGCCATGCTGAGAATAGGCCACGCCGAGATTGCGGCAGCTAGAGCGAAGGAACCTTCGATTCCCGAGCGGTTTCGGCAAAGATACAGATGAAATGACAGATAGCTGGACACCCATGGAGAGGGCATTCTGCGAGTTGCACGAAGGAGGGGCGCAATCACTGCTAGATTTGCTGGACGCTACTCTGCCTCAGGCCGAAAGTTACGTCGAAGCCCGCTAATGATGAGAGTCCAAGGCGTTCCCAAGCATTCGCCATGGGCTGGCTTGGCTGTAAGCTGTACGCCGCTGCGTCCCGCCTATCGCCCTGGGCTGAGTAAGCGGACAGCAACCACGCAGTGCCCCAGCATCGCTCTTCCGTTTCCTCCGCATCCCTCCCACGCATTGGCGGAGCCGTACACTGTGCTGGCCGAATCTGCCGCCCTGATTCGGAACGCCACGAGGGAGAGAAGAGACAGGAGAGCAGAGCAGAGCAGAGCAGAGCAGCCGCCACGGCATCGGCCACGCCGTCGCCGTGCCGTCACCCATGCTCTGAACTTGTACCTTTCGAGCTAAATGCTGTACTTTCACCATGCGATTGCCAAGTTCAGGCGAAATGGTAGAAAACTATCTAACTTGTTGAAAATGCTTTCGCTAAGCCTTCGCTCTGCCATTTCGGCCTTTTGATATGGTGATTCGCTATGCCTCCGCTCCCAAGTCTTTTCCCTGCAATCATCTACGCATTTCCTTCGCCTTGGTTCTTCCCCGCTCCGATGCATCATTCCGTTCCCATGGCACCCGCGTGGCTCCCGGCCCAGCGAAGGCACTGCAAACGGCTCAACGTAATCGTTTCAATGACATAGCGAAGGCATGGCGAAGGTAAGTCGTTGCAAAGAATGAGCGTGGCATCCGCACGGGTACACCAAGGTTTCCGAACCGCCGCGCCGACCACGGAACTGAATACCACGGCAGAACCCTTGCTAGACGCCCCATTCCGCGCATTAGGAAGCCGCTGTAGGAGCGAATAGGTAGCGAAGCCAACTCTGTGCTCACCCCGGCCTGCCAGCACGCCCTGCGGCGTTTTACGAGGGTTATTCCGGGCAATCGGCTGGCCGTTGGTCTGGGCAGCGATGTTGCACTAGGCCAATGGGAGGGGTCGTGCGGAGTGCGCCGGATAGGGGTCAAAACGTGTAATGGCCTGCTTTCGTCAGTTGACGCTCCCCTATAATTGCGGACTGGCACACACCGATTTAGTGGAGTCACGATGGGCTGGTTCAACAAAAACTCCTCTCGATCTCCGCAGCGACTAACGCCACGTATCGTCAGATTCACAGGCGAGCAGGATGGCCCAGCGGAGCGCGATCTCAAAGGTAGCTTCGTAGAACTCTTTCGTGTCGAGCCGAAGGTCGAGGGTGCGTACTTGGCTCGTGTCGAGCATGGCGACGGATCGGGCATTCACGTCACTCTTTGCTTGAAGTGCTTCCCCGCAGAAGAAGTCCCATCGCTATTGCCCAAGGTGGCGGATATTTTCGGGAAGATGTTTGGATCTCATGAACATCTCGACATCAGGTTCTTGAGAAAGGACGAAGAGCACGAGTTGCGCTCGGTCTGTACACCGTTCTACTCGTCCAAGCCTTCTAGCTGAGATGTTCTAACTTTGCGAAGCGCGAGGAACTAACGGTATGGCTATCGCAGTAACGGGATGGGAATCGGTAGGTGGCCAATTGCTGGCCTCGGGCGTGCTTCTGCTGAGCGGTCATCAAGACATCGGGTTGCGGGCCCGAATGGGCGCTGCCTTCGGGTTTTTTATGGCCATAGCCTTCGGCATCTCCGCTCTGGTTAGTTCGATCCGGGGAAACCTTCGGTATGCTGCCGCGCTCTGTGTTTTAGTTGTTTGCTGCGAAACCTTGTTGATCCTGCGGTGGTGGCTTCGGAGGACTTCCGACTAGCACGTAGGCCAATGCATGATTGGCGTAACATCGCCATTTCACTCATTGACCCGCTGAGTGCTTTCCAAACGCCCTTTACCTCCCGCTTGATCCCCCGACTGGGCCATTCCCGCAGCGGTCCATAATCATATATATTCGGACCTATGAAAACGATACTTTCACAGTCTCTGGAATCAACGGTTCAGAAGCCTTCGAGTAAGGGGGTTTTTGGACCGACTACGCCAGTCAAACGAGTTGCGTTGTACGCTCGCGTCAGCACCCACAACGGGCATCAAGACCCTGAGTTGCAACTGCGTGAACTCCGTGCTTTCGCGCAGGCCCGAGGGTGGACCGTCGCTGGTGAGTTCGTGGATCGCGGAGTCTCTGGCTCCAAGGATCGTAGGCCCGAACTCGATCTGTTGATGACCGGAGCGCGGAGCCGCACATTAGACATTCTGCTGGTCTGGAAGTTGGATCGGTTTGCGCGTTCGCTGAAACATCTGGTGACTGCCATCGCCGAGTTCGAGGCGTTGGGCGTGCAGTTTGTGTCTCTGCGCGACAATCTCGACCTGACAACACCTTCAGGCCGTCTCATGTTCCATGTGATTGGCGCAATGGCCGAGTTCGAGCGTGCGCTAATTCAGGAACGTGTCAGGGCTGGCCTACGCAACGCTCGCGCTAAAGGCAAGAGGCTTGGTCGTCCCACGGTGAACATCCCCACGGCGAAGGTTCAGCGTCTCCGCGCTCAGGGATTGTCGTGGAGTCGGATCGCGGCAGCTACTGGTGTGGCGAAGGCTACGCTCTTGCGTCACGCATAACCTTAGAGAGCGTAGTGCTGAACTCTCCTTGAACCGCCAGCACAGCAAATTCTCTGGCAGACTTCGACCCGGAGGCATACCCCTTAAACCACGAGCCTTCTTGGTCTGGGAGAACGCGTGCTCAATTTTGCCCCGATAGGCGCGGCCTCCCGTGGCACTTCATGCTCGTCTGATTTCACTGGGGAAAATTCTCAGCGATCCGCTCGGCAGGGCACACCTCATCCCTGCGACAGGCCCTTGGAATTTTCCCGGCCAGTTGTTCAAAACAGGCCATTACACGTTTTGACAGGAAACCGGGGGAGGCAAGGTCAATGAGCGACATGGCGATATTTCGCCAACAATCACATCAC
This sequence comes from uncultured Acidobacteriota bacterium, assembly GCA_963735205.1. Lineage (GTDB taxonomy): Bacteria > Acidobacteriota > Terriglobia > Terriglobales > Acidobacteriaceae > Sulfotelmatobacter. Next base: position 624,607 of record CAVTKB010000007.1, read on the forward strand.
AGTAGGTCAATGAGTAAGATGGAATTCTACTTCTAAGGCGATCTCTACAGCCACGGGTTTTCCATCCTTGGTTGCGGGAGCGAATTTCCACTGTCTCACTGCATCAATTGCTGCTTTGTCAAAATCGGGGCTCAATGTTTGCGCGACGCGGATGTCGGTTGGTACGCCATCGGAACCAACAACGAGCTTCAACGTAACCATCCCTTGATGACGTGCTTGCTGCTCCTTTTCCGGGTACTTAGGCTCGAGAGTGCGAGTCTGCCGGGGAGGTGTAACGCAGCCCACCACATCATTACTGTTGCCTCGACAAGCAATTGAGTTTTCTAAAGTTACTACCGGCCCTCCAAGCGGAACTTGCAGGTCGGCGGGTGCCGAAGATGCTTTGACCGCTATACCTGGTGTGGGGCGATTTGGAGCGAGGTCGCTCTTATCAGGGTTGTAAGAGAAGCGGAAGCGCAGGGCGAGATAAGGTCCGGTAAAATCGCCGGGGAGCGGCGGAAACGGATTCGACGCGGTAATGCTGCTCCATGCCGGGCGATCGAGGGCTAAATCGCCGGAAGTAGCGACCAGCCGCATGTCCGCCAGTTTACCTTGCTTTGTGATAGCAAACTCAATCGCCAGCTTTCCCTTCCACATTTCGGCAGATGCTGGAATCAGGCGGAACCAATTCTGTCGGATCGTTGGTAAAATGCGGTTCAAGTACGGACCGAAATCCACGCCCCGAGTATCGCTGAGAATCTCGATGTTCCCGACAGGATGGCCGTTCGTGCCAACAGCAAGCTCAAAATCCTGATTGGGAACCTTCTGCTCAGCAGGTGGAATTGGGGCGCTTTGCCCGAACGCACAGGAGCACAACAACAGTATTGATAACCTCTTCATGGTAGGTCCTTCCTTTTTGTCCGCCTGAGCGGCCTCAGTATAGTCCACTCTGACGCGACAGTTGACGCAAACAGCGATTACACTCTTCGACTCGTTCCCATGGGTATGCTGGGCAAATGCACCGACTTCCCGTATCATTAACCGAGCATCAAGAGCGGGTTCGTCCTCGCACGAATCACGCCAACCGAGCGTTAATGCGCCACGGTGGAACGCCTAACAGGCAGATGCGGCGACGACGATTCGCAAAGGAAACCCAATGGCAAACATTTGGAGCGATGAGACACCGGAGCAACGGCAGAGCCGCCTCGCCATGTGCGGTTGCATGAACGCCGATGTGGTCTTTCGCGGAGTTCGGGATGGCTTGTGCTATTTCGAGGTGTATTTCACGGACGACTTGGATGGGCCGGGTGTCGTTCTTTCGCTTCCTACCGACGGGCTGACCGCTGAGAAGATAGCCAATCATGCCGCAGAGTCGGACGGGAGCAGGCGGAGGACAAAGTGAGATCAGGAGCAATCGAAACCACGGCTCCGCTTATAGCTGATCCCGAACTGGGCGAAGGGCGATGCCCCAATGGACACGATTCAGCGGTCCCTCCGCGATGTCCCGCGCTGATGTTCGTCACGTGCTGGCACTACAGGACTCAGGCCACTTGGAATGAGTACTGCATCACCTGCGGCGTTCGCCATGCGCTGTTCAGGATTTATTGGCACTCATTTCGCATGGATGACTTAGGAGTGCGGACCGCCAAGAACTACTGTGGCTTCTGCGGGGCGAAGATGGTCAATGGCAGTGCGTCGCGGTGAGCAAGCATCACTCTCGGGAATAAGTTGGGCAAAATCGACCCCCAGACCCCTTGTTGACCTGTTGACCTGTTGACCACCCTTCCTAGTTCGCGGGGACGCATGTCCGTTTGCGGTGTTCCTCGCGGGTGCGAGGCCCCTTCCAAAACCGCAGTGCAAGAAGCCAATGAGAGTGATCGCCCTGCCTTTCGTCACTTGAACAAAGGCGGTGCCACCTGCGACGGCTGGATTTCCTGTTTGTTATACCTGTGAAAAGCGAACGCTCCCCTGATGCCTCCGATGAAGGCGAGGATGAAAATGATTGTCATAACCCCGACAGCAGCACTTGGATGGCTGACCAGTCTCTCGCCGGATTCAAGAAGGTAGAGCACTAAACCGATGACTGCCCATGTGCGGGACATCTTGTAAATCCTCCAAGCGATGAGGGCGAACAGACCCGCGTCAACCAAGGCCAGCCCATCGAGGCCCAATATGGGTTTCTTGTAGACCAAACTCAGGATGGCTAGCAACCCAGTTATTGCCGCAATGAATACACTCACCGCAGCCGCTCCATGTACCGCATCTTTCGCTGTGTTGGTGTCTTTAATCTCGGGCCAATATGAAGACATCGAACACCTCCTTCTTCGTCACTATTTCGCATGGACCCTAATCCTTACATCACGGCAAAGCACTTCAGTTGTCATTAAGGCCAAAACCTTCGCGGGTGTGTAGGCGTTCCTTCCATGTGCTTTCGAGCCGGATAATATCCTCGGGCTTCATGTCTGGGGAAACTCTCTCCAGAATCGTGAATACGAAATGTTTTGGATCGCGCTTTCTCAGCCGACGATTCCCACCATGACCCTGACCTGCTCCCCTCTTTCCGCACAAAGCTGAGTATGATTTGTGCGAAGGAAAGGGGAAGAAGGTATGTCGAAGAGCAGGCACACGGAAGCGCAGATGATCGGGGCGCTGAAGCAAGTGGAGGCAGGGCGGAAAGTGGAAGACGTGGCGCGAGAGGTGGGGGTATCGAAGCACACGCTCTACGCCTGGAAGGCGAAGTACGGCGGCATGGACGTGAGCCAGGCGCAGGAAGCGAAGCAACTGCGTGACGAGAACACGAAGCTGCGGAAGCTGGTGGCGGATCTGAGTCTGGACAAGGAAGCGCTGCAGTCGGTGATCCGAAAAAACGGCTGGAGCTCGTAGCCCTGAAGGCGGCTGTCGAGCAAGTGCGCGGGGAGTATGCCTTCAGCCAGCGGCGGGCGTGCGGCCTGATGACGATGGCGGTATCGAGCTATCGCTACCAGAGGAGGCGCACCGATGAGCCGCTGCGAACGCGGCTGGTGGAGTTGGCGCGGGAGAAGCCGCGCTTCGGGTATCGGCGGCTGCATGTTTTGCTGGGCCGCTCGGGAGAGCATGTGAACCACAAGCGAGTGCATCGGGTGTATCGGGAGGCGGGATTGATGATCCGGCGGAAGAAGCGGAAGCATTGCGTGCGCGAGGGAAAGCCGCTGCTGGCGCGGACTGCGGCGAACCAGGAATGGGCGCTGGATTTTGTGCACGATGCGGTGGAGTGCGGACGGGCGATCCGGGTGCTGAGCGTGGTGGATGCGTACACGCGGGAGTGTTTGGCTTTGGAAGTGGACACGAGCTTCGCCAGTCGGAGAGTGACGCGAGTGTTGGAGGCGATCGTGGCCGAGCGCGGGCAGCCGCAAGCGATCCGCTGCGACAACGGGCCGGAGCTGACGAGCCGGCATTTTCTGGCGTGGTGCGTGGAACGACAGATCGAGTTGGTGCACATTCAGCCGGGGAAGCCGACGCAGAACGCGCGCGTCGAGAGTTTCCACGGACGGCTGCGAGAAGAGTGTTTGACCGTGAGCTGGTTTCAGAACTTGTTCGATGCGCGGCGGAAGATCGCGGCGTGGCGGATCGAGTACAACGAAGAGCGTCCGCACAGCAGCTTGGGATACCGAACGCCGAAAGAGTTTGCGGCGGCGCAGGCAGCAAGCTTCTACACAGCTGAGCGAGAGGCAAGGGACTCAAACGCCGTCCCTTGCCCCTCGCGCTCCCCCATCCCGGCTCAAACCGGAGATGGAACGGAAGAAAGTTGTCGTATTCTTACGTGAACGAAAGCAGGGGGCAGGTCAACCCGACAAAGCATAGTTCATCCATCTACCTAGCAGGTTTTCGTGTCCGTAGGAAGACCCGACGTAGCCCTTCCCATCAGAGGTATCGAAAATGTAGTAGATTCCTCGCCATTCAGTGAGTACGTCCTTCCAGCGTTCTCGGAAGGACACCAAGCTGTTGCCATGTAAGCGAGATTTCATACCAAGGAGTGACCTGCCCCCTGCTTTCGTTCACGTAAGAATACGACAACTTTCTTCCGTTCCATCTCCGGTTTGAGCCGGGATGGGGGAGCGCGAGGGGCAAGGGACGGCGTTTGAGTCCCTTGCCTCTCGCTCAGCTGTGTAGAGGCTCGCTGCCTGCGCCGCTGCAAACTCTTTCGGCGTGCGGTATCCCAAACTGCTGTGCGGACGATCTTCGTTGTACTCGATCCGCCACGCCGCGATCTTCCGCCGCGCATCGAACAAGTTCTGAAACCAACTCACGGTCAAACACTCTTCTCGCAGCCGTCCATGGAAACTCTCCACGTGCGCGTTCTGCGCCGGCTTCCCCGGCTGGATGTGCACCAACTCGATCTGTCGCTCTACACACCACGCCAGAAAATGCCGGCTCGTCAGCTCCGGCCCGTTGTCGCAGCGAATTGCTTTCGGCTGTCCGCGCTCGGCCACGATCCCCTCCAGTACTCGCGTCACTCTCCGACTGGCGAAACTCGTGTCCACTTCCAAAGCCAAACACTCCCGCGTGTACGCATCCACCACACTCAGCACCCGGATCGCCCGTCCGCACTCCACCGCATCGTGCAGGAAATCCAACGCCCATTCCTGGTTCGCCGCAGTCCGTGCCAGCAGCGGCTTTCCCTCGCGCACGCAGTGTTTCCGCTTCTTCCTCCGGATCATCAACCCCGCCGCCCGATACACCCGATGTACTCGCTTGTGATTCACATGTTCTCCCGAACGGCCGAGCAACACATGCAGCCGCCGATACCCAAAGCGCGGCTTCTCTCGCGCCAGCTCCACTAGCCGCGTTCGTAGCGGTTCATCACTGCGCCTCGTCTGGTAGCGATAGCTCGACACCGCCATCGTCATCAGGCCGCACGCCCGCCGCTGGCTGAAGGCATACTCCGCGCGCACTTGCTCGATAGCCGCCTTCAAGGCTACGAGCTCCAGCCGTTTTTTCGGATCACCGACTGCAGCGCTTCCTTGTCCAGACTCAGATCCGCCACCAGCTTCCGCAGTTTCGTGTTCTCGTCACGCAACTGCTTCGCCTCCTGTGCCTGGCTTACATCCATGCCGCCGTACTTCGCCTTCCAGGCGTAGAGCGTGTGCTTAGATACTCCCGCCTCTCGCGCTACGTCTTCCACTTTCCGCCCTGCCTCCACTTGCTTCAGTGCCCCGATCATCTGCGCTTCCGTGTGCCTGCTCTTCGACATACCTTCTTCCCCTTTTCTTCCGCAAAAATCATACTTAGTTTTGTGCGGAAAGAGGGGAGCAGGTCAGTTGCATTGGCTGTAGGGAGGTTCGGATTCACAGTCGTGGACGGAAGGATGCCTGAAGGAGTATCTGGATTGTTTGCCTTGAACGAACTAGGTAGGGTCAATCCTTCGTAGAATCTTGCTTCCGCTTGGGCTGTGTGGCCGCTGGGAAATCCTGAAAATGTGTCGTCTTCCGGGTCAGGATAGTATTTCGTGTATTGAGAGTTCGGCTTTACCTCCCATGCCTCCCAGAACTGGGGCTGGGTTTGCTTTCCTGCTGCATCGAGGTTAACCACTGTTTGTACAATCCACCCGCCCTTCTTCGATTTGTCGGATAGCTGCCATTGGCCTACCCAGGTCTTTGAGTGCGGTCCCCCTTTGAGGGTCTTAAACTTCAACTTCTGCTCGGCCCTGGCTTTGTCCTGATTTTGCGCCTACCCTTCTTCAACTCCTTTCACTGTGAGTGCCACAGTTCCGTGATCTTCCCATCACTCTTTTGGATTGTCATCATAGGCGTGCCCCCGCGAGCGTTTGGCTTGAGCGTGCCGTAAACAGTCCACACCCCTTCCTTCAGCGTTGCGTGGTACGGGCTGAACTTCGAGACTTCCTCCTGTCCAAAAACGGGCGGGAACACTGCCTCAGCGATCTTTACAGCGGTAGCCTCGTCAGGCACTACTCCCTGCGCGGGCAGGGAGGGCTTGGCTAGCTTCTGATCAGAACCGTAGCTGTAGGCAAGCAAACTGAACAGAACTGCCCACGCTAGCAGCAAACGAACAATCATCGTCGTAACTCCTTTCCAGCTCTACTGTGGTGGACTTGGGTCTGGGGCAACGCCGCGTTCCACGACCCTGGTATCACCCCATCCATCGGGCGCGCTCGGATTGGGCGTAAATTTCAGCAGGTTGCCGTTCGGTGCCCCTACGTAAGAGTCGTAATCAATCTTGGCACCTGAATTCAATTTCTGGACGGCTGCCTTGTCCGTGACGGTTGACGCTTTGTCTGGGTACTCAATTGAGTTCGCATGAGCGTCATCGCCAACCCCGTAGTTGTGCGTGTGAACGTCGCCAACGTCGTCCTTCTGAACGCCTGGTAGATTGACACCAGTGCCGCTTTTGTCGGTCACGACCGGACCATAAGTATAGGTTTTTCCATTTTTGTGTATGCGAGCCCCGTATTCCCACTTGTAGCCGTTTTCGCGCTTACGCATATCCTCGACAGCGGCTGACGCCGCGGCGTCTTTGCTCTTGTACGTATTCTGCGCCGCCAAAGTTACCCTTGTGCTCTCGTCTTGTAGCGCCGTCTTCAGAATTTGCGCGACTGCACACGGGGAGACACACCCAAGGTCGTCCCGACACTCCCGGTCGGCGCTTGGATTTCCTTTCCAAAGGGTATGACCATCTGCGTCGGCAACCGTCACGGGGTCATTGCGAACGTAGGCGTAGAGGTTGAGTGATTGCGGGTCGCCGAAAACGGCGTAAGGCACGGCCGTCGGTCTGGCCGCCCAATCCGGAGTCATGAATCGACCCATCGCTGAGGTGAAGTATCTAGCCCCAAAATTGTCGAGGTTGGATTCGGCATCTCGTTCTTTGCCGGTGAAGTGCAGCGGGCTGAGGTCGCCACAGGTACTGGTGATGGTTTGGTTGTCACCGAAGGGCAGGCTGGTGATCGTCTCGCAAGGAGTACCGGTAAGGTCGGTTCGCGCTCGCTCTGTCCCAAGCCAGTCGCTGTGATCGTAGTAGAAGATCGTATCAGTATGGCCTGAGTTTACGACATAGGTGCCCAGGTGCATTCCCGCCGCATAGAGTTCTCCCGGAGCAAAATTACTCCGTACGAGTGGGCGTCCTTCGCGGTCATAGACGGTGGCCACAGTGTTGCTGGGGGTCGTCTTGGAAAACCTGCGACCCTCGGCGTCGTACACGTAGGTGGTTGCTCCGCCATCCACGGAAACGATTCGGTTCTCGGCGTCGTACAGGTAGTTGTGGGAGCCGTCATTGAGCAGGTTCCCGGCAACGTCGTAGCTATAGCCGTCCAGGCGGTTGTTGTTTCCGGAGAAACTATACTGCGGCGCGGTGCAGTTTCCGCTGTGCGTGTTCTGGTGCCAGCGGTTGCCGTAACGGTCATAGTCCCAACTGCAACCCTGTCCGTTGTTAGCGACAGCTGTACTCAGACGGTTCAGACTGTCATAGGTGTATGTCCAATTTCCGTTCACCGTGTCGGTGGAGGACAGAATGTCACTGTTCGGAGCGTAGCTGGTGGTAAACCGATATTTGTTTGTCGAGCAGTTACCACTTGAGCAGGTGGTGCCGACGGCCATGGCGGTCACTCGGCTGCGCGGATCAAAGGCCGATGACTGGGAGAGCCCATTCGCCAGAGTGCCAGAGATTACGTGCCCGAACGGATCGTAATGAACACCAGTCAGCAAGTTTGCCGGGTTGGTGGCGTCAACTAAGGTGGGTGTGGTATAGCTCGTTAGCCTGCCCGCTCCACTATAAGTGGAAACGAGTTCGGTGGAACCGCGAGGAACGGTGCCCATATAGTAATCCGCTTCGTCCCCGAGCAGATCGTAGTCATAGGTCAGAACAATGTTGATCCCACTCACGTGCTGCCAACTCGTCCACAACTGGCCGATTCGGCCCAGCGGATCGTAACTGAAGGCATTCATGGTGGGACAACCGCCGCCTGAAATCGTGCATTCCCAGCTCAACCGTCCGATGCTGTTCGTTATGTTGAATTGTTGCGTGCCCATGGTGATGCTGGTTTGGTCGTACCCAAACAGAGCCGTGGGAGTCACACCGTCAGAGTAGGACCCCTCGGTCAGCCGGTTGAGTACATCGTACAGATAACTGGTAGCAACGGTGACGGTGCCGTTAGTCTGGTTCGGTGCAGGTCGCAGGCGTGAAGCGACGTTGCCGTTGGCGTCATAAGAATACCGGGTCGTGCCCGCAGTGTAGGTACCGTTGTCGGGACTGGGGCAAGTAGCGGTTCCACCGGTCTCCGGGTTGGCCGCGCACAGCAGTCGCGACAAACTATCGTAAGCAAACGTACGCTGGCCCATACTGCCCTGCGCCACGCTCAAAAGATTGTCGAGAATATCGTAGTTGTAGGTGGTGAGGAACCCAGTCTTGTTGATGTCGAGGCCGCAAGCGGCAGGCGTGCCACCGGATCCGAGTTGCGGGGAACTCGTCACCTCGCATACGTAGGTCATGTGCCCGAAAGCGTCAACTTGAGAGATGCGTTCACCGTTATACGTGCCATTGCCTTCATCTACCACATCGGTTGCGCGCCCCAGATACGTGGTGGTCGAGAACGTTCCGTCGGGGTGGGTCACCTTTATCGAGCGGCCAAGCCCATCGTACGTGTACGTTGTGGATCCCCATGTTGACTCGGTCCCACAATTCGTCGTGGGAGGCGAGCAGCGCGTTGGATTCCACGAGTTGTAGAGTTCGCCCAACCCGTCATAACTTTTCGCCGTGTATGTTGCCCCATCCGGGTCGCTGGTAAGCTCCGTCTGAACGATGTGGTTCATCCCATCGAATGTCGTGACGGTGGTCACATACTGACCTGAGGTATTCATCAGATTCGATGTCGTGATGGTAGGAGTTGACGGCGTGTCATTGTAGGAAATCGTCGTCTTGCCGCCGTCGGAGTAGTCAACTTCAGTTGGACGGCGCAAGGAGTCGTTGTAGGTATAAGTCGTACCCGCGAGCGAAGCGTTAATGTCGTTTTGATCCTGTGACTGAAGGAGCTGCGCATCCGAATAGGCGTATTTAAATTTGGAGATCTGGCCTAGCGGGTTCGTTACCTGGGTCAGGTACGTATTGGTATTCCAACTCGGAGGGCTATCGTAGCTGTCAGCATAGGAAAATGTGGTGGTGTGGCTCGTGCCGGTCATGTCACTGCATGCCACGTTCCCACACGGGTCATTTTTACTGAGAACCTGTCCCGTTTCGTCGTAGGTATACGTCGTGGTTGGTGACGACCCGCTGTTCGACCACCGCGTCTCTTGCGTGAGGTTGCCCCTCGCAATCAGAGAACTGACGCCGTAGTTCGTTTCATCGTGTGTGCTGGCAAGTAGCCCGCTGACAGCCGCGACTACCGGAGTTCCTGCCGTACCGCAAGGCGTCGATACGGATCCGTTGTCGTAAAAATAGTCTGTTTCGGAAACGCGCGTGCCGCTGCCGTCGTAAACGACGGTTTGGCAGGGCTTGTCAACGATTCGCCCTTCTAACAACGAATTCGCGGTAAAGCTTTGGTGATTTGTAATCGTTTTGCGCGAGAGCGCGGTTACTCCGTAGTCGTATTCGTCTAGCTCTTGGAGTTGACTGTTCGCGCCGTACGAATAGACGATATTCGAGGACAGATTGCTAGCGTCGTTGAGCACGGTCTGCGCACTTGTCAGAAGGTATTGATTCTGCCATGTCTTGTTAACCGTACGAACTGGCGAAGTCGTGTTTCCCCAATCGTAAGACTGAATCTGCGTTTCGACTGGGATTTCTTGGGCGACCTGATACTCGACATACGGGCTACTGGTACCAGCTACCGACCCATAAGTATGGTGTGTCAGTTTGCTCTGATTGCGAATTTTGTCAGTGGTTGTAATACTGGTCGACTTGGAATCCCACCCGAGAATAGTTCCGGATGTGTTCCACACGGTGTTATAGACAAACGAGTCGACCTCGTCCGGCGATGTTCCGCCGAAACCCACGGTCCGGGTTGCGATGACAGGCGATTGATACTCAGCTTGGCAAGCGTTTGCTAGCGGCCTGCACCCGGATACTCCAGGAGTGCAAATGGCGTCGTAAATGACCGGCTGATTCGGATTGTCGCTGAGTTTCCAAGTGTACTTTACCCAGCCGCCAGACGGAGAGTCGATCTCGCTAAGAAGACCGTAGGGATTGTTGTAGGCGGAATTCGGATTCGTGCCGTAGTAAAACTTATATTTCTGAGTGTTTGGAAGTGAGACCGAACTGATGACATTGCCATCGGCATTGACGCTCGTGTCAATCGGAGCGCAAGCGTGAGATGTGTCGCCTGGCGGAATGTTGTTCTTAATTAAAGTCGATGGAATCGTATACGATGCCGAGTTTGAACTCCAAACGACGCTGTATTGCTGGTCTGGCGTTGTTAGTGTGGTCGTTCCGCTACCGAATCCGCTGGATGAGAGGACTGTCCGACCGACTGTGTCGGTGACAGTGATTGGGCCGGTGTAGCCGGCGGGTTCGGGGGACAATGTGATCGTATTGCCATTTCGATCTTCGATGTAAGCTGGTAGCTCCTGATTGTCAAATCCTGGAAAGTAGTACCTGGTTCCGTCGTTATCCGAGATCACGACTGGCGTAAGGAGCCCCGACGAGATGCCGGAAGGAGTGACCGTAAATCTCGCCGCGAATTGAGGATCGACAGACGAGATGTATTGTGAACCACAGCGAACCTGATTGTTCGATCCAGACTGGTATCCGGAATTCCCCAAATAGAAAGAGTGCCGCCCGCCAAGTGGGTCGCGAAACATATACCCGGCTCTAAAAGTGCACGTTACGGTTTTGTTGCCTTGCGTACCACCATCGTAGAGAGTCTTAGTCCATTCGCGAGAGGTCAGCACTGGTAACCCGTAGTTCCAACCTCCGGAGGACTGGAAGTCTGAACCCTGCATCGGCGAATACCAGCTAGGCGTAGCAGATGGAGCAGAGAGATTAACTATTCCGTTGCTGTCGTAGTTGATGGTGAAGGGCAGCATGATCCCACGGCCTTTGGGTATCGGCAAAGCAATTCGTAGACTCACCGAGCCGTTCGCTGGGTTGACGGTCTCGGAAAGGGACTTGATGTAGTTGTGGCCAGCACCTTCAATGGGCGTCGATGTGTCATCGCCGACCGTAAGCATTTGCGCCGAACTGGGTGGTACGAGAAAAAAAGCGATAAATACGAATAGACAATAACGGAATGGCACAAAACCCGCCTTCCCCGACCACAAATTGAACGAGTAGTGCATGCGAGAAATCCGAGGTAGGATATCGAATCTTGCGGTCACCAGTCCCTCCTTAGAATGCGAAAAACGGTTAAGAGCGGCTTCGCCACTCGTGCGCATACGCTTGTCAGCCGCACCATAACTTGCAAATTCTGCGAAGTTACGAAACGCGTCCTACACTTCAGGGGAAGCAGCAACTCAGAACATTGGCAAACTAACTGTCTGTGTGCCGAAGAGTCCTGATCGCAATTTAGAAAAAACGCTAAGCTCCGGAGGCTGTGGATGTCAATAAGAAACCGCTTCCAAGTGTCTGCGCCGCCCGGTGACGTTCGAAATGGTGAGCAACATCGCTACGTAAGAGCCGTCACACAGGCCCGAGACCTGAGTCACGTTTAATCGTGACGGTCGCCGTTCTCGTGGCCATCGCAGAATGCCCAGAGTTGACCTTGCGCTGATCGCCGCTCCAACTCAAAATCCACCCATCTCCCCTCAGCGCCCCCGCGCCCCGGCAACGAAGGGACACCCCTGTCTTAGACACAAATGAGCTGAGTTGTAATGGGTTGATCTGAGGGGCAGAGCAGAGACGAGTCCCCGTCCAACACGATTATCAGATGGGGGTGTCTCTGGGACCATGCCTTTCCCTTCTCACTCACGCGCTCCGTGCCCCGCGCTAACAACAGGAAACGCGATCCGAGTTGGGTTGAATTGATCGAGCATGAACCGAGCGTGAGCTGATCTCATTCCCTGTCCAAACTTGATTTTCACATGTTTACCATCTCGACACGTGTCTCTGGACATGTCTCTTTCCCTTCTCCCGTCAGATGTTGTGCGGGTTAGGAGATAGAAAATTTGAAACGACACACCTCTGTTGATTAGATGGTAAACATGTGGAGATATTTTGGATGAAACGACGCGCCTGGGGTGGATTTGGGGCTGATCCGCTGGGGCGTGGATTTTGGGCGGTGGATGATGTGACGCGTAGGATGACAGGGTCGCGAGAAACGCTCAAATCCGAATTCAATTGAAAGGAATTGAAATTTGAGTGATATGGCCTGATTTCGACAGTTACTACCGGTTTGCCTGTCATCCACCCGGAGCAATCCTGCGTGCTGGCGGCAACGTCACGCCGGGCTGCACTAACTCAGGCTAGGCAATAGAGGGCGTTCCGGTTCGCCAGAAACTCTCGGTCAAGGGCAAAGAGTTAAAATGGGTACCGCAAGTATGCCGGCTATTTAGCGACCACGAACTGCAACGGAAGCGTGACCGGCGTCGGAAAACTGGGCTCCCAAATCGCCAGTTCGGCGACGCCTGGAGTATCTGCCTGATACTCCACGTCGTAGGTCGATCCCACCGTGATTCCCATATCGGCAGTAGCCAATTTCAATTGGGCCGGTGGGAGATCCGCGCCATCTTTTGCGATCACCTTCCACTGCACGGGCATCCCGTTGCTGGTGAGACGCACCCGCAAGTCCGCGGCGCCGTCGGTGATGTTGATCAACCGCAGCCGGTATCGAGTTGCGGTGTGCAATTCGATGGGATCTGGCTGGGGATGGCCGTTCACCAGCAGCATAAAACCGAACGGATCGTATTTACCCATGCTAAGAACAAATGTCCGCTCATGCTCCGGATCATATTTCTGTCCCGGTTCCAGTACGATCAGCGCCCCATACAATCCATTCCGCAACTGCACGTCATCGTGCCAGTGGGTGTGATAGATAAAGGTTCCCGCCCGCGGCGGAGTCATGCGGGCGATGAACGACGTTCCTGGAGCAACCGGCGGAGAAGTCTGCTGGCCCGAGCCGGTCCAGCCTGCGACACCGTCGTAGTAACTCTCCAGTTCGATCCCGTGCCAGTGAATCACCGTCGGGTTGCTGCTCAGGTTCTTGACCTCGATTTCCGTGGCCTCACCCCGAGTAAGGAAAATCGGCGGCCCCAGCAAACTAGGCCTGGTTTTCTTGTCCGTCGTGATCGGTTTGAGGGGATCGTTAACCTCAAGGTTGTAGAGCGGGACCTTCCCTGGATTATCCGAGATCACAAGTTGCAATTTTCGGGGTGCGGTTGCGGCTACCGGACTCGGCGGAGGCGCCGCACCGGGAAGCACGGTGATGCCGATCACCAGACCGCCCATACCCAGGTTGTGATCGTGCGCCGACGAATACTCAGCCGGTTTGCCGCCTTTCTGGGCGAGCGAGGCGGCGAGCACGGCGGTTGACGACATGTGGAGCATCATGTGGCAGTGGAACATCCAGTTCCCCGCCCGCTGTGGCGTCCATGTCATCTCGAACACGTGCCCGATATCGATGTGCTCGGTGACCGCCAATCGTCGTTGCTCTTCGGAATAGCGCTCATAGCGCTCGCCATCACCCACTCCGTCCACTTTGAAATAAAAACCGTGAAGGTGCATCGCGTGGTCCGACCATGTCGGATTGAGGACACGCCAGTGGGTCGCCTCGCCGATCTTGTAACTGAGGCGTTCCGTGTATGGCCAGGACTTCCCGTTTATCGAAAGGATTTCGTCTGAGCCGGGCGTGCCAGGTATGCCTTTATTCCAAATGCCGATCACAAAGATGCGGTCGTCCGTCCTGGCTCCAGGTGTGTCGACAATGAACGCTCCGGAAAGCAGGGTTTCGGCCTCGTCGCGCAGCTCCTGAGGGTTGCCGGAGGTCGTGGCCCAGTACAGATAGGTGCCCGGTTCTCCGGCAAAAAAATGCAGTTCACGGGTCTCGCCCGGAGCCAGCAGCACCACATCCTTCGGATCTCCGGGATGGCGATGCAGGCCGTAGATCCTGGCCGCCAGAGCCAGTGTGTTATGGATGGTCGCGTGGATCTGTGTCCCTTGCAGAACGCGAATCAGCGGGCCAGAGCTTTGCGGCGCGTGACCCTCCTCCGCGAACGCATAGATATCTCGATGGTCGCCGTTCTCATCCTCGGGATACCAACGACCCTGACGCAGTTCGAGCCGCAAGTCCAGAACACCATTCTCCAACCGCCCGGCAGCCGTGCGGTTGTTGTTGGCCATTACGAGCGGCAAAGCGGGGTTTTCAGCATTGATCTCCAATACAGCTAAAAACAGAAGGAAGAACACGATTCCGAAGCGATCTAGATGCCGCATTGCCGAGCCTCCCTTGGTGCGCAAGCTCTCTCGTATTTGAATTCCTTTCACTTGCCCGACAACCAATTCGCGGAAACTTCAACTGCAAGGATCGAACCCTCCGGTGCGTTAGAGGTGCAAAGAGCGCGCATGAGTCAGCGCCCACGTCGCGAAAGCTTGAAAAGGGACGGAGTGCCCGATTGGATCCCGCAACTGCTGCAGAACGACCAAGAATATGCTGGCCCAGATCGTCGCGCGATGAACCTCACCGGTGGACCAGTAGTCGTAGCCCATGATCAATAGCAGCAACGGGATTACGCATATGAACGATGTCGCGCGGTGACCCCACCACGCAACGGGAACAGGCCAGCGGTCGAACGCCGCGTCGAGGATTGCTATTGTGGCTATCAGGATGAGCCGCTTGTGCGCGGCAGGATTAAGGCGGTTGCGGAAGGCGAAATAAATCAGCGTCGAGAAGGCCAACATGCTTGCGAGGGGGACAGCGTAAAACGCTCTTATTCTTATTCCAAGGTCGCCGGTGGTAAAGTGCCTGACCTGAAAATCGGTGGCTGCCAGCAGGCCCAGCACGACCATCAGACATGCTAGGCCGAAACCCAGCAGGCCGAGGCGGCGATGCACATCCACGCGTCCGGCGGCGACCAGCGAGGTTTGGACGATCAGCAAAAGAATCCAACAGGAAAACACCGCGCCGTGGATATGAATGAGGAGATTGGGCAGAGGAGCTTTGAACACTCCCGCCCAGTAATAGGTTGGTCCGAAGCCCACAATGACCGAGGCGAGAATCAGCACCGCCATGCCGGGGAAAAAAAGATTGTCGAAACGGCGGATTCTCTGGTGGCGGATTACTCCGGTTGCCATAGGTCCCCCAAAACGCGGCACACCAATCGTAGACTCTTCCGGCGCGGATAACCCCCATGCATTGGATTATTTCGCATTCGCGCCGTTGCCCGTGAACAAAAGCGGCACTCGCCTCATAGTGAGCTATAAGGTAAGATTCATACCAATTCAAGTGGCCTAAAAGACCCCTGCAAGAAATCGTCGCCACTCCATCGGGAAAGTACATGCGACTGCGCCGCCGACCGATGACGCTCCGCGATGCTCAGCCCTGCGCTGAACTGATCGCCGCCCATCCCCTCGAAAGTGAACGCTACGGCCAGCTCGCGGAGCAATTGCCATCAGCCTGGAAACAGTGCCTTCGCTGCGGCTCACTGATCACTGTGGTTCTGGAAGACATGGAGTCTGGCAAGCCTTCGCTGCAGGGATTTGGAGTGAGCGTGTTTGTGACCGACGAATTCACCTATTCCTGCAAAATGCCCGCCATGCGATGGATCGGTCCAGAGCTTGTGCGATGTTTAATGCGCGGCGAGTCTCCTGTCCTGGGTCCCAAGGAAATCCGCGATGCCAATTCGGGCGACGGTCTGAATCTTGCATCCTGGGCTTCTATTCTTTGTCCCCAAAACAAGTCTGACCGGACTCAAGTGCAAGTCGAACTCATGACCGCCTTCATGCAAGAACACACCGGCTTTAAGCTGAAAGAGATCATTGGCCAGCAAAACGAACGCATCATGATGGAAGTGGTCTCCAACAGCGGCGGTTTATTTTGGAACTGTGCCCAGCAACGATACGTGGAAGCGCATAATTTTGATGTTGAACAAGTGCTACAGCACCCATTCATCTTGGGCGCAACTCCAGAGACGGCAAGAGAACATCTCTCGTGGACTACGACCCTCTTCCAATACACCCCTCCTCGCATGTATCCGAAACCGACCGAGCAGAAGCTGCTGCGGGCTGCCATGCAAGGATCAAGAGACGCAGAGTTGAGCCGCGAACTTGGCGTGTCGCTTTCTTTCATCAAGAAAACGTGGTCTTCAATTTACAATCGCGCTGCCGAGAAACTGCCGGAGCTGAGCCTCGAGATCGCCGCTGGCTCAGCCCCTCAACGCGGGAAAGAAAAGAAACAACGTGTCCTCGCTTATGTCCGCGAGCATCCTGAGGAATTGAGGCCCATTTCCTCATCCAAATCGCAGTTGTAGAGAGCGCCACCCTGTTGATCGGTTTAAACGTAATGCCCAGCATCGCTTCCAGCACAGCTGACCACTACAGATTTTATCGACCGCAAGGTCAGGTTTGTCCGTTGAACGTGGTGACCTTCCTTACAAAATAGATCCTGTGGAGCAGTCAAGCTTGTATGCTTCCGGGCCGGCATGTGACGAGTCGTCGGCAAACCGGAAGTAAATCCATGCCGCCCAGCAATCTGCTCAACTGGTGATAAATCGCGATTACACTCATTGATCCGATCAACAACACGGGGTGATTGCATTTTTTCTTCCTACCAGGGTTGTATCTGTTCGTGGTAAGATTTCCGCCTTTCCAGACCCGCCGCCATTGGAGGTCCCACATGCCCTACCGTTATCTGCTCCTGCTCTTGGTTGTTCCGATTGCGTCCGTGTGCCTGTTCGGCCAAGGTGCGCAACTGCAAATCACCAATGCGAATCTACCCCATGGCCAGCAAGGAAACATCTACAGCGAAGTATTCAACGCGACCTCCGGTGCCAGTCCGTACAGGTGGAAGATCTCCGCGGGCACCATACCTCTCGGCGTGGCGATGAATGAAGACGGCAATTTCGTCGGCACACCCGAACACGCGGGCACCTTTAACTTTACCGTCACGGTCACGGATGCTAGCACTAATACCGCCAGCCGTAATTTCAGCGTCAACATGGCTCCAGCCACCGGATACGATGGTCCCGCACGATTGCCGATGACAACTGTCGCCAGTTCGATGGCGGATACCCCCGCTCCTGGACTTGTCATAAGCGTTGACGCTGGCGGCGATGTGCAAACTGCATTGGACAGTACCCATTGTGGCGACACAATCGAACTGCAAGCTGGCGCAACCTTTACAGGAACCTTCCGATTTCCTGCCCTGAGTTGCGATAAGAACCACTGGATCATTGTGCGCACCAGTGCTCCCAACAATGCCCTGCCAGCAGAGGGACATCGACTGACCCCTTGCTATGCGGGAGTGGCATCACTGCTTGGGCGTCCTCAGTTCCCATGCAACAATCCTCAGAATGTGCTTGCAAGACTTGTTGCAAAGTCAGCCGTCGGCCCAGTTATTTTTCAGGCTGGAGCCAATCACTACCGATTGATTGGATTGGAACTGGTTCGAATGGCTGGGACCAAGAGCGCATTAGCTCTAGTATCAGTCGAACCTGGAGACCAGGCGGATCACATCGTGTTAGATCGGAGCTGGTTGCACGGGACTGTCGAGGATGAGACCCGTGTTGGTTTCAAACTGAGGGGCACGAAGTACGTGGGCATTGTGGACTCTTACTTCAGCGATTTTCATTGCATCGCTATTACGGGAGCGTGTCTCGAAGCGCACGCGGTGAGCGGAGGTACTGGCGATTCTCAGGATGGGCCTTACAAGATTGAGGACAACTTCCTGGAAGCCTCGGGCCAAGCGATCATGTTCGGCGGAGGACCGGCGACCACGACTCCGACCGACATCACGATTCGTTTAAACCACCTTTTCAAGCCGTGGCAATGGCTGAAGGGAAACTCGCCGTTTCAGGGCGGGCCGTCGGGCATGCCCTTCATCGTTAGGCACGCTCTGGAACTCAAGAATGCCGTGCGTGTGCTGGTGGAAAATAACCTGATCGAGAACGTCTGGGGAGGTTTTGGCGAAGCGGGCACTGCCATACTCCTGACTCCCAAGAACCAGCATGTGGTCTCAGGAGGCAATGTCTGTCCGACCTGCGAGGTCACCGATGTCACCGTGCCGATACACTCGCATCTCCCATGCAAGTGGTGGCTTCGAGATAACAACAGCCATTTCGGGAAACGGTACAGACGGAGCCCCCGCGAAGGCAGGCGCCCGCTTCAGCATTCATGACGTTGTGATGGATGACATTAGCGAGAAGTATGTTGGGTGGGGTAGGTTGTTTTTAGTGGGAAACTCATGGCCGAGTAACCCGCTGAATACGATCACGATCAATCACATCACAGGGTTCCCAGATCCCGGAAAGGGTATCCTCCTCCTGCACAACCTGATCTCAAATCCAAAGATGTACGGCTTCGTCTTTACCAACAACATTGTCACAACCGGCAAATACCCGGTATGGAGTACGGGCGGTGGCCGTGCGAGTTGTGCATACGCGGATATCCCACTTACCAGCCTGGAGAACTGCTTCGCTTCATTCGAATTCATGAACAACGCTTTAATCGCCGACCCGTCTCATGACCCCCCGTCGTCATGGCCGGACGGCAACCTGTATGTCAAGGACATGCAAGACATCGGTTTTCGATCCGATGTCGGAGGAAACTACCAACTCCAGTTAACCAGTCCCTATAAGAACAGTGGCACGGACGGTAAGGATCTCGGGGCTGATATTGTTGGCCTGAACCAAGCTCTTAAAGGAGTCGAGTAAGAGAGTCGGGTGGTGATTGCCGCGAAAGAATCCAGATCCAACAGGCTACGACGATGACGTGGTAGCGGTTAGGGCGGCGGTCGACGACGCGGTCGCGAAGTTCCAGATTGCGTATGATCGGGCCGTGAAGCTGCAGATTACGCGCCGCTGTCAGAGTAGAGTCTTGCGCCAGATGGAAGTCAGAAATGGTGATACCGTCAAAGATTGACGGCGCCAACAACCCATGCGCGTTGGTCACGCAGATTCCAAGAATGCTGAGCTAGAGCATTCTGACGTGCCGTATTTGCGCGTTTCATTTGAGCTTCCCGACCATTCGCAGTCCGGAAGAACTCCACGCCCAGAGCCAGACTCAAGCTATTGTCCCCCTCCCCGCCCTGCTATCATCGGCGCGGAGCCCAATGAACGACATGTCCGTCGTAGTGCAGCAGTTAAAGAAGGACCGTGAACGGGTACAGAAGCAGCTCCAGCAAATTGATGCAGCACTTTCGGCGCTCGGAAGTGTCAGCTCCAACGGCGCGGCGCGCACGATGTCCGCAGCCGGTCGCAGAAAGATCAGCCTGGCGCAGAAGGCGCGATGGGCCAAAGCGAAGGGTCACGCGCCGAAGCCTAAGCGCACCATCTCGAATCGCGGGTCGCAAGCGGATTGCAGAAGCGCAGAGAGCGCGGTGGGCGAAGGTGAAGAGCGCGGCATAATAATTAAGGAGAGGCAGCAGGGGCGGTGATGCAAGCTGCCAGCTCAAAGCCCACGATACTTCCCGCGACTCATTTGTTTTACCAGCGCACGGTACTGCTCATAACTGCGGATTGATGGCAGCACGCGAGTGAGATCGCGCTGTGTCACGATACATCGGAGTTAACAGAAATGCCCCATGTCTTTGGCAGCCACTCGGGGATGTAGCACCTGTTCCGATTGTCCTGGCACCAGCGGCGCAGTTCGCCAGACTCCACATAGGTCGGCACGGTGAGCCCCAGTTCAAGCGCACGTCTCTCGAACGCGGGTGGTGTGTCGGGTGCAGCGGCGGTAAGTTGCCCGCTCGACCAGCCGGAGGTTCGGTGTCTGCGATTCATGGTATCTCCTCACTATTCGCACAGTGCAGATATGTTTGACCTTGCCCATGGAACGGATTCAGGAATTCTCAAGCGGTGGACGCCGCCTGTCTGTGGCACGTTAGTAGAGGCAGCCTTACACGTTGGTGCCAGCGAAGCCGATGAAGCTGTGCAGGTGGGACACTGACATACGCGGGGGAGGGCACCTTTTGTAGCGCGGCCACTACAGCATTGGCCTGCTACGTGTTCTGATTGTATTCAGGATGAGCCTTCAGTCGTGCGAAGTTGCCGTGGTCGTCCAAGATGACGTAGCCGAATGTCGAGAATCGCTCTTCTTTGAACTTGTCGAGGTAGGTGAGCTTCCCATAGATAATCAGCAGGTTCTTTGAGACCTGGCTTCGATTTGCGGTTGCTCGAAATCTAATCGTCGCTGTATCGGCGAATGGTCCTGGGAGTGGCTTCTGGTCGTCCTCTTTGCTGAGTTTAGGTTTTTCTGGCAAATCTTTTTCTGAATCTACAAGAACCAGTCTCGCTTGAAACCGTTGGACCCACACCGGACCATTGCCACCCTCGTTCTTGAGTCCAAGCTGTAGCAAGGCAGTGGTCGTGACTGACACTTCCTCGCCTTCGGTCTTGTGCTGATTCTCGACAAGAAATAACTCGTTGAACTCGTCGTTGCCTATTGACAACATCACCCATGCCCGTTCGATGTCTTTGCTGGCTCTCAGTTGACGCCAGACTACGACGCCCGTCACAACCGTGAAGAAAGCGATAACGACGGTAGAGGCTGCGTTCACATAATCAACGAGGTCGTGTTCAATGAGAAGGGCCAGAGGGATGTGCATGGCACATTCTATCTCTGGCAGATGAGGTCCGAGAATGGCAAAAGCGACAGCGAAATCAGCGAGCAAATGACGGCGCTCGCCGACCAGGAGGAGAGCTGAGTGCGGCAAGCGCCATCACCCAGCCTCTTGCACACCCTCCTCCTGCATCTGGAACGCTATCTGCCGCAGTTCGTCCAGATCGATGACGTGCGTGTCCGGAGGATAGTTCGCGGCCTTGCGCGACATCATTGCGGCGGAAGATAACAGTGCGACTGGATCGAATGGCTTTCGCATCCTGCGATTTTACGCCGAACGAGCCGTCACCGCCGACGTTGGTCGTGCAGGTTGCTGTATGATTGTTCTGGGCGTGCCGCTTCATTCATGGTGGTGCTCTGTGCATAAAATCTCGTTTCGCGATTGTCCCTATTGCGGGGGCTCAGAAGTCTACCGTTCGCACCGGAAGACCGTGGGAGATCTCGCAGCTCTATTCTTTCTCCTCGGCCCCGCCAGATGTCACGGCTGTATGCGCCGACATTTCCGTCCAACCTTCCTGCCAGCCCGCACCTACGTTACCGCGATAGCGAAGAAGCCAGTCCAGACCCGCGCCAACGACGACAAACAGAAGCGCTCGGCGTAAGCCTGAAACAAGGAGCAGAACACATTCTGCCTAACCACCAGCGCACGGCGTAAAACCTGGACCGGCTGGAGTGGCTCCAATGCGGGAGTAGCATAATAGGAAATGCGCCGGGGCTCCATCCCGGAGAAGACGGTTCGAAACCGTTCCTCCCGCCCCAACTTGTCGGGCAGTGGTGTTGTCATGTGCAAAGTTAGCTCGAACAACTGCCCGTATTGTGGCAGCTCTAAGGTGTACGGTTCGGAACCGAAGACACTGGCGGATCACGCTTGCGTGTTGTTCCTGGTCCGGCTCGCTAGGTGCCACGAATGTATGCGCCGTCACTATCATCCGCTGTTCTGGCCGACGCTCGCAGTTCCAATCCCGGCGAAGAAACCCGTCCCGACTCGCGCCAGCGAAGACGACAAACAGAGCGTTCGGCGTAAGCAAGAACCGTGGAGTAGTAATCTAACGTCATTATCTGTGCCCCGACGGCTTCACTGTGTTTCTTACGCTCTCGCCAAACGCCTAGCCAGAGCGCCGCGCAGATGACAATCAGCACGAGTACGACCGTCGTCAACCAAGCGGCCAGTGGAGCGCTATCTAACTTTCCTGCCTCTTCTGCGGTCAGCGTTCTATTACGGGGAAGAACATTGGCGTTCAGATCACTACTAAGCGTCGGCTTCATAGCTTCCACTCCTTGTCCCAGAAGTCTCCTCCCCGAGTTTGCGTTTGCATAGTTACTACTTGTGATCTTGTCACTAACTCCGATTCGAATCACGGCGTACGTTGGCGCACCAGGTAAATGGGTGAAAAAAGTAACCCAACTCGTCGAATCCAAACGTAGTGACTGGCGTAACTATCATCGAGCAGGTAAGCCATGCTCGAATGTACGCTGGAGGGCACGGCAATGAAGTTGGTAGCGTTTGTGTTGTTAGTGGTATCTGGCTGCATGGCTCAGCAGATGGATGAGAAGAACGATGCGGCATTGCAGCTAACGATCTACACTCCGCACAGGATCAGCATCTCGAAGGAGCGACAGGCGAACAACGTGCTCAACACGGTGTGGGTAGTTTCCCCCTTTATCGCTGAGACCTTCGATCACACGAAGAAGTTGATGGGTATCGTCGTCGAGTTGCACGGGAACAAACAAGTTTTCAACACTGGCGGGGGAGGATTGATGTTCACCGTGGACAGCAGGCAGGTCGCGGTTTCCCCGGCTGCTCTGGCTCACTCACACAAACAGGAATCATGCGCTCTGACTCGCTGCGCGGCCAAGTGGGTGATCCTGCCGAAGATGCCAGCGGAAGAGACTGCTATGGCCACGTTCGTGAAGGCGGTGGCCGACGGGCACGAAGTCTATGCGACTATGCTGCCTGGAGATAGCGGCGGCGGTCAGCGATTCACGGCGAAGCTGACAGACTCGCAATTACTGGGTTTCCATGACGTACAACAGTATTACGAGTCGCTCGTGTTGACGAAAAAGATCTCGCAGACCGCAGCGCAATAGCTCGCAGAGCAGGAGGAGATCTGATTGAGGCAAGCGCCATCACCCGGCCTCTTGCACACCCTCCTCCTCCATCTGGAACGCTATCTGCCTCAGTTCGTCCAGATCGATGACGTGCGTGTCCGGAGGGTAGTTCACGGCCTTGCGCGACATCATTGCGGCAGAAGAAAGAAGAGCGACAACGTCGATTGGTTTGAGCATCCGGTGATTCCTCGTCAGGACGGAACACGAATGTAATTCCCGTTCTACGCCTGCGAACTGCAGCACGCCATTCAGCTCGCCGCAATTCATTCGGAGCATCGGTGCAATTGATATTTGTGGAACAAGTACCGCTCCGCTCGGGTGGCGTCGTGCGCAAGCACGGTGGGCGTGAAGAACTTGCTCTCGCATTTCGTGCATGAAGCCATCATAGGGACTTGGCCTGCGAAGCTCAGGACGACGAGGCGGCGACGTTCGGTTCCGCTGCTTTCTTTGTCTTCAACCTTCATTCCGCCACATCTCCCCCTCTCCTCTTCTATCGGACGATGAGCGCGTAGCCGTGCTTCCCGCTGAATCCAACGTTCACCCGCGTGACATTTACTGTAGCCGTGTTTTTAACGATGCGGCAGTTTCCGTCTTGCGTGCAGGAGAGCTGGGTGGCTGTCCCATCGGCGAACATGATGCGCAAGCCGTTCGGGTAATCCGCGCTCGTGTCCTGTGCGATGCAGAAGCAACCGAGTACCACCACCGCCAGAGCGATCATCTTCTTCATAGAGTTTCTCCTCGCCACAATCTTATGCCTGCTTCGTTCGTCCCCTTGATTGTCTAACTGGCTTCCTCGATGGCGCGCATCGACGAGTTGGTATTCCGCCGGGCAGGAAAAAAGGCCCAAGGAGGCTGGGCCTTAAAGTTTCTTCCACTACTTCTCTTGCTGGCTGCCAAGGAACAACGGCCACATGTTAACCACGTGCCCGCACGCTGTCTGTGGCCTGTTGGTGAACCGCCATCGCACGTTCGTGCCAAGGCGGGATTGGGCTACAGCATTCGCCCGATTGTCCTTAGTCGAGCGCCCGCTGTAGGATTGCATCAAGCACGCCCCGGCGGTTATGGGTTAGCGTCGTCCTTTCCCGGTTCGGCATTCAGACCCTCAACCGCCTTCCCGTTCCAAAGCCTGGCTTTAGATTTTTCTTGGCGGCAGACCGATTTTCGTGGTCATCTGCCCTCACTCGGAGCCGACACGCTAGACATGCCAGACATGCCAAACGTCCGCGAACCTTCTGTCCACGATTGGCCAATCTGCGGCATCTGCGGCCAACCCGTGAAGGTTGAGACTGGCAAGACGGACGAATTCGGGCGCGCTGTCCACGAGGATTGCTACGTTCTCAAGGTCAGATTGCATCGCGCTACATCTTAGGTTTTCTGATTACCATCGACCGACGCGGAGCTGCACTGGTGAGACTCGAACTGCCGCGCGACTGCGTCGAAGCGTGCCCCGTCTGGAAACTGAATGCTCAGGCTGCAGTCTCTGCACAGCAAGAAGCGGCCATCGGGCGACATTAGAACAGCGATGCGGTGAGTAGGGGGCGGCGGAGAACTGCTGGCTGGCATGACAAAGTCCATTTGCGTGATGCCTTCCGCACAGAGGTTCGGCCTACGTCTGTGCCAGTTTTTATTTGTGGGCGGCTTGCCCGTCGAAGAGGCGCTACGAGATTATCGGCGAGGCGCAGCCGCATGTCTCTAGCCCATTGGTGAACTGCCCGCGCACGAATCGTGCCAGCGAAGCCCTGAAAGTTGTGGGGGCGGGGGTGATTTACGTGGAGTCTCAATATCAGCATCAACCATCGCGCGACGGATCTCGGTCTCGCGGTGCTATGCTGGCCGCATCCACAGGTTAATTGGGCCGCAGCCGACGCACCGGCAGGTCTGGCAAACCTTGGCGGACTTTCGGGCGACCGGTCCATCAGCGTAAGTGCTTTACAGATGTCGGTTCGTTCCGTGTGGTCCCTGCGAGCTTACGCTGAAACGGAACCAGACGCTGGTCCAACAAATCTCGGATGAGCGAGCGCGTCGAAGTTCGCATCTACACTATTGGGTTTTGATCTGTGAAGGCTCCGTCGCCACGACTTCCGGCAGACCTTTGAAGGCACTAATCTTTCCGGTCACACAGACGTGCTTGCCCCTGTAGGCAGTTTCAGGCTCCCCGAACTTCGCGCGATCACTGCCCCATATCACTAGCGTAAAAACCTGATCGGGATACGGCTGATCGAAGTTCAGGAAGGTCGGATTACCATGACTATTCTCCGCCCAACGCGTGCTGACAACTTTCCCGCAGACGGTGGCCTGCTCACCGATGTGCGCTTTGGCCTCAACCGCCGTGAGGGTTTTCTGGGCCAGCAGCGAGGAAGTTGCCACGAAGACAAGACCGAGAATCCAACGGGTCGTTCGGCGCAACATATGGCCTCCGCGAGAAACCTAGTCATTTTGCGTCTGCCAAAGATCGATGTCAAGGTTGTGCGACAGGCGGCTCATCGCCAATTCTCCACGCAACTATTGGCCCCAATCTTCCGGCACATGTTTAATACCCCACACGTTGCCTGGGCTCTGCAACTGGATGCCCAAAAGCCAAAGCTTCTCGCGCGCACCGAAGGAGATGCAGGTTACAACCTCGGCAGTGACGGTCAGAGCCGGTAAACCCCGCAATTCAACCGCAGTCCCGATCTTGACTGGACGAGTGGAGCGAACCGCGCACCCGTTCAGATTCACGAGCAATATCAGGCAGCTTTCGGAAAAGGGGTGAAGCGGGTCCTGATTGACCAGGGTGACGGGAATTTCGCAGGGGATTCGAGTGCCGCGACGCCCCCCTGTTCCCTGGACGGTAAAGGTTGGTGGCGAGTTCTCCAAGAAAAGATCATCCCAGAGATCAGTTCAGAGTGACTTTCCCCGACAGTGTTTGTTCGGAATTCGTAACAACTGACGAAGGTAGCACTCGTGCTGCCGACATGTCGGCACTCATGCCGAAATCTCGGCGAAGGCTCAGATCTGACTACCGACGGAGCAGTGCCATGGCACTGTGTTTCCAATCGGCGGGGCGCACGGTGACTCGCGTGCTACATCTTCGAATCCGATGCCAACTCTGACCGATACAACCTTAGTGACCTTCTGCCCATATTCTCTCGTCGGTATCGAGCGCAGGCCCATGATCGCTTATAAGGATGGTCGGTTCGTCTGCCGTGACTGCGGCCACACAGTACGCCCTGGAGTCGCGGAGTATAGGTGCACCTGTCGGATGTGCCTGAGATGTCGAGGGGAAACGACGCCAGGGGGAGTCAGATCGCCCGTTGGAACCTGTTAGGTAAGTTTTCCACAGAATTCTCCTAAAGTTCTTTAGGCATTCGTCGATGGCCCTCTTCAGGAGGGCACCATGATTGACGCCAAGTCCCTGATCCCAGCGGCTCAATACCTTCGCATGTCAACCGAACATCAGCAATATTCACCGGAAAACCAATCCACTGCGATACGGCGATACGCCGAAGGCCACGGATTCGCTGTGGTTCGGACCTATTCCGATCCGGCAAAGAGCGGACTTTCCCTTAAAGACAGGCGCGGACTGCGTGACCTGCTACAGGATGTGACCGGGGGCAACACCGATTACAAAGCCATTTTGGTTTATGACGTGAGCCGGTGGGGAAGATTCCAGGATACCGATGAGGCCGCCCATTACGAGTTCTTGTGCAAATCGGCTGGCGTTCCGATCCACTACTGTGCTGAGACCTTCATCAACGACGGGAGCTTGCCCAGTTCGATAATGAAGGCGTTGAAGAGAGTGATGGCAGGAGAGTACAGCCGAGAACTGGGCGTCAAGGTTATTGCAGGTCAAAAACGTTTAGCTCAGCTTGGATTCAAACAAGGTGGCATTCCCGGATACGGATTCCGCCGTTTGCTGGTTTCCGAAAACCGCACCCCAAAGCAACTCTTAGCGCTTGGCGAGTTGAAGAGTATAAGTACAGATCGCGTGATTCTCGTTCCTGGGCCTGCTTGCGAGATTGAGGAAGTACGAGAGATTTTTCGGAAATTCACGGTTGACAGAATGAGTTGCAAGGCCATAGCCCGCGACCTAAATCAGCGGGGAGTGCCGAGCATCAAGAACAAGCGGTGGAGTCACTCGGTCGTCGCGAGCCTGATCTCGCATCCGAAGTATATTGGCTGCAATGTGTTTAATCGCACGACGATGAGACTTGGGGCGGCCCCCGTAGCAGTGCCCGCATCAGATTGGGTCATCTGTCCGGGGGCTCATCAAAAGATCATAGATGCCAAGACATTTGACCTGGCTCAGGAGATTCGTGCCCGATCAGCTCACAAATCCAACGAGCAACTATTAAGCGGCCTGCGTTCCCTGTTGGCGGTGAAGGGTAAGCTGAGCAACCAGATCATAGACGAGAGCGTCGAGTTGCCGAGCTCCCGTACTTTTGCCTACCGATTCGAAGGCTTGCGTCGTGCTTGCGAGCTGATCGGCTATGACTGGAGGCAGAACGGGCGAACAACGGATGAGGATATGTTGCAGCATCTGCGTTCGCTGTTGGCCGCACATGGCCGACTCAGTATTCCAATCATTAACGCTGCACCTAGGTTGATTTCTTCGCACAAATTGAGGCGTCGATTCGGAACGGTAGACCGGGCGTATGAGTTGATCGGCTATGACTGGAGAAAGGATTTGTCGAAAGCGAAGCGGAAACTGTAATAGGGACCGAATCGTCAGGATGCGGTTCCACCCATGGCGTAAGATTCGGGTACATCTGGATCGCAAGGAAACCCTATGGCCGCGACTTCTTCGATTCCCGCTGCTCAGTACGTCAGAATGTCAACCGATCACCAGCAGATACTCAATACTGAGTCAGACCACCGCAAATCAACGGTACGCTGAGGCGCACGGCCTCACCATAATTCGGAGTTACGAGGATCCCGGAAGGAGTGGCCTGTCACTTAAGGGCAGGGCCGGGTTGGCCCGTCTGCTACACGATGTCGTCAGCGGTGAAGCGCAGTTCAAGGTCATCCTTGTATATGACGTTAGCCGCTGGGGTAGATTTCAAGATTCGGATGAGGCGGCACACCACGAGTTCGTCTGCAAGGCCGCTGGCGTTCCTGTTCACTATTGCGCGGAAGTGTTTGC
Source organism: uncultured Acidobacteriota bacterium (assembly GCA_963735205.1). Taxonomy (GTDB): domain Bacteria; phylum Acidobacteriota; class Terriglobia; order Terriglobales; family Acidobacteriaceae; genus Sulfotelmatobacter. Next base: position 652,502 of record CAVTKB010000007.1, read on the forward strand.
GAATGATGGAACTCTGCCGAACACGATTATGAAGGCGTTGAAGAGAGCGATGGCTGGTGAATACAGCCGGGAATTGTCGGTAAGAGTTGCTCGCGCAAAAAGATTAGCGACAGAAAAAGGGTTTCGAGTTGGCGGTTCTGCTGGCTATGGGCTCCGGCGGATGCTTCTTTCCGCGGATGGCAAGCACAGGAGATTGCTGGAGAAGGGCGAATACATTGACAATGCCAGGGTTGTCCTGGTTCATGGCCCAGCTAGAGAAGTGGCATTAGTCCGGGAAATGTATCGCCTCCGCATTGCCAAAAAAGGGCGCAAGGCAATAGCCCGAGAATTTAATCGTAGGCATATAAAGCCCCCAGGGAAACAATCTCGGTGGGGCTACGAACATGTCGTTGAAGTCCTTACGAACCCGAAATACATGGGACAAGCGGTCCTCGGTCGAACAATCAGCACGCTACATACACCAGTCGTTACCCAGGCTCCCGACAAGTGGACGGTTAAGATTGGTGCGTTTGATCCGATAGTCGATCCCGAGACGTTCGCCGCAGCTAAGGAAGCGATGCATGCCCGAACACTTTACCGATCCGACGAAGAGTTGCTGGTTCGGTTGCGCGTGTTTTTGTCGCAAACCGGCATCCTTTCCCAGCACATGATAGACACTTCTCGGGACCTTCCTTCTACGCGGACTTACGTGGCGCGTTTCGGAAGCATGACCAAAGTGTATGAACTGATTGGCTACGACTATTCTGGACATATTCTTACTCACCCCAAGATGCGCAAGAGCATGTGGAGGTCGCGGCTTCGACGTGAGCGCCTTCGTCGGAGGTTTTTACAGACGATCTGCAAGCTATTCCGCCGAGAGGTAAGAGTGATTCGGAAAGGACCTCTCGACCGGCCTGTACTATGTTTCAACAATGAATTACGAATCTCCGTGCTGATATGTCCATCCACGAAGACTCCGTTGGGGTACTCGCGATGGCGCATTCCTCCACTTCGTGCGGGCAAGAGTCAACTGACTCTATTGTGCTTCTGCAATGACACCAACGACGCCTTTCAGGAATTCTATTTGGTGCCGAGCGTCGCAACCTCTCAATGCGCCGTGGTCAAGCGAAATGATGAACGGTTGAAACTCGGGAAGAGAGTCAGGGAGCTTTCCCAGTTGCAGGTTGTAGCTCGCGCACTTCAACCTTGACCTGGTTCAGTATCGACTTTGAGAGGAAAGTCTGAACCGGAGAAGACGTATAATTCTAAGGGGCCGTGAACACGCGTACTGGGTAGTGGCCTGCAAAACCGTCGGCTGTCATACGCGGAGCCGTACTTTGAGCGTCCCCAGAATGTTCCGGAGTTCCTGGATTTAGCGTGCCCTTCCTGCAGCAAAGATCATAGGTACATTCCACGCATTGAGCTTCTGCTACATACAACGACGGAGCCTCCGCCACGGGAGTTTGAGGATCGATTGCGACCAGCGGACGACGCGTGATTACCTTAGCCTTCCAAACAATCTTCTCTGTCACGGCCTTTCAGTGGCGCCCGTAGCCTGAAAGAGGAAGAGGTCCAGCAAAACGAATCAATGGCCGAGGTCGGGTAGCCATAACTGCCAGCGGCGATTTCGTCCGCAGCGGATCACGCCAAATGGCACCCGCGTGCCCGAGGCATCACTTTCAGGCCATTTCGCATCGGCTTAGCCTGCCTTAACATTTTACCTGCTGGCGGCAGGGCACTTCGGAGAGCGGTGACAAAGCTCATGGTCCACGCCCTCGCCGTCAGTCCAACGCTCGGGGGCTCCGGCTTACACACCTTTATTAGGCGGTTGCGAAAACTGACCACCCTACTCGCGCTGTCTCTCTTGTTCTCGCTGCAACTCCTAGCCCAAACACCAACACAGGCACCCGCTTCCGGCTCTTCTGCAGCGAAAACATCGGGTGCAACTCAAAATGAATCGGAAAAAACCAAATGCACGGACAATGGCGCCTACGTGAATGGCAAAGGCCAGACTGTTCCTCGTCCCGAGAACTGCAAAGCGCCTCCCAAGGACGCTGCCGCACAGTGTCGAGACGGCAGTTACAGCTTCAGCAAGAGCCGGCGTGGCACGTGTTCCCATCACGGTGGCGTGGCCAAGTGGTTGTGAACTGAACCATCCAAGGCGTACCGTCTGCCACCCGTCGCGGGATCTTACCGCCGCATTCGATGGTCGCCACCATCCGAGGCACTGGCAGGAGTTAGCGGAAATGGTTAGGTGTGCAACTGATAGCCGCAAGCGATGCGCGTAGCGCAGCAAACAAACAGCGAAGGTCCGGGGATTGGTGGGACATTCCCCGAGGAGGGTGCCATGCGCTTCGCTATGCATTCGCCATGCGATCCGCCAAGCGACCACCGAACAGGAGGAGAGGGGGAAGGCTATGTTATTGAGGCTAGGCTATTTGCTATGGACATGGCTAGGGGAATCCCATGGGGACATTTACCCCACCGCTACCCCCTGAAATAAGAATTCTTCTGGAAGCTGGGAGCAAGCGTCTAGCATTCGGCCTCGGGCGGGTGCGAGGCTAACCCATGGGAACTGCTGGGATTTTCCTGAGCTATGCGGAGCCTGTCCTATGCGATCCCGATGGTCTTCGCTATACCTTCGCCCTTGCATTTCCTTTGCGCCAAAGCGACGATCTCCCTCGGGATGGTACTGACGAGAGCCGTGGAGAAATCGCCCCGCTCAGATCATAGATAGACGGGTGTACACACGTGACCTCTTTGCAGGAGGTTACCTTGAACGAGCTGACACCGAGCACCAATACGAGGTCGCCGAATCGCTTAATTCAAAGGGATAAACTCACCGTCTTCGATTTTAAAGCCCATCGAATCCGCATGGCGCGTTTTTCCTGATCCGTCTGCCACGACGACGTGCCCGGTCGCCACAATCGTCCGATTCTTCACATCGTAGATCACCATATCCGCCTCAAGGGAGAACAGGTTGTAGGCGACGAAAACCGGCCCCCGAGCGTCGTGACGATATGTGCTCCCGCTATCAGCTCTTTGCCTTTTTGAATACTGAACGAGTAAATCGAAAATCAGGTTATGCTCTGAGGGAATTGGCAAGTAGTCTCTGCCTCCGCATTCGTCATTGTAGTCAGCTTGTGTTGGGGCAGGCGACTTGGGCGTTCCGTCTGGAGAGGCTAGCCTGGAAAACACTGGATCACAGTTAGAGGCATCAGGGTAAAACGTGACATTTAGAGCGATCGCACGCCCCGACTCAACCCGGAATAGTGGCCGTTGAAATTTCTCAACTCCTGCCCATGACGCGGTCATCGTGTAGGCGCCTACTGGAAGTTGCGCTCCGTATCTCCCCCGGCTGTCTGAAGATATGGTCTTGGTAATCTGTTCACCCTTGAACGTCACCTCGGCTCTTGGAACGATAGAACCGGTAAAGGTACGGATCGTGCCATGCACACTAAAGGTCCTCGAATGCGTCGGCGCGGACTGCGCAGAGACAGAGATGCCGACGAAGAGAACTGCAAGTGCCGCTTTGCAGATGTGTCTGACTGCGTATCCTAATATGACGCTCGGCTCAACGACGCTCACTGGCTTCTCGTTTCTAACGGCCCGATTCATTTTGCTCTGTACTCCTCTCGCCCACACGCTCCGTCATCAGAAGTGATGCTTTACCGGATTAGCGATGGCGGGCACGTCAGTGGGCGGCGAATCGACCGGACCCTGGTTTCCGCCAAAGTCGCCTTGCGAGAAGCAGGCTTGACCGATAGTCGCACTGTTTTGGAGGCTCACATCAAAGTTCCCCACATCGGGTACAACAGCTGTTTGCAGGCCAGCGTTCTTGGCTGCATGGGCAAGATCGTGTATCACCAAGACTGTTTGGGTCGCCTGGGGGCCATATCCGGAGAGGATATTCTGAATCAGGTCCAATGGCCCGCACTCTGGGCCGCCAGGGCAAGGCCACACTCCGATGTTAGTGAACGAGAACGGGGTCCACAATCATGATCGAGTTGGGGAACGACGGCCATGTTCTGATGGCAATCCGCCCCCCCCCCAAGTCCCCAAATGTGATTGTGGCAAGGCTTCCAAACTGGGTACCATCGGCGGGAGCGGATTCGGGTCCGGGCGTGGGTTGATTGTAGTCAATTGTCGCCGACGCTGCACCCGTGCCGCCATCAGCAGCAATGCCACAGTTGGGATTGCTTAGAGCATTTTGGGCACTCTGCTCGGCCTGTTGTAAGGCTGAGGTGGCCCCAGGAAAGTTTTGGGCATAATCGCCGCTTATCTCCCCTGGCATATCCCCTTCTGGCGTATCATCTTCTCCCCACCCAGCTTCCTCGCAAGTCCCGTTCGCACAGCCTGCGCCTTCTCCCGCTGTCGGATTGTAGAACTGACCGCAGCTACTGCTGTCATAATCACATTCATCTAAACCGCTAGGATCAGTCGCGCTGTTTGGATTAGTTGGATAGGCGTAGCGATTCCACTGTCCGCCTTGACCAGAAGGATCTGGATTCAGCCAGCGACCGAAGTACGTCAGCGACCGGTTCGGAGTATCCCACTGCGTACCCGTGTTGAAATTGCTAGTAGTTCCGGCAAATACATCCAGATCACCGGCTGCTGTGCCGAAATTTGCGAAGATTTCACCGTAAGGTGTGTAGGCTTGGTCCAAGCTCACGGCCCTCGCAGGGGTTGAAGTAATTCGCGCGTTCCCGAGCCAGTCGTTGTGCAGATAATATTGACTTACATTGTTTCCGGTGATCATCACCCTCCCGGCGGCAGTTGGGAAGGAACCGAAATTTGCCGTCGTGCCTGTCATTTGCACGTTGCCCGCTTGAGTGATCCAATACTCTTGCCACGACGTGCCGTTGCTCTGTTCGATCAAGCGACCAAAAGCGTCGTACGTCGCGCACTTGCCGGACGAGCCGCAAGTTGGAGCCGTAGAACTAGTGCTGTACCACGCCATTTTGCTGAACTCGTCCCAGCCCCAGTAGTTGCCGTTTCCATCCGCTTTCGTGTTGCCATTGCTGTCGAATGTTCCTCCGGTGAACTGGTTGGTCGAAGAAGAGTAACCCGGATTCCAGGTAGTACCGGTATGACTAGGACTGGTGATCACGGCTTTGCTGAGGTTGTCGTAAATGTCGTAGCCGAAAGTTTGGCCCCAATTACCAGAACCGCAGTCGAACAAAATCAACCGGCCCCAATCGTCGTACCCGCCTGGAGAAGTACCGGCACTGGAAAGACAAGTGAGCGACCCCCCAGAGTTGAAACCGTCGGTGGTGGCGACAGAACTTAGTGTTCGATTTGGGTTCCAAGTGAGAGCGGCAGAAAGACTCTTGGGGGTAGAGCCGACCGTGAACGTGTAGCCCGTCATGAGTCCCGTGTTCGGGTCCCACGTATAGGAGTCATTGTCGCTGGAAGCGCCGATGAGGTCCACCGCCGTGGGCTGGCTGGCAGCATTGTATGTCGTGCTATAAACCATCGTTGTCCCAGAGTTGACCGATACCGTATTCGGACGGCCTTCACCATCGATTCCGAAGTTCATCGTATACAAACTCGGCGAAGAAAGCTGCACCGATGCAACGGTATGGTTAGCGTTAAACGTGGCAACGCTTTCGTAATATTGGGTGCTGTGCGGACTGCTCTGCCATCTGGTCGTTTGGTTACCGTCTTTGTCGTAGGCAAACCATTCGTCGGTGATTTGGTGAGCCAACGTAACCGGATACGTGCAATCATCCGTTCTCAGCTTCGACCATGCGGCCGTACTGATTCGTTAACGACACACCTGTCGGCAAAGAACCCAAAACGCCCGAAGCGTTGTCATAGCGAAAACGCTTGCAGGTAGTAAACCCGCCTGCTCCCGCCGAAATGGAGGTTACACGATTCAAAGAATCATAGTTGGGAATGATCCAGTTCCCGTTTGGATCGGTCGTGCAAAGCAGATTGCCGTAACTTGTTGCCCCAGCTCCGCAAGTGGTTGTGTCGTAAGCAAAATTCCACGTGCCACCTTCAGGTGTGACTTGTTTTGTCAAGCGGCCAAGGGCGTCGTATGTGTTCGTGCGCGTCTGGCTACCACGCGTCACGCTGACCGTGGTGTAGCCCGTTCCCTGTCCGTACGTATAGGTATCCACCGCTCCGTTGTAGGAGCCGGACGGGCATGAGGTTCCGCTCCCCGTTGAAGTTGTGGTTCCAATGTGGCAAATGCTCTTGACGCGACCGAGCCCATCATATTGGGTCTGCGTTTGCTTGGCATTTTCGCCTGTCGGAGCTGAGGTAAGCGTGGAAAGAACGTAGTAGGTCGTCCCGGTCGGCGTGAACGTGTTTGTGACAATCTCGTTGCTGGTCGTGTTACTGAGGTAAGTTCTGCCTAGCGGATCGATATAAGAAAAGTGAGCCATCGTGCAGAGACCTCCGGTAGCGACCGAGCATGGCTGCGAAGTAGATACCTGAAAATAATTGATGTATGTCCCGCTCGTCTCCCATAGATACCCTCTGCTCACTGTGTCGTAATGGATACCAAGAGGAAGTTCCTGATTCACCTGAGTATTGATCAGCCTCCCGTATCCGTCAACCTTCACATGAGTCGTATCCGTTGTGGAACTGGTGATCGGCACAGTTACGCTACTGTCGTCGGATGTATGAGCGTTTGGATAGATGAATGTCTCCGTGTTAGTGAGTGGATCTTCAATGCCGAAGGTTCGCCAGTATGGTTCGCCTGTGCCGCCGGAACTGTAAGTGTACGTCGTTACGTTGCCATTCGGATCGGAGGAAGTCAGCGGGACGCCACCCTCGCAGTCATACGTAAGCGACTGCGTCAAAGCAGTACCAGAGTTTGTGATCGATGTTGGGAATGGATAAACACCGTTGCACCCATCGCTATAACTGCCGGTCGCGTAAGTATACGTGGTCTCGTTGTTGTTCAGGTCGTAGGTCGTCGCTGGAGTGCCGTTCGCGTTATAAGTATTCGCGTTGGTCTGGCTCAGGAACGCTGAGCCGTTCCAGACCCACGTCTGCGTCAAAGCTCCATTCGAACCGTAGGCCATGTTGGACTGCGCCACAACCGAGCCGTTCTGCGTGGTGACGATTTCGCCGGGGAGATTGGGTATGTAAGCCGCGATGCCAGGGCTTGAAGTCCCGCAATTCGACGTGCATGTCCCGTAAGTAATCGTTTTCGTCGAGACCGGACTAGAGCCGCCTACGTCATACTGAGCTGTGTAGTAAATGTCGCCATAGCCATCATATTTAGTGTCACTGGCACTATATCCGCTTTGCCCTGCGAGTTTGTGGTGAGTCACAACTTCAGTGACAGGGAATGCGGACGAGCCTGACCTGCTCCCCTCTTTCCGCACAAAACTAAGTATGATTTTTGCGGAAGAAAAGGGGAAGAAGGTATGTCGAAGAGCAGGCACACGGAAGCGCAGATGATCGGGGCACTGAAGCAAGTGGAGGCAGGGCGGAAAGTGGAAGACGTAGCGCGAGAGGCGGGAGTATCTAAGCACACGCTCTACGCCTGGAAGGCGAAGTACGGCGGCATGGATGTAAGCCAGGCACAGGAGGCGAAGCAGTTGCGTGACGAGAACACGAAACTGCGGAAGCTGGTGGCGGATCTGAGTCTGGACAAGGAAGCGCTGCAGTCGGTGATCCGAAAAAACGGCTGGAGCTCGTAGCCTTGAAGGCGGCTATCGAGCAAGTGCGCGCGGAGTATGCCTTCAGCCAGCGGCGGGCGTGCGGCCTGATGACGATGGCGGTGTCGAGCTATCGCTACCAGACGAGGCGCAGTGATGAACCGCTACGAACGCGGCTAGTGGAGCTGGCGCGAGAGAAGCCGCGCTTTGGGTATCGGCGGCTGCATGTGTTGCTCGGCCGTTCGGGAGAACATGTGAATCACAAGCGAGTACATCGGGTGTATCGGGCGGCGGGGTTGATGATCCGGAGGAAGAAGCGGAAACACTGCGTGCGCGAGGGAAAGCCGCTGCTGGCACGGACTGCGGCGAACCAGGAATGGGCGTTGGATTTCCTGCACGATGCGGTGGAGTGCGGACGGGCGATCCGGGTGCTGAGTGTGGTGGATGCGTACACGCGGGAGTGTTTGGCTTTGGAAGTGGACACGAGTTTCGCCAGTCGGAGAGTGACGCGAGTACTGGAGGGGATCGTGGCCGAGCGCGGACAGCCGAAAGCAATTCGCTGCGACAACGGGCCGGAGCTGACGAGCCGGCATTTTCTGGCGTGGTGTGTAGAGCGACAGATCGAGTTGGTGCACATCCAGCCGGGGAAGCCGACGCAGAACGCGCACGTGGAGAGTTTCCATGGACGGCTGCGAGAAGAGTGTTTGACCGTGAGTTGGTTTCAGAACTTGTTCGATGCGCGGCGGAAGATCGCGGCGTGGCGGATCGAGTACAACGAAGATCGTCCGCACAGCAGTTTGGGATACCGCACGCCGAAAGAGTTTGCAGCGGCGCAGGCAGCGAGCCTCTACACAGCTGAGCGAGAGGCAAGGGACTCAAACGCCGTCCCTTGCCCCTCGCGCTCCCCCATCCCGGCTCAAACCGGAGATGGAACGGAAGAAAGTTGTCGTATTCTTACGTGAACGAAAGCAGGGGGCAGGTCAAGCCACTGGAGCCAGGGCTACAGCTAGAAAATGCCGTGCTGTAACAATAATAGGTGTAGTCTAGTGGCGTGCTGGAGCCTCGATAGTGGACCATCGACAGGACTTGCTGGGTTGATGCAAGGAATGTGTAGACGGTCTTGTTACCGCCTGGATTGACGACTGTGCTCGTAATCGTGAGCGGGGTCCCTCCATAGCTCAAGGTGTAGGTCGTAGCATCGCCGTTGCCCAGTGTTTTCGTCACCGTGTCCGAAGTGAAGTACGTGCAATCAATGGTGTTCTGCCCAGAGCCGTAAGTAAATGTTACTGTTCCCTGCGTCGGCAGGGTGATTTTACTCAGCCTACCGTCAATGTCAGCGGGGTAGCCGTATGTCGCGTTAAAGGTCCAAGATTGCTTTGTGCCATCAGCAAACGTGATGCTGGTGGCCGGGGTCAGCACGCTTCCTGCAAGGTCAGTAACATCCGTACAGCCAAAGTTTGTTCGAATCGTCTCTGAGGTCGTGCCAAGGGTGACAGTTTGCGTATTGCCCTCGACATCCGTCCAGCTGAATGGTCCTTGCGTTTGCGTCCCGCCAGAAAAACTGAGTGTCGCCACGTTAAGGGTGTCGTAGAAGGCGCTGCCCGATACATAAACGCTGTTCCCGAAAGTGTCTTGGACTTTCGTGATTGGGGTGCCCACGATGTGGCTCCCGTCCTTGCCCCAGACGCCGCTGGCCGTAGTGCCGTTGGGAGCTACGGTCACTGTGATGCCGCTGCCATCTGTCGTGATCGCCGTGAAACCAGAGCCGTTCAAACAAGAATCGCCATTTTCGTCCCAGTCGGAATAGTCCGTCGCAGGCAGCTGTCTGACAGTCCCTCCGGCGTCGATCAGAACCCAGTTATAGAACTTCATCGTCGTGCCGCCGCCGTTATCGCACGGCACGTTGTATGCGTAGGTGGTGTACTCAACCTGAAAGTTAGAGTTGATGAAGTCATTCACTTGTGCTTGCAGCGGTCCCGGTATAGCGTTAATGGAGGGCTGCCACTGACTGCCGCCTGCGATGTAGTAATTCCCAGCTAAATCTGCGCGGAACGGAAATGCCCCGCTCTTGTGCCGGATCGGGGCAGAGATCGTTACGTTGTTGTTCGCCAGATTGACGCAAATCCCGAACTGACAATCCTGTGGGCTGAAAGCTGGGAAGCCCGGCTGAACCTGGGCGTGCACGCGCCCCATAAGGCAAACGAATCCTCCCAGAAGTACCAATATTACTCGTCGCCTATGCTCCGAAAGCCACCTGTACATGCCAATGTCCCCGATGTGACGGGTCCAGCCATGGATAACGGATGAAAAGGAGAGAGAGTAACCGGGCAGGGTGCGATGAGACATGTAGATTCCTCCTAACGAAACGAATTATCCGGCACCCCCTTCCGGGGGGTGTCAGCCAATGCGCCCTAGTTGTCTGCGCAGCAGCTCACCCAGCGGCGAATCACTGGTGCAGGCATTCATTACATCAGGAGAAGCAGCGAATATGGGATCACTGACGGAACTGAGAATCCGTCGCTCTATGGCGTATCCTGCTCGCTGACTTTGACCGGGAGGTTAGACCTTTCGCCCTGTGAATGTCAACAAAAGAAATGTGAAGAGTTTATGAACAGCGCCACGGAGTATATGTCGGCTGCGTACCTTTCGGCAACCTTAAAGAAACTCGTCGAGCCGAATCGCGGAGAGCGCGACTGGAGTAAACAAGACCATGGCTAGCGTAACCACTACTGGAAGCGGAGTCACAGTGAGCACAACCTTCCGCAACCGCAGCGATACCGGTGATCGGGATGCAAAACTCTGCGTGGATTGGAAGTAGTTCGGCTTTATCCATGGGCAGACGCGGAGTCAACTCCGCCCCGCCCATGGCAATTCCTGACTGTATAGAATCTCGTTCCCTCGCGTCGATCCTTCGCATGGAGGAGGAATATGAAAAGCTTAACATCACGGTCAATCCTTGCTCGGCTGCTGGGTCTGGGGCTTCTCGGGATCACAGGGCTGTTGCCAAGAGCACTCTGGGCCTTCAGTGAATTGGCTGGTGACCCGAAACGTGAATAGTCAGTTCTCTACCACCATCCCTTCCCTGAGCCACTGGTGAAGTGCTGAATATTCCCGCACTTGTTGCACACCAGCATCAATTCGTAACCGACCGTTTCTCTGCCATAATATTGCCCCATTCCGCAGTAAACGCAACGCTGTGGAGCAGACATATCAAGAACGTGCGCTTTGGCTCGAACACGCAAGATCACACCATCTAAAATATCGAGCAACCCACTTGCATTTTGGATGCGTTGATTGGGGTTTCGTTTGAGGCTCTTATCGAACATTTCATAAACAAAATGCATCTCGGGTTCTGGGTTTAACTTTCGGAGATCATCCTCTGGCTCTGTGTACTCTTCCCGTAGCAAGTCTCTACCGCTGAGAATGAAGTACAAGACCTTCCCGAGCGAATACACATCGCTTGAAGCCTCGGGTTCGTCCACACGTCCGCTCTCAAGTTCTGGCGCAATGTACATACGAGCACCTATCGCCTCAGATGTCTTCGTAGCACGATCTGCGAGTTCGGTGAGATCGATACAAAGCCCAAAATCCCCAACAGCTACGGAGCCATCGCTTCGAATGAAAATGTTTGAGGGTTTCAAATCTCGATGCAAAATATTGGCCTTGTGGGCAGCTGCAACGGCATCACAGATTTGTCGAAAGATTTCGAGCTTGATTTCAAGCGTACTGCGCGAGGGGTTTTTGCTGTCGAGATCGAGACCTTCACACAATTCAGAAACAAAGAACGGCTCTTCGGATTCGGCAGACGCTTCTATTATCCGAAGTATGTTCCGATGTTGGATTTTTTGCAGGGCTACGATTTCCTTTCGAAACCGCTCAACACGGGACTTGTTCTTGAGGCGCTTCAACACATAGAGGGCCTGATCGGAGCCTCCAGATCGTCTTACTTTATACGTCCAGCCTTGTCCACCTTCTCCGAGAGGTTCTACGATCTTCCATCGATCTGGTAGCCAGTTCTTTGCTTTGGGTGCTTTAGGGCTCTTTGGACGTTGCTTCGGAATTTCTGGTGGACCTGGGCGGTTTTCTTGAGCGGCTGTGATCCGATCTTCCTGTGCAATTCGATCATGGGCCTGAATGTAGTTGTCCCACACCTTTACCGGGTCCTGATTCAGGATGTGGTCGTTGATTTGAAATGAGAGCACCCCAGTCTTGGCGTCGTTCAAAGCAGCGGAGATAGTACTTGGGATGTCTTTCGTAAGAAATAACCCAAGCGTTATTTGCTCGGCATCTCGGGATTGTCCAGAATCTCTCAATTGAACGAGAAAGTCCCATACAACATGGTTTTTTCTTCCGTCATAATCTTTCTCAAAAATGTTCTTAATCTGCTTAACCACCAGTTCGACGGATTGTTTTGCCAATCTCAACAATTCGGAATTACTGCAATGATGAAAAGTGAGAAGTGTTGGACAATAGGTCGGGGGGTACACAGTTGTGTTGACTGTCCAAACCTGCCCATTACTAAGCCGATTAATTAGAGTTGGGTCCTTCGATTCGCTCAACAATTGTTGATGGGTCGTAAATTCCTTGCGGTCGTAAAATCGTTTCGCAACGAATGTAGCGACTTCTCTTTCTCTATCAGTTAAAGGCATCGCTTTATTGCCATATCGGACATGGGCATTATCTGACAGCTAGAAACAATATAACCAATACTCCTTCCCGCACAATCAGCGCCATGTCCATAGCTGTTTCCACACCTGAACGAGGGTCTGCATCTGGCGAGGGCTTGGAAGATTCCCGTAGATGAGGCGGCAATCTTGATACGCCTTCTCGTAGAAGTCTCGCACGGCTGGCAAGCTGAGATGAGCGAGATTGTGCCGAAGTTCCGCAAGGTGTTCCTTCGTCAACATCTCCGCATCTCGCCTGTCAGGACGCCGAGCCATCGCGTGACGGATTCTACGACTTTCGCTTTTACTTCGCCATTGAAAAATGGTATGCTTTCGCTACGATGTGCGGACGCTACAGACTGTCGAGACGGAAGCAGATCATCGAGGAGCACTTCGACAGTGTGTCCGGTGAGGAAGACTGGAGTCCGCGCTTCAACATCGCTCCGACGCAACCTGTGCCAATCATCCGGCAGAACCCAAAGGAACCTCGCCGGGAATTGTCACTCATGCGCTGGGGTCTCATTCCGTCTTGGGTCAAGGACATGTCCGGCGCGGCTAGAATGATCAACGCGAGATCGGAAACAGCGGCGACTACACCCGCATTTCGTGATGCAATGAAATCTCGGCGCTGCCTCATCCCGGCAGATGCCTTCTACGAGTGGCAGCGGATCGGCAAGGTCAAGCAGCCGTACTGCTTTGAGATCGTGGATGGAAAGTTATTCGCCTTTGCGGGGCTGTGGGATCGCTGGAAAGACCCTAGCGGAACGTGGGTCAAATCCTGCTCGATTCTGACGACAACTCCCAATGCAGTGACATCAGGAATTCACGACCGGATGCCAGTCATTCTTAATCCCGATAGTTACGACTTGTGGCTCGATCCGGGGATGGGAGATATGGATACCATCTCTGAATTTCTTAAGCCCTCTGACGCACCGATGCGTCGGTTTCCCATCAGCACCCGGATCAACCATGTGGCAAACGATGACGAAGCCTGCGCCTTGCCTGTCGAACTCGCACCAGTTCAGGATGGTCTTTTTTCATAAAGCAAAAGAATAGCCATGAAGCCTCTTTTCACCATCCACGCCGGAGAGTATCTTGTCGCATCGCATATCGAGCAGCACTACAAGCGGACAAATGTGTGGGTTCCCTCGCGGGACACAGGCGTAGACCTATTGGTTTCCGACTCTCGCTCCCGGCGAACGGTATCGCTTCAGGTCAAGTTTTCAAAGGATTTTCTCTACACGATGAAGCCGATCTTCCAAGGAAAGGACAGCCGACTTCATGCTTGCGGATGGTGGACCATCGACAGGGAAAAACTGAGGAAGTCCGTCGCGGACTTCTGGGTCTTCATGCTGCTGGGTTTCAATGGACGCACGAAGGATTACGTTTTGATTCCGCCGAAGGAATTGTTACACAGGCTTGAGTCCATCCATGGCTCCCAAGGCAAGTTCCAGACCTATCTCTGGGTGACGGATAAGCAGTGCTTCGAGACACGGGGTTTGCCAGAACGAGACCGTCTCAAAGTAGCACGCGGAGAGTTTAGGGACTCATCCCGCGATTTGTCCCAGTGGCTCAACAACTGGACACCTGTGCGGAGCCTCAACGATTGAGGTAGGCTGCGTTGAGTTCTGCCCCAGTGCGCTTGGCACCCATGAGGCGGCTGACCTTCCCAGATCAACAGCAAAACTACAGACGCAGCGGAGCATAGTCTAGCAAGCCAATGTGAAGGTGAGATTAGATCTTTGAGGTGGTAGTGTCTGAAATGTGCGTTGCTAAAGTTCCGGCGTAAATCCGTCGATCTATGCAACCAATGCCAGAACCTCGGACAAGCCCCTTCATCTGCCCAGTTTGCCATCAGCCAGTGAAATTAGAGGAAGCTAAGTTTGGCAAGGAGGGGAGCCTGCTACATTCAGCGTGCCAAGAAAAGGAAGACGCTCCGAAAACTACGAAGGGGCGAGCTTGGTCATAACAGGCGGCAGACCCACTCATTTCGGAACCTAATCCTACTCAATCCGCATTTCGGTGCTTGCGAAAACACCCTACCGTGCAGCGATCTGCCACCTAGCTGGAAAGTGTACACCCGTAGTGCGTTGGCGTATTTTGGGGTTTAGAATGCGGCTATGAAAGAAGAACAACTGATTCTGCAAGGCGCTGCCACAGACACCATCTGGGCGATGGCTTCTCCCGATGGGACGATTGGCCTGTGCTTAGATTCCGGCGAAGCAGGGACTATTTACCTCACGCAAGAGCAGGCCCGTGCTGTAGTGGCCGCGCTGCAAAAAGTACTCCCCACGTAGATTAGTTGGGCAAGACGAAAATTGAACATAGATGGGATGTTAAACTTTCAGAGATGCGGGGATGGCGGAATTGGCAGACGCGCTGGCCTTAGGAGCCAGTGGCCGCAAGGCCGTGCAGGTTCAAGTCCTGTTCTCCGCACCACCTGCGGCATTAGCCTGCCCCATCTTTCCAATCGCACTTTCCATCAACGCGGGAGTAGGGTGTACGTATTTCTGTGAGATCACGATGCTGCTGTGCCCTGCGAGCCTCTGGATTTCAAAAGCACCTACCCCGCTCTCCCCGAGCCTCGTGCAAAACGTGTGGCGTGTGCTATGAACTACGCAGTCATCTGGCAGTTTCATCGCATCGCGCAGAACCCTGAATTGTTCGCTCGCCCAGTGGCGTGACAACTGACTGGTGTTGTCCTTAGCAGGAAACACATATTTTTCCGCGATGTATTTTTGGAAATCCTCAGCATCGGTGCCGTCCAACTTTACCCACTTGGACTTTAACTTTTCTTTGATCTTTTCCAGAATGCCACGTGCTCTGGCGGTGAGCGGGACATGGCGCTTCGCATATTTGCTCTTGCCTTTTTCTACGTATACCCATCCCAACGTTGCGCCCGACTTCGGCTCCAGACCAACGTGCGCCCACGTCAAACCACAGGCTTCGCTGATCCGCAGCCCAGTGTCGATTAGAAACGGCAGAGCATCGCGGAGGAACGGTGTACAGTCCTCGTGCGCCAACATCTCCGTGAGCAGTTCTTCTTTAATGACGAACTCACGCTGGCGTTCTCCCGGCAGCAGCTTGATCTTCGGTGCCTTCCTTATTAGGTTCCATTCCGCAGCCATCCTGAGCGCACGGCGCAGCGTACGCAGTGAAGCGTTGACCCGCGTGGCTGACACCATCTTCCGTCTCTGCTGCACCCAGCCTTCGATCACAGCAGGTGTTATCTGTGAGAGGTAGACATCACCCAGACCCATATCGCAGAAGAGCAGCGGCCTGTATGCCTGTTTGTAAAATTCCACCGTGCGTAGAGAAGGGACGTTGTTCTTCACATACGCGAAGAACTTGTCTTCAAACATCATCAGGTTCATTGGCCGTTCTTGGCGCACCTGCTTAATCGTGGAGAGTTCGCCTGTGTCGTTGATGGCATTCATCCAGCGAGCCTCGACAGCTTGGGCACCTACCTTGGTCTTCTGCTTCGTGCTGCGGTCTATGCGTTCTCCGTTACGAGTAATTCGGCTCCACCAAATTGTCCCGCGCTTATACAGCGACATGCTGGCCTCCAGAAAATTTCATGTCCTACAGTCTTCCTACAATAACGTTTCTGGTTCAGCATATCGCATTGATTCTAAAGAGACAATAGGAATAAACAACCAGACTTAGGATCTGGCGGGTAAAACCGTGGGGGTTCGAGTCCCCCCTTTCGCACCAAAGATTCAACCAGTTACAGGCTGCTCCAGTCCACTTGCAGTCCGTTTGTCGTTGAGCAGCATCGCCACGACTTTGGCGTTTGCTGCCCGGTTAGCCGATGGGACTCCACGACCATAGCCATCCATAGTCATGGCAATCGTCGAGTGCCGCATCAACTCTTTCTGCACCGAGACAGGAGCGTCCACTTCGTCCAGCCATGTGCGATAGCTGTGACGGAGAGAATGCCATCCAACGGGCCCTAATCCAATCCGTACAGCGGTTGGACTCAGCACATCGGTCTGTACCTGGTAGCCGCGCAACGGCTTCGTCCCGAGCTTAGCGGGACTCGCGAATACATAATCGCCGTCACTTGGGAATTGACTTTGGAGCCTCCAGGATTGTACGGCGGAGATGACAGCTTCATCCAATGGGAGCCGCTTCCGCGAAGACTGTGTCTTCACGTCTGCAGTGTGGCCTTCTACCACGCTCCTTTCGATCTTCACTTCCGACCTGATCCAATCGAAATCCTGCCAACGCAAACCGGACGCTTCGCTGATTCGCAAACCAAGACACGCCGCCAGAAGAACCATTGTTCGATGCGGCTCTTCAGTGATTTCCGCCAAGAGTTTGCGGAATTCATCCATGCTTAAAATGATCGGGTCTTTCTGCCTCCGGCCAGCGCCTTCGATACGGATCAGGCTCATTGGATTGCGCCCGACTGGGATGTACTCCCAGATCATCGCGCAATCGTGGAGCATGTGAAGCATGTTTTTGATGTGTGCCTTAGTCTTTGGAGCGAACGGCCTTCCATCCACTGATTTCAGGGTCTTTAGCCATTGATCAACTTCGTAGGGCTTGAGCGGCAATGGCTTCTTCCCCAGACCAAACAGGATGATATCGAGCTTCCGCCTGTACCCGCGACTGGTTGAGTGGCGCTTCGGCATCCGTTCCAGAATGTAGCGCTGTGCCACCTGTTCAACGGTGACAGCGGTAAGATCGTCCGGACTGTTGATCCGCAAACGGATTCCTTCGGCAGTCCTCATCGCCTCGGACTTCGAGCCACACTTGCCGATGCGCTCGGCTCTGCGTCTTCCATCAGCGTCGCGCCAACGGAAGAAGTAGCAATTGGTTCGCGGGTCTTTAACGACGGACCCAGACTGGTACTGCTGCCTGCGTTGCTGCGTCTGCATCATTGTTCCTCCGCAGAGCAGCCGGGACGCAGGGCGAGTATATACGAATCGATCTCGCTGAGCTTGAAACCCCAGGTACGGCGCGAGGTTCCGGAGAATGGATGGGCCGGGATTCGGCCTTGCCTCGCCCATTTCATAATGGTGCGCGGTTTCTTGCCAGTGTGAGCGGCGACGGCGATGGCATCGACGAAAGGTTCGAGTTGTGGCATGAAGGGAGTTCTCCCCGGAAATAAGGCAGGCTCCCGCCTCGCCTTCATTCCGCTTTTTGGATTTAAGGGAGAACGCCCGAGTGGTCCGTCAGGCATCCTTAGCCGCGTTCTGGCTGGGTGGTGGATCGAGCCCTTACTTCTGGGGCCCTTGGTTTGGCTTCGCTCCCTGGCTCAGGACCCACTCCCGAGCCGCGTCAGCCAAACCATTGCGCGGGAAATTACCCCACGCTATAGGTATTATACGCCTCCCAGGGCCTGTTTACAAGGGTTAGAGCGCTGCTGTCCCAACATGATGAAGGGTTCGGGCGCGTTACCGCTGACGATTTTGCGCGCCGGAGATTTACGCACTCGCTCCGTTTCCCACGCTGAGGAAAACGAGGCACGAACCGCTCATCAAACCCCGTCATTGCTGGGGATACAACCTATAGGGCTCCACTCTTGACAGACACAATTTGTAGGAGTAACTTTGCAATCCCACGCACCGAAGTTCCGGCTCATGGGACGCGGCGTCATCACCCACGCGACAGTGTGGGCTGGCAAACGATTGCAGCCCCGGTGGAAGACGCATAACAACATAAACCGGAGGGCCGAAACACCCCTTGTCCTCCCAATCGTCTGGCTTGAGGAGTTCTCCTCCGGGCCGGAATTGGGGGAGTCATGTCCAAAAAAGAAGTACTCTCTTCCTGCCGCTCGCTTCCGAGCGGTCCAACCCCAACATCCTCACCGAAAATCGAAGGCGACGACACAGCCGCGTCCGCACCTGTGTTCGACCGGACGACGCAGCTGGCGTTGGCATTCCTCGAAGCCAAGGATGAAGCTTCCATCAAAGCGACCTACAATTGCCTTCTGGAGTTTGTGTTTCGTGCCAGGGGAAGCCTTTACCTGACCGAGCCAGGATTGACCTCGTTCGAGGCGACACACGAGTTTCTTGAAGGATGGCTGGTGGACCAGTTGTTGCCGTACTGCAACTCCGGAAAAGGCCGCGAAGCCGCCAAGAACGGAGAGTTTCGCTATCTCGCCAAGCGGAGCCGGAATGCCCTTATTGATGAACTTCGCAGGCGCGAGAGATCAAAGGACCTGCTCGACCGGCCGCTGATTCGCATGGACTCGGCTATCGGTAACGACCACAGTTGGCACGATCTGGTAGGCGTGGATTGCCAACAGAAGGCCGCTTGTCCCATTGGCACGAAACCTAGCCTCGAACCGTCTGCTTTGCAGCAAAAGCTGCGGCAGTCGCGACCAGAAATTGCGAAGACGCTTGGCGAACAATTGTTTGAGGTGCTTTCGATCGTCTGCGACCTTTTCCCCGACCGGCTGTCTCTCGGTGAGGTTACGCGGGGGATCGCGAAAGCCCGAGCCGTCAGTGAACAGACAGCGCGCAAACTCCATCACGCCTTGGCCCGCAAACTCGGTTCTCTTAGAGGAGATCCGATTGTGCAGGAATTCGTCGAGGTCATCCGGAGTGCGGGTGATCCTGTCCGTCTGAGCACCGTCAAGTGGGACGCAGAAAGCCAAGGCTTCACTCCAAACTAATTTTCATCGTTGCTTTCGTTTTTCGGTGCCCCGCGCGAATAAACCATTAGGAGCAGTTGAGCAGCCGATCTCGAAAAGCAAGTGGTGGGTAAGTCGCCACCCGGCTAGCTCTTCTGCCCCGGCAGATAACATCAACGCGCGACACGCCCGGCGCTAAGAGAACAAAACTGGCACAGCGGAAGACAACGCTGTCGAGGCGCCGAAAACTAAAGCTAAAGGAGATCAAACTAATGCCAAACTGGGTAGCAAACAAGCTTCGCGTAGTAGCGGGTGACCCGAAAGAGGTATTCGAGTTCATTTGCAGCCGACAATCAATCTTGGACTTCAACAACATCGTGCCAATGCCTCCTGATGTTTGTGCCCGAGTCGCTGTACAGGAGGAGTCCGCACCGTGGCTTACGCTCCGCGACGGGTCAAAAGTGCAAGGGATCCCGGTTCCTCCTGGAAGCTACAGGGATCAATGGAACCAGGAGAACTGGGGAACGAAGTGGAATGCGGAAGGAGCGATGTATTCGCTCAAAGCTCCAGATCGTGTAATTCTGTTCAACACCGCTTGGGATCCGCCGGTCCATGTCTTTGAAGCACTCTCTAAGCGGTTCCCTCATCACGAAATTGTGATTTGGTCCCGCGAGCCGAACATGCTGATCAATGTGAAGTTTATCGTCAAGGCCGGTACGTTGCGCTGCGGAGATCGAAGACGGAACGTCGGCGCTGGAGAGCGGCGTACTGAGAATTGGCGGGTTAATACGACTGATGAGTTGGTGGCCAAGAAACTTCACCGGTCTTACTCCCCAGTTGCGCCTGGCAGCTCTCAGGCAACTCGGGGATAGCCGAGTGATCGTTGTTCTAAATTAGCGCGACACGGCTCAAGGTATGCCTTCATGAAGGAGCGAGATTCGGTGCGGAGAAACTGGGGCAGTAATAGGCACTTGGTGAAATCGCATCACCTGAGCGTCGGACATGGTCTGCGCCCAACGCACTTCCTCTATATACAGCCGGATCGATCGAACAATTCGGCGGTCTCAGCTAAGAAGCAGCCGAGCCTATTCACGAGATGGCCCTTTACCGGAAACCTCCTGTACCTATTATCAACGACTTGCGAGGAAATTTATACTTATAGAGGGTCTTTTTCCACGAGCCAGCCCCTCCCTTTAGCTGAGGCATTCCCGCCCACCCGGTGTGATTCGCATTGCGTCAAAAGATCCAGAATAGGTTTCCATCGCTAAACAGCGTTGGATCTTTTGATCGCAGAGGCGACCTCCGACCGGGGGTCGCCTTTCAGCTTTTTTGGCAAGTAGTAAAGGAGTTAAGTGGCAACACGCGCAGTCAAAGAGACACCGAGTCAGCGAGCACGGCGAGGTCGGCGCATCGCGGGCTACATCTGCCACGTCGGCCCGTCTGATACCGGAGTTTTTTGGGCCATCCTAAAAGATGAAGATCGCGTTGAGCACTTCGCTTACGGCCCCAGCTTCTTGATGTTTCCAGCGATTCCCCGGATTGGCCAGCAGGTGACTTTTGTACGCCTGCCCCCACTATCCGGCTCCAAGTTTCCTCGGGCTATCGAAGTCGATGTTCGAGGTGCACACAAATAAAAATTCAATCTCGCAACAGCTCAAAGACGTTAGACCGGACCTTCCAGGTACACGAGTAACCGGCGAGCGCAAACAACGGACCTGCATTAATAGTCTCCAGCCAACCGAAACATGGTTCCTCGCAAGAGGTTTTCCGGGCAACGTGCAGGTGGTCGATCCTGCAATCGGGCATACGCCCCGGTCCTACGTGAAATAGAAAAACCACGGTCAGTAAGCGCGCAGTGAAATGAGTAACCAGGCACTGCGCAGGTTTGGGATGAGCCAATCGCGAGTTGGCTCGATGGTGAAGCTAAGACTATTTCACCAGGGAATGCCCGAAGTGTGCCCGGAACAAGAGAAAGATCGATAAGGAAAGATGGACACAATGACCGACCCTCGAACCGACCTGGACCGTTTGCCAAGTGAACATCTCTACAACCTGGCACGCAACACTTCCGCCATTCAGCGGAAGCTGGCGATCCAGATCCTCGTTGAACGCGGTAGCGAATATGCTTGCCGTGATGAGATCGCTCTTGAAGCAGAGCAGTTCGTAATCGACAACCCGCGCATCTTGGCGATGCTCGATCCCGCTGGCGCGATGATGGCCGCTACCAAGCTGCCGGGTATCGTGGACGTAGTCGCCGCAGAGCAGGAGCGGCGAATTGCGCTCGCCGCTACCGTTGACCAGCATCACTCCATTCAAAGCGACAAACACGCCAGCCTTGAAGTAACCGTGGCGAATCACAAAGAGGCGAATGAGCTGGCCCTGCGCACCGCGTACAGCGCACTTTGGCGAGATACCACGACTAAGATCGTCGCGCTGAAGACGGAGCACGACACCGCTATCGCCGAGCTTCGTGCCGATCACGAGCGAGAGATTACCGATGCGAAGGCCCGGCTGGTGGTGCTTGAACGCAGCCCATGGCGCAAACTGGCCGATTGGATACGTGCGCGATGGACATGGCTGAGGATACACAAACAGCCCGCCCTTGTTGAACATGAAGACGACGCTGCATTCCAAGCGAAGCAGATATGGTGCGGCTTCCTGGAGACCTTAAAGCCCCTAACTTCTGCCCAGCGTGCGGCATCATCGCCACCGACCGATACCGCGCGCCGTCCGCATTGACCTGCAGACATCGCCAATGCCGCAGATGGGCTGCTGATTCAGTCTTCCTTGTGCCCCAGTTTGAAGGTTCATGGTTCATCCTCGCGATCTGCCGCCTCCTTCTCATCGTTGGCGGCAGGAGCGTAAGTAGAAAGTGTGGCCCCTGCACCTTGCTTCTTCCGCTGTTCTGGGTTGCCGATTCCCGACAGAGCGTAGCCAGTGATGGCACCTAAAATGGTTCCTAAAGTTTCTCCCTGGATTTTTGATTCCAGACTAAGGATCAGAACTGCGGGAATTATCAGGCACAGCCCAACTAGCTGAATCGCACGGTCACCAATGCCGAACTCCATTCGGATGCGGTGGTACAGCGTTCCCACTATCCCGATGAGCATGATCCCAACTAATGCAGCATCTAGCCATCCGTGTTGTAGCACCGCTCTACCTCCCTGAATTTCCCTTGTGTAAGGACCCGCTTTCCAGATTTCGACATGTGGCTAAGTCGCCGGGTAATGCCAGGAAGGAAGCAACCGCCTGAGTAACCCTCCCACGCACCGATCTCAAACATCTGCCCGACATCAACCTCTACGACTCGCCAGGGACCCTGCCGCTCTGCATCGCCTCTGGCCAACCCCATCCTACTTGAGGGTGGCTCCCTATTCGCTGGAGACTCGCAGACGGATGCTAGTAAGCCCTTACATGACTTTTCTGCTGAGAAGGTCTGGCGGAGAGTCCTCGTGCCTCTCACCCGCTGATGTGGGTTTGGACCTAACCTCGCGAGCGAGTTCCACGAGGATGCCGAATGTGGAAGGCAATCCCTGACCTTCGACGGTAGGAATCGCGGCACTAAATACTCTCACTCTAACTTCGGTATTGTCATGCCCCGAAAGCTTGAGCACATAGGAAGCCACAGGCTGTCCAATTGTTCTCGCCTCTTCTACATCTTTATATACCAACTGACTTTCAGAATCTGCCAAGAACGAGCGAAACGTCCTACTCTTGAGCTCTGATAGAACCTCGGGACCGCACTTGCCCATAATCATTTTGCACAATGAAGCACTAGCATCCTGGATTCGATCTTTCGAATCGAGTCGTACATAAGGCGTTGGCGAGTCGTACATAACGGTAGCGACTTCTTGGAAAGCAGCCTCCAATTCGCGTTGTCGCATGACTCCTGCTCCCCAGAAATATGCGAACGTGACGGTCATCAAACCGAAGCATGTCGCCGCTCCAAAGGCAATATACGTCGTTTGTAGTTTGTATTCGTTGAGGTCGAGGTCAACTACCAATAGCTTTGCGTTCTGAGTGCCGTCCTTGTCAAACTTCCGATACATCGGCAGCGAGAAAACGACGCGCGATGGGGATGAACCCAGTCCAGTCGTGTCGTAACGGCAAAGCGCACCTAAAACCGTCGATCGTGCATAGTCTTCTTTGCTCTCCCCCAATCTGTCCTGAACCTTTTTTACAAGGAAAGTTTCGTCAGGGGTAAGGGGCTGACCTTCAGTGTTGGTAGCTCTCAACCCTTTACACTCTGGATCAGCAGAAACCGGCACCGTGCAGTCAATTTGCAATGGGGTACCGCCTAGCTCAGTGACATTCGAAGTCAATGCCGCGTAGAGGCTTTGGGACATGTCAAAAACGAGATCGAAGCAAATTACAGCAACCACATCGCCAGCATCCAGTATGCGACTCAGCGTGATGACTACGCCGCTCCCCCCCAGATCGAGATACGGCTGCGAAACGTGGAAAAAGTCGCCAACTTTATCTCCGATCTTGGGCACGGAATTCGATTGCGGATTGGCCTCATGTTCGTGAACCGCAGGCCAGAAATAAGGCCTACTCGGGAAAAAAGTATCTGAGGGAAATTCAAATTCGTCTGAAGGGTGAGCATCATCGTGAGTGAATATCCTATTGAGCCCTTCTTTGGTGATTATGTACACCTGAGCAGGATGGCGATTCAGATATCGAGTGGCCTCAACATCTACCCCATCGGCTATCAGGGGCACGCTAGTGAGCTTTTCTTGCACTGTTCCAGCCATTGCGCGTGTAAGTTCAATGTCACTGAACAGGCTATCGTCTCGTGAATAAACGCCGCCAGTAGTCATACTCGCAGTGGTAGTGCTTGCCGGAGAGCGAAGAATCAATGGAGTGCCGCCAGTGACCTTATTCAACGTCGCGCGGTCAACATGGAGGAGGAACTCTGGCAGGAACAGGAAACCGTCGTACTGCGGGTCCCCATCTGTAAGAACCCCGTTTCCGTTCTTTTGTAGCACCAACTTAATGTCATTCGTTGAGCTGTTTGGATCGCTAGATCGAAGCTGCATCAACTTCGCGTGGAATTCGCCATATGCGTTGATGAATTTCGTATTGAGTGGAGCAGTTCGCAAAGACTCAGCTACACTAGCCCTTACGCTAGCAAAGATGAAGGATTCCAGCCCCTTGTACTCTTGCCCAGTAGCTTCCGTCCTTGCGCCAATGGTGTTCGTCACGACGGCTTCGTAACGTGCCGAACGTGTCCAATAGATTGCCGTCAGAGTGACGGACGCCAGTAAGAGAAGAATCGCTGTACAAAGCGCAACGGGCCGATTCCATGCAGCGTTTAGGATCCTACGCACCACGGTCCAGTTTGCGATGATCCACTGAATTACCGCTTGGCCAGCGTCAAAGACGGCTTTCCACATTTTTGGTGTTCCTCTCTCAGAGTCACGATGTTCCGTTATAAGTGCATGAACGCTCGCAATCCAACACCGTTCTCAGGTCTGGCTGTAAAGGCTCACAGTATGGTCTTCAAAAGAACGGACGGCAAGGGTTTTCGTCATCGGCTACACGCGAAGAATAAGGAGATACGTCGAGTCCGGGTTTCGGAACAAGAATCGTGCCGCGTGAGTATCTATTTCCCGTCATGGTATAATGGAAGGCTTTTGATGTTGCAGGCTGTCTCCCACACGAGGCCCGAAAGCTAAGAGCATCTGCGTAGAGCCTAAAGGTTAAGACCTTTAAGGAGTGCAGTCCGTCCAAAGCGCATAGATGGACGGATATGAATATACAAAAAGTATGTCGGATGTCGTGACGCCTCAAGCCTTCAGGTCACTGACCAAGCGGTGGAAAGCTCCCTGATAGGAGTCGTGGTTTTTCCAATCGCTAAAGTCGGGGATGAAATACTCACGAATCTCGCGGGCGGAATCTTTGCCGGTATCGGCGTCGAAGCACTCCCAGTCGCGCAGAGTTTCAAACGGCGCAAGCCGGATCGGGAAGAGAACGCGCCGCTTGTCGTGTAACTCGCGCTTACGAGCCTTAGCAATTTCGGTCTTCACCCACTCACTCTCCATGCTGTGCGGCGACAGGATCAATAGCAACTTGTCGTGCAGGCGTATGGCTTCGTCGATCTGCTCGTGAAGCTTCTTGCCGCCTTGGACATCGTGCGGAGCGAACCAGCAGCGCACGCCTCTGTTCTGCAGGTCGGCATAGAGACGGTCGGCGAAGGCCTGGTCTTTGGTGGAGTAGCTGATGAAGCAGGAGTAGTACTCAATCGGATTGGCTACGAGAGATTTGGCGTAGATGACGAAATCATCGGGAACGCCGCATCCGCGTAGGAAAACTTCAGGAATCTTGCCCTTAGAGCGGTAGATGGTGTCGATGCCGATCGTTGAGGGTCCGCCATGATGCACGGTCTCAAGCCCAGTCACGGTACTAAGATCGTTGTCCGCGAAGATGGTGGAACCGACCCTAGCTCCGGAAAAGTCCGATTCCGGAAGCCTCGCCCAGTAGAGGTTCGTCGACATCAAATCCGAGTTGCCGAGGTTTGAGCCCTTGAGATTTGCCCCGGCGAGATTCGCCCCGGCGAGGTCTGCGTGTCGAAGGTCCGCTCCACTAAGATCTGCCGACAGAAGGTTCGCGCTGTTGAGGGTTGCGTCCTTTAGGTTCGCTGCTTCGAGAAGTGTCCCCATTAACGTCGCGTATGTGAGATTCGCAGCCGAAAGATTCGCGCCCCTAAAGTCAGCCTTGGAGAGGTTTGAGGAAGGCAGCGTCGGCTCCCACAAGGTCTCGGCTGGGTGAGTTTTCCAGAGACTGGCACGGCTCAGATCGAGGCCCGACAGGTCTGGTACCGTCTCTGAGTGATCTTGTCTCCACTGGTTCCATACGTCAACGCCCTCCATCAACTTTCCTAGGTGTTCAGGATTCGCCATTATGTCAGCCTGCTAGCCGACCATCATACGCCGCTTCGCTGCTACAGACGCGGCTAACTAAACCCAACTGTTGCTTCCCCCGGAGATTCCACCATGCCCCGAATGTCAGAACAGCAGCAGCGCGCGATCATCGATAAAGACAGCGCCTGGCTTGACGACAACTTCTCGCCGGTCTGCCGAAGCGCCCCCGCACCCCAACCACCGCCGTGCGACGAAACCAAATGTCACTCAATCGCGCATCAGTTCATGCAAGCCTGCCCCGGCTACATGCCAACCGAGGGGAACTATGACACGCTTGCGAAGACGCTGGCCTTCAATGTCTGGCCTGCTAGCCAACAGAACGGCACCACGGACGAAATAGTTGCCGACCTCATAAGCGGCGGATTCTGGACGGTGCCTAATCTCATCGCCTGCTATCGCGCGCTTCATCACGATGACCTACTTGATGCGCCGCACGAGTCTAACATCGCCGAGCGGGTGCGCATTGCTCGCGTAGCCCAAGTCAGACGCACAGACGAAGCGATCCGCCAGTACCTGCGCTGCGTCATTAATGCCGCCGTACTCGCCCTGTTGGAGAGACTACACAGGAGCCGGGAGGATCGGCAATGCTATTAGAGGAATTCGCCAAGAAGCATTCGTTACGAATAAAGCGGTCCAGCCAGGACGATACAGACAACATCGAAGGCAAGTATGGTGAGATCTACGACTATGGCGACGGCACGCTCGGCGTGATGGTAATGCCCGATCCACCACGTCGCGGTCTGTGGGTCCGAAGCCGCGAGAAGTTCGTACAGATTGGGATGAGCATAGTTCAGAATGGCGATCAGGAAGGGTCGGCTGTGTTTGATCCGGCCAGTCGCGAGCAGTCTCAAGCCGCCATCGAAGCCATCCAGGCTAAGAAAGTGCGGAAACTGTCTCCCGAGCGACGGGCGAAACTAACGGCGGTGGGGGTAAGCACTCGATTAAAGCCGGGGCACATGGCGCAAAAAGCCGCTTAACTTTTCTAAATTTCGCGACGAAGGGGCGGGGTGGGCAAAACCTCGACGTAAACAGTTTTGGTGGCTTGGGGAGGCCAGTTAGGACCAACCGGCATGGCTAACCGAGGACTTCTATCTGACCAAGATTCAGCCGTTTCTTGTGTCGATGTCGCCGTCAGCCATCGCGCGACAGATCTCGGTTTCGCGTTACTACGCTGGAAGAATCCGTAGGGGATATCGGCCGCATCCGAGGCACTGGGTGGCGCTGACAGGGTTGCTGGAGGTCAAACCCTGCATATAGCACGGCAATTCGGCGATTCCTATTTCACCAAGGAGCGCTTTGGTATTCAGCTCTATCTCGCGTTTGCCGAAGACGGACACGAGACGGCCCCTCCTCCGCGACGATCCTGACGGGGGCCCATGAGTCCACATGATTGTCGGTGGTCACCAAGTCCGGTCGTTCGCGGCTCACCTCACATCACGGCGTTGAGCGAGCGCGGGCATTCTGGAGCATGCCGCTCACCTTAGCCACAACCGGAGCCAACTCTCCTGCTTCGCGATAGAGATTCTGAAGCTCCAATATTGGCTGAAGGACGGTTGACCGCGACAGTGTCTCTGCGAATTCTTTTTTACCTTGTTTCACAGACTCCTCTCTCAAAAGCTCAAGTTGATGCAAGGAGAGTTGTCTGTCTCGAAGGGCTCCTTCCGCTGATGCAGCGTCGCCCCAGCTTGAGCCGTCCACGAACTGTACGAACACCACA
Organism: uncultured Acidobacteriota bacterium; assembly: GCA_963735205.1. Classification (GTDB taxonomy): domain Bacteria; phylum Acidobacteriota; class Terriglobia; order Terriglobales; family Acidobacteriaceae; genus Sulfotelmatobacter. The sequence goes on from CAVTKB010000007.1 coordinate 679,987, forward strand.
CTTGCATGGGCGGACGATTCAACCCTGAACGGCTCATAAGGGCCCTTTGGCTCTCCAAAAGTGCCTAGAAACCGATGGACCCTAACCGTTGATCCCGGTTTCGGGATACTAGACTCAAAAAAATAGTCCTGCACTTCGGTGTAGTTGATACTAATCTTGAACGGGCTGACGACATCAAGTTTGATAATCATCAGAAGGATAGGTTTGGTCGAATTGTTACTCACATAAAAGTCACCGTCAAAACTGTACGGAGTAATCTCGGACGGTTTATCTTTCGCTACTATCTCTCCCTTAATCTCTATCGGAGCGCCGACCTGAGAAACATCGATAGCTGGAATTCTAACTTCCTCCTGAGCGGAGGCAATTGCAGTGCACGCCAACAAAACGAGACTCACTTTGATGGTTCCGATAGTCATCGCCGATACCTCAATTCCTGTTTCCGTGTCCTTTTCGCTTAATATTTCATGCCAATGCAACTCTGGCCGATAACCTCAACCGGGAAATTGTCCAAAAAGGCATCGTATGAGTTATTCACGGTCCTCGAGAATCCAGGACACACAATGTCTGAGCAAGTCGTACCCTGCACGTGTTGATAAAAACACTGCTGCGCCGGATAGCCTGGCCGCTGACCGCAGTGGCCGCCTCCCCGTGCGCTAATATCGAGCACGTCACTCAGCACAGGCTGGATTGCCTCGGGAGGTGCCCAGCTACCTCTTATAGAAGCGGGGCGGCCAGGGAACGCATCTGGATCCATACATTGCGCGACTACAAGCTGCACAGGCTTACCTCGCCTTTTGCCACCTCCGATGGTTGTTGTAATAGAGCCGGGAACGCCTGAGCCAGAAACAATTCCTGCTGTACCGACGTCGAACCAGTTACCCCAATCCGTCGAAGATCCCCCAAGGAAATTTCCGTCCCAATAAATGCCACCCGTGGTGCCACCCCAGGCAATCCATACCTGCGCCTCCCCGTCTATCACTTGTGCGTTGCTGTACCCAGGAATCGAGTCCAGATATGCCACTAAGGAAGCATTAAATGCTCCTACTCCCCAACCCACTGTCCCGGCGTATCCAGGGCCAAAGTTCCAAGGCACTCCGTTGACTCCGGGAATGTCGCCGTCGACACCATTCCCGGGGCCACAGTCCCCCGACGCGTCACAGAATCCTCCGCCGTCGCCCCCGCTCGGACTACCGCCTCCTCCACCGCAAGCATCAGCCTCATCACACCCACCAAACAAATTCAGGCCCGAGGGATCCACGTAGCTGTTGGGGTTTGTCGGGTAGGCGTACCGGTTCCACTGTCCGCCTTGACCTGAAGGATCAGGACTCAGCCAGCGACCGAAGTACGCCAGTGATCGGTTCGGCGTGTCCCACTGCGTGCCCGTGTTGAAGTTGCTTGTCGTTCCGGCAAATACATCAAGATTACCAGCTGCTGTTCCGAAATTTGCGAAGATTTCACCGTAAGGTGTATAGGCTTGGTCCAACCTTATAACCCTCGCATGGGTTGAAGTAATTCGCGCGTTCCCGAGCCAGTCGTTGTGCAGATAGTATTGGCTTCCGTTGTTTCCAGTGATCATCACGGTCCCGGCGGCCGTTGGGAAGGAGCCGAAATTCGCCGTCGTTCCGGTCATCTGCACGTTGCCTCCTTGCGTGAACCAATATTCGCGCCACGACGTGCCGTTGCTTTGCTCGATCATGCGACCGAAGGCGTCATAAGTCGCACACTTGCCAGCAGAACCGCAAGTTGGAGCGAGAGAACTGGTGTTATACCACGCCATCTTGCTGAACTCATTCCAGCCCCAGTAGTTGCCGTTGCCATCGGCTTGTGTGTTGCCGTTGTTGTCGAACGTGCCCCCGCTGAACTGGTTAGTCGAGGGTGAATATCCCGGATCCCACGTAGTACCGGTATGACTAGGACTCGTAATCACAGCTTTGCTGAGGTTGTCGTAAATGTCGTAGCCGAAAGTTTGACCCCAATTACCCGAGCCGCAATCGAATAGGATAAGGCGATTCCAGTCGTCGTAGCCTCCGGGCGAACTGCTGGCGCTCGAAAGACAAGTCACCGATCCGCCTGAGTTGAACCCATCAGTGGTGGCAATGGATTTCAGCGTTCCATTTTGGTTCCACCCCACGATTGCCGATAGTGTCGCAGGCGTAGCTCCAACCGTAAATGAATATCCGGTCATGCGCCCCGTGTCTGGGTCCCAAGTGTAAGCATCATTGTCGCTCGATGAGTTAATCAGGTTTACTGCCGTAGGTTGACTGGCGGCGTTAAACGTCGTGCCATAAACCATCACCGTTGAATTTACTTTTGCCGCGCTGGTGCGCCCTTCTCCGTCCAATCCGTAGGTCATAGTAAACAAAGATGGGCTAGAGAGAGTTAACACATCAACAGCGCCGTTGCCGTAGAACGTTGCCGCCGCATTGTAATACTGTGTGCTGTGCGGGCTGCTCTGGTAAAGGTTCAGCATGTTGCCATCCTTATCGTAGCTGAACCACTCGTCCGTTATGTCGGACCCGGTGCAAGCGGTGGTGTAAGCTTCCGCCAGACGTCCCAGGGTGTTCGTTGGGGTGCTAACGCCTGTCGGCAATGAGCCGTAATTTGTGTCGTACACAAAGTAGCGGCAAGTAGTACCATTGGCATTGACTTCCGTAACACGATTCAACGCGTCGTAGAAGTACAGTGACACGTTCCCATTCGGATCCTTCACGCATGTCAGATTCCCAGGACTCGCACGAGCTCCCGTACAGGCCGCAGTGTCGTAGTAGTAGCTCCACGTTCCGCCCTCCGGCGTTGTCCGTCCGGTGAACCTTCCAGCAGCATCGTAACCGTCAGCTCGTACTTGGACCCCGGCCCGCATCACGGAAACACTCGTGCCCCCCGAGCTTTCTCCGTATATATAGGCGTCAGTGACACCGCTAGCGCTGCCCGTATTCTGGCCGCAAGCGGTGCCGCTCCCCGTGCTGGCGGTGCTGCCAATATGACAGACCATACTCACTCGCCCTAGCCCATCATACTGCGTTTGCAGCTGCTTGCTATTTTCGCCTGATGGAGCAGGGGTAAGCACCGTCAAAACGTCGTTCTGGCTGTAAGTACTGGTCACAGTTTCGTTCCCGCTGGTCACTTCCGTATGTAGCCTGCCGAGCGGATCGTATAGGCTGGTGTGGACTAGTGTGCTCGTACCGTTCAGGGCCTCTGATGTGGGCTGACTGGCCTGCACTTGGAAATAGTTCACACCTGAACCAGAAGATGGCCACTGGTAGCCTGTGCTTACAGTATCGTAGTTACTGCTGCCCACCCCCTGAATCGTTTGCGTGTTAACGGTGCGGCCGTAGCCATCCACAGTAATCGTGCTGGCATTGATCGAACTCGACGAGTTGTACTCGAAACTGGAGCCGGAGGAAACCGGAGCACTGGAGGTGGGATAAATTGTGTAAGCTGTATTCAGTAGAGGATCTTCGACACTGCTCTGTCGCCAATACGGATCCGCCGTGCCGGTTGCGTTCTTATAGCCCAGCGTGTTGACGTTGCCGTTCGGGTCCGTAATTGACAGTTGAACACCACCCGTGCAGTCCCAAGAAGCCTGGGTAGTTAGGCCGGTGCCGACATTCGTTATCTTTGTCGGGAATACCGGATTCAGTCCGGAGGGACAGTTGTCGTAATAGCCGCTGGGTAAGTAGGTGTAGTCAGTTTCGTTATTTGCAAGATCGTACGTCTTACTCGGCGTCCCGTTTGTGTTGTATGCATTGTTGGTCGTCTGGCCAATAAATGTTACTGTCGATGGACCTTTCCACACCTGCCGGGAAAGCAAGTTGCCGTAAGCGTCATAGGTGTAATTCACCTCGGCAACGAATGTCGAGGAGGGTCCCTCTTGCGTCAGAACTGCACCGGGACGGTTGTAGATATTATTTGCAGCCATTGCCGCATTACTTATAACGGCCGATGTAGCGGAATTGCACTGACTGGTACACGACCCGTACTGGACAGATACCTTCCGCACCGGGTAGCTCCCACCGAAATCGTAATTTGCCGAAGACAGCACGTTTCCGTAAGCGTCGTATGTCGTGGCGACCGTAGACCAGGTGCTCATACCACTGATCTGGTGGTAGACGACCTGTTCCGTCACCGGAAGCGTAACCTGAGCCTGCGAGATCGTCGTGGCCGACGGGCTGCTGGTGAACGCCGTGTTGTAGCTATACAGGTCCGTGGTCAGCAGATGCTTGCCGGAGCCGTTGCCCTGGTATTTCTGCACTTCCGTCGGCACCTGAATATATGTGCTGGACAGGCCCGTGGCCGTGAACCCGGTGAACGTGTAGTCTGTCTCATTCCCGCCGGGGTCGACCACGGCGTTGATGGCCTGCCAAGCCGAGCCACCGTAGGAATGTGTCAGCGTGTAGGTTGTCACATCCCCGTTGCCCAGTGTTCGCGTGAGCACTGGCGTGTTCTGATAATGACAATCGATGCCCTCGTTCGGTGACGCTGGGCCGTAGGTGTACTTTACGGTGCCACTTTCGGGCAACGTAAGCTGGTAAATGCGCCCGGTAACATCAGAGGAATAACCCGGCGTAGTTTCATAGCTGATGCCTATGGTTCGGTTGTCAGCAAGCGTAACGGTGGTTGGCAGACTTTGCGCCGTTGCCGGATAATCGGTGACATTCGAACAACCAAAATTAGTTCGAACAGTTGAAGCAGTGCTTGCTATGCTTGCCGTTTGCGCGTGACCATTAACGTCAGTCCAGGCGAAGGACCCTGACGACCAACTGGAAAATGTTACAGCCGAGGCATTGCCTAAAGAGTCTGCGATGACACAGCACTGATCGTCCCCATACGTACCTACGCTGACTTCATTTCCGTTTGAGTCTTTAACATAACTCGGAGTTGAGCTTATAAGCGTACCACCCTTATCGTAAATGCTTGTTGGCTCGACGGAGTTTGCTGCGACGGTAACCGTGAAGCCTGTGCGATCCGTAGTTTGAGCGCTGAACCCAGAACCTGACAGGCACGACGTTCCGCTGCTGGTGATGTCGGTATACACAGTAGTTGGCAGGGGATGGATCGTACCCAACATTTGCTGATAAAAAACCCAACCAAAATATTTGGTTGTGGTGCCACCGCCTGGGCAAGCTATTCCGGAAGTGACTTCAGTTGGAACAGCTGACGTGAAACCGCCGCCGAGAAAACCGTTAACGTTTCCCAAAAGACCAGTATTGTAGTAATAGAGTGAGTAAGGGAGCCACTGGCTAGATGCCTCTGTCATTCCGTAGTTACCCGTTAAAGATAAGTTCAACGGGGGCATTCCGGCTTTCTGGTAAATTGGGATATTCAGCATCACGTTGTTGTTCAGCAAGTCAACACTGTCGATGCCGTGGTTGTCCGTCGGCACGAAGCTCGGTGTACCTGGAGCGACCTGGCCCTGAGCTAAAGCCACGAACAGCAAAAGAACAGCCGCTAAGAGGGGCAGCAGAGGAAGTCGTGGTCCTTGTTCCGAGCAGCGTTCACGAATCTTGATGTCGCGGTCTGCACGAAAATGTCCCCGCACTGGCCGATGCTGGACTGGGTGATTCAGGATTAAAGACAGAGATGGGAGCGATTCCGCAGTACGTCGGACCATTGACAAACCCCTCCTGATGAAATGAACAGACTTGGCCCCCCAGCACGATGCCGCGTCACCGATGCGACTACATTGTCCGCACTTGCGTCTCCGACGACTCGGAGGCGCAGTCCATTCATACTTCAGAGGAAGCAGCGAATATTGGATCTTCTAACGGAACTGACATTCCGTTGCTCTTTGGCGTATCCTGCTCGCTGATTGTGGGATGGACCATAGGCTTGTCAGCCTGTGGATGTCAACGGAAAAATTGTGAAGAGTTGGTGCACAACTCGATTGCTCTCCTCTTGACCACTTTCGCTGATGGGTGCATATTCCCTCCCGTGTTGTTCTCACCCCCGGCGGCGTTTGACCCTTCTTTTCTCGCGCCTGTAAACTCGCAGACTCGCAGCCGTCGTTCTCAAAATGAAACACATGTCGGGCAGGTTTCCTTGACACTCCCATAATCTGCTCCCTAAGCGTACCCCCTCCGCACCCGAAAGTCGCGCTGCGAAAAGAGTAACAAGCAGAAAGACGGAGAGCCTTGTCTCCCCAACAGGCAAAAGGACTAAGTGAATGCTCGATCAAAGAATGAAGGAACGCATCATCGCCGAAGAGACCACCCGATTCATGGATAGTGACTTCGGACAACTGGACTTGTCTGGCTCGCCAGACCTTAACCATCCGCCTGAAGAAGAAACATTCGAACTGCAGGACCGGCACGGCTTTAACCGCGTGGACGAGTCCGGTCTCGCGGGAATCAATCACTTGAAAGAACTACTGGCCAATCCGCCGCGTGAAGTAGTCGAGGAGATTGCGAAGGAGACGCACAATCCTGAGCTGATCTCCGAGCTGGCGGAGCGAACGCGCTGAGGAAGTTGCCCATGAATTCCGGCGACGCAATCCCGGCTACTTGAAATGCGATGCCAACTGGCGCTCCATCGTGGAAACACTCGCGCACAACTTGCTGGGCGAAGACGACCTGGACACGGAGGACGCTCAGGAGCTGCTGATCGCGGGCGGCCACTGGACGCTGTCGAATCTTACCGCCGCATACAAAACACTAGACCGAGTCGGAGCCCTGTGGTATCCGGCGAATCAGTCGCACCCACTAAAGGAAGCCCAGCGCTTACGTGCCGAGCAGTTAGCTGCGAATGGCGATGTGCTGGGTGGGATTGTTGAATACGTCAAGGGAAGGATCAGCGAGGAAGCAGGCTACGAGATCGCATTCACTCTGGACGATCCACTCGCCTTTACCACCGATCCCACAATGCGTCCCATCCTCGAAGAGGCGTGCTACTTCTGTTGGGAAGCTTATCGTAAGGACTACTCACCATCGCCCGATCGCCGCAGGTTTCTTCGCGAGTACTGTGGCGATCGCTTTGTGACGGTTGCGCTTCTGGATGCGGCTTGGGAAGAGTGCAAGCGACTAGAGAAAGATGCGACGCGATCAGCGCTCTTCGATCAGGTTGGCAACCAAGCGGCGCACGAGATCGAAGGCCCGGCATCGCTTGACCGACTGGACGATGCCGGTATTGATAACCTCTATCACCGGACGCTAAGAGAGTATGCCCGCACTGTGAAGCGGCAACCGGGGATGCTGGTATAGCCCGCCTATGCCGAGCATCATCGCATGATCGACGAATCGCGGCCAGCCAGGTTAACTCGGATGCGTAGTGGAGCCGCACAGCCCGCAGTCCAGTAATAGCCGGAAGACGGCGCAGATCGCGCTAAGCCTAAGCGCTGCGCCCTATGTTCGCCAGGCAACAATCACGGTCGTTTCTTTTGCCGAATTGGGCCAATGCCAAGGGTTTGAATGAGGGGACGTTGCGAAAAAAGGCGAATCTGTTTTGGCCGCATGAAAGGTCGCACAACGACGTGCCAAACGGCCAACGCACCCAGAACGTAAAACCCTACAGTGAAGATAACGAATGATCCCCAATTGGGATGGAGCCACAACGGAATCACAATTCCAGCGATAAGGCACGCTGCCAAGCGCAGCCGTTCGTACCATTGAGGAAATTTCGGTAGCAAAAGCTCATTACAATGAGGACAACGAAGCGGTGCAGACTGGACATCTTCAGCACTGAGAGCACCGTCGCAGTTGGGGCACGTCGATATTTCCGATGGCAGTGGTTGCACGTTCCACGCTTCTGTCAGCGCAACAGTTACTTCAAGATTCTAGCTCTATTTCTGACGGTGTTGTAAACGGTGTTGTAACCAGGCCATAGCACCTAAAACCGTAACCAGTTAAGCATCACTGCATCGCGAGATTACCCGGACGATATCCCCCTCCCAAGGAACAATCTGATGTCAAAGTTCTTGTTGCCATCCACGGCTTTAAGTCGGCTGGTGGAAAATGAAGGTGCCAGCGTTGGGGATCGAGTGAGGGCGCTCCGAATGTTGGAGCATCCTCCTCTTCTGATGCTCCGCCGTCTCCTCCACCGCTCCCGCACTCAACCCAACCGCGTACCCCCTCGCCTCCTCGCAGCCGCGAGTTTGGCCTTCGTTCGCGAGTCGGCGTTCAGAAAACACCGACCGGCAAAAGCGCCGAAGCCCGATGGGCCGAACACGAATGCGTTGGGCATCTAAAGATGACGATTACTTTTGCTCAAGTCAAAGCCAAGCTCGCTGCTGATGAGGCTAAACGACAGCGTGTTTTAGAGCTGCGTCGCGGTTATGATCGCGCAGGCCGTGAGCGGGAACGTAAAGCCAAGGCTATAGCCGAATCGGGCGTGCAGGACCTACCTCCTGAAGTTGCGGTCGGCGTGGAAGAGTCGCTCAAGACATCAGCACCAGAGCCGACGCCAGAGAAGCCCGCAGACGCCACGGGCGCGGAGTTGGTTGCGAAGCTGGTGGCGATTCGTGAGCGCATCTTCCGTCTCAGCGCCATGTTCGCAGTCAGCCTAAGTTCCGACAACGCCATGGAAGCGAACAGATACCTGGCACTCTTTCAGACCATCGCGCAGCAGCTCGAAGAGAAGGACGCGAGTGCCTTAGCCAACATCACGCGCGGCTTCGAATCCCTGCTCATGTCTCCGCCATTCCCCACCCGCAGGACGATCCCACTGGACACGCAGAAGTTAGTGGAGCTTCGCTGGGATGCCATGCAGAGCCCCAGACGACGCGAGCCCAAACCGCCAGCGGTTAGCGATGGATTGGATTGGCTCGTTGGCTGATTCCATGACCCAGTACATATCACAAGCAGAACGCCTGTACCGCGAGATCGCAACTCCGAAGACACCGCCGCCTAAACCCGCGCACGTCGCCACGGACGCAAAGCCGATCACGCTAACCAGGAACGACGTTATCGCAATCGCCACTCACGCACGCACCGCATCGGCCGAAGAGTTGCAATACATCCTCGACCATGCCAAGGAATTAAGCGTCACCACGGAAGAGCGCGCGGCAATCTCGCTCGACCTTAGTCTCATCATGGCGCATCGTACGCGGAGACTTAACGGCCTTCGCGACGATCCCAGTGCCAAATTTATAGCCCAGGTTTTGCGATTAGCAGAAACTCCGTATGGGTTGGTCTCCCGCGAGTGGGTGAACGAACAGCTCGCCGATGGGTCATCCGCGATTCAGCGCTGCAAGCTTCACCGCCCGCCGTCGTGCGAGTGTTGGAGTGCGTCCCGTGCGATCTTATATCAGGCCGAGCGCGAACGGACCGAAGTCTCCCGAGGGTTGGGCAGCAGCGCAGATTTATTCGTTCCTGGAAGAGTTAGAGCTGGCCAGCAGGGCGGAACGCGAGCCGAATCCTGCTGCCATAATTGCCTACGCGGGCGGCCACTCTTCCGACATCCCAACCCGCTCGCGGTGGCCAACCCACCCCAGAGAGCCAGCAGTGAGAACACGGTAAGAGAGAACAGAAGGCTGCCTGTACTTCTCTCACCTTCACAGCCATCGCCCTCGATCACCAGCAATACAGCCAGCACGCGCCTACAGCACGTACTTGTACCCAGTAGAAAGGCCAGCCGATCACATCAACACCACCGCCAGGCAGCGCTACGCACGAAGACGCGCGCGATCACTCCGCACCGTGAACGGAATATGGGACACGTGGATAAAGAGCCCACGGGTTTACTCGACGTAGGTGAAGATCGATGCACATCAATATGCTCTTGTAGCATAAATCACATCAACAAGGACAAAAGAACATGAGCAACAATCCAGATCGCGAACAGGACGCCCTGTTCGAGCAAACCCCCACGCAAGCCAATCCCGGCGCAGCGTCGCCGCATGACTTCATCATCGAAGACCGCGACGGTGGCCAATGTGGCGACAGCCCTGGAGAACGCGCGAAGTTGACAGGAGAAAACGCGGTCAGGCCGATGCCGATCCGCAATGAAGTTCCACACAGCCGGTACCCTGACTAAAGCCAATGGCGTGGAAGAAAGGAGCTACTCACTGCCCAAAAGGGCATGAGTTAAGCCCCGAAAATATTGGAACCAGCTCGGTCGGTTCTGCTGTCTGCTTATCCTGCGATCGAATCAGTCACAACCGATGGGCGGCTAAGAACAGGAAGTACTTCAGGAACTACGGCAAGAAATACAGGCGTGAGAACCCGCAGGCAGAACGTCACCGAAAATATAACGCTCGCCCCGCCGTTAAGGCCAGGTATAGAGCGCGCTTACTCTCGGCGCTACGGACTTAGCCCGGAGCAGTTCGCAGATCTTGAGCGCGCGCAGAAAGGGCGCTGCGCCATTTGTTTGAAGAGATCACGCGGGAGGCTATGTGTCGATCATGACCATAAATGCTGCCCATGGACAGTGGCTAAAAGAGAGCTGTGCGGCAGGTGTATACGGTGCCTGCTCTGCAGGCACTGTAATAGCGGACTCTTTGGCGAAGACCCGGTAATTCTCCGGCGTGCGGCAGCGTACTTCGAGCAGTGGGACAAAGTGCGGGAGGAAAGAAAACGGCAGATGATGTCACGATCTATACAGGAGGTAAACGCAGCACATGACAACCAAGGCACAGCGCCGACGCTTGCATCGCGCTATCAATAACCTGAGCCCCGATGCGGTCGCTGAGATCGTCCGGCAAGAGTTCCCGAAAGCTAATGGTAAACTCAGCGATCAGCTTGCCAAGGCAGTTATCGCAGGCGCTCACCGCCAGGTCTCACCGCGAAGGATGCAGCGCGGATAGAATAGCTCCAGAAACACCACAGCCCACGGCAGCGCGCCGTGGGCATTCTTATGCCTGCTCGACGATTCACGCCGCGCGCAGCGCACGGGACAGCGTGTTGACCGACACCTTCAGCTTCTTCGCGATGGGCCGCAATCCCAGCCCGCCGCGCTGCATCTCCCGAGCGCGCTTCACATCTACCAACACGGCGCGCCGTCCCAACACCTTCCCAGCTTTCACTGCCCTCGCGAGCCCGGCCTTGGTTCGTTCGCTGATCGCGATCCGCTCCTGCTGCGCCATCAGCGCCATCACGGAGATGACCAGGTCTTTCATCACGCCACAGGAATCCAGATAAGGCTCTTGGTAGCTGCGCCAGGCAATGCCCCAGGAGTCCAGCCGTTCAAGATATGTCAGAGTCATCCGCACGCCCTCGCGCGATAGCCTGTCCAGCCGCCAAAACAGCACGAGGTCGAATTGCTTCTGGCTGGCGGCCAGCATCATGCGCTCGAATTGAGGCCGTGCCTTCTTCCCCGAACCGCTCACGATGTCAACGTACTCAACGGCAACAACCCAGCCCTGCCGCACGGCAAAAGCGCGAAGCTGGTCGAGCTGGTTCGCGTTCTCCTGCTTGTCAGTACTCACCCGCGCGTAGATCGCAATTCTCATTGGCTCCCCCGTGTCATCATTCGTTCGTTGGTTGATACGGCGATTCTGGTCTGCAAGTAGCTGAGAATCCGTTCGTGATTCCGCTACCGTTTGTTGATACAGTCGGCAACGCGCCGTCCTACCCTTCCTTCTTCAGGTAGAGATCGATGGCACGCCTGACCAGTTCAGCAATCGGCGCGCCGGTCTTCTCGTGTAACTTCTCCAGCTTGGCCTTCTGTTCTTTGTTGATGTTGATGTTAAGTCGCGTGGTGTCCGGCAGAGCCTTCATGTTATCGTCTCCTCCAGTGCAGCGTTATCCCATGTCAATAGCTGTAAGTCTACATCAAGTAGCGCACGTATGCAGTCTCAGGCGGCAAGGATCTCAGTCTCCAGCGTCATCAACGCATCGCGAACGTTATTCAGACTATCCTTGGCCACCCGAGCGAAGTTTGGCGCAGCCGTGGTGCCGTCCGTTTCTGCATCCCACACGCGCTGCAACAGGCCAACAATTCCCTCTGACATACCGTAGGAACTGAAGTCCACGCGACGGCAACGGCTGAGGAAGCGCGCCTCCAACGAGTCCACACTATTACAGGTGAATACGAAGATGGTGTTAGGCGGGAACGCCGTACCATCCAGCTTAGACAGAAACGCGAGTTGGGCTGCTGGGGTCATCCGGTCGGCCTCATCCGCCAGGACAAAGTGGAATCTCCCAGATTGGCCAGTCTCCTGGATTCGCGGGTAGTAGTGGCAACGATCAGTGACAGCCTTGACTGTGGCAAGGTCGCAAGACTGGCTGGGAATGTGGTGCAGTTCGCCTGCCACGGCATTGCAGATCGCCAGCGCCATCGAAGTCTTGCCAGTACCAGATGGGCCGACGAATAGCCATGCGCTCGGGTAGGGATTCTCCGCGAACTTGGCCATGATTTTCTTTGGCTTATCCAGCCCGACGAACTGGTCCACGGTTTTAGGTTGGTATCGCTCCGCGAGTGATTGCGGGAACTGAAAGCCAGCCTGCTCGAATAGCGTTTGTGTGCTCACTGTATCCTCCGTGATGCTAAGGCGCATCAAAGGCGCGGCGAGGTTCAGAAGCTCACCGCGTCTATGTCGCGCCTTAGTTCACGGAGTTGGCCAGCACAGCGTCCAGCAGGCTACCGCCAGCCGTCGCCATTGGACGGGACTGGATGACGCTGTGGACGGGAGCGCCTGCGGTCGATTCGAGGATGACCTCAAGCGCTTGCGTCTTCAGCCGTTCTCCCGTTCCCAGGACAGCGTTCTCAGCCCGTGCTTGATCCACCGTGTAGCCTTGCCGTGCATCCGTAATGCGCGCGCTGCGATAGTGATCCGTGTACTCCGTTACCGCGTTGAGTAGGTTGTAGGCGGTACCACGGATAGACGGGAACGCGTCGCCGTCGTTCGATTCATAAAGCCTCAACACATCGGCCAGGATGTTCTCGCGCCGCGTGACGTTCTGATCTTTGTCGGCAGGCTTGGGGAATAGCCTATCCATCACGCTGGTCATCGACTCACGCGTAATGCGCCGCGTGGCCAACATCTGGAGCTTATCCTGGAGCTTGCCTGCATCCATGACCACGCCGTCCATGGTGCGCCGCGCGTCCTCGAATCTGGCGTTAGCGTTCTTTGTGTGCTTTATCCGCAGGATGCCGGTATTAGTCGAAAGCGCTTGCCGCAACGTGTTACGGCAAACGACGCGGACCGATGAAAGCGCCGCAGTGTGGGCCATGCTTCCATCGTGGGCAGTCGTAAACACGAGGTAAGACTCGCTCTTGTCTTCGCCATTGACGGCAATATCGGCACGCGGCACGCGGACGGCGCACCAAATGGTTGCACCGTTGCCCAGAGCCCCAGCGCTGTCATAGTGTGCGCCGCCATTGTCCTGGAGGAGATCGTCTACAAACTGAAAGCAGTCCCGATTCTGCTTCACAGTGAAGCCTTCGCCAACATTCGAGGCAAGCTCCGCGCCGTCTGTATCCCTGAAGATGCTGTAGCTGGACACGGGAACCACGTGGCCTTGGGGATTCCGTGCATAGTTCTGATTCTTGATTACGCTCCAGTCGAGACCAGCCAACTCCATAGCCTGCTCCCAGTTCACGGCGCTATCGCAGCGCTGGCCAAGCTTGTGCCACGCGTCTTCGCGCTTGCCTACTACAAACATCGCCGTCCGCCCGTTGATGACTGCCAGGTCGTGAGCCATTGTGATTTTCTCCGTGTGTGATTTGTGGTGCGACTGCGACAGTACAGCGCACGGTAGCAGGTGGCAGTCACTGGCAGTTCATGTTAAACAAAACACGGCGAATAAAAAGCTTGACAACCTGCGACGCGTTTACTGGCATTTTTTCGGAGCACTAAGAGGATTGCGAGGCGCTTGCGAATGGCCTGCAAAACCCGCGCCAGTAGCCGCATTCAGCGCGCTGGCAATCCGGCAAGGAAGTAATCTGCATCGACTGCAAGCGCAAGCAGGGACTAAAACAGGCTGGGAGTGCGGGCAGAATGGGAGCACATCCGCGCGCGATTCGCGGATGAGTTACGGCGCAGGGAAGGTCAAGGCAGGAAGTACTACTTTACGATTTCAGCAGAGCAAGGGGGTGGGGAAGCCCCCCCTGACACCCTTTAAGTTGCCGTAATCGCCAGGCGTAAACGCGACATCTTTTTCCACGCCGATCCTTCTACTCACGCCCGGCAGGGTGCTAAACTTCCCGCATGGCGACTCTCACCGTATTCTTCTATCGGCACTTTGACAACTTCCGGCACGGACAGGGACTCTTCTGGGTTGCTGGCTTGGTCCTCGTGATCGTCGTCGTGTGGGCCGTGTTAGCTCGTTCAAGCACGACGAAGTAAGATGGACGTGGAGCTTAAACCGTTCATCAGCAGCCAATGAACAATGGCGAGCGCAGCTTCGTGATCTTGAAGTACAAGAACAAAGTCCCCACAATGGCCGCCTGTGCGAGATGTCAGCGGAAGTTCTTCACGCTCGACTCCTATTACAACGACCACATAGACGCAGCGGAGTACCTACGAGGGAAGTTCGATGAGCACACGTGCGAGGGAGACAAGCCGCGACGCCGGTTGTGGGGATAGCGCACATCCTTTGACTGCCGCTAATCGACGCCACAAAACTGCGGACGTGCTCGATCTCTGGCGTCTTACATGCGCGAGCTTTGGCGCTCATGCCCCATAATATCACGCTGGCGAACACAAGGCGAAGATGGTACTCTGTTCCGCATGGACGAGGGCCGCAAGAAGGGAAGGCAGTTTTTATGGGTGTGTTTTGTTTGTACGCTGATGAAAGTGGGAAGCTCGGCAAATCGGAGTACACGTCTTTTTGCGGGTTTGTCGCCCCGGACGTGGAATGGTGGAGATTTAGTCAAGAGTGGGATCATTGCCGATTTTCTTGGGGCAGCGTTCCAGCAATTCATATGGCACACATCACCGATCCTGAGCGGGATGCGTCAGGCGCATGGGCAAAAGTAAAACAGAAATGGGGCGTTACTTGGGAGGAGCGAAAGAACGACATGTTGTTGGCCTTTGCAAAGGTCATTCGAGGCTCAAATTTAGTCTGCGTGGGGAATACGGTGGATGCCGCTCACTATGAAAACATGGCCGAAACAGATTACAAGCGCGAAATGCGTGATCCTCTCTATCTTTCGTTCTACAACATGGTGAGGGATGCCATAGACCATCTGGACGGCTTGCATACCGCACACACTCTCAGCGTAGTAATAGATGACGATCAGCAATCAGCCGAGAATTACTACAACATATTGGGTAGCATGAGAAAGCAGTTCCCCACGGAGGTTAGCAAGAGAATTTCAGAACTTGGGTTCGGTAACGATGTTGCGTATCCAGGATTGCAGGCGGCGGACATGATCGCCTATGAGTCGCGCGGTTTGATGATAAAAAGAAAACAGTCTGGGAATCCGCGAGAGCGACCTTCACAACTCTATGCATTAATGACGCGAGAAGGACTCCATCAGCCGACGATGTATGACCCTTATTTTTTGGACATTCTGAACAAAGACAAGGATCGTGTCTAAAAGCGAAGCTGAACAATTCGACGCTGTAGTGCGGACGCTGCTTTCTGTTTCGCATGAAGAAATTCAAAAAACGAGACAATCGCAAGAATATCTGCACACTTAAAACTGGTGGTACAAGCGGGCGGGACCGTCCGCTCTTCTCTGGCCCTGCTATCATCCAGCGGGGGTCCCAATGAAGAACATGTCCGAAGTAGTTAAGCAGCTAAGAACAGAACGCGACCACGTACACCAACAGCTCCAGCAATTAGATGCAGCACTCGCGGCGCTGGGCGGCAGTTCCAACGGCGCATCGCGCACCATCTCAGCAGCCGGTCGTTTGAGAATCAGCCTTGCGCAGAAGGAGCGCTGGGCAAAGGCCAGGGGACACGCGGCGAAGCCGAAGAGAACGATGTCAGTAGCAGCACGAAGGAAGATCGCGGCGGCTCAGCGGTTAAGGTGGGCGAAGGTTAAGAGGGCGGCGTGATAACGAGACAGAGCCGGGGCGGCGATGTCAGCCGCCCTGGTGTCAGTTATTTTTGATCGCTCTTGGGTTTCGCCAAAATCGCCAGGATCTTATACGTCTCCGACTGCTTTTTCTTTCCATCGAGGCTTACCACCCATTCCAGCTTCGCATTGTCTCCGTGGAAGTCCGCCTGGATCTCGTCCACGAGCGGCATCCGACAGCTTCGGTGGTTGCCCGCAGGCCCGGCCATGCGCTCCTGGAATTTGCTTTCGCAGTTGACCACAACAGCGCGGCCATCAGGCAACTGCAAAGTGAACGTCGCGCCACGCACGTTATATGACACTTGCTGGGCGGGCATGACTGTGCCATTAGTTGCGGTTGACCCGTTGCAATTGACGTTACTGTCACCAACGTTGCAGTTCACGTTGGAGTCCGACTGTGAGTTGATACTTCCGGGCACGACGTATGTGTAATTCGTTCTCATTGTCCTGGCGATTGATTACCGTGACAGTGAGTTTCTGCGCGGATGCAGTAGCGGCGCACATCAGCAGGGCCCCTATAACTGCGAGTTTCATTGTCTGTCTCCTTCTTTAATCGTGCTACGCGCACGCCTCTCGGCCAAGGTGCCCTCGGTAACTTGTCCCGAGCCATCCCAGCGGTCAGAATTCTGGGGAGGGAGTTTCATCAATGAAGAAGACTGGGATGTTAGTAGTGCTGCTGCTGCTGCTGGCAGTGGTTTCGTTCGCGCAGGACGGCACAGTCGTTGTCTATCGCCAGAGTAAGTACGTTGGATCGGCGTTGAAGCCGTCTGTCTACGTAGATGGCAATCAGGCCACCCGGCTGGGCAATGGCCGCTACGTTTCTTTACAGGTTGCCGCAGGGAAGCACGATTTTGAGTCCAGCATGAAGAAGGAGGCTCCGCTGGAAGTGGAAGTCAAGCCGAACGAGACCCTGTACCTGGAAATGATAATCATGGCCGGGAACTGGCGTGGTGGAGGACGACTGATACCGGTCGGCGAGGAGGAAGGCAAGACCGCCGTGTTCCGGCTGAAACCTTCAGACGGGCAGCAAGCTATCGTAGCGACGGCTCAGTCCGCGCAACCGGAGCCGCAGCCCGCTGACAACCCACAAGCAGGACCTCAGCCCGAAGCAGCAGCTCCGGCACAGCCCGCGACCGTAACCGTGAAGTCCACGCCGTTGGGCGCTGACATCACGGTAGACGGAAAATTCGTGGGCAACACGCCATCCACTATTCCACTATCGCCAGGAGATCACACGGTCTCAGTCGAGAAAGAAGGTCTGCGGCCCTGGCAGCGGCAGATGACCGTCAGCGCCGGTGGGAACATTAACCTTGACGCGACGTTGGAGAAGCCGTAGTTCGTGCCGGTGCAGAAGAAGTAAGGAGGTTCGGAGTCGAGATGGGCTTTTACATTCGTAAGGGTTTTAACTTCGGACCGTTGCGGTTGAACTTGTCGCGCTCTGGTCTGGGCGGGTCGTTCGGCGTCAAGGGCGCTCGCGTCGGAACCGGCCCCAGAGGAAGCTACATCCACATGGGCCGGGGTGGTCTTTATTACAGGCAGACGTTGACTCCCGCGTCACGAAGTCCATACCCACAAGCTCCGACTGCACCGCAGGTTCCTCCCAGCGATGGCCTGCGACAGATCACAAGCAACGCGGCGGTGACGATGGCCGACAGTTCTGCCACTGATCTGCTCAATGAATTGAATCGCGTTAAGAAGCGCAGAGATCGGCTCCCTATTGTTGGGGTAATCGGATTGATAGTGATCTGTGGGCTGGGAACGCTGGGTGCCGCCTGGTGGTTGGTCACGCTCGCGATGATCGCAACGGTCACGCTCGCACTCTATGCTCGGCATTTCGATGTACTGAAAGGCACGGCGGTCCTCAACTACTCCCTGGAGGATGAGGCTGCACAGAACTTCGCGACGCTGCAAGCACCGTTCCACCAGTTAACAGCATGTGAACTCGTCTGGCACATCGACGCAGCCGGAAGCAACACGGACACGAAGCGCAACGCTGGGGCTACTACGAGTCTGAAGCGCACGGCGATAAGCCCGAGCTTCTCCCGTCCGCCGAAGGTGCAGTGCAACCTGGAGCTGCCTACGCTTAAAGCCGGGAACACCACGCTCTACTTTTTCCCGGATCGCTTGCTGGTTTACGACTCGGGCGGGGTGGGAGCAGTCGCTTACGCTGACCTGAAAGTCGAGGTCCAGGAGAGCAGGTTCGTTGAGAGCGGGAAGGTGCCGCGAGATTCTCATCAGGTCGGAAGCACCTGGCAGTATGTCAACAAAAAGGGTGGGCCTGACCGGCGCTTCAATAACAACCGCCAACTACCGGTGATGCAGTACGGTGTCCTGGCCCTCACAAGCAATTCTGGTTTGGCTACGCTGTTCATGTGCTCGCGTTCGGATGCGGCGAACCTATTCCGCACATTTCCGCAAGCTGCGAAAGCGGCAGCCAGCGCGAAACCTTGAACTACCTGCTCAGCGGAGGTTCTACTTGAACAGCCAACGGCCCAAAGGAACTCGGCTGGTTTCAAGACATGCTCGAAGAACCAACCTGCCGCTTTCCCGCTGACTTCTTGAGTCTTTGCTACGGTGCGATTCTTATAACCCTTACATTCAGGCGGGCAGCTTATCAGCGGTGCCCACGCCGGAATGGCCATGTACGTCACCGGGCTACAGGGTCGCGATGGATGAGGCATATCGAAGAAGTCTCCGATGCCGTGCCTGTCGAATCTACCTTCCAAACACATCGGCATGTACAGCACTTTGTTGTGTAGGTTGACTTGTGAGCACTCCAGATTCGCGCAGGGTCGAAATTTCTCGGACTCCAGAAACCTCTCTACCGAATTGCGATCTCCAAAGTTGGTGTTCTCTCGCGCAGGTGCACCCTTCAGGTTGAGTTCCGTGAAGCTCATATTGGCAACTTTACGCCGTCGTACCGACGTTTTCCATCGCCAAACGCTTTACTCTACGCCACAATTTTATGCCTGCATTGTTCGCCCGCCTGATTGGCTACCTGGCTTCCTCGATGGCGCGCATTGGTGAGCCGGTATTGCGTCGGGCAGAAAAAAAGGCCCAAGGAGATCGGAGGGCCTTTAAGTTTTCTTTCACTACTTCTCTTGCTGGGCTGCCAAGGAACAACGGCCACATCTTAACCACGTGCCGGTGCGCTGTCAGTGGCCCGTTGGTGAACGGACCTCGCACGATGGTGCCAGCGGGTGGTAAAGGATGATGAAGACGGTGGACAGGAAATCAGAAGAGGGCCGGAGCGGCTGGGCGAAAGCCGCGCCGGTCTCTCCAAGTATCCCGCGCCGAGAGGAGCCATCCAGACGACGCGAGAAATTACGGAGTCATCGTAACACCCTGATCGAGAGATCACCGTTTCATGGCGCGGGCGCGAACTCGTCGAGACTATGGCAGCGGATCTCAAGCTATCGCCAATCGTCCGGTGGGGTTTCAACGCCCCAAACATTACCTGGTCTATCAAGTGTCAAGCCCAGCAACCAGAGCTTCTCGTGTTCTCCGAGCGAGATGCAGTTGACCACCCGCGCAGTTATGTCGGTCACGGCACGCAGACCATGCAACCCAACACCCGAGCCGATATCCACTGGGCGGGAAGAACGTGCGGCGCACCCATTCAGGTTTACAAGGACTATGTGACAGGACTCGGAAAAAGGATGAACCGGATCGAGACTGACGAGCGTGACAGGAATGTCGCAGGGAATCCGAGTACTGCCCCTCAAGCGCCCGCACATGATTAGGCGATTATGGCAGATCGGCGTAGAGTGGCACCAACGAGACGGGCTGCCAAAAGGACGGGGAATGGCTGCCGAACCATGCAAGCATCCCAGCCGAACAAGTGGCGTGGTGGAATTGGATATCTCGCGGACTCCTGACCGTGCTGTCTATTCGGTCGAGGTCGCCGTTGGCGTGTGTGAGCAGTGCGGACACGTCGAGCTGCACGCGAAGTCCTACCATGCTCTGTGCGACTGGTTAAATAAAAGATGAGACAGTTGGCGATCCGGAGTGCTTCGGGCGGATCGTGCGGAAGTGTCGGCACGCTGGAAAAGTTTCATCGTGTCGTAAGCTAAGACGTATAATGTGGGCGGCCATGGAACACGTGTACTGGGTAGTGGCCTGTAAGACCGTTGGCTGTCATACGCTAATCCCGTTGCGGTATGCGGGAGTGTATCGCGCAGAGCCGTACTTTGCGCGTCCTCAAGATGTTCCGGAGTTCCTGGATTTAGCTTGCCCTTTCTGCAGCAAAGATCACAGGTACATTCCACGCATTGAACTTCTCTTTTACAGAACGCCGGAGCCTCCTCCACCGAACTTTGAGGATCGATTGCGACCGGCGTGAACCCCGCAGTCCATTTACAGTCCGACACCAGTGCCTTATACTGTTTTCGGGGGTTGGAGAGAGCGTCCCGGCTCCCTGCATGTTGTTGAGAATACGTTTAGGAGACTTTTCGAGTCCCCCCTTTCGCACCAAAAAGTTAGGGCCGATCTGGAATCGGCCCTTTTTCTATTGTGTTCAGTTTTGTGCCCCTCCGAATATCGGCATCGTCACTTGGGCGCGCTCATCTGCGGTGTTTCTTCCCCAATCTTTCCCGAGTAGATGATGAATTTAAACGGGTCGGTATTCTGGTGCTTCTCCATCAGCTTGAGGTAGACCAGCCGTTTCGCATTGGCTACCGAGCTACTCCCCTCGAACCTGTCTCCGGTTGATTCCAGCAGATCGGCCGCGAGCTCATACTTTCCATCGGCGACCAATTGTTCCACGGTCCTGACCTCTTGTCTCTCCGACAAGCCGAGATAGTCGACCAACAGTTCGGCGTGGTCCCGACGGGTGAGATGTTCCAGACCCTGCAGGTCCGGCTGCCAATAGCCGACATTCTGATCGTAAAGTCGATCGATGACATGTTCGCGCATGACCAGGTATGGCTGATAAACGTCAGGCTGGCCACTGAGCAAGCCGGGAGGAATCAGGTTCGCCGCATGGATCGCACCGCGCTCATCCCCTCGACGGATTGCATCGAGGACCTGCTCGCGCAGCCATACCAGATCTGGCTTAAGCTGCGCCAGCATCGAAGTTGAGTTGAAGACCCGCGTGAGCGGCTCGTGGCCATGGAGCAGGTAACGCGGATTCTTGTCGACCACAACATCAATCGCATCCAATAACCCCTGAAAATCCCCCTCCTCGACGAACGGCGCCCCCAGATACGGCATGATGAAATCTCCCACGAACATCACTCCTTCGTCCGGAAGGTGGATCAACATTGCATCGTGAGTCTCACCTCCCGCTACAGGGATAAGTTCGATGCGGGTGCCGCCAACTTTCAGTTCGGTGCGGCGATCAATGGTCACGTCCGGCCTGAAGCTCCGTATGTTCTCCATGTTGAAAGCTGCGCCAAAGAATTGTTTGTCGAAAATGCCCGGCTCGTTTAGGTCGTGAGCGACTTCTTCGGCGTAATTGTTTCGCGCATAGAATCGCACCTGCGGATTAAGCCCGCGGAAATAGGTATATCCGCCAATATGATCCCAGTGAGAGTGCGTTATGAAGATCGTCGTCAGTTCGGGCAAATTTGGCGCATACGCCTTCAGCGCTTCATAGGCGACTTTCGCCGAGTCCGGACGCGTTCCCGCATCGATGCCGATCAATTCCCGGCGGTCGTCAGAAACCACGAAATAATATTCGGTGAACTCAAAGCCCGACAGCGCATACACGCGCCCCGGCACGATCTCAGCAATACGCCGCGGCGCAAAGGTATGTCCCGAAGCGTCTTCCGAAAAAGGAGTGGTTAGCGTAATCGGCCGATCAAAGCTTTTGTAGCCGCTCCGCCGCAGATAATCCTGCGCCTTGGCCTGCTCCCCGTCAGCAAGCGCCAGCTTTCCGAGGTGAAAATAAACTTCTCGCAACCACCCCACATGAGGAGCCTTGTCAGCGTTTTGCACGCACCAGGTCAGCTCGTCCTGCGCCGCCTTGCGCTGCCGAAAGACGCTCGGAAGTTCGGTGTGAACGATGCCCGCAATCCAATTCACAACGAACACTTGACCTCCGGAAAGTTGCCTCGCTTGTTCGAGGATCGCGACTGTATCTTTCACGTAACCGATTCGGCTCAACAACGAAACGGAAGATGCATGCTGCGCCCGCAACAACCCAATGGCGCTCAGATACAGCGCTTTTTGTATGTCAGTCAGGCGCGGTCCGAATTCCTTCAGGCGCGCCGAGAAAAACTCTGCCCCCTCGCCCTGTCGCTGGGCGCTCGAATATTCCGCCATCAGCAGAAATAACATTTGTGGATCTCGCGGCGGCCCCACACTGTTTACGGCCTTCAAGTATTCGAGGTCTGGGTTTGCCTCAGACGAGATTGGACTTTGTGCCGCAGCCGGCTGCCGGCTCAGACCCACCAGGGTCGCAGTCCCGACGAACAGCGCGGCCAGCAAATAGACAGAGGTTTTCATAGTGAGCTCCTTTTTTCAGAAAGTCCGTGCTCGAACTTCGCGATTGACGCAGCCAGGGCTTCCGGCTGCTCGTTTGTGATGAGATGGCCGCCAGGCAACCGCTCAATCTGGAGGCCGAGCTTGCTCAGCCGCCCCTGCGCAAGGTCGACCTGCCGATGTTCGAACGGATCTTCGTCGCTGCCGCCAACCATGAACGGGAACTCAGCGTGATAGGCCTTGAAGAGGCGGTCGAAATCGAGCCGATCGCCCTGCGCTTCATGATCGGCTGCGAAACCCGCCGCTGCTCCCAGGTAGAACCCTCCGTCATGACGGCTCACGGCGTCGTAGAGCTCGCGCACCTCAGCGTCCGTGACCTTGTAACCTTTGGACCACATGACTCCCGTCATCACCTTGAACATTCTGAACGAGCTCGCCATGCGCAGGCGGGCCCGGTTCGGAAGACGACGCAGGAGCGGCGTGGTGTACCACGGATGAGAATGTCCGCCGGGAAAAAGCCCCCCATTGAAGATGTAAACCCCGCGTATTTCAGGACCGCGTACTGATTCTCCTCGCGCAGAGCGCTCAAGCCGTCGTCGTAGGTGTTCCAGGATCACGAGAGAGGAAAAGTCGAAGGCGACCAGCGTCGTTGATCGGATGCCGAAATCCCGCCAGATCGTTTCGACCAGATCGGTACGTTCAGCGGTCGAATACGAATAATCTTTGGGTTTGTCGCTGTCTCCCATGCCGACATATTCGACGAAGAACTTCGGCATCTCCCCGGCGTCCGGTAAATGCGGCAGCACCTTGGCCCATCCAAAGGAACCATCGGGGAATCCGGGCAAGAAAGACACCGCGTGAGTGATATCTCCCTCCTGCCTCACGAACACGTTCAAGGGCGCGCCTTGCGGCCGAACTATGGCGTGGGATCTGGGGTCGTAGCCGACATGCTCACCACCCGCGAACCAGGTTTGAGCGGTGGGCCTCGTAGTATTGCGAGTTGCTTCGGAACTAATCATTCTCGACCTCCGTAAGTTTCTGCATGGAGGAGTAGATGTATATACATCTATCGTAGATACAAAAAATCAGGCTGCCATCGCGGCCTGTGTAATCCGCGAGACCGTCCGCTTCATGCTCTCCCAGCCCTCTTCACCAAGTTCTTTCCGCAGCCGCTGTTCCGCCTGCAGCCAGTAGCGCCGAGCCTCTGCCAACTTTTTCTTCCCTGCAGGAGTAAGGCTGAGCAGTCGCTCCCGCCTGTCCTTCCCGCGGCGCCCACGAACCCAACCTTGCTTTAGCAATAGCGCCAGCGTCCGGGTGAGGGTCGTACTGTCCATGGCAAAGCCTGCGCTCAGTCGCTTTTGATTGGCCTCTCCAATCAACTCGAGTGCCGTTAGCAGGCCAAATTGTGTGATTTCGAGCCCACCCTTCCTCAGTTCCTGATCATAGATCCGTGTGACCACCCGAGTGACGCGCCGCAGGTTCTGACAAGCACAAGGCAGCGGGAAGAGTTCGCCGATAGCGTCCTTCCCATGCGCCTTCGAGCTCATACTATATGTATATGCATCTATTCCTTCCTTTGTCAACCCAGTAGCGTTCCTTCGTGTTCCTCCCTTTGAGCGTGAGCACGTGCACGCGCAATTGTGACCCGTGGAGTCCGTTGCAGCCGAAATGGCGATCATGGATACTTAGAACAACTGCGAACCATGAACGACTACGCGCTATTGCAACAGGCTCTCGAGGAGGCGCGGCTAGGCCTGCGCGAAGGGGGCTTGCCGATCGGTTCGGTACTCGCCGACTCGCAAGGCGAGATCGTTGCCCGAGGACATAACCTGCGGGTACAGAGCGGCGACCCCACCGCACACGCCGAGACGGTCTGCCTGCGCAACGCGGGCCGGCGGCGCGATTGGGCGGAGTTGACGCTCGTCAGCACTCTGAGTCCCTGCATCATGTGCACGGGCACGGCCTTGTTGTTCCGCATTCCGCGCATCGTGATCGGCGAAAATCGAAACTTTTTGGGAGCCGAAGACCTCTTCCGGCAACGTGGAGTCAGCGTCGTGGTTCTCGACGATGAAGACTGTATCCGCTTGATGCGCGAATTTATTGCTGTGCACTCAGAGCTATGGAACGAAGATATCGGGAAGTGAGGCGAAGCTAAATCCGCACAATCAGCCCGCCGCAGGAAGATTTCGATCCGGCTTTGGCTGAGCCGTTGTTTCACTCGCGGGCAGAGCCGCCTTCAGATCCCATCGACAGAGTGGGCAGCGGGTTGCAACCGAGAAGACGATGCGGCCAAAAGCCACGCACCCGGTATTAGGACAAATTCGCACATCGACCTCCAACCCGCCCCGCAGAGTTTGTGTTCACTCTCGAAGCGACCATTTTCTGAATAGAAATTCAGCAACTCAGAACGCCACACTAGCATGAGTGTAAAAAAAACGACGCACTTGATTTCGGTTCTCACGGATTTGTTTTTCTTCTAAGCCGGGATCGCGGCCATGAGCGCGAGAAGTCATCTTCGACAGTTGAGAGGCTGTTGTACAATCCCACCCCAATCGCACTCGTGTAACCCAGGAGCAGACTACCGAATGGAGCCAACTCCGCCGCTAGGTTCCGAAAGCGCCAACTATGCTGCGGACTACGGCCTGCGGCGTGGAATTCTTTCTCCCATGGAAACTCTGGCGCAGTCGGTTTCGACCATGGCGCCGACCACCACGCCCGCGGCGACGATTCCCCTGGTCTGCGCGCTCGCGGGCAACGGCACCTGGCTCGCGTACGTGCTGGCGACCGGCGCAATCTTCCTGGTTGGGCTGTGCATCGCCCGCTACGCGCGGCATTCGGCTTCTCCGGGTTCGCTCTATACCTACGCATCGATGACGCTGCCGCCGTGGCTCTCCGCCACGGTCGCCTGGAGTCTGCTGCTGGCCTACGTCGCCACCGGATCCAGCGTCATCGGCGGTTTTTATCACTACGCGAATCTGTTGCTGCGCGACGCCACGGGCCACGTTTTCTCTGCCGTGTTGCTGTCGCTTGCTGGTCACGGGAGTTTCGATCTGGATCGCCTATCGCGACGTGAAGATTTCCGCGCGCCTCATGTTGTGGATTGAAGCCGCCTCGGTCTCAGTGATCGTGATCGTGGTGGCGCTGGTGTTGTTTCGTCACGGCTGGCACGTAGATGGCGATCAACTCCATCTGCGCGGCATGACTGGAAGTGGCCTCCGGCTGGGGCTGGTATTGGCGCTGTTCAGTTTTGTGGGCTTTGAAAGCGCGACCACGCTCGGCGCCGGAGGCACGCAATCCGCTGAAGACAATTCCGCGCGCGGTGATTCAGAGCGCCGTTCTTGCGGGCGCTTTCTTCACGCTCTGTGCCTACGCGGAAGTGCTGGGATTTCACACTGTGGGCCAGGATCTGGGAACAAGCGAAGCTCCCATGTATGTGCTGGCGCAGGTGGGCGGCGTGCCGGTGCTGGGATTATTGATCGACATCGGCGCGCTGGTGAGCATGTTCGCCGGAACGCTGGCCTGCATCACGGCCGCGGCTCGCGTGCTGTTGCGCATGGCGCACGACGGACTCGCTCATGACTGGTTCTCGCGCGACTCACGCGCGCAACCGCACTCCCAGCCGCGCGGTAATCATCACCGGCATCGCCGCGGTGCTGCCGGTGGCGGTGCTGGCGTCTCGCGGCGCCAGCGGACTGGACGTTTATGGCTGGCTGGGCGCGCTGGCGACCTACGGCTTCATCGTAGCTTACGCGTTGGTGTGCGTCGCGCTGCCGCGCTACTTGCGGCAGCATGGCGCATTCAAATCCGGCGCGCAAATCGTTCCCTGGCTGGCCGCAGCGGCCATGCTGCTGGCCCTGGTCGGCAATCTCTATCCCGTGCCCGAAGGGCCTTACGGCAAGCTGCCTTACATCTATCTCGCGTACCTGATCGCCGGGACTGGGATGGTTTCTGGTCGCGCGCGCGGCAAACGAACACGCACTCGCGGCGAACATCGCAGCACCGAGCCATAAAAATTACTGATTCCGGCCAAAAGAATTTTCACTGAGACCCGACCTTCCGCTTTCGCCGGAGTTCGCGTACATTTGGCGGCATAGTTTTCCAGCCTGGCAGTGCGAAGTAATGCGGAGCAAGTGCGGAGCCAACCAGCTCTGCGACCACGTCGTATAGAAAGTCATGCAGTGGGTGCGACCGTCCGCGGCTGCTTTGGATTGGTGTTTCTACCCTGACGAGGTTCACAATGACCATGGCAAAGAAGATGAAGCTTGGCATTTTCTTATCTGGCTGTGCTTGGCTCGTGTTTCATGTTCTCCCTGTGCGCTCTGGCCCAGCAGACTCTCGGCGGCATTACCGGAACCGTGGCTGACAAGAGCGGCAGCGTGCTGCCCGACACTACCGTGACCATCGTCGGCGATCAGACCAAGCTGACGCGCACGCAGAAAACGAATGGCAACGGCGCCTACGACTTCGTCAACCTGCCCATCGGCACCTACACCGTCACCGTGTCGCCACGAAGGATTCCAGACCAGAAGCTGCCCGCGATTCTGGTGCAGGCCGATCGAACCGCGACGTTGAATGTCTCCATGAAGGTCGGCCAGGTGGGACACGACCATCGAAGTGCAGGCCGCGCCGGCCATGAACGCGGTCGATACCACGAACGGCTACATTCTGGAGAAAGAACAGATCGATCAGAGTCCCGCTGCCGACCGGCAGCTTCACGGGACTGGCGATTCTCTCTCCCGGCGTGAACGCGGAACTGCCCGGCGGCACCGGCGTAAACCAGGGCTTGGGCAATCAGCCGATCTGGGCCAATGGCCAGCGCGACACCAGCAACACTTTTCTTCTGAATGGCGTGGACGCCAGCAATCTGTTCAACGGCAAGAGCACCAGCTCTGTGGCTTCGGCCCGCATTGTGAACAACACCGGCGTTTCCGGCGCCGGCAGCACCACTGCGCAAGTGATTCAGAGCACGGCGTCGCCCTATCTGGCCATCGGCCAGGCTTTGCCTACTCCGGCGCCGGAGACGGTTCAGGAGTTTCGCGTCAACACGTCGATGTACGACGCGCAGCAGGGATCGACCAGCGGCGCGCACATCGACTTGAGCACCGCCTCGGGCACGAATTCCATTCACGGCACGGCCTATATTCATCGCGGAACGGACTGCGTTGAATGCGGCTCCGTATTTCTACAAGCAGGATGCCAACATCCCCGCGAATGAAGACGTGCCCGAATTGCACCGTTACACGGCGGGCGGAGCGCTGGGCGGCGCGCTCATTAAGGACAAGCTTTTCGGGTATATCGCCTACCAGCACACGCACGCCTCCGACCTGGAGATCGGAACTTCGCGCACGGCGGTGCCTTTCGGGCTGGCGGACGATCGCAGCGCGGCGACGCTGGCAGCCGTCGACAACCAGAATTTCCGAACAGCACGATCAATCGTCACTTGCGGTGCGGAACCACCGCCGAACCCGACACCCTGTCTCACCGCCGGCGGAGTGGATGCAGTCGCCTTCAATTGTTGAACGCCAAATTGCCCAACGGCCAGTTCCTATTCCCGTCAGCGAATCCCGGTTTCACTCCGAGCCTTAACTTCCCGGAAAATGTTTTCCTCACACAGCCCGCATATTTCATCTCGGACCAGGCCGTCGCCGATCTCGACTACCAGCCAACCTCGAAAGACACTTTGTCGCTGAAGTATTACTACCAGCACGATCCCACCACGGCGCCTTTCGGGTACTCCGCGGTCGAAGGCTTCCCCCAACATCTGGACGCGGGGAGCCAGGTTGCTTCCATCACGAATACGCAATCCATCCGGCCGAACTTCAGCATCTCCGAAGTGTTCGGCTTCATTCGCGAAAAGGTCTACAGCACGATTGGCCAGCCGTTCTCCCCGCAATCGGTCGGCATCAATAACTTTGGCTCCAACGTTTTCCCCGGCATCACGATCGTGGACGATCTGGGAAACGATTCTCCGCTGCAATGCAAATTTCGTTTTCAATGCCGGCACCACAATTGGTTCGACGGCCGCTTCGCAAGGCGCTTTCACCGGAATTTTCCAGAACCGCTGGATGCCTTCCGCCAGCGCGATCTGGAACCACGGCAAACACACGGTCACCTTCGGCGGAAGCTACTCCTACACCCAGCTCAATGCGCGCGATGAGCGACCGAACTCGGGCATGATCGGCTTCACCAATTTCGACGACTTCCTCACCGGCTCGCCGATCACCTATACCGCTGACGGCTTCATCACCACGACGTTCCTGCAAGGCGACGCCAACCGCTACTACCGCTCGAACGAAACCGGCATGTTCCTTCAGGACAAATTTCAGATTCGTCCCAACCTCAGCTTCAGCGCCGGGCTGCGCTTCGACTATCACGGCGGGCTCAAGGAAAAGAACGGCCGCATCTTCAATTTCGACCCGTCGAAGTACAGCTACGACGTCGCCTCCGACACCATCACCTCGAACGGCTTCATTGTTGCCGGGAAACAATCCGGACTTTCCCACCAAGGGAGTCAGTGATTCGACTCTGACGGGACGGCAATGGGGAATCGCGCCCCGCTTCGGCCTGGCATGGAGCCCGCGCAAGTTCAACGACAAAGTCGTGGTCCGCGCGGGCTGGGGCCTGTACTACGATCGCGGAGAACTCTTCACCTACCTCTCCCCCGGTTTCGCGTCGGGCGTGATCGCCGGCGGTCCGTTCGGCGTGAACCAGACTCCGCCGTGGGTGAATCAGACATCGTGCAGCCCTTACGGGTATACGAATTGCAGCAACTTCGAGGCTCCGTGGGGCGCCGGCTCTCGGGCCGCCGCCCAGCGGCAATCCTGCACACTGCAACTTGCCGAATGCTTCGGACATCTCATTCGGCGCTCCGCTGTTCTCGTTCGCCGACTACAACCGCGCCAACAAACTGCCTTACACCATGAACCAGACACTGGACATTCAATGGCAGCCGCGCAATGATCTGGTGCTTCGAAATTGGATACGTCGGAAACCTGGGCCGCCATGCCGTGGTTCCATTGCCGTTCAACCAGGCGAGGATTGCCTCGCCGACCCATCCCATGCTGACGGGCAGTCCGCGTGGGTCGAGCAGGATTACACCTACGGTTATTCGATTGTCGACGCGCCCGGCAGCTTCAATCACAATCCAGCTTCCGCAACGGCCAGCCTTACCAGCAGACTTTCGAAGGCGGAAACGTCGACCTGCGCGTTCCCTACATCGGCTATTCCTCCGAGTCGGAGTCTTACACCGCTGCCGGAATCTCGGCTTACCACGCGCTGCAGGCGCATCTGGAAAAGCGCATGAGTCACGGCCTGCAGGTCGGCGCCTCGTACACCTACTCGCACGCAACCGACGAGCAAAGCGCCATGGGCCTGTTCTACAACGGCAACAATCCGCTGGATTTGCGCTCCGGCTACGGCCTCTCTGACTTCGACCGCAAGCACGTGCTCAATTTCACCTACACCTACGAGCTGCCGAAGTTTTTCTCGGCCTCTTCGCTCAAAGGCAAGATTGCCGACGGGTGGGCGATTTCCGGTTTGACCGTCATTCAGAGCGGACAGCCCTACAGCGTTGTCGATTACTCGGGCGCGGTGGGCAGCATCTTCTACGGCGTGAACGATGGCATCACGAATCCGATCGTTCCGCTGTCCGGCTGCTCTCCGAAGCAGGCGCTGACCGGCGCTTCGGGCGCGCACGCTACTCCGGCGAGCCCAACACGTTCGCCTTGAAGCCGGAGTGCTTCGGCCTGCCGTTGCTGAATCCGGGGGACTTGAACGGCGCGATTCCGACCAACGATCCCTACGAGACGAACTTCATCGATCATGGCCAGCGCAACATCTTCCGGCAGTCCTGGCAGCGGCGCGCCGACATCTCGATCTGGCAAGGCCACGCAATTCACCGAGCGCTTCTCGTTGAAGTACACACTGGACATCTTCAACCTCACCAACACGGCGAGCTTCGACATCCCCATCGACGACGTGAGCCAGAACATCAACTTCAACGGCTTCCCTTAGTCGGCCAGGCCGGGGCGACGACGCCCTGCAACCAGGACTTCACCGCCCTGTACGTCTGCCCGTCGCTGAGCGGCCTGGGCATCACGAACAAGACGATTGGGAGTCCGCGGCAGATCCAAATGTCGCTGCAGCTGATTTTCTAACCGAGGCGATCACTCGAACGTTTGCAGAAGAGATCGAAACTAAGGAGATCGAAACTCAGGCCAGTCCGAAACTCGCGGCCGCAGTATCGACGATAGCCTTGCCGATGGCCAGCGACGCCGTAGCCGCCGGCGAGGGAACGTTGAGCACGTGCAGCACTTTGCCGGAAGGCACAAACTGGAAGTCGTCGACCAACGCGCCGTCGGGCTTGAGAGCCTGCGCGCGCACGCCTGAGCCGCCGGGAACCAGATCCTTCTCGCGTACTTCCGGCAGCAACCGCTGCAACGCGCGAACGAAGGCCGGCTTCGACAGCGAGCGATGCCATTCGTCCGAGGCCGTTGCGCCAGTGCTGTCGCGCCATGCGCCAGAATCCAGGGAAGGCCAGCGAGGACAGCCAGATCGCGCACGCTGATATCGCGATGACGGTAGCCCTCGCGCGCCAGCGCGAGCACGGCGTTGGGCCCGGCATCCACTCTGCCGGTGATGCGGCGCGTGAAGTGCACGCCGAGAAACGGAAAGCGCGGGTCGGGCACGGGATAAATCAGCGCCCGCACCAGCGAAGCCCGCTCCGGAGTGAGGTCGTAGTACTCGCCGCGGAACGGGACGATCATCACGCCCGGCTCGTCGCCCGCCATCCGGCTGATGCGGTCGCTGAACAGTCCCGCGCAGTTGATGAGCGAGTCGGTGGAGAACGCGCCCTGCGAAGTCTCGACCACAATCTCGTTCGCCGAGCGCCGGATGCCCGTGGCGGCCGCAGAAGTCAGCACGGTCCCACCGCCAGCGGAAATCAGTTCCGCATATTCTCGCAGACTAGGGCATAGTCGGTGATTCCTGTCGAGGGCACGACCAGGGCTTGCAGGCCGGCGGCGTGCGGCTCGATTTCGCGCAACTCTTCCGGGCCGATCATGCGCAGCCCGGTAAGGCCGTTGGCTTCTCCACGCTTGCGCAATTCTTCCAGCCGCGGCAAGTTCGTCCGCGTGGGTGGCGACAATCACTTTGCCGCAGACTTCATGAGCGAATACCGTGCTCGCGGCAGAACTCAACCATCGCCGCGGCTCCAGTAACGCAGAGCCGAGCTTTCAAAGAGCCGGGCTTGTAATAGACGCCGGAATGAATCACGCCGCTGTTGTGCCCGCTCTGGTGGCGGGCAACACGGTCTTCCTTCTCCAGCAGCAGCAGGCGAAGATGCGGAAAGCGGCGCGTGATTTCAAGCGCGACGCCCAGCCCTACCACGCCACCGCCGATGATGATTACGTTGTAGCGAGAATCGGTCATTAATTTTTGGATCTTGCGATTACGGACAAGATTCAACTTATGCGGGCCGACTCTTTGAACAGCCGATCGCAGCCAGCGACTTCCTAGTTTACGATAAGAGTCACTTGCGCGCTGTGGCTCAGCGACCCAGAGGTACCGGTGACGGTAACGTTATAAGTAACGGGAAGACCCGTCCCACCTCCGCCCCCGTTGCTCACTCCGCTACAGGACGGAAGAAACGCAGTCAGCAGAACTAGCGTGATCAGAAGACCAAGCGCACGGCGCTTGCTTCTCGCGCCCGCCACAATCCATCCCAGCGCGATTCCCGGTAACAGCAACCACGGCGCGACGGAGCCAGCGATCCAACTGCTCGGCCGCACCTGAGACCCGCTCGCGGCGGTAGTGGAAATATTCATGACGGCGTCAACTGCAGAGTTCCCTGGAGTCTGCGGTGTAGAGGGATTGAATACGCACTGCGCCTGAACCGGCAGTCCAGCTGTGCAGGAGAGGGTCACAGCGCCACTGAACGTGGTTCCCACAGGTTGAATGGTCAGCTGATAGGCCCCGCTTTGCTGGCCCGCAGCCACGGTTTGGCTTGGTGTGGAAGAGGTGAGCGTAAAGTCCTGCTGTACGGTTAGCACCACGGTGATCGAGTGGCTCGGCGCTCCCGTCGTGTCCTGGGTATTGATGTTGATATTGTAACTACCCTGCGCGGCATTGTTAGGAACGTTGACGGTCGCCGTAAAACCGGCGCTGCCTCCGCTCGCGACCGCGATGGAGTTCGCCGGAGACAGCACGCACATGGTGCCGGCAAGTGCACTCGCGTCGCACGTGGCGTTGATGTTCCCACTGTAGAGATTCAACGAGGTCAACTGGAGATTGGCTAATCCCTGACCACCAGGAAGCAGCGACAGAGTCTGAGTTCCCGAGAGCGAATAGTCGCCAACGTTAAACGGAACGGTGACCGAATGCGTGATCGATCCCGATGTGCCCGTGACGGTGATCGAATAACTCCCGGCGGCAAAGCTCGTGCCATTGATGGAAAGTGTCGCAGTCGCTGGGTATGAGCTCACCGAACCTGGACTAATCCCGCAACTGCCTTCGCCGTACGTCGTCGAGCAACTCAGGTTGACCGTGGCGCTGAATCCGTCCTGCGAATCAACTGAGATTGGCCCGGACGTTCCGGTACCGCCGACATTCACCTCAGGGAAAGCGCTGGGTTCGCTCAAAGCAAAATTCGGGTTCGTCGTAACATTCACAGTGAATGACACGCTCTGCGTGGCGGATGTCCCAGCCGTCGTCGCCTGCAAAGTCACGGGATAGCTGCCTACGGCGGTTCCTGCCGGCACTGATACAGTGGCCGTCATGTTCACCGCGGCGCTCGACGTTGGGCTCACCGTGTTCGCAGGAGTCAAGCTGCAAACGGCGTCGGCAATGCCAGAACTGCACGAAACAGCGACGCTTTGATCGAACGATCCCGCAGCAGTCGCTTGAAAACTCACCGGAGCAGACGTGGTCCCGCGCGGCACGATCACACTCGCAGGAGACGGCGTCGTCAACCCAAAGCTGACTATGCTCAGCGTGACCGGAACCTGATGCGTGATTTGATCTGGATCAGACCCCACGCCCTGCACGTTGAAGCTGTAATCTCCCGCTGCGCCACCGGCTGTCACGGTAAACGGTGTCTTGTCAGTTGGAGTCAACACCGACGGTGACATAGTGCAACTACTCGGTGGTGCCGTAGTCCCTGCGATACAGGTCAGGGTGACAGAACTGGCGTATCCGCTCAGAGCACTAGCGGTACCATTGAAGGTTGCTGTCTGCCCCTGAAAAGCTGTCATCGGCGTGTCGGAGACAGAGATCTCAAAGTCCGGCGTGATCACCAGATTGAATTGCCAAATCCCGCGACCGTAGGTGGACGCACGCAACAACTGCTGCCCGCCGGAATTGAAAACCGCCAGCGCCGTCACCGCAACGTTGGGCAGGAATCCGGGCTGATCTGTGCTTGAGGTCGGACCAAGCTCCGTCCAACTCGCAGCCGAAGTAGAGCTGCCGAACACGCCCACGTCGGTCGCGACATAAACCTGTGACATCGGCGGATACACAACCACCGCGTTCACTGGCGAGTCTGGCAGGTTCGCGGTGAAGTCGGTCCAGCTTGCCCCGGCGTTAGTCGTTTGCCAAACATGCCCCCCGCCGCCGGTAAATCCCATCACCGTCACATATGCGGTGTTCCCAGTGGGATCGGACGAATCAATTGCAACACTGGAAATAGGAAACTGATTCGGATTGATGTTGCCCTGCGGTCCGTTGTTGGTCACGTCGGCGAACGCGGGAATTCCCCCCGAGGCGTCCGTCGTGACCCACACATGACCGCCCGCTGGTGATGACAGACCTCCGTCCAGCGGACCCAGCCCGCTCGTGGTTGCATAGATGACGCTCGAACCGTTGGCGTCAGTCGGCCCTCCGGCAGCGATAGTGCGAACTTGATTGACTTCATTTCCCGAGCAAGTCGCGGAACTCAGGCTGTCGAAATTCAGGCTCAGCGCTGTGAAAGGGCCGCCCGTACGAGGTCCGCGCCATACGCGGCAAGTCCCCACCAACATCTCCGTCAACGATTGCGAATCAAGAATGTACGGAAAATAAAACGCTCCATCATCGCCGCCAACGGTCCCACTCGTCACGACGAAGCTAAAACCGGTGTCGTTGCAACTCGCTCCGCTCGAACAATGCTGAACCCCCAGGCCACCGGGAGGAATATCCGGATTCGATGCATACCAGTTCGAGGTTGCGCCGGGATTGGGATCGATCGCGTTATACCCGCCGTCGCCGCCCAGAGCGTTCCCCCAACTCGCGTTCGTCGTAGCCTGGCTGGTTGCAGGCGAGCCGTTATCCTGCGTTCCCCCGAACAACGTGTTCGGGTCCGTCGGATGCTGCGAAAAGCTGACGAACTGCGTCATCGATCCCAGATTCTGGTTGAGATCGTCGAACTGATTCGTGCCCGAACACGCGCCTGTATTAAGTCCCTGAAATCCGTTCAACGCGCGGTAGACCCCGCCGTCATTGGCGAAATACAACAGCGCGTTACCCGAGTCGCTGCCCGACATCGGAATCGCATAAGCTAGAGCATGCTGATCGGGATGCACATGGGAAGGCGCGGCAATCGGGTCACATCCGTAGACGTGCGTAAGATTCATGAACGGAGACGCCGCGCACGTGGGATTCACCGTCGTAATGCTGCACTTGTAAAGATTGATCGCTCCCGCGTACAAGTCGGTCGCTCCTCCGTTGGGAACGCCGGCCAGTTCCAGGTTGTAGGAACCTTGCTGCACGCCGCAGCCATCGAAGTCACCGCAATTTGTAATCGTGGTATCGGGAATCGAAGTCCACGACGCTCCGCTATTCAGGCTTAGCCAAATCCCGCCATCGATCGGACTTTCGCCTGAAGCGAGCGAAATGTACCAGGCATACATTTCGTTGCGCCCCGGCACGACCGAAATTTCTCCACGGTAAATCGGACACGCATAACTGTTCGACGTCGACTGCGGAGGGCACGCCGTAGTGTTAAGTGCCGCACCGCCGGGCTGCGCTGCAAGACGCGTCCAGTTCACTCCGTCGGGCGACGAGTAAAATCCGTGATAGCGAATCGCTGCGAAAAAGCGTCCCGCGCTTGCATCGTAGACGACCGAGGTTGCCGATGTGGCATCGGTGGCGCCGCCAGGATCGACCAGCGAATCGTAAGTCCAGCTTTGCCCGGCATTGAGCGAGGTGTAGAGACCTCGCACAGTGTTGGAAGTCACGGCGCCGGCAATCATGCCTTCCGATGTAGTGGCCATGGCGGAAACGACAGTGCTGGTCTGCGCGCTGGCCGTACTGAATGCCATGCGCGTTCCGCCCAACCCGGCGAACGAAAGCGCGCCGTTGTTCGCGGTTGAAATGAGTGTCCAACTGCTGCCCCCGTTGGTGGAAACCAAAATGCCCAACCCGAAGTAGGAGTCGCCGGAATTGTCCGCTTCGCCCGTCGCAGCCAGAATCACGCTCTGCGCTGGGTTGGTATTGCCCGGCTGGATGGCGATTGCCCCGATCGACAGCGTGGCCTGATCGTCGGTCACGGGCGTCCACGTCACGCTATTGGCGACTGGATCAGCCGCGTTCGTCGACTTCCATATCCCGCTTTGCGCGCCTCCAATGTAGACTGTGTTGCCGCTCGCATCGGCGGGATCGATGGCCACGGCGGTCGCTCGTCCAGCGACCTGGTGATAGTCCTGCGTGCCGTTGCCCGTCGCGTCGGAGGCCAGAGGCGCCGGGCCCAGTGGTATCCACGAACCGGTTGAGAACGATGCAGCATTGCTGACCTTGCCCACAGAGGAGTTCGCAGCGAGCACCGCGGCGTGCTCCACCCGCATCTTAAGCTTGGCCTGATAAGCCCGCCGGCGAAGTTCAGCAGAGGCCTTCCCTCGGATCAATCGCCCGCGGAAGAACCATTCGTTGCGTTCTTTCGCGTGGTCCGCGTCGGAATCGGCGATCGGGCTCTGCGGAAGGGTCTGCTTCGCCCCTTGCGCTTCCACGATCGAAGCCCGGCCGAAACAAATCAGAACGAACACTGCTGCCCGTAACAATAAAAGAAGACGCCCACTTCGCATGATTAAACTCACCCGCCAGTATCAGAACAAGTGGCGTACGAAGCAACGCAAAAGCGGCGCAAATGCGCAGCCATGGCCCACTTTGGGAATAACCCGCGTCCACCCAGCGCACACCTGTACAATCTTTTTTCGTAATTCTTTCGACGAAAGAGACGACAAGCCGATGCGATTTACCTCCTCGAAATTATTGGCGGCATCCATTGTTCTGAGTGTGCTCGTTCTGAGTGCGACTTCAGCCTGGGCTCAAGAGAGGAAAGATTCCACCGAGCTAACGGTCGCAGCTGCGGCCGATTTGAGCTCTGCGCTGCAAGAGATCGCGGATCGCTACGAAAAGAAAACCGGAATTCACCTGAAGCTCTCCTTCGGCGCCTCTGGAGCGCTGACGCAGCAAATTCAAAACGGCGCCCCCTTCGATCTATTCTTCTCCGCCGATATGGATTACCCTCGCCAGTTGATCGCCGCTGGCGCAGCCGACCAGGCCAGCCTCTATCAATATGCCATCGGCAAGCTGGTGCTGTGGGTTCCTGCGGATTCCCCGCTCGACCTGGACCACAAAGGCATGGACGTCCTGCTCGATCCGTCGGTAAAAAAGATCGCCGTCGCCAATCCGCAGCACGCTCCGTACGGCCGCGCCGCGGTCGCGGCCTTAAAACACGCGGGAATGTACGATCGCATCGCAGACCGGCTGGTCTTAGGAGAGAACGTCGCGCAAGCGGCCCAGTTCGTTGAATCCGGCAACGCGCAAGCCGGATTCGTGGCGCTGGCTCACGCCGTCGCCCCGAGCATGCACGGCAAAGGAAAATACTGGGAAGTTCCCGCGGACTTTTATCCCCCGCTGGCGCAGGGCGTAGTTGTGATTTCGCACTCGCAACACAAAAAAGAAGCGGCAGACTTTCTGGAATACATCAAAACGAAAGAAGTGGCAGAGTTGCTCAGAAAATTCGGCTTCACGCTGCCAAATAACTGAGCCCGGTAAATCTCTCCGAGAACTCGAATCATCATGGCAATCGACTGGCAAGCCTTCTGGTTGACGCTGCAGCTGGCGATCACGGTCTCGGCTGTATTGCTAGTGCTTGGCCTGCCCATCGCCTACTGGATCGCCTTCTCCCGCTGGCGCTGGAAATTTCTAGTCGAAGCCGTAGTCGCACTGCCCATCGTGCTCCCGCCAACCGTTCTGGGATTCTACGTTCTGGTCGCGCTCGGACCGCGCAGCCCGCTCGGCCGCTGGTGGATCGCGCTCACCGGCCACACTCTGGCTTTCACCTTCACCGGCCTGGTGATCGGTTCCATCCTTTATAGTCTGCCGTTCGCGGTGCAGCCCTTCGCCGCATCGTTCGCCGCCGTCGATCGCAAACTAATCGCCGCTTCGGCAACCCTGGGCGCTTCTCCGCTGCGCAGCTTTCTTTCGCGTGATCTGTGCCACTGTCGGTTCCCGGCCTGATCACCGGCGCCGCCCTCAGCTTCGCCCACACCATGGGAGAATTCGGCGTCGTACTCATGGTCGGCGGAAATATTCCCGGAGTCACGCGCACGGTCTCCATCGACATCTTCGATCGCGTGCAGGCCTCCGACTATGCAACAGCCAACGAAACCGCCCTGCTCTTGCTGGCCTTCAGTTTCGCGGTCCTGGCCGTCGTCTACGCCGTCAACCGTAAGCCGTGGTTGATCGGCCCCGTAAAATAACTCTGTTCATTGGCAGACGTCGTCATCATCCTGAAAAATACGCGTTGTCATCCTGAGCGAAGTAGATGGTTCGCGAAGCGAACTATCTACGCAGTCGAAGGATCCCTGCCCACTAAGCGCCGCCCGCGCCACTTCGAGGAGTTTCCACCACGACCCCAGAGCCGACTTTACCAACCCAAGCAAGTCTCCCTAAAATAAACAGCGATGAACGAACCCCGCACAATCGATACAGCTGACGACGCGACCACGTCATCCCTGCCCCCGCTAGTGAAAAACGCATCCACGAACCCACCGCCCCGCAACTCAACGCGCAATTCCGCAAGCACTTCGCCACGGAGTCCCAGAACTTCGTTCTCGAAGTTGAATTCCAAGCCGCCCCCGGCTTCACGATTCTCTTCGGCCCCTCTGGGGCGGGCAAAACGACTCTACTCGATTGCATCGCCGGCCTGACCCAACCAGACTCAGGACGCATCGCCGTCGGCGACCGCACGCTGTTCGACGCCGAACAGAAAATCAATCTTCCAGTAGCCAAGCGCCGCGTCGGATACGTGTTTCAGAGCCCTCGCGCTGTTCCCTCACCTGACAGTCGAACAGAACGTCCAATACGGCCTGGCACATCTGCCGCCAGGCAGACCGCGCCGCAAAATCGTCCGCCATTCTTCAGGCATTTCGAATCGCTCACCTCGCGCAACGTTACCCGAAAGAAATTTCCGGCGGAGAGAGTCAGCGCACAGCCTTGGCCCGAACCCTGGTCACTGATCCCGACGTGCTGCTTGCTCGACGAACCGCTGGCCGCGCTCGACGCCGCAACCAAGTCGAAGATCATCGACGATCTCCGCCAGTGGAATCGCGCTCACCGCATTCCCATCCTTTATGTCACCCACAGCCGGGAGGAAGTTTTCGCCCTGGGCGAGCGCGTGATCGTGCTCGACTCCGGACGCATCGTCGCCCAAGGCACACCCCACGAAGTCATGACCGCGCCGCTCCAGGAAACCGTCGCGCAGTTGGTGGGCTTCGAAAATATTTTCGACGCCGTCGTCGAATCCGTTCATCCTTAGCGCGGCACCAT
The DNA here is from genome assembly GCA_963735205.1 of uncultured Acidobacteriota bacterium. Lineage (GTDB taxonomy): Bacteria > Acidobacteriota > Terriglobia > Terriglobales > Acidobacteriaceae > Sulfotelmatobacter. The sequence goes on from CAVTKB010000007.1 coordinate 719,110, forward strand.
GTCCTGCCTCATTACCAGGGAGACGGTGGCCCCGTCCTGTCTCGAAACTCCACTCGTGCGCGGCGGCGTGGGCTCGACCCTGCGCATCGGAATCCGCGCCGGCGACATCCTTCTGGCCACGTCCGCGCCAGTCGGGCTCAGCGCGCGCAACGTGATTCCCGGCCGCATCATCTCGCTCGATCAGCGTGATGTCATCGTAGTCGGCCCGGGTGAAGTGCCGAGTCGAAATGGAAGTCCACCTCACCCTGGCCGCCCGCGATTCCCTGCAACTCACCGCCGGGCAAGAGGTGTGGCTGGTCATCAAAACCCATTCCTGCCATCTCATGCACAAATAACGCTTCAGATTCGTTGACGAGCCCCTCATTGATGCTCTTTTTACAAATCTCTAACAACGGCATCTTCTTAACTCTGCTAGTGTGTGACTCTACTCTGGAGGACTCTATGCCACTTCTACCCCTGCCCGCATCGAAGCTGGCCTTTCCCGCGCTTGTTCTCGGCCTCGTCTCCATATTGACGGTTCAACCCTCCGCCGCCCAAACCGGCCTATGGGCGACCCATTCGCACGACGCGCAACACACTGGCGTCTCCTCGGTCGGCGCGCAACCGTTCAACAAGATTCATTGGCAAACTCCCGTCGACCTGGCGCCTCCGACAGGAGAAATCTTCATCCACTACGGCTCGCCCTTGGTCACCGCGGCCAACACCGTAATCGTGCCCGTCAAAACCGGCACCGATAGTTTCCGCGTCGAGGCTCACAACGGCGCCACCGGCAAACTCCTGTGGCACACGGGACACCGGTTACCAGTTGCGCCCATATGCGAATTTCTTGCCCGGCCTGGGCCCCACGCTCTTCCAGGGCGACAAGCTTTTGATTCCCGATATTGCTGGCCGCGTCATGGTGCGAAAAGCCCAGACCTGGCCAAGGGCAACGTCAGCTCCCTGTATTTCTACGGCGAGGAGAACTATCTCGGCGGATCCTGAGGTCTACCAGCAAAACGTACAGATCAACACGCCGCTCACCACCGACGCCGACGGAAATGTCTTCTTCGGCTTCCTGGCGATCGGCCCCACGCCCATCGGCTTGCAGAGCGGGCTGGCGCGCATCGCCCCCGGACGGCATCGGAACCTGGGCCTCGGCTGCCGAACTCAGCGGAGATCCTGCAATCACGGAAGTGTCGATGAGCTGCGCCCCTGCCCTTTCGACCGACGGCAGAATCCTCTATGTCGCCGTCAGCAGCGGCGACTTCGGATACGGCTACTGCTCGCGCTCGAACAGCAAGACGCTGGCGGTCATCAACCAGCGTGCGCCTCACCGATCCCGCTTCTGGCCTCGACGCCACCATGACCGACGACAGCAGCGCCACTCCCACCGTCGGCCCCGACGGCGACGTGTACTACGGCGTCCTCGAAAATCCCTTCCCCGATCACAACGACCGCGGCTGGCTGCTGCATTTCAATCGCGATCTCTCGCAGCAGAAGACTTCCCGGCAGCTTCGGCTGGGACGACACCGCCTCGATCGTCGACGCCATCGCTGGTCGCCAGCCTATCACGGCAATCGAAGTACCTGGTCATGACGAAATACAACAACTACGCCGAGCAGTCAACACTGGCGACGGCCATAATCGAGTTGCGATTCTCGACCCCAACGTCAGCCAGGACGATCCCGTCATCCCCACCACGCAAGGTCATGAGGGAGGTCATCACCCAGCTCGGCCGCACCCCCGATCCCGACTTCCCGACTTTCCCCGGAGCCGTGCGCGAGTGGTGCATCAATACCGCGGCCGTCGATCCCATTCACCAAGTCGGTGATCGTCAACAGCGAAGACGGCAAGCTGTATCGCTGGGACCTCACCACGCAACACACTGTCCCAGATGATCACACTCTCCGGCGGCATCGGCGAAGCCTACACGCCGACCGTCATCGGCGCCGACGGCACGGTCTACGCCATCAACAACGCAGTGCTGAGCGCGGTCGGGCAATAACTCTGGAGCACGACAAAACCGATTCACGCGCAGGCCTCTCGGTGTCTAATACCTGAGAGGCTTGTGCGCAATGCGCCTTCACCGGCAGTCCGCCGCGACCATTCTCGCCGCTTTAATCACCTGCGGTTTGTGGGCTCAGCGCCCAAATGCGCCGACGCTCGCCTCCGCCCCGGTGATCGTCCGCGTGACCAGGGGATCCACGGGCGGCGTGTCTGGAGGCGGCGATTCAACGGTCATTGAGCCAAGGTCCGTTCATTGGGAACAACGCCCTTCCTACGATTGGACGCTCAACGGGTTTCCCGACGAGCGCAGGACGTGCCCCATCACCAAACAAGACTGGGAGGGATTGGGCAGCTCGATCGATGAAAAAGTGCTGGCCGCCTTTACCGGTCAGACGAGCTGCAGCGCCTGCGTGGACCTGCCGGAAAGATGGGTCCAAGTGGACTTCAGCGATGGGACCAAAAAGCATGCTTCTCTCGGCCTCTCCAATCTTCCTCCAGCAATTGAGAACCTGTTGCGGAAAATCGACGCGATCGCGGGCAAGTGCCCGTCAGAGACGGTGATCATGGGGAGCGGAGGACGGCCGACGGCAACTGAACGGTATTCCCGAAAGCCAACGAAAACCGTCGAACCCGATTATCCGGAAGCGGCGCTGTCAGCGCGAATCCAAGGGGACGTGATTGTGACTCTGATCGTTGCCACCAATGGCCACGTCGAAACCGTCACAGCGGCGACTGGAAATGAGAAACTTCGAACCGCCGCAGTCGAAGCCGTGCAACAGTGGGAGTGGGAGCCGCTCCTGGTGTTCGGGAAGCCTTCGCGCTTTCGAACCCGAGCGGTCGTCCACTTCGCGCTCAACCAGAAGAGCGCAGCTGACGCAAAGTAGGCTCGTTAGAACTTTGCCGGCGCGGCAGGATCGGCACTGCCCGCTGCGCGCATCTCGTCTTGCTCCATCTCGATCACCGCAATCCACTGCCCCTTGCGCTCTTCCGAGAACACCACGTGCCCGCCAAGAATCCGCGCCACAGCCTCCGGCGGCAAGTCGCGATGAAACCCAAAGAATCTGCCGCTTCAATTCCGTCCAGGTCTGCCATCGATCCAGCAGCGGATGCGCAGGCTCATATTTCGTCGAGAACACCAGCGCGACCTCAAAGTGCGAGCGAAAGTCCGCCGCCGACAGCACCTGTTCCAGCGAAAAATCTTCGATGCGCACCACCTGCACCGGCCGCGTCACATAACCCAGCCACGGACGCGTCAGTTCGTCCGAAGCCGGCCACGCCGTCAGCACGTGCGCCATGGGATAGCGCGCCTCGAGAAAGCGCTCTCCATCCTCATGCAACACAACGTAATCGCGATAAGCGAGATTATCTTCCGGCGAGAATCCATACGGCGGATTCCAGAACCATGCGGCAACAAACGCGACCGCAACCACGGCCACCGCCGCAGGCCAGTAACGCAGTCGCCGGCGCAGGGTGGAGACCGCCACAATGATCACCAGCGGCACCGCCGGCAGCATGTAGCGCGCCAGCACCGCTCCCCCAATCAGCGCCATCGCAACCACGTACACTTTCACGACGACGAGAAAGATCATCTGCACCGGAATCGCAATGCGCGCCCGTTCGATGCCGTCATCTTCAAGCGGCGGCAACAACATCGCCAGCAGCATCCCCATCGTCAGCAGCCACAAATGCAGATAGCCGAACACCTGCCACAGCCGCAAGACCAGAGCCAGCACGAATCGCAGAGGATTCAGCGTGGCGGCGACGTTGTAGCGAAAAAATTCCGGATTGCCGAAAACATATCCGGTCCGCACATAGTGATAACGCAAACCACGGCGCCAGCGGCAGAATCGGAAGCAGAAGCGGCAAGAATGCGGCGGGCCAGCGCCGTCGGATTCCGCATCAGCACTCCGTCCACAATCCTCGCAGCCGCGAACCACTGAGGCGCGACGAAACGCAAACCTTCCCAGCCGCCAAGCCCACCGGCGCAAGAATCGCAGTCTCTTTCGCCAGCGCGGCCAGCGAAAACCAGATCGCCGTCGCGATCGGACGATCTTCAAGATATGCCCACAGTCCCCAGAACGTAAGTCCCGCCGCCGCCAAATCCACCTGCGCCAGCGAACTCTGCGCAAAGAAAACCGGATACAGCGCCGTGCACACCGTCGCCGCAATCGCCACCTGCGTATTCGCCACGCGCTCCGCCAGCCGAAACAATCCCGAGCAGCGAAAACGCCGCCACCACCAGCATCGCCGAGCGCGTGACCAGCGGCGCGTAGCCAACGCACTTCCACCACAGCGCGATCCAGGCCAACACCAGCGGCGGATGCGCATTCGAAACGGTCGTGTGCGGAATCAGACTCCCGCTCAGCAGCAGATCGCGCGCAGCGGGAACGTAATATCCAGCTTCATCCCAGAAATAAGGAAGCTGCAGCAGAGGAGCGTGCAGCAGAAAGATCGCAACAAAGATGACCGCGAACACCAAAGCCAGGATGCGGCCGGAAGATCGCATGGGAGAAGTCATGGTCGGAGCATCGCTCGCGAGCCGATCTTTATCCGTAGAGACGTTGCTTGCAACGTCTCTCTAGCACCATCCGACATGATGTCGGCAAAGACGTAGCAAGCTACGTCTCTACGCCGATCGGCACTCTAGTGCACCGGCCCTTGCGGCCCCATGCGCGGATCGAGTTTGATCTCGCCGAACGTGCTCTCGTAGCCGGCCACGTTCTGCTGCAGAAGTCCCAGCAACGCCTTGGCCTGCTGCGGGCTCAGATAGATGCCCTGGAAGTTCTGGATCTCGACCTGCGTTTCGCGTCTGCTGTTGCAGCGTGCCGAAAACCAGGAAGAAGTCCCAGATGTTCACGCGCATCTGCACGCTGTTGGCATAATTCTCGCGGTAGTCGGGGTCATTGGTTAATTTCACGTTCGGTTGCGTCGGATTATTCATAGGCTGGAAGTGTAAACGAGTTTGGGGCCGCGGAAGAAACCGGCAGCCTGCAAGCCCTTCCCGATAGCCTCAGCAATGGTGCAACTGACAAAAACTGTCAGACGGATTGATGGTTTGCGGCGGGTAACTGTGACCCGTTGTCTAGTGCCAGACACCGACTTTGGTTTACCCTCCACTGAAAACACAGGACTTACACCATTCCTCTCATTACTTTCGGAAGTACCTGATGGCGCGAAAATGCGATAGAGTCTGGTGTTGCTCCGCGAAGAACGGAGACTGCGGGCTAACCTTATGACCCAAAATAACGATCACGGGATGATGGAAGAAATCGTACTTCCCGAGCATCTGCTCCCCTTGGGATCAGTGCTGGGCCAGGGAGTATCGGCGCTGGATCTGTGCATGGTTCTGGCCAAGATTTTTCGCGTGCAGTATACCGAAGTCGCCCTGCTGCGGCTGGAGGGCGGGTCTGCTGCGCTTTGTGTTTCCGGAATACCTGCGCACCTCGGGCGCGATTCCGCTCTCCAGCAAAGCGGTGGCGGCGCACACGGCGCTCAGCAAGAAGCCGGAGATTTTCAACAATTTCGCTCGCGTCAAGCACGCCAGTATCTTCGAAACGATCAAACCCGGCGACAACGATTCGGACGAACCGGCTCACCCGGCGCCCATTCAGAAACTCATGTCCGTGCCGATCATGGACCGGGATTCGGCAGTGGTGGGCGTGATTCAGATCTCGCGCAAAGGGCTCGATTCGAAATTCGCGCAAGATTTCAGCCGCGAAGACCTGCACGACCTGGAATTGGTGGCCGGACTTGTTGGCGACCGCTCCCGCGTTGCTGCCAACTAAGCTTCGAACCTGAGATTGAGGGGATCTCGAGGTTCCCTTTTCTTTGCTGGGATTTCATCGCATCAGGACCCGCAGATCTGCTCCTGTCATTTCTTTCGGTTCGTCGACACCAAGCATCCCCAGCAGCGTCGGCGAAATATCACGCAGCGATCCGTCCGGCTTCAGGGTGAATTGCTTCGCATTTTCCGAAACCACAATAAACGGCACCGGATTCGTCGTGTGCGCCGTGTGCGGCCCGCCGGTCGCCGGATCGATCATCATCTCCGCATTGCCATGGTCGGCCGTAATCAGCATCGCTCCGCCCTTGGCGCGAATTGCAGACTCAATGCGGGCCAGGCAGGCATCCACCGTTTCAACCGCCTTGATCGTGGGCTCAATTTTGCCAGAGTGCCCCACCATATCGGCATTGGCAAAGTTCACGATCATCACGTCGAACGTTCCATCCTCCGTCGCCTTCACGACCGCATCGGCAATCCCCGCCGCGCTCATCTCCGGCTTCAGATCGTACGTCGCAACTTTAGGCGAAGGCACCATCACGCGCTCTTCCCCGGGAATGGCTGCTCCACGCCGCCATTGAAAAAATACGTCACGTGCGCGTATTTCTCGGTCTCCGCCACGCGCAGGTTGCGCATGTTCATCCCGCCCATCACGTTGGCCAGAATGTTCGCCATCGACTCCGGCGGAATCACCACCGGCAGACTGAAATTCTTGTCGTACTGCGTCATGCAGACGTAATGCAGATTCTTCGGCACGCGGTCGCGCGGAATCGTCGTATCGAGATCGGCCGCCCCTGGAAGATCGCTGCCGCCCTTTTCGTTCAGTCCACTGTTACGAGCGAGCGCCCGCGTAATCTGCCGAACCCGGTCCGCGCGGAAATTGAAGCAGATGCACGAGTCGTCATCGCGAATCGTTGCCAGCGCCTGTCCGCGGCTGTCGGTGCAAACGAACGGAATCACGAACTCGTCGGTCACTCCCTTGTTGTAGGAATCTTTCATTCCCTGCACCGGATCGGCCTGCTTGCCGCCCTCCGCGTCGGCGAACACCATCGCGTTGTAAGCCTTGGCAATCCGCTCCCAGCGCCGGTCGCGATCCATGGCGTAGTAGCGGCCGTTCACGGTCGCGATCTTGCCGCAGTTGTACTCGCGCATCTTCTGCTGCAACTGTTCGAGATATCCCGCGCCGTTGGTCGGGCAGCGTATCGCGCCCGTCCATAAAGGCATGCACGAATACGCGATCCAGCCCATTCTCCTTCGCCATCTTCAGCAGCGCATAAAGATGAGCCTGCTGCGAATGCACTCCTCCGTCGGAAACCAGCCCAAACAGATGCAGCCGCCGCTCGCCCGGTGCGCGCGTGCTTCATCGCGTCAAGCAGCACCGGATGCGAAAACAATTCCCCATTCTGGATCATCAAATCGATCCGCGTGATGTCCATGTGCACGATGCGCCCCGCGCCAATGTTCAGATGCCCAACCTCGCTGTTGCCCATCTGCCCCTCGGGCAGCCCCACAAACGGCCCGCTGGTATGAATCAGCGTGTTCGGATACTCCCGCAGCAACCGGTCGTAAGTCGGTTTGCGCGCCAGCGCAATGGCATTGGCTTTGGTTTCGGCCCGATATCCCCAGCCGTCGAGAATGATGAGAACGAGTGGTTTAGGACGAGACAAAATTGGCTCCTGCGAAGAAGTTATGAGTTGCAGAAAATCAGGCTACCAGATCAGTTCGACTGGATAGCGTGCGAAAACACGGTCGGCCGTTATCACGGGAATGCGCTCCTCCAGACTCTGCGCGATCAGCATCCGATCAAAGGGATCGCGATGATGATCCGGCAACGACTCGACGCGCAGCACATGATCCGGCGTCACATTGAGCAGTCGCACCCCATTGAGCTGCAACTTCGACATCACGAACGGCCCGGTTGGCCGCGGCAAAGGTATTTTTCCGACGTGCGCTTTGATCAGGATTTCCCACAAGCTGGCCACGCTGAACCACGTGTCGGCTCGCGGCAGAAGTTTTCGCACCCGCTCCGACAGCTTTGATTCATCCGTCAGCGCCCAGAGCAACGTGTGAGTATCCAGCAGAACTTTCATTCGTAAAACAGGTCTTCGATCTCTTTCGGCAGTGGATCGTTAAAGTCGTCAGGAACAACAAACTCACCCTTAGCCGACCCAAGTTTGAAGCGCGGTCGCTCCGAAGGAATCGCCACCAACTTCGCCACAGGCTTCCCAGCCTTAGCAATGATGACCTCTTCTCCGCTCGCAACTCGCTCTAACAGCTTGGAAAGATGGGTCTTAGCTTCGTGGATATTCACTTCCATGCACTTCAGAATAGACTAAGCACTTAGCTAAGTCAATTGGCCTATTCGAACCGAAATACGACGATCTCCGGATTCGACCCTAGCCGCAGCGGAGGGCCCCACGTGCCGGCTCCGCTCGAAGTGAAGACCTGCATTTTCCCGATCCGGCTCAGGCCGTAGACGAACTGCCGATACACTTTTCGCGCGAACCAGCTCCACGGAACGAATTGCCCCATGTGGGTATGTCCGGAGAGCTGCAGCGAGACTCCAGCGGCTTCGGCAACTGCAGGATGATCCGGCGCGTGGACCAGCAGGATGCTGGCGCGGTCGCGGTCGAGACCGATCTTCTTCAGCGCCGAGGCCAGGTGCTCCCCGCGCGTCGCGTGGTCGTAAGGAACGCCGGCAATCTGCAACCCATCGGCTTCGACCTTTTCACCGTCGAGCACACGTACCCCGGCAGCTCTCACCGCGTTCAGATACTTGCTGTCATCGCCGAACTGCTCGTGATTCCCAGCGACAAAGTAGACGCCGTGCCGCGCCTTCAGTTGGTTGAGCGGCTGGGCGGCGCTGCCAGCATCGATGGCAGTACCGTCGAACAAATCACCGGCAATGAAGATGGCGTCAGGATCTTCGTTGGAAATCTTCGAAATCATGCGGCGCAGAAAATTTCCATTGCGCACGTGTCCGAGATGGAGATCGCTGATGAGCGCAGCCTTGCGTCCACGCCACGCCTCAGGCAGGTTGGCGAGGTGAACATTGATGCGGCTAACGCGCGTCCAACTGGCGTTGATGACCCCGGCGATACCGATGAGCGACGCACCTGCGAACAGCCACACCACCATCGCGTGGAAGTTCAAGTGCCAGCCCGCAATCGACGCGACGGCAAGAACCATCCAGGAAATAACCCCCGCGGCGAAAACGAACGTAAGCAATCCGAGCCAGATTGCGGCCACGCGATAAAGCGCGCGCACCACCGGATTCGTATAGCGAAATGCGAGCAGCGATGCGCTGACAAAGCTGATCGACAACAAAACGAACACAGTGCGGGTGACGAGCGAATCCGTACCCGGCCCGGCGGAATGAATCCAGGTCTGGTACAGAAAAAAATGGGTTAGAAAGAGAACCGACTGGATAACGGCTACAAACCCGAAAATACCCCTACGAAGGCGCATGCCAACTTAGATTCATCCCATGGCCGTTCGGATGGAAATCCACGTTTCCCGTTGGCAACAAGCCGGTTAGAAGCCCATCCGGTCATCCGCCGACGGGCCGTAGGTCGCGGGCAGCGGCGTGTCGTTCAGCCGCAAATACACCCCGAGTTGCGCCCGATGATGCACCAGATGATTCAGGAACATCTGCCGATAGGCCAGAAAACGCGATCCCGCAAAGATGGGCTTTCCCTGAAAGCTCAGCTTCCAGCTCTCAGTCCACGCGTCATCTTTCGTATTCTTAAGCGCCTCGCGAACTTTCGCCGCGCCTTCATCGAAAGCCTTCACTAGTTGCTCCGGAGATTCGAACCCGGGACGCACCCGAGGCGGCCCGCTGCCAAAGTCCAGCTCCGGTGTCGTCAAAATCGACACGCCGAATCCCGGCAACTCGGCCACGTGCGGCGCCAGCTTACCCAGCGGCATCGACTTGGCGTGCGGCGCGAAATCCGCCTTCATGGGAACGCGTTCCAACATCGCCCGCGTTTTCTTTGCTTCTTCATCAAACTCCGAAAGAAGTAAATCGCTGATCATGTCATGTCCTCAAAAATTCGGTTGATGAATCGTAAATATTGCCTACCAAGCCGAAGCCTCAGCCGTGATAGTTCAGCGCCCCCAACCCCAAAAACCGCGAAGTACCCGCCAACTCCTCCTCAATCCGCAGCAGCTGGTTGTACTTCGCAATGCGGTCCGTCCGCGACGCCGACCCCGTCTTGATCTGTCCCGCCCCCGTGGCCACCGCAAGATCGGCAATGAACGTATCTTCGGTCTCGCCCGACCGGTGCGAAATCACCGACGTATATCCATTGCGTCGCGCCAGATCAATCGCGTCCAAAGTCTCGCTGACCGTCCCAATCTGATTCACTTTAACCAGAATCGAATTGGCCACACCCTTGTCGATCCCCTCCTGCAGGAACTGAATGTTGGTCACGAAAATATCGTCGCCCACCAATTGAATTTTCCCGCCAAGTTCTGCCGTCAGCTTCTGCCACCCGTCCCAGTCACCCTCGGCCAACCCGTCTTCAAGCGACACAATTGCAGGATAATCCTTCACCCACTTCGCCCAGAACGCGACCATCTCGTCGGAACTCTTCGCCGACTTGTCCGACTTCTTGAACACATATTTCCCCTCCTGATAAAACTCACTCGCCGCCGGATCAAGCGCAACCGCAATCTCTCCTCCCGGCTCGTACCCGGCCTTCGAAATCGCCTCCAGCACGACTTCAATCGCCTCCACGTTCGACTTCACCGACGGAGCAAACCCGCCCTCGTCGCCGACCGCAGTGTTATACCCGCGCTTCTTCAGCACACCCTTCAGCGTATGGAAAACTTCCACGCCCCAGCGCAGCGCTTCATGAAACGACGGCGCGCCCACCGGCATCACCATAAATTCCTGGAAGTCGACGTTATTATCGGCATGCGCTCCACCATTCAGAATATTCATCATCGGAGTAGGCAGCGTGTTCGCCCCGGCTCCACCCAGATAGCGATAGAGCGGCACATCCAGCGACACCGCCGAAGCCCGCGCCGCAGCCATCGACACCGACAGCAGCGCATTCGCCCCCAGCCGCCCTTTATTCTCCGTGCCGTCGAGTTCAATCATCCGCGCGTCGAGCCCGCGCTGGTCAAACGCATCCCAGTTCGCCAGTGCCTCGGCAATCTCACCATTCACGTTCTCGACCGCCTTCAGCACGCCTTTGCCCAGAAACCGGTTCGTATCGTCGTCGCGCAGTTCGACCGCCTCGTGTTCGCCCGTCGACGCCCCACTCGGAACAATCGCTCGCCCCATGGACCCGTCCGCCAGAAACACTTCCGCCTCCACCGTAGGATTGCCGCGTGAATCCAAAACTTCCCGCGCGTGAATCGCCGCGATATTCGACATAGATGAAGCCTCTCTTCCTCGATCTAGAAATTTGGATCTAGAAATTTCATTTAGTAGTTCGAAACCTGATTTACTTAGACTGTAACTTGCTTTGAAAAGGCGCGGCTTCAAGCCGCGCCGTAAGCCCTTCCAAACGATGACCGGCTTTAGCCGCTGCGGAACCGACGATTATATCGAATGCCCATGAACGCGATGTGACGCCCGACACACTTGTTCATACCAATTTCCCCTTCGGAACTGTCCGTCCGGCCACTCCCTCCCCGCCCTTATCTCCGCTGGTTCCCTGACCCGACCGCATATTGTCGCCCGCTCTCGGGTTGGACTACAGTAAGTAAAGTGCTTCAGATTCCCGGGAGGTCCCCCATCATGACGAAGAAGAGATGGATAGTTCTACCCTGCCTGCTGCTCCTGGCCACTGCCGTCGTGGCGCAGACCAGCTCGCCCGTACCCGCAGGGACAGCCCTGATGGTTCGCCTCGACACCACGCTAGCCACGTTCAGCAACCATGTCGGCGATCCCTTCCAGGCAAAAGTCACGCAACCAGTCATCGTCAACGGCAGCACGCTGATCCCCGTGGGGACGACCGTCGAAGGCCGCATCACCAAGGTGAGTGAGCCGCGCCGCATCGCCGGCAAACCCACCCTGGGAATTCTTCCCGAGGCCGTGATCATGCCCACCGGCGAGCGCTACTTCCTCGACGCCACTCTGATCGACACCAACATCCAAGGCACCGACGTGAATTCAGAAGGCCAGTTCAAAGGATTCGGCCATGACCGCCGCGACCAACTCGAAGTTGGCGGCGGCGCAGCCGGAGGCATGCTGATCGGAGGCCTGGTCGGCGGCCCAGTGGGAGTCGTGGTCGGCGGCGCAATCGGCGCAGGTGGCACCACAACTCACTGGCTGACCAAACATCGCTCCGCCATCCTCCCCGCCGGCACCGAACTCACGTTGGAATTAAACCGCCCTCTGACCATGGGCAACGCAGCCGCAGTGCCGCTCCCTGTCCCAACTCCCGCTCCAGCCGGTGGCAGCAAGTAAGCACATCACTAAGAACCCCTAGAACGCCGGACGAGTCATGTTCCGGCGTTTTCTCTTTTGCCACGCTTATGGAAGAATAACTGAGTGATCAGGTTGGACATTCCGGACAAGACTCTGACGCGACTGAAGAAAAGGGCGCGTAAAGAGGGCACTACCGTAAACGATCTGGTGCTCCGCTCGATTCAAGCAATGCTTACGGATTTCGCGATGTCGAGACTCCGCCTCAGACTTCCAATTATCGAATCAAAGAGACCCGGATCGTTGCGCCTCGATAACGCCAAAATCTACGAGCTGATCGATTTCCCATAGCCAAGGCCGGACCCGCCGTGTTCACGTCCCGAAAATCAAATCCCCCTCACTCACCACCTGTAGCTCGATCCATCCCTCCAGTGGCAACGAATCCACCGGCAACCGGTTCTGCCATAAGCTGAACCGCAACCGCAGCCTGCTGGTGGCCGCCACCGCAACCGCGCCCGACAAGCCATCCGAAGCCCGATCCGCCACTCCCGCGCTCGGAGTCGCCAGCAGCCACGCCAGCGGCAACTTGAATTCAAAATTCCGCAGCAACGCCAGCTTCACATGCTCATCGGGCTGCGTCGACGAAGCCTTCACTTTCCCCTCGCCTCCGTTCTCGACCTTCCACTCCTTGAGCCTGCGCTCATGCACCGCGGTCTCCACTCGCAGCGCCTGCCGCGGAAGCGCCTCGCCCGGGGCCCACGACTCCAAATTCACCACCAGATCGAAATCTTCCTCCGGAACGGAACCCATGAAATCCAACCGCCCGTACACGTAGGTCGAATCAATCCCGGCATACACCGCATCCAGCAAAAACTGTTTGCCGTGCATCGCCCCGGCGCGATGATCGGCGGTATAAATGGCCGCGCCCATCCACTCGAAATATCGCACCTTGTCACCCGCCACTCGCGGATGGATGTACGCCGTCTGCGGCACAAATGACGGCCGCACCTCGGCCCCGCTGATCGGCTGTGCCAGATAATCCGGCGGCACCGCTCCCAGCGCCTGATATACATTCGACAAATGCTTGCGATAAAGCTCGTCGAAATCGCGATCGTTGGCCGAGTGATGCTCCGGCCCGTACCACCAGTTCCAGTCGCTGCCCTCGGCGATCAGAATCTCCTCAAACGCCAGCTTGCGCTGCGCCTCGGTCGCCCGCGCCGCATTCTGCGTATAAAACTCACGCGCGTGGTGCAGATAATCCCAGGCACGATTGTCCTCCGGCGCGCCAATCCATACATTGAAGTTCGCGCCAATCCACGACCCCGGCACCAGCGACGTCATCTTGCCGAAGTCTTTGTGCCGCGCGATCGCCTCAGAAATCGTAACCGCCTCCACGCCCGGCTCGCGCTGCAAGCCGTCATAAAAGCGCCGCAGAAACTCGCGCCCCGACTTCGGATAATATTCCCACGCATTCTCCCCATCGAGAATGATCGACACCACCGCGTCGCGCCCCGCGGCCAGCACCGGCCGCGCCGCTTCCTTAATGTTGCCAATCAAATGCTGCGCCGCGTTCGCCGGCGGCATGCCGGAATACACGAATCCGATCAAATCGGAAATCGTGTGATCGCGAAATACCAGGTGCATCGCCGCCGAGCCATTTTCATACCGATGAATGTTGTAAAGTTTCTCCGCCAGATGTCCCGGCAACCGCCCGCTGCCGTCGCGCGCAAAAAACGATCCCGTGCTCCGTCCCAGCACGCCCTCGTCGGTAGCCATCCACTGCACGCCCACGCTATGCGCGATAGCCAGCACTTCCTCCGAAACGCTGCCTTCCGATGGCCACACACCCTTCGGCCGAATCCCAAAAACTTTCTCGTGGAGATCGAGCCCGCGCACCAATTGCTCGCGCGCGTCCTCCGGATGTCGAAACCGGCTCTGCGGCAGCGGCAGCCCCGGCGACGACACCGCGCCCGCACTCGTATCGCACACCAGCGGCATAATCGGGTGATAGAACGGCGTAGCCGAAAGCTCGATCAATCCTTTTTTCGCCGCCTCGGCATGCGCCGGCAGCACCCGCCCAATCAACTCCCGCTCCCGCGCGATCACAAATTTCTGATCGTCCAGCGAGTAGCCATGCCCCTTGGCGACCAGCGCCGCCACATCCTTCTCTTCCAGAAAAAATTCGTCAAACCACGCAATCTGCGACAACACCTGCAAGTCAGTAAAATCCTGCGCCTGAAAATAACGTTCCGCCTTTTCCGCATGGTCCCCATGCTCACGAAACCGCTCCCACAATTCCCGGTACCGCGGATAACGCCCAATCAGATTCTGCGGATTCGCCTGAAACAGATATTGCAGCGCAAACCGCCGCTCTTCCTGCGACAGATCCTTCGCCGGCTTAGCCGCCACACTCAGAAACGGATCCTGCGCCGTCCCCGCCACATAATCTTGAATCTGCACCATCAGCGATGGAACCAGATTGAAATTCTGATGAACGTCAGGAAACTCATCCAGCAATTTCACCATGCCGTAATAATCTTTGAGCGCGTGCAGCCGCGTCCAGGGCAGGCGATATTCGCCCGTAACCAGATCCTTATAAAACGGCTGGTGCTGATGCCACAGAAGAATGACCCGCAAAGCAGGCATGGCTGGAGCAGTCAGTCTAGCATGGGGATTTCGCGTGGTTCTCGAGACCAGGTACCCCATGGTTATTAGAAATCGTTCACGCGGGAAATCGTGCACGCGGGAAATCGCGCACGCGCTCTAAGTCGAGCGCAGGGCATTCGTCGGGTCCGAGCTCGCGGCGCGCACCGCGGGAAGTGAGCACGCAACCAGCGCCACAATCATCATCAGCACAACACTGCCCACATAGATGAGCGGATCGGTCGCACTGATCTCGAACAGAAACGAACTGACCAGACGCGATACCGCCAGCGAACCAAGCACACCGAGGCCACATCCCAGCAGCGTCAGCTTCACGCCCGAAATGAATACCAGCTTCGCAATGCCCGTTCGCTGCGCGCCCAGCGCAATACGGATCGCAAGCTCCTGGGTTCGCAGCGAAACCGAGAATGCCACCACCGCGTAGATGCCCGTGATGGCGAGCAGCAGTGCGCCCACAGCAAATGCGGTGATGAGGTCGGTATTGAAACGGCGCGGCGCTTCCACACTCGAGATCGCGTCATCCATGGGTTGCACTTGCTGCAAAGCCAGCATCGGATCAACCTCCGCGACAGTCGAGCGCAGCGTCTGCGTCATCTGCTGGGGAGGCAGCGCAGAGCGGATCGTGATGTATCCGCCCGCGGGATCGGTTAGCTTTCCCGTGAAATCCGAACCATTGAGCGTCGCGGGTTGCTCCGCGGGCGTGTACCACTGATCCTCGCTGGGCTCATCGCGCGATCCCATTTTCGTATCGGCGACAACGCCGACCACCGTCGCCCATGGATATCCCTTCTTCGGATTGCCCACGTGCATCCGCTTGCCCACGGCCCGTTGGCCTGGCCAACAGTGTCCCGCCATCGACTGGTTGACGATCACGACCAGGGCTGAACTGGAGCGGTCGTCCACGGTGAAGTACCTGCCATCGATCAGCGGAATGTCCAAGGCACGGAAATAGTCGCCGTAAACCGTCGCGAACATGGCGAATTTCAACTTCCAGCTGTCGGCCGGCTCGCCCTCGATCGTGTATGCGGCCTTCGGGAGGCCGCCGGATGCGGGCAATGCGCCAGTACTCCCCGCGGCGATGATTCCCGGCTTGCTCCGAGAGCCGCTCGTTGACCGCATGGTTGAAGGAGTCCGCGGAGGTGCGGTGGAATATTGCTGCAGCGGCAACTGATACCCCGCCACGAGCACATGGTCGGCTCGAAATCCCGGGTCGACCGCGCGCATTTTCTGGAAACTTCGCAGAAACGCTCCCGACACGGTCAGCAGCACCAAGGCAATAGCGATCTCCGTCACCACCAATCCCGATCGCAACCATGTGTGGCTTGCGCACCCGTCCCCGTCCGAGTGCTCTCATTCAAGCTTTCCGTCAGGTTCGTCCGCAAGGCGGCAAAAGCCGGCGCAAGACTGCAAAAAGCTCCGGTCGCGAGCGCCAGAAACAGGGCAAAAGCCGCCACCGTCGCGTCAATGGTGATCGAGTCGACCCGTGGCATGGAATCCGGCAGCAGACTCAGCGCAGTTCGGATCACGACCGCCGCGAATGCCAATCCCACCACTCCTCCCGCCAGGCTCATCAGCAATCCTTCGCAGACAGACTCGCGTACGATAGCGCCCGAACGCGCCCCCAGAGCCAGCCGCACCGCATATTCCCGACGCCGGCGAATGGCCCGCACCAAAAGCAGTCCCGCAGTGTTGACGCACGCAATGAGCAACACGACAGAAACCGCCAGGAACAATGTCCGCAGCAACGGCCGAACATCCTCAACGTCGAACTCGCTCAGCAGCGCGACGTCACCCTTGATGTGGATCGCCGCCATGCTTGCCGGGAAGCCGCGCATGATGTCGGCTAACGCGGTCAGCATCCTGCGCCGCCTGGGCAAGCGTCACGCCATCCTTTAGGCGCGCGACCATATGGTATCCCCAGAAGCCGGCATACTGGTCTGAAAGCTCCTCGGGAGTAAGGCTCAAGGGCACCCACAGCTGCGCCTGGTCGAGGTGCCCTGCAGCCAAAGGAAATTCAAAGTTGCGCGGCATCACGCCAATGATCGAGTAAACCTTGCGATCGAGAGCGATCGAGCTCCCCATCACGCGCGGGTCCCGGTGGTAGCGGTTCGTCCACAACGCATAGCTGATCACCGCGAGCGGTTGATGGCCATCTTCTTCCTGTTGCGTAAACACGCGCCCCAGCACAGGAGAAACGCCCAGCGTCGGGAAGACTCCCGTGCTGAACCGCGCAGCATAGACTTCTTCCGGCATCGCTCCGCCGGAAAGTTCATAATTCGCATTGATGTATCCGCCAACAGAGGAAAAAGCGCTCGCCTGGTTGGCGTAATCGCCGATCTCGCGGGCCGTCACAGAAATTCCCGGCCCCTCCGCCAGATGATCTCCCAACAGGACCAGCCGATCGGGATTGCTGAATGGCAGAGGCCGCAGCAGAATGCCCTCAACCAGCGAGAAGATCGCCGTCGTGGCTCCAATACCCAGAGCCAGCGTGAGAACAACCGTCACCGTGAACCCAGGTGATTTCCGTAGTTGGCGCGATGCAAAGCGGAGATCCTGCGAGAAGGCGGCCATTGCGCTCCCCAGACACTTTGAAGTTTCAAGTTCAGAACGATCCTACGGGATATATTGCAATCGAAAAAAACCTCTGGCACCGTTCCACAGTTTCCTCACATTATTCACGAACTCGACGCGCGTCGGAAGTGAAAAGACACCGCCGGCCATCTCCCGACATACCCCTGCGAATCCATAGCGCCTGGGCTCCGAATACGCGCACCGTTCTCAGTCGTCGGCAGTTTCAACGACTCGTTCAGCAACTTCACCATGCCGCAATAGTCTTTGAGCACGTGCAGCCGCGTCCAGTAGTGTCAAACCATCTTCACCTGGAATTGAAACGGATAGAACTCCGCGAGCCTGCGAAAATCTTTTGCGTTTGCCGTAAGGACTCGGATACCGACCCTGCCCGCGCTCGTTGCGATCAGCGCATCGTTCGTCAGGCGGCCTCTGCCTATTAGTTCGTAGTCGTATTTGAGGGCCAACCGGTTCAGGACTGCGCCCGTCCGAGTCCAATCCTCGAGATTTGGAACCACAATGCGATCCTCGCGGGCAAATTCCCGCTCCAACCGCTCGACCCACGCCTTCGAGCGTTCGCCCGCGCCGGCGTAAAGTTCCTCCAACACCACTGCACTCAGCCAAAGACTTCCGCCCACGCTCAACCGTTGCGGGAGTTGAACCCCATCGCCAGAACCCCTCATCGCGGCGATGTAAATGGAGGTATCGAAGAGTGTATCCAACGATTAATCCTCCAGATTCCCATACACATCCCGTATTTCAACTCCACTCCTGATAAATTTTTCATTGGCTTCGGCGAGCACCCGATTCTTTCGCAGCTCATCGATTGTGAAATCCAGGGCACGCTCAATGGCTTCTGTTTCGGTCTTGGCCTTCAGAGCTTTTTGAGCACGCTTGATCTTTACCCCGTCCAACTGAAAATGTTTGTGCACTCGATTTCTCGTGGTTGCCATTTGGTTGCTCTCCAGCTGTTACGATAGCACTGCATGTACATAGCTTCAACACTTATGTACATACGAAAGCTTGACGTTGACAGGCCCGACTGCACTCATAATCCTGGCGGCAACATCGCTGTGCTTATTTGTCATCTTCTTCGGTAAACTAATGCGCGCCTAGATTGCATCCAGCCCATGACCCCCGACCCCACCCTCGCCACTCCTCAGCTCCTCACCGACCAGGATCTCTACCTCTTCAACGAGGGCAGCAACTACCGCATCTACGACAAGATGGGAGCCCATCTCGTCACGCTCAACGGCCAGTCCGGCGCCGTCTTCAGCGTCTGGGCGCCGAACGCCCGCACCGTTTCGGTCGTCGGCAGCTTCAACGGATGGGATCCCAAGTCGCACCACCTCAGCCCTCGCGGCTCCTCCGGCATCTGGGAAGGCTTCGTCCCCGGCGTGAGCCACGGCGCGCTCTACAAATTCCACATCGAATCCCACACCACGGATACCGCGTCGACAAAGCCGATCCGATCGGCCTGCTGCACGAAAAGCCTCCGCGCACCGCCTCCGTCGTCTGGGATCTCAACTACCAATGGAGCGACAACGACTGGATGCAGAAGCGCGCCGAGCGCAACTCGCTGCGCGCTCCGCAGTCCATTTACGAAGTGCATCTCGGCTCGTGGATGCGCGTCCCCGAAGAGCACAACCGTCCGCTCACCTATCGCGAAACCGCGCCGCGCCTCGCCGAATACGTCGGACAACTGGGATTCACCCACGTCGAATTCCTGCCCGTCATGGAGCATCCCTTCTACGGTTCCTGGGGATATCAGACCACCGGATACTTCGCTCCCACCTCGCGCTACGGCACGCCGCAGGATTTCATGTACCTCGTCGACTACCTGCACCAGCACGGCATCGGCGTAATTCTCGACTGGGTTCCGTCGCACTTCCCTTCCGACGCGCACGGCCTCGCCTACTTCGACGGCACGCATCTCTACGAGCACGCCGACTCGCGCCAGGGATTCCATCCCGACTGGAAGACGCACATCTTCAACTACGGCCGCCCCGAAGTCCGCAGCTTCCTGATGTCGAGCGCCATGTTCTGGCTCGACAAATATCACATCGACGGCCTGCGCGTGGATGCCGTCGCCTCCATGCTCTATCTCGACTATTCGCGCAAAGCAGGGCGAATGGATCCCCAACAAATTCGGCGGCCGCGAGAATCTCGAAGCCATCGACTTCCTCCGCCGCTTCAATCAGGAAGCCTTACGGAAGCATCCCGACATTCAGACCACGGCCGAAGAATCCACTTCCTGGCCCATGGTCTCAAAGCCGGTCTACATCGGCGGTCTCGGCTTCGGCATGAAGTGGGACATGGGATGGATGCACGACACGCTCCGCTATTTCCAGAACGATCCCATCCACCGCAAGTATCACCACAACGATCTCACCTTCCGCATGCTGTACTCGTTTCACGAAAATTTCGTCCTGCCGCTCTCGCACGACGAAGTCGTCCACGGCAAAGGATCGCTGATCGGCAAAATGCCCGGCGACGAATGGCAGAAGTTCGCCAACCTGCGTCTGCTCTTCGCCTACATGTACGCGCAATCCGGCAAGAAGCTGCTCTTCATGGGCGGCGAATTCGGCCAGGTCCGCGAGTGGGCCCACGACTCCAGCCTCGAATGGCACGTCCTGCAATACCAGGTTCATCGCGGCGTGCAAGCCTGGATGGAGCAACTCAACCGCTTCTACCGCAGCGAACCCGCCATGCACGTGCTCGACAACGAGCCCGCCGGATTCGAGTGGGTCGACGCCAACGACAACGCCACCAGCACGATTTCGCTGTTGCGCAAGAGCGAAACTCCGCAAGACACGGTGCTGGTCGTCTGCAACTTCACGCCCGTCCCGCGCCTGGGATATCGCGTCGGCGTTCCCCACGGCGGCTACTGGCGCGAAATGCTCAACAGCGACGCCCGCGAATACGCCGGCAGCGGCATGGGCAATCTGGGCGGCGCCCAAGCCGAAGAAATCCCCACCCACGGCCGGCCCTTCTCGCTGAAGCTAACCCTCCCCCCACTGGCCGCGTTGTTCTTTAAAAGTTAGGTGCCTTCTAACCAAACCCCTGATATTCCTTCCAGAACTCCGGCCACGGCAGCCGCGGCGGCCCGCATACAAAAATGTCCGGATGATCCTCGCTCTCCTCATTCTTCACGCCGAGAGAGTTCCCATTGTGTCCAGCCAGACGGCACGCGGTGAACAGCCGATCGGCCTCTTTTCTTGACTGTCCCATCACTATCAGAGTCGAAGGCAGCGGCGTGGGATATCCCCGCAGCCACGAAGAGTTGACTCCGCTAATCGGCGGAGGCAGGTGGTAGGCCGGACCCAGAATCTCGATCGCCCCCTGCTCTCCGTAATTTCTCACCGCGATCCCGACATTGTCCCGCTGCTCCGCAGGCAACGAATCCCGAATCCCCGCCACTGTCTTGACCAGTTCGTCCCAGCCAATCTCCTCGCGCAGATCGCCATTCTTCTCCAGCGCAAATTTCATCAGCTTCCCGCTCGATGCCACCGGAAAAATAATCGCGCCCATATACAAGCCGCACGCCACCACTCCAGTAAAGAACACACGCCTCCACCACCCGCCGCGGCACCGTCGACAGCGACGCGACCCAGCGCTCGCCCACCACCGCGCCCATCGCCATCAGCATGGGATACGCCCCTCCCAGGTAATACCCACGCCCTTTGCCCACCACAAACAGCGCCAGCGGGATCAAATACATCCACGCCAGCATCCGGTACCGACGGTCCCGCAAATAGCCGACCAGCCCCGGCAATCCACAACGGCGCCGCCACCAGATTCGCGCAGATCCAGAACTGATCCTGCCAGAAATCCATCCGCTCGCCCTTGCCGCACGTCCCGCGCATGAATGTGCTGCAGAAAATGCAGCGAGATAAACCCATGCCTCACCTGCCATAACAAGTTTGGCAGCACAAATCAAAAACCCCAGCGCCATCCCGCCCCAGAACCACCCACTCGCCAGGTAGCGACGCGCCCCCGTCAGCAAAACTCCGCCCAAAACGCCGCAAAGAAAAAAACCCATCGTGTACTTCGTCTGGAATCCCACACCGATCGTCGCCCCGATCGCCAGCCACCATCGCGCATCCTCGCTCTTCAACAGCCGGATCACGAAGTAAGCAATCAGCACCCACCACAAATTGTCGAACGTCGTGTATTGAAACTCCGTCCCCTCGAACAGCGGCAGCGGCGAGAGCGCAGCCGCAAGAGATGCCGTCACCTGCGCCAGCCGTCCTCCGCCCAGCTCCCGGGCCATCAGCCCCGCAAGCATCACCAGAATCGCCTGCGCGATCACCGAAAATAATCGCAGTCCCACCAGTGAAAGGCCGAAAATCGAAAGCCCAACCCGCTCCACAAACGGCGTGAACGGCGGATACGGCACAAACCCCCAATCCAAATGCCGCGCATCGCTCAACACCTGCAACTCATCGCGATGAAACCCATAACGCCCGTTCGTCAGCAAATGGGCAATCGCAACCGCCGCCGCAATCCCCACCAGCGCCCGAGTATCACTCCGCCGATCATTCTCCAAGTTCATTCCGCGCCTCAAAACTCCGTACGCATCCAACCCAACTCCGGTTCCGCAAAATAACCGACCGATGCGGAAACGGCTGACGCCCCACGACTCATGTGGGGACGGGCGCCTTAGCCCGTCCAGCCAGAGCCTGCCCTGAGCGAAGTCGAAGGGGCGAAACCCGGCGCCACAGCACCACCGGCCCCGAATCCGCACGTCACCGCCCGCTCCGCAAACCCACCCTATGCTATGCTCGCTTTCAGCGCGCCCGCATGCGGATTCTGACCCGCTACATCCTACGTGAAGTGACGGCCCACGCGCTGATCGGCGTGGCCATCTTCACCTTCGTCCTGTTCACGCGCGACCTCGGTCGCATCCTCGAACTCGTAGTCCGCGCCAGCGCCCCACTGCCCAGCGTCGCCGAGATTTTCTTTTTCACCGTCCCACTCGCCCTCACCTACACGCTGCCCATGAGCGTGCTGGTCGGCATCCTCATCGGCCTCAGCCGACTCGCCGCCGACAGTGAAATCACCGCCATGCGCGCCAGCGGCATGGGCGTGTGGAGCTTCCTCCGCGTGCTCTCCATCTTCGTCATCGGCGCCTGGGCCCTGGCGCTGGTCAACGGACTCTACGTCGCGCCCCGCGCCCAGGCCGCCCTCGGCCACCTGGAAGATCGACTCAAAGGCTCGCAAGTTTCGTTCGAAATCCAGCCCCGCGTCTTCTACGAAGGATTTCCCAAAATAGTTCTCTATGTGCAAGACGTGAAGAGCGCTCAAGGCGCGGCCCTGTGGAAGGGCGTCTTCATGGCCGACCTGAGCGACGCCGCCAATCCGAAAATAACGCTGGCCAAGGAAGGCATCGTCGTCAGCGAAGGTCAGGACCGCCTGCACCTGCACCTGATCGACGGCTCGGTGCACGAGAACCGATCCCCAGAACGCCGGCCACTACCAGATCTCCACTTTCCAGCAAACCGACATCCCGCTCGACCTCCCCACCTCCGAGAACAAGCCCGACGAGTCGCTCCCAGCAGAAGTAATGGACACCTCAGCCCTGTGGCAGAAAGCCGCCCGCGTCGATCCCGTCACCGCCCGCTGGTATCTGATCGCCTTCCACAAGCGCTTCGCGCTGCCCACAGCCTGCCTGGTGCTCGCGCTGGTCGGAATCCCACTCGGCCTGTCGTCGAAGAAAAGCGGCAAGTCCGGCGGATTCGTCCTGACGATCCTGCTGGTCTTCGTCTATTACGTCATTTCGCTGGTCGGAGTTTCCCTCGCCCGGCAAGGGCGCGTTCCTCCGTGGTTCGGTGCATGGCTGGCCGACTTCGTATTTCTCGCCTTGGCGCTGTTCCTGTTGTTCCGCGCCGAGAAGCGCCCGATTGAACTGGCTTCGTTCCGCGCTTTCTGGAAGCGAGACTCACGCGGCCCGCAGGCGGCCGTCGCCCGCAGCCGCCGTGAAAACGCCTTCGAGCGCGCCTCCACCCGCCGCCGCATGTTCAGCGCCAGCTTTCCCACGCTGCTCGACGACTACGTCCTGCGCGACTTCTTCGTCTACCTGGGGATGATCCTTTCCACATTCCTCGTGCTGGTAATCGTCTTCACCCTGTTCGAATTGCTGGGAGACATTCTTCGCAACCAGGTTCCGGCCAGCCGTCGTAGCGGAATACCTGCTCAACGTCACGCCCTATCTGCTCTACAACGTCGCTCCCCTGGTCATGCTGCTCGCCGTGCTGGTCACCTTCGGCCTGATGCAGCGCTCCAACGAAATCACCGCGATCAAGGCCACCGGAACCAGCATCTACCGCATCGTCACGCCCGTGATCGTGGCCGCAGCAGTCTTAGCCGTCGGCACTGTTTTTCGCCGACCAGTTCTACCTGCCCCGCACCAACAAGCGCCAGGAAGCTCTGCACAACCAGATCAAAGGCAAGCCTCCGCAGACCTACCTGCGTCCCGATCGCAAATGGATTTTCGGCCAGAACAACGACATCTACTACTACCAGTTCTTCGATACCGATCGCGACCAGTTCGGCAACATCACCGTCTTTCAGCTCGATCCTGCCAGCTTCACCATCACCCGCCGCATCCACGCCGACCGCGCCCACTGGGCCGACAATCTGAATCGCTGGGTCTACGAACAAGGATGGGACCGCTCGCTCAACGTCTCGGCCATGCGCCAACTACCGCCCGTTCGAGGTCTCCACCTTCCCCGATCTGCCGGAGACGCCGTCGTATTTCAAGAAGGAAGTGAAGCAGTATACCGAGATGAACTACGAGGAGCTGCGCCGCTACATCCGCGACCTGCAGCAGAGCGGATTCGACGTAGTGCGCCTGCGCGTGCAACTGCACAAGAAGCTGTCGTATCCGCTGATCACCCTGATCATGGCGATCCTCGCGATTCCCTTCTCGCTTTCGACCGGAAAAAAAGGAGCGATCACCGGAGTCGCCGTCGCAGTCGGAATTGCAGTCTTCTACACCGTGGTGTCGCGCTTGTTCGAAGCCATGGGCGACCTCAGCCAGCTCCCGCCAGCCTTGGCCGCATGGTCCCCTGACCTGATCTTCGTCCTGGTCGGCGGCTATCTGATTTTGAAAGTTCCCACGTAGAAGAAAGCAGTCGGAGGCCAGTGTTCGGTCGCCGGTTGTTGATTGTCGCGCTCTGCGACCGAATCAAGCGAGCATAACGACCACACGGTTGGGAAACTACCACAGATGCCCGCACGACCGTGGAAGAGCGGCCCTTTAGGGCCGCGTCGTGCGCGCAGAATCAGAACGGGCTTTAGCCCCGGTGCGGCACTCTCCAAAAACTTCGCCCGCTACAATCGAGAGCGTTGTTGAACGACTGGCAAGCCGCCTACTTCACCGCCACGCCCCACGGATAGTTGTCCGTCTGAATCGCCGGTTGCGCCGAGAGCGCCCCTGTCTGGGGTGTAATCGCGTACTGCGACACCGTGTTGCCTCCCACGCCCGGGGAGCCGTGGTTGGCCACAAAGAGCCAGTTGTCATCCGCGCGAATCACGATTGAAACAGGCCCGATGCCCGTGGCCACCGTCGCCGGATTCACAGGCGCCAGAGCCCCCGATATCGATGACGATTTGCAGAGCATTGATGGTGTTCGAGATCGTGCCCAACACGTATACAAATTTCCCGTACGGATCCACCACCAACGGTCCGGGCCCGTTCGTGCTCCCCGGCAAGGAAAACGGCGAGAGAGCTACCGGTACCAATGCGCCCGGGACACCCAGATTCGCACATGGTATCGGCTGGCTGGTCACCGTGCCGTTACACATGGTGTACGCACTGACTTTGTTGGTCAAGCTGTCGCTCACGTAAACAAACCGGTTGCATGGATCGACCGCCACGCCGGCGGGCGTCGGGTCGGTCGCAAACGATGGTATCGACATTCTTGGTGGACGGATTCGTCAAAACACCCGTAGTCGTGTTTACCGAGAATTCAAACACCTGATTACCGAGTCCGTCGACCGCATACAGGTATTGCAAAGTCGGCGGGTTGTTGTGCGCATCCGAGCACGCCGCCGTGCTGCACTCCATTGAGGCCGATAGCCGGGAACACCGTCGGCGTCGGCGCAACGGCCACAATATCGAGTCCTGCCTGATTAAGCGTGGTCGGAAAACTTGACGTCAGGAATGGCGAGCCCGACACTTCCGTCACACTTCCGCCGCTACCGATGGCGAACACCGAAATCGCTCCCGGCACGTAGAGCCCCGTGCTATCCGAGGTCGCCCGGTCCGCCACAAACAGAAACTTCCCAGCCGGGTCCATCACCATCGTGCCCGGAACGACCGGCGGGGAAGGCATGTCCTGCGTGGTCGTCCCCAGAACAAAAATCGTTTCAGGAGCGAACGGCACCTGGGTTCCCACCTGCGTCGTCGTCCCGTCAGAATTTATCTTGAATGCCAGGAGGCCGGTTGTGCTCGGCTTCGTTGGGTCGTTGTCACACAACGAACTTGCGTTAATAATCGTGTACGCATACGTCCCGGCGGGGTCCATCACAATCGACGACGGTATCTCCATTCAGAACGCACAGCTCGTTGGAGGTGTCATTGGGATTATTGCTGACATCATAGATCGACCCGCTGTTCAAGGTAAAAGCTGAAGGTTTCAAGCAGTCCCGATCCCTGGCTCCCCACCAGCAGCAACCCATCGGACGAAGAGTTGTAGTTGCTCCCGCAAGCCATCAGCAGTCCGACTAAAACCAGCGTCACAACCCCGAGCAGCCACCCAAATCGTTTCGACATTCTCTGCTTGATCTCCATGTTTATGTGAGGTTTAAGGGCGCACACACCTGCCCGGCGCCCCGCCGGCCGGGTCTCTGCACTCTCTCAAGAAACGCGGGAAAATCTCAACCCATTTGTGTATCAGGAATGCGCGGGAAGAGCAAACCCCCACAACCGCTATTGGAACCATGGGAACGCCGCGGAGTTGCCCGCTTCCCCACCAGTTCCCAGTATACGAGAGGAACGCCGAACCTGCCGAGAGGCAGACCTAAGACCTCAGACTTAAAACCTTCTGCCGTCGAACCACAAAGCTCTAAGGATCTAAGGATCCGAGGTCCGTCTCTACGCTTGCCGCGCCAGCGAAGCCGGCTCAGCCGTTGCCCGACTCACCCTACCTCTCCCAATCAAAGGCAGTCGAATCTCCACCGTCAACCCGCCCTGCGCCCGATTGAGTGCCCGAACCTTCCCCCCATGGAAGCGTACCGCCCTCTCCGTAATCGCCAATCCCAGGCCGACGCCTCCAGTAAGTCGCCCCCGCGCATCGTCCAGTCGGTAAAACGGCTCGAACAGTTTGTCGAGCGCGTCCTCAGGAACGCCCGGGCCAAAATCGCTCACCCGCAGAACAGCATCGGCCCCGCCAGCCCGATCCTCACTCGACAGTTCAATCTCGACCGAACTACCCTCCGCCGTATAACGAATCGCGTTGCGCACCACATTCTCCACCGCGCTATGCAGCAGCGAATCGTTCCCGCGCACTCCCCAATCACCCTCCGGAATCACTGTATGCACGTGGCAGTGCCGCTCCTGCGCCTCAAACTCCGCATCCTCGGCAACGCTGACCACTACTTCACCCAGCGGTACCGGAGTCTGCGGCACCGTCTGCTCTCCATCTTCTAATCGGGCCAGGGTCAGAATCCTGCCAATCAATTCGTTCAGCCGGCTGGCTTCGAGTTCAATCCGATCCAGCATGTCGGTGCTCTCCACCCCGGCACGCTGCCGCGCCAGCCCGAGCGCCACGTTCAACCGCGCCAGTGGCGAGCGCAACTCATGCGAAATATCGTTCAGCAAACGGGATTGTGCCTTCACCAGCATCTCCAGCCTTTCCGCCATGGCGTCGAAGTCGCGCACCAGGCCTGCGACTTCGTCCCGTCTCTTGCTCACCGGAGAGCCGCTGCGTGCCGTCAGATCGCCCGCCGCCAGCTGCCGCGTCGCCGCCCGCAGCCTGACGATGGGCTTGGTCAAATACCACGCCAGCAAATAACACACCAGCCCCGACGTGATCACTCCAATCAGCAATGCCGGGAACGGCATCCCCCTCGGGCCGCCCAGGAAAAAGCGCGGCCCTGGAGGCATTCCTATCACCAGCGTGAACCTATGCTGTCCATCCGACGACGCCCGCGATTCCTTGTACACCTTCGGAGGTCGGAATAATGATGCCATCGCGCGGAGACGGCGAACCGCCATTCAGCGTTCGCACCGCCCAGTCCGGCGCGCCGCGCAGCGAAACCTCTTCCCCACGCTCGTTGAAAAGGAACGCGCGCACGTGCTGCGTAGCCAGCAGCCCATTCAGGTAATCCGCCGCTTCGCGCGCCCCACCCTCTTCGTAAGAGCTGACCGACTCGTTCAGCGCCGTCGTGCGCAATGCCTCCCACGATGAACCGCGCGGCTGCAACGCCAGCGTCACCACAATGGCCAGCACCACAAACAACGCCTGCGCCATCCAGAACGACAGAAAGATGCGGAGAAAGAGACTCTTCATAGTGGACTCTTCAATGCCCCACAACAATGTCCGAAAACGATGTCCCACAACCCTTATCTCACAACCTTAATTTTGTCCGGCGTAGCGCGCTCGCGCGGACACCCCGTGGGAACGCCCCGTGGAAGAGCGGCCCTTCAGAGCCTGCCCTGAGCTTGCCGAAGGGGCCGCGTCTAGCATACAAAACGAGAACGGGCTTTAGCCCCTGCGCGTTTAAACCTTCACCTTCTCTCGCGGACGCGCAAAAATATATCCCACCCCCCGCACCGTCTTAATATGCTCGTCATTATCCGTATCCCCCAACTTCTTCCTCACCTTGCTGACATGCATATCAATGCTGCGATCAAACGGCGAAAACTTCCGGCTCAACACCGCGTTCACCAGCCGCTCCCGCGGCACCACACGCCCGGCTTCTCGCAATAGCACCTCAAGCAAATTAAATTCCACCGAAGTCAGCTCCACCGGCTTACCCTCCAGCCGCACCGTCCGCGTCGCCGGATCCAGCTCCACATCCCCGACGCTGACCATATCCGGTGCCGCAGCCGACCCGCTCCCATCCGCCCGCGTCCGACGCAGCACCGCCCGAATCCGCGCCACCAGTTCCCGCGGATTAAACGGCTTCGGCAAATAATCGTCGGCCCCAATCTCCAGCCCCACGATCCGGTCGACATCTTCACCCCGTGCAGTCAGCAGCAGCACCGGCAACCGCGAAGTCGCGCGAATCCGCCGCAGCACTTCAAATCCGTTAATCCCCGGCAGCATCACATCCAGCACGGCCAGCAGATATTCGCCCGCCGTAGCCTTCTTCAGCCCGCTTTCGCCGTCATGCACGCACTCAATCGCAAACCCCTCGGCGCGCAAATATTCCCCCACCAGGTGGCAGAGTTCCACATCATCATCAATGACAAGAATTCGTTCCATAGCAGCTGTTATTGTGCACCCGCAGAAAGTCCTCCGTAGTAAAGAATTGTCAAACTTGGACGCAAACTCGAGAGTGGCCCATTCTAACGTCGCGCCCTTTGCGACGTTAGAGTGGGGATTTGCCTAAACAGAAATCAATCGAGCACTCCGTTCCCCTTTTACAAAACTTTACTCCGGTTGACCATCTTTTTACTGCCTTTCCCCCCCGACTCGTGTTCCCATAGATGCAAGCAAATCCCGGGACAGTGACCGGAAGCAACATCAGGAGTGACACATGAAATCGTTCAGTTTCCGCTTGATGATCGCAGCCCTAGCAGTTCTTCTAGGCAGCTACATCGCCAACGCCCAGACCGCTGACGCCACCGCGCCACCTCCGATGCACGGCCACGAATTCGGCATGGGCGGCGAACGAATGGGATTTTTCGCCCGCCAGCTGAACCTGACCGACGACCAGAAGTCGCAGATGAAAACCGTTATGCACACGGCTCATCCCGCGATGAAAACGCTCTACGAGCAGCAGCACCAGATCGACGTGCAGCTGCGCCAATACGTCGAGGGCAACTACAACGACGCCAAAGTTCGAGCCCTGGCCACGCACAAAGCCCAGATCGAAGTCGAGCTGACCGT
Source organism: uncultured Acidobacteriota bacterium (assembly GCA_963735205.1). Classification (GTDB taxonomy): domain Bacteria; phylum Acidobacteriota; class Terriglobia; order Terriglobales; family Acidobacteriaceae; genus Sulfotelmatobacter. The sequence goes on from CAVTKB010000007.1 coordinate 748,550, forward strand.
CGCCGAAACCAAGCTTCACAATCAGCTCTACCAGTTGCTCACTACCGACCAGCAGTCGCAAGTGAAGGAACTCGAAGCCAAACACGAAGCCCAGATGCAAGAACACATGGCCGAACGCGCGAACCAGGCTCCGCCCGAAGAAGAATAGTTCAAGCAGAACAAGCAAGCCATGTCATCCTTCGGCCCGCGTACTTTGCGGGCCGAAGGATCCCTGCAATCTCCCCGCCCGTTGTAACCCGGAAACTCTGCACCCCGCCTGCTAAAATTTCATCTACTAACCCTGCATGCTCCGGAAGACCCTGCGCCCGCTGCTGCCTTACCTCAAACGCTACCGCTGGGGCTACATCGCCGGCTCAGCCTGCGTCCTGCTCACCAACGGCATCTGGATTCTCTTCCCCCTGGTCCTCGGCAAAGCCGCCGACGATCTCCATCAAGGCGTAACCCGCCACAAACTCCTCCTCTACGCCGCGTCGCTGATCGCCATCGCCGCCGCCAAAGGAATCTTCCAGTTCCTCACCCGCTGGATCGTGATCGGCGTTTCCCGCGAAATCGAATTCGATCTGCGCAACGATATTTTCGCGCACCTCGAAAGCCTGTCGCTACTGCTACTACCAGCGCCTCGCACCGGCGACATCATGGCCCGCTCCACCAACGACCTCAACGCCGTCCGCAATGCTGCTCGGCCCCGCCATCATGTACCGGCCAATACGGTCGTCTTATGGCGGGCGCGCTGGCCTTCATGATCTCCATCAGCCCCCGGCTGACGCTCTACACGTTCCTGCCGCTGCCCGCGGCTCAGCATCATCATTCAGTATTTCGGCCGCCGCATTCACGAGCGCTTCGAACGCATCCAGGCGATGTTCTCCGACATCTCCGCCCGCGCCCAGGAGAATTTTTCCGGCGTTCGCCTCATCCGCGCCTACGTGCAAGAAGACGCCGAGATTCGCATCTTCGAAGCCTCAAACCAGGAATACATCCGCCGCAGCCTGAAACTCGTCCGCCTGATGGGCATGCTCTGGCCGACGCTAGAAATCATGCTCGGGCTCGCCGTCGTCCTGGTGCTGTGGCTCGGCGGCAGCGAAGTGCTCAGCGGACCGCATCCCCGTCGGCGATTTCGTCTCCTTCAACACCTACATGATCCAACTCACCTGGCCCATCATCGCGCTGGGCTAGGTCATCAGCATTGTTCCAGCGCGGAACCGCGTCCCTCCTCCGCATCAACGAAATCATGCAGCAAAAGCCCGAGATCGAAGATTCACCCGCCGCCGAAAGCGGCAAGCACGACCGCGAAATCGCCGGCGAAATAGAATTCCGCAACCTCAACTTCAGCTACGAAGGCAAACAAGTCCTGCACGACATAAACCTCCGCATCCCCGCCGGCAGCAGCCTGGCCATCGTCGGCCCGACCGGATCAGGCAAAGACAACACTGGTCAGCCTGATCCCGCGCATCTACGACGCCGAACCCGGCACAGTCCTGATCGACGGCAGCCCCATCCGCGAATACACTCTCGCAACCTGCGCCGCAAGCATCGGATTCGTCCCGCAGGAAACTTTCCTCTTCAGCGACACCATCCGCGAAAACATCGCCTTCGGCGTCAGACCACGCGACCGATGACGAGATCCACTGCGGCCGCCGAAGCCGCCAACATCGCCGCCGACATCGAGGAGTTCCCCGAAAAGTACAAAACCATGGTCGGCGAGCGCGGCATCACCCTCTCCGGCGGCCAGAAGCAGCGCACCGCCATCGCCCGCGCCCTGATCCGCAGTCCCCGCATTCTCATCCTCGACGACGCCCTCTCCAGCGTCGACACCCACACCGAAGACAAAATCCTCAACCACCTGCGCGAAGTCATGCGCGGACGCACGACCATCTTCATTTCCCACCGCGTCTCCACCGTCCGCAACGCCGACCGCATCGCCGTCCTGCACAGCGGACGCATCGTCGAACTCGGCACCCACGACGAACTCCTGGCCTTGAACGGCTACTACAGCGACCTGTATAACAAGCAATTGCTGGAAGAAGAACTAGCCGAAGTCTGAAGATCGATGGTTTCGTATCAGAAGTGGCCGCAGTGTCTGAAGCGCCACCGATAACGTGTGCGACCGCCGACCGCGAACGCTTTGTATCAGGGCATCGCTTCCCGGCTGCGAAAAAGGGCCGGAGGCCCAGGTTTTCGTGGAAGAGCGGCGCTTCAGCGCCGCGTAAGTCGCTCGGAATGGATGTGGACTTCAGCCCCTGCTCTGGCGAAGGCTTTCATGCAGCGCATCAACACCCCCGAAATCCTCGACTCCCACGAGTGCCCTCCCCGAGAGGTAAAAGCCTCCCTCCGCGATCTCTCCCTCATTAACCGCTGGTTCGGAGGAGTCGCCACCACCCGCAACTTAATCGAGCGCGTCGCGTCAGCGACCGGGAAAAAGTATTTCTCCCTACTGGAGGTCGCCGCCGGATACGCCGAGATCCCAAAAATCGCAGCCCGGCAACTAGCCCGCAAAGGAATCACGCTGGAAGTAACGCACCTCGACCGCGCGCAGTCGCACCTGCTCCCAGGAAACCGCGCCGTAGTCGCCGACGCACTAGCGCTTCCTTTTCCCGACAACAGCTTCGACCTAGTCAGCAGCAGCCTCTTCGCCCATCACCTCGAGCCCGACGAACTCGCCCGCTTCGTCGCCGAAGCCCTCCGCGTAACCCGCTGCGCCGTCCTGATCAACGACCTGATCCGTCACCCGCTGCATCTCGCGTTGGTCTACGCAGGCTTCCCCTTGATGCGCAGCTACGTTCTCACGATTTGACGGAGTCGCCTCAGTGCGCAGAGCCTATATTCCGGAGGAAATGCGGCGCATTCTGTCGTCGGCATGTCGGAACGGTTCGGCGCAGCAGCCAGAGATTTCCCGCCATTATCTTTTTCGCATGGGAGTCATCGTCTGGAAGTAAGCGGGAGAGCTGAATTTTCGCAAGCCTCGAATAAGGGACGGCCCGCGCGGTGCTCGTCTGCGTCGATTTTTCGCCGACAATCGGAAGGCGAAGACCTTAGGCGTCAGGCCTGCGGCGGAGCGGCTCCGCTCGGGATGACGCCGCGGATCAAGAGGCAGGAATGCCCGCTGCGTTATACTTCCGAGACCTTTTTCTTCTTAGAGACTTCTTCTGACAGACTGGGGATTTGGCATGGCGGTTGGGGTTCGCACGCAGGATTTGCGCAAGGTGTATCACTCGGCTCCGCCCATGGGTGCGGGTGGAGGGTTTGTCATGCGCGCCGATGCCAAGGGGGCGAAGGGCGCGAAGCAGGCGCCGAAGGCGCAGATTCCGGCGCTGGATGGACTATCGCTCGAGGTTCGGGCGGGAGAAATCTTTGGGCTGCTCGGTCCCAACGGGGCGGGCAAGTCGACCACGATCGGAATTTTGACGACGCGGGTGCGGCCAACTTCGGGCCAGGCCTGGATCGGCGACCACGATGTGTGGAAGGAACAGGCTGAGGTTAAGCATTTGATTGGGGTGGTGCCGCAGCGGCCGAATCTGGATTTTTCTTTGACGGCGCGCGAGATTTTAGTTTTTCACGGGGCCTACTTCGGGATCGGCTCCAAGCTGAGAAACGAACGAGCCGATGCCTTGCTCGAGAAGTTCAAGCTGACCGAGCGCGGTAACCAGATGGTGCGCGGATTTTCTGGCGGGATGATGCAGCGGCTTTCGATTGCTCGGGCCATGATGCACGATCCGCAGTTGCTGTTTCTCGATGAGCCTAGCGCGGGGCTCGATCCGCAGACCCGCATCTTGTTGTGGGACATTATTCGCGAATATCACCAGGCTGGAAAAACTGTGCTGCTGACCACGCACAATATGGAAGAGGCTGACGCGCTGTGCCAGCGGATCGCGATCGTCGATCATGGGCACATGATTGCGCTGGGGACGCCGGAGGAGTTGAAGGCATCGATTCCGGGAGGGTTTTTGCTGCGGCTGCGTTTCGGCAATCAGACTGAGGACTTGCTCGGGCGCTTGAAAGCGCTGGCCGGAGTCCGCGAGGTGCGAGCGACCGAGAGCACTGGCCTCGATCTCTATGCCGACCGCGGCGGTTCGCTCATCCCGGAGATCGCTAGCTTGGCCGCGAGTTGCGGGGCGGAATTGTCGGACGTTCATATTTCCGAGCCTAGCTTGGAAAATCTGTTCCTGCACCACACGGGAAGGAGCCTGCGCGATTGAACTGGAAAACATTTTTCGCTTTGCTGGCGCGCGACGCGCATGTGGCGCGGCGAAATGCCGTGCAGCTGTTTTTGCAAACTTTTCTGCAGCCGTTGTTGTTTGTGTTTATTTTCGGGCGCGTGATGGTGAGCAGCGGATTTATTCGCGGCGATTACAAAAGCATTTTGCTGCCCGGCATTATCGCGATCAGCATGACGTTTACTGGAGTGTGGGCGGTCGCTATGCCACTGATCGCCGAGTTTCAGTGGACGCGGGAAATTGAAGACCGACTGCTGGCGCCGATCAGCGTGGGGTGGATCGCGATCGAAAAAGTGATCGCCGGAATGCTGCAGGCGCTGGTCGCCGGGCTGGTGGTGATTCCGCTGGCGTGGCTGGTGCTGCGGCCGGGAGTTGAGATCAGCATGGGCACTCCGGTCACTTTCGCTGTGATCATTGTGCTGGTTGCAGGTTTTTCGGCATGCGGAGGACTGGCACTGGGATGCAGCATGGATCAGCAGCACATTGGCTTGATGTTTAGCATGGTGATGACGCCGATGATTTTTTTCGGCTGCACATACTTCCCGTGGAGCGCGCTGAATAAGTTTCCAATCTTGCAGAAAGCCGTGCTGATTAACCCGCTGGTGTATGCCAGCGAAGGGCTGCGGGCGGCGTTGGCGCCGCAGTTTCAGCATTTGCCGGTTGCGGCGGTGATTGGGGCGTTGTTTTTCTTTGATGTTTTGTTGCTGGTGGTGGGCTTGCGGCAGTTTGGGAAGAAGGCAGTTACCTAGGCCTCAGGGGCCGAAGCCGAGGATTCTTTGCGGGTTTGGACGCGGCGCGGAAGCGCCGCTCTTCCACGTTCTAGTCGCGCACGTTCTAGTCGGCAGCGGCTTCGAGGGTGCGGGTGCCGCGCGAGGGGCGCTGCAGGAATGCGGTGCGCTCAGTTTCGAAGGATTCGAGATTTGCTCCCAGAGTTTGCTCGTCCCAGCCGAGGACGGCGCCGACGCGCAACGCGGCTTCGCGACTGCAGGATTCTGACCAGCACGCGCCCAGCGCCACGGGAACGCGGCGCAGCAGCGCGTCGCCGAGCGTGACGGCGAATTCTTTGCGGAACGCTTCGACCACTTCGGCCACGATGTGCGAGGTATGCGGACAGATCGGGGCGCGTAGTTCAGCACTCACCAGCGCCATATGCGCAATGTCCTTGGCACGGCCACCGTGCCACTCCATGATGCCGCGGGCGGTTTCTTCGCTGACTGACCCGGCGCGCGCGATTTCGAGAACTTCCTGATCGAGCATGGGATCGAGCGATCGGCCCGGTCCGATCACCGCCATGCCGGGCTCAGCGACTGTGAGCCCGATCTTGCGGGCACATTCGCGGGCCAGCGAAGCGGCGGTGGTGAGTTTGCCGCCGATTACTGAGATCAGGCGGGCTGCGCCATCGGGAGTGTGATCGTGCAGGAAATGACGGCGCGTTATTGCCTCCGCTTTATTTCCTGGCGAGTGGGGCAGGGGCCGCACGCCGGCGAAGGCGTATTTAATGTCTTGCGCGGAAATCTTTGCCTTCGGAAAAAGCTTGGCCACGGTGCGCAACAGGTATTCGATTTCTTCTGTGGAGGGTGAGGTCCGTCCGGGATCGCCGGTGTCGGCGACTTCGGTAGTGCCGACCAGGATCTGCTCGTTCCAAGGCAGAATGAAAATCGGACGGCCGTCGGCGGCCTCGGTGTAGAGCGACGAACTTGGAGCTCCGGAAAATCGTCCCAGCACGATGTGCGATCCGCGCACGCCGCCGAGCATGGGTTTGCTGGTGCGCACGGCGGAGCGCTGGCAGATGCGGTCGGCCCAGGGGCCGGTGCAGTTCAGAATCCAGCCGGCATCGACGCGCTCGTCTTTGCCGGAAATGCGGTCGCGCAGCAGGACCCCACGAGCCCGGCCTTGAGCGACGTCGACGGCCAGGACTTCGCAATGGTTGCGGACGACGGCTCCGGCTTCGACGGCTTCCGTCATCCACTCCGCGACCAGGCGCTCGGGGAATTCGCACTGCGCGTCTTCGTAGTTGAAGATCGTCCACTTGTGGCCGGCGTCGAGGGTGCGCTGGACGCGCATTAATTCCATCTCGCTCAGATCGGCGGATTTTCTTCCTGCCATCTTCTGGTAAAGCCAGAGGCCGGCGCGCACTTTCATGGCGGTGCGCTGGCTTTGTTCGTTAAGCAGAAACAGGAAGCGGGCGGGCTGTACCAGGTGTGATCGCTCGCGAAGCAGACGCTCACGCTCGCGGACCGATTCGCGCACCAGGGGGATTTCTCCGTGCTCAAGGTAGCGCAGGCCGCCGTGGATGATGCGGGTGGAACGGCTGGTGACGCCGGAGGCGAAATCGTTTTGCTCGACCAGTAGAGTGCGCTTGCCCGCGCGCGCGCATTCGCGGGCCACGGCTACGCCGTTGATGCCGCCGCCGATGATCACGACCTGGAAGTGCTGGTTTTCCAGTGGCGGTCGAGGTTTGATTGCTAAAGCCATGTATTTAAACTAGATGCAGTCCGACCATCGCGCGCTTGAGTGGTCTGTCCGGTTGCGACACGTTTACGCTTCTCTAATTGTGCTCCTCCCTGGCAATGAGATGAAAGTAACGATAGTCCCGATTGCGAGTGACCGACAACGGTGCCAAAAGTAACCCGGCCGACTCGCTTATGCAGGCAGTCTTCGTCCCGCTCCGTGAGTTTCCCGAAGATAATCTTGGGCACATTCCACATCAAAATCGCTCACCGGCAGTGTCATTATTATCTTCTAATTTCATGCGGGAGCGCAGGTGCTTCCGCGCATTGCCTCGTGGCGCGGCAGTCATTTACATTGGTTGCCTTATGTCTGGCACGGGCGAGCGGTTCGAGCGAGCGGTTGCGATTATGGAGCGGCTGCGCGCACCTGGCGGGTGTCCGTGGGACCGTGAGCAGACGTTCGATTCCATCAAGCCTTACACGCTCGAAGAGACTTATGAAGTTCTTGAAGCGATCGACAATCGCGACTGGAAGGAACTCGCGGGCGAACTCGGCGATCTGCTGCTGCAGGTTTTGTTCTATGCCGAAATGGCGAAGGAGCAGGACTCATTTTCGATTGATGATGTGCTGGATCGGCTGTCGGCGAAGCTGATCAATCGCCATCCACATGTGTTTGGCGACGTGAAGGCCGACACTTCAGCGGAGGTTAAGCGCAACTGGGAGGCGATCAAGGTCGAAGAGAAGAAGCGGGAGGCGAAGGAGAAGCGGGAGGCTGGCGGCGCGGCTGCGGCTGAGAAAGATGAGAAGCGATCGATTCTTGCCGGAGTTTCTTCGGCGATGCCTTCGCTGCTGGAGGCTTCGAAGCTGAGTTCGCGGGCCGCTCAGGCTGGCTTCGATTGGCCGAATGTTGAGGGGTTGTTCGACAAATTGAATGAAGAGGCCGCCGAATTGCGCGAGGAGCTGCAGGAATTTCCTGCGCCCGGGCCGCGGCCGCAGGGACGGGGCCTGGCTGGATCGGGGCGAACCGTTATTCCCGAGCAATTGCAGGCTCGGCTTGAAGGTGAGGTTGGCGATCTGTTTTTTGTGCTGGTGAACCTGGCGCGGTATCTGTCGGTCGATCCTGAATCGGCTCTGCGCAAGACGAATCGAAAGTTCAAGCGTCGCTTTCAGTGGATGGAGGAACGGCTGCACGATTCAGGACGGTCGGCGGATCAGGCTTCGATGGAAGAGTTGGAAGGGCTGTGGCAGCGGGCGAAGGGCGCGGAGAGCAAGGATGCGTAAGGTTCAAGCGATGCTTGATGCCGATGATGTGCGGGAGGTCCCTGGCCCCGCTCGAGAAAACGCGGGGCTTCGGGATGACGCCCTTAAAGTGAAGAGTCAATGAGCGGCGACTCCATTGTGCTGCGGCGGTGCCAGGGGATTGAGGAGTTCCATGCGTGCGTCGCGTTGCAGAAAGAAGTCTGGAATTTTACTGATGCCGAGCTGGTGCCGCTCCGGATGTTCGTAGTCGCCGACAAGGTTGGCGGGCAGGTGATGGGCGCTTTCGAGGGCAATGTGATGGTTGGGTTCGCGCTTTCCGTTCCCGGCACGCGCACTGGCCATGTTTATCTGCATTCGCACATGCTGGCGGTGCGCAAGGATTATCGCAACGCGGGACTCGGCCGACGGCTCAAGTTGCTGCAGCGCGAGGATGCGCTGGCGCGTGGCATTGAGCTGATCGAGTGGACGTTTGATCCGCTGGAAATCAAGAACGCTTACCTCAACATTGAAAAGCTGGGGGCTATTGCGCGCCGCTATAACATCAATCAGTACGGCATCACTTCGTCGCCGCTGCAGGGAGGCTTGCCGAGCGATCGCCTGATTGCCGAGTGGTGGCTGAAGTCGAAACGGGTGGAAACGCTGCTGGCCACGGGGAAGAATCCTATCGTGGTGAGTGAGTCGAGCATCGTGGTGCCGGCGCAGATTTACGAGTGGAAAGCCGCGGGCGAAACTCGCGGACTGGCGCAGCAAGTGCAGGAGCGCAACCGGGCCCAGTTTCTGATCGCGTTTTCACATGGGCTGGCCGTGGTGGGTTACCAGCGCGATGACGCAGGCAACGGAAAATTCCTGCTGGGACATTGGGATGAGAAGTGGTCGTACGCATCGGAGGGGTGATTCATAAGATCGATTCACCACAGAGACACAGAGGCACAGAGAAACAGAGAAAGATAAAAACGAAGGCGTGGCAGGAGCGGTGATGGAGCGAACGCCGTTGTTCTGAATTTATTTTGACAAGGTTTTCTCTGTGTCTCTGTGCCTCTGTGGTGAAATAATTTTTTTCTCACACTATGAAAATTGAAGCCATTACGCTCCGCGAAATTCACATGCCGCTCGTACACTTTTTCGAGACGAGCTTTGGGCGCACCTATAGCCGGCGTATTTTGCTGATCACGGTTCACAGCGAAGGCGTTGACGGATGGGGCGAGAGCGTTGTCGGCGAAGATCCGTTTTACAGCAGCGAGTGGATCGAGACCGCCTGGCCGACGATCATGCAATATTTGATTCCGGCGCTGCTGGGGAAGAGTGTCGAATCCGCCCGGGATTGCGCGGCGTTGTTTGCCAAGGTGCGCGCTCACCGCATGGCCAAAGCTGGACTGGAAAATGCGCTTTGGGATGCGGAAGCCCGACAGAAGCAATTGCCCTTGTGGAAGTTGCTTGGGGGCACGCGGCGTGAGATTCCGTGCGGCGTTTCGATTGGCATTCAGGATTCGATTGAGCAGTTGCTGGACAAGATCCAGATTGAACTCGCGGCCGGTTACCGGCGCATCAAGATCAAGGTCAAGCCGGGCTGGGATGTAAACGTGCTGGAGAAGATTCGTTCGCGCTGGGCCGACATTACTCTCAGTTGTGATGCGAATTCAGCCTACACGCTCGATCAGGTCGAGCACTTGCGCGAGTTCGACCAGTTCAATCTGCTGATGATCGAGCAGCCGCTTTGGAACGACGATATTTATTATCACGCGCGGCTGCAGAAAGAATTGCGCACTTCGATTTGCCTGGACGAATCGATCGTCAACGTGCGCAGCGCAGCTTTTGCCGTTGACACCGGGGCTTGCCGCATCATCAACGTTAAAGTTGGGCGAGTTGGCGGATTCTCGCGAGGCGCTGAAGATCCACGATCTTTGCCACACCAACAACGATTCCCGTCTGGTGTGGTGGGATGCTTGAAACCGGCATCGGACGCGCGCACAACATCGCGCTCTCTACGCTGCAGAATTTCAGCTTGCCCGGCGACGTTTCGGCTTCCAAGCGCTATTGGAAAGAGGACATCATCGATCCGGAAGTGGAAGTGTCGTCGAATGGGATGATCGCGGTCAGCGATCAACCCGGGACCGGGTACAGAGTTAAGGAAGATTTGATTGAGAAGCTGACGGTGAGGAAAGAGAACGCTGCGGGCGCGGATAGACATTACCGCGGAGTTTTTTGCGCCTCGGTCGGTGGATCTGCGTGAGGCTGTGCGCTGCTCCGGATGGGTGTTGTGGGCTAGCTTTTCCTGTTCCGTCTTCAACATTTCCACACCTTGCGCGAATGTAAGATTTCCGGCATTTTCGGAAGTCGGTCAGCACTTCGTCCGACACCATGTTCAGGCCCTTAAACAGCAGAAGTTTGCCGGTAACGTTCAAGCTGATTTCGGTGATGCCCCACGAGCCGTCGCCCAGGCCTAAGTCGGCTTGCTGCACCAGAAAGTGCCCGCCCTTGTCGAGATGGCCGATGATGCCCCATCCGAATGAAACCTCGCGAAAGAGTGTGCCGTCGATGCGGGCCAGGCGGTGGGCTTTGGCGTCGATCAGCAGATAGCCTTTCATCCCCTCCAGCACTTGCTCCACGCGCGATGGCGCTGAGTATGCGGGATTGGGAGAAAAGGTCAGCTTGACCAGCGGGGATCCGTCCGGCCCTGCCTCGCTCTTCTCGTTGCCGCTTTTCTCGGTGCTGGCATACTGGTAGACGAAAGCGTTGGGCAGCGCCTTCACGATTTGCATGGTGCGCTGTTCGTCTTCTTTTTCGCGCGAGCGCTTTTTGCGGAGCTGGTCGGGATTGTTTGTCAGCCAGGCGAGGTGGTTGGTTTCGGCTTGCTGTTGCTCCGCGGTCAGCGGTTGGTCGTTGATGGCGGTCAGCATCGCAGCCAGAGCGTCAGTGGTTTCCACGTAGAGCCGCGTTTGCGAGAGTCTTGGAGTTTGTTTGTGCGAGCGGAACATGTGCAGGACGCCGGGATGGCTCGAGGCTGCAACCTCGTTCTCTACCGCAACCCGCACCAGTTCTCCGGGCGGCATTTCTGGAGCCTTCGCGTCCGGAGCTTTAGCGTCTGGCGGCTTCGCGTCGGGCGCTCCGGCGTCCTGAGCGGATAGCGTCGCTGCGACCGCCAACAGGGCAACGGTGACGCTGGTTCTCAGCAGCCTGCCCGCGAACCGACTTTTCTTCACGCCATGCATTGTCGCTTAGAATCCATTCCCTTCAATTAGAATCCGTCTTCGATCAATTGGCTTCTATTAGTTAGTGTAGCAATCGGCCTGCAGGGTTGCAGATGTACTTCCGAATGCGGAATCGAGGCTGGGTTTTCTGTGTTTCACTTCCGCCGTGCTTGCCGCGTGCTCTCGTAGTTGGGTATAGTCGTTGCAAGCGACGCGGCCGTTTCGGTACCTGCCTTCCCAGTTGTCGTGGTACTTTGCCGTGGTACGTTGTCGTGGTACTGCGGTATTCCGGTTCCTTAAGGAGAACATCCATGAGTGCTCCGTTGTCGGCAGATTTGGCGCAGATTGGCAAGTCGGTAATCATCAAAGGCGAATTGTCGGGCAGCGAAGACCTCTACGTCGATGGACAGGTGGAGGGCAGCATCGCGCTGAAGAATCACAGTTTGACCGTCGGGCCTAACGGGTCGGTGAAGGCCACGGTGGATGCCAAGGCTATTGTGGTGCAGGGCAAACTTGAGGGCAACGTGCAGGCCAGCGACCGCGTCGAATTGCGTAAGTCGGCAGTGGTGACAGGCGACATTGCCACGCAGCGGATTTCGATTGAGGAAGGCGCCTACCTGAAAGGCAAGGTCGACATTCAGGGCAAGTCGGACAAGGCGGCTGGAAAGTAACTCCCCTCAGCCTTTGGCGTGGGTTAAAGTGTTGGTTTAGAAGTGCACCTAATGTTGAAGGGCACGGTCGCCTGAAGCGAGGCGGCGCGACGGTCTGATGGCATCAGTCACGCAGAATTTCATGAAGCTTTTTCGCGGCTCATCGGGTGGGACGGAGGCGGCAACTCCGCTGGCCGCCCAAAAACTGACTCGCCGTTCGAGCGGGCTGGGAGAGCTTTCGCGTGTCTGGGAATCAGAGACGCCGCTGTGCGTGCTTGACCTGGGTTCGACTTCTCCCGCGAATATCAGATTCTTTACCGAGGGCAGTCACAAGATTTACAGCGAAGATCTTCTGGTGGCTTCTACTGAGCCACATCTGGTGACGAAAGACGAACAAGGGACTGTGGTGCTCGACAGCCGGCGCTTTCTGGCCGACAACCTGGTGTATCCTGCGGCGCATTTTGATGTGGTGCTGTGCTGGAATCTTCCGGACTATTTAGATGAGAGCCTGGTGCGTCCGGTGATGGGACGGCTGTGGTCGGTGCTGAAGCCGGGCGGGATGCTGCTGGCGTTCTTTCACACCAAAGATGCGGGGCCGGATTCTCCTTGCTACCGCTTTCACATCGTGGGAAAAGATGTGCTGGAGATGCAGCGCATCGTGCTGAAGCGGGAAGCGCGGCGCGGCCCTACCGGGGCGATTCACACGGCGATTACAGATGGATTCAGGCTGCAGAGAGTTTTCAACAACCGGCATATTGAAACTCTGTTTCGCGACTTTGCGTCGATCAAGTTCTTTCTCGCACGGGATAATGTTCGGGAAGTGTTGGTCGTGCGGTAATGTTGTGTGTGGTTCGCGGCTAGCTTCCAAGCAATCACGCCCATGCGAAACAAGTATTGCCAGAAAACCTCGACTTTCCCTGTGTCCTCATCCGACAAGAATCTTCCGCATTTCTTCCGGAACATAGGCTCTCCGCACTGACGCGACTCCCTCGACGCGCGAGACGTATCTGCGCATCAGGGGAAGCCGGCGTAGACCAGGCCCAGCAACGGGTGGCGGATCAGACCGGTTGATCAGAACGGCGTGCCACGTCGGGATGACGCCGAAAAGAAACGAAATGGTTACGAAAGATTGGCCAAGCCCCCACGTCATCTGGGAATGCCTCCTACGCCGCACTACACTGGCGCGAGTGTGTCGAGAATTTCCGGCCACAGGGGCGTACGTCGATGTTGATTCCAATCAAGCACGAAAACATGGAAGCCCGGCGCTGGCCGGTCGTCACCCTCGCGTTGATCGCCATCAATGCAGCGGTCTTCCTCTTCACCATGTCGGCCATCGACAACGAGGCCCCGGAACTCGGCGAGATCAAGTCACACATCCTGATTCTGGCAGCGCTGCATCCTGAACTGAAGCTGCAGCCCGAATCCCAGCACCTGGTCGACGGATTCAAAGAGAGCCATCCCGATCAATGGAAGCAGGTGCAGAGTCCCTATCGCGACATCATGAACGCCTACGACGCCAAAATCAGAATGATGGAAGACACGTCGAAGCTGCAAGCCGAGATGGACTCGCTCAACACTCAGTTCTTGAGCCTGGTGAAAACATCGATCACCGAGCAGTACGCCTTCGTCCCCGCGCAGCCCACCGCCATCAGCTACCTGACCGCGAACTTCCTGCACGGGGGGTGGCTGCACCTGATCGGCAACATGTGGTTCCTGTGGCTGGCAGGATTCGTGCTCGAAGACGTCTGGGGACGCTGGCTCTACTCGGCCTTCTACCTGATCGCGGGCGCAGCCGCACTGCAGTTTTACGCGTGGTCAAATCCTGGCAGCATCACCCCCACTCTGGGCGCATCAGGCGCCGTGGCCGCGCTAATGGGCGCATTCCTGGTCCGCTTCCCCAAAATGAAGATTGAAATGGCATGGCTCTTCTTCTTCAAGGTGTTCCGCTTCAAGGCCGCGGCCTACTGGCTCCTGCCCTTCTGGCTGGCAATCGAAATTTTCTACGGGGCGCTGTTCGGGTCCAATAGCGGCGTGGCCCATTGGGCGCACGTCGGAGGATTCCTATTCGGAGCAGTAGCTGCGCTGGCCATCCAGCACTCCGGCATCGAACACAAAACCAACCAAGCCATCGAAGAAAAGCTCGGCTGGAGCAACGACGACGAACTGGAACAGGCCAGCACCATGATGGACCACGGCCAACTCCCCGACGCGATTGCATTGCTGACGAACTACGTGGCCGTAAAGCCCGGCTCTCTCGACGCCTGGAACCTGCTCAAAACGATCTACCAGCGCCAGAGCGACACCAAGTCCTACCTGGACGCGACCGTAAGAACCTGTGCGCTGCACCTGAAAGCGCACGAAGTCGAAGCGGCGTTCAAAGACTACGCCGAGTTCATCGATTCCGGCGGCAAAATGCCGGCCGCCACCTGGCTCGAACTGTGCAAAGGCGCCGAGGAAATGCAGGAGTTCGATCGCGCCTTCGCCGAATACCACGAACTAGCCCAGACATATCCCGCCGAGCGCCAGGCCCTGACCGCGCAACTCAGCGCGGCTCGGCTTTGCCTGAAGCGCCTGAACCGCCCCGAGGACGCCCTCGCCCTCTACGAAACCGCAGCGTCCTCGCCGATTCCCCATCTCGATTGGGATCAGCACATCTCATCCGGTATCAAAGAAGCGAAGGCCGCCATCTCCGCTCCGAAGGCGGCCGCGGCCAAGGCGCCCTAAAGAAACTCGAATCCTCACCAAAATAAAACAGGCCCGACGCAGCACGTCGGGCCTCTACTATTTGCGGCTTCATCTTAGACAAGAAAGATCGGCGCCCGATGGAATCATATCGCTGCAAAAACTCTGTGACGGGAACCCCAGGCCCGGCGAGAGAGGAGCACCTTCTAATTCATTGCTTCGGGTCTGGTTGAAACACGCATGCCTTCGCCTGATCCGTTTTGTCACGCAGCGCCAGAATGCACCAATTCGCCCATTCCACAATATCCTGTTCGTTGTTGATGGCCTCGTTCAACCTCGCTGTGGAACCGTCCGTATTTTGCATCGCCAGCGCCAACACCCGAATGGTTCCTCGCGCCGAGAGCCGCATCCTCTCATAGTGCACGATGGTCGCAGTCCGCTGCTCCGGCTTTATCTCAGGATCCTTCAACGGTGCACTGACGATGGTGGTCTGCCCGTTCTGTCCGTAGGCGCACGCCAGCGAGAGCACGAAACAGGCAACGACACTGTGTACGATTTTCATCTTTCCTCAACTCGCTCGCGCAGGGCTACCCCAACATTTATTGTCAGCGCCGTTTCGGCCTGCCAACACTCACTTAGATTCTAAAGTCGATGTACACGAAATCAACGTAACCACCGGGTGGTGACCTTCGCGCCATTCCCACCGGACCGGTCGAGTACCTTGGTACTCTTTCTTTGCCCCCTTTCGTAAGCAAAATAGATTGTGATCATAAGAATGTGATCATCGAGTCATAGCGCAAACGGAAAGTTTCGTCTTCAGTTACTACCCTCTTTCCAGTTTGCACATTTTGGAGCCTCGACAATGGCAAAACTGTTTCTCAAATTTGACGACCAAGTCATACAAGAGGTCTCTCTTTCCTCCGGCACCGTAACCATCGGCCGTCAGCCCGACAACGTCCTGCGCATCGATAATCCAGCCGTATCCGGATATCACGCCAAGGTCTACTCCGAAAACGGCCACTACGTGCTCGAAGACGCCGAGAGCTTCAACGGCACTTACGTCAACAGTCACCGCATCACCAAAGTCGTACTCAAAGACGGAGACAAAGCGCTCATCGGCAAGCACACACTCGAGTTTAACGCTCAGGCACAAGACGTCTGGCACGGATCGGTGTCAGTCGTCGACGGGGCCCAAGGAAAGCCCAAGTTGCCGCAACTCGATCGCACAGCCTTCCTGGACACCGCCAAAGCGAAAGAGATGATCGCCATGGCCGTCGCAGCTTCCTCAGGTGGCGCTGCCGCAGTGCAGCAGAAAGTGCAGCAGAAAGCCCAGCAAAAAGGCCTGGCTCAGAGCCAGGCGCCAGTGCAGGTCGCCCATCAGACCATCGGCACACTGACCATCATGGAGGGCCGCACCGATCAGAAACACTACGTCCTGACCAGCCGACTAACCGTAATCGGAAAATCGAAAATGGCCGGCATTCGCCTCAAGCGCTGGTTCGCTCCCCACGTCGCCGCATCGATCTACCGGTCCGAGGATGGCTACTTCATCGCCGCGTCCGGAGACAAAGTAAAAGTCAAAGTGAATGATGTCGCCGTCGAAGGCGGCAAAAAGCAGATCGAGGCAGGTAACGTAATCGAAGTCGACGGCGTCAAAGCGGTCTTCGGTTTCTGCGAAGCCTGAGCGCCCATCACGCTTCCCGCTGGAATTGCGAGTAAGAAGGGACACCCATGAGCCGCCTCTTCGGTTTTCTCAGCGTCATCATCGTGATGGCGATCGGCCTGTACATCTACTCCAAGCAGATGCAAAGCTCGTCCGCCGAAGCCGGTGCCACCAACCCCGCCGGCGCCATCAACATCACCGGCGTAAAGAGCGACCTGATCAGCATCGCCTCCGCCGAGCGCCGCTACTTCGCCACCGAAGGAAAATACGTTCTCGCTCGACGAACTTATTTCCTCCAACACCATCACAGTCGCCCGCCAGCGTCTCCCGTACACCTACTCCGTCGAGGTCAGCGGCAGCAGCTTTCGCGTAGTCGCCACCCGCTCCGGCGATAACATCTCCGGCACGCCCGCGCAGCTTTCCGTCGACGACAACATGCAATTCCAAACATCCGAATAAATCTATCGTCCGCTCCCAGCGTCTGTACGACGATCCTACGTCTTCAGCGTCTTGCACAGCAGCCCGGCGTCGTCGGAAATGATCCCGTCAACGCCATACTCCGCAAAACGCAGCATGTCCGCCGAAACGTTCACCGTCCACACCATCACTTTCTTCCCCGCTCCCTTTATTTTGCGGATCAGTTCCGGCTCAGCCAGTTCCTGTTGCACAATCACATACTGAATCGGAAGCTCGCTCCAATAACGAAGCTGCGTCTTCGACTCACAAATCAAGCCGAGTGGAACCGTAGCGTCCAGCGCCCGCACCGACTTCAGCGCTCCAGGCATAAACGATGAAACTACGAACCCGCCGCGCGGCTTATGCCGCAGAAAAAGATCGAGCGTAATCCTCTCCAGTCCCTTAACCTTCAATTCAATGTCAAGAAACGAATCGCGATAACGCTGCAGAACATCGCGCAGCCGCGGCAATTGCGAAACCTGCTTGGCCGTCGAGCGAGATATATCAACTCCGCCCACCTTCGCATCATGGCAAACCACCGCCTCTTCATCTTCTGTCAGTCGCACATCGAACTCAAACCCATCGCACCCATCGGCCAATGCGTGGTCGAATGAAGCAAAAGTGTTTTCGGAAATTGACTTGACGGAGCGGGCACCGCGATGGCCAAGAAGAAGTGGACGGCTCATAGGCTTGGAATCACGAGCAGCAGAACAGCTGCGGACCGGCAGGACTGAATTAAGTCGCAGAAAATGATGCGAATGACCCGCTCACGGATCAATCGAGATCAAAGTCTCGAATCGGTTTGCCCGTGTCAGGCGACTCTTTCGCCTTCTTCAGCGCCTCTTGAAATTTCTTCTCCAGCAGATCAGATGCGTTCCTCTGCGCTTCGATCGACTGCTGGAAAATAGAATCGCGCCGGCTGTCCTGCTCCCGCATCGCCTTGGCCGCAGCCTCCATATCATTAAAAGTCTTCGGCTTCACAGCAGCAGTATGAGCGATCACAGCGCGCGTCTCCACGTCCACCTTGAGCACCGCGTTGCAGCACGGACACGTCACTTCGAAATTAGCAGGAGTCTTCCCCATCAAGCGAATCATACCGCAAAAGCGGGTTTACGACGAAGGGGATCAGAGGTTTCAGCAACGACTCAATTTCAAGAATATTCAGCCCAATGTCATCCTGAGCGCAGCGACAGCCGGGCGAGGGACCTTACGCCAGCCGACGCCATCGATGCGTGAATACGCTGCATGAAGCCAGCCAGGCAATTCAGCGCGTAAGCTTGATCGGAAAAATATGAAATAAGTTCAGCAGTTCCCACCCCAGCAGAAAAATCGACAACAAGACCACCATGACGGCCATCAGCTCCCCAAAGCTCAACCCGCGCCGCGTAGGCTCCAGCCGCCGCGCGGCCAGCGTAAGAATGTTGAGCGTGGCAAACCCAAACACCACCGCCCACAGTATGTTGTAAACATCCTGCCGCGACCCGCGATAGAGCACAGCAACCGCCACGCCAACCAACACGCCCGCATAAACCCGCGCCACCGCGTAGACGGCAAAAGCCACGCGCGTAGTCCGCGTGAAACTTGAAATCAGCGTCACCGCATTAGTGAGTGCCATCGACTCGTAACCGGCCTGTAAACCCTCTGCAGGCGTGCGTCTTGAATTATTACATTTTTTTCACCTCCAATTCATGGCCCTGCAAACTTGCTACCATCTGGTCAAGACCCAGCCGGATTCCTTCGCCTTGCTATCAAGCCTTCGTTAATATGATTCGATGCCCAAACCCCGTTTCATTTTTTTCGACGTCGGCAACACCCTGCTGTTTCCCAATCGCCCCCGCATGCTGGCCCCCCTGCCGCCGGAACAACATCCCACACTCGCGGCGTGGCAAGCTCTCGAGCGTCGCACCAAGCACGAATTCGATCAAGGCATGACAAAAGGCAAGATCGACCACAGTTTCTGGTGGACTTTTCATACTTATCTGCTGCAAGAACAGAATGCGCTGAATGACGCCGTCCGCAACACCCTGATTGCAAATACGCAAAACTCCGCCAACTGGGATCAAATCCTGCCCGGAACGCGCGAAGCGCTGGAGCGTCTTCGGAGCGACTACGCCCTGGCAGTAATCTCCAACGCCGACGGCAAAATCGATGCGGTTCTCAACCGCTGCGGCATCGTCGACTGCTTCGCCAGCATCACCGACTCAGGAAATGTAGGCCAGGAGAAGCCGCATCCGGCGATATTCCAAGCGGCTCTACGCGATATGAAAGCCGAACCCGCCGAGAGCCTCTACGTCGGCGACGTCTATTCGGTCGACTACGTCGGCGCCCGGAACGCCGGAATGCAAGCGATTCTGTTCGACGTTGCCGGAGCCTATCGCGAGCGCGAGTATCCCCGCGTGGAATCGCTCGCAAGTCTCGAAGGTTGGCTCAAGCAATAGCCGGGCGAAAGCCGCTGAGCGACAAACCGAAAAGGATGGCTAACCATGTTTGACTCGACAAGACTCTTCCTTTTTCTGACGGCGGCCCTGCTTTCTGGCAATCGCGCCCGGTCCCGGAATGCTCTATGTGCTCGCACGAAGTCTCGCCGGCGGAAAGCGCGAAGGAGCGCTGTCGGCGTTGGGCACATTTCTAGGCGGGATGGCGCATGTGTTCGCTGCAGCGCTGGGCCTGTCCATTGTCCTGGCCAAGTCGGCGCTAGCGTTCGCAACCGTGAAATACGTCGGAGCGGCTTATCTTTGCTTTCTCGGCGTGCGCATGATCCTCGACGCACGAAAAGAGAAGTCCAGCAATGCGCAAAGTCCGCAGGAAATTGAGCAGACGGCCCGACCCGCCCGCAATCCACTCTGGCAAGGCATGGCCACGGAAGTTCTCAATCCCAAGACCGCGTTGTTTTTTCTCTCGTTCATTCCGCAGTTCGTCAACCGCGCCAGCGGACACGTCTTCCTGCAGTTCGTCGCCCTGGGAACGATCTCGGTCGTAATGAACACAACTGCAGATTTGATTGTGATCGCAATGGCGGGGCCGCTCGGCGAACGCATTCGGTCGTCGGCAACATTTCGCCGCCGGCAGAGAACCGTGACCGGCGTGATCATGATCGGGCTGGGAACCTATCTCGCAACCAGCGACAGCAAGTAGGGGCCGCTACAGTTCCAATATTTGATGGTCATGGCAGTCAGGCTTGACGGCGTCGTACAACTGGTGCAGAAGTTCCCGCCCATAACGCGCCAGAAAGTAACAGCCACCAATGGCCCGCTCCTGCAGGCCTTTGTCAGGATAAAGCGCTTGACTCAGACTGTCCGCATGACGGCTCACCAGTTCGCTCTTCTGCGCTTCCGCACGCGCCGCCTGCGTTTACAGCGTCTCGAGCTGATATTGCATCTTCGACCGCGCCGTGTCCGCCGCATCCACCAGCGTCCGATCGAGCTTCTCCAGCTTTTCTTTGATGCCCGAAAGGTTTGAATCCGTCGAACGATTACTCGCCGCTTCAAAAGCCGCTTGCAGATCCGCAGGCAGGCCCCGCTCCGCCAGCTGCTGGCGCAATGCCTCCGGCCCCGTCGAACACGTCGGGCACGGCAATCCCATGCCGCTCAATCAGCCGCTGTATCTTCGGCTCGACAATGGTCGCCGAGAAGCGCGGAACGATCGGCGTCACGCGGCCCAGAAGGCTTCATAAACCGCTCCCGCCTGCGCGAAATAAGCCGCCTCGGCTGCGCCTCCGGTATAGACAAGCGTGGGCAGAAGATAGTCCTGCACGACCGGCCGCAGCAACACATTCGGACTGAATTATTCCGGAGTTCGCCGCGATGCGCGCGATCAATTCGGCTCGCGAAAGCTTCTCCGCCTCCGGCATCGCTGCCGATCACAAACTCTCGCGCTGCTCCCGTCCCCGCGGCGATGAATCGGAGTCCGCGCGCCCTCCTGCGTCGTAAACAAGCAGACCGACGACGACGTCACCTTCACCTGCTGGTGATAGCCCGGCCGCCTCCAAATCCTCGCCCCGCGCCAGAGCGCCGCAGCAAGTTCGTCCGGCGCGCTCAACGGCAGCACGATAAATAGGCTCGGCCACGCGATCGCAGTTCCGCGTCGGACGCGTCCAGCAGAATCACTCCCCACTCGGCAAACACGCGCGCATAAAACCGCGCAAAGGCCGTGCCCAGCGTCTCGCCCGGCCGATACGCCTCGCGCAAGAACTGCGCCGCCTCGGAATCGCCAAGCAGCTTCGCGGCCAGCTCGACCAGCAGGAAGAATCTCCTCGCCCAGACGCACCGCACTCACCGGCGCTCCCGGAACATCGTGGCTCGAGGTAGTCAGCACCTGCAGCGCGCCGTCCGCGCCCAGGAATCGACACGTGATTCACTTCCGCCAGATCATGATCGTAAGTCGCCAGCCAGAACACCGGCACCGCATCGACTCCCGCCGCAGTCGCCTGTTCCGCCAGCTTCACCGCGGTGAGCGCCTTGTAGATCGCAGAACATCGGCCCACCGAAAAGCCCAACCTGCTGCCCCGTAACAACCGCGGCCGCCCCGTTGCGCAAGCGCTCGAGATTCGCCAGAGTTTTCGCGAGATGCGTCCCACGCCTTGTTCTGCCGTTCCAGAATCCCCGCGACCCGCTCGCGGCGCGACGAATCGTAAGAAATCTTCGCGGCTTCGTCTTTCATCCATTCCTGAAAATAAGGTGACCTGGGATAAAACGGCTGAACCGAGGGTGAGTATGCAAGAAAATCAGCGAAAAGGCGGGTAGTATGCGGGATTTGCGAGAATGGCAGGCAGTGCGACTTCACTTAAGAGTTCTCCTGACAACACCGCTCGGTCGCCTGTCGCATAATCATTAGTTGGACGTTTGAAATCATTTCATGTCAACCGCAACAAGGTTAACATCGTGCACGGGATTCACGAACTACGCGCCGTACTAGAGATGCCGGAATGAGCCGCAAGATGCAAGATAATGGTCGAACTTCTCGTCGCGAAAGGAAATCATGAGTGCCGGCCCTTTGAACATTATTTCGCCAGTTACGCTGCAAGGAACCGTAGTCCGTCCTCGAGCCACTCCGCCACGAGCACGCCGACCTCTTCTGGCAGGTCGCCAAAAACGACCTGGAAGATATTTTTCGCTGGATTCCCTACGCCATGAAAACCCCCGAAGATTTTCGCGGAGTAGTCGACAAAGCGCTTGACGAGCAGCAGCGCGGCGAGTCGGTCGTATTCGCGACGGTCGAGCGCAGTTCCGGCCGCGCCATCGGCAGTACCCGCTTCATGAATATCGACCGCCTCAACCGCCGGGTCGAGATCGGTTCCACCTGGATCGCGCCCGCCTGGCAACGCACCGCCGTCAACACCGAAGCAAAATACCTGATGCTGCGTCACGCCTTCGAAGTCTGGAAATGCATGCGAGTGGAATTGAAAACCGACGCGCTCAACCAGAAGTCTCGCAACGCAATCGTGCGCATCGGCGCAAAAGAAGAAGGCACGCTCCGCCGCCACCTGCTTACCCACACCGGCCGCGTCCGCGACACCGTCTACTTCAGCATCCTCGATGACGAGTGGCCCGCTGCAAAGGCAAAACTCGAAGCCCGCATCTCCACCTCGACTGCGTCGTTGTGAGAACGTCCCCAACCCGTTATCATGCCTGCGACTGGGAGGAAGAGGAACCACATGGACGTCATCACCTATGCGATTATTCTAATCATCGGCATCTTCGTGCTCGGGACCATCCTGAGCGGCTTCTTCCAGGTGCGCACCGCCGAAGCGGTCGTAGTCCAGCGCATGGGAAAGTTTCAGGGCGTGGCCAGCGCCGGCATCAATTTCAAGATCCCGTGGTTCGACCAGATCGCCGGCCGCATCGATCTCCGCGTCCAGCAACTAGCACTCGATGTCGAGACCAAAACCAAAGACAACGTCTTCGTAAAAATTCCCGTCTCCGTGCAATATCACGTAATCGCCGACCACGTCTACGAAGCGTTCTACAAGCTAGCCAATCCCCGCCAGCAAATTTCCTCCTACGTCTTCAACGTGATCCTTGGCCACGTCCCCAAAATGAATCTCGACGACGCCTTCCTCCAGCAATCCGACATCGCTGTAGCCATCAAGCAAGGACTCGACGACGTGATGCGCACCTACGGCTACGCCATCGACCAGGCTCTAGTCACCGACATTCAGCCCGACGACAAAGTAAAAGCCGCCATGAACGAAATCAACGCCGCCCAGCGCGAGCAAGTAGCAGCCACAGCCCGCGGCGAAGCCGAAAAAATCCTGAAAGTAAAACAGGCAGAAGCGGAAGCGGAAAGTAAAGCACTCCAAGGTCAAGGCATCGCCAACCAGCGCAAAGCCATCATCGAAGGCCTGAAAGATTCCGTAGAAGCCTTCTCCAAAGCCGTAGAAGGCTCAACTCCCCGCGACGTCATGATGCTGGTCCTGGTCACCCAATATCTCGACACCATGAAAGAAATCGGCACCAACGACCGCAGCAACACCATCCTGATGTCCCACTCCCCCGGCGCCGTCACCGACCTCTACCGCCAAATGCAAGACGCAGTAATGATCGGCACAAAAGCAGCAAATCAGGGGCAATAACGGAAGATGGTGGCCCATTCAAGCCGCCCTTTGGCTTGAGTGGGGCAATTCGATCACTGCAGTGGGTCGCTACCCATAACTCTGGAAGCGCCTCCAAACCTCCGGCCAAGGCTCGCGAATACCCCGGCAAACATAAACCTCTTCACGCCCGCGAAAACTGTCGTTAACCACGCCATAAGGATTCGACAGCCGACCAGCATCCTCACACGATCCAAAAATCCCGCCAAGCTCCTCCGCCGTAAACCCCACCGCGATCACAGTCTGCGGCGGAGGATCCCCATACCCGCGCAGCCAGTTAGAATTCATCCCGCTAATAGCGCGAGGCAGCCCATAAGCCCGCCCATAAAGGTTGACCGCCCCCGCCTCCCCTTCGTCCGAAGCCAACACGCCGACGCCGCCCCGATCCGCCGCAGGCAGCGAATCCCGCACCCGAGCCACAGTACCCGCAAGCTCCGGCCAGCCAATCTCCATATTGAATTGCTCGTTCACCGCGTCCGCCACCCGCCACCAAGTCGAGTTCACCGGCGCGACCGGCACCATAAAAGCGGCCAGGCACAGCCCGCCAATCACGAGCGCCCTCCACACCCCACCCCGAATGCGCTTCTGCTTCTTCTCCGCCAGCGACCCCAGCCACTTTTCGCCCCACGCAGCCCCCGCCGCCAGCACCATCGGATACGCCGGCGCAAGATAATAATCGCGCCCCCGAACCGCCATCAGCCCAACCAGCGTCAGCACATACATCCACCCAATCATGCGCCAGCGCCGCCCCTCCGCCCGCCCAAACAGAAACCAAAACCCCGCAAACAGCAGCGGCAGCGCCACAACCGAGCAAACCCTCCACAACTGGTTCAACAAAAAATGATCACTCCGCCCCATCCCCATATCGCGCGCGTGAATGCTCCGCATCCAGTCCAAACTCACGAAATGATGCTGATACTGCCACCAAAAATTAGGCGCGCAAATCACCCCCGCCAGCCCCACCCCGCACCAGAACCACCCACTGCGAACATAGCGCCGGTTAGAGGTCAACACCATCCCCCCAAGCACCCCCGCGGCAAAAAACGCCATCGTGTACTTAGTCATCAGCCCCAGCCCAATGGCCGCGCCCACCCCAACCCACCACCGCGGATCGTCACTCTGAATCAACCGCGCCACGCACCAGCTCGCCAGAACCCACCACAACAAATCAAACGACATGTAAGACATGAACGACCCGCTGAAAAAAATCGGCCCTGCAATGCTGGCCGCCACCCCCGACATCAGCATCGCCTGCCGCCCCCCGCCCATCGCCCGCGCCGTAAGCCCCGTGAGCACCGCAACCAGCCCAGACGCAATAGCAGGAAAAAACCGAAACCCAATCAGCGAAGTCCCAAACAGCCCCAGCTCAACGCGAGCAAGAAACGGCGTAACCGGCGGATAGAGAACATATCCCCATTCCAGATCCCGCGCATTGGAATAAGTAAGCAGCTCGTCGCGATGAAATCCATACCGCGCCCCCACCACCAGATGGAGCACAGCAAACCCAAGCCCGAGCAGCCACAGCGCAGCCGTGTCATCCGAAAAAATCCGCCGCCACCCCCGCGCCGAGTCCATAAGCCCCTCAAAGAACAAATCGAATTGAGAATAAATCGACGGACATTATAGCGGGGCCCTGCGCAGACGTGATGCCGCCAAATGTGGGGCGGACACTCCTGTCCGCCGCCTTTGATCTTGGCATTGATCTCAGCCGAGGGTGGCCCATTCAAGCCGTACTTTGGCTTGAGTGGGGCAGTTAAATGCTTGACTGGAGCAGTTAAAGGTTTGTGTGGCGGCAGTCCGATCGCCAAACCACTACTCCGTCGCGGCACTCCCCATGTCAGTCAACTGGAGCCGCAAATTCCCAGAATTCGTAGCATAGGCAAGCCCGGTAGTAATGTCGACAACACCCGCTCGAACAAGCTTTTCGATCTCACCATCGAAGTGCTGCATTCCGTCGGTGTCGCCATCGGTCATCGCTTCGAGAAGCGTCTTGCCATCCTGCTCGCCCTTTTCTATGTACTCGCGGGTGCGCAGCGTTGATTTCAGAATTTCCACGATCGCCACCCGCCCATTCCCGTCTTTCCGCGGTATCAGGCGCTGCGAAATAATCGCCCGGAAACTCTTCCCCAGCCGGTTGCGGATGGTGTGTTGTTCCCCCATCGGAAACGCCCCGATGATTCGTTCCACGGTTTTAGAAGCGTCAATAGTATGGAGAGTAGACAGCACCAGATGCCCGGTCTCCGCCGCCTCCAGTGCGATCTCAATAGTTTCTTTGTCCCGCATTTCGCCCACAAGAATCACCTTGGGAGCCTGCCTCAATGCGGCCCGCAGCGCGAGCGCAAAGCTAGGCGTGTCACTGTGGAGTTCGCGCTGGTGAACAATGGAGCACTTGTGCCGATGCATGAACTCGATGGGATCTTCAATCGTCAAAATATGATAAGCATGGCTCTCATTAATGCGATCCAGCACCGCCGCCAGCGTGGAGGACTTGCCCGATCCCGTGGGCCCGGTGACCAGAACGATTCCGTTCTGCAGGTCGGCAATTTCAGCGAGTTGCGGAGGCAGTTTCAGGTCCCCCAGAGTAGGAATGACCTGAGGGATCACCCGCATTACAATCGCGTGGCTTCCGCGCTGTTGAAATATGTTGACTCGAAACCGGCAGCGCCCCGGCACCCGATAGGAAATGTCACACGATCCCAGGTTCTGCAGCGAGTCGGTGGCCTGTTTGTTCCCCGCAATCAGTTCCTGAGCAATGCGGCGCGTGTCGTCCGGAGTCAACGCCGGCATGCCGGAAATCTTGACCGGAGTCAACTTGCCAGACAGTTCCACCATCGGAAAGCTCCCCGGCGACAGGATGAGATCGCTCACTTTGCTGGACACCTCCAGCATAGCCAGCAACACCACCGGAGTCGGAATCGGCTTGCCCGCAAACACAACCGGAGTCGGGGCTTTCTGGGGCGCAGTTCCCACACTGGATCCGTTCTAACGTCAGCGCGATTTACTGTCTTAGTCGTTCCTAACGGCGTCGTCCTAACGGCGTCGTCGTGTCGCTGTAATTTTCCGTGAAAACGCGGGGCGATGTCCGACAATGTCCGGCAATGTCCGGCAATGTCCGGCGAGTCCGCCCCCGCGACCCTGTTCGATTGATCACATCTCCCCGAGCATGCCCGACGAAACGGGAACCGGCAAGATAACGAAGGGCTCTCGATTATTATTTTTATTATTTTTCACTCACCGAAATCTGAAAGCGCGGTTGGCCCAGCCTTCGATTTCGCTGCTATCAGAAATACCGCGGGTGCCCCGTTCTTCGCGCACTTTGCGAAGGGCGGGAACCACGAAAGTATGCGCAACGGGACGGGCGCCCATTCAAGCCCGATTTTGGCTTGAGTGGGAATTCGATACTGGCACCGAGCGCCCGATCCTCTCGTCGACGACAACGCCGGGTGATCCAGCCTTTGATTTCGCTGCTATCAGAAATACGCCGGTGCCCCATTTCTCGCGCGCCCCTTGCGCGAAAAGTGGGGATTTCCATCGCCAGCAGGCATCCCCCCCGCGGCTCGACGACGAGCAGCAGACGAAGACGCCGCCACGACTGCACACCCATAAACGCGAGACCAAAACCGCACCGCCCCCGTCCCAAACCATGAGTCATCCCGAAGGCCCGCGTTTTCTCCAGCGGGCCGAGGGATCTCCCTGCACACTGCCGCCATTTTAAAACCAAGCCACTCCCGTCGACCTTCGTAGGTCGTAAGCAAACAAAGGGCGGGTGGCCCAGTCAAGCCGTCCTTTGGCTTGAGTGGGGGGCCAGGCTTTGATTTCGCTGGGCTTCAGGAACACTGTGGGTGCCCCGTTCTTCGCGCACGTTGCGAAGGGCGGGAACCACGAACCTGTGCGCAACGGGACGGGTGGCCCATTCAAGCCGTCCTTTGGCTTGAGTGGGGAAGTTGTGCGAATGTCCTAGCAAGACTCAGCGAGAAGGAGTATAAAGTTTCCGACCGAGGGGGTCACGGGGGTACCCGTGGCCCTTTTTCGTTTCGGGCTCTTGTTGGCAATGAATCACTAGATCGTATGCCGGAAGCTAAACCAAATCGAATCGTCTATCTGTTCGGCGCGGGAGCAACCCATGCCGAACTTCAAAACATTGATCCAGATCTGACCAATAAGAACCGGGGCCTTTTGGTCAGCCAACTTTCCTCCCGGGTCATCGAACGGGCCAGGAGAGACCCGCAGTATTTCACCGATGATGTGGCCATGGTTTCCGGGGCAAAGGGATCGCTAAATATCGAATTGCTGATCAGCCTGATAGAGAGCAGCAAGATCCCCCGGTGGGAGTACAAAACCAACACCCTGAAGAATCTGGTGCGGGAAGACATCGAAGGAATTCTCTCCGCACAAACAACAAATCGCTTCTATTTGCACAGAGCGCTACTTGAACTTCACAGGCACCAAACCACTCGGCGGAAAGAAATGCTGACTGGCCTAATTTCCTTGAACTACGATGATGTGTTGGACACTGCATATAGGCAATATTATGGCCCTCCACGCTATTGCTTTTCTCTGGATGAGGCGCTGCAGAAAGACGATGTCCCTCTGCTGAAGCTTCACGGTTCTTTCAATTGGAGGAAAGTGAAGATACGTGGGCGGAACAGAAGCATCGACATCATTCCGCTGGGTTCGACTAAGACCTACATCCATCCGCCATACGGTTGCATCTGGAACCAGGCGCTTCAAACCCTAATCGGCTGTGACACGCTTCGTGTGGTTGGTTCCTCGCTTAGCCAGAACGACGTTCACCTGATCGATTTACTCTTCAAGGCGCACCTTGAGAGAGGAAAGGAATTCGAGATTGAAATCATAGCGACAAAAGAGGTGGGGGAGGGGATCCGTTCGAACTACGGTTTCTTCCCGGCCCTGAAAACCCTCACCGAAATTGAGGGAACCCTTGAGTCGAAGCCAGAGAATCCCTTTAAGACGTGGCTCGAGTTCAAGAGTCTTAAGCTGTTGGGAGCAAAGAGGGCAGCTGCCACCAAGCACGTTAAAAAGGTTGTAGAGTGAGCCGATACCCTATGTCGAAGAAAACTGACTCCATCACACGGGAAATAAAACCGATTCCGGTAAAGAAATTTATCGACGACTACGTTTATCGAATCGATCTGGACGCGGACTATCAGCGTGAAAAAATATGGTCACGCGGCGATCAAGAAAAGCTTATCGATTCAATCGTTAAGAACATAGACATACCGAAAATTTACCTTGCGCGGATAGAGGGCAAGGAGAACTTCGACTTCGAGTGCATAGACGGAAAGCAAAGGATGGCGACGCTACTAAATTTCTTTAAGCCGGAGCAATCTACAGATAGCCCATTAACCGTAAGTTTGGCTGGGGAGCGATATACGTACAAGCGGTTGCGGACGGAACTCTCCCCTCTTGCAGAAAAGATCGAAAAATACGAATTGACCTTTGTGATTTACCCCCAGATCGACGATGAGGAGTTCATTCGAGAGATATTCCGCCGTCTACAACTCGGGACCCGACTCAACTCAGGGGAGCTTCTGAAGTCTCACACTGGCACGATCCGGGACTTCGTATACAAGGAGATGGGCAAGGAAGCCCCATTCCTGAGGGACACAAAATTGTCGGAAAAGAGATTTTCCAGACAGTTCACGCTCGCTCAGATTTGCATCAATTCATTCAGTCGAAACGAGACCGGGAACTTCGTAAGAGCACGCTACGAAGACCTCGAAGATTTTTTTAACAAGAACTACGATCTAAAAGAGAACGATGAGAACCTTAATCGCATCCGAGCGGTTCTGAAAAGCATGGAGAAGGGCTTCGGCGAGCGCGCCGAGGTTATTTCGAGCAGAGCTGTAGCAGTGTCGGCGTTTCTCTTTTGCGAACAGCTATACGTTCAAAAGGAGGTTTCGCGCATCGCCGACTTCGGCGATTTTTACGCAAAGCTGTTGAACGAGATCAAGGACAACTTAAAGTTGCTGAGCAAATTCAAGAAGCCTACAAACCCGACGGTGCTGGAAGACTTCCAGAAGTACATTTCCCAAGCCTCCGTCGAGTCCTACGCCATAAAGAGAAGGAACTTGTTCTTGGACCGCGCGTTCACGTACTTCAACAGTTACAAGACAAAGGGCAGAATTGTAGGCGCGGAATAGTGCTGACGAAAAATTAGGCGTCCTTGGCGAAACACAAGACTGACTCAGTTGCTGAGCTTGTGGTTCGATAGTTTCTCGATCCTGAATTAACGCTGCCAAATGTCCGCCTGATCGGAAAGTTCACCTGGCGTCGAAGTTGAAGCGAAGCCCCCTCCGCCATCTCTGCGAAGACCGCGGCTAGGTCAATATGCAGGTCTTTGAAGTACGAATCTTGGACGACAAGAACACATGTAGCCCGCCGCTTGAGGCACCGGCTCACCTCTGAAAACGACTGTGCCATCGCAGCAAAGTATTGAATGTACGTCTTGTAGTAGTAAGCCTCCGCCGCCTTCGACGAGTGACTGCGGATTCCTTCAAGCAATGCAAGGCAAGTTTTGCCCCACGATGCGTTGGCTTTGGGTGTGTCCGCATGGATGGTGGGCGTTCCTATGAGGCGAGCGCGAAGTTCGCCTAACCGTGCGTCGACCTCGAAACCCAAGACCGCCAGCTCTGGCAAGGTAGCGACGCCGTAGTCGATCCTCGTGCAATACGGGGGCGAGGACAGTACGAAATCAATCGTCCCACGCGGAACGGGAAGCTTTTCTGAAGACGCGACTCTGATAATGGAGCCGGTCGTGCGAGGTTCTCCCTCGGCGGGCGTTGCCGTAGAGGTCAACACCATTTGCCTGACGTAGTCCGAAAAGCATCCCCTGACGATTGAGGCGGCGGGCCTAACTCGACAGCCAAGTGTGCGGGGTCGCGTTATCCAGGTTGGGTTTGAGCCTTTGAAGCGATGAAGCAGCGAACGCACAGCACGGAATAGAGCAACGTAAAAAAATGCCGCGAGGCTCGACAGATCTCCGACCGAGTCCAATGCGCCACCGCTTTGTGCTGCGGAGACCAGGAGCTTGTAAATGGCGCGTTCGATACGACGAACGGTGATGGCGGCATCTGGAGCGAACCAAATTCCGAGCGGATCCCTAGCGTTCGGCTCGCTACTTGCGCGGGCCGCCTTCCTAAGGATGTCTGCCAGTAACGGGGCGACGCTTGCAACCTCGCAATGTGGAAGCAACCTAGCCTTTGCTACTACAGCCATCACTGGGTTGAGGTCAAACCCAAGGGCCTTATGGCCATTCAGAGCGGCAGAGGAAGTGGTAGTTCCGCTCCCATTCCAAGGATCCATTAGCGCAGACCCTTTGGCGAGCGAGCTGCTCGCTATTAGCTGTTTGGCGAACTCGCTCGAGAAGCCTGCGTAGTATGGGAACCATCGGTCCCTCCCCGTTTGGGCAGCAGCTCCCCTTTTTGGGTTCGGTACAACGAGTTGTTCGCAGTTCACCAACATTAGCGTCGCTGAGACAATGCGGAGACTCTGGATCACATCGTACTAGACATGTGAATTTCGTGGAGGCTGGCCCATCCCTGCTTTTGATCCTTCTCGACCAGATTCTAAATAAGGCTGCCCCACTCTCTGCGGTTTTCAGAGGGTGGGAACTTACCCGGCCTGCAGCCTTGATTTTTTCCACACCCCTCCACAGAAATAAATCACCCGTATGTGACGCACGACCTTTACTGAGAAAACAGGACCTGCCAACCTCGAAGTGTGCGCGGAAGATCTCCCAGCATCGCAACCGAAGCCGTTCCGCCAGCCAGCAACGACGAACGCGACCCAGCCCATAACTCCTTATTCCGCAATATTTTGCCCGCAACCCCTTATTCGACAATATTTTGCGGCCGAAGTCGCGGATACCCCCAGGCTAACTACAGTGAAACCAATACTTTACGAAGAGTGCGAAAAAAAATAGGGGGAGGGGGTACCCGGCACCGGAGTCCGAACCTCGGACTGCCCGTCCGTCATCTAACACATTGACTTCCCCACTCGGGCAACCTAGTCTGGAAGTGGTTCTTTCACAAGGCCAATCCCACAAAGTGGGGGCGTCACGGCTTCGACGGAGATGCTTGCGGCCAAGAGGCATGCCGGGGTCCACACACCCGTAATCGCGTGGAAAATGATAATTGCCAATCAACAGATGGCATACGCAGCCTAACTAGTTTAGGCAGCCGTCCGAGGAGGCTTCGCCCGTGGGCCTCCAAACGACGTCACACAGCGGGCTGCTCTTCTCGTCTACGTCTGGGACGCGAGGCTAAGATCTCAGGCTAGCGGATCGCGTTTCTTGTCGGTTCTGAGCGCGCGCCGCGAACGTCCTGGGGTAATGCCCAGGGCATGAACTCGACTAAGCATGTAGTTCTCTTGACCAGTAACATTTTCGGACGCGGGTTCGACTCCCGCCGCCTCCACCATTTATCTCCTTTAGTTTCAATGTATTACATACACGAAATAAACCGTACAATGGCGTTCTGCGGCACCATCGGATCCATCGCGAATCGCCGAAACCTTTGAAGACCTTATGTTCCCGGTTGGATCGATCGCCTCGCCAGAGGGAGGTGCAATCGATTTCTCGCATCTCCCATCTGTCAAGAGATCAGCGCACTTCTACTGGGTTACCGTCGCCGTAATCTCCGTGCTCGCGTTCGAAAAACCTGTCGGGGACGTAATTGTAATGAGTGCCGTCCCAACACTCTTCGGCACGAATGAAGAGGTCAGGAAGTTCGGATTGTCGTCACCCTTAAATGTGACGCTATTCAGGCTGAACGTCCCTACAGGCGCTGTGCCACTCTGTACCGTCAGCACCAATGTGCCAGTTGGCGTCGCAGGTGCCAGCAAAGTCGTTACGTTAGGAACCAGTTCCTGTACCTGGTAGATGTTCAAGAACATCGGATCGAGCGCTGCCGGCACAATCGTGAGCGTGGTTGGATTGTCGGTGAGCGTCGTGGTGAAGTTGCTGCCCTGCAACGCAAAACCTGAAGGATAGACGGTGATCACACCGGTCCCATTCGCATAACCAGGCGCGGAGATCGTCAGGTCCACCGTTCCCGCCCCTCCCCCTTGAGATTGCACATAAAAGGTTGGAGTCGAGGACGAACCCGCAGCCAGCGTAAAGCTGATCGAAGTGGTTCCCTTTACCGAGGCTGAAGTCGACAGCAGCATGGTTCCGCTGCTCGGCGCGGTGATCGTCACCTTCACACCGCCGGAGGGAGCTCCCACTTGCAGAGTTCCGAAGGTAGTCATTTCCATATAGTTCCCCACCGTCAAGGCTTGCACGGATGAAGTCGGCGTGGTCACGGTGAAAGTTGTGGTGGCGTTGGTCGACGGTGTCGAATAGCCGGCCAGAGTGCCGCTAAAGCCGATCACTGCGGATCCTGCCACTGCCGGCTGGAAGGTGGTCTGGTGACTGGTATCGCCGGGATTGAAGACCAGCGAACTACTGGCTAAAGTTCCGACTCCGGCGGGCGTGTCGGTGTTGGTTAGCCCAACCGTGGCCGTCGAAGCTCCCGGACGCAGGATCAGCGTCTGTCCGGTGTAGTCCAAGGTGGTCGGGTCGAGCTGACCAAAGTAGACGTAGACCGGAGAAGTTGCGGATAGGCTGGTCGTCGAAGTACCGCCCAGCACGATGAATCCAGACGGGACAAACTTCACCGTTGCGGTAGTCGAGTTATATCCTGGGACGGTTTCGGTGATGGTCGCGGAGCCTGTGGACGCTAACGCTTGAGCGTAGAACGCCGGCGCGGTGGTGCTGCCTGCGGCCACCGCTAATGTGATGGAAGCCGATCCGACCGTGGTCGCGCTGGCCGAGAGCAGCAGATTGGCGCTGTTGGAAGTCAGGGTTACTGTGCGTCCCCCGGTCGGTGCGGCGATCGCCAGGCTGATGGAGCTGGCGCATGCGGAGTTGTAGGCGAGGTTGCCCGATCCCGTGCCAGTGATGGAGTAGATATTGCACAAGATGAGCGAACTGTTCGGCGCGGTGACCGTGAAAGTGGTCGTATTGTCGTTGGACGGCTTCGAGTAGCCAGCCAGGGTGCCGCTAAAGCCAATCACCGCGGTGCCCGCCACGGCCGGCTGGAAGGTGGTTTGATGGCTGGTGTCGCCGGGGTTGAAGACCAGGGAACTGCTGCCCAGTGTTCCTACTCCAGCCGGAGTATCTGTATTGGTTAGCCCAATCGTTGCCGCCGCAGCTCCTGGACGCAGGGTGAGTGTCTGCCCGGTGTAGGACAGAGTGGTCGGATTGAGTTGAGCGAAGTAGACGTAGACTGGCGACGTTCCCGAGAACGTGGTAGTCGTAGTGCCGCCCAGCACGATGAATCCGGATGGAACGAAATTTACCGTCGCGGCCGTCGGATTGTATCCCGACACACTCAGAGTAATCGTCGCGGTGCCCGTCGACACAAGAGCCTGAGTGTAGAACTGTGGCGCGGTGGTGCTGCCAGCCGCGACCGTGAGCGTAATCGACGCACTGCCCACGGTGGTGGCACTGGTCGACAGCAGCAGTTTGCTCGCATCGCTAGAAGTCAGAGTAACCGTGCGGCCCCCTGTCGGCGCGGCGGTGGCCAGGCTGATTGAACTGGCACAAGCCGAGTTGTAAGCGATGGTGCCCGTTCCAGTCCCGGTGATGGAGTAGATATTGCAAAGGATCAGCGAAGTATTCGGCGCGGTGACCGTGAAAGTGGTTGTGTTGTTGCTGGTGGGCGTGGAATAGCCCGCCAGCGTGCTGCTGAAGCTAATGACTGCGGAGCCTGGCGACGCTGGCTGGAACGTGGTTTGATGACTGGTGTCCCCAGGGTTAAATGCCAAGGATGATGCGCCCAGTGTGCCAACTCCAGCGGGTGTGTCGGTGTTGGTTAGTCCAACCGTGGCGGTCGAGGCTCCCGGACGCAGGATGAGTGTCTGCCCGGTGTACGCCAAGGTGCTTGGATCGAGTTGAGCAAAATAAACGTAGACCGGCGACGTTCCTGAGAACGTCGTAGTGGAAGTGCCCCCCAGCACGATGAACCCGGACGGGACGAACTTCACGGTCGCAGTCGTCGAGTTATATCCCGAGACGGTTTCGGTGATCGTCGCCGAGCCCGAAGACGCTAATGCTTGAGCATAGAATTGCGGGGCGGTGGTACTGCCGGCAGGCACGTTCAATGTGATGGAGGCTGATCCAACCGTGGTGGCGCTGGTCGAGAGCAGCAGATTCGCGCTGTTAGAAGTCAGGGTTACAGCGCGTCCCCCGGTCGGCGCCGCGATAGCCAGGCTAACCGAGCTGGCGCAAGCGGAGTTATAGCCGATGTTGCCCGATCCGGTGCCCGTAATGGAGTAGATGTTGCACAAGATGAGCGAACTATTTGGTGCGGTAACCGTGAAAGTGGTGGTGGTGTTGGTGGAGGGCGTCGAGTAGCCGGCCAAAGTGCTGCTGAAGCCGATGACCGCCGATCCCGCCACAGCCGGTTGGAACGTGGTCTGATGACTCGTATCGCCGGGTTTGAAGACCAGCGAGGTGCTGCCGAGTGTTCCGACTCCAGCCGGAGTATCTGTGTTGGTTAAGCCGACCGTGGCCGTCGAGGCTCCCGGACGCAAGATGAGTGTCTGCCCGGTGTATGCCAACGTGCTCGGGTCAAGTTGCGCGAAGTAGGCATAGACCGGCGACGTTCCCGAGAACGTGGTAGTCGTAGTGCCGCCCACCACGATGAATCCAGACGGGACGAATTTTACCGTCGCCGTGGTTGAGTTATATCCCGGAACCGTTTCGGTGATCGTGGCGGATCCTGTAGAAGCCAATGCCTGGACATAGAACTGCGGCGCAGTAGTGCTGCCGGCGGCAACCGTCAAGGTGATGGAGGACGCCCCGACCGTCGTGGCGCTCGTTGAGAGCAGGAGATTGGCGCTGTTGGAGGTCAGGGTAACCTTTTTCCCGCCGATAGGGGCTGCAGCCGCCAGGCTGACTGAACTGGCGCAAGCCGAGTTGTAGCCGATGGGACCCGATCCCGTGCCGGTGATCGAGTAGATGTTGCACAAGATGAGCGAACTATTCGGTGTGGTGACCGTGAAGGTAGTTGTGTTGTCGTTCGACGCGGCAAAGTAGCCTGCAGGAGTGCTGGCGAACCCGATGGTTGCCGTTCCACCTGCGGCTGGCTGGAAGGTGGTTTGAACGTGAGAATTACCAGCTTTGAGGACCACCGAACTGCTGCCGAGGGTTCCGACTCCCGCCGGAGTATCGGTATTGGTAAGACCAATCGTGACCGCTGGAGCTCCCGCACGCAGCGTCAGCGTCTGCCCGGTGTAAGCAAGAGTGGTCGGATCGAGTTGAGCCAGGTAAACATAAACCGGCGAGGTTCCAGACAAACTAGTGGTGCTGGTGCCACCCTGCAGAATGAATCCCGAAGGTACAAAGGTTGCTGTGGCAGTTCCATTTGAGTAAGCGGGGGCAGTCGCCGTGATGGCGGCGGTGCCAGAAGATGCTTTAGACAGAGCGTAGAAGCTTGGGATGGAAGTTGAACCCGCGGGTACCGTGACCACAATACTGTGGCCGCCGCCGGTGGTTGCTTTGGTCGAAAGCAGCAGATTGGACGTGGCTGGAGTAGTCAGCTTCACGACCAGGTTCCCGGCCGGCGCCGCCACCGCCAAAGCGCCCGAGAGCGCAACGACACCGTTGTATCCGATAGTAAAGTTGCTGCTTCCTTGCGGGCCGTAGAGTGTGATTCCCGGTGGAGAATAAACCGTAATCGCTGCCGAGCCGGCGATTGCTCCTGGAGCCGTCGCCTGGATCGTCGTACTTCCCGCGGCCACTCCTTTAATGGGGACGCTGACGCTGCTCGAACCCGCGGGAATGATAACTGTGGCGGGAACGGTGGCTTCCAATGGATTGACGGATGCCAGCATAATCTTAAATCCGCCGGTGGGAGCCACCGCCGACGCACTCAGCGTCAAATCTTTCGTGACTCCAGTCTCCACGCTCAAGGTATTCGGGTTGAAGGTAAGCGTAATTTGGACGACCGCGTTTTCCGTGTCGGACGCATATCCTGGGGCGCTGCCCGTCACGCTCAGCGGGCCGATATGAACACCGTTAATTGTCGGAGCCGTAGTGGGTGAGGTTGCCCCAATCGGGATGATGACTGGGTTGGGAGTAAAAGTCACCGTGCCCGGGCCAACGCTGCCCACGAGTTTAATGCTTACCGCCGACGTGGCCGCTGCTCCAATGCTGACGGGATATGGCAACGACTGTCCTGGGGCCACCACCGCGTTATGCGGCAGACTTATCGTCAAGCCTGGCGGAAATACGGTGACTCCGAGGGTGCCCTTGCCGTAGCCGCCCGTTGGCACGCTGGCCGTAAGCGTTGCGGTGTTTGCCTGAACGCCTGTCACCGTAAAGCTGGCGGTTGTCGCCCCGGCAGCAATAGAGACCGAGGCGGGCGCTATGCTTGCAGTTGCGGCGGCGCTGCTGGCCAGCGAAATTGTAACCCCACCAGGAGCAGGAATGCTCGGTGCAGGATCGGCAAGCTTGACCGTGCCCGTCACCGTATTGCCGGTCCCAATATTTGTGTAAGGCAGTGTGAGCGTAATGGTACGCAGACTCACGCTGAGCGAGGTCGTGCCATCGTTAAAGCCGGTGGCGAACGCGGTCAAGGTTGCCGAACCGCTGTTAGCCGCGGTGGTCACGGTGAATGAGGCGGTGGTTGCGCCAATGAGTACGCATACGCTGGTCGCGGGATTTTCTGTTGCCGTCGATATGACGCCGATGGAGGGAACACTGAACGCCAGCTGAATGACTTGGCCGGCGCAACTGGAATCGCTTCCTTGTACTGCTGCCGCCGAGAGGGTGACTGTGCCAGTGGTGCTTGCAAAAGTAAGCAAGCTGCCAGAGGCCAGGGAAACTGCGATTGACTCCGTTGTTTGTGGCTGAACTGTGTTGACAACAGCAATCGCCCGTGGCCGCGACCCGGCCGGGTAGGACAATCCCGAGCCCACGTCGAGATGTCGGGTTTGAGGATCGACCAGGTAGCGGGTGACGGTGTTGGAATCTGCATTCGCAGCGAATAAGAATTTTCCGGCCGTATCGCCGGCGAGAACCAGGCTGCCGTGAGAGGCGATCGGCGAAGCGGGAGCGAGCAGATGTTCGCCCGTCGTCGCCCCTTCGAGATCAATCGGCATTGCGGAAAGCCCTGCCGCTTGCGAACTCGCAACCAATAATCGAGTGGTGTCCGATGTAAGCAACAGATCGCCAGGAGAGTGCAGCGTTCTCGAAGGGCGAACCGTTTGCCGGGGTGAGCGCGCCTCTTAAGGGATCGACCGCAAATGCGGAAACCGTGTCTGACCCTGCATTGCTGGCATAAAGTTCCTTGCCAGAGGCGGAAATCGCAATCCTCTCGGGAAAGAAACCGGTTTCCACGGCAGAATTTCCGGTGGGCGCGAGCGCGCCGTTTTGCTCATTGATCCGGAAAGAGAAGATGGCATTCTCCGCCGCACTGCTGGCAAAGAGAAAATGATTGTCCGGGCTGATCGCCAAACCGGACGGAGCGCGGCCGGCGGGAAAAGGCGAACCGGCAATTGCCGTTAGTTTTCCGCTGGCAGCATTGACGGCAAACGCCACCACAGTTCCGGACTCTTTTTCGCTCGCATATAAATGATTGCCTGATTGGCCTATCACAAGCTGATGAGGACTCTCCGCAGTCTCAAACGGCGAATCTTCCACTGCGTGAGGCGCTCCGCGAGAATCGATCTTGTAGGCAAAGATGCTCGCGCTGGTGTCGCCCGAGACGAACAGGAACTCCCCGTTCGGACTCGCAACCACCGAAGTGGGCGCAGTCTCCAACGGGAAAGGCGAACCAGCTATCGGAGAAAGCTCTCCGGTCGCAGCATTAATATGGAATACGGACAAATCTTTGGAGTCGTGGTTTGCCACATAAACGAATTGCGGCTTCGACGCCGTCGCCGATGCAGCTGTTGCTTGCCCACCGGATGCCCCAGCGGCCGGACTGGGAAATGCGAGCACTGCAAAATTCAAAACCAAAGCTGCGGTAATGGCTAATAACATTCGATAGGTAGGCTGGGTAAATCTGCGACCAGTGGGCATGGCAACCTCGACGAAGTGAATGTCCGGGCGCTGACTCCATGAACTCGCCCACCACAGGGGTCAAGCGGTGATCCTTGGCGAGCCGGATTTGCGGCGCCGGATTGCGAGTCTCTACGAAACTCCAGAGCAGGTCAATGTACTCGGGTGGATTTGATTCTGTATTAAATCTTAACCGTCAAGCGACAGAATACAAATGACTTAACCTGTCATTATGAAAACGACTCCGGACCCAACAGCCTGTGCTAAAATTCCGCTCAACTGTTAAGACGGAGCAATCCTGGAAAGGGAACGCAGATGGAACAAGTTCCCGGCCCGCCTAAGCTCAAGTTTGGTCCTTTCGTCGTCGATCTGGCTGCCGGTGAGATTCGCAAAAACGGAGCGCGCCTTCGCTTACAAGAGAAACCCTTGCGCGTCCTGGCGATTCTCGCCGAACACCCCGGACAGCTGGTGACTCGAGAAGAGTTGAATAAGCGGCTCTGGCCCGACGACACCTTCGTCGACTTCGAAACCGGACTCAACACCGCGGTCAGCAAGCTCCGGGATGCTCTCTCCGACCGCGGTGAAAAGCAACGCTACATCGAGAACGATTCCCCGCCGCGGCTATCGCTTCATCGGCGAGGTCGAGGTTGAAGAAGTCCGCAGCCCAGCGGGTCAACCTGCGTCAGCGAGCCCCGCCGGGGCTGGCTCCCTTGCCACCGCAGTCGCAGACACTGTCGCCGTGATTGAGCCGGAGTCGATCAGCGATTCCGCAGCCAACCTTCCCGCAATCGCAGCTCGCCCCCAGTCCGCTCGCAGCCGGCCATACCTCGTTTGGCTCCTGGCTTTGTTCCTGGTCGCCGGCCTGGCCCTAACTGGCTGGCTGCTTTGGACCCGCTCCCACCGCGCGAATCTTGCCCCTGCGACGAGAGTCATGCTCGCCGTTTTGCCCTTCGAAAATCTGACGGGAGATTCCGCAGACGATTACATCAGCGACGGATTCACCGAAGAAATTATTACCGAGCTCGGACAGATGAGCCCCGACGAGTTGGGCATTATCGCGCGCACGTCTTCCATGGCCTATAAAGGACAGCAGAAATCCATCAGCGAGATCGCCAGCGAATTGCACGTTAAGTATGTGCTGGAAGGTAGCGTACGTCAGACTGACACGGGTTTTCGCGTAACCGCGCAGTTGATCCGGGCCGATGACCAAACTCATCTTTGGGCGCAGGATTACGACCGCCCCATGGGTCGTCTGGTGCAGATTCAGGGTGAAGTCGCGCAGGCGGTTGCCCGAGAGATCCGAGTAAAGCTAACCCCGCAAACGGAGTCGAGCTTTGCACGTGTTCGCGAGGTTGATTCTGGCGCTTACCGTTCGTTCCTGCAGGGGCGCTATGACTTGGCGAAACGGTCGGGCGACGGATTGACGAAAGCGGTCGTTCCTTTTCAAGACTCGATTGCGAAAGACCCGAACTATGCTCCTGCCTATGCCGGTTTGGCGGACGCATACAATCTGCTCATCTACTACGGGTATCAGCCTGGGCGCGAGGGAGTGCCTCTGGCGAGAGGAGCTGCCGAAAAAGCCATTGAACTGGATCCTCAGCTCGCTCGTGGGCACGCTTCGTTAGCCTATGTCTACTATATGTGGGACTGGAGATGGCAAGCGGCGGATCAGGAATTCAAGAAGGCTCTGGAGCTTGATCCCAACTACAGCACGGCCCATCACTGGTATGCGCAATTCCTGGCATCCCAAGGTCGCAGCGTCGAAGCGCTGACCGAAATTGACAAGGCGACGCAGCTCGATCCTCAGTCCTTAATCGTGTGGACCGCCCGGGCTTATCTGCTGTATTTTGCGGGCGAGTATCGGGAATCTGAAACGGCATGCCGTAGAGTATTCTCGCGCGACCCTAATTTTCTGGTCGCCCACGCCGTCCTTGGACTTGCCTTGGAGGGCGAGCATGATGAGCCCAATGCGATTCTCGAGTTCCAAAGGGCGATCGAGTTATCGCATGTGCGTCCTGCGCCCTACCTTGATTACTTAGGCCACGCTTACGCGATGGCTGGTCACACTACTGACGCTGCGGCGATTTTGTCGCAGCTCGATCAGAAAGCGCGAACCGGCGAAGCCAGTCCTGCATTTCAGGCCGCCACGTTGCTCGGCCTAGGAAAAAAAGACCAAGCCTTGACTGCCCTTGAACAAGGTCTCGCTGACGGCGATGCTGCAGGATTGATCTGGCTGCGAGTGGATCCGAGGTTTGCTGCGTTGCGCACCGATTCGAGATTTGCCCAACTTGTTTCAAGAGTCGGAGTTCAGTGACGATCGCGAGCGTCCTCCGTTGCTCGGTCCGGAGGCGATCTTCGGTCTGGTCGTGGGACTCGCAGCCAGCGTGGAAACTGGCCATCTGATGCGCGACTTGCCCTATGAGATCAAGCCGCTCGATGCACTAGTTTATGCGACAGTTGCCGCAACGCTGCTCGCCGTAGCGGCGCTCGCATGTATCGTTCCCGCCCGGCGTGCATCGCGCCTCGATCCAATGCAAGGATTGAGTCTGAATAAGTTGATATTCCCGGCAATCTGCCGGAGGCACTCTCAATTGAATGGACTCGTCTCATAAGGCGCTTCGGCCTAGATTGGTCCATCAGGAGAAATGATGCAAGGGCGCGGACTAGGAAAAAGCAATCTTGAAGTTTCTGCCCTTGGACTCGGCTGTATGGGTTTGAACTTCGGCTATGGCGTCACCGTAGATGTAGATAAAGAGCAAGGTATTTCACTGATTCGCGAGGCTGTCGAGCGCGGAATCACGTTCTTTGATACTGCGGAGATTTATGGTCCACTCACGAATGAAGAACTTGTCGGTGAAGCGCTCGCGCCATTTCGCAAAGACGTCGTGATCGCGACGAAGTTTTGGTTCGAAGGCGGCAAGCAAGCTGGGCTGAATAGCCGTCCAGATCTCGACCGTTGCATACCAAGTTTTCGCCAGAGCATCAAGGATCAAGAGCTATGTGCCTCGGATAGGAGAGGAATGGCTCCAACCAGAGCTGCGTTGTTTGCTAGCTCAGCGGGACGAATTTGGACCTTTCCCCAGGGAGTCCATGCATATTTGTGTACGTAGGATTCGATGTAGGGCACGATGAGGTTCGCGCTCTCCATTACACCCCCACCGATGACGATGACTTCTGGATCGTAGGCATGAATGAGCGCCACCGCATCGACGGCCCATATATTGAGGCATCGATCGCGAACCGCCAGCGCTACTTTGTCTCCTAGCGCAGCTGCCTCAAAAAGCTGCTTAAAGCCTACGTGCGGCAGCTTCGAGAGACTGCTCTCGGAGAATCCGGGAAAGTCGCGGACGATTCCAGGCAGAGACCATCCCGAGGCCTCGGCCTCGGCACACCCGATGCCTCCGCAAGTGCAAGGACGACCATTGAACAGAACAGGGATGTGTCCGCCCAGGCAGCCCGCTTGCGCGTGTTTTCCCCGCAGTAGCTTGCCTTCGATCATGGCCACGCCGCCAATGCCGGTGCCCAGCGTCATCATCACGACGTCGCCAAAACCACGAGCTGCACCTGCGCAAGACTCTCCCAAGAGTGCCAATCGAGCATCATTCTCAATCCGGAGTGGAAGGCCGAGGGTGTCGAGCCCCCAAGCGGTGAAGTCTATTTCGGGCGCGTCGTCGTATTTTTTATTGGTCGACACAACTCTTCCGATACGAGAATCGACCAAACCCGGAAATCCCACTGCGATGCCTTGGAAATCCTGAAAGGATAAAGGATCGCTGATCCACGATGCGGCGAAAGACTTCGGCTACTCGAGATAGCACGGCGCGGATATTCGTCGTTCCGGCCAGATCAACGTTTTCTTGTACAAGGATGCGATCATTCTCGACCAGGCCGCAGTTGGCGTGGGTTCCACCGATATCGACAGCGAGAGCCTTCACTAGACTTTTCCCGTTTCACGAACCTCGTGAGTCAGCTCAGGAACGTTGCACCTGATGCCGAAATCGTATATTT
Source organism: uncultured Acidobacteriota bacterium (assembly GCA_963735205.1). Taxonomy (GTDB): domain Bacteria; phylum Acidobacteriota; class Terriglobia; order Terriglobales; family Acidobacteriaceae; genus Sulfotelmatobacter. Next base: position 790,777 of record CAVTKB010000007.1, read on the forward strand.
CTTGCCCTGATGGCGCACATTTACGAGGCGCGCATTCGCATCAAAGTCCTTCAATTTCGGCTGAGCTTTCAGTGGATCAAACAAGCTGAGGTTCGCGCCGAAAATAGTATCGATGACCAAGTCGGTAAATCCGCCGCCGGCAATGCAACACCAATCATTAATGTAGGGAGGATCATTGGGACACTTGTAGGCGGCTCCGCCCTCGAGAGGAAAAACGGTTTCGACGAAGTGCGCCTGCCCAATCGGCCCTTGATTTCCCGCCTTGGCGAGGTTCTTCACCCATGCCGCGACACGCTCGGAGCGATCGATCTTGTAGAGGCCCTTCGCGGTCGCCGGTGGCCACGCCGCATACGCGCCGAGCCAGCTGTGATCCGGACGAATGTTCCAGGTTGCATCGACGTCGTTGGGCGAGAGTGCCCGCATCCAGAATTCACTGTGCAGTTCTTCCCAGAAGAAACGGCTCATCTCTTCTTTTTGGCGGTCGCTCAAATCGTCGGCCATGTTGTCGAGCACGGCAAGGAAGTCGTAACAATGACGGACTTCGACGAGAGAGCCGTCCGGCTGCCCGCATTTCCACCAGCCTTTTCCGGCGGTATAGAGTTTCTGGTTGATGCGCTGCGCAAGCTGAGATGCTTCGCCGCGCAATTGAGACGCGCGCGTAGATTCACCGCGGCGTTCGAGCAAGTTGGCGACGAAGCGCATCGACGAAACATTGCCGGCATTCATCCCCGCAGTTTCATGCAGGTACGTGCTCACAACCTCGAGCAGGTTCTCAATCTTGCCGTAGTCGCCGAAGCCATGCCCGAGCTTGTCGAGTTCCTTCCAGTAGGTGGCGTGCGCAACGAGATGATCGAGCGCAGACGCTCGCCAACTTTCTTGTCGAGCCAGGCGAAGTCGCCAGTCACGCGCAAGTAATTTTCGCGCACAGCGAACGATCGCCATGTCATTGACGCCGTACCACGGGCCAACGGCTTCAGCGCTGACGTAGTCGGTGGCCAGGTGCTGATGCATGTCTTGCACGAACCAGTTTTCGACCAGACGGCGGAGAGCGTCAGGATCAAGCAAGGCAAGACTCAACGAGGTCAGGGACGTGTCCCACGGAAAACTCAGGGTGGGAAGAACGTGCCCCCCCAGGGTGATGTAAGTGGTGCCGTACTTGGAATCAGGGGATGGGCGTCGCGCGAAGATCAAGTTCTTAAAGCCAGCCTGGTAGAGCTCCCAGAGGGATTCGTCATCGGTTTCAAGTTGAGGAAGATATCCGGAGAACTCCGAATTGCCTTCGGTGAACGCCGCCCGGAGCAGGCTGTTGAAGTCCACTTCGTTCTGGTGCATGGCCTGATCGAAGCCGGATTGAATGCGGTCGTAGGCGGCGAGCGCCGCTTCCGGCGTGCCATCCACCGCATTGACATAGTGAAACTCTTTGGTTTCTCCGGGGCCCAGCGTCACATCCGACACAATCATCCGGCCGGATTCGACCCGGCTTGGTTTAGGGGATATTCCCTGAACTGAAACAGCAGCGCTGTGCTGTGCACGGAAAATCAGGGCGCCCGCGCTCGACATCCCAGTGGATGGAATTGTCCGCCTCTCCCGGAGAATTCACAAACCATGCCGTCGTCTTCTTGCTGACCGCAGCACGCATATCGAAGCCGAGTGTCATGCTTCTCGATGAATTGCCGACGTTCTGTACGCGAATGGTCTGTGCCGCAGCTCGCTGCTTCGATGGCATAAAAGTTTCGGTCGTAAATTTCAGGCCATCGACGCGGGACTCACGGACGAAGCGATGAGGGAACCATTGATAGGAGATCGTATCTCCGCCGGGCGCATAGGAAAGCAACAACCGACCGTTCAGGAAGAGTTCGCAGGTCAGTAAGAACCCAGGACTCCATGGCATGTCCGGGATTCCGCAACAGGCGAATGGCGGCAGGGATAACGCCGTCAAACCGGAGACCGATTTAGAGGCTTGCACGTACCCATATTCATTTTGCGTCGTTGGTGACTGGTAAAGGTCTCGCCACGCATGAACGAGGCGAGAGCCTGCGAGGTCGCTTACCGTAGGAATCGGCGGTAGATGCTTTCGTGCCGTGGTTGCGGCGAGCGGCAAGGGAATCTTCGGCAAAGCGGAAGCTGCGATGCCGGCTTTCAGAAATGACCTTCGGCTCCAGGGTGACGATGGGACACTCATGTTGCGGTTGCCTTTCGGGAACTGCCAAAGGATACGCCCATCCCAATCGCGTTCACAACCGAAAACTTACGAATACACGTATAACGCAAGTACAAATGATCGAATTATGGCTAAAGTGCGCTTATTGCTTCGATTCTGAAGTGAAGCCCAGTGATCGTTCGACAGCCTGAAACAACGGGGTCAGTTGCGCGTCCCAATACTCCCACGCGTGACCGCCCGGCGTTTCGTGATACTCGTATGGAATCTTCAGAGCCGAAAGTCGCGCGACAAGGGCACGATTGGTCTGTAGAAAGAAATCACTGGTCCCGCATGCCACATAGAAATACGGGTTGTCGGAAGAATTCCTCAAGAGCAGGAATACGTCGTTATCGGTTCGAGTGGCGCTTCCCGAATTGCCAAAGACCTGCAGCAGCTGGGCGCGAAACTCGGGTCTGAGATCATCGAGATTTTGTGGGGCATTGAAAGCGCCGCTGAGGCTGCCCGCGAACGCGAAAAGATCCGGATACTTGAGGGCAAGTTTTATGGCACCGTATCCGCCCATCGAGAGTCCCGCGACGGCGCGGGCACGCTTCTCCGCGATCGTTCGATATTTTCTGTCAATCTCGGAGATCAAGTCCTTCGCGATATAGTCCTCGAATCTGTCGGCCGGCTTGGTAGCCGAGTTCGCATACCAAGAGTCGCCGGCGTCCGGAGTCACGATCAACCACGGATAGGCGGCGGCGATTTGTTCCAAGTGCGTTCGGGTGTCCCAGTTCTTGTAGTCGCCGTAAAGACCATGAAGCAGGTAGAGAACGGGAAATCGTCGGGTACCCGAGTAGTCGCGCGGCAGAAGAACGAGGTAGTGCATATCGCGGCCGAGGGATGCACTGTGAAAGACAGACTCCTCAACACGGACCTTGCCATTTTCAGAAGGGGGAACCGAGGCACTTTTCTGGGCGAGCGCAATCTCCGCGCGCAACAACAGGAGAAGGCAGAGGATCTGGATCCCGCGACGCAACCTGGAGTCAGAGTTTGACAGCGAGACCTCCTACGGACACTTCAGAAACAGACTCTTTCATTTGGGCAGGTCCAGAACTACGACTTTGGGGCGGTAGATAAGCATGTTGTCCATGGTTTTCTTGAGGACCATGGAGTTGCAGGCGTAGGTCAAGACAATCTTGTCGTCGGCAAATTCAAGGTGTTCTTTGACCGCGTAACAAAACGTGTCTTTGTCGTAGCCAGCATTCGCCGGCTTCATCTCCGGAAATTCGAAGATCGTTTGCGGCTTGGACCAGGGACCGATGGGCGAATCCGACTCGCGAATGACGGCGCGAGGAGATGGGAATTCCGGGCCGGTGGACAATGCAATCCATTTCTTGAGCGAGGGATGATAGCGCACGGACATTTCGCTGATGGCCTGGTCGATCACATGCGCCGCATCAGAACCCGGCAGTCCAGACACCCACTGGCCGCTCTGGTTGAGATGTTCCCACGTATTTGGCAGTTCACCAATCTTGTCGCGCGCGACTCGCACCGCGGTCATGAAGCCATGCCCTTCGCCTGCGCTCACCTGGGTGTACCAGATGAGTTCGTTGTGCTCGGGCACGATGGATACCCCAAGCCACAGGCGAGAGTCGCTGAGATCGGTCACGCGGATGCGCCATTTTGGCGGTGAATCGTGCGCGTTGCTGATCGTGGCGAGCTTGGTCCCGGCGATTTCGAACCCGAATGCATCTTGGCTGGTTGATCCGGGTTTATTCCGTACCGCAAGCAACGAAACGTAAAGCGTGTCGCCCGACAAATAAGCGTCCAGCGGCCAATACCAGAGATCGTCGGTGCCGGTATCGAAGAAGGATCGCGGCTTGGGATCATTCGGCTTGTTCCAGAAGTAGCGGATGGTGCAGGCATGACCCGGCCGGCAGTCTGAAATCCCCACGCTGTTCCGGACCATGGTCTTCGACTGGTTGCGAAGTTGAGTTTTGGATGTTCCAACGAAAGTGTCGCCGAAGAGCCAGAGGCTTCGGTTCGGCGAAATCGGAATGGAGTAAGCATCGTCCGCGCCCAGCCATCCCTGGCTATAGGGGAAGTCAGGGGCGGGGACGGAGACGGAGCGTGCAGCGTCCACCTTGCCTGACGACGGAAGCTGTCCTTGCAAGGTCGCGGAAAGTAAAACCAGAGCCGAGAGAAAGAGCCGTGAGTAACGCATCATCGCCGCCTGTCAAACAGATCTTGAACGAGTGCAGTGCTTCAAACGCGGATGACCTGAACGTCCGCTTGTCGAAAGGGTTCAATCATTTCGTCGGTAACCGCCGCGTCGGTCACCAGCACATCCAGATCATTGGTCGAACAGATCTTCCAACCCGCCACGATCCCGAACTTGCTGTGATCGACCACCGCGATTTTCTTTTGCGCATGCTTGACCATTATCGAATTGAGTTGAGCTTCTTCCGGATCGTAGCAACTCACGCCGGCTTCGCCATCGATTCCGTCGGCGCCAATGAACAGGACGTGAATCATGATTCGGGATAAACTTTGGGCGGCGGTGGGACCGACCATCGAGAACCAATCGCCATGCAGACGACCTCCGGTCACGTAAACGTCGAGATCCTTGCGTTTGGAGAGTTCCATGGCAACGTTTACCGTGCTGGTCACGACCGTAAGGTTGTGATTCAGCGGCAGTCCGCGAACCACCTCCGTGGCAGTAGTTCCGGGAGTGAGCGCGATGATGTCACCCTTCTTGATCAACTCCGCCGCAGCCCTGCCAATTCTCCGTTTCTCTTCGGCGAATCTTCCCACTTGCGCCTGGAAGGAGCGGTCATTCCGAAAAGGCTCGTAGAAAAGAGGCTCGATAGAGACGGCACCGCCATGAGTGCGGCGCAATAGGCCTTTGGTCTCGAGCATGTCGAGGTCACGCCGGACTGTCACGTGAGAAACTTGGAGTTCTTTCCCGAGAGCCTCCACGGAGACGGACCCGGATTTCTGCAAAGCCGTCAGAACTGCATTGAACCGTACCTCTTGACGGTCCGGCGTATCGGCAATTTCCGAGGACGCATCGTTCCCTCCGGCCCTGCGATGAATGTGGCTTTGTTTGACCACGAGATCTGCCTCCGTTGTGGGACCTGATTTTTCAGCCGCGGTGAAGAATCAATCCATTGACCTGGGATGGTAACGCTTCCTGCCGAAATCCGAAAGCGATCTGCGAAATACTTGACATATTAAGCCAGTAAGGATAGTTTTCAGTTGCGATTATAGCTAAAACGAAAGCCAAACGAAAGTAGTATTAGTAGACGTCTTATTCATCGAGGTTCCGGATCGACGACGTTCGTTGGCTCCTGCTCACTCGAAAGAGATTCTAAATGTCGCGGAACTCGAACTACGAAAAGCATCCCTGTTTCCAGGTGACTGAATCCTCCGCCGACGCATGGGTGGACTGGCGGGCAATCGTCGAACGCCTGAGAAATGCGACTGCGAAGGACGGCTGCATACTCGCCATTGATTGCTATCCGGGAGCGTTTGAAAAGCAGATCAGTGCCGCGATCGAGCAAGGCTTACGGCCCGCGAAACTGATTCATACCGCAGATTTGCTGAAGAGTCCGCGTGTTGTCGATCAAATGCTGGAAGGCGTGCTGGGCGACGACCCGGTTTTTGGACGCATGAACGACATTGTTCTGCAGCAATTTTTCGATGATGCAGCATTGACTCAGGCTCGTCAAAAGGCTGCCCAGTGGAACGATGGACGGCTGGTCATCCTCGGTGTGGGTGCGACTCTGTTGCGCCCAACCCAAGCGTTCTGGTGTACGCCGATATGGCACGGTGGGAAATCCAGGGGCGGCAGCGACGAAATGAGATCGCAAATTTCGGGAGCGACAATATCAATGAGAGCCCGAGCCTGAAATATAAGAGATCGTTCTTTGTCGATTGGCGCGCGGCGGACCGACTCAAGAGGGAACTGCTACCCAGAATCGACTTCTACCTCGACACGAATGGCTCGACACCCAAGATGGTGAGCGGCCGCGCGAGTGCGACGAGGGCTTGAAGAAAATTTCGCGTGCCGCCGTTCCGAGTCGTGCCCTATTTCGATCCCGGACCTTGGGGCGGGCATTGGATGGAGGAAGTGTGCGACCTTCCGCACGACGTGCCGAACCATGCCTGGTGCTTCGATTGCGTCCCCGAGGAGAACAGCCTGCTGTTGGGATTCGGTGATCGTGCGGATTGAACTGCCGGCCATCGACCTGACTATTCTCCCATCCGCGCGAATTGCTCGGAGACTGCATTTACACGCCGATTCGGCGCCGAGTTTCCGATCCGTTTCGACTTCCTGGACACGATGGGCGGCGGGAACCTTTCGTTGCAGGTCCACCCGCGCACCGAATACATTCGCCAGCAGTTCGGCATGGCACTACACACAGGATGAAAGCTACTACATGCTGGATGCTGGCGAGTGATGGCGTGCGTCTATCTTGGCCTGAAGGACGGGCATCGATCGCGAGGCCATGGTCCGCGAACTGCGGCTCGCGCAAAGCGGCGGAGCCTCCTTTCCCGCGGACCGCTACGTCAACCAATTTCCTGCTGAAAAGCACGATCACTTCCTGATTCCTGCGGGCACGATTCACTGCTCCGGCGAAGAACAGCATGGTGCTGGAGATCAGCGCGACTCCATACATCTTCACATTCAAGCTGTGGGATTGGGGGCGGCTTGGACCTGAACGGCGTGCCGCGGCCGATTCATCTTGATCATGGACATCGCCAACATCGCGTGGGAGCGCGACACGGAGTGGGTCAAGAAAGAACCTGATCAACCGGGTCGCAGATTGTGGGCAATCGGCACAGGTTGGACCGAGGAGCGGACGGGCCTGCACGAGCTGGAGTTCATTGAGACGCGCCGGCATTGGTTCACGGATAACACTGCCACACGACACGCGCGGCACCGTCAACGTCTTGAATCTCGTGGAGGGCCGAGAGGCGATCGTCGAAAGTCCGAGTGGCGCTTTCGATCCGTTTCATGTGCACTATGCCGAGACTTTCATCGTTCCTGCGGCAGTGGGCGCGTACACGATTCGGCCCTAGCGGCGAATCCGAAGGGATGAAGATGCGGGACGATGAAGGCCTTCGTGCGGTCGGGACAGATGTGAGCTTGCACGTGACTTCAGGATTGTCCTACCTGAGTTCAGCGTGATCTCAAGTACAGACGTTTGGAGGAGCATGCGTGCACGTTCCGGCCGCAACTGTTCATGCTGAGGTCGGTGAAGCGGAAGCACACTCGTTGGGCTACATCGTGCTCCTGGCGACAACCACTGCGATTTCCGGCTTGCTTTTGGTTTCGACACTGCCGTCATCAATGGAGTCCTGCTTCTACTCCGCCGCCAATTCGCGCCTTTCGATCTGCAGACTGAGATCGCGGCCAGCTCGCTGCTTGTAGGAGCTCTGCTCGGCGCGGCCGTGCGCAAGTATCATTGGCGACCGCTACGGCCGGCAGCGATCGCTGATTGTTTCGGCATTTTGTTTGCTGTTTCGTCCTTCGGCGCGGCGCTAGCTAGCACAGTCGCTCTGTTCTCTGTCGCGCGGCTCGTGAACGGGCTGGCGATCGGACTGGCTTCCGTGCTCACGCCCGTCTATATCGCGGAGATTGCGCCTTCGAGAAATCGAGGAGCGCTTAGTCTCGTTAAATCAATTGGGCGATCGTGGCTGGCATTCTCTCTGGCTTATCTGGTCGATTGGCAGTGTCGCTCGCCTGGGAGAGAGCAGTTGGCGTTGGATGTTGGGCCGCCGCGGCAGTTCCATCAATCGTGTTTCTATTTGGGATTGCTTGCTGATTCCCGAGAGTCCCCGCTGGTTGATCACGCGTAGGACGCCGCGATCGAAGCCGGGAACGCATTCTGGCGCGAATTATCGGCGAACGCGCGCGCGGCGGAACAGATGCAGGCTGTCGAACAGGCCGCCGCGGAGGAGCAAGGCTCATGGAGCGAAGCTTTTTCGCCGAACATGCGCAGGCGCTCGCGATTGGAATGTTGCTGGCGCTGTTCTCGCAGATTACCGGAGTCAACGCCGTGCTCTACTACGGGTCGATCATCGTCAGCGAGCACTTCCCTGGCCAATCTGACGAGTATGGCGCTGAGCGCAAATGTCGATCATTGCGACGGTGAATTGCTTGTTCACAATTGTGGCCATGAGCTTTCTGGATCGCTGGGGCGGCGGGCGATTTTGCTGATCGCGAGCGGAGGGATGGCGATCGCGCTCCCATTTCTGGTGATTGGTTTAATGTTGAGCGGCATCTCGCCGCAGTGATGCTGGTCGAGCATCCTGCTGTTATGTCGGCTTTCTTCGCTCTTGGCATGGGACCCGGCCCCTGGCTGATCATCTCTGAGATTTTTCCAACAAGGGTGCGAGGTCGCGCGGCCTCGATCGCGACGTCGGTACTCTCTGGTCGGGAGCACTGCTGGTCACATTTACATTCCTGACACTCGGTGAAGACGGTGAAGCTTTGGGGGACGTTCGCCATCTTCGCCGCGTTCTCCTTGCTCTGTTTCATTTTCGTCTGGAAGCTGTTCCGGAAACGAAAGGTCGAACGCTCGAGCAGATTCAAGAGTCCTGGAGCAAATAGCCGTGCACTTCAATCGCAGGAGTTTCCTCGAAGGATGTTTGGTTTCCGGCGCCGCAGCCGCGACGGTTGCCCATGCCAATCTGGCGCTTGGCGCGCTGGCGGAGGACGCAAAAAATCCCACCGCGGTGGACTTCCGCTACTCGCCTCGTCTCTGGCAGAGCACGATTTGTTTCCCAGATGATCCCCACAAGAGCCTGGTCGGTCAAATCGGAGACCTGCGCTACGACTTCGGCAAAGGATCGCTCACCGGGGTCGAGGATTTTGGGACCATCTGTACGTTCTCTTTGGCAGGGATGCAGGACGATCACGTCGTCCGGCAATGGCTGGAAGCGCCGCACATCGCCATCGTGCACACGCTGATCGAACGGCCGACGGCTACTCTCGAACTCACAGCGTTCGCGACGCGCCATGGAAGCGAGGGGCGGGTGGACAATGTGTTGCTTTCCATCCTGCCTAGAGGTGGTTCCGTTGCGGCGATTCCTCGTCTGCATATTCGCACGTGCCGGACTCTGAAGCAGATGACTGGTCCGCCGACGGTCGTGATCAACGATGCGGACTCGAACCATCCTTTCTTGCTGGCCGCAAAGATTGGGCCTACTTCCGACTTCGCGATGATGTGGCAGGAGGCCGGGTACTCGCTCTTTCTGCCGCATGGAGAAGCCGAACCCGACCAACCGCTGCGCTATTTCGTTCGCTTTCCGCTGGAGAATCAGACGGCCGAACTCGTCGGGGAAATGATGCAGCAACCGGACGCGCTGCTGGAGGAATCCCGCGCGTTCTGGAAACAGTGGAAACCATTTGGCAGCGTTGCCTGGAGCTATCCGGCAAGGTCCGGCGAGTTCCTTCTCGCGTGTGCACGAAACATTCAGCAAGCCCGCGAACTGAAAGACAACCGGCTGGTATTCGAAGTTGGGCCGACTTTGTACCGCAATCTATGGATCGTGGACGGCAATTTCCTGCTCGAAGCCGCGCGCTATCTCGGCTACGACAAGGAAGCGGATGAAGGCCTGCTGTCCGAGTGGAACAAGCAGTTGCCTTCGGGGCAGGTGGTCGCGGGAGGAGGCGGGGAACACTGGAAGGACACTGCCATCGCGATGTTCACCCTGGCCCGGCAATGCGAACTGAAGCAGGATTGGCAATTATTCAAAGATCTGGAACCGAACGTTCGCCGGGCAATCGACTTTCTGGTGCAGCTCCGCACTCAGGCCCGTGCGGGCGACAGCACAAATGGCCGTTATGGTCTGCTCGCACCCGGTTTCGCAGACGGTGGAATCGGCGGAGTGCGCTCGGAATTCACCAATACCGTGTGGGCGCTCGCCGGATTGAAAGCCGTCACCGACGCCGCCGATCAACTCGGCATCGATCTGGCCTCAGGCCGAACCTTGTATCAGCAACTTCACGCCGCTTTCCTGGCAGCCGCGAAACTGGAGATGGTCCGACATCCGCACGGATTTGAATATCTTCCGATGCTCGCGCATGACGACCCATCGTGGCGCGATCCCGATCCGTGGCAACGTCCACGTCCGCAAACTGCGCAGTGGGCTCTGTCGCACGCGATTTTTCCAGGCCTCGTCTTCGACCGCAGTGATCCCATCGTGCAGGGCCACATTGCGCTCTTGCAGGCGTCCACAAAAGAAGACGTTCCTGCCGAAACCGGGTGGCTGTGGCACGAAAGCATTTGGAACTACAACGCATCTTTTGCGGCTCACGTTTATCTTTGGGCAGGACTCTCGGATTGGGCTGACCGAACATTTCGAGGATTTCTAAATCACGCCTCGCCGCTCTATTGCTGGCGGGAAGAGCAGGCTCTGCAGCAGGCTCTCGTCGGACAGGATTGGGGAGACATGCCGCACAACTGGGCAAGCGCCGAGTGCGTCCGCTACCTCCGGCATATGCTGCTTCTCGAAGATGGCACGAGCTTGCGCCTCCTGGCCGGAGCCACTTCGAATCTCGAACGGAAAGTATTCGCCCTGGAAAATAGTCCGACCCGATTCGGGCGCGTTAGTTTGCGACTCGAACCTCTTGGGGACAAAAAAGGCTGGAAACTCGATTTTGCTCTGGCTGGCGCGAAACTGCCGGAGCACGTCCAGATTCCGGCGATCATCACCGGCCAGCCATTCGATCGCGTGGTGAGTGCAACCGTTGTTGCCAACCAAAAGACCGTGGCAGTTGACCCCAAAGTTTCGAAGTGGACGGCTTTCTGGCGGTGAGCGTCCTCTGTCTTCCCGGTTGATTTCGCTCTCATTCGGACTGATTTTAGGCCCATTTCCCGCACTGCTCAGGGAGACGGGGCACGGGGCTGATATTCCCTTTTGACCTGAAACGTAACTAGCAACTATCGTTTTAGATATAAAAGCAAGATAAAATGGTTGACTACGGTCAAAGACTAGAGCTACTATCCGCCTGTTGAGGCCAAGAAGCCGAGACTTTACCTGAAGAAACAGAAAGAGGCGCCCCATGCCGGACTTCTCATTCCCCCTTCCTTTGCGTCGTATGTTTTTGGCAATCGCACTAATTGTTTCCGCGTCGGTCTTCGCGAGCGCGCAATTTGATACTGGGACCATCATCGGAGTCGTATCGGACCAGTCCGGGGCCGCCGTGGCGAACGCCACAGTCACGATGACGAATACGGGAACCTCCTTCCAAAAGACCGCGACAACAGATAGTGCAGGCAATTTCACGGTTCCCGCATTGCTGTCTGGGAATTACGTGGTGTCGGCGAAGGCGAGCAAATTCAACGAGGCGAGAAGCCAGCCGATCATGCTGAACGTCGGCGCAACAGTGCGCGTGAATCTCGCGCTCAGCGTCCAGGCAATCCAGGAAACCGTTGTGGTGACCGGTACGGGTACGACTGTCGACACGAACTCGAGCACGGCGGGCACCACACTTTACGCCCAGCAGATCGAGAATTTGCCAACAAATGGCAGAGATGTCATGGATTTTCTCGAAATCGCCCCTGGATCAGTGAATTCCATTGGATTTTTTCAGGGCAGCGTAAACGGACAAGAGAATTTCTTCACCGGGTTGAATGTGACAGTGGACGGGTCGAATGCAAATCGCGGGGACGTCAATGGTTTTGATTCGACAGAAGGTAGCGAGGCAGTCCCGCCTACAGCATGGCAGTGTAGACAGCGTTCAAGAAATTGACTTCGCCAATAGCGGCTACAGCGCTGAGGTTGGCCACTCGCTCGGACCTCAAATGAATATCATCACTAAGGGGGGCACGAACAGCTATCACGGGGCATTGTTCGAATTCTTCCGCAATGATGCGCTCGACGCGAATGACTATTTTGCGAACTCACTCTCGAACCCGAAGGTTCCGTTGCGGATGAACCAGTTCGGCGGCAATCTCGGCGGAGCGCTCATCAAGAACAAGCTTTTCTTTTTTGCGAATTACGAAGGCATCCGCCAGCGCACCACGGCCGTTAATTCTCTCTATGAGATTCCCAGCGAGGTCGTGCGTTCGCAGATGGTAGCGGCGATGCAGCCTGTTTTGGCACTGATGGCCCCTATTCCTGCGAACTGCGCCGGCAATCCGCCGCCGCAGTCGTGCTGGGTGCACCGGAGACAACGGCCAATTGATTTACGACCCCGCAGTTCTGCCCACGACTCTGCGCGAAGATAGCGGAGCCATTCGAGTTGACTTCAACATTACGGATAGGGATCGAACATTTTTCCGTTATAACATCGATGACTCACTGACGAACCAGACGATCGGCTTGAACGTGGGTCAGCAAACGCCACTCTATCTGCGTCAACAACTCGGCAAATTTGATGAGACCCACCCGTTCACGCCCACCCTGCTCAATGAATTTAGTGTGGCGACAAGCCGTTTCTATTCCGACACCAATTCCGACACTCCGCAACCGTTGACTGCCTTTAGTGGCTTTTTTACGAATCTGGGCGCGTTGCCAACGCCGAACGCGTTCAACCAAATCAACGCGTTCACCACGTTCGAAGTATTTGACAACCTTACGAAAACCGCGGGAAGCCACTCGTTGCGGTTCGGAACGCAGGTTCGCGTTTACCGGTTGAATGAGTTTCTGAGGCCAGAACAGAACTACTCCTTCGGCAGTTTCTCAGACTTCGAAAACGACAATCCTTTTGTTTTGCAAAAGATCGGTTTTCCTGGATTTGTTGGCGTCAGAGATTCCAATTGGGACTTTTATGTTCAGGATGACTGGCGTGTGAACCGAAGATTGACGGTTAACCTTGGTCTTCGCTATGACTACAACACGGTTTGGCGCGAGAACAATAACACGATGCAGAATTTTGATTTTGCGTCGCAATCGTTTCTGCCGGCTACGCAAGCACCCTACAATGCACCGGGAAAGGATTTTGCACCTCGTATCGGTTTGTCCTACGACCCTATTGGCAAAGGAAAAACCGTTATCCATGCCTACGCCGGAATGTTCTACAACCCCATGCATTTCGGCTATGGGTTAGTGAGCAACATACCTGCCTATCAGAGCTACACGGTAAATGTATTCCAGGCGTCGATCGCCTATCCGTCGCCTAATCCGCCGCTGCCCGCTGGAACCCAGAATGTCAGCATCTTCCCGCAGCATCCGAAAGATCCGTATTCCACAAATTGGCTCTTTGGCATTCAGCAGGAGGTTGCGCCGCAGACGGTTCTGAGCGTGAACTATACCGGGAACGAGGACCATCATATGCAGTCGGGAATAGATTTCTCGGCCATCAACCTCAATCCAGCCAATGTGCTAACGCAGTCCGGGCGGCCATACTCCGGCTTCGCGAATGAGAGCTATGATGCCGATGAGCTCAATTCCAGCTATCACGCGTTGCAGGCGCAACTGCGACGGACTGCGGGCAAGTTGACTGCGGAGGTGAACTACACCTGGTCGCATGAAATTGACGATCTCGTCAATGTATTCAATTCTTTTTCGAACCCAACTAATCCCAACTTCGACCGTGGCAACGGTGATTGGGATATACGGCACAATGCGACCGGTAGCCTTGTCTACAGTCTACCCGAATTGACACAGTCCAAGTCCCTGATGAGGGCCGTGCTCGGTGGTTGGCAGGCGTCAAGTATTGTTCAGGCTCGCTCTGGAGTAGTATTCAACCCCACACTGACCGGAGGTGGAATCTTTGGCTTGTCGGTCCGACCCGACTACACCGGCCAGGCAGTGAAGCTCCCCGGTTTTTCCTGGCCGGCGCACAGCTATAACTATCAGGCGTTCGCTCCAAATCCAACCTTTGATGGAACGCCGGGGCAAGGGTTGGGAGACGTGGGACGCAACAGTCTTCGCGGTCCAGGATTTTTCCAATGGGATTTGTCCGCCATGAAAAACTTTCCAGTTGGGGAGAAGGTCACCGTACAATTCCGTGCCGACTTCTTCAATATCCTGAACCACCCAAATTTTGCTAATCCAGATAGCGCGATTTGCTCGGCCATAACTGGAGCGGCGCCCCCGACACCGGCTCAATGCACTCCGAATACGAACTTTGGCCGGGTTGGAGAAACCATCGCCAGTTCGCTGAACGGCGCGTTGGTAGGTACGGGAACCGCGCGACAGGAGCAATTCTCGCTGAAGATCACGTTCTGATCTGGCTGGATACGTATCGGCGGCAGACACTCAAACGCTGTCGCCCTCTTGGGGCCCTCCATGAAAGGGGCGGGACTCTGAACTCACTTCAACGAACCGGGACGCTGGGAAGTTAGGCCAGGGATACAACGATGAAGACCGGGCAAGTAGTAGCAGTTCTTAGCCAGTTTGTGCTGTCAGGGTTCTTGCTTTCCTGCAGTGGCAGTTCACACACAGTCTCGGTGCCCCCGCCGCCCCCTGCCGAGTGCGCGTCTGCAGCGTATTTTCCTTGCCAGCAAGGCTGGCTGGGAGCCGACGGCGCGTATCGGTTCCGCTGGGGAACGGAACGAGCCTGTGGATATTCGCGGATACATTCGTAGGTGCGGCAACCGCAACCAGTCGCACGCAATCGAACGGCTTCATCCACAACTCCGTTGCGATTTCCACCTGCTCCGGTCAAAGCTGCGATTATCAGTACTACTGGACGGGGATGAACACATCCAATCAGGGCCCAGTGTTTTCGGTTCCGGGATCGAGCACCGACTGGTTCTGGCCGATGGACGGATTTATCTATAACGGAACGCTTTACCTTGCCCTGATGCAGATGCACGCCACCGGCAGCGGCGGAGCATTTGGATTTGCTTACAGCGGCGCACAACTGGCGAGCATCTCCAATTACACGGCGCCGCCCAGTCAGTGGTTGATCACTTATCAGGTGCTGAATACGGGCGGAACGGCCGTTCCGGGAGCGTCGATCGTTGTGGGGGAGGGCCCGAACGGCAATCCTGATCCGTCGAATCCTCAGGGGGCGAGTTATGCGTATTTCTTTACCGTAATCCCCGCCGCGAGTTCGTCGAATCCGCCATACATGGCGCTTCTCCGTTTGCCTCTGGACCAGTTGAGCAGCGCGGGGCGGGCGGGAAATACCAGTTGGGAATACTTCACGACCAACTCGAACTGGAGCAGTTGGTCAGACACCGACACCGCCTTGCCATCGGACAATGCCGTGGTGATCAATCCTGGGGCGACGGAGATGACTGTCCGCTACCATGCTTCGACCAACCAATGGATTGCCGTGTACCCTCTCGGGCTCGGCAATCAGGCTCAGTATGCCGTCTCGTCCGCGATGACCGGCCCCTGGGGACCGACTGAGAACCTGTACGGCTATCCCGAGATGCAGTCCGGCAACGTGAATTACACTCCAAACATCTTTTGCTATGCGGCCAAGGAGCACACGGAATTCGAAAGCGCAGGACAGCTCTTTTTCACGTACGCCTGCAACTCCACGGTGGCCAGCGATGTCACCGACAATATGAATCTCTACCGCCCCGTGGTGGTAACGCTATCTTTGCCAACATCTCACTAAGCCATGCACACAGGCCAGGACTCACACGCGATGAGAGTGGATTGGGGAACGGGGCTGCTGATCGGCAATGGGCAACTCCGCGAGAGCGTGAAGACCCTCGGACAATTGGAAAACATCTTCCTCGACGAAGCCGCACGCTGCGCTATGGATCCCAGCACCGTGGTTTACCGGGTGCAGGCATGGTGTCCCGTGGCCGAAGGCACTGAGGGCGGGCAGTTTTGGGGATCCACGATAGTTGAGCCCGGGCAGGTCGGATCCGAATACTTCATGACCCACGGACACTTCCATCACAAACGCGATCGCACCGAGTTCTATGGCACGATCGAAGGCGAGGGCGCGCTCATCCTCATGAGTGAGACTCGCGAAACGTGGATGGAAGTCATGTCTCCCGGAACTCTACACTTCATTCCGCCCTTCACCGCTCATCGAGTAGCGAATACCGGCCCTGGGCCGCTGCGATTTGTGGCCTGCTGGCCCAGCGATGCGGGACATGATTATGAAGCCATTCGCAAGCAGGGACTCGGCGCACGCATGCTTAACGTGCAACAAAAAGCACAACTGGTCAGGAGCGACCGGTGACTCACGGCAGTGTCGACTCTCCCGGGCCAGTGCAGTTCGAGCCCGGCCTCGATATCCAGTTTCGCCGAGATCCCATGGGCTTTGGCTTCGGGCACGGGGTCTTCGGCCCACAGCCCGAGCATCGCTCGCTCGATGCCATCCGTCCCAGCCTGTGCGATCCGCGCTGCGCCGGCCCTGACCCGGTCTATGCGATCGCCATGGATGTCGGGCGAAACGAAGATCGCGAAGAACTTCAGCGTCGGATGTTGCTGTTCGGCGTTGTGATGTATGCCGGCGGCAGGCTGGGCGACGAACCAGTCCGCAGTCAGGGGCATGTTCATGCCATTTCTCCACATAGTGGCTGGTCGGCGCCCGAACTGTTTGAGATCTGGGAAGGAAAGGCAATCATCTACGCGCAAGAGAAGTCAGGCGACGATCCCGGCCGATGTTTTGCCATCGAAGCTGGTCCCGGACAGAAAGTAGTCATGCCCCCAGCCTGGTCTCACTACGTAGTGAATGCCGACAGCGCTGCTCCTCTCATCTTCGGGGCGTGGTGTGATCGCCAATACGGCTTCGATTACACGCAAATGCGCGCTCACCGAGGGCTGGCGTGGTTCCCTCAGCTGGTTGCCAGCGGCGAGATCACGTGGAAGGCAAATCAGAATTATTCGGCCTCCAAACTCCAGCACCGAAAGGCGAGGGCTTATCCGGAGCTAGGGCTTTCATCGGAAAGACCAATCTACGAGAATCTCCGCCGCGACCCCGAGTCGATTCAGTGGGTCTCTGACCCGGCCCGATTTCGCGAGTTGTGGCAGCACTTTGAACCGTGATCATTCACCAAATACAAAGAGTTCTGGGTTGCCGCGTCATGGAAAGTGCCCTATGAAACTTCGCCTGACTCTGCTGCTCTCGATTCTTGGATGGTTGACCCCACTCCTCTCCGCTCAAGATTCCTCTACCTTCGCGCTCGACGCCGGCAATCGATATTGGATTCACCCAGACGTGGTCTATGGAGTGGAGAACGGGCACGAAAATAAGCTGGACGTGATCTATCCGCATAATGCGACCAGCCCGGTGCCGACCGTGATCTATATTCACGGCGGCGGATGGGTTTTCGGCGACAAGTCCGGCGCGGTCCTCGAAACATTGCCCTATCTGCAGATGGGTTGGGCGGCGGTAAATGTTGAATACCGCATGGCCGGCACGTCAAAGGCTCCAGGGGCAGTAGAGGATTGCCGATGCGCCTTGCGGTGGATCGCACGCAACGCCAAGGATTATCACATCGATCTTAGGCGACTTGTGGTGACGGGGCACTCGGCGGGCGGCCATCTTTCCCTTACGACCGGACTGCTCAAAGAAAGCGATGGCCTCGATACGAACTGTCCCGGAGATAAGAGCGAGGCTGAGCCGAAGATTGCCGCTATCGTGAATTGGTACGGCATTACCGATGTTACGGATCTGCTTTCGGGTCCGAACAGAAAAACCTACGCCATCGCCTGGCTCGGGAGTTCGGTAAACAAGGAGGAGGTGGCGCGGCGAGTTTCGCCGCTTAGTTATGTACGCGGCGATAGTCCCGCAATTATTAGCGTACACGGGGACGCCGACGACGTTGTACCCTACAGCCATGCACTGCGATTGCAGCAGGCTCTCGATAAGGCCGGAGTGCGAAATCAATTAATCACGATCAAGGGCGGCGGCCACGGCCAGTTCTCGGATGAAGAAAACCGCAAAGCGTATGCGGCCATCTTTCAATTTCTCGCGAAACAAAACCTGGGACCAGTCAAGTAGGAGCGCTTGAATTCGGGTCGACAAGAGTGGAACCTAAAGTGACGCTCCTCGCTGCTTTACGATGACACAACGCGGCTCTCTTCTCGGCAAGAACTCACTCGCGATTCGCGCCTTCATCGTCGTTGTCTTGGCGATCACCTGGGGCATGGCGCTCCATGGCCAGACAGTGCCCGGCCATTTCACTGATGCCACTCAGAAGTTGGGCGTTCAGTTCCGTCAGCAGGCGTCTCCGACGACTAAGAAATATCTCCTCGAGACAATGGGTTCGGGAGTCGCGCTCTTCGACTACGACAACGACGGTCGTCTCGACATCTTCCTTGCCAATGGCGCGCCCATCAACGATCCGACACCGAGAGGCGCCATCCCGAAGAAGACGGGTCCGAAATATTGGAACCGCCTGTACCATCAGAAACCCGATGGATCTTTCAAGGATGTCACGCAAAAGTCCGGCCTCGCTGGAGTCGGATATTCCACCGGCGTTGCCGTGGGCGACTACGACAACGATGGATTTGAGGATCTTTATGTCGCTGGCTATGGCCGAGGCACGCTCTATCACAACAATGGAAACGGGACGTTCACCGATGTAACGGATGCTGCGGGCGTTGCGGGGTCCGGATGGATGACCAGCGCGGCCTGGGTGGACTACGACAATGACGGACGCCTCGACCTGATCGTTGCCCGCTACATGCAGTGGGATTTCGATGACATCTTTTGCGGAGATGCAGGAAAGACAGGCTTCCGATCGTACTGCCATCCCGACCTGTTCAAGCCGGAATCGGTGCTGTTGTTTCACAACGACGGCGGCGGAAAATTCAGCGAAGTCGCGCATCGCGCCGGGATCGGCAAGCCGGGCAAGGGACTCGGAGTCGCGATTGCGGACTACGATCGCGATGGTTGGATGGATATTCTGATCGCGAATGACGCGATGCAACAGTATCTATTTCACAATCGCGGTGATGGGACATTTGAAGAAGTTGGACTGACGTCGGGGGCAGGACTCGACGGCGGCGGCAATACTTTCTCGGGAATGGGTGTGGATTTCGCAGACTATAACAACGACGGCTGGCCAGACATCATCATTACGGATTTGGCGAATCAGAGATTTGCACTCTTCACCAACGAAAAAGACGGCACGTTCGACTACTCCAGTTCCGCAAAAGGTTTGTCAGCCATTTCTTTGCTGCATTCGGGGTGGGGGGTACGCTTCCTGGATTACGATAACGACGGCTGGAAGGATCTGCTGATCGTGCAATCGCACGTCATGGACACCATCGAGATCAGCGCGCCCAACTTACATTATCGCGAACCCCCATCGCTGTTGCGAAACGATCAAGGGAAGAGATTCGAGAACGTATCAGCTTCTTCGGGAGATGTATTCCACCAGGCTTGGGCTGCGCGAGCCCTGGCGATTGGCGACATTGATAACGACGGAAGGCTGGACGCCATCGTCAGTTCGAATGATGGTCCGGCCTGGGTTCTTCTGAATAAGACCGCGACCACGAATCACTGGGTCACTCTCAACCTGGTGGGCGTGAAAAGCAATCGCGATGCGATAGGCGCTCAAGTGCGATTGCTTACTTCCGCAGGAGAACAATATTCGACGGTTACGACCACCGGCAGCTATCAATCATCGAGCGACAAGCGCCTGCACTTCGGGTTGGGGAATGCGGACTCCATCCGTGAAATCGAGATTCGCTGGCCAAGCGGTATTCGTCAAATGTTGACCAATCAACGGGCAGATACAATCCTGACCATCACCGAATCGATCGAGAACTCCAGTAAGGTGAGTCACTAGTGCGCGCTGCCATTACCCCATGCAGAATTTTGTTGCTTGCCGCCGCATTCTGGTTCGCTCGAACCTCTTTGGCAGCGCAGGGTGCAAGTCCGCAATCCGCAGCGTTACTCCTGCAAAAGGCCGCCAAAGAGATTTCCGCAGGGCAACTCGATGCAGCAGAGAAGGAACTGCAATCCGTGCTTCAGGCGGAGCCAGGGGAATACCGCGCTCTCGATCTTCTGGGGGTGGTACGGGTTCTTCAGCATCAGGAAACTCAGGCGGAGGATCTTTTTTCTCAAGCAGTCCGAAGGAAACCTGACTTCGCGCCCGCCCATTCCCACCTCGGACTCGTGTACATCAAGTTGGCACGAACAGAGGATGCCATTCGAGAGTTACGGGAGGCACTACGGCTCGATCCTCATAGGACTGACGCGGTCGGTGCTCTGATTCACACCTTGCAGGAACAGGCCCAAACGGCCTCTGCATCGGGAAACTGGGACGAGGCGTTGCGCGCGCTCAAAGACGCCCGCAAATACGCTCCGATTGATCCAGACATTCAATACCAATTCGGAATGGTCGCCCTGCAACTTTCGCTGCATGAAGATGCGGCTGAAGCGTTTCGCAGAACATTGAAGCTGCGCGCCCATGACGCTCTCGCTGTTTACAATCTGGGGCGAGCGCTCATGGAACAATCGAAATTCGAGGACGCACGGATCGAGTTTGCTGACTATGTCAAAATGCGCCCAAATGACCCATCGGGTTATTGTGCCTTGGGCATGACTCTCGCCGCACTGGAACGTTCAAAGGAAGCTCGCGACGAATTCGAGCGGTCAATCTTCATTGCCCCAGCGCAAACCGAGGCTTACTACCGCCTTGGGCTTCTTGACCTGGAGTCGGGAGATTACGACGCAGCCAGACGGAACCTAGACCACGCGCTCGACCGTGAACCCAAGAACGCGGCCGCGTTGACGGCGCTCGGAAGAATTGAATTCGAACAGAAACACTATCCAGACGCTGTTGCGATGTTGCAGAACGCAGTGGCCGGCGACGCCTCGCTGCGGGAAGCGCACTATTATCTGGGGCTAACGTTGGCACGCTTAGGCCGCAAGCAGGAGTCGACCGAACAACTGGACATTGCAACCCGGTTGGAGCACGAACAAGCTGAGCGTCGGAGAACGATCCTGCGGATCGCTGAACCGGGCGCCCGAGGCAAGTAAGGGCAGCTTCATGGAAAAAAGGTAGCAGCATCGCCCCGAGACCTAGTACCATCGGCGATCCGTCCGGGGGTGCTCTCCGTACTGATTTGACTCCAAAACCACCTCTGTGAATAGGACCGCTGCGATGGCGAGAGCGGCGATCCGCACACGATGTTTCTTGTTCCGGATTCGATGTATCCGTTGCCAATCGGCAACATCTTCTGCCACACCGCATTCAATGGAGCGAGGAAAAGGTCGGTGCCATCGAAGTAAGGACCCAGATCGCATCCGCCGTGGGCAGGAGTCCGATCCCCGACTCGTGCCAATGAAGCGAGATCTGAATACCGAGTATTAAGGTACAGACTCGATACCAAAACGGGCATCGCTCTCCCAATGACGAATGCAAAGCGGTCAAGCATCTTCAACCGCGTTACTGTGTTTCGGTTCAAGTCGCCATGCGGCGGGGTTTACGAAGGCAGCGACAGAAAACTCGACGCCTATCAGCGCGACAACTAAGCAAATACGGGACCTTCCCAAACCCCGAGAAAGCATCCTTGCTACCGAGTGCAGAGGCGAGTTCTTCGCCGAACCAGTGGTAGTAATGAGTCCACTACCTCACATCTAAATTCCTGCGGAGACGTCATGGCTCCATTCCGCGAGTCAGGGTTAATCACAATTACTTCGTGATCGAGGCGAGTCGTGGATTTGGCGTGAGAATTGTCAGTTCGCCGAGAGCGATCGCTTCTGCAATCGAGCGACCGGACGAGGTGGAAGTCGATGAGATGGTCATCCGCCCAACCGTACAGGATTTCTAACGCGTAGGTAAGCCATGCACCCTTTCTACTTGCGTGAGCCACATATCGCCGTGGATAACGTATCGCTTTTGAGCTGGAGATAATGAACGGAGGGGATTCCAGATGCAAGTGAAGGAAATCACGCTGTTCTCCGCGCGATGAAGTTAAGGGTCAAATCAAGGTCATTGTCACGCACGTCGCGGGCTATTGAGAGACACCGAAAAGTATCGGGCTCACCATAGTTTCAATCCTGGCTGCCATCTCTTCCGCGGGCATGCGATTGAGAGTCTGGAACCAACGGCGTGCGGCTCCAAAAACCGCCCAGGCAGCGGTGGTCGCTGGGAGCGACGCGTCCTCAGCTGGAGCCATCCCATGATGGACAAGTCCTTCCTTGAACATATCCTCAACAATAGGAATGATCGAGCCTTCGAGCGCCATCCGCGACAACTGAGTGGGACAGCCTGTGCTCTCCACAAGATAGTCGCAGACGCCGAGTGCAATGGCGCGCAATGCTCCCTTGCAGTCGGTAAAGCTGATAGCGCGGCGCTCGATCAGTTCGCGGAAACGGGATTCGGTCATGGCCTGCAACAACGCATTCTTGTCGGCATAATGCAGGTAAAAGGTGGCCCGGTTCAAGGTTGCCTCGTCTGCGATCTCCTGCACAGAGACGTCTTCGAACTCCTTCTTAATTAACAGTCTGGCCAGCGCGTCCATGAGCATGCGGCGGCTCCGCAGGATGCGCGGATCCGTCGTTTCTGTCTCGGGGTGGAGAAGCTGGGCCA
Source organism: uncultured Acidobacteriota bacterium (assembly GCA_963735205.1). GTDB lineage: Bacteria > Acidobacteriota > Terriglobia > Terriglobales > Acidobacteriaceae > Sulfotelmatobacter. The sequence continues at coordinate 813,346 of CAVTKB010000007.1, forward strand.
TTTCTATATTGATGAAAGCATACCCCTTTACGGACCAAAGCGACACTTGTTTATTTTCTTTGAATCGACATACGTCGCTTAGTCATCATATGTCGTGCAGGAGGAATTCTCAATGTCGACACTACTTCACATCGATTCCAGCCCGCTCTACGGCCGGTCAGTCTCGCGTGAACTAACCGCTGCGTTCGTGACCCAATGGAAGGCGGCGCACCCGGATGGAAGGGTCGTTTACCGCGACCTCAACGCAACGGCCATGCCGCCAATCAATGCGGAATGGGTCGGTGCCGTCTACACGCCGGAACAGGCCCGCACTCCACAGCAGAAGGAATTGCTTTCACTCTCCGACTCCCTGCTCACCGAGTTGGAGGAGGCGGATGAGTATGTCATCGGAGTTCCGATGCACAACTTTGGCGTGCCTTCGGTTCTCAAGCTTTGGATTGACCAGATTGCGCGCGTGGGCAGGACCTTTTCCTACAGTGAGAAAGGGCCGAAGGGCCTGATCACCGGCAAGAAGGCAACCTTCATCATCGCAACGGGTGGGATCTACGACGCCCAGACGCGGATGGCCTCGTTCAATTTCGTGGAGCCGTATCTGCGGTCCGTATTTGGTTTTCTTGGCGTGACGGACGCGACCTTCCTCACCGCCGGTGGGACCAGCGCGCTGAACCAGGGGAAGGATCGGAACACATTTCTCGCACCACACCTTCAAGCCGTGCAGACGCACGCGCAGACCTTCTAGGAGAGGACACTTATGAAAACTACTTCCATTGTTGCTCGCTATTTACTGGGCCTGATGTTTACGGTCTTTGGGTTGAACGGATTTCTCAACTTTATCCACCAGCCGCCGCCCACGAATCCGCTGGCGTTACAGTTTTTTGGCGCCATCGTCGCATCGCACTTTGCCGCGTTCTTCTTCGCGGGTCAGTTGTTTGGTGGGCTGTTGCTGCTCTTCGGCCGATTCGTGCCACTTGCGCTGACACTGCTGGCTGCGGAGCTCTACAACATCCTGGCGTTTCACCTGACGATGTCACCGGGCACCATCGCGCCCGCACTCGTCGCGAGCGTGTTGTGGATTCTGGTTTTCCTGCAGTACCGCGAAAGCTTCAAGGGGATCTTCAGGGCGAAGGCTGCGACGCAGGCATAAATTGCGTCGCAGTATGAGAGGAACGGTACTTGCGTGCTGAGTGCATGATCGTCGATAAGGTCGAATGGCGCACGCGCCTGTTCGGTAACCGTTTTTGAACGAACGGGGAATTGATTTCGGAAGGAGAAGACATGTCGCAACAACGCAGCATCAGTCGCGTGGTTAACGTTCCTCCAGCGGCACCTGGATTCGTCGGTCCGGGACATCTGGCTGCACCTGTCGTGTCTCCCGAAAACTTCGAGATGAACGATCCCTTCATCTTGTTGATGGACGATCATCTTGACATTGGCGACCGGCCAGTTGGTGGTCCTCACCCGCATGCAGGTTTTGAAACCGTGACTCTCATTCTCGACGGCGCGATCTTTGACCGCGATGAGGGCGGCACGCTCAACGCCGGCGAAGTGCAGTGGATGACCGCGGGCAGCGGCATTATTCACAGTGAAGACGTCAGAACCAAAGGAAAAGTACGCCTGTTACAGCTGTGGCTTACCTTACCTAAGAACAAACGCTGGGTTGCTCCGGATTTTCAAACGATTAATGTCAATGAGGTTCCGGTGCACCGCGAAAAAGGCGCTGAGATCCGAGTTTATAGCGGTTCCTCGGCCGGCCTTCAGTCAGGCACGCGAAACCATGTACCGGTCACGATTGTCGAGATCAATTTAGAGCCCCACGCCTCGGCCGAGTTGGACATAGCTGCATCCTACAACGGCTTTGCATTTGTCATTGATGGTTCGGTTCGAATCGGCGACACCGAACTGAACACTGGGCAGGTCGGTTGGCTCGATCGGTCGACTGATAGCGGTACGAGCGTGTTGCGTGTAGTCGCCGGTCAATCCGGAGCGCGGCTGGTGTTATATGCGGGACAACCCCAAGGAGATCCAATCGTCTCCTATGGTCCATTTATAGGAGACTCGAAGCAGGACATTGCCAGGCTCTTTGCTGAGTATCAGTCGGGAAGATTCCCCCGTCTTAGCGAATTGAAAAAGCAGCAGGTCTAACTGTTTGGTACAGGCGATTTGCAGAACGATGCGCACCAGCGATTGTGACCGATCTCAAACCGCGCGAGAGACTGCCAGGACGATTGGCCGCACGGCGTCCGCGCCTGCGGGGTCCTCATGAAGGGCGAGATCGGCTGCAGCAGGCCGCTGGCGTCAGCGTTGTCAGCGACAATATTGTAATCGGGAGCGGCCCGGCAACAAAAATGTAGCGGCGAGATCAGTCTGTTTAATCATTCCGTTTCTCCGAGCCTTGTTGATTTTCTCAGTATCCACAAAAGCTAGAAAGACTCCCCGACGAGTTCTTCGCTTTTCTTCCAGAGTGCCTCAGCACTGTGCGGGTCGAGTGCATATGCGCGTACCCCTTCGCTTACAGCTGTGATCGGAGCGTCTTCAGGCACGATAGTTGCCACGTGGCAATTCTCGCAATATTGGCTGCCGATCTCCTCCGCCCGAGCGACAACAGACGCCCATACGGAAGTCGCGGCTCCCTGGGGAATGGACTTCCATTGAAAAGGCCCTTTACCTTGCGCGGCGAGTTGCCGATTGATTTCTTCGATTACTTTTTCGATCCGGCCGGGCTCCGCGTAGCGACCCAACTCGGTCCGGATTCCTCCCGGATGAACAGCCGCGGCGCGCACCCCGCGATCCCGGTGACGTTTATCGAATGCAACCGCGAAGAGGATGTTTGCCGTTTTCGATCTGCCGTAGGCGACAAAAGGTTCGTAAGGCGTGCGTTCGAAGTTGGGATCGTCCAAGTCTACGTTTGAATAGCGATGACCGGCAGAAGAAAGGTTGATGAGCCGCCCTCCATTGCGAATAAGCGACGCAATTCGGTTGATGAGGACAAAGTGGCCGAGATGATTCGTCCCTAACTGGGTTTCGAAGCCATCGGCTGTGTGGCCGAACGGTGTAGCCATCACTCCGGCATTAGCGATGACCACATCGAACGCTTCGCCTTTCGCCAGCAGCCGGTCGGCGCAGGCACGCACGCTCTTCAGGTTGGCAAGATCGAGTTCAACCAGATCAAAGCTTCCGCCATTGGCTGCAGCGTCGTTTCGCACTTGCTCGGTTGCAGACTGCGCCTTGTTCAAATCCCGCGCTGCGCCTACAACCTGAGCGCGATGGGCGGCCAGAGAGCGCGCCGTTTCCACCCCGAGGCCAGCCGAAACACCGGTAACAAGGACCCGTTTGCCCTTCAAATTTACGCCGGACAAGACGTCCACTGTGGTCGAAGTTGCGCCAAATGAAGTTGCCTCAAGTATTTTCGTCATTCTCTTCCTCCTTGTACTGACACGTCGATGTCACGGTCATGGTCCGGTCACGCGCTAGCTGTTCAACGGGACGGCGTCCACGGCGTGTTCGAAATAGTGCTCCGCGTTCAGATCGGCAATGAGCCCAGGCTGAACCGGTCGCCATCCCAGCCGTTCCTTCGTCAGCGCGCTGGAAGCCGGGCCGTCGATGCCAAAGAAGCGAGCGATCCAGCCAAAATGATCGGCTGCTTCCTCGTGCGACTTGCTGACGACCGGTAGGTTCAGGCCCCTGCCGATTGCCTGAGCGATCTCTCGAGCCGGTACGCCCTCGTCGGCGACGCCGTGATAAGTGGCTCCTGCACTACCTTTCTCAAGCACGAGCCGGTAGAGATGAGCAGCATCGAGCCGATGTACCGCGGGCCAGCGATTGAGACCGTCGCCTATAAACGCGGAAACGCCCTTGTCCCGTGCGATGCTGATCAGGCGTGGCACAAAGCCGTGATCGCCGTTGCCGTGGACCGATGGCGGAAGCCGCAGCACAGATGCGTGGACGCCTCGTGCCGCCAGCGCAAGCGCCATCTCTTCCGACTTGCGGGGGAAGTTGGGATCGTGTGCGTCCTCTTCTGTTGCGAGCGGACCCTGGCGTTGGGCGAGCAAGCTCCCGGAAGTGACAATCAACGGGCGATCAGAGCCCGCGAGCGCTTTGCCGAGAGTCTCAATGGCGCGCCTATCCGCCTCGGCAGCTGGCCCGTAATTTGAGAAATCGTGGATGAAAGCGGTATGGATCACTCCGTCGGCAGCAGTTGCGCCGCTGCGAAGGCTTTCGAGATCTTCGAGCGACCCGCGATGTACGTTGACATTGGCTCCCGCCGCGACAAGTGACTTTGCGCCCGCGTCGGAGCGCGCGAGGCCGAGCACCTGGTGACCAGCGTCGATCAGTTCTCGGACGATTGCCGTTCCAATAAAGCCTGTAGCTCCGGTAACAAAGATTCGCATATTTTTTCTCCTAAGCAATTTGTGGTTCAGTTGACGGGGAGGAAGCGCGCACTCGACTTGCCAGCCGAGTCGAAGCCTTCGCAGTGATCAATCGCCATTCGCGGGCTGAAGCGGGAAGACCGTCGGTCTCGATCAACTCCTGCAGCCACTCTTCGGCTGAAAGCTCCGCCAGTTCTGATCCGAACAACGCTGTGACGGCACGGAAGAATGCCGACAATTCACGCTCCGCTGTTGGGATGAAGTCGGCGCATCCAAGGTTGGAATTCTTAGACGGTTTATAACGAGCGAGTGAATTCATATGTCCTCACGTCTCGAAGCTTGAGATCGAAGCTACCGATTGTCGGAACCACTATTGACAGGGCGCCGCGTTCCAGCTAAAACGGAGAGTGTCTCCGAATCAGTAGATAAGATAACCGGAGGCTATCTCCGGTTGCAACTTTTTTTTATGCCCCTCAAGAACCAGAAGATTGCCCCGCGAAAACCGCGCACTGATGCCCAGCGGAACCGCAAGCGTATTCTGGAAGTGGCGAAGGCGGCGTTTACCCGGTCTGGTGCGAACGCGAGCCTCGACGACATCGCTAAAGAGGCAGGTGTTGGAGCAGGGACTTTGTATCGCCACTTTCCAACGCGAGACGCACTGATCGAAGCGGTCTATCGGACAGAGGTGGAAAGGGTCGCCGCAGCCGAAAAGAACTTCTCTGAAAGCCTTCCTCCGGTCGAGGCTTTGCGCGCTTGGATGTTGCTGTTCGTTGACTACATCGCGACCAAGCAGATCATCGGCCCAGCTCTAAATTCGCTCGTCGGAGGCCCTTCGAAGTTGTATGAAGGTTCACGCGCTCAGATCCAGGGAGCGATTGACTCTTTGGTGAAGCGCGCAATCAGGAGCGGCGACATTCGTCGAGATCTTGAGCCATTCGACCTTCTTCGAGCACTGATCGGCGTCTCCCACGTGGCGTCCGGTCCTGACTGGCGGCAAAGCGCCATGAGACTGGTGGACATCCTCATCACCGGTTCACGGCCAGTCAAATGATGCGAGACGCAGACTTCTTACGATGTCGCGTGCTGGGTGTTTTTCTCGGCCGAGCCCGGAGAATCTAAAGGATACGGCGGTCGCTATATGGGTGGGCGGGACTCGAGAGCGGAGAGCATTTTCGTACAATAAACGTACAATGGATCAGGCGATGAGGCCTTTTTAGCCGTTGTGGCAGTTCTTGGAATCAATAACTTACCTGCTGTCAACACGCTCGATAGTTCGACCCGCGCCGCCTCGCAATGCGTCATTACAGACCGGGAAGTGATGACGGTTATTCACTGTGGCTCCCGAAGACCGCAAGAGTCGAGTCACGCCCCACGAGCAAGAGACTGGCGATCAGTTGGTAGTGCGCGCCAGCTTTCCGCAGCACTCGGGGCGCTGCGGCAGACTGGTGCTATCCCAGCCGCCGCCTAGAGCCTCAATCAACAGCACCGCGTTCGCCATGCGCCTGCCCAGAATATTCACGGCTGTAACCTCGTCGGCCAGTGCGGCATTCTGAGCGGTAATGACTTCGAGATAGCTGGTGACTCCGCCTTCGTAGCGCGTATTTGAAAGGCTGAGAGATCGTTGCGCTGCGTCGACCGCAGTAGCCTGAACTCCTGCTTCCTGCTCCAGAATTCGAAGGGCGGCCAGGTTGTCTTCCACTTGTTGAAACGCGGTCAGTACGGTTTCGCGATAGGACGCAACCGAGGAGTCATAGCTGGCCTTCGCCTGGTCGTTCACAGCGCGCCGGCGGCCTACATCGAAGAGGGTCGACGACAGCAGAAGATCCAACCGCCCAGAGACCGCTCGGTCCCTGAAGCAGAGTCGTAATACTTCCGCTCTCGAAGCCGCCCGAACCCAGGATATTCACCAGCGGATAATACGCAGTCTTAGCAAGGCCAACCTGCGCGTTTGCCGAAGCCACGCGGCGCTCGGCGCCAGCAATGTCAGGGCGCCTTTCCAGCAGGGTCGAGGGAACGCCGACCGGAATCGGCGGCGGCGGGGTAGTGAGTGGCAACGGCGGCAGAGTGAAATCCGCCGGCGTCTTGCCGACCAACACCGCCACTGCATGCTCATATTGCGCGCGGGCCACTCCGACATCCACCATCTGGGCCCGCGTGGTCTCTAATATGGTCCGGGCTTGCTCGACTTCTACTTCCGAGGCAAGTCCGCCTTGGTACCGGTCCTCATTCAATTGAAATGCCTGCTCATACTGCGCGACTGTGTCCTGCAGCAACTTTTCCTCGGCGTCCAGACTTCGGGCAGCAAAGTAATCGATCGCCAGAGCCGCATGCATGCTCAGGTTCACTACCGCCAGATCCGCGGCACTCGCTTGCGCCTGCTCTCGATAAGACTCGACATTCTTGCTCACTCGTCCCCACGCATTGACCTGGTAAGAAAAGTTAACCGGCACCACGAAATCATTGAAAGTTATCCCGTCAAAATTGAACTCTGCGGCGGGCGGTTGTTGGAATACCTCTGCCGAGTGGCGCGAGGGCGCCGTGGTGACGGTGGGATAATAGTCCGCGCGAACATAGCGCAGAGCCGCTCTGCGATTGCTGGTATTGCGCCACCGCGGCCTTCAGGTTCTGGTTCGAAACATTGATCTGCTGCTCCAAAGCATTCAGCTGCGGATCCTGAAAAATCTCCCACCAGTTCCCGCCCAGGTTCTGATCGTTCGGCTGCGCAGTTTTCCAATTTGCCCATCTCTTTATACGCGGGCGGAACCGGAACTGCGGGCTGCCTGTACTTAGGCCCGACGGCACAGCCGGTGAAAGGCAGTGCCCCGGCGAGGATCAGGATGGGATAAGCGACCTGCCGCATGCGCGCTGGTCAACTGGATCAAACGATTCATTGGGGATTGTCATTGCGGATCTCCCGGCAGTGCCGCTTGTACGATTGTCACTTGCTGTCCGGACACCAGAGAATCGGGTGGGTTCAACACCACTTGGTCATCCGATTTGAGACCGGCAACAATCTCGATCTGATCTCCGAAATCGTGGCCAGGGGTAACGTCGGTTATCGCAACTTTTCCGTTTCTCACCACACCAACCTGCAACTTCTCGGCTCGAAAGATCAGAGCGCTGACCGGGAGTAGGAAGGTCGAATTCTGCGCGGGAATCTTCAAGTGCACTTCCGCATACGAGCCGGAGAAAAGATTGCCGCCGGGGTTATCAAGGTCAACTTCCGCCAGCAGCGTGCGTGTGGTCGCGTTGATCGCCTCCGAGGTGCGCACCAGTTTTCCTGGGAATCTCTTGCCGGGAAATTCTGCCAAAGCGACATCCGCTGCAGTCTGGCCCGGTTTAATACCCTGCGAGTATTCCTCAGGAACATTCACGTAGACGCGCAAGGTGCGCGTCTGGGCGATATCGAAGAGGTCGGTCCTGGGAGCGGTGTTGCTGCCAGAATTGATAAGGTCGCCAATGTCGGTGTTACGCGCCGTGATTACTCCGTCGAATGGCGCATAAACCTTCTCGAACGAGACCAGCGCCTCGTAATGGCGAACATTCGCCATGTCCGCATCCACGATCGCCTTATTGGCGGTGTAAGTGCCAACAGCGTTGTCGACGTCCTGCTGGGCGACGGCATGCTTTGTCAACAGCGACTGGTACCGATCCCTGGTGATCTGGGCAAGTTCGAGATTGGCTTGCGCTGTATTCAGAGTGCTGCGCGCCTGCGCTAATTGCTCATCGACCTCCGGCGTCTGGATGACGGCGAGCAACTCTCCCGCCTTCACATGCGCCCCAATATCGAAGTACCACTTCTTCAGATAGCCATCGGTGCGGGCGTAAATAGGAGAGGAGATGAATGGCTGCATGTTGCCGGGCAGGATGATTTCCGTGGCCGGTGCAGTTTGCTTGGGCGCCACAACGGAAACCGAAGGCACGGCCATCTGATCGGTCACAGCCCGCAGCGTGTGCCCCAGCTTTCACGCGAGAGCGGATTCCAACAATCAACACCAACCCCGCGGCCAGCACAGCGATCGCAGGTACGAGCCAGCGTCGGGGCGATCTGTCGCGGATTCGTGGTTCGGAGAGCAGTCGTTCACCGTCTCGACTTGTTCATGAAGTTCGAGTTTGTGTCATATTGATTCACCAAGCTTTCCATTCAGTGGTTGATCTTTGAGCGAATGCGTGTTTTTGTTTATCGCCATGCAGCACGCTGAAGAATGTAGGAACGAAGAAGAGCGTGGATACGGTTGCAAAAATAGGCCGCCAATGACGGCTCGTCCCAGGGGTGCGTTTTGCTCACCACCGTCTCCGAGCCCCAAGCGCCATCGGAACCATGCCGATGATCATGGCCAAAGCGGTCATCAGTACCGGGCGAAAACGCGTGAAGCCTGCCTGCAGGGCAGCTGCGATCGCATCTTTTCCTTCCGCCATCTGTTCTGTGGCGAAACTCACGACCAGGATGCTGTTTGCCGTCGCTACGCCCATGCACATGATGGTTCCCATCAGCGCCGGAACGCTCAAAGTCGTGTGCGTAATGAACAGGAACCAGGCAATTCCGGCCAATGCCGCGGGCAATGCCGAGATCATGATGAAGGGATCAAGCCACGACTGGAAATTCACTACGATCAGAAGGTAGTCCAGCATGATCGCGAACACGAGACCCAGGAGCAGTCCGGTATAGGAAGATCTCATGGTCTGTACCTGGCCGCGAACTACGACTCGCGATCCGCGCGGCAGCTGGCTGCGCGCCGAATCGATGATCTTGTTGATGTCGCGCGCAGACTCCGCCTAGGTCGCGTCCTTGCACCGAACCGAAAATGTCAATGACCGGCGCAACGTTATAGTGCGACACGACGGCCATGCCGGCTCCGCGCTGGGTCGAGACCAGGCTTGCCATGATCGACGAAGGCGCCGTCGGGTTGGTGCCGGTTACCGGGGTATTCACGAGGTCCTGCAGCGTGTCTGCGCGATATTGCGGGGTCTGGGTCGCAATTGAATAACTGACTCCGTTTTTCGGGTCGACCCAGAAGGTTGGCGAAGTCTGAAAACTTCCGCTCAGCGAAACCAGAAGATTTTGAGCGATGTCGTGCGCCGAGAAGCCGAGTTCCTGGGCCTTTGTGCGCTCGATTCTGAGATGCAGGTAGGGCTCATCGAACGGCTGCTGGATTCGAAGGTCAACAGCGCCCGGCACGTACTTAATTTTCTGCATCAACTGGCTGGCCCATGCCCGGTTGCCTTCCAGGTCGTGACCGATCACTTGAATGTCGATGGGAGCAGGCAGACCGAAGTTCAGGATTTGCGTGACCATATCGGAGGGCAGGAAGGCGAACGATCACGCCCGGAAATTCCTTAGCCAGGCTCAAGCGAAGCTGGCTGACGTAGTCCGCAGTCGGATGATGCTTTGGCGGAAAGCGTAACCAGGATGTCCGCGTCAGATGTGCCGATCGGCGCGGAGTTGCTGTACGAGAGATTGATGCCGCTATAGGGCAGGCCGATGTTATCGATCACGCTCGCCATTTCGTCAGGCGGGATCTGTTTCCTGATTGAATCCTCGACCCGATCGCACAGGAATGCCGTGTCTTCAATCCGCATGCCGGTTGGGCCACGCATATGAAGCTTGAAACTCCCGGCGTCTACCGCGGGGAAAGAAATCCTGCCCCAACCATGGCACGATCACCACCAACGATCCCAGACAAGCCGCGAAGAAAATGATTAGGAATGCCCGCTGATGATGGAGGCAGCTCTCCAACAACCGGTGATAGCTCTCACGAAAGGCTTCGAAACCGGCTTCGAACCGTCTGCTGGAGTCGTGACGAATACGTTGCGTGATACGCGAGCGTGCTCTCCCACTTCTTGTCCCCGCAGCAGATACTTTGCCATGGTGGGAACAATCGTCCGCGACAGGAAATAAGAGGCCAGCATGGCGAACACAACCGCCTCGGCGAGAGGCAGAAACAAATACCGCGCTACTCCCGACAGAAGAAACATGGGTGCAAACACGATGCAGATCGACAGCGTGGATACAAACGCGGGGGTCGCGATCTGCATGGCGCTATCCAGAACCACTTCGTCCAGGTTCTTGTCGGGTTCTAGCTTCCCGGTTGCGATTGATGTTTTCGACTTCGACAGTCGCATCGTCCACAAGAATGCCGACGGCAAGCGCGAGTCCCCCGAGGGTCATGATGTTGATGGTTTGTCCGATAACGCTCAGCACGATGATCGAGGTAAGAATTGCCAGCGGAATGGAGGTCGCAATGATGAGGGTGCTGCGCCAGTTGCCCAGGAAAATCAGAATCATCACTGCCGTCAGGCAGGCGGCGATCAGCGCCTCGCGCACCACGCCGTTGATGGCTCCCAGCACGAAAATGGATTGGTCTGCCAAGCGGAACCATCTTCAACTGCGGCGGAACGGTTGTCGCAATCTGCGGGAGCAGCGACTTGATGCCCGAGATCACCTTCAAGGTAGAGGCGTCCCCGGCCTTCTGGATAGTGAGCAACACCGACCGTTGTCCATTCACGCGCACAATGTTCGTTTGCGGAGGAAATCCGTCGCGCACCCAGGCCACATCTTTCATATAGATCGTGGTGTTCCCGACCGTCTTGATCGGGATGCGGTTCAAGTCCGCGATCGATTGCGGTGCCGCGTTGGGAATGTCGACGTCATACTCCTTGCTGCCGATTTTTGAAGTCCCGGTCGGGCAGGATCAGGTTCTGCAGAGGATCGCATTCACCACATCCAGCGCAGAAAGACCTTTCGACTGCAAGCGCCGCCGGATTCAGATCAACCTGCACCTGGCGTTGCTTGCCGCCATAGGGATAGGGCACCGCCGTTCCGGGAACGGTGATGAGCTGCGTGCGAATGAAATTGAGTCCGTAATCGTTGAGTCGTTGCTCTGAAAGCCCCTGCCCGGAGAGAGCCAATTGCATCACTGGTACACTCGACGCGCTATATGCGATGACCAGAGGCGGAGTAGTTCCCGCTGGCAATTGCCGGAGCTGGGTTTGCGAACTTGCCGTAATCTGCGCAATGGCGCGGTCGATGCTGGCAGTTGGCTGCAGAAACACTTTGACGACAGCGAATGCCATAAAGCGACTGAGACTCGACATGCTCGATGTTGTCGACTGATGGTGGTGAGGTTTCGCTCGGTGATGCTGACGATTCGGTCTGCTCATGTCTTCGGGCACCAGGCCGTTGTAGTTCCAGATGATGCTCACCACCGGGATGTCGATGTTGGGGAAGATATCGGTCGGCGTGCGAAAGATCGCAATCCCGCCCATCACCAGAATCAGAATGGCCATCACCACGAAGGTGTACGGCCGACGCAATGCCAATCTAACAATCCACATCGTTGAATCCCTCTGTCCTGTTCTATTGCACTCTTCATGCCACGGCGGTTTTGCCCTGCGCGAAGCGGAAAGACAATCAGAAACAGGCCCCCTGCCTCCAGCCCCAACCAGCGCATGCATTCTCAATGGCAAACCCTCGCCGCCTGCGCTTTTCGGGTGTCAATGGAATGACACTCACACCGGGAAGATGGGTGGGGGCAATGACAGAAGTTGGTTGACCGCCGAATGTCGTAAATGCCAGAAGGACGTCTGATCAGGAAATAACGCTTGGCGTGTGCGACAACTCAGCTACTGGATTCTCGTAAGCGGCTCCACGAGAGATGGAAAGTCATCAACTATCCCGGCGTCGGTTTGCCGTTCTGGGCGCTCAATCCCAAGCTTTTTCATTTTCGCAATCAAAGTGGTGCGCTTTACTCCCAGTTTGGCTGCAGCGCCGGCCACTCCGCCGATGACCCACCCAGCAGATTCCAGGGTACGCAGAATCAAAGCTCGTTCAGAATCTTTTAGAGTACTTGGCTGAGAACTTGCATTCATCTGCGCCGCGGCTTGTTTGGGCAAGGGGTTATGAAAGCGGCCATCGTCGGAGAGGATCACCGCTCGCTCGATCAAGTTCTGCAGTTCCCGCACATTCCCGGGCCAAGGATAGGCTTCAAAAGCAGAGAGTATCTCCGCGGGAACCTGATCGATGCGCTTACCCATGCGCCGGGCAAAGATCTCGACGTAGTGCAGGACGAGCGGCGCAATATCCTCGCGTCGCTCTCGGAGAGCCGGCAAGTCGATTGGAAAAACGTTAAGACGATAGTAGAGATCACTGCGGAATTGATTTTGATTGACCATCTCAAGGAGATTTCTGTGCGTCGCCGCGACCAACCGGACGTTCACTTTGTGAGTCCGACCGCTGCCCAGGCGCTCGAACTCCTGCTCTTGCAAAACTCGCAGCAGCTTCGGTTGCAATGCCAGGGGAATATCGCCGATTTCGTCTAGAAACAGTGTTCCTTGATCAGCCAGTTCAAAACGCCCCATCTTCTGGGCGATCGCTCCGGTGAAAGCTCCCCTCTCATGGCCAAAGAGTTCACTCTCCAGCAGATCAAACGGAATGGCAGCGCAATTCAGCTTTACGAACGGCTTTCCACAGCGGGTACTTATGTTGTGAACAGCTTTTGCGATTAGTTCTTTACCTGTCCCCGTTTCGCCGAGAATTAGAACGGTTGAGTCGGTTGGTGCCACTCGCTCAACCTGTGCGAGCACACTTTCCAAGGCGGGACTGCTGCCGATAATTTGCTCGAACTTGCGATCTTTCAGATCCGGTTCGTTGTACTCGATCTGTTGCAAAGCCCCCACAGAGCCTCCTGGCAGATTGTTGAGCTACGTGCCCCAGCACTCAATTGTTCATTGCCGCGCGAACACTCTCGAGCAAGATTTCATCGTCGAATGGCTTCGACAGAAATTCCACCGCCCCGGCTCGCAAGGCCTGCAGCCGCATCTTTTCATCACCATGCCCGGTGATAAATATGATGGGAATGTTGCAATGCTCTGCCTTCAGTCTGGCTTGCAGTTCCAAACCCGACATTCCCGGCATCCGAATATCCGCAATGACACATCCCGTTTGCGGCGCGAGGCCGAAGGCCAGGAATTCTTCGGCTGAAGCGAAAGCTTCTGCCGGGAGGCCAACTTCCTTCATAAGACCCCGAAGGGCGTTGCGCATCGATTCATCGTCATCGACGATGACAACCATTTTTGTCTTTTCCCCAGTTGCCATGACTCAAAGCTAGCGCGGCCGCGACACGGGCGCAATTATGCCTTCGTATAACGCTGTTCTGAACTGGTTTTGAGGGGCCTACATGACGCTAACGAAAGGCCTTCTTGGTCGTGGATGTGACTTGTGGTGATCGCAGCTCGCCCAGAGGGAGATTAAGCTTTTCTCCCATTCTTACCAGGTCAGCGAGAGAGTCAGCGCGCATTTTGTGCATCACCCGGCCGCGATGCACTTTTATGGTGATCTCACGCGTGCCCAGTTCTGCTGCGATTTGCTTGTTGAGAAGGCCGGAGACTACGAGTTTCATAACTTCGCACTCGCGAGCAGTCAGGGTCTGATACCGGTTCCGCAACTCCTCTGTCAGCCCCTGTTGTCGACGCCTGGCGCGATCGCGATCGAGAGCTTGCTGGATGGCCTCCAACAGATCTTCATCCCGAAACGGCTTGGTCAGAAACTCCGCGGCGCCAGATTTCATCGCCTTCACCGACATCGGAATATCTCCATGTCCGGTGATAAAAATTATCGGAATCTGGAATCCTGCATCCGCTAACGCCTGCTGAAAATCGAGGCCGGACAATCCAGGAAGCTGGACGTCAAGAATCAGACAACTTGGACCTTCCGAGTGCTGGCTGCACAAGAACTCCTGCGCGTTCGCGAAGGCCTTCGATGGAAGCCCAACCGACTTAAGCATGCCCTGGATCGACGCGCGCACGAGGTCATCATCGTCGACGATGATCACCGTAGGGACGTCGGCCGGGGTCATTCCTTCGCCTCTGCGGCGGGTAGCGTAAAGCTGAAAGTGGTACCACCCCCGGGGTTAGACGTGGCCCACAAGCGGCCGCCGTGAGACTCGACGATCGACCGGCTGATTGAGAGGCCCATGCCGGTGCCTTGGGCTTTCGTGCTGAAGAACGCATTAAAAATCTGGTCTGCGTGCTCCGGAGGAAGTCCCACGCCCGTATCGCTGACCGAAATCAGCAACTGACCGCCTTCGCCACTCAGGGATCTGATCGTAAGTTGGCCCGCGCACTTCGTGTGATGCATCGCTTCGATGCCGTTGAGCATGAGATTCATCAGAACCTGCTGCAATTGCACTCGGTCTGCCATGACCCGCGGTGAGTCCGCGGACAATTCGGTCTGAATCGACACGGAGTACCTCGTCGCTTCGCTCCGCAGCAAGACAACCATCTCCTGGATGACTTCACTCACGTCAACCACGCTGGTTTGCGGCGCGCCCTTCTTGAACAGCTGTCGAAGCCGGCTAATGATGTCGGAAGCGCGGGTTACGGCTTTGACCATCCGCGCGGCGGATTCGCGGGCTTCTGCTATATCCGGCTGCTCTCGGCCCAACCAGCGCAGGCAAGTTCTGGCATCGGTCACCGCGGCCGCGATCGGCTGGTTTAGCTCGTGCGCCAGCGATGCGGTCAATTCCCCCATCGTCGTGGCGCGGTTAATGTGGGCCAGATCCGCCTGTGCCTGACGCAGTCTTTCTCGCTCCTTGTCTGCTTGTTTGCGTTCAGTCACGTCGATGATGGTGCCCACGAATTGCACGACATCGCCGGATGCGTTCAAAACCGGATGGCCGAAGGTGAGAGTGTATTTGACAGTGCCATCCGGAAGAAGAATGCGGTGTTCCCCTTCGTAATCCGACTTTTCACGGATGGCTCGCTCGATGGTTACTTGCCATTTGGTTCGATCCTCGGGATGCATTCGCTGCAGTCGTTTGTCCCAAGCCGATAAGCCCTCTTTTGGATCAAAGCCATAAATGCGATACCATTCCTCGGAGAGATGCACAGCGTCTCTTCCCGGTACCCGCCAGGCCCAGCTTCCCGTATGCGTGAGCCTTTGTGCTTCCGCCAAGTAGCCTTCGCTGCGCCGCAATTCTTTCGTCCGCTCCACGACTTTGATCTCCAGCAGGTCACGGGCCTGGTTTAGCTCCAGTTCGTGGTCCTTCAATGCTTGCTCGGCCCTTTTCCCGTCGGTAATGTCAGTGCACGTACCGAACCATTTCACGATCCTGTCGTCGCCGTCCCGGATGGGTGTTCCTCGTGTCTTAAACCAGCCATACGTGCCGTCGCTCCGGCGAATCCGATATTCCACGTCATAGGACTGACGCCCGGCCACAGACTCTGCCCAAAATTGCCGGGTAGGCTCGCGATCATCCGGATGGAGCGCCTTCATCCATGCCCAGCCGAGCAATTCGCTCTCCGGAATACCGGTGTAGGTTGTCCACTGCGTGCTGAAGTAGTCGCACCCACCATCCGGACCGGCGCCCCAGACCAACTGCGGCAGCGCCTCGGTAAGGTTTCGCCAGCGTTGCTCGCTCTCGCGCAGCGCTTCCTCGGCCCTGCGTCGCGAGGCGCTGAGCCAGCAAACGATCAGCGCCAACACTGCAAAGAACGTCAGGGAAAGGAGACGATAGGGCACACGAATCCCCGCGACCTCGACGTAAGGAACCAGTGGCTGGAAGAAATAACCGAGGCTCACCACAGAAAGTACTAAGGCGGCGAGACCCGGGACCATCCCGCCAAACCAAGCCGTGAGCGCAACGGCAGTAAGGAAGAGTGCGCCGCGAATATCGAAACCCCTCCCAAAAAACAGCGTCACTACGAGCGCGACTCCCACGGAGACAACCGCGAGCCCGTAGCGCCAAACTGCCCGTTGAATCGGAGGCGAGGTCTTCCAGCCCGTCATGGCGTATTTGCGCGTGGTGCTGCAGCGACAACGTGAGGATATTGTATTTAAATTGGCCGCTGTAGTGCACTTTCGAGCGCTGCATGGTTGATCGCACGCCCCTCTGTGCGATGAATGCAACCAGGCGGGATAGCCTGGTGCGCGGGAACGATGCCATTCATCTTGCTTCGTTGCAATATCGAGGAACGAAAGCAGAACTGTCCGCGATCTGCGACAAGGCGCAACGCGATATATTCACTCGCCTAAACCTTGCTTCCAACACTGAGCGTCCCGCCCACGGTAATACCGAGAATCCGCGTCACGAGAAATACGCGGCTGGTGGCGTCGCTTACGTCGACGGTGGGGCCGTCGCCTTTGGTGGTTACGGTTTGCGCGGGGACTAAAACAGCGTCAGCTATTGCCATGGCGACAGAATTCTAACAAATCGCAGGGCGATCGAGCGGATGGTGGCTTGAGCATCCCGCGGGCCATCGTCCGTCGGTATATTCCGGACGAACATCTTAGCGGAGGTCATCAGAGTGACAGCCGCTTCACGCGCGCTTATATTTGTCTCCGAATATGTCAGCCACGCAACCGATCGGCACGCAACCGCCTGTTCGCGAATCCGCCAAGCCACATTCAGAACGCCTGCTCTGCCTCGATGTTTTTCGCGGGCTGGCCGTCGCGGGCATGATCGTGGTCGACAACCCCGGCAGCGATGACTTGGCGTACTGGCCGATCAAGCACGCCGAATGGAACGGCTGGACTCCTGCCGACTTTATTTTTCCGTCGTTCCTGTTTCTGGTTGGGGTGTCCATGGTGTACTCGTTTGCCGCGCGCCTGCAGCGCGGTGAGTCCCGAACCCATATTTTGCTCCATGCTTTCAAGCGCAGTCTGATCCTGATTGCGATTGGCCTTTTTGTGAATGCCTCTCCCATCATCGGGCTCGATCTGCATAGCTGGCGCTTTGAGGGCGTCACCCAGCGCATTGCGCTGTGCTATTTTGCGGCGGCGATTCTTGTGCTTTGGTCAGACCGGCGCGGAACGGTGATTGCGATGTGCGCTTGTCTGCTGGGCTATTGGGCCTTGCTGCGTTTCGCTCCTGTTCCAGGCCTCGGAAGGCCGGGGCACGACTTTCCTTTCATGGACCCTGATCGCAATCTCGCGGCGTGGCTCGACCGCAAGCTGTTCATCGGACATCTTTACGAAGGAACCCGCGATCCGGAGGGAATCCTTGGCACGATTCCGGCCGTTGCTACCACGTTGATCGGTGTGCTGACGGGTTATTGGCTGCGCTCGGAGAAAAGTGCCGGCACGAAAGCGGTTCGCATGCTGGCGGTTGGAATTCTCGGCCTGGTCGCTGGCGAGATTTGGAATGTCTGGTTCCCCATCAACAAAAATCTCTGGACCAGTTCGTTCGTGCTGTTCAGCGGCGGCTTCGCGCTGGTCTTTCTCGCTCTGCTTTATTGGGCGCTCGAAATCAAGAGGTGGCGAGGCGCGTGGACCATGCCAATTCTGGTGTTTGGCATGAATGCGATCGCCGGATTTGTCGCTGACTCGCTGGTATACGGTCCGGGCTATTCATTCACGGTGAAGGGCGCCAACGGGCCGGTGATGTGGCATGACGCTGCCGAGGCTAAGTTGATGTCCTACGGCGCGAGCGCAGCCAACGCTTCGCTGATCTACTCTTTGGCTGCGGTTTTATTTTGCTGGATTTTGTTGTGGTTCCTGTGGCGGAAGCGAATCTTCCTCAAGGTTTGAAGCTGCGTCTCATTCCATCGGATGCTGGCCGGTGAAGTCTGAGCAGCAGGGCTTCTGCACGGGCTTGAATTCCATTAGTTCGACGCGCGATAGATCGGGATCGAAAACGTCGAGCTGCCACTTGCCGTCTTTGCCGATCTCGGCCTGCTCGTCGCCGTGGGACTTCCATCCGTGCGATTCCATCAGGGCCTGCGTTTTTTTCATGTCGGAGACGCCGAACGAGATGTGGTTCATTACTCCGGTGAGTTGCAGGTCCATGTGTTCGGGCTGGTTCAGCATGTACTCCAGCCAGTCGGTGCCGTCGGGAACTTGCAGGGCGACCCAGTCGGTTTCGCCGTCTTTCATTCCACCGTGCCAGTAGGGGCGGAAGCCGAGAATGTCGCGATAGAAGTGGTCTTCGGCGTCGCGGTGGTAGATGACGAAGCCGGTGTGGATCATGTGGCGCGAGACGGCCGGGGTCGCGGGCGGGGCAACTTCGCCGGGGCCGCGCTCGACGAACTCAACGCGATGCGCTTCGGGGTCGTTCACTGTGAAGTAAAGGCTGTGATCGGAGCGGCCCTGGATTTCCGGAACTTTGATGCCATGCGCGATCAGATATTTTCGTAGGGCGGCGATGTTGTCGGTGGTGAAGGCGACGTGATCCATGCGATCGGTGGCCTTGGGATCGGGAGCAGGGCTGTAGCCGATCCATTGCTCTCCGACCACGTAGCGGACGAGCTCGCCGGATTCGACCGGAGCGGCAGCGGGCAGGCCGAGGACGCCGGCGTAGAGCTTGCGCACGCCGTCGGGCGCGGTGGTGTAGAACGACACGTGGTCGATGCCGAGAATGCGCGGGCGCGGGGCGGTCTGCGCGGAGGCAGAGATGTGGAGCACGGCGAGAGCTAGCAATGCGACGGCGAGCTTTTTCATGGCGCCATGATTCTAGACCAATTCACGATGACCCGGAATCAGGACTGGCGGGGCAGGGCTTCATGCCGGGAGCGCTGGAGCTTTGCTGTCTCGTTACGAAGTGTTTCGGTGGTGTCGGCGAAGAAGCGTGCAATTGCCGATAGCTCGGCTGGGCTATAACGTCCGGTAACTTCGGCTATGGCGCGCCCCAGGGATTGGAAGATGGGCATGATGCGTTCCTTGAGTCCCTTCGTGTGCAGGGGTTCGACGATGACGCTGCGGCGGTCGGTGGGATGCGGCGCGCGGCGGACGTAGCCGGCGCGCTCCAGGCGGTCGACGATTCCAGTGATGGCGCCGGTGGTGAATCCCGACAATTCGGCCAGACGGCTGGCGGTCGAGGGGCCGTGCTGGTCGATCAAACCCAGGCATTTCCATTCGGCGGTGCTCATGCCGAGGTGGGCGGCGATGGCTTCGTGGAAAAAGATGACGGCGTCGCTGAGTTCTCGGCCCATTAGATCGTGGCGGGGCGCGGAGGGGGGAGAGGGCGACTTTTTGCTTGCCATATATCTTAGATATAAGATACTTTGTTGTAAGATTATTTTAGCAGAAGGATGCCCACCATGCCGACTCTCGAATATTCCTCAGCGCCCGCCACGACTATTTTCCCGGACTCTCGATGGCAGCGCACGGGACCCATTATTTCCCTGCTCCTGCTTTCCCCGGTGATTTCTGAAGTGCTCTATGGGGCAACGCGGATCAGCGTCATTTTTGTGCTCGTTCCGGAAACCCTGACGTGGGGTTGCGGGGCATTGCTGATCCGCGAGTGCGTGCGGCGCTGGCGCAAAGGCTGGCCAAGCATGCTGTTGATGGGTCTGGCCCTGGCGGTGGCCGAGGAGTGGGTAATCCAGCAGACCTCGATCGCCCCGCTGGTGGGGTTGGCACAGCACGCTTACGGGCGGGTGTGGGGCGTGAACTGGGTTTATTTGCTTTGGGCGCTGGGCTACGAAAGTGTTTGGGTCGTGCTGGTTCCGGTGCAACTGACCGAGTTGCTCTTTCCTTCTCGGCGGGAACAGGTCTGGCTTCGGACTCGTGGGTTCGTCATCGCCGGCGTCGTATTTGTTGTGGGCGCGGCGATGGCTTGGTACGGCTGGACGCAGAGAGCTCGCGTCATAATTTTTCACATGCCGCCTTATAGTCCGCCGCCGCTGTATCTTGCGGCGGGTGTGGGAGTCATCGTATTGCTCGGGCTAGGAGCGTATGCGATGCCTCCGTCGCGCTCGAAAGACAACGACGTCGCGCCTTCTTCTTTGCTGGTGGGATTGACCGTGACTGGACTGGGAGCGCCGTGGGCAGCGTTCGTACTGATGGGCTTTGGTTCCCTGCCTACGGTTCCCTTCCAGTTCGCACTGGCCGCGGGACTCGCGTGGTGTGGTTTGACGTTGTTTCTGATGCTACGGTGGACTTCCCGCGCTGAATGGAATGACTGGCACCGCTTCGCGCTAACGTTCGGCGGGATTCTAGGATGCATGCTGGGAGGGTTTGTTGTCTTCAGAATTGGCGGGGCGCTGCGGATCGACTGGATCGGCAAGACGGTTCTGAATGTGGCGGCGATCGCGTGGCTTGCCGCAGTCGGTCGAACCATTCACGGGTGCGACGGATCAATGAGTCGCGCCGCTGACTGAATCCAGAAACTGGCGAAGAGTTTTGGCGGCGTCTTGGGGTTGCTCCCAGGGGGTGTAGTGGCCGGCTTTGGGGATGATGCGCAATTGGCTGTTCGCGATGTGCTGACGCATTAGTTCGGCTTCGTTCACTCCGGTCAGGATGTCTTCGGCTCCGGTGACGAGCAGGGTGGGAACATTGATCGTCTTCAATATTTCTACGGAGTCGGGGCGGGAGGCCATGCCGCGCTGGACTTGAACAACGTCTTCTGGGGACATTTTGCGCATCATGCGGAGAGCGCCGTCGACCAGGTCGGGGCGACCTTCTCGCGTGGTCTTGCCGAATAACTTCGGAATCATCGATTCGAAAAACGGTTCGGTGCCGCGGTCGAGGACGTCGTTGGCGGCCTGCAGGCGGGCGGCGCGGGCTTCGGGAGTGTCGGCCGGGGCTTTGGTGTTGCACAGTCCGAGGGCGGCGACGCGGCCGCGATGTTTTCTCCAGAACTCGAAGAGCAGGTAGCCGCCGATGGAGACTCCGATCAGCGGGGCGCGGCCGACGTTGGCGTCGTCCAGGATGCGGGTTAGGTCGGCTGCGTGTTTCTCCATGGTGGCGGGGCCTTCGCCGATTTCGGAGTCCCCGTGTCCGCGGAGGTCGGGCAGGAGGATGCGATAGCGCGTCGAGAGAGCCTCGGCTACGGGGATCCAGAAGTCATGATTCGCCGGAAAGGGATGTAGCAGGACGACGGGAAGGCCGGAGCCGAGGGTCCAGTAGACGATTTCGGCGTCGGTGCTTTTAATGCGCTGGGAGGGGATGCGCTCCATGCGGAGATTAGAACATAAGCGCGGCGCGGCTCGCGTAGACCGGACGCATTCGTCCGGGTGAGTTTCGAAGGAAACGACGCACCGAGGCCAGGCGGGCGGACGAATGCGTCCGCCGCTGCGTGGGCGGTTGAGGGTTATGGGGTCGTTATTGGCTGCGCGCCGGCGTGGGCTGGGAGTAGGTAGGGCTCTTCCGGCATGATGATCCACGCGATGATGTAGGGGATGAAGCCGAAGCCGGTCATGAGCGCCGTGACTAACCAGACGATCCGCACCACGGTCACGTCGATGTCGAAATACTCCGCGAAGCCGAGACAGACCCCGGCGACTTTGCGTCCCTGGCGCGGACGAACCAGACGCGTCCGGGCCAGCGAACAGCCAACGCGAATACCACAATAGGCGCACACCGCCGCGTCATCTTGAATTACTTTGCCGCAGTAGTTGCAGTACATACTTATCCTCCCCGGTTTTCCCCCGGTCCCCCCTGCTGGATAGTACGGAATTGTAGACCAAAAGTTCCCGGGAGCGAATTGCCCGCGCCTCGCTGCGCTTGGCGGGACGGGCGAGGCGCCCGTCCCCACACAAAACCTCAGAACCCTAAAACCTTTTACTCCCGGTAGGCTTCTTTGATGTAGCGGCGGGCCTGGTCCGCGGGGCTGGTGTTGCCGTTGCCGGCCAGGACGGTTTCGTATTTCTTCATGGCCAGGTCACGCTTCTGCAGCAAGTCGTACATTTCGCCGGCGGCCAGATTGGCTTTTTGCAGAATGTCGGGATCGGGATTGGGAGCTTCGTTCACCGAGTCGTACGCGGCGGCCGCGCCGGCGATGTCTTTTTTGGAGCGCAGCAATTCCCCCAGGCCCCAGGCGGCGAGTTCGTAGTGCAGTTTGCCGTATTTGCCTTCGCGGCCGGTCTGCCAGACTTTGCGATACGTGGCTTCGGCTTCGTCGAGGCGGCCGGCGGCGCGATCGAGGTTGGCGACCTCGGTGGGGAATAAGTGGTTGCCGGGATACTTCGCCGACAGCTCGCTCATGTAGCCGATGGCTTCGTCATACTGGTGCTCGCGGCGAAGAAACAGGCTGAGCACGACTTTTGCATCGACTGAGTTTTCGCCGTCGGTCTTGGCGACCTCACGAAGATAGTCGAGACCTTTTTCCGCCGATCCGCTCAGCCCGGCCAGAGCGGCGGCTACTTTCACGCTCCAGGGCAGGCGCCCGATCACATAGTTGTGGGTGCCGACCACCATTTTTGCGTCGATATAGTTGGGATCAAGCTCGAGCACGTGTTCATGATCGTGACGCGCGCCTACGGCGTTGCGCAGGGCGGAAAACCATGCCCGCTCTACGAGACCGGTGTAGACCGAGAATTGGGCGCGGGTGACGCCGCGGCAGTAGAGAGCATTCACGTCCTGCGGATCCTTCTTGAGTTCCCGCTCTTCGAGTTCCTGGGCCCGGTGAACTAACGCCTTGATGCGGTCTTTGATCTTGGTGTCGGTGGGGCGAGGAGTGCGGCCGATGAAGCTGTCATTGGCGTAGTCGCCGGTGTTCATGGCGCCGGTGTCGTAGAGGTCGTGCATGAGGATCACGGTCAGCAGGTGGTTGACCGCGAAAGGATCATTGGGCCGCTTGTCGAGGATCTTTTCGAGTTCCTGGGTGGCGCGGTCGTACTGCATGTTGTAGAAGTCTTCGAAGGCGGCGTCGGTCTGGGGATCGTGCGGGGCGGCGTGGAGAGCTTCCGGAGCGGGTTGCATCTGGCTACGGGCGGGAGTGGGCGGCACGGTGAACAGGCCTAGCAGTATCAGGAACGCCCAGGCGATGGGATTCAGATTGGTCCATCGCTCGGACCATCGGTCGGCCCATCGCTTCGTCCGAAGATTGATCGTTTGTGCTGTCACGGATCGAATTGACCCTAGTTTAAACCAAGTCTGAATTCATCATCTTGGACCAATCGGAACCAAGAACGTCATCTACGTGCCGTCCACGCTATCTGCTGCGGGCGGCGGGCGAACTTATAATCTGCGCAGCTACCAGACTGCTGCAGGTTGGGGGCAGGCTCGTACATGCAAGCTGCGCCCGGTCCGTCGAATGGAGCTCGGCGGGCCGTGTGGCGCTTCGACCATTTGGCGCTCTAGTTCAGATGCAGATCGGGCAGGGTTCGATCCGCAGTCGTGATAAGGGCGCCGAGAGGTTTCCTGGGGGATTGTGAGTGCTGGGGCTTTCGTAACTGGGGCATCTTTACTCGCTGGCACGCGTAATTATTGCTTGCGTCGCTGATTTTGGATTAGATGACGGAAATTGCAAGTGTTTGCGGTTATGCCACTTAGAGCCGGGCTGAGCTTTGGCGGTCGGAGTGCGATGTAGGCCTTAAGGTTTTCGCCGTAGGACATAAGCTATGTCAGAAGTTGTGCAGAACACTCAGCAGGAATTTTGGCGTCCGCCCGCCCCATTGGCAGCAGACGAAATCATTGTGCGCGAAGCCGTGCCGGCGATGGCCGAGACTTGTCCGCGCTGCAGCAGCGAATTTCTGCTGGGTTCGCGCTTTTGCCATACCTGTGGCGAGCGCCGGCGGGAGGCGATGAGTCCGACGGCCCGGGCCGATGCGGCGATCATTGCCGGCGTCTGGGAACAGGGCGTCGCGCGTACATATTCGGTGGCGGCGAGGTTGGCATCGCGAAAGACCTGGAGCGACCTGGGAGGCAAGATCCAGTTCCCGGCGTGGCTGCGATACTTGCACTTCCATGAGATCCAGAGCCGTGTGGGCTTATCGACGGCTTCGCTCATCGCCTTCGTGATCGGCTTGGGATGCGTGGCGGGGGCGCTGGTCGTTGGGCTGCTGACAGCTAAGACGTTTGTGGACTGGCAGGCCATTCAGTTCTACCGGGCGGAGTGGCTACTGGCGGCGACGGCTGCTTTTGTGGGGGGAATTCTGCTGAAGAAACCTTCTGGGCGCGACGGCGAGTAGCTTTGGCCCGGAAGATTCATCGCATTTTAAGCCACCGGGGCTAAAGACCTCATTTATCTCACTTGCTTTACGCGGCGCTAAAGCGCCGCTCTTCCACCGAGTCCCCACCTGCAACTGATTTTGATCCTGGAAATCTTACGATTCGCTGCTTCCTGAGCCTGCGGCACGGCGTTGCTGGCCCATTCTGTAGAGGTGGTGGACTGGGCCTGTTCCCTTTCCTAAGGGATGGCCGTTGGCGATGGCGGCGGTGACGTAGGTCTTGGCCAGGAGGGCAGCTTCGGCTAATCCGCGGTCAAGGGCCAGGTGGCAGGCTATGGCGGTGGCGAAGGCGCATCCGGTGCCGTGGGTTGAGTTGGAACGCTGGCGCTCGGCTTTGAAGATTTCCTGCTCTGGCGTACGAGGCATGTTTTCTCCGGATGAGGCGTCCGGGGCTCCATTTTCGAGGTGAAGCTCAGCAGGTCGATGGCTTTGTCGAG
Organism: uncultured Acidobacteriota bacterium; assembly: GCA_963735205.1. Lineage (GTDB taxonomy): Bacteria > Acidobacteriota > Terriglobia > Terriglobales > Acidobacteriaceae > Sulfotelmatobacter. The sequence goes on from CAVTKB010000007.1 coordinate 838,037, forward strand.
GTGGCCGCCGGTTATGACCATGGCGGAGACACCCATTTCGTGAAGCTTGGCGGCCGCGGCTTTCATTTCGTCTTGATCTGTGACTTTGAGGCCGGTTATGGCGGCGGCTTCGTCGGTATTGGGAGTCACCACGTCGGCCAGGGGGAGCAGGCGGTCGATCATTAGCCGCGTTCCAGCCGCATCCAGCAGGTCGGCGCCGGAGGAGGACTTGAGGATGGGGTCGAGCACGACGTTGGGCAGGCGCGACTTTCCGGGCCTGGCAGCCTTGCGGCCTGACGGCTGGTGGGAGAGGAAATCGGCTACGGCCTTGACCACCTTCGCCGATCCCAGCATGCCAATGTGGACCGCGGCTATGTCGAGATCGGCGGCCAGTTCCTCAAGAGTGTCCGAAATCAGCGCCGGATCGGTGGGGTCGATCCGCTTGACCCCGGCGGTCGACTGAACGGTCATGGCCGTGATGCAGGCGACGCCATAGCAGGCGTGAGCGGCAATCGTCTTAATGTCGGCGGTGACGCCAGCTCCGGAGGAGGGGTCGAACCCGGCGATGGTGAGGACGATAGGTGGTTTTTCGGACATGAACCTCCGTTTGAACGAATCCGATAGTACCGCGGTTCAGGCCCCAGCATCTCACATCGGCGAGAGACGGAAGTTACTTTCGGAAGTGACCGGCTAAGAAAAAAAGTTCGGAGCTGGCCTCGGAGACAGCGCTGTAAGTACATGATTCCATGCAGCTTGCCGCAATTAAAACTGTAAGTAATTGATTCCAGGCGAGTTGTAATTTCTACCTTGCCTTCCCTTACGGGCCATTTACTTAAGAGTAAATATGTAACCTTCCAGAAACAAAGGGCGTTCCACGCATGTGGTTATTTTAACAATAAGTTACGTGAGATATCGATAACTAGGAGGTAATTGTCCGAGTGGCCAAATCGCCTTGACATGAGTTTGGCAGGCCGATAGCATCTACAAACTGCAGCGAAACACCAGCCTTACGGCCAAGGGCACTTTTGAGTATGCGAGGAGAACTGAATGCGAAGATGTATAGCTCGAGGATGGACGATTGCTTGTCTGGTCGTCGGTCTGGGAGCGGCTCAGGGACCGAACATCTCGGAGGCGACAGCGGCTCCAGTTAGTTCTGTTCAGAAGCAACCCGAAGTCCGACAACAGGCAGCTAAGACCAAACCGTATCAAATTGGGACGGCATCGTGGTACGGCCACGTTTTTGAGGGAAAACCGACCGCCAGCGGCGAGCCGTACGATATGTACGACATGACGGCCGCTCACCTGACGCTTCCCATGGGAAGTTTTGTGCGGGTCACGAACCTGCGCAACGGCCGGGCCGTAGTGGTCCGGGTCAACGACCGGGGACCGATCGTCCCAGGCCGGATTATCGACCTGTCGTACGGAGCTGCCCAGGCGCTGCAATTCAAGGCGCGTGGTCTGCAGCGAGTACGGCTGGATCTGGTGGATGGCGGCCCGGCTCACAGCAGCCTAGCTAAGCTCAACCCCTCTAAACCCAGCGCGTCTAAGACCGCCTATCAGACGGTTGCCGAGAACCGTCCCACGGTAGCAAAACTCCCGTAAAAATCATAAACTGGCTGGGATGCCTACCACATCGCCCAGCGTCCCGCACGGTAGCCTAAGCCACCGCGCTGATGATTTTTGCAACGGTGATCCGCGCCAGCGGCTCATCGTTGCGCTCGACGTATCGACGGCCGCCGCGGCGCAGAAGATAGTGGCCGCGGTGGGAGACTCCGCGCTGACCTACAAAGTCGGCATGCAGCTCTATACGGCCGAAGGGCCGCAGGTGGTCCGCGATCTGGTGGCCTCGGGACGGCGTGTGTTTCTCGACCTGAAGTACCACGACATTCCGACCACGGTGGGAGCAGCGGTGACTGAGGCTGCGAACCTGGGCGTCAGCATGCTGACCGTGCACGCGGCGGGCGGTGGCAAGATGCTGCGCGCTGCGGCGGACGCGGCCAAGGCGCGACCAGAGCTGGTGGTGCTTGCCGTCACCGTGCTCACCAGTATGGACGGAAACGACCTCGAGAAGATCGGCGTGCGGGGCTCGGTGGAAGACACCGTGGTGAGGTTGGCCAAGATCGCACTGGCGAGTGGATGCCAGGGCGTCGTCGCGTCGGCCCGCGAAGCTTCCAGGCTGCGCGCGGATCTGGGGGACGCGTTCGCCATCGTGACGCCGGGCGTGCGTCCGGCGGGCAGCGCCGTCGGCGATCAAGTGAGGGTCGTGACTCCGGCGGAGGCTATCGCCTCGGGTGCGAGCTACATCGTGGTCGGACGTCCGATCACGGAAGCGGCCGATCCGGCGGCCGAAGCGCGGACGATTCTGGGGCAGATCAGCGGTTGAAGGCCAGCCAAGATCCGCCGATAAGATTTCTATGAGGGCGAGGCGAGTGCGGGTTTCGCTCAGCTTGCAGGCGGATGTACTGAACGGCATCGACCGTCTGGCGGCCAAGGCCAAGGTTTCGCGATCCGCCTTTATCGAGACTGTACTTCGCCAGTATCTGCGAATGAAACCCGAGTCAAGTCGCGAGCGCTGAGGGATACGCCGGCTTTACAGCTTCTCGAAAAACTCACACGCCGAGCAGGAGATGTAGACTCCGCCGGGGACGCCGCGTTCGCGGTCTTTGACGCGCTTGACGATGCGGGTGGTCTTGCCGCATTTGGGGCAATCGGTGCTCTTGGTGGTGTCCATGATTTTCTTGCGGTCAGCGGTTTTTGCGATCTTGGCGCCTGGGGCCATGTTAGAAATCTCCTGATCTCTTTGATATTTATCTTTTCGATCTTGATATCTACATCAAATTTTGCGCAGCGGATCCGCATCGTTTCGAGCGCGGATGCTGTTGATGGGGTGTTTCCGAAATCCGGAATTGCGGGTAATCCACCCGGGAAGACTCTGAAGCTGCGTCTTGATTCTCTTCCCTCGGTATTGATTTTACAGTAAGGTGGGGGCGCCTGTCTCGTGGGCAGCTTTTGAACGGAGCTTTTGCTCGGGCATGACGCGCTCTCTCGGACCTATCCTAAAGACAATTCTGTTCACGATCCTGGTGCCGGGGACGGTCGCCGTTCTGGTGCCGTCGTGGCTGGTGGGCGTGTTCCACTTGCCGAAGAGCGGGGCGCTGACGTCGCTCGGCGCCGCTATTTTTCTGGTTGGAGCGGCGATTTATTTTCGCTGCGCGTGGGAGTTTGCGGTGCGCGGGCTGGGCACTCCAGCGCCGATCGCGCCCACTAAATTTCTGGTCACCACTGCTTTGCACCGCTACGTGCGCAATCCGATGTATATCGGCGTGTTCACGGTGCTGGTGGGCGAGGCTGTGGCGTTCCGCTCGGTGGTGCTCTTCGGGTACGCGGCGCTTTTCTGCGTGCCGGTGCAGTTGTTTGTTGTGTTCTACGAGGAACCGACGCTGCGGCGGCAATTCGGCGAGTCGTATGAGGAGTACCGGCAGAGTGTGCCGCGCTGGATTCCAAGATTCAAATAACGGATTCGCCCGATCGTCACTCTCCTATGCGGCCGCGCAGAACCGTGATCGACGCTTTCGGGATCTGGTAGAGCGCGTCCGCGCTGCCTTCCACTTTGGATTTTGAGGGCGGACCGTCAGGGTCGGCGTGGCCGCGGGCTCCTTCGATGTGCCACTGATATTCGTTGGAGCCGAAGGTGATGCGGTCGACCTGGCCAGTGAAGTGGCGGTCTTTTTTCTCCACCCCCTTGTCCATCCTGCGATCCGCGCCGGCGAATGCGACTTTCACGGCGTGATCGTTGGACTGGTCGCGGTTGACCAGCATCACTGACCACTGGCCGTCGGGGCGTTCGACGGCGTAGGCGGTGACGAGCACATTTCCGGCGGCGTCGTTCACGTCGCTCGCGGCTTTGAATTGCTTGTGGGGTGCGTCGATGGGCTGCACCCATTCTTTGGTGATCACTTGCGCCGCAAGATATTGCGGAGGATAGCCCAGGACTTTATAGTCCGCGTCGATATGCAGGAAATTTCCGAAGCCGCTGCCAGTTTCTCCGGGTACGGCATGTAGTGGAAATAGTAGGTCGCGCCCGCGCCTTCGCTCATCATGGTGCCGACGTAGTCGGCGAGCCACAGGCCGCTCTTCACTGATCGACGGAGGCGCGCCGCCTCCGATGTTGCCTTCGGTCATGAAGAAGGGAATATTCGGCGGCAGGCCGTTGTCTTTCCAGACCTGCACGATGTGGCTGACGTATCCCGGCTCGGGATAGAGATCGGCCCAGGAGTACGTCGGGCGGTCCTGATACGGATAGTGCTCGAAGGAGAAAAATGTGAAGTCGTTGAGGCGGCCGTGGCTTTCAGATAGTCGACGAAGCGGCCGAGCCAGGAAACTTTTCCGTTGGCATCGGGCCAGACCTCGACGTCGCCGAAAGTTCCTTCGAACGGCGGGCCTCCGAGCTTCGCTTCCGGGCACGAGCTTGTGAATCGCGGTGGCGAATTGTACGTACAGCGCAGCGTAATCTTCGGGGAGCATGTGCTGGCCGTCGGCCTCTTCGCCCATCTCGACGTAGGAAATGGGATAGTGGCGCTTGTAGAGATACGCGATTTCGTTGGCCGCATCTTCGGGCGTGGCGTAGAGCATGGCGATCGGGACCATGGTCGGCAGGCCGCGCGTGATGCCGCTGGTCATGAAGAAATCGAAGCCGACTTGATCGCCGCGGGACTGGTCGAGATCGGTGGACGCGTGTCCAGGGATCGACCGACGACGGCCAGGTCACGGTCTGATCGCGGCTGGGGAAATGCGTGACGTAGTCGTTGAAGGCGCCGTCAGCCGAGAGCGCTCCGGCATAGAGTTCGTTGATGGCGTAGCCGACGCAGTTGCGCTTGTCGGCGGAGCCGTGAGTGTCGCAGGTGTTGGAGGATTCGGTCATCCAGATGCGGATGTAGCGGACGGGAATCATCCAGTCGAAACAAGTTTGAGCGTGACCGTGCCGCCTTTGCCTTCGGTGATGTTGCCCAGCGGAAAAGTCTGCCACGTGCCTTTCGTCGTGCCCTCATAGAAGGGTTCGAGTTCGCCGGTCCAGAATTGCACCGAATAGTGTTTCGCGTAGGGATTGGCCCAGGCGATGCGGATGGCGTTCAGGTCGATCTTGCGCCGAGATCGATCATGACCCACTGCGGATGCAGAGAGTCGTCTTCGCCGGTGAAGGCTTTAGTCAGATACGGATTGCTTTTCCAGTACGAGTTGGGATCGCCGTCGGTGAGGCGCGACCATCCGTTGCCGTCGCCGCGACTGAAGCCGCGATGCGGCAGCGGGTAGGCCCACGAACTGTGAATCATTTCCGCGGTGGGCTCGGCGTTGCCGACGAAGTAGCCTTCCTGCTTGTCGGCGTTGCTCCACTTCCCTGCGGGATTCCAGTGCCAGGCCTCGACCATCAGCTCGGTGTTCTGGCGATAGGTCACGGTCTGCCATCCGGCGCCGAGAATTTCGTGCAGCAGCGGCTCTTTCAGCAGATGGTCAGGCGTGCCAGTGCGCAGGCGGTCGATAGCCGCGCCGAGCGAGCGCACGGGGCTGAAGGTGTTGGCGACGTGGGCGGGGTCGGCGTCGACGGTGACCTTTTGGGCGTACGCGTTAGCCGCGAACAGTGACACTCATCACGACTGCTGTAAGAAATTGACTCTTGATGCCAGACGCCATGACGCCTCCGCGATTTGAGCCAGCGGCAGCCATCGAGGCTCTGCGACTGGTTAGTGAATCGATTCAGGACTGGGAAAAGCCCGCGACCAGCATACACGAGGTCTTCGCAAAGTGAATGTGTTCACGTTGCGGTCGCGTTGCTCAGATGGAGCTCGACGGGAGTAATTGCGATGTTTCAACTATGAACGATTGTTTTGGGCGCGGGTTATACCGTTTACCGAGGCAGGGTGAAGTCCATACGGATCTCAGAGTCGACCTCCACGGGTTGTTTTTTCACTCGGTATGGCTCGTAACGCCACTGCTTGGCGGCTTCCACAGCGGCGGGGATTAGTTCCTCGGGGCCGAAAAGTGGACGCACGTTTTGGACGACCCCCTTTTTGCTGATCGTCGCGCACAACACGACCGTGCCTTGGATGTGCGCCTGCCTGGCGGCTGCGGGATAGTCGGCATTGACTTTCTTGATCAACCCACCGCCGGATACATGGCCCTTTTTGCGATCCGCAGCAACATTGTTTGGGGTTGGCGGTTTGGGAAGGCCGGTGCAATGGCGGAGTATAAAAGAATTAGCTATATCGATTGATATGCCCCCGCGTCCGCGGCGACCGTAGGGGAGACGGCTTGAAATGGTCCAGCCATGCCATCTCGCAGAAGACGGACTGGCGATTACCGCCAACCGTCTGGGCCGATGTATCCCCATTTGCTCTAAGTTTTACGGCAGCCAACCCTATGAAAATGCCCAGCATCTTCGAACAATGGCGGGATGATTAGGGTTCCAAAGCTATCTATGTATCTAAAAAGTTCGTTCAGTTCAAAACAAGTTAAGTCTCCACTGTAATAGCTAATGCTCTGATAACTGCGTCGGAAAAGCACCTGCGAAGTGGTCTTCTTGAGGGAGCCTTCGAGGATTCAGCGTTTTGTGCAAACGACGCTGAGGGAAGCGAGCAGAATCGCCATCAGTTGGAGGCGCGTTCGCATGATTCTCACGTGGAGTATAGCAAGAAAACGTAGGCAGTTGGCAGTGATGCAGCAAACGTCCCTGCGGTCACGGACCTCCTCCGACAACTCCCTGTGGCATCGCTGAAGCGATGCCCTGATACGAATCGTTCTTCTCCAAGCGCACCCTCCGCCGTTGACCCCGCTCCATCGCCCCTGCTACCGTCATATGTTTGCCCTCCGGCGTGCGCCCGGTCCTGGGGAACCCACTTCATCAGGAGATCATCATGCCTGCCATTAAATTTCGCGGTGTTGACTTCATTCAGTACGACTCCCTGCTGACCGACGAAGAGCGGCTGGTACGCGATTCCACGCGCCAGTTTATTGAGGACAATCTCGTCCCCATCATCGAGGAATGCAATCGCGCCGGGCGCTTTCCGCGCGAACTGGTCAAACCCATGGCCGAGATGGGATTTTTTGGCGCGTCGCTGAAAGGCTACGGCTGCGCCGGGATGGGCAACGTGGAATACGGCCTGATGACGCAGGAACTGGAGCGCGGCGACTCCGGCGTGCGCAGTTTTGTGAGCGTGCAGTCGGGGCTGTGCATGTATCCGATTTACGAATTCGGCAGCGAAGAGCAGAAAGAGGAATGGCTGCCTGCGATGCAGAAGGGCGAAAAGCTTGGCTGCTTCGGCCTGACCGAGCCGGACTTTGGGTCGAACCCGGGCGGGATGCGCACGCGCGCGAAAAAAGTCGGCAACGAGTATGTGCTGAACGGCGAGAAGATGTGGATCACGTCGGGCTCGATCGCCGACGTGGCGATCATCTGGGCCAAGGTCGAAAACGAGAACGACAAGATTCGCGGTTTTCTGGTTGAGACCGACCGGCCCGGATTCAAGGCCGACGACATTCACGGCAAGTGGTCGCTGCGCGCGTCGGTGACGTCGGGGCTGTCGCTGCAGGATGTGCACATTCCCCAGGCGAATCTGTTGCCGAAGACCGGCGGGTTGAAATCGCCTTTGATGTGTTTGAATCAGGCCCGCTACGGGATCGCGTGGGGAGCGCTGGGCGCGGCCATGTCGTGCTACGACTGCGCGCTGCAATATTCGCTCTTGCGCAAGCAATGGCGCGATCAGCCGATTGCCTCACATCAGCTGGTGCAGGACAAGTTGACATGGATGATCAGCGAAATCACGAAGGCGCAGTTGCTGGTGCTGCAAGTGGGACGGCTGAAAGATGCCGGCAAAGTTGAGCATCAGCACATATCGATGGCGAAGCGCAACAACGTCTGGATGGCTCTCGAATGCGCCAGGCTGTCGCGCGACATACTTGGTGCGAATGGCGTGGCCGATGATTATCCCATCATGCGCCACATGATGAATCTGGAATCGGTGAAGACCTACGAAGGGACGCACGACGTGCACTCGCTGATCATCGGGCAGAGCGTGACGGGGATTGACGCGTTTTAGCGGAACGGGCGACTCCCGATGACTCCGGATAAAAAGCGGCGAGTCGCGACTGCGGTGGGATTCTTGTCGGGGGTGCTTGCCTGCCTCGATGCCTTGCGCGATCTAGGAATCTACTGGCCGCCGGATGCGGTCTGGGAAGCGTTGCGACAGCCACAGCGGCTCGAACTCGCGGGCGGGATCGCGCTGATTGTGGTCAGTTTCGTAACTTCGGTCGTGCGACGGGGCGAGAGCAGGGATCGGTAGAACTCAGCCTCGGTGTGCTTCGAGGCGCTTAGTTCCAACTTCCTTCTCGATCGACTCCACGGCATTCAACTTCACTGCATTCAACTTCGCTGCATTCAAGGTTCAGCCGTACAGCTCTTCCAGCAGTTCATACGCACGGCGCAGGTGCGGAACCACGATACTGCCTCCCACCACCAGCGCGACGTTGAGCGATTCTTCCTGCTCGGCACGAGTTGCGCCCAAACGAAAAGCCTGGATCGCGTGGTAGTAGATGCAGTCGTCACATCGCAAGCAAGTCGAGGCAACGAGGCCCATCAGTTCTTTCGCCTTGGCCGGGAGCGCGCCCTCCAGGTAGGTGTTGTGATCGATGTTGTAGAAGCGCTTCACCAGGAAATTGTTGGCTTTGTCTACGCTGGCGTTGAGGCGAGTGCGGGTTTCGAGGAAGCGGCGGGCTATCTCGCTTTTTTCGGCGACGTGCTTTTCCGTGAATAGATACGTGGGCTCTTTGCGTTCCGGGCGCTCGGGCGGATGCTCGGCCGGGGCGGCCTGTTCATTGGCGGAGGTGCTCATCGGCAAATAGTAGCAGAGAGCAGTTGTCGTGGAGCATAGTGCGAGTCTATGAACGGCATTCGTCAGCTGTTGCCGCGTAAAACGCATGCACGGGCGAGTGGCCCGTGCCCACACAGGACACGGGCTAGGCCGTGGGCTTGTCTCGGGGCGGTTCGACGGCCAGGAATTCTTCGGCGAAGCGGCGGGCATAGTTTTCGAGCAGCAACGGGATCCGCTGGGGATCGGGCGAGCGCAGAACCAGGCCGGCGTGGTGATGGCGCTTGATGCGAAGCTGCACTTCCGGGTCGTTGTAAGAGGAAGTGTCGGGATCGGCCTGGCGCGCGAGCGAGAGAATCACGCCGGCGTATTCCTCGCGGACGGGCAGCAGGTGATAGCTGCCGTCGCCTCCGGCGATTTCGATGCGGGCCCACTCGCGCCACAGATTGATCCCGGTCGCGGCCTCGACCATTTCGTTGATGTAGGCTCCGCCGACGCGGGCGGCGCATTCGAGGAAATAAAACTCCCCGTCCGCGTGCGCGTGAATGAACTCGGCATGCGCCACGCCGCGGACCAGGCCGAGAGCAGCGATCAGGTCGCGGTTGATGGCGCGCAGCGCGGAGTCGTCGTCGGTACCGCGAGGCACGGTAAATGTGGTGAAGATTCCGCCGCCCTGCGCGACGTTCATGGGAGGCTTGCCGTATTTGCTGACGTTGGCAAAGACAACTTCGCTCTCGGAGACAACGGAATCGACGTGATAAACGTCGCCGGGAAGAAACTTTTCCAGCAGATAAGAAGACTGCTTGTCGCCGAGTTGTTCGAGCAGCGGCCACAGTTCTTCGCCGGCGTGGACTTTTTTGATCCCGATCGCGGAGGCTTCCTGGCGCGGCTTGAGCACCCACGGGCCGGGTACGTGTTCGAGGTAGTAGTGAATGTCAGCGTGGTTGACGACCGGGACGAAGTCGGGCACGCGTACGTCGCGATCGAGGGCGCGCATGCGCATGGCCAACTTATCGCGGAAGTAGCGCATAGTGGTGAGGCCCATGCCGGGGATGCGCAGGTGTTCGCGCAGCGCGGCAGCGATTTCCATGTCGTACTCGTCGAGCGCGACGATGCGATCGAGTTTGTGGTTACGCGCCAGATGCGTGACCGCGCCCACAATGTCGGCGAGTGCAATCTCGGCGGGAAGGTAGAAAGTTTCGTCGAGGGATTCGCGGGGCCAGTCGGCGTCGCGGAGTTTTTCCGCGGTTAAGAGAATTACGCGGCAACCCTGACGCTTGCACTCGCGCATGAATTCCTGCCCCTTCTCGTAGGTCGTGATGCAGAGCAGAGTAAGCGCGCGCGGGTCAGGCATGTGGGTCATCAAGCGGCAGGTCTGCGAGAATACCACGGCATTGGGCGGCGCGAGAATCAAATATTCGAATCGTGGTAACAAGATCGTGCGATCAGCGGGGCGCTGCGATCGCAGACCAGGGCGCGGCCGGCGGCTCTGATAAACTCTGTGCAAATGGCCAGCGCAAGCCAGCTCCGCAACAACGTCGCGACCTGGTGGGGACTCTTCTTTGCAATCGTTGCACTGGGGTGCAACGGCGCATTTTTCATCAACCTGCCCCTCCAAGGGGCGATCCCGTGGCTGAGTCTATTGTTCGCCGTCGTAGCGCTGACATATCTTGTCGTGGGTTTGCGACTGGCGATTGTCTATCCGAAAGTTTATCGGCGCCGGGCATTGACCGTCGTAGTCACAGCAATCGCGTTGGTTCCCGCCGGTCTGTCCGTGGTCGGCTTCGTCGCCACACGGAAGCTCCCGAGCGCTTCCACGGCGCCGCAGGTTGGGCAGAGAATTCCAGATTTCACGCTGGCTGATACTTCCGGAAAGCTAGTATCGCTCGACCGATTGCTGTCCGCTTCTTCTGCGGTTTCGCCCGGCGAACCATCTTTCGAATCCCGGGCACCCAAGGCGGTGCTGCTGATTTTCTACCGCGGCTATTGGTGACCCTTCTGCAACCTCGAGTTACGAGGCGTGGAGAAACGGCTGGCGGAGTTCGAGGCCGCTGGGGTGCGGCCGGTGGCAATCAGCGTCGATGCGCCTGAGGTCTCACGCAATCTCGCCAATAAGTCCGGATATACCTTTCCCATCCTGTCCGATCCTGACGCGGCGGTGATTCGGCGCTATCACATCCTGCATCCGACGGGCTCGCCGGATGAGCACGACATCGCGAGGCCGGCGGAGTTTCTGGTGGACTCAACGAAGGTCGTTCGCTGGTGCAACTTCACGGAAGACATCCGGGTGCGCGCGCGGGCCGATGAGATGCTGGCCGCCGCCCGGCAATTGCGCTAGGGTCAGAGGCATCCAAGCTCGGCCCGGCCCTCTCGCGCGATTAGCGGTCCTTTCATTCCTGGCTACGGTTGCGTTATAGTCTCAACCCGGCGCGTCGCGGCGTTCATCAGCACGCGCACGGGAGAGAGCCGATGGGCAACCAGACTCGCACAGACGTCAAGGCCCGCACATACGGGGAAAATATTGAGAGCGATCTGGCGTCGCGCTTCCTCCGCGTGGTGGAAGTGGCTGCCATCGATTCGGCGCGCACCATGGGGCAGGGCGAGCGCAAGCTCAGTGACCAGGTTGCCACCGAGGCGATGCGGAGAACCATGGACACGATTCCGATGCGCGGCACCATCGTGATCGGCGAGGGCGAACGCGACGAGGCGCCCATGCTCTACATCGGCGAAAGCGTGGGCGCGGAGTTTCCTGACGGGACGGAGGTTCCCGAGGTCGACATCGCGGTCGATCCGCTGGAAGGGACGAACCTGTGCGCTACGGGCGCGCCGGGGGCGATCACCGTCCTCGCGGCATCGGAGCGGGGAGGGTTACTGAACGCTCCCGACTGCTATATGGAAAAAATTGTGGTGGGGCCGTCGTGCCACGATGCCGTCGACCTTGACGCGCCCGTCGCTGACAATCTGAAAAACATTGCGAAGCGGCTGGATCGCGATGTGGAAGACCTAGTCGTGATCGTGCTCGACCGGCCGCGTCACGAAAAATTGATTGCCGAAATTCGAACGGCGGGGGCGCGGATTCGGCTGATCGGCGACGGCGACCTTTCGGCCGGAATCGCGGCGGCGGTGATCGGAACCGGAGTACATGCGGTGATGGGCTCGGGCGGCGCGCCCGAAGGCGTGATCACGGCTGCCGCGATTCGCTGCCTGAACGGATACATGCTGGGTCGCCTGGTGGTGAAGCCGGATCAGGACGAACGGCTGGCGCGCATGGGCATCAAAGACAAGAACAGAATTTATGAGGCGGAAGACCTGGCCCCGGGCAAGCAATTAATTTTCGCCGCGACCGGCGTGACTGACGGCGCGCTGCTGAAAGGCGTACGCTTTTTCGGCGAGGGCACCCGAACATCCTCGGTGATCATGACTTTGCGCACGGGCAAGGTGCGGTTCGTCGAAAGCATTCATCTGGAAAAGGGGCCGGATGTGAAGGTAAGATTCTTGTAGATTTGCCGCTATTGGAGCTTCACTATGCCTAGAAGGATTCTTACTGACGGGGAAAGTGCCGTTCTCCTGATTATTCAGGAGGGATATGGAGCGCACAACAGCATCGATAAAGTGTATTTCTCGCCGACCGATGACGCGGTCATGTTCTGCAAGCTGGCCAATGGCATGAATGCTCTGATGGCGAACCTTTCGAACCTGGCTGCCAAGCGCGCGGATGGCACGATTCCGAGCGATGAAGAACTGCGCGTGAAGTGGTTGCGGTTGCGCAAGTAGCGGGCGATTGCGACAACCGCACACCTTTCTATTCTATTTCAAATATTCCGAATCTTTCTTCAATTCCTCCGGCACGTTCGGCATGGGCGGCCACTCCTGCGAAGGTCCCTTGAGCAGCGGAGTCGCGACTTCGGCGCGCAGCGTGCCGTCATGCACTACGAACTTGTGGGGGTTGCTGGCGGAATATCCTTCCCAGAGGGAGACGCCGGCGTAGGCGCCATCTTTGCGCAGGACGTAGTAAGTCATATCCATGAAGCGAATTTTGTTCATGTCGCCGTTGTAGTTGCGGACAATGCGCTTGAGTGCGTCCATGCCGGCTTCCTGTGGGGACATGCCGTGACGCATGTTCTCGACGATGGTGTGAGCGCCGGCAACTTTGATATTTTCTTCACCCGCGCCGGTCGCGCCGGCGGAACCGATGTCCTGATCGGTGTAGCAGCCTGCGCCGATGATGGGTGAATCGCCGACGCGGCCGGGCAGTTTGAAGGCGAGGCCACTCGTCGTGGTGATGCCCGACATTTCTCCCTTGTCGTTGAGCACGGAGCAGTGAATGGTGCCGGTGGGCGGAAATAAGACGCGACGAACCGCTGCCAGCTGAAATTCCGGCTCGATGCCGAGATCAGCTGCGCGCTGGCGCAGTTGCCGAATGCGATCCTGGAAAAGTTCGGCTTGCGGTTTAGAAGTAGGAGCAGGCGGCTGCCAGTGTGGACTGGCGAGACCGGGCCCCCACCAGTCGCGATCGGAATTAAATTCTTTCCAGAGCATCCAGATTTTTCGCGAGCGATCGGTCAACAGGTTCTCGCGCGGAAAACCCATGTCGACGGCGAAGCGTTCCGCGCCTTCGCCGACCAGCATGACGTGGCCGGTGTGCTCCATCACGGCCTTCCCTGCCATCGAGACATTCTTTATATTGCGCACGCCGCCGACCGCGCCAGCGCGGCGCGTAGGGCCGTGCATGCAGCAGGAATCGAGTTCGACTACACCTTCTTCGTTGGGCAAACCGCCGAAACCTACGGAATCGTCGTTAGGATCGTCCTCTGGACCTTTGACTACGCGAATGCCGGCATCGAGCGTGTCGCCCCCGCTCTTGAGAAAGGCGTAAGCGCCTTCGACATAGGCATAGCCGTTGTGGGCGCAGATGATGACCGGGCGCTTGGAAGGATCGGGCGAAACGTGCGCTGGCTGGCCGTTTTCGCCGAGGGCGGAGTTCGCCCCTACTCCAGCGCCTACGGCTCCGAGCACAGACGTTTTTACGAAATCACGGCGCGAGAATGTCACTGCGTCCTCCAGTCGATGTTGCTATTAGTGTTCGCTATAACGTTCGCTGATGCCGGCAAGACTTGCAGGCGAAGCGGGAAGCATATCACGTGCGGAAAATTCGGCGGAGGGGCGCGGGAGATCCCTCCTCCGCCTGAAAAGCGGCTCCGGTCGGGATGACCCGGAGACCTGGAAACGCTTACCGGCTGGCGAAGCGGCGCAGGCGGCCGGGGTATGCGGCGCCGGCGCGGCCTAGTTCATCGGCAACGGCGGCGCTCAGCGGCTGCTTATTTTCTGAGCGGTAGCGCAGCAGCGCTGCGATGTTGCCGACCTTGTCGAATTCCGCGTCCTCCTTCACGTAGAAGGTTTCAATATCGCGGCGAATCACCCAGGGAAGAATGGCTTCGCCGACATCGACCATTTCCTGCGTGGAGCGGCCGCAGACTGGACAGAAGCTAACGAGGTGAGCGTCAATGTGGCCGCAGCCGGAACATTCGACGGCGTGCGCCTGCAGGTTTTCGCCGACCAGCAGGGTCTGCACTTCGCCGAGCTCGAGGGATCGCAAGACGCGGCGCAGTCCGGTGACGCCGCGCCCGTTGCTGCGCGCCAGGCCGAGAGCCTGGCTGACAAGTTCACAGCGGCGGTCGGCTTGCCAGCGCTCGGCAATTTGGTGCGCGTGCGTGCGGATCTCGTCGCGAGTGGCATGAGCGAGGTCGGCATGGAAGCGGCCAATGAGGGACTGACTGACGTAGGAATGCAGCTGCGGCTCGAGCAGGGAGCGGTGAGAGTCCTGGCAGGCAAGAATCCATTTTTCGAAGACGCCTTTTTCGAGCAAGTCCTTCACGGCCTCCGCAACATTTTTGAAGTGCTGGCGAGTTTCGTCGTCCACGCGGCGCTGGGCGTGACCTCCGTCATAACCGGCAAAGCCATCGCTGCGGCCGCGGCGAGGCTGAGGATGGATCAGGTCCTCGCGCTCGGTCAACTCGCCGAGGCGAAGCTCGAAGATGCGGGCGCGATGCCGATCGATGAGAACTACGCCGAGCACCGGGACAGTGTCCAAAAGATGCGCGAGCGGCTTGAGACGAAAATGACGGTCGACGAAAAGCTGCGTGCCCGGGAGACTCGTCGGCAGGTCGTATTCGCGCCAGAGGTCTTGCGCGGCACAGGCGAATACAGCCTTGCCGTGGGTTCCGTTGCTGCGCAATTCGCCGGAGAGACGCAGGATGCGGTCGAGGTCGGCACGGGCTGAATCTTTTTTTTCCTTCCCGTCCGGCTTGCTTTCGAGCGTGCGCAGGGCTTCGCGAGTTAAGTCTTTAATGAGGATGGTGTCTTCTTTGTGCGCCTTGTTGCGGGGCGTGGAAGGTTGAAAATAAAAACTGACCGCACATGATTTTGTATCTTGAAATTCAGCTAGCTCTCGAATTTGTTCGCGAGTAATGGTCATGAATGACCTCCCGTAAAATTCTGATTGGATCTACGCGGCGCCGGGCGGAGCGAGGCGGCCGGGAAACTGTTTGGCCAGCCCGGGCGCTTTGCGCAGGTGATCGCGCGCGGCCGAGACGAAGGTGACAACGCGCTCGGACGTAAGGCCAGTGATACCTACAATCTCATCGACGCTGAAGCCTTCGAGCGCGTGCAGGATGAAGGCCTCGCGTGGGCCGGATCCCAGGTCGCGCAGGGCCGAGGCGATCAGGCGCAAGAGTTCGTCGGAGGCCATGATCTGCTCGGGCGTGGAGATGCGGGCGTCGGCGATGACGGTGGCGCCGGTGATGGATTCGTCGGGCTGGTGAAATTGCAGTCCGGGCTCGTCGCTGGCCTTCACGTTGCGCGGGCGAGCGGAGTCTTCAAGCGGCAGCGCATGGCCGCTACTCTCGTCGGTGCGCGAGAGATCGTCAAGGGCACGGAGCGCGAGCCGGTAGAGCCAGGGTTCGAGGGCGAGGCGTTCGGGTTTTTCGTAGCTCTTACCCAAGCCGTCGCCGAGGGCGGCGGCGATGGTTTCGTCGATCACTTCTTCTTTGGAGACGCTGTCAGGGGCGATAAAATCCTGCGCTTCGCGGAAATAGATTTCGCGTTCGACGAAGCGCTCGAGGCGGGACAGGTTCACGTTTACGTAGGAGCGGACGTCGTCCGCGGAAATGGTGGGCGGAAACACGGCGGCGAGAGTCTTTTCGAACGGGACTTCCTTTACTGCCGTGCCGGGGCGGGCGCTGTCGCCGCGCTTGCCGCGCTGCCACTTATGCGACGCGCGCAGGATTTCTTTGTGCTTATTAACCTGCTGCAACAGATCTTCAAACGCACTCTTCACGGCGGCGGCGGCGTTCGCAGCCGAAACCTGCACTGCCATCTGCCCAGACGGCAAGCGCAGGTTCAGCGAGACGCTGGTGCCCTCGCGGGGCGAGATTTCCTCGACCACGCCTTTTAAGTGAATGAGTTCAGGACGGAACACCTGCAGGCGTTTTTGCAGTTTTTCGATCTGATGTTGGATGTCTTTTTCGACGGAGGGAATTTTATGAAGACGGTAACTGACGTGAACATTCATAGCGCCTCGGCCTTGCTTACGAAGTGCTTAACCAAGTGCTTTCTTACCGGACGATCTAAGCCGAATTGTACACCCGGCGAAAAAAAGGCAAGCGGAGAATTGAACGGCTTACAGGGTGAGATGGCCGAGTTCGGGAATCTGTTGCATAAAAAACATTTTGCGGAACGATTTGCGGGCACCGGAACGGGCAGGATATGATCCGGAGCCTATGACCTGGTGCAAATTTCTGTTGCCAGCAGTATTCACCGCTGTGGCCTGTGCGCAAGCTCCGTCTTCCAAAGAATTGGAAACCGCTTATCCGGATGCGCACGCGCTCTATCTTGACCTGCACCAGAACCCCGAACTTTCGTCGCATGAAACCGAAACCGCGTCAAAGCTGGCTGCTCACTTGCGCAGCGCGGGGTATGACGTGACTGAACATGTGGGCGGGACGGGCGTAGTTGCGATTCTAAAGAACGGCCCCGGGCCAACAATTATGCTGCGCACCGAAATGGATGCGCTGCCTGTGGAAGAAAAAACCGGATTGGCCTACGCCAGCAAAGTGCACACGAAAGACGACGCCGGGCGCGACGTTCCGGTGATGCACGCCTGCGGGCACGATCTGCACATGGCGGCGATTCTAGGCACGGCCGAGATCATGGCACGTAGCAAAGATGCCTGGCACGGAACGCTCATGCTTATTGGTCAACCCGCCGAGGAGACGATTGCCGGCGCGGAAGCGATGATCCGCGACGGCTTGTTCACGCGCTTTCCCAAGCCGGACGTTGCCGTGGCATTGCACGTCGGCAACGCGCTGCCCGCGGGGATGGTCTCGATTACTCCCGGCATTTACAACACGAATGCGGATTCGCTGCATATTACGATTTATGGCAAGGGTGGGCACGGCGCTATGCCGAACACGGCGATCGATCCGATCGTAATCGCGGCGCGGACAATTCTTTCGCTGCAGACAATCGTCTCTCGCGAGGTGAAGCCCGGGGAAATGGCGGTGGTGACGGTGGGATACATTCATGCGGGCACAAAGAACAACATCATCCCCGACCAGGCAGAGATGGGACTGACCGTCCGCACTTACAAGCCGGAGGTGCGCAAGCAAGTTCTGGCGGCGATTGGGCGGATTACCAAAGAGGAATCCGAGGCCGGCAGAGCCCCGCAAAAACCGCTGGTGGAACGGTATGAAGGCACCGATCTGGTCTATAACAATCCGGCGCTCGCGGAGCGGCTGCGTGCACCGTTGGAAGCGGCTCTGGGAAAAGAGAAAGTGGTGACCGCCGAGCCGATTGCGCCGTCGGAAGATTTTTCGTATTTCGTTGAGCAGGGCGTCCCCGGATTTTATTTCAGCCTGGGGGGAGCCGATCCAGAAAAGTTCGCGCAGGCCAAGGCTGCGGGGACCGAGCTGCCGTCGAATCATTCTCCGCTGTTCGCTCCGGATGTGGATCCGGCGCTGCACGCGGGGATCATCGCGGAGGTCGCGGTGTTGCGGAATCTGCTGAATACGTCGACAGAGGAATTGCGCAAGCTGACGGCTACACAGCAACCGTGACCGATGTCTCGGTGCGCGTGACCGGCCGATAGAGGGTGTCGCGCTCGATGGGCACGCGGCCGGCGGCGCGGATCAGGCGCTCCAACTCTTCGCGGCGCATGCCTTGCGGGGTGGTCGCGCCCGCGTCGTGATAAATCTTTTCTTCGATCACGGTGCCGTCCATGTCGTCGGCGCCGAAGCGCAGGGAGATCTGCGCCATTTTTGCGCTCACCATCTGCCAGTACGATTTGACGTGCGGAAAGTTGTCGAGCACGAGGCGACCGACGGCGATCTGTTTCATGTCGAGCATGCCGGTGGTTTTCGGCAGATGCTGCAGCGCGGTGTTTTCGGGATGGAAGGCCAGCGGAATGAAGGTCTGGAAGCCGCCGGTTTCGTCTTGCAGGGCGCGGAGCTTCAGCAGGTGGTCGACGCGGTCTTCTTCGTTTTCGACGTGGCCGTAGAGCATGGTTGCGTTCGACTTTAATCCAATCTGGTGAGCCAGCCTGGCGGTTTCGAGCCACTCGCTGCCGTCAATTTTGTGGTCGCAGATGATGTGGCGCACGCGGTCGGCGAAAATTTCTGCACCGCCGCCGGGAAGAGAATCCACGCCGGAAGCTTTCAGTTGTACGAGCGTCTCGCGGATTGAAAGCTTGGCCCGCTTCGACAGGTACGCGACTTCGACCATGGTGAAGGCCTTAAGATGCACCAGCGGAAAGCGCTGCTTCAGGCCGGAGCAGAGATCGAGGAAATATTGAAACGGCAAGTCGGGATGCAATCCGCCGACAATGTGGAATTCGGTGACCGCTTCAGTGTAGCCGGAAGCCGCCGTTTCGAAGGCCTCTTCAAGCGCCATGGTGTAGGCGCCGGGCGAATCTTTCTTGCGGCCGAAGGCGCACAGTCGGCAGGCGGCGACGCAGACATTCGTCGGATTGATATGGCGGTTGACGTTGAAATACGTCTTGTCGCCGTGCATGCGCTCGCGCACAAAGTTGGCCATCCACCCCACGGCTAGGATGTCGCCGGTGCGGTAGAGGGCTAGAGCATCTTCGGCGCTGAGGCGCTCGCCAGCCATGACCTTGGCATGGATCGGAGTGAGGCGCGGATCATCCGTCTGAAAAGCATGGGTAGAAGACATCCCTTTGATGATATCGCAGGATTCTGTTCAAAACCACGATGACGCACTGGGTTCGTCCAGCCTTTAGGTGGTTGCGCTGGCGGCTACGGCGCGGGCTTTGACCGGCTCTGGCCGCGTCTCGACGACCATAAGGCGATTCCAGAACAGGATGGAAGGGGCAACGGTGACGACGATCGCTGCCCAGGGCAGGATCGGCGAAATCCAGAATATGCTCACGGTGAAGCTGAGCACCGCCATCCAGATCAAAGTCACGAAGGTGCCGAACAGGAACGCCGTGCGGCGCGCGCCGCCGCTGAAGGGCAGCGAGTAGGTGCACAGCGCCTGCACCATCAGGGCAAACGGAAAGGCGACGACCAGGTCGACGAAATAATGTTCGCCGGTGCCGAGGGTCGCCATGATCGTGAGAATTACGAACAGCATGGCGATGGCGCGGATCCAGCGCGCCAAGCCTTTCGAGTTCCACCACACCAGTAACACCCAAGCCGTATGCAGGGATGGCATCGCGTTGCGCACACCCGAGCGCAGGATGGGTACAACGTTCAAGTGCATGAGGTCGGCGATCGCGGGCGGATGAAAGGGATACGAAGTCCCAAACAGAGCCCGTGGTCCAATTGCCGGCAGCATGTTGTAGAACAGCACGCCTACCGGTCCGGTGACCAGGAACGCCAGCATGACGGCGAAAGCCGCTTCCTTCTTCTTGCGAAGCTGCGCTGAGTAGACCAGCGCCAGCGGCAGTGGCAGCGCAATATAAATGACAAGGCAGACGAAGCGCACCCACAGGTGCGTCCAGAAAAACTGGCCCATCAGAAAACTAAACTGCACATGCAGGCTGCCTTCGAAGGAAACCAGAAACAAATCGAACGCTTTGGGATGAAGTTTCTCGGTGATGTCGAGCAGCGTGCTCGCCATATATTCCGATCCAACGAAGAGCACTGCCGGAAGAAATCCGTAGAGCAGCAGCTTGCGCTCTTCGCCTTCAGACCAGATTGTGTGCGTGCCCAGGACGCCAAGTGCAGCCATCCCCACAAACGAAAAACCAGCCATGAAGACCGGCTGAAAATCCATGACACGATAGTCGAGCACCGCCAGGACGAGTGCGGCGGTCGCAACCAAGAGCAAATCGAACCAGGAGCGGCGCAGCATCACCAGAATAATCAGGGCGCTGGCCAGCGCCAGAGACAGAAACGCCGAGGTCATCGAATCGTCGTAGAAATCTCGATTGAGAGCGAGCGTGAGGATCACCGCAAACAGAGCCGCCGATAGGCCAAGTTTGATCGCATGCTGGCGAATGACACTCTCCGGCGGTTGATTTGCTTGATTGGGCACGAGTCGGTGCGAGGGCATTCGTTCAATGGCCCGCACTCAAGAGTCTAGGCGGTCCAGAGAAGCGGCGGCAACCCGGTTTGCCGCGAAGCTAGTTACAAGAGTAATCCTCCTATAGTGTGGTCGAAGCCCCCAGGGTTATTTCCGCAGCAGCAGATCGCCGGCGACGAAGACGAAGAAGAGCACCGAGATTACGCCGTTCATGGTGAAGAACGCGGCGTTGAGTTTCGACAGATCGTTGGGCCGAACCAGGGAATGTTCGTAGAGCAGCAGCAGGATCACCGCCACAACGCCGCACACTGCCAGCTTTCCCATGCCGAAGACAATCAGTAGACCGACCAGCAGCCCCACCATGACCAGGTGAAAGCCCCGGGCGATCCAGAGCGCGGCGGGAATGCCCACGTAGCGCGGGATCGAGTGCAGTCCGGCCTGGCGATCGAACTCGAAATCCTGGCAGGCGTAAAGAATGTCGAAGCCGCCCACCCAAAACGTGACCGCGGCGGTGAGCAACAGGATGCGGGGATCAAGCGAACCGCGCACCGCAATCCACGCAGCTGACGGCGCGATGCCGAGCGCGAATCCCAGCACGAGATGCGACCAGCGCGTGACCCGTTTCGTATACGAATAAAGCAGCAGGACCGCCAGAGCCACCGGAGAGAGCAAGAGCGATAGTCGGTTGAGTTGGCTCGCTGCGAAGATAAAGACGCCGCTGGAAACGACAACGAACGTGACCACAAATGTAGGAGAAAGATGCCCGGCGGGCAACGCGCGGGTGCTGGTGCGGGGGTTAGCGGCGTCGATGGCGGCGTCAGCCCAGCGATTGAACGCCATGGCTGCCGAGCGCGCGGCGACCATGGCGACGATGATCCACAGCAACTGGTGCAGCGAAGGGAATCCACCGGCGGCCAGCATGGCGCCGCACAGCGCGAACGGGAGCGCGAAGATGGAGTGTTCCCACTTGATCATCTCCAGCGTGACGCGCAGGTTGTGCAGCACGGGCACGAGTCGATTGTAATGCAGGGTACGGGCTTGTGAGTTCTGCGCGGCGAGCGCCAACTACATAGCTCCTTCGCTTCGCTCCGGATGACACATTCGCTCAGAATGAAAATTTCGATCAGGAAGACAAGCTAGAAAGGTCGCCGGAAATCAGCGGCACGAATCTGCAGAGTTCGCGCAATGTGATTCGCGGCTGGCCGCCTTCCATGCGGATCAGTTGCAGTTGCTGGGAATCGGACGCGCCCACTGGAATGATCATGCGTCCGCCTTCGGCGAGTTGCACGAGCAGTGCGGCCGGGACGTTGGGTGCGGCCGCCGAAACGATGATCGCGTCGTAGGGCGCGTATTCGGGAAAGCCTTGAGTTCCGTCTCCCACCATAATCCTCACATTGGCGTAGCCCATGCCGGTGAGCAACCCGCGGGCAGTGTCAGCCAGGCCAATGTGGCGCTCCAACGAAATAACCTGTGCGGCCAGTCCGGCGAGCAATGCGGTTACATAGCCTGACCCAGTACCGACTTCGAGCACCCGATCGCCGGGACGCAAAGCCAGAGCTTCTAGCATCAGCGCGACGATGTAGGGCTGCGAAATGGTCTGCCCCTGGGCGAGGGGCAGAGGATGATCTTCATAGGCCTGATCGCGATAGGGTTCGGACGCGAATTCGTGGCGCGGCACTCGCGCCATGGCATCGAGCACACGTTCGTCGGCGATGCCGCGGGCGAGCAGTTGGGAGTCCACCATGCGCTGGCGCAAGATAGAAAATGCGGTCTCGGCGGGGGTGCTCACAGGGCGAATCAGAATCCGGCCTGAGAATACTTTATTTTCTGCGGTGGCGCACGCGGACGTCGAAGCTGACTACGCCGTTTTGATCGCGGTTGCCCACGATCGAGACGTTGCGGTTGACGTAGTATTCGCCCTGAATAATCTGCTGCGAACTTTGCGAGACATTCGTGCTGTAGGTGAGAGTTACGTTGTTGGCGAACTGCTGTTCGATGGTGACCTGCGGACCGCGCGCCGTCGGATTGGTTTCCGTGGTCAGGCCCTGAGGATCGATCTTGATGCGGCTGACGCCAAAGAGTTTTTGCATGCGACTGCTGACGGTGGAATTGATGGCCTGGTTGATGATCAGGTTTGTGGCTTCGTCGCTGAAGACGGTCTGGCCCGACTGCTGCTGCAGTTGTTCCGACTCCTCGCTGGTGCGGCCGAGGGCGAGCAGCGCGATGATGTCTGACTTTGGCAGCGGCGGCTCCGAGCGATAGTTCACGTTGATGCGATCGGGTGTGCCGGTGACGGTAACGTCGAGATCGTAGTTGCGAACGTGCGTAGTAGCCTGCAGGTTGATCTGGGGCTCAATGGCAACCGGGTTGGCGAAGGTAATATCGCCGCGCTCCAGGCGAAATTTGATGCCGTTGAAATTCGCGTCGCCTTCCAGAATGTCGGCGCGACCGAGCACGCTGGGCCGCGCGATCGAGCCCCGCAGGCGAAGATTGGCGTCGCCCGACAGACGAGCGACGGCGGTCTTCATCTGAAGTTCGGGCGCGGTGCGGACGGCCACATCCATCTTCACGTTGTAGAGCGGCGAATTAGCGGGCGCAAGCGCAGCCGACTGGCGGCTGCGCTCAAGATACGAACCGAAGTCAAAGCCCGGAGTTACGGCGAGTTTCGTGACCATGATGTCGCCAGAAACCGTCGAGGCCGCGCGGTTGCCGACCCAATGCAATTCGGCGTTCGCCGTCGAACTCACACCCGGCGGATACCGCAGGCGAACATCTTTGCCGACAGCGGTAAGGTTGAAATTGAGTTGGCGATTGTAGTTGGTGGCATCACCTTTCAGGTCAAGCGTGCCGCCGCCGGTGCGCGAGTTGAGTTGCACGATATGAATGCTGTCGCGGGTAAACGCCAGCGAGCCGTTCATCTCGCTCAAGCCGCTGGGCAAGCCGGCGTAGTTGGCGGCTCCGTTCTTGATTTCGATGCTGCCAAGTGGAACGGGCTCGAGCACCGTCCCGCCCAAGGTCATGTGAACGGTCATCAGGCCGGAAGCGGTGAGATCGGGGTCGATGCCGCTGAGCAGTTTGAGGTCAGCTTGCCCGTCGGCCGCCAGGTCGAGTTCCCGCGCGCCGGTGAAGTGAATTGAACCGTGCCCGGTAACGTCAGTTCCCTCGCCCACCAGATGCACCGGGGTGATGTCGGCCTTCTGGTTGGCATAGGTGAAACTCACCGGGCCCTGGTTGTGCAGCTTGGCGTATTCCACGTCGATGAAAAGATCGGTTGCCGCTCCCTGCAGCGTCCACTGCCGCGGATAGCGCAGCGGTCCCTTCAACGTGATTGAACCGCTCACCGCGGAGTGTCCGGTGAGCTGCTGGCCGAGATAAGCGCGCCACACGGGGTCGAGATCGAGATGATCGGTCTCAGCCGTAATGTTCGCGGCGTAGTCGCCGTGCATGGCAACGCTGCCGGCGATGGTGAGCTTGCCTTTGGGAAAGTCGGATTGGCCGGTGACGCGGAGTTCGCCGTCTTTCGTGGTGGCTTCGAGTTCCATCCCGCCGGAGAGTTCGTGGTCGAAGGTAAGGTCGGTCACGTGGACATCAGCGTTGATCTTCGGGGCATCGAGCGTGCCGGAGCCTTGCAGGGTGAAGTCGGCGCTGCCCTCGACGGGCAACTCGTCCAGATGAATCTGGCGCACTTGCGCCAGGTCGAAATTTTCTCCCTTCAGGTCAAGCCGGAAGCTTCGCGTGTTCGGCGTGTAGGCCGCGGTGCCCGAAACATCGGAGTCGCCATGAGTAAGGTGAATATTGTTGAGCGCAGTTTCGTTGCCGAGGACGCGCAAATCGGCGTCAAATTCCTCGATCGCTTCACCGTAAGCCGCGGCATCGGTCGCGTGAATGTGGCCTTGCGCCTGGGGATGCAGTCGCGTTCCCATGATCTGGAGAGATACGTCGGCCGTCCCGGAGACCGGGCGGTTGAAGCCGGCGAGTGCCGCGGTTGAGGCCACGTCGACGTTGTGCAGGTTCACACGCGCGGTGAAGGGAGCGTCTTCGGTGAACTGTCCTTGTTGCAAGGCGGCGCTGACCTCGAACTCGGCACTGGTGTCAGAACGGCGCAGCGTGCCTTGGCGCAGCACAAGTTCGTGCGAAGAGAGTTGAATCGTCGCAGCGACGGAGTCCCAGTGCACCTGCTTCTCTGGAGTGAGCGAAGTCGCGGGCATCGAGAATTCGAAATCCTCGGCGACGAGCGTCCCAGCGAGAGTCGGGGAAGAGAACGTACCGCCCACTACTCCGTTGAAGGTGGCGTTGCCATCGACACGGAACGGCAGATTGGCGGGCCCGCCCAGCGCCGTGACCAGCGGATGCCACTCGTCCAGGTTGGAAGTGGAAACGGAAATGTGCAGCGTCGACGTATCGGCCAGAGTTCCGGAAGCCTGCACTCGTGATGCTGGCGTGGACAAGTTGAACTGCGCGACTTCGAGTGTGTCATTGGCGGCCCGATACTTACCCTGAAAGTGGGCGGTCACCGGTAATTCTCCCGCAGCAGGATGAGGCGGCGGAGTCACATCGAGAGCGAACGCGACCTCAGCGTTTTTGTACGATTCCTTCCAGGCTGCATCGGCGGTGCCCGTAGCCAATCCAGCCGGATAAAAGTGACCGAGGCGGTGGGCGGGAGCGTCGAGGGCCACAGCCGCTTCTGCGGCAGAAATATCCCGCACACGAAGATGCACTACGCCGCTTTGCACGCCAGGCTGCTTTGCGCCCTTTCTTAACGGAGCACGAGTCGCGCTGATCACGGGTAGGTTTTCCGTGCCCTTCCGCACCTTGCCCGGCGCCGGCATCGGAACGCTGTGCAGCCAGTTATCGACTTGAGCATCGCCTGCAACGCTTCCGCCCAATAATCTTCCCTGCAACTTCGAGAGCTTGATCTGCTGATCGGTCACCTGATAATCCGAAGTTGCGTTGGCCTGTTTGAGCGTGAACTGATCGTCCTGCAAACCCAGATCGCGCAGGGTGAGCACGCCGGAGGCGGTGAACTCGCCCACGTTCAGCGAGTCCTCATTCAGAGGAGTTCCCACGGCTTCATTCAGAAACCAATGTCCGTTGCCTTTTAATTCAGCGACTCCGCCGCGCAGGTCGTGACGGCGGGCAATCGCGGCCACATCGGCAAGATCGACGTGAGCGTCATAGACCGCGTCCAGACGGGGATTGCGAAAATCGGTGATGCGCCCGCTGGCCTGCACCGACGACCGGCCCGAGTTCCACTGCAGCGATTTCACGTCGACGAAGGTCGTGCCCAGGCTGAAATCCATGGCGGTCATCCAGGCGAACGGGCGGAAATCGGCAAATGCGGTATCGACTTTTCCGACGCTGAAATGGCTGTCGTAACGGCCACGCAAAAACGAGTAATCCATCTGCAGGTTCGTGTCATGAACAGCCAGGTCGAGTGGAATCTTCTGGTCGCCCCACTGCAGTTCGCCGTTCTGCACTTCCAGATGATCGATGGAGAGAGCAAATAATTGCTCGATCGGCGCGCGGTCGGAAGGAGCTTGCGGCGTTGCGGGGACCGGGACATTGGTGGTGCCGTCCCGCGCAATTGCGATATGAACCACGGGATGATCAAGGGTGAGCGAGTGAAAACCGAACTCGGTGCGCAAGAACGATATTACTTTTACGTGCGCCACCAGTCTGTCGACATGCACCAGCGGGGCTTCGGTCGCGCCCTCCTTGCCATGGACCGTAATGTTGCGCACTTCGACCTGCATGCGGAAAGGGACAATGTGGAAGCTACCTGCTTCGGCGCGGCCACCGGTAATGCGCTCAACCTCGGCGACGATGCGCCGGCGGACGTAGTTCTGAAAAGAATCGGTAGTGATATACCAGAGCGCGCCCAGCAGAGTGACGAAGCCAAGGCCGGTGACGATCAGCAGATATTTCCACCAGCGTCGACGCCTGGTGGTTGTGGGCCCGGTCACTGCGTCGTTACTCCCTCCCCTGGGGACCCGGCCGGGCCGGGGATGGTGACCTTGCTTTCCGAGCGCAGGGATTGCAGCCACGAGACCATAAGCTCGTTGACTTTCTGCTCGGTCAGCAACTCGCGGATTTTCGAGGAAACGTCGGCCAGCGGAACGTCGCCGGCGCCGGCCTGCTTTAACTGCGGAACGAATTTGTCGCGGTAATACGCCTCGATGGTCTTCGAATCAATTTGCACCGCGGGACGCAGACGAGCGTCAACCAAACGCATAAGATCGATCTGCTGCTGCACATGCGCAACCAGATTCTTCTCCGCGAGCCCGAACTTCGAGAGCACAGCATGCCAGCCGTCGTCGGTGGATGCTTGCGGATAATTCTTGCGCGCGTCGGCGACGCGAGCGGCGGCTTCCGATTCCGAAGCATGCGGGAAGGAAGCGGACTTCATTTGTTCGCCAAGCAGTTCCTGATCAATGAGCCGGTCGAGGACATTGCGGCGATCGTCGTCGGTGAACTGGTTGAGAGCGCGCCCGTTCAGCAGTGCCTCGTAGCACAGGGCTTCGTCCCAGTCGCTTTGCAGAATGATGTGGCCGTTCACCTTGGCCACGATGCGGTCAATCACCTCGCTGGCATTGACCTCGCCGGCATTGACCTCGCCGGCTTGCGCGGCGGGCAGAACAAGCAGGCTCACGAGCAAGGTGAGCGCGACCGCCGCGATACCGCTTCTCAAGCGAACTGTTTTGCGAACCCTATCCATCAAAATGGCTGGCCTATGCTGAAAAATACGTTGAAATGACGAAGCCGCTGGGTCTCCAGCACGGACGTCGGTTGTAAGCCGAATACACCCGGAGCCGTATATGTCTGGAAGTAGCTGGTTGGATTCAAATTGTACCCGAAATCAAAACGCAAAGGTCCGATTGGAGTCTTATAACGTATGCCGAGTCCGACTGCGTGCGAGGTGTAATCATACCCAGAGTTATTGAACTGCGTATAGCACTGGGAGTTCGTTGTACCACCGGACAAGCACTGTTGGGGATTGTCCTGGTGCCAGCGAAACAGACCCTTCAGCATGTCGTGCGGCGCGGTGAAAACGTTGCCCATATCGTGGAAGATGGCAAAGCCGAATCCTTCTCCCAAGACTGGCAGCGTGAGCGGAGGCAGGCGCAGTTCGAAATTGTTGACAAACAGCGCCGTACCACCCACAGGAAAGCCGGAGTTCGGGTCGCGTGGTCCTGCTTGATTTAACCCGAATCCGCGATGAGAGTTGCCGCCCCCGGCAAAGAATTGTTCGGGCAGCGGAATCAGTGTGATGCCCGTGCACACCGACTCATTCGTATGTGAGTCGATCGGACAAACGCCCGGTGGACGGACCAAGGTTGACCCGAATGGCTGCTGCACGCCGATGCTGGTCGAACGAGCAAGCACGAACTGGTGCCCGGGCTTGGCTTTGCCCCCGAATGCGTAGTACGTGGAATGCTGCGCCAGAACCCGGCCGAAGTCGGCCTCCGAACCGAAGTAGGTGGAAGAGGCAAAAGCATCGAGCGTGAAATACCCTCCCTTGGTGCTCTCCAGCGGATTGTCGCGCTTGTCGTGAATGAACGTGAAACCGGGACCGCCCACGCGAGCCGGAAGTGAAAGGATTGTAATTTCACCAGGCGAAAATCCCTCGGCAAAGTGGCTGGCTTTCACCAGGCGGAAGTCCCACCGATAGGTAATCGAATTCGGCCCCTCCCGGCTGCCGGGCTCGACGCCGGAATTGCCGAACTGCTGCCGCAGGTCGACTTTGCCTTCCAGCCGCTGCGAAGTGAACGTCGCCACATCGAGACTGTTATCGAAAAAAATCGTGTAGATCAGCTTGAACTTTTCGTTGTCCAGCAACTTGGGAATGGCGTAACTGATAAGGCCCCGCTGCTGCAGGCGGCCAACGTGCGACTGAAAGGTGAGGGTCTGGTCGCGCCCGCCCACGTTAAGCCGGGTCACGTCGAATTCGACTCTGGGACTCACGCCAGTCGTGCCTTGCGGAGCGGACGCCCCTCCCGGCTCGCCCGTCTCAAACTCGAGCCCAAGTCCGTAGGTGAAGGTGTAACGCTTGGCCTCGCGCACCTGCACCAGAACATTTTTTTGCGGATCGGTGCCCTCGGGATTCTGCACCGCCGTATCGACCTGGCTGAAAATGCCGAGATCGTAGAGACGGGTCTGCGTGTTCAGAAGATCCTGCTGGCTGAGCGGTTCTTTCTCGTGCACCTGCAATTCGCGCTCGACCACGTGATCGCGCGTGTGTTCGGTTCCCGCTACCATGACGCGATTGACCGTGAAGCGCTCGCCTTCCGAGATAGTAAAGGTCACGTCTTCGTGATTGGGCTGGGTGGTTGAGGGCTTGGTCGTAATTTCAAGGGAGGCGTTGGGAAATCCGTGATCGAAGTAATAACTCAGGATTCTTTCCCGGTCGTTGCCCAGATCCTGCTCGGAATAAGGCTGGCCGGGCTGCGTGCTGGTTTCAGGCAGCTGGCTGGCCGAGACGTCCTGTGCGCCGAGAACGTGCAGCTCGCCGATGCGCGTCTGAACTCCCTCGTCAACGTGAATGTGAACTGCAAGCTTGTTGAGCGACTTGTGGTAATCGTCGTCGACCTTGGTCTGAATCTTGACGTCACGAAAGCCGTTAGCGCGGTAGAGCCCTTCCAGAGTCGCAACGTCGGCCTTGAGCAGGGCTTCGCTGTAGCGGCCGTGACTCGCTAAGGTGCCGGCGGCTTGAATCTGCAGGTAGGACCGCAGCTTCGCGGTATCGAGAAAGTTCTTGTTGCCGGTGATTTCGACCAGGACGAGCCTATGCAGCGGCCCGGGATCGATCTGGAAGATCACGTGCAGAGTCTTGGCATCGGACTCTTTCTGGATTTCGACCTTGGCGTCGAAGTGGCCGCGCGTCTGCAGGTAGTCAAGCAGGTTCTGCTTGCCCTCGTTCAGCAGATCGTCGTCGACGGCATTTTCTTCGTAGACTGGGATCTCTTTTTTCAGGACCCCGCGGCTGATGGGGAAACCTCGGGCATAAATCACCACTACCGGGCCAGGATCGATCTGGAAGGTGAAATCCACGGTATTGGTTTCCGGGTGGTAGAGCTGGTCGGCGATGGAAACCTGCGCCAGAGCGCGATTCTGCTTCTGAAATCGCTTGCGCAGCCGTTGCAGCGAGCCACTCACGCGCGCGGCGGTCAGGCGGTGTCCGTGGGCCAGGCGCGCGATGTGTTGCACTTCCCCCGACGACAGATCGGATGTTCCGGTAACTTTCACCTCACCAACCTTCGCCGGTTCACCTGCAGAGGTGTGGAAGAGGATGTCGATCTGCTGCGTGGTGGGGTTCGCGGTACTCTCGGCCGTGACTCGCGCCCGGTAGTAGCCGCCCTCCTGCATGAGTTGGCGAACGTTTTCGATGGCGCGGTCAAGCTTCTCCTGGGTATAACGTTCGCCGAGTTGAAATTTCGACGCGTTGACGATCTGGTTTTCGTTGGGACGAGAGGGTGCGCCCTCCACGTCGACCGCTCCGACGAAGAAATTCGCCGCGGTCGGGAAAGACAGGGTAACGCCGCCGCCCGCCGGAGTCACTTCGGCCTGGATGTCGGCAAACAGGCCGGTGGCATACAGTGCACGAATGCTGTCGCGGACGAGTGTGCGGTCGAGCGGCTCGCCGGCTTTTTGCGGCAGTAACTGCAGGATGTGCTCGCGATCGCGGTCCGCCACGCCAGGAAGCTGGATGCTCAGAACAGTCTTACCTTCGTAGGCGGGAATTACGGAAGAGGGCGTTTGTGACTCTTGCGCGGGCACGGGCCGGGGATTCGTATCCGGCGCCGCTGGTGCAGGGTTCTGAGCGGGCGCAGGACTTTGGCTTGGCGCGGGACTATTCGCTTGAGGCTGGGCGCTGGACGGCTGGGCCGGAACTCCGGGCACATTCTGGGACGCGACGACGGAGGACCACAGCAGGATTATCGCGGTCAGAAGTGTCGCGTTCCGTTTCAGCAAACAAGAGTCCTTGGGCCCGGGCGCTATTTGTCTTCGATGAGATGCGCGCGGCAGTTGTTGTACGGGCAGTTCAGGACCTCGCTCTCTACGAGCCGGCCCGGCAATCGTGATTTTGCGATCATTACTGTGCGATCGTCATTTTGCAGTCGTCATTTCGGCAACGATCATCCAGAAATCATCTTCGGTAAACCATCGGCAACAAGCCTGCCACTTATAATAAAGGTTTTGCACGCCGGGACTGGTGATCTGTTTGGCACGCGAAACACAATCCGAAGGTCGAGCTGAGGGTCAAGCTGAGGGTCAGGCTAATGATCGAGCCGACGGTCAAACCTGGAATTCGCCGCAGAATGCCTCTGCCGCCGCACTCGATGAACGGTATTCGCGGCAGGTCCTGTTCCGCGGCATTGGAGCGGAAGGCCAGCGGAAACTGGCAGCGGCGCGAGTGGCGATCGTAGGCTGCGGCGCGACCGGCTCTGCTCTGGCGGGGTTGCTCGCCCGCGCCGGCGTCGGAACGCTGCGCATCATCGATCGCGATTACGTCGAGCCCAGCAATCTGCAGCGCCAGTCGTTATTTGACGAGAAAGACGCGGCGGAGTCCCTGCCCAAGGCCATTGCCGCCGCGCGCAAGATTGCGGCCTTCAACTCCGGAATCGTGATCGAACCGAAAGTCGAAGATCTGGTTCCGGCAAACATCGCGGCATTGCTCGACGGAATGTCGCTGATCGTCGACGGCACCGACAACTTTGAGACTCGTTACCTGATCAACGACTATGCCGTCGACCGCTCGCTGCCGTGGATTTATTCGGCCGCGGTGGGAAGCTACGCGGTGACTTTAAATATTGTGTCCGGCGAAACGGCCTGCCTGGCCTGCATCTTCCCGGACTCGCCCCGCGGTATGGTCGAGACCTGCGAAACTTCCGGCATTCTGAATTCGGCGGTGAACCTGGTCGCATCGATCGCCGCAACCGAAGCGCTGAAATTTCTAGTCGGCGACGTTCCGCAGCTGCGGCGGACTTTGCTGTCGTTCGATGTGTGGACCAACGAGCACGCGGAAATCTCTGCAGCCAAACCGCGCCCCGGCTGCCGCGCATGCGGAGAGCGCGATTTAGTCCATCTGGCTGGCGAAGGCCGTCCACACATCACGATGTGCGGCAGAAATTCCGTGCAAATCCACGAGCGCCAGCGCCCCATCGATTTCGCCGAAATGGATCGCCGACTCCAGCCCCACGGCAGCGTCCGCCACAACGATTTCGTCCTGAAATTCTGGCATGATCCCTACGAGATGACGCTATTCCCCGACGGCCGCGCCATTATCAAAGGCACAACCGACACGGCGGTAGCGCGAAGTCTGTATGCGCGGTATGTGGGTAGCTGACCCTTCTCCGTTGTCATGCTGAGCGGAGTGATGAGGAGAGCGAAGCGATCCTCATCGCGTAGTCGAAGCATCCCTACCCCCGTTCCGGCTTCAGCCTATGGGCGCATGTTAGTATCCGAGACCTTAGTCTCTGCTACTCTTCTGTGCTCGTCGTTTTCAGACGTAGATTCGGACCAAGATTCGGACAGAGAAAAGAGCGCTGATGCACGAAACCGTTCGTCCAGAGCCCAGCCGTTTTTATCGCTGGATCGTCCTCATCTTCATCAGTCTGGCGATGGCGGGGAACTACTACATCTACGACAGCATCAACGCGTTGGAACGAATTTTCATCGACCACCTGGGATTTTCGGCCACCCAGTTTGGATGGCTGAACTCCAGTTACAGTGTGGCTGCGGTCGCAACGCTGCTGGTTGGCGGAGTCATCATTGATCGCGTCGGCACCAAGAGAGCGATCCTTGGTTTTGCATTGGTTTGCCTGCTTGGCGCCGGAATCACTGCCGCCCGTGGAAGCGCCCTAACCATGATCGTCGGGCGTACCGTGCTGGGCTTAGGCGGCGAGTCCATGATCGTGGCCGTCACCACCGCCCTGGCGAAATGGTTTAAGGGCAAAGAGCTCAGTTTCGCTTTCGGGATCAATCTGACGATCGCGCGGCTGGCCTCGGTGGCCGCCGATAATTCCCCGACCTGGGCCAATCGTGCGTTTTACCCTAATGGCCCAACGGGTGAGCCCAGTTGGCAGGGCCCCCTGCTGATCGCGGTCGGAGCGGCCGTCTTCGCCGTTCTGTGCTCGACCATTTACTGGGCGCTCGAAAGCCGGGCCGAGAAACAGTATGAACTAGGCAAGGCCGGGCAGACCGACAAACTGGAGTTAAAAGGAATCCTCCGATTCGAAATGTCTTACTGGCTGGTCGTCGGCCTGTGCTTCACGTTCTATTCGGCAATTTTTCCCTTCCGCACGTTCGCCATCGACTTCTTCACCAATAAGATCCTTTCAGCCCACGGAGGACTGCAGGCCGCAGAAGCGGTTCGAGTGGTTTCCCTCGAGCAGGCGGGCCGCCTCAACAGCTTGCTCCCCCTCGCTGCCATGTTTGCCACTCCGCTGTTCGGGCTGCTGGTCGACCGCGTCGGGAAACGCGCTCTGTTCATGATGCTCGGGTCGGTTCTGCTGATGCCGGTTTATCTGATGATGGCCTATTCGCCAACGTCCTTGTATGTGCCGGTTGTCATGATGGGGATTGCATTTTCGCTGATTCCGGCCGTCATGTGGCCCTCGGTGGCCTACATCGTCGATCAGTCTCGCTTGGGCACTGCCTATGCGCTGATGACGTTAATCCAGCAGATCGGATTCTTCCTGCTGAATCTCATGATTGGGAAGGCCAACGACTATGCTCACGCCGGCTTGGACAACCCGGGCGGTTATGCGTTGGGTATGTGGATCTTTTCAATTCTGGGATTCGTGGGCTTGGCTCTGTCGATCGGCCTTCGCATTCGCGAAACCGGTCCGCACGCTCACGGTCTGGAAACAATCACGACCGCCGCGGCGACAAAATAAAGACCGAAAATTTACCAATTTCCGAAGAATGCGACTCCAAATTCGGGATAGGGTTTATAGCAGGGTGAGCCAGAGTGTTCAACCCTGAGCAGGCAAAGGATTTCCTAGGGCGACGCATCTCACACGAGAATCCCAAGATCGGTAGAATGCCTCTGATATTCTGAATATGAGCATTACTTTCGTGCCATCGCCACAGCCCGCAAGCCATACAACGCACAGCTAGTTAGCCGCATCCCATGTGGTGCGGCCGGAAAAGGCAGCTTGACCGACCGAGATCCAAAAGAAGCCCAAAGACAGGGCACGGGCACCGAGAAAGACCCGAACGAAGCCGAGCTGATCGAGCGAGCTAAGCTCGGGGACGCGCAGGCGTTCCAGGCTCTCTACGACAAGCACAAGCGGCGGGTCTACTCGCTCTGTCTGCGCATGACCGCGAATACGGCCGAGGCCGAGGATCTGACGCAGGAAGCGTTCCTGCAGCTCTATCGCAAGATCGCAACCTTTCGCGGCGAATCGGCGTTTTCGACCTGGCTGCACCGGCTCTCGGTGAACGTAGTGCTGATGCAGCTGAGAAAAAAGAGTCTCCCGGTGGTTTCGCTGGAAGAATCCACGCAAGGGGAGGAAGATACTCCGAAGAAAGATTTCGGAGCGGAAGATTTGGCGTTGGCCGGATCCATCGATCGGCTGCAGTTGCAGAAGGCAGTCGACGACCTCCCTCCCGGCTATCGCATGATTTTTGTTCTGCACGACGTCGAAGGTTACGAGCATAATGAAATCGCAACCATCGTGGGCTGTTCGATCGGCAACAGCAAATCGCAGCTGCACAAAGCACGCATGAAGCTGCGCGATCTGCTCAAGATGAATCGAGCCGAAAAGGCCGAGCAATCCTGAGCGTGTGAGTCTGGAGCAAGATAAGAACGTGATCCGGCGCAGACTGGACACGGCAGTAACTTGGGGCTGAAGGCATAAAGCCGCAGCTCAGCAGCACTGGCAGTAGACTGGTTCGCAGAGGCTTGGGGAGAGTTGTATGAATTGCGTTGATTTGCAAGCGTGCCTGGCGGAAGCGGAAGACGCGAGCAGCGTCGGACGAAACTCCGAACAGCGGGCTCATCTGAAGACTTGCCCGGAATGCTCGGCTCTGGTCGCGGAATTGAACCTGATCGCCTCCTCGGCTATCGAACTGCGCGCGGCGAGCGAACCCAGTCCGCGGGTGTGGAATTCCATTGAGATTGCGCTGCGCCAGGAGGGCCTGATTCGCCCTCAGCGTGGAAGCCGGTCGCTTCTACCCTCTCTCGGCAGCCGCTGGGCATGGGCTCGCTGGGCGCTTCCCGTGGCCGCTGCCGTGCTGATAGCAGTGGGCCTTTACGTCCGCCAGACTTCCCTGCCCGTACAGTTGGCGCGCAATGCTGCACCGGCCGCTGCTGCTCCCACTGAAGTATCCGACGTGGCGATCGCCGGGCTGAACGACGACGACTTGCTGCAGGAAGCGGCCAAACAGTCGCCCGCCATGCAGGCTCAGTACACCGACAACCTGCGCCGCGTGAACCAGTACATTCAGGATGCGAAGGGCGTGGTGGCCGCCAATCCGAACGACGAGGAAGCCCGCCGCTCGCTGATGGACGCCTATCAGGAAAAGGCCATGCTTTTTGAGTTGGCCATGGATCGTTCTCTGCCGTAAGGTAGACAATGCTTACGCTGCGCGACTGGGGCCGTGCGGAACAGACACAGGGTCATCGGAATCTAGGGTATCGGGAATCTAGGGGCATCAGGAATCTTATGAGTGGGCGCACAATCGAACTTGTCGTAGTCGGCGCAATGCTGGCTGGAACCCTGAGCGTCGGAACCCTGTCGGCCGAGACTCGCAAAGACTATCGCTTCAACGTCGGGCCCAAGGCTGGCGTTTCGGTCAACAATCCCTTCGGCTCGATCTCTGTGAAACCGGCAACGGGCAGCGTCGTGGTGATCAATGCCGTGCTCTACTCCGACAAGGTCGAAGTGGATAACAGTCTGGTCGGCAATCGCGTCGAAATTCAGTCGCACCTGCTGCCCGGCGGCGATGCGGACTCTGGACGCGTGGACTACGAAATCCTGGTGCCCGCCGATGCCAGCGTCACGCTGCACTGAGCACGGGATCGTTGCGCGCCGAAAAACTTCACGGCGATGTAACTCTCGAAGGCGCCTCTGCCACCGTCGACTTGCGCGACATCAGCAACGCGCATGTGCACGTCAAAACGCTCAATGGCCCGGTCACCATCACCAATGTGCAAGACGGCCACGTCGAAGTGGACTCGTTGAGTGGCGACGTCACCCTGACTTCGGTTACGGGACCGCTGGTGCAGGTGATTTCAACCAGCGGCGGCATCAACTACATCGGCGACTTCGGCGGCCGCGGCGAATACCGCCTGAGCAGCTATTCCGGCAACATTGAAGCGACCGTTCCGGGCTCGACCGCAGCCGACGTCAGCGCGCGCTCGGTGCGCGGTGAAGTGCATGACGACATCCCTCTCCAACCCAAGACGCACAACTGGTTCCCGGTGACACCGGGCAGTGCCTTCGTGGGTACCATGGGCCAGACCACCATGTCATCGACGGTGGTGCTGCGCAGCTTCAGTGGTAAAATCCACCTCAGAAAACGCACCTCCAAATAAATTCAGCTGCTAGCTCCTGGCTTCTAGCCAAACCTGTACGTGGCTAGCCGCTGTCGGCAAGAAGCTGACTCTTGAAGAAGGGTTCCGGCAAAACGGCAAGGCGACCGGTGCGGCGACGCA
This sequence comes from uncultured Acidobacteriota bacterium, assembly GCA_963735205.1. Lineage (GTDB taxonomy): Bacteria > Acidobacteriota > Terriglobia > Terriglobales > Acidobacteriaceae > Sulfotelmatobacter. Next base: position 874,076 of record CAVTKB010000007.1, read on the forward strand.
AGCCGTCGGCGAAGCCCGCTGGGTTTCCCGGGAGCGCTGTTTTCCTGGTCGGTTTCATGGGAGCCGGAAAAAGCAGTGTGGGCCGGGCGCTCGGCCAGCGCCTGAATTGGACGTTCGAAGATCTCGACGACCGCATCGAGGCACGTGAAGGGCGCACAGTGTCAGAGATTTTCCGGGATGCGGGAGAATCCGAATTCCGCCGGGCCGAGCGCGCTGCCGTGGAAGATGTTTTGCGAGAACTGCGCGGCGGAGAGGCCAGAATCGTAGCCCTGGGCGGCGGCGCTTTCGTGCAGAAAGAGAATGCGGCCCTGCTGAAGCGGTCGGGAGTGCCCACGGTTGTTCTGGACGCGCCAGTCGAGGATTTGTGGGAGCGCTGCTGTGCACAGGCCCGCGAAACCGGAGCGGAACGTCCGCTGCTCCGCAGCCGCGAACAGTTTCGCAATCTTTATGACACGCGCAGCCGAAGCTATTCACAGGCGTCTTTAAAGATTCAAACCGGCTCCCGCACGGTAGAAGCGATTGCCGCGGAAATTGCGGAAATGCTGGGCCTGAGAAAAATCGAGCTGCGCACCGAACAAGGAGAAGTCGAGTGAAGTTTGAAACAGGAACACGCCGGGCGCTGGCTTCCATTTTGGGGTGTTCGCTTGTGGCTCTCGCCGGCGCTCATGCAGCCGACAAGAAAGACAAGGCGAAAACTGCGCCCAACCCAATCGTCGACTCCGGCTCGTTCGGCATATTCGTCAAAGGCCAGCGCGTGGCTACCGAAACTTTCCACGTTGAGCAGATGAACGGCGTCAGCATCATCAAATCACAGCTGAAGGAAACGGGCGGGGCCGATTCTGCCTCGCAGAAGTCGGAACTGCAACTCAGTTCAACGGGCGAACTCCAGAGATATGAGTGGAGCCAGTCCGCCGGCGGTTCGCTGACCGTGTATCCTGAGAACGACTTTCTGAAAGAAAAGATCACGCCCCCCGGCCAAACGAAACCGGCCGAGCAAGCCTACCTGCTGCCCAGCACCACGCCGGTGCTCGACAACAATTTCTTCGTACACCGCGAGTTGCTGGCGTGGAGATATCTGGCCGTAGCGCCCTGCAAGAACGAGAAGGGCGTCGAGCAATGCCAGTCCGCGGACTTCGGTGCGCTCATCCCGCAGGACCGCACCTCAATGAGCGTGCGCCTCGAACTGGTGGGGAAAGAAAAAATCACGATCCGCGGCGCCGAGCGCGAATTGCTGCGCCTGAACCTGTCCGGAGAAGATATGCTATGGCAGCTGTGGCTGGACGACAGCGATCACTTCAAACTCATGCGCGTGGCGATTCCTGCCGATAACACGGTGGTGGACCGGGATTAGGGCTGTGCCTGCCCGGCGGCAGAATCGAGATCGCCCTGGAAAACTTATTGCTGTTGACTGACTCACGTACGGCGCGCGTGCTGGTGACGGTGCTGCTGTTCGCCCTGGCACTGGGCTTTCTCTACGTAGCCCGCGACACGCTGATCGCGTTTCTGTTCGCCATCTTCTTCGCCTACCTGATGAGCCCGCTGGTCAATCGATTGGAAGGCTTGCTGCGCGGGCGCGACCGCTCCATCGCAGTCATCTACATTCTGCTGGTTGTGCTGGTGGTGGTATTTTTTGTGGCGGTGGGGCCGAAGGTTACGCGCGAGGGCGCTCGACTGGGAAAAGCTCTGCCCGATCTGCTTACGCAACTCAAGTCCGGCAACATCGCGACCCAACTCGGCCAGGAGCACGGCTGGAATGAGAAGACCGCAAACCTGGTGCAATCGTTTCTCGTCAGCCACAGCGATGACATTGAGCAGATGGCGCAGCGTGTCGGCTTGCGCGTGGCCGACGTGGCCAAGCAAGCCTGGCTATTCTTTGTAGTGCCGCTACTGTCCATCTTCTTCCTAAGGGACGGCCGCTCCTTCAGCGACTTCCTGATTGCGACCATTTCATCGCGTCCGCAGCGCGAGTTTCTGGAAAACGTGCTTAACGACCTCAACCGCATGCTGGCGCACTTCATCCGCGCGCAACTCACCCTGGCGGGCTTGACCCTGGTCATGTACTCCGCGGTTCTGGGCGTGATGCGAGTTCCCTACGCGCTGATTCTCGGAACCATTGGCGGAGTGCTGGAATTTGTGCCTGTGGTCGGCCCCCTGGCCGCCGCACTGATCATCGTGAGCGTGGCCTTGCTGATGAGTTACCCGCACTGGCTGATCCTGATCATTTTTCTCGGGATCTGGCGTCTCGTGCAGGACTACGTTTCGTCTCCCCGCATCATGGGTGAAAGCATGGAACTTCATCCTCTAGCGGCCATCTTCGGAGTGATGGCCGGAGGCGAAGTCGCCGGCATCCTGGGCATCTATCTTTCGATTCCCGTGATGGCCAGCCTGCGCATCGTGTTCCGCCGCTGGCGCCTCTACGCTGAGAAAAAGAAGTTCGGCCCTCTGACCGAGATTCCCTTCCGCAGCCAGGAAACGCACCGGCCATAGACTCTCGTAGTAGTTTCTCTATCGTAGTTTCTCGATCGTAGTTTCGCGATCGTAGTTTCGCTATCCCAGAAATCTAAACTGTCATCCCGAGCGCAGCATGATCGATCGCGAAGCGAGTGATCATGCGCAGTCGAGGGACCTGCTGTTCCGGATCGCGTCACGGCTACAACCCCGCGCCGGCTCCCGCAACCTTCTCCACTATAACTTTGCGCAGAAATTCCGCCGCCGCTTCAGGCAACACCGTATTGATGAACATCCCCGAGCCCAGCTCGAATCCGGCCACGCGTGTCAGCCGCGGAATCACGCTGACATACCAGTGAAAGTGCCGCGCACCCGCGTATTCGGCCGGCCCGCTCCGAATCATGAAGTTCAGGTCAGGATTCGCCAGCCCCACATAAATCTTCGCCAGCAAAGTGCGCAACACGCGCGCCAGGTCGTTCAACTCCATTTCCGAGATATCGCCGAAGCTGGCCATGTGGCGCAGCGGAAAAATATGCGTGGCAAACGGAGTAGCCGAAGCAAACACTTCCATCGCGACGAAGCGCTCGCTCTTGAGCACGACGCGGGTATGGTCCTCAACTTCCCGCTCCACCATGTGGCAGAACATGCATTCACCCACGTCGTCATAGTGGCGCAACGCCTCATGCAGCCTATGTCGCACCTGGCTCGGAATCACCGGTGTCGCGATCAGCTGCGAATGCGGATGCTGCATGCTGGCCCCGGCATCCGCGCCATGATTCTTGAAAATCGTGATGTGGTTGACTCGGTGGTCCATGCTGAGCGCGTTGTAACGTTCTTTATAGATGCGCAGGATGTTGGCCACATGCGCGTCGGGCAACAGCCCCATGTAACGCGAGTGGTCGGGACTATCGATGATGACCTCATGAAATCCGAAACCCTCAATGCGCCGCCGCAAGTGCTGCAAGCTGCGGGTCGGTTGTACCTCGCTCGACAGCGCCGCGAACTTGTTGGGAATCACGCGCACCGCCCACGACCCTCCGTTCACAGGAGAGCGCATCACCTCCGAGGGCGTCATGCTCTCGTTTCCCGGACAGAACGGGCAACTCTCGACAGAATCCGGCACCGGCTCGACCACGCGATGCGTGACCAAGTCCTCTGGCCGCTTGGCCCGTTCGGTGGCAATGATGACCCACTCTTTTGTGAAGAAATTCTGGCGCAGCTCGGGCATCTGGATCCCTCCAAAATCCCCTATCGGCAGCCCGGAGCTTTTCTGCAGTGATGGGCTTGCCCGCGGCATTACGATGACGGGGGGGGTTCGAACGGCCAGAAGTAATCATCCTTTCGCTACTTGCCGACTCGCTTTCCTGCATCGGAAGCTGGTGTTGTCATTTAAGATAGTTCTTGTCAATCCGACCCCTGAGCGCACGCGAGGGTCGAAGGAATTGCCCCCCCCGACTGTTATAGAATTCCAAGTATTCTGACTAAGACCTGATCGAAACAATCTGACTGACACAAACTGATTGAAAACAAACTGATCGAACCAAATATGACCCGCAAAATTCCTATCGGTATTCTCGGCGCCACCGGCGTCGTCGGACAAAGATTCATCCAGATGCTGGAGCACCATCCGTGGTTCGAAGTGGCATGGCTGGCCGCCTCCGACCGTTCCGAAGGCAAGGTCTACAGTGAAGCAGCACGTTGGCGCCTCAAGACGCCGATTCCGCCCGCGGTAGCGGCGATGACAGTTTCACCCGCCACTCCCGAAGGCGCGCCGAAAATTATTTTTGCTGCGCTCGACGCCTCCATCGCCGCCGAAATGGAGCCCCGTTTCGCCGAAGTCGGCTGCGCGGTAGTTTCGAACTCGAGCGCGTTGCGCATGAAGGAAGACGTGCCGCTAGTCATCCCTGAAGTCAACGGCGGACACATCAAACTCATCGACATACAAGCGTGGCGCAAAAAGTCCGGCGGCTACGTCGTCACTAATCCCAACTGCTCAGCCATCGGCCTGGTGCTGGCTCTTGCCCCGCTGCATCAACAGTTCGGTCTCGAGACCGTCATGGCGGTGACCATGCAGGCCGTGAGCGGCGCCGGATATCCCGGCGTGGCTTCGCTCGACATCCTCGGTAACGTGATCCCCTACATCAAGAACGAAGAAGAAAAAATGGAAGAGGAAACGAAAAAGCTGCTCGGCCAGCTGAACGGCAGCAAAATAATTCCTGGCGATTTCGCCATGAGCGCGCAATGCAACCGCGTCGCCGTCGAAGACGGCCACACCGAATCGGTTTCAATCCGGCTGAAGAAAAAAGCAAAGCCTGCAGAAATCATCGCGGCGTGGAACAGCTATCGTGCCGAGCCGCAGGAACTGAAGTTGCCCAGCGCTCCCGAGCACCCAGTCGTCTATCTCGAAGCCGCCGACCGACCGCAGCCCCGCTTCGACGTCGACATGGGCGCAGGAATGACCAGTGCCGTTGGACGTCTTCGCCCCTGCGGCGTGCTCGACTGGAAATTTACCGTGCTCTCGCACAACACCATCCGCGGCGCCGCCGGAGCCGCCGTGCTCAACGCCGAACTGCTGAAGGCCAAAGGCTACCTGGGATGACATGGCACTCTATCGGGAGCTTCCGCCAAAAACGCCTGCGTCATCCTGAGCGGAGCCCGGCTTTATCAGAGAAAAAACGTCCAGGCGGAGCGAAGGATCTCCCGTGCCGCAACTCTGTCCCGAGGCTCGCCGAATGATCGTCATGAAGTTCGGCGGAACTTCGGTCGAAGACGCCAAAGCCATCGACCGCGTCGCCTCGATCGTCGAAGGCCGCCTGGCGCAGAAGCCCGTGGTCGTGGTTAGCGCCATGGCGAAGGTCACCGACACGCTGCTGACCATGGCTCGCGCCGCCGGAGAAGGCGAGCGCAAAACCGCACTCAAACTCTGCCGCTCGCTGCAGGAACGCCACTACAATACCGCCAGCGAACTGCTGGGCACAGCACGCTTCACCGAATTCCATTCCGATCTAGGCGCAGATTTCGAATCGCTCGACGAACTGCTTCGCGGAATCTCGGCTGTCGGCGAAATCACACCGCGCACCACCGACCATGTCGCCGCGTTCGGCGAAATGCTCTCCAGCCGAATCGTCGCCGCCGCCTTCGCCGCCCGCGGACTCAATGGAGTTCACGTCGATTCCCGCGACGTCCTGTTCACCGACAGCGCCTACATGGAGGCGGTTCCGCAGTACGAAGAAACGAACGGCAGGCTCAAAGAAAAAGTCCAGCCCCTCTTGGAAGCGGGACAAGTGCCAGTGATGGGCGGCTTCATCGGCGCGAATCGCGCAGGGATCACGACTACCATAGGCCGAGGCGGCTCCGATTTTTCCGCTGCCATCTTCGGCGCCGGCCTGGGCGCCGACCGCATCGAGATCTGGACCGACGTCGACGGCATCCTCACCACCGATCCGCGAATCTGCCCCGAAGCGCGCAGAATTAAAGTCATCAGCTTCGACGAGGCCGCCGAACTCGCGTATTTCGGCGCGAAAGTTCTGCACCCGGCGACAGTACTTCCGGCCATTCAGAAGAATATTCCCGTCTACGTGCTCAACTCGCGCAACCCATCCTGCGAAGGCACGCAAATAACGACTCGTGCGCCGAAGGGAAAGAATATTTTCAAAGCCATCGCCGCAAAAAAGCGTATCACCATCGTCGACGTGGCCGCTCCACGCATGCTGCTGGCTCACGGATTTCTGCGGTCAATCTTTGAAGCTTTTGACCGCCACAAAGTTTCCATCGACGTGGTCTCGACTTCAGAAGTCAGCGTCTCGCTGACAATCGATTCCAATCAGGCGATTCCCGCGCTGGCCGCCGATCTCGCCAAGCTGGCCGACGTAAAATACGAAGGCCGCAAAGCGATCGTATGTCTGGTCGGCGAAAACCTGCGCAACACGCCCGGAATCGCGGCCCTGGTCTTTGGCGAACTCGCCGATAAAAACATCCGCATGATCTCACAAGGCGCCTCGGAAATTAATTTGACCTTCGTGATCGAAGAAGACGAAGTCCCCAGCGTAATCCAGCGCCTGCACAAAACATTTTTCTCGGAACTAGACCCGGAAGTATTCGCCTAATCATCATCGACGTCAATTTGGACTGATGTTGTTCCGAACCCGCGAAGCGAAGGCGAGGAGCTGCCTTTACTTGCAAACATCGAAGGTCGCCAAGGTCGCCGTGGAAGAGCGGCCCTTCAGGGCCGCGTTAAGCGTCTAACCCTGAACAAAGCTTCAGCCTCTGCGGTAAGCTGTTGAGCATGAACCTCCTGATTCTAGGCCGCGGCAAAACGGGATCCCTAATCGCCGAAGTCGCCGCGCAGCGCAAGCACCACGTCCGCGCCGCTGGCTCCGAAGACAACGTCGCGTGCGCCGCCCTTATTCCGGAAAAACTCTGCGATATCGACGCCGTCATCGACTTCACCGCACCGCATTGCGTCCTCGCCCACATCGATGCCTGCGTCAAAGTGAACAAGAATATGATTGTCGGGACCACGGGTTGGTACGGCGAAATCGACCGCGTCCGCGGGTTGGTCGAGCAGCACGGCACAGGATTCGTTTACTCCCCGAACTTCTCTGTCGGCGTGAATCTTTTCCTCGACGTCGCCCGCGCCGCCGCCGCAGCCCTGCGCCACGATTATTCCGGTCAGATTTTCGAACGCCACCACGCTCAAAAAAAAGACGCGCCTTCTGGCACCGCGATCGTGCTGCAACGAGTCATACGCGAAGCCAGCGGCGAAGGCTCTGAGCAACACGACGATCTGGAGATCACTTCCTTTCGCGAAGGCGACGTCGTCGGCCTGCATGAAGTCGTGCTCGAATCTTCCGCCGACCGCATTTATCTCTGCCACGACGCCAAATCCCGCCGCGGCTTCGCCGAAGGCGCCGTTCGCGCCGCCGAGTGGCTCGCAGGTAAGAAGGGCTTCTACGACTTCCGAGATATTTGGCGGGAGATATAGAGACTTTGCCTGCATCGCCTCTCTTCCCACGTGAACCGCTCACGTCCGGCACGAGTTTTCCCTTCACCCTCATTCGCGTTATCTTATTCGTATGCAACTCCGTGGGTGTGGCACTGCACTGGTAACTCCATTTCGTCAGGACGGTTCGATCGACGACGCAGCCCTGCGCAATCTGATTGCGTGGCAGATCGAGTCGGGCATTGATTTTCTTGTTCCGTGCGGCACGACCGGCGAGACGCCGACGCTCACGCACGACGAGTGGCTGCACGTGATCGATACGACTGTTGAAGTCGCGGCGGGCCGTGTTCCCATCGTCGCCGGAGCGACTTCGAACTCGACGCACGACGCGGTCGAGAAGGCGAAAGAAATTGCCACGCGGCCGGGAGTGAGCGCCATCTTGACCGCTACGCCGTATTACAACAAGCCCACACAGGAAGGTCAGTACCGACATTTCAAGGCCATCGCCGAGGCCGTTGGCGACAGGCCGGTCATTCTCTACAACGTGCCTGGGCGCACTGCAGCGAATCTCGAGCCGGCGACATTGGCGCGACTGGCCGAGGTTCCGAACATTGTGGGCGTCAAGGAAGCCAGCGGCAACCTGACTCAGGTCGCGGAGGCGATCGGTCTGGTGCCCGAGACATTTCTCGTTTTCTCCGGGGACGACGCGGTCACTCTGCCGGTCATCGCGCTCGGCGGCGTGGGAGTCGTTTCCGTCGCTTCTAATGTGATTCCGCGCGAAATGGCATCGCTCACCCGCGCTGCGCTCTCGAACGACTGGACCACGGCTCGCGCTCTGAATCGCAAATATTTGCCGCTGATGCAGGCTAACTTTATCGAGTCGAGTCCTCTGCCGGTGAAGGCGCTGCTCGCGATGATGGGTAAAATCGAGGAAGTCTATCGCCTGCCGCTGTTGCCCATGCGCCGCGACACGCGCTCCCGTCTCCAGAAAATCGCCACCGAAGTGGGAGTCATCGCCAAACCCGCTGGTCCCGCTGCTGAAGCACCGGAATTTTTCATCTACGAAAACTGGGCTGCTGGGCCGCGCAAAATCGTTCTGCACCGCGCCTCCTGCGGCCAGTGCAGCCACGGCAAGGGGCGTCCTGCGGGCCATGATGTGAACCACGCGCGCTGGCATGGACCTTATCCGTCTCTGCCTGAGGCGCGCGAGACTGCGCATGCCATGACCGGAGTGCTGATCCGCAGCGAGTGCAAGTGTGTGTAGAGTCAGACTGAAGAAAGTTAGAATTCAGAAGCCGAATCGGAGCACTCACTTTTTGCATTCTGACTTTTGACTCCTGCATTTCCTTTATACTTTTCCCCGAATGTCTTCCCTGAAATCTTCCATCGAGCGCCTGGCTTCACTGGGCGAAGTCGAGCGCGATCCTGAGGCGCGGAAAACTTTTCTCGAATTCCGCGACCAGCTGACGCAGGGCAGGATTCGCGCCGCGGAAAAAGTCGGCGACAAAAAAGACGCACGCTGGATCGTCAACTCTTGGGTCAAGCAAGGGATCCTGCTTGGGTTCCGTCTGGGAGTTCTGCAGGAAATGCCCTCGGGCTTGTCGTTCGTCGACAAAGATACTTTTCCGGCTCGCCACTTCACCGTCGCCGATCGCGTGCGCGTGGTGCCGGGCGGATCGTCGGTGCGCACTGGGGCTTACGTCGCGCCGTCGGTGATCTGCATGCCGCCGATGTTTATCAACGTGGGCGCCTATGTCGATGAAGGGACCATGATCGATTCGCATGCGCTGGTGGGGTCGTGCGCGCAGATTGGGAAGCGCGTGCACTTGAGCGCGGCCGCGCAGATCGGCGGCGTGCTTGAGCCCATCAACGCGGCGCCGGTGATTATTGAAGACGATGTTCTGGTTGGGGGCAATTGCGGAGTTTATGAAGGGACTCTGGTGCGGGCGCGCGCGGTTCTGGGCGCGGGAACGATTCTGACGCGCTCGACGCCGCTTTATGATTTGGTTCGCGGTGAAGTCTATCGGGCCACCGCCGATGCGCCGCTCGAGGTTCCTGAGAATGCCGTCGTCGTTCCCGGCTCGCGGGCGGTGAAGCAGGAGAAGGGGCCTTGGGGATGGAATCTTTCGCTGTACACGCCGGTCATCGTGAAGTATCGCGATGAAAAAACTGATCGGGGGATTGAGTTGGAAGACTGGCTGCGATAGTCAGGTATTGGTAGGGCGCCGTTGCGGGTTGGGAATTGGGGTATCCCCCTCCCCCCTCGAATCTTTGGAATCATCGCGGTAGCGCGAAATTCCCGGCAAAATCCGGTTGTCAAAGAACTTAGATACTAAAATCCGTGAAACATTGGACTTAGGGGCGCGGCGAATTGGCTTGTGCCGACTGTCACGGCCTCGACCATCATCGCGCAAACGACGGGCTGTGGACAAGGTTAGATGTCACAGCGGGCTGTGGATTTCGGCCCCGAGCGCGGGGCGTCGCCTGTCGCGCGGCAGACTTCGCCGCGGACCAGGGGAGCCGGGGTGTTGGTGCAGTTTGGCTTGCGCATTAGGCCGGTTAAGCGGGAGATCCTTCGCTCCGCCTGAAGAACGGCTACGCTCAGGATGACGCAATCGACGAGCGAAGGTGCCATCGGAAAATCAGAATGAGCCACTACCGGAGCCCGAGCAGTCTTCGCCTGCGCTTTACTTTGTGGTAAAATGTAAAGCATGGCGGAAGCTACTCTATCCTCGAAGAACCAGATCGTGATACCGCGCGAAGCCCGCGAAGCGCTCCAGCTTAAGCCGGGCGACAAGCTCCTCGTCCGCGCCCATGCCGGGAAGATCCTCATCATGGAGAAGCCGAAGTCTTATCGCCGCGCCGTTCTTGGCGGCGGCGTTTACCCTAAGAATTATCTGAAGAAGGAAAGGCAAAGTTGGAAGTAGCGCGGCTCCGCGCCTTGCTGCGACGCCATCGGAGGATCGCGCTCGACACTTGCGTCTTCATGTATCAATGGGAAGCCAGCCCTCGCTATTCCGCTTTGACCGATTGCATTTTTGCCTATCTGGAACAGGCTGATGCATTCGCCGTTACGTCGACGATTACGATGACCGAGGTGCTGGTCCACCCTTATCGGAGACGACGAAGTCGTGAAGGGCAATGAACTTTTTGGTCTGTTGTCGACCTATCCAAAGCTGGAATGGGTCGCGCCACACCTTGAAATCGCGGCGCGTGCAGCTGAAATTCGGGCGCAATCCGGGCTGCGAACGCCCGACGCCTTGCAGGCCGCGACCGCTATTCACGGCAATGCTACGGTCTTTTTCACCAACGATCCGGTTTTTCGGCGGATCAAAGACTTCGAAACGTGCATTCTTGATGACTTCGCGTGACCCGCGCGATATTTGCAGCCCGACGCGACGACGAAACCTATCGGGGATTTGGTCGGAAGAATTAAACTAAGACGAAGTTCCCAATGACAGAGAGAACACCACAATCTGCGTTTTGGAGTTGGTTCATTCAGCACGAGCCAGAACTTTTTGGTTTAGATCCTAATCAGGAAGTTGAGCGTGAGCGATTGTTCGACAAGGTTGCGGCTGAGCTTCAGAAGGTTAATCGAGGTCTAACCTTTGAATTTGGGCCGAGGGGGCCAACGAGGGAATTCGTAGTCAGCGCCGCTGGCATTAAGAAAACCTTTCCCGATGTTGTAGCTCTGGCAGAAGCCGCGCCGATGCTGGAGCGATGGAAGATCATAGCGTTTCGGCCTCGGCGTGCCCCGGTTATGACGATCGAGATCGGAGATAGGAGCGTCGATCCAAAGGATGTTCAATTCTCCCTATTGAACAATGGGGAAATGGCTGGTATTTACTTATTTATTCCAGGCTTCCAGGAGAATGATGCCGCCTGGCAACAAATCGGCTATATGTTCCTTGATGTGGCGTTGGGGGAATATGACGTCGAAACCCGACTGGGTCTGATCAAGATGCTCCCACCGGACACTCGGACGGTTGGCGAGCGGCACCCTTTAGCCGAGTTGCCAATTCTTTTTGATCGATTGGTGTCGCGGCTTGAAGGACGGTCTGGAGCTCCGTCATAGCGCAACGTAAATCGGACGACACAAGATCCGATTCGAGCGTGAAGCGCGCCTAACTCACCTCTACGCTCAGCTTCCCCGTGCTATTCGACACGACGTGAATCTGCGACAGCTGTCCAATCACTGCGTCTGCGTGTTCTAACACAGCCGCGATGTAGGTGCTCGTAATTCCGATCACCTTCATTCCGGCGGCACGCGCCGACTCGATTCCTGCGGGGGCGTCTTCGATTACAAGACAATCTGCGGGATTGAAGCCCAGTTGGGCGGCGCCCTTCAGATAGGGCTCGGGGTGCGGCTTTCCGTGGGTTACGTCGTCGGAGGTGACCAGGACTTTCGGGACTGGGAGTCCGCAATAGCGCAGGCGATTGGTGGCTAGCAGCCTTGAGCCGGAGGTGACTACGCCCCAGCGTGCTTCGGGAATCTGGCTGAGTAGGTCGGCTGCTCCGGGCATGACGGTGACGCCGCGCTGGTCGCCGGCTTCGTGATTTTCGATGGCGCTGGCTTCGGCTTCGGCGTCGAGATGTGGGGCCACGCGGCGGATGACCTCGACGGTGCGCACTCCGTGGGCGATGGCCATGATGGCGTCTCCGTCGACGCCTTTGCGTTCGGCCCACTCGCGCCATTCGCGGTCTACGGCGCGGGTGGAGTCGACGACGACTCCGTCGAGATCGAAGACGATGGCGGAGCAGGAGAAGGTGGGCATCTTTAATTGTTTATCACACGTTCGGGATGGAGAGCCCCCAGGGGCTAAAGCCCGGATTCGATTTGCCTCTGACGGCACGGCTGAAGCCGTGCCCTTCCCAAAACCGTCTGCGCTAACCGCAAATGGCCGGTGGCGTCAACGTTCATTGGGTTCTGGGTGAAGCGCAGGACTTGTGTCTTTTTGCGATGTCGCCTCGGCGGCTGCAGGTTGCTTAGGTCCTTCGCTTCGCTCAGGATGACAATGCCAGTATGAAGTTAGCCCGCCGGAAGAGTCAGCTGGCCATGCGCGGCTAACGCCGACTGCTGCCCGCGCTGGCGCAGTGCTAGATGGCGGTTGCGGAAGTGTTGCTTGGCGCGTTCGCCCCAGGCGCGGACAAACCAGTAATTCAGGGCTGCGCCGATGGCGGAGCTGGCCAGGGGAATCACGCGGGCTGCCCATTTCTCTACGACCTCTGTGCTGGCTTTGGCGGCGATGCTTTGGATTACGCGGGGGACGAATTTGTTGATGACTTCTTTTTCGAGGAGCTCGCGGCTGATGTCGACGCCGGCGGCGCTGGCTGCGGCGATCCAGAGTTCGGCGATTTCGTCGTCGGTGTTGAATTCGAATCCGTAGAGCAGGCTTAGTTTTTGGATGGTGCGCATGGTGATGGCGGAGAGAATGCCGAGGTCGGGGACGATTGTGAGCAAGCCGCCTAGGCCGAGGCCTGCGCCTTCGATGGCTGCGACTTTCATGCCGCTGCGGATGATTGAGTTGGCTACTATGTCGAGTTCGCCGATCTCGAGCGAGTAGACGCCGTGATATCCGCTGATGGGCACGCGGTAGGCGGCGCGTAGTTGGAGGAGAAATTTTTCGGGATCGACGCGGACGGTTGAGTAGGCGCGGGTGAGGCCCTTGACCATCGCGGTTTCTACGCGGCGGCGGAGCCAGGATTTGCGCTCTTCGGGCATTGCTTCCACCTTACCGTAGCGGGAGGAAGAAAGCTATGCGGGGGCTTGGCGCTGCTCACGACCGGGCCGCATTTGCCGATCAAAGACGGAGACGCTTTGGCTGCAGTGTATGCGCTCGTGATCGCGTCGAGAACGATTCACCGGGGCTAAAGCCCACCTCTACTGCACGCTGACGCGGCGCTAAAGCGCCGCTCTTCCACGTCACCGCTCGCGGGCTCGAAGCTCGTGGCTATGTGCTAGCATCATTCTTACTCAATGCCAACTGGAAAACTGCAGATTATTCCCCTGGGTGGGCTGGGCGAGTTCGGTATGAACTGCATGGCCGTGCGCTGGGGCGACGACATTATTGTTATTGACGCCGGACTCATGTTTCCGGAAGCCGAGTTGCTGGGCGTCGACATTGTGGTCCCGGACATTACTTATCTGGTTGAGAACCGGCAGCGGGTGCGCGGAATTATTCTGACGCACGGGCATGAGGATCATATTGGCGCGCTGCCCTGGATGCTCTCGGAACTGAAAGTTCCGGTGTGGGGAACGGAGTTCACGCTCGCCTACGTGGAAGATAAGCTCGACGAGCATGGGCTGCTCGACGACGCCGATCTGCGCGAAATGCGGGCTAACGAGCGCTTCAAGGTTGGGCCGTTCACGATTCATCCTATTCAGGTGACGCACAGCCTGGTGGATTGCGTTGCACTGGCGATTCATACGCCGCTCGGCGTGATTATTCACACGGGCGATTTCAAAGTCGATCCGACGCCTACGGACAACAAACTTTTCGATCTACATGCGTTTGCCGAGTACGGGAAGAATGGCGTGCTGGCGTTGTTTCAGGATTCCACCAACGTTGAGCGGAAGGGATACACGCCCAGCGAGCGCGCGGTGCGGCGAAAGTTTGATGAAGTTTTCGCGCACACCAAGCGGCGGCTTTTTATTTCTTGTTTTTCTTCGTCGATTCATCGCATTAATCTTGCGGTGCAACTCGCGCACGAGCACGGACGGAAGGTCGCGTTCCTTGGGCGGTCGATGAATAACTCCGCTGAGATTGCGGAGGATCTGGGATATATCGAAGTGCCGGATGGGCTGGTGATCAATCCCGGTGAGATGAAGAATTTTCCGCCGGAAAAAGTTTGCGTGCTCATTAGCGGGACGCAGGGCGAGCCGATGTCGGCGCTGTCGCGGGCGGCGGTCGACAATCACAAGCACGCGAAAATTGAGAAGGGCGATACGGTTGTGCTGTCGTCGCGGATTATTCCGGGGAATGAAAAGACTATTTACCGGATGATCGATCATTTATTCCGGCGCGAAGCTTACGTGATTTACGAAGACGGGACTTCGCCGCCGATTCATGTGAGCGGACATGCCAGCCAGGATGAATTGAAGCTCATCATCAATCTGGTCAAGCCGAAGTTTTTTATTCCAATCCATGGCGAATACCGGCAGTTGAAGCTGCATGCTGAAATGGCCGGAGCCATGCACAGCTCGGTCGGGAAAGTCATGCTGATCGAGAGCGGAGACGTGCTTGAATTTGACGAGCTTGGGGCGCGGAAGACCGCACGCATCAAGGTGGGGCGCGTCTGTATTGATTCCGGCTCGCGGACGGATGTGGTTGAGGATTTGATTATTAAAGACCGGCTGCACCTTAGCGAAGACGGCATCGTGCTGCCGATTATTGCTATCAACAAGTTGTCGGGCGATGTGGAATCGGCTCCGGAAATCGTTACGCGAGGCTTTAATCCTGGCGACGACGGGCTGCTGGACGGGGCCAAGCGGATTGTCGAGGACACGCTGGCGCATTCGAGCGACGAAGAGAAGGGCGACTACGGCGTGATCAAGGAAAAAATTCGCGCCGATCTGAAGCGCTATATCTCGAAGCAAACGCAAAAACGGCCGCTGATTATGCCGGTGATTCTGGAAATTTAGGATTCCCTCGATTCCGCCGTTAGACCGCGACTATAATGATGGGTAGGAATAAACATGGAGCCCCCATGTTTCGGGGACAAATGCCGCGTTTATACGAACTTCGGGACCTCATCGTCGTGAATGAAAACTACGAGAGGATCGGTCCAGCGGGTTCTGACTATGACCATCGAAATCAACCGGCCCGAGATTGAAGCGCTCATTCAGCAGCGACTGCACAGCGGCGCATTCGAGAGCGTGGAAGACGTGCTCTTCGACGCCCTGGAGATGCAGGGCGAACGCGAGGCCTGGCTGCTGGAAAACAAAGAAGCCATCAACGCCAGGATCGAGCGGGGCCTGGCACAACTTGACCGCGGGGAAGGCGTACCGGGCGAAGACCTGCGCAAGCGTCTTGAAGCCGACAAGGCCGCCTGGCTGACTGACCACTCAGGATCGTGAAATCCTATCGCGTCGCCCCTTATGCAGAAGCCGATCTCAAGCAGACTTGGCGTTATCTGCTCGGTGAAGCGGGACTGGCTGTCGCCAACCGGATACAGGGCGAACTAGTGGAGGCCTTCGAGGGTCTGGCCGATGCCCCTGGCAAGGGTCACAGGCGCTCCGACCTAACCAACTCCGATGTGCTCTTCTTCAGCGTCTATCAATACATGATCGTCTATCGGCGGAAGAAAGTAATCGAGATCGTCGCCGTTCTGCATGGCAAGCGCAATGTCACGCAACTTCTGAAGAATCGAATATCGCCATGATTCGTACTCAGACTGGAATAGCGGACTCCGGATCATGGTGACTCTGACAGACATTGCTGAAGCCCGAAGGCGGCTCGACGGAGTTGCTGTGCGTACGCCGCTGATTGAACTGGATCACGGCGACGGCGATCGCCGGCTCTTCCTCAAGCCGGAAAACCAGCAGCCTATTGGGGCTTTTAAGCTGCGCGGGGCTTATAACAAGATCGCTTCGCTCTCCGAGGCGGAGCGGAAGCGCGGGGTCATTTCTTATTCCAGCGGCAATCATGCGCAGGGCGTGGCTTATGCGGCGCGGGCGCTTGGGGTGAAGGCTGTGATCGTGATGCCTGGCAACGCGCCCGCCATTAAGCGCGAGGCAACTGGCGCGCTCGGGGCGGACATCGTACTGGTAGGGCCCGGGAGCGCGGAGCGGCAGCTTAAGGCTGAGGAACTGGCGGCGGAGCATGGCTACATCATCGTGCCGCCGTATAACGACGAGCACATTATTGCGGGACAAGGCACCGTGGGGCTCGAGATTCTCGAAGATATGCCGGACGTTGAAACCGTGCTCGCGCCGGTGGGCGGCGGAGGGCTGATCAGTGGCGTGGCTGCGGCTGTCAAGCTGAGCAAGCCGTCGGTGAATGTTTTCGGCGTCGAGCCGGAACTGGCGGCTGACGCGCAGGCCAGCCTGCGCGCGGGAAAAATCATCGAGTTCCCTGCTGAGCAAGTCACTCGTACGATTGCCGACGGGCTTCGCACGCAGAGCGTCGGCAATATTACGTTCGACCATATTCAGTGCTTTGTCGACGGCATTGTAACGGTCACTGAAGACGAGATTCGGCGGGCGATGAAACTGCTGGCGGGCAATCCTGATACTGTGGCTGAGCCCAGCGGCGCGGTCGCGACGGCTGGATTTCTCTTTCGCGGCGATCAGTTGCCGAAAACCAGGCTGAGTGTGGCGATTATCTCTGGCGGAAACATTGAACCTGTGATGTTGAGTGGATTGCGGTCGTGACGGCTTGCGAATTCAACATACCCACTTCTCGCAAAGGACGCGAGAAATGGGGCACCCGGGATCCTTGGTCCAGGCGTTGCAAGTAGCCGCTCTACGGCCAATAATCATGGATATGAGAATTCGATTCATTCCTCTTACCCTCGTGTTTCTTGCCGCCGCGTTTTTCGCGGTTACGCCGATCGCTTTCGCGCAGTCGAAGGCACAACGTGGGACGCTGGTTCACGAAGAGACCATTCGCGTGTCGCCCGCCGGCGACGCCGCCAAGCTCGGGGAGGCTGGCCGGGGACACGAACTGGTCATCCTCGAGACCAGCCGCGATTGGACTCACGTGGAGGCGATCATCCGCGAACCGAAGAGGGACGCCGACGAGGATGATCCGGAATCCGAAGGCAAGACGATTACGGGATGGATTCAGGATAAAGCGCTGGTGACCCAGGCAACGCCTAACGGCGACAAGATTCTTTTCGGTGAGGCCGCCGACTCTGAGGACCAAGCTAGCCGGCGCCGCGGACGCAAGGATGCCGCGCAGGATGCCATGCGGCTTTATTACCGCATCTACGATTTATTTCCAGCTTCGCCGCTGGCTGCTGAGGGACTCTATCGCGCGGCTGACATTCGCTGGCAGGTTGAGCGATCGGACGTGTTGACGCGGCCTTCGGCCCGGGAGCGCGACTCCTACATGCGCGGGCAGATTGATGAGCAGTGGATGAAGCTGGTGGTAAAAAAATTTCCTGGCACCAAGTGGGCCGACATGGCCGCTTTCCACTTCCTGGAAAATAAACTTTGCGGCGACTGGCAGGGGGCTTCGAAGTGTCCGGAGAAAGAAGCCGAGATGTATGAGAAATATGCGAAGGAGCACGAACAGTCTCCGTCGGCGCCGGAAGCGCTGTATCAGGCTGCCTGGCGGCGGTCTGCGCTCATCGAGATTTATAAGACCGAGGCTAATCAGAAAAAAGCTGACGAGGCGAAGAACCGAGCGCTCGAGCTCACGCAGAGGATTGTCAGTCAGTATGGGCAGAGTGACTGGGCATTGCGCGCGCAGAGCCTGATGTTTTACATTCAACAGGGCGTACCGACCTTCGGCAACACTACGGACTGAACCTTGCCAATTTATCAAGCGATTGTTCTTGCCATTGTTCAAGGATTGGGGGAATTTATCCCCATATCGAGTTCTGGACACCTCATTATTGTGCGGCGGCTGCTGGGGTGGAACGAGCTTTCTGCGGCGCACGAACTCAGCTTCGACGTTGCCCTGCATTTTGGAACATTGCTTTCGGTGTTGTTCTACTTTCGCCGGACCTGGATTCAGATTGTGCGCGCGGCGCTGGGCGGGAAAGTCGTGCGCTTTTCGGAATCTGGTGCGTCTGATGAGAACCTGAGTCCCGCGGAGCAAAAAGAAGAGCGCATGCTTCTCTGGTTTCTGGTTCTCGCTACCATCCCAGGAGCCATTGCCGGCAAGTTGCTCGAGGATTCCGCCGAGGACTATTTCCGCGAACACATTTTTCTGATCGCTGGGGCGCTGATCGTGGTCGCGTTGCTCATGTGGCTGGGTGAGAAAGTCGGGAGTCTGCAAAAACCTCTGAGCGGGATTTCTCTCGTTGATTCGCTGCTGATTGGTATCGCGCAGGCCTTTGCGTTGATTCCCGGCGTTTCGCGGTCTGGCGCGACCATTACGGCTGGGCTGTTCCGCGGGCTCACGCGCGAGGCTGCGGTGCGGTTCAGCTTCCTGTTGTCGACTCCGCTCATCGCCGGAGCCGCGTTGCTCAAGGCTCATGAACTGCGCAAAGAAGGTTTGCCCCATGACATGCAGATGCCGATGCTGGTGGGGATTCTCGTGTCCGCTCTGGTTGGATATGCCGCGATCGCATGGTTGATCCGCTATTTGCAATCGAACAGTCTGCGCGTGTTCATCATCTATCGCATCGTGGCGGGGCTCGCGGTGATTGCGCTGGCGTTCGCGATGCATCTGCAGTAACGCGGGCGCCGTAATCCTCGTTTGCGTCATCCCGAACGGGGTTGGTTTGAGGGAATTTGGCTTCGACGCTCCGTTTCTTACGGTGATTCTGCGGGAAACCGCCTGAATACTATGCTGTAATTCCTTGATTGTCGGAAGCCCGGCTTCTTGGCATAATGTAAGGGCTCTGGCCGATTGCGGCACGCGGGAGGTAGTGTCTCCCGGTGTGAATCTGCCTACATGGATTATCTGGCAAGCATTTTCATTCCCACCGGGAACCGGCGGCTCAATGAGCTGATCGGATTCCTGATGTGCGTTTCCGCGCTCCTCCTCTTCCTCGCGCTGGCTTCGTACTCTCCGCTTGACCCCTCGTGGAATAGTGCTTCGGTGCTGACTGGGGCGCATGCGGCGCGCAACTGGATTGGTGTGGTCGGGGCTTATACCGCCGACATGTTGCTGCAGTTTTTTGGTATTGGCGCATTTCTGCTGGTGGTTTTCCCGGCGATGCTGGGTGGGCGCTGGTTCCGTTCGAGCGCGGTGCAATCTCCGCTGGCCAAGAGCCTGGGTGGAGTCTGGCTGGTTATGTTCGTTCCGGCAATGCTTGCGTTGTTGCCAGGACACTTGCTCTGGATGCACGTGATTCCTGTCGAAGGGCTGCTCGGGCGAGTTATCGGCGATGTGCTGATTCACTATTTGAATCTGGTGGGCGCTTACATTGTCTGCGGCACCGTGCTGGCGGTGGCGTTGTATCTGTCGACGGCGTTTTCATTCTCGACGATTCGGCTGTGGGCGCCGACGCGGTTTGCGTTCGTTACGGCGCTGTGGAATCGCTACAAAGATTGGCAGGGGGAGCGCGCGAAGAGACGGCAGCAGAGGGAACTGGACCAGCGGCGGATTTCGAAGCCTATGGTCAAGACGCAGCTGATTCAAACTCGGCCAGCGAGTGCGGTTCACGCTCCAGCCGCGCCTGAGCCGCGCCGCACGGGAATCGAGCGCATGATGGCGGAGGAAGAGCCCAAACTTTCGCTCCCCACCGGCGGAATTCTCGCCGAGTCTTTGGGGGCCGATGCGGGGGCTGAATCGACGGCGGATCCTGAAGTCAGCGAGCGTGGCGACAAGGGAAATAAAGCCAAGACCACGATGCCGCGCATCGCTGCCGGCGGATACAAACTGCCGTCGAGCAGTTTGCTGCAGCGTCCTGATGAACAGCAGCAGGTGGATGCCGACGAACTCAAACTGCTGGCGCAGGTGCTCACGGAAAAATATGCCGAGTTTGAGATTCATGGGCAGATTACGCAGATCAATCCCGGGCCGGTTGTTACTACGTTTGAGTTCAAGCCTGAGGCCGGGATCAAGTACAGCCGGATCACGAATCTTTGCGACGATCTTTGTTTGGCGCTGAAGGCTGAGAGCATTCTGATCGAACGCATGGCTGGAAAAAGCACGGTTGGGATTCAGGTGCCGAACCGGCAGCGCGAAATCATCTGGCTGCGGGAAAATATTGAGTCGCAGGAGTTCATGGGATCGAAATCGAAGATGACGATCGCCATGGGTAAGGACATCAACGGGCGCATCGTTACGGCGGATTTGGCGGGGATGCCGCACTTGTTGATTGCCGGATCTACCGGCGCGGGCAAGAGCGTGGCCATCAACGCGATGATCATGTCGATTCTGTACAAGGCGACGCCCGATCAGGTGCGGCTGATTCTGGTCGATCCGAAGCGGCTGGAACTGGGCAACTACGAGGGCGTGCCGCATCTTTACACGCCGATCATTACTGAGCCGAAGCTTGCGGCGAACGCGCTGCGCAATGCGGTGCGCGAGATGGAGCGGCGGCTGAAGCTGCTTGCGGCCAAGGGCGTGCGCAACATCGACCAGTACAACCGGCTGTTCGATTCGAACGGCACGCCGAGTTTGTTTGATGAAGAATCGGACGAGAAGCCGATTCCTTACATCGTGATCATCATCGACGAGTTGGCGGATTTGATGATGCTTGATTCGTCGAACGTGGAAGAGTCGATTACGCGGCTGGCGCAGATGGCGCGCGCTGTGGGGATTCACCTTGTGCTGGCGACTCAACGACCTTCGGTCGATGTGATTACGGGATTGATCAAGGCGAACTTTCCGGCGCGGGTTTCGTTCCGCGTGGCTACGAAAGTTGATTCGCGGACGATTCTTGACGCTAATGGGGCCGAGGCTCTGCTGGGCAAGGGTGACATGCTTTATCTGCCGTCGGGGTCGGCGCGGGTGCATCGGCTGCATGCTCCGTTTGTTACGGAGAAGGAAATTGCTGCGGTGGTTGAGTTCTGGAAGGCGCAGGGGTTGGCGGAGTATCAGCAGCAGTTCCTGGATCCGCCTAAGGGCGAGCGCGAGGCCGGAGCCGATGGCGCAGGAGAACCGGGTGAGGCGGGCGAAGCCGAGGACGATCCGATGTACGGCGACGCGGTTAAGCTGGTGGTCGAGTTCGGTAAGGCTTCCACTTCCCTGCTGCAGCGGCGGTTGCGCATCGGCTACGGGCGGGCTGCGCATCTGATCGATCTGATGGAGCAGGACGGCATTGTCGGCGCTGCCGACGGGCCCAAGCCGCGTGAAGTGCTCAAGCGGCCTGACTGGATTTCGGAGATCGAAGAGACCACGCGATAGCGCCAGCCCTTCCATCAATGCCGCGGAAAAACATTCTCAGTCTGCTGGAAGGCGGGGACCGGCGGTCGATCGGGCGCGCGGACCACGTTGCGGCGATGGTGTCCGACGACCCGCGACTTTTTCCGAAGCTCATTGCTGGGCTATGGTCTACGGATCCACTGGTGCGGATGCGGGCTGCCGACGCCACTGAGAAGGTCACGCGCAAGCGTCGTGAACTGCTTCATGCCTACAAGAAAGAATTGCTCGGGTTGATGGCAGAGAGCCAGGAACAGGAAATGCGTTGGCATCTTGCCGTGATGGTTCCGCGGCTGAGACTCAACGACAAGGAACGGCAGGCCGCAATCTCTTCGCTGAGTAGTTACCTACAGGACCAGAGTTCTATCGTGAAGACCTTCGCTCTGCAGGGAATGGCCGATCTGGCGCGGGATGAACCGGGTTTGCGAGCGGAAGTCGTCGAGATTCTTCGCGCGGCGACTCGGAGCGGCACGGCGGCCATGAAAGCTCGCGGCCGCAAGTTGTTGACGAAGCTAGAACGCGTGTGACGGGCGCACATCTGCGGCGCTTTCTCTAACAGTTCAGACCTCAATCTACTTCGAGAAGCCGCTTTTTCTGTGGCGAAGCCAGTCTGGTAGCCAGCTTTTGTAGCGCACCATCACTGAGGCATGAATGGATTTGGGCGTCTTCGGATCGGCCTTGTTGCTGAAGACTAGATAATAAATTCCTGCTCCCGGAGGAATGCCGGCGTGGACCGTGCTCTCGGCGAGGTTTCCACTGTCGTAAAGTGAGGTGGTCGCGTTTCCGGTTCGCCACGCCGTAAAGGCGGATTCGGTGAGAATGTAGGCCTCGATGCTGTTGTCGTTGTTCGTACCGTCAGTCGAGTTCTCGGCAGTGGACTTGAACTGGCCAACCACGACCACGTTCGCCGTTCCATCGGGCAAAGGAAATTTGTAATAGCGGAATGTGTGCGAGCCGACGGTAAACGTGGAGTCGATGATGGTCCGGTCCGGCTTAACACCAAGGAGTTCCCGCGCTTCCTGTGCGACGGGGTTGTCGCTGATCGAGCTCCAAAGAACGCCGCCGACCAGGATTGCAAGCAGGACCCAGCGGGCTGTGCGTCGTTTGCGGCGCGGGAGTGGAGTGTTTGCCGGAGGGGGCGGTGTGGTGGCGTTTGCGGGCATGCTTACTTGCTGGGCTCTTGGATTTTCGTTCAGGAACACGCCATTGAGGAATTCCAGCCGATATTAGCACAGGGTTGTGACTCGCTGATGTATGCAGGATCGCAGGCAGTGGTGTAGCTTGGCTTGCGCGTCAGGCCGGTTGAGCGGGAGATCCTTCGCTACGCCTGAAAGGCGGCTACGCTCAGGATGACTCACTCGTGTAAACGCTAAACCGCACAACAAACTGCGACACTACCCGATCGCAGCCGCGGCCGACTCTTAATCTATCCCGCTTTGGCGGCGCTGCCGTCGAGGCCGAGTTGGGCGGCGATGGGCTTCAGGGCTTCGATGCAGAAGGCGATGTGCTCGTCGAGATCGACGCCCAGAGCGGCGGCGCCCTGGATGATGTCGTCGCGATTCACCTTGCGGGCGAAGGCTTTGTCTTTCATTCTTTTGCGCACTGACTTGGTGTCGACTTCGGCCAGCGACTTGCCGGGCTTGATCAGCGCTACCGCGGTGATGAATCCGGCGAGTTCGTCGCAGGCGAACAGGGCCTTTTCCATGGGCGTATCGCGAGTGACGCCGGTGTATTCGGCGTGCGACATTACGGCGCGGCTGACGGCTTCGGGCCATCCGCGCTCTTTGAGGATGGCGTTGCCTTTGTAGGGATGATCTTCGAGGCTGGGCCAGCGGTCGTAGTCGAAGTCGTGAATCAGACCGACGATGGCCCACAGGTTTTCGTCTTCGGGTGAGCCGTCGCCTAGCTTGCGGGAGCAGGCGCGCATGCAGGCTTCGACGGCCAGCGCGTGCTTGCGCAGGCTTTCGGATTGCGTGAACTCGGTTAAGAGTTCCCAGGCGGCTTCGCGGGTAATGGTTTCGTTCATCGTAGGTAAGAGCGTCTATCGTACATTCGATTTGTTTTGGCCGGCAAACGGCGAAGACGCAGAGTAGAGGATGCCAAAGCAGGTTGCCCAGAGTATTAAGCCAAGAGAAGTGCATGCGACGACGTTGCGAATGGGCCCGCGGGAGATCAGGAGCGAAGCAAGGGCTGCGGTCACCATGGCGGCGCCGGTCCAGTAGTATTGCTGCGAGCGAAAGATTTTTCCGAGAGGAAAATAGTGTAGGCCAATGATTACGCCAAGAGCCTGTGGCATCAGGTCGAAGCGGCCGAATCGAGCGAGAGCGGAGGCCGCGACGCCAATCAATGCCCATTCCAATCCCACATCGAGCCAATAGAACTTGCGGACGGCCTTCCAATGGGCCAGCTCGTCGGGGGAAGCGGGGAGATTGCGCGTGGCTCGAATGCGGAGGATCGCCCAGGCGATCAATCCTACGGTCGGCACGGCGAGGATCGAGAAGCGTAGCGGCGTTGGATTGGCGGAGAGCAGGACCGCCCAATACATGAAAGTGGAACCGGCGCAGGCGCGTATCAATGCGCCGCGAGCGCTGACTCTCGACTGGAACGCGTCGACATTGCGGGCACTCGAAATTGCGCTGCTTGTCTGGCCCATGCGTCCTTCTCAATTGGTGATGCGTGAGAGTAGCACGGAAAATGATGTCTTCGTCGAGTTGGCGCGCTTGGCTGATTGGGGGCAACAAGTATTTATCGAGCGTGCGACGCTGCGGAGCGGCTGAAGACTTCTTGCCGCCCACGCTCTTTGAGGATTGCGTTGCCTTAGTAGATGATCTTCGAGGCGGGGATAGGCGCGCATGCAGGCTTCGACGGCCAACGCATGCTTTCGGGTTGGGTGAACTCGGTTAGGAGTTCCCAGGCGGCTTCTCGGGTGATGGTTTTGTTCATTGGTATCCATGCTCCTTGAGGCCAGATGCACTGTATGAGCCGCCAGGTCGCGACCGAACGGCCTGAACGGGGCAACGACAGTTCTCAACAGTCGCGATTGCGAGAAAGCGTTGGGTGCGTGAGCGCTAACCTACATTCGCGATTTCAACAATCGCCTAGTCGCTTCGCAATCGTTGTTCGGTTTCAGATCGTCGCTGCTCAGTGATTCGTAACACTGCGGAAAGTCGTCGTCGTTTTTATTGCGTGGAGGCCGCGCGTATCGAAGGGCTGTTTTCCCGCTCTTATCACGTGCATTTACACTTGCACCGTTTTCCAACAGGAACCTCACTTTGGACACATGCCCATTCTCTGCGGCGGACATCAATGCAGTCTTACCGTCTTCATCGGGAGCGTTCGGATCAGCGCCTGCATCGATCAACTCCTCAAGGAACGAAACGTCGTCATGGTTCGGTTGGCCAGCAGCCACGATCAAAGGTGTTGTCCCTGTCTTGGAGCGTGCGTTTGGATCTGCACCCCGCGCGAGTAGCTCCTTCGTTATGACGTGCGAGGAAACGCCCCAAGGCTCCCTAAAGATGAATCCTTCCGCCGACATCAACGGAGTCCATCCATCCGAATTTGCGGCATTCGGATTCGCACCGGAGTCGAGCAGAAGTTTCGTTATCTGCGCCCCTTGAGGATAGCCTCTCCCTGCCGCCTTTATCAGGGGGCTGTTTCCACTCTCCGTTACGCTGACGTGTTTTGATAGGAGCAACTTCACGGCCTGGACGTCGTCCTCGTCGATCGCATCCATAAGCGGCGTCCGAGCCAGCTGATCTTCGGCCAATTGAAATTCTGTCGAATAGCAGCCAGTATCTTTAAGCTGCAGCGGCAGTGAGTTCCTACTAACATCTCGGGTCACGTCCACGACCTGTCTCGTAACCTCGGCGATTCCGCTGATGGATTTCATTCCGCCATCTACCGTCAGTATGTAGATGCCGTCTGGTACATTGTCCATGAGAAATGCGCCGGTGCCGTCTGAGGTCGTCCGGTACTCATCGAAAGAAAAAGCGCTTCTCAGCGTTATGCCAACGCCCGGATAGACAGCTTTTACAGGATGAACGATGTCCATCAACCTGTTGCCGGTGCCTCCCGGGACACGACCGGTGAGGGTACCTGCCACGCGGCTGGTTTGATATGACCCGTCCGCCCATTGAAAATCGAAGCGTTTGACGGCCTCGGCGTTGGATGCAGAGGTGACCTCAATCCATTCCTTCGCTGCCTCGAAGTCCTCGTGTGACGCTGTGAGATAGTATTGCCCTGCCCTCAGCCCGCGGACGAGAACGCTTCCGTTTTCGTTCGTGCTCGCAGCAAACACGGGCTCGCTGCTTTTTTCGGGAACGATCTGGACTTCGATTCCGGCGATAGGTTTCCCGCGATGCGTGACGACAATGGTTAGGTTGGGCGACACTTGTCGCAATTCCAAGGATCGCGCTTCGCACCCGAACGTCGCTTGTACTGCGCACACTAACAGCAGCGACGTTCGCAAGATCGCGTCTCTCATCCCTCGAAGTTTACGATGGCCAAAGGCCGCGGGTCTACCTGAACAAATAATTTGCAGAATCGGCGGTAGCATTCAAAAACCGCTCAGTTCACTCCGGACGGGCGAACATAACTAGTAAACATAGCGCACTCTCGCGATCGATCATGGTTTTCGCCTGATTTCTCCGGGTATCTTGCGGGTTGCTTTGCTTTTTACCCGCGGAATTCGCGGGGTTGCCGGATTTTAACCTTGACATCCACAGGGCGGATGCCGCAGATTGGGCGTGCGAGCAGGAAACATCTCCCCCATCTAACTCCTGCTGTTGTATTTAGGCCGTACGGAGGGCCCCGCTCTGGCACTCCCACAACTCGATGGCTACGAACCTTGCCCCGGTAGATTCTAGGGAAGTTGTCCGTTGCGATCACTGCCTGTTGGTTCAATTCCGCACATCCAACAATAATTGCCGACGGTGCCACGCGTCCATGGACGAGGAACCGGAACCCGAGCCCATCCTGGTAGCGCCACCCATGATGATGCCGGTGCCCGGCACGAATGGTCGCGGGCACTTGAACCTGGCGACCTCCATCCGCTCACTGCGCCTGCGGAACGGGCTCAGCCAACGCCAACTCGCGGGACGCATGTCGGTGCCGCGGACTTACGTATCTAAGATCGAAAACGAAAAGGCCACGCCTACGCTGTCGTCCCTGGAGCGGCTGGCGCGCGCCTTGGAGGTGACCGTGCCTGATCTGCTGAGCGGCGGCGAACGCACCCGCCAGGAAGAAGTGATGGAACTGATGAAAGATCAGTTTATCGCGGAGTTGCTGCCGTTTGTCGCGCAGTTGAACGGGATGCAGATGTCGAGCATTCTGACTCAGGTGCGGGACTTGACGGTAAGGCCGCGGCGGAGCGCGTAGCTACAATTTGGATCTCGTGTGCCGATGAGGTTGAGTTCCGGCGCAGAGCGATTTTATCCGGGCAACCAGCCAACACTAATGCCGGGACCGAATCATCGGTCCCGGCTTTTTTTGGGTGGAAGGATTCTCGCACGCGACACGTCTTTCGACCCCTGTCATCCCGAGCGAAGATTTCGTCCGCGACAAGCGGACGAAACTGCAGTCGAAAGATCCCTACGACCCGCGCGGTATTCGCCGCTGAATCCAACCTGGATCGATCTTCATCTATCCATCATGAATCAGGAACAGGATAGAGATGTCTTCGACTTCATGGCGGGATCTTCCGATTTCATTTCACAGGCTGAAAATCCGATTGGGCAGCGTGGAGCTCAATCGTCCGACGATTCCCTGCTGGACGCTTATTCGACGGCCGTGGCCGGGGCGGTCGAGCGCATGGGGCCGTCGGTGGTGAATATTGAAGTGCATCAGGCTGCGCCTGCTAATGGCGCCGGGCGCACCCGATCTGGCGAGCCGCAAAATAAGGAACGTCGCGGCGGAGGGTCGGGATTCGTGTTCACTCCCGATGGGCTGATTCTCACTAACAGTCACGTGGTGCATGACGCGGTGCGCATTGCCGTGACCCTGAACGACGGGCGGCGCATGCCGGCTACTTTGATTGGAGACGACCCGGCGAGCGACCTGGCGGTGATTCGGCTGGAGCAGCCGCATTGGGGCGAGCCTGGATTGGGGGCGGCTGAACTGGGCGATTCGCAGCGGCTGCGGGTGGGGCAGATCGTGATTGCGATTGGCGCGCCTTATGGATTTCAGTCGACGGTGACGGCGGGCGTGGTCAGCGCGCTAGGGCGGTCGCTGCGGTCGTATTCCGGGCGGCTGATTGACGACGTCATCCAGACCGACGCTTCGCTGAATCCGGGCAACTCGGGTGGGCCGCTGATTGATTCTGCGGGGCGCGTGGTGGGAGTGAATACGGCGACGATTTTGCCGGCGCAGGGGATTTGTTTTGCTATCGGGATCAATACGGCGAAGTTTGTGGCTAGCCGGTTACTGCGCGATGGACGGATTCGGCGGAGCTTCATTGGCGTTTCGGCGCAGACTGTGCCGGTGCATCGGCGGGTGGTGCGGTTTTACGATCTGCCGAAGGAGATGGGAGCGGTGGTGGTGGGGGTGGAGGAAAAGAGTCCGGCGAAGCGGTCTGGGCTGCGCGACGGGGACATCATTGTGGCGCTGGAGGGCCAGCCGGTGGCTGGCGTCGATGATCTGCATCGGCTGCTGACTGATGTGCGCGTGGGCGTAAGCTGCTCGCTGACCGTGCTGCGCTGGACGGAGAAGCTGGAGTTGAAGGTGGTGCCGGAGGAGGCAAGATAACCTGTGTGGGTGCGGGCGACTCGCCAGCGCTGGGCTGCAGGCTTTTGTGCCCGTGATTAGAGTTCGCGGGCAGGAGTGCCCGCGCCACACGCACCACCCCTCGTCATTGCATCCCGTTCCCCCCTGTGATAGCCTCATACCGTGACCACTTTGCAGGACAAAGTAGCTTCATCGGCTCCCCAGGGGCTGGACCGCAAGGAAAGCGAAGTTTACCGGCGGTTGGATCCGGCGCAGCTGCCCAGACATATTGCCATCATTATGGACGGGAATGGGCGCTGGGCAAAACGGCGGCATATGCCGCGGGTGGCTGGACATCGCGCGGGGGTCACGGCGGTGCGGTCTACGGTGGAGACGGCGGCGCGCATTCATATTCCGGCGCTCACGCTCTATGCGTTTTCTGAGGAGAACTGGAAGAAGCGGCCTAGGAGCGAAGTTGGGTTTCTGATGGGGCTGTTGAGCCGCTATTTGAAGGCGGAAGTCCCTACGCTGAACAAGAATAATATCCGGCTCGAGTATATTGGGCGGCAGCATGAATTGCCGGAGGATGTGCAGGAGCGCATGGAATGGGCGCGCGCGGCTACGGCTGGCAACTCGGGCATGGTGCTCACGCTGGCGCTGAATTACAGCGCGCGCAGCGAATTGGTGGATGCGTTCCGCTCCATGGTGAATGCGGCGGCGCAGAATGGCGGGATCGACCACCTGCATATCGATGAGGATCTGGTGGCGCGGCATCTTTACACGCGGCATCTGCCCGATCCGGATCTGGTGGTGCGGACTTCGGGCGAGATGCGGTTGAGTAATTTTCTGCTGTGGCAATTGGCTTATGCGGAGATTTATGTGACTCCGACGTTGTGGCCGGATTTTCGCGGATTGCATCTGCTCGAGGGCATCGCGGAATATCAGAAGCGGGAGCGGCGGTACGGCGGGCTGAATCATCACGATTCTAAGCATCACGATTCGAGCCACGACGGCAATGCGGCCGTCGAGACTGCGGCTTCTGAATCGAAATCTTAACCACAGAGGTCACAGAGTTACACCGTGGAGAGCGAATTCCTGTGGGATTCTCTGTGGCTTCTGTGGTTAAATTTTTGGATTCGTGCAAAGATCGTAGGCGCGGCTGAGGCCGCTATTTCAGCTAATCAACACTCCCCTTGTTCAAACGCATCGCGACCGCGGTCGTCCTGATTCCGATTGTGCTGGCGCTGATTTTGCGGGCGCCGGTGGCGGTGGTGACTGTGGTCGCCGCCGTTGTGGCGCTGGTCACGATGCATGAGTTCCTGAAGCTGACAGAATCATACGGCGTGAAGCCGTTCCGCCTGCCGGTTTATCTCTTCACGGCATTATTTTTCCTGGCGCTGG
Organism: uncultured Acidobacteriota bacterium; assembly: GCA_963735205.1. GTDB lineage: Bacteria > Acidobacteriota > Terriglobia > Terriglobales > Acidobacteriaceae > Sulfotelmatobacter. Next base: position 903,551 of record CAVTKB010000007.1, read on the forward strand.
CGATCAGCGCGGGCGGAGAAACGCCGCTCGGTTCCACCGGAAAATTTCTCGTCGTTGTGGCGTTTGCGGCGGCGATTGCCCCGTTTTTGTTTCTGACGATCGTCATGCGGCGGGCAGAACTGAGCAGCGGGTATCCGGCGGCGGCGGCTTCGGTGTTCGCGTTCACTTACGTCGCGCTGCCGATGGGGATGCTGGTGCAGATTCGCGAGCAGGCGGCGGGGGCGATCTATTTGCTCTATCTGCTTCTCGCGGTCTGGGCTGGCGACATTTTTGCTTACTTCGTGGGCAAGTCGATGGGGCGGCATTTGATGTCGCCGCGCATCAGCCCGAAGAAAACCTGGGAAGGCGCGGCCGCCTCGCTCGTGGCCAGCGTGGGCGTGGGATGGTTGCTGTTTCGGCATGCGGAGCAGATCAGCTCGGCGTTGTTGCGCGCGGGATTGATTACTCGTCCGGGCGGGATGTACGGGCTGGAAGCTCCCGACGATGGGGCCAGTCATTTTTTTGACAATTCTAATCAACATAGCCGCGCAACTGGGCGACCTTGTTGAGTCGCTGATCAAGCGTGGCGCTGGCGTGAAAGATTCGGGAGCAATTCTTCCCGGCCACGGCGGCATGCTCGACCGGATCGATGCGCTGCTGTTTGCGGCGCCGCTGTTGTGGGTTTATATGGCTTGGCGCGTGATGCAGTAGTTCTTTATGGTCGAGCTTCCCCAGCACACGCCTCTCAAATCCCTGCACTCGGAAAGCTCACTGAACGCGGGAAACTCGCGCAAATGGAGCGCCTTTCGACGGAAGACCTGCTGGCGTCACTTTTGCCTGGACTTAAGGGCTGCCTGAAAACGCGGCCGGAAGGAACTATACTGGATGGGCACCATCGCATCTATGTTCTCCGCCGACGGGGCGTGGATGTTGACGGGCTGCCTCGGGAGATCGTCATAAAGGAATAAGAGTAGCGATGCGCAAGGAACTATACTGGGTTGATGGACCGTGGCGCGGAAGGCTCGCTATGGCCGCCCGTCCGCGCGGGGGCGATTGGTTGAGCGCCGATGTCGCCGGCTGGAAGCGGGCAGGCGCAGACACGGTTCTGTCGCTCCTCACGCCGGAGGAAGAAAACGATTTGGATCTTCGGGAAGAGGCAATCGAAGCCAAGAGACAAGGGATGAAGTTCACTTCCTTTCCGATTCTTGACCGCCAGATTCCGAAGTCAGACGCAAAGTGGGCGGAAGTTTTGGAAGAGGTCACGGGCGTCCTGTCGCAAGGCAGGAATGTAGTGGTGCACTGCCGCCAGGGGATCGGGCGCTCTGGTCTGGTGGCAGCTTGTCTGCTCGTGCGAAAGGGAATAAGCCCAGGGGCTGCCGTGGAAATCGCGTCGGCAGCGCGCGGAATCTCAGTTCCGGAAACGATCGAGCAACGGGAGTGGATTGACCACTATGCGGTAGGGTTGGGCGCCGCGAAATGACCGGCTTCAGGCCATCTGAATAACATGAAGCGCATTGCCATACTCGGATCGACGGGGTCGATTGGGCGCAGCACGCTCAGTGTGGCTGAGTCGTATCCTGAGCGGTTTCGGATTGTGGCGCTGGCTGCGGGGGCGAATCTGGAGGCGGCGTTTGAGCAGGCGCGGCGCTGGCGGCCGCGGGTGATCTCGATGGCGGCGGAGGCTGACGCCGATGCTTTGCGTTCACGGCTGAAGAAAGATGGGCTGGGCGAGGTTGAAGTTGTGCATGGGGCTGCCGGCACCGTGCGGGTTGCTACGCATGCGGACGTTGACTTCGTGGTCAGTGCCATCGTCGGGGTGGCGGGACTCGAGGCTACTTACGAGGCGGTGCGGGCGGGGAAGGTCGTTGGGTTGGCTAATAAGGAATGCCTGGTCGCCGCTGGTGAATTAATTACTGCCGAGGCGCGCCGGCAGGGCAAGGCGCTGCTGCCGATCGACAGCGAGCACAATGCGGTGCATCAATGCTTGCGCGGCGGGCGCATGGATGAGGTTGAGCGGATCTGGCTGACGGCTTCGGGCGGGCCGTTTCTTAACCTGCCGCAGTCCGAGTTTGCTTCGATCACCGTGGAGCAGGCGCTGAACCATCCTACGTGGAAGATGGGACGGCGGATTACGATCGACTCGGCTACGCTGATGAACAAAGGGTTTGAAGTGATCGAGGCGTGCCGGCTGTTTGACATGCCGCCGGCCAAGGTGGAAGTGATTGTGCACCCGCAGTCGACGATTCACTCGCTGGTCGAGTTTGTGGATGGGAGCTTGCTGGCGCAGATTTCGGTGACGGATATGCGGCTGCCGATCCTGTATGCATTAACATATCCTGAGCGGATTCCGTCGGATCTGCGTTTTTCGGTGAGTGACTTGCGTCATCTGGACTTCTGCCCGCCGGACCTGAAAAAATTCCCTTGTCTTCGCTTAGCGTGCGAGGCGGCGGAGGCGGGCGGCGCGAAGACGGTGGCGCTGAACGCGGCCGATGAAGTGGCTGTGGCAGCGTTTCTGGCGGGCAGCATTGGCTTCAACGACATTCCCAGGATTATTGAAGATGTTCTGGCGGGAACCAATTCAGGGACGCTGGAGTCCATTGGAAAAGTGCTGGAAGCGGACGCCGAAGCCCGCCGGATGGCCCAAGAGCGCGTGGCCGGCACAAAGAATTTGGAACGACCCCGGGTAACATCTTTCGCATGATTTCGGAATCTAATCAGCTGGAGCGTACGTACCTCGATTATGTCTGACTTCTTGACTTCCCTTGTCGCGGTGGTTGCGGTTCTTGGCTTCATGATCCTGATCCACGAGTTTGGCCATTTTGCTGTGGCCAAGTGGCTGGGTGTGCGAGTAGAGCAGTTCGCCATTGGATTTGGCAAGCGGCTGGTGGGTTTCCGCCGGGGCGAGACCGACTACCGCATCAACGCGATTCCGCTGGGCGGGTATGTGAAGATGAGCGGCGAGAATCCCATGGACGCGCGCTCGGACGATCCGCGTGAGTTCATGAATCATTCGCGCTGGCACCGCTTCCTGATCGCGATTGCCGGGCCGACCATGAACATTTTGCTGGCGATCGTGCTACTCACAACCGTCTATATGGTGCATTACGAGTATCCGGCAGTGTACGACGAGCCGACGGTGATCGGGTGGGTGATTCACGATTCGGCCGCAGCCAAGGCCGGACTGCAGATCGGCGATCGCATCACCCGCATCGACGACGTGCAGAACCCGACTTGGGAGCAGGTTGGACTCAAGGAAGCGCTAAGCCCCGGGCAGCCGCTCGTTATTGATGTGGAACGCAACGGACAGACTCTGACAAAGACTGTGGTGCCCGAGGCGACGGGACTCGATCAGATCGGATATGCGGGGTTGGCGCCGAAAGAGGACACGGTCACGATCACCGACCTGCAAGAGAAGATGCCGGCCGAGAAGGCTGGGCTGAAAGAGGGCGACCGCATTCTGACGCTCGACGGCAAACCGGTGCCAGCGCTGGGCGCGATGAGCGAGAGCCTGGAAACGACGAAAGACAAGCCGATCACGCTGACCGTGTTGCGCGGTGGTCAGCAAATGACGTTCACGGTTCAGCCGGTCCTTTCCGAGGGGAAGCGCTACCGGATCGGCATCGGCAGCACGCAGATGAAAGTCAAGACGCTGCCTTTTGCCGAGGCATTGAGTTTGTCGCTGCACGAGAACCGGCAGAACGCGCTGCTGATTCTGGAACTGGTCAAGAAGATGGCGCAGCGCAAGATGTCGCTGCAATCGATCGAAGGGCCGATCCGCATTGGCCAGGCGGCGGGTGAAGCGGCCCGGAGCAAAGGCTGGACTCCGCTGATGGGTCTGACCGCGGCTATCAGCTTGAATCTTGGCATTTTTAACCTGTTGCCGATTCCGATCCTCGATGGCGGCGTAATCATGTTCCTGCTGATCGAGGGCCTCATGCGCCGCGATATCAGCTTGAACATTAAGGAGCGCGTCTACCAGTTTGCTTTCGTCTTTCTCGTGTTATTTGCGGTGATGGTGATTTACAACGATTTGAAGAAGACGATTCCGGGGCTGGCGGACCGGCTGCCTTAAAGGTTTCCGGATTTACAAACGAAAAGGCCGGCGGCTGATGGATTCGGCCGTCGGCCTTATTTTTTTCCAGTTTATGCTGACTTTGTTGTCCGCTGATGCTCGCCCTTGGCACTCTTGGCTGGGGGGAGCAGGCGCTTCGATTTAGGCGCGCAAACCGTAGGCGCCTTCGCGTTGGCGACCGGAAGCATGGCTGAACGCACGTTGGCCATCATCTGGTCGGGCTGGCGGCCGGCTGCGAGATCTGAAATGATCGACGCGAAAACCCTGCCCACCAGTTCCGCTGTCCGGGGAGCCAGATGGGACATTTGCGAAGGATTGGCCAGTCCGTCGAAGGGATCGTCGTTGGTGACGCCGTTTGGCAAGTTTTGGACCGCGTTCTGAAAACTGGTCCAGGCATTGGTGGCCGCGTCTGACGTCAGGTTGGCGTAGAGTTCCGCCAACGTTCCGGAGTCGCCCAGGTTCACCATTGCGGGGGCGATTTTCTCCAGACCATAGCCCTGGCTGATCAGCCAGGACAGGAACGCCATGCCGCAGCCGATGCTGTCCCCGTCCTGGTCGGTGGGATCGGTCTTGTCGACGAAGTCGGGTTCGCCGTCCTGCACCCACTGCGGGGCGGTGGCAAAATCGGACAGCGCGTTGTTGCCGATGACGGCGGCGCACCAGCGTGAAAGGGCTTCGCCGGTGCTCAGGCCGCACAGGTTTCCGTTCATTGAGCATTCGCTTAGTTCGGCCTCGAACAGGGCTGAGACGCGAGCTGAGTTGTTGAAGGACGCGTCGACTTCGATGGCCGCTCCGGTGCTGTAATCGCAGCCCATGTGGTCGGCGCCGCCGGTACCGTCAGTGGCGCCGCCGAGAGCGAAGATAATGGCGCTGACGGGGCCCCCGGTTGTGCCAAAGATTCCGTCATTGGCGGTGACGACTCGATCGGCATCGTTGACCAGATCCTGGGCGTTCTGCAGGGCTGGCTGACCGAGGGTTGGATCGACGTACACCGTTACGCGGCCACTGGGACTGGTTCCTACGAACTGAGATGTTCCTTTGTAACTGGGCCAGGCGGGGGCGACGGGAGTGTCGCGGTTGATTTCGGTTGGTTTCCTGGTTGGAGTTGCCTTAATGCGATGATTCATAGCAAAAACCTCCTTGTTCGAACAAATTATGGTGAGGATTCGGAGTGCGGCGTTGCAGCCGCGTTTTTCGGCCCGAGGTCGGTTCGGTCGTTCCCAATCGTTTGAAATTGTAGACCTGGCGTCTTAGCCCGCGCTAATACCGGTAGTACGTTCCGAATTCCGCGATTCTTGAGGGCAGAAATGGGAAAATGGACGGTAAGCGCTTCGGCAGCATCGGTTCACGGGCGAATTTCAATTCGGGAAATAATCATGGCTGGTCCCTCAAAAAACTGTTGTTTGTTACGAAATCCGTAACGCTATGAGGCGGTAGCCCGGTCGGAGTCGAAATGCTATGGCGTTGGTTCCGACTCGGTTGCTCATTCTTGGCCTCTGAGATACAATGTATCTCAGAGGGATTACTCATGGCCGCAACCGAAATGGTTCACATTCGCATCGACAAGCGGGTAAAGACGCGAGCCGCCAAGGCTCTTTCTGCAATGGGCCTATCCGTATCGGACGCCGTGAGGGTTTTGCTGACCCGGGTGGCCGTGGAGCAGGCGTTGCCGTTCGACCTGAAGGTCCCGAATGCCGCGACCGCGGCGGCGATGAAGGAAGCGCGCGCGGGTCATCTTGCGTCGTTCAACAGCGTCTCTGAATTGATGGCTGACCTGAAGGCGGACGATTGAGCGGACGATTGGGCGAACGACCGCTTTTCGCCGCGACTTCAAGCGCGAGAAAAAGGGCCAGTACCGACGCGACCTCGACTCCGTAGTCTCTGGGGTGGTCTCTTTACTGATCGAAGATGCACCTCTACCGGAGAAGAATCATGACCATGGGCCGGGAGGCGAATGGCGGGATCATCGCGAATGCCATCTCAAACCCGATCTGCTTCTGATTTATCGAAAGCCGGAAGCCGAAGTTTTACAGCTGGTGCGTATGGGATCGCACGGTGAGCTCTTCGGTTAGGCCCGGTTTGCGTGGCCGCAGGCCGCTTTTCACGTGATAAAATAAAGCTTCCCTTATGGCTAATATTCAACGCAGAAAGACCGTGACGGCCGTTGTCGGCGGCGTTCGCGTCGGCTCGGACGCACCGATTGTGGTGCAGTCTATGACCAATACTGACACTGCCGACGTGGCCTCGACCGTACAACAAGTCGCGGCGCTGGCGCGGGCTGGGTCGGAACTGGTGCGCGTCACCGTTAACAATGACGAGGCTGCGGCGGCCGTGCCCCACATCGTGGAGCAGCTTGATAAGCAGGGTCTTCGCGTGCCGATTATCGGCGACTTTCATTACAACGGGCACGTTCTGCTGACCAAGTATCCCGAGTGCGCGCGCGATCTGGCCAAGTACCGAATTAATCCTGGCAACGCCAGTATTGGGAAGACGGGCGACTCCAATTTCCGCACCATGATCGAAGTGGCGGTGAAATATCAGAAGCCGGTGCGCATTGGAGTGAATTGGGGATCGCTCGACTCCGTCTTGCTGACCCGGATGATGGATGAGAATTCCCGGCTCGACGAGCCGAAAGACGCGCGCGAAGTCACTATGGAGGCGATGGTGGTGAGCGCACTGAATTCGGCGCAACTGGCCGAACAATTTGGGCTGCGGCCGGACCAGATTATTTTGAGCGCCAAGGTCAGCGGCGTGCAGGATCTGATCGATGTCTACCGAGAGCTGGCGGCGCGATGTTCTTATCCGCTGCATCTTGGTCTTACCGAAGCTGGTATGGGCGCGAAGGGCGTTGTGGCGTCGAGCGCGGCTATGGGCGTGGTGCTGCAGGAAGGGATTGGCGACACGATTCGGGTTTCGCTGACTCCTGCACCTGGCGGCGATCGCACCGAAGAAGTGCGCGTGGCGCAGCAACTCTTACAATCGCTCGGCATTCGCAGCTTCACTCCACAGGTTACCGCGTGCCCTGGCTGCGGACGGACTACCAGTACGTTCTTCCAGGAGATGGCGGAACAGATTCAGACTTACCTGCGCGAGCAGATGCCGGGATGGAAGGGGCGCTACGTCGGCGTCGAAGAGATGAAGCTTGCGGTGATGGGCTGCGTGGTGAACGGCCCTGGCGAATCGAAGCATGCCAACATTGGTATCTCGCTGCCGGGAACGTTCGAGGAGCCCAAGGCTCCCGTGTATGTCGATGGGCGGCTGTTTACCACGCTCAAGGGCGACCGGATTGTCGCGGAGTTTATCGACATTCTTGACGAATACGTTGATTCGCATTACGCGGCGAGAGAAGCCGTGAAGGAAGAAGTTCCCGCCAAGGTGTAACTCTCAGCCAGAGAGGGGCACATGCCGGCCTTTTACATCATGCTTCAAGAGAAGATTCCCGGCGTTGATGCGACCGGGATCGAAGGTCGCGCTCTCTGCAAACACAGCGACGAGCTTGAAGCACTGGCGAGGCAAGCTGGAGTGGTTTCTCTGATGAATTTTTTCAGCGTGAGCGGAGAAGAGATGAACGAGTTTCTTGAAGACCACGGAAACGAAGTGAGCCTGCCCGAGGAAAGGTGGTTCACGGCCGCTGAAGGGCTGAAGACAGTCACAGCCCTGCGTGCTGCTTTGGCAAACGTTCCGTCGCGCGAGAACTCGGCCTTGGCGGCGGAGCTAGCGACGTTTCAGCAGGTGCTGCAGGCCGCCCACTCGCGGAACATTCGCTGGCATCTCGGAATCGATTACTAGCCTCGCAGCGGCGGCCCAGCCCTAATCTTCTCAGCTACTGCCCTGCCAGCAGAAATACTGGACTCTGCGGCAGTGGTTCGCCGTTTGGTTGTGGGGGGCTTGCGCTGAAGGGAGCCAACAGATCGGTCACCAGATTGTCGGATGTGTTCACGCCGGTGGCGATCGTAGTGGTGGTGGTGTCGACGACGGCCACCGAGCCGCCATCACACATGCTGGAGTAGACGTGGCTGCCGTCGGCGGCTGCGGCTGCGGACATGCGGAAGCGGGTTGTGGCCGGCGTGTACGGGAAAACCGGATTACAGAACGTTACCGGGGTCAGCGCATATGGACTCGGTGTTAACCCCGTAGTCGTTGTCGACACTGCGGCGAGGAGCGGGAATATCGTGGTCTTCACCGCGAGGGTGCCGGCATCGTAGACCGTCATTTGCGGAATCACGCATCCGGCGACGGTTATGTTGTCGGGACATGGGCCCGGGACCACACATCCGGTCGCGCTCGACTGAGAACATGCGGTGGCGTAGCTGGCCACGTAGAAGCGCGTGCCATCCGGCAAGGCCGCCACAGATGAGGGCATGACCGCAGTGCAGGTTGTGGGTGTGCAGGCTGGCGGCAAAGCAATGCTGAGCGCTCCGGTCGTACTTCCTACGGGTGAGGGCGGATCGGTGCTCGCATCGAAAATATAGACTGAACCGGAGCTGGGATTGGTGACATACAAGCGGTTCCGACTTTTGTCGTAGAGCACGAAGTTTGCTCCGGCTCCTCCCACGGATTGTGGAGATCCTGGAATCACGCTGTTGGTTGCGGTGTTGATCGTATAAAGCTGCCCATCGCCCTGCGTGACTACGTACAAGCGCTGGCTGTCGGGGCGCAGAGCGGCCCACGCGGGCGCGTTGCCGACCGGGATCGTGGTCAGGGTTACGAGGTTGCTCGGCGAAAGATCGGTGACGGAATTGCTGCCCTGGTTCAGCACGTAGAGGTTGACGGTATCGGGCGTCTCGACCATGGCCACGGGATGCGAGGCGGCCGGAAGGTACGCGATATTAGTGACGGTGTTCGTGGTCGTATTGAGGTAGCCGACAGAGTCGGTGCTGCCGAAATTGCAATTCGGGTCGGCCTCGGCACCGTAGTTGGCCACGTACATAGCATTGTTTTGGCTGCTCGCCAGGTAAACCGGGATGTAGCGGCAGAACGTGGGAAGCGAAACAGTGCCACCGGAAAGTGACACCGCACCTGATGTGGCCAGGGGACCAAGGTACTGGACGGTTGTGCCGCTGACGGATGCAATTGGAAAACACCCGTTGAGCGGGCTGGGTTCTGGAGGGTTGCCGGGGATGGTGACTCCGGAAACTACGATCTGGCCTCCGACGACAGCGTTTGAGAGAGGAGCGCTGAGCGACATCGTGACCACATTGCTGTTGTTGGGTTCGCTGATGGTAGAGATGTTGGCAGACTGAATCGCGCCGACATTGGGCAGCGTGAAGGTGGTGGGCGGGCCGAGGCCGGTCGCGCTCGGGCTATCGGCGGCCGGGGTGAATGCGGTGATGACGTCCGAGCCCGCCGGGCACAGGTTGCCACCGGCGCTGGCCACGAACACCCGCGAATTGTTGGGCAGGATGGCGGCATGCGTGGGATTGATCCCCATGGGGTCCGAGCCGATGTCGCTGTCTCCGGAGACGTCGATCTGGAACGCCGTGCCCTGGTTAGAGGGCGCATTGACGGCGATGCTGAACACGGCGTGGAAGTTCTCCGCATTGGGCGGAGTGATGTTGATGGGAATTACGACGGGGCGATAGATCTGGCCGCAGGAAATTTCGAGCCAGGTCGCCAGCAAGATCGCCGCTACCCAGCCCACACGTCGGAAACTCATTGGCACCCCGAAGAGAAAGTTTTAGATCGAATGATTCTGGTCAATCTGATTCTAATCAACATGATTCAGTTCGTGTGATTCAGACGGAAGCGAATATTGTAACGATTGTGCGGCATCCGCGCTAGCGACGGCTTGCGGCTGTCGGCTTCCGGCTTCCGGAACTTCAGCTCTGAGCAAGGGATGCGGGTAGAAGGACGCGGGATGCCTGTCGAACCCATGCCGTGGGGCCGCGGCACATACTCGGCAGAAGGTTCAGGCTTCCGGACGCCGGAAGCCGAGAGCCTCTTCTATCGCCGGCGGGCTTTTGTGGTCGCTGCTTCCGATTCCTCGGTCTTGATCGCTGCGGCGGGCTTCTTCTTGCCTTCCATTTGAGCCAAGCTCTGTTTCAGAGCAGCCATGAGATCGACGACGGGAGCCAGTTTTTTCGGCTTCTCGACGGCTGCCACTTCTCCGCCTTCGAGTTTGGTTTCGATCAGCTGCTTCAGATTTTCCTGGAAGGTGTCTTTGTATTTTTCGGGATCCCATTCGTCGGCCAGCGCTTCGATCAACTGGTGGGCGACTTTCACTTCCGCATCTTTCAGTTCTACGTCGGGGGCGCCGAAGCCTTCGACTTTCTTCACTTCTTCGGCGTAGTACATCGTGTGCAGCATCATTCCGCCTTCGTGCGGGCGCAGGAAGACTGTGTATTCGCGATTGTGCATGGTGATTTTCGCGATGGCGACATACTCGCTCTCCTGCAGCGCCTTGGTGAGCAGAGCGTAGGGACGCCGGCCGGCTTCTTCCGGCAGCATGTAATACGACGATTCGAAATAGACGGGATCGACGTCGCCGGACTTCACGAATTCGAGAATCTCCATGGTCTTGGCGGTCTGCGGCTCGATCTTTTTGATTTCGTCGGGCTCGATGATGATGTATTCGTCCTTGCGGAACTCGTAGCCCTTCACGATGTCGGCGCGGTCGACGACCTGGCCGTCGGCGAGGCAGACATACTGCTGCTTGAGCCGCGACTTGTCGGTGCGGTGAAGCATGTTGAAAGAAATGCCACTGCTGCGAGCGCCGGAAAACAGGCGCACCGGCATAGAGATGAGTCCGAAGGTTAAGTGACCTGACCAGACCGAAGCCATAATTGTCCCCTCAAAATTGCAGTCGTCGAAGCTCGGGCGCGGCCGGCTTCCGAGACTTAGATGCTAAACCACACAGCAGGGAGAGTTTAGCTTAGACGTGGCCAGAATTGCACCAATCTTGCACCAATCCTGGGGCATCGGGGTACCGAAATTCTTAGCCGGAGGGAGTGGGGCCATCGGGGGATGGGCACTAGGGGTTGTAGTTAATGGATGGGGTTCGCAGCGCCTACTTCCGTTCTTGTCGGTTGCGGTTTAATATGAGGGTAGGTGTTTATCTACTTAAGCGTATAGGTGGCATATGGAAGAAGGCGTTCGCTGGAATATCAAGGTATCTAAGGAAACCGATCTCACCTTACGCACGTTTCTTGGCGCGCGAGGCGCAAAGAAGGGTGACCTTTCGAAATTTATCGAGGAGGCTGTTCGTTGGCGCGTCTTTCATCGGACCGTACAGGACATCCATGAACGCAATGCCGATACAGACCCCGAGGAATTGCAGCGCATAATAGACGAATCCGTAAGTGAGGTGCGTGCCGAACGCTACGCGAAGAAACGGGCTGGCAAGTCCTGAAATGCGTATGCTCGTTCTGCCGCGGCTCCTCAGATGCCCGGTGTCCGGATCCGGGTAACTTTTCAGGCAAATCCGAAAGCCCATCCCAGCGCCTGAAGGAGTTCCAATGCGCGTCGTGCTCGACACTAACATCCTGATTTCTGCCCTCATGATTCAAACCGGAAACCCGGCCGCCATCTGTCGCGCGTGGCAGGAGGGACAATTCACCCTGCTGACCTGCACTGAGCATCTCGATGAACTGCGGGCGACGCTGCGCAAACCCGCGATCGCCGAGCGCATCAGGCCCTATAAGGCGGGGGCTCTGGTGAACGAAATGAAGAAGTTTGCGAAGAGCATAAGCAACTTGCCGCGAGTCCGTCGCTCTGCCGATCCCACCGATGATTTTCTGCTAGCCTTGTCCCAAGCGGGAGAAGCGAACTATCTGGTAACTGGCGACAAAAGCGGGATGCTGGCACTCGAACATCACAAAAGCACGCTGATTGTCTCTGCACGGACCTTTGCCGCTCTCCTGAAGAGGAGGACCCAATGACCGACCTGCGTTATCCCATCGGCAAATTCCACTACGACGGGCCGCTTACTGACGGGCAGAAACGCGCCTTCGTCGACGAGATTTCCCAGGTGCCCGCGGAAATGCGCGCGGCGGTGAATGGGCTGTCTGAGGCTCAACTCGACACGCCTTATCGCGACGGCGGGTGGACTGTGCGGCAGACCGCGCATCATGTGCCCGACAGCCATATGAACGCGTACATCCGCTTCAAGCTGGCGCTTACGGAGGACGATCCGACGATCAAGCCTTACGAGCAGCAATTGTGGGCGGATCTGGCCGACACCAGGGAGACGCCGGTTGAGGTCTCGCTGACCATGCTGGAATCGCTGCATGATCGTTGGGTGCGGCTGCTGCGCTCGCTGGGGCCGGCGGACTGGCAGCGTACGTTTCGCCATCCTGAACTGGGCTCGATGACCCTGGAGAAGACGCTGGCTCTCTATGCGTGGCACGGACGGCATCATGTGACTCACATCACTGCGCTGCGGGGTCGCAACGGCTGGTAGATTCTGGTTATCACTTTCGTTCATGCAGAGGTAAACTTAGGTCATCTTTCCCGGGGCCCATAGGCCCCGTAGGCTAGGCTTGGAATGTACAAAGCTCTACATTGGCGCGACTCTCTGGCGATCGGCCTGCTGCTGGGCTGTTCGGTGACGGCCCTAGGTCAGAAACAGGAGGCGGCGGCGCCGGAACAGGGTTCCGGGACGGCCAGCCCACTCGCCGCGGCCGCCACGAGCGCCAAGGCGCAGAAAACGGCTCACGCCGCCAAGAAGGTATTCACCGACGACGACATGGAAGCCAATGCGGGACCGCTTCCGCGGTTGAAGATGGACGGTCCGGACAATGGCGAAGAAATAGTGGCCGCGATCGCCAAGTACAAAGAGACTCATACCCAGGAACAGACCGAACAAATCGTCCAAACCTGGTATGACCGGTACGACCAGATGCTGGTTGCCACGATTCAGGAAAACCGCGACATGCAGATGATTGGCAGCGTGAATATGAGCAATGGGAACGAACTGTGCGAGCAGAGCCAGGACTACGAGCATTGCCAGAGTCGCCAGAGGGCCGACCAGCGCGGGAGTCGAACCGACCAGACCCAGATGATGAAGAACAACGCTCTGATGATGAGAATTCAGCGCGTGTTCCAGAGAGTCAAAGCGTCTCTGATGATGTACAACATGCATTATGCGTGGTTCAGAATTCAGACCAACAGCTACAACGGCGATGAAATGTGAGGGATGCGGTTCCCGCGCGAGTTTTATAGTTTAACTTTGTAGTTTGACTTTAGTGGTTAGACAGGATTGGCAATCTCCCAGCCCCAAACGCCAAGCGACACGCCTCAGGTCATTCCCAACTGCCACAAGAAATAGCTGGTCGTTTCGCGGAGAACTGCGACTGCGCGCTGCCACACGCTGTGGGGTCGCGAATCAGGGCGCGGGGCGACGTAGACCGGGCCGATGCCTTCGTGTTCCAGCAGCTTGCGGATGCGGAAGACGTGATAGGCGTCGCTGACTGCGACGCAACTGTGCAGACCGTTGGCGCGCATGATCACGCCCACGCGCAGCGCGGATTCCGCTGTGTCGCGGCCCTGGGTCTCAGCGATCAGGCTGCGCTCGGGAACGCCGTGGCGCATCAGGTAATCGCGGCCCACGCCGCCTTCGCTGAAAATTGGATCGGCAGCGGCGCCTCCGGTGGTGATGACAACCGGCGCCAGGCCGCGGTGGAAGAGTGCGAGAGCGTGGTCGAGGCGCGCTCGCAGAACGGGGGAGGGACGTCCGGAATACTCGGCTGCGCCAAAGATGACGATCGCATCGGCTGGATGGAGTTCTTCGAGAGCGCTGTGTGGACGACCTGAATCGCGGTGACGGCGAAGAACAACACCGCGGCAACGACGAGAGCAGAACCAACAGACGAAGCCACCAGCGCGGATGCGGAGGCTGGTTGGCGGGTGCGTCGGTCATTGCGAAATCTTCACCTTCGGCGGTCGTCGGCGATTATCCTCGGCGGTCATCCCTGGCGATATGCCCAGCGTCCGTGCTTCGATGCGGTCCTGACGTCATCCCTGGGCGAAGAACTTGGAAATTTCGTCGGCGGGAATTGCGCCTTCGCGAATGATGCGCCAGCGCAAGGTCTCGTCACTGAGATCGATGATAGTGGACGCCACGTCGCGCGGAGATGCGCCGCCATCGACGATGATGTTGATGCGGCCCTGGAGTTGATCGTGCACCTGCTCGGCGCTGGTGCACTCCGAGGCGCCGCTGAGGTTGGCGGAAGTCGCGGTGATCGGAATGGCCGCAGCCGTCACTACGGCGAGCGGAATTTTGGCGTTGGGCACCCGCAGGGCTACGTTGCCGGTGTTGGCCGTTACTTTGAGCGGCAGGCGCGAACCGGCCTTCACGATGAGGGTCAGCGGGCCGGGCCAGAACTTGCGCGCCAGCGCATAGAATTCTTCGGGCAGCGGCTTGGCCAGTTCTTCGGCCTGATCGGTGCTCTCGATCAGCAGCGACAGTGGCTTGTGGCGCGAACGGGTCTTGATGTCGTAGACCTTGTCGACCGCGCGCAGGTTGAAGGGATCGGCGGCCAGTCCATAAAAAGTGTCGGTGGGCATGCCCAGCACTTCGCCGGAACGGATCTGATCGGCGGCGTATTTCACCAGCGATGATTCAGGGTTCTCACTATTGATCTTGACGATCTCGGCGCGCACAGCGTTCCCTTCCCATTGCCTTCAGGATTTATTTGTTTGACTTGCGAGACTTATCATAATACGGCAAAACGCCGCAAGATGAAGCCTGGTCGAGACCATGTGAGAGCGAGGGATTCCAGCGCTCTCGTCGTTGCTGTAGGATTCGGGAAGGAGTATATGCCTATACTGAATCGGAATGCAGAAAGGGTAGGAATCTCACGGGAGCGGAAATCTGGCTTTTCATTATTGCCCGTGTCTTCTTGGCTTTGGCATCGGAGTCTTGAGTGAGCAGTATTTCCAAGAATTGTAAGGAGAATTCCTGCCGCTATGGGCTGAGCTATTCGTGATCGCGGTAAGGGACTTTGGCGACCAAGCTCGAAGTAGGCGATTATGCTGTCAGCGTATCATCCAATCAAGATGGTGAGTGTAAAGCATGAAGCACGTCAGAATCCGCGCCCAGCGCCGCACAGGCTCCGCCGCATCGAGGGCCGCCACAATGCCCTGGTGAAGGAATTGCGCCAGGCTTTCGCGCACGCCGAACGAACCGAAGAAGGCGATTGCGCGATCGAAGGGATGCGCATTGTGGAGGAAGCGATCCGCAGCGGGCTGCGCTTTAAGGCAGTGTTCTTCAAAGAATCGGCGCAGAATCTGGCCGAACGCCTTCTGCCGCAGATCGGCGCCAACGTCGACACGCTGCTGCTTCCCGACAAACTTTTCGACCCCGCCGTTCCCAGCGAAACACCGCAGGGCGTGGCGGCGCTGGTGCGGCTGAAAGATTTCTCGTTGGAGATGTGCTCGAGCGAGTGCAGGTTGGACCGATCATCGTTGTGGCGGGCCTGCAGGATCCGGGCAATCTGGGGACAATTCTGCGCTCGGCCGAGGCTTTTGGCAGCGCAGGCGCGGTGTTGGGCGAGGGGACGGTGAGTCCGTTCAATTCGAAAGTGATTCGCGCGTCGGCGGGATCGGTGTTTCGCTTTCCGGTCGTTGTGGCGAAAGCGGCCGGCGGAATGGAAGCTGATTTGCGCGAAGTTCAAGGCGCAGGGTGTGCGGTTGATTGCGACTTCTTCGCATAAGGGCACGCCGCTCGATCAGGCGAAGCTCACGGGGCCGGCGGCAATTTTCATCGGGAGTGAAGGAGCGGGCCTGCCTCGCGGGGTGCTGGCGCAAGTGGATGAACTGGTGGCGATCCCGCATACGCCGCAAGTGGAATCGTTGAACGCCGGCGTGGCCGGGAGCATCGTGCTGTACGAAGCGGCGCGGCAACGGCGGGGAGAAAATCAGCGAGTAGACGGATCCCTGGCGGTTGGCATCGGGGCGCGCTTCTTTATCAAGACATGAATTGGCGTATGCTTCGTATCAGGGCACGATTCGCAGGAGGGCATCGCTTTAGCGATGCCGCAAGCCGGCCGATATTTTCTGGCTTCAGCCGCTGCAGTGCCTGAAGGCGCAATCGATGGTTCGGAAATCTTTACGCTATCGCCTGACAGGCATAGCCTGATATGAACCGTTGAACTTGCCTGCGGCGTTATTGCACGATCCTCCGGGTCAACCGGCGGTTCAGGCTAAGCCGCCGCCATCCACCACCAATGCCGCTCCCGTGATCCAACTCGACATCGGGCTTGCCAGAAACAGAACCGCATTCGCAATGTCGTCAGGCGTGCCGACGCGCGCCAGCGGACGATTCGCAGCCTCCCGCATGAACGCTTGCCGGTCTTCGCCAAGCTGCGCGCATTCGCTGGCCAGCATGGGCGTGTCAACATCGCCCGGGCAAACACAGTTCACGCGGATGTTGTGCTTGCCGTGGTCGATGGCCATGGCACGAGTCAGGTTCACGGCGCCGCCTTTCGCGGCGCAGTAGGCCGCGGCTCGCGGGCCGCCCTTCAGCGACCAGCCCGAGCCGATGTTGATGATGCTGCCTCCGCCGCTGCGGATCATGTGCGGGATGACTTCGTGCGACAGCAGGTAGATTCCTTTCAGCGTCACGTCGAGGGCGAGGTCCCATTCGTCTTCGGTGAGCTCGACCACGTCTTTGCGAATGGCGATGCCGGCGCAGTTGCAGAGAATGTCGATCTTGCCTCGCTTGCTGAACGGAATCGACGGCGTGCCGGCAATCGGCCGCGCTGCGCACGTCACACTTCAGGAAAATAGTGTCGCCGCCGTTAGCCTTCAATTTCATCGGCGGTCGCGCGTCCCTTAACGTCGTCGATGTCGAGCACGGCGACGAATGCTCCCATCTCGGCCAGACGGAGCGAGATGCCGCGCCCAATGCCGGATGCTGCGCCGGTGACCATCGCGACCTTGCCTTCCAGCGATAAGAGCTGGGCTGCGCGTTTCGCATCGTAATCTGCCCTCGTAATGAACCAGTGGTCAGTGATTCGTGGACAGTGGCCAGTTCTCGATCTACTGGCCACCAATCACTCGTCACTAGTCACTGCTCTTGTTACAGCGCCTTCCCCGCTGCTTCCAGCGTGAGATCAACATCCTCATCGGTGTGTGCCAGCGTCACAATCGAATGCAGCGACGCTGACGGCGACGCGTATACGCCGAACGGAAACAGCGACAGCACGAACTTCTGAAACGCGGCGCGATCGACGTACTGGCAGAAGTCGCGGTAGTCGCGGATCGCGGGGTGGTCGGTGAACATGATCTGAAACATGGGGCCGACATTCTGCACGACGACGGCGCGGCCGTGCCTGCTTGAACAACTCTTGATAGCCCGCACACAGCTGCTGTGCCAATCCGCCAGGTGTGACGGAAGGACGCGTTGTTGTCGCGGGTAAGCACGCGCAGGTTGGCGCGGGCGGCGTACATGCCGATGCGCGATCCGTTATGCGTGCCGTAGTGCAGCACGCCGCCCCACTGCAGAGCGTCCATCACTTCGGCGCGGCCGACCAGCGCGGCGACCGGCAGGCCGCAGCCTAGCGCTTTGCCGAAGGTCACGAGATCGGGCGAGAGTTTGTAATATTCCTGGCAGCCGCCGGGAGCGATGCGGAATCCGGTCACGGTTTCATCGAGGATGAAAAGAATGCCGTTGGCGCGTGCGCGAGCTCCTGCAGGCCTTGCAGATATCCCTCTGCCGGAGGAATCACGCCCATGTTGGCCATGATGCCTTCGGTGATGATCTGCTGCGATCTGGCCGGGATGATTTTCGACGGCGCGCTGAGCGGGTGGAGATCATTCCAGGGGACGACGATCGTGTCGTCGAGCGCGCTGCGATTCAGGCCGGAGCTGTCGGGAATTTTGACCGGGTCGGTGCGCAGTCCAAGGGCGCTCGCGGGCAGCGACGTTGGAACTGACCAGCACGTCGTCGTGCCAGCCGTGGTAGTGGCCTTCGAATTTCAAGAATCTTCGGGCGGCCGGTCACGCCGCGGGCCAGGCGAATCGCAGCCATCATGGCTTCGGTGCCGGTGTTGGCGAAGCGCACGCGCTCGGCGTTTGGAACGATCTTCTGCAGCAGTTCCGCCACTTCCAACTCGACGGGGTGGCCGTGGCAAAATGGGCGCCGCTGGCGGCGGCTTCGGTGATGGCTTCCACGATCTCGGGATGCGCATGGCCGAACGGCAGTGCGCCGAAGGCCATCATCCAGTCGATGTACTCGTTGCCGTCGACGTCGTAAATGCGCGAGCCGCGGCCGCGCTCCATGAAGATGGGATACTTGCCGAAATTTGCCGGGCCGCGCGAGGAGGAACTGCTGGCCTCGATCAGGACGCCCAGCGTGCGCTCGTACAATTGCCTTGATTTTTCCGTGCTGAAAGACATCCGAGCCTCCGGAGCTGAGCCGCTCCTTGGGTAGCGCCGGCGGCGCCGCCCGATTCGAGTTGCTATGGTACAGCAGACTCCTGCGGAAAGCCGTGTCGTCGGTTATCAGTAGCGGCTCAACTTGGAAGTTTGCAGATTCACCGACCGATGTCATCCCGCGGTCGCGTCAAGCGCTCCAGAGGGACCTTACGAAACCTGTACATCGGTTGTTCTGATGCTCGGAGCGGCTCACTGCTTGAAGCCGCACTCCTGTCCACCGCATCGACAGCGTCGGCCTGTCGTAGGGTTCCTCGCCCGGCTGTCGCCGCGCTCAGAATGACATGGGCTAGGAATAAGCTTGAAATTGGGCTCCTAACCGGCTATTCCGGGCGCAAGGGCTACTGAAATAGCCTGCAATTTTCTACCCCGAGCATTCTTATTCTGAATGCTGAGGCGCCGAAACATCCCCCAGGGATAGATACGCATCCCCCCGAACAGCTGGACTGAGGCTTGAACCGGTCTGACTCGATCGAGTGTGAACCAGACTGAGTTTGACCTACACGAGGTTTGCATATGAAAAATTTGATTCTCGCTGCGTTTCCGCAACTTAGACGATTTGCTCTGAGACCGTTTGTTCCCTGCCTGCTGGTTGCTTCTCTCTGTTGGGGAGCCGCGGCCGAAGCTCAACTTCGAGAAGACGACAAGGCCGCCGAGCCTTCCCATAACGCTGCTTCTCACAATTCTGGATGGGTCGTGATTCCGGTTGAGGAATATCGCGTGCTGCGGGCGAAGGCTTATCCGGTGGCACACGATCCTGAGCCGCCGCCGATGGATGCCACGCTGACGCGCGTGGATTACGACCTGCACGTTAGCGGCGACCTGGCGGCGGGACGCGCCAGCCTTACCGTCGACGTATTGAAAGATGGATGGGTGCGCGTGCCGGTGCCTGCGGGTTTGCTGGTGCGCGAAGCGCGGCTGGACGGCAAGCCGGTTTCGCTGGTGCCGAGCGCACTGAAGGGCGGAAAGCATCTGTCGGCGCTGCTCTCGCATGCGGGGCGTTCTGTGCTTTTGCTCGATATGGATGTGCCAGTCACGTCCTCGGCGGGCGATGAGAGCTCTCGCTGCCCTCTGCGGATTCCGGCGTGACTCGCGCTAAGGTGCTGCTTCCGCGGCTGGGAGTTGATCTGCGAATCGGCGGCGGACTGCTCTCTGAGAAATCGGAGACTCCGGGCGAGACCAAATGGCTGGCTTACGCCCGCGGGAATGATGCCCTTACGTTTACCTGGCGGAAGAAGACGGAAGATCATCACATCGATCTGCCGTTGCGGTTGCGTGGGTCGCTGACGCAATTGACCAGTCTCGCCGAAGATTCGACTTCCATTTATGCGGAAGCTAGTTTCGAAGTGGTGCAGGGCGCGGCTCGCGAAGTGCGAATTCAGCTGCCGGAAAAAATAACTATCAATCAGGTCTCCGGCGCCATGGTGGCCGATTGGGAAATGAAAGACGGCGAGCTGGCCGTGACTTTTCTGGAGCCGGTCGAGCACAGCGCTCGCTTCGTCATCAACGGGGAGGCTCGCCTGCCGCGCGATGGCATCATCGACATTCCGCTGTTGCGACTGTTGAATACCGAACGCGACACTGGGGGGGTGGCCGTCGAAATTCTCGGAGCTGGCGAAATTAAAGACCAGAAGGCGCAGGGGCTCGAAGACGCCGACGCCACCGATCTTGGCGAGATGGTGGCTAACCGGCAGTCGCCGGCGCTGGTCGCATTTCGGGCGCGCTCGGGCGAAGCGGGAAAAGACCGTTCACTGAGCATCAATGTTGCGCGCTATGACCAGCAGGCTGTGCTGATGGCGAATGTGGAAGAGGCTCGCTACCAGGTGCTGATGAGCACTGACGGAAAAGAGTTGGTGCAGGCGCGCTATGCGATTCGCAACAATCAGCGGAATTTTGTGAAAGTAAGTTTGCCGGCGGGCGCTGCCGTTTGGAGCGTGACACTCGCTGGTCGGCCAGTTCGTCCTGGCCAATCGCCCGACGGCAGTTTGCTGTTGCCACTGGAGAAATCGCGAGGCGGAGACGACGCGCCGGCGTTCGCGGTGGAAATTCTGTATCTCAGCAAGGCCGTCGCTTGGGAGGAGAAAGGACGGGAGAAGATCACGCTGCCTGCGCTCGATCTTCCCATTTCTCGGACTGGGCTGCTGCTCTATTACCCGCCGCTGTTCAAGGTTTCGGCCGAGCCGGGAACGTTTCGGGCGCAGGAGTATGTGAATCCGAGTTCCTCGGTGCTGGAAGCGGCGAGTGGTGACGGGATTGGCGGTGTCGCGGCTCCGGCGCAGCCGGCTGCTTCTCCGGTCGCCGCGAAGGAATTCGATCGGCTGGAACAGTTCGCCAAGCTGCAAGGCCCTGGCGACGACGAGAAGAAGAACTCCACGCAGGCGCTTCTCGATTCGTTTAAGGCGAAGTCGATAAGCGGAAAGGTGACCGGGATTCTGCCCATCACGGTTTCTTTCCCGGCGTTCGGGCCGTCGATTTTTCTTGTTTCCGAGCTTACCAGCGAGAACCAGTTTCCTGCGGCCGAGTTCAGCTTTCAGCGTGACAAAAAGGGAGGTGTGCGATGAAATCCAGATTATTTGTGATCTTGCTCATGTGCTCTGTGACTGCGGTGATTGCGCGTGCAGCCGACGATAAATCCGTGTTGCCCTTGCCCAATTCCGGCAACGTCACACTGACCCTCGACGAATATAACCGGCTGGTGGAGCTCGCGGCGAAGCCGCCGAAGCGGCCAGACGCTGCGCCACTTCCTTATTCCATCAAGCATGCCGACGTGAAGCTGCACGTCGAAAACGACGGCGTGCGCGGCACCGTCGAACTTGAAGGAGAAGTCTTTCACAAGGGCGTGAGCAAAGTTCCGCTCACCAGCGGAATGACCGTGCTCGACGCGCACCAGAACGGCAAGGGCGTTCCCCTGCTGCAGGAGAATGGCACGCATATGGCGCTGCTTCCGGGGCCGGGAGAATTTTCTGTCGCGCTCGACACTGGGCTGCCACTCAGGATCGAAGCTGGACGCGCTTCGTTCACTTTGCCTGCGCCGACTGCGGGCAGCGTGCAACTGGCGCTGGTGATTCCCGGCGACCACGCTCTGGCTAACATTAATCCCGGCATTATTACTAGCCGCAAATCTGAAAACGGACATACTGCGATTGAAGCCACGCTGGTGCCGGGGCAACCTGCCACTATCTGGTGGGCCACGCGGGAAGCCGCGACTCCGACGGTGCCGCGTGAGGTGCGTTTCCTCTCCGACGCTAAGACGCTCATTTCGGTGAGCGAGGCGGAAATGCGCATTGCGGTGCTCGCCGACATTACCGTGGTGCAGGGCGAGCCCTCACAATTTCATTTGGAAATTCCCGTCGGATATGAAGTCACTGGCGTGACCGGCGCTACTCTCGATTCCACAGAGACAAACTCTGGAGTCCTGACACTCAAAGTGAACGCGCCTGCGCAGCGGTCGCATCAGTTCCTGATCTCGATGGAGCGTGCTATCAACACCGCGAAGGCCGACGCGCCGCTCCTCGGTTTCATGCATGCGCAGCGCGAAACCGGCGAAGTGCTGGTTGAGGGGGCGGGCACCATGGAGCTCACCGCAACCGAAGGCGGCGGCCTCAAGCGCATGGATGTGAAAGAAGCGAACCCTTACTTGCGGTCGCTGGCGCACTATCCACCCCAGGCGGCGTTTCGTTATCACCGACAGCCCAGCGAGACTCCCACGCTGGCACTCGAATGGGTGCGCTTCCCTGATGGAAGCGTGCTCGCGGCAGTGGCCGAGAGCGCGACCGTCACGACCATGGTCACGTCGGAGGGCAAGTCGCTGACTGAAGTGAAGCTGGTTATCAGGAATCAGGCGCAGCCGTTTCTGAAAGTTGCGCTGCCCGCGGGTGTCAGTATTCTTTCCGCCGACGTGGGAGGGGAGCGCGTGAAGCCCGTGCAGGGTCCGGATGGAACTCGCGTTCCGTTGCTGCGGGTGGGATTTCATCCGACCGATTCCTACACGGTTTCGTTTGTGTTCATGCACTCGGGCGCGCCTTTCGCCAGGAAAGGTGGGGCGGACTTGAGCCTGCCCAGCATGGATATTCCCATCAGCCTGCTGAATTGGGAGGTCTTTCTTCCGGAGCAATACAAGGTGAAAGATTTCGGCGGCGACGTGATTGCCGCGAATCGTGTGCCTGCGACTTTCCGCGAAGAAGATGCTCGCAATCGCCCGACCGGCCAGGACGAAGTTGCGTCGAATAACTTCCGAGTGCAAGCTGCTCCGGGGCAAATGGGCGGATATGTGATCGATCCAACGGGAGCCGCCATTCCTAACGCGCGCGTCACCATCACCTACGCAGCGACGGGAAGTGGAGTTTCCGCGACGACCGACGCGAGCGGCCGATGGTCTATCGGGGGCATGTCGTCCGGAAATTATAAAGCGCGAACTGACGCGCCCGGCTTCAAGTCGAGCGTTCTGAACCTGAACTACAACGCGAACCAGCCGTCGATGTACGAGTTTCCGCTGAGTGTTGGCAATGTGTCAGAAACTGTGGAGGTGAGCGCGCAGGCGGTTCAGGTGCAAACCGAGGCATCAACGACCGACTACTCCTATTCAGTGGACGGCAACCTCGGCGGCCCTATGAAGGCTCCGGCGAACGGGCGTAGCGAACTTCAGTTGATGCAGCTGGCTCCGGGCGTTTCGAATCAAACTACTGCCTCGGCCAACGTAATGAACCTGCAGAAGCGGGTTGCTGGCGTTTTCCCGGTGGCGATTGATGTGCCACGTGCCGGCACTTCTTTCAGCTTCGTTCGGCCATTGGTTCTCGATGAGGAAACGAAAGTGACGTTCAGCTATAAGAGCCGGTAAAGTCTGAAGGGCTAGTCTCCGCGAACCACGTCTGCGCTACGGTTTTGTGGCCGATGGCATAGAATGTGTGTTCGCGGGGAACGCTGATGAGCCAGCCTGAGGAGTGGGTAAAATGGGAAGGCCGCGTAGTCGACGGGAAATTTCCGCTTCGGCAGTGGCTGGGCGGCTCCGACCACAGTGCGGTCTTTCTTACCGAGCGGCCGGGGCAAACGCAGAAGGTCGCGATCAAACTGATTGCAGCGAACGCCGAAGCCGACCATCAACTCTCACATTGGCGTGTCGCGGCGCAGCTTTCTCATGCTCATCTGATGCGCATTTTTGAATCCGGACGTTGCCAGGTCGACGGCATGCCCATGCTTTATCTCATCATGGAATATGCCGAGGAGGATCTGTCGCAGATTCTTCCCGAGCGCCCGCTCGAGCCCGCCGAAGTGACCGACCTGCTGCCTGCGCTTCTGGACGCACTTTCCTACCTGCACGGCAAGGGATTTGTCCACGGGCGCGTCAAGCCTTCGAATGTGCATGCCATGGGCGATCAGTTGAAATTCTCGGCGGATGAGATTGTGTCGGTGACGGAACCGCACCCGGCCCGGCGGCGCGACGTTTACGATGCCCCTGAAACCGCGGAGGGAATCGTCTCACCGTCAGGAGACGTCTGGTCGATCGGCGTGACGCTGGTGGCCGCGCTCACGCAGAACGTGACTTTCGTGGAAGCAGTGGAGGCCGCCACGTCGCAGCGGGATCCGGGTCCGCAGCACGCCATTCCTCAACCGTTTCGCGGGATCGCGCGCGAGTGCCTGCATCTCGATCCTAAGCGGCGCTGCTCGATTGCGGAAATTCAGGCGCGCTTGCAGCCTGAAGGACGCTCGGTTCCAGCTGAACCCGACGCACCTCCGCCAACGAAGGGCCCGACGAAGCGCGGCCCGGTTTTCGCGGTATTGCTGATTGCGGCGCTGGTCGTCGGATTTGCTGTGTTCCATTTCCGCGGGCAGAATGCCGCCGCACCCGCGACCCCGTCGATCGAGCAATCCACCCCACAAGCTCCGGCGGTGGCCACGCCGGCACCTGCGGCCAATGCTCCCTCACAGCAGCCGACGGCAACTCCGCAGGCTTCGAAAAAGCCGGCAGCAACACGCGGTGAGGTTGCGCACCAGGTTCTTCCCGAGGTGCCACAGAGTGCGCGGAATACGATCACCGGCACGATCAAGATCAATGTCCAGGTTGATGTAGATTCGTCGGGAAAGGTGACGGCGGCGAAACTCACGCATGCGGGGCCAAGCCAGTATTTTGCTCGTCTGGCACTGAAGGCGGCGCAGGAGTGGGAGTTCACGCCTCCGGTGGCGGACGGCACAACAGCACCCAAGACGTGGAACATTCAGTTTCGACTCAAACGAACTTCCATCCAGGCATCGGCGCAGCCCGCGAAACGTTAGGAACGTTGCTGAAAAACTCCTTTGGCACCAGAGGGCAATCCTCAGGCGCTAAAGCGCGGCTGATTTTAAAGGAACTCAACGGCACGACTGAAGTCGTGCCCTTCCCAAAACCTGCGTGAACCAGAGTTTTTCACAACGTGCCAGTATTTCGTCTGTTTCATAACTCTTTCGTCGGGTGACGCAACTTCCAAACGATCTGCCGCACCATGCCGAGCAGCAGCTTGGCATCGTAGGCTTCCAGCTTCAAGCGCAGAATCAGCCAACGTGCTTTTTTCTCGAACACGGCATCGGTTCCGGGCTTCACATAGCCGCTGATGCGCAGCGCTTCGAGCAGGCCTTCGATGATGTGCTCAGTTTGTCCCGCTGTCGCTAGCTCGACCTTCTCCGACCACTGGCGCGACGGGCACGCTCCGCGCCAGTTCATAAAGACACACAGCGACGGATTGGCCCAGATTCATCGAAATGTTTTTCGCTTTGGTTGGGATATTCAGCAGCCAGTGGCAGTGGCTGAAGTCTTTGTTGGTGAGCCCGATTTTTTCGGAGCCGAACAGAAGGGCGACTCGCGAGGTCTGTAGTTGCTGGCGAATCGTGACGCCGGATGGTTCGTCGAGATGGCGCACTGGTTGCTGCAAAGCACGATTGCGCACAGCAGTCGTTCCCACAACCAGGGCGCAGTCGGCAACGGCCTCGGCCACGGTTTTGAATTCTTCGGCGCTGTTGAGCAGATCGGCGGCGCCGACGGCGGATTTGGCTTCGCGAAATCCTTCGGCAAATGGATTCACGAGTCGCAGCCGATGCGCGCCGAAATTGCTCATGGCGCGAGCGGCGGCGCCAATGTTCAGAGGATTGCGCGGGCGCACCAGCACGACTACGAGACCGTCTAGTTCCGAGAGCACAGGCAAGCGCTCAATTCTACGACAGACGCGGACAACTCCGAATGATCTGCGCGCGATCCGGCGAGCCGTCGCTTTCTGCCAAGCAACTGTCGTTCCGAAGCGGCTGTTGACACCCCGTTGAAATTGTAAAAAGAATGTCAAAAACGCGCACAATCCGCATATTTAGCCGTCAAACCGTTGTAAGCTTCAGATGTAAGCTCAGTAGGTCAAGCCTTCCGGGTGGGCGATTCGTGGGGCCGGAAGTTCCTCCCCCGATCATAGGAAACTTCAAATTATGGGGAACCTTGCTACGCCGCTCAGCACTGCGAGAACCGCCAATCCAGCCACTACAGCCAAGCCTGCCGGCCGCATTCTTGTGGTCGAAGACGACCCGGCGGTGCAGAAGGCCCTGCGGCGATTATTTGAGACCGAGGGCTATACCGTGGAGACTCAGTCGGACGGGCAGTCGGCGCTCGACAGTTTCCAGTCTGCAGCGCCGGCCGCTGTCGTTCTCGACTTGCGTCTTCCGAAAGTTTCTGGCCGCGACGTGTGCAAGGAGATCAAGGCGCTGGCCCCGACGTTGCCGATCGTCGTGCTGAGCGCGGCCAGCGACGTCTCCGACAAAGTGTTGCTGCTTGAGTTGGGCGCCGACGACTACGTCACTAAACCTTTCAGTCCGCGGGAACTGCTGGCGCGCGTGCGCGCTGCTTTGCGGCACACTGCTCGCACTCCGGATCTGCAGGTCGTCAGCTTCGATGGCATTTCTGCCGACTTCAAGAAGATGGAGATTAAGCGCGACGGCCAAGTCGTAGTCTTAACCGCCCAGGAATTCAAGACGTTCCAGTTCCTGGTGCAGAATGCCGACCGCGTGATCAGCCGCGACGAACTGCTGAACGAAGTTTGGGGCTACCAGAATTATCCGTCGACGCGCACCGTCGACAACCACATTCTCAAACTGCGCCAGAAACTGGAGAAAGACCCCTCGAGTCCGGTACACTTCCGCACGGTACATGGCATGGGATACAAGTTCGTCCGCTGATTCCCTTGAACCCCTCTCCCGAATCCGTGCAAGATTCTGTGCATCATAATTCCCGACCTGATTCCCGGTCCGCTCTAAGGAATGAGTCGAGTTCCGGACTGCTACCGCGTCTGCGGATGCGGCTGCGCACGCGCTTCCTGCTTTCCATGCTGCTGATCACGACCGGGCTCACCACCACCAGCCTGTTGCTGGTACAGCGCAGCATTCGCAGCAACGTGCGGGAAAGTATTGCGGTCAATCTGCGTAACTCGGTCGCCGCGTTTCAGGATTTCCGGCAGGAACGCGAAACCATGCTGACCACCGACGTCGCGCTGCTGGCCGATCTTCCCATCACCCGCGCCATCATGACGAGCCCAGATCCGGTCACTATTCAGGATGCGTCGCAGGATGTCTGGCAACAGCTCGCAGCAGCAGCGATTTGTTTGTGCTGGTCGATCGCAGCGGCCGGGTCGTCGCGCTTGCATACCAAGACTCCTGGATTCACGAAGGAAGCGGCGGAAAAATATTTCCAGCAATCACTCGACGAAGATCGCGGAGAGTCCAGCCACTGGTGGCTGGGGGAGCATCATCTCTACCAGACGTTTATCAGCCCATCTATCGCGGCTCCAGCACGGACGGAACTCTGCTCGGCTTTCTCGTCATCGGCTATGAGATCAACGACCGGCTCGCCGCTGAAGTCAGCAAGGTGGCCGGCAGCCAGGTCGCTTTTTCCTGCGGCAACGAAATCGTGGGCACGACATTGATGCCGGCGCAGGTAGAGACCGGGAGCATTCAGAATCTGATCGCCGGATCGGCACACGACGATCCCCGCGACGTCGAGATTGGCAACGAACGCTTCCTCGCTACTTCCCTTGTGCTTTCTGGTTCGCAGTCGACTCCCGTGCGTTTGAGCGTGCTCGGCTCCTATGATCAGGCGACGAAGTTTCTCGATCAACTGAATCGTTATCTCCTGCTGCTGGGCCTGGCCGCGATCGTCGTGGGCAGCGGCCTCGTGTTCTTCATCTCGCATACGTTCACCCGGCCGCTGGGAAATCTGGTGGCCGGCGTACGCGCTCTGGAAGGCGGAGACTTTCATCATCCGCTCGATCCGCGCGGCGGCGACGAAGTGGCCGAACTCACCCGGGCCTTCGACCGCATGCGCACCAGCCTGCTCAAGAGCCAGCGCGATCTGCTGGAGTCAGAACAGCTGGCGACCATCGGACGCATGGCCAGCTCGATTTCGCACGATCTGCGCCATTCCCTGGCCGCCATCGTCGCGAATTCCGAATTTCTTTGCGACAGTCACCTGACTTCGGTGCAGCGCGAGGAGTTGTACCAGGAAGTTCGCAGCGGCGTGAATCTGATGACCGACCTTATCGACTCCCTGCTGGAATTCGCCCGCACCCGCGAGTCGCTCACCCCGGCATATGCCAATGTAGCGGAAACGATTCAGCGTTCTGTTCTGGCCGTCCGCTTGCATCCCCGGCATCACAACCGCTCCATCGACGTGCTCTGCAGCGTTCAAGTTGCCGGATGGTTTGACCAGCGCAAGCTGGAGCGGGCTCTGTACAACTTGCTGTTGAACGCGTGCGAGGCCGCTCCCGCCGTGGGCGGTAAGGTGGAAGTTACGGCGGCTGAAGTGGGAAATTCCATCACGATTTCAGTCGCCGACAACGGTCCCGGCATCGCCGAATCCATCCGCGAGCGGCTGTTCCATCCCTTTGTCAGCTACGGCAAGGAAAACGGCACGGGCCTGGGGCTGGCAGTGGTACAGAAAATCGTGCAGGATCACGGCGGCGAGATTTCTGTGGAGCGCACGGCGCAAGGCAGAACGATTTTCCGCATCGTACTGCCGGGGCGTGTGCAGGATGCCTCTCGCCGAGTTGGCGAGTCCAGCCTCGATGCAGCTCGCTGGTAACGCGCATCAGCGGGATGAGGCCCAACCGAATTCGATTTCTCGTCCGGGCCCGTAGGCGAAAAATTTCTCTCTTCGCCAAGTGCCTGACTCTGTATCCAGACCCTGGATGGTGTAGGAGGACGGTGTGAAGAGCCTTAGGATTCTGCGGTCCGCGCAACCGCATTGGCGGTTGCCGCTGTCATGTTTTTCTGTGCGGTCTTCTGTCCGGTCGGCGGCGCGCAGGCAATCGCTCTCGTCGTCGCCATCCTCGTCTGCGCCGGCACCCGGCGAAGCCAACGGCGCCGTTCGTGACCTGCAGGATCAGGTCCGCCAACTTCGCGAGCATGGTGGAAGAGATGCGCGCCGAAAATGCCGCAGTCCCGCGCCGAAATGCACCAGCTGCGCCAGGACCTGCAAGCCACGCGCGCGCTGCTGGAGCGGCCCGCCTCCGCGACAATCGCAGCCACTGAGACTGCCGCAGCCAATGCGCCACAGAACGGATCCGTTGTCGCCTCGACCCGCGGCGCACCGGCAAGCTCGACTTCTCAATGCCCAACTCCGCTCGAAGAACGCGTGCAGAAGCTGGAAGACTCCACGTCACTGATCGGTTCGAAAATCGACGAACAATATCAGACGAAAGTTGAGACTGCTTCAAAGTATCGCGCGCGGCTTCACGGCATCGTGCTGATGAACGCCTTCCGCAACGTTGGAGGCTCCGACAATCTCGACTTCCCGAGCTATTCGGAACCGGTGCCTGCGGGCTGGTCCTCAGCGCAACTCTCGGCGCCACACTGCGCCAGTCGGAAATCGGATTCGAAATCTTTGGCCCGAGCGTCGCCGGGGCCAGGACATCGGCCGATGTGCAACTCGATTTCGCCGGAGGATTTCCCGCCACCGGCAACGGCGTGAACTTCGGAATCGTCCGCCTGCAGACCGCCAATGTGCGATTCGACTGGGAGCATACCTCGGTCGTCGCGGGTCAGGATTCTTTGTTCATTTCGCCCCTGTCGCCCACTTCGTTCGCGTCGCTGGCCACGCCCGCGTTCGCCTTTGCCGGAAACCTTTGGGGCTGGACGCCGCAACTGCGCGTCGAGCACCGCTTCTCGCTCTCCGATCAGCAGACCATAACCGTGCAGGCGGGAGTTCTCGACAACCTCGACTGGGAGTATCCCTACAATTCGTTCTACCGTTCGGCGCAGGCCGGAGAAATGTCCGGGCCAACCCGCCTATGCGTTTCGCACGGCGTGGTCGCGTCCGGTGCGGGAGCATCCGCTCAGCTTCGGCGTCGCCGGCTACTATGGCCGCCAGAACTGGACCTGGGACCGCGATGTCGACGCCTGGGCTGGAATGGCGGACTGGCAGATTCCCATTCTGCCGCGGCTTGCTCTGTCGGGCGAGTTTTATCGCGGCCGCGGCATTGGCGGACTCGGCGGCGCGATTGGAACTTCGATTGTGTACGGCGGCGATCCGTCCGGGACCGGCTCAGCTCCGATCCGCGGGCTCGACACCGCAGGCGGATGGGCGCAACTGAAATTTCAGTTGACTCCGAAGATGGAACTGAACGGCGTGTTCGCCGAAGACGATGCCTTTGCCGGCGACATGCGCGGCTTCGCCACCGACGAGAACAATTTCGGACCGATTCTGGGACGAAATCGCGGCGCGCTGGGAAATGTCGTCTTTCGTCCTCGCTCCGACCTGGTGCTTTCGGCGGAGTTCCGACGATTGCACACCTTCCCCATCTATAGCAGCCAGCAGCATCACCAATCAGGTCAATCTGTCCGTGGGGATTTTGTTTTGAAAACGCGCTTGCTACATCTATGGATGCCCTCTCGCGTCTTGCGTGGTCCTGCTGCTGGCAGCGGTCTGCGCGCCCGCCCAGCAGGCCGCTCAAAGGCCACGTGGAACTGACCCGAAACGGTCATCCCCTGAAAGACGCTTCGAAAGCGGTCGTCTGGCTGACTCCCGTCGGCGCAACGGTCGACGCGCCGCGGCAAGACCCGGCCCACATTCCGCAACTGGTGCAGAAGAACAAGAGCTTTCAACCTTCGCTGATGGTGATTCCGGTCGGCGGCAAAGTGGAATTTCCCAACCACGATCCGTTCTTCCACAATGTGTTTTCGCTGTTCGAAGGCAAGCGCTTCGATCTTGGACTCTATGAGAGCGGAACGACGCGCTTCGTTCAGTTCGACAAGCCCGGCATCTCCTTCATCTTCTGCAACATTCACGAGCAGATGAGCGCCGTGGTCATCGCCCTGGCGACGCCCTACTACGCCATCTCCGACGCGCGCGGAGAACTCAGCATTCCCAATGTTCCGCCCGGCCGCTACCAGTTGCAGGTTTTTCACTCTTCGGTGGCGCCCGACGCCCTGCGCGCCATGAGCCGCGAGATTACTGTCGCTCCCGGCGACACGTCGATCGGAACTCTCACTCTGTCAGAGACCGACGTGACGCTCGCCCACAAGAACAAATACGGCCGCGACTACGACCGACCTGACCCCGACAGCCCGGCTTACGCCAGGCCGTAATCGGCAAAGTTTCGCGGACATGAAAAAGGGCGTGCCGCGAAGCACGCCCCTTCCCGCCTCTGACTCTATCTTCACTTCGTTTACATCAACTTGTCCAAGTCACCGTAATTCCATCACTGCTTTCGAAGAGACGTTGCAGCAACGTCTCGCAACCGTGAGTCGATGACCACCTCCCCCAGAGTGTCCGCCACCGCTGGAAGCATGTCCGCCGCCGCTCGGAGCGCTCACATGACCCCCACCACTCGGCGCGCTATGCGATCCGCCGCTGCTCGGAGCATGATAGGTCGGGGCGCGAGAGCCGCCGGGATATCCGCCGCGCGAACCGCCGTACGATGGGCTGCGCACGATCGGCTGCCGCATATCCAGCTGCGGACGCGACGTCGATCCTCGCCCGTAACCGTCTGAGTACGAACCGCTGCCACGCGATCCCGCCGAACTCGGGGCCGTCCGGTTCCAATAACTGCCGCTGCTGCCCCGCTCCGAGCTGCCCGCCGCTCCAGCTTCTGCACTGTGCGACGGCGGAGTGAACGGACGGAACCCATCCCGGTTACCGCCAGCAGCCGACTGACTGGTGCCGCGCTCCGTTTCCGCGTTCCGCGTCTCCGTGCTACGAGTTTCCGAGTTCGAGGAGCCCATGCCTCGGTTGTCCGAACTCCGCTCTGAGCCGACGCCAGAGGACGAACGCGCGCTGCCCGGCGGCGTAAACGCACGAGTCGTGCCCGCACTCGCACGCGTCCCACCGGCCGCGCTCATGCCGCGCGCCGATTCGCCCGCTCCTTCGCGGCCTCCAGCCGGAATCGCGCCGACGTGATTCTGCGCCATGCTCTGTCGCAGACTGGCGGTCTGCGACTGGAACGACTGCGGTCGCGAAACATTGTTATGCACCGATCCGAAGAAATGCTCCGAAGCATTACTATTGCGCACCGTGGAAGGCGCTGCCGCACGTCCGCTCGCCGACAAACTGGCTCGCGATGGAACCACGGGAAGATTGCCCGCCATCATGCGCGCTCCGCCCAGCTGCTCGCGCGTTGCCGCGCCGGCCGTTACTCGGCCTGCGCCGAACTGTCCGGCGTTGACCGTCGACATGCCGCGGCCAATGCGCACGTCATGAATGTTGGCGACGTTCGAGAAACGCGTTCCGGCGTGCAGCGGAGCGAAGCCGCCGAGGCGGTCATACCCGCCGCGGCTCGCCCAACCAAAGCGCCCGCCGTATCCACCCCACCAGGGATGGAAATAGTCGCAAGGTCCGATCGGGAGCCAGCCGAATCCGCCCCAACCGCCGAAACCAAATCCGAAGCCGAAGCCCCCGCCCCATCCCCAGAACGAAACATAAGCCGGCGCCCAGAATGGACGGTAGAATCCACCGCCATAAATCGGACCAGGCCACCATGCCCACCCCGCGCCATAGGGGAACCAGCGGCCGTAGTGATACGGCGCCCATCCCCAGGGCTCATAGCCTACCCAGGTCCAGCCGTAATAGGGTTCGTAGGTCCAGTTGCCGTCGCGATACGGAGCCCAGCCATCGGCCTCGTTCGGAACCCACACATCGCCATAGTCGGGCACGTTCTGCCACTGGCCGTAGGCGTCGAGATCCTGCGTTCCGGTGTAGTAACGATTGGTGTGCTTCCACGAACTGGCGTTGCGGATCATGTGATCGCGATCGGCGTTCCAGCGATCCCAATCATCGCGATCAGGAGCGGGAGAAATTTTGTACTGCGCCGAGTTGCTGTCGCCGCGCACCGTGGCCATTTCGCCGGTGTGAACTTCGGCGCTGCCCTGCGGCGTGGCAATCTGCGCTTCACCTTCGCGTACGATCACCAGCGTGTCACCGTTCGGCTGCACTTCGATGCGGAAAACGCCATCCTGATGCGCGGGATGCACGGAAACGTTCGGCGTATCGATTTCTGGCTCGGCTTCGCTCTGCTTTGAAACCGTGAGATTCGAGAGGCCCTGGCTCAGTTGAATCTGAATATCGCGATGCGTCAGGTTCGCGACGTTGGCCTTGGCGTTCGCGCCCAGGCGAAATGTATTGGCAAAGTCGAGCTGCAATTCAGTGCGCGCGTTGTCGCCGGTCGAAACTTTGTCGCCGGTCATGACTGGCTGGTTCAACACTGCGGCCGACCAGTCGCCGGAATCTCCGCGCTGGGTCGATACTTCGCCGTGAATCAGGCTGACGCGCGCCACGCCCTGGTCGGTCTTCGCCGGAGCCTCACCCGACGGTCCACCGGGAGCAGCCTCGGTAGGCTGCGCGTCGCCGGGATTGGCCTGTGGCCCAGTCTGTCCCGGTTGGGGCGGCGCCATTGGGCCCTGCCCCGGCTGACCGATCTCCATCGGCGCGCTGGGCTGATCTGTCGGCGCTGGAGTTTCTTCGGTCGTCTGCGCCAACGCGTTGATCGACAACGCACCCGACAGCGCTAACGTGAAGACTGCTAAGCCCGTTATGAATCTGCTTTTCATGATCACCCCTTCGAACCGCACGTGCCGAATCGACTCTCACGTGGAACGAATGTCCGCTAAGAGGAGTGGCAACTGCCGTGCCAAACGGCGCCGGAATGGCTATCAACAAGTCGCGTGTTTTCAATGCGGGACGAGAGGGACGTAACCGGCGAAAAGGTCTGATTGGATGAAGTTGGCCGACCTCAACCTAGGGTGGTGGTTTTCGGCCACCTGGCGCGATTTCACCTGGCCCTGTTTATTTGGGTAGACCTTGGATGAACTCGTCGAGCACATGATTGAATTTTTCAGGATCGTCGACGAACAGCGCATGACCATCGCCCTCGAATTTTTCGAGGCGCAGCTTGTCGCCCAGCTTTGATTTCAGAAAGTCGGCGGTCGGCTGCGAGTCGGGTTGGTAGGCAAAGAGTACTGGGCGACTCATCTTGGCGAGGCCGGGCGAGAAATCCTTTACCGCAATCATGTCGTAAATAAGCACCGCCGCGGCGTCGGCGGGAGTTTGTTCGGACGCGTCGGTCACCCGCTTCAGGTAGTCGTCGGTCTGCGGTTTTTTGTACATGCTGCGGACAAAGCCGTCGGCCTGTTTCTGGCGATCTTGCTGGAGCATGTTCATCCATCCCGAGATGCCGGTGAACATTTCCGGGCTGACCTTGTCGGCTAGAAATCCATCGACCAACACGAACCCGCCGACGTTATCGCTGCCGAATTGTTCGGCATATTTCACCAGCTCACCGCAGGCCATCGACCAGCCGACCAGCACCGGCTGCTTCAGGCCGAGATGATCGACCAGATCCTTATAGTCGCGGCTGCGGGTCTCGGGCATGTGGCCGTAAGGCGGTTTGTCGCTCTCGCCCTGGGATCGCGGATCGACGGCGACGACGTGATATTTTTTCGAGAACTCGTCGATCTGCTTCTGCCAGATCCAGGCGGGCATGGTCCATCCGGGAATGAAGACGACGGCGCGGCCGCGGCCGGCCTCAAGGTAGTGGATTCTTATTCCATCCGACGTTGTGAAGAAGTCGCTCTTCGCCGTCTGCGCGATAGCGCCCGATACGGCCAACATGCACATCAAGACCACAGCCAGCTTCGTTCTCATTTTTAGCTCCGTATTTAAGAATTAGCTTGAAATCATTTTGCCGCAGCCGCGCGCACGAGTTCTCGCCAGGTCACCAACTGAATCTTCTCCCGCGCCAGAGTCTCGCGGAACTGATCGCTGGTAAAGAAATCGAAGTCGCGCTGCCTCCAGGCCGCGCCCCAGGAAGGGCGTTCACGCGTCGCGGCGCGCAGTTCTTCATCGTCGTAACCAGGATGGATCACGAATTCGGTGACTCCGGGTTTCAGATTCTTCAACGCCGCCAGGTAGAACTCGGCCCATTTCTCCGGCGGAACCTCCGGCTCGATCGTCACTGTATGGTCGAGAACGATATCGCCGGGACCGAGGCTGGTTTCCAGATACGGGTTTGCAGCGAACCAATCACGATTCACGAAAACCGGCAATTTATATTCGTGAGCCACACGCAGCATCACGTCGAAGAGTTCCTTGCCGTTCATGATCAGTCGATACTGGTGTGAATCGAGATGCGTGGGTCGCACACCCATAGCCAACGCGCGCTCGATCTGCGCGCGCAGTTCGAGCTCAACTTCTTTAGGGTTGACGTGCTCGCCGTGCTCCCAGTCGTGATGGAAATATCCGTTTTCGTCGACCAGGCTGGGCACTTTGTCGGCGGACGCGACCGGGGCCCAGCGGTAATAGACGCGCTCGCTGGTCAACGTTAGGTGAAGTCCAAGATCGGCGTCGGGGTGGGACTTGGCATAATCGGCCATCTCGGGGAACCACGGACACGGCACCATCAGGCTCGCGGAATTGATCGTGCCGCCTTGCAGAGCTTTCATGGCAGCGGCGTTCACCGCGTGAGTTTCGCCGAGGTCGTCGGCGTGGACGATGATGAGTTTCGTGCCCGCGGGATAGCCTAGGCGATCGGCTAGAGTTTGCGCTGAGAGTTGAAATCGTGGACCACAGGAGCGCAACCAGCAGCAATCGGAAAATGTGGGGACGATTCATCGCCGACTAGTAGAACACACCTCGAGACCGAGTCGATATCCGGAAGATGCTCGCGTCGACTCCGCTACTCGGTCTTCTCGCCTTCGTCGGCGATTCCGATCTTCGACAGGCGGTAGCGCAAGCGCGTTGCGCGACAGGCCCAGCAGGCGGGCGGCCTGGCTCTTGTTGCCGTTGGCGCGGCGCAGCGCTTCCTGCACCATTTCATCTTCCCATTGTTCGAGGGTCATGCCGTCGGGAAGAAATCCGGCCGCGCCGTTCGCCGACTTTGCAGGACGCGTATCCAGGTGAATGTCGGCGGGCGTCGAGCACACTGCCCTTGGCCAGCGCGCAGGCGCGCTCGACAATGTTCTGCAACTCGCGAACATTTCCCGGCCAGTGGTAGTTCACCAGAATCTGCATCGCCTCGGGCGTAATGCCTTCGACGGGCTTGCCGGATTCTCCGGTGAAGCGCGAGATGAACAGATTCGCGAGATCGGGAATGTCTTCTTTGCGCTCGCGCAACGGGGCAATGTCGATGGGCACAACGTTCAGCCGATAATAAAGGTCTTCGCGGAATGTGCCTTGCTCGAGCGCTGCGCGCAGATCCTGGTTGGTGGCCGCGATAAAGCGCACATCGACCTTCACGGTGCGCGTGCCGCCGAGGCGCTCGAACTCGCGCTCCTGCAGCACACGCAGTAGTTTCACTTGTGTCGCCGGCGGCACGTCGCCGATCTCGTCGAGAAAAAGGGTTCCCTTGTCAGCCAGTTCGAACTTGCCGGGCTTGCTGGCGATGGCTCCAGTGAACGCGCCTTTCTCGAAGCCGAACAACTCGCTTTCCAAAAGATTCTCAGGGATGGCGGTGCTGTTGATTTTCAGGAACGGGCCTGACGCTCGCCGCGATTTCTCGTGGATCGCGCGCGCGATCAAATCTTTGCCGACGCCGCTCTCCCCGCCCAGCAGCACCGTCGCGTTGGTGGGCGCGACGCGCTCCACCGTGGCCAGCACTTCCTGCATCTTCGGGCTGCGGGCGACCACGTTGGGATGCGCATAGCGCTTGCCCAGCGCTTCGCGTAAAGATCCGGTTCTCTTCGCGCAGGTTGCGGACATCCAGTTCCTTGTGGATGACCATCCGCATCTCGGTCAGCGAAAACGGCTTCAGCACGTAGTCGCTGGCCCCGGCCTTCATGGCTTCGACCGCGGTCTCGACACTGCCGAACGCGGTCATCACCACCACGGGCAGAGCGGCAT
Organism: uncultured Acidobacteriota bacterium; assembly: GCA_963735205.1. GTDB lineage: Bacteria > Acidobacteriota > Terriglobia > Terriglobales > Acidobacteriaceae > Sulfotelmatobacter. Next base: position 940,303 of record CAVTKB010000007.1, read on the forward strand.
TTTGGCGCTTGATGGTTTGCAGAAATTCCAGGCCGTTCATGCCGGGAAGTTTCAGATCGGTCAGCACCAGGTCGATGGGATTCTCGCGCAGAGATTTCAGTCCGGTCTCGGCGTCTCCGGCGGAGAACGTAGTGAATCCGTCTTCGCCGAGATTCAGCTCGAGCAGGCGGCGCATCTTGGCTTCGTCTTCGACGATCAGAATTGCCGGCATTCCCGCGTCTCCTCGATTCTTTGCCTCTCTGAATTCGACGTCTCACGAGATCACCAGATGAGCGGATACTCCCATTGCGTCGTTCTCCGTGGCGGCCGGGAAAAATATTACAAAACGCGCGCCGGGGGCTGATCCCGACCTGTCGCCCGTTGAGCTGTCCGCGACTTCAATTCGAATACTCCCATGATGCCCGTCAATGATCTTCGACACGATGGAAAGCCCCAAGCCTACGCCGGTTTTCTTCGTAGTCACGAACGGATTGAAAATTTGTTCCCGCAACTCCTGCGGAATGCCCGGCCCGGTGTCTTCGATGCGCACTTCGACTCCGTTCACTTGATTGCCGCGAGAGTTCGTGCCGTCGCGGCTTTCGCCGCGCATTTCCGAACTTTCACGCGCAGCGTACCGCCGCTGGCGCTCATGGCGTCATAGGCATTCTGCACAATATTCAAAAAGGCTTGCTCGCTCAAGCTCTCGTCCAGAGGCACCAGCGGCAGACCGGGCTCGTATTCTTTTTCCACGCGAACCGGCGCGCCTTTCCATAGCTGCGCGACATCGTTCAGAGCGCGGTCGAGCACGGCAGTAATATTCTGCGGAGTGAGATCGGCGTGCAACGGGCGCGCGAAATCGAGGAAGCGCGTGACCAGCGCGCTCAGGCGATTGGTTTCGGTTGAGATGTACCCGGCCAGTTCCATCGCCAGCGGGTTCGATTCTCCAAGCTTCTGCGTCAACATTTCCGCCGAGCCTTTGATCACTCCCAGCGGATTGCGGATCTCGTGCGCAAGTCCGGCAGAAAGCGCGCCCAGCGCGGCCAGCCGTTCGGAACGGCGCGCTTCGGCCTGCGCCTGTTCCAGACGGCGATTGGTTTCGGCTAGAGTCTCGGCCAGAGCCTGATAGCGCTGCGTCTGGCGGCGGTTCTCGACTACAAAGCGATTCACCACCATGGCAGCGAGAAAAAAGAAGAGCAGGCGGATCGCGAGGAGCGGATAAGCGTCGAGCGGGATTTCGCCGTATTCCTGCCACGCGGGATAAAGATAGGAACAATACGTGGTCGAAGCCAAAGCCGTCCACGCGAGCGTGCCCCACGGACCAAAATATTCCGCCGCCGTGACCACGGGCAAAAAATAAATCGGCCAGTAGCTGCTGTTGATGCTGAGTTCGCCAGTGTGGTCGATCAACAGCGTGGCCAGCGCAATCTTCAGCAAAACGAGATAAGCCGGGCCGCGGCGCGGCACGCGCGCAATCAACCATCCCTCACCCAGCTGTACGACGCCGAAGGCGAGCAGGATGAGCTGTTTGTGGATTTCCTTCACGGGCGGCAACAAGGCCAGCCCCGCGAGAAAGAACAGCCACAGCGCATCCATCCAGTTAATCTTCGGCCGCTTCGCGTCGATCATTTCGCTTCGGTCATTTCTCTTTCACTCACTTCATTTCGATGACAGCTTGTCCAGCAACGGCATTGTCGAAACAATACGCCGGGAGAGCACGCGCTTCTCCCGGCGTTGTCTTGCTGATTTCATTTCGTCGCAAACGCATCTCCTGCGAACCCTATCAGATCGCAAGAAGCGCGTCAGCGTCAACGCTACTTCTTCGGCTTCTCCGCTTTCGGCGGCTCAGGAGCCTTCGGGGCTGGAGCCGGCCTCGGCGCGGGCGGAGGCGTTGCAGGCCGCTCCTGGTGCCATTGATTAAACTTCTGTTCCTGCTGTTGTTCCTGTTCGGGGCTGCGCTCCTGCACCGCCGGAGCGGGACGGACCAGCGGATGCGTCGCCTGCGAAGCTGGCTGGCTCGCAGGCTGTGCATAGCGATTCTGCGCGGGCTGCACATTTCGATTCGGTTCGGCGCTCCGACTGGGGTCGGGCTGTGCATTCCGATTTTCCGGCTGCGCAGTTCCCTGCTCCTCATACACGCGCGGTTGCGCTTGCTGCATGGGCCGCACCTGATTGTTACCGTTGTTGGTCTGTCCGCTAGGCTGAGTGAACGGTCTGAAGCCCGGTTGAGTTGTGGTTTGCGCGGGCCGGCCAACTTGATTTGCAGCGGGCTGCGCCGGACGAATCAGCGCTTGCTGATTCAGATGTCCACCTGCCTGTGCCTGCCGCTGCGCGATCGAAGCCGGAGGCGGAGGCGGCGTTCTGACCGCGACCACGGCGCGACTGACCACCGCTGCCGGCGGCCGGGCAGAGACCGGCCGTCCAGCGCCCAACACGCTCGCGCGGACGGGCTCGGCGGCGACGACGTGAGTCACGGGCGCTGCCGCGATTTCCTTCGTGTCTACTCTCATCACGTTCTGTGCCACAGGGCGCGCGTTCACAAACGCGTCGCGCGACACGACAGTCACGCCGTTCGTGCGCTGATTGGCGTAGGTGATGTTGTTCACGGTTCGATTGACGACGACCGAGTTGTAGACATTCGTCACCTTCGTGATGTTCACAGTCGTGTTCGTGATGTTCACGTTGTTTACATACATGCGGCTCACGCGGTACGAGGGCACGTAGACTTCTCCTGGAGCGAGCGGGAACCAGCCCACGCCAACTCCAGCCGAGAAGCGGAAACCCGCACCGCCGCCAACGAATGCCACCATCGCCGGCGCCCACACCGGATGAATGACCACCGGCCCGGGCACCCAGAACCACCCATTGTTCACAAACGCCCAGCGTCCGTAGTGAAAAGGAGCAAATCCCCAGCGCTCCTTTTCGACCCAGGTCCAGCCCCAACGGCCAAGGTAAACCCAGTGGCCGAAGCGATACGGGGCCCAGCCTACGACCACACCGCGCGGCCGCCAGCACGGACCATAGCCAGCCACATAGCTCCAGTCACCACTGTCGTCGAGATCTTCGTAGCCGGTCATTTCGCGCGAAACATAATTCGCGGAATCGGCGTCGTCTTCGCGACGGTCGCGGTCAAACGCCCAACTGTCAAAGTCATCCTGGTTGGCGATCTGCCCGAGATCGTAATCGAGGTGATCGCTGCCGGTAAACGTCGCGGTCTGATTGGCGACCACCGAGTATGTAAGCCCTCCGCCGGTGACGCGGCCGCGGCCGTGCCAAACGGTGGTGATGGTCTGACTGCCGTCCTCGCTCACGTCGACGCGGTACTCACCGGGCTGCAGCAAGCTGAACGCGATGTTGGGGGTGTCGATCTCATAGGTATCATCGTCATCAACGTGACGCACGCGCAGAATTATGGATCCCTGCGCGAGCCGAATCTGCGTGGTCCGGTCGTCGAGTGCGAGGAAAGTGATTCCGGTTTTTGCTTCCATGCGGATGGCCGCCGAGCCCACGTGCGCTTCGGCTCGCGAGTCTTCGTCGGTCCACAAGTCGTCGCCCGTGACCATCGGGCGATTGAGAACGGCGGTGACCCAGTCGTCCTCGCCGGCGGGTCGAAGCTCGACGTCACCTTGAGAAACGTTCAGGCGGGCTACGCGGGCCGGAGGATCCTGGGATTGATCCTGGTCAGAAGCGTCCGCGCTGTCATTAGCATTAGCATTATCCTGCGCTCTTGCGATGGTGCAAACTTGCAGCGCAAATGCCAAGCTCGCCAACAGAAATAGTGAGGACCACAACTTTTGTGATTTCATGACTTCGCCCCGACGGAATAAGAACTCCGTACGCGTCGATTTTATCGACATCCGTATAAACACAATAGAGGTACTTTAGTTTCCTCGGAGAGAAGTGGAGGGCAACGGAGGGGACTGAACTGAAAGGATATAGGTCAAGTTTTGTCATCCTGAGCGAAGCGCGCTCGAATGAGCGTGCGTAGTCGAAGGATCCCTATGCTCGCGTCGCCGGATCTTCGCGGGGGATTCTGGCTGCTCCCTCGAACTTCTCCTGCTCCGGCGAACCCCTCGCTGTACCTGTGCTGCATCGCACCGCTAGGGATCCTTCGACTCCACGCGGCCGCTCGCGTCGCTTGCCACCGCGTTCCGCTCAGGATGACAAACCTTACTTGCGCAGTGATATTGTGGTCGCAGCGACGGTTCAGTTTTTCAGCTTTGGACGCTGGCAGGCGTCCACGATTTTCGTGGGATCGATGGCATCTTTATCCACCTGCTCTTCTAGAATTTTTCCATCTTTGCCAATCAGGAAGTTCACGCGGCGCGCAGCCTGGTATTGATCCTTGTAGATGCCGTACTCGTGGGTGACTTTTCCGCCCCAATCGCTCAGCAGGGGAAATGTCACTCCGATTTGGTCGGCGAAGGCTTTGTTGGCGAAGGCACTATCCATGCTCACACCCAGAACCTGGGTGTCGGTAGCCTCCAGCGCTTTTAAATTCTGCTGGAAGGCTTGCATTTGCTTCGTTCAACCGCCGGTAAAGGCGAAAATGTAGAACGCCAGCACGACATTTTTTTTGCCCCGGTAATCGCTCAGTTTCGCTTCTTTCTCGCCGCTCGCGTCAATATATTTCAGCGTGAAGTCCGGGGCCATGTCGCCGACCTTCGGCATAACGGAATCCCCCGCGTTCGCTTGCGCGTACAACGGGGACGACGCCGTCACAATCATCGAACTCATCAGCAGACCCGCTGCCAGAATTCCTAAGCTTCTCTTTTGCATTGAACTCCTCCCACTGGAGTGATGACCCAGCATACCTTGCACGGGCTTGACGGTAAACCCGATAGTACCGATCGTGTCCGACCTTGCACATTGCTCAAATGGCTCACAAAACAGTAAAGTTCAATCGAGCAAGTTTCGCGGCGCCGAATGACCGAACTTTTGCCCGAGATGCTTCACGAATCTGTTCACGAATGGGCCTTGAAAGACGCAATGAGCCTGACAAGCATTAGCACGATCAACGATATTTTCTTCGCCGCAGTCGCACGCGATCTGGACCGCATGATGCTCTACCGCGGCGCCGAAAACTGGCTGCCCGTCACCTCCCGCGAGTTTGGCCGGAACGTCGCCCGCACCGCAAACGCGCTGCATGCCTGGGGCGTTCAGCCGGGAGATCGCATTGCCATACTCAGTGAAAATCGCCCCGAGTGGCCCGTCGCCGACATGGCCAGCCTGTTGCTCGGCGCCGTAACTGTCCCGCTCTACACCACGCTGACGCCCGAGCAAACTGCTTTTGTGCTGAAGGACGCCGGCTGCCGCGCCATTTTCCTTTCGTCGAGCCAGCAACTGAACAAGGTCTTATCGATCGTGCCCGAAACAAAGCTCGAAAAAATCGTGGTCATGGACCCGGTGGAATTTATCGGGGATCTCGCTCCAATCGCGGGCAAGTGCATCTCGATGGCCCAGATCACCTCGCAAGGCGCGGAAACTCTCGGCACCGAACTCGAAGCGCGCGCGCACTCGATCGGCCCCGACGACCTGGCCACAATCGTCTACACCTCCGGCACGACCGGAACTTCCAAGGGGGCGATGCTGACTCACGGCAACCTCACCTCCAATCTTCTGTGCTCGCTGCAAGGCTTCAATATGCGGCCCGGGATGGTCAGCATTTCGTTTCTGCCGCTTTGCCACATCACCGCGCGCCACGTGGATTTCGCCATGATCTTTCACGGCGTCACGCTGGCCTATTGCCCGTTCATGGACCGCCTGCCGGCGAGTCTGCTTGAGGTGCAGCCGTCGATTTTCGTCGCGGTCCCCCGCGTGTTCGAAAAGATTTATGCGCAGGTGGAGCAGACCGCCAAGGGCCTAGGCAAGCGCCAACTCTACGAATGGGCTCTCTCCGTGGGACAGACCCACAAGCCCGAGATTCTTGACGGAAGAGTTCCCACATCGCGGAGTTGGCGACTGGCGAACAGGCTCGTCTTTTCTAAAATTCGCCAGGGTATAGGCGGGAAGGTCGAAATCTTTACGGCTGGCGGCGCGCCCCTTGGCCGCGAACTTGCCGAGTGGTACGCGACGGTCGGCATTCGCATCCACGAGGGCTACGGGCTCACCGAAACCTCGCCTGTCATCTCGCTAAATACTCCGGTGAGTCATCGCATCGGCACGGTCGGCAAAGTTTTGTCGAACGTCGAAGCTCGCATCGCCGACGACGGAGAAATCCTGGTGCGTGGACCGTCCGTCTTCAAGGGCTACTGGGACCGGCCGGAAGAAACGAAAGCCGCGTTCGTCGATGGCCAAATAAACGACGGCTGGTTCAAGACTGGCGACATCGGCAACATCGACGCCGACGGATATCTCTCTGTCACCGATCGAAAAAAGGATCTGATCAAAACGTCCGGCGGAAAATTTATTGCGCCGCAGCCGATCGAGAATTCGCTCAAGCTTAATCCGCTGGTCGGCATCCCCGCCATTCTGGGCGACCGGCGCAAGTTTGCTTCAGTCATGATTTCTCCTAATTTTGCAGCGCTGGAAGAGTGGGCGCGGGAAAACGAAATCGCGTTTGCCTCGCGGGCTGAACTCGTCGCCGATCCGAAAGTGCAGGCACTTTATGAAGGCATCGTCGCCGGCGTCAACGGAAATTTGGCGCGCTTCGAAAAGGTGAAGCGGGTCTTGCTGGTGGCCGACGAATTCACCGCCGACAACGGCGTCCTGACCCCGACGATGAAACTTCGCCGCCGCGTGATCGAAGAGCGATATAAAAAGCAGATCGACGACTTGTATGCGAAAGCCGAAGCGGCCCCGGTTCCGTAGCGGACGTCCTACTTCATGGCCGCTTCAATGTCCTCGGCCGAATACGGAACGCCGGGAGTCAGCAACTCCGCACCATCCCTGGTGATGAGGTACATGTCTTCCAGGAAAAATCCTTGGCCGTCGATCGCGGCGATCGGCTCAAAGTTGATTGTCGTGCCGCTTTTGAGCGGCCCGGTTGGATAAGCCGCCACCAGGTTCGTCGTATGCACCTGCCAGAAGGGGACATTCTTGCGATCCGACCAGGAGTCGATCGCGTGCTGGGCCAACTGCGTCTTCGCCGACGCACGGTGACTCCTGAGTTCCTTCCGCCAGGCTTCGAATACCTGGTCGACCGTCACGCCCTCGCGCAGAGCTTTTGCTCCCGAGAGATATGCAGCCACAAAGATGCTCCAAGTCTCCCTCTGATCTTCAGCATAGTGGCCCGATACGGGCACTGTTCTTCCTAGATCACCCGTGTAGTGGTCTGACTCGCATCCCACATCGAGCCGAACCAGTTCCCCGGAAAGCATAGTGCGGTTCAGATGATCGTATCGGACCATGGAAAAAAAAGGGCGCGGAAATACGGCGTTCTCTCCGGCCATGGCCCACGGCCAAAATGCAGTTCCCCGACCACCTTCACTCCAGCAGGCGCTTTCGACCACAGCTTCAACGCTGCGCTGCGAGACGTTTGGCCGAATCGCACGCATCCCTGCCATCACTGCCGCGATCGTGGTTCTTGCCGCCGTTCGCAGGGCGGCGATCTCATCTGCACTCTGGACCTCCATCAGCCCCTGAATGCGTTCGGTTGCATCCTTCGCTTCAAATGTCGGCCATTTCTGCAAGATCGGCTGCAGCCATATTGGTGCTGTCGGCGACTTCGGGCTGAGAAGATTCGCGGGAAGTTCGTCGAACCCTAAGCCCGCGTCGGCGAAGTATAAGACTGGTGACTGGGTCGCGTGTCGCGAAAAAAAGCTCTCCATTTCAGACCAGTCGACCACGTGTGCAATTCCCAACTGCTGCGCGCCTTCCGCTCCAGGCTGCACTTCCGGCGGCAGGCCACTCTTTAAGAAGGGCGGGTTGGATGGCAGAAAGAGCCAACTCTCGCCCGATTTTCCGTCGATGGCAAGCACCGCACCGACTGTATTTCCCAGCCCAGTGAAGTAATAGAAGTAGGGATCCTGGCGGAACCCATCCGTGGAAATATCCAACGTGGAGCTGGCATGAAGTAATAGGATTCCATCCCGGAACGCGCTCACGGCACGCTGCCGCCGCTCCAGTTGAATCGATGGCTGAGCCGCTGTGGCGCAGATCGAGCCCCAAAGAAGAAGTGCCAGAATGAATCCTGAGGTTCGCATAGCTGAATACGGTACCACGCAACCTGAAGTCTTCCCAGACTCCCATTCGTTTCAGACAGAGAGCGGAGTTCAACCGGCTTCGGGAAACCTTGCCTGGGTACGTGGTGAATTCATTACAATAACTCTATGTCGGACTCATTAATTATTGCTGGACGTTCCTTCCGCTCGCGGTTGATCGTGGGCACGGGGAAATACAAATCGTTTCAGGAAACGGCGCGCGCGCTCGAAGCCAGCGGCGCGGAGATGGTCACGGTCGCGGTGCGGCGCGTGAATCTCGACCGCAGCAAGGAGTCGCTGCTCGACTACATCGACGCCAAGAAATATTTTCTGCTGCCCAACACCGCCGGTTGCTACACCGCTGACGAAGCCGTCCGCGCCGCGCGACTGGGGCGCGAAGTCGGGCTCTCCGATTGGGTGAAGCTGGAAGTCATCGGGGATCAGGCCACGCTCTATCCTGACGTGCAGGCCACGCTCGAGGCCACGCGCGTGCTGGTGAAAGAAGGATTCACGGTTCTTCCCTACACCTCGGACGATATTGTTTTCGCGAAGCGGCTGATCGACGCGGGAGCGGCGACCATCATGCCGCTGGGCGCGCCCATCGGCAGCGGCATGGGAATTCAGAACCAGACGCACATCCGCATTCTGCGGGAAATGATCACGGGTGTTCCGTTGATCGTCGACGCCGGAGTGGGCACGGCCTCAGACGCTGCCATCGCCATGGAACTTGGCGCCGACGCTGTGCTGATGAACACCGGCATCGCCAACGCTCAGGATCCCGTGCTGATGGCCGAAGCCATGCATCACGGCGTAATGGCCGGACGCCAGGCTTACCTCTCGGGGCGCATGCCGAGAAAGCTGTACGCCACGGCTAGTTCTCCGCTGGAAGGGGTCGTGAAGTAATAAATTGAGAACTTCGGGAATTGAGTAATTGGGAAAATTAAAAATACGTGGCCAGCGGGGCTTCAATTTCTCAATTAGCTAAATTCAGGAATTACGCCGTCCTCGGCGCTTCGCGCTAAAAGAAAAGGCGGCCACTTGGGCCGCCCCTCACCACAAAAACTTCTTCAAATCACATCATCTTGACGCTGTTCACGTGAATGGAATCTTTCGTCACGGTCCCGGTCACGGCGACATGGTGGCCAGCGTGCTCTTTCACGGCGTCCTGATTGTCGATCGCGAGCACCTTTGAATCGCCATCGGTGACGACGACCATCTTTCTCGCCGGCCGCCACGCATTTCTTGGTGCACGCCTCGCCGCCAGCGTTAGCGCCCTTGGCGCCGCATTTGGCATCTGTGATCCAACCATTCACGGTTGTGCTCTTGCCCATATCATCCAACGCCATCGCCGACAGGGCAAATACGAAACATAACGCAAGACAAATCACCAGAATCTTTCTCATGGCCGGTTTTTCTCCTTTTTGAGTTTCAGATTGCGGTCCCACACCACAAGAATCCACAGCGCTTCGAAGATCCTGGCCATCCACTCGGGAGCAGCAATCTCCGCTTGGTTGTGAAGATGAGGCACGGGAAATATACCACACAGAACCCAAGAGATTGTCAGCGCGCAACGAGAATCCGCGCTCAGAAGTTCCTGTCAGGAAAATTAGCGGACTACTTTTTCGCAGAGTGATTGGCGGGCGGCGCGGGTTTCGCCGGGGCAGGTGGAACGTAGACATATTCACCCGGCTTGGCGTATCCCAGTTGTTCTCGCGCCTCTTTTTCGATGGACTTCTCATCGCTCTTCAAGCCCTGGACCTGCTGCGTATAGCGCTCGTTTTCCTGCTCGACCTGTGCCATCTGCTTCTGCAAAGCTTCGTACTCGGCGCGCTTCTGCTTGTACACGATCATTCCGTTCGCGCCGAACATTACGTGGAAAAACAACGACACCGCCAACACGGTTACCGCGATGGTTGCGATTCGGCGCCGCGATGAGTAGATGCGAAGCGCCAGCGGCCGCACGCACTCAATCCAGGAAGCAGCGAGGGCTTCCGCCTGAGGCGCGCGATCGACCACCGCACGTATCCCGTCTTCCGGGCGCGGCAATCTCGCGATTTTAGAAAACGGCTTCATAATTAGAATTCGTTTAAGATTCCATCACTCGAAAATCCAGTGCTTCGCGGCCGTGCTCAATTTCTCCAGACCTTTCTGGCTGCGCGCTTCGGTGTAGACGCGCACGACTGGCTCCGTTCCCGACAACCGGTAGCACACCCACGACCCGTCGCTGAACACCAGCTTCAATCCGTCGGTGCGGACAACCTCGCCGACCGGATGCCCGCAGAATTCCCGCGGATCAGACCGCAACTTCTCAGTGAACTTCGCCTGGACCTCGGGCGTCAAGCGGAAGTTCTGCCGTTCCGGATAATAGGAACCAACTTGGTTACACAGCTCCTTTAATTGTTCGCCCAACGGCTTACCGCGGCGCGCGACGGCTTCGCAGCAGAGAAGGCCGGCCAGCACGCCATCTTTTTCGGGCACGTGATGACGGATCGAGAGCCCCGCGCTCTCTTCCCCGCCTATCGCGATCTTGTCCTGCATGATCAGCTCGCCGATATATTTGAAGCCCACCGGAGTCTCGTACAATTCCACGCCGTGATGTTTCGCCAGAGCATTGATCAGATTGGTCGTCGCCACAGATTTGGCCACGCCGTTCTTCCAGCCCCTGGTCTCGACCAGATAGTCGAAGAGCAGCGCAATGATGTAGTTCGGCTGTAGAAAAGTTCCGTCGGCATCGACAATGCCGAAGCGGTCGGCGTCGCCGTCGGTCGCGATGCCGATCTGGGCTCCGGTCTCGCGCATTTTCTTTCGCAGATCTTCAAGTAAATGATCGTCTGGTTCGGGCGCGTGTCCGCCAAACAGAACGTCGCGGGAATCGTGCACGGTTGCCACTTCGAGGTCGGCGCTGCGCAGCACTTCGTCGGAATACCCGCGAGCCGCACCCCACATCGGATCAAACGCCACGCGCAGCTTGGCTTTGCGAATCACGTCGAGATCGATGATCTCGCTCAGCCGCTTCAGATACGCCGGCTTGGGATCGAGATTCTCGTGAACTGTCGTGCCGTCCTCCGCCGGAGCGGCGCCAGATAGTTTTTCGGACGCGGCACTATCGCCGGCAACAATCTCCGCCTCGATCTTCTTCGTAACTTCCGGCAATGCCGGGCAGCCGTCGGGCGTAGAGAATTTGATTCCGTTGTACTCGGGAGGATTATGCGACGCCGTGAAATTGATGACGCCGTCGGCTTTGTTCTGGATCACGGCGTGAGCAAACGCCGGAGTTGGCGCGGGCTCGGCGACGATCAGGGGCGCGATTCCGTGCGCGGCCAGAATCTCGGCGGCCATCGAACAGAAAGTCTCGCCCAGAAATCGTGGATCGCGTCCTACGATTACTCGAGCACCTTTCGGCTTCTGCGAAGCCACATAGCGCGCGATGCCGACCACGGCGCGCCGCACATTGGCAAACGTGAACTCCTCGGCCATGACCGCCCGCCAGCCCGATGTGCCAAACCTGATTTGCGTGAGCATATTCGACCCTCATTCCACGCCAACGAGATGCTAATCTCTCGGTCAGCCAGCTGAAAGCTGATGACTGAAAGCTGACGGCTGATTCTATATGACTGATAAACGAATCGTGCTATCTACCGCCGGGTCTGAAGAGGAAGCACACAAACTCGCGCGCTATCTAGTCGAGCAGAAACTAGCCGCCTGCGTGAACATCGTCCCGCAAATTGAATCGATCTACCGCTGGCAGGGCAAAGTGGAATCGAGCCAGGAATGGCTGCTGCTCATCAAAACGAGTGCCGAGAAATTTGCCTCGGTTTGTGACGCCATTCGGGAATTGCATTCGTATGAACTGCCGGAATGCATCGCGCTGAATATCGAAGACGGCAGCCTGGACTATTTGCAGTGGCTGGCGGATTCAGTAAAGTGAGTTTGAGTTAATGAGTTAAGCAGAATAGTTCGCCACAACTCGAGACACTTTTCCAGTCGTTGATACTTCCATGAACTCCGCCGTTCGGGTGCCTTTTTGATTCGCATACAAGAGCACGACGCTGCTGACGCCGCAAAACACAGTCTCGAGGCGAAAGCTGAGATCCGGATATGTTTCCAGCCCGCGCTGGAAGTATGCTCTCAAATTCGCCTTTCCGATCACTTTGCCATCCGGCGTCCCGAGCAACTGAGCGGCGACTGGCGAAGTCAACTCGACTTCGTCATCGTAGTGCGACATGATCAGATCGATGTCGTGGGCGTTCCAAGCCGCAATCCAGTCGTTGGCCAGTTTCACAGCCTCGTCCCGCGTCACTTCCGTTTCTCCAGGTCCGCATGCACGACTTAAATCGCGTTCAGCGCTTGATCCAGGTCGTCGAGAATGTCGTCGACATCCTCGATGCCTACGGAAATTCGCACCATGCCGTCGGTGATGCCGATGGCCGCGCGGCCTTTCGCGCCGAGTCCGGCGTGGGTCATGGTTGCGGGATGCGAGATCAGCGTCTCGACGCCGCCGAGCGATTCGCCGAGCGAGCAAACGCGAACTTTCTTCAGCATTTTGTTCGCATTCTTCAGCGAGCCGGTTTCGAACGTGATCATGGCGCCGAATCCGCTCATCTGCCGCCGCGCCAGCGCATGCTGCGGATGATCCGGCAGCCCCGGATACAAGACCGCCTTAACTTTTTTATGCTTCGAGAGAAAGTCGGCGACGATGCGGCCGCTGCGATCGTGAATTTCCATGCGTGCCGCCAGCGTTTTCACTCCCCGCAACACCAGCCAGCATTCGAAGGGAGAAAGAATCGCACCCGCAGCCTTCTGCAGAAACGCCAGCTGGTCGGCGTGCTCCTGCTTGGCGCACATCACTACGCCGCCCAGGCCGTCGCTGTGACCGTTTAAAAACTTTGTGGTCGAGTGCACCACCATGTCCGCGCCCAGCGCCAGCGGCTGCTGAAAGTATGGCGACATGAAAGTGTTATCCACCACCAGCGAAACTTTTTTCCGCCGGCAGATCTGACTGATGGCCGCAAGATCGCTCAGCCCCATCAAAGGATTGGTCGGCGTCTCCACGTAAACCATGCGCGTATTTTTGCGGAGGGCGCGCTCGACTTTTTCCGCGTCGGACGTGTCGATGTAGGAAAATTCCAGCCCGAAGCCGGCCATTACCTGGTTGAACAAGCGCGGCGTGCCGCCGTACAAATCGTTACCGCAGACCACGTGGTCGCCGGACTTCAGCATGCTCACGAGAGCGTGAATCGCCGCCATGCCGCTGCCAAAAACTCGGGCCGCCACTGCACCCTCAAGCGCGGCGAGATTTTCTTCCAGCCGCGCGCGTGTGGGATTCGACACGCGCGAATATTCGTACCCTTTGTTCTCGCCGATGCCCTGCTGAACATACGTCGATGTCGGATAGATGGGCACGGTGACGGCGCCGGTCAGAGGATCGGGCTCTTGCCCACAGTGAATGGCGCGCGTGGCAAAACCTGGCTCTTTATTTTTTTTCATGAATGTAATTCTGCGAGATCCGCACCCCACGATGTGGTGGCTCTAGATGCCGCCTTCAAAAATCTTCTTCGACAAATACCGCTCCGCCGAATCCGGAATGATAGTTATAACGCGCTTGCCCGCGCCCAACGTTTTCGCCACTTTCAATGATGCGAAAACGGCCGCCCCTCCGCTCGACCCTGCCAGCACGCCCTCCTGCGCTGCCAGTGTCTTGACCATGCCAAAGGCTTCATCGTCCATCACCATCATGACTTCATCGCAGACGGAGCGGTCAAATGTCTTCGGGGTGAAGCCGGTGCCGATGCCTTCTACTTTATGCGGCCCGGCCTGCCCACCGCCCAAGGTCGACCCCTGGGTTTCGACAGCGAAGGCCAGCACTGCGGGCAACTTCTCTTTCAAATAGCGAGCGATTCCAGAAAAAGTTCCGCAAGTGCCGCATCCCAGCACGACCGCATCGACTCGTCCGCTCATCTGCTCGAAGATTTCGTGAGCCGTGGTCTCGTAGTGATAATCGGGGTTCGCGAGATTTTCGAATTGTCCGGCCATGAACGCAGATGGATCGCTAGCGACCAATTTCTTCGCCTCGCGGATGGCGCCCTGCATGCCTTCGCCGTCGGGCGTGCGAAACACTTCTGCGCCCAGCGCCCGCATGATCGTGACCTTTTCTTCAGAAAAGCGCTCTGGCACGAAAAGCCGCACCTTGTAGCCGCGATTCACTCCAATCAGCGCCAGGCCGATGCCGGTGTTGCCCGCAGTCGCCTCAACAATCGTTCCGCCAGGAGCAAGTTTTCCCTCCTGCTCGGCGCGCCGGATGATCCCAATCGCCGCGCGATCTTTCACGCTGCCGCCCGGATTCAAATACTCCAGCTTGGCGAACACATCCGCCGACCCAGCCGGAACCAGCCGCTTCAACTGCAGCATAGGAGTTTCGCCGACCAATTGAGTGATGTCGTCGGCAACGCGCAGGCGGGACATTTCAGAAGTTTTCGAAGTCACCTTACAGGGTACGGGCAGAGACGAAACTCGTCAATTGGCGGGCGGCATGAGAGACCGGCTCTGACGGTACCTAAGTCATGCGCCTCCTTCTAATTTTCCGTCCGTCCTGAAGTCTTTCAGCCCCTTGCCGATCATCACCCTGAAGATTACGGGGGAGGAGCCTGAATGCGCCAGCGTGCGGTTCATCTGTCTTTGATTTGTCTCATCCTCGCCCCGCTGTACCTGCACGCCCAGAATTTCAAAATCGATGGCCGCGAAGTACAGATTCACGGCTTTGCCTCGCAAGGATTCGTGCACACCGACGAAAACAATTGGCTCACCATGCAAACCTCGAACGTTGGCAGCGGAGAGTTCACCGACTTCGGGATCAACGCCTCGGTTCAGGTCACCGACAAGTTCCGCATAGGAGCCCAGGCCTTCGACCGCAATCTCGGCAAGCTGGGAAACTGGCATCCTTCTGTGGATTGGGCCATGGCAGACTACAGGCTTACCTCCTGGTTCGGAGTTCGGGCAGGCAAAGTCAAAACTACGATCGGTCTCTACAACGACACGCAGGATCTGGATTTTCTTCACACCTTCGCGTTGCTTCCACAGAGCGTGTATCCCACCGACGTTCGGGACACCACAATTGCGCACATTGGCGCCGACATTTACGGCACGGTTTCCCTCAAGCGCCGCCACGGCAACCTGTCGTACACGGTGTACGCAGGCCATCGCAGCGACAGCATCTACAGCGGCTACCCCTATCTTTTGTCGCAGTTCGGCACTCACTTTACGAAATTCGGTGGACTTCAGTACGGAGCCGATTTGCGGTGGGCCACTCCCATCCGTGGCTTACTCGTCGGAGCGTCGCGTCTGGACCAGGACACTTCGGGAAAGGGCACGAGCGTAAACCAGGTAAACCCCAGCGGGGGAAGGATCCCTTATTCCGAGTCCTCGAAGGCCGACTGGACCAACCAGTTCTATGGTCAATACGTCCGGGGCAAATGGCGCATCGACTCGGAGTATCGCCGGTATGTGCGCGACCAGTTCATCTTCGGCGGTACTTCTGAAAACCTGGACGACGTGCGCGGCTGGTATGTCTCCGGTGCCTACCGGGTTCTCAAGCGCCTTGAAGTCGGCTCCTATTACTCGCGCTACACGATTACCAGCGTGGTCGAAGGCACCCTCGCGGCCGAGGGGTTTCCCAGCCAGACCGACACGAGCCTCCCGGCCAATCACATCTATGACAAAGTGCTCAGCGCGCGAGTTGACCTTCGCACATTTTGGTATCTCAAGATCGAAGGCCATTTCATGAACGGTTACGGCACAAGCACCTATCCGGACGGCTTCTATCCACAAGTTAACCCGCAGGGCTTCAAGCCAGACACCAACGCGTTAGTGATAAAAACTGGTTTGAATTTTTGAGGCCGGGGCCAACAGGATAGAAAGAATAAAGACATGAGCCACGCAAGATCACAGATCGCCGCAATCGGGTTCATCGTCGTCTGGTCGCTGCACGCCTTAGCGGCTGACTTGAAAATCGTCGCCAACCCCAGCGTGAAGGCCGATTCCATTTCTGCCAGCGAACTGAGAAGCGTTTTCCTAGCCGAACGCGATTCGCTCAGCGATGGCTCCCATGTCGAGCCCGTATTCGAGCGGGCGGGGGCAGTCCACGAAACTTTCCTGCGGGAATTTCTCAAGGAGAGCAACGAATCGCTGCAGAGTCATTATGGCGCGCTGGTTTTCACCGGCAAAGTTGCCATGCCGAAATCACTGAACTCCGACGCCGAGGTGGTGGCTTACGTGGCCAAAACCAGGGGCGCGATTGGATACATCAGCTCCTCTGCCAGCAGCGAGGGCGTGAAGGTTCTGGAAGTCGTTTCCGAAACCAGTCGTTCTGGCCATGCTCCAGCGACCCGTGCTTTGTTGAGCCAGGTTCAGCCGGAATACCCTGACACGCTGCGCCAGCTTGGTATCAGCGGGATCGTGCGTCTGCAAGTTGTTGTCTCACCGCAGGGGAACGTCGAGGACGTGTCGGTGCTGGGCGGCAATCCGATCCTCGGAGAATCGGCCATGAAAGCCGTGCGCCAGTGGACCTATGTTGCGGCGCCGAAAACAACCACGCTCATTATCAGCGTGCCGTTCGGCACGCACTGAAGAACAACTCCTCGCGCTCTATGCATTGGCGCTCAATACATTTGCGCTCTATACAAAGCTGAAGAAAAGATCATCGAGCGCGAGTTTGCGCACATGCCACGAACTGCGCTCCTTGCCATCGACATATAACACGCACGCCCCGGCATCATTCAACCCAACCGTCGCCTGAAACGTTTTGTCGCTGGCGTCCCGCACTTCGATATGCCCATCCGTCAGCGTAAACGTTACGGACTTGTGGACCTTGTAAGCATGCAGATGAATGGCGAAGCTCTTCTCGTCGCCCACCATCTCGAAAGCGTACTCAAATCCGAATTGCGGGATCGCGGGGCGCATGGCATTGCGTATGTCAACGTCGTGCTGAATCTCCAGGCCCAATCGCTCAAACACTCTGGCCGCCGAGCACAGCGAGCGTTCCGTTACCCAATCGAATTCTGCGTTCACGATTTCGTTCATTCCGATGCCTCCAGCGCATCGCTTGTGATCAAAAGTTATAAGGTCAGGAAAATCCCGCCGTTGCACTTCGTTGGAATGCTGAGATGCAGCCAGACGGCCGCATTCTTGAGTAGCTTACGTAGTGTACTTCAGTAGTTTACTTCGCGCCGCCTGATGCCGGGTCCGCACCCGCATAATATCCGCTCTTGGTGCGCACCGTCATCTTCCCGTGTCCCTTGGCTTTGGCCTCGACGCGAATCTGGCGAAAGCCGCCGTTGGTTCGGGGATTGGTCGGCTTATAGCCAATGGCATATTGATTGCGGATGTCGCTGGCCACGGTCCGGCTGATCGCGTCCACTTCGTCCAGGGTCTTGGGGAAAAATGCGATCCCACCCGTGCGCTGCGCAATGATCTCCAGCGCCCTTTTCGCCCGCTTGGGATGCTCCTCATCGCCCAGAATTCCGATGGCATAGACCGACGGGCCGTTCTCACCCTGCAGTTGCTTCACTGCCTGCTCCAGATTGTCGGTGCTGGCGTTATCTTCGCCGTCGGTCACCAGAAATAGAACTTTCTTCTCCAGACGCCCAAACCTTTTCAGGTGTTCGCCCGAGGCCACGACGGCGTCGTAAAGCGCGGTGCCTCCTCGCGGATCGATTTTTTCCAGCGCTTCTTTCAGCAGCAGCAGATTGTTGGTGAAATCCTGGTCGAGATAATATTCGTCGTTGAAGTTCACGATGCAGACTTCATCTCCCGGATTGCTTGACCGCACCAGATTCAGCGCGGCCTGGTTCACCTTGTTCCGCTTCTCCCGCATCGACCCTGAATTGTCGATCAGAATCCCCATCGATACTGGAATGTCGACGTGATGAAACGAAACGATCTTTTGCAGCTTTCCGTCCTCATAAACGGTGAAGGCATTCTGGTCGAGGTTCGTGACGATGTGCTGCTTATCGTCGACCACAGAGGCGTGCAGCAACACTTCGTCCACGTCTTTGCGGAAGACGAAGACGCCCTGGTCGCTGGTTGGGTTCTCTTGCGCTGGCTTGGCTTGGGTTGGTTTATCTGGTTTATCCTGCGGCGGCGTGTCTTTGGGCGGCGTATTCTGCTCGTTCTGCGTGGGCCCAGGAGCGGCGCTTCCCGGCACGGGCGCAGCAGCAGGAGGAGGAGCAGGCTTATTTGTGTCCTGATTGGCGGGAGGCTGAGCCGCAGCCTGCGGCCAGGCCGGCAGCGCCAACTGCACTGCGGCACAAATCACCAGCGTCAAGAGAAAAAAACTCGCGGCCCTATTCCGCAGGCGCGTAGTATCCCGTCCTGGCATACACCCGTAGAGGCGGCAATCCTTTCGGTGGCAGCAGCTTCACTTTTATCTTACGCCATTTGCCGTCGTGCATGACTTTGGTCGGACGGTACCCGAGAACATACTGATTGCGCAGTTCGACTCCGATCTTGGTCGCCACATCCCCCAGGTCGTTGGGATTATCGATGGTAAACGCCCGCCCGCCGGTGAGCTCCGTAATGTCGCTTAGCAGTTGCGGCCCCAAACGTTCTTCCATGGCGGAAGCATAGCGGTCATAGATTCCGATGGCATAAATCATCACATCCGCTTCCTTCACCAGTGAGCGAATCTCGCCTTCGGTATAGCGGCTGTGATTGTCGCCGCCGTCGGAAATAATCAGCAGCGCCTTCTTGGGATACTTGGCCTGCCGCATCTTGCTCACGCCCATGTAGATGGCGTCGAGCAGAGCCGTGCGCCGCCGCGGCACCGCGAAAATCAGCTTGTTCTGAATTTCGTCCACGGAACTGGTGAAGTCGCTCACTTCCTCTGGTTCGTCGGAGAAAGTGATCATGAAAAACTCATCCTGCGGATTCGCGGTCTTGAAAAATTCCACCACCGCGTCTTTGGCGCGGTCCATCTTGCTGCTCATGCTTCCGCTGGAATCGAAAATCACGCCCAGCGACACGGGAGCATCCTCGGCGGAAAACGTGCGAATCTGCTGCGAGGCGTTGCCCTCAAAGAGCTGGAAATTTTCCTTGTCGAGGCCGGTCACTAGCCGGTTCATGGGGTCGGTAATGGTCACCGGGACCAGCACCAGATCCACGTCAACCTTCAGCGGGCGCACGTGCGCGGTCAGATCCGCGGTAGCGGTCGTAGTTGCGGCAGTAGCGGTAATCAGATCCGGCTTGGGAGCTTCCGGCGGTTTCTCCACCACGCGCGGATCAATGTGGACGTCATTTACGTCGGTCTGCGCAAACGCGGGAAAGCAGAAGGTCGCCAGTGCGCAGAGAGTGACAGTAAGGATCAGCCCGAACCGTCCGACGCGATTCAGCATCGCGCAGTTCAGCTTCGTAGGATTTTTGCGCAGCCAGCCATAAGTCGGATCCCAGGGAAGAGAAACCCAACAGCCACTGCGAACCTCACGAGCTAGCATCTCAGGGCGAGATGACCAGCGCCCTTCGTCCCCAGGCAGGCGGGCCATAAATACCTCAATGCGGCGGATGTTAGCACAGCTTTCGCCCCGCCGCGCAGGGATTTTTGTCAAAATTTACAGACAAATCCCGGAACCGAACCTTGGTTGTTATTTGTGCAGAAACGGTTGCCTCCGCGCCACCCCTAGTCCAGGCGGTGGTGCAATTTGCGTATTTTTCCATGATAGGGGTCATCCCGAGTGAAGACGTTCTTCAGGCGGAACGAGGGATCTCCCTGCAAGAGAAGTCGCAGGGAGGTCCGTCGGCGGGCTGGAAAAGACCCGGGCCTTCGGAATGACGGCCGCACCTCCGGATCATATTCAAACTGCACTACTACCAAACGCCGAGGTCTGCCCAATGAAATCTGCCTATCTTGCTACAATCAAACCTTTCCCGCGCCTTACATAACTTGGTTCACCCTAAAAATGGCAGACATTCATCCCTTTCGCGGTCTCCGCTACGACTTGCAGAAGGTTTCCGCGTCGCAGGTCGTGACCCAGCCTTACGACAAAATTACTCCCACCATGCAGGATCGCTACTACGACGCCAGCCCCTACAACCTGGTTCGGATCATCCTCGGGCGCCGCGAGCCCGAGAGCCCCGGCGACAACGTCTATACCCGGGCGGCCGCCCATGGCCGCGATTGGCGAGCCCAGGGCATTCTCCGACAGGATTCCGCGCCCTCCATTTACTCCTACTCCCAGACCTTCACGGCCCCGTCCGGAACCAGCTTCGAGCGCCGCGGATTCATCGCCCTGGGCCGCGTGGAGGATTATTCCGCCAAAGTCGTCTACCGTCACGAGCAGACCCTGTCGAAGCCCAAGGCCGACCGGCTCGACCTGCTGCGCGCCACCCGGGCCCACTACGAGCAGCTTTTTCTGCTCTACGAAGATTCCGGGCAGATCGATTCCCTGCTGGCTACGCAGGAAGCGCCCATCATCGATGTTGCGGACGAATATGGAGTCGCGCACCGGGTCTGGCAGATTTCCGATCCTGCGGTGATCGCCGCAGTGCAGGACAGAATGCGCGACCAGAAGCTGGTCATCGCCGACGGCCATCATCGTTACGAGACCGCGCTCAACTTCCGTGATGAATCCCGCGCAGCCGCCGGTGCGGCGTCAAATCCTGACGCTCCCTACGAATTCGTCATGATGACATTCGTCAACATGAACGATCCCGGGCTGCTGGTGCTGCCGACGCATCGCGTCGTGCATTCGCTCGAGTCGTTCTCGGCGGACGACTTTCTAAAGTCTGCCAGCGCCTTCTTCGAAGTCGAAGAAGTCGACCCCGCGATCGACGCCGCCCGCGCGACCGCCATGCTGCAGGAGCGGGGTCGCGCCGGAACCGCCCTGTTAGCCGTCACGGCCAACCGAGCCTTCTTACTGCATTCTCCGAAGCCAGCCGGATGCGAAATTCTTCGCCGGCCTCTCCGACCGCCAGCGATCGCTCGATGTCGTGCAACTGCACAAGTGTCTGCTCGAGGGTGTGCTGCAACTCTCAGAAGAGTCCATCCGCAACCAGCAGAATCTGTCTTACCTGCGCGAGGCCGCCGAAGCCCTGAATCAGGTTCGCGGACAAACTCCCGGCAAAGCCGCCAACATCGCCTTCCTGATGAACCCCTGCCCGGTGGCGCAGGTGCGCGACGTAGCCTTGGCCGGCGAAGTCATGCCGCAAAAGTCCACCGATTTCTATCCGAAGCTGCTCAGTGGATTAACCGCCTATGCGCTGGACTAACCAGAATCCGGGCGCCCCTTTCTCGCGTGGTTTTGGCGCGAGAAGTGGGGACTTTCTACAGACTGGAAGCCCCGGCTGCGCAATCTGATTCTGCAAATTGCGGCTGTCCCCTGATTTCGACTCTCTTTTCCGGAGCCGTGCGCCCGAAAAGCATCTCTCTGTTTATTCCGTAGCCGCCAACTATTCGCTTCCCCTCGTGCAGCACGAAAACCGCAACTATATCGGCCTGCTTGAAGTGCTCGAACCTCTGGGCAAAGTAACCGCCAAGACGGAGGGCGCTGCGCTGGCGCCTGCGCTACAACAATGTGGAAGGCGACTTCCAGATCAACAAAACGCACGCTCGCGTGCAGGGCCGCGACGCCGACCTCACCGGAAGATTCTACGTAGAAAACAATCGCGGCCTCGTTCCTCTCGCAGCGCTCGCTTCCCTGCTGCCGCGCTTTCTCGGCGGCCCAGTCACCCTGCACGAAGAATCCGGACGCCTGTTCATCGGCAGCGTGGCCACTCATTTCACCGCTGCTTTATCGTTCTCGGCAGAAAATGGTCCGCGTCTCGTCTTCCATTTCACCGGACCGGTGAACCCGACAGTCGCCACCGAACCGGGCGCGCTGCGCATGACCTTCAGCCGAGAACCGGTGGTCGCGCCAGCCTCGCCCACGCTCACCTTCGGCAACAAGACCATCCCCTCGGCCATTTTCAGCGAGAGCAACGGCACTGCAGTAGTAACCGTGAATGCCTCGGTTCCAGTGATCGCCAGTTTCAGCAATGACCGGCGCACGGTCATGATCACTCCCACAGCCTCGGCGGTGCAAAACGCAACTCCACCCGGGACAACCGGAACGCCGGGTAGCCCCGGAACGCCCGAAGCCTCCGCGCCACCAACTCCCGCGCCGGCCGCCCCGACCCCAGTAGCCCGCCGCTACTTTGCCGTAGTCGACGCCAGCCACGGCGGCGACGACAACGGCGAGACTCTCAGCAGTTCGCTTCTCGAAAAAGACGTTACGGTCGCGCTCGCCCGCAGCCTGCGCCAGGAACTCGAAGCCCGCGGCATCCCAACTCTCGTGCTCCGCGACTCCGACGCCAACGTGACTCTCGACCAGCGCGCCGCCATCTCCAATGCCTATCGCGCCGCCATCTACATCGCCGTGCACGCGTCCTCCGGCGGTCACGGCGTGCGCGTCTACACCGCGCTGCTGCCTTTCGATGGCGACGACCGCGGCAACTTCCGCTCCTGGAACACCGCGCAACACGCATCCCTGCCGCTCAGCCAGACCACCGCCTCCGCCGTCGCGGCCGAACTGCTGCGGCGGCAGATCCCGGTCCGCGCCTTGGCCGCCGCTCTTCGCCCGCTCAATAACCTGATCGGCCCAGCCATCGCCGTCGAAGTCGCGCCCGAGGGATCCGATTCCTCGCAACTCACCGCGCCCGACTATCAGCAGCTCGTCACCAGCGCCGTGGCCACTGCAATCGCTGCCACCCGCGACCAGTTGGGAGCCGCGCAATGAGGATGATGGGAAAAATGATGAGGGAAAAACGGTGCGTGTGAACGATATGAGGGCGAAGATCACTGCCTCGAACAGCCTGAGGAGAACCCGGTGATCCCGCGCCATCTCATCATCGCGGTTGCGGTGCTGCTCGTTGCCGCACTCGGCCTGGGCATCTATGCGCTGCACATGCGACGCACGGCCGTCTCTACGCCCGTCGCTTCCACCGACACCCGTCCGCTCGCGCCGCCCGTCGCCGGACCCACCGAGCGCGTTACTCTCTTCGTGGCCCACGACGACGATGGCAGCCTGCGCGCCGAGGCCGCCCTGATTCCTCTACCCTCCGGCCGGCAACAGCGCGCCGAAGAACTTCTGCGCGCCCTGCTTTCGCATCTATCTCGACAAGTCCTCGTCCCACCCGCTCGGCTCCGGCGCCGACATCCGCAGCGTCTTCCTGGTCGATCCCGGCGTCGCCGTCATCGACGTGAACTCCGCCTTTGCCGATACTCACCGCTCCGGTGTCCTGGTCGAAGACTTGACCGTTGCCTCGCTGATCCACACCATCTCGTCCAACACTCCCGGCATTCTGAAGGTCAAGATCCTCGTCGACGGCCAGGAACGCGCCACCCTCGCCGGCCACGCCGATCTTTCCTCGTTTTACGACGTCACCGCCGTGAATCAACTCGCCGCCCAGTTGCAGCCTGCACAATAGAACGCGCGGACCGACACCATCACCGCCGGGGCTTCAACTCGCACTCGGCTGAAGACTGCGTAGTGAGAAGCAGAAAATTCGTATGCGTAGGTTTTTAATTCCGAAACTGGTTGACACACACTTTCGACGGTACTAATATCGCGAAGGCACGCATGACTGTTTGAGCATGCTACTTTCCACTTAGGGCAGTTTCTCCCCCCCGCGCAGCCGTGCGAAACGAGTCCCGAACACTAACCCACTAACCTAGTCTTTGGAGGACTCCGTGAAGCGCACACTTCTGCTCGCCTGCCTATCACTGCTTGTACCGATCGCTTCGGCACAAATCTACACCGTAACGGATCTAGGGCCGGTCACACCGACCGCAATTAATACCTGGGCTCAAGTCGTCGGCAGCAACAACGGCCAGGCATTCGTCTGGTCGAGAAGCCAGGGCATGCGGAATCTGGGAACGATGCCCGGAGGTACATTCAGCATGGCCGCCGGGATCAATGATCTCGGTGTTGTTACCGGTACTGCTGACGGACCTGGCAACGTGACCTCTCTCATTTCGTCGCTTCCGAGTCAAAGTTGTAGTGATCTGACTCAGCCATTCGTATGGAGCCCGACGACAGGAATGCAGGGCTTGGGTACAGTGGCAGGACCTGAGAACTCGCCTTGGGATTTTGAAATTTTGGGGTTCTGGTGCGAGTTTCCGTTCTACGCCACGGGCATCAATGATCGAGGCGAGGTGGTTGGATACACCGCGCCCGCGCCAGACCTCTATCAGTATGCATTTCGTTGGACCAGTGCCGGCGGCATGACGACATTCGGCAGCGGTTTTACACCCACCTTTGCCAATGAGGCGAACAATAGCGCGCAGGTGGTCGGCCAAAGCGAAGGTGAAATCGGCAATGCCGCGTATTGGAAGAATGGCGTTATGACGACCCTGGCAGATTTGGGCGCGGGAGTGGGATTGGACTACACCAGTTCGGCGAACGCGGTTAACGACCTGGGGCAGATTGTCGGCTGGGCTACGACGATACCTTTTTCCCCTAATTGCGATGTCGACCTGTCGGTATGTCCCATTCATGCGGTCCTGTGGACGGGCGGCGGGATGATACAGGATTTGGGAACCCTGCCCGGGGATACCTTGAGCAGCGCGTCCAAGATTAATTTGTTCGGGCAGGTCATCGGCTCCTCGGGGAACACGATCGATTCTCAAGAGCCGGGCGCAACCGGGGGCGCGGGGTTTGACGGCTACGTTCCCGTTGCCGTTATCGGCCGGCCCTTCATCTGGACTGCGCGTGGCGGAATGCGGGATCTGAATTCGCTCATTGCCAGCGGTTCTGGCTGGGTGCTGAATTCGGTCAGCGACATCAATATCTGGGGACAGATTGTGGGCCAGGGTATGTTGAATGGCCAGACCCATGGTTTCCTCATGACCCCTAGAAATCCCTTTCAGTTCTGAGGAAGGTGTCACGGAATGGTCAGATTCAAGCGCCGAACCTCGGACTTCATTGAAAGCGCCGCGAAATCCGACGCGTAAATATCTCAAGTCCGAGGTGCGACGCGGTTCCTTACGCCGACTTCTCGAGTCCCTCGATCTCGTGCTTCGCCCGCTCTAGAATCTCGCGAATCTTCGCGATCTTCGCTGAATCGTGCGAGCCGCGCGTCGCTGTCTTCAGCGCCGCCTTCATCAGCTCGGCTGCTGGACGCATCACCTCCGCGCCCTCCATGCCCATCCACGGCGCCCAGTCGCCGGCCTGCTCAGCGCGCTGCCAGATTTTCTTTACCGTCTCGGCTTCGCGCTGCAATTCGACTTTGCCGGCCTCGGTGAGCGAATAGGTTCGCTTCCCTGCCGCCGTGTCCGACGTTACCAGGCCCTCATCTTCAATCTGCTGCAGCGCCGGATAAATCGCTCCCGCGCTCGCTTTGTAGATGCCGCCTGACTTGGTCTCCAGTTCCTTCATCAGCTCGTAGCCGTGCTTGGGGCCGTCTTCGAGCATCGAAAGCAATGCCAGCCTGATTTCGCCCGGCCCAAAAAATCGGCCCCACCGGCCTCCGCGACCACCCCAGGGAAATCCTCCTCCCATAAACGGCGTGGCAAATCCGCCCCGCCACCAACTTCCACATCTTCCTTGCATATTCAAACTCCTAAAGATCGACATCGTATACATCGATCGCTCTGTCTATAACTATATCGTTAGATATAACTATTGTCAATCGTGCTCCCTCCCAGGTCTTCGCCCCAGCGCGGTTGCCTGAGAAGATTCCCGGCGCTTCCGAGCGCCGGGTAGCTCTTGAAATTAGGCCATCGCGCTCAAAACCCCCTTAGCAGGGGTCACTGAGGGAGATCGCGATGTTTCGCCAGGCCACGTTGACCCGGACCTCCAACGTTCGGCTCCGTGCTATACTCCAGCCACTTTTTGGGGCCTTCTCTCAACTTGTTCGCCAAGGAGCCACCAAATGACCTCTTCCTCCGCCACTCGCTGGCGCGGCAGTCGGATCGGCCTGCGGCATATAGTGTTCGCAGCGCTCCTGCCTTTGTTTCTTTTTGTCTTGTGGCATGACGAGCGCTTCATCTTTATCCATTCCGACCAAAAATGGGCCTACTATTTTCCTGTGCGCTGGCTAGTCCTGCTGCACGTGTTGGGAGGACTGACTGCACTTCTCATAGGCCCTTTTCAGTTCTCATCGCGCTTTCGCCAACGACACCTGCGCGTGCACCGCATCATGGGTCGTATATATCTGGCGAGTGTTGCCGCAGCAGCAACCGTGGCCTTCTACGTATCTGTGATTCACCAAAAGGAAATGCAGGACAGACAGTGGGTATTTGCTCTCGACATTGCTTGGCTCATTACGGGAGTGATGGCGTTCGCCGCTGTTCGCAATGGCAATATCGAGATGCATCGGCAGTGGATCGCGCGCAACTATGCATTCACGACGGTCTTTGTAACGGTAAGAGTGCTGGGTGCCCTTCCGATTCCCGATGCTTATGGATCTCAATCAGGCTGGATGCTGCTCTTGGCGACGCTTCTGCTCACTGAAATCGGGCTCTCATGGCGCAGCGTATTCACGAACCGCAGGTTGCAACCGCCCGCGATGGCACCAAGTCCGACGCCAGAGCTCGCTTTGGCAGAAGCCGATAGTTGACGAAACCAGGCGGTTAGACTCTGAGAATTAGTGGGCTCGCCGGACGCGGTCAACGAGTCTAACGGCAATTTTCGCCAGCTCGCGAGGCGATTTCCTTACCCGGTAAATTCCGCCACTGCCCTTTTTATTTGTTCAGTAGGTCTCTTACGCTTCTCAGCAATGTTTGAGAGGGAGCGAGATCCCGTAGCTCCGCGATCTGGGATAGTGCTTTGTCGATTCCTGCATAGCCACAACGATGTAGCCATGCCGCAATCAGGATCGGCGACCGACTCATTCCCGCAAGGCAATGCACCATGAGGCTCCCTCGCCGGACGCCTATTGCCATCGCGAACATAATGTCCTCGAATTTTTGCGCAGACAGCGGGCGCGAATCTGGTATTGGGATGTGGATGTAGGTGATTTTCGGAGATCGGCGAACGGCCTGTTCCCGGCAGAGCGAAACGACGGTTGTGATGCGCTGCGGGTTGGAATGCGACAGTTGCTCTGCGTCTTTCAGGCAGCCGAGATAGAGGCGTTCCCAAATCTTCGTCACTCGTCTCCTCGTCTCAGCGCCACGAGTTCGCGGCTAACTGAATTACGCGCCGACTTGGTAACTGTTTTAAACATGCCATGGCGCTCAAAAATCCGGCTGGCACGGGTCTTTTTCCACAGCCTTCCACAGAAATATTCCCCAGGTAATTATCCCTTGACAACAAGTAGAACAAATGGCATACTGTGTGCATGAACTACCGCAAGTCATCTATTAAACAGAGTATACCGAAGGAACTCCGCTACACTCGGCAGCAATTTGACCGCGAGTTCCCGACCGATGACGCTTGCCTAGAGCAGATCAAAGAGCAGCGCTTCCCCGACGGTATGGCTGTCTGTCAGAAGTGCGAAGGCCCGCGCAAGCACTACCGCGTGACTGGTCGTACTGCTTTCGCTTGTGCAACCTGCGGGAATCACATCTATCCTCTGGCGGGAACCATCTTCGAGAAAAGCACTACCTCGCTTCGCGTCTGGTTTCAGGCAATGTACTTGATGGGATCGACTCGTTGCGGCATCAGCGCAAAGCAGATTCAGCGCGAAACCGGAGTGACCTACAAAACCGCTTGGCGGATGTTCCGCCAGATTCGCTCGTTGCTGTCCGAACCAGACATGCAACTGGAGGGATCAACGGTTGAGGTAGACGAGATGTACTACGGAGGACGGGCCAAGAATGGCCGTGGCCGTCCAATGCGCGGAGACAAGCAAAAGACCACCGTGATCGGAGCGGTTGAGCGTAAGGGCCGCGTGATAGCCCGCACCGCAAACGATGTGACCATGAACACTCTTCACGGATTCGTAAAGGAATGCGTGCTGCCCAAGAGCACCGTGTTTACCGATGAGTTCCGGTCGTACAATGGACTTGAGCGAATCGAAGGGATGGAGTACGAGCACAAGCGGATCAATCACGAATCCAAGGTGTACGTCATGGGAGACGTTCACACCAACACTATCGAAGGATTTTGGAGTTTAGTAAAGCGTGGGATCGGCGGGGTTTACCACTCGGTCAGTCAGAAGTATTTGCAGACTTATCTGGACGAGTATTCGTTTCGGTACAATCGCCGCGCTTCTGGGAATTTGATTTTCCCCGCGATGCTGGCGAAGGCTTCCGAAAAGGTGTCGTCGAAGCCTTCTGTACGAGTCGCACAAAATCAGATCGTGTAAACGGTCGCGTATCACTCTCAGTATTCTTGCCGGAAGCCTTAGAGTGGTTCGCCACTGTGTACCCTCTAGAATTGAGGGTATCGCAGTGGTGTGCGCGAGTCAACTGGTGGCCGTTATGCTGCTTGTTTATGGCGATGAGAGCATGGACGAGACGAAGCAACGTGTGTGCGCCGTTGCTGGCGTTGGCGGGACAGAAGAGCAATGGCGGGCTCTTGAGTGGCAGTGGACACGACGCACAAATGGCGTACCCTTTCACGCAAACGACTGCGATAGCGACCAAGGAGACTTTGAAAACAGGCCACATTGGGAAAATAAAAACCTGTATCGGGACTTGGCTATCATGCTCGCCAATAGCGGATTGGTCGGATTCGGCCAAGCCATAGATCTAGCAGCTAAAAGAGCAGTCTTTCCGGAATCTGAAGACTTCGCCTACTACACTGCATTTACGCGAGTGGTATTGGCAATGAAGGACCACGCTGTCGGAACGAGAGATATTGCGGAGTTCGCTTTCGACATGCGCATGGAAAGCGAGCATAACGCGGGATTGCTTTACGGCTCACTCAGAGAGCATGAGCCGGACTGGGCACCGTTCATAGCAACCAAAATTTCATTCGAGTTTGCTAAAGACAGCCCCAGGATTCAGGCCGCCGATCTAATCGCGCGGGAAGCTATGAAGGCTCTTGACAACATGAGTGGCCCAACAAAGCGACCGATTAGGAAATCTTGGGCAACACTGCTCGGTAGTGGACGATTCGCGGTTGATGCTTTCAGTACAGAATGGTTCGAGGATATGAAAAGTAAACTCCCAACCTTCGCTGCGAAACTTGGCGTCGAAAGAGATGGCTACATCGCGTGGCTACAGGATCGCAATCGACAACACAATATCTCAAATATGTTTCACTACGTGAATTGGACAGCTAGGCAGACTAAAGCGGACTCACTCAAAAGGGCCGAAGAATAGCTTCTCTAGTGCCATTCTGCGGAACTGCCATTGCGTTAACTCTTCCTCTTCGACGACTAGGCGGCATTTACCCTCATTGTTCAGGGTAATTGTGGCCGCAAGCATGATTTCGTCTTTGTCGTTGTACACGTTTATACGATCCTTGCTGAGCGCAAAGTCTACCGAACGCACAAAGGCGGTCATCGGATCGTCGGCCCGAGTTGCCGAAAATCTGCTGTTTACGGCTTTAACAACATCAAACTTTATTTGATACCGAGGGGGAACCAGAGACTGCGCCTTCTCTATGTCCTCGCGCACGCCTTGCTCTAGCTCCTTGAATACCCTAGCCAGCGAGCATTCGGAACGTGCATGAACCCAATCAAACTGTTCCGGCGGTTGGTGGTGCTCTTCTCTCATTGATTCAATCTACCCTGTCACGGTCTTATCAGTCTACACCTTGTCCTGAAGGGATACTTACCATTCCCCAATCCTGTGACGAACAACCTTTACCGAGAATTCCGGAGAGCGCAAGCTGGAGAGATGCACCAAAGTCCCATCCGCCCGTTTTTCGCTGGCAGTCCCGGCTGCACCTCTGCGCACAGCGCTAAGCCCTTATTCCAGAATATTTTATCTGCAACTCCTTACAGTACAAGATTTTGCACCGGACTCCCCATGCCCCTTGCCCCCAAACCCTTAGCGATGAGGATTTTACAGAGAACGACGAAAAAAATATTGAACGAATATCCGCCATGCGCAAGCCCCGAATGGAGCCATCATTTACAATCCCGCTGCATGTTCTACCGCTCCGATAGTCGCTCCCCTGACCAGCTTCGCCCCGTCGTCATCACCCCGGAATTCATTAGCACCGCGGAAGGTTCGGTCCTGATTGAGGTGGGAAACACGCGCGTCATCTGCACCGCCTCGATCGAAGAAACCGTCCCCTCGTTTATGCGCAACTCGGGCAAAGGATGGATATCCAGCGAGTACAGCATGCTGCCGCGCGCCACTCTGACCCGCACCCCGCGCGAGGTCACCAAAGGCCGTGCCAGCGGACGCACCCACGAAATTCAGCGCCTGATCGGGCGGTCGTTGCGCGCCGTCACCGACCTGACGCGCCTCGGCGAGCGCACCATCTGGATCGACTGCGACGTGATCCAGGCCGACGGCGGCACGCGCACCGCTTCGATCACCGGTGCATTCGTTGCGTTGGGCCTGGCTCTGGAAAAATTGGTCGACGCGGGCACCCTGACCGCGGTCCCGCTCAAGGATTTTGTCGCCGCGATAAGCGTGGGAATTGTGGACGGAGAAATTCTGCTCGATCTCTGCTACGAAGAAGACTCGCGCGCCGACGTGGACATGAACTTTGTGATGACCGCCGGGGGAAAGATGGTCGAAGTTCAGGCTACCGCCGAACATCAGGTGTTCGACGACCAGCAACTCGCCAAAATGATCGGCTTCGCTAAACAAGGCGTGCAGTCGTTGATCACTAAGCAGAAGGCAGTGCTGAAGGCGCTCAGGTAGTAGGCGAATTCACGCACCAGAACTGGACCTTACCGCAAAATGCGAACTCACTCTTGAGAACTCTGACGGTTGGAAATTGCATCTACGCCACCCACACCGTCTTCGCATTCATGAACTCGCGGATGCCGACGGCTCCCAGCTCGCGTCCGTGACCGGACTGTTTCACGCCGCCAAACGGGATGCGCGGGTCGGAGGCGACCATCTTGTTGATGAAGACCATGCCGGCTTCGAGTTCGTTGATGAAGCGTTCGCACTCGGCGTCGTCGTTCGTCCAGGCGCTTGCGCCCAGGCCGAAGCGGACGTCGTTGGCGATGCGGATCGCCTCATCCTGATCTTTTACGCGGAAAATCGAGGCGACGGGGCCGAAGAATTCTTCGCCGTAGGCGGGCGAATCTTTCGGGATGTTGGTCAACACTGTGGGCGCGTAGTAATTTCCCTTGCGCTGGAGGGGATGCCCGCCCGTGCGCAGCTTCGCTCCGGCCTGCACCGTCTTCTGCACGTCGGCATCTAGCGTGATCACAGCATCGGCCGTGGCCAGCGGCCCCAGTTCGGTCTTCTCGTCAAATGGATCGCCGATGCGGAGACCCTCCATGCGAGCGACGAATTTCTTTTCAAACTCCGCCGCGATCGGCTCGGCCACGATGAAGCGCTTGGCTGCGATGCACGACTGCCCGTTGTTGAGAATGCGCGCTTCGACCGCTGTCTTCACGGCCGTTTCCAGATCGGCCGACGGCATAACAATGAACGGATCGCTGCCGCCTAACTCCAGCACTACTTTCTTGATCCGCTTGGCCGCTCCGATCCCTACTTGAATCCCGGCTTGCTCGCTGCCCGTCAGCGTCGCCGCGACCACTCGCGAATCGTTTAGCAGCGCATCCACCTGGCCCGAGCCGATGAGCAACGTCTGAAACGCGCCCGCTGGAAATCCAGCTTCCAGAAAAATCTGTTCGATCGCCAAGGCGCACTGCGGCACATTCGAGGCATGCTTCAGCAGTCCAACGTTGCCGGCCATGAGCGCGGGAGCGGCAAAGCGAATCACCTGCCAGAAGGGAAAATTCCACGGCATCACCGCCAGAATCGGCCCGATCGGCAGATAGCGGATAAAACTCTTCTTGGCGCCGACTTCGACCGGCTCGTCGGCCAGAAAGCGTGCCGTGTTTTCCGCGTAGTAGCGGCAGGCAGTCGTGCACTTCACCGCTTCGGCTACGGCGGCCTTGTAGGGCTTGCCCATCTCGAGGGTCATCAGGTGCGCGAACTTTTCCTTGTCGCGCTCCAGGATCTCGGCCGCCTTGAGCATGCGCTGGGCGCGCACAGCATACGGCGTCTTGCGTTCCGCCTTGAACGTGCTTACCGCAAGCTGCAGCTTCTTCTCGATTTCAGCTTCCGAGAGTGGCTGGAAGGTCTTAATGACTTCTCCCGTGGCAGGATTAATCGTCGCAATGGCCATGATGGGCAGTTCCTTCTTCAATCAGATAAATCGGGCGCGACTTCGCGTCCGCTTCGGTTCCGCTTTAATTGGAAATTGATTTCCGCTTCCGATGCAACCGATGAAGCAAGAATTCGGAGCAAGACTCGCAGCAGTCATACCACTATACCACCGCGGGGGTGGTCACACGCAGGCTCCCTGGATGCGGCCTAATCGGGAAAGTATTGCTGCAGGTATTTCAGTTGGTTCTTTTTCACGATCTGCAAAGAGGCCACGGCTTCTCGAAGGGCTCGTCTTTCGGAATGGTGGTCAAGGCTTCCTTCCAGCTCCGCTTGGCGAGTTCGAACCTCAGCCTCCGCCACTTCCACTAGCTTGAAAAGCCTGGTGGTGTCGGCTTCTTTCAGCACCGCATCATAGGCACACTGCCAGAGTGGCAGCCGTTCTGCAGAAGAATGGATAGGGTCTTTCGGAGCCATTGGCGAACTCCCGTCTCCGGCTCCACATCCCACTTCAACCCTGGAAGCCGACAGGCGAGTATTTTTAGACTGCGCTTAAGATAAGCAGAAAGACTTTGACTTGTCGGTACTCTGAAGGACGAATATTTGTGCGCTTTCGCACATTTCAATTCGTTTCCGCTTCCCAGCTTTGGAGTTGTTGCCGGACAATTCCGTAACAGTCGCACGCTGTCTCTTCCAGGCCCTTGCGGCTCAAGATGCGGACGCTGCCTCGCGTGTAAGCAATCAGCTTCGCCTTCTGCAAGGCGCCGGCAGCCACGGTCACGCTGGAACGGCGCGTGCCCAGCATCTGCCCGAGGAATTCCTGGGTTAGCGGCAGCGTGTCGGAGAAGACGCGATCCCGGGTCATCAGAATCCATCGGGCTAATCTCGACACGACGTCATGCAATCGATTGCAGGCGGCGATTTGTGTACTCTGCATGGCCAGTTGGTAGGCAAAGCGATGCAGCCGCATTCCCAATTCAGGAAATTGCTGAATTAATTGCCGAAGCGTCCCAGCATCGCATCGGTACGCCGTACCGTCGGCTTGGGTCATCACGCGGGTGGGGCTGTTTGTGTATCCCACCAGCAGCGGCAGCCCGACGAAACCTTCCCTGCCGGTGAGGCCGACTTCCACGGTTTTTCCGTCGGGTTGAACCGCCAGAATGGACATCATTCCCGAGTTCACAAAATATCCGGATTTGATGGTTTCACCGGCCTCGTGCAGTACGTGATGAAGCTCCAACCGCACGAACTCCAGCCTGGGCAGGATCTGGCTGTATTGGTTGCTGGAGAGACTGAGCAGGATCCGGTTAGCCAGCAGATTTCCATCGCCGTCGGTGGGGGGCTTTGGGATGCCGGAAGATACACTAATCCTTTTCGCCATTTGGCTCCTTGCACAGCGCAAAACGCTGTCTAATTTCGCAAGGAACCGTCACCCGATGGGCGCGGCGGAAAGATGCTGGAAGAGACACTTCTACACTACTCGCAATGGCCGATGTTTACTACGAAATAAATGGCCCGGAAGCTTCGTTCGCCTAGCACTGCCGCACACCCCCTAACCTTGCAGGCAGTTCTTTGATTGTATATACTCGACGTATATACATTGAAGGAGGGGGGCATCCATGGGCACCGCTCGCGTATTTCGCTCAGGCAACAGCCAGGCGGTTCGGCTGCCGAAAGAATTCCGCTTCAAGAGCAAGGAAGTCGAAATCTTCCGTCGAGGCGACGAAGTTGTTCTGCGGGAAAAGGACAAGACCCTGGTGCGGGCGTTCGAATTGCTCGCCTCCCTGCCCGATGACTTTGACCTACCTGGCCGCGAGAACGATAAGCCACAGAAGCGCAAGGGATTGTGATGGCCGTCGATTTCCGCTACCTGCTTGACACCAATATCTGCATCTACATTCGCAAGAAGAAGCCGGAACGGGTATCGCAACGCTTCCACAAGGTAGATACCGGAGAAGTGGCCATTTCAGTCATTACTTATGGAGAATTGCTCTACGGGGCCAACAAGAGTGGGCAGCGCGTCCGTTCGCTGGAAACCGTACAAGAGTTCGTCCGCATCGTGCCTGCATTACCCTTGCCCGAGAATGCGGCAGAGGCCTATGGATTTATCCGTGCGGAACTCGAAAGCAGAGGCGAAATGGTCGGGCCCAACGATCTCTGGATCGCGGCGCACGCCTTGGCCTCAGGACTAACGCTCGTAACCAACGACGAAAGAGAATTCCGGCGAGTGCGTGGGTTGAAGATACAAAACTGGGCGACATAGAGGTCCCCGCTGGAAACGATTGCAACATCCTGCGACGGCTGCGTTCCTTAGACGGTGCGGCCATGAAGACTTTAATCGTTTTCGCTGTCCTCCTGTGCGCAGGCCTCGCGCGTGCCGGCGACGCTGCTGACCCGACACTCGAGCGCCTGTCCAAGGTTGATATATTCGCTTTCGGCAGGATTGGCTATGCCGGAACGATTCCGCGGGGAGAACGGGACTACAGGCTCATTTTCTCCCGCACATCGGCAGAAGCCGACTTCGAGAGATTATTCGTTGTGGGCAACGCGCAAGCCAAGGCGTACGCACTCGTCGGAATCCGCGCGCTTGATCAGAGGCGCTTCACGCTGATTTCCCAGTCCCTGCGCGATTCGACCACGGAAGTAATCACTGAAAGTGGCTGTATCGTTGAAGACCCACCTTTCGGGGCCCTCCTCAAGCACATAGCAGCCGGCGAATTCTCTCGGTACGACAATGTTCGCCCGCCCCGCCTTTGATTTAGGAATCCGCCGCGCCCAATACCAATGCTCCTCTGAACGTTTTCACCCCCGTCGTGGTTTACAATTATCCGTTCCACCGCATTCATCCCATCCGCACTATAGGAGGATTCTCATGAAGCTCACCCCGGGCAAACTTGCCGGTCTCAAGAAGGTCTCCAACGAACGCGGCGTCATCGCCGCCGCTGCCATGGACCAGCGCGGCTCCCTGCAAAAATCTCTGGCCAAAGAAAAAGGCGGCGAAGTTACCGACCAGATGATGGAAGAATTCAAGTCGCTGGTCACCGAGGTTCTTACGCCGCACGCGACGGCCATCCTGCTCGACCCCGAGTGGGGACTGCCCGCCTCCAAGCGCCGCGCAAAAAATGCCGGTCTGCTGCTGGCTTATGAAAAGACCGGATATGACAAGACTGGCCCCGGCCGCTTGCCCGACCTGCTCGAACACTGGTCCGCACGCCGCCTGAAAGAAGCCGGCGCCGACTGCGTGAAGATTCTGCTCTACTACACGCCCGACGATCCCAAGCCGGTCAACGACATCAAGCATGCCTGGGTCGAGCGCATCGGCGATGAATGCCGGGCCAACGACATCCCGTACTTTCTAGAATTCGTCGGCTACCAGGAAGGCGCCGACGAAAAGGGCCTCGAGTACGCGAAGAAGAAACCGCACATCGTTGCCGAAAGCATGCGCGAGTTCACCAAAGACCGCTATGGCGTCGATGTGCTCAAGGTCGAAGTGCCGGTCAATATGAAGTTCGTTGAAGGCACGAAGTGCTTTGCCGGAACCAAGGCCTACAGCAAGAAGGAAGCAATCGACCTGTTCCACCAAGCTGCCAACGTTGCCACCAAGCCGTTCATTTATCTCTCGGCCGGCGTGAGCAACGCCGAGTTCAGCGAGACTCTCGAACTCGCCGGAGAGTCCGGAGTGAAGTTCAACGGCGTGCTCTGCGGACGCGCCACCTGGAAAGACGGCATCCCGGTCTACGCCAAGCAAGGCGCAGCCGCCTTCCGCAAGTGGCTCGAAACCGAAGGCGTGAAGAATATCAACAACGTCAACGACAAACTGAAAGCCGCGACCAGCTGGCACTCGATCTACGAAGTCGACCTGGTCCACGCATAAGCATCACGGTTTGTGTGGGCGCGGGCGACTCGCCCGCGCTCTTTTCATTTGCTCTCACAGGTTCAGCGAGTTCAGTTCAGCGAGTTCAAATCACTGTGAAAAAGAAGATCCTTCTCTCCTGGAGCAGCGGCAAAGACAGCGCGTGGAGCCTGCAAGTGCTCCGCCAGCGTGTGCTCGACCAGAGCGACGAGATAGAAGTTGTCGGGCTGCTCACCACGATCAACACTCACTTCCAGCGCGTTGCCATGCACGGCACTCGGTACGCGCTGCTGAAAGCGCAAGCCGAGGCCGCCCGCCTGCCGCTCTGGGAAGTTCCCCTGCCCTGGCCCTGCAGCAACGAGGTCTACGAACAGGCGATGTCCGCCGCTTGCGCCTCAGCCGTTGAAAAAGGAATTTCGGCGATTGCCTTCGGTGATCTTTTTCTCGAAGACGTCCGCCGCTACCGCGAAGACCGCCTGCGCGGCACCGGGCTCGAGCCTATGTTCCCGCTCTGGGGGCGCAACACGCGCGAACTGATTTCAGAAATGCTGGCCGGTGGCCTGCGCGCCCGCATCGTCTGCGTCGATCCTGCGAGGCTGCCTAGTGATTTCGCCGGCCGCGATCTCGACCTCGACGTGGTGCGCCGCATGCCCGCGGGCGTCGACCCTTGCGCTGAGAACGGCGAGTTCCACACCTTCGCCTACGCCGGGCCCATGTTCCCTCAACCGATTCGGATCAAAGACGGCGAAGTTGTAACGCGTGATGGATTCCTGTACGCGGATGTCCTGCCCGAATCCGAGACAGCTGCGGCTTAATGCGAAACGAAAACATATAGGGACAGAAGCAGCCTGCCCTGAGCGAAGTCGAAGGGTCCGTCCCGCGAAGCGAAGCTAGCGCCCGAGACGAATGCGTCCGGGGCCACATGAATCCCGCTAAAATACTGCCATGTCCACCGTTCTCATCACCGGCGCTTCCGGCGGCATCGGATACGAACTCGCCAAACTTTTCGCTCGCGATCATCACAACCTGGTGCTGGTCGCCCGCAGCACCGACAAACTCACGCAGGTCGCGACTGAACTCCAAGCTCGTGGGGTCACCGTCAAGACCATCAGCCTCGACCTCGCCGAAGCTCCCGCGCCGAAGTTTCTTTTCGACCAGATTCAGCGCGACGGCATTGTCGTCGACATCCTTATCAACAACGCCGGCTTCGGCACCTTCGGCGAATTTGCGCAGGCACCCGAGCAGGAAATTCTCGGCCAGATCGATCTCAACATTCGGGCCCTCACCGAACTCACGCGCCTCTTTCTGCCGGCGATGGTGAAGCGCCGCAGCGGCCGCATTATGAACGTCGCTTCCACCGCCGCTTTCCAGCCCGGACCGCTGATGGCCGTCTACTACGCGACGAAGGCCTACGTGCTTTCTTTTTCCGAGGCCATCGCCAACGAACTGCGCCACTCCGGCGTAACTGTGACTTGTTTCTGTCCCGGCGCAACGCACACCGATTTCGCCAAGCGCGCAGGCATGGAAAATTCCCGGCTCTTCAAACAGATCGGCGCCATGTCGGCCGAGCGAGTCGCACTCGACGGCTACCGAGCCGTCATGGAGGGTCGCACCCTCGCCATTTCTGGCGTGCAGAACTGGGTGGTCGCGCAATCCAATCGCTTCGCTCCCCGCAAGATGGTTACCGCCATATCGCGCTGGGTCGCGGAAAAAGTATCGTAGAGACGTTGCTTGCAACGTCTCTACCAGCGGCGCCTCGGAACCCTACTCTTACCCAAGCTGCCGGCAGAGACGTAGCGAGCTACGGCCTCTACGGCAGGTACAGTGATGCGAAATGCATCAGACCCCCCATCCCGCACCCTTTACAAATCGCGACCGACTCTATGCAAACCTTTACCCGCGAAAGCGCTACCTTCCTGACGGGCGAGGGTCTAAGCCATTGGGAGCCGAATTCTTCTCCCTGAGCCTGAAAAACAGAAGTCAAAAGAAGCAGTTCGCACGAATCGAAAGCATCCGTGCAACGGGAGCTTTCGACAGGAGGTAGCAAATGGCGAACACCCGCAGCACGTCCGTTTCGACCATGAATGCCTTTCTGAATCTGGCCGGGACCTACGCAAAACCAACTTTCACTTTACTCACGACATTACTTCTTGCCACCAGCTGCCTGGCACAGGACAACTCTCAAACCCAACCGCCCGCAGCGCCCGACGCTCAAACCATGCAAGCCTCGGCGGCACCTCCGGCCTCCGCCGAAGTAATTCCCGCCGGCACCAGGATCGCTCTGGTTCTGACCCATCCAGTCCAGAGCCGCTACATTCACCACGGCGACGAAATCTATGCCCAGATTATTTCCCCCGTAAACTCGGGCACCGAGATGCAGATTCCGCCCGGCACGTTTGTGACTGGCAAGGTCGACAAGCTCGAACTGAGGTCCATGGGACGCGCCGAGCTTCATCTGCAATCCATGTCGATCACTTTCGCGGACGGCTATGTCGCACCCATGTCCGGGCCGGTAACGTTGGTAGGCACTGAGGGCTATGCCGTGAAAGATCCGGGCCAGAAGGGAATGATAGGGTTCTTTGCGCTGCCCGCGGCCGGAGCTGGATTGGGCGCGCTCATCGGCCACTCGGCCGGGAAGCCGGCTTCCTCCGTGACCTCCAATTTCCCTCCCGGCTGCGTCGGACCACCGCCTTACTGCACCACGACCACCACGCCCGTCTTCGGCACCCAGGGGATGGATACGGCAATGGGAGCGGGTATTGGCGTCGCGGTCGGAGCGGTGGCGTCCTTAGTCATGCTGTCAAGTTCGCATCACTTTTTTATGGACGCAGGTTCGCCGGTCGACATGGTGCTCACGCAACCGTTACGGCTGGAGCAGAATCGGGTCTCCGACGCAGTCCAAAAATTTGGACACCCACCGGTGGCGATCCAGCCTGTCTGGCCGCGGCCGGTACCCACGCCGCCACCGGACACCGGCTTCTCACCCAGTCCCGCCACCGCACCCGGCACATCGCCCTCGATCATTCCCGGCATCCCGCCCAACGCGCCGTAGTCGCGATTACTTGTCATCCTGAGCGAAGTGGCTGCCTCGCGACGCGAGGCAGCCACGCATCTGCGCGCGTAGCTCCACGACCTCTTCCTAAATTCCTCTGGAAAGCTTTTGTTGTACTCTTAACCAGAAACCGAGCCGAACCATGCCCACACTTATCCCGCAGCCCACACGCATTCAGTCCGCCGGCAACAAGCCCAAACTCATCGACGAATACATCGGCCGCGTCAATTCGAAAACAACCGGCGCCAGCATCGCCCACATGCGCAGCCCGCAAGGCTGGGTCGAACCCGGGCAGACTCCTGAGTTCGACGAGTTCACCATCGTGCTAAAAGGACTGCTGCGGGTCGAGCACAAAAGTGCAAACGGAACCGTCGGCTCCCTCGACATCCCCGCCGGGCAAGCCGTAATCGCCCACGCCGGCGAATGGATCCGCTACTCGACTCCCCAGGAAGGCGGCGCCGAATACATCGCCGTCTGCCTGCCCGCCTTCTCGATGGAAACTGTCCACCGGGACGAGTAGCCGAATCTCGGATTCGCCAGCTTCACACTCGTCTGTCTTCCAACAACTCCGAAACATTGATTGTTTCGTTGTTCGTTTCTGGACAACGTGGTCCGGGAGTGGACGCGCTGCTTGGCCGCACCACCACATCCTCCCCCGCTGCCCCATTGGCAGGAACGGACTTGGCATGCACTGGCGTATGGCGTGCAAGTTGCACCCATTCCGCCGAAATCGCAGGGTGAGGTGGCGCCAGTGCTCGACCGCCAGCGCGGTAGCGATTCGTTTTTCGTGCGCATCCTCGCGG
The DNA here is from genome assembly GCA_963735205.1 of uncultured Acidobacteriota bacterium. Taxonomy (GTDB): domain Bacteria; phylum Acidobacteriota; class Terriglobia; order Terriglobales; family Acidobacteriaceae; genus Sulfotelmatobacter. Next base: position 980,285 of record CAVTKB010000007.1, read on the forward strand.
TCTTCGCTGTGCTGGCGCTCATTCTCGCCGCAATCGCAATCTACGGACTCATCGCGTACTCGGTGGGCCAGCGGACTCACGAAATCGGCATCCGCATGGCTCTGGGAGCCAGAGGTCAGGACGTGCTGCGCATGGTTCTTCGAGAAGGCATGAAAATGGCCGCGATTGGCGGAGCCATTGGATTCGTGATCGCCCTGGCGCTGCCGCGAATCTTCTCTGCGATCTTCTTTGATCTTCGCGTGCACGAGCCGCAACTTTACTTGATCGTTCCGCTGATTGTTTTCGCGGTCGCCATGCTGGCAGCCTACATCCCGGCAAGGCGGGCCGCGCGCGTGGATCCTATGAACGCCCTGCGGCAGGAGTAGAGCGATAGCGGCGGAGTCCGTGGTTGCGACCGATTAATCGTCGATTAAGCTAGGAGCCAGCTAGAAGCTGTTTCTACTCCCACTCAATCGTGCCCGGCGGCTTCGACGTCACGTCATACACAACGCGGTTCACGCCCTTCACTTCATTCACAATGCGCGTCGAGATCGTCTTCAGTACTTCGTGTGGCAGCGCGACCCAGTCGGCCGTCATGCCGTCTTCGGAACTCACGGCGCGGATCGCGCACGTGTAAGCATACGTCCGCATGTCGCCCATCACGCCCACCGACATCACTGGCAGCAGCACAGCAAACGACTGCCAGATTTTGGTGTAGAGCCCGGCCTCTTTGATTTCGCCGACTACAATGTCATCGCACTCGCGCAGGATCGCCAGCCGCGCGGGTGTCACTTCACCCAACACGCGCACCGCGAGCCCAGGCCCAGGGAACGGCTGCCGCTGCAGGATTTCTTCGGGCAGGCCGAGATCGCGCCCGATCTTGCGGACTTCATCTTTGAACAGATCTTTCAGTGGCTCGATCAGCTTGAGCTTCATCTTCTCGGGCAGGCCGCCTACGTTGTGATGTGACTTGATCACCTGCGACGGCCCGCGCACCGAACGCGATTCGATCACGTCGGGATACAGCGTGCCCTGCACCAGCCACTTTACTTTGCCTTCGATTTCTCGATGCGCAGAGCTTCTTTCTCGAATACTTTGATAAATTCGTTGCCGATGATCTTGCGCTTCTTCTCGGGATCATCCACACCTTTCAGTTTTTTGAGAAAACGCTCCGTCGCATCACCGCGTCCAGATTCAGGTTCAACTTGTCGCGCAGCGCCTTCTGCACTTTCTCGAATTCGTTCTTACGCAGCACGCCGTTGTTCACGAAGACGCAAGTTAGTCGGGACTTACCCTTGCCATCGCGCAGCGCGCGATCGACCAGCACGGCCGCGACCGATGAATCCACGCCGCCCGAAAGGGCGCAGATCGCCCGCCCGCTGCCCACCTGCTGTTTCACCTGCTCGACGGTCGAATCAATGAAGCGCTGCGCGGTCCATGTGGGCTTCGCGCCACAAATCTGAAAGATAAAATTGCGCAGAATCTGCGTGCCTTGTGGCGTGTGGTGCACTTCGGGATGAAACTGCACCGCATACCATCGCTTGGCCGTATTCTGAATTCCCGCGACCGCGTAGTGCGTCTTCGCCATCAGCTCGAAGCCCGGAGGCAGTTCCAACGCTTCGTCGCCGTGGGACATCCACACGGCCAGTTTTTTCGCCAGTCCCTGAAACAGAATCGAATCCGAAACAATATCGATTTCCGCGTGCCCATACTCGCGCTTGTCGGCCGGCCGCACCTTGCCGCCGAGCGTGTGCACCATGAACTGCAGCCCGTAGCAGATGCCAAGCACGGGCAGGCCGAGCTCGAACACGCGCGCATCGGCCGGCGGCGCGTCTTTGTCATAAACCGACCATGGCGCTCCCGACAGGACAATGCCTGCGGGCGCATAGCTCTTGACCTCGTCAAGCTTGGCCGTACAAGGCAGCACGACAGAAAAAACATTCTGTTCGCGAATGCGCCGAGCGATAAGCTGGGTATACTGCGCGCCAAAGTCGAGGATTACGATGCTTTGGCCCACTGAAACTGGATTTTGCGGGGATTTGGTTTCCACAGATGAGTTTCTCAAATTCAGAGAGAGCGTGTAAAGTTACCTGCCGGACGCGCAGCGTAACTATTTCGTAGAGACGTTGCCGGCAACGTATCTCTCGCCGTGATTCGAGATGTCGCATGTAGGAGCGCAGCCCGCTAAGTCTCCACGGCAAGGTTCGGCAAGTCGCTCAATATCGGTTCGTCGCGGTCGACAGTCGCCTCAACCGGCGGCCCGGCAATCGGCGGAGGCACGGGCTGGGGCGGAGGCGGAAGCGGGGCGAATGCGGCCTCCGGCATCTCCGCAATGCAAACATATCCCGCCAGCCGCGCCATGTAGATCCAATCGACGAACACGAAATAAGCTAGCGTTACCAGCAGCACCGCGAATACTACAGGCCGCCATGGTAGCACCGCAGCGAACCCCAGAGGCACAGAAGCGACCGAAGTCGCTCCGACAAAAGCAACCGTGTGCGCCAGCGCCGTCCAGAAACTGACGGCGACAACAGGCCCCGTGCGCTCGCGGCACAGAGACACTGCTGCCGAGATCGCCTCCACGGTGTCCTCTCCATCGCGCACGGCAAACATGCCGGCGAGCGACAGCACCCAGTTGAGCGCTCCCCAAGCCAGGCAGATCAGTGCGGCCAGCGGCAGAAAAAGAAAAAAAGCGAGTGCCGGCCGAGGGTGAGCCTCAGGCGAGGCGAAGCCGGCAAGAATCGCGGCCCCGAAGAATCCGAACACCGCCGCCAGCGCCACTGCGGCGCGCAGAAAATTGAGTCGAACCAACGCCTTCGTGGAGACGTTGCTCGCTATGTCTCTCTCGCCATCATTTCCAACCCCGCCCCCGGAGGCGGCGGCCTCGTCTCGACGAAAATAATCCAGCAGCGCCCGCACGGTCGCGATGCGGCCGGCCGAGGCGGCGACGATCCAAAGCGCCGCCAGCAGGGATGCTGCGAGCATCCCTGCCGTAACGACGCGGTTCAAACTCCCGCGAAGAATGTGGGCAATCGCCTCTCCGACAAGGTAGGGCTGCCGCGTCCTCAGAAAAAGAAGTTCGCCGTTAGTGACCGGCAGCGTGCCGAGATATTCGAACAGGCCAAACAACAACAATGCGGCAGCCGTCGCACCGACCGTCCAGCGCCACATAATCTCCGCCAGCGTCAGCGAGGGCCGCCGGAACGCCGCGCGGAAACCTTCAAATGTTGGAGAGATGGCCATCCCGATCAGGATAACTCATTCACCGTCCTCCATCTTCACCCGCCGTCACTTGTCATCCTGAGCGCAGCATCCGCTCCACGAAGTGGAGACGATGCGGAGTCGAAGGATCCCTACTCCATTACTACGCCTGCCACTCATCAAGGAGTTCCTCCTGACTGGGAACTCAGAGTCCTCATCGTGAGAATGCCTCACGGGCCACCGAGCGCTGCAGATTGAAAGGGATCCCTTCGGCTTCGCTCAGGGCAGGCTCTTCGACTGCGTGGCTGCTTCGCGTTTGCGAAGCAACCACTCCTCTCAGGATGACAACCTAATAGACACTACTTCACCACGATGTTGAGGAGCTTGCCCGGAACGTATATTTTTTTTACGATCTGCTTTCCTGCGATTGCCGCCTGCACCTTCTCATCGGCGAGCGCGCGAGCGACCACCGTTTCTTCCGTGGCGTCGGCGGGCACAACCACGCGGCTGCGCAGCTTGCCGTTGATCTGCACCGGAATTTCGAGTTCCTCTTCCTTAGCCAACTCGGCGTCAAACTTCGGCCATGGAGCCTTGAGCAGGTTGCTCTTTTCGCCGAGCATTTCCCAGAGCTCGTGCGCGAGATACGGCGCGAACGGCGCGAGCAACAACACGAGATTGCGCTGGACGTCAGCCAAGAATGGAGCTGGAACTTCGTTCCGCGCAATCGCTTCTTCCGCGCCGTACAACACGTTGACCAACTCCATGATGGCCGAGACGCAGGTGTTGAAATGCCAGCGCCCCTGGTATTCGTCGCTGACGCGTTTGATGGTCTGATGCAATTTGCGCTGAATGGCGCGTGCCGGCGGCGGCAACTCGGCGGGGGCGGGGTTACGCCAATCCGGATCCTCTGGCCGCGCATGCCTAACCACGAACCGGTACACGCGCCCCAAGAAACGCTGAATGCCTTCCACGCCCGAATCCTGCCAGTCGAGATCGCGGTCGGGCGGCGCGGCAAACAAACTGTTCAGGCGCGCCGCGTCGGCGCCGTAGCGCGCGACCATCTCGTCCGGCGAAACCACATTGCCCAGACTCTTTGACATCTTGGCGCCGTCTTTAATTACCATGCCCTGCGTGAACAAACGCTCGACCGGCTCGTCGTTGGTGATCATGTGGAGGTCGCGCATGAATCGCGTCCAGAAGCGCGAATAGATTAAATGCAAAATCGCGTGCTCGACCCCGCCGATGTACTGGTCGATCCCTCGATCGCCAAACCAGTATTGCGCCTTTTTCCCGTCAAAAGGTGCGCGCTCGTTGCGGGCATCAGTGTAGCGATAGAAGTACCAGGACGAATCGACGAAGGTGTCCATGGTGTCGGTCTCGCGCCGAGCCGGGCCGCCACACTTGGGGCAAGTCGTGTTGACGAATTCGGGAAGTTTCACTAACGGCGATCCACCCGTGAGCGTGATGTCAACATTCTCCGGCAAGATGACCGGCAAATCTTTTTCGGGCACGGCAACGATGCCATCCTTCTCGCAATAAAGCATTGGAATGGGTGTGCCCCAATAGCGCTGCCGCGAAATTCCCCAGTCTTTCAACCGATAAGTGACGGTAGCTTTGCCGAATTTATTTTCTTCGGCGTACGCGGACATTGCTTTGATCGCTTCGTCGCAAGTCATGCTGCTGTATCGACCGGAGTTGATCAACATGCCTTCGTGCGCGACGAACGGAAGGTGCGGTTCGGCGACGGTCTCTTCGGGATCGTTCGTGATCGGCAACACGACTAGGCGGATCTCGAGATTGTACTTCTTGGCAAATTCGTAATCGCGCTCGTCGTGTGCGGGCACGCTCATGATCGCGCCGGTTCCGTAGTCCATCAAAATATAGTTCGCCACCCATACCGGAAGCCGCTCGCTGTTGAACGGATTAATCGCGTAGCGCCCGGTGAAGACGCCATGCTTTTCAATCTCGCCGATGTCTCCAGCTTCTCTGGCCGTGCGTTGCTCGGCAATGAGCTGATCGACTTTCACCCGTAAGGCATGGTCTGCCGCCACCAGGTCTTTCACGATCGGATGCTCGGGCGCCAGTTGCACTGAAGTCGCGCCGAAAATCGTATCCACACGGGTGGTGAAGACCGGGATGGTCGAACCCGCCGGCCCGAACCCGGTATGGTTTTCCGCGTAGTCGAGTTTGAAGTCGACCAGCGTGCCTTCGCTGCGACCGATCCAGTTGCGCTGCATGGTGCGGACTTTTTCCGGCCAGCCTTCCAGTGTGTCCAAACCAGCAAGCAACTCCTCGGCATAATTCGTGGTGCGCACGAACCACTGCTCCAACTCGCGCTGCTCGACCAACGTGTCTTCGTGCCGCCAGCAACAGCCGTCTACGACCTGCTCATTCGCCAGCACGGTCGCGCACTTCGGACACCAGTTCACTTTGCTCTTTTTGCGATACGCCAACCCCCGCTCGAAGAGCTTGAGAAAGAACCACTGGTTCCAGCGGTAATATTCCGGAAGACAAGTCGTAACCTCGCGCGACCAGTCATAGGCAAAGCCGAGGCGCTTCATTTGCGCCTTCATGTTGGCGATGTTGCGCAGGGTCCACTCGCGCGGCGGCGTGTTGTTCGCGATGGCCGCGTTTTCCGCCGGCAAGCCGAACGAATCCCAGCCCATGGGATGAAGCACGTTGTAGCCGTTCATCCACATGTAACGCGCGAGCGCGTCGCCGATCGAGTAATTGCGCACGTGTCCCATGTGCAGCGCGCCCGAGGGATAGGGCAGCATCTCGAGCACGTAGTATTTCTTTTTCGCCGAGTTGGCCTCAGCGGCATAGAGCGCCGGGTCCTGCTGCCAGCGCTCGGACCACTTAGTCTCGACGCGCTGCGGATCGTAGCGCTCGTCGTTGGGACGGCCGGGAACCGCAGATTCGGATCCGTTACTTACGCCGTTAATAGTTTTTTCGCTACTCGCCATAGCAAGAAGCTACCGATAGATAGTCCTCCATTTTACACGCCGCACGAGAAAATCCTGGGCCGGCAGCGATACAGCCCGCCGCATCCCTCCGGCTTTCATCCAACCGTATTTACTAGAATGCCAATCGGCGAAATGGTGATGCGGATCTCGTCGCCGGGTTTCAACGAAAAGCCGTCCGGAGGCACGACGCCCGTGCCAGTCAGAAGAAAGCACCCGTGCGGAAAACTGTTGTTGCGGTAGAGATACTCCGCCAGTTCCTCCGGCTTCCGCTTCATTTCTTTGAGCGTAGTTGCGCCAGAAAATGCCACCGCGCCCGCGCGGCGAATCTCCAGCGCAATTTCAGTAGCGGCGGGCAACGGCTCATCCTGAATCAGCAAACAGGGCCCGAGCGCGCAACTGCGGTTGTACACTTTGGCCTGCGGAAGATAGAGCGGGTTTTCCCCTTCGATGTCGCGCGAACTCATGTCGTTGCCGATGGTGTAACCGGCAATCTTGCCGCCAGGTGTGACGAACAGAGTTAACTCCGGCTCGGGCACCGACCAGGAAGCATCGTCGCGAATCGCAACTTTGGCGTCCGGGCCCACCACCCGATGCGGCGTCGCTTTGAAGAACAACTCCGGTCGCGCTGCCTGATAAACACGGTCGTAGAAATCTCCGCCGCCCGCGCTCTTGGATTCTTCCATGCGCGCATTGCGGCTGCGATAGTAGGTAACCCCAGCCGCCCAGACCTCCTGGCTGGCGATTGGTGGCAGTACGTCGTGCGGCGTCACGCCATCTGCCGGCTTCGTTTTACGAATCACGCCCGCAAGATAGTCGTGCAGATCTTCGCGCGCTAACAATTCGTCCCAGGAGGAGATATTTAACAAGTAAAGGCCACCGGCATCCTCGGCCACAACGCTGTGTCGGCAACGGTATAGCTTCATGCAGGAGAGTATCGGCCGTAGAGACGTTGCTTGCAACTTCTCTTCGACCGATTCTGTTTTCCGGCTAATCCAGCGCATAAATGCCGCGGGTCGGCACTGGATGCGCGAAGCGGCTTTGCTTCAAATCCAAATATTCTTACAAACGCCCGCGATCAGGAAACCGCCGAAAGCTTCGAATATTCCCTCCGGCACTCCATCCTTCAAATGGCGAAGGCATAAGAGTCCCTGCTCGCATTCTGACTCGAAGTATTGCAGATAAGCCATGAACCGCCGGCTTCCCCTCCACTCGACCATTCCTGCGAACGCCAGCAACAATTCGGTGACCGGCTTTTCGCTGCCTGCAATCCTTTCTTTGATCAGGGCATCGTTCTGCGTCGTGTCGCTGGTAAGAGGCTCCCAGCCGCGCGCCTGCCCGTTCACTGATAGTCGCATCAGCCATTGTTCTTTTTTGAGTTGCTTGTACTGGAGCAGTTCGTTCAGACGCGACTCCGCAGACCGGGCCAGACTTCCGACTTTCTTTTGCAGATCATGTTTCGAGAGGCCAGCTTTCGATACATCAGTCTTGGGCGAGTCAGGATCGGGCATAGGCGTCGACCACACTATCCAGTTTTCGCCGCCCTGCGTCAAACCAGTAGGCTACGCGGAGTGGCTCGAAGCTGATGCCATTATCAAGCCTTGTCATTGACCGGGGCGAGTGAAGCGAGCGTAGTGGAGGAACCTGCTGATCTGCGCCAACGTTGCCGAACCAGCCCAGTCCTCGCCACATTTGCGGTGCAGCCGCACGCAACGGTAGACTTGAAGGGAAGCGGCTTCTCCTGCGGCTGCGTTCAAAAGTCGAGCTGCGCTCGACGGACGGGCGACTCGCCCGTCTCCACAGGCACTTTACACCGGCAATTCCCAGGGTGAACTTATGCTCGTCGTCATGAAGGCGCAGGCAACCGAAGAACAGGTCCGCGCCGTTTGCCAGAAAATCGAGAAGCTCGGCTATCGCGCGCATGCCATGCCGGGAGCAACGCGCACCGCCATCGGCATTACCGGCAACAAGGGCGAAGTCGAACAGGGCACGCTCGAAGAAATGCCCGGCGTGCAGGAAGTCATCCAGGTTTCAAAGCCTTATAAGCTGGTCAGCCGCGACGTCAAAGAAGACAACACGGTCATCACTTTCCCCGGCACGGCTGCCACCATCGGTGGGCCCGGCCTCGCGATCGTTGCCGGACCGTGCGCCATCGAGAATCACGACCAGGCCTTCGCGGTGGCCGAGCGCGTGCATCGCGCCGGAGCCCAGTTTTTCCGCGGCGGCGCCTACAAGCCGCGCACTTCTCCCTACTCGTTTCAGGGACTGGGCGAAGAAGGTCTGCGCATCATGGCCGAAATCCGCCAGCAGTTTGGCATGAAGATCATTACCGAGGCCATCGACAATGAGTCGCTCGACCTGGTCGAAGAATATGCCGACGTCATTCAGATCGGCGCCCGCAACATGCAAAATTTTTCTTTGCTGAAGCGTGCAGGAAGAGCCCGCAAGCCCGTTCTACTGAAGCGTGGCATGTCGGCCACGCTGGAAGAATTCCTGATGGCGGCGGAATACATCCTGAGCGAAGGCAATTACAACGTCGCGCTTTGCGAACGCGGCGTGCGCACCTTCGCCGACCACACCCGCAACACGCTCGACCTGAGCGTAGTGCCGGCGGTGCAGCGGCTGAGCCATCTGCCGATTCTGGTCGATCCCAGCCACGGGACGGGAAAACGAAATAAAGTGACTCCACTTTCGCGCGCCGCAGTCGCCGTCGGCGCCGACGGATTAATGGTTGAAGTGCACAACCAGCCCGATCAGGCTATGTCCGACGGTCCGCAGTCCTTATTCCCCGATCAGTTCGACGAGTTGATGCTGCAAGTCCGCCAGATCGCCGCGGTCGTGGGCAGAACTGTGCCCGCAATCAGCGCGCGGGAAACGGTCGCAGTCAGCAAGTAGGCCCCGTATTTCATTCTGGAGGCCAAAATGAACGCCTGCAAAAACATAGCCTGGAATCTTTCAGGACCCGGCGCCCTCCTGCTTCTGTTGTGTGTGGCCGTTCTCACCGCTCAAGAGGAACCAGCGAAAGCACCGCCACCACCATCGACGGTCGTAGTCAACGGCGTAACCGAGCCCGTCTACAAGCTACGTGACGGCGTGAAGCCGCCGCGGGCGATCTATTCACCGGCGCCAGAGTTCAGCGAGGAAGCGAGAAGACAAAAAGTTCAAGGTACGGTAGTGCTCGACCTGATTGTCACGTCAGCCGGCAAAGCGGTGCAGGTACGTGTCGTACAAAGCCAAGGCTACGGCCTCGACGAAAAAGCCGTTGAGGCGGTAAGCAAATGGAAATTCGAGCCCGCGACGAAAGATGGAAAGCCTGTTTCCGTCGAGGTCCCGGTTGAGGTCGATTTCCGGCTGCAGCAGCATAACTGATCCCAAACCCGGTGCCCATATCTCGAGCGCCCGGGCATCCCAAAATTGAATCCTGACCATCCTTACTCCTTACGAGCCTGCTCGAAGGAATTGGAATCGTGACGAAGATCGGCATCGCCATCGTGATGGTCTGTGGCATGGTGCTGCCGGCCGCGGGCCAGAGCACCTCACAAACCGATATTCCGCCCTGCACTCAACCCCCGGAAGACGCTTCCCACTACCCCGACAACATGGTCCACCCCAAATATCCGAAAGAAGCCCTTCGCAACGGAATCGAGGGCAAAGTTGAGCTGCGGGCAGTGGTCGCACCTGACGGTAAAACGAAGGATATTGCTGTTCTGAGTGGCAACAACTCCGAGTTCTCTGAAAACGCGGTCGCGGCGATTCGGAAGTGGCGCTTTCATCCCGAACTGAGAAAGGGAGACCCCGTTGAGACAACTTACAAAATCCACGTTCGATTCAACCCAATGTTGCGAGAGGCAAACGGCGACGTAGAACTTGAATCGCCTCCGCCCGAAACCCCGCCGATTCCCTCGCCCGCAATACCGTATCGGCAGGACCTGGGCCCGGAGGTCCACCGCGCGTCGGAACCGGGAATCCTTGCCCCCAAGGCGATCTATTCGCCTGAGCCCGATTTCCCAGAGACAGCACGCAAAACCGGCGAGCGAGGCACAGTAACCATTTCCCTGATCGTAGGAGTCGACGGCAAGCCTCGTGACCTCAAGGTGGAGTGCGCCTCTGCTCTCGATCTCGCGCAGAAAGCGATCGAAACCATCACTACCTGGAAATTCGAGCCAGGAACTAAAGATGGAAATCCGGTGATGGTGGCAATAGCCGTCGAGGTCCAGTTCCAGTTATACGATAACCACTAGCCGGGAGCCCCCTCTGGTAATGTTCTACTTTGCTGGCGCCTGTATCCCCGTGCTTTTTGTGAGATGAGGGGATGTTGCGCTGACTTACAAATTAGATTTTCACTGGAGACCGCGATGATTCAGTCTCGGCCCACTGTATTTAAGATGGTAGCTATTCTGATCGCGCTGCTGTCGTGCGCGCTTCTCGCCGCACAGGACACGAAGCCGCTCCCCCCGCCCACCAGCCCGGGCCAATCCATCCAGGATGCCGCGAAGGCGGCAGCTCATGACCTGACTGACGATCACCCGAGGGACGCGACTGTCGAGACTCTCTATGGTGCGGACGGCAAGGCAGGAGCCGTCGAAATCCTCAATAGCACGTCGGGGGTGGATTTCCGCCCCTACTTAGAGAAGGTTTGGTCAGATATACGCCGCAGTTGGAACCGCTCGACCCCGGCGTACGCGCGCAAGATGAAGGGCAAAGTCACGATTGAGTTAGCGATCTTTCCGGACGGCCGAATCTCCGCGATGAAGCTGGTTTCGGGCTCCGGAGACTACGCGTTGGATCGAGCAGCATGGGACGGCATCAGAGCTGCAACCCCATTCGCAGCACTGCCCAAGGAATTCACTGGCCCGAATCTAAAGCTTCGTTACCAATTCCTCTACAACACGCGGAACCCTTGATTTCAACCCAACGAGCGCACACCGTCGTGCTTTGATAAGCTTCCTTCTTCAGTCCACCACGTCATCTTGCGAAAACTCCTCGTCATCGCAGTTCTGATTCCGATCATCGGCGGACTCGGCTGGTGGTACTTCCGCGAGCAGGCCCTGCCCGACTACGGGCCCCTCTACCGCGAGTACGCCTACGTCACCAACGGCAAGAGCAACACGGTCAGTGTGATTGACGTGCGCACGTTCGCCCTGGCCAAGACCATCCCCGTCGGTAGCGAGCCTACCGGCATCGCGGCCAACAGCAAGAAGAATGAAATTTATGTGGTCAACACCGGATCGAACAACCTCAGCGTCATCGACGCCGAGACCAACACGGTCGTGGCCACGATTGGCGTGCACGGACGCCCTTACTTCATCGACGTGGCGGAGGACGGCAAGCGCGCCTACGTAGCCAACTCCGGCTCGTCGAATGTCAGCGTAATCGATCTCGAGAAGCGCATGGTGATTGGCAACCTGCGCGTGGGCGCCTCGCCGGGCCTGGCGCGGGTTTCGCCCGACGGTTCAACCGTCGTGGTCAGCAATCGCGGCGACAACACCGTGACCGTGATCGACGCCAAGCTACTGCGCGTCCGCGCCACCATTCCAGTCTGCCAGCAACCGGAAGAAATCGCGATCCTGCCCGACTCTAGCAAGGCCTTCGTTGCCTGCTCCGGATCATCGCAGGTCGCCTCGATTCAATTGAGAAGCGATGCGCAACTTGCCACCCACAAAGAAGACCGGCTGCTGGCGCTGCTCGACGTCGGACGCACCCCCGTCAGCCTCACCCTCAAGCCCGATGGCGGCGAAATGATTGTGTGCAATTTCGACTCCGACAGCATCTCAGTCATCGAAACCGGCAACGACGAAGTCGGCAGCAGCCTTGAAATCGGCCAGCACCCCTCGCGCGGCGCGGTTACGCTCGACAACTCGCGGCTCTACGTCACCAACTTTGGCTCGAACAGCGTTGCCGTCTATGACATTGATATAGGCCGTCGCATCGCGACGTTGACGGTCGGAAGCCGTCCCGACGGACTCGCGCTCACGCCTGATCAAAATTATCTGCTGGTCGTCGACACGCAGTCGGGAGATGTGACTGTGATCCAGAAACGCCAGCCGCGCAAGTTGGAACCGACCGAGTATTCGCTGCTGACCTTGATCCCGGTAGGCATGCAGCCGAACGCGATCGTGGTGAAAGCGTTCATGGCCAGCGCAAAGAAAAAACCGTAGCGATCATTCCAAGAAAGCCTTTGTCATTCCAAGCGTAGCGCGGCTCCGCGCAATGACAAGAAACGAACGAAGGCTAAACCGTGGCAGGCTTCACGCAAAGCTTGTCAAACGCCGCCTTCAGATCGCCAGCAATTGCCGGAGCTTCGCGCCGCTCAATGTCGGCGCGCGGCATCAGGTAAACCAGTTGCCCGTCGCGGAGAATCCCTATCGACGGGGAAGACGGCAGCTGTCCTGTGAAATAACTTCGAGCGCGGTCGGTCGCTTCTTTTTCCTGCCCCGCGAACACAGAATAAGCATGGTCGGGCAGAACTGAATTCTGCATCGCCATGCGAACCGCCGGACGCATGCGCCCCGCCGCGCATCCGCAAATCGAGTTGACGACCACCATCGTCGTGCCCGCGTGATTCTTGAGCGCCTGGTCCACTTCTTCGGGCGTGCGCAGTTCTTCAATTCCCAGACGCGTCAGTTCCTCGCGCATCGGGATAACCATAATTTCCGGATACATCGGCATGTCAGTAATTCCTCTGGACCTATTGTAACGCCCCTGTCTCCTATTCCTTGTCATCTTGAGCGAAGTTGCCGTTTGCAAAGCAAAAACGGCAACGCAGTCGAAAGATCCCTACCCGCAGAAGGGTCCACAAGCTCGACGGATGTACGTTAGGCGCGAGGTATCCTTCGACTCCGCGCCGCTTCGAATTCGCGAAGCAGTCACTGCGCTCCGGATGACAATCTAGAAAGGATGCGGCAGTTGTATAGTCAAAGCCAGCACCCATGCAGCTGCAGGAAAATATTCTTCTCGCCCCGCTGACCACCTTCCGCCTGGGAGGCCCCGCCCGCTTCTTCGTCGAAGCGAACTCAGCCGCCGACGTGCAGGAAGCGGTCGCTTTCGCAGAGTCGAAGAGCTTGCCTCTTTTTGTACTCGGCGGCGGAAGCAACCTGGTCGTGTCCGATTCCGGCTGGCCCGGCCTGGTCTTGAAAGTCTCCATTCCTGGTATAGACCGCCGCCCGGCCGAAGAAGACGGGAAAGTGATCTTCGACGTCGGCGCCGGCGAACCCTGGGACCGCTTCGTGTCGCAGGCCGTCCTGGCGCACTGCGCGGGCGTCGAGTGTCTGAGTGGAATTCCCGGCAGCGTCGGCGGCACGCCCGTGCAAAATGTCGGCGCCTACGGACAGGAAGTTTCCCAAACCATCGCGTCGGTCGAGGCATTCGACCGCAAAGACGCCCAGATCCGCGAGCTGTGCCACGAGGCCTGCGGCTTCAACTATCGCTCCAGCATTTTCAACACCAGCGAGCGCGGGCGCTTCATCATTCTCCGCGTCGCCTACGCGCTCACCCCCGGCGGCGAGCCACACCTCGAATATGCCGACCTGCAACGCCATTTCGAAGGCCGCGAGACCCGTCCCAATCTCGCCGAGACGCGCGAAGCAGTGCGCCACATTCGTGCCCGCAAAGGCATGCTGATCGTCCCCGGCGATCCCGATTGCCAGAGCGCCGGATCATTCTTCAAGAATCCCGTCCTCACCGAACAGCAGCATGCAGATCTTGAGAAGCGCGCCGCGGCCAAAGGATTCACCGTGCCCAGTTATCCCGCACTCGAGAAGAACCGGAAAGTTTCCGCCGCCTGGCTGGTCGAAAAATCCGGATTCGCCCGCGGCTACGGCTTCGGCCACGTCGGCATCTCGAGCAAACACGCCTTAGCCATCGTCAATCGTGGCGGAGCCACCGCAGCCGAGGTGCTGGCTTTGAAAGATCAGATCCAGCAGCGCATCGAGGAAATCTGGGCCGTCCGCCTGGAGCCAGAACCGGTGATGGTGGGCTTCTAGCCCTATGTGGGACCCGTGCAAGTAGTTCTTCTACAACCGTTCTCCTTCCAGAAATTCCTGAACAAATCGGCCGCAGGCCGGTCTTTATGAATGAGGGCAGACAAGTGCTGGCAGGAGAGGCGATCCTGAGCGGAGCGACGACGGTCGAGCGCGGCAAAGGCGATCGCAGCAAGGACGAGCGGAGCCAAGTCGAGCGCAGCCAGGTGGAGAGCGAAGCAGCGCTGGAAGCGCTGGTTCGAGAGCACTCGCGACTGGTCTACCGCATCGCCTACGCCGTGCTGCGCAGCCATCACGACGCCGAAGATGCAACTCAGGAAACCTTCATGCGAGTACTGCGCTACAACTCTAAACTCGCGGCCGTCGAAGACCGAAAAACATGGCTGGCGCGAATCGCATGGCGCGTCGCCGTCGACCGCAGCCGCCAGCGTGGCCGCATCCGCGAAATTCCGTTGGAAGATCCGGAGAAGCCGCTCGCTGAAGTTGCGTCGTCCGACGCTACGGCCGATCAGACCGTGCACGGCGCCCAGCTGAGTGTAGCTTTGGAAAGAATGATCTCAGCTCTTCCCGAAAAGCTGCGAGCTCCACTGATTTTGTCGACGATCGAAGAAATGTCGCCCAGAGAAGTCGCGGGCACGCTGTGCATCAACGAGGCGGCAGTGCGTTCACGAGTCTTCCGTGCACGCCAGATTCTGCGCGACAAACTCGCGTCCACATCAGCACGAAGCAGAGGTTAAACATGGCAGACAGAAAACAAGACGAACTCGACAGTAGGCTCGATGCGGCTCTAGCCAAGTACGCAGCCGTCGAACCTCGAGCAGGACTCGAAGATCGAGTCCTCGCCAACCTGCGAGCCGAGCGCTCGCCAGCTCCGGATCGCGCCTGGTGGCGCTGGAGTCTGGCAGGAGCGTTGGCAGCGGTTATCGTCGTAGCAGTCGCGCCGGCATGGCGATCGAGCAAGCCGGCCCACCCTGCGGTAAGGCTTCATCCCTCGCCAACACCGCAAAGCGCACAAATGCCCGCAACACAGGTTGCATCGAACGGCGTCGGAAAACAAATGCGCGGAAATCAGCCCGGCCCTCATCAGCCTGTTGCCGCGTACAAGGCAACGATGCATCCTGCGCAACCCGAAGTCGTCGCCTCAGATAGCCCCAGGCTCGACCAATTCCCATCGCCCCGGCCGCTGACCGATCAGGAAAAAATTCTGCTGGATTATGTTGGGCGTTCTCCCGCGGAAGCAGCCCGCGTCGCCGAGGCGCAGACCGCGCTCGCGCAACGGGAGGAGCTAGAGATGTACGCCCTGGCGGCGACGCAAACCAAGCCACAAGATCATGAAAAGACAGAATAGCCCAACTCTTGATTGTCCAACTCTAGGAGGAACTTTACATGCGTAGAAAAATCGTACCTTTGGTCTTGATGACGCTTGCACTCATGCTCAGCCCGGCAGCGAAAACTGTTCTGGCACAAGAAAACGGTTCACCCAAACCGCCCGAGCCGCGACCGCCGCTGTCAGCGTATCACCTGGACTTTACTTTGAATGAACTCGAGGACGGAAAAAAAATCAACGCTCGCCAGTACTCGACGGACGCGATCGCAGAACGGAGAAACGACCCCAGTTACATTCGCGACCTGGGCGGCGTAAAGAGAATTACGATCGGGTCGAAGGTGCCGGTGGAAACAGAGACGGGCAAATTCGCGTACATCGACGTCGGCACCAGCATCTGGTATCACCTTCTGGAGGACGAAACCGAGCTTAGTTTAGATGCGAAGGCCGAGCTTAGCAGCGTCGTACCCGGTTCCGGAACCGACAACCACAATGGATACGCCGGAAATCAAGTGCTGCGCCAACTCGCCATCCAATCCGCGACCGTCGTGACTCTAGGAAAGTTGACCATACTCGGAACAGCCGACGACCCGGACTCCAAGCGCCAATTTCAGCTGCAAGTGACCGTCACAAAGGTGAAGTAGGAGTAGTGGGGCGGACACTCTTGTCCGCCGCCTCTGAAGTTGATTTTGATTTTTTAGAGGTCGAACGCAGAGACTGCGCGATCAGGATCAGAGTCAAAAGCGGCGGACAGGAGAGTCCGCCCCACCCAAAACAAAAGTGGCGCCGCTCCGGTTCGTGACCAAGCTTCTCAGCTATACCCTCAAAAGAGGGACGGTCGGGCGAACCGGCACGAGCGGCGCCTCACTTTACCTATCGGCAAATTTTGCCGCCTCTTGAAAGATTTCCATAAACATTTTCCGCGTCAGTTTTCCGGTCTGCGTGTTCTGGTTCGATGGATGGTATGACGCCAGTAACACCTTACCGTCCGGCATCCGGTAACTGGCGCCGTGTTTGAAGGCGTAAAGCTTTTTCTCGAACTGGGTGCCCCATCCTATCGGCGCGCTTTTTGCGACGTTAGGGTGGGTGACGCGGCGCTTCCAATAATTCAAATAAGCGTCGAAACCAATCTTCCCCAGAGCTACCACCACTTTCACATTTTCTAATCCGGCCAGTTCTCGATCAAGAAAGTGCGAACACTCCGCCAATTCCTGTGGCAGCGGCTTGTTGTCCGGTGGAGCGCAGCGCACCGCCGCCGTTATATAAAGATCCTTTAACTGCATGCCATCGTTGCGGTCGGTCGACGTAGGCTGGCTGGCGAATCCCGTCTCGTACAACACGGGATACATGAAGTTGCCGGAAGCATCGCCGGTAAACGGCCGTCCAGTGCGGTTCGACCCGTGCGCGCCGGGGGCTAAGCCAAGGACGAGCACGCGCGCCTGCGGATCGCCGAACCCCGGCACCGGCTTGCCCCAGTAGTCCCAACTCAAATAAGCGCGCCGCTTCACCCGCGCAATTTCCTCGCGATACGCCACCAGCCGCGGGCAACGCGTGCAGGCCACGACTTCGCGGTTGAGAACAGTTAGCCAGTTGTCAGTCATGAAAACAATTCTGAGATTCTCGCGTGAAGGCTCGCGAAGGTCGGGCTAGCGCGGGAATACCGCGACATTCCAGGAACAGAATATTTCGCCGTCACACTTCAGATAATCACAGCGAGCAATTTCGCCCTTCCACCCCTGATGCAGAAGCTTGGAGCGCAGGTCCCCCACTGAGGCGTTCTCTTCAATCTCCACGTAGCCGAGGAAGCAAAATCGTTTGCAAATCGGGCAAGTGATGCCAAATTTCCTCGTCGCTAAATCGGCCATGTTTCCCTTCCCCACTCACTGCCTTCAGAAGCTCGCGGCCAAAAAATGATCGCCCGATAATCTTCAGGCCACCAACGATGGCCCATTGCAGGAATCCAATTCGCGCCGCAAATTATAATGCCAGTCCGCCGTTTGACGCTGCTCTCCTTCTGTCTTTACACTCAATATTAACGGCGTGTGAAAGGGCTCGGCCCTGCGCACAAGATCCTACGACAAAGCCGTCACATGGCAACGCAAACCGGGCCGGGCAAGCGGAAAGGTAAAACGTGAGTCCCACTGAAACAGTCGGCCCCAAGGGCGACGTCAACAATGACTCGAAGAACGACGCGAAGCAGGACGGCCTGAAGCGCGAGATCTCGGTCGAAATTCCGGCCGACGAAGTGACTCGCGAAATGGATATCATCATCCAGAAATATCAGAAAGTCGCACGTCTGCCCGGTTTCCGCGCCGGCCACGTCCCCGCTTCTATCATCAAGCAGCGTTTCAAGGAAGATCTGAAGAGCGATGTGGTCGAAGCCCTGATCCCGCGCCACTTCCGCAAAGAAGCCGAAAAGCTGGGCATGATTCCCGTTTCGCAGCCCCGCGTCACCGACCTGCACATTCACGACGGCGAGCCGCTGCGCTTCAAGGCCAGTTTCGAAGTCCTGCCCGAAATCGTGGTCGGAGGTTACAAAGAGCTCCGCGCCGACCATCCTGAAATCGTCGTAAAAGACGAAGAAGTCGAAGACGCGCTCAACAATGTTCGCGAACAGCACGCCACGTTCACCTCGATCGAAGGCCGTCCGCTGGCCGACGGTGATTTCGCGCAGGCGTCAATGGATGGCAAGCCGAAAGTAGACGACGGAACCTCCCAGCCCGTCCACATGGACGAACTCCTGATTGAAATCGGCGGCAAAAACACAGTCCCCGAGTTCACCGAAAACCTGCGCGGTGCCAACGCCGGAGACGAGCGCGAGTTCGAAGTAACTTACGCCGCCGACGCCACCGACAAACGCCTCGCCGGCAAAACTTTCGTGTACACCGTGAAGATTCAGGCCATCAAACAGAAAAATCTCCCCGAACTGAACGACGACTTCGCAAAAGAACTCGGCGAGTCCACTACCCTCGATCAAGTCCGCAAGCAAATTCGCGAAAACATGCTGGCCGAGCGCAAGCACGAAGCCGAGCGCGAAGCCAAAGACAAGCTGGTCGCCGAACTGGTGAAGCGCAACGATTTCGAGGTGCCGGAAGCGCTGGTCGACCGGCAAATCGATCTCCGCCTGGAACGCGGTCTGCGCGCCCTGGCCGCTCAGGGCATGAAGATGGAGGACCTCAAAAAAATGGACCTGCCGCGCTTGCGGGCAGGCCAGCGCGATCAGGCGCTGCAGGATGTGAAGTCGTCGTTGTTACTGGAACGCGTTGCGGAGTTGGAGAACATAACTGTCAGCGACGAGGAGTTCAATCACGAACTCGCAGCCCTCGCCCAGCAGTCGAAACAGACTCCCGAAGCGGTCCGCGCTCGTTTGACACAGGATGGGGGCCTCGATAGAATCCGGAACAGAATCCGCAGCGAAAAGACCCTCGATTTTCTGTATCACCAGTCCGCGTAGCACAAAAAATCGCGGACCACTTTCGAATCCTCCCCTGCAAAGCTAGCCGTTGCTTCGGGGCGCAGTGTGACAGGTGAACATGAACTCAAATGATTCAAAGAAGAACGACCCGCAGATGATGCTGGTCCCCATGGTTATCGAGCAGACTGGGCGGGGCGAACGCGCCTACGACATTTATTCCCGGCTGCTGCGCGACAACATTATTTTCATCGGCACGCCCATTGACGACAACATCGCCAACCTGGTCATTGCCCAAATGTTGTTTCTGGCTCAGGAAGATCCCGAGAAAGACATCCAGCTTTACATCAACTCTCCGGGCGGCTCCATCACGGCCGGCATGGCCATTTACGACACCATGCAGTACGTGAAAAACGACGTCATGACGCTGTGCGTCGGGCAGGCTGCCTCGATGGCCGCGTTACTTTTGGCATCAGGCGAACCTAAAAAGAGATTGGCACTTCCGAATTCGCGAATTCTAATACATCAGCCGTCTATGGGAGGTTTGTCAGGACAAGCTACCGACATTGACATCCACGCGCGCGAGATTTTACGCATGCGCGAGATCACCAACCAGTTACTTTCCAAGCACAGCGGTCAGAAACTGGACAAAGTGGAGAAAGATGTCGAGCGCGATTTCATTATGAATGCCCAACAAGCTAAGGAATATGGAATCATAGACGATATCATCTATAAGACGGCAAAAGCGGTATGATCGGCCTTCGCGGCTGAAGGAAGTCGGCGGCGAAAAGCGTGAGCGGCGAGTCGACAGAAAGTCGACAATCAGCAGGAAAGAGCGAAAACGCCGCAGCACGCGAGGTTCGGTCGCCGTAGAGATTCGAAGGAGTAGAGCCGAGTGAAAAACAAGTCGGGGTCCGACGAGATTCTCCGCTGTTCGTTCTGCCACAAGTCGCAGGACGCCGTAGCTAAACTGATCTCGTCGCCCAGCGATTATCCCCGCGCTTATATTTGCGACGAGTGCGTAGCGGTCTGCAACTCCATTCTCGAAGACGACCGCACCGCAACTCCGCCCAGCAGCACGCCGAACCAACTGCCCAAGCCGCAGGAAGTAAAAACCTTCCTCGACGAATACGTCATCGGCCAGGAGCAGACCAAGAAGAAGCTGGCGGTCGCGGTTTACAACCACTACAAGCGCATCTTCATGAACCGCCAGAAAACCGGCGACGGCATCGAACTCACCAAGTCGAACATCATGCTGATCGGCCCGACCGGAACCGGCAAAACGCTGCTGGCGCAAACTTTGGCCCGCATGCTCGACGTGCCCTTCGCGATTGTCGATGCCACCACGCTCACCGAAGCCGGCTACGTCGGCGAAGACGTCGAGAACATCATCCTGAAACTGCTGCAAGCCGCGGACGGTGACGTCAGCCGCACCCAGACTGGCATCATCTATATCGATGAAGTCGACAAGATCGGCCGCAAAGACGAGAACCCCTCGATCACCCGCGACGTTTCCGGTGAAGGCGTGCAGCAAGCCCTGCTCAAGATTCTCGAAGGCACCATTGCCAACGTTCCTCCGCAAGGCGGACGCAAGCACCCGCACCAGGAATTCACGCCGGTCGACACGACTAACATTCTCTTCATCTGCGGCGGCGCTTTCGTCGGCCTCGACAAAATCATTTCCCGCAGAATCGGCAAAAAGTCGCTTGGCTTCCGCAGCGGCGCAGACGCCGACACGGAAGATGCGATTACCTCGAAAAAGCGCACTCAGGAACTGCTGACCGAGATCCAGCCCGAAGACCTGATCAAGTTCGGCTTGATTCCAGAATTCGTCGGCCGTTTGCCAGTCGTCGGCATGCTGGAAGACCTCGACGAATACGCGCTCATCGAAATCCTCACTCGCCCCAAGAACGCCATCGTCAAGCAATACCAGCGCCTGTTTGAATTCGAGAACGTGCGCCTCAAGTTCTCCGACGATGCCCTGCGCGCCATCGCGCGCCAGGCCATGGCACGCAAGGTAGGCGCTCGCGGCCTGCGCATGATTCTCGAAGAACTCATGCTCGACCTGATGTTCAACCTGCCCAGCCAGAAGAAAGTAAAAGAGTTCGAAGTAACGCGGGAAATGGTAGAGAAGCGCAGCGCCTCGTTCGCCACCGTGATGGAAAAGGCAGGATAGCCTTCGTAGAGACGTAGCTTGCTACGTCTTCTACCGCCGGTATCAGCGAAGCAGGTTTCCGAGACGCCGCAGGCCAAGCCGTTGCCAAAGGCTCTACAACTAAATGCCCTTTCCCGCGATCACGCGCACAGAGTAGAATCGTGTAGGTTGGCTGTGCTTGGCCGTTTACCGTTTAGGCCGTTTAGCGCTTTGCTCATTATTGCTTTGGTCTTAACCCCAGGGAGACTCAGTGACCACATCCAAGGAAAAGTTCGAATCCAGGAAGCTGCCCATGATGCCCATCCGGGACGTGGTCATTTTCCCCTTCATGATGACCCCGTTCGTAGTGGGCCGCGAATCGAGCGTACGCGCGCTCGAAGAGGCTCTGGCAGCGGACAAGAAAATTTTCCTGGCCACCCAGCACGACGCCTCCATCGATGAACCCAAAGCCAACGAAATTTACCAGGTTGGCACCATCGTCAACATCGTGCAGAGCCTGAAGCTGCCCGACGGCAATATCAAAGTTCTGGTCGAAGGCATTGAGCGCGGCAAAATTCTGCAGGTCGTCGACACCGAAGGCTTCATGCAGGCCACGGTCCGAGTAGCTCGCTACGGCACCGAAGGCAACCCCGCGCTTGAAGCGGGCATGCAGCGCGTCACATCGCTGTTCGAACAATACGTCAAACTTTGCCAGGCCCTGAACTACGAGACCATGATTTCGGCCGTGCGCATGGAAGATCCGGCCAAGCTGACCGACGTCATCTCTGCCAACCTGCAACTGTCGATTGAAGAAAAGCAGGAACTGCTCGAGATTTTCGATCCCGCCGAGCGCCTCACCCGCATCGCCGACGTGCTCGACATCGAAATCGAAAAGCTGAACGTCGACCGCACCATCCAGTCGCGCGTCAAGCGCCAGATGGAAAAGGCGCAAAAAGAGTATTACCTCAACGAGAAGATCAAGGCCATCCAGAAGGAACTGGGCCGCGGCGAAAAGAGCGAGTTCGACGAACTGAAAAAGAAGATCGAAGCCGCCGGCATGCCGAAAGAAACCAAAGACAAGGCCCTGCAGGAACTGAAAAAACTCGAAGCCATGCCCCCCATGTCGGCCGAGTCCACGGTTTCACGCAACTATCTCGACTGGCTGCTGGCCGTGCCGTGGAAAAAACGCTCCAAAGAAATCCGTAACATTTCCCGCGCCGAAAAAGTTCTCAACGAAGATCACTACGGCCTCGAGAAAATTAAAGAACGCATCCTGGAATTCCTCGCCGTGCGCCAGCTGGTAAAAAATCCCAAAGGCTCGATCCTCTGTTTCGTCGGGCCTCCGGGCGTTGGCAAAACTTCGCTGGGCATGTCCATCGCCAAGGCCACGGGCCGCAAGTTCGTCCGCATGTCGCTCGGCGGAGTGCGCGATGAGGCCGAGGTTCGCGGCCACCGCCGCACCTACATCGGCGCTCTGCCCGGCCAGATTATTCAGATGATGAAGAAGGCCGGCACCAAGAATCCCGTCTTCATGCTCGACGAAGTCGACAAGATGTCGATGGATTTCCGCGGCGACCCGTCCTCGGCTCTGCTCGAGGTACTCGACCCCGAACAGAATTTCATGTTCGTCGACCACTACCTCGACGTGGAATATGATCTTTCGCAGGTATTTTTCGTCGCCACGGCGAACGTGATGCACACCATTCCGCCGGCGCTGCAGGACCGCATGGAAGTTCTGCGCCTGCACGGCTACACCGAGCAGGAAAAAGTCGAAATCGCCAAACAATTCCTGGTCAAGAAGCAGATGCTCGCCGCCGGCCTCTCGGAAAAGAACATCAAGTTCACCGACGAAGCCATCACCGGCCTCATCCGCTCCTACACCCGTGAAGCCGGCGTCCGCAACCTGGAACGCGAAATCGGCAACGTCTGTCGCAAGGTCGCGCGCAAGGTCGTCAAAGAGGGCGAGAACTACAACATCACGATCACTGGCGAGAACGTCACCGACTTCCTCGGCGTCATCAAATTCCGCGACACCCTGGCCCATGAAAAATCCGAGATCGGCCTGGTGACCGGCCTGGCCTGGACCGAAGTTGGCGGGTCGATTCTCAGCACCGAAGCCAGCGTGGTCGACGGCAAAGGCAAGCTCACTCTCACCGGCAAACTCGGCGACGTCATGCAGGAATCCGCGCAGGCCGCCATGTCCTACGTGCGTTCGCGTGCCAGCCGTCTCGGCCTGACCCGCGACTTCTACCGCAACCTCGATCTGCACGTGCACGTTCCCGAAGGCGCAATCCCCAAGGACGGCCCGTCGGCCGGCATCACCATCGCCACAGCCATCTCCAGCGCGCTCAGCAAAATTCCCGTGCGCCGTGACTTGGCCATGACCGGCGAGATCACGCTGCGTGGCAAAGTTCTACCCATCGGCGGCTTGAAAGAAAAGTTGCTGGCCGCGCATCGCGCGGGACTCTTCGAAGTCATCCTGCCCAAAGACAACGAAAAAGACGTAGCCGAAGTGCCGGAAAATCTGCGCACCGCCATGAAGCTCCACTTCGTCGACACCATGGATCAAGTTCTGGCTATCGCCCTGGAGTCCCCACTACCCGCCCTCAGCGAAGTCGAAACCACGCAACCCATCGCGCCGCTGACGTCGAGCACTGGAGACAGTCCGGCCGCACACCAGTAATGTTTGTAGCTAGATCAGCTGACGTTCTTTAAGAGGCCCGCCTAGGCGGGCCTTTACCTGTTGGAATCGGCCAAACATTTGTGCATCGGCGCCAGACTGGCAATTCCAAATAGCGTGCGCGCCGCTTGCCAACCACCCTCCCGCTATTGCAAACTTGAGCATGAGGGTTCTCTCCCGCTTTCTCGCGTCGGCCACCGACGCCGCGCAATTCCCCGCTCCCAGCCTGCCGGAGATCGCCTTCCTCGGCCGCTCCAACGTCGGCAAGTCGAGCGTCATCAACTCCCTGGTCGGCGACAAAGTGGCGCGCACCAGCTCCACTCCCGGGCGCACTCGCGCCATCAATTTCTTCGAAATCCGCTGGCCCGGAAAGCCGCGTCCCGAGCTGATTTTCGCCGATCTCCCCGGCTACGGTTACGCCAAGATTTCGCGCGAAATTTCCCAGGAGTGGCCGAAGTTCATCGAGCCTTATCTCAACGATCGGCCTACGCTCGGCCTGTGTATCGTTCTGATCGACGCCAACGTTCCTCCGCAGCAAAGCGACCGCCAGCTGCTGGATTTCCTCTCCGCCTCCAACCGCGAATTCCTGGTGGTCGCCACCAAGAGCGACAAGCTCTCCAACAATCAGCTGAACGGCGCGCTGCGAACCCTCACTCAGGAATATCCCGCCGCTCCCCTGCTTCCCTTCTCGGCTAAGACCGGTGCTGGACGCGAGCAACTCTGGGCGCAGATCCGCCAGGTGGCTCAGCAAATGACGGCGACCGAAGTCTCATCGATTACGCCGCATGATTAGGTCTTAACATTAGAAAATTCTTAAAGCAGCGTTCCTCTTCCCACCCCTAATGTCGGGCCGCGTTTCCTCCGATAAAGAATAGAGAAATCACCCGGGGACGTCATGGCAGAAGAACTCGACGAAGGTGTGGCCTATCTAAGAGCCCTAAAGCAAACATCGGGTCCACCCTCCGCGGGTACCGCGGCGGCACCGGCGAAAAATGCAATCGGAACTCCGGCGTCTAATCTCGCGTCTAATCTCGCCACCCCAGATTCCGCCAACCAGGTCAAAGGCTCGGAAAAGCGCCGCAGCCCACGCTATAAGTGCGAAGGCAGCGTCCAGATCCGCGAGCAGGGCTGCGACGTGCACACCTGGGCCACATTCACCGACATTAGCCTGCACGGCTGTTACGTGGAGGCGCAGGCGACATATCCGGTGGGCGCCATTCTGCACTTGAAGATGGATGCCAACGGAGAGCGTGTCGAGGCCAAGGCCAGCGTCCGCGTCAGCTATCCCTACCTCGGCATGGGCATCGCCTTCACCGAACTGTCGGACGAGAACCGGTTGCGCCTGCGCGCCTTGCTGGCCACCGTCTCCAAGCCGTTTCTGACCATGGGCCCCGGCATTGCCTCCTCGATTGCCTCCGTCGCCCCGCTCGAAGCGCTGCCGCCGATCGCCGACCCGGTCGGGGCCCTGAAGGCGCTGATGGCTTTCTTTGAAACTCGCCAGATGCTGATGCGCGAAGACTTCGTCCGCGTCGTCCGCAAAAGTCAAGACACGGGTGCCAAGTTCTAAAGAATTCGGCCGCACTCTTGCCCGCTCGTGTTTCCCGCCCCGAGCCTGCGTCGTCACTTTCGTCACTTCTCCCTCCGCCCGAAATCTCTCGCATTCGTTATGATGAAGAGGCATGGCACTCTATCTCATCACAGGCATTGGCGGCTTCATCGGATCATCGCTGGCGCGTGAACTCTTGGCTCGCGGCGAGCAGGTACGCGGCGTTGACAACTTCTCCACCGGCAACCGGAAAAATATCGCCGAACTTCTCGATCGCATTGACTTCCGCGACACCGACATCCTCGACATCGACGGCATGCACAAGGCCTGCGCCGGAGTCGATTTCGTCCTGCATCAGGCAGCGATTCCCTCGGTGCCAAAATCCGTCCTCGACCCCCTGGCCAGCAACCGCGCCAACCTCGACGGCACGGTCAACGTGCTCGTGGCGGCGCGCGATGCCAAAGTAAAACGCGTAGTTTTCGCCGCGTCGTCTTCCGTCTACGGCGAAACCCCCACGCTTCCCAAGCGCGAATCCATGACGCCCGACCCCATTTCGCCCTACGCCGTCGCCAAGCTCGCCAGCGAACACTACCTGATTTCTTTTTACCGCTGCTACCAGCTCGAAACCGTGGCCCTGCGTTACTTCAACATTTTCGGCCCGCGCCAGGATCCTTCGTCTCCCTACTCCGGCGTCCTGGCGAAATTCATCACCGCCATGCTGCGCGGCCAGCAGCCCGCCATCTACGGCGACGGCGAACAGAGCCGCGACTTCACCTACATCGACAACGCCGTCGAAGCCAACCTGCTGGCCTGCAAAGCCCCCGCAGCCCAGGCCGCTGGACAAGTCTTCAACGTCGCCACCGCCCGCCGCGTCAGCCTCAACGAAACCTTCAAACTGCTGCAGCCTCTGACCTCATACTCCGGCCAACCCAAATACGAGGCCGAGCGCGGCGGCGACATCAAACACTCGCTCGCCGACATCACCAAAGCCGAAGCCGCTTTAGGTTACAAACCCAAAGTAGATTTCGAAGAAGGATTACGACGCACCGTGGAGTGGTATCGGGGGAAGTGAGCGCGAATCGCCCTAGCCCCGTTGTGAGTCAAATCCGATTTTTCGACAGTTGTGACACGTCGGCGGTAATCTGATCGTCAAGAATATGGGCAACTTTGGAAGCCTCCACCTTGCAAAGCGACTCTCAGTCCGCACTGGCGCACAGCTACTGAAGCTGTTTTGGCCAGATTTCGTCGAGATCAACGGCTGCATTCTCGCAGGGTTTCAGTGCGGAGGCGGTCCGATTCAGGAACTCAAGGAGGGAAAGACGGAAACTGAGTCTTTCATAAACCATACGCATGTGCTGGACGAGTTCCGAAACAAAGCAACGTCCGAGCGTAGAGAGGAGGTCTCTGAAGACCTCGACGTTGTGGAGGAAACCTACGACGTCAACCATCCCGACTTTGCGGACGCCTGTGAGTTAGGGAAACAAATGGCACGCATGTGGGCGATGAAATTAAAGGCGGACTTCCCACGAGATCGGTTCCGGGTTTATTACACCCAATACGACAACCCGATTGTTCGCTTTCACAAAGTAAGAGAGAACGAGCCACAATGGCTCAGCGACCAGCAGCTACAGTCTGCAACCGATCGCAGCTTTGGCGGCGCCGTAATATACGACACCAACTACATCGATGAGCCGGTCAGGAAAAGAGAGATCCTCCCCAACTAGGCCGGACAACTGTCCCTGTCAGCCATTTGCAACCAAAACCCCGACGAGCATTCGCACCGTTGGCCGTTCGCGATTAGCACCTGCGGAGGGCGGCAGTTGAAGTCCGACCCTCGTTACGTTAGTTATCTACGTCCCCATTACAGACCTGTCTAAAGTGGAACGCATGACACTTTCCTCGATGGTGGTCTCGCGCGACTGGCAGGAAGTCAGTGTTCTGGAATGCATCCTCGGCGGTCTTCACATGGACGTCTCCGTCGAAAACGAACCCGAGCGCGCTATGGCCCGGCTCACCAAATCAAAAATCGATGCCCTCATCGTGGATTGCGATCTGAACGGCAGCGCGCAATTCCTGCGCGAGCTGCAAAGCATCGACACTCCGAAAACCGTGCCCCTCGTCATCATGGGCAGCCCGCAGTGCAACCAGACTCTCGATCAGACGGGCGCGCTCTTCGCCTTCGAAAAACCAATTTCCGTCGAACAAGCCGTACACACGCTCTCCGCCGCACGCAGCATGATTCTCGACGGCCGCCTACGCTATCATCGCGCCGGCCTCGAAGTCCCAGTCTCATTGAACTGCAAAGGCCAGAAGCCGACCGACGCGTTCCTGGTCAATCTAAGTCAAGGCGGAATGCAGATTCATACCAAGGGTCCGGTCGAGCCGCTCAAGGGCATGCAGGTCTCGTTCGCGTTGCCCGGAGCCCGCGCAGGCCTGAAGGCGCGAGCAGAAATCGCATGGCAAGACAAGCGCGGAAATCTCGGCATCCGCTTCGTAAAGCTCGCGCGCCAACAGCAGCGCACACTGCAACTCTGGCTGGCGCAACAATATTTCGCAAACTAGAAAAGCTTTGAAAGGGCGCGGCGACCAACTGCGCCGTGAAGCGCCTCTAAGAATGTCGGCGACAGTTTGCCGAAACACCCGCCTTTGGGGGGCGCAGCGCTTTCAGCGCTGCGATTAGGCCCTTTTCCTGTGGGGGCTTCAAGCCCCGGTGGCCTCCGCAGCACCTCAGCGGAAGCGCGCGCTCCGAAACTCGGCTTCTTCTTCGTAATCCGACGCAACCATCCGCGCCAATCGCACGCCCGGGCTTGCTCCTGCGAACCAATGAAAGAATCCCCAATACAGCCCGGCAACACACACTGCCGCCCCAACCATCATCGCCAGTGGCCATCGCGGAGGTTCCCCGGTCACCGAGAGAAATACCAGCACAACCAGTAACAGAGCTGCCAGCCCGACCAGCGTATTGATCGTCCAGACCAGGCTGCGCCCGGAAAGTGGCCGCGACAGCCAGTCCAATTCCGGCGATCGAACCTCGAGTAACGGATTTTCCGGCAAGCGTCTGTCCTGAGACTGCTCTTCCGGCGACCAGTCTTGCGGCAGATCGCACGCCTCGGTCTCGGCCGCTTCATCGAACCCTGTTTCATCCAACATGGTTTCATCGAATATTGGGCCCTGCGCCTGCGGTTCGGGCCGCACCGGCAACTCAATCACTTTCAGCGGAGTCGGCGAAACCATCAACCCGTCATCATCAACGTTCGCGTCGTCCCCATCCTCATCGACCGCCGGCAGCGTCAGCGATTCGGCCAGCACCGCCTCGCCAAACGGAGTCCCCGCAAACATAGGTTCCGTTCGCTCCGCATGCAGCGCAGCCGCTTCCAGCAGGCTCCCAAAAATCCATTCGTCGATCTGCTGCCTAACCTCGGCCGACAGATCAAGGAAACGGATGCCGCACTGCCCTGACCTCGTAGCCCACATCACCTCCCCGCGAGAGTCCACGCGCAGCCACGGATGTTGATGGCGCAACTCGAAGCGTACCCGCAATTGCTGCCGTGGACGAACCCCTGCGACCACCTGCAATCCCACGCCCTCATGACTCAGGTTGCGCACGATCCCGCCATTCGACTGGTCAAGCGTCACATAAGTCAGAGAGTGGAGATCCTGCCGGTGCTTCACCCTGGGTTGTCGCGCGGGAGATGTGCCTGCGTCCATTATGCTGCACCGCCGGAGAACCGGACTCCGGCCCTATCCCACGAATCTTATCTCCGCTAGCACGCGAGCCCTTAGTGACTACCGTGGTGCAAGGTCTTGCGCAAGAATACGTTGAGAGACGGCCCAAGTGCGCGGCACCTAATGAATCTCGACTTCACTAGACACGGCCCCGAGATGATGGTCCTCGGAATCGATGACCACCTCGCGCACCGTATAGGTTCCCGGCTTGAGTTGAAACGTGGCCCTCACGACGATGCCTGCGGAGGCAAGCAGCTTTTGCAGGGAGTCGTCGGGCAGATTCAGGCGGACCTGGCTTTGTTGTCCCGTAACCCACGCGCCGTCTGCGTCGAAAATGGTGGAGACGAAAGTCAGAGTGTTGAGGTTGCGGTCCCCGGCTCTCTGGAAGTGAATCGGCCGGGCATCCAGCCGAGCCATGACCGAGAACTCGGTTTTCCCGGAAGTCCTGGAAACTTCAGTGCTGACGTCAAGCGGCAACTCCTGGGTTTCACCTCTGGACAAAACAGCTTCCCTGATTTTTTCCTGGGTCTCGTCTTCTTCTTGTTCTTCTTTCACTGCTTTCTTGGGGGCGAAGTAGCCGCGACGGGCTTGCAAAGTCACTCCTGGCCGGTGCTCACTCAAAGTGACCTTGAGAGAATGAAAACGCCCATCCAACTTCAGGTTCCTGGGAGCAAACGCCAGTACGTAGTAAGCCCCCGACGGCCCCGTCACCTTGCGAATCCCCATGTTCAGATCGTTGTCATTATGAAAGAACTGTCCTCCGGTATCTTCCGCGACCTGGGCGAGAACTGAGATTGCCGCCTGTTCGCGATAGATTGCCCACTCTCTCTTGGTTGAGAGAAAATGCGAGTCCACGGTGGTATAGCCGGTGCGTATGTCGGCTTCCTCGAGCATCACTGCCAGGCCCTTGGAATCGATTGAACTAATCACAACCTGCGAACGCACGGCGCGATCGAGAATCGCATCCACCCGGGATGGCAACTCCAAAGTCAAGAAGCCGGGCGAGAACACGATGATGTTCCTCCGCCCGGGCGTCTCCGAGATGCGCTTCACCACTTGGTCGAGACCTTGCAGGCTGTACTGTGCCTGCATCATGGCCTGATTTAACACTCGTGAGGCCATCGCAAAAATAACCGCATCGGTAATTTTGATATGACAGGCGTTGATGGCTTCGTCAGCCCCACTGCGATCGCGTCGGGGTCGTTGTGATTCACAATCCTGTCAGCCTGATAATCGGAGATTTTCGGACAATCGTTGTCGCCCAGCCGGGAGCTCGGCCGAAGCTTGGAGAGCGAATCGCGCAGCCGCTCTAAGTCGGAAGTGAAGTCAACCGAGATGGAACCGGACGAGGTGAAGATCGCGGCTCGGTCGGAGGGCCGAAGCGAGGAGGCGAGATAGCGATCTGCCGCATCGCGGGCGCGCACAACGTCGTCGAAAGGCATGTCGAGGTCATCGAAGTAAAAGGCCACGAAATGCTCTGGTGCCGCAGGCGGGGGGACTCCGGCCGCACTCGGACTTGTTGGCGGCGGATTCGAAGAGGCGGGTTGAACTTCAACCCCGAACTGCGTAATAGCCTGTTCCTTCCCGTTATCGAAGAGCCTGAAATCTTCTTTGCGCAGATTCTCTACGGAATGGCCCTGGGCATCTCGCGCCACCACCCGCACGACGACCAGGTTGCTTTCGATCCGCAGCTTGAGTGGAGGCTGATCGGCAGCCGTTTGGGCCCATGTCTGCGCACTTATACAAAACGCTGAAAAAGCGACTGCTGCGGCAGCGAAAAGAAAATATCGTAAGATTCGGCGATCTGCGGCCGTGGGACTCAACACGGCGAACCTCCAGCACCTGCCTGCTTCAACTCGCTCGAGTATACGACGAAAGCTTTCTTGCTCTCGTTCGTAGAGATGTAGACTGTTGCCGCTCGCCCTCCAGCGAGCCGGTGGCGATAACGCTGCGGCGATGCCAGACACGCCTTCATGAGCTGTGTTCGGGGGAACGATTAGAGGACTCTTACCAAAGTACATGCCCAAGGGGGCATGTCCAGGTAATTGCAACTCCGCCGAAACCCCGATAACTTAAAAGTGAACCGTCTCGAATGGCGACTACCACCACGAACCCGGATCGTGCAGTGACCACTCCGCCTGCCGCTGGCAGTGTACCTCCGTGGCCACGTGAGCAATCTACTTCGGCCAGTTCCGAAAAGTTTCCGAACACTCCTCCGCACGACCCGAACAATCCGTCACAAAACAAACCGTCGCAGTCCGACGCGCTGCAGGCCCTGCTGGCTTTCGCGGCACTGCACGACCAGGTTCGCCGCCGCAAGGCGCTGGCCGCGCGCCGCAACAGTTTCGACGCAGAAAGTCTGCGAGCTCTGGTCGCCGAGTTCGACCCGCAAGAACAGTTCATCCTCGACGAGGTGCTGCAACTGGTGGCCGAGCGCGCCGTAGCCATCACCGGCGCCGACGGACTGGCCATCGCCCTCGCCGAAAATAACGAGATTGTGCTGCGCGCCGCTGCTGGCGACGTTCGCCCCGACGTCGGCGCGCGCATTGACCGCGATTCTGCGTTCTCCGGAGCCTGCTTCCGTTCCGCGCAGATCGTGATGTGCGATGACACTGAGACCGATCCGCGCGTCAATTTGCAGGCCTGCCGCAAGCTTGGTGCACGCTCCATGGTCGCGGTTCCGCTCTGCGGGCGCCGGCGCGTGATTGGTCTGCTCGAAGCATTTTCCACCTGGCCCTTCGCCTTCAACGACAGCGACGTTCGCAACCTTAGCCTGCTCGCCGAATTAGTGTTGGGCGCTCTCAAGCCCGAGGACGAAGATCGTTTCGCCGAGTCCGCCCAAGCCGCCGCGAGCAGGCTGGAACCAGCTTCGCGTCCAGCGCCGTCTTCGGCATCGTCGGTACTCCCGAAGATTGCACCTTCTGTTGTAGCGCCTGTTGCTGCTCCGCGCGTCGTGGCTCCGGTTGGCTTGGCTTCTTCAGTGCTTGCACCTCCGGTCGCTGCGCGAACTCCGGGCGCTCCATCTGCCGCTGTTGCATCGACGGTCGCTCCGCCTGTTGCTCCTCGGCCGGTCTCCACAAGTGCGCCAGTCGCATCCGCAGCTGCGCTGACAATCGCACCCGCGACGGTTAGTGACCCAGCGGCGCAGCCGCCAGATAAGAAGCCAACGATCACACAGGTCACTTCGGCTCCAGCGTCGACGGTTCTGAACAAGCCGGCGATTCTCGACAGCTCGGCGGAGAAACACGCCAAGCTGGAAAAAGCCGTCGCACCCGAAACTGCCTCCGCTCCCGAGCCCAAACTCAATCTGCTGCAGCCCGAGCCCGCGAGCCGTCGCCCAGTCCTTTTAATTCTGCTCGCGTTCATCATGATCTGCGCGGCGTTTGCATTCGGAGTCTGGCTGCTCAAGACCACGCAACTCGGCAACACGACGCTTCGCACCGAGAAAATGCCGGTCAAGCCGACCACCGGCGCGGCGAACCAACAGCCCGCTGCTTCTGTGGCGGCCGTTGGCGCCGCGAATCAAGCGAACGCCACAGTCGACGTGGCTTCCGACACGGGCGAAACCAACAGCGCGCCGGCGACTGCGCAGGAGCTATCGAAATTTCCCCGCGTTACCGGAATTCGGCACTGGTCGTCGGCCGATTCCAGCACCGTGGTCCTCGATCTCGAAGATCAGGTGCAGTATGAGGCGCATCGGCTGGCCAATCCCGACCGCATCTATTTTGATCTCCGCGATACGCAGCTTGCTCCCGAGCTGGTCGGTAAATCGATCGATGTGGGCGACACGTTTGTGAGCCGCATCCGCGTGGCACAGCCGGCTGCGGGGATGACGCGCATTGTCCTGCAGACCAAGGCTGACTCTACATTTTCAGTCAGCCTCGAACCGAATCCTTACCGGCTCGTAGTGGAGGTGCGCAAGATCGGAGCGACTCCGAAGGGCGCGGTCAACCTGTTCCCGAACGCCGGCGAGGCCGAGAAGAATAAGCTGGCAATCGTTGTTCCGCCTCCGACCAAAGAAGATATGCAGCTGCGGGCGCGCGTGCCCAAGATGCGCATCGTAGTTGACGCGGGGCACGGAGGTTGGGATCTTGGCACTGTTGGACGTCGCGGGCTACTGGAAAAAGATTTGGTGCTGGAGATTTCGCAGCGGTTGGGGATGCTGCTTCAGAGTCGTCTGGGTGTTGAAGTGATCTTTACGCGGCCTGATGATAATTACATTACGCTCGATGAGCGCGCTTCGATTGCCAACCAGTCGCAGGCGGATTTATTCGTTTCGGTGCATGCCAACTACAGCGACTTGCCTTCGGCGCGCGGTGTGGAAACGTATTACACGAATTTCTTTTCGTCGCCGGGAGCGAAAGATAAAGACGTCGACACGCGCGTGGCGAAGACCGCTCCTGGAGCGAAACCGGCCGCTGCGCCGACGCTTTCGCCCGCTGATTTGCATGAGCGCATTGAACAGTCGCGGCGGCTGGCGACCAGCGTGCAGCATTCGTTATATAACACCCTATCCTCGGAAAATCCCGGGCTGCGTGACCGCGGGATTAAAGAAGCTCGATTCGTTGTGCTCACGGAAAGCGCGATGCCGGGAATTCTGGCGGAGGTTTCGTTTGTTTCGAGTCTGACTGACGAACAGAAGCTGCGCAGCGATGGATATCGGGAGCAGATCGCCGAGGCACTGTATCGCGGGATTGCGAGGTATGCGGCTGCTTCGCACGGCGTGAAATTGGCGAGCGCGGGGAAGTAAGTTCGAGTTTCGAGTTTCGAGTTTCGAGTTTCGAGTTTCGAGTCGCGAGTTTCGAGTTTCGAGTTTCGAGTCGCGAGTTTCGAGTTTCGAGTTGCGAGTCGCGAGTTTCGAGAAAAATCGGAGCGCGCGTGTGATCGCTCAACGGCTGACCTCAACGGCTAAAGCCGGTTCCTCTTTTTCGCGTGATTTCGGCACGAGTGGAACTCGTGCGCTTCCCGATTCGTGTCGCGGTCTGTGGTTCCCACGCTTCGAAAACCGCGAAGCGTGGGGCAGCCGGTTCCGTGGTGGGGAACCTAGCGGGCGTCGCATTCGGCTTCGTCTTCTTCGGAGTCGTCTGATTCTGTTTCTTCTTCGGGGTTTTCGTCGAAGTCTTCTTCGACCCATTGGGGGCCGTTGATGATCGTCGCGCTGACGGTGTCGCGGTCGATTACGATGTCGTTCACGTCGTTGACTTCGAAGTCGGCGTTGCGCAGGTTGGAACTGGCGGTTTGCAGGGCGTAGAGGATCAGGCCGGCGGTTTTGTGGTCGACGGTGCCGGAGGCTAGCATTTGGATTACTTTCATCAGCGCGATCTGGACGGCGTTGGCGTCTTCGAGCAGAGGTAGGGCGAACTTGCGCTGGGCGGAGGCATCGGCGGCGATTTTCGCCTGCTCGCGGCGGATGCGATCGTGAAAGAAACAGTATCGGCGATGGCGCAGGCGCGGAGAGCCGCATTGCGTGCCGTTTACTTTGACGTGCTGACATCGTGGAACATTTTCGAGGCCCATATTTTTTTCTCACATCCTCTTTTTTTCTCGCGTGCTTGAGTTCGCGTGCTGGGGTGGGTGGGGTATCCCCCTCCCCCCCGTAATCTTTGGAATCATGGGATTAGCGGGAAATTCCCGGCAAAATCCGCATGACAAAGAAGTTAGATATCAAAATCTTTGAAACAAAGAACTTAGCGCCGCGTGGTTTGGCGTTGCCCAGACCGTTGCGGGAATGTCTATGATTTACCGCTTAATTTCCTCAGTCAAGGTTGTGCGTCACATGGCGGGCTGTGGAAAAAACAGGAGGGGAAGATTTATTCGGTGGCTTTGCGGGCGGCCAGGCGCTTGCGGCCTTGGCGCTTCATCTCGGCCATGCTCCAGGGATGGGCGGGGCCGCTGTCGAGGCCTTGGCGGATGTCGCTGCGCAGGCGCTCGAGTTGCAGGGCTTGCAGTTAGTTTTGTTTCTCCATTAGGCGAAGGGCTTCGCGGACTACTTCGCTGGCGGAGTTGTAGCGTCCGGAGTCGACTTTCTGGCGGACGAGCTTTTCGAGGTGTGGGGTGAGATTGATGTTCAGGGTCATGGGTCGGCTGGATTCCATTTTTAGCGTAGCGGGGATTGGCAAAGATTGTCAATCATTGCGCGCAGGAAAATAAGTCCGTAATTCCCACGCCTCCAGAAAACGCGAAGCGTGGGGCAGTAGGCTCTATGCCCACAGAGAGCTATCCATGAGTTCCGTCCCGAGTAATTGATGAAGAGGCAGACCGTGATCTCGCCGGAGACTGCCATTGTCATACCTGACTGTCGCGAGTTGTGTCAGAACACCTTGGTACGGTCGATACGCCCGCGGATTCAGGTAGAGGCAAGACCCAACCTGGCCCATCAGGATCGTCTCCGGCCACAGGTTGGTTGTGAACAACACCGCGCTCACCCGTCGGTAGACCGGGTGATCGGGTGTGCCCCAGAAGCCTGCCGAGAAGATAACTGAAGCGGAACTTTGTGGCTCACCGAAAAGTGTCTCTTCGAAGACACGATTACCACACATTGCATCGCATGAATTGAGTGCGATTACAAAGGGCACATCTAGTTCGTCGCCGTAGCGGCCGCCCTTCTTGCGGAACGCGGCGAGCAGTGCAGCCGATGGACTCTCACCGCTGCCCGCCCAGCCCTCGAATCGGACTCCGCCACTGTCGGCGCTGTCCAGCGACCGAATGAGCGTCAGCCTTAGCCTCCAGCCATCGGCAGTCTCAAACGGTCTAATGGGGAAATGGGCAGCGCTAGTCGAACCTCTCTCTGCCTCTTCCCTGATGTGTCGCTCAATAGCCCGCCACGGAACATCTTTGCCTCCTGCTGTCAGTTCTCCGATGCCAATTGAGAACCCATCTAACTTCAATTTCTGCAACCGATCGCGTATCCGGTTTCTGCGTGCATTGATCTGCGGCCCGGTCGAGATCGCGCTAGAACTTCTAGCCTCCAAGATAAAGGGGGTACCGTCGGGCTGTAGCACACGATAGTCGGGACGCTTGTCGGTCCCAATCAGGGCGGGATGGAAAGACAGCGCGCATTCTTGGCGCAGCAGGAGTTCGTGTAGGGAAAGTTCCTGAAACGGGCTACAGTCTATTTCGCCTGCACGGCGAAACCGAGAGCGGAGTTCCACTTGCTCAGCCGTCGGAACTCGGGAGAACCAATCCTCGATTAGCCGCCGACTTGCGCCTGTACCGGGCTGGGCCGACCGGTTCCAGTACGCAAAGAGTCCCTCCGAGCGTCTCTTCTTCGTTGCGTCTTTTCTGGCGATAGAATCAAAAACTGTCAACATACCTACTCGTTCTTCTGCTAAACGATAGTCCAATTCTCGCATGAACTCGGCTTGCTTCAACAGTAGTACATCGTCCAAGCTCAGCTTGGGCGTGGGGGCTCGTTCCGCACGAGCTAAAGTCAAAATCCCCGCTCTATTCGCAAAGAGCAACGGGAGTGGGCACCCTCGGGTTCCTCAGCCGCTGCAAAGCCGTTTGGGATCGATGTGGCTTTTCGGCACGACTGAAGTCGTGCCCTTCCCAAAATCTCCATCCTCGGGGCTCGATGTCAAAATTTCGGCGGCTTCAACCGTGGTGGGAACTCCTGTTGGGGGCGGTGGCGCTTTGCGGTGGCATGGGGTCCTTCGTCGGGCGAAGTGCGCCCTCCTCAGGATGACAGGGGCTGTTGGGTCGCGGTCGGAACTGGTGCTGTGCCTGCGGGACTTGGTTCTCTTTTTATCGAGCTTACCCCGGACTTGCGGCCGGGGCTATCTTATGCCGCCCCTTCGGGGCTGGGGTTGGGCGCTCGAACACGTTCCTCTCGATGCGCGCAACGTCAAAATCCCCATTCTAGTCGCAAAGAGCGCGACTAGAATGGGGCACCCTCGATGGACTACTTCGGGATCTGATGTGGGGGTAGGGATGCTTCGACTGCGCCGGGAGGACCTTTGGTCCTCTCGGCTTCGCTCAGCATGACACAGGCGGTTAGTTTGCGGGGAGGGCGGCGTATTTTTCTAGCCACTTTAGTTCTTCTCTTACTTTTATTTTTCCGTGCCAGGGATTTTTGCTTAGGCTGTGGCCTTCGCCGGGGAAGATTAATAACTTGTTGGGGATGCCTAGCGAGTAGAGGGCGTGTTCTAGGAGATAGTCTTCCAGCACTGCGACTCTGATGTCGTCGGCGCCGGCGACCATGTGGGTGGGGGTTTTTACTTTGTCGATTTGGAAGATGGCGGCTTCGTCGTGGTAGCGCTGGGGGGCTTCCCAGGGGCGGCCGCCCAGGAAGTAGGCGTCGTCGGCGTTGGTGTCGTCGTTGCCCCAGTTGCCGATGTGCTCGACGGCGCCGGCTCCGGTGACGGCGGCTTTGAAGCGACTGGTTTGGGTGATGAGCCAGTTGGTCATGTATCCGCCGTAGCTGTAGCCGCCGATGGTGAGGTGGTCGGGGTCGGCGATGCCGTCTTTGACTAGGGCGTCGACGCCTTCGAGGATGTCTTTGCCGGGGCGGGAGACGATTTGGGGAACGATTTGGACGAGGAATTTGTCGCCGTAGCCGGTGCTGCCGCGGTAGTTGGGTTCGAAGACTAGCCATCCGTTGGTCGCGGCGAGGGCGGACCACTGGTACCAGTCGGCCTCGAAGTGGTTGCCGTCGGCGTCGGCGGGGCCGCCGTGGATGAAGGTGAGCATGGGCAGATGCTTCGCTTCAAATTTGCCGGGAGGGTAGATCAGCATGCCTTCGATGGTGGTGCCGTCGTCGGCTTTCCACTGGTAGGGCTTGCCTTGGGGGAGTTCGCGTTCGGTGAATAGTTGGTTGAATTTTGTGATGGGGAGGGCTTGGTCGAGTTTGTCGAAGGAGTCGGCCAGGTAGATTTCTTCGGGCTTGCCGAGTGAGGAATAGATGAAGGCTATTTTTTGCGAGTGGGCAGAGGTGGAGATTTGGGTGTAGGTGCCGGGCCAGGCGCTTAGGCGATGCAGAGAGTCGGCGGGCTTGGCGGTGGAATAGAGTTGGACTTCGGTGCCGAGGCGGGCAGAGGTGAGTATGTTATCGGAACTGACGGCATAGTGATCGACGGGACCGATGAAGTCTTTGGTCCATTGCTCGACTTTTCCAGTCTCGGTGTCGACCCAGTAGAGATGCGGCTGCAGGTCGCGGTAGGGGCCGGAGACGTCACCGGTTTCAACGGTGAAGAAGATGTGCCGATTGTCGTTGGCCCAGCGCGGGCTGGTTTCTACGGCTGTGTTGTTTGTCACGCGGCGAGCAGCAATGAAGTTTTGCGTGGGCGAGGGAGCGTTCAGGTCGATGACGTAGAGTTCTACGTCCTCAACTTTTTCCTGACGCTGGTTGATGGCGTTGGTGAGGAATGCGAGTTTGCTGCCGCCTCGGGGAAATGCTTAGGTGATCCACTCGCAGCGGCGATGTAGTTACGGGGAGGGCGCCGGGGGTCAGGTCTTCAGTCACTTTATCCACTTCGGAATCGGCTTCGGCTTTGGCGGGCGCCGCGGCGTGGCGGGCGATTGCGGCGGGAACGTCTAGGGAGAAGATGGTGTCGCCGCGTTCGGCGGTGCGGTATTGCACGACGTCTTTCCAGTCTTTTTTGTAGGCGTCTTTTTGGGATTTGGTCCAGGGCTGGCGGGTGGCGAAGTAGAGGGTTTGCGAATTTCCAGACCAGGTGAAGGCGTGGACGTCTTCGTCGCCTTGCGTGATGGCGAAGGCTTCGCCGCCGGTGGGAGAGATCAGGTAGAGCTGGGTGGTTTCGTCGTCTTTGTCTTTGTCTTTATCTTTCC
Source organism: uncultured Acidobacteriota bacterium (assembly GCA_963735205.1). Lineage (GTDB taxonomy): Bacteria > Acidobacteriota > Terriglobia > Terriglobales > Acidobacteriaceae > Sulfotelmatobacter. Next base: position 1,019,015 of record CAVTKB010000007.1, read on the forward strand.
GACCAGAACCGCGGTCGGAGTCGGCGTCGGCGGATTTTTCGGTGGAGGATTTGCGCTCGGAGAGGAAGGCGATCCAGCGGCCGTCGGGGGACCATTTGGGGTCGGAGTCGTGGCCGGACTGGGTTAGCTGGATTAGCGAGCCGTTAGCGTCGGCGTTTTTATTTGCGTCGGTCTTTTTCTCATCAGCCTTGGCGTCGCTGCGCCAGAGCCACAGGTCGGTGCGGAAGATTTGTTGGTCCCAGTCTGCGCGCTCGGTCGCGATGACGACGGAGTTGCCGTCGGGAGAAATTTCCAGCGCTGTGAAGTCGACGGAGTTGAAGAATTCGTCGAGGGTGAGCTTGGGTTTTGATTGCGCTGCGGCGGTTAGGGCACAACTCGCATATAGGAGAACAGCTAAAGCAGTCTTGTGGATTCGCATGGGTCCCCGATAGGAAGAAGGGTTATACAACGGCGGATTCGTTGGTGGCAAGTTTGTGACCGGGAGTTCCGATGCAGTTTGGCTTACGCATTAGGCCGGTGGAGCGGGAGATCCCTTCGGCCTCGCTCAGGGCAGGCTCTTCGCTCCGCCTGGTCTTTCCTGCGATGAATCTCGGCTGCGCTCAGGATGACCCCGGAGAAGTATCGCAACTCAAGCTGCAGCACCAGCGCTGGGGGTTGCGGAATCTGGAGTTGTGGAATTTCGCCAGAGCACACACAGCAGCGCGGCGAAGACGGGGACGGAGAACTGGAGGTGCGTCCAGCGGGAGAGTGGGCCGAACAGGGGGAGGATGAATGCGAGATAGGTGAGCAGGCGCAGCGTGGCGGAGCGCGGGTGCTGCAGATGGGTGAGAGTCCAATCTGCGAGGAGCAGGATCGCGGGTGCCAGGACCAGCAGGTCGTACACGAAGAGGTGCGGGTTGACCAGGACTGCGGCGAGGGCTAGCGCGGAGAAACGGAGGGAGAGAGGTGCGGAAGATTTCCAGATGGTTGCGGCTATTCCGACTGTAACGATCGAACACAGAATGTAGAGTGCGAGGGCGATGTGCGGAGAAGGAATCAGCAGCGTCCAGAAGGAGCGGAGGGAATGCATCTGAATGGGAGCGAGGGTGAGTTCGGATGCGGTGATCACACGTGACAGATGCGACAGCGTGTCGAAGTATGCCTGCATGACGGTGGGGCCGAAATAGATGCGGGCGAATGCGAGTTGCGCGGTGGAGGAGATGAGGAGGCCGGCAAGCGGCTTCCAGGCTTGCGAGAGGAGTAGCACCAGCGGAATCGCAACCAGGAATTGCGGCTTGAAGATTAGAAATCCTAGGGCGAATCCTGCGAGCCAGGGGCGATCGGCGCGGAAGGCGAGGAATGCGGCCGTGAAACACGCTAGCACCAGGGCGGATAGCTGACCGCGCACGAAGAAATTAAACAGCGGGGGGAAGGCTAGCGTGATGATCGCGACCATTCCAGGGTGAGGGCGGAGAGCGGGGCAGGTTTTCCAGACAACATAGACGCATGCGAAGAATATCAGGAGGCTGGCGACGACCCAGACTCGCGCGGCGGCTGGGAATGAGAAGTGGGCTAGTGGGACGAAGAAGAGCCCGACTTGCGGGCCGTAGAGATTGGGGAGAACCAGATTTGGGTGAACAACGCTTATCGGTTCACGATTGTTCGTCTGAGAAATCAGCGTCTGGATTGCGTCGGCAATGATCTGTTGGTTGTAGATTTCGTTGGCGCGGCCTTGCTGAATCAGATGAGCGGAGACGTAGAGCGGGAGAAAATCCTGGAATTTGATATTGCCGGCTCGGTCGAAGGGGCCGGGTGTGGCGAAGTCTGCGGCGCAGACCGCCCAGAGGCAGAGTGCCAGGACGATTGCCTGCGCGCGAAGGCGGCGCGGAGTGAGCCAGCATGCCAACCGGCGTGCAGCGGAGTCGTAATTCGCTGACTGCTTGCTCATGGGGTGCGGGAGGGATGCGCTGCGGTGGCGATGCTCGCGAGTGCCATGGCACGGGAGATCCCTCCGCCCGCTCGTAAAAACGCGGGCGTTCGGGATGACGCCTCGGGAAGTGGAGAGGTGGCAAAGGTCAGTGCGCCCATGCTGGTCACTGGGCGGGCTCGGCGGTTTTCAGGGCTTGGTCTAGCGTCTGGGCGGTGCGAGGGGCGGTGTGGGCGGCGATGTGCCAGCCGTCGTCGTAGTCGCGGAATCCTACGGTTGAGTTGTATTGCAGGTCGCGGGAGTAGAGGGCGGCGCCGATTTCGTTGAGCGGGATCCAGCGCCAGGTGAAGTCGACGTCGGCTATGTTGCCTTGCTTGCTGATGCCGGTGACGGCCACTAGTTCGCGTTTGGCGACCGGGATGGTTAGCGCGGGACGGCTGACGGCTTCCGCGGGAATCAGGGTTCGGACTGTGTCTACGCCGGCTGGGGTTAGGAGAACGTCCCAGCACGGGGGCGGGACTAGACCGGGTGAGCAGGGGGCTGTCGTCGCGGAAATCCAGCCGTGATGTTGCAGGACTAGGTATTCGGGGGAGACGTAGTCTTTGTTGGAGATGACTCCGGTTTGCAGGATGAACGGCTGGGGGGGTTTGAAAGTGTCGTTGGCGGAGATTAGATCGGCGGCTAGGCGGCGGGTTAGATAGTCGCGCGGGGAGCAGGATGCGAGAAGGAGTAGGGTCGTCAGCGCGAGGATGGTTGGAAAATTCCCACTCCTCGCGCCAAATACGCGCGAGAAATGGGGCACCCGGTCTGAGATTGAGAGAGCGACGATGGGTGTTTTATGCATCGGCCTGTTAGATCAACTGCGTCGGGCTTTGCCCGGCGGACGGAGGAATGCGTCCGTCCCCACACGATCATCGTTACGTCATCGATTTTAACGACTTGTGATTGTAAATAAACTTGAGCGGTTTTGTGGGAGGAAAGGGCGCGAGGTGATTTGGGCTTCGAATTTTTTGGACCAGCGGCCGGGGATTTCGGTGGCGCAGGCGGGGCACCGACCTTCGGGAGTTAGGCGGTAGTCTTCGATGTGATAGCCGTAGCGTCGGATTAATGTTTCGTGGCACTGCGGGCAACGCGTGTCTTCCCAGGGGCCGACCTTGCCGGGGAGGTTGCCGGCGTAGATGTAACGGAGTCCGGCTGCTTCGCCAATTTCGGCGGCGCGCAGGAGGTCTTCGGCGTTGGTGTCGCGCTGGTTTTCACCTTGCATTTTGTAGTCGCCGTGGAAGGCGGTGACGTGCCAGGGAATGTCGGGGGAGATTGCGGCCAGGAATTCGGTGAGGCGGCGGAGTTCGTCGGGATTGTCGTTGAAGCCGGGGATCAGGAGCGTGACGATTTCTAGCCATAGTCCCAGGGCGTGGATGCGGCGGATGCTGTCGAGGATGGGGGCGATGCGGCCGCCGAGTTCGTGGTAGTGGCGATCGTCGAAACTTTTGAGGTCGACTTTGTAGAGGTCGAGGTGAGGGCGGATGTAGTCGAGGACTTGCGGGGTGGCGTTGCCGTTGGAGACGAATGCGGTGAGCAGGCCGGCGGCTTTCGCTTGTTCGAAAACTGCGACGGCCCATTCGCTGGTGATTAGCGGCTCGTTGTAGGTGCTGACTAAAACTTTTGCGCCTTGGGCGACGGCGTCGCGAACCAGCATTTCAGGGCTGGCTTCTAACGGGGGTGAGACGGCGTTGGGATCGCGCAGGGCTTGCGAGGTGACCCAGTTCTGACAGTAGCCGCAGTGGAGGTCGCAGCCTAGCATGCCGAAGCTGTAGGCTAGCGCGCCGGGATGGGCGTGGAAGAAAGGTTTTTTTTCGATGGGGTCGCATTGCATGCCGGCGGTATATCCCCAAGGGACGTAGAGGGTGCCGGCGCGGTTGTAGCGGACTTTGCAGACGCCGGGCTGGCCTTCGGGGATGGGGCAGCAGTGGCCGCAGGAAAAACAGCGGACGCGGTTGTTGGGGAGTTTCTCGTAGAGGGAGGGGGCGGCTTCGCGAACTTTGCGGTCGAGGATTTCGCGGAGGGCGGGCATGGGGGGCTCTCTGATTATTCTAGGCTTCGTACCTCGGGGGCTGAAGCCCCGTTCATTTCTTCTGCGCTTAACGCGGCGCTGAAGCGCCGCTCTTCCACGTCACTACGTGCGGCGGGTTTGCACGCTGAGTCCAAAACACCTTTAGTGGCCGGCTGTCGGTTTCCAGTTTGTTAGGCGCTGCTGGAGCCAGGCGTTGGCTTGCTGTTCGATGTTGTTGGCCTCGTTGCGGGTGAGCTGCGCTGTGACTGACGGGGCGAGCGCTTTGCTGGTGGTGTCGCCACTGGCGCGGGCTAACAACATCCAGAAATAGGCCTGGTGGAGATCCTGGGGGACGCCGCGGCCGCCGTAATAAATGGCTCCTAGTTTCGATTGGGCGGCGACGTTGCCTTGCTCGGCGGAGCGGATAAACCAATGAACCGCTTCTGATTCGTCTAATTTCACGCCTTCGCCGGTAGCGTAGTGCAGGCCCAAAGCATTTTCGGCTGCGGGGTCACCGTCCTCGGCCATCTGGCGAAGTTGGTCGAGGGATGCAGTTTCGACGGACGCAGTCCCGAGTGCAGCATTCGAAGACGCGGGATCTTCTGGTGTCGGCGGCTTGGATGAGGCGAGGACGGTCTGCATTGAAGTGGTGCGGTGCTGGCGAACCTTGGTCTGAATCCAGGGAGCCAGGGTGTAGCCGAGCGCGCCCGAAACGACGCCGAAGATCATGGCGGCGGCGACGACCAGAATGATCAGGTGCGAGAGCGGGAGGCTGACGGCGGATTGTTTCTCCTCTGGATTTTGAATTTTCTTTTCTTCTTCGGGGGCGGAAGCGAAGAGGATGCTTCCAGCCGGCGTCGTAAATTTTGCGGGTTCGGGAGGGCCCAGCGGTGGGAGATCTTCGGCGCGGGCGGCGCGGTTGATGGCTGCCAGGACCGTCTGCGCGAGGCGCTGTAGGACTTCGCTGTCGGTGTCAGAAAATGTGTTGGGATCGGGGGAGAAAACTTCGAGGAGGCCGATCGTTTTTTCGCCGACACGCACGGGAGCGGCGAGGATGGAGCGGATGCCGAGGGCGCGGCAACTTTCGCGATCGACGCGAGGGTCGAGTTCGGAATCGCCGCAGCGAAGGAGCATGCCGGTTTTTACGCATTCTCCGGAAAAGCCGGAGCCGACTTGGAGGCGGGCGCCGACGGGTGGTGCGTCGGGGCCGGAGCTGGCGCGGCAGACCATGAAATCGGGGTCGGCGTCGGCCAGGGCGATGGCGGCTCCGGAAGCGCGGAGCAGAGTCAGGGCGCGTTCGGCAACTAACGGGAGCGCTGCGGCTAGATCGCGGCCCAGGGCTTCGATTTGGCGCTGGACTGCGCTCACGGCGGCGAGAGTGTCGGTGTAGTTGGGGCGTGGGGCAACTTCGGGGATGGCGTCGTGGAGAGCGCTGACTTCGTGATTGCTCGCATTCAGACTGCGATCGTTCAAACTGCTACCGCCAAGAGCGCTCAGGTCGGCTTCGCCGTGGGCGACTCCGGCCATGACGTTTACGAAGAGCCAGCGGCGCAGGCTCGACATTGAATCGGCGGGCAACTCGGCGAAACGGAGGCCGGCGCGTCCGGAGGAGTTTGACCAGACAACCTGGCCGGTGGTGTAGATGTGATCGTCGGCGTCAGCGAGATCGAGACAGAGATTTACGCGGCGGTTCACGTCTAGCGGCGAGTGGCATTGGATGGCGACGCCGTCTTCGCTGATGTCAACGATTTCGTGGAGGTCGAGCATCGCGCTATGGCTTTCGCCGGTGAAGCTGGCGTAGGCAGGCGTTTGGATTTTGTGTCGCACACGGCGGCGGCGGTTGGCTGATACGGGTTGCAGGGTCGAGGTTTGGACAGCCATGGGAGTGGCCCGATTCTGTTGGCTCCATATTAACCCCGGATTGTGGAAAAGTAAGCAAAGAAGAAAATTGGGCGGGAGTGCGGTCTGGCTTACGCGTTGGGACGGTTGGGCGGGAGATCCCTTCGACTTCGCTCAGGGCAGACTCTTCGCTACGACTGAAAAACGGCTTCGCTCAGGATGACAAAGCGATGTAGGGTCGAGCTGCGACATTAGCGAAAATCCGGTCCGGTCGCAAATGATCTCACTGACTGACCTAAGAAAACTACTTCGTGTCTTCTCTTTCGACGACTGAAAGTTTCGTTGCAATGTGAGCAATCTGGGACAGAATCGACGGCTGGAGCCTGTCATTGTTAATTCGTTAATTTGTTCCCGGTGAGTTTTAGAGAAGGTTGCGAGGTAAGACTCGATGGAACCGTTTCGTCCTTCCCTCAGCCGACGGCTGGCCTCGATCGCAGGCTCGTTGAGCAGGCTGTTTGCCATGCTCAAACCGCAGGGCGAAGAAGCGCGAATTCAGAGAATGTGTCCGTTTTGCGGATTGATCACGCCGCGAGCCGGGCGATGCTGTCTGGAATGCGGCAAACCGTTGCGGGCGGTTCAAGCCGAGAGCAAGGCTGCACATCAAGAATAGATGTAACGAATGAATATGAGGAGATTGCTATGCTTTGGACGATAGTCGCGGTGCTTCTGATTCTATGGTTGTTAGGTTTTAGCCTGCACGTGGCCGGAGGCCTGATTCACCTGCTGCTGATCGTGGCGCTCATCATGGTCGTCATCAATTTGGTGGGGGGACGGCGGGGAACCGCCTGAGAGGATTCCCGGAATCTCCATGAGAAAATATTATCTTCATCTCTCCGCTTATCCTTGTGACACTTGCGGCGGGCCCGTGATTGCAGGCTCGACTGCGGTTCGCGAGAATGAAATCTCGAAAGAGACGGATATACGATCGGTAGGAGCACCAATCTGTCTGTCGTGCGGGCACCGGCAGGCTACGACAGCCGCACCGGGGCGGGTGCGGCATCTGTTGCCGATCGCATGGGATTTCGCGGCTGGGGCGGACGATCGTGTTCCGACCGCTGTGTTCGTGGAAGAACTTAGTCGTGCAGGAAGTTAGTCGTCGGGGCTTTAGTCGTGCAGGGCTTAGTCGTGGAGAACCACGTTGAGCAGCGAGCTGTGGACCTGCAGCGCCCCTTCAGAACCGCCGGCGTAGTGAATGAAGCCCAGCTTGCGAAAGCGGTTCATGAAAAAGCTGACCCGCGAACGGGTCGTGCCGACCATATCCGCCAGGGTCTCCTGACTGATCTTAGGCACGACGGTCTCCGGAATCCCTTCCTTGCCAAAATGAGCCAGCAGAAGAAGCACGCGGGCCAGGCGCTTTTCGCTGGAGTTGAAAAGTTGATCGACCAGATCCTCTTCATAACGGATATTCCGCGCCAGCAGATAGGCCACGAACAACTCAGATAGGGCGGGCTCGCGATGGAGGGCGTCCATCATGGTTTTCTTGTCCACCCGCAGAATCTCGCAATCGGTCATGGCCGCCGCGGAGCCCATGCGGAGAAGCTGCCCTGCCAGTGAACCCTCACCGAAGAAGTTTCCCTGACTGACGATCGCGATGGTTGCTTCCTTGCCGATCTTGGATACGACCGTGAGGCGGATTTTGCCTTTTTGAACGAAGAAGATCGAGTCCGCTTCGTCGCCCTGCGAAAATATGACCTGTTTCTTGGGAGCGATCAGTATTTTACGACCGTCGCCGATGGTGGCAAGGAAGGCATTGGGATCGAATCCGGCGATCTTCTTGGCCGCAATGGTCAGGGGCATCCTTAGCTAGTATAGCCTCAGGGGCGCGGGAACTGGGCTATTTGTCCGAGCCTGCCAAGCGCCGATCCCGGTGTGGATCGGTGCGGGGCAGGCCAGTGCTCAGCTCACACTTTTCGCCCGGCTTCGCGCCACAGGTAGGGCAACGAACGGAGAGGGCTTGCTTCTCTTTAGCTTTCATGGCTTTCATGGCTTGCGTGGCTTCACAGTGCGCCCTTGTTCGTGAACAAGATGGTCAATAGTGACCAGTTTTGAGCTCTACTTCAGTGAATACTTGCGGCAGGGAAATTTCAACCAGCGCTGGTGTTGTTCTTTGGGCCAATCCTAAACTGGCCTCTGGAAGTTATCCGTTTTTTCAACCACAGTTCGGGGACAGAATGCCGCTACCGCTGGCTTGGATTATCGAGTTTGTGATTGGCTGCCGGCATCGTCACCTGAGCCGCATCTTCACGATCAAAAAGCGCACGTACCGGGTGTGCTTCGACTGCGGGCGGGAATTCGACTTGCCAGACGCGCATGCGCCCCATGCCGCCTGACACTTTTCATTTTCAACCGGGTTCGCATGCGGACTGACTTTCCTGCTTGGTGATTTTCACTTGTGAGCTATCTTGCTCAGACGCACAAATCCAGATCTGTCATTCTTAATTATCTTCTGAGTGTGTATACGGAGCAGCGAAGCTGAATCGCAGCTCTTACCTTCAGGTCGCTATCGCTCTCGTCGATCAGGACATACGAAGCGGCCACATCCAGCGAATCAGCACTCTTCATCCGTGTGTGGCCGCCAAACCTTGCGGCAGAACACGATTTGACCCTAAGTCTTCTTGAAAATCGAAATCAGGGCTGCACCTCCAGGCGGATGAGAGGGGTTGGCCCGCGAAATCTGGCTCGTCAAAAGAAAGGTTAACGATCATGCCTCTAATTCAACTCCTGGAAGTTCTGATTGTGGTGGGTGTACTGCTGTGGCTGGTGAATCGGTTTATCCCCATGCAAGGAACGATCAAGTCCATCCTGAACGGCGTGGTAGTCATCGCCGTGGTCTTGTGGCTGCTGAATGTTTTTGGACTCTTTCACAATATTGCCAATATCCACGTCGGCAAAGGGTGAGGTCCCGCGCAGAAACTCAGGAACAGATTCATTCACGAAACTCACAATCGATCTAAATACAAAGAATTGCGGCAGATATCTGCCAGAAGGTTGCTCCCTTGAAGAAAACATTGCTGTTCGCCGCCGCCATCGCGTTGAGCTTACCTGCAGTCGCTCAGACCGATTCCCCAACAACCTTGAAAGTCGAGCCCTTGGGCACGACGCCCACGTTTCGCGTCACCGTGATCAGCCGCAGTGTGCAAGCGGTGAACTACGAGCACCGCAGCGGATCTTCGAAGCTAGATTTTGCCGGCACCGCCTTGATGCCCTCGGCGAACGGCGTAGCGGAGGTGAACAGCAAGCGCGGATCCATTGCTATCGAAGCGGAATTCGGCAATCTGCAGAAGCCGACGACGTTCGGCAATGAGTATCTGACTTATGTTTTGTGGGCGATTTCGCCCGAAGGCCGCGCTGTGAATCTGGGTGAAGTGTTGCTCGGCGGCAACCACCGCAGCAAGCTGAACGTGACCACCGACCTTCAGGCGTTTGCTCTGATTGTGACTGCGGAACCGTATTATGCGGTGCGGCAGCCCAGCAATGTGGTGATTCTCGAAAATGTGGTTCGCGAAGAGACCAAGGGAACTACGGAAGCGGTAAACGCAAAGTACGAACTGATGGAACGTGGTGGCTACATTCCTACCGGGTACAAGTTTGATCCGGTGATTTTGAACGCCAAGCTGCCGCTCGAATTCTTCGAGGCGCGGAATGCGGTGCGCATCGCCCAATCCGAAGGAGCCGAGCAGTATGCCCCCGACAGCTATCAGCACGCCGTCAAGCTGATGACGAATGCCGATGGCTACGCGATCGACAAGCACCTCGACCGCAAGCCGTTGATCGCAGTTTCCCGCGAAGCAGTGCAGACCGCGGAAGACGCCCGCGCGATCGCAGTCAAGAAAATGGATGAAGTCCGACTGGCAAACGAACGCCAGGATTCAGCTGATGCCCAGGCGAACGCGCAAGCCGCCAAGATAAAGGCGGAGTCGGACGCAGTCAAAGCGCAGTCCGATGCAGCCAGGGCCCAGACCGACGCTGCTAACGCACAAGCTGCAACCGCGAAGGCTCAAGCCGATATGGCGAACAGCCAGGCCGCTTCTGCAAACGCGGTTTCTGCGGCGCAGGCGGATGCGGATCAATCTCGCCTGGCGGCACAACAGGCGCAACTCGGGCAGCAACAGGCTGAGACCGACAAGGCAGCCATGCGGGCAAAGTTGTCCGAGCAGCTGAACACGATTCTTCAGACTCGCGACAGCGCGCGCGGATTGATCGTCAGCATGTCTGATGTTCTGTTCGACACGGGAAAGTTTTCGTTGAAGCCGGGAGCGCGCGAGAAACTGGCAAAGGTCGCCGGCATTCTGCTTGCCTATCCGGGGCTCAACATTGAAGTCGGCGGCTACACGGATAACGTCGGCGGCGATGCTATGAACCAAACTCTGTCTGAGAATCGTGCGGGGTCGGTTCGCGACTATCTCGTGCAACAAGGAGTGGCAACGAACTCGGTTTCATCCAGAGGTTTTGGCAACACCTTGCCTGTGGCCTCTAACGATAACTCGGCGGGGCGCCAGCAGAATCGCAGAGTGGAACTTCTAGTGTCGGGCGACGCCATCGGCAGCCCGGTCAATGCAACGACAGGAAGCTTGCAATAAGTCAGGAAATAGACGCATCTCGATCATGGAGGCAACAACTTTATGAAACTCGTTGGAATTATCAGTACAGCAGTTCTCTCTTTGTCCATCGGAATCGGTATTCCGGCATACGCACAACAGGAGCAGCACGAACAGCAGGAAGAAAACAAAGACAAGCCTGCGCAGGAAAAAGAAAAAAGGGTACAACCGGAAAAGACCGCCAAGCCGGACGAAAAAAACACGAGGCCGGAAGAGAAGAGCGCCAGGCCGGAAGAGAAAAATGTGCAGGAACAGCATGCCCAGCAGTCCAGGCCTGCACAGAAGGAAGAACACGCTGGCGGCGGACGCATTCCCGCGGACCGGTTCAAGGCGAATTTCGGTCGCGAACATAGCTTCCGGGTCAGCGAAAGCGATTACAGGAATCATCGCTTCCAATACGGCGGGTATTGGTTTGGATTCGCTTCGGTCTGGCCTAGCAACTGGCTTTACACGCAGGACGTTTATGTCGTCGAGATTGACGGCGTGTACTACTTGTGCAACGCCAGTTATCCGGGCGTGAACCTGACGCTCGAAGTCACGATTTAACTTTGCCATCCACTGCTGAATAGCGGCGCGAGTCTGTTGCGGGCTCGCGCCTTCCCTCATCGCAGGGAAAAAGGAGCCCTATGCTGGGAACTATCCTGATTGTGATTTTGATTTTGGCTCTGGTTGGAGCACTGCCGCGCTGGTCGCATAGCCGGGAATGGGGTTACGCCCCGACTGGTGGTTTGGGTCTGGTCTTGTTCATCGTGGTCATTCTGCTGGTCCTGGGGCGGATTTAGACTCCGCGGTGCCGCGGGCGTCTTCGGCAGCGCCGGCCCCGCTCGTTTAGCTGGCGCGGCGGAGGATTTCGGCCTGGTGCAAGCTGGAGATGCGGGAGATGGCGGCGACCATCATGCTGGACAGCAGTTGCATGGTGGCGACGTCGTTTTGGTCGAAGGCTCCGGGGGATGAGGAGAGGACTTCGAAGACTCCCAGGGTGCGGCGGTAGTGGCGCAGGGGCGATACGAGAATGGAGCGGACGCCTAGGCGGCGGCAGCTGGCCAGGTCGACGCGCGGGTTGCGTTCGGCGTCGTGACAGAGCATGATTTCGCCGGAGCGGACGGCTTCGGCGGAGATACCGGCGTCGGTTTGCAGGCGGACTCCGAGATCGGGAGCGGTGCGGCCGGCGCGGGCACGGCAGACGATTTCGTCGCCGGCGCGGAGGGCGATGGCGGCTCCGGTGGCTCCGGTTAAATGTTGGGCGCGTTCGGTGATGGCGCTGATGGCGGGCTCGAGGTCGAGTTCGGCGGGATGGATTTCGATTTCTTCTCCGGGGAAACGGCGCGGAAGCCGGAGACGGGGTGGGCGGCGTTGGCGACTCGGAGCTGACTGCGCTGGGCGAGCGCGGGCATGCGGGATTGGCCGGCGTGTGGTCGATGAATCGACGACGTCAGGCATCGGGGACTGTGCGCAGGAGATCGCGGACCAGGTTGTTGAGTTCGGCGTCGAGGATGAGGTGCGCAGTTTGCTCGTGGAGGAGCGATCCGCCGAGCACGCGCGACAGGCCGAGCAGCGATTTGCTGCCGCAGGCCAGGCAGTAGGGCTTGCTGTTGGCGCTGATCAGCTCACACTGGATGCAGAATGTGGCGGACTGCAGAGGGACAAAATTGACGTCTTTGAAAGTGTTGCCGTAGACAGTCTTGCGAAACATGATGACCCGTCCTCGCTTCTCGCACAGTGCAACGAAGGGTATAGAGAGAGAGCGGAGAGAAAAAGTGACGGGGGTGGTTCGGGGTGTGGAAAACGGGGGCGGAAATGCTGGCGGGCTCACGAGGGGTGGCGCTGACAGTGCGTTGCTCAGAATTCTCGCGGAGGAACCTTGGCCAGACCGTGATTCAGCTGACGGACGTAGCAGTCTTCATGAACGGCATCCCCGTGTTCGTCGGTCTTGGAGGTTTCAAGCACGATCGGCTTGCCACAATAGGGGCAGATGGGAGCAAAGAACTGAGGATTGGCCAATGGAACACTTCCGATTCGCCAGGAGTCTACCTTCGCGACCCTGCGCTTGTCTGTACGGCAGCGTACAGAGGGCAGGAGAGGCTTTGAAAGTCAGACCGACTCAGATTTCGGGGCTAGAAAGCGCGCGCCGGTTGCGGCCGCTTTTTTCTGGCGGGGTATTGATTTCGACCCCGAGGGTCGGCTATGCTATCGACACGTTCGCGGATGGTTTTCGCGACGATTTCTGGGGGTCATCATGCAATGGACTGCGCCCGCTTTTGAAGAGATTTGCCTGAACTGCGAGATTAATTCGTACGCCAGCGCGAAACTGTAGAACGAAACCCTTCCTGAGAGGCTCTCTTCGCTTGGCCGCGTAACTCCTTTGCGCGGCGGAGCGAGTGTTTGTGGCTGTGCACGTCCGTGTCGTACGATTCCTGTTTCGATCCGATAAAAGCTTGAATAATCCCCTGTCGCCTTGGGATAGTGCACCTCAGGGGCTAAAGCCCCGATTTCTTTGATCGCTTGACGCGGCGCTTAAGCGCCGCTCTTCCACGGTTGCGCCGAAGACTTTGCCCCGAAGACCGGTTGCACCGAAGATCGATTTCGCCTTCCCGCGAGTTGCCGTGCGCGAGGTCGCTGGCACGCATCTCGCGTTGTACGGGAAGGACATTTCAGAACCGATGTCGGCTGGGCTGGGGGAACTTCCTTACACTTTTTGGTTAGCCAGCTTGGGCGGAGATTAGCGACGTGTCCTGCCCGGGCAGAGCGATCACCTGCACGGAGTGAGCGAGGGTGCGGTCGAGGGCGTCGGCTAGCACGGTGGGGAATGCCGTGGTCAGCAGGTTGATGTCGACCTGAAGGTCTCGGGTTGAATACAGGCGGTAGACGGTGAGGGTTCCGCGGCGGCGGTTGGCGGAACTCATTAGATTGAGGGCCACGGTCCAGACGGTTGAGGCTTCGAGAACCTTGGGCATTCCGGCCTTGTTCCAGCGGAAGGAGTTTCCGGCGCGGCGCGCGGAGGACGGGTCAGAGGTTTCGAAGGGGACGACTTCGCCGGGAAGCAATTCGAGCTTCAGTTCGAAGCTGTCGAAATCGTTGCTGCCGAAGGCTGCGGTGAGAATGCGGCGGACCTGATCGTAATCGCGGGCGACTTTGAGTTCTTCGGTGGCGCGGCGGATGGCGAGGTTGTTGACGAAAATTTGCGGCTGATTGAAAGTGCGGTGGGCGACGCGGGCGAGCTCGCCGAATTCGAGGTAACCGAGATGCTGCACGCCGATCCAGATGCCGATGCCGAGGACGCCAAGGACCAGGCCCAGCGAACTGCCGGTGGGCCACAGCAGGAAGAGGCTCAGCATGGCGAAAATGGCGGAGACGCCGTAGAGCAGGATCACGACCTGGCGATGAGTCATGCCATGCTGTAGAAGTTTGTGATGAATGTGCTCGCGGTCGGCGGTGAAGACGGGGCGTCCGCTGATGAGGCGGCGGATGATGGAGAGGGACGTTTCGAGAATGGGCAGGCCGAAAGAAACTACCGGGATGGCGACGGCTACGATGGTGGGAGCTTTTTGCGCTCCGGCTAACGCCAGCGCGCTCAGGATGAAGCCGATGAAGAGGCTGCCGGAATCGCCTAGAAAAATTGTTGCGGGATTGAAGTTGAAGCGGAGGAAGCCGAGGATCGCGCCTGCCAGGGCAATGGTCATCACCGTGACGAGCGAGGGCCCGTAGAGCACCGCTACGACGAAAACGACCAGCGTGGAAAACAGGGCGGATCCGGCGGCCAGGCCATCGAGGCCGTCGATGAGGTTGAAGGCGTTGGTGATGGCGAGAACCCACATTACCGTGAATGCCCAGCCTACCCACCAAGGCAGACTGTGTTCGCCGAACAGCACGGGGATGTTGACGATGCGCAGGCCACCCATGAAAAGCATGGTGGCGGCTATGCCCTGCACGGAGAATTTAACGTAGGGACCGGCACCCCGAAGGTCGTCGTAAACGCCGAGCAGAAATACGAGCGACGCCGGGGCGAGAATGGTGAGCAGCGTCTTTACGGAAAAGCCTGAGTGCTGGTGGGGATTACGCAGGATCCACAGGGCGGCCAGAAGCATGCAGCCGGAAAAGGAGAGGAAAATAGCTACGCCGCCTAAACGCGGCAGAGGACTGGAATGTAGGTGGCGCTCCTGGGTGGGAACGGCGACCCAGCCGTGGGCCGAAGCGAAATCACGGACGTAGCGAGTCAGCACGAAGGCTGACAGGAGCGCCAAAACAAACGTCCCAAGAAAAATCGGGGTCAACATGCCACCTTCGGCGAGCTGACATGCGCTGAAGCGCAGATCGAACTCACCCTCATCCAAAAAAGCATTGCAGACATGACCCGCAGTTTAATATTTAGTGAACAGATTCCCGTCGGTGTTAAGAGTAATCAGACTGTAGCAGTACCAGAATGGGACTTTCAATCACGGGACTAGAAAAACCTGTGGAAAACTAACCCGGGCCCTTGCAGATAGCGGGGTGGCAAGCTGCGCTGCTGTGCTAAACTGCTGTTCAAATTCTCACTTGTTACTTCAGGGGTCCACTGATGGGTTGGGGCACTTCGAGTTTCACTCGCTGCGGCCGAGTTTTGTTGTTGCTGGCAGCATCCGTGGGTGTGGTGGGCAGCGCATCAGCTCAGCAGGCGGGCAATGAAACCCAGACCGGGCAGGGCGCTCAACCGGCGGAGACACCCGCGGCACCTCCCTCTGCTGTTCCTTCAGCACTCCCTCCGGTTCAGTCGATCTCGCAAGCGGCGCAGAGTGCTTCGGGAGCGGCTCCGGCAAAAGCTCCGGATGCGACGCAAGACTCTGCCGATCGAAACTCTGGCGACCAATCGACGATTGTAAAGCTCGGCCCCGGTGATCTGATGGATGTGAACGTGTACAACGTTCCAGAATTGACCAGCAAAGTGCGAGTGAGTCTGGCTGGAGATATCTATCTTCCTTTGATCGATTACGTCCACGTCGATGGGTTGACGCAGGAGGAAGCGCAGGGATTGATCGAGAAGCGGTTGTCGGACGGCGGATTCGTGCGTAACCCGCATGTGACGATCTTCGTGGACGAAGCGGCTTCGTCGGCGGTCACACTCCTGGGGGAAGTGCAAAAGCCGGGCATGTACCCGGATGTGGCCGATCACAAACTTTATGGAGTGATCTCGGAGGCGGGTGGGTTCACGCAGTTGGCTTCACGAAAGATCGCTGTGATCCGGCGAAACCAAACGGAAGTGATACGCGTGGATTTGCCGCGGAATCTGACCGACGACCTGAGCGGCAATATCGACATCATGCCGGGCGATACGATTAACGTCCCGCGGGCGCCTGTGATCTACGTGGTGGGGGACGTGGGGCGTCCGGCGGGCTTGCTGGTGGACAATGGCACGCTGACGGTACTGCAGGCGATGGCGCTGGCTGGCGGCGCCAACCGCACTGCGAAACTGGGCGCTGCCCGCATTATTCACAAAGGGCCGACGGGAATGACGGAGACGAAGGTTGAAATCAAGAAAATGCTGGAGGCGAAGTCTCCGGACGTGACTCTGCAGGCGGACGACATTCTTTTCATTCCGGTCAGCGCAGGCAAAGTAGCAGCGGCCAGGACTTTTGAAGCCGCGATGGCGATGGCGACGGCGGTTTCGATTTACGCTGTGCGCCCGTAGACGACCGGTTCGGTTGAGAAATTTTCGCCGACGGTTGGTCCTGGACTCATACGGCTTGTGGCTCGCGTAAAACGCGGCCGAGGACTTCGATATATTTTTCGGCGGTGTGGGCGCGAGAAAAATTCTGCAGAATGTATTCCCTTCCTTTTTGACCCAGCGCAGTGCCAAGTTCGGGATTCGCGGATAACTGCTGGATGGCGCGGACCAGCGCCTCGGCGTTTTCCGGCTCGATGACGATGCCGGCTCCCGCCTCTTCGACGATCTGCCGGGCTTGACCATCGACTCCGAGAATTACCGGGCGGGCGCAGGACATGAACTCCAGCATTTTGGTGGGAATGACGGTTTTGAAGACGTCGGTTTTTTTCAGGAGAACCAGGCAGGCGTCGGAGGCGGAGATGAAAGCGGGGATTTTCTCGCGCGGCTGCTGGTCGAGAAAGCGCAGGTTGGATAATCCGCGGGACTGGGCGAGAGTCTTGATGCGTTCTTTTTCGGCGCCTTCGCCTACCAGGAGGAACTGCACGTTCGCATTCTGTCGCTGCAGTCGCTGAGCTGCGTCAAGTAGGGTTTCGAGGCCGTGCGCCATGCCCATGGTGCCGATGTAGCAGACCAGGAATTTTTCTTCGCCGGCGAGTTCGCGGCGCAGGTCTTGGTTGGCCTGCAATGGGGCGGGTGAGAAAAGATCGGTCTCGACGCCGTTTTCGACGACGGAAATTTGTTCGGCGGGGACGCGCCAGTGGCGCATCAGGTGGTCTTTGAACGCGGGAGTGACGACGACGATGTGGTCGGATCGCTGATAGAGGAACTTAGCAATCGCCGCGAGGGCGTGGTGCAGCGACGAATTTTCATCGCCCACGCCGACGGCGGTTAAGGATTCCGGCCAGAGATCGCGCACCTCGAAAATGAATGGGAGTTGGCGGACGAAGGCGATCCACCAGCCGGAGAGTCCGACTAGAAGTTGCGGGGATGAGGCGATGACGACGTCGGGGCGAGGGATGGTGAGGCCGCGCAGCGCGGCCGAGATGCAGAAGGAAGCGTAGTTCCGCATGCGCTCGTGCGCTTTGCGGTTGGGCAGGGGCCAGAGCCAGGTGCGGAATATGTGGATGCGGCCGGAGATTTCCTGCGCTGGGGAATTTGGGCTGCGAAGGGGAAAGATTTGTTCGTGGTGCGTTAGGCGGCGCAGGCGGGGGCGCCATTCGGCGGGTACGACCCCGGTGGGATGATTGGGAAATCCGGTGAGCACCGATACTTCGTGGCCGGACTGCGCCCAGTGCTGGGCGAGTTCGGCGGCGCGGGCGGCGGGCGCGCCCATCTCGGGTGGAAAATATTGTGAGACGTAGAGAATTTTCACGCGAATGTAGAGGCTATCTTATAAACGGCAGCGAGGGATAGCTGGGTTGACCGGCGGGGCACGGCGCGCATCCAACTTCGGAGAACGGGAAGGGCGGCAACGGGCTTCGTCGTGGGGCGTGGGAACTGGACACCTTGGTGATCTGGATAAGAGTAACTGGAGCGCGTAGAGTGAGTGGCCAATGACCCTCCGACTCGAGTCCAGGCTCATCGCTTTTTTGCTTTGCAATCTGAGTTGGGCATCGTTGTGCGTTGGTCAGACTCCGGTACAAAGTCCGGCCGGTGATCTACCGGGTGCGCTACAAGTTTTCGGAAGCATCAGCGGGACGGTGGTGGATCAGAGTGGGGCGGTTGTGGCCGGGGCGCGTGTGAAGTTGACGGGGGGAGATGCAACGGGACAGGAAGCGGTGACCGGTGCCGACGGGACGTTTTCTTTTGCGAAGGTCGTGCCCGGAGCATTTCAGCTGACTGTTATGGCGGCGGGGTTCGCGATGCAGACCACTTCTGGAACCTTGCATGCGGGCGAGAACTACGTTGTTCCCGTGAATGCGCTGGCGGTGGCTACCGCGATGACCGATATAGAGGTTGGAGTTCCGCAGATCGAAGTGGCGGAGGAGCAAATCAAGGTGGAAGAGAAGCAGCGCGTGCTGGGGGTGCTGCCGAATTTTTATGTCAGCTATATTCCTGAGGCGGCGCCGCTGACTTCGAAACAAAAATTCAAGCTGGCGTTCCGGACGGTGATCGATCCGTTTACTTTTGTGTCGGTGGGCGGCACTGCGGGAATACAGCAGGGGCAAAATCATTTCAAGGGATACGGGCAGGGCTCGCTGGGATATGCGAAACGGTTTGGGGCTGGGTATGGCGATACGGTCTCGGGGACATTTATCGGGGGCGCGATTCTGCCGTCGCTTTTGAAACAAGATCCGCGATATTTCTACAAAGGGACGGGCAGTGTGCCGTCGCGATTTTTGTATGCGATTGCGAATGCGTTCATCTGCAAGGGTGACAACCGGCGCTGGCAGGTGAACTACTCGAACATGCTGGGCAGCGTAGCGGCGGGAGGGATTTCGAATTTGTACTATCCGGCGCAGGATCGGGATGGGGTGGCGCTGACGTTTGAGAATGCGGCTTTGGGGATTGCTGGGACGGCGGTGTCGAATTTGTTTCAGGAATTTGTTATTAAGAAGTTGACTCCGAAGGCGCCGGGGAATGGGACGGGGAAACCTTAAGGCCCCGGCGAATACTGAACGGTTCCCATACGTCGTCGGGCCGGCCAAGGTTCTCAATGAGTGAAATCGCCGTTTGGGCCTGGAACGTCCGTCTTGCTGGGAGAAGAGACTGCATGAAGATTTTGACTTCCACCTTTCTTCTTGCAATCCCTTTGCTGGCGATTGGCCAGGGAACATCCAACGAGGATCAGGTTCGCCGAGTCATCGCCTACACACAGTCGTATCGGGAGCACTTGCCGTCGCTGGAATGTGACGAGACGATGCTGTCCCAAAGAGTGAAAAACGGCAAAGTGAAGCAACAGGTCAAGATCAAGGCTACACTCCGCGAATTGCGCGATAAGAGTGAGCCGGGCGGGTTCAGGGACTATTACACGTTTGAATCGGTAAACGGCAGACGAGTGGACGGCAAACCCACTGAACCGAATTTCGACGCCCCATATCTCGTCTACAAAGTTTTCGCTAACAGCGTCGGTGTTGGAGAAGGCCCGCTGCCCCTATGCTTTGATTATCGCTTCACGACGCTGGACGACGGGCGAACGCTCCAATTCAACATCGACTCCAAGCCGGGCGTTCGTGAACCTACCTGCAGGAAAATCCCCGATGATTATCACAAAGTGATGTTGATCGATACGGCCAGTGGCGCTGTCCGCCACGTCGAGCGCCGCATATCCGCTGAATTTGCCGATGACAACCTTGAGATTCCCTACGTCACCATCGATTACGCTCCGCAAAGGTTGGGGGAAGAAACCTTTTGGCTTCCCATACGCTTTGAGGCCGTCGATCTTCATCAACAGGGAAGAATGATCGGCACCTATTCGAATTGTCATCGCTATACCGTAGTCTCTAAAATCCTCCCTTGAAGCCGCATCGGTCGAATGGCACCCCTGGAAGCAGGCCTGAAGATGATCTTCGAATGAGATCTATCCGCACCCTCATCGGAACAGTTCTCAGTAGTAGCCGAGTTTGAAGACGGTTTTGTAGGCTAACGCGCGGGCGCGGTTCACGGGGCTGTGGGTGTAGGTTTCCCAGCGGTCGGCAACTCGGGCGAAGGTGGATTCTCCGGTGAGGCGGTGCATTACGCGCAGTTGCACGATGTGCAGGTGGTGATAGAAGGGGCTGGCGACCATGGGGAGGCGCGTGCCGGATTGCTCGTAGAGCGACCAGAAGCCGAGGTCGTAGCGGTCAAGATTGTGCAGCATCGTGCGGACGGCGGCTGCGAACAATTTCTGCCCGGATGCGTCTTGCGTGGCGACGTAATAATCGTAGAGGCCCCAGGCGGCCCAGATGAATCCGTTGAGAATGTGAGTGGGCGGGGTGACGATGTACTCCTCG
Organism: uncultured Acidobacteriota bacterium; assembly: GCA_963735205.1. Lineage (GTDB taxonomy): Bacteria > Acidobacteriota > Terriglobia > Terriglobales > Acidobacteriaceae > Sulfotelmatobacter. The sequence continues at coordinate 1,039,038 of CAVTKB010000007.1, forward strand.
AACCAGAGGTCGTTGGATTCGTCTGTGAAGGCGACGCCGCCGTCTTTCGTGGGAACGTGGAAGCAGGCTAGCGCGCGGCGGGCGGCGGCGAGGTAGGGCGAGTCGTTCGATTTTTTCTCAGCTGACTCTTCACCATTGGCTTCTTCAGGTACACCTTTTTTCTGCACGTCTTCTTTCTGCGTGTTTACTTTTTCCGCACTTTCTTTGTGAGCGCGAAGCAGCACCGAGATTCCCTGGCCTTGTGCTAGGGCCGAGTACCAGGGGGCGCGGAGGGGGTTGCGGTACTCCCAATCGAAGTGGTGATTCCAGACGGAGAGACCTTGCGGGTTTTGCTCGAGGTGCGAGGCTAGCCAGTCGGCGGCGATGAAGAATTTTTGGCGGCGGCCGGGGTCGGCGGTTTGGCGGAAGAGATTGTAGTTTCCGAGGGCGTATTGCGCGATGGCGATGGGGTTGTACTGCAGGCCGATCTTGCCGTGATAGTCGAGTTGCGGGACGCCGGCGGAATCGTACGAGCCCTGATAGTCGGCCTTTTCGGCGAACTGCATGTAGTACTGGCCGAGTTTGCCGGTGGTTGCGTTCGGATTTTCTGCCGGGGTTTCGTGCCAGAAGGTTAGATGACTTTTTCCGCCCAGGAGGTAGGCGCTGAAAATGCGGCGGTAGTAGGCGAGACGGGGCAAGCGGGTCGGGTTCGGGTCAATTTATATTACGGCACGGCTACCGTGGTCGGAGTATCGAGCTGCGCTCGATGCGGCTAAAAGCCGGTTTTTATTCAGAAGCGCGTGCGGCGCGGCTGAAGCACCGCCCTTTCAAAGCAAGCGCGCGGATGGGGTTTTTCCGTAACCTCCTATGGACCGACAGAGTAGAGCGAGGTGACTGTGTCGTCGGATTTGACGGCGACTGTGGTCAGGGCCAGGAATGCCGTGGCGTTGTTGCCGTCGGGGAGGATGGCGTTGCCGTACTGGAACAGGGCCATCGGCCACACGTCTTTTTTCCACGCGAGAACGGGCTGCGCTGTGGGATCAGCGCTACTACGCGTATCGGTTTCATAGACGCGAACGTGGCGGTCGCGGTTTGCTTCGCTGGGTTCGACCATCGTGGAGAAGAAGACGCGGGGGCCTACGCGGCAGCCGTAGATGGACGAACTGCTGATCGGAGCGAGTTGCTGCAACTGGTCGTGGCGGTCGAGACGGTAGATGGAATTCGATTCGAGGGGCGTGTCGGAAGAAAAGTAGAGGGCGTGTTCGGTCGGAATGGCGGCTACGGCGCGGGCTTGTTGCTGGCCTTGCAGTACGGGCTCGACGCGGGTGAAATCGCAGGTGGCGCGGAGGATGCGGCATTCGTCGCCGTAGTCTCCGGTGAGCAGCCAGAGGCAATTTGCCCAGGGATCGTGGACGATGTTGTGGACATGACGGATGGCGCCATTGGGGAACGTGTAGGCGACGCTCCAGGTGGCGCCTGAGTCGGTGGAGGCGTAGATGTGGACTTCATCTCGGGCGGGGTTGTCGAAATATTCTCCCCAGTAGATGGCGCCGTTCGGAGCCGCTGTGATGTGCAGCGGGCGGGTGCCGCGAAGGATGGCGTGGGTGCGGCGGAATTCGGTTTCGCCGGGGCGGAGGGTGACGATGGCTCCGGGCGCGGCTGCAACGAGAGCGCCGGATTGCAATGCTGCGAGGGCGTGGAAACCGTCGCGGAAGAGGCGGGCGGTGAGGCGGTTTGTGACTGAGAGGCGGCGGCGAAACGTCGGTCGGAATGTGGCTACGGGCTGCCATGACAGGGCGGACGGATTGGAGATTTTTGCGCGCAGCAGTTCGTAGCCGCGTGAGGCGTAGAGGTGATCGCCGTTCCAGGCCAGGGCGCGGAGGTGCGGGATGCGAGCCACGCGAGTCAGGCAGGGCGTTGGGTCGTAGCTTGGTCCGTTGCTGTCGGATTGAGAGGGCAAGGGGATTTACGGCGGTTCAATTCTATTACGGCGGCGGTGGTCAGGGCTCTAGCTGCGCTCGATGGACGGGCGAGTCGCCCGTCCCCACACGTTTGGTTTGCTGCGCGCTCTCGACTCTTTGGCCGGTTCGGGGAGAGCAAGGGTTTTTCTGATCGACTACATCGAAATAATTCGGCGGGCAGTGTCGGCGCCTTCGCATAGGATTGATGTTAGTTGAACTAGCCGCGCTGGGAGCTTCGACGAGGCCTCGGCAGCGATTGCCGATTAGGCGGCAACAGAACGAAGCAGATGGGTAACAACGTGAAGATCAGATATGAGCCCGGCGGTTGCGGAACCCTGATCGAGACCGGGGAAGCTCTTGGCATGAGACGTGCTCGTGATTCGGAATCCAGCCGCTTGGCGAGAGTGTGTGCGCTGAGCAGGAAGTAGTGACAAATGTTAAGCAGGTGCGCCAATTCCCAATGCTGCAAGCCCTTTCTCAGGCTCCGAGAGGGCAAATTGTTTCTGGTGGAGACGGATCGGGTGAACCGACCGGGAGAATCCATCGCGCCTCCTTTCATTCGCGCCCGGCAACAGGCCCGGTGTGTCGAGCATTACTGGTTGTGCGATGATTGCGCGACGCGGTGGACTTTGGTGTATGACCGGGAGCGCGGAGTGGCGCTGGAACCGCTGCGGCGAGCTGTGGCGAGTGTGGCGGTGACGGCGAGCAACGCGCAGAGCGGCGTGGCGTAAACCTATCTTCATTCTCTTTCTCTCTTTCTCTTTTTCGCTTTTCTCTCTCCTACCTCCTCATCTTTCTTACCTTCTTCTTTTAGGCGTAGCCCTCTTTGTTCCACGTCTTCCAGTCGTCGCGGACGGCATTCAACATGTCTTCTGTCGCGCGGTGCAGCCACCTCCCTTTTTGCATTTGCACGTGTTTGAGGATGGATTTGCGGGCGTTTCTTGTTCCGAGATGAATGTTGGCGGTCTCCCATCCCATGGCGCGAAGCAGGCGTAGTTCCTGGCCTCTGGCACGGAGCGTAGCCAATTCGATGCGGGAGCAATGCGGGCTCAGGCGGCGAACGATCCACCGGCCGCGTAACTGGACGAAGGGATCGAGGCAGCGGACGGCGCGAGTGATGATGGCCTGGTAGAGAATCTCGGGCGGCCCGTGATCTTCTTTCGCCCAGTAACAGGCGGAGGACACCAGGGCCTTGGCTTCGCGGGCAATTCTGCCGCCATGCCAGTCGGCGATGGCGACGTAGCGGGCGTGGCCGAGGCTTCCCAAGCCGGCGACACGGCTTTTCAGGCGATAGGGCAAATCGCGGGCAGGCATGAGGTGCTCGAGGGCGTCGGCGGCGCTGATCGGAATGTTGCCTTTCGGGGTGGGCAGGGCGTCCATTTTGCCCCAGAAATGAATTGGGTCGCGGAGTTCGCTCTCGGCGATCTGGCGCAGCCAGTCGTTGTTCTCGCCGAGGACGAAGGGCAGTCCGGCCTCCAGCAGCGACTCGCGATAGCCTTCGAGAATGGAATCGCAAATGTCTCTTTCCTTGAGGGGTAGGTGACCTGCCTGGGACGCCAGATGGGCGCTGACGGCCAGACGGACAAGATCGTTGGCGTAGGACATGGGATGAGCTTCATCGAAATCGTTGACGCCCCAGATCAGCCGGCCTTCGACGTCGCGCCAGGTGCCGAAATTTTCTACGTGGAGATCGCCGACGGCGAGCACTTGCGGTCCTTTGGAAAGGTCGGGACAGACCTTGGGCCAGACTTGCGCCCAACGGTAGTAAGTGGCGCGCAGAAATGGGAAGACTGCGGCCTTCATGTTGACGTGTTTGAGGTGCAGGTCCTTTTTTACGAGATCAGTGCGATGGCCCAGCCAGTCTTCGAACTGGTGGGTCGCTTTGACGATGTTCATAACGACGGCAACGATAGCGGGCGACGGAGCCGAAGTCAACGCGAGAGCATTTTCAAGGAAGGCTGAAATGGCGATTTTATGGAATGAAAGAGAGAGCTTCAGGTAAGTCGGCGCGCATCTTCACTTGCTTCTCCTTTTTTGTTAGCCAACCTGAGTTTCGGGCCCGTGTATCTGCGGACACAGCGTGGCTTCTGGCACACTGATTTATCCTTCCAGCCGCTGATCAACTCACTTACTTTCAATTAGATACGCATTGGCTTTCATCCTGCCTCTTGTATTTGCGCACGGCAATTCATCGGGGGGCAGGCATGGAAGGCAGGGCTCGGGGCGGGACGGCGGAGCGGGTAAAAAAACTCATTCTAGCGGCACTTAGTTTTGTGGCCTTAACGACCGTGGCGAGCCCATCGGTCGCACATCCGTCCCTGGCGCGGACCTCGGTGTCCCAAACCTCAATCTCCCAGACCTCTCTCGGTCAGAGCAGGCCGGCGCGGACCACGACCTCGCTGGTTGCTGTTCGGGTCAGCCGAGTCGTGCTGGTCAGCATTCCTGACCGCAGGCTCGCGGTGATGGAAAGCGGAAGGGTCATCGCCACATTCCCGGTGGCAGTCGGGGCCGCGTGGAGCCCCAGCCCTACGGGCGAATTTCAGATTGTGAGCCGCGTGGCCAATCCCTGGTACTACCACCGCGGGACTGTGGTTCCGAGCGGCAAAGACAATCCCGTGGGGACGCGGTGGCTGGGGCTGAGTCAGCCGCGGTATGGAATTCACGGCACCAACGCGCCGCGATCGATTGGACACGCGGCTTCGCACGGATGCATCCGTTTGCGCAATCGCGATATGGAGCGGCTGTTCACCATGCTGCAGGTGGGGGATTCGGTGGAGATTCGCGGCGAGCGCGACGAGCAGGTGACGCGGATATTTGGGGACGCCGCGGATGATTCGACGGTAGCGGCGGCGCAAGGTCCTGCGCAAAACAGCGGGCAGTGATGCCGCGGAAAAGCTTCGAGGATGCGGAAAATTCAAATTGAAGTTTCAGGAGGACATTATGCAGATGGCAATCACATTCATGGCGGTGGTGGCGGGGATGGTATTTTCGCTGGCGGTGGCGTTGCTGGCGGAGGAACTGATTTTCGGGCAAGTGTTTCGTATCTTTTTTGCTCCGGGCAAACTCGCGCAGGAGACGGTGAAAGCAGAGGCAAGCCCGGCGGCGGCGAAGAGTTTAATCGGATAACGGCTGGAAGTTAGATTGGCGGGCAGTCGGTGATTCGTCTTGCTTCTTCTCCGATGACGGCGGTGTCCAAACAGTACAGGTGTCACGCCGTGGAGATGGTTGGAGCGGTTTATAATTTGGGCATCCCAAACACCAATCTGAAGCCAGTGAGTCGCGTCTTACGCCGCACGCCCAGCCTTCGCGGAGTTGGGAGAGTCTGTTGCGTGCTGGTGGGGCTGGCTCTGGGTGCGCAGGCCGCGGATTGGAGCGTTCCCGAGCGGCAACTGGCCGGCAAGATTTTCGCAGTCACTGGAACGGCCGCGATCACGCTGAGCATTGAAAATCGTTCATCGTTGGGCAAACGCGACAGCGAGATAATCCAGAATGGTTTGCGGAGCACGCTGGAAAGTGTGGGCGTCCGCTTCGCTGGATCTGGGCGAGTGACTTCGCAAACTGCGAAGTCCGAGGCGACTGCGGTGAGGATTTCGCTGTCGGAGAATTCCACGTTTTATGTTTGGGTCGCGGAGATTCGTCTGGGAACGGGCGAGCCGGTTGTGGTGATGGTGTCGGCGCCACGGCCCGAGAGCGCGACGGCGGGGCATGAATCGGTGCCGCTGAGCCTGCGCAAGATTCCATTGTGGACGCAGGAGGATGCGATTCTCGATGTGGCCGTGTTGGAGGAGAATGCGACGCCGGCGCGGATCGCCGTGCTCGACGCGGGGAAAGTTGCGATCTACCGGTTGCTCGGAGGAAAGTGGCAGCAGGAACAGGCGCTGGAGATCGTGCATACGCGGGCGTGGCCGCGGGATTTGCGGGGAAGATTGATACCGGCGAAAGATCATTTACTGGATGTTTATCTGCCGGGCGTGGTTTGTCGGAGTTCGGCGGGAGTGGCGCTGACTTTGAGTTGCCGCGAGAGCGAGGACCCGTGGCCGTTGGTTCCAGCGGCGTTGAGTGGCGGAAGTTTTTCGGTGTTTCCGGGTCCTGAGGCGAACGCGGTGACGATTGCACCGGTGGGGGCTTTCTATTCGCCGCTGCGCAACTTCTTCACTGGAGTCTTGACGCCGGGCGTGGGCAAGTTGACGACGGTGCCTAAGTTTTATTCGGCGGCGTTGCTGCCGCGCGATAAATTTCTATTGTGGCTGTTCGCCGCCACGGATGGTCGCGTGCACGTGGTCGACGGCGTGAGCGACCAGACTACAGCATTCCCGTGGGGCAGCGATCTCGCGAGTGTGAACACGGCGTGCGGCTCGGGCTGGCAAGTGTTGGCTACGAGCTCTGAAGAAGCGGGCGGAGATTGGGTGCGCGCGTTCGAGTTTCCCGATCGCGATCCGGTCGCGGTGAGCGGCGCGGTTGAATTTCCTGGCGGCGTGGTCACGGCATTGTGGACGGATGTGAAAGGCGACACGGCACTCGTCGTCGTAAGAAATCGAGAGACAGGAAGCTATGATGCGTTTCGTCTGGCGGTGGCTTGTAGTCAGTAGCGTGATGGTTGCGGCACTGGCGGCCGGGGCCGGGACTCGTTCGCAATACGGAGGTATGGTGCGCGTGGCCATGCAGGCCGCGCCTGCGTCGCTGGATCCTATGGAATTGGATGCGGCGGATATCGTTCCGCCGGATTCTGATTCGTTTGCCCGGCGAAGCGTGAGCATGCTGATGTTCGACACGCTGGTGACTACGGACGGGAACGGACGCGTTCAGCCCTGGCTGGCTGAATGGTGGCAGCCTTCACAGGGAAAGCAGGAGGGCAATCAGAGCTGGCAGTTGCGAATCCGGCGCGGGGTGAAGTTTCACGATGGGACGATGCTCAGTGCCGAAATAGCGGCTGCGGCGCTGCGCGCGGCGAACCCGGCGTGGAATGTGGGCGTCGCGGGCGACTCGGTTGTGATTGAGACGAGCGGAGTTGAGGCCGAACTGTTAGCGGAGTTGGCGCTGGCGCGGAATGGGATTGTGAAGAGGAATGCTGACAGCATTCCGAGCGGCACGGGGCCGTTTCACGTGGCGGATTGGCAGCCGGGAAAGAAGCTCACGCTCGCCGCGAATGAGGACTGCTGGCGGGGCCGGCCGTTCCTCGACATGATCGAGATTGAGATGGGAAGGAATTTTCGTGAGCAGATGACGGAGCTGGACTTGGGTAAGGCCGATCTGGTGGAGGTAGCGCCGGAACAGACGCATCTGTTTTCGCAGAATCAGTTTTCACAGAATCGGGATGCGCAGGCGCGACGGCTGGCGAGTTCCGCGCCCGTTGAGTTGTTAGCTCTGTTGTTCGCGCGCGATGTGGCTTCGCCGGATGAGAAACTTCTTCGCGAGGCACTGGCGTTGAGCGTGGAGCGCGGGTCGATCAAGAGCGTACTGCTGCAGGGCGTGGGACAGCCCGCGGCTAGCATTCTGCCGAATTGGATGAGCGGTTACGGATTCGTGTTTTCGACTGACGCGGACTTGGCGCGGGCTCGTCAGGCGCGCGAGCAAGTCCATACGGCGTCGACCTGGACGATTGCTTACGGTAACGCCGATCCGGTGGACCGACTGTTGGCCGAGCGCATCGCGCTCAACGCCCGAGATGCGGGATTGTCACTGCAACCTACTTCGTCGGCTGGGGCTGATTTGCGGCTGGTTCGAATTCCGCTGGCGTCGAATGATCCGTGGATCGCGCTGCAAAGTGTGGGCGCCTTGGCGGGAATGTCTCCGGGGAAAACAGGAGGCTCCGTGGAAGAACTCTATGGGGCAGAACTGGCGGCGTTGGCGACACAGCGCGTGATTCCACTATTTCATTTGCCGGTCTCGTATGGGGCGGCGGAGAGATTACGAAATTGGGGGCTGCGACCGGATGGAAGCTTGACCTTGGCCGACGCGTGGCTGGAAAACGCGAGACAGTGAGTGGCACGCTGGTCGAGACAATGATCTGCACAAAATGATCGGCACGAAATGATCGGCATCATATGACTTTCCGCCGCAAACTTCTGACGGTTTTCGCGCTGACGGTCTTTCTGTCGGTGGCGGCGGTGGCGTTGCTCGTGCTGGTGGTCACGCGCAACGCGTTTGAGAAAACGGAGGAGCAACGGACAGCGGCGCTGGTGGCGCAGTTTCAGCGCGAGTTCGACCGGCGGGGCGAGAATGTGGCGCGTCGGGTGGAAGCGATCGCGGGCTCGGAGCCGGTGAATCGAATGGCAACCGCGCTCAATGGAGCGCCACCGGGAACATTACAGGGTACGTCTGCCGACTCCGCCGAATATTTTGAGCTGGCGCGGCAAATGGCGGATAGTCGTCAGCTCGATTTTCTGGAATTTCTGGATGGACAGGGAAACATTATTTCTTCGGCGCAGTGGCCGGCGAAGTTCGGTTATCCCGACGCCGCGTTTGAGAGTCTGTCCGCTTTGATTGGGCAAGGCGCGTTTTTGAAACGCGAAGAGTTGCAGGACTCTACGGCCCTCGGATTGTTCGCGGTGCGGGCAACTCACATCGGCGAGCGCCCGGTATACGTGGTCGGCGGGCAGCGACTGGACAAGAATTTTCTCTCCGGGCTTGACCTGCCGGCGGACATGCGCGTGCTGCTGTATCAGAATCGGAGCGATCATTTTTCGGCGGATTCGCTGCTCGATCCGTCGATGCCAGGAAGCGGTTCGGATACGGCCCGGCCGGCCGAGAAGTTTGCGCCCATCGTTAATGCGGTGCGGCAGTATAACCAGGAAATGCCTGGGATTGTTTCATGGTCTTCCGATCAGGCGGATGATGAAGTGTTTCACGCGCTCCCGCTGCGCGGCGCGGGCAGCGATCATCCGCTGCTGGCAGTGTTGCTGGTGGGAAATTCGCGGCGGCCGTATGTGGAACTCAAGCGGCGCATCGGCGCGTCGGCGCTGCTGGTGGGTGGCGGCGGAATCATACTGGCGATTCTGCTGAGCAGTTGGGCCGCGGCGCGAGTGACGCGTCCAGTGGAACAACTGGCGCGGGCGGCGCAGGATGTGACCGCGGGCGAATGGGGTGCGCGAGTGGAAGTTCACGGCCACGATGAGATCGCGCAACTGGCCGAGTCGTTCAATCGCATGACGGAAGAATTGCTGGCGCAGAGAGAGCGCTTGGTGCAGACGGAACGGGTTGCGGCGTGGCGTGAACTGGCGCGGCGTCTGGCTCATGAACTGAAGAATCCGTTGTTCCCGCTGCAACTCACGGTGGAGAATCTGATGCGCGCGCGGACGCAGAGTCCGGAGCAGTTCGATGAAGTGTTTCGCGAAAGTTCCAGTACTTTGCTGGCTGAGATTTCGAACCTTAAGACAATCATTGGACGCTTCAGCGAATTTTCGAAGATGCCGCATCCGCAGTTGCAAGCGGTGCAGTTGAATGAAATCCTGCGGGGGGTAGTGAAGCTTTATCAGGCGCAGCTGCAGGCGCCGGGGCGTGCAGCGATTGATTGCAAGCTGGAGTTGGACGAGAGTCTTGGCGCGATCGCTGCCGATCCGGATTTGCTGCACCGCGCTTTGTCGAATCTGGTGCTGAATGCGATGGACGCGATGCCGAGTGGGGGGACGCTTCTGGTGCGAAGCAGGCGCGAGGAGGGAAAGGCGATCATCGAAATCGCTGATACTGGCTCGGGATTGACTCCCGAGGAATGCGAACGGATCTTCACTCCTTATTACACCAGCAAGCAGCACGGAACTGGATTGGGTCTGGCGATCGTGCAGTCGGTGGTCAGCGATCATAGCGGAAGAGTCAGCGTGCAGAGCGAACCGGGGCGAGGGACGACATTTGTGATTGAGTTGCCGGACAATCTTGAGGCACTGCAAAAAGCGGAAGCGTAACCACGATGGGCACTAAGGTTCACGAAGGGACCAGATAACGAGGAGGACGGTTGCCACTCAAAGCGCATCTCTTGATCGTCGATGATGAAGCCAATACGTTGGCTTCGCTGTCGCGCGCGTTCCGGCTGGCGGGACACGAAGCCACGGTGTGCGACAACGCGGCGAAGGCTCTGGAGTTGGCGAAGGCGCAGAACTTCGATCTGATACTTTCGGACGTTGTAATGCCCGGCAAAGATGGTCTGACGCTGCTCGAGGAATTGAAGCGTCAGGGAGTGACGGCGCCGGTGGTGATGATGTCGGGGCAGGCACACATTGAAATGGCGGTGCGGGCGACGCGGCTGGGCGCGCTGGATTTTCTGGAGAAGCCGATCTCCAGTGACAAGCTGATGCTTACGGTCGAGAACGCGCTGAAGTTGCAGCGGCTAGAGAGCGAGAACCGGCAACTGCGGCAGCGGCTGGGCAAACACGAAATTGTGTGGAAGGGCGAGGCCATGCGGCGGGTGATGGCGCAAGTGGAGCGCGTTGCCGCAAGCGAATCACGGGTGTGCATTTTCGGCGAGACGGGCACCGGCAAGGAACTGGTGGCGCGAACTATTCATGAACGCAGTCCGCGCGCGAGCGGGCCGTTTGTGACCCTGAATTGCGCAGCTGTGCCGGCGGAGTTGATTGAGTCGGAACTTTTTGGACATGAGAAAGGCTCGTTCACGGGTGCGTCTGGACGACACATTGGCAAGTTTGAGCAGGCCGAGCAGGGAACGATTTTTCTGGATGAGATCGGCGACATGCCTTTGAATATGCAGGCGAAGTTATTGCGCGTGCTGGAAGAAGGCGAAGTGGAGCGGATCGGGGGTGATAAGCCGGTGACGGTAAGCGTTCGCGTGGTGGTGGCGACGCATCGCGATTTGGAGGCGCGTGTACGGGAAGAGAAATTCCGGCAGGATCTATTTCACCGCATTCATGTTTTTCCGTTGATTCTGCCTCCATTGCGCGAGCGGCGTGATGACATTCCTGCTTTGGTGGAGCATTTCGCCGCCCAAGTTTCCGCGCAGAATGGCTGGAAGCCTGTGCCGTTTAGGGCGGACGCGATCGCAGAGATGCGGACGCATCCCTGGCCGGGTAATGTTCGCGAATTGCGGAATATGGTGGAGCGGCTGATGCTGCTGGCGACCGATGGTCTGGTGGATTTGGCAACGGTGCAGACGGCGCTACCGAAAGCGTTTTCAGGTGCGGGCGCGGCGCCGATTGCAATTGGATCGGGCGCCCTCGCCGACCGGGTGCAGTCATTCGAGCGCGAAGTAATTCTCGCGGAACTGAAGCGCAGTCATCAGAACATGAGCCTCGCCGCGAAAACGCTTGGCCTGGAGCGCAGTCACCTGTATAAGAAAGCGGAGCAACTGGGCATTGATCTGCGGGCCATGCGCCGCGAGCAGGAGCCGCACGATTGACCCGAGGTCAATCTTTGGGTCACTTCCCCACTTCTCGCACGAAACGCGAGAAATGAGGGCAGCCGATCTATAGACTTGCCTGCAACTTGGGAGACCGCTTTGGCAAAGACCGCTGCTATCTTCTTCTTCTCCTTCTTTCTCTTTTTTTGTTCTTCCCCTTACATCTTTGCGAGTGATCCGCCGTCGCCTCCGGTTTATGGCGTTCGCATGGAGCAGGCGTGGATTCCGATGAAAGATGGCGTGCAGCTGGCAGCGACGCTTTACATGCCGGACGGGGCGAAGCCGGGGGAGAAGTTCCCTGCCCTGCTCGAATATTTGCCGTATCGAAAAGATGATGGCACGGCCGCTGGAGATTATCCCAAGCATGCTTATTTCGCGCGGCGCGGCTACGTGGGCGTGCGGGTGGATATTCGCGGGTTTGGCGCGAGCGAAGGGGTTCCGCCTGAGCGGGAATATTCCGAACAGGAGCAGGTGGACGGCGAGCAGATTATCGCATGGCTGGCGCATCAGCCGTGGTCGAATGGCAATGTTGGCATGTTCGGAATTTCGTGGGGAGGATTCACGGCGTTGCAGATGGCGATGCGGCACCCGCCGGCGCTGAAGGCGATTGTTGCGTTGCATGCTACGTCTGAGTTATTTCATGACGACGTGCACTACATCGACGGCATGGCGCACATTGACGAATTCGAGTTGAACATGGACATGGCCGAAGGCTGGGTGGGAGCGCCGGATTATTCGCTGGATGAAAAAACACTCGCGCCGCGCTTCGACTCGCCACCCTGGTCGCTGCTCTACTTGAAACATCAGCATGACGGGCCGTTCTGGCGCGACCGGGTGCGGCCACTCAGTGAGATCACGACGCCGAGTTTTCTGATCGGTGGGTTGCAGGACGGATATCGCGACAATGTTATCGACATGCTGATGAAGTCGAAGGCGCCGATCAAGGCGATTGTTGGACCGTGGAACCATTCTTTTCCGAATGACGCGGATTTTGGACCGCGCGTCGAGTGGCGTGATCAGGCCGTGCGCTGGTTCGACCATTGGCTGAAGGGACGCGACACGGGAGTAGAGAACGATCCGCGACTGGTGGTCTACATGCAGCACTGGCATTCACCGGATCCGAATCTACAGAGCGTGCCGGGAGAGTGGCGGCGGGAGGATGTGTGGCCTCCGAAGGACGCGAGGGAGACTACGCTTTTTCTGCAGGGGAATCATGGGCTCGACAATTCAGCGGGGGCGCAGACGACGCATCAGTTGAAGTATGTTCCGACGGTTGGCGTGGAGGCTGGCTTCTGGTGGGGAGAGTTGTTGAGCGATCCGCGGCCAGTGGACGCGTTCAGTCTAGTTTATGATTCGGCGCCGCTGGAGCGCGAGCTGGCGATTCTTGGCCGGCCACGCGCGATGTTGCGAGCTTCGGCGACCGCGCCACTGGCGGATTGGTTCGTGCGGCTTTCTGATGTGGCTCCCGATGGGACGGTCACGCAGACTACGGGCGCGGGATTGAATGGGGCGCAGCGGGACTCGATGAGCGAACCCCGCGATCTGGAGCCGGGCAAGGTGTATCCGTTGGACGTTGAGCTGCACCTGACTTCGTGGGTGTTTCCAAAAGGCCATCGCATTCGTGTTGCGATTTCAAATGCGTTGTGGCCGATGATGCTGCCGACACCGTATGCGATGACGACTTCACTGGAGTTGGGAGGGAGTGGCGGGTCGCGAGTTGTTCTTCCAGTTGTTCCAGTGCACGGGGCGGCTGCGCCGAAGTTCGCTCAGCCTGAACCGTCAGAAGAGCGCACTGATATTAAGAGTGAAGGATTCCCCTGGCCGGGCGATTGGACCGTGGAACGCGATGAAGCGCGGCAGAAGACAACGGTGCACTGGAAAGGCAAGGATGGATACGAGTATCCGTGGGGCTCGGAAAATGACTTCGAGAATCTGACTTATGACGGCGACGACGCTCATCCGGAGACTTGTTCAGTGCACGGAGAGGCGGAGAGCGTGTTCGCGTTGAAAGGCCGCACGCTGACTTGGCGGGGACATCTTCTGTTGACCACCGATCAAAAGAATTTTTATTACAAGTACACGCGAGAGCTGCTGAAGGATGGGCAGATGATCAAGTCGAAGACGTGGCAGGAAACGATCCCGCGCGATCACCAGTGATGCAATTCACTGTTTGTAGATTTTGCCGTCTTTCATTACGAACTTGATGTCTTCGAGCAGGCGAATATCCGCGATCGGGTCGCCGGGGACGGCGATGATGTCGGCGTACTTGCCCGGCTTGATCGAGCCGAATTCGGTGGAGTGTCCGAGCAAGTCAGCGGCATTGCTGGTCGCGGCCTGAATGGCCTGCATCGGGGTCATTCCATATTTCACCATGAAGGCGAATTGTTTTCCGCTGGTGCCGTAGGGACAGACTCCGGCGTCGGTGCCGAAAGACATTTTTGCATCGGCGGCGACGGCCTTGCGGAAATTGTCGCGCTGGATCTGGCCGAGCTGCGCATCATGCTCCAGGAAATCCTTCGGCATTTTTCCGTTTCTTCCGTCTTCCTGAATGCATTCTTCGTCGTAGATATCCATGTCGAGATAGGTGCCGTGTTGCTTGGCGAGGGCGATGCCTTCGTCGTCGATCATGCTGGCGTGTTCGACCGAGGCGACTCCGGCTCGAATCGCATTCTTGATTCCTTCGGGTGAGTGGGCGTGGGCTTCGACGCGCAGTCCGAAGTGGCTCGCCTCGTCTACCGCGGCCTGCAGTTCTTCGGGAGTGAACTCTTGCGAGTGCGGATTGCTGCCGTGGGTGAGCACGGCGCCGCTGGAAAGAACCTTGATGTGATCGACGCCGTCGTGCGCGAGCTGACGAATTACTTTGCGGACTTCCCAGGGGCTGTTGGCTTCGCCGTAGTGCAGATCCCAGGGGAGCTGAATGTCGGGCGCAAGACCGGTGAGCGCGCCGGCACCGCCGGAAATGGTGACGTAAGCGCCGGCGACGAACATGTGCGGGCCCACGATGTCGCCGCGATTGATGGCATCGCGGAGAGCGATGTCGCCGAGGGCACGATACGTTCCAACGTCGCGTACGGTCGTGAATCCGGATTCCAGCATGGTGCGGGCGTTGGGCACTGACTCGAGCGCTACTTGGGCTGCCGTCTTTTTGAACTGACCCATAGGTTCGCCGTCATGCGCTCCGTCGGCGAGGTGGGTGTGGCAATCGATCAGCCCGGGGAGGACGGTCATCCGGCTGAGGTCGACGACTATTGCGTTGGCGGGGACTTCGATTCCCTCCCCCACTTTTTCGATTTTCGAATCGCGGATGAGGATGATCTGATCGGTAAGGACCGTGCCGGAGTCGGGATCGACGAGTCGACCGGCACGGATTGCGGTGGTTTGAGCGGAGGCGAGAGTCGCTAGAGTAAAAATACCTGCGAGGAGTAGTTTCACGGTCCAGTCCTCATTACTATGTATCCGGCTACCATATACGCGAGGAGTACTCAATCGGCCGCGGAAATGGACGAGGCGGAACGTATCCCGGAATCGGCTTTGAAGTCGCCTTTGAGACCAACTTTGAGGTCGGCAGCGAGTAACTGGTGGAACAACTGCTCGCCGGCTTCGCGACGCACAGAGAGCCGGCCGGCGCGGTAGGCGCGCGATTTCAGACCTCGCTGTACGTCTTCGCAGATGCCAAGGTCTTCGTCCTGGACGCCGCTGCCAACGTTCACTGACTCGTTGTTATATTCGCGGCGTGCGTCACTCACGTCGCTGAAATAGAAATCGAAAATCACTTTGCAATGATCGGCGTCGACGGGGATGACATAGTTCGTGTCCATGTATCCCTCGTAGCAATTGATCATCAGGTTCGGATATTGCCAGAAGTACCACGCGCGATCGCCCTTGCGGGTGGCTCCCGTGGCAGCATCTTCATCGGAGGCGACCATGGGGCTCGACTGCAGGCAATAACGACCTTCGTTCTCGATGGTGTACTGCTTGTAGTCGAGCACGGAACTCAGCCCCTTGTGCAGGTGCGGGACGTGGTATCCGCCATCGAGGTAGTTATCGACGTAGACTTTCCAGTTGCAGTTGATGTCGTAGGACCTGCGGTCGAAGTAGTGCAGTTTGCTAATGCCGAGAGGGGCGACGCGCTTGACCAGGCCGCCAAGAAACTGGTGCAGAGGCGCGGCTTGCGGGTCGAGGTTGACGAAGACGAAACATTCCCAGGTTTCGACGCGAATAGGAACCAGACCATTTTCGGCGCGATCGAAATTCTGTACGCCATCAAACTCAGGCATGCCTTTGAGCGATCCGTCGAGGCCGTATTTCCAGCCGTGGTAGGGGCATTGCAGAATTTCTGCGTGACCGCAGGGTTGGGTGAGGACGGCCGCGGCGTGGTGACGGCATACATTGAAGAAGGCGCGCAATGTGCCGTCGCTGCCGCGTACGACCACGATGGGCTCTCCGGCGAGGTGCGTGGAAACGAATGCTCCCTGCTTCTGCAACTGAGCGGTGCGGGCGACGAGTTGCCAGGTTTTGCCGAAGACGTTGAGGCGCTCCAGTTCGGAAATACGAGGATCGACATACCAGGGCGCGGGGATCGTCGACGCCTCGGCGAGCGGGGCACGATCGTTGTAGCCGGCGAGAATCTGCTCAATCGATGGTTGCATATTTATGCTCTCGCTTGAATACCGGACAATCTCGGGTTGCACGCCGATTATGCGCCAATCAGCGACTTACCTGCGATGATTTCCTCTGATCTGCGGACGGGCCCTGGCCCTGGGATCTACCACGGCGCCAATCGCGCGCTGCAATACATCCAGGAACTGTTGTATCCTGGCTTCTTTTTCTCGGCCAACTCTCCTTGCCGGCGGAATAATCCGGGATCAAGTTCGGCGGTGAGCAGGGCATCCTGGAAGCGTTCCATCATCCAGTCGAGGATGGAAACGATCATCTCGATGTCCATGTCTTTCCGCAGTTCGTGGCGCTCCAGTCCGAAGCGGACAAAGCTCACGGTGCCGTAAGGATCTTCGCTAATGAGGAAGCGGTTGATCTCGCGCTTGAGCACGAGGTCGGTGCCGTAATTACCGAGCAAAGAAATTCGATAAGGAATCCAGTCTTCGTGGACCAGATGCTCGGTGCGCACCAGCCAATAGCGGAGCACTTCGAAAAAGCCCGCCAGACGGATTTCCGCGGGCGCGTCCAAGTATTTCGCGAAGGAGCGGACGGAGCGTTTGTAGACTTCGAAGAACAATCCATCTTTGCTGCCGAAGTGCTGGAAGATTGAGCCTTTGGCGATGCCCAGAGCGATGGCGATGTCACCGACCCGGGCCGCGTGATAACCGTGGTCTGCAAAATGTTGCGTGGCGGCTTCGATGATGCGGCTGCGCTTGGCCTCGGAGCGCGGACGGGTTGGGGCCTGGCCTTGGTAATGGGGCGGAGCGACGCGATTACTGGCTATTCCTGGCATAGATAATGAGAATGACTGTAAGTCACGACAGCATATAGCAGGGCTCTATTGAATTCAACTTCATTTTTAGGGCTCTCTGCGGTAATGTTATTCGATTCAAGCTAGGTTGCCGTGACTTCAGGTCAAACATCCTCGGCGCAAACGAACGCGATCGGGGCCCGGTCCATTTATGACGCCATCGTGATCGGTGCGGGTCATAATGGGCTCACGGCCGCGGCCTATCTGGCGCGAGCCGGTCTCTCGACGCTGGTGTTGGAGCGGCGGGAGATTGTTGGCGGCTGTTGCGTGACGGAAGAGATTGCGCCTGGGTGCCGGGTGTCGACGACATCTTATATTGCCAGCATGCTGCGGCCGGAAGTCATTTCGGAGTTGCAGTTGGCGAGTCACGGCTTGCGGATGGTTCCCTGCGATCCGGCGATTCAGGTTCCCTTCCCTGACGGTCATGTGGTGCCGTGGTGGGTGGATCGCGAGCGGGCGCGACAGGAATTTTCGAAGATTTCAGCAAGAGATGCTGCGCGGTTTGTGCAGGTCGATGATCAGCTGAAGAGATTGGCGCGGTACCTGCAGCCGTTTTTCATGGAACCTCCGCCGGAGATTGACACGTCTTCGATGAAGGGGTGGGCCGATCTGTTCCGGGTGGGAAAGCGGTTTCGCGGCATTTCTAGCGCGGAGATTTCGCAGCTGGTGTCGTTTCTCACCGGAAGCCTGGGTGAGTTTCTCGATCACAATTATGAATCCGAGAAAATGAAGACGATGTTTCTGGCGAACAATGTTTATGGCAAGCATGGAGGGCCGTACCAGCCGGGGACGGCGATTGGACTTCTTTTTCATTTGCTCAGCGGCGGAGAACACGAACTGCAGGGGTTTTACGGACATGTGATGGGGGGCATGGGATCGATTACGCAGGCGCTCGCGGCCGCGGGGAAAAAACTCGGAGTGGAGATTCGTACTTCGGCGCCGGTCGCGCACATCGAAACTCGCGATGGACGGGCGCGCAGCGTCGTGCTCGAAGACGGAACGGAGTTGCGCGGGCGGATGATTCTTTCCAACGCCGATCCGAAGCGGACGTTTCTGGGGATGGTGAATGCGAAGAATCTCCCCGAGGATTTTCTGTTTGCCGTGCGCGGCATCAAGATGCAGGGACCGTGCGCGAAAGTGAATATGGTGTTGAGCGAAGAGCCGCGATTTACGGGGACTTCGCCGCAGGCGACGGCGCTCGAGCGAACGTTTTATACGCTGGTGCCGTCGCTGGCATTCGCGGAGCGCTGCTATGACATCGCCAAGTTCGGCGAGATTCCGGAAGAGTTGTGGGTGGATTGCGTGGTGTCGTCGAATGCGGATGATTCGCTCGCGCCGGCGGGCAAACATATTCTCACTTGCTTTGTGCAGTATGTGCCGTATCACCTTCGGGAAGGCCATTGGGACGAGAAGCGCGAACTGCTGGGCGATCGCGTGGCGAGGAAAATTGGCGAATACGCACCGAATGTACCCGGCGCAATTGTGGCGCGACAGGTGCTGACGCCCCTTGACCTGGAGCGCACTTACGGCCTGACTGAGGGCAACATTTTTCACGGAGATTTGCGGCTGGAACAACTGTTTTTTATGCGGCCCGTGCCGGGGTGGTCACAATATCGGACTCCGGTTGAGGGACTTTATTTGTGCGGAGCGGGCGCGCATCCGGGAGGTGGCGTGACTGGGGCGCCGGGGCGCAATGCGGCGCATCAGGCGCTGCGAGATTGGAAGAAGGGACGACTGCGGGAGGCGGCGTGAGTTTTAGGAACGGACAAGCGGCGAAGCTCACGAAAATCGCGGTTCCGGCCGAATCGCTTCACCAACAATCAGACGACCGAGGCGGAGTACGAATATGTGGATGATTAAGAACGCTCAGGAGCGCGTATGAAAAAGAAAGGCATCCTCGAACGCTTGAAGGACGGGCCCGTGCTGGGTGATGGCGGTTATTTGCTGGAGCTCGAAAAACGTGGATGGGTGCGCGCTGGTCCGTTCACCCCAGAGGTGGCGCTGACATATCCGGAGGCGCTGCGCGAATTGCACATCGAATTTCGCGAAGCCGGATCTGAAGTGCTGCAGGCGCTCACGTTCTATGCCAGCCGCGATAAGCTAGCTACCGTAGGTCTCGAAAACCGGCTGGAAGAACTAAATCGCTCGGCGGTGCGCGTGGCCCGTGAGGTCGCGGGCGACCAATGTTTAGTCGCCGGCAACATCAGCTTGACCTGGATGTACGAGCCCGGAAGTCCTTCGGCGGCCGACCGTGTGCGTAGAACTTTCGACGAACAACTCGCGGTGCAGGTCGACGAGGGCGTTGATTTTATTATCGGCGAAACATTTTCGTGGCTGGGTGAAGCGCTGATTGCGGTGGAGCGGGCCAAGGCGACGGGCTTGCCCGCGATGGTGACGATCTGCTTTGAGAATAAGGATGAGACCGCCGAGGGCACGAGCGCGGCGGACGCGGCCAAAATACTGTTTGACGCAGGCGCCGACATTGTCGGCATGAATTGTCTGCGGCCGCCGCAGCACATCCTGGGGCCGATGGAACAGATGCGCAAAGCGGTGTCGGGATATCTCGCGTGCCAGCCGGTGGCGTATCGCACGCCGAAAGATAAACCTGATTTCACGAGTCTTCCGGAATTCCCTTACGCGCTGGATCCGCTGCAACTCCCGCGCAAGGATATGGCGGACTACGCGGTGCAGGCCCGCGATCTCGGGATCAACTACATTGGAGCCTGTTGCGGGACGGTCGCCATGCATATTCGAGAAATGGCACGGGTGCTCAACAAGATTCCGGAGGATTCGCGCATCTGGAAAAAAGGCGGCGAAAAACCAATGTCAGGGTATGAATACTATGACCACGATAATATGAAGGCATAGATTCGCGTTCGAGAATTCGCAGAACGGTTCAAGACGGTGCGGGCCCTTTTGTGAACGGCCTGTATTTTTTCATGTCGTCAACGGCACGTGATGCAGCTTGAGCTAGCTGGCTTTTCGCGCGTCCGGCTCTTCGGCGTGCACCAGCGGAACGTCAACCAGATGCTCGCTCAGGAACCATACTTGAAGTTCGTTCGGGCGGAGAACATCGCTCACGACCAGATCGTTGGTGCCCGCGTCCCCCAACTTGGTGGAAAGTTCCGCAAGCTTCCGGCAGTGACCGACGATGATCTGGTGGGCATCGAGCAGACGGGAGATCTGAACGGGGACTTCTTCCCGGCCGCGCGGCGGGCGGTCAATGCGCGTGGTCTCGGCGACATCGGCCGCCATGGACAACGAAACTCCTCCGAGCAACTGAATGCGCTCGGCAATT
This sequence comes from uncultured Acidobacteriota bacterium, assembly GCA_963735205.1. Lineage (GTDB taxonomy): Bacteria > Acidobacteriota > Terriglobia > Terriglobales > Acidobacteriaceae > Sulfotelmatobacter. The sequence continues at coordinate 1,059,086 of CAVTKB010000007.1, forward strand.
TCGTCGACGATCTCCACTTGTTCGTTGTAGTGCTTGTCGAACAAGAGATGAAGCTGATAGAACGTGGGCCCCGCGACTTGCCAATGCGACTTCTTGTAGAGATCGCGTAGCGTCATGGTGTCGGCAAGTAGCAGATTGAGTTGCTCGGTCATTTCCAACCGAATCGGCTCTTCCAACTCAAGCGGCAAGGCGTGCGAGACCGTGCCGTACGCTTGAATTTCGCGCGCATGCTGGTGCAGACGGGGCTGGGCGCTGATGGTGGTCTGACGGACGGCGGGAACTTCCTTCTTAGCCATAAGAGAATCTCCTGATATCGAACGTGAGCTTAGCTCAGGTTGGGCGATTGAGAAAAACGCCTTTAAGCACAATCCAAGCAACACCGCTTGGATGCCGCCACTGGCGTCAGGGTGCGAGTGTTTCTCTAAATTGGCGGAAAAGGAGGCGGAATCTGCGCCCGACAATCTTGAGATGCTCGATTACGGAAATCCGTTCGTGGGCGGTTTTCTAGAAACCGGCCGCTACGCGGAAATGATCCGAGTTTGACGGCTCTTGGCGCGGTTGCTATGATCGAAGTGCGGGGTGGAGCAGTCTGGTAGCTCGTTGGGCTCATAACCCAAAGGTCGGTGGTTCAAATCCACCCCCCGCAACCATTTACGGATTTGAGGGACTACCGGCGTAGTCCCCAATTCCCAAATCACTGGATCGTGGCTGTTTCGGGCCTCAAATTCTTCAGGGAAACTTCCTTCGCCCTATCCTTCAGCTGGCTTTTGATCGCGGGCGGCAAAACAAGATCTGCTACCCGGCTATTGGCTCGGCGCTTGGTCTTCTCAAATGCTGAGCCATAGGTATTCATGGTCGTCTTGATGTCGGCGTGCCGCATGAGGCGCTGCGCGTGTCGCATGAGTTTCTGCTGTACGCCCACGGGTGCTCCGGTCTCGTCCAGCCAAGCACGATATGTGTGACGGAACGTGTGCCACCCGATCCTGCCAAGTCCCAGTTTCAGACCTGCAGGAACCAGGTAGTCGGTGCGCATCGAGTCGGCATGATACGGTCGACCCGTCACCGGGCTCGGGAAAAGCCAGCGCTCTTCGGTATCGAGACAGAGCGCTTGCCATTTCTTGAGTTCGAGGATAAAGCCCCGTTCGATTGGAACCTCGTCCTGCGAATACTCCGTCTTCAACTTGTTGAGCCGCTTTCCGACCGCTGATCGTTGAACCAGAACCACCGACCGCTTGAAATCGAAATCCGTCCAGCGCAAACCCAGGATTTCGCTGATTCGCAATCCGAAACACAGGCCAATTAGCACGATGGTTCGAAAGGGCCGAACCAGCGCGTCTAGCATTTGCCAAGCATCCTTCACTTGAAGAACGCGAGGACGTTTCTTGCGCTTACTGATGCCCTTCACTTCGACCAAGTCCATGGGGTTTCGTTCCACATTCAGCAATTCCCAAAGCATCGCCTTGTCGAAAAGACGATACATCAGGGATCGAATATGTCCCTTGTACTTGGGCGAGAGGATGAGCTTGCGAAGCCAATCCTGTACCAAAGCGGGCCGAACGTCTTCGAGACAGGCCTCGCCCCACTTGGGTCGGATGTGCTGGCAAATCATACTTCGGTAAGAGGCTAGAGTATTGTGAGTGATTTGTTCGGCGTCCTCTTCCTGTTTCTGATCGAGCAGGAAACGGTCGAGGATGCCACAGAACAGAACCGGATCTCGGCGCAACATCCCATCGTTGATCATCAGCCGCATGCCTTCTGCTGCTAGCACTCCGCTAGTCCCGTGAGTTTCCACAGTTATCTGTCGCATGAATCGTTACAGCCCTTTACACAGCCGATCGAATCGCCTCGATGAGAGAGGTGGTTGATCCTCGCGGAGGCCTTGCTATGTGGTCGTCACTGTCACGGCCTGACGCACATACTGGCTGCTTTCCAGTTGCTGAACCATGAAGGTTGCTAGATCGGCCCGCCCGATCTTGTGCGCCTTCTCACCGCCCTCCGTGCTCAGAACCCTGGCAACGCCGGTCTTCTCGGCATCGGTTAACATCGGCGGCCGCACGAGCGTCCAGTCCAAGTTGCTGCCTTCGATCTCGGCCTCCATGCCCGCCTTGTCTACCAGGAGACCCCGCAGAAACGTCCTCATCAGCAGGTGCTCGTTGAAAAAGCCGGCGTTCTTGACGCTCTCGCCCGCACCAACCACCGAAATCTTCAGCAATCGCCGCACGCCATTGCGCCGCATCGCGTCCACAATATTGTGTGCCGCGCTCGTTTCCATCGTCGTCACTTTCCACGGCGTCTTGCCGCCCAGCGCGTCGATCACCGCATCCTGTCCGGCGACCGCAACGTCGACCGCGGCCGCGTCCAGCACGTCGCCCGCAACAACTCTGACGTTCGCCTTCTTGTACTGCCCGGCACCGCGCACGAAAGCCGTCACCTTATGTCCGGCCGCCAGCGCCTCATTTACCAGCGCTTCTCCGCTCTTGCCCGCTGCTCCAATCACTAGAACTTTCATCGCATTCTCCTTTTGCCTCGTATTTGGCCGCCCATCCAAATGAGCGACCTCACTATTAGAGGCATAAAATAACCAGTGGTTGTAAAATATTCGGTGGTTATTAATCAACAGTCGGTCGCAAACATCGTCAAAAGGGACTAAGCTCTTGAAGTGACATCCACATCACCAAGTCGCCGGGTAGAGCGCAAGGAGAGGTTGCGGGGCGAAATCCTTGCGGCTGCAGGTAAAATGTTCGCCGATCGCGGCTACGAAGCCGTGACGCTTCGTGAGATCGCTAAAGAAATCGGTTATACGCACGCCGTGATTTATCAGCATTTTCCGGACAAATGGCACATCCTTGCCGAGTTGAGCCGCGAGACGATCGGGCTGATGATTCAGAACTTCGACGCGATTGCCGCTAAATATCTCGCACCGAAAGAGCGCCTTTTTGCGACCTCGCGCGGCTTGATTCAATTCTGCATTGCCCATCCACAGCAGTTCCGTAACGTCTTCTTCGGACCTGAGAACCGCAACGGCATCCGCGCTGGACAATATATCAACGACATCGGCGCGCCTCTGTTCCAACGTTTCGTACAGCTTTTTTTCGATGTTGCCAAGGAAGAAGGATTGCCAAACAGGGATGACATCGTGATAGCCCATACCTGGTGGTTTACGATCTTTGGTCTCGCCACACTCTTTGTTATCCAAGGGGTTGTGCCTGACTTGCCTGACCAGACTCTCGTGGTCGAGCAAACGATCGCTACGCTTTGGGCGGGCGTTAAGGCTGTTCCGCGATTGCCGAAGAGAGCAATCACTAAGCGATCCGGCCGATCGAATGCCTCAAAGCGACACTAGCTTCTGTCTACTTTTCTGGTGTCACGGCGGGCCGGCAAAGCTGGAGACTTTGAGAGAAGGTAAGCCCAAGGCTGATCGTGGTCTGCTTCGGTCGATTTTGGATCCTTCAAACCATGTCTGAGGTATTCACCAGGATTAGCCCTGACAACTCGCTTGAACGCCTTACTGAATGCGGCGTCGGACTCGTAACCGACCAATCGAGCGACTTCTGGAAGCTTTTTGTCACGACGTTCGAGTAGCTGTATCGCCTTCTGCATCCGCCACTCGGTTACGTATTCTAGCGGCGTTTGTCCGAGTAGCTCTTTGAAACGTGCTGCGAATGCGGAGCGAGACATGCCCGCCGCTTCGGCCAAGGATTCGACCGTCCAGGGTGTACTCACTCTGTCGTGAATGGCACTCAGAGCAACGCCTATTTGAGGATCGAAAATTGCACGAAGCCATCCTTTATGGCGTTCCGGTCCCGACGCGATATGCGCCCGGATTACCTGGATAAACAGAACCTCGGCCAGCCGACTCGCGACGACTTCAGATCCCGGCGCCTGTTCTTCCATTTCTGACGCGAGCGCCTGCACTGTGGTATGAAGAGCAAGCGTGCGCGCCTGATCGGCCTTCATCAAAATGAAGTTCGGCAATAACTGAGTGATCGGCCTCAGGCTGGCGCGATCGAAACTCAAGGATCCACAGACGATTGTCGTCGGTGCGCCCCCGCCGCCACAAAGAGCGACATTGCCGTTGGCCTTGGCCCCGATCTCGCGGAAGCTCCACTTCGGACGTGTTCGCGGGCTGTCGCGCAAAACAATCGAAGTCCCCTTAGCCAGTAGAAAGCAATCACCCCCGGTGAGGGGAATCGGCTCCGCAATCCCTTCCACACTCAGCCAGCAGTTGCCGCGCGAAAGCATGGCGAAGTGCGCCAAATCTGTGGGTGGCATCTTTTTGTCGGAAGGCGTGACTTTTTCTTCTGTCTGGTTTTCCTGTTTTACGCCCCACGGGGCTGTGGCTTCGAGCCTGTGCAGACCGAAAGCGGCTACGTGCATCGTTCTGAAGATATCTGTTATCGGGTCCAACTTGGCCTCCTTATTTTGGACGAGTAGACAAAAGATTAGGACTCCCGAGTAGTTCTCGTCCACCGCTGAAGAACTCTACTCTACTGTACCGAATGCTACACATCTACCGAAGGGAGTAATCATGGGAAAGCTGGAAGGAAAAGTTGCAGTCATCACGGGGGGATCGAGCGGCATGGCGCTGGCGAGCGCCAAGCGCTTCGTTGAAGAAGGCGCTTACGTTTTCATCACGGGTAGGAGGCAGGAGCAGCTCGATGAGGCCGTCAAGCTGATCGGTCGGAACGTGACCGGCGTGCGCGGTGACGCGGCTAATCTCGACGACCTCGACCGTCTGTTCGATACGGTCAAGCGGGAAAAGGGCAAGATCGACGTCCTGTTCGCGAGCGCTGGCAGGGGCGACGCCTTACCACTGGGCGAGATTACCGAGCAACACTTCGATGCGACCTTCGGCCTGAATACGCGCGGAACTCTGTTTACGGTTCAGAAGGCATTGCCGCTGTTCAACGATGGCGGATCGATCATCATGACCGGATCCGTTGCTTCGGTGAAGGGTTTTCCTGGTTTCGGCGTGTATGCGGCGAGCAAGGCGGCATTGCGCTCCTTTGCACGCACGTGGCTCAACGAACTGAAGGGCAGGAATATCCGGGTGAACGTGCTGGGCCCGGGACCGATCGCCACGCCGATGCAGGAAGAAGTTCTCACCAAGGAAGCGAAGGAGATGTTCGAATCCCTGATCCCGCGGGGGAAGATGGGTCAACCTGAGGAAATCGCGACGGTCGCGCTGTTTCTTGCTTCCGACGATTCGAGCTTCGTGAACGGGGTGGAGTTGAATGTCGACGGTGGCTTCTCGGCCATCTGAAGTCGGCGGATCTCGATGAGTGCAGGATCGCCAGGGCGCTCACCCTGATCCGATCGGTTGGGTCAAGATCAACATGGATCGGAGGAGAACTATGAGCTACGCAATCGTAGGATTCGGAAAGATAGGTCAGGCCCTCGCCCACACGTTCGCCCGTATGAACATCCACGTGACTGTCGCGAGTCGCCGGCCGCCTGAGGCTTTGGCGCCGGAGGCTCGGGCGATTGGACCAACGGTCGTCGCCAGGTCGCTGAAGGATGCACTTGAGGCCGACACCATCATCTTGGCGGTCCCGTTCGGGGTACATCGCGAGGTTGCGAAGGCCCTGCCGAGTTGGAAAGGCAAGACAGTCATCGACGCGACGAACGCGTTTGGAGTTCCCCCTGAAGAGCTGGACGGCCTCCTGTCCTCCGCGTTCGTTGCGAGGTCTTTCATCGGTGCCAAGCTCGTGAAAGGTTTCAACCACCTGGGTGCAGCCATTTTGGCTACCGACCCGGTCGTCGAAGGGGGCCATCGGGTCGTCTTTCTGTCAAGCGATGACGAGGGCGCGATCTCTCCCGTGGCGGATTTGGCCAAACAACTCGGGTTCGCACCCGTCAAGCTGGGAAAGCTCAACGAGGGTGGCGCGCTGGTGCACGCACGCGGCCGCACTTGGGGTCAGCTCATCTTCCAGGATTTGTTCAAGAAGCAGCAGTAATCAATCTATGACAGCGTGATTTGACCCAAGAAGGATGATTCCGAAACGTCGGATTAGACCGGACACACTTGACGTAAGGGGAAAGGAGAGATATTCGATGAGCACCGAAAAGAGCGTCCAGATTGTGAAAACTTTTCTTGCGGCACTCGGTCGCCGCGACAACCAAGATCTGCTGGCGTTGTCTGCCGAAGATATTGAGTGGATCATTCCGGGCGAGGACTGGCCGCTGACCGGCACGCACCGCGGGCACGCTGGACTGAATAACTTACTTCAGAAGGCTAATGAAACGGTGGAAACTTCGTACCCAGAACCCCCCGAGTTCATAGCGCAGGGAGACCGGGTTCTGGTCGTCGGCTTCGCCAGGGGGAGAATCAAAGCCACGAATAGGACGTTCGAGGACCATTGGGTCTTCGCCGTTACCATTCGAAATAGCAAAGTTACGAACATCCGGGAGTATGTCGACACGCAAGCACTGGCGCGGGCCTCCGAGACGGTCGCGAGCCCCCGGCCCCGACCCATCGCGCTGCTTCGTCTCGGCAATCTGAATCGGCGGATCTCGGTGAGTGCATGATCGCCAATGTACTCTCTGAGTCACGATCAGTAACGATAAGTCGGGTTCTTGACATCAATTCCATATGACCACTATGTTCGTTCGGAAATGAAGAAAATGCCTTCCGGAATTGCACTCTTGATCCACATAGACCGCCGGGCACAAGAACCGTTGCATCGACAGATCTATAACGCCTACCGCACTGCCATTCTGGAACGCGCCTTGCGCCCCAAGGCACGAGTGCCCTCAACCCGAACGCTGGCAGCAGAGTTAGGAGTCTCGCGGATTCCGGTGTTCAACGCGTACGCCCAATTGTTGGCCGAGGGATACTTTGAGAGTCGTGTAGGAGCCGGGACCGTTGTTTCCAGCACGCTCCCCGATCAGGTGACGCGGTCCGAAAGGCCGACTACCACTCCACGATCCAGTTTAGGTCCGCGACGAATATCGCGAGATTGCTTGCCGCTGCCTCCGATGCATGGCGTTCTGCCCTGGTTGGGCGGGCGTTGGGGAGCATTCGGAGTGGGACAACCTGCACTCGATCAGTTTCCGCTGAAGATCTGGTCGAGGTTGGTGGTCCGTCAATGTCGCAAGCTTCACTTTGCCTCCATGTACTACAGCGACCCTCAGGGTGTTTTGGATCTCCGGGAAGCCATCGCTACTTATCTGCGGACGGCGCGCGGTGTGCGTTGCGAAGCTGACCAGATCATTATTGTCAGTGGTTCGCAGCAGGCGTTGGATATTGCAGTTCGCGTGCTGATCGACCGGGGAAGCAGCGTATGGATGGAGGAACCGGGGTATCGTTTTGCGCGCAATGTCCTCGCTCTGAACGGTTGTCGCGTCATTCCAGTTCCGGTTGATAGTGAGGGACTGAACGTAACTGCAGGCATCAAACGGTGCGGCAAAGCCAGAGCGGCCCTCGTTACTCCGTCGCATCAATATCCGTTGGGCGTAACGATGAGCGCCTCGCGCCGGATGCAACTGCTGGAATGGTCACGGTTGGCGGGATCATGGATTATCGAAGATGATTACGACAGCGAGTTTCGCTACGAAAGCAACCCGATTGCGTCTTTGCAGGGACTTGATCGTTTCGCCCGAGTGGTGTACATCGGAACGTTTAGTAAAGTGCTGTTTCCATCTTTGCGGCTCGGGTACGTTGTCGTGCCACCGGACCTCGTCGATCGCTTTCTCGCCGTCCGATTCACCAGCGACATCGGACCGCCGACTTTCTTTCAGGCGGTGCTGGCGGAGTTTCTCCGCGAGGGTCATTTTTCCAGGCATATCCGAAGGATGCGTTTGCTCTACCAGGAACGGCGGAGTGCTCTTTTCGAAAGCCTGCATAAGGAACTCGATGTGCCGGTCGAGGTGACCGGGGAGCAAGCGGGGTTGCATTTATCCATCACGCTGCCTCGAGGGTTTCGCGACCATGAGATTACCGAGCGCGCCGCACGTCAAAAGCTCTGGCTTGCGCCCCTATCATCCTCCTACATGGAACGCCCTTCCCCGCAAGGCTTCGTACTGGGATTCAGCAACCTCTCCGTGGAGGACATGCCGCGCGCGGTCCGAAGGCTGAACGACATCTTGCGCGCCCATTAACACAGGGCCACAACGGGCGGCGTTCCGGTAAAGGGCGTGAATGGCCATATGAAACACGAGTCAAGTGGATATTGGCGCGAGCTGCATTCCATGTCACTCTGAGGCTGGAGTGAATGTCATTCGGTGAATCCCTCATGAGATTTCGAATTCGATTTACTGTACCTCTTGTTGCCTTAATGCTCTCTTTGCTGTTGGTTTCTGCGAGCGACGGTTCTCAGTTCTCAACCCAGAGCCCGGCTGGGACCGATGTGAAAGGCTCCTCACAAAGCAAAAGCAACGTTGTTTATGTCTGCGCCTGCCTGAAAACCAAGTCCTGCTCCTGCATGACTGAATCCAAGATGGAAGGTCCGTGCGCTTGCGGCACCGAAGGTGGGCCTCCTATGAAGGAGATGCCATCCGACAGTAAATGGGCGAAAAAGAATCGCGACGCTCTTGCGAACTGACTGCGTGGGGAACAGGGCTTCTTCCGCACCGTGGCGATTTACCTTTTCTACTTCTTCCAAACACTGCCGGAACGACTTGCTGGTGCAGATCGCTCCTCCGATCCCGCTCGCCAGAATCCTGTTATCGAATCATGAGCGCAGATGAACCGCGCTGCTTCGAACAGTCAGCGAATCGCAAGTCTCCCAGCCCCTGTATGGGATGATCTGTGAATTGCGAGCAGTTGAACAAGAACCATTAGCGCAAGTGCAGCCAGCGGAACGAGCAGGCCCACACTCAGAGATGCGTGGTGGGTTGAGACCTTTCCGGTCAGCCAGGGCAACAGTGCAGCCCCAAGTCCACAAATGCCAAAGACCCATTTGGTTCGTGGAGAATCGTTCGTCAAGGCAAGGATTTTAGCCAGGCACAGCGGGTAGATGGGCCCTAGCAGAAGACCGGAAGCGATCGCGGCGAATATGCTGGCAAGAGGCGAGCGGTCGATAATCAGAAAGAGCACGGCGATAAAAGCTCCCGGCAGAGAAATGTTCAGCAATTGCTGTTCCGATATCCGCCGCAAAATGGCGGGGGCGATAGCACGGCCACACAGGAGCGCAATCCAGAAACCAGAAACTGCCACGGGCGCAAGCACATCATGAGCGGCCGCGAGTCGCCGAACGTAAACCATCATCCAGCTGCTGACCGAAGCTTCGACGCCAACGTATAAGAAACCTACAAAGGCAAAGGCAGCGATCAGCAACAGCGGAGAGCCTCCTTGATCCTTTGCAGAAACTGCCGTTTCTCCGGTTGCCAACGCGGGTGTGACATTTCTGGCGACGAGAAGTAGCATTGCGACGGCGAACCCGAAAGCAAGAAAAAGCGCCGCCACCGGCCATCTTCCAACCCACAACGAAACCATTCCCGGACACAGGACTGCTCCCAGACACCAGCAGGCGTTGAGCGATGAAAGTACGGCCCCGCGCTTTCCAGGATATAACCTCCCCGCCAGCATGCTGGTTGCGGTCATCGTCAGGCCCAGCCCCAATCCAAAACAAAGGAAGAGCCCCGAGTGAGGGGAAGCGTTGAACCAAGCGAGCGAAAGAGCACTGGCTATCAGCAGCGCATAACCGCGAACAATACTGTTGAAGTAATCATGGGTCACAAGACCGGCGCCTAACGCTGCGCCCGCGAATTGCGCGGCGAGAAGGCCGCCGGCGCGACCATCGTCCAGGTGCCAAGTTGCGATCAGGGTAGGCAAAATGCAGCCGAGCAGAGCCGTTCCCATACCAGTTAGTACGAAGCCGACATACATCCAGCTGACCGCGGGCCCTCGGCCTGCACCGTTATTATTCACGTGTGGCCGAGTATTGATTCGGTTTTGAATCTTTGCTGCCTTGTGATCGCTTCGTTGTTCGCGCCCCGGCAGTTGATTCGCGCACCACTAACTCCGGCTCAACGGTGACCTCCTTGCGAAACTGTTCAGAATGATGAATGCGGTTGAGAACGCTCTGTGCGGCAATTCTGCCCATGTTGGAAAGCGGCTGGCGAATGGTCGTGAGCCGGGGATTGTTGAAAGAAGCGGCGCTAATATCATCGAACCCGATCACGGAAACGTCTTCCGGTATTCGCAACCCGAAGTCTTGAAGCGCTCGGACGGTACCTATCGCTGACATGTCGTTAAAGGCCACAATGGCCGTAAATTTCTTTCCGCCGGCCAGGAGTGCCTGCACAACTGGATATCCCAGTTCGGGCGAACTAATATTGCGTGTAAGTTCCACAACGAGGTCGGGATCGATGGTCACTCCCATCGTCTTAGCGGTCTGGCAAATACTGGTCCATCGCTCATCGGAATCGGCGCTGAAAGGCTGCCCACGCATGAACGCGATGCGCCGGTGTCCCAGAGACTGCAAGTGCGATAAGGTCAGTTCCGCGGCAAAGCGGTGGTCGAGAAGGACGTTCGTGACGCCCGCGACGGCACGATGACCCGCAACGCAAGCGGCAGGAACGGGAAGAGAGCGCTCCAAGGCAGTGTCGATCGCTATGATTCCCTCTACGCCCCTCCCCAGCAGCATCTCGATATATTCGTCTATTAAAGCCCTTCTGTGGCGATGATGTGCGGTGAAATAGAAGTACCCGGCGGCCATCAAATGATCGCCAATCCCGCTCATCACCTCGGTGTGATATCCATCGCTCAATTCCGGCGCCAGAATTCCAATCGTTTGCGTTTTGCGATTGCGGAGAGAACGGGCGAGCAGGCTAGGACGATAGTTAAATTCTCGTGCGGCTGCCTTGATGCGGTCTCGCGTTACCTGCGGGATAGCGCGGCCTGGCACATCGTTGAGGACGACCGAAACTGTCGCGGGATCGAGGCCAAGGTGTTGCGCCAGTTGTTTGAGAGTTACCGCCCCGTTGTTGGAGGGAGAGTTTTTTCGCATGCAATCATGTGTCCTCAACGCGTCGGCTGAGTTTGAGCGGCCATCCTTTCGTGTTCCCGAATATCGGCCATATGGTAACGCATGGGAGCGCTTCTTCAAAGCTGCAGCTACCCCGGGTTGTCACGATTACGTGGGCCTCCTGATCGTATATTTTCGACTCCGGGGAGAGTGCACCGCCGGGAAAAGTGTCGGTTTCTTGGGGGCGCCGGACGGGTTCTTGCAGGATCGCTTGGGTCGATTCGCGGACAACAAAACTCGGCTCGACGGTTACCTCTGCAGCCCCAGGGACCACGCAGTTGAATAAATGTTGAATAAATTTTGTTTAATAACAAACGATTGTCCACGACGCTGCGCGCGGGTCGGCTTTGAGGAACCTTTTGCGAATTCCGCATCCGCCGTTTGCAAAAGTTGATTTTCCCGCAGATTCAAAAACAATCGGCAATCCGTCTGTTTCGATTACCGTTGCAAACAATCGATTGTTTTGCTAGAAGTATTAGCCGCAGCGAACTTTTCAGCGCGTTGCGGAATCGACCAGGTCATCGTGACGAATAAATGACGCGCTCCTTTTGCGCGCGACAGGAAGGAACTGATGCCAAAAACAAACCGTCGCGACTTTCTGAAGATTGCCGCATCAGCGAGCGCGGCCGTTGCGGCAGGCGATGCAAAATCGCTTTATGCCGAGTCTGAGGCTATGCCCGGGACAGTACGCGCTTGGCGGACAAGCCCCATGGAGAAATTTCAACCCGTTCAGTCACCGCCGCAATGGGAAACCGGGGACGAAGTGTCGGCTCTGGCAATCTATCTTAACCCCGGGACCGTGCAGCAAGAGATCCTCGGATTTGGAGGCGCTTTCACCGATGCGTCTTGCTATCTCCTCAGCCAGATGGCGCCCGATGCCCGCCACGCATTCCTGTCTGACCTTTATGGCCCTTCGGGGCTGCGACTTTCCGTGGGACGAACATGCATCGGGACGAGTGACTATTCCACCAAGATGTACAGCTATGACGACTCACAGGAGCCTGATCCGGAACTGAAGAATTTCAGCATTGACCAAGACCGGACCTGGATCATCCCGACGCTGCGCGAGGCCCAAGCAATCAACTCCGATCTTTACCTATTTTCGTGTGTATGGAGCCCTCCTGGCTGGATGAAGAGTGGCGGCTCAATGCTGGGGGGCTGTTTTCAGGAACGCTGGTTTGCTACTCACGCGCAATATTTTGTCAAATTTCTCCGGGCGTACGCGGACGCTGGCGTGAAGGTTAGGGCCATCACCGTCAACAATGAGGTCGATACCGACCAGGATGGCCACTTCCCCGCGACGATGTGGTCGCAGCAAAACGAATCGGTTTTCGTGGTGTTTTACTTGGGGCCCGCTCTGGAAAAGGCATCGCTGGATACCAAGATCTGGATCCTCGACCATAATTACGACCTGTGGGGCCGTGTTGTCGACCAACTGAGTAATCCGAAGGTCGCTAAATATGTCGATGGCGTAGCCTGGCATTCTTATATTGGAACGCCGGATGCGATGACTCGCGTTCATGACATGTTTCCCGACAAGGGTATGTTTTTCACCGAAGGAGGACCACCCTCACACTTGTTTGGACCTTCAGAGCCGCCGCATCCCTTGGAACCACAACACCGGGAACGTCCTGAGTTCGGGACGGATTGGTCCAGATGGTCGAATGCGTTCACCGATATGCTTCGCAACTGGGCACGATGCATTTGCGTGTGGAATCTTCTTCTCGATGAAAACGGCCGACCCGACATCACCAACCCGCCGCGTCCTATGAGGCGTGGAGGCTTGGTTTCGGTCGATAACAAATCAAAGAAATTGACCTACAGTGGCAATTACTACGCGTTTTCCCACTACTCAAAGCTTATTCAAAGGGGGGCGCGCATTTTCGCATCCTCCGGAGACAGGCCTGGTATAAACCACGTTGCGGCTGAGAATCCGGACAAGACGCGGGTGCTCGTGCTTACGAACAGCGACAAAACGGAGCTGCAGATACAGTGCAGGTTGGGCCCTAACACGCTCAAGGTTGCGCTTCCAGCTGACTCGATTACTACCTTGCAGTGGTCATAAAACGTTATGGAGCCGCTGGCGTGAGCTCTCGCTTCGCACAGGAACAATATTAACTCGGTTGTACAGCAACGATCACATGACTGTGGAGCTGGTAGCATCCGCATCCGCTTCCAACCTGGACTGGTGCGACATTTCTGAAGGCTTGACCCAGATTCCGCTTGCCGACGCTCGATTTATCAGTGTCTTGAACTGATCTCTTCTCGCCGCCAGGTCAAAACCAATCCTTAGTTTCCAGCAGAGAGTGGCTATGCCATCCGCGCACAGAGTGGCTATTGTGCCTGGCCACCTTGCATGTAATTCTTCCTAGGTGGCATTTCCCGAGCACAATAATATTCATTAGACAAACGTTTGTGTTTACAGCCACTTCACAATCCACTGTGTTTGCGAGCATGGTCGAGCGCATTTTATTTTTGCTTGACAACGATAATAAGAAAGAACTATGGTCTGCCCTAGTTCGGGTAAAAGTGACAAAGACAATCGCTTGTCTATGCCATCCCGAGAAGATATTAGGCATTCAGGCTCCGTGGATGATTTTCGTTGAAGCGATGCGAACCGACGATCGCCGAATACCACTCCGTCACAAAACGAGGAGGAAACAATGAGAAGAACAGCTCACGCCGCGTTCGCGTGTTGTCTTTTGTTAAGCTTGGCCCAGGTCGGCCTCGCGCAAAATACCAATTCCAGTGACATTCGTGGCACGCTAACCGACTCAACGGGTGCAGTGGTTCCGGGCGTCGCCGTTAGCTGTAACGGACAGCGACACGGGGTGGTTAGCACATTCGTCACCAACAGTGACGGCCTTTACGATACCAATTCAATTCTGCCCGGAAACTACACGGTTACCTTTAGCAAGGAAGGTTTCCAGAAACTGGTGCGCGGCCCATTCCCGTTGCAGGTCGGGCTGGTTACGGTTAACGGCGAATTGAAACCCGGCTCGATCCAGTGAGGTGATGGAGGTTAAATCCGAGGCGCCGCTGTTGAAGACCGAGGGCGCACAGGTAGACACCACTTTTTCAACCGAACAGCTGACTTACTTGCCGAGCAAGGATCCGGCGAATGGCTGGACCAGTCTCCTGCAGATGCTTCCCGGCGCTACCTCGACCCCTATGGGGGGCAATGGTGGCGGCCAGGGTGATCTCAGCAATCCCGGCCTCGATCAAGCCGTAGCCGGAAGCATGCCATACTTCTCCAGCTATCTGGTAGACGGCGGCTCGATTTGGCTGCCGCACAGCGCTAATATCGACCAGGGCGAGAGCGAGACCGTAGCCGAAGTGAACGTGATTACTTCGACCGCCTCGGCGCAGTACGGTGGCGGCGGCACCGTCTTCAACGTCATCAGCAAGAGCGGAACCAATCAGTTTCACGGAGCCCTCTACGATTATTTCCAGAATGACGACCTGAATGACAGGGACTACTTCAATAGGACCGGTCCCAAGGCGAAGCAGCGTTTCAACTACTTTGGCGGCTCGGTCGGTGGGCCGATCCTCAAGGACAAGTTGTTCTTCTACTTCAACTATCAACAGTTGGAAAACCCCAACAGCTCGATCGCCACTATTTCGATTCCGAACGACGCCATGAAGGCGGGGTGCTTCGATCCTACGCTCTTCGAAAACGTATCCGCGGGATACCTGCTTACCCTTGACCAAGCGCATGGCGGCACACCTCTGACGACCAATTCCGCCCAATGCGGGGCCTTTAATCCAGCCGACGTGGCGATTCCCACGGCCGATATCGACCACGTAGCTGCGAACATTCAGGCGTTTCTTCCCGAGCCGAATCTGGTAACTCCGAACGGAGTCGCCCAAAACAACTATACCTTTCTGAAACCAGGCAACGGCAACAGTACCAAGTATTTTGGGCGCTTGGACTACAACGTGAGCGCCAAGAATCGGATCAATCTTACGGTCAGCATGCACGGCACTCCGCACAAGACGAATGTAGATCCGGGCCCTGTGTGCCCTATCGCATGCGAGAACAATGCAGCCGAAGCGTATAGCGCTCAAATCTCGGACGTGTATACCATTAATTCGTCCATGGTAAATGAATTCCGGTATTCGTTTGTCCGGCAGGCGAACTGGTATGTTCCGCAGACCTTGGGGAAGGGCTACCCCGCTCAGATAGGATTGCAGTTCGCCCAAGCGGACGCGTTTCCCACAGTAAACTTGAGTGGAATCAACTCCCCCACCAGCAACATCCTGAGCACGGGCACGAACGCGGTATTTATCGAGAACACCTTCATTCCGTCGGATACCCTCACGCTGGTTCGCGGCAAGCACATTCTCCATTTCGGGGCCGAGGTGATGTTTGCACAGGATAACTCCACTCCCTGGGGCAGCATCCAGCCTGCGAGCTTGACTTTTACCGGCCAGTTCACGAGCAACAACCCCAATAACTTAGAGGTTGGCTACGCCGACTTCCTGTTGGGAGATGTGCAAACATGGAGCACCTCCACTCAACCTGAGCACGGAATGCGGGAAAAGAATCCGTCGTTTTTCGCTCAGGACGACATCAAGCTGCGGCGGAACCTGACGGTAAACCTCGGGATACGAGTGGAAGTCCATGGTGGAATGAGTGAAGTCCAAAACCATATGGGTGGCTTTGATCCGACTCTCACCAATCCCGTTACAAACACTCCAGGCTCAATTTGGTTTGCTGGCCTGAACGGAGCACGCACGAAATCGTTCGAGACCAAGGCCAAGCCGATGCCTCGTCTGGGGTTCGCTTGGCAGGCGTCGGATAATTGGGTAATTCGGGGCGGGGTCGGTCAATACGCCAGCCTGTGGAGCATGGATACGGTGGGCGGGCCGCTTGGCTTTGGCACAGGGGCCACGGGCAGTACGACAGCCAATATCGGCCAGCCGCCAGTAGTGCAGCTTTCGGGGACAGGGGCTGCTTTGCCCGTCATTTCCGGTAGTGAAGATCGCAATGCTGCAGCGTACAACGGTCAGGGAAACCTCCCCTATACGCCCTATAATCTCCCCATTATGGACGGCTGGCAGTGGACGGCCAGTGTGCAGCGGCGCTTACCCGCCAATATGGTGGCAGAGGCGCAATACATCGGCAGCCACTGGGAAAACGAGATGTTCGAGACTGATATCAATTCATTGTCCGGGAGTGCCCTTGGAGGCACTCAGGCCAACCTCCCGTTTCCGCAGTATTCGAACATCGGCATCGGCTCAGGCGGAGCCCGAACCGGCTCGTACAACGGTGTTTCGAATTACGAGGCGGCGCTGTTCATGCTCCATAAACCGATGGGGTACGGTGTTTCCGCCGATATCTCTTACGCATGGTCAAGGCTGAAAGACGACATGGATAGCTCCGGCTGGGGCAACCAGTTTGGCTCCGTGTACTATCAGGACCCCCTTCATCCATCGGCCGACTACGCGGTCTCGAATTTCGATCGGCCCAATTCGTTCAAAGGATCGATCGTATACTCCATACCGCTGGGGCGAGGACATCAGTACGGAAACTCGGCAGTGGCGGATGCGGCGATCGGTGGTTGGCAGGCGTCAACTTCCTTCATCGCCGAATCGGGATCTCCGTTCACCGTGGTTATGTCGAACTATGGCGCCGGCACGCTGGCGAACGGGCCGGGCGGTGCATTCTGGTACCCCGACCTGGTTGGAAATCCACACGTATCCAATCAGTCGATCAACGAATGGTTCAACCCGGCGGCTTATGCTGCGCCAACAGCGAGTACTTTCGGCACTAACCCGAGAAACTCGCTCCGTGGGCCCGACTTAACGGATGTCGACTTCTCATTGGGCAAGACCTGGAGCCTGCCGAGATGGGAGCAGGGTAAACTGCAGCTGCGAATGGATGCTGTCAACCTGTTGAACCATCCCAGCTTCGAAAATCCCAGCAATGCCATCAATTCGAACGGGTCCGCTGCGGGCGTGGGTGTAATCAGCGGCACCGCGATTACCGGCCGCATCGTTCAGCTCAGCGCCAGATTCTCCTTCTGAGGACCGGGCGAGGACAGCACTTCTGAAAACTCGAAAAGGACGGCGGCTCGCCGCCGTCCTTTCTTACTGCCGGGAAGTCGGATGTCGCGAGTATCCGAGTATCATTGATAACGATGAGCATACGTAAAGCCATCTGCTTACTCGGGACGATCGCTTTCTTTTTCGGTTCACTCTTTTTCGGATCGCTTCAGGGTGTCTCTCAATCCGCGGCTAGCCAGTCTCAGGGAGTCGCGTCCCATGCTGGTCGAGCGAAGGAATTCCTGAAGGAACAGCGACCTGATCTGGCCATAGGCGAGTTTCGTGCCATCGTCGCGCTCGATCCCGATAATGTCGATGCCCGGGGCAACCTCGGGGTGCTGTTGTTTTTCCAAAGTGCCTACTCCGATGCCATTCCGCAGCTGAAGGCCGCGCTCAAACTGCGGCCAACTCTATGGAAAATACAAGCCGTCCTCGGTATGGCGGAGAGAAGGACTGGCGACAGCAAGAGCGGCCTGAGTGACCTGGAGAAGGCCTTCCCCAGGCTGCAGGAACAGAAAATTCAGATTGAAGCTGGCATGGAGTTGATTGAAATCCACACGGCTGCTGGCGATCTGGACAAAGCCGCCGCGACGGCAAGCACTCTTCGCACCCGGTATCCGGCGGATATAGAAGTGCTGTACGCTGCCTACCGGACTTATTCGGACCTTGCGAGCGAATCCATGCTCAGTCTGTCGCTGGTGGCTCCTGAATCTGCTCGCATGCATCAGCTCATGGCGCATGAACTAGAAAGGCACGGGGATAACGAGGCAGCGATCAAGAACTACCGAGAGGCGCTCAAGCTTGACCCCACGCTTCCCGGCCTCCATTTTGAATTGGCCGAGTTGCTGAATGCGTCATCAGTGGCTACCGAACAGCGAGAAGCGGAGGGCGAATACAAAGCGGCCCTTTCCGTGAACCCATTGGACGAAAGGGCTGAATTCAGACTGGGAGACATCTCTTCCCAGCGGGGCGACACGCAAGCGGCCTACGCGCATTATTCGCGAGCGGTGCAATTGCAGCCGAGCGACGCAGAAGCCAATACCGGTCTAGCAAAAGTGCTAATAGTGCTGCATCAACCTGACAAGGCGGAACCCCTGCTCGAGCGGGCACTTCAGCTGGACCCCACCAGTGCGGCGGCTCACTTCCGGCTAGCTACTTTGTATCGGCAGGCAGGGCGCACCGAGGATGCAAAACACGAATTAGAGGAATACCAGAAGTACAAGAAGATGAAAGAAAATCTTCGGGATATTTATCACGACATGAGGCTCGCGCCAGAAAAACAGGAAGATGCATCGGCCGAGGAATCCCAGTAGCGTCGCCACCCATCTACGATCTGCGGCGCGGACAAGCGAGAACCTCTGAGCCGTGTACAAACCGGGTTTCGAGCGAATTTAGACCTTGGCGTGACTCCAACCACGACTACACTTGTCTACTAACTTGATATCCGACTCGCTACGAGTGTCCAGGAGTTTCTGCAATCTCGAGGAGTAGCCGGCATAAAAACGGGACGGCCTAAGAGATGGGCATCAAAGCGGACGTATTGATCGGCAGTGGTGACGTGCCGAAGGTGCTGAGCCTGGCTGCGAAGCAAACGAAGGCAGATTTGCGGTTACGGCGTGCTATCCCTATGGCGGAAACCTGCGGATCCATGGCTACGCAATTATTTGCGCGGTGCCGATTCCGGTTCTGAGTGTGTGAAAATCCTAAGCCCGGTCGGTTGCAATCCGACGGAAGCTAGCTTATTTCGCCCCGAGATGCTGTGCAGAATTGCTCACTTCCCATTTTTGCGGGGCAAGGCATCGGCATGTCGATTGCGAGTCGGAATCCCTTTTCCGCGGCTATAATTTTGAGCAATTTCGGGCTCGAAGAAGGAGATCCCTTTTGACCGTTGACACGAATGACCGCCCCACATCGACCGAGGCCATCAACTCCCGGCTCACGGTTCGGAATCTCACCGGCACAAAGGATTGTGGATCGTCATCGGGATTGTGTTGTTGCTCGTCGTTGTACTGCGTCGTGCTGGTATGGCGCCATCGAAGATGCGGCGAAAAAAGCCGCGCCCGCGCCGCCGAAGATCACGATTACAACCGCGACGGCTACAGAAAGGCGACATCGGCGTTTACCTTGACGCAATCGGCACGGTCACTCCGGTCTATACCGATTCGATCACCAGCCAGGTGAATGGCCTGGTCGTCGCCGTGCACTTTAAGGAGGGTCAGCTGGTAAGTAAGGGCGATCCGCTGGTTGACATCGATTCGCGTCCGTACCGCGCGACGCTCTTGCAGGCGCAAGGCGCGCTGGAGCGAGACCAGAATGTGCTCGCCCAGGCGCAGATGGACCTTGAACGCTACCGCGCCGCATGGGCGCGCAACGCCATTGCAAAGCAAATCCTGGACGACCAGGAAAAGCTCGTGCTGCAGGACGAGGGCACAGTAAAGAACGACCAGGGAACGGTGCAATTTGACCAGATTCAGGTCGACTACTGCCATATCACCGCTCCCATCGCCGGCCGCGTGGGTTTGCGGCTGGTGGATCCGGGCAACGTGGTGCAGTCCTCGGGAACCGCAACCCTCGCCGTCATCACGCAGATGGAGCCCATCACCGTAATTTTCACCATACCGGAAGACAGCCTGGGCCCGGTTGAAGCTCGCCTGCGCAAGAAGGCCAAGCTCCCCGTCGATGCCTTTGATCGCACCGCGCAGACGAAGATTGCCAGCGGGAAGCTGTTGACGCTCGACAACCAGATTGACACCACGACCGGCACCGTAAAGGCGCGAGCCGTCTTCGACAACAAGAATGATGCGCTCTTCCCCAACCAGTTTGTGAACACGCGCCTGCTGGTGAATACGCTGCAGGGAGTGACGCTGGTTCCAGCATCCGCCATTCAACAAAATGGCCAGGCATCGTTCGTGTATGTGATTCAAAACAATATCGCGCACATGCGCAGCATAAAGCCGGGAGTTACCGACGGCGGTGTAACGCAGGTGGAAGGCATCAATCCTGGAGACGTTGTCGCCAACAGCAGCTTCGATAAGTTGCAGGACAACGCCGCGGTCGTCGATTTCGAACAAGGCTTCGGCCAAGCCTGCCGCAGCCAGCCACGAGCGGGAGCAGCGCCCCGTGAGTCCATCTCGTCCGTTTATCTTGCGGCCGGTAGCCACCTCTTTGCTGATGGCTGCAATCCTGCTGGTCGGCATCGTCGGCTATACCCAACTGCCGGTCTCCGCGTTGCCGGAAGTCGATTATCCGACCATTCAGGTGCTCACGTTTTATCCCGGCGCAAGCCCGACCGTGATGGCGACGACGGTGACGGCGCCGCTGGAGCGTCAATTCGGCGAACTGCAGGGTTTGAGCCAGATGACCTCCACCAGCTCCGGAGGCACTTCCGTCATCGTGCTGCAGTTCAACCTCAGCTCTGAATATTGATGTGGCCGAGGAAGAGGTGCAGTCCGCCATCAACGCGTCGCAGAGTCTTGTTGCCGTCCATTCTGCCCGCGCCGCCGATCTACAGCAAGACGAATCCCGCCGATGCCCCGGTGCTCACGCTGGCCATCACCTCAAGTTCCATGCCGCTTTCTCAGGTCGAGGATCTCGTGGACACGCGCCTTGCGCCCAAGATTTCGCAGCTCAGCGGGGTCGGTCTGGTAACCATCAGCGGCGGCCAAAAGCCCGCCGTCCGCATTCAAGCCAACCCCACGGCGCTGTCGTCCTACGGCATCAACCTGGAGGACCTGCGCACGGCGCTGACCCAGGCCAGCGTGAACGCCGCCAAAGGAAACTTCGACGGGCCGCG
Organism: uncultured Acidobacteriota bacterium; assembly: GCA_963735205.1. Taxonomy (GTDB): domain Bacteria; phylum Acidobacteriota; class Terriglobia; order Terriglobales; family Acidobacteriaceae; genus Sulfotelmatobacter. The sequence goes on from CAVTKB010000007.1 coordinate 1,079,897, forward strand.
CCAGGATTACCAGATCGACGCCAACGATCAGCTGGTCACCAGCGACGACTATCGGAAGGTTGTCGTCGCCTACCGCAACGGCGCGCCGGTGATGCTGACCGACGTGGCCAACATCGTGAATGGCGTGGAGAACAATAATCAGGCCGCGTGGATGAATCAGACTCCCGCGGTCATCCTGAATGTGCAACGCCAGCCCGGGGCCAACACCATCAGCGTGGTCAAGAGCATCAAGCAACTGCATGCCGCAGCTTGAGGCCAATCTGCCCACGGGCATTCAGGTGACCACGCTCACCGATCTTACAACCGCCATCGAAGCGTCGGTTTCCGACGTTGAGTTCGAATTGATGTTGACGATCGGACTCGTCGTGCTGGTCATCTTCCTCTTCTTGCGAAGTCTCTACGCCACCATCATCCCCAGCGTGGCTGTGCCGCTGTCGCTGGTCGGCACTTTCGCGGCGATGTACGTCCTCGGTTACAGCCTGGATAACTTATCGCTGATGGCGCTGACCATCTCCACCGGCTTCGTGGTGGACGATGCCATCGTGATGATCGAAAACATCTCGCGCTACATCGAAGCGGGCGATCCGCCCATGGAAGCGGCGCTCAAGGGCGCGGAGCAAATTGGCTTCACCATTCTCTCGCTGACCGTGTCGCTCATCGCCGTGCTGATTCCGCTGTTATTCATGGGCGACGTGGTGGGGCGCCTGTTCCGCGAGTTTGCCGTGACCCTGGCCGTCACCATCGTCGTTTCGGCAGTGGTCTCCCTGACGCTCACGCCCATGATGAGCGCGCGAATCTTGCGGCACCAGCCCAAAGAGCAGCAGGGGCGCATCTATCAAGCCTCGGAGCGCGCTTTCGAGGGGATGATCGCGTTCTATGGCCGGACGCTGAAGTTTGTCCTGCGATACCAGACGATTACGCTGCTGGTCGCGCTGGCCACGCTGCTGCTTACGGTTTTCCTTTACATCATCATCCCCAAAGGATTTTTCCCGGTGCAGGACACGGGCGTCATCCAGGGCATATCGCAGGCGCCGCAGACGATTGGCTCCAAGGCCATGGCAGAGAAGCAGCAGGAGCTTGCCAAGGTGGTTCTGGATGACCCGGCGGTCGAAAGCCTCTCGTCGTTTATCGGCGCGGATGGAACGAATACCACGACGAACAGCGGCAGAATGTCGATCAATCTGAAGCCGCTCGACCAGCGCAAGATCAGCGCGTCCGACGTGATCCGCCGGCTCAAGTCAAAACTGAACCAGGTTCAGGGAATCCAGCTGTTCATGCAGCCGGTGCAGAACATCACCGTGGACGACCGGGTGAGCCGCACGCAATACCAGTACACGCTCGAAGACCCCGATGCCAATGAACTGAATGACTGGACCAACCGTTTCGTCGACCGGCTGAAGCAGTTGCCGGAACTGGAAGACGTCGCCACCGATCAACAAACGGGAGGGCTGGCCGTATCTCTGGTGATCGACCGGGTCACCGCCTCGCGATTGGGCATCGCGCCGACGACCATCGATAACACTCTGTATGACGCCTTCGGCCAGCGGCAGATCAGCACGATGTATACGCAGGTGAATCAGTACCACGTTGTTCTGGAGAGTGAGCCGCAGTTTCAGAAGGACCCGAACAAGCTGAACCATCTCTACATCCAGTCCAATGCGTCTTCCGGCGCAACCGGTGCCGGAGCCTCTTCCTCATTCGCGTCCTCCGGATCATCCTCCGCGGGATCCAATGCGCTGACGACTTCCGCGCTGTACACTCCGTCGGCAAATACGCTTGCTCCTCCTGCGAACGCGCTTTCGGCGAGCGCCTCCATCGCATCGTCGAGCAAGGGAGCCAACTCCGCGGGCGCCACCAGTTCGGCCATGAGCAATGCCGTGCCGCTGAGCGCTTTCTCGCACTTCGAGAAGACGACCGAGGCGCTCTCCATTAACCACCAGGGTCAATTTCCGGCCATCACCGTGTCGTTCAATCTCGCGCCGAATGCCGCGCTGGGCAACGCCATCACGGCGGTCGACAAAGTGCAGAAAGACATGCACATGCCTCCCAGCCTGCAGGCCGGTTTTCAAGGCACCGCGGCATCGTTCACGAATTCGCTGTCCAATGAGCCGTTGCTGATTCTTGCCGCGCTGGTCACCGTGTACATCGTGCTCGGCGTTTTGTACGAGAGCTTTATCCACCCGATCACGATTCTGTCCACGCTGCCGTCAGCGGGCGTGGGCGCTTTCCTCGCGCTGATTCTTTTTCACCAGGATTTGAGCGTGGTGGCGATCATCGGCATCGTCCTGCTGATCGGCATCGTGAAGAAGAACGGCATCATGATGGTCGACTTCGCGCTGGAAGGCGAGCGCAAGCACGGAAAGAACGCGACGGATGCAATTTACGAGGCCTGCCTGCTCCGCTTCCGCCCCATCATGATGACCACCATGGCCGCGCTGCTGGCGGGCCTGCCGCTGGCGCTCGGAACCGGTTTCGGTTCCGAGTTGCGCAGGCCGCTGGGCATCGCCATGGTGGGCGGACTGCTGCTGAGCCAGGCGCTCACGCTTTACACCACGCCCGTCATCTACATCTTCTTTGACAATCTGGCGCAGCGCTTTGCGCACAAATCGAACCGAGCCGGAAACCGGAGAGCGCAGAACAGGCAGGGCCGGCATGAACATCTCCGCACCCTTCATTCACCGGCCCGTGGCTACGACGCTGCTCACGGTGGCGATTGCCCTTGCCGGGGCGATTGCGTTTGAGGTGCTGCCGGTAGCGCCGCTGCCGGAGGTCGACTTTCCGACGATTTCAGTCAGTGCAGGCTTGCCGGGAGCCAGCGCCGAAATTATGGCGTCGTCCGTCGCCACTCCCCTGGAGCGGCAGTTCGGTCATATTGCCGGCGTGACGGAGATGACCTCCTCCAGCACGCTCGGCAGCACATCGATCACCATTCAGTTCGACCTCAGCCGCGACATTGATGGCGCGGCGCGCGATGTGGAGGCCGCCATCAATGCGGCGCGAACCTATCTGCCCGCCAATCTGCCGGGCAATCCGACCTATCGCAAGGTCAATCCCGCCGATGCGCCGATCATGATCCTCGGCCTTACCTCCGACAAATACGGTCCCGACAAGCTGTATGACGAAGCCTCCACCGTCATCGCGCAGAAGTTGTCGCAGATACAGGGCGTCGGGCAGGTCGCTGTCGGAGGCGGCGCGCTGCCGTCCGTGCGCGTGGACGCAAATCCCACACAATTGGCCAGCTATGGACTTACCCTTGCGAATTTGCAGTCCGTGCTGAGCCTGCAGAACTCCGACCTGGCCAAAGGGCCAGATCACCGATGGCAATGTGACCGCGGACATCCTTGCCAACGACCAGATCTCGCACGCAGACGACTACAAGCCGCTCATCGTCGGCTATAACAACGGCGCGGCGATCCGCCTGTCCGATGTCGCCGCAGGTGACAGACTCGGTGCAGAACATCCGCGCCGCCGGCTATTTGAACGGCAAGCGCGCGGTTACGGTCATCATCTTCCGCCAGCCCGGCGCCAACATCATCGACACGGTCGACCGCATCCGCGCGCAACTTCCGTTTATCCAGGCGTCCATTCCGCTCGGCATCGATACCACCATCGTTCTGGATCGCACCACCACCATCCGCGCCTCGGTCAGTGACGTCGAGAGGACGCTGCTGATTTCCATCGGCCTGGTCATCGTCGTGGTGTTTGTCTTTCTGCGCAACGGCCGCGCCACGCTCATTCCCGCCGTCGCCGTGCCGGTCTCGCTGATCGGCACGTTCGCCGTGATGTATCTGTTCGGATATACGCCTCGACAATCTCTCGCTGATGGCCATGACCATTTCCACGGGATTTGTGGTCGATGATGCCATCGTGGTGATGGAAAATATCTCGCGCCATCTGGAAAACGGCATGAAGCCTTTTGCCGCGGCGCTGAAGGGCGCGGAAGAAATCGGCTTCACCGTCTTCACCATCAGCATTTCGCTCATTGCCGTCTTTATCCCTCTTCTGTTGATGGGCGGAATCGTCGGCCGCCTCTTCCGCGAGTTTGCCGTCACGCTCTCGACGGCCATTTTCGTGTCCATGATCATCTCGCTGACCACGACGCCGATGATGTGCGCCTACCTGTTGAAGAACGAGCGCGCGGAAAAACATGGCCGCATCTACATGGCCAGCGAAAAGGTTCTTTGACTGGGTGCTGTCGTTGTATCGCGGCAGCCTGCACTGGGTGCTCGACCATCCGACCCTCACGCTCGTCGTGCTCTTCCTCACCATCGCGCTCAATGTGGTGCTGATCGTCAAGATACCCAAGGGCTTTTTCCCGACGGAGGATACGGGAGCGATCACCGGGCAGTGTACGCGGGCCGCAGGATTCATCCTTCCCGGCGATGGACGACTCCATTCAGCAGATCGGCGCGCGTGATCAAGAATGATCCTGCCGTCGCAGAATGTGATTGCGTTTACCGGCGGCGGCGGGGCCACCAATACCGGCTCTCTCTACATTGCGCTCAAGCCGCTGGCGGAACGCAAGGTCAGCGCCGCTCAGATCATCGACCGCCTGCGCCCCAAATTGAACCGTCTGCCGGTGGCTTCCGCGTTCCTCCAGGCCGTGCAGGATCTGCGCATCGGCGGCCGGTCCAGCAATGCGATGTACCAGTACACGATCCAATCCGACAACGTGCAGGATCTTTCCAAGTGGGGGCCGATCATGCTGAGCTGAGATGAAGCACCTGCCCGGTCTGCAGGACGTGAGCTCGGACCAGCAGAATGGCGGCCTGGATGAGCTGATGACCTATGATCGCGTCACTGCGGCAAAGCTCGGCCTTACCGCGCAGTCGCTGGACTCGGCGTTATACGGCGCATTCGGCCAATCGGAAGTGTCCATCATCTACACGCAGTTGAATCAGTATTACGTGGTGCTGGAAGTTGCTCCCCAATATTGGCAAAGCCCGGAAGGATTGAAAGACATCTACCTTCATACCTCCGGCAGCGGCAACATTCCGCTGCTCGCAGTGGCCAAGGGCCAGGCCAACACCACACCGCTGGCCATCAACCACACGGGCTTATTCCCCTCGGTCACCGTGTCCTTCAACCTCGCGCCGAACGTGTCTTTGAGCGATGCCACATTGAGCATCGGCCAGATGCAAAAGCGGCTCGGCACGCCTTCCACGCTGCAAGGCTTTTTTGCCGGCACGCTGCTGGCCTACCAGCAATCTCTCGGCACCGAGCCCGTGCTGATCCTGACGGCGCTGCTGGCGGTCTACATCGTTCTCGGCATTTTGTATGAAAGCCTGGTCCATCCGCTGACGATCATCTCCACTCTGCCGTCGGCGAGCGTAGGCGCGATGCTCGCCTTGATGCTCTTCAAGGAGGATCTGAACATCATCTCCATCATCGGCATCGTGCTGCTGATCGGAATCGTAAAAAAGAACGCCATCATGATGATCGATTTCGCTCTGCAGGCGGAGCGCCAGGAGGGAAAGAAGCACAGCCGACGCGATTTTTGAAGCGTGCATGTTGCGCTTCCGTCCGATCCTGATGACGACGATGGCTGCGTTATTGGGCGCGTCTGCCGTTGGCGCTTGGGACGGGCACGGGGTATGAGCTCCGCCGGCCGCTGGGCATCACGATTGTGGGAGGGCTGATCTTGAGCCAGTTGCTCACGCTCTATACAACGCCGGTCGTCTATTTGGCGTTCGACCGGCTGCGGCTGCGTCTTGAAGGGCGAAACGGCGCAACGTCCCTCTCTGGCTCCGGAGGCTTCGTAACCCGGCAGACTGAGAATGGAAGATGGGTTAGGCAGAAATGTTTATGAAGATCTTCACGCGAAAACTAGAGAAGGGCAGGATGATGAACGGCATGATTCGGCTGCTATGTGCAGTTACGCTCGTGTTGGTCGTGTTGGTCATGGCGGGCTGCGTAGTCGGACCGAAGTACCACCCACCTGCGCCGCAGGCGCCGGCTCCGGAGTACAAGGAATCCCCCACGCAGTTCAAGGAGACTGAAGGCTGGACGCCTGCACAGCCCGCGGATGCCAAGCTGCGCGGCAAGTGGTGGGAGATCTTCAACGATCCCGAACTGAACGCACTCGAAGACCAATTGGATATTAACAACCAGAACATCAAGCAATACTTCGAGAACTTCATGGCTGCCCGCGCCGTGGTGCGCGAGGCCCGCGCGCAATACTTTCCGACGCTGACGACTGCGCCTTCGTTCACCCGCTCGCGAACCTCGGGGAACCTGAACACGGCCCCGGTCAATACCTCCGGCACGGGCACCGCTGCCAAACAACTGCAAAGTACCGTTTACTCGCTGCCGCTCGAAGCCTCCTGGGAGCCCGACCTTTGGGGCAAGGTCCGCAACACGGTGCGCCAGGCCCAGTACGCCGCCCAGGTCAGCGCTGCGGATCTCGAGAACGAGCGTCTGACCGAGCAGGCCAGCTTGGCGGAATACTTCTTCGAGATTCGCGGCCAGGACGAATTGCAGAAAATCTACGACGAGACAGTTGCGGCGGACCAGAAGGCCTACGAACTGACGCGGTCGCTCTATGAAGCCGGCATCGACGACCAGATCTCGGTGGTGGAGGCGGAAACCACGCTGCAAGAGCGCGCAGGCAGGCGCAACCAATGTCGGAATCGCGCGCGCGCAATATGAGCACGCGATCGCCGTACGCTGGTCGGCAAGGCCGCCTCCAGCTTCTCCATTCCTGTGAGGCCGATGACGGTTGCTCCGCCACCGATTCCGGTCTGGCGTGCCCTCGGAACTGCTCGAGCGCCGGCCCGACGTCGCCGCCGCTGAGCGCACCATGGCCGAAGCCAACGCAACGATCGGCATCGCCTATGCGGCCTATTTTCCGAACCTGACTTTGAACGCCGAAGGCGGCTTCGAGAGTTCCGCCTTCCAGAATTGGCTCTCCTGGCCGAGCCGTTTCTGGTCCATCGGCGCATCGATCCCGGAAACTATCTTCGATGCTGGCCTGCGCCGCGCCACCGTCCAACAATATGTCGCGACTTATAACGCGGACCTCGCCAGTTACCGGCAGACGGTGCTTTCCGCATTTCAACAGGTGGAAGATGCTCTTGCCGAGGTTCGTATCTTGTCCAACGAGATCCAGCAAGAGCAGCAGGCAGTGGATTCCGCTCAAACCTTCCTCAAGCTCGAACAGGCGCGGTACGAGACGGGCGTCGATCCCTACGCTCGACGTGCTGATTGCCCAGACCACAGTGCTGGCGGACCAGCAGACTCTGAATGCTCTTCAGGTGCAAGAGATGACCTCCGCCGTGGCATTGGTAGAGGCCCTGGGCGGCGGGTGGGATCGTTCGCAATTGCCGAGCACGCAGCAGGTGACACAGAAGCCGGCCAAGTCGGAGACGACCATCGAGCAGTAAGGGATCATCAGAATGCGTAATGTCGTGACTCGGGGCCCACAAGCGGAGAGCTTCCCGCACCGATGGGCGGCTGTTCGCAGAATGAGCACTGTTGAGCATCCGCCAGGCGGTGAAACACTGCATTACGGGTGGCGAAGTTCAAGGAGGGACTCCAAAGCGAAAGGCATTTTCGTACAATAAACGCACAATGGATTGGGCAATGAGGTTGTTTTAGCCGTTGTCGCAGTTCTTCTCGACTATCGTAGTTTGTGAAAATAGAGGACGGAGGTATTTTCGATTCCTTCGCGAAGTAGGTTCGATGTTTTTCGGAGCAGTTGGCGGCTTTTCAACAGCGAAAATTGATGTCAGAACCGTGGATATCGAAGTTGTATGGCCTAACGGCTTGCGAGAGAGACACAGTGGCATTGCCGCTAACCAGGTTGTACGCATTCGCGAGGGACAGACCCTCTGAACAGTCGGAAGCAGCCCCGGGCACGTCAATCCGGCTCTGGGGCAAAACGCTGAAATGGTGATCAGTTACTCAAGGATGGCTTCGAGCGTCAACTCAACGGATTGGATGCCGTGAAACGCCTCCGGGCTTTCGCCAATCTGCTTGAACCCATAGCTTTCACATAGCCGCGTGGCCGCGTCAAGTCCCGGCAAGGTGGTCAGAGACCGCGGCGATACCGCCTCTCCTCGCAGTAACGGATCGCTTTGGCCATCATGATGCGACCGAGGCTCCGCCCAGGCGATGACTCATCCAGAATAAAAAATCGAAGGCGCGCTGCTTCCCTGCCAGCCTCTGGCCGTGGACCGTCGATGGTAAGCGCACCCTGTGGACAAGCACTTTCCATCGTCACCCAGACGCGATCTCGTTCGGGATCGAAATGACGAAAAACATTCGACCTGCTTTTCCGCAATCATCGCGTCCAACGTCCAGTCCACGTCGTGGCTGCCGGCACTTCGCGTCACACTAAATCAATTGTGCGTCAAGCGAACCTGGAGCAGTTCTCCCCATTCCTAATCGTTAGCCACTATTGCGCTGCCTGAGCCGGCCTTTCCGGTTGCGGGGCGTGCGCCTGCTTGAGCAGCTCATCGGCCTGCGCGAGCTTCCCTTCGGCCTTGTAATCGCGGACCAGCGCGTTGAGTGATTGAAGCGTGTCAGGATTGCCGGCACCCAGGAGTTCGCGGCGCTTCGCGAAAACCTGGAAGTCGAGTGGTTCGGCCTTCGCAGGCTGGCAATCTTTGGCGTAGGCTTCGGCCAGAGTATTCATGTGATCTAACGTCAGGTCGCTTCTAAAGCCGACGCTTTCGTACTGAAAGACGTCAAAGCTGCGAAGGAGGCCCGAATAAAGTCGGACGAGGCTTTGAAGTATGGCATCTTGGAAATGCTGACATCCGCCGTCGGCGGACCTTTGATCAGCAAGTTTTTGCTGCCTTTCCCGGCCGCGACACCGAACACCGTCGAAGGTGTGATCGGCGAGGCATCGAAGGATCCTCTGTTGAGCGGGCTGTTAAAGGACATGACGAACGATCTCGCCAAAGACGCGGGAACAAAAACTATCAATTGGACGAGAGAAAGGCATTGACAAGTTGAAGGGAACTGAGAGGAAGACCGAGGATCTTTATAAGCCCGTCGGCACGTCACCGGAGAAGTTTTGGGCAGCTCTCGACCTCGGTATGAGGACGCGTTACGACGCAGTGAATTTCTTAACTTTGTGCCGTGAGTCCGCGGACGTTTTTTCATTAGGAACAGCAAGGCTCATGCGCTTGGGGTTCAAGCAAAGTGCCTACTGCAGGGACGCTCCTAGTCCGCAAAACTTATCCTCCGATGATTATTCTCGCCCCATGGAACTAGGGCTATGGATCGCGTGGGGACGGTCACTGAACACAGAATACTGGTATACGCACTCTGCTGAAACAAACGCAGAGGTGTATGACTTCGACGGGATTCTTACTGAGCTCGTTGACACGTTGGGAGTTCCAGCAGACCAAGTATCCGACGTGCAGTGGCTCCGGGATCATTCGCTTAAAGCTCACCAAAAGGTAGACGTACAGTATGGTTGGAAGCCCAGACCGGCCAAGCAGCCACGATGGTTTAACCCCTACAGATTTATCCGCTATTGCAAAAATAGTAGCAATATATCGGCTTGGCTGGGCGGTCTCGCCCTGCATCCGGAGGGCCTTCATATAGCGACTCGCAAGTGGGCAAGACTACATTGACCCGTGGGCGTCAAACTGAGAACGAATTCTGGCTGCCGCGAGACAAACGTGGATCTAACGATCCGCTTGAAGTCACGGAGGAAATCAAAATGAAGGTCACTGTTCAGCTGGGCGAAGTCGAAATCGACAGACGGACCATGCCTCATCTACTGCCAGGGGGGCGGAAAGTACAACCGTTGGGTGATATCACCAACCAGCGACCAGGTATGACGCGAAGTTCGATGTCAGCGTCACGCGAATGCTGACCAACGCCCTGACCATAAAATGGAGAGGCGAGGGCTATCTGGAGATTGACAAAAGCAGCATTCAAGCCGTCGAAGTTCAGAAAAAGCTGATGAAAAAAAAGTATTCTGACCCGCACCGATGGCAGCAAGCACACGTTCGATTACGGAGCTATGAACATCGATAAAAACCGGGCATCGATTGAAGCCCAATAGTCGGGATGCCGATCGTTATTTCGGGAGGTGGTGATCACGGACAACTAATGCTTGATGACTGCAAAGTTAACCAACTCGCTCCCGGGGCAGCACCCAAATCGTCGGGTGATACCGTTTTACGCGGATCTCCAGCGAATAAGAGAAACTATAGAAACTCCAGCCTGAGATTGAATCGGCTTGTAACCCGCTAAAACAAAGGGTATTATCGCGGAAGTGCAGGATTCATCGGCACTTGCGAGAAATGGCGGTGATAAAATCCCTCCCTCTCCGCTAAGAAACCTAGCTGCAGCGCGAACTGTCCGTTTTTTGTCCGTGAACACGGTGTGAAAGGGTGCAAAACGAGGCGGCGCCAGGGCTCTCGTTCCTGGGATTTCCTTGGACTTAGCCTGCTACGTTTGTACGGGATGCCGGACTGTTTTTCCCTCATAACCTAACGATCCTTAAGATTCCTTATTGCTCCCTAAGCGACTCTCGCAGACAGCGCATGTATCGCGCGTGTCGATCAATGACCAACGATTTGGGCGCGCACAGCAAGGGAAGTATAGGGCTGGTTGGGATCATCGTTGCCGACAGACGTTTCATTGATTGGCAGCTTGCTCCGAAAACAGATCAGCACGTCGACCGTCCGATGGCTGTCCAATAATGAAGTTGCAAGTCGGAATGGGATGATAACCCAAAGGCCGGGTGGGTCAAATCCGCATCCCGCAACCATGAACACCACTGCCAAAAGCAGTGGCCTTCGCCTGTTCAGAGAAGCGTTAATTCTTTAGAAACGCCCCGCGAACGTCCTACAAGAGCGTTTTGTCATTACCAGGAGCCGTATTGAACCTCTGCCGTGACAGCGAAATCTTCAACCGTAACTAACTGAAAACACGCGGCACGGATGGCGCTACAAAAACGTTTTAATGACCCTCGGAAACAGTTCGTGGACTGTTAATGGACCATAATTTCGGGAGTGTTTTCACAGGGCCAGAGGCCGGATGTTGGCGGTTGCTCAGGTAGTCGATGAGCCGCATCAACCGTTCACGTCGGGAGTAGTGTAGCTAATGTACCTTCTCGTACTCAGCTCTGGCTTGTTTCAGGATTGAGATTTCCGGATCGGCGTCCTTCCAGAGCTTCAGGAAATCGTCGTAGGCAAACTTGGCGTGCGTCCGATCATCAGCCATCATGTATGCCCGCGCCAATTGAAGGCGCGCCACCGCGCCGATCGGATCGCTGACCACGATTCCGCGATGATCCAGAATCCTCTGGAACTCGGCCACAGCTTCCACTCCACGGTGGGCCGCAAGATAGGCTTCGCCTCGAACATAGCTCGGATATAAATTTCCGAACAATCCGGCGAAACTGGTACGATGTGCGCCCAGTTCATAAGGAGCCGCGGGCTGCAACAATTCAAGCGCTTTCGAAGGCTGGCCCTGGTTCAGTGCGATCATGGCTCGCAAAGCGGGTAGATAACTGAATCGTACTGACGTGTCTTCCGGAAATCGTTTCTCCAGATCGGCGGCCAAGGTTGATGGCTGCGATGTATCTCCGGCGATCGCAAGCGCCAGTCCCGCGCCATACTCTACTTCGCGGTCATTCGACAGTAACAGCGCAGCCTTGGCGCGCTCGCGGGCAGCAAGCGCGTTTCCGAAGAACGCTTCCCGGAGAGCGGCGCCCGCCTCAAACAGGCCCGCTCTTTCACGATGCGCCGCCTGTTGAGCTGCGTCTACTGCAATGCGCGACACCTGCCTCGCCTGTTGCAAGTGCCCGGTATACGCCAGGGCGAACGCCTCGCGGTTCGCGATGCGGGCCTCGCCTCCCGGGCCGGACTTGGCCACGGTGACTTCGTGCTCCATTTCGCCGGCATCACCTTTGAGAAAGGCCATGTCGTATCGCAGCGCCGCAAATTGAGGGCTTTCCAGTTTTCGCGCTGTGCCCATGGCTATGGCATTCTCGGCATCATCCAGCCGTTCCAGGGCGATGTAATCGGAGGCAAGAACAGCGTAAGGAAATGTAGAATCCGGAGCGATCTGCATCACCTTTTGCGCTTCCTCGATCGACTTCTCATATCTGCCGGACGCGGGATAAATAAATCCTGCCAGGAAGCTGTGGGGCAGTCTCTCACGGGGATAAGTCTGCGACCACAAGCCGCAGGTTTGTTCGGCCTTTTCCAGATTCCCCGTGGCGCGTCCGTCGTAGTAGGCCAGGATAAAAAACTTTTCCGCGTCGCTGGCGCGATCTCGTAATTCGTAAGCTCTGCTGATGTTTTCTGCTCCCAGCGCCGACTCGCCGCCGTCGCCATACATCAAACCCAAAGCCGCGTAGGCGCTGGCGAATTTTGGATCGAGATCAACGGCGCGCTTGAAAAACGGGATGCCTGCACCAGACCCTTTCGACCACGTAACCTGCCATCCTGCGCTATAGGCTTTCAGAGCTTCCATGGAGGAGGTCGTCGCTTCGGCAAGCGGCGTGTTGTACTTCTGAATCGTGGTTAACGATTCGCCCACCCGAGTTCGGAACTTGCTAGCAATCTCCCCGAGGGCGTTCAATACATCTTCTTTTTTCGCTGCTTGAACCTGTTCTTCCACCAGTACATTGCCAGTGCGGCAATCTTTCGCCCGCAAACCTACAACATACTGGCTTCCAAGGCTGCTGATGGTGGCGTCCAATACGGCAGCGCTGCCGGTTCGTTCACATACGTCGCGGGCAATCGCGGGGGTTAGACGAGCATCCGATGGCTGGCCCATCAGGCGGAGCTCGGCCTGCATGCGTTCTTCTGAGATGAGACTTAGAAACGGCGACTGCTCAAGCTGCACCGCCAGACCCTGCCGCAAGGTTCCGTCAAACACCGGATCGCCGGTTGTGTTTGCGAAGTCCGCGAGGACGATCGTGTCTTTATCGGTAAGCTTGGGCGGCGGGCGATGGAGATACAAATATCCTCCAACACACACGATCAACATCGCCGAAACTGCAAGAACAACCGATATCCCACGTTTCTTGATACGGGCCGAAATTCCAGTGTCGGCTGTCGCCGGCAGTTGCGCCGAATCCGTGTCGCGCCTCAGCCGTCGGAGATCCGCCCGGATTTCCGAGGCATGCTGGTAGCGAAGATTCAGGTCTTTCTCCAGACATTTGCCAATGATCCTCTCCAGTTCGGCCGGCAGATCAGCATTCAATCGCACGGGAGGAACCGGTGCGCGGTTCAGAATGGAGTCAAAAATTAGTCCTGTACTCTCGCCGCGGAACGGCAGCGTTCCGGTTGCAGCCTCGTAGAGTACGACGCCGAAGGAGAACAAATCGGAGCGGGAGTCCAGTTCCTTTCCGCGCACTTGCTCCGGTGACATGTATGAGACTGTGCCGACCGCGGTGCCCGGATCGGTAAGAGATTCCTCCAAAGTCGAGGCGCTCATGTTCATGCCTTCGTCTTTGAGGGAAAGCTTGGCCAGCCCAAAATCGAGGACTTTGGCATGTCCGCCCTTGGTCACAAAGATATTCGCGGTCTTAATGTCGCGGTGCACGATTCCGGCGGTGTGAGCGGCGTCAAGCGCGTCCGCAATCTCGACGCCCAGCGACAGAATCGCTTCAGTCTCCATGGGACGTCCTGCAATGCGGTGCTTCAGCGTCCCACCGTCGAGGAACTCCATGGCGATGAAGGAGTGGTCGTCCTGCTTACTGATTTCGTAGACGGTGCAGATATTGGGATGATTGAGAGCTGAGGCCGCGCGGGCCTCACGGCGAAAGCGTTCCAGAGCTTGCGGGTCGTGGGACATTCCCTCAGGAAGAAATTTCAGGGCGACAAAGCGACCCAACTCCGTGTCCTCGGCCTGATAAACGACACCCATCCCGCCACTGCCGAGCTTTCCCACAATGCGGTAATGGGAAACGATGCGGCCGCTTGAAAACTGTTCGTTCCCCCGCGGATCTCTGTTCTGCTTGGCGATCGCCATCGCGGCTGCCTCGATGGCGGGACTTTCGAGGAAATTTCCAGACTTCAGCTGCGCCTTCAGCAACGAGCGGACTTCGCGTTCCAGCAACTGATCGCCGGCACATGCCTGACGCAGAAATGCTTCGCGCTCATCCGGGCGGTGCTCCAGCACCGACTGTAGCAGGCCGTCGATTTGTTTCCAGCGCTCAGAGTCCATCGGTTGCCCCACCCGTAAGTTCTCGGTAGAGCCAGGCCTTGGCGGTGTTCCAGTCACGCATCACTGTCACCGCAGAAATTTTGAGGACTTCCGCCGTTTCCTCGACGCTGAGTCCGCCGAAGAATCGCATTTCGACGACCTGCACTTTGCGCGGATCAACCCGAGCGAGAGCGTCGAGCGCGTCATCAAGAGCAACCAGGTCCGCGGCTCGATCGCCGCCCACTTCAGCCGTGTCTTCGAAAGAAACGTGCGGTATGCCTCCGCCACGTTTCAAGTTATGGCGGCGGGCGTGTTCCACCAGAATGCGCCGCATCAATTGGGACGAGACCGCGAAAAAATGGGCGCGATTCTGCCACTGCATACTCTTGTAATCGACGAGCCGCATGTAGGCCTCGTTCACCAAGGCTGTGGTTTGCAGGCTGTGACCGGGGCGCTCGCCACGCATGTAGCGGCTGGCGAGGCGGTGGAGTTCGGCATAAACAACGGGGGTCAGCCGGTCGAGCGCGGCTCGGTCTCCGTCGCTCCAGGCTCGAAGCAACCCGCTCATTTCCGTATTTGTAGGATCCGGCGCGGTTTGGTTCACCGGTTGCTCTGAGTCGCTCACAGCCCCTCGCACGGGGAATCATACCTTGCCTGGCGACCCCCTCAAAAATTAAAGAGCAGTCCGGATGATAGTTCCGCGCCACAGATTGCGCCTACCTAGACAAGAGCGAAATGAGCTCAAAGATCAACCGCACACAACGCGGACAAAACTTTAGGAGGCCATATGAAATCCCAATCTCTACTGTCGCTTTCGGCATGGTTACTCGCGGCGCTGGCGGTTCCACTGACCATTGCCGCTCAGGACAACTCGCAACATACTCTCCCGCAATACAGCGTGACCGATCTCGGCACTTTGCCGGGCGGCAATTTCAGCCAGCCGTTCTTGATAAACAGGTATGGACTGGTGAGTGGCTCCTCGAGCCTCGCGGACGGCAGCCAGCACGCAACTTTATGGCTTGACGGCCTGATGGGCGACATCGGCGCGCCTGGACTCGGAGGGCCGAACAGCATCGCGTTTGGCGACAACGAAAGATTCCAGTCCACCGGCGAAGCGGAAACCTCTACTCCGGATCCTAACGGTGAAGATTTTTGCGGGTTTGGCACCCACCTCACCTGTTTATCTTTTCTTTGGCAGGAAGGGAAAATGGTTCAGCTCCCAACGCTCGGTGGCAACAACGGCGGGGCGAATGCGATCAACAATTGGGGGAAGGTCGGCCGGATTTGCCGAGAACTCGACGCCGGACTCAGGCTGCCCAGCTCCGCAAATTCTCCAATTTAAGCCCGCCGTCTGGGAAAGAGGAATGATTCACAAACTGCCTACGGTCGGGGGCGATCCCGATGGCGTCGTCTACAACGTCAACGACAAAGGAGAGGTTGTCGGCGCTTCGGGCACTTGCACAACTTTCAATCCGAATTTCCTCAACAATCTGCTGGCGGTTCATGCCCTGCTCTGGGAAGACCGCAAAGCGACGGATCTCGGCAATCTTGGCGGCCAAACCGGGCAGGCGGGCGGAAACGCCGCCTATGACGTTAATAACCGAGGTGAGGTTGTCGGTGGCTCGGACCTGCCGGGCGACACAACGTTTCACGCTTTTCTCTGGACCAGGAAAACCGGGATGCAGGATTTAGGCACACTCTCCGGCGACCTCGCGAGCAACGGCATCAGCATCAATGATGGTGGCTCAGTGGTTGGTGTGTCACTGGACGTCAACTTCAACCCGCGGGCGTTTCTGTGGGAGAAAGGACTGATGACCGACCTTAACACGCTGGTTGCGGGGGATTCTCCGCTGTATCTGCTAACTGGTTGCTCCATCAATTCCCGCGGAGAAATCACTGGCCTGGGTCTGACCAGCACAGGCGAAATTCACACCTATCTCGCAACCCCAAAACACGATGTTGAGATCGGTGAGACTACTTCGCAAGGAGTGGTCAGCCGGAGGGTTCCGAGCGACGATGCACGCAAGCTACTCAGCCGATTGGGAGCCCGAATTATGGGGCGGCAATAGTTGTTGCTTGCCGGGTATCGGATGGCCAAGAATGAGATGAAAGGTGGCGTGGTTGAGAGAGCAGGACACATCCTGCTCTCTCTCCATTTTGCGCGCGCCCATCGCAGCACATAGATGGCGTCTAAGGCATTGGCCCCGAAAAAATTCGAGTTGAATGATAGTTCTGCCTCGCCGTCTGCGCCTATTGGATTGAATGCGGATTAAGTCACCCGACGGGACCGCTCTGGTCAGCACCGACGGCGAGGGCCCATGGGGAGCACCGGTCCATGGCACGGACGGCGCTTTCTACGGAACTACTGAACACGGGGGATCGGCGGAATGCGGCACTGTCTACCGCGTTACTGCAGGGGGAACGTTCAAGACTCTTTATAACTTCGACGGACCCCACGGTTGCCAAGCCCCTTGCCCCACTGGTTCTCGGGACCGATGGAAACTTCTATGGCACAACTCTGGTTCTGACTGGGGTAACGAATCCTAATCTGGGTGCAATCTACAAGATCACCCCGACGGGCGACGATAACTCTCGTACATAGTTCGACGGTACTCACGGCGCTGAAGCGTATGCCCCATTGATGCAGGCCAGCAATGGCAATTTCTATGGCGCAACTGTCAACGGCGGACATGTATGGCAACGGCGTCGTCTTTGAAATGAGTCCGGCTGGAGCCTATACCGATCTCCACGACTTCGACCCGAATACCGATGGCGGAGAACCATTCTCTGCTTTGGTTCAGGGCACCAACGGAGTCCTGTACGGGACTACCGCCTACGGGGGAACTTAGAACGACTGGGACGATTTACTCCATTCCTCAAAGCGGCGGAAACCCTAACACTTTGTACAGCTTCGATAGTGCGTCGGGTAGAGCCCCGGGGGCACCTCTCGCGCAGCATAGGAACGGAATTTTTTATAGTGACTCCGCATGGGGTGGCAGCGATAATCGCGGGACCTTCTACTCATTCAGCACCGGCCTCTCACCGTTTGTGCGCTGTGCTACCACCTCTGCAAAAGTTGGAAAGACCGTTGAGATTCTGGGCCAGGGATTCACAGGCACGACTGCCGTTTCTTTCGATGGGACACCGGCGACTTTCCACGTTGCCTCGAAGACTTATCTCACAGCGATAGTACCGATCGGAGCGACCAGTGGATTCATCAAGGTGACGACACCGGGCGGAACTCTTAAGAGTAATCAAACGTTTCGAGTGATCCCGTAGCGCATGATTTGGGTCGGCGTGGGGCAGCAACTTTTAGTTCGAGTGCGAATGAAAAAACAATCTGGAGCGTGCCATGAAGAAACCTAAAGTCTCAACTGCTCGTTCTTCTGCTCAGCCTAGGGTGTTTGTTGAGCGGCGCCTATGCACAGCTAATGCCCAGCGCGGATTCCTACACGAACACTGCCTGGACCATAAGGGGGCCATCGTTGGACCATGGATCCTAATGTTGTGTGCTTGCACCTAAAAGCAAATTGCCGGCAACTGACTGGTAGATCGAGCCTTGTTGCAGAACAAAATAGGGACCACTCAAAATCACACACGGCCTTCACACGGCAGAGGCCCTTCTCAACTGACTCTGCCGGGGTACCAGATAGCGAGGTGGCACTTGAGGGCCTCTGAAGTCGGAAATCATTGAGAACGACGTGGCTCAGGCGCTGGCGATTGCCGCGACTAAATTCGTAAATTCTTTTTGAATTTCTGCCGCTTTCGTCGTACGGTATCCCAACTCAGCGGCCAGCGTTTCAAGTTCAATATGCCACTCCGGAGGAATGTTCGTCTCCGGTGGAAACGGATGGGTATTTCGCTCCCCGAAAATTCGCTCCGTCGCCGCGCGTGCGCGCACGCGGTCCAGTTGGCCGAGCATATCGACAACGAGGATATCGAGTATGTCGCGTGCGCGATCCTGCCTTTGAGGACCGGTACACGCATGAAGCTTCTGCGCCACTTGCTCATTGATACCAAGACAACGTACTTGGTTGGTGATGGGCAGGCCCATTTCCGCCACACCTTCAATGGCTGGCGTCACCAGGTCTACCTCGCGTGCTTCGCCCGGACCGAGATCCACTTCAATGGTCTGCCATGCCCGTGTTTTGTATTCCACGGCAACTTCGACCCGGACAGTGTCTGCCAGTTCCATCTCGTGTTGTTCGGGCTTCAGGCGGAAGGTGAACTCGTCAAACCTGAGCTGCAATACTTCCGAAAGCCGCCGAATACGTTCCGCGCGGTTGCCTCTAAGACCAAGATCGAAATCTTTGGTGGTGCGCGCCGCCCGCGCGAAGCGCAGTTCCATAGCGACTCCGCCTTTCAGGTAGTAGATATCGATGACACCTTTCTCGACGGCGCTCTCCAGAACGCCGCAAAGTGCGAGAAACGAGACCCAACGGCGAAGCCTTTCCTGATCGAGACCCTGCTCGCGAGCCACACGTCCAAGAGTCTTCTCCAACCGCTCAACCTGCTTCGGGGTCATGAGCTAAACTTTCCCCACGTTCGCCTCTTGTGTCCCTTTCGCGTGTACGTATCGATTGAGACGGCGAGTGAGCGCTGAGGCTTTCTCGGCGCTAATGTAGCCTTGCTTGCGCGCATCTTTCAGAGCGCCTCGCGCCAATCCGACACGGCCAGTTTCTTCCAAAAGTTGGGAAATGGCTTTTTCGATCGTGGTCACGGGAAGTCCTTCGCGATTGACGATATCCGATGCTCGCAAATCAGCACGATGAATTTCCACCCACTTGGGACGGCGGCGGCGGAGGCGGGCACTTTTCGGCACTGTGATCTGTACGCGTGACGGATTCGCATCAGAAATGCCATAAACCGCCAACGCGGTCTCGTGGGATAAGGCTATTTTTTTCGGCCCACTGTCAGCACGCGCCCACAGGATCGCTTCGCGATATTGCCCCAAGCGATCCGACGGGAAGTAAGGAATTCGATACACTCCGCGCGCCACCCGTTGAAGTTTTCCCCGTTGGGTCAGACGCGCCAGGACTGAATCCTTGATGCCAAGGCTGCGGGCCTGCGCCGCTGTCACGAAACCCTCGTTTTCTTCGGCAAACGGCAGCAGTTCATCAATGCGAGATCGCATGTCCCTAGTATCAGCAGCAATACCAGACTCTGTCAATATAGTTCCATAATAGAACTATATTGACAGCTTATGATCGAGAGGATGCGACTGTCCTTTAACTGTCCAATAAGGATTCCTTAACGCCTATTTACAAGGCTTTTCAAGGGCCACCCGCGTCTTGTAAGTTGTTGAAAACACTAGTGTTTTTGGACTCATAACCCAAAGGTCGGTGGTTCAAATCCACCCCCCGCAACCAACGCAATCATAGAGTTACGGGCCATTGGGACTTGCAGCCACTGTCTAAGGGGGAACTGACTCACAGTTCCCCTTATTTATCGAATGGAGATCTCTTGGCCGGCTCATTCTGAGGGTGCCAATCCCTGCGTTTTCTGCAAGGGTGCCGCCTCTCTGGTCTAGAGATCAAGCATGATCCATGTTGGGGCATGGTCGCTCGCGTTTTCCTGGCCTCGCGCCCAGCGGTCAACACCGCCGTCGACGAGGCGGTCTGACAAATTCGGTGAGAGCAGAAAGTGATCGAGTCGCATGCCTTTGTCTTTCTGCCAACGTTCAAATTTGTAATCCCAGAATGTCCAAAGCGGCCCGTCCGGATGCAGCTTCCGCATGGCGTCGGTCCAGCCTTGAGCCAGCAAACGCGCAAAGGCCTCGCGGCTTTTGGGCTGGATCAAAGCATTGCCATCCAATGACCGAGTCGGATAGATGTCCTGCGGCGCCGGCACAACATTGTAGTCACCCGCCAGCACCACGGGTACGCCGCTCGCCATGAGTCCGGCGGCGTGGGCAATCAGGCGCTCAAACCACGCCAACTTGTAATTGAATTTCGGCCCAGGCTGCGGATTTCCATTGGGGAGGTAGATCGAAGTGAACAAGACTCCCTGAACCGCCGCTTCAATGTAGCGAGCTTGATGGTCTTCAGAACTACGAGTTTCATGATGACGATCTTCACGATTACGATCTTCGTGATTACGAGTTTCAGAATAGTGCCCATCAGGATTTCCCGGCAAACTTATGCGAGTCAGCACGGGGACGTGGTGTCGCGCGAGAATGGCTACACCGTTCCAGGAGCGCTCCCCGTGCCAGACTGCTTCGTACCCGAGAGTCCGAAGGGCATTCACGGGAAAGGCGTCCTGCTCTGCCTTGAGCTCCTGGAGACACACTATGTCGGGTTCAGCTTTCGCCAACCACGCCAGGAGGTTGTCGAGCCGCTTATTGATGTTGTTAATGTTGTAGGTGGCGACTTTCAGCGGGTCCCTTTCTGTCCCTCTGGCTTCTGGGTGAGGCAAAAGGGAGCAAACGAGTTTGTTGTTTGAGCTCGCATTATTTTACCGGTGGAAAACCCGAACCAAAACGCTAACACTAGTCCAACGGGAAGGCAGCGACGAGCCCTCATCAGCGCCAAATTGAGGGTTGGAATTTTGCTGAAATGCAACTTCCCAGAACTTCGTTTCTAGATACCTTCCGAATTGCCGACCGTCCGCTCTGGCTGCTGTTGGTGAGGCCATCAATCATTCTCTGGTTTCAAAGTCACTGTCCGGTTTCGGACGGCATCTGCGTATATCGGACAATAGATGAGGCAGCGTTGCCCGGAAGCGCAGTGAAATCATCACAATATCTTGGCCAAGGATTGGAAATGAAAGTGCTCTTCTGTCTTGGATCGGGGCTCGGTTGCTTCCAATTGCCACTGCATGAAACACATCTCTCATACCGAGGCTGGTGAGGACAAATGATCGCTTCATTGAGTCAAGATCTTCGCTATGCGGTTCGGCAATTACGTAAAAACCCGGGATTCGCCCTGATCGCGGTGCTCACGCTCGCCCTCGGAAGTGGGGCTACGACAGTCATCTTCACAGTCGTTAGTGGCGTGTTGTTGAAACCGCTGCAGTATTCGCAGCCTGAGAGTCTGGTCACGCTGCACGTTCAGGCCGAGAAGCGCGGAGATAGATGGGGGTTTTCGTACCCCGATTTCCTCGATTGCCGGCGCGAGTGCCGCTCGTTTGAGGGAGTCGCCGCATGGACATATAGCGGCGGAACCGTCAGTGCGCCGGGTGAAGCAGAGTATGTCGATGGGCGTCTCGATTTCTTCCGACCTGTTTTCTGTGCTACGCGTTCCCCTTGTGCAGGGGCGCTCGTTTGTAGCGGCGGATGATCTCGTGGGTGCAGCCCCTGTGGCCGTTCTCAGCACGCGACTTTGGCAGCGCCGTTATGGCGCCGATCCAAGAGCAGTTGGCATGTCACTCACCTATGACGGCAAAGCCTACACTGTGGTCGGAGTTGCGCCGCCCAGCCTCCAATTGGATGGGGATGCGGACGTCTTTACTCCGCTCGGGCAGCGCACGGAACCTCGGATGGTTTGGCGTGCTGCACACTTCATTCATGTCGACGCACGCCTGCGTTCCGGCGTAACTCTCTCCGAGGCTCAAGCCGAATTGGCACTGATGAGCGCGCGACTGGCGAAGCAATATCCGGATTCGAACGTGGCCATCACGCTGGTGCCACACCCACTGCAGAGCGAACTGGTCCAGGATGTGAGGCCCACTCTGTGGCTGCTCCTGAGCGCAGTGAGCCTTGTCCTGCTGATTGCGTGTGTCAATGTAGCCAGCCTCCTATTAACGCGTGTGGTTTCGCGGGGGCACGAATTTGCGTTGCGTGTGGCTTTAGGCGCGCCGACTGGACGTCTATTCCGCCAATGTTTGATTGAGAGCAGCGTGCTCGGCATTTGTGGCGGTTCGCTCGGGCTCTTGCTGGCGGTCCTCGGCACGGGGATTTTCCTGCGTTTCTGGCCTGACCGACTGCCGCGCGCCGACGAGGTGCATGTCGATTGGCGCGTGTTGCTCTTTGCCATCACGAGTTCGATCTTGACTGCACTGGTCTTCGGATTGATCCCGGCATTGCGAGCGAAAAAGACTGCCATCGAAGAGATCCTCCGATTCCGCTCCCGTAGTATTGCCGGAACTGCCCGCAGGCCGCTGAGCGGATTTGTCGTATCCCAGATCGCGCTGGCGCTCGTGCTCCTGAGTGCTGCCGGAGTCATGGGCCGCACGCTGCTGCGCTTTGCTTCGCTCAATCCGGGAATTGACATCCGGAACACGCTGACGGCACGCGTAGCCTTGTCTCCGGCAGTTCTTTCAAATCCTGCCCAGGCACGAGAGTCATGGCAGAAGCTGATCGATAGCCTGCGGCGCGCTCCAACCGTTCAATCGGTTGCGCTGACCGATACTGTTCCGATGCGGGAAGGCGAGAATGTTCTCGGCTACCGCGCTACGGCTACGCCTCTACCGCCGAATCAAGAGGCGGAGGCACTGGCTTCCGCTGTTACTCCGGACTATTTGCAGGTCATGCGGCTGCCGCTACTTCGAGGCCGATTCTTCAATGACAACGATCGACTCGGGCAGCCCGCAGGTAGTGGTGATCGACGAAAACATGGCGTACCACGCCTTCGCTGGAGAAGATGCCGTTGGAAAGGTTCTATGGATCCCCGGAATGGGCGACCGGCCCGTTCAAGTGATCGGCGTAGTGGGTCACGTCCGGCATTGGGGCCTCGCGTCCGACGACCTCTCGAGGGTCCACGACCAGTGTTACTACCCGCTGGCCCAAGTCCCCGATCAGTTGGTTCGATTTTTCTCTTCAGTCCTTTCAGTCGTGGTCCGGACCAATGTTGCTCCTCTGAACGCGGTCGACACGTTGCAGAAACAGACGCGTGGAGTCGCCGCCGATCAGGCACTTTATGAAGTGCGTACCATGGAGCAATTGGTCAGCGCCTCGCTCGCGAGACAGCGATTTCTGCTCCTTCTGTTTGCGATTTTTGCCGGACTCGCTCTATTGCTCGCCTGCGTCGGGATCTACAGCGTAATTGCCTACCTGACGAGTCAGCGCATACCAGAGTTCGGTGTGAGGATTGCGCTTGGCGCGCCCTCGTCAGACATCATCAGACTCGTTCTTCGCGAGAGCCTGGCCATGATCATGGTTGGAGTGGGAATTGGCCTGCTCGGTTGCATTGGCAGCGGGCGCGTTCTGCAGCGTTTGGTGCCTGGTGTGCACATGGCGCAGGGTCTCATCCTTGCAGTTGTACTGCCCGCACTGATTCTGGTTGCGCTATGTGCCTGCTACATTCCTGCCCGTCGCGCTGGAAAGGTCGATCCCGCAGTATCGTTGCGATACGAGTAAGTAGACTTTCACTTTCCAATCCGGCGAGTCATTGCACGAAAATCCTGCAAGGACTACGAATAAATCCCAGGCGCCTCATGTCCAAGCTTCTGGACATATTCAAGATAGGAGCCAGGATAGACCGTGGGATTGCGGTCCGTGCCGCTCTCACCGCCCAGTTCCAGCACGCGTGAGCCGAGACCGCGAAGGAAGATGCGGTCATGCGATACGAAGATCATGGTGCCTTCAAAATCTTTGAGCGCGTCCACCAGCATTTCCTTGGTCGCAAGATCCAGGTGATTCGTCGGTTCGTCGAGCACCAGGAAGTTCGGCGGGTTATAGAGCATGCGCGCTATTGCCAGCCGCGACTTTTCCCCGCCGGACAGTGTGCGGATCTTCTTATCCACGTCTTCGCCGGAGAACTGAAAAACCGGGGACAAACGGGACGTTCACCAATTTTCATTCCCCGAAAAAACTGGGAAACATCTCGTCTGTGCCCGGTTTCTTTGTTTTGATTTCAGAAAGTCAACTTCAAAATCCAAAGGGTGGGGGCAGCCCCCCGAACGGGGGGCAGGCGTCTGCTAGACTGTTGAGCAAATTTGCTAGTGAGGTGATCTATGCGTTTCCGGTATGTTTGCACTGCTTTGATTCTAGGAGGCTGTACGCTCGTGGGCTCTGCGCAAACGGGTTCAGTAAGTGCGAAGGTGGCCGTCGGCACCCAAATGTCACCCGTGCAGGCGCAGAATGAGTTGCTGGACCTCTTCGAGCATGAGTTTATGGGAGCGGCGCAGGCGATGCCTGCGGACAAATACGGCTTTGCGCCTACTGCGGCAACCTTTACGGCCTCGCAGGGCGCGAAGTATGACGGGGTTCGCACGTTCGCGCAGCAAATATCGCACGTCGTAACGGCGAACTACTATTTCGCTTCGAAGATTCTTGGGGAGAAGATGCCGGTTGACCCTAAAAGCATTGAGGGTCTGAGGACGAAGGAGGAACTCCTGAAGGCCGCTGCGGATTCTTTCGCCTATGCGCACAAGGCGCTCGCGACGATTACTCCCGAGAATGCCTACACCGCTATTGACGGTGTCGACGGTCTGCACACGCGGTCGGTCGTTGCATCTTTCATTTCTGCTCATGGATACGACCACTACGGGCAGATGGTCGAGTATCTGCGCATGAACGGCGTCGTGCCTCCAGGCTCGAAGTGAGCCCATCATGGATCTCTGCCGATGTTTCGCTGTTCGGGGCCATCGGCAATACTGGGACAGACGGGACGCACCCATTTCTCAGGGCCTACGAATAGATCCCAGGCGCTTCATGTCCAAGCTTCTGGACATATTCAACATAGGAGCCAGGATAAACCGTGGGATTGCGGTCCGTGCCGCTTTCGCCGCCCAGTTCCAGCACACGTGAGCCGAGGCCGCGAAGGAACATGCGGTCATGCGATACGAAGATCATGGTGCCTTCAAAATCTTTCAGGGCGTCCACCAGCATTTCCTTGGTGGCAAGATCCAGGTGATTGGTCGGTTCGTCGAGCACCAGGAAATTTGGCGGGTTGAAGAGCATGCGGGCTATGGCTAGACGCGATTTTTCGCCGCCGGAGAGTGCGCGGATCTTTTTGTCCGTATCGTCGCCGGAGAACTGGAATGCTCCCGCCAGGTTCCGCAGCGCGCCGATACTGTCCTGGGGAAAATCCTGTTGCAACTGTTCGGCGACGGTGAGATCGGGATTGAGCACGTCCAGCGACTGTTGCGCGAAATAGCCCATGTACAGGCTGGCGCCGAGCCGCACGCTTCCCGCATCGGGAGCGCTGGCTCCGGCAATCATTTTAAGAAGCGTAGTCTTACCGGCGCCGTTTCTCCCCATGACGGCCCAGCGTTCTCCGCGGCGGATGGTGAGATTGAAGCCTTCATAAATCACACGCGGGCCGTAACTCTTGTGCAGATTCTCCAGGACGGCCACCTGTTCGCCGGACCGCGGAGGGACGCGAAAATCGAATTTCACGACCTGCCGTTTTTTTGGCAACTCGATCTTTTCGATCTTATCGAGCGCTTTGATCCGGCTCTGCACCTGGGCCGCTTTGGCCGCGTGCGTTCTGAAGCGATCGATGAAGCGCTGTTCTTTGGCGAGCATGGACTGCTGCCGGGCAAATGCCGCTTGCTGATTGCTCTCTCGCACCGCCCGCTCGCGTTCGTAGAAATCGTAGTCACCCGAGTAGGTGATGATTTCGCCACCATCGATCTCCGCAATCTTTGAGACCAGGTGATTCATGAACTCGCGATCGTGCGATGTCATCAGCAGCGCGCCAGGAAATGATTTGAGAAACTGTTCGAGCCAGATGATGGATTCGATGTCGAGATGGTTCGTCGGTTCGTCCATCAGCAATACATCCGGCATTCCGAGCAGGACGCGCGCCAGCGCAACCCGCATTTTCCATCCGCCGGAGAGAGCGCCCACGTCGCCATCAATCTGATCGTCTTTGAATCCCAACCCATGCAGCACTTCACGGGCCTGCGATTCGAGCGCGTATCCGCCTAGATGCTCGTACTCCTCCTGAACGTGACCGAAGCGATCAAGGATGCGGTCCATCTCATCAGCCTTGTCGGGGTCGGACATTTCCCGCTGCAAGGCTTCGAGTTCGTGGTGCAGATCGCCGACGCGTCCGCTGCCTGCGATCGCCTCATCCAGCACCGAACGGCCCTGCATTTCCTCGACGTCCTGGCGAAAATAGCCGATCGTCATCTTCTTGGGGACTGAGACCACACCGTCGTCAGGAGTTTCCTCGCCGACCACCATACGGAATAGCGTTGTCTTGCCCGATCCGTTGGGACCGACCAGCCCGACTTTTTCGCCAGGATTCAACTGAAACGAAGCATCCACGAAGAGCAACTGCTTGCCATACTGCTTATTGATGTTTGAGAAGGAGATCATTTTGAAGGAGCGGGTCGCGGCACGGTGCCTCTTCCAGTGTAGCGTGGAGAGGAAATTGCCGGCCAACGCCGGCGCTGGATTATTGAAGGTTTGCCTTTGACCCAGGAATTCCAGCGATCGATTTACACAAGCCGACTTAACGTTACGGTTCTGATAGTTTCCGGAAACGCCGTTTTGCGGGAATGCGACCGGGCGTGCCCTGATTCTTGTATTATCTCGGGAATGGATCGGCAACATTCGGCAACACAACCGTGGCGGCTTACTGCGCTTGCTGGGGCCGTCCTAATCGCGTTAGGCACTGCCGCGTTCTATATTGACGTGGCGGTTCACTTCCGATTCGATTTTATAGAGGAACATTATGACGGGTCCGGAATCTGCATTTTGGGCGGCGTAGTGTTCGCTTTTATAGGATGTATAGGATGGGCTAGGTTGTGTAGCAAGCAGCATCGAGCCATGATGGCTGCCCTTGTTTTTATCGCGCCGTTTGCTGCTCTCATATTAGGAAGTCCCATCGCTGGAACGAACCTTCACGGACCGTCCGCGATCTCAGTCATGCTGACCATCCCGGCGACCGTCCTTGCCGTGATTCTCCTCATTATGGCCACGTTCGGTTCTCGCGAGGCCCCATAGACGACCCCGCCTCCCGAGTGTAAACGGGCGGGTGGCCCGGCCTTCAAACTGAAGAACCCACCACAGCCGTGGGTGCCCCGCCAAAAATTCACACTTGACATTGACCGATAATCCACTACCATATGGTTGTGGATAGATTAGGTACAACGTTTGCGGCTTTGTCTGATCCAACCCGGCGGGCGATGATCGAACGACTCTCCCATGGGCCAGCCTCCGTGCATGGATTGACGGAACCGTTTGCACTCTCGCAGCAGATGATTTCAAAGCATATCGCCTACCTGGTGCGGGCGCGGATTGTGATCAAGACGAAGCGTGGACGAGAGAGTGTGTGCACGCTTAGGCCGGCGGCGATTAAAACAGTCAGGGACTGGGCGTTTAGCTATCGCCGATTCTGGGAAGAGAGCTTCGACAAACTGGAAGTAGTCGTCAATCAAATGAAGAAAGAGGAGGTCAGAGGTGACAAAAAATACGGTGAACGAGATCGAGCGGATGGTTGTCACAAGAATCTTTGATGCCCCACGCGAATTGGTGTGGAAGGCGTGGACCGACCCGAAGTACGTGATGCAGTGGTGGGGGCCGAAGGGTTTTACTTCGCCTGTTTGCGAGATGGATGTTCGCGTGGGAGGAAAATCTCTCCTCTGTATGAGAACGCCGGATGGGCAGGAGGGCTGGAATGCGGTGGAATACCACGAGATTGTTCCCTACGAAAAGATCGTTTCCTCCATGTACTTTTCCGACTCGAAGGGAAACAAGATTGAGCCTGGGGAATTAGGGATAGAAGATGAGGCCATCGACGGTGCCTACGACGTGACCCTCTTTGAGGATCTCGGGAACGGCCAGACGAAACTCACCTACATTGGAAATGAGCCCATGGCGAGCGCAAAAAATAGCGGTCAACTAGAGGGCTGGAGCGAGACGCTCGAGAAAGTTGCGGCGGTGGTTACGAAATTAAAGCAGGCGAAATAGGAAGCTGAAGCTTTGATTCGCAAAACTCTTTCGTGGACAAAGAATCGTGGAGAAAGAATCGTGGAGAAAGAAATGAAAAGAACAACGTTTCTCGCTATCGTCCTGCTGGCATTCGCACTTCCCGCCCATGCCCAGGATGCGATGAAGAAAGACGCGATGGAGAAAGATGCAGCCGTCAAACCGGCCTCCGTCAAAGCTGCCGATCCGGAATTGAAAGTCGTGCTCGATTCCTGGAATGAGATTGGCCGCAAGCTGACGGCGATGGCCGAAGATTTTCCGGAGGACAAATATGACTTCAAGCCGACACCGGCGGAACGGAGCTTCGCCGAGCAGTTGCTGCATGCGGCAGGAGCCAACTATTTCTTCACCAATCCCGTCATGGGGAAGGAGCCTCAGGCAGCAGAAGATCCGAAGCGCGACCAATACAAGTCCAAGGCCGACATCGTTGCGTTCGTCAAGAAAGCCTTCGCCGATGGCGCAGCCGCCATCCAGTCGAAAGGCGAAAAAGGCATGACGACGGAGGTGGTTTATTTCCCTGGCCAGAAATCGCGCGTTCTCGACATTGCATACGGCATCATCGAGCATAGCGGTGAACACTACGGCCAGCTCGTTGTGTACTACCGCCTCGCAGGTCTTGTGCCGCCGGAGTCGCGACCCAAGAAGTAAAGGTCAAGAGACCAGCCGGGATAGGCCCACCCTTTGCGATGCACCTGCAAAGGATGGGCCACCCAGGCTTATGCTGGCTTCAAAGGGTGCGCAAGGCGCCCTTGCACCCAAGAGCTATTTGCTCACTTAGCTCCAAGCCTCGTCTTCAACCATCTGAAACCTGTCGTACGCTGCCCTTGCCTTGATGATCTTAATTTCGCTGGCGCTGGGACCGATGGCCTCGACAATCTGAGCGCGCGTCGTGTCACACCGTGCACCGAGGATAACCTCAACCAACTTCAATTTGTCACTGAAGTTCACAAATCTTAGATTCTTTTCGTCTTCAGGCTTCTCTAACGGGGACCAGCAGCGTATCTCGTGTTCATACAGCCAGTGCTTGTATTTGGTGAAGAGAATCTTCCGAACTACCTCAGTTGACTCCTGCTCGGCTAGTTCCTCATAGTGGTGGAAGTCGAAATAATGCGGGTTGTCGACGTACTTCACATAGTCGCAGTCACTCTGAGGGTCGCCAGTCATCTCCGGAATCTCGAAGCCCAGGCAAATTCCTAAATGCTTTTCGCTATAGTGGGCCCAGATCACCGGATCATTCCAGTCAGCGCTAAAGCAGAGTAGGCCTCTGTCCTCATGCATGTTGTTCCGTAGCTATGAATGTCGCTCGAATTGCTGGATCGGTGAGGTCGTAGGGTGTTAGCTCGAATGGATCATTAAGGTCATTGACCGTTGATTGTTTCAGGCGTCTTTCTTTAAGACTCTGGACACCGTACTCGCGGCATAGGAACTTATAGGCGCGCATTGACGGGAAGCATAACGCAATTTGAAATGAATAGAAAGCAGCTGCTACAGGCAGTTCGGGTGAAGGGGGCGGGTGGCCCGGGCTTTTGCATTGCCAGCAGACACAGGAGACCGAGGGTGCCCCGTCCTTTGCGCAGTTTGCAAAGGGCGGGTACCACGAACGCATGCGCAACCGACTTTGTGCGGAAGAAGCGGAAGAACAAGAGCTGAGCCGGCAGCATCGCCACCCACCCTTGCAAAGAACGCAAGGATGGGGCACCCTCAGTGAGAATGATGTACACAAGAGTCGTTGGGGGTGGGCTACCCGCCCCTCGCCCGACACCCTAATGGCAAAAGTGAAGAAAAATACCGGTATTCCGTACGAACGGGTGGCGCAGGGCATCTTTCAGACAATGCTCAACCGAAGCGGTGTCGGCAACGTAGTTGTTGAACACAACAAAATCTTGCAGGGCATCGGTACGACTCATCAAGTGGACGGTTACTGGGAGCTTGAAGCAGCAGGTATTATTTACAAAACAATTGTTCAAGCCAAAGATTGGAAAACGCCGGTCAAGAAAGGCCAATTGATCGAACTTAAAGGTGTGCTCGATGATCTGCCCGGCCAAGTACGAGGCATCTTCGTCACGCGTACAGGATATCAACGAGGAGCAAAAGAATTCGCCGAGAAGCACGGCATAATCCTTTACGAACTGGGCGAGCCCCGCCGTCGCGAGAACGCGACACTAACTACTCTTGGATGGCTCATCGCGAAGGCCGACCTCCGCTCTTTCAGTATGCCGAGCCATGATCCTAACGTTAAGGCTGTTGAAGAGCTCGCAATGGGCATCAGAATGCAGTTATTTAACCCAAAATTCTCTAATGTCATCTTCGAGATCAGCGGACCTTCACTTCGGGAAGCGCTTTCCGGCACTGGCCTCGACATCGGAAAATTCAAACTAAACACTCTCCCGTTCTTGCAAACTATCCTTTACGACAAGGGCCATCAAACTGTCAGCAATTTGGACGTAATCATGCGCCACGAATTGGCTGTAATAAAAGGCGAACAGGCGACCCAAAAACATGTTGTGCACACTTTTGAAAATGAGACATTCCTCGGACCGGAGGGCACCGGCGGCTGTTTCGTAAAAGTGAACAAGGTTTCGGTTGATGTTGAAATCGAAGTTACGGAGCGAGAGCCCCAATTCAAACTGACAAAATTTGTCCAACTCGTACTTCGCGATTTGTCTTCCGATAAAATTGAATCTTTCCTTGCCCAAAAAGTAGTAACCCCGTAACACCGTGGGCTTCCTGACCGGCGGAAAAAACGGGGAGGAACAAACCGGGACAGACGGGACGTTTACTAATTTCCATTTGCCGAAAAATTGGGAACGTTCCGTCTGTCCCCGAATTTTTCCTGTCCCCGAATTTTTCCGAATTTTTGTTCCCCGTGAACCTACCGATGCAATGAGAATCCAGACGGCAACGCTGCCTCGAGATTGATTGGTTCGCCGGTGATGGGGTGGAGGAATTTTAGAAATCGGGCGTGCAGGAAATATCCTCCGTCGCCGGGGAGGCCGGGGAGATTTTCAAGAGGCTGACCGGATAAACCGTACAGAGGATCGCCCACCAGGGGATGGCCGATGGATGCCAGATGGATTCTGATTTGATGAGGGCGTCCGGAATGCAGGCTAACCTCGAATGTTGTGGTGCCCGGCGTGCTGCTTGGCGCCGTGCTGCTTGGCGTCCGTGAGATCACCTTCGCCAATGACTTTGACGGCTTGCCACTCAGGTTGGCGGCCCACACCATGCCGATCCGCGGGTGCGGTTCAAGGCCGATGGGTGTGAGGATTTCGTAGGCGTCGTGTTGTGCCACGCCTTGAGCCAGCGCCCAATAGATTTTTTGAACTCTGGGCGTGTTCCAGTCCGCGCCTAGTTTAGCGGCGGCCTGCGCGGTTTTGGCGAAGAGAACGATGCCGGTAGTGGCTCGGCCTAACCGGTGGACAGGGTTTGCGTTGGGGGTTTGCTTCTGCACGAGGCGCAGTAGAGTGTTTTCCATGAAACCGCCGCCCGGGAGAGTTGGCAGTCCGCCAGGTTTGTTGACGGCCAACAGATGCGGGTCATCAAACAGTACTTCGAAGTGCTGAGGAGTGTCGGGTTCGATCCAGGGTGGACGGTTCCAGACAAGCGTCTGGCCTGCAATCAGCGATTCGCTTCCGGTCGCAGTGACGCCGTTGACGGTGACTTCGCGGTTATTCAGATTTTGTTGCCAGGCTTGTGGGGTTGAGTGTGGGTAAAGGCTTGCCAGGTGGGAGAGCAGGGTTCGTCCGTGAGATTTGCTGCTGATGATTGTGGTATAGGCATGGCCCCGGTTGAGCATGTGGTTTGAGTGTAAGCTATGGCCTCTGCGGCAGGAGTTGCAGGCCAACACAAACCAACACGACACGATTGAAAAACAGGCAGTGGTGCGGTTGCACCACTACCTGAAAGCAACGTGACTGACGTGCCAGTACGCCCTTGCCTTATTCGCCGTGGACTCAACCGTGAGCCATCAGCGCACGGTCAACGTCACTGCGACGGTCTGCTGGGTCGAGCCAGCGGTACTCGTGACATTGACGGTGTAGGTGCCGGGTGGAGTGAGGTTTCTGGAACTTACTCCAGCGCAAGCCGACTGCAACACGCAACCGCCCGCCACCAAGAACAGCAGGCAGCAGCTCAGGAGTTTTCGGCGCCTGGGCGCTGCGATCGCTACCATACCCAACAGCATGCCGGGCAGTAGCACCCAGGTCGCATTCAACGGACCCGACCAGCCGCCACGCGGGCCCGGCGTCAAAAGCGCACTTTGAGGTGCGGTGGTGATCGTGAGTGTAGTGGTCGCTGGGTTCGCGTCTGGAGTGACCGTAGCCGGGCTAAAGGAGCACGCGGCCACGGCGGGCAATGTGCCGCAGGAGAAGCTAATCGGACTGGTGTAGGAACCCTGCGGCGTCACGGTAAGGGTAAATACGGCGGATTTTCCCTGGGCTACGGTTGCACTGGTTGGGTTCGAGGTGACGGTGTAGGTCGCGGCCTCGACCTGGAAGCTTTGGCTG
Source organism: uncultured Acidobacteriota bacterium (assembly GCA_963735205.1). Classification (GTDB taxonomy): domain Bacteria; phylum Acidobacteriota; class Terriglobia; order Terriglobales; family Acidobacteriaceae; genus Sulfotelmatobacter. Next base: position 1,112,345 of record CAVTKB010000007.1, read on the forward strand.
ACGGGCGTCGCGGCCGCATAGGTCGCGTTGCCCGCCTGCGTCGCCTGGATGGTGCAGGTGCCGACGGCAACCAGCGTTGCCGTGGTACCCGAAACCGTGCAGACCGACGTGGTGGTTGAAGAGAAGCTGACCGGCAGGCTCGAGGACGCGGTTGCGGTCAGCGTGAAGGGCGCGCTGCCCAGCATCAAATTCGAGAGCGCCCCAAAGGTGATCGTCTGGCTCATTTGGGATGGCTGCGTCACCTGGAAGCTCTGGCTGACGGGCGTGGCGGCGGCATAGGTCGCGTTGCCCGCCTGCGACGCCTGAATGGTGCAGGTGCCGACGGCAACCAGCGTGGCCGTGGTACCCGAAACCGTGCAGACCGACGTGGTGGTTGAAGCGAAGCTGACCGGCAGGCTCGAGGACGCGGTTGCGGCCAGCGTGAAGGGCGCGCTGCCGAACATCAAATTCGAGAGTGCCCCGAACGTGATGGTCTGGCTTTGTTGCAGGCCCGTGCCTTGCAGCGGGATGGTCTGGGTGGAGGAGCTGACGTTGAGTGCGTTATCGGTGAAGACCGCCGTGCTGGCGAGAACGCCGACGGCCTGCGGCTCAAAGCTGATGTTGAGATTGCAGCTGGCTCCCGCGGCAAGCGGCGCGGCGGAGAAGCCGGTGCCGCAGTCCTCGGGAGTGCCCGAGCCGGCGACCAGCACAAAGTTGGGTCTGGTGACGACAAGACCCGGAGTCGTCGCGGTCAGGGGCTGGTTGCCGACGTTGGTGATCATCATCGTCTGGGGGCTGTCGGAACTGGTGCTGCCGACGATGGTGTCGGCAAATGAGATGCTGGGCGGCACCATCGCAAAGTCGATGAGGAACACAGTCGCATCGGCTGGATCGGGGAAAATCAGGTTCCCCATCTGATCCACCTGAAGGTCGTAAGCCGGAGGACCGGGAATCCACACCGACTGGGTGTAGCTGCCGTTCGACCAGGTTTCCGCAAGAATCCTGCTGTTGATTGTGTCGGCGACAAAGACGGTGCCATCGGCAGCCACCGCAACGGCGTACGGATAGTGCATTCCGCTTCCGATCACCGACTGCGTGTAGCTGCCCCCGGAGAGCGTCTCCTTGACGACTTGGCTGTTGCCTGTGTCGGCGATATAAAGGTTCCCGCTGGCATCGAGCGCGAACTTCCTGGGCTGAAGCAGGCCCGTGACCAGGGTAGCCGGCGAGGAGTAAACACCTCCCGACTGCGTAATTTCATACACCGCTCCGTCGCTGAAACTGGAGAAATAGACGTTGCCCACGGCATCGACGGCCACGCCGGTGGGAAAGTTGAGACCGGTTACAATCGCCGACTGCGTCCAGCTTCCTCCTGAATTTGTTTCCAGCAAAATCTGGTTGTTTCCGCTATCGCAGATATATACATTTCCGGCACCATCGACCGCCACCCCTTCAGGATTATTCAAACCAGTGGCAACCGTACTCTGGGTATAAGTGCCTGCCGACAGCGTCTCTTTGTAGACGGCGTTATTGTTGTAATCGACAACATAGACATTGCCGCTGTAGTCCACCGCCGTGGCAAAGGGATTAGTCAGGTCATAGGGAGAGAATGAACCGGCGACGCGGATTACGTAATATTCGAAAAATTCGGCTGGGTAAAAGTAATTGATCTGCGGACCCATTCCCATGCCATTGACGTAACCATTGGCAAGCACGGCCCCGCTCGCGCCCAGCAGTTGGACTGCTCCCATCCTTGTGCCTGGATATTGGGGGGTGAAATCCACGTTTACCCAGCAGAAGTCGCCTGCGTTATAGGGATTCGAGGTCGAGCAGTTTCCCATTCCCGCGTCGGTTAAATCCAGCCCGGTCGCGCCTCCAGTCAACACCTGCGTCCCCGTCAACGACACCGTTGCCCCGAACTGAAAAAGCATATTGATCGGTCCGGCAGGGGAGCCCACATTCACGGGCCCGAAATTACCAGCCGACGACTGCAGTTCCTTGATATTGAAGCCGAAGGTGTCGGCGATATACAGGTTGCCACCTCCGCCGATGGCGATACCCAGCGCTCCGCCCAGTGTCGCTGTCGGCAGGACGCTCTGCGTATACGTGCCCGAATTATTTGTTTCCAATACGATTCGCTTGTGGGTGAAGTCGCTGATGTAAAGATTGCCGGACGCATCCACGGCAAGATCGTATGGATAACTGAGGCCGCTGGTCGCAAGCGTGCTCGGCGTATAACTTCCGGCGGAATAAGTTTCCTTGTAGACAGCCTGATTATCGATGTCGCTTACATAGATATTGCCGATGGAATCCACGGCAATGCCCGTGATCTGAGCAAAGTTACTGCTGTAGGTGAGCGCTGTTTCGACGTAGCTTCCTCCCGAAGGCCTCTCGACCAGGACTTTGCCGCCGCCGGTGTCGGCAATGTAGAGATCTCCGCTTGCGTCCACAGCCAATCCGGTGGGATAGGACAAAGTGGTGGTTGTCGAAACTACGGTCTGGGTATACGAGTTGCCCGACGGGGTCTCTTCCACTACCCGATTGTGGCCGTTATCGGCAACATACACATTGCCGCTGCCATCCACCGCGACTCCGTAGGGCGTGGCCAGGCCTGTCGATACCACTACGCTCTCGGTGTACACGCCATTCGCCAGGGTCTCCTTGAGAACTTCATTGCCTTGCGTGTTGCTGATGTACACGTTACCGCTGGCATCGACCGCGACGCGATACGGGTAACTCAGACTGCCGGTGGGAACCACGCTTTGCGCCGCCGAGAACTTGACATTCTGGCCCTGCGCACGCGAAGGGGCGAGGCTGCCCAGCAGCAGTAGCGCACAGACTCCTGCCACGGTCACAAACGCAGGGCCGCTGCTTTTGGCCGAGGCGTCGATCGAGGAGAAGAAGGCTCGCTTAAAAGAGAGCAGGAGTGCATGGAGGGCGGATGCAGATGCTTGCAAAGTCATGTGAAGTTTTCCTCAGTCAAAAGCATTCCGATTGGTTCTCAGCTTGAACTGAACTCTGGATCTGAGAGTCCGTTAATGCGGTGACGGCTAACCAATCGGTCGTTTCCAATAAAGCAGACCAAATACCAAATCGTCCGGAAACGGAGAGACTTTAGGTGGGTGCCGCAGTTTTCAAACTGCACCGCTACAAAGCTCGTCATTATTTATTAGGCCGGCCTGAAAATTGCCGGCCAATGGCACTTTGGATTCTTGAAGGTTTGCCCGTCACTCGGGGGAAGCTTTTCCGTCGAGATACTCTCTCCTTGACTATCTAGGAGAGTTTTGTTACATCTCTCCTAGACAAACAAGGAGAGATCGTGGGTAAACAGGTTGATTTGCTGCAGGGCACACTGGACATGCTGATCCTGAAAGCTGTCTCGCTTGGCCCGCTGCACGGCTACGGGGTTTTGCTGCGCATTCAGCAGATATCCGGGGAACGACTGGAGATCCAGCAAGGCTCGTTATATCCAGCGCTCTATCGGTTGGAACACCAGGGCTGGATCTCCAGCGAGTGGGGAGAATCGGACAACAACCGCAAGGCGAAGTTCTACGAACTGACGGCAGCCGGGCGACGGCAACTCCATTCGGAAACCGAAAAGTGGAACCGCATGGCATCGCTGATCACCAGTATTCTAGGTACCACCTCGGAGCAGATATGAATCTTCTGACTCGATTTCTTTCCTGGTTGAAGTGGATGGTCAAGGGACAACGTCTCGAAAGTGAAATGGAAACGGAAGTGCGTTTCCACATTGAGAGCCGCGCAGCGGACCTGGTTCGCAAAGGCCTTTCCCAGCAAGAAGCGATGCGACAGGCAAGGATTGAGTTCGGCGGAATCGAGTCTCACAAAGATGCCGTGCGGGCTTCCGTGGGCGTGCGCTGGTGGGGTGAACTCGGATTGGACATCCGTCACGGATGGAGATTGTTGCGCAAGAATCCGGGTTTTGCCGCGGTTGCGATCTTGACTCTGGCTCTCGGCGTGGGAGCCAACACGGCGATTTTCAGCATCGTGAATGCCGTGTTGCTGCGCCCGCTTCCATTCCGCGACTCTGATCGTTTGGTAAGAATCTACTTTAACGAACCCGGCGTAGGATTGCGGGACGTTCCGTTTTCCAAGCCCGAAATGGATGACCTGCTGACGCGAGCGGGCGTATTTGAAGATGTGACCCCGATCTTCGAGGGTAGTGAGAATTTGACCGGCGGCAAACAGCCCGAGCGTATCGAGGCGGTCAATGGCAGTTTCAGCTACTTTTCCATGTTGGGTGTGACCCCGCAGATTGGACGGTTGTTTGGTCCGCAGGACTTCGTGCCCGGTTTCGCTTCAACGGCGGTGATCAGCGATGGACTTTGGCGCCGTGCCTATGGCGCCGATCCGAATGCTGTTGGCCGTACCATCCTGCTCGACACTGATCCCTTTACAATTATCGGGGTCCTGCCCCGCGGATTTCGCCATCCTGGACCGACGACTTCCGGCGACGTGGACGTGTTTGGCGCCGGCGGACTCACCGGAGATCCCTTTCCACCGCCCATCCGTGTTAACCGGGTTTTAGGATCTGGAATCGGACGGCTTAAGCCTGGCCTGACACTGGCGCAAGCTCAGGCGCGGCTCACCGCCATGGCCACCGAATTGCGCCACGACTTTCCCACCGATTACCCGCCGCAGGCGCAATGGACAGTTGAGATTCAACCCTTGCAAGAAACCTTGGTGGGCAATGTTCGGCCCATGCTGCTGGTGTTACTGGGTGCGGTAATCCTGATCGTTTTCATCGTATCGTTGAACATTGCCAATCTTCTGTTGGCGCGCGCTTCGGGGCGGCAACAGGAGATGGCGGTGCGGTTAGCGCTGGGGGCAAGCCGCGGCCGAATGGTGCGCCAGATGCTGACCGAGTCCATGCTGCTGTCGCTCATCGGCGGTGCCGCGGGAATCTTAACCGCGGTTTGTACTTTGGGTTTCATCCTGCGCTTTGTGCCATCGAACGTTCCCCGGCTGAACGAAGTACGAATCGACTGGGTGGTGCTGGGGTTCGCTTTGCTGATTTCCATTCTGACCGGCTTAGTGTTTGGACTTGCTCCGGCGCTTCATTCGGCAAAAGTCGCTCTCTCCTCGGCCATTCGTGAAGGCGGTCGCGGTTCCGGCTACAGCAGTGCGACCGGCCGATTGCGGGATGTTCTAATCGTCTCGGAACTGGCATTTGCCGTCATACTGATGGCGGGAGCCGGCTTGCTGCTGCGTACGCTGCGGGACCTGTTGCAGGAAAGTCCAGGCTTTCATCCAACTCAAGTGGTCACGGCAAACACCTGGCTGGGAGTTCCCAACGATCCGAAGACGGATCCGTATCTGAGTATTCCTGGTATGGCCAACTTTGATCGTGAAGTGCTGCGGCGCATGAAGGCAATTCCGGGAGTAGAACTCGCCGCAATCACCTCATCTCTACCGACCACCAATAGCAACCCCGACGCGGTCGGTGGCTTAGCGATTGAAGGCTTCGCGATTGAAGATAGACCGGTCGAGTCCTCGCAGGATCTGCACGCCGAGAGAATTCGGATAAGCCCCGATTATTTTAAGGTGTTGCAGGCGACGCTGATACGCGGCCGCTCATTCAGCGAGGGCGATGAAAACGGCAAACAGCCGGTGGCCATCATTGATGAAAGCACCGCCCGTAAGTTTTGGCCAACCCGCGCTCCGCTGGGCCGCCAAGTGCGGTTCGGAAGGGACCCTACCAAGCCATGGACGACCGTCGTGGGCATTATTAAGGACATCAAGAGTGATGGTCTCGACATCGATGGCGTTCCCCACATCTACGTTTCGACCTATCAAGACCCCAGCAAGCAAGTGAACGTGGTGTTGCGGACGTCTCTGCCCGCGAGCACGCTCGAACCACAGATTCGGCATGAAATCCAGAGCATCGATCCCGGCTTGCCCGTATTCAATGTTGTCTCTATGGATGACATCCTTGATCGTTCATTGGCTTCACGCCGTTTTTCTGCCGACCTTGTGGGCGGATTCGCCGGACTGGCGGTGCTCCTGGCTTCCATCGGAATCTATGGCTTGCTGGCCTACATGGTCAGCCAACGATCGCGCGAGATCGGTATTCGCATGGCCTTGGGGGCCGGGCGAGGCGGCGTCCTGAAGCTGTTCCTGCAAAAGGGTATCGTGCTGGCGGGCCTCGGAATTGTGGCCGGCATGGTCGTTTCCGCATCCACGGCGTCATTGATGGGCAGTTTGCTTTACGGGGTGCGTCCGCATGATCCGGTGGTGTTTGTGATCGTGCCTGGACTTTTGTTTGCGGTCGCCGTTCTAGCCAGCTATCTTCCAGCGCGGCGCGCAACCAAGGTGGATCCAATGATTGCGTTGAGAGAAGCATAGCCAACCACCTGTGCAGTGGGTTTTTGGAGGCAATCGCGGAAACCAATCAATCTCGGACCGCACATCGCGCGAAGGCCCACGGCGTCACGTAGCCACAGAGGGATTTTGTGTAGCTCGCGTCGCCGGCTCGGGCAGTTGCTGTCCGCAATACGCGCAATTCGCCCAAGTGGGCTCAATGGGGTTATGACATTTGGGGCACGGTGGCTGCAGCAAAGTGCCGCAGTGCGGACAGAATGGGAATTTTGCCTTTTCGACACGCCCGCAGCCGGGGCACGGCTTCGGCAGAGGGTCGCGGAGAATGAAGTACAAGATTATCCCGATCGCATTGGGAATGAAGATCGCCAGCAGTGTCCACATTCCGTACCGCATCTGCCGCCGCTTCGCGTCGCCGTAGACGTATCCGATCAGCGCAACCCAAGCCGCCACGAACAGGAACATCACGCACACGCACAGCGCTTGTCCCCAGCGCGGCCATTTGCCTACTACCAGATCCGTTGGCGCCACGAACAAGAACACCGGCAGTGTGCAGCACAAATTGACGAACCCCGCAACGATCCACGCTGCCTTTGGAATCACGCTCAATTCCTGTGTGAAGCGGCTCATGCCAGCCTCCTTTCGCCGCGCTGCCGGACTGCCAGCATCACTGCGGCCACCCCTCCCGCGAGCCACCCCAGCCCGGTGAACGGGGCAAAACTGATCCATGTATGGCTGAACTGGGTATAGCTAGACAGAGTATGGCTGAACTGCGGCTCGAGCAAACTCCCGAAACGTCCGCTCACAAATTGGAAAACCGGCCAGCTCGCAATCGTCAGCAGCCACGCAAACGCTACTAAAACGATCATTACGCGGCGGTTCCAATCGTGCTCGGCCTGTTCGGTGAGCTTCGCCTGCGCACGCGCCAGCGTGGCCTGCACCAGCCACGAAGAAGGCTGCGGCGTCGGCAATCGGCGGAGTTCGCTTGCAATCGGCCGCCAAGCCTCCAATTCGTTCGAGCAGGCGATGCAAGACCGCACATGCTCCGCAACCTGCTTTTCTTCCGCGCTCCTCAGCGCGCCGGCTGCGGCCAGCGCCAGCAGTTCTCGAATCTTGTCGTGCTCGCTCATTGCCATGTACCTCCGGGATGCCGCGCTTCGAGCGCGGACCGCAATTGTTCAAGCGAACGCCGCAGCCGCGACTTCACCGTCGATACCGGAGCCGCTGTCACCTGCGAGATTTCCTCAATCTTCATCTCATCCTCAAACCGCAGCGTGAGCACTTCGCGATACATCATCGGCAGCCCTGCCATCGCTTCGCTGATCTCCGTTCGGCGCTCGGCCGCGAGTGCGTGATCGAGCGGCGTGTCGTCTTTACACGGAATCCGGTCCGCCACGGTTTCGCTCTGCCAGCTGTTTGCGAGCGGCTCGTCGAGCGGTTCGTCAAGGCTCTGCGGACGAATCCGGCGCAGATGATCGATCGCCAGGTTGCGCGCCAGCGTGAACAGCCAGGCGTCGAAATTGCGGTTTGCATCGAAGGAACGAATCTTCTCGACCACTCTCAACCATGTTTGCTGGAACAAGTCTTCCGCCTCGGCGGGCTCCCGCACGATGCGCAGCAGGTACCGATACAGCCGATTCTGGTACCGGGCAATCAGTTCCGAGAGAGCGTTCAGGTCGCCTCGGCGAAGCCGGACCACATCCGCATCCCCTGCCACAAGCCCCTCCAGCGATAGTGCGGTCGCCCCCACCATACTCGTAATACGGATGAGTGCCCAAAAAAGACGCAAGAGATGCAGTTGCTAGGTTGAGTTCATCTCAATCACCAGAATTTTCGCCGACTCCCTCGTATCTTGCATCCTTTTGATGCCCTCGCCCGTATTCCCAAAGTGCGCAAATTCACAGTACAGAGCGGCAGGAGCGCAACTCAGATCCTGGATTGCCATTTCGGAGGAGGCTCACATGCATGACACAAAGGAGCGGTTGTCTCTATTCTGGCTCTTCGCGTTATTGAACTACCTGTATGCGGACTGTACTGCCCTGTTTGCTATTGTGGGCTCGCCAAATCTATCCGACGCTCCACATTTCCCACCATGGGTTCTGCTGGTTTCATCGGCCTTCATGGAAATACCCATCGCCATGATTGTGGCGTGTCGACTACTTCCGTTTGGACCGAACCGGCTGGCGAATATCATCGCGGGTACCATATTGACTCTTGTAAACGGTGCCCTGACCTACGTTCCGCCTTTTTTCGGTGCGCGGACGCCCGCTCTTCCTTGTTACTTGTTCTTCGCGACGATCGAAACCGTATGCACCTCAGTCATCGTCTGGCAGGCGTGGACCTGGTGAGGGGTTGAAGCCGCAGTTAGTTCGGAGCGGATCGTCCGCCAACGGGAAGCTGGGATCACTTCTTCTTTAGCCGGAACGTGAAAAATCAGCCCGGGCCGCAGCGTTCCTCCGCATTTATTGGGTACACTCCACTGGATACTCTCTGGAAAGACTACGAGATGCGAAAAGGGTTCACGAGAAAGCCAAAACCGGACGAGCCGACGACGCCCGTCAAGAACTACATCACGCCGAGCGGACTGGAGCGCCTCAAAGATGAGCACCGGTTTCTGCTCGCCAGGGAACGCCCGGCCGTGACGGAAGTGGTGGCGTGGGCGGCCAGCAACGGCGATCGAAGTGAAAATGCCGACTATCAGTACGGCAAGCGGCGGCTGAGGCAGATCGATGGGCGGATTCGCTTTCTCACCAAGCGAATCGAAGCCGCGGAAGTGGTGGACCCGGAAGCTCGAAGATCGGGGCAGGCGGCGGCGAGGGCATTCTTCGGAGCGACCGTGCGCTATGCCAATGCCGCGGGAGTGGAGCGAGTGGTGAGCATCGTGGGCACCGACGAAATCGACCTCAACCGCAACCACATCAGTTGGGTGTCACCTCTAGGGCGCGCGTTGATGAAGTCGGCGGCGGGTGACAGCGTAGTCCTTCAATTGCCGGGTGGTCCAGAAAAGCTGACTGTGCTGGATGTGCGTTACGAGCACATTTCTGTGGAACCGTTCCGTGAACCACCTGGAGCCGAGGCCTCGGCAAAGGGACTCACTCGGCGACGCTAATCGCCCAGAGGAGTCACCCCCCAACCAAATTCATCTTAGCTGAACTATAAGGGTGGGCGGGTTTAGCACTGGCCTTTCTTCTTGTTCATTCTGTGCAGTGCGGTGCAGAATCTACAACCAACGAAACAAGGGAGCCGGGATTCCGGCTCCCTTTCGGACTAAACGCAAGCTCCGTTAGAAAGTGAACTGAGCCCCCAGGCGGATATTGCGTGAAGCCTGCCAAAGGTTCGGCAAGCCGTAGTGTGAGTTGAGCACCACGCCGTTGGCGGTGGCCGCCGCCTGCGCGTTGTACCCGGTTTCGGCGGCCTGGTAGAAGGCCGCGCCATTAAAGAGGTTGCACCCAGCCGTGGCGCCACCAGTGCCACAGGCTCCGAGAGGCGTGAGAAAACTCGCAAGATTATTTGAACTGAATCCGCCCCAATATGCGGTGACGGCGCGTTGGTTCAGCAGGTTGCTGAAGTTTGCGCTGAAGGCCAGCAACTGGTGCTCGTTATTCTTGTTGACCTTGATGGAGTGTTGCAGGTTGAAATCGGTCTGGGTGTACCACGGCGTGCGACGGTTATAGATGCTGCCGAAGTCGACGCTGTTCGTAACGGGATCAGTGGTGGCGTTCACCCACTTGCCGCGCCCGAAAATGTAGGCGGATTCAAAAGGGGTGATGCCATTTGCTAATCCCACGTCAGAGAACGAACTCACCGGGCTGCCCTGATATGCGACCTGGAAGAGACCGAAGGTTGTGGCGTTAGCGTCGAATTTGCCCGCCCAGGGTAGTGTGTAATATGCGTATCCCTTGAACACGTTCGGGCGATCAGTCGGCAGCGGCCCATCGTTGGATTTGCCGTTGGCTCCAAAATAATAGTACGGCTCGTCGAACGCACGAGTGGTATCGGGCGAGTTGCGTCCGGTCACGCCGCCGTCGACCTGGTCAGTCGTAGTGAGGCCGGTATAGTTGCCCCACAGGCTGCTCCAGGAGTAGCTGAACGATCCCGACCAGCCGCGGGCTTGCGTCTTGGTCATCCGGAATTCCAGCCCATCGTAGTTGCGGATCGCCAATGGGTTGTTCGGGCATGAGGCACAAGTGCCGAACTGCGCAGCGGGGTTGCCGTTAAACGCGGCTGTTCCCGGACCGTAGGCATCGCCAATCGAGGTCAAGTAATTGGCGTAACTGTTGACGGTCTTGTTCACGTTTTCGCCTGGATTGACGATGGTATAGATTTCGAAAGCGGACCTGTCGAACAACGACGCGTCTTCAATGACGTGGTCGAGGCGGCGGCGATCATAGCGCGCTTCGAACGCCCAGTTTTTTGAGAGTTGGTAATCCACGCCCATGACGTATTCGTGCTGACGATAGGGCTTCACGCCGGGCGAGACCGGTTCCTCCGGCCGGAAGTTGAGGTTTTCAATCAACGAAACATCAGTTTTGCCGTCCGTGAGAGCTGCGGGGACGGTGGCGTTCTGGAAAATCGCTCCCACGTTGGATACACCAGTCGGGCAGGCGCGGCTGCTAGCATTGAATTGCAGAGTGACATCGGCATTCGTGAACCCGGCGGACGTTCCATCTGGACCCATCGGGTACGTACACTGCTCGAATCCTTGCGCTCCCCAGGAGGTCTGGGCCAACAACAGCTTCATGACGTCGTTGGTGACGCCATAGCTGCCAAAGATTTTCAGCTTGCCGTTTGGTGACCCCCAGGCAGCTCCCAAGCGAGGTTCGATCTTATCGCTCCATCCAAAGTTGATGGAGCGGATCCCCGCAATCCCAATTCCCGAAGGCGCCGGCAGATTTTCTTTCTCAATACGGAGGCCGAGGTTGAGGGTCAGACCGTGCCCGACGGTCCACGCATCCTGAACGAATAATGCATGGTTCCAATCCGTTGCAGGTACCGGCGTGCCAGCTGAGTTTTCGAGGACGGTCGCGAAATCCTGCACTTGCAGATAGCCGTACTGGCCGGCGCAGTTGCCATTCCACTCTGCCTTCAGTAACGCGCAGTTTCCCGATCCGAAGGTCGTGCTCCCTCCCTCGGACGCGCCCGCGCCAAGATACTCGAATGCGAAGGGCAGGTTGCCGTGCTGATTAATTACGTTGGACAGATGGTTGAGCTGATAACCAGCCTTGATGTTATGAGTGCCGGCCCAGCCGCTCTTGAAGAACGCCACATCCTCGTCGAACTGGAAGTGCTTACTGGCATTCACCTCGGTAAAACTTGGATCGAAAGGAGCAGTGCTCGCGCCAAGTGGGGACTGCAGAGCGGTTGGCAGAGGTTGGCCGGTATTATCCAGAATAATGGTTTGGTTATTTACAACTTCTGTACCGGACACACCGTTCACTGCCAGGTCCACTCCCTGGGTCGGCCAGCCGAAGTCGTGATAGTTCGTGAAGAAGTAGCCATAGCGCGTGGTGGCGACAATCCTGGGGCTCAGCGTGATATCCGCGCCCACGTTGAACGTCGCGTTCGGGTTGGAAAAGCCAAGGCCGTGTGCGTACTGCGTAATAGGAGAATCGATTCCGGTCACAGGCCCTTGCCCGATGATTTCTCCCCCGGTGTTCGCGAGGCCAGTGGTCGAATCTGGGTTCGGTAAGCTGTCCCCGGACGCGCGCGAATATTGATAGAGCCACGAACCGAAAACACGGATCTTCGGCGTAAGGGTGGCGTCAAGGCGGAAAGTGGTGAAGTACTGCTGGTTGTCCTGGTTGAAGAGTTGGTCGCCAAGGGTTAGACCTTCGTTGGTCAAGTTGGTGGTATCAGTGAAATCCACCATTCTGGATCTGGCAGTGTACTGCGGCGCAAAACCGAGGAAGAACCATAGACGGTCCTTCGCGACCGGGCCGCCGACAGTAAAGCCGGGCTGCGCAATCTTGAAATGGTCTTTCTTCGGCTGATACAACTGGGAATCAATGTCGGGAGTGGTCACAACTGGAAATGGGTCGTAACGCAATTGTTCTCCCGGAGAGCCATCCAATCCATTTGCTTCGTAAGTACCAAAAAACGAACCGTGGTAGGCGTTGCTTCCCTTCTTCATAACAACGTTGACCACGCCGCCTAAGGCTCCGCCGTGCTCGGCTTCGATACCAGAGCTCTTAACCTCAACTTCTTGAATGAACTGGAAGGGAACGTTGGCACTGGAAGCGCCGCCGGAAATATTCTCCGTATCCTGGCCTTCCACGAGATAAGTGTTCTCGGAGTCAGCCGCGCCGCCGACAGAGAAACCGACAGCCCCACCATTGCCGGCACTGCCGGGGAGCGATCCGCCGGAATTGCCGGTGGTGCCGGCGGACCCGCCGGCCAGTGGCTCGTTGCGGGCCATGGGCGCGAATTGAATGACCGACTGGAAGCTGTAGCCATGGGGAATATCGGAGATCACGTCGTTGGTGATGTTGGTATTGTTCGCATTCGTGGTGACGTCGATGATCGGCGCCGCGCCCGATACTTCCACCACTTCCGCGGCGGCTCCCACTTCAAGCGTCAGGTCAACGGTGGGAAGATGGCCGACTTCGATGGTCAGACCTTCGCGCTTAACGGTCTTGAAACCCTTTGCCGAAATGTTAATGGAGTAGACGCCGGGGGGCAGGTTCGCGAAACGGTAATAGCCGCCGGAGTCGGTGTTCTCAGACTTCGCGCCCACCAGGGAGGTGCCTCGAATTTCGACATGCACCTGCGACACGACCGCTCCGGTCGAGTCTTTTACCGTCCCTTGCAATCCGCCGGTCGTCTCTTGCGCCAGAACGTTGGCAACGAGCAACATGACAGAGGATAAACAAGCAGCGAACAGCGCGAACTTTGTTGATAGTCGACTTCTACGGTTAGTCCTCATCATCTGGCTCTCCTTAGGTGATCCTTTTTGCCGGTGTCGAAATGCAACGCTTTGTGCGGGTTGGGTTTCGCCACTCAGCAATGCAGGAGACAGTCCAGTGCAGGGGAAATCCAGGTGAGAGGGACAGGTGCACTCTTTGTCAGTACGAATTGCAGCGGAGGATTGACGAATCAACGATTCCCAGAGGAGTCCGGGACTAGCGGAGTGAAAGTAAAATATGGCAGGGCGTAGAAATCGCTGACACTTCTTTAGCTTTCTGTAGACTTGTGGACGACACTGTGAAAATCCGTGACCGCAACTCAGCAACAAACAATTTGTTGAGACACGGGCCGGCATAATGCGGCATTTGCTTCTTCGGGCTCTCTCGACGCCCGCAGACTGAAGCCATCTGTGAACTTTGTCGCGTTTAACTGTGCGCTTGTCCCGCGAATTGTGGTTTCAATCCCTTCACTACCGCTGTCAGGCAACAAGCGTGTTATACAAACCGAATGGAAAACATACGACCGGACAATGCAGGATCGGATAGCGAATCGAACCAATATGTCGTCGAGGTAATCCAGAGGGCCGACCACGAGTTGCGCCACTTGATGGCAGCGCGAGCTGAACTTACCAAGCGGATTGGCACAGTGAAGCGGACGATGATGGGTTTAGCAAAGCTATTCGGCGACGATATTTCGGACACGGTTCTCTTAGAACTTGTCGATGGGAGAAAAGGCCCTCGTCAGCCGGGTGTCACGGGGGCGTGCCGAAGAGTTTTGATGGAAGCCCCGCGCCCGATGAGCGCGCGTGATGTGTGCGATGAAATTGAACGGACAATGCCCCCTCTACTGGCGCACCATAAAGACCCGATGGCAACAATAAATACGATTTTGGCTCGACTGGTTGAGTATGGCGAGGCGAAAGTATCGCCTGGAAATCACGGGCAGCGCGTCTGGTTGTGGGCGGCAGATCGCGAACCCGCACTGGAACAACTGCCCGACGACAAAGGCAAAGGCCCTTTACTCAGCTGATTTCAGTTTCGCTTGCCGCTTCTCGATTTGTTATTGTCTCCCAGGGCGAGGATGAACAACCGGGCAAGCAAACTGCATTTCGTCCGCCGAATTCCTGGAACCCGCAGAGGGGTGAGACACCGCGACAAATAGTTCCTTTTTAGGGATGAGCACACTCATTGTAGTGTCGTGATTTTCATCTCGTCGGTTAGCCTTGGATGAAATGGACCGGCGAAAAATTCTGTGTGGATTGGGAGCTATCTCCTTGAGTACATTTTGGGAGGTAGGAGTCGCTTCCGGAAAGGGTTCTGAAAAGGAGCGGAGCGCATTCATGACGCCGTCCGCCAAAGAACGCCTACCGGGTACGGTGGCCGGCGTGAATCTGATAGATTCTGAGATCGCGAAGTGGGCAACCGATTTCAGTCGTGCCGTGTATCCACCGTATCTATTCAACCATGCTGTCCGTACTTTCCTATTCGGCTCTCTGGTCGGCCGCGCCCTCGGACAGAAGTTCGACCCCGAGATTCTGTATCTGGCCTGCATTTTTCATGACTTGGGGCTCACAGAGAAATTCCGGGGCGACTTGCCCTTCGAGATTCAGGGGGCCCAGACCGCCAGGAAATTTCTGGAAGAACAAAGCTATCCGAAGGAAAAGCTTGAGATCGTCTGGGACGGCATCGCCATGCACGCTTCACCGATCGGACAGTTCAAGCAACCTGAAATTGCATTGGTCGGTGAGGGGGCCGGGGCTGACGTAATTGCACCCGATTTTTCACAAATCAAGAAGAGCGACGTCGAGGAAGTTGTAAAGGCGCTTCCGCGATTGAGATTCAAGGAAGCATTTGTTAGCACATGTGCCGACGTCCTGCGAAAGCATCCCCAGGCGGCGTCGAGTTCTTTTATGCGGGACATCCGTGAGCGGTACGTGCCTGAATTTCATCCCCGCAATTTTTGCGATCGAGTCGCGGCGGCTCCCTTCACGGAATAGCGGGTGATGTGGCCCTCAAGAATTCTGCCCGATGAGTAATCTCGGCGATTCGCACCGCTTCCAGTAAAGGCCAGCAACAATCAAGCCAAAGGCTTTCGCTAGCCAGAGCAGACAGTCGAAGAACGCCGGGGCCCCGAGCGTCCGCCTCCGCAGTGCCTGGTCCGGGCCGGAAGCGATACCAAAGTACAATAGACCACACTTGTTGGAATGCCTCATCGTTTTGCTCTGAGCACCCTGAGGGTAGGAGCGGGCGAGGCAAAGATTCCAGCTTTATGGCAAAAAATGGTTCAGATCGAATTTGAATCGAGTACCCGATTGCGTTCCCCTACCATTCTCACGATCGCGGGATTACTGTTGACACTCACGGCCTGTCACAAAACGGCACAGCCCTCTCACGAACCGACCATCCTGTTTACTCAAGTGCCGCAAAGGGATCTCGGGGATCTGAATCAAGAAGACGTGATTGAGGGCACCGTAAGCGGTTCGCATCCGGACCAGAATATGGTTCTTTACTCTAAGACCGGAGGTTTGTGGTGGCTGCAACCGCGATTGAATTCGCCTTTAACACCAATTTTGCCCGGCGGCGTGTGGCGGAACGAAGTGCACCTGGCTACTGACTATGCCGCCTTACTGGTGGATTCAATCTACCATCCAGCGGCGGTGCTGACCGAATTGCCGAAGGTTGGGCGCGGCATAGAGACGATCGCCGTCGCCCCTGGGCCGCCGCGATCCTCGTCGTTTTTTGTAAGTTTCAGCGGATATCAGTGGCGGGTTCGAAAGGTGCCCAGCAATCGAGGAGGAACCAGGAACCCTTACGATCCCAGCAACGTTTATGTGGATCAATCTGGAGCGCTACATCTCCAGATTATCAACCGGAATAATGAATGGACTTGTTCCGAAGTAAATGTGACGCGCAGCTTGGGTTACGGCACTTATGTGTTTACGGTGGAAGATACTTCAAATTTGGACCCGGCAGTCTCGTTCACGATGTTCACCTGGGATCATTCCTCCAAGCAAGGAAATCATGGGGAGTTTGACGTCAATATCGGTCGTTGGGGCGACCCGCGAAACGAAAACGGAGACGCGCAGTTCGCGGTCCAACCAGCTTTTCTGCCGCTGAACCTGTCGCGATTCAAGACGCCGGGCGGCAAGCTGCAGTACACCATCGTGTGGGAAGAAGGACGGGTCACAATGCTGACTACGCAAGTGTCGGGAAAGGAAACCCGCCTGGTTTCGAAGCACGTCTTTACCGACGAGGTTCCTAAACCGGTGGATGAATCTGTGCGGATGGCCCTTTATGTCTACTCGGATCCAAATCATAAATTGCCGGCGATTCGCGAGCGCGCCGAAGTTGTCGTGGATCACTTTGAGTACTTGCCCTAGTGGTCCGGGACACCAATCGCATGAAAACGCTTCTAGGACTCGTCGTGTTGCTTCTGTCGGCCACTGCATCTTCAGGCGCCGTCGACAACTCGATTACGTCCAGCCGTAGCCATAGCACTTGGGACCACGCGTCTGGTTTTCCCGGGGGCCATGTCTTTTCGATGACACAGACCGCAGATGGCTACCTCTGGTTCGGAACGGGCAACGGGCTAGTCAGGTACGACGGCTTAGGGTTTGGGTACATTCCAAGAGCGAACTCCAACGATCTATCAAACGGACTCGTCCCACGGGTATTCACAGATGCGGACGGCCAGTTGTGGGCCGCAGACGACTTCACGCATCTGTTCCGCTACGAAACCGGCGTGCTGAAAGGACCGGTTCCTGACAACGGCAGACACGCCTATGCGCCCAGTTTAACCGGCAAGACCTTCGATGGCTGGCTGCTGTTCGTATCTGAATTACAGGGCGTGGTGGATTACAGGCACGGGAAACGTCGAGTCCTTTTGGAACCTCGCGCGGTGCCGGGCCCGCCGACAGCACTAGCGCAGACGGCGGACGGAACAATCTGGATTGGCACCGCTGAAAAGGGCTTGTTTCAGTTCAGCCCCGAAAAAGGCGAAGCATCCCTGCTGCAAGTACCCAGTCTCAAGAACAACAGGATCAACTGCCTGCTCCCCCTCGCGAATTCAACCCTGCTCGTCGGGACGAACCACGGCTTGTTCATATCGCACGGCGACGGCTCATTCAGCGAAGTTAGTCCGACTCCCGAACACGATGAAATTCTGGCGCTGGCTAGCGGACTCAAAGACCGCATATGGATCGGCACCGAACGCCATGTTTTCAAAGCCGACCCCAAAGACATCGACGCCACGGGCAGGGTCCATCCACTCGAGCAGTTGACGGTCGATGGCAGCCGTGAAGTCACAGCATTGTTTGAAGATCGCGACGGCAGTCTTTGGATTGGCGAGCCGGAGTCGATTGAGCGCTACCAGGACAGTGCATTCATCACATATCGCAGTTCGGAGGGGCTGCATTCGGAAGGTCTGCCTTGCACCAATTGCGGAGCGATTCATGTCGATTCCGACCTGGGTGTCTGGTTTGCCCCGCTGGATGGCGGACTATTTCGCATTTCGCAGGGCAGAGTACAGTCGATTGAAATTGCCGGGCTAAAAGATGACATCGTTTATTCGATTGCGGGAGCGGGCGGTGAGGTTTGGGTCGCGCGAAGAAATGGAGGAGTCACACGGCTGACTGTCGAGGGCAACGCCGTCCGATTATCGACGCCGCAAGCCGAGGCCATCCATGATGCCGTTTACTCGTTGTATCGCGAATCGAACGCCACACTGTGGGCTGGAACACTTCACCGGGGGCTCAGCCGCTTACGCAACGGCGCTTGGCATACCTTCACTACGAAAGACGGGCTGCCCGCCAACACAATCTCTGTGATCACCGGGAATGAATCTGGGCATATCTTTGTGGGCACGCCAAGCGGACTCGCCGAATTCGGGAATGATCGGTGGACCAGCTACAACACGCACGACGGATTGCCGCCCGGTGCGATCGAGAGCCTTTTTCTGGATGGCAACGATACGTTATGGATCGGCACTTCGAGAGGAATTGCGTACTTACAATCCGGTGTCGTACACGTTCCGTTGGGGGCGCCGACCGCGCTCTACGGAGATATTCTGGGGATCGCGGAAAAAAATGGCTGGCTCTGGATCACCACCTCGGACCACATTCTGAGAGTGAGATGTTCGGCCTTGCTGAAGCAGGCGTTCGCCGATGGCGACTACCGAGAATTCGGCGTCACCGATGGCCTCCCGAGCGTGGAGGGCATTAGGCGAAGTCCGTCGGTCCAGTTGGACAATCGCGGAAGCATCTGGTTCTCTCTGAAACAAGGGATTTCATTTTTGCCGGCTTCGGCGTTTGCCGATCCAGCATTCCCCGTCACGGTGAGAATCGAAGGAATGCTTGTGGACGGAAAACCCGTAGCGGGCGACCATATCCGTGTTTCTTCCGGCCGACATCGCCTGACTTTCCAATATGCCGGCATCAACGTCTCGGATCCCCAAGGGGTGAGATACCACTATCGATTGACTGATGTCGATTCCTCCTGGAGCGAGCCAACCCCGCTGCGCGAAGTTGACTTTACGAATATTGCGCCCGGACGATTCGTATTTCAGGTGGCTGCGAGCAATTTATATGGGGTGTGGAACTCCAATGGGGCTGCAATTGCGTTTGAAGTGGAGCCTTCGATATTTCAAACACGCTGGTTCCAGGTGGCGGGCGTGGGGATGCTAGCGCTGCTCGCGCTGGGTATATATCAACTGCGGGTTCAACAATTGCATCGGCAATTCAATATTGGGCTGGAAGCCCGGGTCAGCGAACGCACTCGAATTGCGCGAGATCTGCACGATACATTGCTGCAAACTCTTCACGGCCTCCTGTTTCAGTTTCAAGCAGTTCGCAACCTGCTGCCGCGGCGACCCGATGAGGCAATACGATCTCTGGACGATGCAATCGGCGAAACTGAAATTGCGCTGGCGGAGAGCCGGGATGCAATTCAGGGCTTACGCTCAGGAGGGATCGCGCAGGAAAATCTCGCAGAGTTGTTGAAAACCACGATGCAGGAATTGACAGCCGCGGCGGATGGGAAGGCTCCTACCTTCGACTTGATCGAGGAAGGCGAACGCCGACGCTTGTCCACTGCGGCGAAAAATGAGATCTGTCGTATCGCCGTTGAAATCGTCAGAAATGCGTTTCAGCACTCCAGCGCCACTCGGATTGAAGCGGAGATTCGACACGATAACCAGATGCTTCGTCTTCGCATCCGCGACAATGGTCGAGGGATAGATCCAAAGGTGCTGAAGGAGGGTGGACGCCCTGGGCATTGGGGTTTGCAGGGTATCCGTGAGCGCGCCCAGCGGATTGGATCGCAACTGGATTTTTGGAGTGAATCCGGCGCCGGCACTGAGGTTCAGCTTACGGTTCCCGCCGCCATCGCCTATGAGGCTTCACGCGAGGGTATAGTGGCTAGATTGCGGCGTAGGATGAAAGTCGCAGGATGAAAAATGATGCAGAGCTCGCCTAACCTGATTCGCATTCTGACCGTCGATGACCATCCCCTGTTGCGGAAGGGCATCGCTGCGTTGGTCAATGGTGAACCCGACTTGAAGTTGGTCGCGGAGGCGTCGAATGGGAACGAGGCCGTCGACGCGTTCCGATCTCACCGGCCGGATGTCACCTTGATGGATCTTCAGATGCCGGAAGTGGATGGAATCGATGCCATCGATCGCATTCGCAGGGAATTTCCCGAGGCCCGCATCATCGTTTTGACTACATATAGTGGCGACACGCAAGTGCTGCGCGCTCTGAAGGCGGGAGCCAGAGGGTACATACTGAAGGGGCACGTGCACAAGGAACTACTCGAGGCGATCCGCGCCGTCCATGCGGGGCAAAAACGAATCCCGCAAGAAATTGCCGCGGAACTGGCGGCCCATGCGACGGATGACGCGCTAACAGAACGCGAACTTGACGTCTTGCGGTTGATCGGCGCTGGCAACTCAAATAAACAAATTGCCGATCAGCTCTCGATCGGCGAAGCAACCGTGAAGAGCCACGTTACAAATATACTTTCCAAGCTAGGCGCCAACGATCGGGCGCACTCGGTGACGATCGGGCTGAAGCGCGGCATCATTGAAGATTTCTAACGGTGGTCTCCAAGGCGTGGTCTCCCCCAAAAGTAGGATCGCTGCCTCCGACTTTGTGGCGTTTCGATTTCGTTGCAATTCTCTTACGATCTCACTGGGGCATTCTTTGCAACGACTGTTTTCGACATTCGCCAACGGCTGGCCCGGTGTAGGTCTTCTGCTTCAGCGCATGCTGATAGCTATTCTGCTGGTTCGATTCGGGATCATCGAGCTTGCCGACAAGTCCTTTTCCCCGTCGATGATTCCGCAAATGATTGCAGCCTGCGCCGGCGTACTCCTCCTGCTTGGGCTGTGGACCCCAGTCGTCGGGAGTCTGATCGGGGCGGTCGAACTGTGGATCGCATTCGCCAGCGGCAGTGATCCGTGGATTCCCATCGTTCTTGGCACTTTCGGCGCTACCATCGCAATGATCGGACCGGGAGCATGGTCCATCGATGCCCGCCTTTTCGGACGAAAACACATTCCAACCTAAAGCTCAACGTCTGCCTTCTCCCCCAAAAGTCGAGTTTTCTCTCTGACGATTTGATGGGCCTGCAACTGGAGAATTTGGGGTTGTCGACTCACCTGCGATTGCCTCACACTGCCACCTAGAACAAGCAAACTTCAAGGGAGGCAGGATATGAACCTAGCGCAAACATTTCATCAGGGGATGGTGCATCCCCCGATTCCGAGCGTATCGCCTGTGATTTTCGTTGTTGACGATGATATCTCCGTCCGGGAATCGCTGGAATCATTGATTTTCTCTGAGGGTTGGCAGGCGGAAACATTCGCGTCGGCTCGGGAATTCCTCAACCGGCCGCGGCCCTGGTTCCAGCTGTCTCATTCTCGATCTAGCGCTTCCTGACCTGAACGGACTCGAACTGCAAAAGTTAATCGCGCAAGAGCGCTGCGAGATGCCGGTCATCTTTATGTCTGGTTGCGGAGATATTCCAACAACGGTAAGGGCGATGAAGGCAGGGGCAGTCGATTTCCTCGTAAAGCCATTCGGCGACGACGTATTGCTGCGAGCAATCCGCGAAGGCCTCGACAGAAGCCGCGGGGCCCTTGATCATGAAATCGAATTGGGCGCTCTGCGAAACTGCTACCGGTCACTCACTCCCCGCGAACGGCAAGTCATGGCACTGGTCGTCTCTGGGCTGTTGAACAAACAGGCCGGCGCAGAACTGGGCATCAGCGAAATCACGGTAAAGGCGCACCGCGGGCAGGTCATGAGAAAAATGAAGGCGAATTCTCTCGCCGACTTGGTGAGGATGGCTGGCAGTCTCAGGCCCGCGCGTCAGGAAATTCATTTGGCGTGACGGCGGAGTATGTTCAAACAGGCCTCCGCCGAGAGATTCGAATTCCCTGTGGGACAAGGGCGGCTTCGCGCGGATCGCGTTTTTTCCAATCCGACGGCCGTGCAGGCAGCTTCCTCAGTTATTCGGTTTCACTTCGATCCATTGCTTACTGCAGACGGAAAACTGGATTGTGCGCCGAAATAACACTCAATTGATTCCAACTTACCGTTCTTGATTCGCAGATACTCCACGTTCCGGAACGATTTACCGTTCTTAGTGTGGCACAGATACTTCACAAAAGCATCGTCCGCGCCTGTGGTCATCCGCTCCAAGTCAAAATGTTTGATGAAGTCAACCTGTGAGTCCCAGCATTGCGTTTTGAAAGTACTCTTGCTGATGTGGTCGTCGCCAGCCGCGCTCGAAAAAGTGAAGTCGTCGGCGAGCAGGAGGTTGAACGTGTCCAAGTCCTTTTTTTCCCACGCCGCGTACCACTTGCGAATGATCTCCTCGTTCGCTGAGTTCTGCCCACCCAACGCGCTGGCACTTGCCAATCCCGGCAGGCTCACAGCACCAGCCAGCGTGCAAGCCGCTGCTTCGAGTAAACCCCGACGTGTCACTGCGAGAGTTTTCATACCATTCTCCTGTCAGAAATATGATACTCGGCAGCAGCCGTCCCGCAAGCGAATCGAGAACCGACTAGAACGAGTACCGCACGCCGAACTCCATCCTGCGGTATAACGTCAAAGTCCTGCTGAGGAATCCGAAGGCGCTCGCTACATCGGGCGAAATATTCGCCGACTGCACATCGAAGCGGACGGTGTTGAATGCGTTGTAAACATCCCAACGGAACTGAAGCTGCTGCCGCTCGGTGAAGTTAAAAACCTTGTGCAGTCCCAGGTCAGTGTCAAAGTATCCCGGCCCGCGAAGGTCGTTGCGGTTTCCCACCTCGCCGGCAAAATCCTGGCGATAGGAGTTGACCGCGGTGGTGTAATTCTTGAACATGTTGGGCTCGCCGTTCACGATCGATACCCCAGTTGAAGGTGTTGGTCCAATTTGAGTGGCGTAGCCACTGATTTGCCAGTCAGTAGCCCAAGCGGCGCCATTGCCGACGCTCACGGGGAAACCACTGGTCAAGCGGAGCACGCCGGTCAGATCCCAGCCACCGAGAACCGTATTTGCCATCCGGCCCGAGCCCGACCCAAAAGGCCTTCCTTTTCCAAATGGAACCTGCAGCACCCAGTTGGAATTGAGCTGATGTCGGGTGTCGAAGGTGGAAGAGGCGCGCTGCAACGCTGGATTCCACGCGTTGAAGATCTCGTCGCCCAAGCCGGCTTCTGCCGCGATCCGTTCCGCATCCGAGCCCTCGTCGATCGAGTGAGCATAAGTGTAGTTCACATCGAACTGCAAACCGTGGGACATGGCATGGCGCAAAATAAGCTGACCTGCGTCATAGTAGCTGTGGCCGATGGATCGCCATGCATACAGGGATGCATATTGGGAGGAAAAGTATTGCGGCGTGC
Organism: uncultured Acidobacteriota bacterium; assembly: GCA_963735205.1. Taxonomy (GTDB): domain Bacteria; phylum Acidobacteriota; class Terriglobia; order Terriglobales; family Acidobacteriaceae; genus Sulfotelmatobacter. The sequence continues at coordinate 1,135,449 of CAVTKB010000007.1, forward strand.
TTTGCGTGACGCCTCCCAAGGTGATGCAACCGGGGGCACACGGGTTCCCACCTACCCCGTCAATAATCTGCTGGAACGAAGTCTCATTGTGCACGTAACCGCACGACATCAGGTAAAACATGTTCTGGGTTGCGGTCGGTGCTGCTGGGCCGCCGACCGGCAAGGGACAGTTCTGTGACAGCGCGTTGTAGATGGCATTTTGACCCAGAGGGCCATTAACCGGTCCGCCAGAGGTGGCGCCGAACAGGTTCTCCCAGTACGGAATTGGGGCGACACTGCTTTCGGGCGTACCCGCCAGCACCGCATCGTCGAGCTGACGCGTGGCCGCGTAATAGTCCACGTGGGAAACTGGATCAACGATATCGCGGGGTTGAGCCAGATCTTCCTGCTGCAGCAGGCGATGGCCAAGCCGGCCGACATAGGCGACTTCGATGGTGAAATTGTGGTTTAGTTCGCGCTCGAAAGAAAGGTTAAGCGCGTAGGAGTAAGGGGTCTTAAGCTTGTCGTCCAAACCCCACTGCGCGGCGAAATTGTCCAGCGGATAGGTGACGGGGAAGCTGGCTCCCGGCGAGGGAGTGATTAGGGACGGTGGCAAATAAAAAAGGCCGCCGTTGTTGGGCAACGCCGGCATGCGAGGCGCGCCATCGACGGTCTGTACGCCTCCGACATTACTCAGCGCCGTCGAAAGTCCAAAGGAACCATTCTGATCAAACGTGTTCACGACGCCCTGACCAAAATGGTCGTAGTACATACCAGCGCCAAGGCGAATGGAAGTCTTGCCCGGGCCCCCGAATAGATTTCCCAAAGCACCAGAGCCAAAATCCGGCGAGTAGGCGATGGCGAAACGCGGGGCGAAATCTTTGTAGTCGTAACCCCAGTACGAAGGTTTGCTGTTGGCGTTGCCAGCGGGCGCGAAGGTGATGGGATCGTTAAAAGGCTGACCCGCGAGCATGGTTGCATCCCGCTGCTTGAACCAGCCGTTCAGACTGAAGGTGGGTGCAACCTCGACTCCGTTTTTTTCGTAGGGAGGTTGCAGCAGGGTCCAGCGCACGCCATAGGTGATGGTCAGATTTGGTTTGGCACGCCAGGAGTCCTGGACGTAGGTTTCAAACTCACGATTGACATAGTGGCGGTCGTTGGGGGCACCATTGGGAAGCGTGGCACCGGTGGTGGTGAAGTTGTACTGCGCGTTCACCTCGCTGATGATTCCCGCCAGGGCCATCACCGGGAAGTCCCAGGAGTTGTTGAAGCCGGAGTCGACGGCGGGCAGCCCGTACCCGGCGAACTGCGGAGCGCCGGGGTCGAGGCTGATTCCTTTGTTGGCGATGCCGGAAACGTTCAGCCAGGAAGCATTGGTTTGAGCGCTGGAAAACGAACTCAGATACGAAGCTTTGATGTTGCCCAGCAAGCGCAGATTTCCGCCGAAGCCGAGCGTGTGTTTACCTCGAATCCAAGTGAGATCCTCGACGAAGTTGTGGACCGGAACCGCGACGTCGTAGGAATTGTTGTTCTCGCCGCCGGGATTGTCCAAGCCCCGCAGGTTGACGAAGCTGACATTCCCCGCGCCAACTTGATTGACCGCCTGCCGGGTTAACCCGTAGTGAAAATTGTTGATCAGGTTGTTGGTCAGCACGGCGGTGTAGCCCACGGCCAGGCTTTTCGCCACTGTGACCTGATCAATGTTTGGAATCATTCCCGGGAATTCGGCAGGCTGGGAAGTCACATGGTCGCCGTTCATAATTCCGCGGACGAATATCCGATGATTGCCGTTTTGCGTGATGTTGTAGTCCAGCTTGGCGATATAGGTGTTGAAGGTCAAAGGAGTGGGGGCCGGAAAATCATACCCCTGATAGTTGTAGCCATCGGAGCTCAGAGCAGTCAACGAATCCGTTGCGAATTGAACATTCGGTGTGGGGAAGCCCTGCAGGATCGCCTCTGTGGCCGGGTTTGCACCTGGCCCTTGCGGGCAGGTGCCGGCGCCGGAGCAGTTGGGATCGAGCAGAGACAAGGTTCCGGGCGTCATGGTCACGAGAAGGTCGGTCGAGGGTACTCCGGGGGCGTTGCCAATCGTAATGTTGGCACCGTTGTTCCCGGTGTTGCCCGCAACGCAATTCGGATCAGCTCCCAATCCGTTGTTGATGCACCAGTACGAAGCAATTCCGTTGCGAAGATTCATGCTGGGCACGATACGCGTGGTTTCAGTGCTCTCGTGCTGAACCTGTCTTTCCCAGTTGGTGAAGAAGAACAGCCTGTCCTTCTTAATCGGCCCGCCGAAGGAAGCACCGAACGTGTTGCGGCGCAGGAACGGTGGAATGTTCGGCTGTCCGGTCCCGACCTGAGTATTTTCGTTGAACCAATCGTTGGCCTCTCCGATATTGGAACGGTTGAATTCGTAGGCGCTGCCATGCCAGGCATTGGTTCCGCTCTTGGTGACCAACTGGACTTGGGCGCCGGACGAGCGTCCCTCATCGGCGTTGGAATTGGTGGTGGTCACGCGGAACTCCTCCACCGAGTCAAGGGTGGAACGCACGGCTCCGGTGAAGGCAAAACCATTTTCCTGGTCGTTGTTATCCACGCCATCGAGGGTCACGTTCGTCTGATCACTGCGGCCTCCGTTGACGGCGCCGCTGCGTGTATCGGCCATGTTGTTAACACCAGTGCCGCTCGTGGGGCTGGTGTAGGTAACACCTGCCTGCAGACTGAGCATCTCGACGGGATTGCGACCTTCGAAGGGGAGCTCCTCAATCTGATTGCTTTCGAAAGCGTTGCCCATGGTGGCGTCGGTGGTATTCACCTGAACGCCTTGCCCGGTCACTTCCACGGTAATGGCTTGGCCTTGCACCTGTAAGGTGAAATTCAAAGTGGAGGGAACACTTACCAGCAGCTGTACTTTCTCCTGCTTCAGCGGGGCAAAACCCTGCCCGCTCACGGTGACGGTGTAGGTCGACGGCGGCAATTGCAGGAGCTGATATTCGCCCTGGCCATCGGTCTTAACAGCGCGCGAGAACCCGTTCTGCGGATCCGTAATCGTAACCGTCGCATCCGGCAGCACTGCGCCTTTGGCATCGGAAACGGCCCCGCGCAGCGAAGTGGTGCCCGTCTGCGCCGAGACCAGGAGGGGCGTCAAGACGACCATCCCAAACATGGATGCCAGTGCGAGAAAAAAAGTCAAAAGACTGCATGTACGCTGCTTCATAACGAGCCTCCGTGCCTGAATCCCATGAGCCAATCAAAAAACGAATGCCGAGCTACCGCGTCACAAACGCAGTTCTTTGCACGTGTCGGGGCAAAGGAATTTTGTTTGTGCACGAGCGACGCAGTCGGTCCACTCCTGAAAGCCTCAGAAGCGATTGAGACCCGCGAACGGCGTTCAGCGCTAGTTAATGCAAGCAGAGACCCACTTCAGTAGAAATTACGCGGGATTACTAAACGGAGGCGCGGAATGTCGAAGCTCGGTGACTCGAACTCACGCATTCTCAGCAGAGCCGAAAATCCATGAACGACCACTTCATATGGATATCCGTAGGAACATTCTGAGAATAGTGTGAGAGTTAGTAGAAGTAGCTGTGCGGCAAATCGTGCTGGACGCTGGGCGATCCATTACGCTGCCGGGGAGCGACCTGCAGCACGAAAGATACTGCAACAGCTTCGCGATCGCGCGGAGCGCGAATTCGTGTCCCCATACCACTTCGCATTGTCCCTACCGGCCTCGGCGAAGCCGATGCTGCGATCGAGTGGCTCGAGAATGCTTTTTGAGCGGCGCTCGGGCGCGATCTTCGGAATCAAAGGTTCATTTCTTTTCAGAAACCTCCGCAGCCGTCCTCGCTTCGAGTCGCTGCTACGCAGGATGAATCTAGCCCGAAATAAGCCGTAGCGATCGCCGAAGAAGCCATGCTGGCCCGGTGCCAAGCCCACTTCCATTGGACCGCCGGCGCCTACTTGTCGTCGGGAACGCGAAAGCTTTTGGAAATTGGCTGACTAAGATCTGAATGTTTTTATTGGTATCCGGCATTTTGAATGCGAAGGTGCTAGTCACAGTGGCTTCCTTGTATGTTGACTTTCGGTCCGAACCCGGCTACTTTTTACCGCAGGTTGGCGGCTTGGGGGCTACCATCGAACTCTTACCTTGTCACAGAATTTCTGGCGCGCTGTGGCAGCGGAGATCTCTCCGCGCGAGACGCGCTTGCCCCTCTTGTTTATGACGAGTTGCGCCGGATCGCGCGCGTGGGCGACGCCTCGTTCGTGGCCGCATCGAGCGATGAATAGCAAACCTGCGCCATGACTCCCGAACGCTGGCAGAAGGTCAAAGAAGCGTTGGCGGCAGTTCTGGAAGCTCCGGCTTCCAGCCGCGAATCCTGCCTGGAAAAAGTTACCGCCGGCGACGACTCGCTCCGCCACGAACTTGAAATCCTGCTGAACCAAAAAGATCAAATGAATTCTCGGTTCCTGGACGAGACTTCCCTGGTCGAAGCCGCCGCAGCCGTCTTCACCACGGACGTTAGTTCTACCGTTGGTCGCCGCGTAGGTGTTTATAAGATCATCGAGCGGATCGGCGTCGGAGGAATGGGTGAGGTCTATCGCGCCGTCCGTGCGGATGGACAGTACGCGCAGGAAGTTGCCGTCAAATTAGTCCGCGGTGGTTTCGATAGCGGATCGGTTCGCGAGCGCTTCCGCACTGAACGCCAAATTTTGGCGTCGCTCGATCACCCCAACATCGCGCGGCTGCTGGATGGCGGAACCACTGACGACGGCATGCCCTACCTCGTCATGGAATTGATCGAGGGCGAACAAATTGACGTCTATTGCGACCGCAATCGACAGACAGTTGTCGATCGCCTGCGATTGTTCCGGCAAGTATGCTCGGCAGTCCAGTATGCGCATCGACGATTGGTGATTCATCGAGACATCAAGCCGAGCAACATCCTGGTCATGAAAGACGGCTCACCCAAACTGCTCGATTTCGGGATCGCCAAAATATTAACTCCGATCAACGAAGCCGAAACCGCGTTCACTCTCACACAGGCGATGACCCCCGAGTATGCCAGTCCGGAGCAGATACGGGGCGACGCAATCACTACTGCGACAGATGTCTATTCGCTGGGCGTGGTCCTCTATCAATTGTTGACCGGGCGTTCGCCGTACCAGGGACATACGCGCACGCCGCACGAGCTGGCGCAGGCGGTGTGCGAAACCGAACCGGTTCGACCCAGTTCGGCCGTGCTGACAACTGGTTCTCACCCCTCGCGCCATTCCCCCAGCGACGCTCAGGATTTCGCGGATCACATCGGAGAAAACACTCCAGTGCGGCTCCAGCGCCGTTCGCCGGCGATCTCGACAACATCTTGCTCATGGCACTCCGCAAGGAGCCTGAACGTCGTTATCCATCGGCAGAGCAGTTGGCAGACGATTTGGGCCGGCACACGGATGGCTTGCCAGTAACCGCGAGCCCCGGCTCCTGGACTTATCGGGCGGTCAAGTTTGCCGGAAGACATAAGGTTGGGATGGCCGCTTCGTTAGCGGCGCTGTTGGCGCTGAGCGTCGGCGTAACGTTGATCGCTCGCGAGGCCAGGATCGCCCGTCAACAGGCCGAAATCGCCGAGAGGAATAGAAAGCAGGCGGAAAAGCGTTTCGAAGACGTCCGGAAACTTTCCGACTCCCTGATCTTCGAGGTCCACGACGCCATTCAGAATTTGCCCGGCTCTACGCCCGCTCGCAAACTCTTACTCGATCGAGCTTTGGAATATCTGGATCGTGTCTCACAGGATGCTGGCGGTGATCACGATCTCGAACGGGAACTCGCCAAAGGCTATCAGAAGCTCGCCGTGGTTCAGGGCAGCGCAGTGGAGTCCAATCTCGGCGAGGTCGACGCGAGTATCGCGAGTGATCGCAAAGCGCTTGCGTTATTCGAGAACGTCGCCAAGGCGAATCCTGACAACGTGCAAGATCAATTGAATGTGGCCATGATGCATCGCATCCTTTCTTTTAGTGCGCTGAACGATGCGACCGGGCAAAAGGAGCTTGAACAGGCGATAGCGATTACTGATCGTGTTCTTCAAACGGCGCCGAAAAATCCGGTCGCGCTGAGTGAAAGCGCCGTTCAACAGCAGAACGTTGCGTTCATGCTCGACGCAGCCGGAGACCGTGCTCGTGCCATCGATGCCTACCGTAAGAATTACGAAATCAAATTGGGGCTATGGCAGAGCGAGCCTAAATTCAAGGAGCACATCCACGGCATGGGGATATCCTTGGTAATGCTGGGCGAAGCTTTGGCTCACATGGGTTCGCGAGAAGAAGGTTCGAGGCTGATTGCGGAGGGTATTGGTTACTACGAAACCCTGGTTAAGCAGGCCAACGGCATTAATGAGAGGCGGGAGCTCATAATTTCGCGTCAAAAGGGAGCGGACATCCTGTTGATGAACGGAGATGCCGCGGGAGCACTGGCAATTTATCAAGAGGCGCAAACTGCATTGGAGGTTCTGGCCAAGCCTGATCCCGCAAATACGCTGCTGCGGATTGACTTGGCAAATATGAACTACTATCGAGGGAGAGCCCTTACGGTGTTAGGCCGAACCGGCGAGGCCAATCGCTCTTTGCAACGGGCGATTCAGGACTTCGAAAAAACTCGAGACGCAGCAATCGCCTCCGATGAGTATCCGCGTGGACTCGCCGGAATTCACCTTTGGATGGGAGATCTCTCGGTTCGCCAGTCAAATCTTGCTTTGGCACTTCAGCATTTTCAGCACGCGATTGCATTTCTTGAGGCACCGAACGCCGGCACTCTCGACGACGATGAGCGTTGCGAATTGGGCACTGCATTCGTGAGAATTGGCGAGATCTATTTGCGTCTCGGCAATCCTGGGCAGGCATCCATCGCCTTCCAAAAGGCCCTGGATGCGGTGAATCCGCCCGTTGCTGTGCAACATAAAGATGTACCCGGGCTCTATGTGATCAGCGAAGCGCAAGCGGGAAAAGGTCAGGCCGCCATGGCCACGGCGCCTAGTGCGCAGAATTCGGAAGAACGACTCAGGTTAACGAATGAAGCGCGTATGGCTTACCAGGCCAGCCTCGAGACCTGGGGCCAGATTCCAAATCCGTCAAGCATTAGCTCAAGCCTCTTCTTATCGAACGGCCCCCCGCGCGTGCCACGGAGTCTAGTGGCCTCTGCACATTAGATACGCCACCGATAGGGAGTTCAGCTTCCTGCCGTTTGGAATGTAATTAACGCCGCTCTTCCAAATACAGGGATTGTATCCAACCGGCTTCGGACCTTCGTCGGGTCTCCTCATGTAGAGGAAGGGTGTAATTACCGGCTTCCCAAACGAATTTGCTTTTTGTCATTCGGCATCGTCGTAATCGTGCCGCGAAAGGAACGCGCGCAGACCCTCGCGGATTTGCTCGCCTCCATGCCAATCCGGCGATGCCAAGATTGCAGGTTGTACCTTCAGCCTTTTGATGGCCTTGGTTGCCCTATGTCCTCGCGAGCCTGCGGGAGTGGTGGAGACAGGGTCCTCTCTGGATATGCTATCTTCTTGGGGCCGTATAACGGTCTTACGAATCCTGGAGATTCTGCTATGGCAAAGCCTTTCCGTCCGCACCTCCTCGGACTCGTTTTGACGAGTGCCTTCGCGCTCTTTGCATGTGTCAATCAGTCACTGGCGCAAGCGGGCCATCATGATTTTCATCAGCGCAAGATTTTTGGGGGCTACTTCGAAGAATGGGGCATCAATTACGCCGGCTACAACATCGCGGATTTGCAGAAGAACGGTGTGGCCGATGAATTGACCCATTTGATCTATGCGTTCGGCAATGTCACCCCGACTTCTCCTCCGGTGTGCGCCATTGCCGATCCCGTGGCCGCTTACCAGAATTCGAGCGTTCCGAGTGTGAGCGGCAAGCCTTATACTGCGCCGCTTTACGGAAACTTTGGCGCGATCCAGCAACTGAAAGAGCTTCACCCCAATCTGAAGGTGTTGATTTCTTTGGGCGGACAAGCGGGCGACGTTACAGGCTTTACGACTGCCGCTGCCACCCCGGCTGGCCGTGCTGCACTGGCCTCGTCGTGCATTAACTTATTTGTGAAGGGCAATATTGCCGCGGGGGTCACAGCTCCCGGTTTGTTCGACGGCTTCAACATCGATTGGGAGTTTCCCGGCCCGGCCGACAAGCAGAATTTTACCGCTCTGCTGAAGGAGTTTCGCACCCAGCTCAACGATTTGGCGAAGACGACGGGCAAGCGATACGTCTTGACGTTTGATTCGCCAGCCAACCCGAAGAAATACGCGAACATCGATCTGAAGGCCGCAGCTGAGCAGGTGGATTTTCTCACCATCGATGGGTATGACTATGCTGGAACCTGGGACAAGCAGACCAACGAGTCGTCTTCACTCTATGACACGAACGCGGATCCCGTAGATGCCGACGCGCGTTCCATCGACGCGACTGTGAAAGCCTATCTGCAGGCTGGCGTGCCGGCAGCCAAGTACACCATGGGTTTGCCGTTGTATGCCGTGGGATGGAGCGGTGTTCCCAACGCGAACCATGGCTTGTATCAGAATGTAACCGGCCCTTCTCCGGTACTCCTCGCTGACGGATCGGGACTGTGTCCGAATCCAGATAAGGCCCATGCTTCGCCCGGTTGTGACACCATATTGACGCCGGGTTTTTCAACCTACTCCACCATCGAGAACATCACCAACAAGTACGGATACAGTCCCTGGTACGATTCATCTCGAGTCGGTGCTACGCTCTACAATCCCTCGACCGGAATCTTTTTCACCTACGATGATTCTGTCGCGGTGGCAGCGAAGACGGCTTACATCAAGAAGAAGAAACTTGGCGGTGCATATGTGTGGGCGTTGAATGACGACGATGTCAGCGCATCCCTGACGAAAGCGATTGCTGCCGGCCTGAAGTAAACCGAGAAAGCAAATCGAGATTGTGCGCTCCTGGTTGAGGATTGTCCGGTTGGCCAGGGCACCGCAAGCCACTCTTCACATCAAGTTCGGCTTCCGTAACAAGATCGGCGAAAATTCCTGTTTTTCCACAGCATTGAAAGCAGCCCGCACCAACGGTTGCGCGGTCCACGATTTGTGTCAGTTAGCGGACGCGTAGAAATCTTCCCGTTCGGATTCTGCAACAAGCAGAAGGTTCATTTTCGTTCCACTGCCGATTGGATTAGGCTTGGCTCCTTCTAATGCTATAGAGCGGACAAGGGCAATTTATCACTTGATAGCATGAATATTGGGCAATATTCAAACAATCGTTTCATAAGTGCTATATACGAGTAGAACCTCCCCCGAAGCTGCCCGACGCGGCCTCCGCATGGGCTTCCCATTCCCTCAAATCACCCAAAACTGCGCCGGTGGATCGATCTATTAGCGTCCGCCGACTAAGGAACAGCAAATAAAAACAAAGGAGCATCCAGATGAGTTCAGTTTCCAGGCGGATACTTACTCTCGTAGCGATCTCGTTGCTGGCACCATTGACGCTTATGGCCCAGACCCTCACTCTCAGCCCCTCAAGCAACAACTTTGGCAGCACTCCGGTCGGCACAGGCACCGCGTGGTTTACCTTCAATCTTTCCAACGGCGGCAGCTCTGCCGTGAGCATCAGCAACGTGGCCGTTAGCGGCCCATTCGTTGTATCCAGTAATTGCACATCCTCGGTGGCCGCCAACAGTTCGTGTCCCATCTACGTGTATTTCGCTCCCACTGCCTCAGGCGCAGCCAGCGGCACGTTGACCGTGACCGACGCGGCCTCGAATAGTCCGCAGACGGCTGCCCTCAGCGGAACCGGCGGAAGTGGCGGCAGTTGTACAACCACGCCCAGCGCGCCCACAGGATTGGCGGCATCTGGCACTACCAGCTCCGGCACGAACCTGAGTTGGACCGCGGATACTCCGCCCACAAACTGTACGATCAGCAGTTACACCGTTTTAAAGAACGGAACTTCGATTGGAACCGCGACCGGCACGTCGTTTACTGTGACCGGCCTGACCGCTTCGACCTCATACAGCTTCACGGTTGAAGCGACGGACAGTAACGGCACATCCGGCCCAAGTTCAGCGGTGAATGTGACGACGCTGGCGAACAGTTGCACGACCAAACCCAGCGCACCGACGGGGCTGGCAGCCAGTGGCACAACCAGCTCGGGCACGAATCTGAGTTGGACCGCGGACTCTGCTCCTTCGGGCTGCACGATCAGCAGCTACACGGTACTGCAGAACGGAACCTCGATCGGAACTCCAACCGGCACCTCATTCTCGGTGAGCGGCCTGGCAGCTTCCACCTCTTACAGCTTCACGGTTGAGGCAACGGACGCGGCCGGCACTTCGACCGCGAGTTCTGCCGTGAATGTGACCACACTCGCCGGAGGCGGCGGGTCATGCGCCACGGCCTGGAGTCCGACTGCCATCTACACCGCAGGCATGACGGCCAGCGTGGGTGGAGAAAACTACGTCGCCAACTACTGGACGCAGGGCAACAATCCCACCACCAACAACGGCGGAGCCGGCAGTGGCGAACCGTGGACTGCGACCGGGGCTTGCTCCTCTTGCTCTTCCGCGCCAGCGGTTCCGACTGGATTGGCGGCCTCCGGCACGACTAGTTCCAGCACAAACCTGAACTGGAATGCGGTCACTCCTCCCGCAGGGTGCAGCGTGAGCTATAAGGTGCTGCAGAGCTCAACCGTGATCGCAACCCCGACCACGACATCCGATGCCGTTACTGGTCTCAATCCATCGACCGCGTATAGCTTCTCGGTGGAAGCGACGGATTCGGCCGGCACTTCAGCCGCGAGTTCAGCAGTCAATGTCACGACTCTAGCGAGCACGTGCACAACCAAGCCGAGCACGCCAACCGGATTTGCAGCTTCGGGCACGACCGATTCCTCCACAAACCTGGCTTGGAACGCGGTCAGTCCTCCGAGTGGATGCACCATCAGCTACTCGATCACGGGAGGGCCTTCGACTCTCACCACCAGCTCAACCTCCGATACTGAGGGCGGACTGACACCTTCGACCGGTTACACCTTCTCGCTGACAGCCACCGACTTTGCGGGTTCATCGTCCGCAACCACGGTGACTGTGACGACATCCGCGCTCAGCAATCTCTTTGTGGGCGGATGGTATGAAGAGTGGGGCACTTACTACGCCAATGCGAACGTTGCCGACCTGCAGAACAATGGCGTAGCCGGCGTCCTCACGCATCTGATTTACGCCTTTGCCAAGCCGGCCGCGAACGGCAGCACCGTGAATTGCGCGCTTGCCGATACGTACGCCGACTATCAGAAGGTTGTTCCGCAGGTGCCAGGCGCTACTCCGGCGGCGGCCCCGCTGCAGGGCAACTTTGGCGCGCTGGTGCAACTCAAACAGCTCCATCCCAACCTGAAAGTGTTGATCTCGATTGGCGGATGGAATCCTCCAACTTACAACACACTCTTCGATCAGGCAGCAAGCACGACTGCGCAACGCCAGGCGTTTGTCAGTTCGTGCATCAACACGTTCATTCAGGGCAATATCGCCTCGGGTGTTTCTACCGGTACTCTCTTCGATGGTTTCGATATCGACTGGGAGTTCCCGAACGCAAACGATACGGCCAACTTCACAGCGTTGATGACGGAGTTCCGCACCGAGCTGAGCACGTTGTCGCAAACAACCGGCCGGACGTATCAGGTAGTGGCCGATTTGGCAGCTGGTCCATCCACTCCGGGCGCGGCGCCGGACTCGGGTAACGATGGTGGCTACGACACCATCAACATCTCGGGCCTGAACGCGGTGTTGGATTACATGAACGTCGACGGCTATAACTACGCCGGAGACTGGTCCAATGCCACCAACGACGCTTCACCGCTGTACGACGAAACTGCCAGTCCGCTGTACGGAAAAGGTGACACGATTGACTCGACCGTACAGTACTATCTGGCGCACGGCGCAACACCGGCCAAGTACACTATGGGCTTCCCGCTCTATGGTGCAGGTTGGGCCGGAGGTCTGACCTCGACGAACGGCGGGATGTACCAGAACGCAACCGGAGTTTTGGACGGATCGGGAACTCAAACCCCGAATGGAACCGCTCCGGTTCCCAACATCAACGGTGTGGGGAATTGCCCGACGGGTCAGAACCAGGGCAGTCCGGCAGCAGGCTGCGACTTCCTGCTGGTCGATGGCCTGGCGACCTACCGCTCAATCGTAAACATGTTGAACAACGGATTCACCTCCAGCTACGACGCTACTCGCTGCGCGGTCCGCATGTTCAACGCAACCACTAGCACTGCATTTAGCTACGACAATGCTCAATCGGTGCAATGCAAAGTCAACTACATCAAAACCTTCGGCTTGGGCGGCGGCTACGTTTGGGCCGTCAAAGACGACGACCCGAGTGGAGACCTGACCAAGGCCATTGCGAACGATCTCAATCCGTAGAGACTGGTCGCTTGGAACAACACAAAGGCAGGCCGACTTTTTAGTCGGCCTGCCTTTCTCTCTGTATGCACTCTTGCCTCGCGAGACGGTTCGCGGAAGATAGAGACTTTCTACGGGATGATGAACGCCCCGGGCAAGGATTTCCAGCAATCCATTGCCGGTGAAAACAGCACCCGAAATCCCGGCCCGCAATTCTTTCCAACTCGGAAAATCATCTCTGACTTCCGTCGAGCGCTGCCGATGGCCATCCATCTTTCCAGGCAAGTGTAGAAATTTGCAGAAAAGGGTGCCCCGTGGTCGCGTCATACGCGTGAAAGACGATTAGGTCTCTGTCCTTCTGCTGCAGGACGGACTCACCGCCCGGTCCTAGCCAGCGACTGTTGCCGACTAAGAGCGGGCTTCCTCCGCCCTCCATCATCGTCTTGCCAGTCTTGTCCACGTAGGGTCCGGTCACGCTGCGCGAACGGCCGACCATGGTTTTGTAGCTGCTCCTGGTTCCGCGGCAGCACAGGTCGAAGGAAACGAAGAGGTAGTAGTAGTCGCCATGATGAACAACAAAAGGCGCCTCAATGGCCTGCCAGTTCGGCGGCAAACCCGCGGGCGCGGGAGCAGGATTGTCGGGGCGCTTGCGGCTTGCCAAGGAGTACAGAACGGTATCGTCGGGCGACAGTTTTCCCGTCTTGCGGTCGAGTTTTCGCATCTTGATCCCGTCCCAGAAGCTGCCGAACGCGAGCCAGGCTTGTCCTTCCTGATCAAGGATCAGGTTCGGATCAATGGCATTGAAATCATCGCCAACATTCGATTGCAACACCAGTCCTTGATCCACCCAGTGGAACTGCGAGTCCTTCGGATCTAAGGTGCCGTTCGTGAGCAGAGCTATCCCTGAAGTGTTCTTGCCAAATGCGGAGAAGGCGTAATAGAGGTGGTATCGGCCATCGAAATAAGAAATGTCGGGCGCCCACAGCTCTTTTGTTTCGGGACTGTCCTTTTGAATCCACGCAGGAATTCCCGGTAGCACATACCCGCATCGCTTCCATTCGTGCAGGTCCTGCGAGCAACGAATTGGCAGCTCACCGTCGCGCTTGGGCTCGGTCGCGGTACCGAACACATACCAGTTGCTGCCATCTTTGGCGATCGAAGGGTCGTGAGTCCCTTCCACGTCGCCCGCGACGCTGATGACCTGAGAGCCGGCAGTCGCTGGGGCTTGGCTATAAATGGATGAGGTCGAGAATATAGTTCCTAGCAGCACGGCGGAAATAAGTAAATTTGTTATTGCTGTTCTCATGCCAATTCCTCCGGAATTGCGGGCGATGCAAACCCGATGTGCCATACAGACTCTGAAAAACTGAATGCAGAGATCTCTGTCGCATCTTGACAATCCGCAGGGATCACTTTCAATCCGATTTTCTTACAGCGCCGTTCCCGCGGAGCCGATGCGCCGACGTCGGCGCCAGGGCGGTCGACTTCCTGAGCAACAAGTTGGTCCTTAGTAAGTATTCGGTCCCATTGGGCAGGGACATCTCCCGTCCCACTTCAATAAGAAGCGCTGTGAACGCCAACTTGGCCAGTTCGGCCTGGGACATCTGCACTGTAGTCAAAGGCGGCGACATGAATTGTGCCAGTCGCACATCGTCAAAGCCAACCAGCGACAAGTCGCGCGGAATGACACAGCCCGCTTCGTAGCTCTTTCTCATTACGCCAATGGCGGTCAAATCGTTGGAGCAAAGGATTGCGGTGGGTTTAATCGAACCGTTCAGTAATTGTGTACATGCTCTCATTCCGCCTTCTGTCGTGTGATCTGCTTCGACAATCAAGAGAGGATTGGCGGGCAGCCCGATTTCCTGCATTGACTGCAGAAATGCATCCCTGCGTGCGACAGCTGACTTCAAGCTTAGCGGACCAGTGATAAAAGCGATTCGTTTGTGGCGCAACGCTGCCAGGTGCTGGATGGCCTGGCGAATGCCATGCAAGTAGTCGATGCGAATGTTGCTCACCCGGGGAAGCGCCGGGCCGACATCGACGAAAACCAGCGGCACTCGACGTGATTTCAGATCTTCGAGCAGCAATTCCTCCATGCCGAAAGTCATGATCGCGACCCCGTCGACGCGACGCTCAATCATGCGCCGAACTGAGCTCGCCATCAGTTTAGGGTCGTGAACCGTTGATGTCAGGAGGATCTCGTATCCATGTTCGACGGCAATCCGCTCGAATACGGCGACGATCTCTGGGAAGAATGGATTTGTTATCTCAGAAACGATCAGACCGAAGATTCTGCTTTTTCCGGAAACCAGCGCCCGCGCCTGAGTATTGGGATAGTATCCGAGCTCATTGACCACGCTCCAGACCCGCTTCGATAGCATCGGAGCGACTGTAGGTACGCGATTAATGGCACGCGACGCCGTGGCTGTGGAAACCCTTGCGCGCCTGGCGATTTCCCGGAGATCCATATTTCCTTATCGAAAAACGAGTCGGCGGCCGCACCGAGCAAGGACAAGGGGGAGCAATACGAAAGTAGAAGCCGAGTTCAGACTTTCAAGCTTTCAATCCGTCGGAATCGAGTAGCACACGGTGTTTTACAGTAAGCCTCTTTTAGATACAGAGACATAGACGCGCTCTGGGAGAGTGTGGTTAGCTCTCGCGGACGGGAGCGTACCGAGTTTTTGGGTGACAAGGGTAGGGGCAGCGTGATAAGACCAAGCTTTGGATAAGGGGGGGTTCATGGCGGGGCCATCCGAGACGGTTGCGAGTATGGATCGCCAAGCTGGACGTTTCACCACCGTCGAAGAAGTGGATAAAGAGGCCGTCATCCAGGAACTGGCAAACATCATCGCCAGCCCGCCTTTTCGCAGCACGAGCCGCTGTAAGCAATTTCTCTCCTACGTCGTCCAACATAAGCTTGACGGGCGCGACGAACTGCTGAAGGAGCGCACGATTGGAACCGATCTGTTCCATCGCCCCCCCGATTATGCCACCGGGAGACGACCCGGTAGTTCGAGTACAGGCCGGCGAGGTGCGGCGGCGGCTCGAGCAGTATTACCACGAATTTTCCAAGCTCTCCGAGGTACGAATCGATCTTCCGGTGGGAACGTATGTCCCGGAGTTTCACCGCACTCCGGTCGGCCTGCCGGTAGAGTCTGAACCGCAACCTCTCCCGCTCAGCCCGCCCCGTGGTTCATGGAAAGCACTTGCTTGGACAGCGATTGCGCTCAACCTGGTACTGATCGCGGTCGTGGCCGCTCCCTTCGTCAGCCGTAAACTAGCGCGGCCCTCGGCCTTGATGCAGTTTTGGGCACCGGTCTTTTCCACTTCGCAGCCAGTACTCGTCTGTCTGCCCAAGCCTATTTTCTATCGTCCTTCATTCTCGCTTTACGACAAGTACGCCAAGGCTCATCCCGGTACGTTTCAGACGCAAGTCGAGAGGTTTAATCAGCCGCTCCCGCTGGATCCGGAGGAAAAGATCCAATGGAAAGACATGGTCACCTACCCAGATTTGGGCTTGGTCTCGGGAGACGTGTACGCGGGGTTTCGAATTTCCGAGGCCTTGAGCCGGATCGGCAAGCCCAACCAGATTCGGATTGGCAACGAATCGTCGTTTGACGAGTTGCGCAATTCTCCGGCCGTGCTGATTGGAGCGTTCAGTAATCATTGGACGATGGAAATGACCTCGGACTTGCGCTTCGTGTTTGAAGAGAGAGACGGCATTCTATGGATCCATGACCGAACGTCTCCGGACAAGAAATGGTTTTGCCGTCTGGGACTGCATGGGGAAGTGGTTGTGGACTTTGGAGTCGTGACCCGGTTGCTGGATTCGAAGACCGGTCATTCGGTGGTCAGTGTGGCAGGAATTACCGCACCCGGCACCGACGCAGCGGCGCAATTCGTTTCCGACCCTGAATTCTTGTCGGAGCTGGAGCGGACAGCACCCGCCGGATGGGAAAAGAAGAACATACAAGTCCTTGTGCAAACATCGGTTATCGATGCAGGCGCCAGCCCGCCTCACGTTGTTGCTGCTTATTTCTGGTGAGCCTCCGGCCGCAACCAAGCCCCGAAAATCGATTTCTCAGACCTTCATCCCTTGCCCACGTCGCGCGACTGACCGCATTTCCATAGATCATCTCCATACTTTCATCCGTCATTTATTTCAGCTGGGACGAAATCTATATCCATACAGGTAAAGGACTTAGATTTTGAAAAGCACCGTTACATACCGTATGCATACCGTGTGTTACTCGAAAACCCAGGATGGGAAGCCTCTTATGGAGCCGCGCCAGTACGCAAACGTTTACTCGGAGTCCATGTTCGAACCGAGCAACTCATGAATACCCGCCACCGTCGGCCCCGGCACGTTCGTAGTAGCGCTGCCTCATCGCTCTGGACCTATCGGCGGCCGGTTGCGCTGCATTGTTTACTCGCGCTCCTGTTTTCCCAAGCCTGCGGCAGTGGTTCATCGGGTTCGAGTTCCACACGGTTGGCCGTCACCACGTCGTCTCTGGCGGCAGGAACCGTCACGGTGTCATACTCAGCGACCTTGGCGGCGACAGGCGGCACTGGCGCTGGGTATAACTGGAGCACGTCCGCGGGCACACTCCCGGCCGGGCTGACTTTGGCGACCAGCGGCCTTCTTTCGGGAACGCCGACAACGGCAGGAAATTTCAGCTTCACCGCCGAGGTCACGGATTCTTCCGGGACATCGGCCACCGCCAGCCTGACCCTGATGATCGCCTCAGCGGGTCCGTTGACCGGTTATGAATTCACCGGCGACACCTCACCGGTACATGACCCCAGCATCATTCGGCAGGGATCGACCTACTACCTTTTCTCCACCGACGCGTCCTCGAGTCAGGGTGGATTCATTCCGATTCGTGGTTCCACCGACAAGATCGCCTGGTCGGCCTGCGGCTATGTCTTCAATTCCTTGCCGTCATGGATTTCCGCAGCGGTTCCTCAGGCAACCGAAATTTGGGCTCCCGATATCTCTTACTTCAACGGAACGTACCACGTGTACTACGCCGTTTCATCTTTTGGGTCGAATGTTTCCGCCATCGGATTGGCCACCAGCCCTACGCTGGATTCGACCGACCCAAACTACAGCTGGGTTGATCAGGGCCTGATTTTTCAGTCCACCGGTTCCGACGACTTCAATGCCATCGACCCCAACATCCTGATCGATGCCGGGGGGTCCATATGGCTTACGTACGGGAGTTTTTGGAACGGGATTTATCAACAACAGATCGATCCAACGACCGGGGAGATTCACTCCGGCTCGACTACATATCATTTGGCCCAGCGCGCCTCCGATGTTCCCAATGATCCCATCGAAGGTTCTTCGCTGGTCTATGAAAACGGGTATTACTACCTCTTCGTTTCGTGGGACTACTGCTGCGAATCGGATCCAGCGCAAAGCAACTACAAGATCGTAGTGGGCCGCGGCACCAGCCCGAACGGTCCATTCACTGACGAGAATGGAGTCGATATGGCAGCGGGTGGCGGAACGATCCTGCTGCAGGGAGACGCGACCTGGGCCGGGCCGGGTGGTCAAACCGCGTACATCGATTCGACCGATGGCGATCTGATTGTGTTTCATGCGCTGCAACTTTCGCAAAACGGCTTGGACTACCTGTTCGTGAGGTCGCTCACGTGGATGAATGATTGGCCGGTGATCGGAACCTCAACCGTCGCTGATGCGTTGAAACCTGTCACCGCGAGACGGAAGTAGATAGCGGGATGGACGGGCCCACGCCCTGGAATCGGATTACGAGAAAACGATTACTGACGACGATGAAAACGAGTTCGAACCGATCTTTAACCAGACCCAGAACAATTTCGGCGCTCTGGGCTTCATGGAGAACGACGATGACACTCGACGTGCAACATGCTGTTCGCAGAAATCCCTGTTCCTCCTTTTCTCCTTGCTCCGTCTGGAGCAGCCGTTGGATCGCCGAAATGGTCCTCTTCACGTTGCTCCTGGCCGGATTGCCCGCGGTCGCGCAATTGGATACGGGGTCGATCAGCGGAGTCGTCACCGATCCAGCTGGAAGCGCAGTCAAAGATGTCGCCATTACCGCGAAAGAAACCAGCACTGGCACAACCTACAAAACGATCAGTTCCGCGACCGGTTACTACGTGCTTCCTTCTGTTCGCACCGGAACCTATGAGGTGAGGGCCGAGCCTACTGGAGGCTTCAAGACTGCGGTGTACTCAGGTGTTGTCGTAACTATCACCTCGCACGTTGCCCGGGACATCGTGCTCGCGGTGGGCGCCGTGTCGGAGACGATCAGCGTGACCGCCGACAATTTGACGCTGGAGACCGAGACCTCGGAGGTAGACGACAGCGTTACCCACGAACAAGTCGACGATCTGCCCCTGGCCGTGACGGGCAGCTTGCGTTCAATTTCCTCGCTCGAGTTTCTGGTACCGGGCACAGTTGGTCCCGGAACATCTTCGGGCGGGTCCAACTTCCAGATGACGAAGATTGCCGGCGGCCAGACCGAAGGGACGGACTACCTGGTGGATGGCATCACCACCAACCGGATGGAGAATGGTTCAGGCTCGTTTGACGCGGTCGCGCCTTCGGTGGAATCGATTCAGGAGTTCCACGTTGACATTTCTGGCATGTCGGCGGAATTCGGCAGAACCACCGGCGGGTTGGCGAATTACAAAACACGCTCCGGAACCAACGAGTATCACGGGGCGGGTTTCGATTATTTCAAGAATGCCGGACTGGATGGCAACAACTGGTTCAACAATGGCTACATAGCACTGAATCCGTCGCAAGAGCCCTTACTCAAGCGCCCGCCTGACACCAAGAACAACTACGGCATTTCCCTGGGCGGTCCATTGCGGATACCGCATCTTTACGACGGTCACGACAAGACTTTCTTCCTGTTCAGCTACGAGCAGTTGTTCTTTCACACAGGTGCTTCCCCCACCTCGAATATCCCGACCCCGGCCGAACTCGGCAGCAACGGACAATACTTTGATTTTTCGTCCACGCTGGGCGGTCCAATCCTCGACGGCGGCGGAAACCAACTTTACGGGGGCTGCGGCAACTCGGTACCGGTGTACTACGGTGAGATCTTTGACCCCGCCCAAGAGGCCAACAGCTGCAACAATGTTTCGTTCCCTAACAACCAGATCCCGATCGGCCGCGAGAGCCAGGTGGCTAAGGCAGTGCTGCAATACATGCCTGCCCCGAATCTAACCGGCGGGACCAATAATTTTGTCTACAAAACAACCGACAGCTTGGCACAGACGGTAATCAGCCTGCGGATCGACCAAAACCTGGGGCTGAAGCACAAAATATGGGGTTTCTACAGTACCCGCGAAAATACTGACCACGGCGGGGGCGCTAATCTTCCTCCACCCCTGACTTCAGCCGGCGGCGGCGGATACGATCAGTTGGGCAAGCTGACTCGCGCCGGATGGGATTGGGTCATAACCCCGACGCTAGTGAATTCGGTGACCTTCGGCGCCAACCGCTCCAACAACTACAACCTGTCGGCAGCCGCTCGCATGGGAACCGACTGGGATAGCAAGCTGGGGATCGCCAACGGCTCGGGCCCGGTCTTTCCTGGATTTGTATTCATCAGCAGCCCCTATCCAAACTTCGGCGAGAATGACGACGCCCAGGATGTGGACAACACGCTTGCGCTGAACGACATCGTTCACTGGCAACATGGCGCGCACAGCCTGAACTTTGGAGCTGAGGTGCAGTATCACCAGTATTCGTTCGTCAGCAAAATCGGCGGCACCTGCAGCGGCACTTCCGGCTGTTTCACCTTCTGGCCGAACCAGACGGCATCGGATACCACGTATTGGGGACGCGACGGCAACGCCTTCGCCGCTTTCATCCTCGGTCAATCGGGCACGGCGAACGCGCTCAACCAGATTCATGCGCCGCGCTGGATCACTCACACAGCTGCGCTGTTCATACAGGATGACTGGAAGGTGAAGCGCAACCTGACTCTCAATCTTGGACTACGTTGGAGTTATGACACCCCGCGCCACGAGGCGGACGGTGACACCACCAACTTCAGTCCCACCACGCCGAATCCCGGAGCAGCTGGATTCCCCGGTGCGCTGGTCTTCGGAGGAACTGGCGCGGGACGTAACGGAAACGTTGGCGAAACCTGGGCCAATACTTACTACAAAGATTTCGAGCCTCGCTTGGGATTCGCCTGGTCGCCCTCATTCCTGCACGACAGGACTGTAGTTCGTGGCAGTGCCGGAATCTACTATGGGCCGCTGGTGTATGCCGACTTCGGCCAGGGAACACTGCAAGGCTTCACCGCAAACCAAACCCTGTTCACCGGAGATCCGCTCTCCGGGCCGCAGGTCGACGCGGGACTTCCCGCGCTGCCGAACACTCCAGACCTCGATCCCACCCAGTCGAACGGCCAAGGCGTAGACTACATCGCGCCGACCTTTGGGCGGCCCGCGATGGTGAACTCGTGGAACCTGGAAATCCAGACTCAACTCAGACCTGATCTCTACTTTTCGGTGGGCTACATCGGCAACCATGCAACCCGCTTGCACGGGCTGCTCAACTATCCAAACGACATTCCGCTGAGCGATCTGAGCATGGGCACGTGCCTGTTGTACTGGGCCGTTGCACCCTGTCCCAACGGTTTCAGCTCGCCTCCGATTCAGCCGTATGTCGGCTTCTCCTGCGCGAGCGGCTGCACCTACGGAATCACCGAAGAGGTCGAGCAGGCGCTCCGCCCGTACCCGCAGGTGGGCTACGTCAACGAAGACAGCTACCTGCAAAATGCGGGGCAATCCAGCTACGACGCTCTGGAAGCCAAGCTGGAGCGGCGCTTCCATAACGGTCTGAACGTGCTGGTCTCCTACACCTTCTCGAAGACCATCACCGACGCGGACAGCATCCAACCCTACTACAGCACCCTGCAAAGCCAGGGTGGAACGCAGAATCCCTATAACATCAGAGCCGAAAAAGCGGTAAGCAATCAGGACGTGCCCAACAACTTTGTCGCGAGCTACATCTATGAGTTGCCGGTTGGCCGTGGCAAGCGTTTCCTTGGGGGCGCTTCTGCGCCAGTTAACGCGATCATCGGCGGCTGGAGAATCAGCGGCGTGAATCGATACCTGAGCGGACAGCCAATCAGCTTCTTTGGCGCAAATGGCATTCCGGGCTTCGACAATGGCATCCGTCCCAACCGCGTACCTGGTCAAGCTGTGCGGCGCCAGGGCGCATTTAATCCTCTGTTGTTCAGCAACACCGGTACCACCGGGTACGACCCGACTTCGGGTGCGTGCACGACGGGCTACTGGAACTGTGGCTTCGTCACCGATCCCAATCCCACCCCGGGAGTTGACGTTCCTTATGTGTTCGGCAATATGCCGCGCAATTCCGCGGACATCCGTTCTTTCCCCTTCTACGACGAAGACTTCAGCATTGCTAAGACCTTCGCGATAACAGAACGGGTGAAGGCGGAGTTCCGAGGAGAGTTGTTCAACGCCTTCAACCGGCATGTGTTCAACAAACCCGATTCCGGCGTCCAGGACACCAACTTCGGCCAGGTTGGCAGTACTCTTCTTGGACCAAGAAACGGGCAGTTTGTGCTTCGATTCAGCTTCTAAACTGGCGTGAGAGAAAGAGCGTGTGCAACCGGCAGACCGAACCTGGCCTGCCCGTTGAATCGCTTCCGAGGGATGCGAGGACTGGTCGAGTTCTCGCTTGACTGTGGGATATGCTAGTAGCCGTGCCGCGTCTTCTTTCACGCCTTCTGATTTCTCTGCTGACGATCGCGCTCATCCTGGTGTGGTGCCGGCTCGCGCCCGCGCAAGATAATGCTAACGATGGGAGTGCCCTGTTCGAAAAAGGCACCAGCGCGATGCGGAGCGGCGATGCCGCCGAAGCCGCGGAGGAGTTTCGGCAGTTCCTCCGCGTGCAACCCGACTCGGCAGAAGGATATTTCAATCTGGGCCTCGCCCTGCAATCCGCCGGAGATCTGAGTCCTGCGCTCACGGCACTGCACAAAGCCGCAGCTCTGCAACCCTTAATGCGCGGCGTTCGCCTCTTCACCGGCATCGTCGACTACAAGCTGAACCATTTTGGCGAAGCCCATGCTGCGTTGGACCATGCCACGCGGCTTGAGCCGAAAAACTCAGCAGCATGGATGTGGCTTGGTATCGTAGAGCTCGCGCAGAATCAAGCAGGCTCTGCTGCAGCAGCGTTAGACAAGGCCGCGACGCTTGATCCAAAGAACCTCGATATTCTCTTCCACCGAGGCCGGGCGCACCTGCTCGTTTCGAAACAAAGTTACGCGGAAATGTTCAAGCTCAGTCCTGACTCCTGGCGCGTTCACGAAGTGCTGGGGCAGGCCGATGCCGAGGCCTTCCGAGCTGAAGACGCGATCGCGGAATTCCGTCTCGCTATTCGTGGCGCACCGCGAGAGCCCGGACTGAATGAAGAACTGGGCGACGCCTGCTGGACCGCCGACAAGTTACAGGAAGCCGACGAAGCGTACGCACAAGAGATCAAGAACGACTCCGCCAACGCCGTGGCGCATTACAAACTGGGCAGCTTGCGTGTGACTCGCGACGATGCCCCGGGCGGAGTTCCTCTGCTCGAGCAAGCGCTGAGCTTAGACCCGGCAATCGTTGATGCGCACTATTATCTGGGGAAGGGTTATGCGGCTCTGGGCAAAGAAGACCTGGCTCTCCAGCATTTTCGCCAGGCCACGAATCCACAGGGCAGCGAAGAGCTTCGGATTATTTCGTGGTATCAGCTCGCGATTATCTGTCGCAATCTTCACCGCACCCAGGAAGCAGCCGAGGCCCTCGCGGCTTTTCGGCAATTGAAAACCGAACGGGATCAGCGCCAAGCGAGCAAGTTTGAAGAGCAGGGCCGCCGGCGCGATCAATTGCCCAAGCAAGAAACCATTCCGGCCACGGCCGACGTTCCTGAGCGTTAAGTCGAGTTTTGCTCTATCTCTGCTGGCAGAACGATGAATCGACGCAGATGAATCGACACATGAGAATCCCGAGAAGCCTTCTAACCGCCGCTGCTGTGTTGCTTGTCATCCTTTCATCGGCGAGTGTCCTGTCGGCGCAGATGCCCTCGAGTGGCGCATCGCCGCAGCAAGGGATCCAACAAGGTGGAATGGCCGCCGGTCCTCCGCAAAAAGCGGAGGTTGACGCCGAACACCGGCCCATCACCGCGGGAGGCTTCGTGAAAACCGGACCCGTGATCTTTCTCGACGGCGCGAAAGAGGCCGGCCTCACCACCTGGCACCACACCGCCGGCACGCCGAGCAAGCGCTTCATTCTGGAAGCAAAGGGCGCGGGAGTCGCGCTGCTCGACTACGACAACGATGGCTGGCTCGACATCTATCTGGTCAACGGATCGACGTATGATGCAGCGAACGGCAAGACGACGCCTCCTCATGCTGCGCTCTTCCACAACAATCACGACGGCACCTTTACCGACGTTGCCGCGAAAGCCGGAGTCACCAACGATCGCTGGGGCTTCGGCGTGGCCGTTGCAGACTATGACAATGATGGCTGGCCTGATCTCTACGTCACCAACTACGGCAAGAACCGTCTCTACCACAACAATCACGATGGCACGTTCACCGATGTAGCTGAGAAAGCCGGCGTGGCGTTGGGCACTTGGTCGACTGGCGTGACGTTCGGCGATTACGATGGCGACGGACGGTTGGACCTGTTCGTCTCCGGCTACGTTCACTACGACATCAGCGATCCTCCCGTCGGAGGATCGAAGAGCCTGAGCTACGCATCCTGCCAATTTCGTGGCTTGCCGGTAATGTGCGGCCCGCACGGACTCCAGGGCGAACTGCATCATCTATTTCACAACAACGGCGACGGAACTTTTACTGACGTCAGCGAGAAACTGGGCGTACGCAACCGCGACCGCTACTACGGCCTCGGCGCGCTTTTTGTAGACGTGAATAACGACGGCAAGCCCGATCTCGCCGTGGCCAATGACTCCAGTCCGAACTACCTCTACATCAACAAAGGAGACGGCACGTTCGAGAATCAGAGCTACGCCAGCGGATATGCGTTTAACGGAGATGGCAGAGAAGTTGCGAACATGGGCATCGCCGCCGGCGACTACGAAAACAATGGGCACGTCGCCTTGGTGAACACGACATTCTCCGACGATTATGACGTTGTGTTCCAGAATGACGGGGCTGGAAATTTCACCGACGTCAGCTTCAAAATCGGGGTCGGTACTCCGACTCTTCCATTCGTTGGTTTTGGCGACGGCTTCCTCGATTACGACAACGATGGGTGGAAGGATCTGTTGATTGTTAACGGCCATGTCTATCCGGAAGTCGACGGTCAGGGTTGGGGTACGTCCTACGCGCAGCGCCCGCTGCTTTTCCATAATCTGAAAACGGGCAAGTTTGAATTAGTCCCCGCGGTCGAAGGGACCGGCCTGGCCATTGTGACCACGGCCCGCGGCGCCGCTTTTGGCGACTTGTTCAACAACGGCAAGATCGATGTCGTCGTCAACGCAGTCGATTCCGTTCCAGTGCTCCTGCGCAATGTGAACCCCGATCATCATCACTGGGTTGAACTGAAACTTGTTGGAGGCCCAAAGAGTCCACGCGATGCCGTCGGCGCCACCGTGTATCTGACGAGCGGCGGCGTGCGGCAACGCGGCGACGTGCTCAGCGGCGGCAGTTATCTTTCTTCCAATGACTTCCGCGTTCACTTCGGGCTGGGCGACGCCGCTACTGTAGATAATGTCGAGATCCATTGGCCTAGTGGATCGGTGCAACAGCTGAAACTCTCAGCGGTAGACCGCATTTTCACAGTGGAAGAAGGCAAGGGAGGGACGGCGGACCTCTGCGACGAGTGCGGTACGCTCACCGGACGTGCCGCGGACACGCTCGTACCTAAACCGAGCCAGTGACCAAGGTTTGTGCGTTTCGTGCCGGAAGTCCGCTAAATGTTCATCGAAATGCAGAAAAACTAAATATCAGCAACGGACGTGAAACGATCCGGCAGGTCCGTGCACTATACCGGTAGTGGCCATGATCGCGCTGTAGGGCGATTGCACCCACAGTTTTGGGCTCCAATCATGCAACCACTTGGTTGGGATCCGACAGAAGGCCGGAGTCGACTCGGGGGAGGCCGACTCCGGCACTTCATTCAGGTTTTCGGTTCATACCGTTTTCGCTGCCACAGTTGGTAGCTTCAACCCAATGAAGTCCGGCTTTCCCTCGAAGGAGTTCCGCTTTCCGTGCGTACTTCTCGCTCCATCGCGCCCACAGCGCAGACGCATAGCCGATGTGTCACTCTCAAGCGCCCGCCCTTGCCCGCACTCAGCCCGGAAAATGACCGCAGCCCGTCGACCCCGATGCTACACTTGTTGTCATTCCCGGGTCCGCGAGGCAAGTCCTTGCAATTCCAATCCTTCGATCAGACTTATCTGGATCGCCTGCGCGCCGGGGACTTCCGCGCTCAGGAGCATTTCGGCGCCTATTTCGGCGCCCTGATCCAGATCAAGCTGCGCTCCCGCCTCAAATCGCAAGACGCCATCGAAGATGTCCGCCAGGAAACTCTCGCTCGATTCTTTGTGGCGCTGCGGGACGGAAGAATCCTGCAACCCGAGCGCCTTGGGTCTTTTGTCATCTCCATTTGCAACCACGTTTTGCTTGAGCATTACCGGTTTGGCTCCCGGCTCGATTCCCTCGATGATGACCAACAACGGGAGTTTCCCGCCAAAGGCACCGATTTGCTCAGCCTGCTGACGGCCAAGGAAACGGAGAAGAAGGTTCGCGAGGTTCTGGACCAGCTTTCCGAGCGAGACCGGCGCGTGCTCCGCGAGATTTTCTTCGAGGAGCGGGACAAGGACGAAGTGTGCCGCAACTTCGGGGTCGACCGGGATTATCTTCGGGTGTTGCTGCACCGTGCGAAGCAATCGTTCAAGTCCCTGTATTTAAAGGACAAAGACGAGAATCAAGATAAAAACAAAGATCTGGCAAATGACGCGCAAGAGCGCAGTTCCGCCTAGGCGATGAAACGCCTGAGCGCTCCGGATCACTATCTAAAGAGGGGGACATCGCGCGATGGACCACGAAGTGGTGGCTCGTCAAGGAATGACGGAAAGATACCTGCTCGGCGAACTCGACGCCGACGCTCGCCAGGGATTTGAAGAGCACTTTTTTGACTGCCCGGATTGCGCGCTCGACGTGCGCGCTGGGGCTTTGTTCGTCGAGCAGAGCAGGGTTTTGCTGGCGGATGAACCTGCGGGCGCCAGCCGCCGCGCACCAACCCCTGTCCCGGCAAAACCGCGAGGGCTCACGGCTCTGTTTGGGATGTTTAAGCCGGCGTTCGCCATACCCGTCATGGCCGCGCTGCTGGTCGTGGTCGGCTACCAGAACGTGGTCACTTATCCGCAGCTGCGGTCGGCCTTGAACACGCCGCGGGTCATGCCTTTCGCTTTTGTAGAGGTTGGCAGCTGGGGAGCCGGCCAGGTAGTCTCCATCCGTCCTGGGGAAGCCTTTATGCTTTGGACCAGGATTTCAGCGGATGGCTACCCACGGCATGTCGCAGAGTTGTATAATCCCGCGGGAAAGCTCGAATGGTCGCTCGCCATTCCTTCATCTGCGCCAGACACTTCACCTAGGCAGGATCAGTATCCACTCCAGGTGCCGGGTGCGCAGCGCGAAGCCGGCATGTATTCGTTGGTCGTACGCGGCATTGCTGCCACCGGGGAAAGCAAGGAAGTTGGTCGCGGCTCATTCGAATTGAAATTCGGAAATGATACCAACGATGCCCACTGAGAGGAACCGATCAATGGCCGCTGACCCTCAAACGCTTTCGAACCCGGGCTCTGTGTTGGAGCGATACCACATCTATCACGCTGAAGCCTACATACTCAAAGGCGAACTCACGCAGCCGGTGCAGCAGCCGATTGAAGAATACGGTCGCGTTGTTCTAGAGCACACTCGGCGCGAAGGCCTCTTCACCCAATCGGTGGGCGAGACCAACATTGAGGGTTTGATTTCGTTCAAGCGCGGACATACGCGCGTCGCCGGCGCTTTCGTTCATCAGAAAACTGACGTCTTTGGCAACGATCACGCCGGCTGGGTCACGCTTTCTACCGCGGCGCTCGAGGGCTACAACGTGGAAGATATTGTCACCGCCGATCGCGTGGTGGCGCAGCTCTCCACGCAGCATCCCATGGTGAATGGCCACGTGCCCCGCGTAAACTTTCTCGGCACTCGCTTTGAGAACCTGCGCATCGGCGGCTATCCCGTCGAGGTGGAACTTGATCTCACCTTCTGCGGCCCCAAGCCGGCAGGCGACCGCTCCTATCTGCAGGATGGTGGCTTTCTCGATAGCGTGCATGGGCAATTGGATGGCATCGTCGAGTCCGACGACCTTCCTGAAAGCCTGGAGAAGAAGTATCGTGCCGAGATCACTTATATTGACGATCTCAAGAGACGGGCCAAGGATGATGCGAACAGTTGGCCGAACAGCGGCGAGAACGGCTATCCTAAGCTGCGATGTTCTCTGG
Source organism: uncultured Acidobacteriota bacterium (assembly GCA_963735205.1). Lineage (GTDB taxonomy): Bacteria > Acidobacteriota > Terriglobia > Terriglobales > Acidobacteriaceae > Sulfotelmatobacter. Next base: position 1,163,387 of record CAVTKB010000007.1, read on the forward strand.
TCAAAAAGATCACGCTGCCGGTCGAGATTCCCGGAGTCCGCACCTTCGGGAATGCCATCTTTATTCGCGACTTTGGCACCGTTTATCTGGGCGAGCTCGAAGTGGGCATCAAAAGCGGCGACAGCGACTCCGTCGACCACCCGCGCTGGAAAGGCGATGGCTCCCAGACTCCGCCGAGCCACAGCAATTACTTCAAGCTGAACATGCTGGACATGGTGTTGGGCTGCCCAGGTTCGGGAAAGACGAGCGGCGCCGGCGTTACGGGCAACGGACAAACACAGCCTTAGGTTCGTCTTTTCTGTTATTGATGGCAGTTGCCGGGTTAGCCTGTGCTCATCGGGAGAGCCCGGAGGCTGCCTACGAACACGTGTATCAGGTATTTGTGCGCGGCGACCTGGAGAAGTGCCAGGTCCAGGCTCATCAGCAATGCGCCCGATTTCGTGATTCGAATCCCGCGTTAGCCTCGAAGTTCAGAGTCTTAGAGGCCCAATCTCTCCTGTGGCAGGGAATGTATGCGCAGGCTCTGACGACCCTTGATTCGCAGCCAATCCAGCCTATCGACGAAGACTCACACGTCGAAGCACTAGCAATCGAAGGAGCAGCGCTTGGCCGTCTGCACAAGTTCCCCGAGGCGGAGGAAAAGCTCTCGCAGGCAGCCCAAATCTGCCATGATTCGCCCCAGACAACTTGCGGCGATGTGACCCGGGCCCGCGGCCTTCTGGCCCTACAGAGTGGCCAGACTGAAGCCGCAAAGCAGTTCTTCGAGCAATCTCTTCAATTCGCGTATTCCCACAAGAAGCCGTTTCTTGAGGTGACCTCTCTCTTGAACCTCGGCTTGATCTCTCTCCGAGAGCAGCATTTCGACGAGGCCATAGATTTGACGGATTCCGCCTATCGCAGATCAACAATCTTGGGCAGTGACGGCGTTGCCCAGGGAGCCCTCGGCAATCTCGGTTGGGCGTACTACTATCTCGGCGATACGGAAAAGTCGCTGAAGCTTTCAGTGGAGGCCGCGGCGCTCGCCGGTCGCACAGGCAACGTTACCGCCCAGTTGACCTGGCTCACGGCCGCCGGGAATGTCTACGCGGGCCGGGGGAACCTTGCAGGTGCCAAACAATCGTATCGAGAAGCCCTGGACCTGGCCAACAAGACACGTGGCCCCGAAGCCATTCATGACGCCTACCGCGCTCTCGCTCTTGTGTCGGTTGAGAGCGGCGAATTGGACGAAGCGCGGCAGTATTCCGACAAAGCCTTCGAGATGGCACATGCCGATAAGGATCGTTTGGGAGAACTTTATTCCCTCCTGGTCAAGGGCCTGATCGCAGCGCAGTCGCACGACGCAACCGAAGCGGATCGAATTTTCCGTGAGGTCGAAGGCGATCCGAAGGCAAACGCATCGCTGAAATTTCGTGCCGAATATGCGCGCGCGAGACTTTATGAAGATCAAGGTCGCTCCGCTGCCGCCGATCGCGAATATCAAATAGCTCTCAAAACCATTGAAGGCTCCCGATCGGCACTCAAGCGTGATGAATCGAAGTTGCCTTTTTCCAACAACTCCCGGCACGTCTATGACGACTACGTCCATTTCCTTGTCGAGAACAAAAAGACGGAAGACGCGCTGCGCTGGGCCGACTTCAGCCGTGCCCGCACCCTAACCGAAGGATTGGGATTGTTGGCCAACGGCGCCGCCGCTGGACCTCCGGCTCTGAACCCACAGCAGATCGCCCGGCAAGCCCGGGGCACCATTCTTTTTTATTGGCTCGGCGAGAAGCAATCGTATCTGTGGGCCATCACGCCGCAGAAAACCGGGCTGTTCACTCTTCCACCCGGTTCGCAAATCGATGCGGTCGTGCAGCGATATCGGCAGGCTCTCGCGGGACCGCAAGATGTTCTTGCCTCAGCCGACCAGGACGGCCCGTTGCTGTATCGGATGCTGCTTGCGCCCGCGGAATCCTTGCTGAAAAAGCAGCCCAAGGTGTTCCTCATTCTCGACGGCAGCCTGAATAACCTGAACTTCGAAACGCTTCTTGTTCCTGAAGCCAAGCGGTCTGAGACAAGTCCGTCCCGACCGAAGCTTCACTATTGGATTGAAGACGCGACCGTGGCCAACGCCAGTTCGCTAAGGGTTTTGGGCGCATTGGCAGGCACCGGCGGACGAGGCTACCAGCATGTGGGCGGCAACGAGAGAAGCGGGCGCAGCCTGCTTCTGATCGGCAACAGCGTCGCACCCAACAAAGAGTATCCCGAACTTGCCCAAGCCACAAAGCAAATGGAGGATGTCGCCCGACGTTTTCCAGCTTCGAAAGAAAGGCTATTAACGCGCGAGGAAGCGACGCCGGCCGGGTACTTCGCCAGCCGTCCCGAGCAGTTTTCCTATATCCATTTCACCGCCCATGGCAAATCCAACCGGCTCAGCCCTCTCGACTCGATGATCGTGCTTTCTAAAAGCAGTACGCAAGACGACTCGTTCAAGCTCTACGCGCGCGACATCATCACCTACCACAAGCAACATCCCTTGCGGTCCCAACTCGTGACAGTCTCCGCCTGCTATAGCGCCGGCGAGCCCCCCTACTCGAGCGAAGGCCTGGTCGGACTTTCATGGGCTTTCCTTCGAGCCGGCGCCCGCAACGTGATCGCCGCTTTGTGGGACGCATCGGACGCGTCCACCGAGCAACTCATGGACAAGTTCTACGACGAACTCGAAAAGGGCGCGCCGCCGGATGCCGCTCTCCGCGCCGCCAAGCTATCCCTGCTACACAATCGCGATTTTCAGAATCCCTTTTACTGGGCACCCTTCCAACTCTACGCGCGGCTGGGGTAACGCTCGACGCGGCCATCGACTCCGGCTTCGAGGCTGCGTCACTTCGCGCCATCACCTTCGGCGGCTGCCGGGTAGATCAAACATGTTGGCGGGCAGGTCAAATCCCGCTGCTTTCAGTGTTTCGGCGAACTTCGGTCTGACGCCGCTGGCCGCGAAAACTCCAAGGGTTCGGCCGTCGGCAGAAACTCCGTGCCTTTCGAATACAAACAGATCCTGCAGCGAGATCACATCCGACTCCATGCCGGTCACTTCGGTGATCTGGGTGACCCGGCGGGTCCCGTCGCTGAAGCGGGCTACTTGAAGAACCAGGCTGATGGCCGACGTAATCTGTTTTCGAATCGCTCGTTCGGCAATGTTCAGGTTCGCCATCATGGCCATGGTCTCCATGCGAGACAGCGCGTCTCGGGGAGTGTTGGCGTGAATCGTAGTGAGCGATCCGTCGTGCCCGGTATTCATGGCTTGCAGCATGTCGAGCGCCTCCTCGCCCCGCACTTCACCGATGATGATCCGGTTGGGGCGCATGCGCAGGCTGTTGATGACGAGTTGCCGGGCGTGAATCGCTCCCTTGCCATCCGCGTTGGGGGGGCGACATTCGAGTCGGACCACGTGCCGCTGCTTCAGTTGCAATTCGGCCGAGTCTTCGATGGTGACGATGCGTTCCTTCGCGGAAATGTAGCCGGAGAGGACGTTCAGCAGGCTAGTCTTGCCAGCGCCCGTTCCGCCGGAAATCACGACGTTTAATCGCGCGGCGACAGCAAGCTTCAGCAGCCCCAGCATGGACGGTGTCAAAGTCTGATTCGCCAAAAGGTCATCCTCAGTGACAGGGGTGTGTCCAAAACGGCGGATTGACAGATGAGGGCCGTCAATCGCCAACGGAGGGACGACCACGTTCACGCGGGATCCGTCGGCCAGACGAGCGTCGACCATCGGCGAAGATTCATCGATGCGGCGTCCGACGGCGCCGACAATTTTTTGGATGATGCGCATCAAGTGCGCGTCGTCCTTGAAGATCACTTTGGTTTCTTCCAGCACTCCAGCCCGCTCGACATAAACTTCCTTGGCCCCATTGATCAGAATGTCGCTGACGGTGGGGTCCTGCATCAGCGGCTCCAAGGGGCCCAGGCGAAACACTTCTTCCAGAATCTCAAGTGCGAGACGCTCTTTCTCTGGGCCGCTGAACGGCGCGTTGATGCGAGACACCACTTCCTGGATGAGTGCAAACACTTGCGGCCGGGTTTGATCATCGGGAGTGAAAATCTTCTCGAGATCAACCTTGTCCAGCAGGTAGCGATGGATGCCGTTCTTCAATCCCTGATACGTGCGCAGATCGAGCCCGCCCGGAATGTTCGCATCGCCCGCGGGCGGATTGATCACGCCAGATGGAACTCGATTTGAGTCAACCATTCGTATCCTGCGAGATCAGGTTCTATAGGATCAGGGACCGGCTTCAGGGATGGGACGCTCGCTGTTAGTCTTCATTATCCAAGTATTCGGCGGGAACGTCGTCTTCTGGAACTTCGCGTGTGTGCACTTCCCTTCCATCACGTTCCCCGGCTTCTTCGACGCCCGACACAATGCCAGCCTCGAACGCATTCCCTTCCTCGAGCAATTCGTCAACGCTCTCCGAATCGGCATCTTCGGCGTTAGACAGGCCTTGTAGATCTCCAGAGCCGGGCAGGGGTTCATTTATTTCGCGTGAAAACGCTCGCGCACTCCGCGCCGGCCGTTTCTTCAGTGCTTGATTCAAGACAACGCCAATAGCCTGCCCTCCAGCGGCCTGCTTCGTGCTCTTCTTCTTCGCCGCGGCTTTCTTCGGGGCGAGCTTCTTCTTGGACGATTTCTTCGGAGTCACCCGCTTCCGCGCGCCCTTAGCTTTCTTGCCGGCAGTTTTCTTCGCTGTCGACGCCTTTTTCTTGCTTTTCTTTTTGATAGCCATTTGCGCAGTCTAGCACCGCCAGCCCGCACGCCGCAAAAAAGCAAGGCCGCCCCGGAGGGCGGCCCACAGTAAAAAGGCAGGGGCTGGCTATATTCTGGAGGCTAGGATCTCAATCACGCTTTGACGAATTCGACGTCCAGCGTGATGTGGACTTCTTCGCCCACCACTATGCCTCCCGTTTCGAGAGCCGCGTTCCAGGTTAAGCCGAAATCTTTGCGATTGATCGTGGTCTTGGCGGAGACGCCAATGCGCGTGTTGCCCCAAGGATCCTTGATGGGAGCGCTTGGCCCCTCGACGTCGAAGACCACGTTGCGAGTGACGCCGTGGATCGAAAGATCGCCTTCTACCGCAATCTCGTCCACGCTCATTTTCGAGATACGTGCGGACTTGAAAGTCAAGCTAGGGAATTTTTCCACATCCAGGAAATCGGCGCTCTTCAGGTGCGCATCGCGCTGCGCCTCGCGCGTGTTGATGGATCCTGCATCGATAGATGCCTCGACTCGCGACTTGCTGATGTCGGAACCGTTCAGTTCCAGTTTGCCGGTGATGGTCGTAAACTCGCCCTTCACGTTCGAGATCATCATGTGCTTGACCTTGAACTGGGCGTTCGAGTGAACCGGATCGATGTTCCAAGTGGTGGTAGCGGTTACTTCCGGGGCTGCGACTGCGCTCATAAGTTATCATTCCTCCTTACAAACAGATGCTCATAACCATCGCCGGGTATGCAAAATAATTTGTCGGCGATCGGAGTCGAGGCCCCGCGCAATTCGGACTAGCTCCGGCGAAGTGTAACGAGCCGATCGGCAAGCGATCCACAAGGCTTTTGCCTTAGACTGTCCTAGCATTTTCTGGAGGCTTCCTTGGTCCGTTCTCGCAAGATCTCGCCCGCACTCAAGAAGCGCGCTGCGCAAATCAGACTGCTACTCATGGATGTGGACGGCACCATGACAGACGGCGGAGTAACCCTGCTCTCGCAAGCCGACGGATCCGCCCTCGAAATCAAGACGTTTGACGCTCATGATGGCCAGGGCCTGACCTTGGCACAGACCGCGGGATTGCGCACCGGTTGCATTACGGGACGCGAAAGTGCAGCACTGCTGCGCCGCGCCCATGAAATGAGAATGGAATTTATTTACATGAAGCAGCCGGTGAAAATGCCGGCGTACGAAGAGATCCTGCGAAAGGCAGGCGTGCCGGATTCCGCGGTCGCCTACATTGGCGACGATCTGCCGGACATTCCCCTCATGCGACGCGCTGGCTTGGCCGTCGCCGTGGGCGACGCCGTGCCGGAGACAAAAAATGCGGCCCACTACACGACCACAGCCCTCGCGGGACACGGCGCGGTTCGCGAAGCGGTTGAACTGATTCTTCGATCGAAGGGCATCTGGGAGGAAATGATCGATAAAGCGCGGGCTTGATCGAAAACGTGTCGCTTCATTTGTCCGCTAAAGTCGGCTAAAGCCTCTGCCTCTTATTGAAGTCCACCGGAATCACTTGCGCGGGCGTGGCGTACTGCCGGCGCGGAGCGGAAGCCGGGGAAGGCCTGGCAGCTTGCCTGCCGCCAAACCAATCCTGGTACCAGCGCTCAGCCGTGAGCTTGTTGAGCCAGATGATGGGATCGCACTGGCTGTAATCCTCGCCGTTCGGCCCGACCCTGGGGAAGAATACATGGATCGGTTGCTCCGATAGATAGGTGAACTGGGCCTCGCCACCGTGCTGCACCATCGGAGTGTCCATTCTTGTGTTCAGCACTCGCTGGATTTCCGGGAAACGGGGGTTGTAGTTGTGATGAGCGCCGTCGAGGAAGCTCTCGATGATCTCGTTGACTCGCGGATTGTCGGCGTCAATGATATCGAGCAGATCATAGTCGGCGTGAATGTATTTGCCGTCGCGCTGCGCGCAAAAGTAGTGCTGAGATTCTGGCTTGATATCTACCGAGTAACCGTCTCTGCCGGCCCCGGTTTGCTCGTAATCTTGCGCCAGAAGGGCCGTCGAGAATTCATCCCAATACTTCATGGCTGCGTCGGGCCGGTCGAACTTGTCGCAATGGTGGTAGGGATCGGCTACCAGGCCGGCAATCTGATAGCGGACGTCGGTATCGTTGTTGGCGGTCTTAGCCTTGCATGAAATCGGCTTGGGAATGTAGTTGTCATTCCCGCGGAGTTTCTCGTCGGCCCATTTGAGCGACTTGGGATTGGTCAGCCGGGCGAGCAACCAGACATTTTTTTCGCGGGCTACGTTCTTGAAAACCTCGCAATCTTTGTCCCTCATGCTTTGTCCCTCACAGCCAGCCTCCGGGCTCGGCCAAGATTCTATCGCGAATTCTTCCCTTGCACTAGAAACCTGCGGGATCGAGCGCCGGCTGACGAGAGACTTCTCAAGAAGCGGCTGCGGGCGAAGGCTTGTCAATGACTCCCGGCGAGCCGCTCTCGCTGCGCCCGCTCGAAAGCGGCATCGTCGGGAGTCCTCTTAAATTATTGCTGCGGGGGCGGCGCGCTCTCACCCTGTCCATGATGTCCCTGCCACTGTCCGCGCTTGCTTTGCATTTCGTCGAATTTCTTTTGTTGGTTGGCATCCAGAAGCGCCCGGATCTGGTCGTCGGACGCCTTGTGAATGTCCATCATCTTCGATCGGCGATCGTCCTGTGAGACCGAGGAATCGGACCGCAGGTCCTGCATTTTCGACTGTTCCGACTTCAAGATGTCCAGCACTTTGGGCTGCTGATCGGAAGTGAGCTTCAGTTCTTTGGTCAGCCTCTCCGTTCGCTGGGCAGGATCGAAATGGCCGCCACGCCCGTGTTCCGGCGGAGCACCCGAGGGAGCGGATTGCGGTGGGGTACTGCCGCTGTCTTGCGCGACAACAAAAGGTACGGCCGCGCAAACCGCGCCAGCCAGCACGAGCGTAAGCAAATTATGTTTGAGCATGATATTTCCTCCTGTGAATTCGGGTCTGTTGGTATGAACCACATTATGGCCCCTGAGTTCTGCTAAAACTGCTACTTTTACGAAACTTTACCTCGGTGCCGAAGGATCAATCTCAGTCGATCATTAACAGACAAAACTTTACCTTGGCCTCGTCGCGGTCCAATTATCATCATGGCATCCGAGGCTGCATCCAAAGGAATGGAGCGCCGAGAGGCTAATGATTCCAAGGTTCATGATCGCATCGAGCGGTGTGGCTTTCAGGGCTCTGCTAATGGGCTTGGCGCTGTTTCTCGCCTTCGATTGCGCACGCGCGCAGAGTGAGCCCGCACAGAGCCAACCCACCCAACCTCAGCCCACGACGCAACCTCAGTCGACACAACCGGCGGGCGGAACGATTCATGGCATCGTGAAGTCAGGAAACATGCCGATTCCGGGAGCAGCCATTTTGATTTCGGTCGCCTCGCCGGATCAGAAGATTTCCATCTGGACTGATGTGAACGGCAGCTATTCCGCCGCAGTTCCGGCTTATGGCTCTTACACCGTGCGGGTGCAGATGATCGCGTTCGCCAATAGCTCACACGACGTGATCGTCGACGCCGACCACCAGAACGTGCAGGCGAACTTTGAATTGACGCTGCAATCGCGCACACACGAGGCGGCCGCTCCGCCTCGAAGGCCGGCAGGGCCGGCTACAGCTCAGCGCGGATTTCAGAGCCTTTCGGCGCTGCAAGGCGCAGCCGGTCAGGATGCCGGCGGAAGCGCGATCAGCGATGTCGTGCCCCCGGGCATGCCTGTCCCGGGGATTGATCCGAACAGCGCCACGGAATCGATTGCGGTTTCCGGGAACAGTTCCAATTCCCTTAACTCAATGAGCGGAGACGAACTGCAGCAGCGCATCAACGACGCGCGGCAAAATGGCGGCGGGTTCGGGGCCGGTGGCGGATTCGGCGGTGGAGGAGGCTTCGGCGGCGGCGGCAACGGCCGAGCCATGACCATTACCGGGCGCCGCGGCTTTGACATCAATCATCCGCACGGATCGATTTACTACGGCATCGGCGATGCGGCGCTCAATGCTGCGCCTTATGCGCTGCTCGGCGAACCCGCGAGCAAGCCGGGATATTTGCAGAATAGCTTCGGCGGCTCCATTGGCGGGCCGCTCAACATTCCTAAGATCTATCACGGCGGCACCAAGACATTTTTCTTCGTCAATTACAACGGCAAGCGCGGGGAGAACCCGTTTGACCAATTTTCAACGGTGCCCACAATGCAGGAGCGGGAAGGAATCTTCTCGCAAACCAAATACACGTCGGGGGCTGGAACGGGGCAAACAGTCGAGATTTACAATCCTGCGACCAACACGCTCTTCCCAAACGATTCGATCCCGCAGATCAACCCTGTCGCGGCAGGATTGCTGCAATACATTCCTATACCGAATCTCAAGCCGGCGTCGGGAGATTATCAGAATTTTCACTACGTGACGTCCACTACCAGCGATAGCGACGACCTGAACGTGCGCGTCAATCACACGTTAGGCGCCGCGCCTGCGGGCGGGCGGCGAGGCGGTGGGCGCGGAGCCCCGCGCAACAATCTGACGTTCGGCTTTCACTACCACGGATCGAACTCGAACATTACGAATCCGTTTCCGAGCGTCGGCGGCAGCACCAATGTTCGCAGTTTTGACGTGCCCCTGGGCTGGGTGAAGAGCGTCGGCAAGCTCACCAACACCGTGCGTTTCGATTTCAACCGCAGCCGCACGCGCACACAGAATCTCTACGCCTTCAACGATGACATCGACAGCGCGCTAGGAATCACCGGAGTTTCCACCAATCCATTTGACTGGGGATTACCCAGTCTTTCGTTCAGCAATTTCAACAGCCTTTCGGACGTGAAGCCGCAGCTCCTGCGCAACCAGACTTACACATTTTCAGACAATGCGGTCTGGACGCACGGCAAGCACTCCTGGCGCTGGGGTGGCGACTTCCGCCGGGTTCAGCTCAATACAGAAACCAGCAGCAACGCGCGCGGTTCGTTCAGCTTCTCTGGCTACAACACGTCGGAACTGATTCCCGGCACGCCGAGTAATCCACCGACGCAGATGCCGGGGACAGGTTACGACTTTGCCGATTTCCTGCTCGGCTTTCCGCAGACGACGGCGGTGCAGTACGGACAGGATAACTATCACTTTCATGGAAATTATTGGGACTTGTATTTACAGGACGAGTGGAAACTTCGCGGAAATCTCACACTGAACCTCGGCGTCCGGTACGAATACGTCTCGCCGCTGACGGAAGAAAATAATTTAATTGCGAATCTTGATCTCTCGCCGGCAGTGCTGAATCCCGCCCTGAACACTCCGTTTGTCGCGGTCGTCACACCGGGACAACCCGGGCCTTACAGTGGCAGCCTGCCGGCCAGCCTGGTTCGTCCCGATCGCAAAGGGTTCGCGCCACGCATCGGATTCGCCTGGAAACCATTTTCCAAGACTGTGGTGCGTGGCGGATATGGCATCAACTACAACACAGGCGCTTATCAAACCATTGCGCAGCAACTGGCATTCCAACCTCCGTTTTCCACTGCAGAGACGAACATTCAACCGCTTCCAGTCACAACATCCTCTGGAGGAATTCCGCCTACCGCCGGTGACCTCACGCTAGCTAGCTTTCCCCTACCGACCCCGGGCGTCACCACCAACAGCTACGCGGTGAATCCGAATTATCGATTCGGTTATGTGCAGATCCGCAATCTGGATATTCAGCAGCAGCTACGTCCGACGTTGTTGCTCAACATCGACTACACGGGAACCAAGGGCACGAATCTCGACATTCTGGAAGCACCCAACCGTACGATAACGTCATCGGGCATTCAGATTCGAATTCCGAACGTGCAAGCATTCACCTTTGAAAATTCCGTCGGCGACTTGGAGGCCAACGCGGGATCTGTGCGTTTGCGCAAGCGCTTGGCGAATGGGTTTTTGATCGGCGGACTCTATACGTTTTCGAAGTCGATCGATGACGCATCTTCCATCGGAGGAGGAGCTACTTCGGGCTCGGGCGGCGCGGGGCTAGGAGCCGGCGGCACCGGCGCTGCTGGCGGAGGCGCGAGTGCGTCGGCAGGCAGCGGCGCAAACAGTGTGGCTCAGAATCCCTTTGATCTTTCGGCGGAGCGCGGTCTCTCCAGCTTCAACCAGACTCAGCGATTTACCGCGGACTATTTATGGGAACTGCCGTTTGGCCACGACAAACGCTGGCTCAATGGGAATACTCCGATGCGCGCCATCTTGGGCGATTGGCAGTGGAGCGGCGACTGGACCTTTGCCACCGGACTTCCCTTTACTCCTCGATTTGTCGGCGACGCCAACGAGCTTAATGGCGGCACGAACGGTACGTTGCGTCCGGACGTCGTGCCCGGACAATCCGTTAAGCTGTCGCATCCCTCGATCAGCGAATGGTTCAACACTGCGGCGTTCACCGCTGCGCCAGCCGGACAGTACGGCAACGCGCGCCGCAACAGCATCATCGGCCCGGGCAGCAAAGTGTTTGACATGGCGCTCACCAAGGTCATCCCGCTCAACGAATCGCGCGTGCTGGAATTTCGAGCTCAGGCGACCAACGTTTTCAACATCCCGAATTACTCGTCGATTGATGCGTCGGTGACATCGCCGACATTCGGCCGCGTCACGGCGATTGGCGCCATGCGGCAAATTACGATGACGGCCAGGTTCCGCTTTTGAGGGGGGAACTACCATGACTTCCATTCCTAACCGATGGGCCGGCAGGCTTGTGGCGACGTTGCTGCAGTTCGCGCTCTTGGGTTCCTCCCTGCCCGCGCAGCAACAACAGCCTACGGACTACACATTTCGGGTGCAGACCGATTTAGTGCTGGTGAATGTGACGGTCCGCGACAAGAATGGAAATTTCGTTCGCGGCCTGAAGCCGACCGACTTCACGATTCTGGAAGACAACAAGCCGCAGAAAGTTGTCTCGTTCGACGTGGAAGACATCGACGCGGTAGCAAATCAAGACGTGGCGCAGGCGAAGGCTTTAGCGAGCCCGCTAGCGCAACCGGCCAACCCTGCGGAAGCGGCGCCTGCGGCGGCTTCCGGCGCGGCGAATCAATTTAAAGATCGTCGCCTTATCGTTTTATTCTTTGATCTCTCCGCGATGGAGCCGGACGAGATCGATCGCGCCATCAACTCCGCCGAACACTATGTCGACACCCAGATGGCCCCGGCGGACTTGGTCTCGATCGTTTCCTTAGGCAGCGCGCTGCTGGTCAATCAGGACTTCACAGCCGATCACGACCTACTCAAGAAGCAACTACAGGCATTCGGCACGGGCAGCGGCCAGGGTTTCGAGGAAGGCACCACCGGCACCACCGAAGGAACGCAGGATACGGGTCAGGCGTTCACGGCAGACGACACCGAATACAACATTTTCAACACCGACCGGCGGCTCGAGGCTCTGCGCTCGGTAGCAGAAAAACTTTCTCACCTCGACCAGAAAAAATCGCTGATTTATTTCTCCAGCGGAATGGATCGCACGGGAATCGAAAATCAGTCTGAGCTGCGCGCAGCCACAAACGCCGCGGTGCGGGCGAACCTTGCGATCTACACCATGGATCTGCGCGGCCTGCAGGCGCTCGTTGCTGGCGGAGAGGCGCAGAATGCCAGCCTGCGCGGCACTTCCGCATATTCCGGCCAAGCCACAATCAGCGCCTTGAATTCCAACTTCACCACGCAGGAAACTCTGGTCACGCTCGCCAGCGATACCGGCGGGCGCGCCTTTCTCGATTCCAATGATTTCGGCCAGGTCTTCAAGGGAGTACAGCAGGATACATCGACCTACTATCTGGTCGGCTACCGCAGCACGAATCCCGCACGGGACGGGCGTTATCGCCGCATCTCTGTGAAGGTCAATGTTCCCGGCGTGAAGGTTGACTTCCGTCGCGGCTACTACGCGCCGGCGGATTACAAACACTCCACCAAGGAGGACAAGGAGCTTCAACTGCAGGAGGAACTCGCTTCCGAGTTGCCCACGACCGACTTGCCGTTGTATCTGAACACTGCCTACTTTCGCCTGGAGGCGAACAAATTTTACATTCCGATTTCGCTGGTGGTGCCGGGGTCGGAAATCCCGTTCACGCGCAGCAGCGATCGCGATAAGGCAACGCTCGATGTCATCGGCGTCGTAACCGACGGCCAACATCACGCCGCTACTCAGATTCGCGACACGGTCAAGCTTGCCGTGGATACTGCGTCAGAAGTGCAGAAGAAAAATGTGCAGTATGACACGGGGCTGAGCCTGCCTCCCGGCAAGTTTCACCTGAAATTTGTCGTGAGGGAAAATCAGACCGGACGCATGGGATCGTTCGAAACCGACCTGGACGTCCCAGATCTCAAAACGCAGCCGCTGAAGATGAGTTCGATTGTCCTCGCGAGCCAGCTTGAGCCCGCCAAGAAAGGGTCGACGCTTAGCCCGCTGGTTCGCGACGGCTCCGAGATTATTCCGAACGTTACGCACGTCTTCTCATCGGGACAACATTTGCGGTTGTACTACGAAGTTTATGACCCGGCTCGAGCCGGTGCGTCCGGCACGGCCGAGGCCGGTGCCTTAAAGCCTGGCATTCATCTGCTGACGAACGTTGCGTTTTTCCGCGGAAAAACTAAGGTGTTCGAAAGCTCCCTCGTTGAGTTGAATGAGCTAAATGCCCGTGACCGCAAGGCCGGGGTCTTTCAACTCGAACTGCCGCTCAGCTCTCTCAAGCCCGGGTTTTATACCTGTCAGGTGAACGTCATCGATGACGCGGCTGGCCTTTTTCTCTTCCCGAGGCTGGCGCTACTAATCCGGCCTGAAAAAACCGCTCCAGCGGGCACTCGCTAAGCGGCTGCCAAATAAATGTAGCGCAGAATAAACAGGATGGTGAGAATCCAAATGAGCGCGTTGATGTCGCGGAGCTTTCCGGAGGCAATTTTCACAACGGTATAGGAAATCAAACCGAGGCTGAGTCCGGTTGCGATGCTGAATGTAAGCGGCGTGGCCACCATGGTGATAAACGCCGGAACCGCCTCGCTGAGATCCTGCCAGGCGATTTGCGCGATCGATTGTGTCATCAGAACTCCAACTAGAATCAGCGCCGGAGCAGTCGCATAAGCTGGAATCGCTTTGGCTAGTGGCGAGCAGAACGTGGCCAGCATAAAGAGCGCGGCAACTGCGACGTTGCTCAATCCGGTGCGAGCCCCGGCAGCGACTCCGGCGGCGCTTTCGATGTAACTCGTCAGAGTGGACGTTCCCGTTAAGGAGCCGACGATGGTTCCCACGGCATCCGCAACCAGAACGCGGCCTACCCGGGGGATCTTGCCGTCTTTGACGAAGCCGCCTTGTTCGCATACTCCCACAAGAGTGCCGACGTTATCGAAGAGGTCGACGAACAGAAATGCGAACAGGATCTCGAGCAAGCCGAGATGGCTGGCGCCGCGAAAGTCGAGCTTTAAGAAGGTAGACGAGGGATGCGGCATCGCGAAGATCGCCGATGGCGGCGGAGTGATTCCGCGGAGCATTCCAACTAATGCAGTCCCGACGATGCCACCCAGGATAGCACCGTGGAGTTTTCGTGCCATCAGGATCAGCGTCAAGACAAGGCCGAAGCAGGCGGTCTGCACTTCTTTGTCAGCGAAGCTGCCGAGCCCGACGTACGTCGCCGGATTGGCCACCACGAGTTTTGCATTGCGCAGGCCTACGAATGCGATGAACATTCCAATTCCCGCCGCGGTGGAATGCTTCAGGCAGTCGGGCATGCCGTCAACGATCTGTTCGCGGACGCGCGTTACGGTAAGTACCAGGAAAAGCACGCCAGAACAAAAGACCACCGCCAGCGCGGTTTGCCAGGGAACATGCATGGCAATGCAAACTGAATAGGTGAAGTATGCGTTCAGAGACATTCCCGGCGCCAACGCGATGGGATAGTTGGCATACAGCCCCATCACCAGCGTTGCGATCGCGGCCGAGACGCAGGTTGCGAACACCACTCCTTCGACCGGCATTCCGGCCTGGGCAAGAATCTGCGGGTTCACGACGATGATGTAGGCCATCGTGACGAAAGTAGTCAGGCCGCCCAGCATCTCCTGCTTCACAGAGGTCTGGTTCTCGGTGAGTTTGAAATAGCTGTCGATCAATCGTCCCCCGTGAGTACGACTTCCCGTATCGAAGCGAGCTAATACTCGATTTTGTTGGGCTTATTTTCCCAGGCACGAAATGCGGCCAACGCTTCTTCACGCATCATCTGAATCATCGGAATCTTGCGCTGCGAATGCGGTTGCGCGATTTCGCTGTAGATCAGCGAATCGTCGAATCCAATTCTGGACGCGTCGGCATCTCCGTTGCCAAAATAAACGCGCGACAGGCGAGCCCAGTAGATTGCACCCAGACACATGGGGCAGGGCTCGCAGGAAGTGTAAATCTCGCAACCTTCGAGGTCGAAAACACCGAGCTTTTTGCAAGCTTCGCGGATGGCGGCGACTTCCGCGTGTGCAGTCGGATCGTTGGTTGAGGTGACCTGATTGGCGGCTTCGGCAACAATGGCGCCGTCTTTCACCACCACGGCGCCGAAAGGCCCGCCGCGCCCAGAGTGGACGTTGTCAATCGAGAGTTGAATGGCCCGAGCCATGAAAGGGTTGTCCATGTATTGACTCTATCGACGCGTAATCGTCAAGGGGTTGCCGGCGCCAGCAACCCGCGAACCCGCAAATCAGTCGACATGGACTCTTTCGCAGCCGCTTCGCTGAGAAGCGAGTATAAGCTGGACGCGGAATTTCGTAAAATGCTGTTTTCATCGCACGGAATCGCAAAACCTGAGGAGCTGACATTTTGGAGTTGCAAACTTTCGTCTCTCGCCGCGTGGTCACGCCCGAAGGAATTCGCCCGGGCGCCATCCTTGTAAAGGGCGAGCGAATTCAGAATGTCGTTGCTCCGGATCAAGTATCGGATAACTACAAAGTTCATGACTTCGGCGATGCGGCTATTCTTCCCGGCCTCGTCGATTCTCACGTGCATATCAACGAGCCCGGGCGCGCGGAGTGGGAGGGTTTCGAAACTGCGACACGAGCCGCAGCCGCCGGTGGATACACGATGCTCGTTGACATGCCTCTGAATTGTCTTCCCGCAACAACCACGGTGGCTGCGCTCGAGGCCAAACGTGCGGCCGCTCACGGCAAATGCCGCGTCGATTGGGCGGCCTGGGGCGGAGTGGTTCACGATAACGAAGCCGACATCGAAGCCCTCGCGGTCGCCGGTGTGCCGGGTTTCAAGTGCTTTCTGGTCGATCCCGGAATTGATGGTTTCACCATGGTTACGGAGCAGCAGTTGCGCGCGACGCTGCCACACGTGGCTCGGACGGGGCTGCCGTTGCTGGTGCACGCAGAACTGCCCGGCCCGATTGATCGCGCTACTGATGCATTGACCAATGCCGATTGGAGCCGCTACTCAACCTACCTGCAGTCGCGGCCTGACGAGGCGGAACTGGATGCGATCCGGTTGATGCTCGCACTCTGCCGCGAATACGGTTTTCGCCTGCATATCGTCCATCTGTCGACCAGCCGGGCGCTGCCGGAACTTTGCGCCGCACGCGCGGCCGGAGTTGCTATCAGCGTGGAGACATGCCCTCACTACCTGCACCTGTCAGCGGAAGAAATCGCCGATGGGGCAACCATGAGCAAATGCGCTCCACCCATTCGGAGCCGCGAGAACTGCGAGAAATTGTGGCAGGGCCTGCGAGATGGAACGATTGACATGATCGTCACCGACCATTCGCCGTGTCCCCCGGCAATGAAGAGACTTGCGGAAGGCAATTTCCGCACCCCATGGGGCGGCATTGCAAGCCTTTCGGTCGCGCTGCCGCTAGTGTGGACTGAAGCCAGCAGACGTGGATTTACCTTGATCGACGTTGCAAAGTGGATGTCCGCGGGCCCGGCCCGACTGGCTGGTTGCGACGCGCACAAGAGCCGTATTGCAGCCGGCTATGATGCGGATTTCGTCGTGTTTGATCCCGAGCGCGAATTCGTTGTGACGGAAGACAAACTGTATTACCGGCATCCGGTCTCGCCCTATCTAGGAGAAACGATGCGGGGAGTAGTGATGGCTACGTATCTCCGAGCAAATCCGGTGTTCGTCGCGGGAGAGTTTCCGGGTGAAGCCGATGGACGGGAATACGCAGCGATCGCGCGCCGTCAATCGACCCTATAACCTTTTTCTATCCTGCCTGGTAAGACTTCCAGCCCATTTTCGCCTCCGTCTGTCATACACTATCCCATCCCCGCATCGCGTTGCGCCGGCGTGGGTCAAGTGGGAGTTAGCAACGCTCACGTTAAGCCATGAACGTTGATCGATGAACATCAATCCATGAACACTGAGCGCATCATCGGTAAGTCGGTTCCGCGCAAGGAAGGGCGCGACAAAGTAACCGGAGAGTCGAAGTACGTCGACGACATGGTTCTGCCGAACATGCTCTTCGGAGCAACCGTTCGCAGCCAGATTCCGCGCGGGCGAATCAAGAAGATGAGCTTTGGTCCGGGCATTGCATGGGATGAATTCGTGGTCGTCTCTGCGAAAGATATTCCTGGGAAAAACTGTATCGCATTGATCGGCGAAGATCAGCCCTGCCTGGCAAGTGAAGTTGTGAACCATCCCGAAGAGCCGATTCTGTTGCTGGCTCATCCCGACCGCCATCTTCTTCCGCAAGCCGTGGCTGCGATTTCGATCGACTACGAACCTCTGCCTGCGATCTTCACGATCGAAGAGAGCGAGCGCTGTTCCGAAATTATTTGGGGTCAGGACAACATCTTCAAAACTTATCTGATCGAAAAAGACAGTCTCGACGGCGTTTGGGGGAAGGCTGACTACATCGTGGAAGGCGAGTATTCAACGGGCGCGCAGGAGCAGCTTTACATCGAAAATAACGGGATGATCGCCGCCTTTGACCGGGCGCAGGGGATCACGGTCTGGGGCTCGCTGCAGTGTCCGTATTACATTCACAAAGCGCTGATGGCGCTCTGCAATTTGCCGGCGGAAAAAGTTCGAGTCGTGCAGATGGAGACGGGAGGCGCTTTCGGCGGCAAGGAAGAATATCCGTCGATGATCGCGGCGCATGCCGCCTTGCTGGCGATCAAGGCCGGAAGGCCGGTAAAGATCATTTACGACCGCATGGAAGACATGGTGGCGACCACGAAACGGCATCCCTCACGCACACGTCACCGCACGGCAGTCAGCCGCGACGGAAAGATTCTCGGTGGAGAAATTGATTTCACGATTGACGGCGGGGCGTACGCAACATTGTCGTCGGTCGTTCTTTCTCGCGGCGTCATTCACGCGGGTGGGCCTTACTACTGGCCGAGTGTTCGCATCGCCGCCAAGGCGGTTGCAACTAACATGCCGCCGCACGGTGCGTTTCGCGGCTTTGGAGCTCCGCAGAGCTTGTTCGCCATGGAGCGGCACATGGACCGCATTGCGCAAACCGTGGGTCTTTCTGCAGTCGAAATCCGCCGGCGAAATTTTCTTCAGCCCGGACAGGCCACAACGACCGAACAGGTAGTACGCGAGCCTATCGATCTCGGGAAACTGCTGGATCGCGCGTTGGAGGTTTCCGATTATCACGCCAAGAAGCAGAGTTTCGCGAAACAGAACCAAGTCGCCACATCCAGAAAAGGTGTGGGAATTGCCGCGTTCTTGCACGGAGCCGGATTTACCGGATCGGGCGAGCGTTATCTGAGTTCCGTCGTCGGAGTAGAAGGTTGTGCTGACGGCACGGTTCGCGTGCTGGTGTCGAGCACGGAATTCGGCCAGGGGACGAAAACTGTACTGAGCCAGATTGCAGCTGAGGCTCTCCGTCTGCCCTACGAGTCCGTGAGCGTGGCCCAGCCGGACACGCTGGAAGTGCCCAACAGCGGTCCCACGGTCGCCTCACGCACGGTAATGGTGGTGGGAAAATTGGTGCAGTCCGCAGCTATGGGAATTGCCCAGACATTGATTTCCTCCGGCTTGCTGTGCGAGGGTTACTCCCCCGACGAATTTCGCGCCGCCTGCCATCAGCATGTTGCAGCCCACGGACAATTCCGTTCTTGGTCGCGCTATGAACCGCCCACCGGCATTTTCTGGGACGATCAGGCGTATCGAGGAGAAGCTTACGCCGCATTCGCCTGGGCGGTTTACATCGCAGAAGTTACAGTCGACCTGTCAACATATAGTGTGTCCGTCGACGATTTCGTCGCGCTACAGGAAGTTGGCAAAGTTCTGCACCCGCTTCTAGCGCGCGGACAAATTATCGGCGGAGTTGCCCAGGGCATCGGATTCAGCCTCTATGAGAAAGTGGTTTGGCAGAATGGACGCATGCAGAACGGTCAGATGACCAATTACATCATGCCCACGTCGAGCGACCTGCCGCCGATTCGCGTTTTTTTTGAGGAGCTCGGAAACATTCACGGCGCGTACGGTGCGAAGGGCATTGGTGAACTGCCGATGGACGGCCCGGCGCCGGCGATCGTAAATGCTGTCGGGGACGCGCTCGGCGTTCACTTCGATTCCATCCCTCTGCTGCCGGAAGACATCATGAACGGACTCGCCGCATCGTCGCCGGTTGATTCGGCAGGCGGAGGCCGATGACCGACTCCCGCAGCAGCGACAGCAAGGTTGAGATTTCGTTCACCGTCAACGGTGACTTGAAAAAAGTGCGCGCTTACCCGATGGAGCGTCTGCTCGACGTGCTGCGACTGGAGCTTGGATTGACCGGCGCGAAGGAGGGTTGCGGAGAAGGCGAGTGCGGTTCGTGCTCGGCGTTGATGGATGGTGCACTCGTGAATAGCTGTCTCGTGCCGGTTCTGCAAGCCGGAGGCACAAGCATCGTCACGATTGAAGGGCTTGCGAAGGGAGAGTCACTGCACGTCTTGCAGGAGGCCTTTCTGGAATGTGGCGGCGCCCAGTGCGGCATTTGCACGCCCGGCATGATTCTCGCAGCCGTGCATTTATTAAACGCAAAGCCTCAGCCAACGATCGACGAAATCCGAGAAGGACTCTCGGGCAATCTCTGCCGCTGCACTGGCTACTCCCAGATTGTAGAGGCTGTGGCGGAAGCAGCGCGCCGAAGATCGAGCGGGAGTTTGAGCACTTGAGTTCGAGGAAGACCGCATGAGATCGAATCCGTCTGACTACGAAATGCTGGCGCCGGGCAGCTTGCAGGCAATCATCTTGCTGCTGGCCAGGGAACCGGGCACATGGCTTCCGATCGCCGGGGGAACGGACGTGATGGTGCAATATGCTGCCGGCAAGCTGTCCGCGCGAAAACTAGTCAGCATTTGGAACCTTCCGGAATTGCGGCGCATAGATGTAACCGCCGACGAGATCTGGATCGGGGCGGGATGCACATACTCCGACTTGTGCAAACACGAAACCGTCGGACGCGAGTTCCCGCTGTTGGCCGGCGCGGCCCGATGGACGGGAGGAATTGCGAATCAGAATCGGGGAACGATCGGCGGCAACATTGTAAACGCCTCGCCGGCAGCGGATTCACTGCCCGCACTTCTCGCGTATGAAGCGGAAGTAATCGTGGTCTCCGTCCGGGGCGAGCGACGGCTGCCCTATGTTGAGTTTCACACCGGGTACAAGAAGACGCTTCTGGCACCTGACGAACTAATTCAATCTGTGCGCCTCGCGCGGCAATACTCGGGATATTTCAGTCATGCCCGCAAGGTCGGAGCCCGCAACGCGCAGGCCATTTCCAAGGTTTGTATTGCGGCTCTGGGTCGCGTCGCGAACGGCGTGGTGGACGATACGCGCATCGCTCTCGGAAGTGTTGCGCCCGTCCCTATCCGTTTGAGGGCGACAGAACTGGCGATCAAAGGACGAACCATCGATTCCGCGCTGTTGCTCTCAGCGAAACAAACTGCGATGGCGGAGATCCATCCGATTGATGATATTCGATCGACCTCGACGTATCGAGCAGCGGTCGCCGGAAATCTGGTGGTTGAATTCTTGCAGCGTCTGACTTCCAATCGAAGTCAGGCAGCGCGCGATCAAGGCGAGAATATTCTTGCGCAATGGAATCTGCTTCCGCCAGACGATGCCTTGAGCCAGATTCTGCCCTGCTGCGGATCGAAGGCGTGGGCTCGGACAATAGTTGCACGAAGACCACTAGCCGACGAAGGTGCGATACTGGCTGCGTCGAACGAAGTGTGGCGCACTCTGCCTCGATCCGATTGGATGGAAGCGTTTGACAGTCATCCGCGAATCGGAGAGTCGCGCGCCTCAGAGCCTTCACTACAGCCTCAGCAGCGTCCAGCAGTGACGTGGTCGGCGCAGGAGCAGCGAAACGTGGCGGACGCCGACGCGGCTTTAAAAGATGCTCTGGCGGAGGCGAATCGGGAATACGAGCGGCGCTTCCGTCGCATCTTTATTGTCTGTGCCACCGGTAAGTCTGCGCCGGAAATTCTGGCAATTCTTCAACGGCGGATGGCAAATGACGAAGAAACCGAACTGCAAGAAGCAGCCGAGCAGCAGCGGCAGATTGCGGAAATCCGGCTGAGAAAATGGCTTCAGGGGATGAAACAGGGATGAACCGCATCTCAACCCACGTTCTAGATTTGGTTCGCGGCAAACCTGCCGCGGACGTTCCTATCCGTTTGGAGAAACAGGGCAGCGGCGGAGACTGGCGATTGTTGGCATCTACGCACACTGATCATGAGGGACGTTGCGCACAGTTGCTGCCAGACAGCGCCGATTTCTCCGCTGGAGTCTATCGTCTCATCTTTGACACCGCCAGCTACTTCGCGCTGCAGAACATGGTCGCGCTTTATCCGGTGGTGGAAATTACGTTCACGACACGAGCGGGCGAATCGCATTTCCACATTCCGCTGCTGCTGAGTCCGAACGGATATACAACATACCGCGGAACCTGAGCGGCACGATTCGTTCGATGGAGTGAGCTTTGGTGGAGTGGATTTCGATGGAGTGGATAACGTGACCTCGTCAATCCGCGAATGGCTGAATCTGCTGGTGCGATGGTTCCATGTGTTCGCCGCCATCATGTGGGTCGGCCAAACCTACTATTTCACGTGGCTGGACGGGCAGTTCAACAGGCTCAGCAAGAAAACTGCGGCGAACGGAACAACCCCGGCGATATGGATGGTTCACAGCGGCGGCTTCTACACGGTCGATCGGCAGAAGTCGCTGAAAGTCGCGCCCGAACAGGTTCGCTGGTTTCGCTGGGAAGCGTTGATGACGTGGATCAGCGGGATGGTGCTGCTGGGTCTCGTCTATTACTCGAGCAGCGGACTCATTGATCCGGATGTCGCGCAGATTTCACAGGCGCGCGGAATCGTTATCGGACTCTCAGTACTGGCCGGGGGATGGATCGTCTATGACCTCGCGCTGCGGTCGCCGCTGGGCCGGTCGGAAGCGGCGTTCGCGGTATTTTCTCTGCTGGTGATTACTCTGCTGGCTTGGGGGCTGACCCGCATATTCAGCGGGCGCGCGGCATACATCCACGTGGGCGCGGTGTTCGGAACCATTATGACGGCCAATGTGTGGTTCCGCATTCTTCCCTCACAACGCAAAATGATCGAGGTGGCGGCCGCTGGAAAAACGTTCGACGCAGCGCTAAGCGCTCAGGCCAAACTGCGATCCAAACACAATACTTTCGTGGCCGTTCCTGTTGTCTTTATCATGATCAGCAACCACTTCCCGGTCGCGACCTATGGGAATACCTACGCCTGGGAAGTTCTCGTCGCTCTTGTTATAGCGGGCTGGGGCGCGGCGAAGGTTATACGGGAGGCCTGATTTCGCTTCGGCGGGTTCCCGAACTGGCAATCAGTGCAGACTACAAAACTCACAATGCGTGCGGAAGAAGTCATCAGCCGGTGCTTGCGGCTGGCGGCCTTTTCGGAAGATTCAGACAGCACGCTTCGAACTTTCTTGTCGCCGCCCATGCATGCATGCCATCAAGAAATTGCTCGATGGATGGAACCGCTTGATGCCCAGGTCCGAATTGATGCTGCCGGAAATTTCCGTGCCGTGTATCCGGCAGCGCAACCGAACGCCCCCTGCCTTCTGATCGGCTCGCACCTCGATACGGTTCCCAGCGCAGGAGCTTATGACGGCGTTCTCGGAGTTGTGCTTGCGGTTGCGTTGCTCGAGGAATTACGCGGACGCAGGCTTCCATTTGCGATCGAGGTGATCGGCTTTTCCGAGGAGGAAGGCGTTCGCTACGGCGCTCCATTCATCGGCAGCCGCGCGTTAGTCGGCAGGCTGGATCAGGAACTTCTCAGCGCTCTCGACAACCATGGTGTCTCCATTCAAAAGGCGATCGAAGATTTTGGACTGAATCCGGCTGAGATCACTCAGGCCGCGTTGAAAAACGATGCCATCGGCTACCTTGAATTTCACATCGAGCAGGGGCCGGTCCTGGAAAAACTAAATTTGCCGCTCGCCGCAGTTGAAGCGATTGCGGGACAGAGCCGGATGGAATTCACATTCCTGGGCCGCGCGAACCACGCGGGAACGACACCCATGCATCTTCGGCATGACGCCATCGCCGGCGCGGGAGAGTGGATCGGTGTGGTTGAACACATGGCGCAGGAAGTTCCCGGATTAGTCGCCACAGTCGGCAACATTGAGGTAAAGCCCGGAGCAACTAACGTAATTGCTGGCCAGGCAAAGCTTACGCTTGACGTTCGTCACAGCTCTGACGAAATGCGCGTTCGTGTCGTAGACGATCTCATTCACCACGCCGGGGAAATCGCGGCCCGCCGTGGATTAGCCGTGCGGGAGAGTACGATATTGAACCAGCCCGCGGTCGCGATGGATCCGGTTCTCGTCACGGAGATCGAGCAGGCGATCGTCCAGACGGGATGCACGCCACATCGGATGGTGAGTGGCGCGGGTCACGACGCCATGATCCTGGCGGAGAAAGTCCCGAGCGCGATGATTTTTCTGCGAACACCGGGCGGAATCAGTCACGATCCGGCAGAATCCGTCTTGCAGGATGACGTTGAGAAGGCGATCGTATGTGGACTGCACCTTCTCGACCAGTTGGCTTCTTCCGACGAATTCTACAAAAGGACGACCCGTGCATAATCTTGGCCGCACCCGAAGCTCACAACAACCGAATCATCTGCTGTTAACTCCCGACACTTTTGTGCGCACCACCCTGCCAGGGATGAAAGCGTGCTCAGCGATCGTCCACGTCAACCCGGCGCTGGGCGCAATGTTCACGCAATACACAGCTGAGTTCGAAGCGGGCGGAGAATTAGGCAGCACGACAGCACAGCGCTTTATTTTCGTGATCGAGGGTGAAGTGCAAGTTGACGTCGATGGCAAGTCTAGCGGCCTTGGTCCCCGCGGTTACGCATACCTTCCGCAAGGATTACATCATCGCGTAGTCGCTGCGAAAGTGAGCCGCGCGGCAGTTTTCGAGAAACATTATCAGGCGCTCGATTTGGTCAAGCCTCCGCAGGCAATCGTTTCAACGGAAGACACCATCTCGTCTCATCCACTCGGCGACGACCCCAGCCTGCAGGTCAAGTGTTTGCTCCCCGACGAAATGAGTTACGATTTTGCGGTGAATACAATGGTCTACCAGCCGGGAGCCGCTCTGAGCATGGTTGAGATGCATGTGATGGAGCATGGGCTCCTTATGCTCGAAGGCGGTGGAATCTACCGGCTCGGCGATTCGTGGTATCCCGTGACCGCTGGAGACTTCATCTGGATGGGACCCTGGTGCCCGCAATGGTTTGGAGCGATCGGCAAGTCGGCCGCAAAATATCTCATCTATAAGGACTGGAACCGCCATCCCCTGGCGGGCTGACGCTCATGAGCCTCGCAATCGACCGCGATCGAATGGTTTCCGAAATTGAAGCGTTAGCCGCGATTTCGGCAGCCCAGCCCCCGGTCGTGACTCGAATTGTTTTCACCGATTCCGATCTCAAAGCGCGCGCATGGATGAAAGAGCGCTGCGTGGAAGCGGGACTGGCAGTGCGCGAGGATCCGGTCGGAAATACTTTTGCGCGCTGGAATGGATCGGATGCCTCTGCGCCTGTGATCGGCACCGGTTCGCATATCGACGCGATTCCAAACGCTGGGAAATACGACGGAGTTGTGGGCGTGCTGGGCGGCCTGGAAGCGATTCGGGCATTGCAGCGCAACGGATTTCGTCCAAGGCATTCGATCGAACTGCTGATCTTCACTGCGGAAGAGCCGACCCGGTTTGGCATCGGATGTTTGGGAAGCAGGCTACTGTCGGGGGCGCTTTCCGCAGACGCGGCGCGAAAACTGACAGATAAAAACGGCGCCGGGCTCGATGAAGTCCGCCGCGAGGCTGGCTTCGGCGGCGAACTCGAAGAAGTAAAGTTGCCGACTGGGTATTACGAGGCGTTCGTAGAGTTCCACATCGAGCAGGGGCCGCTGCTGGAGCGCGAGCAAATTCCACTCGGCATCGTGACGAACATTGCCGCACCAGCGAGCCTCGGCGTGCTAGTTGAAGGTTCCGGCGGCCACGCCGGCGCTGTTCTAATGCCCGACCGCATCGACGCTCTCTGCGCAGCCTCCGAACTGATTCTCGCGATCGAGAACGCCGCTCGCACCAGCGGAGCCGGCGACACGGTCGCAACCGTCGGCATCTGCGAGGTGTTCCCGGGCGCGGTGAATAGCATTCCGATGCAGGTTCGCCTAAGCGTAGATGTTCGCGACACCGATCTTGCCCGGCGCGACACGGTGATGCGCACGATCGAGACCGCGAGCCATGCGATTGCATCCAAGCGGCGGGCGTCGATCCGAAGCACGCTGCTGAACGCCGACGCGCCCGCCGACTGCGCTCCCATAATCATCGAAGCGCTTTCTCAGTCTTGTCGCAAACATGAGTTGAGCTTCATGCCAATGGTCAGCCGCGCGTATCACGATTCGCTTTTCATGGCGCGTATCGCTGCAGTGGCCATGTTATTCATTCCCTGCCGCAACGGATACAGCCACCGCCCTGACGAATACGCGGCTCCCGAAGATATTGTCCGCGGAACGCTCGTGCTTGCTGAGACGCTCGCTGCGCTATCCCGCTAAGCTGGAGCAGTGACTACGGTGCATGAGGAATCGTCGATTCTCGTTCGGCCCAATGCTCCACGACATCCCGCACAACTTTATCCCCGACAAGTTGAGCCGCTTCCAGCGCTGGCATATACGCCGAATAGTTTCCCGAAACCATTTCCTTCAGACTCTCGGAAACGGCCACGCCCGGAGGTTCGGAGTCGTAGTTGCTGACCGTACGCAGCACCAGCACTCGCTGCAGGTCGATCCGCCCAGCCTCGCTCAGGAACGTGAGCGCCTGCATGGTGCCAGAATCTTCCATAGCGGCAACCATGTAGTTCCCTTTTCCGCCGATGTAGTAGCGAGTCCAGGCATTAGCCCACTCGTCCATCTTCGAACCATGCCAGAAAGTGCTTGCCGACATATCATCGCCTCGCGTCACGAACGGTGGCCTCTGCGCATTCGAAAATCCCACAAAGCGTGATCGCGATTTGCGCAACGTGTCGGAGTCCGCGAGCGGCACATTCTGGGTGAGGTGGAACGCCCAGCCAACCAGCCCGGAATTGAGCGTGTACGCCTCCCCGTAATCATCCCTGGCCGGCTGTTCGTAGGGTGTGCCCTTCCGCAACGGCACATAACCCGTCGGCCAACTCGCGGGAATCTGGCGCGCGTCGATTTCAAACGCGAGATCGCCATCGACGACATGATCTGCCCAAATGGCGGATCCCGCAGATACATCTGCCGGATCGCCGCCGCCGATGCCGGCGACAATCCAATACGTCTTCGAGAAATCGAAGCGCGGATCGAGGCCCAACGCCATGACGGACGCAGCCGCTTTAGCGGTTCCGACTCCAGTCACCATGCCGAGGACTCCGTCTTTGTTGAGACGCACATGGTGATAGCCGGCGGGTAGCGGAAGAACCTGATCGAGATGCTCGCGTTCCACCCAGAGCTGAAATTCGCCGGGAGTATCGCCCGTATCTTCGCCGCGCTCGAACATAGTGACGACAACGACTTTGATTCGTATCGGCGCAGCCGGGGAAGCCTGGGCGAGGATAGACCCACAATAAATCGCAGACAGCACAAGCATTAGAAACAGCGGGATGGCAGGACTGCGCGTGAACTTTTCGTGCTGAGTCATTTCTAGAGAGACGTCTTCGGCCCGTTCAATTCGCTGGGCATCGATTCGCGAATCCTCGCGTAACCCGGCTTAATTTTGGAATAAATGAAGTCACAGCGCTCTTTATAAGGCAAAAAAGCACTCTTCATCGCATTGATCGTAATCCTCTCAAAATCGTTCAGCGATAAACCAAACGTCTCCGCGGCTGCTTCAAACTCCTGGGTCATCGACGTCCGACTCATCAAGCGGTTATCTGTGTTCAGAGTGACGCGGAATTTTTCCTGATAAAGAATTTTGAAGGGGTGCTCAGCCAGGCTCCGCGTAGCTCCCGTGTGCACATTGCTAAGCAGGCAAATTTCGAGTGGAATGCGTTTGTCGAGAACGTACTGAGCCAGATCACCGAGGTTCACGGCTTTGCCGTCAACCACGGCAATGTCGTCGATCAGGCGTGTACCGTGCCCAATGCGGTGCGCGCCACAATATTGAATCGCCTGCCAGATCGATTCTTTTCCGTAACCTTCGCCGGCATGCACGGTAATGTTGAAGTTCTCGCGCTGAATGTAATGAAAGGCGTCAACGTGCTTCTTCGGCGGATAACCGCCTTCTTCGCCCGCCAAATCGAAGCCGACCACCCCGCGTGCGCGAAAATCGACTGCCAGTTCCGCCATTTCGAGCGAAGTGTTCATGTTGCGCATCGCGCAGATGATCAGGCCAGAAGAAACTCCGAAATCCTTTCGTCCCCGTTCCAGTCCCTTCAACACGGCCGAAACGATCTGCTGGTGGGTCAAGCCTTGCTGAGTGTGAAAAACCGGCGCGAAGCGCGTTTCAAAATAAACAACCCCGTCGCGGCTCAGATCTTCGGCCTGTTCGAAGGCAACGCGCTGCAGCGCCTCCTCAGTCTGCATCACCGCGATGGTGTGCTTGAACCCCTCCAGATATTTCGCCAGACTTCCCTGATTCGCTCCCCGAAAGAACCACTCGGCAAGCGCCTGCGGTTGATCGGTTGGAAGGTCCGAGTATTTCGCGTTTTGGGCCAGTTCGATGATCGTTTGTGGCCGCAGCACACCATCCAGGTGCTCGTGTAGCAGGACTTTGGGAAGCCGATGCAGCAATCCTTTGTCAAGGGTCATGGAAATGGAGACGCTCCAGCAGCCAGTGTGCAATGAGGCTGGCGAGCGTTGCAAGATCATACACCACCTCACCGATCATGCTCGCTTTCTGCGCCGCACAGGGCGTATCGCGCTCAGCGTGCCACTTCCTGGCCCCATTAGTAACCTTCCGGTGTCTATTGAAATCAAGGTGTGCGGCGCGCAGAGACTCGCAGCTCAGCGCAAGAACGACGAACCGGTTCGTTCTTATGCTGCAGGCAAGAACGCTGCTGCAGCACCCAAGGTAATCACGGAGACACTATGGAAAGTTCTTCTGGCCAGACAATGCAGTCAAGATACTGGTTGTTTTTTGTTCCCCTCATGTTGGCCATCGCGGTCATCATCACTGTGCAAAGCTTTCAGGCTGCGAATGGCGAACCCTCACCCGGCGCCACGTACGCGCACGGAATGCTTGATTTGACCATCCCGTACCACGCCGCCCAGGCAGGTGCCGGGAAACTGAGCGTGGAAGTGCTGGATCCAGAGGGCCACGTTTTGGGAAGCGCACAGAGGAGCGAAGAGACCATTCAGGGCAAGGGACATTGGCACGGGCGGATCGCTCTGGCAAGGGCGTTGCCCATCGACGAACTGGTGTGGCAGCGCGTGCGCTACAGTTTCGAATACAGCGACAGTAAGACAGCGAAGATTGAAGGCACGGACTCCATCTCAGATATCCTTCGCATGCCGGTGGTTCACATCCTCGGCCAGCAATCGTATCTCACGGGCGGCGACGCTGCGGTACGCGTGATCGTCACCGATTCGCACGACGAGATTATCTCCGGCCGCGGCGCGGTTCGAGTCGAATTGTTGGTAACCGATCAGAAACCGCAGCAGTTATTCAGCGGGCAACTCAACGGACGAGGAACCACGGAAGCGCAGTTTCGCTTTCCAGCCGGCGTGGTGGGCAGCTATCAATTGCGCTACCTGGTCGACACTGCGATCGGCTCGACGGAATTCATTCAACCGGTTCGGCTCGAAGACAAGGTTTCAATTCTTCTCACCACCGAGAAGCCAATCTACCAGCCGGGGCAAGACGATTCACGTGCGCGCGCTGGCTCTTGATCGCGCCAACCACGAGGCCGCCGCCAAGCCGCAAACTAACCTTCGAAGTGGAAGACTCTCGTGGCAACAAAGTCTTCAAGAAGACGACTCAGACTGACAAGTTCGGGATCGCATCCGCGGAGTTTGGACTCGCCGATGAAGTGAACCTGGGCACGTACCACCTGCGCGCGTTGCTGGGCGAAAGCGACTCCCCGACAAACACGGCCGAGATCGCGCTGAATATCGAACGCTACGTTCTCCCGAAATTCAAAGTCGCGATCGATTTCACGAGTGGCGACAAGAAATCAAAGCGCGGCTATCGCCCCGGCGATCACGTGACCGGAACCGTCCGCGCCAACTATTTTTTTGGCAAGCCGGTCGACGATAGTGAAGTAACTATCAAAGCATCCAGCATGGACGTTTCAGTTTTTACAGTAGGCTCGACTCAAGGCAAGACGGATCATGACGGCGTCTATCACTTCGATCTGACGCTGCCCACTTACTTCGCCGGACGACCGCTCAGCCAGGGCGCGGCTCGCGTGCTGATCGAAGCCACGGTGAAAGATTCCGCGGATCACTCCGAGACTCGCGGCGAGCCCATCACCGTCAGCGAATCGCCGCTCATCATTACGGCAGTCCCGGAGGGAGGCACGCTCGTCCCCAATCTTGAGAACGAGATTTTCATTCTCACTTCGTATCCTGACGGCACGCCGGCGAGCGCCAGCCTGAAGGTAAATGCGGAGGGACAAGTCGAGCAATCCGCGGCCACAGATGAGGGCGGTGTTGCCGTCATCCGCATGAGCCCTGCTTCTGGAACGCTAACGCTGGAGATCGAAGGGCAGGATCAGCAAGGAAATCGTGCAGCCAGCGCGGTTCAACTGCAATCCCGCGAGGGCGACGATCAGATTCTCTTGCGCACGGAGCGCGCCGTCTACAAAGCCGGCGACCGCATTGACCTGAAAGTCTTCTCCACGAAGAGACGAGGGACTGCATACATCGACGTAGTCAAAGACGGTCAGACGGTCCTCACGCGCGATGTCGACATCGAAAACGGCCAGGCTGAATTGTCGTTGACAGCAACGCCAGAGTTAGCGGGCACCGTCGACTTCAACGCGTATCTCTTCAGCCGCAACGCGCGGCCAGTCGCGGACCATCGCCTCGTCTTCGTGCAACCGGCAGACGAGCTCAAAATCGATGCGGTCGCCGATGCACCTGTCTACAAGCCCGGCGGCGAAGCTCGAGTTCGCTTCCGCGTGACCAATTCGCGTGGTGAGGGCGTCAGCGCTGCCTTGGGCTTGCAAGTGGTGGATGAAGCCGTATTCGCCCTGGCCGAAAAGCAACCCGGATTCGCGAAGGTCTTTTTCTATCTTGAGCAGGAAGTTATGAAGCCGCGTTATGAGATCCACTCAATCGGCATGTCGGAGATTGTCGAGCCGGTGGAGCAGTCGAAAGTCGAGCAACGTGATCGCGCGGCGCGAGCCTTGTTCTCCGCCACGGAAATGGTGAGCACAAATAACTACGAAACGGAATTCGGCCGCACCGTGCCGATGACGAAATATCAGGAGTATGCCGGACGCTATCAGGCAAACTTCATGGCGCAGGTACGACATGTTGCCGAGGACCTGAGCTTGGCCTATCACGAAAACTCTGAGAGGGGCGATCTGACCAAGGTCTTCGCACGAATTTCGAGCTCCGGCAAGCCTGACTTTATTGACGCCTGGGGTACAGAACTTCGCGTCGAACCCATCACGTGGTATCGGGACAAGACTCACTACATGGTGCACGGCGCCGGACCGGACCATCGCTTCGGTAGCGCGGATGATATGACCGCTTATATCGAAGTTCGCACCGGCAACATCGTCGGGCACCCGAACTCGGGGACCATCGAGTTGAATATCGAACACGATCGTGGTCCTTTCAACGGCCTCGCCGAGATCGCAGGAACCGTTACCGACCCAACCGGCGCCGTGGTGCCAGGCGCGAGCGTCAACGCGCGCGAAGTTTCCACCGGGAAGACGCGAACGGTGAGCGCGAATGCCTCTGGGCAATTTGACCTGGCAGGCTTGACCTCGGGCAGATACGAAGTGCAAGTTTCGGTGGCGGGATTCAAGATCGCTTCCCAGGAACTCACGGTGCAGCCGCGCGATCGCGCAGTGCTGTCTGTCAATCTTGCGATTGGCTCGGCTTCGGAGGTTGTCATGGTTACAGGCGCGAATCCAATGATGCTTCGTAAGGCCATGGCTGGAGTGCCCGGCGGCGTGGCTGGCGGTGCTATAGGAGGGGCGATCGTTAACGGGCGCATGAATATGAACGTAGTTGAGGCGGATGCCGCTCTAGCAAGCGCTCCCGTACCAGCAATGCAGATGCCGATAGACATCGGCCAAAGCAGCGCGGTTCTCACTAAAGACAAGAAAGAGGCCGGTCCGTCGCGCGCACGTGCGCTCTTACTTCCCCGAGGCGCTCTACATCAATCCCGAAATCATCACCGACTCCAACGGAGTGGCCAGCATCACGATCCCGCTGGCCGACTCCATCACGACCTGGCGCATGGCAATGATGGCATCCACGACCCATGGAGCGCTCGGCAGCACAACATCGAGCCTGAAAGTCTTTCAGGATTTCTTCGTTGATCTCGACCTGCCGGTCACACTCACTCAAGGCGACCGAGTCTCCATCCCAGTCGCGGTCTACAACTACTCGGGCGCGCCCGGAGACGTCAGCCTGAAACTGCAGCCGGACGACTGGTTCTCGCTGGTCGACGACATTGCCGACAAATCTGTCACCGTCGATTCCGCCCGCGTGGGCGGATCGCAGTTCACTCTCGAAGCCCGTCGCATCGGCAAATTCAAGTTGACTCTCTCCGCTCGCATGAACGGCGAAGCAGACCGCGCCGATATTGTTGTACGCGAAATCGAAGTCATTCCTAACGGCCGCGAGCAGAATCTCGTCTTCAACGGCCGCCTGGAAAACTCCGTTCGCCACGAACTCAACTTCCCCGCAAACTCCATTCCCGACGCCAGCAAGATTTTCGTCCGGCTCTATCCCGGCCCGCTGAGCCAGGTGATCGAAGGCATGGACAGCATTCTGCGCATGCCCGGCGGATGCTTCGAGCAAACTTCATCCAGCACCTATCCGAACGTGCTGGCGCTCGATTACATGAAACGCACAAAAAAGCTGACTCCTGAAGTGCACGCCAAGGCCGAGGGATACATCGCCAACGGCTACCAGCGCCTGCTGACGTTTGAAGTTCCCGGCGGCGGCTTCTCCTGGTTCGGGCAAGCCCCGGCCAACAAAATTCTGACGTCGTACGGGCTGATGGAGTTCAGCGACATGTCGAAGGTCTACGACGTTGACCCAAGACTGATCTCCCGAACGCAACAGTGGCTCGCCAACCAGCAACAAGCCGACGGAAGCTGGAAGCCGGACACGCAGTTCATCAATGAAGGCGCGACCAACCGTTACAACTCCGACGTGCTGCGGATCACGGCCTACATCGCGTGGGCGCTGGAGAACACGGGATACCAAGGGCCGGCGGTCGAGAAGGCTCGGCAGTTTATCGAAAGCCACATGAACGGAAAGGTCGATGCGTACACGCTGGCGGTCATCGCGAACTTCGCGGTCGACTTCGGCGCCGGCAATCGGGGATCTGCATCGGGCGACCAAGGCAAAGACCGCAGCTTCACTCGCCAAGCCATGCAACTGCTGCTGGATGCTCGCACAGAAAAAGATGAGCAGAGCCTGGTGGAGCTCCGAGCGAAACCGGGGTCTACTCGACCGGCGAGAGCGCGAGCGTGGAGACCACCGGGCTCGCAGTGCAGGCATTGCTGAAATGGGGCGAGGCATCAGGCACGGCGCGCAAGGCGATGAACTACATCGCCTCCAAGAAGGACGCGACGGGTGCGTGGGGCACGACCCAGGCGACCATCATGGCCCTGCGCGCGCTGCTGCTCGCGACGGAGAAAGGCGCGGCCGACGTGCAGGGCACTCTCGAAGTTCTGCTCAACGGCAAGGCTGTCGAGAAACTCACGTTGACTCCAGAGAACAACGATCTGCTCCATCAGTTTGTGTTCAAGAACGTAGGCTCGAACGATATGGGTTCGAAAAACGCGGGCTTGAAGGGAGCGGAAGCGAAGAATGCCGACTCCGAAAGTTCCAACACAGTCGAAATCCGATTCGAAGGCAAAGGTGGCTTGGCGTACCAGGTTGTCGGGAGTTACTACCTTCCGTGGGACCAGAAGCCAGCCAACGAAGCTCTGTCGATCGACGTAGCCTACGATCGCACCCACCTGGCACAGGACGACATAGCCACGGCCACAGCGACCGTCAAGAACAATCTGCCGAAGTCGGCGAACATGGTGATGCTGGACCTCGGCATTCCACCCGGCTTCGATCTGCTGAGCGAGGACCTGCAAACTTTGGTCGAAAAGACTGCTGGGCAGAAAGCCGGACGCCTGGAAAAATTCAGCCTCACGGCAACTCAGGCAATTCTCTACTTTAACTCGATTGGCGCCGGTGGAACGGCAACGGTGCATTTCCGGCTGCGCGCGAAGTATCCGATTCGCGCGCGGACTTTCCGTTCGCGCGTCTACGAATACTACGACCCTGACGTCAGCTCGATTGCGCGTCCGGTGCAGTTGGAGGTGCGACAACGTTAATTAGGGCGGCGCAATAGTCGTTTCACAGGACTGCGTTTCCACACATCCCGTGCGGCTGCGATAAGATACCGTTGCGGCCTATGAACATTGACGCGCATCAGCATTTTTGGATCTACAGCCCCGGCGAATACGGCTGGATCGACGATTCGATGGCCGCGCTGCGCCGCGATTTTCTGCCGAACGATCTGAAGCCCGAACTGGACGGCACCGGCTTCCACGGATCGGTCGCGGTACAGGCGCGGCAGACACTGGAAGAGACTCGGTGGCTTCTCGAGTTGGCGCAGAGTACTCCGTCGATTTTCGGTGTAGTTGGCTGGGTCGATCTGCGGTCGCCGGACGTTCGCTCGCAGCTGAAGGTCCTGGCTCAAAACCCGAAGCTGGTGGGAATTCGCCACATCGTGCAAAGTGAGCCTGACGATCGATTCCTGCTGCAACCAGATTTTCTACGCGGTATCTCTGCACTTGAAGAGTTCGATCTCGCTTACGACATCCTGATTTACACCAAACACCTTCCCGTCGCCGCCGAGTTCGTGGAACGTTTCCCACGCCAGCGCTTTGTGCTCGACCATCTTGCCAAACCGCCGATCAAGAGCTGGCGGCATCGATTCATGGGCGCAGGGGATCAGGCGGCTCGCTGAATTCCCGAACGTGTTTTGCAAGCTGTCAGGATTGGTCACCGAGGCCGACTGGCAGCATTGGAAACCGGAGCAGATCGTTCCGTTTCTCGACGTCGCTTTCGAAGCCTTCGGGCCAGATCGCCTGATGATCGGCTCCGACTGGCCCGTGTGCCTGGTTGCCGCATCGTACACGCGAACGGTCGAGGTCGTGAAGGCTTACCTGCTCGGCAGCAAAGCCAGAATGCTCGAGAAGCGTGCTCGGCGGCAATGCGCAGACGGTTTTGGCGGCTTGCAACCACGTTAAGAAGCAGCCGGATACTGCCCCTCACGAATGCTTTACAATGACCGGACGCAATCGCCGGGCCTGCGCTGACCGCGAGAGCCGCGATCGACATTAGAATCCATTCATGCACCGATCCGTCCTCCAACTCGACTCTCGCGACAACGTTTTGATCGCCCTCACCGACTTTAAAGCCGGCGATCAGATCGAATTCGGAGGCCAAGTCTACACTCTTCCGAAGAGCGTTCCCGCCAAACACAAGTTTGCCATGCGAAGCCTGGCGGTCGGCGACAATGTCATCGATGTACGGCGTTCTCGTGGGCCGAGCCGTCAAGCCGATCGCTGCCGGAGAGCTGCTGACGACGATCAACATCCAACACCAGGCTGCACCTTTCCACGAACAATCCGGCGAATTTCACTGGTCGCCTCCCGACGTTTCGCGCTGGAAGCGACAGAACCTTCATGGGATACCGCCGCTCCGACGGGCAAGTCGGCACGCGGAACTATTGGCTCGTCGTTCCTCTCGTTTTTTGTGAGAACAAGAACATACAGGTCCTGAAGCAGGCCTTCGAAGAAGAGCTGGGTTTCGCTGCGCCCCAACTCTACCGCCGCCAGGTCGCCGAACTGGCGAAGCTCTATCGCGAAGGACAGGCAGAGAAGATCGACGCTCAGGCTCGCGGCGCGATGCGGCCCCAGCCCCGCGCAGCCGCCTGTTCGAGAACATCGACGGCATCCGATTTCTGCTGCACGAAGGCGGTTGCGGCGGAACGCGCGAGGACTCCAACAATCTCTGCGGCCTCATCGCCGGCTACATTCACCACCCGAATGTTGCAGGCGCGACGGTCCTGAGCCTGGGCTGCCAGCATGCCCAGATCGCGATCCTTCGCGAAGAAATTCGCAAGCGCAATCCTAAGTTCGACAAGCCGCTGTTCATTCTCGAGCAGCAGCGCAGCGGCTCGGAAGCGCGATGATGTCGGAGGCGATCCGGCAAACATTTCTCGGGCTGGTCGAAGCCAACAAAGCTCAGCGCACTCCCGCTCCACTCTCCAATTTGTGTGTGGGCTGAAGTGTGGAGGCTCGGACGGCTTCTCCGGCATCTCCGCGAATCCTGCCATCGGACACACCGCCGATTTGCTCGCCGCCTTGGGCGGCCGAACGATTCTTTCGGAATTTCCCGAGTTGTGCGGCGTCGAACAGGAACTGATCAATCGCGGCAAGAACAAAGAAGTCGGCAACCGCTTCATTCAACTCATGCGCGACTATGCCGCCCGCGCCGCCGCCGTGCGCTCCGGCTTCGACATGAATCCTTCGCCCGGCAATATGCGCGACGGGCTTCTGACCGACGCCATGAAATCCGCCGGCGCGGCCAAGAAGGGCGGGACGTCTCCAGTCACCGCCGTGCTCGACTATCCCGAATACTCCACCGAGCCCGGCCTGAATCTGCAATGCACGCCGGGCAACGACGTGGAGTGCGTTACCGCGCAAGTCGGTGCCGGAGCCAGCGTGGTTTTGTTCACTACCGGCCTGGGCACGCCGACCGGGAATCCGATCGCTCCGGTCGTGAAGCTTTCCACGAATTCGGATCTGGCCCAACGCATGCACGACATCATCGACATCGACACGGGAGCCGTTGTCGCCGGAGAGAAAACCATCGAGCAGATGGGCGAGGCCATACTCGATCTCGTGATCCAAGTGGCGAGCGGCGAAGTCCGCACCAAAGCCGAGCAGAAGGCTCAGGAAGATTTCATTCCCTGGAAGCGAGGCGTTTCACTGTGACCGCGACGACACGGCAGCCGACGCAGGATTTCCGCCTCGATGGCAGAGTCGCCGTCGTCACGGGCGGCGGCAGCGGCATTGGGCAGGCCATCGCCTGAAATTCGCGGCGCAGGGCGCGTGATTCGAATCCTGGATGTAAACGAATCAGCAGCAGCCGCAACTGCCGAGCAGATAGTCGACGCCGGCGGAACAGCTTCCGCCCATCTCTGCGATGTGACCAACCAGACGCATGTGAAAGCCTGCTTCGACGAACTCTTCCGCAGCGAGCGCGTTCATATCCTCGTCAACAACGCGGGAGTCTCGCATGTCGGCACGGTCGAGAGCACGACCGCGGAAGATTTCGACCGCGTAGTTCGAGTCAACATCAAAGGTTTCTACAACTGCATGCGCGCCGTCGTTGGCACACATGAAAGACTTCCGGTGGTGGGGTGATTCTGAACATGGCGTCGATTGCCGGATCTGCCGGGCTCGCCCGACCGCTTCGCCTACTCGATGAGCAAAGGCGCGGTCATCGCTATGACTTATTCCGTGGCCAGAGATTATCTCGCGCACAACATTCGCTGCAATTGCATTTCGCCGGCGCGGGTTCACACGCCCTTTGTCGACGATTATTTGCGAAAGAATTATCCCGGGACGCGAACAGGAAATGTTCGAAAAACTGGCAAAGGCGCAGCCCATCGGGAGAATGGCGGAGCCGGCGGAGGTCGCGTCGCTGGCCTTGTTTCTGTGCTCCGACGAAGCCGCATTCATCACCGGAGTGGACTATCCGCTCGATGGCGGCTTTTTCAATCTGCGAGGCTAAGCGCATGGACCTGCAATTGAAAGACAAAGTCGTCATGGTCACTGGCGGCGCCAAGGGAATCGGCGCGGCGATTGTCCACGCCTGCGCGCCGAAGGTGCCATTCCGGTGATTGTCGACCGCGACGGCGAGGCTGGCACGAACTCCAGCCAGAAGATGCAAAACGTGGGCTGCCGCCTGCGGACTCATCACCGTCGATCTCTCTTCTCCGGACAACTGTTCGCAATCCGTCGAACAGACTCTGCAGGAGTTTCGGCCGCATCGACGCACTCGTGAACAATGCAGGACGCAACGACAAAGTCGGACTCGAACACGGCAGCGTCGACGAATACGTGGCGTCGCTCAAGCGCAATCTGGTGCACTACTACAGCATGGCTCACTACGCCCTGCCGCACTTGAAGCGCTCGCGCGGCGCGATCGTCAATATCGGCTCGAAGACCGCGG
Source organism: uncultured Acidobacteriota bacterium (assembly GCA_963735205.1). GTDB lineage: Bacteria > Acidobacteriota > Terriglobia > Terriglobales > Acidobacteriaceae > Sulfotelmatobacter. Next base: position 1,200,998 of record CAVTKB010000007.1, read on the forward strand.
TCACCGGCCAGGGCAGCACATCCGGATATGCGTCGTCGAAAGGCGCGATCATGGCACTGACGCGCGAATGGGCAGCGGAACTATTGCCCTACGGCATTCGCGTCAACACCGTCATCCCTGCCGAAGTGATGACGCCGCTCTACCGCAGTTGGCTCGACACGTTTCCGAATCCCGAAGAGAAACTGAAGACGATCCTCACCAAAATTCCCCTCGAGCAGCGCATGACGACACCCGACGAGATCGCTGCGATGGTGATGTTTCCTGATCTCCTCCAAATCCAGCCACACCACCGGCCAGCATTTGTTCGTCGACGGTGGCTACATTCACCTCGATCGCGCACTGACATAAGGATTCCGAATGACCACATCCGCACCCATCACCGAGCGACGCTACGTTGTGCCGCTGGTATTGGTAACGAGCTTGTTTTTCTTGTGGGCCATCGGCGTCAACCTCAACGACATTCTGATCCAGCATTTCAAGAAAGCGTTCGCGCTCACCGACTTCAGGATCGTCACTCATCCAGGTTGCGTTTTTCGGCGGCTATTGCCTGGCCGCTTTGCCCGCGGGATGGCTGATGCAGCGGGTCGGCTACAAACGCGGAATCCTGATCGGGCTGCTGGTCTGCGCCACGGGAGCGATTCTGTTTATTCCAGCGGCTTCAGTAAGAGTCTATGGATTTTTCCTCTTCGCTCTCTTCGTGATGGCATGTGGACAGTCGGTTCTCGAGGTCGCCGCCAATCCGTACGTTACTACGCTTGGTCCGACGGAGAGTTCGGAACGCAGGCTGAATCTCGCGCAATCTTTCAACGCCGCGGGCGCCGTGCTGGTTGTCTTTTTCGGCTCGCGGTTTATTCTTTCCGGCATCGAGCACACTCCGGCCCAACTTGCGGCTATGAGTCCCTCACAGCTTTTGGCCTATCAGGCGTCCGAAGCCTACCTGGTCAAGATTCCTTATTTAGTGATCACCGGGGTCTTCCTGTTTGTCGCGCTATTAATTTTTCTGACGAAGTTGCCGGAGATCCGCGAGACGAATAGTCGAGGGCTTGGGCTCTGCGGACGCGAAGCTCAGTGGCGTCTTCGGCTTTCCGCACTTGATCAAGGGAGTGGTGGCGCAGTTCTTTTACGTGGGCGCGCAGGTGGGCGTAGGAAGCTTCATCATCCGATTCGCTGAGTTCACGCTGCCCGGCACTCATGAAAAAATGGCGGCTGATTACCTGCAAGCCCATCTGGCGGGCTTCATGATCGGGCGTTTCACAGGTTCCGCGATCATGCGAAAAGTCGTGGCTCCGCGTCTGCTCAGTTTGTTCGCAGGGGGCGCGCTGCTCTGCCTTCTCGTCGTATTGTTTGCCTCCGGCATCGCGCCCGTTTGGGCAATCGTGTTGGTCGGCTTTTTTCATTCCATCATGTTTCCGACGATTTTCGCATTGAGCCTGAAGAGTCTGGGCCCGTACACAAAGTTAGGCTCGTCTCTGCTGGTCATGGCGATCATCGGAGGCGCGGTCTTCCCCTGGATCATGGGCCGAATTTCCGATGCCTGGAATATTCAACGCGCGTTCGTGGTTCCGCTGCTGTGTCACGCTTACGTTTTCTATTTCGCAATGTGGGGATACCGGCCGACAGCAGGCGCGAACGCGGTTACTGCCTTGGCTGTTCCCGCCGACCGAGGCCAAATGAACCGACGCTACTGCCTGACCCTCGATTTGAAAGACGATCCCGCGATCATCGTCGAATACAAACGTCATCACGAGAAGATCTGGCCCGAGATTACCTGCAGCATCAAAGACTCCGGCATCGTCGACATGGAAATTTATCTGCTCGGGACGCGCATGTTCATGGTCATGGAAGTGAACGAGTCTTTCTCGTTCGCTGCCAAGAACCGGGCAGACCAACTCAATCCAACAGTCCAAGAGTGGGAGAAGCTTATGTGGACGTTTCAGAAATCCTTGCCCGAGGCCAAGCCCGGCGAAAAATGGCTGCTAATGGAACGAGTGTTCAAATTGGAAAACTAGAAGTAACTCTACGGCCGCTCCGGCCACGAATGCTTCGGATAGCGTCTCATCAATTCGCGGCGCACCTCGGGATACAGCCGCTCCCAGAATCCCGCAAGATCCGTCGTCGTTTGTACCGGCCTTTGATTCGGAGCCAGCAGATGAACCACCACCGGCGTTCGCTCAGGCCCAATCCGCGGAGTCTCGCGCATTCCGAAAAAGTCCTGCAAGCGAGACGCAACCCACGGCGGTCTGCCGCGCTCATAATGTACCCTGGTCTGCCGGCCACCGTGCAAGCGTATGCTTGGGGGTGCGATTTCACGCAACTTTCGCCCGTTCTCAATCTGCTGTTCAAGGATGTATACAAAATCTACCGCGGCTTTTTTCAAGTCCCCAAAGCTCCTCAAGCCAAGGCAGAGATCACGCACGGCTTGCGAAATATCCGGCGCCTTGAAAGCAGCAAACTCAACGCGCGCCTTAAATTCATTAAGAGCGTCGACGTCGACGAAGCGGTCGACGCCGGCCTCCAGTGCTTTCTGCGCCAGCATTTCACCCGCGGCCTGCGCGTCCGGCACCGCCCCTCGCGATTCTTCGATCACCAGTTCGTCGTATCGCAGCGTGCTCACCGCATCCACTCGTTCCGCCGCGTGATTCCACACCACGCTCGATTGCTCTTTCACTCGATCCGGAAATAAATCAATCAGCCACTCCGGCTCGATGCGCGCCGTCATTCGGATCAGCGGCAGCGGCTTCTCTTTGCGGTCGTCGGCATCGACGGCAACCATGAACTCGTACGGAGGAGGCGTGCCCACCAACTCCGCCGACCCACCCGTCGACAGCAGCACCTGATTGCCTGCTCGCAAGCGCGCGACGCGATCCGGAAATCCTGCAAGAACAGATATCAGCAGAGCGTCATCGTCATGCTTCTGCTTGCCGGCAATCCGGGCGATTCTTCGAAGCTGCGCAACGTGCTGGCGCACGCGGTGGTCCTGCTCCAAATCCATCGCGGAGAGCAGATCATTCTTTTCAATATGCACTCCAGAACCGAGCAGAGCCACAGCTACGCAACCGTCATCACCCACGCCACGCTCGACAGCCTCGATGAGAATTCGCGACAGCCGCGGCGGCAGGGGATACCGCGCCAACCTCTGCGCCATATCTCCCCGGGCACCCAGCCGGTCCAGCAGCGACTCAGCCTGTTGAATTGCCGCTGCAGTCGGCGAATCCAGCCACGACACGTGGTTGACGCGCGCGATCCCCATCGCTCGCAGAGCGAGACAAAGCTGAGAGAGATCGCTGCGCAGAATTTCAGGCGCATCATGTTCGGGACGGCGCGAATAATCCTCCTCGGTGTAAAGACGCACCACGCGGCCCGGCGCGGTGCGCCCGGCCCGTCCGGCCCTCTGCTTCGCGGACGCTTTGCTCACTCGGCCGACATGAAGCGTCGGCAGCCCGCTCCAGGGGGAATATGTGGCAAAGCGTGCCAGTCCACTGTCGATGACTGCGGTTACGCCCTCCACCGTGACTGAGCTTTCCGCCACATTGGTGGCAAGAATGAGTTTTCGTTGAGACGCGGGCGAGAGCGCCCGGTCCTGCTCGCTAGCCGGCAGGCTACTGAGCAGCGGGAGCACCAACAAACCCGCCCGGCGCGCCACTGCGTCGCATGCCCGCATCGCGCGACGAATCTCCACGGCTCCGGACAGAAAGGCGAGAATGTCGCCGCTATGCCCGGCATCGATCAGCAACTCCACGGCGTTTCTCACTTGTGATTCCAGCGGTTCGGGTGAGTACGGTAGATGTTTGATCGAAATGTCGAACAGCCTTCCGGCTGAGCGCACGATCGGACAGCCGTCTAAATAGTTGGCTACAGGATCCGCGTCGAGCGTTGCCGACATGACCACAATTCGCAGCTCAGGCCGAGTCCGTTGCAATCGCTTCAACAGCGCCAGCGCGAGATCGCTTTCGAGGTGACGCTCGTGGAATTCGTCGAGTACTACGGCCCCTACGCCCTTCAGGTCAGGATCAGAAAGCAGGCGCCGCGTGAGCACTCCCTCGGTGACAAATCGCAGCCGCGTGCGCGGGCTTACCGCCTCTTCGAACCGGATCTGGTATCCGACCGTCTCGCCGACCTCTTCCCCTAATTCCCACGCAACTCGCCGCGCCGCCAGTCGTGCCGCAATCCGACGCGGTTCGAGCACTACTACTCCTCCACTTGCCATTCCAAGCAGCGCAGGCGGTATGCGCGTGGTTTTCCCCGCGCCAGGAGCGGCAACAATCACCAGGTTCGGATGCAGTCTGAGGGATTCGAGAATCTCCGGTAGAAGGTCGTCCACCGGAAGAGCAGGTTTGCGGCTCGGCACTTCTCATCGAAACATGAGGCCGTGGCCGGCGTCAATGCCGGTCTCTTCTGGCCCCGGCTTTACTTTTGCTCCACCTATTTCTTACCTTATCTTCGATGCCTGCATATTTCAGTGCCGATCTTTTCCGTTTTCTCGCCCGTCTCAAGCGCAACAACAATCGCGACTGGTTCCAGGCGCACAAAGAAGAATGGGAGACCTGCGTTCGCCAGCCCGTTCTGCGTTTCATTGCCGAGTTCGCAGCACCGCTATCTGAAATCGCGCCACACCTAGTTGCCGATCCGCGTCCGTCGCGCGGCTCAATGTTCCGCATTTATCGGGACACGCGCTTTTCACATGACAAGCGTCCCTACAAGACGAATGTCGCCATGCGATTTTCTCATCGCGGCAAAGACGTTCATTCTCCCGGCTACTATCTCCATCTTGAGTCCGGCGGATGTTTCGCCGCTTCGGGCCTGTGGCATCCCGAGCCGCCGACGCTGCTTAAAGTCCGCAACGCTATCGTGTCGCGTCCGAAGGATTGGCGCGCGGTCAGCAAGCTTCTCAACTGGGACGATGCCGGCAAGCTCAAGCGTCCACCACGCGGCTTCCCCGCCGATCACGAATTCGTAGAGGACCTCAAGCTTCGCAACATCGGCACGGCGATCAACTTCACCGACAAACAAACTTGCAGCCCCAACTTCATGTCGACGTTCGTCGGCGCCTGCCGCACCATGTCGCCCGTCGCGGAGTTCCTCAGCAGCGCTGTCGGACTGAAATTCTGAAGTATAAGAGCTTCGGGAAAATCTAGACGGAGAGAAGCCCCTGGTAGATCGCCATTCCGACCACGGCATCCACGCCGATGGCGTGCAAGTCGTCGATTTCTTTTTGCGCGCGGATTCCTCCCGCGGCGATGAGCTGTCTGGTGGTAGCCTCGCGTAGCGGACGAATTACATCCAGCGGGAATCCTTGGAGCATCCCCTCGGTCTCCACATGGGTATAGAGAAATGCTCCACACCACGGCTCCAAGCCTTGAATCATCTGAAGTGGGCTGATCGCGGTCTGCTTTCGCCATCCGTGAGTGACGACTCGGCCACCGATCGCATCGAGCGCGAACACAAGACGGCTGGAACCAACCGCGGCGGCCGTTAGCTTGGCAAAGTCGCAGTCGAGCTCGTCTCCCGCGAAGAGCGCAGATCCGATGATGACTCTTTGCGCTCCCGCCGCTAGCGCGGCCTCCGCTGCGTCCACCGAGCGGATACCTCCGCCAACCTGGCACGGCAGTTTGCGGGCCAATTCCCGCACGAGCGCCACGTTGTCACCGGTACCGATGGCGGCGTCGAGATCAATGAGTTGTACCAATGGATACTTCGAGAAGCGACCCGCCCATTCGTCGAAGTCGTCGAACTCTAAAGCTTTCTTCCTGCCCTGAACGAGCTGCACAATCTTGCCGCCCATCAGATCGATGGAAGGAATCAACATGGCCATCTCACTGGAATGTCTTGCGACTTGATTTTTTCTTTGAGGTCCGTCAGCCGGCTGAATCCATAATGAAAAATCGACGCAGCCAGCGCGGCGTCGGCATGGCCTTCGCGAAATACTTCCACGAAATGCTGAGCGCCGCCAGCGCCGCCCGAGGCAATCACGGGAATTCGCACGGAGTCAGCCACTGCGCGTGTCAACTCACAATCAAAGCCATTTCCCGTGCCATCCCGATCCATCGAAGTCAGCAAAATCTCTCCAGCGCCGCGGCCTTCCGCTTCTTGTGCCCACTCGATCGCGTCGCGTCCGGTGGCAGCGCGGCCGCCGTGCGTGAACGCTTCCCAATCGGAGCCATCCCCGGAACGCTTGGCGTCAATGGCTACGACGACGGCCTGAGAGCCGAAGCGATTTGCGATTCCCGTGATCACCGTCGGATCGGAAAGCGCTGCCGAGTTGATGCTGATCTTATCCGCCCCCGCCGAAAATACGGCTGCCGCGTCCTCCAGCGTGCGAATGCCGCCGCCGACGGTGAACGGAATAAACAGCTGCAGGGCAGCGCGCCGCACGGTCTCAAGCAGCGTTGCACGACGTTCGTGCGCCGCCGAAATATCGAGGAGCACAATTTCGTCCGCACCGGACTCGCTATGGCTCCTGGCCAGTTCAGCCGGATCACCCGCGTCTCGGAGATGCTCAAACTGCACGCCCTTGACCACACGGCCGCCGTCCACGTCGAGACAGGCGATAATGCGCTTCGTTAACATGTCGGATCGCACAAATCAAAGCTGGCAAAAATCAAAGCTCGCAAAAATTGCTCAGCATCTTCAAACCAAGCCGACCTGATTTTTCGGGATGAAACTGCACTCCGAAAACGTGATCCCGTTCCACCGCCGCCGAAAACCGCCCGCCGTACTCGCAGCACGCGACCGTCGTCTCTGTAACCGGCGCGCGAAAGGAATGCGTGAAATATACGAATGAAGCCGACGGCACACCGCGCAACAGCCGCGACGACGAACTGACCTCAAGTTGGTTCCACCCCACATGCGGCGACTTCACATTCGCCGGAAAGCGCTCGCATTCGCCGCGCAACAAACCCAGCCCAAGCGTCTCCGGCGATTCTTGACTGCGTTCAAACATCCATTGCATGCCAACGCAGATGCCCAGGAAAGGCGTTCCGCTTTCAATGGCATTCGCAATCGCGTCCTTTAAGCCGGAGCGCAACAGCGCCGCCGTCGATGCAAAGTGACCCACGCCCGGCAGTACAACTTTGGACGCCTTCGCCACGTCGCCGGGAACCGACGTGATTGCGCAATCCTGCCCCAGCCAGTCCAGCGCTTTCTTCACCGAGACCAGATTACCGGCGCCGTAGTCCACGATCGCGATCATCACAGCACTCCCTTGGTGCTGGGCAACAGCCGAGCCATTCGCCGGTCGCGCCAGCAAGCTGCGCGGAGCGCCCGGGCAAATGCTTTAAAAAGCGCTTCAATCTTGTGGTGGCTGGATCGCCCGTAAAGCACCCGTACATGAACATTGGCCCGCGCACCCCGGGCAAATCCCTCGAAGAAGTCGTGCACCAGTTCCGACTGCAAATCGCCGACCAGCCGTGTCCGCACCTTGGTTTCCACCACCGCAGCAGTGCGCCCGCAGAAATCTACGGCGGCCAAGCCCATGGTCTCGTCCATCGGCATCAAGAAATATCCCGCACGAAGAATGCCGCGCTTGCTGCCCAGTGCCTTATCAAACGCCTGCCCGAGAACAATGCCCACATCTTCCACTGTGTGATGCTGGTCAACGTCGAGGTCGCCCGATGCCTTTAGCTTCAGATCGAAGCCTCCGTGATGCGCGAACAGTTCCAGCATGTGATCGAAGAATCGAATGCCAGTCGAGACCTGATAGCGGCCACGCCCCTCTATAGTGAGTGAAAGCTGAATTTGTGTCTCTTTGCTCGCGCGCTTGATGGTTCCCTTTCTCATCGACGTGAAACTCCTTGCCCAATGCCAAGCTCTTCGATCGTTTCGTGCAGCGTAGTGAGCAACCGATCGGCCTGTACTCGTGGGCCAAGCGTGATCCGAACACATCCTTCACAACCGTAATCACTCGAACGGTCGCGCACCAGAATGGCGCGCCTTCGCATGCTGTCCACAAACGCTGGCGCGGCGCCTACGCGCGCTAGCACAAAATTCGCTTCGCTGGGCCAGAATTGAATTCGGCTGTCCGCGAGCGCGAGTTCCAGCCGCGCCCGGGATTCGCGAACCTCATTCACATACTCCTGTATGTAACCTTGATCACCGAGTGCTTCCGGAAGGCACGCCAGCGCGACGGCATTCACGTTGTAGGGCGAACAAACACGCCGCACCGAGCGCATTTGATCGGTGTCGCCAATCAGCACGCCGATGCGCAGGCCCGCCAGCCCGTATGCTTTTGAAAAAGTGCGCGCCACAAACAGGTTGCGCAACTGCTCTCGTGCAGACAGCATGGTTTGGCCGTAAAACTCGAAGTACGCTTCATCTATGAGCACCGCCGCATCCGGCGCCGAACCAGCGATTCGCCGTAAATCTTCCGGCGGCGCAACCGACCCTGTGGGGTTGTTCGGGTTCGCAATGGCAATCACTCGCGTGCGTGGCGAAATGCGCCTGCACACTTCATCGCCGGGAAACACAAAATTCTCGCCCGCTGGAATGCTGATCACTTGCCCACCCGCCGCCATCATGTAAATGCGGTACATCGAGTACGTAGGCACGATGATCAAAGCTTCGTCACCCGGCTCCAGATAAGTTTCACAGAGTAAGTGAATGGCTTCATCCACGCCATTGGTCAACAGCAGTTCTGAGGCTGTGACGCCCAGCAGATCGGCCACTTTCGCTTCAACCGCACCCCGCTCGGGGTAGCTGGCAAGTTGCTCCGGATCCAACTGCCGCAATCGTTCCAGCACTCGCGGCGAACACCCAGACGTGTTCTCGTTGAAATCCAAACGTAATCCATGCCGCCCGGCCAGTGGCGGATAGTAAGAGGGCAGCGTTCGCACCGCTTCGCGTGGACTAAGCATTTTCACACCTCACGCGGACCGACTGCGCGTGCGCGGCCAGTCCCTCCGCTTCAGCAAGACATTCAATCGTTGGGCCAATCCGCTTTAACCCCTCTGCCGAAAGCTGCTGCACCGTAATTAATTTCACGAAATCCATCACGCTGAGACCTCCACGAAATCGAGCTTGCCCCGAAGTCGGCAAAACATGGTTCGGACCAGAGGCGTAGTCGCCAGCTGCCTGAGCTGAATAGTCTCCAATGAAAATTGAGCCCGCATTCTGGATGAACGGCAGGTCTTCCTCAGCGATCGTGATGTGCTCAGGAGCAATTCGATTGGCCCAGTCTCGCGTCTGTTCGCGAGATGCCGCAACCAACGCGGCTCCGCGCACACGCAAAGACTTCCGTGCGATCGGATTGTCTTTCGCGAGATGGGTCACAAGCGTCTTCACTTTTTGAGCCAACTCGCGAGAAGTTGTGATCAACATCACCAGCGTTTCCGGATCATGCTCCGCCTGCGCCACGAGGTCCACTGCAATGAATTCGACTGCACTCAAATCCGTCTGCGACTCACTCGGCGAGTTGCATAGAATCACCGCCTCCGTTGGCCCCGCGAGAAAATCAATCGCGCAGTCGAACCCCACGCTCTTCTTCGCGGCAGTCACATAGGCATTGCCAGGCCCCACAATCTTATCCACCCGCCGAATGCTACTCGTGCCGTAGGCCAGCGCCGCGACGGCCTGCGCCCCTCCCACGCGGTAAAGTTCGCGCACGCCCAGCATGGCGGCGGCAGCCAACACCTCCGTCGACGGCCTGGGTGAGACCACGCGGATGTTCTTCACTCCTGCAACCTGCGCGGGAATTACGGTCATGAGCACTGTCGAAACCAGGGGGAAGCGCCCCCCCGGCACATAACAGCCCACCGACTCCAGAGGCCGAACGATTTGTCCCAGCGAAATCCCTCCGCGAGTTCGCATCCAGTCCGCAGGCTTTTGCCACTCGCAGAAACGGCGGATGTTTTGCGCAGCCTGGCGCAACGATTTTCGCAAATCCGCAGATAGCGTTTGCCAGGCCTCCGCCATTTCTTCCTCAGGCACTCGCAAAGCCTGCTTCGGACCCAGCCCATCCCAGCGCTCCGCGTATCGGCGAAGTGCACGCTCGCCGCCCCGTCGAACGTCGCCGACGATCCGTCGCACTCGCGGCTCCAGTTTTGTCGACCGCTCGCCTCGGGCGGCAAGACGTTCGACCAATGCTCCGGCTTCGCCGCCGGAAACGATCCGCATTACAGCACCACCTTGTTCAGCGGATACTCGACGATGCCCTGCGCCCGCGCTTCCTTGAGAACGCGGAATCACGTCCCATGCAGCCGCCTCGTCGATCACTGTATTTACAGCCAGCCAATCCTCGTCACTGAGATGAGAAATCGTCGGTTTCTGCAGCGCAGGCAACACTGCGAGCACTGCAGCCAGGTCTCCCTTCCTGACATTGAGCATGAGCCCGACTCGATCCTGCGCTTCCATCGCTCCTTGCAACATCAGCGCCAGGTTGTCGATTTTTCGTCGCTTGTCGCGATCAGCATACGACGACTTGTTGGCGATCAACTGAGTGTTCGACTCCAGCACAGTCTCAAGAATCCGAAGCCGATTAGCTTTCAGCGAACTTCCCGTCTCGGTCACTTCGACAATCGCGTCGGCCAGCATGGGCGGCTTGACCTCCGTAGCACCCCACGAAAATTCCACTCGGACCTCCACGCCTTTCTTGAGGAAGTAATCGCGCGTCACTTTCACTAGCTCCGTCGCGACGATTTTTCCCGAGAGGTCTTCCGCCCGCTGAACCGACGAATCTTCCGGTACCGCCAGCACCCAACGTACTTTGCCGCGGCTGCGCTTGGCGTAAATCAAGTCGCTCACGGCAATGACGCTCAGTCCGCTTTCGATCACCCAGTCAAGCCCAGTTAGTCCCGCATCGATGGCGCCATGCTCCACATAGCGTGCCATCTCCTGTGCCCGGATTAGCATGCAATCAATTTCCGGATCCGCGGTACTGGCAAAATACGACCGCCCAGTCGTGCGTGCAGGCAGGCCAGCCCGCGCGAATAACTGCAGCGTCGCCTCCTCCAGACTTCCTTTCGGAATGCCGATGCGTAGTTTCATCGAGCGCCTTCCTTCGGCAGCGCCGCTTTGGCTGGCAGCGGGTCGAGTGGAACTTGTTCCGTGAAGCACGAGCGCGTGCCGCGATGGCAAACCAGCCCCGCTCCCTCCACCTCAACCCGAAGCAGTATGGTATCGCGATCACAATCAGTGGGGGCCGATGACCACCCTCAGCTGGTTTCCCGAACTCTCGCCCTTCGTCCAAAGTTGCTGGCGCGTACGGCTGAAGAAAGTCACGTACCCTTCCTGCAACGTACGCTCGAGCGCCTCACGATTCATGAAGCCCACCATCAGAACCTCGCCATTAGCGGAGTCTTGCACCACGGCGGGAAGCAGGCCGCTCAATTTGTCGAAGTCAAGTTCTGCGTTCATACATTCACTTCCTCTCTCGGAGAAACAAAAAGCCCGCTGAGCGTTTTCGCGTCAGCGGGCTGAACTCCTGAAAAGTGCTGGTTAAATCAAATCTGCAATCTCAGGTGCACATCGCCGCCGTCGCGCTATGCGCGTGATGGTGATGGCGGTGATGCACGATGAGACAACATCTCGTTAAAAAGACTACGTGACCTAATATCGCGGGTCAACAATTTTAGCTAGTGGCCTAAGCAATTTTTTGGATACAACGCATTCGAATTTTGCATTCTCGCCTAGAATGCCGGATCAAGTCCTGCTACGATGCACCTTCATCATCTGCAATGTTCCCAGCGTGTTCACGGAGCTTTCATGAAGACTTCGTTTTCCGGAGTTCGATTCCTGATTTCAGGAGGTGTGATCTCGCTTCTTCTGGCGGCAATTTCCGTTGGTGCTCAATCGCAGGCGCAGATCACGAACGATCCTCCCTTTTACGGGCCTTTCAATGCGATTTTCTTACCCGATGGCGACGGCCTGCAAGAAGCCTCTCGCGAAGACGACTCGGTCTTGCGCGCGGATTCGCCGTGGTCGCTCTACGCCTGGGTGAAACCTGCGGAAACTCCGAAGGCATCCAACTCTGATCGCCGGCCTGGGTGATCCAGCCGAGGAATTTCCCAGATATCTCGCGCTCGATGGCGAGCACTTGATTCTCTGGATGGGCAAGGACAACAGTCTCTCCAGCACCGCTGCGATCACCCCGGGACAGTGGCATTTCGTCGCGGCGACTTTCGACGGCGAGCAGTTCAGTCTTTACAGCGATGGGACCCAAGTCGCCCGCGGAAAACTGGATCTGGGAAGCGTGAGTCCCGTCCTCGAAATGGCGCCTCCCTCCCTGCCGACCCAGAACTGGCGCCACTTCGGCGGCGCCATCGCCTCTCTCACTCTGGTGCGAAAAGCGTTGAGCGGCGACGAGATGAAACAGTTCTCGCAGAAGCTCCCGCGATTTCGCAACCATCGAATTCGAAGACGGCTCAAAGCCGTGGCCCGTGCAGACCCGCGGCCAAGCCGGATATCGCGCGCCGCAGGATCCCTGCCACCATGCCGCGCAGCAACGCGCCATTTTCAACGTCCATCGCAAAACCATTGACTGCTCAGGAGATCTCTCCAGCCAAATGGCGAAGCCCAATGGACTCTCGCGGCGGATGGACGATGATTCCCGCACCGAAAGTCAATGCGGACGGCCCAGCGATTTCGCAGCCCGGCTTCAAGTCCCGAGACTGGATGTCCGCGACCGTGCCCGGAACTGTGCTCACCACGATGATCGATCGCGGCATTTATCCCGATCCGGATTATGGACTGAACAATCTCGCCATCCCTGAAAGCCTGAACAAACAGGACTACTGGTATCGGGTCGAGTTCCACTTGCCGAAAGCTGCGCGCGGACGCCGCCTCACCCTGACCTTCGAGGGCATCAACTACAGGCAGCCGTGTGGCTCAATGGCCAGCCGCTCGGCTCGATCAAGGGAGCATTCATCCGCGGCGTCTTTGACGTGACCGATGTGCGTGAAGCCCGACCGACCGAATGTTCTCGCCGTGCGAATTTCGCCGCCGCCTCATCCCGGAATTCCGCAGGAGCAATCGATCAAAGGAGGCCCCGGAGAGAATGGCGGAATCATGTGTCTCGACGGCCCGACCTTCGTGGCCACCGAAGGCTGGGATTGGATTCCGGCAGTTCGCGATCGCGACACCGGCATCTGGCAACCCGTTACGCTGACTGCGACCAGCGCGGTGAAGATTGGCGACCCGCAGGTCGTGACCACCCTGCCCTTGCCCGATACGAGCCGCGCCGATGTCGAGATCACCGTGCCCCTGGAAAACCTTTCGAGCTCGCCCGTGACCGGAACGTTGAAGGCGTCTTTCGGCGACGTCAGTCGTGACCAAACAAGTCACGCTGGCTGCCGGGCAAGAGTTCGGTGACGCTGCACGCCGTCTGAGTTCGCGCAACTCACCGTGCAGCATCCGCGCCTGTGGTGGCCGAACGGCTACGGCAAGCCAGATCTTGTACACTTTGCATCTTACGTTTTCGCGAGGGAGACGCAGAGTCAGACGCGAAAGAGTGCGCTTCGGAATTCGCGAGATCACCTACGAACTGAGCCTGCTCGACAGCACGGGCCACCTGCGCCGTCTGGAATATTCGCCGACCACGGCGAGGGCTGAAGCGCCGAACTCGTCGTCGACGTCCGCCACAAGGCATGCGCGAAATTCCGCCGACCGACCCATTTCCGGCAAACTTTCCGCCGGAATGGAAAGATGGATGGAAATCCTGGGTGGCATCGCTGGCGCCCGGTGGCGAGCGGTCGCCTGCGGTGAAGATGCTCGACGACACGAAGACTTCGCCTTATCTGGTCATCAAGGTCAACGGCGTGCGCATCGCGGCCCGCGGCGGCAACTGGGGCATGGACGATTCGCGCAAGCGCGTTTCCCGCGAACAACTGGAGCCTTCTTCCGCCTGCATCGCGACGCCAACCTGAACATCATTCGCAACTGGGTCGGGCAGAATACCGAGCAGACTTTCTACGATCTCGCCGACGAATACGGACTGATGGTATGGAACGATTTCTGGGAGTCGACGCAGAACTACAACGTCGAGGCCGAGGATCCGGCGTCTGTTTCTCGACAATGCTCGCGACACGATTCTGCGCTTCCGCAATCATCCGTCGATCGTGGTGTGGTGCGGCCGCAACGAAGGCGTACCTCAGCCGATCATCAACGAAGGACTCATCGAGCTGATCCGCTCACTCGACGGAACCCGCTATTACTTCCCCAGTTCGAACCAGGTCAATCTGCAGAACAGCGGTCCCTATAAATACATGGACCCGACGCTCTACTACACCACGCTGAATCACGGATTCTCGGTGGAAACCGGCACTCCCTCGTTCTCGACGCTGGAATCTTTCCGCGCCTGGATTCCGAAAGAAGATCAGTGGCCGATCAGCGACGACTGGGCTTATCACGACTGGCATCAGAGCGGAAACGGCGACATGGCGCCGTTCATGGCGCAAATGCAGGCCGAGTTCGGTGCTCCCGTGAGCCTCGAAGATTTCGAGCGCAAGGCGCAAATGCTCGACTATGTCGATCACCGCGCGATCTTCGAAGGCATGAACGCGCACCTGTGGGTCCCGAACAGCGGCCGCCTGCTTTGGATGACGCAGCCCGCGTGGCCCAGCAACACATGGCAGATTCTGAACTCGGACTACGACACGCAGTCGTCTTTCTACGCCGTCAAGAAGGCTTGTGAGCCGCTGCACGTGCAACTCGATCTGTCGAACTACAACGTCGCGGTGGTCAACACGACCAACGATTCGCAGACGGGACTGATCGCTCGTCGCCAACGTCTATTCGCTCGACAATAAATTGCTGTTGCATCGCGAAGAAAAGCGAGACGCTCGCCGCCGACGCTCCTTACCGACAGGATTCAAGCTTGAACTGGCGCCCTTGCTTGTCGACGGAAGGGATCGTACTGGTGAATCTCGAGCTGCGGAACTCATCCGGCGAGGTCGTGTCGCAGGAATCTTTATTGGCTCGGCGTCGCAGAATGCTCGTATCGGCGGCTGAATCGCCTTGGGTACCGCTTCTCTCTCGGCGGTCGGCCAAATCCACTCGCGCTGGCGACAACGTCCGAGTGCAGGTGGAGTTGCGGAATACCGGGACGGTGTCGTTTCGTTTGCAGACAAGCTGACGTCTGTTGAACGCTGCGGACGGATCGCGAATTCTTCCCGCTTATTACAGCGACAACTATGTTTCGTTGCTGCCCGGCGAAACTCGCGACAATTGAAATTGAATATCCCGCCAAGCGGCGCAGCGGACCGAGCAGAGTTGGCATTCGAGGATGGAATCTGGAGCAAACAGGATCGGTTCCCGAAGTTACCGTAGGACCGGATCAGAGTTCGACTCAATGAAAGCGGCCGCTGTCGCGGATCTTGCGGGCGGCCTCTTCGAGAAAATCGTCGACGTGCTGGCGGGGCTGCGGCTGCAGTCCGGTTTTCGCTTTGATCCGGTCGGCAATTTGAATCGCGGTTTTCAGGCGCACGTCCGGGTCGAGTTCCCATCGGCGGCTGAGGTAGGTCTCGATCAGGACGAGTTCGTCGGCGGTGACCTGTCCTCAATCCTGGCAGTCGAAGCTGAACTCGCTTCGCTCGCGGTGTTCCACGAGGGCCGCACTTCCTCGGTCGGCTTCTCGTGCACCACCACCGTGCCGGCGACGAAATCTCCCAGCCGGCGGCTCTGCTGGTTGCACATCATGCAGACCAGGCCAACACCGTAGATTCCGGGCAGGCCGTCGACGGCGCGCATCAGGTTTCGTCCAATGGCTTCGAAGGCATTGATCGGCCGCCCGATTCTTTGATGACTCGGATGCCGGCGAATCGTTTTCCCGGCGTTTGCCCTTTCCAGATAGATTTCGAAGATGGCGAAGTATCCCCAGTAGATCGGCAAACAGAATGAAGATGGCCAAGGCCGGGCCGATCAGCTTCGGAAGAAACGTGAACATGGACGATCCCACCGGCAGCGTGAACAGGAAGATGAATGCCGGCTATGAGATACAGGGCGGCTTGGATTAGAGTATCAATGGCGATCGCGAGGAACCGGCTGCCGATTCCCGGCAAGCGGCAATTCCAGAGCGATTTGCTCTGGAGTATCGATGTTGAGTTGATCGAATCGAATCCAACGACATGATTTCCACTCGCTGGCTGGAGAAGCGCAAACCGCACTGGAGCAAGCTGGAAGCCTTGCTCAACCAGAGCGCCAAGGGCGGACTGAAGTCGCTCTCGCGTTCCGACCTGCAGGAACTCAGCCTGCTCTACCGCCAGACCGCCGCCGATCTTGCCGCCATCCGCGAAGACCGCGGCTCCGTGCACTTTGCGCGCTACATCAACCAGTTGCTGGTGCGCGCCCACAATACCATCTATTCCGGTCACAGGGCGAGTCCCAAGGCGATGATTTCGTTCTTCTGGAGACCTATCCCTGCGGCCTTCCGCCGCAACCTGAAGCACTGCCTGCTGGCGACTGCTGATCTTTGTCGTCGCGGGCCTGGTGGGCGCGGTGCTCACTTATCAGAATCCTGATTTCAAGGTGAAACTGCTGGGGCCGCAGATGGTGGAGACCATTGATCGGCACGAGATGTGGACGCACTCGATTGTCGGCATCAAGCCGCTGGCCTCCAGCGCGATCATGACCAACAACATGAGCGTCGGCTTCACCACCTTCGCGCTCGGCATCACGGCTGGCCTGGGCACCATTTACATGATGGCGTTCAACGGTCTGCTGATCGGCGTCATCGGCATGGCCTGCTGGCTTTCCGGCATGAGCCTGCAGTTGTGGAGTTTCGTCGCGCCGCACGGCGTGCTCGAATTGCCTGCGATCTTCATTGCCGGAGGCGCCGGATTGCGGATCGCGCAGGGCCTCTTGTTTCCGGGAGTCTTGCCGCGGCGCGATTCGCTGGCGCGAGCAGGACTTGAGGCGGTGCAACTGCTTGCTGGGGACGATTCCGATCCTGATCGTTGCAGGCTTGATCGAAGCTTTCGTGTCGCCGACCGGGCTTGCCCGTCCCGTTGAAGTTCTCGATGGCGGCGGCGCTGTTCGTGCTTCTGGGAGTTTACCTCTTTGGACGTCGCGCGCAAATCGACGCAGTCTCAAAGCTGATTCCGTTCTTTGATTTGCAGATAAGCGTTGACCAGCACCGGAGAAACCGCACCCGAACTGACCTCCATCGCCAGCGCTCCCCGCTCCCGCAAGCGCGCCAGCAGCAGTTCGCGGCGATGAACCATCTCCTGCGCGGCGGCGACTTGGTACATTTCTGATTCGCTCTGCGGAGTCTTCGCGGCCAGCTCGCCCAGATCCGGCTGACCGATCACCACGAACAAGACCAGATGCCGCGGCATCATCATCGACGCCGCTTCGATCACTTCCGGCGTCATCGCGGTCTCGGCCAGGTCGGTAAGCCAGACAATCAGGCTGCGGCGTTTCTGATCGGTCAGCAGTCGCCCCGCCATTTGCAGGTGATCGGCCTCGGAGCCTTCCTCGTGCACCAGCGCGAGTTGCTCGATCAATCTGCCGCAAGTGCGCGCTGCCTTTCGCGGCCGGAAGCTGCTGCCGAATCCCGCGCCCGTAGGCGATCAGTCCCACGCGGTCGCCGGAGTACAAGCGCGACCTGCGCCAGGCTCAGTGCCGAGTTCACCGCCTGGTCCAGCTTGCTGAAGCCAGGCCATCCGCGACGCGTGCCCGCATCAGGCGGCCCGAGTCGATCACAATCCAGACCGTCTGGCTGCGTTCGATCTGATAGATGCGCGTGACCAGCTTGCCGCGCCGCGCCGCCGCGGTCCAGCAGATGTCGCGATATTCGTCTCCCTCGCTGGTACTCGCGCAGACTTTCGAACTCGCGGCCAATCCCGCGCACCCGCGCGTGCCGCTTCTCCAGCGCGATCTGCCGGCTGCGCAGCAAATAAATCGAGTGCCGCTTGGCTTCGTCGAGGTTGGGATAAATCCGAACCGTCTGCTCCAGCGACGCCCGTACCCATCTCTCGGCAATGCGCAAAACAGCTCTGATAGCGCACGTAGCAGTCCCCCAGCTTTGCGTCTCCCCGTTCTGCCGGGCAGATGCGATAGGTCGCAGTCCCTTCGCCGTGTGCTCGCGCCCGGATCGCTAGCTTCGGCGGCTCACTTCTCAACTGCAGCGGAACGGTGTCGATCGATCGTGGCAAGAATGCTGATGCCGGAGGAATTGCTCAAGCGTGAGATCGACGTCCGATGAGATCGACAAGGCCGCGGGCGAACGCCACGAGCGTTGCACCGTAAGTTGTCGCGGCTCCGGCAGTTGCGCCAGATCGGCCAGCCACGCCAGCAGAACCAGTACATCCCAAGCAAGCAGCGCATACACGAAACGCAGATCGATGAATGCCGGCCCCAGCCAGACCAGCCCAACAAAGAGCAGCATGAAGAAGCGGTCGCCGAACGCCACGCCGAAGCGCTTGTAGGAATGCGTCTGCGCCTCGATTTCGGGTGGAACCAGCGGACCGATCTCCTTCACATCCTCGTTCACTTCGGAACCTCGACCGCGCGCAGCACATCCTCCAGCACCTGATCCGGCGTGATGCCTTCCAGGTCGGCTTCTGGCCGCAGCATGATGCGGTGCCGCAGCACTGGACGAACCGAAGCTTTCACGTCATCTGGAATCACGTAGTCGCGCCCGTCCATGGCGGCAAACGCTTTCGACACCGCCATCAAACTCACAGCCGCGCGCGGACTCGCTCCCAGCGACAGCGACGGCCAATCCCGCGTGCGCCGGACGATCTGTACGATGTAGCTGAACAAGCGCTTCCTCCACGGTGACGGATTTGACTTGCCTGCTGCGCCTGCTCAAGCAGTCCTGTCTCAATCGGGGTGCAGATTCATCTTGTCCAATTCCCGCGACTCAAATCCGTTCTGCACATTGGCGAGCAATTGAACTTCTTCCTGCATCGCCGGATACGTAACACGCAGCTTTAGCAGGAAGCGGTCGAGTTGCGCCTCGGGCAGCGGATACGTCCCTTCAAACTCAATCGGATTCTGCGTGGCAAACACGGTAAAGAACTGCGACAGCTGGATACCTCTTGCCGTCGATCGTCACCTGATGCTCCTCCATGCACTCCAGCAATGCGGCCTGCGTGCGCGGCGGCATGCGGTTCACTTCATCGACCAGCAGCAAGTCGGTGAACACCGGGCCCCTGATGCAACTGAAATGCGCTGGTCGCCATGTTCAGAATGTTGGTGCCGACGATATCGGCCGGCATCAGGTCGGAAGTGCACTGCACGCGCTGAAATCCCAGCCGCATCAGCCGCGACAGCGCTTTCACCGTCAAAGTCTTCGCGATGCCCGGCACGCCTTCCAGCAGCACGTGCCCGCGGCACAGCAGCGCGATGACACACTGGTTGCGCAGTTCATCCTGCCCGACCACCACTTTGCCCATCTCGTCGCGAATGTGCTGCACCAACTCCGGAACAGCGTTCATCAAACTTTCTCCTTCCGGCCACCTTGGAACAGCTTCAAGCGAACTGCATATTCATCGAGTTCCTGCACCAACTGCAACGCCGCCGGCGGATGCAGATAAGGATCGCTCTTCGCCGACTCGCAGCGCCGAAGAATCGCGACGAAGTGATCGTCGGCGAACGCCCAGCGATCGCGCACCGCAAGTTCCAGATCGTCGACCGAAATATTGCTCGCAACTCCCAGCCGCCGCGTCAGCCAGTAACGAAATCGCTGGTAGCAGATGTCGACCGCAACCGAAGCGGTGCCGGCGTTCTCGTAAAGGCCGCCCAAGCGTCTGCACAAATTCAATCGGCGACAGGCGGACCGGCGAAGCTGGTTTGCAGATCGGTCCGCTGCGCCGCGAAAACGTGGCCACGACCGCCAGCGCCAGAAGCGCCAACTGCAGCGCAAGCCATTTCACCGGCGAATGCGCGACCGAAGACCCCAGCGTCTGCCGATAGCCGTGAATATATTCGTCCCAGAGAATTTCGCGTTTCGTGCCGGCACCCACGCAAGCCAGAAAAAATTCCAGATTCCCGTTCTCTTTCAGACCTGCGTTAGTCAGGGGCGTCGCCGAAGCCCACCACAACACTTCCCCGCGACCGTAAGGATATTTCACGACCAGCGTCTGGTCGCCATCACCGTACAGCGAATATGCCGCCGAATACGACTGCCAGCGCGCATGCGGCGCCAGAACAATTTCTGGTGCCGCGCGCGTGATTTCGGAAGGTGACAGCGCTGACGCTTTCTTCCACTGTCGTTCCACCCAGAACAATCGGGCACGGAGTCATTCTCGGGAAGAAACGTTCCGGCAAACATTCCCGTCGCGATCACGTGTCCGCCGTCGGAGATGAACTCCTTCAGACGATCGCGTTCTTCGCGCGTCGGCGCTTCCTCAGGGTCGGCCAGAATCAGCATGGTGTGCTCCGTTCGCTTGCGGAAGATCGGTCGAGCGGCTTTTCCCAGCGCTCCACTTTGTATCCCGCCTGCGAAAGCAGGAGATAAGCGGCTTTGGCGCCGCCGGAAGCAGTCGAATAGCTGCTCGGGATTTCCGACTTGGCTCCCGCGTCGCCGCCAAACACTACCGCGCCGGCGATGAGCAGAACGAAGACGAACGCTGCCCACAGCAGAAGCTTGCGATCTTTCGGGTCCATTTTCAGTGGCATCCCAGCTTCTCCAGTTCCTCGAGTGTCTGCGAGAAGGTCGTTCGCTGGCGCCGCGCTTGGCGTACCAGGCGAGTTCGAAGATCCGCGTGAGCGCGGTCAGAGTTTCGCGATGCTCGCTCGAACTCGAAAGCAATCGCAAGATATTCGCGCGGAGTGCGGGCGCGATCAGGCTTCCAAGTCCCCTGGCGCTCCAGAAACGAAATCCCCGCCCAGTACGCCAGATGGATGGCATCGCGCCACTCTCCTCTCGCCGCGGCGGCGCGCGCCTCCGAAAGCCAGATCGCCCACTCTTTCGCAGAAACAGGAAGATCCGTTGGGATGACTGGTGGCGAAGTCTCTGCTCGACCACAGATTGCGGTAAGCGATGAACGCCAACGCAACCACGGCCAGCCCCATAAGTCCATAGACGAAAAATCTACTGATGGTAGGAATAGCCGCTGATCGGATCACCCGCTCCAGAAAATGCAATATGAAGTCCAGCAGCCGCTGCTTGAGCCGGTCGAGCCAACCCGGCCCCTCAACGTCGCGAAATTCCGGACGCGCCAAAATTGAGTTCAGCTCTGCCCGGTTCGCTGAAACATCGGCCGGAGGTTTCTCAAATCCATCGAGGTCGCTGCGCAAGCTCTGCAGCCGCATCCGAATCGCAGTGCCGTTCTCGACATTCTTTTCCTTTTCGTATCGCCGCACATCCCGCCGCAGCCCCTCCGTCGACACCTCGAATTCCCCCTGCCCGGTCGCAACGCGCCAACTTTGGGGCAGGTCGTGCAGCGGTTGAGGAGTGGGGCCGCTCGAGCTGTCGAGTCGCTGCGTCGCCGACAAGAGCCGGTCAAGCTCCGCACGATACTCAGCCCCAGTAAGCGCTTCGGTTCCTTCCGAATCGGCTCGGCAAGGAACTGCCGCGACAAAGCTTGCTGCAATAAAAACAGCCGCGATCAGGAAGCGCGCCACGATGTAGATCCGCCGGGCGGTCATGCGCCTGCTGGTGCGGGGGACGCTGGGAGAACAGGTGCGTCCAGGGTGCTCATCATTAGTTGCAGGTCAAACGCTTCCTTGCGCACCCGCTCGTCGTAGTACACGATAGAGAATGCGATCGTCGCGAGGGCGCCTACCAGGCTGGTGGCAACGAATCCGGATAATAGTACGGCTACCTGCCAGCCAATCGTGACCTGCCGCATTCCACCTCTTATGCTGAAACCCGCTGCGATGAGCACAGGCCACTGCAGCAATGAAGTCACTCCAAACTTCAACGCCAGAATGAGCAATCCAATTACAAAGATGCGACCCCAATCACCCTTGGTAAGTTCCATGCTTCTCGCCATTGAGTCGAACACGCCTTTGTTCTCGAGAACCTTCACCGGCACCGCCAAGGACCAGATGATCAAAACAATTACTCCGGGCGCAACTATCATGAGTAAACCGAAAGTGGCAGCAAAACTAACGAGAAAAGAAATTCCGACAACCCCAGCGACGTGTCCTTTAACTCTCGAAAACGAATCTGTCACGCTCGCGGGCCGGCCTAATTGTAAGTTGGAGACAGCAATCACTGTGGCTGCCTCAGAGACAGCAGAAACAACCAATGTCAGGATGCCCGCTCCCACACTCCAGGCTAGCGTCAACAAGATGTTTGTAAGCTTGGGAACGGAAGATTGAAAGACAAGCCCCACCAACTGGAAGGCCACGACGGCCATGTACGGCAGCGCGAATATTCCGAGAAATAATGCGAAGTGGCTGCGATACAGAGAAAACGTGCGGTCCAGCAATTCTCCGGTACTCAAGGGCCTGAGTGCAGTCGTCATGACGCGCCTCCCGGCAACTCGAAACTTTGCCCGGCATGGTAGCACAACCCGCACTCTACTGCAGTGATACCTGTTGCTGGCTTTACAAGCATCGATCTTGATTCGCGAACCAACATTCGCTTGCTAGCCCGGCGATCCAGGCTTGATCTCGGCCGCTTTGCCGTCTTGATAGACGACCACCAGCGGCTTCCCGCCATTGGGATAGCGCACCGTCTTTTCGAACGAAGTGCTCTGCCCCCATCGGGCACGCCCATGCCGATGGCGAAATCGGCCTGCATTTCGTTCATCCCCGGGTTGACTTGATGCTGTTCCACCGCCTGCCACACCTCCGGCGGCCAGTGCTTATAGAGGTCGTGCGGATCTTCGATGTAAAACATTTCGTCGGAATAAATCTTATACTGCTCGTCGGCTTCAAACCCAATCGGCACCGCGTAGGTTTTTCCTTCTTTCTGAAATATCGCCATCACCTGCCGCCGCTCTCCCTTTCCCGGAGGCATCGCCGCTACAACATCTGTGATCGCCAGTTTTTCGATTGGCAGCAACAGGCCCCCATCATGCGCGAAGTCGACCTGCTTCCGCGCCGGGTCATACAGAAATAAGTATAGCGATATCCTTCCTTCACCCAGACCGGTTGCCGCATAAATTGCTTCGCGCTCTTCAGGTCATAGGGATAGAGCTTCTTGGGATGACATAGTAGTCCGGATTGGAATAGCCGACATTCTGCGCCTGCTTCTGCTTTTCGGCCGCGAGTTGATCTTCATGGCGCTGATAAAGAATGTAGCCGCGCGCAGCCCCGCAACCACCATCCCCAGCATCAACGCCAGTTGTAGCCTCTGCTTCGCCTCTTTGCTCATCATGGGAAGACTTTACCAGACGGCCAACTCCGGGTGTATCGGATGCATCGGATAAGTTGGGTAGTACTATCTGGTCGTCATCACGGAGGACGGCATGTCTCGGACCCGTCTGGCCCGACTGATGTTCCTACTCGTCGATTTTCTTGCGCACACCGTTGTCCGCGCAACAGTTGGTGACTGCCCACCCTCTCCGGCATTATGTCTCCCGGCCAACCCGTCTACGCCGACGCTATGGCGCTGAAAAACGGCCTCGAATCCCAAGGACTCGTCGTGCTTTGCATTTTCGAGACAAAGCTCGGCAGCAATTCATCGAATGGGAAAACGGCGTCCTGCGCAGCACCGTCGAAGGCGAAGCCTGCGTCCTCACCAATCTGGGAGCCTCGATGTGGTTTTCGTATCCAGGCCCAGAACCTTTGCCGATTTGAAGATCAAAGAGCATCGAGCCCATGGTCGATATCTCTACCGCTTCCGGCACGCCCCACGTCTGGCCGAGCAAGTTTAAGTTGGCACAGCGTCCGGCCAGTATTACTTCCGCAATGACAACCATCTCTTGTCTGGAGGAGGCGAGGAACTGCGCACCGCCGTCGAAAATGTCCTGGCCACTACCAGCCTTTATCGCTATGAGTGCGGTATCGCACTCCGGTTACGATAAACTGGCAGAGGAGACTTCCAATGCCCGTCACCGAACAAGACGTGCTGAGCGCGCTGAAGAGTTGCTACGATCCCGGAGATTCCGGTCAACATCGTCGATCTCGGCCTGATCTACAAGGTGAATTTTGCCCCTGCGCTCGCTGAGAATCCCGACAGAGCCGAAGCAGGACGTCACCGTCGACATGACTCTGACCGCGCAAGGTTGCCCCGAGCACGTCAACATCAGCGCCCAGGTCAAGTCACGCATCGAGCAGTTGCCCGGCGTCGGCAACTGCACGGTGAATGTGGTGTGGACTCCGCCATGGACTCCCGAGCGCCTCAGCCCCGACGCCAAGAAAGCAACTCGGCATCGAGTAGGGACCGGCTATTCGGCATCGGCGCCGGCAATTCTGATCGGCCACGCTCCGCACGTCGCGGCTCTCCGCCAATCTCGTCCCACGCATCCACCGCGCTTCGTCCGGCAGATCTCGCTTCCCCGCTCGCCCGGCCATCTCCATCACCTGCATGCCGCGCTCGAAATAATCCGGCAGCGACCGCCGCACATTTTCAAATTTCTCCGGATACTCCGACGCCAGCACCGCCAGGCCCGACACCCGTCGCCAGCACTCCCGCCGGATATTTCTTCTTCATGAACAAAATCGCCGCCGCCCCAATCGAACCGAGCAACCAACGCTTTCTTCCAGCTCTCCATAGTCCTCCCCCAAGAAAACCTATCCTTCTCCGATTGTACCCCAGCGCCACACCGGCGCAGAGCGCACCAAACAGCGCAACGCTCGTCCGCCTCGCATCCTTGTATACTGCCTCCTTCGCTGGAGGCCCCATGTCCCGAGTTCGCTGCTGCACTGCTTGTTCGTAGCTGTCGCCGTCAGCTCTGGCCATCTCGTCTTGTCTCGATTCTCTCCGCTGAAACCAAGCCCCGCGCCCGCGATCTCGGCGTTCCCTTCGACGGCACGCCCGGCCCGAACAACGCCATCACCGACGTGAAAGGCGTCGAGGTTGGCCACACCACACTCATTTCCGGCGAAGGCAAACTGGAAGTCGGCAAGGGCCCGGTACGCACCGGCGTTACCGCCATTCATCCGCGCGGCAAGACCAGCAACGACGCCGTCTTCGCCGCCTGGTTCACCCTCAACGGCAACGGCGAAATGACCGGCACGACCTGGGTCGACGACTCCGGATTCCTCAACGGCCCCGTCATGATCACGAACACGCACAGCGTCGGCGTCGTCCGCGACGCAGTGATCGCGTGGAAGGTGAAGCACGGCTCACCCGACATGGAAGGCTACTGGTGGTCGCTGCCCGTCGTCGCCGAAACCTGGGACGGCTACCTCAACGACATCAACGGATTCCACGTGAAGCCCGAAGACGCCTTCCACGCCCTCGACGTGGCCCACACCGGTCCGGTCGAAGAAGGCAACGTCGGCGGCGGCACGGGCATGATCTGCAATGAATTCAAAGGCGGGATCGGCACCAGTTCGCGCGTGCTCGACGCGAAAGTCGGAGGCTACACCGTCGGCGTGCTGGTGCAATGCAACTACGGAGCGCCGCGAACAACTCCGCATCGCCGGCATCAATGTGGGCCGCGAGATTCCCGAGCACACCGTCTGGCAAAGAAGACGTCGGCTCGATCATCGTCGTCGTCGCCACCGACGCGCCGCTGATTCCCACGCAACTGAAGCGCATCGCGAAGAAAGTCTCGCTCGGCCTGGGCCGCGACGGCAGCTATTCCGGCGACGGCTCCGGCGACATCTTCATCGCCTTCTCCACCGCCAATCCCGGCGCCGTCGGCACCAAGGGATTGCATCAGCTCACCATGCTGCCCAACGATTCTCTCGATCCGATTTTTCTGGCCACCGTGCAGGCCACTGAAGAAGCCGTCGTCAACGCCATGGTCGCGGCCGAAACCATGACCGGCATCAACAATCACACCGTCATCGCCCTGCCCCACGACCGGCTGCGCGAAGCCCTGAAGAAATACAATCGCCTGGCAAAGTGATCGATGGTCAAAAACTGCGGCACTCATGCCGCGCTCAATTCGCGTGCCGAACGTCCCGGCTCCCGCGCCGGTAATCCTCGCAGTTCGATTCCGAAGCGCTTGAGCATCGATTGCAGCGTCGTGCGCTTGATCCCCAGCCGGCTGGCCGCCCCATCCGCCCCTGACAGCACTCCGTTGGTCTCCCGCAAAACTCGCATGATGTGCTCCCGTTCCATTTCCGTGAGATTGTCGTCTGCCAATCTCCTGCGGCGCATCCAATTCCGCGGGCGGCGCTGCCAGGATCGCTGCCCTTGGTCATGATCACCATGCGTTCGATCATATTCTCCAGCTCGCGAATATTTCCCGGCCAGATCCAGTTCTGGAGCACCTCCATGGTCTCGTCGGGAATGGTCTCGATGTGCTTCCCCATGCGCCCCGAATGCTTGCGTACAAAATGATGCACCAGAATCGGAATGTCGGCTCGCCGCTCGCGCAATGCCGGCAATTGGATGGGAAAAACATTGAGCCGGTAGAACAGATCTTCGCGAAACTTTTTGTCGGCAATGTCCTGCTGCAAATCGCGGTTGGTGGCGGAGATAATCCGCACGTCGACATGCAAAGTGTGGACGCCGCCCAGCCGTTCAAACTCCCGGTCCTGCAGCACCCGCAACAGCTTCGGCTGCAATTCGAGCGGCAATTCGCCGATCTCGTCCAGAAACAATGTTCCCTTGTCCGCCAGTTCGATGCGCCCAACTTTCTGGCTGACGGCGCCGGTAAACGCTCCTTTTTCATGCCCGAAGAGTTCGCTTTCCAGCAAGCCGGAAGGCACGGCGGCGCAATTCAGCTTGATGAAAGTCTTTGCGTGCCGCGAACTCAGCGCATGTACGGCGCGCGCCACCAATTCCTTCCCCGTGCCGGTTTCGCCCAGCAGCAAGCACGTCGAATCCGTCGGCGCCACCACTCGCGCCTTTTTCAAGCACGTCGCGCAGGGCCGGACTCTGACCGATAATCTCTTCAAACCCCAGTTCCGTCTGAATTTCGCCTTCCAGGTATGATTTCTCCCGCACCAGTTTGTCGTGCGCTTCTTGCAGACGATCGGCCAGTTCGCGCAGGCGCGCGATATCCATGCAAGCACCCGTAATTCCAATCACGTTTCCTTCGGCATCGAAAAGAGGCTCAATCGTCATGTCGAAAGCGTGGTCTGTGCCGTTGTGTCGGATCACCACTTCTTCTCGCGGGCCTGCACCTTTCTTCAAGCACCCGGCTTCTTGAGTTCCACCAGGCTTGCGGCCTGCTTCCGCCCCATGATCTCCTCGTCCGTCTTGCCGATGGCCTCTTGCTGCCAATAGAGCTGAGGGTTGTAAATCCACGTATAGCGCAGGTCGCGATCCTGATTGAATACCGTGATGGGAGAATCCTTCAGCGCCACCCGAAAGCGCTCTTCATTGCGGCGCGTCGCTTCCTCTGCCTTCCGGCGCTCGCGTGATGTCGCGGAGAATCCCCTGCAAACGCCCGTCGGGCAGCCGTTTCCCGCAAACCTCACCAGGAAAGCTCGACCCATCCTTGCGCCGGAGCTTCCATTCGCTCAACGTTGTCGCGCCCCCTTCAAAGCGCGCTATCTCCGGAGCGATCCGCGAAACCTCCTCCGCCATCACAATGTCGGGGATCGAGAGGTCCAGCAACTCCGCCCGGGTGTACCCCAGCATCTCCGCTCCCGCCGAGTTCACGTCGACGAACTTTCCCTCCGCATCAGCAATTAGAATCCCGTCCGATGCCTGCTCCACCAAAAACCGGAAGTGAGCCTCGCTCTTCCGCAGCGCCACTTCCGCTCGCTTCCGCTCGGTCACATCCGCCGTTACGGCAATCATGCACGGCTCACCGTTCAACTCAATCGCTTCCATGGTGATCGAGCCGATGCGAATACTGCCATCCCTCATGCGAAAGCGGGCCTCCTCGTCGCGAACCCGGCCGTCGGTCAGAAGCCGCTTCGTCAGCTCCTCTCTTTCCGCTGGATTCACCCAGAGTCCAATATCAAACGGAGTCCGTCCAATCAGTTCGCCACGGCGCCAGCCAGTCATCTTTTCAAAAGTTTCGTTGACGTCGATGTACCGGTTAGTCTTCGCGCTGGTCAACGAAACCGACATAGGGCTTTGCCGAAAAGCTTTCGAGAATTTTTCTTCCGAGGCCTGCAGTCCTAATTCTGCCCGCCTCTTTTCCGTGACATCATGTGCCATCCCGCGAACGATTGGCTTATCGACTCCCTCCGTGCGCAATGTATTGCTGTATTCCCACGTCCTGTGCTCTCCACTCTTGCTCACTACGACCATCAAGCCCTTGTCCGCTCCCTTGGCCTTCATCCTCACCAGATACTCGTCGAACTGCACGCGATACTCAGGCACAATCAAGTCCCGCATGGGAATCTTCAAGAACTCATCCACTTCATACCCCAGCAAACGCGCCGGAGCCGGATTCGCCGACAGCAACCTTCCCTGCAGATCGTGGGTGCACACCAGATCCTCGCTGTGATCGACCAGGTCGCGATACTGGTCTTCGCTGGCCCGCAGTTCAGCTTCCACTTTTTTCCGCGCGCTGATGTCGCGGCAAACTGCAACCACATAGTCCCGGTCCAACCGAACCAGCTTCATGCTGATCTCCACCGGAAATGTCGACCCATCCTTTCGCCGATGAATTCCCTCTCTTAAGATGAATCCAGTTCTACGCAAACGCTCCAGCGAGTGTTTCCTGACCGATTCGTTTACCTGCGGATCGATATCGAACACAGTCATCGTCAACAACTCTTCGCGCAAGTACCCCAGGTCCCAGCACGATTTATCGTTCACATCCAGAAACCGCAGCGTTTCCGGATCGACCACTTCCACCGCATCGTTCGACTCGTCAATCAGCGTTCGGAACAGCTTCAGCGAGCGCTCGGCCTCTTTCTGCACGGTGATGTCCTGCAGGATACAGACCACTCTCTCAACCCGCGTCGGGCCTTCGATGGGGTAGTATGCGACGGAGAAATCTCTCTCTCCAACTGCCGCGTAGTTATATCGCTTCTCGAATTTCACCACCTGCCCGCGGAAACACTCATCCAACTTCGGCTTGACCGTGGTTTCAAAAGCGGTCGCACCCATCGTCTCCGCCAGAGAGCGGCCTATCAGTTCTTCTCTCTTCACTCCCCGGTATCCTAGGAACGCCTCGTTCGCGACCACGTAGCGGTAGTGCCGGTCCAGTATGATGATGCCTTCTTCCACCCCAGCCGCAGCACTCTCGAACTCTCGCAATCGCTGCGCGCGTCGCCGGTACACGTCGATTACCCAGGTTAGCGCCACGCCCGCGATCGAAAACAACAGCAGCCCATTCGCATTCATCGGCAGGCCCAACGCGGATCGACTGGCGGGCCCAGAGAATAAGTAACTGGCCGCCGCTCCCGACAGGAAGACAGCGAACACACCCGGCCCTCGCCCCGCCATCCAGGCGACCAGCCAGATCACGGGGAAGAACAATAGGAATGGAAGATTGGCGCCCAGCAATTTACCCAAGGGATACCGCAGCAGAGTTGCGGCAGCTACCGCGGCCAGCGCAAACCCGTAGCGTTGTGGCCACGTGTGCAGCCAATATGCGGACGCGCCAATGGTTCCCTTTCGATCGGCAAAACTCATAGCCAACCTTTCACTTCATCGGGAATTTCCCTGGGTCGTGGTGCCGCCTGCGCCTTCGCATGTCGAAAACTTTCTGCGAAACGCAAAACCGCCTGCGGCAACTCTCCCTCCGCAAGGGAGCGTTCCGCCGTCCGATGGCTCACGCGCCGGGGAGGCGCCGCAAACCATTGCGGGGGATCATACCAGAGGCCTGCACTTTCAGTCTGTGACGATCATCACGCGCCCCTGTCGAACGTGATCCCGAGCGAAGCATTGCGACTGCCTCGTTCGATCACAATGCGCGGGCGAAGGACCCGCTTTCCGCTTTCTTCCGTTCCTTCGCACGAAACTCAAATCTCACCAAAAAAAACGAAAAACAGGGCGAGCCGCCGTCGGCTCGCCCGCTTCCTCTACGTCAGAAATCTTACTGTTGCGCGGAAGCCGCCAGATCGTTTTTCATCACGCTGACTTCCACCCGGCCACCACTCGTCGGCTTCGCCATCGTTCCGTTGGCGCCGGCCGCCGGAGCGTTGCCCATGCTCATCACGTAAATCCGATAGACCGGGATCTGATGGTTGAGCACCAGATAGCGCACCACCGAGTCCGCCATCTTCTGCGAGCTCGCGATCGCAGCCTGACCGTGCCCTGCCGAGAACCCGCGCACCTCAATGATGTAGCTGCGCTGATCCTTCAGCGGAGTCGCCATCTCGTCGAGCGCATCCTTCGCCTTCTTGCTCAGAACGCTCTGGCCCGGACGGAAACGAATTTCGGTTTGCGCGGTCCCTTTGTATTGGTCGAGGTTGCCTACCATCTGCTCCTCAGTCGAAACCCGAGTCGAGGCCTGGTTCGCCGAGGTCTGCGCCAACTGCGCCTTGTTGGCCGCGTCACTCGCGTGCTGGTCCGCCAGACTGCTCTTCTCCGATGCCAGCTGAATGCCGTGCTGCGCGCGGGAGTCCACGTCCTTGATCCTCGTGCCGTTTTCTGACGTCAGCTCGTCCAGCTCGTTGAGCCGGTCCCGGATCGGTCCCACCTGCCGCTGTACATACTTCTTGTTGGCAAATGGATGCGTCACCAGATTCACCAGGTTCGGATCGTCGCCGTCCCAGAAATCCCTTGGCTTGTCGTCTGGGAGAGGCGACAGATCGCTGGCCGTGGCGGAAGCGCCTGCTGGCGCGCTCGAGTTGCTGGTCTGCTGCGCGAAGCCCGGAAACGCCATAATGGCCGACAAAAATACGATGTACATACGATTCTTCTTCATTTTCAGACCTCTTCCGAGTGGCCCGTCAGGGACCCTCTCAAGTGGCGTCTTTTCTGACACGTAGATTGTGCCCCTAGAGGGCCAAACGCGCAAGCGAATCCTGTCCGCAACCTTGGCTGCGTCTCCGCAGCCGCATCCCGCGCCCCACAGCGGTTCCGGAGGGAGTATAATGGCCAGTGGTCCTCTTATTCCATCTTTTAACCCCACCAAACCAGCCACTGGAAAAATACAGGTATCCTAAATGTCAGCCAGCAATGTAGCCCTCTGCACCAAATTAAAGCAGTTAGGTTTCAGCCAGGAAAACAAGATGCGGCTCTACGGCGAGGAATTCGAATTCCTCAGTGACCCAATTATCATCGCCGACGGGGCCGTCGTGGTCGATGCCCGCGAAAAGCGATCCCTCCAGACGCGAAGAATCCGCATCCCGTTGCCCATCGTGAATATGGCAAGCTCCGGGCAAAAGGCCGCGTGATCGGGGTTGCGGACCAAATTTGCGGAGTAAGCAGGGAGTAATCTAGGACCGGCGGAATCGTTTCGAGTTCTTGCGATCCTTCTTGATCATCTTCCGTTGAGCCTTGCGCTGAGCCTTCGCATATTTCTTCCTTGCCTTCTGTATCTTCTTGTCTGCTTTACGGGAAGCGCGGCTCTGGGAGGAAGCTCGGGTGCTGGGTCGCGCACTGGCCTGAACAGACCACCCCGCGCTCAACACACCCAGCAGGATGATGGCGCCAAGTCGTCTCCATAGGCTCGGAGAACTGCAGTCTTCAGAACGATTCTACCCCAGATTCTTGCATATGATCGCAAGGTCCCGTCAGCCGGACTCTAGTCCTTCACCGCCTTGTCCGTAATCTCCAGCCCCTTGTCGATGATGGCAAACGCCTCGCGCAACTGCTGCTCGTTAATGCACAGCGGAGGATTTGTATAGAACGAGTTCCAGCGCACGATCGTATACAGCCCCTGCTCGCGGAAAAATCGGCCGAGCGCGCCCATCTCTTCCGAAGTCCCGTTAAACGGCGCCATCGGTTGCCGCGTTTTCTGGCTGCGCACCAGTTCGACAATTCCAAACAGCCCGATCGACCGCACCGCCCCCACCGACGGATGTTTCGCCTGCAACTCCGCGCCCAGCTGTTTCATGATCGCGCCCATCTTCTTCGCGTTCTCGATGAGGTGGTCTTCTTCATACACGCGAATCGTCGCCAGCGCCGCCGCGCATCCCATGGGATGCGAGTTGTAAGTCAGCCCGCCATAAAAAACCCTATCCTGAAAGTACTGCGCAATGTGGTGCCGCATTCCCACCGCTCCCAGCGGCAGATAGCTCGCCGTGAGTCCCTTGGCCATGCAGATCAAGTCCGGCACAATCTTCCAGTTATCGATAGCGAACCACTCACCCGTCCGCCCGAAACCCGCCATGACTTCGTCAGCAATCATCAGAATCCCGTACTTGTCGCACAGCTTTCGCACACCCTCCAGGTATCCATCGGGAGGAATGAGAATGCCGTTGGTTCCCACGACAGTTTCGAGGATGAAAGCGGCGATCGTATTCGGTCCTTCGAGCTGTATGGTCTCTTCGATCATAGCCAGCGAGCTTTCCGCCGACTCCCACCCGCGCTCTATGCCGTGATAGGGGTCGAGCACGTGCACCACGCCCGGAATGCCGGGCTCCGCCGCCCAGCGCCGCGGATCGCCGGTCAGCGTAATGCTGCCCGCCGTCGCTCCGTGATACGACCGGTAGCGCGCCATGATCTTGTGCCGCCCCGTAAAGAAGCGCGAAATCTTGATCGCGTTCTCATTCGCCTCAGCGCCGCCATTCGTGAAAAAGAATGTGTCGATGTCGCCCGGAGTAATCTCCGCCAGCTTCGCGCCCAGCCGCGCCCGCGGCTCAGTCGCCATAAAAGGATTCGCGTAAGCCAGCGTAGCCGCCTGCTCCGCAATCGCCTTCACCACGCGCTCGTCACTATGCCCAATGTTCACCGACATCAACTGGCTGTTGAAATCGATGAACCGCTTCCCCTCTGGCGTCCAGAAATAAATCCCCTTCGCGCGAGCCACCGGGATCGGATCGACCTTCGACTGCGCCGACCACTCAAACAGCGTGTGCTTCTTAGTAAGGTCAACGATCTCCTGCCCGGTCATCGGCGCATTCGCAACTGAAGTAGTCATAATTTCCTCTTTTAAAAGCATTCACTACAGAGACACGGAGAAAACCGCTAAAGGATTCTTCGGATGATTCCCTGCGTTAGTAATGGAACGTTGAAATTGATGAGTAGTCCGACCGGCTTGGCAGCAAGTTTCATGTATGTCAGGAGTTGTGCCTCATGAACTGGAAGGATTCTTTCCACTGCCTTCAATTCCACAACAACGTCTTCGGAGATGATCAAATCTATCTTGTATCCGCAATCAAGCTTCAGGCCTTTGTATAAAACGGGTAGATCAACCCGACACCTAAAAGCCAATCCGCGGAGGTGAGGTTCATGGCATAGGCATTGCTCATAGGCCGATTCCAGCAAACCCGGACCCAGATGGCGATGAACTTCGATCGCCGCTCCGATGATCGAGTTGGTTCGCGGGTCTTTCTTGTCTTCGTTTTCTCTGTTCCTCTGTGACTCTGTGGTGAGAAGTTTCATTTCAATTCCCAAGGCCTACGCGTGACTAGAACTTCCGGCTATGCTCCTTGGCCCAGCGCTCAACCACAACTTTCTTGTCGGTATAGAACTCGATGGCATCGCGCCCCTGGCCATGCAAATCGCCAAAAAAGCTGTTCTTCCATCCGCTGAACGGGAAGTAGGCCATAGGCGCGGCAACTCCAATGTTGATGCCGATGTTCCCGGCGGGCGCCTCATACCGAAATCGCCGCGCGGCCGCTCCGCTCGACGTAAACAAAGACGCCTGGTTGCCGTAAGCGCTGCGTTCAAGAAAAGCCAGCGCTTCATCCATATTGTCGGCGTGAACCAGGCTGAGCACCGGACCAAAGATTTCAGTATCGGCAAGATCACTGGTCGCAGGAACGTCATCCAGAATCGTAGGCTTCACGAAATTCCCCGATTCATATTTCGGAATCTTCGAGTTGCGCCCATCGATCAGAACCTTCGCACCTTGCTTCTCGCCCAGCCCAATCAGCGACTCAACGCGCTCCTTACTCTGCGAGGTAATCACAGGCCCCATCTGCACCCCGTCTTCAAGCCCGTTCCCGACGCGCAACTTCGAAGCGGCATCGGCAATCGAATCCCGAAATGTCTTCTGCGCCTCTCCGATCGTCACCGCAACCGATACCGCGAGACACCGCTGCCCAGCACAACCAAACGCGCTGTCGCTGATAATCTGCGTCGCCATCGGCATATCGGCGTCGGGAAGAACCACCACATGATTCTTCGCTCCGCCCTGGCACTGGCACCGCTTCCCCTGCTCGCCCGAGCGCGAGTAGATGTAACGCGCCACCGGAGTCGACCCCACAAAGCTGATAGCCCGCACTTTCGGATGGTCGATCAACGCGTCGACCACGGCCTTGCCGCCATTCACCAGACTAACCACGCCCTTGGGCAGGCCAGTTTTCTCCAGCAGTTCATAAACGTAGCGCATGGTCAACGGCACGCGTTCGCTAGGCTTGAGAATGAACGTGTTTCCCGTCGCGATCGCGTAAGGCAGGTACCAGAACGCGATCATGCCCGGAAAATTGAAAGGCACAATGGCGGCGGTAACACCGATCGGTTGGCGAATCATCATCTCGTCGATCCCGCGCGCGACGTCTTCGAGGTTATATCCCTGCATCATCATCGGAATTCCGCAGGCCACTTCGACGTTTTCAATCGCCCGTCGCATCTCGGCCTTGGCTTCGGTGAAAGTCTTGCCGTTTTCCATGGTGATGATGCGGCCGATGTCGTCGATATGCTCCTCGAGCAGCATCTTCAGCTTGAACAGCGGCTGGATGCGGTCTTCCGGTGGAGTGCGCCGCCACTCAGGAAAAGCAGCAGCCGCGGCTTCGATGACCGCGTTGACTTCGGCGGCATCGGCCAGGGGCACACTGGCCAGCACTTCACCCGTGGCCGGGTTGACTACGTCGCGCCACTCCGACGCGCGCGAGTCAATCCATTGGCCGTTGCTGAAATTCGTCAGTTTAATGATAGGAGGTGCGGCTACGCTCATAGTGATACCTCTGCAATCGCGAAGAAAATTATGCTCAGACAGTCGCCCGTGCGCCGCGCGAACTCCCCGAGACAAAAAACAATGATACCGCTTTATAGGGATCCTTCGACTGCGGCTTGCCTGCGCGCTTAGGCGCGAGGCAAATCCTCGCTCAGGATGACAAATCTTGATTACACCAACTGCGGCACTGCTGTTTTCTGCCCACACACCGCAGCAATCGCGGATTCCAGCACGGCCAGTGCTTCGTCCATTTGCTCGTTCGTAATCACCAGCGGCACCAGCACGCGGATCACGTTCGAGTACGACCCGGCGGTGATCGTAATCAGCCCGTGCTCATAACAATACTGCGTAATCTTTTTCGTCTCATCGGCCGCGGGCGCCTTTGTATCCTGCGACTGCACCAACTCGATGGCCTGCATGCCACCAAGGCCGCGCACGTCGCCAATAATCGGCCATCGGCACTGCCACTCGCGAGCACGGCTCTGGAACCGGTCGCCAAGTTCGTTGGCGCGCTCCAGCAGATTCTCATGCTCGAACAAATCGAGAACCGCCAGCGCCGCGGCGCACGACAGCGGATTGCCCGCGAAGGTTCCGCCTAAACCACCAATGCCAGGAGCATCCATAATTTCGGCTCGGCCCGTAACCCCGGCCAGCGGCAATCCACCGCCGAGAGATTTTGCAGTCACGATCAAGTCTGGCTCAATACCGTAGCGCTCGCTGGCAAACAGCGATCCCGTGCGCCCGAATCCCGACTGCACTTCGTCAGCAATAAAGAGAATGCCGTGCTTGTGGCACAACTCAATCAGCACCTGAAAATAATCCGGCGGAGGCGCAACGAATCCTCCTTCTCCCAGCACCGGCTCGGCAATCACGGCAGCCACTTCCTCGTTCGCCACCACCCGCTTGAACGTATCTTCGAGATGCCGCGCGCAATAAAGATCGCACGACGGATACTTCATGTTGTACGAACAGCGATAGCAGTACGCGAACGGGACCCGATACACCTCGCCAGGGAACGGCGCGAATCCAGCCTTATAAGGATGCGTCTTGCTGGTAAGCGCCAGCGTCATCATCGTGCGCCCGTGGAACGCATCCTCAAACGCGATGATCCCCGGCCTCTTGGTATACGCGCGTGCAATCTTCACCGCATTCTCAACCGCCTCGGCGCCGCTGTTCACAAAGATCGTCTTCTTCGCAAACTTGCCCGGCGTGACTTCATTCATGCGCTCCGCCAGCCGCACGTAGCTCTCGTACGGAGTAACCTGCACGCAAGTATGCAGGAAGCGGTCAAGCTGGTCCTTCACGGCGTCGACCACAGCTTCCCGGCGATGCCCAACGTTCAGGCATCCGATGCCGCCCGCAAAATCGAGATAGCGGTTGCCGTCAACATCTTCGAGCCAGGCATCTTCCGCCTTGGCTACATAAATGGGCGTCCCGTGAGAAAGCCCGCGGGGCACGGCTTTCGCGCGCCGCTCCGACAGAGCCTTAGATTTTGGTCCAGGAATTGCAGTGCGAAGTTGAATGGTAGACATCGTAATTCTCAGTTCTCAGGCTTCGGGGACTCACTCAGTACCAGCCGATCGGCGCCTCGTTCAAGTTGATGTACACCTGCTTAGTCTCGAGATATTCTTCAATGCCCCACGGCCCGAGTTCACGACCGAAGCCCGATTGCTTATAGCCTCCCCACGGCGCTTCCACGTATGTAGGCTGCATGTGGTTGACCCAGACGATTCCTGCGCGCAAGGCTTTCACAGAGCGCATGGCTTTGAAAATGTCCCGCGTCCAAACAGCGGCAGCGAGGCCGTAGGGCGAATCGTTGGCGATCTTCAGCGCATCTTTTTCATCTTCGAACGGAATCACCGCGGCGACCGGACCGAAAATTTCTTCTCGGGCAATGCGCGCGTTGTTGGTCACGTCGTAAAAAATCGTCGGCTGCACGTAGTAGCCCTTGACGAATTTTTCGGGTCGTCCGCCGCCCGATGCGAGCTTGGCTTCCTTCTTGCCGATTTCGACATACGAGTTCACGCGGTCATATTGTTCTTTGCTGACCAGCGGCCCCATCTTAGTTTCGCGTTCGAGCGGAGGACCCAGCTTGATTTTCTTGGCTTTCTCCGTCATCGCCTCGACAAACTTTTTATAGATTGTCTTCTGCACCAGGATGCGGCTACCCGCCGAGCACACTTCACCCTGATTGATGAAGACGCCGAACAGCGCGCCATCGATCGCAGCCTCGAAATCAGCATCGGCGAAAAAGATGTTGGGCGACTTGCCTCCCAATTCCAGAGTGACCCGCTTCACCGTGTCGGCAGCCTGCTTTACAATGATCTTCCCAACGGCCGCACTGCCAGTGAAAGCGATCTTGTTGACATCGGGGTGTTGAACCAGCGGCGCACCGCAGGATTCACCAAAGCCAGTAATCACGTTGACGACTCCAGGGGGCAGTCCGCAATCAGCGAAATATCTTGCCAGTTCAAGAACCGTAAGCGGCGTCTGCTCGGCGGGCTTGAGCACGCAGGTACAACCCGCGGCTAGCGCCGGCGCCAGTTTCCATGCGGCCATGAGCAGCGGATAATTCCACGGGATAATCTGTCCCGCAACGCCCACCGGTTCTTTGAGCGTCAGGCTCATCGCATTGTCGGGAACGGGATTCACGTAGCCGACAACCTTGGTCGCGAGTCCGCCGTAATATTCAAAACAGGTAGCCGCGTCGTTGATATCGAACTCGGCTTCGACAATCGGCTTGCCGGTGTTGCGGCACTCGAGTTCCGCCAGCGCCGGCAGATTCTGTCGAACTTTCTCGGCCAGGCGAAAGAGCACTCGGCCGCGTTCCTGCGCGGTGCTCGTCGCCCAAGGGCCTTCTTCAAACGCGGCTTTGGCCGCGGCAACGGCGCGGTTCACATCGTCACCCGACGCGTCGGGCACCTGCGCGATTACTTCTTCGGTCGAAGGATCATAAACGGGAAACGTCTTGGAGGACTTGCTCCCGACCCATTCCCCGTTGATGAACATCTGGTAAGTCTTCACGTCAGTTTGAACTCCGCGGGGCATCCGTGGCCCTCCTGATTTCTAACGCTGAACCTCGCTCACCGGATCCGGCACGACAACCGCGGCAAGCTGAATGCGGCGTGCAATCTTGCGTCGCCCATAAACAAAAAAGAAAAATGCCGCCAGCCCGATGAAGAACAACGTGCCTCCGACCATCCACACTTCGTATTTCCACAGCGACGTAATCTGCTGCGCCGGAAAAAATACCAATGCAATGCCGAGGATTGCAGTCAGCAATCCGCTGGACCCAGCTAAAAACATGGTCGCGCGGCTGTACTGACCCTTCGGAACTGGCTCGGTTATCGCAAACCTTACCAGCGCTGCGAACATGTAGACGAACGGAATCAGATTCAGCACGACAGCCAGCGAGAGAAGTTTTTGAAACGTCTCCTGTACGCCAGCCCCGGCAAAATTCAACAGCACCAGCACTCCCGACACCACGCTCTGCACGATCAACGCCGCGTACGGCGTTGAGTATCGCGGATGAACTTTACCCAGCCACGACGGCATATAGGAATCGAGTCCGGCGACAAAGGGAATGCGGGCGCAGCCGCCAATCCAGGCCGAACCAATCCCGGCGATCGCCAGGCTCAACATAATCGCGAAGGGCACAGCGATCCAGTGCACCCCCACGCGCGCCGCCATTCCGGTCACTGCCTGCACCACTCCTTGCAGAACGTTCACGCTCTTGCCGACCGAGATCAGCAAGGTCAGCGTGGCGGCAACGTAAAGAGTTCCAGAAATGAGGCCGCCCCAGGCTACGGCGCCGGGAAGTGTGCGGGCCGGATCCTGAATTTCGTCTCCCATGACGGAAGCGAGTTCGAGCCCGATCAAGCCAAAGCAGACTACGCCAAACGAATTCAATACGAAGCGCGGGTTGGCGGGAATTTTGAAATCCGCCGCAGTGATTGTGGTTCCGAAACGCCACCAGATGACGATCCCGAGACCAACCAGCACGGTGGCAGCAACGAAGGTTCCGATAGCGCCGGCATTATTAATCCATTTGCCGACACCCAGCCCCAGAATGTTAAGAAGAGTCAGCACTGCCAACAACGCCAGGGAAACGGACGCCGCAAAAATCTTATTATCGGGAAGGCCACGGTACTGTGGCCCAAGCACATAAACCGACACGCCAACAAAATAAAGCATAATCGTCGGCACGTAGAGCATGTTGTTGGTCCAGTAGCACCAGCCGGAGAGAAATCCATGGAAGTCGCCGAAAACTTCTTTGGCCCACAGGTAGACGCCGCCCTCGCCCGGATAGCGGTGCGCAAGCTCGATGACCGCGATTCCTTGCGGGAAAAAGAAAAGCAGAAGCGAGATGATCCACAGCCAGATGGTGACGCCGCCATTGGCTGCGATCGACGGGACCACGTTCAGATTGAACACAGCCACAACGAACAGCAGCACCAGATCGCGGCGCCCAAGGGCGCGGATCAGGTGCGGCTGCTCGGCGGGTTGAGGTGTAGTCGACAAGGGTTGCTTGCAGCCGTTAGACCGCATCTCGCAAAAGCACGTTCCGAGCCGGGTTTGTCGCCCGGCTCGGAATGACAACATTTTCTCGATGCTGCATGCAAGGGCTGACGAATGCGGCCGCCCCTACGTGATTCTAGTGAGCGACTGCCACTGGTGCTTCCCGCTCCTGCTGCGCTTTTGCCAGTGACACCGCAATGTCGTCGAACGCCGCCAGGTGCTTATCGATGTCGGCCTCAGTGTGCTGTACCGAAATCGTCCACTGCTCATCCCACCAATAAGGCTGCGGCATCACTCCTCGATTGACCATGCCAAACCAGTAGTGGCGCCACAAGTCGATGTCGATCGCTTCCCAGTCGCGATAGTTCCGAATCTCTTTCGGATAAAGCATCAACGCGCCGTTAGCTCCAGCCTGCGCGATGTAAGCCTGCAAGCCAACTTTCGCAATGGTCTTGCGATAGCCGTCAGCGAGCTTCTTGC
Organism: uncultured Acidobacteriota bacterium; assembly: GCA_963735205.1. Lineage (GTDB taxonomy): Bacteria > Acidobacteriota > Terriglobia > Terriglobales > Acidobacteriaceae > Sulfotelmatobacter. The sequence continues at coordinate 1,240,861 of CAVTKB010000007.1, forward strand.
CTAGTTTGTCGACATTCGCATAGTTGTCGCGTGTGAGAACTTCGCGGAACGTCGCCAGGCCCGCCGCCATCGACACCGGATTCGTGTTGTAAGTGCCGCCATGAAAAACCTTGTGCTGCGAGATCAGCTCCATCACCGCGGTGCTGGTCCCGAATGCCGCCAGCGGCAACCCCCCGCCGATCGACTTCGCCAGGCAGATCATGTCAGGATGCACGCCAAAATATTCGCTGGCCCCACCCCACCCAAGCTTCGCGCCAGTTTTGACTTCGTCAAAAATCAACAGCGCGCCGTATTTATCGCAAATCTCGCGCAGCCCTTTCAGAAAGCCAGGCTGCGGAATGCACAGTCCCACATTCATAAGAATCGGTTCGAGAATGATCGCCGCTATCTCGCCGGGATTTTCCTTGAAGCGCCGCTCCACAGTAGCCAGATCGTTGAACGTGGCAATCTTCACGTTCGCAATCGCCGACTTCGGCACGCCCAGCCCGCCCGTGACTGCCGCCGGCGCATGAATGTCGCCGTAGTCAGGAGCGTGCGGCTTCACGCTGACCAGCGCGCTGTCATGCAGCCCGTGGTATGCGCCTTCGAACTTCACAATCTTGTCACGTCCAGTCGCAGCACGAGCCAGGCGAATCGCGTGCATCGTCACTTCGGTGCCGCTGTTGCCAAAGCGGCACATCTCAACCGGAAACCGCGTGCACACTTCTTCGGCCAGTTCCCACTCCATATCGTGCGGCATGCCAAACATGGTGCCGGTGGAGAGGCGCTTGTGAACTGCATTCATGACCGCTGGATGGCAGTGTCCCGCCATCAGCGCCCCGAAGGTCAGGTTGTGGTCAATGTACTCGTTGCCATCGAGGTCGCGAAACTTGCTGCCGCTGGCCTCCTTCACGAAGATCGGCCACGGATCATAAGCGCGGTAGTTGCTGGCGACGCCCAGCGGAATGCGTTTGAGGTTCTTTTTATGAGCTTCGGCGGATTTAGGCGTGCGCCGCTCGAAAGTGGCGAGTTCCTTCTGCAGATCGAGATACATCGAATTACTCCGGGGATGCTCAGGCCGCGCCATTTCCGGAAATCCAGCGGGCCATTAGATTGCCGGACGGCTGGAGCCGCCCGGGTACCATTCAAGTTTAGTCCTTACTGATCGGAAGAAATATGATCAGAAGAAATACTTCAAAGCAAATTGCAAAAGCCGGGGATCACCGGCCGAAGTGATCAAACCAAATCCCGTGGCGCCGTCGGAATACCCGCCATCCGGGTTCGAGAAATTGGTGCGGTTGAAGACGTTAAATATTTCCGCACGGAATTGTACGTACTGGTTTTCGCTGAACGAGATCTTCTTGTGCACTGAAAAATCCCAATCCTCCAGCCCAGGCCCGCAACACAGCGTGCGTTGAGTACCGTTGTTAAAACTCCCAAGCGGAGGATCGGAGAACTGATTGTAGTTAAGGTAAAAGCCACCATTTTTCTTGGGATTCAGAATTTGCAGCGGGCCGTTCAAACTCGGAGCTTCCGTGCCCAGAAAAAACAGGCTGTTGATCAGTTCGCTGTCGTCCTCGGTATTGAGACGGATTGGAAAGCCGCTCTGAAACTGGGTTATGCCCGATACCTCCCAATCGTCCAGCACTTTGCCCTTAAGGCCGGAGTACTTGCGAATCGGCACCTCCCAGTCATAGCTGATCACGAAGCGCTGCTTCGAGTTGAACAACGACAGACCGCGGCTGGCACGGTAGTTGTAGGGATTCAGCGTTTCCTCGAACGTGGAACCGTCGTCGATCGACTTGCTGAGCGTGTACGCCGCCTGGAATTGCAACCCATGCGAGAACCGTTTCTGCAGCATCATCTCGAGTGCGTTGTAGTTGGAGTTGGCGATCGTGTCTTCCGCGAAGATGTCGGTGAAGACTGGAGTTCCATCCACGGGGCAACCCGTGCCTGCCGTAAATGCAGGCAACGTCGAATTGCAGTTTGGTGACGAATACGGTCGCAAGCCCACGAGGTTGAGCGTTTGGCCAGTGCCGTTAACGACGCTACCATTCGGCATGTGGAACGGGAATCCCGAGGGCACAGTCACGCTCCATTGCGAATCTTCGACGGTCGCACCACAGGTGGCGGGACTGCCATAGGAGTTCACGTTATTTGG
>CAVTKB010000008.1:0-437364 GCA_963735205.1 uncultured Acidobacteriota bacterium
CGGCGTCGATTTAAGGCTGGCCTCGAGTCTCACATTTTCAGCGCGGGGTGGTTTTTCGCAATCCAGTCTTCGACTTCAACGTAAAACTGTCTTGCTTGGACGAGGATCTCTTTTGCTTCCGTGTCCGTCGCAACATTGGAGAAAGTATAGTCGATAGTATTTCGCTTTCGTCGGCACGTCTCAAAATAGTCGGCGTACTTGTGCGCGGCTTTACCCAACACAAGTTTCGTACTTTCCAAGGACACCCGGTGGTGTCCGACTTTGCTCACGATCCGATACCCCGCACAGGCAATGGCCATATTCGCAGCCTGGAGTGCAGCGTTGTAGGCAGTGGCGAATCTCCGATCTGCTGAAAGGCCAGCAAGACTCGCGTCTGCGAGGTCGCGGGCGATCAGCGCCCGCATATTGTCTAATTCCTTCTTGGACGTTTTGTGTTTCTGGGCTTCCTTATTTGCCAGCAAGTTCGTCCAAGTCACTCTGGCCTCCTTTCACAAACTGTTTCCGTCCTCGTAAAACGGCGGCAAGGAAATGGTCGCCCGATTTGATTTTCTCCCGAAACTCCTCTGGGGAATAGGCCGTGACGTTGACCTCTCTTCCTAGCCGCGCCTCCGCCTTGCGGAGCGCTGGAGACAGGTCAGCAAGACCTGCTCTGCCAATGACCATCACATCCACGTCACTCATCGCATTTTCCCGGCTTCGTGCCACAGAACCATAGATAAAAGCACTCTGAATCTTGTTCCCAAACGGTTTTAGTAGTTGCTCCAAGATCGGAGCCAGCCCTGCCGTTTTTTCGAAGAGGTGCTGCAGGTCTCGGAACACCGGGGACTGGGTCTCCGCCTTGAAATAGGCCCTTGTGCCTTCACGACGATGCACGAGTATTCCACTTTCGACCAAGGATGAGAGTTCCCGCTGCAGGCTCGACGGGCTCGTGCCCAAACGGTCGGCAAGTTCCGAAAGATACCACCATTTGTCCGGCTGGCCGAGCGTGGCCGCGAGCACACCTTGCCGTACCTGTGGGAACAACGCAGTCAGCACGGAAGAGTTACGCATATTGCGTACATTATTACGCATATTGCGTAATGTGTCAATCGCCCAGGAGGGTTCGGGCGGGTTTTCAGCCGGTATTGAAATAATCTAAAACGCAAGGTCTTAGATTGTTCGTAGTGTCCGAACGGGAATCGTACAGGAGTCGAACAGACTCGAACCCTGTTCGATCTCGTGCGAGCGGCGTTCGCGAGCCCAAAGACGCTTCGCACCGACCTAAGCCGAAGGCTTAGGGATGGTGTCTCTTTGGAAACGAATTGGTTTCTTCTCGAACGGTCCATGCTGCGCCAAATCTGCATCAGTCGTGAATAGCCTGCCGTTCCAAGGCTGGCCTACGAAAAATGCGTGCACTACCAACGGTTTCATGCTAGATTGACTTTGTGAAGCGCCTGCTTCAATTTCGATCGTCATTACGACTCAGTCCATCCCGACTGAGTTATTAACTCCTGCACAATTTATAGCCTCAGGCCCGTGGCGGAACTGGCATACGCAACTGCCTCAAGAGCAGCCTTTTGTGGGTTCAAATCCCACCGGGCCTACCAGAATTCCTTTGTTCTTTGACAATTCAACGGAGAGTGAGCCGGACGGTAAGGCACTTGTCTGCTAAACAAGGGCGCTCGCAAGAGGCTAACGGGTTCAACTTCCGTACTCTCCGCCACGTGGAAGGTACTGCTGAATGGCCGGCAACTGGTCCTGAAAACCAGGGCATCGTGATGAGCGATGGGCGTTCGATTCGTCTACTTTCCGCCAAGTTTGCACAGGTGCGTGAGCCCGGCCGAAACGGACCGGCTGTAACCCGGTCTCCCCTAGTGGGACGCGGAGGTTCAAATCCTCCCCTGTGCACCAGAGTGCCAGCGTGTGCGAATTGGAATAGCAGCCTGTCTTAGAAACAGGTGTTTGAGAGTTCGAATCTCTCCGCTGGCACCAGATTTCTTGATCCGCCGAGATTCATTGCAGCATCGGCGGTGCATATGGCCAATACAAATGAAAATGACACCGGAATTCGACGACGCACCAGACTTCATCAGGCAGGTCGAGCAGGTGGTGAACGGAGTTGTTCGACGCCATTTGCCTGAAACTCTCGTCTTGATCAAGATTAACAACTGGTTCGGCTCGAACTGGCTTGGCTTTTCTGGCAAGGCGCTCGGGGCGCTCGGTGTCTGGAACAAGCCCCGCAATGAGCCTGTAGACAATATCAGGATCCCACCTTTCGTGCCGTCGAGAGTTGTATCGCAACGAAGCTTTGCAGCCCCGACCTATGAGGAAGTCGCTAACGGCAAGCCCATTCACGCTCAAATGCCGAGCAATCGTGCTCTACTCCGTAAGGCTGCCACGGCTGCACCAGGCACCGCGCTCGTGTGGTACAGCGGGAATTCAAGGACGGTCGGGCGCGGCGCGGTCATGGCCTATGTTCCGGTGAGCGACTCATACTGGCCATGGTACGCGGCATTAGAGACGGGCGATCCATGGCGCGTAACTGAAACGTGGGACATCAAGCGTGAAGACTTGTCGAAACTAATGGAACAAGGATCGTGAGCGAGCAGCCAGGCACCAGCCAGTGTCAAGGCCGCGCTTCACGCCGCATTTGCGGTCGAAGAGCCATGACACTTGGTCTTCGCGGTTCGGCTTATTATTCAACTATCCGGGGATGTCAGGTTTCTAGTTGTGCGAACCGGGCTCCGCGCTGAATCGAATCGCTCTCTGAGGGGGTCTGGGACCTTGGAAAGACGTGTTCAAACAAGCATTCTCTTACGGGCATGAGAATCATTACTTACAGTGACCTGCATCTTGAATTTGGCTCGGGCTGGATGTTGCCTTCGGCAGCGAACGGAGATGTCATGATCCTGGCAGGCGATATTGTCACGCTCATGGATTATGAGCCGCTCGACCAGATTCTGCGGAAGTGGAAGAAACCAGTCCTCTATGTGACGGGAAACCACGAATATTACACGCGGAGGCCAATGAACGAAGAGGACAATAGATTCAAGGCGTGGCTCGAAGATAGACATCCGCATGTGAAACTGCTACTTGATCAAGGGGTCAGCATTGGGGGTGTCAATTTCTTCGGCGGCACGATGTGGACGGATTTCAACGGCGGCGATTTGCACGCGATGGAGACCGCCCGCTCTCAAATGAACGATTACCGTCTCATCTATAACCCTGACGAAACGCCCTTCACCCCAGCAGATTCGATTGTGCTGCATAAAAACTTCGCGTCGAAGTTGCTGAACTGGTTTGGCAAGAATCTGAGTGGTCCACGCGTGGTTATTAGCCACAATGCACCGCTCATCAATCCCAATTCCAAATACAAGGGAGGCTCTCTCACGCCGGCGTTCAATTCTCTGGACATGGTGCAGATCATTGAGACCCTCCAGCCGGCCCTCTGGGTGTATGGCCATACACATGAGTGCGACGATCAGACGATCGGCCGGACCCGGATCATTTCAAATCAACTCGGATATCCCATCAACGTTGGCGGTTTTGAATGCAAGGATTTTGATGAAGCGGGCCTGCCAGTCGAGGTAGGCGGTTAGCCCCGAGCGGGCAAACAAATTACTTTACGAAAGCAAACAACATGCCGTGCATTCTGCCTAGAATCTACAGTCGCGGATCTACAGGTTCGCTTTCTAGGGCGAGCACTCCGAACACACACTCGTGAACTCGGCGCAGTGGTTCTTGGTGAATGAACCTCTCCAGCGCCTCCAATCCCAAGGCAAACTCCCGAAGCGCGAGCGACCGCTTCGCGCCCAGACCTCTGCTTTTTAGTCGCATCAGGTTCTCGGGAAGCGTGTATTCCGGTCCATAAATGATCCGCAAGTATTCTCGTCCTCGGACCTTCACGGCCGGTTGTACTAATCCCTTCCGACCCTTAGCCACAAACTCCAGCGGCTTTACAACCATGCCTTCGCCGCCGGTTGCCGTCATGTCCTCCCACCATTTGATTCCTTTCTCCTGGTCGGACCTGTCGGTCAGGTCCACAACTTGAAATGGTGTTGCGAGTAGTAGACCAGTATCGGCCTGACAGATTCGCGCAAGCATCCCCATGTGCCACAGGTGATCTTTCGCGGAGTGAACGCCACCCTCGCTGGCCAGCAGGTGGAAAGGCGCCAGTTTCAGGTCGGCTAGAGAACGCACCGTCCAGCAGTATCGTCGGTAAGCTTCGACATAGAGATCGGCGGCCTCCTTGCGCTGCTGGTGTTGTTCCGCCAGCGCCGCGACTTCCGGATTTTCCGCGGCGGCTCGCAACGCTGCAATCGCCACCGGCAACGCCGCGCGGGCTGCCGCTCCGGTTGGAGCATATTGTTGGCGCAACAACTCTTGCGCCTTGGCTGACCACGGCATCAATTCGCAGTCCAGGCAGACCCAGTCAGTTTTCAGTTCCTCCCAAATGCCTGCCACTTCTACAGCCTTGCGGACTTTTTCCACGAACTCCGACTCTAAAGGCGCATCATTGAAGAACCGCCGTCCCGTCCTTGTGTAGCAGACTCCGGCCTCTCCTTCCATAATTCCAAACCGTTTGCGCGCAGCATCGGCGTCACGACAGACAACGACTACCGCACGCGATCCCATGTGCTTCTGTTCGCAGACCACCTTGTGCACACCCTCGTGCAGGTAGTAGGCAAAGGCTTCTTCAGGATGTTCGAGCAGTCCGTCACGTTTACTGGTCTCACACGGGGACATCGTGGGCGGCAGATAGATGAGCCACTTTGGATTTACTGCAAATCGGCTCATGACCTCCAGGGCTGTGATCGCATTCTCTTCCCGAATCGTGATGTTGCGGTGCAACCGCGTGTTAATGATCCGCTTGCCGATGACATCCTCAATGTCGAGCAGGTCATCCAATTGCTGTTGTGCAGTCAGCGCTGGCGCCAATTCCTCCTGAGACAAGAACGGCTTGGCCGACTCGTAATAGGTTCGCAGAGCAGAAACCGACATCAATTCACGTTCGGGATAACGAAGGGCAGTCAATTTTCCGCCGAACACGCACCCGGTATCGATGTTGATCGTGCGGTTCAGCCATTCCAGCTCGGCAACCGGCGTATGCCCATAAACCACCATCGCCTTGCCACGATACTCAGCCGCCCAGTTGTAACGCACTGGAAGTCCGTATTCGTCCGTCTCCCCGGTGGTCTCTCCATAGAGTGCAAAATCGCGCACTTTGCCAGAGCCGCGTCCCTGCATCTCCTCTCTCATGCCGGCGTGTGCCACGACGAGTTTCCCTTCGTCGAATACATAGTGGCTGACCAGATCGTCGAGAAACTTGATGACTGTCTGCTTGAATTCAGAAGTCTCCCTATCGAGCTGCTCAATGGAGTCGGCCAATCCGTGCGTCAACTGCACATCGCGGCCCTTCAGTTTTCGCATCAGCTTCATGTCATGATTTCCAGGAACGCAGAACGCCGTGCCGTCTTCGGCCATTTTCATGACCAGGCGCAGCACTTCTGGAATCTTGGGTCCCCGGTCAACCAGATCACCAACGAAAATCGCTCTGCGTCCATCTGGCGGAGTGATACTTGGTGCTGTCGGTCCTTCGTTGATCTTGTAACCGAGCTGAACGAGCAAAGCGGTCAACTCTTCGTAGCAACCGTGCACGTCCCCGATGATGTCGAACGGCCCATGCTCGTGTTTCAGGTTATTCCAAAGCGGCTGGCGCACGATCGTGACCGAGGAGACCTCCTCTGGACTCGACAGCACGAAGACATGACGGAAGCCTTCGCGTTCAAGCCCCCGAAGGGAACGCCGCAGTTGCTGGGACTGGTTTCTGATGACGTGAGGGCCGAACTGGCGGTCGGGCCGACTCTGATTGCGTTCGTGGCAGACCTTCTCCGGCAAGTTCAGAACGATCGCCACCGGCAAAACATGAAACTCGCGAGCGAGCGCCACCAGCGGCTTGCGCGCTTCTGGCTGGACGTTTGTCGCGTCAACCACGGTCAGGCGGCCAACGGCGAGCCTCTTGCGAGCGACGTAGTGCAAGACATCGAAGGCATCATTCGTGGCCTCCTGGGAATTCTCGTCATCTGATACAAGGCCGCGACAGAAGTCTGAAGAGAGAACCTCTGTGGATTTGAAGTTCTCCCGAGCGAAACTCGACTTACCGCAGCCGGAAGGACCGATGAGTACCACCAATGAAAGTTCTGGGATCGTAATGTTCATTGACTGATTTTCGCGCCTCTCCACGATTCCCTTGCTTCCACTAGCGAATGCTCGTTAGCACCTCCGCTCATTTCCGGACAAGCTCGCTGAGCCGGATCGTCCTCCCATCCGCATTGAGAACAGTTCTCATGTCCACCTGGTTCTTGAAAGGCGTAGGGCAACAGACAGACTGGGCACTGTGTGCCGGGTTCTCTAAGAACACCTACGGTTTTCAACCGCACTCGAACCAGCAGATCATTCAGAGCGGCCCTCGCAGTTTGAGACTCAGGGAGCGAGGACTTACTCGCCTCTTCCTCAAGTCTCTTGCGAAGCTGATCGTACTCGCTGGCGTAGAACGAAGTTTCAGTCGCGTCCAGGGTCTGCTGCTCGGCACCCCGCGTCTTCCGCTCAATCAGCTCCGGTATGTAACCCAGCTTGTACTGCTCGTTCAGACTATTCAAGTTTGCTTCCACTACCCCCGTCCGCATCAGATGAATCCCCGTCAGCAGCACGCGAAAAACATATAGGAGAGGCTTCACCCTCGGCGGGTCCTCTTTCTGGAAGAGCCGCCATTGATTCTCGGCAAACCCGAAATAATGGTGTGCGTGGTGGCGGGTGATGCAGCTCTTCGCGATCCATTTCAACTCTTCGTGCTCCGGTGTCGTATGCACCACCAGTGGAGAGTACAACTGCTCAAGGACATATCCGTTGGATTTCAAAAGCAGCTTAAAGAACTTTTGAACGTCATGCGTTACCAGATCGAGGTCGATAGGCTCTTTCTTGGAAACCTCCACGGTGTCGCGGACTGAGCCCAGCCCAAGCACTTCATCCGCTGGCAGGATGTGAACACCCCTCAGGTCATAGTCAGAATCAGGCGACGGAAACCCGTAGAGATGCGCTCCGCTGATCGTTGCGAATAGGAGCGGATACGGATGTTCTTTGACCGCAAGCAGTAGCTGTTCGTTCACGCGCTTGCACCCCCGACCGTCGAGCGACGCGCTTTTATCAGCAAACTGTTCGCCCCGGCATAATCGGGCTCATCAGGCAACTTCGTCAGGCGAAACGCTTCTTCAAACTCTCGATGCAGGGCGAGTCTCCAGGTATTCACGTCCTCCCACGTCATTCTCGCGTCACGGATGGCAAGCAACGTGTCACGGTGCTCCGAGATCTGTACGGGGACGTAGCAGTCTCTGAGTATCGTCACACCTTCCAGCAGCAGCCGAATCAGATGCATCGCGTGTTTCCATTTAATCTCCCCGGAAGTCCGCAAATCCTGCTCTAACTTCTTGAATTGCGACATCACGTAGCCGTTGTAGGTCTGATAGACCAATTTCGAAAGGAAAATCTCACGTCTTGCCAACAACTCATCCGCAATCGGTGTCCGCGTTTCGATAATCGGCGTGTAGAGGCACTCCAGAATGTTTGGATTAGCCTTAAGCGCCAGAACCATAAACTTTTTCAATTCCCAGTAGCACTCTTCGCTCTCTCTGCTTTCGAGTTGCTCTGGAACGCCGTACAACGACCACTCCAGTTCTGCGGGAGCGAGGTAGATGCCCCGTCGGTCTACGTCGGAACTGTCCCGATCCAAGCCGTAGGCCTGGGAACCGACCACGCACTTATAAATCACGTTTTCGTAGAGGTCGTACTCCGCCAACACATGGGCGGGATCGCCCATTGGGCCTGCCTTTACCTGCTTCAGTATTGAGAATTCATGACGCCGCACGCTGAATTCGGCTCCATCGGTCACTTTTGCGCGATAGGAGTGGCCACCGTCATCGGGCGGGCGCACGATCTCCGCTACCGAGCCACGGGGGTACTCTGTCTGCGAAGCATGGACGAAAATATCAGTTCGCAAAACGATCTGAGTTCCCGTGGGCACAATCAGGTGGAGAGTCGAGTTTGAGCTTTTAACCAAGACTGAAGACCCCCATTTGCGTGGGCGCACCGACCTGGGGATCTTCTTCTCCTACCGGCAGAAACCTTACTGCGTACCCAAACCGTTCAGAGATTTGGCGTGACCACTGCTGGAATTGCTCCCGGGTCCATTCGAAGCGGTGATCTTTATGACGAAACTTTCCCGCTGGCAGGGTTTCAAACTTAACGTTGTACTCGCAGTTGGGCGTGGTCACGATAATCGTTTTCGGACGTGCCGCTTCGAAAAGAACACGCTCGAATGCCGCCAGCCGGGGTGCATCCAGATGCTCGATCACTTCCACGACCGTGGCTGCGTCGTACCCGGCCAGGCGCTTGTCGCGATACATCAGCGAACCATGCATCAATTTCAGCCGCTCCTTCTGTTTCGTGGGCATCCGGTCGAGTCGCAGACGTTGATTCGCGATCTCAAGACTCCGGTACGAAACATCCATACCCACGATCTCCGTCAGTGACTTCTCATCCAACAGAGCTCGCAGGAGTTTCCCTTCTCCGCAGCCTAGGTCCAGGACGCGCTTCGCCTCGACGGATCGAAGCACAGCGACCACTGCTCCCATGCGCTGCTGCCACAGCCGAATCGGTTCCTCCATTTTCGTTTCTTCTTCAGAGTGAGCTTCCTCTGTTGCGTCAGGGTCGGGGTTGTCTTCCTCAGCTAGTCTGGCGAGTGCTTCTCTTGCCAACTGCCTCTGGCGTGGAAGATACCGCTTTACGATCGCCTCTTTGTGCGGATGCGACGCCAGCCAGCCTTCCCCTTTTCGCAAGAGTTTCTCAACCTCATCCTGGCCAATCCAGTAGTGCTTCTCAGCATCCAGCACCGGAACAAGCACGTAGAGATGATTGAGCAGGTCCTGCAAGCGGAAAGACCCCGCCAAGGTCACAGAGTAGTACGGTCCCTCCCCCCACTCTGGAAATTTCTCGTCAAGCGGATGATGCTCGGTATTTACGCTGTACCCGAGGGGCTCGAATAGCTCGCGGATCAGCCCCTCACCAGCGCGGCAAGCCACGACCGTAAGGGTGGCCGTCAACGGCATCGCTTGGTCCGCCAGTTCTTGCCTCCCCTTGCTGCGGCCAGACATGGCTGTCCCGAAAGCTCGGCCCATGGCGACGCTAAGGAAAGAAGAGAGAACATATGGCCGGTCGTTCACATACTGATCAAGAGTTCCGCCCTCATGCTGACCCCTCTTGCCGCGAACCAGTCCAATCGGATCGACATCGAGCAACAGGGCAGCCGTGCACTTTCCCTCGGTCGCTTCCGGGTAGAAAACATGTGCTTTCCCAAACGACAGGTCGAACGAATGCAAGTTTGCCGGGTTCTTGTGAAGCAGATACCCCAAGTCCGTTGCCGGGTTATGCGTAGTTGTGAGCGTCAGCAGCATGGTCGAATTATACGAGTCCGTAATCTTTAGCTTTGGCGCGAGTGTCCGCCGCAAACACAACAAATGGTCCGGGTGGCAGGAGTTGAACCTGCGTGGACATGTGCCCAAGACATGTGGGTGGCCGCTACCCTACACCCGGATTATGGGAGAGGTCCTTTCAGCCCTCTCCTGTTTAGCCCTTCACGCATACCACCTGGCGCAAGGTATGGACGACCTCCACCAGATCTCTCTGCGCTTCCATTACGGCGTCGATGGACTTGTACGCCATCGGCGTTTCGTCGATGACGTCCGCGTCCTTACGACACTCCACACCGGCAGTCGCCTTGGCATGGTCGTCCAAGGTGAAGCGGCGCTTGGCTTCCGTACGCGACATGGCACGTCCGGCTCCATGACTACAGCTCATAAAGCTTTCCGGATTGCCCTTACCGCGCACGATGTACGAACGCGCTCCCATGCTGCCGGGAATAATGCCCATATCGCCTTCACGCGCACGCACTGCACCCTTACGCGTGATGAGAACGTTCTCGCCATAGTGGTGCTCCCAGGTCACGTAGTTGTGATGGCAGCTCACGACTCCCACATTGGCTTCGAACGCCGGAACTTCTCCCGAGCCCTGCACCGCCGCTATCATGTTCTGCATCATTAGATCGCGGTTGGCCAGCGCGTAGTCCTGCGCCCAGTGCACCGCGCGGACGTAGTCCTCGAAGTGCTCCGTGCCCTGCGGCAGGTAGGCGAGGTCTTTGTCCGGCAGATTGATCATCCACTGGCGCATGTCGTTCTTTGCCAGCTCGATGAAAAACGTGCCGAAGCGATTGCCCACGCCACGTGATCCCGAGTGCAGCAGGAACCAGACGTTCTCGTTTTCATCGAGGCAGACTTCGATGAAGTGGTTTCCTGTGCCAAGCGTCCCCAGGTGATTCATTCGCTGCACATGGTTCAGCTTGGGATACTTGTCGACGATCGCCTTGAAGGCAGGCTCCATCTTCGCCCACACGTCCAGATGATGCCCGGGAGCATCCGACCACGCGCCACGGTCGTTCTTTCCGCCGTTGTCGGTACGTCCGTGCGGCACCGCCTTCTCAATGGCCCTGCGGATGCCGTGCAGATTGTCCGGCAGATGATTGGCGTGCAGAGAAGTCTGCACCGCCATCATGCCGCAACCAATATCCACGCCGACTGCCGCCGGAATAATCGCACCGCGCGTCGGAATCACGCTGCCAATGGTTGCACCCATGCCCCAATGCACGTCCGGCATCGCCGCCACCCACTTGTAGATGAACGGCAGCTGCGCGACGTTCAAAAGCTGCTGGCGTGCAGCGTCTTCCAGCGGGACGCCCTTGGTCCATGCCTTCACGGGAACGCCGTTGTCGGGCTTGATTACGTTGTAAGTGTTTTCGGTCATAGGTTTTTTCTCGCTATATCAAATTCAGTCTCTGTCATCAATCCGCAGGCACTATCTCGCGCACGAAACCGACCACGTGACTACGCGCCGACACGTTCCGTGCCTGATAGTCGGTGCAGTACAGCACATCCAATTTCATGGGACGCACCGCGCCGCCGTATGCGCAGGAGATCGCACGCCGCGCATTTGCGGCATACTGCACGTGCGCGTGCAGGCAGCCCACGCACAGTGGTTCGGGTTTCGCTACACGGGTTTTCTCGCGAAAGACACGAATGGCTTCATAAATAACTTTCAAGAACATGACCAGGACAAAAAATGGCATTTGCGACCTCCTTTCTCCGAATTATCCGTATCTGTGCGCCTTCAACCGGCTAGGCCACTCCCCGATCTGGTGGCTCGGCACGGAATTGAACCGTATCCACTGGCTTTTCAGACCAGCACTCTGCCGTCGAGTTCCCGAGCCAAACTTTGGTGGACGGTGCGAGAATTGAACTCGCATTTCACGGTTGCAGGCCGTGGGTAATCCCGTTATACGAACCGCCCATTTGGGGCGAGATGAGAGAATCGAACTCTCGTAACCGGATCCACAATCCGGCGCCTAAGCCATTCGGCCAATCCCGCCATAGAACTTGGAGCTGGCCGAGTGAATCGAACACTCGTCGGAGAAGTACAAGCTCTCTGCACTGCCACTGTGCTAGACCAGCAAACTTGTGGAGCTGGAACCCAGCCTCGAACTGCGGTCGGGCGCTTACCATGCGCCTGCTCTTCCCGTTCAGCTATACCAGCGGAGCTGGCGCGGCGATTCGAACGCCGATCACGGACTTACGAGGCCCGCGCTCTTCCCACTGAGCTACACCAGCACAAAACTTCTTTGCCACAATCTGGAGGTGGTGGGGAGAATTGCACTCCCGATTCTCTGCTTTGCAGGCAGATGCCTTGCTGTCTTGGCTACACCACCTTCGAACATACTTGCTGACTTGGAGCGGAAGGCGGGACTCGAACCCGCGGTCTCGACGTTGGCAACGTCGCGTCTTGGCCACTAGACGACTTCCGCCTGGAGCGAGCAGCGAGAGTTGAACTCGCGTCATCGGGTTGGAGGCCCGAGGCACCAGCCGCTATACCATGCTCGCCCTTGGCGGGAGATGAAGGACTCGAACCCTCGTAACTGGATCTGGAGGCCAGTGTCCTAGCCGCTGGACGAATCTCCCGCAAACTTATGGCGGAGCTAACGGGAATTGAACCCGTCCCTGCTGATAGACGGTCAGCCATCCTGCCGATAGACCATAGCTCCGGCTCCCTCCCGTGGACTTGAACCACGATTTCCGCGTTCAGAGCGCAGCGTCCTGCCATTGGACGAAGAGGGAATTCAAATTGTCAAAGAACTGGCTGCCGGGGAGCGATTCGAACGCCCGTACCCGGATTCAAAGTCCAGGGTCCTGCCACTAGACGACCCGGCATCATGCTTTCAGCGGTATTGCTTTCATGCACCGTACGCACAACACAGCCGATTCATCGATGTTGTGGCCCAGCCTCCTACGATCCGTACGCGCACGATCAACCAATTCGCGGTGATCTCCTCCGCGATCGCAGTAAAGGTCCGATGCAAGCTCGATTTCAAAGCCTTCGAGTTCAACTACTTGTGTGCTCATAACTTGGTAGCAGCGCGGAGAATCGACCTCCCATCTCAGCCTTGAAAGGGCCGCATCCTGGCCGTTAGACGACGACGCCTCCTATCTGCGCATTCGCGGAATACACCCTAAAAAGCAAAAGCCCCCGATTTGTATCGGAGGCTCAGAAAGACTATCCGCTGCTGATATGCCCCCGTTACATGAACGTACCTTTGCCCGCTCCTTGCCACGTAAACGTGGCCGGTGTCGGGAAGCAATCGGTATGGGGTTTGCGCATCATTGCTGGAACTCAGTTATCACTCTGGCATTATTCTTGGAAATCGTCAATACCCAAAAGTGGCGCTCATTGCATAGGCGCTTTCCAGCCACGGACGTATAGACTTACCGATATGCCTCCGGAGCCTAGTCGAACGGATACGCGGGGCGAAGGTACGCACCCGAAATCAACGACGGAACTTTCCCAACAGCTCAAAGGGGAGAAATTCCGACCTTCGGATTTTATGCGCGCTCGCCATCCGGAATTGTTCTCCGATTCCAGTGTTACATCTCTGCCGACTCTTACGAAAGAGGTTTTTCAATATCACCTAGAGTTGCTAACAAGTCGAAAAGAGGAGACTGTCTTCGAACACTTCTGCCGCCGTTTGGCGGAGAAGGAACTCTGTCCTAATCTCTCACCACAGACTGGACCGACCGGTGGCGGCGACAGCAAATGCGATGCTGAAACCTACCCAGTTGCGGAGCAGATCGCGTTGCGCTGGTACGAAGGCCAGGCTTCAGTTGCAACACAAGATCGTTGGGCTTTTGCCTTCAGCGCAAAACAGGAGTGGCGTTCGAAGGTGCGCTCGGATGTCAAAGGAATTGCCGCCACAGGGCGCGGTTATGACCTGATCTACTTCATCACAAGTCAATTTGCCAGGGACAAGACCAAAGCCGCGCTCGAAGATGAGCTTACGCGGGCGCATGGCGTAAGAGTCCGAATCCTTGATCGGAACTGGATTCTGAAATGTGTCTTTGAGCATGACAGACTGGAGTTGGCTGTAGAGACACTGAATCTGGACGAAGCAAATTTGAAATCCAGAAAGAAGGCTGGTCCGCGAGATGTCAGAAACACCGCAAGGCTGCGAGAGACTGAGGGACGAATTCAGGACACTGGAAGATATTTGGGAGTCGAGTACCAGCTTGGCGAGGAGTGCATTCGGGCCGCTATACTTGCTCGCGCACTGGAACTGCCACGTGTGGAAATCGAGGGAAGATTCGACCGTGCAGAAAGGATCGCGCGCGAAGTCGGGAACCAGCAACAGCAGCTTAGGGTCGCTTACAACCGCGCGTGGACGGCATACTGGTGGTTCGAAGACATAAATGAGTTCAATCGGCTATACAGCCAAGTCGAAGGGTGGGCCAGCACGAGCGATGAGGCTGACGATCTAGAACTTCTGGAAAATCTCTGGACCGTTCTCCACACTTCGTGCACGGCAAGAAACATCGACGATTCGGTATCTGATCTGAAGCGACGTACGGGCACTCTCGTGGGGGCCTTGGAGAAATGTGCTGCCGATACTTCAAGGCCCAACAACTCGCTCTGGGCACGCACGCAACTGCTGCTGATGAAACTAACATCAGCTGTCAATAAACCTGACGAGATCGGCCCTCTTTTAGCTAACTTGTGCAAGATTGTTCAAACGGCCGATGGTCTTGTCACTTACCCTTTTGAACCCGTGTCTCGAATTGTAGAGGAGCTAGGTGAGTGGTTATCCACGCATGATGAGTACGACGCGCTCCTGGACAAGGTAGTAGACATCACCCAGAAACGTGTCGGGGCGCAAGAGTCAGGCCGAATGCTGCTGGCGGGTGGCTTTCACAAGATCCGCGCGGGGCGCAGTTACGACGCGATTCGATTGTTCGGACGCGCTCAACAGAAGTTGGCGTTGCACGAATCTCTGGATGAGCTCGCTGAAGCACTCTTCGGCTGCGGTCTCGCCTATGAGTCAGTCGGGCTACTATGGGCGGCACGTGCAAACGCTCTTGCAGCAGCCGATCTCACGCTAAGAGAGTATTTGCGACACGGCCGCCTTGGTTCACGTGCTTCCACTTGCGTGCGTAGGATCGTGTGGTTAGAGATCCAGCTTGGAAGAGTCGCGTTCGCGATGCAATGGATGCAGTTAGCTTTTGCCCTCGCCCGGAACCGAGGACTCGACGAGGACGAAAAGAGCAGTTTCTCTGAGCAGGCAACAGCGCAGGACGCAACAATGGGAATGCTGTTCCTCAGGTCAGAATTGAAAGATCTAAACCGGCTCCGCTTTTTGCCTGATGTCTTAGAAAAATGCGGCCTGGAGTTCTCACGAATGGCCCTGCTATACGCCCTCGGCTACGAGGATCTCTTGCGCGAAGAAGGCTCGATTCCATCAACGGAAACCGTGGAACAAGTCCTTGACTTTTTCACGATGTGGCTGAAGCAACCAAGTTCCACAGATCTCCCTCCCCAACTAACTGATTTGGGTGGTGGAACCATGCAGTTAGTCTCCCATGTAATCGGGTGCACACTAACGGTTAAAAGCGAAGAAGATGACGAGTCAGTATTGCTAGCGGAGCGTATCCTCGCAGCGACCGAGGCCATGCTCGCCACCAGCTTAGAATTCGATCTTTTTCCTCAACGAGCGGAGTTTTCAATAAACGTTGAGCACTCAAATCAGCTGGAAGGTCTACCGCAGTGCGAATTCGACGAGAGTCGTGGTTTCGCAACTGTAAGACATTCCGGGACAATTCCGAACGCCATCGGGAGTGATGGAAATTGGCTTCTTGAGATAGTGTTGAAAATCGTTGGCCATCTCGTCATTTTGCCGGATCCCGAAAAATACGCCGCGCGTGTATTCGGCGATGAACTCGGGTTAGCACGAGCCATCAATTTCACGGAGTCGGGCACGCCGATTAGAAACATCCTAGGCCATACTCCCAAATTCAGGTTATCTGACTGGAACAACGAGGAAAATCCGCGCGCTTTTACGGTTCATCGCGAAACACCGTGGCATCAGGGACTTCTTCAGAGCGGCGAAGAAAAGGTCAGCGCAGAGCCGATTTATGGAACTGGCGACCCACCCAAGGAGCTTAGCGACCGATCAGCGATCAAGCACACCGAGCGCAAGGTTCTGTCCCTCATAAATATGCCTTTGTGGGACAAAGCAAAATGGCTCGGGACGTTGTACCTCTGGACTGAGAACTCTGATGACGAACCCCTAGTCGCACTAGCCTTTGCCGACTCCGATAGTGGAAAGGCAATCTTCCGGGAATGGCGTAGCAAGTTGGGAGATGTTGATGCCAGCGAGCAGCTTCAACTGTCGATAGTTACTGGTATCGACAAGGCTCACCCATTCTCCTATAGGGTCGTCGTCAGTTGTCGCACACCGGCGGACCATTCAGGAGTGCGCGAGTTTGTCTCCATCAGTCGAATTCATCGAATGGATCCACCGGATTCAAAGAACCTCGAAGCGTTCCGGGTCCGTTACGAGAGAGTTCGAAGATATTGGATTCTCCCGGCATATATGGCCGACGTCACCGTGAAGCCAGAACCGTTCTTCGACTTAGCAATTGGAAAGCAATCTATCCGAATTCGTCCTGCATGGCAGATTGGCGACAATGATCCCGACAGTATTGCAATTGATCCGGAAGAAGAGCCTGTTGTTCCTCCAGAAATTAAGGATCCGCCCATTCTTCGCCTCCTTGATCGCCGAAGGCGAAAGATTATCAGGTAGCACTTCAGGCGACAAAGTTGGGACTTAATCGGGAATGGCGGAGTTGAAAACGCATATTGGCCAGCCGACACTCGAAGCAAAGTGCAATTGGTGGGCGGGCCGGGAGTCAAACCCGGATTTGCAGCTTCGGACGCTGCCGTGTTGTTCGATTACACTACCCACCCTGTGGAACTCGCGCCGGGAATCCAACCCGGATCTCTTCGTTAGGACCGAAGCGTCATCATGCCTTAGACCACGCGAGCCTAACTAATGTGGAGGGGATGCAGAGAATTGAACTCTGATCGCAAGGTTCGTAGCCTTGCGCCCTCATCCGTTGGACCACATCCCCACATTTGGAAGCGGCAGAGAGATTTGAACTCTCATCGTCCGAGGTAGAAGCTCGGCGCATTGTTCCGTTATGCTATGCCGCCTCTTTGCTAAGAAACGCTGGTGCGGGATGTGGGAATCGAACCCACTTCGTTTCGCTTAAAAGGCGAGTGCATATCCATATCTGCCAGTCCCGCGAATCTGGTGTACAGGAGTCGAACCTGTCTGGCCGCGCTAATCTGGCGCCGAAGTGGGTATAAGCCACTGCCCCTCGCCGGAGGCCCCTCCATTGGTGGCTCGCGATGGATTCGAACCATCCGCGACGGCTTTATGAGAGCCGCGTTCTTCCTACTGAACTAGCGAGCCGTGTGTTCCCTCGAAAATTGGCTGGCCGGGCAGGATTCGAACCTGCGCATGGCGTGATTAACAGTCACGTGCCTTTCCAGCTTGGCTACCGGCCAAAAAAACATCTGTAAAAAGCAAAAGGCCCCGACTTTTGTCGGAGCCTCGGAAATCGAATCCGAACTTGGAACTCTAGCGAATGATCAGACCAATCCCGAGGGCCGAGCGCGATTGACGCGCCGTCTCATAATGGATTTGGTCGGTATCGTCATTTTCGAAATCGAGTATAGCATTGCTTTTGGCGGGAATCCAGCACTAACAAACTGTTCTGTCACTCAAGTTACTCGCTTTCCTCCGTTCCTTTATCTGTCACTGACTTAGCACCCTCGGCACGAAGTGGCTTGACCCCAAATCTCGAACAGAGCTAGCGTCGGGACGTGCTGACGATTCGTGCCATGACCGGCGGTGAAGGCTACGCACAGCGCCATCTCCAACAGAGCGACTACTACGACCAGAATCGGACGGTCGAAGGCCGGTGGCACGGACGCGGCGCTGAACTGCTGGGTTTGAAAGGAGACGTTACCTCCGAGGATTTCGAGGCAGTGCGTCAGGGCCTCGACCCACAAACGGGAGAATTCCTCCGGCAACGTCACGGGGCAGATCGCATTGCCAGCAATGGTGAGGAGCAAAGTAAAGCGCGTTCTCTTTATGACATGACATTTTCGGCGCCGAAGTCCGTCTCTGTCATGGCCATTGTTGGCGGTGATGAGAGACTGGTCGCCGCGCACGGAACCGCCGTGCGCGAGGCATTGGAAGAGGCCGAGAAATACTCGGCCACTAGGGTTCGCCTTGCCGGCCTGAACGAAAATCGAGCCACCGGAAACTGGATCGTAGCTTCCTACACTCACGACACAAGTCGTCAACTAGATCCTCAACTCCACACTCATGCCGTCGCTGCCAATCTCACTTACGATGGCACTGAAGGGCGTTGGAAGGCGCTACAGGCTTCCGGTCTGTATGAACGTCGCAGCTACCTGACCGAGGTCTATCGCAATACCCTGGCTCGCGAAGTACGCGCCCTTGGCTACGAGCTTGAAAACCGTCACGATGTTCGTGGTCGTGACAAGGGATTCGAGATCGCAGGATTCTCCCAGGACCTTTTGGACAGGTACAGTCAACGCAGTGCCCAGCGTGATGCGGCCATTCAGGAATTCACTCGTGAGCGCGGGCGCGTGCCCACAGACAACGAGGTTGCCGTACTCGTCCGGGAAACGCGAGCTGACAAGCTGCAAGAGATATCAACCGTGCGCGTCCGTAACCTTCAGCAAGAACGAATGACCCCGGATGAGAAGCAAGCGCTTCGGGATGGTTTGAACGGGGCTCAGACAAAATCCCAATCGCCTCAAATCAATCGAGGTGTGCATGAGGCTTCGCTTGCATACTCTCAGGAGCACATTTTCGAGCGTCTCTCAGTCGCCAGGGAGCATGAGGTTCTAACCGAGGCTCTTCGTCACGGGCGTGGCAACGTCGAACTCAGCGACCTTCAGGGCTCTCTCTCCCTTGAACGTGCGAAAGGGACTCTCATCTCCGCTGGGGATGAAATCGCGACACACGCGAGCCTCCAACGTGAGCGCGACATGATCGCGGTGGTCCAGCAAGGGGTGGACCGCTATGACCGCCTCGGTAAGGGTCGCGACTTTGAGCTATCGGGCCATCTCCGTCCCGAACAAAAGCGCGCCGTCAAAGCAGTGCTCGATTCTCGCGATCTCGCGATCAATATTCGAGGCGCTGCCGGTACTGGCAAGACGGCCACGCTGCGCGAAATTGACCGTGGCCTCAGAGACGCCGGACACGAGGTTCTTGCGGTAGCTCCCACCCGAAGCGCGGTGGACGAACTGGAAAAGGTCGGCTTCCGAGATGCAATGACTGTCTGTCGACTGCTGGAGGGTCAGGAACCACAGGGGGCGCTGCGCGGCAGGGTATTGATCGTTGATGAAGCAGGCATGGTCTCTGGCCGGCAAATGCAAAGCTTGCTGCACCTCGCCGAGGATCAGGGAGCCAGAATCGTTTTTTCCGGTGACACGCGACAAATTCCCAGCGTCGAGGCCTCGGATGCTTTGCGTATCTTGGAACGGGAGTCTGGCCTGAAGAGTATTTCCCTTACTGAAGTACAGAGGCAGACGAACTCTGTCTATCGCGAGGCCGTAAAGACCATGAGGCATTCACCGGAGGAAGGGTTCGCACAACTGGAAAAGCTCGGTGCCATTCGCGAGGTACCCGTCTTCGACCGAGGCCAGATAGTGGCAGAGTTACATCGCGAGTTCCGAGCCGAAGGGCGCGATACGCTTGTAGTTGCCGGCACTCACGCTGAGATTTCCCAACTCACCGACGCGATTCGCCTCGATCGAAAAGATCGCGGTGAATTGGGAGTCAGCCATTCTTTTGATCGGTACGCCTCGCTCCAGTGGACGACAGCGCAGAAACAAGAACTGTCCAACTACCAAGAGGGGCAGGTTCTGCAATTCCACAGAGACACAAAACTAGCAAAACGCCATGAGTCTCTGGAAGTCGTGCGTGTCGGGCCTGAATCTCTGGTTGCGCGAAAAGAAACCGGAGAGGAGGTGAACATCTCCCCGAAACAAACGCGGGCGTTCTCCGTTTATGAGCGTCAGCCCATTGAGGTTGCCCCTGGCGACAGCCTCATGCTGACGGCAAACCGTCGAGGGCCGGAACTCAGGGCGACCAACGGAGAGCTGGTCAAAGTGACTTCCCTGGATGGTGGTGCCATTCGCCTCGAAGACGGAAGAACACTTCCTGCGAACTATCACGAATTCACCCACGGATATGCGGTCACCGCTCATCGAAGCCAGGGCAAAACCGTAGACACCGTGATCATCTCGGCGGACGCCATGAAAAAGGAACTGTTCTATGTTGCGGCGAGCCGCGGCCGGAGCGAGATCGCTGTTGTCACGAGCGACCGCGAGCAACTTCGCGAATCCGTCGGCGTATCCACGATGCGGCAGTCTGCGATTGAACTAGCCCGAAAACAGCTATCCGCACACGATCCGGAAAAGGGCCACCGTGTTGACCTGATGACTGGGGTGAACCGGCAAGCTGGCCAGCAGATCGGAGAGCAGCATTCTTCCGTTCCAACTCACACACCGGAACTGGAAAAGACGCCCCATGTCGGCGTGGAACATGACCTCGGTGGCCCCAGTCTTGGTCTCGGACTTTGAGGTCTCGCGGAGAGCCACACATCCACATTCCCCACATGGCGGAGGATGGGCCGGGCGTGCGGGCATTGCTCAAAGAAATCGTAGGTGCAGTAGCCGTGCCCCAGATCGTAGAACTTCCAGGGCTCACTGGCAGACCGTCCGTTGCGGACGGCATCTTGATCAACGAGTACTTCGATAGCGCGCAAGTTTCGCGCGAAGTAGCCAGCGTCAGCATACGATTTTGAAAGCCTAGTTGGAGTAATCTTTGCATAGTGCTGCGTCGCGGCAGTCGTGCTGTGGCCGAGCCATTCCTGCAACTCGAAGAGCGTCATCGGCTCTTTGGCATTGAAGAGCTGGGACGCAATGGTGGAGCGGCCCCGATGGCTGGTGATGTTTCCGCGAACATCGGCGGTCGGAACCCCAGCCTTATGGCAGAGTGTGGGAATCAGGACCTTGTTCAGATAGCTCTTTCCAACAACGGTCAGACGAAACTGAAAAAGAAAATCGACCGCCTCGCCAGTTTTCCGATCTGGCAGCTTCGTCCCATTCGGTCGCACCTTCTCCCAGGCGGAAATCATCTCGCCGACGATTGGATCGACAGGCTTGGTGAATGCTGTGCTTGTTTTGTTGACCGGAACATCGAGCATGCACACCGTGCCACCAGCCAGAGTTTCACCACTCGCCGGCACGTAAACATCCTCCCTCTGCCAGCGAATGCAGCCCACGCGCATGCGCAATATTTCGTCGTTCCGCAGGCCCGCAAACAGCCACGTGACGGCCATCGCCTTGCACAGTTCGACCGGATAACTGCTCTCCAGGGGTTTCCGTCGAAAGGGACCACGTTTCGGAAGGTCCTCGGCGGTCAGGTTCAGACCGGCCCACACCAACTTCGCCCAAACATCGTCGGCGATGATCCGTGGGTTCGGCCCAATCTTTGCGAGCACGCTCTTGGGCGTCGCGAAGCTGCGGATCGGATCGAACCGGCGAGGAATTAACTCCCACTCCTGCAGATCGCGGAAGAAGACGCGAAGGGCCGAGATTCTACCGGCATATGTGCTGGGTCTAAGTGCGCGGCCTTGGTTCTTGATGTGAACTGGGGCGGAGGTACACCAGTCACCAGCACGCCACTGGCAGGTGGCCGCAACGGCTTCGGCTGCTAGGTCGCGAGTCCAATCCGCTGGCGAGCTGATCTCAGGATGCTCTTTCTCCAACCAGCGCCCAATGTTCATGAGGAAGTAGTAGCTTTTGCGCCGGTAGCGCTCGGAGACGCTGGCGGTATCCAGCCAGCGACGGCACAGCCGAGCCCACTCCAGAGGAACGCCTTCGGTGATCTCGGGAAGTTCTGCCCTGACAACGAATGGGCGCGCGATCTCCATCGGCTCTGGAATCGCACCGAGCTTTGATAGCACCCGAGAAATCGCGAAAGCGCAATACGTCCCAGTACGAGGGGGCCTCCGTCCGATGACGGCGCGCAGATGGTCAAGGGTTATGTCTTTGAGATGCGGAGAGCGGACGAACAGTAGGCACTCAAAGATGGTACGCATCACTCGATCGCGTGTTCCTCCTCGCCGATAACCCCACTCCGCAAGTAACTCCTGAATACTCTCAGTCAGATGCCTTGTGTGCTCGCACCCGAACACTTTCCGAGCGAGGCAGGAATAGACGACATGATCGCTCTTGAGCCTATGGAGGTCAGAAAAATCGCACAGCAGATGGGCGACGGCGACTGCGTGTTGCCGCGCTGCAAGTCGGGAATTAATCGAGTCGATCCATTCTCCAGTGGTCCAGCCCCAGAAAGATCGCTTGCGCTCGGCCATCTCCCGCAGAAAGAAGAGCAAAACATACTTCCGTTTATTCGTGCCAATGCCCGTATAGTCGAGCGTGTCATTCAGTGGCCGAACCAGTCGGTCGAGGGCCGCGCCGAAGTCCATCGTGCGCCCATAGCGATAGAACCTGTAGGCTTCCGCATACCGGGTGAGCATGATTGTTTCGCCTTGCGCCAGGTGCGGAGAGCGGTCGTATCGCTCCAGGTCGATAGGCCAAGTCCATGGCCCGTCGTTCGCCTTTTTGGGAGGGATTTTCTTCGGTCCCCATTGTGCGCGCGCAGCTCGCCGGAAGAAGTCAGATCGTTCTTCTGGCACTCGACCCTCAAACCAAGGTTCGACGTTGTCCGATTGCGTGTTCCTGAAAGAGGCGCTCCTGCTCATGCGATCATCTCCGCGAGCATGCTGGTTCGACGAGCGTGCATGTGGGCCATGGTGGCATTCAGCTTTCTGGCAAGGTCACGACCGCTGAGATGTATATAAAGGAGAGTAGTCTGCACTGAGCGATGACCGGCAAACGTTGCGATCTCGTGGATGTCCCATCCGGCACGAGCCAAGTCGGTCAGGCACAGGTGACGAAGGGTGTGGGTTGTGAATCGAGGAACTCCAGCACGTCTTGCGATTCGAAGTGTGATCTTCGACCAGGACCAGATGGACATCGGAGCTGAATAGTTGCGACGTGATTCGGAGAGGAAGAGGTGTCCACGTTTCTGTCCCATGGCGCGTCGCTGATCGAGATATCGCATGAGCAGCGCCCCGCCGGTGGCGGAGTACGGCACAACGCGATCCCGTCGTCCCTTGGTGTTCTCGGCACGAACTCGGATCGTGCGCCGTGATGGATCGATATCGTCGGTGCACAGACTACAGAGTTCTTCCCGGCGCAGTCCAGCATCATAGGCGAAAGTCAACATGACACGATTGCGTACCGGCTCTTGCTTGGTGGCTGTGAGAATAGCTTGCCAGTCGCCTTCGTTCGGAATCCAGGGCAGCTTACGAGAGCGACGGACAAGTGCACGCGATCCGTCCTGCCCCACGGGACTTGCAGACTGCCTCCTCGACTAAGTAGGAATAAAACAGCCTGAGCACCGTTAGGCGCTGCTGGACGGTGGCGTTCGAGAGGCAACGGTCGTTCCTCTGGAGGCTGGCGAGATACGTTCCAATGTGGACCCGCGTGACCGCGGGAACGGGCAATCGCTGGTCGGAGAGAAAACGGAGGAAGATCTCAAGTCCGCGCGAATAGGCGTCTAGCGAGTTTTCGGCGAGCCCTCGATGCGATTGGAAGGTCAACCACGCGCGGCACATCGGGTGCGCGGCCACAGTCGGGCACCGGTCCCAGCGGATTTGGTGAACGACGAAGTCGTTGGACAATTAACCCTCCAGCGCCAGAGTTCGATGAGAATAAAGCAATCGGCACGGTTCGAGCAGTCAAAACCGCTTCTAAATAGCTGAGCAGGGGAAGGGGAACTGCCCCTTCCCCTGCACCCCATCCCCAAAATCTAATTCCACATAACTTACAGGAATCCTTACGCACGTCGGGGAAAAGTAGTTTGTTGAATCCGGTTCGCTTCGGACAGTTGACGCACGAACCTGCTTCGGGAACGAGCGTTCTCATCCTGCTTGTCAAACGGGGCAGATGCCAGTTGTAGCAAGATGTTCGATTCAATCCACGCTGCCAACTCCCTCGCTGGAATCAGGACCTGGCTGTTGCCCTCGCTTGTCCACAAGCCACGAAAAGCGGCTGCGAAGGCTTCCTGCTGCTGTGAGGCTTGGAGCTTAGCGATCAGCAAGGCGTGGCCGATGGTGATTTTGTCTTTCAGGAACGCCTCAGCAACAGGCGGAATCAGATCGGCCAATTTCAGACGACCGTAGATGTACGCCTCACTTTTACCAGCGCGGCCAGCAATATGGGCGATGTTGTAAGGTTCTCCGAGGTCCAAGAGGGATTTGAAGCCCAGAGCTTCTTCTAGCGGGTGGATGTCCTCTCGTTGCAAGTTCTCCACTTATCTTTAGTCCTGAAAGAGCATTCCACGACGTACACGACGGTGGAGTCCTGCACGATGCAGAATCATTATCTGTAGTGATTCCATGACGTGAAACTACTCCGCGTTGGCGCAGTTGAGCGTAGCGAAACTGCGCCAATGCGGACTGGGCACGAATTCAGGAGGATTAATGGTCAAAGTTCAACGAATTATTGTGCCGGATACGCGGGAGCACTGCTGGGTGTTGTTCGACGCAGAACATCAGCCCCTCATTGCTCCGAACCAATACTTGTCATACCTGCATCATCTTGGGCGGTCGCCGAACACCGTGCGAGCCTATGCCCACCATCTCCAGGCATTCTCGGAGTTCCTATATGAAGAGAACCAAGACTGGACGACGCTTAGCCTAACCGAACTGGCCAAGTTCGTGACGTGGTTGCGTCGAGTCAGTTCAGCCAGAAGCAAATCACGATCCGACACGACGATCAATACAATCCTCGCTGCGGTTGGCTCTTTCTACGAATATCAGGACAGGCTTGGGGTTGAGACAGACATCAGCCGATCGCGGCGGTTTGGACCAAAGAGCCCATACAAGCCGTTCTTGCACCACATCAGCCGGAATCGTACCTTGCCGCGTGCCGTTATGCAGGTGCGCGCAACGCGACGGCTGCCACGGGTGTTCTCGGGGCAAGAAGTCCAGGCTCTACTTGACGCATGTGTACGGCGGAGGGACCGTCTGCTGGTAAGCCTGTTGTATGAGAGCGGGATGCGCATCGGCCAAGTGCTCGGGTTACGCCATGCCGACATCCGTTCCTATGATGGGGAAATCGAGATCGTGCCTCGCAGGAACAGCAACGGCGCACTTGCAAAAGCGCGATCTCCGTACACTGTGCATATCTCGAAAGAACTGATGGAACTGTACGCGGATTACCTCGTACACGAATACCAGGAAGCGACTCACGACTACGTTTTCGTGAACTGGTGGGGCGGGCGCATCGGTGCCCCGATGACCTACCCCACGGTGATCGACCTGTTCCGCAAGCTCAGCGACAGAACGGGCCTGCACGCCACGCCGCACATGTTCCGCCACACCCACGCGACCGATTTGTTGCGAGCCGGTTGGGATGCCGCGTATGTTCAGCGGCGTCTCGGGCACGCGCAGATCCAGACCACCGTGAACACATATTCCCATTTGTCGAGCGGCGATCTGGGGAAGATATTTGCACGCTATCAGAGGGAGCGTGCAAGGTGACGAAGATTAGTTGGAGTCGTGAACGGCAGCAATATTTGCTTGGCGAGCTTTCAGGGTTCTAGGAGGGAGATGTCTGGGACACGCGTAACAGCCCGCTACAGACTCAGCCGTCCGCAAAAACGAAGCAGCGGCATCTACGTTTCGACTGCAAATCCGCAACCATAAACGGCGAACTCAAGTATGCGTGCTGGAAGAAGTTCTCCGGTGGCGATTGGAGAAGTACTCAGGAACTGGGGAGAGTTCGCCGCATGGTGAAGTGGCTGAATAGTCTTGATCTACTGCCGGCGTCTTTGATGATTCGACCCCTCACCGAATGGCGGGCGCGGTACACAACGTATCTGAAACAGCGCGGCATGTACCGTCAGGGCACCACTTGTCGCATGGATCGGGAGCAACGGCCGTGTGTGACTTCGCGCGACAGTCACTACATCAGCACTCTTCGGCAGGTCCATACCACCCTGGAAAACGCATACGATGACCGGCCCGAGCACGAGAAAGATGTGTGGAACCTGCAGCGGATGGCGGTCCCAATCAGTCTCTCACTCTCCAACGCCACCCTGAGTTTCCATCGCATCCAACAACCGTGGTTACGGAAGACAGTCAAGGCTTACATACGGTACTGTCTGCCAATCTTCGCGGAAGGGACGTGCCGCACACGGTTGCAGTCGCTGACGTGTTTCTCGGATTTCCTCATGCAAGTACGACCCACAGGCACGGCCAAGGCCATCACCCGGAAGCTGCTGATCGAATATCTGAGCTACCTGCCCACGCGGGTCTGCATCTCGGTTCGCAAGTGTCATTTGCTCAATCTTCGGAACTTCCTGGAAACAGCGGCTCGCGAACGCTGGCTGCCGATTCCATCCGAGCGAATGATCTTTGATGAAGAAATTCCGCGCCCACCCAAGCCCCAGCCTCGTTACCTGCCGGCTGCCATCTTAGACCAACTGAACTCGCATCTCGGCAACTTGAAGGCTCCGTGGATGCAAATGGTTCTCATTCTTCAGGAATGCGGAATGCGCATCAGTGAACTCCTGCAACTGCCGCTGGACTGCCTGACGCAGGATGCTCGGGGCACGTTCTATCTGCGATTCATGCAGGGCAAGATGAAAAGAGAACATACGATCCCGGTTTCGCAGGAGATTGCCCGCGTCATACAGGAACAGCAGCAAGTCGTCCGGGCCACTGGACGATCAACCGCTTTGCTGTTTCCGAATTCGAAGGGTGGCGTGAGCAAGCAACAGAGTTTTGCGCAACGAATCAACCGCCTGGCTTACGAGAATCAGGTCCGCGACGCAAACGGCAAACTCTTCCGGTTCCAGTCTCACCAGTTTCGCCACACTGTAGGAACGAGAATGATCAACCTTGGCGTTCCCCACCACTTCATTCAACGCTACCTCGGCCATCTTGGGCCAGAGATGACGAACCGGTATGCGCATATCCATGACTCCACGATGCGGGAAAAACTCTCCGAGTACCTGCAAGGAACGTTGGTGAATGTGATGGGCAAGGCGGTGCCGGGCGGGCCGCTCGACACAAGTGATCTACGCTGGTTCACGCGGAACGTAATGGCTCAAGCCCTGCCCAATGGCTATTGTTCGATTCCCGTCGTCGCCGGCCCCTGTCCTCATCCAAACGCGTGTCTGAGTTGCGCTCACTTCCGGACTGACGCCAGCTTCCTCGACGTGCACAAGGCGGAGTTGCGCGATACCGAGCGAGTCATCACCAAGGCCAACACGAATGGATGGACTCGGCAGATCGAAATGAATGAACGGAAGCGGAACAACCTGGTCAACATCGTCACCTCTCTGGAGCGAGAGCGAACTCATGACTAGAAATACTGAGGGTCTCAAGAAGAGCGCGCGACTGCGCAGCGAGAGCGCAATGCAGCGGGCGTTGGTGGCTCTGCAACGAATGGAAGGCTCGGAACGGGAAGTCAACTTCCGAACCGTTGCCGCCGAAGGGCGGGTATCGACGGCATGGTTGTATAGCCAAGAAGAGCTGCGTGTGCGTATCGTGCGTTCCCGCACGACTGCGGGCCGAGCGGTCTCCGGAATCGATTCCCCACCAGACCGCCAGCGTCTTTCCAAACAGAACATCGTAGCGGCGCTGCGGCTCCGCATTAAGACTCTTGAGGAGAAGAACCGCGAACTGAGTGGTCTTCTGGAGTTGGTGTATGGGGAACTCGCCTCGGCACGCGAGCAGAACGCCTCCGTAGGCATCGCACCTTGAGCGATCTGCAGAACCCTAGCGCTGACCGACTCAGCAATCTCGTTGGTTAAGGAGTACGGAGGATTGCAAAGAGTTGCCAACTTCCCGGTTACCCGTGATCCGGAAAGATCGATTTCATGGACGATGGGCTGGTGCCCCAAGGTGGTACCCTCTGAGTCTCGCTTGGGGAATTCACTACGAGATTCCGGCGACGAGTTATGACGGAGCGAAAATATGGCGCTTAGTACACGGAGACACTTCGCTCGGCAAATGGCGTTTGCCGCTGCACTCTGCGGACGCCCGCTTTGGGCAATAGGTGAACTGCACCGGCTTCTCGACGCGGATAAACAGAATGCCGCTCCGCCGGAACCGCAGACGATCCGCAAGCTGGCTTCTCAAATTGTCGGTCAAGTAATCACCCCCGAAGCCGCCGATTACGACGAGGCGCGCTCAATCTTCAACCGCGCGTTCGATCGGCGTCCCGCAGTCATCGTGAGGTGCGGCAGCCCCTCCGATGTCGCTCGCTCGCTCGATTTTGCTCAGACCCAGCATTTGCCACTGGCGGTGCGTGCCGGAGGACACAGCCGGCTCGGGTTCGGGATGTGCGATAGCGGCGTCGTAATCGACCTCTCCGCAATGAAACGGGTCGAAGTAGACATCGGCAAACGAGTGGCCCGCGCAGAGGCTGGCGCTCTCGTGCGTGACCTCGACACTGCTACCCAGCACTTCGGGCTAGCCACAACCTCAGGCGGCTGCCCCACTGTCGGAATTGCCGGCTTTACGCTCGGAGGGGGAGAAGGTCGTTTGATGGAGAAGTACGGCGCCGCATGCGACAACCTGCTATCCGCGCGAGTGGTGACCGTGGACGGGATACAGGTCGAAGCCAGCCCGAAATCCAATCCAGACCTTTTCTGGGCCATTCGTGGGGGAGGCGGCAACTTTGGGGTGGTCACGGCACTGGAGTACCAGCTCCATCCGGTCGACCAGGTTCTGTCGGGCGCGCTCACGTATCCGCCCGGACGCATTCCAGATCTCCTGCAGGCTTTCGTCAAGTTTCTTGCTGGGGCCCCGGATGAAATGGACGCGTTTGCCCAGCTGTTGCCATCCGAGCAGGGCCGA
The DNA here is from genome assembly GCA_963735205.1 of uncultured Acidobacteriota bacterium. GTDB lineage: Bacteria > Acidobacteriota > Terriglobia > Terriglobales > Acidobacteriaceae > Sulfotelmatobacter. The sequence goes on from CAVTKB010000008.1 coordinate 28,506, forward strand.
AGACTCAAGGTCGATGTCTGCTATTGCGGCGATCCCCGAATGGGAAATGATTTGCTCCGGCCGCTGCGTGCTTTCAAGCCGCAGGATGACGGCGTCAAGATCATGTCCTACCTGGAAGCTCAGGCGGCCGGTGGATTTCTTGCAGCACCGGTTACGCACTTCCAAACAAATCTCCTTCTTCGAGAACTCAGCGGTGCTGCCATTGCGGCAATTACAACCGCGATCAGCGATGCGCCAGCCACATGCAAGGTGATCATTGTCCCGTTGCGTGGGGCTGTTAGCCGTGTAAGTACGACCGAGACCGCATTTGCTCTCCGGGAGCCAGGTTATGAAATAGACATGGCGGGTGTTTGGAACACTCCCGCAATGAAGGCGGAAGTGCTGCGATGGGTCCAGGCTACCCGCGACAATCTGCAGCCCTTTGCCCATGGAGTGTACGTCAACCAGTTGGGCGATACGACTGACCAACTGGTCCGCTCGGGCTATGGGCCGAACTATGCGCGCCTCGTGGAGATCAAGAAAAAGTACGACCCAAACAACGTGCTGCGACTCAACCAAAACATCAAGCCCGACAGCGCCTCGAACACTTAAGAACCAGTGCCTGCGTTGCGGGGGCCGAATTGTCGGCAACCCTTCCCTGATCGGTAAGGTAAGGTTTGCCCGTCACTCGGGTGCGACCGCCCCAGCGACACCTCGCAAGATCTGACGCGAGCCAGCGTCAAGCTATCAAGCTACGGTAGATCCAAGTCGAGAGCGTAGATTTCGCTGGTACCCAGGTCGCGTGCGAAAAGGCCAGAGCCGTCGGGAGCGACGCCGCTCCAGGCACCGGCAATGGGGCTGCCGTAGCGATGCAAGTCCTTCAAATCAGCTAAGAGTTCCGAGCGGGTTTGGCCAACCTTGACCCGGCGAAATGTGGGACGGTCGGTAAAAGTATTGTCGTAGTAAAGGTAAGCTTCCATCGCGCGACCAGTTGGGATAAGCCGATTGCGCCGGGTTCATTGACCCAGTCCGACCACTTCTGGGTCTTGAAGCTGTAAAGAAGGAGTTTCTGGGAGTCGGCCGTGATGGCAGCCAGATACTGGCCATCGGGCGACCAGCGTGGACTGAACAGGTTTGCTGAGCCGGGGATGGGAGAGAGCTGGCGGGTCGCCAGGTCCACGATCTGGATCGCTAACGGTTCGGACGATCCAGTTTGCTGGGTGCGACCGAAGGCGATCTTCTTGCCATCGGGGGACCAGGTCGCGTCCGCCTGGGTGTGAGTTTCGGAGAGCATTTCCTGGGGCGTGCCCCCTTGGGCAGAGATCAGGAACGCCTTCCATGGCCGGCCTGGTTGAGCGTCGATATAGGCGATCTGGGTACCGTCAGGAGACCAGCGCGGCAAGCCGGCGAAAACTGGCGGATAGGTGAGCTGCAAGCGATCGCTGCCATCCACACGGCAGCGCCAGAGCGCTTGCTCGGGGTAGGAAACATAAGTGACCCACTGGCCGTCGCGGGAGAAATCCAGTTCGCCGGCTGAGATCCCCGAAAGAAACGGCACGAATTGACGGGACTTGGGATCGTAGCGGACGAGTTCCCCGCGATTCTGTACCGCATCGACAAAGAGTTTCTTGCCATCCGGGCTGGGTACGAGGGCATTGAAGGCTAAGGGGCCGGTGGTTAGTTGGAAGGGCGCGGAAGATCGCCGGTGAAACAGGCCGGCGGGTTCGCGCATGGCCCAAACGTTGGGGCCGCTCAAGAAGAAGTAGTAGCGGCCATCCGACGTCCAGACGCCGCAGCATTCTTGAGGCGGGTTGTGCCCTGCTGGACGCAGGGGATGAAGATCGCTGCCATCGGACCGAATCTCCCAGAGCGAGATCAGAGTTGTTCTCCGGCACTGTGATGTCGAAGCGAATGCGGGCGCCGTCCGGGGAGAAGGCGGGGTCCCGGGGAGTGCCTGAAACGGTAATCAGTTTTTTCGGATCGGTGCCATCGGCGTTGGCCTGGAATATGTCGGAGCCGTTGAAAAATACGAGGTGGCGGCCGTCAGGAGACCAGGTGGCGCCATGAGCGACAACATCGGCGAGACGGCGAGGAGCTCCGGAGGGAAGGGGCAGAGCCCAGATCGGATATTCCGTCGCGGTGCCCACCGAACTGGCCACCAAGAGTTGAGTGTGATCGGGGGAAATGTCGACAGCGTGCGCGTTGGCAAACGGAGTGGGAAGAGGCGAGGTTTCGCCGCCAGCGGCGGAAGCCTGAACAATCCGGCTCGCATCGGTTACTTCATCCATGTAGAGCCGGGAGCCATCGGTGACCAGGTTGCCTTTGGGGATACCATCGCGCGTGAGTTGCGTGGTGTTCAGCACTCTGGGTGGAGGCGGCGAAGAACTGAGCCAGGCGAATGCCGCGGCAGCAGCAACGATCACGGACACGATCGCCGCGGGCCAGAGCCAGCGAGGCTTGCGAGCGGCCGGAGCGGCGACGGCCTCGATCTTTCCAGAGGTGGTGTCGCGCCTCAGCCGCTTCAGGTCGGCTCTTATTTCGGCGGCGGACTGATAGCGAATGTCGCGGTCTTTCTCCAGCGCCTTGTTGATGATCCGTTCCAGTTCGGCGGGCACGTCGGGATTCAGCCGCACCGGAGCTACGGGGGCGCGTTCGAGAATGGCATTGAAGATCAGCGCCGAAGTATCGCCTCGGAAGGGCAGCGTTCCGGTACACATCTCATACAGCACCGCGCCGAAGGAGAACAGATCGGTACGGGCGTCGAGTTCCTTGCCTCGAACCTGCTCCGGCGACATGTAGGCGACGGTGCCCAGAGCACTGCCGGGACTGGTGAGATGTTCCTCGGAGTCGATGGTTGCAGCGCTAAGGGCGACGCTCTCCGGCTTGAGAGTGACTTTCGCGAGCCCGAAGTCGAGAATCTTCGCCTGGCCGCGATCGGTGACGAAGATGTTTGCGGGCTTGATGTCGCGATGGACGATGCCTTTGGCGTGAGCAGCATCTAGAGCGTCGGCGATTTCGGTGCCGAGCTCCAGCACGGTTTCGATCTCCAGCGGCTTGCCAGCGATACGGTGCCGGAGGGTCTGCCCTTCCAGCAGTTCCATGGCGATGAATGTGCGTCCGTCGACCTCGTCGATTTCGTGGATAGTGCAAATGTTCGGGTGGTTCAAAGAGGACGCAGCTTTGGCTTCGCGCTGGAAGCGGCTGAGGGCCTGCGCGTCCTGGGCGAGTTCGTCCGGCAGGAACTTCAGAGCGACGTGACGGCCGAGCTTTATGTCCTCGGCTTTGTACACCACTCCCATCCCACCGCCGCCCAGCTTCTCAACAATGCGGTAGTGCGAGATGGTTTGGCCGATCATCGGGAAGCGTCACTTCCAAGTTGCATCATCTTACGAATGCGGCATCCGCTAGTCAACGAATGACGGCCCTCGCAGGATGTCGAAGCCAGAACACTTGCTTTGTGAGGGTAAGCCGTGCAGGTGGAGAGATAACTCCCGATTGGTCGGCTACTCTTACCTTACTCGGATTATGGAAGGGTTACCCGTCACTCGGGACCAATCGCCCAGGCGTCAGGGGTGGGCCCATCTCCGGTTTCGACGTGCCAGAACTTAGCGTCGTTGGTGGAGTAGACTTCAACCGTGCTGAATCAGCTCATAGAGGGCCGGTACAAGGTGGAGCGGGAAGTTGGGCGCGGTGGTATGGGAGTCGTTTTGCGCGCCTATGACACCCGCTTGAATCGTCTGGTTGCCCTGAAGATGCTTCCGTCCAATACGACTCACGACTCCGAACTGCGCCATCGGCTCGCAGCCGAAGCCCGAGCAGCTTCCGCCTTGAGTCATCCAGGTATCGCCACTGTGTATGACTTTGTCGAGCAGGGCGAGGGGAGCTTTATTGTCTATGAGTACGTGGAAGGCCGCACCTGGCGCAAAGAGCTGGCTCGGGCCCGCTTCACCACGGACGAAATCCTCGATGCCAGTGCCCAACTCGCCGACGCCTTGGCCGCGGCGCACAGTCACGGGATTGTCCATCGGGACCTCAAACCCGAAAACATTATGTCCGTGCCGGACGATTATTCCCGAGGGCGTGTCAAGATTCTCGACTTCGGTCTGGCGAAACACCTCCACGCACCGCTGTCGTTAGAAGATGAGAACGCGGGGGAGACAGTTTCTATTCCTACGAGCCCAGGCCTGCTAGTCGGGACCGTGAACTATATGGCTCCGGAGCAACTTGAAGGGCAGCCGGTGGACGGGCGCACAGATATCTATGCTCTAGGCCTTGTCCTTTATGAAATGGCTACCGGCACCAATCCCTTTTTGGGCCGGACGCCCCCCTCGACGATCGCCAATATCCTGAAGCTTGAGGCACCGTCTCTGCGGCAATACACTCCGACGGCTCCTGCCGAACTTGATCGTATTCTGCTGAAGTGCCTGCACAAACGCCCCGAAGAGCGATACCAGTCGGCACGGGAATTGTTAGTGGACCTGCGGAATCTTCGCCGTGTTCCGGCCGAGTCGCCAGGCACTTCGCGAGCCCCGGAGATCGAGTCGAGTCTTCTTCGTCGTTTTTTTTCGCTTGCCGGAGAGAGCCCATACCGCCGGTGGGAGACTATGCACTTGCGCCCTTGCTGGTAGTTGCTATGGCTCTGGTGCTGGGTTTCGCACTCCTCTCTGCGATCAAAACCAAATCAGAGAATGTTTATTTGAACCCGTCTTTCTCAAGTACTAGATCTCCTCCGACAGCAGTTTTTGGACTGTCTCGGATGTGTAAGCGCACCGTTGCCATCAACAGCGGTTCGCCTCGGGGTGAAGCCCGGTTCTAGAGCTAGAAATCTGACATCGCCCGGATAGCTGAATAATAAGCCGAGGCGCAAAGGCCAGTGTCAAGGCTCTTCGACCGCGAAGGCGGCGTGCGAAGCGCGGCCTTGACACTGGCCGGGCCTCGGCTATGCTCTGGCTATCCGGGTATGTCATTCGGGAATGCTGCATCAAAGACCAAGACCGAGACCCCGACTGATCTGATTCGTGTTGGTGGTTTGTGGTTCTAACTGCACCGCTGGCTCTTGCTGAATCGCAGCAGAATGGGACACGTCGCGACTGAGTTCTTGCCCGAGCGTCTCTGCGTTGTTCGTATAAATCTGTGCGTCATAACGTCCACGCGACACAGAAACGTATGCCATCCGGCTGTTGAGCAGATCCTTAGCGCCCAACCCGGTGTCCACGTGAATGAGGACACGGTCAGCCGTCTGTCCCTGGCTGGAGTGGCTGGTCATGGCGTAGCCATGATCGAGATGCGGATGCTTGGTCGGATCAAGCTCGACCGCGCGACCGCCGTCCATCTTCAAGCGCAGCTCGTGTCCGTCGATGCTCTCGATGGTCCCCAACTCGCGGTTCGCAACTTTCAGTTCGTTGGCCGGCGCGGTGAATTGGATGCGGTCGCCCACTGAAAAACTCCGCATCTCTTCCCGAAAGACTGAGACCCCCTGCTGCCAGCGTGGATCGTAAGTTCGTTCCGGGCCGTCCTGCAGTTCGACCGTGAGCCGATTTGTGGGACCGTCGATGCTCTTCACCTGCGCGTACTCGCCTTTCCCGATGCCAGTCTCCTTCGATGCCCGCGAGTAGCGCAGCACATCGCCTACTTCATATCGTTCGGCCCATGTGCGGGTCCGCACCGGTGAGGTCTTGGCGCGGCACCAACGTCCTGATGCGGTGCTGCTCGTTGCTGACGAGGCCACTCCGCTGCATTTCCACATGGACGCGCTCGTTAATCTCCATGCGAGAGCGATTATCGGGAGAAATCACCAGCGTGTTCTCCGGCGAGTTTGCGTACTCCTTGGCGATAGCGGCGATGCGCTCGTCGTGGCCTTGAATCTCATGGACTCGGCCCTGCCGGTCAAGATTCTGTATCGCCTCGCGGACCTCGGCGCGTGCAAGCTGCTCAACCACCTGTTTCAGTTGTGGATCTCTCTGGCGCACGATCTCTTCGAGCTTCACCGTTTTCATACCGGCGTCCTGGAGCTGCGCGAAGGGCCGCCCGGCCTCAATCGCCTCATGTTGCCGACGGTCGCCGACGAGCAACACACGGTCGTTCGCATGGAGCCGGGTTACAAACTCATGCACCTGCCGGGTCGATGCCAGAGAGGATTCGTCGAGTACATAGAGACCGTTTCTCCCCGCTATCCGGCTGCTGTCCACGTATCAGATGCTTTTGTAGTGTGGATGTCTCCATGCCTGCTTCCCCGAGCTTCTGCGCCGCGCGGGACGTTGGCGCGAAACCTTCCACCCTGTAGCCCTCGGCCTCCGCGCCTTCACGGATCACGGATAGAGTTGTTGTCTTGCCTGCGCCCGCTGTGCCATCTAAACCGACAACCTTCTCCCGCGAAAGAAAGATTTCGTCTACTGCTTGGCGCTGCGACGGATTCAACTCCCGGTGGCGATCTTCCGTGGCGATGCGCACTTGGGGCGAAACCAGCATGGGATCGCTGTAGTCACGCCGATTGCCTTCTTGCATCCGGTCAACGATCTCGCGCTCCATGCGAACCATCGCGGCGGTTGTGTACTGTCTTCCAGCACCAACGTGAGACACTTCGCGGAACTCCCCGGCCTCGATCCGGCGTTCGAACTCCTGCCGGACCTGGGCATACGTGGATTCTCCCATGCCGCGCACCAGCGCTGTTTCGAGGATCGCGCGGCGGTCCTGCACAGCCGATGTTTCGAGGACATGATCCCGCACCCATGTCACGGCCTGCTTCGCCTGAACCTCCGGCTCCTGCATCTGGTATTGCCCATGTTGGCGCGCCTGTGCGACGACGCGGTCCGCCTGATGCCCGTGCTGTGCGGCCAACTCGCGGTGCCGCTGTAAGACTTCTTCCGGGGACAGCAGTTCCTTGCGGTCGCGCGTATGGTGGGCCGCGATCTGTGCCGCCGCGGCTCCGTCGATTCCTTGTTCCCGGAGATGGTCTTTGATCTGTTCACGTCGCGGACTGGAAGCCTCCAGATATTCCTTCGCGTAGCCTTTTACTTCCGGTTGTCGATGCTTGCCGCGCTCTTTGCTTGCAGCCGAGATAACGTTCGGTGGTCTGAACCGATGCGTGTCCAAGTAAGAACTGAATCTGCTCAAGTTCTCCTCCTGCTAAATCGCATAGCCGAGCGCATGTACGACGCAAGTCGTGAGGAGCTAGATTTTTGATGTCAGCACGTTTGGCGGCCGCTCTTACCACGTGCCAGATGGCTTTGGGTGTGATTCCGTCACCCCAGATCTTATCTAGCCGACTCACTCTGCGGAAGATCGCCCCGTCGGCGATGGCAGCCGCCCCCATTCCACTCGTCGACGGCGCGTTTCGCCCAAAAGGGAACAGGAACTGTACGGATGTGCTTTCCCTTGCCAACCAGGTCAGCAATAACGCAATGCTCTTCGCGCATTTGAAAATCTCCCGTCCTGAGTCCCACTAGTTCCGCTCGTCGTAGGCCGCACCCAATCAGCAGTGCCAAAATCGCTCGATCGCGTTTGCCTCGAAGGCTGTCTGACGGTTTACCGAGCAAGGTTCTGGATTGATCGATGGTCAACCAATTACCGATCCGAACACCGAGACGTTTGGCCCCTTTGACACGACGGATTCCAGCCGCAAGGTCTGGGCTCAGGAGGCCCGTGTCACAAGCTTCATAGGCCAGACGCCTGACTGCGGCAAGGCGAACATTGATCGTGGAGGGCGCGAGGTTTTTCTGTTCGAGAAAGAACCGGTAGCGAAGAACGACAGTTCGGTTGAATCACAGACGCGGTTCGGAGCAATACCACCCGATAAACTCGTCGATGGCATGACCGTATGACTGTTGCGAGCTCGCCGCGCCGAGCGGGTGGAGAACCGCATTCTTCGACTGCTCTAAATCGGCTAGTCGAAGCATTGTTCTTGCCTTGGATTGTTTCGATGTCTTCCAATGCGCCATACTGGCGGCCTCCTGCGCCGCACCGTCAGTATGGTGGTGCAGTTGGACTAATGGTCTCGAAGCCCGTTTCTCGTTACTTGTGCTGAATCTTCCTGCAAGCCGACATGCGGCCTGGAATAATCTCGGGTTTTGACCGCCATCCGCCCGATGGGCCGCGACCGCCAATCGAACTTGAGAAATCCCGCAAGATAGGCTCATCGATCAGACGTGGCACCTCCGGGCTACGGATGCTCTCTCCTCCTCCAGATATGCAAATTTTTCCGACTTACTCGTGAGGGAAAACCCTTCGGTTTTACGCCTTGTTTAATAGAGGCGGAAACGCCGGAAAGCAAGAAATTCGGAGCACGCCGTGAAAAACTCGAAGAATCAGTCACGTTTCGCAGCCATCTTGTTCGTAACGATATGCGGTTGCACGGCAGCCTACGGGCAAATCACCCCCAGTGGCGACGCCTACACCAACACAGCTACTCCCACAACGAACCTCGGAACTAAGCCGGTGCTCGACGTGGAAAGTAGTTCGCAGACCACCTACATTCAATTCGATCTGTCGTCGATCCCCGCGGGCTACACCAGCACCAGCATCGCCAAGGCTACGCTGAAGCTCTACGTCAATGCCGTAACAACCGCCGGCAGCTTCAACGTAGACTACGTCAACGGCACCTGGTCGGAGAAGACGATCACTGCTGATCTGGCTCCCGCGCTGGGGACGACGATCGTCAGCAGTGTGGCGTTGACCAGTGCGAATGTCCATGACTACGTGTTGATCGACGTTACGCCGGCCTTAGGCGCTTGGCTCGATGGAACCGAGCCGAACGACGGCATCGCGCTTGTGGCCAATAGTCCTCTCAACGCCAGCTTTGACAGCAAAGAAAACACCGCCAATAGCCATCCCGCCGAGTTGGATATTGTCTTCGCCGGAGGCGGGACCGTCTCGGGAGTGACTACTGCCAGCGGCAGCGGTCTGGCCGGCGGCGGCACCAACGGCACGCTCAACCTGACTTTGACCCACAGTTGCGCGGCCAATCAGGTGCTGCTATGGAATGGCAGCGCCTGGGCCTGCGCCGCGGCCGGTACCGGCACGATCACCAGCGTCACGGCAGGTGCAGGACTTCTCGGCGGCGGCAACAGCGGTACGGTCACGCTCAATCTTGACGCCACCAAGATTCCGCAGCTGGCCGCCAATAACAACTTCAGCGGTAACCAGAGCGTCACCGCCGGAGATGTAGCAATCAACAGCGGGAACTTGGACTTGCCGGGGACCTCGAGCCCAACTGCCGGGGTAATCAATCAGGGCGGAACCTATTTCATTCACACCTGTTGCGGCAATTCCGGCAATGTATTTATTGGCAACCTGGCGGGGAATTTTGGAACCACGGGGACTCTCAACACCGCCAGTGGTACTTGGTCGCTGCACGCCAACACCACGGGAACGGGCAACACGACGAGCGGTTACCAATCGCTTGTCTCCAACACGAGCGGCAGCTACAACGCTGCCAGCGGCGAGTTGGCACTCCATAACAACACTACGGGCGGCTACAACACTGCAAGCGGCACGGCGGCTCTTCAGTTCAACACCACAGGCAGCTCGAATACAGCTCTAGGCGATATTGCTCTTTCGGCAAACACCACCGGTAGCGGGAACACCGCGATCGGGACAGTCGCCGGTGGCGCGAGCCCCAACAGCGCCCTGACAACCGGCAATCTCGATACCTACGTCGGTGCCTACACCAGTTCGGGTACGCAACTGAATCTCACTAATGCAACGGCGATCGGCGCCTACGCCGAGGTCACAGCCAACAACTCCCTCGTACTCGGCAGCATAAGCGGGATAAACGGCGCCACCGCCAGCGCCAATGTGGGGATCGGCACGACCACTCCGACGTCCACTCTGGACGTACATGGCACGGGGAACTTCACCGGACCGGTCACCTTCGCACCCGGCCAAACCTTCCCCGGAATGGGCACGATCAGTGGCGTTACGGCAGGAACCGGCCTTACGGGTGGAGGTAGCAGTGGCAACGTGACGCTAAGTCTGGACACAACCAAAGTTGTGACTGGGGTGGCCGCCGGACCGGGTCTGGTCGGCGGCGGGACTGGAGGCGTCCCCACTCTTAGCCTCGACTCCACTCAAGTACCACTGCTGAATGCCGCCAACAACAATTTCAGTGGTAACCAGAATGTGGGCGGCGTCGTTAACATTATCAACAACGCGACCTATCAGCCGTTTCTTGTGCAAAGCTCAAACGGTTTTGGCACGTGGCTCCAGCTAAACAACACCAGTCCGGGCGGGCACAACTGGGCAATCCTTTCGGCCGCGGCTGCCAACGCCGAGGGCGCAGGCAATCTGGGCATCACCAATTTCACCGGCAAGAGCAATATTTATCTGGAAGGCAACGTAAAGGCGAACAGCCTATCCATCAACAACGACGTTCCCATGAGCAACAACCCACACATGGTTTTCTCGGGGTTCATGGTAGGAAACCTTGGGGGACAATCCCCCGGTTATATTCTCGGCGGGTATTTCATCCCAGACCACAACATAACTGTTACCCGGGTGACGGCCTCCGCCGCAAGCAACGGTGGAGGCTGCAGTACGACCTCCCAAGCCTACCTCTTGAACTGGCCCTCCACGATATTAATTTATGGGCTTGACCTTGGGACAGGCCATGTCGCGGATTCCGGACCAATCTCTGTGTCAATCGCTGCTGGAACCGAGGTCTCAATCGAAGGCAGTCCCTCCAGCGGTTGCGGTGTCACCGGGCAATCGCCGTCGAATGTGTTCCTAAACGTGCAGTACGTAATGCAATAGCTGTGCGGGGTCTGGGCCTCCAGACTCGGCAGACAGATCTGAAGGCCTCGGCCAAAGGCAATAAATGAAGGAGGATGTATGAATGGTTTCTCGTCTGAGTTCGTAACCAAGCCAGTCAACTTGCGGTTTCTAATCGTGGTCGTGGCTCTCGCGTTAGGCGGGCTGGTGAGCAAGCCCGCCTTAGCGCAATCGACGGCGACATGGAGCGGCGGGTCGGGAAATTGGGCACCTTGTCCCAGCGAAGGGGGCAATGCGTTATGGGATACGTGCTCGTCAAACGTCACTCCCAACGGCAACTTCAACGCCTTCATTAAAGGGGGGCCGGTGTTTGCCACAGGCGCCTCTGTGGTCAACCTGAGCATCGCCTCGGGTTACGTTCTGAATCTGACCCCGGGCTATGTGGACATTACGGGCCCCAGCTTTTTCAACCAAGGCTCTGTCAACATCGGCTCGGGGAACGGGCTTGGCTTCGCTCAGCCCTCCGTCACCACGACCATCTCGGGCGGAGGCACGATCAACCTGTTGGCCTCGAGCCAACTTACAGGCTCCCAGAACGCGGTCATCAACACCAACAACACCATTCACGGCCAGGGATACATTGGCATGGCCACATTTACCAACCAATCTCTCATCGATGCCAACGTATCAGGAGCTCAACTCGAGCTGGCGGGAGGAGTCTACATCACGAATACCGGCACCATCCAAGCCAGCAACGGCGGCACGTTGCTCTTGCAAGGGTCGAGCCTGGGGGTCCCGTTCAACAATAGCGGGGGCACGATTCAGGCGCTCGCCGGCTCGACAGTGATGGTCGATGCCTTTGCGATCTCAGGCGGGACTCTGGCGAGCACTGGTTCGGGATTGTTCAGTACGTTCGCTGGATCCGGCAATCCCGCACTGAGCAATCTCAGCAACAATGCGACCTATCAGATCGTCAGCGGCGGCACTTCGACCATTGCGGGAACGATCAACAACCTGGGCACAATTCAAGCCAAGGGAGGGTTATTCGTCAACGGCAGCGCAACCCTCAAGGGGGGAACTGTCTCGATCGCCTATCCCCGAGGCAGCATCGTCTCACTCAGTGGGGCTACGACACTCATCAGCCAATCCAATATCGCGGGATCGGGATACATCGGCGACGCCACCTTGACGCTCACCAACCAGGGAACCATCAACGCGAGCGACAGCGCAAATTTCCTGGTTCTCACCGGGAGTGCGTCCAACAACACTGGGACGTTGGAGGCCAGCAGCGGAGGAACGCTGCAGATCCAGAACACCATCAACAACGCGGGAGGAACGATTGAAGCGCTTGCCGGCTCCACGGTGCTGGTCTACTCCAACACTGGTGTGATCAGTGGCGGCACGTTGAAAACCACGGGCACCGGCACCTTCAACACCAACAGCGGAACTCTGGATGGCACCGTCAACCCGGTCAACAATACGGGAATGTTCAAGGTTTCCCAGGGAAACCTCAACCTGCAAGGTACCATCAACAACACCGGTACGATTGCTCTGGACAAGAGCGGATTCTTCGTGATCCTGACCCAGCCGACCATCCTGACGGGCTCGGGGAAAGTTATCATGTCACCAGACACATCTTTCCTTGCCAATCCTTCCACCAACACGTTGACCAACCAGAGCACGATCGAGGGCGCCGGTTTTATCGGCGGCTCCGACCCGATGGGCATCACCAACAGCGGAAGCATCATCGCAAATCAAAAGACGCCGCTGGTAATTTCGCCCGACCCGACTATCGGTCTCACCAACACGGGCAAGCTGATTGTGAACAAAGGAAGCACGCTGAACATAGCGGGTCCGTTCAACAATTTGTTCGGCACAACCTTAATGGGCGGAAGTTACCTGGTAACGGGCACCCTGGAACTCCTCAATGCCGACATCGTCAACAATGCTGCCAGTATCACGTTGACCGGAACCGCGGCACAAATCCTCAACAGCTCCACCAACACCAGCGCTCTGGCGAAGCTGGTAGCCAACACTACGCTGGGATCCTTGTCGCTGGTGAGCGGGCAAATTCTGGCTACAGCCACAAACTTCAGCAACGCCGGAAAAACTACCATAGGCATCGGCAGCGGATTCTCCGTAGGAGGCAGCTACACGCAAAGTGCGGGAGCGACCACGGTCGACGGCGCCTTGATGGCGCCCTCCGGGCTGACTTTGCAGAAAGGCTCGCTATTGGGCAAGGGCACGATTGCGGCCGCGGTAGCCTCAAGCGCTTCGGTCACTGCCGGGGACTCCTCCGCCAAGCCCGCAACTCTCACCATCACGGGTAGCTATACCCAAACCTCCAGTGGGGCACTGAATATCTCGATCGCAGGCATGGCTGCCGGTACGTTTGGCCAGGTTGCTGTCTCGAACGGAGTCAGCCTGGGGGGAACCCTCCTGATCAGGCGCATCAACAACTTCGTCCCGGCGATTGGCGACACTTTCAAAATTGTCACGGGCAGTGCGGTCAGCGGCCAGTTTGCAACCGTGAAAGGAACGAGCATCAATTCAGCGAGCACTTTGAGGTCAGCTATACGCCCACCGCGGTCACGCTCACGGTGGTTTCAGGAGCGTGAGGCGACGCGGCAAGACTCAGACTGCATCTTGGAAGTCCTGTGAGCTCGGGAGTCCGAAGACCCTGGCCCTCAATGTTTGGCTGAAGAATTTTGCGGTCGCAGAGCACGATCACAGTCGGAGATGGCGCGGGTCGCTTGGGTTGGATGGCTGCAGGGGAGCGCGCTCGGGGTGACCGCGCCGGGATTTGGAATCTTGGCCCATGCTTCCGCGCTCTTGCTGTACCATTCGCGCGCTTCGCGCCATCGCTCCATGGAGGAAGGACCAGGAAAGCGGGCTGCTGCCGTGCTCGACAACTCTCCCATGCCGAAGCACGCATCAGCGATCGCATACCATGCCCGAATATTTGGCTGCGGGGCCACTGCCAGGGGCTGAGCAATCGCCAGAGCTTTGCGGTAAGCCGCTTCAGCGTCTTGCCAACGAGTGAGCTTCGCGAAGGCGGTGCCAAGCCTGACGTATCCGGTCGCCGCATCGGAGCGTAGGTCAGGCGCGGGGGCGACGAAACTCTCGAGGTCGTGTAGACCTCTTTGATAGCTCTCCAACGCCGCCTCCGTCTTACCTGTTTCGGCCAGCGTTTCGCCGAGCCAGATTTCGGCATAGCCCCTATACTGCGGTACCTGCTGATCCGCCCGATTGCGAGCGAGAATTTCATCCTGAATTTGAATGGCTCGGTGAAACATCGCCTCTGCCTCGGCAAACCTGTTGGCGGACAAAAGGTCTTCCCCTATGGCCAAACGCGCGCCGCCGCTGTCGAGCTGCAGCGTGGCATTCTGCGGATCGGCGGTGGCCATGGGATCGATGGTTGCCAGACTCCGCTGATGCGCCTCGAGAGCCCCGGCTGGGTCCCCGTTCATAAGCAGGACGCCCCCACGAAGACCGGTTGCGACAGCCATCTCTCGCCGGGAACGGGCGTCATTTTGATCCTTGGCCAAGGCTTCAAACAGGTCCAGCCCGGTTTGAAAGAACTGCAGGGCCTCAGTCCTCTGGCCAACCTCAGTCAACCCCAACCCAAGTTCTACTGTGCAGATGGCGGCCATGTGCTGGATGCTTCTGTCCTGGGGGTTCGTCTTCAACAAATCCTGTCCAATGGCGCAGGCCTTCCTTTGAGTCTCCAGAGAGCCGGCATGATCGCCAGACTCGTCCTGAATATTGGCGAGCACGTCGTACTCGATAGACCTCTCTCGTTCCACCCCGACGCTCGCTGGAACGTCTTTAGAGAGGCGTTCGGTAACGGCCAGCGCCTGATCAATCGGCGTGCGCGCTTCGAGCCTGCCAGCTCCCCTCAGTACTCTGGCCAGGTGTCGATCGGCAATAGCCAGGTTTAGTTGATCATCGGTGTTGTTGGGATTCGCTTTGGCGATTGCTTCGCGCAGGGCCACGGCCTTGCGCAAATTGGACAAGGCGTCGTCGGGTTGCCCGAGACTCGCATCCACGGTGCTCCCCTGGACCAGGCCAATTCGCAAGTATCCGGCGGCAAGGTCCCTTTGCAGAGAAGTGTCGCCGCCCGCCTCTTTGGACAGGCTGTCCAGATATTGCAGAGCGCGGTCGAGGAGCAGCTTGCGGGCGGGAGTCGCGCCGGGCAAGTTCTGAATCGAATCGTGAATCTCGAAAATCAGCGAGTTGGCAAGTTCCCTTACATCATTAAATCGACGGTCCGCCCGGCGCTTTTGCTGAAGCGTCATTCCCATCCCTAACAGCAGGGCAAACATGACGATGACTGCGGCGCCGATTCCGGCCTTATGTCTGCGCGCAAATTTGGAAACCCGATAAGCCGCCGTATCGTTCCGCGCGCTCACAGGAAGGTTTTCCAGGTGCCGTCGGATGTCTTGCGCAAATTGCTCTACCGAGCTGTAGCGGCGCTCCGGCTCTTTGCGCAGAGCCATTAGAACTATGTTGTCGAGATCTCCTCTCAGCCCTCTTCTGAGTTTTTCCGCTTCGCGGGCCGTGAGCGCCGAGCTCGTGCGGGCCGTATCGTAATTGCGACTATTTCCCGATCGTCCGGCGTCTCGCACAACACTGCTCGGCTTCTTCGGTTCCATTTCACAAGCGGCCCGTGCGACTTTCTCAGCCGTATCTCCTGCCACTTGATAAGGATGGTGTCCGGTTAGCAGCTCATACAAAACCACACCCAGCGAGTAAACATCACTGGCGGTGGTGATGGGCTCGCCGTTGATCTGCTCTGGACTGGCGTAACCGGGAGTCAGCGCCCGAAACTGCGTGAGCGTGGGCTCAAAGCCCTCATTCGCTATATTCGGATCCAATACCTTGGCGATGCCGAAATCCAGAAGCTTCGGCACACCGTCTGCGGTCACCAGGATATTGCTGGGCTTGAGATCGCGGTGAATAATCAGCCGCTGATGCGCGAACTGCACGGCGGAACAGACTTGAAGGAAGAGCCTCAGCCGATCAACGGTGCCCAGTCTGTGATGGTCGCAGTACTGTCCAATGGACTCTCCCTCGATCAACTCCATGACAAAATAAGGAGCCCCTTCGCCCGTTGTGCCCCCGTCGAGCAGATGCGCAATATTGGGGTTGTCGAGGCTGGCGAGAATCTGCCGCTCATTCTTGAATCGCTGAAAGACGAAGCTGGAATCGTGGCCTCCGCGCACGACTTTCAGCGCCACTTCCATGCGATATTGATCGTCGGCACGGAAGGCACGGTAGACGTCCCCCATACCTCCGGCTCCAAGGAGTTCGACAATCTGGTAGGCCCCCAGGCGCTGGCCGAGCAGCGTTTGCCGCGGCTCCGCTTTGGCATCGCGCAGTGCAGCTTGCAGCACAGGTATGTTCAGAAACTCCGCTCCAGCCTTCTCATGGGAGCTGAGAAGCGACTCAAGTTCCCGGCATAGCTCAGCATCGCTGTGAGCGATCTCCGCGAGATAGTCCCTCCGCTGCGCAGGGGAAAAGTGCAGGGCCTTGTCCAGCGCTTTCGATACTTGTTCCCAGCGCTCAGGAGTCATGGCTTTCAGTCCGTTTTATCTCTCTGTACAGCCAGGCACGGGCCACTGCCCATTCTCGTTCGACGGTAGCCGGCGAGACTTCCAGGAATTCTGACAGCTCTGCAATCGACAACCCTCCAAAGAATTTCAATTCCACAATGCGACTCTGACGAGGACTCATCTGAGAGAGTTCGTTGAGCGCATCATCAAGAGCCAGCAGATCCACATCCCTTGAGTTCGATAATTCAGCAGCCTCGTCGAGAGTCAGGCGGATTCCTCCATCCCGTTTTCCGGCCTTTCGGCCCCGTGCATGGTCGACCAAGATTTCGCGCATGAGTTGCGATGCCAAACCGAAGAAGTGTCCTCGACTCTCTATACGCAGAGAACCAGGCTTGACTAAGCGCAGATACGCCTCATGCACCAGAGCCGTGCTCTGCAAAGTGTGGTCGGACCTTTCACCGCGGAGATGATGCTGGGCGAGGTGATGCAGTTCTCTGTATACCAACGGGAGCAAGGCCTGCAACGATTCCTTGTCGCCGCCCTTCCATTTCAACAACAGCTCTGTGACCTGGTTGGGAGAGGTTTCGGACAGATCGCCCCCTTTGGGAGTTAGCGACCCCCATTCTGGATCAGTACAGTATCCTCGAGTTCCACGAAAGTCAACGCAGGTGGAAAGGCTTCACAATATGACATGAGCCCGGTAGAGTACCGACTCGGCGAGGGTCTTCAAGTGTAGTTTAAGAGACCTAAATCGAACTGTCTCAAACGAGAAGAGGTGAAGACGATCCCCCTGGCCGTGCTAGTCGACGCGGACCATGCCATACCAAGATGAGTCGTGAAAAGTTGGCTTGTAGCAGCTGTCATTAGCACATGATATGTCCGGTTGAGATAGCAAGTGATATGTCCGCTTTGCGGACGGCGAGGTAGGAGACCAGGCGGAGCATGGATTCCTACACGAGGGCCGCGATGGAGCGGGCGATGAAAGCACAGGACGTGATTTTGCGAGCTGCAGCCAAGCAGATCTCCTGGTGGCAAGCGGCGGAGAGTATCGGCATCGGCGGAGGTCTGATGATTAAACCACCCAAGATTTGAGCGGGCCAGAAGTCTTAGTGCTGTATCTGAAGCGCCCCCCGAGCGAGGAACTGGGGAGTTGAGACACTGTGTAGGGGCGCTTCAGATACAGCGACTTGAAGGAAGCCGCCCGGGGGGACTATGGGATTTGTTTCTCGATGAGGCGGTCGTTGTCGTTTGCGAGGTGGCGCCTGCTGTCGGTGTGCTTTCGTTTCAGTTGCTCGTGGCAGAGAGAATGGTCGTGCGCCGGCATGTCGGAAAGTGCCGAGGGCACAACCATACTGCACTTTGAGGAATGCGAGACAGAGAACCAGTGTGCGCGCCGAAGCGCGAGCGAGATTCGAGGCTGGAGATGTGGATTCATGCGCACCGGCTGAGATGAGGCGGAGATCGGAGGAGAAGTTGGGCGGCGGAGAGGCGCTCGACAAGCTGCATGGTTCCGCCGCAGAGCGGACAGTTCCCTGGTGAGTAAGCGGGGAGCGTGGTCGGCGAGGTGGCGCCTGCTGCTGGCTGATCGGATTGCTGGAGCAACCGGAAACAGACTGGAAGAAGTTCTGCTCGCCGGCGGTTAGCGAGAAATCCGAAGTTGCGAATGCGCACGAAGCCGCGTGGGAGCAGGTGGAGCAGGAAGCGGCGCAAGAACTCATCGACGGGTAGAGTCATGAGCCGCTTCTTGTTGCCGTGAGTGGAGTCGCGCCAGCGAAAGGTAACGTGGCCGTTGGCAAGAGCAACCAACCTGCTGTTGGAAATGGCGACGCGATGGGTGTAGGCACCGAGATATCGCAGCACATGTTCCGGTCCTCCGAAAGGCCGCTTGGAGTAGACGACCCAATCGTGACGGAACAGTAGGCGCAGCCACGAGGCGAAGGCACGCGGTTCCGCGAGCGGTAAAAGATGTCCATGGAACTGGAGTGTGCCTGTCTGAAAGGCGGTCTTGAGTCCGGAGACAAACTTGCCGCGGAAGACACGGCTGAGCACTTTGACGGGAAGGAAGAAGGAGCAGCGTGAGGAGATCCAGCGGGAGCGGTCAGGAGCGAGACCACCGGCGGCCACCACGCAGTGGATGTGGGGATGATGTTGCAGTCGCTGGTCCCAAGTATGGAGCACGCTGAAGAAACCGATCTGTGCACCGAGGTGACGGGGATCGCGAGCGATCTCCAGCAAGGTCTGAGCGCTGGCGTGAAACAGTAGGTTGTAGATCAGCCTTTTATTCTGCAAGGCGAGCGGAGCCAGTTCCCGCGGCAGGGTAAAAACGACGTGCACGTAGCTGGTGGACAGCAACTCGCGTCCCCGCGCCTGGAGCCAGCGCAGGCGGGCGTTGCCCTGACACTTGGGGCAGTGCCGGTTGCGGCACGAGTTGTAAGAGATGACGGAATGTCCGCAGTCCGAGCACTGATCGCGATGTCCACCCAGCGCGGCGGTTCGGCAGCGTGTGATGGCGAGCAACACCTTTTCGTGTTGGCCGTTGATCCACTTGCGACTGCGTTCAATGAAGGACTGTCCTGCACAGCGAACGATGTCGGCCACCTCCAGAGGTGGCCGGTTCATGCGTTCTGCGTCTGTTCTCCTTCTCCGCGGATCGGGAGTGCATCCAGCGGACTGCCGGTAGCGCTGAGATGCCGCCGGGAGAGATGCAGATAGATCGTGGTCTCCTCCAGGTCGCGATGCCCCAACAGCATCTGGATGGTTCGCAGGTCGGCACCGGCTTCGAGCAGATGAGTGGCAAAGCAGTGGCGCAGAGTGTGGGGATGGATGCGCTTGTGCTCAAGACCGGCGCGTTCGGCGGCCTGCTGACAGGCAGTCCAGAGGACCTTGGTGGTAACAGGATAGTTTGCCGTATGCCATCGGTTGCCGGGGAACAGCCAGGCGGTGGGCTTGCGTTTCAGCCCGCGCCAGTAGACGCGCAGCGCATCGAGCAGCTTGGGGCTGAGCATGACATCACGGTCCTTGCGTCCCTTCCCGCCCCGGATATGAATGACCATCCGTTGGCTGTCAATATCGCTGATCTTCAGGTGCGCCACTTCTGCGCGACGTGCGCCCGTTGCATAGAGAGTCATCAACAGAATGCGATGAAAGGGAAACTCTGCCGCGTCGATCAAACGCGCTACTTCGTCCTGGCTCAGCACCTGAGGCAAGTGCAGAACCTTCTTCGGATACGGGGTCTCGGCTACGCTCCAGCCTCGCTTCAACACCTGGACATAGAAAAAACGCAGGGCGGCTAACCGCTGCGTCACCGTGTTCGGGGCCAGCTTCCAGCGCGTGAACAACGCGGCCTGATACTGGCGAATATGCTCGGGGCCAAGCTGATCGGGCGATCGATGGAACTGCCGACTGAAATGCTCGACCGTGTGAATGTAAGCGTGGATGGTGGACTCGGCGTAGTTGCGGCGCCGTAGTTCCTCAAGCATGATCTGACGTAGATGGGTCACAGAGACTTCCTCCTCTGCGCCACACACTAGCTCAGATCACCTCGACCGTTGGCCCCGCAACACGCGAATGCGTCCGCCGCAACGCGGCTTCGTTCAAGTCGGCTTGTAGGAAGTTTCACCACATAGGTAACGATAAACGCGCTTGGCATCACTAAACTTCCGGGGTGGTCGGCTAGTCGGAAGCCGTTCCGGCGGTGACTCTCTAAAACAATTTCTCCGCAACGTATTCCTCGGCGCAAGCTGGGGCATCGTTCTGTGCCGAGTTGACTTGGGAACTCACGCAGGAGCGCTGCTTCACACAGAGAAGTTGGCGACTTTCTCCCGGAACCACGCGGATGGGTCGCCGCAGGTCGTCACACCGAAACTGCGCGCTGGACGTTGGAGCTGCACAGCGCATCCCCCGGCGTGGGTTTCGTTGCGGTGCACATCCACCACTCGGAAGCTGGCTATCGGTTGGGGAGCGATCGCGGTAGCCCGAACCATGGGAGCACGTTCTTTTCAAAGCGGGTCATGGCGGAGATCCGGTCGCCGGTCAGCGTAAGGACGTGGAGGCCGACCCCTTGACGGATGCCGTCGGGGACGTGGAGGTAGACCCCGAATCCCAGCTGGCCGTTCGCTCTCGTGCGTGCGAGGGTGAACCTGCGGCCCGAGCCGAAGATGCTGGTGCAGAAGCGGGCGACAACATCTCGGCCTTCGTATTCGAAGGGCATCGGTGGCATCGAGATGAAGACGTCGTCGGTCAGAAGGGCCACCAGCGCTTCGAGATCGGCGGACTCATACGCGCTGACGAACTTCGCTACGATCGCATCCTCCGCAGGTGAATCGGATGGGGGAGGCGGTTCGCGGTCGGCGGTCGATTGCGGTCGGCGCTGTAAACTGGCGCGCGCCCGTTTGAGGGCGCTGTTGACCGATTCGACAGTCGATTCCATCATGTCTGCCACTTCGTTCGCATGGAATCCGAGGACGTCGCGCAAGATAAGGACGGCGAGTTGGCGAGGCGGCAGAACCTGAAGCCCCTTCACGAAGGCCAGGGAGATGGATTCGGTCTGCACGTAGCGGGCCTCCGGGCCGAGCGGCACGTTGATCGCTCCTTCGAGGAGAGTGTCGGGAAATGGCTCGAGCCATACGACCTCGCCAAGCCGAAACGACTCGGGCAGTTCAACCCCGGGCACGTCCCATTCCTTGGCGGGGCGTCGGCTGGCCGAGCGAAGCGCATTGAGGCAGCGGTTGGTGGCGATCCGGTAGAGCCAGGTGCGGACCGACGCGCGTCCCTCGAACCCCGCGAGACCCTGCCAGGCGGCCAGCATGGTGTCCTGGAGGGCGTCCTCGGCGTCCTGGAAAGACCCGAGCATCCGGTAGCAGTGTACCTGCAGCTCTCGGCGGTGTGGCTCGGTCAAAGCTCGGAACGCGTCGCCGTCTCCGGCCCGCGCCCTGCTGATCAGATCGTCTGTCACCAGCTCCACTCTCGCGTCACCTTTCTTCCCACACCTTTTCGCACTTCTAGTTAGTGCCTCAGTTTGAACCCGGCCATCGATGGGGCGTTCAGTGGCCCCCGCTCGGTGATGACATCTTGTTCCAGCAGGTCGAGCAACGATGCATCAGACAACACTTTCGGTGATGCGGACGTGCGCATCGGTGACGTGAAAACCATGCTTTTCGATGTCTTCCAGACACTCGTTGGTATCTATCCCCGCCCTTGCCTCTCCATCCCGGCTCAGTTCGATCGACTTAAAGAACGTCCACGGAGAAAATTGCGAGGGTAGGTTGCCTCCTGTCCCGTCTTCCGTAACACCAAACACGCGGCCTGGACCTCTGAAAATATGCACTAGCATCAGTTTTGCTCCGTGATTACTTGCTAAATAATATAGGCGCAGTGGAATCCCGCGAGCGTGGTCAATCCCGCTTATCTTCACACTGAGACACTACCCACTTCTATCCTATATGGACACCTGCAGAGGGGCGAACTGGGCGGTCGATGAGCGCCCATTTTCGCCACGTCGCAGTGTCTGTATCGTTGACGGCTCTGACAGTCCGGAGGTCGATGGATTGCGAAAATAGCAGCCACGCCCAGATGAGTTTCATCCGTCGGTCTTAACTCATGAAATGGGCGGGTGTGAGCACCCGGGCCCAGAAAGGAACCGAAGATGTTGTTGAAGAACAAGGTTGCGGTGATCTACGGAGCCGGAGGTGCAATCGGTGGTGCTGTCGCACGCGCCTTTGCCAGCGAGGGCGCCAAGGTTTTTCTTAGCGGGCGAAAGCGAGCGCCCCTCGGAGCTGTTGCCAAGGAAATCCAATCGGCCGGCGGATCCGCAGAGACGGCGGAGGTCGACGCTCTCGACGAGC
The DNA here is from genome assembly GCA_963735205.1 of uncultured Acidobacteriota bacterium. Classification (GTDB taxonomy): domain Bacteria; phylum Acidobacteriota; class Terriglobia; order Terriglobales; family Acidobacteriaceae; genus Sulfotelmatobacter. The sequence continues at coordinate 50,587 of CAVTKB010000008.1, forward strand.
AGGCGATAGATAAGCATCTGCAGTTCGTGATCGATAAGGCAGGTCGCGTCGATATCTCGTTCAACGCGATCGGCATCCCGCCTGAGAAGATTCTGGGTGTTCCTCTGATCGAGATGGATGTCGAGCAGTTCGCCATCGCCATCGCGAGTTATACGAGGTCATACTTTCTGACGGCGCGCCTGGCTGCAAGACGCATGGTTCAAAACAAATCGGGGGTGATCATGACCGTCACCGCCCTCCCCTCGCGGAAAGGTACCCCATTGAACGGAGGCTACGGTTCGGCGCAGGCTGCCAAAGAGGCGCTCACTCGAGATCTCTCCGCCGAACTCGCACCCCAGGGCATTCGCGTGGTCGGTCTGCGACCACATGGCATGCCGGAGACAAGCACGATCAGGGAAGTTTACGAAATGAAAGCCAAAACAACGGCCATAACTTGGGAACAATTCAAAGGTTACCTCGCAAGCTCGACCCACCCGCAACGAGTCATAGCGCTCGAAGAGGTTGCAAACATGGCAGTCTTCATGGCTTCCGATAAGGCGAGCGGGATGACGGGAACTACCGTCAACTTGACCATGGGCAGCCTGGACGACTAAGCCCAACTCGTCATCGCAGTCAGGAAACGAGCTTCTCGGAAGCACCAGTTGCTTCCGAGTGGCTCGTCGGCAATCCGGAACTTAACCTCGCTTCCGAGTTCGTCGTCCGGTAACCCGCAACGGTGGTACTTGCGCTTACTCTCTTGAATCAGACCGGGTTAGTACGCGGGTCTAGTACGCATACGCCCGGAGGAACACGAAAACCACCACGCCGGTGATCGAAACGTAAAGCCAAATAGGGAACGTCCAGCGTGCGATTCGGCGGTGCATCGCGAACCGGCCCGTCAGCGAGAAGAAGAATGTCGTCAGTACCATCGGCAGCGCAACGATAGAAAGGCCAACGTGGCTAGCTAAAATGGAAAGATACAGCGTGCGCACCGGGCCGTGGCCAGGGAAAATCGTGTCGCCGTGCAGTGCGTGGTTCACGATATAGCTGATGAGAAAAATAGAAGAGAACGCGAAGGCCAGCAGCATGCTCGCACTATGCGCTTCGCGGTTGTGATGTTTGATGAAATACAATCCTACGCACAGCGCAATCGCGCACAATCCGTTCAGGAGCGCGTTAAGGGCCGGCAAGAACATCCAGCGCCCAGCGAAATCAGCCGAAGCATGATGCACGTACAGCAGCCACAGCAGGAATGACACAGCGACGCCACTCACCACGATGATCGCTCCAATCACCGGGCGCGGACTAACCTCAGCTTGTTCCATGATGCGTATGCTCTATACGACAAGGCTCACGGTGACTTGGTTCTCGACTCTATCGCTCTTCGGAACCATCTCGCGCAAGTGCATCTCGGAACGCTCCCGAGAAACCCAAAGGAACTCGATGAAATACTCGCGGACGTTAAGCACGCCGAGGAAGAGCTTCAGCAGCGGAAGGAAGATCTTTCGCAGATTTCCCCGCCTGGGCCGATAGAAAATCCATACAGTGTGGCTCTTCTCGACTGCGAGGAGCAATTTACCCAAATTGGTCTGCCTGTATTAGCTATCTTCAACGTTCCCCACTCGCCAGCCTTCCGACGCACAATGGAGAATCAGGTGCATGCATTTGAGGTTCAGGTTCCGCAGGCAAGGATTATCCGCATTGAAAACGCTGACCATTACCTGTTTCAAAGTAAAGAGGCTGAAGTGCTGCGTGACGTGAATGATTTCATTAAAGGCCTGAAGTGAAACTCCTGGTTTGTCGGCTACACGGAAGTTGAGATTCTACCTGTGGTTTGCTACGGCGAACCGGAAACGCGGCACGTCGTTTACATGTGAACGACGTGCCGCGCTGCGTATCAACAAAGAAAGCTCTTGCCAACTACAGATAACTCCACGCACTGGGCCTCGATTGCCTCGGCATCGGTTAGTTTGACTACGCGGACGGGAAGTTTTTCGAGTTCCGCCAGTTTCGCCGCTCTGAGGCGACGTGCCCCAGCGACAACTTCAAACTTGCTTTCCTCCAGTTCTCGTACCAGTAGGGGGGCCAGAATCCCTTGCGTCTTGAAGCTGGCGGCCAGTTCTTCGAGGCTCTTGGCATCAAAGCGTTTGCGGGGATTTGTTGGTGACTCCGCAAGCGCGGTGATGGGAATGCTGCGGTATTCATGGTTGTTGACTGCATTTTGCGTACTCGGCATAATCTTTTCTCCTCTCATGTGTCTTTGGTTAGGTGTTTCGTGGACTCAGCGCACACATCGGGCCTAAAAACCAAACGGTGCAGGTGTTGGCGTGTTATGCGGCTGCCGCGAGTGCCGCTGGCTCGGGGGCAATGCCCCCGAGGATCACGGCAGCGGTTTGTTGAACGGCTTCCAAGCTCTCGCGCAGAAGATTGGCGTCTCCGTGCCAAAGCTGGATGTAGTCCTGGGATGCGGTTCCGTTCTGAAGCCCGACAGATTGGCAAACCACAAAGGCCACGGCTTCGGCCTCGGTTTCGCGGACTTGTTTGGTGGTCAGCGTGCGGCGGTCGCCCCGATGCAACATTTCGTGAGCGATCTCATGCACAAGCGTGGAGAACTCCTCGGCTGGCTGCATCCCGGATAGCAGCGTGATCTTTCCGCCATGCGAGAGACCTTTTGCGGGAGCAATTCTCTCGGAGAAACTAATCTCGACGCTTTGCGCTTCGACGAACTTGAACAGGCGTTCGCGGTATCCGCTCACGTCGCCGTTGACTTCGGTCAGCGTGGGAAGGTCTTTGCCTTCGGTCTGGCTGACGTCTTATCTCGTGATTTGCGGCCGAGCCTCTGCGCGCCCGATCGATCCCGCCAGTAGATGTACTTCTCGATAGCGGTCAGGCGAAGATGGCTGCTATGTCGATTTACAAGGTCCTAAGAAAAACCGAACGATTCGGCGTCTCATTCCGTGTTTGTGACTCGAAGGATGCCGGCGTTGGATCGTGCGATCAGTTTCTAACGGAGCTGAGCTTGCGCGATTGTTCTGTCTACACGCAGCGCGCTTACGCGCTGGGCCTCGCGCACTTCTTCAGTTGGCTGCACGCCTCGGGAGGAGATCCCGATCACGTCACGCGTCAGATTGTTGGCAGCTACATCACCGAGTTCGCGCGAGGCGCGAAGCAGGGTGCTGTCGGCGCGCGGGGTGCGCAGAAGCCGCGCCAGCCACGCACGATCAACCATCGGCTGAGCGTGCTCGCGTCCTATTTTGAGTACTGCATTCGCCGCGATACCGAAGATGGGCGGGGTCCTTGGAAGGGTCGCATCAACCCAGCCTCCGGGAACCCTCTCACCGAGGAGCTGCGTCACGGGATGATCGGGCGCGACTTGCCGGCGCGCCAGAGGCAACGTGATGGATTTCGCCGCCGTATTCCGAGAACGCTCCCGAAGATCCTGGAGCCCGCGGCGATTCAGAAGCTGATCGACAGCGCCGGTTCCTATCGCGATAAAGCGATTCTGATATTGCTGTCTCGCGCGGGTCAGCGCATCGGCGATTGGAGTCCGGTTGCTGGCCGACACGGGATTCTGGGTATGGAACTGGAGGATGTCGATCGCAAGCGGCGATTCATCACCGTGCGGCTGAAGGGTGCGCGCGATCAGCACCGCGTGCCCGTCACCGACGATTTCTGGCCGATTTACGAAGAGTACTTGCGCACCGAGCGCCGCGCGGCGCCGGACGTTCATGCCGTTTGGATCGCTTCGCGGAAAGGTCAAGGCAAGCCCCTCCGCTATGCGAGTTTTGAGTCGGCCCTGCGCTACATCGGTCGAAAGGCAGGCATCTCGGTTCATCCGCACCTGTTCCGTCACACTCTCGCGCAAGGCGTACTCGACACCACCGGCAACATCAAAGTCGCGCAGGAGATTCTCGGGCATTCGCACCTGAGCACGACAGCCGATCTGTACCTGCGCGTCGATCAGCAAGCGATGGTCACTGCGTTGGAGAGGGTAAAGGCCAACACTGGGCGAGCCAAGAAGCACCACTCGTGGCCATCAGCTAAAGCTGCACAGTACGTCTTCGATTATGACGATGAAACGATCTCGGAACTGGAGCGCACCATTGCGCAAGCTTCCGCGGTCGAGCCACCCGGAGGAGATTCTTGATGGGGGCGTTGATGTCTGCAGTCACATCATGCCGCGCAAGTCGTAGTGACTTGCGCGGCGGCCGCCGTGGCTCTGCGGTTGATAAATTCGGCGGCGCGTTGTGCGTGGGCTGCGGCGGTGAACACTGCTCGGTTGTCAGCAGCCAACACTTTCAGCCAGGTTGCGATATAGGACGCATGATCTTCGCGCGGTTCCAGAGCAAGCTCCAGGTCGGCGCACAGGAACGCGGCCCCGAGTTCGGCAACCAGTTCCTCGACCGCGTAACCTTCGCTCCCGAAGCGATGCCCGCCGAAGTCACGGTCGAGCCGGGTCTTGCTGCCCGTCCAGTGAGTACATTCATGGGCAAGCGTCGCATAGTAGCTATCCGCGTCTTGGAAACTCTCGAATGGCGGCATCTGGATCGCATCGGCGGCGATGCTGTAAAACGCACGATTTCCGCCGTGTCGGATAGTTGCTCCCAAGGCTGCGAAGAACTTCTCCGCGTGATCGATGCGGGCCACAGGGTCCGAGTTAGGTGCGGCTTTCGCGTAATAAACTTCCGGCAAGCCTTCGATCTGCTCGACGTTGAAAACGGTGTACCCCTTAAGGAATGGGATTTCCCGGTCGATTTCGTCGCCCGTCTTTTCGTCGGTTTCTTTTCGCTTGATGCTGTCTGCGTAGACGACAAGCGAGCCTTTCTCGCCCTTGCGGATGTGGGCGTCAAGCTCCGATGCCTGTTTAAAGGTCATCCAGATGGGCGCCGCGAAGTTCTGCGCCATGGCGCTTGCCCACAGCGAGAGAACGTTGATTCCGCTGTAAGGCTTCCCGTTGTGCCGGAGTGGGCGCGTAATCCGTCCGGCTGCATGCTCGGCGTTCCACGGTCGAACCCACGGCCTGACGCCTTTTTCCAAGTGGCTGACGATCTGGTTGGTAATCCGGGTGTAGATGTCTTGCTTTTCGGTTCGCTGCATTGTGTTTCTCCTTTACGAGCGTTTAAAAAACTTCATTCCCTCGTAATGGAGAGGTGTTGTGCAGAGCGGCCCGAGCAGTCACAGGGCAGCCGGTTTGTGGCTGGCGACAGCTTTACCCTTGACGGCGGAAAGGGCCGTCTCTGCTATGGGTTTCGAACGAGGGAATGAGGGGTTTAAAACGCGGAGAGAACAAGGAGCCTAATAATAAAGATGACTGCATTTCAGAAAGCAGAGGCACTGGCAGGTCAGCGCTACGACCGAGACAAGTTGCTCGCGTTGGTTGACGAGGTCACAACGCATTTCCGTATGCCGAACAGCTTCGAGAGGTCGAAGATGCGGGCAGTCTGTCGATACCTGGCCGATGCTCTTGATCGCTGCAGCGGATCAACTCTGCAACAGCGCTGGAACGATTTCGAGAAGAGGTTTTGGCCGAAGTGGAAGGCTGGCGTCGATCGTCGCGGCAGGGACGTATTGGACTTGGGGTGCACGCGTCCTGATCTCTGCGCGGATGATCGCTCCGAGTCTGGACATGTTGTCCGACCTGCGCGTGAACCAGTGGATCGCGCATTTGCCCGAAGATCACCCACTGGCACAACAGCACACGTCGCTTTTGCAGGCGACTAATTCGATCACATGGACGTCGGCTCACAGCCGCCAGCTGGCAGTTTCGAATGGACTGCGGATTCTACTCGTACGCGGTTATGACAGCCTCCACCATATAAAGGATGACGATCTGAAGTTGCTGTCGGTTCGCTGGTCGAAGGGGACCGACGCGCTCGATGCTGCACTCTGCTCACTCGGCGTGTTTTCTCGAACCCCGAAGCGAGGTTCTGCCCGCCACGGCAGGAGACAGCGGATGACGGCGTCGGAACTGGTCGAGAACGCCGGCGTGCCGGATCGTTTCAGGCAGATCATGATTCTGTATCTGGAAACGTACGAAGCCCGAGTCAGCGATGTCTATCGGACATTGCGACATAAAGTCATCGCCCTCGCACATTTTTGGCGGTTCATTCGGGATAAGCATCCCGACGTTAAGCGGTGCTCCCAGATTCTGCCGCGCCATGTCCGCGACTATATCCCGCATGCGATCACACGCGCTCGCGCGGTACAGCGGGGCCCCGGAGCCGGCGAAGAGGTACGTCCAACCGCACACAGCTGGCTGGTCGACCTGCGCGTTTTCTTTTCCGACCTCTGCGCCTGGGCAACCGAACCCGACTCTCCCTTCAAGCGTTTCGCTCCTCGCACGATTCCAGCGACGCGCCACACGTTTCTCGGGTACGGTTTCGACAAGGCACGCGAACGCACCCGAGCTCGTATCACAGCGACGGTACTTGATCTGGAACGCGAGATGCCGAAGATTCGCGCCTTCGCCCTTCAGCAGTGGAAAGCTGCGGTAGCGGCGCCGAAGGTCGCAACCACGCGCGGTTATCCGTGGTCCGACGAGGTGGACACGTTCTGGGATTGGGCGCTGCTGGAACTGCTCGTGCAGAGCGGGTTGCGCATCGAAGAGGCGAGCGAACTGACCACGTTCGACATTCTCAAGCGAAAGATGCCCGACAGCCGCATCTATTATCTCCTACACATCAAGCCGTCGAAGTTTGATCGCGCTCGCGTCATCCCCATCGGCGATGTGCTCGGTCGAGTCCTGGCGGAGATCATCCGATACGTAAAACGCTTCTACAACAGCGAGTCAGTTCCGGTTTGCGATCATTGGGACCTGCAGGAGAAGCGTCCTCGCCCTCCAGCGCCATACTTGATCCAAGGCATCCGTCATCCCAGTACCGCCGGCATTCAGACCATTCGCACCCGCATCCGCGAGATCTCTATCGACGCAGAAGCCCGCCGCTCAGACGGTTTTCCTCTCGTGCTGCTGCCTCATGATTGTCGGCGCGTCTTTGCGTCCGAACATCTGAACAACAACACGCCTGTGCACGTCATTCAAGCGCTGCTCGGTCACGCCTCTCCCGATACCGTGATGATCTACGCCAAGCTCTACCCCAGCCAACTCATCGAGGAGTATCGCAAAACCGTTCGCAGTCTTTATAACGCCTACTACGGCGAAGACGGTCTGAAAAATCCGACTGCGGCGGAATGGGCGGCGTTCGCGGCGAGCTGCAATCTGCGCGATATGGGCACGCACCTATGCGCCTTGCCCACTGGAGAGCATTGTCCGAAGGGATTGATCTGCCTCGGCTGCACGCATGCGCAGCCGAAGAAAAGCGCTGTTCCGATTTTTCGGCGAATGCTGGCCAGCCATGAGCGTAGCCTGGTGGCTGCGCGAGGTCACAGCGAACCTGCCGGGCAGATTGCGGCCCGCGAGATGGAGATTGTCAGGATCAAGGGAGCGTTGCAGAGAGCGGAGGAATTGAGCGATGACGTGGCCGCTGCTATCGAACGGGCTCTTTGAGGTCGGATAGTTGTCGACTGTGGGTATCGGAGGACCTACACGTTTGACGAAACCCGCGTCTTCCGGCCCGATTGCCAGCTGCAGTTTTCAAGGTAGCTCGATCTTGCAAGACACCAATGCGATTACGAGCTCTCAAACTTAAGGACCAGGCCCCCTGCCGCAAGATAGACGAGCGCTATGAACGCGAAGCTGGCGGCAAGCGAGTGCGTTCGATCATTGAGGAAGCCAATCGCATAATTTCCAGCGAATCCGCCGAGTTGCCCGATTGAATTGATCAGTCCGAATGTGGCCGCCGCTGCCGATTCAGTTAGCATCGCAGTGGGTATCGACCAGAAAGCGGGATAGAACGCGTAGAAGAACCCACTGCCCAAAAGCAGACATGCAATCGCCAACGGAACTTCGTGGCGGAAGACCGTCAGGAGCCCGAACATCGCCCCGGCAGCGACCAGCGGAATCACGCTGTGCCAATGCCGCTCGGTTGTCCTGTCGGAATGCCAACCGTTGATGAGCATTCCTGCGATTCCGATCAGAGCTGGGATCATTAACAGTGAGGTCACAGTTTGGTTGGAAAACCCCGAAAGGCGTTTCACGAAGGTCGGTATCCAGTAGATGGTGCCAAGAGCTCCGGTGAGAGCCAGAAAGTACGCGAGAATCAATCGCAGAATCCGCAGATCGCAGAACGCTTGCATGATTGAGTAGTCTCGAATCTTCTTTTTTGCCTGTAGCTCGGCGTGCAATTCATTGACGAGCCAGTCACGTTCGTCCTGAGGAAGCCAGCGCGCCTGCGCAGGCCAGTCCGTCAAGTAAAAGACGGTGATGATCCCCACGACGATGGCAGGTATTCCCTCCAGAATAAAAAGCCAGCGCCATCCCGCCAGCAATCGCCAATGTACTCCGAGTAGCCATCCCGCTACGGGCGAGCCGATTAACGAACCGGCGGGAACAGCTGCATATAAGCAGGCGATGGCCCGGCTGCGCTCGGGTCCGCGGAACCAGTGCGTCAAGTAGACGATCATTCCGGGGAAGAAGCTGGATTCAGCGATTCCCAGAAAGAAGCGGGCGGCATAGAATTGTCCGGCAGTCTGCACGAAGCCAGTCAGGATCGTAACGATTCCCCACGAAATCATGATTCGTGCAATCCATTTTCTTGCACTCCAGCGTTCGACGATGATGGCTCCGGGTATTTCGAACAAGACGTATGTTATATAGAACATGCCGACGCCTAAGCCATAGACGCGGTCGCTGAATCCCAAGTCTGAACTCATCCTGAGGTTGGCGAAGGAAACATTCACGCGGTCGATGTAGTTAACAACGTAAAGCAGAAAAACAAAAGGCAGGAGACGATAAGCGATTCGCCGTCGCGCGCGCTGACCGACATCACTCTGTCCGGCCACGGTCAGAGCTGTACTTCCATGCGAGTTCATGGGAATGCCTCCAGCCTCTTCGGCCGAGTTCTTAATACTTAGCTCAACCTCTTCGAAACATAGATGAAGCGAGAAAGCCGGCCTTCTCGGGCAACGCGAGCAGCTACGGCAAGGAACTCCTGCTGGCCGTCATAAGCCTGATCGCCTTCGATTTCGCGAAGCGCGGCGGTCCTCGATGCACGGGCAGCGTGTCTCGCCTCCGCGATTTTGGCCATGTTCGCTGTTACGTCTTCACGCACCAGCAACTGCAATCCGCACTGCGCGATAACGCTCTCGTCGTAACCATGCGGAACGAAGAGATAAACACCAGCCGAACTTCGTACCGCGATCTCTGTATTCGTCAGCGGCCCGGTCAGGGTGATGGGGTCGGTGAACAGAAGGCGTCCGCCCACCTTCAGCAACCGGCCCCACTCCGCAATGACACGTGACCGGTCGGAGAAGTGGTTGACTGCGTCAATACAGGTGATCGCGTCGAAGCGGGCTTCAGAAAACGGGAGTTGCTGGGCGGCATCCACAACCCGAAATTCAGCTCTCCGGCTTAGTCCGCGCTGGATTGCAAGTGAGCATGCTGTCGAAACCGCTCGTTCATGAACATCGATCCCCACGACCGAACAGCCGGTTTTTGCGGCGATGCGCAGGGCCGGGCCGCCAGCACCACAGGCAACATCGAGCAGGATCTTTCCAGGAGAAAGGTCGAGCCAGCTCAGAAACCTGTCCTGCTCATCCGCGGTGAGCCAACTGTTCTGCCCAATATCTTCCCCGAAAGCCTCACGACGAATCTCCGAGTAGAGCTCTGTGTCAAAATGTCCGTAGTTAGCGTCGTAGTAGACGCCGGCCTCGTCGGCTTTCGATTTGGCTGTTGAGTCCACTGAATCCTCCGTTCAATTGCCCTGCACAGATTTCTGTGGTCCCAGAGGGGATCGGGTGCCTGATTTCTCTGATCGAGGTCCGCGCCACCCCCCACGGTTGCAGATATTTATAACGTCAAGGATTTATAATACAAGTTCAAAAACATTGACAGTTGATAACGAATACTCAATGATCAATTTTACCTCGCGCCAGCTCAGAGGCTTCTTGCTGGTTGCACAACATCGCAGTTTCTCGCGCGCGGCCGGGGCAATGTTCATCACACCGTCAGGCCTGAGCCTTTTGATCCGAGAGTTGGAGACTCAGCTGGGAGTCCGGTTGTTCGAGCGCACCACACGTAATGTTGCGCTGACAGCTTTCGGGACCGAGTTACTCAGCGTCGCCCAACGCAACCTGCAGGAATTGGATGCTGTCATGTCGCGCATCGGGCAATCGGCAAGCGAAACCGGGGTTTCGTTATCAGTCGGGACACCTCCTTTACTGATGGCGAGTGTCTTGGCGCCGGCCATCCAGGAATTCCGATCGCACCGGCCCGAACTCCGGTTTCAACTGTTCGATAGTGACACTACTAGCGTCATGCAGAAGGTTCAGTCGGGTGCACTCGATATAGGCCTGGGCATATTTTTCAAGTACTTATCCGGTGTCCGCCGAGTACGCCTGTTTCGCTTCTCCTTCATGGTCATACGCGCAGACAACGGTGACCAGTCTCGTAGTGCTACAACCACTTGGTCTGCACTCGAAGGTGAAAAGCTAATTTCCCTGCCGCCATCTATTCCACTGCAGCAGTTTGTAGACCGGCACCTCGCCAAAGCTGGCGTCAAGTATCAGCCCGATCTCACGGTGAACTATCTCAATACACAGATCGCCATGGTCGAGGCAGGGCAAGGGATCGCGATCATTCCCTCGTATGGACTGCCCGCTTGCCGTAGTCGAAAACTCGCCATGAGCCGACTAATCAACCCCGTGGTGCCCCTTGAGTTTTCGCGGATCCGACTCGCGGGCAAAAAGCTTCCACCAGTTGCCGATGATTTCACTTCTTTCCTGCAGAGCTACATCGCCAGTTGGGCGGGGCGTTCGGGCCTTCCCTAGCTACGGGGCGATGGAGGACATGGGCTACGAGGACGCGTTGCACAGGGCAGAGGAGTTGAGCGATGATGTGCTTGCTGCCATCGAGGGGAATTTCTAAAGTGGCACTGGCGGGATCGATCGGGCGCGCAGAGGCTCGGCCACAAATCACGAGATAATCTGTCGAAAACGTAGACGGCCCGGAATCCGTACAGCGTCCGCTGACCGTCGGTTGTTGCGTCTTCACTCGGCTCGTCGGTCGCTACATCCTTCGTGCTTCGTTTTCCGACCATCGGGGCGAGAATGAAAATGCCTTTTTCCCCCCGTTTAACGAAGCGGCCAAGCGAGTTCCATGTACGAAGTCCGGCAACGTTGGTAGCATCGGGCTTCTGGCGTGCGATGAGCATGATGTTGCCGAAGCTGTAGGTGTGAAACTTCCCCATTGCTCCGAGGTAGGCGGTGAGGACTTCACTGTGAGCGGACTCCAATGCTGCAACGAGGAAATCCACGGCCTCTTTGGTTCGTTTGTTGACCTCTTCTAATTTCATGTTTTTTCCCTTTCTGCCGTTTCCGGCTTGTTTCTTTCTTCACTTGAGCGGCAGCGGGAAGAAACAAGGCGGAACGGTGAAAGGGACAGAACGGAGGCCGAAGGAGGGTGGCAGGGCGTGAGTGAAAGCGCGGTGAGTGCCAAACGGGGTTGGGTTTAGTTTGGCGCGAAACCGGCGCAGTCGGAAACGCCCGTCCGAGCCGCGGCTGGACGGCGTCCACCCGAAGGAGGCGGAGTGGGAGACAGATGGCAGAGCCCTCCGATGATTTGGCTCTTCCGCTTCGTGATTGGGGCATAACAAGCCGCACACAGAATTACGCGGAAATGGCCAAGGCGGGGGGTTTGTGGGTTGCCGACAGTTAGCAGATGATCATCCCAGCCGATTACCCACTAGCTTATGTTTGATCGTGCCTCTCTGGGCATCTGAGCGGCAAAGCGGTGTGGATCTTCGGTGTATCGGCGTTCCTGAGCTGGAAGACAGAGTGAGCTGATCTTTCCCCATCGGGGTTTGCCTACGTTCGAGAGTTCATGAGTGGCCCTGCTCACCGGGTCGGTTTGCGTTCCGGTGAGCAGGAACCAGTGAATTTGCGTTTGCCACTTCACTGTGTGGTCCAAGTGACCCAGCTGGACCTCACCAATGAGACAAACTGGGCCGCTGCCGGGCCGTCAACCTGCATACGGCCACCCATAAAAGCATACATTGGCGAAGGGTCCCGGTACACGATTGAAGGGACCATCAGACCATTGGCACTCGGAACGAAAAGGGCAGCCGTGATTACGACAATATGCCCCTCTGTTGGACCGCTGGCAATCGCCACAAGCACGGGATGCCCCGTCACGAGATTGTTGTAGAGTATTTGGGGAGCAAGCATCCCAGGCAGTTCCGAGCCGTGGAAAAAGATGTTTGATCCATTCCCCAAAGTCGTATAAGTATTCAGCGCATTGGTGATGTCAGCATCGCTCCCAGGAAGATTGGCGAGGTTGCCATGTGCGCGAATGACAACTGACTCCTGACTCACCGACAATCCGTAAGGTTGGAGGTAGTAACTGAGCAGGAACGAAGAGCCGGATGCCCAGCACCACTGCGTGTTGTCCTGCGAGAATGGGGTGATCACCCCTGTAGGTACACCCACCCAACCTTGCGCGACCGCGGACAACGCGCAGATCTGCATTGCGATGGCGATTAACAACGCTTTTTGAAGATAAACTCGCATTTCCTGTTCTCCCATTTCGAAAGTTTTCTTGAGTGAACCCCGACGACGCGTTGATATTGCCTTGGTCCCAAAGGCAGTTCAACGGAAACGAAGTCGGGCGGAATAGTTGGTATGTATCCCGTACTTGATTCTCTCCGCAGGACTTAACCAATGACTCCGGGTACTGAACTTGAGCGAAGATTTCGCCCGGGAATTTCAGGGGTGAAACCCGACAGCAGAAACTGGGAGACCGTTCGAACCAAGCAGAACTTGATTGCACTCGGCGGGATGCCGAGTTAAAAAACAGGAGGGATCGGGCTTCTTGTGAACGAATGGCACAAACCGGGAAAGTTTCTCTTTGCGAGGAGCCCCCTCGTTGAGGCCTTCATAGAGCACACGCTCCCGAGGCCTGACGAATCCTTGAAGGGCATCGCTCTTGTCTGTGTACAACACTTTCTAGAAACCACTGGAACGCTGATTGAATCATTGTTGAAAGTCGGTCTTTTGCCTCAGAACGTATTTGCTGCCGGCAAAGTTTACTCAACCAACCCAGATGTCGAACGCAGGATAAGAGGACTGGGAGTTCATGTACAACCCTCGGGTGTGCCAAATCGATGGGGTTACTACGAAGACCAACTGCGCGCTGACGTGGTCAAGTTGTGGGAAACCGCCACTCGCCATGTGCGACGAAATCGAATCCGCAAGGTCATAATTCTCGACGATGGGGGTTCTGCGCTATCGACTGTACCGGAGCAACTTCTTCTCACATCGAATATAGCAGGCGTCGAACAGACTATGAGTGGGATCGCGCTCCAGACCTCAGGAAAAGTTGCAGTTCCAGTTGTAGAGGTAGCAACATCCGCTGCAAAACGACTTATCGAGCCATTTCTAATTCAGAAGGCGGTCTTTCAGCGTCTTATCCGTTCCGCCAGCACGTTAACGACAAAAGGACGCTGCGGAATCATCGGATATGGAAATATAGGAAAAGCTGTTAGTGACGCCTTGCTGCGGTCAAACAAGGACGTACTGGTCTTCGATTCTTCTAGTGAGGCATTGGCCGCGGCCCGATCCAGAAACATATCGATCACGAAAGACCTACAAGAACTTGTAACGACTTCTGATGTCGTGTTCGGATGTGCAGGGCAAGACACATTTGCACAAACCAATTGGTGGAATCATTTGTCGGGCGAAAAGATCTTTGTCAGCTGCTCGTCACTCGATCTAGAATTTCGGACTTTGCTACGTTCCTTAGGCGAGATTTCACGACCAGTAACTCGCACGATCCTTCAAGATGTGCCGTTGAATGCAAATATGCTAATACTGCGAGGTGGATTTCCTATAAACTTCGACCGTTCTCGTGAGAGCGTCCCTCTGGCAGAGATCCAATTGACTCGCGCCTTACTCTTCGCTGGTGTGTTGCAGGCAGCGTCAGTTGCCGAAGAGGGAGATCGGGGATTTTCCGAGGTTCCGCTTCTCCCAGGTTTTCAGCATTATATCGTGAATCGATGGTTCTCTCTTGACGAGCGACGGCGGGCTTTTTACACCCCGCAAATACAGCAGATATTCCACTCTATCGAATTGATCGAGCGGCATTCCTCGCTAGCGAATCAATTGCTTGCCCCCGGAGTCCCTGCCTGATTTGCAATACTTTATCTCTATCTGATCGCTCTGAGTGCGTTCGGCAGATGCGCACCCCCGAAACTAAGAAAGGACTGTTCGTATATAGCCCATCGAATCTTTTGGCAGACTCCGTTGCGCCATAAAAGTCAGAAGCGGGCAGATCCTTAACACTCTTCAGTCCAGTTGGAATACGCGTGCTCGGAGTCGGCCGCACGAAGAATTGGAGATCGCCGGTTCCAAATGAGGCCGGATCTTCACGTCTCAAGCGCTGGAAGATGTCTCTATAGGCTTCGGCTATTTCAGAAAATGCGAACGTTGTAGTGGGTAGATGGCCCGGTACGGAAGGACAGCGGAAGGAGTAGTAACCGGTGTCCCCAGGTTTCTGTAAGTGGCCAGGTTGGAGAATGACAGGATTGGCTGAGGACTTGGTTTGACGAACGACTTGAGTCAACATTTCAGCGAAACCATGAAATGGTCCTGAGGGAGAGACGTTGTTTGATGATTGAAAAACCGGCACCACGCCGCCAATCATCTCTTGGAAATGGCGGATCGTTCGGTAATGATAAAGTTCCCCCTGTGGTACTTTCATCCGCCTTAGCACCTGGTTAGCCAACTTAAGAAGTTCTACGTCTTCTGTCGCCGCGTCACGTAAACGCGCCGACTGTCTCCAGCCTATCTCGAGCAAATAGGTAAACAGCGGTGTGGATCGCCGCATCAGCTTGACCACGGATTGCGGGAAAATGATGACCTCGCAATTCCAGGGATGTCGATCTCGGGTCGCGGTTTCGACGAGTTTCCAGTGTGGGTCCGTTTCATTCCAGTCGATATCCGTATCGGTGAGTTCGCCCAGTAGTTCCGGCAAACGAGAATCGCCCAAGGGACAAATGATCCAGATTGACCGGGCACCGGCAGAAACGCACCAAGGCCCTCGTGTGCTTGTAGTCTTCAGTAGCGTGTCAATCGTTTCAAACACCCCAAAGAGTTCCGTTTGCCCCAGCATCTTGATCGGAACAAGGTGCTGCCCCTCTGTTCCCGTGGGGGATTCCACAAAAATCTCGGCGCTTCCTCCCAATATGGCTGCAAGTGGGACACTGCTATACGATGCAGCTTCCATTAGATCGGCGCACGCAGCGCACGTATTCGGGTCACATGGCGGCCTGAATTGACCACCTTCAACAATCAATTGTCCGTAAGGGTACTTGGCAGTATGAAACTTCTTTATTTCACCGCGAGCCAGTGCAGAACCGAGGGCCTCCCGAAACGCGAGCGGGAAGTCAACGATCTTTTCTCTAACCTCATCCCATCCGATTTCTTTTGTCGAGCATGTCATGGCGCACCCCGAAAAGAACGGGTGATTACAGTCAGAAGAGAGTACACCTTAAATCCGCATCTGAAAAGCCATTGACTATTTATATTGACAACGCCCCTAGCTTGGCCCAAAATTCCCTGCCAACGAGCGCTGGAACCTCTTGTCTCGTTTTTCCAGCGAGTCGAGTAACTAACACGTATGGATGGAAACTCTACCACGCTTCCACAAGAATTCTTCACACTCCAGAGCATGCTGACGCTTGGCGGAGCAAGCACAGCAACTTGGCTGGTGTGCAATGTATTGCAGCACGTAGCGAACTTCAATCCGCGTTGGCTAGCTTTAGTGTTGGCCGAGGCATTTGCAATATTTGGCACGTATCAGCACGCTCATGTTCCTAGCGACGTTGTTGTCGCGATTATCAATGGATTCCTCATCTACAGTTCCGCGGTCGGTATTGCGCAGATTACGGGCGCCAATAATCCTCCGGCGACAGGGATGGGAGCGCCAGCGGGTGCCAGTCCGTCAACGCGGCGCAGGACATTCCGCTCAAGCTGGTGGTAGGAATGCCCGGTCGCCGAACGTCCGCGGAAGATTTCTCAGCGCACACGTATTTTGTTGCGGTGGGGATTGGCACCTATACCTCTGAAGACTTCCGAAATCAGTCGCTAAAGAATCCTCCCAAAAACGTATCAAAGCTTGTTGCGGCTTTGAGCGATCCTAAATCCTGCGGGATACCGGGGCACCAGATCGACGCTATTGCTGAAGCGGAAGCTACGAAAGAAAGGATCCTTTCACTTCTCGCCCAAATGGCTGATCAAGCGACCGACAATGATCTGGTCATGCTCTATTTTTGCGGGCACGGATACTCCGATCAGCATGAATTCTATCTCTGTCTTGCTGACACGAAATTAGCGGATCTACGTGAAACCGCGATCTCAGGAAACGACCTTCAGGCAGTCCTCCAACATTCGAAGGCGCGCGGCGTGCTGCTCATTCTTGACTGTTGTTACAGTGGTAAATTCGCTCAATATGCCCCCGAGATATTCAGACAATCCTCCCTTGCCGAATTCCGTTTGCTATTGGCCGCCTCTGGGGCTACCCAGGAAGCTTGGGATCTAGGCGACGAAGGCAGCGCGTTCACCAAGCACCTGGTCAGAGTGCTTCGTGCGGAAGAGATCGTTACCTCGAAAGAACCTCATGCCATTTATTTGGCAGATCTTCTCAATCACAGCAGCCGGATGATGCAAGAAGAGAGGAACGACCACTATCCGACTCTTCCGATGCAAACACCCCAGCTGGTCGGATTTCATGGAATTGACCCCCTGCTGTTCGTGTTGCAACCAACAACATTTAAGCAACTGGACTTGAGGACTGTTCGATATTCGCGTGCACACGTCAGGTTATTGTTCAAACGGGCCATCATCGCTCTCATACTAGGTTTGATGTTCACTTTCGGGCTCACTTATACGGTTTCAGATCACCTAAAATTCATCCGAAACGAAAACGATCGGCTGGTGATTTTTCGGGGTCACCACGCGCTCCATCTTGCGAATCTCCCGAGGGGCATCCGAAACCTCGAATGGCACGGCGACCAGGTGATTCCTAATAGCCCTTTGGCCCAAGATGGAGGGATAATCCAGGGAACCTTGACCCAGGATCCAGTGCAAAGCCTGGTAAATCAACTTCATCCCAAATACAGATTCTTGCCTTCGCTCTATCGTGGCGATTATGACGCCGCCTACGCTCAGGTGAAAAAGTCTCTTGAAGCAGAATGGCCCCCAACAGATCTGCGCGATCTTAACGATTCGACTGTCAAAACGGCAGCTTGGCTGTTAGCTCGCACGGTTCAGCCCTCTGATCGGATCTTCTTTGAGCAACTCGCGCTCAGCACCCATTTGCAGGTGTCAGCGCTGGCTCGGGTAGCTCTGGCTGGATTGGATTCCTTCCCGACCGAAACTGAGATGGAAGGTCTCGATATCCAGATGCTTACGTATCGAGCGAGATTGATCACCGAGTCGTTGCAACCAAACTGCACCAACCATGCAGAGGAGTTTCTGAAACAGCTGAGCCGAATCAACGGGACCTACGATGAAGGCTACATTGCTGATGCTCTGTCTCGCTGGGGATGCAAACTAACAGCCGATCAGGTTTTCGCCATAGAGGCGGTGCGCGAAATTACCTCGCCGGTGTTTTTTGGTGAAAATTTGGTCATGCTGGGAGGCTCCATTAACTTAGAAACGTATCGGAAGGCCATGTACGCAGCAATCCAAAGCGAGAGAAACGAGGCGCGGAAGGCCGAACTCGTCCGAGGACTGGCAGCTCTACCAGCAGGACAGTGTGAAGAAGGACTGTTCAGCAATTGGTTGCGGGATACGGATCCCGCGGTGTACGCCGCGACAGTCAGTTTTGTTGCGAAAACATGTCCGCATGCCGTGTCTGTTTTCCCCAGTGAAATCTTGGTTACACCGAATACTCTGCCTGATCTCATACAATACAACAGCCTTGATGTCAGCTCACTTCATTCTCTGTTTCAAGACAAATTGCACAAAGATGATATGTTCGCGACGCCGATACTGCACGCTGCTGGTGCGTCGGGCAATGCAAAGTGGGCACCAGAAATTGTCCCGTTCCTTAACGCGACGAACTACATGACTCGGCAGGCGGCGTTTGAGGCTCTAACAAATTTGGGTTACCTAGGCGATGAGCCAAGCGTGGCTGCAGCAGCGGAAAAACATCCCTTAGTGATCGCGGCTGCTACTCGGTGGGTTTGGCAGAAAGACAAAAGCCGCGGGCGAAAGATGGCTATGGACTTCCTCAGTAATCTTCCCGTTGCTCTGCTCCTGCAAATAATCGGCACTCCGTCATCAGCGGAACGGAAGATACTCATTAGGGAAGCTCGGGAGGGATCTCCAGCGGTAAAGCGAAATGCCGCGTGCCTTTTGGCGGCGCGCTTACCTGATTCAGACCTTGAGGAAATTCTCGACTCGAACGATCTTGAGTTGCAAGATTACGCCTATCAATGTATCGCATACAGGACCGATCCTCTGTCTGTGATCAAAAATCGCCTCGGCTATTCCACTCAACCCGAATGGCTTGAATATCGATTGAAACGGCGTCAAGAATTGCTTGATACGTGCAATTCTGAAGTCGCGCGTTTTCCGCCATGGGCCCAGAAATGGAGACGAAATCTGTGCGTCGCAACAGATCCATCACTGGCGCTAACGCAGAATTGAACCCAACGAGCTTTGTTTCGATCTGGTGCTTACTGGAGGCACTGATCCGGTTAGTTCAGCCGTGGCTGGAGATAGTCTTGTGCTTTCTCGACGTAAAGTTCGGCTATGGCAAGGTCGGAGTAATAAACACGGACGAAGCTTCGCGCGCAGTTTGCATGCCTGAATTCAGGCATTGTGATTCGTGCTAGATGCTGTCGCCCCAATTCATCGTTAGGGTCGAGTTTCAGGCGTTCTAGCATCGCCCATGTGTAAATGACAGCTTCGGCCCTTTCCTTCAGCAAGGTGTCCCGCTCATTTAGCTGAAAAAATGCGATAGTCACGAGCGCTCGGTTTCTATCGTGGCCTCGTTCGGCCACTGGCACGCAGAGGTATCCTTGAAACGTAAGCAGTGTCTCGGGGTCGTCGTCGAGCGCGTCGATAGGATAGATCAGGTAGGGCTTCTCCTTGAGGAGTTTCGTGGGATTGGGTTCGGCCACAGACCGACGTTTGGCGGCTATCGGAAAAAAATCACGTTTCAGCGGGGAATTGCAGGGCTTGCAGGATGCAGCATAATTCAGGAAGTTGTAGGGCAGCAGATAATATCCTTTGGATGAAACGGGGCCTAAAGGGAATGTGAATCCGAGGGCGGGGGCCAACGTCGCTGGCGGCCAGGGTTCAACTCTGTTCTTGGGCCTGAAGTGTTCGACGTCCCATTCGATGTTGCCTACCGGACCTTCTTCTAGCTTTCGTTCGCAGAAGGCACACTTTCCCCCTTGCAACCTTATGAAAACGGGCTTGATCTGTGACCAATAAGGAGAGTGCTGTCGATACTTTTTCAACTTGCGGAACCGGGCGGTCGAACGTTGCGCCTTGCGCAACCAAGTACGTAAGAGGCTTGTGCAGGCTCTTGAATACTCGATTTGTGCGGCGTTTCTGCTGTGCTTTGTCGGGCATATCGTTCT
The DNA here is from genome assembly GCA_963735205.1 of uncultured Acidobacteriota bacterium. Taxonomy (GTDB): domain Bacteria; phylum Acidobacteriota; class Terriglobia; order Terriglobales; family Acidobacteriaceae; genus Sulfotelmatobacter. The sequence goes on from CAVTKB010000008.1 coordinate 70,269, forward strand.
CGTTTCAGCGTGGCACGCAACGGGGTCGCGGGCGGAGCTACAAACAGCCCGCTACACTCCCCAGAGCCAACTCAGGACATTCACTGCAAGTACCGCAATGCCCGTTCCGGCGGCAACGCCGGCCAGCGCCTTTTTCGCGCCGGGCTCCCCGTGCGCGAATCCGTAGCCGCCGATCACGATTGCTACCAGACTTGCAACTTTCGCGATCGTCCCGGTGAAAAGGCTTTGGATGGCGTTGAAGCCGGTGTCAAAGGGACTTCCCTGGGCGTGGGCGGCGAGTGGGGCCAAGATGAGAATACCGAGCACCATCAGCGCCGACTTTGCGAGTCTTGAAGAGGCCGCTAACCGAATGGGCGAGGGAAGTTTGATTTGAGCCAAATGCGCCATGAGAGCCTCCAGTAGTGACAGTTCAGAGCCGCTGCTTTTGGCCCACAGTAGCGCTAGAGAAAGGTGTTGTCTAATGACTTCTCGGCGGGACGTTATTCAGCACGCTCATAAGACTGGAATCAGGGGCACATCGGTCAAATGATCCCTGCCTCACATAGATGTCGATCTCAGGAGATCTCGGGATGTCTGTTTGGCCTGCCACCGGAAAGATGGGTAGCAAAATGGACTCTTAATGCTGCGGGCCGTTTAGGAAGTCTTAATGGGTGAGCCCTGGTTCGCAAGGACCTCTGCAGGCCGCTCGGGGTTCCTTTCACCAGTGCGAGTAGCCAATCTCGCTATTTTCGATTATCGAGATTGCGAAAATAGCGAAGAACGTTATTTTCGACTCTTGAAAGGGCGATGCCGATTGCGGCACATTCCTGTAAACCAAACGCTAGACAGTTGTGGGCGCGGATTGACCTTTGTTTCTGTGGGCGTAAGGTCCGTGACACTTGATTGAACTCAGCGACGAAGCTGGAATCCCGGTTTCGCGTGCAATGTCTGCCATGCTGTTCCCGTTCAGTGCGAGACGAAGAGCGTCGAGGATGCGTGTTTCACCGATCTCTTCCAACCCTTTCCAATTTACGTTTGGAGACATGTTCCCCCTTAACCTTCGGTGACTGACTCTAGTGTCCTCTTTCACCAACTCCGAGATCATGCACGCGCATTTTTCCATTTTATAGGACAGGTGCAGATTGGCCGATTGTCGGCCAACCTGCGCAAGTCGTTCGTGTTGACATCAAAGGCTATCCTGGGACGCCATTGCTGGGCTCGTGCCCTTTCGTGTTCTGCGAGAAGCTGTTAGGATATTCCTGTGACGACGATTTGCTCAGATTCTTATTGGCGGTTTATTAGCGGTTTTGACCCGAGTGGAAGCAATCTGGGTCGTCCGGAGCAGATTGGGCAATTTATGCAAATCGCGCAAGGCCGCATAAACACTGGCGATTTCGCATCTTGTTGATTTGGCGAGTGGGGACGTAGTTCAGTTGGTTAGAACGCTGCCCTGTCACGGCAGAGGCCGCGGGTTCGAGTCCCGTCGTCCCCGCCAATTCTTTCAAGCACTGGCAAGGAATTGGCAAATTGCGTCATGGTCCAGTTAGGCCAGTGCCTCTCCCTTGTTGGGAACCATCCGAACTAGTTCGCTCTGTGCCAGTCTCTAGTCCGGCATCTAGAGTGTATTCCATATTCTCCTTCTTGTTCAGACCCTTCTCTGAATTCAGTGTTCATTCGCGAAGTGTTTGTGTACTTGGAGTTGAGCCAACGCGGGCCTCACTTTTGATTGACCGTTAGTTTGCCGGTGGGTGGATGAGGTATGGTCGATAGAACCGGAACGTGGAGCGGCGTCCGCTGCGACTCCGCAACGCCTTCTCGTTTACGGATGTCCGGTCGATCGTGAACGACATGTTCGCTTCCCGGTGCTGGTGCCATGTAGCCTATGCGCGCCGTTTCAGGTGCTCCGACGAGTTCGGGATACAGGTAGTGGCCGCGGTCAGCGGGAGCCTTTTCGGCTTCAACCTGAATCCGGTGCGCATTGGCGAATGCATCCTGGCGAATTCCGGTCACCTGCCAGGAAACCTCTACGTTCGGTTTGTCAGTCTTGATGACGAAGCGATGATTCGCAACCTTGTCTGCCACGATTGCCTGGGCGAACTGTCCGATCACTGTGAGTTGATAACGGAAATCGCGATTGAGTGTCTCGAACCATTCGGGCAATTCAACCGCTGCTTCGCCACTTGTGTTGGTCGTGATGTTTCCGTTGTAGATGTTCATCATGTCGGGCGATTCCACGAAGGAGTGATAGAGATACTTATTCGCCGGGTCGAGCGGATGGTCGATCTTGAACGAGCCGCCTCCTTTGGAGAGTGTTCCGAGAATATCCACATTTCCGCTGGTAGCCACCAATTGATCGACGCTGCTGACGCGGAGATGCACCGCGCTTCCGAACACGGCATTCAGGTAGGTATGGCCGTTAGTACCGCCGGTGAGGGTATAGTTGCTGCAGTTCGACATGCCTTCTTGCCCGAGTTGGAGAGCCATAAAGCCGGTATTGCATCCGGGATCGCCAATGATCGCATAGGTACCGACATCTGCCACGTACGTGCGGAAAGCCTCGTCTCCGACGGCCGTGTTGTCGTTCTCGGCATATAGCGTGGGGTGACCTGAGCTGGCGTCAAGGAAAAATCCGGCATAGCCATTGTCAGCCGTCCCAAGCACCCCGGTGGCGCCGGAGACACTAGTGTCGCCCCAGACGCCCGCGTTTCCGAGGCCCAAGCCCCGGTTGCTACCGCCTTCTTGAACCCCCTGCACACCAATGATCGGACTAATACCATACACACCGGCGCCAAGATTCGAATCGTTGTCACCGAAAACACCATACGTCCTGCCTGAGGTGGCAGACGCGGTACCAATTACGCCAGAGCCGTTACTCGATGCGCTCTCACCGATAACACCATACGTAAATCCCGTACTGGCTAACTGATTTCCAAAAACGGCAGCGGCGGATGTACTGGTGCTGGTGGCGTAGATGGTGACCGAAGCCGAGGAGGCGGTAAGCGTGCCGTTCACCGTCTGATTCGTTGCGAATGTGTTAGCCGCCGCCAAGAGCGGGACTTTGGAGGTGTCGAGGCTAAGCGTAGCGCTGCCGCCCAACGCTACCGAACCGCCGCCCGTCAGGGCTGTGCCCGGCGAGATCGTCAGCGAGGGATTGGTCAGCATGGCGTTGCTAACCCCGGCCGTCGCAATGCTCAACGTGCCGGAGCCTGTGACCGGACCGCCGGTCAACCCTGCCCCGCTGGCCACGCTGGTCACCGTGCCCGAACCGGTCGGGGAAGCGCAGGCCCAGGCGCTGCCGCTCCACTGCAGCGTCTGTTTCGCGGCGCAGGTGTGAGTGAGCGACAGGTTGAGCGTACCGCTGGTTCCTCCCCCGATTAGCCCGCTGCCGGTTGCTGTAGTGATTCCCGCGATTCCTCCGCCGCCTGCGCCGCCTGCGAACACAATATCCAATTCGGCCGCATGGCTCGTGGACGTGCTCTCCTTGCTGTCGAACGTTGCATTCACTGGACTGTTGCCGACCAAAGCGACACCGTCATTGGTAGTCCCGCTCAGCCAGGCCTGCACTGCCGTGGTGACGTCGATGAGAACGTACTGGTTCTTGTCTGCCGTGGTGAGCGGCGCGCTGGCGGCGATCGTGCTTCCGAGAGCCGGCGCCAGGTCAGCAGTGATCGTGTTCTCCGCCCACGTTCCGTTGACGTAATCTACGTTAAAGCTGCCTGCGGTCGTCACCGAATTGACGTAGAGCTTTAGAGTCGCTTTGGTGATGTTCGCGCTGCTGTAGTCGGCCGGGATCGACGAGAGATCGAATCGAATGTACGCGGTTTGCGAGGCGCTCTCGACGTCCAGGAGTGTCTTGGCTCCGAAGTTTGTGGTCGGAGCGGCAGTGTTCGTGTAGGAATCCGCGCTGGGCGTCAGTTGTGCATAGGCGCTGCCCAGCAAACAACCCAGGCTGAGCAGAAGAACGAGCAGCTGAGATTTAAGATTTTTCATCGCACGCTCCAAATTGTTTTCATTCACTCGCGAACCGGAACAAGTTGCTGCCCCACTCCGACCCAAATCATGCGCTACGGGATCACCCGGAACGCCTGATTGCTCTCAAGAGTTCCGCCCGGTGTCGTCACCTTTATGAATCCACTGATCGCGCCGTTCGGCACAACCGCTGTGAGATAAGTCTTCGAAGCAACGTGGAAAGTCGCCGGTGTGCCATTGAAAGAAACGGCGGTAGTGCCAGTGAATCCCTGGCCCAGGATTTCAACGGTCTTTCCAACTTTTGCGGAGGTGGTAACAAGACGGACGAACGGCACTAGACCGACGCTGAATGAGTAGAAGGTCCCCAGATCGTCGCTGCCGCCCCAGGCGGAGTCGCCATAAAAAGTTCCGCTCGTATGCTGCGCCAGCGGCGCCCCCGGGGATGTACCCGTCGTACCATTGAAGCTGTACAAGGTGTCAGGGTTTCCACCTCCCGGAGGAATGGAGTAAATCGTCCCGAGGTTGTAGGTTCCCCCGTAGGCCGTGGTCCCGTACAGAAATCCGTTTGTGCCCTGAATCAAAGCAGAGAACGGTGCTCCGCCTTCGGTATTGGGGTCGAAGTCGTGGAGATCGGTGTAGGCTCCAGCTTGGGTCATTTCAAAGACGACGCCCTGGCCGTACTTCCCGCCGTTGACGGTTGCGCCGTAGAAATTGCCGTTGCTGGCCTGCATCAATGGGGCATACGCTTCAGCGCCCTGAGTACCGTCGAAGATATGGACGAGAGTTAGCGTCCCCGTCGGCGTGATCTCGTAGATTGCACCCAGATTCGGATTCGTTACCCCGGTCAGAACTAGGGTTGTGCCATAGAAGTTTCCGTCGGTCCCTAGAACCAGTGGCGCAAGGGGCTGGCAGCCGTGGGGTCCGTCGAAGTTATAAAGAGTCTTGAACGTTCCCCCGGCAGTAACCCGGTAGACGGTGCCGCATTCCGCCGATCCCCCGTGTTCGGTAGTTCCGTAGTAAGCGCCGTCCGTGCCCTGGACCGGCGCTCCCCATGGGCCCTCGCCGTCGGTGCTGTCGAACGCGTGCAGAACTGTGAGTTTCCCGCCAGAAGTGATTTTGAAGACAGTCCCGTAATTCGAGGGGCCGTTTTCAAACGTCGTGCCATAAAAATTTCCGTCAGAGCCGAGCGTGAGTCCGCCGGAAGGAAACGCGCCCGTTACTCCATCGAAACTGTAGAGTACGGTGACTTGGCCCGCAGGAGTGACCTTGAAGACTGTACCTGCATTGTCGGTTCCTCCATCGTAGGACGTGCTGTAGAGGTTCCCGTCGCGGCCCTGAGCGACAAATCCAGGATAGTTGGGGTGCGCCGGGTCGCCGGCGTGGGTTCCGAAGCTGTATAAGGGTGTGAATTGCGCGCTGGCGCTCGAAGCGAGCGCGAGTAGGAAAGCCAGCACTAGAGCGGTCCAGAGGCACGCTTCGTTGGCGATCGGTCTGGCTCGCGTCGCTTGTGCATCCCGTGTCTGCATCATCGTGATCTCCTCCGCCTGCATCTTGACGATCGTGTTTTCCATAAAACGTTTTCCTTCTTTCTTTTCTGCCGTCCTCGGACAGATAGGCGCAGACGGCCGCGCGAAACTATCACGCCGGGATCATTTCCTGAGTGCTATTTCCCCCACGGCCTCAACTTGAGCAGTCGCACTCGATGACGGCGATGGACGATAGCCGATCGCTTGTTCCTCCGACGCGCCGAACAGTTCGGGGTGCAAGTACTTTCCGCGCTCCTGCACAGGTTTCTCTTCGGCATTGGGAATGCGATGCGCGTTGGCATATGCGTCCTGGCGGATTCCGGTTACCTGCCATGAGACTTCGCCGTGTGGTTTGCCTCCGGCAATCTTGAAGCGGTTCCCGGAAACTTTCTTGACGATGTATAAGTTCGGACCCGGCACGCCAATAGCAGTCAACTGGTAGCGGAAGTCTCGATTCAGAGCCTCGAAGTAGTCTGGTAGAGTGATCCAAACCGAGCCATGCGCATCAAGGGTCGCAACCCCGTTGTAGACATCCATCATGTCGGGCGATTCGACAAAGGAGTGGTAGAGGTATTTATTGGCCGGATCCAGCGGATGATCGATCTTGAACGAGCCGCCGCCTTTGCTTAAATTTCCGGCAATGTTGACATTGCCGTTGACGTCGATTGTCATTGCCGTGAGGGCGTTTCTGTTGGTTCGGAAGTAAATCGTGCCGGTCGGAGCGGCAACATAAGTATTGATGCCGTCTCCCACCATGGAGTAGTTTTGGCAACTTTGAAAACCAGCGGCACCAAAGGCAATGCCGGCAAACGGATTTGCACCGCAGCCGGGATTGCCGATGTAGGTGTCGAGTTGATCCCCTCGAACATCCAGGGCAGCGGCGGGGTTACTGACTCCGATGCCCACGCTGGTGCCGGGCGCACCCAGGACCAGGGCGTTGCTGATATTGACGATCGCTTCCGCACCGATGGCCGTGGCGTTGGTAAGATTAACGTCGCCCACATCCGCGCCTGCACCTAAAGCCGTGTTAAAAGTGCCGGTCTTGTTAGTGTCAAGTGCTCCTTCGCCAATGGCGGTATTCAGGTAGCCGGAGGTGGTCTGGTTCAGCGCTACGGTACCGAAGGCCGTGTTATTGTTACCCGTCGTGTTGGCGACTAGCGCGTTCTCGCCGCCGGCTGTATTGCCACTTCCGGTGGTATTGAAGTGAAGCGCCAGGATGCCAGTGGCTGTGTTGCCGCCACCGGTCATCGTGGAATTACCGGCAAACCCCAGAAATGCGTTGCTGTTGATAGTCGAGCCGAAGGCAAACAGGCTGCTCCCGATCTGGTAGCCACTACCGCTTACCACGCCTGTCGCACTCAAGTTCCCATTCACGGTTTGGCTGCTGGTGAAAGTATTGGCTGCATTCAGTTGAGGAACTTTGGTCGTGTCAACGTTCAAAGTGACATTGCCGCCACTCCCCCCGCCGATCAGGTCCGTGCCTGCCATCACGCCGGAGATCGTTCCCGTGCCTGCCGCCGAACAGACCCAGGCGCGGCCGTTCCACTGCAAGACTTGATTCGTGGCGCATGCGGTGCTCAGACTCAGGTTCAACGTGCCCTTTGTGCCACCGCCCGTCAGGCCGCTGCTTGAACCGGTTGATACTCCTGTGATGGTGCTGCCGACCTCAGTGGCGCTGAACACGATGTCCAACTCCGCGGGATGGCTGGTCGCCGTGTTCTCTTTGCTGTCGAATGTGGCGTTGAACGAGCTGTTCGCGACTAGCGCAACGCCGTCATTCGGCTGGCTTCCATCCAGCCAGGCAACGACTGCGGGTGTGATGTCGATGAGGATGTACTGATTCCGGTCCGCCGTGGTCAGAGACACCCCCGATTCGATCGTGCTTCCGAGCGCCGGAGCGAGGTCTGCGGTGATCGTGCTCTCGGCCCAGGAGCCGTTAATGTAATCCACGTTAAAAGAGCCGGCGGCGACGACGGAATTCACATAAAGCTTCAGCGTGGCTTGGCTGACGCTGGCACCGGCCGGGATTGACGCCAGATCAAAGCGAATGTAAGAAATTTGCGTGGCGCCATCGACGTCGAGCAGTGGCTTGGGGCCATAGTTGGTGGATGAGGCAGCGCTGCTGGTGTAAGCGTCGGCGCTGGGAGTGACTTGGGCGTTAACCGCAATCCCGAAGAACAAGCTGAGAAACAGAACCAGGGCTGGGAGCACGCAGAATTTCCAGGTTTTCACGGCCATCCTCCAAAAGTCGTTCTTCTTCCTTACTTGCCTTAACCAAGCGGCGACGAGTAATTGGCTCTAGTCAAAACCCGTCGCTCTCATTTACATAGGCGCTAACCGTGGCCGGAAACTATCATGTCTTTGTGTCTTCTTTCCGCGCCCTCCGTTACGAGCTTTGCCCCAGAGTCGCTGCCACTTTCTCCCCTGTCCGCGCTTCGGTCAAGGAATTCGCGCTAGACCCTGCATGACTTCGTAAAACCAGTGGACATAAGGGGTTACGAGGCTTCATGAACTCCTTTTTTGCGATAGAATGATGGCCCCGGCTGGAAGCTGCCGATGGAAAGCACTCAACCTAAGCTTGGCTCGATGCGTACTGGCTTGTTCGAGATCGACCTTGATGCGGGCGAACTGTGCAAGAGCGGCCGGAAAGTAGGGTTGCAGGAGCAGCCGTTTCGGGTTCTGAAGTTGTTGCTTCAGCGTCAGGGAGAACTGGTAACCCGGCAGGAGCTGCAGACTCAACTCTGGCCTGCCGATACTTACGTGAGTTTTGACGAAGGTCTGAACACGGCCATCCGCAAGCTGCGAACAGCTTTCGGAGACTCGGCCGACAGCCCCCGCTTCATCGAGACAGTCCCCCGCCGCGGATATCGCTTCATCGCTCCGGTGACGCGTGTGGAACCGCCGGTCGCAGCCGCAGATCCGCAAATACCTCTCTCCCCTCCCAAGTCTCGCAGATTGGCCGTACGGGGACCCGCTACCTTGGCGCTCCTGCTGGTACTGCTTTCCCTGGGCGCTATCCCGAAAATAAGGAGGCTTGCTTGGGGATTCGTGTCGCCCCCAACGCGCGCGCCGCTCTCAACAACGATCCGTTCCCTCGCCGTTCTGCCTCTCGAAAATCTCTCCAACGAACCGGCTCAGGAGTACTTCGCCGACGGCATGACCGATCAGTTGATCACGGACCTGGGACAGATCAAGGCCCTGCGCGTTATTTCCCGCACTTCGATCATGCAATACAAGGGGGTACACAAACCTATCGCCGAGATTGCGCGCGAGTTGAATGTGGACGCTGTAGTCGAAGGCACGGTCATGAAGTCGGGAAACCAGGTCCGAATCACCGCGCAATTGATCCAGGCGCCACTCGATCGACATCTGTGGGCCAAGAGCTACGACGGTGATCTGCACGACATTCTCAGTCTGCAGAAAGATGTTGCCAGCGCAGTCGCCCAGGAAATTCAAGTGGCGCTGACTCCCCAGGAACGAGCTCTGCTGAAATCGGTGCGTCCGGTCAATCCCGAGGCCTATGAAGACTACATGCAAGGCCGGTATTTCTGGAACAAACGTGACGGGGCTGCCATGGAGCGAGCGATTGAGTACTTCCAAAAGGCCACCAGCATCGACCCGAATTATGCTCCGGCCTATGCCGGCCTGGCTCAAACTTATGTTCTCCTCGCGGGCAACACCGGTCCGAAAGATGAATTCGTGGAGGCGGGAAAGAAGGCGGCCAAACAGGCGCTGCTGCTCGATCCCAACCTTTCCGAGGCGCATACCGCGCTAGCGCTGTTACTCGGTCGTGAATACAACTTCGCCGACGAAGAAAAAGAATTCAAGCTCGCGGTTGCACTGGATCCGAACTACGCCACCGCGCACCATTGGTATGGGGAAGGTTATTTGGCGCCGGTGGGTCACTTCGAGGAGGCGAATAGCGAGATGCAGCAAGCTCTGTCTCTGGACCCGCGCTCGCGGATCATCGCTACCGATTGGGGTGCGACCCTGATCTTTGAGCGCCGCTACGACGAGGCTTATCAGCAACTGAGCGAAGTGCTCGCGGTGGATTCGGGGTTCTCCGAGGCCTACCTATGGCGCGGCAAAGCGCTCTTGCTGGAAGGTAAATATCGAGAAGGCATCGCCGATCTGGAAACCGCACATCGTATCAATCCCGGCAGCCAAGTCATTTCGCCTATTCTGGCCTATGCGTATGGACTATCTGGCGACCGGGCCAAAGCAAATGCCCAGCTGCACAGCTTGCTAGCTGAGTCTCGACATAGGTATGTGAGCCCGTGGGCATTCGGCGTGGTCTACCTGGGGCTTGGCGACAAGTCCCAGGCGCTTGACTGGTTCGAAAAAGCCGTCCACGAACGTTCAGCCGATATGCAAGCCGCACGAGTTACACCCGAATTCGATCCGTTGCGCAGCGAGCCAAGGTTTGAGACGCTCCTGTCTGCGATGAAGTTGCCGAACTGATAACGGGGCGCCGAGCCTTTGTGTCCGGTTTCATGACTTCGTTGGAGAGCGAGGCTAGGCAAGGTATGATTCCCGTGCGAGGGGCGTGTGAGCGACTCAGAGCAGCCCGTGGACCAAACCGCGCCGGATCCTGCAGATACGGAAATGAGGGGGTTGCTTCGAGCCTGGAGCGAGGGAGATCGAGCCGCGCTCGACCGGATGACTCCCATCGTTTATGAGAACAACACCCCCTTTCTTCAAACGTGCTGATAGTGATCACATCGTAGTTCACGTTCAGGAGGATGCTTTCCCCGCCCAGCTTGAGAGGTTGGGTTTTACAAGACTGTCCACAGCGGACCTAGACTTCCAGATTGAAACTACATCGAAGGAAGCAGATACGAGATTATTCGGCTCGAATGCAACTGTATCGGCAACGAGTATTCCTCGCAGGCAAAAAAGGATGCTCGCGCAGTGTTGCTTTTCGTAGTATCAAACGTCGGGAAATCGGGGCTAGGTTTCGACTGCTACTTCTTCTTCGAGTTCCGGAGAACCCGCCAGTGACCGGATCAGTTTGCTGACGCTATGTGCGACTTCGAATGATTCGGCAACCGCGGAAGTATCAAGCAGCCCCAGTCCGCAGGTCGCTGTGATCATCGCGCGCTGGGCAAACTTTTGGGGATCACCAGCCAGAGACGCCGCTTTTAGCCAGCGAAGGAAGATGCTCGCGGAATCTACGGCATTCACGCCGGGACGTGTGGGGACTATTCCATAAGCAACCGTTCCACCCTGTTGCATGAAGTCCAGCGCATGCCAATCGGTGAAGAACGAATCAAGTCCTTCGTGGGCGTCGAACGAGATGATGTCTGGCTGCACGCGACACATACGTTCGATGGGATGCGCTGCACAGCAATGCAGTCCGGCATAAGCTCCGCGAATGCGAGCGCCTTCCAGCGTGGCCGCCAATGCGTTGAGCCGCTGTTCTTCTGGGACTGCGTTCACGATTGACGCATCCAGGCACAAAGCTGGTTCATCCACAAACAGCAGCACGGGCAGGCCTGCTGATTTCAAGCGATCAATCTGCCAGCCGATGATCTGCGAGATATGAAATGCGATGGCCGAAAAAAGCGTCGGATCGGCCAGGAAGGGGCGGCCGTTGTGGAACAGATACGCCGACAATGTGATTGGGCCCTCGATCTGCCCCTTGACCGCGACGGCGGAGCGGAACAGACCGGACGATAACGCTTCTTCGAATGCGCCGAAGCCTGCCGCGTTTGCCGGCGCCAACTCCCCGATACTCCGGTGGAGCATTTCGAGAATCGAATCGAGCTGACCTTGCTTCACCTGATAACCGTAGCCTTCATTACGAGGCTCAATCAGGTGCTCGACAATACCGAGGCCCTGGCCGACGATACTCTCTCGTTCTGAGACTTGGGGCAATTGCGGCCAGAAAGGAATTTCCGGTGAGAACTCCGCAACGGAACGAATCGCCGATGCGGCAGACGTAAGAGGCAGACTGCCAATGCCTGTGACGGCGCCCGCTGCGACGAAGGGCATTCGGCCGGTGTGTGTTCGAATCGCCGTGGATTGCACTCTTTTCAATTCTCCGTACAGATTCTTGGCTGCATCCTCTGCGAACTTCGCTCAAAAGTCAGTCGAGCATCTTTGCGACGCGTACCTTCAACGCTATCACGATTACCTCAGTGATTACACCCGCCAGAGGCCGGGTACAGTCCCATCGCTATAATATGAAGACGCGCGTATTGCCTCGACAATATCGCGGACTTTAGGCTGAGTCGAAGAATCCCCAAAGTCATCAAAGATACATGAAGACCATGCACAATCACGCGCTGGAAAAGATCCTCGATAGTCGAATTGCCATCATCGACGGGGCGATGGGCACGACCATCCGCACCTACGGCATGACGGAAGCGGATATACGAGGAGAAAGATTCAAGGACGCGACGAAGAGCCTTCTGAACAATGGTGATCTATTTTCGCTCACTAAGCCAGAAATAATTGGCGACATCCATCGCCGGTTTCTGGAAGCTGGGGCGGACATCATCGAGACCAACACCTTCGGAGCCACCAGCATCACCCAGAGCGAGTTCTTTGTGGCCGATCCGCGGGAGCTTGGCGGCCGCAAGGACCCCGCGTTCTACCAGAAGGTGATTGAAGATTCCTTCCTGGGCGAATTGGCTTGGGACATCAACCAACAATCGGCGCAGCAGTGCCGAGAATGGGCCGATCGCATCGGAACCGCAACCTCGCGCCAGCGGTTCGTAGCGGGAGCGATTGGGCCGCTGACAGTTTCTTTATCGAACTCGCCCGATGCCGACGATCCAGGCTTTCGGGTGGTCACCTTCGATCAGGTGAAAGCTGCTTATACGCAACAGGTGCAGGCTCTCATCGCGGGTGGCGTAGACCTCCTCTTGGTCGAGACCATCTTTGACTCGCTCAACGCCAAGGCCGCGCTCGTCGCCATCCGTGAAGTATTCGATAAAGACGGCAAGGAATTTCCCGTCATGATTTCGGCGGCAGTGGGGCGTGGCGGCGAAACGATGATCTCGGCGCAAACGACGGAAGCATTTTGGAATGCGGTGCGGCACGTGAAGCCGTTGTCGGTGGGACTCAACTGCTCGCTCGGTCCCGACCTAATGTATCCGTTTCTGGAGGAACTCTCGGAAAAAGCGGACGTGGCGATCTCGTGCTATCCGAATGCCGGTCTGCCCAATCCTCTCTCGGAAACCGGCTTCGATCTGGGGCCGCAAGACATGGCCCGTTATCTGGGCGACTTTGCGCGCGGAAGATTGATTAATATCGCCGGCGGCTGCTGTGGGAACACTCCGGAGCACATTGCGGCGATCGCGAAGGCGCTCGAAGGCCAGCCTCCACGAAAGTGGCGCCAGGCTCATTCTGAAGAATCCTACGCCGGCCAGTTTGAGAGTCGCGCGTGAGCGAGTCAAACGTGAGCGAATCAGAGAAGACCAGCGTGGCCGAACCCACGAAGGCGAAACCACTCCGTCTCTCGGGATCGCAACCTTTCACCCAGCAGGCCGGCGTCTTCATCATGATCGGCGAGCGGACCAATGTCGCCGGTTCCCCGAAGTTCGCGAAACTCATCAAAGACGGCAAATATGAAGAAGCGGTAAGCGTCGCTCGCCAGCAGGTCGAGAATGGAGCGAATGTCCTCGACATCTGCATGGACGAAGGCATGATCGACGGCGTCACGGCCATGACGCGCTTCCTGCAGTTGCTGGGAAGTGAGCCGGAAGTCGCCAAGGTGCCCTTCATGGTGGACTCCTCGAAATGGGAGGTCATCGAGGCCGGCCTGAAGTGTATGCAGGGCAAAGGTATCGTCAACTCAATTTCGCTGAAAGAAGGCGAAGAAAAGTTCCGCCAGAACGCTGCGAAGGTTTTGAAATACGGAGCGGCCGTAGTGGTTATGGCGTTCGATGAACGCGGACAAGCTGCGACTTACGACGATAAGATTCGAATCTGTGAGCGCGCCTATCACATTCTCGTTGATGAAGTCGGCCTCCCACCCGAAGACATCATCTTTGATCCCAATATCCTCACCGTTGCCACAGGGATGGAGGAACACAACAACTACGCGGTCGACTACATCAACGCCACGTGCTGGATCAAAGCCAACCTGCCGCACGCGAAAGTAAGCGGGGGCATCTCCAACATCTCGTTCAGCTTTCGGGGTAATAACAAGGTACGCGAAGCGATTCACTCCGCGTTTCTTTACCACGCCATCGCGGCCGGCATGGACATGGGCATTGTGAATGCGGGAATGCTCGAGGTCTATGAGGAGATTGAGCCGGAACTTAAGGAGTTAGTTGAGGATGTGCTGCTGAACCACCGTCCTGACGCGACGGAGCGGCTGGTAGATTACGGCGAAAAGTTGAAGGGCATCGGCAAGGCGGTAAACGAAAAGAAGGCCGAAGAGTGGCGCAGCGGCACGGTCGAGGAGCGCCTTTCCCACGCGCTGGTCAAAGGCATCGACACATACATTGAAGCTGACGCCGAAGAAGCCCGCGTCCAGCTGGGGCGTCCTCTGCTGGTTATCGAAGGTCCGCTCATGGCCGGCATGAGCGTGGTGGGCGATCTATTCGGTGCCGGCAAGATGTTCTTGCCGCAGGTGGTCAAGTCTGCTCGCGTGATGAAGAAGGCCGTGGCACACCTGACGCCGTTCATGGAAGCCGAGAAGGAAGCCAGAGCGGCGGCGGGCGAAGTCGTCAAAGCGCAAGGAAAAATCGTATTGGCGACGGTCAAGGGCGATGTTCACGACATTGGCAAGAACATCGTCGGTGTCGTACTCGCCTGCAACAACTATGAGGTCATAGACATGGGGGTGATGGTCCCATGCGAAAGGATCCTCGAACGCGCCAAGGCGGAAAAGGCTGACATGATCGGACTCAGTGGGCTGATCACTCCGTCTCTAGACGAGATGGTCCATGTGGCTCGCGAGATGGAGCGTCAGGGTTTCAAGTTGCCGCTGCTTATCGGCGGGGCAACGACGAGCCGGGCCCATACGGCCGTCAAAATCGCGCCCCACTACAGCGAACCCGTGGTCCATATCCTCGACGCCAGCCGGGCAGTGCCCGTCACGACAAGCCTTCTAAGCGACGAGGGTAAATCTGCGTTTGTCGAACAGCATCGCGCCGATTACGAGGCATTGCGCAAAGCCCACTCCGCACCCAAGCTTACCGTTGTTTCGCTTGTGGAAGCCCGCAAAAGGCGAACTCCGATCGAATGGCGCGAGGAGGATCTGCCAAAGCCTTCCTTCACAGGCGTGCGCGTGCTTGACAACTTTCCGCTGGCGACACTGCGCGAGTTCATCGATTGGAGCCCGTTCTTCCATACCTGGGGACTGAAGGGTATTTATCCCCGGATTCTTGAACACCCAGAGCACGGCACCCAGGCCCGCCAGGTATTTAGCGAAGGCAACGCACTCCTCGATGTCATTATTGAAAAGAAATTGATCACGGCGCGAGGCGTTTACGGTTTCTTTAACGCCAGCGCGACAGACGACGATGTCGAGCTATACGCGGATGACACGCGCGAAAAGGTTCTCGAACACTTCCATTTCCTCCGCCAGCAATCAAATAAGGAGGGCGCCGAACCGTGCCGGTCGCTCGCCGACTTTATTGCGCCGAAGAAATTGGGTTTGCACGATCATATTGGCGCGTTCGCGGTAACCAGCGGTATCGGCCTGAAGGAGCTGCGCGACTCGTTCAGAGCCAGGCACGACGACTACAACGCAATCATGGCCGAGGCCATTGCTGATCGCTTGGCAGAAGCCTTCGCTGAATGCCTGCATAAACGAGTACGTGATGAATGGGGTTATGGCGGTGCGGTGAACGGTTGAGCAGCGCGGACCTGATTCAAGAGAAATATCGTGGCATCAGGCCCGCCGCGGGCTACCCGGCGTGCCCGGATCACACGGAAAAAGGTCCGCTTTGGCGTTTGCTCGATGTGCAGGCGAATACGGGGATGCTGATCACGGAATCGTTTGCGATGTGGCCCGGATCGAGCGTGAGTGGACTCTACTTTGCCCATCCCGAATCGCGATACTTCAGCCTCGGCAAGATCGACCGCGATCAGGTCGCCGACTACAGCAGGCGCAAGGGAATGAGCATGGGCGAAGTCGAGCGATGGCTCGGACAAAACCTGAATTACGACCCGGCAGAATAGCTCCGGATCTCCGGTTCAACCCCCAACCGTTTCCCGCCTTTGCCGCCAGCATATCCGCAGAGTGGCCGCGCCGCCCAGTATTTCGATGCGAGTCCTCCACGATCCTCCAACTGATCTGGAGCGATAAAATCGGAGCGCGGTGGTAAATTCTCAACCCACAATCCAACCCACAAAGTGCGACGTCTTATACGAATTTCGCGAACTTTGGCAGTCACCGCGGTTCTGTTAAGTCGTTGAAAAGCTTAATCACAGAGCGCTGTCACGGCCGAGGCCGCGGGTTCGAGTCCCGGTCGTCCCCGCCATCTATTTGTGAAGATGGCAAAGCTCATTTCCGACAATTCAGGCGGCGCTGAAACCTTCAAAATCTAGGCAACTCTGCCCGAAGCGCTAGGCTTCCCCTGTACCTCGAACTCAAGATCATTTCACCTTAGTAATTTGAAGAAAACCGCCATAGCGGTGATGATTGCCAGTGATGCCGAATTCCGACAAGATGCGCCGGTGGACTCGCCTTCCCATCGACATGCCCGTCCGCGTGGTGACTTCCAAAGGCTTTTCGACGACCGTGGTCGAGGGCCGGGGTACTGAGATGAGCGAAGGCGGCATGTTTTTGTATGCCGGAATCCTGCTCAATCCGGGCGATCTGCTGGAAATTGAGTTTGATACTCCCGCTCCTTCGCGGCTGCCGGCCATCGTGCGCTTCCGCAGTGGTTTCTGTTTTGGGCTGGAATTCATCACGCCTCTTCCGGCGTAAGTCTGCTGCCTCTGCTGGCGCTCTCCCGTAGCATTAACCTCCGAATTGTTCTAGCATCTGAAACGACCTTGGGGGCTTCTTCATGGACTTCGAACAGTTCTATCTGGGCTGCCTGGCGCACGCTTCCTACCTGCTGGCTTCTGGACGGGGAAGCGGTTGTGGTCGATCCGCAGCGGGATGTGGAGTTGTACTTGAAGGCCGCCGAGGAGCACGGGGTTACGATCCGGCATATTTTTGAGAGTCATCTGCACGCCGACTTCGTTTCCGGACACAAAGAATTGGCGGCGCGCACGGGCGCGACTATCTATATGGGCGCGCAGGCTGGAGCGACGTTTCCTCACGTTGCGGTGCGCGACGGATTTGAATTGGAGTTTGGGCAGGCGACGATCCGCGTGCTGGAAACGCCAGGGCACACTGCCGGAGAGCATCTGCCTGGTCGTGACCGATCGGGAAAAATCTCCCGCGCCGTGGGCTGTTCTAACCGGGGACACACTATTCATTGGTGACGTGGGCCGACCTGACCTGTCGCCACGGCACACGCCCGCGGAACTGGCGGGCCTGCTGTATGACAGCCTGCACCACAAGTTGCTGACGCTGGCTGACAGTGTGCTGGTCTATCCCGCGCACGGCGCCGGCTCTCTGTGCGGGAAAAATATGCGGGCGGAGCGTTCGTCGACGATTGGCACGGAGCGGCTGACGAACTATGCGCTGCAGATTAAGAGCAGGGAAGAGTTCGTTGCGCAGCTGACCAGCAATCTTCCTGCGCGGCCGGAATATTTTCTGAAGGACGCAGAGATCAACCGCACCGGAGCCGCGGCGCTGGCGGATCTGCTGCCGCTACGGGCGATCACTCCCTGCGAGTTGAAGAGCATGCTGGGCGCGGATGAAATCGCGCTTGATGTGCGTCCCGCGGAGGAGTTTGCCGCCGGGCATGTGCCGGGAGCGGTGAACATTGCGCTGTCTGGGCAATTTGCCTCGTGGGCAGGTACGGTGCTGGGGCTCACGGCGCATCCTGTGCTGATTGCGGCGTCGGATGATGACGAATCGAACGCGCAGTTGGAAGAGGCCCGGCTTAGATTGACGAGAGTTGGCATTGAAGTGCTGAATGGTTATCTTGCCGGCGGCGTTGCCGCGTGGAAGCAGGCTGGATTTCCTCTGGCAACCATTTCACAGGTTACGGCAGACGAACTGTGCGTGCGGTTGAAATCGCACGACGTGCAAGTGCTCGACGTGCGGCGCGAGCCGGAGTGGGATGCGGGACACATTGAGGATGCGCACTGGTGGCCGCTCGACAATTTCAAAGTCTCTCCGCCAGAAATTGATCTGGATGCGCCCATTGCGGTGCATTGCAAAGGTGGATATCGCAGCATGATTGCGAGCAGCCTGCTGCAACGCGCGGGGTTCAAAAACGTGATCAACGTAGTTGGCGGATTCGACGCCTGGCAGCAGGCGAAACTGCCGGTTGTGACCGCGAAGCCAGTTGGAGTTTAACTTTTTCTTCGCTTTTCTACCCTGTGGAAAAAATGTTCCTGCAGGAACATTGTTGACAGAAATGTACGTACGTTAAGCTGATTGCAAGGAGCAGCTGCGAAAATGAAGAAAGGTAAGTTGGCCAATACCTTCTGCGTAGAGAGCGGCAAGCATTTTCGACTGAAAGACTGTGATCCGGCCGCTACGGGGCATTGGAAATCTAAAGAGCACGCGGCCGAGGCGTTGCAGGAGGGGATTGCACGCACGGCGGAGCTGCAAGACAAGCTCTATGCCCAGAACAGCTGGGCGCTGCTTCTGATATTTCAGGCCATGGACGCGGCCGGAAAAGACGGCATCATCAAGCATGTGATGTCAGGAGTGAATCCGCAGGGCTGTCAGGTCTACTCGTTCAAAGCTCCGTCGGAGCCGGAACTGCAGCACGATTTTCTGTGGCGCACGACGCGCGTTATGCCCGAGCGCGGGCATATCGGCATCTTCAACCGGTCGTATTACGAAGAGGTGCTGGTGGTGCGAGTGCATCCGGAAATTCTGAAGAGCCAGCGGACTCCGCCCTCGCTGGTGGGCAAGAATGTTTGGGACGAGCGTTTTGAAGACATTCGCTGCTTTGAGAAGCACATGGCCCGGAGCGGGACGGTGATCCGCAAGTTTTTTCTGCACGTTTCGAAGAAGGAGCAGAAACGTCGCTTCCTGGCTCGGCTCGACCAGCCTGAGAAAAACTGGAAGTTCTCGGCGGCCGACATTCACGAACGTAAATATTGGGATGATTATCAGAAGGCTTATGAAGAGATGATCGAAAATACGGCGACCGAGCAAGCGCCGTGGTACGTGGTTCCGGCAGACAATAAATGGTTCACACGGCTGGTGGTGTCGACGGTGGTCGTGGAGACCCTGGAATCGCTGAACCTGGCGTATCCCAAGATGGATGAGGCAAAGCGCAAGGAGTTGGAAGCGGCCAAGAAGATTCTGATATCTAAAAAGTGATTCCGCTTTTCGGGCGCATGAGCTAGAGTGCGGGCCTCGCCTGGATCACTGACGGCCCTTTGCAGCGAGCCTCGGCTGGATTACCATAGCCGTTCGTTCATTTCTTCCCTTGGAGATCAATCCTGAACATGTCAATCCTGAACATGGTCGGCCCCAACAGCATTTGCAGGAACACTTCGCTCGCTGTCCGGTTGCTGTTCGCAGTCTTTCTTGCTGGCGGATTCGTCATCGCCGCACCCGGACAAACCAAAACGGAGAAGGCGTCGAAAGCTGCGCCCGCTGCGCAGACGGCGCTGGCTACGGCTGCGAGCGATTCCGCCGGCTCCGAAGCGGACAAGCCTGAAGAGAAGGCGTTTAAGGGGATGCGGTATCGGCTGATCGGGCCGTTTCGCGGCGGGCGGTCGCTGACGGCGGCGGGAATTCCGGGCGATCCGACGACGTACTATTTCGGCGCGACCGGCGGAGGGGTGTGGAAATCGACTGACGGCGCCATGACCTGGTCTTCGGTGTTTGACAAGGAGGGCACATCGGCCATTGGAAGCGTCGCGGTGGCGAATTCCAATCACAATATTGTTTACGTGGGAACGGGCGAAGCGTGCATTCGCGGAAACATTTCGCATGGCGACGGCGTTTACCGCTCGCTCGACGCGGGCAAGACCTGGACGAACGTTGGTTTGAAAGATTCCCGGGCCATCGGCAAGGTCATTGTGAATCCCACGAATCCTGACATTGTGTTTGTGGCTGCGCTGGGGCATCCCTACGGGCCGAACGCGGAGCGCGGCATTTTCCGCACTACTGACGGCGGAAAGACCTGGGAGAAAGTTCTTTACAAAGACGAGAACACGGGCGGCATTGACGTTGCTTTTGATCCGCATAATCCCGACATTATTTTTGCTGCTCTGTGGCAGGCGCGACGCACGTCTTGGAGTATGGCGAGTGGAGGTCCGGGCAGCGGCATTTACCGGTCGAACGACGGGGGCACAACGTGGAAGCGACTTGAGGAGCATGGGCTGCCCAAGGGACCGTACGGAAAAATTGGCGTTGCCGTGGCCGCGAATTCTGACCGCGTGTATGCGTTGATCGAGGCTCACAATCCGGATGGCGGGCTGTATCGCTCTGACGATGGCGGCGAGTCTTGGCAGCTGGTGAATCCGGATCACAGTTTGTGGCAGCGTCCGTGGTATTACATGCACGTGATTGCCGACCCGCGCGATGAAAATGTTCTTTACATCATGAACGTCGAGTCTTACAAGTCGACCGACGGCGGACACTTGTTTAATAAGGTCCATGTACCGCATGGCGACAACCATGGGTTATGGATCGATCCGCAGAATACGCGGCGCATGATCGCTTCGAACGACGGCGGAGTGACGGTGACGCTCGATGGGGGCAAGACCTGGAGTCCGCAGGATAATCAGCCGACCGCGCAGTTCTATCACGTCACTACTGACACCGTGACGCCCTACCGCGTATATGGAGCGCAGCAGGATAGCGGGACGGTTGCGATCGTCAGCCGGAGCGACGATGGATCGATCGGCCACAGCGACTGGTACGACGTGGGCGGCGGCGAGGCGGGCTACATTGCTCCCGATCCGCGGGATCCGAATATTGTTTACGCGGCTGACTATCAGGGAAACATCACGCGCTATGACCGGCACATTGGGCAGGTGAAGTCGATTACCGAGATGCCTGAACTTTCCGACGCGTACGGAGCTGCGAACCTGGAACATCGTTTCCAATGGACTGCGCCGGTCATGCTTTCGCCGCATGATCCGAACACGCTGTATCACGGCGGCGAGCAGCTGTTTAAGACTACTGACGGCGGGATGCACTGGCAGGCCATCAGTCCGGACTTGACGCGCAACGATAAGCAGAAGCAGAAAGTTTCGGGCGGCGATATTACGATCGACGACTCAGGCACGGAATATTACGACACAATTTTTGCGCTGGCGGAATCGCCGATTACGAAGGGAATGCTGTGGGTGGGGACCGACGACGGTCTGATTCAGCTCACGCAGGACGAAGGGAAAACCTGGGCCAACATCACCCCGAAAGACATGCCGGAGTGGAGTCGTATCAGCCAGATTGATGCGTCCAAGCATGATGCCGGGACGGCGTATGTGGCCGTGGATCGGCACCAGTTCGACGATCTGCGTCCTTACATTTATAAGACCAGCGACTACGGCAAGACCTGGACGAAGCTGGGGCAGGGAATTCCGGATAACGCGTTTGTGCGGGTGGTGCGCGAAGATCCGAAGAAGCGCGGGCTGCTTTATGCCGGAACGGAAACTGGTGTTTACGTTTCGTTCAATGACGGAGCGAACTGGCGTGCGCTGCAACTGAATCTTCCGACCGCGCCGGTGCATGACCTCGTTATAAAGGATAACGACCTGGTTGTGGCGACGCACGGGCGGGCGTTCTGGATTCTCGATGATCTGTCTCCGCTGCGGCAGTATAGCGATGACATCGCGAAGAAGGACGCATTCCTGTATGCGCCGGCGACAGCTTACCGGATTCAGGCGGGAGCGGACGGGGACCGGCATCCTTCGAAACGGACGGGACAGAATCCTCCGGCAGGCGCGGTGATTTATTACTTCCTGAAAGATGCGCCGAAAGCGGAGACCGAGGCGAAAATCGAAATCCTTGACGCGGCGGGAAAAGTCATTCGCAAATATTCGAGCGCCGAGTACAACACGCTGGAAGAACCGCCTGATCCCGACGACAAGAAGCCGGAGAAGCAACTTAAAC
This sequence comes from uncultured Acidobacteriota bacterium, assembly GCA_963735205.1. GTDB lineage: Bacteria > Acidobacteriota > Terriglobia > Terriglobales > Acidobacteriaceae > Sulfotelmatobacter. The sequence continues at coordinate 91,854 of CAVTKB010000008.1, forward strand.
CGGACGCCGGGTTGAACCGGTTTGTGTGGGATTTGCGCTATGACGAGGCGCATCACCTTCCGGGATATTATCTCTGGGCGTATGGGTCGGGAGCGCACGGCCCGGTGGCTGTGCCCGGTCACTATGGAGTGCGGTTGACGGTGGGTAATCAGAGTCAGACGGCGTCGTTTGATTTGAAGCTGGATCCGCGGGTGCAAGTCAGCCAGGCTGACTTGGAGCAGCAGCTGAATCTGCTGCTGCAGACGCGCGACGAATTGAGCCGGGTTTACGATGCGGTGAACCAGATTCAGGACGTGCGCTCGCAGTTGTCAGGACTGAAACGGCGGTTGCCGGAGAATGCCAGCACCAAGACGATTGCCAGCGCCGCGGACGATCTGGAGAAGAAGCTGCTTGCGGTGCGCGAGGAACTCATCAATCTGACGATCAGTGCCAACGAAGACTCGCTGGCGTATCCTCCGCAACTGGATGCGAAGCTGGCGTTTCTTGCGATGGATGTGGGCAACGCGGACTCGGCGCCGACCGAAGCCGAACAGAAAGAATTCGAGAAGCTGAAGCGGAATAGTGGGGAACTCATCGGGCGATGGGAGGACTTGCAGCGCCGCGATCTAGCCGCATTTCAGAAGTTGACGGCGGAGGGCAGCTTGTCGACGGTAGTGGTGCCGCCGGCGGGGCGCGCGACGGAGGATGAGATTCCGGCGCACTGATTGATTCGCTTCGATTCCTAACTTTTGTACCTGACGGCCCGGAAAGGGCTCGCAGCATAGTCCCCATGTCTGGCAGATGACACCAGACACGGGAGCCCGTCTTTTCCCGCCGCTTTCCTTCGCGTTACTTCCTATTACTTCCGTGCCACTTCCATAGCACGGTTGTGCCTTGTTCGGGTGAGGGCGGGTTGCTATTGTGACGATAGAGACATTGAGGTTCCTCCCCTGAGGATCAATGAAGTCGATCCGGAATGTTGGGGGGCGTATATGAAAAAAGTACATCTGCTGTACGCGGCGTTAGGCTTCGCGGTGGCCCGCTGGATTTTCAAGCGGCAAGCTGTAATAGACCCCGTTACACGGTTCCGGTCGCAAGGTCTTCTGTAGAAAGTTTTCCTGGGCTTGGGCGCGCGCACCCGTTGCGCCTCCATTTCGTCAGCGCGCGCCCATTGTTTTCGCTCCTCTGCTCAGAGTGCCCCCTGCAGTAACTGTTACCAAGGTTTGCCCGGATCATCCCTGTTTCACCCTCGCTCCCTCCACTTAGAAATCCTTTTGCTTGATGCCTCTTATTGGACGACCTCTCCGTTTTTCACTACGTACTCCACGCGGAAAGGCCGCAGCGCTTTGCGGTTCTGCCAGCCCTCCTGGGCGATCAGCCGGTTGGCTTGCGCCAGGCGCTCGGAGGGGAGGGGATGGGTGCGGAAATATCCTTGCAAGCTTTGAACGGCCAGTTGAGAGAGTTCTTCTTCCGGACTCTCGGCGTGAATCACATATTCGTTGTTCAGTTTTTTGAAGCGTTCGAACATGCTGACGGCGCCGTACGGGGAGTATCCGCTGAGTACCGCCAAGCGGATACCTTCGCGGTCGGCTTCGAGTTCCTCGTCTTTGTTGTAGCCAGCTTCCCAGACCTGAAGCGGGATTTGGAGGATCGAGCCTACGATGCCGAGCTGCAGGTTGCGCAGCTGGGCTTCGATCTGCACGCGCTCGGCGCAGTGGTAGTGATCGATGTGTTCGATCTCGTGCGCCAGCACGGCGGCGAGTTCGTCCTCACTGGTCATCAGGTCGAGCATGCCTTCGCCGATGTACACCGGGCCGCCGGGCAGAGAGAAGCCGTTGATCACGGTGCGGTTCGTCACCAGATGGAACGAGTAGGGCAGATGCCGGTGAGCGTTTTGACTTACGGAATTTCCGATGCGCTGTAGGTAAGTCTCGAGGGCATGTTCTTCCGGGCTCAACTTCTCGACAGAGACGGAATATTGTGCAGCAAGCTCTTTACCAACTGCGATTTCCTCGTCGTCGGAAAGGCGCGTCAGGCGCATGGGCGCGCGCGTTAGATCGCGCTGGGCGTCGGCTGCCATGGCCACGATTGCACTGGCGGAGACTGGCGTGGGATCGTGGCGGCGCTGGCTGAAATAGAGCCCTGTCAGTCCGACCGATAGGACAATCACAAAGGCAGCAGCACGCTTCATAAGAATTGCCGAATCTTCTCGCTGTACCGTGTATAGAGGAATGACGCTGAGACCATCGCGATGCCGACGATCACGAAGGTGATGTAGCGATCGGGCCAGGTCCATGTGCTCGACCACATGTCGAGCAGCAGCATCTTGGCGAAGCTGGCCAGCAGAAGAAGGAATCCGGTCAGCCGGAAGCTGCGTTCGTTGATGGCGAAGGCGAAGATCAGAATTGCCAGGGCTTCCAGACCCCAGGCGACCGTAACCATGCCGGAACGCATTTTCTGCGCGAGCATCAGCGTCAGCAGAAGCACGGGCGCAAAGAACATCAATTGCTCGGGATGACGCGCGATGCCTGCGATCCAGTTGCTGGAAGGCTGAGTCTTGTAGCGCGCGCGCCACTGGAAGGCGAACGGCAGGCACGCTAGCAGAACGGCGATGCCGGAGCCGAGCACGAGGTATCTGCCAGTCCAGTCTGTGCCAGTGAAATAGCTGGCGCCGAAGAGGTTGTACATCACGCCCCTGGCGCATGCGCCCAGTGTTAGAAGCAGAGCCTGATGCAGGAAGATGGGACGATCAAGCGCGAGCGCGATTCCGAAAAGGACGAAGACCACAACCGCCCAGGCCGTGACCAACCATTCATTGGCGAACTGAAAATACAGAAGAGCAATGACCGTGGCGGTGCCCAGGTAAGCGATCAGCGAGTCGAAATGCAATCCGCGATCGTCGCGGGCGGCGACGTCCTCTGGCCCGAGTTGGGTGTACACGAAGAACAAGATCAGAGTAATGGGGAGCACGGTGTAAATGCGCGGTCCCCAGAATTCGCCGGGAGTCTCGGCCGTAAGATTGGCGAAGAAGATTCGGCCGAATGCCGCGGCCAGTGCCATGTAGGCCTGGAAGCGGAACTGCCGGATCTTGCGCCACAGGCCGTACTCGAACAGCAGCAGGCCGAAGACGGCCCAACCCACGGCAATGCTCAACGCCTGCAACTCATGCCACAGAAGCATTGAAAGCAGGGCCGACGCAGCCCACGAATAGATGTGGTGAAATTCGCGCCGGCGCAGGTCTTCCGGCATGCGGATGAGCTGCGCCAGCGCGTAGAAGATGACTGCAACAATGGCCAGCGAGGGCAAGCGGACGCTGATGCCGTGCCAGGTGCCGGCTACATACAGATTCACGGTCACGGCGCGGGCCATGGAGAGTGCGGCGAGGGCGTGGGCCTGCCAGCGGAGATCTTCAAGCTCAAAGCGGCGGTCGATCAGCACAAGCACGAGCGCGAATATCGCCCACAACGTTGCCAGCCATGCGGTGGGTGCTTCATGCCAGGCCAATAGGGCGAGCAGGGATGTGGCGGCCGTTGTGTGCAGGTACGCGACGGCGCTGCGAGATTCGGAATCGGAATCGGGCGGCGTCGATTTGCGCGACAGAAAGTAGAGGCCCGCAGCGACGATTGAAATAGTAATCAGCCGCAGTGAAACTCCAGGCCACAACGACTGGCCCAGGTCGAGATCAAATCGGTAAGCGCGCATGAGCGAACACGCTGCCACGGCATTCGCCTGCCAACCGAGTTGACGATAACCAATCCCGCGCATGACTAGCGCGAGAGCGACAGCAAAAATAATCCACGAGACGGCGATCCAGGGCGCGGGGACGGCTTCGTTGAGCACCCAGACCATCAGGCCCGTGCCGGCCCAGGTGTATACGATGCGTGCGAAGCTTGCGTGCGCCGTGTTCGGCAAATTGATGCGGTGAGCAATCCAATAGGCCCCGGCGACGACCGCCAGTGCAGACAAAGCGCGCAGCGGAATGTCGTGCCAGTGCTGGGCGCCGTTTGCGTCGGCAGTCAAGGCGGCGAGCCCCGACAGGCTTGCCAAAAGATGGGTGTGCCACGCCAACATGGGATAGCCGATCCGTTGGCCAACCTCGAGCAGGAGCACGGCGAATGCAATCGCCGCCACGGGCTGCCAGAGTTCCGGAACTTCGTAGTAGATGAGCGCGGTGATTAACGCTGTGCCTGCGAGAGCGAAGAGCCCGCGAAAAAGTCGGCGGTTATAGCCGTTGGCCACCGCTGACTTCGATGTGAAATAGGCGGTGAGATAGAAAGCCGCGGCGACAATGGGCAAGGTGATGAGGCGCTCGCGGACGTGCGTGTATTGCGGGATTTCGCTGTGCAGGTTGACCACGACTACGCGAACCAGCGACAGCAGGCCGAGTACTCCGTACTGCAATTGCAGATGGAACGACTTCAACTGTCGTCCAAGGAAAGCGAGTGTCAGCATGATCGCGGCGAAGGCGACGGCGGTCCAGTCTCCGGAGCACAGCGCCCATGCGGCTGAAGCGGCGGCGAACGCTCCGAGATAGGAATGAGCGTTGAGCAGCGGCGCATCCGGCACATCGTCGAAGAATTTCTTCCATCGATAACCGACGAAAAGCGCGTTCAAATAGAAGACTGCGGCGCAGAGGCCGAAGATGACTCCGGCGGCAAGAACGACATCGTCGTTGATGCGGCGGGCGACCATGAGCTGCTGAAAATCGATTCCGATCAGGTGCAGGCCAACCAGTAGACCGATGCCCAGTCCCAGGCGGCGGAAGACGACCTCGCCGACGGCGACGCCGGCTGCGAGAAATACTTCCGCGCCGATCAGCCACAGAATGACGGGGTTGTTGTTGGAACCACGGAAGGGAACCGACGCAACCATGAGAGCTGTGCCCAGAACGCAGAGGACGACGAACGCTTCGCGGCGGCGTCTAATCTGGGGTAGCTGCCCAACCGTGAACTCGACCGCGCCGATGATCAGAAGTGCCATGAATGCGAGATCCGGGCGCACCGACTGGAACTTCAGAGCTCCGAGCAGCAGCAGAGTATTGACCAGAGCGGCAACTGTGGAGATATGTTCGTCGCGCGACGATTTCGGCCGGCGAATAACGTAGGAGATGCGATAGGTAATCCAATAGAACAAGAGAATGGCAGTGCTGGGGTGGTATTCCGGGAAGCTGTGCCCTGAGGCGCCTTCAGGACCGAGCAGGCGGTACAGCCAGTAAATATGATTGGCGTAGCCTGAGAGGATGCCGAAGATTTCGAGTTCGTACCATCCCATTTTCAGGACGATGATGACCAGGCTGATCGCGAGGATCACTCCCGCCGAGAGGCTGTAGACGTCGTCGTTGCTGAGCGAGACGGTCCAATAGCCCAGCAGGAAGGCCATCCCCGTGACAACCTGCGAGCGGTAACGCAGCGTGTGTAACACCATGGCGAGGGCGACGCCGAGCATGAGAACGAGGTCGGCGTCGAACGAAGTGAGAACGCGCATTGCCGCTACGTGATTCAGCGCGTAAGTGGTGAAGAATAGAAGCGCCCATCCACCCCCGATAGATGGGTAGGAAAACAGGCGGTAGCGGTCGCGCTTCTCCAGGAAGATGCCGCCGCCGAGGAGTGCAAGAGACACCAGGTAAGAGAGCGCTACTTTCCCCAGAGGGCCGAGCTGGCCGAGCTTTGTGATGCCCCAGAGCGCGACTCCAAGCACGATGAGGGTGATGCCGATCTTGACAAACCAATTCCTGCCAAGTAGTTCTTCGAGCGCGAATACGGACTTCATGCGCTGCCCGGACGTTTTGTGAGGCGGCGACGAAACGGGTGTAGAAAAGCTGGGCGGAGCGGACGAGCTCGCGCGAAACGCTGCATAGTCCGGTGGAGCTGTCACGCGAGCGACCGGCGGTGGCGGCATCACCGCTGGTGAAGCCGGCAAGGCCGGGGACGGTGGAGCTGCGGCTGGCGGCATCTCACGGCGCGAGAGTGGTGGTGGGGTTACCGCAGCAGGGTGTGCTGGTTGCGGGCTCGGGGCTGGAATCGCGGGCTTCGGTGGAACCGACGCTGGTGGCTTTGACTCCGGTGTCGCCGCCGCGACGGGCGCCACTGTCGGAGGAGCGGCGATTGCAGGAGTAACAGTCGGATGAACAGTAGTCGCAGGAACAACGACCGGAGGAGGAACTGGTTTCGGCTCAGGCCTTTCAGTTACGGGAACCGGGGACGCGGGTTTCTCAATTGGCCGATCCGGTTTCGGTGGCGCCGGCGTCTCGACTACTGGAGGCGCAGCATCAAGCTTCTGTTTCTCAGGGACGCTCGAGGCAACTGTAGCCGCAGGTTTGGCGGACGCTTCGACCTGCCGCTTCAATTCGAGCAGGTCGCGCCGCAATCCGTCGCTCACCTCCACGCTCAGGTCGGTGAGTTTCAGGAGTCGCTGGCGAAGTTTGCGCTGCTGCCAGATGAGGTAGATCGTGAAGAACGGCGTGGCAGCGAACAATACTCCCAACACCACTCCGAACACTACGAGTATGAGCTCCACTAACGGCACTCTCCCGTATGTTACGTAGTCCTGTTAAGCCTCGATAGTAGAACGCGCGGGTGGTGAATCTTGCACCTAATTTTGGTGCTGCAAACTCGGAAGTTACTAGCGTTCTCTAGGTTGTGACTGGATTAGCGATCCTCTTCATGCAAAGATGTGCAGAACCCCAACACTTGCAAACGTTTGTCAGGGCATCCCTATGAGTGAAGGTAACGAAGGTAGTGCCGCGACTGCAGTTGAAACTCCGGTGAGTTTAACGACGGAGGACGTTGTGAACGTTCCAGACCCGGCGTGGCGGCGTGGTTTCTGGTCGTTGGTGGTTACGCAATTTCAGGGCGCATTCAACGAAAATGGCCTGAAGAACCTGGTTGTGTTCCTGATTCTGGGGATGGCCATGGAGAAGGCCGATCGCGATCGGCTTGTCCTGATCGTCGGCACGCTATTCTCCCTTCCGTTCATTCTCTTCTCGATGACGGGCGGGTTTCTGGCGGATCGTTACAGCAAGCGCACGGTCACGATCTGGACCAAGTTCTTCGAAATAGCGGTGATGGCTTTTGCCATCGCAGGATTGAGCTGGCAGAACGTCCACCTTGAAATGGCGGCCGTGTTCCTGGCGAGCACCCAGGCGGCGCTGTTCGGCCCGTCGAAATATGGATTGCTGCCCGAGCTTCTGCCGGAGACGCAGCTCTCCTGGGGTAACGGCGTACTCGAACTCGGGACGTTTTTGGCGGTGATTGCGGGCGGCGTTTCGGGTGCGTTCCTCGCCGACTTTTTTCAGAATCATCAAGGTTGGTCGGGGCTGATCTTCGTCGGCCTCTCTTTTGTGGGATTGATCTTCAGTCTTGGCATCACGAAAGTTCCGGCCGCCGATCCTGCGAAGAAGTTTCGCGCCAACCCAATTGGCGACCTTTGGGTGCAGTGCGGTCTCATCCGCAAGGATCGTGTGTTATGGCTGGCGGTACTCGGCAATACTTATTTCTGGTTTCTGGGCGCGCTGCTGACCGCGAATATCGTCTTCTATGGCAGCGACGTGTTGCACATCAGTTCCACGCGCACGGGAATTCTTCAGGCTGCGGTTGCGATTGGCATCGGCCTGGGGAGTCTTACGGCGGGATACCTGTCGGGCGGAAAAGTGGAATATGGTTTGATTCCTCTGGGGTCGGTGGGCATGACGGTGTTCGGGATTCTGCTCTCCGGGCACGGTCTGTCGTTCGAGCGCGTGCTGGGGTTGCTGGCTGCTCTGGGATTCTCGGCGGGATTCTTTGCCGTTCCCGTGAACGCGCTGATTCAGTATCGGCCGGACGAAAAAGATAAAGGCGGGGTGATCGCGGCGGCAAACCTGCTTTCGTTCGTCGGGATTGGAGGTGCGGCCGGAATTTACTACGTTTTCCAGCATTACACGCACCTGAGTCCGTCGGCGATTTTTCTTTGCGCATCGCTGATGACCGTGGTGGCGACGGCTTACGTGTTGTACCTGCTGCCCGACGCACTTTTGCGGTTGCTGCTATGGTTCGCGACGCATACGTTGTATCGAGTTCATTTGCAGGGTCGCGAGAATGTTCCGGTCAAGGGCGGCACGCTGCTGGTGCCGAATCACGTTTCGATGGTGGACGCGGTTCTGCTGGTCGCCTCTATCGACCGACCGATTCGATTCCTCATGTTTAAGGGTTCTTACGATCACTGGCTGGTCAAGCCGTTTGCGAAGATCATGCGCATGATACCGATCTCGTCGCAGCTTCGCCCGCGGGAGATGATTCAGTCGCTGCGCACGGCGACTCAGGCGCTGAAAGATGGAGAAGTTGTTTGTATTTTTCCCGAAGGGCAGATGACGCGCATCGGGCAGATGCTGCCATTTCGGCGTGGCATGGAGAGAATCGTCAAAGGGCTGGACGTGCCGATTATCCCGGTGAATCTGGGAGGCGTGTGGGGTTCGATTTTCAGTTTCGAGCGCGGAAGGTTTCTGTGGAAGCTGCCGCAGAGGATTCCATATCCCGTGACGGTGACATTCGGTAAAGCACTACCCACGACGACCAGCGCGCAGGAAGTGCGGCAAGCGGTGCAGGAACTCGGCGCCGAGGCATACCACTTTCGCAAGCGCTACATGCGGACGCTGCACCGGTCGTTCGTGCATACGGCGCGCCGTCATCCTTTGCGCTTCGCCATGGCCGACGGCCGCACTCCGAAAGTTACTTTTGGAAAGGCTCTGACGAGCACCGTTTTTCTCGCGCGTCGGCTGCGGTCGGTTTGGCGCGACCAGAATATGGTTGGGATTTTGCTGCCGCCGTCGGTTCCGGGTGCGCTCATCAACCTGGCCGCGCTGCTGATGGGGAAGGTTCCCGTTAATCTGAATTACACGGCGTCGAATGAAGTTCTTGCGTCTTGCGCGAAGCAATGCGAACTGAAGACCGTGATTACGTCGAAGGCTTTTCTGGAGCGCGTTCACCTCGAGGTGCCTGGGCAGACCATCCTGCTCGAGGATCTTGCCGCGAAGCCAGGTTTGCTGGAGCGGCTGACCGCTTCGCTGATTGCGTGGCTGTTGCCGGTGCGGCTGATTGAAAAGGCGGCGGGAGCCGGGCGCAAGACTGGACTCGACGATATTGCGACGATTATTTTCTCCAGCGGCAGCACGGGCGATCCTAAGGGCGTGATTCTCACGCACTACAACATTGCTTCGAACGTTGAGCAACTGAACCAGGTTTTCATGCTGGGGCAGAACGATAAGATTCTCGGCATTCTGCCGTTCTTTCATTCATTCGGATTCACCGGGACGTTGTGTCTGCCGACGACGATCGGGATGGGCGTGGTGTTTCATCCTAATCCGCTGGAGCCGCGGGCCATCGGCGCGCTGGTCAGCCAGTACGGGGTCACGTTCCTGTTGGCGACGCCGACGTTTTTGCAGGCGTACATCCGGCGCTGCGAACCAGAAGATTTTGGCAGCTTGCAATACGTGATGGCGGGCGCGGAAAAACTTCCCGAGCGCACGTCGATTGCTTTTGAAGACCGCTTCGGAGTTCGGCCACTCGAAGGTTATGGCTGCACCGAATGTGCTCCGGCGGTGACGGTGAACACGCGTGACTTCCGGGCGGCGCAGTTCCGGCAAGTGGGGACAAAGCGGACCAGCATTGGGCACCCGCTGCCAGGAATCAGCGTGCGGATCGTGAATCCTGGAGACGCTTGAGCCACTTCCACTGGGCGAAACCGGATTGCTGCTGGTGCGCGGACCCAATGTGATGCAGGGATATTTGAATCGTCCGGAAAAAACCGCCGAAGTTTTGCGCGACGGCTGGTATAACACGGGCGATATTGCCGCGGTGGATGAAGACGGGTTCGTCCGCATCACCGACCGCATGAGCCGGTTCAGCAAGATTGGCGGAGAAATGGTGCCGCACATCAAGGTCGAAGACAAGCTGCACGAATTCACCGGCGCTACCGAACAAACGTTTGCCGTGACCGCCATTCCCGATGAGAAGAAAGGCGAACGGTTGATCGTGCTGCATACCTTGACTGACGACAAATTGGAGCCGTGTCTGGCGTTGCTGGCCAAGTCTGACCTGCCGGCGCTATGGAAGCCGCGACCCGATCAGTTCGTGCATCTGGACGCATTGCCGTATTTGGGCACGGGTAAAATCGATCTGCGACGGCTGAAGGAAATCGCGACCAAAGCAAAAGAATGAGCGAACGGGTTCCTGTTCCTGGTAATAACATCTCATTGTCGCGCGTGCTAGACTAAGCACAATCCCTGCAAACCGAGGCCATGCATGAAATTTGGCGTCATCACTTTTCCTGGTTCGAACTGCGATCACGACGCCTTCTGGACGATTCAGCATGTAGCTAGACAGCCGGTTACGGCGCTATGGCACGAATCGCACGATCTCGAGAACTGTGATGCCATCATTGTGCCGGGAGGCTTCGCCTTCGGCGACTACCTGCGAACCGGGGCGATTGCCAAGTTTTCGCCGGTCATGGAGTCGGTCCGCAAGTTTGCCGACGGCGGCGGCTTGGTGCTGGGCATCTGCAATGGCTTTCAGATTCTTTGCGAATCGGGCCTGTTGCCAGGTGCATTGATGCGGAACGTCGGCCTCAAATACGTCTGCAAGCCGGTGCAGGTGCGCGTGGAAAATGTCGAAACGCCTTTCACCAATGCGTGTGCCCAGGGCGAAGTCTTGACCATTCCGATCGGTCACATGGAAGGCAATTACTTCTGCGATGCTGACACCTTGCAAGAACTGCAGCGCGAAAATCGCGTGGTGTTTCGTTATTCCTCCCCGGGCGGAGAGATCACCGCGTCAGCCAATCCGAACGGTTCGCTGGAAAACATCGCCGGGGTTTGTAGTCCTGGGGGGAATGTTCTGGGCATGATGCCGCACCCAGAACGCTCGGCCGAGCCGGAGCTGGGCTGCACCGATGGCCTGAAAGTATTTCGGTCGATGGTGGGAGCGATGGCGGCGCGCTGAGTCAACCGCGATTTAACCCAGCGGTTAAGCTCGCAGAATTTTCTTGGTTATCAACAGGCGCACAGTGTATCTTTCAGGCGTCTTCCCCTGTAATACGGTTTCCCAAACCTAGTTGTGTTTCGCAAGCACACGCGGGGAGGCGTGTCTCTGATGACACCGAAGCAGATTCTAGACTCTTTTTCAGAAACGTTGATGCGGGACGAGCGGATTCTCAGCGCGCCGGAACGAGCGCTGGTGGCCACTCTTCTGCAGCATGCCAAGGCGGCCAGCAACCAGAACCATGAAATTCAGCAAGCGGTCCGGGCGGTAATCGCGTCGGCGGTCGGCGAAACCGTAGCGCAACGCGCCTTCTCCGTCCTCGGCGGAAGTATCGTCGAGCGAATTCTTGAGGGCAGCAAACCTTCGCAAGATGACTCCGTTCGTAGCACAGAGGTCTATCCCACGCCGCATCCTCCATTCGAGCCCGACCCTCCGGGGGTGGTGTTGCACGCGACGGCACGCTCCCAAATGAAAAAAGAACCGGAGCCTCCATCGGTACAGCCCGGGCCGGGAGTGCGCGCCCCACACAAAGCGCCGCAACCCCCGGGCAGGCCGATGGGCGAGCCGGAACCGCCGTCGAACCAGCCGCCATCGCCGGGGCCTGGCCCGGGCGTTCGCGCGCCGCGTAGCGAACCGGAACCGCCGAGTTCCGGCCGCACCACGACGGTCTTGGAAGCCAGCGCGGCCGTTGCCGATCGGCCGTCGGTTTTGCCAGCGCGTTGTGTCGTTCTCGACGAATTCCTTGCGCCCCAGGAACTTGAACGACTCACGCATTTCACGCTGGAGCACGAATCCGACTTCAGCACCAGTTCGGTGGTTTCTCCGAACGCTGAGAGCGGTGTGGTCAATTACGATCACCGGCGATCCCGCGTTCTGATGGATCTGGCTCAGCACGAGGAGGTGATGCTTGACCGCATCAAGTCCGTCTTGCCCATGGTGCTGGACCAACTCGGCATGGAGGACTTTGCCATCGCCGGAGTGGAGGCCCAGGTCACCGCCAGCAATGACGGAGACTTCTTCCACTTTCACAGCGATAACGGCAGTGAGCGGGTGAGGTCGCGCCACCTGACGTTTGTCTACTTCTTTCATCGCGAACCGCGGCAGTTCGAAGGCGGGGAGCTGCACATTCACGATTCTCATCTGAAAGACGGGACTTACGTGAGTGACGACACTTACCAGGCGGTCGTTCCACGGCAGAACCAGATCGTGTTCTTCCCATGCGAACTGCTGCACGAGATTACACCGGTGAAGTGCGCTTCGCGGCGCTTCGCCGACAGCCGATTCACCTTAAACGGATGGCTTCGCAACTAAACAACCGGGCCTGGCTGGAGTGGATGACGACCCTGATGGATGCGTCGTCGCCTAAGGAAACGTCGCGGCATACCTATGCCGCGACATTTCCTCCCGGTTGTTTTTATTGTTTGCTGGATGAACTGCCTCTGCACTTACTCCCTCGTCGCGATTTCAAGTCATTGAGGGTTCGAGACGACGAGCGGGGGGCCATGTATCTGAATCCTGAGTGCATCTTGTGCGTTGATGGACAACTGCCGCAGGAGATGGTGTCGAGCAAAGAATTGCTCTCGGGGTTCGCGCTGCAAGGAGCGATGGCGTGGGTGCGCAACGCCGCGACCGGAAATTTGCTTCCGTTCTGGCTGGGGCCGCGGCTTTCCGCTGTGGCGCGGAGTCTGGCTCCGGATGAACCTGTGGCTTTAACCTTGCCGCGCGAAGATCGGCGGCTGCTGGCTGCGGCCGGCATCATTGTTCCTGATCGACCTGGTTCTATTCAGCTGAGCCCAGCGGCCTCGCGGCCGCTGACCGGGTCAGAGACCCGGTCCCACACGGACCTGAATCACGACGAGAGAATCGCGAAGGCCTGTTCGACGTTTCGCGAGAGGGGATATGCGCCGCTCGGCGAGCTAATACATCCGTTTCAGGTCGCGGCTTTGCGGCGCTACTATCGCCATTTGATTCGGTCCGGCGCCATCGAACTCGGTGATCGCCAGAGTCCCCGCCGCTATGTCGCTTACAACGAACCCGTCGCGTGCTTCTTTCATCGTTACATCGCAGCCATTTTGAGCGCGGTGGCCGGTGAACCTCTCAAGCCCTCTTACGTGTATATGGCTTCGTATCTGAGCGGGGCGCAACTGAAGAAACACACCGACAGGGAGCAGTGTGAATTCAGCGTGACCCTCTGCCTGGATTTTTCTCCTGAGCCCGCGCTCGAAACCCCATGGCCGATTCGCCTGGACACGCCGACTGGCACGGTGACCGTTTATCAGGCTTTGGGTGACGGCCTCGCCTATCGCGGAACTCGATTGCCGCACTATCGCGATGCGCTGGGCGAAGCCCAGACTTCAACTTCAATCTTCTTCCATTATGTTGCGGCAGATTTTTCGGGGCCGTTGGATTGAAGGCGCTGGATTCGACGAGCAACGTTCTTACTTCAGACCAGAGATGAGATATAGGACGGACAGGGTCTGATTGTAGCTGTACAGGAAGTGAGTGCCATCGCGGCTCGCGATCACCGGAGACACAGTAACCACGCCCGCTGGCGCTTCCGGCCGCAGTTGTTGCACCACGGTTTGCTTTCCCGTAGTGATCTCAACCTGGTAAACCTTGCTGGGCAGTTCGCCCGCACGATACCCGTACAGGAAGGACGAGTTGTTCGACCATTGCACGGGCACGAATCCAGCTGCCAGCCCCGGAACGGATCGCGGTGGACCGTCGTCTATGGGATAGATCGCGAGGGTGGAATTCTGTCCAACCCCAACCACGAAGCGGTCGTCGGGCGACGACGGGCCGCAGGCAATTCCTTCGGGAGTCACCGCTTTGGCTTTTCCGCCGCCAATATTCAGCAGATAGCAACGATTCGTGTGACCAGGCTCATTGCCATTGACGATCAACCTTTCGCCATCGCTGAGGAAGCGAGCCCATCCGTTCTGAATGTGTTCGAGTCCGCTGATATCGATGGGGCGGGGCTGACCGGGACCGGTAGGCAGCAACGTCATGTGTTGCGGGTGATCGCCGGAAATTGAAATCGCCCACTTGCCATCCGGCGAAAGGCCGCCGGCAGAGCCATCACCAAGGCGAGCCGGTAGTGAGCCATCCAACCTTCGCATCGCGACCGCGTAGTTCGGCCCCGCGGCTTCGCTGGCATCCTCAAACAGGACAAGCCGGCCGTCACGTGAAATATCCTTGGCAAGATTTCCATCGTGCCAGGAGAGATCCACATCCTGGTTTTCGCCGAGAGCGCTCAAGGCAAGAGCCACCCGCTTGGTATTCAGGGCAACCAGGACGCGCCCGTCGTGCGAAATGTCTTGCAAATTGATTCCCATGGGCAAGTCCAGCAAAGTTCTGACCTTGCCGGCGAGGGTGACGGCCATCAGATTCAGGTTGGTACCTTTGTCGATCGCGGTGAACCAGATTTCTTCCCCGTCCGGGCGCCAGGCGACTCCCTGCTCGGACTCCCATTCCTCGGTGAGAGTCTGGACCTTGCCCGAGAGATTCACGACGCAGACCACCCCACGATTGTCCCAAAGCCGTGGATGATTCATGAAAGCGATCTGGTCGCCATGGGGAGAGAAACGAATGTTGCTGATCGAGCCGGTGCTCTCGTAGAGCACCTTGCCAACGGGATATTCCAGACGGCTGCGACCGTCGACATCGTGCACCACAGCGAGCTCACCTCGTGCGTCCCAGTCCGCCCAGCGCACGTCGGCTTGCACCTCCCGGGGCGATCCACCGGCCAACGGGGCACTCGCCAGCATTCCGCCGACGGTTTCGAGTTGGCCATTGTGAGTGCCGCCTAGCAAGACCGCGAGTTCATTGCCAGAGGAGACGGCGAGCAGGTTGGCGTCTTTCAAAGTCAGCGGCTGCGTCAGAGTGGAATTACCGACCGTCGTAAACATCTGCACCGGCTTGCCGTTCCATGCAGCACTGAAAACGATGGAATGACCGTCGGGAGCGAAGCGCGCCGCATACACCGTGCCCGCGTCGAAGGTCAGGCGTTCGTACGCTGGGGGCTTGAGCGCCGGATGCAGGAGTGGCGTAATCCCCAGAAGGATGGTCGCAATCGCCAGTATCGCGGCCAAGGCCCACGGCAGCGCGGAAATCCTGCGTTCGGCCGGCAAGCGCGAGGGGACAGTTCGACCTGGGGAAGATCCCGAGAGCGTTTGCAACGCGAAAACCAAATCCTTGGCCGACTGGAAGCGGTTCTCCGCTTCCTTCTCCAGACAATGCCGGATGATGTCCTGATATCCGAGCGGAATCGCGGCCTCTTCCAAATGAACGCCAGCCGGATTCTCAAGCAGGATCGCGGTGATGGTGTCGACTTCCGTTTCACCGCGGAAGGCTCGGCTTCCCGATACGATTTCGTAAAGGATGGCGCCGAAGCTGAAAATGTCGCTGCGATGGTCGACGGGCTTGCCGCGCAGTTGCTCGGGAGACATGTAGGCGACGGTGCCGATCATGACGCCATGCTTGGTCACCGTGGTCATGCTTTCGATGGCTCGATTGTCTTCGGCCAGGGGCTGCAGCTTGGCGACACCGAAATCCAGAATCTTGATGCGCCCGTCCTTGGTGAGGAAGAGATTTTCCGGCTTCAGGTCACGATGCACAATCAGCCGGTCATGCGCCGCGGTCAGGCCCTGGGCAATCTGGAGAGCGTAGTCTGCGGCCTCACGCATGGGAATGGCGCCTTCGCACAGGCGCTGGCCGACGTTCCTGCCCTCGAGCAATTCCGAGACAATGTACGGCATCGTCCCTTCAAACCCGACGTCATAGATGGCGAGAATGTTGGGATGGTTCAGCGCGGCAGCGGCACGTGCTTCCTGCTCGAACCGCCGCAGATGGTCAGGATTGTCGCTACAGGCGGGGCGGATCAACTTGAGCGCAACGTCGCGTCCCAGCCTTTCGTCGCGCGCGCGAAAGACTTCCCCCATCGATCCAGCACCGATCTTTTCGAGGACCCGGTAATGCCCTACAAGCTGGCCAATCATAATCAGAAACAACGGCGCGCGTTGCATGGCATGTTAGGGGCGAAGGGCCTTCCCGTCAATAGCACTGAGCGGGTCCCGAACTCGCCGATAAAGCAGGGTTAAGGGCGTTAGCCGCGTGCTAGAATATGGCCGCTGTGGGCCAGAATCTGCCAACGCCGCCGCCGACTTCGCCTTCGTGTTCCGAGTGCGCCTCAAAGATGCAGCCTGCCGGCGGAGGACCGGCAACGCAGTCGGCCTCGCGCATGTGGCGTTCGAGTGACGGCAAGACCCGCATTGACCTGCCGCAAACCAGCGTCATCTCCGATCCAGCTTCGCAGCACACGATTGTGCTCGATCACGTAAAGAAAGAGGCCAGTGTTATCCCGATGACTCCGCCGGGTGCGCCTCCGCCACCAGGCGCGCCAGGCGCGCCGGGAGCTGCGACTGCGCCGGCTCCTCCGTCGGTTCATGTGCAGGATCTGGGGAAGTCGATGATCGATGGCCACGAGGTCGAGGGCAAACGCTTCACCTTGCCCACGCCGCCAACGCCCGCCAAGCCTGCGATGCCAGCGATGCCAGCTGCAAAAATGCCCGCTGTGAAGATGCCTGGGGCTCCGACAGTTCCGAAGCCGCCGGGAGCGCCCGCGGCACCAGCGGGTCCGAAACCGCCGAGCGTGACCGAGTTGTGGACCAGCGTGAAGTTGAAAACTCCCGTACTGACCAAAGTGACCACGCCTTCGGGCGAGCTAACGACTTACTGCAAACCCACGTTAACTGCGGAGCATCCACCGTCGGTATTTCAGATTCCGCCTGGATATAAGATCAAGCCCCCGGACATCAAACCGCCGGCGATCAAGCCTCCCAGCGTCAAACCACCCGCTTTTAAACCCCCGAAGCCCTAGGCCTGCTGCTGTCGGACTCATGGTATAATTTTGGTTCGCCTGCATACGAATCGAGGCAACTTGTGATCACCTCTGAAGGCGAATCCTGCGCCATCCGTTGCTCTTTAAAGATAGATATCTAGACACGAACGAGGTCGAACCATGTCCGGCCACTCAAAATGGGCCACAATCAAGCACAAGAAGGGCGCGCTCGACGCCAAGCGCGGTAAGATTTTTACCCGTCTGATCAAGGAAATCAGCATTGCCGCGAAGAACGGCGGCGGCGATCCTGATTCCAACCCGCGGCTGCGCGGCGCCATTCTCGCTGCCAAGGCTGAGAACATGCCCGCTGATAACATCAAGCGGGCCATCCAGCGCGGCACCGGCGAACTGCCCGGAGCCACGTATGAGGAGTTCTCGCTCGAAGGTTACGGGCCCGGCGGCGCCGCGGTTCTGCTCGACATCAATACCGACAACCGCAATCGCACGGTGAGCGAAATCCGTCACGCCTTCGGGAAAAACGGCGGCAACATGGCCGAGGCCGGCGCGGTTTCGTGGATGTTTCACAAGAAAGGCGACATCCTGATTTCGAAGACGGCCGCGAAAGAGGACGACCTGATGAACATCGTTCTCGAATCCGGCGGGGAAGATCTGAACGACGACGGCGAGAACTGGGAAATCCTGACGCCTACGTCCGCCTACGAAGCTGTTCTGGAAGCGGTGAAGAAAGCCGGCATCGAACCAATATCCGCAAGCGTGACTATGATTCCGCAGAACTACATCAAGCTGGAAGGTGCTGCGGCCAACACCATGATCCGCTTGATGGAGGCGTTCGAAGAACACGACGACGTGCAGAACGTGCACTCGAACTTCGACATCGATCAGAAGTTGCTGGAAGAAGTTGCGGGATAATTGATTTGCAACGTGTAGGTTTGGCGAGCCGCCCTCGATCTGGGCGGCTTTTGTTTTCGACAGGGAGGACCACGCATTCTGCGCGCCGAAGTTTTCAACATGTTCGTGCAAAATGCTGTGGAAAAGGACCGCGGTAGCTTCGTAAGTGATTCACCAGAGGGCCTCTTCAGCACTTTGCACTGGAGCGAGGGCTGGCACTTTCGTGGTACAACTCGCGGCGAAATAATTTCTTGAAAATCCGACTCGACAAACTTCTTGTGGATCGTGCGCTGGCTGCTTCGCGCGAGCGTGCGCACGCATTGATTCTTGCGGGCAAGGTTCTGGTGGACGACCAGAAAATCGAGAAGGCCGGCGCGCAGGTCTCCGGCGAGTGCGTGATCCGTCTGCTTGGCGAAGACCTTAAGTATGTCAGCCGGGGCGGATTGAAGTTGGAACGCGCCCTCGATCACTGGAAGATCGAAGTAGCAGGGAAGATCTGTCTCGATGTTGGAGCTTCCACAGGAGGGTTCACCGACTGCCTGCTTCAGCATGGCGGCGTGCAGGTCGTCGCCGTCGACACCGGCTATGGCCAAATGGATTTCCGCCTTCGTCAGGACTCGCGGGTCCGACTCCTCGAGAAAACCAACGCGCGGTATCTGACTAGCGAGGCCCTTGGCGTTTCCGTCGATCTTATCGTGATGGACGTTTCTTTCATCTCTGCGACTCTGGTTCTTCCCGCCGTGATCGGCGCCGCCTTTCCGACTCCGCCGGAGGTACGTGGTGGACGACAAATCGTCGTGCTGGTGAAGCCTCAGTTTGAGGCGGGCAGGGAACATGTGGGGAAGGGCGGCATTGTGCGCGACGAGGCCGCACAACTTGCGGCTGTGGAGAAAGTTAGAACCGCGCTGCAAAGTCTGGGCCCGGTCCAGGCGGAAGTGATCGAATCACCAATCCTCGGCGCCGAAGGCAATCGCGAATTCCTGCTGTACGGGAGATTCTAGTTCTGCCTGAGCCGCTGAGTCCTCTGTGGTTAAGTCCTAGAAATTCTGTACAATCTGCTTTTGCCCATGGCCAGTTCGCAAGCACCTTCTCAGAAAACCGCAGCCGTGATTTCGCGGCCCAATCGTCCCGGAGTCGAGCAGATTCTTCCCGGGCTCTTCATGTGGCTCGGCGAGCACGGCTATAAACTCATTATCGATGATGAGACAGCGGCGTATACCTCTGGTCAGCAGGTCGTGCCCCGGATGGAAATGGGTTCGCATCCGCTTGATCTCGTGGTGGTACTGGGCGGTGACGGAACCCTGCTCTCTGCCGCGAGGGCCACGGCCACGATCGATGCGCCGCTGCTGGGGGTCAACCTGGGGTCGCTCGGATTCCTAACGGAAGTCCCCATGCAATCGCTGTATCCGATGCTGGAAGCGATTGCGCAGGGGCGCGCCGCTGTCGAACACCGCTCGCTGATGCAGGTCCAGTTGTTGCGCGGAGACCCAGTTCGCGGAGAGACGGTTCGCGGCAGTTACCTTGTTTTTAACGATGCGGTTGTAAACAAGACAGCGCTCGCCCGGCTTAATACCTACGACCTCTACGTCGACAAAGTATTCGTTTCGAGCTACCGGGCGGACGGCATGATCGTAGCCACGCCGACTGGTTCGACCGCGTACTCTCTCTCAGCCGGCGGCCCGGTGCTCATGCCGACGGTCGAAGGCTTGGTGATCACGCCAGTTGCGCCGCATTCTCTGACCCATCGTCCGCTGGTGGTGCCTGATTCGGTGGAGATTGAAATCGTGCTGCGCAGCGAAGAGGAACTCGCTTACTTGAGTCTGGACGGACAGCGCGGCCTTGACCTCTGCGACGGCGACCGCGTACGGTGCCGCTGCTCCGAGCACCAGGTGAAGCTCTTCCGAACGGGGGCGGACTTTTTTCAAGTGCTGCGCACGAAGCTGAAGTGGGGAGAGCGGCAGATCTAGACGTGTCAGATATAAGTCCCGCAGGTCTAAGCGTGGCGGACGAGGTTCAGCAGATCACAACTCAGGGCGCAGCAGGTCCGACACTTTCTCGCGCCGCCGAATTACCTTCGCCGACTTGCCGCTGACCAGTACTTCCGCCGGGCGCGGACGCGTGTTGTAGTTCGACGCCAACACCATGCCGTATGCTCCGGCATCGAGAATCGCCAGCCGGTCTCCTTCGGCTGCGATGGGCAACTCGCGGTCACGTGCGAAGAAATCTCCGGTTTCGCACACCGGACCGACGATGTCGGTTATCTCGGGTTTCGGGACTTCTGTTTTCGGAACCGAAACCGAAGGCAGCGTGATGGGGACGATTTCATGATAAGCGCCGTACAGCGCGGGCCGAATCAGGTCGTTCATCGCGGCATCGACGACAAGAAATCGTCTGCTGTCGTTTTCCTTGCGATAGATCACCGACGTCACCAAGACACCTGCGGGTCCAACGATTGATCGCCCCGGCTCGAGTAGCAATCGCACGTCCAGACCTCGAAGTGGCACGGCGAGCGCCCGCGCGTACGCCGTCACATTGGCGGAGAACTCGAGCCCATTCGCTTTTTCGTAGGTGATACCCAATCCTCCACCGGCGTCGATATAGTCGATGCGGTGGCCGTCTCTGCGCAGTTCGCGGACCAGGTCGGCAACGCGATCCATAGCCTCGCCGAATGGGGCGACATCCGTAATCTGTGAGCCAATGTGAACGCTCACTCCACGCACCTTGAGATAACGCGCACCCGCAGCTTTCGCATAGAGGGGGCGCGCTTCACTGATGGGAACGCCGAACTTATGCTTGCGCAAACCTGTGGAAATGTAGGGATGAGTCACGGCGGCAACATCAGGATTCACGCGCAGCGCGAGCGGCGCCGCCTTGTGCAGGCGTCCAGCGCACTCGGCCAGCGCCCACAACTCCGACTCGCTTTCGACGTTGAATAGCAGGATGCCGGCTTTCAGTGCTGCAGTTAGCTCATCGCGGGTTTTGCCGACGCCAGAGAAGACGACTTTTTTCGCGGCCTTGCGCTCGGCGGCGAGCACGCGTTCCAGTTCCCCTCCGGAAACCACGTCGAAGCCGCAACCCTCTTTGGCGAGCAATCGCAGTAGCGTCAGATTTGAATTCGCCTTCACCGAGTAGCAGATCGCGTGCGGCAGGTCGTGAAACGCTGCATCGAAGGCGTCGTAACGCTCGCGGATCATCTCTGCCGAATAAACGTAGAGAGGCGTGCCATACTGCTCGGCCAATGTTTGCAGGGATAGGCCTTCACAATACAGGACGGACGGACCGGTCCGGCGCAGGATTCCACGCTTCGTCTCACGATAGACAAATCCTGGAGGACGCAGGGCCGGGCTCTGACTGCGCGAGGTCATTTCTTTTTGTGGGGAGCGTGCGCGGCGCTGTGAACGCGGATGGCCACGACCGTCTGGTCATCGAAAGTTTCGACGCCGGCCGAGTGTTCGGCCGCCGCTTTGAAAAGCGACTCGACTACACAGTTCGCCGACTTTTCCGAACATTCGGAAACAATCTTTTCGACCCGGCCGCGCCCGAAGAGTTCGCCCTTGCGGTTGCGCGCGTCGAGAATGCCGTCGCTGAAGAATACGAACATGTCGCCGGCCTTCATGCGAAACTTGAATTCGTCGTATTCGGCTTCGTCGAACAGGCCGAGCGGCAAGCCGGTTGCCTCGATCACTTCGTTCTTGCCGTTGTGCACAAAAATCGGGCGAGGCAATCCGGAATTCGCGACCGTGAGCGTACGCTGCTCGTCATCCCAGACCGCGTAGATAATCGAGACAAACTGTGCTTCAATACGGCGCTCGGCCAGCGACAGATTTACAGCCGAAAGCATTTCGGCCGAGCCGGGTTCAATCGGTGCATGGGAGCGAATGATTCCGCTCACCAGGGCGGCGTAGATGGCCGCCGGCGCGCCTTTTCCGCTGACGTCGCCAATCGCAATGCCAAGCCGCGACATCGAGTATGGGATGAAGTCGTATAAGTCGCCGCCGATGGCCCGAGCGGGCACAAATTTCGCCGCCACTTCCAGGTGAGCAAGCTTGGGACTGGATTGCGGCAGCAGCCGAGTTTGCAATTCGCGCGCGAGGGCCAAATCGCGCTCCAGTCGCCGCTCCTGGCGCTCGATCTCTTCATACAGGCGGGCGTTTTCGATGGCAATCGCAATTTGCGCTGCCAGCGTGGTCATAGTGCGCTGGTGCTCTTCGGTGAAGAATCCGCGCCGCGTGTGCTCCAGATCGAGCACGCCGATTACTTTGCCTTTGTAGATGAGCGGCACGACCAGCTCAGAACGAGTTTCTGGATTGGCTTCAATGTAACGCGAATCTTTGCTGACGTCGGGAACAAGCACCGCATGCTTACTTTCGGCCGCGGCGCCCACTAAACCTCGCCCCAGCGGGATCTCATGCTTGAGGTGAATGTTCTCGTTGAAGCGCAGGGAAAACCGATGCTGCAGTTTCTCGCCAGAAGAATCGAGCAAAAGAATGCTGAACATCTGGTAATCGATCAATCGCCGCACCAGTTCAGCGATCCGGCCGAGCAACTCATCCAGGTTCAGAATCGAAGTGAGTTCGCGCGCGATTTCGTTGAGCAGCAGCAGAATGCGCGCTTGCTTGGTCGTGCGCGTATAGAGCTGCGCGTTTTCGATGCCGGCCGCCATGCGCGAGGCCACCAGCGTCAGCACATTCACATGCTCTTCGGTGAAGTAGCCGGGTTCGCGCGCCTCAATGTCAATGACGCCGATGACGCGATTCTTGGTGATCAGCGGGACGGCCAGCTCGGAGCGCACGTTGGGAACGCCTTCGATATAGCGCGGATCCGAAGTGACATCGTTAATCAAAACTGCTTGCCGCGATTGCGCAGCCTGCCCGGTGACTCCTTCGCCAACCTTGATGCGGCTGCGTTCGGCAAACTCCGGCGGATAGCCTATCTGAAAGCGGAAACGAAGTTCCTGGGTTTTCTCGTTGAGCAAAAGAATGGCGAAGATCTCGTAATCGATGACTTTGCGGACAACCTCAGCTACCCGGCGCACAGTCGTATCCAAGTCGAGTGAGGTTGCCAGGACGTCAGCGACATCCAGCAGCAGAGACTCGACCGGCAAACGATCCGGCTTGGAGAGGACAGAACCCATTCTTCTTATGATAGCAGCCGCATAGTAGCAGCCGTGTGCGACAGGTCGCGTTCAGAACTCGGGTGCGAAGCCGAGGCTCTGACCGCCGCTACTCTCTGGGCACGACGCAAATGTCGGCGAGATTTCGATACTTCTCGGCGTAATCGAGGCCGAAGCCGACGACGAATTCGTCGGGAATCTTGAACCCGACATAATCGCCCTCTAGTGGGAGCTTACGTCGGGAAGGCTTATCGAGCAGCGCTGCGACCTTTAAAGATCTGGGCTGACGCGCCAGCAACATTTTTTTCAGATACGTCATCGTCAGGCCTGTGTCCAGAATGTCTTCCACCAGGATTATGTTTTTGTCCTTGATGGATTGGTCTACATCTTTCAGCAGTCGGACTTCGCCCGTCGAATCCCAGCCACTCTTCAGTTCGTTGGCCGGGGTGGGGCGATTACCGTAGCTCGAGAACGCCAATGAAGTCGAAGGTGGAGTCGAGATTAACCTGTCGTGTAAGATCGGCCAGAAAAATCGTCGCGCCTTTAAGCACGCCGACAAAGATGATGGACTGACCGACGAAGTCCTTCGTGATCTGCTCGCCCAACTCAGCCACGCGCTTGGCGATTTCCTGCCGCGAAATCAGCACCTTGAGTTCTGCCATGGCGTTTGATAATAAACTAGGTTGTCGATTAATGGAAAAGAGCCCGCACCTTTGATCGGAGCAACATGGATCTGAACGGCGTCAAACTCACGTGGCTCGGCCACTCGACCTTCCGCGTCGAAACTCCGGGCGGGCAGACCGTCATCATCGACCCATGGATCATGAGCAATCCCATGTGCCCCGAGGCCGAGAAGAAAGTGAAGAAGGCCGACATCCTGCTCTGCACTCACGGTCACGGAGATCATATTGGCGACGCCGTCGAAATCGTCAGACAGCACAACCCGGTAGTGGTGGGGATTTACGAACTCTGCCTCTGGCTTGCGAAAAAGGGAGCTAAGCAAATTTCTCCCATGAATAAAGGGGGAACGCAAAAGGTCGGCGATATCAAAGTGACGATGGTCCACGCCGATCACTCATGCGGTATTCAGGACGGCGATGAGATTATCTACGGCGGTGAGGCGTGCGGCTACGTCGTCGAATTTACGAACGGGGTGAAGATCTACCATGCTGGCGACACAAATGTTTTCGGGGACATGGCGATTATCCGCGAGCTATACGCGCCAGAAATTGTCATGCTGCCGGTTGGCGATCTGTTTACGATGGGGCCGCGCGAAGCTGCCTACGCGATCAATCTGCTGAAGCCGAAGACCGTGATCCCCATGCATTTTGGGACCTTCCCTGCGCTGACTGGAACTCCCGGCGCGTTGAGCAAACTTGTCACCGGCGTTGAAATTGTGGAAATGAAGCCGGGCGTTACGATTCGGTAATTCGAGAGGCATGCCTGTGACTCAGACCAAGAGCAAGAAAAAAGACAACCGCGCCAGTTGGCGGCATTACAACTTTACCACCGCAGGGCCGGTCGATGACTACCTCTATTCCATGCTGCCCAAGCGCGACGAAGTGCTGGCCGAGATGGAGGACTACGCCACGGCGCACAACGTGCCCATCGTGGGCCCGGCCGTGGCGCGGGTTCTGCAGCAACTGGCGTTGATGATCCAGGCCCGCACCGTATTCGAGCTGGGCTCGGCCATTGGATATTCGACGATCTGGTGGGCGCGGGCGGTGGGCGACCAGGGACGCGTCATCTATACCGACGGCGATTCGAAGAACGCGGAGCGCGCCCGTGGGTATTTCAAGCGCGCCGGAGTCTCGAATCGCATTACGCTGCACACCGGAGACGCGCTGGAATTTCTCTCCGAGCAGAAGCAGGAATTCGACATCATCTTCAATGACGTCGACAAAGAAGATTATCCGCGCGTGCTGCGCCTGGTGGCTCCGCGCCTGCGCAGGGGCGGACTGTTCATCACTGACAACGTACTGTGGAGCGGACGCGTCGCGGAAAAAAATCCGACCGAGGCGACCACCAGGGCCATCCTTGAGTTCAATCGAAAGCTCTATGACGCGAAGGAGTTCTACACCACGATTCTCCCGATTCGCGACGGGCTGGCAGTCGCGGTCAAGAAGTAGTCTTCTTGCATAGCGATGCGGAAATAAGACACTATCCACCCCACCCTTTTAACACGCCCGTAACATTCCTTCACTATAGTTCCCCTCAATTCGAGTGGGTTCTAAATTTAAGCTTCCTCGCAATCACAAAGGATAACCATGGCTGCCCCATCCACCGTCCTTGACTCCAAACTCACGAACTCTTCGCCCGGCAAGGCCGCCAAGATCGGCATGCTCGTTTTCGGCGTCGTGCTGATCATCGGTTTCGCCTACGTCGGCTCGCGGCTGCTAGGCGACCTCTCCACAGTTCACAACGAATCGATCATGCCCTACGTCCTGCTTGGGATCGCCCTGCTGGTGGCGCTTGGCTTTGAGTTTGTGAACGGATTTCACGACACAGCCAACGCGGTTGCGACCGTTATTTACACGCATTCTCTGGAGCCGCATGTGGCGGTGGTGTGGTCGGGCTTCTGGAACTTTGCGGGAGTCATGGTTTCGGGCGGAGCGGTTGCGTTTGCGATTGTCTCGTTGCTTCCGGTGGAGCTGATTTTGCAGGTGGGCAGCAAGGCTGGGTTCGCCATGGTCTTCGCGTTGCTCGTCGCTGCCATCATCTGGAATCTGGGCACGTGGTGGTTCGGCCTGCCCGCTTCCAGTTCGCACACGCTGATCGGCTCTGTCATCGGAGTAGGCATTGCCAACCAAATGATGGCGGGAAAGTCGGGCACGTCTGGCGTTGACTGGGGTCAAGCCCTCGGCATTGGCAAGTCGCTGCTGCTCTCTCCGCTTGTCGGATTCGGCGTAGCGGCGCTTCTGTTGTTGGCGGCCAAGGCGCTGATTAAGGACCCGAAACTCTACACGGCTCCCGAAGGCGAAGCCCCGCCGCCGTTCTATATTCGCTGCCTGCTGATTCTCACCTGCACTGGCGTGAGTTTCTTTCACGGTTCCAATGATGGGCAGAAGGGCATGGGCTTGATCATGCTCATTCTGATCGGCACCGTTCCCACCGCTTATGCGTTGAATCACGCGGTCACTTATAAGGAGTCGCAGGATTTCATTGCCGTTTCGCAGCAGGCCGCGGATTCGCTCGACCACTACGTCACACCGGGTGCCGTCATCGGTGATGCACGCGACGATGTGACGGAATACATCCGCACCAAGCAGTTCAATGCGAACACCATGCTGGCCATGCGCACTTTGGTCAACGACATCGGCAACGAAACCGCCATCTACAAGGAACTAAAAAATGTTCCCACTGACCGCGTGCGCAACTTCCGCAACGATTTGTATCTGGTGAGCGAAGCGCTGCGGCTCACGGCGAAAAGCGGCAAGCCGACATTTTCGCCCGAAGATGCTGCCGTGCTCGCCAACTACAAGAAGCACGTCGATCGTTCCACTCGTTTCATTCCCACCTGGGTGAAGGTTGCCGTTGCGATGGCTTTGGGCCTGGGAACCATGATCGGCTGGAAGAGGATTGTGGTGACGGTGGGCGAAAAAATCGGGAAAGAACATCTCACCTACGCGCAGGGAGCGGCCGCGGAAATTACTGCCATGCTGACGATTGGCGCTGCCGACGGATTTGGTTTGCCGGTCAGTACCACGCACGTGCTGTCATCAGGCGTGGCCGGAACCATGGCCGCGAATCGCTCGGGCATTCAAATGAGCACGGTGCGCAACCTGGCTCTGGCCTGGGTGCTGACCCTTCCAGTTGCGATGCTGCTGTCGGGATCGTTGTTCTGGCTGTTCACCAAGATCTTCTAAATGAATTGGTCGGGGCTCCAGCCGCGGCCGACCGGAGCCTTCAGAAACCGACTCACTTAGTTCTGAGGCAGCAATCCGTAGACGTCGATTTCGGTCCGCGTGCTCACGTATACCTTGCCGTTGGCAATAGTCGGCGGCACAAACTTCACGGCGCTTCCCGCCTGATCGCGAAGGCCCGCAATCGAGCTGTTCCAATATTCAACCTGCAAATTGGTTGGATTGTAGGCATGGAGCACTGCCGGTCCCGTGCATGCGGCCGGCACGGCGGCAGGCGCGGAATAGCAATAATTGGAGCTCACGTTGCCCGAATTCGGGCTGGCATATCCGTACAAGCCCGCATCAATGGCCCAGACAATCCCGTTGGAAGTTCCCTGCGAAGAGACGGACGGCGAAACTCCGGGAAAGCCAAAGGCGAGGGTCGACTGCGACGCCGGGGATGGGTTGCAAGGCTGCGGGCTGCAAAACAGCCCGGTAGTCGGATCGAAACTGAATTGCTTCAGGTTGTCCGTTTGGCCTGCATACGCGCCCGCAAAATAGAGGTTGTTCTGCCAGAACGCCGGCGTTCCCCAGAACCCGCCAATGGCCTGGAAGTATTGCACGATCTGGCTGTTGTTGCTGGGCTGAAACTTTCCCATGTGGTCACGGTCGATCAAGTAGATCACGCCATCTTTTCCGAGTTGGATCAGCAGATGGGTGGGTCCGACGGTTTGGTCTGGCAGAAGCAAGGGCGCGCCAGAGCCGAGGTCGGCATCGCTCTGCTCGAGCGAGTTCTCGGTGTCGGGAGTGAACCAACCGCCCACTTCCAGGTTCACGCCGTTCGGCGTGCTTCCAGAAAACGGGTGGAGGCGCAGAACGCTGTCGCCATAGTCGTCTTCCATGGGCATTCCCGAGCCCTGGTCAAACACGCCGTTTCCAGTGGCGACGTAAATATCTCCGCTGCTATCGACTGCCGGAGCGCCGCCTGCGCCCCAGATTCCGCTATCGGCGCCGTTGAGCCCGTTCGGCGAAGTGTTGAAGACGCTGGGAGGCACCGTTAGATCGGAGGTGCTGTAACCGAATAGCCATCCGTGATACGGAGTCGCGTCTTCGTGGGCAGCGAACGGCACGTACACGGTTTGTCCGGCCAGTGCCAGCCCTGAGCGATTGTGGTGTAACTGAGACGTGAAACTCAGCATTCCTCCGGAGGATCCGTCGCCTGTTCCGGGCACGGTCGCCATAATAGTTGCTGGCCCGTTGAATTTCTCATTTCCAGTAGTGATATCCAGGGCGTGCAGTCGATGGAAGAAGAAGTTTCCCGCCGGGAGAGGGCAGTTGCCCGAATTCGGGCCCGGGATCTCGGAAGCGCTGACCATGAAGATCGTGTTGTTTGAAGGATCAATCACCGGGGTTCCGGTAACTCCCACCTCCGGATAAACGTCGCCGTAACAATAGCCCACGTCATGCCCAGACGACGGGTCCTTCGTCCGCGGTTCCGCCGTGCGGCGCATCGAGCAGCGACGCCTGCCAGAGCTGCACGCACGGGTTGGCGTCGGCGTCGAACGCGAACACGCTGTCATGTTGCGTAGCCACATAGAGCACATTGTGGACCGCGCCGTTAATCGTGATCCCGGGCACCCAGAGCGGCTGGGTGTAGACCGCGCCATCGACCGGACATGAGAAGACTTTGCCGAACGTGGCGGTCGTAATCATCGCCGGCGCGAGTTCATATTCTTGAGTGTTAGCCCCATCACGCGATAGATCATTGTGATAAGTGAACACTCCTGGCAAGTCCGTGACCGCGACGCTCGCCGAGGCCGAGGCCGTCGACAGCGCCGTGCTGGTCGCGGTGACGGTATGCGTACCGCCCGTAGACGGCGGTGTGTAGAGACCGCTGGCGCTGATGGTGCCGACAGTGGCGTTGCCTCGGCAATGCTATCGACGGTCCACGCGACCGTAAGGTCTTTCACGTTGCCGGTCACAGTGGCATTGAACTGCTGGGTTTGCGGCACATGGCCGGCGCCGGCCAAGGCGACTTGTGTCGGAGAAATAGTCACATTGGCGGTGGGCGGGGCCGACCCGCCGCATCCTGCCAGAGAAGCAAGGTTGCAGCCACAATCCACGGGCTGCAAAACGGGACGCCCATCGTCATGTCAAAGCTCCTGCCAGAACGGAATTCAGACAGCTGTCGGCGAACACGACGTGATCTCGCGCTATTTCGGCGGCGAAATCAGTTCCGTGTCAATCGTGATAGTGATTTCGTCTGCGATCACGCCTGGCAGGGCACTGACACCGAAATCCTGCCGATTGATTTTGGTTGTCGCCGAGGCGCCAATGCGCTGCCCTTTGCCCATGGGATCTTTGATCGGCGCAGTTGGGCCATCCACATCGAGCACGACTTCCTTGGTCACGCCATGAATCGTGAGGTCGCCGGTGATTAGCAGTTTCCCGGGCCCCGCCACTTTGGTCTGTTTGGAATGAAATGTAATGGTCGGATATTTCTGCACGTCGAAAAAGCGCTGGACTGCGCAAATCGTTGTCGCGCATCTCCACGCGTGTATCCACCGAATTGGCGTCAATGTTGGCTTCTAGCGATGTTTTCGACGGGTCGGCTGGATCATAGTTCGCCGATCCAGTGACTTTCGTGAATGCGCCCCGTACCGTGGATACGCCAAGGTGCCTCACCGCAAACTGCGCTGCCGTGTGATTGGGATCAATCTGCCAGGTTCCAGCTTGCGCTGCGGCCGACGCCGCCATCGCCAGCGCGGCGACGAATGTGAAAACAGAACGGCACATATTTTCGAGTTCTCCTTCGCGAGGAATGGTCCAGCAATCCTAAATGGATTTCACCGGAATCGCCAACAAGTCCTCGACCAGGCCGACTTCCTTTTGCAGGAAGGGCTCGGCGTGAGTCACGCCGCCGAGCATGCCATAGAAGCGAGCCATGGCCTCGACACGGGCGCGAATCTCGTCGTGGGCCGGGAACAGATCTTTTCCAGCCGCCTGGTCGCTGAATTGCGATTTGTACGCGAGGATGGAGGCGAATTTCCCCTCAAACTGTTCGCTGATGTCGACCACGAATGTCGGCCGAATATCGTAATAGAGCGTTGCGTAGAGAATCTTGAAAGGCCGATGAGGAGCGAGGTTTGAGGTCCGTCCGAGTTCCGGGGCCCGCTCGCTGATAGCTGACGGCTGAGAGCTGAGAGCTTTCTTTGGATCAAGCTTCGCCAGGCCCGCCAGAAAGCACGCCTCGTATCCCAGGATGGAAGCCGTGTAATGGTCCGGATGCCGCCCCTTCCAGTAGGGCAGAATGATCACCCGCGGCCGGGTCTCCCGAATCACGCTGGCGACTTTCAGTCGGTTCTTCCAAGTGTTCTCGACCCGACCGTCAGGGATGTCGAGCGCTTGCCGCCAGATCACGCCCAGAATCTTCGCGGCATCGTCGGCCTCGCGGGCGCGGTCTTCGGCCGTGCCGCGAGTGCCCATCTCGCCCTGCGTCAGGTCGAGTATGCCCGTGCGTTGCCCGCGCTGCGCGGCTTTCAGCAGCGTCCCGCCGCAGGTTTGCTCGACATCGTCGCGGTGCGCGGCAATGGCCAGGATGTCCAGAGATTCGGCGTCGGTAGGGGCGCTTCGCGCAGGGGATGACATGTCAGTCGAGGTTGCCTTGCTCCAGCACAACGTTCTCGCGCACGATCAGCCGGTGCGCCGCCATTTCCTTCAGCGTGGGCAGCACGCGGTTCACGTGCTCATCCGTGTCGACGAAAATAATGATCACCGGCAATTTTCCTCCGGCCTCGACCAGATGCGAAGTCTCCACCCGCTGCCGCCCCAGGAATCCCGCCACGCAATGGATCGCGGTTGCCGCGTAGACATTCTCCTTGCGCAGGTAGTTGAGTATCTCCATGTGCAACGGCCGATGATGCCACTGGTCGGCTTCGTTGAGGTAAATTGTGACTTGTACGGCCATCGCATCTGGCATTTTACTCGCGAACCTCGCTAGAAAGCTCGCCGGGATTCTGCCCCGAAATAATCCACTCCTGCTGCAAGATTCCGTACAACTCCGAATCCACGAACTGGTCCCACTTGCGAAGGTGCTCGCGCTGGCAACCTTCGTGACGCATGCCCAGTTTTCTCAGAATCCTTCCTGATACCGGATTGTGCTTGAAATGCGAAGCGAAAATTCGGTTCAGCTTCAAGTCTTCAAATCCGTAGCGCAGCATTTCCCGCGCCGCTTCCGTGGCGTAGCCCTGTCCCCAATACGGCGCGCCTAGCCAGTAGCCGAGTTCGGCGTGCTGGTGCTGCTCGTCGACGCGCAGGCCGATGCCACCGATTTGTCGGCCGTCGCCGCGGAGCGTTGCCGCTAGCCAGAGCCGCCCCGGTTCTTCGGCGAGCTTCAGAAAATCTTTGGCGTCCTGCTCGGTGTAGGGATGCGCGATGCGCAACGTGGTCGCCGCAACTTCGCGCGTGCCGATCAACGGCAGCAGTTCCGCAATATCGGCCTCGGTGTAAGGCCGCATCTTCAGCCGCGCGGTTTCAAGAGTTGGAGCCGTGGCCGTGTTCACAGTGCCCGCGCCAGCGCCATGCCAGCCAGCGCGCCACCCAGGCACAGCAGGTTGTTGCTCAGGACGTTGGTCAGCATCAGCGCCCACTGGCCATGCTCGAAGTACGACATGGTCTCGAACGCGTAGCTTGAAAATGTAGTGAACGAACCGCAGAAGCCGATCACCACCAGCAGACGCCAGCGAGGATCGACCAGTACGCGCTCCGCGGTCCAGATGACGAAAAAGCCCACGATGAAACTGCCCACAACGTTGATGGCAAGAGTCCCGTAGGGAAAAACCGGGCCAAACTCTCTGGCGGCGAAACGGCTGATCAGGTACCGCAGGTTAGCGCCGACGATCGCGGCGACGGATATCGCGAGGAAATCTTTCACGACGGAACTCCTACAAAAATTGGATTCGATTCTGTAGGAGTCATCAGCGTGCGACGCGTCGGCGGCACAGGCGGTTGTGGCGAACTCCATCGCCGTCTCTAATTTTTACCACAGAGGGTGCGGGGGAGCACAGAGGTCTCACGTCCGGGTCGTGTGTCAGTTCAAACTGATTCACGACCCACGTCCGAGGTCGGAGGGTTGTTTCACTTCTTCCGCTCCACCAAGAACCGCGCCAGTTCCTTCAGCGGTTCTGCCCGCTCGCCAAAGCTGTCCAGTTCCGAAAATGCCTGGTTGACCAGTGCATCCGCTCTCGTCACCGATGCTTCAATCCCGAACAGCGCGGGATAAGTCGCTTTCTCTGACGCCGTATCTTTGCCTGCGGTTTTTCCCAGCTGTTCGGAAGTCTGTGTCACGTCGAGCACGTCGTCCACAATTTGAAAGGCCAAGCCAATCGCTAATCCGAAGGCTCGCAGCTTCGCCACTTGATTATCTTTCGCGCCGGCATATAAGCCTCCGCTTACGAGGCTCGCGGTGATCAGCGCCGCCGTTTTTGAACGATGAATGTATTCCAGCATCTCTGCCGTGGGCCGCCTGTGTTCCGATTCCAGATCGACGACCTGCCCGGCAATCATGCCGTCGACGGTTCCGGTGCCGTGCGCGATCTCCTCGATGATGCGCACGCGGGCTTCGGCCGGACACTTCAGCCGCGCTAGAACCTCGTAGGCCTGCGTCTGCAGCGCGTCTCCCGCCAGGATCGCGATCGCCTCGCCGAATGCTTTGTGGCAGGTCGGACGCCCGCGGCGCAGATCGTCATTGTCGAGCGCGGGCAGGTCGTCGTGAATCAGGGAATAGGTGTGCAGCATTTCGAGCGCCGCACCCAGTTCTTCGATGCGCGCCGGCAACGATCCCGCAACCATTCGTCCGGCCTCGATGCAGAGCACCGGCCGCAGGCGCTTGCCGCCGGCGAAAATGCTGTGGCGCATGGCCTTGTGGATGGACTCGGGATGCTCGGTCTCCAGCGGAATCAGGCGGTCGAGCGCGGCGTCGGTCAGCCGCTGTCCTTGTTCAAGTGTCTCTTGCAACATGAAGCAGTGAGTATAACAAGGCGGCGGATGTGGAGGCCGGGCGCTAGACGCAACAGGGAACTGGATGTCCGCAAATAAAAGAGGACGCCATCTGGCGTCCTCTTCATAGTTATGATCCCTCTGCACAGCGAATCGACTTATGCCGCAGCCTGGTTCGAAAGCGCGGTGTTGCGCAGGACCGAGGTCAGCACGTTGGTTACGTCATCCGCGGGGCAAACGTCGCTGGCGCCGGCCGCGAGTGCAGCCATCCACATGTCTTCGTCAGGCACGCGGTGTGTACAAACGATGGGCAGTGTTGGAAAGTCGCGGTGCAGACTTTCCACGTCTGCGAGCAACCAGTGCTCCAGGTTGAGCACCACGGCCTGAGGATTGGTTCGGTTTACGTCTTCCCGCAATTCTTCGCGGGAGCGGGTTACGTGTACGGAGAAGTGAGAGCGAAGTCCACCGGCCAGAGACCTGGCCACTCCAGGGTTTTTTTCGAGGACGACTACACTTTGTGCCATATTTCCCCCGATCTTCAACCTTCGTCAACGGCGGACGTCAACATCGGACTAGGGCTGCGGGGTGGCTGCGAGAACCACGGCTCCACAGACATCTTGAGCTCTCGAATCGCGGTCAGAACTCCGCACGACTTACCGTCGCGCTGGCGACTTTTCTGACAGCGCTTCGAATGGTTCAGCTTGGAGCTTCCCGTTCTTTTTTAAGAGAATTTCAACTTTTCCTTCCGCCTGTTCCAGTTCTTTCCGGCAGGCCGAAGAAAGCTGCATGCCTTCTTCAAAGAGTGTTAGAGATTTCTCTAAAGGGACTTCTCCCTTTTCCAGTTCCTGAACAATTTGCTCCAGTCGCTGGAGGCACTCTTCAAACTTGGGCAACGGGGTTTTCGCTCCGTCTCTCATTGTAATGCAACTATTTCCAGAAAGAGTCCAGTCTTTTTCATGCGATCCATCGAAATTAATGCACCATTCATTCCCGCGGAGGGAAGCGTTCCAGCCATAACGATTTTCTGATCTCAGCGAATGGAGACTTAGGCAGCATCGTCGCTATCGATGTCAGTAAGGAGTTGACGGCGGGTTACTTCCCAGCGCTTCTAGCACATCGACCGCCAGGTTGTAGCGCCCCTGGGGCGCGCTGATCTGGGCTCCCTGCGCCATCTGCTTGGCCGCAATCAGCATTTCTCGCGCTATGGCTACGCCTTCCGCCCTCGCCAGTTCGGGGGTCTGCGCTCGCGCCATGCGCTCCAGAATCGCGTCCGGCACCGAGACCCGCAGTTCATTCTTCATGAACTCGGCGTTGCGCACGCTGATCAGCGGCCAGATCCCGGCCACGACCGGAATGCGGCAATGCTCAATACGCTTCAGAAAATTCTCCAGCAGACGCAGATCGAACACTGGCTGCGTTACCGCATATTCCGCTCCAGCCTGAACTTTGTACTCAAAGCGGCGAATCTCTTCGTCCATATCGGTGAGTCCAGGGTTCGCGCCCACGCCAATCACGAAGCCTGTCCCGGCGCCAATCGGATTTCCGCCCAGGTCAAGCCCGCGATTCAGATTGTGCACAATGTTCACGAGACCGATGGCGTCCACGTCAAACACTGCCGTCGCGTCGGGATAGTTCCCCATCTTCGGCGGGTCGCCCGTGATGCAGATGAGATTCTTGATGCCGACCGCGGCCGCCCCCAGCAGATCGCTCTGAATGCAGAGCACATTGCGATCGCGGCAGGTGTAATGCAGAATCGCGTCGATGCCGACGTCGCGCTGAATCAGCAGCGACAGCGCCTGGTTGCTCATGCGCGCCGAGGCTCGCGGGCTGTCGGGAATGTTTACCGCATCCACGCCCACCGACTTCACAAAACGCGCGCCCTCGATCTCCTTGGCAACGTCGATTCCTTTCGGGGGGACGATCTCAACCATCGTGACAAACTCGCCTCGCGACAACTTCGCACCCACAAGCGAACGCTTCTCGAGAGGCACGGCCGCAGTTACCGTAGGAGCTGACGCCCCGCCTGACACACGGCCCGTCGCAGCCTTACTTCTTGCCTCGCCCACCCGCAGAGCCGACTTCATTACCCGGATGTGCTCCGGAGTCGTGCCGCAGCATCCGCCGATGAGCCGAACGCCGGCCGCGACAAACTTGCGTGCGTAACTGGCCATGTATTCTGGCGAGCACAAATAAATATTCCGGCCCTCAACCGACCGTGGAATTCCGGCGTTCGGTTGGGCCGCCAGGGGAAGGGAAGTCGCCGCCCGCACTTTCTCCATTGCGTCCAGCATGGCAACCGGACCCACGCTGCAATTGCAGCCAATCACGTCGGCTCCCCATTCCTCGAGCCGGGAGACAAAAGTCTGCGGGTCGGAGCCGTCCAGGCAGTTGCCGTCCTCGTCGATGGTGACTTGGGCCACGATGGGGATCGTCTTGCTCACATCCCGGGCGGCCAGCATGGCCTGATGGATTTCTTCCAGATATCCGAAGGTTTCCATCATCAGCAGGTCGACCCCGCCCTCCACCAGAGCCTCGATCTGCTGGCGGAACGCCTCGCGCGCCTCCGCGAAGGACGTTTTCCCCAGAGGTTCGATTCTGGTTCCCAGCGGGCCAACCGATCCTGCCACCCACACATCGAAGCTTTTGGCGGCTTCCCTGGCCAGGCGCGCGCCGGCTCGGTTGACGTCGCGAACCTTGTCGGCCAAACTGTGCCGCCCCAGGCGGAAAGAGTTACCACCGAAAGTATTGGTTTCAATAATCTCGGCCCCGACCTGCAGGTATTCGTGGTGGATCCCGCGAATCAGGTCGGGCTGGGACAAATTGAGTTCATCGTAAGACCGGTTGATGAAGATGCCTTTGGCGTAGAGCAGCGTGCCCATGGCGCCGTCGCACAACACAGGAGACTGCTTGATCCGGGCAAGGAAGTCAGATGCCATATGTTATTTTCTGAGAATACAGGATGATGGCCGCTTCGCGCACGCGTGCCGCGGATGAAGCCAGATTCGGGGGTCTGTTATAATCCGCTATTTCGCAATTAAATCTCCCTTTTTCATGTCGTTAGGAGCTTGCCGTTTGAAGAGAAGCGTGAACCGACGCATCCGCGTTCTTGTGCTCGGCTTGGCCGCCAGCCTGAGCTGCCTTTCCTGCGGTAAAACCAGCGCTGGAACTGGGAGCGTCGGCACCCTGCCCGATCGGGTTCTGGCTTCGCAGGGCGTTAGCGGAGCCAACGACTTCGGTGGGCTGGTGATTATCGATGGCTATAACGACACGATCCCTCGACTGCAACGATTGAGTACAGGGAACTCCCCGGGCCTGATGACGATGTCGCCCTCCCTCAATATTGCGGCGACTTTTGATTCGAGCAGCAACTCCGTCTATATCGTGAACACCGCGACGGCAAGCGTGGCAGGAAACGTCCACCTTCCGGGGTCGACCTCGAGCATGGTTTTTCCCACTTCCAACCAGATCGGATATGCTGCGGTCCCTTCGGCGACTGTGGTCGGAAAATCCTTCGTGGGTGCCGTGGAATCAATGAATTTCCCGGCCGGTCAGCTCATCACGATCGCGGTCACCAATGCCCAGACTGTGGTATCGAATTCCGGTGGCAGTGAACTTCTGGTTTTCAGCAATGACTCCGATGCAATGACCGTGCTGTTTCCCGCCAACGCCGTGCCGCCAGTCGATACCAGTTGCCTGAACGCCGTACCCAACCAGCCCGTGACGGCCACTACCGTGTGCGCGGTGGTCACCGGATTCGACCGGCCCGTCTATGCCGTAGTCAACGGGAACACTGCCTACATTTTGAATTGCGGACCGCAATGCGGCGGGGTCATGGCCAGCGTGATGGTGTTCGACCTGCCTAGCCTGACCGTGACCAGCACCATCCCCGTCGATGCCGCGACCTGGGCACTGCTTAACGGATCGACGCTCTACGTTGTTGGCACTTCGCCAACCAATAATGCGTGCACCGGCGAGACCACGGCCGCCACGACCTGCGGACGCCTCGACATCATCGATGTGGTATCAGGAACGGTGACTGGCAGCGAGGTCATCACCGACGGCTACCATGACCGCATGGATTTCAATGTGATCGGCCAGCTCTTCATCGGATCGCACGACTGCACCAACATCGGCAATGTCAACTTTCCCAACGGAGAAGTCCGCGGTTGTCTTTCCATTTACAGCACGGCCGATAACTCCGTGTTAATCGCTCCCGACAACGGCGACGTAAACGGGCTACAGGCAGAGAGTATCCGCCCCATCGAGTACGTGGCCCAAGGCGGCTACCTGCGCGTCTACGCGGTCCCCCAGGACATTCTCTTCATCACCGATTTCATTCCGCAAGGGACGATCCCAATTGTCGGCTATGTGGGCGACGTGAAGTCGATCGATCTCTTCTGACACCTCTGCTGCAAAGGGGTGAGGTGATCGTCGGGTCCGCCCAACCGCGGACCCGCTGCCTTGCCTGATACAATCCCGGAGCGTCTTTTCCCTCAGGAGGCCCACCAACATGGGCAAGTACACCCTCGCATCCAAGCCATTCCCTCCGTTACCGGGTTTCCATCAGGGAACTGGGACGTTCTCCGGCAACACGCATGTTGTGGACCCGGACTCGGTCAATCAAGATGTGACCTCACCGCTGAAGTTCAAGTTCGCCTCCTACAAGATCACGGTCATGTCGGTAGAGATTGTAACCGGCGACGCGCCGAACTGGTTCGGAGTGAGCTACCGG
This sequence comes from uncultured Acidobacteriota bacterium, assembly GCA_963735205.1. GTDB lineage: Bacteria > Acidobacteriota > Terriglobia > Terriglobales > Acidobacteriaceae > Sulfotelmatobacter. The sequence goes on from CAVTKB010000008.1 coordinate 129,274, forward strand.
GAGGGCCTGAACGCGTTCGATACGGTCCACATTTTTTGTCATCCTCACCCCGGCAACGCCGGCATGCGGGATACCGATTATGCGGCGCGCACCGGAGAGTGGCCGAAGCTGTTCCGGTATGCGGAGATTTTTGCACGCCAGATGGACATCGCGAAGGCCAATCACATCAACATTATCCCGTTCTTCACCAACGCGACCTATACAAGTACGGGCATCTTCGGACCGAACTGGAAAGACATTGTCGAACAGATTCTCGCGCTGGTGCGATCTGGAACAATCGCTGCTCATGCCGCTGCCGCCGCTTCCGCTTCAGGCGAACCAGCAATATATTTCTCGTTTAAACGCCCAAAGGATTTCCCAGCCCCGCCGGTCGATCCCTCCGGGCGCCTCCAGAACGTGGTGCTCTCCGACTTCAGCCACGGGCGAACCCTGATGTGGACGGTTCGCAGGCAAGCTCATGGGCTCGACCGTTTCTTGCGCGAAGTGTGGGACTTTGACGGAGTCCACGCCGCCGCACCTGTCGCACCGCGAGCTATTGTCTATGACCAAGGCGTTGGAGCAGCAACCAGTCCGACCACTTTTCATGTGCCGCCCGAGCGATGGCAGGAGTATCACCATGCGATCATCAAAAGGCATGAACTTCACGGCGACCTTCCCGCGATGCTCGCCTGTCATGCCGCCACGATCAGCCGCGTGGGTTGACCGTTCAAGAACCGACCGACCCGCCGAGAATAAGCGGGATTGGTAAAATTCAGCTATGCCGCGAAGAAGGGTGATTCCTGCCGCATTGTTTGTGTGCCTGCTGCCTCTTTCTTCGAGACTTTCAGCACAGGCGAATGTCTCGGCAAATAGCTCCCCTGCTGCTCCTTCAGTTCCTGCTCCACTGCTTCCGCCGGAGGGATACACCGACGAAAACGGATGGACTTGGCCCGGGTCAGAGTGGAAGCACGCGCCGCCGGAGTCCGAAGGCTTCTCGCCGGAGCGGCTCGAAGCTTTGCGAAGTTTTCTGAAGACTCATCGGACTGACGGCATGATGGTCATCTCGCGCGGCCACGTCGTTTTCGAATACGGCGACACGAAACTCGTCAGCAAGGTTGCATCCGTCCGCAAAAGCATGCTGAGTCTTCTGTACGCCATCGAGATGCAAAAAGGTGTGAAGTTCGATCTGGACCAAACCGTGGTGCAGCTTGGACTCGAAGACAAGACGCCATTCCTCGAACTGGAAACGCACGCGACACTGCAGGAATTACTCATGTCCCGCTCCGGCATCTACATTCACAGCGGCAACAACGAACAAGATAAGCTTTCCCCCAAGCGCGGATCCGCTGCTCCAGGAGTGCGCTGGTTTTATAACAACTGGGATTTTGACGCTGCCGGCCTCGCCTTTGAAAAGATCGCGCACAAGGACATCTTTGATGCGTTACGCGACGACCTCGCCGTGCCACTGCGCTTCCAGGATTTCGACCGTTCGCGGCAGCGGAAGAATTACGTCGAAAACTCGACTCATTTCGAGTACGCCACTTATCTGTCGACCCGCGATATGGCTCGTCTGGGGCTGCTCGCCGCTTCTCACGGAATGTGGGGGAAAACTTTGTGGGGTGATCCTTCATTCGTCGACTCCAGCGTTTATCCAAGCACGAACTTCGCTGGACGAAACGAATTCAAAGCCGAGGGTTGGACCGGCCGCTGGGGCTACGGAATGCTCTGGTGGGCCTGGGAAGTTCCGCTATACGCAGGCAACGTCTGGACCGGCCCGTATCAGGGAGCGTTCTCGGCAATGGGCTCCGGCGGCCAATACATTACCGCTTTTCCCGCTTATGACCTGCTGGTCGTGCACAAGGTGAACATCGATCAAGATCCAGATCGAAGCGTATCCGAGCCAACCTACATGACCATCCTCGATATGGTGTTGGACGCGAAGTGTGACAAAAACTGCAAGTAATTCCAAGCACCCTCATTCATTTTTCCGACGTTCCTGCGGATTTTCTTTGCTGTCTCGCTCTTGATCTTGAGTTGCCGGCCTTCCAGTGCTAGGGTGACGGGGGCATTCACTCCTCACCTCGCGATCAACGGCAACCGCAGTTACAACGGCGTACCAAAAAACGGAGCAGCCATGGCATTGTTTGGCGTGTACAGAGGCACGGTTATCAACAACAACGACCCTCAGATTTCAGGACGGGTACAGGTCGACGTGGAAGGCCGAACGAACTGGGCGCTGGTCACTATTACCAGTCCCAAGCTGCAAGTTGGTGCATCAGTGATTGTGGCCTTCGAGCACGGGGATGCGAACTTTCCCGTTGTCCTCGGGCAAGTGACGTAGAGGCTTATTTGCTCGGCTGCAGGACCAGTCGATGCGCTTTGGCGGCATCCACGGCCTTTGCGCTGAAGGGCAGAGTAAACGTAGTTCCTTCGTACCACGCTTTCCATTGATCCATGTAATATGGGCTCAGGAAATTTCCGCCCTGCCCAGTGACCGTGTTCAGCGTCGATTCGTCCAGGTCCCCAAGATTCGCGGTGAAGCGCTCCGACGGCCCATGACCGCGCGTCGCGGCTTTCACCGTGTATCCACTGCCTGACTGCTCGCGGACTCCAGGGCTCGACCAGTGGCGAATTACCGGAATTTTCCCCAGGATTGGATGCTCGATGTCCACCGCATTGAACGTGCCCCAGCGCCACGTCGCTAAATCTTTCGGCGTGTCTGCGCCGTTCACCGCCGCATCTACGGCCGCGGTGAGCAGTTCGTCGTAATTCGGATATTTATCCGGTAGCCAGCGCTTCGGCCGGTGCAGCAGAATGTTTTCCATCCATACTGAACGCATCTCCCAAGAGTAAGTTTTCCAGCTTAAGAGTTCATCGGCTTTCGCGGCGTCGGCGGGAGCGTTCCCCAGTTTCGGTTCCAGCAGCAAGCGTCGCAGCTCGAGGATCGAATTTTCGGCGATAGTGGGAGCGGCCGACGAAGCCTGCATGCGGCCATCCCAGCTGCGCATCAGATCCGCGGCTTGCTTGGCCCGCGCCGAAGGCTTCGCTGCGTGATCCACGGCATATACGAAACGCTCCGCCGCGAACAATTCGGCTTCCGAGTGAATGTCGGTCTGCAGCGCAAGCATATCGGCGGGCGAAAATTGGCGTCCCGATTCCAGTACGTGATAAATGCGCTCCGTGCGCCAGGGACATTCCCACTCCATGCTGATCGAATTCAGATAATTGTCAGGCGTGATTCTTCCGTTCGCGGTGCCAATAATTCCCGACGGTGGGTTGTAAATGCTGGGCAGCTTTTCAAATGCGATGAACGAAGTCCACTCGTGCGCGTTGTCGGCGCCACTCACCGGCAGGCTGCCGTCCCCGGCCGCGCGGATGGGAACTCTGCCCGTCGTCTGATATCCGATGTTGCCGTCAACGTCGGCGTAGACCACGTTCTGTCCCGGTGCGTCGAGTTGCGAAAATGCGTGCCGGAAATCCTGCCAGTTCTGGGCCGAGTTTACGTCGAAAAACGGAATATGCAACCCGTCATAGAGCGTCCAACGCAGCGCCAGTGGCCGGGTTTCACCGGGAACGAGTTCTGTGATCAAGGGGCCGTGGCGCGTGATCTTCACATCGACGTTCACGCCCGGCTTGCCCTTGACGTGAATCAATTCTGCTCGATGTTCCGGCTGCGCCCATCCGTTCGGAGTCTCATACGCGCCCAGCGCATTGAAATGTTCAATGTAAACGTCGGTGACGGTCGGGCCAACGTTGGTGAATCCCCACGCGATCCGCTGATTATGTCCGACGATCACAAACGGCAAGCCCGGCAAAGTCACACCCGCAACATCCAGAGCGCCCGAGTGCAGGTGCGCTTCGTACCACAGATTTGGCATCTGGTGGCGGAGGTGCATGTCATCCGAGAGCAGCGGCTTGCCGGTGACCGTATGCGCGCCGGAAACCACCCAGTCGTTCGATCCATTCACCGGCAGCCCTTCTACCGGCAGTCCTTCTGGAGCTACAATCGCAGGGCTCTTCTGAGTCACCGAATTGTCGGGAGAATCGTCGTCGTCATCATCCTCGTCCGTGCCGCCGTTGTTGTCGGGTTGCTGCAAGTCTTCGCGCATCACGGTGGGCGGACGGTCGTGCCACGAACGGTTCACGTACAGGTCAGCAGTCAGTTCCGGCCCGAGTTTGGCCAGAACTTTCTCGCGGCTGAGCGCGTCGAAAAAATAGTGATAGTTCAGGTCCTTGACCATCTGATTGGCGATGACCACAGAATCCTCCGCCTGCCACGGTTTCGGTGAGTAGCGCAGGATGCGAAACTCGATGGGCAGGCGATTGCCGCGCTCCGCGATGTAGGCGTTGACGCCGCGCGCATAGGCCTCGAAAAAGCTACGGTCGCGCGGGCTGGCAATCTGCATGGCCTTCCTGGCCGCGGCTCGCAAGCCCAGAATTCTCTGCTCGCGATCCAGTCGCAGAGTGTCTTCGCCCAGAATCTCTGAGAGTTCTCCGCTGGCATAGCGGCGCATCACGTCCATCTGCCAGAGCCGGTCCTGCGCCGTGACATAACCCTGCGCGAAAAAAAGATCCTCGAAAGTGGCGGCTTCAATCATCGGCACGCCGTGACCGTCGCGCGTAACCGTAACCGGCGCCGAGAGCCCGCGGATCTGCAATTGCCCGTCGAGCTGGGGAAGCGCCGAGTGCGCCACGTAATATACATACCCACTACCCCGCCACGATTAGCAGCACGGCCAGCAATATCCAAAGCAGAATGCGGCCAACCGGCGAGCGGCGCGATTTAGGCGTGCTGATTTCGGCGAGAGTACTCATGAGCGATCTTCAGATGGTATTAAGAGATTGTATTCTGCGATTGTATTCGAGGCCGATGCCGCCGCGTAACGGCGCCGAAAATGAATTTCATTTTCAAGATGCCGGATGATATGCTGAGCACGACATGCTGAACCCGACATCCTGCAAAATGTTGTCCTGCAAAATGTCATCCTGAACATCTTTTCACCCGATTCAGTCTCATCCGCCAATGCTGCAGAATCGCATCGATGATCAGCCCACCACCTCCCGCCAGATGGTCCGTGAAGCCCAGGAGATTCTCCACCGGCACCTGAAAGGCGTGGGGCTCAAGCAGACAGCCCAGCGCGACGCGATCCTGCGAACGTTCCTCGAAACCCGCGACCATCTCTCCACCGACGAGCTTCACCGTCTAGTGCAGAAAAAAGATGCCCGCATCGGCTACACCACCGTCTACCGCACGCTGAAGCTGCTGGCCGAGTGCGGGCTCGCCAGCGAAGTCGCCTTCCATGACGGCATTGCCCGCTACGAGCATCAGTACAACCGGCGCAGCCATCACCACATGGTCTGCACCGAATGCGGCAGCTCGGTTGAATTTTTTTCCCAGGAAGTCGGCCAACTCGAGCAGGAGATTGGCCGCAAATACCAATACGTGACCACCCGGCACACTTTTCAGATCTACGGAATCTGCGAAGACTGCAGCAAGAAGAACCACACGCCGCGGCCACTCTGAGCACCAGAAGTCTCACCAGTGCGGCGCCAGCAAATCAAACGGATGCATAGTCAGATTTCTGGCGATGCCAAACAGAACAATGGCCGCGCAGAGCGCGCGGATCCAGCCCGCCCGCAAGAATGGCTGCGGAAGCCCCTGCCCGCGCAGTTCGAGCAGCGCGAACGAAGCCATCCCGTACGTCAGGAACGGCAACAGAACCACGGTCAGCGGATTCAGCCCCCACGCGGCCCGCAGATTTCCATGCAGAAGCTGGTGAATGGCGCGCAGCGATCCGCACCCCGGGCAATACCATCCCGTCAGGTAGCGCAGCGGGCAGGGCGGAAAAACGCCGGACGTTGCCGGATCGAAAACTTCAAGCAGAACTGCCGCGGCAGCCATGGCCACGAGCAGCGCCACCAGCAACTGATTCCTGCGATTGTCCTGCATCGAAATGCCTCCAGCCCTAATTCGAGTGGAGGCCGCTCAAAAGCCCCACGAAAACGAGCACACCATAAATGAGCCCCACGCCGAGCCCGAGTCCCGCCGAGATCAAGCACCACATTTTTGCGTTCTTGGAGGCGAGCTGTGCTCCGGCTATGTCGCCCATCTGCAACTTGCCATTCACCTGCGCGGCATAAACGATGGCCGGAATTCCCGCCGGAAGGCAGCACAAAACCGTGGCCAGGATGGCGAATACCAGATAGTTCTGCACCGCGGCGGCCGGCGGCTGAACCACTCCCGGTTGAAACACCCCAGGCTGCAAGGGAGCCAGCGGAGGGCCCGCTTGCAGACTCCGGCCGCACTGCATGCATACTGCCGCTGTATCAGTGTTGTTGGCCCCGCATTGAGAACAAAACATGTGTTGCCTCCTGAAAAAATGAAAGAAAGCTCATTGCAGTGGGCTGCCACTCTCCACGCAACTTCGACCTGAGCCGCTGGAATCGACTTTGATCACGGCGGAGTCATCCGAACAAAAAGCTCGCGCTCCGGTCTGGTTGGCCGTCGCTGGATAGGCTACGACCTGGTATCGCAGGTTGCCCGTGCCCTCCGTTCCCGCCGCGCAGCCGGTCAGCTCGAATATGTATCCGTTCTTCCGCCCGCTTTTCAATGTGCTATCGATCTCGAGATCCGACAGCGCACAAGTGTATCCCGCCGCTGGATGGGATTGAGAGTAATTGATTTCCGCGGTGTTCAACGTCCGCACCGCCGCTACTGCTGACGACTCGTTGGCCGCCACCCGCGCGCGCAATAGATTCGGTATTGCAATGGCCGCGATGATCAGGACCGGAATAACGGACAACCCGGCGTAGCCGAGAACCAGGCCGGCTATGGCTATGCCATTTCCCGTGAGCCGGCCAGCACTTTTGCGAATCTCCGAAAGGGAGAAATGTCCGAAGATTACCGCCGCAATCGCAAACGGCGGGAAAAAGAAATAGCAGCCCAAAGACCAGGCTGGCGATGGCTTTGCCGCTCGTCCCCGCGGGGCCCACGGGTGGCGCGATGTTGGCGGGCATCAAGACAGAGTCCGCCAAAACTGTCCTCCCGCAGACCCGGCAGAATTTGTCGTCGGCGCTGAGGCTGCTCCCGCAACCGGCGCAGAATGTAGCCATCTCCTCCTCCAAGCCTCAAACGTTCGAATGTTTCGCTATGTGGCCACATCCATCTTGCGGCGCACAGAAATTGGCACGAAACATACTCTTCGTTGGCTTCGCCGTCAATGTGCAAGTGCGGCTCATTTGCCGCCTACCTCGCGTTTTGATATGGTCGCCTCAGTGGATGAGACCAGGGATGAAACCGGGGATGCGAAGAATGTCCCGCTGACCTCGTGCCCGGACTGCGCGGCTCAGATGCCCGCGGCGGCTGCCTTTTGCCCCGGTTGGGGCCGGCCGATGCTAAGCCGTCCAACGCTCGACCCGTCAGCGCTCGACGAATCCATGCAGGCCCAGCCCATCCCCGCCCAGGCCGTACCCGCCCAACCCCCGCTGGCGGAAGCGCGCGCGCAAGGCAGGGTCGGTGCGCTTCCCGAAAGCATTGCGGGCGCTCTCGCCTACCTCACCTTCATTCCAGCCATCATCTTCCTGCTCGTGCATCCCTACAGCAGGAATAGCTTCGTGCGCTTCCATGCCATTCAGAGCTTGCTGCTGTGGGTCGCGTCGGTTCTATTCGCGATCGCGCTCAAATTGGCCAGTGTTGTTCTTTTCATTATCCCCGTGCTCGGACCGCTGCTGGTCTGGCTCGTCTCGACCGTGGTGGTGCTTGCGGCGGTCGTGATCTGGGTAGTTCTGGTGGTGAAGGCCCTACAGGGAGAAATGTTCAAACTGCCGATGCTCGGCGATTTTGCCGCGCAGCAGGCCGGGGAACTCTAAAGTTCTTTCGCCCACAAGAAAATTGTTGATTGCTTTACTTTGAGCTTTTTGATACTTTGCCGCAACGTCGCTTGGGGATGGTCTTGCGCAGGCTGCAGAGTTGCATCGTCAGCTCCCAACGACTTTGAGGAGGACACCCCTATGGCTTTTTGCAGTGTATGCGGAGCACAGATCGCAGATGGAACCACGGCTTGCGCCGCCTGCGCGGGTCGGGTCGCAACCGCTCCGGCAGTACCCCAGGCAGCCGCGAGCACGGGAGGCATTACCGACAATGTGGCCGGAATGCTGGCCTACATCACTATCATCCCAGCGATTATTTTTCTCGTGATGGAACCCTACAACAAGAGCCGGTTCGTCCGCTTTCATGCGTGGCAGAACATCTTTCTACATGTGGCTGCGATCGGCATCTGGATCATTCTGATGATCCTCACGGTGGCTGCCAGTATCGTCCCGATCATTGGGCATCTCATCGTAATGCTGCTGGGGTTCGGGGTTTGGGTTGGTTTCGTCGTGGTTTGGATCATCCTGTTGATGAAGGCGAACCAGGGCCAGATGTGGAAGTTGCCTTTTATCGGCGACTTGGCCGAAAAGCAAGCCAACGCCATGTAAGGATTGGGAAGCTGCCAGCCAAGAAGGACATGAAATCGCACGAAGGAAGATCCCAGCAAGACGAAGTGCTTCGCGAGATTTCGTTTCCTTCTTGGTTTTAAGTTTTTATTCACAGCGCCAAAAGACTCGTGCGCAACACACTGCTCTTGACTTTCTTCCTGTAAGCTGTCAATCCTATTAGCTTTTACCCGCGCCCCGATTTCACGCCGGCTGCGTGCTTTTCGGAGTGGCCGGGAATTCGTTGAGGATCGGGGAATTCATTGCGAGTACGGGTTTTCTATCACGACAAGTGCTTTGACGGAGCTTCCTCCGCGGCGTTGTTCTCCCGCTTCTACCGCGAACGCATTCGAGGCGACGCCGAGTTTGAATTCACCGGCCTGGTCCACCGCGCTGGCGCGCTGTTCGACGAAAAGCAATTCGACGGCGAGGAAAACGCGATCGTCGACTTCAAGTATTCCAGTTCGCCCAAAATTACCTGGTGGTTCGATCACCACGAGAGCGCCTTCCTCTCGCCCGCTGACGCCGAACATTTCGAGCAGGACCAGAGCAATCGCAAGTTCTATGATCCGGATTTCAAATCCTGCACCAGCTTCATCGCCATGATCGCGCAGCAGCGTTTCGGTTTCGATCCCGCGCCTTTGGCCGATCTGGTGCACTGGACTGACATCATCGATGGCGCACTTTACCCCGACGCCAAGACTGCCGTCGAAATGAAAGCGCCGGCCATGAAGTTGACCATGGTGATCGAATCTGCTCCTGACCACGGTTTTGTCCCGAACCTGATTCCGCTGCTGGCCACCAAATCGTTGGCGGAAATTCTCGAAGAACGCTTCGTCGCTCCGCTGCTTCCGCCCTTGCTAAAGCGCCACGAACTCTCCATCGGAATTCTCGAGCAGCGCACCGAATGCAAGGACGCGACGATCTTCTTCGACGTCTCCGATCACGATCTCGAGGGCTACAACAAATTCATTCCCTACTACCTGCACCCGGAATCGGTGTACAGCGTCGGGCTGAGTAAGAGCAGTTTCCGCGTGAAGGTTTCCGTGGGATCGAACCCGTGGGCGCCGCAGGAACCAGAAGTTAACCTGGCCCGCATCTGCGAGCGCTACGGCGGAGGTGGCCACGCTCGGGTGGGTGCGATCTCGTTCAACGTGAATCAGCATGCCGCAGCGATCAAGGCCTCGCAGGAAATCGTCGCCGAGTTGCGAGCCGCCATTCGCGCGACGAAAAAGTGACGGGAACTGACGCCGCACGCTCCTTTTGCTAGCGGCGGCATCTGCGGACGCGTCAACAGGGCTGCATGGAGTTACTCCACGTGCGCGAACAACCGTGATACCCTGCTTTTGGTCATCGCCAGCCTTCATGCGCCCGCCTGGATCAAAGCCTGATTCACACCGCCGCCAGCGGCGCGTGCTCCGGGCCGTAGCCGCGTTCGAATTTTTCAAGGGAATTTTTGTCGTGGCCATGGGGGTGTGTGCGCTGGTGCTGCTGCACAGAGATGTCTGGCTCATCGCAGAAATTCTACTCAGCCGGCTGCACATCAACACCGACCGCCATTCTGCCCAGCTCTTCCTTGACTTCGCCGACACCATTACCGACGCGCGTCTGTGGGCCGCGGCTCGCTTCGCCTTTGCTTATGCAGGTCTGCGTTTCGCCGAGTCCTACGGCTTGTGGAACGGACGCACCTGGGCCGAGTGGGTTGCCCTGATTTCCGGCACTCTGCTGCTGCCCTGGGAAGTCCGCGAACTCATGCGCGGTGTAACGCTCTTTCGCTGTGCGCTGTTCGTCGGGAATCTCGCTGTGGTTCTGTATATGCTCTACGTGATTCGCGCCAACCGCCGGGAAAGGGAAAAAGCGGCCATGGGCGCGGTCGGCTAGAACCTTTTTGGCACGGATACGACCCTTCGGGCGCCGCCAAACACGTTCGTAATCTGGCCCTCAAAACGACGCCAGTGTAAATATCGAGTCGGTGGGACCTGACGTCCCATTCGAAGGAGTCGTGTCCCATGAAACCAGTTGTGACTCTGGCCGCAGTGTTAGTGGTATCGGCATCCGCTTTCGCTCAGGCGCCCAAGCCCTGTGAGGAGCTGAAAACCGAAATTGCAAAAAAGTTGGACGCCAAGAACGTGAAGTCCTACACGCTCGAAATCATGGCCAAAGACGATAAAGAAGGCGACGCCAAGGTCGTCGGCACCTGCGACGGTGGCACCAAGAAGATTGTGTACAGCCGAGCCGCAGCCCCGGCTCAACCTGCAGCGGCAGCCGCTGCGGTTGCACCGGCCAAGCAGTAGTCTCAAGGCTAGTCGCTCAAGCTATTTGGTCATTGCCCTCACGCGACGCGCACACACGCCGCGCCGCGTGAGAAGCGGTCATTTCCGCGTCCGATGTGCCGGCAAACTTTGGAAACGTTACCACCGTGCCATCCACGGTCGAGCCATTGTCCATCGGACCGTCTTATCGCAAACTGAATCACACCATGAGCGCCGAACCAAACACGGGTAAGAGTAAAGACAACCTGAAAGTCGAGAAGTTGTCGCTGCTCATTCTCAGTCTCTGCGTCGTGATCCTGGTCTACGTTCTGGTCGTGCGTCCTTTCTAGCCAGGCTCTCTTTCTCAATAGGTCCTGAAACCCGCTCCAGCAGCCCGTATCGGAGCCTCGTGCCTCTGGTAATTCACCCGTTTTCGGTGCATAATCAACACCGGAAAGACGAGTTCCTCTCCCGGAGGCCCTTATGCGTCTCACTTGCCTGTTCTGCTCGCTGCTCGCTCTGTCCGGCGTCTCCGCCGCCCAAGACACGAACCAAATCACAAGCCAGGACACGAGCTTTTCCGCGGGACCGCAATACCTGGTGACCTCAGGTTCCTCGCCGTTGTTCGCCCGGCCCATTGCCACTCCCTCGGTTTCATTGGGAGCCCCATTGCCCGAGATCCAAAGCCTTCCTGCCATCGGCCCGGTCATCGAAAATCAACCCATCGCGGCCAATTCTGAACTCCCGCGCCAGCCGGACCTGCTTCCCATCTATTACGGTCCGCCTGTGACCAACGTGGTCGAAATCACCTCGGCCGAACCTCCACCTTCCTTGCCCGCGAGCATGATCGACACCGGCGTCACCGGAATTGCCGACGCGCAGTCCTTGCGCGAGCTTGGATACGGAGTGCCCCTCGGCGACACCGCCGCCTTCTGGAAGACGAACAAACGGCACGCTACTCGCGTTTACACCAACGCCGACGTTCAGCGTCTGCGTTCCAGCTAGCATTACCGGATTGAAGAAGCCCCCGCATCTCCTCTCCGCGTGATAGCCTCAGTTCATCTCACTTCCGTACGGGGAGTTCATGCACGCAGCCAATCCGCCTCATCTTGACCTGCAGGCCATCGCAAAACAAGTCATGCAGCAACGTGGGTTCCAGCCGGATTTCTCTCCCCAGGTTCCGCACCAACTCGCCGACCTGAGGGCTCATCCGCCGCAGATCGCCTCGGGAGGCGATATCCGCGACCTTCGGAATTTGCTTTGGTCCTCCATCGACAATGACACGTCGCGCGACCTCGACCAGATCGAAGTGGCCCAGGCCGGTTCGAACGGCGATGTCAAAGTCATGGTCGGCATAGCCGATGTAGACGCGTTCGTTCCCAAACTGACCGCGATCGATCAGCATGCGGCACGCGAGACGACGACTGTCTACGCCGGAGTGCGCAACTTTCCCATGCTGCCCGAGGAACTTTCCACCGGCAAAACTTCCTTACTCGAGAATCAGGATTGCCTGTGCGTGGTAGTCGAATTCGTTGTCGACTCCATTGGGATCGTGAAGTCGCCGGCGGTTTACCGCGCCGTCGTCCGCAATAAAGCGCAACTGCAATACAACTCCACTGGCGCATGGCTGGAAGGGAAGTCTCCCGCGCCCCCGAAGATCGCAGCTTCCGCGGACCTGCAGGCTCAACTGAAACTGCAGGATCAGGTCGCGCAGAAGCTAAAGGACCAGCGCTTTCAGCACGGCGCCCTGAGTCTACAGAGCGACGAACTGCAGCCGCTGATCGTCAACGATCAGGTAGTCGGTGTCACGAACCAGCAGAAAAATCACGCCACGCAACTCATCGAAGACTTCATGGTCGCGGCCAACGGCGTGGTCGCTCGATTCCTCCAAAACGTTTCATCTCTGCGCCGCATCGTGCGTACACCCGAGCGCTGGGACCGCATCGTGCAGCTGGCGGCGACGAAGGGCGAAAAACTTCCAGCCCAGCCCGACTCCAAGGCGCTGAACGATTTTCTTCTGCGCCGAAAGGCCGCCGATCCCGATCACTTCGCCGACGTTTCGTTGACTGTGATTAAACTCATCGGTCCCGGTGAATACGTTCTGGAGCGCGCGGGCGACGTTGCTCCCGGACACTTCGGCCTGGCGGTGCAGGACTATACTCACTCGACCGCTCCCAACCGCCGCTTTGTCGATATGGTCAGCCAGCGAATCGTCAAGGCCCTGCTGGCCGGCCAGAAGAATCCTTACTCCGACGCCGATCTGACCGCTATTGCCGCTAACTGCACGCAGAAGGAAAATGCCGCGAAGAAAGTCGAACGCGACATGACCAAGCGGCTCGCCGCCGTGGCGATGCAAAACCGGATCGGCGAAGTGTTCGACGCCATCGTGACGGGAGTGACCGACGCACGGAACTTTCGTTCGCGCGCTGCAACCACACGTCGAGGGACTTCTCGCTCAAGGCGAACAAGGACTCGACGTTGGCGACAGGTTGCGCGTCAAGCTCATCCGCACCGACGCGCAACGGGGCTTCATCGACTTCGCTCGCGCTTAGAGACTTCTTCGGGCAGAGCAAATCTTCTGCCAACCTCTCCTGGAGGCACCACATGAGCTAATAGTCGCCTTCCTGTCCACACGGTATGCTCATGCAAGAAGTTTGTGCGGACAAATCTGGGGCCTATTTTTGTCTAGATGGCGACATTCCGTTTGCCTTTTTATAATCGCAATTCTGCCCGCCTCTTTTCAGGCTCAAGATTCCGCAGTCGCCATATTGCATAGCGACGGTGTGGGCGTGCTTGTGAACAAGAATCCCGCTCCGGCTTCCATCGCTCTTTTCTCCGACGACCTTGTCGAAACCGAGAAGGCGGTCGTTGCCCGCATCGATGTCAGCGGATCGGCTGCCGATATCAATGCCGAAACCGTGGTTCAGTTTGAAGGCAACGAACTGGTTCTCGATCACGGCAGCCTGTCGGTCAACACCTCTCACGGAATGGCCGTGCGCGTGGGTTGCATCACGATTACGCCTGCAAACAACGCCGAATGGACTCACTACGACGTTGCCGACCTCAATGGGAAAGTCAACGTATCGGCGCTCAAGAATGATGTGAACATCGATGAACGGTCCGGGAGCGTGCGGCAGGCAAAGCAGTCCGCCCACTCGAACCGCGCTAGTGTCCGTGAAGGCGAGCAGAAGTCGCGCGAAGAAAAGTGTGGAGCGGCCGACATCAGGCAGGCCGGTACGATGCCCCAGGTTGGTGCGATCCTGAATTCGCCCTATGCTATCGCAGGAGGCATTGTGACCATCGGCGTTCTGACCTGCTGGGCGTTTTGCCGGAGCGATGACCCGATCAGCCCTACCTCACCGAAGAAATAGTTGCGCTCGCCGCGCGGCTACTCCGTGACCACAGCCTTTACTAGGTTCCGCGGATGGTCCACGTCATATCCCTTGTTAACCGCGACGTGATATGCGAACAGCTGCAGAGGAATTACTTCGACGATGGGCAAGAGCAGTTCCGGAGCCGCCGGGACATAGAACACTTGCTCCGCGATCTTCGCGACTTCCTGGTCGCCCTCGGTCGCAACCGTAACCAGCGGCCCGCGGCGCGATCTCACTTCCTTCATCACTTCCAGCGTCCTTCGGTAGCGTAACAGCGAGTCCGGATCACTGTGATCGCAGGTGGCCAGGACCACGACGGGCAGCGTTCTCATCCACGAGCGCGTTCGGGCCGTGCTTCAGTTCTCCGGCCGGATATCCCTCCGCATGCGCGTACGAAATTTCCTTGAGTTTGAGTGCGCCCTCCCGTGCGATCGCGTAGTGTACGCCACGGCCGAGATACAGAAACTTTTCCGCCTTGAAGTGAACCGCGCCAAATTGCTCAGCGAGTTTGTCCCACGTGCTCAAATTTTGTTCGATCGAGTCGGGAAGCCGCATCAGTCGCTGCAAATACGACCGCGTGACTTCCGACGTCATACGCCCGCGCTTGCGCGCCAGAAACAGCGCCATCAGGTAGAGAATTGTGAGCTGGGTGGTAAAACTCTTGGTCGCCGGGATCGACAGTTCCGGCCCCGCCCCTGAAATCAAGGCTGCGCCCGCCTCGCGCACGATCGTCGTGTCGGGAACATTCGAGATCGCAACCGTCTTCACTCCGCGCGTCAAGGCCTCGCGCTGCGCCGCAATCGTGTCGGCAGTTTCGCCCGACTGCGTAATCACCATCACGATCGGGTCGACCGCCGCATGCGTCGAGCGGTAGCAGTATTCGCTGGCGTATTCCACGTCGACCGCGACTCCCGATAGATCTTCGATCATAATTTCGCCAGCCAGGCCGGCGTGACGGCTCGATCCACTGGCGGCGATGATCAGCTTTTCGAAAGTTAACAGCGCACTTTCAATGGCGTCCAGTTCGCCGGGAAAGATGATGTCGTTCTTCAGGTGCATCGCCACCGTCTTCGCAATGGCCGTGGGCTGCTCATAGATCTCCCGCCGCATGGCGTGGGAAAAGGTCTGGCTCGACGCGTTCTTCTTCGGTTCCGTAGGAGTCATGGGGTCGTACGCTGAGAGTAAATCATCTTTCCTGCAACGAGCAAACCGAGGAGCGATCCGGAAGTAGGGCGCCCCATGTCTCGCGTTCTTTGCGAGAAGCAGGGATCTTTGCGAGCTCACAACACAAAATCCAAGATCAAAGAACCGTCGCGTTTAAGATTTCGCTCCCACCCCCTCGAAATGCGCTTCAATTTCCTCCAGAGTTTTTCCTTTCGTCTCGGGCAGAAAAAAGGCCGCTGTGACAAAGTAAATCACGGTACAGCCGGCGAATCCGAAAAACATGGTGGAGTACCCGTGCTTGCCGACCGTAGGCAGAAAAATCGCGGCGATGGTCGTGGCGACGCCCTGATTCAGCAGTAGCGCAATGCTCATCCCGTTCGAGCGAATGCGCGTAGGCATGAGTTCCGAGAGCGCAAGCCAGACGCAAACGCCCGGACCAACGGCATAAAACGCCATGAAGATAAACAGCGTGACCGCGACCATCCAGCCATTGTGCGAGTCCGGTACAGGACTGATCAAGGCATTTTCGATGCGAAGCGGCGCTGTGCGCGCAGCGTCGAGGTTTCCGAATGGGTCGGAGAAAAACGCCACGACTTTGTTCGGAGGAATGCTGTCTTCGCGCTTGATGTCGATCGGTTTGGTCGCCTCATCATTGGAACGGACGACCCGACTGGTGGCGCGAAAATCGCCGTAGGAGTAAATCACGACCAGCGACGTCGGCCGATTCGCCGGCGCGCGCGTCGACTCTTTCAAAAACTCGTCGGCCAGCGCGGGCGTGTATGTCAACGTGAGCGTCTGATCGGCGCTCACCCTGGATTGCACGGCTGCGGCTGCGTCAACGCCCAGTTTTTCATTCCCCAGAAACAGAAATCCTGTGCAAGCGAGCGACACGATGATGCCGCCAGTGCCCATCGCCAGAAGAAATTTGCGTCCCTTGCGATCGACCAACATCACGCCGAGCAACGTGACCGAAAAGTTGATGCACTGAAAAATGAAATAACCCCAGTGCGCCGCGAAATCCGATAGGCCGCTCTGCAGCAGGATGTCGGCGTTGTAGCCGATGATCGAATTGATGCCGGTCGCCTGATTGCAGGCAAGGATGACGCAGGCGAGTATGAACGGGATCACATACTTGCGCCGCAGAAGCGATTCGCTCTTTTGTGTGCCGGAACCAGTTTTCGTGTTCTCAGCGGCAATCACGTCTTCCATCTCGCGCAGTTCCAGATCGGCCTGCTCGCGTTGTGCGCGAGCGCAGCAGGGCGGCATACGCCGCATCTTTTTGTCCCGGCGCAACAGCCAGCGCGGAGACTCCGCCACCATCAGGCTGCCAATCACGAACAGAATTCCCGGAGGCAACGACACCCAGAAAATCCCTCGCCATGCGTGATTCTTAAAATCAAGCAGGCGTGCCGCATCGCCGAGCTTCGCCACCTGATCCACTCGAAAACTGAAATAGAGACCGAGCCCGGCCGCGATGACGAGTCCCAGGGTCAACAGCCATTGGAAAATTCCGGTGCCCTTGCCTCGGCTCGAGGCCGTCAGACACTCGGCCAGATAAAGCGGCACAACGACGCCGATGAGCCCCCCGCTGACTCCTTGCAACAGCCGTGCCGAAAACCAGCGAGCCGTAGCCGTGCGAGAGCGCAATCATTGGAATGCTGATGACAAACATCACGCCGCTCAGCGCCATCAGAGTGCTGCGGCCCATCCAATCCGCCAGCAGTCCCGCGAACAGCGTGGAGATCACGCTGCCGAGCAGAACGGCTGCGACCACAGTCGAAAGCTGGCCCCCAGTGAACCCAGAGGTCGCTTCGAGATACGGCAGCGCGCCTGCAACGATGCCGACGTCTACGCCATAGAGCAGCCCGCCCAGGCCGGCCACGATCAATAGAAAGCGGTTGTAGAAAATCTTCTTGTCGTCGAGCACTGCAGCGGCGGTTTCAGCAGTCATAGAATTGAGGAAGTGAATTGCAGCCTGATTGTAGCCCAGCTAATCGTAGCGGGCCGATTGCCAATACTCGATATTTCGGGCACCCGCGGTCAGCGGCTCTTGTCGAGCGGCAGGCTGAACGAGAACACCGAGCCGCTGCCCAACTGGCTGACTACCCCGATCGTTCCGCCGTGAGCCTCAACGATCACTTTCGCAATCGCCAGTCCCATACCCGTACCCGGTGCCGTATACCGTTGGTGCTGCCCGCGATAGAACTTTTCAAAAATCAGCGACTGTTCGAACGAATCGATGCCCGGCCCGCGGTCGGCCACGCTGGTCACTAGCCACTCACCGTTCACTTCACTCGTCACTTTGATCGGAGCTCCCGGACCAGAATACTTGCCCGCGTTCTCCAGCAAGTGCATAAGCACTTCGCGAATCCGCTGAACGTCCATCCTGGCCTTCGGCAGGTCCGGTGCCACGGCGATCTCCACAGGGTGCTTCTCAATCGAAGCCTTCGCGTCTTCCAGCGCCGGCTGCAACGCGTCTTGGATTGCATGTGGCTGCAGATCGAGTTTGAACATTCCGGAATCGAGTTGCGCCATCTCCGCGGCCTCGCCCACCAGGCGATTCAGACGATCGGTCTCCTCATCGATGACAGTCAGCAGTTCGCGGCGGCCCTGCTCGTCGAGGCCCGCGCCCGACAACAAAGTCGTAACGCTGGCCTTAATCGACGTCAGTGGAGTTCGAAACTCATGCGTCACAGAATCAAGCAGGGCAGTTCGCAGACGTTCGTGTTCCTGCTCGGCGCGATTCTTGCTCAGCGCCTCGAGAGCTCGGGCGCGCTCGATCGCCAGTCCCGCCAGGCTCCCCAGCGCATCCAGAGTCTCCCGCGAGAGTTCGTATCCGGTCACGCCGAGGGCGCCTACTGTGCGCATCCCCAAACGCAGCGGCACGTATGAAACGCCACCCTGCGTGATAGGCTCTCCGCGTAATAATGTAGAGCGCAGCACGCTCTCTTCGAACGGCGCGTCGAGCGACGAACGGTAAACCGTGGGATGATCCGCCGCCATGACGACAACGCTGCCTACTGAGAAAGTTTCCTGCACATATTTCGGCAGGGCGTTCAGCAGTTCAAGAACATTCTCGGAAGCGAGCAAGCGCTGGCTCAGGCCGAAAAGCCGCTCCACCTCGCGCCTGCGTTGTTTCGCTCCCTCAGCCTCGCGCCGCGCACGTTCCGCCAGATTACTGGCCACCAGCGCGGTCACCAGAAAAGCGAACAGCGCCACCCAGTTCTGCGGATCGGCAATGGTGAACGTGCCGACCGGAGGTAGAAAGAAAAAATTGAACGCAGCCGTCGCGCCCACAGCCATGACCACCGCGTAGCGCAAGCCCCAGTAGGCCGAGGTCAACAGCACGGTCACAAGAAACATCAGAGCCACAGTCGTGTGATTCACGTGCAGCTTGAAGTCGACAGCCGTGATCGCACATATGGTCGCAACTACACAGACGTACCGCAGCGCTTGCGTTCTGGCCCCACTTTTCACATCCGCATTGTACGATGGACGTGACAATTTCCATGCTGCCAAAGACAATAGTTGCGACGACCAATCCCGGCGGCGAGATAATGAAGAGAAAATGACCAAGACGCCCGAAGAATGGCTCAACGAAGTTTCGCCAGAAAAGCCGCGCGGAATCTTCAAGCTTTTTCTCGGCTACGCCCCCGGTGTCGGCAAAACCTACAGCATGCTCAGCGAGGCGATTCGCCGCGCCAGCCGCGGCGAGGATGTGATGGTCGGCGTAGTTGAGAGCCACGGCCGCAAAGCCACCGCAGAATTGGCCGGTAAACTCGACCGCATTTCACCACGCAAACTCGAGTACAAAGGCACCACGTTTGAAGAGATGGACGTCGATGCCATCTTGGCCCGCAAGCCGGCGGTTGTCGTGATCGACGAACTGGCCCACACCAATATCGAGGGCAGCAAGCACGCCAAGCGTTACGAAGACGTCATGGAGATCCTGGAGGCGAAGATCGATGTGCTCTCCACCATGAACGTCCAGCACGTAGAAAGTGTCGGCCCCACGGTTCAGCAAATCACAGGAGTGCAGGTTCGCGAAACTGTTCCCGATTGGGTGATGCAGCGGGTAGACGAAATCGTACTCGCCGATCTCACGCCGCAAGCCCTGCAGAAGCGCATGGAGCGAGGCGATATTTATCCTGTCGACCGCGCCCAGCGCGCACTCTCCCATTTCTTTCGCCCAGGGAACCTCATCGCGCTGCGGGAGTTGGCGTTGCGTCAAGTTACCGGGGTTGTCGATCGCAGTCTCGACGCTTTTCTCGACAAGGATGGCACGCAGCCAGCGCACACTGTGCGCGAACGGATCGGCGTGTGTGTCAGTTCGAATCCCGCGGCGCAGTATCTGATCGCGCGCGGCTCCCGAATGGCGCAGGCCATGGGCGGCGAGTTCTATGTCTTCTACGTCGATGTCGGCCGTGACACGCGTCCGGAGGATCAAAAAACGTTGGCAGAAAATATTCGCTTCGCAGAAAATCTGGGTGCGCGAGTCGTCCGCTGCGCGGGTCGAAGCGTCGCCGACGGCGTGGCTCAACTGGTGCGCGAGAATCACATCACGCAGGTAATCTTTGGCCGATCGGCTCGCACCGGCTGGCAACGCTACCTATATCTCTCAGCTATTCAGCGGTTTCTGCGGGATTCACCCTCCGTCGACGTTCACATCGTGACCCAGGAGGCCCGCTGATGGTTGACCGCCCGCACATCCTAGTCGTAGATGACGAACCACAGATCACGCGGGTGTTGCGCACCAGCCTTTCCGCGCAGGGCTACGACATTCGCATCGCGAACAGCGGCGAGATGGCGCTCGAAATTATGAAGGACTGGTCGCCCAGCCTGATTATCACCGACCTCTCGATGCCCTCGATCGACGGCGTGCAGCTCTGCCGCACCGTGCGCGCGGTTTCACAGGTGCCGATCGTCGTGCTTTCGGTGCGGGACAAGGAACAGCAGAAGGTTGAGGCGCTCGACGCCGGAGCCGACGATTACGTCACCAAGCCCTTCGGCATGAATGAGCTACTAGCCAGGGTGCGCGCCAATTTGCGGCGCGTCCCCGCCGAGAATGAACCAGAAGATGCCGCGATCGAGATCGGCGATTTCCGCATTGACACAGCCGCACACAAAGTGACCGTCCGGCGCAACGAAGTCCGCCTTACTCCGAAGGAATTCGATCTGCTGCTTTTTCTGGCGCGCCGTCCCGGCAAAGTCGTCAACCACCGCACTTTGCTGGGAGCTATATGGGGTGGGCAAAGCACTGAGCAGGTGGAATACCTTCGCGTCTTCGTCGGCCAGTTGCGCAAAAAACTGGAACCCGATTCCTCTTCCCCGCGTTACATCGTCACTGAGCCCTGGGTCGGATATCGTTTCGAACCCGGGGAGTAAACCGCTCATCTGCTTTCAACGCGGAACAATTCCCGCCTTCTTATGAATATTCTACGAATGTTTTATTCGATTCTTACGGGTTTGGTCGTCAAATCAGTCAAGCGCGACACGACAGCACCGAAGCCGTCTGTCGCCTGACAGAAAGTTTGAGGACTCAATGTCGATGATTCAGGACGTCTCGGCCGAGCAGCTCGCAAAAGCATTTCATCACTATCGAGAAGCTTTAGGGAGTGATTGCGATGGTCACGACGTCAAAAGGGAAACTTCTTGGGAGCGAACTCCACAGAACGAGCGCAAATTGATGGTGGCGGCAGCTCGCTTGACGCTTCTCGAACTGGCGACCACATCCGCAAGGCCCAGTCGAATGCGCAAGTATTTCACCAAGCCGGGCGAAGCCGAGTGGGGCTGCTGAATTATGTTCGGCCGGAGGCCTCTATTCATCCCCCAGAATAAATCGCGCGCCTTATGAATTCTTTACGAACTCTTGATTCCGCTCTTACGCGCGGAGATGAACAATTGCAAGAACAAGTTTCGACGAAAGGTAAGCCGGTGACGGCATGAGGATTGCGCTAGCAATGCTGTGCATCGGCGCAGTGGCTTTCCTGCTGCGCGTGCTGACAGCTTACGTCAAAGAGGCACTGCGATTGCCGTCTGGCCCTGTACGAGCTCAGCTTGCGAAGTTCAATCCGTCCTGCCGGCGCGGACAACTTATAGAAATGAGTTCCGAACCACAAGTGGCAAGAATGCCGTCTAGAAGCGACGAGCGGATTGCGCTCTGATTTCAGCGACACGGGACTACGAAACTGTCGGAGGAGAGTTTATGCAGGATGTTCTTTGGATCGGCGTTACCATCGCGTTTTTCGCGGCGTCGGTCGCGTATGTGCGATTCTGCGATCGCATCAAGCAAAATGGAAGTCCGAAGTAGGAGAGATCATGGACCTGCAATCACTCATCATGCTCATCATCAGTGCTGTAGTGACCGTATATCTGTTCTACGCACTGCTGCGTCCGGAGAAATTCTGAAATGACCCTTAATGGCTGGCTGCAGATCGCAGTATTTCTCGCTCTGATCTTTGCCGTCACCAAGCCGCTCGGCATCTTCATGGCTCGCGTGTTCGCGCGTGAGAAAACGTTTCTCGACCCCGTACTCCGGCCCATCGAGCGCCTGATCTACCGCGCGACCGGCGTCGACGAATCGCATGAGATGCGCTGGACCGAGTACGCGACCACCATGCTGCTGTTCAGTGCGGTCGCGATGTTGGTTCTGTACCTGATCCAGCGGATTCAGGGTATGCTCCCTTTCAATCCGCAACACCTCGCGGCAGTCACGCCCGAACACTTGGCCTTCAATACCGCTGCGTCGTTCACTACCAACACCAACTGGCAGGCCTATTCCGGCGAGACCACCATGAGCTACTTCACTCAAATGGCCGGCCTCGCCTACCACAACTTCGCCTCTGCCGCGACCGGCATTGTGCTGGCGATTGCCTTTATTCGCGGCATTGCTCGCCGGCAGATGCAAACCCTGGGGAATTTCTGGGTCGACTTCGTACGCTGCTGCCTATGGGTGCTGCTGCCCTTTTGTATTGTAGGTGCGCTGTTCCTGGTTTCGCAGGGAGTCGTTCAGAACCTGAAGCCCTACGACACGGTAAAACTGATCGAGCCTCAGCAGGTCCAGCGCGCCGGTGCGGACGGAAAGCCGATGGTCGATGCCGCAGGCAAACCGTTGATGGACACCCAGACGACGCAGACCATCGCGCAGGGCCCCGTGGCTTCGCAGGAGGTCATCAAGGAATGGGGTACCAACGGCGGCGGATTCTTTAACGCGAATAGCGCTCACCCGTTCGAAAATCCCACTCCGATCACAAACCTCTTTCAGCTGTTTTCCATTTTCGCGATCGGCGCCGGGCTGACGTACACGCTTGGCCGCATGACGGGGTCTTCCGCTCACGGATGGGCTGTCTGGTCGGCGATGGCCATCTTGTTTCTCGCCGGTGTCACGGTCGCGTACTGGGCTGAGGCGCAAGGCAATCCGCTGTATCCGTCGACTGTCGCGCAGCACGCCACGACTATGCAACCCGGCGGGAACATGGAGGGCAAAGAAACTCGCTTCGGCATCGCCAACTCTGCGCTGTTTGCGACGGTCACCACCGACGCGAGTTGCGGCGCCATCAACGGCTGGCACGATTCCTTCACGCCGCTGGGCGGCATGGTCCCGCTGGTCAACATCATGCTCAGCGAAGTTATTTTTGGCGGAGTCGGTTCCGGTATGTACGGCATTCTCATTTACGTCGTACTGGCCGTGTTTATCGCAGGCCTCATGGTTGGCCGCACGCCAGAGTATCTCGGTAAAAAAATCGAGGCCTACGATGTCAAAATGGCGATGCTGGTCTCGCTGGTCTTTCCGTTGATTATTCTTTCGCTGGCGGGAATCTCAGTGGTGAAGGGTTTCGGAACCGTCGGAATCCTGAATCCCGGCCCTCACGGCCTCAGCGAGATTCTCTATGCCTTCGTGTCGTCCGCCGGAAACAACGGCTCCGCCTTCGGAGGCCTCACCGTGAACACGCTGTGGTATGACGCGGCCACAGGCATTACCACACTGCTAGGCCGCTTCTTCATGATCATTCCCATGCTGGCCATCGCCGGCAACCTGGCGCAGAAAAAATACGTGCCGCCATCGCTTGGCACATTTCCGGTCACGACGCCGCTGTTCACCATGCTGCTGATCAGCGTCATCCTCATTCTGGGCGCGCTCACGTTCTTCCCGGCGCTGAGTCTGGGGCCGATTCTCGAGCACCTTCTCATGCACGTGGGGAAGACTTTCTAGGACGCTTCTTAGGAAACTATGGCTAGCCATCGCAAATCGGTTTGGGATGTAAATCTTGTTCGCAGTGCGGCCTGGAGTTCTCTACTCAAGCTGAGCCCTCGGAATATGATGGGCAACCCGGTCATGTTCGTGGTTGAAATTGGCAGCGTCATCACGTCCGTCCTCTTGATTCTTCGTCCGCACGAGGCGTTTCGCTTCAACCTACAGATCACATTGTGGCTGTGGTTCACGGTTTTATTCGCAAACCTCGCCGAGGCCATGGCGGAGGGTCGCGGTAAGGCCCAGGCAGAAACGCTGCGCCGAGCGCGGTCGGAGACGATCGCCAAGCGGATCGATTGCAACGGCAAGATCGAAGAGATTCCCAGCGCCAAGCTGCGCGCTGGCGACATGGTTTCCGTTACTGCCGGAGAACTCATTCCTGGCGACGGAGAAATCGTCGAGGGCGTAGCCTCGGTGGACGAATCGGCTATCACAGGAGAGTCTGCCCCTGTGATTCGCGAGGCCGGCGGAGATCGCTCGGCCGTTACCGGCGGCACGCGCGTCCTGAGCGATTTCATCAAAGTGAAAATTACGTCGAATCCAGGAGAGACGTTTCTCGACCGCATGATTGCGCTGGTGGAAGGCGCTTCGCGGCAGAAGACTCCCAACGAAATTGCCCTGAACATTCTGCTGGCAGGCTTGACCATCATCTTTTTGCTCGCCGTAGTAACGCTGCAGCCATTTGCTGTTTATTCCGGATCGCCGCAAACCGTGTTCGTCTTGGTCTCGTTGTTGGTGTGCCTGATTCCTACGACAATTGGCGGCCTGTTGTCGGCCATCGGCATCGCCGGCATGGACCGGCTTGTGCAGCACAACGTGCTCGCCATGTCGGGCCGTGCCGTTGAAGCCGCCGGAGATGTGAACACGCTGTTGCTCGACAAGACCGGCACAATTACGTTCGGCAACCGCCAGGCTACAGAATTTATACCAGCGCCCGGAGTTACGGATGCCAAAATGGCCGATGCTGCGCAGCTTTCCTCGCTGGCCGACGAAACTCCCGAGGGCCGCTCGATCGTTGTGCTGGCCAAAGAAAGGTACAACCTTCGTGGCCGTGACTTCGCAGCTCACGAGGCGGAATTCATTCCTTTCACCGCGCAGACGCGCATGTCCGGAGTCAATCTCGACGGCCGCCAGATCCGCAAGGGCGCTGCCGAATCCATCGCGCATTACCTCGAGCAGCTCGGTTCGTCCATGCCGCAGGAGGTACGCGCCTCCGTCGAGCGCATCGCTTCTTTCGGGGGCACGCCGCTTGTAGTCTCGGAGAACCGTCGCGCCATGGGCGTGATTCATCTAAAAGACGTGGTCAAAGGCGGAATCCGCGACCGCTTCGCTCAGCTCCGCGCCATGGGCATTCGCACCGTGATGATCACCGGCGACAATCCGCTCACGGCGGCCGCCATCGCGCGCGAAGCGGGCGTCGACGACTTTCTCGCCCAGGCTACGCCCGAAGATAAGTTGAAGCTCATTCGCAGCGAGCAGGCTGGCGGTAAACTCGTCGCCATGACCGGCGACGGCACCAACGACGCGCCCGCACTAGCGCAGGCCGATGTGGGCGTCGCCATGAATACCGGAACGCAAGCCGCCAAAGAAGCCGGGAACATGGTCGACCTCGACTCTAATCCCACCAAGCTCATCGAGGTCGTCGAAATCGGAAAGCAGTTGCTGATGACGCGCGGCGCGCTCACAACTTTTTCAATCGCCAATGACGTGGCCAAGTATTTCGCCATTATCCCCGCCATGTTTGCGGTCACGTTCCCAGTGTTGAATGCGCTGAACATCATGCATCTCAGAACGCCGCAATCGGCTGTGCTGTCTGCAGTCATCTTTAACGCGCTGATTATCATTGCGCTGATTCCGCTGGCGCTGCGGGGCGTGAAATACCGCGCCATGAACGCCGAGGCCCTGTTGCGCCGCAACCTCTTCATCTACGGAGTCGGCGGATTGATCGCGCCCTTCCTGGGCATCAAGCTGATCGACGTGCTGATCACGGCGGCAGGACTGGCCTAGTATGACTGGCCTGAGGATTCCCATGAAAAAACATCTCATCACCGCGTTCCTGATGACCATCGCTACCACGATTCTGCTAGGCGTGATTTATCCGCTGCTGATCACCGCCCTGGCACAGTTGCTGTTCAAAGACAAAGCTAACGGCCAGCTCATTACTCGCAATGGAGAAGCCGTCGGCTCCCGCATCATCGGCCAGCCGTTCACGTCGGCGAAGTATTTTCACCCACGCCCATCGGCCGCTGGCAACAACGGATACGACGCCGCCAACTCCGGCGGCACTAACTTCGCTCCTACCAATCAGAAGCTTATCGACCGCATTCAGGCCGATGCCAAGAGCCTGCACGAAGAAAATCCGAGCCAGCCCATTCCCGTCGATCTGATCACAACTTCTGCATCCGGCCTCGATCCCGAGATTTCCCCGGCGGCGGCTGAGTTTCAGATTCCGCGCGTAGCGCGCGTGCGCGGCCTTCCCGAAGCCACGATTCGAGACCTGGTAGGGAAGTATACGTATCAGCGGGATCTGGGCCTGCTCGGCGAGGCCAGGGTCAACGTCCTGGAACTCAACCTCGCACTGGACGATCTATCCCCGAAGCCCTAAGCGGCCCACCGCAGGTTCGCGCGAGACATGTGCTGGGGAAAATTCGCTGTCGACGAACCGAACAGCGGAAGTGTCCGACTGCTTTGAGTGACGGCCCTCCCCCGAGTGCGTACACTCCAAAAGCAGTCGGACACCTTGCCGTGCCCTGCGCCAGTGCCCGAGTCGACAGCGTGGCGCAGCGCAAACTTGGTCTTCGTCGCGGAACAAGCCTCGCCGGGCCATCGCGTCACAACGACGCAGACAGATGGCTATCAGACGAGAGTTCGTTCAATTCCTAAGAGGGGATTTCAGATTAGAAACGTGCAGAGCAGGACTTGCATGGAATGCTGATCATGCTGATCGCGCGGCAACAGACGATAAGCCCAACGCCGATCAAGCGATTGGCGGCCGACTTGCGCTTCCGTTTCGCCCATGTGCTTGGGCAAAACGGCCTCGGTAATCGGGGGATGGGCGATCGTAGTAACGAGAACTACTGGAGGCGCTTGGTTGACAGGAATGTCAGATTCATCATAAGCGGTCTCCGGGAGGTCGATCTGCGGGATCGTGGAGACTAATACGACCGAGACCATCAAGGCCATTACCACAAAAAAGAATGCGAACGGTCCCTGCCTCACGAATATCTCCTCGAACAAGAACGGTAGCAGCGCAAGCAAACGCTGTCAAAGGGAAAAATCTATGGTTGCTCTAACTTGGTTCGGCAATTACTCCCGGGCAGCGCCGGACTTGACGTGCCAGCGCCTAGGCCCCAACAGCGCGATGGACGCGGCTCGCGCCCCACTTGTGTCTAGAAAACGACGTGAGATAATGGGACAACTTGCCTTGGCCCCGTAGCTCAGATGGATAGAGCAGCGGTTTCCTAAACCGAAGGTCGGCAGTTCGACTCTGCCCGGGGCCACCATCCCTTCCCAAGTATTCTTCCCGACGCAAGGCTCCGATCCAGCACGCTATGTTCGGCTTTGTCGATTTCAAAATGAAATGCGGCGGACCGAAGTGGTCCGCCGCATTTTCACGTCTAACCTCGAGGTTAGAACTCGATCCGCGCCGCGATTTGCAAAACACGGGCGCCGTTGGTTGTGGGGCCGCCGACGGTGCCGAACGCACAGGTGACGCTCGTGATGTCCCCGCATGGGTTGTTGAAGTCGGGGTGGTTGAACACATTGAAGGCATCCCCACGGAGCTTCAGGGAAACCCTGTCGGTCCACAGCGGAATCGCCTTGCCCAGCCCCATATCCATCGAGAAATATCCCGGGCCGCGGAGGTTGTTGCGGGAGCCGATGTTGAAGCCCAGCGGTCCGGTATAGTCTGCGTTGGCTTGTGTGACATTGGCAAAACCGTCGAGCGGTTGGCCCGGACCTCCGTGGAAGTGGATTTTGAGATCCGAAGGTGGGCCGTTCAGAATGGCGGGCGCATTGTTGGCATAGCCGGCCACAAACGCCAGCGCACTGGCAAAGTAGGCATTCCCGCTATGCCAGTTGGGAAGACCGCTCACCGTCCAACCGCCGACAATTTCATCGAGCCAGCGCGGCGCACCAGAAGCGATCATCTTTCCCTTTCCAAGCGGCAGTTCGTAGATGAAGTTGCCGTTGAAATAGTGGGTCGCGTCGAAGTCGGAGTTGCTGCGGCATTCCCTCGGCCGAATCACGTCGCAGATAAAGCCATACCCGCCAATCGCTGGAGCGTTGGCGATCACTGAGACGTTGTCGATCGAGTGCGACCAGGTGTAGTTCAGGTCAAACTGCAGCCCGTAGCCGGCATTCTTATGCAGCGTCACGAGCAACCCGTTGTAGGCCGAAAATCCCTTGTTGGTATAGAAGGTATTCTCGGAGAACTGGGAACCCATGCCTACGTTAGGGGGCATGCCGATGTTTAGGCCATAGTTGTTGAGGAAGTAGTTATTGTAGAGCGAAAGCAGTTGGGTCCAATCCGCGAAGTCGCCTCGTGCAACAAGAGTGGGGTTGGCAGAAGTAGCCAAGGCTGTATTATTCGCATAGCCGAGATCGGTGCCAGAGTTGGGCAGTAGCACGTGTTCGAACCAAGGTTGCTTTATGGGGTTCGAAGGGTCACCGCCCGCTCGTATCTGTTGGGTAATGTTGGCAAATGCGTCAGACATCAGCTGGCCCGAGACAGGATCGCGGAAATCGATCAGCTGGTTGGCATCGGCCTGTGCGAGCAGCCGCCTGCCCAGGCGACCGACGTAACTGGCCTTCAGAAGGAACCCTCCGTGAATCTGGCGCTCGAAGCCAAAGTTGAACTGAATGTTGTAGGGAGTTTTCAGGTTGGGATCAATGATCTCGTTGAAGGCCCCGCCATTGGCCAAGCCAAACGGAACCGCGCTTGACCCTGAACCGCTGACGAAGGGGTAAAAAGGCGTGGTAATGGCAGGCGGAGTGGGGAACGCGGGTGGACTGCTCACACCACTGAATCTCACAGCGCCCCCGCCTCCGTTCAAGGTCGCTTCCGGATCGTTCGCAACGCCCAGTGGGACCGTCTGGCCGGCCTGGAACAAATAGGAGTACTGCGACTGCTGGTATTGCACCGCATTGATCACGGTTTGATCGAACAGAATGGCCACGCCCCCGTTGAACACCGTTTTAGGATCGAATTGGTACGCGGCGGCAATCCTGGGTCCAAAATCCTTGTGGGTAGGATTGAAGTAGCCAGGCGCATGGTTAGCCTTCCCGCCGAGACCATAGGAGATCAACGGCACCACAAGATTGCCCGACTGGCTGGCCGCACTCTGCGCGACACGAGCTGAAAAGTAGCTGGTGTAGTCAGTATTTTGCACTGACTGAATGCCGTGTATCTCATAGGGCACGCTGTAGTTTACCCAGCGAAGCCCGTAGGAGAGCGTGAGTTTGGGCAAGAGCTTCCACGTATCCCCAAAATAGAGCTCGGTCTCGTAGTAGCGATACTGCGTTCTCGAGCCCGTGCCCTGAGCGAACGCCGTGCCCTGGGCGTTGTAGTTGAAGGTGGAAGCGACCGACGTATAAGGTGCGAGCGCAAGGGCAAAAGCGGGATCGTACAGTCCGACCGCGCTAGTGTTGCAGTTCGTGCCCGCCGTGCAAATATCGCCAGGCCGCAAGGTGGGATCCAGACCCGACAGGTTGCCACCAAGGCCGATACCTGGGGAGTTGTAATCCAGAACGGTGTATCCGCCAGGGGTCGGCCATTTGAACGTGCCGCCGAACCGGAAGCTATGCTTGCCCTTGTCCCAACTGAAGTCGTCACGAATGATCGGGATGGGGTAGGTCCGCCCTTGCTGATTAATGGCACTGGCGTAAGGGCCCGAAATGATATCCCCTCCTGCGCCGGTTCCGCCTAGCGCACCGAATTGGGTCGCCCCCGTCGGGTTGTAATCGTTAGGGAAATTGAAGCTCTCATACACTTCGCCGTAAGAAGCTTGGTTCACCATCGTATTGTTGAGGGTCCAGACGTGCCCCACGACCCAAGAATAGCTTCGGTCGAAAAATGGAGAGGTTAGCGGATCGCCAGGAAACTGAACCGGGCTTTCAGTGGCATCAGTTCGAGTAACGTGTCCCACACCATAAAGCTTCATCTTGTCGTTCAGGTTATAGTCCACCCTCTCGACAAAAACGTTATCGGATCTCTTAGTAGGCGCATTGAAAAGAAAGCCGGCCGTATTGATCAGATCTCCCCTCGCGCCAGAAAAGTCATTGGCGTGCGGGTAACGGGTGGCGAAAAGCCCGGTGCTGGGGTCGAATAATGCGGGATTGAAGCCAATTCCCGCGGGATCGAGCGTCGCCACCTGCGCCGCGTTCAAGGTTCCAGTAGTATTCTGACCGGCGTCGTTGTAGTACGTAAGGGTTTCGTTCCTGTAAGAATCCATTGGAACAGTGCGGTCTTCCGAGCCGGCAACGATATCTTTGCGTCCGTAGTAGTCGAAGAAGAAGAACAGCTTGTCTTTGATGGCCGGGCCCCCGACCGTGCCGCCGAACTGGTTTCGGTTGAGAGGAGACCGCGGTACTATAGGCACGGCATAGTTGTTGAACCAGTCGTTGGCTTCGAGGCCCCGGTCGCGATGGTACTCCGAGAGCGAACCGTGAAACGTATTGCTGCCGCTTCGAGTCACAAGTTCGTACTGGCCCCCGCCTCCGCCCGCTTCATTGGAAAGATAGCCGCCGGAGACTCCACGGAACTCCTGGACCGAGTCCACGGGAGCGTCGCCGACGACTGAGCCAAATTGACCCGTAGCATAGTCATTGACGTCGAGACCATCGACTGTGATGCGGCTCTGGTCAGTGCGCGAGCCCGTGACTGATCCGTCGAGGGTGACGCCCGGCTGATCGGTTAGGAGCGCCGCCGGCGTCCCTCGGAGCTGAACTGGCAGGTCATTCAGAAACTGGACTTGAAAGTTGTTGCCGATCGTCGCATCGGTGGTGTCGAGGGTCACCGTTTCGCTGGCTGCCGACACTTCGACTGTTTCGCGCGTTCCTCCGATAGTCATTTGGGCATTCTGCACGCGCGTGTTGTCCACGTTCATGTACAGGCCGGAAATGATAACCGTCTTGAAGCCAGCGTGCTCGAATTCGATTCTGTAGCCGGGGCCCGGCTTGACTTGATTGATGGTGTAAGAGCCAGCGGTATTGGAGGTGCCCTTATATTCGACGCCGGTCTGCGGATCTTTCAGCGTCACATTCACGTCTGCGACCACGGCGCCGGTCTGGTCGGTCACGACACCGGTGATGGAGGCCACGTCCTGAGCCTGCAGCACTGTAGAAATGGAAAGAATCAAGACAAGGCAAACGATCCCAGAGACGCAGCGACGAACCACCATGCTTCCTCCTGTTTGGCAAGAAAAGATGAGCAACAGCATCATACAGATTGTTTATTGATATTCTTGAGCCCAAGAACAACGACAGCCGTCATGCTTGCTCTAACCGTCATGCATCGCGCTATAACGTCTGTTTAAGCGTGTATACAGGCTGGAAGTGTCTGTTTTCAAGTGCAATCTTAGGGGGTATCCACGGGATGACTTCGGAAGGGCCCCGGATGACAGCCTCTGAGCGCGAATGGCCTTCGAATCTCAGGCCTCACGCCGGCGGCGGAGGCCCGTCGTCAGACTCCTCGGCCTGGTGACTTTCCACCGACAATTTGCGCAGCGATAACCGCTCCCGGTGCGCCAGCAGCAGTCCCGCCGGCACGACCGCCGCAAACGTCACCAGCCACAGGAGGATCCCGCAGCTGGCCGCGAGCTCCGGCGGCACGTCGAATACGCTCGACAATGTCGCAATGGTCGCCATCTGCGAACCGCCACCTACGGCCGGCAGTTGCAGCATCGAGCCCAGCATGCTTGAAAACATCAGGATCAATAGCTGCGACACCGGAATCGACAGGGCGTCGACGCCGTAGGAAAGAGTGACCTCTTTATAGGCCAGCGCGATCACGTACCACATGCCCACTGAGACCAGTGTCAGGGATAGCAGCGAAAGCGGCCCATGAATTGTATTGAGGCCCATGCCGAACTCGCGGACTTTCTGTCCCAGTTTGTGTCCGAAATTCGACGACAAATGTGAGAATCGCTGCTCGACCCAGAGTGCCGCAACGTCGCCGTTGCGTCCGATAATCACGGCCGCGATGGTCGTTCCAACTACCAGGGCCGTCAGGATAAACCCGATCTCGCGGAAACGAACGTAGTACTCGGGATGCGGAATCGAGGGCAGAGCGCTGGGAAGGAAAATCGCCAGCAACATCAGGATGGTGAATGCCCCCAGATCAAAAATGCGCTCCACGCCCCAGACTGCAACTTGTGAAGAAACAGGAAGGTTCGTCCGCCGCGCGATCAGATAAGGGCGGATGAACTCTCCGGCCCGCCCCAGCAGAGCCAGTCCCGTGAACCCAACCAGCGTGGGAGACATCATGTCTAAGGTTCGAGTCTTCGGCCGAACCGGCTCCAGGAAAATCTTCCAGCGCCATGCCCTCATCCCGTACGCGAGGTAAATCAGCGCGATCCCGTGCAGGACATGAACCTTTTTGATCCGGTGGGTTTGACTCCAGAACGTGCCCCAATCAAAGGTGCGCCAGTGCCGATATTGCAGGTAAACCAGAACGGCCAGGATGAGGAACACTACGACGCTGGCCAGAATACGCTTCTTATCCATGAATGGGGAAACCGCGCCGCGGCCCTCGCAATGCGAAGCGGCAAACGGCAGTTCCAAGGTATACGACCGTGTCGAACGGGTCAAACCTCGAAGACAGACGCATTTGAAAGGCTAGGGACGGTTTGGTCAGTTTCTCTAGCCGAGTGGCAATTACGCGAGGGATTCTAATTCTGCTCCTGCCCAGCGGTCGCCTTTGCCTGAGTAACGGCGCCAGAGTCGTGCACAGTCCGCGTTTTCGCGTGCGAAATGGAGCTCTTGGATGAAGCGGCTGGGTGCGCGACTTTCTGTTCGGCGGCCTTCTTCTTATTGAAGTCTCGAACCACCCGCGCGACGTATGCCCGCGTCTCATAATATGGAGGCACGCCGCCAAATTGTTCGACACGGAGCGGGCCGGCGTTGTAGGCCGCCAGTGCCTTCACCAAGTCGAAGTTGTAGCGCTCCAGCAGCTCCCGCAGATATTTCGTTCCACCCTCGACGTTCGCTGCCGGATCGAACGCGTTCGGCACGCCGAGTTGCGACGCAGTCCCGGGCATCAACTGCATGAGTCCCTGCGCGCCCTTCGGAGAGACGGCCCGCACGTTGAATCCGCTCTCGGCCTTGATCACGCTGCTCACCAAGTCAGGATCCAACCAGTACCTCTGGCTGGCGGAGTTGACCACTTCGTCCAGATTCGGATTCGAGGTAGCGAGGCTTTGCGATGTCCCGGGTGCCCCATTTTTCGCATACTTTGCGAGAAATGAGGATTTTGCTCGCGTGCCGGAAACGTTCGGGTCGGGAACCGGCAAGTCCGGCGCAGCTTCGAAATGTTCAATGTCAGACGTCGGGACATCTACGAAACTTGAGCCGTCCGCAGTCACATAAAGCCGCGTAGTCTCACCGATGACTTCGTGGCGTTCATGCCGGATAGAAAATCCGTTCTTTAATACGGCAACTTCGGCGGCAAAGCAGGGAAGCGAAGTCGCCAGCCCCAGCAGCGCAAGAATCCCGAGGCCGAGTTTGGACGCGCGTCTCATCCGATTAGTAATCCCAAGCACTAGCCACTGATCACTGCGTTTACCGCAGCCGCGATGCCGCAAGCATCATTGCCCAGGGTCACCGTCCACCCGCGGCTACGCAGCTGTTCGCAGGCATTCCCCATGATAACCGGATGCCCAGCAAACTCAAGCATTTCAACGTCATTGTGATTGTCACCAATGGCCATGACCTCGTCGCGACGGTAACCGCGATGCGCTGCCCAGCGTTCCAGGGCATGCCCTTTCGAACAGCCTGCGTTCAAGACGTCAATCATCGACAAGTCGCGCTCGGGATATTCTGTGCGGAGCACGGTTACGGTGCCATCCATGCCGGCCTGCTCGAGCGCTGCGAGTGCCAGGCGCATTCGCGCCATCGTGCCACAGAACATGGCCTGCACCGGATCGCTGACCAGCGCATTTTCCACCGGCACAACAAACTCGATGTACTCCATGTTCTTCTCGAGCCAGCGCCGGATGCTGACGCCGAGCTCGTCGAGCCGCTCGAGCACAATCGCGCCCTTGGTTTCCTTGTCAAACGTCAGAACGGTATTGCCGCGGAATTCTTGCATCGCGCCAACCAGCCGGCGACAGGTTTCGACGGGCATCAGGTCGCGGTGAAACGTCTCGCCGGTCAGCGACCGCGTGATTGCGCCGTTGGAACTGATGAGCCACAAATCAAACCCCAGTTGCTTGGCGATGGGCAAGGCAAAAGTGTGTCGGCGTCCGGTCACCAGCACAACTTCGATGCCGGCCGCATGGGCGCGGCGGAGGGCCATCAGGTCGCCGTCAGAGATTGTGAATTGGGGGTTGAGCAGCGTGCCGTCGATGTCGGTCGCCAGCAGCCGAATGGAGGATGGGGAAATCTTCACCACTCATTTTAGCATCGGCCCGCGAAGGACATACGCTACGCCGGAAGCCGCGACAGCAGCGCGTCGGCCTTGCGGAACCAGGGGCGCTCGCGGCGGCGAAGATAGCCGGGCATGGTCGGCTTCTTGGCGAGAATCTTCTGCGCCCACTGGCGGGCTTCGGCGGGGCGGCCTTGCGACTGCAGAAACAGGGCGAAATGGTAATAGGTTTCGGAGATGGTGGAAATCCGTGTGGCTTCGCGAAACATTGCGTCCGCCTTTTCGTTTTGACCGGTCTGGGCGTAGGCCCAGGCGAGCAATCCCTTGGCGCGGTGGAAGTCGTAGTCGGCATCGGAAGTGACGGCGTGTTCCAGGTCGGGTACTGCCGCGGCGAAATCTTCGAGTTCGACCTCGGCGACACCGCGACGGTAAAAGGCATCGACCGAGTCGGCTCGCGAGGAGATGGCCTTGTCGTAGGCGGCGCGGGCGCGCGTCCAGTTACCGTCGTCGAGATAGAGCAGGCCGAGTTCTTCGTAGTTTCCCGCGGAAGGGTTGTCGAGGACGGTGCGCTCCAGTTCCTGAATTCGTTTGCGACGCGGAAAGACTTGAAACGAATCGCGGAGCAGCCCCGCGTCCGGAATCACTTCGACGACGATGTAGATGAGCGCTCCGACCCAGGAAAACAGGATGACCCATATCCAAAAGAAGTTTGGACGGCGGCGGATGAAGTGGACGATGGCCACAATCCGCAGCACGATGGACCACCACGAAAACGCGAAGAGGAAAAATGATCCCATGCGAAATCGCACTATAGCATGCGGGCCGATTTTCGAAGGGGGAGCATCGAGGGATCATTTAGCCGCCGCGTGATGGTCGTAGCTGATTACGCGGGTGACTTTCCAGGCGCCGTCTTTGTATTGCCAGAGGTGGATGAACTGGCCTTCGCCTACGCCTTCGGTGTCTTCATGGCCGGGATGGTGGAAGCGGTGCACGCCCATCTCGACGAAGCCGTAACCTTTCATGTGGTAGACCTTCAGCGTTCCGGGGACGAGTTCGCGGGTGACCTTGCCGCAGATGTTGTTCTTGATGCTGTCGGTCAGCGCGGCTTTGCCGAGCGTGACGCCGCCCTGATCGTGATAGAACTCCACGTCGTCGACGAAGAATGATTCGAACTTGGCGAGGTCGCAGCGGTTGTAGGCGTCGAATAGAGCGGCGTCGAGAGCGGCGCCGGCGCGGTCGAGATCCTGTTGGTTCTGAATCTTGTCGAAGGCGGGGATGGTTTGTTCGGGTGCGGCCGGTACGGGAACGGTTTGCGGCTGAGTGTTCTGTGCGTTGGCATCGTAGAGAAGCGCGAAGGGAATTGCTAAGAAGAAGAGCAACAGGATCGGTGACGGGTTCGACTGCCGTTTCATGAGGGTCTCACTTTCACTTCTGCAGGGATGTGTGGCAAGTGAGAGTACGGAAGCGGGGTCGGGAATGTTCTGGGTTGGATCAACATTTTTTTTGCGCCGATTGGGTAAGATCTTTTGTTTCTGTTGGTTGTGGGGAATTGATAGGCGGGTTCGGCGATAAAATATTGGAAGTAAAGGAGTTATTCGTAAAATATTCAGGAGTAAGGAGTTAGCGGGAGGGTTCTGGTTCCCGTTCGAGTGTTTGGATGACTGGTGCACATTCCCATTATGGGCTTTCTGTTTTCTCAGTAAAGGTTGTTCGTCACAATCAGGGGGAATATTTTTGTGCAGGCTGTGGAAAACGCCCAAAGGCCGATAATGTGGATGACCTTGACGGGGTGCGAACCAAACGAAACGGCCTCAATCTTTGAGGCCGTTTTTGTTTCGGACTAGTTTCGGAAACCGGGGAACGTACCGGGATTTTCCCCTTGGTCGGTCCTCTCTCAGGGTTCGTCGGAGAACGGGCTTGAGGGCTTGTTCAAACGCAACGCGGTGAGTCTTCCAGCGACCCGGGTAAGAGACTACGAGATGAGTGCCTTGCCAATTTGCCCGAGCCTGCGCGCGTTGCACGTTGGCTGCGATGGAGCGGACCACCGTGACGATTACTTCAGGATTGAGTTGGCGAATCTTTGCGGCCAGTCTTGTTTCGCTGCGCTCGCACGCGAGGCGGCGCGGTTTGCTGGGCAGATGGTCGACCGGATTTCCGCATAGATCGACCAGGTAGCAATCCATCTGACGAAACGATTCTAGAAAGTCGGCGTGCTTGAGGGTGGGGAAGGCCGAGAGAAAAGTTTGGCGGATTGCGCGGTAGAGTCCGGAATCCGCTTGGTAGAAGAAGCGGCCGGAAGCCGGCGGGGACTCGCCGACAAACAGCATTCGCACGCGCGGCGGCCGATAGCGCCGGCGCAGACGTTCACGCGCTGCCGCTACTTTTGCGGGATCGATCCTGCTTTGACTTCTTGCTTGGGCGCTCATCTCGTTGGGGATGACAGCAGAGATTTTATACTCCGAGACTTCAGCGCTGCGGTGAGGGTAACGCCTCTTTATCTCTGCAGAATCGTGCCCACGCTTCGAACACCGCGAAGAGTGGGGCAGCCGCATTTCCAAATTGGGAAGGGGAAAGCGTCCGGAGGACGCATGAGAGTAGCCCGGCGTTTCAACGCCGGGTAGGCTGTGGGGGTGGGATCGCGTCCCGTAGGGACGCCCGAGGCGTTCTGTGTCGCACACATATATTTCCGATCTTGTGCATTGCGTTTTTTCTACGAAACAACGGCGCAATCTGATTGGCGACGATGTTCGTGATGATCTGTGGGCTTTTCTGGGCGGCATCGCGCGCAAAAATGGATTTAAGGCGCTGATCGTTGGGGGCACGGAAAATCACGTGCATATTTTGTTGTCGCTGCCTGCGACGATGCCGTTGGCGAAGGCCATGCAGTTAATCAAGGGGGCTTCGTCGCGGTGGATGAACGAAAAGGGTGCGGGAGATTTTGCGTGGCAGGAGGGATATGGTGCGTTCACGGTGGGGATCTCGCAGAAGGAACATACGATGGCGTATATCCGTTCGCAGGCGGAACATCATCGGAAGCGGAGTTTCGAGGAGGAGTTTTTGGGGTTTTTGAAGAAGCACGGGGTTGAGTACGATCCGCAGTATGTGTGGGGATGAATCAGGCGTCCCTCCGGGACGCGGTACCGTTTTTGGCGAGATTACCCGGCGTTGGAAACGCCGGGCTATTGTCAGAGGTCCCTCCGGGACCTGCGTCCGTGGAAGCTAGCCGAAGCCAGGCGATGCTCCGACCGAAAAGAGCGAGCGCAGCGACGCAAGGGGTCCCGGAGGGGACTATTGAAAATAGCCCGCCAGTTGACTGGCGGGAAGGCAGCGTGATGCAAGAAAAAACCGTGTCCCGGAGGGACACCTGAACACGCGCAACGGGTTTGGCGCCTGCGCCTCATCCGTTCCCATACAGCACACAAAAAAGCCCCGCTCTTGCACGCGGGGCTTTGGTTATTCTGATTTGGGGAGCTTGCGGCACGGCTGAAGCCGTGCCCTTCCACAAATCCCAAGTTCTTAGTACATGTCGCCCATGCCGCCGCCGCCACCGTGGCCGCCGCCGGCGGGAGCTTCCTTCTTTTCGGGAATCTCCGCTACCAGGGCTTCGGTGGTCAGCATCAGGCTGGCGATCGATCCTGCGTTCTGCAACGCGGTGCGAACGACCTTTGTGGGGTCGAGCACGCCGGCTTTGACCAGGTCTTCGTACTCGTTGGAGAAGGCGTTGTAGCCGAAGTTGGTCTCCTTGGAGTCGAGTACCTTGCCGAGAACCACGGCGCCTTCTTCTCCGGCGTTCTCGGAGATCATGCGCAGGGGCTCGGTGATGGCGCGACGGACGATGTTGATGCCGATCTGCTCGTCGCCTTCGGCCTTGACTTTCTCAAGGGCCGCAGCGCAGCGGGCCAGAGCTACTCCGCCGCCGGGGACAATGCCTTCTTCCACGGCTGCGCGGGTGGCGTGCATTGCATCTTCCACGCGGGCTTTCTTTTCCTTCATTTCGGTTTCGGTTGCGGCGCCGACTTTAATGACAGCTACGCCACCGACCAGTTTCGCCAACCGCTCCTGCAGTTTCTCGCGGTCGTAGTCGCTGGTGGTCTTGTCGATCTGGCTGCGAATTTCTTTTACGCGGCCTTCGATTTCGGCGTGCTTGCCTTTGCCTTCGACCACCGTGGTGTTGTCTTTGTCGATGGTGATCTTCTTGGCCTGGCCGAGGTCAGCGATCTGAACGTTCTCGAGCTTAATGCCGAGATCTTCAGTGATGGCCTTGCCGCCGGTCAGGATAGCGATATCCTGCAGCATGGCTTTGCGGCGATCGCCGAAGCCGGGAGCCTTGACGGCCGCGACTTGCAGCGTGCCACGCAGCTTGTTGACGACGAGGGTAGCGAGGGCTTCGCCTTCCACGTCTTCTGCGATGATCAGGAGCGGCTTGCCGGATTTCGCGATCTGCTCGAGCAAGGGGAGCAGGTCTTTCATCGAGCTGATCTTCTTTTCGTTGATCAGGATGTAGGCGTTCTCGATGGCGACTTCCATACGCTCGGGGTCGGTGACGAAGTAGGGCGAGAGGTAGCCGCGGTCGAACTGCATGCCTTCGACGACTTCGAGCTGGGTTTCGAGGGTCTTGGACTCTTCGACGGTGATGACGCCGTCTTTGCCGACCTTCTTCATGGCCTCGGCGATGATCTTGCCGATGGTCTCGTCATTGTTGGCGGAAATGGTGCCGACTTGCGCGATCATTTCGCCGGTAACGGGCTTCGACAGCTTGTCGATTTCGCCGTTCACGCGGTTGCCTTCTTTGTCGATTTTGCCGCAGATGACGGTGACGGCCTTTTCGATGCCGCGCTTCAGAGCCATGGGATTGGCGCCGGCGGCAACGGTCTTGACGCCTTCGCGGAAGATGGCCTGAGCAAGAACAGTGGCGGTGGTGGTGCCGTCGCCGGCGATGTCGGACGTCTTGGAGGCGACTTCACGAACCATCTGGGCGCCCATGTTCTCGAGCGGGTCGCGCAGTTCGATTTCTTTGGCTACGGTTACGCCGTCTTTGGTGATGGTCGGCGAACCGAATTTCTTTTCGATGACAACGTTGCGACCTTTGGGGCCGAGTGTGACTTTCACGGCATCGGCCAGGACGTTAACGCCCCGGAGGATGGCCTGACGGGATTCTTCCCCGTGGATGATTTGTTTTGCCATTTTCTTTTCTCCTTAATTCTGTTGCGGGATTGAACCCGCGGATTTCTTTGGGCTGTTCGCTGATCAGCTTCTAGCTTCTAGCTGCTAGCTTCTAGCCAAAAACAACATCACGATGCTTGTTACCTCTTGCTGCCGGCTAGTTCTTTCTTGGCCGGGGCGGCGGCGCCGGTTAGGATGCCGAGGACTTCTTCTTCTTTCATGATGATGTAGTCTTCGCCATCAATCTTGATCTCGGTGCCGGAGTACTTGCCGAACAGGATGCGGTCGCCGTCGTGAACGGCGAGAGGGAACGTCTTGCCTTCGTCGTTGGTGCGGCCTTTGCCGGTGGAGATGACTTCGCCTTCCTGCGGCTTGTCTTTGGCCGAGTCGGGGATGATGATGCCGCCACGAGTGGTGGAAGCTTCTTCCACGCGACGGACCAGAATGCGGTCATGGAGTGGTGAAAATTTCGCCATGGTGTGTTGCTCCTTTCAAGGATTAGAAGTGTTGTGTGCTTGGATTGATTTGGTTAAACCTATGATTCTTATGGGTTAGTAGCTGTTGTTAGCAGTTACCGCTATCGAGTGCTAATTGTAGGATGTGAGTGGGGAATTGTCAAGCGGGGGTAGTCTTGAGTTTGATGTCGCAGAAGAGACGGGAGAGCGAAGTATGCCCGAGCATCAGGATGAGTTTGGCGCTATTATTTCCGGCCATGGCGACTCTCGATCCGGCGGCGGAGTGGCGGAGGTTGGAGGAACTGTATCGGCGGATGGCCGACGGCGAACTTCTGGGCTTGGCTCGGACGAGGTCTGAATTGACCGAGGTCGCTCAGGAGGCTTTGGGGAATGAGATCCGGCAGCGGAGACTGACGGTTGAGCCGGAGGCTGCACCGGCTCCGCCGCCGATGCCGGAGACGCCGTCGGATTCTCCTTACTACGAGGATCGGCAATTGGTGCAGATCGCCATGGTGTGGAGTTTGGCGGATGCGCTTCAGGTGCAGCGATTGTTGGATCAGGCGGCGATACCGTTTTGCATGGGACCGGAGAAGGCGACGCGAGTTGACGGTGTGACGTCAAACTTTGCTGATGGCGTCGCCGTCGGGGTCATGAGAATTGGTTGGCCTTGGGCGAGTCAGGTAATGCAGCACTACCAGCCTGTGAACGATCCGCAGCCGAAGCCCGAGGAGCAGCTTGCCGACGTTATCGTTCGGTGTCCGAAATGTCATTCCGAGGACGTCATTTTTGACGAGCTGGTCGGCGAGATCCCTACCACGGAGAAGAATAATCCTCAGCAGTATGAGTGGACGTGTGCCGCTTGCGGTAATCGGTGGAAGGATGACGGGATCGTGGGGAAGTAAGCAACGATCTGGCCGTACGGCAAGCCTCCGCTGCCCGTGAATATCGAAGTGAACTTTACCGACCGCGGTCCGGAGAAAAAGTAAACGTCATTCAGATCGTTGCCTAATTCACGGTCTGTACTATGACGGACGATTTGCTTTTCAGATTCAACGAGTCTCCTCCATAGGACGCCGTAATCGAATCTGACCCGACTGGCAGCTTCGCGGTGGTGAGTGTTGCAGTGCCTGTCGAGTCAAGCGCGACGGCGGCCAGCGCTGCGCTCCCATTCTTGAATGTTACTTTCCCGGTTGGCGTTGTAGAGCCGGTGGTGGTGACAACCGCCCTCAGGACGACTGCTTGCCCGAATGCAGAGGGGTTGGGGCTGACGGAGAGTGCCGTTGTGGTCGAATAGAGCGCGACATGCTGCGGTACTGTTGGCGTGATGGCCTTATGAAAAAGGTCGCCGGGATATTCGGCTTTGATAGTGTGCGTTCCTGCCAGTGAGAAAGACGTGGTGACGCTGGCTACTCCATTCTTGGCTGTGCCGGTTCCAAGAATGTTCGCGCCATTGGCGAAGGTTATGACTTCGCCATCGGGGACGGGTGGATCCGAAGTGAGGGTAGCTGTGAAGGTGACCGGCTGGCCTACGGCTGACGGGTTGGGAGAAGATGTAAGGGCTCCAACCGTAGGCGCGTCGAATATGTTCAGCAAGACGTGCAGGGTGAGCGTGTCTGTGCATTTGGGGCAATAACGACCGATGGCCAGCAGGTCGGG
This sequence comes from uncultured Acidobacteriota bacterium, assembly GCA_963735205.1. Lineage (GTDB taxonomy): Bacteria > Acidobacteriota > Terriglobia > Terriglobales > Acidobacteriaceae > Sulfotelmatobacter. The sequence continues at coordinate 170,625 of CAVTKB010000008.1, forward strand.
CTTGCCGTCGGCGTTGAGATCTGCAAGGGCGACGGCTTGAGTTTCGGACCAATCCAAACCATATGTTTCGGCCGCTCGAAAAGTTCCGTCTCCATTGCCCAATAACGCATATGCCGAGTGCGTGAAGTGGCCTCCCAGCACTACGTCGAGTTTCCCGTCACCGTCCAGATCCTTGACCGCGATGGAGAAATCGTCACCCACCGGTAAACTGGCCGAGATAGGCGCCTGGAATGTGCCGTCGCCATTGCCCAGCAAAACGGCCACAAGGCCACCCGGACAAAGCACCAGGTCAGGCTTGCCGTCTCCGTTCACATCTCCGATGGCAAGTGCTTCAGTGCCGCCCGCACTGGGGTAATAGCCTACGAGAGGTTGGAATGTTCCGTCACCATTGCCCAAGAGCACGCCAATGTCTGTGCCAATCCCTTCCACTACCACGTCGGGCGTGCCGTCGCCGTTGAGATCCGCCACGGCCATCCCCTGGGTATTGCCCACCGAAGTGTAACTTATGGCCGACTTGAAGGTTCCGTCGCCATTGCCCAGAAGCACTCCGACGCTCCCAGGGTTGTTAAAGTAGCAATTGGGCGGGGTCTGGCAGACGTTGGCCACGATCAGATCTGGACGGCCGTCGCGGTTCACGTCTGCTATCGCGACACCAAGCGCTCCGAATCCGCCGGACCTGAAGATCAGGGGGGAGCGGAAGGTTCCGTCGCCTCTGCCCAAGAACACTGCCACTCCACCACTGTTCGGGTCCCCGGGAAAGCTGGTAGCCACAATCAGATCTGGATGGCCGTCGGCGTTCACATCTCCAACCGCTATGGAAGCAGGCTCTGAGCTGCCAATGTCGTAAGCCGTCGGGGCTTGCAGAGTACCGTCACCGTTGCCCAAAAGCACCATCACCGACGAGGAGTTCCCCACCAGGACATCCGGTATGCCGTCGCCGTTCACATCCGCCACCGCCAACGCTCCGGGCACAATCGCGCCCGTATCATACGCCGCATGCTTCGCAAATATCCTCACCTGCGTTGCCGTGGTCAGAGTTGTCACGTCAGACGTCTCCTGGTTGCTGGCCGCAGCACTCTGTTGCCCGGCTTGGGCGAGGCAATCGGATGGTTCCGCTGTTGATACGGTGGCGAGTGCCGCGAGGAGACACGTTAGGCGTAGAGACATCATTTTGGACCTCGGGCGCAGAACTGGGCACAAGACGAAATCCCTTGCGGGCTGATTGCGGCGCCCTCGCGACGAAATCATGCTCCGGCGCCTATGGCTGTGTCAAGCGGCGAAGCCCGAGGAGAGCGGGCCAAACACTGAGTACTCGAAACGCATTCGAAGCGCTGGCGGCTGGGAAAAAACTTCAGGAATCTTTCTTCGTACTTGCGGGTCCACAAGCTGGTAGCCCAGATTGAATGGCGTACCTGAATCACAAATCCCTTGAGAGTTCAGGAAGGGCTACGTGCAACCTATTTCTTGTTTACGCTGTCGGCGGGAGATTGAGGCGGGGCACAAGTCGGTCGCGGTGTATATGTTCGCGCAGACCGTGGGGGTGAAGCCGCGGCAGAAGTCGGGGGCGCAGCGGATTTGTTTTTGTCCGCAGTGCGCGGTGTCGCTGGCCATGGGTATGCCGCCGGAGGGGGCGCTGAATTTGGCGGCGTGGGATATGATCCGCGACCTGGTGAGCGCGGAGCCTTCGCTGAATGAAGCGGCTTGGGAGAGTTTGCGGCGCGGCGGGGTGGCGCTGCTGGGGTCGGGGGAGGATGCTGAGGGTAAGGTGCGGTATCGGCGGGCGGGGTAAACTAAGGCGGGGTCATCGTTTCCTGTTTCCTCATTCGACATGTCTTATTCTGCCACGCCCGGTTCAAACATGCCTCCTACAATTGGTAACGGCAAGATCTGCTTTCTCCAGATTCCTACCACCGATATTGCGCGTTCGGCGGAATTCTATAAATCTGTGTTTGGGTGGAACATTCGGCAGCGGGAGGATGGTCGCACTGCTTTTGACGACGGGGTTGGCGAGGTGAGTGGGGAGTGGGTTTTGGGGCGGCCGCCTTCGTCCGAGCCTGGGATGCTCGTGTACATCATGGTCGACAGCGTGGCCGCGACGGTCGAGGCGATTGTCGCGCATGGTGGTGAGATTGTGCAGGCGATTGGCGGGGATGCTCCGGAGATTACGGCTCGATTTCGTGATCCGGGCGGGAATGTGATTGGAATCTATCAGGAGCCTGAATAGCTAACCACGGGGCTAAAGCCCCATTCATTTTTTCTGCGCTTAACGCGGCGCTGAAGCGCCGCTCTTCCACGGTCGCTCCCAGTCATGTGGTTGGCTTCGCGCATCGTTTGGATGGCGCAGGCTGAGAAATAGCGAGCTGTCTCTCTGCGACCGGGTATTATGTTTCGGGCTTAATTTCGGAGCCGACTTCAAAACTGATTCAGACTTATGGATAAGAAATTTCGCGTGTTTGCGACTTGCGATATTGGGGAAGCGATTGAACTGCTGCGCGGGCGGGGATATGAGGTTGAAGTGTATCCGCATCCGGAACCGCCGGCGAAGAGTCTCATTATCGACAAGGTGCGGTCGGGTGTGGATGGGTTGATCACTACGCTGCGCGATCAGGTTGATGCGGAGATTTTTGAGGCGGGCAAGGGGACGTTGAAGGTGGTGGCGCAGTATGCGGTGGGGTTTGACAACATTAACCGCGCCGACGCCAATCGTTACAAGATTCCGTTTACGAATACTGCCGACGTGCTGACGGAGGCTACGGCGGAGTTTGCGTTTTTTATGATGGGGACGCTGGCCCGGAAAATGTGGCCGGCGGAGCATTTGACGAGGGAACTGAAGTGGGGATATTGGCATCCTTATTTGCCGTTTCTGGGGGATGAGGTTACTGGCAAGACGGTTGCGGTGATCGGGACGGGGCGCATTGGGCTCGCGTTCATCAAGAAGTGTGTTGGGTTCGATATGAATGTGTTGTGCTACGACCCGGCGTATGAGAACCATGAGTTCGTGAAGACGATTCAGGAGATCAACGACTTGAGGCATGCGCGCGGGCTGACCCGGGAAAAAGCTTGGATCAAGTATTTGCCGTTTGAGGATGCGCTTGCCGGAGCGGACTTTGTTAGCGTGCATGTGCCGTTGTTGCGGGCGGGTGAGAGCGCGACGCCGACGTATCATTTGTTCAACGAGAAGACGTTGCGGCTGATGAAGCCGACCGCGTACTTGGTGAATACTTCGCGAGGGCCGGTGATTGATGAGGAGGCACTGGCGCGGGCTCTGCGCGAGGATTGGATTGGCGGGGCGGCGCTGGATGTTTATGAGAAGGAACCGCTGCCGGTGGATTCTCCGCTGCGCGACCCTGGGATTGCGGATCGCTGCCGGCTGATGCCGCACTTTGCCAGTGCGGCGCGGATTACGCGGCTTTCGACCGATCCGGAGAAAGGGATGGCGGGGCGGTGCGTGCGCGGGCTGATTGACGTGTTGGAAGGCAATTATGGGGGGGATGTCACGAAGATGCCGTATGTGGTGAATAAGGAAGCGTTTGGGAAGGCGTCTTAAGGGGCCGTCTTAAATTGAGAATAATTGGGCGGGCGGTGGGGTTTATATATAAGGCATCCGAATGTTTCATGGTAACGCCGGGCGCGGTTACGGGTACAATATGGGCTTCAATTGTCGGAGTATTAAGGATGGGCATGAATAAACGACTTTTGCTGATTGTGCCTTGTGCGCTGCTCTGCGCGTCGGCTCTGGCGATGGATTCTGACGCCAAGCCGCCGTTGAAGCTTGAGCCGGCGCCGAAAGAAGTGCAGATTCGCGGCGGTGGGTTTAGGGTGGGGCGGAAGACCAAGATTTTCGTGCTGCGTGGTCACCAGTCGGAAGATCGCATTGCCGCGGAAACGCTGGTGGAAGAAGTGGCGGACCAGTCGGGGTTGAAGCTCAATATTCTGGGCATGAAGCCGGCGGGCAAGGCTGAGGGTGGGGCGATCGTGCTGGCGCGGCTGCAGGATTCGCGGGTGCGGCGTTTTCTGGCGCGCAATGGGCTGCGAGCGGATGACCTGGTTGGCGACGACGGGTATCTGCTGTTCTCGGATAAGACGCATTTGATTGTTGCGGCGAAGACGGGGCAGGGGTTGTTTTATGGGGTACAGACGCTGCGGCAGTTGCTGCGGCCGGCGGGTAAGGGATTGGTGTGTCCAGCGGTGGAGATTCGCGATTGGCCTAGCATGTCGAGCACGCCGGAGATGGCTCGGCAAGAGCTTCGGGCGCCGGCGTACTAGGGCGCATTGCATTTCAGGTCTCAGGCGTCCCTCCGGGGCGCGGTTCCATTTTTCGTCGTTTGACCCGGCGTTGAAACGCCGGGCTATTTTCAGGTGCGCCTCCGGCGCACGCGGGGCGTCGGCGCTCTTTCCCTCTTAATTCCTCTCATCGCATAGAATCCATCCCATAGTCAGTTGATCCACACGACGATCACACTTTCATGACAACGTTTTCTGAACGGACTAATTGGAAGCTGGCGCAGAACCGGTTTACGCTCGCCGTAGAAGAAGTGCGGGCTGGAGGCGCGCGGATTCTTGATTTGACGGTTTCGAATCCTACGCGGGCGGGACTGCGTTATGACGAGGCCGCTATCTTGGGGGCGCTGGCGTCGCCGCGGGCGCTTGATTACGATCCACAGTCGAAGGGGTTGTTGGCGGCGCGGGAGGCTGTGGCTGGATATTACCGCGACCGGAGTGGTTCTCGCGGGAGACGTTGCTGGCAATGTTGCCACACCCGGGATTTCGGATGGGATTGACGTGGATCCGGAGCGGGTTGTTTTGACTACTAGTACCAGCGAGGGGTATTCGTTCGTGTTTCGGTTGCTGTGCAATGCGGGGGATGAGTTGCTGGTGCCGAAGCCGAGTTATCCGCTGTTTGAGTTTTTGGCGGATTTGCAGGATGTGCGGCTAGTGCCATATCCGCTGATTTATGACCATGGGTGGCAGATGGATTTTCCGTCGCTGGAGCGCGCGGTTACGGAGCGGACGCGGGGGGTGGTGGTGGTGCATCCCAACAATCCGACGGGGTCGTTTGTGTCGGAGGGGGAAGTTGCTTCGCTGAACGCGTTTTGCCGGGGGCATGGGTTGGCGGTGATTGCGGATGAAGTGTTTTTGGATTATGGGTTCGGGACCTCGGGGGCTAAAGCCCCGGGTCAAGAGGTGCTTGATCGCAGCGCCGGACGCGCTGCGGCAACCAAAGGCGGCGACGTTGCGCTGTCGGCGAACAGCAGGTCCCTCCACGCGCGTGCCGATCGGCATTCGCCGATCCACATGCTTGGTCGGGATGACAGGGCTTTTGGGAGTTTTGCGGGGAATCTGGATGTGCTGACGTTTACGCTGAGCGGGTTGTCGAAGATTGCGGCGCTGCCGCAGATGAAAGTCGCGTGGGTGGTGACGAGCGGGCCTGAGGAGCTGGCCGCGGAGGCGATGGGACGGCTGGAGGTGATTGCTGATACTTATTTGTCGATGAATGCTCCCTTGCAGTGGGCGGTGCCGACACTGCTCGAGCAGAGGAAGGATATTCAGCGGCAGTTGCTGGAGCGGGTTCGGCGGAATTTAGCAGAGCTCGATCGGCAGCTGGCGGGACAGAGGACTTGCTCGCGGCTGGCGGTAGAAGGCGGATGGAATGCGGTGGTGCGGGTTCCGGTTACGCGGTCGGATGAGGAATTGGCGATTGAGTTGGTGCGGGAGAAAGCGGTGGTGGTGCATCCGGGGCATTTTTATGATTTTCCGCGGGATGGGTATTTGGTGTTGAGTTTGATTACGGCGGAGGCGGAATTTAAAGAGGGCATGGATAGGGTGCTGGCGTTTCTGAATCCCTGACGGAAAGATTATTTGATTTTGTGAACATCAAGTCGCGAATTGTATTCGTGAACATTTCGTGAACGTAATTCGTGAAGATTCATTCGTGAACATTTATGGCTTACGCTTGGTTCATTTTGCTGGTGGCGTTGTCGCTGGCGGCGCTTTGGCTGTTGGTGCTGCAGGGAACACCTGTGGGGCGATTGGTGAAGGAGCGGATTCCGGATCGTCCGCGGCGGCGGTTGTTGGCGGCTGCGGTCAGTTTCTTTTTTACGTTTGCTGCGGTGCGGGCGGTGGTTTATGCGGTGCTGCATAAGATTCCGCCGTTTCATTTTATTCAGCATGACGGGCGGCATATTCATCATTTGGTTTTTGGGATCATCATTTTGCTGATTGTGGGTTATGGATGGTTGTGCGAGGTCGGGGTGGGGACGGATGACTCGTCGGTGCTTGTGGGGCGGCTGATGTCTATTCTGTATGGCGTGGGCGCGGCGCTTACTCTGGACGAGTTTGCGCTGTGGCTGAATCTGGAAGATGTTTATTGGGCTCCGCAGGGGCGAGCGAGTATTGATGCGGTGATTTTGTTTGGATCGCTGCTGGCGATTGGGGCGTGGGGGTTTCCGTTGTTTAGGCGGAAGAAATAGCGATTGGGGTTGGCGCCGTGGAAGAGCGGCGCTTTAGCGCCGCGTTCGGCCAACGATGGTGACATCAGGCGTGACTCGGACGAAAACGCCGGGGCCTGAAGGCCAGTTCTATTTTTAGATCGGCGACGCGGCCCTGAAGGGCCGCTCTTCCACGGTGGCTTCCACAAGAAGCGCTCTTCGACGGTGCGGCGAGGAACTTTATCGTTTTACCAGGAACGGATTGGTCTCGCGCTCTTCTCCTATTGTGGTTGGCTCGCCGTGGCCGGGGATTACTGCTGTGTCATCTGGCAGGGCCAGGACTGTGTCGTGTAGGGAGTGGAGGATTTTTTGCATCGAGCCGCCGGGTAGGTCGGTGCGGCCGATGCTGCCGGCGAAGAGGGTGTCGCCGGCGATTAGTTTTTTTTCGGTTTGGAAGTAGAGGCAGATGCTGCCTTCGGTGTGGCCGGGAGTGTGGAGGACTTGGGCGGTGTGCTGGCCGGCGGTGACGGTTTCTCCGGTGGTGATGCTGCGGTCGATTTCTACTTTGCCGGGAGTGGGGACGCCGATCCAGGTGGCTTGCACGTCTAACATTTTCAGGAGGGCGTAGTCGTTTTGGTTGAGCAGGATTGGCGCGCCGGTCGAGGCGCGGAGTTTCATGGCTCCGCCGACGTGGTCGATGTGGGCGTGGGTGATTACGATTTGTTTGACCTGGAGATTGTGTTTGCGGATTAGGGTGAGGATGTCTTCGATTTCGTCGCCGGGGTCGATGACCATGGCTTCGTGCGTGGTTTCGTCGCCGATGATGGAGCAGTTGCATTGGAGGGGGCCGACGGGGAGGATTTCGTGGATCATGGGGTTTATTGTAGCGAGAGATGTCGGGGCTTGTGACTCGGTTGACGCGTAAATGTAAAGTCCCCACTTCTCGCGCACAGGACGCGCGAGAAATGGGGCACCCGGTGGTGAAAGGCGACCACAGGGGCTAAAGCCCATTCAACCCCTCACTCTTACGCGGCCCTTAAGGGCCGCTCTTCCACGGTCGTGCGTGTGTCCGTGGTCGTGCGTGTGTCCGTGGTCGATGCGTGTGTCCGTGGTCGATGCGTGTGTCCGTGGTCGATGCGTGTGTCCGTGGTCGATGCGTGTGTCCGTGGTCGATGCGTGTGTCCGTGGTCGTGCGTGTGTCAGTGGTTCATGTGCGTGTGTCGGTAGTTCGAGTGCATGTGTCCGTGGCTGGTGCGTGGTTCATCCAAGAGCGGGACTTGCGGGGCGGGGTACATCGGGGAGACAATACGCGCGGGATTGGGAGGAAAACTGGTGGCGAAATACCGGCAGCACGGATATCAGGATCGCGATCGGGAGCCGCGGGGTGAGTCGCGGAGTGAACAGCCGCGGAAGGCGCCCGTAGAACGCAAGAGCGGTCCACCGAAGTGGGACCATGCGATGGGTCCGCGACCGTTGAATCTGCCGGGGACACGCGATGTGTCTCGATGCTCGCAGTGCGGGACATTGTTGGCGGGCATGCCGGCGGGGATGGCTGCGGATCAGAAGTGTCCGAAGTGCGGGTTTGAATTGCATTCGTGCAAGCAGTGCACTTATTTCGATCCGGGGAGCCGGTTTGAGTGCGTGCAACCGGTGAAGGAACGCGTTGCGAAGAAGGACGAACGGAATTCGTGTGAGTTGTTTGAGATTCGCGTGACGCGGGAGAAGGAGACTTCGACTCCGGCGAGCTTGCGGCCTACGAGTGCGCGGGCGGCGTTTGATAATTTGTTTAAGAAGTAATAATCCTCGGGATGTTTCTGGAATTCCTATTTGGGCCTCGGCCGCTGTCGGCTTGCATGGGGTCCTTCGACTGCGAGAATGCTTCCGCTTCGCGAAAGCATTTTCTTCGCTCAGGATGACAGGGGGCGGGATGGCGGCGTCGAAATGAGTGTCCGAGCTTCACGGCTTGCGGGTTGGTCTTAGCAGGATCTCACTGATAAAGGATTGCGGGGCTTGGGTCACTAGCATGGCCACGGCGTGGGCGATGTCGTCGGGCTGCAGCATTTTGGTGGGATCTTTGCCGGCGTGGGGCGTGAGTTCGGTTTCGGTGGAACCGGGGCAGATGACCGAAGCGCGGATGTTGTGCGGGCGCAGCTCTTCGGCGATCGAATAGGTCAGGCCGTTGAGTCCCCACTTGGAGGCGGCGTAGGCGGCGCCGTTGGGCAGGGGGTTTTTCCCGGCCAGAGATGAGATGTTGATGATGTGGCCGGAGTAGGCGCGAATCATGATTGGGACGAAGGCGCGGATGGTGAAAAAAACTCCGCGCAGGTTGGTGTTGAGAATTCGATCCCAGTCTTCGGGGAGAAGCATGTGCAGGGGTTCGTTGAGGCTGGCGACTCCGGCATTGTTTACCAGAATATCGACGCGACCGAACGTACTATCGACGCGAGTAGCAGCGTATTCGAGTTGATGCAGGAGAGTGACGTCGCAGGGGATGACTTCGGCTTTGCCTCCGGCGTCGAGGATGGTGCGGGCGGTGGCGTCGAGGGTGGATTGGGTGCGTCCGCAGAGGACGGCGGTGGCGCCGAGATGGGCCAGCATGCGGGCAATGGCGGCCCCGATGCCGCGGCCGGCTCCGGTGACGACTGCGACTTGTCCATCTAAGACTGGCCTATCCGAGGTTGGCCCATCTGAGACTTGCGCGACCGAGACAGGTCCAACCGAGACTTGTCCAACCTGGGGGCGTGCGGTGTCCATATCAGAGGCTTCTCCTGCGCGTTGGTTAGAGCGCGGCAGAGAAGATGAGAAACATCCGCCCTGTCGGCTAGGGGCATCTTAGCAACCGCGTGTTGAACAATAAAGCGGAGGAATTCGGTTGAACAATAAAGCTTAACAATGAAATTGAACACCGAAATCGAACACGGAAGTCGAACACCGAAGTGAAACAATAAAATGGAGGTCAAGTGGGAAGGCGCTTGCCTTCGGGGGAAGAGGTACTTATAATCCGGCCAACCGGGAAACAGGGTCAGGTGCTTTTTTGTCGAAGCAGGTCACCCTCGTCCCCGGGGCCCTGTCCGGAAGCCCGGCATTCCAAAGCAGGATCCGAACGCAAAGCGGTCTCGACGGAATGCGGTTGCTGCTAAGTTTTGAACAGAAGACGTTTCTGGGAAAGCTGTTTCCCGAAAATCTGATTTCCTGAAGAACCTAAGGAGCCATACTGATGAAAAAGATCCAGCTTACGGTTGTGCTTGGGGTTGCTGTGGTGGCGATGGCAGCGAATGCTGCGCAGCCAGCTCAAGGGCAATCGTCCGCGCCGCCAGCGCAAGGACAACCGGCCACGCCGCCGACCGCGAGCACGAACCCGCCAACCGGGAGCACGAACCCGCCAACCGGGAGCACGAACCCGCCAACCGGAGCGGTGAATCCGCCGACGGGAAGTGTGAACCCGCCAACGGGACAGGCTGCGCAGAGCGCACCGGCTGCAGCGCCTCAGGCCGCGCCCGTGATTAAGGATCCTGCGGAATACAACGCTTATGTGAGTGCGGTCGACACCTCGAAAGATGCCAACGCGAGAATTAGCGGGCTGGAGGCGTTCATTGCACAGTATCCCAATAGCGTGATGAAGAATCAGGCGATGGAAATCCTGATGCAGACTTACCAGTCGACCAATAACGCGAAGAAGACTATGGAGACTGCTACCAAGCTGGTTACGGCGGATCCGTGCAACGTGCGCGCGCTGACGCTGCTGGCATATTTTGATCGGGTGATGGCGCAACAGGGAGATCCGAACGCGAAACAATTATTGATCGACGGCAAGAAATACGCGGAGCAGGGATTGGGATGTTTGCCCAAGGCGACGGATCCTGACCTGGTAAAGAATAAGGCGCAGATGGACTCGATCTTCCATGCGGCCATGGGGATTGCGGAGCTGCAGGACAAAGACTTCGCCAACGCGGCCAAGGACCTGAGAATCGCTGTGGACGCCAATCCGACGGACTTCAGCGTGGTGTATCCGCTGGCGCTGTCGTATCTGGGGCAGACGCCGCCCGACTATCAGAACGGGATATGGTTCGCGGCGCGCGCGGCGGCGATAGCTCCGGCGACTGCTCAAGCGCAGCTGGAGAAATATGCACGCTCGCAGTATGTGAAATTCCATTCCGCCGATGACGGCTGGGCGGATGTGTTGGCCGCGGCCAAAGCGAACAGCGCGCAAGTTCCGATCAAGCCCGCGCCGACGCCGGCCGAACAGGTTCATGCCATGGTGCTGGCGAAGAAGCCGTCGGACATGAGCTTTGCCGAATGGCAGTTCGTCTTCACCAACGGTTCGCAGGAAGATCAGGACGCCGTCTGGAACGCGATCAAGGGCAAAGCGATACAGATGAATGGCACCGTCATCAGCACGACCCCGACCGAGTTCATGCTGGCGGGCAGTTCGGATGACATCGACGCGAAGAAGGCGGACATCACGCTGAAGTTCGAAGAGAAGATTCCGAAACTGATGATTCCGAAAGACGGAGCCAGCTTTGACTTCCAGGGCGAACCGGCGTCGTACACGCCGAATCCGTTCATGATGGTGATGGAGAAGGGGCAGTTGCTGAAGAAGGCGACGCCTAAGCCGGCGCCTAAGGCTCCCGTGCATCACAAGCCGGCGGCCGCGCAGTAGGACGCGTTGTTGGTGAGAGAAGGCAGCCCGCGAGGGCTGCCTTTGTTTTTTGGTGGGCCTCGCGTATTGCTCCTGCAGCGGACTGGAACGAACGCCTGTCGACGCTTCTGGCGCCGAATGGACGATAGGGATCCTTCGACTGCGAAAAAGGCTTCCGCTTCGCGGGATCCTTTTTCTGCGGTCAGGATGACAGTGGGCTGGAGTTCATCTAGCGGACGATTTTCTTTTCCAGGGTGACGGGGCGGGCGCTCCGGGGTGGGCGCTTTACGCCGTCGCGGAGCTGGCGAACGTCAATCTTTAGTTCGGTGATGGTGCGGCTGAGGGTGTTGCGGTGCATTCCCAGTTCGCGGGCGGCGCGGCACTGGTTGCCTTTATTTTCTTCGAGCACGGTCAGGATGAAACGCTTTTTGAATTCGCGGACGCCTTCGGAATAAAGAATATTGCTGCGGTACATTTGCAGGACGAGTGCTTCCAGTTGATCTTTCACGTGCAGTTCTCTCTTTGCTATGAATTTTTTACGGCACCGCGGCCTATTTCGGCTTGTTAACGGGAATGCCGGGTAACTTCTGCGGGGCCTGATGGAGCAGATCGAGACCCTGATAGAAACGGGCGCGCAACTCGGCAGGTGCGAGCCAGATTGCGGCTCGACCCACGGCCAGAAAGTAAGGGGCGAGTTGCGAATTCTGCAACAGCGCCGACGCTGGCTTGAACGCGGTCATACCCATCAGGATCACCGCTACCATCAACCCGCCCTTCAGCAAGCCCAAGACTGCGCCGAGGAAACGGTCAAAGCCGCTGAGTCCGGATTGCTTCATCACCCAGCGCGCGATCTTGGCGGCCAGACCGAACAGCAGCAAGATGGCGAAAAAGATGATGAGAAAGCCGAGAACCTCAGCTAACCACGCGTTTTTCAAAAACGATTCCAGCCACTCCGCGAGGCCGCGATACTTCCATGCGGCCACGATGTAGCCCACGACCAGCCCCGCCAAGGTGAGGGCTTCGGAAAAGAAGCCCTGCATGGCGGCGGTTACGACATTGACCAGCACTAAAAGACAAATAATCCAGTCCGCAAGGGTCATACCAGGTCTACCCGCTCCTGCGGCCAGAGATCGTACCAAAAACCCAGTTCCACATCCATCTGTTACACATCCAGCTTGCGTCCGGTCAGCTGGAAATAGGCCTCGAGATATTTGTCGCTGGTGCGGCGAGCCACGTCGGGCGGCAGAGCCGGTGCGGGTGGCTGCTTGTTCCAGTGAATCTCCTCGAGGTAATCGCGAACGTACTGCTTGTCGTACGAATCCTGCGGCCGGCCCGGGGCGTACTTGTCGGCGGGCCAGAAGCGGGAAGAGTCGGGGGTGAGGACTTCATCGGCAAGCGTGATGCCCTTGGGGGTGCGTCCGAATTCAAATTTAGTGTCGGCGATGATGATGCCGCGCTGCAGCGCATAGGCTGCTGCTTTTTTGTAAACGCGCAGCGTGAGATCGCGCAGATGGCTGGCGGTTTCGACGCCGACGATCTCGCACATCTGGTCGAAGGAAATGTTCTCGTCGTGTCCGGTTGTGGCTTTGGTCGACGGGGTGAAGATTGGTTCGGGAAAGGCGTCGGATTCCTTCAGGCCCGCGGGAAGAGTGATGCCGGAAACTTTGCCGGTGGCTTTGTATTCTTTCCAGGCGGAGCCGGAGATGTAGCCTCGGACCACGCACTCGACTGGGAACATTTCGGCGCGCTGCACCAGCATAGAGCGTCCGCGCAGTTGGTCGGCGTATTTGCGGACGGCGGGAGGGTATTCGTCGACATTCGCGGTGATGAGGTGATTGGGAACGACGTCGGCAAGATAGTCGAACCAGAAGAGGGAAATCTGGCTGAGCACGTGGCCCTTGTGGGGAATGCCCGTGGCCAGGATGTAGTCGAAGGCGGAGATGCGGTCAGTGGCGATGAAAAGCAGCTGCTGGTCGCCGACGGAGTAGACGTCGCGGACTTTGCCGCTGGCGTGAAGGTGGAGGTCGGGGAAATCAGTTTGTAAGAGAACGGAGTCGAGGAGTTCGGGGCTCATGATGAAATTTTACAGTAGGGAGCGAGCCGTATTCTAGCGGGTCAGAAAAAAATGTCAACGATTCTGATGACGCGGTGGAACACGAGGGGAAGTCCGTTTACGGGAAAGAAGTTGACAGGGAACGAATGGGCGGAGACGGGGCGCGGGGCAGGGGATTCGGCGGGGCGGGGTTGTGGAAAAGCTGAGGATGGGAGTGGATAACTCAGGTGATACAGAAAGCAAGGAAGACCAGACGGCGGGCCTTCCCTTTTTCAGGTTGCGTTGGAAAGTTCCTTACTGTGCTACCGAAGCGTACAGAGACCAGTTTCGAGACGCCGGGTTCCTGCATGGTAACGCCGTAGAGGACTGGGGCGATGCTCATGGTTCGCTTGCTGTGCGTGATGAGCACGAACTGGGTTTGCACGCTCATTTCTTTGACCAGTTCGGTGAAGCGGCCGATGTTGGCTTCGTCGAGCGGGGCATCGACTTCGTCGAGGATGCAGAACGGGCTGGGGGCGTACTGGAAAATTCCGACCAGAAGAGCCAGAGCGGTTAGCGCCTTTTCGCCGCCGGAGAGCAGGAGCACACTCTGCAGGCGTTTGCCGGGAGGCGAGGCGACGACGTCGATGCCGCTCTCGGCGCTGTTCTCTTCGTCGGTTAGTTTCATGAAGGCGTGGCCGCCGCCGAAAAGCTTCTTGAATGTGGCCTGGAAATTGTCGTTGATCTTACCGAAGGCTTCTTCGAACTTCTGGCGCGAGATTTGGTCGATTTCTTTGATCGTGGCCGTCGTATTCTCGATGGAGGAGATTAAATCTTTGCGCTGGGTTTCGAGGAACGAGTGGCGTTCGGCGGTTTCTTTGTATTCTTCGAGGGCCATCATGTTGACCGGGCCCATGGCTTCTAGCTTGGCGCGCATGTCGCGGTAGAGTTGGTCTTCGGTGGCGAGTTCGTCGCCGGTGACTGCGACCAGAGTCGTGTCGGTCATTAGCGCTGCGCGTTCGATGCCGAGTTCGTTGAGGCAGGTTTCGGACATGTATTGCGCGTCGGATTGGAGCTTGGCGGCGGTTGCGGATAGTTCGCCGCGGCGATCGCGGGCTTGGTCGAGCAGTTGGCGGCTGTCGCGCAGGAGGTCGTCGATTTCGGCTAGGCGGGCGCGGAGTTGTTCGGTTTCAAATTGCAGCAGGCCTTCGCGGGTTTGGGCGGCGTTGCGTTCGGCTTCGAGGTCGGAGGCGTGCTGGGTGAGTTGTTCGTTTTCGGATTCGCGTTGCAGCTTTTCTGCGGCTGCGGATTCGATTTGCGAGGCCAGGGCGTGGACGCGCTCGCCCATCTCGGAGAAAAGAGATTCGATGCGCTGCAATACGGCTGCGGCGGAACGGTGACGTTCTTCGAGCGTGGCTACGCGGGCCGCGTGCTGCGATGTGGTCTGGGCCGATTCTTCACGGCGCTGGCGCAGGGCGGTCGAGAGATTCCTGGGCGGCGGCGATCTGCTGTTCGAGTTGGGCGCGATGCTCGTCTACGGTTGCGATTTCGGATTGGCGGGCGCAGACGATGCTTTCCTGTTCGACGCGTTCGGCGGCCAGGCGGCGCAGGTCTTTTTCAGAGATGGAGAGGCGCTCGCTGACGCGAGTCATTTCCGACTCGAGTTGCTGCAGCATGTGGCCGGACGTCATGGCTTGATGTTCGGCTTCGCGTTTTTCGCCGTCGAGGCGATCGAGCAGGGAAGTGAGATCTTTGATTTCGCGGCCGAGAGTGAGTACGCGCATTTCTTCGTCGCGCAGGGCGCGTTCGAGATCGTCGAGCTGGCGGAGAACTTCGCGCAGTTCGCGCTTCATGGAGAGCGGGCCTTCAGAGCGCTGTTTGCCTCCGGTGACGGTGACGTTGTGGAAGCACTCGCCGGCCTGGGAGAGGAAAAATGCGTCGGGGTTTTCGAGGGCGAGGCCGCGAGCTACGCCGGATTCTGGAACGATGTAACCGTCGCGCAGTTTGGGCAGGATTACTTCCAGTGATTTGCCGAATCCGTTGAGGACGCGAATCGTATTTTTCAGTGGAGTAATTTGCGCTGCTGGCGGTGCGCAGTGCGCGGCTTCATCTAAGACGAAGGAAAATTTGGCTTGCGCGTCTTCGGGATGAACCAGGAAGGTGGCGCGGCCGTCGACTCCGGTGCGGAGCATGCGGAGGCCTTCGTCGGCGGCGTCCCAGGATTTCACTACGACGTAGTTGAGTTCGTCACGCAGAAAATCTTCGACTACGTGCTCGTAGCGCGGCTCGACTTCCAGGAAGTCGGCTAGCACGCCAACGGGCGCTAGACCGGATTGCATTACTCCGGATTGGAAGAGGCGGCGGACCGATTCGGTCGAGTATCCATGCTCGGCGATGACGGCTTCTAGGGAGCCTTTTTTGCCGAGGGCGGTTGCGTATTCGGCGCGGAGGACGTCGAGATTGGTTTTGGAGCGGGTTTCTTCCAGTTTTTTCTGTTCGATCAGGCGGCGGAGCTGGCTGATTTCTTCGGTGATGCCGCTGACGCGCTGGGTTACGCTTTCAAATTCGAGAGCGAGTTGGCCGCGCTGTCCGCCGAAGGCTTCGACTTGCGTGGTGGCGTTGGTGATTTCGGCTTCGAGGCGGCGGGCTTCGCGGTCGGCTCCGGCGAGACGCTCTTCGGCTTGGGCGAGTTGGTTGCGCAGGCGCGAGGCGGAAGAGACGGTGTCGAAGATCGCGACGCGCGATTCTTCCTGCTGGCGCTCGATTTCGGCGAGACTCGCGGCTGCGGCTGCGGCGTCTTGCTGGCAGAGTGCTAGATCGCTTTGCGCTGCGGCCAGGTCGGCGGCTGCGGATTCTAGAATCTGGCGATTGGACTCGCGCTCGGATTCGAGAGAGGTCAGGCGATGACGGGCTTGCGCTAACTCGGCTTCGGACGATGCGGTGCGGACCAGCAACTCGGCGCAGCGCTCTTCGTTGTGGCGGCGGCGGGCGTGGGCGCGATCGATTTCTAGCGCGATCTGGCTGATGCGCTCGCGGTTCTCGCGCTGCTCGGCTTCTATCGAGTAGCCGCGCTGGGTGCGCTCGGCGTGCTCGGCTTCGAATTGCTGCACGGCGTGGGCGCGATGGCGCATTTCTTCGGCTAGGATGTTGAGCTGCGCATCGATTTCTGCGCTCTCCTGCTCGATAGCGGCGAACTTGCTCGCCAACACTAAGCACAGTTTGGCGCGCATTTCTTCGCGCAGTTTCGCGTAGCGCTCGGCTTTGGAGGCTTGGCGCTTCAGGGAATTCATTTGGCGCGTGACTTCGTCGAAGATGTCGTTGATGCGAGACAGGTTCAGCTTGGCGTCTTCGAGGCGGGTTTCGGCCAGGCGCTTTTTCGTCTTGAACTTCGTGATGCCCGCGGCTTCTTCGAGAATCGCGCGGCGATCGGTGGGGCGGCTGCTGAGGATCTGGCCGATGCGGCCTTGCTCGATTAGCGCGTAGGATTCGGGGCCTAGGCCGGTGCCCATGAATAATTCCTGAATGTCGCGCAGACGGCAGAGTTTGCCGTTCAGCAGATATTCGCTGTCGCCGGAGCGGAACAGGCGGCGGGTGACGTGGATTTCGCCGCGGGGGAATTGTTGCTGGTTGAATTTGCGGCGGCGAATTTTTAGGACTACGCGTGGGGCGGCGGTGCCGACCGATGCGGCTGTCGCTGGCGCGGTTACGTTGTGCGCGGGGAGCGCGAAAATTGGTTCGTCGTCGGGGAAGGCTACGGCGTTGATCGTGACTTTCGAGCGCGGGACTTCGATTTCTTCGGTCTTTCCGGGTTGGGCGTCTTCTATGGCTTGTTCGGTGGCCTGGGCGGCGCGGGCTCGGATGGAGGCTTCGTCCCAGTCGTCGGTGATGTTGGCGTCGGTGAGAACTTCCTGCGCGGCATTCTCCTGAGGGAGATCGTCCTGGATGTCGATTTCTATGGGGGCGTTTGCGTCTTGGCCGGCGTAGGCTTCGGGGTCGATCAGGGTGAGGGAGACTTCGGCCATGCCGGTGGGCTTGCGGTCGCGGGTTCCGGCGAAGATGACGTCTTCCATGCGGGCGCCGCGCAGGGTCTTGGCCGACTGCTCGCCGAGCACCCAGGAGATGGCGTCGGAAATATTCGACTTGCCGCAGCCGTTGGGGCCGATGATGGCCGCCACACCGTCCCCGTGGAACTTGAGTTCGGTGCGGTCACAGAACGACTTGAACCCGAGAATTTGAAGACGCTTCAGTTTGAGCAACGTGAACTCCTTGGAACCCAGGGGCTAGGGATTAGTGGCCAGTCGTTCGTCTTGTTCACCGGCTGACCCGCAGGGCCCTTGCCGACTACCTGAATGTGCGTGTTTACCAAAGGGATTCCTCCCTCTGAGATTCGATGCGGCTGGACCACTTCTTAGCAACGCGGCTCACGCCAGGCTGAACGGGCGAGCACAAAGTTAAGCTACTGTAACGGTGAAATTGGGGCGGGGTCAAGCAATATAACACCATATATGGTGTGGGCTTGCGGGCGACCGCTCTGGGTTGCACAGACATTGCGACAAATGAATGGAATCTGGGTGGAGACGGGAAAGAGGTGGGAGGGGTCGCGAGAGCGATTCAATGCTAGCGCAGGACGATCGACGAGTGCAATGGGGACGCCTTGCCAATTGATTTCATGACGCCACACGAAGTCTTTTTTTGAAGGGACTGCCCCACGTGTCGTCTTTTGCTCGGCGTTTCCGATTCTCAGGGTAGAGGCCAGATGCGTTCGATGCTCGATCCCCTTCTGTTCGGGTCTTCTCGGTTGGGAATACTCAAGTTGTTTCTTAGTTGGATGATCAATTTGGCGGCTGCTTTGCGCAGTTAAGGGTAGAGAGCGATTCCACACGGCGCGCATAGGGAGGGTTCAATGAGAAAGTTTGGGGCATATCCAGTCGTGGTCAATTACAACCTGCATACGCGATTGCGCTACAAACATAACGAAGTGGACTTTCATGAGGCAGGGCGATACCGGGAGGAAAGAGATCTGGACATCAAGGTCAATACGTCCTCCGATGCAACCTTTGAAAATGGCCTTTACGCGCAGGAACTCAAGGAGTACGAGCAGACGGTCTGCAATTGCCTGCGAAAAATCGAAAGCAATCCGGTGGGGCGAATGGTGCTGGGGCTGATCAATAAGCAGACTACGGTCTGGATCATTCCGAAGTCGGACCAGGAACTGAAGGGATGCAGTTGCGCGACGACCGGTCCGCTGAACTATGACATCCAAACGGACGGGAGCTATGCTCGCGGAGCTGGTTCGGGCGATACGGTAATTCTCTTCCATCCTGCGCTCGGCGACGATACTCTGCTCCACGAACTGGTGCACGCCTACCGGTACTCATACGACAAGTTCCACCCCTTGCAGGTTTACTACCGTACCCAGTACGCATCGTTCACGGTGAGAAGCGAGGAAATTCTCGCTCACCAGATTGAGAACATCTACATGTCGCAGGCAAACCGACCCTTGACGCTGGACTATATGACGCTGGAGCCTGCCGAGAAAAAGAAAATCTATGATTTTCTCGAGGACAACTACTTTCTGCTGCAAGCCCTGAAGTATTTCCTGCGACACGAATACCTGGCGATGTTGGCGGCAAATACCTTTACGAGCACGGACTACAACCCATTTCGCGACTATGCGGCGCTTGAGGCGGAATATCTGAAGGACGGCCTTTTACCCACGGTGACTGAACTGGGCACGCCGCTGGGGCATTGAGAAGATTTTACGGGATGCAAAATTCTATCGAAGAGGTGCGGTCGAAACCGGTGCTTGCTGGGCGCTGCCGATGATTACTTAGTCTGTTCGAAGGGCTTGCATGGGATCGATGGACGCTGCCCGGCGGGCGGGCAGGTAGGAGGCGAAGACGGCGGTGAGAAACAGGATCACGGCTACGGAGACGATCACGGAGAGATCCATGGCGGAAACGCCGTACAACGTGGTGCTCATGGCGCGGCCTACCAGGGCTGAGCCGGCAAAGCCGATGGCGAGGCCGATTACGGCGAGGAACGACGCTTCTTTCAGGACTAGCCAGATCACGCGTTGCTTGCCTGCGCCTAGCGCCAGGCGCAGACCGATCTCTTGCGTGCGCTGGGAGACTGCGTAGGCCATCAGTCCGTAGATGCCGACTGCGGCCAGAAGCAAGGCCGCTCCCGCGAAACAGGCGAACAAAACCATCGTATAGCGGTCCTCGGCGAGGGATTCATAACGCACAACTTCCATGGTGCGGACGCTGGCCAGCGCGATCTGCGGGTCGACGGTATGGACGGCGGCGGCGACGGTCTTGGTCATCGCGGCCGGGTCCTCGGCCGTGCGGACGCCGATGGTGACGTTCGGTGCGAGCGACTGCGCGAAGGGGACGTTAATCTCGGGGCTGTCGTCTCGAAAATCTCCGTACCTGACGTTGTGGATGATGCCGACGATCTGCCATTCAACCTCAGATCCCATGCGCGGCTGTCCGGGAATGATCTCGTTGATGGACAGGCGCTGCCGGAAAGGGTCGAGGCCTTTCAGATAACGGCTGGCGAATTCCTCGTTCACGATCGCGACCCGCACGCTGGAAGCCGTGTCCTGATCGGTAAACGAGCGGCCTTTGAGGAGTTGGATGCCGAAGGTTTTGAAGTAGTCGGGCGAGACCGATTGAAAACCGGCGCCTGGACGCTGCGATGGATCTGCGTACGTGGGACCGCCGACCAGAGTGAAGCGCATGCCGTTGCTATGAAAGCGCAGGGGCATGCCGGTCACGGCGGCGGCAGAGGATACTCCTAGCACGGAACGAAGAGAGTGCTCAACATCCGCCGATAGTAAGTATCATCTGGTCAGGAGTGTCTGGAACCGTTCCTGATGGTTGTACCAGCCGAAAAGTGAGGACGTGATCGGTACGTACGCCAAGATCGACACGGGAGAGATTCCAGAAGCTGTGAATGGCAAGGCCGGCGCCGGCCAGCAGGGACAAGGCCAGCCCGAATTCGCCGATGATGAGCGCCGCGGCGCAGTTTGTGGCTACCGGAGCCGGTGCCGGTGCGTCCACCATCTTTCAGGGATTCTCCGGGGTCGACGCGCGAGGCGTACCAGGCGGGGGCGCAGCCAAACAAGAGCGCCGGCGAGCGTGGTTGCGGCGAGGGCGATCGCAACAGGACATGGAGATCCAGTTGAAAATTTGCTTCGGAGGGGAGAATGCCATCGGGCACAATGCTGAGAATTGCGCGGAGCAGGCCTACGCCGAGTGCGATTCCGAGGCCGCCGCCGATAATCGCAAGGACGAAGCTTTCGGTAAGAAACTGCGTGAAGATTTGCCTGCGATGTTGCGCCTACGGAGCTGCGAATGGCAATTTCTCATTCGGCGGGCCGCGCCTTTGGCTAAGAGGAGATTGGCGATGTTTACGCAGGCGATGACCAGCACGAAGCCGACGGCGCCCAGAAGAAGCCAGAGGTTCTGAATACGTTCGCGCGGAAGAAAATCATTTTGCAGCGGCTCGACTGTGGCGCTCCAGCCCTTGTTGGAGGTGGGATAGGCGGCTGCGATATGATTTGCGACCGCCTCCATGTCGGCTTGCGCCTGTTTCAGGGTGACGCCAGATTTCAGGCGGCCCATGGTCAGCAACCAGTGGTAGTCGTGATTGATCTGTTCTGGCGTGAAGGCAAGCGGGGCTGCCAGTTCGAAGTTGAAACGGTCTCCTATGCCGGGCGACAAAACTCCTACTACGGTGTAGGGTTCGCCATTGATGCGCATCGGTTCATCGAGAATATTGCGGTCCGCGCCCAGGCGCTTCCACAATCGATTGGTCAAAACGACCTCATGGTCCTTGCCGGGTACTCCTTCTTCGGGAAGCAGATCGCGGCCCATGAGGAACGGGATGCCCTGCATATTGAACCAACCTGGTGTGGCCCGCATGCCGTCGATTTGTTCGGGCTGGTCCTGGGTCGCCAGATTAAAACTGCTACCGGTAAAGGCTGCCAGCTGCTGAAACGATTTGCTCTGGGCCTGCCAGTCGAGAAAGTCGCCCGTCGACATTCCGTTGTCATGGCCGCCAACCTTCGACCAAACCATCACGAGTTGATCGGGGTGAGGATACGGCAAGGGCGCGAGCAAGACGGCGTAGACGACGGTGTAAATGGCCGTGGTGGCGCCAATTCCCAGCATGAGGGTGAGGATGACCGCGGCCGTTAAGCCGGGATTCTTGCGCAACATGCGCACACTGTAGCGAAGATTCCTGATCAGATTTCGCATATTCCACCCCGACTCATGTTCGACCTTGAACAATGACGCAAGGCGTGGCCAAATCCTTATCGACGGAGAGCACGCCTGTTCGGTTCGGGGATACATTCTCGTTGCCAATTGAAGCTTTGGAGGGCTCGTTGAAAGGATTGGGGTTAGGACGCAGCGTTTGGTCGTATCTGAAACCGTTCTGTCCGAAAGCGTAGTTTTGTGTCCGGTGATGAACAGGTCAATTTGTTTGAGGAAGAAGTCGCTGCTGAGTTTCGCCGTGGTGCGGTTTGGCTGACGCGCTGCGGCGGGTAGGGGGAGATCCTTCGCTACGCCTGAAAAACGGCTCCACTCAGGATGACGATCGTAAGTGTATTGGTTAAACTGCGCCACTGCCCGAAGTTCTCAGGGTTGACCTATCTGGATTGTTCGCGAGTGTTGGCTCAAAGTAACGTTTTGTTGTCGTTTGTGTTGCGTCGTTTTGCACCTCTGTGGTTGCAAGTTCGATGGAATCGGGGTAGAGTCTGTCTTATCACAACCTTCCGCCGCGCCCAGTCGGGTGACGGTTTCTTGTGCCAACCGAAATTTCGGATGTGAGTGAGATCACACGGAGGTGTGAACTCACCCGGCGCAAAGTTACAACCTTCTTCGTTAAGATCGAGCCCCGTCAGGTTCTGGGGGATCGTGTAAGCGAGTTCGGATTGAACGGCCGAAATCGGAACGGGCCGCCGAAGCTCGGCCCGTGGACCCGAGAAGCGGGTCGGCAACCAGGAAAATCCAGATGACGAACTCTCCGAAGGACGTACGGATTGGGGATATCGGCAGGGAGCTATGTGACTTGCTGGACCAGCAGATGAAGGCGATTGCGGGCAGGGGGTTGCAGGACCTGACCGGCGAAGAAACAACCGTCTATGAAGTCCGCCAAAAGCAAATCACAGCGCTGCGATCGGAGCTGAACACCCTGGCTTATCCCAACTGAACGGTTCTTATTCGCTGATGGCTGACGCGGCTCGAGGCGAGGGATGATTTCTGGCTGCCAGCCCTTCGTCGGCCCAACGTTCTTGTTCATCCAGGAGGCGGTTCATCTGATCAATGATCTCGATGAGGCGTTTTGGGTCTCTTTCCCGCAGCGCCATTCCTTGCAGGTAACTCCATCCTACCGGTTCGTTTGATACCATTTACAGTTTCCTCCGCATCATATGTGTTCCCCAAGCGTCGACGGCTGGCGCTCAAACGACTTTCAGCGAAAATAGCATTCGGGGTCACCGCGAATCTGTGACGTGCGTCACAATTGCCTGTGGAAAACGGGGAGCCGCGTCATTAGGCGTCCGCCCCAGGCCCTACGGCCACAACGAAATAGGTGGCGGGGGTGGTGCCGACATTTTTGATGCCGTGCTCATCGTTGGAATGAACAAATCCTACGGAACCTGGTCCGATCACATGACTTATTCCGTTGATGGTGAGCTCTACGGTACCTGCGCGGATGAGCCACATTTCGCTGTGTGGGTGGTGATGCGGGGGGTGCGGCATGGCACCCGGGGGCAGGGTGGTTTCGTGGACTTCCAACGACTCGGATGTGGCTAGTTTGCCTTTCAGGACGGGGCGGAACTCGGCGCCGTTTTCGCTGCTCATGTGCAGTTCGCTGAAGGGATAGGCGGCTGAGGGAAGGGAATTGTCCTGGTGTGCAGGCGCCGCGCTTTGTGTCGGCAAAGCTTTTACTGCAACCGCGCTCGAAATGAATCCGGAGAGCAGAAAAAGAGTTTTTCGTCGAGTGGCCGGCATGCGGGTCCTCCTGAGGAGACGAGTTTATTGTGGGGTAGCAGGATAGCAGAGGATTCGTTGCGGCAAAACCCTTCGCGGTGCCAACCAGTGCCATCGCGAGATTTTACGCCAGTTTGAATGCCGGGGTATTCTGGAGTGGCTGCGTGAGAGGAGTCATTATGCTGGAGCGAATCGCTGAAGGGCGCACTGATCTGGTCTTTGACTATGTGGCCGAAGGAAATTCGCCCAGTTCCACCACGAGTGATGGTGGCTCACTGATGCAATGGTGCGCCTACTACGGCGACGTATCCGCTCTGAAGTTCCTCCTCTCGAAGGGCGAGACGCTTGGATCGTTCGGAGAGGACATGGGTCTCAACGCAGCGGGTTTTCACGGCCATTGGCGATTGTGCCAGTTTCTGGTGGAGAGCGGCGCAAACGTGAATTGTAGCGAGAAGGATACCGGTGAAACCCCACTGCATGCAGCACTTTCCTCGCATCGTGCGGCTCAGCACTGGGTGGTGAAGGTCTTGCTTGATGCTGGCGCTGATCCAAATATCTCAACCAAACGCTCGGCTGGATCGGGAGCATTCATGCGCGATGCCCGAACGCGGGGAGAGACACCCTTACACCGAGCCGCAGCGTTCGCGAGTGAGGATACGATTCAGCTTCTGTTAGATGCCGGCGCCAAGATCGATGCCAAAGACATGAATGGCGACTCGCCTTTGACCTGGGCTAGCTGGTATTTGCGAGCCGACTCGATCTTGAGGAAGCTACTTTACGATGGCTTCTCGATCCGCCCAGCGCGGCAGACGATGGATGCATATTTGCTTGGAAAACCGCTCACGTCGCGGTCGTCCTAGAATGTTCAGATCTCACTAGACGAAACCAGGCCATTCCACTCAAAACCGCCTGCGGCGGCATGATGAGTGTAATGGCGATTTAACGCCAATTGACGGTTGTGCCTTAAACTGATTCCCACCGTGACTTTGGAAGAGACCAACTGTTTCAAGATGTTGGACGAGTACTCAAGAACCCGCCATCGGTGCTTTTTGGCTGAGATGACCTTGAATGCTGCCAAGGCACATTACTCGCTGTGCTTTCGTCCAACGGCAATCAGCAATGAGTCGCCGAACCGATACGCCTGTTTATATCTGCACATCGCGATAGAGGACTTGAAGACTGCGGGGCAGGAGCAGGCGCTACCACCGTCCATAACCCAAATGCTCGACAAAGAACTCCCGACGCTACCGTTGTAGTTGGCGAAACAGGCGTTTCACTCAAAACCCCCGGTCAGGTCAGTGAGCGTAATGGGGATTTATCGACAGTTAGTCGATTCCTGATGAGCCCTTCATGGCAGCTCACCAAGGTAGGGAAACGCATACCAAGCCAGCCATGCGAACAGCGTGGCGTGGAACAACAGATTTGCTCTAAACGAGCACAGCCGAGACGAGCGGTACAGGATGGCCCACAGGACAACGATCCAGGCGAGGTTTATTGCACAAACGCCAACGGTGTACTCGCGTCCCTGATACTGGTTTCCATACCGCCAACTACCTACAAAATAGACAACGCTGAGCACAGTCAATGTGAAGAGAAGTGCCCAAGACCGTTTAGGCACCCGCATTTTTCCGCGAAAGAGGCCGGGGCTCCATGCGAAGAACGATGCTACAGGCACAAGAATGGCGAGCCATACTGGCAGATGCGAGGGCGGCGATGCCAGAAGGAATGCTGGCATTATCGTCATAGTGGGCAGCGGACAAATCAGCGTTGGCACCCCGTGAGAGAAACAGCCAATCCACGCCAGAGGCACCAACCCCAAGCCAACCGCAATGGTTTGATACGAGGCCTTCATGCCATCTTTGTATGCCCCCCCAAGTGTCGAGTCCAATTACCAAAGAGACCGGTGGAATCGCTCAACTGACGAAACCAGGCCATTTCGCTCATTGAAAACACCGGGGTCCGATGGTGGATTATTCAGGTTGCCGCTCGTGCAACGCGCGTGGAGTATTCCCCGCTCCCTCTTCCTCCCATCGGTTCTTTGATGTTTGGAGCACCCCCGGGAGCACTTCCGAGGTGGAACAACTCTATTATCCGATGAAACTGTCGAAACGAGGCCATTTCGCTCATTGAGATTTTGAGGACTGGCCGACCGGGATCAATGCGTGTAGACGCAATGTCAGCCAATGCACCCGCGAGTCGCCAGGGTAGAAATCCCAGCGCTACTAGGCGTACAGATCAATGAGCCGCGCTGTCCAGCCGGTCAGACCGGCCGCATAGAAAAGGTAATGGGCGACTGCCGTGCTTTCGAGAGGGCGGCTCCAGGCCCATCCGGAGAGATACTCCGCGGCCGAGCTTCCGGCCTCATCGCTCTGGGATTCCTCCACGGGAGTTCCGTAGATTAGGTTCGGCTCGGCCCGGGGCGTCGAGGGCGACCATGCGAAAGCATCGGAGGAGGGAACGAGACTAATTTGGCCGGCCCGCGTGGTGATCGCTCTCTGAGTCAGAGGCGCGAGGCTGGTCGAGACCTCGGACGGCTGCGACGGGTCAACCGGATTCACGGACGCCGGGAGTAGTTTCATCGACATGTTCATCGACATGGGAACAGTGATAGGAGAAATCAGTTTGCCAACTCTCAATCTATCGGCAGTTCCAGCCGATCTAAGAAACACGGCGGTACTTTAGCTGCGCGCCGGAGGGAGATGTTTCCGCGGGGGTTCCGAGTCGGGGGTAGGGATCCTTCGACTGCGCCGGAGCATACGCTTTGCGCATGCCCCGGCTTCGCTCAGGATGACAGAGTGCGCAGGAACAGTTCACTGGCACGATATGGTGAAGCGGTCTACTGACGCGCCGTTCCAGCCCTGGCCATTGCCGGGGTAGCGGGTGTAGAGGATGTAGAACTCTTTGTCGAGTACGCTGGGGTTGTCGCCCATGCCGACTGGGACGTCGTAGACCGAGGGCATGTCGGGGTCTTTGCGGAAATCGTAGAGCACGGTGGGGATGGACCAGTGCATGCCGTCGGGGGATTCGGCGTAAGCGATCAGGACGCCTTGGTTGATGAACTCCTGATAGCGCTTCAAGTACGTGTTGTAGGCGACCTGCATGTTTCCGCCGTAGCCGCCGGTGGGATTCAGGTCTTGCGAATAGCCGCCTAGGCCTTGGTCGAGGTGCCATCCCTTGTAATACTTTTCGAAGGCGGCGGCGCGGGGGTGATCGCCGAAGGCGTCGTTCAGGACCGAGGAGACGGTCGCGCGGGCAGCTGAGAGAACCGTGATCGTGGGCGGGGTGCCCCAGTGCGTGGTGCCGTTCGCGAGCCAGTCGGAAAAATAGATCTGGAAATATTTGTTGTCGGGAGAGATTACGAGGTTGGCGTCGCCGATGTCGTAACCGTCCATGTCGGTGCGGTAGGCCTGGTTGATGCGGACGATCTCGCCGAGATCGGTCCAAGTCATGGCTTGATCGGTGGAGGACGCCAGGGCGAAGACGGAGTCGAAACTTTGGGTTTGGATGGTGGGGATTTCGGCGTGGTAAACCATCAGAAGATTGCCCGCGCCCGGCATGCCGGGCGGGACCTGGTATACAGGGCCTCCGCCCATGTAGTCGTAGGCGGAATAAAACGGGTTTACTGATGGATCGGGGTTGGGCTTGATGGTGACGTCGACGGGAGGCTCGGTGCCGAGTGGGTTGTCGAGGGTGCCGACGGTGCGCGTGATGGAGCCGTATTTGTTGTTGCCGTAGTACTGACCTTCCCACAGTTGGCGGGCGTGATAGCCGCCGTCGCTGCCGAAGAAGAGATAGCCGGCGGTTGTTTTGATGACTCCCAGTTGCGTATCGGGCCAGGCGAAGCCGTCGGCTGCGTCGGTTAGGGGAGGTTGGGCGATTTCGCCGGCGGATTTTCGTTGGGCGGGAGTTACTAGCTCTTTGTTGGATTGGATTTTTGGATTGCAGGTTGCGGTGACGGTTTGGGCGGGGGCCAGAGAACGATAAGACGACGGTCAAAAAGATTAAGGCTGGTGCGAAGGGTGTGCGGCGGGTCTGCATTGAATCCTCCGGTCGGAAGGTAAGAACACCTGGGGTGGTTAGATGTTGCGGGAGGGGCTGTTTTCAAATCTCGATGCAAGAACGCCTCGCACCGGCTCGGGTTTCAGTTCAGAGTGTAGGGATCCTTCGACTGCGCCGAGGTGCGCGCTTCGCGGGCACCTCGGCTTCGCTCAGGATGACACGTCTCTATGACCCGTCCGTCGTAACCTGTCACGATGGCGGATCACGAGAGAAGTTATTTTTCCCCGAGTTTTTCGAAGAAGCGGCAGATGGTTTCGATTCCTTTGTGGAAGTTGGGGATGTGGAACTTTTCGTTGGGGGCGTGGAGATTGTCGTCGGGGAGGCCGAAGCCCATCATTACGCTGGGAATTTTCAGAACGTCTTGAAAGTCGGTGACGATGGGAATGGAGCCGCCGCTGCGGATGAAGACGGTTTCTTTTTTGAAAGTGTCGTGCAGGGCTTCGGTGGCGGCTTTGATGTAGGGGTTGTCGGTGCCGACGACCGCGGCCGGGCCTTTACTGTGAACTTTGATTGTGGTTTCGATTCCTTTGGGCGTGAGTTTCTTCACGTACGCGGTGTATTTTTTCAGGATGTCGTCGGCGTCCTGGTTGGGGACCAGGCGCATGGAAACTTTGGCGGCGGCTTTCGCGGGGATTACGGTTTTCGCGCCGGCGGCGATGAAACCTCCGGGCATGCCGTGGACTTCTAGCGTGGGGCGCGCCCAGGTGCGGTAGAGGACGGAGTAGCCGGGTTCGCCGGTGAGGACTTTCGAGCCGACTTCGGTTTTGCGGTAGTGCTCTTCGTTGAAGGGCAGGCGCTTCCAGGCTTTGAGTTCGTCTTTGGTGGGAGTTTTTACTTTTGGGTAGAAGCCGGGGATCAGGATTTTTCCTTTGGCATCTTTTAGTTTGCTGATGATTTCGATTAGGGCGAAGAAGGGATTCGGGGCTGCTCCGCCGTAGACGCCGGAGTGCAGGTCAGTCTTGGCGCCGCGGGCTTCGATTTCGGTGTAGACCAGGCCGCGCAGGCCGACGCAGAGAGTCGGAAGATTCGGGGCGAAGAGTTCGGTGTCGCAGACTAGCGCGAAGTCGGCCTTGAGCTTGGCTTTTTGTTTGGGAAGGAATTGGGATATGGATTCGCCGCCGACTTCTTCTTCGCCTTCGAAAATTACTTTCACGTTGATGGGCAGTTGGCCGCCGCCGCTTTGCATCAGGGACTCTAGGGCTTTCACTTCCATCCAGAGCTGGCCTTTGTCGTCGACGGCGCCGCGGGCGTAGAGGTTGTTATTGCGCTCGGTGGGTTCGAAGGGAGGGGTCTGCCACTCGTCGAGCGGCTCGGCGGGCTGGACGTCGTAGTGGGCGTAGCAGAGGACTGTCGGCTTGCCTGCGGCGTGCAGCCAGTCGGCGTAGATGAGGGGATGGCCTTTGGTCGGGATGATCTCGACGTTTTCCATGCCGATGGTGCGGAGGTTGTTGGCGACGTAGTCGGCGGCTTTCTGGATGTCTGGCTTGTGCTCTTCGAGGGTGCTGACGCTTGGAATGCGGAGGAGGTCTTTGAGTTCGTTCAGGAAACGCTGCTGATTATTGCGGGCGAAATCTACGGCGGACGAGGCCATGGAAGGTCCTTCTGAGGGTTGCAGATTTTGATTACTGTGGAAACGAAACAGTATAGCGCGAAGCGGAAATTGAAGTCTCACCACGGGGACACGGGTAGTGGGCTGACACGAAATTAGCTCACTCACGGGACGCGGGGGAAACCGAGAAAGATCTGAAGGGCAATCGAGTAAGACTATGGATTCTTTTCAGAGTTGACTAATTTCATTTTGCCATCGCGCAGTTCGTACGTGTTCACGGTTACCGTGTTTGTCTCGCGGTTCCAGGCCGAGATTTCCTGGCGAATTAACGTGTAGTGACCATTCTCGTACTGATACGTTTCGTTCTGCCAGTCGGAAGCGCTGCCATTGGAATGTGTCGTGATCTGTTTTTTCTTTTCGTCAAATTCGGGGCTGCTCAGATTGTTGCTGAGGAATTCGTTACGAACGAACTGATTTGTGACGGGATCGTAAAGGAAGAAGTCGTAGGAGCAATTTCCTGTTGCTCCGCAATTGCTCAAGATCTGCAGGTCCTTGTAGCCGTCGAAGTTGGCGTCAACAGGTGTCAGCAAGTTCTGTTCGAGTTCAGATTGAGACGACATCATGCCCCAATCTGATCCTTCGATCGTTTGGACGACCGTTGTACTGGGTTCTTCCGAGATTTCGAGGTCTCCCAGACTGTTCAGAGTATTGTCCGATGTTCCCAGGAAATGAAATGTGAAGATTGGAAGCTTGGGGCTAATTCGATAATGGCAGACAACGCCGCCACGGAGGTCGGGTTGGCCTTCGACATAAAACGGGATCTTGGTAACGGGAATCTTACCGCTGTAGGGAAGTAGTTTGCACCCTTCCTCTTCAGGAGTCTTGTCGGCGCTGTCTGCCTGCGGATTCATTTTCGCTGGCGGGGAAGTTTGCGCGTGGCAAGGCGCGATGCTGAGGAACGATGCCAGGAGAGCGGCTGCCGCAATTGTGCTTTGGCGCATGCGAGGAGTCTAGCAAGTGACCGACTCCTCGAGGGATGACATTGGTAACGCTTAGCGGGTTCGTTGGTGGCTCAGACGACATTTATCCAAAGCGATGCGGGTTGAAAGGCTTCAGATCATGTCCGGTGGGGCGGCCTGTCATTAGGTCAGCCATGATTTCTGCTGTGATCGGCGCAAGAAGGATTCCGTCGCGGAAGTGGCCGGTGGCGGCGAAGTAGCCGGGGATTGCGGTGGGGCCGAGGATGGGGAGTGCGTCGGGAGTTCCGGGGCGGAGGCCGGCCCAGTCTTCGAGGATTTTGGCGTCGGTGAGTTTTGGGACGAGGGCGATTGCGGATTTGTGCAGGCGCTGGATGGTGGCGAGGTCGGTGCGTTTGTCAAATCCGGCTTCTTCGACGGTGGCGCCGACCAGGAGGCGGCCGTCGCTGCGGGGGATTAGGTAGACGTGGGGCGTTCGGATGACGTGGCGGATGAGTTCGCGCTGCGGCATGAGGAGGCAGAGCATTTGGCCTTTGACGGGGCGTGTAGGGATGGGTTGCAGCCCAAGAGCGGTTCGTTGCGCCGTTATTTGTCCCGCCCACGCTCCTGCGCAGTTGACGACTTTTGCTGCATGGAAAGTGGTCCTGACGGTAGTGACACCATAGACGCGGTTGTCGGCAAGATTCACGGCGGTGACGGCGTCGCCGGAAGAGAAGTCCACGCCGCGACTCTTGGCGGTTTTCCACGCGGCCGACGTAAGTGCTCGGGGATCGACGCTGCTCTCTTTCAGATTAAGGGCACGCCCAGGGATAGAGCGGAGGAACTCGTCGATCTCGTCTACGGTCTGATCGACGTCGCATTCAGGGCGAAATAAATCCAGTTCGGCGCGATCAGCAGTTGCCCTTCGCAACTCAGGTTCGAGTTGCTCCAATTCGGCCAAGCTGACCGCGGCGGGCCGCAACTGTGGGCCGGTTAAAGCGGGATTGCCGATGTGACTTTTTGAAAGGAAGAGTATCGTGCCCCGATCGCGTAGATCCACTTTCATGCCCGATTCGAGTTCCAGTTCGTAGGCGAATTCGGGATACATTTTCGCGCTGGCTGTGGCCAGCGGTTGCAGCGCGGCGGGAGTTTCGAGGGGGCAGTCGACCAGCATGCCGCCGGCGGCGTGGGAGGCTTCGCGGCCGGGTTCTCCGCGCTCGACGATGAGGACGGTGGCGCCGCGCTTGCGGAGAGCGATCGAGAGCGAGAGGCCGATGATGCCTCCGCCGATGATGATTACGTCCCAGGTCTTCACCGTGGCATTGTAAAAGAGAGTGGGAGAATGGTCATGGAGTGACTGGTATGCACCTCGCGGTAGGTCTAAACGGGAGATCCTTCACTTCGCCTGAAAGACGGCTCCGTTCAGGATGACGCCCCTCGGGAGTTGGGAGTGGCGGATGGGCGGAGATGACAGGGAGCGCGCGGCTGCATAAAATGGCTGGCATGAAGAAAATCTTCCTGGCTGGTCTGGTGATGGTGTTGCTTGGGACCGCTAGCGTGGCCTTTGGGCAGCACGACAAGGATGTCGAGCAGACGTCTTTCATTTATTTTGTCGTCGTCAAGGACGACGGCGGGAAACCGGTGCGCAATGCGGCCGTCATCATGCATGAGGTGAACCCGAAGGGAAAACAGGAACGTGGGGGCATGGAGTTGAAGACCGACCTGGATGGGAAGGCCAATTTTGACGGCGTCCCGTATGGCATGCTACGGGTGCAGGTGCTCGCGCAGGGATTTCAGACTTACGGGGAAGATTACGACATTGAGAAAGACAAGACGGACATCACGATCAAACTGAAGCGGCCTCAGGGGCAGTATTCGGTGTATGACGATCATGCGAAGGATCCGAACGTGCCGCCGAAGCCGGACTCGCCACCGTCGGATCCGAACAAGAAGCCGAACTAGAACCGGTCTGCGCAGTTTTGCGAGCGGGATTACTTTTTGGGATTGGGGATGCGTATGGATTATTTACTGAAGACTGAGCCGTCAACTTATTCGTTTGCGGATTTGCAGCGGGATAAGACAACCGTTTGGGATGGGGTGGCGAATCCTGTAGCGCTGAAGAATTTGCGGGGGATGAAACCGGGAGAGCGGCTGATCATTTACCACACTGGGGATGAGAAGAGCGCGGTGGGGACGGCGTCGGTGGTGTCGGTGGATGCGTCGGATGTGAAGAATCCGCAGGTGAAGATTAAAGTTGGCAGGGCGAATGCGAAGCCGGTGACGTTGGCGGAGGCGAAGGCGAATACGCTGTTTGCGGAGTCTCCGCTGGCGCGGCAGGGACGGCTTAGCGTAGTGCCGCTGAACGAGGCTCAGTTTAAGTTTCTTGCGGGGGAATGAAGGTCAAAGTCCCCACCCTCTTTCGCACAAAACGCGAAAGAAGGGTGGGGCACCCTCATTCACAGAATCCTTCATAAGAAATCTCCACAGAAGTTCCCCACTTCTCGCGCAGAGAACGCGCGAGAAATGGGGCACCCGCATTCTCTTTTGCAAGCCGTTATGCGACGCGGGCGTCGCGGCGGATTAGGGCTGAGTCCAGGAGGTAGCCTAGGCCTAGCGTGAAGGGGATGGCGCCGAAGGCGGAGGCGATCAGGGCATCGGGTTCGACTCTCGAGATGATGGTGAAGGCCAGCATGTAGCCGACGGCGCCGGCGATCAGTAAAATTCCGGCGCGGCGGGAGTGGGCCTGCTCGGTGAGGTCGGGCTCGATGGGGACGGTTACGCCCCGCTGCATGGCTGCGAGGCGTTCTTCGGTGCGGAGCTTGCGAACGCGGTAGAACGTGTACATTCCTAATACGGCTGTGGGCATGCCGAAAATCATGACGACTGCTGCGAGACCGGTGATTCCGTCCATTGTGTTTCTCCTTCCTTGATGCGCTGGGCGCGCGTGCCGGAACTGAAATCGCTTACGATCATGGGTACGGACGGCTGGAGGGGAAAGTTCCCTTTCCGAGCCAACTTCCGGCGGCGCAGACGCTTCCAAGTTAGGGAGTCGCTGCTTGGGGCAAGTGCCGGGTCGTCCTCCTGGAGAAAAAATGAAACTGAGAAGCTGGTGTGAGAGGCGGGCGGCGGCGGTGGTCTGCGTGGCTGTAGTGGCGGCCGCTCAGGCGATCTGGGCGCAGGAAACGAAAGAGAAGGTCACCGTGGACGACGTTGACCGCAACTTCATGGTGCGGCTGCCGAAAGGCTACGACGCGAAACAGCATTATCCGGTGGTGATGCTGCTGCATGGCATGAATCAGGACGCGGAAGATATGGAGCGGCTGACGGGCTTCGATGCGCTGGCCGACAAGGAAGGCGTGATTGTGGTTTACCCCATCGCTTTGCACGGGCGGTGGAATGTGGGGGTTCGCCCCACTGAGAAGCGGCCGATGGGCATGGGACCGGGAGGAGGACACCACCGCGGCGGAGGCGGTTATCCGGGCGGAGGCGGAGGTGGAGGTGGTTATCCTGGAGGTGGTGGCGGCGGAGGAGGGTATCCGCGAGGCGGGGGACAGCAGCAGCCCCAGGGCCAGCAGCCGGAAGACCGACGGGAGCCGGCCGCCGATGATGTTGCTTTCTTCAATCAGATGCTGGACCAGTTGGGGACCAAGTTCTCGGTGGATTCGTCGCGGATTTATGCAGCGGGTTTGTCGGAAGGCGGTTTCATGACGATGCGCCTTGGCTGCGCTATTAGTGATCGGCTGGCGGCGGTTGCGGCGGTGGGTGCGGCGATGCCGAAGACGATGATTTGTGTGCCTTCGCGTGCGGTGCCGCTGGTGATGATTGATGGGACTTCAGATCCGGTTGTTCCTTACGGTGGAGGCACGGAGAAAAACCTGAGCGTGGCCACGGTTTCGGTGGAAGACAGCGCCAAGGCCTGGGCGAAGATCGATCGGTGTGCCGAGAAGCCGGAGAAGAGCAAGTTGGCGGCGAGCGGGAAGGGCGGGATGGAAGTCAAAGTTGACACGTACGATGGGTGCCAGCAGAGTGCGCAGGTTGTGCTGTACAGCGTGAAGGGCGCGGGGAATACCTGGCCGGGCGGGGAGCAGTATGAGGCCGAGAACACGATTGGCAAGACTAGCCAGGATTTGAATGCGGATGAAACGATTTGGAAGTTTCTGGGTGCGCGGAAGTTGCCGGCTTCGGAGCAGAAGCAGTGAGTTCGGGAAACAAAGTCAAAATCCCAGAGTCGAAATTCCCCAATCTAACGTCGCAAAGGGCGCGACGTTAGAATGGGGCACCCTCATTTAATAAATCATTTACTTCACTAACTCCTTCGCGAAAAATCCCCACTTCTCGCGCAGAGGACGCGCGAGAAATGGGGCACCCGACTTTGCGGCGATCAGCTGATGGATTTTCTTAGTTCGCGGCGGAGGATTTTTCCGGAGGCGGTTTTGGGGACGGCGTCGATGAAGTGGACTTCGCGGGGTTGCTTGTAGTGGGTGAGGCGGTCGGCGACGAAGCTGCAGAGTTCCTCGCCGAGTTTGTTGCTGTCGACGAAACCGGCGCGCAGAGCGACGAAGGCTACGGGAATTTCTCCGGCGGCGGCGTCACGGCGGCCGATCACGCCACAGTCTTTAACCGCGGGGTGCTCGAGCAGGACGGCTTCGACCTCGGCGGGAGCCACGGCGAAGCCTTTGTACTTGATCATTTCCTTGCGGCGGTCGACGACGCGGTAGAAACCTTCGCGATCGCGCGTGACGATATCTCCTGACCAAAACCAGCCGTCGCGCAGGACTGCGGCGGTTGCCTGTGGTTCCTTCCAGTAGCCGAGCATGAATTGTGGTCCGCGCATGACCAGCTCGCCGGGCTGGTCTGACGGGGCTTCCGTCATGTCTTCGGGAGTATCGGCGGGGTCAATATCTATATCCAGCTGCGAGAGGACGCGGCAGTCGGTGGCTGCGAGGGGATGGCCGATGGAGTCGGGTCGGTAGAGTTCGGGTTCGAGGAAGCCGACGTGGGTGACGGGCGAGGCTTCGGTCATGCCGTATCCCTGAACCACCGGGATGTTGGTGAGCTGGGTGAAGCGGCGGGCGAGATCGGGAGCAAGGGGCGCGGCTCCGGATTTGATCCAGCGGACTTTGTGGTCGCGGGGGAACTGGTTGGCCTCGGCGGCCTGGCAGAGCGCGTTCATAGCGGGCGGGACGAGAGGCATCATGGTGACGGCTTCGTCGACCAGAAGTTGCGTGAAAGTTTCCACGTTGAAGCGAGGGACGAGGACGAGCGTTGCGCCGAGAATCAGCGACGGATTCAGAACTACATTCAGGCCGTAAATGTGATAGAGCGGAAGACAGCAGAGAATGGTGTCGGCAGAGCTGAGTGGCGTGGCACGCGGGCCGAGGAACTGGTACACGTTGGCGACCAGATTGTAGTGCGAGAGCATGACTCCCTTGGGCAGGCCGGTTGTGCCGCTGGAGTAGGGGAGCGTGCCGAGTGCTTGCTCGGACGGTTGCTCCGTCTTGGGACATACCGCCGATACTGGGGTTAGCAGATTGGCGAATGGCTCGGTGCCAGGGGCGAGCCGGCGGGTGGTATAGACGCGGCGGAGGTTGGGTAGTCCCGCGAGGGAAATGCCCTCGATGTTTGCGCCGTCGGTGACGAGAAGGACGGCGCCGGAGTTTTCGAGTTGATAGCGGACTTCGCGCTCGCGGAAGGTTGGGTTGAGGAGAGTGGGAACGGCTCCTGCCAGTTGGATGGCGTGGAACGCGGTGCAGAACTCCCAGGAGTTTGCGAGGAAGATGGCTGCGATTTCGCCGGGCTTGAGGCCGGCGGCAATCAGGCCGTGGGCGAGGGATTCGACGGTGTCTCCGTATTCGGCGTAGGTGAGACGGCGGCCGCTGGAAGTGTCGACCAGCGCGGTTTTCGGCGCATGACGGCGGCAGGAGTCGAGCACGATTTCGTGCATGAGCAGGTTGTGAGGGTCAGCGTAGAGCTGGGTGCGCAAGATGCCAGGAAACATACTAGGAAACATGCCGGGAGAGATTGTACTGGAAAGTATGCTGGGGATTATCTGACAACAACGGGCGAAACCAGGCTAGCTAGCTAGCTTGCGCAGAAACTCCTGCTCGTCCATGCGGTACTTGAAGGCTTTGTGGCCGTCGATGAAAACTACGGGGACTTCGTCGGTGTACTGGCGGCGGAGTTCGGAGTCTTCGTCGACGTCGATTTCCTGCCAGGTGAAGCCGCCGCGGCGCGAGAGCTTCGACAGGCTCTCTTTCACCACTTCACAGAGGTGGCATCCCTTGCGGGAATAAACCACGACGCTGCGGGAATCGGGCATGCTGGATTCTAGCGCTTAGAACGAGGAGTTTTCCAGCGGCAAAGTGAAGGCGGTAGAATCGCTGCATGCCAAGCGATACGAAAGACTTTCGGGCAAGACCTCTTCTGGGTAAGACGGCTCTTATTACCGGTGCGGCGCGGCGGCTGGGACGGGCGTCGGCGCTGGCGCTGGCGCGGGCGGGCGCGGACGTGGCGATCACGTTCAGGAACTCGGCGCTTGAGGCGCAGGATACGGTGGTCGACCTGTCGGGATTCGGAGTGCGGGCATTTGCGCTGCGCTGCGATGTGACCGACGAAGCCAGCGTCCGGGCGATGATGAACGACGCGGGGCACGAACTGGGGCGGATCGACATTCTGGTGAATAACGCGGGGAACTACGAGACCGTGGAGTTTGAGAAGTTGACGGTGCAGCAGTGGGATGCGATTTTTGCTTCGAACACGCGCGGGCCGTTTCTGGTGTCGCGCGAGGCGCTGAAGTGGATGAGGCGGAAGCGCGGCAAGGGCGCGGGAAAGATCGAAGCGAAGATCATCAACATGGGATCGCTGGGCGGGCTGCGGCCATGGGCGACGCACGCGCATTATTGCTCGTCGAAGGCGGCGCTGCACATGCTGACGAAGGTGATGGCGAAGGCGCTGGCGCCGGAGATTGCGGTGAATGCGGTGGCTCCGGGGATGATTGATTTGGGCGAGAAGTCGGCGGCGGCGTTTATGCGGCGCATGGCGAAGCAGACTCCGATGGGGAGAAACGGGAGTGGGGAGGAGATCGCGGAGGCGGTGCTGTTCTTCGCGACAGCGCCGCAGTTTATTACGGGGCAGATTCTGGCGGTGGACGGGGGGATCGGGTTGTAGCGCGAGTCGACTACCTCGGGGGCTAAAGCCGGCGCCTTTATTGCTTTGGGCGGCACGACTGGAAAGTCGTGCCCTTCCCGGTTTCTCTCGAAGTTAAGCAATGTCTTGTGCGACCGATCCCTCGGGGATCCATGCCTCCGCGGGTCTTGGCTAATCTAGGCTTCGGCCGACGTGGGATCGATGACCAGCTTGACCTCGGACACGCGGTTGGCTGGGAATCCGCCTTGCTTGGCGTGTTCGCGTACCATCTCTTCGTTGGGCGCGATGTAGACGCAGTAGATTTTGTCTTGCGTGACGTAGCTGTGCAGCCACTGGATCTGCGGACCCAGATTGTTCAGCACGCTGCAGGATTTCTGCGAGATGGCGATTACCTGGTCTGGAGTCACATCGCCGATGTTCGGGATGTCGCGCTCGATTACGTACTTGGGCATGTCTTCCTTTCGGTGATGCGAGGCGCGGTGCGCGTCTCGCTACTGTCGGAGAAAAGTTTAGGGGATGACGCGGAAAATAGCCATCGCCCGGTGGGCGAGATATATTTGATGCCAATGAAGAAAACGAAATCGAAAGGCAGCTCTTCTGTGCGCGACGAGGCTCCTCGCGTGGCGGTGGCCATTATGGCTGCGGGCAAGGGAACCAGGCTCAAATCGCAACTTCCTAAAGTGTTACATGAAGTCGGGGGAAAGCCGCTGCTGGAGCATGTGATTCGCGCGGCGGTGCGCATTGTTCCGGCGAAAGATGTGTACGCGATCATTGGACACGAAGCTGAGCGGGTGCGGGCGGCGATGGCGCATACCGGCGTCAACTTTGTGCTGCAGACCGAGCAGCGGGGAACGGGGCATGCTCTTATAGTCGCGGGCGAGGCGCTGGCGGGATACGACCACGTCATCGTGTTGTCGGGCGATGCTCCATTGATTACGCCGCAGACGATTGGGCTCCTGCTCAATTTCCATCTGGATGAGCGGGCGGTGATGACGCTGCTGAGCGCGGACCTCGAGAATCCGACGGGGTATGGCCGGGTGTTGCGGAAGAGTGCGCGCAGCGCCGAGGTGCTGGCCATTGTGGAGGAAAAGTCGGCGACGGCTGCGCAGAAAACAATTCGCGAGATTAATTCTGGCTTTTATGTTTTTGCGGTGAAGGAACTCTACGGGAATATCGGAAAGCTCTCGACCGCCAACGCTCACGGCGAGTATTACCTGACCGACATGGCCGGTGTGCTGCGTAAGACGGGCCTGCGCGTGGTGGCTTGGAAGACCGCGAATGCCAGCGAAGTGCTGGGAGGAAATACGCGGGCTGAACTGGCAGATATCGACGAGAAGATGAGGCTGGCGAAGTGCCGGCATTTGATGGCGGAGGGGGTGACGGTGTTTTATCCGGCGACGTGCGTCATCGATGCTGACGTGGAGATCGCGGCCGACACGGTGATCGAACCCTACGTACAGTTGCTGGGGAAGACGCGCATTGGCACGGGCTGCAGGGTGCGATCGTATTCGGTGATTCGCGATTCTGAGATCGGGGATGGGGTGATGGTGCGGCCGGGATGCGTGATGGAAGATGCGCGCATCAGCGCCGGCGCGGTGCTGGGGCCGTATTCGCATTTGCGGCCGGGGAGTGAAATTGGGGAAGGCGCGCATGTGGGGAATTTTGTTGAGACTAAGAAGATCAAGCTGGGCAAGGGATCGAAGGCGAATCATCTGACGTATCTGGGGGACGCGGAGATCGGTGCGGGTGTGAACATTGGCGCGGGGACGATCACTTGCAATTATGACGGGGTGAACAAGCACACTACCGTCATTGAAGATGGAGTATTCATCGGCAGCGACAGTACGCTGGTGGCTCCGGTGCGGGTGGGCAGGGGCGCGTACGTGGGGGCTGCGTCGTGTATTACTGCGGATGTTCCTGAGGACGCGCTGGCGGTGGGGCGGGCGCGGCAGATTGTGAAAGATGGGTGGGCGCGGGCGAAGCGGGAATCGCGGGGGAAGAAATAGACGTAGAGATCCTTCGACTTCGCAGGTGCTTCGCTTTGCGAAGCACCCGCTACGCTCAGGATGACAATCGAAGGATTTATTTTTAGTGTGTGACGGCTGCGAACAGGTCGGAGTGCATGAGCGACTGGAACTGCTGGTCGTTGGCTTTGAAGTGCACTGCGACGTTTGAGCCGTCGGAGTCGACCGTTGTGTTCTCAACCGCAATCTTCTCGGCGGGCGTGGCGCTCAGTTTTTTCAGCATGATTCCAGCCTTGACGAGAGAGGCCATGGTGCCGGCGGTTCCGGAGTCGGAAGTGACTACGGTCAGATCGAAGTTTACGCCGCTGCTGAAACTCATGGTGTAACGAGAGCCCTGCAGGCGCTTTTTCACGCTGTCGAAATCGGCGACTTTTGAGGCATCGCCCATGGCGGAGTGCATCATGTTCTGCGTGCCGCCCTGGTCGAGGATGCTCCATACGGGCTCGGAGTCGACGCTGGACATCATGTCGGCCATGTCTCCGTTGGTGTCAAGGCTAAGAACGGAGCCGTCGCGGGTGTCGAGCGCGACGCGGATTGCGGTGGAGTCGCCGAACAGCAAGGTGCTGTCATCGAGGAAACTCATGACGAAGCCGCCGTCCATGGGGTAAATGTCGGATGTGCCGTACTTCTTGGGCACGTATTTCTGCAGCTTCATTTTCTTCAACACTGCCTTCATGTTGAACTGTCCGGCGGCCACGCCGACGGTTTTTACGCCTTGCTTGCCGGCGCGGAAGGAAGCGAAGGTGAGGGTGTCGATGTCTTTGTCGGGATCGAGACCGATGCCTTTGAGGGCTGCCTCAAACTGCTTGATGTTGTCGGGCATCAGCTGAGCCTTCAGAGCCATCGCGGTCGGCGAATCTTTGATGGCGCGGTAGTCGACCGAGATCAGTTGCAACAGATCGGCGGGAACACAGGCCCGGGCGGACGAGTTCAGGGGCATGGCGTAGGCCATGGAAACCAGCAGCAGAGAAGCCAGGGAAATCGTTAACAATTTCACAGCGAAGAGTTTCATAGCGCCTCGAATCAGGAGAACGTTAGGGTTGCATCCGCTCTTGGTTGGATGCACGATCAGCCCTTGTCGTAAGTAGATCGCTTCATTGTATTTTACTTGCAATCTGGATTCCGGAACAAAAGTACATGGCCGTTGACGGGTCGGAGTCCTAGTGACGGATTTAGGGTCGATGAGTGCAATCGCGATGTTTCGCCCAGCTACCAGCGTAGGGGTAAGATACCGAGGGGTACTACGATGTTTCGCATTTGGACCGCCGGGCAAGCGATAGCACCGGATTCGACGACGGAGCAACGCCGTGAAAAATTCGCTTAAGGTTTCGCTGGTCCTTTTGTTCGCTACCGTATCCTTTCTTGAAGAAAAGGGCACAAGCCAGTCTTATCTGGCGACCGGACGGCTGGTGGGCCATGTGTATTGCTCCGACACCAATGGTCGGCCAGCTCGGCTGGCGAAGGTATGGCTACGCCCCGCACCTGACAAGACGGCGAAGCCTTTTGGGGAATTATATTCCGAATCCCCGGTGTTGCATGGAACTGTAACGACAGATATGAATGGAACGTTCATTGTTCCGCAGCTGAGCCCGGGCTCGTATTACGTGTTTGTCGATTACCCTGGATACCAAAATCCAGCGCTGCAGTTCACCAATGATGATTTGGAGAGCCCTACTTCGAAGTTGATCGAAGACATGGACCAGAAAATCCCACGTTTGACTATCAATACAGGTTTAACGGCTAATATCGCGATCCACCTGCAACGTGGCGCAGCGATAAGCGGCACTGTTCGCTATGACGATGGTAGTCCGGCCATCAGCGCCACGGTCCGGGTGCTCCAGCGACAGCAAGATGGTTCATGGCGCAGTAGCTTCGGAGACACGGTGCGGGCGACCACAGACGATCTGGGCAAATACCGGGTGGCGGGTATGGGACCAGGCAAGTACGTCATCAAGTACACGATGCGGTTCGTGATCCACGAAGAACAGTATGCGTTCCCTGAAGAACAGCCACCAACCCCGATCCACATGGGTAGCGAGCATACATTCGATATCTACAGCGGAGGCGCGTTCCGCCAGAAGGATGCCGAGATCATTGAGTTGAAAAGCGGCGCAGTTAATAACGCTGACATGGTTATACCTTTGACGAAATTACATTCATTGACCGGCCGAGTGGCCGCTTTCAGTGATGGGCACTTATTGAACGAGGGAAGCGCCGAACTGCTCTACGCTGATGACGGAAAGAAAGTCGCGGATGCTCCCGTACTCCGCGACGGCATATTTCGATTCGCGCTGGTTCCGGAAGGCCAATATGTTCTGCGCGTGCAAGGATCGGATGCATTGTATGACGGGTTTGGGTTGCA
Source organism: uncultured Acidobacteriota bacterium (assembly GCA_963735205.1). Lineage (GTDB taxonomy): Bacteria > Acidobacteriota > Terriglobia > Terriglobales > Acidobacteriaceae > Sulfotelmatobacter. The sequence continues at coordinate 211,821 of CAVTKB010000008.1, forward strand.
GACTACCCAGGAATATGAAGCCTCAACCCAATCTGTGAGCGTAAGCAAAGACACGGACGACGTGGTTGTCCAGCTAAAAGCGAAAAACGGTCAATAGCGTGGTTTCCGGTCAGTTGTCGAGACCAAGCCATGCGCCCAGAATCCGGATTCTCAAAACGAGGCCCTAGTCGTCGTCGGGGTCGGTTCTGGGGCTCTTGTCGTTCAGAAAATACTCTGCATTTTGGGGCGCGTTGATGGTCTGAAAGACGAGCGGGGTTTGGGTGAAATCGAAGCAGTCGGAGAGATCATCGGCGCGGGCGTCGGCGTAGCCGAGCGACGGCAGCGTGAAAGTCTTCTCGATGAAGTTCAGGACGCTTCCGAAATCGTGGTTGACGTGAGAAATGTATTTCGCCTTCGCGTAGGGCGAGACCACGATGAGAGGCACGCGGAAGCCGTAGACGTAGCCTGATCCCCAACTCGTGCCGTCGTTCACGACCGAGGGGGGCGGAACGTGGTCGTACCATCCTCCCCAATCGTCCCAGGTAATGATGATGGCGGTGTCGGACCAGTAGGAACTGGAGCCGATGGCATTGACGATGGAGGCGACCCAGGAGGGTCCGCCGGTGCCGTTTACGTTTCCCGCGTGGTCGGAATTTGCTCCGGTGGGAATGACCCAGCTCACTGGCGCCAGGTTGCCGTTCAAGATGTCGGTGAGGACCTGAGTTTCGGGAATGATGACGCTGGTAGTCCAATCGGAGCCAGTGCAGGCCGTGGCGTTCGGCGGAGGAACGTTGGGGCCGCACATGTGCTGGATGGCGTTCGGTGAGGTCCACAGAGAGCCCGCGGAGGGCGTGTAGTAGCGCCAACTGATGGCCTTGGCGTTGAGTTCATCGGTGATTGCGGGATGGTCGGCACAGGGATACATGGTGCTGGATTCGGTGCCGCTGGGGTCGATGAGATAGACGAATTCTGTGGGAGGAGCCAGGCAGCCGGTCTGATTGCCGGCGCCAGCGACGCCGCCGGCGTTCTCGGCGATGAAAAGATTGCTGGTGGCGGTGGGTGCGGAAGTGCCGGAAATAATGAACTGGTGGGCGGGAAAGCTGGGGCCCTGGTTGGTTTGAAACATGCGGTCGCCGAAAGTGTACTGTTCGGCCAATTGAAAATAGGGGCCGACGTAGGAGGGATCGACGTAGAAATATTGAGGATTGGTGGGCGGACATTTGGTCGCGCCCTTGTTGCAGCCCACCGCGATCTGGTCGGCGCCGTCCATCTTGCCGCCGTCATACATTTGAACGAAGGCGTGGTGGGCATGGCTGAGGTCGTAGTTGGTGGCTAGCGGACCGGAAACGAGCGGAACGGTTTGCCTGGAGGAATTGAGGCCGCTGCTGGCAATATCGGCGCCGTTGTTGATCAGCACGGTGTCGTGAAAGAGATTGTCGGGAGTGCGGTTCTCCTGAAAGATGATGACGACATGCTTGATTTGGCCGGGGGGCTTGGTGGTGGTCGAGTTGGTCGAACTGCAGCCGTTGAGGCTGAGCAGCAGGGAACTGGCGGCGAGCACTAAAAGAGACAGGCACAGGAATGCGGTTCGGCGCATTGGCGATGGCCTCCTGAGAGCGGTACAACCCTTATGATTCCGTAACCCGGGGAGCGGGATTTCCACTCGCGGGTGCGAAAAATAATGGCAGCGCGGCGGCAGTTTTGCGGCCGCCGGCAGAGACGCTGCTCGCAACGTCTCTACGACAGGAGCGCGGTGCGACGGCGGACTTCCGTGGCGAAGGCCTGGTCTTTCAGCGAGGCCAGATTGATTTCTACGTTCGCCAGGGCACCCGTGATTGCCGCTTTGGCCAAGGCCAGCGCCGTGGTGAGGTCAGACTTCATATTGGGGTTGGTAATGGGCTCGAGCGATTTTGTTAGCTGAGCGATCTCGTGGGCTTTTTGGGCGACGCTGAGCGGGACAGCGGTTGCTTGCTTGAGGGCGGCGTCGATCATCGTCTCGGCGGATTTTTTGTCGGTGGCGGTCTTGGCTTGTTTGTAGGCCTGCATGACTGAGTTGTAGGACTCGGCGTCGGCGTCGACGGCGGCCTTGAGTTCTTCGCGTAGCGGAGTGAGTCGCGCGATAGCGGCACTGAGTTGCGATTCGTATTGCAGATAGGCCTTTTTGCCGCGCGACATCGAGGCGACCATCGCGGCGAGGCCGGCGGCCATGGCGGCTGCGGCGGCGGAGGCGCTGCCGCCACCGGGAGTCGCAGTGGGTGCGGCGAGTTGCTCGACGAAGGGCTCGACTCCGGCACGCAGGCCGCCGACGGCCATTTTTCCGCCCATGACCGAGGCGAGACGGTTTTCTAGGATCAGGGATGAATCGAAATTCTCGACTTGTAGGAACCACTCGGCGGCTTGCTCCAAGGCTTTTTTGGGGATGAGTCCGACGATTTCGCTCGACACCGGAGTGACGCCGTAGCGGGCGGCTTCGCGTTTGACCATTTCAAACACGCGGTGGACGGGGGTTTGTTCGAAGTCAGTGAGGTTCATCGAAACCTGGGCGAGACCGCGCACCAGGAAGCCGGCGCCTTTTACGAATCGCATGCCTCCGTTTGAGTAGCGTACGGCTTTGGCAATTTTTTTGGCGGCGTCGACGTCGGGCGTGTTGAGGAAGACGTTGTAGGCGATGAGGAATTTGCGCGCGCCGACGACCGTTGCGCCGGCGGTCGGATGCACGCGGGGCTCGCCGATGTCGGGCCTCCGCGCGGGGTTGGTGGCGATTTCGGCGCGGATTCCTTCGAACTGGCCGCGGCGAATATTTTCCAGGCCCTGGCGTTCCGGAGTTCTCGCGGCGGACTCGTAGAGATACACGGGAATCTGGAAACGCTTCCAGATTTGTTCGCCGACGTGGTTCGCCATGGCCACGCAATCTTCGATGGTGACGCCGTCGATGGGGATGAAGGGGACGACGTCGGCCGCGCCCATGCGGGGATGCGCGCCGGTGTGGGTGTTGAGGTCGATGAGCTCCGCGGCTTTGCCTACGCCACGGATGGCGGCTTCTTGAATCGCTTCGCGCTCGCCGACCAGGGTGATGACGCAGCGGTTGTGGTCGGAGTCCATTTCGCGATCGAGCAGGTAGACGCCCGGCATTTTCATGGCGTCGACGATGGCGTCAACTTTGGATTTGTCGCGGCCTTCGGAGAAATTGGGAACGCATTCGACGAGCGTGGACATGACAGGGAAGGATAGCTGGCTGCGGAGGAGGGAAGCAAGGACGCGACTGGAATGGAACTGCCACACTCGTCACCGCAGGGGACACGTGGGAAACTGAGGGACCTTAGCGCTCCTTGCGGCTGAAGAATTTTCCGATTCCCAGGCGCACTTGCACGGTGTTGACGCCTGGATTCAGGTTCCCCAGGCCAGCGTTAGAGATGTGCATGTAGCGGAGTTCGAGGCTTAGGTTGTGTCTCGCGCCAAGGACGTGCATGCCCAGTGCGGCCTGATCCATGAAGTTGACGGTGTTGGTGTTGGCGGGGACGTTCTGGTTGGTGAAGAGCACGCCGCCGGTGAGTTCGAGGTAGGGTGAGATGCGGCCGTGGCGCTCGAAGTTCCACTTGAGGCCCAGCGGGTCGAAACCCGCGCCGTAGGCAGTGCCTGCGGGTTGGAAGACCAGGAAAACGGGGACGGCGTCGACTGCGTATTCGAAACGGCCGCGGAGAAAGCCGGGGAGGTGTGGGCCGGTGAGGATCCATCCGTAGCGCAGACCGGCGTTGAGGGCGCCGGTATTGCCGCGGCCGCCGGCTACAGAATGTCCGCCGCCTGCCCAGATCTGGATTTCGTGGCCGCTCTTCTCAGGACCAACTGGCACGTCGTAAATCTGGGCCCTGCAAAGACAGCTTGTGATTAGCGACGTTGCAAGGATGAAGAAGAAAGTGCGCATTCGGATTTGACCCAAAGGGGTAAGAGCCTCGATCGAGGAAGAATCACGATACAGCAATGACGGTGTTGCCACAAACGGTGGTCGTGGCGGCGCCAGCGAGAAGCAGGTTCCTCACCCGCGCTTTGCGCGTGTTCGGAATGACAAGTCGGTCAGGCGTCGCGGTGTGGGCGAGGTCGTTGCGCGATTAACTGCATCAGGTCGCGGGCTACGCGGGATGTGTTGTGGCGCGCGACTCCGCCTTCGTCGAGATAGTCGCCGAGAACGGGAATTACGCCGAGTGCTTCGACGGCGTCGAGATCGTTAACGATCTGGCAGGCGCCTTCGCTGGCGTACTTGGATTTGAGTTCATCGGAGACGGGAGTGCGGTTGATCAGCGCGAAGTCGAAGATTTGTTTTTGCGCGTGGCGGTTCAGGGCGCGGATGTGGTCGGCCGCGGTCAGGTCGAGACTCTCATTGGCCTGCGTCATGAGGTTGCAAATGTAGACCTTGGTGGCGGGCGATTCGACGATGGCCTGGGCGATGCCGCGTACCAGCAGGTTGGGAATCAGGCTGGTGAAGAGCGAGCCGGGGCCGATGGTGATCAGGTCGGCGTGGGCGATGGCTTCCAGAGTCTGGGGCATGGGGCCGACATTAGGCGGGACCAGAAACAGTTCGCGGATGCGGCCTTTGCTGGCCGTGATTTTGGTTTCGCCGCGGACGCGAGTGCCATCTTCCATCAGAGCTTCGAGTTCGATGTTCGAGGTGGTGGCGGGATAGATGTGTCCGCGGGTGAGCAGGATTTCGGAGGAGAGCCGCACGGCTTCGGAAAAATCGGAGGTCAGGGAAGTGAGCGCGGCGAGAAATAGATTGCCGAAGCTGTGACCTTCGAGTCCGGAGCCTTTTTCGAAGCGGTGGCGGAATAGTTTGGAGAGCAGGGCTTCGTCCTCGCTGAGGGCGACGATGCAGTTGCGAATGTCGCCGGGCGGAAGCATGTTGAGTTCTTTGCGCAGGCGGCCGCTGGAGCCTCCGTCGTCGCTGACGGTGACGACCGCGCTCAGATCGCGAATGCACGGTGAATTTTTGACCGATGGAATCTCCGTGGGGGACAACACGAAACGCTTGAGTCCCTTGAGCAGGGTAGAAAGGCCGGTACCGCCGCCGATGGCGACGACGCGAAGACCGCGCTCGCGCGCGGTCTTTTCCGGTGATTGGAATTCAGCTGTCTTGGATTCCATGAAGGCTTTCCCCGCGAATGGCTAGGCGGGCTCTTCTTCGCCGAGATCTCCGTCGGTGTCGAGTTCGGCGCCGGGATCCGGATAGAGCAGTTCGGTGAAGCGGGGATCCTCGGCCAGGTTCTGGAAGTCGGAATCGTTGCGCGCCTGGAAACGCAGTTGGGAATTCAGGCGCAGCGCCGCATCCAGATGGCGCAGGGAATCTTCGACGTGTCCGGTGAGGCAGTCGAGCGCGGCCAAGCCGTAGACCACGTAGTCGGACTGAGCATTCTGCTTGAGAAGTTTTTCAAGGTGCTCGCGGGCAGTGACGTAGTCGCCGACGTTCATCAGCGAGACGGCGAAGTCGAAGTGCTCCTCGGCAGTTTTGAACTGCGTGGCGACGGAGCGCTCCAGATGCTGGTTGCAGATGCTGAGATGAATGTTGGCGCGATCGACGAGTTCTTTGATGGGGCCGGCGATCACCTTTTGAAAATGAGGCTTCGCCTTGTCGAATTTGTGTTCCTGCATGGCGCGCAGTCCGGCCTCGTAGCTCTGCAGAGCCTGCGTGTAACGCGGATCTTCCGCCAGGGTCTTCTTTGCGGTAGGTTTCTGAGCCATGTGCAAAACTCTTCCTGTGCTCTTGGTAATGGGGAACTCCTTGAGATCGTGCTTTTAACCGAGCAATAAAGTATCACTCAAAGGGAGGGTTGAGGTCCAGTTGACGGCGGTGAGTCCGAGCACCGAAGAATGGGTGTGAACCCTTCAGTTCATGGTCGCGGCCGCTTGCAGGTCGATCTGTTTCCATTCTCCCTTGATAATGCCGGCGCGGATTTGGGTGGCGGTCTTGCCTTTCTGGTGCTGCTGGTAGGAATAGTACAGCTCCTTCAGGCAAGTAGCGCACTGGGCGCCGTGAGTGCCTTCAAAGCAGCTGTGCAGGCTGTTGTGGCCCATGCGGTCACAATAGCAATAGCAGGGCTGCTGGTGGAGCACCGTGGGGATCTTTGCCGCTAGTTCGTAAGCGTGGGTCTGGTAGGTATTCTGCGCATCCGCATCCCAGAGGTCTGCCTTGGTGAGCAGAGGAGGAAGCTTCGTTCCTTTGGGCGGAGGTCCGGCGTTGAAGGCTGGGACGCCGGCTTCTTCTTGCGGCGAGGTCCACTCGGCCGACAGGCTTAGAGTCACCGTGAAGAGGAAACATAGGGTCAGGGCGCGGTGGACTATTTTGTTGTGCAAGAAGTGGTTCATCATGGGTTCCTCGCGTGAGGTTATTGTATCCTGATTCGGAAGACGGCCGGAAGGCAGATAGTGGTGTCGAACGGGCGAACTTGAAATTCAACCTGTGGCCGCTGGTTGCGTTCTGTATACAATAGAAGCACATGACAGTTTCGGTTTCAGACCCGAAAACAGCCGGGCAGCCAATTGTGCCTGCGGTACCTGAGGCCGCCGCCCGATCGAAGGCTTCGGTATTCGGAGTTGTGATTGGCGCGTGGGCGTTTGACCTGATGATTTCATTGGCGACCTCTGCGTTTATCATCATTTTTCTCTACCAGCCGGTGAAGGTTGAGGGGACTAGCATGATGCCCTCGCTCGAAGATCAGGAACGGATCTTCGTGAACAAGTTTGTTTACCGGCTGGAACCCATTGAGCGGGGAGACATTGTGGTGTTCAAGTATCCGCGCGACCCATCGAAGAGCTACATCAAGCGTGTGATCGGGATGGCTGGCGACCGTATCCGCATCGATGGCGGCCAGGTCTATGTGAACGACCAGGCGCTCGATGAGGACTACGTTCCTCCGGCTTATACTGATGGGCGATCGTACGAAGAGAGAGTGGTGCCGCCGAATAGTTACTTTGTGCTGGGCGACCATCGTTCGATGTCGAACGACAGCCGCGATTTCGGTCCGGTCGACCAGAGCTTTATTTATGGCAAGGCCGTGTTTGGATACTGGCCGATGGATAAGCTGGGACGGGTGCGGTAGACAGCGCAGGCCGAGCTAGGTGTTGTTAGACCTTTCATTCCCCTTGCCACCCCTAAAGGCGTACATCGCGAGCGCGAACAACCCGGCAATTGCCACTGAGTCAAAAACCATCCCGGAAACGCCTTGACCCAATTCCCGCAACTTGTGGAGCGCTTCATAAATCAAGTTCGCGCTCAACATGGTCATGAAGTTGAGAATGGCTTCTCGCCAAGCCGGTAGTTTGATTTCTTTCATCGGAAGTTCTCCGTTCGTGCAGGCATTGCAAAGGCACCCATTTTGAGTTCCACGCTCGAATCTAACCGTGCGAAGGCCCTTATTCACAGATTTCTTTTTAGATTCGGTGTTCCGCGCTTGGCCGCTGCGACAATCCCTGTTAAGATTCTAAAAATCCACTCACCGGAGCGAGAATGCAGGCTATCCTTGCGCTGGAGGACGGCAGAGTCTTCCGAGGCAAAGGCTACGGCGCCAAAGGCGAATGCTACGGCGAAGTCGTTTTTAATACTTCCATCACTGGCTACCAGGAAATTTTCACTGATCCTTCCTACTCGGGGCAGATTGTCGTCCTGACCAACCCCGAAATCGGAAATTACGGCACTAATCACGAAGACAACGAAGCCACGCGTCCGTGGATCGAAGGGCTGATCGTGCGCGAGTTCTCGCGCGTCAGCTCGAACTGGCGTTCGCAACAGGTGGCCGAAGAATATCTCGAGCAGTTCAAGGTGCCGGTGCTGTCGGACATTGACACGCGGGCTCTGGTGCGGCATCTGCGTGACCACGGCGTGATGCGCGGCGTGGTGTCGACCATTGAGAGCGATGCTGACAAGCTGATCGCCAAGGCGCGGTCGATTCCGAAGATGGACGGCACCGATCTAGCGAAAGAAGTCAGCACCAAGCGGCCATACGTGTGGGAAGTGGGCGAGCGCTCGCACGAGCCGGTGGCCGTGGTTGGAGTGAAGGACGAGCCGCCGCGATTTCATGTGGTCGCGTATGACTTCGGCATCAAGCAGAATATTTTGCGTAAATTGCGCGGCGAGGGCTGCAAGGTGACGGTGGTCCCAGCGCAGACTCCGGCGGAAGATGTGCTGGCGTTGAAGCCGGACGGAGTTTTCTTGTCGAATGGGCCGGGCGATCCGGAGCCGTGTACTTATGCCGTGGATTCGATCCGGCGGCTCATGGGACGGCAGCCGATCTTTGGAATTTGTCTGGGGCATCAGCTGACGGGGATTGCGCTCGGCGGGAAAACTTTCAAGTTGAAGTTTGGGCATCATGGCGGGAATCATCCGGTGAAACAGTTGAAGACAGGGAAGATCGAGATCACGGCGCACAACCATAATTTTGCTGTTGATCCGCATTCGCTGGCCGACAGTGAAGTTGAATTGACGCACTTCGATTTGAACGATGACACGCTGGAAGGCATGCGGCATCGTAATTTGCCGTTGTTCACGGTGCAGTATCACCCGGAAGCGGCGCCGGGGCCGCATGACTCGCATTATCTGTTCAAGGAATTTACGAAGATGATGGAGGAGTGGAAAGGGTGAGGCGTCATGCGGTGCGCAATCTCGGTGGTGCTGTGCGCGACCAGCCTCGGAGCATGCACCTCGATTGCCCCGAAAAATCCGGTGAAGGCGACAGCCGTCTGCGGATTTGCACAAGATCCCACCGGGGCGAGGATCCCTGACCTTAATTTACGGCTGCTGAGGGACGATCAATCGCTTGCGGCTGAGGTGCAGACGGACGCCAGTGGAGATTTCAAGTTCCCACCAGTGAGCAAGGGCACGTACATCATGAGTACGAAGTCGCCGGGGTGGCAACTGGGAGGCGCGCTGAAGATAACGGGCTCAAAAGCTGTTGGTACGTGTGTGCATCCTCTGGTCGTGCAACCGAGTGTCGGCGGATGTGGCGGTGGGATCAGCAAGAAGGGATACCACCCCAGGTATTGAAAGTGGTTTCGGCCGGATCGGCTTAGCGTCGGATGCTCTAATAGGAGATTTGAAGGGGCACGCTTTCGAGGCGCGCCGTAGGATGCAGAAAAGTTCAAAAATGCCCAAACGCACTGACATTCAAAAGATCCTCATCCTTGGCTCCGGGCCCATCATTATTGGGCAGTCGGCGGAGTTTGATTATTCCGGCACGCAGGCCTGCAAGGCGCTTAAGGCTGAGGGCTATGAAGTGGTGCTGGCGAATTCGAACCCGGCCACCATCATGACCGATCCGGAGTCGGCCGACCGAACTTATATTGAGCCGCTCACGCTGGAGTATCTGGAGGAGATTATCCGCATCGAGCGGGAAATGGCGCCGGGCGCGGGTTTTGCCGTGTTGCCGACGGTGGGCGGGCAGACCGCGCTGAATCTGGCGATTGAACTCTCGGACGGCGGCGTGCTGGAAAAATATGACGCCATCCTGATCGGCGCGAACGTGGCGGCGATCAAGAAAGCGGAAGACCGGCTCTTTTTCAAAGATGCCATGCAGCGTATTGGGCTCGACGTGCCGAAGTCGGCGCTGGTCAACAACTCGAAAGACGGGCTTGAGTTTGCGGGGAAGATCGGGTTCCCGGTGATCATCCGGCCGTCTTTCACGCTGGGCGGCTCGGGCGGCGGCATCGCTTACAACCGCGAAGAGATGGTGGAAGTGTTGAACCGAGGGCTCGATTTTTCTCCGGTGCACGAGGCCCTGATTGAAGAGTCGGTGCTGGGGTGGAAGGAATTCGAACTCGAGGTGATGCGCGATACGAAAGACAACGTCATCATCATTTGTTCGATCGAGAATTTTGATCCCATGGGCGTGCACACCGGGGATTCGATTACGGTCGCGCCGATTCAAACGCTCACGGATCGCGAGTACCAGGCCATGCGCGACGCCTCGATTGCTGTGATTCGCGAAATCGGCGTCGATACGGGCGGATCGAATATTCAGTTCGGCGTGAATCCTGAGACCGGACGGATGGTGGTGATCGAGATGAACCCGCGCGTCTCGCGGTCTTCGGCGCTGGCCTCCAAGGCCACCGGATTTCCGATCGCGAAGATTGCCGCGAAACTTGCCGTGGGTTACACGCTCGACGAGATTCCCAACGACATTACACGCAGGACTCCGGCATGCTTCGAGCCAACTCTTGACTACGTGGTCGTGAAGATTCCGAAGTGGCAGTTCGAGAAATTTCCTGGCGCCGACGACACGCTGGGGCCGCAGATGAAGTCGGTGGGCGAAGTGATGGCTATTGGGCGCACTTTCAAGGAAGCGCTGATGAAGGGTATTCGTTCGCTCGATACGGGCAAGCGCGTGGGCGGCGAAAAGATTGAGCCGAAGATTCTGACTAAACGACTGGTCACGCCGCATCCGGAGCGGTTGGCCTATGTACAGTACGCTTTGCGCCAGGGACACACGGTGAAGCAGATCGCGAAGATGACCTCGATGGATCCGTGGTTTCTGTACCAGTTGAAGGAAATCAACGATCAGCAACTCGAACTCGAGAAGCATCCCATCGAATCGATTCCGACTGAAGTGCTGCGCGAATCGAAGCGCATGGGATTCTCCGATGGACGATTGGCGGCTGTGTGGAGACTCGAAGGGCAGGAGAAAGTTCGTCACCTCCGCAAGAAGCATGGCGTGTTGCCCGTTTACAAACGTGTCGATACATGCGCGGCGGAGTTCGAGAGCTTTACGCCTTATCTTTATTCAACCTACGAAGATGAAGACGAGGCTGCGCCCACCGACAAGAAGAAAGTGATTATTCTGGGCAGCGGACCGAATCGCATCGGGCAGGGAATTGAGTTCGATTACTGCTGCTGCCATGCGTCGTTCGCGCTGCGGGACGATGGGTACGAGACGATCATGATCAATTGCAATCCTGAAACCGTCTCGACCGATTACGATACCAGCGACCGGCTCTATTTCGAGCCGCTGACGTTCGAGGATGTGTGGGCAATCTATCAGCATGAAACATCGAAAGGCGCGGACGTCGGGGTGATCGTGCAATTTGGCGGGCAGACGCCCTTGAACCTGGCTTTGCCGCTGAAGGCGGCGGGGGTGAAAATCATCGGCACGTCGCCGGAGTCGATCGACCTGGCGGAGGATCGCAAACACTTCAACAAACTGCTTGAAGAGTTGCAGATTCCGCAGGCACCGGGGGTCATGGCTACGTCGATTGAAGAGGCGGTTGAGGGTGCGGGGCGCATTGGATATCCGGTGTTGGTGCGGCCTTCGTATGTGCTGGGTGGGCGCGCAATGGTGATTGCCCACGACGAAGCGGCGATCGTCAAATATATGAAAGAGGCGGTTGAGTACTCGCACGACCGGCCGGTGCTGATCGACCACTTCCTGGAAGATGCGATTGAAGTTGACGTCGATGCTTTGTCCGATGGTGACGATGTGGTGATCGGCGGAATTATGCAGCACATCGAAGAGGCGGGCGTGCACTCCGGCGACTCGTCGTGCGTGCTGCCGGCGGTCGACATTCCGCAGGCCCTGTTGGAGCGTATGCGCGACTACACCTTTAAGTTGGCGCGTGCGTTGAAAGTTGTCGGGCTGATGAACATTCAGTTCGCAATCCCGCGCGGGAATGGCGGGGATGGTGAGAAAGTCTACGTGCTCGAGGTGAACCCGCGAGCCTCGCGTACTGTGCCTTTCGTTTCGAAGGCGACGGGCGTGCCGATGGCGAAAATTGCAGCGCGGCTGATGACGGGGCGCAAGCTGCGCGAATTTCTGCCAGAGTTCATTGAGCGCCGCGCCGATCTTGACACAGGAAGTTTCTACTATGTGAAGTCTCCGGTGTTTCCGTGGAATAAATTTCCGGGCGTCGACACTGTGCTCGGACCGGAGATGAAGTCAACGGGCGAAGTCATGGGCGTGGCCGATAACTTTGGCGAAGCGTTTGCTAAGGCTCAGTTGGCTGCAGGACAGAAGTTGCCGACGCAGGGGGCGATTTTTATCAGCGTCACCGACCATGACAAGCGGCATGTCGCGGAGGTTGCGCGCAAGTTTGTGGACATGGGATTCAAACTCGTAGCCACAGCCGGCACTGCGGATGTCATCGAGGCTGCGGGCATGAACGTGGAGCGCGTCTACAAGGTGAAGGAAGGACGGCCCAACGTGGTCGACTTTATCAAGGGCCAACGCATTCAACTCATTGTTAATACGCCTACGGGCATCGAACCGTGGTTCGACGAGAAGGCGATCCGGCGAGCTGCGGTTACGGCGCGCATCCCTACGATTACAACGCTGGCGGCCGCGCGGGCCGCGGCGGAGGGAATCGCGGCACTACAGCGCGGGGAAATCAATGTCAAGGCGCTGCAGCACTTGCATGCGGAACGTGGAGCAGGTAGCCGACGACTGGTCGGATGAGCGCTGCGATTGCGTCAGTTTCCGGGTAGAATTGTCTATGCTGCTACACGGAATTTTTCCTCCCATTACCACGCCGTTTTATCCCGACGGCAACGTCTATTTCAAGAAGCTCGAATCGAACGTCGAGCGCTATTCGCGCACGCCGGTCGCGGGCATTGTTGTGCTGGGCTCGACGGGCGAGGCGATCATGCTCTCCGATCAGGAGCGGCGCGACGTGCTCAAGGCGGTGCGCGAGGCGGCTGCGCCGAATAAGGTTTTGATTGCCGGTACGGGGATCGAGTCGGCGATCGAGACGCTGCGGCTGACCGAGTATGCCGCCGAACTTGGCTATGACGTTGCCATGGTGCGAACGCCGCACTACTACAAGAAGCAGATGCAGGCGGCGAACATTCTGGCGTTTTACCGCACAGTGGCTGATCGCTCGCCGCTGCCGGTCATCATTTACAACTTCCCACAGGCCACCGGGTACGACATTCCTGCGGAGGTGGTGATCGAGTTGGCGGGGCATCCGAATGTGATCGGCATCAAGGAATCGAGCGGCGACGTGGAAAAAGTGCGCAAGATGGTGGAAGGCACAGGGCAGGTTAAGCGCAGCGCCACGGTCACCGAGACATTTGACGCGGTTACGCCACGAATGCTGGCAGCCTCGAGCCGTGGGTCCTTGGCGTCGAGCGAGGAGAGTATGTTGGTACCCGTCGGAGTCTTGTCGGGCAGTATGGAGACGTCCCCACGTCTGGCAAACGAGCGCGACAGGGGGCAGGGGCACACCGATTCGTCAACTTCGAAGGCTTCTTCATCCGCTGTGAACGTTGTCGGCAAGATGAAGACGCGGCAGAAAGAAGTGGGATTCCAGGTGCTGGTAGGGGCGGCGCATAAACTGCAGCCGTCGCTCGATGCGGGCGCGGTCGGGGCGATCTTGGCTTTTGCCGGGCCGGCGCCCACGGCCTGCTACGAGATCTACGCCGCGTGGAAAGAGGGGGATGCCGAGCTTGCACGACTGAAGCAGGAAAGAATTGCGCAGGCTGCGCAGCGCGTCGGCGATCTCGGGGTTCCCGGATTCAAGCACGGCATGGATTTCAACGGTTATTACGGGGGGCCATCGCGTCTGCCGTTCCTTCCGCTGATGGCGGAAGTGAAGGCCGAGATTGAGCGGCTGCTGTCTGACATTCGCAACTGAGGCCGATAGCCGGTGAAGAAAGGAGAATCTTCGCGGCCGAAGCGTCCTGCTATCTCCGAGCAGACGGAGGCATGGGGTGCGGCGCTGGTGGCTCAGACGGTCGACTGGCCGCAGGTCAAGCAGCGGGTCTTCTTCGGGTTCCCGGCTCTTCACAGCAACGACACAATGTTCGCCATGGTGCCCCGGACCCGCGGGATGGAGACGGCGAACTCACTCGCGTTCCGGATCGACACTGCCACTGCCAAAGTTCGCGTTCTTCTTAAGAAGGATCCCCGCATCGGTTCGGCTGAGTTCAAGAAGGCGCGCTGGTTCAGCTTCGAGTTTCCTCTGAAGCTGACTTGCACGCTGCTCTCGACTGGCTGGGGAGGGCCTATGCGGCGGCGAGCAAGAATCGGAACTCCAGCTGAGCGGCAAACACTTGTGATCAGGATCACAAGGGGAGTATACTTTGTTCGAACGAACGTTCGACTTCTCCTGATTATGGGAAGTTCTTCCGTGGCAACCCGAGTAACTGCGCGCCGGCCTCGCCGCGCAACCGTGCCGGAGACGCGCTATGACCGGCGATTGGCCGAGATACTCGCACACGCCACTGAAGTGTTTTGCAAAAAGGGATACGAGGGCGCTTCGATGCGCGATTTGTCGCGCGAGAGCGGCATGTCGCTGGCGGGACTGTATTACTACTTCGAGTCCAAAGAGCGGCTGCTCTACCTGATCCAGAAGCACACGTTCTCCACGATCGTGCAGCGGCTGAAGACGCGTCTGGAAGGCGTGAACGATCCCGAAGAGCGCATTCGGATTTTCATCCTCAATCACCTGGAATATTTTCTGGCCAATCAGGCGGCCATGAAGGTGCTGTCGCACGAAGCCGAAGCGCTGAAGAACGGTTTCGCGGCGGAAGTCGCGGGCATTAAGCGGGAATACTACCGGATTTGTGTTGGGCTGCTCGACGAATTGAAGGCGGACCGCAGACTACAATTTTCCACGCGGATTGCTGTGCTGAGCCTGTTTGGCATGATGAACTGGATTTATACCTGGCACAACCCGCGCGTGGACGCCGATGCGGTTTCGCTGGCGCGTGAGATGGGTGATGTCTTTCTACGAGGCGTGATGGCTGGCGCGAAGAAGAGCAGAGACGGGCGTTAGAGAGTGAATGCTTCAGCCGACGGCAGGTTCCTCATCGGGTTTCAGCTCGATTCGGAATGACAAGTTTAAGAAGATTTGAGGAGATAGCAAATATGGCAACTACAGTACAGCCCAGTACCGGCGAAACCACCAAGCAGCTTGTGAACTACCGCACTGATGGCGGGGTCGCGGTGATCGAGATGTGCGATCCCCCGGCCAATACTTACACTTACGAAATGAACCGGCAACTGGATGAGGCGATCCTGAAGGCTCGCATGGACAATGGCGTCTACGTGATCGTGATGACCGGCGCGGGCGACAAGTTTTTTTCCGCGGGCGCGAACATAAAGATGCTATGCAGCGTCGATCCTACGTTCAAATATTATTTTTGCCTGCACGCCAACGAGATGCTGTTGCGCCTGGAGCACACGCCGAAGTTGGTGATCGCGGCCATCAACGGGCACTGCGTGGGCGGGGGCCTCGAAATCGCGATGGCGGCCGATCTTCGGATTGCGCGCAAGGATGCGGGAAAGATTGGGCTGCCCGAGGTGAATCTCGGGGTGTTGCCCGGAACCGGCGGAACACAGCGGCTTTCGCGCATGGTGGGGAAGAGCAAGGCGATCGAACTGATGGTGACTGGCAACACGTTCTCGTTTGAAGAGGCGCAGGAACTCGGTATCGTCAACGATGTGTTCGAGCGCGACGGCTTCATGGAGAACATCATGGAGTACGCCAAACAGTTCTGCCCGCCGAACAAGGCGTCGAAGGCTGTGGGACGGATCAAGCGCGCGGTGCAGACAGGATGGGAAATTCCTATGGAGTCAGCGCTGGCCGTGGAGCGCGAGAACCAGCAGTTGCTGTTTCAGAGTGAAGATGCGAAGGAAGGGCTGGCGGCGTACGTGGAGAAGCGGCCGGCGGTCTTTAAGGCGAAATGAAATTCCTTTCCCTTACCGTGCTACTGATTTTCGGTTTGGCGATGAACGTTAGTGCGCAGTCCACAAAGGACGGCCGGTTCTGGATCCCCGTCGATGTGAAATGGAGGCGCATTCCGGGAGCGCCACCCGATGCAAAGAAAAGAACGGTATCGACCACCGTCCTGTATTTCGGAAAAGATGGAGAGTTTGTGCAAGATGACTGTTGGCTGACTCGGGACGGTAAATCGATCTCGATCAGTAACGGTGATCCCCATAATCAATATGTCGGTCGGATAACAGGGGTCCTCGATGGTATGCGGATGACCTATCGTCTCGTGCGGAGAACCGTGGAGAAAGACGGGGAAGTCTTACCCGGCCCGGAAATTTCGGGAGGCGCGAGCACAATGGCTAGGTCGGGGTTGGCGATGGGAGGTCGGTTCTTCCGCCGCGTTGAATTCGCCAACGGAAGCGACTACGCCGAGTCCTACAACGCCCTGGCCCAGGTGTACCTGCAGAACTAGGAGAAAACTCATGCCAGGAAAAGTAGCGAAAATCGGAACCTTCAGCGATTGGGTCGGTCTGTTCAACGACTGGCGCAAGGATATTGGAGTGAACACCGCCGACATCGACGCCTTTCACTTCGACACGCTTTACGGCGCCATCGATACGGATGAGATCGAGTTCGGTTCGTACAAGGGACGCCGCAAGTGGGAAAACCTGCGGCAGATTCCCACGCAGCAGATGCGCGACGCGCTGATGAATATGATCGTCTACCAGGGCGATACGGAGTTCGCCAGCGTCGAGCAGCAGCGCAACCTGCTGGCGAACGCGCCGACGGAGTGGGACCGTCGCGCCATCACTCGCGTGATGATTGAAGAGATGCGCCATGGCTGGCAGATGTGCGCTTTGCTGGTCGACCACTTCGGCTACTCCGGCAAGGTTGAGGCGCAGAAAATGTTGGAGCGGCGGGCGTTTGAGAACAAGCGACTGCTGGGCGCCTTCAATGTCGACGTCGACAACTGGATGGACTTTTTTACGTACACCGACTTCGTGGACCGCGACGGAAAGTTTCAGCTGCAAATGCTGAAGTATTCCGCGTTCGCCCCGCTGGGGCGGTCGATGTCGTACATGCTGCGTGAAGAGGCGTTTCATATGGGGACCGGTAACGACGGATTGCGGCGCATTGTGGAGGCGGGCGTGATTCCGGCGTGGCTGATTCAGAAATATCTGAACAAGTGGATTTCGAGTTCCTATGATTTGTTTGGTACGGATCATTCGTCGTCGGCGCACTGGGCATATGTGTGGGGGGTGAAGGGCCGCTACGACGAGCCCAAGAATGAAAAGGCGCCCGACTTGGACGACTTGAATGATTACAATCGCAATCTTTATCGGGATGAAGTATCGGGCCTGATTGAGCGCTTCAATGGCGCTCTGACGCCGGGCGAACCGAAGCTGTATGCACCGCACATCAAGTTCAATCGTGCGATTGGGAAGTGGGCGGGACAGAAATTCCACGCGCAGACGGGCGAAGTTGTGGAGGATCGCGACTACGAAGAACACATAAAGGAATACATGCCGTCGGCGGCCGACAGGAAATTGCTGCTGGACATCATCAGCAACGAGAAAAAATGGATCGCAGAGAAGACCGGGGCGCGCGATCCGCTGTCGACCATTGGCGAAGTGCGGAAGTCAGCCATCAACCTGTAGGGAATTGGTGATCACCGCTGAGGCACGGAGAAAAACCTTGACGCCAGGAGTCGCGACTAACTTTGCTTCCCTGATTGTGAGTGTGGATCCGCCAGTCGCGCGGATCTTGCTGCACAACCTGCCGTTGAACGTGATTGATATTCCTATGATGGTGGAGTTAGCGCAGGCGTTGGCGGAGATCGAGGCGCGGCCGGACATCTCTGTGATCGTTCTGAATGGAGAGGGTGAGGCGTTTTCAGCCGGCGTGGACGTGGCGGCGCATAGTCCTGACAAGGTCAACGAGATGTTGACTAAGTTTCACGCAGTGATACGCGCTCTCGTCGCTACGAACAAAGTTACGGTCGCTGCCGTGCACGGGCATTGTCTCGGCGGTGGCGCAGAAGTAGCCATGGTTTGCGACATCGTCTACACCGCGGAATCGGCACAATGGGGGTTTCCTGAAATCAAGCTGGGCTGCTATCCGCCTGTGGCTTGTACTGCACTCGGTGCTCTCGTAGGGCAGAAGCGAGCTGCGGAGTTGATTTTGACTGGGCGGATGATCGACGGAAAAGGGGCAGCGGAAATTGGTCTGGCTACTCGCGCCGTGCCCGAGAGTGAACTGGCAGCTGCTATGGGCGAAGGGATCGGGCAGTTGCGGAAGCTCAGTCCGGCAGCGCTGGCACTGGCCAAGAAGGCGTCATACGCGTGGGACTCGATGCATTTTGACAAAGGGTTGGCCCGCGCCGAGCGAATCTATTTTGACGAACTGATGAAGACTTCCGACGCGCAGGAAGGCGTTCGCGCATTCATGGAGAAGCGCGAGCCGAAGTGGACGACGACGTAGCGGGACGCATCCGACGTATGGACTACGAAATTACACCCGAAGAAGTGAAGGGCAAGCTGGATGCGGGAGAGGCGTTCACGCTGCTCGATGTTCGCGAGCCTTGGGAGTTTGAGACGGCCCGGATCGATGGCGCCAGGCTGATCCCCATGGGCGATGTGCCGTCGCGGGCTCATCAGGAACTCGACCCGGAGCAGCACATCGTGGTGGTTTGCCATCACGGCGTTCGCTCGATGAATGTGACGGTATGGCTGCGGCAGCAGGGATTTGAAAAAGCGCAGTCGATGCGTGGCGGGATCGACGCCTGGTCACGGCGGGTGGATGGGAACGTGGCGATGTACTAGCAGCGACACGAGCTCTGAGCTGCGAGCAAGCGAACGTTGTTCAGCTCACAGCTCCTAGCTCGATACTCAAGGCTGTTCATGAAAAAAGAACTCATCGAACTTTGTGTTAACGGGCGCTCGCACGAGATTGCGATCGAGCCGAACGCTCTGCTGCTCGATGTGTTGCGGCAGCAACTGCAGCTCACGGGATCGAAGCGGGGGTGCGATGATTCATCCTGCGGTGCATGCACGGTGCTGGTGGATGGCGTTGCCATGATGGCGTGCACGTTGCTCGCGGCGAGTTGTGAGGGACAAGAGATCACGACCGTCGAAGGAGTCAGCGAGCACGGCGGCCTGGCGGCGATTCAGAAGGCCTACGGCGATTGGGGCGGAGCGCAGTGCGGCTACTGCACACCGGGATTCATGATGACTGTGAAAGCGCTACTGGCGGAAAATCCCGATCCCTCGGATGCCGAAGTTCGCGCTGCGCTGAGCAGCAATCTGTGCAGGTGTACGGGCTACAGCCAGATGTATGAGGCAATCCGAGCAGTAGTCGAGGTGGAGCGCAAAGGGCTAGCGCCCGCCCGGTGAGGCAGGCACGCGCGGGCGAGTCGATTTCACGCAAGCTCGGAATAACGAGATGAAGGATTTCTCTATTATCGGCAAACCGACCGCAATGATCGACGCGGCCGAGAAGACTACGGGTGCGGGCAAATATACCGACGACCTCAGCGTGCCCGGCATGCTCGTGGGCAAGATCCTGCATTCGCCTTACCCGCATGCTCGCATCCGGTGCATCGATACGAGCCGAGCCGAGAGGTGCGAAGGCGTTGTTGCCGTTGCGGTGGGCAAGGATGCACCGAATCCCTACGGCATTCTTCCGGTTGGTCACGACGAGTATCCGCTTGCGCTCGATAAAGTTCGCTACGTGGGGGACAACGTTGCGTGCGTGGTTGCGGTTTCAGAGACCATCGCCGAGAAGGCGCTGGAATTGATTGACGTTGACTACGAAGTGTTGCCCGCGTATTTCGATCCGGAAGAGTCGATGAAGGCGCAGACGGATCTCATTCACGATTCGAAGCCCGGCAATCTGGAAAAAGACTATCACCATGTTTTTGGCGATCCCGACCGGGGCTTCGCCGAGGCGGATCAGGTGGCTGAGGCTCGGTTTATCGCGAATGAAGTAACGCATGCGGCGATGGAGCCGCATTCGACGCTGGCGTCGTTCGAAATCGATCCGCACACGGGTAAGCCCGGACGGCTGACGGTGTGGTCTTCGACGCAAGTTCCGTACTACCTGCAGCACAAGCTGTCGCTGGTGCTTGAAATGCCGATGGCGCAGATTCGCGTCATCAAACCGCTGGTTGGGGGCGGGTTCGGCGGCAAGAGTGAAGTGATTCCGCTGGAAATCATTGCCGCGATTGCGGCGCGCAAGGCCCAAGCTCCGGTGAAGATCACTTATACGCGAGAAGAAGTGTTCTGGGCGCATCGCGGACGGCCGCGAACGATTATTGATCTGAAGACTGGCGTGAAGAGCGACGGGAGCATCACCGCCGTCAAGGCGCGCGTGGTGCAGGATGGCGGCGCTTATTGTTCCTACGGCGTGGTCACGATTCTTTATTCGGGTGCGCTGTTGGGCGCGCTCTACGATATTCCCAATATTCAATACGACGGATACCGGGTGCTGACCAACAAGCCTGCGTGCGGCGCCATGCGCGGCCACGGCACGGTGAATGTGCGCTTCGCTTTTGAATCGCAACTCGACGAACTCGCGGTGAAGATTGCGATGGACCCTGCCGTGATTCGTGAGCGCAATCTGCTGCAGCCGCCCTGCATCACGGTCAACGGGCTGCGGGTGCAGAGTTACGGGTTGCCCGAATGCATCGAGAAGACTGTCGAGCGTTCTAGGTGGAAACAGCGCAAGGGCACACTGCCGAGGGGGCGCGGGCTGGGCATTGCATGCAGCCACTACGTTAGCGGTGCGGCTAATTCGATCATTCGTTCTGACATGCCGCATTCGACGGTCAACATCAAGATTGACCGCGATGGCGGCGTTGTGGTGTACACCGGCGCGTCAGAAATCGGTCAAGGGTCGGACACGATGACCGCGCAGGTTGCGGCCGAAGTGTTGGGGTGCTCGCTGCCGCGGGTGCGAGTGATTGCCGCCGATACCGACCTGACTCCGATTGATATTGGATCGTACTCGAGCAGAGTTACGTTCATGGCGGGGAATGCGACATTGCGTGCCGCGGAAGAAGTGAAGAAGCTGATTGCTGCGGCGGCGGCCAAGAAGATGAACTGTGCTGTGGAGGATCTGATTTTTCGCGATGACATGGTTGCCAAGCGGTGGGGCGGACTTTCGAGGAAACAAGAGACGGAGACGGTCGAAGTGACTCAGGCCGGCGCCTCAGTCAGCGGGCGAGTCGAAGGGCAGATTCTGCGGGGATCGCTGCAGCAGAAGCGCAAGGACGAAGGGCCGAAAGATCGGATGACATTTGAGGAAGCTGTGGTCGCGGCGATTGACTTCCACGGGGCGCTGACCGGAACCGGATCTTATGCGCCTCCGCAGGAGGCTCGCGGTGGCAAACATAAAGGAGCGGGCGTGGGACCGTCGCCAGCCTATTCGTACTCCGCGCAGGTCGCGGAGGTCAGCGTCGACGAGGAAACCGGAGAAGTCATGGTGCACAAAGTGTGGGCGGCGCACGATTGCGGGCGCGCGCTGAATCCGGTTTCGGTGGAAGGGCAGATTATCGGTTCGGTGTGGATGGGAATGGGGCAGGCGCTGACTGAAGAAATGGTTTGGAAAGACGGCATGCTGATGAACCCGGGTTTGCTGGAATATCGCAGCCCGTCGTCGGTGGAGTCGCCGGAGATTGAACCGATCATCGTCGAAAGCGTTGACCCGGAAGGGCCTTTTGGCGCGAAGGAGTGCAGTGAGGGGTCGCTGGCGGCGACGATTCCCGCGATTGCCAATGCGATTTACGATGCGGTCGGGGTGCGGTTGCATGAATCGCCGTTCACGCCGGAGAGAGTTTTGGCCGGGCTGCGTGCGAAGAAAAATGCTAAAGCGCTCAACCTGACTGAAGGTGTGGACCCGACTTCACCTGCGCGATTCCGCGAACATGGCGGCTCGTTGTGCTTCAAGGGTAAGGGACCGGAGCGGCACGCGCTGGATCCGGCGCGGGTCGGGCCATCCGCGACTGGAGGCGCAGATTGAGCCTGCCAGAGTTCAAACTCCTGCGGCCCAAGTCAGTAGACGAGGCCGTTGAGTTTTTGGCCAGTCATGCTCAGTGTGCAGACGACTTGCCGGCGCGCAGCGAGTCCGCGCAAACCGCGCGCGGATCGGACGGGTCAGGGCGTCCGTCCCCACATGTTCCTTCTTTGTCTGTTCGCATCATCGCGGGTGGCACCGATCTGATTCCTTCGATGCGACAGAAGCTTTTTGAACCGAGGTGCGTTCTCGATCTTCGTGGAATTGCCGGGCTGCGCGGGATTCGGCCGCAGAGCGACGGCGGAGTGGAAATCGGTGCGTTGACCGCGCTACGTGCGATCGAGCGATCCGATTTTCTGCAAGAACATTATCCGGTGCTGCCCGAGGCTGCGGCCACCGTCGCCTCGCCCGTGCTGCGGAATATGGGAACGATTGGCGGCAACATCTGCCTCGACACGCGCTGTCTTTGGTACAACCAGTCGCTCACCTGGCGCAAAGGTTGCGGGTTCTGCATCAAGAAAGATGGCGACCTTTGCCACGTGGCGCCGGGAGGCAGCAAGTGCTGGGCGGTATTTTCCTGCAGACACGCCTCCGGCGTTGCTGTGCCTGAACGCGGAAATCGAAATTGCCAGCGCGCTCGGCACGCGCCGCGTGGCGCTGCGTGATTTTTACACCGGGCTTGGAGACAGCTATCGCAAGCTGCAGGCGAACGAGATGGTCACGCGCGTTTTCCTGCCGGCGTCGGCGGCGGGCTATAGCGGTGTGTACCGAAAACTGCGAGTTCGCGGGTCGATTGATTATCCGCTGGCCGGGGTCGCGGTAGTGATGAAGCGCTCGAACGGTCAGGTCGCCGATGTACGGGTCGGGATAACTGCCGTGAATCCTGCGCCATTACTGGTGAAGGGAACGAGCGAGTTGTTGTTTGGCAAGGAAGTGGACCAGGAGTTGGCGGAGGCCGTCGGAGACTTGGCAGCGAAGATCGCGAAGCCGCTGACCACTTCGGCGCTCACTCCCGAGTATCGCCGCGAGATGATTCGCGTATTCACCAAGCGAGCTGTGCTGGCGGCAGCTGCCAACTAGTTCGTCTGGTATTCTTCTGAGGTTTGAGGCAAGCCACTAGCGAGCGATGATTACCGACTGCCACATTCACATCCAGCCGATGGAAATGTTCAAGCCCCATGCGCTGGAGCTGATGAAACAGAAGCGGCCGAACTTTGAGCAGATTGTGGAGTTCTGCCGCTCGCCCAAGGCATTTCTCAAATTTCTTGACGCCAGTGGCATGGACCGCGCCATGCTCATCAACTACGTGGCCCCGGAAGTGATTGGATTTACCAACGGGGTCAACCAGTTCGTGGCGGACTATGTGAAGGAAAACCCGAAGCGGCTGCTGTCTTGCGGCAGTCTGCACCCGAAGCACACGACCAATGTGCTGGCAGATGTAGAGCAGATTCTGCGGCTGGGGCTGCAGATGATCAAGATTCATCCTCCGCACCAGTTACTGTTTCCCAATGACTATCTGAACGGGGTGAAGGAGTTGGAGATTATCTACCGCGCGGCGGAGGCCAATGGGGTGCCAGTCATGTTCCACACAGGGACGTCGATTTTTCCCGGGGCGCGCAATAAGTATGGCGATCCGATTTGTGTCGACGACGTTGCGGTGGATTTTCCCAAGCTGAAGATTTTGCTGGCGCATGGCGGACGGCCGCTGTGGATGCAGACCGCATTTTTCCTGGTGCGGCGGCATCCTAATGTTTATCTCGACATCAGCGGCATTCCGCCGAAGACGCTGCTGAAATATTTTCCGCGCCTGGAAGAGATCGCCCACAAAACTCTGTTCGGCACCGACTGGCCTGGACCGGGAGTTCCCGACATCAAGAAAAATCTGGACGAGTTCCGGGCGCTTCCGCTCAGCGAAGCGGTTCAGCAGCAGATCCTAAGTAAGACGGCGCTCTCTATTTGGCCGGCGTGAAAGAGCCGTCGTCCCACTCGCGTAGGTCTCGCTGCTCGTCCCTGATGGCGCTCCGGGACATTGGAAACATTGCCGCGTTTCCGGTATAAGAAAAGGTTGCATCACCGCGTTCCCCTGGCGCAGTTCGGCGACGAAAAATCCTGCGAATCGAAGCGAGAAAGCCATGTCCAGCCCGGTCACAACTCAAGCGCCGAAAGGACTTGAGGGCGTCGTTGCTACGAATTCGAAGATCTGCTACATCGACGGAGATCTTGGCGTTTTGGCCTATCGCGGCATCGACATTCACGAACTGGCCCGGCAGTCGAATTTTGAGGAGACGTGCTACCTGTTGTGGTTTGGGAAGCTCCCGACCCGCATAGAACTGCGCGAGTTGCATGAGCGACTAGCCGAAGAGCGCAAGCTGGATGCGGCTATTATCACTCTGCTGCGCAATGCACCGCGTCATGCCTTGCCCATGGATGTGTTGCGCACCGCGGTTTCGGCGTTGTCGTTCTACGATCCGCAGGAGAAAAGTAACGACGGCAAGACGAATCTCGATAAGTCGATTCGCATCACTTCGCAGATCGCAATGATCGTTGCGGCGTATGATCGCATTCGCAAGGGACAGCCGGTGGTCGAGCCTGACCACTCGCTGTCACATGCCGCGAATTTTCTGCTTATGCTGAATGGCACGAAGCCTTCGGCGACTGCCGAGCGCGCGCTCGACATTGCGTTGATTCTACATGCGGACCATGAACTGAACGCTTCGACCTTTGCTGCTCGCGTGACGGCTGCGACCTTGTCGGATATGCATTCCGCCATCACTTCGGCCATCGGTGCGTTGAAGGGACCGCTGCATGGTGGCGCCAACGAGGCGGTGTTCCTGATTCTCGAAGCGATCGATGCTTCTGGCGCCGACCCTGTGGAATACGTCAAGGGTATGCTCGCGCAAAAGAAGAAAATTCCGGGATTTGGCCATCGCGTTTATCGCACCGAAGATCCGCGCGCGACGCACCTGCGCACCATGTCGCGTGATCTGGGTAATTCCAGCGGGCAGGCGAAGTGGTTTGAGATGTCGCACAAGATTGAAGAGTTCGTGAAGGCCGAGAAGAAACTGAATGCCAATGTGGATTTTTACTCGGCTTCCACGTATCACAACCTCGGCATCGACGTTGATTTGTTCACGCCGATCTTTGCGGTGTCGCGCGTGAGCGGCTGGGCGGCGCACGTGATGGAGCAGCTCGACGACAACCGCCTGATCCGGCCGCGCGCGGAATACCTGGGCCCGGATTACCCCAATCCGTACGTCGCGATCGACCAGCGATAGCATCCGTCTTTATAGACAAGCAATAGACACGCAGCTGGAACGGCTCCCGCACCACGGTCCTGAACGCCGTCGGCAACGTAGCGACCTACGTCTCTAGCCCTCGCAATGTAGAATAGAAGCGGGTTCTGTATGCGTCGCATTTACCTCGACAATAACGCCACCACGCCTGTGTTGCCCGAGGTCTTTGAGGCGATGCGGCCATATTTCGAAGAGCAGTTTGGGAATGCGTCGTCGATCCATCATCATGGGCAGCAGACGCGGGCGGCGGTCGAGGACGCGCGTGAGTCGGTGGCTGCGTTGCTCGGCTGCCGCGCTGCGGAGATTGTTTTCACCAGCGGCGGCACGGAGGCTGACAACCTGGCCATTGCCGGCCTGGTGGGAGCGGGGGATCACGTCATCACGTCGAGCATTGAGCACCATGCGGTGCTGCTAGCGTGCAAGCACATGGACGAGGTTGGCGCGGAGGTGACCGTTCTGCCGGTGGACGGGCGCAGCCTGGTCGACCCCGAGGATGTGCACCGCGCGCTGCGGCCGAACACGAAGCTGATCTCGGTGATGATGGCGAATAACGAAACCGGAGTACTTCAGCCGGTCGAGGAAATTGGCCGGATTGCAGCCGAAGCTGGGGTTTGCTTTCACACCGATGCGGTGCAGGCTGCTGGCAAAGTTGAGATTGATGTGAAGCGCATCGGTTGTGACGCGCTTTCGATTTCCGGGCATAAGATTCACGGGCCTCAGGGCGTGGGAGCGCTGTGCGTGCGTAAGGGGCTTCGCCTGCAGCCGTTGTTTTATGGGGGGCGGCACGAGCGCTCGCGGCGTGCGGGTACGGAAAATGTTCCGGGAATTGTGGGTCTGGGCAAGGCCGCACAGATCGCCAAGGACGCACTCGATCGCGGCGATGACAAAAAGATGGCCGCTATGCGCGACCGGTTGCAACTGGGAATCCTTGCGCAGGTCGAGGATGCCGCGGTCAATGGCGACGGGGCCGCGCGCGTCCCAAATACTGTCAACATTCATTTCGATCACATCGACGGCGAGGCGATGGTAATTGCACTCGATCTAAAGGGGCTGGCGGTATCGATCGGGGCGGCGTGTTCTTCGGGCGCGATTGAGCCGTCGCATGTGTTGGTGGCGATGGGATTGCGGGCGGATCAGGCGCGGGCGAGTATTCGCTTCAGTCTGGGCAAGCAGACGGTCGCGGAAGATATCGACATCGCGCTCGCGCTCGTGCCGGAGATTGTGGCGCGGTTGCGGGAGTTGTCGCCAACGTATAGGAAGACCGCTCTTAGCTCTTAGCTTTTGGCTTACTGCCGCCGTCGGATAGCCTCAAGCCAAGAGCTAAAGGCCAAGAGCCAAAGGCGCTTTTATGCAGAGTAGCGACACCATCGCGGTTGCCATGTCGGGCGGTGTGGATTCTTCCACCGTCGCGGCCATGCTGCGCGCGGATGGGCACGACGTGATCGGGCTGACCATGCAGTTGTGGAACCAGCGCCGGCTGTCGGGGAAGGAGGGGATGCCTGAGTCGGTGCAGGGACGGTGCTGCTCGCTCGATGATGTTTATGACGCCCGGCGAGTGGCTCAGCAGATTGGAATTCCATATTATGTGGTTAATCATGAGGAGCGGTTTGAGCGCGACGTGATTCGACCATTTGTCGAGGAGTACGTTTCGGGGCGCACGCCGATCCCTTGTAGTCTGTGCAACAATCACTTGAAGTTTGACCAGTTACTCATTGTGGCCCAGCAGATTGGGGCTGAGCGCGTTGCGACTGGGCACTACGCTCGCGTAGGCTTTGACGAAGCTTGCGGACGATGGCTGCTGAAGCGTCCCGCCGATTCGAGCAAGGATCAGACTTATTTTCTGTTCGGGCTGACCCAGGAGCAGCTGAGCCGCACTCTCTTTCCTCTCGGCGACATGACCAAGCCGGAAGTTCGCGAACTCGCACGGCGGCATGGACTCGCGCTTGCGGAGAAGCCGGACTCGCAGGAAATTTGCTTTGTTCCGGGCGGCGATTACAAGCGCTTCATCGATGCTTATCTATCTGAGCAGGGTGAGGCTTTGCCCGATACTGCCGGCGAGCTCGTCACGACGAACGGCGAGGTTCTCGGCGAGCATGGCGGCATTCACAACTTCACCGTTGGCCAGCGCAAGGGACTTGGCGTGGCCACGGGCTCACCGCTTTACGTGATTCAGATCAGCGGGGCGTCAAAGCAGGTGATCGTGGGCGGGGAAGAGCAGCTCTATTCGCGTACGCTGCGGGCCCGCCGCGTGAATTTGATTTCGGTGGATGAACTGCGCAAACCGATGCGGGTGGGCGTTAAGATTCGACATCGGCACGAGCCGGCGGCAGCCGTAGTCGAAATGACCGACAACGACGAAATTCTCGCGACCTTCGACGAACCGCAGCGGGCGATCACACCGGGGCAGGCTGCAGTCTTCTACGATGGGGACATTGTCGTTGGCGGCGGCTGGATCGGGTAGAAACGACCCCGGGTCCGCCGTACTTCTGGGCTTTAGTTTTTAATTTGAGGGAAGTGGTGCTGGACTTGGCGGCATTCGAAATGTTGGTGAGAGAGACATTGCAAGCAACGTCTCGTCTACGGTTTGCGGCGCAGCGAATTGAGAAACGGCGCACCCTGCGTTTTCAACTTCTGTTCCAGCCTCTGGGTGCAATCGCAATCGCCGCAGGCCCAAGGCTCGGTTCCGTTTTCGTCGCGGCATTTGCGGCGGTCGTGCGCGTCCTGCACGCGGGTCAGTTCGAAGTATTGTTCCCAGTAGGGCTGTTCTTCTTGTAGAGGAGTGGGGCAATAGCAGACTTCCACCCAGCGCGCGATATCGTCGCAAAGGCGAGCGTCCTGCATGTTGCGAAGATATTCGCCTTCGGCGACGGATCCGTGGCCGAGGGTTTCCTGTTCAATGGCCTTGAGTAGATCGGACTCACGACCGGGCTTTACGCGGGCTCGCACCAGGTAACGCATGGAATGGCAAATCAATTATTGATTGCTGATTGGTCGACTGTAAACCCATTACTCTCGGCGCTTTTCAAACAGCAATCAAGAATGAGCAATGCTTCTTAGATAAACATCTCGTCCTGCGGCACGGGGCGGCGCTCTTCGCGGTTGGCGCCGTTCTTGCGGCCGCGGCCGCCGAAGAGAAACTCCAGGCCAACCGTGAGTCCCTGCATGAGTCCGGAGAGCTGACGCACCGGCGAGATCACGGTGTTGTGGACCATCTCGGAAGTCTCCTCCACGCGATCGAGAGTTCGAGTGAGCAACTCGTCGGCGCGGATGATTTGCAGACGACCGCGGTCGACCGCATCTTTCACGGTGGCGTCCATGCGTTCGATTTGCTCGCGCAGCACGGTGGTCGAGTCCTGCAGGTTTTCGGTGATGACCTCGAGTCTGGGACGAATGGCCGTCATCAACGTCTCGGCCTGGGAGATAGTAGGAAGGACTTTTGTCTTGACCTCGGCCGCCAGGTTTTCCATGAGCATGGTGCTCTTGCGCATGGCCAGGTACATGGCCAGCAGGATGCCTGCTTGCAACATGACCGCGAGCCCGGTCAGGAAGATGAACACAGGAGTCAGTTTGTCCATAAGCACGCTCCGGCCGATTTCTTGTTCCGAGTAAGTCCGCTCGGTGTAATTCTGAGCACCCGCCGGAAAGAGGGAGCTCAGAGCCTACAGATTTTTTGGTGCGCCCGTCTCGGTAGTGGCTTCGTGATACGCCTGACGACCAGCCTCGTAGGCGGCACGAAACTGTTCTTTTTGGGTGTTGACCACATCGCGGCCGCGGTCGGCCCACTGTGACGCCTGCTCGCGCGCCTCGCGCGCACGGCTGCGGACATAGTCGCGGCCTTCTTCGGCTCGCGCGCGCAACACCTCCCGCGTTCTCGCTGCCTGAACGAGGCGCGTAGAGCACTCCCGCCAACGCTCCCAAGCCCAGTCCTGCCAGGAACCAAACGAAACTATTGCTGTCACGATCCGACATAGCTATGCCTCCAGGAAAAGTGCCTCTTGTCGAATGTTACATCCTCTGTGAGGCAAATACAATTACCGGACAAGCTGTAGATGGGTTGAGTGCATCGGGTAGGCAGAGCGAGCGCGAGGCTCCGTCTTCGACGCGCTCATTCACGAGAGAACTTGCGAGCCGCTTATTTCTGGGCGGGCGGAGTTGCGGGGGATTGCGCGGGAGCGGGTTGCGTCTTGACCGGTTGCGATTTCACACCCTGCAGCACCGAGGTCGGGCCGCTATGCCTGGCCGCGTAGACCGACAACGTGATGGAAGTGATCATGAACGCGACGGCTGACCAAGTAGTTGCACGGGACAGCGCGTTGGCCGCTCCTCGCGGACCGAACGCCGTTTGGCTGCCCTGTCCGCCAAATGCGGCAGAAATGTCGCCGCTCTTGCCGCTTTGCAGCAGAACCACAATGATGATGAAGAAACAGACCAGAATGTGGACCGCAACGATTAAGCCGTAGACCATGGATTTTCTATTTTCCTGACTGCCAGACAGCAATTTCTGCAACTAACTTCGCCTGAGGGATGAATCGGCGAAGAGAATTCTTGGTGCGGAAGGGGGGATTTGAACCCCCACGCCTTTCGGCGCCACCCCCTCAAGATGGTGTGTCTGCCAGTTCCACCACTTCCGCGCTTTGTAAATTACCTGCAATCAATAGTTTAGCTAGCTCATCCGGTGAGGGCATTTCCAACTGCACCGGATTTTGCACCGACTTGTTGCACGCGATGCGTTCCTCCGGCCGATCCAAGTCTGCCAGCCGCGCAAACAGCTTATGGACTGCAGCCTCGCGCCGGTCTACGTAGCGCATCGTGGTCTTAATGTTATCGTGTCCGGCGACATACTGCAACGTAAACGGATCGGTGTACTCTCCGGCTTCGGTCAGAAAAGTGTGACGCAGAGCGTGTAGGCCGGCATCGGGATGGGTCTTGATTTTCTTTCGTACCTGGCCTATCTGTTCCTCCAGCACCCAGGGCCCAAGAGGCTTTGTCGGATCTTGCGGACTCGCGAAGACGTAGCGCACTTCGAGTCTTTCACGCCCAAGGCAACGTGAAGAACTGGTGGAAGACTGAGGACAGCCAAAACTTCGAAGCCCTCGCGCAGTGCGTCGTGGATCAATATGCGCAGTACGCCGTCGTGGATGACATTAAAGGTCAATAGCAAGCTCACTGAAGGTGAGGATATCGCTGATTTCGGAGGGCTGATTCTCGCGTGGATCGCGTGGAAGGATCAGACCAAAAACACGCATTGCAAGCCCGCGATGGACTTACGCCTGAGCAGCGCTTCTTTGTTGGGAACGCGCAGTGGGCGTGTGAAAACGACCGGGCGGAAGACCTGCGGATGAGCGTCATCACGAATCCACATTCGCCCGGCAAGTATCGCGTTAACGGCTTGGTCGTCAACATGCCTGAGTTTGAGCAAGCTTTCTCCTGCAAGGCCGACCAACCCATGGTCAAAGAAAACCGCTGTCGCATTTGGTAATGGAGATTTCGGACTGACTTGTGCCGCCACGACGAGCGGTATTGCAGAGTCTGATAGGCCCAATAAGAAATATGAATTGGACTCAATTTATGCGCGCCTTTACTGTCTGCGGGTCGTTAGAACCGATTGCAAGCCAGAAGACCCATTTAAGAGGAGTAGTTACTGCAACACAGTTATCAGTCTTGATGCTTTGGAACGGCCTGATACTGTCCGAAGCGGGGACTCTATGCACCCGAGCAGTCCGATAGCTCCTGGGGCTCGGCGCAAGTCGAGGCTTAGGCTCGCGAGGAAGCGCAGGGAATGAAGAACACGAGTTAGCTTATGAGGCTAGTCTACCGAATCTGGCCATCCGCCATCCGAACTGTATTTGGCTGTCTACTGATAGGGCTAACCACCTTTGTTTGCTATCGCCTTCAACTGACTTTCAGTGTTACGGGCTTCATCTACCTGATCGTCGTCGTGTTCCAGTCTTTGATGGGAACGTTCGCGTCATCGGCTGTAGTTTCCGTCGTTGCGGTTCTTTGTCTGGATTTTTTCTTCACACCTCCGCTCTTTTCCTTTGAGGTCACGAACCCGCTGGACATCCTGGCCCTGATTTCGTTCCTGACGACGGGCCTGGTAATCACTCGGCTCACCACGCGAGTACGCGAGGGGGCAGCGGTTGCGGATCATCATCGGCTGCAGGTGGACCGGCTGTACCATCTAGCGCAAGCGTTGCTGGCCTTGGACCCCGAAAAGACCGTGCACTCAAGATCGATCCAGCTGTTTCAGGATGTTCTGGGTATTCGGTCGGTCTGCTTGTTTGATGGGGCCAAAGCAGAAGTTCATTGCAGCGGGGATCTCCCCAACGGCCTGGCTGATCAGACCAGGGCTGCATATTTTTCTGGTCGGGATGGCGAAGATCTAGCTTCCGGGGTTCTGACTCGATGTTTACGGGCTGGGGGGAACACGATTGGTGCGATCGGCTTCGAAGGTCTGCACGATCCGGAATTGATGGCCGGAGCTCTCTCCGCGCTGGCTGCGGCGATGCTGGAAAGAGCGCATACCTTCCGTACCGTCAGCCATGCTGCGGCTGCGGCCCAAGCGGAATTATTTCGCGGAGCTATTCTGGATGCCCTTGCGCATGAATTCAAGACTCCTCTCGCGACCATCGTGACGGCAGCGGGGGGCATTCGCGAACTCGGACCTCTGGGTCCAGAACAGCTGGACCTGACAGATATTGTGGAGACAGAGGCTTCTCGCTTGAGTTCGCTGACGTCCCGCTTGCTCCGAACTGCGCAGCTCGATCGAGAGGAACTGAGACCGCAACTGAAATTCACGGACATGGCCGATCTGGTGACAGTCGTGGCTGACCAGTGCACGGAACAATGGACGGGCAGAAAGCTTTCCGTTCAAAGAGAAACGCGAGCCACCGGCGTGATGGCCGATCAAGAGCTGTTGCAGTTGGCTGTGCGGCAGCTGCTGGATAACGCCTGCAAATATTCCGTCGCAGGCTCTGCAGTTACCATCAGCATCAACTCGCAAGATGAGTGGGTGGCGATTCGGACATCCAACAGCGGCAGTTTCATTCGGCCCAGTGAGCGGCCCCACATTTTCGAGCGCTTCTACCGTGGCAGCGAAACACGACATTGGACTCCTGGTTCAGGGTTGGGCTTATATGTAGCTCGGAAGATCGTCCACGCGCACGGCGGGAGTCTGGATCTGGAGGCGGATACGACCACCGATCAGAATACGGTGTTCCGCCTGGTGCTGCCTCGTGCGGGTGGGAGTCGTGACGGGCTGGAGGGCGCCAGTCTGCAATCAAGTCTTTCCCAAAGGGCAGCGAGCTGAAAATGGAACAAAGTCACTTGTGAACACTGATCGGCTCAATACGTTGATTGTCGATGATGAGGCATCCTTTCGTCGGGTGCTGCGGACCTCTCTGACCCAGAGTGGGTTTGCTATCGACGAGGCGCAAAGCGGTGAAGAGGCTGTCGCGATTCTCACGAAATATGCGTTCGAGCTGGTCTTGCTCGACATAAACATGCCAGGGATTGGCGGCGTGGAAGCCTGCCGCGAGATTCGGGCGCACTCGCAGAAGATCGGCATCGTCATGGTCACTGTGCAAGATGGCGAAAGCGAAATAGTCAGAGCCCTGGAAGCAGGCGCGGACGACTACATAACCAAGCCGATCCGGTTTCGCGAACTGGTGGCGCGCTTAAGAGCAGTGATGCGCCGGCTTCACATCGACGACGCCAACGAACCCACGTTGTTGCAGGCGGGCGACCTGGAACTTGATATCAATCGTCGCCTGCTTTGCCGGCAGGGAGAAGTCATCCATCTCACGCCCACTGAGTTCGAACTGCTGGCGCTGCTCATGAGGAATCAGGGAACCCCGGTTACGCATACGAAACTGTTGCGCTCTATCTGGGGACCGGAATATCGGACTGAAGTCGATTACCTCCGTTCTTTCGTCAAGACCCTGCGGCAGAAAATTGAAGAAGATCCTGCCAAACCGAAATACATCGTGACCGAGCCATGGCTGGGATACCGGTTCTGTGATCCTCTCGATCGATCCTCCAGCGGCGCATGGAACGCATCGAGTTAGCGCCCCCCCGATCGAAATTCGGCTCCCTCAACGTTCGCTCCATACTGGCAATTCAAGGAACGTATCCTTTCCAGTTGAATTATTAATCTCCATCTTCACGGCTTCTTCATGAGCTGCATTCTAATCTCCTCAACACATGCGGGGCGTTGCCTGCCCGCGTCAACTGCGATGGCGGATGCAAAGCAGGCGAACAAAAGCAGCCGCAGTTATTGCCACTCGAGACGAGGGGACACGCTGGCTGGCGGAACGAGGCTCCTCCGCGTTGAGGAGCCTTATCCGTTCTTTATGAATTTCTTACTCGCTCCTTATGAGTTTTCGGTTGTGATGTGACTTGCCAGGAAAAACCGACGAGAACCGCGGTGAGCGAAGAGAACCGCACTTTTGAACTGGAAAGGATTCCAACTTGAAAATCACGAGATCGGCATCGCGTAAACGCGCAGCGGTTTCAGCCTTCCTTCCGATGCTCGCCTTGAGCCTCGGGGTAGGCCAGAGTGAGCTCTGTCATGCGCAGACTCAGACTCCACCGGACGGGCAGAAAGTGGCGATGCTGCACGGACCAGCGGCCGACGAGACCGGCACCCCGAAGACCACCGGGCCTGTGCCTGCCCAACCTGCGGCCAAGAGCGATGCGGAAGTCTCGGTTGAGATCGTCAAGGAACTGGCGGCCATGAAGGCGCGCATCGAACAGCTTGAAGCGGAACTGAAGAGTCGTGAGGCGGCTGCCAGAGAGCCAGCGGCCCCCTCAGCGCCCGCGGCGAAAGGAACAGAGCCTGCTCCTGCTTCCGCGACTGCGGCTGCCAATCCGGCTGTCGCCGTGGAGCAGCACGAGGCCGATACTGCCGCCAAGCCCGAGAAGCCAGTGCCGACAGCGCCGTTTGCCTTTGCCGACTGGACCTGGCTCAACGGCAATGCGCGCAATAAGGACGCAGTCTGGGATTCGAAATTCTTCACCCCGGAAATCAGATTCGACACCGACTACGTCTTTAGCTTTAACCACCCCAAGGATGATTCGCTGGGCGGCTCGACCGAGATCTTCCGCTCAAACGAAATCCAGGTCGAGCAGATCAGCTTCGGCGGGGACTTCCACTGGCAAGACGTTCGCGGCCGGGTCTTGACGCTGGGAGGTATGTTCGGAGTCACGACCCCAAGGAACGATGCGAGCGCCGGACGCGGCCAGTGGGACCTGCGCGGCGCGTACAAATATTTCGCGGAAGCTTACGGCGGGTACCATTTCAACGTCAATCACGGGCTCAACGTTGATGCCGGAATTTTCGTATCGTACATCGGCCTTTTCAGCTACTACAACTTCGACAACTGGGCTTACCAGCCGTCCTATGTTTCCTCGAACACCCCGTGGTTCTTCAATGGACTTCGCATCCAGTGGTTCCCGACCGACAAACTGAAGATTGAACCGTGGATCATTAACGGATGGCAGTCCTACGGCCGGCTTGGCACAAAGCCCGGCCTGGGTGGGCAGATTCTGTGGCGTCCGAAACCGTGGGTTTCCATGGTCTTCAACAACTACGGCATGGGTGAAGACACGCTGTGGACCGGGACCGTTCCGCTGGGCCGGTCGCGCATCCACACCGACGACAGTGTTGAGATCAAGTATTACGACCAGCCGACCAAGTTCGTGGACAAAATGGCCTTCTCGGTCACCGGCGATCTGGGTTGCGAATACGGCGGTGGGGTGAGTTGTCACAAAAATGAGCCCCTCACCTTTGCCGCGAATGGCTCGCCGAAGGGCGGACCCAAACAAAGTTTCGCCGGGTGGATGTTGTACGACCGGACCTGGTTCAAGAAGGACTTGTACGCCGTCACGATTGGTGGCGGTGTGTTGGACAATCCCGGGCGCTATTTGACGCTGCTCCCGCCGATCAACGGAGCGGATGCGATTTCCGGATCGGCTTACTTTCCCGGGTCTCCAGGATTGCCATTCAAGGCCTGGGATACTTCGGCAACTTTCATGTGGATGCCCAGGCAGTACATCAGCTTCCTGTGGGAGTTCGGATATCGGACTGCGCAGCAGCCGTATTACACGGGCCGAGGCGGGATCACTCCTAACGGAGGAAACAACGGGGCTCCGCAATTCTATGCCTGCAACGATGGAAGTTCGACGGGGATTGGATGGGCCGCCAACCCCAGCAATCCGTTCGACCCGGTAGGCGCCAATCTCGGCGCAGCGCAGACGGCCTGCAGTTCGGGCGGGCACGGCGGATTGTGGACACCCGATCTACGGAAGGATGAACCGAGTCTACGAATGGCCATCATGGTCAAGTTCTAGTCGGAGTTCTACTCCGGGCGACGAAGGAGACGAGACGACGAAATGCGCGACTTGAACTGGAGCAGCGTTCGACAGTTGGAACCCACTGCGGCGCTGCTCCGTTTTTTCTTTGCTCTTACGTTGGCTGGGCTGCTGGCGCTCGTCGGGTGCACGGCGCACGCTGACCCAGCGGCGGAGGCGCCACCGACCGCGAACATCGTGCCGGGGGCGGACCCCGCGCTGTTCACGGTAGAGCATCCCGATCAGTTTCCGCTGGCGGCCGCGGTAGAGCGTCCCACCAAGTCTGAGCTGGTGGTCACCGGGACGGTCACGCCGGATGTCGCTCGGAATGTTCCGGTGGTCTCGTTGGCCTCTGGGCGGGTGGTGTCGATTCAGACGCGCCTTGGCGACAGTGTGAAAAAAGGCGATGTACTGTTGACCATTCGCAGCGACGATGTGGCCGGCGGCTTCGACGCCTATCGCAAGGCCGTGGCCGATGAGCTTCTTGCACGCAAGCAGTTGAATCGAGCCCTGGACCTGTATGCCCACGGCGCCATCGCCGAGCAAGACCTCGAAGTCGCGCAAGACACAGAGGACGATGCCAAGGTCACTCTTGCGACCGCGACGGAGCATCTTCGGCTTCTGGGCAACGACCCCGACAAGCCGATGGGCATGGTGGATATCGTTGCGCCCACCAGCGGCGTGATCACCGATCAGGAAGTCACCAACGCGGCGCTTGTGCAGGCTTACTCGTCGCCCAGTCCGTTCACGATTTCAGATGTTTCGTCGGTATGGATCGTCTGCGACGTGTACGAGAATGACATGCCCAATGTGCGGCTCGGGGACACCGCGGACATCACCCTGAATGCTTATCCCGATCACCCGTTCAAAGGCAAAGTCAGCAACATCGGCATGATTCTCGATCCGAGCATTCGCACGGCCAAGGTGCGCATCGAAGTGCAGAATCCCGGAATGATGCGGCTGGGCATGTTTGCGCGGGCGACGTTCCGCGGGCAGACCACAGAAATGCATACCATTGTGCCGGCCTCTGCGGTGCTGCGGATGCACGATCGCGACTTTGTTTTTGTTCCCGCGCCCGACAATAAGTTTCGCCGCGTGGAAGTCGTCAGTGGCGACGTGCTGACCGACAACACGAATTTGCAGGAAATCAAATCTGGGCTCAAACCAGGGCAACAAGTCGTTACGAATGCTCTGGTGTTGGACCACGTGCTCGCTCAATAACGGATGGCGACAACCCATCCGGCCTCGCGAGTACGGCTTATGACGGACATTCCAGAGTAGCGGCTAAAGCGGGTGCATCGACAACACCGACAGGACAAGAAATGATTCGGGCTCTCGTAGACTTTGCTCTGAATAACAAGTTTGTGGTCCTGGCCATTGCGGTTCTGCTGGCCGGCTGGGGTGCAATCTCGTTCCACAATCTACCCGTCGAAGCCTATCCAGATATCGCCGACAATTACGTGACGGTCATTACCCAATGGCCGGGCCGCTCCGCGGAGGAAGTGGAACAGCAGGTTACGATACCGGTCGAGATTCAAATGTCGGGAATGCCGCACATGACGTTTCTGCGTTCCGAATCGATCTTTGGCCTGTCGTTCGTGATCATGATCTTCGACGACAGTTCGGTCAACGACTGGAACCGCCAGAAAGTGCTTGAGAGGTTAACTCAGGTTAACCTTCCGCCGGGGCAAAATCTTCAGCCCCAGATCGGCACCGACTGGAGCACCACCGGGCAAATCTATTGGTACACGCTGCGCAGCACGAATCCCCGCTATGACCTGATGGAACTTCGATCGATCGAAGACTGGGTTTTGTTGAAGCAGTTCAAATCCGTTCCGAATGTCGTGGATGTCTCCGATTTCGGCGGCACGGTGCGCGAGTACCAGGTACGCGTCGATCCGAACAAGCTGGTCTCCTACGGATTAAGCATCGGGCAGGTGGAGCAGCAACTCGCCAACAACAACATCAATGCCGGCGGCAGCTTTGTTGAAGTCGGGATGCAGCAGATGAATGTTCGCGCGCTGGGCCTGTTCTCCCGCGTGCGCGACATTGAGGACACGGTGTTAAAGAGTCAAACCGGAACCGCCCTGCGAGTTAAGGATATCGCTGAAGTCAGCCAAGGTCCGAAAATCCGGTTGGGGCACATGGCCCGAGCCAATCACATGGAGGATGGCCGCATCATCGACGAGCCCGATGTCATTCAGGGCGCGGTGTTGATGCGCAAAGGCGCTGAAGAACAGCCGACGCTCGATGCCATCCACAAGAAAGTCGACGAACTGAATAACGGCCTCCTGCCTCCCGGAGTGAAAGTTGTTCCCATGCTCGACCGCAGCGATCTCCTCTATTTCACGCTGCACACGGTGATGCATAACCTGGCCGAGGGCATGATTCTGGTCAGCGTGATCTTGTTCTTGTTTTTGCTGAACGTGCGTGCCGCTCTGATCGTCGCGCTGACTATTCCATTCTCTCTGCTCTTTGCCTCGATCTGGCTGGACTTGAGTCATATCCCCGCCAATCTGCTTTCCTTGGGCGCACTGGATTTCGGCATGGTAGTGGATGGCGCAGTCGTCATGGTCGAGAACATCGTCCGCCATATGAGCCGGCTGAATAACGGACATGGATCGGGGAGCAAGAAAACGCCGGCCGAGGCGATTCGCGAAGCTGCGCATGAGGTGCAGCGGCCGGTCTTTTATGCGATCGCCATCATCATTACAGCCTATATGCCGATCTTCACGCTGCAACGCGTGGAAGGTCGGCTGTTCCGGCCCATGGCGTGGACGGTCGCACTCGCGCTGCTGGGCGCCATGACATTCTCGGTTCTGGTCGCACCCGTGCTCGCTGGCATATTTTTTCGCAAAGGCGTTCACGAACGGCGCAACGGTGTGATGGATTACCTGACTGCGCGCTACCGCGAGCGGCTGCGGTGGGCCATTCAGCATCGCTGGGTCGTAGCCGGAGTTGGCATCGCCGCCCTCGCTGGAACGCTTTACCTGGGCTTCGGCGGCGTCATCGGCGCGGAGTTCTTGCCTCACCTTGACGAAGGCGCCATCTGGGCGCGGGGCACTCTAGCCAATAGCACGAGCCTTTCGGAAGGCGAGAAGTTCACCACCAACTGCCGCTACGTGTTCGCTTCCTTTCCGGAGGTGAAAACGGTGGTATCTGAGGTAGGCCGTCCCGACGATGGAACGGACACGGGTGGATTCGGCAATACCGAGTATTTTGTCGATCTAAAACCGCACGACCAATGGCGCCCGGTGTTTCACAAGAGCAAAGAAGAGTTGATCGCCGCGATGAACCGCGCGTTGGAAAAATATCCCGGCGCGATCTGGAACTTCTCCCAGCCCATTGAAGACAACGTTGGAGAAACGATGACGGGCACCAAGGGTTCGCTGGCGCTCAAGATTTTTGGCGACGACCTGAAGACCCTTGAGCGGAAGGGCGAGGAAGTTACCGCCGTCATGTCCGACATCCCCGGCATGCATGACGTCAAACTCCTACGCGATTTCGGACAGCCGAATCTCGACCTGACGATCGACCGCCGCCAAGCAGCTCGCTTTGGAATCAACGTCGCCGATATTCAGGACGCTGTTCAGACCGCCGTGGGGGGCAACGCCGTGAGCCAGGTACTGATCGGCGAGCAGCGCTATGACGTTGTAGTTCGATACCAGGCTCCCTTCCGCAACACACAGCAGGCCATCGAGAGAGTTCGTTTGCTCTCGCCCACGGGTGAACGCGTCTCGCTCGCACAATTGACCAGCGTGGAAGTGAAGGATGGCGCGTATGACATTTTTCGCGAGGGCAACATTCGATATGTCGCGGTAACATTCAACGTAAGAGGCCGCGATCTGGGAACCACGGTCGAAGACGCGATCAAACAGATCGGCGCCAAAGTGAAGTTGCCGCCGGGCTACAGCCTGGGGTGGTCGGGCGAGTACGAGAGCGAAAAGCGGGCGGAAGCGCGGCTGGCTCTGATTGTCCCACTGACCATCCTCGTGATCTTCATCATTCTCTACACCATGTTTC
The DNA here is from genome assembly GCA_963735205.1 of uncultured Acidobacteriota bacterium. Classification (GTDB taxonomy): domain Bacteria; phylum Acidobacteriota; class Terriglobia; order Terriglobales; family Acidobacteriaceae; genus Sulfotelmatobacter. The sequence continues at coordinate 251,165 of CAVTKB010000008.1, forward strand.
GCTCCTACAAGTGGGCTCTTCTTATTCTTCTGAACGTGGGCCTGGCTCGCGTCGGGGGCTTTCTGGCTCTGCTGATTACTGGAACGTACCTAAGCGTGTCCTCGGGCGTGGGCATGCTCGCGCTCTTCGGGGTTTCGGTGCAAACCGGAGTGATCATGCTCGAATACATCAACCAGCTTCGGGCCCGCGGTTACTCGATTCCCGATGCTGCAGTCGAGGGCGCGGTTTTGAGGCTCCGCCCCATCATGATGACGATGCTGGTGGCAACTCTGGGACTGCTGCCTGCGGCCCTGTCGCACGACATCGGATCGGATTCGCAAAGGCCTTTCGCAATCGTGATCGTTGGCGGCCTGATTTCCGATTTGCTTCTCAGCATCGTGCTGCTACCTACGTTTTATGTCTGGATTGCGAGAGATGGCGATCGACTTCCGGAACCGGAGGCGGCCCTTGAATAGTTTTGCATTGTTCCGGAAGATCGGCGCCAGGTTGATCGCGCCCTCAGCGCTGCTGTGCGCGATGACCAGTCCGGCAATCGGCCAGGGTACTGGACCGACAAGCATCACGCTCGACGAAGCCATCCGGATTGCACTCCAGCACAACCACAACATGCTGGCCATGATGACCGCGATCCAGCAGAGCCAGGCCGAAGAGATCACCCAAAACCTGCGGCCCAATCCCTCGCTGTTTGCCGACTGGGAGTATCTGCCCCTTCGCTCGCCCGCCAAGCAAAATCCTGGTGTCTACGGCGGACAGTCAACCAGCGACTATCTGAAGAACAACACAGAAGGAGACATCGGCCTTAGCTACCTGATTGAACGTGGGGGAAAGCGGCATGACCGTCTGCAGGCGCAAAAAGATATCACGGCGCAGACGCGCTCACTGGTGGAGGATAACGGGCGCGGTCTTACGTTTCAGGTTGCGACTTTGTTTTACAACGTGCAACTCGCGGAATCGACGCTTGAACTGGCCGAGAAGGATGTAAAGAGCTTTCAGGCGACCGTCGATATCAGCGAGCACCAATACATGGCAGGCGGCATCAGCGAGAACGACTACCTGATGATCAAGCTGCAGTTGTTGCAATTCGAAAGCGACGTTGAACAGGCGCAGTTGGCGAGGGTTCAGTCGCTGTCGGACCTGCGGCAGCTTTTGGGATACGAATCCGTGGCTCAGGATTATGACGTTGCTGGACCTTTCGAGTACCAACCGGTGAAGGGCAATCTCGAAGACTTGCAGCTGAAGGCCTTGCAGAATCGCCCAGACCTGCGCGCGACACAACAAGGCGTGACCGCTGCGAACAGCCAGTTGACATTGCAAAAGGCCATTGGAAAACAAGACGTGACAGTGCAAGGCAACTATTCGCACGTCAACGCAATCAACGCCGCAACGATTTACGGGAGCATTCCGCTGCCCATCTTTAATCGCAACCAAGGCGAAATCGCTCGGGCGCGTTTCGCCGTAACCCAGGCGCAAGAACTGGAGAAGGCGACGAACGGTCAGGCCCTCACCGATGTCTATGATGCCTATCAGGGCCTGCGTACCAATGACAAATTGGTGTCGCTATATATTTCGACCTATCTGGATGCGGCCACGCGGTCGCGTGACATCAGTGAATACGCTTACCGGCATGGAGGCACCAGCTTGCTCAATTTTCTCGATGTCGAGCGCAGCTACCGGGCTACTCAGCTTGCTTACCGGCAGGCCCTGGCTTCATACTTGCTCGCTCTGGAGCAGTTGCGGCAGGCAGTGGGTACGAGAGCGCTGCCATGATTCGATGGCGAAGTCTGTGCCGCTTTCAATTAGCGCCCATAAGGCGAACGTTGCTGCGAGCGCCGGAGGAGTCGATTCGTTGAATAAGCAAGACGTAAGAAACCGGATCGAAGAACTCGGCGTTATTCCCTCCATCCGCGTGTCGACGACGGAGGACGCGCTGTTCGCTGCCGAGGCGATTGCCCGCGGCGGAATTCCCATTCTCGAAGTCACGTTGACCGTCCCCGAGGCAATCAAAGTCATTGCACAAGTCGTACAGCACACTCCCGAAGTCATTGTCGGTGCTGGGAGTGTGCATGATGTCGAGACCGCGCAGCGCTGCCTCGACGCGGGCGCCAAGTTTCTTTCCAGCGACGGACTCGATCCCGAGACCGTTAGGTTCGCTGTGCAGCAGAACGTCGTCGTGATTCCCGGAACCCTTACACCGACCGGCGTCATTGCCGCGTGGAAACTGGGTCCAGATTTCGTCAAAGTTGTGCCCTGCGGGCACATCGGGGGGTACAGCTACCTCCAAGATCTCAAGGCGATGTTTCCCAACGTCCCAATGATCGCCGCTGGAGGCGTGAATCAAAGGACCGCGTTCGGCTTCATTGCTGCTGGTGCAGTTGCACTGGGCGTTGGTGGAGAGTTGATCCCGAGAGAGGCGATCCGGCGGCGGCAGCCAGACCGAATTGCCGAACTCGCGCGCAGGTTCCTGGAGGCGGTAAGCAACGCTCGTAACCGTTGAGCACGCGGTAGACCCGATTCGGCGGAGAGCCGCTTTTGAAGAACTTCATTCTGCCGCCCTGGCTCACGGCGCGGAAAGATAGAGTTTTCTGTGAATCAATATCTGGCGGTGGCGATTGCGAGCATAACAACTTTCGCCGTCACGAATATCGATGATGCGTTTCTGCTGACTTTCTTCTTTGCCCGTCGGATTCCTGCGCGACGCATCGTGGCAGGTCAGTACGCAGGTTTTGCGGCGATCGTAGGCATCAGTCTAATCGGTGTCTGGGGCGCGCTGGCAATACCGCATCGGTGGGTTCGCTTGCTCGGAGTGCTGCCGCTCGCTATAGGTATCAAGCGCCTGTTGCAGGCCCGCCGAAACGCTGCGTCGCAGTCGCTCGCTAGTACGGAGAGCGTCGCGTCCATCGCTCTCGTGACGTTGTCGAATGGTACTGACAACATTAGTGTGTACGTGCCGTTCTTCGTCATTGGGCGGTCGAACCTGTGGCTGATCCTGATTGATTATGCAGCGCTGGTTTCAGTGTGGTGTTTCGTCGGAAGATGGTTCGGGAGCCACTCGCTTATTCTGCATTCAGTAGATAACTGGGGTCACTGGGCAGTACCACTAGTTTTCGTTGGGTTGGGAGTTTATGTCCTGAGTTCGTGAAATCAGAAAATCAGCGGTTTGACAAGGTGCAGCCTGGAAACTGACAAGAAGGGCGGAGTAGCGGACACGCGCACGTACAACTGAGGAGGGCTCCTATGAAGTTGGTTAGGTTCGAGGACATCAACGGCAGGGAAACGTTCGTCAACCCAGACCGCGTTAACCACGTTAGCGATTACGGAAGCGGAACGACCGAGATAAACTTTGGCGATAAACAGGCGAGCGTCTTCGTCGCGATGGAGGTCTCAGCAGTAGCCTCAACGCTGCTGAAGACAGGGAACCCTCGTTGAACCGCCATTACATGTCTTTCCACCAGTAGATGCACCGTTTTTGCTGGTGGAGGCTTAGCCTCCAAGTGTTTTTTTTCTCTACGCTTAGGTGATCATTTCACACTGCGTGATCATAACTATCCGTGGCTGGCGAGAAGCCGACTTGGCTACTAATGCGACCGTTCCTAGATTCTGGTTTTGGGGTACGGTTAAGTTGGTTAGAACGCCCGCCTGCCACAGGGAAGAGCACGGGGCCGAGTATCTTGGACTCACGCGGCCCAGTCCGAGATCGTTCCGCGATTTTTGGTCCGTTTCCATCATGGTGCTGGCGCGTAGTATCCCGCTTTTGCGTAAACTCGAAGCCGAGGCAAGTTTTGTGGTCGCGTGACCTGCACGGTAAGCTTGTGCCACATACCATCATGTGCCAAGTGGTTTGGGCGATATGCTAGAAGCTACTGATTGCGCGCAAGCCAATGCGGCGCAAAAACTCTTCAAAGCGTGGGTCCGAGCGGAGAGGATCGAATCCTGACCGCAGCAGAATGCTCGGATTAAATCGTTCTTCGTACGCTTTTTCGAGCCAATGCATAGCCTGGTCGTTGTCCCCCATGGATGCATAGATCATGGCGATCTGTGGAGCATTTGTAAAACCAGGGTTTGAACTCTTCTTAAGATCGTTAAGCAGCTTCAACGCTTCGTTCATTTTGCGGGATGCGACATAGGCTCGGGCCAAATCGGCGATGCATATAGGGCTGCCCCCGGATAGCCGGACTGCCTCTTGAAGTTCCGCAACCGCTTCCTTGTCCATCTGTTTTGGCAGATAGGTATCGCCAAGCTGTTTATGTCCGATGGCAAAAGCGGAATCCAGTTCGATGGTCTTGCGGCCCTGTTCCACCGATTCGTCGTAAGAATGCGTAAGGAGAAGGAACTCCGCCAAATCTGCGTTGATGATCAGGGATAGCGGATCCAGATCTTCCGCTATTCTCATTTCCGCAACAGCCTCTTTGGGCCGGCCCAATAGCCCCAAATTCATGGCATTCCAGTGGTGAGCGGTGGCGTAGCCCGGGTTTATTTCAATGGCTCGTCGGAACTCCTTCCCGGCGGAGTCAAAATCACAGTCGAAGGCGCGCATGCTGTATCCAAGTGACGTGTGAGCTTCGCTCACTCTGCAATGGCGCTAGCCACACGGTTCTGGAGCGCCAAGGTATCACGCAGCTCACCCTCATAGCTCTGGGACCATAAGTGCTTGTCCGTAGCGGCATCGATTAACTGCGCCGTGATACGGACCTGGTCGCCGGAGCGGAGCACCGTACCTTCGACCACTGCGTCCACGTTCAGTTCACGCGCGATCTGCGGTAGAGGCTTGCGACGTTCCTTTGTAAACCATTACGGAGGTGCGGGAGATTACCCGTAAGGCGCTGATCTGCGCCAGGTCCGTGATCAACTCATCCGTCATGCCGTCCGCGAAGTAATTTTGTGAAGCATCGCCGGAAAGATTTTCCAGGGGAAGCACAGCTAAAGATCGGATGCCCGCGGGTGCAGGGCCACGCGAACGAAAGAACCAAACGGAGAGAATCGACAAACTCATGATGATGACGAGCGCCACCCCGACAATGACCCTGGTCGGCCACAGCTCGCGCTTGGGTGCAACCGCCAACCCGGCGCCCTGGAGCGTCGGCCCAGGCTCTGTCTTCATTTCTTGTGACCCAGGCAGATCACCAGCCATAGATTCCGGCCTGTTTGAGCGACTCGGGTTCATTCTCCACCTCCGTCAGCATCGACCGTGCGATGCATAAGATTCGATTGACTGGCAGCTCGGCGAGCCCATAGATGAACTACACTTGCCGCAACTCCGCCTATGCTGCGGCAGGTCAAGAGTGTCCTGTATTTGAGCTGACCAGGAAAAGGTCGATCCCGTGCGCTTTTCCGATATTGCGCGAGTACTTCTTGTCCGTCCCATTATTCCAATGCTCATGCACACCGAGGCTGCGGCATCGGATGCCGTCGCATTCCGGATCATAGAATGTCTTCGAGGGTGGGTCGTTCGCCAAAGCAGATTCGCGCAGGTAGTTATCGGCGTTCGCGATATCCGGGAGATCGGCCCATTCCGAGGTCAGAAAATCGAAGCCCACGGAATCGATCGCTACGCTGTCGAGCGACATGAAGATGCTATTTGGCCATGCATCATTGAACGGCGCCATCTTCCATTTGCGGTGAGGCGGGCCATCGACATTGTCGTTTCCATAGAGCCCGTCAATAATAAAGAGGATGGTTTTCTCGCCGAGATCCTTATGACCCAGAAAATCGGTGAATGCGGAGTAACTTGCCGAACCATCTTTGTTGTGATGGAAACCATCGTGCGCGTTTTTGTGCCAGTCGGGATTGATACTCGTAGCACCGAACAGATTCTTCGCGCAAAGTGTCACGCCTGAACTCACATGGGCTCGCAATACTGCAGCATCAATTAGGTAGGTGGCCTCAACGACTACGGTGTCGAGTCCCTTAGCGTTGTTGCTTTCAATTGAGAAAGGGATCGCATTGGGTTTGAACTCGGCCTTTAGCCGTCCATCGCCTCCGATATGGTCCACAAACACGACGCCGGGAAACTCACGGTGAATCTTGTCGTAGAGATCGCTTGGGATGAACCGGCTGGAATCGAAGACGGTGATCGATGATTGTGGCACTCGTCCAGGGCCAGTCAACTGTCGGACAAGCGAAAGGATCATATGGGGCGAAGAGTTCAGACGATCGATCGTGCCATGATCCGTTGTGTTGTTCAGGTTGGCCTTGATCGCCACTTTCTCGCCGGCCTTGTACCCGGCGTTACCGCGACCATGAGTGCGATTGAAATACTTGAAGATGACGCTCCATGCCTGAGCATCGTTCTTTTGAACTGTAAGGCTCCGGATTGAGCGCGAGACCATACGGTCAATTACAGCCTGGTTGTTGTTGGCGTCTTTCCACCAGGAACCTGTCCCATCCCATGTCACGGCCGCCGGGTCATGCGTCCAGGTGACTCGACCAGGGACCACGCCGCGAGGGACACCCACTGGAGAAAGCGTGGGTTCAAAAAGAGAAGAGCGAAGAGTTGTAGCAGCTGCCATAGACAGGGCGAATTGTCGGCGAGTTATTCCCATTCGTGATTCCTCACGCACAAGTCTTACGGTTACCTCGAGTTATTTTGCCTGAAAGCAAAAACTGGTGAAGTCGCGCGTATATGAACGCCAAGGATACACCACGAAGTAAGTGTCCGCGGTGAAGAGAGACATCTGACCGTTCAGCCTTGGCCTGTGAAGCCCATGCCTGCCAGGACGCCTCGCATATAGGCGAAGCTGGTGATCACGCCCGGCATCGGGTCGTCGGGATGAATCTCATACTCCAGATCGACGAAGCCTTGGTATTTCGCTGCGATGAGCGCTTCAAACATTTTCCGGACTGGCATGATGCCGTCTCCCACCGCGACCTGGCTGTCTTTGCTCTGGAAGTTCGTGAGGTCCTTCATGTGCATGTTAAACAGTCGCGGGCCAACCTCGCGGATTGCTTGAACGACATCGGTGCCGGCACGAACCGTGTGCCCGACGTCGATGCAGCACCCGATGCGCGGATCCATGCCCTTCACTGCCTTCAACACATCCAGCGGCGAAGGCCACAACTTGTCTTCCGGCCCGTGATTGTGGACAGCGATCCGGATGTCGTACTCCTTTACGAACTTCTCCATTCGCGGCAGAGTTTCCGGTGTGGGGTCGCCCGCAACAATAACGGCGATACCTGCCCGCTTGCAGTATTCGAACTTGCTGCGGATGGCGGCGTCTTCATCTTTCGCGAAATTGATGGCTCCGGCGGCGTGGAGCTTGATGCCCGCCGCGGCGTAGTCCGCCAGCGCAGCTGCTTCCAGCTGCGCGTCCATCGGGAGATGATCTTTGACGTCCTTCGCATTCAGGGCGAAGACATTGAGTTGCTTCATGAAGCCGATCATCTGGGCGCGACTGAAGTTACGAAATGTGTAGCTGGCCAGACCCAAGTGGATCGGCAATGCTTCATCGGGGGATGAATTTTCGTAAGCCAACGCCGAGACGGTGGCGGGAGCGGAAAATGCCGCTGCAGCGACCGCGCCGGCGCGAACGAAATCGCGACGCGAGAAGGGGATTTTGTTAGACATGTGGCGCCCACCCGGGCTCGTACTCGCGCCCCCACATCTTCATTGCTTCGGGATCGCCTTGAATCCGCCCGTCTTTCGTATCGAGACGCAGTTCCCGGTTGACTTCCCAGGCGATATTGGAAAGCTGCAACATGGTAACGGCGACGTTGCCAACAGCGATAGGAGCGTTGAGCTTCTCGCCCTTCCGGATTGCGGCGATGAAGTTCGCGAAGTGAGCGTCTGTCATGGAATCACGGCCGATCAGGTCAGCGGACGAAGTCGTTTTACCCACCTTGAATTCGCTTGTCTTGTTGCCTTTGAGGTCGTAGATCTCGTAGCCGTCGCGGTCAATCAGCACTGTGCCCGTGGTTCCCATGATTGTCGAACCACGATCACGGCCGTAATACTTCATACCCTGACAGCACTTCCCGTCCCACGAGATCATTTTGTCTTCGTACTCGAAGCTGGTCACCAGTGTGTCGTAGAACTGCCAGTCATCTTTGAAGTGGTATCTGCCGCCTGACGAAGTGACCCGTTTCGGATAGTCGACGCCGAGCGCCCAGCGGCAGACATCGACTTCGTGCGTACCATTATTGAGTGTTTCGCCAGTGCCGTAGATTCTGAACCAGTGCCAGTTGTAGGGTTGCACATTGTCCGTATACGGACGACGCGGAGCGGGGCCCTGCCACAAGTCCCAATCAAGCTGAGGCGGCACCGGCGCTGCTTTGCCTGTACCAATCGACTTTCTCACATTGACGTACCAGGCCTGCGCGAAGTAGGCCCTGCCGATTAGGCCGGCATGGATCTTATCAACGACCTCTATGGTGTGGGCTGAAGAGCGCTGCTGGGTGCCCATCTGTACCAGCTTTCCATATTTTTTTTGCGCCTCGACCACCATCACCCCCTCGGCGGGATTGTGGCTGCATGGCTTTTCCAGATAAACGTGCTTGCCCGCCTGCAATCCGGCGATGGCCATGGGCGTATGCCAATGATCGGGAGTGGCAATAGTGATGGCGTCCACATCTTTCAGCTCAAGAATCCTGCGAAAGTCTTTGTCAGCTGCGGGAGCCTCGCCTGTCTCCTGTCGCGCTCGGTCGGCGAACTTGCTTAGAATATTGCTGTCCACATCGCAGACATGCGAGATTCGCGCGGCACTTTTGTTTGCCTGGAGCGACGAGAGGTGAGCGTAGCCCCGCCCATTGAGACCGATGATGGCAAAGTTGAGTCGATCATTCGATCCAAGAATCTGGCCATAACTTTTTGCCGTAGTTCCCACAGCCAGTCCGGCCGCGCCTACAGCCAGGGCATCGAGAAATTCGCGTCGCGTAACCATCATTTTTCTCCTTGAATCTGCCTTTTATTCGGAGGTAGCCATTCTGGATTTGTCCAGATCACAATTTACCGCGCTGCGCCCACAATCCTAAGCCGGGATTTGAAATAAAGAAAACCTCTTCACCATCGACGAGGTTGTTGCCATAGCGAAGGGTCTGCGGGTTGTAGCGCTCGAGCATGGTTTCCAAATCGCCATATTCAAAACCCACTCCCTCAACTTCCTCTTGGCTTAGATGACCGGGGCACAGCCGGATGGTGAAGCGACCTTCGGAGGAGCCGTGTATGAGGTGAGCGGCCGCGCTAAGGTCGTCCGCAAGATCCGCATTCGCACTCACTGCTTCGAGAGTGGAGGGCGTTCCACGATAGCCGTATTTGCGGATCAGGCGATCGATGGCGGGGTCTTCGCCAAATTCCTTGATGCCCGGCCCGAGGATAATCAGCTCTGCTCCGTCGGCCAGTGCCATGCGTGTGCGGTAGATGGCCTTGTTGCCCAGCCATGTACTGTGAAACTCATGCGGATCGAGATACACCACAGCTTTCTGCATTGGCGCATCCATCGTCTCGATGTTCACTTTCAGACTCAGCGCGGCGGCGCGGTGAAAGCACTCAATATCGTCGCCGATGAAAAGTCCGCGCACAGCCAAACGTCCATCCGCCATGAGTCCGACCACGGTTAGTACGTAAGTGATGGGCAGATGTCGCAGGAAACGATCGGATGCGTAATTGAGAACGTTGCGCACGGGGTTCTCTGCGCGGCCCATGATGCGCTCCATCCCGTAAACTGCACCCAGGTAATGGCTCCGGTTTATGCTCTCGCGGCCTCCCGTGCCCACCAGAATATTCTTTGTGTAGTTGGCCATGCCTATCACTTCATGGGGCACGACCTGCCCGATGGAGAGAATGAGATCGAAGTCGCCATGCACAATGAGCCGGTTTACCTGTGCCGGCCACGCATAGTTCAGCTTGCCTTCCGATTGCTCGCGGATGAACGCGGCCGGAACTTCGCCCAGGGTCTCGACGTCCGTACGCCAGTTATGCACGCGAAAAAGGTCTGCCGGCATGGCGCCAAACATTCGCGCGAGCTGCTCCGGACCCATCGCAGCATGCGTGCCGAGCGCAGGCAGCACCGCCTGGAGCCCGTCGCCGAAATACTCCCAGGTGTAGCGCGCCAAGTCCCCGGCGCGCGAAAGCACGCGGCTCTGATCCGGTGGCACGACGAGCACGCGATTGCGTTTTCCCAGCTTCGCAAGACTTTCCACGAGCAGATCGTGCAACTGCTGCAAAGACAGATCGCTTTCAGCACTGCCCGTGGCGCAATAGAGACTCATGCGATGAATTCTACCTTCGTTATTCCTGGGTAAGAAACCTCGCAGGGGTTCCAGGTCAAAAGTTGATCTTGCCTCCGAACAGAAGAACACGAGCCGGGAGCGACGTGTTGATCTCACCAAACAAGGCCGCGCCAGCGTTATTCACCGTAGGATTGTTCCAATTCGCCGGATTGAAGGCGTTAAAGGCATCCGCCTGAAATTGCAGGCTCACACCTTCCCGGAAAGGCAAAGCGAAACTCTTCCGGAGCGACAGGTCCCAGTCATAGAAGTCGGGCCCAATGATGTCTTCAATCGGTGCGTCGCCAGCGCCAAGGGTGCCTTCCGTCGTAAACGCATTCGGGTTGACCCAACAAATCTTCAGGGCGGGACAGGTGCCGCTGAAGGATAGCGACTGGCCTGGCACAATATTCGCCCGCCGTGTGACATTACTGCCATTCGCGCCAATAGCTGCCGAAGCTGTTGCCGTGAGCGGTGCGCCGGCTTGGTCGTGCCTGATCGCGCTCAACAGCCATCCCTTAAGGACGCCACCCGCAAACCCCGTCCGGTGCTGTCCCCACGGCGACTCGAGTGTGAACGTGGTAGCCACAATGTGGGTCTCGTCAAAGCTGGCTTTGCCGTAAGACTTCTGCCAGGATTCCACCACACCGCCGGTTTGTGTTCCCCCTGCGACTGCTGCCGTTCCTCCATTGACTAAAACCGGATTGGCAGAGGTACGAACAAGACACGCCCCAGGGAAAAATCGAAATCTACTTCACTCCTGCCGTCAACTATCCTTCGATCAGCGCGATCGAAATCATCCCCGAATAGAGAGTTCGAAGAATCCTGCAGCGTTTGGCCTGCGCCAACACGCGGAGTTCCTCAACTTATGAAGACCGTAAGCGGCACAGTGAAGATGCATTGACGCGCCGGTCATTCTTTCGCGGAATCGTGGGCTAGCCACGGTGGAGATGCTGCTCTGGGACGAAACTGATGGAAAGCAAACAGCCGACCAAAGAAGGGTCTAGAGATTTTCATCATTAGACACCCTTAAACAGAACGCCTACATTCTTGAAAAGATGCGTTAAACGGCATATCAAAAACAGATTGTTGGCTCGATTGGATGAGCTCTGCTCGTAACCCAGCGACGGCAACAGGGCCACGACCAGCACGCTCTACGATGCAGCTCTAAACAATCTCGCGAGGCTATCGATGTTCGCCACACTGGCATCACCGATCACGAAATAGCGAAGCCCGCCCTGACTCCATGTTTCCATGTTGAACGACAATCTGTCCGACAGGAGAGAGCTATCACTCAACCTGGCTGGCAAGGACCGTTCCTGAAATACGAACACTGAAATATGGTGCTTCCCCGTGTCGTAAATGAGATGCGCACCCGGCGTTTGTTCAAGATAGGCCATTCGCCCGCCCAGCAGAGAAAAGCCGCTATTCTGGAGTTCCGGCAAATTAAAGGCGAAGGGAATCCTTCCCTGGAACCAGGGCTTTACCGTGTGCCGATCGGTTGAGATCACATCTACAGGCGCGGAACTGGCCAGCGTCGCCACGTGCAAGTCCGCAATCTCGCTGAACACCTGGTCTCTGCCCGATCGGTTCCCCAGATAGGTTGAAGTGAAGGTTCCGACCATGAGAACAACGACTGCGGCTACCGCTAACATCCATCCCAGGCGGAAACTATGTCGCGGCTTGGTTGCAATGCTCTGCAGCATTCGCTTCCGGAACTCAGCACTGGGGGTGAAGCGTTGTCCAGCCAGATGAATCGCGCGTTTCAACTGCACGCGCGAGAGGGCATCGGCGGAGCACGACGGGCAATTGCGCACGTGCGCGTCGAAAGTGCGCATCTCCTCCACCGGAACCTCTCCGTCAAGGTAGGTGTCGAGTTTTGCTTTCCAGGATTCACAGACCATGGTTTGTCCCCCTAGCAATTCGTGGTGCTGCTTCTGGTTGCACGTGTAGCCGCAACTGATTCCGTAAGGTTTTCCGCGCGCGCGATAAACGGGACATTACGGTACCGATAGGAACCGCAAGCGTATCGGAAATCTCTTGATACGACATCTCCTCAACCTCACACAAAAGAAGGATCTCGCGGAAATGCACCGGGAGTTCATCGATCGCCTTCTGCAGCAATTCGTGGCTCGATCGCGCCAATAGGAGCGTCTCTGGCGTGTCGCGCTCAATGGCAGGTTCCGGTCCCTCTCCCTCCTCGTCGACATCGAGAGGTACGGTCATTGCAACTTTCAGGCCCTTGCGAGAGGTCAAGAACGTGTTGCGCAGAATGCGATAGATCCATGCCCGGAAATTAGTACCCAACTGAAAAGACGAAAACCCTTTCAACGCCTTAACGTAGGTTTCCTGAACCAAATCTTCGGCTTCATCGCGATTCTGCGTGAGCCAATGAGCGAAGTTGTAGAGCTGATCGAAGAGGGGTGTGGCCAGTTCTTCGAACGAGTCGAGTTGGAGATTCGCTCCTGACCGGTCCACACAATGAGAACTTCGTAGCCCTGGATTTATTCCCTTCAAAACAACAAATTGTTGAGGAAAACTGGGGGGCAGGCTGGACGATTGGCATAGTAAACGCGGCAATCGAGCCGAGCGCCTTTCGGGAATGCTCCGAATAATCCCCGTTACCGTTGAAAACTACCTTTCGACCGAAATATTCCATTGAAACGGCATCAATTTGTCTTCTGCCACTCGACAATTTCGCAACCCAAGCGGAATAAAGCGTTCGAAAGTCCGTTATCCATGGTGAAGGTTGTTTTACAGAGCCGGATGATGAACAGCACAGGACCTAGTGCAATCTCCGCGCAAATCTTAGATGGGGTACGGTGATGGTAAATCCTTTCGATCTCAAGACGGCACTCTTAGCCAAGCACGCGCAACATGTGGTACTGATCCACTTCCCCATCGCCCTGTTCATTACGGCAGTGACTTTTGATGTCGTAGCACAGTGGACGAAACGATCTGGCTTGGCGGCTGCGGCGTACTACAACTTGCTAGCGGCGGCTATTTCAACGCTCCCGGTCCTCGTCACTGGGCTACTCGCGTGGCAGTTCCAACTTGAGGGACAGAAACTAAAGGGTGTCCTCCTGCTGCACCTCGTTCTGGCGTGTGTTTCAACGCTGATGATCTGGCTGGTGTGGTCGGTGCATTTCCGCGCGCGACGAAGGTCGGTGAACCTGCCACGCTACCGCTTTGCGGTCGAACTCTTGGCAGTGGGCCTCGTTGCCTTAACGGGGCACCTGGGCGGCTTTTTGAGCGGTGTGAATCTCCCCGGTTAAGGTTCACCGACGAGATCCAGCTTAGGTAAACGGGAGCAAGTCTGGGTTAAAGAATAATTCTGGCACCTTGACGATCCTCAGATTCTCAAGGAAAGGGCCGCGCCTTTGGTGCCTCGAATAGAAAAGGGTCATTCATGCTGGTTAATGCGGAAGGCACATCGCGGCAATTTGCGATACGCACGGGCGAGGTCGAGCTTTTGGAATTCCTTGCGCAAAAGCGCGCCTGCGACGACCGGGATCGTGAAATAGCGTGTTCCAACGTCAGGGCGTTGGCACGGGGAGTCCGGAATGCGCTGCTGACGGTGACGCCGTTGTGGATAGAGCTCGTCTGGTGCGCAAGGTGATGAAAAAGGGCGTTATCCATTCCGCTATCCCGCGTCTTAACGGTACCACGAGCTTTTTGCGGGAATAAAAGCAACTCGGGCCAGTTATCAACTGTGAACGCTACAAAAACACCGGAGGCCAGATGACGGACAAGAACAAAGATCTGATCGATGAGAAATTGCAAGATCTCAACAACGACGGCGTCGATCGTCGGGGATTCCTGAAGTGCATGGCATGGGCAGGTACAGGCCTGGTCTGGACTATGAGCGGCGGCATTCCTGTGTCGCGGGCTTTCGCCAAAGGCCACGGCAAAGACGCCGGCAAAGGCGGGGACTTCAGCTTCGTGCAGATCAGCGACAGCCACATCGGCTTCAGCAAGCCGGCCAACCCGGACGTGACCGCTACGCTGCAGACGGCCATCAATAAGATCAACGCGATGCCCCATAAGCCGGACTTCATCATTCACACGGGTGATCTGAGTCAGCTCTCGAAGCCGAGTGAGTTCGACACGCTGGACCAGGTGCTGAAGGGCGCATCGGCGAAGCAAGTCTACTTTGTGCCGGGTGAGCATGACATGCTGAGCGACAACGGCGAACAGTTTCTTCAGCGTTACGGGAAGGGTACCAAAGGCACTGGGTGGTACAGCTTCGATCAGAAGGGTGTTCATTTCGTGGGGCTCGTGAATGTTGCCAATCTCAAGGCCGGCGGCATGGGCTCGCTCGGCCACGAACAACTGGAGTGGCTGGAGGACGATCTCAAAGGGCGTTCTGCCAGCACTCCGATTGTGCTCTTTGCGCATATTCCACTCTGGACCATCTATCCGGATTGGGGATGGGGAACCGACGACAGTGAACAAGCCTTGTCTTACGTCAAGCGCTTCGGTTCCGTGACGGTGTTGAACGGCCACATCCACCAGATCATGCAGAAGGTGGAGGGCAAGGTGTCGTTCCACACGGCGATGTCCACCGCCTTCCCTCAACCCGCGCCGGGAACTGCTCCTTCGGCCGGACCCATGAAGGTGCCAGCCGACCAGTTGCAAAAGGTGTTGGGTATCACTGACGTGAACTATCTGGTTAGTGGTCGCAGCCTTGCGGTTGTCGATTCGCCACTTGGAGACTCAGACCCTTCGTCAGCAGGGAGTGGTGGCACCGGCGGCGGCTAACGCAACCTTGCGCGGATGGCGGGAAAAGCGACTCCTCAATACATGAAAACCAGGGAAGAAAAATAAATTACAAAGGAAATAGAACAATGAAACGGAACAGTGTTTGGGTTGCAACCTTCACAGCTTCAGTAGTCATCGCGATCGTACTGCTAGTCGCAGGAACTCCGAGCGTCGCGGCCAATGATCAGCCCGCGGCAAACGCGGCAGTGAACATCGACAACTTCGTTTTTGGCCCGCAGACGATCACAGTACCCGTGGGAGGGACCGTCACGTGGACAAACAAAGATGACATTCCTCATACCTCGGTCAGTACAGATGGCGTGTTCAAGTCAAAGGTGCTGGACACGGATGAAAAATTCTCCTACACGTTTACCAAGGCGGGAACGTATCCCTACTACTGCACAATCCACCCGAAGATGACCGGGAAAGTCGTGGTGCAGTGAGCTCAGACTTGTAACTGGTGCGCAAGGAGACGGGCTCGCGCTGGCAACCCCGTCGGTTGCGCTGCAAAAGGTCGTTCTCCAAAAGCCCGCCTTTTCGTCAACAGTCCACACGTATTCGGCGAGAAATTGAGGAGCATATATGTTCGAAGGACTGTTTCAACCCATGCATCTGCTGATCATTTTCGGAATCGCCTTGCTCGTGTTCGGACCTAAGAAACTCCAGAACTTGGCAAAGGAATTGGAGAGGGCATCCGCGGCTTCAAGTCGGCCATGAAAGCTGACGAAGAAAAACCGGCCAGCACCACGATCACCGTCACCAGCGGACAAGACGCAACTAAGGGGTGAATCGTGGGGGTAAGTACCGAAATCCTGTTTATCCTTGTGCTCGGACTGCTGGTATTGGGTCCGAAGCAGCTGCACATATTGTTGGGACACGTGGCGCGCGCAAAAGCTCAGTTCGAAGAGGCCGGCCGCGGTCTCAAGGTTCAGCTCGCCGCGGAACTCGACGCTGCGCACCAGGGCGAAGAAACTGATGCGTCGCATGAATTGGCTGGAACCAGTGAACCATCCTAGGATCCTCGGCATCGGAACAGCGAACCCACTGGTTAGGCTGACGCAAGAGCAAAGCTTTCATGCTGCGGGTTACCAAAGCGAGCGCATTCGCAAGATCTTCCTGAATGGCGATATTGATTGTCGCCATTTCTATCTGGAAGGCTCTCTGAATCGCGGGGAGAGTTCCGATCAGCTGAATCAGCGCTATCTGCGCGGCGCCATGAAAACGGGTTGCCCCGCGATTCTGACCTGTGTGAAGGCGGGCCGGAACTACTGTGCAGGATGTCGATTTCCTGGCAGTGTGCACCTGCACCGGCTATCTGTGTCCGGATGTAGGTAGCCGGCTTAAGCCATACGGTTCATGTATGCTCCTCTGTCGGTGTATCGCCTGTATCTTAGCAACGGCAGCAGGAAATGCGGTTGAGAGCAGCGTCGAGCGATTACGGGCGGATTGTTGGCAAACCTTTACGATGACACTCTTACTCTGCACATGAACGGAGAGGACGTCCGAGTGCAACATTTTCCCTCCGCCCACACCGATGGCGACTCCATCGTATTCTTCCCTGAGTCACACGTCGTACATATGGGCGACTTGTTCGTGATCCATTTTCCGTTCGTCGATATCGAGGCGGGTGGTAGCCTGAACGGCATGATCGATGCAGTGGAAAAAGTGATCGCGCAAGTGCCGGCTGATGTGAACGTGATTCCCGGGCGCGGCCAACTGCGTCAAGCCTGGACGACCTGCGGGCATATCTGAGCATGCTGAAGGCGACGCGCGACGCGGTGGGACTCGCACTGAGGGAAGGCAAGACGCTAGAGCAGTAGCCCTCTCGCAGACAAACTGGAGCGAGGAAGGCAGAACGAACGTCGGTCTCTACTTAAGATGCTTCTCTCGCCGGAGGGGCGGGTGACGCATGTGGATGAAGGCATTTTTCGAGTGATGAACCGGAAAGAGGTTGACCCGAAAAGCCTGCCCTACGAGCCGATAAGCCCGGCGCATAGTTTGCTGCGAAAAGATGCGGAGCCCATGACACCGGGCGAGGCAGCGAGTATCCGTTTCTCACTGCTTCCCACATGCGTGCTGTTGCGAAAGGGGCATCGGATTCGAGTGGCGCTGGCAGGCGCGGACGCGGGCGTTTTCCAGCGGTACCCGGCAGCCGGGACGGCCACGTGGACGGTCTACCGCGAGGCGAAGCGGGCTTCGTTCATTGAGCTCCCGACGAGGCGGAACCAGGGGACCTTGTAATGACGGCACTGGTTTCTCGTCGGTCCCAAGTGACGGGCAAGTCGGAAGTTTTTCGGTTGTTCATCGGAATAGACTTGTGTTGATCGAATTTGGCAGCCTCAATTCTGGGGACGTTAAGGGGACAATAAGAAGCGACCTGTGGTTCCTTTTTGTATCAGACGACGTCTGCCGACACCGTTTTGATTTCAATTGGTTACATCTCATTGTCGCCCTGTCACGGCACAAGGCCGTTGGAAAATGATTGCAACTTAGCAAATTCACTTCACGAGGCGCCGCCGGAGCCTTGTCCTAGTTGGTTTCCCCGTAAATCGGGCCGAAGATGACTGCACCGGATTTTGCACTGACTGCCTGCATCCGGGGCTTACTGGCTTCTACTGGCCGTTCCGCTGGACATCGTCGGAAGTGATTGGGGCGAAAGGTAGAAGATTTATTATCAGCAGCTGGTGAAGAATTGCTAAAGCTATGCAGGTAGATGGTGTCTGCCAGTTCCACCACTTCCCCACAGTCTTGAACCTCAAGAAGCAGGCAGCGTTTTATTATAGTAAAGCAGTGCGGACGCGGGTGTCGGCCCGCTGGGTCTTTTGATCGACGACGGCAATCGGCGATTGCAATCGGGTACACTCACCACTTCGGTGCGGTCGCTAGCTTGCGTTTTTTTTATTAGACGAGTTTCTCTAACCGTCTTCCGGGGAATGACTTCTTATCTTGATCTCTTATGAGCAATCACGAATCCGGCAACGAGATTATTCATTACTACGACGAACAGGACGAGGCCTCACGGCTGCGTAGCGGGTGGTTTCGGCTGGAACAGGAGCGCACTCAGGAACTGATTCTGCGGCATCTGCCGGCGGTTCCGGCCACGGTGGTCGACGCGGGAGGGGGCGCTGGGGTTTATGCGTGCTGGCTGGCTGCGCGTGGCTATCAGGTGCATTTGATTGATCCTGTGGCGAAGCATGTGGAGCAGGCGCGGGTGGCTTCGGCGCGGCAACCTGAGCTTCCGCTGGCGAGTGCTGAGGTTGGCGACGCGCGACGCTTGCCTCAGGCGGACGCTACGGCGGACGCGGTTCTACTGCTGGGGCCGCTCTACCATCTGGTCGAAAGGGAAGACCGGCTCGCCTGCCTGAAGGAGGCTCGGCGCGTGCTGCGTCCGGGAGGGCTGGTGTGGGGCGCGGGCATCAGCCGATTTGCGTCGCTGTTCGATTCGCTGTCAGCGGGATTCTTCGATGACCCGGCGTTCGCTTCGATTCTGGCTCGCGATCTGGAGGAAGGTCAGCACCGCAACCCCAGTGGCAATCCGATTTATTTCACCGATGCTTTTTTTCATCGGCCCGGCGAACTGTCGCGGGACTTTCTGGCGGCTGGATTTCAGGTGGTGGAGATCGCGGCCATCGAAGGGCCGGGTTGGCTGGCGCGCGACTTCGACCGGCTGTGGAACGATCCTCATCAGCGCGGGCGCTTGATGGGTGCGGTGCGGAAAGTCGAGCGCGAACCTTCAGTGCTCGGGGCCAGCGCGCATATCATGGCGATCGGACGAAGATAGAGCGGACCAGACAGCTACGTTTGCCTTGCGGAAAGAGGGAATCTCGCAATTGTCGACCACATTCCTGCATCGTCGCAGGCGATAAGAAGAACTTCCCTGGCAACACATTTGATGGGCAGTTGAGGCCGAAGAAAGGACTCAACTTCGTCCAGTGTTTTGGAGTTAACCTTGTCGGCCACTGTCAGGTGCGGAATTATGTCGCTGAACGCTCCACCATACGGTTTGCAATCGGGCCAGAGCTTCACCAAAGCTTCCGCAATTTGGGCAAACGCTTCAGATTTGTCCGGATGTAGATAGGCCGTTGCTGGAAACCGGCGGACTTCGGTGAAAGAGAATGAGAACGCCGAGATCGACGCGCAAACTTCTCTTAGAGTCGTGATTTCGTCGGTCACGGTATCCGCCGGACGAAAGGGATAAAGCAGAGTGATGTGTGCGGGGCACGCCGAGACTGGCTGCGCGGTCATATTGCAATCGCAGCGGGCCGACAATCGGCTCAACTTCAGGGATTGGTATGATCACCGCTGACTCATTTGCCATTGGCCGATGTTATCGCAGTCTGTCGTCGGTTCGTGAGGCAGAGCCTGGCGTCTTAGGACGGAAACCGGGCGCCTCTGAACTGCGCCTTAGTAATTCACCAGAGCCGCGAACGATTTGGGGTCGAGCGAGGCTCCGCCGACCAGGGCGCCGTCAATTTCTTCTTGGGCCATGAGGGCGATAACGTTGTCGGGTTTGACTGAGCCGCCGTACAGAATGCGCAACTGCGCGGCAAACTCTTCACCGAATACTTCGGTGGCTTCGCGGCGGATTACGGCGGCGGCGGCGGCGGCGAGTTCTGGCGTCGCAGTTTTGCCGGTGCCGATGGCCCAGACCGGCTCATAGGCGACGATCAGCTTCGCGGCCTTCTTGGCAGAAATCGCATGGAAGGCGCGCACGCACTGGCGGCGGAGAACATCATCGGTGAGTCCAGCCTCGCGTTCTTCGAGGACTTCGCCTACGCAGCAGATGGGAGTAAGGCCAGCTTCCAGCGCGGCCTTCAGGCGCAGGTTCACGGTGTCGTCGGTTTCCCCAAAATACTGGCGGCGCTCGGAGTGGCCGACGATGACGTGGGTGACTCCCAGAGACAACAGCATTGGAGCGGAGATTTCGCCGGTGTAGGCGCCGTCGGCTTTCCAGTGAACATTTTGCACGCCGATGGCGACGTTGCTGCCGCGGGCGCTTCGAGGGCGGCGTCCACATCCGTGTAGGGCGGGCAGACCACGATTTCGTCGCGGTCGTGACCGGCGACCATGGGAAGGAACTCGCGGAAATAATCGCGCGTCTCGGGCGGGGTCTTGTTCATTTTCCAGTTTGCGGCCATTACTTTTTTTCGCATGAGTCAGCCTTTTCAATTTGGAATGGGAGAAGTGGAAAGATACTTTTGTTTTATTTCTTATCCGTGAGGGCTTCTACTCCGGGGAGTTTCTTGCCTTCGAGGAATTCCAGCGATGCGCCGCCTCCGGTAGAGATGTGCGTGATTTTGTCGGCGACGTCGGCGGCGTGCACGGCCGCGACGGAATCGCCGCCGCCCACAATCGAAACTGCGCCGCCATTGTCGGCAATGGCGTGGGCAATTTTGAAGGTTCCGCGGGAGAATCCTGGGACTTCGAAGACTCCCATGGGGCCGTTCCACAGAATGGTGCGTGCGGTTGAAATTTCGTCAGAGAAAAGTTCGATGGTCTTCGGCCCAATGTCGAGCGCCATTTTGTCGGCCGGGATGGGCTGGCCTTCGCCAATTTGCTGGATTACGGCGTTGGCCTCGGGCTTGAGCGCGACGACGTGATCGATGGGCAACAGGATTTTCACATTCCGCTTCTTGGCTTCGGCGAGAAGTTCCTTGGCGAGTTCGACTTTGTCGGCTTCGAGGAGCGACTTGCCGATCTCTTGTCCCTGAGCCTTGAGAAAGGTGTAGGCCATGCCGCCACCGATGATGAGGGATTGCACTTTGTCCATCAGATTGCGAATGACACCGATTTTGTCGCTGACTTTGGCGCCGCCCAGGATGGCGACGAAGGGTTCTTCAGGATGCTCCAGGGTCTTGCCCAGATATTTCAGTTCCTTTTCCATGAGCAGTCCGGCGGCGGATTGTTTCACGAACTTCGTCATGCCGACGGTTGAAGCGTGCGCCCGGTGCGCGGTGCCGAAGGCGTCGTTGACGTAGTACTCGGCAAGCTTGGCCAGTTGTTTGGAAAACTTCTCGTCATTGGCTTCTTCTTCGGCATGGAAGCGGAGGTTCTCCAGCAGAAGGGTTTGGCCCATTTCGAGCTGGGTTGCGACTTCCTCGGCTTCGGGGCCGACGCACTCGGGACAGAAGCCTACGTTTTCGCCGCGCGCCAATTCTTTGTCGAGCAGCATGCGCAAGCGCTCGGCTACGGGCTTGAGACTGAGCTTCAAATTGGGCTTGCCCTTAGGCCGGCCGAGGTGCGAGGCCAGGATGAGGCGGGCGCCATGGCGGAGGGCGTATTCGATGGTGGGCAAGGTTTCGCGGATGCGGGTGTCGTCCATGACGCGGCCGTCTTCGAGAGGCACGTTGAAGTCGACGCGCATGAAAATGCGGTTCGAGTGGAGGGGAAGATCACGGATGGAAAGTTTGGACATGGCTGGTCGTCCTTTTTTCGCAGGCGATTTAAGGATGCGAGCCAAACGCGCGATTTACTCGGCCGCAAAAAGCGCGGCCGATTCGCGCGGCTCGCCAAGGTCCCTTTGGCTTTCGCCTCAGGGCAAGCTCTTCGGAGGGCAAACTGCGCCCTCCTCAGGATGACAACTGTATCTTTACAGGCCCTTGCTGGCCATATAGTTGATCAGGTCGCGCACGCGGCAGGAGTATCCCCACTCGTTGTCATACCAGGAGATCACCTTGACGCAGTTGCCGCCGACCACCAGGGTCATGGGCGCATCCACGATGGAGGAGAAGGAGTTGCCCTTGAAGTCCGACGACACCAGTTCCTCTTCCTCGTAGGAAAGATAGCCCTTCAACGGTCCTGCCTGAGTTGCCTTTTTTAGCGCGGCATTCACTTCTTCTTTGCTCGTCTTCTTTTCCACCCAGGCCACGAAGTCGACCACTGAAACGTTGGGGGTGGGCACGCGCATGGAGAATCCGTCGACCTTGCCACCGAGTTCCGGAATGACCAACTTCAGAGCCTTGGCCGCTCCAGTTGTGGTGGGAATCATGTTGAGTGCTGCGGCACGTGCGCGGCGCAAGTCTTTGTGCGGAAAGTCGAGAATCACCTGGTCGTTGGTGTAGGAGTGAATAGTGGTCATGGTGCCGCAGACGATTTTGAATTCGTCGTTGAGGACCTTCGCCACCGGAGCCAGGCAATTCGTGGTGCAGGATGCGTTCGAGATAATGTGATGCTTGGCGGCGTCATATTTGTCATGGTTCACGCCCAGCACGACGGTGATGTCTTCGTTCTTCGCCGGAGCCGAGATGATAACCTTTTTCACTGACCCGCGCAGGTGCTTCTTGGCGTCATTGGCATCGGTAAAGCGGCCAGTCGACTCGACGACGACCTGTACGCCCACGGATTCCCAGGGTAACGCGGCCGGGTCTTTCTCTTTGAAAACTTTGATGGTCTTGCCGTCGACCGTGATGCTGTCGGGTCCAGCGGAAACCTGATTCGAAAGGTTGCCCAGCACCGAGTCGTACTTCAACAGGTGAGCCAGCGTTTTCGGATCCGTCAGGTCGTTAACTGCGACGATGTCGATGTTGGGGTCTTTGAGCGAAGCGCGAAAAACATTGCGGCCGATGCGTCCGAAGCCGTTGATGCCGACTTTAATTGTCATGTTTCCTCCGTAGTGTTTATGAAGGCGTACTCAGATTTGGTTGCTGGTTGGGTGGTAAACACATGATGTTAGCAGGGAAGGGGAAGCGGCGTAAATGACGCGCGTTTACTTTGGACGCCCCGAAATTCCTGATCACGGAATTCAGTGCGCAGGGTCACTGACTTTGTGCGAGGGTCATTGTTCCGGCAGAGGCAGCTTCTTTCTTTGCGCGGATGAATCCTCTGGGTTCGGGAAGTCTCTCACATCGAATAAGCGCCAGGATCGTTTCGGAGGCTTCACCAGGAGAACCAGAGCTACTTCGGTGCGAGGCCCCTGGGAGTAGGAGACGCGAAGATCGTGTGCGCCGGCAGCAAGCTGGACTTTGCCCCGAGAACCCTGAGCGGAGTGAAGGGTGTCGTCACTCACGATCAGTTTTTCATCGATGTAGACCTTGGCCCCATCGTCGGAGAGCAGATCGAACTCGTACTTACCGGGCCGATCGACTCCGAAGACTCCCCAGTAGTTCACGCCAAACCATTCCGTGCGGCTGGTGACGTCGGGAATGCCGAGGGTGAAGAAGCGGGAGTAAACGCCGAGAGAAGTCGCGTAGATCGGGGCCATGGCGTCGAGCTCGGAGAAGCGTGGAAGGTGCGTGGTCCACGGGGCTAAGTCGTAGACGTCGCCGCACAAGGCGAGGGGCGTATCGCGAGTCGGCGTTCCGAAAAGGGAGTTTGTTTGCCCTTCAGGAATCGGAACCGGGAAGCTATCTCTGCTCAGAGGGAGCAACAGGATCTCGCCCGAACCGAGCGCTCCTGTGTTGCGATGGCGAACCACGAGCCGGGCTGAAAGTGCATTTCTGTCAGTTGGTTGCGGCTCAAATGTGATGGTTTGGGCGAATCCGCGGGCGCTGATCGATTGGCTCTCTTCCAGGGTCGTGCCAGCCACTGCCGTTCCGTCAAAATGGTTGAGGGGATGCCCGCCATATTCAAAGGTGCAGAGGGAGTAATCGAGCTGGACGGGGAGGTTGCGGTCGGCCTCAGGAAGCGAGGCAAAATAACTGGCGGGCACGACGAACTCATAAGCTTCGCCTTGTTTGGCGCGCAACTTGTGAAGGCCCAACTGGAACGCCGTGGTTTTCAGAGTGTCGTAGCACGCGATCAGAGGCACTTCCAGTTCTGGGCGCTTCCGTCGGGCGGCTTCCATCGCTTGTTGTTCTTGCAGTTGAGGGTTGGCTTGCGGAATGGCCAGCTCGCCGGACTGGACCTCCACTGGTTTGTCTGCTTCGATTTTGTAGCCAGGGCGAAAATAGAGAGTCAGATCTTCTCGCGAAGTGGTGACGGAGATGCGGTGCAGGCCATCTTTGCGAGTCTCCGGGGAGAGATAGTACGACAGTTCGTAGGCTCCGATGAGCGCGCAGTAGGACTTGTGCAGCCAGCCTAAGACGATGCCTTTGGACTTGTCTGCGCTCTCGGCCGGAGTCTCGGTTACGGGACGAAACGAAGCGATCTTCTCGGGCAGTTCTTTTGAATCGCCAATCGTCTCGAAGACTTTCAAATCTTTGGCGGTGAGGTCTCTGACTGGATTGTCTTCGCGGTCGCGGACGACAACCTCCACGATGACCATGCGGGTGACGACCTTGAAAGTGAAGGACGGAGCGTCGGCTTGAGAGTGTTTTGAGATCGGCTGAGGAGGGACCGATCCGGACGGGTGCGTGTTTTGGTCACCGCTCTGCGCGAAGCAGAGGAGTCCGCTGGCGAGAAACACGATCGCAAGAGTTCGTATGGAAGAGAATACTATTCTTGGCGAAGTGTGGCCGATCGTCTCGGAAGAATGGTTAGGCGAGAATGCGGTTGCGGTCACGACGATTCGAGTGCTAGTCCAGCAAGGGATTCTACTCCACAGGACGAAGTTCGCTCCAACACGGAGCCCTTTCATGGCCATGCGAACTGTGACCACGATTACAATCCCTGGGCGACGGCTGTCACTGTCTCGCGGCCGTTTGCGTTCTGATAGAACTGCGGAAAGAACGGTGCTGAGCGGCGCTGCGTCTTCGCAAACGGGTATGAGCCGGCCTGTGCAGGTGCTGGAGCGTACCGTGGAAGTAGTGGTCAACGAGGCGGCGGTCGCCGTGGTGGATGCTCACCAAAACAATTCTTATACGCATCAGCATGTTCGCTTCGCGGGTGAGCAGGAACGGGTTGGCGAAGACTGATCGCAGCGCACCTCCTCTAACGCCACACCCTGCCGGTGAAGCGCGAGAAGTATCATTACCATCATCACCATCATCACGGCCCGCCGTTATCCGTCTGAAAACGCTTGGCCTGGGGCGGCCTTCTCGCCCGCAACTGCATCTTACTGGTAAAGTGGAAAGAGAACGTCCGTGGCTTGCGACGTGAACGGTGCGCGGAAATCATCGTGGAGCGAGCGGGGAAACCGATCGCAGAATCTGGCGGACGATTCGTTGAACCCAGGCATGTACGGGGCTGGCATGCTTGCAAAGGAGCTGCTGTTTGCAGAGAAGGGACTGCCACAGTAGACCGCGAGCATTGCCTTGGCGGCATCTCGATCCGATGGAACTGGAGCCATAATCAATTTGAATTTGAATTTGAAATTGAATTTCAGACTGAGCCCTTTTGCACGTGTAGGCCTGCTGACCTTGTCGCTTTTATGGACCGCGGCTTTTTGCGCAGCTCAAAACGCCTCACAGACCCGAACCTCAGACCCCGCCCAGTCCGGACAAGCGCCCGCGGCCAATCCTCCGGTGCAGGATAAGCCCGGGGACCAGCCGGCCGCCCAGAATTCTCAGGGTCAAAACAGCGCGGCTCAAGCCGCAAATAAGAACCAAGACGCCAAGAAGAACGAAGACACAAAGAAGAGCGAAGATGCCAAGAAGGAAGATGCCAAGAAGGAAGATGCCAAGAAAAAAGATGACCGGATGTTTTATGTAATGCCGAACTACTTGACCGTGGATGGTGAAGGGCACGTGCCGCCGGTCTCCTGGAAGGAAAAGTTCTCCATGGCGGCAAAAGGTTCGTTCGACCCCTATGAGTTCACGCTCGTGGGTATTGTGGCGGGCATTCACCAGGCGGCAAATTCTGATCCTGGGTTCGGACAGGGGTTCAAGGGATATGCGAAGCGGTATGGAGCGGCTTTCGCTGATCAAGTGGATGGCAACATCATGGTGGGCGGCGTTTTCCCCACGATCCTGAAAATCGATCCTCGCTACTATCGATTGGGAAGGGGGTCGTTTGCGCACCGCTTTGGCTATGCCATCGACCGGCTTGTGATCGCCCGGAAAGACTCCGGGAGGCACATGTTCAACATACCTGAGTTTGCTGGCAACGCAGTCGCGATTGGCATTTCCAATGTTTATTATCCCGCCTCCGATCGGAACTTTTCCGGGAATTTCAACGACTGGGGAACGCAGATGGGCCTCGACGCGC
This sequence comes from uncultured Acidobacteriota bacterium, assembly GCA_963735205.1. GTDB lineage: Bacteria > Acidobacteriota > Terriglobia > Terriglobales > Acidobacteriaceae > Sulfotelmatobacter. Next base: position 277,145 of record CAVTKB010000008.1, read on the forward strand.
TTGGAAACGAGTTGAAGGAGTTCTGGCCCGATATTCACGAATCATTGCAGAAGAGACACGAGCGGCAATTGCAGAAAAAGTTGCGGAAATCTCAGCAGGAAACACCGAAGTAACTCCCACCCTCGAGATTTCATACCTACGGTTTTCTGCCGCCAACGTGCATCCAAACGCCCGTCGAAACAATCCAATTGTGGTTGCTGAAGGAATTGTTGAAAGACACGGCAGCTGAGGCCGGAGTGCGCGCAAATTAGGGATGTGGGGTGGAGGTTTGAAAGTGATTCGATGGGTTTGCACGGGGGTAGTGGTGGCCGGGATGCTGGGAACGGTGTCTTTACAGGCTCAGGAACCAACAAGTGCGCGCGAACAATCGCGAGATGGAACGTTAACACCGAGTCTAGACGCGGTTTCGGTGGCGGGCAGTATTGCGCCGACCGATCTTGGGCAAGCGGATGTTTCGCAAGGCCAGGAGCCAGCGCAAACCCCCGCAACCGCAGATGGAAAGTCCCCGGCGCCTGATGAGCCGAAGGCTCAAGTCAGCTCTTCGACGGCAGCGAATCCCGATGAGGACTATGGGAAACAAGGCAAGAGAATTCTGGGGATCGTTCCGAATTACCGTGCGGTCAGTGCGAATGCCCATTTGCCCCCGCTGAATTTCAAGAGCGAAATGTGGCTGGCGACCCAGGACACGTTCGACTACTCCGATTTCATTTTCGTGGCGGCGCTCTCGGGGCTTGACATGGCCGGCAAGTCGCAGCCGTCGTTTGGGGAAGGCGCTGAGGGCTACAGTAAATACTACTGGCATGTCTTTGCTGACACCGGCATTGAGAACTACATGGCGGAAGCCATTGTCCCCTGGGCGACAAGAGAAGACCCGAGATACTACACGATGGGCAGAGGTGGATTCACCAAGCGCTCCGGTTATGCGCTGAGCCGGCTGTTCATCACCCGGACTAACTCGGGGAAAAACACTTTCAATCTTTCGGAGATCGTGGGGGCCGGTGGGGCGGCGGGCATCGGCAACGCGTATTATCCTGCCGAAGCCAACCCTTGGGTGAAGACATACCAACGCTGGGGAACGCAGGTAGTCCTGGACGGCGTGTTCAACATGGTGAAAGAGTTCTGGCCGGACATCAATAAGGTGGTGTTTCGCGGGAAATACTGATTACGCCGGGGCTGTCGGACAAATATTGAGAGCGAATTTCCGCACAGAAAAAAGGCGACCCTCACGGGTCGCCTTTTCAGCTGTGCCGATTCGCCCATTAGAAATGAAACACCAGTTGCGCGGTTAGTGTTCGCGGCGTTACGTAATGCGTGCCGCTGAACGTAGAGAGAAAGTTGTAGAGAGCGTACTTGTTGGTCACGTTAATGACCGTGAGTTGCGCACTCCATTTGTACTTGTCGCCTCGAAAGAGGTTATCGTGGCCGAGCGAACGTCGAAGAGATTGCGCGGGGCGATGCGGGGTGGATTGTGGTCGTCATTCTCCGCGCCGACCGGCGGCACGTGGATAAGACTTGTGCCGAACTGTGAGGCCAGGCATGCGGAGGGCAACGCCGTGGTGGGGGTTGCGCGAACGCCATTGCAGGTAAACCCGGCCTGGGATTCCTGATCGGCGCTTAACGGGTTTCCAAAAACATCCTGCAATAAAACCGCTGGCTGGCCGCCGATCGTGGTGGATTGCGGGCAGTCGTTGCTCGGGCCGATTCCGTAGCAGGGTGCGTTGCCGGCGACCAGGCCGCTGTCATATCGCCAGTTGAAGCCTGTCCATGGGCCGTGCTTCCAGGGTTGGTATTGGAAGTGGGTGGTCTGATTGAACTTCTCGTCGTGGTCAATGCGGAAGGGAAGTCCTGCGGCAGTCGCCACTGTCGCGCCCGCTCCGCCGATCTGGGGTTGGAAAAATCGTGCCGCTACGCTGGAAAAAACCATTAGCGCCGAGAAGCCATGGATATCGGGCACGCTCACGCGCCCGGCATAGCCGGGAATCTTTGAGTTGTGCCATTCAATGGGGAAAGTGATCGGAGTGTTGCCGAGCACGCTGAAGTCGTAGCCATTGTGTGTGTATTTCGTGATCCACTCACCGGAAAATACGAGGAACCGCCCGAACGCCTGCTCAACGCCAGCATGGAACTCGTTGCGAAAGCCCGGATTCAATGCCCCGCTCGCTCCGGGCGAACAGAGAAGAAGCGGAGACAAGACCGCATTCTCACATCCGATACTCGAAAGAACCAGATTCTCGTTAAAAGGAGATTCCAGCGTGCGCGCGTACGAAACTCGAAGCACGGTGTTGGTCTTCTTGATGTTGTACGCAACACCAACTCGGGGCTCGGCCTGGCGCGCGACGGTCGACACCGTTGTAAAGGTCGCCACGCAAGCCAAGATTCAACGACCAGTTTCCCTTGGTGACGTTGTCCCGCACGTACAACGCGAGCTCCTTCACGTCGGTGTGGCCGTTGAAGTCGTACGGCGTTCCGCCGCGGGTCAAGTCGTACGGTAGCAGCGTCGGGTTGAAATTGGGATAAAGCGCCGAGGCCGGCGCATTCGGATTAGCGGCAATGTTTGCCTGAAGAGTTCCAGCGCATTCCGTCGGGTCAGTAATTCCCGACCCGGGTGCGGCCACGTACTGTTGCTGGTCGTTCGAAAATGTTATGCAGGGGGCGTTGTAGGTTGGGTCGACGATGCCTAGGGTGTCGTTTTCGTTGAGAAAGTCTGTTCGTAGGTGACTCCGGCCTTGATGTTGTTGATGCCCTTGACGTAGGAGATGTCGGACCGAATCCCGGCGTTGGTGAGCGTCCGGTTCTGCCCTACTGACTGGCTTTGCAGACCCGGAGGGCCGAGGTCAGCGAAAGGATCGCTGCTGGGGTAGTAGTTGTAGTCATCGCGCCGCACGAATGCACCCAGAGTGAATACGGCGTTCGTACTCAGCAGCCGTGTCCACGACGGGGCGATGTTGAAGGTGCCAATCTTGGAGCGTTGGTCGGTCGCCCCAACGACAAGACCATTGGGAGCGACGCCTCCGTAGTTGTTTACATCCTGCGCATCAACCCCGTCCAGTCCGCTCCACGGCGTTGCATTCTCCCCATCGAAGGAGTTCGGTGTCTGGAACCAGCTTCGGCTGTACCCCAGGTTCAGATGAATCGAGTCGGCCGTCGAAAGTTGGTAGTCGACGCGGTCGAACAGGTTTTCTTCGTTGCCTTTATCGTGCAGGACCGTGAATTCTGGCGGATCGAGGAAGCGTCCGGTATTCAAGCCACCCGCGGAGATGAAATTTCCCCAACTCTTACCGCCGTAAGCAACCTCAGCTGCCAGTGTGGACGTTCCAAACGATCCGTAGGAAGTGGTCACACTGCCGTGGGGTGTGGTTACGCCCTGGCCCGAGCGCGTAGTCGCAACAATGACGACGCTGGTCTTGCCCCCGTATTCTGCCGGCGGTGCACCCGAGATTACTTCCATCGATTGGATCGAATCGAGCGGAATCTGATTCGAAAACACTTTGCTCTGTTGGTCGGTGATGGGCTGGCCATCAACGGAGAACGAATTCTCCGCGTGATCGCCGAGTCCATGGAACAGGCCGTTAGAATCGGCAGCGATGCCCGGGGTTGAGAGCGTAACCAGCGAACTCAGCGACGAGGATGCGCTCTCCAAAGGAAGTTTGTCGAACAGATTCCTGTCTACGTCAGTATGGAAAGTGGAGTCGTTCTCAACCAAATCTCCGCCGTTAGCCTCGACCGTTACGGACGTGGTTGAGGTCGCCACGTACAATTTCACGAGACATTGATGGGTACAGACCGAGCGCGGCTCGACATCTTGCACGGAGGCCGCAAAGCCGTCCGCAGTGACCACGAGGTGATAAGGGTTGAAGGGGATGTTGGTGAAGGCGAAATTTCCTGATGCGTCTGAGGTGGTGGAGCGATCAAACCCGCTGACGGGGTTGCGGATTTCGATGGTGGACTTGGGGACGACCGCGCCCGTCGGATCAACCACGGTGCCGTTGATCGAGCCGGAATTACCGACGGATTGAGCGCCCGCGAATGTGACTGCAAGAGATACTCCGAACGCCGCCAATGCGGCGAAGCGCCTGGTAGAAAAATTAGGCATATGTCCTCCTGTATGAAAAGGAAGAAATAGGGATATGGCCCGGCCTCGAGCAAAACCTCGAGCCGGATCATTTTGATCTGTGGGAATCCCTACAGGGCAGGAGGACCACGAATGCCCGAGGTTCGAAAAATCGAACCGGGACTTCGCAATGACGTCTTCTTCGCGCAGCAGACCGATGGCAGCAAACACCGGAGCTGTCCGTGGCAGTACTTACTGTGGGACTGGCGCTGTGCGCCACCAGGCAGATCGAGCAGGAGGCGGCTTCTGTCTGGTTGGGGTGAGTTGTGGGTAGACTCTGCCGCCACTGTCCACAACATCAGGGACAGTGCGAGCCACGCCGACCATCTCACCCACAAACGCATAAACTAATCCAAGACCACGATTTCCTGGCTTTGGCATTAGATGCTCTTCAGCTTATAACGGTTATCCACCGCAATGCAATGACCGACAAGTTACTATAGACAAGGAATTTATTTATGCCGCCGGGCCAAATCCTGGCATCGTACTTAATCCAAACGCGAGGGAAGCATGTCAGAACCAACCTACGAAGAACTCAAAGCGAAACTGTCTCAGCTGGAAAAAGAAGTCGAAACCAAGAAGCGCAGCGGCGACCTGATCTTCAAAGTCGGTGAAAAAGGCGGAGTCAGCGTCTACGGTCTGGGCCGTTTTCCTGTCACTCTCTACTACGAGCAATGGAACCGCCTGCTCGGCGCCGCCAACGAGATCAAGGCGTTCATGGAAGAGAACAAATCGCGGTTGAAGCTCAAAGAGCAGGGCTGAGAACCGAGTTCTCGGTTCTTAGCTGGCAGTTCTCAGACAGGCTCCGCATCCCTGGCCAAGGGTAACCAACTGAGAACTGAGAACCGGGGACTGAGAACTGTTTTTCGCTGTATCGGTCTATAATAAAAGGACTGTGCCCAAGTACTCCATCGTCGTCCCGCTGCACAACGAGCAGGAGAACGTCACCGACCTCTACGACCGCCTGAAAGCGGTTATGGAGGCGCACGGGGAAACCTTCGAAATCGTGCTGGTGGACGATGGTTCGAACGATCACACGTTCGCCATGCTGCGCGAAATCGCGGCCGTCGACAGCCGCGTGACAGTGGTTAAGTTGCGCCGCAACTTCGGCCAGACCGCAGGGCTGGCAGCCGGTTTCGACCATGCCCGCGGCGAGTACATCATCGCCATGGATGGCGATCTGCAGCACGATCCCAACGACATCCCGCTGTTTCTGGAAAAGATTGCGGCCGGTTACGACATTGTCAGCGGATGGCGCAAGGTGCGCGTCGACAATTTCTGGATGCGCCGCATCCCTTCGCGCATCGCGAATTGGATGATGGCCAAGATCAGCGGCGTCGACATTCACGATTTCGGCACGACGTTCAAGGCCTACCGCCGCGACATTCTGGAGCAGGTGCCGCTCTACGGCGAACTGCACCGCTTCATTCCGGCGCTGGCCTCGTGGCATGGGGCGACGATCTGCGAAGTGCCCATCCGCAACGTGAACCGCGAGCGCGGCGTTTCGCACTACGGCATCACGCGCACGTTCCGCGTGTTCTTCGATCTGCTGACGATTCGCTTTCTGCTGCGCTATCTGTCGCGCCCGCTGCACTTTTTCGGCGGTTTCGGCATGATGAGCATTTTCGGCGGCAGCGCCATTGTGCTCTGGCTGGGCGTGGAAAAATTTCTGCGCCATGTGCCGGTGATGGCCGCGCACGGCCCGCTGATGATGGCTGCTCTCGGCCTGCTGCTCGGCGGCTTGAATCTGCTCGCCATCGGCCTGCTCGGTGAAATGCAGGTCCGCCACTATCACGAACCCAGCCGCCGCGCGCCCTACTCCGTCGATCGCGTCTTGCGCTCGCAGAACGAAGAACACAGCGTCTCGGAATAAGGTTCCCTCACCGTTTAATTCTCGATTCAGCCAGCGGCCGGTACAGCTTTTCTGAGCGGGAATATCGCCCGCCACTGCAGGCCCAGTTCCGTCCCTACGATGGTCACAGCGAGCATCGGCCATAGGAACAGGGCAAGGGTGCACTTCGATTACTTCTTCCATCCGCTCGTCATCGGTCTTCTTCAATAACGCATTGATGTCATCGAGACCTTGCCGCGCGTATTGCTTCAGATACACCATCGAAGGAAAGTCCTCAAGCTTCTTGAAGGCGAAGTCGGATCGCTGCGGACTCGCTACCGACAGGAACCCATGCTGCGCCAGGTGAATGTGCAGCAATCGCTCGCGGATCGCTTGGTCTTCGAGCGCCGCGGCATGCGCCTCGAAGGCGCGCCAGTGCTCGGCATCGGCCCATTCCTGGTGCGCATAAAGTTCGTCGGGATAGGAGTTCATCGATTCCTCCTCTGGCCAGCTTGCGGTGAGTTTACTCCGTTTGCGCGCGACCCGTGTTCATATGGCGCGGGCGTATAATGTGCCGTTTGGCCTGCTCAGGAGTTTTGTCATCCATGCCACCAACCACCCAACACGAATTGCATCTTGCCCGCCGCATGTCGCGCCTGGGCACCGAAACCGCTTTCGAAGTTTTGAACAAAGCGCGCGCTCTGGAGCGCCAGGGCAAGAGCATCATCCACCTCGAAATCGGCGAGCCGGATTTCGACACGCCCGCGAATGTAGTGGAAGCCGGGATTGACGCCCTGCGCAAAGGCTGGACGCATTACGGCCCGTCCGCTGGTCTGCCGGAGCTTCGTCAGGCGCTCGCCGAATACGTCAGCCGCACCCGCGGCGTAAAAGTTACGCCCGAAGAGGTGGTGGTGGTTCCCGGCGGCAAGCCAATTATTTTCTTCACGATTCTGGCGTTGATTGATGAGGGGGATGAGGTCATCTACCCCAATCCCGGCTTTCCGATTTACGAGTCGATGATTCATTACGTCGGCGGACGCGCCGTGCCCATCCATTGCGCGAGGAACGGGATTTTTCGCTCGACGTGAACGAATTGGCTGCGCTCATCAACGACCGCACCCGGCTGATTATTTTGAATTCGCCGCGAGAATCCCACGGGCGGAGTTTTGGAGCGCCGCGACATCGAGCAGATCGCGAAGATCGATCGGCGACCGCAACATCATGGTCCTGTCGGACGAAATCTACAGCCGCCTGCTGTTCGACGGAGGCCAGCATTTCTCCATCATGTCGGTGCCCGGGATGCAGGAGCGCACCATTCTGCTCGACGGTTTCTCGAAAACCTACGCCATGACCGGATGGCGCATGGGCTACGGCGTGATGCGGCCTGACCTGGCCGCGCACATGACGCGGCTGATGACGAACTCAAATTCCTGCACGGCGAGCTTTACTCAGGTTGCGGGGATTGAAGCCATCGCGCGGCGATCAGAGTTCCGTCGATCACATGCGCGACGAATTCCAGCGCCGCCGCGATGTTTTCGTGGCGGGGCTGAACAAGATCAAAGGCTTTTCCTGCCGCATGCCGAAAGGTGCTTTTTACGTGTTCCCCAACATCACGAAGACGGGATGGAAATCGAAGCCGATGGCCGATGCGTTGCTGGAGCAAGCAGGAGTCGCCGCGCTTCTCGGGCACGGCGTTCGGCGAATTCGGCGAAGGCTACCTGCGCTTCAGCGTAGCCAATTCGCTGGAGAACCTGCAGCAGGCCCTGGACCGCATTGATGAGTGGACGAAGAAGAATCTCTAGCTTTTGTGATGGCCCGTGAAGGGATTATGCATGCCCAACAGCGCTCGGGAGATGATTGCCGAGGTCGAAGCCATTTTGCCGGGCGAAGCCTCTCCCGATGGCGAAGTCGATCCGCGCTGGCAAGGCATGATGCGAATCGAAGATCTCATCCCGGAGGAACCCGAAGCGGTCTGGGAATTTATAGCTCGCTGGGGCTGTCACGACGATGAAGACCTTCGTGCGGCAGTGGCAACAGTTCTGCTGGAGCACCTGCTGGCACATCATTTCGATGTTTTCTTCCCGGGGGTCGCGACGGCGGTTCAGAACAACATCTTGTTTGGAGATACGTTCGCGAGATGCTGGAAAGTTGGCCAGTCGGAAGAAGCGGCGAACGCCGCGCGTTTCGATGATTTGCGGAGGAGTGTCCGGGGGAAATGACTTCGGCGTCAGCGTAATCGGATGTGACTCAGCGAAGAAACGATGCCAGCGGTGGCATTCTTATCGTGAAAAGGCGTGACGTTTAAGCCGCTCCGGCGAACGAGGACAGCGCGCGGCGTGCGACTCGCGCAATCGCCAGCAGCACCACACGAACTCACTGCAAAGAATCCCAGCAGCTTCAAATTGTCTGGCGTTCTCGGCCCGCCCAGCGGCATGTCGGTCGTTACGAGGGCTGCTTTCTTATGGTTCGCGGGATCGTAATGCACCACGATCGACGTTCCCTCGGGATGCTCATCCACCCACGCTTGCAGTTGCTCGAATCGCCCCGTGGGAGATTGCCAGATCACTCGTTGTGGAGCTGGGATGGTCTGCGAATGAACGTGGGACACAATATCCTCTCCGCGCACCGTGTAGCTGAGGCTGCAGTCGATCCAGTACGACTTGCGACCGGCGAGTGTAAACATCCAAGCCGCATCTCTGGACTCGCGCGGTTGCGGTCGGCCATTGGGCCTGGGCGTGTTCCACCCAGCCTTCCGCAGCGGTCACGACCAGCACAAAGATCGTGCACAACCCGGCAAACAACCCCATAGAACCCCGCCAGCAGCACAAACCAACCGCGCCACCCCGGCGGCTTCTTCGACATATCTGCTGTACTCACCGCCAGGCCCTCGGCAATCTCCATTCAAGCTACAATCTCTCAGTCGCATATTCTCATAAACGAGTCTGTGCACGGCCGTGCAGGAGCGTTTCTTGTGACAACAGCGAAAAAGAACACTCTCCCGCAAACCCCAATCCTCCCGCATCGCCACACCCGGATACGGCTTCCCCAAGGGCACCAAAGGCCTGCTGCCGTGGTCTTGGGCCGAGCAGCGCCTGAAGAAATCGCACAACTACTGGATCACGACCGTGAATCCGGATGGCTCGCCTCACGCCTCACACCATGGTCGTCTGGGGCCTGTGGCAGGACGGACGCTTTCTGTTCAGCACCGGCAGCAAGTCGCGCAAGGCGCGCAACCTGGCGCAGAACCCGAATTGCGTCGTGTGCACCGAGCATGCCCACGAAGCGGTCATCGTCGAAGGCGTCGCGGAGATCGCCGACGTCGCGGCGCGCCGCAAGTTCCTTCCGGTCTACGAGAAGAAATACAAGTTCGACATGTGGCAAGATGAAGGACGACATTCTCTCGATGAAAGAGCCGGTTTTCGCCGTGCGCCCGCGGGTCGTGTTCGGGCTGTGGGAGAAAGCATTTCCAAAGCAAATCGACGCGCTGGAAGTTCGAATAGCGACGATTGCCGCGCCCGCGTTACCTTCGTTACTGCCTGTCGCACTCTTCCAGTTACGCGTGACTTGCGATTCCTCCGCCTATAATTTGTCCAAGCCACATACCTATTAGCGTTCCTATTACGGCGACGATCACTGCCGCGCGGCTACAGATTGTGGCAATTTGCTCACCATAATCAGTGACCGAAACATGGCAAACTCCGACAGAATTCGAAGGCACAGCCAGCGCCCTGGATCTACAATCCATGGCTCGACTTGATCGTGGGCTGCGGAGCGTGGTCGGCGCCGCTGCTGCTGCTTTCGTATTTCTCGCTGGCTTCGAGCGCGCGCACCTGGTCGATTGCGTTCTACGTGCTGGCGTTGTTCTTCAACTATCCGCACTACATGGCGACGATTTACCGCGCCTACCATCGCGCCGAAGACTTCCAGAAATACCGCATCTTCACCGTCCACATCACGGCGCTGATCGTGCTGACGCTGCTCCTGTCGCATTTCTGGCTGCGTCTTCTGCCCTGGATATTCACCATCTATCTGACGTGGAGCCCGTGGCACTACAGCGGACAGAATTACGGGCTGTTCATGATGTTCGCCCGCCGGGCGGGGGCCGATCCGGACAAGAGCACGCGGCGGGCGTTATATGGCGCGTTTGTCGTTTCGTATCTGATTCTGTTTCTCGGCTTCCACACCGGGCCGTCGACTGATCCGCTGTTTCTGTCGCTGGGAATTCCGGCGGTCGTGAGCCGCTGGGAGCAGGTCATTCTGGTGGTGGCGTTCGTCGGGCTGTCGGTGTTCGGGCTGTCGCGGCTGGCGCGTGCGACGGGATGGCGAAAGCTGATTCCGTCGCTCACGTTGTTTTCGTCGCAGTTCTTATGGTTCCTGCTGCCGGCGGCCATTTCGCTGATCAGAGGCCTGGAGATTCCGCAGAACCGTTACAGCTCCGGCGTGCTGGCCGTGATGCACTCCGCGCAGTATCTGTGGATCACGAGTTACTATGCGCGCCGCGAAGCTGCCGACGGCGACGGCTGCCAAGCAAGAGAGGCACAACTGGCGTCCGCTGGCCTATTTCGGGGTGCTGATCGTTGGCGGCATTGCGTTGTTTGTTCCCGGGCCCGTGGCTGGCCAGCCGCGCGTTTCATCACGACTTCACCGCCAGCTTTCTGATTTTCACGGCGCTGGTGAACATTCACCACTTCATTCTGGATGGCGCGATCTGGAAGCTGCGCGATGGGCGGATCGCGTCGCTGCTGCTCAATTCGCGCGAGCGGATTGCGGATGCTGCAGCGGAAGCCGGCGGGCATTTGCCGCCGCGTGGCGATGGATTGTGGGCAGCAGCTCTGGCGCGCGTTCGCTGCGCGTGGGCCGGCGCTGCTGCTGCTGGTTTGGGGAACGCGTCGATCAGGCTCGCTATTATCTCGCGCTGCACACGCGATGATTTGCAGGACTTGCAACGCGCCGCGGCGCTCGATTCGTTTCGACAGCTCGTTGCAGATGCGGCTGGCGCGCACGAGCGATGGAAGATGGCCAGCCGCAACAGGCCGAAGCCGCCTGGCGGCGGGCGATGCAGGCGAATCCAGCCGATCCGGCGCCGCGGCAGGCGCTGCTGCAGTTCTTGATCGATCAGAACCGGTTCGACGAGGCGTTCAGCTTGACCGAGGCATCGCTGAAGTACGCGCCGAAAGATGCCAATCTGCTGGTCGATCGCGGATTGCTGGCGCTGCAGCGCGGCCATGCCGACCAGGCGCTGGCGAGTTGGGACCAGGCGCTGGCCGTCGGATCCGAGCCAGTCGCTGGCGCATCTGTATCTGGCGGACGAACTGGATCGCGAAGGCAAGGCGCAAGCCGCGGCATCGCACTACAACGCGTTTCTGGAAAAAGTCGCGCGGCAGACGGCCGCAGGATCGTCCCGCGCCCGGACAAAGTCATCGCCATCGTGTTGCGCATGGCGGATTGCCAGGCGCGTTCCTCGCAGACTGAACTGGCGCTGAAGTCGTATCACCTGGCGGAAAAACTGGCCGCGCAGACGGGCCAGGCAAGCTGGAAAGCGTGGCCGACGTGAATGAGGCAGCGCTGCAAGCCAAGGCTGGCAAAGTGGACGAGGCGTTGCGGCTCTACCAGCACGCCCTGCAGTTGGACGACTCGGCCGGCGACGACAGCTGCCAGCGCCGCAGGACTGGTTTGCCTACGGACGATTTCTGGATGATGCGGGCTTTCCCGCCCGGCTGGCCTATGCGTGCATGGTGAAATCGGAATCTCTGATCGCAATCGCTTCCGAACCACCGCGTTCCGGCCTCGGTGGCCGCTGCTCGCAAGAAAATCGGAGAAGCGGTCTGGGTCCGACGGCGGCCGCGGTTCGCCGCGATCCCGAGCCGGCTTTGCGGGAGGCGTTGGCACTGCGGCGCTGAACGAGCCGCATCGGTCAAGCCGCGTTCAGCATCCTGTGAGCCAATTGACACTGTGGTGGTCCTGCTAAACAATTAAATGTATCCCTGCAATTCATTCTGTTGCTTCCTGAGGAGGAAGAGTGTATGGCCGATGAAGGCGATCAGATGCATATGGAAGATCAGTCGAACGCCGGCAAGTGGATTCTGACGGTGCTGGCGATTCTGGTGGTGGCCGGCTTCGGATATGCGCACTACGCCACGCACATCTGGCGCTCGAGAAATTGGCGAGCGATCTGAGCGCCAGCCAGGCGCAAGTGAAAGAACTGCAGAATCGCGATGCAGACGGCGGAGGCGCAGGAAGAAACGCTGGGCCGACAGGCGGCATGACCAAGAAGGAACTGGCGCAGCGCACCGCCGAGTTGCAGGCCGAGCAGAAGGCCGCGGAGGCCCGGCTGGAGAAGGAACAGAAGGCGCAGATCAGCGCGGTGACCGGAGACATCGCCGGCGTGAAGACGCGACGTCGGCGGAGTGAAGACCGATGTCGCCTCCACCAAGGCCGATCTCGAAGCCACCAAAGCCAAGCTGCAAAGCGCGATCGGCGACCTCGGCGTGCAGAGCGGATTGATCGCGCACACCGCCGGCGACCTGGAAATTCTGAAGCATAAGGGCGACCGCAACTACTACGAGTTCACCCTGCTGAGGGGCGCCAAGCCGCAGCCGGTTTCGACCGTGAGCCTGCAACTGAAGAAGGCCGACGCCAAGAAGGGCAAGTTCACGCTGAACGTGACCTCCGACGACAAGACGATCGAGAAGAAAGATCGCAACGTCTCCGAGCCCATTCAGTTCTACTCCGGCCGCGATCACCTGCTGTTTGAGTTGGTGGTGTGGACGGTCGACAAAAACAAGGCCACGGGATACTTGAGCACGCCAAAGAGCGCTCCCGTGCCGGTAACGGCGAACTAGCGCAAGATGATCAAGGATATGCGAGATAAACATGACCGGAGCGTTTTTCCCCGGCAGCCACGTGCTGCTGCAGATCGTGCTGCGCACGGGCGTGATCTACCTGCTGGTGCTGATCGGTGTGCGTTTAAGCGGCAAGCGTGAGGTCGGGCAGATGACCCCGTTCGACCTCACGCTGCTGCTCCTGCTGTCGAACTCCGTACAGAATGCGATGACTGGGCCCGACACGTCGCTGCTGGGCGGCGCGGTCGCGGCCTGCGACGCTGCTGGTCTTGAATTATCTGGTGGCGCAAGTTGCGGGCGGCAACCGTCGCTTTCGCAAGCTGGTTGAGGGCGAGCCGTCGCCTGCTGGTTCACGACGGCAAGATCATCGAATCGCACATGGCGCGGGAGCGCGTCAGCATGGACGAATTGCATCGCGCGCTGCGCGAGCACGGCATCAACAGCTGTCGACCAGGTCGCGCTGGCCGTGCTCGAAGTGGATGGCTCGATCACTTGCCTGAAGTACGACGAGATCAAGCCGGACGCGAGCACACACCTGGCGCGGCGCAAGGGTCATTCAGAAGAAATCGTAGAGACGTTGCTGGCAACGGCTTATCCACCTTCGATCCGGGATGCTGCCGGCAGAGAAGTAGCTAGCTACGTTCTAACTGTAAGTCACTCCGCTGCGACGAATTTCACGCAGACCGGCGAACCTACCTCCAGCACCTTTCCCGTCGGCGTCAGTTGGCCGGTCTTGCGCGTCGATCCGGAAGACAACGATGTTGTCGGACTTCTGATTCTCCGCGAATAGGAGCGTGCCGGTGGGATCGATCTCGAAGCTGCGCGGTTCTTTGCCTCCGGTAGGAACGATTCCGACCTGTGTCAGTGTTCCCTTGCTTTGGTCGATCGCATAGATGGCGATGCTGTCGTCGCCGCGGTTGGAGGCGTAGAGAAACTTGCCGGAGGGATGTACTTCAATCTCCGCGTCATCGTTGCGGCCGGTGAAGTCCTTGGGCAGAGTCGTGATGGTTTGCAGGGCTGTTAAGTTTCCCGTTGGCCGCGTCATTGGAGAACACCGTCACGGTGTGCGCGATTTCGCTGATCACATAGGCGAACTTCCCGTCAGGGCGAAGGGCGAAGTGGCGCGGGCCGGATCCGGCGTCGATCTTGGTGAACGGCGGATCGTTGGGAGTGAGCGACCCTTTGGCAGTGTCGAACTTGTAGACCAGCAACTCGTCGAGGCCGAGATCATCGACCATCGCGAAACGGTTATCGGGTGAGAGATCGATGGAGTGCGCGTGCGGGCCTTCCTGCCGTTCGGGGTTCGTGCCCTTGCCGGTGTGTTGTACAAAGGCCGAGGCCTCGCCAAGTTTGCCGTCGGCGAGCACGGGGAAGACCGCGACGCTGCCACCGGTGTAGTTCGCTACCAGAACATATTTCCCAGTTCTGTCGACCGTAATGTAGCAAGGGATCGGCACCGCGCGAGGCGACTTCATTCAGGAAAGTCAGCTTGCCGGTGGCGCGGTCGATGGAGAATGCGCTGACCCCGCCGCTGTTCGGTCCTTTGTATTTTCCAACTTCATTCACCGCGTAGAGGAATCGCCCGTTCGGGTGCGAGCGCGACGAACGACGGATTCGTGGTTTCGGCGGCCAGGCCCAGCGGCGTGATGTCGCCCGTGCGCAGCGTCATAGCGGTAGGCGTAGATGCCTTTGCTCTTGCCGCCTTCCTCGGTATAGGTGCCGACATAGAAGAGGTATTTACTTTGCTTCGGGTGGGGGGTGCAGCGGCGGCGAAGAGAGTTAAAAAGACGAGAACGAGCGCGAACGCGAGTGAACGGAAAGAATGCCTCGGATTGTTCATGCTGTTATAGAAACGCATTCCAGAGGATTTGCGCAAGCGGGCACCGGCTACGGGGTCAACACAACGGGCACCGTTTCGTCATAAGGCCAGATGACCACGCTGGTGGAATCGCGCCGGTGGAACGCGTCCAACGTTATCGGAAAGGCCACGATGATGGTTCGCACAGTGGTTTCGCCGGGCTGAATCTTGGCTTCCGGTGACAGAGCCGGCTGCGCGCCGTTCTTGAGCGCGGGGAAGGCCTGGAAGTATCGGTCGAAGTCGACAGCGGAGACTGCGTCTTCCATGGAGTCTCCACTGGCTGCTTTGATCAAGCCTTGAACTGTATGCACATAGAGCACCTTGTCGCTGGTGTTGCGAAGGGTGAAGGTCATCGCGACCATAGTCGAGGTCTGCCCCGGAATTTCTACGGCGACCACATTGTCTAGCTTGCCTGAGGCCTGCGGCTTGGCTCGCTTCAGAAAGGAAACGAGGAACACCACGACTACCACGACGCCAATGGCGATCAGCACCATTTTGGCGGGCGGAAGATTTTTCTTGGCGGTACCGAACTCTTCGCCAATCTGGATGGTTGGACCGGCCGGAACTGCCGGTGGCGTTGGCGGATTCGGCGGAGGGACGGGAGTCGGATCAGGCATAACGTTGTCGTCTTCGCTGATTCTACGCTTGTCAGCGGTCTCCCGGACGAGGCGTCCGGGGCTCCGCGTTCAATTCAGGGCCTGCCGTGTTCACCAATCGTGTTTCATGGCTTTTGCGAACTGCTGCGCGGGCAGCGTATTCAGCACATCGTCTTTGGTGAGCCATGCTCGGCGCGCCTGCAGAATGCCGTAGCGAATTTTCTCCATATGCGAAGTGTGGTGAGAATCGGTGTTGATGACGATCTTCACGCCCTGTTGTTTAGCCTGGCGGAGATGCACGTCGTTCAGGTCGAGGCGGTCGGGATAAGAATTCAGTTCCATGGCGACTTTGTGTTTTGCGGCCGCGGTCAGAATCGCGTGCATGTCGAATGCGTAGGCATCGCGGCGAAGCTGGATGCGGCCGGTGGGATGTCCAATGATCGAAGTGTTGGGATTTTCGATGGCTTTGAGCAGGCGCTCGGTCATCTTTGCCGGTTCTTGATTGAAAACGGAGTGGACGCTGGCAATCACGAGGTCCATCTGCGCGAGAACGTCGTCGGAGAGATCGAGGTCGCCATCGGCCAGGATGTCGACTTCGATGCCGGCGAAAATCGTGATCTCCTCGATTTGCTTGCCGGCGGCGCGAATTCGGGCAATGTGCTCCACGGCGCGCTTGTCATCGAGTCCGTTGGCGAAGGCCAGGTTTTTGGAGTGATCGGTGATGGCCATGTATTGGTAACCGCGCGCCTTGGCGGCTTCGGCCATTTCTTCGATCGTGTTCTTGCCGTCGGTTTCGACGGTGTGCATGTGGACGTCGCCTTTGAGATCGGCCTGCGTGATTAACTGAGGCAGAGTGTGGTTGCCGGCCAGGTCGATTTCGCCGAGGTTCTCTCGCATCTCTGGCGGAATGTAGTCGAGCTTGAGCGTGGCGTAAATTTCTTCTTCGGTTTTTCCAGCGACGGCCTTCCCGCCTTCAAGTTCAGCCAAGCTGTATTCGTTCAAGGTGTACTTCATCTTGAGGGCGCGCTGGCGGAGGGCCACGTTGTGGGCTTTTGATCCGGTGAAGTACTGCATGGCGGCGCCGAAGGATTCCGGCGGCAGCAGGCGAACGTCGACCTGCATGCCGCTGCGCAGGTGAAAGCTGATTTTGTTGTCGCCGCTGGCGATGACGTCCATTAACGGCGGATATTGCGCGACGTGGGCGATGGCCTTCTGGCGGCCGTCTTCGGTGGTGCAGGCTGAGCCAGTGACGAGGATATCGAGATCGCCGACGGTTTCGCGGCCGCGGCGCAGCGATCCGGCGGGCGTGATTTTATCGATTCCGGGAAACTTCTCGAGATAGGCCGTGAGCTTTTCGGCTTCCTCTTCCGCGGCGTCGACGAGAAAGCGCCCGCTGATGCGGCGGTAGTCTTCGATTGCCTTGAGCAGCTTAGCTTCGTGCTTTTCGCCCATGCGCGGCAGTTCGCGGATTTTGCCTTCGCGAGCCAGTTTCTCGACGCCATCGACATCGCTGACTTTGTAGGCGCTCCAGATCAGTGCGATTGTTTTCGGACCCAGGCCTTGAATCTTCAGCAACTGCAGCATCGAGGGATGGTATTTCTCTAGTAATTCGGTTTGAACGGCGAGTTTGCCGTCCTGGAAAAGCTCCTGGAGATTTCGCAGCATGCTTTTGCCGATGCCGGCGATGGCGAGGACTTGCTTGGGATCGGCTATGAGCGCGGAAAGTTGCTGCGAGTGGTTCTCGATGGCCTGTGCGGCGTTGCGGTAGGAGCGGATGCGGAACGAATCCTGACCATCGATTTCGAGCAGGTCGGCGGTTTCGTAGAGAACGTTGGCGATGGCTTTGTTGTCCATGGCTTGATTGTTCGGCTTTTGCTTGCTCGATTAAAGATAAACAAGATTGAGTGGCAGGGCTAGCCGTCACTCGCTTCAGCAGGCAGAAAATGCCGGGCGGGTTAGAAGGCGCGCTCACCAGGAATTTCCTTGGGAGCGGCTTAGTGCGTGATTACGAAGCTTTGTTTACGTTCGCTGCCTGCGGACCTTTCTGACCCTCGGTGATCTCGAACTCCACCTGGTCACCTTCCTGCAGGCTCTTGTATCCCTCGGAGCTAATGGCGCTGTAGTGAACAAATACGTCTGGCCCATCCGCGCGCCCGATGAACCCGTACCCTTTCGCGTTATTGAACCACTTGACGGTTCCTTTCAGACGTTCCACGTACCCCCCGCTTTCCGCACGTCCTTTACTGGGGGGCCCCAGGACGTGCCACGGTCAAATACCACACATAAGATGCATTTTGGAGCGACAGAAGTAGGCTGTCAAGCGAATGTATTGTCAAAAAAAATGCGAAGAATGGCGGGTCCGGATTCGGGATTAGGCCATCTCGGACGCTTACTTTTTGACACTTTGTTTTCTCGCTCCCGTACGCGAGACGTGGTCGAGCCACAGCACGGAGGAGATGGTCTTGGCATCCCGAATAGTCCCGCGCAGGACCATGCGGACAGCGGCAGGGAGCGGCACCATGCGCTTGTAGATAATCTCGTCTTCTTCGGGCTGGGCCTCGCCGGCGCGCAGGCCCGTGGCCAGAAACACCGACATGGTTTCAGCGACGAAGCCGGGGCTGGCATAGAACTTCAGAATGCGGCGCCACTTGGCTGCGGTGTATCCGGTTTCCTCGAGAAGTTCGCGCTGTGCGGCTTTGAGTTCATGCTCGCCGGGATCGATGCGGCCGGCCGGCAGTTCCCACAAATAGTCAGTGGCTGCGTGGCGATACTGGCGCTCCAGGAGAACGCGGGGAGTTGCGGTGGAATCGTCCACTGCCAGCACGACGACTGAGCCGGAGTGATGGATCACGTCGCGCCGCGCCCGCACACCGGAGGGTTCCTCGACGTCATCGGTGGTCACGGAAAAAACTGGACCTTGATATACGGTGCGGGAGGAGACGAGGCGTTCTTTCCTATTGGCGGTAGGCTTTTTGGATTTGGGCATGAGAACAATATAAAGGCTTCCGGCGCTCGGCTGCCGGAAGCGGGGTGACGGAGGTAAGAAGGCCCTTCTGCTATGCTGCCGTGCATGGCTGGGAAGCCGCGTATCGCTATTGTTGGGGCGGGGAATTTCGGGTCGGCGCTTGCGGTGGCGCTGCGGCGGGCGGAGTATGTCATCGAGGCGGTGCTCGGCCGGGCTCGCGGGGAATCGCTTCGTGGTGAATCGTCGAAGAGAGCGCAGAAGCTGGCCAAGTTGGTCGGTGCGCGCGTGTCCGACGATCTGTCGGGGGTGCGAGCTGAAGTGATTTGGTTCTGCGTTCCTGACGCGGAAGTTGCGCGGGCGGCCAAGTCGCTGGCGGAGGGAATCGAATGGAAGGGAAGAGTCGCGCTGCATTCCAGTGGCGCGCTCACCAGCGATGAACTGGCGGTTTTGCTCGGGCGAGGCGCAGCGGTCGCCTCGGTGCATCCGCTAATGACTTTTGTGCGGGGCTCGCGGCCTTCGCTTGCGGGAGTATCGTTCGCGGTTGAAGGTAACGTGGCAGCTGTGCGCACGGCGCGGCGCGTGGTGCGGGACCTGGGAGGCCGCGCGTATTCGATTCGAAAGAAAGACAAGGCCGCCTACCATGCCTGGGGAACGTTTGCATCGCCGCTGTTCACGGCGCTGCTGGCCACGGCCGAGCGCGTTGCGGCAAAGGCGGGGGTGAATCGGAAGGCGGCGAAGCAGAGAATGATTCCGATCTTACTGCAGACGCTGGCGAACTACGCGGCCTTCGGGGCTGCCGGCGGATTCAGCGGGCCGATTGTCCGCGGGGATGCGGATACGGTGGAACGGCATTTGCGCGTGCTTGGTGGCACACCTGCGGCCGAAGCTTACTCGGCCCTGGCGCGCGCAGCCCTGCAGTACCTGCCGGTCAAGAATAAGAAGTCGCTTAAGCGGATTCTGGATTCTTCGTGCGATTGATTCGTGCGAAATTGATTCGGGCGACCCAGGCGAGCAGCGCCAGCACTGCGAAAGGAAGTGACGCCGCGGTGCGAATGGGAAGCGCAAAAATTGCGGTGGAATCGAATTCAACAGGCGCAAACACGGGCCGCAGCAGGATCAGAGCGCACGCGGCGATCCACGGCCAAAAAAGTACGAGCGCGCCGAGAGACAGGAGCACGCGGGCTGCCAAGCCAGCGTTGAGGAACTCTTTGCGATCGCGCACCAACAACAGAATTCCAGGCAGAAGAATAAGGTGATCGTAAATCGCCTGTCCGGGGAGGATGGTGATCGTGGTGATAGAGAGCAAGACGGCCAGAGTCATCCGGAACGCGTACGAACCGTAGGCGGCCGCACGATTCCGCCAAGCGAGCACGATCGCGATGACGATTGATCCCAGGGTCAGTACAAAGGTGCCCGGAGCAACCAGGCGTGGTCCGAGGTGTGAAGTGAGGACTTCCGTCACCAGTGGCGGCCGCGTGTAATGACGGTAGGCTAGGATGGTGTGCATCCAGTGTTGAATCCAGTGAGGCATCGCCAGCAGCGACGCCCCGACCAGGAGTGTTAGGATAGCGAAGAATCCGAGCCAGAAGCGTCGACGCGCTCGCCAAACGTTTGCGCTCCAGATCAGAAAATAGAGGATCGCGAGCGCCGTGACTTGTGGCTTGATGGTGGTAATCGCCATCAGAATTCCGGCGAGGAGGAACCGGCTGCGCTGCAATGCGACGAGCGACGCGGCCAGAAGAAATGCCACCAGTAGTCCCAACTGCGCAGCAAACAAAGCCTCCAGCGCCGGATAGCTCGACAGCGTGAGCAGAAGTATTACAGCGATCCACTTGGCGTCGATCGGCCAGTCAAGCGCGCGCAGCCATAACGGAACGCTCACGAATGTGAGGGCTGCCAGGATGCAGACCACTGCGACGCGCACTGGTGAAAAAGGAAATTTCGCCGCTGGCCAGAACAGCAGGTCGGTGAAGACAGGATACGGAAATACTCGGCGGTCGACGGGATCGGCTGGCCGGTTTGCATCGAGAGGCCGCCCGTAAAGGCCGATTTGGATTTCGCGGGTCATTTCCGGGCTGTAGGGATTGCGGCCGTGGCGCAGCCATTCCCGCGACGTGAGCCACACCTGGTAAAAGTCGTTGCCGAATGAATAGCCGTTCCCAAGACCGGCTGCCGTCCGCACCGCCACGACGCGCGGCATGAAGAGCCCCTGGTGGTAATAGATCATCGACACAGCGCCAATCAGGGCAAGGCAGAGTGCAAGGCTAGAGGAGAAACCGCGGTTCCCGGATTGAGATACGGGCATCAACTGGTAGTTGAGCGGAGATTAGAGCATGTGGTGAGGATTCGTGCAAGGACCGCGGCAGGTCGACCTGTTTCTACGTAAAGAGGTGCCCGAGCTTTTCTTTCTTCGTTTTGAGATATTCTTCGGCGTGCGGGCTGGGAGTGACTTCGCAGGGGACGCGCTCCACGACATGCACTCCCGCGCGTTCGAGTGCTTCCACTTTTTCGGGATTATTCGAGAGCAGGCGCACGCGTCTGACGCCCAGCGCCTTGAGAATTTCTGCCGGGAGGGTGAAGTCGCGGTAGTCGTTTTTGAAGCCCAAGCGTTCGTTGGCTTCGACGGTGTCGAGGCCCGAATCCTGCAGTTCATAAGCTTGCAGCTTGGGCATCAGGCCGATGCCTCGGCCTTCCTGCTGCTCGTAAATCAGAATGCCGGCGCCCTCGGCGGCGATCATCGAAAGCGAGAGCTCGAGCTGCTGGCGGCAATCGCAGCGCAGGGAATGAAAAACGTCTCCGGTCAGGCACTGCGAGTGAATGCGCACCAGGGACGGAGCTGACCGGACGTCGCCCATGACCAGGGCAACGGCTTCTTCCACGCGGCGATTGCCGTCAGAACCGAAGCTTCCGCGAAAGCCGTAGATGCGGAATTGGCCCCAACGCGTCGGAAAATCGGCCGACGCGATCTGCTGGATTTCGTTTTTGCTCACACCCTCATTATAGCGGGCGGGGCGATGCGGACGACCTTCTGAGAACGGAAGATCAAGAAGTATAGAAATAGAAAAAAAGGGCCGTCACCGCGACGGCCCCTCCAGTTCAATTCCGAAAACTAGATCACATCGCGCAGAGTTCTAGTCTCCAGTACGACCGTATTGTTGCTCGCCTGACCAATGGCGTAGAGCAGGCTCACCGATTGGGAATCCAGGGCTAGGTTTGAAGCAGCCAGAGTCGTGGTGCCTTGGTTGATTTCAACCGTGTAATTGTCAGACGGAAGAGTGACATCCAGCAATGCACCCGGCTTGACCGCATAAACGTACAACTTCTTCGTGGTTGTGTTTTCCAGGATGACCTGTACCGCAGGAGAGTTCGCCCCGAGCGCGAACAACAGCCGTCCTGTGTTGGCCGCCACCGGCGTCAGGTTGTTGGTGAAGGTCAGGAGTGTGGGCGCGCCGTCGTCGTTCAGCGTTAGGACTGCGGAGTAATCAGTCTTCGCATCGATGTCGACCGCCTTGTCGATCAACGGATGATTGCTGCAAGGCGCCAGCGAATCGGCAACGCTGACTTTCACGTTATAGGTTCCGGGAAGAAACGTGAGCGGGCCGCTGATCGATCCGAAGGCCAGGCCATGCACATAGCAGACTTCGTCGTTCAACAGAATGTCCACTGGAAATGCAGGATCGGTGGCAGCGGCGTAGTCGCGTCCAGCGATTCCTTGAACGATGTACATGGAGGATGCATGCGCCCCGGTGACCAAGGCAGCGCACAGGAGGGCCAGTGCGAGGGTGTAGCGAAGGGGAGTCGTCATAAAGTTTCTCCAAAGATTTTAGGTGGGGTGGCTATTGGCCCAATAGCCAGCGTTGACGGTGATGAGCGCCGCTCACGGAGTGCTTGCCCGCGAATGTCGAGAGCGTCTTTGCTCTCGCTTCGTTTGAACCCTCTCGCGTTTTGGAAGTTCCTTCGCATTGTAAAAAATTGTTGCAGCGCAGCGTCACGATCGCAGGATGGATTCGCGGGAACAGGAAAGCGATTATTTTGAGGAAGGCGGCGTCCGTTAAAAAATGTGCATTCGGTGCGAATCCAAATTGCTTGAACTCAACCGCGGGCTTTGAAAGGGAAAATGGCGTCTTGTTTGGAGGGAATCGGCGCGCCGTTGCGCGTCGCCGGATGAAAATGCCAGTTCTCAAGCGCGGCCAGGCATTTGTCGTCGATACTGGCGCCAAGGCTGTGCAGCACAGTTTTGCGGACAATTTCTCCGCGTTCGTCGATGGTGATTTCGATAACCTCGTTGCCGCCATAGTCGGGCAATTGCCACGGGTACACCACGGGATCAAAAGTCTGGATCGGCAAAGCGGGACGAACCTCGTCACCGAGAAGAGGGCCGTAGAGCGACCCGTAAGTAGGGCCTGCCTGCGCTCCATGGCCTTGAGCTGAAAGCGTTTGAGTTTTGGAATCGTCTTCAGCGCTGCTGCGGGCCAACGGATTCTTGGGAGCGGCCGACTGAGCTGTTTGCTGGGATGGTTTAAATGTCAACTTGTTGTGGCTGAGTCGCTGATGGCGGTAACGCTGGGTTGCGCTGTCGGAAGAACTCTGGCTGCTGTCGTCGGGCGATTTGCCGGGCCAGTAAAGCCGCGTAATGGATTTGCCGTTCTGTCCTGACGCCACGGATGAAACGGAGATCAGTTGCGCTTCCGGGGCGTGCAGCAACCACACCAGCAACAGCGCATGGAACGCGAGCGAACTGATGAGGAGCCAGCGCTGCCGGCGCCCGGTCGCGGGATTCAGTTGCGCAAACATCGAAAGCTCTCTGCGGCAGGCGCTTATGCCGTGGTTAGCGCCGCAGCTAGTGTTAGTTAGACGCAACTCAAGGGGTTTCGTCAAGGAAATTTCTTGGAACGTGTTTCTTCAAGAAGAACCCGGGAAATGGCTCCGGATGTGCTGTGAGCATGCGGTTGGTGCCGATTCCGGATCGCTGATAAAATAGTCGGGCAGCACACCCACCGTACGGGGCTATAGCTCAGCTGGGAGAGCGCATCGTTCGCAACGATGAGGTCGTCGGTTCGAGCCCGACTAGCTCCACCAAATTCCGAACACAGTATTCATTGGGAAAAAGCTCTACAATCGTGCCGTTCATTTGAACGGGATCCAGCGGAACATGCATCATCACCAGCCGCTGATTCACGACGGGAGGGCGATGTCGCCCCTGGATAAGTCCACGCGCAGAGAATTCATGGCGATTACTTCCACGGCGGCATTGGGTGCAGCGGTGCCTGTGTCTGGTGGAGAGCCCCCGGCCCCAGTCTCGAACTCCGATTCGATTCCGGCAACTGAGAAGCCGTACTCCATGCAAGGACTCTTGGCTACCGGCCCGCAGCGGACTTTCAGCGGCGATCGCGCCACGCAAGTCGCGATGCCGGTGGGAGGGATTGGAGCTGGTTGCATTTGTGTGAACGGCTACGGAGGCGTGCAGGATTTTTCTATCTGGAACCATCCCTCGACCACCGCGTTGCCGGAAGGCTACGCTTCTTCGCAGGCAGCCTTTGCCATTCTTCACGTAAAAGGGACAACTCCGGTTACCAAGTTGATAGAAGGGCCGTTTCCAGTTTTGAAAATCTTTGATCAGGGGTTGCAGGGAGAGGGATACCGGCGCGGAGGGTTCGAAGGCTTTCCGCGTTTTCAGAAGTGCGTCTTCCAGGGAGAATTTCCCTTCGCACAGGCCAAGATCAGCGACCCGTCTATACCTTTGCAGGTTTCGCTCAGCGCCTGGAATCCTTTTATCCCGCTTGATGACAAGAACTCGAGCATCCCGTGTGCCATCCTGGAATACGCACTGCACAATGGTTCCGCGCACACCGTCGAGTATGAATTCTCCTACCATCTTTCTCACTTGGCGGCGGGTTGCGGGGAAGAGCAGTCGTCGAGCCGCAATACCGTGATTCCTGAGCGGGGATTGTTTCTGCAGAACGTGGAGAAGCCCAACGCGGAAAGTTACGGGAGCGCGTGCCTGACCGTGATCGGCTACAAGCCACGCATCAAGGGCATGTGGTTGCGGAGCCCGGGATGGGAGTTCGATTCGCTGTCGGCACTTTGGCGAGAAGTTTCCACGGGGACATTCACCGCGAACGACGGCTCGAATGAAATCGATACTCGAGGACGGAATGGCGGCTCGATTCTGCTGGCGGGGGCGCTGGCACCGGGAGAATCGCGAACCTATCCGATTCTGATTGCGTGGCATTTTCCGAATTGTTACTCGGAGGCTGGAGGCCTTCCGTTGGCGGAGGCGCAAGGCGCTGCTGGGTGTCGTGCTTTTCCCGAGGGGAGCTCGCCGCGGTGGCGGCCGTATTACGCTTCGATTTGGAACGACGCCCGGGAAGTCGCGCTTTATGTCGATGAGAATTATGCTTCGTTGCGCGCGCGTACGCTGACGTTCAAGGATGCGCTGTTTTCGTCGACCTTGCCGGCGCATGTGCTGGATGCGGTTTCGGCCAACCTGGCCATCCTGAAGTCTCCGACCGTTCTGCGTCTGGAGAATGGCGACCTTTGGGGATGGGAAGGATGCTTTCCCGACGCTGGTTGCTGCCATGGTTCCTGCACCCATGTGTGGAACTATGCGCAGGCGTTTCCTCATCTCTTTCCGCAGTTGGAGCGGACTCTGCGCGAGCAGGAGTTACTGCGCTCGATGGACGAAAACGGTCACGTCACGTTTCGCTCAGCGCTTCCCGAGGGCCCGGTCAAACATGACTTTCATGCCGCCTCGGACGGGCAACTGGGCGGAATCATGAAAGTGTTTCGTGACTGGCACATTTCCGGTGACACGGACTGGCTGCGAAAAATGTATCCGCTGGTGAAGCGCAGCCTCGATTACTGCATTCGAACCTGGGATCCGGATCACCAGGGAGGCTTGTTTGAGCCTCATCACAATACCTACGACATTGAATTCTGGGGGCCGGACGGAATGTGCACCAGCATTTATCTGGGCGCGCTCTCGGCGATGACAGAAATGGCGAACGCCGCTGGCCACACTCAGGATGCGACGTTCTACGGCGACCTTGCCCAGGGTTGCGCGCGCTTCATGGAAGAGCACCTCTTCAATGGCGAATATTTTCAGCAGAAAGTGCAATATCAGGGACTGCGCAACACTTCGTTTGCGACCATGGTCGCTCAAGTCGACGAACACAGCAGCGAGATGCAGAGGCTGCTGAAGCGCGAAGGCCCTAAGTATCAATATGGAAACGGATGCCTGTCAGACGGAGTAATTGGCGCGTGGATGGCGTGCATCTACGGAATCGGAACCCCGATGGTCCGCGAGCATATTCGGAAGACTCTGCAGGCCATTTTCCAAAACAATTTCAAGACCGACCTCAGCATGCACGCTAATGCGCAACGTCCCGGGTATGCCATGGGGCACGAGCCCGGGTTGCTGTTGTGCAGTTGGCCTCAGGGCAGCAAACCTACATTGCCTTTTGTTTACTCTGACGAAGTGTGGACCGGAATCGAATATCAGGTCGCTTCGCATCTGATTGCCGAAGGTTTCGTGGCAGAGGGGTTAACGATAGTGAAGTCTCTCCGCAGCCGCTTCGATGGGCGCAGCCGCAATCCCTGGAACGAGTATGAGTGCGGCAACTATTACGCTCGCGCGATGGCCAGCTACGCCTTGTTAGGAGCGCTATCTGGATTTCGTTATTCGGCGGTGAAGCGGACGCTCTGGTTTGGTCCTCAGCTCACGGCGCGGCCGTTTAAGATTTTCTTTTCCGTGGCCTCTGGCTTTGGCACCATTGAACTCGGCGGTCAGTCGCTGCGCGTGCAAATGCTGGAAGGGACGCTTCCTCTGGAGAGGGTAGTGCTCACCGATGGAGGGGATACCCGCACCTTGGAGTGGAACACGACGGTTGAGCCCGGCGCTCCCGTGATCAAGCGCATTTGAAATCGTCCGGCTAGCTCACAACTTTTGCTGGCTCTCGGATTGCGTCAGCCAGGTCGCTAAGGAACATCGCGGCGCGAGCGCCATCGGCAACGCGGTGATCGCAGGAGACGGTGAGCGTCATCATGGGCCGAACCTCGATTCGAACTTCGACCTCGCCCCGCACGGCTACGACTCGGTCGGCAATGCCGCCGACCGCGAGAATGGCGGCCTGTGGTGGCGTGATGATTGCGCTGAATTGATCGACGTGATACATGCCGAGATTGCTGATGGTGAACGTGGCATCGGCGATATCCGCGGGTCGCAACTTGCCGGCTCGGGCGCGCTCGGCAATTTCACGCCGCTGGATTGAGATTTCAGGCAGACTCGCGCTATGCGCGTTGGGAATTACCGCGGCAACCACGCCATCGTTGACGGCAATCGCGATCCCCATGTTGACGTGATCGTGGAGGCGAATTCCTTCGGCGCTCCAGCTCGCATTTAATCGCGGGTGCTTCAATAGGACCCGCGCGGTCAGTGCCACCAGCAGATCGGTATGAGTGATGCGAACGTGATGTGACCCCTCGATTTCCGCGACTACGCGGTCGCGATACTGGTTAAGCGCGGTCGCTTCGATATCCCGGGTCACGAAGAAGTGAGGGACGGTTGTCCAGCTCTGCGTGGTGCGTTCGGCCATGATGCGGCCGAGCGAGCTGGGAACTTCGATCTTTCCGGATTGTTTCTCAGCCGAAGCCGATGCGGCCGATGAAGCGGCCTCGACATCCGATGCGAGGATCTCTCCGCCGGGCCCGGAGCCGCGCACGGTTGCGATCTCGATGCCCAGTTCCTTGGCCAGGCGGCGAGCCTTGGGAGAAATTCTCGCGGTGGTCGCGGTCGCCGGTTGAGTGATGGACTCAGTTGTTGCAGCGTGGAAAGAATCGGTTTTCGGGTGCGATCCAGCCCGTGCCGCTGGTGCAGCCGATTCGCTTTCGGCGGGAATCGATTCGCCGGGTGCGATGATCCACGCAATGGTCTGGCCAACGGGGATGTCTGAGCCTTCTGCTGCCTTGATTCCCGCGAGAATGCCGTCGGCCGGCGCTTCGACCTCGACCACCGCTTTGTCGGTTTCGATTTCGAGGAGTGGTT
Organism: uncultured Acidobacteriota bacterium; assembly: GCA_963735205.1. Taxonomy (GTDB): domain Bacteria; phylum Acidobacteriota; class Terriglobia; order Terriglobales; family Acidobacteriaceae; genus Sulfotelmatobacter. Next base: position 304,391 of record CAVTKB010000008.1, read on the forward strand.
CGCCCTTGGTGACGCGGTCGCCTTCCTTCTTTCGCCAGGCGAGGAGCTTGCCGGTTTCCTGCGCCATCTCGAGCGCGGGCATTACTACGCTGAAAGCCATAGTTTGCTCAAATGGAAAAAGAGAAGAAGCTAGTCGGCAACTCCTACCCGCTCAGTTTTGGCGCTGGTTTCGATCATCTCGAGGACACGTTCGCTGGGCGCAGATTCGGAGTCTCGCGTGGTCGGCAGTGGACCGTTCACCGTGAAGTAGTGCGCGCCTGCGACTAGAAGTTGCTCGGCAGGGAAGCGCGTGATGACTTCGTGGCCCGTTGGCGTGACCACGATTTCTTCTTCGATGCGCGCCGCGCTCCAGCCGTCGGTCGAGGGCCAGAATGTCTCGAGCGCGAACACCATGCCGGGCTTGATTTCTACCGGATGCTCGAATGAAACCAGGCGGCTGATCACCGGTTTTTCCCAGATCGCTAGGCCGATCCCGTGGCCATATTGCAGGGCGAACGCGGCTTCTTCGTTGGGGAAACCGAAGTCGGTGGCTTTCGGCCAGACTGCGGCAATCTCGGCAGTCGTGCGGCCGGGGCGCACCAGTTCAATCGCCGCATCGAGATAGTCGCGGCAGCGTTTGTAGGCGTCGACCATGGCGTGCGAGGCGAAACCAACGGTGAAGCAGCGGTAGTAGCAGGTGCGGTAGCCCATGTAGGAATGCAGGATGTCGTAATAGACCGGATCGCCGGGGCGCAGGACGCGGTCGGAGAACACGTGGGGATGCGGGTTGCAGCGTTCGCCGGAAATCGCGTTCACTGCTTCGACGTATTCTGAGCCGAGATCGTAGAGGACTTTACTTACTAAACCCACGGCCTCATTCTCGCGGAGGCCGGGCTTCATGGCGCGGTAGAGTTCGTCGTAGGCGGCGTCGACCATCATGGCCGAAGTGTTGAGCAGGGAAATTTCGTCTTGCGTTTTGATGACGCGGCACTCGGACATAAGCGCCTGGCCGTCGACCACTTCGATGCCTTCTTTTTGCAGCGCGAACAGAACTGGCAGTTCGATGATGTCGATGCCGACCGGCTCCTTGTGCAGGCCGCGCATTTCGAGCTCGACGCGAATTTTTTTGGCGACGTCTTCGGCGCGGCCCATTTGCGGCGTCATCGCCCCGCGGAGCATTGAAATGCCGGCGCGCGAGCGGCCGTCGAGCCATGGGCAATTCAATTGATGATGCTTGGCGGCGGATCCGAAATCCCACAGGATGGGCTCGTCATTTTGCGGCAGCAGCGTGAAGCGGTTGGCTTTGTCCTGCGCCCACGTGCCGATGTGCGTCGATGTCAGGTAGCGTACGTTGTTCATGTCGAAGCAGAGCAACGAGCCCATCGACGATTGCTTGAGCAGGTCCTTCGCTTTTTGCAGACGCTCGCGGCGGAGACGATCGAAGTCGATACGCTGTTCCCAGTCGACCGCCATGGTTCCGTGAGTTTTAAGTCCCATAAATCCTCCTGCTCGTGCTGGCTACGAATCGGCGAGCATCTCCTCAGTGCAATGCACCAACGCTTCGAGACCTGCCCGTTGAGCGTTCAACTCGAACCCAACGGCCTCGCCCTTCTCGATCCAAAGCACAGAACCGTTACCCATAGCGACTCCAGGAAACAAACGCACCGTTCCACTTTGCTCCTGCAGCGTGAGCCATTGATGAAGGGCCGGACCGACAGCTACATCTATGGAACTAATATCGGCGATCCACCATGAAACCGGGTCGTTGGGCGATTTCGCGCCAAGCTTTGCCGCAGCCTGCTTGAAGACCTCTCTTCCGCGTCTGGCGTACGCAGACCACTCTACAAAGATGAATAGAGCCGCGCTCCCTCGAGCTAACATTTCGGCCAGATCGTTTTCACCCGTAACCTGATTCATGAGCCTATGATCGCCTGCACATCTGGCGCGCTGCTTCTGTCACTGTTTCTTCGGTCGGCACCGTTACATCTTCCAGCGGCGGAGAGAACGGGATGGGAACGTGCATCGCGCCCATGCGCTTCACCGGGGCGTCGAGATCGTAGAATGCGCCTTCGGCGATTACCGCCGCGAGTTCGGCTGTTACTCCATATCGTCCGTAGCCTTCGTCGAGCACGATCACGCGCGACGTTTTCTTCGCTGAGTCAATGATAGTCTTTTCATCCAGCGGCCATGTGGTGCGCGGATCGACCACTTCCGCGCTGATGCCTTCTTTTTCCAACATAATTGCTGCGCCAAGCGCTATCTGCACCATGCTGCTGGTCGCGACCAGTGTGATGTCGTCGCCTTTGCGCTTCACGTCGGCTACCCCCAGCGGAATCGTGTAGTCTTCGGCGGGAACCGGGCCTTTCAGCTTGTACATCATTTTGTCTTCGAAGAAGATCACCGGGTTCTCGTCCCGGATGGCGGTCTTGAGCAGGCCTTTGGCGTCATATGGCGTCGAAGGTAGAACGACTTTCAATCCGGGGACGTGGCTGAACCAGGCATGCAGCGATTGCGAATGCTGCGCCGCCGAGCGCCGGGTCGCGCCCAGCGTCGTGCGCATCACCATCGGAACGCGCCAGTGCCCGCCCGACATGTAGTGCGCTTTGGCGGCCTGGTTCACCATCTGGTCCATGGTGAGAGTGAGGAAATCGCCGAACATGATGTCGACCACGGGACGCAAGCCGGTCATGGCTGCGCCGACGCCGACGCCGGTGAAGCCGGCTTCAGAAATCGGCGTGTCGAGGACGCGCTCTGCGCCGAATTCTTCCACCAGGCCCGAGAGTACTTTGAACGGCGTTCCGGCCTCGGCCACATCTTCGCCAAAAATGCAGACACGCGAGTCGCGACGCATTTCTTCGGCGAGCGCTTCGCGCACGGCCTGCGCAAATGTGAGTTCACGCTCAGACATAGAATTCAGGCATAAACTCTTTCATGCATAAACATCCTGCTCGACCTGGTCGACGCCGGGATAGGGTGCCGCGATGGCAAACTTCACGGCTGCTTCCATCTCGACGCGCGCCTCCGAGGTGATCTGATCGAGTCCGGCTGCGTCGGCTTGTGGTTGCGTCAATAGCCAGTTCGCATGAAGTTTGATGGGATCCCGTTCCGTCTTCCAGTGCTGCTCTTCCTGTTTCGAGCGGTAGTATTCGCGGTTGATGTCCCCGACGTGATGTCCGCTATATCGGTACGTATCAGCTTGTAGGAAGCCGGGCCCTTCGCCTGCGCGGGCCCGCTTGACCAGGCGCGTTGCGACTTCGTTGACTGCGCGCACGTCCTGCCCGTCGACCAGCGCGGATTCAAGGCCGAACGCTCCGGCGCGGCCGAGAATCGTGCCGGCCGTTGTCTCGGAGAAATGCGTGTACTCGTTATAGAGATTATTTTCGCAGACGTAGATCACCGGGAGCTTCCAGAGTTGCGCCAGGTTCATTACTTCGTAGAGCGATCCCTGACCGAGAGCGCCTTCGCCGAAAAAGCAGACGGCCACGCGTCCATTGTCCAAACGCTTTGAGGCAAAAGCCGCGCCGGTGGCGATTCCTACGCTGCCACCTACGATCGCGTTGGCGCCAAGGTTTCCGGTTGCGGGATCGGCAATATGCATCGAGCCACCTTTGCCCCGGCAGTATCCGGCTTCCTTGCCCAGCAGCTCTGCGAACATGCGATCAGGCGAAGCGCCCTTAGCCAGGCAGTGCCCGTGGCCCCGGTGCGTGCTGGTGATGTAGTCGTCGATGCGCAGCGCTTCGCAAATGCCCACGGCAACAGCCTCCTGGCCGCTGTAAAGATGGGCGAGTCCGGGCATGAGGGCACGCGTGTAGAGTTCATTCACTTGCTCTTCGAACAGGCGGATCCGCACCATCTGGCGGTAGGCCCGCAACCATCGATTTTCAGCGGCTGCTTCCGGACCTGCTTCCGGCTGGGAAGTCGCGGTGGTCATTTCTTCAGTCCCCCCGTCTTCGGTCCTTCGGCGGTGACGGGCGTGGTCACGCCAGACATGGCGGCAAGCACGTCGAACATGCAGGCGAAATCGCATTTCGTCCAGCCCATGCCGCGGGCCGCCGTCAGAAACTCGTTGCTCACGGCTGTTGTTGGCAAGGGAACGTCGAGTTGCCGGCCCAGTTCCATCGCCAGCACCATGTCTTTCTGCATCATGTTTACGTCGAACCAGGCTTCTTCCGGTTGTTGCAGTACGAACGGGCCGCGGTATTTGATCATGGGCGACGCGACGGCGCTATTAACGAGCACATCAACGGCAACGTCGCGCGCGATGCCGCTTTTTTCCGCCAGTAGCACACCTTCCGAAAACGCCAGCATCTGCACCGCAAGGCTAAGATTGATGGCGATCTTCATGGACAGCGCCAGCCCGTTGTCCCCGACGTAACTGACCTTGGGGCCAATATCGAGCAGCAACGGTTTGATCTTTTCGAAGGTCTCTTTCCGGCCGCCGACCATCACCGACAACTTTCCTTCTTGCAGCGTGATCACGCTGCCGGAAACCGGCGAATCGACCATGTCTGCACCCAGCGAGCGAACTTTCGCAGCCGTCGCGCGGCTCACGGTCGGGCTCACGGTGCTCATGTCGATAAAAATCTTGCCGGGGCTCAGCCCTGCCAGCAGGCCTTCCGGGCCTTCGGTGATGGAAGCAATTGCGGCGGCGTTGGTCACCATAGCGAAGGTGTAATCTGACGCGCTCGCGACCGCCCGCGGAGAATCGGCCCACTGCATGCCCTTTTCCACCAGCCATTGCGCCTTGGTCCGCGTGCGGTTGTAACCGGTCACCGTGTGACCCTTACTCAGCAGCCGGTTCACCATCTGGCTGCCCATCACGCCCAAACCGACAAATCCAACTTTTGACATCTGATTTCCTTCGCGGCCAGAGCCGCAGTCAATTTTCTGTTTGCGCTTTTCGGCGCGGCTAAAACGCATCTGTTCAAAAACGCGAGCGTTTTGAGCTTAAATTCAACGCTCTTAGTTGGTTCTATGCTTGCCAGTAGCGCGTTTTGCCGTTGGCGAACCACTATCTTCGCGCACTTGATCGAGATGCTCGCGCATCGCATCGCGCGCTTTCTCGGCATCGTGCTTCTCGACCGCGTCAAGAATTCGCTTGTGATGAACTTGTCCACGCTCGGGACCGCCGGGAACTTTGAAAATTCGGAGTCGCTGCTCCCGCAGAAGGGCAACGATGGAATCCAGCAGCGAAAGGATGATCGGGTTGTTCGCGCCCTCGGCCAGCGCCAGATGAAAATCGAGGTCGGCTTCGATGTAGGTTTCGGGATCCTTTCCGGCTCGATCCATCGCGGCTACCGCCTCACGCATGGTTGCCAGTTCCGGTTCCTGGATGTGCTCGGCCGCCAGCGCGGCAATCTCCGGCTCGAGAATTGCTCGCACCTCGGCCAGGTGAGTGGAGCCTTCCGGCTGACCAATCTTGACCATGAGATCGAACGACTGGCGAACCGCCTGGGTTGTGCCGTCGGTGATAAAGGTGCCGCGGCCGGAATAGGCTTCGACCAGGCCTTTTTCGCGCAGAGCTTTTACAGCTTCGCGGACCGCGGTGCGGCTCACGCCGAAGCGCTGGGCCAGTTCGCGCTCTGCGGGCAGTTGATCTCCCGCCTTCAGAGTGCCTTTGACAATGGAATCTTCAATCTGCTGAACGATTTGTTCGTAGAGTCGCGACGTACGAACGAGTTTGTACACGACTTCGCCCCCCGCACTTGGTGACGCGCCGCCGGACCGCAGGCCGACTATGGTCTGGCTACTATACCGCATATCCACAGGGCGGTGGGGCGTTTGTTGAGCGGAGGACATGGGTTGGACAAAGGTATGGTGGTATGACCATACGAAAGGTACCATATCCGGCCTCTGCAATGCAATCCCTCTTGGCAACCTCCCCGGTCCATGGCCGGTTTTTTTGGGTTGCCGTCTTAAGAACTCCCCCTTCAGCGCGAGACGGTATAACCTCTCTTAGCTTCCATCCAAAATTTGAATATGCTTGACACTGTTTCTCCGATAGTGGTATGGCTGTCGGACCAGAAATTCGGAGGAGTTCTACATATGCTATCCCGCACGGTCAGTGCCGCCTCGTCGCTCGACGTCCGGACTGCAGCTTCCCGGTGGATTCTTGGCGCCTTCCTTCTGTTCATGTTCGCTGCTTCCGCCGTGGCCCAGACCACTGCGGGACGCATTCTCGGCACGGTGAGCGACCAGAGCGGAGCTGCGGTCGCAGGCGCGACGGTGGTGGTTACCGATGTCCAGCGCGGGATATCGCGCACGCTGACGACGGATGATTCCGGTGGGTATGTTGCACCGGAATTGCTGCCGGGCAGCTACAAGATCCGCGTGGAGGCGAAGGGTTTCAAGGCGAGCGAGCGCCCGAACATCGGTGTTGAGGTTGCTACCGACGTGCGCGCCGACTTCACGCTGCAGCCTGGGCAAGTTTCGCAGGTTGTCGTTGTGGAAGATGCGGTACCTCTAGTCAACACCACGTCGTCCACTATGGGCGGGACGCTGAGCAATCAGGAGATCAACGATCTGCCGCTCAGCGGGCGCAACTATGAGAACCTGCTGCAACTGCGACCGGGCGTGATCCGGTATCCGGGTGGCGGATTCTCTACGACCAGTGCTAACGGCCTACGCGCCGAAGATAACGGCTATTACATCGAAGGTTTGTTTGACAGCGAACCGTACTCCGGGCAATCCATCGTGAACGGTGCCGGAATCGCCGGAGATTCGGCAACGATTCTTCCCATCGACGCGATTCAGGAATTCAATCTGCAGAGCAATCTGCCCGCGGAATACGGATACAAACCCGGAGCCGTGGTGAACGTGGGCCTGAAGTCGGGCACCAACAAGGTGCACGGGACGGCGTTCGGCTTTGGCCGCGACGGAGCGCTCGACGCACGCAACTTTTTCAACGCGGACCCGAATCCAAAATTGACTCGGACTCTTGAGCAGTTTGGCGGCAGTTTGGGCGGAGCTCTGGTCAAGGACAAGGCGTTTTTCTTTGGCGCTTATGAAGGCCAGCGTTACAACGTGGGCAACTCCTTCGGAGGGATCACGAGTCCTTCGATGGTATCGATGCCGACGAACGGCACTTGTTCGTTCTTGACCAGCGGCGATTGCGCCGACAGCATTCCCGACGTAATCGCCGATTTGCTTTCACCTGCGAACAACTCGGGCTTCACGGTCGATGCGGCGAGCCTGAACATCGCGGGCTGCACGGTTTCCGGAGGCACGGTCACCTGCGCCGGCACGGGCTTCCCTCTGAACAACGCCCCGAGCATTAGCATCACGAACGGATTTAACAACATCGTGCATGTCGATAACGTGGTCGGCAAGGTGGACTACCGGCTAAACGACCGGCACTCGATCAGTGGAACGTATTTTTTCGGCAATAATTCTGGAACGGTCGAAGATTTTCCTGAATTGCAGCAGAAGTGGCTTTCCGATATTCACACTCGCGCGCAAGTGGTAGGCGGCAATTGGATTTGGACTCCCAGTTCGCGCTGGGTCAATGAAGTGCGCGCCGGTTACAACCGGTTGTACCAGCCGACTCTGCCTGGTGATCTCAACAGTCCGGCGTCATCGTATGGCGGCTTGAACACTGGTGTGAGCGGACCGAATACGGGTGGCTTGCCGCGTATCGGCTTTGGCGGTTATTTCTTCCCCGGGCTGGGCGGATTCAAGTGGCCGAAGTTCCAGGGACCCGATTCGATCACGCAGTTCATCGATCAAGTCACTTACAGCATGGGCAAGCACTCGATGAAGTTCGGCGGCGATCTGCACTACAACAAAGTGACGAATGCGGCATACGGGAATGCGCGCGGCAGCATAACCTTTCTGGGCGGTGTGGCATCGGGCGCCGGCGCCGGGTCAACGCCTCTCGAGGATTTCTTTGCGGGCTTGCCGTTCAAGTCGTCAATCGAGGTGGGAAATCCCACGCTGCATCTGCATAACTGGGCGTATGCGGGTTTTTTCCAGGATGACTGGCGCGCCACCAGGAATCTGACCATCAACTTTGGCGTTCGCTACGAGTTCAGCAGCGTTCCGCAGGAAGCCAACAATCTGCTGGGAAACTTCGATCCGAACGTTGGCATGGTGCAGGTGGGCCACGGTATCAGCAGCCTCTATAACCCGTATCACAAGAGCCTTGGACCACGCGGCGGTTTTGCCTGGGACATTCTCGGCAACGGGCGAACGGTGCTTCGCGGCGGCGGCGGACTGATGTACGAAACCGTGAACTGGCAGTCATTTGTCGCGTTCAACAATGCATTTGGTCCGGGCAGCGTTCCGACAGGAGCGCCGATCGACGCCGGGGGTGACACCTCGGGTGGGACGATCACCACGGGAAATGCCACCGTCAAGAATTTCCTGAACCCCGTTCCCTGGGACACCGCGGGCACTCCGCTCTACGGCGGCGGCTCGATTAATTGTTTCTTAAGTCCATGCCCCATCATGACCGTGGATCGTAATCTGACTACGCCCTACGTGTGGAACTGGACTCTGAACCTGCAGCATTCCTTCACCCAGAACGTGTCTCTGGAAATGGCGTATGTAGGCAATCGCGGAACGAATCTGATGGGAATTCGCGACATCAACCAACCGCCCGTCGGTTCCGGCTGGACAACGAATCAACCGGGCTCGGCGGGCACTCTGACCACCTGCATCACTTCGGGTTACACCAATTGCGCTGTCGATACAGGGTACGAGACCAGCAATGAGCCTTTCAACGCGACGTTCCCCTACCTAGCTAACATTTTTCAGATGGGCAACGTTTATCGCTCGAACTACAACGCTCTACAAGTCACACTGAACGCGCGCAATTATCATGGCCTGAGCATGGTGGCGGGCTATACGTACTCGCATGCTCTCGACGACGTGGGCGCGAACTGGGACTTCGGCTACGGTTCGGGCTTGCCGCAGGACGCACACAACCCCGGCGCCGAATACGCCAACAGTGACTTCGACCTGCGCCACCGGCTGACGGTCTCGCTTACTTATGCCATTCCCGGACGCAAAGGTTTTGGACAGATGGCTGAAGGATGGGAGATCAATACCATCACGACGCTGGAGACTCCACAGTACTGGGGCCCGATGGACGAGGGAACAGACGCGGCAGGAGTTGGACCTTTGCCAACCAGTCCGCCCGCAAACACGCCGATTCGCTGGAGCTTTTACGGCAAGCCTTCGGACTTCAAGTCACAGAAAGGAGTCGGCATACCCCATTTCCCAGGCGCCACAAATGCGGCGTGCGAGGCGCAAGCGGTTGCGGTGGACGGCGCACCAACGGGCCCCTCGAACGCGTCTCTGAATCTATTTGGCTGCTACGCCAACGGCAATTCCGTCATGCTGCCGCCGCCGCTCGGTCAGTTCGGAAACATGGGACGGAATATGTTTCAGGATACCGGGTTCAAGAATTTCGATTTCTCGGTGGGGAAGAATTTCCATTTCGGCGAAGCTATGCATCTACAGTTCCGCGCCGAGTTCTTCAACATTTTCAATCACCCGAACTTCGCCAATCCGTATGGTGGGCAAAACGGCTTCGGTCTGAACGATCCGTCGGTACAGCCCTTTGGGTGCGGTTGTGCCACGCCGGATATCGCGGCCGCCAATCCTGCGATTGGCTCTGGCGGCCCGCGTTCGATTCAGCTGGGAGCAAAGTTCGTTTTCTAGTACGCGGTTCAACGCAGCGCTTCGGGCCGGACGAAACTCCGTCCGGCCTTTTTAGTCGAATTCGCTCGCTGGCTGGCGAGCGCGAAACCATTAATATTAATGGGGGCCGAATCATGCTGAAGGGAAACTCATTTGTCTCGCTCGTGTTGGCGGGCGTACTCATTTCAACCATGGCGTTTGCCCAGGAACGTCGCGAGCGCACCATTGACGAAGTCAGGACGGAGGCCATCCATCGCGCAGAAGTTGGACAGTATCCGCTGATCGGTCTCGATCCGGGCGATGTCAAAGAAGCTTTCGAGAGCATCCACACCGCCGACAAAGATGAATGGGCTGCCGGTTTCATGCACGTCGCCGACCGTTACTTCAACGAGGCAAAAGCACTCGAGAAAACGGATCCCGCAAAGGCCAACGCCGACTACATTCGCGCCTGGCGGCTCTATTCCTTTGGACGCTGGCCGATTCCGGCGTCCCCCGGCAAACAGCGCTCTTACGAGAAGGCTCTTGAGTCATTCCTCGCGCACGCGAAGTTTTTCGATCCGCCACTTGAAGTCGTCCACATTCCATTTGAGGGAAAAGAGATCGTTGGCTATCTTCGGCTGCCGAAAAATGCGAACGGCCCCGTGCCGCTCGTCATTGCCGTCAACGGCCTCGACAGCCGCAAGGAAGATTTGACCGAAAGCTTCAGCGCGATCCTGCCCTTTGGCGTCGGATATCTCGCGGTCGACGGACCCGGAACTGGTCAGGCTCCGATCAAGGTCAGCGAAACTTCGGAGCGCATGCTTTCGAAAGTTCTCGACTATGCGCAGTCTCGCCCTGAGATCGACAAGAACCGGCTTGCCCTGCACGGGGTCAGTTGGGGAGCATACTGGGCTACGAAAATGGCGATTGTCGAGCGTGCGCGCCTGCGCGGATGCAGCGCGCAATCGCCGCCGATCGACAGATTTTTCCAGAAGGATTTCCTGATGAACTCGTTGCTGGGCAACCGCGAATATCTCTTCGATCAGGTGCCGGCGCTTATGAACATTCTTGAAGGCGTACATTCACTCGACGAAATGGGCGAGTACCTGCCGAAGATGTCGCTGGTGAAACAAGGCTTGCTGGGCAAGCCAATGGCGCCCATGCTCATCCTCGCGGGCGTGCTGGATACGCAGGTTCCGATCGAGGACGAATACTTGCTGCTGAACAAAGGCGACGTTCCGAAAGAAGCCTGGGTCAATCCGCGCGGCGGCCACCTTGGCCGGCAAGTCGGCGTCTGGCCCGATCCCAGAATCTTCAAGGAAGTGATTATTCCCTGGCTTGTGAAAACGCTGCAGGCGCCGAACTAGATCGACTTGGCGACGCGGGGATCGAGGAAGTCACTTCGCCGCGGCTAGAAGCGCATCGGCCACGATCTTCTTGGTGCGCTCATCCAGAGGCGAGCCTTCAAGTTGTGAACCGGCGCCCCTCACGTTGAGTTCATTCGACAGCCGCTTGTCTTTGATTCCGATATAGACGGCGTTGTAGGCCGAATCTCCGAGGTTTTCTACGGTGTGCTTGAAAGGCGGGAACCAGCGCGGATCGCCCGGCTTGGCATGCACTTCCTGGACTTTGCCATTTTCGTCGGTGAAGCGCAGATGCCCGGCCGAAAGAACGACGACAACGCCACCCATGTGCGCGTGCAGATTCGATTTCTCGTGCGGCCCATAGTGAACGTTCACGACCTGCACGTACTCGTTTTCAAAGGCCAGCTTATAGTGCGTGGGCTCAACTTTGAGGGGATCTTGCGCGACGGCCACGGCGCAGAGAAGCAAGCTCAACCAGGAACAGGAAAACGCTCGATTTCGCAAAACTTTCATGGAAAGGGCCTCGGAGGTTAGGGTCAAGGTTTCATCAAGCTAATCGGGCGAGTGAGCAACTGTCAATCCTGGAGGGCGACTGTTGGACCAAGCTGGCTAAGGGAATCGCGTGTGGGCTGCCGATCCGGCACGTTTGTGCCAGTTGGAAATTCGCCACTCCTGGACATATTTTGTGCAAAGGGCTGCACTGTCTGTTAGCATGCTGGTCATCAGAGCCCACATCCTCTGAATTCTTGAGGGAGTGGGCGTCCGCCGATGGCCCTTGAACTGCACATAGGAGCGCGGCGAGGTGTCTTTCGGTTTAGAGCCCAGGAAACCGGACGCCAAAGGTAGGTAGAAGTTGGAGAATCAACCGGAAGCTGGAGAAGTACAGGGAGAACGTCACAGAAAACGTTCAGCCGGAGACAGTCCAGCCGGTAATCCGACGTCGCCGGACCCGCCGCCATCGCCAGAATCGTCAGGCTCGACGCATCCTGCTTGTAGTTTTCTGTGTCGGACTCGCCATAGGATTCGCCTTCGTGGCCCCGCAGTTTCTATCTCGGTCCCACGCTTCGAGTTCTCTCAAGGTCGACCGCCAATCTCTTGAGGCCAGCCGTGATCTGCTGCTGCGCGTGCAGGAAGAATCCCTCCGCCAAATGGAGAAGCGCCCGATCTATCCGTATTCGGTCGTCTCCGGCGGAGTTCGCGATGGACGCGAACTGAAGTGGGCGGCGGAGCATGATCCTGTGGTTGCGGCCCATTACCGGGGATTTGATTACGACCACGCCCGCGTCGTGCGGCTGGTGCTGGCCCGCACGGTTTACGTCTCCTACCGCATTGGCAACAAAGTCTATTGGACCCGGCATCGAGTCACCCTGCGCAAGGGCGAAACGGTGATTACCGACGGCAAGATCACGGCGCGTTCGCGCTGTGCCAATCGCGTCGAAGAGCTTCCGCAACAGGCGACGTCATCGTCGGAGCCGCCGGTCGCGAAGTTTGAAGAGCCCATTCATCCGTCCGCCGGCACAGCTGTCGTAAATCCTCCGGTTCCGTTCGAGTCTGCGTTGAACAGCCGTCCCGGCGTGCCGGGACTGGGACCAGCGCCGCCATTGACCGTGTATGATCCCTTCGGCGGAGAGCCCTGGACGCCAATTGCTCCGCCGCCGCTTCCGGGCGTTTGTGGCATCGGAAAGAAGCCCACAAGTGCCGTGGCTTACACCGGGAAGAAGAAAAAAGGCAATCCATGCGGGAACGGCGGCGCCGGCGAAGTTCCTGAGCCTGGCACATGGCTGCTGGTCGGCTCTGGCTTGGCCTTGATGTGCTGGAAAGCCCGCCAGCGCTTCGCGGAAGTCTAGCCCGGACGGATTCGGCGGCAATCCCGCTTTGTTCCCTCTTGCACTCGCTCGCACTGTTTCGGTAGCCTTCTGCCTTCGCTTCCACCGGAGGAGTTCTGATGCGTTCTGCTCGCGTGCGCTGCATGTGTGGCTGGAGCTTGCTGCTTGTTTCGTTCTTGTTTTCGCCGAGCCTCATCGCTCAGACTATCCGGCTGCGTGTTGATTTGACCGACGCTCCGCGAAATATCTATCACGCCCACTTGCAAATTCCCGTGCATGCTGGGGAAACTTCGCTAGTCTTTCCCAAGTTCATCCCCGGAAATCACCGGCCCAGCGGTCCGATCGGCGCGCTGACCGGAATTCGCATGGAAGCCGCAGGGCGTCCGCTCTCGTGGCAGCGCGATCCGGTTGAGAGCTACGAGTTTCACGTGAGCGTTCCCAAGGGTGTAGACACGGTTGACGTAGCTTTGGATGCAATCACTACGCAGGATAGTGCCGGCAACGTCGGACCGGCGGCGTCGAGCAATCTGCTCGACTTGAACTGGAACGCGGTTGTGCTCTATCCGAAAGGTACCCGCTCAGACGACGTAAACTTCGCGCCTTCTGTGACGCTGCCCGCGGGATGGAAGTTCGGCACCGCGCTGGAGGTGGCGCGCAGCAACGGCGACGACGTGGAGTTCACGCCCGTCTCACTCACCACGCTCGTCGATTCTCCTCTGATCGCAGGAGTTCACTATCGCAAGATCGAACTGACCAAGCCGGGAGAAACACCCGTGCATGTAATGGATCTGGTTGCCGAAGCCGACGCCGATCTCGCGATGACGCCGCAGGATCTTGCCGCCTTCCAGAAGTTGGTGGCAGAAACGGGAGAGCTTTTCGGTGCCCGGCACTATCGCCACTACGATTTTCTCCTCACGTTGAGCGATCCCGTCGGCCACCACGGGCTCGAGCATCACGAGTCCAACGACAGCGCAACCTCCGAGCGGATGCTGCTCGACCCCGATCAGCACATGCTGGACGCCGACCTCGTGCCGCACGAATTCATTCATTCGTGGAACGGAAAATATCGCCGTCCGGCCGGCTTGGCCACTCCAAATTATCAGGAGCCGATGATCGGCGATCTGCTGTGGGTGTATGAAGGCCTTACGCAATATCTCGGCACGGTGCTGGCCGCGCGCAGCGGATTATGGACGGACGAGCAGTATCGGGAAGCTCTCGCGCTCACGGCGGCGGAACTCGATCATGAGACTGGCCGGAACTGGCGGTCGCTGGAAGACACGGCGCGCTCGGTGCAGATGTTGCGCTTTGGGGGAGCGCAATGGCGGAGTTGGCGGCGCGGCCTCGACTACTATCCCGAGAGCGAACTGATCTGGCTGGAGGTGGATGCGATCATCCGGCAGCAGACTCACGGCCAGCGCTCTCTGAACGATTTCTGCCGGCGCTTTCATGGGGGCGAGAGTGGTTCGCCGAAGGTCGTGACTTACACGTTCGATGACCTGGTGCGCACGCTCAACGAAGTCGCATCTTATGACTGGGCGACACTTCTGCGCGAGCGGGTCGAGGCGACCAGCACACATGCGCCGCTCGGCGGCATCGAGCGCGGTGGATGGAAGCTGGTTTACAACGACAAGCCCAACTCGTTCACTCACGCCGAAGAACAACTGGCGCACTTCGCCGACTTTGCTTACTCGCTTGGATTCTCGATCGGCGAAGATGGCAAACTCGGCGACGTCATCGTGGGATCGCCGGCCTACCAGTCTGGAATGGGCCCGGGGATGACTCTGGTCGCGATTAACGGCCACAAGTTGAGGCCGGCTGTTCTCGCGCGGCCGTGAAAGCCGCGCAGGGAAGCGATCAGCCGATCGAGTTGCTGGTTGAGAACGAACAGTTTTTCAAGACGTATTCGGTCGCTTATCACGACGGCATGAAGAACCCGCACCTGGAACGCGTTTCGGACCAGCCCGACATTTTAGGGGACATTCTGAAACCGCTGACGCGCTGAAATTACTCAGTAGTTCTAGTACCAAGGTAAGCCCCTGCGGCAGGTATGGCTGCTACAATCGCGCTGGAACCCTTCATACCGGATAAAGAGCACACTCAGGGACAGGCCCAGAGACCGCCCTGGCGCTGATATTTCATGCACAGGTTTTCGCGAATCATCGGGAGTAGGCTGCTGGTGGCCGGACTCTGCGCGCCGCTGGCCGGGTCGTCGCTCCTCGCACAAACCTCTCCGCAAGCTTCCGCAAATCAAGTCTCGGTGCGATCAGTAAAGGTTCTCAGCAGCAAGGATGCGGTTGAAATTGAAGTGGAAGCCAACGCCCGGATTGTCCCACAGACGCGAGTGCTGACTGGGCCCGATCGCCTGGTGGTCGACTTTCCCAACTCCGTTCCCAGTAACGAGTTGCGCAGTCAGTCGGTCGATCGTGGAGAAGTGAAGGATCTGCGCATTGGCCTGTTTCAGTCCAAGCCTCCGGTCACGCGCGTCGTGATCGATTTGAAAACCGCGCAGTCGTACCAGATTTTCCCCTCTGGCCACACGGTCATCATCAAAGTTATGGGAGGCGGCGCGGGCGAGGCTTCGGCGCAGGTCGACAATTTTCCTGCCCAGCCGGCGAGACGGCCCAGCCTGGTGGCTGCCAATTTCACTACGCGAGTCGAACCGGTTCATGTTGAAGAATCGCCTCAGCCATTGCTGGACGTCACTTTTCATGATGGACTGCTCGGCATCCGGGCCAACAGAGTGACTCTGTCAGAGGTTTTGTTCGCGGTGCAGCAGCGCACCGGGGCGCAGGTCGACATTGCCGCCGGAGCGGAGCAGGAACAAGTGGTTGCGGATATTGCACCGGCGCCCGCGCCCGAAGTTCTGGCACGGCTGCTGAATGGTTCGAAATTTAATTTTCTGATTTTGAGTGGAGCGAACGATCCGCAGCGGCTGGATCACGTGATCCTGACTCCCCGCCCTGAAGGCGTGTTTATTCCGCAGCCGTCTGCAGTTCGCGCGCAGAACGACGACCCGCAAGAAGCTGAACCCGTATCCAACCAACAGGCCAACCGCGTTCCGCCACCCACGCAGGTTCCCGAACAACCTGAAGTCAGGCTTCCGCCCGACGCCAATTCGACGCCCGACCAATAGTCTTCTTCGATACAGCCGTAAGTTGGAGTTCCGCAGAGGTAAAGATCGTCCTACGCCTACGGAGGCGTGATCAGGCGGACCGGCACCGGAGAAGAGCCACTGATAGGGGTGGAACCGACGGGCATACCAGTGCCACTGCCGCAACCGGCCACATTCAGGATAGTCACCTGTATGTTTCCATACTGATCGACCTGGTTCATGAATACTTGCAGAAATCCTACGATAGTGACCGGTTGGGTATTCGGGGGTTGAGTGACGGCAGTTGGGGGATCGTAGATGGGGACGGAGACGATGGAGGTACTGCTTGTGATGGGGTTGCCAGAGAGCCCGGAGAGTGGGGTAGCGGTCCCAGCAAGAATCTGGAATGGAAACGCGGTGGTGTTGATTGAATCCTGGCCGTCGTTCAGCATATTCAAGTCAGCTTCACGAATGAGAGGAAGCACAGCGTCGGCGGTCTCGAAGTCGATGTTTCCTCTGCCCCCACCTAATTCGACCGTGCTTTGAACTCCGCACTGATAGACGGTCGACTGGTCGCAACCGACGCCCGCCTGTTCATAGAGATCCATGCCGGTCGCCCACGAAGGTACCGCCACAGGAGTCGACGGGGGATCTGCTCCAGGAACGAACTGCAAGTTCGGGGGGCCCTGCACGTATCCAGCCCGGACAAAGTTGGCCCCTGGCGGGTTTGGAGCCGAACGCAGGGTGCAGGCTGAGCCCGTGTGGACGCAATCCGGCGAGAACCAGAATGTCTCGCCGATGGTCCCGTTGATCCCGTTCGGACCTGTGCTCGGCGAGATTCCGGGGTGAGTAATCGATCCATCGTTGGTACCGACCAATGACAGGCAGGCGCCGGGGCCACCGGCTTGGCTGCAATAGTAGTCGATACCAGCTTTCTTGACCGGTTGAGGATTGAGCGGATCCAGATTTGGCACCAGCCAAGGTTTCACGCATCGCGGCTGCACGGGAGTGATCGTGCCGGTCGTGCCGTTGCCGACGTTTCCTGAGTTTGACGGGTTAAACGCTTCAGCGGTGGCGCTAGCGCTGACGGTGCTCCCGCCGCTTCCCCAGATGCGGGAGAAGAAAGTGGGCAAGCTCGGCCGGGTGAACTGTACCGTCACCATGGGATTGACGGCAAACGCAGCGGGCAAACCGGAGCAGTCGACGTTCGACTGCGCGCTGACGCCGGTTCCGGCCGAGTAAGTCACAGTCGGCGTGGGCACAGCCGTGCCCCCGACGGCGCTTTGCTGTGCGACTGCGACAGCCACTTGCGAGGCGGGGCTCGTCGCTCCACCACAAATCGCCTGCCACGAAGAAGAAACGTTGCCGGGGTCGCCCGTCATGCCCGAAAGTGAAATCACGCGGGCCGCTGCCAGCGCTGCCTGATCGGCCGATCGCTGCGCCTCTTCTCGCGCGAGATAAAGCGTGATCACATCAATCGAGAGCGCGGCCATGGCGACGATGGCGATCATGGCCAGAGCGACGAGTATCATGGTGACGCCACGCTCGGGGTGGTCCGCACGGCACATTGTGCGCGGAAGAACTTGCGGTCTTCGAATTTGCGAGCTGCGAATTAAGCGTGGTTTCATGACTTGATCTTTGAATTCTAGTTCTCATTCATCGCTACGGCTGCTGCCGTAACCTGGGTGGGCAGGGAAGCGGCCGAGCCGAGCAGCCTGGCGACTTTTCCGAATCGCCACGGGTATGCATACTGAATACTCACGCAGGTGCCGATCACGGCGGTTTGCCCAGCCAGCGGCTGCGAAGTGCAGGTTACTGATGGCAGAGTCGCTCCCGTGGGGGGGAAAGAGTAGCCCCGGTTGATAAGAATGGTCAGCCCTCCGGGAGGGCAGTTGGTCGTCCCGGTATAGGTCCAAGTCAGCCCCGAGGAAGTTGTGGGCGCAGTGGCGAGCGGGACGCCGCAGTCGTTGATGTTGTTCGCCAATAAATTGTTGTGCACCACTTGAAACGCGTCAATCACCGAAACTGGAGCGGGGACGGGAAATGACAAATCACTCGATGGATCGGCGGCTGCCACCCGGGCTCCATCACGTGCGGCATTGGTGAGTTTTTGTTTGAGCGTGAAGGCGTTGCTGAAGTCGAAGATGCCCACGACGAACACGACGAGCAGAGGCAGAGAGACGGCGAACTCGACGAACTGCGCGGCGCGGTCGTCGCGCCCTGCGCGTCGGGTTAGGCGACAGGCCGAGTTCCGAGATGAGACGAACGGATCACTGAGTCTCCGTCCGCACGCTGGCCGACGTTGTCAGCAATATCCTCTGCTTGTTCAGCGACGTAAATGGAAGCCAGAACTGAAACGGGTATTGAAACGATACGGAAATGCCGCAGACCCCGGTACCGCCAGTAGCCGTTTGCGACAACTGGATCGGGCCCTGCACGCAGACATTGGACCCGGCCACCGTCGCACAGGAGTTCGAGCCTCCGGTACAAGCGGCAAAAGTCGGGGTTGAGGAAGGCACCGGGATCTTCGTGGGATCGAGTTTGGAGGCCAGCAGATCGGCATTGACTGCATTCACCGCATTCGCGGCGGCAGTGGTAGCGCTGGCGGCGCAGGTTGAGCAAGTTGGAGCGGCGCCGGCGCGTGCGCCTTCCTGCGCGGCGCGTGTGATCGCGCCATAAATGCTGAACGCCTGCCCGAACCAGAAGATTCCGAGCAGCATCATGAACATCAGGGGTAGCACGGCGGCGGCTTCGGCAATTTCGGCGCCGCTGGTTTCGCGGGCGAGCCTACCGAGCGATTCTGGGCGCCAGATCTGTCATCTATGTGCAACTCCCTAGACAAGTCCGAGAGTGAGCGCCATAAAGCACCACCGTGAACGCCAGCGCCACTCCATACGGAACTTTCAATGAGTCCGGATTATCGAGCGAAACTCGCGATCCGGGCAAGCGAAACGTGACCAGCGAGACGAGGATATGCCCGATATTCCGCAATCGTTTCCCGCATTCGTCGTTTATAAATCACCAGCGCCATCGCCATGACTCCAGCTACCAGAACCGATCCCAGCAGCAGATCGATCAGCAGACCCGGCCCGGCAAACGCGCCCAACGCGCCTGCCAGTTTCCAGTCGCCCGCGCCCAGGCTGCGCAACAAGACGAACGGCAGCAGCAGCGCCAGACCTACCGCCGCTCCCAGCAGAGAAGCCTTCAACCCGCTCCAGCCGTCCGAGCACGGTATTCGCGGTGATTCCGACCAGCAACCCCGGCACGGTCAGCCAGTTCGGAATGCGCCGGCTGCGCAGGTCGGTCCGGCCGCCACCAACGACACAAGCACTGCACCGGCCAGAATGACTGGTTTCAAACGCAGCCTCACGCTGGGCCGGCTGAGCGAACGAGCGTCCGCGCGTTTGTCATGATATTGAAAAAGATCCATTTTGCTGACGATTCAGAGACGTCGTGGCTACAGGGCGTACCGGCTTCGCCAGCGTCCGCCTTGCCCCCGCAAAAGCGGCCTCTTGCGCGGATTCTCACATAGCCGGCAAGGCGAAGTCAATGAATGCGATGGATGCCCTGCTTGCCAGCCAACTGCCGTCTGGCGCAATCCAAAAATAAAAGGCCCGGAACGCGTCCGGGCCTTTCGGAAAACTGCTATGGCTTACCGGTTGAACGCCGGGGCCGCGTTGTGCTCGGCGATGATCTTGCTGGCGTTGTCGGCCAGAGCTTTTGCCTGCGGCAGAAGCTCCAGGCCCTTGATCACTTCCGGATCGGACTCGGCGCGCACCTTCATGCCTTCATCCTGCCCGAAGGCATCGACGAAAATTTCCGACTTGATGCTCGACTTGATCCAGTCGTTGTTGTCGAGCAGGTCGGCCTGCGTGTAAGGCAATGTTGTCCTCGTCGAGCGACTTGCGGAACTCCTGCATGGTCGCGTCGTCAACCTCAAAGTTCTTCGAAGGATGGTGGTCCACTACGTAGCGTTTGGCGAAATTGAAGAATGCGTAGTGCTGCAGCAGCGTGTCCTGGAAGTGATTGCCCTTCACCGGAGGAATATTTACGTCGGGAGTAATGCCGCCGCCGCCGTAAACCGTGCGCCCGCTGTCGGTGAGCTTGACTTCGCGGTTGGCCGTGTTGGGGTTCTCGGCGCTGATCGCGATTGTAGTAATAGTCGTAGAGCGAAATGTTGCTGTAGTCGCGCTGGATCAGCCGTCCGCTCGGCGTGTAGTAATGCGCGGTGGTAAGGGCCAGGCCAGTGTTTTCTGACAGCGGATACACTGTCTGCACCAGACCCTTGCCGAAAGTGACTTCGCCGGCGATCAAGCCGCGGTCATGGTCTTGAATGGCGCCAGAAACAATCTCCGCCGCCGATGCGGTGAGCCGGTTCACCAGCACAACAATGGGATAATCTTTGCCGCCATTGCCATGCTGCGCGATGTAACGCTTTTCGGCCGAGGCGCGGCCGTGGTGAGAGACGATCAGTTGTCCCTTCTTCAGGAACTTGTCAGCCACTCCGACGCCTTCACTGAGCAGGCCGCCGGGATTGCCGCGCAGGTCAAGGATCAGGCCCTTCATATCGCCGAAGGAATCGAGCGCGTCGGAAACTTCACGCTCGGTGGTTTCGTTGAAGCCGTTCACGTGCATGTATCCAACGCCGGGCTTGATCAGGAAATGGACATCGACGCTGTAGCGCGGAATTTCGTCGCGGACGAGCGTGAACTCCATGGGCTTCTCGACGCCGTCGCGCGCGATGCTGATATGAACCGTCGTTCCCTTGGGGCCTTTGAGCAGATCGGCCACGTCGCTGGTGCTCATGTTCTCGGTCGATTTGCCGTCGACGGCGATGATCACGTCGCCGGGATGAATGCCGGCCTTGTAGGCGGGCGTGCCGGTGAAGGGATAAATCACGATGACTTTATTGTTGCGCGGGCCAACCGTCATGCCCACGCCGTAGTACTTACCGCTCTGGTCTTCGCGCATGAGCGCGTAAGACTTGGGATCAAAGAAATTGGAGTGCGGATCGAGCGCGTGCAGCATGCCCGGGATCGCGCCGTTGTAGATTGCCTTGTCAGCGTTCACCGGTTCGGCGTAGTTGTCCTCAACCAGGGCGTATACGTCGGTGAACTGCTTCAGGCTGTCTTTGACCTCGGAGTCGCCGGTCATTGACGATTGCTGGCCGGATCGCTGGGCAAACATAATCCCCAGGAAACCGCAGGCAAGCAGGAAAAGAACTACCAGGAAGAGTGATCGGCGTGAACTACGTGCCATCGTGAATTTCCTTCGTTGAGGGTTTGCTTCCACCCCAGCTACCGCGCTGTTCACGCAGTATATCACCAACTTAGACTGCCCCGGATCGGGATAGTCACCAATGGTAACCACCCTGAAATGGGCCAGTTAGTGAGATGCAGGGGCTGGCAAATTGGGTTCTCGCCGGCGAAAAACACCCCGCGTTTGGAATTAGGGCGTCGCGGTGGAAGACGAGGCCTCTTGCGCATTGGTCAGGAGATTGGCCGGATTTGCGTCCGTGGACGCCGTCAGCCGTCGACTTGGACTCCTGCCCGGTTTGGTCGATTCGCGGGCGGTAGCGTCTTCGTCGTCGTCCGGCCAGCGGCGCCAGTGTCTGCTTCGGGAAGGAAAAGACGGGATAGAAAGGCCAAAGGCCGCGCCCGTCCCCGCCCCGACACCTGCGAGAGCGAGCGTCGCTCCTGCCCCGGCGTTTCCCTTGGCGGCAACGGCCCATCCCAGGGCCGCGCCAATCACAGCGCCGATCAGGGCATGGCCGGCGCTTGGTTGCGATTGCCACATCTGAGGATAGCCATGCCCACCCATCGGACCGCGCGGACCGAAGGCAGGGCCGGGGCCCCGGTGAGGGAGTTGGGCCACCGTGGCGTCGTCGATCGCGCGGCGAGGCGCGTGAGCAGTGCCGCTTGGGTCGACGCAGTCGGTATCAGCCGCGTAGGCGCAGCGCGCCGCGGCGATCGAACTCGGGGTTTCGTTTCTGGCCGGGGGATTGTCAGTCTGCGACAGCGCGTTCGCAGCCAGCAGGACCGCGGACACGAAGAATAGGAAGGATGCTGGTCTTAGGTTTTTCATGATCGCATCGTAGGACGGCTGCTGCGACGGCGGTGGCGAGCGTAGGGCAGTTTCTGAAGTGTCACACACCGTTGCGAAGTGCCCTTCGGCCCGTTCGAATCACTCACTTGACCTTGGCGCGAGGCCAATTTGGTTTGCCAGTTCGTGGTGCGCGGGTCTGCAGAACTGCCTCCAGGGTGCGCGGCATTTGTTTTGGTACTTCGAATAGAGCCGCCTGCACCGTGTTGTTGGCGTCACGATAAGAAAATCGGAAGAAATGCCGACGCTGTCGCGCCTTGAAGAGTCGAACCGCAATCGCCGGCAGCACGCCCAAGTGCCATGTCACTTCTTTGGAATACTCATAGGACTCGATGGACACGTAGGGAATTTCCAGCTTGTTCCCGGCCTGTACGAAGATGAGTGATGCTTCCGACGTAGTATCCAGCCGTCCGATTGTTCCCGCGGTCAGGCTGGGCACAGTGCCTCCAACGTATCTTGCGTGCCCATTTTCGAGGGCGGAAACGGATGCGGACAGAAGCAGCAAGAAGCAATATGGCAGGATTTTCTTCACGCTGTGCCTCCTCAAGTGTTGCTAAAGGCAGCGTATGAGATTGCTCGATTCCGGCGGCGCGGCTTGGAGCACTATTTCGAGTGTCACATCTCCAGTGGTCACATCAGGAGAGGATCACGCGGACTGGGAGGACTAGCGATCCGGATCATCGCGGCCACGCTGCGCTCGACATCTTCGTCGGTAGTGGCCCAGCAGGAAACGGAGATTCGCATGGCAGTCTGCCCTTGCCAGACGGTGGCGCCGCACCAGCAGGTTCCGTCGGCCTGAATCTCGGCGATTACGCGTCGAGTTTCTTCGGGACTTCCGAACGAAACGAGCACCTGGTTCAACACCACGTCGTTCAGCACTTTGAAACCAGCGGCGCGTAAGAGATCGGCGAAAAGCCTGGCCTGGCGACAATTGCGCTCGACTATTTCCCGCAAGCCGCTGCGCCCGAGCGACTTCATCGCCGCCCACAATTCGATGCCGCGGGCGCGTCGCGAGGCGTCGGGAGTGTACTGCCAGGGCTCGCGTCCGGCGCTCTGGGCTAGATAGGCCGCGGTGCCCCATGAAAGGGCTCGTCGCAGATGCTCGGGCTCCCGCACTACGACCATTCCGGAATCGTAGGGAACATTCAGCCACTTGTGACAATCGATGGCCCAGGAATCGGCGGCGTTCACGCCTTCCAGCAGCGGCGCGTAGAGCGGTGACAGCGCGCTCCACAATCCAAATGCCCCGTCGACGTGCACCCACGCGCCCGCATCCCGCGCCCGCGCGCAAATTTCCTTGGCAGGATCGAACCCCCCGGTGTTGACGTTGCCTGCCTGGCTGCACACGATCGTGTTCTCATCGAGCATCGGGAAGGCGTCGGCGCGCATGCGTCCCTGGCCGTCCACCGGAACCGTGATCACGCGCGAGCGCCCCAGGCCGAGCATGGTCAAGGCTCGCTGCACGGAAACGTGAACCTCCTGACCGACTACAACGCGAATCTCCGGAGCACCGAACATTCCGTCTTCTTCCACATTCCAACCGACGCGCTGCAGCAGGGCCGACCGCGCCGCGGCCAGCCCGGAAAAATTTGCCATTGTAGTGCCGGTAACGAATCCGATCCCGCTGGTGGAGGGCAAGCGCAGTAGATCTAAAGTCCACTCGCGCACAATGTCTTCCGCCTTCGCCGCCACCGGCGACATGACTTGCATCGCCGCATTCTGGTCCCAGGCGCCGGCTAGCCAGTTCGCCGCCAATGCCGCCGGGAGCGTACCGCCGATTACGAATCCAAAATAGCGACCGCCCGTCGTAGCGACTGTTGCGGGTGAGCCCACTTCGTCGAGCAGCGCCAGAACTGCCGCCGGATCACAGGGAGCTTCGGGCAGCGCACCGCCTAATCGCTCAAGGCGCGCGACCTCGTCGGACGAAGGCGTCACTTTGCGGTCATTCACCCCGGCAACGTAGCGCGCGGCCCGGACGGCTGTTTCGGCGAGCAATTCCTTCATGTGCGCCTCTTTTACAGATTTTTACTGCAACGCCATGTTTTATATCGACTCAATCGGTTGGTTGATGAATTCTTCGTAACGCCGCAATTCTGTGATGGATGCTTCCGACAATACAGAGAAGGGAATCGCCCGGCAGCCTTCGGGGAGTTCCGCGGCGGTGAGCAGGTCGCACACGACCGCGGCGGTTTGTTTCAGGCCACGCTGCCAGTTGGGCTCGCGCGCGTCGCGCAAGACCAGGCTGTCGGGATGGAATCCTGCAGCGGTCAACACGGCCCGCGCCACCTTCAGAAATTCCGGCCAGCGCGAGGCCACGCCCACCAGAGCTCCCGAAGGCGCAGGCAAGAATCCGGCAAGGGAAGTGGGTACCGAGCGGATCTGAAGAGTAATCAGTTCGGCGCCCGGCGGCAGCAACTGCCGCGCCGTGGCCTCGCGGTTCGGCAGCACCACAGGGATGCCGCCTTCCGGGGTGGTTGGGCAATCCTGCGGGCCGCAGGACTCGACCGGGAACGTGACGGCGCGAGCGATCTCTGCGGCCAGGATGCGGCGTAACTCTTCGTCCGGCTCAATCAGCAGAAAGTGATCGGGAGGCTGCAGCTCGAGCCACTGCCGAAGACGGGTGCGCAGCACCGGCAACGTCACGCCCAGCTTGCGCCCCGAGCGGAACAGGCGCGCAATCATCTGCTCTAGCGCCAGAGCCGCAGTGGGTACGACTTCCGGCTTGCTGGCGCGGACGTAAACTCCGCTGCCGCGCCGGAACTCGACCCAGCGATCGCGCTGCAACTGGCGATATCCCGCGCTGATCGTGTTGGGATGCAGGTGAAATCGCCGCGCCAATTCGCGCGTCGAAGGCAGACGCTGCCCCGGCGTCAGATCGTCGCTCAAAATGCCGAGTACGATCTGGGTCACCAGTTGTTCGCGGATCGAGACTTCGCTGCCGCGCGCAAACCAGAATTGCATGGCGGCAATATCATAAGCTGGCTGCCGCCGCTGGTCGAGTCTGTCTGGCCCCCGGTTAGGTGCTGCTGGCTGAACGCTGAAAGTCAGGCACTAAATGAAACGCCGTCCGAACTCGAGTTCGTAGCCTGCAGCGACGGAGTCAGCGAGCCGCCGGAACCGATCTGCTGGACTTCCTGGAACAGTGAGTTGTAAGCCGTCTGAGCGGCTGAAGCGCTCGCCGACGGTGGTGCTTGGCCCCATTGGGTCAAGGTCTGGCCGACGCCGTCGTCAAAGCCGTGCACGTGGTGGCGAAGGTTGTTGTGTCCCTGGCCGGCCTTCTGAAAATCTTGCTTCAGGTTGCCGTAGTCCTGCTGCGCGGCGGAAATATTCCCTGACTGCAGATCCTCGGTCAGTTGGTTGAAAGCTTGCGCAATGGGATTGCTACTTGCACTGGACGCGGTCGAGCTGGTTTGCGAGGTAAGCCCCGGCAGCGCCGAGAACGTCCTGTTGGGCCGCTGACAAGTTGCCAGTCTGTAGGTCAGAACCGAGTTGCTGAAACTCCTTCTGAAACTGTTGCAGTTTGTTTTGAATGCTCTGGTTGACGGAGGCGGCGAGAGTACTGCTGGAAATAGCTGATACAGACATTGCATCTCCTTGTTGCGGAACAGTTCGTTCCGGATGGTTGGCGGCGAGGCTCCGATTGATGCTGGGCGTTCTCATCGCCGGCAATTCGGGTTAGATCAGGCACGATCAATACCAAACGCGCACTCGATCGATGCGGACCAAATACGCTGATTTCACAACAGGTTCGTCACAAGGGCTTTTCACCGCAACGGCTCGAGGAAGCACCACACGGCAAGACCTGCCCACCAACGACCCAGCAATTTGTGCCCATGCGGCTCATGCATTGCCGCTTTTCCTTTTCCGGCAGTATGATGAAGTGCATGAGCTTTTCAGAAACGATCTTCTTATTCTTTTTGGCCCTCATCATTTTTGGGCCCAAGAAGTTGCCGGAGATCGCGCGCCAGATCGGCAAGTACATGAACGAGTTCAAGCGGGCCTCCAACGAGTTCAAGGCGCAGATCGAGCAGGAAATTTCGCATCTGGAGGTTGAAAATCGCCAGACGATTCTGCCGCCCAGCCCGACTCCGGAAGGCGCGACCAGCCGTAAGCTGAATGCGGCGCCCACTGAAGCCGGTGCGAACGAGGCCCATCCGGTGGAGAGTCCCACTCAAGCTCCTGCGACCGAAGTTTCTGCAACCGCGGCTGCGGCCGACGACGAGCCGCTGTTTGCCGCCAATGCTGGCGGTGGCTCGGAGCAGGCCCCGGCGGTCTCTTCCTCGACAATCGCCCCCGCAGACGCCGTAACCGCTCCCGCCTCGCAGGAATCGCATGTCTGATCTCGATGCCGCGGTGAGCAGCGGCAACGGCGAAAAAGAACCCATGCAGACCATGGGTTTTCTCGATCACCTCGAAGAACTGCGCAAGCGGCTTGTCTACTCCATTATTGCGGTAGCTGTCGGGTTCGGCGCTTGTTGGGGATACCGCGAGCGCATTTACTCCATCATGGAACGGCCCATCGTGGACGCGCTCCGGGCCAATGGCTTGCCTGACAAACTGGTCTATCTCAATCCCACAGAGCCTTTCAATCTTTACTTGAAGATCGCGGCGCTGGCTGGATTGTTTCTGACTTCGCCGTTTGTGCTTTACCAGGTGTGGATGTTCATCTCGCCCGGGCTCTATCGCAATGAGAAGCGCTATGTCGTTCCCTTTATGGTTTCGACCATCACGCTCTTCTCGGCAGGTGGATTTTTTGGATACAGAATCGCCTATCCGCGCGCCCTCAAATTCCTTATTGATTTCAGCAAGCAAATGAGCCCGATGATTACGATCGGCGAGTATTCGTCATTATTTCTGAGCATTGTATTGGGCATGGGCCTGATCTTCGAATTGCCGATCCTCGTTTTCTTTCTCTCACTCATGGGGATAGTGACGCCGCGCTTCATGTGGAAAAATTTCCGTTACGCGATTTTGGTGATCTTCATTATTGCCGCCATCGTCACACCAACTCCAGACGTGGTCAATATGTGCATCTTCGCGGCTCCCATGGTTGGCTTATATGCGATGAGTATCGGCGTGGCGTGGCTGGTGCATCCCGATCAGCGCGCGGCGCGGAAAGCAAAGCAGGCATCATGATGATATTGAGAATGACGGGATCGAAGTCTGTGCGATGGATATTGCTGGCCGGGCTGTTAGTAGTAGTGGCGTGTGACCGCGACAGGGCCGCCGCGCCGGAGCATCAGCAGGGGAAAGATCAGACCGCGGTGTCGGCTTCCGCCGCGACAGCCAGTCCCGTCCTGAATCTTCCACCCGACTCCGGCCCGCCGCCGGCGTTCGACGCCGATCGCGCCATGAAATATGTGAAAGAGATCGTGAAGTTCGGCCCGCGCCCGCTGGCCAGCGCCAATCACAAAAAGGTTGAAGACTACATTGACTCCCGCCTGAAGGGCGACGACGTCGAGGACGACGTCTTCACCGCCGACACGCCCGAAGGCAAGTTTCCGGTGCACAACATCATCGCCAAATATCCCGGCACGAAAGACGGCATCATCGTCATCACCAGTCACTACGATACGAATTATCCGCTGCGCAAGACTTCTTATATCGGCGCCAATGACGGCGCGTCCTCAAGCGGGCTGCTGCTCGAATTAGCCAACCAGTTGCGCGGCAAGCCCCGTGACGGTTACAGCGTCTGGCTGGTGTGGGACGATGCCGAAGAGGCCATGAAGCCCGACACGGAAATGCCGTTCATGGACGACAGTCTGTACGGCATTGAACACGTGGCGCAGAAATGGCAGGCCGACGGCACGCTGAAAAAAGTGAAAGCATTCCTGCTGGCCGATATGATTGGCGACGCCGATCTCAATATCGATCGCGATCAGAACTCGACGCCGTGGCTGGAAGACGTTGTCGGCGAAGCGGCGAAGCGCCTGGGCTATCAATCGCATTTTTTCGCGCGCGACAACCAGGTCAGCGACGATCACCTGCCCTTTATGAAACGGGGCGTGCCCTGCGCCGACCTCATTGATTTCACCTATGGCTACAACAACGTTTTCTGGCACACCCCGCAGGACACGGTCGACAAGCTCAGCCCGCAGAGCCTCGAAATCGTCGGCGGCGTGATGCTCGAATCCATGCGCATCCTCGACAAGATGGATCCGTTGCCGCCAAAGTGATCGTCAAGCGGGTTCGGAGCGTGTCAGTGTTAGATCGAGATATTTCGACAGTTCACTCCGCATCAGAACTACAATCTCCACATGAGCTTTCAGCTTGGGCCACGAGTCTTCTTTTCCGTATTGGCTGTGGCCTATGTCGTCCCAACCTCATCGGCACAGATCTTAGAAGGGCGTCGGTACCACGGACACGACGTCACCTGTGTTCATAGCGGCATCGTTCAAACGCACGGCGGCTACTGCGGGACACAGGGTTACGTGCGAGTGTTTACGGGAACGGTCAAAGCGGCAATTGACATCGAGGAACCGGAGAAGCTGCTCCAACTGATCCCAGACGAAGTTTTCCTAGGTGATCCTGCCAGCGAGGTGCTGGCTGTTGCGAATCAAGCCTGCCTTCGTCTAGAAATTCGGACAGGTGACAAGTGGCTTTTCTATCTGTCCCGCAATACGCTGACGAACGGACTGGTACTAGGGTATGACAGTCCAAGCAAGCCAATTGCACAGGCTCAAGATGACGTTAACAGGCTGCGACACTTACAAAAACTCAACAATTCTGGCCTTCTCACCGGAACTCTCACGCGCATCGTCAGCAAGAATCCTTGGAAGTTTTCTCCCGTTCCAGATCGCCGAGTTGTGATAAAAGCACCGTCCGACAAAGGGGGAATTACCGCCCGGACGGACAGCAACGGGCACTATGAAGTCGAAGTGCCTCCGAACTCCTACACCGTAAGCGCCAACGCCGAAGAGGGTCTGTGGGCACCAGAAACGACAACGTCCGTCGCAAGGGGTGAGTGTATGGGTGTCGGCTTTCTGCTGCACACCGACGGGAGGATTTTGGGAACGATAATAACGGCGGATGGGAAACCAGCGCGTTACGCGCAAATACAGATTGTGCCGGTTTCTGCAGGAGAGGAGCCCTTCACCGTTCTCGCAGGTGCGGACGGCCATTTCGAAGTAGGCGGTCGGGAGGCTGGTCGATACCTTGTGGGCGCAGGCGCGGCCCCGAAGGCAGGCAGCGCCCAATGGCAACCGAGCATTTACTACCCCGGCGTGCCTGACAGGGACCAAGCTCAGGCGATTGAACTACGCGAAGGGCAGTGGCGTGCCGACCTCAAAATCAAACTCCCGCTCGATTCCTCGGGGCCGTGATTCTTGTAATCACGCGATTAGCATTCGTTGGCCAATAGCACGTCCAGTCAATCCTGTCCGCCTAGCGGCCGATGTGGGTCGCCCGATGTGCGTTTGCGAACGAAACGCAGCGTTCCGGCTGACATTTTTGCCGCCAGCTTCTTTTTGCGCTTTTCTAGCTTTTCATTTCTAATGCAGCCCATATGCGAACTGCGAAGACCCTGTTGTTTGCCGGCATTTTCTGCTTTACCTGCCTTGCCGCTAATCCCCCAGTTGAAACCACCGCCGATACCAGCGAAGCGAATCAAGTCATCCAGGCAGCGCTGCAGCCTTCAGCGCTGGAAGCGAATCTCCATCGCTTGACTGATGAAATTGGCGGACGCGTCCCGGGCACGGTTGCGATGCAGCATGCGGTGACCTGGGGAGTGCAAGCCTTCACAGCCGCCGGAGCCGACAGCGTACATACTGAGGGATTCACCATTCCCAACTCCTGGGCCGAAGGCGCAACCGTGATGACGGCGACCACGGCCTATCAAGTCGATCCCACGAAAGTGGGCGGCGGAACGGTACTTTCACCCTTTGTTGTCCGCGCTGTTTCGGTGGCATGGGCGCCTGCGCTCGCCCCGGTGAAACATGTTTTGGTTGTCGACGTGGGGGACGGAACTGAAGCTGACTTCAAAAAAGCTGGCGACATTTCCGGCAAGATCGTTCTGGTGCACACAACCGTTCTGGAAACCTGGGACGACTTGTTCGCCGAGTACGCGAAGGCTCCGCCGGTGATCGACCTAGCGGTGAAAGCGAAAGCCAAGGCCGTCGCATTCATGGCGACGCGCGACCACGACATTCTCTACCGGCACACAAACTCCGGCGCGGGAGAAATTGATCGCCTGCCCACGGTCATCGTGGCGCGGGAAGATGGCGAGCGCATGGCGCGTCTGCTCGCGGCTGGAAATTTGGTGTGGGCCGACCTCTCGATTCCCAACCTGATTGGCGGCCCCGTCAAAACCTCGAACGTGATTGCAGAAATCCGCGGAAGCGAGAAGCCCGACGAATTCGTAATCCTGGGCGCACATCTCGATTCGTGGGAACTGGGCACGGGCGCGCTCGATAACGGCTGCAACGCGGCTCTGGTGGTCGATGCCCTGCGGGCCATTAAGGCTTCGGGCGTGAAGCCTCGGCGCACCATCCGCTTCGTTCTTTTCTCAGGCGAAGAGCAAGGATTGATCGGTTCGCGCGTCTACGCGTACACCCATCGCGCGGAACTCGATAAAGCCGCGGGAGTCATCGTCTACGACTCAGGCACGGGCAAGACCACGGGCTTTTCCTTGGGCGGCCGCAAAGACGTTGTCTACACTGCCAAGGATCTTATCGCTCCGCTGGCGCAATTCGGCGTGAAAGACGTCCTCACCACCATGGAGTGGGGCACCGACCACTTCGACTTCATGCTGGAAGGCGTGCCCACATTCGTCGCCGAGCAGGAAGAGGCGAACTATCTCGAAAATTATCACGCCGTCTCCGACACCTACGACAAAGTTGACTTCGCACAGTTGAAAAAGCATGTGGCCGAGGCGGCCGCGCTGAGTGTTGGAATTGCCGATCTGCCGGCGAAGGTCTGGCCGCGCCTTACGCATGATCAGATTGAGCAGACCATGCATGAAAGTAACAGCGTGGACATGCTGAAGGCCAACGGTATCTGGGATGATTGGGTCAGCGGCCAGCGGGGCAGAGCGAAATAGAATTGCTGTGAAATCAGCAATTTCCTAAAGTCTTCAGGAATCCCATTGCTCTACTTCTGGATTCTCTTCAACATTTTCGTGCTTGGTATGCTGGCGATGGATCTTCGCGTCTTCAACCGGCGCGGACACATCATCCGGTTTCGTGAAGCGCTGCGGTGGAGCGCGATGTATGTTGGGCTGGCGGCCGCGTTCGCGATTGGTTTGTTCTTCTGGCTGGGGCATCAGGCGGCGCTGGAGTTTGTCACCGGCTATGTGCTGGAGGTTTCGCTTAGCGTCGATAATCTCTTTGTCTTCCTCGTCATCTTCAACTATTTCGCCGTCCCGGAAGATCAGCAGCATCGCGTGCTGTTCTGGGGAGTGGTCGGTGCGCTGATCATGCGCGGCATTTTCATTGGCACCGGGGTCGGCTTGATCTCCCGGGTGCACTGGGTGCTCTACATTTTCGGCGGGCTGCTGATCATCAGCGGCATCCGCTTCCTCGTAGCGGGAGAGCATAAGGTCGACCCCAGAAGAAATCCTTTGGTAAGGGCGTTGCGCCGCCTGATCCCCGTGACCAGTGACTACCAGGACGAAAAATTCTTCGTCCGCAGACCACAGCAGAATTCGCGTCTTTACGCGACTCCGCTGTTGCTCGTACTGGTGGTTATCGAAACTACCGATATCGTTTTTTCCGTCGATTCCATTCCTGCCATCTTGGCCATCACTCTCAATGCGTTCATTGTTTACACGTCAAATGTATTTGCGATTCTGGGACTCCGCTCCATGTACTTCGCCGTGTCGGGACTGATGAAAGTTTTTCGCTTCCTGCATTACGGGCTCGCGCTGGTGCTGATTCTGGTTGGCGTGAAGATGCTCGCCGCGGACCATGTCCGGGTTCCAACAGCAGCCACGCTCGCCGTTGTGGCCGGGGTGCTATTGATTTCAATCCTGGCTTCGGTGGCGTTTCCATCGAATCGCGCGGCGTAAACGCGAAATTTCTCATCGCCGAGGAGTTTTCTTCTGTGCAATTTATTTCATCCGGGCGCGTCCGAGGCGCTTGAGCTGGCTCATAACTCATTCCTGATCAACAGTATGCCAGCCAATGAGATTGGCCTCATATTTGCCACTTGGTACCTCGGGGCAAACCCTCAACTCTGCGAGCTTCGGAAGAAGAAGGGCTCAAAAACTCTCATGCAATGTCGCATCTGGCCTGCGATTCTAGTGGTAGTGCCGGCAATTGCGCTGGCCGTGAGCACTCCCGCGCCGCATCCGCAGTCGACTACTCTTGCGCAGCGCGAGAACCAGGTTTCACGGACCCTGACCCGGGCGGCCCAGTTCATCGATGTACACCACATCAGCTCACGGCCTGACTGCGAAGAAGTCCGACCGCCCGAGGCTCTCACCACGCCGGACCCGCTTCTTACCCCGTCGGGCCATGGCAAGAAAGTGAAAGTCAGCTTCATCATTGGAACCGATGGTCGGGTGCACAGCCCGCTGATTCTCGAAAGCGCTGGTTTTGCCGGTGATCGCCATGTGCTCGAAACGGTGCGTACCTGGAGATACCGGCCCGCAACCTGCAATGGTGTTCCGACGGAGACCGAAGGGAAGATCGAGTTCTCTAGTCGTTAGCGAGGCTGATGGCGCGGGGCGAGGCGCTGGGCTAGAATGGCCGCAGCGATTTTAGCGGATACCAATCTTGGTGGACAAAGACAAGAAAGATCCTGGCGCTTCCGGCTTGCCCTCGTCAGCGCCCGAGTCGAATGCTGACATGGAGGAACTCTTCCGCAAGCTACAGCCTGAGATGCGGCGTCCCAAGCCCAGTGCGGACGCAATTGCGGCGGCCCTTGAGGCCGCGCAGCGTCTGGCTGCTGAAGCCGACGCAGAACAATCCGCGGATGACGCGCTGCAGGAACTCATCGGCGATGCCAGCACTAAGGCATGTGCCGTGTGCGGTTACCGCAACCGCGAAGGCAACAAGTTCTGTGGCATGTGCGGCATCTCGACCACCGAAACGGCCGCCGGGGCATCTTCCGGCCGGCAACCACGTCCTGCTTCTCGCGAGCTCACGTTGCCGCAGGATTTGTTTCTGGATCACGAGCCCGAGTCCAGACCGGCAACGTCCCGTCCGACGGGCCACGAAACGCACCACTACCATCATCACTATCACCATCATTACTTTCCCGGTGGGGAAGCAATGGCGGCGCGGTCCGCGGCTGAGCCGATGCGGGATTCATCTCGGGACCCAGCGCGGGATTTGGTCAGAGAAGATAAGCTGCGGCCGATTGCCGCTCTACGCGGCGACCTGAGCCGCGCCGAGGCTGCCGTGCGGCGCATTGCTCACGAGTGGGTGCTGGCCTGCAACACCAAGCACCTCGACGATCTGCTTGACCTTTACGTGCCCGATGCTCTGGTGCTGCGGTCCAATTGCCCTCCAGTGCGGGGCGCCGCGGCGGTGCGCGAATTTTTCTTTGGCGCACTCGACGCTGGGCTGGGAGAAGTGGAAGTCGAACCGTTGCGCGTGGAAGTGGTCGGCGACTTGGCTTACGAGGCGGGACGCTGCAAAGCGCTGATTCCCGGCGCAACCGGCAAGCGCCGCGAAGAACGCGGCAAGTACCTGTGGGTATGCTCGCGGCAGAGCAACGGCGAATGGAAGCTGGCCGCCGATTGCTGGTCCAGCGATCTGACGCTGAGTACGCTGGAATCCGACATTCCGCAGAACGCCACTGTAAAGACCACGCAGCCGCGCAAGAATTCTTAAGGTTGCATGGAACGGACTCGTGCCGGATGGCCGCATTCGCCGTCCCGCCAAGCGCAGCGAGGCGAGGGGCGCCACAACTCTAGACTGTCACTCCCAGTTTCACCAGTTCTCCACGCAGCTGCTCCAGGCCTTTCATCTCGATGGTGTGCATGCCCAGCGTGGCGGGGCACTCCAGATTGAGGGCGCGATCGTCGATGAAACAGCACTCGTCCGCGGGAATCTGGGTCGTTTCCAAGGCCAGCCGGTAAATGTCGCGCTCCGGCTTGCGAAATCCCACGTAGCAGGAACTGATGAACAGGCAAAATATCTTCCGCAGGCCAAACGTTTCGATCCGCAGGTTATTCAGCTCGCGCGATTCGTTGTTTATGGTCCCCATGAAGTATTTGCGCGAGTCGGTAAGCGCCTGCGCAAAGGCTAGCACTTCGGGAAATGGCTGCGACAGAGAAAACATGTAATCGCGAAACGCCTCACGCTCGAAGGGACGCGGACGGTAGAACACGGTGTGGTCCAAGTATTCGTCAAGCGTGATCTTGCCGCGCTCGAACGAAGAGACAACCATCTCATGACGGTCGTGAAACTCTTCCTCGTCGAGGTGGAAATGCTCGAGCGCTTTCGCGCGTTCGGTGTGATCCCAGGCATTGGTCAGCAGCACGCCGCCGACATCCCAAAAAATTGCGCGAATGGGAGACAAGGGAAGATCCTTTCCGTCAGAACTAAGCCACAGAAAGTGTAGAGGAAGCTCCGGCAGAATGTCCGGACAGGGGCCCGAAAAAACGTGCTTGACATATTCCTATATCGGAATATATATTCGGGTTGATGGCGAGAGCAGCAACCACGTCAGATGCGTTCAATGCGGTGGCCGAGCCGCGCCGGCGCGATATTTTGAACTATCTGGCGCTCGAGGAGCGTGCGGTAGGGGACATCGTAAACAGCCTGGGGATGGAGCAGCCCTCAGTGTCGAAGCATCTGGGAGTGCTGCGTCGCGTGGGCCTGGTGCGCGTCCGGCGGCATGGGAGGCATATGTTCTATCGAACGAATGGGGAGGGGATCCGCCCGATGTACGACTGGACGAAGACTTTCGAACGGCTCTGGCAGCGCCAGTTGAGCCGCGTGAAAGAACGCGCTGAGGTCAAACAGAAATTGCTGGACAACACCTAATCAAGCCGAGCGATCAAAAGATCGAATCTGATTCACGACCGTGACTTACTAATCTTGGACAAGAAAGCGCAAGGAGGCAAGATGACATCGACCGCAATCGCAGGGACTGAAAACCTAACCGTAACCATTGAGCAGGAAATCTACGTGAGGGCCACTCTGGAGGTGACCTTCGAGACCCTGCTGGAACAACTGGGTCCGGAGAATTCGACACCCGAAAGGCCCATGCCGATGAAGCTCGAGGCCTGGCCGGGTGGGCGATGGTACCGCGACCTGGGCGACAACAACGGCCATTTCTGGGGACACGTGCAGGCCATCAAGCGGCCGACGCTGCTGGAAATTACGGGGCCGTTGTTCATGTCCTATGCCGCCGTCTCAAACTTGCAGTACCGGCTGAGCGAGAAGGATGGCGGAACGTTGATCAAGTTTCACCACTTCGCTCTGGGCGCGATTCCTGATGAGCACAAGCAGGGCATGCAGAAGGGTTGGAATCAGATGCATGCACACGTCCGCGAACGGGCAGAGGCCAAGAGCCGAAGGTAAGGCACCGATGGTTGACTTCTGATTGCCGATTGAAAAGCTTTCGATGGGTACTTCCGCGTAGCTGACATCGCGTTTCAATCGACAATCAGAAAATCGACAATCACGATGGAGAAATTGCGAAGGAGGAACTCGATGTGTCCAGCATGCATGGCCAGTGCAGCGCTGATGGCGGGCAGCGTAATGTCGACCGGCGGGATCGCGGCACTCGCCATCAGGATTGTTCGCGGCAAGAAAAGTGGCGAGGAAGACAAGTTGAAGGAACATTTTGAAGAAGAAGATGACGAAAAGGAGAAATGACGATGGCAACGACAACGATGAACGTAGTATCCGTGAATCCGGCAATCAAGAATAGCGAGAGGGAACAACCCGTGGTTGTGTCGCCTGGGGAATGGGTGGCCGCGCGAAAAGAGCTTTTGCGCAAAGAAAAAGAGTTCACGCGCCTGC
Source organism: uncultured Acidobacteriota bacterium (assembly GCA_963735205.1). Classification (GTDB taxonomy): domain Bacteria; phylum Acidobacteriota; class Terriglobia; order Terriglobales; family Acidobacteriaceae; genus Sulfotelmatobacter. Next base: position 340,290 of record CAVTKB010000008.1, read on the forward strand.
GCGACGAAATCAGCCGGCGACGGCGCGCTCTGCCATGGGAAAAAGTCGAGAAACAATATGTGTTCGACGGACCGCGGGGAAAGGAGACACTTTCGGACCTGTTCGGCGGACGCAGCCAGCTGATCGTCTATCACTTCATGTTTGGTCCGGGATGGAAAGAGGGTTGCCCGAGCTGTTCATACCTGGCCGATACTTTTGACGGCGCGGCGGTGCACCTGGCGCAGCGCGATGTGACCTTCATGGCGATTTCCCGCGCGACCCCGCCCGAGATCGAAACTTTCAAGAAGCGCATGGGATGGCAGTTCAAGTGGGTCTCTTCGTTCGGAAATGACTTCAATCGCGATTACCAGGCATCTTTTTCGCCGCAGGACATTGTTGTCGGTAAGGTCTATTACAACTACGAGATGACGGAATTTCCGTCGGAGGAAGGTCCGGGCGCGAGCGTGTTCTACAAGAACCCAGCGGGCGAGATCTTCCACACTTATTCCACCTATGCGCGCGGGCTGGATGCAATGGTGGGCACGTATAACTGGCTCGACCTCGCGCCGAAAGGCCGCGACGAGGATGGGCTGGCCTTCACCATGTCATGGGTTCGCCACCACGACAAATACGAGGGGCAAGTGGTCGACTCAAAACAGCTGTACGTACAGCCGGCGAAAGCGGAGGCCTCGTGCTGTTCTGACAAAGAACACGCATGAGGCAGTCGAGCCAGCAGTGATCAGAGGCTGTCGTGCCGATTCTAGGGATCCTTCGACTGCGTTTTCGTCCGCCTTCGGGCGGACGAAAACTTCGCTCAGGATGACAGGTCGCGGAGCCAGCGTCTGTAATCAGTGTTTGTAGATGGTTGTGTCGGGATGGTAGTTGCGCCAGTCGAACCAGTAATCTTTCAGGGCCGGGACGCGGTCGAGGCATTTCCCCTGGGAGGGCCCGGACACGGAGCAACCCTGAAAATTCCATTCGCTCGCGGTCGTGGCGTCGAGCAAGAGCCAAGGTTTTGGAGCAGCCGTGGGCGCGGCGCTAAGAGCCACCGGCTGAGTTGCGGCCGCAGATGCGGAGTTGGAAGCAGCGGGCGTTACGGGCGGCGTCGCGGGCTTCGGTTGGCTCTTCTGGTCTGCTTCGCTCTTAACGCGGCTGTCGCTCTCGACACTGCTATCGCCTTTCAGAAAGAACTCTGCATCCTTCCCGTCGATGCGACTGATGAATACACGAAACGATTTTCCATCGGGGCCGACCGCTACCAACAGGGGCGTGCCGTGCACACGGTCGACGACCGGCGACTGTTTCACGAACTTGTCCCAGGGATAAGCTCGGCTCGCTCCGTCGATCTCCAGTCCAACGACCACGTCGCGTGACTTGAGCTCAGTGCCGGGAAAGCTGATCACCACCGGAAGCTTGGCGACCTCGGGCTCCCACTTGCTGTCGTATTCTTTCGCGTACTTCGGCACTTCTTTCAGCACTTCCGCGACTACCGGGGCGTCGGAAACTTCCGACTTCCACTCGCCGAAAGTCAGTTCGTCACTCAAAACCAGTTCGAGCGACGCACCCTGCAACGGGCCATACAGAGCTTTGCCGGTGATCTGCTGCCACCACGTACCGGTTTCTTTGTCGCGCATCAGGAAGTTCTGGTTGTTGATGCCGGCCAGATAAAAATGCAGAACTCTTCCGTTTACGGTTCGCGTCCACACCAGACCGGTGTGACACAGCGTTCAATACGTCACCGCGATGGGGACGCCGGCGACCACATCGTTCAGCACGTGATGATAGGCCATTTCGCGGATCGGGTAGGCGCGGGCTTCAGCGCCACGACGGACGGCGAGAATCATTTCTCCGCGATCGAGCTTGCTCGCCGATGCGGATTCGAACTGTGCGCTGTCCACGGGATGAAACATCCACTCAAAATAGTTCAGGCGAGACATGACGGCCGAGAACGTCACGAGCGCCATCACGACCGACAGCACAATTTTGCGCCACCAGTTCGAAGATCGCCAGAGCACGAGTGCGAACAGCAGGCACACGACAGCCAGGACGAGAGTTCCCCAGGGCGCGCGCTGCCGGAGAGCCATCGCCAACGAAAGGCCCCTGGATGTCTGGTGAGTGAACGGGCGGATGATGAAGGCAGGAATGAAAAATAAGCCAGCGCAAGCCACGGCGGACGCTCCGAAGAGGAGCCACTTAGCGCCGCTAGGTCCGGGAGGTGATTGCATTCTTGAGTAGGCCATAGGCGGACGCGTTGACTGACCACGCTGCGGACTATGATTGTAAAAGAAAAGCCCCGGTCCGCAAGGCGCGACCGGGGCAATGCATCAGCTTTTTTTATACTACTGCGGTGTAAAGTTCTGGTGATAGCTCAAGTTGTCGATGTCCTGGAACTGTGGCGTAGCCGGCGGCAAGTTGGCCGGCGTCAGGAACAGCACATCGAAGTAATAGTTTCGTGGCGGAGGAGCGTACACGTCGCCGCCAGGGCCGTCTTTGTAAGTACCCGTGTCGTACTCGGAGTAGTACATGCTGACCAGCGAGCCGTCGTAATTCAACGTCTGGCCCCAGCTCTCCAGGTAACGCAGGAAGTTGTGCATGCCTCCGTCGGTTCCGAAGTCATTGGCAACGCTGGTGAAGCCCGGCTGCGGGAAGGGAACGCTCTTGCCCGCAGAGATCGCCGTGCGGTAATAGGCCTGGGCCGCCGGAGTGCGGTTGCCGGAAACGTCTGGGTAGACCAAACTCGTATAGTCACTCCACGAGTTGGACAGAACCGTCACCGAGTCCGCGATGACGGACGCGGCGGAGTGGGATGTCTGAGTGGGGGTTACAGCCGTAGCCGTGCCCCAGAACGGATCCACCGCGCTACTGTTGTAGTTGCCCTGGATATACACCGGGTTCTCGGATACGATCGTGAACCCGCCGCAACCCGTGGGGTTGGCCGCGCTTTGCGAACATCCGCTGGCAGGCGGCATCACGGGCAGATAGCTTACTCCGCCCGCGCTCATACCAGCATCGACAAGCTTCAGTACGTGGCGGGCTCCGCTTACCGGATTGGCCGCGCCTTCCTGGTCGCTGGGGTTGGTCAGCAGCGCTCCCGTTGCGGTGTTATAGGAGGCGCAGTCCACGGAAGTACCCAGGCCAGGGTTAGCCACATTGATTCGCTTGTACCCGTTCAGCGGAATCGTATTGGTGTTGACGCCAAACCCATAGCCGAGGTTCTTCTCGCCCCAGTTGTCGAGGAATCCGTTCTGATCGACGTCTTCCGGCGAGTAGGAGTAGTAAGTCTTGGCCTCGAGAACTCCGTCTGGCGTAGTGGAGGTCAGGATGGCCGCCGAGTTGATCGTATCCTCCAGACCTGATTCCCCGCTCTTCACGCCGGCCGGAGTCTGGCCGCCGTTGGAGGGGTTCGGATCCGTGATCATGCCACGGTGATCGGAGAAGTAGAGCACGTAGCCGTTGTTCGTGGTGTAGTTCACACTGGAGCCGCTGCCGGCGATGTGGCCACCGGGCAAAGCCGCGCCACCCAGCCACCGGGCCAGGTTACCCACATCCAGCTCAACCGCGTTCATGATGCCCTGGACCGAGCAGGAAGAATACGTATTGTTGCCGTTCACTGTGTTGGCCACCACGTTGTCACGCATTTCGCCTTCGCGCGCATCGTAGAAATTAATGGGCCACCAGTTGGCCGCAGTGGCCACGGCACCATGGCCTGTCGCCGCGCCCAGCGTGGGGCGAAGCTGCTGAAGAATCAGGATGGCGTTGGGATCGACGGCATTCGAATTCGGAGCGGTGGGCGGATTGTTGAAGATGCGGCCGAAGCCCAGTCCCAACCACTCGCTGGTGACGCCTACCCAGCTTGCGGGTGCGTCGCATGGGGCAGTCGAGCAATACTCCACCCGAATCCATGGACCGCCAGTCGCGGCGCTACTCATTTGGGCCACGCCGGTGGGGTTGCTGGTCAATTCGCCGATCAGCGGAAATCCTGTGGCCGTCCAGTTTTTCAGTCCAGTGTCAGTGTAAGGATTGACCCAGCCGTTGTTGCCGAGAGTACCGGCGCCGGGAGTAGCCCAGCCGAAGTACTCGGTCGCGCCCGTGGTCAGAGCGTAGGAGTTTGTTGCCGCGGCTGCAGTCGGAAACTGGTAGTCATTGGCATCGAGCGAAGCAGTTCCCCGGTCAGGATGCAGATCGGCGAGACTATCGGCGATCAGGATCCTGATCTGCGCCTTGTTATACAGACGCGAGGTGCCAAGGGCGCTGGTGCTCGACTCCCCAGGTTGCGGCTTGCGGATAATCGAAATCGGATCGGTGCAGGGTGGCGGGTTGCTGGTGCAGCTATTCTGCACAAAGGGCAACTGCATGTTCTTTGCGCCGGTGAGTGAGTTGGTCAGAAAGCCGTTCAAAGTACCCGACGAAAGGCTAGGGAAATTGACGTTGGCCGCGCCGCCCACAGAGGGATAACCGCCACTCCAGCTTGCGTCTCCAGGAATTGTGCCTGAGCCGGGAAGGCCGATGCAGTTCGGCTCGGCGGTGGGCGGAATCGGACTGAGTGCACAGCCGCCGCTGGCTTTGGGGACATAAACGACTCCAGCGTAGCCCACGTTGGTCGGGTGCCCGTTTTCCAGCTGATCCATCACGATCTGCTGGAAGGCCGAGATCTTGTCGTTGAATACCAGGTTGGCTCCGGAGGCCAGGAAAAGGTTCTGGTTGGTGTGCACGCGGCCGCCAAAGGCGAAGTTCGGACCGGCAAAATAGGAGCAGTCATAACCGCAGAACACGCCAAACTGAAAGACCGGAATCAGCGCGACTTCAATGTTGCGCGTGACGTTGATCGCAGCCCCGGCCGGGCGGGTGGCGTTCACCTGCAAGGTCATGGGAATAAGTTCGGCGTACAACCCCTGATTGGAACCGGAGCTGACCGTGTTCCAACTGGTAGCCGGCTGGCCGCCGCCGTTCAGCGGATAAGTGATGGTCTCGCAGTAGCTCATGTTCGGGACCATGGCCGAGGTCGGGGCCAGGGGCGAGTTGCACGCGGGAGTTACCAGAGTCTGAATCTGGGCGTTCGTGGGGGACTGAAACTGGCTGTACAGTGACGAGAGGTCCGAGGTCAGTTTCTCCATGCCGGACTCGGCGCCATAGAAAGCCAGGTTCGACTCCATGTCGTTGCCGCCCATGCGGGCTTCGTTGCTGACCATGAAGAGCAGCCCGGCCGCCACGCCTGAGAGCAGCACCATAATGAGCAGCGCTGCGATCAGTGTGAAGCCTTTCGAACTATTTTTTCCCTGTCCCGTTTTTCCCTGTCCCATTTTTCTCTGTCCCATTGAGTTAGTCTCCTGCCCCAAGAAAGCGTTACTGATAACTGTTGCGAAATGCCATGTTGCGCGCGCTGATGTCGGTTGCCAGATACATGTTCTGCGATTTATTGCCGTTGTTGAGGATGCTCTGGCCCATCACCACCAGGTTGATCTTCTGAATGTTGTTGGGCGATTCGCCTACGCCAATCGGGTTCGCCTGATTGGCATCCAGGGTCCCGGTTATCTGGTTGTATGTGTCATAGGCGAACTGCAAGTTGATGATGTCGTCCGCCACGGGAACGGGCGTGAGCCCGTTAACCTGGCGCATCAGGCGCGGCGTCTGGCCCGCCGCGGGAACGGTCAGGTAATAGGTCACCACAAATAGGCGATACGCCACCGTGTTGGCTCCGCCGGCGATGGCCTTGATGTTGTTGGCAGCGGCCCCGCTCTGATTTATGTTCAGGGGATCGAGGTCGGCAAAAGCGATGGTGCCCGTAGTGCCGGCGTTGCTGACGGTGGTGGCCTCACCTACGGCGGTGCCCAGGTTGTTGCTGAGCATGATGAGGTCGCCCTTTTGGATGCCGCCCGCGGCGGTAATGAGGGGAGGCGTCGGATAGGCGACGCTGGGTGTGAAGACAACGGATGTTCCGGCTGCGTTGGGGGTCACGGTGTACTCAAACAGCTGAAAGTTGTAGTCGCAATAAGCCACGGTGACGGCGTCATTGACCGCCGGTGCCGGCGCCGCAGGAATGCTGGCGCCTGCTTCCACGCCGTCCAAGTAGCCGGGAAGGATTCCGTACATGTAGTTCCCGGGGTAATCGAACGAGGTGATATGGCAGGTGCCGCCCTGATCACAGCCAAACTTGGAGAGGCTGCTGCCGGCGCCCGAGGGCAACTGGATTCCTCCCGAGGGCATTCCGGCGCCAGCCATGCTGAGGTCTTTCGTCATAAGATCGACGGCGGCCCGCATGTTCTGCTGGTTTTCGGCGCGCTGAGTGACCAGCATGACCGAATTCATGCCGCTCTTGAACAAGCTGGCCATGGCTGTCATGACGAGCAGTCCCAGCGACATGGCAACCATAAGTTCCATCAGCGAGAAGCCCTGTTTCGGGTTTTGTTTTTGCGTTCTCATGTTTTCCATCCTGGCCTCTAGCGGAAAGCTGAAATCAACGAGTCCACGGTGTAGACCCGCGGAACCGAGGAAGTGCCACTCACGTAAGTGACGGTCACATTGATCTGCCTGAGATTGGGGTTGATGGAGCCGTCTGGGTTCAGCACGGGGGAGATCGTGATCTGGCGAGTGAAATTGTTCAGGCTCATGGACACATCGTCGGCCGTGCCCAGAATGCCGTCGGGGCCGGGCATCACCACACATTCCGGTCCGGCCGCGCACGGCCCAGAAGCCGGGAAGTTGAGGTCATCGGCCGTGTTGACCAGTCCGTCGGGGCCGGCAGCCAGAAGTTTGGTTGAGCCGTTGGTGAAAATTCCGCCGCTGGAGATGTTGGCGATTTGCGCAAAGCTGATCTGTTGTGTGTTGCGTGCGGTGTAGACGCTCTCCAGAGCCTGCAGCGTCTTTTCGCGGGCGATGAGATTGAGTTGCGCGTTCTGGGTTGATCCCACGGCCGTGGCAAAGGTGGCGACCAGCGTCAAGATGCCGATGCCCATGATCGCGATTGCGATCATGACTTCAATCAGCGTGAAACCGCGCTGCCCCGAAGGCTGTGCTGAAAAGCTAGGTCTGCGTTTGATCATTGTTGCACCCACTTATTGACTCCACCCTGCAGATAAACACGCCAGCCACGAATTCTTCCCGTCGTGCCCCACACCGTGAGCGCGCGCGAGCGGTAATAATCGTTAATCCGGGAGACGTATACGATGCCGCTGTTGTAGTTGCCCAGTGTGTCCTGCGAGGAACCGTCGGGCATAAACATGACGTAGTTCTGGCTGCCCAATCCCATCCCTTGGTCGAAATCCATGGCGGTCACACCGGTGCCGAATCCATCGGGAGCCGTTGCCGGGAATGCGGGTTGAACCGCGAATTTTATGTCGGGCGGCAGCGTGTACGAGGCCACGAACACCGGCGCTGGCGACACCGGAATCGCGTAGTCCCAACGCGTCACAGTAATGGTGCCGGGAGCGGTGAAGGTGACGATGTAGCGTTTGCTGGTGGAGATTGAGAGGTTTCTGTAATTGCGCAGAACCGACAACGTCGTGTCGTACGCCTGATCGATGTGAGTCTCTTGCAGCATCGGCATCAGGGACATGACGCTGATGCCCGCCACGGTCAGACCAATGCCAATCACGATCATCATTTCCAGCAGCGAGAATCCGCGAGTTTTTCTCGATGTCATAAGTCTCTTTCGAGGGGAGGAAGAGCGGTTCAAAAACGCACTCGCACTCCCGTTAGCCTGGCCAACACGGAGTAGGATCGCGGTTCCCGCACGGAAATACAGAGCGGGCGCGCTCTCCTTCATCGCGTCATTGGTCATCGTAGGAACAGATCGCGGTGGCGTCAAAGCACGACAGGTCAATGCCCGTGTGTTGGCCTTTTGTAAGGAGGATGGTTACTGATGTCACCGATTGAGAACGCGTTAGTTAACAGTCACTAATCCCCGAACGACGGTTCGCGGCGTGACCCTGGTAACTTGTGGCGGGAACGGGTGGAAACCTAGGATGGGGGCAGGTATGACTCTATCTGCCCTGCTAGTGTGCGTTGAAGAGGCTCCGGCCGAAGTATTGCGCCAGGTGCTGGAAGAACTCAGCATTCGAGTCGAGCCTTGTCCGGACTTTGTGCGCGCCGCCATTCGGCTGGCTCAAGAGCGCTTTGACTTGGTGATTGTCGACGGGGACTCCAACCGGGAAGTAATTTCTCTGTTGCGCGAAACCCGCCTGTCGCGGCTGAACGACGCTACACTCGCCGTCGTGGTTGTGGGCGGGCAGGAGCACAGCCGCGAGCTGTTCGCAATGGGAGTCAATTTCGTTCTCTACAAGCCAGTGGCTTATGAGCGGGCGATGGGCAGCCTGCGCGCCGCGCGCGCGGTGATGCGCAAGGAAAAGCGCAAGAGCGCCCGCGCCGCTGTGCACACCCAGGCCACCATCGATTACGCCAACGTCCAGCAGGATCGTGCCACGCTGATCGATCTGGCACAAGAGGGGATGCAGGTGCAGTTCGGAAAAAAACTTCCGCCCACCAGCAAAGTTTATTTTCAGTTTAAGCTACCCGGCCAGAGCGCCAGCATTCGCTTGTCGGGCCAGATGGTTTGGCAGGATTGGAACGGCCGCGCCGGGGTGCAGTTCGTGGATGTACCCACCTCTTCCCGTCGCCTGCTGACCGATTATCTCGGCGCCAATTTGCCCAGCGAAGCGCCAGGGGAACAGTTCCCCGATGTAACCGTGGAAATGGAGGAGCCACGGCAACTGGCCACGATGTCCGTTGCCGAGCAAACTCACGGTACTCGGCGGAAGCCCGCCGTTGCTGATGCTCAGGAATCTGCGGCCACAGTTCCCGATCCGGACCACCGGAAGCAGATCCGCTACGCCTGCCGGTTGGGCGCGGAAGTTTACCGCGCTGGCGTTTCGGTGCCGCACCACTGCTGCCTGACCGACTTGAGTTTTGGCGGATGCTATCTGGAAGTTCCGGCGCGGTTTCCCGAGGGCGCGGCGGTCGAGATTGTAGTTCGAACCTACGATATGAAATTGCGCCTGCGGGGTACGGTGCAAGCTTCGCATCCAGGCTACGGGATGGGCGTGGCGTTCCGGTTGACCACCCGCGAAGAACGGGACAGTGTAAAGCAGTTGACCGATTTCGTGGCGTCGACCACCGAACCCTCCAACTAGAAAGCGCGCTACGCGGAATATGCCGCGCTTCCGGATTTTGAATCGTACTCGAAGTACGCAGCCCGGACGAGGTCGGAGACTCTCGATGAGCTCCGTCAAACCGATCTAGCCGCGTCGAAGCGCATAGCAGTTTACTCGTTTGGCGCTGCGGAGGGCTTCCTGCTCGACCGCATGAATCCGAAGTGGAAACGCAGTACTTCCAGCAGATGCTTTCGACGGACTCGTACTTTAAACTGGAGAAATAGTGTCGGATACACCAGGTGTCCGGCGCGGCCTCGAGCCTCTCTATTTCGAGACCGCTTCTTCGGCTACAGCCTGCTGGAAGTATGCGAGCGACTTGCGCAGGCCGGTCTCCAGATCAATCTTCGGTTCCCAGCCCAGCAACTTCCGCGCCTTGGTGATGTCAGGGCAGCGCTGCTTGGGGTCATCCTGGGGCAATGGTTCGTGGCGAATCTGGCTCTTCGAACCCGTCACCTTCAACACCATCTGCGCGCATTCGAGCATGGTGAACTCGTTGGGATTGCCAATGTTCACGGGCAGATGCTCGTCGGATTTCGCCAACCGCAAAAAGCCGTCGATTTCGTCGCTCACGTAGCAGAAGCTGCGCGTCTGCAGGCCGTTGCCGTAGACGGTGAGGTCGTCGCCGCTGAGAGCCTGCTTCACGAAATTCGGTATTACCCTGCCATCGTTGATCTGCATGCGCGGGCCGTAGGTGTTGAAGATGCGGACGATGCGCGTATCCAACTTGTGATAACGGTGGTAAGCCATGGTGACGGCCTCGGTGAAGCGCTTAGCCTCATCGTAAACGGAGCGCGGGCCAATGGAATTGACATTGCCCCAGTAGGTCTCAGTCTGCGGATGCTCGAGCGGATCGCCGTAGCACTCGGAAGTGGATGAGACCAGATACTTCGCAGCGTACTTGCGGGCCAGGTCGAGGACGTGAAAGGTGCCGAGGGAGCCGACCTTCAGCGTGGGAATGCCGTGAATCATGTAATCGACGGGACTGGCCGGGCTGGCGAAATGGAAAACATAGTCGACGTGCCCCACGTCAAACGGTTCGCAAATGTCTTTTTCCATCAGTTCGAAGCGCGAATCGTTTTTCATGTGCGCGACGTTGGCGCCGCGGCCGGTCAGTAGGTTGTCGATCGCGACCACATGCCAGCCTTCGCCAAGCAGAGCGTCGCAGAGATGGGACCCCAGAAATCCAGCGCCACCGGTCACTAGCGCGCGTTTTGTTTTCATGCTTTGGTGCCGTTCTTTAGAACTGCGGCGGGAACGCCGTCGGGATGCGCGGCGGCCCGGCCCACACTATAGTACGTGAAACCTTGCGCGGCCATTACCTCGGGATCATACAGATTGCGTCCGTCAATCACGATGGGATACTTGAGTTCCCGGCGTAGACGGCTGAGATCGAGGTTGGCGAATTCCTCCCATTCGGTGAGGATCAGCAGCGCGTCAGCGCCGTGGGCCGCCTCGTACGCGGAGTTGACGAAAGTGATCCCCGACGGCATGAACTGCCGGGTGCGTTCCATGGCCGCGGGATCATAAGCCGTGACTTTGCTGCCCTCCTGCAGAAGCGCCTTCACCAGAAACAGCGCGGGGGATTCGCGGATGTCGTCGGTGCCGCCCTTGAAAGCCAGTCCAAGCACGCCCAGATTTTTCCCGCGAAGTGTCCAGAGCGCACTATGCACTTTGCGCAGAAAGCGCAGCCGCTGGTCTTCGTTGATTTTCATGACTTCATCGAGCAGGCGAAAATCGTAGCCGCTCTCGCGCGCCACGGCGCGGAAGGCCATCACATCCTTAGGAAAGCAGGAGCCGCCGTAGCCGATGCCGGGATTCAAGAATCGTGCGCCGATGCGCGAATCAGTCCCGACGCCATGCGCCACTTCATTCACGTCAGCCCCCACAGCCTCGCAAACCGAAGCCACGGCATTGATGAACGAAATCTTCATGGCGAGGAAAGCGTTGGAGGCATGCTTGATCAGTTCCGCGCTCTTGGTGCTAGTGACGATGATGGGAGCGGGAATCTGAGCGCGGTCGGGTTGCGGGATGCCATCGCTGCGCTGGTAGTAGGTGCCGTCAGTCAAGGGCGCGTAGACTTCGCGCAAAACGTCGGCAGAGCGCGCGCTGTTGCAGCCGATCACAATCCGATCGGGAAACATAAAGTCGGTGACGGCGGAGCCCTCGCGCAGAAACTCAGGGTTGGAAGCGACGTCGAATAACTCCGGATCGGTGCCGTTGCGCAGAATAATGCGTCGCACCCAGTCGCTGGTGTAGACCGGAACCGTGCTCTTCTCGACGACGACTTTGTAGCTGTTGATGCCGCCGGAAATTTCGCGGGCCACGGATTCCAGGTATGACATGTCGGCTTCGCCACTCTCAGTAGGCGGTGTGCCAACGGCGATGAAGATGACGGAACTGAGGCGGGCCGCTTCAGTAAGGTTGTCGGAGAAAGTGAGGCGGTGCCCGCGATGCCGGCTGAGCAACTCGGGCAGGAATTTCTCGTGAATCGGTACTTCGCCGTTGCGCAGGGCCGCCAGTTTTTCCTGATCGTTGTCAACGAGGATGACGTCGTGCCCGAGATCGGCAAAACACGTGCCTGCTACCAATCCTACGTATCCAGAACCTACAACCGCAATCCGCATCGGCTTGATCCTCTGGGAGATTCAACAATAATAATGCGACGCGCCACCAATGAATCTTACTGGCTCGCTTTGATTTTACAAACTCTCTGGCGTGGTTCGCTTCCTGGAAAAGAAAAACATGCAGGGGAGCGTATTTGGTCGCCAAAACGGGAATCCCGCGTGCCCTGCTTGCGGATCGTGATCGCACGTTTTTCGCGACCCGGAACGCACTCATGTCAGACTGATGTTTTGCCTTTGAGGTTGACATCCTGCGGGATTCGCGCAAAACTCCGCATAATGACGGGCAGCCACTGACCAAGGTTCTGTATGTCTCAAAATCCCATGCTGCAGCCGGATTCGTACGACTCATCCTCCGCTTGGGGTGAGAAATCGGTCGCGAATTCTCCCGCCGCCGCGAAGGAGAAATCCGAAGCTGAGAAGTCGTCCGCGCGTGTAGGCGATGTGGTTTCTGCGGGAGATCCGCGCGATGTGGCCGAAGTTGCCAAAGCGCTCGCCGCCCATGGCGGCGGAGAGGCTTCGTTCGAATTGGCCATGGATTTGGTTCTGCACGAAGTGGTCGAGCAAGCGCGTTTGGCAACAGGAGCGACTGGAGCAGCCATTGCGTTGGCGAGAGCAGGCGAGATGGTCTGCCGCGCCACAAGCGGGCCCGATGCTCCTGACCTTGGCGTTCGGCTCGAAACCACGTCGGGCCTTTCTGGCGCCTGCCTGCAGACGGGGAGGATTCAGCTCTGTGGCGACACCGAGTCCGACCCCCGAGTCAATGCCCAGGCCTGCCGCCGGCTCGGGGTGAGATCGATTCTGGTGCTGCCGATCGGTGACGGGCCACAGCCGTTTGGAATCCTTGAAGTTTTTTCCTCGCTTCTCGATGCCTTCGGCGATCATGATGTGAGCTCGCTCCGGAACCTGGCCCGGCGCGTGGTGGCGCCCAACGTGGCGACTAACGAGGTGAGCACGCCAGGAACGAACCAGTTCGTTCCTGTCCCAACAGACGCGGACGAGGAGCCCCTTGCGTCTGAGATTTCGAAAGCGGTCGAATCCACGAGTCCGCTGGAAGCCGAACCGGCTTCGCAACTCACTGCTCCGTCTGCTGCAGATTCGGGATTCAGACGAGGGACGGACCTCTGGACTGCGGTACTGGGCGTACTCGTGGTGGCGACGGCGATCGTATTAGGGCTCGCGCTGGGATGGCGGGGAGCGATTGTCCGCGGTTTCACCGCAGGATCGCGCGGGGGAGAATCGCAGCCTCCTGCAAATGCCTCGTCGGCTGAAAAGACGGATCAAGGCGCAGACTCCGGAACGGAGGAGGAATCGCCGGTGGCGTCCTCCGGCGATTCGGCGACGCCCGAAAAAGGTGCCTCGTCGTCCCAGCCGGGTAGTTCAAAGAGCGTCGTCGAGCCGCCGAGTGGCGGCCTGGTCGTGACTCAAAATGGCAAGGTGATTTATCGGGTGTCGCCCGGGGCGCCGGCGGCGGGGGCTGAAAAGAAGGTGACTGCAAACGGCGCGCAGCTGCCGGGGGCGGACATCGTGGCTTCGCGATTGATCCATCGCGTGGAACCGGAGTATCCGGAGGAAGCGCGTACGCAGCATATTCAGGGAATGGTGACTCTGGATGTTCAAATCGGGAGCGAGGGGGCCGTCCACAATATTAGTGTGGTGAACGGAAATGCGATGCTGGCAGAAGCGGCCGTTCAAGCGGTGAGACAGTGGAGATATCAACCGTATTCGGTAGACGGGCGGCCCGTCGAAATGCAGACCCGAGTGACGATCCGATTTACACTTCCCGCGAACTAACGGCCCGGAGGGTCTTGCTCAAAAGTATCCATTCGGACTCTTTGTCGCTGAAAAGAAGGCATTTAGGCCGGTAACATAAATTTTTGGTTACTACCACTTTCTTCCCATTGCAGACCTCACGGAAGTGGATTAGACTGTGCGTAATTGATGTACGAGTTGCGCGCTGAGTTTGTTGGACGATCTGGCTAGTAGTTGTGCTGAACACCCCACGAATGAAGCCCCGCGACGGGTTCTCCAGTTTCAAGCCGACGCAAAGATAGAGTTAGCGTCGATGGGTCCAAGGGTCAGTTACCAAGGAATTTTGTGATTGAGAGGGCGAAGCCGCGAAAGTAGACTTCGCTATCGCGAAGAATTAATAAGAGACTTTGTTGTGAAGCGGACGTAAGCCCGCTACTCCCCCCCGTTAGCGCCAGAACCTCCTCCCCCCTAGGTTCAAGGAAGAAATCCGCACGGATTTCGTCAGGATTCCCTTATGCATGTAAATCGCAGACTTTATACGAATGGGGTCAAGCTGTTTGACCTTTTCTTGATGGCGATTTCTTTCGCTGTGCCGACCCTGACCCAATATCACCGGGTGGGGAACTTCAGCTTTTCCGAGTTTTTCAGGATGTCGGCGACGATCGGTGATTTCTTGCTGTTTGTGGGTCTTCTGGCGGTCTGGCATCTCCTTTTCAACTGGTGCGGGTTCTATGTTTCGAGGCGCTTGTCTGCCAGCCGGTGGGAAGAGATCTGGGACATCATCAAAGCCACGACTGCGAGCGCTTTGGTGGTTACCGTGGCTGGGGTGGCGCTTCATCCTTTACTGGCCAGCAGGCCCTTCCTCGTCATGTTCTGGATCGTGGCGACGTTGTCGCTGGTCCTGGGCCGCATGGGGATTCGAGCCGGCCTGGCCTACGCACGGCGGCACGGGCGCAACACCCGCAACATGCTGGTGATTGGAACCAACGCGCGCGCGATGCAACTGGTGCAACGCATCCAACACAAGCCGGAGCTTGGCTACCGGGTGCTGGGGTTTGCCGACGAAGAGTGGCTGGGGATGGAGGAGTTCAGGAAGCAGGGACACTCCCTGGTTTCCGACCTGGATGCCTTGCCCAGCTACGTCCGTCGCAACGTTGTTGATGAAGTGGTGATCGCGCTGCCTATTCGGTCCTACCACACGTTCGCGTCAGAAGTCGCGTCGGCCTGCGAACAGCAGGGCATTGTGGTGCGATTCCAATCGAACATTTTTGATTTGAAAGAAGCACGGCAGCGTGCCGAGGAACTGGACGGCGACCCGCTCATCAGCCACGAAAGCACAATTACCGATTTTTGGGGATTGATGGTCAAGCGGGCCATCGACATCGTGGTCTCGCTGACTGCAATCATCGTCTGCTCGCCCGTTTTGGCCTTGACTGCCTTGCTGGTGAAGCTGACTTCGCCGGGGCCAGTTCTCTTCGTGCAGAAGCGTTTGGGGCTGAATAAGCGGATGTTCAACATCTACAAGTTCCGCACCATGGTGCCCGACGCTGAAGCGCGCCTGAAAGATCTCGAGCACAAAAATGAAGCCGACGGGGCAGTGTTCAAGATCAAAGACGACCCGCGCATCACGCTCATCGGCGGGTTCCTGCGCAAGACCAGCATCGACGAGCTTCCGCAGCTATTCAACGTGCTGAAGGGCGAAATGAGCCTGGTGGGGCCGCGGCCCTTGCAGGTGCGCGATTACGAATTGTTCGAGGTCCACTGCCAGGACTGGCAGCGGAAACGTTTCAGCGTCCGCCCCGGCATTACTTGCCTGTGGCAGATTATGGGACGGAGTTCGACTACTTTCGAACGCTGGATGGAACTGGATCTGCAATACGTCCGGACCTGGTCGGTGTGGCTTGACCTTGAGATCCTTGCCAAGACTCTTCCAGCCGTGCTGCGGGGATCTGGAGCCGCATAAGACACAAGCCGGGCTGAGCTTTTTTTTCGTCCCACTGTGACATCGAGTTCGAAACTGGACTCAGATTGCAGTGGGATTTTTCTTTGGAGGGAGCCTTTCTTTGCACTGGCGCGGTGCGCTGCCAGCACGGTAAGCGTGGCCGTGCGTGGTACACTCGTTCCACTAAAACTGGATTATCGGGCCGATCCTGGGCTGCTCCAGTTCCTGCTCTTGAGGATTTTATGAAACCAGCCATCGAGACGCCGAGCGGTGTCTCCGTCGATCCGTATCAGAAAACGGTCTGTTGCCTGCGTTGTGAACAAAAGCTGCATCGCTACCAACTGATGCGTCCCAGCCTTGCGCCGGGCGTATCCGGCCACGCCATTCTCTCCTGCCCGCGCTGCGGCCATATAGAATTTGTTGCGGACTCGAGTCCGCTGCTGCAGAGTTTGGAATTGGTTACGGTCGATACCGGCGATGGAGATTGAGCCGCGCCAGAGATGTCTTGCGGAAACTGACCGCCAACGCGCCACGCCATTCGAGACCTGGGTAGCGATCCTTCGACTCCGTTATGGAATCGCTGCGTGATTCCATAACTCCGCTCAGGATGACAATCTTCGCAGGCTAGCTTCTCGGAAGCGCGACTTTCAGACTAGAACGGAATATCTTCGTCTGTGATCGGGCCTGCTCCTGCCGGCTCAGGTTCGGGAGTGCGTTGGTCGAAGTTGTTGCCTCCGCCCGCCGAAGACGAAGATCCGCGCGAGCTTCCGGCGTAGTCGCCGCCACCGCCGCCTTCGCCTCGTCCACCGAGTAAGATGATGTCACTGGCCACGACTTCGGTCATGTACTTCTTCTGGCCGCTGGTCTTGTCGTCCCAGGAGCGGGTCTGCAGGCGTCCTTCAATGTAAACCTTCCCGCCCTTCTTCAAATACTCTCCGGCAATTTCTGCCAGGCGCTGCCACAGCACCACGTTGTGCCACTCAGTGCGGTCCTGCCACTCGCCGGCTTTGTCCTTAAAGCGTTCGTTGGTGGCGATGGTGAGCTTGGCCACGGGTGTGCCTTGCGGTGTGTATTTGACTTCAGGATCTTTGCCCAAATTTCCGATCAGTTGAACCCGGTTCAGACTCTTGCCAGCCATGTCGATGCTCCTTTGCCGGGGTTCACTATAGCAGAATGAGACCAGTGGAGATCGTGTGCGACTCGCAAACTGGGCGAGGAGTATCATTTTGGGCGGGGATTTGAGGTGTCGCTTCAACCCCATCTTTGCAGGAGGAGCTTAATGCCGCTGTCCGGTGTTTTCCTCTCTCGCACTCTTCCGAGATTGGCTGGATTTGCGCTGATTCTGGCCGTGCTCGTCGTGCTGCAGGGATGCTGGGTGGCGTCCATCAACCCCTTGTACGACGAGGGCACGTGGGATCATCCCCACAACGACCCAGACGTGGTTCTAGACCAGAGCCTGATTGGCTCCTGGAGCTTGACCGACAAGAAATGCACTACGGTGCTTGTCATTGCGTTAGAAAAACGCATACGACATGCAATCGACGGAGCAGGGTGATGGGTGCAGCGAGGACAAGTCGCATCGTCGATCTAGGCTACTGAAACTAGGCACCAATTACTTCTTGGACGTCGAACCACTTCCGGCCGACGTCTGCGACATGTGCGTGGCGAAGCATGACATCTTTCTCGTGAAATTCGACAAGACGATGCTCTCCCTCACGCCGATGGATTCCGACTGGCTCAGGAAGGCTATCGAGACCAAGAGGGTAAAATTGGCCACCGTGGCAGGCGATACCGATACCATCACCGCATCCACGAAGGACTTAAAGAAATTCTTTCGCAAGTTTGCTGAAGACAAACAAGCCTTCAAGGCGGAATCGGCAGAAACATCAAGCGGAAGTCAGCTTCATAAACCCGCGCGGCTCAGGTTATAATGCGGCTCATGCCTCCTGTACCCGGCGCCACCAAAGCCGTTGGGATGGTTCCCGACGAGCTTAAGTTTGAACCTAAGTCCAAAGGTTTGGCCACGCCTCGGAAAAAGAAGCCGAAGGAATTGGCGGTGATCACCGAGTGCTGCACGGGATGCGCCGGCTCGCCTGCCTGCGTGGAATATTGTCCCGTCGAAGACTGCATGTTCTGGGTGCCCGACGAGGACAATCCGCCGTTCGGCCGCATCCAGATCGATCCCATCCTCTGCATCGGTTGCAAGAAGTGCCTGAGCAAAGGCCCCGACGGCTGCTTCCTCGACGGCTGCCCGTGGGACGCCATCGCGATGGTCGACACGGTTGAGGTGGAAAAAGAAGTCGGGCCGATGGCTATTTGAAGAACCGCTTTTGGCTCTTAGCTACGCCGACGCTAGTCATCCCGAGCGGAGCCGTTCTTCAGGCGTAGAGAGGGATCTCCCGCTCCTCAGGCATGAAGCGGAAGCCAACGTGCGCAGACCCGCCCTAGTTTCCGCCTTTAGCCCGGTCCTTCCTTTCTGCGGCGCGCTTTCTGCTTGACTGCGACGGATCGGATGATGAGTGTTCCAGCTCCCGTTTTGGCAAGCGGATTTTTCCCCTGATCTGCTGAGGCTGTGATCAGCGCTTTTACTTCGGGCCGCTCCAAGACTTGCGCCGACTCCAGACGAATAAATCGATTCTGTCGGCCCGATCCTAAAAGAAGCTTTTGTGGGTCGGGAACCGAGGCGCCATAATAAAAGGACAGGCCGACTCCATTTGCAGCTGCGGCGATCGAAACAATGCAATCAGAAGGTCGCTCTGTGGAGCAGTATCCGATCACGAAGAAATTGTAGTTGTCATAAACCAGTTCGTTGGCGGTGGGGAAGTACCGGCGCAGGATCTTCCGTGCGCCGCGAATGATGATCTGATGTTCGGGATCAAACTTCGCAATGAAACTCTTCAATTGAGTTTCGGGCTCGATTGCGGGCTTCATCGTCCTCGCTGATTTTGATTGCATACGTATACTCTCAGTCTCTGTGTCCGCGCAGGAAGAATTTACTTCGACCGATCGTCGACCGCCGCTGCTCTTGACTGGATGGCCCGCTCTGTCTCCTGCGCTTGCTGACGCACGTCGTTAGAAATGTCGGGCAGATCGCGCTCATAGGGCAGAACCACCGCCAGGTCGTCGATTTGCCCCACGAGATACAGCGCCCGCAGCGCTTCCCACACCTGCTCGGTTCCCGGATCAACCACGGCGATTTCAGCGCCCGCGGTTACATTCGCGCCAGGTTGTGATACGAAGCGGATCCGCCCGGGAATCGGCGAGCGGATCTCAACCGGCGATGCGGATCCTGTGGCCGCCAGCTTGGCCAGCAATCCTCCCTGACGAATAGCTGTGCCGGGACGGTCTGCGTCAACAATGCGACCATCGGCTGGCGCGCTGATCTGTGCCGGCTGCAGCAACGCCACAATCTGGGGACGCCCGGTCGCATCGCCGAACCGCACCAGAGACAGCGCCGCGTTGCCCCGCACCATGGGCGATGAATCGGCCAACATCTTCAGCAGCGTTTCGTGAAAACCGGCGACCGAGGTGTCCTGCCCCATGACCCAGGCGTCGGTGTTGCGCACTTCTTCCACCGGATAGCTGGCCAGCCGCATCAGGTCGGGATACCAGCGCCGTGACTGATCTTGCCCCGCCTGAGCATTCTTATCGCCACTGCTCATGCGCTCGCTGATCTGCACCAGCGCTTGCTGAATGTGCCGGGGCTTCTTGGCGTCGTGGAGATATTCAGTGAGCTGCTGGTCCGAAAGATGCCGCCCGAACCAGGTGTTCCACCAAAACAGAAATGGCATGAGCACAATCAGCCAGCCGGTGGCAAAGAAGAGAATTTTCTGCGTGCGCGACATGGGACGCTTGGGCTTTGTCGGCGGGGCCAAATCTGAAGGCGCTGCCATTTCATTTGCTTGTGACATTCAGTTCAGCCTCCGCGTCAGTTGTCCGTTGCCAAATCCAATCTTGTAGAAATATAAAGCTTTCCCAACAATCCTGTCGTCGATGACCGGGCCATAATTAGGATATCGGCTGTCAAGGCTCACGTCGCGGTTGTCTCCCATCACGAAGTATTCGCCCGGAGGCAGCTTGACCGGCCCGAAGGAATTCGTGACTGGATCGCTATCCGTGGCGCCGTCGTGTTGAACGTAAGGCTCGTCGATTACGCTGCCATTGAGTACTATCGTTCCTCCTCGGCCCTGGATGGTGTCGCCTCCGATTGCGATGATGCGTTTGACGACCAAGGCGTTCTGATTTCTCATGATCACCACATCGCCTCTTTCCTTGGGGTGGGAGGAGTAGTATCTCCAGTCGTAGACGAACCGGTCGCCCTTTTTCAGCAACGGTTCCATCGATGAAGCCATGCATCGCACAGTGCGGAAGCCTGAGGCAATCAGCGCTGCGGTGAATACCACATTGAATCCTACATAGCCGAGCACAATGCCAAGGGGAATCCAGCGCCGCTTGAGGCGAGAGTGCGAGTGTGAGTCCCGGCTGAAAAGTGCTTGAAAGATGGCAAAATTGAACAGAAAAAAGCCGGAGATCAATATGGACATAAGCCCGGCATAGTATCGAGGCAGGCGTAGGGGCCAAAAGCACACCAGGAACGCGGCGAGTGCGCCAAGCAAAATCGCGCCCTTACGAGAGTGTCCCAGGCGCAGTTGTCCCCATCCCGGAATCAGCGCCGAAAGCGCAGCCGCAGCTAAACGTCCCTTCACGTTCACCGCTGGTGAGGACGTCACTTCTGATTGAGGCAGGCTTGGGATACGAGCGAGGTCTGACACACGGGAAATATAGCAGAGCTCTTTGAGTGTGAGCCCCTGATTCGCCTTCAGAAGTTATTCTCGACAGCTTCACTCCTCCCGCAGCATGTACCACGAACTCAGCGCGATGCCGAGGCATGTTGCGGTGATACCCACTAGCATCGTTCCATTCAGAACGGTCTGCCAGTTTGGAGTCAGAGCGATCGAACTTGGATAAATCGAGCTGAGATCAATCGAGCTAAGATCAAGCGAGGCCAGACGCTCTAACCCGAGATCTGGCAGCCACGGAGGCCAAGCCGAGAACTCAAGAACTATCCACGGGGCCGCGAGGATCGCGAGAGCATAAGCGCAATTGCGGGCGATGCGGATGGGCAAAGTTGCTTTGGCCAGGGCCTTTTCCCGTGCTCTGGCTGCCGCCTTTCGCCAGATCACGGTTGCGTCTGGAGGAATCAGCTCGCGGTCGAGAGTCCTGCCTTCTTCGCACAGAAACTCCGCGACCAGCAGAACCTCCAAACAAACCGGGCAGCTGCCGGCATGACCAAGGAGTTCGGAACTCAGCGTTCCGCCGCGTAGCGCCTTCACCAACTCTTGTTCTTTCTCGCAATAATGTTCCTTCATTGGGTCCCCTCCGCATCGCCGCTGCGCAATCTTGCTCCAATCAGTTCGGCGAGCTTGCGCCGGGCGCGGAACAGTAACAGGCGGATGCTGCCTGCCCTCAGTCCTGTGCAATCCGCGATCTCCTTATGGCTCGAACCTTCGACATATGCCAGCCAGAGCAGTTGCCGCTCGCGGGGCTTCAGCCGCTGAAAGGCCTGGCGCATTCCCAGCTTGCGATCGAGGGGGGGCATTCGATGCCGTTCTCAGGGACGCCTTCTAGCGGCGCCGTTTCTCGGGGACGGCGCCAGCGGTCGCGCATCAGATTGGTCGCGATCTGGAACAGGTAACTTCTGGCCTGGTGCTCGTCCATGGCAGGAGCATCGGAGGTCAGGAAGCGGCAATACGATTCCTGGCACAAATCCTCGGCCAAGCTGCGTTCTCCGCAGGCGCGCAGGAGGTAGCCCAGCAGCGGCCCGGCTGTCTGCGCATAGAACGCGCGGAAAGTGGGCTCGTCCATTCGCGATCCGCTCTTCACGCGGGTTTCGTCAACTTCTTCGGACGCGGAAAGCGCGATCGCAAAGTTCATAGCACGAGGCTGAGGATCGTCCGGCATCGCGGCTCGGGTGGCTAGGCGCGGGCTGCCGTTGATCAGCCCGAAAGACTTCGATAAGTAGTAGGATACTGCGGCGGACAGCCCGAATCCAACGCCCAGCACGGTGATCAAGGTGCCAAACAACAAGAAGGCTTCTTCCGTATGGGACACGCGGCCACGCAAGAACAGTAACGCCAGACCGACGCAGATCATCACCATGGAAGTCTGCAGGGCGCCGATGATACGCCCGTACGGAGAAGAAGCGGTTTCGACTCGCAGAGATGCCAGCAACTCCTTCCCGGCGTCGGTTTGAGCATACGCCAGCAGTTCCTGGCCTGATCCGACTTTTTCCAGCATCTTGCTCTGGACCTCGGCTTGCAACTTGGCGATCTTAAGCCGCCGGATGGTGCTGAACGCCATCCATACGAACCACGCGAAGAAGGCAAAAAGGACAAACTCTGGACGCATCGGAAGCTCCTTTCGGGCACACCCGATTCGTCGACTGGAATCGTACGCCCTCATAGCGTAGAACGTTTGGCAGAGTACTCGGTTAACAGTACGGTCCTGAATTTGTATCGGTTCGGGAGGGTTTGGGCCGGGAGGCGGGCCGACGCTACTCCACGTCTGCGTCGAGCACGCGCTCCTGCTCCAGGTAGTGCGACATGGCGTACTGCGCTAAAAGCGGCGTCTGCAGCCGGATTTCAGCGCCAATCCATTCGCCTTTGCCATGCGGAGCGTCGGGCGGATGGTTGCATCTGCCGCCGCTGCCGAATTGCGGGCCGAAGTCCGCGCTCTGAATCTGATCAAACTGGTTGATCTCGCGCCAGGCTTCGTCGCCGACGGTGCCGGAGACGTCGATCTTTAGTTTCAAGACAGACATAACGCCGCGAGCAATTCCAGGCACAAGCCGCCTAGCTGTGCGGGAACCACTGGTACAGCATGAAATATACAATCACGCCCGTGATGGAAACGTACATCCACAGAGGCCAGGTCCAGCGCGCGATGGCGCGATGCTGAGGATAGCGCGCCTTCAGCCCACGGTTCAACGTGATGATCGCCATCGGCACGATGACAATGGCCAGCGTGACATGCGAAATCAGAATTGAAAAATAGACGGGACGCGCCCATCCCTCGCCGAGAAATCGAATATTCCCGACTTCATAGTGGAAGAATAGGTAGCAGCAGAGAAACAAGGCCGACGTGCCCACGGCCGCGATCATGCACGCGCGATGCGCTGCCATTTGGCCCCTTGATATCAGGATGCGCCCGGCGAGCAGCAGAACGCCGCTGGTTCCGTTCAGAGTGGCGTTCAGGGCAGGGAAGTAGGCGTATTGTTCGGCAATCGAAGTTGTGACCATTGAAGTTGCAGCAACCGACGTTCAGAAACTCAAGCAGCAGGTCTCGTGCTTCTGCGGTTAACCATCAAAAATGCCAGTCCGAACATGACCAGTGAAAACAGCAGCAGCGTTGCCATGTCGTAAGAGAGCGGAAAGTCGGAGTTCGTGCCGGGATACAGCAGACTGCGCAGCGCCTCCACTCCGTAGGTGAGAGGATTCAGGCGCATGATCCACTGAATCCACTCCGACGCGCCGGTGATGGAGAACAGCGCTCCCGATACCAGCCACAGCGGAATCAGAAACAGATTCACGATGCCATGAAAGGCCTGTGAGGAATCCATGGGCCAGGCGATCGCGAAGCCCAATGCGGTCAGGGAAAACGAAACCAGAAACACGACCACGAAGACCAGCAAGCACCTGCACCGGGTCGAGGTGCACCCCGGCGAACGGAGCGAAAATCAGGAAGACCATGCCCTGGACTGCGGCCAGCGTCGTGCCGCCGAGCACCTTGCCCAGCACAATCGCGGTGCGCGGCACAGGGGCGACCAATACCGAAAGCAGAAACCCTTCCTTGCGGTCGTCGATCACAGACATCATGGTGAAGATCGAAGTGAACAGCACAATCAGGATCAGCGTGCCGGGATAAAAGTAATCCAGGTAGTGCTGCTGGCTCGACTCCGCGCCTGAGCGAAACGAGTTGCCGAATCCCGAGCCCAGCACCAGCCAGAAAACCAACGGCGACGCCAGCACGCCGACCACGCGCGTGGTCTGGCGGTAGAAGCGCACGATCTCCCGCCACCAAAGCGTGAATGCGGGCAGGATTACGCCGGCGGATGCGGGCACCATCGGTCGCGGCAAAGTCGCTGCTGTGGGTTGCCATCGCTTAACTCGCCTTCGGCCGCGGGAGTCTTGACGCGGGCCGCGGCTGGCTTCTTGCCAAACATTCCGCGGTCGCGCATTTCCCAGAAAGCGTTCAGCAGAAAGCATCCCGAAAGCGTGAGCAGGATCAGCGTCATGAAGAGGCCGTCGACGGTCGCCGAGAACGGCCATAGAACGATCATCCCGTTGCGAAAATCCAGACGACCCCAAGCAACGGCACCACACCGAGCACCAGAGAAAGCACCAGAATCATAGGTCGCAAGCTACCTCCTCTTCTTTTTCTTTTCGTCCTGCGAATCTGTTTCGCGGTCTTCACTCCAGAACTTGTGTCCGGTGCGGTGGATGAACACATCCTCCAGCGCGGGCTTGCTGACCGAAATCGCCTGAATCTCGCCGGGGAACGCCTCGACCACATCGGGGACGAAGCGGTGCCCGCCCTCGCGTTCAATGCGCACCTGATTTCCGAGCACGGTGGCCTCCACGTCGAAAGCGTGCGCGAATATGCTCGGCCAGCAAGCCGGCGTCATGCGCGGCATCGAGCAGGATAACGTCGCCGCCGATTTCGCTTTTCAATTCCGCCGGCGTTCCCAGCGCCACCAGGTTGCCTTCGTTCATGATGGCCAGGCGATCGCAGCGTTCGGCCTCTTCCATCAGGTGCGTGGTGACGAGCACAGAAACGTGCTCTTCGTCGCGCAGCATCTGCAGGTACTGCCACAGATCGCGGCGCGCGCCAGGATCGAGGCCGGTCGTGGGTTCGTCGAGCAACAAGACCCCGGGATGATGCAGCAGTCCTTTCGCCAGTTCGATGCGGCGCTGCATGCCGCCGGAGAATGTTTCGACGCGCTCCTTGGCGCGGTCGGCCAGGCCGACGCGCGCTCAGAATTTCTTCCACACGCTTCTTGAGCGCGGCTCCGCGCAGGCCATACAGATGTCCCTGATGCCACAGATTTTCGTACGCCGTCAGTTTCGCGTCGACGCTCTGCGCTTGAAAGACCACGCCGATCTGCCGCCGCAGACTTGCGGCGTCCTGCGCCGCATCGCATCCCATGACGACGGCGCGTCCCTGCGGTGGGAATCATCAGCGTCGAGAGGATACGAAACAGAGTGGTTTTGCCGCTGCCGTTCGGGCCGAGCAGTCCGAACAATTCCGCCGGCCGCACGTCGAACGAAACTCCATTCAGACGCTGTGCGGCTCTCGTAGCGATGGACCAGATTCTGTACGGAAATGACCGGCGCGACGGAAGCGTGCGCCACTTCCGGGCCGGCGATCAGCGAGAGCGGCGACTTTCGAGACCAAAAGTGGACTCCAAACGACTGTTACCAGTTTACGACATCGCGCTCTGTAATCGCAGTGATCAAACGGCAGTGACGAATCGAACCCGGCGCCGCAATAGAAGTTGCACCTTGACTTTAGTTGTCAACGTCATGAAATGGCTACGCCGTGGTTGGATCCTGTTGCGCCTGGGCAATCGTTCTTCGAACGCAACCGGAACATGCCTCCAGACCTGAATCGCCAGGATCACAGCTGTGGCGAGCAAGAGCGCGCCGACGGCCACGTGGGTCACGGTCGAGATCACCATGGGAAGCTCCGGCTGCACCGCGTCCCGGCCCCACGCCACGCGAGTCAGAAATGCGGTGAAGCCCAGGCAGAGCTGGGCGATGAGCAGCGACAGCATCAAAATCGCTGGGCGACGCACGGCCTCGATATGCGAATAGACCGTCAGCGCCCGTACCGCCGTCCAGGCCAGCACAAACGACACTACAACCGCGTGCACCACGTGCGGCCACCAACTCATGCCGTGATGACGAAACATCGCTCCGAGAATGAGCTGCACATACAGAACGAAGATCGACAGCAGAGTCAGCGTAAACAGGCTGGGGCGCCGATGGTCGAACTCCACTCGCGGCTGTTCTTCCACCCAGCGGCGTCCGGTGAACAATGCGATGGCCACCGCTATGCAGAAAAATGTTTGCGCGAGCAGCCGCGTGCGCCGACGAAATCGCCGGAGGCAGATAAAAAGACCGTCAGCCCGCCCAGAATCCCCTGGGCAATCACCGTGCCCAGCGCGCCGAGGCCCAGAAACCGCATCCAGCGTCGCTTTTCCACGCGCCAGGTCCAGACGGCGAGGATGATAGTCAGCAACCCCGCCACCTGTGCGATCATGCGATGTGTGTGCTCGAACTTCACGCCGCCGACCAGTTTGCGGAATCTTGTAGAGGGACCCGAAAGAGGTGGGCCAGTCCGGCACAGACAGTCCTGCGTCGTTGCTGGTGACCAGGGCGCCCGCAATGATCAGAAGAAAAGTCCAGCAGGCGAGAACCACAGCGAACGCGGTGAAGGCCGCGATTGTAGGGTGTGGCGATGGCTTTCAGAGTAGTGCCCCTTGGGTTTTTCAGTACGACCGGCGGCAGCCGACGGCCCCGTGCCGTAGGCGGTAGAGCAGGCCGCACAGTGAGGCGACCCGCTCCATCCGACACGGTATTTTACCAAAGCAGAGCGCCTTACTCGGCAGCGGGCTTGAAGCTCTGGTCCACGGTCTTCGTGTCTTTCGCGGCGACGGTGACTTTCTGGTCCTGCTCGCCCGAGTTTCTCCTGCACGAAGGCGATGGTGTAGTCGCCCGGCGGCAGGCCCTTGATCTCGTACTTGCCGTCCTTGCCGGTGACGGCGAAGAACGGGCTCTTCACCACGTTGATATACATCTTCATCCACGGATGCTGGTTGCACTTCACCGGCAGCATGATCTCTTCGCGCGCGAAATTCTTCTCGATCGCGGGCGACAGACGGCGGCTGCGACTCGTTCCACTCGCGATTGTCTTTGGGCGTGGGATGGATGTTGTGCGTGGTCGGATCGTCGTTCTTGATCTGCACCGTCTGGCCGGCCATCACGCCCAGCACATGCGGATGATACTGGCAGCCCTGCTGCTCGAGGACGACCGGATCCTTGGGAACATCGAAGGTGCGGCTGCCGAGGCCGTCTTTCACATAGACGAAAACGTTGGCCAGATCGCCGCCGTTCGACGACGACGTTCTCGGCTTCGTTCATGCCTTTGCAGCCGGGGTCCTGGCTCATGTCGATCTTCGACGGCCTTCGGAGCCGCGCCGTCAAACTTCACCGTGCCGCTGATCGTGGCCACGGTTGCGGGATCAATCGGAGTCGCGGCCGGAGCCATGGCTCCGCCGGCTGACTCAGCTGCCGGAGCCGCTGCCGGAGTCTCGTCTTTCTTGCTGCAAGCCGCCAGCAGTCAACAATGCGCACAGTGCCAGCATGCTGACTGATATCGTCCAACCTGTTTTCTTATTCATGATGTCGTCCTTTCTTGAAACTCGTTTGAATCTTAAGAGTGTTGTCATTCCGAGCGAGCCGGAGCGAATGCGACGGCGACTCGAGGAACCTGCTTTCCCCGCCGGAAAGAATTCTACCGCGAACCGCCGCTCACTGTATGATGCGATTCCACCGCCGCCTGTTTCTGATTGCTCGGAGGCTGCACCGCAGCTCTGCGCTGCGGCATCGACGCAGCTACCCGCCGCTGCTCTTCCGCCGTCAGCTGGAAGATATAGTCGGTCAGCAGCTTGCGATGATCTCCGTCATACCCGTTGAAGGTCGGCGGCGTCGGCCCGGCAAATACATACTGGTTGTTCTGCTGCTTGAACAAGTCCCGAAGGCATCGACGTGCCCGGGCTGACGGCCTGCGGATCGGTAATCCAGCGCTCGACCCAGTCTGGTTTCAGACGTTCTTTCGCCAGCAGGAAGTTCGGAGCGGTCGCGATCTTGTCATGCGACGGATCGCCCGTGGCGTGGCACTTCAGGCACGGCGCCGCCGTGCTCGAGAACAGGCTGCGCGCCATGTCCGTTTCCTTGGCCGTGAGCATCGGCACTTCTTCCGGAATGTAGGGCAGCGGCTGCTGCGACAAGCGCCTCGAAGAAGCGCACCAGCTTGCGCAGTTCGTTGTCGGAGAACGAGAACGTCGGCATGCGCACTTTCAAATACGGACGCACGCCGTTGCGATTCGTATCTGTCGTGCTCAGCGCCGGATTCGACAGGAACTTCCGCAGCCATTCCGGATCGACGCGCGCGCCTTCGGTCAGCAGCTTCGGCGGCAATTGCTCCTGCACGTCCTGATACTGCTTCAGCCCCATCAGAATCGTTCGCTGGCCCGGGATGAACTGGTGGCATCCCATGCAGTTGTACTTCTTGACGACCCACCAGCCTTCCTGAATGTCGTGCCGCGCATCGCCCGGCTTGTATTGATAGCTCGGGGGCAGGGAAGTCTCCTGGCTGCCCAGCAGGAAGGTGGTGAGGTCGAGCACCTGATCCTTGGTCAGGTGCAGGTTCGGCATGCGCAGAGCTTCGGTCTCGCTCTTCACCTTGCCTTGATCGTAAATGTTCGGCTCGGCCAGCTTGTGCTCGAAGAATCCTTTGTGGTCGTACCAGGGTTCGTTCGCGGGACCGTCGGGCAGGCGCGCCAGATCTTCTTTGTCTTTGATCGGCTCTGCGTCTTTGCCGCCGCGCT
The DNA here is from genome assembly GCA_963735205.1 of uncultured Acidobacteriota bacterium. Classification (GTDB taxonomy): domain Bacteria; phylum Acidobacteriota; class Terriglobia; order Terriglobales; family Acidobacteriaceae; genus Sulfotelmatobacter. The sequence continues at coordinate 368,400 of CAVTKB010000008.1, forward strand.
GCGCGACTTCGGTGAACAGCGCGAAATCGAGACGCTCGATCGGCTTGCTGCCTTCAAACGTCAGTTCGGTGCCGATGCGGCCTTCGTCTTCGAAGCCCGAAATCTCGTGGCATCCCGCGCAGCCGTAATGCCGCACCCACTTCTTGCCTTCTTCCTTCAGCGCGGGATCATCCATGAACGACGCGTCTGCGTACGAAGACGGCTCCTGCTTTTTCTGCGTCATCAGATAGGTGGCGATGTCTTCCGCGTCCTCCGGACTGCAGGCGCAGGCTCGGCATCACCGTCATGTTCTGCACTTGCAGTTCGTGGCCGTCGTTCGGGCACCGGCTGTGATCCAGATCGAATTCGTAGGGAAGTCCCTTCTTGGCGTAATCCTCGGGGCCGATATCTTTCTTCTCGTACGGGCAATAGGGCCGCGTGCGCTGCCGGGCGTTGTGAATCCAGCGCACGAGATAGTCGTAATTGGCTTTCTCGCCTACGCGAGTCAGATTCGCGGCGAACGTTCCGCCCATGCATCTGATCGCCTTCGCCGATGGAGTGGCAGGCGAGACATCCGCGCTCCTCGAACAATTCTTTGCCGTGTGCGGCATTTCCGGGCTTGTGCTTGGGCAGTTCGTCGGTGAAACCGGATTGCCAGATGTAAGCCGAGATCGCCTGAATCTGATGATCGGTCAGGCGGAAGTTCGGCATCTTCGTCGTGGGCCGGAAATCGGATGGCTTCTTCAGCCACACCGGAATCCAGTTCTTGTTCAGCTTGAGCCGGACATCTTTCAGATTGGGCCCGACTTTCTTCTGGTCCTGCATCAGGCTGTGCGACTGGAAATCGAGCTGCTGCAAACGCCCGTCCAGCTTGCTGTTCGCGACTTTCAGGTCGACGGCCTTGGTGTTGAGCGCGTTGGCTTCGTCGTTCGATTCGGCGGCGTCGGCCTGCTTCATCAAGTCCGCTGTGTTGTTTAACGTTCTCTTTTTTCTGCGTTTCAATCTGCTTGATCTGCTGGCCGATCGAATTCAGATCGTCCGGCTCCTTGTCGTAGCCTTCATAGCGATGGCAGCCCATGCAGCCGCGCTGGCGGAACAAATCCTTGCCGTTGTTGATGGTGTGAAACTGCGTATCGCCGCTGGCCAGCACCATGTCGGCCGCGTGGCAGCTCTGGCAGCCGGCCTGCGAATTTTCTTTGGGATAAAGCGGCCACAGCCAGTGCTCATAGTTGCCGTGCGCCTTCTCGACGCTGGTGGTGGCGCGGCCGTTGCCCTGGTGGCAGGGCGAGCAGCCAAACTTTTCTGGATCGTGAATCGCGAGTAGCTCCGGCTCGGGATGGCTGGCAAAAGCCTTGGCATATTCATCCGGCTTCTTCGCTCCCTTTGCGATCATCGCGGCTTCAGTAATCTTCAGCGGCTCGCGCGTGTTCATGTGGCAGGACTCGCAACGGTCGACGATGTTCGCCTCGGCCACATTGATCTGCACGATCGCCGGATCCCATTCCGTTGCCCGTCGCTTCAGGCCTTCAATCTGTGCCGGCGTCAGGTCGACCATGTGGTCCGAGATGTATTCGTCCATCTTGGCTTTGGCCGCGGTCACCGGCTTCAGAACGTCGCCGAGTTCGAGGCTCAGCTTCGTCCGCTCGTCACGGATTTCGTTGTAGGTCTCTTCGAGTTCCTCGAAGTTGAAGTCTTTCTTGCTCCCGTCGGGGAATTCGACGGTGGCTTTCTTGTCTTTGTATTCCTTGATTTCGCTTTTCTTGCTCGCCTTAGCCGAATCGCTGGTGCTGGTTTCGAGTTCGTAGGTCAGAGCGTTCACGTAAGCGCGGCGGTCGGTGAACACGCTCTGCACTGCGAGCAGGCGCGCGCTGGCATCGTCGAGTTTCTTGCGTGCCGCGTCGCTGGCCGCTTTGGAATCCTGATACGCGTTTTCGTAGTCTTGCTTCAGTGCGACGTATTGCGGATCCTGCTCGACCGATTGCTCGGACTTCGCCGACTTCGATCTCGCCGTGTTTAGGAACGCGCTGTAGCGGTCCTTCCACTGATCCTGAAATTCTTTCCACGGCCGCTGTCCCCAGGCTTCGTCGTACAAAGCCCAGAACAGCGTGCCAATCAGAATCACCGTCGCGATCAGGTAATGCAGCGCGTACGATTTTCCGGTTATCGGATCCTGCTCGGGAATCGGTTTCTCAGGCACCAGATTCTCCCTCGTAAATGTTGAACCGTTGTTGCGAGTTCCAAGCTAAGAGCTAGAAGCTAGCTGCTGTTCTTCAGACGTTGAACCACGGCGTAATCCACACATACTTAATGTGCCAGACCAATCGCAGCGCCATCTTCAGGGGCAATGCCAGCATGGTCAGCCACAAAAATGCCATCAGCGAAAACTGCAGCAGGCTCATGCGCTGAAAATCCTTCTGCATTTTTCGGCGGAACAGCGAATACACGGCGCCGCCGCCGACCAGGTAAAATCCGCCGACCACGACTGCGCCAAAAATCGCCTTGCCTACGTTCGACGTGATCTTAAACAGATCCGGCAAATCGCGGTTCACTTCGTAAATAAGGCGATTGTGGTCCCAGGTTTGCCCCGGCCAGAACCATTGCCAGCCAGGCCCGCGAATGAACGTCCCAATAATGATCATCGCGACCCACAAGATGACAAAGCCGAACATGAACGTCGCAATCGAAAACTTGCGCTGCTTCCAGGTGTAGTAGCCGCTGCCAAGCGGGTTGGTATCGATGTAAGGAATCACCATTAGTCCAACGATGATCATCGTCGGCATGACCACGCCCGCGATCCACGGGTCGAAATAAACGAGCATCTCCTGCAGCCCGAGGAAGTACCATGGAGCCTTCGCCGGATTCATGGTCAGGTTAGGATTCGCAGGCTCTTCCAGCGGTGCGTTCAGCGTGATCGACCAGATCATCAGAATAATGGTGATGATGATGGCGGCGAGAAATTCGATGCGCAGCAGGAATGGCCAGACGTGCACTTCCTTCGCCCAACCCGGCTTGAACGGCCAGGTCTTGCGATGATGCGTCTTGGCCATCGCGGGATCGGCTTCGAGCTGCTCGATCAGCACATCGTTGGCCTTGGCTTGTTTCAGCGCCAGATAAATGTAGAAGCAGAGCAGCGGGATCAAGCCCACGATCGGCACGTTGTCCGGTGCCGAACAAATTTCCCAGAGTTGTCGCCAGTCCATAAGAGTTCTCTGTTACTGAATCAGAATCTTGTCTTTAAATTACCGTCATTCCGAACCGGGCAAGGCCCGTGAGGAAACTGCTTCGCTATGCAAGCTGCATCACTCTCCCGCAGCCTTCGGGCCGCGTCTCGCGGCTTGTCAGCTTCCGCCTCGAGCATCACAGGAGCCGGACCCGAAATCCCGCCATCCTTGCGCACGCGCCAGAAGTGCACAATCATCAGCACCGACGCCACAATCGGAATCCCGATGCAATGCCAAATGTAGGACCGCAGCAACGCGTTCGCGTCGACGATCGACCCGCCCAGCAATCCAAAGCGCACATCGTTGTAGGGAGTCATGCCCAGCATGGAACCGAACGGGCCTTCATGCCCCAGTAGTGGCGTGGCACGCGCCATATTCGTTCCCACCGTGACGGCCCAGAATCCGAGCTGATCGTCCGGCAGCAAATATCCCGTAAACGAAAGCAGCAGTGTAAACACCAGCAGCAGCACACCAATGTTCCAGTTGAATTCTCGTGGCTTTTTATACGATCCGGTCAGGAACACGCGGAACATGTGCAGCCACACGGCGATCACCATCAGGTGAGCCGCCCAGCGGTGCATGTTGCGCAAGATTTTTCCGAACGGCACATCGTGCTCGAGATAGAGCACGTCGCGAAATGCCTGCACCTTGCTCGGGTGGTAATAGAACATCAGCAGCACGCCGGTGTAGGTGAGGATGATGAACAGATAAAACGTGATTCCGCCCATGCCCCAGGTGTAGCTGTAACGCACCGCATCGCGGTTGATCTTCGCCGGATGCAAATGCAGGAACACGTTGGAAAGCACGCCCAGCGCCCGGTTGCGCGGCGTGTCGTCGTGCTTGTGGCGGAAGATCGAGGTGTAGACCTGCGTCTTGGTCGGATCTTTCAGGCCCTCGATCTGTTCCTTCGCCTTGGCAGGAATGTCGGTCTTGAGCGCCTGAATATCGTCTTTCACGCCCGTGCTTACGCGCTCGACCAGCCCGACTTTCCCGTTCTTAGCAGGAGAGCTGCCAGAAGACCCGCCAGGAGAGCTGCCGTTGCCGCCGTTCGGATTATTCTCTTCAGCCATATGATTCCGTTCTGAAAATCCTTGTCATTCCGAGCGCTTTGTTATCTGGCGCGAGGAACCCGCTTTCCTTGTCTCTCACTACACGCCGGTCAAAAATGCTCCGGGATCGTTAAAGTGACACGGCTGCCCTTTTGGCCACTGGTAGAGCCGCGATGTATCTACGATAATCTGGCCATCCGGCGCCAGTTCGACCTTAGCGCGATCCATCGGACGCGGTGCGGGCCCTTCAAAGTTGATCCCTTCGCTGTCGTATCCGCTGCCGTGGCAGGGACACTTGAATTTGTTTTCACTGGGCTTCCAGTCGGGCGTGCATCCCAGATGCGTGCAGCGAGCGTAAATCACGAAGAGCCGGTCGGGCGTGCGATCGACCCAGATGCGAAATTTTTGCTGAAACTTGGTGTCGACGCCGAGCGCGAATTCCGAAGGGTAGCCAATCTTGAAAACGGAGTTAGGTTCGAACAAAGTGCGCGGCAGAAAGAAGCGGAAGAACGCCAGGAACCACGCTAGCAAGAACCCAGTGACCATGGTCCAAACGAAACGCCGACGATGGCGGTCGATCTCGGTCGACGGTGCGGTCGCGCCCACTCCAGCCGCTGCTGCCGCTTTCGAGGTCCCCACCGCGGGCGTGCCCACATACTTTGTGGCATCCGGCGCTCCCGCCGCGGGTTTCGCAACCGGTTTCGCGGCCTCGGGATTCGGATTGACCTTCCCGGTCTCCTCCGCCATGAACTCCCTCCTCTGACTCGATTACTGCGCCCTAGTCCAAACCGCTGGCTGCCGCGTATTGCGGCACCGCCAACGGCCTTCGTGCATCGCGAATGCGAACCAACGTATGCACTGCCTCGCCCAGAGTTTCCTGCACGATCTGGCTGAGGGCCGCGATGAATCTTGAAGAATCATTCAGCCCGGCGCTCATTTCAAACTGAGTAATACCGAGTTGCTGCGCTTGCTCCCGCGCCTCGTGATCAATTTCCCCTAGAGTCTCCACATGATCGGAAACAAAGGCCACCGGCACAACGCACATCTCGCGGACGCGCTCCTGCGCCAGTTGCCGTAAAGTCTGATGCAGGGAAGGTTGTAGCCAGCGGCTCGCTCCCACCTTGCTCTGATAGCACAGGCGATGCGGATTGGCCCAGCCGCCGCGCTCGGTCAGAAGGCGCACCGTTTCTTCAATCTGCCGCTGGTACGGGTCGCCTTTCTCAATCACCGACATTGGTACGCTGTGCGCGCTGAAAACGATCTCGGGCTGGTCGGGCACGGAGAAACGCGAGAGGGCATGGTTGACTTTTTCGATCACGGCGTCAAGATACATCGTATTCCGATAGAACGGCTCTACGCAATGAACCGGCACGTCATCCGCGAACAGTCGCCGCCATTCGTTCAAACTCGACCCGGTAGTGGTCGACGAATATTGCGGATACATCGGCAAAAGCACCACTTCGTCACATTGGGCCGCGCGTAATTGCTCGATCGCTTCGCGCGTGAACGGATGCCAGTAGCGCATGGCCACAAAACAGTGAGCGTCGATCCCTTGACTTCGAAGTTCGGTCTCCAGCGCCCGCGCCTGCGCTTCCGTGTGCCGCCGGATGGGCGAACCTCCGCCGATGGTGGCGTAGTGATGCTGTACTTTGCGCGCGCGCGTGGTCGAAATCAGCTTGGCCAGAGGTTTGCGCCCGATGCGGGCAAAAGGGAAGTCAATAATGTCGGGGTCGCAGAAGAGGTTGTACAAAAAGGGTTCGATCGCTTCCAGCGTGTCGGGTCCGCCGAGCTGAAAGAGAACTATCCCCACACGCCGTGGTGTGCGCGTCATTTTCCCCAGTATCCCCAGAACCCAGCAATTTACTCCGAACCGAGCGCGCGAGTCAATGGCGGATTGTGGATTTTGGCGAAGATGTTGCACAGCGCGGTGCGCGATGTGTTGAAAAAATCTGCGGCGCCGATGCAAGCTGGTAACCATGCCAGAGCTGCCGGACATCGCCGCTTACATCAGCGCCCTCGAACCCCGCATCGTCGGCCAACCGCTGCAGCGAGTCCGCCTGGCGAGCCCGTTTCTGCTGCGCACGGCGCAGCCCCCGCTGGTTAGTGTGGAAGGGCGCTTGGCGGAAGAATTGCGCCGCATCGGCAAGCGCATCGCCATAGGTTTCGGCGGTGATCTCTGGCTCGTCTTGCACCTGATGATTGCGGGACGGTTGCACTGGCGCGCTCCGGGTGCCAAACTGGCGGGCCGTCAGAACCTGGCCGCTTTCGACTTTCCCAATGGCTCGCTCGTGCTAACCGAGGCCGGCGCGAAGCACCGCGCGTCACTCCACGTGGTCAGCGGGGAGGAGAGTTTGCGGACTTTCGACGCCGGAGGGATCGATGTCTTCGCGGCAGATCTGGGTTCTTTCCGAGCGGTCCTGACGGCCGAAAATCATACGCTCAAGCGCGCTCTGACAGACCCGCGCCTTCTCAGCGGCATTGGCAACGCGTATTCCGACGAGATCCTGCACGCAGCCAAACTGTCTCCGATCATGCTCACCAAGAAGCTTTCGAATGACGAATGGGAACGGTTGTTCGCCGCGACTCGTCGAACTCTGCAACTCTGGACCACTCGGCTAGGCGCGGAAGCCGCGGCGGCATTCCCAGAAAAAGTGACCGCATTCCGCAAAGACATGGCCGTGCACGGCCGCTATGGCCGGCTTGTCCCCGGTGTGGCGATAAAGTTCTGCGAATTCGTTACGCCGACAAGGAGACGAATTATTGTGCGCGTTGCCAGACCGGCGGCAAGGTTCTTGCGGACCGGAGTCTTTCCCGCTTATTGGGATCGGACTGGCCACGCACCCTGGAAGAGTTGGAGGCTCTGAAGCGGCGCTGAAGCGTGAACGTCGAGCGTGCGACAGACCTAGGCCGGTGCGGGTTCGGCGTTGCTGTTCTGCATTTCCTCAATCACCGCGTCGGCAAACTCCGAAGTTCCCGCCTTGCCGCCAATGTCGCGAGTCAGCTTTTCCGGATGACGGTAGACTCGCTCCAGCGCGTTCCGAATCTGTGTGGACGCAGCGTGCTCCCCGAGATGCCGCACCATCAGCAGGGCCGACCGCAGCAGCGCCGTCGGGTTGGCCAGATTCTTGCCTGCGATGTCGGGCGCCGAGCCATGAACGGCTTCAAAAATCGCGCATTCGTCGCCCAGGTTTGCGCTGGGCACAAATCCCAGCCCGCCCACAAACGCTGCGCATAAATCTGAGATGAATGTCGCCGTACAGGTTTTCCATCACCAGCATGTCGTACTGATACGGATTCATCACCAGCTGCATGCAGGTGTTGTCCACGATGTGTTCGCCGTAGGTGATCTCGGGATAGTCCTTGGCCACATTTCGGGAGCAGCGCAAAAAAAGCCCATCCGACAACTTCATGATGTTGGCCTTGTGGATGGCGTGAATCTTTTTTCGCTGGTTCTTGCGCGCATACTCGAAGGCAAATTTCGCGATCCGCGTCGATGCCTTCTCGGTGATGATCTTCAGACTCTCCACCACGCCCGGCACCACTTCATGTTCCAATCCGGAATAGAGGCTCTCGGTGTTTTCGCGAACGATGATGAGATCAACGTCCGGATACCTCGTGGGAACATGCGGCAAATTCCGGATCGGCCGGAAGTTGGCATAGAGCTCAAATTTCTTCCGCAGCGCGACGTTGATGCTGGGGAAGCCGCCACCCACTGGCGTGGTCACCGGACCCTTCAACCCAACGCGCGTGCGCTCGATCGACTCGATCAATTCTTTCGGGATGTACTCGCCGGATTTTTCGTAAGCCTCCGCACCCACCGCGAACGTTTCCCATTCAAACTTCACCCCGGTCGCTTCCAGAATGCGCACCGTCGCCTGCGTCACTTCCGGGCCGATGCCGTCGCCCGGGATCAGAGTTACTTTATGACTCATGAATCCATTTCCTCAAGGGCGCGACAGCAATTCACTATCCCGTCTTCACTTTCACCAAATCCTTCAACTCATTCATGAACTCTTTCACGTCCTTGAAATCCAGATATACCGACGCGAATCGCACGTAGGCGACTTTGTCGTAGCGCCGCAGCCGGTTCATGATCAGCTCGCCCAATTCACTGGTTTTGCGCTCGCGCTCCGCCGACTCGATGACGAACGATTCAGCTTCGTTCACAATCTGCTCCAGTTTGCTGATCGGCACCGGACGCTTCTCGCAGGCCCGCAGCAGTCCGTTGAGAACCTTCTGCCGGTCAAATTTTTCCCGGCGTCCGTCTTTCTTCACCACCATGTAAGGGATTTCGTCGATGCGCTCGTAGGTGGTGAAGCGCTTGCTGCACTTCAAGCACTCGCGCCTCCGCCGGATCGATTCCGCTTCCTTGCTTTCGCGCGAGTCCACGACCTTGTCATTGGCAAATCCGCAAAAAGGACATTTCATGGCGCTGGTTTTTCGGCTGCTGGGTTCTTCAAAATTGTAACAGTTGGAGAAGATTCAAAACGGCTGCCAGCTGCGCATCCGTTGGCGAAGCAAGTACCTGCGGGATAGCAAAAGACGACTCCCAGAAACAAAACGGCGCCCACACCCCCTGCGGTGCGAGCGCCAGTTTTTCCCCATACCTTCCTGGTGACGGAAGGCGTGAAGCCCCCGATCCCAACTAGTGAGCGGCATGTCCGCCCAAATCTGGATCTGATTGAAGGTTGCCCCAACGCACGGCTGGTTTTGTCACGAAACTGTCGAGAGTTTGTAAAAACTCGCTTTGGGCAAGTAGTCGCCCAGCCTGCCATTCGGCGTCCGGCTCTCGTGCGCCCGGCTGTTATCATGAACATTTCCTCGACCCAACCTTGCGTTGGCTACTTTACTCCGGACTCGTTCTGCTCGCTCTGCCCCTATACGCACAGAGCAACGTGGGAGAACTTCGCCTGAAAGTCGCCGACCCTCGCGGCCTCGGGGTCAAAGCCTCCATCACTCTTTCAAGCGACGCCGCGCAGCTTCATCGCAGTCTCGTGACCGACGATGCCGGCTTCCTCATCGCCCGCAACCTCCCCTTCGGTCCGTACCAACTCAGGGTGGAAAGCGACGGATTTTCTCCCTTCGTCGACGTGATCGAGATTCGCTCCGCGCTGCCCAAGGACTATCAAGTGAACCTGAGCATTGCCGCCTTGAGCACGGCCGTGAACGTGACTGCGGCAATCCCAATGCTTGATCCCCAGCAAACCGGCGCGTCCAATCGTTTGGATCAGCAGGAAATCGCTGCTCGTCCGGCCTCGATTCCTGGGCGGGGAATGGCAGATCTCATCAACTCCGAGCCTGGTTGGCTTTACGAAGGCAACGCCGTGCTCCATCCCCGAGGCTCGGAGTATCAGACGCAGTTCGTGGTCGACGGCATTCCGCTCACCGACAACCGCTCGCCCAGCTTCGGCCCGGAAATCGAAGCCGAGGATGTGGACTCGCTTACCATTTATACCGCAGGTATACCCGCTGAATACGGACGAAAGATGGGCGGCATCGTCGAAGTGAACACTCTTCGCGACGAACAGCCGGGCCTGCACGGCGAAGCCGCTCTTTCCGGTGGCAGCTTCGATACGGCCGGCGCCTTCGCCCAGGTCCGCTATGGCTGGGGGCAAATACCCTCGGCGTCAGCGCCTCCGGCAACATGACGGCGCACTACCTCAATCCCGTGGTCCCCGAGAATTACACCAACCGCGGCACCATCGGAGACTTCTCTTCAGGCTACAGTCGAGATTTCACACCCAAAGACCGCCTCACTCTCAGCGTCCGCCACGAACTCGCGCGCTACGAAATTCCCAACGAACTGGTTCAGCAGAACGGGGCGTATGTGCCGAACTCCGACAACACGGTCGGGTGCCCACCCGGTCCTGCCGGAGAGCCGCCGGTCGATTGCGTCTTCGTGCCTGGAGGGCAACTCCAGACGGGCGGACAATTTTGAAACCATTGGGAGCGTTTCCTACCAGCACATTTTCTCGTCCGATGCGATCGGCTCGCTGCGCGGAATGGTCCGCGACAACTCCAACGATTTGAATTCCAACCCGTCGTCATGGCCCCTGATTGCCACTCAGCACAACGACTTCAAGGAGATTTATTTCAACGGCAGCGTCTCCATCCATCACGGCAGTCAGGAATGGAAGACGGGCGTCGAATCCGATGCCACATTTCTGCACGAAAACTTCAGATACGTGATGCCAGATTGCGCCAATTCTCCGATTCTCGATGCCCGATCAATCTGGGAATCTTCGACGCGGGCGCGACAACTTTTGCCTTCACCGGCAGCCGTCCCGATCTCGAACAATCGGCCTACGTTCAGGATTTGATCCGCTTGGGCAACTGGACGCTCAACGCAGGGGTGCGCTGGGACCACTACCAACTGCTGGTGAACCAGAACGCTGTAAGCCCGCGTGTCGCCGTCTCGCGCTATTTCCGTTCGCATCGGCCTGAATCTTCACGTCTCCTACGACCGCATCTTCCAGACGCCGTCCTTCGAAAATATTCTGCTGGCGAGTTCTCCGGCAGCGGAGGCGCTGGACACCAGTGTTCCCGCACTGCGACTGCCGGTTCAGCCTTCTCACGGGAACTATCACGAATTCGGAGCGACGAAAGCCTTGTTCGGAAAACTGCGGCTGGACACGAATATATTCCGCCGCGACGTGAACAATTACGCCGACGACGCTCAAATACTCAGTACCGGGATCAGCTTTCCCATCGCGTTTCGAAAGGCATCCTCTACGGCGCGGAGGCAAAGATCGAAGTTCCGCACTGGGGGCGCTTTTCCGGATTCGCTCAGCTATTCCTATATTGTCGGAAACGTTTGGAACCCGGTAACCGGAGGCCTGTTTCTCGGGGATGACGCCACCGGCGCCACGACCCAGTTAACGGGGCATTTTCCCGATTCGCAGGACCAGCGCAACACGTTGCGCGCCCGCGTCCGCTATCAGGTTACCCCGCGCTGTGGTGCGCCGTGGGAGGCGATTACAACAGCGGGTTGCCGTTTCAAGCTGATCTGACACCTCAGCAATACGCCTGCGGAATACGGCCAGGTCGGTGATCAATCACCTTAATTTTAATCGCGGCCGCATCAAGCCACTTATCTCACGGAAAATGTTTCGGTGGGGGCCGATCTTTACCAGAAGGAAAAACGTTCGCTGCGACTCCAGGCCGACGTGCAGAATCTGAGCAACGAACTCGAAGTGATCGACTTCGGAGGGCTGTTTTCCGGCAACGCAATCGGCCCGTCCCGCCAATATGCATTCGCCTGGTGACGACGTTCTAGACTTACACGACGAAATACTTCGATCCCCGGTGATGCACTACGATCGCGGAGGTCGACTGCTCGGGCTCCAATAGAAACCCCAGGTCGGCCCGCGTGTATCCGCGGCCAAAAAGTTCCTGCCCACATGCACGAACGCCGGTCGCGTGGACCGGCGCATCTTAAATTGGAAAGTTGCGCTCGAACGCTGCTTCGAAGTTAGCTCCCCTGCACCATCTGCGCTGGCGCTCCGCCGTCCACGTCGGCCTGATTGAAGATGACGTTGGCCCCCATGTGTGCTGGCCGGGGGGCTAGCATTTGCTCCTTGCGGTAAACCAGGTTGCTGGCATTGAAGGTCGCCAGCTCGAATCCATGCCCGTGAGTGATCGCGTCGGTCGGGCAAGCTTCCACGCAATATCCGCAGAAAATGCAGCGGTTGTAATCGATGTTGTAAACCTTGGCGTAGCGCTCGGCGCCACTGACGCGATTCTCAGCGGTGTTATCGGCGGCCTCGATATAGATGCAGTTCGATGGACAGCGCGGCGCACAGGAAACAGGCTACGCACTTCTCCAGTCCGTTCTCATCGCGCTGCAACACGTGGGCGCCGCGGAAGCGGGCTTCAAAGCGCGCGCCTTTCAGCGGTCCCTTGCCGTCAGGATAATTTTCCACGGTCGTGGGCTGGAACATCTCCATGAAGGTGATGCTCATGCCCTTGGCAATGGCGGCGATGTTTTTCAGAACCGGCATACCCATCTAGTATACCGAAACCCGCATCGAACCACCGCGTTGCTTGTGCACGCAAGGGAAAGCGGGAACATGTCACGAGGAATCAGCACTCGGAGCGTCAAAAAAAGGGCATTCCGGCTGTACACCGGAATGCCCTGTCAAATCCGCTGGCCGCAAATTAGAACACTAAATGCAGCGAGAGCTGCAAGAAGCGTGGGCTGCCGACAGTGTGCTGGATGATGCCCAAGCTACCTTGCGGAGGAATCGACGGCGGGCCTTCGTAACCGGGAAAGAAGTTCACGTCGTTGTTTGGGGCGTCGAAATCAGGATGGTTGAAAATATTGAACGCATCCGCTTCAAACTTCAGCCCGTAGCGCTCTTTGAAGAGGAACTGCTTGGCGAGGCTCATGTCGAAGCGCACCTGGAATGGGCCCCGAAAAATGTTCCTGCCAGTAGTGCCAAACAAAGATTCACAGTCGTCTTCCCCGCTACTATCGGGAGCGGGAACTCCGTCGGTCCCCGGAGCCACGAACTGAGGTCCGAAATCCAGCGCGTTGAGCTTACAAAGTGCCGGCAAGACGTTCGGGGGGCAGTTCGCGCCCTTTGCCGCCTGCTTGGCAGTCACTCCCGGCAGCAGCGGCACGATCGGGTTTCCAATATAGTTGCTGGTGCCGTAGTACAGACTGGCCACCGAGCCCGAATAGTCGTAAACGCTGTAGGGTTGGCCGCTTTGCGCGACAGTCTGGCCCCCAATGGTCCAACCATTCACCGCGTAGCCCAAGGCCCGGTTGTCGACGAGACTCGGAATCGTGTAGCTGTAGTTGACCAGAAAGACGTGGGTCTGATCGAAATCCGAAGAGCCATAGTTGGCCCGCGGAGTAAGCGGATTGTTCCCGGTGAAAAACAGCCCCAGTCCGCTCTGCTCGTCGAGCGAATGAGACAAGGTGTAAGAGGTAGTGAATTGCAGGCCGTTGGACAGGCGCTTGTGTACTTGGAGTTGCAGTGCATTGAAGTTCGATATGCCCTCGGCCTTGTACGACACTGCGTTCATGTCATAACCGGGATAAGGCACGCGGATCGGCGCATTGCCTGCGTATTCATTGGTATAGATGGGCTCGGTATCCAGAGGTCCCGTAATTCTGGTTGGCCAACGGACTGGTACCTCCGTAGGAAGTGGTCTGTCCGTTCACCACATTCGTCGAGGTGGCAATGAGCGGTTGATTGAAGGGAATGGGCACCACTAAATGGGTGCCATGGTTGCCGACGTAGCCGACTTCGAATATCCAGGTACTGGAGGGCTGAAATTGAAAGTCGAGGGTCCAGTTCTGCGTGTAGGGCAGTTTGTTGTTGATATCGTAGCCGCCAAACAGGAACGGACCATAAAGATTGTCGGACGGCCAGCATCCCGGGTAACCGCAAGCCGTTTGCTGGAGGTTGGGCAGGTACGCCAGGAAGGCTGCCGCCGTGGCCGGCGGCGGCGGCGGCAGAGTCGTGCCGAACGGCTGAGAGAGCGTCGCGTTCTTCGCGACAGAGATCGGTTGGACGAACGGAGGCGCCAGCGTGACGCCGAATGGGCCATTAAATCCCGATCCCGCGCTCGGCGACAAGTAGCTGAAGAACTCGCCGCGGTCGTAGTACATGCCATAACCTGCGCGCACGGTGAGCTTGGACATCGGAGACCACGCGATGCCGATGCGGGGCGCGAAACCCCACTGGTGATTTTTCATCAGCGAATTGCTGGCTCCGGGCGTGGCGCCGGTTTTGTTGTTACTGGCGAATAGCAGTCCGGAGCTGTTGATGACGTCAGTCCTGGGTCGCACTGTGATAGTTGTACTCGGTCAGAGCCGGGTCCGCTGGAACCCCACCGACGGTGCATTGGGTGTAACTGTATTTGGAAGGGTCGAAGGCCGTAAGCAGGCCGTATTTTTCCGTGAGCGGCCCGTCGATGTCCCAACGCAACCCGGCGGTTACCGTCAGATTTCTCATCATCTTAAAATTGTCATTAACGTAAGTGCCGGCGGTAGTTGGCGCGGTAGTAACGGTGAGCGGAACCAGCGAACTCATCGCCGCCGTGCAATGTGCCTTCTACAAAGGTCTGGAACGTAGTGAAATCAACCGTATCGGTCTTGGTGTTGTTATTGAGGATATTGAGCTGGGTGTGGTCCCACATTGTCCCTACACTCACGATGTGCTTTCCCTTCACCCAACTCATCGAGGTCCCGTATTCCCATTGATTCTGAATCATGCCGCCATCGCCAAAGCTGGTGCTGGGGCCAAACTCCAAACCCTGCTGGATGTTAGGGTCCGCCTGGGAGATTTCGAACTGAGGAAAAGTCGCCGCGCCAGGCAGGGTAATGCCCACCTCACTTGGAGTAAACGCTTTTGTCGTATTTGCATATGCTCGCAGGCGAGTGAACCCCACATGCTGTTCCCATGTGAGGTTGGGGGAGAGTACGACGGAGTTCGCGAGGGAAAACACCTGGCTGCCCGCGGACAGCTGTTGTGGAAATCCGAGCAGCGAACCGACTGAGCCAAAAGGATTGTTGGTGGGATTGCTTTGAATGTAATATCTCGCCGCCAAGCGATCCTTGGCGCTTAAAACATAATCGACGCCGGCGATCCCTTGGTTCACGGTGGCTTGCGTATTGGTGCCTTGCACGATGGCATCGAAGCCTAGCGCTTGAGCCTGACTGCTCAGTGTACTGCGCACTTGGAATCAGATACTGCCCGTTGGGAAGTTTGGCATTCAGAAGGTTCGAGGCAGCGGTATCGATTTGGCTCGAGGTAAGGGTGTCTCCGTACGAAGTCTGAATCATGTTGATGATGCCCTGCGTGCTGCGGTCATCCGTCAAAGAGAGAGGCACGGTTACATCCTTGGTGGAAGCCTCCGCATCGGCAATGCGCACTCCCTGGTAGGACCCGAAGAAAAACAACTTGTCCTTAATAATCGGTCCGCCGATGGTCCCGCCAAAAGCGTTGCGGTTCAGGAAAGGACGAGCGATGCCAGCAGCATTGTAGAAGTATGGAGTGGCGTTCATATCGCTGTTCTGCCACTGTTCCCACAGCGAACCATGCAGCGCGTTTGTGCCGGACTTCGTCAGCACGCTGATGTGCGCGCCGCTGTTGTTGCCCTGGGTAGCGTCGTACTGCGAGGAGTTGACGCCGATCTCCTGAATGGCATCCGCCGGCGGGGTCGGAAGAGCCTGGCCAATCGCATCCGTCACGGAGGTGCTGGTTTGGATCGCGCCGCCCGGGCCGAAGTTCTCGCCAGTGTTGAGAACGAAGCGGTTCTCACCGACCTGGCTGGAGGAATTTCCATTGAAGAGGTTGTTGGTGCTGACGCCGTTCAACGAAAAGCTATTGCTGGTGTCCCGGTTTCCGTTGGCGAAGATAGCCTGATTGCCCAGGCCAGTGTTGGCGCCCCCTCCACCGAGGAAGTCCGCGTGAACGCCAGGGCTGAGAATTGCGAGTTGCGTGAAGCTGCCCGTGCCTAGTGGAGTCGTTTCGATGGTGTTGGCATCGACGACATAGCCGATCGTGGTGTCCACCTGGTTCATCAGGGGAACGGCGTTCACTTCCACCGTGGTGCCGATCGAGCCCACCACCAGAGATGTATCCACCGTCGTAGTACGGTTACCGAACACCAGGATTTTCGTGTGGGTTTCCGTTTTGAAGCCGTCCTTCGTGACGGTGACGCGATACGTTCCGCTGGGAAGATCCGGGATCGAGAAGGCGCCATTGGCCTTGGTGTGAGCGTCAACTTGGAGGTTGGTCGCGATATTCACCGCTTTCACAGTGGCGTCGGCAATGACAGCTCCCGACGGATCAGTCACCGTGCCGGTGATTGCGCCCAAGGTTTGCTGGGCGGATGCAATCTGTGTCAAAAAAGTGAGCGCGATGCCCACAACCAGAAGGGCCCGCAAAGACTTCGAAGGAGATGCGAATAGACGCGTGGCAGAGGATTGCACTGTCAAACCTCCTGTAATGGAAGGCACTTATAGCAAAAAGAAATATCTTGATTCAAGGCGATTCGGTGCAAAATGCGTCGTTATCCGATCAATTTTTCTTATGGGCCTGATGGCGAAACGCTTCTGTTCCTCCCGGGACAAGCACTTTCTGGAGTTCGCTGGATATGACTGCCTGGTTGCCGGCCCATAGCGGAGAGTTATTCTGTAAAGGTGAGGGAGAAAAAGGAAGCTGCGGGCGTCGGTTTATGCGTGGATTGTGAGTTTATGCGCCGGATTGCATCTGACCGGGGATCGATTTTTTATCGCTGCGAACGCGCTGCGACCGACCCGAGCTTCGCCAAATATCCGCGACTGCCTGTGCTGCAGTGCCCTGGATATGCGTCGTTGCACGCAGAGGGTCGTCAAGCCCGCGACTAGATTTCCAACTCTTTGGCCAGCGCCTTCCACTTGCTGTCAACCAGCGCCTTCGTCTTCGCATCCATCACGATCTCATCCGGCCAGGGCCGGGTGAAACCTTCGCTGGCCCATTTTCGAGTAGCGTCGATGCCCATCTTCGATCCGTAGTTGGGCAGGCGCGAGGCGTGGTCGAGCGAATCCACAGGGCCAAGCGTGAATTGAATGTCGCGCTCCGGGTCGATGTGGTTCAGCACTTTCAGCGTAACGTCGCCTATATCCTGCACGTCGACGTCCTCGTCGACGACCACGATGCACTTGGTAAACATGGCCTGACCCAGCGACCAGATGGCGTTCATTACCTTCCGGGCCTGTCCCGGGTACGACTTTTTGATCGAGACGATCATCAGATTGTGAAACACGCCTTCGATGGGCAGGTTGATGTCCACCAACTCCGGAATCGTCAGCTTCATCAGCGGAAGGAAAATGCGCTCGACCGCCTTGCCCATGTATGCATCTTCCTGCGGAGGTTTGCCCACAATTGTGGTGGCGTAAATCGGATCTTTCCGGTGGGTTACGCAGGTCACGTGGAAAACAGGATAGAGATCTTCGAGCGAGTAGAAGCCGGTGTGGTCGCCGAACGGCCCCTCGCTGCGTAGTTCGTCGAGATTTACATAGCCTTCGAGCACGATTTCGCTTGCAGCCGGGACATCCAGATCGACGGTTTCACATTTCACCAGTTCAACCGGCGCTCCGCGCAGAAAGCCTGCGATTAGATATTCTTCAATCTCCGGCGGCGCCGGAACAATTGCCGAAAATGTGACCGCGGGCTCGGTGCCAATCGCCACTGCAACTTCCATTTTGCCGGACGGCCGATTACCTTCGGGGATCACCGAACCGCCCGACGACCGCGCCATAATGTCGACTGCCGCTGATTTTCCCTCGACCGCCGCGCGCATGCGCTCGCGCGCATGCTCCGCCGCATTTTTCTGACGCTGCCAGTGCATCCCGGTCGTGCGCTCGTCATACACCTGCATGCGGTACATGCCGAGATTACGCTTGCCGGACCTGGGATCGCGCGTGGTGACGAGCGGCAGAGTAATGAATCGTCCGCCATCTTTCGGCCAGCACTGCAGGATGGGAAAATCGAGCAGAGAAAATTTGTCGCGCAAAATCACTTCCTTGCAGGGTCCGGTCGGCACCGTGCGCGGAAAAAACTTGCCCGCTTCGGTCAGCAGTGGAAGCATCTTCAGCTTGTCCAGAAATCCCTGCGGAGATTTCACATCCATAAACATGCGGATGCGGCCGGCAATCTCATCGAAGGAATTCACGCCAAGCGCGAGCTTCATGCGCGCGTCGGACCCGAACTGATTGATCAGAACTTGAGAACCGGCATAGCCCTTCAGGTTCTGGAAAAGCAGCGCGGCCCCACCCTGAACGCCCTTGCTGTCGCGACTTTTGGAGACGCGGTCGGTAATCTCTGCCACTTCAAGAATCGGATCGACTTCGGTCTGAATGCGTTTGAGCTGGCCAGCGCGGTCGAGCGCCGCGATCCACTGGCGGAGGTCGTCGAAGGGCAAAGGATTCCTCTCTGGTTGACCGAGTTTGACCGGTCTGTGACCGACGATTATAACGCCCGCAGGTTAGGCGGCGAGCTTTAGGACAGTCTGCTCAACCCGCTTCCACGCCGGAGTTCGCGGATCGATGAGGTCGAAGTGTCCGGCTTCAGAAATCTCGAGCAGGTGCGCGTCTTCTTTTTCTTTTCCCGGACGCTTCTGTTTTGCGGCAACGTAATCGCGGCCGAAATCAGGAGGAACCACGTCATCCGCCGAACCGTGAATCAGCCACTGCCGAGCTTGCGGGATCGAAAGTTGCATAGGGTCGGCTTCTCGGTAGTGGTCAGGAACCTCGCGGGGCGTGCCGCCGAGAAAGTCGACCACTGCGTCGTTACTCAGGTGAAGCTGGTAAGCGCGCTGCAGATCAACCACGCCTGCCAGCGAGACCACGCGCGTAAGACTGGGCTCGTGCGCGGCAAGGCAGAGCGCGAGTTGGCCTCCGGCTGAATGCCCCATGGCGATAAATCGTTGTGGGTCGAGGTTGCGCGCCCGCGCATGCTGCCTCAGGAACTGATAACCAGACCGGATGTCGGCAAACGTGCCCGGCCAGCCCCCGCCGTCGTTGCCCACTCGGCGATATTCCATATTAGCCGTGGCCAGCCCGCGAGCCGTAAGAGCCGCGCAGAAGTGCCCGGCATGATCAAGATTGTACCGAGCCCGCCAGTAGCCGCCGTGGATGTTGATGACCAGGGGATGCGGAGACTTGTTCTTCCCAGACGGCAGACGCAGCTCAAAAAACTGATTCGAGTCGGATCCGTACGCGAGGCGCGCATCGGCAGGAGGTGGCTTCAGACTGAGGATGTCGTCCGACATGATGAAACATGATTCTAATCGGTCGCGCCGAGCTAATTACTCGTAGCGCAACGCTTCGATGGGATCCAGATTGGCGGCGCGCAGAGCCGGAACCATTCCGCTAATTACGCCAACCACCGCGAGGATCGAAGTCGCCACCACCAGAATCATTGGCGATACGATCAGCCGGATGTCCGCGGCCTCCGCATGCGAGGCCATGGCGCTGTAAAAAGTAATCCGTCCCGCCCCGATCGATACCGCATAAGAAAGGAGGATTCCCAGCACTCCTCCAGCCGCCGTGATGACCATGGCCTCGGCCAGAAACTGAAAAAGAATGTCGTGCCGGCGCGCACCCAGAGCCTTTTCCACGCCGATTTCTCGCGTCCGCTGCGTCACCGACACCAGCATGATGTTCATCAATCCCACCCCCCCGATGCCCAGCGTAACCGTCCCGATGAACGCCAGCAGAACTTTCAATGCTGTCGAAATGATGCTGAATTGCGCCAGCTGTTTCTGCGCGTCGAAAACAAAAACCGCTCGCGGATCATCCGGCTTGAAGTTGTGCGCCGCGGCCAGCGAATCCCGAATCGTCTTGTCCATCTTGTCGTGATCCAGCCCCATCGAGTCCATCCAGATGCCGTCGAGGTAATGGTTGTCTTTGATCACATCCATGGAGTTGTACGGGATGTAAATGACACGGTTATTGTCGTTGTCGCCCTCCTGCATGCGGGGCGCTCCCACGCCGATCACCTCGAACGTCACCCCGTCGATGCGAATCGATTCACCGATCGCGGGCATGCCGGAAAAAAGCTTGTCGCGCGCCTCCGACGCGATGACGGCGTAGAGGCCGTGCTGCATGTTGTCGGCATCGTCGAGAAATCTTCCCTCCGCGATGTCGAGATTCCATATTGCCTGAATCGACGGGTCGAGCCCCATCACCGGAAAGGTAAAGGACCGATTGTTGTTCTGAACCGTGGAATCTTTTTGCGACATGCGCACTACATGACGGGCAAGAGGCACGTTGTTGCGCAGCAGTTCAATATCGTCATTGGTGAATCGCACCGAGACCCCGGCCTTGTTGCCTCCCGCCTGCTGCGAAGTCCGACCGGGGAAGATGCCTACCGCGGTGGCGCCGAAGCTTTCGAAAATAGTCTCGATCGCTTTGCCGAAGCCATTGCCGTAAGAGAGCAGCAACACGACGGTAGCGATGCCCCACGCCATGCCCGCCATGGTGAGCAGGGTGCGGCGCAGATCGTGACGCATGGCGGAATACGCTTGTTTTAGAAGGTCGCTGTACATCCCGAAAATAGGCAAGCCCGGTCCACTCCTGTGACTCGGCCTAACGGGTCCCTGTGGGGCAGCAGGAATCTCCGTCAGCACGTTCGCTAGCATCTCGAAATCAAGCGATTCTTTCGGCGGTTGTTCCATGACTTATTCCTTGCGAAGCGCCTCCACCGGTTCGAGCATAGCGGCGCGCCGCGCGGGATACAGGCCCGCGGCCACTCCTGCAATTGCCAGCGAAACCACCGCCAGCGCCGCCGTGGACGCGACGAGCTTGGGCGGATCGAATCCCTCGCCTAGACTGACTCCAGAGAGTAGAGCCATCAGCCCTGCCGCACCCGCGATGCCAATTCCTCCGCTCAGCAACGTCAGGAATGCGCCCTCCACGAAAAATTGAAACATGATGCTCTTGTTGGTGGCGCCCACGGCCTTGCGCAAGCCAATTTCCCGAGTGCGGTCAGCGACCGCGACCAGCATGATGTTGACGATGCCGATCGCCCCCAGCGCCAGCGTAACCAGGCCAACGCTGCCTAGGAACATATTCATGGCGTCAAAAATCTTTCCGATCTGGTCGACTGTCTTCACCGTGTCCCACTCGTCGAAGGCATCCAGACTGTTCGGGTCGAAGCCATGGTTGCGGGCGATAATCTTGTGAACTTCTAGTTGTGCCTCCTGGTGCAGCGCCCGCGACCTCGGCTGATAGTTGATAAACGAGATCACATCGGTATCGATTCCGGCATTTAGCGGTCGGAAGTTGTCCTGCATCGAATGAAACGGCACATAGCTCTGCAGATTCTGGTTCATGTTGTCGCCATGGCCAATGCGCTGCAGAGTACCGATTACTTGAAATTCGATTCCGTTGAGAAGAATCGTGGCCCCGATCGATGGCCGGCCCAGGAATAGAGTCCGTCGGGCTTCATCGCCCAGAACAATCACGGGCCGCTTCTGCGCATCGTCCATCTCGTTGATCCACCGGCCTTCGTTCATCGGCAGGTAGCGAATCTGATTAAACGAGGCGGGCACTCCCATGATTTGTCCGCTGGCCTGGTAGAAGTCGCTCACGGCGCGGATGTCCCCGCGCCGGATGACCGGTGCTGCCGCGCTGACGCTGGGGCAGTCACGGAGAATATCCTGGTAGTCGCGGTAGTCGAGGTAGTACTGACGCAGCGCGGTGAAACTGCCCTGCATCACCGGGGCCCGGCCGGACCAGATGAACATCACGTTCTCGCCAAGGGAATCGAATTGCTTTTTGTTGCCGGAGCGGAAGCCCTCGCCTAGGCCAACTAACAGCAGCAGGGAACCCACTCCCCACGCAATGCCGAACATGGTGAGGAAGGAGCGCAGTTTGTGCGCCCAGAGGACCCGAAGGGTCTGCCCGATGATGTCGAAGATGAGGCGCACGCTCTTTGGCTTACACTACTGATTATTATACGGGCCTAGGGGCCCGGTCAGTTCCCGCACGGGATGCCGATCTTGGGGCGTGCACAGCCAGAATTCCTCTTCCAATCGTGGCTGCTTCACTTCTTGGAATGATCTCAGAAAATCCGCGCTCCACTCTTCGATTTTCGTTCCGAATCCCGCGCGAGTTGGATATTCTCTAGCGGGATGACGACTCTTGCCCTCAGCGAACTGCTCGGCGCCACGGTGTATGACCCGTCCGGCGCCTCAGGACGCGTGCGCGAAGTCACGCTCGCTCCGCAGGAGGACCGTTCCCGCATCTCGTCGCTGATCGTGAAAACCAAGTCCGGAAATCGCATTCTGGCGCTGGCGGCCGTATCGGCCATCAACGGCGGTATTCGGACCACGACTGCCGCAGCCGACTGGCCGGCGGTCAACGGCACCGAGGGCCTGTTTCTGTTGGAGCGAGATCTGCTTGATCAGCAGGTGATCGACATCAACGGCCGAAAAGTCGTGCGCGTCAACGATGTCGATCTGCACGTCGATACACTGAAAGACAAAGACGCGCATCCCGTCCTGCGCGTCACTTCGGTCGATGTGGGGGCGCGTGGCGCGATCCGTCGCCTGCTACGCGGGGTTGCGCCGAAGCCTGCACTGCACGCACTGCTGGACAGAATTCCTCCCCGCAGCATTCCCTGGAACTTCGTCGACGTCATCGAGACCGATCCGGCACGCCGGGTCAAATTGAAGATCTCCAACGAAAAGCTGGCCACACTGCATCCTGCCGACATCGCCGACATCATCGAAGACCTGGCGCCCGACGAGCGCCAAGCCGTGTTTCAGACTCTGGACGAAGAAACCGCAGCCGAAGCGCTCGAGGAGGTCGACCCGAAGGTTCAGAAATCCATCGTCGAGTCGCTCGATTCCGGCCGCGCCGCCGAGATCGTCGAGGAGATGGATCCGGATGCCGCCGCCGACCTGCTCGCCGATCTCTCTGAAGATCGAACCGAGCAAATCCTTGTTCAGATGGAGCCGGAGGCGCAACAGGACGTCGTCGAACTGCTGGAGCATCGCGAAGAAACCGCCGCCGGCCGCATGACCACCGAGTTCCTCGCCCTGCCGGTTGCCGCGACCGTGCAGAACGCCATTGATTCACTGCGCGAGTTCGAAGGCGGAGTCGAAGCTGTCAGCACCATTTATCTGGTCGATTCTCATGGGACCCTTGCCGCAGCCATCCCCTTGGCTAGGCTGGTGCTCGCGGCACCTGAGACTCCCATGCTTTCGCTGGCCCAGGAACCGCTGGTGCTGGCGCACGAGGGCGTCGAGGAAAATGAAGTTGCGGAATTATTCGACAAATATAATCTTCAGACTCTGCCGGTCGTTAACGAGCACAACCGGCTGACCGGAGTCATCACCTCCGATGACGTGATCAGCATGTTGCGGGCGAAGCTGTAAAACAGCGACCTGCTCTTTCTGTCCAAGCAGTCTGTCAGAAATCCTCACTTTTGTTTACTTCCTGAGCACTTTTTGTTTGGTCAGACTCCTCGCCTGCGTTTATCCTGTGGCGTCGTTCGCGGGAAATCGCTTTACCTCTATGTCAGCGAAAAGTGCGCATGAAGTTCTTCAAACGCTCGAAAACCCGGATACTGTTGTTCCTCGCCGTTGTCGGGCCGGGTTTCATAACCGCGAACGTCGATAACGATTCCGGCGGCATATTTACCTACTCCGACGCGGGCGCACGATTCGGACTTCATCTGCTTTGGACCATGATCCCGATCACGCTCGCCCTGATCGTGGTGCAGGAAATGTCGGCCCGCATGGGCGCCGTCACCGGCAAAGGGTTGAGCGATCTGATCCGCGAAGAGTTCGGCTTCCGCATCACGTTTCTGATGATGATCGGAATCCTGATCATCAACTTCGGCAACATCCTTACCGAATTTATCGGCATTGCCACCAGTTTGGGGCTGTTCGGGTTCTCCAAGTTCATCACCGTGCCGGTGTGCGCCGTCATTGTCTGGCTGATCGTGGTCAAGGGCCAGTACAAAAGCGTGGAGAAGGTTTTTCTGGCGGCGTCATTTTTCTATGTGACGTACATTGTCGCCGGTGTTCTGGCCAAGCCGGCGTGGCTCGAAGCCTCGAAGGCGACCATCACCCCTCCCGCGCTGCACGATCTCCGCAGCCAGGCCTACCTCGTCGCGGTGATCGGAGTGGTGGGCACCACGATTGCCCCCTGGATGCAGTTCTACCTGCAATCGTCGATTGTCGAGAAGGGTGTGACCAAGCGCGGCTACAATGCCTCCCGCCTCGATGTGATCGTAGGCTGCATCTTCACCGATGTTGTGGCTTGGTTCATTATTGTGGCCTGCGCGGCGACGCTCTACGTCCACGGATTCCGCAACATCAATACCGCAGCCGACGCAGCGCAAGCACTGCGTCCGCTGGCCGGCGACTACACCTACATTCTGTTCGCCGTGGGGTTGTTCAACGCGTCGCTGTTCGCCGCGTCGATCCTGCCGCTATCGACTGCCTACACAGTTTGCGAAGGGCTGGGGTTCGAGTCGGGCGTGGGGATGAAGTTCAGCGAGGCTCCGGCATTCTACTGGCTCTATACGCTGTTGATCGTGGCGGGTGCGGCCCTGGAAATGTTGATCCCGGAAACGCGCCTGATCAGAATCGCCCTGCTCTCGCAGGTATTGAACGGCGTAGTGTTGCCCTTTGTGCTGGTATTCATGATCCTGCTCATCAACAAA
The DNA here is from genome assembly GCA_963735205.1 of uncultured Acidobacteriota bacterium. GTDB lineage: Bacteria > Acidobacteriota > Terriglobia > Terriglobales > Acidobacteriaceae > Sulfotelmatobacter. Next base: position 392,826 of record CAVTKB010000008.1, read on the forward strand.
AAAGAACTCATGGGCGATTACGTGAACACGCGACTGTTCAACGTGATCGCGTGGGCCACGACGGTGATCATGATTCTGCTCAGCGTGGCCTCGTTCTGGGCTACGTAATTCTGGGCTCCGTAATTAAGATTCTTGGATTTCGTAATCGGCACCGCGATCGGGTTAGAGCAGCTTTCCCGCCGCCAGTTCCTTCACCAACGTAAGATCAGCCTCCAGGAAGTCATACTTCGGCAGGTTCTTCGGCTCGGCCCACTGCATATCTTTGAAAATGCGATTCTCAAGTTCCCGATCGTATTCGCGCACGATAAAGAAACGCAGCTCAACCATGCCCCCGTTGGGATACTCGTGCTGTATTCGTTTGACTTCATCCCCTATGCTCGCAAGGATTCCGAGTTCTTCTTCCAGTTCGCGGCGGAGCGCGTCGCGGGGCTGTTCGCCATCTTCAATCTTTCCGCCAGGGAACTCCCACTTCAACGGCATGGTCTGGTGGCGGGTGCGCTGGCACACCAGCAGTTTGCCGGCTTTCACGATCAGCCCTGCCACGACGCGCTTCATATCTTCGACATATCCGGCTCAGGCGCACCTGCAGTCTGCAGCGCGCTGGCCACGGGATCGACGCAGCTGGTGAATGTGAAGGCGAACGCGGCAACGCCATTCGAGCAGCGCAGTTCCAGTTCGTGCTCGCCAAATTCGTGGTTGTCGACCAGAAAATACATGCGAGCCGCTTCGACCACAACATAGCTCTCTTCGGCGCCTCCGTTCGGGCCAGGGCGGAAGCGCGTGTCTCGCGTCGCCTGCTTGCGCGTGAGCGGCCTGCCGTCTTGCAGAATAATCACTTCGGACGATGTCGCGTGCGGCGAAGCCATTACCAAGTTTACGGCGACCGCTTCGAAGTTCAAGCGCAATCGATGCCGCCCGCTCTCGACTGCCTCGAAGTACTCTGCCGTCGAGGCCCAGCGCCCGTCAGCGTAAAAGAAGTTCTCCTCCGACTTGCCCGAGAACTCATAGTCCGCAATTTGATCTTCCTTGAATCCGCCTTCGTTGCCGATCCGCCCCCGCCGATTTCCCAGGTAGAGTTCGCCCGATGCGCGGTAGCAAACCGCGCCCACATGATCTTCTTCGCGTAGCGGTTCCAATAGCGGTGGCAACTCTACCGCTGGATCTATCTCCCGCAGCAGTTCCTGAATCACCTGCTCGCATTCGCCATATCCGCCTTCTCCAAAGTGCCCGTAGCGCAGATATCCGTCCTTGTCGAGCAGATATTTAGTCGGCCAGTAGCGATTGGCAAATGCCTGCCAGATCTCGCGATTGCTGTCGATCACGACCGGGTAGGTGAGCCCGAATTCGCGGATCCCGTGCTCCACGTTCGACTCGTATTGCGCGAAGGTAAACTCCGGTGTATGCACCCCGATCACGGTCAACCCCTTATCCTGGTAACGCTCATGCCACGCCTGCACATACGGCAGCGTGCGAATGCAGTTGACGCAGGTGTAGTCCCAGAAGTCGACCAGCACCACGCGCCCGCGCAACTGCCGGAAGCTCAGTGGAGCCGAGTTCAGCCAGAGCCGCCCGATCTCTGGCGCGCGCACCTTACCCTTTTCGACTTTCATTCCTTCGCTTTCATGTTCTCGAAGACTCTCGGCTGAGGGATTCCTATCTTTCGGAGGCTTGCAGCTTCCTTCCAATCAGCATCGCGCAGTGCTGCACCAGTTCCTGATGTTCCGGAGTGAAGGCCGCAGGGAAGTGGCTGTCGATATCCAGTTCGCCTACTACTTTCCCATGCACAAACACCGGCACCACAATCTCCGACCGGGTTTCGAGTGAACACGCCAGATAGCGCGGATCTTTGCTGACGTCGTCGACCACAACAGTGTGTCCGCTCGACGCAGCCGCGCCGCAAATGCCCTGGTTGAGCGGGATGCGTGTGTGCGGCGTCATCGCGCCCTCGAATGCCCCCAGTACTAGCATCGGCGGCCGCGCGCCCGGTTCCAGCATGTAGAAGCCCACCCAGTTATATTTCAGCATACGTTCGTGCAGCAGCTTCGCCATTGACCGCATAAGTTCCTGGGCGGTGGGAACGGTCTGGGCCAACTCGGTGAGTTCGCTCCGAATTTCTTCGATCCTCTGGGCTACGGGCATGATTGGAATCTTAACTCACAGCGCGAAATATCATCCATGGGAAGCCGAAACATCGGTAATCCGCCTGATTCCTTTCGTGCGGGGAAAGATTTCAGGATGAATGGCGAACGCCAGCGCGTGCAGTCCCCGCAGCAGAGTCGGAGCGGGAGTGTTCACAAATTCGTCTGGAATGCAATAGACGCGGCCAGAAGTGCCGGCTGCGGTCTGCTCCCAGTCCCGCTCTTTCACAATCTTTTCCAAGGGGACTCGGTCTCCCGCCCCGCACCAAGACGCAACCACTACGTCCGGCTCGAGCCGCCGAACTTCTTCGGCCGTAATCTGCCGGCCGGCGGCTCCCAAAAACTCCCCACCCGCGGCGTCCACCAGTTCCGCGACCCATTCCTGTGATGCGATTAACGGCTTGCCCCACTCCTCGCACCAAACGCGTGGCCGCGCGCTCCCGGCGGTTCGCCTGCGTACTTCTGCAATGTCGCGCTGCATGGCGGCAATGACTTCTTCTCCGCGATCGGCTGCGCCCACCGCTCCCGCGATGATCGCGATGTCCATGTAAATGTCCGCCAACGTCTTCGGAGCCAGTCCGAGAAAGCGCCCCCCGGCCCTCAGTATTTCAGTGACTGCCTTCTCTTGATAGGGAACCGATGCAATCACCAGATCAGGCTTCGCGGAGACGATCTCGGCCGCATCGGCCGTCCACGAGTCCGCCAGAATGATCCGCGAACCGTTACCGGCCTCGGGCACTACGTCAGCGCAATAGCGCGTACAAGCCACCACGCGCCCCAGTTCGCCAATGGCATCGAGAATGACCGTCGCGCTGGGCTGCAGACAGGCGATGCGGCGGGGAATGTGAGGGGCGGGCATGGTTGAGTTTAGGACTTTAGTTGCTGCAGCGCCGCAGAAAGTGTATCCAGCGCCAGTTGCGCCGCGTGCGTCGAAGCCTGCGGCAGGCCGCCCACGGCGGCAATCACAGCATCGCGATGCAGCGATCGCACTTCTTTCACGGGCCGCCCCGCCACCAGTTCCGTCAGAGCCGATGCGCAGGCCATCGACGGCACACACCCCTTGGCCTTAAACCGGATCTCGGCGATTCTTCCGCCCGCGATTTTCAAAGACAGACGAAGAACATCTCCGCACGCCGGATTCTCAATCTGCGCCACGGCGTCCGCGTCGACAACTTCGCCCACATTCCGCGGATTCTGGAAATGATCTAGCATCAGGCTCGAATACATGCTTGTCAAATTGTAATCGCCGCCTGTCCCGTTTGATGCTTGTGGTCGCTCTTCTCAAAAAACATGAAACGATCGCAGCCCCCGTCCGGTAAGCGTATATAGAAAAGGAAAATGGAATTGCTAGAACAGAAGGTCTTGGCGCGGTTCGCGACAGGCGACCTCGATGCGTTCGAGACGCTGTTCCGGCAATATCAGGGCGAAGTCTTCCGCTGGATCGTGCGCATCGTACGCGATCCGGCGGCGGCTGAGGATCTGACGGTCGAAACTTTCTGGAGGATTTACCGGGCTCATGCGCGATTCCAGCCCGACCGTAGTTTCGGAGCATGGGCCCGAAGAATCGGAACCAACGTGGCGCTCGATTACCTGAAAACGGCACGGCCGCGGGAAGAACAATTTGCCGAAGGTCTCCCCGGCGAATCGGTGCCCGATCGACACACCCATAATTCGGTGGTCGGTAATCTGGCGATCGGAAATCCGGCAATTCGGCGCGAGGTACGCGAGCGCACGCAGCTGGCCTTCCGGCAATTGCCGCCCCACATGGGAGCCGTAGCGGCATTAGCGCTGATTGAAGAATGTCCGCACGCCGAGATTGCCAAGGCGCTGAATATTTCGATTGGAACCGTGAAGTCGCGCCTGTTTCGCGCAGTTCGCCTGTTACGCAAGAAGTTGGGAAACCTGGACACAACCCATGACTACTGAAGAAGACCTGGCTAAACAAGAACAGAAGAAACTCGCCGCCTTGCTGAAGCAGTCGCTAACGCCCATGAACCGTGAACTCGACCGCGACCTGTGGCCCAAAATGCTGCAGCGCCTCGACCGGGGTGCACGCGAGCGCAATTGGTTCGCCGTCTTGTTTTCGCCGGCCGCGCTGTCGTCGGTACCATGGTTTGACTGGGCGCTGATGGCCGTCGTGATCGTGGGCATCTGCTTTTTTCCGCGGTCGATTCCGGTCTGGCTCTATCACTTTTGATTGGAGGACGCTATGAATACCCATCCGTATCTCCGCGCGTATATGGCCGGGACGGCCGCGCCCACCATGATGCTGTTGGTGGTGCTCACCGCTTTCCTGATCGCGCGCTATTCGTTCCACATTCCGATTCCGATTGAGCGCGCCATCATATTTCCTATGGCACTGGTGCCCAATATTTTCGGCGCGTGGAATATGTTTTATTTGTGGCTGCGACCGCGGCCGTACCTGCCGATCGGCCTGCATGGAGCGATCCTGCCTTTCATTCTGGCCCCTAGCGGATTCGCACTGGCCACCTGCTCGGGATTTCTCACAGCAACTTCCGGAAGTCTGGTGTGGTTCCACGAAGTCGCCATTCCGTACACCTTTTTGGGGCTGGGGTTCTTCTTCGCGCTGATTGCCTATTACCTGGTGTGGAAATACCTGGTGAGTTTCTTCAACGAAGTTCTCGGGATTGCCTGATAGGTATTGCCCTTTGAGGATCGCTCGAACTACCGTCGCGTTCCGTCAGGGAAATAAATAGTCCAGCCGCGCTGCCGGGCCGTCACTTCAAGATCCGGATTAGGATTTACCGCGAACGCATGTTCGGCAGCGGCCAGCATGTCGACGTCCCAGCGCGAATTGCCGAAGGCTGCTTCGACGTCTTTCTTGGCGACGTCGCGGAGCGCCTCGGTCTTTCCCGGCCCTGACGGCACGCGGACCAGCCGGTCGGTAATCACGCCGTTTTCAACTTCGACCTTGGTGGCGAGAATGCGGTCTTCTGGAATTCCAAACTCCCGCATTCCGGCGCGAATGACCCACTCGTTCGATGACGAAACGGCCCACACCTCGCAGCCATCTTGCCGCAGCCGCGCCACCAGTTCTCGCATCTCGGCAAAAACCTGCCCGGGAAAGGCCTTCACCATAAACTCAGTGGCGGCCTGCACTATGACGGCCTCGGCGATTCCTTTGTGCATTGTGACCATTTCGCCGCACATGTCGTCCTCACTCACTTTGCCAGCTTGGTACTCGACGTAGCGGGCACGCATCGATTTGGCGACTTCGCCCGAAACGATGCCTTGTTCGATCTCCCAGTTGAAAAACGTTACACCGGCGTCGCCCGACCAGAGTGTGCCGTCGCAATCAAAAGCCGCCACCCGCGGCTCCAGCCGTGTAACCGATTCCAAAAATTCCTGGCGGGTAGGATCGAGCGCCCGCGCACCAATGGTTTTCATGCTCTTCGACATTAACGTGCGGCTCCCGGAATGCGCAAATTGTGCGGAGAGAAAAAACGGAGGTGATCTTCTGGATCAGGAACCGCCACGCAGGAAGCGCCACGAATGTGTGTAGGGTGGAAGAGTGGGCCCTTCAGGGCCGCGTTAAGCGGAGAAAAATCGTGGGGATTCAGCCCCTTAGGCACAACGCCGCGTAATCCTCGGGGGTATTGATATTCAACGCCACGAGCGGATCGCCGACTTCGACGTACTGGATGTGATCCTGATAAGCACGCTCCACGTCACGTGCGCTCGCCGTCGCCGGAGCCTGCAGAAAGGCTTCCATCAACTCGCGCCCCGCGAGATACGGATGCCCGTGTTTGCCGGAAAATTCGGGGACGACTGCCCAGATCTTGTCTGGAGAAGATTCGAACGCATCGCGCAGCAATTGCACAGTGCCTGCGCCCGCCGCTGGCCGATCCACCAGGGTGATAATGGCAGCATCGCGCCCGCGGTTCAGCACCTCATGCAATGCAACCTGCAGAGAACTGAACTGGCCCCGGCCGGGGTCAGGATTGGTCACTAGCGAGGCTCCGCTGGCATAGACAATCGGCGCGAGTGCCGCCTCGTTCTTGCCCGCCACGATCAGAACGAAGTCGGTGGCGGACATCAGTGAACAGATGGCGGCGGAAAGAAAAGTCTCCTTCGACGTCGGCTGTCCAGCGACCTGCGGCGGCCATGGCAGCAGCGCCTTATCTGTGCCCATGCGCGAGGAATCGCCTGCTGCCAGAATCACACCGGCGAAACTCGGAGAGCGCACCATGTTGCGGAAGATAGCAGAAAGCGCGAGGAAAGTCAGTGAGCGGAAAACGTCAGCGTGGGCCGTCGCCGTCGTCGATCGTTTCCGAGATCGTCGCTTCCATCGTATCGGTCCTTACGTCTGTGCCCGGCTCCGACCGCGTCCCCTGAAACCAGCTGAGATGCGGCAGTGCCGAGCTCGCATGCCGGCGCACAGAGATCAACTCCGCCGTGATGGCAACCGCAATTTCCTCCGGCGTGACGGCTCCGATGTCGAGCCCGATGGGCGCATGCACCCGGTCGAATAGATGCGCGGGGACGCCCTCATCCCGCAGCGACTTGAAGATTCCGATGACTTTGCGCTTCGAGCCGATCATCCCTACGTAACGCGCCCGCGTTTGCACAGCCCAACGCAGAATCCGCATGTCGTCACGGTGTCCGCGGGTGACGATCACGATGTAAGTCGCTTCGTTCGGATCCAGCTTCTGTAAGGCTTCTTCGAAATCGAGCGCATGAACTTCGCGCGCGGCAGGGAATCGCTCTTGGGTTGCGTAGGACGACCGGTCATCAGTCACTGTGACATCAAATCCGGCGCCGGCTGCTACCTGGCAAAGATTGCGAGCAACGTGACCTGCGCCGAAAATATAAAGCACTGCTGGAGGTAATATCGGCTCCACAAAAACTTCCAGCGTGCCGCCGCAAACCAGGCCGGTGTCGTATTTCGGGTCCTGGTTCAAGTCAAACCTTAAGGTTCGCGGCTTCTCCGACTCCATGACTTCGCGCGCCGCCTGCCAGACATCAGCTTCAACGCACCCACCGCCAATCGTACCGACTATCGAGCCGTCGTCGCGCACCAGCATCTTGGCCGTCTGGAAGGAAGGAATCGACCCTCGCACGTTAATGATGGTGGCCACGGCCCCGCGGCGCCCTCCACGGCGAAGTTCGACGATTTGTTCGTAGATGTCCATCAGGATGGCCGCACACCGGAGCATACTGCGGGCCAGCGTAGCGGTCGAATATTTTTTTTATGCCCTTGAGGTAAGATCCTTGCTTTGTGATAGTTAGCGTCCGAGGATCGGCCGTTGTTCTGGCAAAATATTGAGTGCAAAGGAGTTACACGCAAAATATTGCGGAATAAGGAGTTCGATTGAACACTCTGGCTGGTTCCGAAGGGAAGGACACGGTATTGCCTGGGGCTAAACACGACTACAACCATTATATCAACTTGACCAAGGTCTGGTCGGGCGGGTAAGGACTATAGTCTCTTTCGGGACATCAGCTTACCGTTCTCAGGACTTTTTTAACTTGACAGGCGACGAGTTGTGGAGAAAGTCGTGTTGCTCTCTTGCCGCGGCTGGGGGCTGAACGAGCTCTGCGCGAACAGGGCCGAAGAAGTGAGGCACGAACTGACCTCGTGTGGGAGAGGCGAGTATATTCCTGCCTTAACCAGGGCCTGTGCATCGTGAGATCCCTCGCTTCGCCTGAAGAACGGCTCCGCTCGGGATGACGACGACGGCTTGGGAGTTCCCGTTGGGAGAAGTATGCTGTGAGTCGGCAGATCTAGTCTCCAAGAAAGAGCCCAATGAAAGCTGTCCGTATTCATCAATTCGGTGGTCCTGAAGTCCTGACCTACGAAGACGTCCCGGACCCGCAGACGCGCAAAGATCAAGTGCTGGTGCGGGTGAAGGCCTGTTCCCTCAATCATCTCGACGTGTGGGTGCGCAAGGGATTGCCGGGGGTGAAGCTGCCGCATATTCTCGGCAGCGACATCGCCGGCGAGGTCGTCCAGATCGGTGAATATGTCGGCGAATTCGCTACCGGCGGCTTCGCGGTTGGCCAGCGCGTCCTGGTCGCTCCCATGCACTTTTGCGGGCACTGCGTGAAGTGCGTCTCTGGAGTGCAGAACCAGTGCCGCGAGTTCACCGTTCTCGGCAATGGGGTCGATGGCGGCAACTGCGAGTTGATTGCCGTCCCGGCCGCAAGCGTGATTCCCATTCCCGATTCCCTCGATTTCAATCAGGCGGCCAGCGTCCCTCTCGTATTCGTGACCGCGTGGCACATGCTGGTCGGACTTGCTGCGGTGCGCCCTGGGCAAACCGTACTTGTGCTGGGGGCGAGCTCAGGCGTAGGTATTGCTGCTATCCAGATTGCCAAAATGTTTCACTGCCGGGTCATCACTACCGCCGGCGATGCAGCGAAACTCGAGAAGGCTCGCGTGCTCGGCGCTGACTACGGCATCAACCACTACCAGCAGAAAATCTCGGAGGAAGTCCGCAAGATCACCAACAAAGAAGGAGTCGATATTGTGGTCGAGCACGTCGGCGCTGCTACCTGGGACGAGAGCATGCGCTCTGTCAAAAGTGGCGGCAAACTCGTGACTTGCGGCGCAACCACTGGGCCGACGGTGAGTCTCGATCTGCGCCATCTTTTCGCGCGGCAGTTGTCTCTGCTCGGCTCCTACATGGGCACGATGGGCGAACTCTACGAAGTGCTGAGCCATGTTTTCGCAGGCCGGCTGAAGCCGGTCGTGGACCGCGTATTCCCGCTCAGCGAGATCCGCGCGGCCCACGAATACTTGGAAAAGAGTCAGATGTTCGGCAAGGTCATCCTGAATCCATAGCGTGAGTTACCGTCTTTTCTTTTTCTTTGCGGGCGTCGGTTTCTTTTTCGCACCACCGCCGCCACTTCCCGTCGTCACCGTGTTCTTCACCAGATCCACCGTGAAGCTGTCGACCACCTTGGCCGCCGGTGTGGCGCCGGACGAATACGGCGCGGAAAGATAAGTCCCGACAATCTGCGTTTTGCTCACGGCGAGCCGCAGAAATCCGAAATTTGTTGCGTCGTACTGTTCCAGCGTCAGGCCGTTCCCGAGCGAGAGAGGAGCCTTCGGTAGCGCTCCGTTTACCATCTGCATCGCACCCAGATTGGTGTAACCGCCGGCACCCGCCACGACGTAGGGAATCTGCAGTTGACCCTTCGGGCCCTGCAGCACGTTCGTGAACCGCTGGTAATTGTGCACGTGCCCTGACAGGACGAGGTTGGGATAGCGGTTAGTGGCTTTGAATGCGCTCATCAACACCTGATCGGCCACGCTGCTGCCGCTGTGTTCGTCGTCGCCAGAGAACGGCGGATGATGAATCGTCACAATCAAGGCAAGGTTCGGATCGGCAGCCTTAAGTTCTCCCTGAAACCAGGCGACCTGGTCCGGATGAATCTCCGCCTGATCTTCTCCCACGTTCGAAAACAGACCGATAATGGTCGCGAATGGCGTGGTGAACGTCCAATAGACATTCGGCAAATCCATCTGCGTTCGGGTCGCACCGGTTTTGTTAGAGCCCGCCTGACTCGGATCTTTCGCCATGAAATTCTGTACCCAGCCGTCGAGCGGAGTTTTGTTCGGATCTCCCGGACCATCCGACGGGTCGTCGGGTTGGCAGTCGTGGTTGCCGGGGATGGAGACGATGAACCCGGGATAGTTTTTATACGTCGCATAAAAGTTGGCCGGGTAGCGGATGATGTCACCGGCGAAATAAATCACATCGCCCAGGTGATAAAAAAATGCCGGCTTATTGTTGGCGGGTAGGCTTTCCGCATCCTGCGTCATCATTGTGGCCACAAAATCCTGCTGCTGGCCCCGGTAGTCGCCAGTATCTCCGACGGTATGGAAGACGAGAGTTCCAGCGGCGGTGATCTGCTGAACGTCGGCGGCGGTTAGTAGTTGCGACAGATCATACCGATATGGCGCCACACCATTGGGCGGAGGTAATGGTTGAAAGGGATAAGTGGGAAGCTGTGTGCTGGCCGCCTGGACCTGTAGCTTGGCACCGGCGATGGGAGGCCGATAACTTCGCCGTTTGCGCGCACCTTGGCCGGTGCCGAAGGAATGCAACTGACTCATGATCTTCTCCTCTAGGCTGCTCGTTAAGGCGCCGCCCGTCCTTTACGCACCGGAGCTTCGCACATTCGGTGCGCAGGGCGCAGTTTCCCATTCCATACCGCACTGAGATGCTGATTGCGAGGGGCCTGGAACGACCAACCAAAGGGGAAGTTTCGCAAAAGCTTACCGCAACCGCTCGGCATGTCAAGAGATTTCAGCCGGCCGTTACTAGAACCGAACAGCGACTAGCAGGTAGAATAGAGACCATGGCCCCTGAACTCAACTTCGGACCTTACATCGACGTCGAGAACGGCACCAAGACCGTCAAAGACCTGACCTTCGGCAATCCCACGCCTGAGGGAGTGGTGCTTACCACGCTCGACTCGGCGGTCAACTGGATGCGCAAGGGTTCCATCTGGCCGATGACGTTTGGCCTGGCCTGCTGCGCCATTGAAATGATGTCCATGGGCGCGTCGCGTTTCGATATTGCCCGCTTCGGTGCCGAAGTGTTTCGCCCGTCCCCACGACAGAGCGACCTGATCATCATTGCCGGCCGCGTGTCCAATAAAATGGCGCCGGTCATCCGCCAACTCTGGGAGCAGATGCCTGAGCCGAAGTGGGTCATCTCCATGGGCGCCTGCGCGACTTCTGGTGGCGTGTTCCAGAACTATGCGCTGGTGCAAAGCGTCAATCAGGTTATTCCCGTAGATATCTACGTTCCCGGCTGCCCGCCGCGGCCAGAGCAGCTGATCTACGCCATTACTCTGCTGCAAGAAAAAATCCAGAAAGAGCGCGGCACCATCCGAAAAGCCTTGAATCTGACGTAGGGACAACGGAAAACGGCGTTATAATGTGCCGAAGTTGCCCAGGGGTGTTTTATGCAAGGTCTCCGCGTCGCCTGCCTCCTGTTTCTTCCCGTCGTTGTTCCGGCGAACCTCGTCAGCGCGCAGACTCCCTCGGCAACTCCGTCGCCTGACCATCCATCGACTCCAGCGTCAACCACTTCAGTTCAGGCCCCCGCGCCGCCTATCCCCGCCCACGGCCCGCGCATGACCCGGCAGACTCGGCTTGAAATCATCCGCGACTTCGAAACCCAACTGGTCTACGCGCGCACGGTTTTTCCCATGGGAATGAAGGGAATCAAGCTGAAAGATGGCGTGACGACGCCCAACGGTATGGAACTGCAGCAGGATCTCGCCATCTGGGGCCCTGCCGTTCGTCCCGGCGATCCATCGCGCATTTCGTTTATCCGGATTAAAGACGATCACATTCATTTCGAAATCAATGGCGGCCCGGTTCACCGCCAGAAGTGGTACCAGCGCATTCAGGTGAGTGGCAACGGTGGAGTTCCGGTCACCGGCACGCAGCAGGAGCTGCCGGCCAATCCCCACGGAACTTATCTCGATGTCTACTTCGACAAATACGTCCCGGAAATGACGGCGCAGCAATTGCGCGACATTCTTTTGCCCGTGCTCGATTTCAATGCCAAAAACAAAGAGGAAGCCTATCTCGACACCGTGCCCCCGAAGGTGAAAGAGGCGATCCAGGCGCACCACGTGCTCGTAGGGATGGATACGGAGATGGTGCTCCACGCTAGAGGCAAGGCGCCGCGAAAAGTGCGCGAGCGAGACGGAGAGATCGAATACGAAGAGTGGATCTATGGCGAACCCCCGGCCGATGTGGACTTCGTCCGCATCGTGAATGATGAAGTGGTGCGCGTTGAAACCATGAAGGTCGGCGGCGAGAAAATTGTGCGCACCGAAAAAGAAATCATTCTCGACAAGCACGAAAAAGATAAAGATACGGAAGCCAAGAAAGAGCCGGAAGACCGTCCGGCTAACGCTCCCAGCCTGCGCCGTCAGGGAGAAGACCCCACCGAAGCCCCGCATCCTGAAGACGGCCGCTCGCCGATTCCCATCGCTCCGCCCGATGTGCCGCCGCCAGGCACTCCGGGAGGCCCGGGGTACGCGGCAGGCCAGCGCTGACGAGTGTGGGGCGGACACTTCCTTCGACTTCGCTCAGGGCGGCTCTGTCCGCCAACTGCGCCAGCGTAGAGATTTCTACCGGGGAAGATGCCGGCTCTCAGTACGAATCAAATCTATTTCGCCGCCACGTCCGCCCCCATATCCGCGAATGAGAACGCGAGCGACACGTTCGCATACTCCTGCCCGTCGACTTCCACGTAAGGATAGACAAAATAGTTCAGCGGCTTGCCCTCCTGTGCAGGATTCAATCGCAGATCGCGTCCCATGCTGAACTGCACCCGGTTCACATCGTGCGATCCAAAAAAGTAGTCGCGTTTCTCGGGATGTTTCCACGCCTCGGAAATGTCGACAGGGATCCATCCCTCGCCGTCGATATAAAAATCAGACCAGCAATGGTAGCCGGCGATCTCGGCGGAATGCCTGTCGGGCGGCAGCGGGAACCCGATCTCGAAGCGCGCCGGAATGCCCTGCGACCGAGCCATGGCAATGAACAGCGAATGAAAGTCAGTGCAGTTGCCCTTCTTCGCGTCGCAGGCATAGAGCACGTCGCCGTGCCCCCAGCCCGTTCCGGTCTTATCATATTTCATTGTCGTGAAGACGTAGTCGTAAATGGCGCGGGCCTTGTCGAGCGGCTGCGTCTTTCCTTCGGTCACTTTAGCGGCGAGATCGGCCGGTAGCCCGGTGACAGGAACCAGCGCGTCGGGCTGAAGATCCTCGTGGCGCTCTCTGCCGGTTAGAGAGGCGGCCACCACGTGCGCCCCAGGATTCAGCGCCGTGCGCTCATGCCGCATCACATCGTATTCCACATCGAAGTGCAGCTCGGGCTGGGTTCCGCCGCTGCTCTCGGCAAAATAAATCTCATTGCCGAATTTCGACTCATGCATTTTCTTGAGGGGCAAATCGCCTTTGGCGGAAACGACCTTCACTTCCTGATAAGCATCCGACTGGGCCGCCGGAATCCAGATTCGTATTTTCTTGCCCGCGGCAAGATTCTTCACTGTAAATCCGTAGTGAAATGTGAAGTGGCGAGATTCTTGTGCAGTGGAAGCGAAGGGAGCAGCGACGACGAACAAAAACAGCAATGCACAGAGCTTGCGCAGCATAGTGGCTTCCTTTCATGTCCTCAACTAAGAATTGAGAACCGAGGACTGACGACTGTTTCCTGGAAACGACACACGGGCGTTTAGAGGAAACGCCGTCAAGTGAAGCCGCGCTGCGGGGTACGCATAGAGAAAATGAGTGCGGGAACAATCTTCCGCGATGTGCCATTTTACCTTACCGACTCTGTGGAAAAGCAATCGCAGCCCTTGCCAGCAACCAGGGTCGCTCTAAGCTAGAATGCGTTCATGCCCGCCGCCATCGCATGCCGAGATCTGCGCAAGACCTATGACGGCAAAGTCGAAGCCGTGCGCGGGCTGAACCTCGAAATTCAAGCCGGGAGAGTGCTTCGGACTGCTCGGGCCGAACGGAGCAGGGAAGACCACGACCATCGAAATTCTCGAAGGCTTGCTCGAGCCTACCTCCGGCGAAGTCTCCATCTTCGGCCATACCTGGCACGAAGATGAACGCGAGATGCGCGAGTGGCTCGGCATCTCGCTGCAGGAAACGCGCCTGTCGGAAAAACTCACCGTGCGCGAGACCATCGAACTGTTCGCCAGCTTCTATCGCGAGCCGCGCTCGTCGGACGAGGTGCTCGAGCAACTGCAACTCACCGAGAAAGCCGACTCCTGGGTCGGCAAGCTCTCCGGAGGGCAGCGTCAACGCCTGGCGGTGGCGACGGCGCTGGTGGGCAATCCGAAAATTCTGTTTCTCGACGAGCCGACCACCGGCCTCGATCCGCAAAGCCGCCGCCAGCTGTGGGACATCATTCGCGCCTTCCAGCGCGACGGCGGCACGGTTCTGCTCACCACGCATTACATGGACGAAGCCGAGCGCCTCTGCGACCGCCTGGCCATCGTCGATCACGGCCAGATCATCGCCGAAGGCTCGCCTGCCGATCTGATCGAGCGCCTCGGCGGACATCACGTAGTCGAGTTTTCCGTGAGCGAGTCCAATGGCGCGTCGCCGGCGTCGACGAAGCATGGCGCGCGCTGCCCAGCGTCGAGTCGGTCCGCGACGACGATGGCATGATCGCCTTGAACGTGAAGCAGCCGCACCTGACCATTCCCGCGCTGCTCGAGGCGATCGACCGGCAGGGAACTCAGCTGCAGCACCTGACCACGCGCCAGGCCAGCCTGGAAGACGTATTCGTGCGCTTGACAGGCCGCCATCTGCGGGAAGAAGTCGAGACGCTATCTTCAAGTCATGAGCACCAGTCCAGGAAGCACCGAGTCGCAATCTGCCAAGACTCCGCCGAGCCCTACCGCCACCGCAACGGCCGCTGGTCCGGCTACAGCCATCTGCTGATGGCGCGCCTGCTCGAACTCAAGCGCGAGCCGGAAGTCGTGTTCTGGGTCTTCGTGTTTCCACTGCTGCTCGCCCTCGGCCTGGGCATAGCCTTCCGCAACAAGCCCGCGGACGCCGTACCCGTCGCGATCGTTGCGAGTCCGGGCGCGCAGGACATGCGCAAGCTCCTGTTCAAGTTTCCGCACTTCGCATCTTCGAGGATCGACATCCTCAGTCGCGGAGGATGCGTGACGAGCGCATTCCGCTTGGGCAAGTATGATGTGGTGATCGAGCCGGACGGTCAAGGAGGGCTGCTGTATCGCTACGATCCGGCGCGTCCCGAGAGCGTCCTCGCGGTAGCCCTGGTCGACGACGCACTGCAATCCGCCGCCGGCCGCAAAGATGTGATCGCGACGACGGTGGTCAGTTCATCCGAGCCGGGCTCGCGCTACATCGATTTCCTGATTCCCGGCCTGCTCGGCATGAACCTGATGAACTCCGGCATGTGGGGGATCGGTTTCGCGCTCGTCGATATGCGCCAGCGCAAGCTGCTGAAGCGCTTCGTGGGCACGCCCATGCGCCGCAGAGATTTCCTGCTGGCCATCATGACCAGCCGCCTGCTGTTGATGGTCATTGAGATCGGCCTGCTGCTGGTGTTCGGCGTCATCTTCTTTCACATGCGCGTGCTCGGTTCAGTATTTTCCATCGCCGCGATCGGAGGCCTGGGATCGCTCACTTTCGGCGGCGTTGGCCTGCTCACCGCCAGCCGCGCGCAGAAAATCGAAAGCATCAGCGGCCTTATCAACCTGGTCATGATGCCCATGTGGATTTTTTCCGGCGTCTTCTTTTCCTACGAGCGATTCCCGGCCGTGATCCATCCCCTGATCAAGGCATTGCCGCTCACGGCGTTGAATGACGCCCTGCGCGCCAGCATTCTCGAGGGCACGCCGCTCTTCCAGCAATGGCCGCGCCTGTTGGTTCTCGCCCTTTGGGGAGGAATTTCGTTTGGGTTGGCGCTGAAGTGGTTCCGTTGGACCTAAGCCGGTCGTGAATCTCAGTATTGGGCGTTTAATCGCAGCGTAATGCCACCATGGGATCAACCATGGCCGCGCGACGCGCAGGAATGTAGCAGGCCAGAAATGCGGCTGCAAACAGCGTCGTGGCCACCGCACCCAGAGCGATGGAATCAATCGAGCCCACTCCATAAAGCAGACCGTTTAAGGCGCGACCCACAAAGTATGCACCGATCAGCCCGAGGCCAAGGCCGCCCGCGGCCAGCATGAGTCCTTCTTTCAGGACCAGGCTCAGGACGTGATCCTGGCTGGCTCCGAAGGCGATCCTCAATCCGATCTCGTGTCTTCGCTGAGCAACAACGAACGCCATGACCCCGTAAATCCCGATCGCCGAGAGCAACAGCGCCACACCCGCAAAACTTCCGTAGAGAGCGGTCATGAAACGGTCGTTCACCAGGGAATCGTCGACGAGCTCATCCATGGTTCGAATCTCCTCAAGCGGCACGTCAGGGCTAATGGAGTGAATCGCGGCGGCAACGGTCTTGCTCATCGCCGCAGGATCGCCGCTCATTCTCACTACCACTGCGGCCTGGGGCCAGGGGCTTTGCTCGAAAGGAACATCGATCACAGGAAAATCGTCGTCGCGCATGCCGCCATTGCGGATGTTGCGCGACACACCCACGATCTGCCATTCCGCCGGTGGTCCTAATTTTGTTTCCCCCGGAACTAGTTGTTCGACCAAAATGCGCTGTTGCAGCGGGTCAACTCCAGGCAGAAAATGGCGGACGAAGGTCTCGTTCACAATCGCTACATGCGGGGCGCTCGCCGAATCCTGCGCGGTGAAACTGCGCCCGTTCACAAGTTGGATTCCAAGTGTTTCGTAGTATTCCGGCGAGACCATCTCAAAACCGGCCCCGGGTCGGCTCGACGGGTCACTCACTGGCTGACCGGCGATACTGAATGGCATGCCAAAATGCGTACCCCGCATGGGCATTCCCGTCGCCACTTCGGCATTCACAACACCCGGCAAGGCTTTGATCTTGTCCACGGCATCGCGATAGAAATTGATCAAGTGTGCCGACTGGAAGGGCTGCTCTTTCGGCGGTTCTAAGCCGAAGGTCAGAAGATGGTCGGCGCGGAAGCCCAGGTCGACCCGCGACAAATTCCATAGACTGTGCAAGGCGAGCCCCGCGCCCGACAACAACGTCAACGCGAGCGCAAATTCGCACACGATCAACGATTTTCGCAAACGATGACGTGCTAAGCCCATGCCGGATCGGCCGCCGGCTTTCAATGTTTCGTTCGGATCGACGCGCGAAACATGCCATGCCGGAACACATCCAAAGAGAGCGCCTGCAATCGTCGTGGCTGCCAGGCTGAACAGCAGCACCGGCAGATTCAGCGCTATGTCGGCCTCGGATGGGAGCTGATTCGGAGGCAGCCGGCTCACCAGCACTTGCAGAAGTGCCGCGCCCAAAGCGATCCCGAGTCCCCCTCCAACGGCCGCCAGAACCAGATTCTCGCTGAGGAATTGACTGAAGAGTTGCCTCCGCGTGGCGCCCAACGAAGTTCGAACCGCAGCTTCTCTAAGGCGAGTGGTGCCTTTGGCGAGCACCAGATTAGCGACATTCGCGCAGGCAATCAGCAGTACAAGGCCCACAGCTCCCATCAGCAGCCACAGGATTCTCTGACTATCCTTGGGGAAAAAATCGTTGTGCAATTGTTCGACGCTCGAACTCCAGCCTTTGTTGGACTTTGGATGCTGTTGCGCGATGCGGGCTGTGACTACGTTCATGTCAGCCTGCGCCTGAGCCAGCGACACTCCGGCTTTGAGACGGCCAATGACGAGCAGCCAGTGGAAGTCGTGGTTGATCTGATCGGGCTTGAACGAAAGCGGTACGACGAACTGGGACTCCAGGCGGTCAATTTGGCCAGGTTGGTTTACACCCACCACGGTATAAGGCTCACCGCCCATCTTGATCTGCTTGCCAATAATGTCAGGGTCAGCACCCAGATGAGCCCACAGACGATGCGTTAGGATCACAACGCGGTCTTTGCCGATCTCGCCTTCTTCCGGTAAAAAATCACGCCCAAGGAAGAATGTGTCGCCCGTCATTCTGTAAGCGCCCGGCGTCATCGCTCGTCCAGTGATGCGTTCCGGTTGGTCGGGAGTCGCAAAGTTATAGGCAACGTCAGTCCACGCAATCAAATCCTGAAACGTAGCGTTCTGTTGCCTCCAATCGAGAAAGTCCCCCGCGGAGACTGAGTTGTTGCCGTCGCGGACGTGCGACCAGACCATCACCAATTGTTCGGGATGCGGGTAAGGCATAGGCGCCAGCAGCACCGCATAGATCACGCTGAAGATTGCAGTGTTCGCACCAATGCCAAGCGCCAGAGTAATGATCGCGACGGCTGCAAACCCCGGGCTTCTGCGCAGCATGCGCCCACCAAAACGTAGGTTCTGCAGGAAGCGGTGGAGAGTCTGCCAGCCTTTCGCGCGTGCCACTACGCCACCGGCGAGGAGGCGCAATCCAAAACGAAAATCTTCCGATCTCGTCACGTTTTCCTCGTCTGTACGCTTAGCCTTGCAACCGCGGCATCGCCTTTAGCAGCATGGTGTGGTTTGGCCAGAAGGCAAAGTGATCGGCCCATTGCCAGCCAGTTCCCGCCGCAAGACTGTAACCACTCCCGCGCCAAGAGTAACCGCCAGATAGAAAAGGAGATGAGAACGCCGCTGCCCCTACATGCGACTTGAAACCTGTCCATGAACGGCCTTCGATGTCCGAAAGTGAACAGGCAACCATCGTCCCGGTGCTGGAACTTATGAAGCTGGGTTTAGAGTGTCTTCCCGCTTAAATGAATTTCGAACCGAGAAGGACTGAATCTCTGAGCCCCGCTCCGGCCTCGCTCGCAAGTCTTTGGGAGAAGTTACGAACGAGGCCATAGGCGGCGCTTACGATAATGACTGCGTTACGTCTTGACTAGCTTGGCAGCAGCTTTCCGCACTTTTGCCCAGCGCAGTCGTTGCGCATCGGCGATCCGCTTGCGGGCTTCTTTGCTCAAGGTTCGTCCTGTCTTCTTGAGCTTTTTTCCGCCAGCATGGCCGAGCGCGTCCAACGCCTTCCCCACTCTCCCCATCTCGCGTTCCAGACGGGAATATTCGATCTGCAGGGAAGAGACTACCTTGTTCAGGTTGGTCATGTATTACCCCCTCATGAGTCGAGGCTAACATGACTTTCGGCACAAATTGGAAAAATTAGAGAGCTATGCGACTGACGTTCCAGTTCGAGACTGGACAAGCGTACCGGCTTATTGCGGTTTCACATCCACAAACAGAAATCCGTCCACTTTGCCGAGATCGTCGATCTCGCGATTGAACACCACTTCGCGCCGCGAATCCGAATAGCGCGTATCCCAGAGCAGGAACTTGTGGATCACCGTACCCGTCTGCTCCCCACCCTCCGGCGTGCCGCTGGCCGTCCACTGATACACGATTCCATGCACCACATAGATGTGGGAATTCCACTGCATCAGCGCGGCACGATGATTCTGAAACCAGGTAATGAGCATGCCGGAGTTGACCGCGTCTGGCGTGATGTAAGTCGCCGTCACCACAATAGGGCGGCCATCGCCCAGCAAATGTCGTCCCTGCAGTTTGCTCGCAACATCCCTCAGAGATTTCGGGTCGGCTGCCCCAGCGCTATCTTCGAGTGCAGAATCTTTCCCGCAACATACCTCGGAATCGTGAAATACGGTATCGAGCGAGGTGAGCATCACGTCGGCGGAGTGGGGCGAGCGCGCCACTATCGACGGCAGATCGCGCACCTCGAGAACCTGATCCTGATAGAGGAGTTGCCCGTGGGCGACGCCAGCCAGCACGAGGCAACACGCCATCAGGGTCGCCACGACCCAGGCGCACAAACGAAGATTGGCCAAGATTCACCTCCGAAAGATTATTGCGGTGCGACCCCTAACAGCAGCAATCCGTCGACCTTCCCCCAATCGTCAGTATCGCGATTGAAAATCACCTCCCGCCGAGGGCCCGAATACCTCACGTCCAGAAGGAACATCTTGTGAATCATAAACGCGCTGCTCCCGTCGCCGGTGTCTATAGCCTCGTCGAACACAGCTCCGTAGAGAACGTAAAGACGAGAATTCCACAGCATGAGAAGCGGATGGCTGCCTCTCAGTGCTCGCACGATCTGTAAGGAGATATCGATGCCTGGCGCAGGTGGCAGAAAGTCCGCGGTAATCAGGACGGGACGACCGTCGCTTAATAACTGCTTTCCAGCAATCTTGGAAGCAATCTCCTTCAGTGATACAGGATCGGAGGCCAGCGCGCGATCTTCCAGCGCCGAGTCTTTGCCGCAACAAATGCTGTGGTCGTGAAATGCGATGTCGAGCGAAGTCAGCAAGACATCCGAAGGGTCGTGGGAGCGGGCCATCAGCGCCGGCAGCTGCGGAACGCGGACTTCTTCATTGGCGTGGAACGCTTGCCAATCCGGACTGTCCTGGCCCAAAGCGCAGCAGGAAGTCAGCATCAGTAAAAGGCCTGCGCAGCAACGGAAGTTGGTCACAAACCACCCCGCTTACACCTCAATTGTAGGTGCCGGGTCGGAGTTCTGAACGACCTTTGCGTAACTTTACAAGCGATTAGCCATGGTTCTTAGTAACCATACCGCACAGCACGAGTCCTCAATGCGCCCAGCGAATTTCCTATGCGAGCCCAATCGTTGGCAAAAACCTCGGCGCTTGCCGCGCCTTGGTGGCCTGCTCGAACGAGTACGAGATCTTGATCAGCGTGGGCTCGCTCCAGGCCCGGCCAAAGAATGAAATCCCCACGGGCAAGCCGGCAAGAAATCCGGCAGTCACATTGATGTTCGGGTAACCCGCGACAGCAGCGGCGTTTGAACTGCCTCCGGCTACATGATCGCCATTTACCAGGTCGGTCAACCACGCTGGGCCGCCCGTCGGGGCCACGATCGCGTCCAGTTGATGTTTATCCATGAGGGCGTCAATGCCCTCGGTGCGCGCAAGCTGATGATTCTTCGCAAGCGCATCCGCATAGGCCTTCTCGGTGAGCGGCCCTTTGGCCTGAGCCTTCACAAACATATCCTGCCCAAAGAACGGCATTTCCTTCAGCCGGTTGCGATCATTGAAGTCGATGATGTCCTGCAGCGTGTGCACCGGCGCGCCCGGACCCAGTCGTGCAAGATACGCGTTAAGGTCCGCTTTCAGTTCGTACATGAACACCAGCAGTTCGCTTTCGTCGAACTTGCCAAGAGTTTCAATATCGGCGGGATCAACCAGCGTCGCTCCCTGCTGCTTCATCACGGCGAGAGACTCGCCCATCAGAGCGTCAACGGCATCGCTGAAGCCAAAATATTTTCGCGCCACGCCGATGCGAGCGCCCTTCAGTCCATTCGGATCGCAATACTGCGCGTAGTCGCTTTGCGCCTTGCCTGCGCTGCCCGCGGTCGCCGGGTCGTCGGCATCGACTCCCGTCAGTGCGCTTAGTAAAATCGCGGCATCGCGCAGCGTGCGGCACATCGGCCCGGCGCCATCCTGGCTATGCGAAATCGGAATGATCCCGCTGCGGCTCACTAATCCCACCGTCGGCTTGATCCCGGCCAGTCCGTTCGACGACGACGGGCAAACGATAGACCCGTCGGTCTCGGTGCCAATACCCACCGCCGCCAGGTTCCCGGAAATTCCAGCGCCTGTCCCAGAACTCGATCCGCACGGATTCCGGTCAAGTGCATACGGATTCTTCGTTAGCCCGCCGCGCCCGCTCCATCCGCTGGTCGAGTGACTCGAACGAATGTTCGCCCACTCGCTGAGATTGGTCTTGCCCAGAATCACCGCGCCCGCCGCGCGCAGCCGCTGCGCCACAAACGAATCCTTCACCGGCTTCGAGCCCACCAGCGCCAGCGATCCGGCTGTCGTCATCATGCGGTCTGCGGTATCGATGTTGTCCTTGATCAGCACCGGGATTCCGTGCAGCATTCCGCGCGGCCCCTTGGCCTTGTGCTCCTGATCGAGCGCGTCGGCAATCGATAGCGCGTCGGGATTCATCTCGATCACCGCGTTCACCGTGCGCTTGTCGATGTCTTCAATCCGCGCCGAATATTTCTCTACCAACGATCGCGCGGTAAACTTGCCCGACTTCATCCCCACCTGCAATTCCGAAATCGTAATCTCATCGAGTTCGAACGGCTGAATCTCACTCGTCGGCGGGTTGGCGGGCGCAGCAATCGCCCGTGCCGCGCCCAGCGCCGGATACAGCGCGGCCGTTCCGCCCGTAGTCAACGCAGCTTGCAGGAACCTGCGACGTGACGCGCCGATCATCGATGAACCCATAGCTCTCCCCAGAATTCGCAAAATAGGATTCGTACAATTGATTCGTACCGGAATCGATCTTACAGGCCGACTATTTAAACACGAATCGCCGCCCGAGTTCACGAGCCCGCGGTTGTGACGCTCTGTCGGTGGTGATAAGCTAAGGTCGTTCGGCCAGCCCTGAGCGGGAGTAGTTCAGCGGTAGAACGCCAGCTTCCCAAGCTGGATGTCGCCGGTTCGATCCCGGTCTCCCGCTCCATTTCCAGTTCAGTAATGCCGCGGGAGAAGTCTCAGCGCATTGCCCAACTAAGCAGCGTCGGGGTGTGATAGCGATACTGGTAGTAGTCCGCGAGATCCTGAACGTATTCACGGATCTGGGTTTGGCTTCGGGCCTGAATCTTGCTGTCGACCAAGTTCACTGTTCCATCCGGGTCATGGACCAGATCAAAATATTGGTTCACTCCGTCCATTTCATTGGCGATAAACAAAGTTTTCCCATCGCCCCCGAGCACGCCGTAGATCGGGTTATAGCACACCGAGACGAGGTACGAGTCGCGCTGGTAGCTGCGATACTCTTCTGGCGTGTCCGTGAACAGCGGACGTCCGAATTTCTCATCATTCGCAATGTTCCGGTATCCCAACAGGTAATACAGCGAAGGCGTGACATCCATGTTGAACGCGACCGCCTGAGGGTCGTAGTAGTAGCGATTCCGCATCGCTTTCGGCAGGTGGATCATCAGCGGAATGCGAAGCGTCGAGGGATACATTCCATAGGCGTGACTGATGTGTCCGTACTCTCCGTAAGCCTCGCCATGATCGGCGGTGAGCACGACGATGCTGTTGTCGTAAAGCCCGCGCGACTTCAGATAGGAGATGAACTGTCCAAAGCAACTATCGAAGCGAAGCAGTTCATTGGCCGCCGAAGGTTGAAACCCCGGATATCTGCCGCGCTGGGGCAATCGCACCGACTTCGCATGCATCAACGCCACCAAGTGCACGTTCTGAGGTTGTGTATAGAGAAAAATGGGCCGGCTCCTGTCTGGGCGTTGGTCGATCTTCTGCTCCGCTTCGACCGATGTTCTGCAGAAGTCCTGATCGGCCCAGTAGCTCACGTCGGCGTCCAGTCGATGCACATCTTTTGATTGCTCAATCAGGGGCTTAAGGATCGGATCAATGCTCACGTAGCGGTCGTAGTCATTCGCCTCCAACATCTTCTCCAGATTGTTCATGGGGTGAAACGGCTGGACAAACTGCTTGTGCAGCATCAGAGTACCCGACCAGATTGCCGCCTCCGACAGGGAAGTACCGCCATAGCGCGTGAAGGCATTCCGCATGACCACGCTCTCCGCCGCGAAGTCGCCGATATGCGGCGTAAACTGCACCGTTGTGTTGTAGGGCGAAACATAATCTTTGCGCAGGCTGTCCACGACGACCACAAAGATGTTGGGTTTGGTCTCTGGCGCCGGGGTGAGGGGAGACACCAGTTTTATGTCGACTGGCTCGATCGAAATATAGGCTGGGATATTGGTTTGTTCGCGCAGGAACCGGCAGAATTCGTCGCAAGGCTTTTCTTCGGATCCTGCCCACAAAGCGCTTACCGCCCCGAACGATGCATCGGAGGCCGTATGATGGCCGATAGCTTCGATCCATGCCGGATGCCGCTTCTGCAAGGCGCCCATCGATGACGAATCTCGTTGCGAAAACCGGGAAGCCACAAATGTTCCCGCACAGAGCATCGCCAAGAGTAAGACGGGGTACCGCTTAGCGGTTCTGGACGGTGACAAGTGCATCAGCAAGGCGATGACGACTAGCCACAACACCGCGGCCCACATCCTTGCCAGGATGAAGTTCCAGTCCATGATTCCGATGTAGCTCGGCACGACATACATAGCCGTCAAGAGGATGAGAATCAGAGCCCCATTTTCGAAGCGCAGATTCCTGGGCCGATTGCCCGCCACGCTCGCGCTCTGAGCGTAGCTTCGGAAAGCTTGAATCCTGCGCCGAAAACCACCGGCGAAACACACGATCGTGACCGCGAGCGCTGCCGAATAGATGTCCGCCTCGCGTCCGGCAAATGGGATGCAGGGCAGAACAACTCGCATGAAGAACAACGCCATGGCGCCGGATGCGAACCCATAAACACAAAATGTTCGGCAGCGGCGTTCCTGTATTCGCGAGCAAAGTGTAAGCGCCAGGTTCAAGCAAGAAACTGCAAACACCGCAAACAGGAGCTGGATCCCAATCGCCCAAGCCCATGCGAGCAGGTCTACACCTTTAAGCGCCGCACCCCGCCCCGCAGAGATGTACGAAAGCCACAGCATCCCCGGAAGCAAGATCCCAATCGCTAAGCCACCCTGGAGTGCGATCGAAATGGGCAGGTGTGATGTTTGACCTGATGACTCGAACTCCCGCGACTCGGATTCAGCATAGTGATCGAGAAGGCCGAGCCAAAATACTGGGAAGAGTACGGCGAGACTCCACAGAAAACTGAGCGAATTATTTCCGAGACTGGAGAACGGCCTCTTCCACAAAAAGAAAGCCACTATTGCAGCTTGCACCACCACGAACTCGAGTGACATCCGGCGTTCACGACCGCTCCGACGCTCTGCAAGAAGAGTTATCCCCAGGAATAACGACACCGCGCAGTAGACATAGGAGTGCAGACGGATAAAGAGGGGTAGCCACGGATTCAACGGCGCCTGAATAAACGAGACATAGATATCCGGCAAATACGCGAGCATGCAGTAGACCGAAGTGATGAGGCCAAGCACTGCGTAGATCAGGCGGGCGGCGATGCCGAACGAGTTTGGACCCTGATGCTTCACCGGCCAGGCCGAGAACGGCGAATCACTCAAATGCCTGGAAGCGCGGCGAGTTGTTTGGTTGCCCTTGCGCATAACACTGAGCGTAACACCTGGTTTCGCCGGCCCTTGGTGATCGCCTTCACTTTCCAGTTACGTTAGTTTGCGGAATCAGCAGAGGCTCATCTGGCGGATCCTCACCGCCGGGCCTTGGCGTTCTTCCCATCGATTTGATTTGATCCGCAGCCCAATTCTTAGTAACTTGCTGCTGAAGCTGTTTGCGCTCTGAGGTCCACGTTGCCCATTACCGCCTCCGACTCGATTACGCTCGCCTTCGAACACACTCGGCAACAACTGTTCAAGCCCTTCCGCATTGCGCAATGGACCAAGCTTGCGTTCGTCGGCCTGCTCGCGGGAGAACTCGGTTCCAATGGATGCAACCGCTCGTTCTTCAACATTCCCCAGCATCCCGGGGCCGCGCCACATCCTGGCATCCCGAACTCTTTAGGAATCGATCCGGCACTGCTGGCCGCCCTGGGTGCGCTTCTCGCGGTGTTGGTCATCGCCGCGTTCGCCGTCGGGATCATCATGATGTATGTGAGCAGCGTGATGCGCTTCGTCCTGTTCGACAGCATCGTCACGCGCGAGTGTCACATTCGCTGGAGCTGGAGCCGACGTCTTGGCGCCGGCTGGCGGTTCTTCCTCTGGAAACTGCTTTACGTAGTCCTCACCCTCGCCGGCTTCGCAATCGTGATCGGAATTCCAGTGGCGGTCGCGTTCAACCAGGGTTGGTTCAAGGCGCCGAACGAGCACATAGCCGCTCTGGTATCAGGCGGCATCATTCTCTTCCTGGTGTCGGTCACTTTCGCCCTGATCACGGCCGTGGTCTTGGTGCTGACCAAAGACTTCGTCGTTCCCCAGATGGCCCTCGAAAACATCGACGCGTTTGAAGGATGGCGCCGCCTGTTAGCGATGATGAAGCTCGAGAAAGGCGCCTACGCCGCTTACATCGGCATGAAGATCGTACTCGCTCTCGTCGTGGGACTGATCATCACGATCGCCACGCTGATCTTAGGTCTGATCGTCGTCATACCCAGCGTAGGAGTCGGCCTGCTCGCCTTTCTCACTGGCAAGAGCGCCGGACTCACCTGGAACGCCCAGACCATCACGCTGGCGATTGTGGTCGGCTGCATCGTGCTGGGAATTTTTCTGTATCTGGTCTCGCTGATCTCGGTGCCCGCCATCGTGTTCTTTCCCTCTTATTCCATGTATTTCTTCGCCGGACGATACCCGCAGCTGAGCGCCGTTCTTTATCGGTCATCGCCGGCGGCGACGGTTCGAGCGGATGCCGCTCCTTCCTCGGCTTAGCCCAGGGATTCTGTTGCGGCCCCTGCAATTGCCCTCGCCTTCGTGACGAACATCGTTGGCTAATGCGATACTGCTCACCAGCAATTTGGTCCCGCGTCTGATAACCAGACCATAGCTCAGTCGCAAGCATTAATCCTGGAACGGAGTGTGTACTTTGAAAATGTTTTGGACAAAAAATGCGGCGCGCATGCTACCGAAGCTCCTGACTATCGTGGCGATCGCCGCAGTGGTGTCGACAATCCCAGCACGGGCGCAGCAGCCGTCCAGCACCGAGCAGCCCGATAAATACACCTGGCTCGAAGACATTCACGGCGAGCGCCCCATGATGTGGGTAAAGGCTGAAAACGCGCGCAGCGCGGCGGTGCTCGAGAAAGACCCTCACTTCGCGCCTCTCGAAGCCGATGCGCTCAAAGTGCTGGAATCTCCCGAGCGGTTGCCTGAACCCGAGCTTCGCAATGGCGCGGTCTACAACACCTGGCGCGATGCCGAGCATGTGCGGGGAATCGTTCGCCGCACCACACTCAAGGATTATCTGACGGCCGAGCCACATTGGGAGACGGTGCTCGACTATGACGCGCTCGCCAAAACCGACAAGCAGAGCTGGGTGGGGCATGGCTTGAACTGCCTGCTTCCCGACGAGGAACATTGTCTTGTGGCGCTGTCTGCCGGCGGCGAAGATGCGGATACTCTGCGCGAGTTCAATCTGAAAACAGGCAAATTCGTCGAGGGGGGGGTCGCGCTCTCACGCGGCAAGCAAAACATTTCGTGGGTCGACAAAGACACGCTCTTGGTCGGCCGCGACTGGGGCCCGGGAACCATGAGTGAGGCCGGTTATCCCATCACCGTGCGCCAGTGGAAGCGCGGCCAGCCTCTCGAGAGCGCTGTCGAGGTCTTCCGCGGAGATGTCAAAGACAACGGCTACGGCGACAATCCACAGGTATTCATCGATGGTCAGGGCCATGTCGCCAAGACCGTGCAGCGCAATCTGAGCACGTTCGCGCAGGAGACTTATCTGCTCTCGCCCGCCGGACCCAAGAAGCTTGCCCTGCCGCTCAAGGCCAACGTAGGCGGCATGCTCGACGGCCAACTAATCATCGAACTGCAAGAGGATTGGACGCCCGAGGGACAAGCCAACAAGATCGTCCAGGGATCAGTGGTTTCGCTCGATCTGGCCGCCGTTGAAAAAGATCCGGTGCGGCTCAAACCCGTCATCGTGTTTGCTCCAACCTCGCAGGAGTTTGAACAGTGGTTCTCGACCACCAAAAATCGCCTGATCGTGACCACGCTTGCGCACGTGCAGCAGCGCGCCTACGTTTACACCTTCGGCAGCGACGGTAATTGGACGAGCAAGCCGCTTCCGGTCCCTGACAATCTCACCATAAGCTCTCCGACGTTCAGCAGCACCGACGACCGTTTTTTTGTCAGCGTCGAAGGTTTCTTAACTCCGCCATCGCTGTGGCTGGGCGATGCCGGCGATGGATCATTCGCGCTGGCCAAGTCGCAGAAGCCGCAGTTTGACGCCAGCAACGATGTCGTCGAGCAGTTGGAGGCCACTTCCAAAGATGGAACCAAGGTGCCCTACTTCATTGTGCATCGCAAGGATATGGCCTATGACGGCTCGAATCCTACGCTGCTCAATGCCTACGGCGGATTCCAGATTCCGATGACTCCGAGCTATCGCGCGGTAGCCGGCAAGCTCTGGCTGGAGCATGGTGGTGTGTTTGTGCTGGCGAACATTCGCGGCGGCGGCGAGTTCGGGCCCGCCTGGCACGACGCCGGCCTCAAAACTCACCGCCAGCGTATTTACGACGACTTCTATGCCGTTGCCCAGGATCTGGTCACGCGTAAGATCACCACAACGCGCAGGCTGGGCATTATCGGCGGATCGAACGGCGGCCTGCTGATGGGTGTCGAGTTCACGCAGCACCCGGATATGTGGAATGCGGTCGTGATCCAGGTGCCGCTACTCGACATGCTGGCCTTTGAGCATCTGTCAGCCGGCGCGTCGTGGGTCGGCGAGTACGGTTCGGTTTCAGTGCCCGACGAGCGCGCCTTTTTAGCCTCCATTTCGCCGTATAACCAGCTCAAGCCGGATGTGAAATATCCCGAGCCGCTGATCTTTACCACCACCAAAGATGATCGCGTAGGCCCGGTTCATGCCCGCAAATTCGCCGCCCGCCTGGAAGAATTTCACAAGCCATTCTTTTACGACGAAATCACCGAAGGCGGCCACGGCGCTGGCGCCGACAAAAAGCAAGAGGCCCGGACCGACGCCGAGTACTTCACCTATCTCACGATGAAGCTGATGGATTAACTGGGTTCTGAGCAGCGCGGCTGAATCGGCGGTTAACCAACAGATGCCGTCCGATTTATCACCGTCATCTGTTTAGAACTGAATCCTCGTCTCTGGTCTTCTAAGAGGTTGTAGGCACTTCAAGGCGCTCCAGTCGGCCGCGTGCCGATGCAAAGAAGCGATCCGGCTCATCAGCAGAACCTTCCTGTGTCGCGTCAAGAGCTTGCAAAATGGGTCGTCCGCGGCGATTCCTGGCGCTTCTCTTCTGTTTATCTGCCCCATCATTATTTTGCGTTTCCGTTCGTCACTCAACTTCGCTAAGTGTAGTCGGTAGAAACCGACAGACGCCGAAATCGTCGCGACGTCGAACCACGGAAACCTGCAGGCGAGGGGTGGCAATGCGGATTGGCAGCAACGCGGTTGAGATGGCTAAAGCGTCAATGGGAGGAGATGGCCTTCGAGTTCGTGAGCAGTTGCCTCGACTGATCGGGCAGGGCTACGAATCGCTGACCACTGCAGAAAAAGACCTGTTGAAATGGGTGGGAGTATTTTTCCGCAAACCCACGCCGGGCAAGTTCATGATGCGCGTCCGCATGGCGAACGGATTCACCAGCGGTCGTCAACTCCGTGCTGTCGCCGACTTGTCCCGCCGGCTAGGGAATTGCGTGCTCGACATCACGACCCGGCAACAGATGCAATTGCGGGGATTCGAATTGGGAAGCGTAACGGAAATCTGGGACAAGCTTCGTGGCGTCGACCTGCATTCCCTGCAGACGGGCATGGACAATGTGCGCAATATTAATGGATGTGCGCTCTCGGGTCTTACCCTGAACGAGTTGTTTGACGCGTCGCTTGTCGTGGCTGAACTGGATTCGATCCTGGTCGGAACGAACGGCAATGCAGAGTTCACCAATCTGCCCAGAAAATTCAACGTAAGTATTACGAGTTGCGCGGAAAATTGCACGCACGACGAGTCGCAGGACGTCGCGCTCGTGCCCGCCATGCGGCGCGATCGGGTTGGGTTCAACGTGCTGGTCGGCGGCAAGATGGGATCGGGCGGGTTTACGATTGCATCTCCGCTGGATGTGTTCGTATGGATTCCGAAGGCGGCTCAACTCGTCGCCGCGCTGGTCGGCATATTCCGCGATCATGGGCCCCGGGAAGCACGCTCGAAATGCCGTTTTGCATTCCTGATCGAAGAGTGGGGTCTGCCGCGAGTGCGCGAAGAACTTGCGCAGCGAGTCGACCACTACCTCGAGCCCGCGGGCCGGGACGTGCGCAGCCAGTTTCATTCCGATCATCTCGGAATCACTTGCCAGAAACAGCCAGGTCTCCGGTCGGTGGGTCTGGGTGTGCCGATGGGGCGGCTCTATCCGGACCAGATCGACGAGATGGCGCGGCTGGCAGAAGAGTACGGCAATGGCGAGGTACGTCTGACGACCGGTCAGAATGCCATTCTCCCTAACATTGGCAACGACCGCCTGGATTCTTTGCTGGAAGAAAATCTGCTGCAGGAACTTTCTCCCAGCCCCACTCGCTTTCACCGGAAGATGGTGGCCTGTACAGGGACCGACTATTGCAATCTGGCGCAGATCGACACCAAAGGCCAGGCGGCGGAATTGTCGCGCCGGTTAGATGAAAAGCTTGGGGCCTCGGGACAAGCCGTGAGTCTGCACTGGTCGGGCTGCCCCGCAGGCTGCGGAAATCATCAAGCGGCGGACATCGGGTTTCGCGGATTCAAGGCGAGGGTCGACGGCAAGACAATCGACGCTGTTGCCATTTACAGGGGTGGGCGCACTGGTCCGAATGCTGCCGAGGGCAGAGAAGTTATGCAATTCGTTCCGCTGGACGACAATTTGCCCGACGTGGTAGCCAAACTGATTCAGTGCCTCGATCTCGATATCGCGGCGCAGCATGACATGCCGTCGTTGGTTGCGAAAGACACTGCGAGGAATCAGCCAACGTCGGCTGAACCGACGTCCGCGGAGTCACCGCGCCCCGAAATGCAGTAGTCGAGGAGATTCCAATGGACTACGTCACGCCAAAGCAGTTGGTTGCGGACATGATCGAGGCGGCGGGTAAGAAGGCGAAGTTGTCTGTGCGGGACCTGATGATACGCGGAATTCTGGCTGGCGTTCTTCTGGGGTATGCAACGTCGCTTGTAATGGTCGTGCTATCACAGGGCTTGCCTCCGATTGTTGGAGCAATCGTTTTTCCCGTGGGCTTCGTGATGCTCGTCCTGCTGGGCTTGGAACTGGCCACCGGCAATTTCGCATTACTGCCGGCCGGATTATTGTCGGGCGACGTGCAATTCGGAGGTTTGCTGCGCAACTGGGGGTGGGTCTATTTCGGAAATCTGATCGGGAGTGTGGCATACGCGCTGTTGTTCTATCTGGCCGTGACGAACTTTATGACCTCGGACGGCGGCGCTCTGGGCGAGCTGGTGCGGCAAGCAGCACAGAAGAAGACACTAGGGTACGCCGCCTTGGGCTACAGAGGCTGGATGGCAGCGATGGTCAAAGGGGTTCTCTGCAACTGGATGGTAACTCTCGGGGTGGTGTTAGCGTTCGCCTCACGATCGACGCTGGGCAAGGTAGTCGCAATGTGGCTGCCGATAACGACTTTCTTCGCCCACGGGTATGAACACTCGGTCGTCAACATGTTTCTGATTCCCGCGGGAATCTTCTTCCACGCCCCCGTGTCCGTCGGCCAATGGTGGTGGTGGAACCAGTTGCCCGTCACGATTGGAAATATCGTATCGGGCGCGTTCTTCACTGGTGCTCTTCTCTACATCACATACGGCGCGTCTGAAAAACAGGGCAACACCCCGGTGCTCATCGAATCGAAGCCTACGCTGGGCCTGGTGGCTGAGGCCGCTGAAAGAGCGTGAGCGCAGCCTTCCGCTGATCCCTGTTTCCCGCTTTTCGCTATTGCGTTCTACACTAGTCGCATACTGTCGCCGCGGGGAAACTCATCCATGATCGGTGGAGGATTCGGGAATCTGTGCGTGCTCTCGCTCGAGAGCCGGCGTTCGCGGGAAATGGGCCTGCTGATTACGAACCATGGCGGTCAGGCCACGGTAGTGGCCTCAACCCGCGAGGTTCCATCGAAATCGAATGAGCAGGAATCTGCCTTTGCGCGCGACTTGGTGCAGGGGCAATTCCAGATCGTGATTTTCATGACAGGAGTGGGCACGCGCGCGCTGGCGCAAGCCATCGAGCCGGCCTGCCCGCGTGAGCAGATGGTCGCAGCCTTGAATAACGTGAAGGTCGTAGCACGAGGACCCAAGCCAGTTGCCGTTTTGCGGGAGTTCGGCGTTGCGATTGCTCTGATGGTGCCCGAGCCCAACACCTGGCGTGAAATTCTGCACGCGCTCGACCAGAACGCGCAAACCATTCCCCTAAAAGGCGCACGGATAGCCGTACAAGAACATGGCGTGCCCAGCTCCGAACTGTATGCTGGACTCTCCGAGAGAGGTGCCGAGGTGTTTCCCGTGCCGGTTTACAAATGGGCCCCCCCGGAAGATGCGGAACCGTTGCGATTGGCTATTCGCGATCTCATTCTCGGAAAGTTCAATGTTGTGTTATTTACGTCGTCGGTCCAGGTCCATCACCTGTTCCGGTTCGCGGATGAAATGGGACAGCATCAGGAAGCCGCCAACGCATTGCGCCGCGCAGTAGTCGGGTCGATCGGCCCAGCAACGTCAGAAACCCTCCGCGAGTACGGCATCACTCCCGATCTGGAGCCCACGCACCCGAAGATGGGCTTTCTGGTGAGGGAGACGTCCGAGCGAAGCGCGGAATTTCTCCAGCGCAAGATTTGATCTACCGGTTCGGGTTGTGGGCGGTTGATCAACCAGAAACGATCCGGTGGTTTCCGTAATATGCCGGTTTTGATCCGTGAGTGTGTCCGGAGCAAGACTTCCTCGTTTGCCACGGGGCATCAGACAACGACGGTTCAGTCCCTTAAGTACAACCGGAAAGCGACCAAGGTAACCTGAAACTGCAAGCGACGCGCTGTACCCTGTAAGAGGTAGGGATTTCACCACAGCAGCCCTGGAGCATTCCGCTGCGTCGCAGGGGCAGTGCGCGTGAAGTTCGAACCCTTCACCGGAGTAACGCATCATGCTTAGAGATCAGCTTTGCAGAGTCTCGGTTTGCAGAAGTTTGGTCTGCCGGGTCTTGCTCGGCGTGTTATTGTTCGCTGCGCCGCTATTGGCGCAATCGCGCTGGGCGGGCGGGCCGCCGGCTGCGGCGACAAATCCGACGTTTGAGGCAAGTTTCGGTTTTGTCTACCTCGACATGCCCGTGCCCTCCCAACAGCGGGTTGCGCTCACTGGCATCGACGGCAGCGGCCTGGTACGGTTTGCACCACGCTGGGGAGCTACGGTCGACGGCACCTATGCCAGTACCGGCAATGTATTTAACACCGGACACGGTGCCAATATCCTCAGCTTGCTGGCCGGTCCCGTGTTCTATCCAGTCAACGGCCGCACCGCAGTCTTCGTCCACGCCCTGGTTGGCGCCGGACGCGTCGGTGGTGCTGTCCCGACCAGCGGCCCCTACTATCTGGGCGGCTGGGTCGCGCGTCCTTCCTATGCTTTTGGCGGAGGAGTCGAACGATATCTCTTCGGAACGTTTGCCGCCCGTGTCCAGGCAGACTATCAGCGCACGACGTTTGGAGACTCGACTGGTGCGATCGAAGGCCAGAACAATCTGCGCCTCATTACCAGCATCGTTTATCGCTTCGGCAACACCCGGGAATAACGCACATCAGCTCGCAGAGTCGAAGCCCGAGTAGGATAAGCCTCCAAGGTATGCGCAGGCGGCAAAGATCAATTCTTCCCGCAGCGTGTCGAGTTTGCTGCTCAGGATTACTCGACTCCAGAAGTATCCGAACAACTCCGCCCATCGATGCCAGCAGCATGGCCGCAACCAGTTGCGGATCGGTCCTGAGCGGGTCGGAAGCTGTCCCCAACATTTGCGCGATCGCCTTGTGAAATCGAGCGCTTTTTCTGTTGCACGATCCTCGCCCCGTCGACGTCGCAGCTCACCGAGGTACAAAGCGCTGCTGGTCTTTGCAACCTTCATGTTGGCATGAAGGTAATCAGTGATGACAGCCGTAGCCATCTGCCGCAGCGTTCGACCATGCTGTTCGTGGCAAACCTGTTCGACCGCCTCCACGACCTCTGTCAGGGCATAGGTACCGTTCTTCCCCCTTGGCGGGTTCACCCCATTGCAGTCGTCCATCCTTGATGCAGCGGGCGCATCAGGGCAGGGACGCCGATGCAAGTTGCGGTTGCCCGGCCTTGCGTCTTTCCCGGCATCTGCTAAAGTATCCGCAAGCCAGTCCGACTTCCTCTTCAGAGATGCAGCTATGCGGATCGTTCCAAAGATTCCTCCTTCGGCGTATGTGAACTGGTACAAATCCATCGACATTTGGACCACTGCCGGCCCCATTAAAGAAGCAAGCGTCACACGCTATTTGTGCAACAACCCGAATTATGGCGGAATTGGCGATTCACCTCTGTTTTGGCAGAGCATTATCCAGGCCGGCCGCGCCAATCAGGTCTATTGGAATTCCGGCAAGATCGACGGCGCGGGCCAGTGTTTTTGGGGGAAGGGGACGCCCGACGACGTGGCCAACGCTTTGCGGGTTGTCGAGGACGTTGCCGCCGCTGCTTTGGACCACCCCGCCTTGAAGCCTTTCCGAAAAATTCTCGAAGATCCGGATTCTCGCCTGGCCGACGTCTGCTCCACCTACATCGGCGTGGATTGCAACGGTTTCGTCGGAAATTACGGCAAAGAGAACGCGCTGCCCAAGGCTGATCCCAATCTCGTTCCGTCGCTGTGGAAAAATGTCGGCCCCATCGATCAATGGCGATCGAAGGTAGAGGACATCAGCGAACTCGACGTCCTGATCTGGCCGCACGGCGCTCACATCGCGATCATCGACAGCATGGATCACGGTCAGTTCACGATCTGTCAGGCGACGGGCGGAGGCGGCCCGCAAACTTCTACCGGACACACCATCACAGCGGCGGGCCAAACCGCCGAAGGCACTCCGCAATTCACCGTCGGCGCGGGCAGTCCGCGTCCGGTAACTTTGCCGGCCACCGTCCGTATCAAGGCAATCGGCTTCGAAGTCACAAACTATCCCTGGTAGTCCACGTTGTGAGAAGTCAGTTTCAAAATCGTTGCAGATTCGCAGCGTTGGCTGTTCTGTCAGCGCTTGCTCTTGCGGAGAGCAGCTCTGCGGGCGATCGCGAACGTAGATCGAGCGCCGAACTAGTTAAACAATTTCAGAGCAGCCAAAGTTTCTACGAGCAATTCGACGTCGCCCAGGAGTTGGTGCGACTGCGCGATAAGACCGTTCTCAAGCTGCTTGAGCCTTACCTTAGAGACGAGGACAGGCATGTCCGGGGCAACGCGGCCTTTGTATTTGCCAGCCTGGGCGATGATCGGGGCTTCGATGTAATCCGCGCAATTCTTCAAGACCGTTTGTCATCGAGACCAGAAGGTCAAGGTATGCCTGGGGGCAACTGGACGGGGGAAGCTCAGATCGCATCTGACCGCTACTACGCCGCGCATCTCTTCGGCGATTTGAAGGACGTTCGCGCCGTTCCGATCCTCATACCGCTGTTGAAAGATCAACAAGTCAGCTGGATCGTGCCCTGGTCTCTTGGTGAGATTGGCGATCGTGCGGCCATTCCACCACTCATCGAGACTCTTCGCGATTCCAGTCCAGACATGCGCGTGCTGTCGATTGATGCGCTCGAACACCTGCACGCCAAAGAAGCTCTTCCCGCGCTTCGCCTCCTGACACAGGATGGCGCCAGCATTCATTTCGACGGCCTCGGAACCGTCGCCCAGGCTGCGAAGTCTGCAATTGCAAAGCTGGAAGCGACGCCTTGATGACGCTCCGATCGACCGCCATTGAAACAGCCACGAGAATTGAGTCGAGCACGAGTCCTCGTTTACCATGCTCTAATATGGCTTGCAGAGCCATATTTGGGCTCGCAGCGGCGACCGAGTGCCGCACGAGATCGAGCCGCCAGAAAAGTCAAGGGATTGCCGTATGGGGATGAGCGATCCAGAAATTCGAAAGAAGTTGTCGGAAGCCAGGTTTGTTCAATACAAGCATGTCTCCGACAAACAGACTTGGCCGTTTTGGAAGCGACTCATCCATCTCTTTCAACGCTGCCCAATTTGCCGACCGGAAAAGCTGAGGCAATAACCTTCGCCGCTGGCTGAAAGGGACGGCTGACCGGGATCAATGCTCTCGTCCGTGCACGATAACCCGAGATAGTGAGCCTATGCGGATGCCTAGCGCAATTTACGGCGCGTTAGCGATCACTGTAGTTGCTGGATCTCTCTTCATGATGACGGGTGATGGGCGTGATCCCGTACATCATCCACTTGAGGTCAGCGAAACCGAGTATGACGTCCTTTCAGCTTGGCTAAATGAAACATTCACCGGTCAAAAGGCCCAAGACAAAGGTGTCGTCAGAATTGTAATCACCGATATGTCCCAGTTTGATGACCATACGCAGGTGGATGGGAACGGACGGCCTATCCCGTGGGAGAAGACGGCGAAGTCGTTGCAGGAGAAAGCCCCCACTCTTCAGCGATCAACGATAAACGCATTCGAGGAAGCAAACGTTCGGCCGACTGCCTTTCGACCGTCTTTTCACCTTTCGATCAAGTACGAACTCCTCGATTTGGACGAGCTCTATTCCATTCCCAAGGGTGGCGACTGGTGGGGTGAGTACTACAAGCGATTTCCGGGTTTTCAGGGGGTTTTGACCCTGTCACGGGTGGGTTTCAGTGCTGAAGGCATGCAAGCTCTGTTTTTCCTCAACAATACGTGCGGGGGGCTATGCAGCACCGGTATGTACGTGGTCATGGAGAAACGCGACGGGCACTGGGTGACCGGGAAGAGGATCGAGGTGTGGATTTCGTGAACCTGGCAACCGAGGTAGTGCATCCGCGTGGCGTAACATCCCTATTGCACTCACTCGTCAATTGCTCATCCCTCGCGGATGAAGACGCCCAAGACCTCACCGCCCCGCGCGTGCAGCCATACCGAGAGCGGGTTGCGAGGCCGACCGGCCCCGGCGTATGTCGCCGGAATCAATTTTGAATTGTTCGACCAGGCTGCTCAGTTGCGCCGACATCTGCACTAACTCCTGCACTGCTTTCTGGGTGTCGCTCGCTCCCAGCGAAGTGCTTTCTGCCGCCTGCGCAATTCCGCTGATGCTGCCAGTGATGTCTTTGCTGCCGCGCGCCGCGTCGCCGAGGTTACGCGTCATCTCATTGGTGGTTGCGCTCTGTTCCTCGACCGCGGTCGCGATGGTGCCAGAAATGTCGTTGATGTGGTTGATCACGTCGCTGATGCTGGCGATCGCGTCAATCGCGCCGTGAGTATCCGTCTGAATGGCGGTAATCTTCCGGCTGATGTCTTCGGTGGCCTTGGCGGTCTGCTTGGCGAGTTCTTTCACTTCGTTGGCGACCACGGCAAATCCTTTGCCCGATTCGCCCGCGCGAGCGGCTTCAATGGTCGCATTGAGGGCCAGCAGGTTGGTCTGCTGCGCAATCGAAGTGATAACCTTGATGACTTCGCCGATCTCGGCGCTGGACGCGCTTAGCTTGGCAACATTAGCGTTGGCCGCCTGCGCCGTTTGTACCGCCTTAGAAGCCACAGTGGCGGCTTCGTGAGCATTGTTCGCGATCGATTGAATGGTGGATCCCATTTCTCCCGCGCCAAGCGCCACCGTTTGCAGGTTCTGGCTGACCTGCTGGGCCGATTGAGAAACCACGGTTGCCTGGGTCGATGTTTCCCCAGAGTTCGCCGTGATCTGGTGGCTGGTGGCTGAAAGTTTTGCGCAGGCCTCCGACAGTTGGTAAGTGTTGGATGCGATCTGCCGCATCACTTCCTGCAGCTTGTCCATAAACAGGTTGAACGATTCGCCGGTCTCGCCCAACTCGTCCTCGCTGGTCAGTTCGAGCCGCTGGGTCAAATCGCCCTCGCCTTCGCCCATGTCTCTGAGGCAGACGGTTAACTGGCGCAGAGGCGTCGCGATATAGCGTTCAATCACGACCGCCGACACGCTTCCCCCACAGAGCGCTCCAAGCAGCAGAATCAGGATTCCATACGTGCGCTGCCGCCGCGACCAATCCGTGACCGTATCCAGTTCCGCCTGAAAGTCCGTGGCCAAAGCCTCTCGTAGTTCCTTCAGAGACGCGCTCATCTCCCGGCTGTCTTGCGCCAGGGCCGCAACAGACTGCTGGGTCTGTGTGTTGTCGGGATGCTCGATCATGGCCGAATACAGCGACTGAGAGCGGCCGTGAATATCCTCGAATCGCTGCGCGAGCCTGGTGGTCTGCTGGAGCCGTTCGGTTCGAAAGCTGGTCTTTTCCTGCACCGAGCGCAGCGCCGACGCCACAACCTCCGCATCTTCATCCGCCTTCGCCAACGCCTTTCGATCCTGCGTCAGGGCGGCGTCGCTATAGCGCTTCGACATTCTCTCGAAGCCGGCGCTGGCTTCCTGACTGCTCAAAGCAGCGGGAAACAACGAACCGGAAGCCACCTGCGTGTGCTCTTGAATCTGCGACGACGTCCACTGCAGCAGCACCAGAAGGGCTACGTAGCCCGCGGCAAATATGCCGATGCTCATCCATATCTTCGTCTTGATTCCTTGTTTCTTCATTGCCACCCTCACTGACCGCCAAGGTTTTCGCTTTTCCCAACGTCGGTATTCTTACTCACACAGCCAATGGTGCCGGGGATAGTCGCCGCGCAGTCAACCGGCGTTGCATATTTGTTCGGCATGCCACGACGATCATTACTTGTCGGAACACTCGTCGGAACATGGGCAATCCTTCGGATACTGTTCCTTCAATCGGCATGCCGTCTGTACGCTTTAGAAAGCCTCGGCTGACGACGCACTAAAGGGGCGTCCTTCGGTCGTTGAAGCTTTGCGTTTGCACCCCACACTTCGGCGCGCGTGTATAATTCGCCGCACTTATGCCCCAGTCCCAGAGCGGGTCGCTCCGGTCCTCGTTGCCGGTCCGGCTGGCGGTGACCGCAGTGGCGCTCCTGATCTGGTTTGGGACGCAGTCCCTGATCGGAGCGCGCGGTGCGCCTGCCGCCGGAATCGCTGACGGAATCCACGCCGCCACTGCCGCGGAGAATCTTTACCTGCACCAGCATCCGGGCGCGGCGAATGCGCTGCTCGCGGTCAGTTCGGCCATCATTGACGTGCTGGGAATCTTTCTTTTGTCAAAATGGATTTTTGCCGGTGAGTTACGGCCCTTTTTGGCACTGGTGATCGTTCTGGGCTTGCGCCAAATCATGCAGGCCCTGGTCGCGCTGCCCGCCCCGCCAGACGCGATCTGGCACTCGCCGGGTATCCCGTCGCTGCTCGTGACCTACGGCGTGGCCAATGATTACTTCTTTTCGGCGCACACTGCGATTGCTGTCCTCGGAGCCTCGGAACTGGCTCGCGCCGGCAAGCGCTGGCTCACAGTGGGCGGGGTTGGAATCGTGCTTTTCGAGGCCGGCACGGTCCTGATCCTGCGCGCTCACTACACCATGGACGTTTTCACCGGCCTGATTGCCGGACTCTACGCGGCACACCTGGCGGACCGCATGACGGCCCCGAGGCCGCAGTAGCAAGTAGCGTATTAACAGACGACCGCAAGTCGTAGAATCGGACGTAGCCAGCTGGGCCCCTCGCTCTGGGCCTTTCTTGATGATGGCGGTCACGGCAAAATCCGCAGTCCAACGGCTGCGCATCACGCTGCGCGGAGCCGTGCAGGGAGTCGGCTTCCGTCCCTTCGTCTACCGCCTCGCCACAGAAATGTCGCTGACAGGCTGGGTGCTGAATTCTTCGTCGGGCCTGGTTGTGGAAGTGGAAGGGCGAACTGACCAACTCAGCCGCTTCGAGCACCGACTGGAGCGCGAGCGTCCGAAAGCATCCGTCATAACCGTCCGCGAATCGGCATGGCTGGCGGCCGAAGGCTCGACGCGTTTCGAAATTCTGGCCAGCGATCACGATTCCGGCAAAACCGTCAATGTCCTTCCCGACCTGGCCACCTGTCCCGACTGCCGCGAAGATTTGTTCGACCCGGGCAATCGCCGTTTTGCATATCCTTTCACCAACTGCACGAATTGCGGGCCGCGCTACACCATCGTCGTCGACATTCCTTATGACCGGCCCAACACCACGATGCGTGATTTCGCGTTGTGCCCAGCGTGCAGGGAGGAATATGAGAATCCGGCGAACCGCCGCTTTCACGCGCAGCCGAACGCCTGCCCAGTGTGCGGCCCGCGGCTGGATGGCACCATCGAAGATGCGGTCGAGGCGCTGCGGCAAGGGGAAATCGTCGCGCTCAAAGGCATTGGAGGATTCCAGCTTCTGGCAGACGCGCGGAATCCCGACGCCGTGGCCCGGCTGCGCGAGCGCAAGCACCGCGAAGAAAAGCCGTTTGCGGTAATGATGCCATCGCTGGAAATGGCGAGGACCTATTGCGAAATGTCGCCGGCCGAAGTGCAGCTGCTCGAATCGCAAGCCGCGCCGATTGTGTTGCTGCAGCCCAAGCTCGGCACTGACATCGCCCGAAACGTCGCGCACTGTTCGCCGTATCTCGGCGTGATGCTGCCCTACTCGCCTCTGCATCACCTGCTCATGGAAGATTGCCGCTTCCCGTTAATCGCGACCAGCGGCAATCGAAGCGATGAACCCATCGCCATCGCCAACGAAGAAGCCACAGCCCGGCTGAAAGATATCGCCGACCACTTCCTGATGCACGACCGGCCGATCATGCGGGCGTGCGACGATTCAGTCGTGCGCCTCACGCGCGGTCGCGCCGGAATCCTGCGCCGCGCGCGGGGCTACGCGCCTCTAGGGATTCACGTCAAGCATGACCTGCCTCAAGTGCTGGCGGTCGGCGGACATCTCAAGAATACGGTGGCGATCGGCGTGGGTCAGGATGTCTTTCTCAGTCAGCACATTGGTGATCTTGAAACCGTTGAGGCTCGGGCTGCGTTCGAGAAAGCGATCGACGACCTCTGTCATCTCTACGGTTTTCAACCCGAAGTCGTGGCCTGCGATCTGCATCCTGATTACGCCTCGACGCACTGGGCTGAGCGATCAGGATTGCCCATCATCCGCGTGCAGCATCATCAGGCCCACGTGGCAGCCTGCGTGGCCGAGAACAATGTCGAGGGGGCGTACCTCGGCGTCTCGTGGGATGGCACGGGATACGGGCTCGACGGTGCGATCTGGGGCGGAGAGTTTTTCTGCGTGGAAGGCAACAAGTTCGAGCGCCTCGCTCACCTACGTTCGTTTGGGCTTCCGGGAGGCGATGCGGCGGTACGCGAAGGCTGGCGATCGGCCGCGAGCCTGATGTTTGAAATCGATGCTTCCCCGATCGAGGCTTCGGAGGGCAGTGCCTCGCCAACCGAGGCCCCTGATGTCGGAGAGCGATCGCAGGGGAATCCCCGATTGGACGAGTCCCAAATTCGCTATATGCTCCGCCACGGTATTAATAATGTGCCCACCACGAGCGTGGGGCGGCTCTTCGATGCCGTCGCCTGTTTGGTGGGTGTGGCGCGGCAGAATCGTTTCGAGGGCCAGGCCGCGATGCTGCTCGAATACGAAATCGGTCTTTTGCGCACAGAGGAGGCGTATGCTCTACCCGGCGGCGATTGGGATCCTCTGATTCGCGCCGTGGTCGCCGACAAGCTTGTCGGAATTCCGGTGCCGCTGATCGCGGCGAGGTTCCATAACGCGCTGGTCGCGTGGATCGTGGAAGTTGCCATGGGTGCAAAGCTCAAACAAGTCGCGCTGAGCGGCGGAGTGTTTCAGAACCGTTATTTGACGGAGCATGCGGCGGCCGCGCTGGAGTCGCGCGGTTTCGTAGTTCACACACACCAGCGCGTTCCGCCGAATGATGGAGGAATCGCGCTCGGGCAAGCGGTAATGAGCAGGTTGTAGCGCCGTCATCGCTTCAAGATCGCTAAGGTACGAGTTGCGCACGTTGCTGTGGAAGATCGTGTGGTGGAAGATTGTGCTGTGGAAGATCGTATCGGGGAAGATCGTGCCGTGGAAGAGCGGCCCTTTAGGGCCGCGTCAAAGCAATCGACTCGAGGGCTTTAGCCCCTGTCGTGCCGGTGGAGGGTAGGTCTCATGTGTCTCGCAGTTCCAGGCCGGGTGGTGGAAATCATGGACGACGGCGACATCGCATTCCGTCGCGGGCGAGTCGACTTCGGCGGCATCCGCAAAGAGGTCAATCTCGCCTACGTTCCCGAAGCTCAGATCGGAAAATATGTTCTCGTCCACGTGGGCTTCGCCATCAGCGTGATCGACGAAGACGAAGCCCAGCGCGTCTTCAAGTACCTCGAAGAACTCGGCGGGCTCAAGGAGGAACTCGGTGAAATTCCTCAGTGAATATCGCGACCAGAGAGCGGCCGAACAACTGTCGCGGCAGATCTGGAAAAAAGTAACCCGCCCGTGGACGGTCATGGAAATCTGCGGCGGGC
This sequence comes from uncultured Acidobacteriota bacterium, assembly GCA_963735205.1. Classification (GTDB taxonomy): domain Bacteria; phylum Acidobacteriota; class Terriglobia; order Terriglobales; family Acidobacteriaceae; genus Sulfotelmatobacter. Next base: position 434,755 of record CAVTKB010000008.1, read on the forward strand.
AGACCCACACGATCGTCAAGAGCGGCCTCGAAGATTTGCTGCCGCGCGAAATCACCCTGGTCCATGGCCCGGGCTGCCCGGTATGCGTGACACCGATTGAGTTGATCGACAAAGCGGTCGCGATTGCGCATCGGCCGGAAGTGATCTTCTGTTCGTTCGGAGACATGCTGCGCGTGCCCGGCTCGTCGAAGAGTCTGTTCGACGCCAAGGCCGAAGGCGGCGACGTTCGCATCGTCTATTCGCCGCTCGATGCGCTGAAACTGGCTCGCACCAATCCCGACCGGCAGGTTGTTTTCTTCGCCGTCGGATTCGAAACTACGGCGCCCGCGAATGCCATGGCCGCGTGGCAGGCCGATCACGACCACGTCGACAATTTCTCACTGCTGGTTTCGCACGTGCTGGTTCCTCCCGCGATGGAGGCGTTGCTCTCGTCGTCGAACTGCGTGGTGCAGGGATTTCTGGCCGCCGGCCACGTCTGCACCATCATGGGATACGAAGAATATTTTCCCATCGCGGCTCGCAACAAAGTTCCGATCGTTGTGACCGGCTTCGAGCCCCTCGACATTCTCGACGGCATCCTTATGACGGTCAGCCAACTGGAAGAAGGCCGTCACGAAGTGGAGAACCAATATGCGCGGGCCACGCGGCGGGAAGGGAACCGCCCGGCGCAGGAGCGCATTGTCGAAGTGTTCGAGATCGTGAACCGGCAGTGGCGCGGGCTCGGAGAAATTCCTGCCAGCGGATTTCAGCTGCGCGGACGTTTCCAAAAATACGATGCCAACCGCCGCTACCCATTTTCAGGCGAGCCGGCACAGGAGTCACCCGAATGCATCAGCGGGCTGATTCTGCAGGGAATCAAAAAGCCACACCAGTGTCCGGCGTTTGCGGTAAAGTGCACTCCGGAAAATCCGCTCGGCGCTCCCATGGTTTCGTCCGAGGGCGCGTGCGCGGCTTATTATCACTATGGCAGGCGGCAACACGATGACAGTCATGACCGAATTCAACCTCAGTTGTCCGGTGCCCCGAGTCGCTGACGATCGCATCGTCCTGGCGCACGGCGGCGGCGGACGCCTGACTCATCAACTCATCGAAAAGATTTTCATGCCCGCGTTTGGCAATCCCATGCTCGAACAGCGGCACGATGGTGCGGTTCTGCCGGTCAACGGCTCGAGGCTTGCCTTTACAACCGATTCTTTCGTCGTGCGCCCGCTGATTTTTCCCGGCGGAACCATCGGCGATCTCGCCATCTACGGGACGGTCAACGATCTCGCGATGTGCGGCGCGCGTCCGCTGTATCTGAGCGCGGGATTCATACTTGAAGAAGGCTTGGCTATGGATACTCTGCGCACCGTGGTCGCGTCCATGCAGCAGGCCGCGTCGAAGGCGGGAGTGCAGTTAGTCACCGGCGATACAAAAGTCGTCGACAAAGGAAAAGGCGACGGCATTTTCGTGAACACCTCGGGCATCGGCCTGATCGAAGCGAATGTGATGCGGACGATCGGCCCGGCTTCGGTCGAAGTGGGCGACGCGGTCATCGTCAGCGGCGACCTTGGCCGCCACGGCGTCGCCATCCTTTCCGTCCGCGAAGGCCTGGAATTCGAATCGCCGATTCTCAGCGACACGGCCTCGGTGTGGCCTGCAGTCGAGGCGTTGCTGAATTCCGGTGTCGAAGTGCATTGCCTGCGCGATCTCACCCGCGGTGGTCTCGCCACGACCCTGAATGAGATCGCCGCCGACCGCAATATCTGCATCACGCTGAAAGAGACGCTGATTCCGGTGCAGGAGACGGTGCAGAGCGCGTGCGAGATCCTCGGTCTCGATCCGCTGTATGTCGCGAACGAAGGCCGCTTCGCAGTGTTCGTCCCAGCCGCGCAAGCGGACGCTGCTCTCGACGTAATGAAGAAAGTCGAAGTTTCGCAAGGATCAGTCCTCGTAGGCAAAGTCGAAGAGAGTCCCGGCCGCACCGTAGTCCTGCAAAGCCGCATCGGTGGGAATCGCGTCGTCGACATGTTGAGCGGAGAGCAACTGCCCAGAATCTGTTAGCGCTCCAACTTTAGCGCCGTCTGTCTTCAGGAATTCCCGGAGGCCGCCGCATCCCAGAAGAGTGCTACCGATTGAGGCTGCCTTGCTGGCATCATTCCAATTCATCCGGCTTCGGACCCTGTGTTTCTCTGTTTTTTCTTAATTTCCACTAAAGTGCGGAGCGGAATTTGCCGATGAAGGCTAAACGGGCAGGCAGGCCGAGCCGCCGGCTCGCCTGCAGGTGCAAAAGGCCTATCCATGTATAAAATCGAGCAGGGAAGGCACGGATTCACTCTGACCTTTGGGGGCACTCTTTACAGCGAAGAGCTGCGTCGTTGGCTTGAACAGAGCGAGCAGGCGCTGGCCAAGCGCAACGGAAAATTCGGTGTGATCGTTGACATGAGAAACCTGCTGCCGTTGGGACCGAGGCTGAGCAATCATCCTTCAGGGCCAATGTTTGTACCGGAAAGCGGGTCTGGTGCGCTCTGCTGTAATCCTGAGCAGTTCCGTCACTACCATGCAATTCAGACAACTGGCCAAGGACTCCCTGGTTTACAAAAATGAACGCTACATTGATGCGTCGAAAAT
>CAVTKB010000009.1:0-876258 GCA_963735205.1 uncultured Acidobacteriota bacterium
CCGGTGGAGCAGGCGAACAAGAGCCTTTCGACGCGCAACGACGGTGGCGAATTGCGCCCTTCTTACGGCGGCCATTGCCGCTCGAATCGCATTGCAATTGCGGTGAACTTCCGCAGCCAATGTGCAGATGAGAACTTTGCTCTGTCGCGTGTCTGCCGTTATGTATCCCGTCTTTTGCTCGGTCACAGCTTCGGGGCCTTTCCGGCGCCCGGCGGCACTCGGTCTTCTGCTTCGCATTCTGCGCCCCTTCGGGGTCTCGGTTCCTCCCAAAACAAGTTTGAGAACCACGGCAAAGAACGCCTCTCAAACTTCTTTCGGGCCCCTCCCAGAAAGCAGACCTTCGGCACTTGGGAGCCGGGCCCACTCGCTAAGCTCCGCCCAGTGTGACCCGAGCAACAACGGGCGAATTCAACAAACGGAGACACTCTCATGTACCAGAACAAAGTAACCCTCATCGGCTTTCTCGGCAGCAACCCAGAAGCTCGCACCAACAACGCGGACTTCAGCGTCACCACGCTCTCGCTGGCAACCAAGTCCTCCTATAAGAAGGATGGCAAGTACATCTCGCACACCGAATGGCACCGTTGCGTCGTCTTCGGCAAGCTCTCGGAGTTCGCCAAGACGCTCACCAAGGGCGCACATATCCAGGTGGAAGGCGAGCTGCGCAGCCGGGAGTACGAGAGCAAGAAGACGGACACGAAGCAGCGCGTCTGGGAAATTCGGGTCGCTTCGATCCTGAAGCTGGACCGCGCCGAAAAGGCCGCCCCGGAAGATCAGGATCACGATGAAGTGCCCCAGGAGGAAACGGCTGCATAAGCCCTTGCTCTTCACTCTCGGAAGCCCGGCTATCCGCTGGGCTTCCATCGCTGTGAGGTTCCCACTATGAGCTTCGAATTGATCCTTCCATTCCTTCGGCCCATCGAGGCGCTGCTGCTCGACGAAAACGTCAGCGAAATCATGGGCAATCCCGGATGCCTCATGGTGGTACGAACGCGACGGCATCATGTTCCAAGAGCAGAGCATTTCGTTCGACGCCGGCAAGCTACAAACCGGCCTCGAAGTCATTGCCAATCAACTCGGCAAGAAGCTCGACGAGGACAACCCACTCCTGCACGCACAACTCCCGGACGGGAGTCGGTTGGCGGCAGTCATTCCGCCGGTCGTGCGCTGTACACCTGCGCTCATCATCAGGAAATTCACCAGCCGCCATTACACAGTTGATGATCTGATCGCTCGCGGCACGCTGACGCGGGCGCTTGCGGACTTCTTAGCCGAGCAGATTCGCAGCGGTAAGACGCTCCTTATCAGTGGCGGAACCGGTACCGGCAAGACCACGCTATTGCGGATACTGGCCGACTTTATTCCCGAACAGGATCGCCTCGTTGTCATCGAGGACACCTCCGAACTTCAGATCCAGAAGCCGAACATTCTGCCGACGGAATGCCAGACTGATACGTTCAAGGCCAAGATAACTTTCGACGACCTTCTAAAGTCCGCTCTCCGCTGGCGACCGGACCGCATCATTCTCGGGGAAGTCCGCGGAATCGAGGCACGAACGCTGCTCGATTCCTTCAACACGGGCCATGCGGGTTCAATGGCTACGATCCACGCCAACTCGGCGGAGAAAGCCCTTCACCGTTTCGCCAATCTCGTGATGCGCAGTCACGCGCAAAGCACGTTCGCCGATACCGAAGCCGAGATCGCAGAAGCTGTCGATTTTGTCGTCCATGTTGAACGTCAGCCAGGCCGCCGCGTTGTCCGCGAGGTGCTTGCGCTTCGCGGCTATGACCGCGACGCGAAACGCTTCCTTATTGAGCCCGTCTTCGAGGTACAACATGCCACAGCATCGGCACGGACTGCGGCGCCTATTGCTGCTGACTTGCTAACCAATTCTGCACATAACGATTCCTTGATTCCACTACCTATAAAGGAGAACCCACATGCCACTGCTTGAGATCAACCAGAGCCGCCACATCTGTGCTTCTGTCCGACTCGATGAGGTCACCGCCACGCAGGTCGATCAGTATGCCGCCTTCATCCACGCATCCGCCGACGATGTTGTGGACAAGGCGCTCAACTATGTCTTCTCGAAGGACCGCGACTTCCAGGACTTCCTGAAGACGGCACACGCCAAGCAGGTTGCCCCCGCTTTGCGTGTGCGAAAAGGCCCGAGCAATGGTGCGACGGAGCAGCCGACAAAGAAGCTTGCAGCCGGGGTGGAGTCCACGGCTTCTGTGCGCGCAGTGAAGGCATGATCGTCCATTCAATTTCGTGGTGGTGCAAGAACGGTGCTTCGCACCGGAAGAATTTTGACACTCCACCCCTTCGAGGGTCGTGCAGGTATACCACGGTAAACGTGCACATAACGGAACACTTATGAAATGCGGGTATACGTCGGTATACCGCACTGCAGGCACTCCAGATGCCCTTACTTGCCCAACATAACGACTCGCAAAGAACACAGAGGAAGACTGTTTTCCGGAATGCAACGGTATGCCTCAAGTTGACTCAACAAGAGGTTCAGCTCCTCGATCAGATCGCGACTGCAAAAGGCATGGCACGGAGCGAATGGATGCGGGATGTAATCCTCCGGGAGCTGCGCGGAGACTCGGCCAACGATCCATCTCTCGCGGAGATTCTTGGGGTTCGCTTGCTCCTGGTAAACGTGTTGCGGCCTCTGGCCGCAGGCCAGAGACTCACGCCGGAGGCGTTCGACAAACTGCTCGACGAAATCAGCGAGGCGAAGCACGCACCTCGCTGGAAAGTTGGCCGCTTCCGCAGGAAGGAAATAGCGATGGCAATGACAAAGTGGGGACGCAAGGAATCCATCATCTGGCCGCCGCACAGCCCGATTTACACGTACGGGGCGGTATTCATGGCGCTCGTTCTTACCGGACTTTTTCTTTACTGTCGGTTCACCTTCGGCAACAGCCCCCTACAGCGGTTCTACACGCCCACCTACATCCGATCGAGCGTTGCAGGAGCAATCGGAGCGAGCCGCCGAGACAACTACCGGATGCTCATGGTGGGCGCTCGCGGAATTCCACCGCGTCTGGCGACGAACACCGACGTGACGGACGGCACGACGCCGCAACCGGGCGGCAAGCCCATCCCGCTCGCGCTCTCGCAGCCCGCCTTGCAGCGCGGCTATACGATCTCTTTACCTGGGACCGGAGCAGAGCTATATCGACGCGTCCTTGAGTGCCTATCTCAGGAGTGCGGTTTACGGTGGCGATGGCCTTTTCGATCTCTACAAGCTCCCGCTGCTTTTCGGTCTGCTATCACTGGTCATCCAGCTCCCGTTTTCCATCGCCAAGGACGTTCGACGACGCAAGGCGCTGAGATACGGACGACGACTGAAAGGCCCCGAGATGATGACTCCGAGGGAGTTCAACGACAGGGTCGCAGGGGATGGCATAGGCATCAAGACCAACGAAATGAAGACAATGATCCGCATACCGCAGCGGGCGGAGGCCCAGCACATGCAGATCATCGGAGATACCGGAGCGGGCAAGACTATGATCATGCTCCAGATTCTTCGGCAGATAAAACATCGTGGCGATTCCGCGATCGTCTACGACCCCGCACGGGAGTTCGTCAAACGCTTTTACGACCCGAAAAACGGCGACGTGATCCTGAATCCGCTCGATAAGCGGTGTCCCTATTGGGGGCCCTCGGAAGAACTCCGCCGCCGCTCCGAGGCGAAGGCTCTGGCGGTGTCCCTCTTCCAGCCGCCGCAGGACAAGAAGGGTGAGTTTTTCATCGAGTCCCCGCAGAAGATCTTCGCCTTCCTGATGGCCTATGGCCCCACGCCAGAGGAGTTGGTGAAGTGGATGTCGGACCCGCAGGAGATCGACCGAAGGCTGAAAGGAACAGAGCATGCTCACCTAATCGACCCGAGGGCGCACCAACAGCGTGCTGGAGTTCTTGGCTCGCTTGGACTCGTCGCCGACAGCCTCCGTCTCTTCCGAAGAAGGGCGACGGGAATGGCGAGTGGTCGGCCACGGAGTGGGCCGAGACGCGGCAGGGATGGATCTTCATTACTTCACTCCCGGCAGAACGTGAGGCACTTCGACCGCTTCAAAGTCTATGGATCGACCTGCTCGTCTTGCGTCTGCTAAACGAGCCGAAGGAGGGCCAGAAGCGGGCATGGTTCGTGATCGACGAGTTGGCAAGTTTGCAGAAGCTCCCCCAGCTCCATACCGCCATTACAGAAAATCGAAAGAGCAAGAATCCCGTGATTCTGGGTTTCCAGGGTAAGGCCCAACTGGAATACCTCTACGGCCACCTGGCTGAGGTCATGCTGTCCCAACCGGCAACCAGCATTTGGCTGAAGACAAAGGAGCCGAGCCGCTGGCGAGTGGGTCAGCAAGTTCATCGGAAAGGTCGAGATCGAACGGCTACGCGAGACCCACTTCGACGGCTCCCGCGCTGGGCGAAACTTCGCGCTGGACCGGCAGATTGAACCGCTGGTAATGGAGTCCGAAATCTCCGGACTGCCGGACCTCCACGCCTATATGAAGTACGAGAACTATGTGACGCGCTTCTCATTCCCGTACTTCGATATGCCGGTTGTCGCCAGTGACTTCGATCTCCGCGATACGCCCGAGGACAAGCTCCCCTACGATCCCAAAAACATCGGAGCGGCTAAGCCCCAGTTGCGTCCGCTTGAACTGAAGCCGGAACCAAATGTGCCCACGCCGCCGCAGCGAAAATCGCCGCGGACAGCGACGGAGATACCGCAGCAGGAGACCGACCTTGAGACGAACGTCAACGCCCAACAAAGCCTCAATCTTCGGGGATAGTAACTGCGATGCTGACCATTTCCAAGCCGCTCTCCGCTGGCCAGGCGCAGACCTACCACCAGAAGGAGTTCACCGCGAAGGAGCAGAACTATTGGTCGCAACGCGGCGTCATCGCGGGCGAATGGCAAGGGCGACTGGCCGAGCAGTTCGGCCTTGCCGGGACGGTCTCTGCCGAGGACTTCGCGAAACTCAGCCAGGGCCAGCATCCACAGACCGGCGAGCAGCTGGTGCGGCAACGAGCGTCGTATGAATATCAGGATGCCGACGGCAAGACCATCAAGACGATGGAGCACCGAGCCGGGTGGGATGCGACCTTTTCCGCGCCCAAATCTGTCTCGCTCACCGCGCTTGTCGGCGGCGATGAGCGTGTCCGCGAAGCGCATCGGGAGAGCGTCCGCGTTGCCCTCGACCAGCTCGAACACTACACACAAGCCCGCATCGGCGGCAATCATCCGCCCGAGACCACGGGCAAGTTTATCGCCGCCAAGTTTGAGCACGATACCGCCCGCCCGGTCGATGGCTATGTCGCGCCACAACTGCACACACACGCGGTCGTTTTCAACGTCACCGAGCGCGACAACGGCCAGCCTCGCGCCATCCAGCCGCAGAGCCTCTTCGCCTCGCAGCAATTTGCCACGGCCATCTATCAATCCGAGTTGACCTACCGACTGCGCCAACTCGGTTACGAAATCACGACAGGGCGGAGCGGCGCTCCGGAGATCAAGGGCTACACGCAGGAATACCTCGACGCATCCAGTCCCCGCAGCCAACAGATTCGTGAGTACCTCGAACGCACGGGCCGCTCCGGGAAGGAAGCTGCCGAGATCGCTGCGCACTCGACGCGCGACCGCAAGGAGATTCATTCGCCGGCGAGAGGTGATGGCCGCGCACCGGAAGCTGGCGGCAGACTTTGGGCACCAAGCCGACGCTGTTGTACGCGCAGCCCGTGAACGGTCTCAACATCAGGAGAAGCCCGTCAACTCGTTTGACCGTGTTCGAGAATCTCTCACCTTTTCCCGCGACAAGAACTTCGAGCGCGAGGCGGTTGTGGATGAACGTGCGCTGATCCGCGACGGGCTTCGTCGCGGCATGGGCGAGATCACCCATGCCCAGGTCCGCGCCAATCTTGACGCCCGCTTGGCCTCCGGGGAATTTCAAATCGTCGAGCGGCCTCAGAGCGTTCCGGGCCGTCAGTTCACCACCGCCAAAACCATCGAAGCGGAACATGAAATTCTCCGCCAGATGCGTGAGGGACAAAACCATATCGAGCCGGTTCTTTCGCGTCCGCAGGCCATCGCCGTTGCCGATCAGCACTCGCATCTCAACCGGGCACAAAAGACCGTGGTCGAGGACGTGCTCAGCTCGCCGGACCGCATTCAAGGAATCCAAGGCTTCGCCGGCTCAGGCAAGACGACCACGCTCACAGTCATCCGCAGCGCCGCGGAAAGGCAGGGCTATCAGGTCGAGGGCTTCGCCCCGACCTCCCGCGCCGCGCGCCAACTGAATGAGGCAGGAATCGAAGCCGGAACCCTGCAAGGCTTCCTCGCCCGCACCGCAAATCCAGACGTACGAGAGCGAAAGCACTTCTACCTTGTCGATGAATCGAGCCTCGCCAGCACCAACCAGATGCGCGAGTTCCTTTCGCGGCTTGGTCCCGATGACCGCGTGCTTCTGATCGGCGATATCCGCCAGCATCAGGGCGTCGAAGCGGGCCGCCCCTTCGAGCAACTGCAGGAAGCCGGAATGCGCACAGCCAGACTCGATGAGATCGTTCGCCAGCAGGACCCGGCTCTGAAATCTGCCGTCGAACTGCTGGCCACGGGCCAAGTCTCCGCTGCGCTCGACGCACTCCAACAGCAGGGCCGTGTGAAGGAAATTCCCAACGCAGAAGAGCGCATCCGCGCCATCGCCAAGAGCTACGTCGAATCGCCCGAGAACACTCTCATCGTCTCACCGGACAATGCTTCCCGCCGCGAGCTGAACGTCGCCGTTCGCCAGGAGTTGAAGCTCAATGGAACCCTTGCCCCGGAAGATCATACTTTCCGTGTCCTGGTTCAGCGGCAGGACATGACCGGAGCCGAACGCTCCTGGGCAAGCCACTACGAGGTCAACGACGTAGTTCGCTACACACGTGGCAGCAAAGCCATCGGAATCGGAGCTGGAGCCTATGCGTCGGTCGTCGCAATCGACCCAGCCGCAAACCAGCTCACGGTCGAGAAAGCGAACCAGGAGCTTGCCACCTACGATCCCCGCCGCCTCACCGGCGTCAGCGTCTACCAAGAAATCGAACGCGAGTTCTCCGTAGGCGACCGCATCCAGTTCACCGCCCCCGACAAATCGCTCGGCGTTGCCAATCGCGACCTCGCCGATCATCGAGGCGATCCATCCCGATGGTCGCGCTTTCCGCACGCCTCGACAACAACCGCCAGATCGAATTCAACGCCAGCGAGCATCGTCATTTCGACCACGGCTATGCCGTCACCAGTCACAGCTCTCAGGGGCTCACCGCCGAACGCGTTCTCGTTCACGCCGACACCAGCGTCCACCCGGACCTGCTCAACTCCCGCTTCGGCTACGTTTCCATCTCCCGCGCCAGCCACGAGGCCACGCTCTTCACCGACGACATGGCAAAACTCGGGCCCCAACTAGGAGCCGATGTCTCGAAGACATCCGCTCTGGAAATCAATCAAGCCTCATCCATCGCCCAGGGAATTGGGCTAGGGCTGTGAAAATGCTTCTGCTGAAAGCCAAAGTTAGGAAACCAAGGACTTCCCAGTTAAAGCGGCGTGGATTCTTGCCAACTCGTGCTCGGTCATGCTGGCGACATAATCCACCACGATCCGTTTCCTCAGCAATTCGTCGTCCTTTGCATCGCTGAGTTCCTCTTGATACAGAGGAGGAAACAAATTCCATGCTTTCTCGTCCTCGGCTGCTTCCAACATGGTCTCAAAGACAGTGCGAACAGCCTGCCGTTGGCCAAATTGGACGGTGGCGAGTTCGTTGTTCAGAATGACGTAGTGCCAAGTGAGTTCCTTGAGCATTCGAATTTCGTCTTGAGCATACGCCTCAATCTTAACTAAAGATCTTGCGCCAGCCGTTGGCTGAACAAGCCTTATTGCCTCGACATAACGAGAGATAAGGACAGTACCAAATTGCCACAAAGCAGTGCGCTGTTTCAGGGTCCCATCGTATCGACGATCCAGAGGAAAGAACTCAAGCACTTCAAGAAATATTTTTTCCAATTCTGCACGGCGAGGGGCCAGGTCAGCACAACGCGTGAAGACCTCCGAGAAGAATGTCTGTCTCTCTGAAGTGTCTTTTCCCTCAGCCAGTTGGTCCAAGGGAATTTGGGCAGCGCAATAGAAGTCACTCATGTCGTGAACGGCATACGTGATGTCATCGGCCCAATCCATTAGCTCGGCTTCCGCGCTCTTTGCAAGAGAGTGCAGTGTGTTTCCCTTTCTTGCCCAATCAAATGCGAGGCGCTCAGTCTCATATGCACCCCACTTGCGTGACTTGTCCGGATTTTCCCCGTGGCACCACGGATATTTCAGAATTGCGTTGAGGGTGGCGCGCGTTAGGTTCAGGCCACGAAGCTTTCCTTGATCATCGCCCGCAATCGCGTCGCTCACGGCGAGTTTGGTAACGATGCGAAATGATTGCGCATTGCCTTCGAAACCGTCGCTCAAGCCGGCGTTCTGGGCCAAACGATTCAATTCCTGTTCGGCAATGTGGCCGTGAGGTGGGTGTCCGAGGTCATGCGCCAGAGCGGCAGCTTCAGCTACATCTGGATCAAGACCACCGATGGCAGCAACTTCAGCTGGCTGGAGGCTAGCCAATCTTTGAGCCATGCGCCGCGCCAGTTGAGCCACTTTCAACGAATGAGTGAGGCGATTGTGAAAAACGTAGCCGCGATCTGCGGAAACAACCTGTGTTACTTCGGCAAGACGCGCAAAAGGGCTGGCGTAGAGAACGCGATCCCGATCTACCTCCGCGGTCGAACGGTAGTCGGATCGTTTTTCGGTGTGATATCTTGCGTTACGATCGTTCAAACTTAGCTAATTCGAGTGTCAGGCGTGAGCTTTCAATCGCAGCTTGCGGTCGGGCGTCAGATCAATGCTCTCACCGGAAATCAGGGGCAAAACTGCGGATCGAACAGCTGTAGCGCTGGTCGCTGAGCTTTCCTGGACCTTCCGAACCAAATCGTTCATGGAAAGCTCCCCGGAATTTTCCAGGATCTCTAGGATTCTGACTTCAACTGGAGCCATTTTTTATTCTCCCCCGAAGCGACTTGCTCAAACCCCATGATACCGCCTAGCCGTTCCCCTGTCCAAAGAATAAGGGATGCCGGCAATCTTCAGTTCGATGCATAGTTGAGTCTCGTGTTGCATGCCTCGTGGACAGCTAAGTCATTCATTCGTTCATAGTTACTGTCATGCTTTTCTCGTTTTTGATAACGAAACAGACTGTTTTGAAGGCAGTTGCGAAGGACGACTAACAATGACCACATCTACAATACCGGGGATTTCCAACAGAGCGCGTCGCGTTGTGTCGTGCTCTTGAACGCTCGCAGAGTCATCGTAAATAAAAACGACAAGAGATTCGTAGCGAAGGTCTCGGAGGTAAGGAATGCAGTCTTCCTGAATCTCTTTCTCAATTTTCTTGAAATCGTCCTTGCTCGTCGCAAACTTCGCCTCAACGATCACCTTCAAGGACGCGATGCCAAAATCCGCCTTATATGAGGAATGACCCAGCTTAGGAAGGGCATCTTCGTCGACTACGTCAGGGAAATACGAGCGCAAGACAAGCCATAGGATATCCTGCACCTCGCGTTCCTGCGTAACTTCCCAACGAATGGCCCTCTGCAGCCCATCTCCGTCCCAACGCCAGCGCTTCATTGCTGTTTCAAAATTTTGCAGTACAGCGACCACGTCGGTCGCCTGAATCGAAGCGGCGCCGAGAGCATGAAACAGTATTGAGGTTACGCTAGACCAGATGAACGCTGCCTGGGATGCGGATTCAAAACGAAGATCCGTGGCCGCTTGAAATAGTATGCTCTGGCGGTTTTCATTGAGCCGTTGCAGCGACGGCTCACTCTGATGCATCTGGTGGCGAATGGCCCAGTCAGAGAAAGCCAGTTCGTAAAGGTTTGGGGTACCGTGGGGCGCGACCGATATTTTCTCGTTAAACGCTCGGAAGAAAAGGTAAGGCACTAACGGATCGAACTCCGTAACGCCCTTCTGGCGCATTTTGTCAAGAACTTCACGGCACCAAGTTAGCGTTTCCGAGGCGGCAGTGCCTAGCGCAAGGGAGCCAAGAATGATGCCAAGCAATCGCGTGGGATTACGCGCGAGACTGAGGTGTTCGCCTTTAAAAGCATCTCTCTCTCGCATCCGTCCAAGGCCATCCAGCAGTTGAGGCGTGAACTTTGATGTTGGTTGCGCCCACAAAAAATAGCCTAGAGCGGCGACATTATCAAGATGTGTTGGCTTGAATTCCGCTTCTATCCACTCCTGGGTGCAGCCGACTTGCCATTCAACGCTGATGCGGGGATCATCATTGAGAACATGATGTGCGAGAAGACCTTCCACCGATCCGGGACGATTCTGCTCGAGAACCGCAACACGGAGGCGATCCAGAGTCGGTTGCAGATAGAGACTCTGATTCAAAGGAACCACCTCCGTTCCTTCAGCGCCGTTGCCAGCGTTTCGGAATTCCAATTCTTCACGTGGCGCAGATGGCCGAGGAGGTCCACGATCATATTGGAGTAGGAAATCGATACTGGCAATGTAGACGGATTGAATCCGCGCCATGACATGAAGCTGAGGTTAAAAACCTGGCGTGCGAGGTAATCCAGGCTCTTGAAGGTTGAATCTTCATGAATGCTAACAAGAATTGGGTGTGGGCAACCCTGATACGCAGTCTTAACCTGATAGGGACCGGAAAGCGTGAGGAGTGCGGTGTTCGGGCCGAGCGGCACGCATTGCCCTCTCTGCGGAACCATTTTCCCCTTCATCGAATTGCCAAACTTCACCCCGGTGACAGTGCGGTCAAACAGCATCCAGTTGTGAGAGTCGCTGACATGGACGAACGCATATTGGACATCGAAGTCGATGAGAGATGCCGCGAACGCTTTGACCGCCTCCGCTTCCACATCTTTATATTTCTTGAAGCTCTGATGGAACACAAACCGAACGCGATCTCTCGGTTTCCAGCCAAATCGGCTGCGGAGTTCCGCGACTGTCTCCTTAAGTGAGTCCGTCAAGGCTTCCAGGTACTGTTCTGCGGATACTTCTCGCGTGTTGTTCGCGAGCAGATATTGACCGTCCCCGCTAAACACCGTCGTTATACCTATGACCCTTTCGCCGGCTCCGCGGCGGCTGTCGGTTAGGCGTGCGCTTCCGATGCCCACGACAACTTCGTGCGCAAGATCAATATTGGGAGACAGGGTCCAGGGAATCCCACCAAGCTTCGCGTACATCGCGAGGCTAATATTATTAAGGATGTAGTCGATCTTCTGGCGACGAATCGTTTCGATCTTAAGGAGCTGAACGGGGACGCCCTGCGCCATTATCCGGGCTTTGCTCGTATAGTACGGGTTCGAGGCGTCAGGCAGGTCCCGGTGCTGCTCGCGGATCACAGTCACGACAAGATTGGGCTTTTCCTTGATCGCCTCTAGGGACGCGGTTTTGTACGCGTCTTCCAATGAGCTGGTGGTCCGCTTCACCTCGTGAAATGTGAAGTCGCAAGCATTGAGGTGATACTTGCGCATGAAACCCTTGCGGAATGGTGCGTTCTCGTCGGCGGAATTGATGCCGTCCTTGAGCTGGCGCAGAAACTGCCCAGCTTCACCCACAAACTCCTCGGGGCAGACGACTGCGATTTTGACCCGTTTGTCTGGGAAGGATTCGGCATCGTAGGGTCCATGAAGATCGATCTGTTTATCTACGGGCCAAGGGACAGTGATCGAACCGCCGGGGCGAAGAACACAATTGGGAGTAGGGAACGCATGAGAGAATCCGGCATCGCTGCCTTTGTGGCATTCGTGCGCCGCTTTATGGACGCGTACGCTCAGCCCTTGAGCGCATACAATGGGAGATTTCTTTTCAAGCCAAGTTCCCAATGCATTCAGGCGTTGTACCTGGTGCTCGGCCCCCATCACATTGAATGTCTCCTCCAAGACGGCGCGTGAGAAAGCATCATAACCATCGACCAGAAGCTCTCGCCCAATCGCTTCCAGATTTGTACGGCTTCCTTCCAGGTAACACTGATCTACCGGAAATTCCTCGACGTCGGAATCTGATAGCATCACCATCCCATTCCGAATGCTCTCAATTCTGCCCAGGTATCGGCGCTGAAACGGGCTGGAAACGTCTTCGTCGTCACGAAGCCGAACAACATACATTCCGGTCAGCGCGATTCCTTCGGCGAAAAGCTCTGCTACGGTCTTGAGAAAGACGTATCGGATACCGAATCCAACCAGCACACCGCTCGTGATGGCGCCTTCGTGCGGAGCCAGGGGCCGAACGTCCAACGTATACTCAGGGAAAAGCCCGAATACATCCTTCCTTGCGCTTGCCAGGTTGTGCTTTTCTAGCAGCAGTGTCACTGGCCGAAACCCAATAACGGTTTCATTTCCAGCCGCCTTGAAGAACTCGTAGAGGCCGGAACGGGCAAGTGCATTCGCGAGTTGAAAATCCGTGAAGATATCGAATTGTTTTTCCTGGCCGATCAGCTGCGCGGTCGGCGTCAGCGGAATACACGCAATGGCATCTCCTGAGGCGTGGAAGACATGGGTCTTCCCGTGCTGGTGGCGAAGCTCACGAAGATTCACCGACAACGCGCTGTCCTTGGTTGCGAGATCCTTGAGATTCCCCTCAAAGAGAAGAATCCCGCCCTTGAAGGCGTCCGAAGTGAAACGCAGCGGAAGATAGTTCAAATGCACTGCAGTCCTCCCAAAAACCGCGGCTCTCGGTGCAGCCCTTGCGGCACCGACGCTGTCACTCGTGGGTCCACGTCACGATTGCATCCCGGCTCTTCGCGTCGCATGAACGGCCTCGATTACTTTGTGCAGGCACCCGCTTAAATCTCGGCGAATTGAATGTTCCCAAAAACGCAACACCGTCCATCCCAACCGCCGGCATTCCACTGTCACAGATTCGTCTCGACACCGATTGCTCCGAATTTTCTCGTCCCAATAATTGACGTTGCTCTTTGGCATCCTGCAATGCCAGCGACAGCCATGCCAAAAACATGAATCCAAAAAGACTAGAACTTTCGACTCAACAAACACTAAATCCGGCTTACCGGGAAGCGAATACTTCACTCTGTAACGCAAGCCTCTCTTCCACAACTCCGACCGAAATTCTATTTCGAAACGCGTGTCTTTTGATTTGATAGCGCGCATCACTGCGCTGCGCTTGCTTTTGCTGATAACGTCGGCCATCTCTGTCCTTATAAAGGTTTCAAACGGGTCCCTGGCGCGACGCCACCCAGGCGTTTGCGCTCCGCTTCCAGTGCGTCGTGCAGCATTTTCAGTTCCTGTTTGGTAAACGGTCGAACTCGGATACCACGAGCTCGTTTTGCGGCGATATATCGTCCAATGATCGCCGATAAGTACTCGTCCACCCGAACCAACAGCTCTCGCGCCCAAGTCTTGACGGTATCGTGAGCCCGCACGACGAGCTCGGGAAGCACCTCAAGCGTGCTTTTATCGCCAAACATCGAGTGCTCAGCTGACACTTCGAATCCGGTTTGGTGAAGGGCCGCGCACAGACGATCCAGATGCACACGCCCGGTAGCAATAGGATCGGAAGAAGACGTGAACGTCTCCGCAGGCACCATGAACTCCATGCGTGGCAAGTACCGTTCAAAATCCAGTCTAGGGACTGTCGCAATGAAACAGCTTCCGTACCAGACGTGCCTTAGCATCTGCAGATACGAATCTCCGTTGCCCCTATAGTAGTTTTGCCAGAAACCAATGTTTTCCACGTGCTCGCCGCTGGCGAATGCCGCCAAATCTCTCTTTCTCATGGCTTCAATAAGATCAATAGGATCGCGCTGAGTGGAATATCCCTTCGAGAAGTTAGTGGTTGCGTGAAAAGGCCGCAAAACAAAACATGTCCGAGTCCAAGGGTCGCCCTGACCACGGCGGGCAGTAAGCAAACGGGTAATCAGTATTTGGTCGGGCAAGATATTCATCGAATCCATAGGCCACGCTTCGACGGGCGCGACTTGCTTGCGCGCCGCAAGATCCTTCACATACCAATTAAGCACCGGACCAAAGACGCGAAGGTGGGCGGACTTCACCACACCGGCAACGGTCTGGGAATCGCTCTTGCACTTCTTGGCAATCTCCCAGTTCGTTGCCACCATGTCTCTGACGATCTCTCCATAGCGGTTGCAGTCGCGATAGTGGCTGAAATCCCTGTCCTGCGGGACGACGGTTCCGTCGCGAAGGACAACATCGGAAGGAGGCACTTCCACGCCCAACTGTGATGTTTGCCATGGCGACATGATTTTCAGCGTCGTCCGCGCTTCAAGAACGTCCATCGCATTCCACAACGAATGCATGTATTCAGCATCGCTCAGATCAGGGTAGTAAAGTTTCGCCATCACCGTGTACTTGTTGTCTCTTTGCTGCATGTCCTCAGGTTTTTCTGGCAGACGCAGAAAGACTGGAAACTCATCAGCTCCCAGTTTCACGCGGCGGTTGACCTGGCCTACCGACGTATTGATCGACACCATCGGGGCATGGCCAACGTAAAAATCATCCTCCTCGCCAAGAAAGGACATCACTCCGCTGCGCGTAGACCCATCCACGGCCGCCACTAAATACTCCCCCCCGCTTGAATCGTCCATGACGATAAACATCTCATCTGAAATCCGCCGCTCAAGTTCCTTACGTAGTACGGCCAGGTCCCAGCCCACTGGATGCGGCCCTCCTTGAGCCTGGACTGCGGGAGTCTGCGCGGCGGCCACGGCTTCTTCAATTGCGCCTGGTAGACGAATAGCATCTGACGAAATGCCGAGACCAAAGCGGACTAGCCCCTGCAGGAGCAGCAAATCATTCCTGGCTTCTTCGCGGAGACGGGCTAACTCCCGCGAGCGGGCCAGATCTGCAGCGGCACCGCTCTTTTCGTGATCAACAAGATTGTCAATCGCATCCTTCAGATCCTGGCAATAGCTTGTAATAGCTCTTTCAAATATCTCGCGTGCTGGCTCCTGCATCAGCTTGGCTCGAATGAGTGCCCACCAATCTTCAGGAACCTGGCGAATCTGACGGAGCGACTCTTTCCAGATGGGCAATGCCAGCAGCGGATACTCGTCACTAACCATGCCAGCCAGTTCTTCTTCATCGAGCCACGAACTGTCCACCGCCTGTCCGAGTCGATACGTGATAGGCGATGAAGCATCATCTGCGATGAGCACTCCGCGGTGGACAAGCCGGCGCGCAAGATTCTGATAGGCCTCTGGTGTGACAGTGTCCCCAGCCTGTAAAGCGGCTTGGTACACATCGGGGGCAGTCGCGCCTTCAGATCGGGACGCCATCTTAAGCAACAGGTTCTGGCGCTCCCGCTTCGTGAATGTGATCTGCGTGGCCATCCTATGTTCCCTTGGAGATATTCAATGGGGTCTTCTTCCTGCCGGCAAAAACTTTCGGCGTACTGCCTCCAACAGGGCTCTCACGCTCACGGACCCGCATGAGGAAGCCGTGACGGATGATTTCACTAGAACCCGACACAGCACAGACGCCGCGCGGGAGTTTTGGCAACTGACTCAGCAACCGTTCGTCCAGATCAGCAGTTACTCCCTGAATCGCGCGGATCTGGTCTTTTTCAAGCGCGAAGATGAATCGCGTTTGCATGCGCTTCAAGACGCTGGAATTCAAATCAGCGGGCGATTGGCTGCTCAGAATGAGTCCAGTTCGAACGTGTCGCCCCATGCGGGCAAGTTCGAACATAACTTGAGAGCTGACAACGTTCTCGTCATTCGGCGCTACTTGGTGCGCTTCATCCACGATGAACAAACTAAACCAGGTACTGGCATCCTTGTCACCAGCTGCGGCCTTCTGAGACATCTCGCGTCCGTAACGCTGCAGCTCTCGCGCCCCGGCGGCGGCGATCAGCCGTGTCTGGCGCAGGCTCAAAAACCGACAATCGAGGACCACGAGCCGGTGCTTCAGGAGTTCCTTGATAAAGTCAAAGCTGCCTCCAACAATTGGATCTTGTTCAAGAGCCCTCAATCGGCTCTTCGCAATACCCAAACTGCTGCCCTTTACGTCTTGCTGCCCTGCAACCTCATCGATCATCTTCTGGAGTTCCGCGAAGGTGAAGTGCATGCCTTTCTTCGCCGCGCGCATCCGCTCGTGCGCCAGCTCGATCAACTCGGAATATACAGTTCCGTCCTGGACGTTTGGGATGACTTGCGTCAATTCCGACGGAGTGATCAATGCGAGCGACAATCCAAACTTCGCCGGATCGGGAAGCGTAATAACCAAACCGCCGAGGGATGATGCCGTCTGCACCATCTCGCCATTGATGTCCAGCAGCAGGACCGGAATCTTCCACTTCAGCGCTTCCTCCATTTGAACTCCGGCCAAATAGGATTTGCCTTTCCCCGGATTTCCGGAAATGAACGTGTGCATTTGGAACATTTCGGTTGGGGTGGTTGCAGAAATAGGCTTATCTCCGTAGACATCGCCAAGGTGCAAGCCTTCGTCAGGGTTGCCGAGCGAGCCAATGATCATTCCCACGATCTCGGCGCTCAAAAGTACGACAGGATCACCAGCCCGCACAAGGCGCTGAACGGCGCTGGCCGTCCCTTTTACCTTGCAGCCTTGCGTTGTTATCTCAACTTCAAGTTCCTCAATTGTCGTGCCTTCGAGGAGCCGGAAGATGCGCGTTGAGACGCCTTCCGGGGCGTATGCAGTCCCCAGTCCAAGACGATCTCGTGCGACCGCCAATTCAGGGTCCTCGTTGGGATTCACTTCCCGGCAATTGGCCACTTGGAGAATGGTAAATATCGACTGATTGCGGTTTCCGTGCCAGACTCCCACAAACTGCCCAGGCGTAACGTCCGCGCCCGCATTCAAGAGAGCGCAGGCGTCGGTGAAGGATGGCGTTCCCTGCCAGTGCACCACTTTTCCGATGCGCTCAAATCCTGTTGGCACTGGCAAACCAGTATGGTCACGATCCTTCTCCTTTACCAGCGTAGGTACCTGATCCTTGTCTTCTTTGACTGCGCTTACCGCCATGTCGGCCTCCTTGCTAACCGATAACAATAACAAGTTATCAGTTATTAACTGAAAACACTACCGCATATTTTCGTTTGTATTCATACAGATACGGTGACCCATTCTTTGGATATGGCCGGGCAAATGGCCTGAGCCGCAAGAAACGACTGCTCCTTACGGTCTAATCGAGGGCTTCCTGCACTGCAAGGCTTCCAACGCTTCCAATCGCAGAATCCAGCGCATTTCCTACCAGCCGAGCGATGCCGGTGAGGGGGCCATGAAACAGGAAGTCGTCTTCGATACCCTGAATTCTAGCCGCTTCCCGAATTGTTAATGGACGTTCGCTCCGGGGGTGCCAGAACCGCCCGCTACCTGGATTTGCAAAATAGGTGGTGATGGTGCGTGCCAGTCCACGACGATGCAGGCGTCCATAAGCATGGGAGAAGTGATCCTCACCGCCATACCACCTGCCCCCTTCAGGAACCCGCGCCATTCTCCGAACCATCTTGCCGCTGGTCTGCCAAGGCTCGTGTGTCAGAATCAGCGCTTCCGCACTCCCAATGGGGGGAAGGCCGGAAAGGACCTCGCCAACAGTCGGAATTGATTTTCGCCCCGGTTTATTTTGCGTTGCGAACCTCGCTTGCAACTGGAAAGTAGCCGGCGTGATCCCAAACAATTCCGCCGGAGAATCCGAGAGCCGTAGCATTTCTTGGCGCTGATACCCGAAGTAGAGGCGCTCGCCGCCATGGGTTGGCCGCGAAAGGGTCGGCCATGCTTTAGTGCGCTTGTGCAACGCAACCAGAAGTAAGCGCTGGCGTGTTTGGCAACTACCGTAGTGTGCGGCATTGATTATTGCATCGGTCCATCTATACCCGGCCCTTTCTAGCGTGCGCGTGAACCTACGATACTGATTGGAAGCCCCAAGGAGGGGAACATTTTCCAATACAACCGCTAGAGGGTTTAACGCGCAAACAAAATGTCCAAAAATGCTGACATGAATGTTGCGCGGATCGTCAGGATCACGCTTTCCCGTATCGCTAAAGCCTTGGCAGGGTGGGCAGCCCAGCAAAATGTCGATTTTTCCACCCGCTTTGGCTTCGAGTTCACTCGGAGACACCGCCGCGAGGCTTCGCCTCCAGTAAGGTGCCTTCGGAAAGTTGTCAGTGTAGTTGTCTACAGCAAGTTGATTGACGTCGGTTAACAATCCCAACTCACAACGCCTCCAGGCTCGAAACGCTTCCCAAGTCCGAGCAATTCCTGCATACAATTCCACTACTCGATATTTACGCATCCAGCGCCAACCTTCGTTCAGGAAATGAAACGTTGCTAAACGCGGTGCATTTAGCTGCGCCCACACAAGAGCGAATCTGAGGAAAAGACCTAGGCATTTCCCATTCCATTATTTTCTTTTTCGCCCTCTCCCCTTGCGGAAATTTTCTTCCTTGTATCGTCGCGCCCTAGCGACATCTTGCTCGCCCCAAAGGCGCACATCCTGCCCTCCACTCTTCTGGTGTTTCGGTTCGGCTAATTTGCCCGCATAGAGCCACCGCAGCAGAGTTTTCTTGGAAATACCAAGCGTCCGAGCCACTTCTGCGGTGGAGGAGACTGTCATGATGTCCATACTATGGACTTAAATCACAAGTGATGTCAAGAAAGCGAGGGAAGTCTTAACGACGCTCATCCTCAATTCACGCTTCGCTTTACGAGGCGGTACCCCGAGCACGCCTCGACGCTGCGATCTTCACAAATGACGCCACCGACCTAGGACAATCCAGCGGAGGTTTGCTTTCCGTTCACCGTTGTGGTGAAATGCGGTGAAGTCTAGAGGCATCTCAGTGAAGGCAGGTAAGATCACTCCGAGAACAACAAATCCCGAACCTGAAGCCGCGTCGTCTGTGCGTGCGACAATCAGCTTTCCATCCGACCGTTACACGACTCTCGAAAAAATTGCCAAAGAGAAGAAGGTCTCGCTGGCCTGGGTTGTGCGTGAAGCGGTGGATAACTACCTCGACGCCAAGTGGCCATTGTTTACGCAGGGAGAACAGTGAACGCCTGATGAAAAACTCCAGCTCCCTTATACGGCAGAAGATTGCCAGGATCGCGGCTGGCGGCCGTCCGCGGGTTCTAGATCTCTTTGCTGGGTGCGGCGGTCTGTCCCTCGGTTTTCATGCAGCAGGGTTTAAACTCGCTGCAGCGGTGGAAATTGATTCTGATGCGGCAGCCTCGCACGGGCTCAATTTTCATGGTGGCGACACTAGGCATAGCAAAGCCCGCGACATAACTGCACTATCGCCCGAAGCCCTCGCTCACGATCTCGATCTCGGCCCCGTTGGGACCGCGATCGATGTCCTTGTCGGTGGACCGCCCTGTCAGGCTTTTGCGCGCGTGGGCCGCTCGAAGCTGCGCGAGATAGATGAGCATCCCCAAGCATTCAGACACGACCCGCGTGCAAGGCTTTACCTGGAATATCTCCGATACGTTGCGGCCTTTCAGCCCCTCGCCATTCTTATGGAGAATGTGCCGGACGTGCTGAATCATGGTGGGCAGAATATCGCCGAGGAAATTTGCGAGGTTTTGCAAGAAAAGGGTTACGTTGCGCGCTATACGCTGCTCAACGCGGCATTCTACGGCGTGCCGCAGATGCGCGAGCGCATGTTTCTGGTCGGCTTATCGGCGCGAGCTTGAATGTCCAGTAGTTTTTCCGAAGCCCACACACTGGATGGACCTGCCGCCCGGCTATGAAGGATCGCGGTCCGTCGCGCTTAAACTGATGAGCAGAGAGGCGCTTGCAGCCGAGGCGTTCGACTATGTCGCGCCGCCCGAAGTCAAGCCTGGCCTGCCTCCGGCCGTTACTGCGGAGCAGGCAATCGGTGATCTTCCGCCAATCGATGCCAGAGCAGCTGATTCGATCGGGCGACCTGCGGCGGGGCGCCCGGCGCTTCGACCAGCCGATCCCGTATGACCGCGCCGTAAGGTCTCCGCGTACGCAAGGCTCATGCGAACTTGGTCGGGTTTTGAAGCGCCGCGAGACGCTGCAAAGATCACGTCATCCGCTATCTGCCGCGCGACTACCAGCTGTTCGCGCGATTAAATCCCGGCGATCAGTATCCGCGAAGCATGGCGACATGCGAACGATATGCTTGAAGAGCGGATCGCGAGCCTGCGCAGGGAGGGTATGATGATCCGCGAAGGTTCAGCTGAGTACAAGCGTCTGCGTGATTCGATTGTTCCGCCCTACGATGCCAGCAAATTCCCGAACAAGTGGCGGAAGATGTGGCGCGATCAACCCGCTCGCACGCTAATGGCGCATCTCGGCAAGGACAGCTACAGTCACATTCACTACGACAGTGACCAGGCGCGTACGATTTCAGTCCGAGAGGCGGCACGGCTCCAGTCTTTCCCGGATGGCTTCGTGTTCAGCGGGACGATGAATCCGGCTTTCCGGCAGATCGGCAATTCGGTCCCGCCGCTGATGGCGAGAGCGATCGCTACTGAGATGATGAACGCCATTGCACAGGAAGGTGAGGGCACGGCGGATGAACCTCGTCGACAGACAGCAGCAGTTTCTTGAAGCCATCCAGAAGTATTTCGGAACTACCAAAGCAACCCGCCCGAACAAACTCTTCGGCGTTTCGAACAGCGCCAAGGTTGTTGAAGGCGGACTGCAGCTTGGGGTTGTCAACCTGGACAGTGCACGTGAGGATGCTGATGCATTCATTTTCGCCTGTGTGATGAAATTTCCGCCGGAAGATGAAGTGTATTTTGCGGTGCTGGTTCGCAAAGACAGGGCAAGATTTCTACAACGACTCGCAGGGATGAAAAAACTGGGAGCCAGCGCCAAAGCGGGTGTTGAGCCAGGGCTATTCGCTGGTGACGGCGACGAGGAGAGCGAAGGGGCGGCTATAAAGTACAGCGCTCGGAACAATTTAGTACCGATCTACCTTGCGCGCGACGGGAAATTATGGCTGCGCAACGCCGGATTCTGGAACAGCCTCAATATCGATTTGGCGCCGTTTGAACCGGCAACCGAGCCCGACGAGATCGTCGTTGCGCTATATCCTCCGACAGCCTCGGCCCGACGCAGCCTGCTTGCTCGGGAGTTCATCGGTTGGCTGGGAACCTTAGTTGGCCGCGAGAAGATTCATGAGCTGCCGGTGTGGACAGACACTGCCGCCGTCAGCCCTGGAATGCAGCGGATGCCTTCAACTGTTCCGGTGACAGAGATCGAAGCAGCAGTGAAGAAGGCTGGCGGCCACTACCCCCACGACGAGGTCCGGCGGTACCACGCAGCACTAAATTTCCTGGCACATAAGCATTTTGTAATTCTGTCCGGCTTATCAGGCACTGGGAAAACTATGCTTGCGCTGCGCTATGCACGCGCCGTACACGCGATCGCCGATCCTAAGGTTCAGGACCCGTTTCTAATGGTCTGCGCGGTTCGCCCGGAGTGGACAGATCCGACTGGACTGACGGGCTACTACGATGTTCTCTCAAACCGCTACGTTGTACCACCGTTTCTGGAGGCCGTGCTATTAGCCACCGCCTATGCGGCGTCGCCGGTGTTCGTTGTGCTTGATGAAATGAACCTCGCACGGGTCGAGTATTACTTGTCAGACGTCCTGTCCGCGATCGAAACAGGTGAACCCCTCCAGCTTCACTCGAACAGTGTGCCCCTTGAGGGCAGCACGGGCACGACCATCCGAGCGGAACTGCAGTTGCCACAGAATCTGTACATCACCGGGACCGTTAATGTGGATGAAACAACCAATCCGGTCAGCGACAAAGTGCTGGACCGTTCCATCGTGATCGATATGTCGACGGTCGATCTCACTGGCTTTCTGGCCGCGCTCGCCAAGCGGAATCCGGCGCTCGGCGCCGCACGGAAAGCCTGCGAGGATCATCTGGTGGCGACGCACGGGCTCATGACGGAACATGGCCTCGGTTTCGGTTACCGCGCGGCCGAGGAAGTCGTCCGGTATCACGCATTCGCGGCACAGCATCTTGGCGCCAAAGCTGAAACCACGACTGACGATCTGATGGTGCAAAAAATACTTGTCAAATTACGCGGTGGTGAAAAACAGCGACGTCTTCTTAGCAGTCTGGCTGCGGTGCTAACTGGACTGCCGCGGTCGCAGGCCTTCATCACCCGCCTGACCTCCGATCTCGACGAATTCGGGTCATTCCAGGCAAACCGGTAGGAGGAGACGATGACTTCGCTCCTTATCCGCAACGAAACGAATGGAGCAGCATGGACGGTCTGGCCGGAGCCCGAGGCGGTGGCACCGGGAGCGATTCATGAAACCGGGAACTATCTTTTTGAGCTGAGCGACGCTCCTGACGCGGCCCTCGCGGAGCTCTTGATCGACGACCGCCCTCTGGAGGCACTTCGTGCGCCATCGGGGATGTCCCGCTGGCGTTGGTCGCCAGGTTTTCACGCGGGAACTGTTGATGTTGAGCTGCGTCTGCCAGGCTCCAATGCACGACGGTTCGAGATTATTACTGACGCCGACGTCCGCAAGCTCACACGGCGGGATTTCGACGGAATGGTGCGCGAGATTCTCGAAGATACCTACGCTTTGTTCTCACTTAGCAGTTTCCGTCGGGGCATCGCCCGCGGCAGTGGTAAACGACCGCCGGCCATTGCACGGCTTGAATTTCTGCGCTCGCGCGTTGACGAGCTCGAACGGGTAGTAGCGGCGATCTTACGTAACCCTCGTCACATGCTAATGGCCGAGGAGACCGCACTCCCTTACCATCGCGCCCTCCGCGCAACTGGCCCTGAGATTCTGAGATCCTTCCGCAGCGGGAGTGTGCTCTCGGAGCTAGGCAGGCCGTCTAGGTTGCCGATTGCATTAAAAGGTTTTCTGCCCGGAAAGATCCGAGTCCGCAAGCGCTTGAGCTCGTTTGATCTCCCCGAACATCGTCAGATGGGTGCGTGTCTCCGGGCTTGGTCGGCTTGGCTGTCAGCAGTTGCCGAAGTATTGGCACTTGACGATGGAGGCGCTGATACCGAGACACGCCGAGAACGATCCGGCTGGTCGGCCCGGTGCCGACAGCTTGGACGACGCTTGGCTCGAATGGCAGACGAGGCCCCTTTTGCGGAAGCGGGTGAGGCGCCTCCGCGGCTGATGCTTTCGGCAGTCTTTCGACACAATCCTGACTATCGGAGATTTTTCAGGCTCTGGCAGGATATGAATCTCGGAGTCGCCGCCGTCTTCGGCGATTTTATTAACATACCGCTGGCACGGACATTCGAGCTATACGAGCTGTGGTGTTTTCTGCGTCTCGTGCGAGTCGCGGTCGAGGAATACGGAACAGAAAC
Source organism: uncultured Acidobacteriota bacterium (assembly GCA_963735205.1). GTDB lineage: Bacteria > Acidobacteriota > Terriglobia > Terriglobales > Acidobacteriaceae > Sulfotelmatobacter. The sequence goes on from CAVTKB010000009.1 coordinate 23,363, forward strand.
CTTTACAACAGGCGATCTGTTCGTAGCAGATGCGACTGGCGGACTCACCATCTCGACCGGAGCCGTCACTGTTCGCGTTGGGCACGGCTGGAAGCTCTGCTTTCAGAAACGATATCGCGAATACTGGATCGAGCCCGGCGGCCAGGGATCCTTCAGTCGCGAGATGACGCCAGATGTCGCGATGATCCAGCAAACGTCTGATCATGCCGCACGTCTGATCATTCTTGATGCGAAGTACCGCATTGAAGACGGGCTAAACGCGGCGCTGAATTCAATCCACACTTACCGCGATGCCCTCGTGCGTGAAGTCGAGCACGGATCAGTTAAAGGTATTGTGACTGCGGCATATCTCCTCACGCCCTTTGTACCCCGAATTAACGACAAGTACCGGGAAACGCCAATGCCGGGGCGTCTGTTCCATCCTGAATATCGAAGCACCTTTCGGTTCGGCGCGGTAACGCTGCGCCCAGGTATGACAATTGCTGAGCTCGGCGCAGCACTGCGGACTATCATTGCGGATGCAGCTGCATAAGGATCATTGGTCATGGCGGATGTTCTGACACCACAACAGCGGCGGCTTAATATGAGCCGAATCCGCAGCCGGGATACAAAGCCCGAACTGCTGCTCCGTCGCGCTCTTCATGCCCGCGGGCTCCGTTTCCGGCTTCATCGAAAAGACCTGCCCGGATGTCCCGATCTTGTTTTTCCGCGTTTCCGGGCCGTTGTTTTCGTGCACGGCTGCTTCTGGCACGGACATGCGTGTCATCTTTTCAAAGTCCCAGAAACGCGCCGAGCTTTCTGGCAAAGAAAGATTCGCGCCAATGCGGACAGGGATCACAAGGCTGTTGCAACCTTACGTAGCGAACGATGGCGCGTCCTTACCGTCTGGGAATGTTCTCTGAGGGGAAGAGGGCGTTTCCGAGATCGAGAGGATTCTGACAAGGATAGAGTCGTTCTTGGCGGGAAATCAAGCTTTATTGGATGTGAAGGGGACCGAGTCGGTACCGATCTGAACAAGAATGCCAAGGCTTCCATCTCGGGTTTGAATTCCCTGTGTTGGTCAGCCCGAAATGAAAAAGCTGGCGTGCTGGGTGAGCGAGTATATCGATATTTTGGGCGGGCCAGGAAGGAAAACGCCTAATGCAGATGGCGTCGGTGATAGGCAAGAGGACTAGATCCTTACCGCTTCGATGCTGCCCGACGAAGAAGACCTTAAGACATATGGATGACTCTAGCTTATGCGGGCGGAAGACTTCTGCATATGAAAAACGCCAGGCTCGCTAAATTTGATGAAAACACCCGCAAAGATCACACGTATTTGCGAGCTGAAGACGATTGTTATTTTCTAATCGAGTACACGGCTAGAAGGGCATTTAACTACTCTGAGGCAAATAACTTCATTAGCAATTTCAAGAAAAAACCAAGCGTTAAAGAAACATATCAGTGGAAACATAAATTGACCGCAATTCGAGACGCGGCAGAGACGTTATCCCGTGAGCTCTCCAAAACGTGGCTCAAGAAATCGACATTCGTGCCGATTCCTCCCTCCAAGTCGAGGAAGCATCCGGAATATGACGATCGCATGTCGAAAGTTCTCAAGAGGCTTGACGGCGTAGACGTTCGCGAATTGGTTTATCAAGCTAAGAGTATGGAAGCGACGCATGTCTCGACCGACCGTCACTCAATCGAGGATCTGGTTGCAAATTACAGAATTGACGAAGACCTAGCTGACCCTGAGCCCAAACACATCGTTATTGTTGACGACATGGTGACAGCTGGGGCGCACTACCGAGCGATGCGTAGGGCTCTCAAGAAGCGATTTCCGGGCGTTTCAATTTCCGGAGTGTTCTTGGCGAGAAGGATATTTGGCAAGAACGAAATCGAAGATGAAGATGACGAATAAAAAGGATTGGGCGGCGATATTTGATCTTGACGAAACGCTCGTGCTAACGAGTGTCCTCGAACCCCTACGACAAAAAAGGGTATGGCCGAACGTATATGCGGCTTTTGATAAAACGCAATTGCCGAGTGGTACGCTAGAATTTCTCAAGAGGGTGGCCCAAATTGCTCAGCTTGGAGTAGTCACAAAGGCACCACGCTCGTACGCTGAGAAATTGCTTGGTCACTACGAGATGAAGATACCCGTTTTGGCCGCTTATCACGATGTGAAGAGGATTAAACCGGACCCCGAGGCATTACTATTAGCATCAAAAAGACTAGGACTTCTTCCCGCTCGTTGTTTTTATATTGGAGACGATGCGAACGATGTCCAAGCCGCCCGAGCTGCTGGCATGACTCCGCTTGGAGTGTGCTGGGGCAAGCAAGTCGATATTGGCCTGAAGTCGGTTTGCAAAACTTGGGATGAAGTCTACGAGGAGATCAGTCGGCTGATCAAAGGATGAGTGAATTAGCGACATCACGAAGCACAGACGAGTTGCAGGTTGCATATTATTATTGGCTCTCTCAGCTGACCCATTTGAGCGAGCGCTCTGCTCTTAAATTCAAAGGGAAATTTCCGACCTTTGAATCATGGGACACGCTTTCGCATTCTGAACGAAACGATGCAGCCCGATCTACACTTGGTGACGACTGCGTTAAAGTACTCACAACGAATTTCGATTCGCTGATGGAACGGGCTCTCAAAGATCTCCACTCTCACAAGAGTCGAGGCATTAAGGTGCTTTCGATGCACGGCCCTCTCTATCCTGATTTGCTAAAACAGATCCTGGACCCTCCACTCATCTTGTTCGTCAGAGGACCGATTGAAGCACTGCTCGAAAATATGAATGTTGCCATAATCGGAACGCGAGACACCACTCCAATAGGCGAAAAGGTCGCCACACGAATTGCGAAGTGGCTCGGCGAGCATCGCTGGTGCATCGTCAGCGGATTGGCCAGAGGGATAGACGCGGCTGCTCATCGGGGAGCACTGGAGGCGAAAGCAAAGACAATAGCCGTCATGGCAACACCGCTCGACAAGGTTTATCCAGCTGAAAATCGGGAACTAGCAGACAAGATTCTTGAGAGTGGCGGATGTTGGGTGAGCGAAATGGCACTATGGAGAAAGCCTCACAGGGGATCTTTCGTTCAACGAGATCGTATTCAGAGTGGCTTGTCCGTAGCTGTGATTCCGGTTCAGACAGACGTCGAAGGTGGAACGATGCACACGGTCCGGTATGCTGAGCAGCAGAAGCGATTGCTCCTCTGTCCGCGCCCAATCGATCAAGAAAGCTCTCTGAAGCAATATGCCGGCATTAAACGACTCATCGAATCTCATCGAGCAACAGCGTTTGCGTCTGACCAATATAGTGAAATCCTCGATACTTTAGCTAAATCTCGCGAATCACTTTTAGGTGTCGGGGCTACAGAGGCGCGTAATGTCATCATCGCCGACATCGACAAGGATCACGAGGTCAACCCCTCTCATCAAGCGCAAGTTGACGAGAAGGAGGGGAATCCCCAAAAGCCGAAACGCAAACCAGTTGGGCGCCTTCAAGTGGATTTTGATTTCATTGCCGACCTCGACAAAGGGAAACCCGCTAAGCATAAAAAGCGATCAAGAAAGTCGATTGAAACTGAAATTGACCTTCTAAAGCAATTGGTGTTTGAGGTCGAACAGGCGAAGCATCCCGATGGCGCTGGCCTGTCGAGTGTCGCCGATTTCAAGGATTGGATCGAATCAAAAATCAAGGTGTTAAGACAAGAGTAATAATCCTGTTTACCTTCTGCCGTTCCATCTTCCCCTACTTTGCTAGCCTTTGGGCTCCAGTTTCGTGAGGCAATCGCCTTCCCTGAAAAAGTTGGGTTTGATACAGCGATACAGCAATATTCCAATGCTCCGATCCTCATTGCGTCTGGCATCGATTGTCGCCACGCCAAGGTTTTCCAACAGCGTCAGTGGACGTGTGTCTGTTATGCACACTCCTCTCATATAAGGCCAGCCAACACCAAGTCCGCGTGGCAAATTCTTTTCTAACTGATGCCAGAGACTGATGGTGGCGGCCACCAGTCGTTTACTCGCTGTTCAAGTGTTGAGAAAGGATCTTCACTTTGGTCCCATACTGTACGGGCAGCGCAAATCGCGAGGTCACATTTTCCACCTTTCCCCATCAACATGGCTCTGGCGGCTTGAAGGTGCCCCCCGGTAGTGCTTACGTCATCCACGAGAATTAGGGTTGATTCTGGCACCTTGGAAGTGAGAACAAGATTTCCGTAAAGAAGTTGCGGATTACGGGTTCCTCCTCCGCCTGATGCTTTCTCTTTTACCACTTTCCAACGTAAGCAATCCAATACGGTCGTCTGATTCAACCTGCTTGCCAAGGCCTGAGCCTGAAGGAAAGTTCTTGGAATGGTGTTCGTAGAAATCGCACAGGAACTATTGGGCACAGGAATCAATACCAGCGGACCCAGAGTTTGCTTTTCCCAAAGATAGGCATTGGCCATTTCAGCGAACCACCCCAAACTGTCATTCGCATTGCTTTGTTCCAGGTGGCGGAGAGTGCCAAGAACGGGGATTCGTGCAAACTTGTTGATCGGCTTACCCTTCAGTGCTTGCACATACTTATAAGCATCCCAGTCTTTGAACCGCCATTGAGTACCGGGGGCACTGAGGTAAGTTGCAAACGATACGACTGTAAGAGGCATTTCACTGAGATATTACTCCTGTGAAGTGAGAGACGCAGTGCGAATAGACAGCAATGGCGGGCAATTTCTCCTTGAATCGCACCCGAATATTTTTCTACAGGTTCTCTCAGCGTTTTAAACCCCCTCATTCCCTCGTTCGAAACCCATAGCAGAGACGTCCCTTTCCGCCGTCAAGGGTAAAGCTGTCGCCAGCCACAAACCGGCTGCCCTGTGACTGCTCGCGCCGCTCTGCACAACACCTCTCCATTACGAGGGAATGAAGTTTTTTAAATGCTCGTAAAGGAGAAAAAGCAATGCAGCGAACCGAAAAGCAAGACGTCTACACTCGGATCACCAACCAGATCGTCAGCCACTTGGAAAAAGGCGTGAGGCCGTGGGTCCGGCCGTGGAACGCCGAGCATGCAGCCGGACGGATTACGCGCCCACTCCGCCACAACGGGAAGCCCTACAGCGGAGTCAACGTTCTCTCTCTGTGGGCAAGCGCCATGGCGCAGAACTTCGCGGCGCCCATCTGGATGACCTTCAAACAGGCATCGGCGCTTGACGCTCATATTCGCAAGGCCGAGAAAGGCTCGCTCGTCGTCTACGCGGACAGCATCACGCGAAAGGAAACTGACGAAAAGACTGGCGACGAAATCGACCGGGAAATCCCATTCCTTAAGGGGTACACCGTTTTCAATGTCGAGCAGATCGAAGGTCTGCCGGAAGTTTATTACAAGAAAGCCACACCTACGCTCGACCCTGTGGCCCGCATCGATCATGCGGAAAAGTACTTCGCAGCCTTGAGAGCAACCGTCCGACACGGCGGAAATCGTGCATTTTACAGCATCGCCACCGATGCGATCCAGATGCCGCCATTCGAGAGTTTCCAAGACGCGGACAGTTACTATGCGACCCTTTCCCATGAATGCACTCACTGGACAGGCAGCAAGATCCGGCTCAACCGTGACTTCGGCGGTCATCGCTTCGGAAGCGAAGGTTACGCGGTCGAGGAACTGGTTGCCGAACTCGGGGCCGCTTTCCTGTGCGCCGATCTGGAGCTTGCTCTGGAACCGCGCGAGGATCACGCATCCTATATCGCAACCTGGCTGAAAGTGTTGGCTACTGATAACCGAGCGGTGTTCACCGCCGCGACCCACGCACAACGTGCCGCCGAATTTATCAACTGCAAAGCCACGGAAGCGGCCGCGCAAGTCACCACGACTTGCGCGGCATGAAGTGAGTGCAGACATCATCGCTGACATCAAGAATCTCCACCCGGTCGTCAAACCTTGTGCCCTAAACTCCGCGCATCTCTGCAATGCACATCGTGACTGCGGTGACTCGACCGACAATGTCCGCGTCTTGTGGGTAGCGAACATGTCTGGCCTTCTTTCCCGACTGGGCCGAGGGCAGAAGCACCAACTGGCTGCCGTCCACCTCACACCAGCTGCACATATACGTATCTCGAAGCTCCACAAAATAGATTGGTCGCTCGAATTCGTCGTGCCAGCCATCAGGTTGGACCTTCCTCTGCTGGGAGTCGATCAGTACAAACGAACCGGGCCGCAGCATTGGGTAAAGCGTGCGGTCTTCGACTCCGATATATCCGTAAACGGAATTCCGCCAGTCCATGTGCTGGAGCAGCGCGACCGGAATCTCGCCCCAGCTCTCAAACATCCGCGAGACCAAGTTGGTACTCCCAAAGTCCACTTTCTCTCGGAGTTCCACCGGGGCCACGAGCGTGCTCTGCGCTCCTCCAAGCGTGGGCGTCACTAAGTAAGTGTGCGGTAGTCCCACGAGTTTCTGTTCGGTGCCGGCGTCGCCTATATCAACGCCGAAGAACGACAAGATTTCGTCGAGGCCCAGCCTGTAGATCAGGCTCAAGCTCTTGAGTCTGTAGATATTGGGTTTCAACTTTCCTGCTTCGATATCACCTAGCCAATTGCGAGAAATGAAGTAGTCAGGAGCGTTTTGCTTGAGGGCAATTTCCCTGCTGAGGTGTTCCACTTCGCGCATCGAGAGGCACAAGAGTTCCCGTACAGCTCTGAGCCGCTTACCAGCATCCGTGGACGATGTCGGGGCCAACATCGCACTACAACCTCTCGGAGTTGGGCTATGTTACCGCAAATCTCAACCTTGTTCACAAGTTTAATGGGCCATTTCCGAAAAACGGAATTCCCGTCGTTGGTGTCGAAGTCCTTGCTGCTGGCCGTAGTTGACGGGATTCATTGGGTCTGACCTCAATTCTGGCCGCCTGTCAAGCCGACGCATTCTCACCAAGGTCATCAGACCCATCCTGTTTCTTGGCGGTTCGGGCCCTAGTGTCCCCAATCTGGGACAGGTTACAAAATGTTCATGACGGTTTGCGAACCCGCATTTATACCGTACAAATCTCCGCGAGCCTGCAGTCTGGACGCGACCTGGATTCGTGTGTTTTTCAGACAACCCGTCTGCGTACGAGCATTTCTGCCGGAACACCTTACGGGCAAACACGTGAGCCTCGCGGGAAAGACATAGCCAGAGCCTTACCCGTGGGCACCAACCCAAATTCCGCCAGAGGCGCCGACCTCGCTGAGCGAGTCCGGTCCGTCCTCAGGAGCAAACACCTCACCCTCTCTAAAGTTTCTCTACTATCTGCAGCGCGGTTCGGGCGTTCTTCGCGTTACTTCCTTCCTCACACTCTGTACCATGAGTTCGGGCTGGGAACCTTCAGCCCAAGTCTTCATCAGGTCTTTACGCTCAGCCAGCTATCCGGCTACCGGTTCTTTGATTGGTTGCACGTGTTGGGATGTAACCTCGAAGACATTCCCCGATTACAGGTCCTTCTGCCTTCAACGCGCACGACGCTGCTCGATTCCTCTCTGGTCGATGCTGATGCTTGGATTCCCTGGTTCCGAAACCGATCCCGCGGCGCTTCGGTGCCTCCGATTGCACCTCTGGGACAGCTTCTCGAAGTCACTGCCCCCAGGCGACTTCGTTCGCTGTCCGAAATCGGCAATAGAGGCTTTTTGTACGCAAGGATTGGACGCCAAGATGCCCTGGCTTTCCCCGATCTGATTCCCGGAAGTATTGTTCGCGTGAATTCAAAGTTCTCGAACGGTCGCATCCCTAAGACAAATGGCGCAATCTCCTCCCAAGTATTTCTGATCGAACACAACAGGGGCCTCTTTTGTTGCCGCTTGCGTGTTGTAGAAAGGGGCATCATCGTCCCGATCGGTACGTCGCTCTCTTATGCCCAAGTCGAACTGAAAGTTCCACGCGAGGCGCGGATTTTAGGCGTTGTGGATCTCGAAATTCGACCTATGCTTCGGGCCGAGCAGCCGGAAGTTCCAAGGGACCTCGGAAAACATTGGGAACCACGACCACTTGTCACGGGCAAAGAATTTGGCCAACTCCTCCGCACGTCACGTACCAAGCTGCACCTGTCTCTGCGGGAGGTTGCGGGGATGAGCCACACCATCGCAGGTCTGCTTGGGGATGAAAGATATTGTGTTTCTCCCAGTTCTCTCTTGCGACTACGAGCTTTTCAACGCTCCACCGCGTCACTTTCAGAAGGCGATTACTCTCTGTTCGCTGTACGGCCTGCAATTTCACGTGTTTCTGAACGCGATTGGAATTGCCTTGGCTGAAGCCGGCACGGAACCGATTCCCGACCATCTGGCTCGCAGAGTTCTAGGCACGGAGCCCGTCGAAAACTCGACGACAACGACATGCTTCGTCGGAGTGGATTCCTTGACCAGATGCTTGAACGATGCGAGGAAATTCCGTTCTTCCTGCAGAGAATCCATCGCGCCATTGTCTGGCCTGGAAGACGCTTCTCTGGACGACTTCTTCTGGATCGGCGGCGAATACGATGTCCTTCATCCTTGCCTAGCCAACGGGCTGTTTGCCCTCGTGAATCGTCGCGACAAAAGGCCAATCCATTTCACGTCGAAACCGCCATGGCAACAGCCGGTGTACGTGATCCTGATGCGGAACGGGACATACTTGTGTGCATGTTGTGGCATCGAGAATGGCACTCTGGTCATCCATCCGTACTCCCAGCAGTTCCGTCGTTCCGAACATTTGCGCTACCACCAAGATGCCGAGGTCGTCGGCCGAATTGTCACGGTGGCAAGAAAGCTTGGGTGATCTTGTCGATTTGCCGGACAAACGGAGTCGCTGCCGTACACACCGAATTCTACTGATTGCTGGGAAAATCTACGTAATTGAGCGAAAAGCGAACGCTTCACTCATTTTCTGGACAAGGTTTCCGTACCTGGCTAGCCTCGGTTTTCAGGTGGGACGTTGTCCTCTCTCTCTCATGAGCGAAGCCGTTGGACATCCTGGCTACCGAGCGAACTCCAGTGGCTTTCAAGACAGATTCGACCGCTTCTGCACTGGCATCTGGCTAGCTTCCTGTGCATAACAGCCGGGAGTCTTCTGGCGCTCCTCACTCCCCTCGTACTCAAATGGCTTATCGATCAGATCATCCCGCAGAGAAAGATGGGATTGCTCCTATTGGCGGTCGGCCTGATTTTTCTGGGCTACCAGGGCAGGATGGCGCTCACGAGCCTGGGCAGCTACTTGATGCTGACTGCCGCCCAGAGGCTCACGCTCACGTTGAGAATGAGCCTACTTGGACGTCTCGACACACTCTCGGCCGAGTATTACGAGGACACGCCGGTCGGTAGCGTGATGTACCCGCTCAAAGAGCCGATCGAAGAGGTCGCGTATTTCGGGTCCGACCTCCTGCCCGCAATCTTGCGCATGTTCCTGACGGCCAGCTTCACGCTGGTGACTATGTTCGTGCTCAGTCCTTTGCTTACACTGGCCGTTCTCCCTCTCGTCCCAGTCTTTCTGATCGCGCGGCAGCACTTCCGCCGAAGGCTCGCGGCCAACGCGGACACCGTGCAGAGCAATCGGTTGGCGTGGAGCACCTTCCTTGAGGAACATCTTTCCTCGGTGATTCCCATTCAACTCTTGGGACAAGAAAAACGCCAGGAACGAAGAGCCTTCCGGCTCCTGGCTCGTGGAGTCAGGTCACAACAAAAGCTATTCACCACCAGCATTTGGTTTACGGTATGGGGTTCCATGGCGGTTGTTTTGGCCATGTGCGCTGTCATTGGCTACGGCGGCGAGATGGTGCTGTCAGGAACCTTAAGCGTCGGCGGGCTGGTGGCCTTCTATGGCTTGGTTACGCAACTCTTTGATCCTCTCAGTGGCGCCGCCGATCTCTACGCGAGAGCACAGAAAACCTTCGCCAGTGTCCGGCAGTTGAAGTCCGGGCTTGAGTTATGCCCGAGCGTAACTAATGCCGCTGCTGCCGTTTGTCTCTCGCGGGAGCATCCTCCCCAGATTGATTTTGCCGAGGTTGGGTTTGGATATCGAAGGCAAAAAAAAATGCTTCACATCCCCTCGCTTCAGAATCTTGCCGGGCGAACAGGTCGCCATCGCTGGGGAGAACGGTGCCGGAAAGAGCACCCTTGCAAAACTCATAGCACGACTCTACGACCCTGATTCCGGATCGATTCGTATCGGAAACGTAGATATCCGGAACATTCAACTCAAGGATCTGCGCCGGTACGTCTGCTATCTGCCGCGCGATCCCGTCCTGTTTGATGGAACGTTGTCCTTCAACCTTCGCTTTGTGCGGCCGGCCGCGCCTGACGATGAACTACAAGAAGCCATTCGCAGCGTGGGGCTCTCGCAATTTGTTGCAGCATTGCCCGATGGCTTACGCCAACGGATCGGACCCGGAGGCTGCCAACTTTCCGGTGGTCAGCGCCAACGACTCGCCATCGCAAGAGCGATTCTGCAGCAACCTCGGATTTTGATATTGGATGAGGCAACTTCCTGTCTTGATCCCTCTTCAGAGAGAGTCGTTCTTGGGAACATTCGCCGTGGCCTCACAGCGTCAACGCTGATTGTCATCTCGCACCGCGCTTCAACATTCTCTACATTCGGCAGACTTCTTGTTCTTTCCCGTGGAGAAATCGTTGAAGACGGCAATCCCCATTCCCTCAAGTTTGCTGCGAGTCGCCCATCCAACCAATCTTTTTCCACAGCCTCTACCATCGACGAAGATCTCCGAGAAACTTCTCTGTAAATACAAGCTGCGGCGGACTTTGTTCCTTGCCGCCCTATCGTAGGGGACTTCAGGAACGGCAATGCTGAATAAAAAGCGGACACATTGATTCTTTCCACACAAGAAGTCTGCAACGCATCTTGTTGTCATTAAGCAACTTCTCTTCGCCCATGTTGGTTTACCGAACCTTTTCACCTTTTACTGGCTTTCAGGTGGCGAAGGGTGGCACAGTGCACTCCAGGCATCCGATCTATTACGAGAAGCAAGGGATGGGGCAGCAATGTACAGAGTTTCTGACACGGTGCGCAGCACCCACAACCAGGACGGCGCAATCGTGCTGGATGTCCGGCAAGGTCAGATGTTCAACCTCAACTTCGTTGGATCGCGAATCCTCGAACTTCTCAAGAGCGGGTCCACCGAATCAGCGATCGTCGATGAGATCAGCCGGGAGTTCGGCGTGAGCCGGGAGCTTGCGGAGAACGATGTGCGGGAATTTCTCCAGAGCCTTGAAGAAATGTCACCTCGTCGAAGAGCACGAACCGGGCGTGGCGGTCTGAGCTGGACCAAGATCATGGAATCGACACAACAGTCCGATCGGGAGACCTATCGCGCCATTGTGCTCGGGCAGGGCGGGAATGAACTGTCACCAGTTGCAGCTGGCGGTGTGAATGAGGTGTGCACCATGTCGTTTCTTGTTTTGAAAGCGTACTTGAAGCTGATTCACTTCGATCTCTACTTGGCGCGAGGTAATTTCGCGGCGCTCTACGACAAGGTTCGCAACTATCCGGTGGGAAAGACGACGCCTGCTCCTGACGCAGTGGAACGCATTTGTTCGGCGGTCGACATGGCTTGTATCTGGTACTGGAAAGAGGCGCTTTGTTTGCAGCGCTCGGCAGCGACGAGTTGCCTCCTCAAGAGCCACGGGATATTCGCACAAATGGTAATCGGGGCACAACAGTTGCCATTCAAGGCGCATGCCTGGGTCGAGGTGGATGGTCGCGTGGTCAACGACAAACCGTACGTGCCGGAAATGTACGCAGTCTTGGATCGATGCTAATAAACGACAGTTGAAGATTCTGGGCAAAGGCAACTATATGAGCGTCCAGTTTGGAAGATGGAATTTCGAAGGCCAGCCGGCTGCCCCGGACTACATCGAGAAAGTCAGCGCGGCTCTCGCTCCCTACGGCCCCGATAGCAACGAATCCTATTCCAAGGGTGGCGTAAGGATCCTCTATCGCGCCTTCCACACCACGAAGGAATCGCGTCGCGAGAAGCAGCCGCATATTTCTCCTTCCGGAGCCGTGATCACTTGGGACGGCCGCTTGGACAATCGTGCTGAACTCATCAGCGAACTGAGCGATTCCTTGACCAATGGTTCCACGGACGTGGCCATCGTCGCAACGGCCTACGAAAAGTGGGGCGCCAATTGCTTTGCCAAACTCATCGGAGATTGGGCGCTCTCCATCTGGAACCCTGGCAACCGCTCGCTGATCCTGGCCAAAGACCCCATCGGCACGCGCCATCTTTACTACTCTTTCGACAACAATCAGGTCACTTGGAGCACGATTCTCGATCCGCTCGTCCGGCTTGCGGGTAAAACCTTCGCTCTCAACGAAGAATACATCGCCGGTTGGTTCTCTATGTTTCCGGCCGTGCATTTAACACCCTGCGTCGGCATTCACTCCGTGCCGCCGTCTTCGTCCGTGCTCCTCCGACCCGGAAAACACGCAGTGAGCAAGTATTGGGATTTCGACCCAAAGAACAAAATCCGTTACCGCACTGATGCTGAATACGAGGAGCACTTCCGCGCCGTTTTCGCAAAAGCGGTCCAGCGCAAACTTCGTTCCGATAGACCCGTTCTCGCCGAGCTCAGCGGTGGCAGGGACTCCTCGTCCATCGTCTGCATGGCCGATACCATCGTCGCCCGCGGCGCCGCCGAAACGCCTCGCCTCGATACCATCTCCTACTATCGACGACTCCGAACCCAACTGGAACGAGCGCCCCTATTTCACCAAAGTTGAAGAAAAGCGCGGTCGCACCGGCTGGCACGTCAACGTCGGTGCGCAAGATCCGGAAAAAATCCCCGCGCCTGAACCACCGCCCGAATCTGCTCACGGCCGCTTTGTGCCAACTCCCGGCTACGATGGCCGCACTTCTCCGCAAATCAGGATGTGTATGGCCTCGCAAGGAAATCGCGTCGTGCTTTCCGGCATCGGAGGCGACGAAGTCATGGGCGGTGTGCCAACACCCGCGCCCGAACTTGAGAATCTTCTCGCAAGAGCACAATTCGGCGCCCTCGCTCATCAGCTGAAAGTCTGGGCGCTGGAAAAGAGAAAGCCCTGGTTCCATCTGTTCTGGGAAGCCGCCCGTGGATTCTTCCCTCCCGCCCTCGTGGGTGTCCCGAAATACATGCGCCCGGCCCCATGGCTGCAGTCCAGCTTTGTGAAGCGCCATTGGGCCGCGCTGACCGGCTACCCCTCCAGGACGAAGTTATTCGGTGCTCTGCCAAGCTTCCAGGAAAATGTGGGCACACTCGACGCCTTGCGAAGGCAACTGGCGCGCACCGCTTTGCCATTCGAACCGCCCTTCGAAAAACGCTATCCCTATCTGGATCGCGGCCTGCTGGAATTCATGTTCGCGATCCCGCGGGAACAACTTGTCCGCCCGACCCAACGACGTTCCCTCATGCGCCGCGCACTCGTCGGTATCGTCCCGGACGAGATCCTGAACAGGAAGACGAAAGCATTTGTTGCCCGGTCACCGATGGTAGCCATCTCAAACGACTGGGCCCATTTCGCGGAGATGACTCAGAACATGCTTAGCAGTTCGCTCGGAATTGTGGACCCAGAACGTATCTCGGAGGCCCTGCAGAAGGTTCGGCGGGGCGAAGAAGTCCCCATAATCACTTTGAGGCGTACGCTCTGCCTCGAAGAGTGGCTCAAGGATCTTCGCGCCTTGGGAATCATAAACCTGGACACAACCTTGAAGCCTAAGACTGAGATGGCAGGCTTCTATACAAGGCTAGCGCATATGAGGCTAACAAGAACGGTCGCGAGGAACATATCGAGATCGAACGGGAAGCAAGGGAGCAAATCATGAGTGTCCAGTTTGGAAGATGGAATTTCGAAGGCCAACCGCCTGCCCCGGACTACATCGAGAAAGTCAGCGCCACTCTCGCTCCCTACGGCCCCGACAGCAACGAATCGTATTCCAAGGGCGGCATAAAGATCCTCTATCGCGCCTTCCACACCACGAAGGAATCGCATCGCGAGAAGCAGCCACATATTTCTCCGTCTGGCGCTGTCATCACCTGGGACGGTCGCTTGGACAATCGCGCTGACCTCATCAGCGAGCTGCGCGACTCTTTGACCGTCAATTCCACGGACGTGGCCATCGTCGCTGCAGCGTACGAAAAGTGGGGGGCCAATTGCTTTGCCAAACTGATCGGGGATTGGGCGCTGTCCATCTGGAACCCGAACAGCCGCTCCGTTAGTCCTGGCCAAAGACCCCATCGGCACGCGCCATCTTTACTACTCTTTTGACACCAACCAGGTCACCTGGAGCACTGTCCTCGATCCGCTCGTCCTGTTTGCGGGCAAAACCTTCGAAATCTGCGAAGAGTACATCGCCGGCTGGTTCGCCATAATGTTCCCCGCCGCGCATCTCACGCCCTACGTTGGCATCCATGCCGTCCCGCCGTCTTCGTTCGTGCTCCTCCGACCCGGAAAGCACCATCGTCAGCAAATATTGGGATTTCGATCCTAGCAAGCGCATCCGCTACCGCACCGACGCCGAATACGAAGAACATTTCCGCTCCGCCTTGGCCACAGCCGTCCAGCGCCGCCTCCGCTCTGATCGCCCCGTCCTCGCCGAACTTTCTGGCGGCATGGACTCTTCTTCCATCGTCTGCATGGCGGATCTAGTCATTGCCCAAGGTCAAGCCCAATGCCCCCGCCTCGACACCATCTCTTGGTTCGACGAATCCAAACCCAATTGGGGCGAACTTCCTCATTTCACAAAAGTCGAAGAGAAACGCGGCCGCGTCGGCCACCACATTAATGCCGTTGCACTCAGAAGAAGACCACTCGCCCAAAACCATTCGGCGCCGAATTTGCAAGTGATCGCCTTGCTGCAACTCCAATCCCCAACAGCCGCACTTCCGAATTTCTCAAGCAAAATGCAGCCTACATAAAGTCCCAAGGTTACCGCGTCACCCTCTCCGGCATCGGAGGCGAAGTTACAGGCGACGGCGTGCCCACGCCTACGCCGGAATTCCAAAATCTCCTCGCGAGAGCTCATTTCTTCACGCTCCATCGCCAACTGAAAGCCTGGGCTGCGAAAATGAGAAAAGAACGACTCACTCTGCTCTGGGACGCCGTTCGAGGATTCACCCCTCAAGACATACCAGAATATGTAACTCCATCCGCTCCCTGGTTTAACCCCGACTTCACGCGCCGCAATCGCGCCGCCTTCCACGGCTATTACTCCAGAATCAAACTGCTCGGCCCCTTGCCCAGCTTTCAGAACCACATCGATAATCTTTCGGCCACTCGGAGGTTCGTGGCGTACTGTGGCCTACGACGAGAACTGCTCCGCGACATACGCTATCCGTACTATGACCGGGATCTGCTGGAATTTATGTACGCCATCCCCCGCGAACAAATCGTTCGCGTGGGCCAGCGCCGGTCCCTCATGAAGCGCGCTCTCGTCGGCATCGTCCCCGACGAAATCCTGAACCGAAAGAAGAGGGAGGCTGTTCCCCAGGAGTTGCCGAAAGGCAGCCCCAAAGAACCACCTCACTTGCCTGAGATAGGGCAGCATATCGTCAGCGGCGCCATCGGGATCGTAGACCCAGACCGATTTGCGGAGGCACTGCAGAAAGCCCGGCGCAACGAAGACGTTCCCAGGCTCAATCGCACCCTGACGCTGGAATCCTGGCTTCGCCACATCACGCTTCTAAGAGTCCTGACGAGCTCAGAGTCAACAAAGAGACAAGAATACTTCTCATCTCTGGAGGTTAAGGAACTCGAGTCGCCCGTTCGGCCCAAAAGTTTAGCTAGCTAGCTAATGTACGTAGACTTTAACAAAGAAAAGAGAGGAAAAAACCATGAAATACGAAACTCCAGAAATGACAGTATTGACGCCTGCGATCAATGCTATTCAAGCCGGCGATCCACAATCGAAGCCAAATGGCAACCAGGGCGATGGCACAGTATTCGATGAAGTTATCGCTGGCTATGCAGACTGGGAGTAACTAAACACCTACCGGGGTGTCCAAATTTATGGATGCTCCGGTGGTTATTCTAAACTGGTTCAATAACTCCAAGAGACTACCTTGAAATACGAGACACCAAAACTATCTCCGCCGACTCCTGCGATTTATGCAATTGAGGGAGGACCTGTCGGTAAACCATTTGGATCGCTAATGGAGGGCATTGCTTACAACGAACCGATGCCCACGTACGAAGACTGGGAATAGCAGCCACAAGCTCTATTGGCTGGTTTTTTAGCGAATTACCGATTACAAATTAATCGACGTGCCCGTTCTCTTTGTGTAGTTTCCGCAAACCGCGCCAGCGGGCATACTGCTCGGCTTTTGCGGGATTGGGATCTTCATACTCTTGCAACCAAAAACGAAACCAATCCACCGAACCGCCCTGCGACGCTAACCGCACGGCTGGATTGGTCAGAACGTGCTCGTCGGTATTCAACATCATTAGATCCACAGGCTTGTTCAAATAGTGAAGTCCCGCGTATGGCTGCCACATAGACATCAAGCTGATGGGACCTTCTCCAACGACTAGCAAGGGTGTGTTGATTTTGTCGAGGTTGAAGCCTGGGGATCGCTTCAGCCATTGCTGTAAGCCTTGCCCAAATGGCGGCGCGCCAATCACTCGATCTGCTTCGCCTGAGACGCGGTCCGCAAAAAATATGTACTGCGAGTAATCGAACACCACTCCGTCTGTGACCGACGCAGCTTTGAGATGAAGAGAACTTGTTGTCAGCATTTCCATCACCGCAAAGCAATAGCGGCTGAATCCGATGATGCCGATTCTCTCCGGGTCTGCGACGCCATCCGATACAAGTTGCGCTGCAGCGGATTCCAACATCGCAACATAACAAGGTCCTTCCTCAGGCGTGATGACTGGACAACTCGCTCCTGCGACTCCCGTGGCTGTCTGTAGAACAACTATCCCCTTCGCAGCCAATGCCCTTGCTGCATAGGCTGTTGGGGATACACCTGAGGGCCGGAACTCTGATTCGCTGAATCCGTGTGTCTGAAGCACCAGCGGATACCGCTGGCCTGGTTTGTAATTCCAGGGCTTGTACAGCCCACCTTTCCATTCCCGCCCTTTTTCGTCCTTCCATGTGTATACAGTGGCCTCGCCCAGCTCAATATTCTTGAGCTGCGGATTGGGATCAAAAACAACCCGCGATGTCTGTTCGTTTTTTGCAACCAGCACCGGAGGGTCATTCAGCCCTTGCTTCACGTTCACTTCGAGCCCGTTGTGTTCCGCCGGAAATAGGCCTTTGATCTCCCTTACGGATTGCCATGTGTCGTTTGTGCGTTGATATTCGGTGGTTCCGAACGACTGATCCTCGTGGCTAATAAACGCCACCATCGCACGGTCCGTACCACCAGCAAAGCGCGCGCGCCAGACCAAGCGGTAGCCTGCTTCGACGCTCGTTTCGGTCTTATAGGCCTTCAACACTTCCACGCATGTGCTCGCGCCGGAAGATACATTCATGTCGGCCACGCATGGGCGCGAGGGCTCATTTTCTCTCGATTTGAGAAAAGTATTCGGTAGCAGGATTTCGCGGCCGTCGCTCGACCAACTGGGATCGCCGTACGCTATCCAACCTGCGCCATCCGCAATCGGCGCGTCCGTCAAGGATTGAATTGCGCCTGTCTCCAAATCAACCAGGACGTACTGATGTACATGGCTCGACTTCGCATCATAGTGCCCGGCATGAATGCGATTCCTAGAAGTCGTATATGGTGGCGGGGGGTAGAGCGTCTCCCACGCGGATGGAACATCGAGAACCGGCAGTGTCGTGACCAGAGATATTCCGTCGGGCGAGAGCGCAAAGCTTCCGAAGTTAGCGAGCGGTGCGCCGTCCTTCTTTACTTCGAAACGTTTACTTCCAATAACTGCCCAAAGAGAAATGCTGGAGGGAGCGATGAGTCCTGTAATCGGATTGTCCGGAAGAATCAGTTCAAACAAGGACCGTCCTGTGGCCACAACAGAGGCCGACTCACGTTCCGCCATCTTTTTCTCTTGTTCCGCCGGATCGGCAACGATGTAAACATAGTGCTGCCGGTCGCGGACATCGAAAGCCTTGACCGCCTCCGTTGCGGGAGTCAGGGGCTCGACTTTCTTGTTCTTGAGCTCGGCCAGAAAAAGCCGATGATTGCCGTTTTCGGTGGATTCCATAAAGGCTATCGCGCTCGAATCGGCAAGCCAACGCCATCCATCGATGATGTTACCTTTCTTGCCCGTGCGTTCGACAGTCCAAACAGGCGACGGCAGTGATGCCTCGGGATGATCGAGAAGATATTTGACATCCTGGGTATGGTAAAAACGAACAGAATCCTCGACACGGTTTATGTCCAATCGTCCGCGTTCGGTCTTGACGACGAAATAGTTTCCATCGGGTGAAAATGACACCTTGCCTGACTGTCCGTTTGGATCGTCAAAAAGTGCCAGTCGAATGTCGTCTTCCACGGTGAATAGCCGCGCGACCTGTTGTGCGCGACAGTGTCTGACGGTCAAAGAGAGGAAGCAAAGTAGAATCAGTATGGATGGAAGAGAAGCAATCAGCGACTGGTGACGAGTGACTGGTGAGAATCTACCGGGCATTATTGCAAGGCCCCTTGGGGGTGACAAAAACACTTGTGATCGTCGAACCAGCCTGTAGAGCAGCCAAGGGGAGTCAACGTGTCGTGGTCGGGTGTAGGTCTCAGCTCTCAACTTTTGAGTGACGCTAGAAAATTAACTTCAGCGCGAACTGCATCGAGCGCGGGCCGCCTTGTTGGTACAACGGGCTAAGGACGCCCAGGGAGCTTGCGAGCGTGGCCGTTGCTTGACCAAAGGTGCATCCAGGCCCGGAACAGAGGTCCGAATTGATTGTTCCAAAATTCGGGTGATTGAAAATATTGAAAGTCTCCGCGCGGAATTGCAGCTTCAGTTTCTCGTAAATCGGGAATTCACGCCGGACAGCCAAGTCCATCTGCACCGCATCGAATCCCCTCGCGAAGTTTCGCGGAGCATCTCCAAGGCCGGAATTTACGTTAACGAACGCATTGGGATTAATCGCCTTGCCTCCCGGACATTCTTGGCCTGGGTTAAGGTCACCCAACCCTTGGAGGATGGAAGCGCAGTTCGTACCGTAGAGATAGCCCGGCTGGCCCGGAACAAGGCTTAGCCCCGCATTGTAGAACTGCCCATTCGGTTGCAGGAGCTGATTCCCGTTTAAGGTTACTGGGAACGATGTTCGTGCGGTAAAGCGGTCATCGACGCCCCAGTGATGCAGCACGGTGTTCACAAGGCCACTGTGTCCCACGTTCGGCAGATCATATGAGAATGCAACCGAGAGATTGTTCCGGATGTCGAAGTCACAGTTCCCGCGCTGGTACCCGAAGGAAAAGTTGTTGGAGCCGTAGTCCAAACAGTGAGCCCATGTATAGGAGCCTAGGGCAGTCATCCCCCTCGTCAATCTGCGACGGAATTGAACCTGCAAAGCATCGTAGTCGGATGTAAGTCCATTTTCAAAGAAGATAAACTCGGTTGCGTTCGGACTGCTAGGCGTAGAAATGTCATTTTGACGCAGTAATCTCGACGCATGCGAACCGACATAAGAGACGGTGAGAGCCTGTGACGAGCCGAATGCTTGCTCGATGCTGGCATTCCACTGAAGCGTGTATGGCAATTGCAGGTGTGCGTTAAAGCCGTAATCAGCGTTTTGAAGCCCCGCAGGCGGATTTACGATCGGAGGAACCTGTCCTGCCGCGCCACCAGGAAATGGCAATCCGAACAAGAAAACGTATGCATCAGATCCGGGCCCATTGAAGCTATAAGAGCCAAATTGCTGCCCAGTATCGTAAAAAACACCGCCTCCGCCACGCACTACCGTCTCCTTGCCACGCGTGCTACGGAGGACGTACGCAGCACCCAAACGGGGCGCAAAGTTGAACCAAGTTGTTTGCCAAAGCGGTGTTCCTTGCGGCGCCAATGCCCAGTTGCTGGAGTTTGTTCCCTGAATCGTATACGGCATCAATCCTTCCGTCACGCCCGGGGCGGGGTTTGCGTCCCAACGCAACCCGAAGGATAGGTTAAAACGCCGCGACACTTTCCATTCGTCCTGCGCAAAGACCGAAAAGTTGTTATACAACGGGTAGATGGGAGCAGTGGCTTGCGCAACTGTCAGCGTCGTACTATTCGCTTCGACTGAAGCTTCACTGAAGTAGTAGTAGACCAAGTTCGGATTCTGCTGTGTTGCAAAAGGCGTCAGTCTGCGAAAATCTACACCAAACTTAATCTGGTGGTGCCCCCGTGACAGACTCGCCGTCTCCACCAAGTTCCACTGCCGCTGAGCGCCGGTCACTTTCTGCTGCTCTAAGGAAACCCTGTTGTATCCGCCGTATATGAGACCAACTGAAGCTGACGCCCCGGGACCTAGTCCCGCAAGCTGTGCCAAATTGACGGGCGTGCCCCCCCCGAACGCATCGATGGCCCAAACGTTCGTTGTTTCGTTTGAAGTGTAATTGAGGCGCAGATCGTTACTGAGGTGGCTTGAGAGAATGCCGGTCACGCCAGCCGTGTATGTTCGCATGGTATAAGCTGCGGTTTCGTCCATCGTTGGACTGAAACCACCAGGTGCACGAGTCGCCGAGCTGGAGCCCGTGTCGCTGAACCGGAAGAAGAATCTCAGCTTGTCGTTCAGAACATCGTCGAACCGTACGCTGGTGGAATTGAGTGAAGCCGGGTTCGACCAGCTGCCTATGAATTGGGCAATGCCATTCACTGTGTCATCAATCCCGTTGGGGCTTTGCACAGGAAAGGCATTCAGCACCTGATTAAGAGGCGCAGGGGTATTCGCGCGCAACGCGGCATCCGGTACGTCGTAGTGTGCAGCAGGCTGTGGCGCAATAAGGCGCAGCCCTTCATACGACACAAAGAAGAACGCTCTGTCCTTGCCGTGATATAGGCCCGGAATGTCCACTGGTCCGCCAAATGTACCGCCAAAATCGTTTTGTCGAAGCGGCGGGTTCCGCCACGCCGAGGTAGTCGTTGAACCAATCGTTGGCGTCGAAGTAGCCGTTTCGCAAATAGTCATATGCCGTGCCATGCCATTGATTCGTACCCGATTTCGTCTCAAACGCGAACTGCCCGCCCGGATTGCGCCCGTACTCGGCCGAATAGGTCGAACTCTGCACACGAAACTCCTGGAGGTCATCCACGGAAACCAGGGCTTGCGTGGTTCCCAATGCCGTCGCGCCGGCAACAGAACCACTCGCACCGGCCCCTGTCATGCCGCCACCCGCTACCGCTCCCACATTGGCACTCACACCATCCACTGTGTAGTAGTTAGACTCCGATGCGCTGACCATTCACACTAAACTCACCTGTTTGACCTAGCCGGCACCAGCCTGTTGAGGGCTGTTGCGTCACAACGCCCGGCGTAAGCAGAATCAAATCCTGGAAGCTGCGTCCATTCAGCGGCATGTTTTCCACGTAGGTGTGATCGATCACCGTACTGACCGACGCATCTGTGGTGTTGATCATCGACGCGCCGCCTTCAACTGTCACTGTCTCGAAAACAGCTCCTACCGGCAGCGTAAAGTTGATAGACAGCGCGTCCTGAATGTTGAGAATAATATCGGGCTTGATGAGTGTCTTGAATCCCACCTTGGAAACCTGAAGCCGGTACGGTCCCGGCGGGAGATTCGGCACCACATAGATGCCGTCCTCATTGGTCTTTCCAGAATACTTCACGCCTGTGGCATCGTTTATCACCAGAAGGTCGGCCCCGCCGATCACCTTGTTGGATGGATCGAGCACGCGGCCGTTAATGGTTCCATTGGGGGACTGTGCCGTTAGGGGGAGGGCAAGCGACATGGCAAAGCGAAAAGACAAGCGATGCCGGGGCAGCGCACGCGCACGGTGATTCTCCTGTGGCCGACGGATTCGGAAATCCTATTCGGGTCTACGGAGAGGGGGCTCACTTGGTACCGCTCCTTCCTTAATTAGTTTGAAGCGTGCAAGAGCCAGGAAAGATGCAACCGCGATTAAGGATTAAGGATGATTTGGGTCGACTCGCAGATAAGCAAAGAGCAGGGGTTTGCCGCTTGGTTTGCGACTGCCACCATTCGGCTCGATCGTAACGAACACGGCATCAACTTGTGCTAGCAGTTTCGGGTCGTCCAGTTTCAAGACCCACCGCTTTTTTGAAGCATTGTCCTCGTAGAAGATACCAAGGGGGAATGCCTGCTCCCGCTCCGATCCGCGCTGACCCCACACCTGGAACGTGCTGGCCTTCTTCGCTACAGTCTGCTGATCCAAGTCATAGGCATAGAAGATCAGAGATTTCCCCTTCGTGTAGAACACGCGCCCATAAGGTTTCTGGGTCGCTCCGGTACGGGCCACGTCGTAGACTTCCGCGACATACAGATCCCGCGCACCCATAAGTTCCCGAATGTCACGGTCGTGCGCGAGCAATTCCTGTTGTTGATCCACGGTAGCGTCACGCTGGCGCAGCAGGTTCGTCAGCTCGTTGACTCTTGCGTCCAGCGTTGCCGCCCGCTTCGCATCTTGGGAAGGCTGCTCTGCAATTGAATCGAGCTCCGTCTGCAACGCCTGCGCGGACAACTGCGCGGCGTTGAACTTCTGTTCCGCCTCAGTCTGCTTCTGGATGAGTTCCTGTCGTCCAGCGTCTGCGTTGCGTAGCGCAACGTCCGACTGCTCCTGCGCCGCCTTCATTTGGTCCATCTTCGCGAGCTGTTGTTCCAACTGCCGACGCAGATCGGCGACCAACTTGTCACGTTGTTCGACTTCGGCGCGCGCAACCTCGCGTTCGTGGCTGGCGTCACTTAACTTCTCTGCCAATGAAGTCAGGCTTTGCGCATCTGGACGGGTCGATGAAATGTTCGAAACGTTTACCCCCCGCCGAATGCCGACCTGATAAGCGCACACACCGAGAGCGACGAAAAGCAGTATTCCGGCGGCATAGAGGGTCCACACACTGCGCCAAGCGGCGGCGCTTTCGGGAGCGAGGACTCGACGAGAGCTAGTTTCACCATGGGGCGGAATCGGGCCGGTACGCTCGATTCCGCCCCCCCCCTCATCTCGTGCTATGCGGGCGAATAGAGCGGACTCTGCCTGCTTCTCCGACCAAGCCCCCGCCGCTTCCAAATGTTCTGGTGTCTCTTCTGCTCCTATCGCCGGGATTGCGTGGCGGATGATCGCTTCGTATTGCTGCAGGGCAGTTACGGCAGGAGGAGCAACCGGCAAGATGCTCCTGTAGTCTTCTCTGGTCTTCCTCACTCAGTTGGCCCGAGGTTGAAATGGCGCAGAGTTCTAGGAACTCGTCATGGGGTTCGGTGTGAGACAACGCCCCTGCTCCTCGGATGAATAACGCCTCCTATGATACTGCTCATTTGCCCTGCGTAAAAAGTTGTTTCCGTAGTTTTTCCAATCCCCGAAAATAATGGTGCTTTACATTTCCTCGGGACTGGTCCAATTTCACTGCGATTTCTTCAAACGTGTACCCGTCGAGTAAATGAAGCCCCAGGGTTTGACGCTGGATCTCAGAGAGAACTCCAAATGCCTTTCTCAATCCAAGCCCTGCGAGCACCTCTTCGATCGAGTTTTCATATCGCGCTGCTTTCGAGCCTGGGCCGCTCAATTCGTTTCCAACATCTTCCAGATCGACTTGGGCATAGAAATGTCGTGAATCCAGATAGCGACGGCGGTCGATTGCACGATGATAGGCCATCTGGACGATCCACGAACGGGGCGAACTTTTGGAGCTATCAAACACCGCGCTTTTCTGATGGATGAAGAGAAAAACGTCTTGGAGCAAGTCGTCCGCTTCCGAATCGTCCCTGAGGACCTTGTACCCGACCGCCCGTACCAACCGGGCATAACGGCGAAAAAGGCAACCCAAAGCCTCCTTATCTCCATCGACGGTGCGAGCCATCAGGGCTTCGTCGGAAGGACCGGCTTGGGAAGCGACGCTATCAGTAGCAGCTCTTTCCGGAGTGGATGTCGAGCTCTCTTGGTCGCACTCGTGAGCCGTAGCCGCCGGCGGCGACAACCTTTGCACGTTCTCAGCTTCAGCTCGGGCTGAAACCGTCCCTTCTCCAAACTCTCGCGGAAAGTAGCGGGCAGCAGAAGAACTCATGCTGCCTCCGAAAACACGGGTAAATAAATGTTGGTTATGATCCGTTGGCTTATGACCATCAAGTCCCGAACAATAGTACCGAGATGGCCAAGGGTCGCAAACAAGTTCAACCTCGATCAGGACCAGAAAGAGCGTTTGGCGAAGTCTTGCGGCAGGTTCGTAAAAATAGAGGGATGTCGCAAATGGATTTATTCATGGAGAGCGGAATCGACAGGACATACATCAGCGCCGTGGAGCGTGGCATTCAGAGCCCTACCATACGGATGATTGTTCGATTCGCAAACTGCCTTAGGGTCCGACCATCGGATCTGGTGCGACGCATGGAGCAATCCCCGCGATATTCCGCCCGATGAGATCTGGGCGGTCATCCTCAAGATAATACTTATTACGTATTAAATATCAACATAAAAATACCTATTGCGTCGTTCATTCCACTCCTGGTTGTCGCTAACGTCCCTGATACGATGAGTTCGGATGACACCAAGCCGTTTCGGGAACGCCTCAGAATGTTGCGGGAAGCCAAAGGACTCAGCCAGACTAAACTGGAGGAAAGGATTGGAAAAGAAGCCAATTACATCACACGTGTCGAGACAGGCCGGATCATGCCTCCGTTGGACGTAATCGTCCAAATCGCTCGCGAGTTCGATATGTCTGTGAATGATCTATTCTTCGTTGAGGGCATTGATGACAGTGCCGAGGCGCTCCGCGCCAAGATCCATCGGCTCATCGAGACTGACGATGTTAAACGGCTACGCAAATACTATCGCTTACTGCTTGTATCCAGCGAGGAATGAGCGTCTCACCCCCGGGTCGTCTGATCCCGAATCCCATTCTACGGACCGCCTCGATCGTGCACCGTTATTCCCGCGCCCAGTGAACGCTGTGAGACTCTGAGCGTCCTCCGAGCTGGTAAGACGCCTTGGCAGTAGTCTAAGCAGACGCTGAGCCAAGCTTTCTTCAGATTCCGAGATCGGTCGATTCATCGCTGCCGGGGAACAGGTAAGAGGACCAATCTTCCTGAACATCTTCAAGGACTTTCTTAATTCGAGGCGAAGGATTTTTGCCAAACTGCGGGAATTGCCTGAGAGTGTCCGTTAAATCGGACAATACATGTTCGTCCCTTCGCTTGCGTCAGACTGCGCTATTTCCCTGGCCTTGTTGACCTCCGCCTTTATTCGGGTATGGGTGTCGCGTTTTCAAACTTCCGAACTAGGTCCTTGATGGCATCGAATTCAGGCCCCTCCCAACCGACACGCAGGCCATTGGAGGTCCAATAGCGTCCTCTTTCTTCAAGCAATAGGTTAGAAGACGATTCGACGACCCTAATTTCTCCGATGACGTCGTCCGCAGTGATATTGGCAACCGGGTGAATCTCTGCTGTACCGCTCGACGAACTCCTGGCGCTTCCAAACGACCTTACAGATTTCAGCGCTTCTTGCGCCAATTCGATGAAACGCGCTTCGGCGTGTGGATGGAACTCTGCTTTGAATCGTTCTTGATTTTTCACTTTTGAGGGCCAACGCCATCATATCGGAGCCACAAGCCCATATACTGCCACTTGCATGGCAATTAGCTTGAAATCGATACTTGGTGAGAGTTGGTCCGGCAAGCCGGTAACCATTCGTCAGATGATGCGTTGGGTTCGCTCTTACGAAAAGAGATATTTCAAGAATGAACGGTTGGTATTAGGCATTGAAATAAAACACAAATTGCCCCAAATAGCGTCCCTCGGCCTATTCAGCTTCATCGAAATCTCAGACGACATCCTTCGCTCTGAGAAATTGGTCCGCATTCTCTTGCTGCACGAAATGGCTCATTCGAAACTTTTTCTTCAGAGCCATCGTCGCGACGAAAAGCAGGAACATGGCAATGGGCCGCGATTTAGAGTAGAGATCAAACGTCTAATCTCTGCCGGCGCATATGACAAGCTTCTGTAGTCCGCTGATCCAATCCGACGCAAGTTGAGATGGCTCACCTCATTATCAAGGTTCTCCTCGAATCCTAAGCTCACATTGATTAAATTTGGTCGTTGACATTTCTACCGTTGTGGGAATATTTTGAACGCTAATCGGCGAACGGAAGTGTGAAACTTGCACCAAGTTTCGCATCCGAGGGGGCTTCTTCTCGCCGGTTTCCCTAGGAACTAATTTTGCTCTAGGCGCGACACAGGCGTCGACTGAGATGTGTGTCCGGAGTCGTTGAGAACCATGCCGGACATGCACCTATGCTCGACTCCTCTCGCCCGCGTCGTGCCGTTTTCCTATGGAAAAGGTTGAGTTGGGTTCATCCAGAGGATGGAGGCATTTCATTGGAAACAGTTACTCTTCGGGGCAAGCTCCATTACGTTAACAACGACAGTCGGCTCGGTCCATGCCCGTGTGAGCCTCCAAACCCGGGTTTCTGGGTACTTCTTGCGCTTTGCGCAGGAGGACCGCCGGATACAACCGGCGCAACAACCCTTCTACAGAATGCCAATTGGCACGAAGGTGATTGCGCGGAGGTGATAGGGACATGGGTAACTATCGGGGTAAACGTAAAAGCTCTCTGCCTCGACCCCAACGCTCCATTCATTACCCCTTGCCCGATTGGACCATGCCCTTAACTAGAGGAGGACAAATGTTCAACCGACTGATTGCAGGCTTCATGATGATCACCGTGGCCTGTACATCGTGCGGAGGCCAATCGCAAGCCCCCGTTTCAATCCCAACTCCTCCCGTTTTGTTCCACCCTGATCCGTGCTTTCTTAGCGGAACACTCGATCAGCCGAAGGGAATTCTGGTGGAATCGCCAAAGATTTACGACGACGCAGTGCTGCAGCAACAATTAGAAACAAATTTTGCGCGCCTGGCTGCGCTTTCGGGTTTCGACCAAGGCTCGTTGACCTCGCACCTGGGGAACGTGACCGGGGTAAACCAGACATATACGTCGGGCTCGTTCAACATACAAGGCCCAGGGACCAACCAGACCGTGACGACAGCCGGGATCCCAAACGTGCAGACGATCCAGACGAACACCACCAGTACGGGGAGTACAGCGAGTAACGGGGTGGCAGTGCCGGTCACAACTAACCAAGGTGTCACCCAGGCAACGTCGAACCCGACTACAAATCAGACGGTTACTACGCAGCCGAGCGTAACGGCTCCGGTGTCTACTCCGCAAGCGGTGACGCCGGCGGTAACTACCGGGTTTTCAGTGCAATCCTCGGCCATTTTGTCCGAGCAGTTGCAATTGGCCTCAAGGCTGAGCACAGAGCTCCTGGAAGACGAGGGGGCGCTTTCCGACCGCACGGTCCGAATATTGGGAGACACGAAAACCAAGATGCGGACACGGGCCACAGTTGGTTTCGATGTAACCGTAGCCCCTGCTGAGGAGGAAAGAGAACGCTGCTGCAGTCGTGGAAGTGATCGTCGCAAATTGCGAGGAATTGGGAGACGTCCCGCCAGCGGTCACTGCGCTGATGCCAAGCGAAACGACATTCAATGTGGCGGCGGTCCGTAACACGTCGGTAAGCTTGGGCGCAGGCATAGCGACCGCATTCCTTGGAGCGTCTGGCGGATTTCTCACCGGACATAACCAATACTTTTTGGTCCAAGACCAGGACACACTGGCACAAGTGTTTCAACCCTCACCCGATGACCAGGAGGCGTATTGTGTACCCCATCGCTGCCTGGGAATCCGATGGGTCTTTCGTCCAGTGCTTGGAAAACGGTTTGTCGGGCCGGAGCGACGCAAAATGGTTGCACAGATTGCCTTCCCTACAACGGACTCTACAATGCAATATGGGGAACTGGCGGTCCGCACTACGTGGCGTCACTTCGATCGGAAGACCGGGCTGCTGGGCGAGGAACTGAACGAACACCAAGCACTGCTATATAGATATCCCGTTCTCGCTTACCGGCTGAATGACATCAAACCCGTGCTGACTGCACAGAGTGTTGAGGATCTTGGTAACGGGCAGGTTCTGGTGAAGCTGAAAGGTAGCTTTCTTGGAGGAACTTATGTCCGTATAGGCAATGCCGTCCTTGCGGATGCTCCGTCAGGATTAATCCGAGAGCCGGATTCTCTTCGGCTAGTGGCGGCAGCTTCCGATCTCATGACCAAGCGAGCTTTTTTGGTGTCAAGGAGCGGAGAAGAGTCGGAGTTGCTGATTGACCGAGCCCGGCACATTTCGTTGGCGAACGAATCACCGGTGATCAGTGCGTTGGACTCGACGTTCAGTCATGTGCTGGTGTCATACTGCGAAAAACCCGACCCTAACCAGCAAGCGGTCGGCATGCGGCCGGATCCCGATCCGATGCTGCTCCTGATTGCGGGAAAAGTCTACGGACTCGCCGATGCTCCGCTCGATCGGGAGCCACTATTGCCGACAGCTGATTCGTGTCCTGACTATCAGATCCAAGGAAAAACCGTGACCGGACAGCACAAGACGCTCGGCCTAACTCTTCCGACCGCGACGCTGCTGTCTTATCCGGTTGTCACGTTGAAGCCGCTTTTTGCAAGTCCTTCTGAGAACGCTGCAGTTTCCTCTGATTGCGTTGGCCCGCGTCAGTTCGCTTAGTCAGGCAGATCGCCTCGTCTTGCTCAAGGCAACCAAGGATGGCGCGGAGTTTTTGCTGTACGGGAGCCGATTCGGAAGTGTAAGCGTCGATCCGCCGGTCTCGCTGGACACAATCGCCGATGGGACTGCGCAGACCGATACAGCACAAAGCATGCGCTATGTCTCACTGACCAAGGATCAGTTGACGCAGTATAAGTTCTTGGTGATTACACGATCCGGCGAGGCTCCAGAGGCGATTTCAATTCCACCGGTCACCGTCCCTGACTCCGGGCCAACACCCGTGGTAACTTCCACGGTGCTGAAACTGGACGATACCGCGCTGGTAACTGGACTCGGACTCGATGCTCTGACCAAGGTCTTCTTCAAAGACCGAGAGATTCAGTTCACGAAGTCCCAGGATGGCAAATCGGTGACGCTACTTCACCTACGCAAGGCGGGAGTGACGACGAGCACAAACCTGCGATCTCTAGACTTCTACTTCAAACCAGTTCAAGTGAAGGTCGATGTATTCTCGGGACTCGTGCAGACGTCGGCACGGCAGTGATCTCCTGTCACATTTGTGCGGCGCCGCGATCCACCATTGATATACTTGCCGACGCGTCTTCGGTGATGCGCGGTGAGCGACATAGATTGCCGAAGGGACATGCCTTCTAGTTAAGCCGTAGATATTTACAGGTGGACGCAATGCAGATCGGCACAACTCAGCTGCCAGCTCAACAGCAGCCCGCCCATATGACGCCGCAACTCTGGATTGGCTTCGGCTTTCTCGTCGCCCTGGTTGCGTTCCTCATCATTTCCTACTTCGTCGAACTTAAACAAAACAGCACGCGTCGGGCCATCCTTCAGTTTCTCACTTCTCTGACATCGGGTTTTGCCGGCGGCTTCCTATCAGGCAGTTCCATTTTTGATGCGAGTTGGACATCCCCCACCAGCCGAATCGCGCTCTCCGGGACCGCAGGATTCGCTATCTTTTTCGCCATCTGGTTCAGCTACCAGAAACTGTTCCCGCCACCCGGGATAACAGCGGAAGACAGCCTTTCTCTCGACATTCCGGAAGGGTGGAGTTTCAAAGACGTGGTTAACACGTTGGCGGGAAAAGACAAATCTGCGGTTGACTACCAAGGCTTCACACCCGAAGAACTCAGCGCAAAACTCAAGAGTCAGACGCTCGTTGGAAAATCGTACCTAGAGCTTATGCAAGCCGCACGGCTCTTGTCCGTAAGCGGAACCGGTCGGCCATTCACAGCCGAGAAAGTCGGCAACACATATGTTCTTAAAGTTTCCTGAGGAGGTAATCAATGGAGAAAAAGTGTTCTTGTGCGAATCCGCCTGGAGGGGAGATCACGTGCAGCGACGACCAATTGGCAATTTGCGGTGTCATTGACGGGGAACTTGTAGTCGGATGCTTCGATAAACCCAGCAGTGTGATGCAGATCGAAAATAAAGACCGCAGAACTGCAGCAGTGGCGAACTGGGTTTTGTCACGAATCACGGGAACCACAAGAAATTCAGATCGAGAGATCTCGTCTGAGGAGCAAGTCATTCTCGGTGCGAGTGCATACACCAGCCGAGACGGAACAACAAGAGTAAAGTTTTCCATCCCAAGTGACCTAGATTTACAGGCGGTCGAGAAGAGTACTCCTGCTGTGATGTCCCGCTGACCTGATTTTCGCGATCATTGCGATAGAGTCGGGACGCGATACGGTAGCTGGTCGCGCCCCTCAGGATGCGGCTTAAAAGCCGCCTTCTTGACCCATTGGATACAGACGCGTAATATCGGCCCAAACTGCGGCGCTTGTGACGCTTTCGGCACAAGCGTGGCAACTCACTGCCAATCTGCAGGTGGTCGCACTGGCGGACGCAGCTCCGCCGAAAAAGCAATGCGTCAAGTTGACCCACCTCGGCGAGAATCCCCCCGTAGATGGATGGCTTATCCTCGCTGGCCCTTCATTTCCATAGTTGTTTGCGCGGTCTTGCTCGCTGTGGGGCTAGTGGTATTCAGGACCAAGCTTCGGGCGCTCGACGTATTCTCCGCTTTCTTGCTCTTTGGAGCCGCTGTTCTCTCCGTTCTGATTGTCCTCTACACCAGATCTTTGCAGCGTGCGCAACAAATACAACTCGATACCGAAGAACGGCTCCAGGAGATGGCGGACAACATTCAGGAAATCGTCTGGGTGATTGACGCGGAGACCAAGAAGGCCCTCTACGTGAACGCGGCTTACGAGACGATTACCGGGCGTTCGTGCCAGAGTCTGCTGGAAACTCCGTCTTCGTACGAAGATCTCATCCATCCCGAAGATCGAGTTCATGTGCTTACGAAACTGGGTGAGGCAACCCAGACCGGACACTTCGATGAAAGATTTCGGATCGTGCGTGCCGACGGGGAAGTGCGATGGGTGACGGTGCATGGCTTCCCGGCACGGGATGACGCCGGCAGAATCTACCGTCTTGTCGGAACGGCTCAGGAAATCACTGCGCTCAAGGAAGCAGAGGAAAGGATTGCCAAGCACCTGGGGGCAGCCGAGTCCGCAAGGGCAGAATCCGATGCTCTATGCATGGCCACTCTCGCGCTGACCGCAGATCTTCGGATGGACTTTGTCCTGGACAAATTGCTTCAGTCCTTGTTGGAACTTGTTCCGGGTGAATGCGCACGCGTGTTGCTCTTAGAGGGCGAGACGCAGCTTCTTGTGGCACGGGAAAAACTGCGTCACGAGGTTCCCATGAAGGCTCCGGAATATCCACTGACCCTCGACGCTGCAGACTCCCCGTTCCTGCTGCGCATATTGACGACCCAGAATAGTCTCTTGCTCGCCGACACGAGAGACGAGAAAGAATGGCCCAGCTTCAAGGGCCATTCCGACATCCGATCATGGCTTTGCGTCCCTCTGGTTGCTTCCCGGCAAACTTTGGGTCTGCTTTCAGTGGGCCATACCCAGCCAAATGCCTTCACTCAAGACCACCTTCGGCGCACGCAATTATTGGCAATACCCGCCGCGGCAGCGATCCAGAATTCTCGCCTCTACGAGCGTGCTGAGATATATGGGTCCGAACTTCAGCGGCGTCTGACGGATCTTCGCCAAACAGAGAAAGCGCTCGAACAGTCAGAGGAAGGACGCAGAGTATCCGAAGACAAATTTCAAAAGGTCTTCCGTTCCAGCCCGATTCCGTTTTCTATCACGACAGTCAATGAAGGGCGATTTGTAGATGTGAATACCGCATTCGAGCGGCGATACGGCTATTCCCGCACCGAAGTGATCGGACGTACAGTCGGCGAACTTAGGATCTGGGAAGACCCGAAGGATCGAGCGTTGATGATCGCGCAGTTGAAGCAACGGGGACCGATTCGGAATGTCATCACCCGGATTCGGACCAAATCCGGCGAAATCAAGATTACCGCGTATTCCGCAGACAAGATCCAATTCGATGGCCAGTCCTGCATACTTGCCGTTTCCGAAGATCTTCCGGATAACGACAAATCGTTCAATAACTGACCGTTCCGAAGCGCCGATCCTTCCATCGCGAACCCCCAGGCCCAACTCATTCCTAGTTGCTGTCCCGGATCCGGGCCACCAAACAGAAAAACAATCATTCCTGTACGGAAATCAATCAGAATGTGCACTGCCTCGCGGGACGAAGCGTGAGGTCTGAACCGTCTGGGGTTTGAGCAATGTTCCCCAACCTCGAAATCCGCCACCTACACGCAGTCGTCGTCTTAGCCGAAGAGTTGAACTTCACGCGGGCCGCGGACAGATTGCACATAACCCAGCCTGCGCTCAGCAAACAGATTACCGACCTCGAAGCAGGGCACCGATTGCACCTGTTCACTCGCGACACACGACGAGTTGTGGAACTCACGGATGCCGGACGTGCCTTCGTCGAAGAGGCTCGCTCTGCGCTCTTCCATACGGAACGAGCTCTGCATCTCGCTCATGCTGCACACAACGGGTCCAATAGCGTTTTGACGATAGGGCACTCACCGTTTGCCAATCACGACTGGATTTCCGCGATGCTCGCGATCCGCCTTCCTTTGTATCCGAGGCTCGGAATTCGGCTAACGACTCAGTTTGCAATGGAGTCGGTCCAGAGCGTCCTTGTAGGCGAAGTGGACCTCGCCCTGGTAACGGCGCCACCGCAACATTCCCAGATCACCGCTGTGCCATTTGCTCCCGCTCAGCTCTACGCTGCACTTCCAGAGACTCACCCGGTTGCTCACAAGAAAGGCCTGCTTCTCCAGGATCTGGCAAAGGACAAGTGGATTCTGTTTCCGAAACGGGTTCATCCACTCCTCTATGAGGCGGTTATGGACACCGCACGACGTGAGTCCATCGCCCCCAAGCACGCTCACGATGTCATCGCACCACAGGAGGCAATCGACCTAGTATCGGACCACGCAGGAGTCGCCATCCTTACGCAACCGACCGCCCGAGGCTTTCATGTTGACGGTGTTATCGTAAAGCCGCTTTCCGACACATCGTTGTGCTTCGAAACATGCGTGATTATGAGAGCAGATAATGATTCCCGGCTCGTAAACGAATACGTTCGGGCATTCCTCCGCAAATACACACCCCAGCGCCTGCCACCAAAGCAAGTGAACTCGTCGCAGTCTCCCCGAGTCTTGGGCTGGAAAAGGGCAAACGCACCGTCGCGCCT
Organism: uncultured Acidobacteriota bacterium; assembly: GCA_963735205.1. Taxonomy (GTDB): domain Bacteria; phylum Acidobacteriota; class Terriglobia; order Terriglobales; family Acidobacteriaceae; genus Sulfotelmatobacter. Next base: position 56,668 of record CAVTKB010000009.1, read on the forward strand.
CTGAACTGCAACAGCGTCACCGATGCAGCGCATGCCGCGCCGAGGCTACGGGTTGCGGGAAACGCGACCCGTATGGATCGGCACGGGCAGCATCCTTACGCGGAGCCGGGCGGCGAACGCCGCTGCATCAAAATTCGGATACAAATCGTCGCACAAAATATCACCGTGACCCCACGGCATGGAGCGAAAGACAACACTAAGCGAAAATCTCGTTCACCTTCTCACGCACGTGCTGGCTGCGTGATGGCTTAAGGTAACGCATTGTGCTCTCCATGTCGGAATGGCCGAGCCATTGCTGAACCGTGCGCAGGTCGACGCCCGCCCAGAGGCACCGGGTCGCGAACGTCGCTCGGAATTTGTGGAGCCAGAAGTTCTCTGGATCGAGCTCCGCACGTTCCGCCACTGCTTTCAGGCTGTCGAGGAAATTGAGCTTTGGGTTGCACCCCGACGTAGGGAATAGCAGATTGCACTTTTTGTTTGCCTTCGCCTTCCACGCTTTCAGGCTCTTCACGAGCCTCGTAGGAATAGGAATTTCGCGTTCCTTGTACGCCTTCGGAGTCCATCCCCTCTCCGGCTTGTGGGTAACGCGAACGATTGATCCAACGAGGTTGATATCCCGCCACTCGGTATACATCACTTCCTGCTCTCGCTCGCCCGTCATCAAAAAGAATTCATACCAGAGCCGTTCTTCCGCGTCGCAAACGGCGAACAACTCATCGAGTTCTCCCTGTTCGTAAACCTCCGGTTCTTCCTCGGTATAGCGCGGCCAGTCGTTTTTCCCCGCGAGCCCACGAATCCCCTGCGCCTTCAGGAATGTCATCACGTTTGCGAATTTATTCCAGCAGCTTCGCTGGGATTGCTCCTTATCGTCCCGTAAAAATGCCGCAAACTTCAGCAGATCCTTTCGTTCGAGGTCCTCCAGGCAGAACTTCGGGCAGCTCTCCTGGAAATATTCGAGAGCCGTTGAGTATGCGGAATGAGTCTTTGGTTTCTTTGTGAGCTTTATTTCTGCGAGGTAGTCTGCGATGGTCGTTGGAACCGATCTGCGACCTTCCTGGGCGTCGGGAGAAACTACGGTGACGCCGCTGTTGACAGCGTTGAGTTCTGCCTCTTTACGGTGTCTCTTCGCGGCGGCGTCGGCAACGTCCTTGCCTACCGACACCCGAACGCGGTGAAGGCCATTGCGCCACTCCAGGTAGTACGCACCCTCGGGATGCGCTTCCTGTTTTCCATCGACGAGGACGTAATTTGGTTTGACCCGGCCATTAGCCGCAAGAACGACCGGGCAGTAGCGAACGCCGCTTTTGGTCTTCACTCTTTTGGTGAGATTGACTTGCCGGTTCACGTGGGGCTACCTCATTTCGGTATCACCAACGGTATCACAGCATGTCAAGTATAACAAAACAAAAGAACTGGCGGAGAGAGTGGGATTCGAACCCACGTTAGAGTTTCCCCTAAACACGCTTTCCAAGCGTGCGCCTTCAGCCACTCGGCCATCTCTCCGGCGTGAATCGGATGGAAGGAACGACTCTTGACGGAATCTTCCTGCGCGGTCGCATGAATCGTCGCGATTCTGCAGCCGCTTCGTGCCTTTCAATTCTATGGGTGAAGTCGTCGAAACCGCAACTTGAAAGCGGCCGTAGCGTAGTGGAAGGGCGCTTACGAGGGAAGTTTCCCGGCAGAATCTGAGGCGGCGGGCGATGCGGAACCAACCGTTGAAGGCGCCCCAGAGACCGACATTCCGGCCGCGGCGGCATTCGCGGCGCTGCCGTTTCCGTTGCCATTGCCGTTGCCGTTGGCACTTCCGTTTCCGTTCGAAGCCGGCAGCGGGGGGACTTTTGTATTATCAACCACGTGATGATTCAGGCAGTACAACGCCAGTTCCAGACGGTCGGCCACCCCGAGCTTGTCGTAAACTTTGCGCAGATAGTTTTTCACCACTTGCTCTGTGGTGCCCACTCGCAACGCAATTTCTTTGTTCTTCATCCCCTGAGTCACGCAGGAGACAATCAGCGTTTCTTTGGGAGTGAGTTGCACTTTCGGGCGCGATCCGGACGGCCGGCTATTCTGGTTGCGATACGCTTCCATCACCCAGCGCACGGCCTGAGTGTCGAGCCAGGTGTCGCCGGCGACGACTTTGCGCAAGCACTCGACCAATAATTCCGGTTCAACTTCCCGCGATACGATGCCATGCGCTCCCCGGCGGAATAGTTCCAACGTTAAATCTTCGTCGGCGTTCGGGGTCACCACCACAACGCGCAACTGCGTGTGCTGGCGAAGCAGCTCGGCTACCGCGTCCACGGGGTTCGGCGTCAGCGCCGCTTCGAAAATTAAAACATCCGCGGTAAATTTCGCCACGGCGGATTGCGTTTGCGCCAACGTTTCCGCCTGGCCCACCACGCGAATGTCGTCTTCGAGCGCGAACATTTTGCGCAGACCAGCGCGGAAGATGGCCTGCGTATCGGCCACAATCACTCGGACGAACTGGCCCTTGCCGCCGTCTTCGAGTGCTCCGAGATTTTCTTCCATGCTCACCGGAATGGTAGCCATTCAGTTCCCTGCGCCTACGCTCGTTCGAAATGGTATTCGTCGATCACTACGCCCACACCGCGCCGGCCTCGATCTTCGAAGCTGCGCACCACCCGGCCGCGGCAGTCGATCTGCACGTCGCGCCGCGCGCCCACAACAGCAGCCGGCAACAGAATCGTGAAGTCCACCATCGAGCCCACCGGAACATCCCTGTCCATTGCGAACAGCACGCCGTTGGCTGAGATGTTTTCGGTCTCCGCCGAAATCGCGTTGCCTTGACTGGTGACCGACGCTGACAGATGCAGCGGAAAGCGCGGTGCACTCTGCATATCTTCGTAGTGCCGCCGTTGTCGCCTGCGCCTCGGTCATCGGTGCCTTGCCTTCTGCTGCCACGCTGAGGAGACCTTCCTTCCGGGAGCGCCGTTTCTGCTCCTCGGACTTCTCTTCCAACTCAAGGGCAGCGTACACCCGCAAATGGGGCAAACAAAGTTACCGAAGTCATGGAACAAATGGGGCTTAACCTATTTTCTTTGAATGACTTAGAAGAGATTCACAGAGTGCATTTCAACCCGAAAAAAGCCCACCGGAACCCGCTAATTTCCGGCCAAATTCGGGTCAATTCCCTGCGATTTCCGGATGTAAGACGGAAGGAAAAAGGGGGCGAAAGCGATTGCGAAAAGCGCCATTGCGGCACCTTCTAGAACTTGGTCACTTCGGTAAAGTTGAAGTCTCTCACCTTCATCGCCGGGACCACCATGTCCATCGACTCTTCTCCGCTCGCCCGCACCGGCACGCTCATAGCTTCCACATTCGACAGCATGTGAATCAGGCTCTCGTTGAATCGAAAATTCCTCACGCCACCCTGCACCCGCCCGTTCTCCACTAAGAACGTGCCATCGCGCGTCATTCCTGTCAGCATCTTTTCAAACGGCTCGACTTCGCGGATGTACCACAGCCGCGTCACCAGCACTCCGCGTTCGGTGGAAGCAATCATCTGCTCGACCGTCTGTGGATTGGCCACGGGAGCAAACACAATATTCTGCGGCATCTCCCCCATTTCGTTGGGCAAAGAGAAGCCGTGGCCTGTGGCTTCGATGGGACCAACTTTATCTTTATATTCCGAGCGCTTCATCAGCTCGGCAGTTGCCCGCGCATAGACAACGCGTTTCACAATTCCATTTTCCACCAGCGCCAGACGTTGCCGTGGCACACCTTCGCCATCAAACGGGGCGCCGGTCTGCAGCGGATGCGCCACATCGTCCCAGATAGTAACGTTGTCGCCGAACAACTTTGTACCAATTCGTCCCGTCAGAAACGAACGCTGGTCGAGGATCGCCATGCCGGCGTAATCCCAAAACATAAATCCAACAATGTCGAGCACCGCGGCAGGCTCCAGAATCACCGTGTATTTCCCTGCCGAAATTTCGCGGGGGCGCGCGGAATCGAGAGCCTTGTGGGCCGCGCCTTCGGCCAGCGCTAGCGGATCAAGTTTCGCCACATCCGGAGAATTCGCCTTTTGCCAGCCAGAAGAATCGCTGCCCAACATGGTGATCGACACATCCGCCGAGGTCTGTCGATGCCAATTGGTCAGTCCACGCGAATTGAAGATTCCTTCCAAAGACTCCGCGCTAGAGAAAACTCCCGCAGCCGTGAGCTGGTGCCGCCGCGCCACGTCGACAATTTTCTTGACGCCCTCGGCCCGCAGTTCGGGAGTAACCGCGGCGGTGATGTCGAAATGCCGCGACGGAATGTTCAGTGTGGCAGACGGGCGACTCGGCTGTCCCGCCCGCGGAGCGGCCGTCCGGCATCGGCAAAAGGTCCGGATCAGGATGCTGCACCTTCGCCAGACTGTCTGCCGACTTGACGACTTGCCGCAAACTCTCGTCATCAAACTTATTGGTGAACGCCCGCGCCGTGCGCCCACCAAAGGCGGCTCGCACCGAGACAACATAGTTCTCCTCAGCCACGTTCTGGTGAATCGCATTGTTAGCAAAACGAGTCAACGCAAATCGCCCGCCCGAGAAAAGCACTTCAACCTCGTCCGCGGTTGAGAGTTTCCGGATGCGATCAAAAACGTCGCCGGCTTGTTCTTTGGTCAGCATTCAGTAGTTACCGGGTGCCCCATTTCTCGCGCGCTCTTTGCGCGAGAAATGGGGATTCGATCGATCCGATTCCAATCCTCTCCTGGAAATTCAGCTTTTAAATGCACTCCCCACCCTGACTCCGCGAAAACGCGACGGCGCCGCCCCGTGTCCCGTGCCCATCACCTGCTGCGGCTGCCCCTTGCCGCAATTCGGAGTTCCCCACAACGTCCACTCGTCGCGCGAACAAATTGCGTCCAGCGAATTCCAGAACTCCGTCGTGATGCCCGAATACGAAGGATTTTTCACCATGCGCACGCGCTTGCCATTCTTGATTTCCCATCCATCTCGCAGCCAAACTGAAAGTTGTAACGCTTGTCGTCAATCGACCACGAGCGATTCGTCTGCATCAGAATTCCATGATCGGTTGCCGCAATCAATTGCTCCAGGCTCAGCGGCTTTTCTCCGGGCAGCAAACTAATGTTCGTCATGCGGATCATCGGCAACCGGTTCCATCCCTCGGCACGCAGCGTCCCACCAGATCTGCTCTCGCCAATCGTGTGCGCGGTCTCTCGCGAACTAAGATAGCCGGTGAACAGGCCATTGGTAATGATGGGCGTACATTGCGCCGGCACTCCTTCATCATCAAAACCAAAAGTTCCCAGCCCCGGGCCATGCTCCTGCCGCGCATCCGCGACCACATTCACGAGCTCACTTCCGTAGCGCAACTTGCGCAGCTTGTCGATTGTCAGAAAGGAGGTTCCGGCAAAATTCGCTTCCATCCCCAGCACGCGATCAAGTTCAATCGGATGCCCGACCGATTCATGAATCTGCAGCCCAAGTTGCGAGCTGTCCAGAATAATCTCAAACGTCCCCTCCGGACACTGATCGGCCTGATGCAGCGCCACAGCCTCTTCCGCAATGCGTCGCGCATTTTCCACCAACTTTAATTCGTCGATCAGTTCATATCCTTTGTTCTGCCACTGCCCGCCATACGAATTCGGATACGACCGCTTCTGAATCTCGCTCCCCGCAAACGCGTACGCCGCGTACCCTGCGCCGGTCGAGAGCTTGGTCTGGTGAATGTCCGCGCCCTCGGATGAGAAGAACCACTGCTCTTCGCGATTGAAGTTCAAATTCGTCTCGGCCAAGGTAACGCCGGCCACGGAGCGCAACTCCCCATCAATCTTCAGCAGAAGTTCAATATTCTGTTCCACAGAAACCGTGAACGGATCAATCTTGTAAGGCGTGCCCCACTCCGCAACAGCAAGTTTTTCGGGAGCTAACTGCACATCCTCCTGCTTCACTCTCGCAGACGCACGCGCAATCTCGACGGCACGTGCAGCCGTCGCCTCGACTGCACCTCTGCCGAGTTCGGCAGAAGCCGCGAATCCCCAAGCCCCATCGGCGATGGCCCGCACACTCATCCCCACCGATTCCGCGTCCGACGCACTGCCGACCTTCCCATTCTTCGTCGTAAGAGCGCGACTGCGCTGAGCGACCACGCGCACATCGGCATAGCTCGCCCCGCGTTGCGCAGCAACGTTCAACGCCCAGTTGGAAACATGCTTCATAGGGGAATTTCAATCTAAGGCGTGGCGCGCGCCTCCGCGAGCGCCTTCTTCACTGCTAATAACTCTTTCAGCAATCCGCGCAGCTTGGTCGACTCCAGCGCATTCGCCCCATCCGATTTTGCTTCCTTCGGATTGTCGTGGACTTCCATGAACACGCCATCGACTCCGGCCGCCACTGCCGCGCGCGCGAGCAGCGGAATAAATTCCGGCTGTCCGCCACTGGTCGCTGGTCCGTCGCCGGAAGACTGGGACGACGGCAGCTGCACCGAATGCGTCGCATCGAAGACCACCGGCGCAAATTTGCGCATGATGGCCAGCGACCGCATATCGACGACAAGATTGTTATATCCGAAGCTCGCGCCCCGTTCGGTCAAAAAAACCTGCGTATTGCCCGCATCGCGGCACTTTTCGACCGCATGCCGCATATCCCATGGCGAAACGAATTGCCCCTTTTTGATGTTCACAGCGCGTCCGCTCAGCGCGGCAGCAACCACGAGATCGGTCTGCCGGCTGAGAAACGCAGGAATCTGCAGCACGTCCGCCACCTCGGCGACCTTTCCCACATCGGCTGTCTCGTGCACGTCGGTCAACACCGGCACCTGCAGGTCGTGCTTAATCTTCTTCAGAATGCGCAGACCCTCCTTCAGTCCGGGCCCGCGAAAACTTCGGATCGACGTGCGATTGGCTTTGTCATAACTCGCCTTAAAAATGAATGGAAGCGCCAGAGCCTTGGTCACGCCCTTGATAATCTCCGCCATCCGGATCGCGTGCTCTTCGCTCTCAATCACGCACGGCCCCGCGATCAGAAATAGATCTCCGGATCCAATGTGAATGTCGCCGACTTGGAAAGAAGTGATCAATTCACCTCACTCGGTTTTCCTGGACAAACTTCTCCAGATCCTTTGGTTCGATGTACGGCTCGTGCGTTCCGCACTTCAGGGCCTTCACATCGCCGACAAAAGCGCTTGGACACAGACCAGGCACGTTTATCGAGATCGGCGTGCTACCGTCCATATAAAAGAAGCCTTCCGCCCCGGTGGCGCCGGTAGTTTCGGCGAAAAAGTAGTACACAAGGCCAGGAGAAAGAGCGGCGGCGGTCCCACCCCGGGGCGTCGTCTGTACATAACCACTCGGCACTCTGCCGTACAGTAGCTTCATATTAACGACCGGCTCGCCTCTAGAATTATTGCTCGTCCGAAAACTCCAGGCCTCAGACTTCGCATCATTGGGAACCGCAATCTTCCGACCCGACTGAGGGGCGTTGATCGTGAACGAAACCAGATGCCCGCTTCCGTCGAGCGAGAACGAAGGGCCACTCCCAAGACTGGCGGAGGTCGTGACTTCGCACCCGAGAAGTGCGAATAGGCAGGACTCGACCAGCAACAACGGAATCGCATTCTTGGCATTCATCTATGTCAGGAACACAGGGGGCGCAGATCAATTCTCCCTCTGTGCCTCCGTGGTGAAATCCCTACAGCCGCCCAACTTTCTCCGGCCGGTGGAACATTTCCACCGCCGCCGTTTCCTTCTCCGCGCGCCGCTTCAGTCCATACTCATACGCCGCGCCAATAAACGTGCTGAACAGCGGATGCGGCTCCAGCGGCTTTGACTTGAACTCAGGATGAAACTGGCACCCGATGAAATGTGGATGGTCCGGCAATTCCACCATCTCCACATAAGTCCCGTCCGGCGTTGACCCCGAGATGCGCATGCCCGCCGCCACCATCGGCTCTTCGTATTCGCGATTGAACTCGTAACGATGTCGGTGCCGCTCGCTGATCTCCAGCTTCCCGTAAATCTTGTAGGCCAGCGTATCGGGCTCGATCTTGCAGGGCCACGCTCCCAGCCGCATGGTCCCGCCCAACTCTTCCACGCCGCGCAACTCGCGCAGTTTGTAGATCACGCGATGCGGCGTTGCCGGATCGAACTCGCTCGAGTTCGCCTCGGCCAGGCCCACCACATTCCGTGCAAATTCAATGCACGCCGTCTGCATTCCCAGACAAATGCCGAAGTACGGAACCTTATTTTCGCGCGCATACCGGATGGCCAGCAGCATCCCTTCAATGCCGCGCTTGCCAAATCCTCCAGGCACCAGAATTCCGTCATAGCCTTCGAGCTGCGCCTCATAACCTTTGTCGCCGTCTCCTGCCTCAAGGCCTTCGGCCTCGATCCAGTTAATCTGCAGCTTCAAATTGTGCGCCAGCGAACCGTGCACCAGCGCTTCTTTCAGCGACTTGTACGAATCTTCGTACTCCACATACTTGCCGACGATGCCGATCGTCACCGTGTCCTTCGGGTTGTAAACGCGGTGCACAATGTCTTCCCACTTCGACAAATCGCGATCCTTCGCTTCCAGGTGCAGATTCTTTAGCACCAGCGTGTCGACGCCTTCATTGGCGAACACCAGCGGCACTTCATAAATGGACGCGACGTCTTTCGCCGTGATCACCGCTTCATCCGGCACGTTGCAGAACAGCGCGATCTTCGACTTGATGTCCTTGGCCAGAAACCGGTCAGTGCGGCACAGCAAAATATCCGGCTGAATTCCGATGCTCAGCAACTCCTTCACTGAATGCTGCGTCGGCTTGGTTTTGAGTTCCTGCGCCGCAGCGATGAACGGCACCAGCGTGACGTGCACAAACAAAGTATGCTCGCGCCCCAGTTCCTGCCGCATCTGCCGGATCGCTTCCATGAAGGGCAGCGACTCGATGTCGCCCACCGTGCCGCCAATCTCGACGATCGCAACGTCAACATCCTGAGCGACTTTCTTCATCGCGGCCTTAATCTCGTTAGTAACGTGCGGAATCACCTGCACCGTCTTCCCGAGGTAGTCACCGCGCCGTTCTTTCGCGATGATCTGCTCGTAGAGGCGGCCGGTCGTCCAATTGTTGTCGCGGGAAAGTTTGGCGTGGGTGAAGCGCTCGTAGTGGCCGAGGTCGAGATCGGTCTCGGCGCCGTCATCGGTCACAAAAACTTCGCCGTGCTGAAACGGCGACATCGTCCCCGGATCCACGTTCAGATACGGGTCGAACTTCATGATGTTGACCTTCATTCCGCGGCTCTCGAGCAGGCAACCGATGGAAGCCGCGGCCAATCCCTTGCCGAGTGAAGACACAACTCCGCCCGTCACAAAGATGTACTTCGCTGGCATCTCTTCCTCGCTTTAAATTGTGATTGAGAAATTGTGCAGGTGGGGTGCACGAGTAATTATGACAGAAGTGCCCTGTGGAAACAAACGGAAGAATCGTGGGCCAAAGTAATTATTTTGCTGGATGCAATCGTTGCCGGAGAGTTTCGACGATCAGACCGGCCAGCGCGTAGGTTGCGGCATTCGCCAGCAGAGCCGAGTAGAGACTGATCGGATGGGAACTGCCCAGAATGGCGATTGGACAAGTAAGCCGGGCGAGCGGCAGAAGCGGGTCGCCGAAGCCCAAGGCGGGAGGCGTGGTCGCAAGCGCATAGAGCGCCCAGCCACCAGCTACCAGGAAGCCCGCAATCGCCCAGATCGCAATTCGGAATTTCATGCTGCCGGTCCGCCTGCTCTCTTGTTTCCATCATCTCATATGCTTTCGGAAGATCGTAAGAAAATTCGCGACGTGCTCGCACCTCAAATCGGCTCGCGTTGACTATCTGCGCGAGGTCAGCGAGAATACTTTCAGGCCCTCCGCAACGGAGAGTCCGTAGTGTCCCCATCGTGGGCCTGTGGCGCAGCTGGGAGCGCGCTTCCATGGCATGGAAGAGGTCGTCGGTTCGATCCCGACCAGGTCCACCAAATCTCCTCGAAAATCAGCTATCCGCGTCGTTCGTTTGTTCGAACTGTTAGGGCCGAATCTCAATCGGCGTTCCATCCGCTACTGCCTGCCAGATCTCATCCATCTCTCGATCCGTGACCGCGATGCATCCATCGGTCCAGTCTTTTAGACGGTGCGCGGCGCCGACATAGCGGTAGCCGTTCGGCAATCCATGCACGAACACATCTCCGCCGGGCGAGACGCCCTTTTGCCGCGCCGCCGCGCGGTCGTCGGCGTTCGGATACGAGATGTGAATCGACTTGTAGAACTGGCTGTGCGGGTTGCGAGCATCGAGAACGTAGACGCCTTCCGGAGTTTTGTGATCTCCCTGCCGCGTCTTCGACCCGAGTGGATCGCCGCCCAAGGCGACCTTGTAAGTCTTGATTGCCTTGCCGTGATTCAGTAGTTGCAGCATGCGCTCCTTCTTGAGGACTAGAACCCGGTCCGCATGACGCGACGTTGGCACCGTCTGCGATGTGCCCAGCGCGCATAGCAAGATCGCCAGCAGGCCAGTGAGAACTCGGATGCGCATGCCCGCGATTATAGACGGCGCGAATTCCGCGAAGTGCTACGCTGATGGAGTGACGCCCGTAGAGCCATCTCAACCAATTTGGAGAAAGCCGGCATCGACACTCCGTCCGGTGGAGGCACGGCGGCTCTTGCGATCCTGTCTCCCGCTTCTCGCAACCTGCGCGCTGATGTTTATATCCTTGACCACCACGCTGGCCGCCTCCGATTCCGACTGGACGGTTGAGGCGCAGCCCGCGCAACTGGTCAACGGCGGACCCGTTCTGTTTCGGGTGAAGCCGCCCGGTAAAATTGAATCCCTCGCTGGCTCGTGGCTCGGGCACCAGTTCACATTCAGCTATGAACCGTCGACCAAAACCTGGTTTGCTTTGGCTGGCACCAACCTGGACACGACACCCGGAGAGTATCCACTCGAGTTGACCGCCGTACCGGCTGCGGACAAGACGCCGTCGACCTTGACTCACCTGACATCGACCCGCCAGAGCTTGACCCGCAAGTTCGCAGTCGCCGACGGGAACTATCCCAAGATTCCAGGCAAGCTGAGCGTTGAGGGCAAGTTTACCGAGCCAGATCCTGAACAGCAGAAGCAGATTGAAGAAGCCTCGAAAATAAAGAAGGAATACTTGACTCGCGTCACGCCCGAGCGTACGTGGTCCGGGCAATTCGCCGCACCGGCGGAGGCGGAAATTTCCGATGTGTTCGGCATCCAGCGGGTTTTCAACGGCAAAGCACTGAGCACGCATTACGGCTTGGATTACCGCGTCCACACTGGAACTCCCGTGACTGCGATGAACAGCGGCACGGTGCTGCTGGCGCGGTTTCTTTACTACGAAGGCAATTTCGTGGTGATTGATCACGGGCAGGGCTTGCTCACGCTTTACCTGCATCTTTCCGAGCTCCAAGTAAAAGAAGGCGACTCGGTCAAGCAAGGGCAGATCGTCGGACTCAGCGGCGGAACCGGACGCGCGACCGGTCCACACCTCGATGTGAGGGTTCGCTGGCAGGGCATTTACCTCGACCCCGCTCGTCTTCTGCAATTGCCATTGCCCTGAGTGGAATCCTTCGGCAGGGACGGCCAACGCGCTCGATGCCTTGTGGGTATACATCGAATTTTTTTTGCTCGCTCGCTGGAAAATACTGATTCTTTTGTGGTTAGGCTGTGGGGATATGCCCGTCGGATTGCAGAATATTGATTCGACTGGGCTTGCGGGCAAAATATCAAGGGATAAGGGTTTAGGTGCGATTATCTCAGGCTGCTGACCGAGATTCGCTTTTGGGTCGGCGGTCGAAGAATTGTTGGGAGAGCCACGGCGCATGGAATGAGCTTGCGCGTTCTGAAATCCTCAGTAAAGGTCGTTCGTCACACGAGGTGGAATTCTTTCTGTGGAAGGCTGTGGAAAAGTCGGGCGGTGGGCCCAGTACCGAACTTAGTCTGTCGGCTGCATCCGGGAATGCGATTCAAAAGGGAGTTTGGCGGCATTTAACTTAACGCACGCATTAGCCTGCATAATTTTCTGATCAGCCTCCATAATTTCTAAATGTCTGTACCGGTGGAGTCAGTTCGGATCGTCGGGCCATTCATTCTGGCCGCGATGGGTATATTGTTTCATTTCCTGGAACATCCAGAAAATGCGAAGGTTGGCCTTTCATCCATGCATTGGTTGCAGAACATAACAGATAGATCGCGCAGCAATTTCATACTTCGGCTAACGTCGTTGTGCGTTTCGAGATTGGAGCATTGTTTGTATTTGGGTGGACTCCGATGAGCGTATGGGAGTATGCCGCTTCAGTGGCGTGTTGGGTATTTTTGGAACTAGCCATTCTTGTCTGGGCTTTTTTGTGGTCTGGTCTAGCTAGAAATAAAGCTCCGACTACGCATCATAAGAGCAGCCGCGTAGTGCTGATTTGGTGGGGTGACTAGAGTAGAGTCCATGAAGGGCCACCCGTCACTCGTACGATGGTTCCAGCGGTTGGGCAAGGCGAGCGGAGAGCTACGGCATTCGCCGTATTGTGCTTGGACGTTCGGCCGCTTACTTTTGGGAGAGCACGCCCCGGCGGTCATGGGTTAGCGTCGTCCCGTCCCGGTTCGGCATTCAGATCCTCGACCGCCTCCCCATTCCCCAAGCTGGTTTGGGTCTGTTGGTGGCAGACTGGTTTCATGGCCGTCTGCCCTCAATCGGAGCCGACATGCCCGACGTGACAAACGTCCGCCAACCCTCTGCCGCAGATTGGCCAATCTGCGGCATTTGCGGCCAACCCGTGAAGGTTGAGACGAGCAAGACGGACGAATTCGGGCGAGCTGTCCACGAGGAGTGCTACAGTCTCAAGGTCAAATTGCATCGCGCCACATCTTAGGTTCCTGACTACCATCGGCCGAGGCCGAGCTGCACAGGTGAGACTCGAACTGCTTTGCGACTGCGTCGAAACGTGCTCCCTCTGGAAACTGAATGGTCAGGTTGCAGTCTCTGCACTGCAAGAAACGGCCGTCAGGGGACATTAGAATCGCAATGCGGTGAGCTGGAGGCAGGAGCGAACTACTGGCCGACATGAGATAGTCCATGGGTGTGATACTTTCCGCACAGATGTTCGGCCGGCATCTGTGCGAACGAAGTTTGTGGGCTGTTGCCCGTCGAAGAGGCGTTACAAGATTATCGGGGAGGCGCAGTCGCCTGTCTCTGGCCCGTTGGTGAATTCCCCTCGCACGTTCGTGCCAGAGAGCCGGGTGGCTTCCCGTTTGGTTTCACCGCGCTTTTGCCGAGTATGCCGCGAGCTTTGCGCCGGCTACTTCCTGCTGTGCGGTCCGCTGTGCAGAGCTTCTTTCAATCCCAGGTTGCGGATCAGGCGGTGCAGATAATTCGGATGCACGCCCAGAATTCCCGCCGCCTCCACATAATTTCCGCGCGTCTGCTCCACCGCGTCGATAATCAATTGCTTCTTCAATTCCTTTACGCTGGCGTGATATTTCCCCTCGTGCATCTCCGCCGGCGATTCCTGCTCCAGCAACGATTCCGGCAAATCCTCCAGCAGCACCACGTCCGAGCGATCCCATCACCAACGCCCGCTCGATGGCGTTCTCCAGTTCGCGCACATTTCCCGGCCACTCGTAGTTGACCAGGGCCGCCATGGCTTCGCGCGATACCGGCTTCGGCTTCACTTTGCTGCGCTTGGCGTACTTCTGCACGAAGTGCCGCGTCAGCATGGGGATGTCTTCGCGGCGCTCGCGCAGCGGAGGCATGGTCAGCTTGCACCACCGCCAGCCGGTAGTACAAATCCTGGCGGAACTCGCCCGGTGCGCACCGCTTCATTCAAGTCGCGATTGGTGGCCGCGATCAGACGGATGTCGACCTTGATGGGGTGCGTCCCGCCCACGCGTTCAAACTCGCGCTCCTGCAAAACGCGCAGCAGCTTGACCTGCAGCGCGGGAGCCAGTTCTCCGATCTCGTCCAGAAAAACCACGCCGCCATCGGCAACTTCCAGCCGCCCTTTCTTCTGCAGCGGCCGCGCCGGTGAACGCGCCGCGCTCATGCCCGAACAGATCGCTCTCCAGCAGGTTTCGGGAATCGCCGCGCAGTTGATCGCCACAAACGGCTTGCTTCGCCCGGTGGCTGTTGCGATGCAGCGCGCGCGCCGCCAGTTCTTTGCCCGTTCCGCTTTCGCCTTCGATCAGTACAGTCGATTCCGTGGGCGCGACCCGCGCCAGAAACTGAAAAATCTCCTTCATCCGCGCGCCTTCGCCCACCAGGCTCTGTTCCTGCCGGACTTCGGTGGTGAGGCGCTGATTTTCCTGCTCCAGCCATTGCAGCCGCCGCGCATTGTCCAGCGCCACCGCGGAAATTCCGGCGATCGCCGCCAGCAGTTGCAGATGATCTTCTTGAAACCGGTTGGCGGCGTTCGTGCTGTCGAGATAAATGCATCCAATCACCCGCTGAAACACAGTCAGCGGCACGCACAGCAGCGACCGCACTTCCGACGCCGCCAGGCTCTCCACCTCGCGCAGCGTGCCGCTGGCGGCGACGTCCACGCCCAGGATCGCGACATTTTCCGTCATCACCTGGCGCGCAATCGTGCGGCTCACGCGCACCAGTTGCGGCTGGCCGGCCTGCCGCGTCCGCGCATAGAGGCAGTTGAACTCCTGGCCCGCGCCCTCCGCCAGAAGAATCGCTCCCCGGCCCGCCGGGACGACTTCAAAAATCAGATCCAGCAACTGCGCCTGCAATTCCTCCAGATCGCGGATGGCATGCACAACGCGGCTGATCTTGAGCAGCGCGTTCAAATTGCGCGCCACCTGCGAACGTCGCCGGCAGCTCCCGCAGCAGCCGGTCCGGCTGCAGGTACACGACTTCCTTGGGGATGAATCAGTTTGGTCTCAGCCGTGGGATGGCTGTCGTCGAACTCGACGCGGCTGGCGGGAACTGGCTGGTCTTCGTCTTCCAGCAGGAACAAAAACACGGAGTCGCCGGTCGCGATCTCGTCGCCGTGACGCAGCCACTGTTCCTTCACCGCCAGGCCGTTCACCAGAGTGCCGTTGCGGCTGTCGAGATCCTTGATCTGAAAGCGCCCGTCTTCTTCCCGGCGCAGCAGGCAGTGTTTTCGCGAGACCGACGCATCGGCAACCGCCACCGCATTGGTCGGGATCGCGGCCGAGCGTGGCCTCTCCGTCGGGCAACGGAATGGTTGAGTCTTTTGAGGGTCCGGCTATCACCAAGAGTCTAGGGCGCAATCGGGGTCTCCCATTCCGTGCAGAACTTCTTATCACAGCGTGGGCGGAAATGCATGCCCGGAGTTGAACCGGTTTCCAATATCCGAACGGTTAGCTGGACTATCCGATCAGATAGCGTTTGGTGCTCTGGCACGCGCCAGGTCTGAACCACGCACTGCGAAATTCCGGCACCGGCTTCAATTAGCTGTAAATAAAAGTGGTTGCGACGGATCGGCGGATGGCGATGAAGTCCGTCGCCGGAATGGAATCCCGCATGCAACGAAGAAAGTGCGGATGCTCGGCAAAAGCGACGGGGGAAGCGCTTTCGAGTCAGTTCTAGCCGAGATCGCCGGTCAGAAGCTCGGGGGACCCCCTCATCGAGCTTCTGACTTTTATTCTTTTCCCGGTATGTCGTGCTGAGCGAGGGTTCAGGTTCGCAGGCGAAGCTCAACCGCGTTGAATCATCCCTACGTTCGCGATGCTTGCAGAGCCGAATCCTTTACCCGCGCTTGATCGGCCGATGGTCTCACTGCCGAACCGCAATCCCATCGCGATAGCTCACCGTCTGCCCGGAAATCGCGGGCACTCTTTCGCCCGGCACCAGAATCCCGATCAGATTCAGCGGATCGGCTGCCGATAGCGTCGTCGTCTCCCCGCTCAACGGCAGGCCCCGCATCGCGCGCACCGATTCCACCGCAACCGGGAGCGCGAACTGCTCGCCCAGGAATCCATCCACAAACCGGCCGCCGCGAATCTCTCCGCGATCTTCGAGGCGGCGGAATGCCATCAGCAATTCGCGCCACGGCGGCAAGTTCGATTCCCGCGCCAGCAAATCGCGAATCACAATTCCATAGCGCCGCAGCAGCATCCAGCACGCGGCCTCGACCGCGCGCGGGCGTTCCGCGGCCACATCCGCATGCAGCAGCGCCCAGCGGCCCGAACTGTGCCGCGGACGCGTGGTGCGGCCCGCTGCCCTGTCCCGCGCGACGCTTGGGATCGATCAGCGCCCGCAGATTGTCGAACCCATCGGCGGTCACCAGGCCCGCAGCAACCAACTCCCAAAGTCCTGTCTCGATCTCAGCCTTGAGCTTGCCCGTTCCGCGGACGATGTCTGCGAAGAACGAAGCGCCGCGCTGGCGCAGAAATTCGAGCACCAGTCGGGCGCCATGACTTAACCCGCGGCCTGCGTCTGGCAACGCATGATCGGCTTCCCGCGAGGAGTGCTCCGTTTCCGGCGTCTTTTGCCGGAAGTGGGGATTTCGCGTTAACGCCATCCAGTCTGCTTCTTCGCGCACGAAAAGTGTGATGGGAGCTACGCTGGTCGGAATCACGCGCCGTTGCCGTGGCTCCGCGCCTTCGGCAGAACCGTTTCCGTTCGTCGACCCTCCCGTGTCCACTGTAGCCGGATGCGGCGACAATCTTCCCCATCCCACGGCGCCGGTCAGGCAAAGCTGATCCAGCCACTGCGGATCGTAGTCGGCAATTCGTCGCGCCAGGACCTGCCGCTCCCAGGCATTCGCTGGAATCTCAAATCCCTGCAACTGTTGCACGACTTCGAGCGTGCCGCGCTCGCCTACAACCTGCGCTCCCGGAGCCACATGCTGCCAGCGCAGCAGCCAGCGCATAAAAGCTGCCGCCGTGACGGGCTCAATCTGCTTGCGCAACATGCCGACCGTCAGACGATGAATTCGCGCCAGCAGCCGCCGCTCGCACCATTCGATTTCAGGCTCGCCGTGTGGGCGCGGGCGACTCGCCCGCGCAGCAGCGCCACTAAAGCTTCCGCGCAGCACAGTCCCGCTAGCTTCCATCCGCAGCAGCGCTTTCTCAATGTCGGAAGCAGGAAGCCCAGCGATTTCCCCAAGCTGCGCAGCCGTGGCCGGACCGAGATGCGACATCCATCCCGTGACCAGCGTAAGCAGAGCATCGTCGCGAGAAATCTGCGCGGTCTCGACGTCGGCCAAAGTCTGCTCAAACACTGCTGAAGGAAACAGCGCCGCAAAACTTCGCGCGCGCTCCGCGGCGACCCAGTACCGCCGTCCTTCAAACGAAGCGATGCCCGCTCGGCCTTCATCAATCAAACGTTGGAAATAATCTCTCCAACCTTCAAGGCTCACCTGGGGACGGACGCATTCGTCCGTGCCGTCGAGCAAAGCTCGACGTTCCTCGCCTGCTGCAATCTCTTCCGGCAGCGCCACCAGCGTATGCAGGACATCATGCAGCTCATCCGCATCGCGGACATCAGGCCAAGCTTCTTCGCGCACTTGCGCGATCGCGCCCTCGTCCAACCCGCCCACTTCCTCGAGCACCGACTCGGGGAGCACTCTCCGCATGTTGACTGCACGCGCACGACGCTCTTCGAGCGGAGCGTCGTCCAGATACGCGTAGGGATTCGCATTCAGAATCTCGTGTGAAAACTGCGACGGTACCGGTGTATCCACGGCGATCACGCGAATTGCGCCTGACGCCATTCCGCGCAGCAGGGTCTTCAGTCCCTCTACATCCATCGCTTCCTTGAGAACGTCTTTCATCACTTCGCCGACTAACGGATGATCGGGAATCTTCCGTTCGCCTTCGATATTTTCGAAACATGCGGCTGCGTCCGGGAATACCGACGCCAGCAGATCGTCTGAGCGCATGCGCTGAATCTGCGGGGGAACTTTCTTGCCATTCTGAAAGCGCAACAGCGCCAGAGCGCGGTTCGCGTCCCAGCGCCAGCGTGTCGCGAAAATTGGAGAATCGAGCGCCGCTTGCTCCAGAATCGGCTGCACCGTGTCGGCTTGGAGAAAATGAAATACATCGCCCAGCGGAAAACTGTGCTGCTCGGCCAGCGCGATGTTCAAGCCGTTATCGGTCGCCGCGGCTTGCAATTCAAAGTTGAATCCCACGCAGAACCGCTTGCGCAGTGAAAGCCCCCATGCCTTGTTGATCCTGCCGCCGAACGGGGCGTGGATCACCAACTGCATTCCGCCGCCTTCATCGAAAAAACGCTCTGCGATGACCGTGGTCTGCGTCGGTACCGCTCCCAGGACCGCACGACCCTGCAGCACGTACTCAATCATCTGCTCGGCGCCGGAATCGTCCACTCCGCACTCTTCTTTTAGGAAACCAACTACCTCCGCGACTTCCGGTTGCGTCGCTGAAAATCCCACGGGCGAAGTTCGCGGCAGGCTCTGGCTGATTTTTTCGCGCAACTCGCCTACATGCGCCGACAATTCCTGCGTTCGCGCCGGAGCCTCTCCACGCCAGAAGGGGACGCTCGGCGGCGCACCGTGGGCATCCTGCACCAGCATTCGACCGGCGTTGGTCTCGATGCGGCGAATCATCCACGACGTGTTGCCGAGCAACATGATGTCGCCGCGATTGCTCTCGACCGCAAAGTCTTCGTCGACCGTGCCCACTACCACGCCGTCCGGTTCGGCGACTACGGTGTACAAAGAATTGTCGGGAATCGCGCCGCCGCTCGTGATGGCCGCCAGGCGCGCTCCGCGGCGCGCACGCAATTTCCCGTTCACGCGATCGCGATGTACGTACGCGCCGTAGCGACCGCGCTTGGCTGCAATGCCTTCCGACAGCATTTCGAGAATCGAATCGAACGTCTCGCGCTTCATCCCCCGATACGGATACGCCCGCCGCGCCAGCGCGAACATCGCGTCCTCGTCCCACTCCTCCGCCGCACAGGCCGCCACAATCTGTTGCGCCAGCACATCCAGCGGAGATTCCGGAATCATCAGCCGATCGAGATCTCCCTGCTTGATCGCCCGCACCAGAGCCGCGCATTCCACCAGATCGTCGCGTGTGGTGACAAACAACCGTCCCTTGGGAACCGCGCCCCGCCAGTGACCGGAACGGCCGACGCGCTGCAGCGCGACTGCAATTGCGCGACAGGAATTAATCTGCACAACCAGGTCGACCGTGCCAATATCAATTCCCAGTTCGAGCGAGGCTGTCGCGACCAGCACCCGCACCTGGCCTTCTTTCAGTTTTTTCTCAGCCGACAAGCGCAGCTTGCGCGAGAGCGAGCCGTGATGCGCCGCAACATTTTCTTCGCCCATGCGTTCGCCCAGCTCATGACACAAGCGCTCCGCCATGCGACGCGTGTTCACGAACACCAGTGTTGACCGGTGCTCGGCCACCAGAGCTACGAGGCGGTCGTAGATCGAATCCCACAATTCATTCGACGCTACGGGGCCGAGAGGCATGGGCGGAACTTCAATTCCGAGATCCAGCTTCCGCTTGTGCCCAATGTCGACGATGACGGGATCTTTTCTTCCACTGCCGGTCAGAAAGTGCGCTACCTCTTCAATCGGCTTCTGCGTTGCCGATAGCCCGATGCGCACCGGCGGCTTGTGGCAGAGCGCGTCCAACCGCTCGAGCGACAGCGCCAGATGCGCTCCGCGCTTGTCATCGGCGACCGCGTGAATTTCGTCGACGATGATCGTTTCGACATCACGCAGGATGGCGCGGCTCTTGTCCGCGGTCAGCAGAATGTAGAGCGACTCTGGCGTGGTCACCAGAATGTGGGGAGGACGTTTCAGCATCGCGCGCCGCTCGGGCTGCAGCGTGTCGCCAGTCCGCACCGCGGTGCGAATCTCCGGCATCAGTAAGCCGCGTTCGCCCGCCAGGGAGAGGATTTCGCCGAGCGGCCCCTCCAGATTTTTTTGAATGTCGTTACCCAGAGCCTTGAGAGGAGAAACGTAGAGAACTTCCGTGCGGTCGGATAACTCTCCTGCCAGCGCCTTGCGCACCAGCCGGTCAATGCAGGCGAGAAACGCCGCCAGCGTCTTACCCGAACCGGTGGGCGCAGAAATGAGCGTGGTGCGCCCGGCAAGAATGTGCGGCCAGCCCTGCTCCTGCGGCTCGGTCGGCGTGCCGAACTTGGACACGAACCACTCCGCTACCAGAGGGTGCGCCCAGGCCAGGGACTGAGGAAGGGACGGCATTGGGGTATTGTAGACCGAGAATTTATTTTCGTAAATTGTTCGCTACTGGGGCTCAGGCATCATCTCTTGCATTACAATTGTAATATGGATAATATGAGTATGAATAATAATTTCCAGAGGCCCCACTCCCAAATGCCGAGTCCGAAGGTTGCCGCACTTAAACGCGAAGATATAACTGTCGCCGCAAGAACCTTCCGCTCAAACCGCCAGATGGCGAAGTGGAGCACCATCGTCGATGGGCGCGAATTTCCGGCGAGGCCTCTGGTCTTAGCAGCGGCGCGAGTCCCGCCCAACGACCCGACGAACTCCCACCAGGCGGTTGCGCTGCTAAAAGAGCGAGGCTTCGAAGTGCGCTATGAAGGCAAACCGATCCAGGAGGACCAACCGGAATCGGCCTCGGCTCCCATGGATGACCTCATCCACAAGTTACGTGGCCGCTACGAAGGCTCGGATTTCATGCGCGAAGACAGGGAGCGTGAACACCGGATCGATAAAGACCGGCTGGCACGATGAGTCGAATATATGTACTTGACGCGAGTGTCATACTCGACTTTTTGCTTAATGGCCCCGGTGCCAGCCGCATCGAGCAGTTGCTAAAGGAAGCCGATCGGTCGGCTACTCCGATCTTAGCCTCGGTCGTGAACTGGGGAGAGGTTTTCTATCTGTCCTGGCAGCGCCATGGAGAGCAGTCCGCCCGCGAAACTCTGGCCGATCTCTCGCGGTTACCCATTCGAGTTGTTCCCGTCGATCTGCCTCAGGCCGTCAAAGCTGGCGAGATCAGAGCTCTTCACGGGATTCCTTATGTCGACTGTATGGCCGCCTCGCTCGCAGTCTTGAACGGAGCCACGCTCGTTACCGCCGACCGCGATTTTGACAAACTTGGACGTCATTTTCCCATCCTGTGGATCACCCGCTCTTGAGCCCAGGTTTTCGTCTGGTTCGCGCCGCAAAAAAAATGGGAGCCCCATGGCTCCCCTATTCACACCGAACAAGCCATCTACCTTCCGCCGTTTTGGGCCGCGGTTTCTGTGGATTCACCACCAATGTTCAAAGTGTACTTTTTTCCTTCGGGGCGAATCTGCGTCAACTCGACACGATTGTTTTCTTTTGCGGTCACGATTCCCCCGGTAGAAGCGGTTTTGAGATTCTCCACGTGGGCTGGCACGGTTGCGACCACATTCTTTCCCTTGAGGAACTTCAGTTCCACGGTTGGCCCGCTGCCTTCCCAGGTAACCGTGTATTTGCCGGCGGGAAGCTGGTTGCCGTTGACCGTCACGGTTTCACGGGTTTCCACGCTCTCCTTTTCTGACGCAAAAGCCGTCGCCGCCAACAACAAAGCCGCACTTAATATCAAACTGCTGTAGAGCCTTCGTGATTTCATTGGATTCCTTATTCTTTCCCGAAAGCGTCGGGAATCGGCGAAGGCGGCATGGTCTGGAGGCAACACTGTTCGATGAACAACAAGCGGAGAAATGCCGTTGTGGCATGATTCTCCTTGCTCCGGAACTGGACTCACCTGGGCCGCCAAACCGAGTGTAAGATCCGCTCCAAAGTTGCAACAGCGTGTCTGATCGAGGTTACGATGGAATCCGCGAAAAAGTTCCGCAGCTTCCAGCTATGTTCTGGAATCGCACCTTGTGCGCCAAAAGCGAGAAGCGCCAAAAGTACTGCAAATGATTCGGTTGCACGGGCCAGACTCTCGACGAGACACGAAACAAGTGTCCGGTTCCGGCCTTCACAGTGCGAAAGTGGGCAGCTTGCGTCTCCGCCGCAGCCTTCACAAACTTACTGCGTGATAGACGGTCCACAAGGGCGGCAGTGAGCCGCAAGCTCGATTCCGTGTCCTGATAAAATCGATTCCTTTGGATCGCAAATTTGAATTCATCGTTGTCCGAACTTCGTTGCCCAAACTTCGTTGCCCGAACTTCGTCGTCCCAATTTCGCCGTCCAAAATTCGATGTCCAAAATTCGCGCCCGCAAAATTAAACTGCTGCTCTTTGACGTTGACGGCGTTCTCACTGACGGCAAGCTGTTCTTTGTGCCTGGAGTCTCAAAACGGAGCGTTGATCCGGCGACGAGGATCGGCTCTATCGAGGCAAATTTCGCGGTATCGTTTTGAGCTAAGAGCTAAAGGCCGAGAGCCAAAAGCCTTCTAAAGAAAAAACCCACCGGATGCTTGCTTGGGGCGTGCTCGGGTCAGCATCCGATGGGCTACCGTTTCTCCTTACTCACCCTGTTGTTTTCAGGAGTATGTGAACAAATTAAACACCGGAACACGGCGAAGTTCCGTCTATTTTTGTAAACCTTTGTAAAAAGTGTCACAGATACTCGGCATAGGTGCATTTACTCCGGTAGTACAGTTGGCTTAGTCGCTATCAACTCCGTAAACCGTTTATCTTTGCGCAATTCGGCGAATTCCACATCCTTGAACACGTCTTTGAAATCTTTGTATCCTTCTTCCATTGCTTTGCGCAGATATTCGATTGACTGATCGGAGTAGCCCATCTTGGCGTAGAGTCGGGCGACGGTGAAGTCGTAGTGGGCGCGATCCCCGGGCTGGGCAGTTGCGCCTGAACGCCGGCGCGCGAACTTCGGCCAAATACGTCGGGATCGAGTTCGATGGCGCGTTGGTAGGCCTGAGCCGCCGGGTCGAACTCGCGCTTCGAAAAAAGGGCCGCTCCGAGATTGTTGAAGAACGATGCCGAAGTGTCGTCGATGGCGATCGCCTTTCGATATTGCTTGACCGCGGCGCTGTACCTTCCCGCTTCATACAGCGCGACGCCTAGATTGCTGTAAGGGTCGGCGAATTTGCGGTCGGCCTTGATGGCGAGCTCGCAGGAATTCTTGGCGTCATGCCAGCGCTGCATCATAAGTTGAGTGCGGCAGACTTTGTTGAGGATTTCCGCGTTGTTTGGAATTTTTTTCAGCGCAGCGCGATAGTAGTCGATGGCATCGAGATAGAGTTTCTGCGCGTGCAACTCGTCGGCGCGCGCTTCCAGATCGGAGGCCGTCGCATCGGGTGACGGAGGATCGGTCATCCGCAGCAACGGCGGCTTCACCGAAACTTGCTCGGCACGTGAGACCTGCGCCTGCGACAAGCTCGACAGGGCACACAGGGAAAAAGTAAGAAGCGAGACGGGAACCAGCAGACTTCTCGGGCAGGACAACATAGGCCACCCCCAGCTAAGTGCAGACATTCTGGCACAGTTTTGGGCGTTCGGCGAAGAATTTTGGGGAGTAGCCTTGAGGGCGGAGCCTCAACCCTCGGAACCCAAGTTACTATCGTGTTAATTCAGGTAAGCTTCCCTCAATGCGGCGTCGTCTGCCCGTTATCTGAGGGTTTAGACACCGGCGGAGCGGGTTTGTCATCCTTGAATATTCCTGCGATCTTGCCGAAGAAACCCTTCTTTTTCTTGGCGTCGTCAGGATTATTCGGATCTTGCCCATTCGCGGGCTGGGCCTGAGCCTGTTGCGGCTGCACTGTCTTGTCCCCGCCAAACATGCGCGAGAAGAAGCCTTTCATGCCTTGTTGCGCGTCGCAGTTGTCGCGCGGTTCGGTGCCGGCCACGAACGCGGAAACATAGTCGTCGGTGCAGTTGGGTGTGGCCAGGCGGTTCGTGATCTTATCGAGCTGCACATCCACTACGCCGGAGGGTTGCTGGAACTCGCGCATGTCGGCGTACTGCGGCAGCACGGCCGCCTTCTTCATGAACTCGGTCCAGATGGGGCCGGCGGTCTGCGCGCCCGTCAGCCGTAATTCGGTGTAATCGTCATACCCCACCCATACAATGCACAGCAGGTTTGAGGTATATCCCGCGAACCAGCCGTCTTTCGAACTGCCCGTCTTGCCTGCGGCGGGTTGCGTAAAACCTCGCAGGCGGACGGCGGTGTATCCGAGGCCGTTGTTGATTACCCCCTCCATCATGTTGGTCATGACGTAAGCGACGCGCGGGTCGAGCACCGGCCGCTGGTCGGTAGTGTAGTTCTGAATCACATCGCCTTTGCCATTGCGCACCGAGCGCAACAGAACCGGCGACAGGCGCACACCGTGGTTCGCGAATGCCGTGTAGGCCCCGGTCATTTCCAGCGGCGAAGCGGCGTAGGATCCCAGCGCGATCGCCGGCGTCGCTTTCACCGAAACAATGCCCGCGGACTTCGCCAGGTCCGCGACTTTGTCGTAGCCCACCTGCTCGGCAACCTTCACCGTCGCGTTGTTGAGCGACATGGCCAGCGCGTAGCGCAGCGTCACATCGCCGTGGTATTCCTCTTTGTAATTGCGCGGCTCGTAGATCTGGTCGCCGTAGGCGAAGCTCGTGGGTTCGTCCGACACGGTCGAAGCCGGAGTGAGCACGTTTTGCGATCCGTCGAGCGCCGTGTTCATGGCTGCCGCATACACGAATGGCTTGAAGATCGAGCCCGTCGGGCGCTTCGAGACGGCGTGGTTCAGCTGGCTCCAGCCGTAGTCGCGGCCCCCGACCAGCGCCAGTACTGCGCCGGTGTGGGGATCGAGCACTACCATCGCCACCTGTGCCTGCGGACCGGGCTCCACTGTGGTTTCGAACTTCTTCCCGACCTTCACCCGTTTGGTGCGCAACTTCTTGATCTGATCGTCCACCAGCTTGATGCCCGATTCCACAGCCTGTGCCGCGGCTTTTTGCAGGTCAGGATCGAGTGTCGTATAAATCCGGTACGACTGCTCATTCAGCTCGTTCTCATTAAACTTGCTGATGAGTTGGTCCCGCACCAGGTCGACGAAGTAAGGCGCGTCGCTGGCCTCCACGTTCGGCGGAGCCAGCTTCAGCGGAGTGGCTTTGGCTTTGTTGGCCTGATCGCGTGTGATCACGTGCGTCTCGACCATCGATTCCAGCACCAGATTCCGCCGCTCCAGCGCCCGATCAGGATGCCGGTACGGGGATAGATAACTCGGCCGCTGAATGAGTCCCGCCAGTAGTGCGGCTTCCGGCAGTGTGATGTCTTTCAGATCTTTGTTGAAGTAGGCCTTCGAAGCCTCGGCAAATCCGCTGATCGCGAACGATCCTCGCTGCCCCAGGTCAACCCAGTTGGCATAGAACTCGAAGATTTGTTTCTTGGAGAATTTCTGTTCCAATTCCTCCGCAATCAGCATCTCCGTCACTTTGCGCTTGATGGATTTCTCGGGAGTGAGAAAAAAACCGCGCGCCAGTTGCTGGGTAAGCGTCGAACCACCTTGCGCCCTCTTCTGGCGCAGCACGTCCTCCCAAACCGCTTCTACCGTACGCACGAAATTCACACCGCTGTGTTCGAAAAAGCGCCGGTCTTCGATGGCCAGCACCGCCTGCACCATCTGCGGAGGAATGTCGTCATACTTTACGAGTTCGCGTTTCGAGCGCTGTCCGGCGTCGAACAGCGCGGTCACCAGTTGCGGCTCGAGTTCGTAGGCCGAAAGGTCGGCGCCCTTGCTGCTGATCTGGTCCACTTGCCCGTCGTGAATGGTGATGCGCGCCGGTTCCGGACTGTGATAGGACTCCGGGCCTGGCGTGATTTCAATACCGTCGCTCAGCAGGCGGAAAGTGCCCAGGCTCGACTCGCCTTCGGAATAGCCGGCCCGCTGCAGCTCAGTCGCGATCTCCTTGGCCTGAATTTGCTCGCCATCGTGCACCGTCTTCGGCAGCGCGTAGATTTTGGCCGAATTCGCAAAGACGGGCGATTGAAAGCGCTTCTCGATGATCCGGTCATACTTGATGTAGAAGTAAGTGAAGAAAATTGAAAACGACACTGCCAGAATCAGAAACGCCACGAAGGCCGCGCGCAGCACGGGGTCGCGGGGCAGTCCGCGGATTCCCTTCGCCTTTTCTCCATTGCCCTTCGGGATTTTGATCTTGATGGTCACAATTCGAAAACCAGTTCGAGAACTTTCGATCTTTCGATGGCGTTACCGCGCTACGGACGGAACTGCTCCTCACTCTCTCAGACGTCGGGAGGCGCGAAAAGGTTTGTTCCGCGTCTTCCCATGACGAATCCTCCCCGCATTTCGGCCGCGCGGGTCTTGCGACACCGCGGCGCCACAAGGGATACATTTATTGTACCCCTCACTCCAGAAACGAAAAGAGACCCGTAGTGCACGCGGGTCTCTAAGCGATTAACATCAAGCGGTCAACAGCGCGCGGGCCGCAGTCTACGGATCGGTCACCACCCAATACCCGGCAGTCGGCAGCGTGATCGCCGCCACGGGGTCGGTAAGCGTGCCGTCCGAACCCACCGACATCGGTCCGAGCTGGGTTACGAAGCCGCCCTGGGTGAGTACGTTGCTGTAGACCACCAGGTTCGACCCCGCTTGATCGAACTGCCCCCACTGGCCGAGGAACACATTGTTGCTGAAGGGCGAACCGGTGATCGCGGTCAGCAAGCCAGTCGTGGTATTCAACTGATACCCTTCAATCGGATTGAAGCCGTTCCCCCCGTCGTTGATGCCGAACGAGTAGACGAATTCCCCGTTGCTCGACGCCGGTTGCATCGCAATCGTATAAGGCGAGTATGTGGTCGAAATCGGTGACCCGCTGGCCTGGGAGGCCGCGCCCGTCGTCTGGTCGATGCTGAACACGTACAGGTGTGTGTCATCGGTGCCGGTTTGCGACAAGGTATTGCCGCTGGTCCCGACCAGAAATCGGCCGCTGGCGTCGCCCGCCAACTGCCAGGTGTTGCCATTTCCGAAGATCCCCGGAATGAGCGTGAGCACTCCGCCCGTCCCAATCGTGTAGCCGACGAAGGACCCTCCCTCATGCGTCGTCGCTATGCACACATAGAGAAACCGGCCCAGCCCGTCCGTCGTGATATTTCCCGGCTCGATCCCTGCCCCGATGGTAGAAAACGGAGACCCCGGCACAGCCGTCAGCGCACCGGTCGATGAGTTAATCGCATACACATAAATTGCGTTCTGGCCCGTGGAACTGATGAACAAATAGTTCCCGCCCGGATCCGTCGTCATCTGAAACTGGCCGGGCGCGTTGATCGGCAGATTCAGCGTGATGGGAATCGGGAAGCCGCTCAACACGGTGAGATCGCCGCTGCCGGAATCAATGGACCAGCCCGCGATCTCGCTTGTCTGGAGCTCGAAGACCGAATACAGGAACTTCTTGTTCGCGACGACCATGCCTTCGCCAGTGTCGCTCACGGGAACCTGCGGCGCCGTATAGCTGGTAAGCGCGGTGAAACTGCCCGCACTGCTGCTCAGATCGTAGCCATCGACTGCGCCGGTCGTGGCGCCGTTCGTGCCCTGATCGACGGCATAAACAAACGAAGTCGGCGCCGGATTACCACCGCCGCCTCCACCACCCCCACCGCCCCCGCCACCACCACCGCCTCCGCCCAGGTTTCCGCCGCCGCCGGACTGGCAGGCTGAAGAGTTGCCGAACCCGGCTTGCGGGCATCCCGGAGCACCTCCGCAGCTGGCCAACACCAACAGCGCCAGCATCATCATCAGCAGACTCAGCAAACTCACCAATATTCGATACAAAATCTTCATGAACTGCCTCCACCTGAGCTTGGCCGTGCGGTACGGCCTGCTGCACGCGGATGAAAAAACTTTCACCCACTCGCGATAGTAGGGCGGCAGTAATCTGATGGCAACGTTACGAATGTCATTGGACCACACGCGCGAGCGCGAGTATGGGTCATGTCTTCCGCGAATGGTGAAAACGGAGAAGGAGGAGAAGAAAAACAAGAAAAACGAATCGTCGTCTAGAGGTGCGGTGCCAGGTAGAGGTGCGGTGTCAGGTAGAGGTGCGGTGTCAGGTAGAGGGCGGTATCAGAAAGAGGTTCGTATCAGGGCACGGCTTTCAGCCGTGCCACACCCGCCAACAAGAATAGTCCGGCTTTAGCCGCGACCACAAATGCCGCGGCTAAAGCCGCTACGACTCTCGCGCCCTTGGCGGCATCGCTAAAGCGATGCCCTGATACGAACCTCTCTTATCAAAACTTGTTCTTGTCAAAACTTGTCAAAGTTACCAAACCGCACCGCTGCCGGACTGCTAATGAGTGCCAAATGCCAAAGGTAACCCCAGCACAATTCTCGACGACGCGCCTTGGGTCACGACACGCATAAGCGTTTCAGCCAGTATTCATGCGGCTTGAAGCAGTCTCGATATTCGGGGGGAACGGCCTGCGGTGACCATCGTACCTGCACCCTCGTTCCTTGCCTCCGCCCCTGCAAACTGACAACATGCCAATTGAAATCTCGCGGAGGAGTTTTCCCTGTATGAAACGTACACTCACAGTTTTCGCTCTGTTTCTCACCGCCATCGCGCTCTTGTTGACCAGCTGTGGCACCTCAGACTACATCAAGTCCGTCCAACTCAGCGCGCAAGGCGACTCAGCGGGCGGCACCTTCAACCTGCCGGGCGTTGACGCCGCCCTTCAGCTTCAGGTCTGGGCCATCTACAACAGCGGAAAACAGATCGATGTAACCAAGGCGGCGACCTGGACGGTCACGCCGCAGGGGACCCAGCAAGACATGGCAACTCCCTTGCCGGCCTACGGCCCCACTACCGTGCCCATTAGCCCGAGCGGACTGATGTCGGGTATCGCGGACATTTGCACCTGGACGGATCCCATCAACAAGACGGTGACGCCGAATGTCCCGTGGAACCCGCCTATCTGGGAAGCGACTGGCTACTATCAGGTGACCGCGACCTACCGGAACTTCACCTCGGAGCCCATCGGCGTTGGCGTGGGAGTGCAGGCCAGCACCACTTCTCCCATCGGCGGCTGCGGCCCCACTTCGTAGTCAAACCGGTAGCAACTACAGAATTCTGCTGATCCCAGTGCAGCCCCTCCGCGGGCTGCACTTTACTTTTTGCGGCAGCCACGCCAACCTTTGCACCGCCACGATCTAGGCTGCCCCTCGCTTCGCGATTTTCGAAGCGTGGGCACCACGGACGATTCAGTCAGACGATTCTTCTTACTCGCCGCTCAGCTTCTGGCGGTCCGTTTAGGAGGCTGTCACCATTCCCAGTGAATCTCAGAAGGCGCTCCACGCCAGCGTTGCGGCGCACGAGTCTGCTCTTCACTGGCTGCGATGCTTGGTTGGGCACTTCGAGATACCCAGCAGGGAGTCCGGCCCCGTATGTGTGCCACGAGTGACCGTCGCGTCGAGGTCTGTGGCACCCACGCTTCGAACATCACGAAGCGCGGGACAGCCTGGATCGTGGTGGAGCAAAGACCATCCCCTGCGGGGACGTCCGCCAAGTCTTTTCCCACAACCCCAAGTGTGACGTCCAACCTTGACTTCAAAATTCAAACAGCAGATTATGGCCTAAGCGGAGCCAGCAGGCGCAGGAGTGGCGAGCCGGGCCCTAACCCCTGTGTTATCAAGATTTTGACCTCTATCCCCTTGAGGCTCAAGATTTTGCAGACCATTGTTTGCGGAACCCGCGCCAGTCAAGGGTTCTCGAGGGGGTGGGGGGAGGGGGGTACCCGTTCAAAGGTGGACCGTACGGGGCATTCCCGACAGAGCAGACCGCGAGCTCTTTCTAGAAGCCCTTGTTTCCGCTCGAAGGAGTGAAGTGCAGAGTGAAGGAGTATCCCGGCAGAGTGACGGGTACGGTGTAGTCGGCGGCAACATAAACCGAGGGCGATCCCGGCGTTCCGATGCGCTGGATGGTTACGTTCTCCGGGGTCAGAGTGATCTGGTGCTCCTGCGCTTTCTTGATCACGGATGCGATCAGCTCATCGTCGGAAGTGTGGGGATTGGAGCCGCCCATCATGGCCACGGCGTGCAAGTCATCTTCAAACGAATAATTCGTCAGCTCCGGAGGAGCGATCTGAAATAGAACGTAGATGATCGCGATGATGACGAGAAACCCGACCAGTGCTTTAGCTGTTCCCATGTCCCACAATCTGCTCGACGCGGGACCCGGAAACCTACTTCACGCGGTCCGGCCGAGCAACTCCCGCAAAGATTCGACAACCGATGCGATCGTAACATCGCGAACTTCACGAGTCGAGCGTAGAACGAGTTCTACGATGCCTTCGGTAACCTTCTTCCCGACATTGATTCTAAAGGGGATACCTACCAAATCGGCGTCCTTGAACTTCACTCCAGGGCGCTCGTCGCGGTCATCAAGAATCACGTCAAATCCAGCCGCTTCCAGCCGCTTGGCAATGTCTTCAGCGGCAGTTTTCACAGCCTCGTCTTTCACGTTGACCGGCGCAACCACAACCTCAAATGGCGCAATCGTTGGCGGCAGCCAGAACCCGTTTTCGTCGTTCGACTGCTCAACCGCCGCAGTCAGGATGCGCTCGATTCCAATGCCGTAACTGCCCATGATGGGCATGACTTCTTTACCGTTTTTGTCGAGCACGCGCGCGCCCATGGATTCAGAATATCGGTAGCCGAGCTTGAAAATGTGGCCGATCTCGACCGCCGTATCAATGCGCAGCGCGTGGCCGCAAGACGAACAAGCCTCGCCCGCAGTCACCGCCCGCAGATCGACATACGCCGTCGGATGAAAATCCTTTCCCGGCGTGATGTTCTTCAGGTGATAGTCCTCTTTGTTGGCGCCGCCAATCAGATTCGCGCGGCCTTCGAGCGCCTTATCGACAAACAGCACCGGCTTGTCCGCATCTTTCTTGCGATCGCGAGCCCACTCGATTCCGATTGGGCCTAAATATCCGGCCGGAGACTTGAACAGCGCCTTGATCTCATTTTCGTCCATGGGCCGAGTTGCCCCGCCCACTGCGCCGTTCAGCTTGGCCTCGTTCAGTTGATGGTCGCCGCGAATCAGCACTACGATCGCGCGCAGTTTCGTCTGACCCGCCTTCTCGCCTTTCTTACCATCTTTCTTGTCGACCACCTCCTCGGCCATCAGCGCGAGAGTTTTGATCTTGTTCTTCGGCGACACACCCAGAAACTTTGCTACATCTTCGATCGTCTTTTGCCCTGGCGTGTGGACTTCGAGTGGCTTACCGTCGCCCTCGGCCGGCAGATCGGCGACGGCGTCCAGTTTCGACGTCGCCTTCTCCATGTTCGCGGCGTAGTTGCAGCCGTCGCAGCTCACGATCTGATCTTCGCCAGCTGGAGTTCGCACCATGAACTCGTGCGATTCCTTTCCGCCCATCGCGCCGGAATCGGCCTCAACCACCATGTACTTCAGTCCGCAGCGGTCGAAAATCCGGCGATACGTTTCGTAATGCTTTTTGTAAGAAACGTCGAGGCCGGCCGCGTCGATGTCGAAGGAATACGAGTCCTTCATCATGAACTGGCGCACGCGCAGCAGGCCTGCCTTCGGCCGCGGCTCGTCGCGAAATTTCGGAGCGATCTGGTACCAAATTTGCGGAAGTTGCTTGTAGCTGCGCAGTTCCTTTAAGGCAATCGAAGTCATCACTTCTTCTTCGGTCATGCCCAGGCACATGTCGGCGCCTTTGCGGTCTTTCAAGCGAAACAGGTTCTCGCCCATGAGTGACCAGCGGCCGCTGGCCTCCCAAACCTCGCGCGGATGCAAGGCGGGCAGAAAAAATTCCTGCCCGATTTTGTCCATTTCTTCGCGGACGATGGCCATGATCTTGTTGAACGACCGGTTGCCGAGAAAGAGGTACGAGTAAATTCCCGCCGCCAGCTGCCGGATATACCCCGCCCGCACCAGAAATTTATGCGAAGCGACCTCGGCGTCCGCCGGTGCCTCGCGCAGTGTAGGAATGAAGCTTTCAGACCATCGATGCATAGTTAGTGTCCCAGCGGGAAGTAGGATTTTCGATTGTAAATGATTGCGGCGGAACAACTGATCTGGGGACGTTTACCCTTCTCGGTTTTGAGGTTCGAGGCGGCCTCACATCGATATTGCTCCGCCGTACTTTCCCGGCTACCATTCCCGCACGTTAGAAAATCGAGGCAAGAGATGGATAGCGACAACGTTATTCCGTTCATCATGTTCGGAGGCTTCTTTGTTCTGGTCGCCGTCATAATCACGGTTAGCGTCATCTATGGCAGAAAGCGAACCCGGGAACTCACCGAAGTCGCGCAGAGGATCGGATTCCAGTTCGTCGGGAAAGGGGCCGGTCCGACCTTCCCGCTCCAACCCAGGGTTTCGATGCTGCAGCGCACTCGGGGACGATTCGGCAATGTCATGACTGGATCGTCGGGTGGATTGCAGATCAGCCTCTTTGATTACACCTACCCGGCAGGAAAAACCTCCGTCACACAAACCGTAGCTTCCTTCTCGGGGAGCCAGCAATTGCCGCCGTTCGCGCTTCGGCCGGAAAATTTCTTCGACCGAATCGGCGACGCCATCGTTCACAACGACATTGACTTCGATTCTAACCCGGAGTTTTCCAGGCGCTACCTCTTGAAGAGCCCGGACGAGGCCGGCACGCGGAGACTCTTCAACCCGAGCCTGCTGACTTCCCTCGAGCAGATTCAGGCGAATTGGTGCGTAGAAGGAACGGGGCCGCTTATTATCGTCTACCACGGCGGGAGAACGGTGAGCCCTTACGATCTGCCTGCGTTTCTGGAAGAGACGTCCATGATCGCGCGCACTTTTTTCAACTCCGACAGTTTGCGGAAACCTGTGGCATAGGCCGTCAGAATTGCTGCGCTGTCGATGGCGCGAGAGAGAACTATCCAGCCAACTGCTTCAGAATTTCTTTCCCCAGCTTCTGCGACTCGCCGAAGAATTTTTGATACTCGAGGAACAGTCGGTTCAGTGCCAGAGCCTTGTCGGTTGACGGATGCTTGCGCAGAATCATGTCGCGTACATGCACCGGATTTGGCAGCGTGGCGTCCTCGGTTAATTCTTCCAGCGCGGTCTTAGGATCGTAGTGATACATGAGAACCTCTCACCATTGGGCAAATTTTCTAAACCAGGTCGGTGCTCCACAGATCGTGTAGATGCACGATCCCTTCCAGCCTTCCGCCAGCGTCGACGACCATCAGCGAAGTAATCTTCTTTTCTTCCATCAAAGCCAGCGCGGTCGCGGCGAACTCGCCGCCGGAAATCGTCTTCGGGATCCGCGTCATGGCTTCGCCCGCGGTCAAATCCATCACGTCTTTTCCGCTGCGCTCGAGTAATCGTCGCAAATCTCCGTCACTCACAATTCCAACCAGACGCTCGCCGTCGACCACGGCGGTCACGCCCAGCTTCTTGCGCGACATCTCATAAATCACGTCGGGCATTTTCGTTTGTGGCGTCACCCGGGGTAGAGCTTCGCCTGTGTGCATCAACGACTCCACTCGCGCCAATCTTTTCCCTAGCTTCCCGCCCGGATGCAGGTTGGCAAAATCTTCTTCCTTGAATCCGCGCCGCTCGCTCAGAGTTACCGCCAGCGCGTCGCCCAGCGCCAGCATTGTGGTGGTCGAAGCGGTGGGCGCCAATCCGAGCGCACAAGCTTCTTGGGTAATGGAACAGTCCAGCGCGACATCCGCGGCCGCCGCCAAAGTAGAAAGTGTGGAGCGGACACTCCCTTCGACAAGCTCAGGGCAAGCTTTGTACGCTGCCTTTGACTTTTGTTTTTTCTTGCCGGCACGCAGCAACGCTGAGGCTGCCCCACCCTTCGCGGTTTTCGAAGGGTGGGGAATTCGGACAACTCTCATCGCCGGTCATGGCAATCAGCGGCACCCGCAGCCGCTTGATGGTCGCCAGCAGTGCCAGAATTTCGGTGGTCTCGCCGCTGGCCGAGAGGGCCAGCACGACATCGCCGCGAACGACCATCCCTAAATCTCCGTGCAGCGCCTCCACTGGATGCAGATACAACGCAGGAGTTCCCGTCGAACTCAGCGTCGCGGCAATCTTGCGCGCGATCAGACCGCTCTTGCCCATCCCCGTAACCACCACGCGCCCCGCGCAGCCGAACATCAATTCCACGGCGCGTTGAAACGCCTGCGCCATGGGGCCGCCGATGCGGTCGGCCAGCGCGTGCAGGGCTTCCGCCTCAATGCGCACCACGTTCTCGCCAGTGTGTTTCATGCGGAACAGGATTCCAGAAAGGAGGATGTTAGCACGCATGCAGAAATGCCAAGTCCTGTTTGCGCGCGATCAGGCCATGCTCAGAAGTGATCTTCGCCCGGCGGCGATACCGGCCTTTGTCCGAGAATGGCCAACCCTCGCGACTGGATTAATTTATCCCAAGGCCCGGCTTGCCAGTTGTCTCGCGTCTTGATCGCGAATCGCCACGGGGGCAGCGTCAGCATCAGGTTCCGTGCTGTCGAATGCACATACGGTTCGTACATCGTCCGCAGCCTTGACAGTTTTTCCAGTCCATATTCGTCGCTCCGCAACTTCAGGCCGGCCGCGGTCAGGGCCTCCTGCAAGGCGGTGAGTTCGGCTTCCGGCAGGCGTTCTTCCGCGGCGGGATCGTACCTGGCATTCACCACCTGGGCCAGATCCACGGCGGCGTGCCGCGCCATGGCAAATGTGAGTTTGGCCTGGCCGGGATTCACTCCTTCAATGCCGGTCAGGATCAGCGAAGTGACGTCGAGCATAGTCGTCAGAGCGCCCACCCACGACTGATTGCTGTGCTGCGAGCGAAAAAACGTCAGGACGGGATAGGAAATCTGACTCTCCAGCAGTTCGCTCGACCAGCGCTCCCACTCGCGCAAGACTTCATCCAGAACCTTCTGATCGACGCCCGGATTTTCCGATCTCCCGGCGAGGCGCACCAGCAATTCGGCCGCCGAGGGAGGTGATCCGGCGCGCGCATCCAGCATGGAAATCTGAATCTCTCGCCGCGAAAACGACGTGTAGACCACGGGGATGTAGCCGATCACCACGCCCAGAAACGCAAACCCCATCCCGGCTTCGACGACAGAAAGTGCCCGCGCTCCGCCGGAAGTCGGCACAATGTCGCCGTAGCCGAGAGTAAAAAATGTTTCCCCGCTGTGATAGATGATCTTGCCGAACGTGAGCGGCTCTCCGCTGAGCTGCTCGTGTCCGCCGATGCCGCGCTGGACGAGCGCAAAGCCGAAGATCAGTCCGGACGCCCAGAACGCCAGCAGCAGAATCAGCGACAGCGGGCCAAAATATCCCAGGAAATTCTGCTGTCGCGACACCGTCTTGATACGGCGCGCAATCCCCCGCCATGGGATCCACGTTCGGCGGTAGAACACCGCGGTGAGCCTGAGATGGCGGCGAACCCTACGCGGCAGCACGACGGTTTCAAACGCGTCCAGCAACACCGGCCAGATGATGGCGATTCCGAACACCGTCGCGACGATACTGTGCGGGGAATGCATAACGAATGCTGGGACCCTGAATGGCGTCATGACTTGGGATGTAGATGCGGTGGAAAGAGTACCAGATTCGGGATCACCGGAGGCGGCGATGACCCATTCTAGTGTCGCGCAGTTTGCGGCATTAGAATGCGAATTTTGAACTCGGAACGACGAAGAACTACTGCGGTTTCGCTGGAGCCGGTGCGGGTGGCGTCTGGGTCGCCGGGGTCTGGCCTGCCGCCGGCTTCGCGGTGGTTGCGCCGGAGTCGTGGGCTTAGCCGCCGGCTTCTTTTTTGGCGCTGTCTTCTTTGCCGGAGCAGTGTCGTCCACGATGATCTTCTTCGGCGGAGCGGCCGGAATCGCCGCCTGGGCTGTTTTCAAGTCCGTGCGCAGCCTCAGAATCTCTGCTTCCTTTGGACGTCGACAGGCTTTCCATGCGCTGCGCCATCTGCTTGCGCGTGCTATCGAAACTGTTCAGATCGTTGGCCATGCGTCTGCAATTCGTCTTTTGATCCGAACGCGCCCGTATCTTCGGCCACGCTCCCTACCACGTCACACAGGGCGTCGAGATTGCGATAGAGCTTGAAAGTTGCGGGCAGATCCTCGGGCGACGCGCGCAACTGCGAAAGCACATCGGGCAGGGTGCCTTGCAGGTTGCGCTGAATGGAGTCAATTTTGGCGAGCGTTTCTTTCTTCGAGGCTGCGCCGGTCTTCCAGCG
The DNA here is from genome assembly GCA_963735205.1 of uncultured Acidobacteriota bacterium. Classification (GTDB taxonomy): domain Bacteria; phylum Acidobacteriota; class Terriglobia; order Terriglobales; family Acidobacteriaceae; genus Sulfotelmatobacter. The sequence continues at coordinate 92,707 of CAVTKB010000009.1, forward strand.
ATCAACGCGCAATTTCTGCAGATCGGCCTGCGTGTTCTTCGACGCCGCTTCCAATTGCGCCAGCATGCCGTTCAGCTGCGTGACCGACGCGTAGGAAACCGGTTGGTTGCTCTGTGCGGAAGGCTCGCCAGCCGTGATCCGCTCGTTCGCGGAAGCAGGGATCGCCGCTGACTGGCCCAATGCGGCCGCAACGCACAACACGGAAGAGAGACCTGAAAGAAGGAGAAAGGTTCGGTTCATTGTTTGAGATCAGTGTTTGAGATCAGTGTTTAAATCGGTTCATCGTTTAAGAACTGCGTTTCAGATCGGTGACGCTCGCGAGCAAGCATACTACAACGAACGTCGAACTGTTCATCGGGTGAATTACCGAATCATTCGACTCTTCGTCGCCTCTGGACGGATAATTAGGATGACCCTTGCGAGAACAAGCGTTGCTGAGATCCCAATGTTTCTAAGATTGCTCGTGAGATTGCATGAAAGAATTTGGCAGCCGATCCGTCACCGGGCATGGCTAGCGACGGCGCTGGTCTTCCTGCTGGCACTGCTGGCGCTGCCAGCGCTCTCGCCCGCCCAGGATCTTGCCCGCCGACTCATCCTCAAAGATGGAACGTACCAGCTGGTCACGAAGTATGAAGTGAAAGGCGACCGCGTGCGCTACCTGAGCGCCGAGCGCGATGACTGGGAGGAACTCCCGGCGTCGCTGGTCGATTGGCCCACCACTGACAAGTACGAAAAGGATCGCGCCGCCGGACAATCCGTTCCAGAAGCCGTGCAACTGGACAAGGAAATCGAACAGGAGCAGGATCGTGCGCAGGCCCTGCTGCCGGAAGTTGCACCCGGGCTTCGACTACCCGCAGATTCCGGCGTGTTTCTACTGGACAGTTTTCAGGGGGAACCCCAGATCGTCGAAGTTCAGCAGACCGCCGGGGACGTCAACCAGAGCACCAAGGGAAATATTCTGCGCGGGGCCATCACCGGGATAAAGCAAAACATCGAACTTGACGGGGCGCATTCGCAGGTGCAGTCGCACGTCGACGTGCCTTCGCTCTACATCAATATCAACATCGACGACACTCCTGAAACCCCGGAACAGCTCGCCAAGGATGCCACGACTCCTGCGTCGAGCCCTCAACAGCCGCAGCAGCCGCAATCAGCCCAGCAGCCGGCGGTTCCGGTCGACCGCTTCCGAATTGTTCGCACCGAGGTGAAAGGCAACAAGCGCATCCTGGGTGACGTGAAGCGTCAGGTCACTGGAAAAATCAGCGAGGAGCAGCATTTGGTGAAGACCACTGTCACACGGGTCAGCGGAGGCTGGCTGAAGCTCACGCCCATCGAAAACCTCGCGCCTGGAGAGTATGCTCTCGTCGAAATGATGGTTCAGGAAGAAATGGGGCCAGGCAAGAATAAGGAAGGGATGAATCTCTACGTGTGGGATTTCGGCGTGAATCCCAAGGCGGCGGCGAACGCCAATCCGTGGAAGCCTTCGGCTCCGGAGCCCAAGGCAGGTTCCACCCCCAAGACCAACTGAAGTGTGAAGTTCAAAGTGTGAAGTTTGAAACTGAAGTAAGGCTCTGCCCTACTCTTTCAGCATCCCGCGCTGTGCAATGCCGATATTGTCGCGGCTGGAGTTCTTGACAACGTACATCATGCCGTCGGCTTGGCGGATCACATCGTGCGCGGTGCGCGCGTCATGGGGAAACGTGGCCAAGCCGATCGATGCGCGAACATTCAGATTCAGGCTCTCATCGCGGCAAAACGCGCTGGCCCGCAGGCCGTCGCGTAACCGTTTCGCGACGACCAGCGCTTGATCTTTGCTGGTCTGGGGGAGCAGCACTACAAATTCGTCGCCGCCGTAGCGAAACGCAAAATCGATCAAGCGCAGCTGCGCTTTGATCAGATATCCGATTTCCGCCAGCAGCTTGCTGCCAATCAAATGTCCGTGGGTATCGTTGATGGTCTTGAAGTGATCGAGGTCAATGAACAGGACGCTGAATTCGTAGCCGAAGCGCGACGAGCGGTAAACCTCGGTTTCGAGCGTCTTATAAAGATGGCGCGCGTTATACAGGCCGGTGCAGTCGTCGGTGATGGTCAGTTCCTGAATCTTCTCGACCCAGCGCGCATTTTCAATCGCGATCGCTGCGTAGTCGCACAGAGACTGCAAGAAGAACAACTGCGCATCCTTGAACCGCTCCATGTCGACGTTGACGAGCTGGATCACTCCCAGCACGCGCAGTTTCGAACGTAGCGGCACGCAGATCACGGAACGCGTCTCTAACTTTGTGGTCTTGTCCACGCGGCTGGTAAAGTCCGGGTCCGCGCTTACATCGGGCACTACGCGCGCCTCTCCGTGTTTCGCAACCCAGCCGGCAATGCCCTCACCCATTTTCAGGCGGACATTTTTCAGTGCCTCGGCCTTGTCTCCTACTGCGATGGCGAAGTAGAGGTCGTCGTGCCCTTCGTCGACCATCAGGAGCGACCAGGTATCGGGGCGGAAATATTCCGCCATCTTTTCCATGATGGTCTGCAGAATGGAATCGAGATCCAGCGACGACGTGAGCGCCTTGGCCACGTCGTGAAAGATCGTGAGTTCCTGGTTCTGGCGCGTCAATTGAGTGCCGGCCTCAGGCATGCAGAGAATACCGTTGTCCTCACTTAGTAGGGTGGCGTTGAAAAATTATATGCGTCACTTTCGCGCAGGGGCAATGAACGTTGGTAACAGGAACCCCTAAAGCTAACGGGATGAATGTTTTCGGGACGGCGCGCATCCTGGTTGAGGTTGGAGTAATCTCATTAGATTATGAATCAGAAGGAACTCCAAAGGCTCGCGCTGCTCGCCGCGCTAGTTGTGTTTACTTTGGCTGGGCTGGCACTTTCCCAGACCACGGCACCGCAGCCGGACGCCAAAGCCGCGCCCGCAGCCGTTCCAGCGCCCGTCCCATCAATCGATGGCGGCATCGGCAACTGCTCTGCGGATTTCATCGTCAACGACGGCGACGGCAAACCCGTCTACGCCGCCACTATCAAGGTGCACATCGAATACGGATTCATGTACCTGCGCAAGCTTGATCTACAGGTCGGCACCAACTCCGACGGCAAAGCCCGATTCACCGGCTTTCCCGACCGGGTGAAGCATGGGCTGTTCTTCGAAGCTTCCGAAGGCGACCGAGTGGCTGAGGCCTTCGACGATCCGGCTGCGAACTGCAAGAACCAGTTCACCGTTGTCCTGCGCAAGAAACCGTAGTCAGGGTGTGTAGGCGCGGGCGAACGTCAGTGCGCAGGATTAGTCCGCACTGGTTACCTCGCGCTAGAACCATTGGCTGTGGCAAGCCTACGCGGCTTGTCCTATGATGGTTCCCGTCACCTTTGGCGAGGGACAAACGGGGTCTCGGTGGGCGAATTCGGGAACAAATTTCGTAAGGCGCGAGAGAAGAAGAATCTTTCTCTGGATGACGTTTCCAACGTCACCAAGATCAGCGCGCGGATGCTGCAGGCCATTGAAGAGGAGCACTTCGACCAGCTCCCCGGCGGCGTGTTCAATAAGGGATTCATCCGGGCCTACGCTAAGCACCTCGGGCTGAACGACGAAGACGCCGTGACGGATTATCTGGCGTGCCTGCGGCAGGCGCAGATCGATGCTCACGAGGTCTGGGAACCGCAACCGGCTGCCCAAACCCGCGCGGGGGCGCCTGAAAGACCTCGCCCCGTACAGAGTAATAGGGCGCAGCCCATTCGAAATGCGCCTACGCCGATCCGGGCCGCCGAAAGAGCGCAATCTCCGGCGCAGGTTGAGGAACTGCCGGAACTGCAGTTGCCGCGCGCCGAAGACGTGCGCCCGCGGCGAAGAGAGTTTATCGGACGGCCTGAGAATGCAATTCCGTGGAGAATGCTGGCCGTCGCCGCGGTCGTGATCGTCGTGGCAATCGTGCTCTGGACGCGCCGGTCCCACCGGACGAACGTTGCAGCTGCCGTTGCCGCACCGGTGCGGACGGCGCAGGCCGCGCCGATCGCAACTCCTGCCCCAGCGGGCAAAACGGTAGCAACTGCTGGCCACGCGGCGACCGCGCCACGCCCGGCCGCATCGACTCCGCAGCCAGCGCTGCGCCCTGCATCCTCGGCGGCTACGCATCCTGCCGTCGCATTGGCGCCGGTGCCGACACCCGCTGCTGCGCCGGGGAACAGAGACGGACACAACGGCAGCGCTCCGGTTCAGGCATTGCCAAAAGTGAATGCGGCCTCGTCAGAAAAGGCGGCGACTCCTCTGACGCTGGTGATCCGCGCCACGGAAACTTCATGGATCTCTGTCCTGGCTGACGGTCAAGCCGTCAGCCAGGAAACCCTCATCGCCCCGGCCAACACCTCGGTGCGGGCTAACCACGAAATCGTCGCCAAGATCGGCAACGCCGCCGGCGTCACGTTCCTGTTTAACGGGCAGGAAATCCCCGCAAACGGGACCGAGGCGGAAGTTAAAACTTTCGTGTTCGATTCCAACGGCATGCGCGTCGCGGCCGCGGCCGCAGCTCCAACTCCAACTTCCGCGCAGTAGAGCGGTTCGGAGCGTGAGTTCTTTTCTCCTACCTCTGTTCTTCTTTTCCTTACTTCTCGTGATTGACCTTGCCGCTGGCGGGTATTTTTTGGCCGCTTCATGCTGGGATCGGAAGAGCGAGTGCCCGCTCCTCGAGTTACTTGTAGTGGGTGGGGACCACGAAGACGTGCTCGAAGTTTTTGCGGGATCGGCAAGTCTTTCTGCCGGCAGCATCGCCGCCCACCCTTGCGAAAAACGCAAGGATGGGGCACCCAGTCATAGGTCGCTTACGCGGCGCAGTGGCTTACGGGCGCTAAGCGCCAACCTTCCTCGTACTGCTGCTATTTCGCAGACGCCGCCAGCGTTGCCGGATCGACCTCGACCACCAGCCAATACGACGGTTGGGGCGGCGGGGCGAATGGAGTCTCTTTCCGGGTGAAGGTCTGGTAGAGGGCGCGCATCACGCAGGTGGTGAATGCGTCGGGCGGTTTCAACGTCTCCGCATTTTCCACGCTGCCGTCTTTTCCGATCTTCAGGAATAGGTCAGCCGGGTGCGCTGTGCCGGTCGATTCCTTCAGGCACGACTGTTCGAAGCCGGTTAACTTCGGTTCGATTTGCTTGCGATAGGCTGCGCCGGCCGGGGTCAACATGTTGTCTTCGGCTTCTTTCTGGTCGGCGCGAGCGCGCAGTTGCAGCGGGGCTACCTGAGAGGCTGAATCTTTGACTTGCTTGAAGTACGCCTCGGTTCCCCAGATGTCTTCACTCCAACCGTCGCCGATGCGCTTGAACGCAGCGTCTGCCGCGACCCAGTCCTGGAACACGGTGGCCATTTCCGCGAACCGGTTCACCACCAGCAGCGAGAACGCCATGTTCCTTCTCGAGGGCGGCGAAACCTTTCTGCAGGCGAGGCCAGGAGAAGTGATTGATCTCCGGTTCCTGACAATGACAGACGATTTCGCCTGCCATGTAGAAATAGAGTATGTCGCCCGCGTCTCCTCCCATGCGATTGGCGGAGTCCTCTGCGAAGCGCGATGCGTCGCCGGCTTCCCCGCTCCACTTCGGCAAAAGATAGGCGGCGTGGACTTGATAAAAGTATTGGTAAGTGGGCTCGAAGGTGACGGCCTGTTGGATCAGGGCGGCATCCAGGTCAGCGCCCCAGCTCTGGCCCTGGGCTACTTCGTGCATCGCGATATACCATTCGGGGCATTTGTTGGCGAGATCCGGGGCGGCGTCGAGGATCGCCTTCGCTTTTGCGGTGCGCTCGCCATAGAGTTTCCAACCGCTGTCACTCACGCTGTCGGCATAGCCATCGCCGCGCGCGCTCCAGGCGTAACCGATATAAGACTCGGCCAGAGCGATTGGCTGGGTGATGGAATGCGGGTTGCTTTGCCCCCAACGCTCCATCAGTTGTATGTGCTGCTGCCAGTCTTCTTCTGTCGGATGGCCGGGTCGGGGGTCTGCGAGCCCTAAGTAGATATAGTGCAGCTTCCAGGTGCCGCCGGGAAATCTCGTCTTGCCGGAGCGGGCGGCGTCCGCGAGGCAATCCAGTTCAGCGAACTTTTCATGCTTCAGCAGTTGGGCGATGGCGTCGCGATAGTTATCCAAGGCGCGAATGTCGGTGGTGGTGTCGAAGGCGGCGTCTGAAAACGTGCACGTGTGGGCAGCGGCTGGTTGTTTCTTGTCAGCCACGGCCGCGCCCGCGCGGTGCGAAAGTGCGAGCAGGAGGATCGTGAAGCCGGCGATACGGACAGCGAGAATGAGCGGCTGAAGACGACGATTAGGACGAGGCAACCCGGCGACGCGATAAGTCATGTCAAAGCTCCGATGAAAATCTGCCCCGAAAACCTCTGGGCCGAGCAGGATTGGGGATGGTTGAGGCTACTAATCCGGCCACAGCCATGTCGACGTTACCGAGGTGAATCTGGCCGGTAGGAATCCGGTGGCACGGCAGACGTTTGTGCGATATCTTGCCCTCGTCCGAGCCTTCGGGAAGCATTGATATCGCCTCGTTTCGGCTCAAGGCCATCCGCCCACCCTTTCATTCCGCCCGTCCACCCACGGATTTCCGCTATTGAGTTCATCCCACGGCAGTTAAGGTCAAAACCGTTGCGCGGCCGCCGGGGGTCTGATAGCCTTTGCATAGGACTTCCTTTTCGCCGCTCGCTCCGTCGCGGCCGCGTGGATTTCCCCGGGGTCCCGCCCGATCTATAGCCTATTTTTCTGCACGACGCGGTTCTGAGAAAGCGCGTGCACCGAAGGAGACACACAACTTGGCATCAAAGAACCGTTATTTATTTACTTCCGAGTCAGTCACGGAAGGCCATCCCGATAAGATCGCCGACCAGATTTCCGACGCTATCCTTGACGCTTGTTTGGCTGAAGATTCCACCAGCCGCGTCGCTTGCGAAACTCTTACTGCCACTGGCCTGGTCGTCATTGCCGGCGAAATCACTACTAAGGCGTACGTCGATTTTCAGTCGACCGTTCGCGGTACTGTCGCCGCCATCGGCTACGACAATGCCCTCTACGGCTTCGACTCCAACACTTGCGCCGTTATTTCCAGCATTAACAAGCAGTCGGGCGACATTGCCATGGGCGTGGATACCGGCGGCGCCGGCGATCAGGGCATGATGTTCGGCTACGCCGTCAATGAGAATGAGGAGTTGATGCCAACCCCCATTGCTCTGGCGCATAAGCTGACCATGCGGCTCTCGCAGGTTCGCAAGAACGGAACGCTCCCCTTCCTTCGTCCTGACGGTAAATCCCAAGTCACAGTTGAATATGACGCTAACGGAAAAGTTCTCCGGGTCGATGCGGTCGTCGTCTCCACGCAGCACTCTGAGACCGTGGCCAACGACGAGCTGCGCGCTGGCATTCTGAAGCACGTGATTCAGGCCGTGATTCCTGCGCATCTGCTCGACGAAGACACGAAATATCACATTAATCCCACGGGGCGCTTCGTTATTGGCGGGCCTATGGGCGATACCGGACTTACCGGCCGCAAGATTATTGTCGACACGTATGGCGGAATGGGCCGTCACGGCGGCGGGGCATTTTCCGGGAAGGATCCGACGAAGGTCGACCGTTCGGCCGCTTATATGGCTCGCCACATTGCGAAGAACGTTGTGGCTGGCGGCCTGGCTGGACGCTGCGAAGTGCAACTCGCTTACGCGATCGGCGTGGCTGATCCGGTTAGTGTGCTGGTTGAGACTTTCGGGACTGAGAAGGTGGACCCTGCGATCATTCCGGATTTGATTCGCGCTCACTTCAAGCTCACGCCTCGGGGAATTATCGAGTCGCTCAACCTGCGGCGGCCGATTTACAAAAAGACGGCGGCGTATGGCCACTTCGGGCGTAGCGATTCTGACTTCACTTGGGAGGCAACCGACAAAGCGGCGAAACTTGCCAGCGATGCCGGGCTGCGGGAGCCTGTAGCGCAGACGGTTCGGAAATAACTTTTTGGGAAAAGCCCCACTTCTCGCAAAGAACCCGAGAAACGGGGCACCCGAGTTTTCTTCGTGGCCTTCGTGGTTAAGCAATTTTTTGGCAGGAACCGAAGTGCCATTCCGGAACTGGGTCGAAAGGCCTACTCCCAAAGCATCCTGACCGCGGCAGCAAAGTCGTGTATTCTTGCGAAAATGTTTTTGAAATTTGAAACACTTCGTCGTTCCACTGGTCGTTAACTGAGTCGTCAACTTTAGTTTCCGCCGCTTTCAAGCGCGCCACACAGGAGAAGCATGTCAACAGCAGCTGTGAATTGCGACATCAAGAACGTAGAACTGGCCGACCTAGGAAAGAAGCGCATTGAGTGGGCGAACCAGTCCATGAAAGTGCTGCAGATTATCCGCAAGGAGTTCATCAAGAACCAGCCCTTGAAGGGCATTCGCGTTTCGGCCTGCCTGCACGTTACGGCCGAGACCGCGAACCTCGCGATTTGCCTGCGCGATGGAGGAGCGGACGTTGTGCTGTGCGCTTCGAACCCGCTGTCCACACAGGATGACGTGGCCGCATCACTCGTGCGTGACCACAACATTCCCGTCTACGCCATCAAGGGCGAGGACAACGACACTTACTACAACCACATTCTGGCCGCCATCGACCACAAGCCACACATTACCATGGACGACGGCGCCGACCTGGTCTCGCTGCTCCACACTAAGCGTACCGATGGTCTGGCCGACGTGATCGGCGGCACGGAAGAGACCACCACCGGCGTCATCCGCTTGCGCGCCATGTCGAAGGAAGGAGTGCTGAAGTTTCCTATCGTCGCCGTCAATGACGCCGACACCAAGCATCTTTTTGATAACCGGTACGGCACCGGGCAGTCGACAATCGACGGGATCGTTCGCGCCACGAATTTTCTGCTGGCTGGCTCGAAGTTTGTGGTCGCCGGATACGGCTGGTGCGGCCGCGGACTCGCTTCCCGTGCGCGCGGCGCTGGCGCCGAAGTCATCGTCACGGAAGTGGATCCGACGAAAGCGCTTGAGGCAGTTATGGACGGCTTCCGCGTCATGTCGATGAGCGAAGCGGCCAAGCTGGGCGATGTATTCTGCACGGTCACCGGCAACAAGAGCGTGCTCACGAAAGATCACTTCGCGTTGATGAAAGATGGAGCGATTATTTCGAACTCCGGGCACTTCAATGTCGAAATCGACATTCCTGCGCTCGAGAATATGTCGTCCTCGAAGCGCACGACCCGCACGTTCGTCGAGGAATACTCATTGAAAGACGGACGCAAAATCAATTTGCTGGGCGAGGGGCGCCTTATCAACCTGGCTGCCGCCGAAGGCCATCCCGCGTCGGTGATGGATATGAGCTTTGCCGACCAGGCTCTCTCCGTGGAATACATGGTGAAGAACCACAAGAAGCTGGAGAAGACGGTCTACAAAGTCCCCGACGAACTGGACAAGCGCGTCGCGAAGCTGAAGCTCGAGTCGATGAGCATCAAAATCGACAAGCTAACGCCCGAGCAGGAAGAGTATCTGGCGGGCTGGAACGAAGGCACATAGTTGGTTTGTGTGGTTCGGTTCGTGTGGCCCCGGGCGACTCGCCCGCGCGCTCTTGACCTCGAAAAACGGGGCGGCGCAAGCTGCCCCGTTTCCTTTTGGTGGGCGAAGATTCTCGACGCCCCGCGTTAACAGCCTTCCCCGATTTTGTTGGTGGTGTTGAAAAACGTGTTCGCGCCAAGGGATGCAGCCGGTATCAGGACAATACCATCGGTCGAGTAACTAATCGTGTTGCCTGAGACTGTCCCTGCGTGGCAAGTCCCGACAATGCCGTACTGGGGGCCTGAAATCTTGTTCCCCTTGATGGTCGCGCCGTCCACATAGGCGCCGATTCCCGCGTAGTAAGTCACGTTGACGACTGCGTCGGCGACGACCTGGATGGTATTGCCTGAAATCGTCACATCCGTCTCAGCCGAACCGTCGTCGAGTATGGCGGTGCCAGAGAGTACTCCGCCGCCGTACAACCTGGGGCCGGAGAGGAAGTTTGATTCCACCGTGCCACTGACCCCATATAAATAAATGCCGTAGGTTCCGTCCGGCGATGTCGGGAATACCTGATTTCCCTTGATCGTTACCGTGAGCGTTCCATTCGGTAAATTCGGCAAACTGCCGGCAACGATCCCCGCGGATGAATAGCTGTTCTCGACGGTCACGGTTGTGGGGGTAAAAGAGGCATTATCGGCCCAGATTCCAACCGAGCACCCCTGGCCGAAGAAGCCCAGGTGGTTGAGCGTTCCAGATGCGCCAGTTCCGTAGTAAAAGCCTACGGTCTTGGGAAGGCTGCTACTGGTGCAGGAGCCACCTGGAGTGGTCACGAAGACGTTTTGAATATTCACCGTGCCGGCTGTGACCCAGATGACCGGTGCGATGGTGCCCCCGAGTATCGGGTTTTTATTGAAAGCGAAGATGGGGCTGGTTGTCATCTCTGGCGTGGGGGCATTGGCAATTACCGCACCAGTCGCGCCATTTGGGCTCGAGCTATTGAGCCCCGTGAGCGTCAAATCCTTCGAGATGATGACCTGTTCGCTGTACTGGCCCGCACAAATCAGAATGGTTGAGCCGGCCGGCACCGTCTTCACGGCCGCGCCGATCGTCGCAAAGCTGCCGGATTTGCAGCTGCCGACGTAGTAGGTGCCGGCTGCTGCCGGGTAAGAGCAAACAACTAGCACTGCCAACAAACAGATTGCCTTAGGTGACATAAGATCCCTTCTTTCGATCCTTATCTTTCGGCCCTTATCTTTCGACCCTTATCTTTCGACCCTTATCTTTCGACCCATCTTTCGACCCATTCCTTCGCGAACCGCGCACGCCGGCCGGCGCGGTTAACACGCCGGGGCGATCTTTACAGGAACGTTGAAATAGGTGTTCACTGTGGTTCCGGACGGAAGAGCCACGCCCTGATTGACGTTGCTAATAGTGTTCCCGGAAACGATTGTCCCCGGAGCGCGGCAATTTACAAAGATACCGGTTTCAGGGCCTGAAATCTTGTTTGACTTCACAGTGGCGCCCGGCACTATGATGGATATCCCACTCCCCGCGCCATCAATGTGGATGGTGTTGCCTGAAATCGTCACATCGTTCTGATCCGTGCCGAAATCGAGGATTCCAGTCGTCCCAAGTGCCGTCAGCCCTTGGCCCTCGACCCACTCCCACCTGGGACCAGAAATGAGGTTTGTTTCTACCGTCCCATTTACCCCATATAAGTAAACGCCGTAGGCTCCGTCCGAGGCGGTCGGATATACCTGGTTTCCAGTGATCTTTACCGTGAGCGTCCCATTCACAAAATTAGGCAGACTGCCGACAACGATTCCCGCGGCTGAATAGCTGTTCTCGATCGTCACGGACGTGGGGGTAAAAGAGGCATTATCCGCCCAGATTCCAACGGCGCACACGTCCCCAGCAAAGCCCACATGGTTGAGCGTTCCCGACGCCCCGGTTCCGTAATAGAATCCGACATTTTTTGGTGGGCAGGGTAGCGGAACACCACCATCGTTAGAAGCATTGACAAAGACGTTCTGAATATTCACGGTGCCCGCTTTGACCCAGATGACGGGAGCGATAGGGCCACCGAGTATCGGGTCTTGAATGAAACCGAAAATGGGGCTGGTCGTCGTTTGCATAAAGGTCGGGGGTATAAGGTAAGCGCCAGTTGCGATCGGGGTACTGAGCCCCACGAGCGTCAAATCCTTCGAAATAATTACCTGTTCGCTGTACTGGCCAGCGCAAATCATAATGGTTGAACCCGCCGGCACCGCAGCTACGGCGGCCCCGATCGACGGATAGCTGACGGGTTTGCAGGTTCCGACGTAGTAGGTGCTTGCCGCTGCCGGGTAAGCGCAAGCGACTAGCACTGCCAGCAAACAAATCGTTTTGGGTGACATAAAATCCTTTCTTTCAATCCAATCTCTGGCGAACCGATGTTCGGCGAACCGGGCCCCCGGACGCGGTCCGATTCGAGGCATCCCTCTGTCTGTAACAGCGCAAACGCCGAGGAAAAACGATCATCCGGCATAAAAGTTTCCCCAGATCGTTTGAGCGTTTTCGAGAAGCCGGACGTTCGTTTACGAGACAGCACCATCCTAAGGATCTTGCCTGCGCGGCAAGCAGAACCTCAGGTGGGTGAGCCCGGTCCGGGGGGACTGCATTTCGACTTCTAATGTGAATATCGAAAACGGCGGGGGAATCACGACAGGGACGATCGAACAATCTCAGGCCAAGACCCGAGTTGGGCGGGGTCTCTACACCTTCTTCCCAAGAAAAGCCAGCTATTCCTTAGCGGTATTTGACAGGTGGGAAGCAGGAACGAATCATCAGCCCTTGCTCAACTGGCCCGGCGGAAGCTGTTCCGGTTGCTTTTGCAGGTTGGCTGCGTCGGCGGTGAGCTTGGCTTTGCGCCAGACGCTGGCGACGGCCATGGTCCAGAAGGGAACCAGGTCGACGCCGGGCAAGAGCTTGGCGAAGAACGACGGCAGAAATTCCCAGTGCCAGCCCAGCAGATGAATCATCGCAGCGCCGACCCCGAGGTCGAGAAGATCGTCGGCCGGAGACAGGGCGCCTTCCACGAACATGGGGAAGACGAAGATCTGTAGCGCGTCGGCGGCGATTGCCAGCGCCATGGCAGTGAGAAATTGCGGGCCCGGTGAAATGGTGATGGAGTCGTCGTCCTTCATGGGCTGCACCAGCACTCATTCTACGCCAATGCAGCCATGGCCTGCCCTGTTTTTGCTCGACGCCCAGCGCGGGATCTTCGCGAGACTATTGCGCCTTCCGCCATGCCTGCAGGCGCGGCAACCAGCGGCGCAGGTTGCGGCAATACTGCTCGTAGTCAATTCCAAACTTTGCACGCAGAGTGGGCTCTTCATAGAAGATCACGAACAGATGGATGCCGAGCGCAACCGCGCTCACGGCAGCAATCATGATTGGATTGGGGTGTCCGAACACGGTCCACAGGCCGATCCAGCCGGCGGCGAATCCAAGGTACATGGGATTGCGCACGTAGCGATAGAAACCTACGACCACCAATCGCTGAGGAGGAGCCATGGGAGCCGGTGTGCCGCGACCGGTCCAGCCAAAGTCCCAGACACAGCGCAGGGCGACGGCGAAACCCAGCACCGAGGGCAGAGCGGCCAGCCATCGCCACCGCGCTTCGCCTGCCATTTCTACGGAGAAACCCAGCCACTGTGGTAGCAGCCAGAACCACAGCGCGAAGAAGGCTCCACCTACCAGCAGCGAGGCCAGCGCAGCCGGCCAGCGTCCTCCGCTTGCGGCCGGGGGAACGATTGCGGAATCTGCATTCTTCATACATCCTCCTTTTTGCGTCTCTACCAGTTATTACTGGCAGCCAGGCGGATGGTTGCAGGTTTTTTCCGGCGGCGGATTCCGTCCGCGTTGCGGTGGCCCCGCTAGTAGAGGCCGTCGTTCACCGAGCGGCGGACTTGATCTTCCACCGAAAACCTCTCCCGAGAAGGACGCATGAACATCGACGTCAGCGAGAAGGCCTGCGCCTCGAGAGGCACGGTGAAATGGGTTCTGGTTCGCATAAACTGTCCCACGAAAAGTTCGGTATAGCGCTCGACGCCGAGGACGTAAAACTGGACCGCATGGACCAGGGCGTGGAACAGAGAGCGCTCGGTAAGCACTTCGTTGAACACCACCACATCGAGGAAGGTCACGGAATCCATGTGGGTGACCTCGGGCAGGTTCTTAAAACCCAGGGATCGGGCTTCGGCGTAAAACGAGGGCGTGGCGACCCGCCGGCCTTCGAGTTCTACGATGCGAACCTGATCGAGCAGCGTGGCGGAAAAATGCGGCCACATGGCCGCCTTGTGCTGATTGCTGAGCGGCATGGTTGCGGGGAAATAGTGTGCGCGCTGCTGGCGCAAGTAGGTGGTTACGTACTGGATCGCCTTTGCAGTCTGTTCGTGTTCTCTAACTTGCGACAGCGGATTTTGCGCGGACGGCGGAATTTTGTTTTCTGGGGGCGCGTTGAACTCATGCCGCGCATGGGCGGACGCGCAGGAATCTTCACATGGGTACATCTGAAATCACTCCTGAATTTGACGAAGGAAACACCAGGAAGGGCCCAACTTCTCGACCATCATATCTTATTACGTTTACGTTGTCAACGTAATACCACACAAAAATACAGAAGGCCGCGGGGCTCTGGCTCCGCCGCGGCCGCCTATCCTGACAAAGGAATCTGAGAAGTGAAGGGGGAGGACTTGTAGGAATAGGTATAACAATGTTATGTCTACAGTGTCAACATATTAGTGTGACCTTACCATCCCCCTGTGCCGAGGAGTCGACCATGCCCCGCCAGCCGGACCCCGATCTCGAAGAACGCATCCTGAAAGCCGCGCAGGTGCTGTGGAAACGGGGCGGAGACAAAGCTCTGACCCTGCGTGCGGTCGCCAAGGCCGCGGGGACGAATACGCCCGCGGTCTATCGTCGTTTCAAAGACCGCCGGGATCTGGTGAAGGGTTTGTTGATGCAGAGCGTGAGCCGCCTTGGGAAAAGCTTCAGCGCGGTCGAGAACATCGAAAAACTGGCCGAGACGTATGTGGAAACCGCTTTGGCGGATCCGCACGCGTATGAGCTGTTTTACAGCTATGGGCGCGAGCTTTCTCCTCCCAAAGGTTCAGGGCGGCCGAAGCCGATCCGCGACTCCAGACCCAACTTCGCCCTGGTGGAGCGGCGGCTGGCCGAACGACTGGGCGGGCAGCCTGCAGACCACACGCAGCTGGCACTGGCGCTCTGGGCCCTAATGCACGGGAACACCATGCTGCTGTTATCGAAATCCATTCCTGAAGGCCATGAAGAGGAGTTGCGCTCGGCTTGCCGTGCGGCGGTGAAGGCGCTGCTTGAAGGAGCCAGCAGTTTCCCCGAAAAAAACAAGGCCAAGGGTGCGGAACGTCTCCAGCGGTAGACGTTTCGTCAACGCTTCACTGGCAAATCCGTTCTCGAACTGCACAACGACAAAAAAGAAATTGTTGAGGACCGGGCTGCGCTGCCGGCGCCTTGGTGGTTCGCGCTTCGGTCTAAGAAAAATCTCATCTGGTTTATTCCCTGCTGTGTTGGGTTTGACGGTTTCTGCCGATGAGAACAGTGAAGACTGTCGAGTCGAGGTCGAGCCGAGGGTTGAGCTCTGAAGCGCGGAACTCGAACGACGCCAAGATTCGACGCGGCCGGAATGAGGACGAGAATGACGAAGGTTCTGCTGGTTGACGACAGCAAGTTTCTGAGGATCGCAACGGAGCGGGCATTGGCCCGGGCGGGCTATGAAGTCAGCACGGCGAACGACGGAGAGCATGCGCTCGAGGTGGCCGAGAGAAGCATCCTGATGTGATCCTGCTGGATATGCTTCTTCCGAAAATGACCGGTCCGGATGTTTTGAAGGCGTTGAAGAAAGATCCGGCGACGGCGGGGATTGCGGTGGTGGTCTTGACCGGGCTATCGCACAAGAATGCGGCGCGCTTGCAGCAGGATGGGGCTTCCGCGTTTCTGGAGAAATCAGAGTTGGGGCTGGACTCGGGGTGCGAGGCGCTGCTGACCGAGTTAGGGCGCATTGTCCAGAGATTGCATCTGGGGACTTCAGGGCCGGCATTAGCGTTGGGCAAGGCCGCCCATCAGAGCTGATCCCACCGTAACCTGCGGGATGTGACCTTTTCTCATTGTGAGCCGCTGCCGGCTCGACAAAGTCTCCTTTCCCACAGGCGGCGTGCTGAATCGGCTGAAAATAAATCACTTACGGGCGGGAACTCCAGACACCCCGGCGGAGTCTATGTTGGGTGAGAGTATCGGCTTCGATGACGAGTTGCCGGACTTGCTTGAACTGTGCTGGTTAACGAAATATTGAAGGCGCGGTAGGGTGGAAAATCCTATAATCATCTCGTGGTAGGAAAAGTAGGAAAGCAGGGACGCCGATTTGGCGGGAGCAACCACCTTGGGTGATCTGGCGAGTGCAATCGGAGCACGGTCGCAGGAAGAGGCGGCAGTCGTCGCTGAACTGAAGGCCGGCTCGGAAACGGCTTACGCTTGGCTGATTGGCGAATTCCAGCAGCCGGTGTATGGGCTGGTGTACCGGATTGTGAATGATCCGGCGGACGCGGCCGACACGACTCAGGATGTGTTTCTGAAAGTGTTTCGCGGCATGAAGCATTTTCACGGCGGGTCGAGTTTGAAGACCTGGATCTACCGGATTGCCCTGCACGAGGCCGCGAACCGGCGACGGTGGTGGTTCCGGCATAAGGCGAAAGAGACTTCGATTGAGCCGGTGGAGTCGGAAGGTCCGAGCGCGTCAGAGAACGCGATGCAGGTGGCGCTGACCGATCATGCCGATTCTCCGTTTGATCATGTCGCGCATCGCGAAGTGCAGCACAGGGTGGAAGAAGAGTTGACCAGGGTGCCAGAGCCTTACCGGACCACACTGATTTTGCGCGATCTGGAAGAGATGTCGTACGAAGAGATTGCGGAAGTGCTGGAGATTTCGCTGGGAACCGTGAAATCTCGGCTGACGCGCGGTAGAGAGGCACTGCGGCAACGGCTGGCGCCTTATGTGCGGGAAGTTGGAAATGAACTGGGATTGACCGCTCCGACCGAGGACAACAAAGCGCATCGGAGTTCACACAGCCATGTTCCGCAAAAGCAGGGTCCGGGAAACCAGGTTTCTGGTGGGGGGAGAAGGGTCGAGGTGATTTCATGAAGGGCACGCTGAAAAACGCGAGATTGCAGTGCCCCCAGGCGAAGCGCCTGTTCTCGCCGTATTTGGATGGAGTTGTGACCGGCACGGAGATGCTTGCGCTGCAGGATCATTTTTCAGACTGCGAAACCTGCAGCCAGGAGTACCGTGCACTGCGGCGGACGCAGCAATTGCTGGTGAGCGTGGGCCGCCCCAGAGTTCCGGATGACCTCGGCCTGAAGTTGCGGCTGGCCATTTCGCGGGAAACGGCGCAGGCCAAGCGCGGCCGATTCGAGGGACTGATGGTGCGCATGGAAAATGTTTTCCACGCGTTCATGGTTCCGGCCACGGCGGGGCTTCTGAGCGCGCTGATTATTTTCGGAATTGCGATGATGTATTTTGTGGCGCCGTCGACGCTGCGCGCCGATAACGACGTGCCGCTGGTCATGGTGAATACCGCGCCGGAGTTGCAGCAGAGCGCGTTCGGCATGACGCTGGATACGATCGACGCGGATTCGCTGGTGATTGAGGCCTATGTCGACGCGAACGGCCGCGTGCAGGATTACCGGATTCTTTCCGATCCCAACGACTCGAAGGACGTGCTGCCGCAGGTAAAGCGGATGCTGATTTTCACGACCTTCCGTCCCGCGCTGTCGATGGGACGCCCGACTGCGAGCCGGGCCGTGCTGTCGTTCTCGAAGATCAGCGTACGAGGGTAGCGAAGCTTTTCACCTCTCGAAGCGTGGCGGCCCAATCAACGCGGGCTGCTCCAACTGACGGTGAATTCTCCTGTCTCTTCTTTTACGGTATAGCCCGGCGGAACTTCGAACAGGCTTGGGTCCGGCTCACTCCGGTTGATGTTGGCGAGTTTGTTTGCTGGCTCACGCCCCAAATTTAAGGTGACGTTGAGACCCCTCCATTCAGTAATTTCATCACACGCAGGGGAGGAATTCCTCGAAGCGGCAAAGGGCCGTCTTGGCGTCAAACAGTAGGGGCAATCCGCTACATTTTTGTGAGTGAGTAGGTATTGTTGGACGCATCGGTTGTCGAGACCACATATTGCCTCCGTCGAATCCAAGGAAAGACGATGCGCCTCCAGGATTGGTGAAGGGACCAATGTACGTGCCCATGGACGGCAGCACTTTGAAGACGTTGGAATTGGAGCCGTCGATCATCCAAATATAAATTCCATCGAACGCCACTGCGACTGGCGAAGTACCGCTTGGCAGTTGCGTGTTCGTTACGGTGAGGTTGCTCGTTGTGGTATCAACTTGCTGCACGGCTGCAATCGAAGGCATGCCGACGCTGGGAGTCGCGGTCCAGACATATCGACCGTCAAATGCTATGTTGTTGCACACGCAGTGTCCGATCTTATTTGGGGCCGTCGCGGCTAGGATTTCACCGGGGGTCGAACTAAGTGGGTTCAGCTCGATTACCTGATTCGGTACCGCGTTGCAAACAACCCACAAGGACTGTGTCAGGTCGTTGGCGATAGGAACCAAGGGGTCGGGAGCGTAGTAGACAATGCCCACCGGGTTGACACATGGGGCTGGATTGTTTGTAGTTGTAGTTAGGGATATCGACGTCACCGTGCGGGTCGTCGCGTTAACCTTGGTGATTTGCTGGCTACTCGACCCGCTGAGAGCCACCCAGATATTTTGACCATCAAAGGTCATTCCTGCAGGAGTAGTTCCCACTGTAAGCTGCGTGCCTACTGTGCCGGTGCTGGCATTGACGGGCGTGATGGTTCCCGCAGTTGTATTAGTCGCCCAAATGTCTTGTCCGTCATAGAGAAGAAACGAGGGACTAGCAAGAGGCACGCTCCTTACCGGGCTGCCATCGCTCACGTTCACCTCCAAGAGGCTACCGGAACAAGCCACCCAAATGTGGGCTCCGTCATAAGCCAGTCCTTGCGGAGATTTGCACTGGGTGACGCGGAGGATAGAACCTCAGTGAATTGTGCCGTTGTGTTTGCTGGGTACCAGCGCAGGAGTGCGTCCTGGATCGGGTTCGCAGGGTTTTGTCCCGGTAGCTGTACGCACCAAAATAGCGCCGCGGCAATCGTTATAGCCCGAGCTGTTCTGAGGCTCATACCATTCCTCCTAGTTCGCCCGTAGGGGTGAGCACGCCTTAAGCACGCGAACCGTTCAAGGCGTACTGCATGGGGCTCAAAACTTCGATAACGTATTCGAACCGGCATTCGCGACCCACACATTTCCACCATCGAATGCGATTCCAGTTGGACTCGTGCCCGACGTGAACGTTGCCACCGGCAGCGGCGCCGTCGGTTTCCCGTTCGCGGTCTGCGGGAGCAGTTTGACGATCGGCGAGGACGCAATCCACATGTACTTTCCGTCATATGACATTGCTCCAGCCGTGCCAGACGAAAGCGAAAAGGAAATCGAACTATAT
Organism: uncultured Acidobacteriota bacterium; assembly: GCA_963735205.1. GTDB lineage: Bacteria > Acidobacteriota > Terriglobia > Terriglobales > Acidobacteriaceae > Sulfotelmatobacter. Next base: position 111,824 of record CAVTKB010000009.1, read on the forward strand.
GTGCTGCCGGACGGGGAGATCTCATACATCTGGGTGCCACTACCTGCAACCCAAATGTTAGTGCCGTCGTACGCGAGAATACCAACTCCTGTAAAACTGCCCGACACCGGCGTTTGGGTCGAACCATTCAACAAGACCTCGACCGAATTGCTACTGTTGCACGCTACCCAAATGTTGGGTTGCACATTCGAATCCGATGCGATGCCGATTGGCCCGGTGCAGGCGGCGGCCAGGGTAACCGAAGTGCCAGTTGTGCCACTCGCCGGAATCTTTGTCAGGGTGTTACTCGCGTAGTTAGTAACCCACACGTTTGTTCCATCAAACGCGAGAGCAAAGGGAGTAACGCCCACACCAGCAGTAACGTAGCTGCACGCGGGAGGGTTTAGGGACATGAGTGACGAACAACTAACAGTAGGAGGATTTGAATTTGACTGCATAGCCAGTTCATTGGCGGAGGCCACGTTGATTTTTGCAACCGCTCCGGGAGCACCGTTGACGTTGCTGTCACCTGACACCCAAACGTTTGCACCGTCAAACAAAATGTTTGATAAAGTCAGGCTGGCTTCGGTACCCGCGAACACCGGAGTGATTTCTGCAATCACGGCACCGTCGCTCGCCCTAAACTCTTCTAGCGTGTTCGCACCATAGCACGTAGTCCAGATATGTAAGCCGTCAAAAGCGACGCTGCCAGGCTTAGAGCAAGTGCTGAAACTCGCTACCGTGTTTCCCTGATACCACCTGAGAAGAGCGACTTGGATTGGGTTCTTTGCATTCTGACCCACACAGGTGAAGTGGATACCGACAGAACAACGCCGAGGGCAATGGCACGAAACCAGGCGTTCATGAGCTTCTCCTGAATTTCTATGTTGGTGAAGGTGGACTGGGAACGACAAAATGGCAGGGGGGAGCTAATCTAAGCGAGTAGGTTCAGTTTGTCAAGCGTCGGATAATTCCGCTCATGCCTTACTTTCATTGTTGTCTTCGTCCCATTTAAACCAAAATAAATAGAACTTTGAAGGCTCACGCCGTCTTAGGATGAGGGCCCTGAGAGGACGCATGGCCCAGCGCACCCCATACCAGGGTTTTGACACATTCCACCTAATGCCAAGCTTATCTGACAGTTGGTCCAAGACCCTTGGCGTCAAGTACTCGCGGCTGTGAATATTGTCCGAGCGGACCCCAAACTGCCGCTCAAAAACTGCCCGTCTCTCTTCCAACATCTGATCCCCACTCTCTTCGCGCGAGTAGAAAGGACTATCGGCGATCACCACGATTCCCGGACGCCGCAAACAGCGCAGCACTTCTTTCAATGTCCTTTCATAGTCGCACGAGTAATGGAACGATGCGTTGAAGATGGCAACATCAAATTGCCCGGAGTCAAACGGCAGATTATCCATGTCCGCCTGAAATCGAGGGAAACTCATTGGCAAACCTGCAGAGTAATGCTTAGCAGCACCAAGGCCATCTACTTCGCTAACTAGGAGATCGACCGCAACTGGAAGATAACCTTCTTTCGACAATCGATAACTTAGCCAGCCGTTTCCGGCCCCAATATCGAGAACGCGACAGTCAAAGCGCGGTCTATCTACCTTTGGCAAAAGATGATTCTGTATATAGAGCATGGTCCGAGCCCGAATTCGCCATATCCAACTATGTTTATTCGTCAAGTCTTTGAAGGGAAGAGCAAAGTAGTACGCGGCAGTCTGAGAGCCCCAACCCTCCTTTGCTCTAACCACCTCATAATCGCGAATGAACTGTTCAAACCGTGCTTTTGTCTTCGGTGTCAGGGCACGCAGAATCCCGTCCACCTCGGAGACTACGAACCCGCATCGGGCACACTCCGATTCGGCAGGCACCCGGTTATCGATGTCGGGCATCTGACTCTCGCAAGCAGGGCATCGAAGTCGGACAGAGCGGCGTTGTCCCTGAATCATCTTTGTCGAGTCTTCTGGCCGCTTCGATAGCAAGTGTGCTGATCCCATTTGATTGATCGTTTTCGAAATTTACTCCTTTTTGATCATGAATATTGTCAAGAAATTGTCAAGACGCCTGTCTCTTGACGAAGGTCCGGGGAGCGGGAGGGAGCATTTTGCCGTCCGTGTACAGACCCCCCCCCGGCGGGGTTTGACCCTCTGCTGCCGAGCCCTTAAACTGGATGGTGTTCTCCGCCTATCTTAAATGGTCGCCAGGAGTAGTGGCCGGGAACGACGTGGCCATCGTGCGGGAGGGATTCCTGAGTCGTTTCTTCCTGAGTCGTCTTGGGCTGTGGGTTTCGGGGTGGGCTTCGAAGTTTGATCGTGGCGGCCGTTGCTGGGGCTGCTGGCGCCGGTGTGTCTGGCGGACAGCAATAATCCGATCACGCTGGATACGAGCGAGACCCTGTTCGCCGTGCTGACGGCGATGAATACTTGCGGCTACAACGTCGGCCTGAACATTTCCGACGCGCAGCGGCTCAACATCCGGGCCGAGGTGGAGAAGAACCTGAGGAACTCGGAGGAGGCGCAGACGCCATGACCGCGATGTGCGACTGGTACGTGGCGCACCGCGGGAAGGATCGGCGCACGATCTGTCGCAGTACGTCTCGCTGGCGCTGTACTGCAGGGGCCTCCGCAATTTCTGCCGCGGGTGAAGGAAGACGACATGCCTCCGGATGCGGTGCCGATTGCCGGCGTTTGGAGCGGTGCTGGAGCGGTTTTACGATAAGGCCGGGCTGCACGCGATTTGGGAGCGGCACCGCGCGAACTATGCCGCGCTGGTGGAGCGCTATCACGTGCCGCTGGCGAAGATGGTGTTCGACACCGACATCTACCTGAAGCTGCAGTCGGGGGGATATCTGGGTCGCACGTTCACGGTCTACCTGGATTTCATGGGCGATCCGAATGAGGCCAACGCGCGCAATTACGGCACGGACTACGACGTGGTGGTATTTCCGTCGCCGGACCCGAACTGCGACCGATCCGCTGAAGATGCCGCAGATCCGGCATGCCTACCTGCACTACCTGCTCGATCCGCTGGCGGAAAAGCATTTCAGTTCGATCAAGCGGATTGAACCGCTGCTGCAGTCGGTGAAGCGGGCGCCGCTGGAAGAGAGCTTCAAGAGGCGAATTTCGTTGCTGGTGACCGAGTGCCTGGTGCGGGCGATTGAGATTCGGGTCACCGGCAACCAAGCAAACCGCCGAGGCGATGCGTCTGCAGGCGGTGGATGATGCGATGAAGCAGGGTTACATCCTCACGAAATATTTCTACACGGCGCTGTTGGCGTTCGAGAAAGATCCGGCGGGACTGCGGACCGCGTATCCGGACATTCTCGAAAACATCGATTTGAAGGCAGCAGGAAAAGGCGGCGAACGAGATACAGTATCGTCCGGCGTTTCGGCGCCGGAACTGGTGCAACTGTCGCGGCTGGAAGACCGGCGCATGCTGTCGACGGCCGAGAAGCGGCTGGCGGCGGGCGATCCCAAGGGCGCGCAGGAACTGGCGCAGCAGGCACTGGACAAGAAAATTGGGGATCAAGGGCGGGCGCTGTTCATCCTGGCGCAGGTGGCGGTGGCGAACAAGAACCGGGAAGGGGCGCTGGAGAATTTCCAGAAGGCGATCCAGGAGACGAAAGATCCAAAGGTGGTGGCGCTGGTCTCACGTTTACTTGGGCAGGATTCTGGATATGAAAGAGGACCGCGAGGCGGCCCTGAAGGAGTACCGCGCGGCGTTGACAGCGGGAGCGGAACTGCCGGAGGTGAAGGCGGCAGCCGAGCGCGGACTGCAACAGGCCTACGAGCCTCCGGTGAAACCGCAGTAAGCGGCTGTCAGCTTTTGGCTATCAGCTGTCGGTGAAACCCGCGGATGTGACCGAGCGCTACGATAGAATGCACGGTTGCAGACTTGGCGGTCGGTGGAAATCGAAAAGTTTAGGGTCGAGGAGAACACATGAAGCGAGCAGCGATGGTAATCGAGGTGGTGGCAGTGCTGGGCATGTGCGCCTTGAGTTTCGGGCAGAGTGCAAATAAACCGGCGACCGGACAGGATCGGCAGCCGGGCAGACGACGCAGCCGCGGGGCAAGCGGCCGCGCCGGCGGGAAGCGTGCGCCGGCAGCTAAGACACAGCCGGAATTTGAGGCGTACAAGGCGGCCATAGCGCAGACGGATGCTGCGGCCATGGAGAAAGCTGCCGACGACTTTGCCACGAAGTTTCCTGACAGCGAGTTGCGTGTGATGATTTACAAGTGGCCATGGAGAAGTATCAGCGGCCAATAACGGCGACAAAATGGTGGAGATGGCCGAGAAGGTGCTGGCCTTTGACGCCGATGATCCTGAGGCTCTGGTAGGCATCGCTCAAGTGATGGCGGAACGGACTCGCGACACGGACCTGGACAGGATCAGCGCCTGGCGGAATCGAAGAAAGATGCCGAGCACGCACTGGTAACCATCGATACCGATATCCCGACATCGGGTTATCCGCGGAACAGTTGGCCGCATATAAAGGCTTCTTGCAGTCGGAGGCCTACGCGGTCCTGGGCAAACTGGCGTTCAACGCCAAGAACTGGCCAGAGGCCGAAACAGATTTGCGAAAGTCGATTGAAGCAGTTCCTCAGCAACCGGACTCGATTGCAGTGCTGCCGGCTGGCTGTCGCGTTAGACATGCAGAACAAAATTCCAGAGGCGATCAAGTACGCTGACCAGGCGATCGATCTCACGAAGGCACAACCTGATTCCGGTGTCGGGAAAGCGGCGCGCGACGAGAAGGATCGTTTGACCAAACTGAACAGTGGCACAGCGCCAGGGCAGAGTGCGGCGCCGCCTAAGAACTAGGCAGAACTGATTAAGATCGCGTCGGGGAGCTCTGGTACGCCGCTCTGGTTGGCCGCCGGGACTTTGTCCAGCCGACCGGGTCAGAGACCCGGTCCCACACAAACCGTGAGCGGTTATGAAAGAACGGGAAATCACGGCGCTGGAAGAAGGTCTGGGCTACCATTTCCGGCGACGGGCGATAATTGAGCAGGCGGTAACGCACAGTTCGCAGGCGCGCGAGCAGGAAGCGCAGCAGCCGGGCGAGAGCAAATACAAAGTCAGCGACAACGAGCAACTGGAATTTCTGGGGGACGCGGTGCTGGCGCTGGTGACGAGCGAAGAATTGTTTCAGCGCTTCCCCCATTTTCGTGAAGGCGAACTTTCCAAGCTGCGGGCGCATCTAGTAAGTGAGAAGCATTTGATTCGCGTCGCGCAACACCTGGAACTGGGCCACTATCTTCGGTTGGGCCGAGGCGAGGAAAAGAGTGGTGGCCGGGGCAAGACGGCTGTGCTGGTGGACGCGCTGGAGGCGATTCTGGCGGCGATTTACCTGGATGGCGGCCTCGAGGTCGCGCGCGAGTTCGTTTTGCGCACTGTGATTGCGCCCGAACTGGAGCGGATGGAGCGCGGCGGTGGTTCGCTGCCGGTTACTGACTTCAAGTCGGCGCTGCAGGAAGCGGTGCAGAGCCTGGGTCTGCCGCAGCCCGCATACGTGCTGGTGGAGGAAGCGGGGCCCGAGCACAGCAAGATGTTCACCGTCGAGGCCCGATTGCACACCAAGAACGGCAAGGATGCGGAGTTTGTAGGACGCGCGCAGGGCTCGACGAAGAAAACGGCGGAGCAGGATGCAGCGCGGCAGTTGTTGACGTTCCTGGCTTCCCGTCCGAAAGCGGAGGCTCGCGTTGCGGTGCGAGCCTTGGATCAGGCAGACAAGTAGATTTTCATGAATTCGCCAAACGTTCCTATCGTCGAGTCCAACGATCCCATCGCCGCGCCGGTGGCGGCACCGCCGGTCGATGCGACCGATGTACCCGTCATTTCCCCGCCGCGTCCCGTCGAAGCTACTCTCCGCACCGAGATGATCAGCTCGATGCAATCGCTGATGGGCACGGTAGTGATTGCGATCTTCGTGATCACTTTCATTGTGCAGGCGTTCCAGATCCCTTCCGAGTCGATGGAGAATACCCTGCTCATCGGAGATTATCTGCTGGTGAACAAGCTGTGCTATGGGGGAAGCGGGATGGGCGACCATCTGATGCCGTACCAGAAGATCACGCGCGGGGATATCATTGTGTTTCATTATCCGGTGGATCCGCAGCAGCACTTTGTGAAGCGCGTCATTGGCGTCCCGGGAGACCGGCTGCGCATGGTGAACAAGAAAGTGTTGATCAACGGTAAACCTCTCGACGAACCCTATGTGCATTTCGTCGAGCCCCTGAATGACCCGTATCGCGATAACTTTCCCCGTGTAGACATCGCCGCGAGGCGACTGGACCCGGAGTGGTGGCTGCAGATGCAGAAACTGGTAGTCGACGGCCAGCTGATCGTTCCGGAAGGACATTACTTCGTGATGGGCGACAACCGCGACGACAGCCTGGACAGCCGCTATTGGGGGTTCGTGCCGCAAGAAAACATTATCGGCAGACCGCTGGTGATTTACTGGTCGGTGCGGGACTGGGACTGGAATCCCTCTGCTTCGATCCCGGGCAGGCTGTATCACCTGGCGTATGCCGTCACTCACATCTTTCAGATCACGCGCTGGAACCGCACTCTCCGGCTGGTACACTGAATACTTCCTCCGGCAGGCTGTATAGCCGTGTGATTTGATCAGAAACTTCTTTACGGGCACGGGAACATTCAAAGTGGCGAAGAAAGAACTCAATCCGGAAAGCAACGTCGCGGTAGAAAGAGAGAAGCCGAAGCAATCTGCGGCCGAAAAGCAGCAGGAAGCTGCGGCCGAAGAGAAGCCGAAGGAGACTACGGTCGAGTTTCTTTCTTCTCTGGCGGCAGTGTTGGTGACGGGGCTGTTCATCATCACGTTTGTAGTACAGGCGTTCGAGATTCCTTCGAGTTCCATGGAAAACACGCTGCTGATCGGCGACCATGTTTTCGTGAACCGTGTCCAGTTTGCTCCCAAGGCGTCTTGGGTGGGCCCGCTGTTGCCCTATCGCGATCCGCGGCGGGGCGAGATCGTTGTGTTCCTGCACCCGGACCCGCAGCAGAACGGCATCTATGTAGTGAAACGGATCATCGGTGTGCCGGGAGACAAGATTCATTTGCGCAACGGCGTGGTGTATCGTAACGGCGTGGCGCTGGACGAACCCTACGTTCTGCATGACACCGACACCTACGATCCCTACCGCAACGAGTTTCCTTCGGTTCCGGCGACGGACGACGGCAACATGTCAGCCAATTGGATGGTGGATTTGCCCTCTTACATTCAGGGCGCAGACTTGGTGGTGCCGCCGGGACACTTTTTCGCGATGGGTGACCATCGCGGCGTCAGCCTCGACAGCCGGTACTGGGGATTCATTCCGAAGGAGAACATCATCGGGCGTCCCATGTTCATATACTGGTCGTTCAAAACTCCGGCAGATCAGGTTCACAAGACCGATTGGAGCGATCGCGCTTTATTCCTGGTGAAGGTGATCGTGCGCTTTTTCCCCGATACACGGTGGGATCGGACGCTTCGACCCGTACGATAGTTTCCGAGATATTAGCTTACAAAGTAGCAGCTCGATAGCTCGATCGAAGCCTCTCGGAAGTCCAGTGAGGGCACGGTGAAGCTCTTCTCCTCCAAGCGACGAATCGTATTGACGGCAACATTGATCGTGCTGGCGCTGTTTCTTCTGCGCCCGGGCGCCTCGCGGTTGAAATCGCGGATTGTATCTTCCATCAGTTCGGCGGTCGGCCGTCCCGTGGATATTGGCTCGGTTCATTTGCGGCTGCTGCCGCGGCCGGGATTCGATCTGGAGAACCTGGTGGTCTACGACGATCCCGCGTTCGGTGCCGAACCGATGCTGCGGGCCAGCGAAGTCACGGCCGATCTCCGTCTGACTTCCCTGCTGCGGGGACGGCTGGAAATTTCGCACCTGGACCTTACCGAGCCCAGTTTAAATCTCGTGCATGCCGAGAACGGGCGCTGGAACCTGGAAGCACTGCTGGAGCGCACCGCCCATATTCCACTGGCGCCCACCGGGAAAGCGAAGTCGGAACCGCGGCCGGGATTTCCTTATATCGAGGCCACTTCGGCGCGGATCAATTTCAAGAGCGGCCCCGAGAAAAAACCCTACGCTCTCACCAACGCGAATTTTTCATTGTGGCAGGATTCGGAAAACAGCTGGGGTGTGCGGCTGAAGGCGCAACCGTTTCGCACAGATTTAAATTTGAACGACACCGGCTTGCTGCAGATGAGCGGCACGTGGCAGAGAGCCGCTGCCCTGCGCGATACCCCCCTGCAGTTCAGCCTGGAGTGGAACCGCGCGCAACTCGGGCAGTTCACGAAATTCTTTACGGGAAACGACCAGGGTTGGCGCGGCGAAGTGCAACTGGATGTGACGCTGGCGGGAACTCCGGCCAAGCTGCAAATTGCGAGCAACGGCTCGATCGAGGACTTCCGGCGTTATGACATTACGAGCGGCCAAGCCTTGCGCCTCGCGGCCCATTGCGAGGGGGAATACAGTTCGCTGAATCGGGCAGTGGACGACGTTCTGTGCAGCGCTCCCGTGGGGCGTGGGTTCATCACGTTGAAGGGAACCATGGGTCTTCCCGGAAGCCACACCTACGGGCTTGTGCTCGTGGCCGAGAATGTGCCGGCGAATGCGGCGGCGCTTCTGTTGGAGCGGGCGAAGAAGAATTTGCCCCTTGATCTGGTTGCGGACGGAACGGTCGACGGTACTCTCCGCATCGACGAGGCTGCCGGCTCGAAGCTTCAGATGGAGGGGAAAGGAGAGATTGCGCACTTTCGTCTCGCGTCGGCCACGAACGACGCAGAGATTGGACCGGAGACCGTTCCCTTCCTGCTGGCAGGCGGAGATGCATCGGCGCGCAAGCCGGCGGTTCACAAGAGCGCGGCAGGGATGCGATTTCCAGAAACTCCGCACCTGGAGTTCGGTCCGTTCCCCGTTGCGATTGGGCGGACCGCTCCGACGGTTCGGGGCTGGGTCGACCGCGGCGCGTACAACTTTGAAGTTGCGGGAGAAGCCGACATTGCAAAGGCTTTGCGGATGGCCAGAATGTTTGGGCTTGTGGCGCTGCAATCAAATGCGGAAGGAACGGCACAGCTTAATCTGCAAATCGCGGGCTCGTGGGCTGACCGGAGTAATGGCACGTCCTCAGGTTTCACGGGATCACAGGTGACGGGGACGGCGAAGTTGCGCAACGTTCGCGTCGCAGTCCGGGGCGCCGGTGGCCCGGTTGAAATTGTCTCCGCCGACATGCAACTCTTGCCCGACGAAGTTCGGGTCGCGAAGTTAAACGCCAAGGCGGCCGACACCTCCTGGACTGGTTCGCTCGAAATGCCCCGCGGCTGCGGCGCCCCCGGTGCGTGCCAGGTGCGTTTCATTCTGAACGCGAATCAGATTGCACTCGGCGGTCTAAGGGAGTGGATCAGCCCTCGGCCGAAGGAGCGTCCATGGTATCGGGTGCTGGAATCGAGCCCGCAGGCGGGGCCGTCGTTTCTGGCAAGTGTGCGCGCCGCCGGGCAATTCACGGCAGACCGGCTGCAAGTGCAGGCGCTGGCAGCGACGCGAGTGTCGGCGAAGGTGAGCCTGGACGCTGGGAAATTGCAGGTCTCGGAGTTGACTGCGGACTTTCTTGGCGGCAAGCATCTCGGCCAATGGCGGGCAGACTTCAGCGGGAAGCCGGCACTGTGCGGCGGGAGCGGGAGCCTCACCGGAATCTCACTGGCTCGGCTGGCGGATGCGATGAAAAACAAATGGATCGCCGGAACGGCGAATGCGAAATACGAAGTGAAGATACCGTGTCCGGCAGAGCTCTGGACCGCAACCTCGACATCGTTCTGGGACTCGTTCTCGACGTCTGCCGAGGGTACGCTGCAGTTTGACGCGGGCGATGGAACTTTGGCTCGCGTCGGGCTGGAGGAAAATGGAGCGCCATTCCGCTTCACTCGTTTCACCGGGCTGGCGCGATTGAATGCGGGAACAATCGAGATGAAGGACGCTAGACTGGATTCCGCCGGAGGGATGTTTCAATTGAGCGGGAACACCTCGTTAAAGGGCCAACTCGATTTCCGGCTCGCCAGAAATCAGAACGGCGCCGCAGGACCGGGGTATGCGATCAACGGAACACTGGCGGAACCACGCGTGATTCGCTCAGCGAGCTCGGAAACACAGGCCAATCTGAAACCATAGTTTTTACGTTGGATTTAACCTACTCGAAGTGATAATATTATCCATATGAGGCAAGCTAAGAGCTTTACTATTAGTAACGAGATCTTAGCCGAGATCGCAACCACCAAGGGCGCCGGGTCAACCAGCGAACGCGTGAATGAACTCCTGAAGCGCGCTCTTGAAATCGAGCGCCGCGAACGGCTGGAATTGGAGGCGGCGGAGTTCTTCGCGAACGACGAGAAAGATTCCGTCCGCGAACGGCGTGCCTACCAGAACGCTTCTAAAGAGGCCCTGTCCCGAGGTTGAGAATGTCAAAAGTTCCAGCTGGTTGGTACCCCAAGCGGGGGGAAGTTTACTGGCTGCGCCTGGACAAGAACTGCCCTGCCCTGGTTGTTTCAAATGACGCGTTGAACCGACATGCCCTGGACGTGTGCGTAGTGCCGATCACTTCGGTTCATCACGGCCGGTTTGCCTTGCGAGTTGCCATTGAAGCCGGTGACGGCGGACTCGCCCGCGATTCATGGGCGAAGTGCGATCAAGTCACAACCTTGGACAAACAGATCGTCGTTTACCCTCCGCTGGGTCGGCTGTCTCTCACAACGCTTCGGCGGATTGAGGCTGGAATCCGATTGGCCCTTGAGATTCCATGAATACCCTCGGCGCACTCGCTTTTACGGCACGTATCCCGCGCCGCGCAGCACTTTGCCAGGCAGAGCGCCGGTCATCTTTCCCTGGTCGATCACCGGCACGCCGTTGACCAGCACGTAATCCATTCCATCGGAAAGCTGGTTGGGATTGTCGAATGTCGCGCGATCATGCACCGTGGCTGCATCGAAAATCACAACATCGGCCCACATGCCCACTTTGAGAACGCCCCGGTCGGCCAGTCGCATGCGCTGCGCCGGCAGCGCGGAGAACTTGCGAATCGCTTCTTCGAGGCTCAGAACTTTTTCTTCGCGGACGTATTTGGCCAGAATGCGTGGGAAAGTTCCATACGCTCGCGGATGAGGATGCGCCTGGCCCAGAATTCCTTCCGGCGACGTGCCCTCGGAATCATTGTCGATGGCGACCCAAGGCTGTTGCAGCGCGAGCGTCACATCCGGTTGCGACATGCCGAAGACCGCAACTCCGGTCGACGGATCCTGGATGAGAAAGTCGAACAGCGCGTCCATGGGATCTTTGTTCCACAGCTTGGCGATTTCTGAGAGCCGCTTGCCCTGCATGGGAAGCAGCGCTGGATTCACGACGGCACCGATCATGATCGCGTCGGGGCCCGGGATCTCCTGCCATTCGTTGTCCCAATCTTTGGACGGCGTAAGCATGTCTTTGCGAATTCTTTCGCGCGTTGCGGGGTCCTGCAGCCGCGCGACGAGTTTCGCGGTACCGCCATCGTGAGCCCACGGCGGAATGAACGCCGAAAAATCGTTGTACCACGCGGTATAGGCATACGTGTCGGCGGTTACGTCGGCACCGGCGGCGCGGGCTGCGCTGATTTTGGCGACGACTTCCGGCATGCGCCCCCAATTGTCCTTGCCTGCGACCTTAATGTGCCAAATCTCGACTGGAATATTCGCTTCGTGCCCGATGCGCAGAGCTTCGTCAATCGCTTCGAGCACGGAGTTGCTCTCGTTGCGCATGTGAGTGGAGTAGATGCCTCCGGCCTTGCTCGCCTCGGTCGCGAGGGCGATCAGTTCTTCCGTCTTGGCGTAGGGCGCGGGTGCGTATTCGAGTGCAGTCGAGACGCCCGCGGCGCCGTCTTTCATGGCGTCACGCACCAGCGTCTCCCATCTGCGCCAGTTGGTCTGGGGTGGGCTGTTTGTCGTCCTCGCCAAGAACGAAGCGGCGGACTTGCGTGGCGCCAACATAGCTCGCGAGATTAATTCCCATGCCCTGCTTTTCGAGGCGTGCGAAATATTCGCGGAAAGTGCGCCAGTCGGGCGTCAGCTTGTAGTAGTCGTATTGGCTGTGACCGGACTGGATCAGGCGCGTCGTTGAGCGGAGCAACCGAATCGCCCTCGCCAGTAATTTCGGATGTGATTCCCTGGTAAATTTTCGAGGGCAGGCGTGGGTCGACAAGAATCGTAAGTTCCGATTGTCCGAGCATATCGATGAATCCGGGCGCCACGACCTTGCCGCCAGCGTCAATCGTGCGCTTGCGCGAGTCGGCCGCCAGATTGCCGATGGCCGCGATCGGCCGTCGCGAATGCCCAGATCTCCCGAATACCAAGGAGAGCCGGTGCCGTCGATGATGTGTCCGTTGGTGATGACGATGTCGAAAACAGGCATTTGCGCGAGAGCCAGCGAAGACAGCAAGAGGAATCCAAGAACAACGAGCATGTGGATTCTTTTCGGCAAGGTCATCTTAATGTTTCGGTTCACATTCATACCCTCAGGGGCTAAAGCCCTCGATCTGTTTACCGCTTCACGCGGCCCTCAAGGGCCGCTCTTCCACGTTGTGGAATTGCTGTGGCCGCAACGACTCCCAACGCGATCCACACGCCCAGGGCAAGCCATTCATAGACCGTGAAATGGCCGGGGACGAAGGGGACAACTTTCATCAAGGCCATCGCGATTCCCACAGCCAATCCGAACCCTGCCACCACCCGCTCGGCTGCCGACAGTGTAATCGTACCGGACCGCGTGCGAGACAAGGCCAGGCACGCGGCACAGGTTGCTGACCATCCGAAGGCGCAAGCCACCGATCCAACTTCGGTCACCGGAACCAGAATCGCGTCTCCTAGCAGCATACAACCCGCAGTGGCGAGGCCGATGCAGAGGACAGCCGCGGACGGCGTCTGATGAGTCGGATGAACGGCTCCGACGCGCGAATCGACCATGCCACGGCGCCCCATGGCGAAGAGTAAGCGGCTGGCGGCTACGAAATTTCCGTTGAAGCACTTGAAAAGCGATAGCAACGCGGCGGCAAGAATGATGTCGACGATCCACCTTGATGCAAAGCTGCGATGGCCCACTGCCTGCTGGAACGCAATCGCCGTCATGAATTTCTCGCCGGTCAGTTGGCGCCAGGGCGCGACGAATGCAACCGCCGCGACGATGCTCGCGTAAAAGAGAATGCCGACGAAAATCGCCATCCAGATAGCTCGAAAAAAGCCGCGAGCGCGGAAGTCGGGACTGGCCTCTTCCGCCGCCTTGCCCACCGATTCGAAGCCGGTCATGAAGTAAGGCACGATCTGAATCACCAGCAGGATCGAGATCAGCGGCGTGTGCGTGAACAGCGGTTGGATGTTGGCCGGCGATCCGCGGCTCACGCCCAGGCCGACAAACAAGATGAAGAGCGCGAGCGTGCCGAAGCTGGTCCAGTTTTGGAATGTTGCGCTGAGGCGGATGCCGCGATAATTCAACACCGTGAGCAGCGCGGTCAGACCGAGTCCGATGACTAGGTGCGGCAGGTACACCGGCCGTCCTGCGATGCGATAGAGTACCATCGAGTCGAGGCCGGGAACAATGTAGCCCGCAATGCGGCCAACCGCGACAGCCTCCCACGGGCACACGATGAAATAGGCGAGCGTCATCATCCATCCGGTGGCGAAGCTGACGGGACGCGAGAACACAGCCGACGTATGGGCGATCTCTCCCGCAGCATCGGGCATGGCGATCACCAGCTTGCCGTAGACCCAGCCGATGGGAAGCAGGAGAGCGCCACCGATCACGAAGCCGAGCAGTGCGCCCAGAGCGCCTCCGCGCAGCAGCCAGTCATCCATGATGACCAGCCAGCCGACACCCACCATGGTTCCCCACCCCAGAGTGAAGTAGTCGATGGCGCGAAGTTGGCGGGCTAGTGTGTTCACGAAGTTTTGTCGGCGAAGCGAGTGGCGCGAATTATAAAGCAAACTAGGCGCCCGGCCCTCGGGCTCCTGCTTACGCCGAACGCCGAGAGCCCGCAGCCCAATGTGGTTTTCGCATGTTAGTATCGAAGTCAGCCCTGCATGCCATTTCAACACCTGATTCGTAGAAACAGTTGTGCATCTTCCCGCTGGATCTCACGGCGCACGATCTCATAAGAAATGACCTCGTCTTCCAAATCTCGCAAACGCGTGCTCAGCGGCATGCGCCCGACCGGGAAGCTGCACCTGGGAAACTACGTGGGCGCGCTGCAAAACTGGGTCCGCATGCAGGATGAGTACGAATGTTTTTTCTGAGTGGCCGACTGGCACGCGCTGACCACCGATTACGCCGACACCTCACAGGTGAAGGAAAATTCGCTCGAAGTGGTGGTTGACTGGCTGGCGGCAGGACTTGATCCAGAGCAGTCGGTGATCTTTATTCAGTCACACGTTCCGGCGCACGCGGAGTTGCATCTTTTGCTCTCGATGATCACGCCGCTGGGGTGGCTGGAGCGGGTGCCTTCGTACAAGGAGCAGCAGGAGAATATTAAAGACAAAGACCTGACGACCTACGGATTTCTCGGGTATCCCGTGCTGATGTCTTCTGACATCCTGATGTACAAGGCGGATGTCGTTCCGGTGGGGGAAGATCAGGTGGCGCACGTGGAACTGACGCGGGAGATTGCGCGGCGGTTTAATGGATTTTATGGCAGCGGCGAAGGCGGTGTTTCCCGAGCCGCAGTCGTTGCTGACTCCGACGCCCAAGTTGCCGGGGACCGATGGGCGCAAGATGTCGAAGTCATACGGGAACACGCATGATGCTGACCGATCCGGAGCCGGTGGTACGGCAGAAACTGAAGACGATGGTCACCGATCCGGCGCGGGTGCGGCGGACTGATCCTGGGAATCCGGATGTGTGTCCGGTGGGCGATCTGCACAAGATCTTCAGCAGCAAAGAAACGATGGCCAAAGTGAATGAAGGCTGCCGGTCGGCGGGGATCGGCTGCATCGAGTGCAAGGGTTGGGCGGCGGATGCCATGGTGAAGCTGCTCAATCCGATGCAGGAGCGGCGGAAAAAATTCGAGGAGAATCCGCGGCTCGCGTGGGATATTCTGGAGGCTGGCACGGAGCGCGCGCGCAAGGCCGCGGGCGAAACCATGGACGAAGTGCGCGCGGCCATGGGGATGTCGCTGGAGTATGAGGCGCCGAAGTAGTCGAGACGACCTGTCCGAATCGACCGTGCAAGGATCGGCAAAAGCATAGATTACTCGATGAGCAAATGACGGTCGAGTCAGACACTACCGGGCGAACGCCGGCTCCGGCCCTATTGCAGCAAGCGCGATCAAGGTCGAAAGAGAGCAAAGAAGGAAGAAAGCGATTTCCCGTTTGCGGTCGCGGTCGGCGATGTCTACGAGGGGCCGCTCGACTTGCTGCTCGACCTGATCCGCAAGCAGGACATCGACATCTACGATATTCCGATCGCCAGAATCACCGCGCAATATCTCGCATACGTGGAGAAGATTCGCGAACTGGATGTGAATGTTGCGGCCGAATTCATCTACATGGCCGCGGTGCTGATTCACATCAAGTCGAAGATGCTGCTGCCGCGCGATCCGGATGCGCCGGCGGAGGAACAGGAAGATCCGCGCAGCGAACTGGTCAACCGGCTGCTGGAGCATGAGAAATTCAAGTCGGCGGCGCAGATGCTCCTGCAGAAGCAGCAGATCGAAGATGCGGTGCTGATCGAATCCGTCGCTGAAAGAATTCATGGAGGCGGAAGGCACCGAGCCGGAAATCGCCGCCGACGTGATCGACCTGGTCAAAACGTTTCAGCAAGTGCTGGAGCGGGTGCGCACGCGTCCGGTGCTGAATGTGGACGAGGAAACAGTCACCGTCGGGCAGATGATTGATTATCTGCGCCGGCGACTGTCGCTCGAAGACCGTCCGATCCGGCTGAAGCAGATGCTGATGCGAATTCCGTCGCGGCAGGCGCTGGTGTGCATGTTCCTGGCGCTGCTCGAAATGGTGCGGCTGCAGGCGATCCAGGTGCGGCAGGAAAAACTGTTCGGCGAGATCGCGGTGCGCAAGCACACGCACTTCGACGAGATCATGAACGAACAGTCGGCGGTGCGCGACGACTGGAGGTAAAACAGGGGCAAGGGGTCAGTGGTCAGTTGCACCGGTTCCGATTTTACTAACCACTAGCCACTAGTCTCCGATCTCTAACTACTATGTCTTTAAAAGCTCAACTCGAAGCCATCATTTATGCGGCGGAAACGCCGATTACGCTGGAGCAGATAACTCAGCTCGTGAAGGACAGTGTCGTCGCCGAGGGAACATCTGAGGAAGCTGAGATCAAGTCGCGCGTGCGCTCATGCCTGGAAGAACTGATCGGGGAATATGGCGGACCCGATCACGGCATCGAAATCCGCCAGGTCGCCGGCGGATACCGCATGTCGACCAAGCCCGAGCAGCACGAAGTAGTGCGGGCGTTCGCCAAGAGTTTGAAGCCGCCGATCCGGCTGTCGCTGCCGGCGCTCGAAACTCTCGCCGTCATTGCCTACAAGCAGCCGGTGACGGTGCCCGAGATCAATGACATTCGCGGCGTCGATTCCGGCGGCGTGATTGGCACTCTGCTTGACCGGAAGCTGATCACAACTGCGGGCCGCAAGCAGGTGATCGGGCGTCCGATTCTTTACAAAACGACCAAAGAATTCCTGATGCGGTTTGGGCTGAAGGATGTGAACGAATTGCCCAGCATGGAGGAGTTCGAGAAGCTGGTGGCGGAATCGTTCCAGGCGGAATTGATTCCGGCGGAGAGTGCA
Source organism: uncultured Acidobacteriota bacterium (assembly GCA_963735205.1). Classification (GTDB taxonomy): domain Bacteria; phylum Acidobacteriota; class Terriglobia; order Terriglobales; family Acidobacteriaceae; genus Sulfotelmatobacter. Next base: position 128,630 of record CAVTKB010000009.1, read on the forward strand.
GCTCATCCGGAGAGTGTGCACCCCGAAAGCGCATCGCCCGACTCCGAAACGACAAGCGAAAGCGTTTCGGAAACTGAAACATCGCGCTGATGGAATTCTTCTATCTCGATCCAGAGTGAGCGCATTATGTCGATGGAACGTCTACAAAAGATCATCGCCGCCGCCGGAGTGGCCTCGCGGCGCACCGCCGAGAAACTGATTTCTTCGGGCGCCGTGCAGGTTAACGGCACGGTCGTCACCGAACTGGGCACGAAGGCCGATCCCGAAACTGACCACGTGCGCGTAAACGGAAAGCTTCTGCAAGGCGCGCAGCGGCACACCTATCTTTTGTTGAACAAGCCCAAAGGCTACGTCACCACCATGAGTGACCCGGAAAAACGGCCGACCGTCATGGACCTGATTCACGGCGTGAAGGGCCGCGTGTATCCCATTGGGCGACTGGACTACGCCAGCGAAGGACTGCTGTTACTGACCAACGATGGCGATCTCGCGCATCGGTTGATGAAAGCGGCGTCGCATGTGGCCAAGACTTATGTCGTGAAAGTAGCAGGCACGCCAAAAGAAGACGCGATCAACAAGCTGCGCGCAGGCGTTTCCATCGCTACCGATGACGGGAAACGCGTGAAGACCGGGCCGGCGCTGGTGCGCGTGGTGAAAGAAGCGGCGAATCCGTGGTACGAAATCACCTTGGTAGAGGGACGCAATCGCCAGATCCGGCGGATGTTTGAGGCGGTGGGGCATCACGTGGAGAAAATCAAACGCGTCCGCTATGGACCGCTTACTTTAGACGTTCCCCCAGGGAAGTTTCGATCGCTCACGCTGAGGGAAATCGAAAAATTGAAAACCGCCAGCAACACGAGCGCAGCCGTCAAGAAGCAATCGGCGAAGTGACGCGCACCGCTTCCAGGCACACGACCGCAGTCGAAGTCCATCGCGACTTCTATGACATGGGAATTCTGGCGGCGCCGTAGAGCCCCGCATCGCTTCCCAGCACCGCGCGTGTGATGATCGTCTTCTTCCGCGCGTAGTTCGCAATCTCTGCGGACGCGCCTTCTTTCTTGCCCAGTGGGTCATTCATTGGATCATCGGGCGCGGTCGCGGCGTACACCAGCGAGCGCTCGCGCAATTCTTCGAACATTCGCGGGGCAAAGGCGTCCCACGCGCTGAGTACGCCGCCGCCGATCACGAACATGTCGAGGTTGAGAACGTTGATCAGCCCCGCGAGCAAAATTCCCAAAACTTCGCCGAAACGATGGAAGATGCGTCGGGCATCTGGGTCGCCCTGAACCGCGAGGTTGTAAATCGAACTAGCGCTGAAGTCAGGATCGGATTCAGCAGCCTTGGCGAGGCCTGGCGCGTTGCCCGTGGCGATCGCCTCGCGAGCCATGCGCACAAGCGCCGTCGCCGATGCGTAGCGCTCGGCGCATCCATGATTCCCGCAGCCGCATGGGACGCCGTCGGGTTCGATCGTGACGTGGCCGAACTCGCCAGCCATGCCATTCATGCCGTAGAAAATCTTCCCGTTCAGGACAATAGCGCCGCCGATGCCGGTACCCAGCGTGATCATTGCCATATTGGCAGCGCCGCGGCCCGCGCCCAGCCATTTTTCGCCGAGAGCCGCGACTTTTGCGTCGTTATCGAGGAAACACGAGCGCCCAGGCGGCGCTCGATTTCATCGCGTACCGGATAGTCGGACCAGCCGGGAAGGTTGGCGGACTTGCGCATCATCCCGGTTTCCATGTCGATGATGCCGGGGACGCCGATGCCGGCGCCAAGAAGTGTGCCGCTCCCGCGATATTGTTCGGTCAGGCGTTGAATGGCATCGCACATTTCGCCGATGACATGGTCGCGGCCGAGCGCGACTTTTACGCCGAGCGTAGTTTTCTCGAGAAGCTGGCCGTCGGTGCTGATGGCCGCAATGCGCAGGTTGGTGCCGCCGAGATCGACTCCGATGGAAAAATCAGGCATGAGGGAAGAGACTATCAGATTGCGACGATAGTGGTCTCATTGCTGCTTGCTGGTTGAAAACAAGAGCGACAGTTCAGACTTCTTCAATCGATAATCAGCACCCAATGATTTACTTCTGGCATTTGGGGCAGTAGTGGCTGCTGCGGCCGGCGATCACGATGCGCTTGATTGGCGTTTTGCAGACAAGGCAGGGCTCGCCTTCGCGGCCGTAGACGCGGTGCTGGAGCTGGAAGAATCCTTCTTCGCCGTCGGAGTTTACGTAGTCGGAGATGGAGGATCCGCCCAGCGCGATCGCTTCTTTCAGCACTTCTTTTACGGCGGCGAGGAGTTTTTCCAGTTGGTCGCGGGTGATGGTCGAGGCGCGGCGGCGGGGGCGAAGGCCGGCGCGGAATAAAGATTCATCGGCATAAATGTTGCCGACTCCGCGCAGCAGTTTCTGATTGAGCAGCGCGCTCTTGATGGGAGTCTTGCGGCCGCGGAATAGCGTCGATGAAACGGTCGAGCTCGACTTCCAGTGGCTCGACACCGGCGGCATCGAAGTCTCCGGCCTGCGCGACGCTGAGCCGGCCGAAGCGGCGAGGGTCGACGAAGCGCAGTTCCCTGCCCGACGACGAGTTTGAGAATGGCGTGAGTGTGCTTGGCGACTTCGGCTTCCGGCTCGCAGACTTGCAGGCGGCCGGTCATGCCGAGATGGACGATCCATTGGGCGTTGGTGTTGTGGGGCGGACACTCCTGTCCGCCTCTGCTTGCGACGTTGATGAAGGTGGGCTGTGGTGCTGGGTCCCTTACGGGGCGGTTTGGGTTCCGGCTTTTGGCGGACAGGAGTGTCCGCCCCACATTTTCTGCTCCAGATCGAAGACGATGTGTTTGCCCATGCTTCGGACGGCGGCGATGCGGCCGTGTTCCAGGGTTGCGGCGATCTCGGATGCGGGGGATTTTAGCGGTTCTTTCTTTTGGCCCAGCCAGACGGAGTCGATGACGTCTCCGGTGACGCGTTTGGCGAGGCCGCGGGCGATGGTTTCGACTTCGGGGAGTTCGGGCATGGGAAGTTTCTTGAAAGTCGCGTAGGTAGACGACCACTGAGGGCTAAAGCCACGGATTTAAGGTTGACGCGGCCCTAAGGACAACCCTCTCCATGACGGCGCTAGTCGCATTCACGACGCGCTCTTTCACTATCGACTGTTTATTTCTTCAGGAACGTGCCTTTCTCCAGTTCCTGGAACGCTTGCTGCAGCTGTTGCTGCGTGTTCATGACGATGGGGCCGTACCACGCGACCGGCTCTTCGAGCGGCTTGCCCGAGACGAGCAGGAAGCGGATGCCGTCTTCCCCGGCCTGGACGGCGACTTCATCGCCGCGGTCGAAGACGACGAGCGAGCGGTTCTCGGCATCGGCGGGAGGCTTGGTGTCGGCCCAGCCCACGCCTTCGGTGGGGACAGCCAGCGGGCCGGAGGCGTTGCAGAATTTTCCGTCGCCGGCGAAGACGTAGGCGAAGGCGTGGCGCGTGGTTTCGACGGGAAGGGTTTTGCGTTTGCCCGGCGGCACTGACACGTCGATGTAGATGGGGTCGGTGGCGATGCCGTCGACCGGGCCTTTCTTGCCCCAGAAACTTCCGCAGACGATGCGGACGTGGGTGCCGTCGTCGTCGGTGACTTCGGGAATGTCGGTGGTCTTCACTTCCTGATAGCGCGGCGCGGTCATTTTCTGCGCGGCGGGAAGATTGGCCCAGAGCTGGAAGCCGTGCATGCGGCCGGTCGGGTCGCCCTTGGGCATTTCCTGGTGGATGATGCCGCTGCCGGCGGTCATCCACTGCACGTCGCCGGCGGCGATGGCGCCGTGGTTGCCCATGCTGTCGCCGTGTTCGACAGTTCCGGCGAGGACGTAGGTGATGGTCTCGATGCCGCGGTGCGGGTGCCAGGGAAATCCGGCCAGATAATCTTCGGGAACGTCGTTGCGAAAGTCGTCGAGCAGCAGGAACGGATCGAAGTCGTGGGTGTTGCCGAAACCGAAGGCGCGGCGCAGATGCACTCCGGCGCCTTCGAGCGTGGGCTTGGACTTGATGAGGCGCTTGACGGGTCGAATGGACATGGTGGTCTCCCGAGTGTCGAGATACTCGCAGTGGATGATTTATTTTATCGAGTATCGATTGGATGCGCTGAAGAGTGCGAAGGACGCAGCCGCCCATGTTGACTTGCCGGTTCAACGCCCCTAGTATTCTCGCGAAGTATTTTCGAAGGAGGCGGCTATGGCAGCCAGAGACGTGAATTTCCTTGCAAGCGAGCGGTTGACGAGCCAATTTCCTGATCGCAGGAGCTTCTTAAAAGGGTCAGCCGCGCTCGCAGCCGGCTTCTCGACTTTGGTTGGAGCGCTCTCGCTGCCTCAGACCGCCGAAGCGGAGGACTCGAATCTCAACCTGCTTGGACCGAGGCCTGGGTACACCCAGCAGGTGGGAACGTTCGTCTCTCTGCTGACGTGGATGCGCGAGGCGAACGGAGTCATCTCTGCCACCAAGGGCCTGACTCAAGCGGATCTGGACTACCTTGTCGATCCCAAGGCCAACACCATCGGCGCCCTCATGCTCCACCTGGCAGCCACCGAGACTTACTACCAGATGAATACGTTCGAGGGCAAGAAGTGGGACAGCTGGTCTGATTCCGTGAAGCAGCAGTGGGACGCAGCGATGAATCTGGGCGACGCGGGCCGGAAGACGATCAAGGGCCACGACCGAGACTACTACCTGAACATTCTCCAGCAATCGCGCGCGAAAACGCTGGCCGAGTTCAGCAAACACGATGACGCGTGGTTTCTGGCGCCCGACAAAGACTGGCCCTGGGGTCCGACCAATAATTTCTGCAAGTGGTTCCACGTGTGCGAGCACGAAGCCCATCATTCAGGACAGATCGCGTTCCTGAGAAAGCGTCTGCCGGGCGCGAAACCAGACGCGGAGTAGCTGACGCTAAGGTCAATAGCTGCGAGGTGCTTGGGCCGAATAGCGGATTGGGGAGACAGCTTCTAGTCTTTGAGCGGGACCACGGCGCTGCCGTCGCGGCAGAAGGTGGCAACGCGTTGCAGGTCGCCGTTGGCGGCGGGTACAGTCATCACCGGACCGTAGCAGTAGACGGCGTGGCCGGAAGCGGCGAAATACCAGCGTCCGCCCTTGGAGTGTTTGGCGATCTGGCTGGTAGGCTGGCGCAACGGTTTCTGCGGGGCCAGCGGGACAACTGGCAGACTGAACAACAAGGCTAGGGTCAGGACCTTCATTTTTTTTTCCTAAAGCTGGACTTTTCCTGGAGCTTGCATACCAGCTTTGGCTTGCTTTTGCCTATCCACAGAAACTACAGCAATGTTCAAGTTCGGGAATCTTTTTCGTCTATCAAATGATCCAGAATCGCGATCTTAGATCGCGATCTTAGATCGTGATCAGGACCCGGACGTCGTCCACCAGTTCTAATGCTGGCTTCGACGGCATCCGAAAATCTGGCTTCGTGTTGGCTGACTGGTTCTGCGCACGATGTTGCGGTGCCGCCTGGGAAGACGGGGCCTGCTTGATTGGTGCCTGGGTTGACGGGTGCTGCATTGATGACTGGGTGGATGGCGGCTGGGTCACTGGAACTTGATTTTTCGCAGCGTTGGATTCAGCCACTTCCTGTGCCGCTTTCATCCTCACGGCGGACAATTCTTTGCTATCGCGGAACAGCTCGCGAATCAGGGCGCGTTGCGACTCGATGGTCCGTCCCTGCTCGACGATGAGCATCGTCATCAGGCCGTAGGAGATCAGAAACAGAACCGTCAACAACGGCAGCCAGCCGTGCTTCTTGGCGGCAACGGGGGCGTCCGTCGCGGATACGGTTGGTACGGTTTCGATCCCAAATAGAGTCGTCAAGCGGCACCTCGATCTTTGCCCTGAACTGTCGGGCACCTAACGAATTGCACCCTGGGAGCCAATGGCGAGAATCCTGCTAACCTGATGATTACACTAATGTTACATGTGTTCGGCAAGGGTCACGTGACTTGGATATGTGCAACTCAGTGCACATTATGAGTAAGCATGATTGGTTCGAGGGCCTCATCCTCACGGGCAAGTTGCTCGCGCGGCGCGACTTGCTCGACTCCTCGCGACGACATGCCTGCTCCGCCATGACTGATGGTTACCCCCGTCACTTTGCGCGACATGACCTGATCTCCTAAGATCGTCAGCAGGAAAAGCCTTAGTACTATTTTGTCTCCAGGGATCGCCATCATGCGAACACGGTATGTTCTGGCGCTGTTTCTTGTGCTCTCCGGTTTGGTCGGACTGGCAGGAACGGCCCAAGGCCAGCAGTCCTCCACCGATGCGCGCAAGCTCGTGCGGAAAGTAGAACCGGTCTATCCGCCGATGGCGAGAAAGATAAACCTGGCCGGTACGGTTAAAGTTTTTGCGATCGTGGCGACGGACGGAACGGTGAAATCTGTCGAGCCGGTGGGCGGCAGCCCGGTGCTGGTACAGGCTGCGCAGGACGCCATCCGCCAGTGGAAATTTGCTCCCGCGGCAGCGGAATCCAAAGAACTGGTCGAGCTACATTTTCATCCCGAATAGATCACGGATAAATCAGGACGGCGACCGGCTCTACTTGCCCAGCACCAACTTGGCGATGGTCGCCAGCTGCATGTTCGACGTGCCCTCGTAAATCTTGCCGATTTTGGCGTCTCGCCAGTATTTTTCCACCGGGTAATCCTTGGTGAATCCGTAGCCGCCGTAGATCTCGATGGCCAGCGAGGTCACGCGTTCGGCAACCTGTGAGGCAAAGAGCTTCGTCATGGCAGCTTCTTTCACGAAGTTCACGCCGGCATCTTTCATGCGCGCACAGTTGTAAACCATGAGGCGCGCGGCTTCGATTTCCGTGGCCATTTGCGCGATCTGGAACTGGATGCCCTGGAATTCGGAAATGGCTTTGCCGAATTGCTTGCGCTCGACAGCGTACTTGCAGGCGAATTCCCAGGCGCCGCGGGCCAGGCCGATCATCTGCGCACCGATGCCGATGCGGCCTTCGTTTAGCGTTTCAATCGCAATCTTGTAGCCTTTGCCGGGCTCGCCCAGCACGTTTTCCTTTGGCACGCGGCAATCTTCGAGGATCAGCTCGCAGGTCGAAGACGCACGGATGCCGAGCTTGTCTTCCTTCTTGCCGACGGTGAAGCCGGGGAAGTTTTTCTCGACCAAGAAGGCCGTGATGCCTTTATATCCTGCGCTGGGGTCGAGTGTGGCGAAGAGAACGAATAGTCCTGCTTCTTTGGCGTTGGTGATCCAGAGCTTGCGGCCGTTGATCACGTAGTCGCTGCCTTGGAGCGTGGCGCGCGTCTGCAAAGCAAAAGCATCCGAGCCGGAACCGGCCTCGCTCAGGGCGTAAGCGCCGACGATCTCGGTCGCCATCCTGGGCAGGAAACGCTTCTTCTGTTCTTCGTTGCCCCAGCGCAGCAGCGCGTTGTTGACCAGCGTGTTCTGCACGTCGACAATGACGCCGGAGGAAGCGTCGACGCGAGAGAGCTCCTCGACAGCAAGAATGGCTTCGAAGAATTTTGCGCCGCCCCCGCCGTGCTGCTCGGGAATCTCGATGCCCATCAGGCCGAGCTGAAAGAAATCGTGGATGAGATCGTGGTCGAATACGCCCTTCTCGTCCATTTCTTTCACGAGAGGGCGAATCTTTTCGTCGGCAAACTGGCGGATGTTGTCGCGGAAGAGAATTTCGTCTTCGGTGAGCGTGGTTAGAGGAGCGGGTGGAGCGGCTTGCAGCGTGGTCTCAGACATGAGGACACCTTGAAATACTGAGATGGCAAACCGGTAATTTTACCACCGAGGAAGCTGTGCGTCGGCGAAGGGCCGGTCAGCGGGGCTTGGAATGAACCAGTTTCAGCCCATCCGCTTGCAGTATGCGTTTGATCTGGCTGCGGGCGTGGACTGACCATGGGCCGGAAGTGTCGAGCCTGACATAAGACTGCCAGTGTTTGAGCGCCTTGCGCGGTTCGCGCACTTTTTCGAAGGCGAGCGCCAGATTGTAGTGCGCGTCAGCGTAGGTTGGGGCCAACTGCAGCGCGGTTTTGTAAGTCTGAATCGCTTCCAGCACGCGACCGGTTTCGTCGAGCACATTGCCGAGATCGAAGTACGCCAGCGAGTAGCGCGGGTCGGCTTCAATGGCCTGGCGGTAGTGGCGTTCGGCGAGCGCGAAATCCTGACGGTTGTAATAGAGCGTACCCAGATTGATGTGCGCCGCGGCGTGCGTGGGCTGGATCTCGAGCACTTGATGGTACGCAGCGATGGCGTCGGGTTGCGTGTTGGGATCTTCTTCGAGCGCGATACCGCGCGCAAACCACGACGCAACTTCGTTCTCGCGCGGACTGGGCTCGGACCGCGGCACTGGCGTAGTGGTCAGAACTTTTTCGCGCGCTGAGAAATCCATCAGGAACTGGCCGGCGATCGGCTCCAGCAGCTTGCCTTCGTGGCGAAACGCCACGCGGTGCTTGGCGGTCGATAGCGCACTGGCTTCGAGGAGCGGATTCTCGACGCCCGACGAGCGTTTGCGCATGGCGTCGAGCGACTGGCGAATCACTGCCGGCCGCACACTCATGGCGCACAGGTCGCGGACTTTTTTGATTTCGAGGAGATCGGAAAAAGAATAGGCTTCGACAGACGTTACCAAGCCATTGCGCTCCCAGTTGGCTAACTGGCGCGGCGTTACGTGCAGAATACGGAGTAAATCAGCTCGGCTGTACATCAGGAACACGCTACATGTTACTACGAACGTTCGCCGACATTATCTTCAACTTGTGGTAGCAAACGCAACTGTAAACCGTGCAAAAACCTGTGGAGAACCTGGTTGATTTACATGCAACGGGAATGGTGCAAATGGGCCGGCTTAATCCTCGGTCGCCGCCACGCAGCCGATGGAAATCAGTAATCCCTTCGGCAGCGGCACCTGCAGGGTCATGCGAGCCGGTGGATTCTCCGGAAAGTACTCGGCGAAGAGCCGATTCATCTCTGGAAAGTTAACCATATCGGTCACGATCACGTTTGTGTTGACCACCAGATCGAGACGGCTCCTTCCAGCCCGCAGAACCGTTCTCAAGATTCTTGAACGCCTGCCGAGCTTGCATCTCAAAGGTGGCACCCACGGCTTCGCCGGTAGAAGGGTCAACGCCCGGCTGACCCGCCACAAACAGCAAGCCTCCAGCTCGCACCGCATGGGAATAAGGCCCGATGCCCTTCATTCCTGGAACTTGAACAACGTGTTTGTTTGGCATAACCGCCTCACTTGCGACTAAGCAGCAAGTCCAACCCGGCCCAGGAGCTTGCGGTTACACCGCAACCATCGCCGCCTGGTAGTCCTCGTAGGTGCCCTTGAAGTCGGTAATCTTGTGGTCGTTTTCGAAGTGCCAGATGCGGGTGGCAACTTCGTCGATCAGGTCGTGATCGTGGGTCACCAGAAAAACCGTTCCCTGATAACGCTGCAAGGAAATGTTCAGGGCGTTGATCGATTCCAGGTCGAGGTGGTTCGTGGGCTCGTCGAGCACCAGGACGTTCGGCTTCTGCAGCATGAGCTTGCAAAAGAGCAGGCGCGCGGCCTCGCCGCCAGAAAGAACGCTGGTCGACTTCGTCGCTTCCTCGCGCTGAAAGAGCATCTGCCCAAGGATTCCGCGCAGTTCTTCGGTCACCGCCCCGCCGTCCCATTGATGCAGCCACTCAATCGCGGTCGTGCCGCCTTCAATCAGGCTGCGGTGATCCTGCGCGAAATAGCCGATCGACGCTTCATGTCCCCATATCACCTTGCCGGAGTCGACGAACGGGCCCTGGTAGCCGCTGGTTTTGCGCAACTCGGCGTCGGGTGTAGTCGGAGAGTTCGCCAGCAGGGCGTTCAACAGCGTGGTCTTGCCCGCACCGTTGCGACCCATGAGTGCAATTCTCTCGCCTCGCGTGATGCTGGCGGTGAAGTTCTTGATAACCTGCTTATCGCCGTACGCTTTTCCCAAATGCTCGACTTCCAGAATATGTTTGCCCGAGGGCCGCTTCTGCTCGAACTTGATGAACGGGCGGGCAATGTTCGATCGGGCGAGTTCGGTAACCTGCAGGCGCTCGACTTCCTTGCGGCGCGACTGCACCTGGCTTGAGCGCGTGCCGGCGGCGAAACGCGCGATGAATTCGTTTAACTGGGAAATCTTTTTTTCCCGCTGCGCATTCTGCGACTCGATCTGCGATCGAATTTGCGTCTTGGCCACGACCATGTCGTCGTAGCTGCCAGTATAGGTGATGATGGTTTCGTAATCGATGTCGGCGATGTGGGTACAAATGCTGTTCAGAAAATGCCGGTCGTGCGAGATGGCGATCACGATTCCGTCGTAGACATTCAGAAATCCCTGCAGCCAGTGGATCGAATCGAGATCGAGGTGGTTCGTAGGTTCGTCGAGCAGCAGAGCCTGCGGGTGCCCAAACAGAGCCTGCGCCAGCAGCACTCTGACTTTCTGCCCGCCCTGCAACTCGCTCATCTTGCGAGTGTGTACTTCATCGGGAATGTCGAGACCCTGCAGCAGAATGGCCGCGTCGCTCTCTGCGGTGTAGCCGTCTTCTTCGCCGACGATGCCTTCGAGTTCGCCGAGCTTCATGCCGTCGGCGTCGGTGATCTCAGGTTTTTCGTAAATCGCGTCGCGTTCGTGCATGGCCGCCCACAGGCGCTTGTTGCCCATAATGACGGTGTCGATTGCCGAATAGGCGTCGAAAGCAAATTGATCCTGACTGAGTACTCCGAGCTTGCGCGGGCGGACGACTGTGCCTTTTTGCGGCTCGAGTTCGCCGCTGAGCAGCTTCATGAAAGTGGATTTGCCGGAGCCGTTGGGCCCGGTCAGGCCATAGCGTTTGCCCGGCGTGAACGCCGTCGAGACTTCGTCGAACAGTATTTTGGCGCCGTAGCGCATGGACACATTGCTGACTGAAAGCATGGTTTCGTTGTAACTTCTTCAGGACCTGCGAGGAATTCCGCTTAAGACGGTGCGCAGCTGGTATTAATAGAATACCATGCCGCGCCTCAGTTTAAGCGGTCCAGGGGTTGATGACTGTGGCGCCAATGTCGTCGAAATGGGAAATGTTCCGCGTAGCCAAGCGGGCACGGTGAGCGAGGACAATTCCGGCGATCATGGTGTCGCGAACCTCGCCGACTCGGCCATTCTTTTGCCTTGTTGCAGTAAGACCCGCTGCCAGCCGCGCTGACTCTTCGCCAAAGCCTGCGATTCGATGCTGAATTCGATTCAGCAATCCTTCAAACCCTTCAGATAAGAACGTCTGCTTTCGGCCCGTTGGAAGGATTCGCAGACCAACCCCGATTTCGAGAATTGTGATGGAGGTTGTCCAGATCGAACTTGGAGGCTGGCGATCGAGCCACTTGGCTACATCAGGCTCCGGAGAATTGCGCATAAGGGCTGAAACTACGTTTGTGTCGAGAATGATCATCGATCACTCGTCCTCGAATGTAGCCGGGCGGACCGGATATCCGCGCATTTCGGTAACCTCAAAGTCATATCCATGGCCCTTGAAAAGGTTGGCGATCTCGGTGCCTAGACCGCCAGACGGTTTCTCAGGTTCGTGTGCCGCATTCCGCAGAATGTCGCGCACCTCCGCTTCCATGCTGCGGCCATTGCGCCGCGCACGCCGTTGCAGGCGGGCTTTCACGCTGTCTTCAATGTTGCGGACCACGAGCTGGGCCATGGGTCACCTGCTCCTTTCATCTATGATATCATGATATCATGTCGAAATCGTGCACGCAAGACCGCGTACGCGAGGCATAGATGTGCCGCCAGGGAGAGTCCGCGACCGCGATGACGGCCGACTTAGTTGTGGGCTTGTCCCGCGCTGGCTTCGACTAACTGCTGCACCGGGGCGGCCACCATGAGCAGCATGTCTGCCTGGCGCGTCTTTGCCTGGGCGATCACAGCTTGCTGCTGCGTCTTCCACGCATCCGGTGCAGGCTCGCCCTTGTCGAGGAAATCAAGTGCCTGCAGGCCGGCCACAGCCAGCGCTGCGAGATTTTGCGACAACGGCACATCCTCCTGCAGAAGATAAGACTGCGTGAGCAGGGGATGCAGTCCGCCGTCGTTATCGCGCCAGGTGGTAAGCCACATGCGAATCTGCGCTTCGTAGGCCTTGTCTTTGTACCCGCCCTGCGCGAAGGTCTGCACCAGATAGCTGAATTGGCGCGCCGTGTCGCTCTCGGGATAAACCGCATCGATCATGCGCGTTAACGGCGCGTGAAAATCGATGGGGCCTTTCGCATCGTCCCAGCGGTTGTAATCTTTGACCGGTTCGACCACGTCGGCGAGGTTGCGCAGCGCCGTGATGTCGGCCGTGCCCGCCATGCGGTGCAGCATCTGAGAGCGGGCGGAGCGATGCTTCAGACCCAGGAATTCAAGATCGAGACTGACGGCGTTCATCCGCGTGTACATTGAAGCGACATCGGTGACCGATTGCGGCGACCACAGCCGCTCGGCGATCGCGGCGTTGCGCGGCCAGATGTGCGAATCGATATTTTCAGGCGTGACCCACTCGGCCCACTGGCAGGATTCGCCTCCCAGGATGCGGCTCTTCTCTTCGGGAGTTAACGCGGCCGCCGCGTCGGCCATCGGATCGACCGCGTAGTGTTTGGCTGCCGGCCACATCAGGTCGAGATAGTAACCGTAGGAGAGCAGGCCGCTGTAACCCTGTTTCGCCGCGTCAGCCAGCGATGCCTGACCGCGCCACGACTGCACGATGATGGTTTTCGGCAAGTCGGGATGCAGGATTTCGTCCCAGCCCACCATGGTTTTGTGATTCTTGGCGACGATCTTCTGCAGGCGCTGGTTGAAGTAGGCCTGCAGATCCTGATTATTCTTCATGCCGTGGGCGTGGATGAACTCCTGAATTTTCGGATTGGCGTCCCACTGCTTGCCGTTAACTTCGTCGCCTCCGATGTGGAAATACTGGTCGGGAAAGAGCTTGGCCATTTCGGCAATGAATTTTTCGAGAAACTTGTAGGTCGACTCACGTGTGGGATCCATGATCGGATCGATATATCCGTGGCCGCCACCTTCCAGGGCGTACGGACCGGTGCCGCTGGAAAGTTCGGGATATCCCAGAAACCACGAGCGGCTGTGGCCGGGGATGTCGAACTCCGGCATGACGCGAATGCCGCGCTCATGCGCGTAGGCGATAAAGTCGCGAATTTCTTCCTGCGTGTAAAACATTCCGTCCGATCCCATTCCGGTGAGTTTGGGAAATACCTTGCTCTCGACGCGGAATCCCTGGTCGTCGGAAAGGTGCCAGTGCAACACGTTCATTTTCACGGCGGCCATGCCATCGACGTTGCGTTTGAGCACGTCGATCGGAATGAAGTGGCGGCTGACGTCGATCATCGTCCCGCGCCACGGGAACCGAGGTTGATCTTTGATGGTAACGGAGGGCGCGGCGAATCCCTCCGGCGTAATTTGCACCAGCTGAAGAAAAGTCTGCAGCCCGCGCAGCACGCCTAGCGACGCAGGAGCGGTAAGTTTGGCTCCAGAATCGGTGACGGTCAGCTCGTAGGATTCATCTTCGCCAAGTTTCTGCACGACCTGGCGGCCGTGGTCGGCATGAACCTGCAGCGTCGGTGCCGTTCCAGGCTTCGGGCGAAACGGAATCCCAGTCTGCCGCGAGAGTTGGCTCACGAACCGCTGGACGGCGCCGTCGAGCGAAGCATCGCGACTTCCGGTGACCGCAGCCGAAAACGATTGCGTGATCGGCAACTGCCCCGAGCCAGTCTGCACGCTAGCGGGCATGGGCATCAGGTTGAGTTGAGGTTGGGCGGCAGCGAGAGCTGAGCCTAGAACGACAGTGATGATAGCAGTCAGGATTCGCATGGCTATTTGATCAAACCTACCTTGGCCAGCTGGCCGGGCTCGATGGATTCAAGTAGTTTTAGAATGTCCGGGATTTGCGGCAACAGCTCCGCAACGCGATTGGATTTCGAGCGGATGATCACAACGGCGATCGTTCTGGGATGGAGATTTTGCTGGTATTCGATGCCGCGATCCAGAGTCAGAAACACCTGAAAGCCGGCTTCCTCAGCAAGGGCCAACAACTCCCCATTCTTTTTCCCGGCCAGACCTTCTTCGGGCACGGTGCGACAATCGTGTCCCGGGAAGTAGTTCCGAAATCTCCTGGGAAGGCACTCGTCGAGTAGCAGTTTCATCCCAATTGGCCGACAAGAAGCGACTTTGCATGTTCAAGAGCGTCGACGGCGGCGTCTCGCGTCACGGTGGGAAAATCTTCAAGGAATTCATCCAGCGTTTGCCCGCCTTCCAGATAGTCGAGCAGCGTCTGAAATGGGACTCTCGTCCCTCGGAAGACGGGTGTGCCCCCGAGCACTTCGGGGTCTCTGATGATCACACTGTGTGATGGAACCATGGGCTCTCCCTGCTAAGTCTACTCCGAGGTTGGGCGAAACCAAACGACGATTCCGGGACTCTCACCGCCCGAAGTTAGTGTCCGCCGCCCAACTCGCGCACAATGCCGCCCACAAACTGCTTCGCGTCGCCGAACAGCATCAGCGTGTTATCGAGATAATACAGCGGGTTGTCGATGCCGGCGAAGCCTGGGCTCATGCCGCGTTTGATCACCATGACGGTATGAGCTTTGTCGACGTCGAGGATGGGCATGCCGAAGATTGGGCTCGACTGATCGGTGCGAGCGGCTGGGTTGGTCACGTCGTTGGCGCCGATGATCAGCGCGACGTCGGTCTGCGGGAAGTCGCCGTTGATCTCGTCCATTTCGATGAGGCGGTCGTAGGGAATGTCGGCTTCGGCGAGCAGGACGTTCATGTGGCCGGGCATGCGTCCGGCGACCGGATGAATCGCAAAGCGAACCTCGACTCCCTTCTTGGTGAGCAGGTCGTAGAGCTCGCGGACTTTGTGTTGCGCCTGCGCGACGGCCATGCCGTAGCCGGGAACGATGACGACTTTGTTCGCCGCCGATAGAATCGCGGCTGCTTCCTCCGGAGTCGCGCTGCGCACCGGCTTCGCTTCCTGCCCCGCCGCGGCCGACGCTTGCACCTGGCCGAATGCTCCGAAGAGCACGTTGGTGAATGAGCGGTTCATCGCCTTCGACATGATGATGGAGAGGATGAGGCCGGAAGATCCGTCGAGCGCGCCGGCGATGATCAGAAGTTTCGAGTCGAGCACGAACCCCATGGCTGCAGCCGAAAGTCCCGCGTAGGAGTTCAACAGCGAGATCACGGTCGGCATGTCGGCGCCGCCGATCGGAATGACGAGCAGCACTCCAAAGATCAGCGACACGCCCACAATGATCGGGAAAAATATCTTCGCCTCGGGATGCAGCACCAGGTAAACGGCGCTTCCAACCGCCGCAACAAATAACAGAAAATTGACGAGATTCTGTCCTTTATATGTGATCGGACGCTGCGGCAGGATTTCCTGCAGCTTTCCCGCCGCCATCAGACTGCCGGTGAACGTCAGGCCTCCGAGGATCACTTCCATCGACAGCACCGACATCATGAACTTCGGCACGTTCGGGCTGCGCAGGTAAAACTCAGCCGTGCCGACCAGGGTTACGCAGAGCGCGCCGAAAGCGTGGCTGAGCGCGGTCCGCTGCGGAACGGCGGTCATCTGCACCATGCCGAGCGGGATGCCGATGCCCGAGCCCAGCACGAGCGCGATGATGATCCACTTGTAATCGACGATGCCGTGATGCAGCAGCGTGCCGCCGATGGCCAGCACCATGCCGATTTCGCCGGCCAGAATGCCGTGGCGCGCGGTCGCGGGAGAACTCATCCACTTCAGCGAAAGAATGAACAGGGCGCTGGCGATGAGGTAGATGATTTCGATGACGTACTGGCTTCCGGCAAACTCGGTCATGATTGCGCTCGGCTACTTGTTCGTCGGACGGCTGGTCTTGAACATCCTCAGCATGCGGTCGGTGATGAAGAATCCGCCGACCACGTTGCTGGTGGCGGCCACGATGGCGATGACTCCCAGCACCGTCGCGAACGTGCTCTTCTTTTCGCCGACCAGAACAATGGCGCCGACGACGGCGATGGCGTCGAGAGCGTTGGTCAGCGACATGAGCGGCGTGTGCAGCAGCGGCGAGACGTGGCGGATGACTTCGAATCCGATGAAGGCCGCCAGCATGAATACGAAAAGCGCGTCGATCAGGTTGGAACCCATATGTAACTCCATTCTCTTTACGGCGTTGTCATTCTGAGCGCAGCTGACTGACCTCCTGGCGGAGCAGTCGCGGAGACGAAGGATCCCTACTGCCGAATACGCTCGATGTAGATATGGGGATCCTTCGACTGCGCAAGAGTTCGCTTCGCGACCTCTAGCTTCGCTCAGGATGACAATTCTAGAAAGAGCCGTAACGGCACGGCTGAAGCCGCGCCCTTCCCAAAATCCTATCCGCCCGCCGGCGCCAGCGCCGGCATCTTAAAGAAATCGCGCACCCGGGCGTTCACCACTTCTCCGCCGTTGGTGATCATGGTCTCGCGGATGATTTCATCCTGCAGGTTCAGTTGCAGCTTGCCGTCTTTCACCATGTAGAGCAAGAAACGTGGTGAGGTTGCGGGCGTACATCTGGCTGGCGTGGTACGGGACGCTGGTGGCCAGGTTGATGGCGCCGATGATGGTCACGCCGTGCACTTTCACCGTTTCTCCGGTGCGCGTGAGTTCGCAGTTGCCGCCGCGCTCGGCGGCCAGATCGACGATGACCGAGCCCGGCGCCATGCCTTTCACCATGTCTGCGGTGATCAGCACCGGCGACTTCTTGCCGGGGATCACCGCGGCGGTAATGACCACATCGCTTTCCGCGACCACGCGGGTCAGCAGTTCGCGCTGGCGGGCATAGAAAGTTTCATCCTGCGCGGTGCCGTAGCCGCGGGCGTCCTGCGCGTTCTGGGCTTCGATAGGAAGTTCGACGAAGCGTCCGCCCAGGCTCTGCACCTGCTCTTTGGCGGCGGGGCGCATGTCGTAAGCGGAGGCCACGGCGCCGAGGCGGCGCGCGGTTGAGATGGCTTGCAGTCCGGCGACGCCCGCGCCGATGACGAATACGCGCGCGGGCGTGATCGTTCCGGCGGCGGTGGTCATCATGGGAAAAATTCGCGGCGAGGTTTCGGCGGCGAGCAGCGACTGCTTTGTAGCCGCAGATCGTGGCCATGGAGGAGAGTGCGTCCATGCTCTGAGCGCGCGTGGTGCGCGGCATCAGTTCCACCGAAAAAGATGTGACGCCCGCTTGCGCGATCTGCTGCACGACTTCCGCCGAACCGAGGGGCCGCAGGAATCCGATGAGCGTCTGGCCGCGGCGCATCAGCGGAAGATCGGCTTTGCCGGTGACGTCATTCGAGCCGTAGCACAGCACCTGCACAACGATGTCGGCGGCGCTGAATACGGCGGCGCGATCGGGCACAATCTTCGCGCCCTTCTCCACATAGATCGCGTCGGGATAGCCGGCCTGCTCGCCGGCCCCGGCTTCCACGATGACTTCAAGTCCCGCCTTGATGAGGTTGGGAATCAGCTACGGGAACGAGCGCAACGCGCCGTTCTCCGGGATAGCTTTCTTTCGGAACTCCAACGATCACGCGGCTCTCATCCTTTCGCGTCGGATCCGTGTGAACCAAGCGGAACTGAAAACAGTAACAGATTGGAGGAGGAACTGGAAGACGACGCGGTGCCTAGGCAGATACCGCACCGATCTGGTAAGATGATGAATCAGATGCGTAAATAGTCCGTCGCGATAAATCCAAGAGTGACCGGCTCTCCCGAGCCGATGCGGCACGGATCTCCAGCTTGGCGCGGGCAACGCGCGATGATATGAGCGAGGTAGCGATTGTAAGCTGCCCAAAGTGAGACCAGCAGCATCCAGTCCGCTTCCTGCGGCGCTTGCACCCGATGTTTCCATCCTGGTCGTACCCGGAAAATCAGCGATGGCTGGGCCGCGCGGACAAATCGCTGGTGATTGTTGGATGCCGAGTCGATCA
Source organism: uncultured Acidobacteriota bacterium (assembly GCA_963735205.1). Classification (GTDB taxonomy): domain Bacteria; phylum Acidobacteriota; class Terriglobia; order Terriglobales; family Acidobacteriaceae; genus Sulfotelmatobacter. The sequence goes on from CAVTKB010000009.1 coordinate 146,609, forward strand.
GATGTCCGATAACTTGCTTGCGCGACCAACCGCCAGACAAGACGGGCTTTTCGCTTTCCAGCTCGCTGATCTGCCGAAGCCGGGGCTCCGCCGCGTCAACCACGGATAACAGCTTTTCGCTCAGCTCCTTCATTGGTCTCCTTCGGTCCTGCTACCGCGCGAACCGATAGTGCCACACTCTCGCTGCGCCGATCAGATTCGTGTCGTCTCCCAGAGATGCCAGTGTCAGTTGCGTCTTCTCGGCCGGAACGAACCGGCAACCGCTCCGAATCACTTCGCGGATGCGGTCGAGAAAAAGCGGCGCGCTCTTCATCACGCTGCCGCTCAGCACGATCGCATCGGGGGTAAACAGGTTGATCAGATTCGCGAGTCCCAAGCCGAGATAATAGGCCTCATGTTCGACAGCCTGCAGCGCGACTGCATCTCCCTCGTTGCGCGAGTTCGCAGATATTCTTGGCGGTGATGCCCTGCGCGATGCGGATAGCCGGCAGGCGCGTGCTTTTCGATCCACGCCACCATGGCCGGACCGGCCGCCAGCGATTCCCAGCAGCCGTGGAATCCGCACGAGCACTGCGGACCTGCCGGATCGACGACATGGTGACCAACCTCGGGATGCGCGCCGTCGACTCCGCGGTAGAGCTGGCCATCGAAAATGATTCCGCCGCCGATGCCCGTGCCGACGGTCACATAGATCAGGCGTGAACGATTCCGGCCCGCGCCCCATCCGGCTTCGGCCAGAGCAGCGGCGTCGCCGTCGTTTTCCAGAGCCACGCGCACGTTGAAAATCTGCGCGAGGTCTTTGACCGGACTCTTCCCGCGCCAGCCGGGAAGAAAATCCACGTCGCCGAATTCGCCGCGCATGGGATCAACTGGCCCCGTCGATCCAATGCCGATGCCCGTGAGTTCCACGCCTGCCTTCTTGCGCAGTCTCACGCAGCATGCGGGCGATCAGATCAAGCCGTCCGCGTAAGCGTCGGGATCGGTGGGAGCCTGCATCGCGCGGCGAGCACCTTCCCGTTGTCATCGACCACGCCGACCGCAATTTTTGTTCCCCCAATATCGACCGCACCGATCATGCCGAAGATCGGTCATGCGTACTCCGGCGTGATCGCCTTGGCTTCCTCCAGCGTGAGCCGCCGCTTGTTCTTGTACGACAGGTTCGCCATGTGCACCGCGATGGCCGACCGGTAGCCGATTTCCGGCGGAGCGTTCGGAATGCCGCGGCTGCGGACGCAGTCGATCCAGTTCGCCATGTGGTTTTGATCTTTGGCTTGCCGCGCGTCGCGTTCTCCGCTGGGGCGGTTCGTCTTTTCGGGCCAGTACTGCAAGCGGCTCGTCGAAGTGATGTTCAAGCGTGCCGTCGCTCCCGAGAATGCGGTCGCCCAGTTCGTAGTGCTTGTTGCTGAAGGTGGATTGCCAGGTCACGACAATGTCTTTCGGGAAATCGAGCGTCACCGCGATCGTGTCAGGCACCTCGCGTCCATCTTTTTCTGAGAACACGCCGCCCGACATATAGGCCGCCGACGGCAGCGGCAGGTCGAGCGCGCCCATGATCCACGCGATCTGGTGCACCATGTTTTCGGCGCAATTGCCGCCGGCAAATTCCCAGAACAAGCGCCAGTTAATCAGCTTGTAAGGATCGAAAGGACGATCGGGCCGGCCGTTGAGAAATGCCTCCAGTTCACGTTCTGCGCAGTGCAGTCCGAAGGAACCGGGCGCACCCACTGGCCCTTGCCGTGTGGAGTGTTGCGGCTCATCCAGGATTCGACCTGCGTGACTTTGCCGACCCATCCGTCTTTGATCCATCTGCTTCGCGTCGATCAGGGACCCGGAACTCTGATGCTGCAATCCGATCTGGATGACGCGCTTGGAATCTTTGGCCGCGGCCAGGCACTTGTCGGCCTCTGGAATCGACCAGGTCATGGTCTTCTCGGAGTAAAGATCTTTGCCGGCGGCCAGCGTGTCGAGAAAATGGCGGGAGTGAATGTGCAGCGGACTGGCCACGATAACGGCGTCGATATCTTTCATGTCGAGCAGGCGGCGGTGATCGTCGAAAGTCTGAATGCCGGGCACTTTGCTCTTCGCCTGATCGCGGCGGCGGCTGTAGACGTCGGCCATGGCGACGAGTTCGGCACTGTGAACCTTGCGAATCTGTCCCAGCAAATCATTGCCGCGATCGCCCACTCCGATCATGCCGACGCGAACGCGGTCGTTCGCGCCCAGCACCTTGGACGTTGGATACGCCAGCACCGCTGCGGTTCCCATCGCGGCCTGCTTCAGAAAAGTCGCGTCTGCGTTTGCGTCGGTCATGATTCCTCCAGCTCGTGCTACAAAGGGTTCCCCTCGACCGGTGCCCCATTTCTCGCGCGTTCTGTGCGCGAGAAGTGGGTCTTACATTGCGTCCGCCTCTTGCAGAAGTTTCTTCATTCCCGCCCAACTCTTGCGCGAGCATTCTTCGGGCGAACCGCCGCCGTTCCAGTGCGTCTCCAGGCTCACCGCATAGCGGTAGCCGTCGCGCTTGAGCGCCTTGAACTGGCCGGCCCAGTCGATGATGCCTCCACCCATCGGCGCCCAGTCATATCCTTGCCCTTCTTGACGGCATCTTTGCAGTGGCAGTGGCCAATGCGTTCCTTGGGCAGCAGATTGTAGCCATCGGGATATGGAATTTCGCCGTTGGCGGCGGCGTTGCCCGGATCCCAGTTCAGCATGAGGGCCGGCGACTGCACCGCGCTCAAAACCTTCACCGATTCGGCGGCTGTCGCTGTGTTGCAGGCGGGCTCATTTTCGAGCACCAGGATGATTCCCTTCTTCTCCGCTTTGGCCGCGGCTTCGCGCAACTTGTCGTTGATGGCGGCGCGGTAAGGAGCCTGATCTTCGATGCGCCAGAAATCGAAGCAGCGCACGCGGTCTGTCTTGAATGCTTTCGCCAGTTCCATCGCGCGGTCGAGAACTTCATCCTGTTGCTGCAAAGTGAAATCGGCTCCGAAACTCTTGGCCTCGCTGAACTTCGATTTCGGCGCGCCCGGCCAATCTACCTTGAACAGCGGGCTGGCGATGTCGGTCACCTTGAGCTGGTATTTTTCGAGAATGCGGCGCGCTTCCGCGACTTCCTTTTCGTCAAGCTTGACGATGTTTTTCTTCCACATGCCGCGCAGCTCGATCCAGCCCATGCCGAATTCTTGCGAGACCACTTCACAGACGTGGCCGAAGTCCTGCGAAATTTCGTCATTGATCACGGACACGCGGAACGGCGAGCCGGCGGTGCCCGGTCTGAAGCGGGAAGCGGCGCAAAACGCGATGTGGCGTTGGCCGCCGTAAGGGCAACCATTCCCGCGAGAAACTCGCGGCGGGCAAACTGAACGGGCATGACCTGCTCCTTGGGAGACATCTGGCTTACGGCAACGAAACGGCGGAATGACAAATCTACCACCATCGAAACCCAGGTGGTAGAAGAGCGGGCAGAAAGTTATCGGAGGATTGCGAAGGATTGGAGGGTTAAAGCCACGCGCGGCAGGAAGTTTGCGCGCAAAACAAAACGTCCCAGACTCAATTTGAGTCCAAGGGACGTTTGTTGATCAGCCCTCCCCCAAGTGCTGCTCAAGAACAACTCTAACCCTGCGCTCGAATCCGGTAAATGGCTCCCTCGTGCCATACGCTCTAATGTGCCGGCACGAAAGGCGGAGCCCGGGGTGATTCTTGTCCACAAAACAAAACGCCCCAGACTCGATTTGAGTCTCGGGACGTCTGTTGATCAGCCCTCCCCCAAGTGCTGCTCAAGAACACTCTAACTCTGACCCCGAACCCGGTAAATGGCTCGCCCGTGCCATATATGGCACGAACGTGTAATACGCCCCGCGATAGCTACAAGTATATGATAATACTAGCTTTATTTGCAGAAGCACTAGCCGTCGGATCCGTCTGTAGAGCCTGGAATCCGCTTTTACGTGCCAGCCGGGACCAGAGTGATGGCGAAGACCAGCACATGTTCGTTTTCCGGCAAAGTGATGCTGCGCACTGTCTTGCTGCTGTCGAGTTTGAAGGAATAACCGTAGATGTGGAACGTGCGCTCGTCTTTGGAGCCGCTGCCGGTCAGGCGATAAGGCACGTCCACCGCCTCGGACTCGCCCGGGTAACCGCTCGATTCGTACCAGTCACTCAGGCTTTGCGTCACGGTCGTGGAGGTTCCGTCGGCGTAGGTGATGGAAAATGCCTGCGACTCCTGGCCGCCTTCCACACCCGTGGCCAGCAACTCGAGGGTGCCGAATTTTGCTTCTGGAAGCGTCACTGTTCCGCCCTTGACCACGTCTGGTGCGTTCGCGGGCCCGAGATTGAATAGAACGCCGTCCCACAGCGGGGACGCGCCCAGAGTCTCTTTCGAATAGGCCCAGCCTTCACCGTCCGCACTGGCTGAAGGCGCAAACGCTGAGCCATCGCTGTGGATAGCAGTCGCGTTGTATGCCGACGAAAGATCCACCGCGACCCCCTTCTTGATCGCGGTCACCGTGAGAGGGGCAGTAACCGTATGTGTGAGGCCGCCCGACCTGCCCGTGATTGTGATGGTCGAAGTCGCGAGTTTCGACGAATCAGCCGCAGTCAGCGTCAGCTTGCTTGAACTCACAGTGCTGGCAGGGGTGAACGAAGCCTTCACACCCGCCGGCAATCCGGACACACTGAGGTTCACGCCAGATCTGAAATTGCCGCGACGAGTCACTGTGATCGTCGCGGTATCAGGCCTTCCCTTGTGCACGGAGATGGTCTCCGCTTTCATCCGAAGTGAGAAATCGTCGGCGCCGGCGGGCGGCGTGGCCAGGAGATCATAGAGTGGCTGCGCCGGCTTTACCTCCGGATTTTCTTCGGCCACCGAGATTGCCAGAATGCGAATCTTATCGTTGTCGGGCAGAGTGATGGTTCGAGCTCCCGCGGGCAGATCGATCGGATAGGCGAAGAGATAGGAGTAGCCGTAGGAGACGTTCTCGCCCGCGGCATCGTGGTGATGCGAGCAGTACCAGGCCAGATCGGCCCGCTTGATGTAAGCCGGGTTGAGGCCGGTCATCTGGCCGTAGTTGTCACTGGAAGTGTCGCCTGAACTCCACTGGCGGTTATCCCACTGACCGATGAATCCGCCCCAGTCCTGAATATTCAGTTCGACTTTCTTGCTGCCGACTTTGAATGTTGCTTTCTGGTCGCCATTCGCCGACGCCGCGAGAATATAGACTGCGGTTATAGGGCCCGGCGGCAGATCGATGGTCTGTCCTTTCGCTACGACGGCGTTGGGTACGCCGGTCTTTGCCGAAGCCAGTTGGAATTGCACATCATTGAACGTAATTTGCGCGGGAAGCATCTCCGCCGGCAATGCATTGCCCTTGCCATCGAATCCGCCAGTCGCGTGCGTGCCATCGTTGCTGGCAGTCGCGAGGTCGTAGGGCAGCGACACCGGCATGGAATGCACGCCCGCAACTTTGGCCTGCGCCGCGCGCCAAGCGAACGCGAACGTGCGCGGCTGATACGCCGCGAATGATGTCACCAGCGCGCCGTCGGTCGACAGTCGCCGGTCCGACTGGCTGTTCTTGTCCATTCACTTCACGTGCGGCGGTGATCGGGCAGCGAAAGAAATTTGGACGTCCGGTTGCGGCTTGCCATCCAGTTCCACCAGGCGCACGATGACTTCGTCGCTCTGCTCCGCCTTCTTCACCGCCAGAACGCGGATCCGCGGATTGCTGACCTTCAGCAGAGAGAACTCTCGGCCCAGCGCGCCTGCGTGCTTCGAGGTTTCGAAAGCGATGAGCGGAGCATTCAGTCGCTGCGCTTGCCAGTCGGTCTGGCTCTGCGCCAGTCGGCTGCGTGCCCGGCGATTCCGTAGACGAACTCGTGATGGCCGATGTCCTGCGTGGCCTGGTCCGCGTATCCTCCGCGCGTGCCGGGCGTCCGGATCAAGGTCAGCCGGATGGTGTTGTCGGTTGGCTTGTCGGAGCCGTTCTTGCAGTCGGTCAGGATCGTCGCGCCGAACTCGCCGCTCATATCGGTCAAGTCGATCCATTGATGTGACGGTACTTCGAATTTCTTTGGCTGCGCGGTGGGTCGCTCGATCGTGCCGATGTCCCAGTTGTAGGTGGCCATGTGCGTTCGAAGCGGTCAGAGGAAAAGTTGCCTTGAGATTCGACTCCCTGGTGTTCCAGTCGATTACGTTTCCAAATTCAACCCGCTTGCCGGCATCACCTGCGGAAAGGCGGATGGTTTGAACGAAATCGCGAGCCCGCAGTTTCTCGCGAAACTTCCACGGCTACGCGCGCAGGACCATTTTCCACCACGCGAATCTTTGCTGGCCCACTGACGAACGCCTTCGGCGCTGCCTGCTCCTGATCCCAATCCATATTCCACGCCGGCCACTGCTCTGGGATTGTCGTAGGAGATGGCGAGGCGGGCGGGCGCGGACAGCAGTTCTCTGCCGATCGATTTGTCGAAGATGCTGGCAACATCTCCGTCCGCATTCAGCTTTACGCGGTAGTACTGGTTCTCAAGCGAGTTCTCCGATACTTGCAGAGCAGCGATTGTCCGCGGCGCCCGTAGCGGGTTGCACATCGTAAACCGCATAACCGACGGAGGGCACGTTGGCCACAAAGATGACCTTGCCATTCGAAATCTGCGCCGGAACTTCTTTGCCGTCCGGCCCGGTCACGCGCACAGCCTTCGGCATGCCATCCGGGAAGTTCACGATGGCTTCTACCAGATCTTCTCGTGCGATGTTCAGAGGATTGAAGACCACCAGCGGCACACCTTTGGTCTCGGTGTTCAGAGCCGCAGCCACGGCTTCGAGTAGCGTTGTTCAGGACGCCGGCGAACTGGTTCATCGCGATCACGTCGTCGTTCCAGGCGAACTCGTACGACCTTGGGCGTGGCGGTCCCGGCAGCGATGTCGTGAAAGTGTCCGCCCATCGCCAGCGTCCAGGCGTCATTCAGCCGCTGCAGCGGATACGGCCGCGCGCCCAGCCATTCCGCGGCGATCGAAGACTTCTCCGCGGCATCGGCCAGCAATTCTTCTTTGCGGATCCAGCGCTTCTGGTATGCCTGCGAAGTCAGCGAACCGGCCGAGTGATTGGTCAACTCCATTTCTCCGGTATAGCGCGGAAGGCCTGCGGCTTCGGCGGGCGTGATATCCAGGAACATCTGTTCGGCATTCGCGGAGATCACGTGCACCGGGCCATCGCCCACTTTCACCGGCGGATCACTCGGTGACGTGCCGCGCGACAGAGATTTGGCCTCTCGCACGGAAGGCTCACCGTGCCTTCGGTGACGATGGCTTCGAGCCGCTTCACGGACTCTTCTCGCGGAGCTCCGCCAATGTCGCCGGTGCCGTAGTAGTGATAGTCGGTGAACACGCCACTGATTTTGCCGTTCTGCTCCACTCGCGCCGCCCAGTCATCCTGATAACGCTGATCGTCGCGATCTTGCTGCGACCTTGGCCAGCGCTCCGCGCTCGTCTCGCAGAGGTAACGAATTCCTGGATGTCTTTCGGGTCGCGAGGCTTGCCGCTCTGCGTTGTGCTTCCTGCAGTTTCGCTTGCAGCGCCTGGATCTTCTTCTCGAACTCCTGCGCAGCGCCGTTCGGCGGCGGCGCCGGCAACGGCTTGCTGAGATCGGTATCAGATGTCCGCCACCGTAACTGCCTGGATTCAGACCTGCGAGAACGCTCTCGCCATCCGGGCCGACCCAGACTCCCACGTTGAACGGCGTGCCTTCCGGCGTCTTCTCCAGGGACTCCGGACCCTCCCGCATCGGCCGACGATCCCCACACCAGCTTCTGCGTCGAAAAGCCCTTGACTCCAGAGTGCGCGAGGATCGTCGGCAGCGACGAAGGGAATCCGAAGCAGTCCGGCAACATGTATTCCGCGCTGGCTTTGCCGAATTCCTTGCGAAACCAGTTATTGCCGTAGAGAATCTGTCGGATGATTCCCTCGGCGCTGGGCGCGTTCACGTCGCCTTCTTCCATAGACGAACCCGCCGGAAACCACCTTCCTTCATCGACGTACTTTTTCACCTTGCGAAATCGGCAGGAAAATATTCCTTCATGAAGCGGTAGCGATTGGCGCCGCTGAAATTGAAGACATAGTGAGGATACTTATCGAACAGCTTGAAGTTATCCTCCATGGTCTTGCGAATATATTCGTCAATGACCTGGGGATATTCCCACCGCCATTCGGTATCGAGATGCGCATATCCGACCACGTAGAGGGTCGGCTGCTTGCTGAGGTCGGGCTTGTCGGTGGTCTGCGCGATGGCTGAAGTAAGGAATGCGAAAACCGCGAGAGGGAGCAACGATAAAGCCCAGCAGCGTTCTCAGCATGCGAGTTCTCCGAACAGATTCTGAAATTCCGAGGCCTAGAAAAATATTCGGGCTACCGGCGAGGATCGACCCGGTCGGCCGCCAGCCCATTCTCACGCTCATTATCAATCGCAGGTCTCAATCACCTTTCGATTCAGCCTCGCAATTTAAGACTCTCAATTGACGACAGCGGTGACCGTAGGAGCGCTGCCCGTCTGCGTGACACTGTTCGCATCCTTGCCCGTAATCGTGATGGTGTAAGTACCAGACGGCGTAGCGTTGGAGAGAGTGGTGACGTTAATTGCAGAACTCTGCGCCGACGCTCCCGCCGAGTCACCGGCCGCGACCGAGAAGCTGTATTGCGTCCCAGCGGTCAGTCCTGTCACGTTATACGTCGTGTTGGTGATGGGGGTGGGTAGTGGATTGCCGTTCTGATAAACGGTGTAGCCGGTGACGCTGCATCCGGAACCAGCCGTGGAAGCGGTCCAGTTCAAAGTTGTGCCCGAACTGGTGGTGGAAGAGGACGCCAATCCCGTTGGAACGCTGGGAACCGTCGAACAACCGCCTCCCCCGCCGCTATTGGATCCGCCGCCACAAGCTGGCAGGATGATCAAACCCGCCGAAACAATCCAGATCAGCGAGAAGCCTAGCAACTTCTTCCGGCGAGACCCGCGCGAACTGAAACCCAGGCCAATTAAGGCCACTCCAGGGACAACGATCCACGATGCATACAGCGGGTGCAAACCGCGCGGCGTCGTTGGCGAGGACGGAGCGAGCAGGCCATCATTGTTAGCACGCGCGCGACGGAAAACAGCAGTGTTGCCCGTAGCGCCGACCGTGCTAAAGGTCACGGTCGCGGTCACGGCCGTGGCGCCCGTGATTGAAACCGGGCTCGTGCTTCCGAACGAGCAAGTCGGCGCACCCGCGCCGGTGACCACCGGAGAGATGCTGCATGACAGAGTGACGCTGCCCGTGTATCCATTGGCTGGCGTGACCGTGACGGTGGCCGTGGACGAGGAACCGGCGTTCACCGACGACGGAGTGGTAGTCGCATCGGCCGACAGCGAGTACCCCGGCGTGCTGCTCGTGTTTCCGGTCAGGGTGATCGCGGCAACGTACGCGTAAGCGGTCCGCGGCGAATCCGCATTCACCAACTGAATGTTTGACACCGTGCGAGTGGAATCCAGCGTGTAGGTGTATGCGTAAAGGTTGCAACTACTACTGTCGGTATTGAGCGTGCCATCGCTGTTAATGCGCTCAAATGGCCCGGCTGCGACGGTCTCATTCGTATTGTTGCCGAAACTGCACCAATCGCTGAAGGTCTGATTGATCGTGTCGGCCGGGCCGGTCGTGTAGTTGACGGTGATCGTGCCCAAGTGAGATCCCTGCACACCAGTGCCAAGCATCGTCATACCGGAGTACTGGCCCGGGGTCGGCATAATGGTCATCGCGGTACTTGGGAGACTGATTACGTCATTTATGCACGTAGTTCCAGAGGCGGCGCAGTCCGTGGTATTCACCGACCCAAAATTGAACGTCGTGCCCTTGATGGTTAGGGTCGGCGGGGTGGTTGCAGGCAGACCCAACACCGTCGCGGAGTACGCGTCATCGCAAGCCTTGCCTCCAGAACAATTGTCTTGAGGGCTGGGACCGTCCATACCGCCGTCGGTTGGAAAGGTTATTCCGCTGTTGAACAGGCCAGCGACGTTGTATTCCGATGCAAGACTGACGGGTGTTCCCAGGCTCTGCGCCGACAAAGTAGCCGCCAGCACGATCACGGCACCGGTCTTGGACGAAGCGGGCAAGGTAAGACTTTGCACGGTCTTCGCGCTGTTCAGAACAAACGTGTAGGCGTACAAATTGAAGATGCGGTCGTCCGCCGCGCCATTAGCTCCATCGCGATAGGGCATCACCACAGCGAACGATTCGCCAGACTGGTGCCCGGGACCAGGCTTACTTCCACTGCAACTGCACCAATCGCTGAAGCTCTGGGTGAATGTGCTGGTCGTACTGTCGCTGTAGGTCACGGTGATGGACTGACTGAGCAAGGGCCCGTCAATCGCGGTGGCTAGTAATTGCAGCGTGGTGAACTGGCCCGAGGGCAACGTAACTACCTGGCCAGCTGCGGAAACAACATTACTCGTGCACGCGGGCGTGGTGCCGCAGCTCGCGGTATTCGACGGCCCGAAGTTGAACTGAACTCCGTTGAGAACTCGGTTCGGGGTCAACAGTTTCGACGAGTAACCGTAACCTGCGCCGTCCATGCCGGTACCGAAAGTTATGCCGTCGGCGTAGATGCCAGGCAAGTTGTACGCCGATCCCAGATTTATCGGCGTTCCCGCGCCGCCGGTCCCGGTGGCTGCGCTGACCGACAGACTGGTTGCGGGTGTGTATTGCGAAATGTTCCCCGATGCGCCGATGACGTTCAACCCTGAGCTTGGTCCTGTCGCCGCCGTGCTGGTCGCGGTCAGAGTAAGCGTGCTTGGGGTAGTGCTGGTGATGGTGGCGGGACTGAACCCTCCGGTTACACCACTGGGTAGGCCGGTTACGGAGGACAAGGTTACGCTGCCGTTAAATCCGTTCTCGGGCGTCACGCCGATGGTGCTGGTTGCGGTAGAGGCCTGGTTGAGGTATATGCCGCTCGGTGTCGCCGAAAGCGCAAAACTCGGCACGCCCAGGGTCACGAAGGCCGGTTGAGTTTGGATTCCACCCGAACTCGTGCCCACGACGACAACCTCAACATTCCCGGCTACGAAAGAGGAGCTGTTGGTCGAACTGTTCGCTGCAACGGTCAATGTTGAGGTCGCGGCTCCCGTGATCGAAGTCGGACTCACGCTGGCGGTTATTCCCGGCGGTGCACCGAGGACGCTTGCGGTTAGATTGACCGTTCCACTGAAGCTGTTCCCTGCCGTCAACGAGATCGCTGCGGTCTGACTTGCGCCTCCCGGCGTGACCGTCAGAGTGGTGGGCGCTGCCGCCAGGGTAAAGTATGGGCTCGTTCCGCCGGTGGGGGCCAGCGCGTCGATGAGTCCCGGTCCGTTGGGGGTGCCCCAGCCGGTCACGAGATCGTAGCCGGCGACAGCATTGAAGCCGTTATTGTTTCCACTTGTGATGTCGTGAAACGCTGTGCTGTAGTTCGCCCCCTGGCCGAGGGTGTAGACGAGCGGATTGAGAAAACCTATTGTCTCGCCGTTCGCGGCAGCCTGTTCATTCACCAGTGCTACAAAGCCCGCAAACCGGGGCGCGGCCAGGCTGGTCCCGCCGATGCCACCGCACGAGCCATTGCCACAGAAAAAGTTATCGGTATTCGCCTCCGCCGCAACGTCCGGGACGTTGCGATAGAGCGTCGAGCCTCCATTCGCTGAAGTAATCACCGGCGCCTGATAAGTCGGAGTCGCATCATAAGGGCTCCGGTAACAGGGACTGTTAGCGTTGCTGCTGTCGCACCATCCCCCGCCGCTGCCAATCCAACCGGTTTCCGATTGCCAGGGACCGCCGGGACCATTCGTAACTAGATCCGTACCGCCAACGTCCGTTACGTTTTGACTGAACCCCGGCCAACCTCCGTCTCCGTTAAAGTCACCCGCGTCGCCGGAAGCGACAAAGAAGTTCTGTCCCTGAGTATGAAATTGCTGGAAGTATTGCTCGTCCGTGGCAGCATTACCGTCACCGATGCCAAAGGAATAGCTCATCACCTTGGCAATATTGTCCGTAGCGAAGGCGTCGAACTGGTCGACTTCACTGACGCCTTCATAAATAATCAGGACTGAGGCGTTGGGAGCCATCGAGAGGATCTGCTCCATGTCGATGACCTCTTCGCCGTCGTCGCAGCTCGGTGGCAGGCCGATGCAGTTTGGGTTTTGCCCAGCCAATATTTCGTTCACAATAGGGACATTCAATGTCTGGCCGACGGACTTGTAGTAAGCCTGTACGTCGCTGAAGTTCCACTGGCCTTCGGCCAAGGCGAGGGCTTGCCCGCCACCCGCCAGCGGACCTGTGCCGTAGTAGGCAGCCCTGATGTCGCTGCCCAGAAAGAGACTGCCGGGTCCCGAGCCCGTCGCGTCAGGACGTGCGCCGCCAGAAGGAGCGGGACGCAGACTTGCCGGATGCCGCAGCGCACGGTCGGAAAGACCAGCGACACCCAGCATCGGAATACCTGAGTCCGCCGTAGGCTCGACATTCGGCGCATAGTACGTTCGCTTCTCGGTTGGGTGCTGATAGACCTGCATCGTCACCTGGAAAGCCTGTTCGATGTTGGCTACCGATCCAGTTACGTCGAGCAGTCGGCGACTCGGGGAAGTATGCGTCACCGCCAAGCCGTGGGACTGTGCGAAGCCGATCACCTGTTCGTACTCGACGACCGATGGGCCGAACTGTTCGGTGAATTGCGCCGAGGTCAGATATTTGTGGTAGTTGGGACTGGTGGGATCTTCGAGCTGTTGCAGAAGACTATGGAGCTGCTCCTGATTATGCAGAGGCAGCGTCAACGCCAGATTCAGCCTCTGCGAGGCTGGCATTCGGCTGATGTACTTGGCATCGGCCGGCGCCGAAACGTGAGTCTGGAGTGCTTGACGTTCCTGCGCCTGCGCAGGGTTTATCAGCAGCGGGAACGCAATCCCTGCCAGCAAAAGAAAGGAGCCCGCCCCGACAAATCTGCGCATTATCTTAGCCTCCATCGTTGCCGGGGGATCGTCGAACAACCCTCCGAAGGGATGAACCGGAACCAGCGATGAATAAAGTGTGCTGCGACTCAATTTTCTTGTGAACCGAGACGAGATTCCTATCTCGCCTCGGTTCACGGAAATTCGGATCGTTATTGAGTGACCACAACGGTGACAGCCACCGGGCTGCCCGCTTGTGTCAGACCTTGGGCGTCCACTCCGCTGACGGTAAGGTTGTAGGTACCGGGAGGAGTTCCCACATTGCTCAGGTGGTTGTAGCTGACGCAAGCGGGAGTGACGATCAGTCCCGCCAGCACCATGAGCAGGAGGAACATCCCAAACACTTTCTTCCGGCGAGTGTTTCGGGAACCCAGACCGAATCCAATCAGCGCCAGTGCCGGGAGGGGCAGCCACAAAGCATAAAACATTGTCCGCGGCGGCTCCGCCATGGCCTTCGATGCCGCGACAGTTGTAAAGGTGAGCTGCGTAGTGGGCGGTGACGTTTCGCCCGCAGTGACGGTCACCTGCGTGGGATTGGCAACACAGGTGGGCGGAGTGGCGTTGAACGGGATGCCGGGGACAGCCTGAATGTTTGGATCGACCACGCAGGTCAGCGTGACGGTCCCAACCGTCTGAACGCCATTGACGAGCGGAGGATAGCCTGGTTGCGGGTTCACAGTCACTGTAGCTGTGCTCGTTCCGCCCGCACTCAGTGACGGCGGCGTCGCCGCCCCGCCCGCGAGTGAGTAGCTCGGCGGCTTCAGGGTAATCGCCCACACGAACGCGAAGCCATTCCCTTTGGGATTCGCCAACGTGATGGTTTGCACGGTCCTGGTGTAGTCGAGAGGATAGGTATAGGCGTAGAGGTTACCGTCGCACGATCCGGCAGTTCCGTCGCTGTTGATGCGCATATGTGCGATCGGCCCCACGGCGATACTTTCGTATTTATTCCCTCCGAAACTGCACCAGTCGCTGAACGTCTGGCTAAAGGTGTCGGGTGAACCGGTTGTGTAGTTGACGGTGATCGTCCCCGGTTGCGAACCCTGGACGGCGTTCCCCAGCATCACCATGGTCGAGTAAACAATCTGCTGCTGGGGTTGCGATAGAGTCACGGTCAGCGGTGTCTCGGGAAGCGCAATCATATCCGGTATACAGGCGCCTATCGAAGGGCCGCAGTTGGCCGTATTCACCGGGCCAAAGTTGAACGGAATGCCCAACGAGGGCGGAGTGAGCGTGGGGGCTTGCGCGTTATAGCCTGTGCCAAAAACCACGTCGGCGTTATACGCGTCGGAACAAACCTGGCCGTTCGCGCACCCGTCGGAAGCCGGACCATCAATGTCTCCGGTGCCCTGGAACGTTGTTCCCAGCGCGAAGATCCCGGCCTGATTGAAGTCTGTGGACAGATCCACCTGCTGGTTCTGCCCCCACGCGGGCGTCGCCGAGAAGGAACACGCCAGGACGGACGCCGCCACCAGTAGAAAGAATTTGCACGAAAACCTTTTCGCGGTGATCATTTTCCCGGTGATCTTTTTCTCGGTGATCATTCTTCTTCCCTCCAACCTTCGCTTCTTCGCATTAACGATCCAACGATATGTTCGTGCGCCGCTCACCAGGCCTTCGCTCTCGAAGTCCGCAAGCGCTTAGAAAATAATCTTGCCCGAGACTCGCAGATTCCTCGGGAAATTCTGCTGGTTCGGAGCGACCGTTCCGAAGCCCTGCCAATAGGAGTGCTTGGTCGTAGTGTTGTAAAACAAATTGGCGGGAGAATCGGTTACTGTGGTATCCGGTCCGCCCAGCAGCACGGAATTGAATGCGTTAAATGCTTCTCCGCGCAGCGAGAAGCTCACCTTCTCCGTAACCTTGAAACTCTTCTGCAGCGATAGGTCAATGTTTGGAACCGTGGGAGTCCGCACCTGGGTGACATATTGTGGAGCGATGTTGTAGGTATAAGAAGTGCCGCCGACGTGGGGCACGGGAACTCCGCACTTGCTCTGGATCGCGGGGTTCAGCCAATGGGCTACGCTTCTTCCGTTAGGAGACTTCCAATCCCAACAGGTGTAGTTATCGTCGCCGTTGTCGACGGTAATCGGTGTTCCGCTCTGCGCCGCAAACACCCAGCCCAGGGTCCAGCCGCCCAGCGCATAGTCCAGCGCCTTCGGCGAAGCGGACAGGAATGTTCTGCCTCTTCCGACAGGAACTTCGTAAACGCCGGTGACCGACAACACGTTGGTCCGGTCATACTGCGATGGCCAATGAACCTCGTTGGCATCGGTGTAGGGATATCCATTCTGATAACCGTCACCATTGATGTTCTTCGACCAGGTATAAGCCACGTTGAATTCCAGGCCATGGGTCGTGCGCTTGGTTAGCTTCACTTCCATCCCGTTGTACCAGTTGCGGCCTACGGGGAGGTTGTATTGACCCAGCAGAGAAGCGCCGTTGCCCGAGCAGTACTGCGAGAACGGCAACAACAGGGCAATCGCCTCGACCTTGGGGTAAGTTCCGCACGCGCCCGGAGAGGACGCCGCCGCCACTTGATAATACGGATTGGGCACCAGTTGGCTGAGATTGTCGGTGCTGTTCAGCGAGTATTGCAGCTCCGGATAAGACAGAGTCCCGTTGAGCCAAGTGGTGCCGGCGCGCAGACGGCTGGCGTAATTGCCAGCCCATCTTGCATCGAGAACCATATCGTCGGGGAGTGCGCGCTGGAATCCAAACGACATCACCTGGGTTCGCGGAATCTTGCGCTGCGGAAAGTCAAAGACCTGCGCGCCTTGGCCGATATTGGTCAGCAGGCCCGCTTGTGCTCCCACTGGCGGCAGCAGACCGAGCGGGTATTGGGCCGACGCAGGGAATGGTGAGCCGGTTCCGTAAGGACCGGCCGAAGGCCCGGCCAATGGCGCAACTCCGCCCTGCTGTGGATTGAAGCTATCCAGTGACGTTACGTAGGGCGTGGACTGCTGGTAGCCAACCGGCGATCCGCCTTCGAGGCCGGCGGCATACATGTAACCCCATCCGCCGCGTATGACCGTGTTACGGTCGAGGGCGAAAGAGAAGCCGATGCGGGGAGCGATGTTGCCGTAGTCGGTATTGTAAGCGTCTCGCGACTGACCGTTGTGGCCTGCATAAACCGGGCCCCCATAAACGGTTTTGAGTGAAGCTACGTTGATTCCCGCCGCCTGCCACGCGGCGATGTTGGCCGCACTCCCTATGTTGGCTTCGTACACGCCATCATTGGTGACAGGGTTCACGCAGGTCAGGCATACGCCGCGGGTGAGTTCGTTGTAACGCTCCCTGAGACCGACTTGCACGTCATAGCGCAGCCCCAGGTTCAGCGTCAGGCGATGGTTCACTTTCCAGTCGTCCTGCGCATAAAGATTCCAGACCGGCTCGTAATCGTAGAGCGAATCATTCCAGTCGACGTGGCCGGCGCTCGGAAGACCGAGCAGAAAATCGGCAAATCCATAGCCGTTTGGAGCATACGCGTTGCCGCTACAAGCCGGAGCACCTGTGGCAAAACCCAAGCTGGAAGGCTCATAACAGAAGGGGTTTGCCGAGTCGTATCGGGTCCACTGGCCGTTGAATGAGAAGGCTCCGTTGGCGTTGCCGGCATTGCCCGGATTGCCGAAGAAGAATTCTCCGATTCCACCACCAAAATGAATGTTGTGTGCCCCCTTCGACTTGGTGAAGTCGGCGTCAATCATCACGTTAGTGGTCGCGCTGACGCTCAGATTGTTGCCAAACAGAGTGCCCGTCGATATCCCATCGATTGTGTATTCCGGGAAATCTTTCAGCGCGGTCGTGGGTGGCACCGGCAGAGTAAGACCGATCTTGCTGGGCGGTTGTGCCAGATTTAAATTCCCGTCAGGCGCGGTATCGGAGAAGCGGTTGAAAGAAATTTTGAAGTCTGCCAGAAACGTGGGTGAAAACGTATGAGTCAGATCCTGCGTCGCCACCCAGGCTTCCCGGAAATGATCGAGATTGCCGTTGGCCTCGAATCCCGTGAAGCCGTTGCCACTGCGATTTTCGTGCCCCTTCTGCCACGCGAAAAAGGTGTACCACTTGTTAGTGTCGCTGGTGTTGTAGTCCACGCGGATCATGGGCTGGTTGTAGCTGTAAACATCCGGGGACGCCGCGGCGAAGTTCACCGGATCGCCAAATCCGCCAATGTAGTTTTCGGCACCGCCAATGTTGGGCAGCGGGATGTAGCCCAGGCTCATCATGGTGAGCGCGGTCTGGTTGAGTTGCGTAGACGGCAGCAAGCTGCCACCACCCGTTCCACCGCCATACGCATTGGGAAGGCCGAGAGTGTTGTTGCCACATTGCGCGGCCGGCCCGGTCGGCGCCGTCCCCGGTCCGTTAGCGAAACATACCGCATTGTTCGGGTTGGTCAGATTGTTGCTGTCTCCTGGTTGGAACAGCGTAAGCCCGTACAACGCATAAGGAGACTGCGGGTTCAAGGTCTGATACATCCCTTGAACCAGGCCAAAATCGATGTTCGGATTGCTCTGATATCCCGGCCGCAGATAGGCCGGAGGCACGTTGCCCTCCACCAGGTTGTAAATCGATTGGCGATAGCCTTCAAAGCTGAAGAAGAACCAAAGCTTGTCCTTCTTGATCGGTCCGCCAAATGTGCCACCAAACTGGTTTTCCACCTGTTGATCGCTAGCCGGCTGGACGTAAATGTTCTGCAGGAAGTTGGCGTCCATGAAGCCGCCCTTGTAGCCCTCGTAGAGCTCTCCATGGTATCGATTGGTTCCATTCTTGGTGACCATGTTGACTGTGCCGCCGCTCGTACGACTGAAGCGCGCGTCGTAAGTTGTGGTCATCACATTGACTTCCTGAATCGAATCGAGAGTAGGAGCGATAGTCCACGTTCCGGCTCCGGCAGCGTTGTAGGTGGTTTGTTGGGTGATGTTGCCGCCGTTGAGCGTGAACTGGTTGAATCCACCTGAAGTGTCGGCCGGATTCACTCCGCCGCCGACGATGTAAGCATTGCTGACGTCCCAACTGCGGGTTCCCGAATAGCCGCCCGTCCCAAACTTGGTTTGCGTGAACTGCGATCCCGGCACGGTGCCGATCATCATGTAAACCTGGCGGCCGTTGACCGGCACATTCTGCAAAGTCTTCTCGTCGAGGATGGTTCCACCCGACGCGTTTTCAGTTTCGAGCAGCGGAGGCGCGGCCGTGACTTCCATCGTTTCGTGGAAGCTGCCCACTTCAAGCTTGAAGTTCTGACCGAAATATTTGCCCGCCAACAGCAGCACGTTGTCCTGGATCGCAGTCTTGAAGCCATCCGCCTCGACCTTAACCTTGTAAGTGCCGGGTACAACGTATGGAATGTAGTAGACGCCCGCGCTGCTGGTGACTTCGCTATAAGTCGATCCCGTGTCGACGTTGGTCGCCGTAACCTTCGCCTTGGCAACGACCGCGCCGCTAGGGTCAGTGACCTGCCCCGTCAGCGTGGCGCGGAATTCCTGGGCGAACGAACGCGGCGCAAACACCAGCAGCAGGTACAGCGTCAGGCCGAGTGCGATCCCGAACCGGTACCCGCTCATTCTGCGGCACGCCTTATGGTCCATTCCATGGTCCACCCCGGCATGATCGTTAAGGCTGGAATTCGACAAAACCGTCATTGCGACCCTCCTCAAGATTCTTGCTGTTTACTAGCGCCCGCTGCTCGCCTGGCCGGATGTCTGAACATGCTGTTCCCCCGTGATCTGGAGGAGGTTCTTCGGATGACTGTGCTGCTGCTGAGCTCGCGGCCGCTTGACTGCCGCAGTTCCGGCAATCGTCCCTTGTGCTTCCACTGCGCCGAAAACGGGGGCGATAGTGTCGGTCTCAATGATGAAACCTTGCGAACCGTTGGCTAGAAAGAAGTCCACGTTCTCAGTGCCCGGAGTCGTTCCACCAATTTCAAGGGGGAAGGCGGGCGCGGTCACGATCGTGCCAGTGAAATGACCGGGATTAGACCCGTCCGCCACGATCGTTCCACTCAGTGGGCCAGTGGTCAGGGTCGCGCTGTTCGTGCCCGTGCCCTGGAAATCTCCCTCGCCGGAAAAGGTTCCCGGCGTCGCTGTACTGACGGAGAATTGACCGGTTAGGCCGCCATCGTAATTACAGCAGCCGCCGAGGTTCGATTGATTCGAGAGCAGAACGGCGTAGCTCCCGGAAAGAGCGGCAGTCGCGGCATCCGCCTGAGGGATCACGACCCCAATCGCGTTGCCATACGGCGCAGAAGAATTGTCCGCCTCGAACAACACGGCTCCTCCGCCTCCGGTGGTGTTGTTCGGGTCGAGCAGGTTCAAATTAGGATCGGTCAGATATATGTTGTAGTTCTGGCCCGAGGGATCGGTAAAAGTGCCGCGCGTGCTGCCCGCGAACGAATACGTCGAGCCGGCAAGAGAAATGCCTGTCGTCGCGATGCTTGGGGTCGGGCTCCCACCATCGGCCACGTTGAGGTCCACGATCCCGCTGGTAACGTTGCCGTTCGCGTCGGTCGCAAATTGCCCGGCTGCCGCGCCCGAGTCGCCCCCGTTGTTGTTGTCACCAAAACCGTAGTAGCTGAAGACGAATCCACCACTTAGCGCCGTGTTATCGGTCGCGGCCGTGGCGAGCGACCCCTGCCCAAACGCGGTGCCGGTATTTCCGGCGTTTCCGACGTTGGTCATGCTGGTCAACTGCAGCACTTCAGGCGTAACAAGGTAGTACACATACTCCGTGCAGGCAGGCAGCGGGCTGGCGCCACAAGGCCCAGGAGTGTCAGGAGATGAACTCAGGGTAATAATTCCGCGCCCTGAAGCATCGGGAGCTGTATAAGTCCCGATGAATGGCAGACCGGCGGCGGGAGTCGCGACTTCATTGTTGTAACCGGTGCCACCACCGTTATTTCCCACGTTTTCGTCGAAAATGCCGCCGCTGATGTTGCCTGAGCTGGCGGCGGTTGCACTGCCGTCTGCAGCGAAGATGCCGCCCCAGCTAGCATTCTCGTGCGCTGCGCCGCTGTACCCAGCCAGCATGAACGAGTAGCCGCCGGTGACCTGCGAGCCGGAAAACGGAGCCGCGGTCTGCAAATCCATGCTGCCGATCGCGCCGATCGTGAGCCCGTTGAAGTTGTCTTCCTCGGCAATGATGAGGTGTGAATTCGAGGTGGCCGTAATGCCATGGGTTTGTTGCAGAGTGCCGCAACAGGTGCTGTTGTTGAGGCTCAGCGAGATGTTGCCGCGGCCCATCGCATCCAGAGTGTACGTCCCAGTGATGGAAGGAGCGCTCCAGTAGAAATTATTGGCCGAGCCGTCGGCCTCGCCGCCAATTACGTTTCCGTTCCCATCGAGCGTGACACTGGCGACCATTCCATACGAGCCGTTACCCGGATACAACACAATCGCGTACTGCTGCGTGAGGTTGACGCTCGCGCTGGATGCGCTTTGGGAGCTGTCGGCCACCGAAGTTGCTGTAATCGTGACCGTTTGGTTCAGATTCGGAGTAATCGGGCCGTTCGCGTTGATCGGTGCTGTATAAAGTGTGTCGATCAGATATCCGGTCGTCGCAGGGCTGAATGTGCCGCACGCGCTGGCGGGGGCACAACTCCACGTCACTCCAGCGTTGTTCTTGTCATTGAAAACCGTCGCGAACAAACCTACCGAGGCCCCAGCAGCCATGCTCGCGGGCGGGCCCTGCGTCAACTGAACGGTGAGTTTGCCGCCGTCCACTGCGGTCGATCCGCCGGCGCCGGGAGGCACGCCCTGGCCGCCGCAGGCGGTAAGTGCGAGAGTGACAGCGAGAAGAAAAGCGAGGACAAACACTTTACCGTTCATTTTCATTGCGCACCTCGGTAGGAATTGGTCCTGCAAATCCTGCCCGCCATGGAGTTGTCCAGGTATTTTTTGAGAGCTAGAACGACGCACGGTGGCGAAGTATGGTGGATAACGCCGGCAAAAGGATATAGTAGACATTTAACATTAATTGCACTAACGTAACGTTCGGCGAAACTCTTGGCTGCCCGAACAAAAGCTAACCCCGTCCCTCCGAATCGAATCATCATTCGCGAGCTGGAGGAGTATCTAAGGAGCGCCCGGGTTCGGCAAGTGCACTTTGGGGATGGCAGCACGCCTCCGCCAGTGCTGGCTTACGTCACCAATTTTCCGCGTCTGTCGGTTCCGCTCACGGGATGCCACACTATGGAGATTGCCCGCAGCGGACGCGTCGAAACCATCCAGCCGGTTCGCGGCCACGCCGTATTTGTCCCCGATCACGCATGGAACAAACCGGATTGGTCCTCGCAGGTCGAGGCCCTCACGATTCTGTTTGGAGCCAAGCAGATTGGCGTCAGCCTGGTGCGTCATCGGGGAGACACGCAGTCGCCCTCCGCCGCGCTGAAGGCCAGTGTCCAGGGCGGCTATGATGTACCCACGCATAGCATTCTGGCCGCGCTCATGGTTCTGGCGGCGGATCACGTGAAGGGGCCGCTCGCCCGACTGCTGACGGAATCCTTGCTCCACGCCTGTCTCCGGCTGCTGAAATCGCCCCAGAAGCATCCTCCGCGCAAGGCGGTCCGCACGTATGAGTCACTCTGCTTGTACGTGCAGGAGAACTTCCAGAGCCCGATTACGAGAGAGAGTGTCGCCCAACACTTTGGGCTGGCCCCTAACCATGTCTCACGAGTTTTCCGGAAGGAAGGCCTGATGCGGTTCAACGATTACCTGAACCTCGTGCGGGTGAATCGCGCCAAATTCATGCTGCAGACCTACAGTCTGACGTTGAAAGAAATCGCATTCGACTGCGGCTACAACGACACGGCATACTTCTGCCGCGTCTTCAAAAAGACCTGCAAAATCACTCCAACTCAATACCGGACCGACAGCGCTCCGGGCAGATAGCGCGACTCGGAAGCGGTCCGGAGTGGCGTTGCGAGAACTGCCCGGGGCAAGGGGCCGACGAACTATCCGATTTTTGTGTACTTTCTGCAAAGGTTACGTGAGTGCAACAAACGTTCCATCTCTCCTGTTTCGAGATTAGGACTAATCACACATACTACGAAGCCGTGTTTTTATCGGGATCTGCGGGCGATGTGCAGCCGCGGCAGTCGGCATCCTAAAGAATGTTGCATGTGCGAGCCGGCGGTTCGTTCTTGCAGCTACAATGCACAAAATCCTCTTTGTAACAACGGGCCGCGAGCTCTGACTCTGACTTAGTAACATTCGATTTTGTAACAACGGACTGCGATGCCTGAATTGCTCAAGAATCTTCGGCAGCACTTGCTGACGGGCGTCTCGTTCGCCATCCCGTTCATCGCCTGCGGAGGCATTCTGATCGCATTGGCGATCGCATTTGCGCCGATGACTCCGACGGGCCCGGATTTTTCTCAGACCCCCTGGCTGCGGCTAATCAATGACATCGGCTCGACCTCCTTCAAATTGATGTTGCCAGTTTTGGCCGGCTACATCGCTTACTCCATTGCGGGTAAGCCCGCCCTTGTCTCCGGATTTCTTGGGGGATATCTATCGGATCAAGTAAAAGCGGGATTCCTGGGGGCGATGCTGGCTGGTTTGCTGGCAGGCTATGCAGTGAATCTTCTGAAGAAGATTCCGGTATCGAAGCATTTTCGTCCCATCATGCCGATCCTGGTAATTCCCATCCTTTCTGGCGCCTTCATCGGGGTGGTGATGCTGAAAGTGTTGGGAGTACCGATTAGCAACCTGATGTCACATGCCGACCATGCACTGCGGGCAATAAGTACCGGCAACAGCGTTGTATTGGCTTTGATTCTTGGTTGCATGATTGCATTCGACATGGGCGGACCTATTAATAAGACCGCGTTCTTCTTTGGCGCTGCCATGATTACAGAGGGCAACCCCCAGATCATGGGTGCCTGCGCGGCGGCAATCTGCACTCCCCCGCTGGGCATGGGACTGGCGACGCTGTTGCAAAAAAGGTTGTGGAACACGGAAGAGCAAGAGGCGGGCGTGGCTGGAATCATCATGGGACTGACGGGACTAACCGAAGGTGCAATTCCGTTCGCCGCCGCGGATCCAATTCGCGTCATACCCAGCATCATGGTTGGCTCCGCAATCGCTGCCGCAATCGCGATGGTCTTTAAGGTAGGAGATCATGCGCCGCACGGCGGCCCCATCGTTTTATTTGCAGTCGATCACCGCCTCGCATACCTGCTGGCGATCTTGACCGGCACAATCGTGACCGCAATTTCAATCAATCTTCTGAAAGCAAGAAGCCAGCGGTTGGCGGACACGAAGGAGGAAAAAGCTGCATGAAAGTCGTCGCTGTCACCGCATGCCCAACCGGTATTGCGCACACTTATATGGCCGCCGCGCGCCTGGAAAAGGTCGGCAAGAGTCTGGGCTTTGACATCAAGGTGGAGACGCAGGGCGCCATGGGCATTGAAAACAAACTGACCGAGCAAGACATCAGTCAGGCTGAGATTGCGATCTTTGCCGTCGACATTGCCGTGGAAGAGCGCGAACGCTTCAACGGAGTCAAGGTCATTCAAGTTCCCCTGCAAGACGCACTGAAAGATCCCCATAGCATTTTCGCCAAGATTCAAAGTTGATATGACGCAGAGGAGTGGCACGTCGGTGGAGTTTGCCTTTATTTGCTCTTTATCTGACGGTTTGCATGCGCGGCCTGCAAGCCAGTTAGCCGAAGTGGCGATCGAGTACGCCTCCGACTGTCTGCTAACAAATCTCCGCACCGGTTCCGTCGCCAGCCTGAAGAGTGTGCTGGCGATTCTCGCCACCGATATCCGGCAAGGCGATCGTTGCATCGTGCAGGTTCGGGGAACTGATGAACAGGCGGCGCAGGCTGCGTTGCTTCGTTTTGTCGAGCAGGTGCTTCCCGCCTGTGATGTGCCGCTGGCAGGTGTGCATGCAATGACCGCGAGCACGACGCTTCCTCGCACTTTGCAAACAGCGGGCGTGAAGGGATATTTCGGATCGCCGGTGAGCCGCGGCCTTGGCCAGGGCAAGGTCATACCACTAAGCGGCATGGCGCTGCCGCGAGAGTTGGAAACACACGCGGCATCCGACCCCGAGGCAGAACTGGCTGAGATCAAACGCGCCATGGCGGCGGTACGCGGCCGCATTCAGGAAAAGCTGGCTCACCCGCAATCTCCCACGGAAGCCGCGGTACTGCAAGCGGACTTGGCCATTGCGAGCGACGTCTCTCTCTCGCAGAAACTCGCTGAACATATTTCGCAGGGCAAATCGGCGGGCCAAGCGGTGATGGAGGCTGGCGCATTCTTCATCGACCTTCTGCGTCATTCCGAGAGTGAGTACATTCGCGAGCGCGCCCTCGACATCGAAGAAATCTGCCTGCATCTTCTCCAGGAAATCTATGGAGTTGACTTGCAGACAGCAGCCATTGAGTTGCGCGAACCTTCGGTCGTAGTCGCTGAAACGCTGGCCCCGCAGCAACTTCTCGGCCTCGAGCGGCAGTGGCTGAAGGCGCTCGTGCTGGAGCACTCCGGCGCGACTTCCCATGTCGTAATTCTCGCGCGGTCGCTCGGAATTCCGACTCTCACGGGCGTGAAGAATGCCCGCGCCCTGTTGCTGGCTGGGGAGGAAGTCGTCGTCGACGCAATTCGGGGATTCGTCGTGCCACGAACTTCCCTCGCCGTACAAAAGTTTTACGATCGAGAACAGAAGACGATCGAGCTTCGGCGTGAGTTTCTGCCCGTCCCGGTTACGGGACCGGCTATTACAATCGACGGCAAGACTTTGGAAGTGGCCGCGAACGCGTCCTCCTACGAAGAACTCTCGGTGGCATTCGAAAAAGACGCGGACGGAATCGGATTGTTTCGCACCGAAATGGCCTACCTGCAGCGCCAGCGTCCGCCTTCCGAAGACGAGCAGTTCGCCATCTACGCAGAAGCCGCGCGAGCGGCGGCCGGACGGCCGGTCATCATCCGCACTTTTGATTTGGGCGGCGACAAAGACGCGCCTTATCTAAATCTTCCACCGGAAGATAATCCCTTCCTGGGATACCGCGGCGTCCGGATTTACTCTGAACATCGCGAACTGCTGCAGGCACAACTGCGGGCTATTCTGCGCGCGTCGGCGTTTGGCCAGGTGCAGGTGATGGCACCCATGATTTCGTCGCTCGACGAAGTCCGCCAGTTCAAGGCCGCGATTTCAGAAGCAGAGCGAGATCTTTCTCGAAAGGGGATCGCCTTCCAGTCTGACATTCCAATCGGTGTCATGATCGAAGTTCCTTCGGCTGGCTTTATTCTCGATGAACTCTGCGCCGAGGTAGATTTTTTCAGCCTGGGCACGAACGATCTCAACCAGTATTTTCTCGCCGCGGATCGAGACAATCCGAAAACTGCCGAGCTTTCCGACGTGCTGCATCCCGGATTCCTGCGGTTTCTCAAACGCATCGTCGAAGAGATTCACGCCGCTGGAAAGTGGGTAGGAATGTGCGGAGAGATGGCCGCCGAGGTCCGCTATCTGCCGCTGCTCATCGGATTGGGTCTGGACGAGATCAGCCTTCCAGCACCGGGTATTCCCACCGTGAAAAGAGCGGTCGCGCAATTGTCCGCGGCAGACTGTAAACGGGCGCTCGCGAGTATCGTGAATTGCCGGGGAAAATCTGAGATAGAAGATTTGCTCGAACGCGCCCAACCGGCACGCTCCGCCCAACCTCTATTAAGTAAGGAACTGGTTCTTCTTGGCAGCCAAAGCAAAGACAAAGAAGAGGCGATGCAGGAAATCGTCGACGCCTTCTACATCGCCGGCCGCACCGAGGATCGCCAGCGCCTGGAAGAGGCCTTGTGGTCGCGCGAAGCCGTCTACGCGACGGATTTCGCCCATGGTTTCGCGGTCCCGCACTGTAAGACTGAGGCGGTCACCGCTGACTCGATCGGGGTAATCAGACTGAATCAGGCGATCGATTGGGGCTCGGCCGATAGCAAACCAGTGAACATGATTATCATGATGGCAATGCGCAAATCGCAGAACCCCAGTCGGCATCTGGAGATTTTTTCAAGACTTGCCCGCAAGCTGATGAACGAAGATTTTCGCGGACACCTGCTGACCGTCGAAAATGCCAATGACATGGCAACCTATCTCGCCCAGCAGCTTGAAATCTCTCTTCACTAAACGCAACGCCTTTCCGGCATATTTTCCTAACTGATGCCTGCCTTGTAGCGCGGCCACTGCGAGCGGATCGCGTTGTGATCGATGACAGGCTCTCCCTCGCATTCCACTTCGAAGACAGTTGTGGGATGGTCCGGCGGCTGCGCCGGCAATCCCGTGAGCCGCAGTGAAAACTCATCCTGCGCAAACGTCACACTCTGGCCGGTCCTCAACATTCGCACGGATTTCACTTTCGTTTTCAGACCACCGATGGCAACCACGGTCGCCGGCTGGAAAAACGGCAGCCACTCCGCCGCTGGAGAATCCCCTGGCCAGTACTGCTGGTGGATATACAAAGTGTTCCCGCGACGAGTGTAGTTGGCGTTCGAATTCCAGCTATACGAGCCGCGCTCTGTGTCGTAAATCGACTTCCCGTTGCCCTCGATCCACTGGCCAACAGTTTCCAGAATCTCTACGGACTCGGCAGGCACCGATCCGTCGGGCTTAGGCCCGATATTCAGCAGATAATTTCCACCACCCTCTGCGCACGTGGCCAGATTGCTCACGATGGTCTTGGCCGTCTTCCATCCATCATCGCCACGATTAAAACCCCAGCTGTCGTTCATGGTCATGCACGTTTCCCAGGCTCGGCCTTTCTCGGCCGCCGCGATCTCCTGCTCGGGCGTGGAGAAATCTCCTTCCAGACCATTGCGGTTATTCACGATGATTTCGGGCTGAAGCTCGAAGACCATTTTGTTCATGCGCTCCGACTCCCACTGCTCCGCGGTGAGCGGCCAGTCGACGTCGTACCAGAGCACATCGATCTTTCCGTAGTTGGTCATCAACTCGCGGACCAGTCCATGCGTGTACGCGACAAAACGCTGGCGCGCCGCCTCGTCTGTCTTGCAGCGCGCGCCGTCGGGATGATGCCAGTCCATCAGCGAATAGTAAAAGCCCACGCGCAGGCCCTCGGCCCGGGCCGCATCGACAAATTCGCGAACCAGATCCCGCCCCGGTCCCTGGCGCGGAGCACAGTAATCGGTGAGCTTGGTATCGAAATGACAGAAACCCTCATGATGTTTGGTGGTCATCACCATATATTTCTGTCCCGCACGTCGCGCCAGTCGCGCCCACTCCCGCGCCGCGTTCGGCTTCGGCTGAAAATGTTTCGCCAGCAACTCGTACTGTGCAATCGGAATCCCCTCCACCTCCAGGGCCCATTCATGCTGGCCCACCACGCTGTACAGTCCCCAATGGATGAACATGCCAAATTTCGCTGCATGCCACCACGCCATGCGTTGCTCGCGCGTGGCCGAGTCCTTTGTCGCTTCGGCGGACACAGGTTTGATCGGGCTCTGCGCGTCCGTCCCCGCAATGGACGCGGCATTCGCATCGCGAGCCGAGTATGCCATCGCGCCTGCACCCGCAATTCCTGCACTCGCGATTCCAAGATGTTTCAGAAACCGTCGCCTCGAGACCGTATCGTTCCTCATGGACTGTAGTCGCTCCTCTGTAGGACTTTGACCCGTAGAGTATCCCTCTGCGAGAGCGAACGAGCAACTGCGTTGTCAACACGACGAAAATTGACGGGGCAGGATATTTCTTGAGGAGGGGATGGAACAGGTGCACTCTTAATTTCACGCGATTCTGGTTCGATACCGGAAGCTGAATTGCGGCAGCAGCGCCAGAACTTTATTTCTATTTTCGAGAAGGCGTCGACGATGTGGGCGCCACTCCGACACTTTCTAGCCGAGGTTCAAAGACTCGCGCCACCCAAGGTTTCACGCCCACGGAGACCGCGACTTTGTCT
The DNA here is from genome assembly GCA_963735205.1 of uncultured Acidobacteriota bacterium. Classification (GTDB taxonomy): domain Bacteria; phylum Acidobacteriota; class Terriglobia; order Terriglobales; family Acidobacteriaceae; genus Sulfotelmatobacter. Next base: position 174,487 of record CAVTKB010000009.1, read on the forward strand.
TCTTTTTCAAAGAGCCACTGTTTCGTCGATTGAGAAGGCACGTAAAGGACCCCAAGTTTGTTGTGGATCAGATCTGGGGCGCATCGGAGCTGCCGATGGGAATTGAAGAACGAATGCTGCAATTTGATGGCAGCGTGAAGGTCACTTCCTCGGAAAAGGGGCTATCGTTATCACGAACGTGCCGCTGAAGGATGCAGCGTCATTCTGACGGCCGTCATGTGGCGAGGACCAGAGCTTCACGTCCGATTTCACGCGGCGCTCGAAGAGGGAGCCATCGTCCTGCCCCCCTCGCTCATCAGTGGCACAATTTGCGCCAGTGATGTTCCGACCAGGTCAGCGCATGCCGCCCCAACCCGTTCTTGAGCCTTCGCGACGCCGCCAGGAAATTCCCACAGACCCAGGACTATCTTCATCGCCGGATATTGCAGGCGTATCCGCTTGCACAGCGACTTTGCCTGCACAGCCGCGAAGGGTGGGAGCGCTGAGATGCAGATGATGCTGGGGCGCAATTGCTCGATTCGCTCCAGCATCGTCGACACCGCAGCAATAGACAGAGCTTCCGCGTTGCACCCCGCACGACACAGGAGTTGCACTACCATTAGGGCGACGATTTCGTCCGCTTCATCTCTGGCGGGCATGCACAGGATTTTCGGTCCACAGCGAGCAGGGCTGGCGTTCTTGACCGCACGAGACTCGCCATCGCCGTGGCTTGCGGCGTCACGGGACATTTCGTTTAGTTCTTCGATCCACTCTCGCATGCTCTGATGAATAAACCTGGTTCGGGTCTCATCGAGAATATTCCGATGCCGATCGTGCTCGGCTAAACCTAGAGCCGGAATCAAAACCGAATCGTAAAGAGTGCCGATTGGATTGTCTTTCAGGTATTTGTCTGCGATGTCCCTGGCTTCTTCGTCATCGAGTGCCAGGAGCCTCTGATAAAGATGCATTTGCGGAGAGAGGACTGGTTCGTCACCCAGCATGATTTCAAGAAAATTTAATTGTGGAATATATCTCCCGATGAGTATCAGGCACACGGTTAAAGGCGTAGACAGGATTAAACCGACCGGGCCCCAGAGCATTCCCCAAAAGATTGCCGCGACGAGGATTGCCAGCGAGGAAACGCCTATATGCGCGCCGTAAAGCCACGGCTCGATGAGGTTCGCAACGATCAGTTCCAGGATCAGGAACAGGAAAAACACGACACCAACTTGCCACCAACCCGGAAATACGGCCATGGCCATGCCGATCGGAAAAGCGGCTGCCACGGCCGTGCCGATGTATGGAACAAAGCGCAACAGAGTGCCTAAAACCCCCCACAACAGCGAGTGAGGAACACCAAGCAGATATATCGCGAGCCCGAATAGCAGTCCGTAGCCGGCGTTCACTAGAAATTGCAAGAGCAGATAGCGCCCCAAACGGTGCGAAGCTTCATCCAGCGCTTGCGTCATCACATTCAATTGGCCGCTCCCCGCCAATCGAAGCATGCGATTTCGCAGATCCTCCCGCTTGATCAAAATAAAGAGCGTGAAAATCACGACGATGCCGGCAGTTTCTAAAAGGCCTGTGAGCGGTCCCACCGAATCCCTCAGGTACTCCGCGGCGTCGTGAGGAGGTTGAGCGACCTGCACCGGAATCGGCGCAGCCCTGCCCTTGACTAAATTCTTATTCTCCGCGGTTTGTGAGGCCGACGATATCTCTTTACTGAGGTCGTTGACGGTCTCAGTCGCCTTGCCCAAGCCGCCGCTTCCAGGAGCTCGGACCGCTTCGATCTTGTCGTGAATGTTTGCCTTGTAGTCGGAAAGATGGGAGAGGATTTCCATCAACTGATTCGTCATTCCCCATCCGACAGCCGCTAGCATCGCGCACGACAGGGCAAGGACTGCGAGTACGGAGGGGGCGCGCCCGAGACCGCACCTCTCAAGGACACCCACGAGCGGGGCCAGCAAAAATGCGAGCACCGTGGCCAGCGCGAGCGGGATCAGAACGGTTCGCCCGAAATAGAGTCCCGCTATGACAACAACGATACCGACCAGTGTCAACAGCCTCGATGCATCTGAGGAGTCGGCACTAGGAATCAATGCACGCGGGCTATCCATGTGGGCCGACTCCCCGACAACACTTCGCGACAAGTTGGCGCCCGCGCGCCCGGACATGTTGACTATTCATCAGGCAAGCGAGCAAGGTTCGTGCTCACACTCGCATCCGATCTCGACCTCGCTGGATCCTGCGTCTTTGCAGATCTGGCTGCAGTACTTATCACCCGGCTTCGTCATGCAGTTGCACGGAGGGTGGGCGCACTTCGTACCTTCGGGGGCTGCCATTGGGTTCTCCTTCAAATTCGGTTTCGATCAAAGAGCTACCGGCTTCACGCGCTGTGACGATCTTTGATTTCGTCGATCTTTCCCTTCACCTTCTCCTTGGTCTCTTGCACGGACTGACTGATCTTCCCTCGTTTCTCGTCTGCCTTTTCAGCAGCCGCATCCTTGTGCGATTGATGAACTTGCTTCGCTGCATCTTTCGCATCGCCCCAAACCTCTTTTGCCGCACCGGCGGCTTGTTCGACGACGCCCTTGTTGGCCAGCTTTTGATTGCCGACAGCCTCGCCAACCGTCTGCTTCACCTTGCCGGCCACCTGATCGACTTTTCCTGACACCTGATCCTTATTCATGACTTCTTCTTATGATTTAGTTTCGCAAGTCCATCGCGGTTCAAATTTTCCTTACCATCGAATCAACGCCGAAAGTCGCGCAACAAGAAACATTGCATTCCCAGCGTCGCGAAAATACCCGGCGCACAGAATGGCCGCCGGGCATTACAGTCTGCGAGTCTTCGATCTAGGCCGCACGAGTCGGGGACGTCTTCTCGCCAGCAGCTTCGCCGGTCGAGGAAATGTCCTGAGCTCCTGTTCCCTCCAGGATTGCTTTCGCGCGCTTCACTTCTTCCGAGCTGTTGGAGTGAACCGAGAGTAGAATTCCGCCATCCTTCACGCGGCCTTCATAACGCTTCGCCTCGTATTCGGGAATGCCCATTCCGACCAGAGCTCCTGCGATTCCACCGATCGCACCCCCGACGCCGACTCCCGCCAGGGCTGCCATGATCGGACCAGCGGCAATAAAAGGCCCGAGCCCCGGAATCGCCAGGGCGCCAATGCCAACCAGCCAGCCCAAGCCGCCTCCCAGCACTGCGCCCGTTCCTGCGCCGGCCGTGGCACCTTCTGGCGCCTTCGTATTCTTCTCGTGCGCGAAGTCCTTCGTGCTATCGCTTTGCGGGAACAGTACGGAAATATCGTTGTAGGAAAAGCCCGCGGCCTTCAGAGCCAGCACGCCATTTTCGACACTGGTTTGGTGAGGATAGATACCAAATACCGCCGTATTCTTGCCTGACATTTGAGTCTCCTTTGTCTTAAACCTTGGGCTTAACTTCTAACTGGCTGGTTACTTTGTCCTGGCCGACGATCTGAGCGGCCATCGCTTCGATCGCCCGCTTTTCGCCATCCGTCCGCACCGGTCCCTTCAGCGTTACCGCGCCGTCTTGCGAAATGATCTTCACGTTGTGGGCGTATGTCGAAAGCGACTTGTCGTTCATAACCGCTTGGCGGATCTGCTGGGTAATGTCTCGATCAGATTTGTTTTCTGCCTGCCGATCTGCCGTGGTGTTCGATTTATTCTGATCGCCCTGGTTGACCTTCGTATTGTCGGGCGCGGGCGCTTGCGTACTATCTTGTGCCAGCACGAGGCTCGAGCCCGATAACCCAATGAATAACAACGTAGGAAGCATCCATCTCGAAGCAAATTTCATCGTCACACCCCTTCTGATTGGCAGAGCTCACCCGTGAGTCAGCGCTGCGTGTAGTTGAAGACTACGCTTGACCACGCAAGACACCATCCGGTGTGGGCCTTACTTGGCCGGCGCGGGTCGGGTAGATGAGGTGTTATGAGTACTGCTGGAATCTTGACGTGGCTCCAGAAGGTGTTGACGCGGCCGATCGATTGACGGATGCCGCACCAACCGATTGTTGGACTAGTTCAAATTGAAAGGCTCGCGCGCTAACCGAGGAGTAATACAGCGAAGACAGAAAGGCGTTTTGTATTTCGCCTTGTCGGATGATACCCAGCTGCTTGATCTCGGATTCCATGGAACCTCGGCAAGTAGAAAGGTTTGAAAAACGGCCGCCATCCAATTTCTGATCGTCGGTGATCGAGAGTTGTTCAGGCGCACGGCCTTGCACTCACCGTCCTGTGTCTCTCCACCTGCAATCCGGATCAATGCACGGTGATCGTTACCGGGTTCGAGTTCGTCGGCGCCCAGTCATCGAAGAAATCAAATCCACCGCCCAGATAGCGAACTGTGATTACGTTCACGCCCTTGGGAAGGCTCACCTGCTCGGTGAAGATCGGGTTGCCACCGTTCCCGACCGTCAGGAATTGCTCGCTACCAAGAGGCTGTCGGGACCCGCCATTGACCTGATCGTAGAATTGCACCAAGCCAAACGGAACCGAAAGATTCGGATTGGCCGGATCGCCGATCACCGAAACGCTCACGCTGGTTAGTTGGCCTTCGCTCACAGCAGGCGCTGCCGCGGTCAGGAACACTTTTGGTGTGCCTTGCTTTACGGTGGTGGTCACGATCGCGCTGCTGAATGGGTTGTAGTTCGAGTCTCCCGAGTAGACGGCAGACAGATTTATTTTCTGCGCGCTGTTCCAGATCAACGTGAAACTGGCGTTGCCATTGACCAGGTCGGTGGGCCCGGCATCTGTATTTCCTAATTCATCCAGCAAGAAAACCGTGCCGGTCGGAACCTGTTTGCCATGCACGCCCGCAACCGTGACGACATAATTCACTGACTGGCCCAGTCCAATAACGCTTGAAGACTGGTGCAGACTCACTTTCGGCGACGCTTCGGTGGCAGCGGTTACGCTAAAGTTCGCCGCTCCCGGCAAAGCGAAAGCAAATAGACCAGAAGCTCCGGCGATCGAGCTGTACCTGGAATCTCCCGAATATCCCGCTTCCACCAGATGCTGTCCGGCAGCAAGCGAGGTGAGAGTGATGGTCGCCTGCGCGATTCCTGTTCCTTGTTGACCGCTAGAATGCAACGCGATTGGCGCACCCAGCGCTTTGCCGTTGTCATAAAGCTGCACGGTTCCCGTAGGCAGGGTCGCTACGCCCGCTTGAGTAAATGGACTCTGAACAGAGAGCAACAACTGCACCGGCGCTCCGGTTGTGATCGATGTTGGAGTCGCCTCAACCACGCTGAATGGAGGAAATGGAATCACGCGGAACGAAAACTGTTGCGTTGATTTTTGGAAACTGTTGTCTCCGTCGTAGGTGACGTTAAGCGTGTGGTCGCCAGGCTGGAATCCACCGGCGGACAACTTGTCGATTTCTACCGTTGCAGTGCCACTCCCCAACTGCGCTTTTCCCAACGCCTTCTCGCCTTCCGAGAATGATACTGTCCCCGTCGGGCTTCCCATGCCGGAGAGTCCCTGGACCAAAATTGCCATATTCACAAACTGGCTGAAGTAGTAAGGGCCAAACGGACCATTCTCTGAGCGCCCGAAAATGAGAACAGGAGAAGGTTCAGGCCGTAAGCCGACCTGGGAGCCTTCCGGCGTAATCTTTATTGTGACGTCGCCCGACTGGCTGGTGGCGAACGTGGCGTCGCCCTCATACTTTGCTTTCACCTCGTACGTGCCGCCGGGCAAATCCGACACCGTTCCGGCAAAGCTGCCGTTCGTAAGAGTTCCGCCAAAGACCGCGCCAAGCTGATCCGTGAGCAAAGAAAAATCACCCGACGGAGATCCGCTGCCGGATGCGGGCTTGACCACCACGTTCACAGGAAGCGGTTGGCCATGTTGAATTGTAGCCGCTTCCGCGACGGCGAGTTTCGTAGCGGAAGGCAGTTTGATCGAACTTCCCCACGCAGTGACCAGATTCGCTGCGTCCACAGTACCCAGGCCAGTAGCGAGATCGAAACCAGGAGTGGCACTCGCTCCCACCTGTCCTGGTACAGAATTGTTTCCGGCGGTGACGTCATGAAAAATGCAAGGGCTGGTCTTCGCCGGATTGACGAGCTTGCTCGAATTGCAGGGGGATGTTTTTTCCCCTGCCGCCAGTTTGTAGAAGTTGTAGTTGGCGAGACCCTGAAACATTCCCTGCTTCTGTTCGACCAGCGCCATAATTCCAGCCATTGACGGCGCCGCTGCCGATGTTCCGCCGACCGTAGTTGCGCTCTCAAGAACGGTCTGGCCGTTCGAAACCGTGGTCTGGCACGAGCCTTCGATGCAGATTAAATATGGATCGTGAAATCCGGCGGCATCGAGGGAAAGGTCGGGAATATCGCGCGCCTGATCGTTCGGCACGCCGAGACCAGTTTGCCAGGAAGGCTTGGCGTAACCGACAAAGCAGAGAATGAGGTCGACGTCGATTGTTGAGTCGGTGCAAAAACTCGGACCGCCGCCGCTCGCATCGAGAAAATATAAGCCCGATCCAAAACATTGATTCGGGTCGACCGTCGGATCGCAGCTCTCGTTCCAGACTTGTTCAGGAATGTAGCCAATCGCAGAAGAAAGATCGGGCCGATTGTTGGCCAGCCAATATTTTCCATCCAATCCGTTTTCGTTGAACTCAGTTCCTCCAACGGCCGTGTTAAATGGTGTGGAAGCGATGCCGCTGATGTTGGGCCCATGGGTGGCCGGTTGCACATTCAGGGCAGGGTCGCAGCCTGCGGGGCCGCTATCACCCGATGCCACAAGTACCGTTATGCCTTCCGCTGCGGCTTGTTCGTACTCGTCGTTGAAAAATTCATTGCCCGCGTTGCCGAGATACGCCTCGCATTCGCCAAAACTGATGCTCATGATCGGCGCGGTCACGTTGTCAACAATGTACGAGATGGAGAGGTCGATCCCATCGGTCGGAAATGTGCTTTGCGTCGAGACCAGTTTGATGGTGGCAGCGGGCGCGATCGCACCCGACCACTCCACGTCGAGGTCGGCTTCTACTTCGTCGCCGCCCTCCAAGTTTCCGGGATCGATTCCATTGACGACAAATTCAGGATCTTTTGCGGGAAGTTCAAAAGCCTGCCGGAAGGTTTGCACATCGGAGAGATTGATGTCCGTTCGCGACACGATCGCGATGGAGACCCCAGTGCCTTTGATTCCTTCGTTGAACAATGCCTCAGCATCGTAGATGCGGGCCTGATCTCCCGGCGCGACAAAATGCGCGACTCCGTTCGAGGTCGAACCGGTGAACTCTGAGAACGAGATGGCCAGTGGCTGCATCTCGATGCACGGATCCTGTCTTGATGTGGAACGGTTGCTTGACGAAATTGTGCAGGGAAAGCACACCGCTGACCACCGGCGTCATCGCCTGGGGCAGAGATATGTCGGTGGAATTGGCCACGTGCTGCCGGCCGTTCACGATGTAGTTGTGCATTTCTGTATGGAAAGCACTTTCCACTTGAGCAGCGGTGCCAGCAAACTCGATCCATTGTTCACTGCGCGCAACCTTGGTCACTGCGAACCCTTGTTGCCGCAACCACGACGAAATCTGCGCCAGATCTTCTTTCGCTGGCCCGAATTGTTCGCCGAATTGTTCAGGCGTCAGCCATTTGTGATAGTTGGCGGATTCGGTGTCCTGCTGGTTATCAATAAATTTCCTGAGCGCGGCCTTCTGCTCCGCGCTTGGTTTCAGCACCAGCACCATGCGCTCCATTGAAAGATTTGGGTCTACACGGCCGTAGTCATTCTTCGCATTGGCCAGAGGGTGATGGGAATTTTCAAGACGTGTCAGCGATTGGTTGTCAATCGTTTGGATTCGAACCTGGGTTTGAGCCTGCAACATCCCGGAGAGAAAAATGAAGAATCCGGCAAAAGCCAAGACTGGCGCGCGTTTCATGGGTCCCCCTGTGCCCGCGCATTCTACTTGGTTTTGAATCGCGGCAACAAGCCGGGAATGTTAAGGACTTGTAAAATATTCTGGGAACGATAGAAAAAATAGAAGCGATCGGGGCCATGATCGAGATTGCGCGAGCAAAAAAGCCCCGCTCGTGAGAGCGGGGCCTTCAATTTGGGCTCGAACAGTGAATGACTATACGGAACGCTTAGCGCCTGCCGCCATGTCCGCCGCCACTGTGCCCTCCACCGCCGTGTCCACCTCCGCCGCTGTGACCGCCACTAACGTGGCCGCCACCGTGCGAACCGCCGGAGCTTCCATGCGAAGAGAATCCGCGCGACTGACTGCCGCGGAAACCACCCGAGCGGGGTGCGCTTGACCGTCCAGCGAAGCCTCGTTGGCCGCCGGAGAATCCCCGGTTGCCCGCGTAGCCTCGGCTACCTTGCGCGCCGCGGTTAAAGCCTGCACCGCGATTGCCTCCGGCGTAGCCTCGAGATCCGCCTGCATATCCGCGACCTGCAAACCCGCGCCCATCGCGACCCGCAAATCCGCGCGCTCCGAATCCGCCACGCGTGGAAGAGAATCCGCGATAATTTCCGTGCGCAAACGCGGCGTGGTTATAAAACGCTCCGCCGCGGTAGGCCCAAGGGTGGCCACCGAAGAAGACTCCGCCGTGGAATCCCCAGCCGATGCCCCATCCATGCCATCCCCAACCGAAGCCGAAGAACGGCGCGATCGGAAAGCCAAAGCCGAACGAAATGGCCGGGCCGCCAAATCCCCACCACGGATAGAACCCAGGCCACACACCTACGGGATATCCATAGACATACGCCGGGTTGTAAGTGGGCACATACACCACATTCGGATCAGCCGGCTGGATGTCAACATCGGACCCCTGCTCGTACACGCGTTCCTGAGGCGTACTCTGCAGATTGCCCGCGTCGTGCGCCTTGTGGCGCAAATACTGAATCGCCTGCATCACGTCATCCGCCTGGTTCTGATAAGCTTCGCCGAGCTCAGAAGTCCATGACAAATCCTTGTCCAGGTTCGCCAGCACGGTAGGAAACTCCACCAGAGACTTCACGCTCGGGTCCCAATCCTGCCGGTCCACTTCCTCGGCCAGATCGTGTCCCTTCAGTCCGGGGTTCTCCTTTGCCATCCGGTCCGCCTCGACAATCTGCGTGGGATACGCTGACGCGGCCAGTATCTGCGCCACGAGCGCATCGGGATACAACGCAATCGGAGCCACCAGCTTGTTCAATTGCTCCGGAGGCAATGACGTGTACTGCCGTTGATTCGGCCCCGCTGAAGTCGCGGGCGCCTGGTCTTGATAGGCACGGTCCTGATAGGCACCTTGATCTTGCGGCGCGCTCTGATCGTATTGCGGCGCATTGTATTGCGGAGCCGTTTGCTCTGGCGCAGGTCCTTGATCCACTTGAGCGCTCACTGCCCCTGAGGGCTTGTCCATCGACTGGTCCTGAGCCACCAAAGTAGTTCCAGCCCCGAGCGCCACTGCGCTCGTCAATACTGCGGCAAAAAGCGTTTTCGATAATCTATTTTTCATACCACCCCCAAATTCCTGTTACTAGACTGAACCCCGGAAATGGACAATAGTTCCGTTCTTTTGATTGACTTACACCGGTTGATTTCGGCCAGTCGGTGGTGGATTTTGGCCACTGGAAACCCTTGCGGCGAGAAGAACTTACGATAAACTGTGACTTTTCTGACCTGCAGCACACTCAGCCTATGAGAGACGCGGAATTGAAGTTCGCCCTGAGAGTTGTAACCATGAGAACCATTCTCGTTAGGACCGCTTTAGCGGTCGTCCTAATTGTTGCCTTCGGCGGTTGGCTCCGCGGCGCAGCAAATGCCAGTGGATCTTCCATTCTGGAGCCGGCCGCGGGTGCGTTGCTCGGACAGTACTACGGCGCAGGCAATGTGGCCCAGAACACGGCGAAGCTCGGGCGCACACCTCCCGTTCACCTCACGTACTATGCGTGGACCGACGACTGGACCGGCACCGTCACTAAAGCAGATCTGGCCGCCGGACGCATTCCTCTGGTCAATTGGGAACCCCACAAGATCGACTTCACCAAGATCGTCGACGGAAGCCTCGATGCGACGATCGTGGCGCGTGCAAACGGCTCCAAAGCCCTCCGCAAGAAATTCTTCCTCGACTTCGCCGCCGAGATGAATGGCGACGAGGCGTGGGGCGGCAACAACGCGCCGCTGTACATTGCCGCCTATCGACACATTCACGACGTCTTCGTTGCTGCAGGCGCTACGAACGTGATCTGGGCGTGGTGTCCAAACGTTACGGACATCAACGGAGGCAACAAAAATACGATGGACTACTATCCCGGCGACGCCTACGTCGATTGGACTGGAGTCGATGGCTACAACTGGGGCACGACAAACGGCGGCTGGCAAACCTTCCAGGAGGTCTTCCAGGAAATCTACCCCCTCCTCGCAGCCAGGAAAAAGCCGATCATGATTGGAGAGATGTCCTCTGCTCAAGCGGGAGGAGACAAGGGCAAGTGGATCGATGAAATCATTCCCACCCTGCGCGCCCGTTTCCCACTCATCAAATGCGTCGTCTGGTTCGACATCAATAAGGAAGCCGATTGGCGCATCAGCTCGTCTCCCGAATCGGAAGCGGCCTTCATTCGCATGGCGAAAGATCCTTACCTCAACCCGTAGGATTCTGGCACCGTCTCGATTGCCGTTTGAGCGCAACGGCGGCACTACACTCGTCGCCCTGATCTGCAGAAGGCGGGCGCGAGACTTCCGCGGCACCCCTGCTCACGGCAAGGATGGCGCGGGGGCGGGTACTACTGGATGATAAACACGTTCATGCTCCAGGGTGCGAGCGTAACTGTCAGCGGCAAGCTCTGCTGATTGAACGATGTCGAGGCCGGTCCTGCCCAGTCGACGGTACTGTAATCGTGGTTCGGGTCAAGGGTGCAGGTTGGGTCCGTCGCACAGTTCGCGTTGGTGTAGTCGTACATTTCCTTGTCGTACCAGTACCAAAACACGGCCGGCGAGTTGCTCTTTCCCGTGACCGTAAGTGTGACCGGCTCGCTCATGGTCTCGTTGCGATTGAAGAGCACGACCGCTGTGCCGCCGCTGTGGGTCGCCGCATAAGCAACCACATCCGTCGTATCGCCGGCCACGTTCGGAGTGAGCACATTCTCGCCATTCATCGCGACCTTGCTGAAAAGTTGGAAGGCGACCGCGGTTGGCGACATGGTGCCGATCGTGTTGCCGTTGCCGCCGTAGTCGCACGGTGACAGGTTGGGGTAGCCTATATCGCCCGGCCCGTCAGAGAAGATGTTGTAGGCTCCGAAATCCTGCCATCCATAAAGCGAGCTGCTGAGATTGCCCTGATTGCCATTGCAGTCTTCGAATCCCATGAACCAAGTGTTTCGCGAGATGCCGTCGTTCATCATCTCGCCCAGGACCTGGCCTGCGTACAAACCCTGGGTGATCGACCAGCTCTGCTTGCCTAAGTTCGTCGCCGAGCCGATTTCACCCACGTAGATGGGCGTGTTCGGCGCGCCCGCGGTATTCAACTCCTGCTTGATTGTGTTGATGTTCGCGGTGAATGCCTGCGCCGCCTGCTGGACGAGGTACGTATCGGTTTCGTGGCCGGGATGTTGCGCGTAATAGTGGTACTCAACAAAGTCGTAACAAGGTGTACCGGAGCCATTGCAGCCCACGGCATTCGAAAGGACCATGCTGTCCCAGCCGTCGGTGCAGTCATTGGCCATGGTGCAGTTCGCATCCACAACGATGCCTACGAGTGTGCTGGGATCGGCTGCCTTGATCAGGTCGTAATAGCCGCTAGTTCCCGCTACCGCGTTGGCATAGGTGGTGGCATCCCACTGAACCGCGTGCATGTCCGTCTCCCAATGTCCGAAATCTTCGTTGCCCACGGTCACGTGGCTTACGGTGCCGCCGTTCGCATACGCGTACGTTACCCAGTTGGCTGCTTCGTTCGGATCGCCGCCACCGTTGCACGTCGCGTTGGTACCGTAATTTGCCGTTAAGGCAATATCAAATCCGCCAGGAATCGCATTTTCCAGATTGTTGATGAAGCTCAGATAGTCGGTGTGGGGAGCGATATAGTCGCCGTTGCAGCTGGAAGCGGTGGGTGCGGTTCCGACGGCCGGATTTGTGACTGCCCCGCTATTCCAGTGGTAGTCGTCCGAGAATGAACCGCCCGGCCAGCGCAGCGCCACGAGGCCTGCATTCTTAAAAGCATTTGCGATAGGTGAGTTATCGGCTGTATACGCTCCGTTGCTTGTGAAGTCATACCACACCGCCATGTTCATGCCGAGAATCCGGTCGGTCACTGCAATGCCGGTATTCGCCGGATTGACGGTGACGCCACTCCCAAGGCTGACCGTTACGGTCACTGAGCCAATTCCGGTATTGTAGATGGACGAACTGCTGGCGTCGGGAGCGTAGTTTGCCGACAGGGAATTGGTGCCGGCCGAGAGCGAGTTGCCCGGAACGACGATTTGCGCGCTGCCACTCGCAAGGGTGACCGGGCCCGAGTTGTATGTGCCGCCGGTCAGCGTAACCGAGCCGGTGGGTGTGCCGCTCGTTCCGCTCACGGTGACTGTCACCGTCAGGCTCTGTGCCGTGGTGAGGCTCGGGGAGCTCGGCGACACTGTCACTGTCGGTGTGGTAGCGCCGCCACCGGTGCTCGTAGTCGAGCCGCCGCCGCATCCAGCTAGCGTCAATAGTCCCCAACCAAACAGCGCCGCCGCAACAGAAGCACGGCATCTCATTGCAACTCCCCCTGAATTGAAAATGAGTTTGACTTGGCTATGTCCGCACGCTGCGGGTGCGAGGCACAGACAGCGATGCGCCCAAGCCTAGGACAAGAGCAAGATTCCCAAGCACGCTTTTGGAACAGTTCCATAGTCTCGACTCGAATGTCCAGCTGCGCAGAATCGCTTCCTCGATGAAGCGCATGTATGACCAGAGAACGCGTGAAATGACGTGCGTCTGGCGACGCTGAAATTGTCCCTTTCGCCCATTTTGCCCAAAAGAACTCATCCGACACGCTCACTCGATCTCCGCTGGAAAACGTGCTAAGTGCGCCCCCCATAGAGTAGCAACTGCGCGAGTCTAGCAGATCAACTATTGAAACATCCCGATTACACTCAAATTGCCCAAGGGGCACGCAACCAGCGGGTCGAGTCTTGCTGCCCCAGCGGTAGCATGAGCATGGCACACACATGGCATGCATAGGGTGGCACAAAAAAACCGACGCTTGGGTCGTCGCCGGATGGGCATTCCGGCAGGTACTCGAAGACGTTCGTTCGCAGTGCCCAACCGACGAGGAGATGATCTCGTAACTCGAACTTGCGAGGGACCTGAAGTACCTGTTCATCGACAGTTTTAACCCCGACCTTGCAAAACGACTAGCGAGCGCGATCCGAGATACTGCAACAGGGATTCACACGGGAAAAATCCGCTCAGGCATTCTCGATAAACTTGGTTTTACCGCCAACGACGTTGCGGAATACCGGGATTCGATGCAGGAGTTGGCCGGTATAGTTTCCGATGTTATGTAGTCGCTCCGTTGCTTGGTCGTTGACGATTGGTGAAAAATCGCGATTACACTCATCATGGCCTGCGCCGGGCAGTTGAGTTTTATAGCCTCTAGTGGCACTCAGTGCCCGCACCCGCCCTGCTACAATCCCCCGCGAAGGGGATTCAGTGACGAACCTAGGTGGTGTAGTGCAGGCGTTGAAAAAAGAACACGATCGGTTGAGCAAGGAAATAAAGGCTATTGGCGCGGCGCTCTCGGCTTTTGGAGCGACGTACGGGAAAGGACCAGTACCTCGCGGCAAGATCTCTGCCGCAGGGAGGGCCAGAATCGCGGCTGCCCAGAGAGCACGCTGGGCGAAGGTGAAGGCTAAAGACAAAACAGGTAACGTAGTGACCATGCCCAAGAAGCGAACCATGTCGGCCGCTGGCCGCAAGAAGATTGCAGCCGCGCAACGCGCCCGCTGGGCGAAGGTGAACGCCGCGAAGAAATCGGCTTAAACGGGAAGCTGGACCTAAAGATGCCCAGAGACTCACGAGATGAGCCTGGACGTTTTGTTGCCCGCTCATGAGTCGCATTGCCAAGTTTCTTCGCTGCCCAAAATCCCTTTTGCCGTCAGCTTTGCATGTACCTGAGTCTTCGGGATCGTTGGACTAGCGTCCGGGCTGCCCGAAAACAGATGTTTCTGGGCGCGGCGGATCTTGGGTCCCTCCTCCCGTTTCTCGATCCTCTGTAAATCCGCATATATCCAGGCTGTCTCGCAATAGCCGAAGCGCGGTCCGTGCGGTTCGGTGAGGGTGTGTGAAGGTCGAATGGTCACGAATCGGCCACGTTGTCGACCGACGTTGACCGTGATACGCCGATACACCGTCTTCCTTGACACTGAGCCGAGCGTTCAAAGGGCCCCTGTGCGGGCGAGCACGAGCGAGCAAATGAAAACGCCCGGGCTCTGTCTCGTGAGTCTGGGCGTCTTTAAGATTAAGCTTCCCGTTCAAGCCGATTTCTTAGCGGCGTTCACCTTCGCCGAGCGAGGGCGTTGTGCGGCAGCGATCTCCTTGCGAGCAGCGGGCCGATAACACTTTTTCTGACGCATAACGGCGCTCCTTTTCGCTAGGTTGGTCGTCCGAAACAATCCCAACGTACCGCTAAAGTGGGCGCTTTTATATTGCGTATAATGCGGGCCTTTCGCCAACCGAACGTGGCTTGGAGCCTTCGTCATCGGCAGCGCAGGGTGTTACCTGCCCACAGTACTTAGTTTTCCGTCCCACGCCTCCCCGAAGCGTGGGACGAATTGCTTAAGGGTTCACCTTCTGCGATAGCGCTGTGGATGTGCCGGCGTTGAAGTTCGAATCGCCGCTGTATACTGCAGTGATCGAGTGGGTTCCCTCCGCCAGCGACGCAGTAGCAAACGTCGCCTTCTTGCTGCTGTTGAGCGTCCCGGTGCCCAGTTCCGTGGCGCCGTCCATGAACGTGACCGTTCCAGTTGGCGTTCCGACCCCCGGAGCAATGACACTCACTGTCGCGGTGAACGTAACCGTCGCGCCCGAAGTAGATGGATTCGGCGAGGCTGCTAGCGTGGTTTTAGTATTCGCCTTGTCCACTACCTGCGATAGCGCGCTAGACGTGCTGGTGAGATAGTCGGCGCTGGCCACATATACCGCAGTGATGCTGCCAGTTCCGGTTGCGAGTTTTGTCGTAGCGAAAGCCGCGACCCCACTGGTGAGCGCGTGCGATCCCAGCAACGTTGTTCCGTCATAGAACTGCACCGTACCCGTCGGAGTTCCGGTCCCAGGGGCGACTGCAGCGACCGTCGCAGTGAACGTAACCGACTGACCGAATAGGGATGGATTCACAGAAGCTGCTGACGAAGTTTTCGTAGCGGCCTTCTCCACCACTTGTGAAAACGCGGGCGAAGTGCTGCCGGTATAGTTCGAATCGCCGCTGTACACGGCGATGATCGCGTGCGTCCCGACGGTGAAGGCTGAGGAAATATACGGCGCCGTGCCAGAGCTGCCGACCGTGACTGTGGCGAGGATGGTAGACCCCGCCTTAAATTCCACAGTGCCGGTTGGGATGATTGTGCCATGCGAAATGGTGGCCGTGAGTGTGACGGATTGTCCGAACACTGACGGGTTCGCGGAGGAACTAAGGACGGTGGTCGTACCCGGTTCCACCACCTGTGTCAGAGCGGACGATTCGCTTTTCAGGTGCGTCGGGTCGCCGGCGTAACTCGCCGTGATCGTCAACGTCCCCGCCGGAAGAGTAGATATCGTAATAGCAGCTACGCCACCGCTGAGCGTCGCGGTTCCGATCGCCTTGGTTCCGTTATCGAATGTGACCTTTCCGGTTGGAGTTCCCGCTGAGGAACTCACAGTTGCCGTGAAGGTGACTGACTGTCCGAACTCTGACGGATTCAAGCTTGAAACCACAACCGTTGTGGTCGATACCGGTTGCGCAAAGTTCGCCGAAACCGACTGTGGTGCACTCATCGTCACAGTAGTCGTGGCGCTCAGGGCATTCGCGACATTGCCGCTCCAGTTGGAAAAAGCGTAACCCGACTTCGGTTTGGCGATCAGAGTTACGACCGTGTTCGCGGCGTAGTACGCACCGGAAACCGGTGTGACCGTCCCGCCGCTACTGGGATTCGCTGCCGTAGTCAGCAAGTACGCGGCGTTGAAGTTAGCCGTGTAACTGGTTGTGCCAGCCAAAGCCGTCACCGAATGGCTCACGGCCCCACCATCCGACCAACTCATGAATGTATCCTGCACGCCGGCGCTCGGAGTCTGCGTGGCGGTGGTGGCTATAGTGTGCGTAGAACCCGCCGTCCAGGTGAAGTTTTGCGGGCTGCTGTAGTTTGTACCGTCCACTGAGAACGCCAATCCTGCCGGACTGGTGCCTACCGTGACTTTGGCGGCCTGCGTGCCGGTGCCTTCCAGCGCGATGCTCTGACTGACTGAAGGACTGGTATTGAGGGCGTTGTCAGTGAAAGTTGCTGTACTGGTGAGACTCGCGGCATTCGTCGGCTCGAAGCTGATGCTAAGATTGCAAGTCGTTCCTGCCGCCAGCGCGAAGATGCTGGTGCAATCTGCCGGCGTACCTGAACCTGCAACCTGCAGAAAGTTCGGCCAATTGACGACAAGCCCCGGACTCACGGCATCCAGCGGTTGATTGCCAATGTTTTGAACTGTAACCGATTGCGGGGCGCTGGCGCTGCCGAGGTTAGTGCTTCCAAAGTTCAGCGTTGGCGGCAGAGAACTTTCCAGCTCCACTACGCGCTGATTGTCCTCATCGGCTATGAAGACATTGCCAGTTCCATCGACGGCGATGCCTTCTGGTGAATTCAGTCCACTCATCACCGTGATCTGGGGGCCCCCACCGGCCGGCACTTCGACGACCCGGTTATTGTTGTGGTCAGTGATGTAGACATCGCCAGCAGCATCGACCGCCACACTCTCCGGACCGTTCAGTCCGACGGCCGGTATTGTGATCTGGCAAGCGCTGCTGCTGCAGCCCGCCGGAATCTCCAGCACTCGATTGTTGGCGCTCTCCGCAATATAAACATTACCTGCACCATCCACTGCCACACCGGACGGGGACGCCAAGCCGCTGACCAGCGTGATTTGCGTGCCGCCACCAGTCGGGACTTCTACAACCTCATTGCCGTTCGTGGCGATGAAGACATTTCCCGCTCCGTCCACTGCTACGGCCGACGGAAGACTGAGCCCGCTGCCTACCGTGGCATTGTTATACCCGATGGCCGCAGGTATAAGTTTGACCACACGATTGTTGACGGTGTCCGCGATGTAGATATTTCCCGCTCCATCCACGGCCACGTCCGACGGATCAGAGAGTCCAACGTAGAATACCGTGATCTGGCAAGTGCTACTAACGCAGCCTGCCGGTATTTCGAAAACCTGGTTGTCGGAGCGATCAGCGATGAAGACATCGCCCAAAGCATCCACCGCTACCGTCGAAGGGGCACTCAATCCGCTGGTCGGCAGTGTGACCTGCGCGGCCGGCCCGAATGCGATGGCCGGTGCTTTACCGGCGCCGTGAATGAAAGTGGTGGCCAGCACGGTGCTCACATTGCTGAGTTGGACAGCGCCCGATCGCGCTCCGGGCGCGAGCGGGGAAAATGTGACTGTCATGTTGCACGTGGTTCCTGAAGCGAGTATGCCCGTGCAGGTGTTACTCGCGAGTGTGAAGTCGAGGTTGGCTGCACCTTGCGTGTGCACGGCGGTTGAGATCACGGCTGCGGTTCCATTCGCGATGTAATTCAGCGTGAGACTCTGTTTGCACGGTGCGGGACCGGTCTGTCCTGACGGACAAACGTTGACGTAGCCGAAATTCACCACTTCGCGCTGTACCTCAAGTGCAAGGTTCGCGCTGCCTTCGGTGACGATGACATCGCCCGCCGCATCCACTGTCACTCCATTCGGATTCGTGAGCGTGCCGCTCGCCACAATGGTCTGGACGGTGTCGTTGTCTGATACTTCGACGATCCGGTTGTTGCCGGTATCGGCGATGAATAGATCGCCCGCCGCATCCACCCCTACTCCGGTTGGGCTATTCAGTCCGCTGCCTATAAAAGACCACACGCCTGAGTTGTAGGGCGGCGCTTGCTTTATCACCCCGACAGAGGTTCCAGTAACCGGGAAGAAAACATTGCCTGCTTTATCCACCGTGACGCCTAGCGGAAGTAAAACAGTAGTACCACCTGCACCTCCCCACACAACGGTGGTGCTGCAGGAACTGGAGCAGCCTGCCGGCGTTTCCAACACCTCCTGGGATCCCTCCAGCGCTATGAAGACGTTACCCGCTGCATTCACGGCCACACCTGTCGGAGTGGCCACACTGGCCACCGTAGTTTGGACGCCGCTGGGCGTCACCTCGACGACGCGGCTGTTTCCGAAATCCGCGATGAAGAGATCGCCCGCTCCATCCACCGCCACTCCGTCCGGGCTACTCAGTCCGCTACCGATCGTGCTCTGGGTGCCGCTGGGCGTAATTTTCACCACCCGGTTGTTGCTTTGATCTGCGATGAAGACATCGCCGGCGCCATCCACCGCCACTCCGTCTGGACTCTTTAGTCCGCTGGCGGGCACAGTGAACTGGGCGTATGCGAAGCTCATGGAAGCGGGAGTCACCGTGACGTTCTCGGAGACTGAAACTGCGGCAACGTAGTCGGCGTTGCCTGACTGATTCGCGATCACCGTGCAGGTGCCGGTGTAGTTGGTCGTCGTATAGTTCGCGCCAACGTTGCTGCACTGGCCCGAACTGGTGTAAGCGATTGGCAAGCCCGAACTGGCAGTGGCCGCTACTGTAAAGCTGCTGGCAGTAGGCGCGGTCGCAGGCGCGTTGGTGGTGAAGGTGATGGTCTGGAGGGCCGGGATTATTGTGAAAGAAGAATAGGTCGAGCTCGCGCCAAAGCTTGCATTTCCGGCGAAGCTCGCGGTCACGGTGTAGGCGCCTGGCGTCTGATTGTCTACGATCGTGCAGCCGGCGAAGCCTGTCCCATCGGTCGTTCCAGAGCAACTCTGGCTACCCAGCTGGAATGCGATTGCAGCGCCCGCGATTGGTGGCTGCGATGCGCCCGCGCTGTTCAGGATAGCGCTTAGGTTGATGTCGCCGCCGTAGCCGCCAACCGAGCCGCCGCCGTACAATAGCGTACTCCCGGTTGTTACCACATTGACAGGAAGCGGAGCCGAGGGGATGCCGTTGGCAACAACCTCCAAGGTGTAGGCACCCAGTGGGAGGCTGGCTGGCACATCAAAATATGTGGTCACGGTGGTGTATGGATTGTTGACACCCATGCTGCTGTGGTTGTGAGTCCTTGCATACGTCACGTTGGTGCCCTGGATGAAACGCACCAGGGGATAGTTCGTGTACCACTCGCCGTCGTCGCCCATCATCGCCCCTTGCGAAACGCCATTAAACAGAGTTCCGGAAATTGGGTAGGTTTTCCCGGGAAGCACGCCCGA
Organism: uncultured Acidobacteriota bacterium; assembly: GCA_963735205.1. Lineage (GTDB taxonomy): Bacteria > Acidobacteriota > Terriglobia > Terriglobales > Acidobacteriaceae > Sulfotelmatobacter. Next base: position 193,921 of record CAVTKB010000009.1, read on the forward strand.
AAGCGCGCTAGTAATTGTGGGCTGCGAACCCGGAGCGGGGGGCTGGCCGTTGTTGTAGAACCAGACGTTGGCCGAGCCGTCCTCGACCATGACGTCACCGGTGGGTAGCACAAGCATGCGTAGGCCATACGTAGGCTTTCCAGGGGCATCCGTGTCCCCGGGGTCTTCGGGTACCGGGTTCAGATTGCTACCGTCGAACTCATAGAATACGGCGCAATGGACCGTGTTACCGGAAGAGTTCACCGGGTTGGCCGCTACCAGCACATGACCATTGGGCAATATAGACGCGGGACCATCATTGACCCCAGCGTTTTCGTAACTTATCCCATTGCACACGAATGGGATGGGGAAACTCTGGACCGGCACCCACTGACGGTTCATGTAGATCGCGTTGTTAGGAGTGGCTCCAAACTGAATGACGCTATTGTCGCCGAGCAACACCGCTGGTCCCATCTCGGGGTCGTTACCAGGCCCGCCATTGCCAGCAAGCGGCACCCCTGTGCTCCCAGCGGACGACCAGGAATTGGAGATGGGATCATATATTTCAGAGTTCATGCCGTAGTTGATATCGACGGTTATGATCGATCCGTCCGGCAGCAAGGTCCAACCTTCCTCGGCATAGGAGTCCGCCTTGCCGGTCGGGTTAAGGACTGTGTAGGTGAGCGTTACGGGATCCAACGAAGCCATATTGCCCTGCGGAAATTGTACTGAGGTGTTGTTATTGCCAAGAATGAACGTGCCGTTTTCCAGAACGATACAAGGCGAATCCCCGATATGCGCCCATATGTCAGCCCCACCGTCGGGAGGGGCTATCGGGTCCCACTGTCCCTTTCCACTGTTGAGGGTTGGATCGAAGATGTAGCCCAGGTTGCTCTCTCCGGAGGCGCCAGTAGCGCCGTTGTATTCGCCACCCGTGTAGATGACGCGCCCATCCGGCAACACGACGGAGCAAAAAAAACGGGGCTTGTAGGTAGCCGGCAACGAAGTGATATTCGTTGTGGACCATGAGCCATTCACGTAACTGCCGGTCTTGTCCGGGGTCAAGCGCACGATTACGTTGGTCGTCTCTCCTAGTTGGCACATGACGGTGCCATCGGTAAGAAGTAGGCAATCCGTGACCGCCTTCCCCTGGTTGGTGGTGGCCTTGGTCCATGGAGGCGTTTGCGCGTGAGCCAAGCCGGCCCCGGACAGCAGCATGGCAAGAACAATTCCGAGCGCCAAAAGGCAGCTGTTGAATGCTCTGTTCCTGTGCGCGCCTCGAGCGCAGGAAGGGAAAGAGTCAGCGGAACCATGCTGCGAGGCCGCGTTCGTGAACAGGGTAGTCATGTCAATATCTCCTCTGTGGTCAGATCTTTTGAAATGTAAGTTCGCCCACTTGCGCTGGAGGAGGCCAGGTTCGGCTCCCCTCCCAGCGCAGGTTGAGGGGCGTCTACTTGTGGTTGACCTCGGCTTTGCCGACTTGCGCGGCCGGATGAGGCAACGGAGCTGTTCTGGGTGGCACCGTCATCGGTTCGGTTAGTCTGGGCGCGGCGAGTGGTCTCACTTGCGGCGCCGGCGGCCTCGCGGCGGGTCCTGTTGCAGTCGAAGGCAGCGGACGCCGCGTTTTCTCGACTGGCGCTGCGCGTTGCTTGAACCGCTCCGTCACGTCTTCCAGGCGAACGTTCTCATAGCCCTTACGCTTGGCCATGATGCGGTAGTCGAACGCGATGCTGGAGGTCCCCCCGCCTTGTTCATGCACCTCGAAGGACGTCGCCGTCTTTTGGCTGACGTACAGCCCCTTGGAGTCGCCGTTAGGCGTGAGGAACACGTGATACTCAACCCCGGCATTCACGGTTTGCGCAAATGCGGAATCGATTTCGATGCGGACGGAGCCGCCGGAGAGCTGGCCGGAGCCCGCGTCTTCGAGCCAATTCTCCGCTGACTGCATGGCGTAGATCGCCGTCTGCTTGCCGTCAGCCCGTCCGACGACACCAGAAACCACTCCCGTGCAGGTCAGGTTGGCCGAAGTATCGATGGTGCAATGCCGTGTGTTGCTGTAAGTGTTGGGAGAACTCGTCTGGAACACCGGGAAGTGGGTGTTGGCCGACGCGGTGTTGTTCACTACTATCATGGTCGGGAAATCCCCGGTGCTATCCTTGTTCTCTGCTTGCAGCGCGACATTCGAGTCGGCGGTCGCAAGGACCCCAACATAGTTCAGCCCCTCCCCCGATGTGCCGCCGGTGTCACCCTGCACGCCGCTACTGACAGACACAGATATACCCGTGTTGCTAAAGCCAGCAGCCTGTCCCAAGATGGCACCGCCGTCGGTGGTCGCTCCAAAAACGCCAATGCCATCAGAGCTCTTGCCATAAACACCGTAACTCCCCCCCGTCCCCCAAACGCCGGCCCAGGGGCTGGTACCCTCCACGCCATAGCCAGCAGACGCCTGGGTCGAGCCGTACACACCAACCGCAGATCCCGTTTGAGAATCCGCCAAACCCCACAGTCCATAGCCGTTAGCCGACTGCGTCTCGCCAGTTACACCGAAGAGGCCCGTCCCGTAAACCCCAAAATAGTTGGCGTTGTTACCCCACACGCCGGAGCCAGGCGCGGCCACGCTCGCGCCGTACACGCCCGCTGGAGCCGAAGTAGTGACCGACGCACCTCCCTGAAGGCCAACGACGGCATAGCCGTCAACAGAAGACGCAGTGCCGGTCACGCCATTGACGGCGCCGTTACCCACCACGCCGGAGGCTGTGGAGCTGCTGGTATTGCCGACGATGCTTGAGCCGGGCGAATTGGCCGTAATCGTGCCGTTCACCGTCTCGTTTCCGGTGAAGGTGTTGGTCGCGCCCAGTTGCGCGTAAGAATCCGCCAGCATCGCATTCGTTACTCCGCCGGTGGCGATGCTCAACGTTCCACTACCCGTGATCGGACCGCCGGTCAGTCCCGCGCCACTGGCAACCTTGGTCACCGTGCCCGTGCCCTTGGGGGTCGCGCACGCCCAGGCGGTTCCGCTCCACTGCAATACCTGACCGCTGGTACAGGTGGTAAGTAAGCCCAGATTCAGCGTGCCACTCGTGCCGCCGCCTGTCAGTCCGCTGCCGCTCGCCGTCGTTACCCCCGAGAGTGTGCCGGCGTACACGAGGTCCAACTCCGGCGCGTGGCTGGTCGCGGCGTTCTCTTTGCTGTCGAACGTCGCATTAAAAGTTCCGTTCGCCACCAGAGCAACGCCGTCATTCGTAGTTCCGCTCAGCCACGCCTGCACCGCCGCGGTCACGTCTATAAGGATGAACTGATTCTTGTCCGCAGTCGTAATCGGCACACTGGCAGCGATCGTCGTGCCCAACGCCGGAGCCAGATTGTGACTGATCGTGTTCTCCGCCCACGTCCCATTCACGTAGTCGACATTAAAGCTGCCCGCCGTAGCCACGGTGTTGACATAGAGCTTCAGCGTGGCCTGCGTGATATCAGCGCTGGTATAGGTGGACGGGATCGACGCAAGATTGAACTGAATGTAAGCCGACTGCGTGGCGCCGTTAACATTGAGCAGCACGTTCGCGCCGTAGTTCATGGCCGGAGCCGCGCTATTGATGTAAGCGTCGGCGCTCGGCGTGATCTGCCCGTAGGCTAGACTCGTTCCAAACACCAAAGTCAAGACCATTAGGCTCGACGAAGCTAGCAACCTTAATTTGTTCATGGCGCCCTCGAATGAAAGTTTTGTGAATCCCTGATCATGCTGGAATCGGCCTTGGGGAAGGCGAAGCCGAGCCTGGTTCTGCGTGCGACCGGGAGGGTCGCTCTCGGAACCGGCGGGCGACTGAATCTCGCGCTTGTACAGAAAGGCGGAAAGCGCGGGCGAAACGCCTCATGGCCGCAGGAAATATTTCGATTCCAGGCAATTCGGTTGAAGGGCAAATTAAAGGTGGTTGACGGTAGCCAAGCCTGCGAATATCCTGTTGACCTTCTCCCCTGAAAGAGGCACCAGCACTATGCCCGATGACCAAAAGGGCCAGGTCACCGAGCTTTTGCGTTACTGGAAGAAGGGCGATGAAAAAGCCCTTCGCGCCTTGGTGCCGCTGGTCTATAAAGAACTGCGGAGTTTGGCGCACTACCACCTTCAGTCCGAGCGACCCGATCACACCCTGCAGAGCACGGCGCTGGTTCACGAGGCCTACTTGCGGCTGCTGGGAGGTCAACCAGTGGAACTGCAGAATCGGGCGCATTTCATGGCTGTTGCTTCGCGCCTCATGCGTCAAATCCTGGTAGATTACGCGCGCAGCCGCCGGGCCAACAAGCGCGACGGCGGATGCAAGATCGAATTCGACGAAACGGCTGCCCTGCCCGTCGCCGGAGATGCCGATCTCCTGGCCTTGGATGACGCCCTTGACGCTCTATCCCGCATCGACGAGCGCCAGGGAAAGATCGTGGAAATGAAATTCTTTGGAGGATTATCGGCTCCGGAAATATCCGAAGTCCTCGGAATCTCGCGGGCTACAGTTGACCGCGATTGGGCTACCGCCCGCGTCTGGTTGCATCGCCAAATGAGCAAGGTGGCGGAGCTGTGACCGTCCAACGTTGGGAGCACGTCAAGGACCTGCTGCACCAGGCCATGCCGCTTAGCCCCGAACAGCGTGCCCGTTTCCTGGATGACGCATGCTCTTCCAACCATACGCTGCGTGCCGAAGTCGAGTCCCTTCTCCTGGCCGGCGAAGGAGTCCGCTCCAGCTTCATGCAATCTCCCGTTCTGACCGACGAACCGGGCGAGGACCGGGCTCGGCTGGGCGCGGTTGGAACGCTGGAAGAGGGCCAGATCTTCGCCCAGCGCTTTCAACTCGTCCGCAGACTTGGCGAGGGCGGCATGGGGCAAGTGTGGCTGGCGGAGCAGACCTCACCAGTGCGGCGGCAAGTTGCGCTGAAACTGATCAAGGCCGGGATGTACGACGAGTCGGTCGTACAACGCTTCCAATCAGAGCGGCAGTCGCTGGCTATCATGGATCATCCCGCCATCGCCAAGGTTTTTGACGCAGGAGCGACGCCGCAAGGACAGCCGTACTTCGTGATGGAGTACGTGCCCGGGCTGCCGATCACCGAATATTGCGATCAGGAGAAGCTCAAGATCTCAGAGCGGCTCGAACTCTTCATCCAGGTCTGCGAAGGCGTCCAGCACGCACATCAGAAAGCCATCATCCATCGCGATCTGAAACCGGCAAACATTCTGGTGGTGGAAGTGGACGGCAAACCCGTGCCGCGGATCATCGACTTCGGGCTGGCCAAGGCGACTACTCCTCAAGCTGCTGGCGAGACCATTTTTACGCAGCTCGGACATTTTGTCGGGACGCCCGGCTACATGAGTCCGGAGCAGGCCGATCCCGAAGTTGCCGGACATCGACACGCGTACCGACGTCTACTCGCTGGGAGTCGTTCTCTACGTGCTGCTGGCCGGGTTGCAGCCCTTTGAAACCAAGCAGCGCCAGAAACAACCGCTCGACGAGTTGCTGCGAAAGTTGCGCGAGGAAGAGCCGCCGCGTCCGAGTAATAAGGTGGGCGGCGCGGATCGCGATACCTCAGCCGCAACGGCCGTCGCGCGCAGTACCGAGCCCAGGCAACTGGTGAACCTGCTGCGCGGCGACCTCGACTGGATCACGATGAAGGCGCTGGAGAAGGATCGCGCCCGCCGCTATGGTGCGCCTTCCGAGCTGGCTGCCGACATTCGGCGCTATCTGAACCATGAGCCGGTCACAGCGCGGCCTGCCAGAGCCGGCTACCGGTTGCGGAAGTATGCCCGGCGGCACCGCGTTGCCGTCGGTGTGGCCGCGGGATTGGTGTTGCTGCTCGCCGCTTTCTCCGTCTTACAAGCGGTGCAGTTGCGCCGGATCACCCGTGAACGGGACCGTGCCGCATACGAGCGCGATCGCGCCACCCACGAACGCGATCGTGCCACACGAATCACCGACTTCATGACCGGGATGTTCAAAGTGTCCGATCCGAGCGAAGCGCGCGGCAATAGCTGTTACCGCCCGCGAGATCCTCGATAAGGCTTCGAACGACATGGAGAAAGGTCTGGCGAAAGATCCCGAAGTTCAGGCTCAGATGATGCAGGTCATGGCGCACACATACTCGAATCTAGGGCTATACCCGCGCGCTCATGAACTGGCGAAGCGCGCCTTGGACGCTCGCATGGGCCTCCTGGGACCGGATGACCCAAAGACTCTGGAATCGATGACCCAGCTGGGCTGGATTTTGAATCGCGAAGGAAAATACGTCGAAGCAGAAACGATGGAGCGTCAGGCGCTGGCGGGCGAACGCCACATTCTCGGACCCGAGGATCCGCTTACGATCGAGACCATGGGTAATCTAGCCCTGATCGCTCAAGGTCCAGGTGATTTCGGCCAGGGAGAGAAATTTGCCCGAGAGGCCATTGCGGTGGGGACTCGCAGACTGGGCCCAGAAAGCGCGCCAGTGTTGCAGTCCAGGAGTTACTTGGGCACTGCGCTCTGGAACCAAGGCCGCTATGCCGAGGCCGAGCAAGAGTATCGCCAGTTGATCGAGGTAGAGCGGCGCGCCTCAGGACCGGATCACCCTGAAACTCTAAAAGCGATGGGCAACTTGGCGCTCGCTATCTCGTCGCAAGGTCGACTCGCGGAAGCCGAGCAGATCTATCGCGAAGTCCTGGCCATCGATCAGCGAGTGCTGGGGCCAGAACATCCTTCGACAACCCACATCATGTTCAACCTTGGGGCCCTCCTCCTCGGCGAAGGTCACCTCGCCGAGAGTGAGAAACTGGCCCGGGAAACCCTCACGATTCAGTTGCGAGTCCTTGGGCCCGAAAGCCCATATACGTTGATGACCAAAACCAACTTGGCCGAGGCGCTCTTTGCCGAGGGACATCTCCACGAAGGCGTAAAATTGCAACGAGAAACGAATGAGACTATGGTTCGCACTCTCGGACCGGAGCATCCCAGCACCTTGAAGTGCCAGTCCGATCTTGCCCGGGATCTGATCGCGGAGGCCCACTACGCCGAAGCGGAAAGAATTGCTCAGCAGGCTTTCGAAGCCGGCCTCCGTACTCTAGGCCCGCAACATCCCTATACACTGGATGCACTGCAGCAACTCGGGACAGCGATGGCTTACACCCATCGCTACGCCGATGCCAGCAAATTGTTTCGCGGCGTGATCGAAAAGCAAGACAGTTCCAAGGGGAAAGGGGACCGTTTCTCGGTGTGGTATTCGTTCGCTTGTGTGGCCGTCGCTGCCAAGCACACCGATGACGCACTTCATTATCTGAGTGAAGCCATCAAGCGCGGGTACAAAGATTCCGACGGATTGGCGGCCGATGATAATCTGAAGAGCCTCCACCAGAATCCTCACTTCCGGGAACTCGTGGCCGAACTCGAACACCTGCCCGCAAAAACCCAACCTCGATAACTGTAGAAAGCCGCAACAGGCGGATCCATCGATTCAGGATTCATATCTGGTTTTGCGTGCATGGATTGGGGGTCGGATGCTGCGCGGATTCCGTACTATTTTTCCGTAGCCTGAGTTCCTGAGTGCAACGCTCTTTTCGCGGGCCGTCACGGCAGATCGCGGACTTAACGATTTGCCCCTGGTTCTTTTATCGACCGCCTTGAAGACGCGGCGGATTCTGTATCGGTCGAGTCTTTGCAATGGGCTGGGGAGCAAGGAGATACTGCGTAGTCGGCGGCGTTCCCGGCCGTACGGCGCTACTGAAGGATCAGATGCGGTAGTCAACGTCACGTGGGACGGTGAAAGAACATTCCGAGCACCTCATTGATCACATGAAAAGCCTGTTCGATCCCTTCTTTCGTGACGTCCACCTGCAGTAGTTTCTTGAGACGCCGCCGCACCCTGCTGTCGTCCTCCACGTACTTGTTGAGCCATCCCTCAATAGGGCCGGGCGGCCATGAACAAACTGGAAAAAGCGATTGCAAAAAGTGGGCCTTTGGTGGGCCGCAAAAAGTAGCGGGCTTGCGCTGGACTCGCGCAAACCCGCATGGATGCAAGCGATTTCTGGAGCCGACGAGCGGACTTGAACCGCTGACCTGCCGATTACGAATCGGCTGCTCTACCAACTGAGCTACGTCGGCTTTGAACGCTTGGCGTTTTAAGACGCTTACGTTTGGCGTGCTCGCTTATTTTATCAAATCGCCTGATTCTGTCCGGCGGCGCAGATCACCCACAACATCGCCGACGCAGTCAGTCCTTCAGCGTCACGACCGACACGGAGAACGGCTGCAGGCGGACTCGCAAATCTGCCACATCCTGCTTCAGCAGAGCGGGCGACTCCCCTGCAACGGTTTGCAGAGCGGCCCCGGCACACTCTTTCGGCAGTTCCACTACAATTTCGCGATTCCGCTGGTTGATGAGCAGCAGCTTTCGCTGGCTGCCGCTCTGACTGCTGATGACGAATGCCTGCGCAGCGATGGCGTCGGTATCCGCCGGCAATCCATTGTTCTTCATCTCAGTGTCGGCTAACTCGTCGCCCGGGCCGAAGCTATTTTTGAGTAGCTCGAGAACCGTCAGCCGCGCATTCGGTTTGCCCGTGGTCCAGTCGACCATGCTCACACTCGGAAACTGGCTGGGAAAGCCGACTAGCTGCGACTCGCCTGCAGTATCCACGCCAAGCTGCGCCAACTCGATGTAGTCATAGGCGTAGAGCGCCCCGCTCAGGTTCCAGTAAGCCGGAGGAATCGGCTTCTCCACGTGATTCGGCTCGCCTTGAAACATGTCGCCGGAAAGGATCGATCCGGCTTCGTTGATCATGACCCTCGTCGTCGGAGACAAGCGATCGCGAATTCGCAGAATGTATCGAGTCGCCGCCAGAAACTCATTCGCGCGGGCAAAGAATGTGTACTGCCATTGATCGAGGGTCTGGTCAGCGCTGGGATCGGCGTACAGGTGAAAGGAAATGTAGTCCAGCGGGATCCCCGGCTTGTGGTTCTTCGGATCGAGAAAATATTCGAACATGCGCGCTCCGCCCTCCGGATACGACAGGGCGAGCCCGACAAACTTCATCTGCGGAGCGACCTTGCGCACGGCCTCGACAATCGCGTCGTAACGCTCGACATACTGTGCCGGGGTCGGTTCGTGCTCGCCGTCAACTTCGTTAAAGACTTCCCAATAGCGCATGTCGTAGTGGTGGCCCGACGCATGAAACTTCCCCAACTCATCAGTGAATCCGCCCTGCATATACCAGCTCGCAAGGCGCCCATAGTAGTCGGCCAGCGCCTGCACATCATGCAGCTCTTTCCCTTGCGAATAATTCCACATCACCTGGTTAGGATCATCGGGATACACCACGGGCTGCGGCGTCGTGAACATCCACTGCGGAGGAGTGCTGAAGCTCCACACAATCGGATGTCCGTTGCTGGCTGTCTGAAAATCTTCGACCAGCGGGTCCATGTACTGAAAGTCCCAGTAGGTCTGGCTCTGGTCAGGCGGCCGCAACTCCGCCACCGACAGCTTGGGATATGGAAACCAGAAAGCATAGCGCACATAATCGCAGCCCAACCCGCGCAGCGCCGCAAACGCGGCATCGTGGATCGGCGACCCGCGCCGCAGCATCGGATTCACCACCGCCTGCAGCGTAGGCGTGGTGTGATTCGGAGTCCTCTTACTCCAGGTCACCACTACCGACGGCGGCGCACCCTGCCCAAAAAGGCCGCAAGTGCATGTCGCCAGCAGTACGAGCACGAGCAACGATCGAGAGATTTGTCTGCCGCTGGAAGGCTTCCACATTAGCTTCACGACCGCCATGTTAGGGATGCGACATAAGGAGAGTCAAATGACGGGAGGTCGCCCGGCGGCTTTCTTCAGTACTGTCGCCCTATCTCGTCAGGTTTTACCCTGCTACACTCTCGCGATGTCGACTTTTGTCCTCGTGCACGGCGCATGGCAGTCGAACGGCACCTGGGACCTGTTGGTCCCCTTGTTGGAAAAGCACGGTCATCGTGTGGCAACACCAGTCCTCACCGGCCTGGGCACAGATCAAAGCCGTCTGTCCGCCAACATTTCACTAAAGCAACATGTTGAGGACATTTCGGTCGAGCTCTCAAAGTACCCAGACGAGGTGATCCTGGTAGGCCACAGTTACGCCGGCATGATCATCAGCGGCGCAGTTGAAACCAACCCGGCACAAGTGCGGCGGCTGGTTTTCCTCGATGCATTCATTCCAGAAGACGGGCAAAGTGTTTTGGACTTGCTTCCGCCTGAGATTGGCACTTACTTTCGCGGCGTTGCACGAGACGTTGGAGACGGCTGGCGGCTCCCGGGCGGCGCAGGCCAACTTGATCTCTGGGGACTCAAGCCCGGCGAGGCACGTGATTTCGTGCGCGCGAGATTGTGCGATTTTAGTCTGCGTTGCTTTGAGGAACCCTTGCATCTTCCGGCCAATCGGAAGGCCAGCATTCCTGCAACTTTCGTTGCCAGCGTTGCGGAAGATTATCCAGCGAGGCCGTTCTTTGCTCCGTTTGCAGCAAAAGCTCGGGCTTCGGGTTGGGAAGTTGCCGAACTGCAAACTGGCCACGACTGTCACGTTGAACGCCCGAGCGAAGTCGCGAACATTTTGCTGGCTGCAGCCCAATCAAGATGAAGTTTGCTGTCCGGTTGATTTCCAAAACTCTTGCGCAAGTTGCGAGTCCGTTGGCTTACAACGGCAACGCGCTGGGGAATCGCGTCTGAAAGTCAAGCAAGCCGACCCATTCGGGTGTGATCGTGATTCGCACCATGTCCTGAACCATGGAAGCGAGCTGCGCTACCCAGGCTTTTCCTTGCTCGGGTCCGAAATATCGCTCCGCCGCCACCGCGTATTCTGGGACGACTCCTTTGATGGGCTGCAACCGCACGCTACCGCGCACCAGCAGCACCTTGTGTGGAAAATTGTCGTCATCAATCGTAAGCGCCACCTTGGGATTCTTCGCCAGTGCCTTGAGCTTCGGAGCCTTCGAAGGCGTCCCTAGTACGAAATCCCGTCCGTCCCAATGGAACCAGATCGGGACAACTCTGGGACTGCCGTCGGTCCAGACATAAGCGAATCGGGCGGGGATTCTCGATTGAAGAAGCTCTTTGGATGCGGGATGTTGCAACAGTTCAAGACTTCCCTGCTCGACGGGCATGGATTCCTCCAATACTGGGATGTGCAAGCAGACTGGCTGCGGATTATAGACTCCGGATCAACTGGTCGATAGCGGATTCGTCAGTCAAGGTGCGTGAGGGTGGCAACGCGGCAGCGATCATCGATTCGGCCTGCCGCACTCCAACGTAGACAATTTAAGGCTTCCCGTGTTCGGCTTAACTTAAGCCGCGCGTTTCTCCACCAGTGCGTCGTATTCCTGCTGCGACGCTGCCGGTAGCAGCACCCACATTGTGTATACGCCGATCGCGGTGCCGAACGGAATATTGAACAGCGAAATAAACGACAGCACGAGCGCGACCACGCGTGCCCAGGGCTCGCGATGCAGCAGCCCCCAGCCCGCGAAGAATCCGCAGGCCGACTTGGCCAGAACGATGATTCCAATCGTACTCACCAGCGCGGTGAAGAATCCTATCGGCATTTCTTGGGGCGCTCCCATTTCACGCAGGTGGGGAATCAGTGCGTTCGCCACCACCACCAGAATGAGTCCGCCCACAGTATTCAATGCCGACATGGCCAGCCACAAAATTCCCAGCAGGTGCATGTGCGACTGCACGCGGCCCGGCAGCGGTTGCATCAGCGATACTGGCCCCACCACCTGCTTGCCGCACCGGCTGCAAAACGCCTGCCCTGGTTGTACTGCTCCCCCGCATCCATCGCAGAACATGAAGCCCTCCCCGATGACTCCCGTCGACAACGCTTGCGTCTCACAAAACGCGCTTAACATCTCTTCCACAATTTAGAGTACGTAGAAAACTTATCGCAGTTCCCTCTTCGCGTCGCCGTATCGCCACGAATTCTTGCGCACTCCATGGATGAAATGCCAAAACGCAGAGTGAAATGCAAAAACGAAGAGGCTGCCCGGCAACAGGGCAGCCTCTTCTTCAAGGGAGAATAGTTCCAACGGAGCTTTGAAATCCGTCAAAACTTTCTGCGCAAATCTTATGAGTCCAAAAACGGGGGTGTCAAGCGATTTTTATGAAATAAATGTCTTTGTTTTCAACTAGATACAGAACCAATCAATACCGCCCGCGAGTGTGCCAATTTGAGACGAAAAACCTCTAAGAGGACTCTAAGCCGATCTATCTAAAGACACTTACCCTGCGTTTGCAGGGCTTCAGACTGGGTTTTGCGGGGCCTGGCGGCCGCCATCCGTCCGGCTTTGGCCAGCCGACGGAACTATGGTTTCCGTGACGACGATTGTCTCCGCCAGACGAAGCGAAATGAATTCCATCTGCTCGGGCCGGTCAAAAACTCTGTCGGGATACCAGCGCTTCATCAAAATTCGGATTCCACCAAATGCCACGCCGGCGACCACGGCGAGTCCTGCAAGAATCCCGCTGAGCACCACGATGTTGAGCATCAACTTGTAGAGGTCGCGAACCTGCGGATCTTCCGTCGCCTGATTCCAGGTGACGGTGGCTTCGTAATTCACCATGCCGAGCAGAGTCTTCGCATCGCTGTCGGATACGCCTCCACTCGCAATGGCGATGATCGGCCCCGTGCGCTTGTCGAAGAATGAACCCGCATTTTCAACATTCGAAACCCCGGCCTGCGGCTGCGCCATCTGATGCGCGGCGTCGATGCGGCGCAAGTGATCGGCCGCGAGCTGCGGGGTGGGATAAGAAATCAGCATCAACGTCGCTTCCCCGCTCGGTGTTCCGTAGCGCGCCAGGGTCACTTCGGAACTGGCATCGAAGTCGACGAGGTCCGCGGAAACCGGTGCCCCCAGCGCCTTCAGAGCGGTCGGGCCCATCACATATTTCTGCGTGTTGGCAACATAGCCGCGGTGGGGCATGAACTCGATAAACGTCGGCAGGTTCGCCAAATTTCCACCGGGACGCGGCAGCGCTCCCGCCAACTCGCGCAATTGCGCTCCTGACATGGCCGACTCCTGGCTGAACTGCGCATCCACCAGGATATGCCCGCGGTAAAAAAGCACGCGCTGCCCCAAAGCGGCGGACTGATCGCCGATCCTGTCTTCCTTCGTGTTCTCCGGCATCATCTGCGGCTGCAGGTAAAACGTGTACGCACCGAACGCCCCGGAAGCGTCAGCGAAGCGCGCCGCGCGAATCGTCAGCGTGCGGCCATCATCGCGGGTGTAGGTGGCAAGGGCCGCGTCAGAAAAGCGGTACTCCTTCAGCACCTCCGCATTGGTCGGATCCGCTGCAGCTGGATCCGCGCTGGTCTGAACCGATCCCTGCATCTGCCATCCGCCGAATTGCTGCGGAAGAATCGCGGGAGCGAGCTCGGCGGAGCGAGCCGATTTTGGCGCCGCCGGCTGGTCTGCCGCGACGGCCATACCAAACAGCCAGGCAAGAGAAAGGACAACACCAGCAGAACGGGAAAAACTCATGCATCTCCCCGGATTTCGACGAGCCATTTAGTGCATTAGACCACAGCGCGCAAGAAAAAGTTTCCCCGCCGCCGTAAGTAATTGACTCACAATGGCTTACGCGACGACTTCGGCCATCCCCGCTCAGCCATGAGCATGGTTACCTTCAGGCACCAACCTACACATCGGGGCCATTCACAGAACGTTCATATCGCGGCAAACTAGCTGTGGGTGACGGAATGCCATCAGAAGTAAGCACGAACAACCGGCGCGGGAGCCGCACCAAAGCCGTGATTCCGGTAAGAGTTAAGGGTCACGACAGCAAAGGAAAACCGTTCGAAGAGCTGGTCATTACGCTCGACGTAACCCCGGACGGAGTTCGCTTAGGCTCGGTGCATCACGAATTGAATCTGCAGGAGGAACTCACGATTTTCTATCGTCAGCGCAAGAATCAGTTTCGCGTGATCTGGACGAAGAAAATGAAGGGCACCTCAGAGTTTCAGGTTGGATTGAAGGCGATCACTCAAGATGGTGAAGTGTGGGGGCTGAATTTTGCCGAATATAAGCGGCAGTCGATGCCGCAATCGCCGGTCGCTCAGGCGACAGTCGTTGCATAAGGGAAAAGGAGTCAACAGATAAATTTATGGGGCGCAAATTTATGGGGAAATCATTCCGCAATCTTTTATCGAGCCATGCGTGGCTGAACCGGGTTTGGTCTGACGAAGAAGGTCAGGACATCGCCGAATACTCGGTCATGCTGGCCGTGATCCTCGTCATCGTCGTGGGCACGGTCCGCCTGATCGGCTCCAACGCCAACAGCGTCTTCTCGCAAGTCGGCAGCGCCATCCAGTAAGCCGGATTCCATTCCAAGGCGGGTGCCCCATCCTTGTCGCGTTCCTTGCGACAGGGTGGGGCTTTTGATTTTATGGCGTTGCACAGAGCAACCGTCCGTTTGTTCCTCTCCCGAAAAATTTTGGCCCAACGTCAACGCTCAGCCGAACCAGGTCAATGAGTGCTATCGGGATGTGGGTGTTGAAAAAGTCACGTCGATTAGCGGGATGAGATTCGGCAGAAGCATGTTAGAAGGAAGTGATCCTGCCCATGCTCTGTTGGATTCTCATCGTCGGAGGCCTGCTGATCATGATGGGGCAACACGACCGCTCCGAAGCGTTGTTCTATTACTTCCGGCTGGAAGATCAGGTTCCTGAGACTCACCTGCTGCGGCTCATCGAAAAGCACATCAGCTTCGCCTTTGTGCGGGAAAAGCTGAAAGAGAGTTACAGCGAGACCGGCCGTCCTTCCATTGATCCCGAACTTCTGCTGCGCATCCTGTTGATCGGCTATTTGTACGGCATCACCAGCGAACGGAAGCTGGTGGAGGAACTGCGCATGCACCTGGCGTGGCGCTGGTTCACGGGCTTGGGTTTCGATCAGGAAATCCCGCATCACTCCACGTTCTCGAAAAACCGGCATGGACGGTTTCAGGAATCGAAGCTGTTCGAGGAGTTGTTTGAGCAGATCGTGCGGCAGTGCGTGGAAGTGGGATTGGTGCAGGGCAAGCATTTATCGGTCGATGGCAGTTTCATCGAAGCGAATGCAGCTAAGGAGAGCCGCATTCCGCGCGAGCAGCTAGCGGAAGCGGCCCAAGTTCATCACACCGTGCGGCAGTATCTGCGGGAAGTGGAAGAGCAGAATCCGGTGGAGGAGCCGGTGCATGAACAGGACCAGGTTTCGACCACCGATCCCGATTCTACCTACGCCACCAAGGGCGGCACACCGGCGCGGCTGGGATACTACGACAACTATCTGGTGGACAATCACAGTTGTGTGATCGTGGGAGTGCAAGCTACGGCGGCGCGCATGAGTCAGGAAACAGTGGCCGCGCAAGACATGCTCACCCGTTTCACGCAATGGCAAGGACGAGAGCCGGAATCGGTGGCGGCCGATACGACCTACGGGAACGGCGAGTTCTTGCAATGGCTAGCCGATCGGAGCATCACTCCCTACATGCGGACCCGTGACAGTATCCACCGAAAGAGGAGCCCATTCTTCGGCCCCGAGCGTTTCACGTACGAACCGGAAAACAATCGCTATATCTGCCCTGCTGGCCAGTTCCTCAACTACGGTGGCCGAGTTTATCGCAATCGAGCCTTCAACTATATCGGGACACGAAAAAAGTGTGGCCCGTGCTCGCTCCGACCACAATGCACCAGTGCTGCCTTCCGGGGTCTTATCATCCACCAGAACGAACCAGCCCGACAACGTGCGCGGGAGTTGGTCAACACGCCAGAGTTCGCCAAAGCACAGCGGCAAAGAAAGAAGGTGGAAGCCTTGTTCGCGGAACTGAAGAATCAGATCGGATTGCGGCGCTTGCGTCTGCGGAGACTCAGGTTCGTGCGCGAGCAGTTCTTCCTGGCAGCGGTAGCTCAGAACATCAAGCGACTGGTGCGCTTCCTCAGTCAGCCGACAACACCGGTTCTGCCGGCTACCACTTAGTCGAACCGAGACAAGAAAACCGGCGACGGCATGCTCGCAGATGAAAAGGCGTTCTGTTGAGGGACTTTTTCAACACCCACGGGATGTTTCGCCGGCTATCGAACATCCGGTCGCCCATTGTCCTTAGTTTTGGTATCAGGAGTGTATCCATCCGGCCAAACGGTAAAGGTGTCAAACACCAGTCCATACAGGTAAGCGTCCTCAAGTAACGCCCCCTTGAGGTTGGCTCCGCACAAATCCGTGGCGTGATTGATGTTGTCGAGAGAAAGATCAGCTCCACTCAGATCGGCATTCTGCAGGTTTGCCTCCCTGAGGGTCGCCCCACGAAGATTGGCAGCACGAAGATCGGCGCCCTTGAGGTTTGCCCCCGGAAGGTACGCTTCGTACAAGTCTGCCTCACGCAAATCGGCTTCAGGCAGATGAGCGTCTTCTAGCACCACTCCTTCCAAGTCGTCTCTCGTTCTCTCAACCTCAAGCAGTGGCTTGCCTAACCGGGTTTTGATAATCATGGTGGAACAACTTACCATGTGTTTGGAACCGGGAGTCGAGTTTCACGCTGCTTAACTGGCGAAACCACCATAGCACTCATTAAGGGTTGCCGCTGTGAGGAGCCCCCGCGTGTTCGACGAGAGAAATGTGGCGTCACTGAAGTTACTGCCCGGCGGCTTTGTCCATCTTGCTCGCCACTTTCACGCCGCTCAACCCGTCCACATACGTCGCAATTCCCCGGTATAGCGACTCGGCGATCTTCTGGCGATATTCGCTGGTCTCGAGCCGGTGCTCGTCCGTAGGATTGCTGACGAACGAAATCTCGGCCAGAATCGACGGCATGTTGGCGCCAATCAGCACGATGAACGGCGCTTTCTTCACTCCCCGGTCGCGAATGGCCGGACTCTTGGCCGCCAGGCCGTCGTGCAGCGACGTCTCCACGTCTCCCGCGAACTCGCGGGACTCTTCGATCTTTTCCTTCAGCGCGATTTTCTTCACCAGATCCTGCAGCTCGTAAATGGATTTCTCCGACACCGCATTTTCGCGCGCCGCCACTTCCAGCGCCTCCGGCGAAGATGTGAAATTCAAGTAATAGGTTTCCACCCCACGCGCACCCGGGTCCTGGCTCGAGTTGGCGTGGATCGAGATAAATAGGTCAGCGCGCTGCTGGTTGGCGATGGCCGTGCGCGTTTCGAGCGGAATGAACGTGTCATCCTTGCGCGTGTAAACCACCTCCGCGCCCAGCCGAGCTTCGAGAAGTTTGCCCAGCCGCCGGCCCACTTCAAGCACCAGATCTTTTTCCTGCAGCCCATTCGGTCCAATCGTTCCAGTATCGTGGCCGCCGTGGCCAGGATCGATCACGATCCTGCCAATCTTCAGCCCCAGCGCCCGAATCAGCGACCGGTCACCGCGCGCCGTGGGCTTGGCTTCATGAATATCGAGATCGCTCGACTTGTGGCTCGCGCTCAGACGCGATAACGACTTGCTGCGTGAGGAAGCGGCGGGCGGAGTATCGATTGCCGCCTGCTCGTCAGACGCAGCGGAATCGGGATCCGGTTCACTCTCCGTCGCATGAGCGGCAGGCGCGACGGACAACGAATGGGAATGTCCCGCGGTAGTCGTGACCTTCGCTGCCTTCACAGGAGGAGTGTCGTCATCATCTCCCGGTTCCACGATCACTTTCTTGATGGGGCCGGCCGTGGTGCTGTTGTCGACGACAACCGTCCTAACACGCTCAGACGGCGGATGCGGCTTCGAACTGTCCGCTGCGTCTTTCGAAGCAGCGTTCGAGGCAGCGTTCGGATCACCGTGAATCTGCTCCTTCTTGCTGACCGGCTTGCCGGCGAGCGCCTTCACGTCGGCCTTCAACTCAGATTTCGGCAGCTCCTTCGGAGCGTCCTTCGCGACATCTTTCAGAACTTCTTTGGGAACATCGTTCGAAATGTCGGCCTTCGACCCCGCCTTCGGCGGAGCTTCTACGTCGGCCGTCGCAGTCTCGGCATCCTTAAGCTCTCTCGCGCGAGCCATCGCGCTGTCCGTGTCGTGGCCGTCCTTGCCGTGAATGTCGATGATCAGCCGGTAAGGATTCGGCAGCAGAAAGGCTTCATAATCCGAAAGGTCGTCAACTTCGAGTACAACCCGCGTGCGCCCCGGCTGAAACTGCGCCACGCGAATCTTCTTCAGGAAGCCGTCATCCACGTCAAAGCTCTTGCCCACCAGCGTTGAGGCGAGCTTGGTATCCCGCAGATCGAAGAAGATGCGGTCAGGATTGGCAATGCGCTGCGACCCAAACTTGATGTCGCTCTCCAGGTCAATGGCGACCCGAGTGTAATCCGGAGTCGACCAGTGCCGGATTCGCGGTCACCCGCGGCAGATGTCCCGCACGCGCCAATGACGACGGGTCAGGCGCAGTGTCGAATTTGGAGTCCGCCTTCGCGTCGGTTTCAGAATCGGAGGGATCGCGCCCGAACCAACGCCGAGTAGGCGTCCTGCCGAGGCGAATCTTTCGCGGTCTTCTGCGCGACGATCTGCTTGCCCGGTTTCTTCTGCGCCGCCGCCTTCTTCTCAGCCGCGGCATCGCGGTCGAGTTCGGCCACAGCCTGGTGGGCGTCTTCTACCAGCCGATTGTGCGGATAGCGGTGCAGAAACTCCTGAAACACGCCGCGGGCCTGCTCAGGATCGTTCAGATCATCCTTGTAGATCTCGCCCATCGTGAACAGGGCGTCGCAGCGGTACTTGCTGCCCGGGATACTCTTTCCGCAGAAACTTATACTGCGCAATAGCTTCATGCAGAATCTTGTCGTCGTCAAAGCGGCGGCCCATTTCCACCAGGGTCTCGGCCACAGCCACCACGCTAGGGTCAGCCTTGGTCGACGTGGGCGCTCCAAAATAAATGTTGCGATAAGAGTTGATCACCCGCTGGTAGTCGTGCCGGGTGCGGTCGGCCGGAGGACGTCCGTTTAAGGCTTCCCGCATGCGCTCAGGCGCGGCAAAGCGGTCGCGCGCCCAGGCTTCTCCATGGTGTGAATCATGCGACGTGCGCGGGCATGGGCCTGCACTCCGGGAAGCGCCACCAGCAACAGCAGCGCCGCCCAGCGCAACCTGCGCTGGCTCAATCTCATTTTCAAGTCGTCGGTCCGTTACTGTCTCGATCCAACGTTACAGTTGAACTGCCTTAGGTACCTGAGAGATTTCAAATACAACTCTTGCCGATACAACTCACTTAGGGTGCCCCATCCTTGTCGCGTTCTTTGTGACAGGGCGGGGATTTTGATCCTTTGGTTCCGAGCTCTTCTAAACAGATGCCGCCAACCTATTCAGTGTTGCTGATGTAAAGCACGCCCCGCGCATCTCGTTGAACCCGCACGGGATCATGCGCCGCGCCGGACGGAGTAATATCAAACCCTCCGTAGTAGAGGTTCGTAATTCTCCGCACATAATTCTGAGTTTCCGCAATAATGCGGCACGCCCGCGCTGCGCCGCACCGCTCCCTCGCCCGCGTTATAAGCCGCCAGCGTCAGATTCACGTCGCCGTTGTAGCTCTCGAGCAGATACTTGAGGTGCCGCACTCCCGCATCCACGTTCTGCGCAGGATCAAACGGATTCTTCACTTTGAGTTCCCGCGCCGTCTGCGGCATCAGCTGCATCAGGCCAATGGCGCCCTTGCGCGAAACCGCATTCGCGTTGAAATTCGATTCCACCTTCACCACCGCCCGAACCAGGTTCGGATCCACATTGTGCCGGGCCGCAGCCAGGGCGATCGAAGAATCAATTTCTTCCTGCGTAGCCTGATATCCGCGGGAGTTGGCCGCCAAAATCTTCGCATTCGCCGACTGGGTCGAATCGTGCCCGTAATATTGATTGACCTCGGCCGCGGCCGACCGTGCCGCCTGCACCGAGGCCGTACCCGCCGAAGACACCGGCTTCCAGCGATTTTCCTTGCTGCTCCAATACACCAGCTTCGAGCGCTTGGGTTGCGGAGCCTGCCACGGGCCGCGCCTTTGCCGGCGCAGGATCATTCACGTAGATTTTCCGCCCATGTTCATCGGTCGGCGTAATTCCTTGCGGCGTATCCCCACCGTCGTCCACCGCCGCAAACGCGCGCGGGGCAGCCGACAATGAGAACGAGAAGGAGGTCGCAACTGCGGTCATAGCCGTCAGCATCAGTGCGAGTTGCAGGCGTTTTCGCATAATCCGGGCGTTTTCCCTTTCACCGAAACTTCGCTTGGAGGGCCATCCAGACAACCGTCGCCCTCGTAACTTTCGCTACCCGGAACCTGACGGAGAATCTCTTACCAGAGTAGGACGATTATAGGCGGCAGAGGGTAGGTGGGCAATCTCTCCGAAGGGAGTAGAACCACCGGAGTAATCGGGCAACCGATTGAAAAATATATCCGTTAGAACAGTCTCAGGCGAGCGATCAGCAAGACGAAGGTAACCAGCGAGTCGGTTACCGCCGGTTCATCGAACGCGATTAACGAAGCTATGCGACTCCCCGAGACACTGGAGGGGCGACTCTTGTCCAGTCTCGGACACTAGCTTTCGAAATTCGGACGATTTTCGCAGCCGCGCGTCCCGCCCTGACTCGCTAGGTCGTGCGGGAACAATCACTTATCCCAAACCGTATCTGGATACTCGGTTGCTTCCTGTTCCTTTACTTCAGCTCCCAGGAGTCGCTGGCTCATGCCATTCCAAGACCTTCGCATCGCCATCCGTCATCTGTCGAAAGCGCCCGGCTTCACCACCACGGCCGTACTCATGCTCGCCCTGGGTATCGGGGCCACGACGGCCGTCTTCTCGGTGGTCGAGAGCGTCCTGCTGCGCCCGCTGCCTTTTCCACATCCTGAGAAGCTCGTCACGCTGGGCGACATTCTTCAGGGCGCCGACCTGGGAGGCACCGGTGAGGCCGGGGTCACCGCTCCCGACATTCAGAACTACACCCGCGACGCGCATAGCTTCGAGAGCCTGGGCGGATACAGGCCAACCGGTTATGAACTCTCCGGCGTGGGCGATCCGGCACAAATCAACGCGTCTCGCCTCTCGGGCGGAGTATTCCCAACTCTGGCGGTCGCGCCTCTAATGGGCCGATTCTTTACCCAGCAGGAAGACGACCAGCAAGCGCCCGTAACGGTCGTCAGCTATTCGCTCTGGCAAAACCGCCTTCACGGCGATCCGGGCGTGCTGGGAAAAAAGATCCTGCTCGACCGCAAACCCTATGTGGTGATCGGCGTCATGCCGCGTAACTTCGAGTTTCCCCTGATGCCAGGGCACCTGAACGCGAGCGAGTTATGGGTTCCGATGAGCTTCACCGAGCAGGAGCGTTCCGAGGCAAGTGCGTCCAACTGGAGCTACAACATGGTCGGCCGTCTCAAGCCAGGGATCACCGCAGCGCAGGCCGAGACTGACGCCGAGCGCGTGGCCGAAGAGACCATGCGCAATTATCCGCCAACCATGGTGAGTCTGCGCATACGTGCCGTGGTGCACTCACTGCATGAAGAAACCGTTTCGCAGGCGCGGCAGCTGGTCCGCACGTTGTTCCTGGCAATTTCTGTGGTGCTGCTGATCGCCTGCGCCAATCTGGCCGGATTGCTTCTGGTCCGTGCCATCCAGCGCCGCCGCGAAATCGCAGTGCGCCGGGCGCTGGGAGCACCCCCGGGAGCACTGCTCCGCCAGGCGATTCTCGAAAGCCTGGTATTGAGCGTGAGCGGAGGCCTGCTCGGCCTGGCACTGGCCTCAGTCGCCATTCGCATCGGCGTGAGCCGCTTGCCCGAGACACTGCCCCGCCTCGACGAAATCTCACTCGACTGGCAAGTGGTCGCGTTCGCCATAGCCCTGGCGGCGCTGACCGGCCTGGTCTGCGGCCTGGCTCCAGCTTTCGCCGCCCTACGCACCAGCGTGAATGACACTCTTAAGGAAGGCGGTCGCACCGGCACGGCCGGAGGCGCCCACGCCAGGTTGCGTTCGGCATTGGTCATCGGCGAAATCGCCATCGCTTTAATTCTCATGGTCGGTTCCGGCTTGCTCCTGCGCAGTTTTGAAAAAATGCGCGCGGTCGATCTCGGCTTCCGCCCCGATCATGTCCTCACAGCTACCTACTCGCTGCCGAGGCAACAATATCCGACCCAAACCTCGGTCGATCGATTCAACGAGGAACTCATTCGCCGCTTGCGCCAGCTCCCTGGCGTGAACTCGGTAGGGCTAACTTCGTTTCTTCCGGCCAACGGCAGCCAAGGCAACAGCACGTTCATCGCAGAAGGCTACGTTCCGCCAAAAGACGCAAACATGAACCTGGCTACCCCCATCCAGATTCAAGGCGATTACATGCAGGCGATGGGAACTCCTTTGCTGGCCGGCCGCTTGCTCACGCCCGCCGATAACGAGAACTCACAACTGGTCGCCATCGTCAACCACAAGCTTGCCGAACATTTCTGGCCCGGCGGCAACGCCATCGGCAAGCGTCTGCGCCTTGGCCTGCAGGAGACGTCGACCCCTTGGGTCACGATTGTCGGCGAAGTCGCCGACGTAAAGGAATCTTCGCCGGACGTTCCCGACAAGGAGCAGTTCTACGAGACCATCGACCAGCTTGAAAAATCACTCGGCGCCTTCGCCTCTCCATCGGACTTGAATGGCAACGGAGGCTACATCGCCCTGCGCACCGCAATGGAACCAGAGCAGATGGCAAATACTCTGCGCGAAACCGTCCGCTCAATCGACGCACAGCTGCCGCTCACCCAGGTGCAAAGCATGCAGCAAACCGTATCCGACAGCGAAAACGAACGCCGCTTCAACACAGTGCTCATCTCTTCGTTCGCGATCGCCGCCGTGCTGCTGGCAGCGCTCGGCATCTACAGCGTGATCGCGTTCTCCGCCGCGCTCCGCGAACAGGAAATGGCCATCCGCATGGCCCTCGGCTCGCAACGCTCAGGAATCTTCGGCCTGGTCTTCAAGTCCGCAGCCAAGCTGGCCCTGGCCGGTTGCGCCCTGGGATTGCTCGGCGCAGCCGCCGCGTCGAAGCTGCTGCAAACCCTGGTGTTCGACGTGAGCCCCTTCGACCCGCTGGTTCTCACGCTGGCCGCAGTGCTGGTGCTGATGCTGGCCATGGCAGCCTCGCTGCTGCCGGCACGCCGAGCCGCATCCATCGATCCCATGAAGTCGTTGCGTGCGGATTAGCCTAAAGAAGAGCGCAGCCCTGTCATCCTGAGCAACGCGAAGGACCCCACGCAACCTCGCGCTACCAGCGGCTCCGAAGGGAGTCTCCACCACCGCTGCGCGGCCTTAGACGCTACGCTTCTCCAGCGCCGCCGCAAACGCATCCAGCGACAACGACCGCAACAAATTTCGCCGCATCCCGCGCTCGACTTCAGCCAGCCGGTCCGATGCCGCGGTGATCCACTCGAAGTCCGCCGACTCCGCCATCCGCTTCAGTTCGGACGCGATGTCAGAATTGCGAATCAACTCCGGCGCCCCTGCTTCAATCGAAGCTAGATCGCGCAACAACGAATACAGTGTCCGAATCAGCTGCTCGGTCTTCTCCCGCCCTTCCGCCCCGGGCCGATAGGACTCGGTCACCTTGAACAGCTCAGTATGTTCCCCGCCCCGGAACGCCGAATTCAGAATCGCCAGCGCATGCGCCCGCGCCGCCACATAAGCCGCCAGATCAAACGCACGCGCCCGTCCCACCGCCCCCTCCGACAGCCGCGCCACCAGCGCCCGCTCGGCAGGCTTCCATTCCGGGCGGTGCTCCGCCAGATACTTCTCGATCTCTTCCGCCGGCAGCGCGCCCAGCGTAAATACCATCGACCGCGACCGAATCGTCGGCAGGAGCTCGCCCGGATTTTCGGTGAGCAGAAAAATCGTCGCGAATTCCGGCGGTTCCTCGAGCACCTTCAAGAGAGAGTTCGCCGCCTCTTTCATAAACGCCGAGTCCGTAAAAATGTAAACCCGCTCCCGACCCTCCGCCGGCCGGTAATAAATGGTCTCAATCACCCGCCGCACCTGGTCGACCTTAATCATCATCTGTGGAGGATCCGGCGGAATGATCAGCACATCCGGATGCGTCTGCACAAACAGCCGTGTCTCTTTTTTGTCAGCCTCGCGCAGATTCTCGCGCGCCTCCACCGCCTCAGCAAAGCGCGAATCCAAATCAGCCGCCTGCGCAATGCGTACACAGTTCGCACACTTCCCACAAAAGTCCGGCAGCCCGCCGGTCTTATTTGGAGAAGCGGCAGTGGGCGACAAGCAATTCAGCGCCTGCGCCAGCATCAGCGCCAGCGTGTACTTCCCAGCTCCCTGCCCGCCCGCCAGCACCACCGCATGCGGAAACCGCTCGCGCGCGATCATATCGCGCAAGCGATGAACCGTTTCCGTGTTCCCGTAAAAATCAGAAAATGGCATAGACCTTGTTCACCACAGAGTCACAGAGACACAGAGAAATTCCAAAAGCTGGGGTTTGGTTCTTCGTTTTCATAATGAATTGCGGTTTTCTCTGTGTCTCTGTGACTCTGTGGTGAAATAACTTTCGACTTTCCTACAACTTCAATTTCCTCCGCACCACTTCCACAATCCGCGCATGCGTCTGCCCCGGCGTCCCGCGCGCATCGACCACCGTGACCCGCGCATGGTCCCGCTTCGCAATCGCCACATACCCCTCATGCACCCGCGCAAAAAACGCCCGCGTCTCCTGTTCGAAGCGATTCTCGTCGCCGTGCCCGCGGCTCGCGGCTTTCGATGTGCGTTTATTCCGGCGTCGCGCCCGGCTCACGCTGGCCGCCGCGTCCGAATAGAGCAGAATCGTCAAATCCGGCAGTAGATTCCCGCACAGCACCCGATGCAACTCCCGCACCACCTCACTCCCCAGCCGCCGCCCGCTGCCCTGATATGCCTCGGTCGAATCCGTAAATCGATCGCACAGCACAAAGCTCCCCGCTGCCAGCGCCGGTTCAATCACCTCGGCAATATGCTGCGCCCGCGATGCGAACATCAGCGCCATCTCCGCCAGCGGCGCCAGCCCCGCCGTGCCGGAATCGAGCAGCACCTTGCGAATCTTCTCTCCCGTCGCCGTTCCACCCGGCTCGCGCGTCTCAACCACTTTATGTCCCGCCGCACGCACCACCGCCGCCAGCTTCCGCATCTGCGTGCTCTTGCCCGTCCCGTCCAGCCCTTCGAAGGTAATAAATTTCCCGCGCCGCGCCATCAGCGGAATCATAGCAGCGACCACGCCTGTGCAACATTCCGCTGACAGCCAGGCCGCGCCCGAGTCCTCTGTCATCCTGACTGAAGCCGTCGTTCGCGAAGCGGACGACGCGCAGTCGAAGGATCCCTCAGTCACCCGAGAGGCATGCGCATCAGGGAGTTCTCCCTCTGTACCATCGCGGTCGCAGACTGCTATAGTTTGCACTTCGCAGCAGCATCAGAGGCATTCGCTTCACAACACATGGGGGCCTCATAAGAATGAAACTCGCAAAAACCTTGGGAGCAGTCTGCATCGCACTCGTAGCAGTTTCCACGTTCGCCGCAACGCCGGCAACCCCGCCCACCGTCACCATCGCAGTCGACGCCACCCACGCCCCCCGAAAAATCTTCCACGCCTCCCTGAAGATTCCCGCCACCCCCGGCGACCTCACGCTCTACTACCCCAAGTGGATCCCCGGCGAGCACGCCCCTGACGGCCCGGTCATCGACCTTGCCGGCCTGAAATTTTCCGCCGCCGGCAAGACCTTGAAATGGCGCCGCGCTCTGGACGACGGCTTCACCCTCCACGTCGAAGTCCCCGCCGGCACAACCGAGATCGCCGCCGAACTCGACTTCCTCTCACCCGCAACCTTCGAAGGCGGATTCTCCGCCGGCTCCTCCGCCACCGACAAACTGGCCATCATCAGCTGGAACCAGGTCCTGCTTTATCCCAAAGGCTGGAAGTCCGACGACATCAACTACTCCGCCAGCCTGAAACTTCCCGACGGATGGAAGTTCGGCACTCCGCTTCCGATCTCAAGCCAGACCGGAAATGAAATCCACTTCGCGACTGTTTCCCTCACGACGCTAGTCGACTCGCCCGTCATCACTGGAGAATTCCTAAAAGTCGTTCCCCTCGCCAGCGATCCCGTCACCGAGATGGACATCGCCGCCGACAGCGCAGCCGCCCTCGACGCACCTCCCGAAGTCTGGGATCACTACAAGAGTCTGGTCGACCAGGCGCAGAAACTTTTCGGCGCCCACCACTACCGCGACTACCACTTCCTCTACACGCTCAGCGATCACGTCGCCCACTTCGGCCTGGAGCATCACGAATCCGACGACAGCCGCGTCAGCGAAAACGCCCTGGTCGACGAAACTGCGCGCAAACAGTCATCCGGACTTCTGCCTCACGAATACGTCCACTCCTGGAACGGAAAATTCCGCCGTCCCGCCGGCCTCGCCACGCCCGACTACCAGCAGCCTATGCAAGACGATCTGCTCTGGGTCTACGAGGGCCTCACCAACTATCTCGGCTTCGTGCTCACCGCTCGCAGCGGCCTGCTCACCGCCGACCAGGACCGCGATACTCTGGCCATGACTGCCGCCGCCCTCGATCACACCCCCGGCCGCGAATGGCGCAACCTGCAAGACACTGCCGACGCCGCCCCCGAACTTTATTTCTCTCCCCGCGCCTGGGAATCCTGGCGCCGCGGAGTCGACTTCTACGAAGAAGACACGCTGAACTGGCTCTGGGTCGACGTCATCATTCGCCAGCAAACCAAGGGCGCCAAGTCGATCGACGATTTCTGCCACCTCTTCCACGGCGCGCCCTCGACCGGACCGATGCTGAAGCCCTACACCTTCGACGACGTAGTCAGCGCGCTCAACCAGATCGCACCCTACGACTGGCGCGCCTTCTGGACCGAGCGCCTCACCAATCACGGCGCCCGCGCCCCTCTCGGCGGAGTCGAAGGCAGCGGATGGAAAGTCGTCTACGACGAAACTCCGTCACCCATGGAAGGCGGTCGCGGACGCCGTTTCGTCGGCACGCGCTACTCGCTCGGCCTGGAACTCGGCGCCGACGGCAACATCGCCGACACCATCGAAGGCATGCCCGCCGCCCTGGCCGGCATTGGCCCCGGCATGAAGCTGGTCGCAGTCAACGGCCGCCGCTTTTCTCCCGAAGTCCTCAAAGACGCGCTGAAAGCCGCAAAAGACGGCACTACTACCATCGAACTCCTGGTCGAAAACACCGACTACTACAAGACCTACAAAATCGACTACCACGGTGGCGAAAAATATCCCCACCTGGTCCGCGACGAATCAAAACCGGACCTGTTAAGCGACATCCTGAAAGCAAAGTAGCGCCTTGCTTTTGATTGTGTGGGTTTGATTGTGTGGTCCCTGACCCGGTCGGGCCGTGCGATGCACCGCAGCAACCTAAGCGAGACGAATAGACGGCTCCGAGAAGCTCCTACGAAGGAGTGCAATAGATGCCGCTCATGCCGAGAGACGACCGCGGCCAGGACATCGCCGAATACGCACTCATCGTGGCCGTGATCGTGATCTTAACGATCGGCGCCATTCACTATCTCTGGTCAGCGATCAATAAAATGGGCCAGTAGTTTTCCCTGCGGTACAATCGCATCCGCCCATGACCCCGCTCCGCTACGCAGCCATCGTTTTTCTTTTTCTGGCCACCGCTCGGTGCCAATCCATCCTCGGCTTCACCCCCACCTCCGCAGCGCGCGAAACCGCCGTAGAAGAAAGCTTCAAATCCATCCCCACTCCCGACGAAGAACGCCGCCAGCACCGCATCTTCACCGCCGAGCCCCACGTCGCCGGATCGAAGCGCAACAACGAACTCGCCGAATACATTCGCGACGAATGGAAAAAGCAAGGACTCGAAGACGTTATCATCCGCCGCTACGACGTCTACGGCACCAACCCAAAGTCCGCCTCGCTGGAAATCATTGCGCCCACCCACTACACAGCCGTCCTCCGCGAAGCCCCGCTCCCCGGCGACGACGACTCCAAGAATCCCGCGATCTCAAGCGCCTGGCTCGGCATGTCGATCTCCGGCGAAGTCACCGCGCCCGTGGTCTACGCCCACAGCGGCAATCCCGAAGACTACGACGTGCTGCGCAAAAACGGCATCAGTGTCAAAGGCAAAATCGTTCTCGTCCGCTATTCCAATCCGTATAGCTATCGCGGATTCAAAGCGCTAACGGCGCAGCGCGAAGGCGCCGCCGCAATCCTCATCTACAGCGACCCCGCCGAAGACGGCTACAAAAAAGGTAAGGTCGATCCCGACGGCCCCTGGGGCCCCGAATATAAAATTCAGCGCGGCGCCATCACTTACGACTTCATGGTCCCCGGCGATCCGCAGACACCCGGATGGGCCTCAATCCCCGGGGCGAAACGAATTCCCATCGAGCAAGCGCTCTCCGCGCCGAAGATTATGGCGCTGCCGCTGTCCTGGCACGACGCCAAGCCTCTACTCGAAAATATGAAAGGCGACGGGCCCGTCGCGCCAGAAAGCTGGCAAGGTGGCTTACCGTTTCAATATCACCTGGGCGGCGAGCGCGTAAAAGTTCATCTCAAAATTGAAATGGACAACGGCACCCAGCCTTACTACGTAGTCGAGGGCCGCATCCGCGGCGCCGAATTGCCCGACGAATGGGTGGTCCTCGGCAACCACCGCGACGCCTGGGTCTTCGGCGGCGTCGATCCGAGCAGCGGCACCGCAAGCATGATGGAACTCACGCGCGCCCTGGGCCAACTCGCCAAAGAAGGCATGCGCCCCCGCCGCACCATCATCGTCTGCAGTTGGGACGGCGAAGAAGTCGGTCTCACCGGTTCCACCGAATGGGGCGAACAATTCGCCGACGACCTCCGCACCAAAGCCGTCGCCTACATCAACGTCGACGAAGCCACGTCCGGCCCCAACTTCCACGGCCAAGCCGTCGCCTCGCTAGCGCCCATGCTCGAAGAAACCACGCGCACGCTGCAAAACCCAGATCCGTCCAACAAAACTCTCTACGCGGCCTGGGCCGAAACTATCGCGCAAGAAAAAGCAGCCGGAACCCAATCAGGCCCCTTCGACTCCGGCGCCGCCAACACCACTCTGGCCGACACCCGCATCGGCAGCGGCAGCGATCACACGGTATTTCTAAACTTCATCGGCATGCCCGTAATCGGCCTCGGATTCGAAGGCGACTACGGCGTCTACCACTCCGGCTACGACGACTTCTACTGGATGAACCACTTCGGCGACCCCGGCTACAAATATCACACGCTAATGAGCCAACTCTGGGGCGTAACCGCCCTCCGCCTGGCCAACGCCGACCTGCTGCCCTTCGACTTCTCCGGCTACGCCGCAAACGTCCGCCAGTTCGTGCAAGAGCTCGCAACCAAAAATAGGCTCGTTATCGCGCACAGCACTCAATCCTCTGTCATCCTGAGCGAAGTGGCGGCTTCGCGAAGCGAAGCCGCCACGCAGTCGAAGGATCCCTTTCACGATGGCGCAGCCTCCAGCCCATCAGGGAGTTTCCACCAAGCATTTGCTTCAGACGATGGAACTGTGCAAGCGTCCTCGAAAAACCCAACTCAACTCGACCTGAGTAAAGTAGAAAAAGAAATCGACGCCTTCGAAGCCGCCGGAAAAAAACTGAACGAATCCCTCAAAGCAAAACTAGCCTCAGGCCCGATCGACCCCAAACTCGCCCTCACCCTGAACCACGGCATGATGCAAGTCGAGCGCAACTGGCTGAACCCCGACGGCATCCCCGGCCGCCCCTGGTTCAAACACATCCTCTACGGCGCAAGATTCACCTACGCCCACCTCGAATTGCCAGGACTAACCGAAGCCGTCGAAGCCCAGGACTGGCCCACGGCCAAACAGCAAGCAGAAATCCTCGAACGCGCCCTGCAGAAGAACACCGAACTTCTCGATCGACTCGACTCCACGCTCAACCCGTAGACTCTGTCTCGCCCGACTGACTTGTCATTCCGAGGCGCTCGCAGCCGGTGAAACCGGCGAGAGCGATCGAGGAACCTGCCTTTCGGCCGCAAGTGACCCAAGCACTGTGGTTCTATTTTGCAGCATCTGCGGCAACTGCCTTTTCGATTCCGTGCTGCGCGTCAGCGGCGTGTTGCGGACCAGCCAGAAACGTAAGTTCCTGAATAACTGTTCTCGGCGAAGCCGCGCCGTCTCCCACAACTTTCTCCGTGCGCGCCGCCCGCAAGAAGCCACGAATAAACTGCTCCGCCACCTGCTCGGGTGCAGACGTCGTCACGCCTCCGTCGATCACCGTCGGTGCGAAAAACGGACGCGCCACGCCCAGTCGACTAGCCTCGCGATACGCGATCGCGCCCACCAGTTCCATTCGTTCCGCCGTAAAGGTCTCAGAATCGCCGAGACCGATCATCAGCAGTCGCTTCGCCGCCAGGCTGCCGGCAGGTGGATCAATCAACAAAGTCTCGCCGAGTTCGCCGCGAAACAACGTGGGTTTCCGAATGCGATCGAGCAGGCCTTTCAGCTTTTCGTTCGCCTCCATCAACGAGCCGTGCAAGGTGTTGGACGCGTCCGACCGAAACAGGCAGATGATCTGCAGTTCGGATTCAGTCTCCGCCGGGCTCTGCACCAGGACGCGCATCGGAATCGGCGCATTGGCAATTCGCAGCTCGGTAGGTTTCACTGCAGGCGAGGCGCCCACCGCCTGAGCGACAGCGCGAACATTCCCGGTCAAAACGCTGGCCACTCCGGTAGCCAGCGTCAGGATTGTGAATAAGACAGGCAGTCGCACCATCGGTCGCAAAACGGATAGATTTCGCATGATCTTCTTTTTCCCAGCTCTTCCTTCTCGGCTACTCGTCTTTCATCTCCCGCTCCATCACCCTCCGCAGTGCGGCGTTGATGCGCGTCTGATAGCGCCGTCCATCGCGCTTGAACCACGCCACCACATCGGCGTCCAGCCGCAGCGTAACTGGCTTCTTGAGCGGCTTGTAGTACTCGAGCACTTCCCCCATCGAAACCGGATGCCGCTTCGACTCCTTGGCCGAAGCCCGCGAGTTGAGCCCCTTGCGCCGTCCAGTCCTCGCCCGTGCGTCAGCAGTCGATGACTTTGCAGACCGCCGTTCGCTCTCCGCTCTCTTCGCTGCTTGTTTCTTATTTTTCATACGCGCCAATATACTTCTATTATTGTATGTACATAATTGTAAACAATGTTCCTGCAGGAACATAATGTAAATCTTACCCACTCGCCCTAACCCGCCAGATCCTCAGCACTTATCTCATCCGGCGCATCCTCGGCCATAAACGCAAACGCCTCCTGTGGCACCGGGTTCTGCCACACCGGCGCGAACGACTGCCGGTGCAGCGGCGTCGGCCCCAACTCCCGCAGCGCGGCCAGATGTTTCGGCGTGCTGTATCCCTTATGCGAAGCCAGCCCGTAAGCAGGAAACACCGCGTCCCACTCGCACATCATGCGGTCGCGCTCGACCTTCGCGAGAATCGACGCAGCCGCGATCGACGCCGAGAGCGCATCGCCATGAATGATCGCCACCTGCGCCTGCTCGCAGTCGAGACGCATGGCGTCGACCAGCAGGTGGTCAGCCGTGGGCGTAAGCCGCATCACCGCTTCGCGCATGGCCGCGCGTGAGGCGTGATAAATATTGATCTGATCGATGCGCGCCGCATCCACCGCCGCCACCGCCCACGCCACGGCATGCTCGCGGATGCGCTCGGCCAGCACCTCGCGACGCTCCGGCAACAGCAACTTCGAATCGCGCAACCCGCGCACGCGGTATGTGGGGTCGAGAATCACCGCCGCCGCCACCACGCAGCCGAATAGCGAGCCGCGTCCCACTTCGTCCACGCCCGCGACGAGCCGCGCGCCCGCCGCCCACGCCTGCTTCTCGTAGCGCAGCGTGCAGCGCAGCCTCTTCAGCAGCCGCAGCTTAGCAGCCGACGGCGACAGACTTCGTTTCGAGTTTCGGACGGATGCTCGCGCGGGCGTTCGTGTGGATGACGACTTCATCACAGAGGAGTTTATTAGGAAGACACGTGTTGCTCACCATCTTCTTCGAGAGCGCAAATTCGTGCAAGAGGATTGGTCCCGGAAAAGAGCAAATCCAAAAATGATTTGGAGCAGGTGAAATATCTGGTGGACAACCTTGGAGTTTCAGGAAATCCGGCGCGGCGACCGTCCGTTGCTCAGCTATGTGTTGAGCAAGCTGAAAACGAAGCGGGTTGAGGACTTTGCCGCTGTGGAAGTAGCGACCGAGCCGCTGGCAGCGGCTGGTTAGCCCAAGCCAAGACACAAGCGAGCCGAGCTTCCGCTCGGCCCGGCCGGGTCAAAGACCCTGCCCCACACAGCCCCCGGCCGAGGCGAGCAACTCTTAGCTTTTCTCTACGTCGCGCAGACGGGCCGCTTTGCCACGCAGTTCGCGGAGATAGAACAGGCGCGCGCGGCGAACCTTGGACGAGCGCAGCAGTTCAACCTTGTCGATCACTTTCGAGTGAACGGGGAAAATGCGCTCTACGCCCTGGCCGAAACTCATTTTGCGCACGGTAAAGCTGGCCTGCGGTCCGTTGTCGCGCTTGATGACCACACCCTCGAAGGCCTGCACGCGTTCCTTATCGCCTTCCTTAATCTTCACGTGGACACGGATGGTGTCACCGGGACGGAATGCGGGGATGTCTGTGCGTTTCTGTTTGGCCAGCAGCTTTTCGATAATTAGGTTTGACATTGTCGTTTTATCCTTCTGAATTCTAAAATCGTGATTCCTCGTTAAGAGACCGCTAGGACGTTTCTAGCTTTGATCTCCTCATAGCAGTCTCCGCACACGAGCCTGACCTTGATTAGCGCTTCGCTTTTCTCATTCCACTCACCGTCAGCGTCTCCGTGAGCTGACCGAATCTGGTCGCAGACGGAGCACCAGGCATCAGGGTGCGGATTTCCCGGCTCCTCGCTGGCGAAAAAGCCTTGACGCGTTCCGCGTAATAGATGGTCACAAACAAAAGCTTGCCGCCTGTCACCATGCGTCTGACAGTGAACTATCTTGTATTGCGGTACCGATTCACCTAGCTCCATGTTGCTTGATGCGCGCCAGAATCTTTTCGTCTTCCTCGCTCAGCTTCGCGCCATCCAAAAGATCCGGACGGTTGCGAAGCGTCTTCTTCAAGGCCTGTTCGCGGCGCCAGCGGCGAATTGCCTGGTGGTCGCCGTTCAGCAAAACTTCCGGTACAGGCATCCCGCGAAAATCCGCGGGGCGCGTGTAGTGCGGATAGTCGAGCAATCCGCCGGAGCCGCAGGTCGAATCCGCCGCTGCGTTTTCCGTAACCTCGCCAGCTTCGTTCGGCTCATGCGCGGTGAACGATTCCTGCCGCGTGGAAGCTTCGTTGCCGACTGCGCCTGGTAACAACCGCGTGACCGCTTCGATAATTACGGCCGCTCCCAGTTCACCACCGCTGAGCACATAGTCGCCGATCGACAACTCGCGGTCGGCGATGAAGTCGGCCACGCGCTCGTCCACGCCCTCGTAGCGGCCGCAGATCAGGACCATGCGATCGAGCGTCGCCAACTCCGCGGCAACTGTCTGCGTGAATCGCTGGCCCTGCGCCGAAAGCAGGATGACGCTTTCCTTTGCACCGCCAGCCAAACGTTGCTCGCGCGAAGCAAGCTGCAGCGGTTCCAAACATTCAAAGATCGGTTCCGGCTTGAGCACCATGCCCTCGCCGCCGCCGAAGGGGCGGTCGTCCACGGTGCGGTGCCGGTCGTGCGTAAACTGCCGCAGGTCGTGGACTTCGATTTTCGCCAGGCCCATTTCGCAAGCCCGGCGGGTGATGCCGTGATCCAACGGTCCGCGAAAGAAGTCCGGAAAAATCGTGACAATGTCGGCCTTCATTTCTTACGAACCTGTACGTACAACACTGTTCTTACAAGCCTGCGGAATCCGAAATGTTGCCTTGAAAGGGCGCGGCTTTCAGCCGCGCCAAATGTTGCTATTTCTTGGAGCCTCTGCGGCGCGGCTTAAGCCGCGCCCTTTCAGGTCCTGTCTGTCCCTGCTTTTCTTCGGCCGTCACCGGGGCGTTAATTTCCAGCATGCCCTCGGGAAGGCTCATGCGCACTTGCCGCCGCGCTATATCCACGCCTTCCAGGTACGCTTCGGCGAAGGGTACGTCAAACTTTTTTCCCGCACCGTCGGCCACGATCAGCAGCGGGGCTTCGCCGGCTCCGAACTGAACGTCTTCGATGCGGCCGATTTCACGGCCGTGATCGACGACTACGCAGCCGATCAGATCGCTGACATACGTCCAGCCCCGTTCCAACTCCGCGCGCTCGGCGCTAGGGACCTGCAGTTCTGATCCAATCAATAACTCAGCGTCATTCATGGAATCGACGCCGCGGAATTTCAGGACCACCAGGCCTTTGTGCGGCCACAAATCTTCGACTTCCAGTTCGCGCCGCGCGGCTTTTTCCGCAACTCGCTCTGGCTTCGGCAGGGCGAACAGCTTCATGCCCGCGGCGAGTCTGTCTGGGACGTCGCTGTGTATCTCTGCGGCGACCTCGCCATGCCGGCCCTGCGTCTTCACGACTCGGGCCAGGGTAATAAAATCGCGCCCGCCGCTGGGTTCAGCACTCAACGTCTACTCGATGATTTCGAGCGTGTAGCGCCTGTGAGCCCGGTGACCGGCGGCGCTCAACAGAGCGCGCAGAGCGCGAGCGGTGCGTCCCTGGCGTCCGATGACTTTGCCCACGTCGCTTTCGGCGACTTCCAGTTCGATGACGTCGTCGTCGAATTTCTCGACAAAGACTTCGTCGGGAGCATCGACCAGCGATTTCGCAATCAGCTCAACGAGAGCGCGCACATCTCCAGAGGGCTCAGTCATAACTTAGTTGTTCTCGCGGTGCTTGAGGATAGCGATTCCCATCCTTTCGCAAAGAACGCGAAAGGATGGGCCACCCATGTGAATCCTAGGCTACGGAGGCGACGGCCGGGGCCGGAATTTTGGTGAACAGTTTGTTCACACGATCCGACATTTGAGCGCCCTTCGACACCCAGTACTCGACGCGTTCGCGCTTCATCTCGACGCTGGCGGGATTGGTGCGGGGATTGTAGGTCCCGACCACTTCCACCGGACGGCCGTTGCGGGCGCGCTCCTTCTCAATGACCACAATGCGATAGTGCGGTTGTTTGCGCGCACCACGGCGCGCCAGACGAATCATTAACACAGGTCTTATATCCTTGTTCCGGAAGAGTCCGGTGAGATCGGGGCAAACTCTTATTATGCCGGAGGTTAGGCGGAATGGCAAGAGGCGCTTCAACGCGGTAGTGTCCTATTTGATTTTAGGAAGACTCGGCTGTAAGTTGGGCGAAAGAGGTAACCGCTATGGCCATCGAAATTAAGGTTCTTCAGCGCGGCGATGACCGCATTCTTACGAACGTCGCAGCGGAGGTGTTCGATAACCCGATCGACCCGGAACTAACCAGGGAATTTCTTGAAGACCCTCGACACCATATAGCGGTTGCCAGCGACGATGGGGTAGTGGTCGGTTTCGCGTCGGGAGTCCACTACATCCATCCCGACAAACCGCCGGAACTGTGGATCAACGAGGTGGCCGTTGCGCCGACGCATCGTCTTCGTGGGCTGGGCAAAGCTGTATTGCGGGCGTTGTTCGAGGTGGGACGCGTCCACCACTGCGTTGTCGCGTGGGTCTTGACGGATCGCAACAACGCCGCCGCTATGGCTCTCTATTCATCGGTGGGCGGGACTGAAGGAGCTGATGATACTGGGCCTAGCGATCTTACGCTGGGATACACGTTCGCCCTCACGGAGGATTGCAAATCCAGAGCGTCAAATTAGGACGCGACTCTCAAGGCGGCATCCCCGAAAAATCAAACCAAGTCGGGGTTGCGGGGTTGCCCTTCCACCACCGCGCTATTAGAATCCTCGCGACTAACGGACGCGGACCTTCGTAAGGAGCGGATTTGTGGGCCTGACTTCGATCACGAACATTCCGGGGATCATGCGCGCCAACAAGTGGTTCAACGGCGCGAAACTCATGGAGGAGTGGTTTGCTGGGCCCTCGGCGACCATGCCGGCCTACACCACGCCGGACACAACCACGATCAAGATGGATTCCTGGGTGCTGACTTTTCCCCGCGCCAAGACCGTGTTCGACAGCATGGTGCGCGACAAGGTTTGGATGAGCGCTGCGGCCAAGCCGGTTTTCGCGAGCCGCCTTCGTGCTTTAGGGATGGGACCGAGTTCGAACAAGTGCGTGGACATTTCCGGTAAGAGCGCCGTGGATCAGCACCCGCTGCACGTGAATCTGAAAGCGGTTCCCGGTGTGACCGACTTTGACGACATGGAGGCGGCGCTGGGCAATTTCAGCATCTACGTTGTGCCGCTGGTCTTCGACATTGCTCCTGAAGTCGGCAAGCTTCGCGTCACTCTTTACACGGTTGGCTTTCATGTGTGGGACTCCTACGATTTCGAGGGTCACCAGATCCTGGGATGGTGGGATGAGAGTTCGAACACGGCCAGCGCCGGACCCATGATGAGTGGGAACGAAGCGGATAACGGAAAGTTTCGCGACTGGCGGACTGCCAACACAAAAGGAGGGGACTTTCTGGTCTATTCCGACGTGAAGCAACTAGACATCAATCCTCCGGATTCTTTCGTGGTATGAACATCATCGCGTGAACGTCGGTGGTGTGAGCATCGCTCTATGAACATGTCTGCGCCAAACCCGGGTACAAAGAAGCGAGTGGTGATCTTAGTGGTCGCCGTCGTGGCGCTGATCGCCGCCTTCGCGATCTGGCAACGAGTGCACCTGGCGCAGTATCGGGTTATCAACAGTCCAGATTCGCGATTCCGCCTGGTTGTCTACCGGCGCCAGACTTGGCACTCCACCATGCCCGGACAGGGCAGCGACGCGCCCGGCGTCGTGCGACTCTACGATCGATCGGGGCATTTGCTCGATGAAGCGGAAATTCCGATGGTGCAGCAGATCAATGATTTGGAGTGGACCAAGGATCGAGTGACGGTCCCGCTGGCTTTCGACTGGAAACTTCCCGACTGACCGCTGTCGTCTGATTCAATGCACACCTGCCTCTGCCTAAACGGACCAACCATCTCATCTCCTTTCTTCTTTTGCTAGACTCAAGCGTTTGGGGGTGTGCGTTGCCTGGGATCTATCTTCTTTCTGGAGTGCGGACGCCAATTGGGAAGTTTGGCGGGGCGCTGGCTTCGCTGACTGCAGCGGATATGGGCGTGGTTGCGGCCAAGGCTGCCATGGAGCGAGCTGGGATCGAGCCGGCGCAGGTGGATGAGACAATTTTTGGCTGTGCGCGGCAGGCTGGCGGCGGTCCGAATGTGGCGCGGCAGATTTCGGTGCGCAGCGGTGTGCCGCAGGAGGTTGCGGCGTTTACGGTGAACATGGCTTGCGCGTCCGGGATGAAGTCGATTGCTCTGGCGTATCAGTCGATTTCGGTCGGCGATGCGAATTGCATGCTGGCGGGTGGGACGGAGTCGATGTCGCGGGTTCCTTATTATCTCGATGGGGCGCGCTGGGGATACCGGCTGGGCAATCAGGAGATGGTGGACGGAATGTATCGCGATGGATTTTTCTGTCCCCTGGCGAAAATGGTGATGGGCGAAACCGCCGAGGTGCTGGTGGAGCAGTACAAGATTACGCGAGAAGAACAGGATGAATTTGCGCTGGCGTCGCAAACGCGTGCGGCGCGGGCGATTGCGGCGGGACGGTTTGATGCGGAGATTGTTCCGGTGACCATCAAAGCAAAAAAGGGTGACACGATTTTTGCGCGGGACGAGCATCCGTTTGCCGATGCGAGTATGGAGAAGCTGGGAAAACTTGCGCCTGTGTTTTCTGCCTCCGAAGAGAAACCAGGAACGATTACGGCGGGGAATTCTTCGGGGATCACCGATGGGGCGGCGGCGGTGGTCGTGGCGAACGAACATTTCGTGAGGCAGAACAATTTGAAACCGCTGGTTCGGATTGTGGCGGTTGCTTCGGCGGGCGTGGATCCGCGGACGATGGGGATTGGTCCGGTGCCCGCGCTGCGCAAACTCGAAAACAAACACAATCTGCGGTTGCACGAATTTGGGCTGATCGAATTGAACGAGGCGTTTGCGGCGCAGGTGCTCGCGTGCGACCGCACCCTGAATTTCAATCGCGACCGGCTCAATGTGAATGGCGGGGCGATCGCACTCGGGCATCCGATTGGATGCACGGGAACGCGCATCACGGTGACGCTGCTGCATGAGATGATGAAGCGCAATACGAAGCGTGGCGTGGCTACACTGTGCGTGAGCGGCGGCATGGGGATGGCGCTGGCGCTGGAGAGCGCGGTGTGAAGGGCGCTCTTGGCCTTTGGCTCTTGGTTTTTGGCTGTGAAGATTGGGACGCACCGCAGGGCTGAAGCCCGATTTTTTTAGAATCTCTTCGTGGCGCTGAAGCGCCGCTCTTCCACGTCGGCTTCTCTCTGAACCTGTATTCGCACCTCCGGCGGCGATTTCTTCTGATATGCTTTTTCCGCTCTTTTCTCCGGCGTTCCCCTGCCCAAGGGGAACAGCCATCACCCTGAAGGAGACGGATATGCTTCCATCGATGATTCAGACGAAGATCCGGAAGACGCCCCAAACTATGATGCGAACGGCGATGCGAACTTCCTGTTTGATTGCGCTGTTGCTGGCTGCGAGCTTTGCACTTGCGCAGACCGAGTTCTCGGCCGACATGTTCGATGCGCAGAAGGGCAGCACCGGGAAAGTCTACTTCTCCAAGGACAAGGTGAGGTTTGAGTCGGCGAACAAAGATCCGCGCACTGGCGGAGTGGTCATCATGAATCTGATGACGCAAACCACAACCGTGCTGATGAACCAGCAACACATGTACATGGATTTGTCGCCGCAAATGGCCAGCCAGCGCACGGCTTACAACTTCTTCCGCACCGGCGACGCGGACGCGGCGTGCGCAGACTTGATGCAACTGCCGCAGAACAAAGGTGGAAGTTGCCGCAAAATCGGCAGCGAGACAGTCAGCGGACGGAACACGGTCAAGTATGAGGGCACGAATGCGAAGGGCGACACGGGCGATGTTTGGGTCGACCCCAAGCTGCACTTCCCTGTGAAATGGGCAGGCAAGAACGCAAGCTGGGAACTTCGCAATATTCAGGAAGGTTCGCAGCCGGCGGGCTTGTTTGAGATTCCGGCGGGATATACGAGGTTCGATATGGGCAGCATGATGCAGCGGCCGCAGTAGGGTCGTAGGGCCTGATCCTGGCATGAATAATTCGGTTTCGCCGATCGCCATAGCCGTTGTAGGTTTGGCAGCCGTTGTAGCCCTAGCTGCGCTGGCTTTGTACGCGCGCGATCGACTCGTCGGATCGCATCCCGAGTCAGCCGAGCGTGCTCGCGCTCGCGTTGCGGCCCTGATGCAATTCCGGACGGCGCTGCAACTTTGCATCCCGGGCGTACTGATCATGGTGTTCGGGGCCTTTTATGTGATTGACCGCATGCGCGAACACGAATCGGACTGGTGGAGTGGATTGCTCTTTATTCCAGTGGGGTGGATGCTGGTTCCTCTTCTGGCGAGACGGAGTTGGCGACGCTATCGGGAACTTCGGAAGTCGGCGGAAAAAGGTGAGGACGATTACATTTCAACCGGCCCTCCGCCAATCGAACCCGGATAACAATTCCGTCGGTGTAATGAGATCCTCCTACGACGCCATGGTTCCGCGTTGCGTCTGGAAATTCTGGCTACTATACTCGTCGCAGGACCTTCTGTAAGCTCTGGAGCCTGCATGTCTTTATCCGCAATGATCGTGGACGACGAGCAACTCGCCCGCGACGAACTCGCCTACCTGCTGAAAAATTCCGACGACGTGAATATCGTGGCCCAGGGCAAGAACGGACTGGAAGCCGTCAACCTGATCAAGGAACATAATCCGGATCTGGTATTTCTCGATGTGCAGATGCCGGGGCTCGATGGTTTCGGCGTGATCAAGAAACTGCTCGACAAAAAAGTTCCGCTGCCCAAAATTGTCTTCGCTACCGCGTTTGACCAGTATGCGGTGAAGGCGTTTGAAGTGAACGCGGTCGACTATCTGCTGAAGCCGTTTGACAAGAAACGGGTGGCGCAGGCCATTCAGAAGGCGCGGGCCAAACAGGAATCGAATGCCCTGCCGGCGGAAAAGATCGAGACGCTGGTGCGGATGATCGAGTCGCAGAAACAGCCGGCCACGAAAATCCTGCTCAAGACCGTCGGGCGGATGTTTCTGGTGGATCAGCGGGAGATTTGTTACGCGTGGATTGAAGACGGCGTGATTACGGTGGTGACGGGAGGGCCAGCGGGCATGGAGGGGCAATCCAACTGCCGCACGCTCGAGGAACTGCTGGACAGTTTAGATACGAATCTTTTTTGGCGGGCGCACCGCTCTTACCTGGTGAACATCAACCGCATTCGGGAAGTCGTCCCGTGGTTCAAAAGCTCTTACCAGTTGCGGATGGACGACAAGAAGCAGACTGAGGTCCCGGTGAGCCGGGCTCAGACCAAGCGACTGCGGGAATTGTTTCGCCTGTGACTTGTGCTGTCTGAGATGTACTCTGGCAGAGGTGGACCTAGAGCCTGAGGCTGCTATTCTGCGCCGGGGCTTGGCGAATCGACGTGGCTGGGCTCGCCGGAGGCTCCTTCGTCCCGTGCTCGTTCGGACTCTGTTCGTTCGGCGTTTTTCCGGTCGACGTTTTTCCGTTCGACCAGCCACAACAGATCGTTGATCAGCATACCGGAATACATTCCTTTCTTCCCAGACTCGTAACCTTCCTCAATCGCGCCGCCAGCCAGACTTCAAAAAAACCCGGAGGACGGCGAGAGAAAGGCAAACCGTCCTCCGGTCTTAGGGGGGAAGGCTTACACTGCGATGGCCTTCAGCGCAGTGCGGTCACGAATGATCAGGGTCGATCCATCGAGACGAATCAACCGCTTCTTCTTCAGGCCGCTCAGAAGGCGCGTCACGGTTTCACGGGACGCGCCAATGCGCTGCGCCATCTCTTCATGGGTCATCGCAGACTGAATGCGAGTCTCGGCCTCCTCCGAGACTTGCGTGGGGGAGTGGGACAGCAACAACCTCGCCAGCTTGCCGGCTGACGAGCGGGTGAGTACAAGATCGTGGATGTCGCGATAGGCGGATTGATAGTCGCGGCTCAAGCACAACGCCGCATGCGAGCCGACTTCGCTGTGCGACTGCATGAGTTCCAGCAGGTGATTGCGATCCAGAAAGCTCAGCTGGCAGGGGGTGGAAGTCTCGGCGGTCGACTCGTACCCTACGCCCGAAATCGTGGCGCTCAGCCCGAGGGCTTCGCCGGCTTCTGCGGTTTTCAGAATCAGAATCTTGCCTTCCCGCGAAGTCGTAGACAGGTTCACTTTGCCCGAGCAGAGGATGAACGTGCCGCGTGGGCTTTGGCCCTCGACAAACAGGATTGCGCCGGCCGGCAAAACGCTCTTGTGGCTGATCTCGTTGAACGAGCGCAGCGCCGATTCAGAAAGGCCGCAAAAAAAGCCGTTCGCAGGGTTCGTACACTCGAGACAGTTGTCGATGATTTCATCATCGTTGGGCGACTTCATGTTGGGCTCCGTAGCGGTCGACCGCTTCTTCTTGGGGACGCACCCCGAACCCGTTCCTAATCCTCCCAGATGATGCGAACTGGAGAGCAGGGCCCGGGCGTGGGCGCGAGTATCGCTGTGCGAACTCCGCGCCGCAGCCAACAATTCCCAGGCGGCACTGGGCTCCTCATGCTGTTCCCACTCGAGGTGACAAGCAAACAGGTAGAAGGGATCGACTTCCTGCGGATGGGGTTTGGGGGAAGGCTGGGGGGACGATGGTAGATCGCGGGACGGATTCTCCAGATTCGATC
The DNA here is from genome assembly GCA_963735205.1 of uncultured Acidobacteriota bacterium. GTDB lineage: Bacteria > Acidobacteriota > Terriglobia > Terriglobales > Acidobacteriaceae > Sulfotelmatobacter. The sequence continues at coordinate 235,768 of CAVTKB010000009.1, forward strand.
CGCTGGGCGTTGTCAATTCCTGCGGAGCGTATGCCCATCCTGCGGCGAGGCCGGCATGATCGCCGACGGCCCAACCTCGCGGATTGGGTGGGCGCGAGATTGCCGGCAGAAGGCGGGGGGAAGCGCCTGAATTCAGCGGTTGACATCGGTTCGATGCTGCCACTTCTAACTCCCTAAGAATCGGCCGCGTGCACCGAGCTCCAATAGCTGGTTTGGAACCGAGGCCTTCTGGGGAGGTAAAGAAAAGGCGCTCGCCGGCCAGAGGCAGAATGCACTAGAGCAATGCACGTTGGGTGCCGCAAACGGGCGGAAAACGGGAAACGTCGAACTTCCCTGTTTGGAACAGGTTCCGAAATGAGCCAGAAAAAACGCTAAATGTGAGCCTGTCGCCGAGTCGGCACCTCTGCCGATTAGTCGTCACCCGTCAATTTCCAGGGGAAACTCTGGTCACGAACTCGAGTAATCGCGGCGAGTGATTTTGAGGCGTTGCATTTTCGATTGAAGTGTAGTGCGCTTCAGACCGAGCCGGTGAGCAGCGCCGCCGGGCCCGGAAAGCACACCATTGGTCTCACGGAGGATGCGAATGATGTGCTGGCGCTCGGCGTTATCCAGGCTGTGATCTGGAGTCGAGTCTGGACTGCGATCTGGCGCAATCGGGGCATGTGCGCCGCCGCCGCGCAGTTCTGACAACGGAACACGCAGGGTGTGGCCCTCGCTGACGATCACCGAGCGTTCCATGAGATTCTCGAGCTCGCGAACATTGCCCGGCCACGACCATTCGCTCAGCGCCTTGACGGTTTCGCTGGGTATGGTCTCGATGCTGCGGTTCATGCGCCGGGTGAACTTGTGCACGAAGTGGCGGACCAGCAGAGGGATGTCGTCGCGGCGCTCGCGCAGGGCGGGCACGCGGATGGGAAACACACTGAGCCGGTAGAAGAGGTCGCTGCGAAATTCGTGACGGGTCATGCTCTGGGCCAGGTCGCGATTGGTGGCGGTGACCAGGCGCAGGTCGACTTTGATGGTGCGGTTGCTACCGAGCCGTTCGAACTCCTGATCCTGAAGAACACGCAGAAGTTTGGGTTGCAGTTCGAGGGGAATTTCGCCAACTTCGTCGAGGAATAAAGTTCCGCCGTGGGCGAGTTCCATGCGTCCGACCTTCTGGCTGACGGCGCCGGTGAATGCGCCCTTCTCGTGGCCGAACAGTTCGCTCTCCAGCAGACCGGTAGGAATGGCGGCACAGTTGACCTTGATGAAAGGGCCGTCTTTGCGGCGGCTGAGGCGATGGACGGCTTGCGCGAACAGCTCCTTGCCCGTGCCGGTCTCCCCCAGAAGCAAGACGGTAGCCTCGCTGGGAGCGACGGTGGCCACCTGATCCAATGCCTGCTTCAGGGCCGGACTGTCGCCAACAATTTCAGGGAAGGCGCCTGTAGAACGAGATTCCCCTGCCATATATTTTGTTTCGTCCGATAGACGTTGTCTGAGCTCATCGATTTCGGTGGCAGCTCTCTGATTTTCAAGGGTGATGGCGAACTGGGCGGCAACCTGATTGAGCAGCGTGAGGTCTTCCGGTTGAAAGGCGTCGGTTCGGGTACTGCCCAACACCAGAACTCCCAACGCGCCCTTGGGCCGGAAAAGCGGCACGCAACACAGGGACCGAAGACCTTCGGCAAGAAGGTTCTTCGTTATCTCGGCCTCGAAGCCCTGCATCTGCTGTTTCGAGAAAATCAGCGGAGTGCCCTCGCGCAGAGCAAGGCCTCCGGGACTGTTGTGGGGACTGATTTGGAGGGCGGACAGTAGTCCTTTGCCCATAGGAAAGTCCTCGGCCTGACGGATCAACAACCCGGTGCCGGCATCGTGCAACTCGAAGCCGGCATACTCGTGGCGCAGGACGCGCCGGAGGCGGGCCGAGACTTTTGGAAACGCCTGATGCATGTCCGAGGTTGAGGCCATGATGCTGCTGATATCGAGCAGCATCTGCAGCCGGCCCATCTCCTTGCGCAGCTTGCCGCTGACGTCTTTCAGCGATTGGCGGAGTTCTTTTTGTGCGCTAATTTCGACTACGACCAGGCCGATTCGCGTGACCATTCCCGAGTGATCCTTGATGGGGAAGTAGTTCGCAAGCCAGTGACCGCTCCCGGTTCGCGACGTAACTATGGCGGAGACATCGAGGTTCAGCACCGGCTCCCCCGTGGAGAACACGCGTTGCAATTGAGGCTCGATCAGGTCTGCGAAATTCCCCAGGATATCGCGAACTGTCTTGCCGAGGTGATCGGCAGCCGGAATGCCATGGATTTCTGCGAGCGTGTTGTTGATGGCTAAATAGCGAACTTGAGAGTCGAGAATGGAGAGGCCGACCGAGGCTGAACTGAAATAGTTGGCGAGCAGTTTCTCTTGCTCGCTGAGAGCCTGGCCCTGCGCGAGGTGAATCGGTTCGTCCGCTCCGAAAGACTCGCGCTCATTCGGCATGGGGAGGAACCTCCGCCGAAGGGTTGCTTGGTTGGCTGCAGGAAAAATCAGGAAGAAACAGGAGGGCTACCACACCGGAGAGTATGGACTCGCCCAACAGTTGAATTTTTTTCAAGCGTTGCGCGCTTGAGGGGTACACGCTACCGCCTTGGCCGCCTCCCCCTCAAAAGGCCAGCCTCTGGTTCGGTCGCCCCCGAACCGCGGTTATTATAACCACGAAACTCAGAAAAGAAACGGTTTTCTTTCGTTAGTCCCATTCGTGGCAAGAGTCAAGAGTAGTTAGTCAAGAGTAGTTTGAAGATAGCTGGGAACTATAATCGTGCTGTGGCTCGAGGCTGGGAGAGCAAGTCGGTCGAAGCGCAGCAGGAGGAGGCGAGCGAGAAATCGCCCAAGCGGCCAGCCCCGCTGAGCGCCGAAGAAGCGGCACGCTGGCGGGAGAAAGAGAGTCTTCGGTTGTCGCGGCAAAGAGTGCTGCAGCAGTTGGAGGCGACCCAGAATCCACGACATCGCAAGCTGCTCGAAGATACGCTGACCGATCTGGAGCAGAAGCTCAGTAAGTGAGCCCGGCCTCAGACCCCGTCACGTATAATGTTTGCGCATGACAGCCTACGTCTACGTTTCGCTCAAGAAAAGTGTGCTCGACCCCCAGGGCAAGACCATTCAGGGCGCATTGAAGAAGATGGGCTACAAGGGTCTGGAGAGTGTGCGCCAAGGGAAGTATTTTGAGCTCACGCTGGACGGGGGACTCGCGCCGGCTGAGGCAAAGGCTGAAGTTGAGCGGATCGCCCGTGAAGTGCTGACCAATCCCGTCATTGAAGAGTTCCGTTTCTCCCTGGCCGAGTAGTTCTCGGGGTCGAGTAGGAAGACTCGAGTAGACCTGGCCGGGAAATCCTTTGCGGTTTCTCTATTCGAGGTCTCAGTATGTGTGGCATTGTCGGCTACGTTGGTAAGAAGAGTGTAGTTCCCATCATTATTGAGGGACTGCGTCGGCTGGAGTATCGGGGCTACGACTCGGCGGGCATCGCGGTCGGCGGCAACGGAGATGGCCTGCAGCTGCGGCGCGCCGAGGGCAAGCTGCGCAACCTGGAAGAAGTGATCCGGCAGAAGCCGCTTGACGGCACCTATGGCATTGGGCACACGCGCTGGGCCACGCACGGACGTCCCACGGAAGAGAATGCGCATCCCCACCGCGACTGCACCGGCAAGATCGTGGTCGTGCACAACGGGATCGTGGAGAACTATCTCAGCTTGAAAAAGAAGCTGACCGAGGAAGGCCACAAATTCACCACTGAGACTGATACGGAAATTATTGCGCATCTGATCGAGAAATATTCCTCCAGCTCGAACGGCCGGCGGCCCACGCTCGAAGATGCGGTGCGGCAGACGGTGAAACAGCTCAACGGAGTTTTCGCGCTCGCGGTGATTTCGAGCGATGAGCCGAACAAGATTGTGGCTGCGCGCAATGGGCCGCCGGCCGTGATAGGACTGGGCAACGACGAGTACTTCGTGGCGTCGGATGTGCCGGCAATCCTGAATCATACGCGCGACATTTTCTTTCTGGCCGACGGGGATATGGCCGTGGTCACGACCGACGGCGTACATCTTTCTGACTTCGACGGAAGACCCGTCCGGCGGCAAATCCAGCATGTGACCTGGGACCCGATTCTGGCGGAAAAGGGCGGCTTCAAGCATTTCATGCTCAAGGAGATTTACGAGCAGCCGCGCGCGGTTCGCGATACTACTCTGGGCAGGGTCTCGCAGGATACAGGCCACATTTTCCTGGACGAGATGCAGATCAGCGAGGCGGAGTTCCGAAGCGCGACCAAAATCAATATCATCGCCTGCGGAACCAGTTGGCATGCCGGGCAAGCAGGCAAGTTCATGATTGAAACGCTGGCGCGCGTGCCGGTGGAAGTGGACTACGCCAGCGAGTGGAGATACCGGAACCCGATCGTGGATAAGGACACGATCACGCTGGTGATTTCGCAGTCGGGCGAAACGGCAGACACGATCGCTGCCCAGCGAGAGGCGAAGTCCAGGGGATCGAAGACCCTTGCCATCTGTAACGTGGTTGGTTCGATGATTACGCGCGAAGCCGCGGGCACCGTTTACACGCATGCCGGGCCGGAGATTGGCGTGGCCTCGACGAAGGCGTTTACCGGGCAACTCACCGCGCTCTACATCTTCGCGATGTATCTGGCGCAGGTGCGCGGTGCGATGACGGCCGAGCAGGCACAGGCGGCGATGCAGGAACTAACGCGCATTCCGGGAAAACTGGAAACTGTTCTCGCGCATGACGCAGCTTGCGATGAACTGGCCAAGCGCTACCAGAAAGTTCATGACTTCCTGTTTTTGGGGCGCGGCATTCATTATCCGATCGCGCTCGAAGGCGCTCTCAAGCTGAAGGAAATTTCCTACATTCATGCCGAGGGATATCCCGCCGGCGAGATGAAACATGGGCCCAACGCTTTGATTGACGAGAATCTGCCGGTGGTGGTGATTGCCACGCGCGACGTGAACAATCCCGGCTCGGTGCTGCGCTACGAGAAGACCATGTCGAACCTGAAGGAAGTGAAGGCGAGGTCGGGAGTGGTGATCGCGCTCGCCACCGAAGGCGATGAAGAAATCAAGGAAGCGGCGGATCACGTAGTATACGTTCCGGCGGCTCCGGAAGAGTTGTCGCCGATCCTGGAAATTGTCCCGCTGCAGTTGCTGGCCTATCACATTGCGGTGCGGCGCGGCTGCGATGTGGATCAGCCGAGGAACTTGGCCAAGTCGGTAACGGTGGAGTAGCAAGGTTTCAGACCTGTGCGACTTCCACATCGGTCCGTGCGAAATCGGTCCCTTTGAACAGCAGAGGTTCGTCCATCTCTTTTGCCAGCGCGTAGGCAAAGCAGTCGCCGAAATTCAGTCCTGCTTTGTGACGTCCTTTGCCGAAATCGCGGTAGGCATGACGAGCGATTTCCGCTTGCCGGGGGGTTACGGCTTCCACCGCAATGCGCGATGCACGAAAAAATTCGTCGAAGCGACGGCTGGAGATCGCGCTCTTTCCACTGTCGATGACGACGGCTGCTTCCAAATAGTTAGCCGCTGAAATGTGGCACTGCTCAGATACGACCGCCTGCGAAAATTCGCGCGCCTCCGGCTCGGCGCGCAGGATCGCGACGATCACCGACGAATCCAGAATCACTTGGGCATTCCTTTCTCGTCATAGAGCAACTCGTCGATGTCGATGGATTTGAAGGGCTCCTTGAGGTGGGCCGCGCACTCTCTTCCAATCTTTAGAATCCGCTCCGCAAGGTCCTCCCCGGAATTTCGGCGAACCCGCTCCAGGCGCTCGCGAATCGCCTCACTTACAGCGACGGTCATGCTTTCGCCCGTGATTCTGGCCAATTCCTGGGCCAGCCGGTGAGCTTCCTCGTTTTTGATATTCAAGCTCATGATTCTACCTGTCTACCTCAGCATTCTACCATTCTACCACGGCAGGCCACACAGTCAAACGGCACTCAATCTCTTCGAGGCAGGAGCTTTCAGCAGGCTCCGAATCCGCAGCAGTACGGCGGCCAGTGCGGCGATCCCGGCGATCCATATCGCGAAGGCTGTGTCGAATACCCAGCGCGGCGCGGCTCCGACTCTCCGCAGCAGGAAGGGAAGACAATTCCAGGTCGTGATGTGCGCATAGTCCCACTTGTCGTAGGTCATTTCGTCGGTGTTCAGGCCCCACGCGTCCATTTTGCCGAGAGCGAAGGCGACGATGTTTTTGAAGCGCAGTGCGATCACGAACGTGGGATGGCCGAAAGTCTCCATCTGGTAGATTTCGAGCGGCAGCCAGAAGGCCAGCGACGCTACTTGAATCACCAGGCTGGCGGCGATGAGGACAAGGCTGCCGCGCCAGATCCACGGACTCAGATTCGCGCGATAGCTCACCAGCAAAGGCAGAGCGAGCAGGGCCACCATTTCTACCGCAGACGAAACGTAACGGTCGCCCCAGGAGAAGTCTCCCGCCCAATAGGCGTAGCGCGCATAGAAGCTGATGTAGCCGGCGACGAGCAGCAGGGACGTCACCGCGTAGGCGCGGACCTCGGAGCCAAGCCGCTTCCACAACAAAACCAGCAAGACAAGAGCGAGCGCGAGCAGAGGATCGAACAGAAAGATCGACTTCTCCGGCTTGAACAGCGCGCCGAGAACGCCTTCGTGAAAAGGCGTGCTCCAGGGGAAGTTTGCGGGCAGAGTTGGATCCTGCTGGCGCGACACTCGCGCGAAGATCGGGAGATAGGTGCCGGTCCACGAGCCGAAACGGTAGAAATTATAGATGCGGTCGATCGCCAGAAAAAAGGCGTAGACAGGAGCGGCAACTTTGCAGTAGTCGAAAAGGCGTCGCCGCAAAGCGCGGTCCTGCGCGGGTTCAAACCACAGCAAAATCAGCAGGAAAACTCCGCCGGCGATCACGTCCAGGCCGGAAGTCAGCCGGGTTAGCAGGTTCAGTCCCAGCGCCAGCGAACCAACGAGGAGCGCCCGCACGCTGCCGCTGCGCAGCCAGTCATATTGGTAAGAGAGTCCCGTCAGGGTGAGCAGCAGGATGTAATTGTTCTCCTGCATGTTCTGGGTATAGTGCAGGTGAGTCGTACAGAACAGCAGCGCCAGCACGCCGACCACGGCTTCGTTCACGCTGAACCTAAACCGGCGCAGCAGGCGAAAGGCGATCAACGCCGTCAGCACATTGACGAGAATGCTGGTGCTGTAGCTGACCAGGATGCTGCGCACGGCAGGGTCATCCTCGTAGCCGGAAAAGATGGACCAGTGCGAAACCCAGGTGCTCACCAGATCGGCGGGCAGCATGAGCAACGACTGGCCGATCCCGTACCAGCTGAAAATTTGGCCGCCGCGGCCGGGCAGGCCGAACTCAGGATATTCGTTGGGAAACACCTGAGGCTGCGAAGTCCAGAGCCAATGCGTGGTCTGCAGGCGGTGCATGGTATCGGCCGTGCCGAGTTCGCCGGATTGCACAACGAAGGCGAGCAATCCTGCGGTCAGGCACAGCAGAAATAAAGGATCCCGCAGCCAGCGGGCGAAGCGTGAAGTCATCGTTGCGATGGTAACAAAGCAGACCTGCCCCACGTAGCGGGGACGCATTCATCCGCCCTCATATAGGCCAAAGCTGTTCGGTACGAGAAAAATGTCACTACTGTCCAAAGAGCCCGGACGAATGCGTCCGGGGCCACCTGATTTTGTGGGGCGTCCTCAGTCTGGAGTCTGGAGTAGACTGGAGCGGGAAATTTTCATGGTCAAATGTTCAAACTGCGGGATCGAACTGCCAGACAACGTTGCTTTCTGCTCTGCTTGCGGAAGGCCGGTCGCGAACACCGACGACGTGGTGACGCTCGACTTTGCCACTGCGACCTCACCGTTGCCGCCGCGACCGGCGTCGAAGTCGTCTTCGAGGTCACCCTCCCGCCCTTCCAGTTCCGCGGAATACCTATTGAACGAAGGACGGTTTCTGCCGGGGCGGCTGGTGGCGTCGCGGTATCGCATCATCGCCCTGCTCGGCAAAGGCGGCATGGGTGAGGTCTACCGCGCCGACGATCTGACGCTCGGCCAGGCCGTCGCCATGAAGTTTTTGCCGGATGACGCCAGCCGCGACGAGGGATTACTCGAACGCTTTCGCAACGAAGTACGAATGGCTCGCCGGGTTTCGCATCCTAATGTTTGCCGCGTGTATGACGTGGGTGAAGTGGATGGCCAGACATTCTTCACCATGGAATATGTAGACGGCGAAGACCTGGCTTCCCTGCTCCGTCGCATCGGCCGACTGCCTCCGGACAAGGCACTCGACATCGCGCGACACCTGTGCGCCGGGCTTGCCGCGGCTCATACCAAGGGAGTTCTGCATCGCGACCTGAAGCCGGCCAACATCATGCTCGACGGGCGCGGGCATGTGGTGATCACCGATTTCGGACTGGCCGGCGTGGCCGATGACATCCGCGGGAATGAGGTGCGCAGCGGCACTCCGGCGTATATGGCGCCCGAGCAGCTGGCGGGAAAAGAAGTCAGCACGCGCAGCGATATTTATGCGTTGGGGCTCGTGCTCTACGAAGTGTTTACGGGCAAGCGGGCGTTCGCGGATTCCGCCGCGAAGCTCGCTCTGGTAGGCGCGGAGCGTACGCCGAGCCGGCCGTCGTCGGTGGTCAAGGATCTTGATCCGATTGTCGAGAAAGTGATTCTGCGCTGCCTTGAGGCCGAGCCCACTGCGCGTCCGGCAACCGCGCTGGCGGTCGCTGCGGCGCTGCCCGGCGGAGATCCGCTGGCCGCGGCACTGGCCGCGGGAGAAACGCCGTCGCCGCAACTAGTCGCGGCCTCGGGTGAAACCACGGGCCTGCGACCCGGCATCGCAGTCACCTGCCTCGTCGCGATACTGCTGGGGCTCGCCGTCGGCATCTACCTCAGCGTGCGTTATAGCGGCGTTGAAAAGATGCACTTGGAGCAAACTCCCGAGGTGCTGGCGCACAAGGCGCGCGAGATCCTGACGCAGGTCGGTTATCCGGAGAAGCCGGCGGACAGCGCTTTCGGATTCGACTACGACACGAATTTCCAGGACTCCGTGGAAAAGGAAAGCAAGACACCCGCCAACTGGGATGAAGTGCTCGCCGGGCGGCCGACCATGCTGCAGTTCTGGTACCGGCAGAGTCCGGACCTGCTGGCAGCCAGCGGTTATGGCGACAGTTTCCTGGTTCCGGGCGTGATCACGGAAGAAGATCCGGCGACCACGCTCTCGGGCATGGTCAACGTTAAGCTCGACGCCAAGGGCAGGCTGGTTTATCTGCAGGCGATTCCGCCACAGAAAGAGGCCGCGGCGACATCCGGGGTTCCAACCAATGTCCCGCCGGACTGGAGCGCTCTGTTTTCTGCCGCGGAAGTGGATGCATCGAAGCTGCAGCCGGCGCAGCCGGAGTGGACTTCGCTGGGCATGGCCGACGCGCGCGCGGCCTGGACAGGCGTGTGGCCTGGATCGACGCGTCCGTTGCGCGTGGAAGCCGCGGCCTGGCACGGCAAGCCCGTGTTTTTCGCCATGATCGGAGACTGGAATAAGCCGTGGCGGATGGTCGCTGCAAAATCCGCGGACGAAGAGAAGAACTGGATCGCGCAGATCATCGGGCTGTCGATCCTGATTTCCATCCTGGTGGGCGGCGGGCTGCTGGCGCGGCGCAATTACCGTCATGGTCGTGGCGATTGTGGAGGAGCGCTGCGGCTGGCCATTGTGATGATCGCCCTGCAAATGGGACTGTGGCTTTGTCGCTCGCACTTTGTGGCTGGCTTTCAAACCTTCGGATACCTGATCCTCGATATTGCCGGCGCGCTGTTGTGGGGAGGCACAACCTGGATGCTGTATCTGGCGGTCGAGCCGTGGATTCGGCGGAACTGGCCGCAGGCCATCATTTCCTGGAGTCGCCTGATCTCCGGCCAGCTGCGGGACCCCGTCGTTGGGCGCGACATTCTGTTTGGCGTTGCGTTCGGCATTCTCTGGCTGGTGATCATTGAGGGGGGCAACATCCCGCTAGCCCGCACGGGCGCCGCGCCCCAGCTAAGTTCGGCGGCTTATTTGCTCGGAGGACGTCAAGCGCTCGGCCAGTGGCTGGTGCAGTTTCCGAATGCGATCTTCGGCACTCTGCAATTCTTCTTCGTGCTGCTGGGGTTGAAGGTGGTGGTCGAGTTTCTGTTCCGGTTGGTCGGGCTCAAGGTCGCGCGCACGGAGCGGGTTGCGGCGGTCTTGTTTGTCGCGCTCTACGTCGGTCTGAAGTCGTTGCAGAGCTCGCGTCATCTGGCTGCGAACTTCCCCGTGCTTCTCCTCGTCTATGGCGTCCTGGCGCTGATCGTGCTGCGCTTCGGGCTGGTACCTCTGGCGGTCGGAGCATTTACCGTGGATATGCTGGCGAACGTGCCCTTCACCGCCGACTTTTCGGCGTGGTATATGAGCACGGCCGCCCTCGCTTTGCTCAGCGTGGTGGCGCTGGCAGGATGGGGCTTCTACCACTCGCAGGGCGGGGAGCCGTTGTGGGTAGTGGAGGCGGAATAGCTAAATCGGGATGCGCTCCTGAGCGTATTGGATCGATCGACGACGCTACCGCGATTGCCAGCGTCTCGGATTCCGTCTGCCATGGAAGCAGACAATCACAACGATCCGATTCTCCTCAAGCGCGAAGAATATCCCGTAAGGAAAGCGCCACACGCCCGCACGGCGGCGGTTCCGGTGGACCACAGGGAACTGAACTGGATGTTCCGCGATTGCCTCGACCGTGGCTTCGACGGCTAAGGCGAAACGCTCCCCGAGTGAAGGGCGAATGTTGTCATACCACGCGCGAGCGTCGAGCAAATCTTCATTCGCTTCCGGGATCCAGACGACGGCGTGTGTCACGGTTTCTTAAAAAGGCCCGCCCTCACTTGCTCCCACGGAACGACATCGGCGGGGTTCCGCTCATGCCGGGCGATACGGTAATCAAGCTCCGTTAGTTGCGCGTCAGTCATTGAAACGGTGTCCGCTTCCAGGCTTTCCCAGACCGTATCGAGCAGCTCTGCCTTCTCCGCGGCGGAGAGACTTTTTATCTGGCTTCGCAAATCGCTCATGGCTACAACCCTAGCGCGGTTGGCTGAGTCTGGCAAGCATCGAAAATTCATGGACTCAAATTAGATTTGCGGCTCTTTGGCATCTCGCCGGGGCCAGTGCTGTGCTCCGTACAGAACGGGGCACTCTCAGAATTCGAACTTGGAGCCATTGAAAACCTTAGGCTAAGACCCCCAGCCCCGATCATCATCGTCTCGCTTGGGGAGTACTTAAAACAATTCGATGACCACACCACGAGATGCGGCGGAAGCGAGGCGTGCATCTCGCGTAATCAGAGTTGCTCCGAGATTTTCAGCAAGCACAAAGTAGGCCGCATCGTAGGCCGACAAGTTATGTCTATGCCGCCATATCTCTGGCAGAAACGCGTGGTGCGGATAGCGGGTTATACGCAGACTCAGTAAATCCTGGAGTGCCTGATCGGCTCGCGCCGCCGACACTGTAGATTCCCGAACCAGCCGGCGCAAGACCTGCGCCACTTCAAGATCCAGAAGGTGCGGGGCATGAAGGGAGTCGCCGCGGGAGTAGATTCGATTCTCAATTTGTTTTCCCGGGCCAGTCTGAAGAAGCCAGTCAATCGCAGCGGATGCATCCAGCACGATCACCGCGCCTCGCGTTCTTCTCTTACCAGGCGTGCCGTATCCAGCGAGACCGTAACCGCTTTGCGGCTGTGCAAACGGTCGCGTAGCTCCACCATTGTCGGCCGTTCCGCAATCTCTTTAATTTCTGACAGCAGATAGTCCGAGAGGGACATGCCAGCCATAGCGGCACGCGCTTTCAGGCTGCGATGGAGGGCGTCAGGTACGTTGCGAAGTTGAATCATCTTTGGCATGTGAGTAGCTTACTTTCATGTGGAGCACATGTCAATGAAAAGAGCTGGCCGCCAGAAACCGCGCCAGACCTTGGTCCCAGGGGTCTACGGCCTCGCCCCAACGTTTTCGAAGCTAAATCCGCGCAACTTCCTCAATCCTCATAGCATCTAAACCTTGACAACGATCCACTCAAGTCTTAGCATGTGGCTTGACGCAATCATCTCGGCATTGATTTAAAAGAACTTAGCTGTTACAAGGAGCGTTTTATGGGAAAGATTATTGGAATTGACCTGGGGACTACCAATTCCTGCGTGGCGGTCATGGAGGGCGGCGAGCCCAAGGTGATCCCCAATGAAGAAGGAGGGCGAACTACGCCCTCGGTAGTCGGATTTACCAAGACCGGCGAACGGCTGGTCGGACAGGTGGCCAAGCGGCAGGCCATCACCAACCCTGAGAACACCGTTTATTCGATCAAGCGGTTCATGGGACGCCGCTACGACGAAGTCACCGAAGAGATCAAGATGGTGCCCTACAAGGTTGTCCAATCGGGCGACCACGTCGCGGTGCTAGCACAGGGCAAGGAATACACGCCGCCGCAGATTTCGGCGCTGATTTTGCAGAAGCTGAAAAAGGCTGCGGAAGATTATCTCGGCGAGAAAGTGACTGAGGCGGTCATCACCGTGCCCGCGTATTTTAACGACGCGCAGCGCCAGGCCACGAAAGATGCCGGCCAGATTGCCGGGCTCGAAGTGAAGCGCATTATCAACGAGCCGACGGCGGCCGCACTGGCCTACGGGCTCGACAAAACGAAAGACGAGATGATCGCCGTGTACGATTTCGGCGGCGGAACCTTTGACATCTCGGTGCTGGAAGTCGGCGAGGGCGTGATTGAAGTCAAGGCCACCAATGGCGACACCCACCTCGGCGGCGACAACCTGGACCAGCGCATCGTCGACTGGCTCATTGACGAATTCAAGAAGGACGAAGGCCTGGATCTCAGAGGCAAAGGGAATGAGATGGCTCTGCAGCGCCTGCGCGACGCGGCCGAGCGGGCGAAGATTGAGCTCTCGACCACCATGGAGACTGAGATCAATCTTCCATTCATCACGGCGGATGCGAGTGGACCGAAGCACCTGGTTAAGAAGCTGACCCGGGCCAAGCTCGAAGGAATGGTCGAAGACATCATCCAGCGCTCGGTGGGTCCATGCAAGCAGTGCTTGAAAGACGCGGGCGTCGAGGCCAGCAAGATTAACGAAGTAGTGCTGGTTGGCGGACAGACGCGCATGCCCCGCATCCAGGCGCTGGTAAAGGAATTGTTCGGTAAAGAAGGCCACAAGGGAGTCAATCCCGACGAAGTGGTCGCGATTGGCGCCGCGATTCAGGGTGGCGTGCTGGGCGGCGAAGTGAAGGATCTGTTGCTGCTCGACGTGACTCCACTGTCGCTGGCGATTGAAACGCTGGGCGGCGTAGCCACGCCGATGATCCCGCGCAACACGACGATTCCGACGAAGAAGACGGAGACGTTCTCGACCGCGGCCGACAACCAGACTTCGGTTGAAGTACACGTGCTGCAGGGCGAGCGGCCGATGGCAGCGCAGAACCGGACTCTTGGGAAGTTCCACCTGACCGGGATTCCTCCGGCTCCGCGCGGCGTGCCGCAGATTGAAGTGACGTTCGACATCGATGCTAACGGCATTCTGAACGTGACGGCGAAAGATACGGCCACGCAGAAGGACCAGAAGATTACCATCACGTCGTCTTCCGGCCTGTCGAAGGACGAAGTCGAGCGCATGGCGAAAGAAGCCGACGCGCACGCGGCTGAGGACAAGACGCAGCGCGAGTCGATCGAAGCCAAGAACCAGCTCGACTCGATGGTTTACAACATCGAGAAGATGCTGCGCGAGCAGGGCGATAAGATCTCAGGCTCAGAGCGCGGAGATGTCGAGAATGCCCTGGCCGACGCCAAGAAGGCGCTGGAGTCGAACGACAAGGCGACCATGGACAAATCCCGCGAGACGCTGACCGCAGCATCGCACAAGCTGGCCGAACAGATGTACAAGGCGGCCCAGCCGACGCCGGGAGCGGGTCCGGGTGCTGGAGCAGGACCCACGCCGGGGTCGGGTCCGGGCGCCGGCGGCGACCACAGCGGCAACGGTCAAGCCAAGAAAGACGAAGGCGTGATCGACGCGGAATACGTGGACGTGGAAGACAACAAGAAGTAACGACAATGTCATCCTGAGCGGAGTGGGTGCTTCGCGAAGCGAAGCACCCGCGCAGTCGAAGGATCCCTAACCCTCACTCGGAAGCTGGCTTTCCGGATGAAGCTAGGGATCCTTCGACTGCGTTGCCGCCCTGAACGGGCGGCAACTTCGCTCAGGATGACTTTTCACAGGGAAGAAAGTTTTGGGGAGGATGAAGTGGATTTTCAGGTGAATGGGGAAACATATTTTTTGAGCCTCGCCGAGGATGAAGCGCGGTGGCTCGTTTTTGTGGAGGGCGCCACGGGTCCGCGGCGCCTGTCGGTGTATGTGGACGAGGACGAAGTCCAGGATTTGAAGATTGTCGTAGAAGACAAAGAGAAGCGCCGGATTCTGAATTAAACTCGGGCCGGTTCGATTTCCTTGATTCGATTTAAGATTGCGCACGATGGCAAACACCCCTAAGAAGGATTACTACGAAATACTGGGCGTGAAGAAGAGCGCTTCGGCGGACGACATCCGCAAGGCGTTTCGCAAGCTGGCGCGGAAATACCATCCTGACGTCAATCCCGGAGACAAGGGAGCGGAGGAGAAGTTTAAAACGCTCTCCGAAGCCAACGACGTTCTCAGCGACCCGAAGAAGCGCAAAATCTACGATCAGGTTGGCTTCTACTCCGACAATATTGATCCGGCGACCGCGGAGGCCTATGCCCGCTCGGGCGGCGCGTCTGGAGGAGCCGGCGGATTTCCGGGAAGTGCGCCAGGCAGCGGCACCGACGGAGGGCAGGGCGTTCCCTACGATTTTAGCGGGTTTGATTTTTCCGACTTAGTCGACAACGCCGCCCGCGGAGCCAGCCGAAACCGCGGCAGCAGCGGTGGCGGCTTCCGCGACATCTTTGAGGGAATCTTCGGAGGAAATCGCGGAGCGGCGCAGGCCGAGGAAGGTCCCGAACCTGGGACTGACCTTGAATATCAAGTCAGCGTCCCGTTCTGGACGGCGATCCGCGGCGGCGTGATGCGGTTGAATATTTCTCGCCAGGATGTTTGCCCGACCTGCCACGGGCAGGGCACTCTCGAAGCGCCAGGCAAATGTCCGGAGTGCAATGGGACCGGGCAGATCACGCAGACCGGCGGCCGGATGAAGTTCAATGTGCAATGTCCGCGCTGCCACGGGACCGGCAAGAATCTGACGACCTGCCCGACCTGCCACGGCGAAGGAACCGTCGCGAAAACCGAGCCGCTGGAGGTGCGCATCAAGGCCGGAACCCGCGACGGGCAGCGCATTCGGCTTCCCGGCAAGGGCAACGCCGGGGCGCATGGCGGGCCGGCCGGCGATCTCTACGCGATTATCCGAACTGAGGAGCATCCTATCTTTCGGCGTGACGGCGACGACATCTACCTGACCGTGCCAGTGAGTCCGACCGAGGCGGCGCTGGGAGCGAAGATCGAAGTGCCCACGATTGACGGGCGAGCGCTGCTGAAGATTCCTCAGGGGACGCAGTCAGGGCAGAAGCTGCGGCTGCGCGAAAAAGGCGTGCCTTCGGCGACCAGGGAAGGCGTGCGCGGCGACGAGATCGTCGAAATCACGGTGACCGTCCCCATGCCGCGCGACGAGCGCACGAAAGAACTCCTGCGCGAGTTGGCCAAGCTGAATCCCGAAGATCCGCGAGCCGAGTTGTGGACGAAGGTCTAACCCCCGATCATTTGCGAAATACGTGGATGATGATGGCGGCGTGAATCGCGATGGCCGTGCCCGCGCCGACCAGATGCATGAGGGCCGTCCCATCCCCAGCGTGTTGAATGGCGGCGATGCTGTATCCACCCAGCGGAAGAAACAAGACGATTGCGGTTCCCAATCCCGGGTTATAACCTCGTTTTATAACCGCGTGGATGACGTGAATGGCCCCGTTCACAACCACCAAATAGGCCGCCATCAGCCCGAAGCCAACCCGAACCGTCACCGCCAACGCCACTGATATTCCGATGATTCCCCACACTCCGGGCACGTTGATGACGAACACAGCCAGGGGCGTGAGAGCTTCCCCCCTCCCGATCTGCTGATTGACGAACCGTCTGAAGCGGTCGTTGTCGTGCTCCTCGTACTGATGAACCATGTAGACCGGCAAACAGAGAAAGGTAGCCATCAGCGCGGCTGGCCACGAGCCCACGAGCACCGGAGCCATCAACAGAAGCAACAATCCGGCCAAAAATCCTCCGTATACCCAGTTGGCGACCAATCTGCCAAACATGATTTCCTCCTCAGATTTCCTGTCATAGTCCCTGCCTACGATTTCCCCTCGACGACTTCTTCTCGAAATCAGATTCGCGCACGTCTCGGTTGGTTGTTGCCGCGACTCTCAGCCCAGTCTCTCTGGACGGGCATTACCTCCGTACCACACCGCTCGCTTACAAAAATTTGCAAAATAATCGAAAAAAATCTTGCATCTATGGAAAATTCCCGTAATCTCACAATTGCGAACTAACTTCGCCGAAATGCCCGGGAATCGCATCTCACCCCGGGAGCCGCGAGCAAGAAAGTCTTCGTTTTCGGAAGATCAAATTTCCGAAGATTGAATTTCGAAGACCAAGGGAGACGCGGTGGTGAGAGTGAGTCGCTTGAGGAGGAAGACATAGAAATTGGCAACAGCTAGCGCACCGCGTCGACAACTCGAAAATCCCCAGCAACTCTCCGCCGTCCCCAACCGGAAAAAATTCGTTCGCCTCACGCTTTGGCCCCTGGTCGCCGCCACCTTCTTTATGGTGTCGGGCGGAACCTATGGCACCGAAGAGATCGTGCATGGCGCCGGCTATGGACGAGCGATCCTGATCTTGATGCTCACGCCGCTGCTCTGGAGCCTGCCGACGGCTTTCATGATCGGCGAGCTGTCGAGCGCGCTGCCTTATGAAGGCGGCTACTATGCCTGGGTGCGCCGCGCCATGGGCAACTTCTGGGGATTTCAGGAAGCCTGGCTCTCGCTGGTTGCATCCATTTTCGACATGGCGATTTATCCCACGCTGTTCGTGGCCTACCTGACCCGCATGTTCCCGTGGTTTCAGCATGGCGCTCGCGGCTGGTGGGTTGCGCTGGCGGTGGTGATTGCCTGCGCGCTGTTGAACATTGCCGGGGTGAAAGTGGTTTCGCTCACCTCGCTGTGGCTGTTTCTCGCTTTGTCGGCGCCGTTCCTGGCGATCGTTGTGCTCGCGCCGTTCAAACTGGGAGCTTTGGCCAACGCCGTGACCAAGCCCACCACTTCGGGCATGGATATTCTGGGCGGGCTGCTCATCTGCATGTGGAACTACATGGGATGGGACAATGCCTCGACCATTGCGACCGAAGTGGAAAAGCCGCAGCGGACTTATCCGCGGGCGATGCTGGTCGCGGTCTGCATTGTGGCCGTTAGCTACATTCTGCCGTTCGGCGCGATGTGGATGACCGGTCTGAAGCCCACCGCGTGGGAGACGGGTTCGTGGGCCGACATTGCCGGGCTGGTGGGCGGCCCGCTGCTGCGCATTGGCGTCGTGCTGGGCGGATTGATCAGCGCCTTTGGCATGTTCAATGCGCTGGTGATGAGCTATTCGCGTCTGCCATTGGCCATGGCGCAGGATGGCATGCTTCCCGCCGTCTTCGGCAAGCTGCAGAAAAAATCGCGAGCACCGTGGGTGGCGATTATTGCACTGGCCACCGGATGGGCAATGTGTCTGAACCTGGGCTTTGAGCGGCTCGTGACCATCGACATCCTTCTCTATGGCGCCAGCCTGCTGCTGGAATTTGTGGCGCTGGCGGTGCTGCGGTTCCGTGAACCGAATCTGGCGCGGCCGTTCCGCGTGCCGGGCGGCTTATTTGGAGCCATCGCCATCGGCATTCCTCCTATGCTTTTGGTGGGCTTTTCTGTGTTCCGCGGAGAGCACGAGCAGATCTGGAACATGAGCTTCCTCGCCTTCGGGTTACTCCTGATCGCGGCGGGCTTCGTCGTCTACTTCATCAATCACGCGCTGAAGCCGGCCGGGTGGACGGTTCCGGCGGAGCAGAAGCCGCAGCCGGCAGCGTAATTGAAGTTTCAAACAAAAAGAGGACCGGGAGTTCCCGGTCCTCTTTTGTACGACGACGGGCGGGCGTAGCCGCAGTCCGACTGAAACTACGCCGCGGCTTTCGCTGCATCCCGCAGCATCTTCGCCTTGTCGTGGGCGCGCTGCACGCTGGCCGCCTGAAGGCGCACGATCTCCATCACATTGCCCGGCAGCGATCCACTCAGGGCCTCGTTATACGTGTCCTTGGCGCGGTCTTCCCCCGCTTCCACGGACTCAAGAACGGTCTTATCACCACCACCCAGAGCGACTTTGGTGTCGAGCCAGGCGCGATGCATCGACGCGGAAGCCGAGCCGGAAACCTTCTTATCCGGTTTCCCGAGCCGTACGAGTTCGCCCTCCAGCTCCCCGACAAAGCGTGACCGCTCCAGGCTCTGCTCGTTGAAATAGGTTTTCAGATCCGGCCGCTTCACGTGCTCGGCTGCGTCCTGATAGCCCTTTTGTCCGTCTTTATTGGTTTCAATAAGATTTTCAACCACACTGATAGCATTATTTTCGTCCATAATAGCCTCCGCAACTTGGATGCCGGGATGGTGGTTAAGTTTGGCGCGATTCGTCGCAGGTGAGAAGCAGGATTAGGAAGAAGAGTGATCGTGCTCTAAAATCAGCTCTAAAATCAATCGAGAGAAACCCTGTGACTAAACGCAAATCCAAAGGCGCGTACATGATCTCGTCGGTGGCCGAGATGTATGGGATTCATCCGCAGACGCTGCGGCTTTACGAGCGCGAGGGGTTGCTGAAGCCGTCGCGCACCGAAGGCAACACGCGGCTCTACACCGACGAAGATTTGCAGCGGCTGGAGTTCATCCTCTCGCTGGCGCGCGACCTGGGCGTCAACATCAGCGGCATGGCGATCATCCTGCAAATGCGCGAGCGCATGGAAGAAATGCAGCGTCAGATTCAGGAGTTCGTGCAGTACATCCAGAAAGAAGTGCTCACCCGCGCCAATGCCGCCGCCGATCCGGCGAAGGGAGCGATCGTGCCGGTGCGGCGAGCGATGGTGATGCCGGTGTCGCCGCCGCGGAAGAAGTAGTCGCTCTCTCGTTCACCTCACCACGATGTCATCCTGAGCGAAGCAGGCTCTGCGCAAAGCGCAGAGCTTGCGAAGTCGAAGAACCCCGCGCTGGCTTGCTATCGCATAAATGTCGACGGGCGTTCCCACGATGCGGTGCGCCTTACTGGAAAACTCCTCGCCGAGCCGGTGCCACTCTACGCGAACACGCGGTCGACTGCGTTGGCGTCCGCTTCGCGGACGCCAACTTCGCTCAGGATGACACTCCTTAGAGTTATTATCTAGGGTCATCCGATGCTCCCCTTCAAGCTCGTCTACAGCGACGCCTACTATCTTCCCATCGGCGACCACGTCTTTCCTGCCGAAAAATACCATCGCATTCGCGACCGGCTGATTGCCAGCGGCGTCGCCGAGGCTAACGATTTCCTCGAGCCGCAGCCCGCCGCCGATGAAGACATCCTGCTGGTGCACACCCCGGAGTATGTACACAAGCTGAAGACCGGCACGCTCAGCCCACGCGAAGAAATGCAGATGGAAGTTCCCTACTCGCGCGATCTGGTGCAAGCGTTCTGGCTGGCGGCCGGAGGATCGATTCTGGCGGCGCGGCAGTGTCTGGCCGATCGCGTGTGCATAAGCATCGGCGGCGGATTTCACCACGCGTTTCCCGACCACGGCGAAGGCTTCTGCATGATCCACGATGTGGCCGTGGCGATTCGAACGATGCAACGTGACAAAAAGATTCGCACCGCGATGACTCTCGATTGCGATGTGCACCAGGGAAACGGCACGGCCGCAATCTTTGGGGGTAAACACCCCGCGACCGCTCCGCTGCCTTCGTCGTCAGCCTCAACCATTCCGCGGCGCCAAGGCCCGCCGGGCGGCAAGCAGCGCGCCGCCCATGCTGGCGACGTCTTCACTATTTCGCTGCATCAGCACAATAACTATCCTTTGTATAAGCCGCCGTCGTCGATCGATATCGACCTGCCCGATGGCACCGGCGACGACGACTACCTGGCTTGGCTCGACAACGCACTCAGTTCCGGCCTGCGGCAGTTCGAGCCGGACATGCTCTGCTACGTCGCCGGCGCCGATCCCTACAAAGAAGATCAGCTGGGCGGGCTCAACCTGACCATCGATGGATTGAAGAAGCGCGACCAACTCGTGTTCCGCGTAGCGCGCGCCCGCGACATTCCAGTGATGGTGACCTACGCCGGCGGCTACGCGCAGAACGTGGAAGACACGGTGACCATTCACAGCAACACGGTGATCGCGGCGAAAGAAGTATTCGCGACGTCGCACTGATCTACGACCAGACCTTTTCAGTCTTAAGCCACTCTTCGAAGAACGCATCCTGCTGGGCAACCGTGGCGAGAGTAATGTCCGGTCCCTCGTCGAAGATACAAACCAGATTGCTGATTCGGGCATGCTTCCCGATCGCGAACCGATAGGCCTGCATCCCCAAACCCATATCTCTGCCCAGACCAGACGGGCGTACCTGCACGCTCGACCCATAGCAAAACAGGTTTAGGCCCTGCCTTTCGAGTCGAACCCGGACCTGGCAAAGCGCGTTGAAGAAATCGGATGCCGATTCCTCGATCTTCTCGTCGCGGTAGCGAACAGCAATGTGACAGCGACGGCCTCGATCCTCGCAGGTGACCTCGGCGATTTCTCCCTTCTCTCCGCCGATCAGCCTTATCTTGTATTCGAGAAGCATACTCGCCCAGCGGCGTTTGGCCAGCCGCTGATAATATACATTCTGAGACTCTATGTTCGAGAACTTACAGGAAAAACTACAACGCGCGTTCAAGAGCCTCCGCGGGCAAGCCAAGCTGACCGAGGAGAACATTGACGAGGCGCTGCGCGAAATCCGGCTGGCGCTGCTTGAGGCCGACGTCAACTTCAAAGTTGTCAAGCAGCTCATCGACCAGATTCGCGCCAAGGCCGTTGGCCAGGAAGTGCTGACCGCGCTCTCGCCCGGCGAGCAGGTCATCAAGATCGTGCGTGACGAGTTGGTCGACATCCTCGGCAAAGACACGGCGCGCCTGAAGTTCGCTTCGCAGCCGCCCACGGTCGTGCTCATGGCCGGGCTGCAGGGTTCCGGCAAGACTACAACTTCGGGCAAGCTCGCAAACTGGTTCAAGGTTGGAGGCCATCGTCCGCTGCTGGTTTCGGTCGACGTGTATCGTCCCGCGGCGCGCGAGCAGTTGAAGGTGGTCGCACAGGCGGTGAAGAGTCACATTTACGAAGGTGAGGTTGGAGAAGCCAACACAGCCACGGTTGAACGTCTCGTGAAGGAAGCGCGGCGCGAAGCCATCGTTTCCGGCTGCGACGTGCTGATCGTCGATACTGCCGGGCGTCTGCACATTGACGACCAGCTCATGGACGAGATGCAGTCGCTGAAAAAGCTGCTGAATCCGTCGGAGATTTTGTTCGTGGCTGACGCCATGACTGGACAGGACGCCGTCCGCTCGGCCGAAGAGTTCCACAAAAAGCTCTCGCTGACGGGCGTGGTCCTAACCAAGATGGACGGCGACGCTCGCGGCGGCGCGGCATTGTCGATTCGTCAGGTCACCGGGCAGCCGATCAAGTTCATCGGCGTCGGCGAAAAATATGACGCGCTCGAACCGTTCCATCCCGACCGCATCGTCTCGCGCATTCTCGGCATGGGCGATATTCTCTCGCTGATCGAGCGCGCCGAGTCGCAGATCGACAAGAAGAAGGCGCAGGAAATGGCCACCAAGGCCCTGACCGGCGACGGCTTCTCGCTGGAAGATTTTCGAGATCAGTTACGACAGGTAAAAAAGATGGGTTCGATGAAGAGCCTGATGGGCATGCTGCCTTCGATCGGTCCATTCTCCGGCCTGCAGAAAGCGGCCGACAACGTGGACGAGAAACAGATCAACCGCGTCGAGGCCATCATCAATTCGATGACGTCGCATGAGCGCAACCATCATGAGGTCATCAACGGCAGCCGGCGCAAGCGCATTGCCCGCGGATCAGGCACCAGCGTGCAGGAAGTGAACAATCTGCTTCGCCAATATGCGCAGATGAAAAAAATGTTCAAGCAGATGGGCAAGCCGAGCTTCGCGCGCAGGCTGGCGGGGATGAAATTACCGGGGATGTAATCCGGTGCTCAGTTGCCAGCAGCCAGTTATTCTTGCGAATAATTAGGAGCGGGCCATGTGGGGATTGATGCGTTTGGTGGTCTACTTTTTCCAGGCTCTTCGGTCTTGGATTAGTGCTATTCGCAGCGGGAAATGGCCAGCAGCAGAAGCAATTGTCACTGCGGATCCGTCGTCGCGATATGCAGCGTCAACTGGGTTTACGGTAGAGGTTCCTTACACTTATCGCTTCCAAGGCGAGCTATATACGGGTCTGCATGAAGAGCCCTCGATCGGCGTTGCGGTCCCTAAGTTTATGCAACGATTCGCTAAAGGCAGACGCTTCCTCGTACGCGTCAACCCGGCAGAGCCTGAAGTCTCGATTATGCGAAACCGGGACCAGGCCGACGGTATCCGAATGCGTCTTGGATAAATCGACGAACTCCAGTGTCGCCGCGTTGTGTAAAAGTGAACACCCGAAATACACGACTTTATGAAATGGCGTTCTCTAGAAGAATCGAGCCCGGATACTGACACGCGACGTCTGCGCGATATTTTCGCCGAGCGCAAGGAACTGATCGCCAAGTACGTTCCGGCGGAGACGCAAACGATTCATGCGCAAGCGGTCGCGGAATTGAAAGCTCGACATTTGGCAGCGGATATCCTGCCTGTAGGCGCGAAGGCGCCGCCATTCGAACTCGCGGATCACGATGGCAAGTCCGCTGCGTCCACTGACTTGCTCGCCAGAGGACGCCTCGTGATCTGTTTCATTCGCGGGCGCTGGTGCCCGTTCTGCGTGGGGCAGATGGAAGCGATGAATCTCATCCTGCCGCAGATTGAGCAGACGGGAGCAATGTTCGTAGCCATTTCTCCGCAGACGGTGAGGCAGTCGTTCTTCATGCACGATCAGCACAAGCTGCGTTTCCCACTGCTATCTGATGCGGGCAACAAAGTTGCGCGGCAGTTTCAGTTGATTTACCGTGTGCCGGCGCCGCAGGAGTCCGTCTATCGGCGTGCCTTCGTAAATCTACCCTTCACCAACGGCGATGAAAGCTGGGAGTTGCCGATTCCGGCGACGTATATCGTCGATCGCGATGGCATAGTGCTATACGCGTCGGCGGACGAGGATTACACCGAGCGACCGGAGCCAGGCGACATCGAGCTTGCCCTCAGGGACTAAAGCCCAGTCTTCTTGATGCCCTGATGGCACGGCTGAAGCCGTGCCCTTCACAAACCTGCAGCGGAAGTCGCGTACGATGTGCGAGCCAGCCGCGAAACGCGGCGCCCAAGCGCCGCTCTTCCCTGTTTTCGATACACTGAATACGAATGCATTACATCTATGGCATCAACTCCGTCACCGAAGCGCTGAAGGCGCGCGGCCGCGCATTTGAGTGGATCGGCATGGCCAAGGAGCGCCATGACATCCGCCTGCAGCGCCTGATTGAAGACTGCCGGCGGCTCGGCGTGAACGTGCGGTTCATGGAGCGCACCGAACTCGACAAGCTTGCGGGAACTGGCGCGCATCAGGGCGTGGTCGCGGTCACGTCGGCCAAACAATACAACGATCTCGAAGATGTTATCAACGCCAAGCGCGCGGAATATTCGCTCGTGGTCGTGCTCGATGGCGTGGAGGATCCGCACAACTTGGGCGCGATCCTGCGCACCGCCGATGCCGCTGGGGCAAACGGCATTGTGATTCCCGAACGCCGGTCGGCGAGCGTAACCGGCACCGTAACGAAAGTTTCTGCCGGCGCGAGCGAGCACATGCCGATCGCCAAAGTCACGAACATTGCCCGCTCCATCGAAGACTTAAAAGCACACAACGTGTGGACGGTGGGTCTGGACGAACGAGGCACACAGGATTACTACAACCTCGATTACAACATGGACTGCGCGCTGGTTCTGGGCGGCGAAGGCAAAGGCCTGCACGATCTGGTGAAGCGCAAGTGCGATTTCCTGGTCTCGATTCCGATGCTGGGCAAGGTTCCGTCGCTGAATGTTTCAGTCGCGGCGGCGGTGGTCTTGTTTGAAATCGTGCGGCAGCGGCGCGCCAAAGGCGCATCTTCGGATTCCACGTCTTCGGATTCAAAATGAAGTCGCGTCTTGCCCTCCTCAGTCTGCTGGTTTTTTGCGCCTCGGCGGGGCAAGCGCTCACCCTCGACCGCGAGGCCTTCAGCATCACCAATTACGATCTCAATCTACAGATCGAACCCGAGCAACATCGACTCGGGGCCCGCGGCACAATCACTTTGCGAAACGACTCGCAGACGCCGCAGAAAATTGCCGTGCTGCAGGTCTCGTCATCACTCGACTGGCGAACCATCAAGGCCGGCGACAAGGCTGTGCAATTCGTCACTCAACCTTACACTTCCGACATCGACCACACTGGCGGAGTTTCCGAAGCAATTGTGACTTTGCCGCAGGCGGTCGCGCCGCAAGGGACCATCGAACTTGATATCGCGTACGAAGGCGTCATCCTGCTCGACGCGACTCGTCTCACCCGCATCGGCACGCCCGAGGATGCCGCGGCCAGCACGGACTGGGACCAGATTGCCACGAATTTCACGGCGGTCCGCGGCGCGGGATATGTGGCGTGGTATCCCATCGCGACTGAAGTTGCGAATCTTTCGGAAGGCAACAGTTTGTTTGAAGTGCTGGGCCGGTGGAAGACGCGAGAAGCTGGATCGAAGATGCATATCAAGTTCACGCCGACCAGCGACGATCGATCGGCGCCTGAGATTCTTTTCAACGGAGTCAGCTGTTCGGGTCCGGCGGTGTACGAAGCGACTGGCGCTACGAAAGTTGGCCCCGCCGATTGCCTGTACCAGTCGTCGCGTCTGGACATTCCCACTTTTGTGATTGCGGACTATCAGGTGCTGGAACGGCCGGGGATCGGGGTGCGCTACCTGCGCGGCCACGACGTCGCCGCCACGACTTTCGCTGATGCCGCGGAGAAGATTGCTCCGCTTATCACCGAGTGGTTTGGAACTCCACGCGAGAGAGCGAAAACGGCCGACCTTCCCGACCCGCACGCAGCTCCGTTCGAGAGTGGAGCGCTCTTGCTCACGCCCCTGGTCAACGACGATTCCAGGCTGGCCGGTCTCGCGGCTGCTCATCAATTAACTCATGCTTCCTTTCTGTCGTTTCGTCCGTGGATCGAAGAGGGCCTCGCCCATTTCGCGCAGGCTCTCTACCTCGAACGTGAGAAAGGCCGCCAGGCCGCGCTCGACTATATGGGATTGCATCGCCTTGCGCTGAGCCAAGTCGATGCGCAGACCACCGCTCCCAGGTCAGAAGACGAAGCGAACCACTCGCTGGCAAACACGACCAGCGAGGAACTCTATCGCAGCAAAGCAATGTGCGTCTGGTGGATGCTGCGCGACATGGTCGGCGACGCCGCACTCAAAAAGGCTTTGGCCGCCTACCGCCCCGAGCAGGACAAAGATCCTTCCTACATGCCACGTCTGATCGCCGCGCAAACCCAGCGCGACCTGGAATGGTTTTTCGACGACTGGGTTTACCGCGACCGCGGGTTGCCGGATTTTAAAGTAGAGTCTGCGTTTTCAAGGAAAACCACGGCCGGCCCGTTCATAGTAACGATCACGCTCGACAACCTGGGAACGGCCGGAGCCGAGGTTCCTGTCATCGTGAAATTTGCCGGCGGAGAAATCATGCAGCGGATGGAAGTTCGTGCGAAAAATAAGGCTGTGACTCGCGTGGAGGTTTCCGGAGCTCCGCAGGAAATTGTGGTCAACGACGGGAGCGTTCCCGAAGCCAACACCCGGAACAACGTGTTTAAGATCGAACCGACGCAACAGTAGGATTTGCGCGCCGTTCGGGCGGTGCGGTTCGGGCAGAGCGATTGGCTCGACACGACCTGCTCAGGCTTACACGGCGGGTAGTCAGATGGCTGAGGTGAACATGGCCAGAGCGTTAAGCTTTGCGGCAGCGCCGCCTGAATCGATCGATTGCCCTGCGAGCGGGACTGCGTCGAGGATACGATCCGTTTTGCCGGCAGCCACCAGAGCGGCGGCGGCGTTCAGGATCACGACGTCGCGCCGAGGCGATTTTTCTCCGCGGAGAATCGCGCGGATGGTCGCAGCATTCTCAGAGGCGTCTCCGCCAGCAAGGTCTTGTAGCGTCGCACGCGTCATGCCGAATTCTTCCGGCTCCACTTCGTAAGATCGCAACGAGCCGTCGCGAGCTTCGGCTACGCGCGTGGGGCCAGTAATTGTGATTTCATCGAGGCCGTCGAGCCCGTGCACGACGAGTGCGCGGCGCACGCCCAGCATGCTCAGCGCTTCGGCCAGCTTCTCGACCAGATCGAGCGAGTACACTCCCACCACCTGCCCGGAAGCGCGCGCTGGATTGGTCAGTGGACCAAGCAGATTGAACATGGTGCGCATGCGCAACTCGCGGCGTACGCTCTGCACTTGCTTCATAGCCGGATGCAGATTCGGCGCATATAGAAAGCAGATGCCGACTTCCCGCAGGCACTGCGCGGCGCGCTCCGCGGAAAGCTGGACGTTCACGCCCAAAGCCTCGACCACGTCGGCGGAGCCGCATTTCGAACTGATGCTGCGATTGCCGTGCTTGGCCACGCGCACGCCAGCTCCGGCGGTCACAAATGCGGTTGCGGTCGAGATGTTGAAAGTCCCGGTGGCGTCGCCGCCGGTCCCGCTGGTGTCAACCAAGGACGTATCGGTCGCAGACTCTTCGGCGAGAGCATCGCGGCCGGTACCGCTGACCGCCAGCGCATCCGCGCCGCGAATCGGCAACGGCGCGGCCGCGGCGCGGATCGCCTCGGCAAAGCCCACAATTTCCTCGACGGTCTCGCCTTTCATCCGCAGAGCAATGAGCAGCGCGGCGATCTGCGCGTCGGTGCATTTGCCCGCCAGCACCTCGGACATCACTTCGCGAGCTTCAGCACGGTCGAGCGATTCACTATGGTTCGCAATGCGATGGAGGGCGTCAAGAATCATTTCGTCTCGCCGAATTGTACGGTATGCGGGGAGTCTGCCGCGATCGCAGCGCGCGGCTTACTCCGGGACCACTGAACGACGCACGCGTTCTGAAAAGTATTCCCGCCAGTCTTCGGGCAGGGCCGCCGTCTCGATGGCTTTGCGGAGAAGACCATGATTGTATCGATCCTGTGACAAGATACGGTTCATTTCGGAGATCGTAATTCCCTCGTGTTCCCGGTGCAACAACGCGAAGGCATCCCCGGCCTCAACCGAACCTTCCCGTTCGACTGAAAAGTAGACGCCGCTGCGGCCGCTCACCAGGAAACGCTCCAGCATGTCGTCGCGCTGAAATTTGGCGGCAAGTTTGTAACAGGGAGTGCGCGGCTGCCGGACCATCACGATCGCAGAACCAATCTGAAATCGATCACCGACGTGAAGTTCACCTTCGGCCAGTCCAGCTGTCGTGAAGTTTTCTCCGAACGCGCCCCAGGACAGGTCGGCGCCAGGCAACTCCTGCCGCCAATATGGATAGTGCTCCGAAGGGTAAGCGTAAACCGCCTTATACGGCCCGCCATGAACGCTGAGATCGGACTGGCGATCGCCGTCCAGATTCAGCGTGCGCAGTTGGATGCGGCCCGACACAGGCTTCTTGAAAATTCCCGTGTTGATGGTCGCCCCGTTGTAAACCATCAATCGCGGACGAGCCACATTCAGTGACACGATTTCCATGCTGGCAACCTCGCTATGATCCAAGCTCCACCGATGCATCCCAAGTTGTCGTTTGGATGTATGAAACAGAACGAACGTCGCAGGCTTGGTATGGGACTGGAATCTTTCGGGAGACCACTCGGGCCAACCACGTGCAAACGTTTGCCCTACTTCCCCGCCCTTCTATAGAATTACAGGTTTGCTGCCCAAGTGCGTCGCCGCAAGCCGGGTCCTTCCGAATCTTATTTGACGATCTTGATTGACGTTCCTAATTGGCGAGCTTCACTATGAAAATCCATGAGTATCAGGCAAAAGCAATTCTCAAGAAGTATGGCGTAGCTGTGCCACGTGGGGCGATGGCCGCCTCGCAAGCAGAAGCTGAGGCGGTTGCCAGAGAATTGTTCGATGAGGGCGCAAGCGGTGTTGTGGTCAAGGCACAGATTCACGCTGGAGGGCGAGGCAAAGGCGGTGGCGTGAAGATCGCCAAGTCGGTAGGCGAAGCCGGCGACCTCGCATCAAAAATGCTGGGCATGAAACTGGTGACGCACCAGACCGGACCGGAGGGCCGCATCGTACGTCGCCTGCTGATCGAAGAAACGCTGCCCATCGAAAAGGAACTCTACCTGGGCATTCTGGTCGACCGCGCCGAAGGGAAGCCGGTTTTTATGGCTTCGGCCGCGGGCGGTATGGACATCGAGCAGGTCGCCGCGGAAAATCCGGACGCGATTCTCAAGCAGCACATCGACCCGGGCATGGGCCTGGAAGCGTTTCAGGCGCGCAAGATTGCCTTCACGCTTGGCCTGAGTGCGAAGCAGATTAATCCTGCCGTGCAGTTCCTCTCCAGTCTTTACAAGGCGTTTCTCGATACCGACTCATCGCTGCTCGAGATTAATCCGTTCATCACCACCACAGACGGCCGCCTGTTCGCGCTCGACGCCAAGATCACTTTCGATGACAACGCGCTGTTCCGCCATCCTGACTTGCGCGAGTTGCGCGATATCACGGAAGAAGATCCGCTGGAAGTCGAAGCCTCAAAGTACAGCTTGAACTACATCAAACTCGACGGTAGCGTGGGCTGCATGGTGAACGGCGCCGGCCTGGCCATGGCCACCATGGACATCATTAAGTACGCCGGCGGCATGCCCGCGAATTTTCTCGACGTGGGCGGGGGCGCAAGTTCAGAGCAGGTCGCGCACGCCTTCGAAATTCTGCTCAGCGACAAGAGTGTGAAGGCGGTGCTCATCAATATTTTCGGCGGCATACTCCGCGTCGACACACTGGCTACGGGCGTAGTCGAAGCCGCGCGCAAAACCAATATCAAACTCCCGATCGTGTTGCGTCTGGAAGGAACGAACGTCGACGAAGGCAAGAAGATCCTGATGAACTCCGGGTTCAACTTCGTCGTCAGCGACACCATGAAAGACGCCGCCGACAAAGTAGTCGCGGCGGCGCGAGGCACCGCGGGCGTAACGGAATGGCGTTAGAAATTTGCGGAAGTGCTTATTTTGTAGAAGAGCGGCCCTTCAGGGCCGCGTCAGACGTCCTGAATTGGTGAGGGCTTTAGCCCCTGGGTCTTAAGAAGCGAGGAGTTATGGCAATCTTAGTGAACAAAACCACGCGCGTGATCGTGCAGGGCCTAACCGGCCGCGAAGGCACGTTTCACGCGAAAGCCAGCCAGGCCTACGGCACGCAAATCGTGGGTGGAGTCACTCCGGGTAAGGGAGGCACGACCCACGAGAGCTGGCCAATTTTTAATACGGTGCGCGAGGCCGCCGATAAGACGGGTGCCAACGCGACGGTTATTTTTGTGCCTCCGCCGTTTGCCGCCGACGCCATCATGGAAGCCGCTGACGCAGAAATTGACTTGATCGTCTGCATCACCGAAGGCA
The DNA here is from genome assembly GCA_963735205.1 of uncultured Acidobacteriota bacterium. Classification (GTDB taxonomy): domain Bacteria; phylum Acidobacteriota; class Terriglobia; order Terriglobales; family Acidobacteriaceae; genus Sulfotelmatobacter. The sequence continues at coordinate 265,618 of CAVTKB010000009.1, forward strand.
TTCCAACGCTCGACATGGTGAAAGCCTGGGAATTTCTGCAGAATCGCCGCTCGCGCCTGATCGGCCCGAACTGCCCCGGGATCATCTCGCCGGGCAAATGCAAAATTGGCATCATGCCGGCCTCGATTCATAAAGAGGGATCGATTGGCATTGTCTCGCGCTCGGGCACGCTGACCTACGAAGCGGTCCATCAACTCACGCAGCGCGGCATTGGACAGTCGACGGCCATCGGGATCGGCGGCGATCCGATTATCGGCACGAATTTTATCGATGCCCTCGACCTGTTCAATCGCGATCCTGAGACCGAAGCCGTAATCATGATCGGCGAAATCGGCGGCAACGCCGAGGAACTTGCAGCCGAATTTGTGAAGACACACATGAAAAAGCCGGTCGTCGGTTTCATCGCCGGACAGACCGCTCCTCCCGGACGCCGCATGGGACACGCAGGCGCGATCATCTCCGGCGGCAAAGGCACAGCTGCGGAGAAGATCAAAGCGCTGGAAGCTTGCGGGATTCGCGTGGCCAGATCTCCGGCGGCGATCGGCGAGACCTTGGCGGCGGCGATCGGTGTAAGCGTTTAGCATCTCGTAACAGCGGCGAACTTGGATTGAACTTTCAACAGCCGTAGACGTTTGAACGACCGTGGAAGAGCGGCCCTTCAGGGCCGCGTAAGAACCTAATAGATTCCTGGGGCTTTAGCCCCTGCGGGCCTCACAACTAGACGCGACCAAGGATATCGACCGAACCTATGAAAACTCTGCAACGCACCTTCACCATCATTAAACCCGACGCGGTCCGCAAGAACGCGGTCGGCGACATCATTGAGCAATTCGAGAAAAATGGCTTCCGCATTCTCGCTATGAAAATGCTGGAAATCTCAAAACATCAGGCCGAGCAGTTTTATGCCGTGCATGCCAGCCGGCCATTTTTTGGGACGCTCACCGACTTCATGTCCAGCGGCCCCATCGTGGTGCTGGCCCTCGAAAAAGAAAACGCCATTGCCGACCTGCGCAAGCTGATGGGCGCCACCAACCCGGCCCAGGCCGAGGAAGGCACCATCCGCAAAAAGTGGGCGACTAACATCGAGCACAACGCCATTCACGGCTCGGACGCGGAAGATACGGCGCGGTTCGAGTTGAGTTTCTTCTTCGCGGGATACGAGTTGGCAAAGTGATGGCGCTTTGCGGGCTTGAGCGAAGCGGGTCCGCAGCCGTCATTCTTGAGCGGAAACGCCGACCGCGAAGCGGACGGCGATGGAGTCGAAGGATCCCCATATGCCTATGGTTCAAATCACGATGCTGCAAGGCCGCACCGCCGACCAGAAGCGCAAGATCGCGAAGCGCATTACCGATGCTCTGGTGGAAGAAGCCGGTGCGCGTCGCGAAGGAATCATCGTCGCTTTCAACGAAGTGTCAAAGGAAAGTTACGCTTCGGGCGGCGAGCTGATGATCGATAAGGTGAAGTAGGTCGCGCGGCGGACGATTACAATCTCCGAATGCGCTGGCGAGTCGCCCGCGCCCACACGAATCTGGACGGGCTTCAACCCAGTGGCTCGAACAAATGCCCTTCCACGCGGTCGGCGACTCTGGGCAGTTCTTTCTTAGCGTGTTGCAGAAAATGCGGCGCGGCACGATGCGCTTCAAGCGCGGCATCATCTTTGTACTGTTCGTAGATGAAGAAGCGGCGCGGTTCCGTCTTGTGCCGATGCACCTGGTACATGGCACAGCCCGGCTCTTTGCGGGATTGCTCGGTCAACTTCTCAAACAGTGCGGAAACTTCGGCCTCGTGCCCAACTTTCGCCATCCACGTAACCGCCAACACCACCATCGTTTCGCTCCTTCCCCGCAAGTCAGCCGGGGAAGCGATTCTAAGCTTTTTTCGCGGCTGTCTTCAACTCCGTAGCGAATTCATCCACAAGAATTGTATGGTCGCGGTCTGGACCGGTCGAGATCATGCCAACTTTCGCACCGGCCTCCTTTTCGACGAACGCCAGGTATTCCCGCGCGAGTTTGGGCAGTTTCTCGTAGTCGGTAATGCCTTCAGTCGAAGTCTGCCAGCCCGGCAGCTTCTGGTAAACGCACTCTATTTTGTCGTAGCCGCTGGCCTCCGCGGGAGCCTCGACCGTCGGCTTGCCATCGATTTTGTAGCCAACGCACACCGGAATCTCGCCCAGTTCGTCGAGCACATCGAGCTTGGTGATTACCAACCAGTTCGTCCCATTGATCATGCCCGAGTAACGCAGCAGCGGCAGGTCGAGCCACCCCGTGCGCCGCGGACGCCCCGTAACCGCGCCATATTCGTTACCGCGCTTGCGCAGGTTATCTCCGGCGTCGGTCTTGTCTTCGGTGGGGAACGGTCCCTCGCCCACGCGCGTGCAGTAAGCTTTCGAAATTCCGATCACGGAATTGATGGCGTTGGGCGCCACGCCCGTGCCGATGACTGCGCCGCCCGAAGTTGCACTCGATGACGTGACGAACGGGTAGGTCCCATGATCAATATCGAGCATGGTGCCCTGCGCGCCCTCGAACAGGATCGCTTCACCATCGTTGAGCGCCTGATTCAACAGAACGGCCGTGTCGCAGACGAATGGCGCGATCTTCTCCGCCGCCTGCGCGTACTCCGTGTACATCTTGTCGGCGTCCAGCGGTTCGGTATTGAACAGGGCATGCGCGATCATGTTCTTCTCGCGTACCGCGTTCTCGATGTGCGTCTTGAGTAATTGCAGATCGAGCAGGTCCGCGACCCGCAAGCCCCGCCGTCCCATCTTGTCTTCGTAGGCCGGACCAATGCCGCGCCAGGTCGTGCCAATCTTGACTCGCCCCGGCGCGTTCTCGGCCGCCAGTTCAATCATCCGATGGTAGGGCAGAATGACGTGCGCGCGGTTCGAAACAAACAGGTGACCGTCGATTTTGACGCCATGCTCGCGCAGCGAGCCTGCCTCTTTCAGAAACGCAATCGGATCGAGGACCACACCGTTGCCGATCACGCTGCGGCAGCCCGCGCGCAGCACGCCGCAGGGAACGAGCTGCAAAACAAATTTCTTGCCGTTGATAATGACGGTGTGGCCGGCGTTGTGTCCGCCGGCATAGCGGGCCACGACCGAGAAGTTCTCCGACAACACGTCGACGATCTTCCCTTTGCCCTCATCGCCCCACTGGGCGCCAACAATCACCGCGGTCTTGCCTTTTTTCAATGCCAACTCCGTCAGGGAGATTTCGGGCAGCCAGATGTCTACGCTGCCCCCGGGGTCGCACACTCCTTGCCCGCAGGGATGCCGTCAGCAAAAAATTACTGGGATAAGAGCGGAGAAGACGTGTACGAGTTATCTTATCGCGTCGGCAAGATGAATAGCAACGCGAGCACGGGCGTGGCACTGCGAAGTCCGGAGAAAAGACCGATTCGTATCAGGGCATCGCTTTAGCGATGCCGATGCATGCTGACGTTCATGGAGCGGCTTTAGCCGCGAGGTAGTCTCCCGGTCGCAGCGGCTGAAGCCGGGTCCCGCCTGTGGGCGAACGTGGCATGCCTGAAGGCATGCCCTGATACAAATCCACCTCTACTGTAACGCCGGCTTCGCGGCACAATCGGTTCCCGGTCTCAGGTAAGATTGACGTGATGGAATCGTTTTTGAAGGAGACTCCATGAAAAAAATATTTCACTTCGACGCTCCGCGCGAAAAGTATCATTGCGACGCGGCCATCCTGTGGTGCTTCGATAACCGCTTCGAACTTGGCTTCCGTAAGTTTCTCAAGCGCATCGGCGTGGTGAATTCCGATCCCATCAAAATCGCCGGCGGCGCCAAGTGCATGGCCTCGCCCGAACATGAATCCGACCGCGAGTTCGTGCTCGATCAAATTCGGAAATCGATGCGCCTGCACGGTACGCGGCGCGTGATCCTGATGGTGCACTCCGATTGTGGAGCCTACGGAGGCCTGGCTGGAGCCTTCGGTGGTGACGCCGCGGCCGAAGCCGCGCATCACGAACGCGAACTGCAGCGTGCCGCAAGCCAGTTGCGAGCCGCAATTCCCGGCGTCGAGGTGCAAGGATATTTCGTCGACTTCGACGGCATCTGGGATGCCGACATCGACGCGGAACTCAGTGTGCCGGAACAAGCGATCGAGCCCGCGGTAGCCTGATGCCAAAATTCGAGAGACACATCTTCGTCTGCGGAAACCAGCGCCCGGCGGGCCATCCACGGGGATGCTGCGATCCCCTGGCGCAAGCCAAACTGCAGAAGGTCTTCAAGCAAAAACTTGCCGAACGCGGACTCAAAGGAAAAGTGCGCGCCAATCAATCCGGCTGCCTCGACCAATGCGAGCACGGCCCCAACCTCGTCGTCTACCCCGAAGCAGTCTGGTACGGCCGCGTCACCGAAGCCGACGTCGATGAAATTATCGAGTCGCACATCGTCGGCGGCAAGCCCGTCGAACGCCTCCGCCTGGCGGACTCCTGCCTGAACACGGAAACCTGCGAACACCGCAAGCCCAAGCCCTGAATGCCGAGAGGGGAGAGTTGCTCGGTCTCTGAGGTGATTAGTTGGTAGGCGCGGCAGGAATCGAACCTGCAACCGTCGGATTAGAAATCCGATGCTCTATCCGTTTGAGCTACGCGCCCTCAGGGGATTGAAATCGTCCAACTCACTCATACTACATCAGTTGACTGGTGGAATGGCTGCGACAACGGCTCTGCTATTTACGCGATCTTGCACCGTCTGCGGTGCAGCTATGCCCAAATCGTGCCCAAACGGCTTTTCGACCGGAGCTGCGGATTTCTCCTGGGCTGCGGCTTCTGCATTGTCGCGCTGTTGCCCGGCTTCAAGCTGGCTCATCGCCCGCTTAATGTCGGACTGCGAAACGATCGCGTAACGCTCGAACACGCTCCGGGTTTTCCAGCCGCCGATCTCCATGATGACGCCTTCGGCGACACCGTTGTTTCGGAGATTGCGCGCCGCGGACCTCCGCAGATCGTGAAAGAGCAGAGCTGGAACCTTGGCGTCTTCGCAGACCTTCGTCCAGGTCTTCCGGAAATCGCATACGCGCGATCCGTCTTCCCTGGTGAACACTGCATCCTCCGGCTTCTTGCCGTGGCAGCACTGAGTCAGCAGCATCTTGAGCGGCAAGGTCATCGTCACTTCTCGGCCCTCGCGGTTCTTCGTTGTCCCAGGCTCCAGTCGGATCGTGCCGGCCGACAGGTTGACCTGAGAAACTTTCAAGGCGAGCAGCTCTGACTTTCGCCATCCGAAGGTGTAAGCGGTTTCGAACATGGCGCGCAGCCACAGCCCGACCTTTGCCGTCGCTGTCGCCAGCGCGTCGTGCTGCTTCGATTCCAGGAAACCGGTACGCCGGTTATCCTCCCGCAGCATGGCGATCCACGGAACGTTGCTGACCTTGTTCGCTCGCCGCCCAAGAGTGAAAAGCCGTTTCAGCGCGGCCAGCTCCCGGTTGATGGTCGCGTTCTCGGCGCCTTCTTCCTGTCTCAGGTCGACGTACTTTGTCACGAGGGAACTGGTGACCTCGATCGCTCGCAGCTCCCCGAAGAACGGCTTGAGATGCTTCTCCCAGCGGGCCTCCAGGTCGCCGATCGAGCGTAGTCCGTTGATTCGATAATTCCGGATCAGATCATCAGCCAGCTCCTGGATCAGGGTCTTCTTAATTTTCAGAGGTACGAACGTTCCAGTTCTGGCCTCTGCGAGCCGCTGTCCCAGCAGCTTCTCGGCCGTCTTCACTTTGTCGGACTTACTGGACTCGCGGTGTGGTTTGCCGTTGCGAAAGAACTTGATCCAAAGGACACTACTGCCCTTCGGCCTGTAGATGCTTCCCGTACCTCTCGGTCGTTTCGTGGCTTGTTCCATGGTTGCTCCTTCGCTCGCGAGGCGAGGCTTCGCCTGCGGGCGCGTTCGAGTTGCGTTGTGGGTAGAGTCGCTCTGCACAGCGACGAAGGATGGTATCGTTTCTGCAGCCATTGTTGCCTCTTTCCAGGCGACGGTGGTCAGCGTGCGGGTCGCTGCTTCAACAGTGGCCCGGCGCGTCTGCATAATAGCACGATCCGTTCTCACTGCAACCAAAGTTCGGGCAGGCTTCAGGCATTGTCGCTCCGAACCCCTCGTCATTCCTGCTCGACACCGCGGCGCGCTCGATCTAACATCCGCAGCGCCAGAGGTCCACATCCGTCCACCCGGTGGACTGATTGGGGCAGGCCAAGCTCTGCGTAGAATCAAAACCTGGCCCCTGTCCAACGTCGCCGCTGGTCCAGTTCTGCGAAAGGAGTCCGCCGCTCCCCGCGCCCAACGCAGAAATTTCGGGTTCGCCATCTCCGAGAAATGTTTGTCGACTGCGATCTCCAAAAATGTCGGGCCGGGCCAGCACTGGTTGATGCTGACCCGGTGTCGCCTCCTCAGCAGGAGCGTCGGAAACTCTCTGCCAAGACTGATTGCCAGGCCCAAGGTCGCCCGCGGTTTAGCGAGAGAGCAGACGACCTTGGAGGCTTTGCCCAGCGATCGCCGCGTGGAGAACACTGTGGATGAACCGACGCGGCGAAACTTTATGCGCTCTTGTCGACGATGGCCAGCGGCTCACGAGGACGCGCCGGAATAATCGCCAACGCCGGGAACGACCCCTCCCCGTAGCTGATCCAGTGCTCGTTCGTCCTCAGCAATCGCAGATGCAGCAAGCGTTTGTTGACATCGTTGCGCAGCGCCAACACTGCCGCGCGGTGCGCATCGTCGAGAACGGTCCGTCCGGAGTTCGGCGCGCTGATCATGCCCATCAGGTTGTAAGCGAGGTTGCAACCCTCGCGCCACAGCGCCTCGATCTCGTCCAGGTGTTGGCGTGTTTCTTGCTGCATCTCCCGCACAATCAGATCCTGCCGCACCTGGTCTCTCTCGGGACAGTTCGGCCGCGCGCTGCTCAAGCGGCTGCATCTCGGTTTGCAGTGTCTGGATGCGGAGCAGCAAACCATCGCGCACGCGTCGAATCCCGAGTTCTTCTCGCTCCAGTGCGTCCAGGCCTGCGGTCGCATTCGAGTCGCGCTCGCTGATCCGGACTTTCAGGCTGCCGGCCAACCGCCCGATATCGGCGAGCTGCTGGTCACAGTCGCGTGCCTCGGCCTGCATGCCATTGACCTTGGCTCGCTGCATTTCCAGGTTGAGATGCAGCTCATCGAGTTCGTCGCGCTTCGGTTGCGGAACTGTGGGCGCCGCGATCGGCGTGGCCATCTTGCGAGAGAAAATCGAGTCGAAGAATTTCAACGTTCGTTCCTTTCTAGTCGAGGTCGAGGTCCGCGTTACCGGCCGCGATCCACCGTTCTTTCATGCCGGGCATCCAGGTCAGACCGACGCGCACCAACTCGCCATTCAGCCAGATACGCGCCAGTTCGGAGGTCTCGTCCACTGCGACGGCCTTCCACATGGCCAACTCTTCTTCCGAGGGTTCGGCCTCTGACATCGTGGCCGATTTCTTCGCCGTCTTGGCCCGCTCGGCCGCCGCTGCGATTGCCTTGGCAGCATCCTCTCCGCGGGTGCGCTCGGAGGGCTGGAACACTTGGCGAATGTTCATGATTGCGGTCCCCCACGTCGTGGGTTCATGCGTGCCGCTGCGAAGCCGGCGCTGGTGCCGAACTTCTCCACAGCCTGCTTCACGAAATCCCCGTCGCTGGCTGCCTTAGTGGCTTCCAGCTCCGCCTTGAGTCCTGCGATTCGCTCAGCGCAAACCGGAAGCCCGTTCGTCAATGCTGTCTGGTGCGACTGCCACTCTTCGAGTTCTTTCTGGACATCTTCTGCGCTGCGCTTCGCCATGAATGCACCTCACTCCGGAATATTGGCCTCGCCGTGCCTTGCCGTGCCGCAGCGCAGCGGAACATCAATCCTCCGCGCCGCTGAAAAGCATTGCTGGGCCTGCTTTCAGCCCCCACCGTGCCCGAAGCAAGCCCGTTTACAACGGTACCGACAGCCATTCGACCGTCGCGAGCAAACTGGAATCGCCCGCTGCGAAATTCGCCGGACTGCCAATGATCGGCAGTGGGTTTCCCAAAAAAATCGAAGCCCCGACGATCTCAGTCGTCGAAAGAGTCCCGCCCGAGATGTCGTACCGCCCTACGGTCGACGCACTCGCTAACAGGGTTGGCGTGACGTCCGAGTCTCCGCCGATGCCACAGCCCCAACTTCCGGCTGGCAATTCGATCTGGACGATCGCGCCAAACGGGGCGGTCTCGGCGACTCCGCTGGCATTCGCCAAAGTGATCGAACTAGCCGTGCTCGCTATGCACAGAAAGGTTCCGGTGTTCGCGGAGTGTGTGTATCCGCCGCAGATGACGTCAAGCCCGGCAAACGCATTGTCGGCCCCGCCCACGATCGTGCCGTTGTACTGAGTGTTTCCGCCGCTCGCCGCATTCACGCTCGTGATCTGGAAACCTGGTCCTTGGCTGCCGCCAGAGCCCCAGGCTGCGATCCGGCTCGGCCCGCCATAGTAGGCGACCAGCGCAGCATTTGCCGGCTGAGTAAACGGCCTCGTGCCGAAGCGCAAAGACAAGACCAGGCTTTTGATCAGCGCGGCCTCGTTCGGGCCAGTCGGAGCGCAGAGCTGGATCGGCCCGGTCACCAGATTCAAAAGTTGCTCGACCGTGATCAGGACCGAACTACTCTGCAGCAGACCGCCTAACGTTGTCGCCCCATTCATAAGGTATCTCCGACGTTTCTCTTCGTCCTGCGTCGCGCTATGCGCCCCACGGCCTATTTTCAGTTGCTCGGATAACCCGCCGGGTGCCGTGTGCCGATCTGTGCCGGATATCCGGGTTTCACAGCTCCGCCTGTCGCTCCCGGATCGCTGGCGCCAGGGGTTGGGTCCGACTCAGCTCCTTTTGGTGGAGTGGTCGTCGTCGCCGGCTGTGACGGGCCTTCCGTTCCGCGATTGATCGGCGGCGCAGTCGTTTGCACCGACTGTGCGTCGTGCGGGTTCGCTACGACCACATCCGCAACGAAGCCGTTTTCGCTCGGTACCTGGTCGGCCGAGTTCGCAGGCGCAGGCTGCAGATCGGCGTTCTTCATGGAGCCCGTCCGCAACGTACCTTGCTGTGTAATCGGCGCACGCGCGTGCCCTACGCTCCCGCGGTTTTGGTCAAACTTTGGATAGCCAACCATGACATCCTCCTCGAAACTTACTGCACTACAAACGGCCGGAGTTCCACGACCACCACTACTTCCTTGCCGTGGATGTCGGTCAGGACGTACTCGAATAGGTTCTCCTGGATCCGCTCGCACTGGATCGGGTGCAACAGCTCCTTCAGGCCCTTCGCTTCGGCGATCTTCGTCAGGTCCTCTGCGAGGCGATCAAGTAGTGCCTCGCGAAAGAGTTCCGGAGTCGCTTCGCAAACGTCCTCGACGATGGTGATGACTGCCATTACTTGCTTTCTGCCTTCGGCGCATATCCCAAAATTGTCTGCGCCTCGCTCGGAAGATCGTTGAGCTGCGCGCTGCTCAGTTCGCCGTCTTGCGCGTAGCTCGCTGCGAAAATATCGAGCAGGCCTCGGACCGACGCGCTGGTCGCGTTGCGCGATGTGATCGCTTCCGATGCTGCTTTCGTTTCCGCGGTCAAGGCCGCGTTCTTCTCGATCAGCGTCAGTCGCACTTGCTCCAAATGTTCGCTCGTGACTTTCATCTGTTCCACCTCCCTACTCGATTTTCTCTTTGTGCTGATCGATGAACTGATCCAGGTCTCGAACGTCAACCAACCAGGGCGCCCCTTCACTGCCGATCCGGACCAGTGGGATTTCTCCCGCTTGCACGATCCGACGCAGCTGCCACGTCGAGAGCGACATATACTCGCTGGCCTGCTTCAATCGCAGCAACCGCTTCGCGTTGGCCTGCTTGGGCACGATTCAGGCACGCCTCCTGCGAACGTCACGCCCCGCATGCCCTTCCAGCCGCCTCGCGGATTCCAACTCCGCCGCGCTTACGCGTGCTCCTCGGGATCGTGCCAGCGCGTTTCCATCTGCGACGCCGGAATCAGTTCGACCTGCACGACCTCCCGCCGAATGCGATAGAAGCCGCATCGCGTCTTGCCGCGCATCTCGACTTTGTTCTCGATCTGCAGGCCTCGTTTCCTCAGCCCGTTGATCGCGCGACAGTATTGCAAACTGATCGCGCTGAGATCGAGAGCCGAAACCCAGTCGCCGCGCTCGATCAGCAACCGCTCGATGCGGTCCTCCTGGCTGCGATCCTGAATCACGGTGCCCATGTTCCTGTCTCATCGGTCGTGCCGTGCCCTTCATCCGCATCCTCTCGAAAGTCGATGCAATCGGACAACGTTTTATTTCAGGCGGTATCAAGAAATGCCGTCGAATCACCTGTGTTTATGGGGCTTCCCGCCTCGCGACGGATTGTTGATACCGCTGCCCCCGGTAGCACCGTAGACGTATCTCCTCACCGCGACCTGCACTTTCGAATGCTTGCAGTCCCACAGCTCCAGCCAGGAACGCAGCTTCGTCGCTCTGGTCCACGAATAGAGCGGCCGAACTTTATGCTCGTCCATGAGCACGCAGAGGCCTCGGCCGGTCGCGCCGAATCGCTCTTTCAGTTTGCGCAGCAGCGGCTTGCGTGGATCGATCTTGCTTGAAGGTTTCGGCGCGGCCAACCGCTCCAGGCGCCGGATCCGGAGGTCGTTTTCGAGCGTTCGCATCTCCGTGTGGCGATTCCAGCCATGGGAGATCGACTCCTCGATCGTTCGGCCGAGCGGGATCTCACCACGCTTCGGAGTTCTGTTATCGGTCAAAGTCGCCTCCCGTGCTCCCACCCGTTTAGTTCCGCGATCCGCGCATCTTTCTCGCGCTGGCGTCGGCGGATCGCTGCAGAGCGCTCCTCGATCAACTTCTGATCAGCCCGGAAATCTCCGCGCCTATAAGTCACCGGCAAATTCAATCTGGCATGCACGCGCAAGATGATCGCGCGCGCTGCGTAGAAGGCTTGATGATCAGTCGGAACTCCGCTTGGGCCATTGCGTCCCATCACGCCCTCCTGCTTTCTTGCACCGGGATTCGATAGCGCTTGCAAGTCTGTGTCACTAGCTCCGCGGCAACGTTGGCGTTGATCCAGTTGAAATACATCCTGTCTCGATCGAGCGGGACGAACAATTCGCGCGCCTCGCGCCAGACCAGCGAGTGGGCCTCGTTCTGGCTCACAGTCCAACGCTCCCTCAGCATCATCATCGTTTCCCGGCTATCCAAATACAGCGCCAGCGCGGCCTCGGGATGCGCGACGTGCTCGTCTCTCAGTTTCCTCAGCCCAATGACGGCCGCGGCAAACTTCGCGCTCAGCAACGTCTGCTGCACACGTCCGCTGCAGCCGCTCTCGGTCCAGACGACCTTGCCGTCGACCTTTTCGACGCAGCCGAAAATCCCGATGCCGCCCCAACTGCGCCCTGAAGTGAAGACCTCCAGTCTCATGACGCCCTCTCGATCGCAGACTCCACGTCGACGATCTCTTCGGCCACTTGCTGAATGCAGCCGAGATGTGCAAACCCTCCCGAGGGCCCAGCGTGTTCTTGCGCGACCTCGGGGTCGTCCAGGTCGACCACTTCGCCGCAGTATCCGCACTTTTCTGGTTTCAACATTGCCGTGCCTCCGTGCCGTTCTACGCCCCGGATTCTTAGTCCTCAGTGCCGCCCACAAGCCTTGCTGGGCAGGGCTTTTCGCGTGGCCGTGCCCGACCTGTGCCCATGTCATCGCTTGCGTCCGACTGCCTCCGGGCCTTCGAATGCGAACTCCATCTGTTGCTGTGGGGTCATTCCATCCCGTCGCTCGGGGACGAGAAATAGTCTCGACGCCGCCTTCGATTTGCCTCGTTGTTTTTCAATTCGCTGCAACTCGATCTGACGCAATCGGATCCACTGCTGCGGAGTTCTTCTAACGCTCGTCGTTGTCATGCCGTGCCGTCCTTCGCGGTATTGCTGCAAGTCTCAGATTTCGGCGCTTTTTCTCGACGTTGCTTTGTTTGCTGGTCCGCAGAATGGACCAGGAAATCCTTCCGCTGGTCCATTGAGTGGACAGATGTTCTACCTAGGTAAGCGCTGCGGGCTTGGCGCTCTGCTCTGCGAAGGTCTATTAGGGCCGCGATCTCTGCTCTGGACGCGCGGTGCGTCTCTAGCATCAACTGCCGCAAATCAGGATCATCCCAGTCGAGCCGATAGCCATTCAAAGCCTGCAAGCCATCGCTGCTTGATGAGCGGTTGATTTTCAGCAGCCCTAGATGCTCCAGTGTGTCTAGAGAGATTTTGATAGTGGTTCGACTCCCGATCCCGGTGAGTCGCTGAAGGGCTCGATAGGATAGTTCACCAGTCGGATCAGAAAATTCATCGAGTACGACCAGCAGCTTCGCAACGGGACCGGCCAATGCGGCCCACACGCCCGACCGGATGATCGCTTCCAGGCGCGATCCACTGCCGACCCTTCCAAGGCGAAGATCACGCTGGGTTAAATGCTTCTTGGCAATCCGCGGCACCTCAAACTGAGCGGCAATCCAGTTGATTGCCTCGGCCGTGCTCCCTCCTCGGATGAATTGCACCAGGTCTACGTTCGACCAGCAGAATCGGTCGCAGACGTAACATTTCCCTTTGTTGCTGCGCCGGGAAAACCAGACTGAGGGCGTTCGGTCTCCGTGCTGATGATTCCCAACCCGCCAACAATGGGCTGCTGCATCATTGGCAACGCGAAGGTCCAGCGCGCGCGCGACGTCTGCGATCGCGACGCGTTTCTTGATGTATCGAATGTCGGGGATGCCGCGAGTCGGTCGATCGGAGACAGAGCTCTGCCCTCCGGCGACGGTTCGCTGGTGAGTAGGTTCTCTCGGATTTTGGCGCTTAGAGTTTACTGCCGCGGGTTCTGATTCCATCGGTCGCCGCTCCAAAATTTGGGTTGTGACCCGCGAAGGTCACTCCCTTGGAAGCGGTCCGAACGGACCAGTGATTGGGAGGCGTACTGCTGTCGCACGGAGAACGGCCCGGCGAATGGCAAGCTCGAATTATTTGTGTGAGCCATTTGACCAAGCCAGCAATGCAGTGGGCTGAGGACCAGGGCAGCTCGGTCAAAAGGTGTAGACCTGGCACGCCCAGCCCTGCCGCACTCTACAACGGATCTGAGTAGCAAGCTCAGATCAGAAATCGTGCTCAGTATACCATTCGCGAATCGGCGTCAAGAAAAAAACACGTCCGCGCTGTGGATAACGCGTCGGACTGCTGAACCGGCGCGCCTGCTTCGTGATCAGTGCTGACACCGGTTTACGGGCTGCTATGCCCAAACCTCGACCAACAGATGTGTGTAGCCATGATTGCAAGTTGCGGGCCGAGTGGGGCACTCTTAAAGCAGCAAGACCGCGGAGTGTTCACATGAGAGACAAACTTCGGGCGTTCTACTACCCAGAGTTCTGGGTGGAGCACGTTACACTGATCAAATCAATATTGCTGTTCGACGAAATCCACTTCATGGACAGACCGTCGTTCAGCTTCTATTTCGGCCCTGAGGATCGAGGCTTTGTAACGATCGGCGCCGCCTCCCCTCTCCGACAATACGAGCAATCGTTCAGGGATGAAGGCATGCCGCTCTACGTTCACAGCGCACCTGCAAGAGCGACGACCGGCGATCTTCTTGAAGAAGTGCGGGCGGATGTCTCCGATAGGGTGTTCTTGCAACGCTTTCAGGATGGCCTGAGGACCTCTGATTATTTTCTGAACCTGCACGTCCCTGCCGGCGCGAACTTCGGAAGAGGGGAAACGCAAAAGACAATCGCCGAGAAGCTCGTCGGGATAGATCTGAACAAATACGACTCCGCCCTCGACATCTACTGCGATCCCAAATTGAGGCCTTTTGAGTTCTCCAATGAGGAGAGCTGCGTCAAGAGTTTAGTCAGCGAAGCCATGACTTGCTCCGCGAAAATGAACTTTGCGCTCGACGTGAGCACGCGGGGCGGATTCGCTCCCCTGGCGGATATGTCACCGTTCAATGAACTCCTCAAAGCCAAGTACAGCAGAGCTATCAAGGCCGCGTCAGACAATCGCGAGTTGCAAATTCCTGCGACGGACCTGAGCCTTGCCATCATGGACGAACTGGTCCCTCCTGAGATATTGCACGGTCTCTCGATGGGGACCGCCATCGAAATTCGTAAGGGCTCAGAGAAGGCTCGGGAAGCATTCTTGGAACATCTGGTCGTTCTTCAGTCGAAGCTGGGTTCCATCCCGGACGACGGCGACTACAGCCTGGCAATCAAAAAGCTGATCGATGTTGAGATCCTCCCGGTTGCGCGCGACTTTCAAAACAAACTCGCAGCCGTGACCGACAAGATCGTCGGCTCGCTTGCTGTGGGTGGTGCGAGCGCACTGGTTAGTTCATCAGCCACGATCGCTCAGATTTTCGGAGGGATAGCCTGGCCGGCTTTGCTAACGATGGCCGGCGCGGCCGCTGGTGCAGGCGGTATCTACCTGGCGAAGCAAGCCGCCGAAGCGGTCCTCGAAACACGAAAGGCACGCAGAGAGTGTGCCATTTCGTACCTTCTCGATCTAGGTGCTCGCAGCTGATTGCACATCCGCGGCGTGGCCGGGAGAGCACGCTCGGTACGGTTTTCGCGGCGGCCGTGCCTGAACTTAGCCCGGCCTCGCGAGGAGTGTAAGGGCTGCCTCGCCCACGGCGGTTAGCCCTTGCTCTCGCTTTTCGCCGTTGGAGCGGTTTCGGACGCGCGCTGGATGAAGCGCAGGAGTGTCCCCGTAAGGTAGAGCATGAACTCTATTTCTGCGGTAGTGTATTTGTCTTCGTTGTGCTTCACGGCATCGTTCTGGTACTGTGCGAATCTACCGAACAAAAGGTCGTGGTAGATGTTGCCGATTTGGCTGTGGGCGTCATGAGCAGACAGCCAACGCAGAAATTCCTCTTTCTGATTTTCTAGGCTCTTCCGGTTCTTTAGCACCGCTTTCAGAATCTGTTCGACCGACATCCGCAGATTGTCCAGCAGATTCCTGAAATTGTGCGGGTCTTTGCGAGAGTAGAGCCGCAGCGCTTCTTGAAACGCCTTTGCGGCGTCAGGATACTCTTCGAGCCACACTAGATTATCGTCGACCGTTGCCTCATCCAACAGCCGCGCGCCCATGGGTAGCAGAATCGCCGAGCCTTTCCGGCTGACGAGGCGCACCGGAATCTCGGGACTTGCGTCGATTGCCGAGTTTAGGCGCGTGGAAACCTGGGGCACAAGTTCGGGGTCTTCAGCTTGTAGTGTCCAGAGAACAAACTGCATTTGTTCAATGATCTGATAGAGAGCGGGTCCAGAGCGGAACGTGTCGTACATCTTGGTCTTAAAGTACTGGCGCTGGTCCCAGGAGAGCCGTGGGGTGCCCGAAATTAGAGCAAAACGCTCGCGCATGGTGTCTGACGGCGCAAAGTAGGAGTTCCACGTAGCTTTCATCGCGTCGTTAACTCGGGATACAAATCGGGCGAGCTCTTGTTTGTCGCTAGCGGTCTGATTCCAGTGCTTTCGAAACGCCTTGAGCTGTGCACCTTTGTACATGGCAGCAATTTATCAGTGGCTTGCAGTTAGTCAAGCCTTTCCAAACCCAATCCACTCTCCCCTGGGGCTTCGTTGGCGTTGGCGGTGTGGCGTTCGTGACAATAGGACGCCGGACTGTTGGTCCGCTGCGACGCTGCAAAGGCTTGTTGGACACGGGTTCCCGACTGGTTGTGCCCAACGCCTGCCCGAGTAAATGTGTCCACCGGTGGACGGATTCGGCGCAAATAGTTTCTGTGTTTCCTACATGATCGGGTCTGGCTTCGCCGTAGAGCGCGCTTGGGTGACGCCGTAGATATGTTTCAGCAATTCTACGAACCGATGCGGGTCTTTTGCCGCTGCAGTCGGTATATTCACAGTGACGGTTGCTGCAGCCGCAGCCGCGGCTCCAGTCCCTGGCACAAATTCCCCCTGGCCACGATTAGCTCGCAACTCACCGTTCAGCTCGCCGATCGTCCGCAAGCACTGCAGCCGCGCCGTGATCGCGCGGAGTGCGCTCGCATAATCCTTTCGTCGCTGTGCGTTCGCGGTCAGGCGCTCGAGTTCGGCGAGCAGCGATTCCACGCGCGCCGGTAATTTCGCGGTCGCTCGATCGTTTCGCTCCTGGCGCACCTGCAGGAGTTGCTGCTTCTCGATGATGACCGGTACGTGAACGAAGTGCCGACGCAGACTCCATGCCGTCGTTCCAAAATGAAGCTTTGCGATCGCACGCAAAGAATGGCCGTCGACATGGGCTTGCTCGATCGCCGGCCGATCTTTCCGTTTACAGATCGAGCACACCGCGCTCATCGGGTCGCCTGGCTCTCCGGAAAGAGTGTCAGCTGCGGCACTCGGACCTCTGGCTTCGCCTTCGGCTTCCTACGTGGCTGAGGACCTGACCAAGGCAGATCTCGACCTCGCCGTTTCCGCGGTTCGATTTGTTGCGACTGTTGCGTCATGACTAAGTTTTGACTGCCTCACCGCGCGGTAGACCGCTGGTCGAGATCGGCTGATTCTCTCGATGCCATTGCTCCCGAATGCGTGCCGCGTTCGCATCGTCCGCGGTCGGATGCCGTCGCGGGTACGGTCCAAGGTGTTTCTTACCAGCCGGTTGCGCTTCGAGTTCGCTCGGCTGCCGCTGTTGCGAGCGCTGACGTTCAGCGTCCATGCTCCCGTTCCAGACCACTTCTCCGTAGGGTTCCACGAGAACGTCTCCCGTTGCGTGTTGCGCAACACTTTCGACGCTGTTGCATCTGTTTCAAATATAGACTGCAGTAGATATAGATGGCAATCGATATTCGCAAATATGCATGGACAGGAGAGATTCATAGAGAAGATCGACGCCAGTAAATGTACTGTTGGACGCGAAACACAAGCCAACCAGCTCACTGTTTGCGCGTGTTGCGCCACGACTCCTAGTTCTTCCCGCGACGCTAAACGGAAAACTCGGGTGTGTCCCAAGCTCGCGACTATAATCTCCTTCAGCGCCCCCGGAGGTGGCGTAATCAATGATTACGAAACTGACCTGGGCGTGCTTCGTAAGTGATTGAACAGCGCCAATACGGACAGCGGCGACTGCTGAAGTGTTCAGTCCTCGCGCGGTTCATGAACGCTGCGGTGCTCAGGCGTTATCTAGGTAAGCGGGTAGCCGGCAGAGATTCGTTAGGGCCGCGAAGCGCGGATTCCGAAGCGGCTCGCTCAGTTACCGCCGAAGCATAACGCCGCAAGCCTGACCGGACAGTTGGTGGTACCCGAGACGGAGTTTCGGAGGGTCCTACTGTGCGGGACTGGTTGGCTGCGGGGCAAAGTCGCAAGGGGCGGCAAGCGCCGCCCCTTTTCTCCCTCATCGTGCACCGCGGTCCCGAACCTGCGCAGCGGATTCGATATCCGCCGCGCGACTCAAAAGGCCTACTGGACGGGGCTTTCGCGGCGACCATGCCCAAAGCGCGACCGCCTGCCATCCTACTGCGGGAGTAGCTGAACCAAAAAGGCAGTGAGCTCTTGGAGTTCGGCAGAACTGTTCTCGATCATCCACTCTGTGATGGCAACTGAATGAGTGGTCTTCTCGTAGGAGACCCGAGTTTCGGAAAACTCATCGAAAGCGGCGGCCAGCAAGCCCGCGGCGTCGATCCGGCGGGCCCAGTCAGTGGGAACGTCAACGGTGCCTTTGCAGAAGTATCTGAGTTGCCGCCCGCCCGGCGCTCTCTCCAGGCATTTCCTATCAAAGAACTGCCGCACTTCGTCCTCCGATATTGCCGGGGCACGAAAGCCCTCGATGCCGTTCATTACCGCCGCCACCGCTGCAGGGACGAGCAAGTAGTTCTCGTACATTCTCCGTGGCAAGAAGCGGACGCGCGCTGGGTCCATTCTAGTTAGATCGTCCTTTTGTTCCTTCGTCAGGCACTCTTCGTCAAACACAAACGCAACTGCTTGGGGCAGAAGAGTTCTTGCTTCGGATAGCCTCCGATACATCTCGAGGACCTTCTTTTTGTCGCGTCCCTGCAAATCTCCAGTCTGTCTTATCCCCACTATCGCCGTGCCCATCAATGACCGATTCGCGATCTTCTGGAGAACAAGTGGGAAGCATGCCTCTTCTGTTTGACCCTCCGCCCAAAGAATGTTGTCAGCTCCGAAGACATCTGATAGCCGCGCCCCGATCTCCGAGAGACAGCTTTGCAGGTGCTTGGCATTGCTCGGATCCATGATCTCCAGCACACTCTCACCGGCGATCGCCCGCACCATCGTGAAAGTACTCGGATCCGATGCCGTAATAACCGCAGGAGAATGAGTTGCGAAGATGTACTGATGCTGGGGATACTTCTTGAGTACCTCAATCAGTTTCCTCACTGCACCGGGGTGCAAGAAGTTTTGAGGCTCATCGACAATGATGGGTTGTGGATGGTCAGAGGTCATCACGACGTAGAGGATGGCGAGCACTTGGCCGATTCCTGATCCGCATTCGTTCAAAGGAATTGCCAGGTCACTGCGCTCCGTCGTCGAGTCATGTGACCATATCTGGATCTGAACATCGCTTCCCGCAGGTCGCACCGAGACCTGTCTGACCTGCGGGAGAATTTCCGTGACCACGGCGTTTAGACGGTTGAAGCGAGCTGGGTTTGAGTTCAGAGCGTTTAGCACTTCCGGCAAGTTGGATGCATCCGGAGCGAGGATCGCACTGTCACCAAAGGGACACTGCCCCACGTTGAACCTCTCCGCCCTGAAACGATAGATCATGGACCTGAAGAACGAAGCCAAAGCGGTGCGAACGTCGGGTGTTCCGAATTGCCCGGCGCCAAACGTAACCAGCCGGTCGTCGTAGGATGAAACCACAAAATTCAATGGGCCCGGATTCGTCGGACGTACTTCGGGCCGATAGATTCCCATGAAAATGGGATCGTCCACTATCCACTGCTCATTCTTTCCGCGCTCTAGTCGCATGCTAAAGTGAAGTTCTGGCCGCCGGACCAGTTCCTCCAGATGCCTATTCATTGACTCGTTCGTTTCGCTGTAGCTGGGAGCGGGGAACAGTTGATCGGACCGCATGATCCGGACCGAACGCAGTAACTCTTCTCCGCTTAGCACGAACGTGACCCGAACCGTGCTGTTCACGTCAGGGAGTGTCCCCGGCGTTGGCATGGTACTGACGCTACGATGGGGTTTCGGCACAAATTGAAGAGTAAGGGCTTCGAGCAGCGCCGTCTTTCCTGCGCTATTCTGCCCCGTGACTATGTTGAACCCAGGTTTGAACTCAACTTCACCGGAATCTCGGTAGCTCTTGAAATTCGTAATTCGGAACTTGCCGATGTACATAGCTGGCAAGATTCTCACAATGAACCCGGCCTCTGCAACGGAGTGCTTTTCGTTTGTGCCCAAACTATGCCCAACACCCCTCAACGGGTCCTCACCGAACCTCACGGTCCGCACTTACAGAAGATCGTAAGTCGCTGTAACTGGAAGAAAATGGGTAGGTAGGAAAAGTGAGTTGGACGATTAGAAATCCGATGCTCTATCCGTTTGAGCTACGCGCCCCCGCAAACGACAGGCTTCATTTTACCCGCAGTTTGAGCGATCCCCAACCGCACATCCTTACACTTCGTGACAATACATCCCCGTTTCTTTGTGTACCATCGTACCCATCGAAATCTGAGGGATAATCTGTGCAGCCACTCCCAGGACTGTCCTCTTGCAAGTTCCCCGTTGTTCTCCTCATCCTCACTCTGGCTCGCGCCGTTTCTGTCCAGGCACAAAGTCCGGCGACGCCGCTGATTACGCAGGCAATCGACGAAGCGAAGCTCGTCACGCTTCACGGCAATGTGCATCCGCTCGCCCAAGCCCGCTACGACCTGGGAGCCGTTCCCGATTCGCTGGCCGCCAACCAGATTCTGCTGCTGCTGAATCGGCCGGTGGCACGGCAGACCGCGCTGCAGCAATTCATGAAAGACGTGCATACGCGAGCCTCAGCTAGCTATCACCAGTGGCTGACGCCGCAGCAGTTCGGTGAACGCTTTGGCGCCGCCGACTCTGATGTTCAAATCGCGGCGGGCTGGCTCAAGTCGCATGGGTTCAAGGTCGCGCGAGTTACGAAGAGCAAAGGGCTGATCGAATTCTCAGGTACCGCGGGACAGTTGCGCGAAGCCCTGCACACGCAAATTCACCAGTACAGCATCAAGGGCGAAACGCATTACGCGAACGCGAACGAAATCAGCATCCCCTCGGCTCTGGCGCCGCTGGTGCGGGGCATTTCGCCGCTTAACAATTTCCGCGCCCAGCCTCAGCTGCAGGCTCTTGGACGCGCATCGTACTCTCCAACCACCAAGAAAACCACTCCCCAGTGGACCCTCCCCAACGGCAACACGACCTTCTACGCAGTTGCCCCCGAGGATTTTGCCACGCAGTACGACCTGGCCCCGCTCTACCAAGCGGGAGTCAACGGTACGGGCCAGACCATCGGCATCATTAACGAATCGAATATTGATGTCGGTCTGGTCAGCGCCTACCAGCAGTTGTTCGGCCTTCCAAGCAATCCCACGCAAGTGGTGATTGACGGTGACGATCCGGGCCTGAACGGCGCTGACGTTGAGGCCTATCTCGATGTGGAAGTCAGCGGAGCGGTCGCGCCCAACGCCACCGTGAACCTCTACATTTCGAATGGCAGCGATTTTCAGGATCCCGTCGCTCTCTCGGCGCTGCGCGCCATCGAAGATAACCAGGCGTCGGTGTTGAGCGTAAGCTTCGGCGGGTGCGAAAGATTTGAGGGCAATTCCGGCAACCAGCTCTGGTCGGAATTGTGGGAGGAAGCAGCCGCGCAAGGGCAAACTGTGTTCGTTTCCTCGGGAGACAGTGGCTCGGCCGGATGCGACCCCGCAGCCCCGTATGCGGCCAGCTATGGTCTCTCGGTCAATGGTATCGCCTCCACGCCCTGGAATGTTGCGGTGGGAGGGACCGACTTTTATTACAGCGACTATGCAACTGGCGCCGCGAGCGCGGCCACGCTCTGGAACCAGACCAACGATTCCAACCTCGGCTCGCTGAACGCCCCCCTGCCCGAACAGGTGTGGAACGACTTTCTTGGCCTGGACGTGGTCGACCTGTATTCCGGAGAACAAGGCGACATCGCAGCCGGCGGAGGAGCCAGTTCCTGCGCGGTGCAATCCTCGTCGAACGGTTGTACCAGCGGCTATGCAAAACCAACCTGGCAGACCGGCCCGGGCGTCCCGCCCGACGGCGTACGCGACGTGCCCGATGTTTCCCTGTTCGCATCCAACGGCGCCAACATGAGCGCTTATGCGATTTGCCCTTTTCAAGGCGAGTGTGCGCCGGGCTCAGACAATACCGCGGAAGTTTACCTGGTCGGCGGCACGTCAGCCTCGTCACCCGCCATGGCTGGCATCATGGCGCTGATCGATCAGAAATACGGACGGCAAGGTCAGGCAAATTTCACGATTTATCCGCTCTCGCAGCAGAAGCCCTCGGCATTCCACGATGTCACGCTCGGCAGTAACAACGTGAATTGCATGCAAGGCTTCCCGCACTGCTCGCTCGATAGCAACGGCGACGGCTTTTACACTCTGCAGGAATACTCGGCAGCGGCCGGTTACGACCTGGCCACCGGCCTGGGATCGGTTGACGCCAATCTGCTGGTGACAAATTGGAACTCTGTCACCTTCTTGCCCTCGACCACCGCACTCCATCTTTCCGCCGCCAGCATTCCCCACGGCACGCCAATCACAGTGACGACCACCGTCGCCGCAAGCTCAGGTTCCGGCGTACCCACCGGCGGCGTCGCGGTTCTGACGACCTCGCCCTTACCCGACAGCCAGGGGCAAACCTCCATTACTCTGAGCGGAGGAACCGGCAGCCAGTCCGTGGATTTTTTTCCGGGCGGAAGTTATCAAGTGAAGGCGCAGTACGGCGGCGACGGAATCTACGCGGGCAGCACCTCCACTCCCGTGGCGCTCAAAGTCACGCCCGAGAATGCCACCCTCAATTTCGCAGTTCTGAATGTACAAACCGGAACCGCAATCCCCAACGCGGGCAGTATCCAGTACGACACGCCGATGTCGTTGGTGATCGAGCCCATCGGAGTGAGCGCTCCCTCAGGAATGGCCAACGGCAACGCCACTGGCACCGCCACTTTCACGATAGATTCGATCACCGCAACCGTCCCGCTGAATGCCGAGGGTGTCGCCAGCTGGACGCCTCCCGCCCTGGCGGTCGGCAGTCACACCGCAAGCGCAGCGTATTCCGGGGACGCGAGCTTCAACGCTTCTTCAGCAACTCCGATGACATTCAGCGTTGCGAAAGGAACGCCGTGGCTCCGGGATTATATTGATACAGCGTCGTATGTGCCTCCGCAGGAAGACGTGTACTTCTACGTTCCAGTCGGAGGCAGCCTAACGATGACGGTCGAAGCAGGGCCATATTTCGGCCCTTTGACCCTGGCCGGAGAACTCGTCAGCACCGTGCCACCGACCGGCAGCGTGACCGTTTGCCTCGGCCTTAGTCAAGAGGCATGCAATAGTCCGAGCTACACCCAAACCGCCACGCTGAGTCCGCCGATTGGGAACAACGCCCAGTATTCCACCGCGACCGTGACCTTCACCAATCTTCAACCCGGCCCCTACAGCGAATACGCGATCGCATACACCTACAATGGCGACGCCAACTGGCAGTCTCAGGGTGGGCTCGCCCTCACGACGATTGATGTTGCTTCCATGACCCCGGGGGCGGCGTCAACCACGACGCTGAACATCACTCCTACCAGTATTTCTGGGATGCAACTCGCAGCTTTCACCATCAACGTCACGGGAAGCGCCGGAGTCGCTCCGACGGGAGTCGTCGTCTGCTACTCCAATGGTATCGTCATCGTTTCCGACTCACTCACCCCTGCGAGTACAGGCGCCACGAGTTCGGCGACATTCCAGATCGGTCAAGGATGGTTCTGGAACAACGGAGCCAACCCGCTAACGGCGATTTACTACGGAGACAACAACTACCAACCCTCCACCAGCAACACCGTTACCCTCAACGTGACCCAAACCAGCGCGGCGGATTTCACTTTGTCCCCGCAACTCCCGCAGATCAGCATGCCGTCCAGTGGCTCGGGAACGGTGGGACTGAACCTGGCCTCAGTCAACAGTTTCAACGGGGTCGTGACTCTGGCCTGTACGCCTTCCTCTGCCAACATCACGTGCACAGTAAATCCGGCGTCGCCGACGCTGAACGGGACGACGACGGCAACCGTGACCATCAACTCTGTCGCTCAACCCCCTGCAACTTCTCTGCCGACTCGAAGCGGCCTAGCCGGCTGGTTGGGCGCTGGAGGCAGCTTGATTGGCGCTTTCGTTTTGCTGGGCGGGTTGTCGGACGGCAAGCGTGGTCGCTTGCGCTTTCTAGGCCTGTTCGCAGCTCTGGCATTCGCCGTAAGTTGTGGAGGAGGAAGCAGCAGCTCGATGCAAAAGCAGCCGCCCCCTGCCGCCACCTACAGCATAGTAGTGAGCGGCACAGCCAACGGAATCGTTCACAACACCAAGGTGATGGTAGTCGTGCAACCGGCCGCGCAATAGGCGTCATTCGCGCAATAGCCCTGCCGAGCTACTCCATGCGCAGCGCCTGCATGGGCTCGATCGAAGCCGCGCGCCGAGCCGGGACCAGTCCCGCCAAAGTCGCGCACAGCGCCAGCACCAGCGTCGCGCTCACCAGCGCGACCGGATCGTAACTTCCAACTTGATAAAGTTGGCTGGACATATAATGCCCGGCTAACAACGCCGCCGGAATACCCAGGCCGAGGCCAATCAGAATCTGCCACATCGCCCCGCGCAGCACCATGCCCAGCACGCTCGCTCGCGTAGCGCCCAGCGCCATGCGCACTCCAATTTCGCTGGTGCGGCGGGCCACGAAATACGACATCACGCCGTAGAGTCCCACCGAAGCCAGAGCGAGCGCCAGAATGCCGAACAGGCTGGTGAGCCGCGCGATCAACCGCTCGCCATTGAAGTTGCCCGCCACCTGCGCATCGAACGACTGCAGGCCAACCACGGTCAGATTCGGATCGATCCCGGCCAGAGTGCGGCGAACCAGCGCCTCAACATTCTGTTGCGGCGCGTTGAAGTTCAGAATCATTGACCCGATAAACAGGGATTCCGACTCGCCTCCAATCATCCGCGCTTCTTTATATCCGGTGACCCGAAGGCCCAGCGGGCGCAGGAAGACCGGCCGGGCGGGATTACGCGGATCGTTCATCTTGAAATCGGCGAACACGCCCACGATCTCGAAACTGTCGGAGTATTGCGCGGATCCTATGCCAAAGTGCTTACCCAGCGGATCCTCGTTGGGCAAGAAGCGCTTGACGAAAGTCTGATTGACCACGGCAACCTGGCGCGGACTTGTTAAGTCCTGCTCAGTGAAGCCGCGACCGCGCAGAATCGGCACCCCGAGAGCATCCAGAAATTGGGGGCTGACGCGATCGAAAGTGGCATTGCATTTATCGTTCGGGCCGGGATCAGGATGCCCCTGCAGGATCACACAGTCGGCCCAGTTATTCCCTTGCAGCGGGCTGTAGAGTTCCAGGGCGACGTTGCGCACGCCCGGCAGCGCCGAAAACCGATCTTCCATCTGCTTGTAAAGTGCGGGCAGTCGTTCGACGGTGTAGCCCGCACCCTCCGGATCAAGTTCCAGCACGTATCGGTTCGCAGTGGTGATGCCGAAATTCTGGTGCTCCAGGTGCGCCAGAGATTTGGTCATCAGGACTGCTCCCGCCACCAGAACCAGCGATAACGCTGCCTGTAGAACTACCAACGCTCGCTGCGGCAGCGAAGTGCGGTCGCGCATGGACCGATTTACACCCCGTAAGACCTCGGCGGGTTGAGCGTGAAACGATAACCACGCCGGGGCCGTGCCAAACAGGATGCCCGTAATCAGCGAGACTAAGAACGCGAATGCCAGCACCGGGAGCGACGGCGTCGCCGCGATTGGCAGATTCCTGGCCTCGGGAAAAGCGAGGGCAAGAATCGTGCGCGAACCTGCGTAAGCCACGGCCAATCCGGCCAGCCCGCCCAAGCAACTCAACAGCACGCTTTCCGTAAGAATCTGGCGAATCAATCGCCGCCGCCCTGCGCCCAGCGCTGTGCGAAGTGCCAGGTCGGCACGCCGCGTGGTGGCGCGCGCCAGCGTCAGGTTGGCGACGTTGGCGCAGGCAATCAGCAGGACGAAGGCGGAGAGAATTATCAGCATCCTCAACCCATCCCCCGCTTGCTTTTGCAGATTCTGGATGCCGCCGCCACCGGGCACAATCGCCACATATTGTTTCGGAATCTCGGCTGCCCCGCCGTTCTGCGTGTACGCCGGAAGCGTGGCCAGCCACTGCCGCACGGCCACGGAAAGTTTGGCTTGCAGTGCGCCGATGTTTGTTCCCGGACGCACTCGCCCCAATGGATAAAGCCAGTTCGCTTCTGGAGTGTGCACTTTCGAGCCCACGCCTGGTTGGACGTAGGGCTCGGTCGCGAGCGGCATCCAGAAGTCAGGCGGAGAATCGGACACACGATCCCCGAAGAATCCCGGCGGCGCGACGCCGACCACCGTGAAGGGATGCGCCTGAATCAAAATCGTCGATCCGACGAGCGCGGGATCGGCCGCAAACTCAGTCTGCCATGCTCTGTAGCTGACCACTGTCGCGGGCGCTGAAGAGGGAGTATCGTCGCTGTCGGTAAACGGTCGCCCAGCGTAGGCTCCCAGGCCCAGCGTGGCGAAGTAGTTGCCCGAGACAAATTCGCCGCGCAGTTGCTTCGCCAGTGCATCTCCACGGCGCACCGTGAACCCACTCTGCCCCGCTTGCATGGCCGCCAGTTGCTCGAACTCCGGGGCGGAGTTCTTCATGTGCAGGTAAAGGTCGTAGGAGAAGATATCGAAATCGCCGTTGTCCTCGGGAAAGCCCCCCATGACGCAGCAATTGTCGGTATCACCGATGCGGTAGAGCCGAGCCGGATCCGCCACCGGCAGCGAGCGCAACAAAATTCCCTGCACCAGCGTGAATATGGCCGTGTTGGCCCCGATGCCCAGAGCCAGCGTAATCACAGCCGTGAGCGTGAATCCCGGCGCCTTGCGCAACTGCCGCAAGGCATAACGCAAGTCATGAAACAAAGTCTGCATGCAGTCCTCCAGGCACACCGGCGCCCCCGCTGGTGGCCGCACGTGCTGTACCAAAACTGTTTTAGATCTAGGTGGTTTATTTACAGAGAAATACGTGCACGAACAGCATCCCTCGGCGCCACCCTTTGACCAAAATCAAGAATCGCTGTCCGGGACCGAACAGACTAGAAAGTAAAAATGGTGGGCGCTATAGGATTCGAACCTATGACTTCCACCGTGTGAAGGTGGCACTCTACCGCTGAGTTAAGCGCCCACTGCAGTGCGGTTAAGCTCATCATTATACATAAGTTCCCCAGTGGAAATTAGAGCTCGCTGGACTACGCGATCGCGAACTTCAGCGGTTTCGCAATCGAATCCGACGCGGCGTACTCGATGTGGAGAACTCTTCGCGGCGCGTCCGAATGCGACTTCGAGGATGCGTGGACCACCAGAGGCCTCATTGCAACCACACCGCCTTTGGAGACAACGCAATTCACCGGCGGAATTCGCGTCGATAACTCGTGGACGCTGTCATCGCTCAAGACGCCCAGCGTGTGCGTCCCTGGCAAAACCCGCAGAGGCCCATTTTCGGCGGTTGAGTCGTCGCAGTTCACACGCAGTGCAAGCACGTCGCTTAGGACGGCCGCCGGAGCGTGCGCATACGCAACACCTTCCTTCACCGACCACGGCCCCCAGCCCGGCAGGTCGACGCGCTCCTGGAACGGCAACGCCGTATCCTGATGCCACACCACGAGCCAGTTCGCGGTGGGCGACTTGTCGAATAGAGTAGCGCGAAACGGAAACGCACTGGGCCCGAGAACTCCTCGCGCCAGTTCGATCATGTGCGGTTGCCAAGCCGCCGCGGCGACCGGCGATAACCCCAACGCGTGCCGCACACCGGCGCGGCTTCGTGTCGGCCTTAGTTCGCCGATCTCACGCAGAAGAAGATCCAGATTTTCGCTCGGCAAGAGTCCAGGAAGAATTGCGAATCCGTCTTTCTCGATCGTTCCGCGCCAATCCATATTTAACAGCACCCGAGACTGCATAGACGAACCGCAAACGCGAGCCGAATCGTGGAAGAGCGGCACTTCAGCGCCGCGTAAAGCGAGGGTTGATGCGGGGCTTTAGCCCCCGCGGTCGTCTTTCTGCCGGTGAACGACTTTCTCGTACGGCGACCGCAGGCCGCTCCGCCGGAACCACGACGACTTTCTCGGGCGTGATCTGCAGCATCGATCGTCCACTGACGTGCACAAAGCTCAATTCGCGCGCCGCCAGCAAAGCGTTCACAGCATCCTTCACCTTCGACCGCGCAATCACGTTGCCGAAAAAAATCTCCAGGTCAGACTGCTCGATTGCAAGCACACAATCCAGATATTTTGAAAGCAGGGCGGTCAGCGCTTCCTGCACCGACAGTCCCACACCTTCTTTCACCGCGTCCGGCGCCCAGCGATAGAGCACATCCCACACCGACCCCTCGCTGGGCTTGTAATCCACGCGCGTGATGCGCAGCTTCGACCACAACTCGCCCAGCGCACCGTCCAGCGCCGGAAACGAAACGCTCCCGCCCAGCACTTCCTGCATCTTCTGTTTCGAGATCGGACCCTCGCGCCGAATCAACTCAAACGCATCGCAAGCCAGCGCAGAGTACGGAGACCGCGACCCGGCTTTCGGCGCCAGCTTCGGATTGCGCTCGCCCACCAGCGCATAAAAATAAGGGAACACCGACGCCGCCACCAAAAATCCATTGTTCTCGTCGAACAGATTCGCCTCGAATGCCGTCCGCTCGCGCAGCAACCGCACCATCAGTTCGGTCGCCTCGGCCGCCCGCGGATCTTTAAACGCATGCTGCCATCCCGGCAAGCGCTCGTCCGAACCCACGAACGCTCCCATAAACGTCGGCAACAACAGCGCCGGCCGCTTAGGATACATCAGGCAAAACCCTACCTCTTCGAGAAACGCCCGCGCCTGCTCGATCGTCCGGATGGGCTTGCCATCCAGCCGCCACTTCTCGCGCCGCAGTTGCTGTAGTTCGAGATCAGTCATTGTTGAGTCGTGAGCTACGAGCTATGACCTACGAGTAAAAGCCAGGCTCGCAGCTCATAGCTAGATTCTCTTAAACGCCTTCTGAATGTCCTTCACAGAATACCTTAGAACCACCGGCCTGCCGTGAGGGCAAGCCATTGGGTGGTCGGTTTTGGCCAGTTCGGCAAGCAACCACTCCATTTTATTCTGCTCGAGGGGCATGTTTACTTTTATGGCGGCGTGGCACGCGATCGACGCGGCGATGCGGGCCCGGATTTTTTCCAGGTTCAACGACTGCTCCTCGCGGGAGATCTGATCGAGCAACTCGTGCAGCATGTGCTCGACTGCAGCGGCATCCACTCCGGCCGGCGCCACTTTCACGGCTACGCTGCGTGCGCCGAAGGGCTCGGCTTCGAATCCATTGTGCTGCAGTTCGTCCGCAATTTCAGAAAACACCGCCTGCTGCGCCGGAGACAACTCCAGCACGATCGGCATCAGAAGGCGCTGACTTTCAACTCTCTGCGCCGCCCGCTGCTTCAGGATTCGCTCGAACAGCACGCGCTCGTGCGCCACGTGCTGATCGACAATCCACAAGCCGTCTTCGTTCACCGCCAGGATGAACGAATTCCGAATCTGTCCCACCGGCTTCAATGTGCCGAGCGCCGAGAGCGTCGGCTCTTCTTCACCCACATCGAGCGCGGGAGCACAGCCGTTGTCGGGAATCGCATCGGGTCGACGCGCGAGTGCAATCGCCGCATTCGCCTCGACCGCTATGCCGCCTTCAAATTGAAATCGCTGCGAAATCGGCGGAGGGGCCGGCGCCTGCAGCGCGAAGCCCTGTGCGGCGGCTTCTGGCTCCCGCAATTCGGCTTCCGGGAGCCGAGAGCCGGAAGCCGGAAGCCCCGCCTCACCCGACGGCCGCTCCCAATCCTGGGCTCCTGGCGTCATCGCCCCCGGCGTCAGCGAAGTGCTTGCCGTCGCGTGCGCATGCATCTCGGTCACAAACTGCGGGACAGGACGCGCCTTCATCAGCGCCGCCCGCACCGAGTCGCGCACAAAATCATGCATCACCGATCTGCTGGCGGAAGCGCACTTCGGTCTTCGAGGGATGCACATTCACATCGACTTCCGCGGCCGGCAATTCCAGAAACAGCAGCACCACCGGATACACCGTCGGCGGAATAATATTTCGATACGCTTCGGTCAGCGCATGCTGGATCAGCCGGTCGCGAATCGTGCGTCCATTCACGAATACAAAAATTGAATTCCGATTCAGCTTCTGAATCTCCGGCTTTGAAACAAAGCCGTGAATCCGCATCTCGCCCGGGGCTTTCTCGGCAGCCTCGCCAGCCGCAACCTCGCCGTCGCCATCGTGCTCAACTTCCTTGCGCCGCCACGGTGGAGGCTGCGGCAATCCCACGCGCTCCAGCGCCTGCCGCGAGGCGACTGGAATCAACTGATCGAGCGTTTCTTTGCCAAAAACCTGATACACGCGCTCGCTATATCCCGCCACCGGAGGCGCCACCAGCATGGCATTCGTCGCCGAATGCAACTCGAAATGTTTTTCGGGATGCGCCAGCGCATAATGCGTGACCAGCGACGCGATGTGCGACAACTCGGTCGACTCCGCCTTCAGAAATTTCTTGCGCGCCGGAGTATTAAAGAAAAGATCGCGCACCGTAATCGAAGTTCCGAGCGGCAGCCCGGCCTCTTCGACGCGGGCAATCTTTCCGCCATTGATCTCAACCACGGTTCCCGCAGCTTCTTCCTCCGCCCGCGTCTCCAGCCGCAACCGCGACACCGACGCGATCGAGGGCAGCGCCTCGCCGCGAAATCCCAGCGTGGCGATGCTCAGCAGGTCTTCCGTGTTCTTGATTTTCGAAGTGGCATGCCGCTCGAACGCCAGCATGGCATCGTCGCGCACCATGCCGCACCCGTTGTCGGTAATCTGGATCAGCTTCTTCCCGCCCGCCTCCACGCTGATCTTGATGCGCGTCGCCCCCGCGTCGAGCGAGTTCTCCAGCATCTCCTTCACCACCGAAGCCGGCCGCTCCACCACCTCGCCCGCGGCGATCTGGTTGGCAACGGTCTCGGAGAGTACGTGGATGCGTCCCATGCTTGGCTCTTGGCTCTTGGCTTTTGGCTTTTAGCTCTTGGCTGGTAATGGTCAGTTTCGCAGATGGGTGATCGGAAGGCAAAGATAAGGACGCGCCCCAATTCGGCAGAACAACTACGTTCGCTTTCGCTCAGGCCGATCTGGAACACAATCGTGGTTGGGAAAGGCTTTGGGCGGGGTTGACTCGGATGAGATAATGGAGGTGACGAAAAACTCGATGACGACAAGCGCGGCCTCCAGGGGCCGCGCTCGTCGTTATGGGCAAAAATGGGCGATGGGGAGCGTTTTATGGGGCGTTTGGGGGCACGGATCAAGAATCACAAGCTGCGGGGAGAGTGGGCGGAGTTGGTGTTTATGGCGCGCGCGAAGGAAATGGGATTTGGGCTGGTGCGGCCGTGGGGCGAGTCGTCGCGGTATGACGTGGGAGTGGAGTGGGAGGGGCGGTACATGCGGGTACAGGTGAAGTCGACGGTTTATAAAGTCGGGCACGCGTATGTCTGCAATACACGCCCGGACAATCGCGACAAGCTGTATACGATGGAGCAGATTGATTTTCTGGCGGCGTACGTGATTCCGGCGGACGTGTGGTACATCGTTCCGGCGGAAGTGGCGACGAAGCTGAAGGGGAATATGTGGCTGTCGCCGCACAGGAAGGAGCATAAGTACGAGCCGTTTATGGAGGCGTGGGAGTTGCTGAAGAGGCCAGCCGAGCGGTAGGAGCGAGGAAGGGCGGCGGGAGGCGACTCCTGGGGGCTGAAGCCCGTCTTGATTTATGGGGCGGCTTACGCGGCCCTGAAGGGCCGCTCTTCCACGTGGCGTCAACTTACAGCGCGGCGTTTACTTCGCGTCCGTCACCTGCTCGCGCGACTCGTTGTAGGTGCCGAACTTTTTCGCAACCGGCTTCAGCGTGGGATAGAACTGCACGAACGTATGTTCGACGGCGGCGTGTGCCTCGTGGCATGCCCAGCAGCCGTTGCCATTGGGCATGGCGCCGGCGGTCTTGCCGTCGGCGTCGAAGGCGTAGTAGGCCCACTTGTCCGGATTGTGCGCCGAATCTTTCACCTCGACCGCGAGGCCCATCAGGTCGGTCTGATAGTGGCCGGTCTGGTTGATCGAACTTTGCTGGCGGCATCGCGTTCATCGATGACGAACATGGTCTGCTCCGGCCACTTTCCCGAGTTCGCGAACTCGTCATAAGCCCAGCGCTGCACGAAGACGTTGGTGAACATTTCATGGCTGCCGGGCGCGGGACTATAGTTCATGCCGAATCCGGCGGAGAGAAACATCCATTCGCGGTAGTCGGCGGGCCGCATGAGTTGGCCCTTGTCGTCATATTGCGGCTTGGGCGATTTATCGTTCTCGTCAGGTGCGGGCGCGGCGGCGAGCAATGCGATGCAGGCGGCCAGAACCAGCACACAGCAGAAAACTGTTTTCATGGACACTCCGGTGAACACCGCAGCCTTTCACGAGACCCCAACATCTTCAACTAAATAAACAAATACAATTCGAGAGTCGCTAACGTCGGACCTGGCGATATCGGCGGCAAATAAAAGGCGCTCCGGGATAAGCGGAGCGCCTGACTGACGTCCTGACCGGGTTTATTGCGATACTGTCACCGTGAAGTCGGACGAGGTGACCGTCGCACCGCCCGCCGTCGCGGTCACCGAAAATGTGGTGTATGCGCCAACGGGTGTCCCCTTGTTGGAGTTCCCGCCGCTGCTGCCGCCGCAGGAGGCTAGCCACATGGTCGAGAATCCCATAACCAGAATCAATCCCAGGAAGCGCATGCCGCGCAGCGAGCGGCGCCGCGTTCCCGCCGTCAACATCAGGCCGAACAAACCCGGCAGCAGAGCCGCGTAGAAGATGCCCGTACCCCGGCCGGGCGTCCGCAGACTGGCAGTTGGCGCGGTGGTCGAGATGTTGAAGCTGACCGCCCCCGAGGCGTTGATGGACGCTGGCGAAGTACAGATTGACTGTGGCGCGGGATCAGTGCATTGGAACGAAACCGGTCCGGTAAAGCCGCCGGCCAGGGTCACATTGACGGTAACGGGAACGCTGTTGCCCTGCGTCACCTGGAAGCTCGAGGTTGGCAGCGAAAGGCTAAATGGCGACGTCACGGTCAAGGCAATGGCAGGGCTCGCATTACTGATATGGCTCGCCGTGGCACTGGTGTTGCCAGTCGTTCCGTAAACCGTGATGGGGACCGAACCGCTGGTTGCCGAGGCGCCTGCCGTAACGGTTGCCGTGGTGGTTACGGCCGCTCCGCTGGGAGTCACGCTGGTGGGACTGAACGAGCAAGTGCTGCCCGTGGGAAGTCCGTTGCAGTTGAAGCTGACGGCACCGGTGAAGTTGTTTGTGGGCGTGACCGTGATCATCGCCGTGCCGGTTTGCCCGGCGAACACGGACAGGCTCGTAACTGAGGAACCGACGGAAAAATCAGGAGGATTTTTCAGAGCGATGGCCAGTTTATTCACGTCCACTGAGCCGAGGCCGGTGGCCAGATCAAATCCCGGTCCTGCGGAATACCCGACGACGCCGCTCGTTGGACACCACAGACCCTGCAGTTGCGGAGTTCCAGGCGTTCCCGCCTCGCACGCCACGTTGTTGGTGCCGGTGGTAATGTCATGAAACGCCGTAGGAGCCGTCGCTGCCAACTGGTAGAGCGAGACGTTGATGTTGCCTTGCCCGGTAGTACTTCCGGTGTACTCGTTCAGCAGCGCCACGATCCCGGCAAAGACTGGAGCCGAGGCCGAGGTCCCGCCGATGATCGAAAAGTTCCCAACGGCACTCGCGATTCCACCGGCGCAACTTCCGTCGCTGCAGTATATATAGCCGGGAAAATTCGGGGTCGCCAGCAAAGAGATGTCCGGCGACATACGGGTACTCTGCCCGGAAACAGTTACGGTCTGCCATGACGGCTGCGCAAAACCGGAAACGCATGCCGAGAAGTCCGAGGTTTGCACCGCGCAGTTGCTGGCGCCGCCGCCGTCAGAGCCGATACCAATGTCTTCCTGCGCAGTCGCTTCAGAGGTGATCGACACCCAGGGTTGACCCGTCGCGCCCGTCTGCCGGGTAGTGCCCCCTTGGGTGCAGAATATGCCCGGGTTCTGTTGGCAGTATGTCAGAAATTCGTCGTCATCGTTCCAAGCTTGTTCCGGAACGTAGCCACTTCCCGGACCGCTCGGCAGAATCGAGCCACCGTTGGGCCCGTTAGTTTGCCCCCAGTACGCAGTGGACGCGAGGTCCGTAAACTGAATTGCTGTACCACCGACACCCGTCACATATTGGCTGCTGGCGGGGTAGGCCACCGCCAATCCTTGCGTGGCGAGACCCGTCGTGGTCACGCTGCCGGGGTTGCCGTTAAAGTCGCACTCAGCCGCACCCGAGTCGCCGCTGGAATTCACGACCGTAATTCCGAACGAGTTCGCTTTCTGCAGTTCGCTTTCAAATAGCGTTGCATAGTCCGGAGCGCTGAACTCAGTAATATTGACGTTAAACTCGCAGTCGCCAAAGCTCATGCTGACGACCGGAGCGACTTTGTTGTCAATCGCGTAGTACAGAGAATCGTACACATCGCCCGAAGTCACGAAGACGATCTGCGCGCCGGGCGCGACGGCGCCGGACCACTCCAGATCCAGGTCAGACTCGTCCAGGGTGTTGTTGACCGGGCCGGGACCTCCGTTGGCCGAAACATAGCTGAAGTGGGGATCGCTGCACGCGGTTATCACATCGAACGGTGCGGTACCCTGCGTAGTGCAGCTGATGGGAGAAAGCCCGAAGCCAGTACGGAAGGCGTTAAGGTCAGACTGGTAAACTTCGGTGACCCCCACAACCGCGACCTTCTGTCCTGTACCACCGGGCGTCGCTCCATTTTCGAGCGGAGCGACGTCGTACATCGTGTAAATGTCACCTGGGGCTATGTACTGTGCTTGATAGGATCCACCGTTGTAAAAGTAGTTCGGGCGGGCCTGCTTAGCATGCATCGGCCGAGCGTGGAAATCGTCCAAGCCGCGTACGCCGATAACGATCCCGGCGAAGGCTGCGGGAATCTGGGGTGCGGTGGCGTTGGCGTAGTGCAGCTCGCCCTTCACGTTGTAATGGTGGATTTCCGTGCCGAAAGCGCTTTCAACCTGGGCTGCTGTGCCGGTGAAAGTAATAAAATTTCGACCGTGCGCGGGCTGAATCATGGTGAATCCCTGAGCCGCCAGCCAAGCGACCATCTGCTGCATGTCGTTTTGGCTGAGGCCGAAACGGTCGGCATACTGCTCGGGCGTCAGCCATTTGTGGTAGTTCGGCGATTTCCGGTCCTGCTGCTGGGCGAGGAGCAGCTTGATCGCGCTTTCCTGCGCAGCGGTAGGAGCGGTCATCAGAGTCATCGTCCCGAGTTGCATGCCGGGGTCCACCCGCCCCTGGTCGTACTCTGGCTTGGCCTGGTGACGGATGTTGCCTTTCAGTTCATGGCCCTCGCCAGTCGACAGCGATCCGGAAATGCGATCTTGTTGGGCGGCAAAACTGAGGCTGGAAAAGACACTGGCAATCAGGAGAACGAGCGACAACGCCTTAAGGATTCGCATGGGAGACTCCGGGCAGATCGGACGTCTGCTTGTTTAAACTTATAACTACTTATCCCTGTTCGATCAAGACTGTTGCCTGGAAGGTTGTACGGGAGACGCAAAGTTAACAACTATTCGGCCACAATTCAGGCGATCCCGGCTGAATTCGGGTGCTCGGGCAACGAAAACCAGCATTCTCACGAAGCCATGGCATTGAAGGCTTGAAAATCACGGAATGTGCGGGGCCGCTGCCGTATACTGCGGCTGCCACCTAGCCCCTGAACTCCAGCATGCCGCCAGCGAACGCCGCTAAATCCCGTCTTGCTTACATCGACTGGACGCGCGGACTGGCCTGCCTGCTGATGTTTCAGACTCACTGCTACGATTCGTGGCTGAGTCCACAGGCGCGGCAGAGCCGCTTTTTCATGTACTCGCAACTGGCCGGAACCTTCCCGGCGCCGCTGTTTCTGTTTCTGGCGGGAATTTCGTTCGCGCTGGTGACAGAAAAGCTCTGGCTGAAAGATGTTGCGCCGGCACAGATCGCCCGCAGCACCATTCTCCGCGGCGCCGAGATTTTCACCTACGGACTGCTCTTCCGCCTGCAGGAGTATGTCGTCTCCTGGGGCTGGGCACCGAAAACCGACCTGCTGCGCGTGGATGTGCTGAACACGATCGGCCTCTCCATGATGTTGATGGGCGTGCTCTGCTGGCTGGTGCTGGCGGTCTTTCTAGCTTTCCGACGGCAAGAAGATAAAGATAAAGATAAAGAAAGAGAAAAAAATGAGGGTGCCCCATCCTTGCCGCGTTCTTTGCGGCAAGGGTGGGAAAAGACGCCGCGTATCCCTCTCATTTTGGCCGCCGCAGGCACCGCCCTGCTGATTTCGCTGCTAACCCCACCCCTGTGGACGACCTGGCGACCAACCTGGCTGCCGTGGCCGCTGGAGTCCTACGTCGACGGCGTGCATAACCTGGGAGTTCCGCAACAGGGCATCTTCCCGGTTTTTCCGTGGACGGCGTTTGCCTTCGCCGGCCTCGCCGCAGGATTTATTCTGCAGAGTCCGTGGGCGCGCAAGTGGGAAGCCAGAG
This sequence comes from uncultured Acidobacteriota bacterium, assembly GCA_963735205.1. Lineage (GTDB taxonomy): Bacteria > Acidobacteriota > Terriglobia > Terriglobales > Acidobacteriaceae > Sulfotelmatobacter. The sequence goes on from CAVTKB010000009.1 coordinate 301,532, forward strand.
CATTCTTCGCGCTGGGCCTGGCGGGCGGCCTGCTGATCGAATTCGCGCGCTGGCTCGATGCGCAGCCGCGCCAGTTCTATTCCGTCCAGGATTACTGGCACACCAGCCCGAGCTTCTTCCTGATCCGCGTCGGCATGCTGCTGGTGATTCTGACTGCCAGCTACGCGTGGTGCCGCTGGGGTCTAGGGCAGCGGCCTGCGGGGCTGTGGGGATTCAGCCCGCTGATCCTGCTCGGGCAGGCCTCGCTGCTCGTCTACTGGGTACACATCGAGTTCGTCTACGGCCGCGTCTCGATCCTGCCTAAGCACCGCATGGGGATCGGCGCAGCTTCGGCGGGCCTGCTGATAATTTCGATCGCCATGCTGGCGCTCGCCTACGTTCGCACAAAGACGAAAGGCCGAGGGCTGGAGCTGCTGCCCTGGCTCCATCGCGCGCCTGCGCAACTGGGTCAATGAATCCTCGTCACAAACCCTAGAAGCTAATTTTAACCGCCAACTGCATCTGCCTCGGGCTGTTCTGCATGCGCGGGATGATCCCAAAGCTGGGATCACCAACATTGAGCGTGCTGTCACCGTATGGGCCGGGGGTACCCAGGCTGAACAGGGGATGATTGAATGCATTCGAGGCTTCCAGGCGCAACTCCAGATGGACGCCCTCATTGTAGTTGGACAGCAGGAACTGCTTGCTCACCGACAAGTCGCTGGTGAAGGCGAGCGGCGTGCGCACCATGGATGTGGCCCGCGGCATGTTGCCGAGAGTGAACGGGTTTGGAACATTGAGGATGTCTCCGACCGAGTTGTTGTTGGTGGGCGCAGCATTCGGATCGGTAAAGAACTGGTCCTGCCAATCGGGTCCGTAGTTGCGTTTCAGCACGCCGGTGATGGTGGGCCTCTGAGCGCCGTAGGTGGGTATCGGTTGTCCGCCGCCGGAGACGGTGATAGCCAGAGGGCGACCGTCGGAGACCTGCCAGATTCCGTTCGTCTTCCAGCCGCCAATCACGTAGTCCAGCACGCGTGGCATGCCGCTGAGGAACCCGCGACCGCGGCCGAACGGCAGATCGTAGCTGTAACTGAACTTCAGCACGGAAGGCGTGTCGAAGGTCGAGAGGCTTCGCTCCAGCCACGGTTTATTGGGATCCTGCAAACTGGTGAAGCTACCGAGCCAGGTCACGTTGTCGTCGCCAATCGAGGCGTCATCGATTGACTTCGACCAGGTGTAATTGATCAGCAGTTCCAGCCCGTTGCTGAAGGCCTTGTTCGCGGTCAGCTGCAGTCCGTGATATACGGAATCCGCAATCATCTGCACGTCGGTGGTCACGCCAGCGAAGTGCGGATAAGGAGTCAGCAGCTGGGCGTACGACACCGTCGAGTACGACAGACTGCTGTTGGGGTCGGTAATGTAGGCAGCGAAAGGATTTGGCACCAGAGTATTGAGGCAGGTCATGGTGAGGGTTAGACAAGGCTGGGTTAAGTCGTTGGGACCCGTGAGGGGCAAACTCTCCACCGAGGGCCCCAGGATGTCGGGGTTGTTCATCCCGCTGAAGGGAAGATGCGTGCCCTTCTTTCCGAGGTATTCGACGTCAAAGACCACGTTCCACGGCAACTGGCGCTCAATGCCGAAACTCCAGCTTTGTTCGTACGGGGTCAGGTCGGCGGCGCGGGTGCGTAACGGCCCATTAGCACCGAAGCCTACATCATTCAGCAAACCGAGCGAGTTTCCAGCCGGCTGAATCAATCCGTTGGGAAATGGATTACTGAGATGCGTCCAAGGGACATTGCCCTGGCTCTGATAGGTGGTGATCATGTTGGTGTACTGGTTGAATCCCTGGCCGCCGTAGGGCACCACTCCGCTGGCGCCGGAGCGGGACTGCCCGTAATAAATACCGTATCCACCACGCACAACCATTTTCGGCGCGAACTGGTAGGCAAAGCCGAAACGCGGCTGAAAGTCGCGCCAATCGGTCACGTAGTTGCTGCGCTGGTGGGAACTGGCGAATACTTCGCCGCCGAGAAGCGAGCCTGTGACCGGGTTGCCGCTGACCGGGTCAGTGTAGGAAAACGTTCCGCCGTTCAGCGGGTTGGTCACGTTCGGATCAAACCAGTTCTGCCGGTTGTAGCGATCCGTGCGGGGCAGCGAAACGTCATAGCGCAATCCCAGGTTCAAGGTGAGCTTGTGGGTGGCCTTCCAGTTGTCCTGGGCGAACAGGGCGTACTGATAGTTTTCGGTCGCGGGCCGGAACTGAATTTCGTAGTAGCCGTTTTGCACCTGGCCCATCATGAAACTGGCCATGTCATCGCCACCGGCGATGCCGCCGCCGGTGGTGGTGGTGTCGTTGCATTGCGAGGAAGGGCCGATGGCCGGGCAACTTGAGCTGCCCCGGTTATCGAAATTGAAATATCCCAGCGGCGCGTTGGTTTGAATGTAGTTCTGCTGATGCAATCGGGCTTCGCCTCCGAACTTCAATTCGTGAGGACCATGGATCTTGGTTACTATCCCACCCAGTTGACCGGTAAGCTGCCCTTGCTTGTAGTTGCCATAGGGATCGTTTCCGGCGTTGGGAAAACCGGCATTCGTATAGTCGTTAATGAACATCGCGGGGACGCCGTTGAAGCCATTTTCCTCCAGATACGACGGGAAGCCGAGCGTGCTCAGGGGGTCGGAACCGAGGCTCGAGTTGTAGGCAAAAATGAGCATGGCGCCGCGCGTGATGCCAAACGTTGTGGTCAGTAGCAACGTGGGAGTGAAAGTGTAGGTATCGTTGATCGCGAATATATGCGCCGAGCTCTTGTTGGACCCGCCGCCGCAGGGATCGATGATGGTCTTGAAGCAGTCATAACCAGTATAAGAACTTCGTTGCTCCGAGAACTTGCCGCTTAACAGGTTTTTTTCATTGAAGCGATGGTCGATTCTCACATCGAATTGGTCATTCGAGTTCGGGCTCGCCCCCGAGGCGGTCCAGTTCTTGTAGAGCGTAGGGTTCGACATGGATGGCGTCGGAAGGGGAAACAGGCTCATCATCTTCTGAGCTACGGGGTCGATCAGATTTCCGGCAACGCCCGGCGTAGGTTGCAGATTCGCAGGCAGAGTGGGACTACCGGGGCTTGTATACAGGTCGAGCCGGTTGTTGGGGATGGCCGTGCTGCGAACAGCTCCGGCGTCAGTGCCGCTGTACATGCCAGAATAAGGATCCCAGAGTTGCCCTGAGTTCAGTTGGTTGCCCGATCCATCGGTGCAGATCCCACCGACGAACGAACCGCCTTGCGACGTGCAGATTTCACCAAAATCCCCGGTGCGTTCGAGCGCACTAGGCACGCCTGCGAAGTAAGTATTCATATTGCTGGCGCGCAGGCCCTCATAGTCGAAGAAGAAGAAAGTCTTGCTCTTGAAAATGGGTCCGCCGAAAGTGGCGCCGAAATCGTGCCGGTGCACTGGGGGAATGGGAATGCCATTGCGATCATTGAAGAAATCATTCGCGTCGGTGATGGTGTTACGAACGAAGTCATAGACGCTGCCATGAAACTTGTTCGACCCTGAGCGCGTCACCATATTCAGAATGGAAGCCCCAGAGAAACCGTATTCAGCGCTGAAGTTTGTCTGCTGTACTTTGAACTCTTCCACCGCTTCGGGCGAAGGAATGTAGACGGCTTGCGTGACTCCTCCATTGGGCTCGAAGTTCGTGACCGAGGCGCCATCCATAAGGATGTCGGCGCTGGCTCCGCGGCTACCGTTGGAAACGAAGTTGGTCGCGCCGCAGTTGTGGCACTGATCATCCATGTCGTTGACGCCGGGCGCTAAATACGTCAACTCTGTCACATCGCGGTCAATTAAAGGCAGATCATTGATGAGCCGGCGGTCAACAACCTGGCCGGTCACGGCGTCTTCGGTGGCGATGCCCTGCGCCTGGGCGGTAACCTCAACCTTTTGCGCGCCCCCAGAAATTCTTAGAGTTAGATCGGCCGTGGGGTTCTCGCTGATATTCAACTTGATGTGGGTGCGCACCTCCTTCTCAAATCCCTTCATCTCCGCCGAAACGGAGTACACGCCGGGGGGAATCGACGCAAACAGATACCTGCCGTTGGCGTCGGAAGTGGTCGTGAACTGATATCCCTTCTGTTCGTCGAGGAGAGTGACTTTGGCTCCCTGGATCACGGCCGACGACGGATCGGTGAGACTGCCGCTGACTGTGCCGAAGTATCCTTGGCCGAAGAGCGCAGTGGGCAATCCAGCTACGGTGGCCACGAGCATGCATGCCGCGAGAAACCTTTGAGAGTTGGTCTGAAGTACGGACGTGAGTAGATGCATTTTCCCCCCCTGGTCGCTGGAACGGATACGAAGCGACGACGCCGAGCGATGGTCGCGGGAATATTAAACCGATTTAATGATTGCCGTCCAGAAGAGAAATTTGGCCAGCCACAAAGTCCACCACCTCCCGCTCGGCCCAGCGTCCATCGTCCGAAGAGTCGCCATTGCGCTCACCCAGGAAGGCGCAATGCCCGCCATCCTCAGTCTCGATGAAGACAATGTTCGGGTTCGCGTTGATGCGCCGGCGGGTCTCGGGCGTTATGCGAATGAACGGATCGTTCGCAGCGTGAATGATCAGGGCCGGCACCGCAATCCGGTCGACCACGTTGGCCGCCGCGGCCCGGGAGTAATAGTCGTCGGCTCCGGAAAATCCGCAGTAGTGCGCTGTGATTCGGTCATCGAACAGGCGCAGGGTAGAAATCCCGCGCAGCCGCGACACATCGAACTTCCCGGGAAACAGCCGCGCCTTGAGCCGCAAGCGCCGGAACAACTGCATCAGGAAGTAATATTCGTAAATCCGGTTGCGGGGCTCGTGCAGCGCGTCGGCCGAAGCCGCCAAGTCGATTGCCGGGCATACTGCCGCCGCCGCCCGAAATTGCGGCGGAGCATTTCCATCGCGGCCCCACTCCCCGGCCAGCTTCAGCACCAAGTTTCCGCCCATCGAAAATCCGATGAGGGCGAAGCGCGAGATGCCGTCGTTCTCGATCACATTCCGCGTCACAGCAGCCACGTCCCCCGACAAGCTTGAGTTGTAGAGCGTCGGAGCGAAGCGATCCATTCCGCCGCAATTGCGCTGGTTCATGAGCACAACGTTCATCCCTGCCGCCAGCCCGTTGCGCGCCACGCCCTGCATGTATTGCGAATCAGACGAGCCCTCGAGCCCATGCACGACGATCAGAGTGAGAGGCTCGGTACGATTTTTCGCCTGCCAGTAGCACCAGCACCGCACCTTAATGCCAGGAGCAACTTCGACCAACCGTTCCTCCGCTGGAGGCAAATGAATCTTTCGTGGAAGCAAAAAGCTGGCGACGGTCTGCACATGTCCGCCGCCCAGCCAGCGCCGGGCGCGGAACGGAGCTCGCAGGGTCCACACCGTTCGGTCCAAAGCACGCGGAATTTGCGAACTCGCCACAAATTGATTCTAATGGAGACAGATCTGGAGTCGACCATGCCGATCTTCGAATACATCTGCAAGGAATGCCACCATCAGTTCGAGGCCCTCGTCTACGGCAAGCAAAAAGCCGAGTGTCCCAAGTGTCATGCAACCAAGCTGGAGCCTCAGCTCTCGGTCTTTGCCGTGTCGGCGAAAGGCTCATCGTCTGCGGCGCCCTCTAGCGGGGCCTGCGGTTCCTGCGGCGATCCTCGCGGCCCCGGTGCCTGCTCGCTGGGGGAGATGAACTAGACAGTGCAGACGGGCCGCCATTGCATGAACTTACGGCGACGGCGAATTCAATCTTGAAGGTTACCGCGAGGTTACCCGCCCGTCCCTTAGTCCTTTTTCTCGTGCCAAGATGCACCGCCGTTACCTGTCTGCCGGCTGCGACTCAGCATAGTCTCTGTGGATGGAATCCCCCAAACCCCAGGAACGGCGCGGCACTCGCTATTCTCTTAACCTTCCCGTCTCGCTCACGCTGGCCCACAAAAAAATGCAGGCCCGCTCCGAAAACATCAGCATGGGCGGAATTCTGCTCTCCAGCGCGTTTCTGATTCCCGAGGGCTCGGTCGTCGATGTGGCAGTTCGCGTTGCCGCCCTGCCGCAACCGGGGACTGAAATGACAGCTCGCGGCAGGGTAGTTCGAGTCGAGCCGAAGCCCACTGGAAATTTCTCCTTGGCCGTCGTATTCGACCGCCCGATCGACTTCAGCTTCGATCTGAAATCCGGAACTGGCGGCCAGATTGAACCGAGCCGACTCCCGCAACGAAAAAAAGCTGCTGCTGCCACCGGGACAAACGTGGCCTCAGCCTGGCTGATGGAGACGTAAGTCCGATGCCGGCCGGCACTTCGCCAAATCCCGCTCTGCCATTCGTGATTCTCAAGTTTTAGGCCTCCGTCGGCTGGTACACTTTCTTGCGATGCGCGTCAAAATTCTCGGCTCGGCCGCCGGCGGAGGATTCCCCCAGTGGAATTGTGCCTGCGCAAATTGCCGTGCAGCGCGCAGCGGAACCTTCGCGGGGAAGAGTCGTACTCAGGCGCAAGTTGCCGTCAGCGCGGACTCGCGCACATGGTTTCTGCTGGGAGCTTCTCCTGACCTCCGCGGCCAGATCGTAGCCACTCCCGAACTTCATCCCGATGGCTCCCGACCGACGGAGAAGGAAACCGGCCCGTCATTGAGCATAGCCCCAAGCGCAGCCCCAAGCCTGGCTCCAAGCGTGACTCCGGACCTGGCCTGGGAGGTGACCCGTGATCGCATTCGCAAAATCGAGGCCAAGGCTCTCCGCAACCTTCATCGATCACGCTCGCCCGAGCTCCGACCCAAGCTGAAATCCACAGAGAAACGCCAACCTGACCTAGACCGCAACCGGGACTCCGTGCGCCAGTCGCCCATCGCCGGAGCGGTGCTGGCCAGCGCCGACATTGACCACGTGCTCGGCCTGCTGCTGCTGCGCGAACTGCAGCCGCTGCGCGTCTACGCGACCGATTCAATCCGCCGCATTCTGACGGAAGACAATTCCATGTTCGCCATGCTGCAACGCGTTCCGGGTCAAGTGACCTGGAGCACGTTTATTCCGGGAACAATCTTCCCGCTGGAAAATCCCGCGGGCGAAGACTCCGGCTTGCGCTGCCGCGCTCTCTCGCTCGGCACGCACTATCCCGCATACATTTCGCCCCGACGCCAAAGCGAACTTACCCTCGGCGAAGCGTCCCTGGGCCTGATCATCGAATCGCCGACGGGCAAGCGGCTCGCCTATATGCCCGCCGTCCCGCAGATCGACGACGCGCTCTTGAGGGAATTCGACTCCGCCGACGTGTTGCTCTTTGATGGCACGTTCTGGAGCGGCGACGAACTGATTCGCATGCAAGGCGGCGGACAAACCGCGCAGCAAATGGGCCATGTTCCGGTCTCGTCCGCCGAGGGCAGCCTGAATAAGTTGGCGGGACTGCGCCGTCCACGTAAAATCTATCATCCATATCAACAACACGAATCCCATGCTGAACGAGGCGAGCCCCGAGTATCGCCAGGTGCGGGAAAGCGGCTGGGAAATTGCGGAGGATGGATGGCAGTTCGACCTGTAGATTCCGGCGCTACTCCGCGAGACGCCGGTCTGCTGTCGTTCGACGAACTGCGCTCCCGAATGCGCACGCGTGGGCGAGGAACGCTATCACCACCAGCATCCCTTTCACCTGATGATGCACGAAGGCCGCCTCAGCCGCGGCCAGCTGCAGGCCTGGGCCTTGAACCGTTACTACTATCAGAGCATCATCCCGATCAAGGATTCGATCATCCTGTCGCGCGGCAGCGATCCGTTTTTTCGCCGCGCCTGGCGCAAGCGCGTCGTCGATCACGACGGCGATGCGACCACTCACAACGAGGGCGGCATCCTCCGCTGGCTGAAGCTCGCCGAAGCGGCGGGCCTCGACTCCGATCAGGTGCAGGCCGGAACCGGCATCCTTCCCGCAACGCGTTTCGCCGTCAATGAGTACCTCAACATCGTACGCAGCCGCAGCCTGCTCGAAGCGGTCGCGTCGTCACTGACCGAATTTTTTTCTCGCGACTTGATCACCCTGCGGATGGAAAAGATGCGCGAGCACTATCCGTGGCTCTCCGGCGGCCTGGATTATTTTGAGGCGCGATTGACGCAGGCTCCCGAGGATGCGAAGTTCGCCATCAACTACGTGTTCGAAAATGCGAAAACGCGAGCCGAGCAGGAACTCGCCATCCAGGCCCTGCGCGACAAATGCGACATCCTATGGGCGCAACTCGACGCGCTCTATTTCGCCTACGTGCAGCCCGGTTGGCCTCCGCCCGGCGCATTTCGAATCGAGGCCAGTTAACGTGAACCAGTCACGTCTTGTCATTCCGACCGAAGTAGAGCGAAGCAACACCCTCACTTCTGTCATTCCGACCGGAGCAGAGCGAAGCGAGCGTAGTGGAGGAACCTGCTTTTTCTCGACCGCCTCCGCACCGAGGAGATCTTCATGCCTCCGCCCCTAGACTCAAGCCAGCCACGCCTCGCCGCCGGATGCCGCTGGGGCGCGCCGACTACCACCGGCAGCGACGAGAACCGCGTCATCCTGTTCCCCGAAGGCGCCATCAAACTACAAGGCACAGGACGCCAAGTGCTGGAGCAATGCGACGGCCAGCGCACCTTCGGCGAAATCATCTCCGATCTGCAGAAACAGTTCAGCGCCGCGGACCCGGAAAAAATCCGCTCCGACATCAGCGCATTTCTGGAGCAGTTGCAGAAGAAGCGAATCGTGGACTACTAGCGCGTCACATGCTATAGTGCTACGAGGTAACACCTTGGAACACCGCAATGCCGAAGCCTTCCACAACCAGCCTGAAGCTTGATATTGAGGTGAAGAAGCGCGTTCAGCGGCTGGCTGCTGCCCGACGCCGGTCGCCGCACTGGCTGATGCGCGAGGCCATTGAAGAATACGTGGAGCGAGAGGAGAGGCGCGAGCAATTTCGGCAGGACGCGCTAAGCGCCTGGGCGCATTATCAGACAACCGGTCTACACGTCAGTGCCGAAGACGCAGACGCCTGGCTGGCCAAGCTCGAATCGGGTAAGAACGCCGCTCCGCCAAAATGCCGCGCCTGAAGTGGTCTCAAGCCGCGCTGCTGGATGTGGCTCGCCTCCATGCCTTTCTCGCTCCGAAAAGTCGGGATGCCGCTAAGCGAGCAGTTAAGGCCATTCGGCAAGGCGCCAAAGCGCTCGCCAGCCACCCGGAGATGGGCCGCCCGGTTGAAGAAATGTCGCTTGATTTCCGCGAATGGGTCATCGAATTCGGGCATGGCGCCTATGTCGCGCTATATCACTATGACGGAAAAGAGATCGTGATACTGGCGGTTCGTCACGGACGCGAAGCCGGATATTGACTGCAGGCTGCACGAACTTAATGGACCAAGAAACCAAGACTCAATCGGAGAGTTTGCGGCGGGCATTAGTTTCCAATCCTCTCGCCCTCATCGCCGAAGTCACGCATCGCTGCCCGCTGCATTGCGTCTACTGCTCCAATCCTCTGGAGTTGGCGGGCACGAAGGCGGAGCTTTCGACCGGCGAGTGGACGAGCGTCTTCCAGCAATCCGGCAAACTTGGAATGCTGCACGCGCACTTCACCGGCGGCGAACCGCTGGCCCGCACCGATCTGACCGAACTGATCGCCGCGGCGCGCGCCGCCGGACTCTACACTAATCTCATCACCTCGGGCATCGGACTCAACGAACAGCGCTTGCAGACGCTGGTCACGGCCGGGCTCGACCACATCCAGATCAGCTTTCAGGATTCTCGCGAAGAAGCAGCGAACTGGATCGCCGGAGCGAAAGCGCACGCTCACAAGATCGAATTGTCGCACGGCCATCCGCAGGCACAGAATCGCCTTCACCGTGAATCTGGTCGTGCACCGCCAGAACCTCGACCATCTCGAAGACATGATCGCGTTCATCGAGCAACTCAACCCCGAGCGCGTCGAGATCGCGCACACGCAGTACTACGGATGGGCGCTGGCTAACCGCGCCGCGCTGCTGCCGACGCGCGCGCAGCTTGAAAAAGCGGTCGCGATCGTGGCCGAGGCCGAGAAGCGGCTTGCCGGGCGCATCCGCATCGATTCGGTCGTGCCCGACTATTACGCGAAGTATCCCAAGGCCTGCATGGGGGGTTGGGGACGAAGATTGATGCTCATCAATCCTTCCGGCAAAGTTCTGCCCTGCCACGCAGCGGAAGTGCTGCCGGGCTTGTCGTTCGAGAACGTGCGCGAGAAAACACTGGAGTGGATCTGGCAGGAGTCGTCCTCGTTCCGCCGGTTTCGTGGCGAAGACTGGATGCCGGAGCCCTGCCGCAGTTGCGACCGCCGCAGTGAAGATTTCGGAGGCTGCCGCTGCCAGGCTTTCCTGCTGGCCGGCGACGCCACCGCGACCGATCCGGCATGCTCGCTGGCGCCGTCGCATGGCATTGTCGAATCGGCCGTGCGCGAAGCAAATGCCACCGCGACGGTCGCGCAGCCGCCCGCCGCATCGTCGTTCGTGCAGCTGCAGAAGCAGGCCGCCGATCTGTGGAATTACCGCACGAATCCCGATTAGCGCCGTCGCATCACCAGCGCACGCCGATGGTTATGGGGCGCAGGTCAGTCGAGATCTTGCTGCGTGTGCCGTGCAGATAGCGGAACTCTCCGTAGACCTCAATTTTCGGGTTTATCTTGTGAGTCACACCGCCGCCGAAGTTTTCGCCAAATTCGTTCTGGCTCGCATGCAGAAAGTTTCCGTTGACCGGCAGGCTCGCGTTGAAACACGGCCCCCACCACTGAAAGAACGGATTGCAGGCCGATCCCGGAATGGCGGTCGAAGAGTCCAGCTTGCCCGAACGATGAAAAAAGGACGGCCCAAACAGAATGTAGCCGCCCCAGTCGTTCGAAACGGGAAGATTGATGATGGGATCGAGCGTCAACGAGTAGACGTGACTGTTCGCTCCCGGCGCTTGTGCCAGCCTCAGCGCCGAGTTGCTTAGCGGCAAGTTGTCGCACTGGAAGTCCAGGCGGAATCCGAAATAGTTGCTGTAGTTGCGAGCAACGCCCGCGGCCGCAAGGCCGCCTCCGCCGCGCACGAACGTCATCGTGGTGCCGCTCGGTAGACTCGCTCCGCCGCCCACGTTAAAGACCCAATTCTTGTACAGTCTTGACCTTGGGCTTGCGGGCCTGTCCTATCTCTCCGGGCGAAGCTTCCTGGCTCGACTGCTGGTTATCGGCTGGTTGCTGGGCCTGGGGTTGCTGAGCCTGAGGCTGCTGACTCTGGGACGGCTGCGCCGGATCCTGTGCGGGTGGCTGCTGCGCCGGGGTTTGTTGAGCATGGACCGTTATGGCTCCCGCCAGAATCGCCGCCAAAATCAACGCCAGGACGACCCTGAATCCGGGAACCGTCGCGAACTTTCGAATCATTCATTCTCCTCCCGCTGCCGGGCGTGTTTGCGGACCTTAGCGCTCAGCCCATACGTCGGGCAAAGACATCTTCCGAATACCTCTTAACAAGACAGGCGCTTCTGGAAAGGACAGGTCCGCGATGCTCCCGCCGGGATTGCACTCGCAGCAGGCAGGCACCATATTACCAACTTTGATGCCGATTCCGCCCGCGATGCCGCCCTGTTGGGTTCTGGAGTCACTCGCCGCCACGACTGACCGGAACGATTGCCTGAATGAGAAAGGACTAGCCCCTCGGGCTCATATGCTCCGCGAGACTGCGAAACAGGCTGGGAAGCCAAGCATTCCACTGGTTCCAGTCATGACTTCCAGGAACGGTGTGAAACTCGTACCGGAAATGCTTCGCCTCCAGCAGCGCCGCGAACTCGCGGTTTGCCGGCAGCAAGCCTTCCTGTTCGCCGCAGGTCAGAAAAAAATACGGAGCCGCTTCCGGATTCGCTGTCCGCGCCAAAACAAAAGGATCATTGTCCCGCCGCGTCTGGCTGCCGGAGAGCCCGAAGATCGAGTTGTAGTGGCGCGACTGCTGCAGCCGCTTAATTGAGAACGCCCGGCGGGGAACGTCGATGGCGGAACTGATTCCGCCAGCAAAAATGAACAGCTCCGGATGACGCAACGCCAGGTTCACCGCTCCGAAACCTCCCATGGAGATGCCCACAATCGCACGGTTCGAACGGCCGGTTGCCACCGGAAACTTGCTCTCCACGTCGCGATGAGATCCTTCACAATGTAGTCTTCGTAGCGATCCTGCGGCGGGTCGACGGCATTGGTGTAATACGATGAGCCGCCCTCGGGCATGACGAGAACCAGACCCGATTCGGCAAAACGTCGCGACGTCAGAATCGTTGGTCCAATCGCGAAATCCTCCTCCGCCGCCATGCAGCAGGTAAACCACATGCAGTTTCTGCCCGGGCGCCGGATTCAACGGGAGCACGACGCGATAATCCATGTCGCGATTGAGAGCCGTGCTACGGAATGTAACGTCGCGCAGGACATGTTCGGAGTCAGCCGGGGATGATCTGGCCGCGCTTCTTCTTTCCCTTACAACTCGCCGAGAAGAGCAGAATGACGGCGAGAGGTAAGCAGCCGGAAAGGCGATGGCGATGATCGGGCGTCCCCATGGCGGCAGTGATCATAGCCCAAAATTGCGCCGTTGAGGTTTCCCGAACGGCGGGGGTTCACTCCACGTCAACATCAGCGCGAAACAGGCGGAAATGTCGCGGATTGCAGTTTCCGGGACCGCAGATCCCACGTATGATAAGGAATTCGATTTTCGCTCTGAGAGATTCCCTTGCCCAAGCCAACTTCAAAACCGGCGGCGAACGCGGCCGCGACGAAGAACCAGGGACACAAAAAGACGGAGCACCCAGCGCCTGCCGCGTCGCCCTGATCGGCTTCGGAACCGTGGGCCGCGCCGTGGCAAAGATACTGTGGGAGAACGGCGACAGCTCTCTGCGCCTCACGCACATCTGCAACCGCAACATCGAAAAAAAGAAGCAGGCCTGGGCGCAAAATATTCCAACCGACGTGATCTGGACCGACGACGTGGAGTCGGTGCTGAACTCGGATGTCGATATCGTCATCGAACTGATCGGCGGCCTCGAACCCGCCGGCAAAATCGTGCGCGGCGCGCTCGAGGCGGGCAAGTCGGTGGTCACGGCCAACAAGCAACTGATCGCGCGGCACGGCCCCGAACTTCTTGCAACTGGCCAGCCGTAAGGGATGCCAGATCGAATTCGGCGCATCGGTGGCCGGTGGCGTTCCGGTACTTCCCGCGCTGCGCACCGGTTTGTGCGGAGACCGGCTGCACGGCATCGCCGGAATTCTGAACGGGACCTGCAACTACATTCTGAGCCGCATCGAGAACCGCGCGGATCCCTTTCAGCGAGGCGCTCGAAGAAGCGCAGGCTCGCGGCTATGCCGAGGCCGACGCTTCAGAAGACTTGGATGGCGGCGACGCGCGCGCCAAGCTTGCCATTCTGGCGCTGGCCGGACTGCACACGCAGGTCTGCGCCCGAATCGATTCGCGCCCGCACCATTCGCGCTGTCGACGCGGTCGACTTCGACTATGCCGCAGAACTGGGCTGCACCATTCGCCAGATTTCGCGCGCCGATTTGAAGGACGACACTTTGTTCGCCGAAGTCGGCCCATGCCTGGTTCCGACCGATTCGCCGTTCGGACGCGTGCAGAGAAATCTCAACCTGGTTCTGACTTCGGGCCAGTACGGCGGAGACATGGCGTTTCTCGGCGCCGGGGCCGGCGGCGATCCCACGGCGGTCGCCGTGGTTTCAGACTTGATGTTCGTGGCGCAGAATCTCGGCGCTGGACCCGATAAGAAGAAGGTTGCAGGCAACGCGTCGACAACCGCGATCTCCACTCCGCCTATCAGCAGCGATTTCGAGACCCCATGGTATTTGCGGTTTTTCGTGCGCGATCAGCCGGGAATTGTGGCGCGCCTGGCACAAATCATGGCGGCGCATCACTTGAACATCGACTCTTTACTGCAGAAGCCGGGCTTCGAAAAATCTTCGTTACCGTTTGTGATTACGCTGGAGCCTTGCCACGATTCCATGCTGCATCCGGCGCTGCAGGAAATGTCGGGCCTGGAGTTCTCGATTCGGCCGTGCCTATGCCTGCCGATCTTGCGTTAATGTGGGTGTTTCGCGCGGTTGTGGAGCAAAAAATTAGCGCCGGCCGTCGCGATAATTCTGCGAGCTAATCTGGCCACGACAAGCCGGCGCCAGCCGAAGTTCATTCCGAGGAAACTAATTCCAGAAGGGATTCTTGAGACCTGCCGGCCGGCAGTGCGCTGTCGGTTAGCGTTCCAGTGCACGAGTCGTCTGAGATTTTCTCATCGATGAAGCGGGACGCGGGCGGCGCAGTCAATTCCTCTTTCTTTCCGGGAGACGGGTTAAAAGGATATTCGGATTTCATGGCCTAAACCTCCATCTTGATGATCCAAGATATTGATGATCTAGGTTCATTTAACACCCCGGCGGCCCGCCAACGGCAGCGAAAGTTTGAATGCCACGCATCGAAAAACCTGCACGCCCCGCACCCCGGCCAGAACCGCATCTGACCGCGACGGTCAAGCGAATCTCAAAAACTCTTCTCTCGAAATCGCGTAGAGTTTTTCCTCGGGTGAGTCATCGGCCCCTGCAATCATCCGATCGAATTTCATCCCTGCTTTCTGCAGCACGCGTTCCGAACTGACATTCCCGGGAGCGCATCTACCCTGGATCCGCGTAAGACGTAAATCGTCAAAGCCAAATCGCAGCATTACCAGGAATGCCTCCGAGGCGAGCCCCTTTCCGCGATACGCCTGCGCCACGAAATAATTAACCTCTCCGCAATATTCGAGTGTGCCCAGTTCGCGTTCGTAGGCGATCCGGCAAAAACTGCAGTTGCCAGCGATCACACCCGTTTCTTTGAGCACCATTGCCCATGGCCCCATTCCCCATTCCCGGTACGATCGAAAGCAGAACTCCAGAAACTCCTCGGCGCGTTGCCGCTCATCCCACCGGGCGACGTCGGCGAGATCGCTTTCCCGAAACGCCCGCAAGCGCAGGCGCCCGGTCTCAAGTTCGCGCATCTTCAGACTCAGTGGCACTTGAAATCCGTTCTGGTGGTGAAGGACCGTGTCACAACCGGAAATCCTCTTCTTCGAGTTATCATAACCAACGAGTTTCCGCTGGATGCGGTCGCAGAATTCGAGAATAGCGGTTCAAGAATTAGCGCTCCACAAATCATAAAAAACTCCAGGAAGGTTCTCATGAAATACCGTAAGCTCGGCCGCACCGGTTTCGAAGTCAGTGACATTTCCCACGGGTTGTGGGGCATGAGCGGATGGAGCGGCTCCGACGACAAGGAATCTCTGGCTGCGATGCAACTCGGCGTCGATCTCGGCTGCAATTTCTTCGACACCGCCTGGGCTTACGGTGAGGGCAAGAGCGACGGCCTGCTGGGCGAGATCATGGCGCGCAATTCGGGCAAGCGCCTCTACGCTGCGTCAAAGATTCCTCCCGCTAATGACCGCTGGCCCGCGCTGCCGGAATATAAATACGACGACGTGTTCTCGCCGCAGCATGTTTTCAAGTACGCCGACCTCATCCGCAAGCAGCTGCGCGTCGACACCATCGACGTGCTGCAGTTTCATGTCTGGGATGATTCATGGACCAACGAGCCCGACTTCCGCTCGACTGTCGAAAAGCTAAAGCGCGATAAGTGGATCCGCTTCTTCGGCCTGAGCATCAACCGCTGGCAGCCAGAGAACGGCATCAAGGCCCTGCGCACCGGACTGGTCGATGCGGTGCAGGTAATCTACAACATCTTCGATCAGGCGCCCGAAGACGAACTCTTTCCCGTTTGCCAGGAGCTCAACATCGGCGTGATCGCCCGCGTGCCGCTCGATGAAGGCAGCCTCGGCGGAAAAATGACTCTGCAAACCACCTTCCCGAAGAACGACTGGCGAGCCGGATATTTCGGTCCTGAAAATCTAGTCAAGACGGTCAAGCGCGTCGACAAGCTGAAGGAAATTCTTCCGCCGGAAATGACTCTGCCGGAAATGGCGCTGCGCTTCATCCTGTCGCATCCCGCCGTGAGCACAACCATCGCCGGCATGCGCAAGCTCGAGCACGTGCGGCAGAACATCGCCACCAGCGACGCCGGCCCGCTCGACAAAACCCTGCTCGCCGAACTGAAAAAACATCGCTGGGACCGCACCCCGCAGAAGTGGTCTGACTGACCCTCACACTGGCTCTGATAACATCTCACGCACTGAAGGAGTCAATCCATGAAGCGGGCTCTAACCCAGGCTGTTTTCGGCCTATTCTTTCTTTCCGCCGGATTTTTGACGAACGCATATTCGGCCGACGAAGCCATCGCCTCGCGCAGCACGAGCATCGATGGCGCCAACATTCATTACATGATCGCCGGCCAGGGTCCTGCGCTCATCTTGCTGCATGGCTACGCCGAAACGTCGCGGATGTGGAAACCGATCATCCCCGCTCTGGCTCAACGCTTCACCGTGATCGCGCCCGACCTGCCCGGCATTGGAGACTCCGACATTCCCTCCAGCGGCCTCGATATGAAGAGCGCCGCGATCCGTATTCACGACCTCGCCAAGTCACTGGGCGTGCAAAAGGCCGAGGTCGTGGGCCACGACATCGGACTGATGGTTGCCTACGCCTACGCCGCGCAGTTTCCCTCCGAAGTCACAAAACTTGTCCTGATGGACGCTTTCCTCCCCGGCGTGCCCGGTTGGGAATCGGTTTACAACAATCCACACATCTGGCATTTCCGCTTCAATGGGCCCACGCCTGAGGCCCTGGTGCAAGGCCGCGAGCGGACCTACTTCGATTATTTCTGGGATGATTTCGCCGCCGACAAAACTCACTCCATTCCGGAAGACGCTCGTGAAGCTTACGCTGCGGCCTATGCACGTCCGGGACGCATGCATGCCGGATGGGCCTATTTCGTTTCCTTCCTGCAAGCCGCCAAGGATTTCGCTCAACTCTCGCAGACCAAACTGACCATGCCAGTGCTGAGCATCGGCGGCGACAAGGCCAATGGAGTAGCGTTAGGTCAGCAGGTCAAGCTGGTTGCCACAGACGCGACCGTCATCGTTCTGAAAGACGCCGGCCACTGGCTCATGGAGGAGCGGCCCAAGGAAACTGCCGAGGCGCTCATGAAATTCTTGTGATCGACGGGATGGGCTTTACGCGAGGTGCATTCCAAGCATCGCTTTGAACCGGCTGCCGCTCGGCAGCATTGCTACCACCGCTGGTAGTAGGGTGCCCTCTCACGCTAACCTCCCTTTCTAACCAAGCGATGCTTGGCCGTGAAGATCTGTGGAGTATCCCCTAGCCTTCGCGGGCAAATCTCGGTTCGAAAGAGGAAGAGAGACTTGCTTCGTAGATTGATTCTCGCAATGGTGTCGGCGACGCTGCTGGCGGCCGCTCTGAAGGCCCAGAATCCACGTGGCTCTCTGCGCGGCACCGTCCAGGACGCTACCGGCGCCCGCGTTGCCTCCGCCAAGATCGTGATGCGCGCGGTGATCGTCGCTGCAGCGCGAGGCCGCCAGCGAAGACCGGGGCGAGTTTCGGCTGGACGATCTGCTGCCCGGCAATTACCACATCACAGTGAGCGCCGCAGGATTCGCGCCCGCGCAGTCGGACGTATCCGTCGCTGTCGGCACGGTGCGCGAAGTCACGGTAACGCTGAAGCCCGCGGCTGCTTCGGCAACCGTCAACGTGCAGGGCCAAGCTTCTTCGATCACGACCCAGTCCATCGATCTTGTCCAGCGCCGTGCATCGGAGGCGTAGTCGGCAGCCAGGATCTGGAAACTCTTCCGCTCCCGGCGCGCAGCTTCGCCAACATCGCTTATCTCGTGCCCGGCACCGAACCGGTCGAGCCTTCCGATCCCACCAAGGCGCGCATCACCGCCGTCTCCACCGGCGGAAGCTCCGGCCTGAACAACGAGCTATCGGTCGACGGCGCCGACAACTCCGACGACTGGATTGGCGGCTTCCTGCAGAATTTCTCTCCCGACGTCATTCAGGAATTCGCCGTGCGCACCGCGAATGAAGACGCCGACACCGGCGGGACCACCGCCGGTCGGTCGTCATCACCACCAAGCGCGGCACCAACGAGTGGCACGGCGACGGAGCATTCTACGACCGCGCCGCCGCGCTCAACGCGCGCTTCCCCATCGAAAATCCGGCGCAGACTTGCACCGACGGAACCTGCGTCAACAATCCCAAGCAGCCGTTCTCGCGCCAGAACTATGTGGCCACCCTCGGCGGGCCGCTTGCGAAAAATAAGGTGTGGTTCTTCACCTCGTTCGAGAACGTCCATGAAAACGCCAGCATCGCCTACAGCCCCGCCAGCACGGCGCAATTCAACGCGCTGGCGCAGTTGGCTGCCGACGGCTTGATTCCCGGCATTCCTTCCATCGCCGTCCCGGCAGCTGTGCCGATTCCTTTCCGCGACTACATCGGCTCGCTGCGCTTCGACTGGGCCGCAGTCGCCGAAGTCGCAGTGGTTCCTGCGCACCTCGCAAGACAGCTACCTCACGCACAACGCGCTGGTGCAGCAGGCACGCTGCCCTCCACCGGCCTGACCACGCACAACAATTACTGGAACACGCGTCATCAGCAACACTTATACTTTCAGTCCCACATGGCTGGGCACGTTGGTCTTCGACGCCAGCCTGCTGCATCTGACGCAGACCCGCAACTCGAATCTCGGCTTCGCGCTGGCGTTTCCTTTCAGCTCGACCGCGCTGACCGTCTCCGGCTTCGAAACCTTCGGCGACAACCAGTTCGCCACTCCCATCACTCTGTTCCCCGACCTGCGCAATCAGGAGAAATATCAATTCCGCTACGACCTGAGCCACGCGACCGGAGACCACTCCTTCAAGTTCGGAGTCAATTTCATCCACGAGCCGGTGCTGAGCGGCGCGTTCGCCGGCACCGCCGAGCAGTTCACTACTTATCCCTCGAACCCCGACTGCTACATCAATCCGCCCGGAGCCGACTGCGGTGGCATCACGAGTCCCTTGCTGTTTTATTACAATCCGCCGGCCGACCAATGCAATCCCGCGCCCGATCCGGCTTCCGGCATCAGTTGCACGATACTCCAGCCGGCGACGGCAGCTTTTCGCAGAACGTGCAGCGGCTCGCGCTCTACGCCGAAGATTCCTGGCGCGCTCTCGCACCATCTCACGTCAACTACGGCCTGCGCTATCAGACAACGTTCGGGCTCTTCACCGCCTCCGGACAAAGCCAGGCAGCCAATCCTACGTTTGCCGACCTGCCGCTCCTCGGCTATTCCTCCAGCGGTTCCGCACGATGACCGCAAGCAATTCGCGCCGCGGCTCGGCATTGCATACTCTCCCGGCAACAGCGGAAAGACGGTAATTCGCGCCGGCTTCGGCCTGTACTATCAACGACCTCGCGCAAAACGGCTGGGCCACCGCGTTCCAGGCGGTCAACCCGAATTCTGTCGCGCCGCCGTCGCTCATCGACCCAAATTACAAGACGCCCTACGCAATTCACATCACGGGCGGAGTGCAGCACGCTTCAACGAGCACTGGACGGTCAGCGCCGACTACACCCATGAGCGGGCAATCACGGCTATCGCGCGTTTCCGTATCCCTCGGCCACCGTGTTCGCCTCCGACAACCGCTCCAGCTACAACGCGCTGATGCTGCATCTGCAAGGCAACATGCGGCGCTTTAATCTGGTCGCGAACTACACTTTTTCGAAGGCGCAGACCTGGGGATGCGTTCTGGGCGAGCTGTTTGACTATGTGAATGGCGTCTGCTCGGTGCCAAGCGGTTTTCCGAACGCCGGACAGCTGAATGCCTTCGGACCCGGCGACTACGGTCCTTCCGGCGAAGACGTTCGCCACCGTTTCGTGCTGGCCGGCACAGTGCACATCCCCGGCGGCTTCGAGTTGAGCACGGTGAGCCAGTTCGAGAGCGCGCGCCCCATCACCATCACCACCGCAGACAACAGCGGGCGCATTTCGATTTCCTTGAACAACGGTCCGGACATATATACGAGTCTCGACGAATTCCGGGGCACGCCTTACATCCAGACGGACCTGCGCGTCACCCGTCCTTTCAAAATCAGCGAGCGCTGGCGAGTCGATCCCTTCATCGAGTTCTTCAACCTCTTCAACCGCAACAATCCCGGCGCAAACTTCGCTGTGAACATCGCCCAGGTACCGGGGCGCAATTTGACACGAATGGCGCCGTCAATCGGAATCTGCAATCCAAACTGCGTGCCGCTCACCAGCCTCAAGCAGCTCGAGATACCGGAGGGAGGCCTGGGAGATTTCTTCGGCCCCGGCACAACGGTGGGCATCCCGTTCGCCGAGCAGGTGGGCGTGCGGGTGAACTTCTAAGCCGCATGAATTTCCAGGCCCCAGGCCGACCACCCCGATTTTGGGTGGCGCAGCGCTTTTTAGCGCTGCGATAAGCACAACATTTTCCAGCGCGGGCTTTAGCCCCCGAGATATATTCGTGCTCACACTATAATGCCGAAGATGCCTCGGTTCACGTTCCTCGCACTCCTAGCTGTCGCTCTTTGCAGCTTTTCTGCGGCACAATCGATTCCCAAGAAGCATCTCCTCGTCATCGGCGAAGAGAAAGGTTATCGCCACGAAGCCGTTTCCCACGCCATGGCCACCATCGAACGCCTGGGGAAAGAAACGGGCTTCTGGGACACCACTCTGCGCACCGACACCGAAGCTCTTACCAAGAAGAAACTCGAATACAACGCCAAGAACCTGAACGACTTTGACGCCGTACTTTTCTTCACCGGCGGCGACCTTGAAATGGACGCCCAGCAAAAAGCCGATTTCATCTCGTTCATCCACGACGACGGCAAAGGATTCATCGGAGTGCACAGCGCCTCCATAACTTTCACGGATTGGCCGGAATACGGAGACATGATCGGCGGCTACTACGACGAGCATCCGTGGCTGACCTTCGACGCGCCCATCATTGTGGAAGACCACAACTTTCCCGGCATGCGGCAGTGGCCGCAAGCGTTTGTGCTTCGCGACGAGATTTATCAGATGAGAAATTATTCGCGAGACAAAGTGCGCGTGCTCATGCGCCTCGACGTCAGCAAGCTCGACATGAAGAACAAGAACGTTCACCGTACTGACGGCGACTTCGCGGTAACCTGGGCCAAGATGTACGGCAAAGGCCGAGTTTATTACACGACGCTGGGCCACGTGGAAGCAAACTGGGATAAACCGGAATTTCAGCAGATGATGACCGAGGCCATCAAATGGGCCATGGGCCTGGAGAATGCGGATGTAACGTCGCGACCGCTGCCGAGAGATTAAAGATTAGCAACACAAAACCTCTTTGAGGCCCAATGAACACACCCTCTATCACTCGAAGAACTTTCGCCAAAACGCTGGCCGCCGGTCTGGCCGCGACCGCCCTCCCGCTGCATGCTGCTCCCCGCCTCAACGTCGGCATCGGCACCTACAGCTATCACAATCTTTCGATGGACGACATGATCGTCCAGCTACGCGCGCTCAACGTACGCGAAATCGAAATGTCGCGCGGCGAGTTCATGCTCATGAACCATCCCAACGAGGCACTCTTTCACACCGCTCGCGCCAAATTCGATCAGGCCGGCATCCACTGCGTGTCCTACTATTCGGCCACCATCAAAGAAGATGCGGACCTTGAAAACGCCATCCGCTTCGCTGGCATCCTGGGCGCGCGCAATATTACCGGCGATGCCACGGGCAGCATCCTGACTCGAATCGACGAGCGCTGCACGCAGGAGAAGCTGACCTTCGGAATTCACAATCACTATTTCAAAGGCGAAAAGTTCGCGTATGAAAGCCCCGAGGACGTTCTGACCGCCCTGCAGAAACTTTCCCCCACCATGGGCGCCACCGCCGACGTCGGACACTTCGCCTCCTGCGGGCATGATCCCGTAGATGCGATCCGCAAGCTAGGCCCGCGCCTGAAACTGGTACACCTCAAAGATATTCAAGCTGCAGACGACGAGGTAAACGTTTTGCTCGGAAAAGGAATCGCGAAAATCCCTGCCGTGATGCAAGAATTGCGCCGCCAGAACTTCGCCGAACTCGTAGCTGTGGAATATGAAAAAGAAGGCGACGTAAACGAAGACATGCGTCAGGACATGGAATTCGCGCGCAAACTCGCCTAGGCGGGGAGGGCGGGAAAACAAGGAAAGAAAATTGCGATCTACCTCACCAGCCACTCCGTGGCCGTGTGCACGCTCACTAACAAGTGGCTGTAGGTGAAGCCGAAAACGGCGACTATAGCCAGGACCGCGCCCAGTCCGTACCACGCAGAGAATCTTTTCGACGACGCGAACCCCTCTTCGTTCCACGCGAGCAGGCGCGCCACGCGGGCGTTCACGGCCGACGCAGGGCCGTGCACCAAAGCCGTAGTCAGATCGGCGGCAGCCCCGCTCGAGACCAGTCCAGCGGGTCTCAGGCGCGAGAGCTTGATCAGCGCCGCCGCCAGATCGAGCGCCTCGCCGGCGTTGGACACCGCGGCATCATCGGCGGCCATCTCGGTAGCTTCGAGCCATGCGGCTTCGAGGCCAGCCATTCCAGGAAACGTGACACAGCGCAGCATAAGTTTCTTCAGATTGTCGCGGCGGCGTACGTGCGCGACTTCATGATTCAGAGCCGTCCGCAATTCGCCGGCGGTCAGCACGGCCTCTGCCGCCCCTGACAGCAAAACTTTAGGCCGAACAATGCCCGCGACCGTCATTGCCGGCAAAGCTAGGGCTGTTTGATTCTTCGCCGGCTGATTCATGGGGGAAGCTCCCGCAGAAATTCGCAGCACCGGAACCTGAGAGCACAACTGAATCGGCCGAGCTTCGTTCGTCCATCTCGCTACGACGCGAGAAACCCTCCGCAGCGCCACACCGGCATTCATGACTCCAAAGATTCCCAGCCCAGCGGCGCAGATGCCCAGCGCCAAAGGAATCCCGCCCAGCGGCTCATGGATGGCCCGGGGCTCCAGCAGAAGGAACGAGGGCACGGTGAACGCAGCTGTGACTATGGCCGCGGTAACCAACGGAAGCATGCGCCAGACAAACAGTAAATCCGCTCCGCGGCGCGCCGGATTTCGTTGCCCGTGCGGCCAGCCTGTGCGCGAGCAGAGGCCCACGACAACCGACAACACGCCATACACGATTACGAACACAGAGAGCGCCACGGCGACGCCGCGCAGAGCAAACATCAGGCTTTCTCCTGGGTCTGGGAATCCTGGGTTTTGGAATCTTGAAGCTTTGACTCGTTCCTGGAATTGGCTTCGCGGGTATCAGCACTCCGCAACTGTCGCCGCTTGGCCTCAACTGCTTCGCCGAGTTTATCGAGCAACTGAGCGTCGCGCTCGGTCAGAACCTCAACCAAATATGAAAGCGGCAGCGACGACGCCGGACTTGCCTCCAGCAATTGCCGCACGGCTTCCCCGGCGATTTCCCGGTGCAGTTCTTCGCGGGAGAATCGGGGCGCGTACCGGAAGGCTCGGCCCTCCACTTCGCGCGACAGCAAATTTTTCTTGAACAGGCGGTCGAGGGTCGTCATCACTGTTGTGTAAGCCAGTTCGCGGCAGGAGCCCTCGCGCTTGAGTAAGTCGCGCACCGTCGCATGTCCGCGCTCCCACAGAGCATCGAGCAGCCGCTGCTCCAGCGGCCCCAACCGCGACGAAGATGCCCGGAAATGGAACACGTGTTTCATGTGCAGATTGCCGTTGAAATCGAATGGTGGCCCCGGAGGGGCTCGAACCCCCAACCCTCAGTTCCGAAGACTGATGCTCTATCCAATTGAGCTACAGGGCCACTTTTAGAATCAGCAGGTTACCGTTCTGTCGTTTTCGTCGCGCTTCCCTGACCTCACCGTTGCGGCGAAAATTCGAATCGAATCGTCAGAAAATAATCTGGAGGACTCCAAACGATCCATGTCTCATTCGGCGAAGCCGACAGCGCGTTTCTGATGTTACAGGCTACCCGAAAGAGGGTCAAACAAGATGGGTTATCGAAAACGGATCGGCAAAGAATTCATGAAGCTGCTGGGCCGGAGCGGCCACCGATGGGCTTGTTCCTTCTGGAGATGAGCGGCATCGCGATCCCGACGATCACTAGTACGATCCAGCCCCAGTGGACGAAGCTTTCATAGAGCCCGGACCCCATGAAGTCGTTTTCACTCTGCACCAGAATATTGTGAGGACTTGGAGAATGCTCCACGACCAGGCGGCTGGCGAGTGAGGGCACACTACGCAGAGCCACGCCGACCGTGGCGTCGTCTCGGAGCACGAATTCGTAGGTGAACAATTTCAAAAGCACGGCCAAAACGGCGATCACGCCGCCGAGCCATCCGAGCGCTCTCATGGCCCACCCAAGCCGAGCTTCGTGCGCAGCCCTGGAATCAGCGAATACAGATGATCGCCCGGGCAGACCGTGTCCTTCTTGTAGTCAAGGTGTCCGCCAATCTTCGTCAGCGTCGAAAACGCCGACTTCAGCGTTGTGATCAGATCCCCTGCCGATTTCAGCTGGTCGGAGGTTGGCGTCGTGCTGTTCGGGTTCCAACGGGATGATTCGAAATCTCCGGTGAGCAGAATCCCTATTTTCCCGGTATTGGCCAGTTCGACGTGAGAACCCTTGAACGCCAGATGGCGGCCTTCGAACAGAGATCCGTCCCGCTCGATAATGTAGTGGTAACCGACATCCTGCCACTGATGCTTGGTGACCATGTGCTTTTGCTCGATCTCAAGCGGATTGCTTTCGCCGCTGTTGCCGGAATGGTGAAGAGCAACGATTTCGTAGTCCCAGTCTTGTTCCATCGCGACAAAATTGGGTGTCAGCTTGCCCCACTTGGAGCGGCGCGTGATCTTGAGTTTTGCGGCGATGCCATCGACGACCCCACGTTTGTCCGGAATGTGAAACACGAAAGACGAGTTCACTCGTATGCCAGACTGGCGGAACTTTGGTTCCAAATAAGCTATTGGGGGCGTGTCGCTGCCGTCGATGGCGTCGAGCAGGTCAAAGGTGTCATTGAGCCCAAACTGGGCAGAAGGGCCGGAGATCACGGTTACGGTGCCGGTGCGGTCGGTGATGGCGGTGCTTTCGGTCCTGTCTGGGAACCGCAATCGGACCGTCAAGTTGACGAATGGCGTGCCGGAATTGGAGTCCACAATCGTTAGCGAGAACTCAGGAGCGGGCTGCGCAGCCGGAGTCTTGGACGGAATATCCAACTGATCGCCCGGGAAAATCACGTCAGGGTTGGGATGGCGGCGTCGAAATTCCTTGCTCTGGAAGTTGTAAATAACTGGCCAGTCGCTGTACCCGTACTTGCGGGCGATGGTCGTGAGATTCTCACCGGGCTTTACAGTGTGAGTAGTTGACATGCTGCGCCGCCTTCAATTGCGCCCGATTCTTGGTGTGGGGGTCGCCGCCCGGGAGGTTTGCGACGCGCGGAAGTATACCGAATAAAGATCGGAAGCAGCAAGTTCCGGCTGCAGAGATCGCTGATCGCGAACTCCAACGGGACGAGCGGTAGTTGGCAAGGAGGGTCGATCATGCTGCGGGGTGTGAGAGGGGCGATGTGAAAGGCAGGTGATGGACGATCGGTTCCCGCTTCGCTCGGGAAAAACTATCCAGAGGGAACGCCTTAGGAAAATCTGGGGTGGGAAACGGGAATCGAACCCGCAACCGTCGGAGCCACAGTCCGGTGCTCTACCAGTTGAGCTATTCCCACCACTCCCCTGATTATAGCAACTGAGGTTCGCGCTGTCAGAGACAGCCTCTGACGAGGCTCACGCGCGCAGCAGGGTTCACGCCAGCGAAATGCAGTTCAGTGTCGACAGGAAATTAAAGGGGAGGGCAAGGGAAGGGCAACCAACAACGTCAATGATCATCGAACGCGGACGGCTGAACTTCTACCCGCGTCCCACGCCTACGTACTCGAATCCCAGTGCGCGGAGGCGCGTCGAATCCAGCAGGTTCTTGGTATCGACGATGACCGGCTTTTTCAGCAAGTGCTTGATGCGATCAAAATCGAGCGCGCGGAATTCCGGCCAGCCAGTGCCGACGACCAGAGCATCGGACCCTTCCGCCGCAGCATAAGCCGAGTCGCAGTAGCGTACCGATCCGTTGAGCCGTGTCTTCGCTTCGGGAATCGCCACCGGATCGTAGGCCCGCACGTGAGCGCCTTTCGAAACCAGCGTTTCAGCCAGCCGTACCGACGACGATCCAGCCACCGAATTCGTGTTCGGCTTGAACGCCAGCCCGAGAATGCCCACTTCCTTGTTCTCAACCGAATTC
This sequence comes from uncultured Acidobacteriota bacterium, assembly GCA_963735205.1. GTDB lineage: Bacteria > Acidobacteriota > Terriglobia > Terriglobales > Acidobacteriaceae > Sulfotelmatobacter. Next base: position 327,798 of record CAVTKB010000009.1, read on the forward strand.
AAGGCAGCGGAAATTTTGTCGACCAGGCGGTCAGCGAGAAAATGGTTGACGTCGCGCGCCGCGCTCAACACTTTCAACGACACTCCATGCGCCTGCGCCAGCCCGGCGAGCGCGTCCATGTCAGATTCCGCGAATACGCCGCCCATGCCCGCTCCCGGCTGCAGGCAGCGGGGAGCAATCTTCTTGTCGAGACCGAGGGCCAGAGCCAGGTTCACGGCATCGGCGTTCACTCGCTCACACAGGGCAGCCACTTCGTTTATGAAGGAAATTTTGGTCGCCACGAACGCGGTCGCCGCTTCGCGCACCAGTTCCGCCGTCGCCTGGTTGGTCACAATCACCGGGACGCCGCGCATCACCAACGGATGAAAAATCTGTTTGAGCATCTGCACGGCTTCGCCTGAAGTTGAGCCTAGAATCAGCCGGTCAGGCCAGTTGAAATCCTCGACCGCGCAGCCGTCGGTGAAGAACATGGGCTGCGAAACGATGGTGGCCTGCAAGCCAGCGTCTTTGATGCTCTTTTCGAGGGCGCTCGCCGTGCCCACCGGAGCCGGCGTCACAATCGTTAGAATCGGAGGCTTCGCGGCCAGCCGCGCAATGCGCATGGCCACATCGTTCAGGCCCTCGGCCTTATCTTCCGCCAGAAAAATAACCTGCGTCTTGCGGGCAAACGACTCAATGTCGGTCGAGTAGGTCAGCCTTCCCGCCCGCACATTGCGCCGGATAATCTCTTTCAGATTTTTTTCGAAGAAGGGCACATTGCCCTGAGCCATCTCGACCATGCGCGACCGGTCGGGATGACAGCAGGACACTGGAGTGCCGAAATCTGCCAGGCAGGCCGAAATCACCGTTCCCAGGTACCCCGAGCCGTAAACCCCGATCTGCATTCGCCTCTCTCCCCGTCCCTGACCGGAAACCCGCGCCAGAAGTGGCCTCTGGGCGCAATCGCCGGACACTTGCCCTACTCTTTATCTACAGACATGGGATCCGCTTTTCAATGCACGGGAGGGTGATGTACCTGGGGCCATGCTAATGCGGCGAGGGTAACTGAACGAGTAGTAACAAGCGACGATTACGGCAGGTCAATGCGAAAACAGGCGTTTAGCGCGAAACGAGCGTACGTCCCAGCCATATTGGCGCTAGATCAACCCAGCAGTTGGGGGCGTCCGAGCGCAGATCTTCACGCACAAAGATCAGCCTTTCCAGCAGGATGCGGCGGCTTCCCGAAAATTTGGCCCAGCGCTCGTGGGCCATCTGAAAGGCCGTCTGGGCGGGCCGTTCGGAGGTCATCTTCACGATGGTGACGTGGGGAATGTACTTCCACTCTTCCTGGAAACTCGAGCGCTTCGGTATTCAACTTGCTGTGCAGTTCGCGCATGCGGGCAGCCCCGCCCCCCACCCGGATGTATACCGTAGGCGTCACCGGAACGAACGTCTCCACATTACCTAGCGTGACTTCGAACGGCTCCTCGTGCTCGCAGATTCGTTCCAGAACCTGCAGCGCCTCACTCTCCGAGCCCTGGATCTGACGCGGCGGCAGGATGGTCAAATGAGCCGCCAGATGAGGAAGATCAGGATGCAGCTCGCGCCGCAGGTTCTCGACGAACTCTCCCGCGGGATTTTTCAGGTACGCCACCAGCGCGTAACGCGGCATCTGCATACTGATGGAAAATTATACGCCGCCGAAGAGCGCAGGCATCAGCCGGAAGCGGGAATGACCAGGAATGAGAGGACAGGACAGCTATTCCAGTTCCGCACAAAAATGAAACAGCGCATTCTGCTATTTCAGCGTGCCCCTGCGCAGGAAGCGATTCATGGGTTCAGAGTACAGTCCCGCAACCGTCGCACCCAGCAGGCCGGAAACCAGAATGGTGGTGACGAATAAAATCGGCACCAGACGCATCGGCTTGCCGGCGGCGACAAACATCCCGAAGAATCCGAAAACTACGAACATATGCGTCAGATAAACTTCATAGCTGTACTGGCCAATTCTCAGCAATGGCGCAAGCCATCTCGGACTCCGCCATTGGGCTTGCGCAGTTGCGGCGATGAACATGCACGTCCCCACTCCAAGAACGGTCATGTTCAAACCAGTCCGGCCTAACCAGCCCACATAAGCCTGCCACGAAAAAATCAGGCTGCAGGTCACGATCGCCGCTCCCGCGCCGCCCAGCAGCCAAATTGCTGTCCTAGAAAAATGAGCCTGCGAAACCACCAGTGCAGTCAGACAACCAAGCGCGATGCCTTCCATTCCTCCCAGATAGGAATACTCTTCCCAGATTTCGTTCCCGTGCGCGAACAAAGTGCGTCCGAACGGACCCAGCGCAACCAGGCCGAACAGAATGACAAAGAACAACTTGCTCCGACCAAGAATCCGGCACGCGATGGGAAAGAAAAGATAGAAAACTTCCTCCACCGAAAGCGACCACAAAATGTCCCAGTTTCCCGGAAGATATCCGCGGTGCGCCTCGAGAACATTGATGTGAAATGTGAGCGCCGCCAGCAGCGCTCGCCCGAGTCCGCCCGTTTTCGGCTGCACAACGAAATGATGGATGCCGGCAAAATGCAACACGCTAAGAATCGCGAGCAGCAAGAAAAGCAGTGGCGCGATTCGAGCAAAGCGGAGCCGGTAAAAATCGCGCAAGCTCACTTGCGCGAGCGATCCCCAGCGTCGCAGCGTGATCGACGTAATCAGAAACCCGGACACGGCGAAGAACATCTGCACACCAAGCTGGCCATTCCAAACCAGGAAGTGCGCGAGTTGCGCGGGAAGAAATCGGGTGTAGAGCACATCCGCCCCGAGCAGGCGAATGTTGATGTGGTTCATCAGTACGAAAAAGATCGCCTGCCCACGCAGTAGATCAATCCCGTCCAACCGCTTCCCACCGTCGGATTGACTCGTGGAGTCTGCCAGGGCCACCGTCCATTTTGCATCAGGATCGTCCGATAGTTCCTCCCGGCGGGGTAACCACGATGATGCATTTGCATCGGCGCGCAGGCGACGGGGACGACGACGCAGCCCCGAAGCTGCAGCCCAGTCCGCCAAAAATCTCATTTATAATGAACCCAGTCGGGGCGTAGCGCAGCCTGGTAGCGCACCTGCCTTGGGCGCAGGGGGTCCGCGGTTCAAATCCGCGCGCCCCGACCAATCAACAACTTACATATTTTATGCCTCTCCAAAACCCACCTGCCTTGGAGGGCACATGTTTGAGCAATTCCGATTACAACCACCCCATCCAATTCGAGGCGCCTGCGGCTGTCCTGCAACCGGCAAGTTCTATGAGCGGATCGAACTGAGTCTCCCTCACGACGGCAAAGCAGAAGTAATGATACGCTGCGGGAATCTCTTGCAACTCTCTTGCTACGAGCGGAGCGTCCATGAACCCAATCAAGTCCCGTTTGCGTTTAGTCCTTGCCGTCTTGGCGCTGCTGACAGTCTTCTCTTTCCTATCCCTCTCATCTCTCGCGCAAACGCCGGCCAATGCTGCGGCTTCCGACTGGAAAGCGATCGTCCAGAATCGCCTGCCGCTGTACGGTCACAGAAACTGGATCGTCGTGTCGGACTCGGCTTTTCCGGCCTACTCCGAGCCGGGCATCGAAACGATTGCAGTCAATGAAGATCTGCCGTCAGTGCTCAAATACCTAGCCCACGCGATTGCCGCGTCACGGCACGTTCGAGCTACTGTGTTTGTGGACCAGGAACTTCAATTCATCGACGAGCACGACTACCCCGGCGTGACGGAGTTGAGGAAGCAAATTGCGGCGCAGTTCACGAAGGAGCAAGTAGTGTCGAGTATGACGCACGCGGACGTGATGAACAAAGTCGACGAGGCCGGGAAAACCTTCCGCATCCTCTTCATCAAGACCACCTCGACGATTCCGTACACTTCAGTTTTCATGCGCCTGGATTGCGGCTATCTCAGCGACGAAGGGGAACGGAAGATCAGGGCGGCGATGGCGGCTGCGGGTCGGCAGGCGAAGTAGTCGTGATCCCCCGATGACCGAACTCTCCGCGTAGTTCGACTCCGCGTGGCGGCCGGACCATGGCACCGGCGTGCCGGCTCCCCGACATCGGTGCCATGCCGATGGCACGTTCTGGCGTTGTCTCACAAAGAACGTTTGGTTACTGTTGATGACTAACGAGCCATGCTGTTCCCCTGCTTCTCCCCCCAATGATTCCGAATGGGTGCTCTCGAAAAGATTCCGATATTTCTGATCACTGGTGTGCTGGTGATCATCTTTGTTTGCCTGAAGCGCCACGCGCGCAGTGGCCGTTCTCACTCTTTGGACGGTGGCCTGGACGCTGGTGTTCACCCATTTCCTGGCCCAACTCCTCGAACCAGATCAAGGCCCCGTTAATTCCCTTCTGCTGGCTGTCGATTCCGGATTGCTGCAAGCCGCAGTGGTCACGTTTTTGGTCTCAGTGTGTTCCGTCGCGGAAGACTATGCCAAGCGAACTCGCCTGCTGCTCATGCTGGGCGTGCCTTCCGTAGCGTATGTCGTGTGCAATTCGTACAGCGTGCAGGCGCATTGGCCTTACCTCTTGTTCCTTACGGCTTGCTTCGGAGGAGGCGCAGCATTTTTTCTCAGGGGCAGAAAGCTTTCGTTGTACCGGTCGGCCGTAACTTTCCTCGCATCGATTTTCGGAGCATGGGCTATGGCCGCCGTGCTCCGCGGCTCTTTTCAGGAAGGTGCGAGTGCCCTCATGGCAGCCGGGTTCGTACTCGCGGGTGTGTTCATTTGCCGGAATCGCGGACGCTGGTCACCCGCCATTCTGACCATCGCTGCGGGATTCGTCAGCTGGGGAGCGGCGTTTCCCATCCGATTGCTGATCGATCGCTTCACTCCTCACGTCACAATTTCCGGAGAGCTATGGAACACGCCGAAGATTTTCGTCGCGCTGGGGATGATTCTGGCGGTGGTCGAAGACAAGTCGGAATCGATTGCCGGCATGCAACACAAGGCCGACCGGCTCGACCGCCGCATGGAACGATTCTCGGCAATCACGGCCCAACTGCTGGGCGGCGCGCCCTTGGATACGACTTGCCCCGCCATCGCCTCGGCCATTACCGACGTCAGCACCTTCACCATGTCTGTAGTCCAACTTGAAGATGCACATGGCCGTCTGCGAGTCTCGGGGGCGAGTGGACTATCGGACGAGTCTTTGCAGAGTCTCGAGACGCAAACCGAGGACTGGACACTCGCCTCCGTGAAGAACCTTTGCTCCAACGCGCGCCGCATGGGCAAGAAGTCATACTCATTGCGGCGGCAGGAATCCCTTTTGTTCGCGCTGCCGGAAAACCCAAATAAGGAATGGCGGGCGGGTGAAGAACTTCTGATTCCGCTCTGCTCGGATGGTGGCGCATACCTGGGCTGCATCCGGCTGGCTGCGCCACGAGATACGCGCACGATTCACACGCTCGAACTCTCGCACATCGAAATGCTGGCCAGCGACATTGCGCTGGCTGTGGAGCTGCAATCCTTGCACGCGCAGCTGGTCTGCTCAGAGAAACTAGCTGCCATGGGGCAACTGCTGGCAGGAGTCGCGCATGAACTCAACAATCCGCTGACCGCGATCATGGGATACGGCGAACTCATCAACGACGCGATCGCGGCTCCGCAGGCGCGCGATCAACTGGCGAACCTGGTGAGCGAAGCCCGCCGCATGAACCGGATTATCGACAACCTGCTCCGCTTTTCGCGCCACGGAGCGCGCGACTCGCAGGTTGTGCAACTCTTCCCGGTGGTACAACAGGTGCTGGCGCTGCGCGAATACTACACGCGTACCCGCAACGTCCGAGTGGAACTCGACATCGCGCCGGATCTGCCCTTCCTCGCGGTCAGCGAAGACGAAATCAAACAAATCCTCCTCAACCTGCTCAACAATTCCAGTGACGCTCTGGAGGGTGCGCCCGGCAGCAAGCAGATCAGCATTCGCGCCTGCCAGCGCGGTCCGCGAGCGGTGATCGAGATTGAGGATACGGGCCCCGGCTTTGGCAATCTGGGCCGCGCTCTCGATCCGTTCTACACGACCAAGCCCGCAGGCAAAGGAACCGGTCTCGGCTTAAGCGTCTGTTACGGGATCGTCAAAAAACGCGGTGGCGATCTCGAAGTCGAGAACCTGACGCCGCACGGCGCGCGAGTAACCATCAAGTTGCCTATAGCTGACCCGACAGCCCACCCACACTTCGCCGCCGTGGCCCGCGCCTAGGGCCTGCATCGAAGCCCTTTCCCTCCCTCGTAAAGCTCCTGCCCATTTCTGCCGATTTGTAAATAGACTGTTACACTCCACAATCCCCTTCTGTTCCCGAGGAGGTAATGATAGTTTCTCGGGATACCACGAACCGCCGAGTAGGCTTTGGATGTGCCAATGATGGAAAGCAACGAATATGACCTGGTAGTGATCGGGAGCGGGCCGGCCGGCCAGAAGGCCGCCATCTGCGCCGCCAAGATGCGCAAGAAGGTCGCCATTATCGACCGGAAACGCACCATGGGCGGCGTCTGCGTTCACACCGGAACGATCCCGAGCAAGACTTTGCGCGAAGCTGTTCTCTATTTGAGCGGCTTTCGCCAGCGCACCTTCTACGGGCGCGGCTACGTACTCAAAGACCGCATTGCCATGTCAGACCTGACCTTTCGCGCGCAGGCCGTGATGCTGCGCGAGGTTGAGGTAATCAAGGCCCAACTGCGGCGAAATTTTGTGACGGCGTGCGAAGGCGACGCGCGCTTTCTCGATCCTCATACCATTGAAGTCAGGGCGGATGACGGCTCGCAACTGCTTCGCGGCCAGCACATCATGATTGCCTGCGGTACGAGGCCGGCCCATAGCGACGATATTCCCATCGACGGCAAGCGCATCTTCGATTCCGATGAGGTGCACTGCCTGGACGAAGTTCCGCGCGATCTGGTAGTCGTGGGCGCAGGCATCATCGGTCTGGAATATGCCTCGATGTTCGCCGCGCTGGGCGTGAAAGTCACGCTGCTCGACCAGCGGCCCATCCTGCTCGATTTCGTCGACCGCGAAATCATTGAGAGCCTGTGCTTCCAGTTGCGGCAGCTCGGGACGGTTTTTCGGCTGGGAGAAAAAGTCGTATCGGTTGGGCTCGACGAAGCCCGCGACCGGGTGTTTGCCAAGCTCGAGAGCGGCAAAAATGTTCACGGCCAGGGCTTGCTCTACACCATTGGCCGCCAGGCCAACAGTGACCTGCTCAATATCGAGGCCGCAGGACTGTCGTCGGACGAGCGTGGCAAGCTCATCGTCAATGAAAATTTTCAAACCTCGGTGCCACACATTTACGCTGCCGGAGACGTGATTGGATTTCCCGCCCTGGCCAGCACTTCCATGGAGCAAGGCCGCCTCGCCAGTTGCCACATGTTTGGAACTCCCGGGAAGATGCCATCGAACCTGATTCCCTACGGCATCTACACCATTCCCGAAATCTCCATGGTCGGATACACAGAAGAACAGCTCACCCAGAAAAAAGTTCCCTACGAAGTTGGACTGGCTCGCTACGCCGAACTGGCCAAGGGACAAATGCTCGGTGACGAGCAAGGCCTGCTGAAACTGATTTTCGACCCGGATTCGCTCAAATTGCTGGGCGTCCACGTGATTGGCGACCGCGCCGCCGAGATCGTCCACATTGGCCAGACGGTACTCGCCCTGAACGCGACCATTGAATATTTCCGCGATGCGGTGTTTAACTATCCCACGCTGGCAGAAGCGTACAAAGTCGCCGCGCTAGACGGATTGAACAAACTGTAGAACCGTTCTCACGCGCCACGATCTTTTCCGGCCCTGATTCCGTCGAATACTCATCTCCCATGAACATTCTTGATCTAGTTGTCGGCAAGCCCATCAAAACCAGCGACGAACGAGCCGAGCAAATCGGCCCAGCCCAAGGCATTCCCATCTTCGGTCTCGACGGCCTGAGCTCCGCTGCATACGGCCCGGAAGCCGCGCTCAGCCTGCTGATTCCTCTTGGACTGCTTGGCGTGCGGTACATCGTCCCCGTGAGCGCGGCCATTATCACGCTGCTGGTGATCGTATATTTCTCGTACCGCCAAACCATCGCGGCTTATCCCTCCGGCGGCGGCTCCTACACGGTGGCGCGCTTCAACCTGGGCGCGTCGGCGGGACTGCTGGCCGCGGCAGCGCTGCTGGCCGACTACATTCTCACCGCCGCCGTGGGCATTTCGGCGGGAGTAGGCGCGCTGGTCTCGGCCGTTCCGTCGTTGCTGCCGCACATGGTTCCACTGTGCGTGGGCATCCTGATCATCATCACCATCTTCAATCTGCGCGGCGTTCGCGAAGCAGGCACAGTTTTCGCCGTTCCTACTTATCTCTTTGTGGGAACGATTCTCATCACGATCGTCGCGGGCATTCTGCGGGTGTTGTTCAGCGGAGGTCATCCCACGCCAGTGGTTCCCCTTCCGCCTCCGCCAGTCGCGACTGTGGCGGTAAGCTTTTGGCTGTTGCTCAAAGTCTTCGCCAGTGGCTGCACGGCCCTCACGGGCGTGGAGGCGGTCAGCAACGGAGTGAAGGCCTTTCGCGAGCCCGCCGTAAAGAATGCCCAACGCAGTCTCACGGCCATTATTTTTCTGCTGGCCGTGCTGCTGGCGGGAATCTCCTATCTGGTCAAAGTCTATGGAATTGCCGCCACCGATCCCGGTGCAGCCGGCTATCAGAGCGTGCTTTCCATGCTCACTTCCGCAGTTTTCGGCAAAGGAATCTTCTACTACATTACGATCGGCTCCATCCTGCTGGTTCTGTCGCTCTCGGCGAACACGGCCTTCGCCGATTTCCCGCGCCTCTGCCGAGCCATCGCCCAGAATAATTACCTGCCGCACGTTTTCGGCTATCGCGGCCGGCGGCTCGTCTACACCTACGGCATAGTCGTCCTGGCTGTCTTATCTGGCGGCGTGCTCATCCTTTTCGGCGGCGTGACCGACCGTCTGATCCCGCTTTACGCCGTCGGCGCATTCCTGGCGTTCACGCTATCTCAGGCTGGCATGGTCATGCACTGGCGGAAAAATCGTGGCCCGGGCTGGGTCAAGAACGCAATGGTCAACGGGCTCGGCGCATTCGTCACCGGGTTGACCACCGCCGTCGTGCTGGTCGCGAAATTCATGGAAGGCGCGTGGATCACGCTGCTCTTCATTCCTCTGACCATCTTTCTATTTTCCATGGTCCGCCGTCACTATCACCACGTGAAAACGCTCACCATCTGCAAGATTCCAGTGAATGCAGCCGGTCTCAGCCAGCATCCCATTGCAGTCATCGCGATCGACCACTGGAGCAACATCGCCCGCCAGGGCATCGAATTTGCCGCGCGACTCTCCCCCGAAGTCATCGCCTTGCACGTGGAGCCCAACGAGCATTCCGAATTGCTGCAAGACGACTGGGAACAGTATGTCGTGCGCCCCTTTCGCGCCGAAGGCAAAGAACCGCCTCAACTTCACATGCTGCCTTCACCCTACCGCTTTGTCATCGTTCCCATCGTGCAGTTCGTTCTCGACCTTTCGAAAAAGAATCCCGGCCGCAGCATCGTCGTCGTCATTCCCGAACTGGTGGAAGACCGCTGGTATGAATATTTCCTGCACAACCAGCGCGGCCGCTTGCTGGAATGGGTCCTTCTCGCCCGCGGCAATCAGCGCATCTTCACCGTGAGCGCCCCCTGGTACATCGGGCAACAGGGGCAGCCTTGTTGAACCAGGGCGGCCGATGGCGCGGGGTTGGCCAAACTCGCACACTTCGCGAATAGGAATGCGGGCGCAGCTGTGCTAGCATATGAGATGGCCTGATTCCACGCTTTCTGCTGAACTTGCCACGTACACTAGCCAAGTTCCCTTCTCTGCATACAGCAGCAGCCCTGAGGCACTAAAGAGGCATTCCAGTTGGCGATAAACGACACGAAATCGATGCTGGCGAACCGAAAAACCGAAGTTGATGACGAGGTGAATGATCTGCTTCCCCAAGACGCACAATCTCCGCAAGAAGTTGACGACTTGCTGGGCTCCATCGGCGACGCGCGGCCTGGATGTAGTGGAGGGCGAGCCGGCTTCGCCGTACTCCGCCCTGGAACGCAGGCTGGCGCAGGACAGCGAGGAAGTCGAACTTGATTTGACGCCGGGCGCGCCCGACTCAGCCAGCGATCCGGTACGGGTATACCTGCGCGAAATGGGCGCTTCGCCGCTGCTCACCCGCGAAGAAGAAGTCGAGATCGCCAAGCGCATCGAGCGCGGACAAGTCACCTCGATGAAGGCCCTTTCGCGCTCGCCCATCGTGATCCAGCAGGTGCTGGCCCTGGGCGAAGACTTGAAGCGCGGCCTGCGCTCGATCAAAGACCTGGTCGCCTTCGACGAGGAAGAAATTACCGACGAGATTCTGCGGAAGCGCGTCGACGACATCACCGGCCGCATCGACGACCTCAACAAGCACTACAAGACCGCGAACCGGCTGGCTGAAAAGCTGGCGACGATCCCCGCGAAAAAGAAGCCCAAGGAATATCGCCGCTGCCGCGGGCAGTTGGGCCGCGAGATGGTGCGGATTTCGCTGATCGATCCGCAATCTCGGACTGATCCACGCCGAGCGCAAGCGCCTGATCGAACGGGTAAACAAGACCATCGACGTCATGCGTGCGCTCGATCGCGAAGTCGTGAGCCTGGAAGCGAAGATTCACGCGCACGCGCAGCGAGGAACTCAAGAAGAATTATCGCGCCGCGCAGCGGACGCATCGCGTCGAGATGAAGCGGCTGGAGGACGAGGCGGGAATGACCTTCCCGGACCTGCAGCGCACCCAGCGCAAAATGATTCAGGGCGACATGAACGCAGAGCAGGCCAAGCGCGAACTGATCGAAGCCAACCTGCGCCTGGTGGTTTCGATCGCCAAGAAATACGGCAATCGCGGGCTGCAATTTCTCGACCTGATTCAGGAAGGCAACGTCGGCCTGATGAAGGCGGTCGACAAGTTCGAATACCGGCGCGGCTATAAGTTTTCCACCTACGCGACGTGGTGGATCCGCCAGGCCATCAGCCGGGCGATTGCCGACCAGGCGCGCACCATCCGCCTGCCCGTACACATGATCGAAGTCGTGAATAAACTGATTCGCACCTCGCGGCAACTGGTGCAGGCATCAGGCCACGAGCCCACGTCGGCGGAAATTGCCAAGCAGATGGACATTCCCGAAGCCATGGTGCGCAAAGTCAGAAAAATCATGCGCGTGCCGATCTCGCTCGAGACGCCAATCGGCGAAGAGGGAGATTCCCATCTCGGCGACCTGATCGAAGACCGCACGAAAATGTCTCCGGCCGAGGCCATGCTGAACGTGAACCTGAAGGAGCGCACCGCGCACGTGCTGCGCACTCTCAGCCCGCGCGAAGAAAAGATTATCCGCATGCGCTTTGGCATGGACGACGGCTCGGAGCACACGCTGGAAGAAGTCGGCCAGTCGTTCGACGTGACCCGCGAGCGCATTCGCCAGATCGAAGCCAAGGCCCTGCGCAAACTGCGCCACCCGTCGCGTTCCGGGAAACTGCGCTCGCTGCTAGATGATGTGCAGGAATAATGATGACGTGCGGCGATCTTAGGACCGCGCATCTGCGGCACTAACGCTTAGTCGCTCGGATCCTTGCCGGCGGCAACTTCCAGCCTGCCGTAGGCCAATTGATAGTTATATCGGGCGGTCACGACCTGGGCGCTCGCGGTTGCGGCCAACAATTCCGCGTCAGTTAATTCGATAACGTTGCCCACCCCCGCCGAGTAGCGGCCTTCGGCGAACGCCAGATTTTCCCGCGCCTCCTGATCGGCAACCGTGGCCAGGTCGATCTGCTGCTGGGCAACCGTCGTATTGGCGTAATCAGTATAAACTTCGCGATCGACCTGCAGCCGCGCGGATCGCAGATTCGACTCGGCCGCGTTCCGGGCCTGTTCCGTTTCGTTCAGAAACGCACGGTTGTATCCGCCGGAAAGCAGCGGCTGCAGCAAGCTCTCGCCAAATCCCAGGTTCCAGATCAGCGGAAACCGCAGATTCTGAAAATCGGCAAAGCTCGTAAAATTCAACCGAGGCTTGAAATTCGAACGCGCGGACACGACGTCTCCCTCGGCCGCGATCACGACCTGGCGCAATGCCTGCAAATCAGGGCGCAGAGTCTGCGCTTCGGTGAGATAACTGTCAACCAGGTCAGGAGCCTTGGCGGCTCCCAACACATTGACGAGAGTAAATGTATTTTTCACCGGCAAGCCCATGGCCGTGGCCAGCGCAGCCTGAGAAACCTTTAGATCCGATTGCGCCTGCACGAGATCGAGCTGCGCGTTGGCTAGTTGGACTTCCTGGCGAGTCACATCGATCTTTGGTACGCGACCGACCTGGAAGAACGCATTGATCTGATCCAGATGTTTGCTCTGATCCTGCACCGTCTTCTGGCGCACGTCGACGAGTTCCTGCGCGGCCAGCACGCTGAAGTATCCGTCGCGCACGTTCAGCAATGTCTCCTGACGGACGCGGTCACGGTTCTGCTGCGCCTGCGCCAGTTCGGCACGCCCGCGCTCCATCGATCCGCGAGTCAGGCCGAAGTCGTAAATGTTCTGGCTGAAATTCAGGCCGGTGTTGTAGTAAGGAGAGTTCGACCAGTGCTCGCCGTTGTACTGGCTGTTGGCGGTGGCAACGGAAGTCCCCGGCAGCGGCGCATAGTTATAGGTCTGCTGGTTGTGCGTCGCGCCGAAACTGAGATGAGGCAGGTACGCCGACCGGCGCTCCTTGAGATGCGCCTCAGCCACGTGGACTTGATCTTCGGCGGTGGCAAGGTCCGGTTGATTCTGCTCGGCAAGACGATAACAGTCGGCCAGCGATAGAGGCTGATCCTGCGCCGCGCACAGATCGCTCGCGAGCATCGTACTGACGACGATCAGGGCCAGCGCGGCAATTCCGGCCCAGGATTTATGAGTTTCTTCCATGAAGATGTTTCTGAGTAGGCGCACGAAATCAATCAGCTGCCAGACCGCGTTGCCGGCTGCACTTTGCCGCCTTCCGGAACCCGCTCTCCGATGCTGCGGGCAACGCGCTCGCCTTCTTCCAACCCGCTGAATAATCGCGCGGTCTCGCCGGTCTGCTCGGCGACCGCAACCTGCGTGAATTTAATTGTGTTATCGGGCGTGACCACCGCCACGAACGTCCCAGCCCCGCGAACGATGAGCGCGTCCGAGGGCACCTCAACGTAGCTCGGCGTCTGCACCTTCAACTCAGCCTGCACGAAACTGCCGGCGAGGATGCGGTTGTGCGGATTATCAACGTCGATTTCAACCAGCAGCGTGCGCGTCTTGGGGTCAATCTCGCCGCTGGTGCGCGTGACCCGCGCCACCACTTTCAGATTCGGGTTGGCCTGATCGAGAATCGTGACCTCATCTCCATTGCGCACGAACGGAGCATGCGCCTGATCGACGTAAACGTAGATGCGGAGCCGCGAAGTCTCAGAGAGCTCGACTACCGGCAGCGCGCTGGTCTGCGACGTCGCTGCATTCTGAATAAGCGCGCCGGGGTCGGAATAGCGCGCGGTCACGGTCCCGCTGAACGGAGCCCGCAATTCCTCATACGACTTCAGCGTGCCGATCTGCTCCAGATTCGCCTTAGAAACGGCGGCGTCCGCTTCGGCCTGGTCGGCATCCTGTTGCGAGATCATTTCTTTCTTTACCAGTGTCGCGGCGCGTTTCGCGATGAGATCTTTATTATGCGCATCCGCAACCGCGGCCTGATACTGCTTGTCGGTCTCCGGCGATTCGATCACAGCCAAGAGCTGGTTGGTGCGAACGAAATCGCCTTTGTCGACAGCGATGCTGCGCATGTAGCCGCTCACCTTGGCATACAACACTGCCGACTGGTACGGCCGCGCCTCGCCGATCAGCCGGATCGTATTCGAGCCGGCGACTTTGCGAGCGGTGGCGATTTCGACAGACGGTCCTTTCTGCCCTTCGGCCGTCAGTTGCTCGGTCGCGGCCTCGACGTGGCTGCGCTGGCGAGTGAACAGCAGGAGGGCCATCGCGCCCGCAACAAGAACAATGACGATGCCGCCCAGGTAAAGCCAAGCAGATCCGCGGCGTCGGTCCTGTGACTCAGGCATCTTCCCGTCCGACATCAGTGTCCCTCCGCCTGAAACACTTCGCCGCGCGCTTCGGCGGCGAATTTTTCATCGAGCAAATGCCGCGTGGGGAACTCTTTTCGCAACAACGTGTAAACCACAGGCACAATGAACAATGTGACAACGGTTGCCACCAGCAGTCCTCCAATCACGGCGCGCCCCAGCGGAGCATTCTGCTCGCCCGCTTCGCCCAGCGCCAGCGCCATGGGAATCATTCCGATAATCATAGCGAGCGCCGTCATCAGCACCGGCCGCAGGCGCGTCTTTCCAGCCTCCAGCGCCGCTTCGAGAGGCGAAATGTTCCTCTCAACACGAGCATCGTTCGCGTAGCTCACCAGCAGAATCGAGTTCGAAGTCGCGATGCCCACTGCCATGATCGAGCCCATCAAAGATTCTACGTTGATGGTCGAACCGGTAACGGCAAGCATCCATAAAATTCCCACGAGAGCCCCAGGCACCGCGATCATGATGATGAAAGGATCCATCCACGACTGAAATAGCACCACGATCAGCAGATACACCAGCACAATGGCCAGAATCAACCCCAGCAGCAGACTGCGAAACGACGAATTCATCACTTCATACTGGCCGTGCACGGTGATGCGCATGCCCACCGGAAGTTTTCCGAGGCCATCGATTTTCTTCTGAATGCCGGCGACCACCGACCCGAGGTCGCGGCCCTGCAGGTTCGCGTTGATGTCGATGACGCGCTGCACGGTGTAGTGATTGATTTCCGCGGGCACAGAGTCGGGAATAATGCGCGAAACATTCGCCAGAGTTTCATATTGCGGCTGCGGGACCGGCTGCGTCTGCGGCGCGCTGGCGGCCTGCAGCGGTGCCGCGGCTCCCGGCAGGCTCAGCGGAGTATTCATCAGTGTCTGGACAGAATCGAAGCGCTCGGGCGGAATGCGCACTGCGACGATGTAGTTCACATTGTTCGCCGGATTCAGGAAATACGACGGCGCAATCAGCGCACTCGACGACAGTGAGATCAACATGCTGTTAGCAACGCTCTGTTCCGAAAGGCCGAGTTCCGCGGCCCTCTCGCGATCCACATTGACCCGCAACGCCGGATAACGAATCGCCTGCTTGACATGCACGTCGACCGCGCCGGGCACGGTGCTGATTTCATCTTTCAGCTTTCGAGCGATTTCATACGACTGATCGAGATTCGGTCCTTCGACTTGAATGTCAACCGGCGACGGCACGCCGAAATTCAACACCTGGCTGACTATGTCAGCGGATTGAAAATAAAAACTCGATCCGGGAAACTCGCGCGGCAGTTGCTCGCGAATCTTCTGCATGTAGCCTTCGGTGGGATGATGCTGCGGTTTCAGCGCGATCAGGACTTCCGCATCCATATCGCCGACGTTATCAATGGGCACGTAGGCCAGATTGAATGAAGTGGGCAGACCCTCTAGATCGTTGATGGTGTCGATTTCATCCGGTGGGATGATTTCGCGAATCCGCCCTTCCACTTTCATCAGCAACTGTTCTGTATCTTCAAGGCGCGTCCCGATCGGGGCACGAACGTGCAGTTTCATCAATCCTGCGTCGACGGTGGGGAAAAAGTCAGTGCCGATGATGAAGGGCAGCACCGCGCTCACCGCAAACATCAGTCCAAAAATGCAGAGTGCAAATACGCGGTGGTGCAGCACCAGGTCAAGCACGCGCCCATAGCTCTCTCGCAGGCGTTCGAAGCCATGCTCGCGCTTGCGGTTAAGGCGGCCGATCAGTCCCGGATTTTCTTCCTTGGCTTCGTCAGCTTCGCGATGGCCCTCGAAAAGAATTCGCGACAGCGTCGGCACCAGCGTGCGCGAAAGCACGTACGACGACATCATGGCCAGCACAACGGCCAACGCCATCGGCGTGAAAAGATATTTCGCCGCGCCGGAAAGCAGAACGACCGGGAAGAACACGATGCAGATGGCCAGGGTCGCGACGATGGCGGGCACCGCGATCTGACTAGCGCCGTCGAGAATGGCCACGGTGATCGGCTTGTTCATGTCGAAGTTGCGGTTAATATTTTCGATCTCGACCGTCGCGTCATCCACGAGCATTCCGATCGCCAGCGCCAGACCGCCCAGCGTCATGATGTTGATGGTGTCGCCACTCAGGTTCAAGCCAATGATGGCGGTGGCGATGGCCAGCGGAATCGACGTGCATACGACAATCACGCTGCGCCAACTGCCGAGAAACGCAAGAATCATCAGCGAGACCAGGATCGACGAGAGCACGGCTTCGCGAATCACACCCATGATGGCAGCGCGCACGAATACAGATTGATCGAAGTCGATCTTCAAGTCCATTCCCTGCGGCGCAGACGCCTTGATGATCGGCAGCGTGTCACGTGTGGCCTCAACCACGGCCAGTGTCGAAGCGTCGGAATGCTTAAGGATGGCG
This sequence comes from uncultured Acidobacteriota bacterium, assembly GCA_963735205.1. Lineage (GTDB taxonomy): Bacteria > Acidobacteriota > Terriglobia > Terriglobales > Acidobacteriaceae > Sulfotelmatobacter. The sequence goes on from CAVTKB010000009.1 coordinate 344,329, forward strand.
AGGTAGGTAGCACGCTTGCCGTTGACGTGGACGATGCCGCGCTGCTCGGCGAAACTGTCGGAAACTTTGGCCACATCGCCCAGCAGCACGGTCGCCGAACCGACGACTTTGATCGGAATCCGGCTGAACTGCGACACATTATCCGGACTGGAATTGAGTTGCACGCTGTAGTCGGTGTTGCCGATGCGCGCATCGCCGGCGGGCAAAATCACGTTCGAAGTCTGCAGCGCGCTGACGACGTCGCCCGCCGACAGGCCCTTGGCGGCCAGCGCCTGCGGGTTGATGTCGATAATGATTTGCCGTTCTTTGCCACCGAACGGCGCCGGCGTAGAAAGCCCGGGGATAGTGAATAGCCGGATGCGGATAAAATTCAAACTGTAGTCGTAGAGCTGCTGCTCAGGAAGCGTCTTGCTGGAAATGGTCAGCTGCGCCACCGGGACATTCGTGGCGTTGAATTGGATCACGCTAGGCGGCGTGATGCCCGGAGGCGCGATGCGCAGAATGGTGCTCGATACCGACGAAATTTGCGCGATCGCCGCGCCGATATCAGTTCCGGGCTGAAAATACACGTGCAGCAGCCCAATCCCCGGAATCGACTGCGATTCGATGCGCGAAATTCCGTTGACCGTTGTAGAGAACGCGCGCTCGCTGATCAGAACGACGCGTCGCTCCATGTCTTGCGCCGACAGCCCGGGATAAGTCCACACCACCGCGACCACCGGTATGTCGATGACCGGAAAGATGTCCACCGTCATGCGCGTCAGCGAGAGCACGCCGAGAATCATGACCAGCAGGCAAGAGACGGCTATCGTGTAGGGGCGCCGCAGCGCCAGTCGCACTAACCACATAACTTGGTCTTTATAATTTGATCGGTGACCCTGCTGGAACGAACGGCAGGCCGGGAACTACCCCTGCCATTGAGCCTTTGATTCCACTGAATCTCAAGAGATCGTAAAGAAATGTAAGTTTAGGCTTTGCCCAAATGCCGCGCCAGTTCCCGTCTCGCGGGCATTTTGATCGTCCGATAGTCGTCCGGTTTCCAACCGCTCTAAGAATACAACGGTTCCTTTTCGCTCAACAACTTTCGGCGTAGACGTTTATGATGAAATTCAGGTGGACCTGACCCATGCCTGCAAAAACTGCGCTGGTCACCGGAGCCAACGGTGGCCTCGGAACGCACGTTACGAAAGCCTTGCTGGACGCCGGTTTTGCTGTCGCCGGTTCGTCCCCCAGAATCCAGCAGTCCGACTTCAACCACCCAAATTTTACCGCGCTTCCCGCGAAAATCGACAGTCTCGACGCGGCGAAGAAAGTAGCCGATTCGGTGATCGCCCGCTTCGGAAAGATCGACGTGCTGGCTCATTTGATCGGTGGCTTCGCCGGAGGCCAATCGATCGCCGACACTGACGATGCAACATTCCAGCGCATGTTCGATATGAACGTCAGCAGCGCGTTCCACATCCTGCGGGCGGTGATCCCACACATGCGGCGAGCGGCCTCGGGACGCATCATCGCCATCGGCAGCCGCGCCGCGGAAGCTCCCGGCGCAAACGTCGGCGCCTATAGTGCCTCAAAAGCCGCCCTGGTCTCCCTGATCCGCACGGTTGCCATCGAAAACAAAGACGCCGGCATCACCGCCAACGTGATCCTCCCCGGCACCATGGACACTCCCGCCAACCGCAAAGACATGCCCGGAGCCGATACGTCGGAGTGGGTGCAGCCCGCCTCCGTCGCGAGTCTGATCCTCTGGCTCGCCGGCGACGCCGGCCAAGACGTGACCGGAGCGGCCATCCCCGTGTATGGGCGAGGACTGTAATGGCGCGACGTAACCCTTTCGTAACCCTCCCGACTGCACAATTTTTGTTGCACGTTAACACTGCTGAAATATCTTGCTTGTAGCCTGTATTCAGGAGGGTCCTCATGGGGTCAGCCCGCGGCGCCAAGTCGTTGCCATTGCAGGTAGCGGCCATCTGCTATCGCCGGCGCGGCAGGGCCATTGAGTTCCTTCTGGTTAATACCAACGGCGGCAACAAGTGGACTTTCCCCAAAGGTTCAACCGACGCCCGCCTCTCGCATAGCCAGGCCGCCGAACGCGAAGCCGCCGAAGAAGCCGGAGCCCTCGGCACAATCGAGCCGCGCCACTTTCACCTCTACATTCATTCCAAAGGCGTGTTCTGGCAGCCCGGCGGCGTGCAGGAATTTGTAGTCAAAGCCTTTCTGATGGAAATCCACCAGATGCGCCGCCCCGATGAAGGCGATCGCCACCCCACGTGGTTCAGCCCCGCCGAAGCCAAGCGCCGTCTGGCCAAGGGCCGCGAAGTGAAATACACGCACGAACTCGAAGCCGTGATCGACCGCGCCCTCGAACGCATCCAGTTCCACCACGAGCTCTGGGGAGCCTACCCCGGCCCTCGCAATGCCCGCCCCGCCACTGGTAAAGACCCCATCGCCGACGTTGTCTGGCCGTAAACTGTAGGTCTAGAGAAACGCTCCTCCAAGACGCCTGTTCTAGGTGCTACGGCCTGGTTTCGACAGTTGAAAAACGGAGGTAGAATTGGCCCTATGACTATGAAGAGGGCGCTGGTCGCAGCCTTACTCGCGCTGGTGTTTGACGTTGCAGCAATCGGGCAGCAGCCCCGGCCTTTCAGTGAAGAGCGTTTCGGTGAGGGCTTGCGCACCGCGCACTTCATCTCGGACGTTCTTGCGAGAGCACAGGCTTCAGGATCCATTGAATACAATGGCAAATGCGGCCCCGGCTTTCTCGTTCCCGATTTGCCGCCAATTCACGAGCCGCAGGGACCTTATTCACAGAATCCTGTGGATACCTTCCGCTCCGTATCTTCAGTTGACCGCGGAATGACGGTTTCTCAGGAACGGAACGGGATTATTCGCATTGTCGAAGCTGGAGTTCAGACCGACATCCTGCAGGTCGCGATCAGTCACTTGTCTTTTAACAGGACCACGAATCCCGATGAGGCATTTAGCATTGTCCTCAGTGCGCCCGAGGTTCAGTCTTTCATACAAACCCACGGCATCGGGCGACTCTTCAACAGTTACCATCCCGCTTCGCTGACATCTCAAGGGCTGAGCGCATCGCCTCGGACGGGACTGCCGAGCATCTCGGGTGAACTGAACAATGTTACGCTGGCGGACGCACTTGACTACGTACTGAAAACCTTTCCGGGATTCTGGTTGTACCAAAACTGCGAAAGTTTCGAGGGACAGCGGATTGTGTATTTCGGGTTGTTCCCGGTTCCTGGGAGAATGTGGATGTGGGACGTTCAAACATTAGTGATCTAGTAGTGCAAGCGGCGGCAATAAATGAGGGCTGGGGAACCCATTAGTCCGGTTCGGAGATGAGCCCGTGCGCCCTTACTGTCGCAAAATCCTGATTGCACTCAAAACCGCCCACCGGCCTACTGATCCCCGGCCCCCTGTTACGATAATCCAGCCACGATCTTGACCGAAATATGATTCAGCTTTCCGGCGCCGGAAAACGCTTCGGCCACAAACTGCTCTTCGAAAACGCGGACTGGCTCATCACGCCGCGCGACCGCATCGGCCTGGTCGGCGGCAACGGCACCGGCAAGTCCACACTGATGAAGGTTCTCGCCGGCATGGACACGTTCGACTACGGCGGCCTGGTCGTCGCCAAAGGCACGTCCGCCGGATATCTGCCGCAGGACGGCCTCACACTCTCCGGGCGCAGCGTTTTCGCTGAGTGCATGTCGGTGTTCGACGACCTGCGCGCGATGGAAACCGAACTCGAGTCGCTCACGCACAGCATGGCCGAACTCGACCACACCAGCGCGGAATATTCCGCCGTCGCCGACCGCTACCACCGCGTGGAACACGAGTTCCGCACCCGCGACGGCTATTCCATCGAGTCCGAAGTCGGTCGAGTCTTGATGGGTTTGGGGTTTAGTAAGGACGACTGGCCGCGCCTGACCGACGAATTCTCCGGCGGCTGGCAGATGCGCCTCGCCTTGGCCAAGCTTCTATTACAACAACCCAACCTCCTGCTGCTCGACGAGCCCACCAACCATCTCGATCTCGAAGCCCGCAACTGGCTGGAAGAATATCTGCAGAATTATCCGCAACGCCTTTGTGCTGATTTCGCACGACCGCTACTTTCTCGACGTCACGGTCAACAAAATCGCCGAAATCTGGAACAAGCGTTTCTGGTTCTACACCGGCAACTACGACAAATTTCTCGCCCAGAAAACGCAGCGCAACGAACAACTGCAGGCGGCCTACCGCAACCAGCGCGACCGCATTGAACAGCTGGAAGTTTTCATCAACCGCTTCCGCTACCAGGCCACCAAGGCCAAGCAGGTGCAGAGCCGCATCAAGGAACTGGAAAAGATCGAGCGTATCGAGGTTCCGCCGGAAGAGAAGACGATCCACTTTTTCTTCCCGCAACCGAAGCCCAGCGGCCGCATCGTGGCCGAGTTTGAGAGCGTGGCTAAGAGCTACCCAGGCAAAAACGGCGCCGCCGACAAAGAAGTCTTCCGCAATGTCGACTTCATGATCGAGCGCGGCGATCGCATCGCGCTGGTCGGCGTAAACGGCGCAGGCAAATCCACGCTGATCAAGTTGCTGGCCGGAACTGAGCAAGTCACGCGCGGCGAATACCGCCTCGGCCACAACGTGGAAGCCGATTATTTCGCGCAGGATCAATACAAAGAACTCGATCCCGACGCCCGCATCCTCGACGATCTCGGGAACGCTGCGCCTGGCCGCGGCGAGACCGAACTGCGCAGCCTGCTCGGCTGTTTCCTTTCTCCGAAGACGACGTCTTCAAGAAGATCGGCGTGCTCTCAGGCGGCGAACGCGGCCGCTACGCGCTGCTGCGCCTGCTGCTGCATCCCGCAAATTTCCTGCTGCTCGACGAACCTACGAACCACCTCGACCTGCGCGCCAAAGATGTGCTGCTCGAAGCGCTCATGAAATACACCGGAACGGTCGTCTTCGTTTCGCATGACCGTTATTTCATCGACAAGCTGGCCACGCGCGTTTTCGAAGTCGGAGGCGGCAAGGTCGAAGTCTTTCCCGGCAACTACGAAGACTATCTCTGGCGCAAACAGGGCGGCCAGCACGTCGCGCCAACGCTCGATGATGTCCCCGGAGCTAAAGCTCACAAAAGCGATTCGACGCCCACACCGAAGCCAGCCGCGGCGTCAACGCCAGTGAACGGAAACGGAACCGGCGAATCCGCTGGCCCGAGCGAAGCGAAGAAGCGCCTGAACCCAATCAAGCGCAAACAAATGGAAGACCGCGTCCGCAAACTGGAAGCGGAAATCAGCCGAACCGAATCGGCGATCGCAAGTCTCGAAACCGCACTGCAGAATTTCGTCAGCGCCGACGAAAGCCAGCGCCAGTCGCAGGAACTCGATCAGCGCAAGACCGCCCACGCCGCCCTGCTCAGAGAATGGGAATCCATGTCCGAAGCTCTGCAGGGTTCCGAATAGGGTTCCGAATAAGGACAAATCCCGCCTTCGCAGGCGGACAGTATACTTCCGTAATCTTAAGGAAAACCTTACTCCTGTGCGATAGTCAGAATTGGCCAGACGGCCAGCAACTGCCGCCGGCCATAATTTCGCTACAACTTTGCTGCAACTTTAAAAGACCAACCGCAGGAACAGGTGCCAGGGGCCCCAGGGCAAGGCGCCGTCGCGGGAATCCAAGGAAGGTCGCAATGCTTCAGTCGTCGGATAATTCGTTTAATCAGAAGCCCGGCACGCCGGGTCTCAACCCCAACCCCTACAACCCCGTCAAAACCGTCACCGCTCCGGTTGATCAGGCGACCATCGGCCGCACTTTGGTAATCAAGGGCGAAATCAGCGGCTCTGAAGCGCTCTACATCGACGGCCGCGTCGAAGGCCAGATCAACATGCCGGAGAGCCGCGTCACCATCGGCCGCAACGGCAAGGTGGATGCCAGCATCCAGGCCAAGGAAGTCGTGATCATGGGCAAGGTGAATGGCAACATCGATTGCAGCGACCGCGTCGATATCCGCGCCGAAGGGGCAGTCAACGGCGACATTTCCACGGTTCGCATTAGTGTGGAAGATGGCGCCGCCCTCAAGGGCGGAATTCAGGTTCGCAGCAGCGACGGCAAGCAGAACCAGCCGCAGGGGCAGAAAGCAGCCGAGGCTCCCAAGGCCCTGGCCGCTACCGCCAGCGCGTAATTGGCAAAGAAGTCTCTCTCGTTACGGACAAGGGGCACGCTCGCGCGTGCCCCTGCTGTTTTGGGAACTGACTCTCTGCATTCCGCGATCCTCAGGAAGGCGCGTCGCGGCAAGAGCACGGCTTCCACAGGCCGGGAAAAAAGTGCAGGAGGCCCTGGTTTTCGTGGAAGAGCGGCGCTTCAGCGCCGCGTAAGTCGTTTGGAATTGATGCGGGCTTTAGCCCCCGAGGGCCTTACTTCTTCTCCGCAGGCCGCAAATCCAGCGCCGCCGAATTCATGCAATAGCGCAGCCGAGTCGGTGCCGGCCCGTCGTCAAAAACATGTCCCAAATGCGCATCGCACTTGGCGCAGCGAACTTCGGTCCGCACCATCCCGTACTGACTATCGCGATGCTCGACCACCCCGCCGCCGTCGGCCGGCTTGGTGAAACTCGGCCAGCCCGTCCCCGAATTAAACTTCGTCTGCGAATCGAACAGCGGCGATCCGCAGCACACGCAGTGATACATCCCAGGATCCTTCGTATCCCAGTATCGTCCGGTGAACGCACACTCTGTGCCGGCCTCGCGTGTCACGTGATACTGCTCGTCGGTCAGCTGTTTCTTCCACTCGGCTTCAGATTTCTTTACCTTCTCGACCGTTTCTTCAGTCATGAGGCAACTCCATTTCAATGATCTGTTTCCACAACGATTAGATGTTTTAGCTCGCGAAAAGTCAACACTCGACTACTCCCCCACCTTCCGGTACCTCCCTCGAAAGAACAGCAGCGGTTCGCCGTCGCGCACCACCACATCTTCGACTTCGGCAATGAAAATGGTATGGTCCCCCGCCACTTCCGCCGAATGCAGACGGCACTCGAGATACGCTAACGATCCATGCAGGATCGGCGTGCCCTGCTTAGTCCGTTCAAAGCGCGCCCCGGCCTCGGCCTCGGCGTTTTCGTGGGAGCGTTCGACGCGCGCGTAGTATTCCGAAATCGCCCGGTGATCTTCGCCAAGGACGTTAATCCCAAACCGCTTTTTGGCATGCAAGTGCGCGTGCGTGCGAGTTTTGTGATCAACGCAAACCAGCACCAGCGGCGGATCGAGCGACACGGAAGCAAACGCGTTGGCTGTCATACCATGAACTTCACCGTCGAGATCGACAGTAACGATCGTCACCCCTGTGGCGAAACAACCCATCGCCTTCCGAAATTCAGAAGAATTTAAGCTCATCGTGACATGTGTTCGACGCTCGTGGGTCCGGGCCTTTGACCCAACATGATTCCCGCAACCGCCTACATTACCACGCCTCGCCGTTGTATCATTCGATTCACGTGGCCGTCACGTCAATCACGCCCGCCGTTTCGAAAACTTTCACCGCCTGCGCCGCGGCGCTGGCAAGCCTGTGCCGGGTGCACCCATCTCGCGCGAAGCGGCCGTTGAACTGATTCGCTGTCCCGACGAACTCCTCCCCGAGCTCCTGGCCGCTGCCCGCGCCGCCAAAGAGCGCTTCAAACCTGGAGTCATCACTTACTCGCGCAAAGTGTTTCTCCCGCTGACCAATCTCTGCCGCGACTATTGCGGATACTGCACCTTCCGTCGCGATCCCGGCGACCTCGGCGCGCACACCATGACCCCCGACGAAGTGCTCTCGGTAGCCCGCGCCGGCGAAAAGCTGGGCTGCACCGAAGCCTTGTTCAGTCTGGGCGATAAGCCCGAGCTGCTCTTTCCGGAGATGCGGGAGACATTGCGGCATCTCGGCTACAAATCCACGCTGCATTATCTCGAAGCCATGTGCGAATTGGTGCTGCGCGAGACCAGCCTGCTCCCGCATCCCAATCCCGGCCTTCTCAGCGCCGAATGGATCGCGCGCCTCGCCGCCGTTTCCCCCAGCATGGGTCTCATGCTCGAGACTACAAACGCCGCTCTGCTGGCCCCCGGCGCCGCGCACGACAACGCCCCCGACAAACTTCCGTCGAAGCGCTTGCGCACGATCGAAGATGCCGGCAAACAGAATGTTCCATTCACGACAGGCCTGCTCATCGGCATCGGAGAAATTTTAGAAGATCGCGTCGACACTCTGCTCGCCATCCGTGACTTGCACGAACGCTACGGACACATCCAGGAAGTGATCGTGCAAAACTTCCGCGTCAAGCCCGCAATTCCCATGGCCGACTACCCCGAGCCCACGCGCGGCGAAATGTTGCGCGCCGTGGCCGTAGCTCGCTTGTTACTCCCCAACGTGAATATTCAAGCTCCGCCCAACCTGTCTGCGCCTTACTATGATGATTTAGTGGACGCCGGCATCAATGATTGGGGAGGGATTTCGCCGCTGACGCCCGACTTCATCAATCCGGAGAAACCCTGGCCGCATCTCGAGCAACTGCGCCTGCGCACCGAGGCCAAGGGATTTGCGCTGCGGCAGCGTCTGCCCCTGTATCCGGAATTTCTTTCGGCCCTCGCCGCCAAGCCCGGCCTGCTTTCAGAAAAAGTGCGCGCTGCCGCCGATGATTTTGGTTTAGCACAATTAAGGACGGCGGCATGATCTGCGTGCTCACCGGCGGCACCGGCGGCGCCAAGTTCGTGGACGGTCTTCGCCAGGTCATGCCCGCCGAAGACATCACGCTGATCGTCAACACCGGCGATGACCTGCTCTGGTGGGGTCTCTACGTTTCGCCCGACATCGACTCGATCACCTACGTACTCTCGGGCATGCTCAGCCGCGAGCGCGGATGGGGCGTGAAAGGCGACACATTCCTCTGCCTGCAGGCCATGGGACAACTCGGCGAGCCCACGTGGTTCCACACCGGCGACCGCGACCTGGCCATGCACCTGCTGCGCTCGCGCCTCTTGGCCGAAGGCAAGACGCTCTCGGACGCAACAACAGTCATCTCCGAAAAACTTGGCGTGAAAGCCCGCGTTCTCCCCATGAGCGACTCGCGCGTAGAAACTCGCGTGGATACCCCCGCGGGCGAGTTGAGCTTCGAAGAATATTTCGTGCAGCGCTGGTATCAGGATCCCGTGAACTCCGTGCGTTTCGCCGGAGCCTCCGACGCCGAGCCCGCGCCAGGAGTCATCGAAGCCATCAGCGCGGCCGACGCGATTTTGCTCGCCCCGAGCAATCCTATCACCAGCATTGGTCCGATCCTCTCTGTGCCCGGCATTCGCGAAGCGCTGATCAGTGCTCGCGGAAAAATTGCCGCAATCAGCCCCATCGTCGGCAACGCGCCAGTCGCGGGCCCGGCGGGAATCCTGATGGCCGCGCAAGGATTGCCGTGCTCCATCGCCGGCGTCGCCCAGGCCTACGAAGATTTTCTCGATATCCTGATCTGCGACACGCGCGATGCCCGCACCGCCGAAACCGTCCGCCGAAATGGCTTGCGCGTCCAGTGCACGCAGACCATTATGCGCAGCGCGGAAGACAAGGCCGCTCTGGCGCGCGAAGTACTCTCATCCGTTTCTTCGACTCCACTCTCGGAGAACGACCCCAAGACCCACGCCAGCGCCTTCCGACGTTTGGACTCGCAGCCGTGATCGTCAATCCGGTGATCTTGGTTCCCGTGAAGAACACGTCTTCAGCAAAGCAGCGCTTGGCCTCTGTTCTCGATCAACCCTTCCGCACGGCGCTGGCACAGGCCATGTTGCACGACGTGCTCAGCACTCTCCACAACTGGCCCGCTCGACGAGAAAAACATTGCGCCAGAGTTGCAGTTGTCACCAGCGATCTCTTTGCAATGAAGCTGGCCGCTGAATATGAGTTCGAAATCATTCCCGACCCGGACAATCCCGGGGAAACCGGCGCCATCGAAATGGCTACGCGCCTTTGCGTGGAGCGCGGCGCCGACAGCACCCTGGTGATCCCGGCCGACATTCCCCTGATGGAAGCATGGGAGTTCGACGAAATTCTGAAACATGCCCCCGCCGAAGGCAGCGTGCTCGTCCCCGCCGCCGACGGACGCGGCACCAACGCCATCTTTCGCCGTCCCGCAAATTTATTCCCCCTGCGCTTCGGCAACGACAGCTTCAAACCCCATCACGCCGCCGCGCAAGGGACGGGAAAACCATGCATCGTACTGAACCTTCGCGGAATCGCCGTCGACGTAGACAACCCCGAAGACCTGCAACAACTTATTTCACTGCCCGGCGAAACCCGCGCCCAGCGGCTCGTATGTCAGTGGGCCCGCTCCGGCAAAATCCATGTCGACACAGCCCGTGTGGGGACCGGCGACTCGCCCGTCCAGCCGCGAAGCGGCGATGTATAAAGGCTCGGCGGCCGCCCGACAAGTAATATTGTTTTATGAAGAAGTTCGCCGGAGCCAGCAACGAATCAGCCGCGAAGCGGCGCAAGAATGCAGCCCGCCCTGAGCGAAGTCGAACGGGCGCCAGCCGTGGCTTGGCGCCGCAAGACTGGCCAGCCCCGAAGGCGCGAAAGAAACATCCGCTCGCATCGTCCACCGATCTCCGCCTGATCCCCATCCCGCTCGCCGATGAAATCCATCCCGGTGACTCGCTCGCCGACAAACTGCTTGAAGGTCTACGCCGTCGCCGCGTCCGCCTGCAAGCCGGCGACATTCTGGTCGTGAAGCACAAGATCGTTTCGAAATCCGAGGGCCGCCTGGTCGATCTAGCCACAGTGCAACCCTCCGCCGAATCCAGAGCATGGGCGAAACAATACAATCTCGACGCCCGCGTCATCGAACTCGCCCTGCGCGAAAGCCGCGCCGTTATCCGCCGCCAGAACGGCGTGCTCCTCACCGAAACGCACCACGGCTTCATATGCGCCAACAGCGGCATCGACGTTTCGAACGTCGACGGAGGCGCCCACGCGCTGCTGCTGCCCGAAGATGCCGACCGCTCCGCCGCGCGACTGCGCAACGCGCTGAAACGCCGCACGGGGCGCTCAGTCCCGGTCATCATCACCGACAGTTTCGGTCGTCCTTGGCGCGAAGGACTGACTGAATTCGCCGTCGGCATCAGCGGGATGAAGCCCCTGCGCGACGACCGCGGCCGTCGCGACCCACACGGCTATAAATTGAAAGCCAGCGTAGAAGCCGTCGCCGACGAGCTAGCGTGCGCCGCCGGCCTGGTCTGCGGCAAACTCAGCCGCGCCCCCGCCTGCATCGTCCGCGGATTCCGCTACGACGCGGCCCTGGGAGGAGTCCGAACCTTGCTTCGCCCTGCGGACACCGACTTATTCAGATAACGATTCGCCAGGAATGCGATAGCTAAAAAATGTCATCGGGAGGAGAGCGATAGCTCTCCGAGCGACCCTACGATATGCAGCAAGCAGTTGTGCTGTTGGTGAGAATGTTTGGGCGCATACATCATAGGTAGTTCCACCACAGCATCACAGTTTCGTCGGTCGTTCAGTCCCCCAACCCAACTGCGCTGGGTCTCAGGATGACATCGCTTTTGTAGCTCCGCGCGGATCGAGCTACACTGTACGCACGGAGCAAGCCATGCCTCACGAACTCACGTCTTCGGAATTAGAATCCTTCCCTTCCCTAGACTGGTCTGACATCGCACCGCGCCTGACTTCGGCAGCGCGATGGTCTCTGGAGAAAATTCTCGAAACCCAGAACGGCGCTGACTTGTCACTGGAAGAATCCCATGCGCTGGCCAACTCCGAAGGCGACGACCTTCTCGGCCTCCTGGTCGCCGCCAACCTCCTGCGCGCCGAGCTCTGCGGCAACATCGTTACTTATGTGGTCAACCGCAACATCAATTTCACCAACATCTGTTTCGTCGGATGCAAGTTCTGCGCCTTCAGCCGCGGTCCACGCGAGGCGGATACTTACTTCCTCACACTCGATCAGATGGCGCAAAAGGCAATCGAAGCCTGGCAACTCGGAGCCACGGAAGTCTGCATTCAAGGCGGTCTTCCGCACGATCTTCCCAAGTTTCATTACCGCGACATTCTTCGTGCCATAAAAAACGCCGTACCCGCCATGCACATCCATGCGTTCTCGCCCATGGAAATCGTCTACGGCGTCGAACTCACCGGCATGTCGCTCGCCGACTATCTTTCCATGCTTCGCGACAACGGGCTGGGCACGCTCCCCGGCACCGCCGCAGAGATTCTCGACGACGAAATCCGCCACATCCTCTCGGCCAACAAACTTTCGACCGCGCAGTGGGTCGAGGTAATCCGCACCGCCCACCGCCGTGGCATCCGCACCACGTCGACCCTCATGTACGGACACACGGAAACCCCCGCGCACTGGGTGCGCCAGATGCGCCTGCTGCGCGAGATCCAATCCGAAACCGGCGGCTTCACCGAATTCGTTCCCCTCGGCTTCGTCCATCAGAACACGCTGCTCTACCACCAGGGACTGGCGCGCACCGGGCCGACTCTCGGCGAACATCTCAAAGTGCACGCGCTGGCTCGACTGCTGCTGGCCGGATCGATCAATAATATTCAGGTCTCTTGGGTGAAGCTGAACCGTCGGCTCTCGCAACTCTGCCTGCACGCTGGAGCCAACGATTACGGCGGCACGTTGATGGAGGAAAACATTTCGCGCGAAGCGGGAGCCACCGCCGGCCAGTACACCAGTCCGGAAAATTTCCAAGCGCTCATTCTGGAGATGGGTCGCATCCCTGCCGAGCGCAACACCACGTACTCGCGAATTTACATCAAGGTTCCGCTGGATGACTTTACCGCCGAGCAGCCGCTGGAGGCTGAATTCGCATGAGCACGACCGCGACCACAACCGCCAATCCAGACGCTCCCGGCATCCGTCCCATTGCAGTCATCGGAGGCACCGGCCCCGCCGGCATGGGCCTCGCCCTGCGCTGGGCGCGGGCCGGAGAAACCATCATCATCGGCTCGCGCGACGAGCAGCGCGCGCAACTCGCGGCTGTCGCCATTCAACAGAAGGCCGGCCCGGCCGCCAAAGTGTCGGGCATGGAAAACAGCGCGGCCTGCGCCGCCGCCGACATCCTGATGCTGACCGTTCCCTTCGAAGCGCAAGCCACACTCCTGAAGCAACTCAAACCCGACATCACCGACGGCAGCATCCTCATCGACGCCACCGTTCCCCTCGCGGCTAGCGTCGGCGGACGCGCTTCGCGCACGCTCGGCGTGTGGCAAGGCTCGGCCGCGCAGCAGGCCGCGGAACTCGTGCCCAAAGGAGTGAGCCTGGTGGCGGCCTTTCATAATCTTTCCGCGGAACTGCTCAACGGCGACGCACCCATCGACTGCGACGTCATCGTATGTAGCAACGATGCGGACGCCGCGCAGCTCACCCGCGAACTGGCAGCGAAAATTCCGGGCGTTCGCGCGCTCGACGGAGGTCCGCTGCAGAACGCCCGTATCGTCGAGCAAATCACCGCCTTGCTCATCGGCATGAATATCCGGCACAAAGGCCACGCCGGAATCCGCATCACCGGCCTGCCGCCGTCGGCGTATTGTTAGAGCCTTCCGGTGAGCCCTCGCCGTTTCGTCTTCGCAGTGCAGCTTTCAGTTTTCCGTGGCCGCGCGAAGTGCTATGCTTCCGCTCATGGACAACCGTTCAATTAACGATGTCGGCGGCACTTCCGGCGGGCTTGGAATATTTCTGCTCGGTTTTGCCATGGCGTGCATCGGAGGCTTTCTCATCACCGATAAGGTGACCGTGGTGGGTTCTTACTGGAGCTTTTGGGGAGGCAGCAGTTTCGGCATCACGCTTTTGCCCATGCTGTTCGGCGTAGGAATTTTGTTCTGGAACGGCAAGAGCGTTATCGGATGGTTGCTGACCGTTGCCGGAGCCCTGTTTATTTTCGCGGGCATCATCGCCAACATGCACATTTACTTTCAACAAACCAGCCTGTTCAACACCGTCGTCATGCTGATTCTGTTGGTCGGAGGATTGGTGCTCGTTGCACGATCGCTCCGACCGCATAGCGCGAAGGCGAGCGAGTAGCCGACTTCTTAACTGAATCGGTCTGCGTGAACCAGCAAGTGTGAACCCGTAAGAGTGAGTCAGCAACATTGAGCCAAGCATGACCGACGCCAATTGCCTTTTCTGCCGCATCATCGCCGGCGAGATTCCCGCGAAGAAAGTTTACGAAGACGATCACGTTTTCGCTTTCGAAGACATCAGTCCCCAGGCTCCCACGCACATCCTGATCATTCCCAAAAAACATTTCGCGGGACTAAAAGAAGCTGAAGCCGCAGACGCCGAATTGATCGGCCGCTGTCACCTCGCCGCCGCCTACATCGCCCGCCAACGCAACATCGAGCAAGGCTACCGCACGGTCCTCAACGTAGGCCCCGGCGCCGGGCAGTCTGTGTTCCACCTCCACGTCCACCTGCTCGGCGGACGTCCGCTCGCCTGGCCTCCGGGGTAGGGGCTGACTCAATGATGAGGATTTTACTCGGCCGTGCCGTTCTTGAACTGGTCAAAGGAGATATCACGGAGCAAGAGGTGGACGCAATCGTGAACGCTGCCAACAAGCGTTTGGCTGGAGGCGGTGGCGTAGATGGCGCGATCCATGATGCGGGCGGACCGCTTCTCATGGAAGAACTGAAGGCAAAATATCCAGGCGGATGCTCGACCGGAGATGCCGTCGTAACTGCTGCCGGGCAGCTCAAAGCCAAGATCGTGATTCACGCCGTTGGCCCCGGTTACATCCCTCAGGAGCAGCAGTGGTGCGCCGACCGTTTGGCTAGCGCCTATCGTCGGTCGCTTGAACTCGCCTGCGAGCATCGATGCCGCAGTGTTGCATTTCCATCCCTCTCGACCGGCATCTTCCGCTATCCGACCGCTGACGCAGCGCGCATCGCGCTTCGCACCGCACGCGACTTCCTTGCCGCACCCGCTTCCGCTTCCCTCGAACTGGTACGCTGGGTTTTATTTGACGATCGAGCTTTCGAGGCATTCACCGACGCGGCAGGTGAAGTACTTGGGGATCTTCCGACAGAAGACTAGATTTCCGCGCATCAGAAATAAGAATCTGAATCCGGCTCACTCAAACCTGCGTTTGAGATTGTCGACCCTGACGCCCTACTGCACCGTAGGTTCTGTCTCTTCCGGAGCGCCATGTCTGCGCAACAACTGCGGCAAATTCTGCGAAAATGCCGAGCGCGGTAACACCATGTCGCAACCCACTTCGTGCGCCTTCTGCTTCAGGTCGCCCTGCACGTGCGACAGGAATCCGATAATCGACGTCCCCTTCTTCAGCTTGCTCTTCAGTTTCGGAATCAGAGTCAGAGGTTTCACGCTGGCAAGATTCAAGTCGAAAATAATCAGCGAAGGCTTCTCGTCGCCGTTTTGCGACATGCGATCCATCAGATCCTTGTCCGTCTTCACGAACTCAACCTTCACGTTGAGCTTGCGCGCGGTTTCCTGGATCTTGGCCATGAAGAAGAGATCTTCAATAAAGGCAAAGATGCGCGAGTTGGCATCTTCGCTGGCGGCGGTCACCGGCAACGGTTCCGGTTCAGGCTGCGGATATTGCGCGGCAAATCCAGGCCGCTGGCGTCCGCCTTTGTGACCGTTGTTATTGTTGCCTCCGGCCAGGGCCGCGCGGTAACTGTGGTCCATGGGCGCGGTGTAAATGCCGTCTTTGTTTTCGCGGCTGAGCCCGGGGCCGGGCCGTTGTCCGCGCTGATTGTTAGGACGGCGTCCGCGCCGCCTGCGTCGTCCTCCTCCGCCACCGGAGGGTCTTCCTGGTCCTGCGTTCATAGTCCTCTCAAGCTGTTTCGCACTGATTGCAGAATTTTACAGAATCGCAAAGGCCCGCCAGTCGCTCGCTAACGCCGTCCCAGGACAAAGCTCCGCCCGGCACCCAGAATTGGATCAACGCAGTTGCGGGTTATCGACTGGACACACTTACTGGACACTATGGAACAAACCCCAACTCTTGAAACGAACTGCTATTCAGAGAATGAAACCTTTATTTCTTAAGCTGCGTATCGATTTTCCGTTTATCGGATCCGTAAGGCGCCGCCTCGGATCGGCTGGCGCGGAAGGCCTGCGCGGGAAGGATGCCTTAAATGAGAACAACTTCATGCTACTCGTTCTGGCCCAACCGCGCAAGGCCCCAACTGCGCACTGTTTTGCACAGGAGGACATGGACCGTGGGATTCAGGCCGCAGCGGAGACGGCATGGGCTCGGACTGAAAACACCGAATGGCGCAGACCGTTCTTCAACCTGCGTTCGAGACCTCGCGCGCCCACTGCTGCGCCTGCCAGTAAAATCCGGCGACATCATCAGGATCGAGATGCATGCTCTGGCTCAACTCCGCCGACGCCATCCACTCCCCACTCTCCCTCGCCAGCATCAACTGGTATACCGGACGCAGCACGCTCGGCTGCCCCAGCAACACTGCCTTGGTTTCATGATCGAGCGGGAGTTTCCCGAGCACTTCCTCCATGGGCATTTCGAGCATGGCATCGATCAGCGACAACAGTCCCAGCAGAAACAAATCCGACTCTCCGTGCGGAATCCGCGGCGCCAACAACTCCCCAAACCGGGCCCGCACCAGCGCCGACAGCACCAGATCGCTGGTCGTTTCCTGGCCCGCACCCACCGCAGCCACCAGCCGCACCCACCGGCGCACATCCCGCTCTCCCAGCATCGAGAGCGCGTGCCGCACCGAATGGATTTCGCTCTTGAACCCGAAAATCGCCGAATTCAGATAGCGCAACAGGCGGTAGCACACCGACGCCTCCGCCTTGATTAGCTTCTCCAGCGCCGCTGAATCGAGGTCCGGCCGCGACACCTCCTGCAGCATACGCAGATAATTCATGCGGTTGGCCGGCATGTCATGCGTGTTCATCATTTCCGGACGGCGGAAAAAATAGCCTTGGAAATAGACGAAGCCCAGATCCCGCGCCCGCACAAACTCCGCATGGGTTTCGATTTTCTCGGCCAGCAGCCGGCAATGCCTCGCACCAAACCGCTTGATCAAGGCCAGACGCTCTTCCTCGGTGGTCAACTGCATTTCCACTTTGATGATGTCGGCCATCTCCGCCAGCGCCTCGCGAGGATCGTTGGCTACATAGTCGTCCAGCGCGATCATGTATCCCGCTTCTTTCAAACTCAGGCAAGCCGCAATCACGTCAGGATCGGGCGGAACCGTTTCCAGAATCTCCACCACCGTGATGGTCGACGGCAGCAATGTGACCAGGCCCTTGATCAGCGTATCCCGCGTGCAATTCACGAATGCCCGGCGGCCATCGCACAACACATCCAGTCCCATGAGAAGCGAACGGTCCAGCGTCGCGCGCGACGCCTCATCGTTGTCTCCAGTGAAAGCATTCTCCAAACCGTCGCGAAACAAAAGCTCGTATCCGAATACTTTTTCTTCACGATCGAAGATCGGCTGACGTGCAACGTAGCGCAAGGTCTTCGCCTCCCGCGCCCGCGCCGCGGCCGCACCTGATCCCGCCGCTCCCACTCCCGCAGTATTCGATCCCGCAGACTGTTTGCTCACGTCTTTGTCTATCGGCAGAATTGCTGAAAGCGTGAAGAGGCGCTACGCAAGCGCGGCCGACCCGTCTGGACTGAATCCAGAGAAGATGAAAACAAACTCAGAATAGAAATTGGAGTCTGCCGGCGGCGGGCTTCCCATGAGATCACATTTTGCGATCTCGAGATTTCTAGGCCCTCTGCACTCCGCCCGCATTAACCAACGCAGCGACAATCTGCCCTGACCACTCTGACACTTCGTCCTCGCGGAGCGTCCGCTCCGCCGATTGAAAGCGGCCTCGCAACAATATGGAATACTTCCCAGCAGCAATCGATCCGCCGCGAAAAATCTCCGCCGGACGGAACTCTCGCAATTCAGGGACGCCTAGAGCCGTAATCGCCTTCGAGATCTCCTCAAACGAAACCTCGTCGGCAAAAACAAACGAAAAATCCCGTTCCACCGCCGGATATTTTCCTAGCGGCGCGAACTTTACTGGCCGCAGTCCGAGTTTGTACAGCTGCTCCAGATCAAACTCAGCGAGAAATACATCCTGCCGCAGCTTACGCGCCGCCGCCACTTCCGAATGAACTTGTCCAAACTGCGCCACCACCACGCCGCTCACCCGCGCCCGCGCCGACCGTCCGGGATGAAAATATTCCGCGGTCTTCCGGTCATAACTCACCTCACCGGCAAACGCGGCCAGCAGACTTTCCACATCGCCCTTGAAGCCGCGAAATATTTCCGCAGCCTCCGCATGCTCGCCTTTGCTCACATCGAGCGCACCACCTGCCGGCAACGCGTTCCGCACGGCCGCGGCGGTTGCGCCCAGGCAGGCGCGCTTTGGTTCGACGCGAGGCTCTCCTGACGACTCCGCCGACATCTCGTACACGCTGCCCATCTCGAACAGCCGCGCCTCGGCCACATCCCGATTCAAATTCCACGCCAGCAGGTCGAGCATCCCCGGAGCCAGCGAAGTGCGCATCACCGACGCCTCTTCGCTCAGCGGATTCTCCAGTTCGAGCACCTTCCCAGTTTTTTTGCCGTGCAGCGCTTCGTCCGATTCCGATTTTGGGTGGCGCAATGCTACTAGCCCTGCGGTAGAGCTGCCATCCTTCCCCTGGGCTTCAGCCTCCGACGGCAGCGACTCAAACTTCTCCGCATCCGTATGCGAAATAAACGTCAGCGACACCGCCTCGTTGTATCCCAGCGCCAGGGCTCGCGTCCGGAACGCCGCATCCATCGCCGCATTCGGTAACTCGACCACCGCGCCGCTGTAGGCGGGCAGAGTGTTTTCGAATTTATCGTACCCGTGCAGCCGCGCAATTTCTTCGATCACGTCGATCTCACGCTCCACATCGAGCCGCCAACTCGGGATGTGCACGCGAAACCGCGCTTCGTCCTGCCCCTCGGGAACGACCAAAAAGCCCAGCCGCTTCAGCAGCCGAAAAATCTGCCCGCGGTCAAGACTCCCTCCCAGAATCCGATGTACATCGGAAACATGCAGCACCACCGGCGCCTGATCCATTCGCTTAGAGACGACGTCGACCACATCGCCCTGCAGCCTGCCGCCGCCGGACTCTAAAATCATTTGTGCTACCAGGTCGCACGACAGGACTGTCGATTCGAAGTCCGCCCCCCGCTCAAAGCGGTGCGACGCATCGGTGTGGATCGCATGCCGTCGCGACATTTTCCGCACGATCCCCGGATCCCACCACGCCGACTCAATCACGATGTTCCGCGTCTTTTCCGTGATCATCGTGTCGTACCCGCCCATCACTCCGGCGAGGCCGACCGGCTTCTTCGCGTCGCAGACCACGAGGTCTTCTGAAGTCAGTTTTCGCTCAACGCCGTCGAGCGTCTTCAGGGTCTCGCCGTTCAGCGCCTTGCGCACAATAATTTTCCCGCCTTCGAGCAGGTCCATATCGAAAACGTGCGTGGGTTTGCCGATTTCCCACAGCACGTAGTTGGTCGCGTCGACGGCGTTCGAAATCGGCCGCTGATCGAGAAGTTGAAGCCGGTGCGCAATTTTCTCGGGAGAAGGTTTGATGTGCGTTCGGCGAATCACCCGCGCACTGAACCGAGGACAAAGCGCCGGCTCCTCAACGATGACGGGAAATGCCAGGTCTTGCGCCGTATTCGTGTCGTGGGCGGTATTGGTCGAAGAGCGGCCCTTAAGGGCCGCGTCGGAGCCACTGGAGTGAGCCGCGGCTTCAGCCCCTGAGGGCAACTTCGGCACAATCGGCTTGAGCGGCAGATCGTAAACCGCCGCCGCCTCCCGCGCCACGCCGTAATGATTCATCGCGTCAGGACGATTCGTCCCAATCTCCATCTCAAACACGGTGTCGGCGCCGCTGCCGCTGATCCCCTCGACCGAAATTCCAACATTGGTCAAGTCCTCAGCGAGCCGCCGATCGTCGACCGTGAGATCAACGAATTCGCGAATCCATTGTGGAGAGAGTTTCATGTCCCAAGCTCTGTCATCCTAAGCAAGGATTTGCTTCACGCAAGTGAAGCAAACCGCAGCCGAAGGATCCCTTTCATCTCAACGAATCAGTGGCCTCGCTAGGAGTTCTTTCCACAGCGCGTCAGAGAACACCTTGAAGAGTCCGTTATCTTGCTGCTCAAAGGGGTCCTTCGACTACGCAAGAGCTTCACTTTCGTGAACCTCCTGCTCCGCTCAGGATGACAATTCCTACGAAAACTGCTGCAAGAACCTTACATCCCCCTGAAAGAACAACTGAATATCATCCACGCCATACTTCAGCAGCGCCAGCCGGTCCACGCCCATGCCGAAGGCGAAGCCCGAAACCTTCTTCGGGTCATATCCGTTGTCCTTCACGAACTCAAACACATTCGGGTCAACCATGCCGCAACCCAACACTTCAATCCAACCAGTCTGCTTGCACGGACGACACGGGTCCGTCCCGCGCTTCCCGCTTCCACCGCAGATGAAGCAGGTGACGTAAAGTTCCGCACTGGGCTCGGTGAACGGAAAAAACGAAGGCCGGAAGTGCGTCTTCACCGACGAGCCAAACAGCGCCTTCATGGCGTGATCGAGCGTGCCCTTCAAATCTCCAAACGTAATGTTGGTGTCGACTGCGAGCCCTTCGATCTGATGAAACATCGGCGAATGGCTCGCGTCGGGAGGATCGTTGCGATGCACCGTCCCAGGAATCACGATGCGAATCGGCGGCCGCATCTTCTCCATGGTGCGAATCTGCACCGGAGACGTATGCGTGCGCAGCAGCAACCGCTCGCGCTGGGGCTTCGACTGCTGCCCTGCAATGAACAGCGTGTCCTGCGTATCCCGCGCCGGATGGTTCGGTGGAAAATTCAGGGCTTCGAAGTTGTAGTAGTCGGTTTCTACAACGGGGCCTTCAGCGACGGAGTAGCCGAGTTTCTGAAAAACGGAAACAATCTCGCGCCAGGTCTTCATGACGGGATGCTCGGCGCCAATCGGGCGGTGCACGCCGGGGAGGGAGATGTCGACCGATTCCGACAGTTCTAGTGCGCGTCTGGCGGCACCAATTCCCGCATCAATCCCCTCCGCACGCGCCTTCTTCAAAACGGCGAGGTTCTTTATATGGTCATGCTTGTTTCGGAGCGCTGCGTCGACGCGCGGAAGAACGACCTCGTTGACGAGTTGGCCAACTGCACGCTTCGCTTCCTTGGGTGCACCTTTCAACCACAGCTCGTTAACCTGAGTGCGCAGACTGTCTTTGCGACCCGACCAGCGGACTCGGAGGGCCTCGTACTCGCCTTCACTCTTTACGGCGGCAGATTCCCGGTCCAGAGCGCTGAGCAACTGTCCCGCTTCCTTCTCCAGCGCTGCCGCCGAATAGTCCGTCAGTTTGGGAACGGTGTAGGCCATAGCTCTGTTCAGATTGTCATCCTGAGCGGAGTAAAACGATTCGAGAAACGAATCGTTTTGCGGACTCGAAGGATCCCTTTCAGCTTAGTCCCTGCCCGCGGCCTAGCTGGGAGTTCCCGCCACAGCTGGCGTGGCAAACAGGTTCGTGGCGTCGCTCAGAGTGACAAGGTTAAGTTAAAAGAAAGAAACTTGGCACGGCTAAAAGCCGTGCCCTTCCCGGTTTTGCCGAAAGCTGACGGCTGAGAGCTGACAGCTAAGCGCCGATCGCGCCCTTGGCCTGCGTCGCCAGGCTGGTAAATCCGGCAGGATCTTTCACCGCCAGGTCAGCCAGAATCTTGCGGTCTAATTCGATGCCGGCAACTTTCAAGCCGTGAATGAACTGGTTGTAGCTCATCCCGTTGAGCTTGGCAGCGGCGCCGATGCGCACGATCCACAGCGAGCGGTACTGCCGCTTGCGCTGCTTGCGGCCGGAGTAGGCGAACTTCAGCCCGCGCTCGACTGCTTCTTTCGCCGAACGGTACAGCTTCGACTTGGTGAGGAAATAACCGCTGGCGCGGTCTAATATTTTCTTGCGTTTCGCGCGGCGTTTGGTTCCGCGTTTTACACGAGGCATGGTGTTCTCCTTTTTAGTTTCACGTTATGGCGGCTGGAGGTAAGGAAGATTCACCTTGGTCGGCGATCTCTGACCTCTTCACGCGCCTGCAGGGGCTAGGAACTAGAGGTTAGGAGCGAGGCCCCTAATCTCTAATCCCTAGTCCCTGCCTTTTCTCACTGATACGGAATCATCCGCAGGACCTTGGCCAGGTCTCCATCGCTCACCAGGCCACCATGGCGCAGCTTGCGCTTGCGCTTGGTGTCCTTCGAGGTCAGGATGTGACGCAGCTTCGCGTGCCCCCGCTTCACTTTTCCAGTTCCAGTTTTCTTGAAGCGCTTCGCAGCGCCTTTGTGCGTTTTCAGTTTCGGCATAAACCCTCAATGAAACAGCCTTCAGCTCTCAGCCATCGGCTGTCAGTTTCAAATTCGTTCTCGCAGAATTCAGAGGACCGCTCAGGCGAGACTTGTGATCCTGCGTAAGCAAGAATATTTCCCTACGACGCCGGCTTGGCGACCTGCGCCGGAGGAGCGCTCGGGCCAGGCGCACTCTGCGCCGCAGCCTTATGCTTTTCTTCCCTCTGCTTATCTTTCTCTCGTTCTTTCTCCGTCTTCTTCGGAGCCAGAATCGCGTGCAGCGTGTTGCCCTCTTGCCGCGGACGAAACTCCACAATACTGTGCGGCTCTACGTCTTTAATCAGCCGCTCCAGAATCTGGCGCCCAAGCCCGGTGCGCGTCATCTCGCGTCCGCGGAAGAAGATGGTCGCCTTAACCTTGTCGCCCTCGTCCAGAAACCGCAGCACATGGTTCTTCTTAGTCTCGTAATCGTGGTCGTCCACATTAATGCGGAACTTGACCTCTTTTACGGTAATGGTTTTCTGGTGTTTCTTAGCTTCGCGCTCTTTCTTTTCCTGCTGGTAGAGATACTTCCCGTAGTCCATGATGCGGCACACGGGAGGCTGCGCGGTAGGCGAAATCTCAACCAGGTCCAGATTCTGTTCACGGGCTTTCTTGATCGCTTCGTAGGGCGGCATGATGCCAAGTTGCTGCCCGTCGTCGTCAATCACGCGGATTTCGCGTGCCCGGATGCGATCATTCGTGCGGATAAAACGCTTATCGATACCGTCCTCCGTGCTCTAAGCGACTGAGAATAAAGAATTATAGCATGAGGATTCCCCTAGTCTGGCCCGGTTGCGAGAAAATGGAGTAAGGCAAGAGTCTGTCGCAGAGAGTAGCTGCTACGCCTTTACAGACGGCGATTCAGATACGCGAGGTAAGAACCCCAATGTGCAGAAACATCAAAACTCTATTCAACTTCGATCCGCCCGTGACCGACGATGAAGTTCGCGCCGCCTCGCTCCAGTTCGTGCGAAAAATCACCGGCTTCAATAAACCGTCCAAGGCCAATGAAGCTCTATTCCTGGCCGCCATCGACGACGTGGCCGACATCTCGACTCGCCTCCTACGCTCGCTCGAAACCACCGCTCCGCCCAAGAATCGCGAAGAAGAAGCCGCTAAAGCAAAAGCGCGCGCCGCGGAACGTTTCGGGACTTAGGGCCGCTGCTTTCTTCCGCCCATTACCCATTCCCAAAACCGAACTCCGCACCTCGCACATTACCTTGACAGCGGCAGGTATGCGCTGTACTCTCGCCAGCCATAGCGCTTTTCGTAGGCGCGCCGACGTGCCTGTCCCGCGTCGTGGCTTGCCCCCTGCGGCCTCTGCTTTCCCCCTCTGGCCAGGGGTCTCCCCACGCGAAAACGTAGTTGTGTGTCCTGAGGCCTCATGCCCGATCGATGGAAACTGCCCGTCCGCCGCGCCAGATTCCTTTTGCTATTCGCCGTTGCCGTATTCCTGCCGCTCCCATGCCGCGCCCAGGGCTTCCCCCCGCTGGCTCCCGAAGACCTGAAGATGACCAGCGAGCCGAAAGCTGCCGGCGCTCCCGCCATCATCCTGTTTCGCGAAGTCGACCGCGATGACAACGTGCACACTCCGCACGAAGACAATTACGTGCGCATCAAGATTCTGACCGAAGAGGGGCGAAAGCACGCCGATGTCGAGATCATGTTCGACAAGGGCCTCGAAGATGTTGCCGGCATTCGCGCCCGCACCATCAAGCCTGACGGCTCCAGCGTTAATTTCGACGGCAAGGTGTATGAGAAGACCGTCGAGAAAACTCGTGGCCTGAAGTATCTCGTAAAAACTTTCACCCTCCCTGACGTGCAGATCGGCAGCATCATCGAGTACCGCTACACCGACGACCTGAAGGAGAACTTCGTTTTCAGCTCACACTGGATTCTCAGTGACGAGCTCTTGACCCGCAAAGCGAAATTTACCCTGAAGCCTTACCTGACGGACTACAACCCGCCCCGCCTGCGCTGGACCTGGCAAGGTCTGCCTCCCGAATTAAAGCCGGTAAGTGGCCCCGACAAAATCATCCGGCTCGAGATGGACAATATTCCGGCCTTCCATGAGGAGGATTTTATGCCGCCTCCCAACGAACTCAAGGCGCGAGTGGATTTCATCTACGACTTCGACTTCCTCGATAGCAGCACGGCAGACCGCTTCTGGAAAGAGGTCACCAAGAAACGCCGCGGAGTTCTCGACAGCTTTATCGGCAAACGCAAAGCAATGGAAGACGCCGTCGCCCAGATCATCTCCCCGAGCGATTCCCAGGAAGTAAAGCTGCGGAAAATCTACGATCGCGTGCAGCAGATCCGCAACACCAGCTACGAAGTCGCCAAGACTGAGCAGGAACAAAAGCGCGACAAAGAAAAGCCGGTCGACAACGTCGAGGAACTCTGGAAGCGCGGCTACGGTGACGGCTACCAGCTAACGTGGCTCTACCTGGCGCTGGTACGCGCGGCCGGCTTCGAGGCCTATGGAGTCTGGGTTTCGAGCCGAAGTGAGTATTTCTTTCACCCCAACACCATGGAAAGTCAAAAGCTGAATACCAACGTGGTGCTGGTCAAACTCAACGGGAAAGATCTGTATTTCGATCCCGGCGCCGCGTTCACGCCCTTCGGCATGCTGATATGGCCTGAGGCCGGCGTGACAGGTTTATGCCTCGACAAGGACGGCACCTGGGTGAACACGACGCTTCCAGACAGTTCGGAGTCGCGCGTCGAGCATGCCGCCAAACTCCGCCTCACCGACACCGGCGGTCTCGAAGGAAAACTTACCGTCACCTTCACCGGGCTGGAAGCGACGTATCTGCGGCTCGACGCGCGGAACGAGGACGACGTGGCCCGCAAGAAAATCCTCGAGGATTTGATCAAAGGGCAGATTTCGGCAGCCCCCGAACTCGAACTTACCAACCAGCCCGATTGGAGCCATTCAGAAACTCCTCTGGTCGCCGAATATCAAATCAAAATTCCCGACTGGGCGTCGAACGCCGGCAAGCGCGCCGTGATTCCCGCAGGGATGTTCACGGCAGTCGAAAAGCACATATTCGAACACGCCAACCGCGAGCAGCCGATCTACGTGGATTACCCCTATGAAAAAGACGATGACGTGACCATCGATCTTCCCCAGGGTTGGCAGGTGAGCAGCGTCCCACCGCCACTGGACCGGCCCGGCCACATAGTCGCCTACAGCCTGCAGGTAGGAAGAGACGGCAACGCTCTGCACTTGACGCGAAAGCTCAGCTGGAATTTTCTTCTGCTCGACACCAAGTACTACCCCGCATTGCGCAATTTTTTTGAATCGGTGAGGACTACAGATGAGCAGCAAATTGTCTTGCAACCTGCCGCAGGGTCCGCCGGTGATTAGCTGCCGACTCCTGTGTATTTCCTATTACGCCAGCATCCTCGCACTCGCCCCCGCGATTTTCTGTGCCGCGCCCGTCGCCATGGCAACCGACGCCCCGGCGTGGATGCACGCCCACGTCAATACACCTCTGCCGCCTTACGACGAAAAGACAGACGCGGTCTTGCTGTACTCGGAGACTGACGTCACCGTGATCTCAGCCGACAAAATCAAAACCACGGTGCGCGAGGCCTACAAAATCCTCCGGCCCAACGGCCGCGACCATGGCACCGTTTATGTCCACTTCAATCCCGAGCGCAAAATCAAAAGCCTGCACGGCTGGTGCATTCCCGCCCAGGGCAAGGATTACGAAGTAAAAGACAAAGATGCCATCGAGCGCTCGCTTGGTCCCGGCTACGAACTTGTCGACGATGTCAAATTCAAGGTGTTGACCATCCCCGCACCCGATCCCGGCAACATCGTCGGCTACGAATACGAAGTGGAGGAGCGCCCCTTCTTTTTGCAGGACATGTGGATGTTCCAGGAGCACGATCCAGTGCGCGAGACTCACTATTCCCTCCAACTACCTCCCGGCTGGGAGTTCAAGTCTTCGTGGCTGAACCACCCCGAGATCAAGCCCTCCGACTCGGGCAACAATCTATGGCAGTGGATCGTAGGCGATGTAGAAGCGATCCGCCATGAGCCCGCCATGCCGCCGTACCGCGGCGTCGCCGGCCAGATGATTGTGACTTTCTTTCCGCCAGGCGGAAAAGCGGCGAACACATTCGCCGCCTGGGACGACATGGGAAAATGGTACGGAACGCTGCTGAGCGGCAGGGCGGACGCCTCGCCCGAAATTAAGCAGCAAGTCGCCACCCTCACCGCCGGCAAAAACACCCAGCTCGAAAAAATGCAGGCAATCGCGCAGTTCGTGCAGCGCGACATTCGCTATGTTGCCATCGAACTCGGCATCGGCGGCTGGCAACCCCATCCCGCGCTGGAAGTGTTCGCTCATCACTATGGAGACTGCAAGGACAAGGCAACCCTTACGCGCGCCATGCTCCACGAAATTGGAATTGATTCTTACCACGTAGTGATCAATACCGAGCGCGGCGTAGTCAACCAGGACACTCCGGCTCACCACGGCTTTAACCACGCCATCGTCGCCATCAAGTTGCCCGACGATTTGGTCGATCCCTCGCTCGTCGCCGTCTTAAAACATCCGAAGCTGGGCCGCTTGCTGTATTTCGATCCCACCGACCACATCACCCCCTTCGGCGAAATCCGCAGCGACCTGCAGGACAACTACGCCCTCCTCGTAACTCCAACCGGCGGAGAACTGATTCCGCTGCCCCAGCAGCCCTCTGCCATGAACAGCATTGAGCGCAGGGCCAAACTGACCCTGGACGCTACAGGCATGCTCAAAGGCGATGTGCAAGAAGTGCGGCTCGGCGACCGCGCCGCGTCAGAACGCGGAGCCCTGATGAACGTCACCAATAACACCGACCGCATTAAGCCGATCGAAAGCCTGCTGGGCAGTTCGCTCTCGAGTTTTCACATCACGCGTGCATCTGTGATTAACTTGCAGGAGACCGACCAACCCTTCGGCTTCAATTACACCTTCGAATCCGATCACTACGCCAAAGACGCGGGCGGATTGCTGCTCGTGCGTCCTCGCGTGCTCGGCAACAAGGGCTTCCACTTTTTCGAAAGCAAAGACCCTCGCAAGTTTCCTTTCGAACTCGAAGGTGCGGCCCGCGACGTCGACACCTTTGAGATCGCAATTCCCGCCGGCTACGTTGTCGACGACATGCCTCCGCCCGCCGACGCCGACTACAGCTTCGCCAGCTACCACTCCAAAACGGAAGTCAGCGGAGGCGTAATACGCTACACCCGCACCTACGAGGTCAAGGAACTGAGCGTGCCCGTCAGCCGTGCCGACGACCTCAAACGCTTTGACCGCGTAATCGCCGGCGATGAGCGCAACACGGTGGTCCTGAAAGCCGTCGCCCACTGAGGCGCCAACTTGTGCTACCACCCACGTTTCCCCACAACCAAACAGGCTGCCCCACTCGTCGCGGTTTTCGACGAGTGGGTACCACGAACCGTCCGATTCGCGGACGAACCGCCAGGCTCAGGATCCCCCGATCACTTCACCGCAATCACTCTTAGCGTCGTCACCTGACGCACCCATCGCGCCGGCCGGGCATCTCCCGGCGCAACGATTCGGAGAGGACCTTCTTTCGCATCGAGCGCCTTCCCGTCACGCTTATCCGCCAGAATAATTTCGCGAGCGGCAAATGCAGGATCGGCCTCGGTGAGCGCAAAGACAACTTTATAACCGTCCGCAGCCTCGACGAGCAGCGCTTCCGCCATGCGCGGCCCCCGCAAGGTGTCGCCGAGTTGAACGCCAGCAAGCGAAAGCACATCCGAGAGCGGCACCCCCTCAAAGTGCGCAATCCCAGCGTGATCGTGCGCGTCGACGGCTACGTGCGGCGCATTCGCGATCTGCTCGGCAGTAAGGGTAGTGGCGTGACCGTCCGTGTTAACGACTTGAATCGATTGGGCAGAAAGCTCAACCACGAAGAGTATCGAACAGCAGAGTAATGCGCTCAGCAGACTGCGTCGAGTCACGGTCAGCTCCTGCGTTTTGATGTTGTTCGACACGACCACAACAGAGGGTGCCCCATCCTTCGCGTGCTTTTCGCGAAGGGTGGGCAGCGATGCTGCCAGCAGCGTGACCTGAGATGGCCCCAAGAAATCTAGGACACCCCAGCCATCTGATGACTGCACATTCCCACCAACGCCCCATCCACCACATCCTCGATCTGTGCGCGTAGCCAGAAGTTAGCCTGGTGACGTCCGCGCACCCGCAGCTTCAGGTAATTGTCAGTGAGGGCCTCGGTAAACTCCCCATCAGCGTCGTTGCCCATGACATTCAGCGTGATCGCGTCCAAGGTCTTGCCAACAAATCCGCGCATGAACTCGAGTTTCTTCTCGGCCGCCAACTCGCGCAGAATGCGGTTGCGTTCCCGCGCCGTGTGGACAGGAACTTGATTCGTCATTGAAGCCGCCGGAGTCCCCGGCCGCGCCGAATAAGTGAACACATGCAGATAGGTAAGCGGCAGTTCTTCAATCATGCGCCGCGTTTCATCGAACTCGGCATCGGTCTCGCCGGGGAATCCAAGCATCACATCGGCGCCAATCGCGGCCGCGGGCATGCTCGCGCGAATCTTCTGAATCTTCTCCCGGTAATGCCACGGACGATATTTGCGATGCATGCGCCGCAACACCGCGTCGCTGCCGGATTGCATAGGGACGTGCGCGTGCTTGGCAATCCGCGGCGACGATGCGACCAGAGAAATCAATTCGTCGCTCCAATCCATAGGCTCGACCGAAGAGATGCGGAGTTTCTCGAGAGCCGTCTCAGACAGGATGGCGCGAATGAGCGACTCGATCGACGGCTTCCGGCTCTCGGCTTTCGGCTTCAGGAAAGCCTCCGGTGAATGCGTGAGCAAGGACCGGAAGCCGGAAGCCGGGACCCGGAAGCCGTCTAGATCCCGTCCCCATCTTCCGAGATTGATCCCGCTGATCACGACTTCGCGATAGCCAGACTCCACGAGCCCGTTCACTTCCCGAAGAATTCGATCGATCCCGAGCGAGCGGCTCTGCCCTCGCACGAAAGGAATCACACAAAACGAGCAGCGATTGTCGCATCCATCCTGCACCTTGAGATTGGGGCGCGTGCGTTCGTTGGCGGCGTCAAACACCGGAGCAGCCAGCAATTCGGTATGAGCAAAAATATCGGAAACGAAAATCGAGTTCTCGGTTCCCATTTCTCGGGTCTCAGCCAGCCGGGCCAGAGGGACAAAATTAGTCTCCACTCCATCGACCTTGCCGCTCTCAGCGCGGAAAAGATCGGGCAGCGCAATTTCCGCTAGCCGATGTTTGTGCGAGTTGCCGACCACCAGGCTCACGCCGGGCAGCGCCGCGACCTCCTCCGGCGCCCGCTGCGCGTAGCAGCCAGTAACGACGATCCGGGCCTCAGGATTTTGCCTTCGCACGCGCCGGATCGCGGCACGCGCATCCTGGTCTGCGCCTGCGGTAACGGTGCAGGTATTCAGCACTACGACGCTGGCCTGTGCGGGCGACGCGGCGCGGCCCATACCACGCTCCTCGAACTGGCGTTCGAGGGCGGCGCCATCAGCCTGGGTAGCGCGGCAGCCGAAGTTTTCTACAAAGTATCCCGACACAGCTCTATGGTAACGCACACTTCCGCCCACCTCGAAACAACGAGTGAGCAGCAGCGTGGATTACGCCGAAGCCGCCGTCCGGCGCGATTGAAAACACTCGCGGCAGAACACGGGACGGCCTTGCGTGGGACGAAAAGGAACGGTGGTTTGTTTCCCGCACCCCGAGCAGGTAGCCTGAGTTTCGACCTTAGTGTAGCGGTAGGACTGTCCGGGCGCAGGAGGAGCACCGAGCACGGAGATCCGCTTGGTCTTGCAGGCCTTGCAACGTTTGGGTTCGTTCTTGAACTGCTTGTCGTGAAAGAAAAGCTGTTCCCCGGCAGTGAAAATGAAATCACTCCCACAGTCGATACACTTCAGCACCTTGTCCTGAAATTCCATTTGAGGATGGCTCCCTTCAGCCCGTTTCCGCGCGTCCAGCCGCGGGGAAAGAACTGCGGTGGTACACCGAAAATACAGGTTGTGTACTGCTCCCCCTCTATACCGCCCCTTGGACTCGGCCCGCCACGCGCCCAGGAGGGCCGTGGATACTAACTATCGTGCTTTAGATGCCGGAAGAATGATGAGTATGATTTCCCTGCTTGCTGCTCAAGATGGTGGGGGCCAGATTTGAGCAGAGCCGCTCCGGGAAGGAGCGGCCCTTTTGCTGCGTCTTAATCTTGTTTCGTTAAATCTGCCTCGTTAGTCCTGCTCTTTGCGCGTTTTCTTGCGAGCTCGCTTACGAGCGAGAGCGGCTTTCACGCGCTTTTTCTCGCCGGGCTTCAGGTAAAAGGAGTGGCGCTTGACCTCCTTGATAATGTCTTCCTGTTGCACCTTGCGCTTGAAACGTCGCAGAGCGTTCTCGAGGGATTCACCCTCTTGAAGTCTTACTTCTGCCAAACTGACACACCCCCAAACCCGTCCGGATGGACCGAATAGTTATTACAAGGATTTGACCGCAAGTCAAGTATATGCGGGGAAATATGTGTACGGTACCGTACCATAAATGGAAAAATGAGGATCATTTTGAGACGGCTTGGCTGCGAATCTTCCCCCCCATTTACTTTGTCATCCCGACCGGAGCGGGCCCTTCCGAACCCAAGGGCCAACGCAGTTGAGGAACCTGCTGTTGCCGGCCTTCTCAGAATATAAGCTTCACTCCTACCTGAATTTGCCTAGGAGCATAGGCGGCGTTGGGCTTGCTGAAAGCTCCGGGCAACTCGTAGTAGCCGGGGTACGGAGCAACCGTGGTTGAGACCGAGCTTGGGACGAAAGTACTGGCCGTTGAGACCAGACCGTTCGAGGTTATTGTGACCCGCTGGTTATCGCGGTTAAACAGGTTGAAGGAATCGGCGGTGAAGTTGAGCTTACAGCGTTCATGCAAGCGCAGCGTCTTGCCCAGCCGAAGGTCAGCCGTGGCGTAATCGGGTCCTGTGAACGCGTTGCGGCCGTACCCGGGGAGACGGTCGTTGAGGTCGTTTCCGTCCTGGTTGGGGTCGCCGTCGACGGTGGCATTAAACGGCCGGCCGCTGCCGTAGTTCACAACCGAAGAAATCTTCCAGTCGTTGAAGGCGCGGCCGAGAACTTCGTGTCCACGATGGAACGGGCGCGGCTCGACCGAGAACGCGGCAACCAGCCTCTGGCGCTGGTCGGTGACGCTGGGCCCGCGCTCGGCGCTGGGATCGTAGGAATTCTGCACCGTGGCGGGCTGACCGGCAACGAGTGCGTCCTGGCCATCATCAATGGCGTGGGCGTAAGTGTAGGAAAGGCGAAGATACGTTCCGCGCGTGACCCGGCGGTTAATGGAAAGTGTAGCGCCGTTGTATTGGCTGGATGCGGCGCTCTGAAATTCGTCAATTGCCCCGAGTTGCGCGATCGGCCGCCCCAGCGGATTGATGCACGGCGGAAATGGGCAGGTCAGCGACTGGGTGAACTGCCAGGTCGCAAATGAATCGATGGTATAGTAGCCGCCCTGAAAGATCGATCCAGTCGAGTCGAAGATCGGGTAATTCAGAGCGACTGGCTCGGGCAAGTTCACGTCAAGAGCGCGGATGAGATGTTCGCCGCGGACACTGAGGAATGAGAGAGCGAGGGTGGTCTGGCCCGCCACTTCCTTTTCGAACGTTAGGCTGGCTTGCTGCACGCGCGGCGTTACGAAGTTGGGCGCGAAGGCTGAAACCTCATGCGTCACTCCCTGAGTAAATCCAGCGGGCAACGAGCAGGAGGCCGACATGACCGGACAAACCACCGCCGGGTTGGGATACGAGGGAAAAACCTGGTGGTCGTAATAGTCGGTGTTGTTGAGAAAGATTTGCGAGTCTGTGATGCCGTTTTCCGTCTGGATGGTCGAGTTGTAGATCTGAGGGATGCGGACGAAAAAAATGCCGTATCCGGCGCGGACTACGAGCGGACGAGTCTTGCCCAAAGAATACGCGAGCCCAGCACGCGGTGCGAAATTGTAAGGTTGGAACGGCACCTTACCCGAGGGTGGAAACAGCGGGTTGGAGAGCAGCCCCGCCGTAGTGAAAGTCTGCAGGTCCCAACGAACACCGAGATTCACGGCCAGCCGGTCGGTGACGCGGATCGTGTCCTGCCCGAAGGCGGCGTACTCATTCGTGTTCGGGCGCGATGTGGCGCTGCCGAAATTCTGCAGATAGTAGTGCGGCACCTGGTGGGCGAAGGCGCGCAGGGGCGTGAGTTCAAGCCCAGCTTCCTGAGGCGCGAAAGTGTAAGGGTCGACCTTGAGCGGATAAAAAAGATATTCGCCGCTCTGCTGGCTGGGGAAGAAATCGTAGAGCCAGGTGATGAGGCTGTCGCCGCCAAACTTCCACGAATTGCGGTTGCCCTCGATGCTTACGGTTTCGGCAAGGTGCAGGCGATGCTCGCGAGTCTGACGTGGCAGAAGATCGGAGCGTCCAATGCCGTCCATGACGTTAGAAATCTTGGTCAGCACGTCACTCGTATTGCTGTAAGACTGCTGCAGGTCGCGCGAGAACTGGGCACGAAGATGGCTGATCCATCGCGTCGAGAGATTTGATGTCAGTGATAGGCTCCCCGTTTCAGTGGAAACGAGTTCCTCGCCGTTGTCGCTGATGGAATCAAACGTGATGGGGCTGGCGGGGTCGAGGAACACGTTGTTCGCTCCCCAGTACCGCGTAGTCGCGATCTTGAGCGCTAGCTGGTTGCGCGGAGTGAGATTGACGTCAAGCTTCGCGTAGCCGCTATTGCCAATCTGCGCGGCGGGATATTCTCCAGCGAGCGAAGTCAGCTGCGCGGCGGCGCCGCAGACCAGAGCTTGGTCGTCGGCTTCGTAATCGCCAGGAGTGTAGGGCCCAGTCCCGGCCTGCGGAATCACCTGCGAACCGCCACCCACAAATTCAACCACATTCGGATCATGAAAAATGTGCTGATCGAATCCGGCGAAAAAGAAAACCTTGTTGCGTTTCAGCGGACCACCAACGGTGCCTCCAAACTGCTGCTGGCGGTTGTGCGGCTGAAGCGGCTGATCCTCCCCGTTGATACCCGAGCAGGGCCATCCCCCGGCCGGTTCCACAGGAGCGACAGCCTGGTCGAAGAAATCATCGGCCGCGCCAAGCGAGCTGTCGCGGACATGGTAGAACGCCGTTCCGTGCAGATGATTGGACCCCGACTTCGTAACGACGTTGACGACGGCGCCCCCAGAACGTCCCTGCTCGGCGCCGTAGGTGGTGGTGGAAACACGGAACTCCTGCACCACCTCGGTCGAGATGACGTAGGGCGCTCGATCGCGCCCGCGCGGCTGGGCGAAGAACGCATTGTTGAAGTCGCCCCCGTCGACCAGGAACGTATTCTGAAATCCCCGAATTCCACCGAACGAGAGATCGCCGTTGGTAGAAGAATTAAGACTCCGAGGATCCTGTGTAACGCCGGGCGAGAACAGGGCAAGATCGGAAAAGCGACGGCCGTTAAGTGGAAAATCACCGAGGGCGCGTTCGTCGAGCAGCGTTGAGACCGCGCTGGGCTGGGTTTCGACCAGCCCCGGTGCGCCAGAAACGGTGACACTCTCCTGAACGCCGGCAACCGTGAGATGGAATTGAAGCGTAGCCACGCCGCCGACATCGAGATGCAACTGAGGCGACACCTGCGCCGACATTCCCGGCGCAACAGCACGCGCCGAATAATCCCCGGGCGGCAACTGGTCAAGAGCGAAGCCGCCCTCAGCGTCGCTCAGCGCCGCGTAGCGCGCGCCAGTCGCCAGGTTGATCACGACAATCGACGCCTGCGGAATGCGGCTGCCGCTGGAATCGAAAACGATGCCGCGAAGGCCCCCAGTGGCGGAATCCTGGGCCCTGAGGACCATGGGCGGCATCGTCAGAAAGAGCAAGATTGAAAAGAAAATGAAAGCACGGTACGAATAACGTTGCATCCAAGACATGAAGTCGCCCCTGCGTGCGAGATCGCTTCTCGCGAAATCAGATCTCGCAGAATCGCTCTGTATACGATCAGCTCGGAGGGACGCCCAGACTGCGCGTTTACCGGACGCGAGGCAGGAACCAAGATTTGTATAGCATGGGTCACGCAAGAATTCAGTGATGTAACATGACTTTTTTGAAGTGGTTCCCGTAGCGGGAATGCAAAGGCATTCAACCGTCCAGTACAAAGCGGATCGCTGACCGGAATATCTGTACCGTTCGCGGCCCTTACGGAGAAGCGTGCTCTCGTGGTATTTTCAGTTTCTTTTTGAGAGCATTATTCAGACGTCCATGACTCAAGGCTAGCCCATGATTCGGGCCCAACGATGATTCGATCCTATAAAGGCATCCGGCCGACGATTCCGGCGACATGCTATGTGGACGACTCGGCGCAGATTATCGGCGACGTGGTGCTGGGCGAGCACGCGTCAGTCTGGATGAACGCCGTCGTCCGCGGCGACGTGCACGAGATTCGCATCGGCGCTAACTCCAACGTGCAGGACAACAGCGTCCTCCACGGCATGAAGCAGCAATGGGGCGTCTACCTGGGCGAGTACGTCACGGTCGGCCATTCAGTAACGCTGCATGGCTGCGTAATCGAAGACCGCTGCCTGATCGGCATGGGAACGATCATTTTAAATGGCGCGAACATTGGGGCAGGATCGATCATCGCCGCCGGTACACTGATTCCCGAGGGCACGGTAGTCGAGCCGGGATCATTATGGATGGGGTCGCCAGGAAAGTTCCGTCGCAAGCTGGAAGCAGCCGATGACGAGGCGATCATGCGGTATGCCAGGAATTATCTGGGCTATAAAGATGAGTATTTGAAGGAGAGATGAGTTGCAGCTGCGAGTTTCGAGTACTCAGTTAGCTGCTGTTCTGCATCAGCCCTCTAGAATTGTCATCCTGAGCGGAGCAGGACGGTGAGCAGAGCGAACCGGCCTGCGCAGTCGAAGGATCCCTAACGGATCGATGCCGCTCGGTCGAGGCAGGGAGTCCTCTCGACAACTGCAGTCGAGGCTAAAGAGAACTCCCTGATAGGCTTGTAGCGCGGGCAATGTGGCAGGGATCCTTCGACTGCGCGAGCTCATTCGAGCTCGCTTCGCTCAGGATGACAGGGTCAAGGAAGACGGGAAAGAAGAAAAGAAGAATGATCAAAGCAGTCCGAGGAACGCGCGACCTGCTCCCGCCGGAAACGGCGCTGTGGAATTTTGTAGAGGCCGCCGTGCGCGACGTGTTCCGCGCCTACAACTTCCAGGAAATTCGCACCCCGATTTTCGAGTCGACGGAACTGTTCGCGCGCGGCGTCGGCGAAGAGACCGACATCGTCAGCAAAGAAATGTTCACCTGGGAGGATCGAGGGCGAGCCGAAAGCGATAAAGGACAATCGCTGACACTGCGCCCGGAGAATACCGCGGGCGTCGTCCGCGCCTACATCCAGCACGACCTTCAGAAGAACGGCCTGAACAAGCTCTACTACATCGGCCCGCAGTTCCGCCGCGAGCGCCCGCAAAAAGGTCGCTACCGCCAGTTTTATCAGATCGGAGCCGAAGTCATCGGCCCGCCGTCCGCCGGCAGTGAGTCTCCAGCACGCGATGCGGAAGTGTTGGAGATGCTGGCCACACTGCTCGACCGGCTCGGCATCACCGATTGGACGCTCGAGCTGAATTCCGTCGGCACTCCGGCCGACCGCGCTGCCTTCAACGAAGCCCTCCGCAAGGCTCTCGATCCCGTCAAAGATAAGATGTGCGCCGACTGCCAGCGCCGCGCCGTGACTAATCCCCTGCGCGTGTTCGACTGCAAGGTGCCCGAAGATCAGCCGATCATCGAAACCCTGCCCCGCATCACCCAGTTCCTCGGCGAAGAGTCCCGTAAGCACTTTGAAGCGGTCGAGGAAATTCTCACCAAAGTGGGCGTTCGCTTTTCTCGGAACGATCGTTTAGTGCGCGGCCTCGACTACTACACGCGCACCGCCTTCGAGTTCACGCACGGTGCGCTGGGCGCGCAAAACGCGATTCTCGGTGGCGGCCGTTATGACGGGCTGTCAGAAGCTCTCGGCGGCCCCGCGGCCCCGGGCATAGGTTTCGCCATTGGCGAGGACCGCCTGGTGATGTCGCTGAAAGAAACTGCCGAGGCCGTCCTGCGCAAACCGGATGTGTACGTCGCCCCCATGGCCGGGATGAACGCCGAAGCGGCGCGACTTGCCCGCGAGTTGCGAAGACACGATCTGGTGGTCGAGCTAGGAGATGACACCTTCCGCCTGAAGAAATCGTTCGAGGCAGCCACGAAGGCGGGAGCAAAGTACATCCTGATCGTCGGTGAGAATGAAGTGAAGGCGGAAGCGTTCTCGTTGAAGAACCTCGCGACCGGGGAGCAGGTTTCGGTTCCTCGACCAGAACTGGCGGCGAAGATTCGCGGGGCGTGACGCTCCGTCAACGTGGCGGGAAAGCAGCAGGTTCCTCGTCACTTCGCTTCTCGGAATGACATGCCGCCTCAAGAGGGCCACCCTTTCGCCGCAATGACAAAGTTTTGTAAAGGCATCTGTCTAGAGCGTGACAAATCGCTGTTTCAAGAGTCTGAGTAAGGAGACGGGAATGAAATTCAGGATCGTAGTGGCCGTGATTCTGCTGTGCAGCGGTTTGGCCGTCGCTGGCTCGGGACAGGCCAATGCGGCCGCCAAGCCGCTGACTCCGCTGGAACAAACATTAATGGCCGCGGAGAAAAATTTCATTGATGCGGCCAAGAAGGGCGACGTGGCGTTTTTCAAGCGCACCCTCGCCGACGACTTCACCCTGGTCGACTTCGGCGGCGAACTGGGCGAGCGACAGGACATGATCGACACCATGTCCGGCGGCGGGTTTGACCTGCTGGCTTACGACATGAAGGTCATTCCCGTGAGCGACGGGGTCGCCATTGTGACCTACAACGTAGTGCTGCGAGTTCCAGCGGCGGAAGATCAGGGGCCACCGCCGCGCTATCAGCACTTCAGCACCACCTGGGTAAAGCAGGGCGATGTCTGGAAAATGAAGTTTCTGCAGATGACGGTGGCGCATTACGGAGACTGGTAGAGAGACAAATTGTTGATTTTTGATTGGTGAGGGTGGATGGAAACCCTCGCGAGACCAGGGTTGACGCGCTCCGGGAGTGAAGCTACCATTTCGCCGAAGTCGCGGCGGTTTTGCAATGAGCAATGAGCAATGAGCAATGCGCAATTAGAAGTCAACAATCAAAAATATTGAATAACGAGGCGTGCGATGAAAAACACTGGAAGAATTTTGGCAGCATGGTTGGTGCTGGCAGCAGCTGCCGTGGCGCAGGAGATGCCGAAACCGGGACCAGAACACAAGAAGCTCGACATCTTTGTCGGTTCCTGGACGCTGGAGGGCGACATGAAGCCGGGCGTCATGGGCCCGGGAGGCAGGACAACAGAGAACGAGAAGTGTGAGTGGATGGAAGGCGAATTCTTTGTCGTCTGCCATACCGACTACAAGACCACGATGGGGAACGGATCCGGCATCTCGATCATGGGCTACTCCGTCGAGGACAAGTCCTATACCTATCGCGAGTTCAATAGCTGGGGAGAATTCACCGACGCAAAGGGCTCGCTGGATGGCGACACATGGACTTGGATCAACGACTTTAAAGAGGGCAATATGACGAAAGGGCGGTTCACCATGAAGGTCACTTCGCCCACATCGTACAACTTCTCCTACGAAGCCTCAGAGGATGGAACCAAATGGACGCTGGCCATGGATGGGAAGGCGACCAAAGCGAAGTGATGGCGGCCATGGCAATTTGACCTGACAATTGTCATGCCCCGTGGCTGACGAATCGCACTGGGCAGGCGCGCCCGCGACCGCTACGATTCCTTGTGAAATGCTCCTGTAGCTTTTGGCAACTGGCTAAAAGCTTAAGAGCGAATCGCCAGATTTCCAAACAAGGAGCGCACACCATGAATTTGAATTTCAAGACCATCCTGTTTTCAACTCTAGTTTTGCTTGCGTCCTGCGCCTCGGCGCAAATGGCGCCCACGCCCGGCCCCGAAGTAAAAAAGCTCGACTTCTTCGTGGGTACGTGGACGTCGGAAGGCACCATTGCTCAGGGCCCATGGGGCGCGGGCGGAAAATTCACCTCGACCGACACCGCCGACTGGATGCCCGGCAAGTTCTTCGTAGAAGGTCACGCCGACTT
This sequence comes from uncultured Acidobacteriota bacterium, assembly GCA_963735205.1. GTDB lineage: Bacteria > Acidobacteriota > Terriglobia > Terriglobales > Acidobacteriaceae > Sulfotelmatobacter. The sequence continues at coordinate 382,969 of CAVTKB010000009.1, forward strand.
CAAGATGCCTCCGGAACTAGGCGGCGACGGCAAGGCAGTTTCCTACCTGGGCTACGACACGGACGAAAACGTCTATACCTATAACGAATTCAGCAGCCAGGGCCGGCGCGAAACCTCCAAGGGCACGGTCACCGGCGACACCTGGACCTGGACGAGTTCGCAGAACTACGGTGGGCAAGAGATCAAACAGAAGCTGACGATGAAGGTTCTCTCGCCAACCAGCTACAGCCTGAAGTTTGAAGTATCGACCGACGGCACGAACTGGATGCCGTTCATGGACGCGAAGGTGACAAAGAAATAACGACGCTCACCCCACGGATAAAAGCTCCAGTCTCCACGGCTGGAGCTTTTTGTTTCGGAGACGACGGAGATTGGATGGAAACGCGCGCCAGATTCCGATGCCACGCAGCTGTAGTAGGATTGCGGCTAAGGCGGTGCCATGAAAACTAGCTGCTTCTTTTTTGTGTTCGTGCTGGTGCTGGGAGCGGGAGCGCTCAGCATTTCTGGGGAAATGCGCGCCCAGGAGCCGAGGCCCTCGGGCGATGCGGCAGCAAAGTCGGCGCCAGCCGCCCCCGCACAACCAGACGCAAAAGCTGAGCAGACCTATTCGGGAATGTACTCCTTCCTCAAAGAAGGCGAGTTCGTGCAGCTGACAGTCGAGGACACAGGGCACGTCACAGGATTCATCTCCCGATTCGGCGACGCAGAAAACGACAAGGGAGAATTCCAGGATCAGTTTTTCAAGACCGCCAAACTCGAGGGAAATAAGCTGACCTTCACAACGGCGATGGTCCGTGGTGTAACGTTTGACTTCAAAGGAACGGTCGAGCGTGGCGAGGGTAAGAATCCGGGCGCTGAGGCTTATTTCGTGCTAAAAGGCGAGCTAACCGAGAGTGCGAGCGACGCAAACAAGAAAGTAACGTCGCACTCGCAAGACGTCGCGTTCAAGATGTTTCCGCAGGATGCAAAGAAGTAGCGAGTACTGATTAAAACCAAATTCGTCACCAACCGTTGTAGCTTTGTCCGGCTCGAGACTCGCAGCTCAAGACTGGCGGACTGCAAGCTATTGTCCCGCGCGGGCGGGCGAGAGGTTGAGGCGCCCAGGCGCTTTCTTGCGGGCCCCTTCGGCGCCGTAAACGAGGTCCGGGCTGCCGTTGGAATTCGACGACGCCTCCGCCAAAGCCGCGGCCAGAGCCCGATAAGAGCGGCTGATCTCCAAACCTTCCTGCAGCACTACCGGCGTCCCCTGGTCGATGGAAGGCGAGACCGAGTGGAAAGCGTTGGGAACTTTCCACAAAACTTTGCAGTTGGTCACCTGCTGAACATCTTCTTCCGTGAAGCCCGGAATCTTCTTATAGCGATTCAAAACCATGCGCAGCCGGTCGCGCCCGCTGCCTTCCTCAAGGAAGGAATGAATGCGTCCCGCACTCCACAGGGAAACCACATCAGTCTGCGCGACCACGAGCACGGCGTTGGAAAGATCTGCAAGCAGACGCGTCGTCGGATCAAGGCGGCTGGAGGCATCGACAATCACGAATCGGTAATGATTCACCAGCAGATCGAACAGCCGCGCCAGTTCGCCCGGCGTCGGCTCAGTCGGGTAAGGCTGCTGCGGTCCCGCCAAAAGATGCAAACCCTCCTTGGTCGGCGTCATCAGGCCGTCGAGCAAAGACCCATCGAGTCGGTGCAGGTTCTGCAGCGCGTCAAGCACGCCAAACTGCGGCCGCAGGTTGAGATGAAGAGAAGTGTGCCCGATCGGAGCGAAGTCGACCAGAACCACATCCCCGTGAGATTGCTGCAATGCTACCGCCGTATTGACCGCAGCCGTAGTGCAGCCCGCTCCGCCCTTGGCGCTAACGAACGTAAATACTCGCGCCTTGCCTTCGCCCCCCAGACTGCGCGTGCGAGCAGAACTGAAACGGGTGAGCGCCTCGAGCAGAGGCTCGAATCCCGCCGAGTCGTCCAGATATTCGCCGGCTCCGGCTCGCATGCTGGCCACAATGCTCGGCGGATGCGTCATGTCCCCGTTGGCAAAAATTCCAATCCTCTGGGTGGTAGATCGAATCAGTTCAATGGTGTGGATGGCGCGCTGCGAGTCCTGCGCAGGAATATTAACGATGACAACTTCAGCCCGCGAATCCTGCAACTGCCGCAGAATCGAGTCGGTCGGTCCGGCGGGAAACCCTACGTGGCTGAAAACCGCCTGTCCAAGGCGCGTCGCTTCCAGACGGGTTTGCAACGCGGATAAGTGGTCCTGGTCCTCGGTCAGGAGGGCGACGGCGATCCCATGCATAACGCGGTTCTCGCTGCTTTCTCTCGGTGATTGCATGTTAGAAAGAGAACCCGCTCTCCGCCAAGTGACCTAAGTAACCAAAATAAGCGTGCCTTCTTCGCCATAGACGGCAACGCCAATGCAAATCCGTGATCTACAAATCGATGATCTACACCTTTGGGGGGAAACACGAACGGTAGAAGAGCTCTGGCCGGTCGCCCTCGTTAGCGAACATTGTAAGCCAGGACGCCAAACTTGAAAAGTGATTTGCGCCGAGGCTTAGACTTTCGCGCGATTCCAAAGGGACGAACCTCGTTCGGAGGGAGATCGGGAGGCAGAATCCGGTGGAGGCTAGCTCAGAACCGGTCTGGCCGAAACATGCGCCAGGCGCCGGTCTTCTTCGTCGCGCGGGCCGTTGGGCCGATCATCATGGGGATGGAGAACGGAAACCCGCGGAAAACTGGCGGCCGATTCAGACGACTCAGCCAGATATTCGTACCCTTCGAAGCGTACCGCGACGCCGACCTTCGTCTCCGCCTGGGCCGATCCCGCATCGCGGGCGGCGGCAGGCCGAACCACCCGCAACACATGGCCACGGCAGCGAACAGGCATGTTCTCGCCCAGCGTGATCTCCGACGGCATCCTTAGCGACAGCTCGATTTCGGACCCTTCCGTAACCGCCGCGTCGGTGAAAAAGAAAACTCCGCGAGAACTCAGATCCTGCGTGAATCCCACCCCCTCGACCGAAGTCCCAGGCTGGCGCAGCGAGAGCGGCAGCAGGTACGGAAACCGCTGTCCGACACGCCGTTCAATCCCGGCTGGAGGAGTGGTCACAAGTAGGTTCCTTTCCTCAATCGCCAAAAGCGCAGGCGATACTTTAGCGCACAGCGGACTGGAAGAAAAGTTCCAATTTCATTGCGAGCAGAGATATTTTCAAATTGATCATTCGCTGGCACTTGGGCTGCCCCGCACGACGCGGGATTCAGCCTCCCAGACCCTTCACCCTGTGGAAAAGTCCGCCCCAAGCCCACTCGCGATGCCAGGAGGCGAAAACTCGCTCGCGATATAGTAGAGCGAAGCGCGCCGTCGTCCGTGCAGGCAGTCCAGTCTTAAATTCTAGTCATAGTTAAAGAAACGAACGTGGCAGATTCGACAGTTCCCATCCCAGAGAGCCCGTCGCCGAACGCCGACTCGGCCAACGGCGGCTCCGCGAACGGCGCCTCAACCAATGAGCGCCCGCCGGCCGAGATCAGCGCCCCGCGCTGGCAGGTCGCCGGACGCGCCCTGCGCCATCGCAACTTTCAGCTCTTTTTCAGCGGACAACTGATTTCCCTCATCGGTACCTGGATGCAGACCGTGGCCCAATCGTGGCTAGTCTACAAACTAACGAAGTCAGGCCTGCGCCTGGGCGAAGTCGGCTTCGCCAGCCAGATTCCGGTCTTTCTGTGTGCCCCCATCGGCGGCATCGTGGCCGACCGCAACAACCGCCGCCACGTGGTCATCAGCACCCAGGTCGCGTCGATGCTGCTGGCCTTCGTGCTTGCGGCACTCACCCTGACCCACAGGATTACGGTCAGGGAAATCTTTGTTCTGGCCGCCCTGCTAGGCGTAGTAAACGCATTCGACATCCCCGGACGCCAGTCGTTTCTAGTCGACATGGTGGGCCGAGAAGATTTGATGAACGCCATTGCGCTGAATTCTTCCATGTTCAACGGCGCGCGCGTAATCGGCCCGGCTATCGCCGGTCTTCTCGTCGCGCGCCTCGGCGAAGGCTGGTGCTTCTTCGTCAACGGAGTCAGCTACATCGCCGTAATCGCCGGATTAATGCTGATGAACGTGCACGCCCCCGCTCGCGTCTCGGCGAAAACTTCGCCGTGGGAGCACATCAAAGAAGGCTTCCAGTTTGTGAATCGGACAGCGCCGATTCGCTCGCTCATGATCCTCCTTGGCCTGGTGAGTGTGGTAGGCATGCCCTACTCGGTGCTCATGCCGATTTTCGCCGACAAAATTCTGCACCACGGTGGCCAGGAATTCGCCTCGCTCATCGGCTCGCACGATCTGGGCGCAGTGCGCCTGGGCATCCTGATGGGCGCCGCCGGCGTAGGAGCGCTACTAGGCGCGCTGACCCTGGCCATGCGCACCGGCGTAAAAGGCCTGGGACGCTGGGTCTTAGTATGCTGCGCCGGCTTCGGCATCAGCCTGATGCTCTTCTCGTTTTCGAAATCCTTCTGGCTCTCGGTATTGCTGCTGATGCCAGTCGGATATTTCATCATGCTGCAAATGGCCTCGTCGAACACACTGATCCAGGTCATGGTCCCGGACGCCCTGCGCGGCCGCACCATCGCTGTCTATTCCATGATGTTCATGGGCATGGCCCCAATCGGCGCCCTGCTGGGCGGCGCGCTATCAGACCGCCTGGGCGCCCCGCTAACGGTAGCGATGGGCGGATTCGCCTCAGTCATGGGAGCCTGGTGGTTCGCCCGCCAACTCCCCAAGATCCGTGTAGAAGCCCGCCAGTTGATCATCGCCCAATCCATGGCCGGCGGAGAGCCATCCGAGGAAATGACGGCCCCCGTGGCCGAGGATTAAGCGCCGCGAAAGGCCGCAGAACTCAGAGGTCAATGAGTGAAATGGCTGTTATCGACAGTTGTCGCAGTGTTCTGTTGGATTGTTGCGTGCCTCTGCACTGATGTGATGTGCGTGACGGCATCATCCTGTGCAATACGCGTTTGGCGAGTTACACTTTGGCGTGGTCCGCACCGGGTCCATAGCGGGTTGGGTCGAAACTCTGGGGCAAGACCTTCGCTACGCGGCTCGCGGGCTGTGCAAGTCTCCCGCCTTCACTCTGATATCCGTGCTGACGCTGGCGCTTGGAATCGGCGGGACGACAACGATTTTCAGCGCCCTCGATGCACTCCTTCTGCGCCCCCTTCCTTATCCTGACCAGGCACGGCTGGTAGCTCTATCGACCACCTACGCGAAATTTCCGCGCGAGCGCGCACCGGTCTCGGGCACGGACGTTGCTCACTGGAGAGTCGACAACCGGGTGTTCGAGCAAATCGAGTGCGCGTCGTGGCCGGACATGGTGGCCATGTCGGGCGCTGGTTATGCGGAACGCGTCGGCGTGCAGCACGTCAGTGTGCGGCTATTTTCGCTGCTGGGTGTCAAAACCTTCCTAGGCACGATCCCCACGGACGCCTTGTCTGAGAAGAAGGGATCGGACGGTGTCGCAATCAGCTATGAATTCTGGCGGCACCATTTCGGGAGTGACCCGAATGTGCTCGGTCGCAGTATTTTCGTCGACACCGCGTCAACCACGGTGGTTGCTGTTCTGAATCCAGGATTCAACCTCTTTGGTACAGGAGTCCCCGAGGCTTACTTCATCCACGGCATGGCAGATCCCTTGGACTCCGGTGCCGATGATCCCCGATTCATGATTGGCATCGCAAAATTGAAGCCAGGTGTGTCCGTGCAGCAGGCTCAAGCCGCCATGAATGTCGCGGCCCTTCATCTGGCCGAGGTCTTTCCCAAAGTCTACAAAGATGTGGGAGTGAAAGTTGAGCCTTTGCAGAAGGGGCTGTTCGGCTGGTCAGCGGAGGAGTTCTGCCTGATCTTCGCGGCGGTGGGCTTCGTTCTGCTGATTGCATGCACGAATGTCGCCAACCTGCTGCTGGTTCGCGGGGATGGGCGGCGAAGAGAAATTGGTGTGCGCGTCGCGCTGGGCGCGAGCCGGAGAAGCTTGATCCAGCAGCTATTGACCGAAAGCCTTCTACTCGCCTTGGCAGGAGGACTCGGTGGTCTCGTTTTGACTTTCTGGGGGATTCGGATTCTCAAGTCGCTCTCCGCATATCTGTTTCCGATGGCAGGCGTTTCGGTGAATGGCCGAGTATTGTTCTTTACGTTTGGCATCTGCGTGCTCACCGGCCTGGTGTTCGGGCTGATCCCGGCCTACCGGGCATCCAAAAACGATCCGAATGAATGTTTGCGAGAGGGCGGCCGGAGCACGGCCACCAAGTCGCGCCATCGCACGCGAAACATTCTGGTGGTGTCCGAGATCGCGGTCGCGTTGGTGTCGTTGATTTGCGCGGGCCTGATGATCAATACCGTGACTCGCATCCTCCATACGAGTCCGGGGTTTGATCCGGACCATCTGCTGACGGCAGAAGTGCGTCTCACCGGTGACAAGTACATGGATGCCGCGGGTCAGGACAAAACCGGGTTTAATGTGATCCAGTCGGGAGTGAGCGTTTTCTGCCGGCAGGTGCTGGAGCGAGTCAAAGAAATACCCGGAGTCGAAAATGTGGCACTAGTCGACTGGCTCCCGCTCGCGGACAACGCCCAGCATGCTTTTCCGGGCTTCACGATTGCAGGCAAAAGCGTGGATGTCTCGGAAAAACCGAGCGCGATTCGCGATGCCGTCAGTGCGGACTATTTTCACTTGATGGGCATTCCAATCCTGCGAGGCCGCGGCATTAAGGAAGGCGACACGGAGACCTCTGCGCCTGTCGTCGTGATCAACGATGCGATGGCGCGGCGGTTCTGGCCCAACGAAAATCCTCTTGGCCGCGAAATGACATTTGATTCCTCCCCCGAGGAAAAGCCCCGGCAAATCGTTGGCATCGTGGGCGACGTCAAACAGTTCTTCCTGACGACGGATTCGCAAGCGCAGGCGTACGTCTCTTATCTGCAACTGCCAGCGCGTACGGTGCCGGGCTGGACGGAGAGCCGGGTTCACAAAAGCCTGGTCATCCGCACTCGATCTACGTCGCCGGCGCTGATCGAGAGCCTGCGCAGAACCATTTCGAGCCTGGCGCCAGATTCTGCCGTCTTCGGAGTCAGAACGGTGGAACAGACTGTCTCAAACTCCGCGCGGCCCTGGACTGTTCTCTCCGAAATGCTGGGGCTCTTTGCTGCGATGGCCCTGATTCTCGCTGCGATCGGGATTTACGGCGTGATTTCGTATTCCGTTAGCGAGCGCAGCCATGAGCTTGGGCTCCGCATGGCACTGGGAGCGCAACCGCGACACGTGGTTCGGCTGGTATTAAGGCAGGCGATGACTCTTTCCTTCCTCGGCGTGCTCATTGGCGTGGCCGCATCTTTCGCCGCAGCTCCCTTGCTCGCCGAATTCCTATACGGTGTGAAACCCCACGATGTGCTGACTTTGCTTCTGGTTTCATCACTTCTAGTTGCCGTGACGTTTCTCGCCAGCTACATCCCGGCTCGCCACGCCACACAGATTGATCCCATGGAGACTCTTCGGCACGATTAAGTGGCGAAAAATCCCGATTACACTCATTGACCTTCAGGGAACGACTGTCAGGCCACAGCGGGGCGTCTATAATTCTGCGCCATGAAGGCTTCTCCAGACCGCGCCATCTCCCTCCTTTTGGTCTTCCTTGTTTTCAACGCAGTCCTGCTGGCCCAGACCGCGCCTGTCGATCCGCTAGCTCCCACGCAAGTCACAAAGTCGGCTGCCGAGATCGATCGCGAGTGGCAGGCGTCCGTGGCGAAATATGACAACGCCCGCGCCACGATCCTCCACGAAGTCGACCGCCAGGACAACGACGGCCCCTACCGCGCCGACTGGGCGACCCTGCGCAGGTTTCAGATGCCGCAGTGGTATAAGGACGCAAAATTCGGCATCTTCATTCACTGGGGAGTCTTCGCGGTCCCGGGCGCGATGAACGAGTGGTATCCCCGCAACATGTATCAGCCGAAAGATTCGACGTTTCAGGAGCACCTGAAGCGCTACGGCCCACAAGACAAATTCGGATACAAAGATCTGGTCCCGCTTTTCAAAGCCGAGAAGTGGGACCCCGCCGACTGGGCCCGCCTTTTCAAGCAGGCAGGCGCGCGTTACGTGGTTCCAGTGGCCGAGCATCACGACGGCTTCTCGCTCTACGACTCAGGCCTGTCAGACTGGACCGCGGTAAAAATGGGCCCCAAGCGCGACGTGATCGGCGACCTGGCAAAAGCAGTGCGAGCCGAAGGATTGCACTTCGGCGTCTCCTCCCATCGCGCCGAGCACGATTTCTTTTTCGACGGCGGCCGCACCGTCCGCTCCGACGTAAATGATCCTAAATACGCTTCACTCTACGGCCCCGCGCATGCCTGGCTGTCAGATCCCGGCCAGTCGCTGTCGAACGACTGGACCTACGTGAGCCCCGAGTACGCCAACGACTGGCTGGCCCGCGCAGCAGAGATCGTCCAGAAATATCAGCCCGAAGTAATGTATTTCGACTGGTGGATCGGCCAGCCAAATTTCCGCCCCAACGTCACAAAGTTCGCCGCCTTCTACTACAACTACTCCGCTGAGCACGGCATCGCCGGCGTGATCAACATGAAAGATTACTCCCTAGACTGGCACGCCGGCGCCCGCGACTTCGAGCGCGGGCTGCGAGAAGGAATCGAGCCCGACCATTGGCAGACCGACACATCAATCAGCAATTTTTCATGGGGCTACCTGGAGCACGATCAATTCAAGACCCCGGAATTCATCGTCCATCAGCTGATCGACATCGTCAGCAAGAACGGAAACCTGCTGCTGAACATCGGCCCGCGCCCCGATGGCACCATCCCCGACGAGGTCCGCAACACCCTGCTAGAAATCGGTGCCTGGCTCAAACAAAACGGCGAGTCCATCTACGACACCACCCCGTGGACCGTGTACGGCGAAGGCCCGACAAAGATTCAGCCCGGCTTCGGACATGACAAAGACACGAAACCATACACGTCCGAAGATTTTCGTTTTACTCGCAAAGGCAGCGCGCTATACGCGATCGAAATGGCATGGCCCAAAAATGGGCAGGTCATGATTCATGCGCTGGGGGCGGCGCAGCAGGCGAAAGGATTGCAGATCAAAAATATTGAGTTTATCGGCACCGCGGAGAAAGTCGAGTGGCACCAGAGCGACGATGCGATACAGGTGAAGTTGCCGGCGGTTGCTCCGGGAAGCTATGCGTATGTGATGAAGGTTACACTGGCACCCTAGTCCAGATACGTCAGGGGTGAAACCTCCCGAGTAGAGTTCCCTAACATCTTTTTAGGAACTCGATCGTACCCGGGTCCGCCGTTTTCTTCTGCCCGCACATGGCCCGGTCAACGAGCGCAATCGCGATTTTTCGCTAATCACCGGTAGGCGCATCTCGCAGAAAGACGTTTCGATCCTGGAAGCGCTTACCTCCTCACTGAATGGAGACGCCGCCTTCGTCAATCCTGGCTCGCGCGGATAAAGAAGCATAGGACAGCGCCGTCCACGCACAGCCACGCCTGCAAGACAGTTCCATCTTGCCGTCGCCCGCATGAATGCCGATCAGGAACGTGCTGTTGCCTTCCTTTCTGTCGGCGCCAACCATTCCCCTGTCATCAATCGAAACGTCTGTGCCACTCCGCCCCCACCAGCCTAGCGTCTTCCATGCACAACCGTGCTCACAAGCCAACGACATCGTGCCGGATGTGTTTTGCATGGTGAAGGAGAAATCCGCCGTAGAGTTCTCCTTCTGTTGGGCCGTGCCGACCAACCCTCCGCTCATCACGAGCGCCGCCGCGATAAAAAAAACTACAGACCGTTTCATAAATCCTCCGTAGCAACTGGACTCGATCGGGACAAATTGCCGCCGCGGATTTCATGACTGGCAATGTACACCGAAAACGCCCAGAGTTCCAGCGAGTCACGATGACAGTTGAAATCAGGCGTGGGTGTTGAAAAAGTCACGTCGATTAGCGGGATGAGATTCGGCAGAAGCATGTTAGAAGGAGTGATCCTGACCATGCTTTGTTGGATTCTCATCGTCGGAGGACTGCTGATCATGATGGGGCAACACGACCGCTCCGAAGCGTTGTTCTACTACTTTCGGCTGGGAGATCATGTTCCTGAGACTCACCTGCTGCGGCTCATCGAAAAGCACATCAGCTTCGCCTTTGTGCGGGAAAAGCTGAAAGCGAGTTACAGCGAGACGGGCCGTCCTTCCATTGATCCCGAACTTCTGCTGCGCATCCTGTTGATCGGCTATTTGTACGGCATCACCAGTGAGCGGAAGCTGGTGGAGGAACTGCGCATGCACCTGGCGTGGCGCTGGTTCACGGGCTTGGGTTTCGATCAGGAAATCCCGCATCACTCCACGTTCTCGAAAAACCGGCATGGCCGGTTTCAGGAATCGAAGCTGTTCGAGGAACTGTTTGAGCAGATCGTGCGGCAGTGCGTGGAAGTGGGTTTGGTGCAGGGCAAGCACCTGTCGGTCGATGGCAGTTTCGTGGAGGCGAATGCCAGCAAGGAAAGCCGCATCCCGCGCGAGCAGCTAGCGGAAGCGGCCCAAGTTCATCACACTGTGCGGCAGTATCTGCGGGAAGTGGAAGAACAGAATCCGGTGGAGGAGCCGGTGCATGAACAGGACCAGGTTTCCACCACCGATCCCGATTCTACCTACGCCACCAAGGGCGGCACACCGGCGCGGCTGGGATACTACGACAACTATCTGGTGGACAATCACAGTTGTGTGATCGTAGGAGTGCAAGCTACAGCGGCGCGCATGAGTCAGGAAACAGTGGCCGCGCAGGACATGCTCACCCGTTTCACGCAATGGCAAGGACGAGAGCCGGAATCGGTGGCGGCCGATACGACCTACGGAAACGGCGAGTTCTTGCAATGGCTAGCCGATCGAAGCATCACTCCCTACATGCGGACCCGTGACAGCATCCACCGAAAGAGGAGTCCATTCTTCGGTCCCGAGCGTTTCACGTACGAACCGGAAAACAATCGCTACATCTGCCCTGCTGGCCAGTTCCTCAACTACGGTGGCCGAGTTTATCGCAATCGAGCCTTCAACTATATCGGGACACGAAAAAAGTGTGGCCCGTGCTCGCTCCGACCACAATGCACCAGGGCTGCCTTCCGGGGTCTTATCATCCATCAGAACGAACCAGCCCGACAACGTGCGCGGGAGTTGGTCAACACGCCAGAGTTCGCCAAGGCACAACGGCAGCGAAAGAAAGTGGAAGCCTTGTTCGCGGAACTGAAGAATCAGATAGGACTGCGCCGCTTGCGCCTGCGGAGACTGAAGTTCGTGCGCGAGCAGTTCTTCTTGGCAGCGGTAGCGCAGAACATTAAACGACTGGTGCGCTTCCTCAGTCAGCCGACAACACCGGTTCTGTCGGTTACCACTTAGTCGAACCGACACAAGAAAACCGGCGACGGCACGCTCGCAGATGAGAAGGCGTTCTGTTGGGGGACTTTTTCAACACCCACAGGCCATAGCACTCATTGCCAGGGCGGCGAACTCCGAGCTGCTGCACCGGCGCTGAAGCCTTCTGGCGATACTCTGTCAGGGCCTAAGCCCCGACCAACAAGAGATGCCTCAATCGCAGCGCTGAAAGCGCCGCGCCACCCAAAAGCGACGGAGACAGCAAGAAGCGGGTATTGACCCCACGCAATCTTGGATCTACAGGCTGCGGAAACGTTCTTTCACCTCACGCACGAAATCCACAAAGCGCGGCTCAGTAATGATCCGGGGATTCCAGCACAAATCGCGTTCAATCAAATCGTAAGTCTCGACAATATGCGAACCCGGCAGCGGATTCCCCTTCGCATCATGATCGCGCCCCATCAGCCAGAGGTGGTCGGCGACCGCGGCCGCCGCAGTAATGTCGTGCGTGACGACAATGATCGTGTTGAGGTCATCCATATTCGCAACCTTCTGGATCAGCTCGCTGGTTTTTTCCAGCATGAGCAAGTCGAGCCCACTGAACGGTTCGTCCATCAAAAGAAAATGTTCCGAGCACAGAATCTGCTGAATGATGGCGCACCGCTGCCGCTGTCCGCCGGAGAGCTGCACCGGGTAAAGGCTTGCCTTATCCAGCAAGTCAAACTCAGTCAAGTACTGAACAACTTTGGCGCGCGCGGCCTTGTCGTCTTTCTCTTTCTGATTTGCCGCCAGGAGCAGGTTCGACATCACCGTGCGATGCTCGAATAAAGGATAGTCCTGCGCGACGACCCCCACTTCCCCCGCCTGCACCGGCCGGTCCTGCCCGTTGATGGTGACGCGGCCGGAAGTCGGCTTGTTCAATCCGGCAATAATGCGGAACAGCTGCGTCTTACCAATGCCGCTGGGCCCAAGAAATCCCACCACCTGCCCCTGCACATGATCAGTACAAATGATGTCTTTGATTTCCGCAGTGACGTGCTTCAGGATAGGACGCCCGTCGTATTCAAGCGAAACATCGTCCACCTTCAACAGCGTTTTTCCGTAGGTATAGGAAACCATGATGTCGTTTTCTAGCCGTTGTCTTTACTCGTAACTCGTAGCTCGAAGCTCGTTACTCATTACTTGCGTTCCAAAGTCAGGTCCGCGTAAGGGCAAAAAACCTCGCGCAGCAGCCCGATCCCATAATCCTGCGCCAGCCCCAGCAGCAGAATGGTCAACTGAATGGCGAACACCGCGCTCAGATGAAAATGCTTGTTCTGATTCAGCAGCATGGCCCCGACTCCGCCTTCCGAACGCGAGATGCCTTCCACCATGGTGAGCATCATCCATCCCATGGCCGCGTTTTGCCGCAAGACTTCGAACGCCTGATCAGCCTGGCCGAGTATCACCACCTCATACACGACGCGCCATTCGTTCATGCGCAGCGTGCGCGCCAGGTCGAACTCTCCCTTGGGAATGCTGGCGACAACCTCAGCCATGCCCGTGACAAAAAATACCGAGACCGAAAAAACCAGGAGATAAAGTTTTAGCTGGTGTCCCGTGGTGGACATCAGCGTGAAGAAAAATGTCAGGCCCACCATGGAGAGGAATCGCAACTTGCTGAGCAGCGTAACGACAGGGCGAAAGAATGGGATGACCGTCAGGTAAGCCATCAACAGCGAGAGCACGGCCGCCAGCGCGATCGCTTCCAGGTTCAGGACGAAGCTGGTGATCAGTTCGCCGCCCAGGCCCTCCATCCACATTTCGCCCAGGGCCTGCCAAACTTCTTTCGGCTTGGGCAGAAACACAGTCGGCGAAAAAATCCAGATGAAAAACAGCAACACCAGCTGGAATCCCACCATCCAGCGCACCGTTTGTTTTGAGATCACCCGATTGGGTGAAAAAACCTCAATCGCCTGATTCATCTGTGTCTGCCGGTGCCCTCAACCTTGTTTCATTCAAACTTTGTCATTTCGAGCGCAGCGAGAAACCTGCTTTTCCCTGCGCACCAGCAAACAGCAGGTTTCCTTCCGCTTCGCTCGGGACAAGCTCTCGTCGCTAGCTCCTCGGAACGACAACCTAGTCGATTCCGCAAATGCCGTCTAACTGCCGAGCAACGTAATCTCCACGCGCCGGTTGGCGGCCTTGCCAGCCATCGTTTCGTTAGTCGCGACAGGATTCTGCGATCCATGCCCCGCAATCTTGAAGCGAGTGTCGGGGAAGTTGCGTGGCGCATGCTTCTGCAGCCAGTCTTTCACCGCCGCCGCGCGCGCATCCGACAGCGCCTGATTCACTCCCTCACTCCCCGTATTGTCGGTGAAGCCGTCAACCTGAATAAACAGCCCAGTAATCGCCAGCGAATCTTTCAATTCCGACATAGTGCGCACGCCTTCTTCCGTAAAGGTCGCCTTGCCAGTATCGAAATTAATCGAGTACGACCGCTTCGAAACCACTGGCCCGGTTTCATTCGCGGCATACTGCGGCGCCTCGCCTTCCGCTCCGCCGCTGCTCATGCGCGCCTGCGCTCCCGTAATGAACGACTTGTCTTCAATATCTTTCACGTCAGGAATCGGCGTGTCCTTAAACAGCGCAGGATACTGCTGGGTCGCGATCTTGCCAAACACCGTGTAAGTCGACCGGAAGTTGTCGTTAGTCCCCGGCTCCAGACCAAACAGAATCAGGTTGTCCGCGAGGTTGTTAACGGTCGAGCCGCCGAGATCAACTTTCAAATTCTGCGCGTCGTTCTCAGTCACGCCTTTGTAGTACTTGTACCAATACGCCTCATCCTGGTCGGCATAAACTTTGGCACTGATGGCCGAAGCTTTATGCAGCACCTGATCGAAAGCCTTGATCTGATCACCAGCTTCAAACGTGGCCGCGAGCATGCCTTCGATCTCGGCTCGATTGTGTTCGAAAAAATTCTTCGGACCAAGAATCACCGCCGGCATCTGCGAACGATATTGCCTGGAGCTGACAACCTTCACTAATCCGCCCTTGCCCTTGGCAATCGTCACGTCGCCCGGCGTCCAGGTGACGACCGCGTTGACGCAGACATTCCGCTTTTCTCCCGTGAGATGTCCGTCTTTCACAACCTGGCGGGTGTCGCACTTTCCGGCAACGTAATCGGCCGCAGCCACGTTGTAGTCGGAGGCGTTGATCCAGTTCACTGCATCCTCGTCGTAAGTCTTCTCGTCGGGATTATTCTTGATGCCGTTGTCGCCTTCCCACTTCTGCGCGATGTTCCAGTCGCCGTCACGCAGCACGCCTTCGACCAGAATGCCTTTCGCCTTTTGCGGGTTGCTCTTCACATCCGGCGACGCCATCAACGAATCCTCGCCGCGGCTATATCCGGTCGCGGCAATCACTTTCGCCTGATAGTCCGGCCCAAGTTTCTTCAACTGCGGATTGATGGCAGCAAGGAATTGCCCCGAGCCGTCGCCCATAATGACGACAAAGTTCGCGCCGTTCGAGCATTGCGACGAGCCGCCGGAAATTTCACGGGCACAAGCAATCAGATCTTCCTGCATTTTGCCGGTGTCGTCCTGACGAATGAGCGCCAGATTGACGCCATGCTTCTCCATCAGCGATCCCTTGGTCGTGCTCGCGCCCCCGTTGGCATAAATCAGATTCATCTGCGCGTTCCATTCCCAGATTTCACCGCGAATCAAAGTCGCCGGCACACTCGCAGCCGACGATGTGGGAAGTGTGACCGGTTCCACGTTCTGCACCAGTGCATCTTTCACGTCAGGCAGCGCAGCCTTCTCCGGTACCAGCGCCTTCATCACGCCAGGAGTAGGAATCCACCCCAGTTCCGCAGCCTTGCGTAGTCCAAACACAAAGCCCAGCACGAGCAGAATAATCAAAACAACCTTTGGACCGGTCTTTAGATGTGCCATGTCTTACGTTTCCTCCCGTGTACCACTCTTGCCCGTTCAACTCGTCGAGCTCAACTTACCTCAAGAAACTCCGTTACTTAAACATGTCCCCGTAATCGCCCGCACTCTTCGCCGCTGGCGGGGCGTCGGCGGCTTTGCCCGCCGGAACCGGCACTGGCGACGCAGTCGCCCCCGGCAGCAGAAACGCCGTGTCGGTCGCGCCCGAAGTCAGCAGCTTCTGCTCGTAAGCATCGAGTTTCTCGAGCGCGTCGGTCTCGACCGCTCCATTCTCCAGGTCGATCGTATCCATGAAGTTCTGCGCCAGCCGTTGGAAGTCTTCCATCTCGCCCAGTTTGCGTCCGGCCTCTTCCGCCAGATGTTCCATGGTCTGGTCGTAGAGTTCCTTTTCGTCGCCCGTCCCCTTGATCACGGCGAGCGCCGTGCGATAAGCGCGGAACGCAGTGTTGATCGTCTTGTACTCGATCTCCGCCTGCTTCACTTCGTTGTCAGTGTCTTCGATGTAGAAATCGATGTGCACTGCCCACTTGCTCAGCAGGTCGTAAATGTTCTGCAACTTGTTCAGTAACTGCGTATAGCTCAGATTCGACTTCTGCAGTCGCCCCGCCTGATTGGCCTTGGCCTTCATCTGCAAGGCCATGCGCAGCTGTTCATTCTGGTCAGCCGTGCTCGTAGCGATTTTCTTGGCGTGAGCCGCCAGCCGCATGTTCTCGCTGGCCAGAGCCGAATTCTTGTCGATAATGTTTTTCAGATACTGAATCTGCCCGCTGACGTTCGAGATCTGCTGCGACATCACGTCGCGACGCTTCCGCATCTGAGACAGATGATCTTTCAAAATTCCGATCGGGTCGATGTCAATGATCAGCCCGGTAATGGCCCGCATGATCAGACGAAACAAAAGATGCGTGCGGCTGCTGAACACTACCCACAGAATCGCGCCCAGCATCGCCGCCAGCTCCACCATGTGCAACGTATCGGCCAGCATCGAAACCACGAAAGGCACAATCTGCGCCCAGCCATAAACCGCGGCCGCCGCAGCCAGGACGATAAAAATCATTCCCGTCTTGCCTTCGGGCCGCGACCAGAACGACTTCAGCTGATCGCCAAGATTATTCGGAGTGGACGGTGTAATACTCATGTGGCTTTATCCTTCGATCTCTGCGTACCTTCGAGCCCAATATCTAATCCCTAGTCCCTAGTCCCTCGTTTACCTACCCTTGCAGAAGACTGACGTACTTGGCCTTCTCCTGATCAATCTCCAGCGCACGCCGCTGGGCCGCAATCGTGAACTGCGATTCAGCCCGCTGAATCTTGCCCTGCGCCGCCACCAGTTCAGTGGTCACGTCAGAGAGCCGCTGCTGCAGTTGCGCAATTTCTTTCTGCTTCTGCGAGATCGCGTCCGTAACTTCCTGCACCTTCTTCTGCCGATCGTCAATTTCCCGTTGCTTGGTAGCGGCCGCCGAAGCAGCAAACGATTCCTGCTCGTTCTGCAGCGCAACTTTCAGCCCGTCGAAAGTAGCAAGAATCTTCTCCTGCGACAGCCCTTCCTGCGCCTTCGCCTGCACCACCGCAGTCTTGAAGCGCGTACGCTCATCCAGCGCCGCAATCGACGCCAGCGGATCAAGATACTTATGAATCGTGGCCGCGACCTGCGTCGCGTTGAAATTTGTCTTCGCCAGAATCCTCTGGTAGCAATGCTCGGTCTCTTCGCTCAGCGGCTGCGCATTCATCACGGGCGCACTCACCGGCTGATAAACCGCGCTGTCCGTGTAAGCCGCGGCCGGCGGAGCAACGGCGGGCGCTGCCTCGGTGTGCGATTGAGAATGCGCTTGGCCCTGCGCCTGCCCCTCAGGCTTCGGGTCATCGTCCTCGATGATCACGTGCTTGATGCCATCAAAGAATTTGTTGCTCATAGCAAACTCCTAAACGTTATGTGTTACGTACACTCCCGCCACGCAGTTCCCCGAGGACACGGCTCCTATTCTTCATTTGTCGGTATGTTACTGAAAATGATGGCCTCGGCATAGCGTCGCGTGGGGATGGGTGCCAGCTCTACCAACAGCTCCGTCCGCCGCGGGCGAACCATCCCCGCAGCGTGGTACAGAGGGATGCTATGTCCTGATGCCGGTGATGTCAACGCCGTGAGCGGCGCGGAATATTGCACTTCGCAAAGCCAAGTTTGCAGAAGCCAGCGGCTCAAAAAAATTAGTCGAGGCGGACCAGAAAAACCGACCCTTCAGGAGTTTCGGTTTCGGCAGCAAGTTTTTGCGCGCGCTCATGATCGTCGTCAAGCACGCGCACACGAATCCACCAATCCCCCGCCGGACTCGCGAAACACAACACTTTGGCCGTGTGATAACGGTGCTGCAGACGATCGGCAAGCTTGTTCGCCGCTGGTCCGTGAGGGAATCCGCCGATCTGCACGGCCCACTTTCCCGGCGAATCCGGAGACGCAGACTGCATCAACTCAACCTTCACTGCCGCAACGCCGGGCTGCCACACATCAAGCTTGCGAGCGGCGGCCAGCGACAGATCAAGCACCCGCCCGGGAATAAATGGCCCGCGGTCGGTGATGCGCACCAGCGCTGTGTGCCCGGTCTTGACGTTGGTAACGCGCACAATCGACCCCAGCGGATAAGTCCGGTGCGCCGCCGTCATGGCATGCATGTTGTAGACTTCGCCGTTTGATCCACGCCGGTTGTGATACGGCGGCCCGTACCAGCTGGCGAGCCCGGTTTCAGTGGCGATGGGCTTCGTGTCGGCGGGCAGCGCGGGCTCGGCGAGGTCCGGGCCGGCTTCTTCTTTTTCTTCGGGCGACTTGGCGGGGACCTTTTCTTTTGCAGCCGGAATATCCGTTGCGGGCTGAGTGCCAACCGGTTCAGTCGTCGTAGTTGTGGCTGGAGGCGGTGGCACGCTCACGTGCACCTGCTTAGGTTGCCCGCAGCCGCTCAGCAACAAAATCGCAATAACAACTATCAGAAGCATAGCGATGCTGACGAAGTAAGCGCGGCGACCTGACGCGTAGGCGATCTGAGAGTTGGATACGGCTACTTGGGCGGGTGGTGATGTTGCTCCATGTAGTCGGCAAATTCCGTAAGTTTCTGCGAGGCCGTCCGCAACGCCTTGGTAGAGTGCGTCCGCACAGCGGGAACCACTTCGTCGTTCAAATACTTGATGAATTCGGGAATCTCTTTTTCCAGGCGCTCGGCCGCGTCGTTGATGCTTTGACCCACACGCGCCGACGCGTCTTCCACCTTGCGGTTGAAGTCGTTCATTGTGCTCCTCGCGATGATAAGGCGTGAACAGATTCACGCTTAGTTGCGGATGCCAGGCAAGTTCATTATTTCGCGGCCAGGGTGCAAGGTCAATGGAGGGATGGCTGAATTCCGTGGTTCCCGTCAGCTGGGTGCAGCCAGCACTGCCGGAGATCCGCGCCAGAGCATTTTTGGCTTACAGTAAAATGCTGGCTCCGGCGATGAATCCACACAAAACAATGTTTCAGGACGCAGCGCGCGAAGAGATTTTTCGCACGGAGTTGCTCGCCTGGTATGACGCCCACGCCCGCGATCTACCCTGGCGCGAAACTCACGACCCCTACCGCGTCTGGCTGTCCGAGATCATGCTGCAGCAAACCCGGGTCGCGGCCGTGATCGCGCACTATCACGAGTTCCTGCACCGGTTCCCCACCCTCGAAAAACTGGCGCGGGCGCGCGAAGCCTCAGTACTGGCGGCGTGGAGCGGCCTGGGATATTACCGCCGCGCGCGCATGCTGCACGCAGCCGCAAAAATCGTCGTGCGCCAACAAAGCGGGAAGTTTCCAGAAACAGCCAAGCAACTGCGCGACCTGCCCGGCGTCGGACGTTACACCGCAGCGGCCATCGCCAGCATCGCGTTCGGCGAGCCAGTCGCAGTCGTAGACGGAAATGTAGAGCGCGTGCTGCAGCGGCTTTCGGGCAGGCAGCTAGCAGCAGAAGATTTCTGGCGCGCGGCCGAAGTGTTACTGGATCGCAATCGTCCCGGAGATTTCAATCAGGCGATGATGGAACTGGGAGCAACCGTGTGTACGCCCCGAGCCCCGGCGTGCCTGACGTGTCCGGTCGTGGACTTGTGCGCGACGCGCGGCGAATTGGCGACAGCTGCAAAGGCCCCGAAACAGAAGAGGCGGGAGATTCACTACGCGCTCGATCATCGAATCGACGACTCCGGCGAGGCCAAAGTGTTGCTGGTCCAGCGTCCGCACGACGCAAAGTTGATGGCAGGAATGTGGGAGCTGCCGGAAATCAATGACCCCTCCGCGCCTGAAGCGCATTCGAACGGAGCCGCCGAAATCGCACGGCTAAAAGCGCAGCGCCCCTCAAAAGCGGCTCGGAAAGCAAATCATGACAACAGCACCAAATCCTCACTCACGCTCAACCACTCGATCACGGTGACGAACTACACGGTACAGGTGTGGCCCATCCCCACACCATCACAAACTGAAGGAAAATGGATTCCGCTAAGAAAGCTCTCCCGCGTTGCACTGACCGGCCTCGCCCGAAAGATTTTGCGGAAGATGGAAATCATTGCCCGCCCCCGCAAGCAGGTCTAGACTTTTCAAATGAAACGATCTCCCCGACTCGCGGTGTGCCTGCTAGCCGCCCTGTACATCGAACTGCCCGCGACAGCTCAGAACACGCTCGCACAATCCACAGCGTCTGCACACGATCCGCAGGCCGGAGTCGTGCTGACCAAACTGTCGTTGCCGGTATATCCCCCGCTTGCGCATTATGCGCGAATCATGGGCGACGTCAAGCTGCACGTTCACGTCCGGAAGGATGGAAGCGTCGAGTCCTTGGAATTGTTCACCGGCCATCCGTTTCTTGCGCCGGCAGCCCTTGAGAGTGCGCGAAACTCTCGGTTTGAATGCCGAGGTTGCGTCGATGAAGTAACTTCCTATCCAATGACCTATACTTTCGGCCTTCTTGACGATGGCAAGCCCAAAGAAGTTGTCACGGAGCGCCCGGCACGCTCTGCCAAGTGCCTATTCCTATGGAGGTGCGGGATAGAGCACACGACTACTTGGCAGTGTCCAGATACGCGTGCGCCGGAAACGACGGAATCCGACGGTCATGTCACCGTCCTTGTATCGACGGTGTGCTCTGAAACGGAACGCTCCTATTGAAGCGAGCCGACCTTTTGGGTCATCCAATAAAATGAAGGTCGGCAGCAGTGAAGTCAGGTCACGAGGAGAATGAATGGCCGCATTAACAACCGGAGCAAGAGCTCCTCAGTTTGTGTTGAAGATTTTGGATGGTAACCAGTTTTCGCTGCACGAAGAACTGGCGCATCGCCCGGTGGTTCTCGCGTTCTTCAAGGCATCCTGCCCAACGTGCCAATATGCGCTGCCGTTTTATGAACGGCTTCATAAGGCCTATGCAAAAACGGCGTCACGCTGGTCGGGGTCTCGCAGAACGACGCCAAAGAAACCGCGGCGTTCAACCAGGAATTCGGCGTCACGTTCCCGGTCCTGCTCGACGACACCAGTTCCTACCCAGCCTCAAACGCCTACGGCCTGACCAACGTCCCCACGATCTTCTGGATCGCCCAGGACGGAGAGATCGAAGTCTCAAGCGTGGGCTGGCTCAAGGCCGACTTTGAAGAGATCAATCGCCGCATAGCCGAGGCCGGCAAGATTGCTCCTGCCGCAATGTTCAAGCCAGGAGAAGATGTGCGCGACTTCCGTGCTGGTTGAGGTTCGAAAAACTAGCCGCCAGTCTGGCGGCTGAAGCAAAGCCAAACAGAGCTCGGCGAACGGGCGGGGCCGCTACCCCCACGCGAAGCGCCCCACACAAGCCTGTCTGCAGGTCGCCCGAAGCGATAAACCGCCAACCGGACACCTCCGGGCGTGCCCGTCTGCCAGCGGTGGTTGCACTCTCGTGCGGTGCATTCCGCACTTCTCATGCAGCCTCCGCGCAAGGCTCCATTACAATCCTTGCAGTCTTTCATAAAAAAGAAGCCTTCCAGCGAGCGCCCCCTTGGTGGAAGAAAAAACACATTTATGCAGGGATTGCTGAAAATTACGTCGGCATGTCTGATGGTGTGCGCGAGCCTTTTGGTATGGGCCGAGGGCGGAGCCGGAGCTGGCGCCCCGAATGGTGGCAGGAGCAATTCTTCACCGAAACTGCCGGGAACCGCGATCGTGGCCCTGGAAACGATCACCCCAGAGCACATCCGCTGGCACGTGCGCTATCTCTCGCACGATCTGCTGGAGGGTCGCGGCACAGGCCAGCGCGGCGGCGACATCGCAGCCGAATACATCGCCACCCAATTCGCCGAGTACGGACTCAAACCCGCTGGCGACCACGGCACCTACATGCAGAAAGTCCCGCTGGTCGGCATCACCACCCTGCCCGAAACCCAGTTCTCGGTCGTCCCCAAACAGGGCGAAACCATGAACCTGAAGCCCCTCGACGAGTACGTAGCCTACGACCAGACCCAGCAGCCCGAGTCCGACGTAGACGCCGAAATCGTCTTCGTAGGATACGGAATCGAAGCCCCAGAATACGGCTGGGACGACTACAAAGGCCTCGACGTGCGCGGCAAAGTCCTGCTGATGCTGGTCAACGAGCCGCCCTCAGACGACGTCAAGTTTTTCAAAGGCAAAGCGCTCACCTACTACGGCCGCTGGACCTACAAGTATGAAGAGGCCGCCCGCAAGGGCGCCGTGGGGGTAATTCTGGTCCATCAGACCCAGATGGCGAGCTATCCCTGGGAAGTGGTGCGAAATTCGAACTCCGGCGAGAAATCATTTCTGAAACTCGAGGGTCCAGCCCTGAAAGTTGCTTCGTGGATTCATCTGGACGTCGCAACCCGCCTGGCATCGGCCTCCGGCATGAACCTCGAAAAGATGATCAAAGACGCCCAAACCAAAGAGTTCCATCCGGCAAGCCTGGGCGCGCGCCTAAAGGCGCACATGGTAAGCAAGGTCCGCAATTTCGAATCAAACAACGTGCTGGCAATTCTGCCCGGCTCAGATCGCAACCTGGCCAGTGAGGCCGTCATCTACACCGCTCACTACGATCATTTCGGCATTCGCCCCGACATGCCCGGCGACAACATTTTCAACGGCGCCGACGACAACGCCACCGGATGCGGCATCCTGCTCGAACTGGCAAGGGCCTTCGGCGCTGCGTCGCAGAAGCCGCGGCGCTCGATTCTCTTTGCCGCAGTAACGGCCGAAGAGCAAGGACTGTTAGGGTCAGAATATCTCGGCAAGCACCCTCCGATCCCTGCAGGGAAGATAACCCTTGATCTAAATTACGATGACGTGAAGCCCCTGGGAGCGCCCGAGGAAGTGCAAGTCTCCGGCGCAGAACGCACAACTTTTTATCCAGCAGTCGAAGCCACGGCAAAAGAATTCCGCCTCGCGATCCGCGCCGACGCTCTGCCCGAGGCCGGACACTTCTACCGCTCCGATCACTTCAGCCTGGCCCGCGTCGGCGTTCCCGCCTTCTCGATCAACGAAGGCATGAAGTACAAAGGCCACACCGAAGCCTGGGGCCTCGAGCAGGAACGCGAGTACGTAGAAAAGCACTATCACCAGCCCAGCGACGAATACCACCCAGAAATGGATTTCGTCGGCGACTCAGCCATGGCGCGATTCGGATTCGCCCTGGGGTGGGAAGCCGCCAACCAGCCCAAACGAATCGAATGGCAAAAGGGTGACGAGTTCGAGGCGACGCGAGCGAAAAACCAGTAGGGAAAGCAACGTTGGTCTCTCATCTCCTGCCGTTCCGCACCCGAAACGGCGCAAATTCGCCAAGCCCAATCAAAATCAGCAGCTTAAACGCGGTAACCTAGGTAACTTTAGCCCCAGCGCTCTGCATGCTAACCTCGACGTGTCCGTTTGAAATCAGCAACTTCCAAATACTCCTGACCCAAGGATGCCGAGAATTCCCATCTTCCGACTAGGCGGAGCGCCGGAAAAACCGGCGCCGCCGAATCTGGCCGCGTCCACGCCCTTTGTAGCGCTGGAAGGAATCAGTGTAGGCGTCGATAACCTCCGCCACGATGTGGTCTTGAGCCCACGATTCGTCGAACTAGCGCGGGCGCAGATTGCGCGCCTGATCGCGCGCCACGGCGAGCTGGAAGGATTGCTCTCGGCAGAAGCTCCACAGTCCACCCAGGGTCCGTCGTGGATGCGAAACCAGGCCGGCAGAGCATCTCGGCCAAAAATCGATCCGTCCGACTGGCGGCCGGCGCTCACCGAGTTGCAGGTCGCGTCGCTCAATCGAGCCAAAAAAGAATTCAAGCTGTCGATCGATCTGCTGGCTCGGTTGGCCGTCACGAAATTCCTGCGCACGGAAATGAACCATCAGTTTCTGCAAGTGCTGGAGCGCTGCCGCGTCCTCCTGAAGTCGTATGACAACATGCGCCAGCAGAAGGCGCACGAGTACCGCGAACGCCTGGCCCAATTCCAGGTGCGCAAAAAAATCATCCTGCGAAAAACCGGACAGGAAATCTTCGAGACTCTGCGCGAGGTCGAAAAAAGCACGCTGGCGCGCACCCGCCGGTCACTCTTTGGCGAAGAAACGGCCGGAGGCGCCTATTTCACTTATCCGCTGTTTCTCAACCGCCTCCTGTTCTCCGAGGACGGCCGCGACGATTACCTCTGCGCCGAGCACTACGTAATGCTCGGCAACTGGGATCGCGATCCCGACCGCTACGGCCGCATGCGCGAAATCGTCTCAGGATTTCTGCGCTCGCAATACGGCGAAGAAATAAGCGCCGAAACGCTCGACTCCTGGATGAACGTCCCGGAAAACGCCCGCTCTCTGGTAGGAACCGGCACTCCCGAAGATTCCGACGAAGGGATGGCGCAGCAGGATCGCCTCGCCGCCTGGGTTCGCCTGCTCGAAGACGAGCAGGTCATGGAAAACGTGATCGCCTCGTACCACGTCGTTCCCCTGCTGGGCGAGTATGCACCGCGCATCAATCCGCAGCAGTTAAAAAGCTCGCTCACCGACCGCACCGAATGCGACCGGGTTGAGCGCATGATCCAGGAGCACGGCAAGCTCACGCCAAACAGCCTCTACGCGGCGGTTGCAAAGGTCGCCAGTTGCCGCGGAGCCGAGCGCGCAAAAGTAGCCGCGCGATTCCTCGGAGACTTCTTTCACTACCATCGCGACCTACGCCGCCTTGAAGTCCTGAATGCCGCGCTCGATTCCGTGAACCTGGTTGGCAACGAACGCCTCCAGGAATTGTCCCGAGTCAACGGCACGCTCTACGAGTTCCTGCTTCCCGAAGAACAGGGCCAGACGGACTCAGAACGAGTCCTGCGCCACGTGGTCCTCAAAGCCGACGTCCGCGACTCCACGCGCCTGACTCGCACGATGATGGAAAAAGGCCTGAATCCCGCATCCTATTTCAGCTTGAATTTCTACGATCCCGTCAACAAGCTGCTCGAAAAATACGGCGCGCGCAAAGTATTTCTCGAAGGCGACGCCATCATTCTGGCCATTCTCGAGCGCGAAGGCGAGCCCGGCCTGGGCGTGAGCCGCATGTGCGTCCTGGCCCGCGAAATCATCGAAATCGTCCGTGGCTACAACGAACTCATGCAACGCTCCGGCATGCCCGGCCTCGAACTCGGCGTAGGCATCACGCTGCAGGAATCCGCCCCGCTCTACCTGATGGACGGCGAGCACCAGATCATGATTTCCGAAGCCCTGAACGAAAGCGACCGCCTGTCTTCCTGCAACAAGCGCGCCCGCAAAGTAATGGAGCCCATAGCCGGCCCATTCCATGTATATGCGTTCCAAGGCGCAGAGCTGGACGAGAACGGCAATCCCGAAGACGTGATCCTGAGCTTCAACCTGGGCGGCATCCGCATGAACGAAGCCGCCTTCCGCAAGTTGCAACAGGAAATCACGCTCGAACCGCTGAAGGTGCGCCTCCCTGCCTCGCTCACCTCCGACCGCGGCGAGTACAAGCTGTTCAACGCCACGGTGGCCGTCGACAAAGATATCTTCCGGAACATTGTCGTCCGCGAGAGCCGCATCCCCCGCATCGATCCCGCCGACTTCTCCGTCACCGGCTGGACCGAGCGCTCCTACTACGAAGTCTGCACCGATCCCGCGATTTACGCAGCGCTAGACAAGCGGCGCGGCGCCGCCCGCTAAGAAGCTGACATCTGTCCCTCTAAAAACCCGTGCCCACCCGCGTCGGTCGAAACGGAATCTTAAACGTCGCCTCCACATCCACCGGCAAGCCGTTTTTTGTCGCAGGCTGAAACTGCCACTGCCCGAGCGCCTGGCGGGCGAATTGATCAAGCCGCTCATCGACGCCCCGCAGCACCCGCACATCCCCCACACTTCCATCCGCGTGGATGATCGCGTAAAGGATCACCGTCCCCGCCACATTCTCCCGCATGAGTTCCAAAGGATAAGCGGGATCGACTTTGCGGGTCGCCACAGGCTGGGAAAGATCCTCCGCCGACGCGCGCTCATCGCGGTTGTTCGAGTCGCGATTGTTCGAGTCATGACTGCTCGAATCGCGATTACCCGATTCCCGCTCGCGTTCCGCAAACCGAATCACCCAACTCCCGCTCGCGGAATTCAAGTTCGGCATGTTGAGCGTAACCGAATAGAACTTGCGATCGCCGAAAATGGCTCGCTCCGGTGCGGACAAGTTAGCCGCGCTGTCGGGCTGCATGGCCCGCGACGGCGCGCTGCTCACGCGAGCTGGACGCGCGCTCGCCAGCAGATTCGGATTCACCGAACTGGTCGAACCCTTGCCGGGATCGCCCGCCACCGGCGCCGTTTTCGCCGCGGTGCTTCCCACGTAAAGTCCCGCAGGCACGTTGCTGCTTCCCTTCCGCGCCGATTCGCTTCCGTTTTCACCACTCCCGCCTCCGCTGGCCCCGGGCGCGCCCGAGGCTCCCGAATGTCCTCCGGGCGTTGCCGCGAAAGCGCCGCGCCGGTTCCCCGTCGGCGTCTCCGGTGGCGCGCCTACTGTCGGATGCAAATTCAGCGCAATGACACGCCCGCGCTCTCCAAAGGACGCTCCCGAAGATCCTGAGGCAAAAACCGACGGAGGCGGAGCCACAACTTGCGGCCCAGCGCCAAACCCCCGAGATCCAACCAGGGTACGCTGCTCCGCGACCGGCAGTTGTGGAGCCGGGGCGATCACGGAACTCCGGCCAATATTCAGATCGCCGATCGGACGAGCCAATGCATTCTCCACACTCGGCGGCGGCGCCACCACCGAACTCTCGAGCGCAGGCCCGTCCAGCCGATGCGTAAGCCGCGACGCGTCCGGCGGCGGACTCACCACCGAGGCCTGCATCTCAGGAGGTAGTCGCGTAATCTCAGCCGCCGGAGTCAGCGGCACCGGAGGAATCGCGAGCCGCGGCCTCTCCATCTTGTCCGACCACGCCACGATGTTCGGCATAGCAACATCGCGTTTCAACTTCACATTCGGCGGCGCCACCAAGGTTTGCGAACGGTTATCAGCCTCGGGAGGAAGCGAAATAATCGGCTGCCGTGCCAACTCCGGATCCGCCTTCCTGGGTCGCGCCGACCGCTCCGAGCGAGTATCGAGAGCAGGAAGATACTCCGAAGCTTTGTAGTAGATCACCTGAGCATGATCGAACACCGGCTTCGCCACTACCTGAGGCTGAAGCGCAAAGAAACGCGTGATCCCGATCAGCAGCGCAATTGTGACAGCTTGATAAACAACGGACTCGATGAATCGTTTCCAAGGCAGCCGCTGCTGCACAAATACATCGGCCCAGAATGGCCCCGGTGCAGATTGAAGTTCGAGCTGCGGAAGCCGCCGCGGCAGCACCACATCGCGCAGGTTGCCAAAGAACCCACGAGGCCACGAAGGCAACTCGACCAAAAGCCGCGGACCGCCCGCAGCCCTATGGATTTCGCCGGAACGACCCTCTTCGAACATGTACTCATAGTAGATGCAGAAAAGCGAGTTGGAATATCCGAGAGGGCAACCGTCTGGGCTCTTTTTCCACTGTCGAGCGCAGCGCTCCGATTTCCCGCTCCCCGCAAGTCGCTGACAGAAAAGAGCGTTTATAATTTCTGCTTCGGCATTCAGCCGCAATCCTGACTGCAAGGAAATACTTTGCTCGATTTCTTAGGCGACCTAAGACGAACTCATATGTGCGGCGCCCTGCGCCCCTCCGACGCCGGCAAAAAAGCCGTGCTCATGGGATGGGTCAACCGCCGTCGCGACCTCGGCAACCTGATTTTCATCGATCTGCGCGACCGCACCGGCGTTACCCAGGTCGTCTTCAACCGCGAACTCGACGCCGCGGCCCACGACAAGGCCAACACCGTGCGCAACGAATACGTCATCGCCGCCATCGGCACGGTAAAGTTACGCGACGCCGACACCGTCAATAAAAACATTCCCACCGGTGAAGTAGAACTGGTGGCCGACGAAATCCGCATCCTGAACGAATCGAAGCTGCCGCCATTCCTGCCATCAGACACCGCGCTGACGAACGAAGAGACGCGCCTGAAATATCGCTACATCGACCTGCGCCGCGAAGCCATGCAGTTCAACATCGAACGCGCCACAAAGTGGCCAAGGCCATCCGCGATTATCTTTCCGCGCAGGGATTCTTCGAGATCGAAACGCCCTTTATGACCCGCTCGACGCCCGAAGGCGCGCGCGATTATCTCGTCCCCAGCCGCGTGCAGCCCGGAACGTTTTACGCGCTGCCGCAATCGCCGCAGATGTTCAAGCAGATCCTGATGATCTCCGGCTTCGACAAATATTTTCAGATCGTCCGCTGCTTCCGCGACGAAGACCTGCGCGCCGACCGCCAGCCCGAGTTCACCCAGATCGATCTGGAAATGACCTATCCGCAGCCGGAGCGAGTCTGGGAAGTAGTCGAAGGATTCCTGACCGCAGCGTTCAAGGCCGCCGGCAGCGCAATCAAGACCCCTTTCCTGCGCATGGACTACGACGAAGCCATCCGCCTCTACGGCATCGACAAGCCCGATCTGCGCCTGCCCGCCTTCACCGACGTGCGCGACTGCTTCGCGCCGGAGGATCTGCAAGAGCTCGCCATCAACGCGAATCTGCCGGTAATCGCCATCCGCACGCCCAAGGTCGGCGAGCTATCGCGCAAAGAGCGCGACGACATCAAGCCCATGTTCCACGCCAAGGGCGGCGCAAAAATCTTCGAAGACTTCAAACGCATCGCCAACAAGTTCCCCGAAGCGGCGGCCGCGATCGCAAAGAAGACCGGAACGGAAGACGGCGACCTGATCGTGCTCGTAGCCGGATCGGCGCAAGCCGGCCCGCAAACGGCGATGCCCGCACACCGCAAAGTCACGCCCGCCGAAGTCGCGATCTACGCCTCCGCAGGACTGCTGCGCCTAGCGCTGGCGCAAAAATACGCCGACCGCCACGGCATTTTCAAAAAAACCAGCGACCCGGCAAAAGATTTCCGTTTCCTGTGGGTCACGAACTTCCCCATGTTCGAATGGGACGAAGCCGAGAAGCAATGGATGGCCGCCCACCATCCCTTCACCTCGCCGCACGAAGAAGACATGAAACTCCTCGAAGCCGGCGTCGAGTCAGTGAACGACCCGCAATCCCCGCTGAGCGCAGTCCGCGCGCTCGCGTACGATGTGGTGCTAAACGGCACCGAACTAGGCTCGGGCTCGATTCGTATTCACCGCCAGGATATTCAAAGCAAAATCTTCCGCGCCCTCGGCATGACAGACGAAGAAGCAAAATCCCGCTTCGGATTTTTCCTCGAAGCCCTGGAATACGGCACCCCTCCGCACGGTGGCATCGCGCTCGGCCTCGACCGCATCGTAATGATCATCGCCGGCGCCGAAAGCCTCCGCGAAGTAATCCCCTTCCCAAAAACCGCCCGCGCCGTAGATTTAATGTGCGACGCCCCCACCCCAGTCAGCGACCGCCAATTGCGCGAGTTAGGGATCGCGGTGAAGAAGTAGTCAGAGACCTGGTTTTCAGCCAAGTCAGAACTCCAGCTTTGGCCCCAGGGGGTTCTGCTGTGGGTTCCAGCGCTAGGCCTCTGCTCCGGGCTCCTGCTTCGGGTTTCCGCTTTTGGGTGGCGCAGCGCTTTAAGCGCTGCGGTCTGCTTCGCTCAGTTTCAGCCGGCTTTAGCCGCCGCGGTACCTCGGAAGCCGGATCCCATTTCACCGCCCCGTCTCCAAGCACTCAGGAAGACTTGCGCGAAGCGTTCCGGAACCTCATCCATCACAAACCCCGGAAATGCGGAGCTATACGGAAATTCCTCCGGCGCCTTTGCCAATCCCCACTTCACAGGATTCTGCCGAATGTAATACTTGAAATTGACATAGTCTTCGGCTCCCCTCACCCGGCGATCGTAGTAGCTGGGCTGCCAAAGTTCCCCCGCAAATCCCAGTTCTTTTCTAGCTCTGTAGGAGAATCCCCCTTTGACTAACTGCATCACCCTCTCCAAGGTGACGGTTGGAGTCATTAACAAGTGGAAGTGGTTGGGCATGACGACAAATTCATACAGAAGAAACTTCCGCTCCAGTCGATAGTGAAAGAGAGTATCAACGAAGGGAACAGAAAAACGTTCAGACTGGAAAAGTTTTTGTCTTTGGAATGTGGAAGCAGTAATGAAGTAGATGCCGTATCCGGTGTTGCCTCTTGGAGGAGCTGCCATAGGTACCTCGGCGGCTGAAGCCGCTGTGACTAGGCGACTCTATCGCAGCGCTGAAAGCGCTGCGCCACCCAAAAGCAAATTATTCTTAGCGCCGTCCTGATTTGAAACTACTGCCGCCGCACTGCTACTCTGCCTGCTATGGCAGACCGCTCTTCGAGCAATCGCAAGAAAAACCGGAAGGCTTCAGCCCAGTCTCCTCGCGGCTCTTCTCGGCAACAGAATCTCAAATCCCCACTTCTCGCAAAAGACGCCAGAAATGGAGCACCCGGGATCACCGCATCCGGCAAACATTTTCTCAGCGACAAAGTCGGCCACTTCACCGAGTCCGTAATCCGCGAAATGACCCGCCAGGCCATGCTCCACAACGCCGTCAACCTGGCGCAGGGCTTCCCCGACTTCCCCGCTCCGGCCGAGATCAAACAGGCCGCGCAGCAGGCGGTCGCAGCCGACGTGAATCAGTACGCAATAACCTGGGGCGCAAAAAACCTGCGCAACGCAATTGCCCGCCAGATGGGCGTATGGCAAGGAATCACGGTCGATCCAGAAAAAGAAATCACAGTCTGCTGCGGATCGACCGAGGCCATGATTTCGACTCTACTAGCTGTCTGCAACGCAGGCGACGAAGTCGTAATCTTCGAGCCCTTCTACGAGAACTACGGACCAGACTCGGTGTTGAGCGGAGCAAAGCCGAAGTTTGTAAGGCTTCGTCCGCCATCAACCGACGCCGGCGAGTGGACCTTCGACCCCAAAGAATTGCGCCGCGCGTTCGATAAGAACACGAAAGCGATAATCCTCAACACGCCCAACAACCCAACCGGTAAAGTTTTCACGCGAGCGGAACTGGAACTAATTCGCGACCTCTGCGTCGAGTTCGATGTCCTCGCGATCACCGACGAAATCTACGAACACATTCTCTACGAAGGCACCGAACATATTTCAATGGTGTCGCTCGAAGGCATGCGCGATCGCACCGTCACCATCAACGGCATGTCAAAAACCTACAGCGTCACAGGATGGCGCGTAGGCTGGGCAGTCGCGCCCGAGAAAATCACGAACGCGATCCGCAAAGTGCACGATTTTCTCACCGTAGGCGCACCCGCGCCGCTACAAGAGGCCGGCGCCGCAGCACTAAGCCTGCCGCCCGAGTATTACGCTAAACTCGCCGAGGGATACCGCGTACGCCGCGACCATCTGATGCCTTCCCTGACCGCGGCCGGATTCAAATGCTTCCGCCCTCGCGGCGCCTACTACATAATGACCGACATTTCCGCGTTCGGATTCAAAGACGACGTCTCATTCGCAAAATATCTGGTGCAGGAGATTGGCATCGCCTGCGTGCCAGGATCAAGCTTCTATCGCGATCCCCGCGACGGCGCAAAGCAAGTTCGGTTCGCATTCTGCAAGAAACCCGAGACGCTGGACGAAGCCGCTCGCCGCCTGGCGAAGCTGGCTACGCAACGCTAATTAGAAGAAAACCTAGCCCTGGATCTACTTCGCAATCGTCCCGCAGGCAATGCGGTCTCCCGAATTCCCCGACGGATCGGTCTTGTAATCGTCGGCCTTGGCATGGATCACGATCGCCGTGCCGCCGTTGCCGAACAGCGAGTGTGGGCCGTCGGCAAACGTCACATCGTCGTCCAGAAATCGGATTCCGTCGGCCTTGCCCTGGGAATCGACGGTGAAGTTCTTCATATCCCCAGCGTGGTGGCCGTCAGGACTATCGAACCCGTGCTTCTTCCCCTCAGGATTGAAATGTCCTCCCGCCGACTTGAAGTCGGGCCCGTCACACTTCGCAACCTGGTGGAAATGGATTCCGTGCTCCCCAGGAGGTAAGTCGTGCAAATGAAGTTCGATCCCGACCCCCGCCCCCTTTGGCGAGAGCGAAGCTGTACCAACACTCTTTCCCTGCGCATCCATAAGCTTCACCTCGAGCTGAACCTTTGCTTGGGCAGCGCAGCGCGACGGCGCAACAGCCAATACAAAGAATCCGAGGGCTAAACAGGCGATCCGCTTCATAATTCGAACCTCCTGGAGGCCGCCATTATAGCCAATCCCCCAGGCCCGGTTGTCGCTGCCGGGTGGGCCATTCGTGCCATTCGATGGCCGAGTTGTCCACAAAGATGTGGAGTATACTGCGAGGAAGTTCCAGAAATTCCGGTCCCAGAAATCTTGGTAGGGAAGAGTGTACTTATGGCTCTAAATGCAATCGAACAGGTGGCGACGCAGGTTCCGGCCGACGATTTTCAGGCGCTCGAAGAGAAAGTTTATCGCACCATAGAGATGTACAAAGCAGCTCGACAGGCGCAGGCATCCACCGAGCGCGATGTGCAGCGATTGCGGCAGCAAATGGAAGACCGCGACGCCGAACTGGTAACCCTGCGCCGCGAGACCGTGCAGCTGAAAAAAGAGCGCGAAGAAATTCGCGGACGCGTCGAAAAAATGCTGCAGCAGATCGAGTCGTTGGCTGAGGCCAGCTAGTTGCTCTCGGCAGGGGAAACGCAGCAAGAAAGACGTAGCGAGCTTCGTCTCCACGGAGAACCGTTTTATGGCTACAGCGACCAAAGACCAACTCGTGAAAGACGCGCAGAACTCCAGCGTCCGTGTAGAGATCTTCGACCAGGCCTACAACCTGCGCGGCTCCGATGCGGAATACATTCTCAAGCTCGCAGAATACGTCGACTCCAAAATGCGAGCCGTAGCCGAAGCCACCAATACGATCGACACGGTCCGCCTGGCCGTCCTTGCCGCGCTGAATATCGCTGACGAATATCACCTACTCAAGAAAAAGCAGGACGGCGGGGCAACCGACTATCAGAAGCGCGCGCATCTATTAGCAGATGCGCTGGACAAAGTGCTGGGCGGCGACGTGCCGGGAAACGACCGCAAGGCAAGCTAGTCTGCATCGCACTCATACCGGCTCCGGTGTTCTGTCTTCGTTGGTTTTGACTCCATTCATTCTTACTCTGCTCAGCAGCATCGCGCTTGCTCAGGAAACAACCCAGGAACCCACTCTCCGATCCCAATCCAACGTAGTGCTGGTTCCGGCGCTGGTAAAAGATGAGCAGGGCGGAATCGTCTATGGCCTGCAGGCGAAGGACTTCATCGTAGAAGACAATGGCGTCGAGCAAACAATGCGCCTCGACGAGACCCCCGAAGGACAGCCCATCTCACTGGTCGTCGCGATTCAGCGCGGACGCCGCGCCTACGCCGAATTCCCTCGAATGCACGGCCTGAAATCAATGCTCGACCCGCTGTTCAGCATGGGCACAGCTCGGGTTGCAGTCGTAGAGTTCGACAGCCAAGTTCACCTCACAAGAAACTTTACAAGCGACGCAACTCTGGTGGCAGACGATCTGACAAACCTACAGCCGGGCGACGGAGGAGCCACCATCCTCGACGCAGTCCTCTACTCGGTAAACCTGCTCAAGCAGGAACCAGAAGACCGCCTCCGCGTGCTCCTGCTGATCAGTGAAACCCGCGACCACGGCAGCCATGAAAAGATCGAAGACGCCGTGAGTGCCATCGGTCAAAGCAACGCCGTTATGTATGCACTCGCATTTTCGCCCGCGCTGTCCAACATCCTCGACACCGGACGCGGCACCAACATTGAAAGCGAGATGCACCAGGGCATCAACTTTCTCGATCTCGGGTACCGCACCGCGCAAGCCCTGCGAAAAAATGTTCCCAGCACCATCGCTTCCATGACCGGCGGCGAGTACGAACTCTTCGCCACCAAAAATAAATTCGACACGCGCATGAACGACTTCACCAATCACTTGCACAGCCGCTATCTGCTGAGCTTCGCGCCCCAGAATCCGCATCCCGGCCTGCATCTGGTTCGTGTGCGATTGCGCGACGCGAAAAATGCCGCAGTTCTCGCGCGAAGCAGCTATTGGGCCCAAGGGACGAAGTAGCGCACGCTGATGCTTCCGGGGCTAACCAGTCTTCCGAGCGCCTAAACAGGTGGCCAACCTGGGTGGCGCCCTCAAGTTTGAGCGGCCCCAGACTTTGGGTGGCGCCGCGCTTTCAGCGCTCGATAATACCCTCCTTGCAAACCAGCCCTCACCGCTGACAAGCTAGTTTGTGAACCCAACATTACTTTGGTTGCAAGCAGGCTGCCATCTTTTTGCGCTCTTCCACTTGCCAACCGCCCGCCTTTTGCCTAGCATCCAGATTGAAAGCCGGCCTGCCGGGTTGGTGATGACGGTAACCGATTTTTGAACCAATGCTGAATGAACGGGAGCTCGACTCGAACTAAGATCCGGTGTGCGACGCTGCGCCATGCGCAGATGCCTAAAGGGTCTCGGCGGGCACCCAACGTCTACCGACGGGTTCATTCTCGGCCCGTCACACGGCACAGTGGGTCGGCTTTGCTTTTCGTTTATGTGGGGCGGACACTCTTGTCCGCCAGCTCTCGACTTTCCTGGCAGTCCGCACCCCGATTCCATTTCCTCCTGTCATGCTGAGCGAACAATGTTCGCAGTCGAAGCATCCCTACCATCTGTTACTACGTTCAAGGGTTCATTTTTCGGGAACCCCTCCGGCGTCCGGATCCGGTTCGAAGCCTACGCTCGGTCATACTATTCCAGTACCAACGCGATCTGTGGACTAGGTGCGGGCGTGGGATATGAAGGCTTACGACAGCGGGCGGCGGCAAAATCAATTTATCGTGGCCAGCGGTCTGCTTTTTTTTTTGATGCAAGCGCTTGATCCTTCCTTGTAGGAAAATAAATCCATGACCGGCGTTCGGATGCGGATAGATGTCTGGCTGTGGGCGGCGCGATTTTTCAAGACGCGGCCGCTGGCGAAACGGGCCTGCGAACTCGGCCGGGTGCTCTCCAATGGGCAACCGGCCAAGGCGGCGCGCGAAGTCCGCGTAGGCGACCAGTTGCGCGTGACGAATGAGGGTGGCGAGTTTCAGGTCGAAGTCCTGCTGCTCAGCGAGGTGCGCGGCCCGGCCGCGGTGGCGCAGACGCTCTACCGTGAAAGCGACAAGAGCCGGGAACTGCGCCAGACGGCGGCCGCCGAACGGAAAGCGATGCGCGAATTCGAAGTCTTGCCAGAAGGCCGCCCATCGAAACGCGATCGCCGGCACATCATCCAGTTCCGTGGCCGAGGTTAAGGTTTGAACCGTCGTCGCGAGCAACCGTAACCCTTGCCGCGTATCGCTCCTGCCAGTAGACTCGTGGTCGCAATCAACTCACTGTGCACACCCATGAGCCTGCGACAATTCTCCAGCTGCGTTGTTCTTTTGATTTTGTTTCTCTCTCACTTCAACGCCCAGGCGCAGAATCCTGCGACCACTGCGGCTGTCTCCGAATATGTCACGGCAGAGATGCTGCGCCAGCATATCCCCGGCTTGTCGTTGCTGGTGGTGAAAGGCGGCAAGATCATCCGCGCGGAAGGTTTCGGCTTGGCCAACGTGGAATTGCAAGTGCCCGTGAAGCCAGAGACGATCTTCCAATCGGGCTCGGTGGGAAAGCAATTCACGGCGACCACAGTCATGATGCTGGTCGAGGAAGACAAGATCGGCCTCGACGATCCGCTGACCAAATATTTTGCGGATGCCCCGACTGCCTGGAAAGAAGTGACCGTCCGCGAGTTGCTCAGTCACACCGCAGGTTTCGGCGATTATCCCAAGGACTTCGACTTCCGCAAAGACTGGACCGAGGACGAAGAGTTGAAGCTCATTGAAAGCATTCCTCTGGCGTATCCTCCCGGGACGAGTTGGGAGTACAGCAATTTCGGATATGTGACGCTCGGAATTCTCATCCACCGCGTGACCGGCAGGTTCTACGGCGACGTTCTACAGCAAAAAATCTTCCAGCCGCTCGGCATGAAGTCTACGCGCATCATCAGTGAGGCCGATATCGTCCCCAACCGTGCAGCTGGCTACCGGCTCGTAAAAGGCGAGTTGAAAAATCAGGAATGGGTATCGCCTGTCGTGAACACGACCGCCGACGGCAGCCTTTATTTCTCGATTCTCGATCTGGCCAAATGGGATTCTGCGCTGTACACAGAAAAACTGCTGAAGCGTTCAAGCCTCGACCTCATGTGGACGCCGGTGAAAATGAAAAACGGCCAACCGAACAAAGGGGACTACGGCTTCGGCTGGTTCATCGAGCAGCGGTCGGGCCACCGCTGCATTCACCACGACGGATCGTGGCAAGGATTCGAAACCGCCATCGACCGCTACGTGGATGATCACTTGACGGTGGTTGCGCTCACCAACCTCGCCGATGCGGAGCCGGGAAAGATTACGCAACACGTAGCTGAAATGTATCTCGCCGAAACGCTGGCGGACAAGTAGGTATGCCCCGCATTCGTCCGAGAGCCGAAGGCAATCGACAGCTAGGCTTCGCTTGGCGCGCGAGGCGCCCGCTGCTCCACGACCATCTTCATTCCATATTTTGGACGCAGTGTGATCAGCGGCTCGGGCTCGACGCAGTGTCCGAAAACGAGCCTCAACTTCCACTTCTGCCCAAGCGTAGCCAACAGCAACACGCCCTCCATCCACGCGAATGACTCGCCAATGCATTGCCTGACGCCGGCTCCAAATGGAAAATAAGTCAGCTTGGTTCGTCGCGCCTTGGCTTCCGCTGTGAAGCGCTCCGGATCAAAGCGCAAAGGATCGGGGAAAAACCGGGCGTCGCGATGGGTCACGAACTGGCTCATCAGCACGGTCGTCTTCGCGGGCAGAAAAAAATCGCCTAACTGAAAATCAGCGCGCGCTTGGCGACCCATCGCCCACGCGGGCGGGTAGAGGCGCATGGATTCCGCTAAAACCATTTCCACATAACGCAGACGCGGAAGGTCGTCGAACGTGGGCAAGCGGCCGTGCAACTCGCTGTCGATTTCATCGTGGAAGCGGCGCTCACACTCGGGATTTTGCGAGAGCAGATACCACGTCCAGGAGAGCGCGTTGGCCACCGTCTCGTAACCCGCCAGAAAAATCGTGATGACTTGATCGCGCAGCGACCGCTCGGAGGCGGCACTGTCATCGGGCGAAGCGGCCAGCATCAGGTCGAGCAGGCTGCCACCATGGAAACCGCGCTGGCGATGCGCAGCAATCATGCGGTACACCACGGCGTCAATTCGCTTGCGCGCTCGAACAAAAGCCGCGAGACCCGGCGGCCGCACGAGCACCAGCCACTCCGCCGCCGGCAACATCACCAGAAAATTGTAAAGGCCCATGATGCGATTGATGGCGCTAGCGAGTTCGGCCACTTCGTCGCGAGTCTCGCGAACGCCTCCATAGAGATCCGTGGCGAACAAAGTGCGCGCGACCACGTTCAGTGTGAGTTGCATCATGTCGATAGCAATGTCGCGTTGCTCACCCGGCTGCCAGCGGCCGCTCAGACGCGCTGCCTCCTCGACGATCGCAGCCGCGTATTCCGAAATGCGCTGGCGATGAAACGCTGGCTGCGCCACTTGCCGCTGCGTGCGATGCCGCACACCTTCGCTGGTAATCATGCCCTCGCCGAGCAGCATTTTTGTTCGCCGCACTGTGCGTTCCTTGACGAAGTTGTCGTTCTGCACCACCAACACTTCGCGGATGTAGTCAGGGTGGTTCAGAAATACGATGTGGTTCCATCCAATTTTGTAGTGCGCGATGTCGCCGTATTTTTCGGCCAGATGTTGAAACAGCAGGATGGGATTCGCGGGACGAAACCGGCGGAAGGCAAACCAGAGCAGGTTGCGCTCGAAGCCGGGCGGAAAGCGGTATTCCGCCGATTTGCCAGCGGGTCCGCGCACATCATTGCCGGCTGCAGTGGCCATCCAGTTAGTTTACGCCGCTCGCCGAATTCGTATCAGGGCACGGCTTCCAGCCACGCCGACACTCGACGATCGAAAATATCCCGGCTTCAGCCGCTGTTGTCCTGCCCGTAGCGCTTAGGGTGCGATTGATCAAAACAGCGCGGGATGCCTGAAGGTATATCCCGACACGAATCGCGAAGGTCAGACAATTCAGGTTAGCGCTTTTCTGCCTCTGATTTCTGCAGCAGATCCAGTTCCGCCAGCACTTCCGCGCTGTGTCTGACCGGATCGACGCTGGTGTAGGCCTTTGCGATTTTTCCGCTGGGACCGATCAGGAACGTGTGCCGCGCCGCGATCTTCACCAGGACGAGGTTGGTCAACGATCCGTAGGAGTCGGTGACTTTGTGTTCGGTATCGGCCAGCAGCTTGAAGTTCAGCCCCTCTTTAGCGCAGAACTTCTTGTGCGAATCGACGCTGTCGACGCTCACGCCCAGCACGACCGCATTGTGCGCCGTATACTTGGGTTGATCGACTTCAAAGTTGTGGGCTTCGCGCGTGCAGCCTCCCGTCTGATCCTTGGGATAGAAATAAAGCACGACCCACTTGCCGCGGTAGTCCTTCAGACTGACGGTCGAACCTTCCTGCGAAGGCAGTGAGAAGTCGGGCGCCTCGCTGCCCACGGTGGGCGCAGCCGAACGCGACAACAGACGCGGGACCAGCACCACCAGAACCACGACGACTACCAGCAACAATAGGATCCTCAACATAGAAGCCTCTCCACACGCGGTACGCAGCAAGCGATTCTAAACTGCCGGCGCATTCAAATGCGGCGTGAACTATTCGCCCTGAACCGCGATGGCGTCGGCACTGGCTGAAAGACGCTTTCTTTTTACGACGAAATAGTAAAGAGGCAAGCTGAGCGCGATCAGGGCCAGTGTGAACAGAGCGTCTTTGAGGTCGCCGACAATCGTCGCCACCAGAAACGTGCCCGAGGCCAGCAGGGCAAACAAGATCGTCCACGGATACCCCCAGGCTTTGAAGGGACGCGGCAGGTTGGGTTCGCGGATTCGCAGCGCGAACAAAGCGCAGGGCCCCGACAAATACAGAGCCACAAGCAAAAACGAAGCAAGCGCGACCAGCTTTTCATAGCCGCCGCTCAGAACCATCGCGATCGACGCAAGCGCAACCACCAACAGCGCGGCCGTGGGAGTTCCTCCCGCATTGACGGATGCGACCCAGCTCGGCAACCATCCATCCCGCGCCATGCCGAAAAGAATGCGCGGCGCAAACAGCAGACTGGCATTGAGCGCGCTGATCGTCGACAAGATGGCGAGGACCAGAATGAACTGGCCACCGCGAGCGCCAAAAATGGCTGCGGCCGCATCGGCCATAGGCACGGCGGACGCGCCCAGCTTATTGAACGTCAGAACGTGAAGCAGCGCCAGATTCACAAGTATGTAAATCGCAATGCAGGCCAGCACCGTGCCCACCGACGACCGCGGCAAGTTCCGCGCCGGATCTTGATCCTCCTCGGTAAAGTAAATCCCAAAGTACCAGCCGTCGTAAGTGACGATCACAAACTGCAATGCCACCAGCATCGCCATCACCAGACCACCGGTAGTCGTGGTCTGGATCGCTGCCGAAGCGACTCGGATCGAAGCCACGTGAGGGGAAATCACGAAGCACGCCGCGACAAAAGCGATCAGGGCGACAGTCTTGGCCAAACTCGTGATCATTTGCGTGCCGCTGCCTTCGCGGAGTCCGATCCAGTTCAGTCCCGTCAATACGATGATGCTTGCCACGGCGAGTAATTTGGAGTGTCCATGCAGAGCCGGAGCAAATTCGACGACGAAATCTCCAAACGCAACCGCGAGATAAGCGTTCGCGACGGGTTGCACCATCAAATCCAGGCAACCGACCAGGAATCCTCCGTAGTTGCCAAAGGCGCGGCGAGAGAACACGTACCAACCGCCGGCGCGCGGAAGCATCGTGCCAAGTTCGGTGACAGCGAGCGTGCAGCAGAAAGCGTAAATTCCTCCGATGAGCCAGACCGAGAGGACGAGTGCGGGACTTCGGAGTTGCGCAGCAACCAGGCCCGGCGTGCGCAGAATGCCGGATCCGATGACTCCGCCGATGATGACCGCGACCCCAAAGCTCACGCCAAGAATGCGCAGCAGGTGTCCTGGAGGACGCGGTGTGTCGGTCGTAAGACCCACGGGTGGCGCAATTATAGCCGCCAGGCCTTCAGGTCAAGCCCTGAGTTCCACAGGGAGTTTTCGACTTGCGGTCGACGCGATCGGAAGTCAGCCGTCGCATCTCATCTCGCCAGCAAAAATCCGCGCGATTGAATATGATGGAGTGTTGCGCATTCTGCGATGGAGAAACCAGACGTGGCTCAGACGGAAACTGACGGCTTAGAGGTTTTGGAAACCAGGGAGTGGGTCGATTCCCTGGACTACGTTCTTTCCAAAGGGGGCCCCAACCGGGCGGGCCGTCTGCTGCAACAACTCGCGTTGCACGCCCGCCGCGAGGCCGGCATCCACCTGCCCTTCTCCGCGACCACGCCGTATCAGAATACGATTCCGACTCGCCAGCAACCACCGTTTCCCGGCAGCCAGGAGATGGAACGCCGCATCAAAAGCCTGGTGCGCTGGAACGCGCTGGCCATGGTCGTACGCGCCAACAAGATTCAGGAAGGCATCGGCGGACACATTTCGACGTTCGCTTCGGCCGCAACGCTGTATGAAGTTGCATTCAATCATTTCTTTCGCGCACGAACGGAAAGCGGCGATCGCGACGTGGTTTATTTTCAAGGCCACGCCGCTCCCGGAATTTATTCGCGCGCCTATCTCGAAGGCCGTATTTCAAAAGAAAAGCTGGAAAACTTCCGCCGCGAACTGAAGCCCGGTGGGGGCCTGAGTTCTTATCCGCACCCGTGGCTCATGCCCGAGTTCTGGGAGTTCCCGACCGTGTCAATGGGATTGGGACCGATCCAGGCGATTTACCACGCACGTTTCATCAAGTATCTGGAGAATCGCGGGCTGAAGCAGTCCACCGGCGGTAAGGTCTGGGCGTTTCTCGGCGACGGCGAAATGGACGAGCCCGAGTCGCTGGGTTCGATCACGCTCGGATCGCGCGAAAAACTCGACAACCTCATCTTTGTTGTGAACTGCAACCTGCAGCGGCTGGACGGCCCAGTCCGCGGCAACGGAAAAATCATCCAGGAACTGGAAGCAATTTTCCGCGGCGCCGGCTGGAACGTCATCAAATGCATCTGGGGCTCGGATTGGGACAGCCTGATCGAGAAAGACCGCGATGGCCTGCTGGTCAAGCGGTTGGGCGAGGTCAGCGACGGACAATACCAGAAATACTTTGTCGAGAGCGGAGCTTACTTCCGGCAAAACCTGTTCGGCAGCGATCCCCGGTTGCTCAAGATGGTCGAACATCTGTCGGACGATCAACTGGCACGCATGCGGCTGGGCGGACACGATCCCATTAAAGTGCATGCGGCCTTCCGTGCTGCCGTCGAAACCACCGGCGTACCGACCATCGTTCTGGCCAAGACGATCAAGGGCTACGGCTTGGGCGAAGCGGGTGAAGGCAAGAACATCACCCACCAACAGAAAAAACTGAACGAAGACGAATTGCAGATGTTCCGTTCGCGCTTTGGAATTCCCATCCCCGACGACGAACTGCACAATGCGCCGTTCTATCGGCCCAGTGATGACAGCGCAGAAATCAAATACATGCAGGCGCGCCGCGAGCAGCTGGGCGGCTACATGCCGACGCGCAGAGTGCGGGCCGAGGCGCTGAAAGCCGTACCGGATGCGCACTTCGAGGAATTTCACAAAGGCACCGAGGGTCGCGAAGTTTCGACCACGATGGTCTTCGTGCGATTGCTGGCGAAGCTGCTGCGCGATCCCGAACTCGGCAAGCTGATCGTGCCTATCGTTCCCGACGAAGCCCGCACTTTCGGCATGGAAGCTTTATTCAGGCAGGTGGGTATTTATTCAAGCGTGGGCCAGAACTACGAACCCGTCGATATGGACACGCTGCTCTACTACAAAGAAGCCAAGAACGGGCAGATCCTCGAGGAAGGCATTACCGAGTCCGGATCGATGTGCTCGTTCATCGCCGCGGGCACGGCCTACGCCAATCACGGAATCAACACGATTCCCTTCTTTATTTATTATTCAATGTTCGGCTTCCAGCGCATCGGCGACCTGATCTGGGCCGCAGCCGACATGCGCTGCCGCGGATTCCTCGTCGGCGGCACCGCCGGCCGCACCACGCTGGCAGGCGAAGGCCTGCAGCACCAGGACGGCCACAGCCACGTGCTCGCGCTTCCCGTGCCGAACCTGCACGCGTACGATCCTGCGTTCGCCTATGAGATCGCAATCATTATTCAGGATGGCATCAAGCGCATGTACGTCGATCAGGAATCGGTCTTCTATTACCTGACCGTCGGCAACGAACCGTTGCACATGCCCGGGATGCCGACCGAGGGCAACGTTCGCGAGGGCGTGCTGAAAGGTTTGTACCGGTTCAAAACTTCGGCCAAGAGCGATGCCAAACTGCGCGCCCAATTGCTGGGCAGTGGCGCGATAATGTTCGAAGTCTTGAAAGCGCAGCAGATTCTGGAAGAAAAATACGGAGTCGGCGCCGACGTGTGGAGTGTGACCAGCTACAAGGAACTTTATCGCGACGCCAACGATTGCGAACGCTGGAACATGCTGCATCCCGGAGAGGCCGCGAAGGTTCCATACGTCACGCAAATGTTGAAAGATGCTGCCGGCCCGTTCATCGCGGCGTCCGACTATATGAAGGTACTGCCGGAAAGTCTAGGCAAGTGGGTGCCAGGACAACTGGTCTCGCTAGGAACCGACGGCTTCGGGCGCAGCGAGAGCCGCGTAGCCCTGCGAGACTTCTTCGAAGTGGACGCAAAACACATCGTGCTGGCTACACTCGGAGCGCTGGCGCGGGAAAACAAAATTGGCACCGATGTGGTAAAGCGCGCGATCCAGGAACTGGAGATCAATTCCGACAAGGCCAATCCCGCGATCAGCTAGAAAAGGTGAATCCGGCGATCAGCTAGAAGTGGAAGAGCGGCGCTTCAGCGCCGCGTGAAGCGAGCAGTATTGGCGCGGGCTTTAGCCCCTGTGGCTGCGACGTAGAGACTGATATGAAGACCCGAGAAAAGGAACGGACGCGGTGATCGAATTCAAACTTCCCGAGCTGGGAGAAAACATCGAACAGGGCGACCTGGTGCGCCTCATGGTTGCACCCGGGGCAACCGTCAGCGCCGGCCAGTCGGTCATGGAACTCGAAACCGACAAGGCCGTCGTCGAAGTTCCATCGTCAGTCAGCGGGACCGTCCAGGAAATCCGCGTCAAAGAGGGCGACAAGATCAAAGTCGGCCAGGTCATCTTCACGGTCGACGGGGCCGAGTCCAAGACTTCTCCGCAAGCCGCGGCACAGGACCCTGCGCCGGCTCCGGCTCCTCAAAAACCCCCGACATCAACTCCGCAGCCGGCGCCCGTAGCAGCCGCTCCTGCCACGCCGGTCGCGAGCGCCCCCGGCCCCAGCGAATTCAAGTTACCCGAACTCGGAGAAAATATTTCCCAAGGCGATCTGGTTCGCCTGATGATCGCCCCCGGCACGAAAGTTTCAGAAGGCCAGCCGGTCATGGAACTCGAAACCGATAAGGCCGTCGTCGAGGTTCCGTCGTCGGTGAGTGGCATCGTCAAAGAGGTCAAAGTCAAAGAGGGCGAGAAGGTCAAAGTCGGACAAGTGATCTTCACGCTCGAAGGCGGAGCCCCGCCCCAAGCCGAAACCCAGCGCGTGCGTAACGCACCGGTCGAACACGTCTCCGGAC
The DNA here is from genome assembly GCA_963735205.1 of uncultured Acidobacteriota bacterium. Classification (GTDB taxonomy): domain Bacteria; phylum Acidobacteriota; class Terriglobia; order Terriglobales; family Acidobacteriaceae; genus Sulfotelmatobacter. The sequence goes on from CAVTKB010000009.1 coordinate 426,614, forward strand.
AACACGGCGCGCGTCTCGCATTTCAGGCGGCCATCCGCGCCGAAGGCAAGACAGAAGAACAGGCGCTGCCCCCCGATCAGCCCCAGTTGCCGACCCCGGCCTTCAGCATGCCGGTGCAGCTGGGCAAAGTTGCGGGTACCGAACATAGGCAGCCGATTCCCGCCGCGCCGCACGTCCGGCGTTTTGCCCGCGAGGTCGGAGTCGATATCTACGAAGTAAAAGGCACAGGCCCGGGCGGACGCATCAGCGAAGACGACGTCAAGGCCTACGCAAAAGCACTGCTGACCGCCGTGACCGCCGCCGCCCAGGCCCCGCCGCGCGCTGGACATTTCGCTCAACCCCAACTGCCCGATTTCGCCAAGTGGGGCAAAGTCGAGCGCGTCTCCATGCGCGGAGTTCGCCGCAAAACTGCCGAGCATTTAGCCGAAGCGTGGAATACGATTCCGCATGTTACGCAACATGACCGCGCCGACATCACCGAACTCGAGCAACTGCGCGCCCGGTTCGCTCCGAAGGCCGAAGAAGCGGGCGGCAAAATGACGGTCACGGCGATCGCGCTGAAAGTCTGCTCCGCAGCGCTCAAAGTTTTTCCGCAGTTCAACGCCAGCATCGACATCGAAAAGGAAGAAATCGTCTACAAGCAGTACATCAACATCGGCGTGGCCGCCGACACCGATCGCGGCCTCCTGGTTCCGGTGATTCGCGACGTTGACAAGAAAAATATTGTCGAGCTGGCGGTTGAGTTGTCGCAGCTCTCCAAAAAAGCGCGCGACAAGAAAATTACACCCGAGGAAATGCAGGGTGGGACGTTTACGATTACGAATCTTGGTGGAATCGGCGGCGTCGGCTTTACGCCCATTGTGAATTATCCCGAAGTTGCCATCCTCGGCCTTTCGCGATCGCGCATGGAGCCGGAGTGGATCGAGAGTAAAGACGGTGGCAAGTTCGAGCCGCGCCTGATTCTGCCGCTGTCGCTCTCCTACGATCACCGCCTGATCGACGGAGCCGACGCCGCGCGCTTCCTGCGCTGGATCGCTGAAGCGTTTGAACAACCGTTCCTGCTGTCGGTGCAGGGATGAGGAAACCGATCGTAGAGACTTAGCTTGCAACGTCTCTACGAGAAATCTTAATCATGTCTGATACGCCATCTCTCAATATTGCCGTCGTCGGCGCCGGTCCCGGAGGATACGCCGCCGCATTTCTTGCCGCGGACCTCGGCATGACCGTCACGCTCATCGACCCTGAACTCAATCCAGGCGGAGTCTGCCTGTACCGCGGCTGCATTCCGTCGAAGGCGCTGCTGCACGTGGCCAAGCTGATCGAGGAATCGGAGCAGGCGAAGAACTGGGGCATCGATTTCACCGCCCCAAAAATCGATCTGCCCCGTCTGCGCTCATGGAAAGAAGGCGTCGTCAAGAAACTCACCGGCGGCCTCGGCATTCTCTCCAAGCAACGCAAAGTCACCTACATCCAGGGCCGCGCCGCTTTCGAAAATTCCAACACGCTGCAAATCGCCAGGGCCGACGGCTCGACGCAATCGCTCGCCTTCGACCGCATCATCCTCGCCACCGGCTCCCGCCCCGCGATCGTCCCGACATTGAAACTCGACACGCCCCGCATCATGGATTCCACCGGCGCGCTGAATCTCGAAGACATTCCCGGCACTCTGCTGGTGGTCGGCGGCGGCTACATCGGGCTCGAACTCGGGTCTGTCTACGCCGCGCTGGGCACGCGCGTCACAGTGGTGGAAATGCTCCCCGGACTGCTCCCCGGCGCTGATCGCGACCTGGTTCTCCCGCTGCACAAGCGTCTCGAAAAAATGTTCGACGCCATCCTGCTCAACACCACCGTCGCTTCGGTCAAGGACGAAGGCACCGGCATTCGCGCGACGCTCAAAGCACAAGACGGCAACGCGCAAGAGAAAGTTTTTGACCGCGTGCTCGTCTCCGTCGGCCGTAAGCCAAACTCAGAAATCCCAGGCCTCGAAAAAACGCGCGTGCAACTCGGCCAGCGCGGCTTCATTCAAGTGAACAAGCAATTGCAGACGGACGATCCATCCATCTACGCGATTGGCGATGTAGTCGGCGAACCCATGCTCGCGCACAAAGCAATGCACGAGGGCCGCACTGCCGCCGAAGCCATTGCCGGACACAAAGTCGCCTTCGAGCCGAACGCGATTCCCGCCGTCGTCTTCACCGATCCTGAAGTCGCCTGGTGCGGCCTGACGGAAACCCAGGCGCAAAATGAAAACCGCGAAATCAAAGTCGCGAAATTTCCCTGGGCCGCCTCCGGCCGCGCCGTCACGCTCGACCGCCCCGAGGGTATGACCAAGCTGCTCGTCGACCCCCAGACTGAGCGTGTGCTCGGAGTCGGCATTGTCGGTGTCGGCGCCGGTGAACTGATCGCCGAAGGCGTGCTCGCCATCGAAATGGCTGCGCTCGCCCGCGACGTGGCGATGACCATTCACCCGCATCCCACGCTCTCGGAAACATTCATGAATTCTGCCGAAGTTTTCTACGGCACCCCCACGGACATCTACCGCCCCAAGCGGGGATAGACTTTCGGGTTGGAAGAACAATCATGTCCTCATTCCCCAAGACGTTATTGCTTCTCGCATTTTCCTTCCTTGTCGCTCTTCCGTCGGCGGCGCAATCGCCACTGAGTGGCGTCCTGCCGTCTTCCCCCACAGCCACCACCAACTCACCCAGCGATCCTCTGGGCCGCACCACTCCCTCCGGCGCCGTCCTCGGATTTCTGCAAGCAGCGCAGTCGGGCAACTACAGCATCGCAGCGCAGTATCTGCAGATGACCGCGGCACGCCGCCAATCCGAAGGCGACGAACTCGCCAGCCAGCTGAATGCAGTGTTGAACAGCTCGGCCGCAGCCGGCATACGCATCGGGAACTTTACCCAGGCGCAGGGAATTCCGCAGGAAGGTGTTCCACTCGGCCAGCAACGGCTCGGCGCCATGTCGTCCGGCGATGTCGAGGACGATCTCGATCTGGTGCGCGTGTCGGACCCGAGCGCCGGAAGAATCTGGCTGATCTCTTCCGAAACTCTGGCCAAAGTTCCAGAACTCTACGATCAGGTCGAAGCCAGGCAGGTCGAGAGCAAACTGCCGAGCGTCCTGGTCAAACACAAGATCGGGGGCGTGCCCTTATGGCAGTGGCTGGCGATGCTGCTCGCACTGCCCGTAGCGGCGGCAATTGGCTGGCTCGCGCTGGTTGTGTTGAAGATTCCGGTGCGCTGGTGGGCGCGGCGGCGCGGACAGTTGGAGGTCGCGAACTGGCGCTCAGTTTCGGCGCCTGCGTGGCTACTTACCGGCACGCTGGCTCACGAGTTTTTTGTCCGCTACCTGGGAATCGCGCTATTGCCGCGCCACTATTATTTTCAACTCGCCTACGTCGCCCTCATCGTCAGTGTGACTTGGATTACCTGGCGCGTAGTGCGATGGCTGCTGCTCGGTGTGCGCAACCGCGCTTTGGCTCGCGGCCACGCCGGCACCGGATCGCTCATGCTCCTGGGTGAGCGCTTCCTCAAGACGGTAATCTTCGGCTTCGGCGTTCTTGCGATCCTCGGCAACCTCGGCTTCAACATGAGCACCGCGCTTGCCGGCCTCGGCATTGGAGGCCTGGCCATCGGCTTCGGCGCGCAGCAGACCATTGCAAATCTTTTTGGCGGCGTTGCCGTTCTCTGGGATGAGGTCTTCCGCGTCGGGGACGTTTGCCGCTTCGGCGATCGCACCGGCGTCGTCGAAGACATCGGCCTGCGTTCCACGCGCATCCGCACCGATGAACGCACTCTGGTCGCCATCCCCAACGGCACTGTAGCGACCATTAACCTCGAAAACCTCAGCCGCCGCGACAAGATTCTTTTCACAACGAAACTCGGCCTGCGTCCCGAGAGCAAAGCGGACCATGTTCGCTTCGTGCTCGCAGAAATTCGCCGCCTGCTCTACAGCCACGCGAAGGTCGAGACCAAGTCGGTTCGCGTGCGCCTCATCGACATCTCCGGCAGCTCTCTCAGCCTGGAGGTGTTCGCCTACGTCCTGACCCGCGACTTCAACGAATTCGCCGCCATCCGCGAAGACCTGCTGCTGCGAATAATGGATGTGCTGGAAGACTCCGGCGGCGGCCTGGCGCTGCCGTCGCAGACGCTCTACCTGAGCCGCGATGCTGGAGTTGAAAAGGAAAAAGCCGACAACGCCGTCAAGAAAATTGCCGATCTGCGCGATGGCAAACAGCTGCCCTTCCCCGACTTCCACGCCGACGACATCTCTCAATTCAAAGGATCAATCGAGTACCCGCAACCAGAGTCCGCCGTCCGCAAGCCCCAAGATGATTCCAGCAGGACCCGCTAGATCTCCTGATGAACTTCGCGACTTGTCATCCTGAGCGAAGTTTCCCGTTCGTGAAACGAACGGGAAACACAGTCGAAGGCTCCCTATAGCCACCGCGACGGGTAGCGTAGTAGGGATCCTTCGACTCCGTCGCGGCTTCGCTTTCGCCAAGCCGCCACTCCACTCAGGATGACAAACCCCGAGGCTTCCACCGTACGCTCAGCCATTGCAGAAATAAGTGCGTCGGGAAATAAACAAACATTGGCACGACAGCCAGATATCCAAGGAGATAAGCCCACCCCGGCATCACATGCTGCTCATGAAAAAACAATCCGCGTGCGAAGTTCACATCGAATTCAGGCCGCCAGAAGTAATTGATTGGCACCACAATCCAAGTCATCAGCGTCTGCAGCTTCCACCCGCGAGGGTCATATCCCAAACGCCAGATCGCCCACAAGAGCAGCGGCGGCGTGACCACGTGAAACAGGCTCAGCACGCGGATCGTTAGCGGCAGACTCGGATCGAACATGTATTCCGTGCCGCCGATGAGATGATGCCCAGTCAGTAGAGCCCCGACCAGATCAACCGTAAAGAGCGTTTGAAATAACAGCAGTCCCGAAGCCGCCCACGAGAAAATCAGCGGACTCTCCAGCCACAAACCAATTCCGATCAGCACATTTCCCAGATCGCAGTAGAAGAGAAAATTCTGCGCTCCATATTGCCGCCAGTAAACCGGCGCCCACACGATCAGCCAAACCGTCCACGCAATCTTGAGCCACAGCGGCAGCCGCATCTTCATCGCGCGCTATTGTATGACACGACAAAGCAGGGTCTTGTGAGTTGGGCCTCAGGCTCGAAAAATCTCAAGACCCATGACCGAAGACCCAAGACCCTTGGAACCTGCGGCCTCAAACACCACAAAATTCCCATGATCGCGAATTACTCCCGTAACTTGCCCGGACTTACGCCTGTACCTACGATGACCTTGGTATGGGTTACGAAGCTCTTCTCTTCTGTCCCGATGAAAAGACCGCTCGCACAGTGACGCAAGTCCTGAACGAGCTCGAGTTTAACGTCGAGGCCTGCCTCGAACCTTTCGCTGCAGTCAAGAAGCTGATGGGCCAACACTTCGACGCTGTCGTGGTCGACTGCGATAACGAGCAGAATGCCACACTTTTATTCAAGAGCGCGCGCAACTCGACGTCCAACCAGGCGTCGCTTGCCGTAGCTGTTGTGGAAGGTCAGGCGGGGGTGGCCAAAGCGTTTCGAATCGGAGCCAACCTCGTCCTGACCAAACCCATCAATATTGAGCAATCCAAAGGAACCCTGCGCGTGGCCCGCGGACTTCTGCGCAAGGGCGATCCGGCTAAACCGGGCGCCACCACTGCGCCTGGAACTACGACGCTGCCCGTGGCATCTGCCCCCGCAAAGCCCGTCGCAGCCAAGCCCGTGGTACCGCCCGCGCGGCCAGCAGTTCCCGCGAAACCCTCGGCAGTTGCGCCTTCGCGTCCGGCAGCGCCACCAGTAGCCAAGCCCGTCTTCAAACCGACGCGCCCTGCGGTGGCAACACCCTCGACTTCGATTCCCGCTGCGCATGCTCCGGCTGCGCAACCTCCTGTGAGTAGCCCTGCGCCGGCCATGGGACACAGTGCAGCGCCTGCGGAAGATCTACCTGCAATCAGTTCGGAAAATTCCGGTTTCGCGCCTACGGCGCCCGCTCAGAGTGCGTCCGCCAGGATCGCAGCGCTTCCCACGCGAGCCATGAAGTTGCCCTCTTCGATGCCGTCCGCTCTGCCCGCGAAGCCCGCGTCGAGCGCCGGTTTGCCGGGTATGCACGGTGGCGGAGCCGCCAGCGCGCCCGCTCCAGCCCGTGAAGCCGAGGAACCTCAGTTCGCGGAAATATCGCTTGAAAACGCCACCACCTCGGAAGCGACATTGTTGAAGCCTGAAATCGATTCTCCGGTAGACAAGCCGGAGGCGAGCGACTCCGGTTATATCGGAGCAGCGCCGGCATTCACATTTGGCGGAGCTAATTTACCAGAAGAAAAAACCGGCAAGAGCAAGAAAACTTTCCTGGGAGTGGCCGCCGTCGTACTTGTCGGCGCAGCTCTTGTTTACGGCTGGACGCAATACAAAGGCAGCGTCAGCCAGCCGGTGCGAATTGCCGCGCCCGCGCCCGCGCTCACGCCCACGAAACCGACACCGCCTGCTTCTAAGCCAGCAGCAGCAAGCAACGTCCCGACTTCGACGGCACCTGGCACCACGCCGACAGACTCTACATCTTTATCCGGTTCGCAGCCCAGCGCCAGCTCGACGACGAGCGCGAACGATGAAGCCCGTTCTCCGGACGCAACCGCGCCGTTTTCTACCAAGCCCACGGGATCGACCCCGCCCGCCTCGGGGAAAACCTCCGGGTTGGAGAAGACCGGGTCGGACAAGATTGGATCGGATAAGACTGGATCGGACAAAGCTGAATCCGACAAAACTGGATCCGACAAAACTGGATCCGCGAAATCAACCTCCGCGCCCCTGATGGTCAAGGGAGGTACCGCTCCGATCTTACATGCCGCAGCGCCAGCGCCCGACGCTCCGGCTCCCAGCATGACCGGGATCGCATCCACCGGCGCCGCCGCGCCACCGCCGAACCTGGGCAGCACTGCAAGCGTGCCCAAGCCCGTGCTGCAGACCGTGAGTATCTCGCAAGGCGTATCGCGCGGATTGCTGATCCATCAAGTCTCGCCTGTCTATCCCAAGGCTGCTCTGGCCATGCGGATTGACGGCACCGTTGAGTTGACGACGACGATCTCGAAGAGTGGCGACATCACTCACGTCAAAATCGTGAGCGGAGACCCGCAACTGGCCAAGGCCGCTGCCGACGCCGTCAAACAGTGGAAGTACAAGCCGTACCTGCTCAACGGCGAACCCGTCGACATTCAGACCGTCGTCACTGTGAACTTTAAGTTGCCCAACTAAAACATCGGACAAAGAGTTTTGTACGTCTGCCCTACCTGCAAAATAACCCAGGAAGCCACAGTGATCGAGATGGCGCTATTGCCCAAGCTCGAACGCTAACGCGCAGCAATCACGTCATACGGCCGCATCATTTCATTGTCCTCGTGTTCCAGAATGTGGCAATGCCACACATAGCGGCCCACGTAACCTTCGAAGCGCACGATGATGCGAGTAATCATTCCAGGATCGGCCCGCACCGTGTCTTTCCAGCCCGCCTCGTTGGGCTCTGGCGGAGTCGCGTCTCCACGGTAGCGAAGAATCCCGCGGTTCTGATAGGCGAAGGCATCGAAGCGGCGCCGGTCCAATATCTGGAAGCGCACCAGGTGAAGGTGAATGGGGTGCGAGTCTTCAGTCAGATTGATCAGGCTCCAGATCTCAACCGTATTCAGAGCTGGGTTCTCGGTGACCGGCATGTTCCAGTGGGTGTTGTTCAGGAGCATGTTGACCGGGTCTTCTTTCGTGTCGTCGAGTTCTCCCAGCGTCAGCGTCCGGGTCTTGACCGCTTCGCTCTCGGCAATCCTGGGCACGGGCCGCAGCACCGGCGGCAGCGAACTCGAATCCGCCGACTTACCCCGCATGACCTTGAGCTGCATGATTGGCACTACGCCGTTGTTGAGGACGACCTTCTCGCCAGCACGGTCGCTAAAATCGAGAATCAGATCCGCTCGCTCGGCAGGAGCCAGCAAAACCAACTGCAACGCAACCGGCGCGGGCAGAAGACCCTGATCCGTTCCGATCTGGTGAAATATCTGTCCGCTGGAAAGTGACAGACGAAGAAATCTACTGTTGGCCGCGTTGAGTACTCGAAAACGATATTTGCGCGGCTCGACTTCCAGGTAAGGAAATATCTTCCCGTTCGCCAGGACTGCATTCCCGAAAAATTCCGGCACCCATGGCGATCGCGGCGGCGCCGCAACCGGATAGTAGAGCTGGGCCGCCTGGTCGAACATGCGGTCATAAAGCACGAGAGGAATTTCGTATTTTCCCCGCGGCAGGTTCAGCGCATCTTCCACCGGATCCCGGACGATGCAAAGTCCCACAAGCCCCGCATAGGCATTGAGCCGGTTAATTCCCATGGCGTGGTCGTGATACCAAAGCAAGGCAGCATCCTGTTCGTTGGGATAGTAATAAAGAGCGGATTTACCGGGCACGTACCAGTTCTCAGGATATCCATCACTCTCCGCCGGCACTTTGGCGCCATGCAAATGAATCACCGTACGAACCTCCGGCTTATCGGCCTCTGCTCCGTGCAGGCTATGGTCGATGGGCAAGAAATGCTCTTTCGGCAATTCGTTCGCCCAGTCGACGAGCATTCCCTGGCCTCTCTGCGTTTCCAAAGTAGGCCCCGGAGACGACGAGCCGAAGCCCCACAACAGCGTCGGCTTCATATCACGGTGAACCTTGCTCTCGATTTCGCGCATAGGCAGCCGATAGTACGGGATTTTGACCGTGGGATCGGCCGGACTCGGCCGCAATTCAATCGGCCGCACAACTTCGGGGATAGGCAGCGGGTCCACAAACTGTGCCAGCGTATTCGGATCAAGCACCGGCTTGAGCGCAGGCGCAGCTTGCCGCCGCGCTGGGTGCTGAAACATCAGAGCGGCACCGGTCATCCCGCTCTGCTGCAAAAACCTTCGTCTCGTAACGGACACTCCGCCGATCCTCCCCGATTCGCCAGCATACAGCACTCATAAGAAGACCAGGCACGCGAGTTCACGAGCCTCGCAGGCCTGGTCTGTTTTTATCCGGTCTATTCCGTATAACTTGTAAGTCGTCGGGCCGCCGCTAGAAGCCATCGGCGGCCCGAGTCCGTCAGGGTTGTCCCACGGGAAGCGGCTCGCCAGTCTTCGGGTTCAGAAGCAGATCGCCGTCCGTTCGGTGCACCTTGAAATCGAACATCTGGCTAATCGAGCTCGCGATTGTGTCAAACGACCCTTGCCCAATGCGCGTTCCCCCAAGCCAGTTGTCCTCAATGAAGTGGATCACCGAAGTTTGGTCGGTAGTTGTGTGATCGACAAAGTTCGCCTTCGCCCAGGGTGAAACTACGAGCAACGGCTGCCGCGGTCCGTACCCGCAGCGACCTAGCGCGTGGGGATTGCCCGAGCCAATGCCCGGCAGAGACAACCCGCCGGTCCCGCAAGCGTTCGTCCCCGTCAGCGCGTCCGACGTGCCGGTGGATTGGTTCACGAGAGGCGCCAACTGATGGTCGTACCAGCCGTCCGAGTCATCGTAAAGAATCACAACCGCAGTCTCTTTCCACGACGGTTGCAGCTGCAGGAAGTTGATGAGGGTCACTACGAAATTCTGCTCATCCAGAGGATCGGAGTAACCGGCATGCCCGTCCTGGTATCCCGGAGCCTTGATGAAGCTGACGGCCGGAAAATTTCCATGCTGAACCGCGTCATAGAAATCCAGAACATCATAGTTGTGGTTAGCCGGGCCAGCGTTTCCAATTTCAGCAACGGATTTCGGCCGGGCATGCGTCGGATTCGCCGTCGAAGCCCAGTACCCAAAGAAAGAGTGGTGCGGAATGTAGTCCCCAGTGGTGCCCGCCAGCCCCGTCGAATCCCGATTGCAACCAGTCGACCCGTCGGCATTCTTGAGAGTCAGATTAAATCCGCCCATAAACGAGCCCCAGCTCACGCCCGCCGCAGTCAGCAGATCGCCAATGTTCTTTCCCCCGAGTTGCGCCTGGCTGTTGCCCGAGCAAACATCGTTGAGCGGGTCGGGGTCGCCGATAATCGTCAGCGATCCGTTTCCGCCATCGACCGTGCCGCCACTTCCAGCAGTCGCCCCATTGGTCTGCCCTGACACCAGGTTAATCACACCCGGCGTCGACGGACCAAAAGTCGAGCTGAAAGAGTTGTCATTCATGGCAAAGTGCTGGGCGTAATTCCAGTATGCAGTGACCGTGTTGCCGTCGTAGTAGCCCAGGTTCAGGCCATTCGTGCTGACCACGGGCGCGCCCGAAGGCGGCGGCCCAGCCGAACCCGCGAATTCCGGAAACAAGTCCATCGCTCCCATGTCGTCGGCTTCCTGTTCAGCGGTGTAGTCATGGTTCTGATCGGCGGTCACGGCCTGCGTACGATCCAGCCGGAACGGATTGGTGGCGCCCGTGCCGTTGGCCGGGTTCAGGTTGGGATTGTTATTCAGCAAAGCGTTAGTGAGACCATTCACCGTAGGAGTTCCAGGCAGCGCATGGAACCCCGGTTCCCCCGGAGGGTTCAGCGCGTTGGGATAAGTTCCGAAGTAGTGATCAAAGGAAATATTTTCCTGAAAGATCACGACCACATGCTTGATGGGCGTCGATGCATTGGAGGCCGCCCACGCGGGCGCGGCACTTGGTCCCAGTGCAATGGTCAAGGCCATTAGAAAGGCCATCGTCTTCCTGGGAGCTTCAAAATTCAGCTTCTTCATCATAAGTTCTCCTGTACCCCGCGGTCAGGGCGCTGAGGACCGCGACCCCACTGTCGCAGTCTTTCAATCCGGTCTCCGGATCGGGGCTGGAGTGCAACCATATATGCCGAATGTTTCGCGGCAGTTGCACGAATGTGAATTGAATGTGAATTGACGTTATCCAGGAGCTGCCGAAAGCCCCGCTCCGCCGGGCCGGCTCGGAGTTTTCCACAACCCTTTGGAGGCGCGAGAGACGAGGGCGGCCCGGCCCCTACCATCTGATTCCAGATTCGATCGGATCACCCCGGAACAGCCTGCTGGCGTGAGCGGTCGGGTCTGCAGCCCAACGTGCCGCATGCAGTAACGTGGAAGAGCGGCGCTTCAGCGCCGCGACAGCAGCCCGACAAAACGGAACCAAGTCCCGTAGGGACGACAGAAAACCCGCCGATGACGCTCCCTCGGATTCGATCGGATCACCCCGGAACAGCCTGCTGGCGTGAGCGGTCGGGTCTGCAGCCCAACGTGCCGCATGCAGTAACGTGGAAGAGCGGCGCTTCAGCGCCGCGATAGCAGCCCGACAAAACGAAACCAAGTCCCGTAGGGACGACAGAAAACCCGCCGATGACGCTCCCTCGGATTCGATCGGATCACCCCGGAACAGCCTGCTGGCGTGAGAGGTCGGGTCTGCGGGCCAACGTGCCGCGTGCAGTAACGTGGAAGAGCGGCGCTTCAGCGCCGCGACAGCAGCCCGACAAAACAAAACCAAGCCCCGTAGGGACGACAGAAAACCCGCCGATGACGCTCCCTCGGATTCGATCGGATCACCCCGGAACAGCCTGCTGGCGTGAGCGGTCGGGTCTGCGGGCCAACGTGCCGCGTGCAGTAACGTGGAAGAGCGGCGCTTCAGCGCCGCGCCAGCGGCCCCTACACGAATCTGTCATCCTGAGCGAAGCCGCCTTTCAGGCGTAGCGAAGGATCTCCCGCTAAACCGGCCTAACGCGCAAGCCAAGCGGCCCCCTCGTCGGGGTTTTTATCATCCGATCCGGCGCACGCTCAGTTCAGCTTCCCCCGCTCCATTGTCCAATACCGAATAAGACGAGGGAACAAGAGCTAGAGGACTGTGGTATCCACTCGTCGAAAACCGCGGCGAGGGGGGCAGCCTAGCTGCTGGAATGGCGCAGGCGAAATAAAATCTATGAATAGGCCAGCCCCAGATCAGCTCACATTTTGTGTATCTTCCACACCCCCCCCTCCTCATCTTGCAAACATCCGAAAGTTTGCTCCGACTGCTTGCAAACGGTGACTCTCTCTTTCACGATTACGTCGCCTTCCGGTTCAGGCTCCCAGTCGAATTTCTTCGGTAGCGGCCACTGGCACGTCGTGTTGTGGAGCGGAAAATCTTCGCTGTGGACGCTCCTGCATTCCAGCGAATACTTCCAGCCGTCCACTGTCACCACCGCCGTGTAGTCGGTCACAGCGCCTCCGGGAATTTCCTGGGCGTAAGAACCCTTAAGGAACGCTTGTGGAATGTGGTTGACGGCTTGCGAGGCTGCGAAGCCCAGCATTACGAGCAGGATTTTGAACCTCATTTGCACCTCGCCTTGTCGAATTCCTCTCTGCTTACGATCACAGCTTTACAGAGGTCAGTAGATATTCCACCCAGTCGCCCTCCCCACGCTCTGTCGCCACACTTACTGCACACAAGCACTGGCTTCGCTTCCGCCTTTTCCTTCCGTTCAAGGTTTCGCCCGAACAGCAGCAGGTCGATGAAAGCAACAACGAATCGACCGATGTACCAGAGGGCGACCGCAATCAGGATTCCTCCCGCTATTGTCCAAGGGTTGTTCATGCTGCCGCGCGTTTTGTCGCGCCCTCCCTTTAGGAGCTTCCAGCTTTATCTGGTTCCTCTTCGCCAAATCCGCTAGGCAGACCGGTTCCCAGAAGCTTTGTGTCCCGCTTCTCGATCAGAAGTGTTCGTTCGTCAATCTCGGTGGTTTCCTTCAGCGGAAGTGTTGCGCCCAGCCCAATGAGACGGTCGGTTTCTTGGCAAATCCGCCGCTTCATGTTTTCGCCTGTTTCAGGGTCGATGACCCCGTTGGCCACGGCCTCGGTCACGGTCGTCATCACAGTTAGACTCTTAGAGACCGCATTCATCCTGCGGTCGAAGGTGTCATAATCCCGGAACTTTATCTTGTCCCACCACTGGAAAATCACGTTGCTCATGCTTTCTATAACGCTCTTCCCGCCCAATATCCCTAAGAGGAAGCCGCTTCCTGAGTCGAAGTACTTGAACGTGAGCTTGGAGTCATGAACGTCCAGGACACGCGACAGGTGGTTGTATAGATTGGTTACGGTAACGACAATTCTTATGAGCCTGTCAGTTCCAATTCCTGTTCCGTCATAATCGACAATCTCTAGTTCGAGGATTCCATCTGATGGATCAAGTTTCCCCACCTTCGCAGTTTCAAGAAGGTCCTTGCAGGCTGTCTGAAGTCTCAGCAAGGATCTCAGCGCCTCATACAGGGCATACCACTCGGAAACAGTCCGAAGGGTGTGCGTATTAGGTGCGCTTGAAAGCGATACTACCAAGCGCCTCCACCGTGCCGCGTCATATAGTTCATCGAGTTGCAGTTTTTCTAAGATCGTTCGGGTCCGTCGGACAAGCATTAGGTGGTCGTAGCCCGAATGCGAAGACAATACCAGCGCCTGAAACTTGTCCTTCTCTGGCTCGGGTATCGCAGCGTTTGGGGTGGGCACCGGCAGCCATCGTAGAAGGATGGCGACTATCTCGTTAATCTTGAGTTCTTTGACTATTTCTTCGAGGGCCCGAGTGAATTCGAGCGTTTGCATGATGACAACGTTGTACCACAACCGAAAACCGGGGGCAGAAAGGACATTTCACACGTCCACTCGACTTTTTTCCACAGCCTTCCACAGAAATAATTCCAGCTCATGTGACGAACAACCTTTACTGAGGATTTCAGAACGCGCAAGCTGGTTCCATGCGCGAGGGCAACAATCTTTCGACCGCCGACCCCAAGCCGGGATCGCCGCCGGCACCGTCTGACCCTAAGTCCTTATTCCGGCGTATTTTAGCAGCAAGTCCTTGCGGCTCAAGATTTTGCCCAGGCCCCGCCTGACCCGCGACTCACAAGCCATTAAGAATGAAGATTTTAGGGAAAATAAGGGGGGGAGGGGGGTATCAAGGGCGCAGCTCGGAAAGCCTATTCCCAATCCCAAGGTTCCAGAAAACGAACGAGAGGCAGAGGCATCGACTGGTCCAGACCGTCGTACACTGCCCTACTGCCGCTGCATGATTTCGTCGACCACGACCTTACCGCCCGAATCAGCGGTAATAATCTTGTGGATCGGAGCATACCCACTGAGCGAAATGTCGATCACATAGTTTCCCGGATCGAGGGCGATATCGACCGGCGAGCCCTTCTCCAGCATGTGCTGGTTGATCGCGATCTGCGCGCCCTTAGGCTGGGTGCGGATGCTGACCGTCGCCTGCCCCGGCGCCGCGCCCTTCCCGCCGAACAGTTTCGACATTTTTCCAACCGTCTTGATGTTGTCAGTGTTGCCGAGTGGCCGCAGCGTGGGCGAGAAGTTGAAAGTCTGCCCCAGCACAAACTGCCCGTTCATGGTTTCGTCGAGATATCCTGACATGCGGACGAGCACCACGTGCTGGCCTTTATCGATGCTGACCTGCGCCGGCGTCTTCGGCCCCACATCGCGGCCGTCGACGTAGATGTTGGCACCCGCCGGATCGCTCTTCACAATCAACGTAGCCATCAGCTGCGCCAGGTGGATCACGGTGGTCGCCCGATTGGCGGAAGTGACTGTCACAGACCGCGTGTCGGTCGTGAAGCCTGGCCTGCTGACGGTAATGGAATGCGGCCCCGGCTGAATACTCGTCAGCACAAAGGGCGTGACGTAGCTCGGATCACTTCTGCCGTCGACCTGCACCTGCGCTCCCTGCGGCGTCGAGTCAATGGCGAGCTGTCCAGGAATGACGGCTGCGGGCGTCGGTGCTTTCCTCTTAGCGTTTCGGCCGTGCGACGGAGCGGGCTCCTCCGCACTCGCGTCGGGTTCCGGAGTTTCCTCACGAGGTTTGGCAACGGGCACCGGTGCAGGCGCCGGCGTCTTTTCAGGCGCCGCCTGGCTGGCCTCGGGCTGCGCCGGAGCCTCGCTCACGGCGGTGGTGCGCGCTCCGCCATCGTCATCGCTGCCCAAGCTATGGATGTATATCGTGACGCCAATGCCAATGACGATGATCAGCGCCGCCGCGCCGCCCAGAGCGTAAAGCATGAGCTTGGGCGGAACGTTCTTGATCTCTTTAATCGCCTTCTCCGCCACTTCGCGCGGCTGGACCTTCGGCTTCTCATCTTCCTTCGCGCCGCTAAAGCGCGTGGACGTGGAAGGCGCGGCCTGCGACGCAAGCGGCGGCGGTGGTGGCGGAGGCGGTATGTAGACTTCCTTAAGTGGAGGCAGTTCCGTCATCTCGGAAAAGCTGACGCCACCACCGCCGCTCTTCTGTCCGCCTTCGGCCATCATGGGATCGACTGCGAGCCTGGGCGTGTCTTCTTCACCCTGGGGCTCAAAGGTTTCTACTTGCGGCTCGAAAGTTTCTACTTCGGGCTCGGGAGATTCAACTGGCGGCTCGGCCACTGCCGACATGGAGGCCGATGGAAACTCTGACCCTGCAACGAGCTGGCTTGGCGCCTCGAGCTCAGAAGCTTCGGGCAAAGCGGAGGTCGCATCACCGCCTCCGACTCCAGCGGCAGCCGCAGCTGCTTTGGGAACGGCTAGCTTCGAGACAGGTTTTGCCAGGGTCGAGGGCTTAGCTTCCGCGCTCGCCGACGCCGGCGGATCGAGCTTCCGCTCGGCCGGCTTGGCCAGTGTTGATTTCGATTGTGGAGCCGCCAGCGAACTCGCAGGCCGCGCCAGACCGGATGACGCTGGCGCAGACGGCGCTGGAGTCGGCCGGGCAGCGGGTTTGGCCGCCGGGGCCGCGGGCTTGGCTTGCGCCGGATTCGGTTTCGCGGGAGCCGCAACCCCGGGCTTCTTGCCGGCTGCTGGCTTCGATTCTTTGCATTTCTCCAGATCGTCCAGCAGTTGCCGGCCGGTCTGGTAGCGCTGTGCCGGATCCTTCGCCAGCGCCTTCATGATCAGTTCGCTCAGAAGCGGATGCACTTTCGCATTCACCTGAATGGGCGCGGCCGGCGTGCTCTCGAGGACTCTCTGTCGCAAAGACTCCGCGTCGGCGCCATCGAATGCCTTGCGCTCGGTCACCATCTCGTACAGCATCGCGCCGAGACTAAAGAGATTCGACCGGCCGTCTGTGGGCTGTCCCTGCACCTGCTCCGGAGACATGTAATGCAAAGCTCCTGGCATGCCTTCGGAAACGCTGGTCGCGAAAATGCCCGCGCTCGAAACGCCTAAACTCAGAATTCGTACTGTGCCGTCCCAGCCGCACATGATCTTGGCGGGTTCCAGGCTGTAATGCACAATGCCATGAGAAGTGATGCTGTCGAGCGCGCCGCCTAATTGCCGGCCGATGTCGAGAAGATCCCAGATGGAAAATCCTTCTTTGCGCGCGAGCATGGTGGCAATGCTGTTGCCCTGCACGTATTCCATGGCAGCGCAGAACTGGCCTTCGATCACGCCGGCACCGAATACCGGGGTAATGTTGGGACTGCTCACGGATTTCGTGGTCTCCGCTTCAGCCAGCAGCGCCTGTTCGAGCGCCGATGCGCTCTCGCCGAACGCGCTCAATTGAATTACTTTTAGGGCAATCGTCTGCCCGGTCTCAGGGTCATTGGCTTTGTAGACCGTGCCGGTTGGCGATTTCGCCAGCTCACTAAGAATCTCGAAGGGGCCGATGTTCGTTGGCATTGTTTTCGTTTTCCAAAAAGCTCCCCTGCCGCTCTGCCGCCATCGCCGCGAAACGCCCGGCTGGCACAGGCCCAGGGAATGTGTAGCGTTAGGATATCGCTGCTCGTAAGAACCTTCGAGTTACCAAGGTAAGTAGGTGGAGCGGGGGTAACCTTGGCGGATTCAGCAGCAGGCGTAGGCGGGTCGCCGTTTCACAAGCGGCTGAGACTCGTGCTTCTTCAATGCTTTGAAAGGGCGCGGCTTCAAGCCGCGCTGCTTCGAAACAGAGTTTCTCACTGTCCCGGTTGTGAGATCGCGCGGCCTAGCCGATCGGTCAACGTACGGATGTAGTCGATGAGCTCCGGAGGCTCATGCACCCGGAAATCGACTCCAAGCAGCGACAAGTGGATCGTGATTCCCTCGAGCGAGTGCGATCCGGTGTGCAGCAGGCAGGAGCGTTCGTCGATCGCTTCGAGCACGCCTGCCGATGGCGGAATGCGCTTGGCGAGAACGTCGGCCGGCGCGTACAAAGTCACGCGAGCGCGGTGCGGATACGGCACTTGGGACAGCGACTTGGAGACGTAAGCGGCAAAATCTCCCTCGGGCGGCTTGCGCGGTTTGAATCGCGTTGAAGTCTTGAGCTTGCCCTCGATGCGATCGACGCGAAAGGTTCGCCAGTCTTTGCGGCCAGAGTCCCAGGCGACGAGGTACCAACGAAATCCGGTGTGGACCAGGCGGTGCGGCTCCACCACGCGGACGCTAGGTGCGCCGGTGCGGTTGTGATAGCTGAAGCGAATCCCTTCATGATCTCGGCAGGCTCCGGCGATGGCCGAAAGACGCTCCACGTCGACGGTTGGGCCGTGACGGCCAAGCGGCACAATAAACGTGTGCAGCGCGGTCACGCGATGGCGTAGCCGCGGCGGGAGCACTTGCTCGAGTTTCAGCAGCCCGCGCACCGACGCTTCTTCGATGCCGGCCACGCTGCCGCTGGCGGAAGTGCGCAACCCGAGAGCAACGGCGACGGCCTCGTCATCGTCAAGCAAGAGCGGCGGCAGGTTTGCGCCCGCACCCAGCTGGTAGCCACCCGCGGTTCCCGAGGTCGAGTGGACGGGATAGCCCAGGCTGCGCAGGCGGTCGACATCGCGGCGTAAAGTTCTCGCCGTAACCTCGAGCCGCTGCGACAGATCGGCTCCGGACCAATAACGCTGTGCCTGAAATAACGACAGGAGCCGGAGCAGCCGGGCTGAGGTCTGCAGCATGTTATGTATTGTGGCATAGATCGAGGACTGAATCTGTCCGCAATGCCTGCTACGGTTCCGGACATCGATTGACCGCAATGTTGAGGGTCGACCGTCGAACGGAAACGAAATCATGAAAATGACTGAGATGTTCCTGGAGGAACTGGAGCGCGAAGCGGCGGCCACGCGCAGCGCACTTCAGCGCGTACCCGAAGGCCACAATGACTGGAAGCCGCATTCGAAATCGATGACGCTCGGCTATCTGGCGTCGCTGGTTGCGACCATGCCGGCGTGGGTGGTCACGATGATCAAGCAGGATGAACTGGATTTCAAGTCGCCCGCAGCTGCAAAATTCAAACCGCTCGAGTGGCGTAAGCGCGGCGAATTATTGACCGCACTCGAAACCAGCCTCGTCGAGGCGCGCGAGGCGCTGCGGAACACGACCGACGAGCACTTGCTGACGCCGTGGCGCTTCCGGGCCGGCGAGCATGTTCTCGACGAAAGTCCGCGGCACGTGATGATCGCGCACGCGGTGTTCAGTCATCTGGCGCATCATCGCGGACAACTGACCGTGTATCTGCGTCTGAACGAAGCCTCTGTGCCCGCGCTTTATGGGCCTTCGGCGGACGAAGGGAAAGTCGCGTAGAACGAGCGGCGCCGCCCGGCATTGCTGTGACGCGTTAGAGCCCGCTATTTCAGCGTAACTTTTGGTTCTCCGCAGCGGTTGTAAATGTTATGTGTAGTTTCGTGTGACATTTGTCATCCCGCCCTGATGACGATCTCCACTTGTGGGCGTGGACGGCGCGCGCAAGTATGGAAAGTGAAGAGGAAAGTAGAAGAGGGTTGCGAGATCGAGATGCGGAGCATGGAAAAAATCGAATCCGGACCGGTTGCCGATCGGGAACAGCTTCGTCTATTCTGTGTGGGCTCGGACGTTCCTACCCGCTGTGCCTGGCTTCCGGTTCGCTCTGGAGTTTGCCGATGACGTTAACCCGGTTTGTTACCAAGAACGCGTTTCGCAACAAGCGCCGCAGCACACTGACGGTATTGAGCATCGCTTTCTCTTTGCTGCTGCTCACGCTGATGATGACAATATGGCGCGCCTTCTACCTCGACCAGGGCAGCCCTGAATCCGCTGAAAGGCTGGTGGTGCGGCACCGAGTTTCTCTGACGTTCAGTCTCCCCGGCTACTACCGGGAAAAGATTCGGGCGATGCCCGGGGTGGTGGCGGTGGTGCCGGTGTCTTGGTTTGGGGGAATCTACAAAGATCAGAAGCCGGAGAATTTTTTTGCTCAGTTCGGCACGGATCCCGATGAATTTTTCAAAGTCTACCGGGATCTCGAAATACCCGCAGATCAAGTCACGGCGTGGCAGCGCGACCGGCAGGGTGTGATTGTGGACTCTTCGCTAGCCGCGAAATATGGATGGAAACTGGGCGACAGGATCGTTTTGCAGGGAACGATTTACCCCGTGAATCTCGAACTGATCGTGCGCGGCATCTTCCATGCCAATCCCGACAACAAGTCGGTTTACTTCAATGCGAAATATGTCGAGGAAGCGGTCGCGTTCTTCAAGGGGCAGGCCGGGACATTCAGTATTCTGGCAGACAACCCCGCGGATGTGAGCAAGATCGCCAGCACCGTCGATGACACGTTCCACAACGCGCCGCAGCCCACGAAGACAGAAAGCGAAAAGGCTTTCGGCCTCGAGTTCGTGGCTATGATGGGCAACGTGAAGGCTTTCATTCTGAGCATCTGCTCGGCAGTGGTGTTCGCGACCTTACTGGTATCGGCCAACACCATGGCCATGTCGATCCGCGAACGCACGCGCGAAGTCGCCGTGCTTAAAACTCTGGGCTTCACGCGGCGCAGCGTGCTGGGATTGTTTGTGAGTGAAGCCGTCGCGCTCTCGTTGGCCGGAGGTTTCGTTGGAGTTGGCCTGGGCTGGCTGATGGTTTATGACCTCACTCATTCTCCTCAGTTCTTCAGCTTCTTTCCCATGAAGGTGACGCCCGGGATCTGGCTTGCCGCCATGCTGACCTCTGGTTTGGTTGGACTGTTGAGCGCGGCGGTGCCGTCTTACCACGCTTCCAACATAAATATTGTCGACGGATTACGGCACATCGGCTGAAGTTTGTTCAGGACGATTTATGACGCTGGGCAGTTTTGTCGTACGCAATACGTTTCGCAACAAGCGGCGCAGCCTGCTGACCATGATCAGCATCAGCTTCTCGCTGCTGCTGCTGACTCTGATGATGTCGATCTGGCGCACGTTCTATCTCGATCCGGGTACGCCAGACGCGGCGAAGCGCATTATTACCCGCGACCGAGTTTCGCTGGCTTTTTTTCTCCCTGCCTTCTATCGCGACAAGATTCGCAGCATTCCTGGAGTTGTCGCCGTGGCGCCGATGACTTATTTTGGAAACCGCTACAAGGACGACCGTGCGGCAAATGCCTTCGCCCAGATCGCGACTGATCCGGCAGAGTACCCGAAGGTAGCATCGGACAAGATCATTCCACCGGACCAACTCGTGGCCTGGCAGCGCGATCGGACCGGGGCGTTAGTAGATGTTGAGTTGGCGAGAAAGTATGGGTGGAAGATTGGCGACCGTGTCACCTTGCAGAGCCCCTATTTTCCAGTAACACCGGAACTGACCATCCGCGCCATGTACACCATTGACCCGCCGGTTCGTGCGCTGTACTTCAACACGAAGTA
This sequence comes from uncultured Acidobacteriota bacterium, assembly GCA_963735205.1. Lineage (GTDB taxonomy): Bacteria > Acidobacteriota > Terriglobia > Terriglobales > Acidobacteriaceae > Sulfotelmatobacter. The sequence goes on from CAVTKB010000009.1 coordinate 447,190, forward strand.
CTTAGAAGAATCGGTCGATTGGTTCAAAGGGCAGGCTGGCTGGTACATCACGCAGATTGACTCGGCCAACCATGTCGCGCCCGTCTCGCAGGCGATCGACGAGGCGTTCCGCAATTCGCCACAGCGCACCAAGACTGAAAGCCAGCAAGCCTTCCAACTGTCGTTTGTGGCGACGTTGGGTAATGTGAAGGCCTTCATTCTTAGTATTTGTGGGGCGGTTGTGTTTACGATCCTCCTGGTGTCGGCCAACACCATGGCCATGTCGATTCGCGGACGAACTCGCGAAGTCGCTGTGCTGAAGACGCTTGGATTCACGCGCCAAAGTCTGCTCGCCATGTTCGTTGGTGAAGCCGTAGCGTTGTCGGTCGCGGGCGGGATATTCGGGGTTCTGGCTGCGACAGGAGCGATCCAGTGGTTGACACACTCTTCCCTCGCGATTGGGATTCCTGCGGGGATGAGGGTCACCGTACCCACAATGCTGGCTTCGTTGCTAGTGGCCGCGACTGTGGGACTCATCAGCGGCTGCCTGCCCGCATACAACGCGGCGCGCATCAACATCGTGGATGGATTGCGGCATATTGGGTAGTAATTTCGAGCTGAGAGTTTAACTTATGGCGATACCGATCAGTTACAACATCCGCAATTTAGTTCTCCGCAAGGGGCTCACGCTCATGACCGCGCTGGGTATTGCGCTCACGGTCACCACTGCAATCTTTCTGATGGCACTGATCGCCGGGCTCAACACGGCTTTCGTCAGCAGCGGAAATCCGCTGAACGTGCTGGTGCTGCGCAAAGGATCGGAGGCGGAATTGTCGGGCGGCTTCGATGCTTCGCTCTATCCCACGCTGAAGACGCTGCCGGGAATCGCGAAGGATAGTCACGGCGAGCCCTTGACTTCGGCCGAGTGGGTCGTGGTGATCATTCTGCCGCGGAAAGACGGCACCGGCGAAGTGAATGTTACCGTGCGAGGCATGATGCCGGACGGTCTGGAATTACGGCCCAGCGCGAAATTGATTGCAGGACGATGGTTCCAGACGGGACAGCGTGAAGTCGTTGTCAGCAAGTCGATCCGTGATCGCTTTAGCCACGCCAGTATCGGCGACACTATGGAATTCGGCAAGGGATCGTGGAAAGTGGTTGGAGTGTTTGACGCCGGGGGCTCGGCCTACGAATCTGAAGTTTGGGGCGATGTGAATCAGATGGCGTCCGACTTCGACCGGCAGGGAGGCTATTCGTCGGCGTACCTGCATGCGACCGATCCTATTTCGGCGGAAGCGTTGAAGAACCGCGTCAGCGATGACCAGCGATTGAAACTTGAAGGAGTTCTGGAGACTGACTACTACGCCAAGCAGACCAGTTCCGGAGCTCCGATCAAGGTGATTGGAATCGTGGTGGCGTTCATCATGGCGATCGGGTCGATTTTCGCGGCTATGAATACAATGTATGCCGCGGTCGCGTATCGCGGACGCGAGATTGCTACGCTGCGCGTGATCGGATTCTCGCGGCCTGCGATCTTGACGTCGTTTGTGCTGGAATCTTTGCTGCTGGCGTTGCTGGGTGCGGCTGCGGGAATCTTGCTGATGCTCCCGTTTAATGGAATGGAGACCGGAACATCCAATGCGGTAACTTTCAGCGAAGTGGTATTTGCCCTGCGCATCACTTGGCGGGTTGCGGCCTCCGCCATTGCGTTCGCGTTGATTATGGGATTCGTGGGCGGGCTGGCTCCGGCGTGGCACGCGGCGCGGCAGAATATTTTGAATGCGCTGCGCAGCTGACGCAATTCCCCACTTCTCGCGCAAAGAGCGCACGAGAAATGGGGCACTCGGGCGACGAGCGACTATTACAGGAAACTATTGAGAGAGTTCGAGCGTAATCATTCTTATGGCGATTGATACAAAGCACGAAGACCTGCAGAGCTTGCGCATTGACCGCACGCAGCGCGGTGACTCCGGCGGAGAGCCGCCGGCCTGGGCCCGACGGTACATCCTGGGCGGGATTGTGTTGGTGGTGTTGCTGGGTGTGGTCACGGTGGCGTACCGCATGTTTGCGTCGGATGTACCAGAAGTCGAAGTCGTTCGCGCCGCCGCGGAAACCAGTGGCAACGATGTGGGCGGCACGGTGCTTTCGGCCACCGGCTACATTGTGGCGCATCACACCATCAACGTGAACTCCAAGGTCACTGGCCGCTTGTCGTGGATCGGCGTGGAGAAGGGCGACAAAGTGAAAGAAGGCCAGGTGCTGGTGCGCCTGGAAGATCAGGAATTTCGCGCGTCGTACGAGCAGGCTCGCGGAATGCTGGAGAATGCGCAGGCTTATCTCGACGAGTTGCAGCACGGGTCGCGGCCGGAAGAAGTCCAGCAGGCGCAACACAATCTGGATGAAGCCCGGGCCACGCTGGTAAATGACAAGCTGACTCTCGATCGCACGAAAGAACTGGCTGGCAGCGGCGTGGTATCGCGGCAGCAACTGGACGATGCCACGGCGAAATTCGAATCGGACCAGCAGCGCGTAAACTCGCTCGAAAAGGCGTTCCAGCTGATGAAGATTGGTCCGCGCGCGGAGGAAATCGCCCGAGCGCAGGGCGCGCTTACGCAGGCGCAGGGCCAACTCGACTATGCGAAGTCGCAACTGGACGCGACTGTGATCCGCGCGCCAGTTACGGGAACCATTCTCGATCGCACGGCGGAAAAGGGCGAGTTGATTACTGCGCAGTTTGCCAGCGCCGCGGCGGGCGGGCCACAGGGTTCGGTCGTGTCCCTCGCGGACCTCAATGATTTGCAAGTTGAGCTCGATATCGCGCAGGCCGATTTCGCCCGTCTGAGTCCTACACAGAAGGGAAAAGTGACTACCGACGCGTATCCCGACAAGGAATATGACGGTGTGATTGCACAGATTTCGCCGGAGGCCAACCGACAGAAAGCTACTGTGCAGGTGAAGGTGCAGGTACTGAATCCGGATAAATATCCCTCGATTCAACTGCGGCCGGAGATGAATGCGACTGTGAAGTTTCTGGCTGATGAAGCGCCCAAGGTGAAGACTTCGCAGGAACCGACTGGCGTTTATGTGCCGTCAACAGCGATCCGTGAACGCGACGGGAAGAAGATCGTGTTCCTCGCTTATAACGGAAAGGTTGTCGCCCGCGAAGTTCACCTGCTCAGCCAGCGCAGCGATGGAGCGCTGGTCGACAGTCTGGTCGGCGGCGAGAGCGTCATCACTACTGCGCCGTCTACGCTGAAAGATGGGGACAAAATTAAGATCAAGGGGCAATCGTAGAGACAGCCAATTTTGAGAAGAGGAAATCATGAGCACAGTTGCAGAATCGAACGTGGCTACGAGTACCAAGGTTGTACAGGTTCGCGGCGTCAGCAAGGTTTTTAAGCGCGATGCTTTTCAGGTAACGGCGCTCGACGACGTTTCAATTGACATTGCCAAAGGCGAATTTCTTGCGCTGATGGGACCGTCGGGGTCGGGTAAGACTACGCTGCTGAATATGATTGCGGCGATCGACCGGCCCACCTCCGGCGAACTGCTGGTGCAGGGACAGGATATTTTCCGCTTCAACGACGCGCAGATCGCGCGCTGGCGCAACGAGCATATCGGTTACGTCTTTCAGACGTTCAACCTGATTCCCGTGCTCACGGCTTTTGAGAACGTGGAACTGCCACTGCTGCTGACCAAGCTGACGTCGCAGCAGCGGCGCGAGCACGTATTAACCGCGCTGAAGCTGGTGGGTCTGGAAGATCGAGTTGGCCACCTTCCCAAGCAGCTCTCCGGTGGACAGGAGCAGCGCGTGGCCATTGCGCGGGCGATTGTGAGCGATCCAACATTATTGCTCGCCGACGAGCCTACGGGAGACTTGGACAGTCATTCAGCGACTGAGGTGTTAGAGATTCTGAAGCGGCTGAACGAGGACTTTCACAAGACGATTGTGATGGTGACGCACGATCCGCACGCAGCGTCGTACGCACACGTGACGCGGCATCTGGAAAAAGGCATGCTGCTACCGCCGGGATAAGATAAGCACGACGCGGGTGCTTGGGATTAGCTCTGGTTACGCTACGAGGTCGGCTTTGCTGGCCGCTGGCTGCTCGGCCGGTGCTTCAGCAACCCAGCGCCAGGCGCGGCGGCTGTTTGCGACTACAGCCTGCGCCTCGCCGTAATCGACCAGGCGATTCAGCACGGTGGTGACCGACGCCATGGGATCTTTATGGCGGGCCAGCAGCGCTGGCATCTTCAGCTGGAAGTAATCGCAGATCTCGCGAGCATTCATGGCGCAGCCGGCCTGCATAAGTATCATGCGACAAGCTTTGGTGAATCCCGGCTGGCGGCCGCTGCTCTTGCGGTCGACCAACTCCATCAGCTCTTCGTTCAGGACTTCGTCGCCAAAGAGATTGGCCAGGCCTGAGATGGTCTGTTTGACGGTACCGATGCGCTTCATGATTTCGGAGCGCTGTTCGAGCAACTGACGTAGTTCCCCGTGCGCCTGGCGAATTACTTCCTGCACGTGGCCGACGTCATATCTTTCGACGGGCCGGATGGATCCATTTACCTTCTGCCCTGTTTCCATACATCCCCCAAATCCAACGCGCTAATGACATCCAACTCTGGCGCCGCAAAATGCATGGCGCAGCCTTACAACTGCACCGCGCAGACCTACGTTTTCAATTCCTCAACGCAACTTCATATAGAACCCATCGCGCGAGAGACAGAATCTCGCTGAGAATCTATACGTAGAGCATCGTCCCGGCGTTCCCTTTGATTTCTCGCAAACTGAGTTGCGGGAGTTGCCCGGATCTTGTGGGATTAGACGGGGCAATTGCAGATTGGTTAACCGGGTAGCATCAAGATCATCGCTAAAGAAAAGTTCGCGCCGGCTCGGGCGTTCTGCTCTTGGCAAGAGAGACGTGGCAAGCTGCGTCACTACGATTATTCTTCGCTTATTGGAGGAGGATCACGAGCAAGCGGCCATCGGAATGGTAGCCGTCGCCGGTGGCGTTCTTGGCGTCCTGGACCGGATCGGGAGGCAGGTAATAGGTCAGAGTCTTGGCCTGCTTGGTGCTTTGCAGGCTGTTGCCAATGTTGTCGCGCTCGCCGTCCACTGCAGGATCGATTTTGTGAGTGACGCTGCCGTTGCGCTTGTCCTTGGCGAAGCCGATGTCGTGGGTACCGGCGCCGCACCATACCTCTGTCCCCCTCCAGGTAAACGGAGCCTTCCAGATGCGGAAGTGGTGGCGGCTGGCCACCATGGCGATGGGCTCGGCCATTTCGTAGCCGAAATCCTGTTTGCGTCCGAAGAGATAGAGCGTGCTCATCGGCATCGCCAGATAGTCCTTACTGTCGTAAGTTTGCTGCAGGGCGTTGAGCACGGCCTTGCTGTTGTCGGTGTCGGCCACGTGCCAGGTCGCCGCCGCGAGAGCGGCCTGCACATCTTTCTGCGATCCAACGATCACGAAGTTCACCATGTCGCCTTGATTTTTGAACTGGTCGTTGACCCGGCGCGGCAGGCTATCGATGCCCTTGCGGAGTTCCCCGTCAAGCGGCGCTTCGGAAACCTTCAAGGGAGCGGGCGCAGGGTCAGCGCTTGAAGCGGCTGTCGAGGAGGTCGCGTTCGACGCGCTGGCTTCCGACTTTTCCATGCCGAACTGTCCTGACATAAAAACCTGCGCCGCGGTTGCGAGTTGGGATTTCAGTTGGCCGCGATCGGTCGACTGGCTGCCGGTCGTGCCCTCGGTGGCGTTCGCCCTGGCGGAATTTGATCCCGCGCGGATTATGCGTACAGCAACCGCAATTGTTCCCTGACAGGACGCGGCGCCGGAAAAGTTCATCCCCAGCGTCAGATGCGAAGGCTCTGCAATGTGAAATTCACGGCTTGCTCCGACGAGGACGGGAGCGGCTCCGTAGGCGTGCAGGCGCGCGATCAAAGCACCAGCGGGCGCGTTGGGCAGCAGGAGGGCCGCGGTCTGCGAGGCCGTCGTCGTCACGCCATTGGGGTCGCAGATCGGCGCCCCGGAAGCTGCTGAGTGATCGGAGGAGACTGTGGCCGAGAATTCGAGTACGTCGCCGGATTGGAGGTCGAGCCCGCCATCGGTCCACGCCTCTGCTGTCGAGACCTGAACGGTGTAGCTCTTCGCGGTCGAGGTCACCTGAGCTCCAAGGAAGTAACAGCCGCAAAGCAGGGTCAGTAGAAGAAGAGTAAATCGGTTGGTCATATCGCGCTTCTGAGGAATTTCTTATTACCTTCTAATTATTATCCTCGAATCACGGTCGCGCGTGGCAAGCGGCGCCCGCTAGTCGGGCAAGCCGCAGCAAACTGTGGCCGCTCAAATCACGCTTTGTGTTGACACCCGGCCGATCAGAACATTCCTGATTCCGACATGTCCCCAATTGGCACTCCTAATGCGCCCGGAACCAAGAAACCGCGCTTACGGCCGAACGTAAGAGCCCCGGCATCCCGATGTGTATAACGGAGCACATTGTAGTGTCAACTGCCGCACAAACCGCCCCCGCGCTTTTGCACGTGCTGTTGGTGGGGAATAAAGAGGAAGACTTCTTCCTGATCCGCGAGATTCTCGAGCGGACCCGCAGTCTGCTCTCGGCCGATCTGGACCACGCTCACTCGCTGGAGGAGGCGAGGGATATGTTGCAGCAGAGCAGCTACGGCCTGGTTGTCTTTGAGCACGAAACCGGAAACGCCGAAGCGGTTCATTTTCTGGCGGAGTTTCTTCATGCCGGGCTCTCGGTGCCTTTTATCGTGCTCACTGAGCATGCGGACGAAAACACGGTTGCCGAGGTCATCGAAGGTGGAACCTGGAATTGCGTGGCCAAGTCGCAGCTGGATGGCGCAACTCTGGTCCGCACCATCCGCAACACACTGGCGATGCATTCTTTGCAACAGGATCAGCGCAGCGCGGAAGAATCCCTACGCAAACTTTCGCGGGCCGTCGAGCAATCAGCCGACATGGTAATGGTCACCGACCTCCGCGGGATAATTGAATACGTCAACCCTGCGTTCGAGGCTTTGACCGGGTACTCGCGCGACGAAGCTTGCGGGAAGACACCTCGAATCCTGAAATCGAACGAGCAAGGGCCCGAAGTCTATCAGGAAATGTGGAAGACCATCCTCGCGGGCAATGTGTATCGCGGCATTCTGGTCAACCGGAAAAAGAATGGTGATCTGTATTACGTAGAAGAGACGATCTGTCCAGTGCGGGACTCCGCTGGGAACGTTACCCACTTCATTTCGAACGGACGCGACCTTACTGAGCGATTGCGGCTCGAAGGGCAGTTGATGCAGTCCCAGAAAATGGACGCCATCGGCAACCTGGCGGGAGGGGTGGCTCACGACTTCAACAATCTCCTGACCATTATCACCAGCTACGCGGAAATGTCGTTGGATGCAGTCCCGAAGAGCAGCCCGCTCGAGGCCAAGATTCAGGAGATTCTGCTCGCCGCGCGCCGGGCGGCGGAGTTGACCCGGCAATTGCTTGCTTTCAGCCGCAAGCAGCCGCGAGCGCTGCGCGTGGCCGACCTGAACCAGGTGATCGCCGGCATTGCTAACACTCTTCCTCGGCTCATTGGAGAAGACATCGAATTCACATTCACGCCGGGTGCAGGATTGGGGCGCGTGCGGGTCGATCCACTGCAGGTTGAGCAGATTCTGATGAACCTGGCCGCCAATGCGCGCGACGCCATGCCCCAGGGCGGTTCCTTGCGAATCGAAAGTTCCGATGTGCGGCTGGAACGCGACTACATTCATTGTCATCAAGCGACCATCCCTCCCGGCCGCTATGCTCTGTTCAGCGTTAGCGACGACGGGAGTGGAATTCCGCCCGAACATATGCCGCACATCTTCGAACCGTTCTACACCACTAAACCGGCGGGCAAGGGCACTGGGCTTGGTCTCGCGACGGTGTACGGAATTGTGAAGCAGAACAAGGGATTCATCTGGGCCTATAGCGAGCCCAAGATGGGCACCGTGTTCAAGATTTATCTTCCATGCGTTGGCGGCCGAGACCACGCGGCCAGTATCGAAGATGTTAAATCCGAGCCCGTGACTCGCGGTTCGGAAACTGTTCTTCTGGTAGAAGACGAGCAAGCCGTGCGGCGGGCGACCGCGGAATTCCTGACTACGCAGGGCTACACCGTACTCGAAGCGAAAGACGGCGTCGATGCCCTGGGCGTGGCTAAGAACCATGCCTCGAACATCGACTTGCTGGTCACGGATGTGGTCATGCCGAACATGAGTGGCGGGGAGTTGGCCAAGGAACTCGGGCACCTGCGGCCGGATACCAAACTCCTGTTCGTTTCCGGTTATGCCGGCAAAACGGTGGTGGACCACAACGTTGTCGACCTGGAAACGAACTTTCTGCAGAAGCCCTATACGCTGAAACAATTCTCACTGAAAATTCGCGCCGCTCTGGGCCAGAAGACTCCACCACAACCGCAAGTCTAGGTTACTTTTATCACTGTGGGGCGATGCGAATCAGGCGTCCGTTTTTCAGTTCAAAGCGATCACCACGCCAAGTGACGGTGTGGCCGGCGAAGCTCGCAATCCATACTGCAACGGCTACCAGATCGCGAACCAGCAGCAGCCATAGAGTTTTCACCAGGTTGGCATCGCCCAGCACAGACTTGCCTACGACTAAAGCGGCGACTACACGGAACAGAATGGTCCCTCCGAAAACTCCCCACGACCACGGCGCGCCGTGTGCGGCGATAACGGCGAGCAGCGCCCACATCAGGCCGAACGTAGAAACCAGGCCGATGTAGCCGCCCGGGCGTGCGTCCCGAACACCGCGCGCCCACCGTAATTGATGAGCTAGAAACCCGCGGCGATCGTAAGCCGGAAGATGAGTCTCGACCACAACATCGGACAGCACAATCCGCAGGTCGAGATCGGCGATGCGACGGCCTAATTCATAATCGTCAGCGAGGAAGTCGACGAACGATTCGAAGCCTCCGATGCGCTGGAGATCGGCGCGCCGGAAAGCCAGAGTCGAGCCCAGTCCGAAGCGGATGCAGCCCTCGAGTTGCCGCGCTGCCAGAACGCTGGCGCAGAAATCGGTGCTGATGCCGAGCGCCTCCAGGCGAGAACCTAGCGTCGGAGCGGGAACCCCGCGATACAGACAAGTCACCATCCCGACAGACTTGTCGGCGAGCGGCGCCATCGCGCGGCGAAGATAATCGCGCTCCACGCGAATGTCGCTGTCATTGATGATCAGGTGATCATATTTCGAAGCGTTCAGCATTTGCGCGAGGTTGCTGACTTTTACATTCGCACCCAGAATCTCAGGACACACTACGCACAGAATTCTGCGACCGGGGAATTCGCGCTGCAGCTGTTTAACGCTTTCAGTCGCCGGATCGCCTGCATCGCTCACGCCGAAAATAATTTCGTACTCAGGATAATCCTGCAGGCAGTGGCTGCGGAAGCTTTCGTACATGTCGGGGTCCGTACCCTTCAGTGGCTTGAGGATGCAAACCGGCGGCGAGAATTGTGTGGGGCGGGCGTCCTTGTCCGCCTTCCGCTCGCGAAGAAATGCGCGCGCGCCCCACAGGCAGATCGAATAGTAGATGCAACTGGAGAGGCAGCCCAGGCAGGAAATCCAAATGACGATGAGGCGAAGAATGTTGACGATGGAGTGAATCATGCGCGGGCGCAGGCCAATCTATTCGTACCGCAGCGCCTCAATCGGGTCGAGGTTCGCCGCCTTCCACGCCGGATAAATGCCGAAGACAAGGCCAACGGCGGCCGCCGAACTGAATCCGAACGTGACCCAGAACATCGACATGCGGGCCGGCAACGAAGGCCACACGAGCGGAATCACCCAGACCACAAGCGCGCCCGCCGTCACTCCAATCACACCGCCGACCGCGGTGAGCATGATGGCTTCGAGCGTGAACTGCAAAAGAATATCGCGCTTGCGCGCACCGATCGCTTTGCGCACGCCGATTTCGCGCGTACGCTCGGTCACGCTGACCAGCATGATGTTCATCACGCCGACTCCACCTACGACGAGCCCGACGCTGGAGATTGCGAACATCCCGACGAACAATGCGCCTGTGAGCTGATTCCACACATCGGAGATCGAATCCGAGGTCATGATCGCAAAGTTATCCGGCTTATCGAAGGCAACTTTCCTGCGCCGCCGCAGGAGTTCACGAATCTCGTCCATCGCTTTCGGCATATCGTCGTGCGAGGTCGCCTTGACGCTGATGATGTGCTGCTTCATTTCCGGGTGTAACGTTTTGAATGTCCGCAGCGGCATAATGACTCGGTTATCGTTCGGGTCATTCCCGCCGCCGAACACCGACTTGATCTTCGACACTGTGCCTATCACTTGAAACAGACGGCCTTCGATGTTGATGTCTTTCCCCAGCGGATCCTGATCTCCAAACAATTGGTGCTGTGTGTCGTAGCAAACCACGACCACCGGCGAGTGATGTTCGTCGTCGAAATCGCTGAACCAGCGGCCGCTGGCCATCGGCAGATCGAAGACGTCTTTGGCCGACGCCATGTCTCCTTCGATGATGGTGTGCCTGGCCTTCTTGTCCTCATATTTTACCGAGTAGCTACCAATGCCCAACTCGGGGCGGAAGATGCGCAGTCCAGCTGTGACCGCCTTGATGTGAGGTAGATCCTGCATGGCGACCGCGTCGTCGTAGGTCAGTTCCTTGCGCATGCGCATTTCGTCGGTCATGCGGCCAAAGCTGAAGAAGTCGAGGTGGAACACAAAAATAACGTTCGATCCGATGCTGGCGACTAGTTCGCGAACGTTGTCGTCGAGGCCGCGACCGATGGAAGACACGCCAATCACGACCGCGACGCCGATCACAATGCCGAGCACGGTCAGGGCCGAGCGCAGCTTGTTGCCGCGAATCGTGTCCACCGCCATCTGGCCGATTTCGCCGAATTCGTCTTTGCGCATCATAGAAGCGACTTCACATCTCGAATCTTAACGCTACAATCGGGTCCAGTCGCGCGGCTTTGCGCGCGGGATACACGCCGAAGAATACTCCCACACTGGCGGCGACGAGTAATCCCGCTGCAACCGCCCACAACTTGATGGATGAAGGCATTCCAATCAATGCGGTCACGGCTTCGGCAACGCCAATTCCTGCGAGCACGCCCAGCACGCCACCCAGCAAAGCCAGCATCACTGCCTCAATCAGGAATTGCATCAGCACGTCTTCGCGGCGCGCGCCCAGCGCCTTGCGAATGCCAATTTCGCGGGTTCGCTCCGTCACCGAAACCAGCATGATGTTCATGATGACGATGCCGCCCACAACCAGCGACACGGCGGCGATCCCGATCGTCGCCATGAAAAATGTATTGCTGATGTCACCCCAGATGCTGAGCAGGCTGGCGTTGGTCTCGACCTGAAAGCTGTCGTCTTGGCCCGGCGGATCGTGTCTTCGGGCGCGCAGCACTACCCGCGCTTCGTCAATCGCCTGGTTCAGAGGCGCTCCGGTCGACGAAGCTTTGCCCCAGATCTCGATGCTGTTAGCGTGCGCGCCATATTTCTTGATGTACACGGTGATGGGAATCATCACGTAGTTGTCGGCGCTCTGGCCCAGAGTCTTGCCTTTTTTCTTGCCTACGCCGATCACTTGATACGTCCAGCCGTCTACGCGGATTTCCTGCCCCAGCGGATCGACGCCCGCAAGCAACTGCTCCACAATGTCGGTGCCCACCACCGCGACCGGAAGGTGGTTGTCGAGGTCGGTATCGTTCAGCATGCGTCCGGCGGTCAGGTCGGTATCGTGCACAATCGCCATGGACGGCGTGATGCCCTGGATTTCTGTGTTCTCAATCGACTGTTCGTTGTGCTTCACTTTGCCGCTGGAGTCCTCTTCGGCGCCCACGGCGGCGCAGTGGCTGCAGGCGTCGCGCACGGCCATGTAGTCTTCCAGTTCCAGATTCTTGCGTTTTTCTTCCGCCAGAAATTTGTCGGGATTGGTTTCGATGACAGATGTTTTCTGGACGATAAAAACGTCGGCACCGAGATTGAAGATCTTCTTGGCGACGTAGTCGTTGATGCCGGAAACGAAGGTCACGACAGCAATCACGGAAGAGATGCCGATCACCACGCCCAGCAGCGTCAGCACCGAGCGCAGCTTGTTCGCCCAGAGTGAGCGCAGCGCAATTTTTATGGCTTCGGCGATGTTCATGGGGCTTCCGGCTCTCGGCGTCCGGCTTCCGGAGGAACCGAGGCTTCGTGTCACGGGTCAGTTTACCAGCCTAAACCGCGAGATATCCTACAAAACGATACGACGTCCAAGCGGCAAAGGTTCCGGAAGCCGAAAGCCGGCAGCCGGACGCCGGGTATAATGGTTCCGTAGGCAGCCGGACCGGACGGTCGCTCTCTGCGTCTTCGGACGCGGAGGGAGGAAAGTCCGAACTCCGCAGAGCAGTGTGCCGGATAACGTCCGGGAGGGTGGATTCAAGTCCGCTCGACGGAAAGTGCCACAGAAAATATACCGCCCTGGCGGCGACGCCGGGGTAAGGGTGAAAAGGTGCGGTAAGAGCGCACCGCCGCGGCAGTAATGTCGCGGGCAGGGCAAACCCCACACGGAGCAAGACCAAATAGGGAGGAAGTTCGCGTCCTGATTCTTTTGAATCAGCCGCGGACACGTGCCGGCTCGGTGCGTCAAACCTTCGGGTAGGTCGCTAGAGCCGCGCAGCGATGCGCGGCCCAGAGGAATGACCGTCCCACGGGAGCAATCCCGCGGACAGAATTCGGCTTACAGGTCCGGCTGCCACAACTTCCTCGTTTTCCGCCAAGTGTCCATCGGGCTGGCGCGAGGCTTAATTCATGCGGTCCCGTTTCGCCGACTTCGGGAAGTCAAGTGCGGTGGCGGACAAATGGGGGTTGATCGTGATATCCGAGTACGTCGCGAGCCGGTAATCGCCGCTTGGCATATAGAATTTTTGTTGGATTGGACAGTTGGTCTTCAGGGAAATCCATAAATCAACTCGGCTCAGCTGTTTGAGTACATCCGATGCTTTTGGCGTCAGTTGCAAATGCACTGAATCCTGCGACTGAACGCGCTCTCCACCGAAATTTATGACGTCGTAGTTATCGGCGAGTTCGCGTCCCGGCATTCCAAATCCAAGGAGAATTAACTTTTGGGCGAGGTTTCTGTATTTGCCGACTGGGTACTCTCGCACTAGATTCGCCTTAGGGTAATAGATCTGAAAAGTTTGCCCACGCAGTGCCAGTCCCTGGGCATCCCGTCCCGTAAAGTTGATCATGAACTCGATCTCGTCCGGGGCATAACGCTTCACAGTAACGGTGCCGACCTGAACTTCATCTTCATCGATTATCTTGGTGTGCGTAGTAACTTGGATGGCCGCCGTTGCCCCGAGAAACGATTGTGCCGCTCGGTCCAACCGCGAAAAGATCTCTGCGGTCGATTGTGCGCGGCAGGTTGTTGCCGCAAAACCGCAGATTGCGATCGCACAAATCGCCAGACTGCACCAGCTGAAACGCCTGTTCTTCGCCACATCTGCTCCTTTTGAGCACGGACTGTCATTCATACGCGAGTGCTTGGATGACATCCTGCTTCACCGCTTTCCATCCCGGGAAGATCGCCCCGAGCAGGGCGCCAGTCACTGAAATCGCCCCGGCAATTGGCCACCATTCGTAAACGGTCTCTTGCGTCAAGGTTGCAGGGACTGCGTGCATCATCAGCCATTGGGTTCCATAGGTCATGAGGATTCCCACGAAGGTACCGATCATCGCAATCAGCAGCGTCTCTCGAAACAGCAGGCTGAGGATGTAGCCCGAGGACGCACCGAGTGCCTTCAGAATTCCAATCTCGCGCGTCCTCTCCAACACGGCTGTGTACATGGCCATCGACACCACAAGAAATCCAACAATTACCGCGATGCCGATGACTACGCCAATGAAGTTCCGTAAAAGACTGACGCTGCTAATGGTCAGCAGCGAAGCGAACTCGTCCATCGTATAGATGAAGTATCCTGGCATTTTGTCGCGCAGGTCATTCACCACGGACTGCGCGTGTGGCGGATCGTCCACCTTCAGATAAATCTGGCTAAGCTTCCTTGGACTGCTCGTAAGCGATTGGAGCACGTCCAGCCTGGCACAGACGCGGGCGAGTTTGCCAGACTCAAAGATTCCCGAGACTCGCCACGTGTGGTTCATCAGCAGTATCGTGCTTCCAACGTCCAGATTCTTTTCCTTCGCGTAATACTCATCAACGATGACATCATCGTCATTCTTAAAACCGCCGCCCTTTACGAAGCGGAAGCCGCCACTCAATTGATTGAACTGGTCCAGATCAATTCCGCTGAGACTGTCAAATCCGCCCAGCGGCTGAATCATGGTGCCGGTGGCGAAAGTGATATGTGGCTGCTTCACGAAGAATGCGAGCAGACCCTCACTCATGGGGGAAGAACTGGCGGCTATCAGAGAAGTTCCCGGCGGGCGAACCACAATGTCAGCGCCTACTCCACGAGCCCGTCGTGCTGCCTCATCCAGCGTTCCATAACTGATGCCAACCAGCGTCAGGATCATGGTGACTTCGATCCCTATGGCTAAAACGCTTGATAGGGTCCGGATAGGTCGATAGCGAAGGTTTTCAAAAACGAGTCGGTTGAGCAAGGCAGCATTATAACGGGGCGGCTCTGCGGGATTCGGAACAGGAGCTGGTTCAAGACGATGCTCAGAATATGGATTCGGGGGATGCCAATAAACGTGCCACATGGTACCATTCCCGCGTGAGCGACTCCGCTTGCGGTTCGAGTGTCGCCGCGGTGGTCCCGGCTGCCGCATCGGCCGCTGTCCCCACTGCGACGGGCCCTGCGCGGCACTCTGCCCTTGTCCGCATCACTCACTGGATCACGACTCTATGTTTTTTTGCCTTGCTTGTCACTGGAATTGAAATTGTGATTTCTCATCCACGCTTCTATTGGGGCGAAACCGGCAACGATTTGACTCCAGTGCTGTTCAAGCTGCCGATCCCGGCCTCGCGGAACCTGGTGCCCAGCGGCTACGGGTACGTGCTGCCCGACCAGAATGGCTGGAGCCGCTATCTCCACTTTCAATCTGCGTGGCTGCTGGTGTTCACCGGCTTGCTCTACGTGGCCTTCAGTTTGTTGAATGGACATTTGCGAAAAGGCTTGCTGCCCGATCGCTCCGATCTGTCATGGCGAACTCTGTCGCGGTCGCTCGCCAGCCATTTGCGCTTCGGGCGGCCGAGCGCGGACGAAGCTTCGTCGTATAACGTGATCCAGCGCCTGAGCTATTTGTTCGTGATCTTCGGCCTTTTTCCGTTCGTCATCTGGACGGGGCTGGCGATGTCTCCCGCCTTCGTTTCCGCGGTTCCAGCGGCGGTCAATGTGCTCGGCGGTCAGCAATCTGCGCGCACGCTGCACTTCTTTGTCTCGGTCGCGCTCGTGATCTTCCTGTTGGTCCACGTGGGAATGGTTTGGTTCGCCGGATTCAAGAGCCGGATGCGGGCGATGATCACGGGGGGCGCTGCTACACCCGAGGAGGACGCATGAGCGAAGTATCGCCGCGCAATCTGTCACGCCGCAAGCTCATCACTACTGGTCTCGCGGCAACCGCGGGAGTCGCGGGCCTAGGCGTCGTTGCACGCACGGCGCAAAAATATGGACTGATCCCGCCCGATCATGGCGGATTGTACGGCCTCGGCGAAACCCTCACCTATGGCTCCCAGCGTCTGCTCACGCGGCACTCGTTAGCGCGCGAGTTCTCCCGCAGCCAGATTTCGCAGCGTCCATTCGCGAATGAAATGTCGCCACCGAATGATGCGTTCAAGAGCCTTCAAGCCGGTGGATTTGCTGACTGGCGGCTCACCATCAGCGGCATGGTTGCCCAGCCGGCCTCGTTTTCGCTGGCCCAGCTCAAGAGCTACCCGTCACGCAGCCAGATCACGATGGTGCAATGTGAGGAGGGCTGGTCGTATATCGCAGAGTGGATCGGTGTGCCTCTGTGGCAGATTCTGCAGTCCGTAGAAGTTCACCGCCAAGCCAAATACGTTGTGTATCTCTCGATCGAACCCGACTGGTGGGACAGCATCGATATGGCCGATGCATTGCACCCTCAGACTTTTCTCACTTATGGGATGAATGGCGGTGAACTCCCGGTAGGCAACGGCGGGCCGCTTCGCCTGCGGGTCCCGCGCCAACTGGGCTATAAGAACGTGAAGTTCATCACTCACCTCATAGTCACTGACAGCCTGAAGCGCTTCGGCAAGGGTCTGGGCTCGGCCTCTCCGGAAGGCGGCTATGCCTGGTACGCCGGGATCTGAGAGGCTTCGCTTCGAGCGCGCGTTTGCGCCGAGGAACTGAGGGCTAGCATTGACAGTTGCGGCGGTCTCCGTTTCCAATGGTTAGTGCGGTAGTGGGGGCAGTAGGAACTTCACTCGCTCGGCTCACAAACCGCAAGCTTTCGCACTTACTCAGGAGGACGAATGTCAGCACCCAGCCGCCGGCCGGAGATTCGCCGGCGCCGTACCCGCAAAGAAAAAATTGTCCAGCTGCGCAAGCGTCTGGCCGCCGCCAAAACCGATGCCGATAAGACTCGCATCACCGCCAAGCTGCACAAGCTCGCCATTCTCTCGCCCGGCCAGCCTCTGCTGAAGTAGCATCGATCGCTCTCTCTGAAACTAATCGGGTAGCCCCGGACGCATTCGTCCGGGGATCTACGAAGGTGCTCTCTTAAGAGCGGACGAATGCGTCCGCCCCTACGTGTTTGCTTGTCCTGCTCGCGATAACCGTCCTTCCTTAGTCCGCAGCAGGGAGTTGGCTTGCGTGTATCGCGCCTGGGTTGGCGATCTGGCCGTAAGCCTCTAACATTCTCCGTACTGACGTTTCCCATGAGAACCGGGCAGCCTGCTGGTAGCCGCGTTCCTTCATGCGATCGCGCAGCGCCTTGTCCATCAGGACGCGGTGCAGCGCGCGCATGATCTCGAAGACGTTCTCGGGATTGACCAGCACCGCTGCATTGCCGACTACCTCAGGCAGAGATCGAGACGTTCGACGTTACCACCGGCGTCCCGTGCGCCATGGCTTCCAGCGGAGGCAGGCCGAAGCCTTCATACAGCGACGGAAAAACGAAGACCTTCGCCTCGTCGTAAAAAATCCGCAGCACCTCGATGGGAACGAATCCGAGGAAGCGCACGTCGTGCTGCACGCCGCTGCGGACCACGGTTCGCCGCAGATCGGGATTCCCCGACAGATCATCTCCGATAATGATGAGTTTGAGATCGGGAAAGGCCTGGTCCCGTTCCAGTTCTGTTTTCAGCGCGGAGAACGCCTCGATCATGCGGACGACATTTTTGTGCGGGCTGATGCGCCCGGCATAGAGCAGAAACGGATACGTCACCTGGTAGCGTCGGGCGATCAGATCGCGGTCGGCGGCGCTGGCATGCCCGCGCAGAAAGCGCTCATCGATGGCGTTGTAAACCACGTCGACATGGCCGGGCGGAACCTCGAACAGCTTCTCAATTTCATTGCGGGTGAAATTCGAGACGGCAAAAATCCGCGCCGCTCCGGCCAGCACGCGCTTGGTCAGCTGAAAATGAAGCGAACGCAAAAAGTTGCCGCGCTGGCGTGAGCGTGACATGTGCTCGAGCATGTCATGCACGGTCATTACATAAGGACAAGGAAGCATCCGAGGAATCGAAAAAAGATTGGGAATGTGAACCAGATCGCAGTTCATCCGCTGCAGGGCGCCGCGGAAGTCGCGGTATCCCTGCAGCGTGCGCTCCGGTGCAACGAGCGGGAAAGCGTGAAAGTTGGGCGGCAGGCTGCCGATTTCCTCAACCTTGGCTGGAGAGCCGATCAGCAGATACTCGTTTTCGAGGTCGAGCCGGCCCAGCGTCCGAACCACGTTGCGGATGTAGGTGCCTACGCCAAACTCGGTCATCCGCCGAATGTCGATGGCGATCTTCACCGAAGGCATTTAAACACAGAGCACGCGGGGACACACAGAGATTTAAGCCCTGACTTCGGCTTGCGCCTTCGCCCGCCGCTCCCCGTAAAGCGGGAACGCCTCGCACAGATCGAGCACCTGCTTGCGGACCTTGCTCAGCGCGGCAGCGTCGGTGCGGTGGAGAAGAACGTCGGCGATCCAGCGGCCGATCTGGCGCATCTCGGCTTCTTTCATGCCGCGCGTGGTCAAGGCCGGCGTGCCGATGCGCACTCCGCTCGGCTTCATCGGCGGGTTCGTGTCGAACGGAATCGCGTTCTTGTTGACTGTGATCCCAGCTTCGCCCAGCGCTTTTTCCGCCTCGCTGCCGAGCATGCCCTTCGAGAAAACGTCGACCAGCATGAGGTGTGTATCGGTGCCGCCGGAGATAATGCGGAAGCCTTCGTCGGCCAGCGCTTGTGCCAGCACCTTGGCGTTGGCCACCACTTGCCGTGCGTAGTCACGGAACTCTGGCTGCATCGCCTCCTGAAAGCATACGGCCTTGGCCGCCATGATGTGCACCAGCGGTCCGCCCTGCATTCCGGGGAAAACGACTTTGTCGATGGCCTGCGCGAATTCGGCTTTGGAAAGAATCATCCCCGCACGCGGCCCCCGCAGAGTCTTATGAGTTGTTGAAGTAACAATGTGCGCGTGCGGCACCGGCGAGGGGTGCGCGCCGCCGGCCACGAGCCCGGCGAAATGTGCCATGTCGACCAGGAAGAGAGCGCCGACTTTGTCGGCGATCTGGCGCATGCGAGCGAAGTCGATGATGCGCGGGTAGGCGCTGCCCCCGCCGATGATCAGCTTCGGGCGCTCCTGCTCCGCGATCTTTTCGAGTGCATCGTAGTCGATGGTTTCGGTTTCTTTGGTCACACCGTAGGAAACGATCTTGTAAGTCTTGCCGGAAAAATTCAGATGATGCCCGTGCGTGAGATGACCACCGTGCGCGAGGTTGAGCCCGAGAATCGTATCGCCCGGCTGCAGAATGGCCGCGTAGGCCTCCATGTTCGCCTGCGACCCGGCGTGCGGTTGCACGTTGGCGTGCTCCGCGCCGAACAATTGCTTCGCCCGGTCGCGCGCCAGGTTTTCGACGACATCGGCAAACTCGCAGCCGCCGTAATAGCGCTTGCCGGGATAGCCTTCGGCATACTTATTGGTGAACACAGAGCCCGCGGCTTCGAGCACGGCCTCGCTGACGAAGTTTTCCGAGGCAATCAGTTCAAGGCCTTCGTGCTGACGGCGGGTTTCGTTGTCGATAGCAGCGGCAATCTGCGGATCGTTTTCGTGGAGCGGCAAATACATCTTCCCGAAAGTTTTCATGTTGTTTTCCTGATTTCGTATACGTCGGGCTGGTGGAGTTCCATGTATCGTTCGGGTGACTTCACCGGAGTAAATCCGAATTTCGAGTACAGCCCATGCGCGTCGCGAGACAACAGAATCCAGCGCCGCAGGTTCTGGAGCGCGGGATGCTGCATGATGCGCTCCATCATCCACTTGCTCAGACCGCGCCCGCGATGCGACTCCAGCACGAAGACATCGCCCAGATACGCCACGGTGGCGAAATCGCTGACCACCCGCGCAAAGCCGACCTGCGCACCGTTACCATCATAAACGCCAAAGCACAGGGAGTGCTCGATCGATCGCGCCACAACTTCTCGCGGAATTCCCCGAGCCCAGTAACAGTTCGTCAAAAAGCCGTGGATCACGTCAAGGTTGAGGCGGCTGCGGTCGGTGCTGATTCGAAAGTCGCCTCGCCGGTGCTCGACGATCGCTTCCGGGTTGGCGGCAAGCTGCATCGGTATTATTCTAAACCGCGACTTTTAAAAGGCTGTCCTCAGAAAACTCGCCAGCTGCCAGCCATCCATATATTTGTACGGCGTCTCGCCCATGGTGTAGTGGCCGCACGGCAACACCGCGACTTTGTGATCGAGACCGTGCCGCTCGAATTCCTCGACCACGTTCCGTGATAGTTCCGGCAGAAACGTCAAGTCGTACTTCGCATAAATGACCAGCGACTTGCGCGGCCAGCGCGAAAATTGCTTGAAATACGACATCGGGCTGACGGCCAACCAGGCCTGCCGCAGACGCTCGAGATCGATCTGCTGCTCGATGCCCTGCCGGATGTGCCGGGTCGACTGCCCGTGCCACACCACGTCGGCGACATAGGTTGACGCGTGATTGAACGCCGCTACGCGGATGCGCGGCTCATGCGCCGTCGCAATAAACGCGTAGCATGATCCAAGGCTTGTACCCACAATGCCGAGCTGGTTGTAACCCTGCTCTTCGAGCCAGTCGAGGCAGCTGCGAATGTCGACTACTCCCTGACGCACTGCGTCGAGCGTGCGCCCGATATTGGCGGAGACCGCGTAGTCGGCGCGGTTGATCTCGGCGGGCATGCGAATGTCGTGATACGGCATTGTCAGCCGAAGCACTGCGATGCCCAGCATATTGAGCAGCTTGCACAGAGCGACATAAGAAACCGCGTCGGCGTTCCAGTGCGGCAGAAGAATGACGGCGCGCCGTCCCTTCGCCGGGAACCAGCGGGCATTCACGAGGTTATTTTCCGGATACGGCGTCTTCACCGGTGATGTGAAGCGCAGAAATTCTCCGAAGGTTCCTTTTACTTTCGCCTCAAGCTTTGGGTCGGGAACTTCACGTGTAGAAAAAACCTGTACGTCGCGTTTCTCCAAACGAAAATCCGTGGGCCGCGTGTAGGAGTAGAATTCGTCGCTCGACGCGACGATGCGGCGGTTGTAATCGAGGATGAACTTCTCCGGATCATCGACAGCCACGCCCGGGGTCAGCCCGGGTCGAAAGCCGTTGCGGCAAGGCCAGTCCCGCGCCCACTCCACGCCCCACTCCAGCGGACGCACCACGCGGTTGTTGTCGACCGAGGTGAGCCGGTGTTCCCAGTCATACATCCATTGGGCGTAGCGAGAAGGCATGGTTAATCCTCAAGTGTAACAAGCGGGAACGCCGCAGTTGCCGAGAGGAACATCTAACGGTCGCATTTAGCGATTGGTAATTGGCATTTAAGCGGCGAGTGGGGCGAGCCTCAAAGCGTGTTGTACTTGCGCGGTACCCGCTTCGAAATATTGCAGAGAATTTCGTACGGAGTGCTGTTTGCCAGCTCGGCGTGCTCCAGCGCGTCGACGGTTAATCCCTCGCTCTCGCCGAGCAGGATGACTTCGTCTCCGACGGCGACTCCTGGAATCCCGGTCACATCCACCAGCGTCAGGTCCATCGAGATGCGGCCCACGATCGGAGCGTAGTGCTCGCGCACGATCACGCGGCCTCGGTTGGAGAGTTGGCGATTGTATCCGTCGGCGTAGCCTACGGGCAGCACGGCCACGTGCGCGGGAGCTTTGGTCACGTAGGTCGCGCCATAGCCCAACGGCTGGTTCGCAGCGAAATCCCGCATAGATAAGATGCGCGTCTTCCAGGTCAGAATTGGTTTGACTGGCAGGCGCAGAGTACCGCCGCTCACTTCGCGTCCGGCGCGTTGAAAGGGCAGGTAATAGCCGTAGAGCGCGACTCCCGGCCGCACCATTGTGGCCCAGGTCTCTCGCCGCGAGATGACGGCCGCTGTGTTCGCCAGGTGCACGAACCTCGGGTCCATGCCTGCTTCGCGCACCATGCGCCTAGCCAAATCGAACTTCTGTTCCTGCTCTGCCACCGAAGGCGCGTCCATGATTTCCGAAGACGCGAGATGCGTCGAGAGACCCTCCAGCGCGAGATGCTTGGCCGCTTGCAACGCGGCGAGCACACCGAGAAGCTGATCGACGGCGACGCCCAGGCGGCCCATGCCGGTATCGACTTTCAAATGCACGGGATGCTGCGCCACACCCATGGCGGCCGCTGCTGATTCCAGCGTCTCGATGTGCCAGGGCTCCCAGACCGTGGGGGTCAGATGCAGACGGATGATTTCACTCTCTTCGCCCCGCCAGAAGCCGGTCATCAAAAGAATGTTGGCGCGAAGGCCTGCCTCGCGCAGCGGAATCGCTTCGTCGAGCGATGTGACGCCCAGCCACTTCGCGCCTTCGGCTTCGAGCGAGCGCGAGCACTCGACCGCGCCGTGACCATAGGCGTCCGCCTTCACGACGGCGCATACGGTAACGTTCGCTCCCACGTGCTTTTGCACGGTGCGGAAATTTTGCCGCAGCGTAGTCAAAGAAACTTCCGCCCAGGTCGGGCGCGTTGCTACGCGGCTCAGGATTTCTGCAGTGGTTGCCACTTTCGCGATTATAGCGGGAGGGGCCGGCACGCCCAGGTTACGCCGGGGCTAATCCCGCGAAGATCCACTGTTTCGAAAAACCCCCACTTCTCGCGCAGGGAACGCGCGAGAAATGGGGCACCAGTCCGAATTCGGTTATTAGTTTCCGGACAAAAGGAAATTCACCGTGATTTGAGTTTCCACCTCGATGGGCTCGCTGTTGAGGATGTACGGGCGATAGCGCCACTGGCTCACCGCAGCGACCGCGGCCGGTACAAGCATCGGAGGCCCAGAGACAGCGTGCAGGTTATCAATCGTTCCAGCTTTGCTGATCACCGCGACTAGAACGACCGAACCCTGGATGCGCGCGGTTTTCGCCAATGGCGGATAAACGGGCTCGACCCGGTGCAGCAGGTTGCCTTCAAGCATGGACGACGTGCGAATCACATGCGTGATTGTTGGAGGCGGCGTTGGCATCACCGGCCTGTTCCCTCCAAGCGAGAACGGAAGTCCGGGGCCGGACATAGTTCCGATCGTCGAAGCAATCGGATCACAGATGGCATTGCAGTGCTCACCCGTTGACTGTGGCGTACTGTCATCGGCTGTCGCGGATATGATCCTTGGGATTCGCCCGGGCGCGACAAAAATGGCGTTATCTGGATTCGCGGGGGCGAAGTGAGGAGATCCAGTGTTCTGCCTTAGGACTGGTTCGGGAGCATGCCGTCCGAGACTGATGGGCGTCGAGACACTGCGCGCCGCCGGCAAGCCAACGGTCTGCAGCACCGGCAGCAAAAGCAGGAGGCCGATGATCACCGCTTGCAGACCAAATGAAGTCATGGTCGTCCAGCTGCGGCGACCGCGTTGGGCCCAGGAAGGTTCCAGCGTGCTATCGGCAAAGATCGTGTTTTCGGAAGTTGTGTCAGCGAGCCCGGTGTATTCCAACATGGCGTCCTCCAGCGTTGAGATCTGTTTGCTGTTATGGACACCACGGAAGCTGGCGCGGGCGCGGATCACGCAAAGAAAAAAGGCCGCGTTTTCACGCGGCCTGCTGGAACTTTCCGGACACTTGAGGTGTCAGGCTCTTATTGTTTGGGCGCTGCCGGAGCTGCTGGCTTCGCGGCGGGCTTGGTGGCGCCCGGCTTTGCAGCCCCCGAGGAAGCGGGTGCAGCCACGCCCGACTGTGCGTTGTAAAGGTCAACCACGGCCTTGGTAATGTCAAAGTTATCGCCCGCAATCAGAACCGCGCCCTGCGGCCATTGCTTTGAAGTGTCGATGATCAAGCCATAGCCGTTGTCCTGGGAGTACTTGACCACCACCTGCGCAACCTTTGGAAAGATTTTGCTGAAGATTTCCTGCTGCTGGGCGCCGAAATCTTCCTGGGCATCCTGCACCGAGCGATCAAAAAGCTTTTGCTTGCTCTCGATCTGCTTCTTCAGAGTGTCCAGAGCTTCCGGACTCAACTTGTCCTGGGTGTTGGTCAACTGTTTCTTCAAACCATCCAGTTCGTCGTTCTGAGTCTTCAGTTCGCTCCGCTTGGGTTCGAACTTCTTCTGCAAAGCTTCGAGATCGCGGTTCCCTTCGTTGCATCCGAAGATGGCCGCTTCAATGTTGATGGCTCCAACCTTGGTTCCAGTGTTGGGGGCGGGGGCCGAAGCAGCAGGCGTGGCGGCCGAGGCTGACGGGGTGGCGGCGCTGCCGGTTTGGGCCAATGCGGAAATCGTGAAGGTAACCGCGCAGGCCAGAAGAACTCGCAGGAACTTGCTTATCATTGGATCGGTTGAACTCCTTGGAACATGCTTTCGGAGCATGCTTCCGGGAATGAACTTCGTTTGTCGTTCTCTATTTACGTTCTCTGAATCGCTGATCAGATTTCTTGAGTCAACGCTGGGCCGCACTGAATGAGGTTTCCGAAGCGGTAGCGGCCGCTATCGGAAAAGGCGCACTAGATTGCCAGCGTCGCACACGCCGAATCGGCTGGGTGTGCCGTCCATGCCTCACAGCTGACTTGATGGCGTGGATCGCAAGCATTATAGTGACCTCCCTCATGGCCCGTCAAACCTAACCCGTATGCGCACATTCGGCTAGAAGGTCGTCGCCACCGTAAACCGGAACGTCTTGCGCGGCTCTCGCAACTGGAAACTCGGCGAATAAGTATTCACTGCCTCGTGATAGGTGTAAGCACCCGCCGCCGTGTTACACACAGTTCCGGCCGGCGTCCCGGGCGGACACTGCGCTTGCGGGAACATCGCGGTCGTAATCGGAATCGGGGGGTTCGCTTGCTCATTCAACCGCAGCGGGTTGTACGCCCAGTAGATACGGAAGGGCGCATTGACGACAGGCAAGAACATTTGCAGTTCGAGGCCCGTGGAAGCGCGTGGCCTCCAGTTCGTCTGGCCCAGGACCTCGAGCTGGTTGGACGGCTTCGGGTTCAGGATGCTGCCACCCTGGCAGTTATAGCCGGCATCGAGCGTGGGGCACCCGAAGAGAGTACCCTCCACCAGTTGGAACTGTGCTTGCGCGATTTGCAATTGAGAACGCCGGATGACGGGATCAATCCCCATATCCCAGAAGGGAACGATGGCCACCGGTCCGGCGATGGTGATGCGGTATTCGAAATTCGTGAACACGCTGAAGTCGCCGCCCGGGAACACGATCTGGTCGACCGGGATGGGAATCGTCCAGTTCCCTAATCTCGGGTTGGCCGGGTTCTTTGGCACCGGAGTTCCGTCCGGGTTAGTCAGCGTGATCACGCTCGAACTGGGAAGAAACGCCACCGGAGAGACGGAGCGGATGTCAAAACCCCGAATATCATTTTCGCCGCCCATGAAGAAGCGCTGGAACGGCGGGGCCACCAACCCTCCCCAGCCACTGATGAATGAGCCCTGAATGTTGAAGCCCAGCGCGTTGCGGCGGTTTTGGACCGGGATGAATTTCTTGTACTGCACCACTGGCCGGATGGAATGGATGGTGCCCCCGATTCCGGCGAACTCCACTCCTAGCGTCATCTGGTGGCCTTTGTGGGGAGAGATGCCGCTGTCGAGGGTATTGAATGAAAAGTTGGGGAAGATCTTGCTGGTGATGATTCCATTGACCGCGACCGGACCCGAGATACCGCGGAAGGCGAGGTCTTCGAATAGAGTTCTGGAGGCCGTGCTCAACGGCAGCAGCGTGGAGCGGTCCAGCGTATATGACATGCCCAGGCGCTTGAAGGAGCGGCGCAAGGGATAACTCATCGAAGTGGTGAAACCCACGCTCGACTGCGAGTAGTTCTGCAGGTTTTGTAATGCGGCGTTGGGCAGATTCAAGCTCTGTCCGCTGAAGATAGAGAGCTGGCGCGCCTGGTTGTAGCTGATCTTGTTGCCGAACACGTTGAAGCCGAACTGCAGGGGACGGTCGAACATATAGGGCTGCGTAAATCCGAGGTTCACGCTGCGCGCCAGGTTTCCTAGGCTGATTTGCACCTGCAAGGTTTCGCCGCGGCCCAGGAAGTTATTGGTCGCGTAGTTGAGGCCGATGAACGCGCCCTCTAAGCCGCTGACGCCTCCGTTGAGGCCGATGCTGTTCTTGCCCTTCTCATGTACGTGCAAGGTCAGGTCGACCTGGCCGTTTTTCTCGTCCAGTTTCTTGTCGGTAGTGTTCTGGTCGTCGGGCTTGAGTTGGTCAAAATAAGAAAGCTGGTTCAGGCGGAGCAGGCTCAGTTCCCACAAATGGGAGTTGTAAACGCCGCCTTCTTCCAGGGCCAGTTCGCGGCGAATCACTTTATCGCGCGTGGTGGTGTTGCCCGTGAACTCGATCCTGCGCACGGTAAACTGCTTGCCCTCGTCGACCTCGATTTCCAGAAATGCCAGCTTCTTGTCGTCGTCAAAGGTGGAGTTGGTAATCGGGGTGTAGTTGATATAGCCAAACTGGCCGTAGGCCTTACGCAGAGCCTCCAGGCCTTTCGCGATTTTGTCGCGGCTGAAAATGTCACCGTCCTTGAGTGGAAACAGAGAGCGGAGCGCGGCCACGTTGGTAATCGCTTTGTTGCCCTTAAAAGTGATTTTCCCCAGCCGGTACTTGTCGCCTTCTTCGATCGGCATTGTAATGTCGACCGCTTTGCCTGGCCCCGACTGAATGAGCGGAACGTGCGGGCCCTTATGCCCGGTATCGTGAATTTCGGTCTTCGGGTCGCTCACGTTGACCTTGAAATAACCGCGGTTCTGGTACTCGGCGCGCACACGCTCGGTATCTTCTTCCAGCTTGGTGGCGTCGTAGGTCTTGGCAAAAATGTCTTCCAGAAAGATGGAATGGGGAATGCCGATCGGCTTCAGGTTCTTCATGGCCGCGCGCAGAGTCCGCGAATTCACGGCCTTGTTGCCGTCGAACTTGATCTTGCCAACTTTGACCTTTGGCCCTTCCTTGATCACAAACGTGATGCCGACGGCGGCGGGTGGGATCTGCCGCACTTCGGTGCGGATGGTGGCGAACTGGTGCCCATGTTCGGCGAGCAGGCCTTTAATGGAAACTTCCGCCTTCTTGAGGCGCGTAGGATCGTACTGGCTCTCGACCACTAACCCGACTTTGTCCTGCTTGAAGCGGTCCAGGATGTCGCTATCGGAAACCGAACCGTGTCCCAGGTAGAGAATTTCGCGGATCGTCGGCTTTTCTTTCACCTGGAAGATGAGACGCCAGCCTTTTGGCGTCTGCTCGCGGAGAATCTTGATGTCTTCAAAGTACCCGGTGTTCCACAGAGAGTTGAAATCTCGCTCCAGGGCAGAAGCGTCGTAAACGTCCCCGGGTTTGGTAAAGACGCGAGCCTTAATGGTTTCGGCCGGAATACGGCGGTTGCCGCTCACGTTGATTTCGGAAACCAGGTCCGTCTGTGCCCACGTCAAGCCGGCCGCCGCTAGAAGAAGCGTGCCCAGCACCAGGCAACGATGGAGCAGACTCCTCCCCACTCTTGGCCAAGGCCGTTGAAATGAAGAAGATGGCACCGACGCGGCCCCTGAAACTTGGGGGCGCTTGGGCACAGCAAGGTTCTCCGAATGAACGCGAAAAGGAATCGCTACGACCTCAAGCCTCTGGGATGTAAGAAAACTGTCATTATACGGTAGCGCAAGGGAAAGCGTCCAAGCCGCAACTCTTTCTGGGCTATTTGGCTGAATCTGCCGGCCAAATCCTGCTGCTCAAATCAAATTAGCTCCATTCAAAATCCAGCCCAGCAGGCCTGACCCGACGGCGAAACCTGCGGTTGCTTCATGGGGATGGCTTGGATAACTCTACCTCAACCAAGACGGAATAAAACGTGGCGGAGTTGCCCATGTCGGCAAGTTTTTCTGATGTGAGAGCATTAATGCTCTGAAAACCCGGGGTCATCTTGGCCCAATTCAGGCTGGCAGAGACCACTCCGGGCTGAACCTTCCCATCCACGCGCGCTTTCAGCAGGATGTCTCCCCGGTGATTGAACACACGCACCCGGTCGCCATCGACAATGCCACGGGCCCGCGCGTCCGGGGTAGAAATCTCCAGCAGCCCCTGTTCTTCCATGTCGCGCACGGAAGCTACGTTTGAAAACGTGGAATTAAGAAAGTTGTCGCTCTTGCGGGCTAGCAGTTCCAGCGGCAGCGCCCCCGGCTGCTTTCCGTGCCGCGATTCCACGGGAGGGATAAAGTCCGCCACCGGATCGAGCCCCAGCGCTTTGACCGCCTGGCTGTAAAGCTCAGCCTTCCTCGAAGGCGTGCGAAAGCCGCCCTGAGCAAACGGAAGGAACGGTTGTGTGGTGCGGGCGCTCCCGCCCGCATCTTCCTGCCCTCCGAAATTGATCCGCACCTGCCCCACTTCCAGTCGCTCGCGCGTGATCCCTTCAAACCACGGATCATCCGAATCCAGCGCCAGATCAATCATCTCGTCGACCGTCTCGCGGAAGCAAGCATCCTCAAATCCCATACGCGCGGCAAGAGCTCGAAACACTTCCACATTCGGACGGCACTCACCCAGCGGCGCAATCGCCTGATTCGAAACCTGCACAAAGTAATGCCCGTAAGCCTTCTGCAAATCTTTGTGCTCGAAGAACGTCGTGGCCGGCAGCACGATATCGGCGTAGTCCGTCGTGTCGGTAAAAAACTGTTCGTGCACCACGGTGAAAAGATCGGGCCGCAGCAGCCCGCGCACCACTTCGTTGTGCCGAGGCGCCACCGCCGCCGGATTCGAGTTGTAAACGAACAACACCTTCACCGGCGGGTCATCCAGCGTGTTGAGCACGCGGCCCAGTTCCACCATGTTGATGGTCCGGGCTTCGCGCCCCAGAGCGGTCTGCATCAGGTCGGTGCGCTTCAATGCCTTCGTATTGAAGGCTGCCGCGCCGCTGGTCGACATCTGCAACCCGCCGCCAATTTCCTTCCACGATCCGATGACGCAGGGCAGCATCACAATGCTGCGGGTCGCCATTCCGCCGCCCTCGGAGCGCTGCACGCCATAGTTCAAGCGGATCACAGACGGCCGCACCGTGGCATACTCGCGCGCCAGCTTGCGAATGTCGTCGGCTGCGATCCCGGTCCATTGCGCCACCCGCTCCGGCGGATACTCTTTCACTTTCTCCCGCAGTTGCTCGAACCCCAGCGTGTACTTCGAAACATAATCGGCATCGTGCAGGTTCTCGCCGATGATCACGTGCATCATGCCTAGCGCAAGAGCCGCGTCCGTGCCGGGATTGATGGGCAAGTACCAGTCGGCGCACGCCGCAGTTCGCGTGCGGTAAGGATCGATCACCACCAGCTTCGCACCCTTCCGCCGCGCCTCGGCGATGAACGGCCACAAGTGAACATTATTGGCGTGAATGTTCGAAGCCCACGCGATGATGTATTTGGAATGTGTGAACTGCTCCGGCTCGGTGCCGAGCTTCACGCCGAGAACCGATTCCAGCCCAGCTTCTCCAGCCGCAGAACAAATCGCCCGATCGAGTTGCGACGCGCCCAGGCGATGGAAAAATCGCCGGTCCATGGAAGCGCCATTTAGCGCCCCTAGTGTTCCTCCGAAGGAATAAGGCAGGATCGACTCACTGCCAAACTCGCTCGCGACCGCGCGAAAGCGCAAAGCGATCTCGTCCAGCGCCTCGTCCCACGAAATCCGCTGCCAGATCTTCGGGGCTGTGCCTTCGTGCAGCTCTCGATTGTTCGGGTTTTGATTGTGTGGGAGCAGATCTTTGATCCGGTCATGCGGAGCGCAGCTCCGCTGCCCCGCCACCGGCCCCTTAGGCCCCACTCCTCCGCATCGGATACAGCACCCGATCCGGCGAATACACCCGATCCAGATACTTCGCCACCTTGGCGCACAAAAATCCGCGCGTCACCGGATGCTCCGGATCGCCCTGAATCTTCGTTGCCCGCCCGTCCTCGACGGTAATCAGCACCCCGCATGCATCAGGGCAATCGTGCGGACATGCGGCATGGACGACCTGCTTCATCCCCTCGATTATACGGTGCTTTCCGAGGGAACACCCTAGGTTTGCCCACCATCCAATACCCCGCGGAAACAAAACGGGCGGGGAGCACCCCGCCGCAAATCCATCGTGCCTTCGTGATTTTGTTTTTCCGATCGGCGCTGATCCGCGTAAATCGGTGGCGGGAGGGTCTATTTCAGTTCCAGCACTTCTTTTTCTTTGCCCTTGCTCATCTCTTCCATCTTCTTGATTTCGCCGTCGGTCAGCTTCTGAATCTCGTCGAGCGAGCGCTTCTCTTCGTCTTCGGAAATCTTCTTGTCCTTCAGCGCCTTCTTGATGGCGTCGTTGCCGTCGCGGCGAATGTTGCGGACGGCCGTGCGATGCTCTTCCAGCACCCGGTGCAGATGCTTCACCATGTCCTGCCGGCGTTCCTGGGTGAGCGGCGGAACCGGCACGCGGATCAGCTTGCCGTCGTTCATCGGATTCAATCCCATGTCTCCCGAGCGGATCGCTTTTTCGATCGCGCCCAGCTGCGACGCATCGAAGGGCTGCACCGTAATCAACTGCGGCTCGGGCGCGTGCACCTGCGCCACCTGGTTCAGCGGCATCTGCGAGCCGTAGTAATCGACGGTGACGCCGTCGAGCATATGCACCGAGGCGCGCCCGGTGCGCACGCCCGCCATCGCCTTGCGAAAATCTTCCACCGCCTTGTCCATGCGCGTCTTCAGTTGCGCGTAAGTTTCTTTCAGTCCGGCAATCGCCGCCATTGTCGCTTGAGCCATATGGTCAGCTCCGTATCAATCAGGAATCAAAACGTTGAATTATAAACCCACAGAAGAAATCTGGCCACGGATTTTGCGCGGATCAACACCGGATCAGAAATGCTCAAGAAATCCGTGCAAATCCGTGAAAATCCGTGGCCGCAGATCTATGGGCGCTTACGCGCTGACCCTCGATCCAATCTTCTCGCCCAGCACCACGCGGCGGATATTGCCGTGGTGGTTCAGGTTGAAGACGATGATGGGCAGGTTGTTGTCCTTGCACAGGCTGATGGCGGTGGAGTCCATCACTTTCAGCCCCAGCTTCAGAACGTCCATATAGGTAATGTGATTGAATTTCTTGGCGCCGTCGACTTTCATTGGATCGGCGTCGTAGATGCCGTCCACCTTGGTCGCCTTGAGAATGGCGTCGGCCTTGATCTCCATGGCGCGCAGCGAAGCCGCGGTGTCGGTCGAGAAGTAA
The DNA here is from genome assembly GCA_963735205.1 of uncultured Acidobacteriota bacterium. GTDB lineage: Bacteria > Acidobacteriota > Terriglobia > Terriglobales > Acidobacteriaceae > Sulfotelmatobacter. The sequence goes on from CAVTKB010000009.1 coordinate 478,022, forward strand.
GGATTGCCCGTGCCTCCGGCAAAAATCACGACGCGGCCTTTTTCCAGATGGCGAATCGCGCGGCGGCGAATGAACGGCTCGGCCACCTGCTTCATCTCGATCGCGGACTGCACGCGGGTGTAGACGCCCTGCTTCTCCAGCGCATCCTGCAAGGCCAGCGCGTTGATGACGGTGGCCAGCATGCCCATGTGATCGGCGGAGACCCGGTCCATGTCCTTGGCCTGGTCGGCCACGCCGCGGAAAAAGTTTCCTCCGCCGACGACGATGGCCAACTGCACGCCCAGCTTGTGAACGTCGGCCAATTCCGCGGCGACTTCGTGGATGCGCGCGGTCTCGACGCCAAAGCCCTGGTTCGCGGCCAGCGCCTCACCGGAAAGCTTGAGCAGAACACGTTTGAAGGCAGGGGTTGTCAGTCATGAGTCAGTCGCCAGTCGTTCTGGTTTGGGGTGGCGCAGCGCTTTCAGCGCTCCGATAAATGTACACCGTATCGGGTGCGGCGTTAGCCGCCGAGGTACTTTGAATTCCGGCGGCTGCCCATAACAAAAAAGGCGCCCCGCAGGGCGCCCGGATTATTCGCCTTTCGGCTCTGTAGGTTTCGTGACGGCGATGGTCTCGCCCGCGTCGCCCACCTTGAAGCGCGCGAAGCGCCGCACCGCGATGTTCTCGCCCAGCTTGCCGATCTTCGCGGCGATCAGCTGCGCGATCGAGATGGTCTGGTCCTTGATGAAGGGCTGCTCCAGCAGGCAGACTTCTTCGTAGAACTTTTCCATCTTGCCGTTCACCATCTTCTCCGCGATGTTTGCGGGCTTGCCGCTGGCAATCGCCTGCGCCAGGAAAATGTCCTTCTCGCGCGCGAAGTCCGCAGCTGTGACGTCTTCCTTGCGCACGTACTTTGGATCGCTGGCCGCAATGTGCATGGCGATGTCGTGCACCAGTTCCTTGAAGTCATCGGTGCGCGCCACGAAATCGCTCTCGCAGTTCACTTCGACGAGCACACCAATCTTGCCGCCGGCGTGAATGTAGCTCGCCACCGACTCCTTCACTGGTCACGCGCGTCGCCTTCTTGGCCGCCACCGAAACGCCCTTTTTGCGCAGAATCACGACCGCCTGCTCCATGTCGCCTTTGGCTTCGGTCAGGGCCTGCTTGCAATCCATCATCGGAGCTCCGGTCTTCTCCCGGAGGTCTTTCACTTGTGCTGCCGAAATATTTGCCATAGTAGTGCTCATAAATGAAGTTTCTGGTTTCTAGTTTCGAGTGTTTGGGATTGTGGTTTCAGGCCACTCGAAACTGGAAACCTGAAACTCGAAACTGCTTTATAAACTTTGACCCGCGCCAGACGACCCGCGCGGGTCTGATTTTTCCAAGCCCGTTTTTTTGCCAACCTCAGGGGCTAAAGCCCTGTTCCTCAGGAATCGCTCTTGGCGGCACGGCTAAAAGCCGTGCCCTTCCCAAATCTTCGCGGGCGACGCGCCTAAACCGTCTGGCTCTCGACCTTGGGCAGTTCCGCTTCTTCGGCGACCGCCGGCTTCTTGTGCATTCCCGGACCCAGCACCTGCTTCCATGCTGATGTCTTCGGAAGCATCCACCGCGGCAGTTGCGTCGCCGTGATACTCGGGAACGGCTGCTTCCGCTGCCTGCGCCGCATCCGACGCAGCCTGCATGTCGGCAACCTGCTTGTCGGTCATCAGCTGCGCACCCTCGGCAATCGATTCCGAAATCTTCGAGGTGAACAGGCGAATCGCCCGCAGCGCGTCGTCGTTGCCGGGGATCACATAATCCACTTCGCTGGGATCGCAATTCGTATCGACCACGGCGACCACAGGAATGCCCAGCTTGCGCGCTTCTCGCACCGCAATCTGCTCTTTGTTCGAATCAATCACAAAGATCGCGTCCGGCAACCGGCTCATATTCTTGATGCCCGCCAGGTTAGCCTGCAAATGCTTGCGCTCGCGTTCGAGCTTGATGACTTCTTTCTTGGGGAGCAGCTCGTAGCGGCCATCGGTGGCCATCTCGTCGAGCTCCTTCAGCCGCTTCACCGACTTCTGCACCGTAACCCAGTTGGTGAGCAGTCCACCCAGCCAGCGCTGGTTGATGTAGAACATCCCGCAACGCTGCGCTTCTTCGGCAATCGCGTCCTGCGCCTGGCGCTTGGTGCCGACGAACAGCACAATGCGGCCGTCGTTGGCCAGGTCCTGCACGAACTTCGACGCCTCTTTGAACATCTTCAGCGTCTTCTGCAGGTCGATGATGTATATCCCGTTGCGCTCTCCGAAGATGTATTCCTTCATCTTAGGATTCCAGCGCTTGGTCTGATGCCCGAAGTGGACTCCCGCTTCGAGCAACTCCTTCATGGTAATTGTCGCCAATGAACCTCCTCTTTAGTCTGCATCCTTTGCGTCAACGTGCCGCTCTGGATTGCCATTCCCGTCCCCGCGCCGCGAGGCACGAGAAGAATTGAACACCTAAAACAAGCTCCTAGCATCTAGCTATTAGCTTCTAGCCAAATCAAAACCAAAAACTTCAAAACAAAAAACAAACTCTGTCATTCCGAGCGCAGGCGCCTTTCAGCCGGAGCGAGGAATCTCGGTCGCAACGGCACTCGCCCCTCGAACAGCAATTACCGCTTGCTGAACTGGAAGCGCTTGCGAGCGCCCTTCTGGCCGTACTTCTTGCGTTCTTTGCCGCGCGAATCACGGCTGACCATGCCTTCGGCCTTCAGCTTCTTGCGCAGTTCGGCATTGAACTGCATCAACGCGCGGGCAATCCCGAGCTTCACTGCGTCGGCCTGACCGCGCACGCCGCCGCCCAGCACGCTGGCGATGACGTTGAACGTGGCCGCCATTTCCGACGACGCCAGCGGAGACTTCGCCGCCGAACGCTGCGCCGGGGTCACGAAATATTCTTCAAAGGCGCGCCCGTTCACCTTGAAATCGCCGCTGCCCGGACGCAAATACACACGGGCAATCGCCGTCTTGCGGCGTCCCGTTCCGTAGTATTGAACTAATTCAGCCATTTTTAGCTTTGAGCTCATGAGTTATGAGCTCCGAGCAAAACCTCGGAACCTCACCCAACTCTTACCTTTCAAATATGAATTTCTCTAGCTCGTCAGCTCGAGGCTCGTAGCTGTTCTTACGAAACTGCAACTTTGCGCGGCTTGTACTCGCGCACTTCCAGTTTGAAATCCTGCGGCTTCTGCGCCTGGTGCGGATGTTTGTCGCCTTTGTACACGTTCAGCTTCGAAAGCATGTGCGCCGCCAGCTTGTTCTTCGGCAGCATGCGCTTCACTGCCGACTCAATCACCATCTCAGGCCTGCGCACCAATCGCTTGTTGTAATCCTCTGTCCGAAGGCCGCCGGGATATCCCGTGTAGTGGTGATATTGTTTCTGCTCCGCCTTCACGCCCGTCGTCTTGACCTTCTCGGCATTGATCACAATCACGTGATCGCCGGTATCGAGGAATGGCGTGTACTGCGGGTTTTCTTTGCCCATGAGGATGCGCGCCACTTGCGAAGCGAGGCGCCCGAGCGTTTGCCCGTTCGCATCCACGACGTACCACTTGCGCACAATTTCCCCCGGTGAAGGGAAATAGGTTGACATCAGAGTTCTCCCAGATTGAATAAGACTGCGAAAGAAGACCGCTCGTTGATTCCCCGGCGAGGACGCCAGGCCATCAGGCGGGCAACCACACGACTACCAAGTCCTTACGATAGCGTAATCTGCAAAGAATTGTCAACGCCGTGTTACTCACAGATTGATGGTGGTAACCTAATCAGCGGAGGTTCGTGATGAAATTGCTCCCCAAACTTCTTGCTGTTCCTCTGACTGTTCTGGCTGTATCCCTGATGCTCTCTTTGCCGGCCTTAGCGCAGCACGGCAACCACGGCGGCGGCCATGCCGTCGGCGGCGGATTTGTTCCCAAGCATGGCCCGCCAGCGGCTCGGGGAACCATCGCCCACCCGGCACCTGGTTTTCACGACCAGGAAGGCCATCCCCAAGCTCCGCACGTCCACCATGACGGCACCTGGGTCGGGCATGACGCGGGCCGCGACGACGCCCGCTTCCACCTGGATCATCCCTGGGAGCACGGCCGTTTCACTGGCGGCTTCGGCCGCGGGCATGTATGGCGCATCGGCGGAGGCGGCCCTGGCCGTTTCTGGTTTAACGGTTGGGCTTTCGGCGTTGCCTCGTTTGATTTGGCCTTGTGCGCCGACTGGCTCTGGGATAGCGACCAGGTCGTGATCTACGAAGATCCGGATCATGACGGCTGGTATCTCGCCTACAACCCGCGGCTGGGCACTTACGTTCATGTGCAGTACTTCGGACCGCAGTAGCTTTTCCTGGATGACGATGCGAATAGTCGGCGGGGCCGCGCGGCCTCGCCGGCTATCACGAAGGACGGCTGCCATGCCTGCCAAGAAGAAAGCCCCTGCGAGCGGTACCGTCGCCTTCTACGACAAGCTAATCGCCACCAATCCCGGCATCGAGCGCAGGGGAGACGCCAACCCCTACACCTCGCTGAACGGAAACATGTTCACGCTTCTGCATCAGTCTCGATTGGCCATTCGCCTGCCTGCGACCGAGCGCGAAAAATTTCTAAAGAAGTACCAGACAAATTTATTCGAAGCCTATGGCGCCGTGATGCAGGAGTACGTGGCCGTTCCCGACGCTTTGCTCGAAAACACAAAAGAACTGCAGAAATATCTGGACGCCAGTTACGAATACGCCAAAACGCTGAAACCAAAACCCACCAAGAAAAAGCACTGAGAACCGGCCTCGCCGCCGTGCTACCATTCCTGCGTCATGGCGCGCCACGCCATCTTTCGTTTCGCGGCGATCTTGCTGATCGCCGTTACTACATGCGCATTTCGTGGCGATGAGATCGGCCAGCCCGCCCCGCGCTTCCACGCCAAAACCACGTCGGGGGAGCAGTTCAACAACGCTTCCATCAAAGGCAAAGTTGTCCTGTTCGAGTTCTGGACCACCTGGTGCAAGTACTGCGACCAGGAAGCCGCGATGGTTGATAACATCGCCCGGGAATTCAGCGGCAAGGGTTTGATCGTGCTAGCGGTCAACGTCCTCGAGCCCGATCAGAAAGTAAAGAAGTATCTCGCCGACCACCCCCGCGCGGTCCCCATCGTGCTCACCAAGGACACTAACCTGGCCGCCATGTACAACGCGCAGGTTTATCCCATCTACGTGGTCATCGACCGCGACGGCAACATCGCCGATGAACAACGCGGCGGCGCCGGCGAGCGAGGCCTGCGCGGCATGCTCCGCCAGGCTGGACTGAATTCGGATTAGAGAGCGGGACTAAGTGGAAGAGCGGCGCTTCAGCGCCGCGTAAAGGAGCACAAAAACTGGGGCTTCAACACCGGCCTCCCAGAAGAAGCTCGCGCTTATTCGTACGCCAGCGCGTCAATCGGATCCCGTTGCGCGGCTTTGAGGGCCGGATACAGCGCCCCGGCCAGCGCTCCGATCAGCGCAATCACCGCCGCGCGCAGCACCCACTCGTTGCTCCAGAACAGGCGCAGCACGGGCTTTTCATACATTATGGCGTGGCGGGTCACCAGGCTGATAATGATCCCTGCGACAATCCCCGCCACCGCCAGCAGCAGGGTTTCGCGCAGTACCACATTCACGATGTACCACTTCGAGGCGCCGATCGACTTCAAGATTCCGATTTCGCGCGTCCGCTCCATGACCGCCGTATACATCGACTGGAAGATCACCAGGAACCCCACCACCACGGCCACACCTATCACAACCTTGATGGCCAGATCGAACCCAGGTAGATTGTCGGGCGTCATCGTCGAAAGAAACTCCTGCATGGAGCGAACAGAATATTTCTCCATGCCCGGTATCGCCTCAATGGCCTTCTCCACCTGATCGACGTTGGCGGGATCGTCCACTTTTATATAGAACACAGAGGCGTGGCCTTCGGCGCTGACCAACTCCTGCAGCGTGGTGATTGGCAGGCACTTGCGACAGCCTTTTCCGTGCGGAACGATGCCGGAGATGCGAAAGTCATGGGTCAGGATTTCGATCGTGTCCCCGACTTTCTTGTGGTTCATACCGGCAAAATAATCGTCGACGATGACGTCGTACGGTCCTTGAAACGGTCCGCCGGAAAGATAGTTAAATTTGGGAGGCAGAGTGTCGTAGCTAGCAACGTCGATGCCGTAAATAATTTCGAGCGGCTTGGAAGTAAACCACCAGACCGCCGGTACCGCCGATTCAACGTGCGGTATTTGACGAAGCTTGTCTCCCACCTTGACAGGGATGGGCGCGCCCGATAGGCCGACAATCGAAGACGCACCTGGCGGCATCACCATCAGGTCCGCCCCGGTCCCCATTTGGCTATCCCTCGACCCGTTCAGCAACCCGTAGAACAACGCAACCACCAGCAGAATCATGGTGACTTCCAGCGCAATCGCGCTCATCGCGATAAACGACCGCGTCGGCCGGTGCACCAGATTGGCCACCACCATTTTGTTCATCATAAAGAAAGCCGGATAAATTCCGCTATGGCCTTCGCCCTACGGGCACGACCAGGCTCGATTGCGGCCGGTCCAGATGCACCACATCCGCCCCCGGCGGCTGCTCCAACAGGAACTGATCGTCCGTCAGCATCTGGTTAATGTCCACCTTCAGCATGTTCAACGTGATGTCGAACTCTTCTTGCGGACGCGAAATCTGGATGCGCGACGCAAAACTCACCCCGTCGAAATCCTTATATTCGGCATAACGCGCGTCGGTCGCTACTTTCCCATCCTCGCTGTAAATGATCTGCCGGTGCGGCTTCAGGTCGACGCGCCCAAAGATGATCTTGCGCGCCAGCCTCCAGCCTTCGTTGTACTTCTGAATCACGGTCAGCTCATAGTCATCCTGCAGGATGCGGCGGCCCTTCTCGTCGTGCAGAATTTCGTAGCCGTTCTCCAGCACCGCGATCTCGTTTTCTGGATCGATATGACGGATCAACAGCGCATCATAAATATTCTGCGGCCGAATGTTCTCCATCGGCTGGTCGGTGTTGGGCGTCGCTACCGCGTTCTTGCCGATCACAAAGCGGTTCTTGGGAGGTATCCACAGCTTGAAGTCCTGTCCGTCGCTGACCATGTCAAACGCTTTGGTGCGCACCACCGGCATCAGCCCGATCATGTGCAGCGCGCCCGGCTTCCGGGCCAGTACGTACCCGCGGATCTCCTTATAGTCGGTGACCTGGCCCTTCTTCACCCCTCCGGCGGACGTGTCGATGTCGACCGTCGCCTTCAGCGAGCGAATGGCCTCGGCCTGCGCGTTAATGCTGTCGATCAGCCCCTGCTGCGAGGAGTCTTTGAGCGGGACCGGCGAGATTCGATCTTCAACCGGACGGGTGTGGAATAAACAGCCTGTCGTCGGCAGGACTGTACAAAGTAAAGTAAATGTAAAAAGAGAACGCTTACGTCTCATCAAAATATAGGATTACCTCTAGGCCATTTGAGTATACCTTGCCCGGAAGGTTGCAAAACTCGCATGGGACAGTTTCAGGAGTGTCCCACCCGGTTCGGGGGACCGCCGGGAGCGCACCTCGTGCTCTGAAGGTCCCGTCATCACGAATGAAATGAGCCGTTTACGCGGCCCGGCTTTTCCGCTTACCAAAGTCCGACGCACAATCGTCAGCTACATCTCAAGCCGGCATCATCTAAACTGGGATTGGACTGTTGATGACCGTGCGTAAGATCATCTGGCTCATCCTGATCGCGGTGGTCGCAGCTGCCGGATGGTTCGCCTGGGCGGTGCTCACGCCCACCGAACCTGCCGGGCAGACCTTCGTCCTGTTGCGCTCGGGCTACTCCACGCGCCGCATCGCCGCTGAATTAAAGACCGCCGGCATCATCCGCAGCGAACAAGCCTTCGTCTTGTGGCACTACGTTCACCACAGTCGTTCGCTCAAAGCCGGCGAATATTCCTTCGCCAAGCCAGCCAATATCCTCGACATCCAGAAGCGCCTGCGCCGCGGTGACGTCTACCTTCACACCGTGGTGGTGCCCGAAGGCTACACGATTTTCGACATCGCCCGCGCCATCGAACTCGCCGGTCTCGGCCCCGCCGACGACTTCGTGAAAGAAGCGCAGTCCGACACCACATTAATTGCCGACATCGATCCGCAGGCGCAGTCTCTCGAAGGCTACCTTTTCCCTGACACCTACGATTTCTCTCGCCTGATGACCATGCACGACATGGCCGCGGCGATGGTCAAGCAGTTCCGCCAGGTCGCTCGCCAAATTGGGGTGATCCCGCCGAAGATCCCGCGGTCGGAATCGCGCAAAGCATACCTTCCCGTTCTCCACGCGAAATCGTCACCATGGCCTCCATCGTAGAAAAAGAAACTTCCGTCCCCGAAGAACGCCCCCTGGTCGCCAGCGTCTACTACAACCGACTCGTTCACAACGTCGCCCTCGACGCTGACCCCAGCATCATCTACGCCGAACTTCTGGCCGGAACCTACTCCGGCGAACTGCATCACGCCGACATGCAATTCAGTTCGCCCTACAACACCTACCGCCACGCCGGACTTCCGCCCGGCCCCATCGGCAATCCCGGACGCAGTGCGCTTGAAGCCGCGCTGCATCCCGCGCAGAGCGACTACTTCTATTTCGTGGCCGACGCCGAGGGCCACCACCGCTTCGCCCGCACCATCGAAGAACACAACAAGAATGTAGTCGCCTACCGCAAAGCCATGCGCGGAAGGTAGGGATCGGCCCGGCCTAGTCACAACAGATCAAAGCTGACCACGACCGAAGCCTTGACGGTCAGCTCGCCGGGAGCCGTGGACGGAGCCCGCGATCTTTCATCTTCTGTGAACTTGTTCGCGGCCACTCCCCCCAACACGCCGTTGTATCCCTCGGCCTGTTGCACCTCTTCGATAGAATAGGTGCGGCCAATCTGATTTCCTAACGCCCGGGCAAGCGCCTCGGCCTTCTCACGCGCGGCTTTGGCGGCTGCATCGCGTGCCTGACCCTTGTATTTCCTCAGATCGCTCGACTGGTACTCGACTCCCTCGACGTGATTGGCCCCAGCCGAGATAACTGCGTCCATCACCGCATCCAGCATGGAGATGTCGCGAACGGTCACGGATAAGGACTGCTCTGCAGTGAAGTTGGTGATGCGCAAGCCCTTTCGGTAATCGATCATGGGCTGCAGATATAAGTACTCCGTCTGGATATCTTTGTCTTCAATGTTCAATTCTTTGAGCGCTGCGAGAATCTTCCTCGATGTGCTCGCCACGGCAGCCTTGGCACTCTTTGCAATGGCACTCTGCCGCTCCACGCCGAGCTGCACCACTGCCTGATCTGGTGTGACCTTCAACTCAGCCGTTCCGGTCGTCTTGACGATCTTTGGATTCCGACAAGCTTCCTGTCCTTGTGAAATAATGGCGGTCAGACATAAAACTATCGACACGACGGCTGTTCTCATCGTTCCCTCCGAGCACTCATTGTAGGAACGACCTATGCGGTCCACCTTGCGAACAAACCGGTCTGGCTCGGCTGCCATCATGGCCACCAACTCGTCGCCGACACCTTCACGCCTGCTGTCGGCTTTCCATCCATCCTTGCAGGATTAAAATTGCCGCCATGCGATCGACGGCCTTGCCTCGCTTCTCGATTGACAGATCGGTCTCGCGTAGCAGCCGGTTGGCTTCGGCCGAGGTGAGGCGTTCATCCCACAAATGCACTGGCAGCCGAAATCGCTTGCGTAGTTCCTCGGCGAAGAGCTGCATCTTGTCCGACTGCGTACCTTCCGCGCCACTCATCCGCAGCGGCAAGCCGACCACAATTTCCCGCACGTCGTACTCCTGAATCACGCGCTGCAGATGTTCGAAGTCGCGCCGCTTCGTACTGCGTTGCAGGGTCTCCAGCCCCTGGGCGGTGATACCGAGCGGGTCCGACACGGCGACACCGATTCTGCGCGAGCCCACGTCGAGCCCCATCACCCGTCCCTCCGAAAGCGACCGCTCATTCCCGAATTGGGACGGAACATCCACCGACTCATCCCCTGACACGTCTGGAATCGGCGCTCTCCGGTTGGAATCCACGGCTCGATTATAAGCGGGGTCTAGGAGGCGATAGCCCACAAAGCCGCGTGAAAGGACCCCATGGCCGAGGGACAAGGTCTACGGCTGCGGGTTCGTAGTCGATCTAGTGCCTTATACTTTAATAACTTACCGTCACTTCGCGAGCCTGAGACCGGTCCGTCAACTGCCTTGCTTTCGAGCCAACCGCAGAGTAGCATAGTGAATAGTAACTAGGGCCTGTTGCAGCTTCTCCCCACGAACCTTCGCCTTCCTTGGGTGTCTAAACATGAGCGGTACGGACTTGAATTTCCACATCGGCGACAAGGTGGTCTATCCCAATCACGGGGTTGGGGTTATCGAACAGATCAGCAGTCGCTCGATCGGCACGACAGTGGAGAGGTTCTACCTGCTCCACATCAAAGCCAGCAGCCTGAAAGTAATGGTGCCCTGCCAGAACGCCGGCAGTGTAGGCTTGCGCCGCGTGGTGCGCAATGGCGAAATCCAGAAGGTTCTCGACGCTCTTTCCATCGGCGAAAACGGAAGCAATGGCGATTGGAAAGACCGCTTCAAGGAAAACTCCGAGCGCATGCGCACGGGTTCGTTGCTCGAAGTGGCCAGCGTCCTGAAAAGCCTGATCGCCCTGCACCAGGCCAAGCCGCTTTCGTTTCGCGAGAAAAAAATGCTGGAGCGTGCGCGCTATCTCCTGGTCAGCGAACTGGCCATGGCCCGCAACTGCGAAGAATCCAAGGTCGAAGAGATCCTCACCACGGCACTGGCCAAGTGCAAGCTGCGCTTCCCTGAAGCTTCGGAATTCCAAGCATAGCTCGTCTCGCGACTTAAGCAGAGCTCCCCAAAGTCAGAAATCTTCAGCGGTGAGGATCGAACTCAAGTTTTACAGTTAAGACTTCATCGCTGGCAGCCGGAGCGTATTTCCACTGCTTGACCGCCTTCATGCTCGACTGCCCGAGAATCGGACTTCCACCCAGCAGCTTCGTACTTTTCACCACGCCGTTGGGCGCGACCTCGACTTCTAGCCGCACCACTCCGCCAATGTACAGTCGCTTCAATGCGTCGGGATATTCAGGCTCGACCCGGGTGACTATCTTTCTGTCAGAGGAGCTTTGATCGGTCGACTGCGCCGCCAAAGGCACTGCCCTGAACAGCAGGGACGCTAGGAACAAGCCGAGCGTGAGCATAAGCCTCAACCGACTCAGTCTGCCCTGATTCAACCTGCACTGCGTCAACCTGAACCGACAAGTCCGACCGTTTACCACTTCGCGTTTCAACATTTCTCAAGTCCCTCGCGATCCGGTTACGGCATCTCCAGACTCAACTGGTAAACCTCTTGGGTGCTGCGATCTCGCACAAGCATCCACGAGCCGTCGGCGGCCCGGCCAATCCACGTGCCAAGCCCGCCTGGGAAGCGGTCAACCGCGCCCAGCACGCACTCGAGCTCGGGTTGACTCTCCCCTACCTTCACTCTGCGAATCGACTCCTCGCCGCTGACCAGATCGTCAAAGTAAATGTACTTGCTGTCGGCCGACCAGATCGGATAGCTCACCGCTCCCGCCGGCTCGACCAGCCAGCTGGTCCATTTCTGGGTTTGAAAATCGAAGAGTTTCAGGTTTGTGTTGTCCGGAGACAGCGCCGCGATATATCGTCCATCCGGCGACCAGCGCGGGCTGAACAGACCCTGCGATCCAGGAATGGTTTCGAGCTGGTGAGTTTTGAAATCCAGCACTCGAATCGTCATCCCTCGCGCGTCATTCCTGAAATCTCCAAACATAAGCCGCGAACCGTCTGCCGACCAGTTGGCGTCGATCTGGCCGCCATTCTCGGCGAGAACCGGCTGCGGAGTTCCACCGCCTGCAGGGACCAGAAACAGCTTCCACGATTCCCCCGGCTGCATGCTGACAAAAGCGATCTGCTTCCCGTCGGGCGACCAAACCGGTAACGCGGCACGTGCGGGCGCCGAACTCAGTTCCAGACGCTCGCTGCCGTCAGCCCGGCTGCGCCACAACGTGGTATCCGGAACAGACACATACGTAACCCATTTGCCGTCGGGCGAAAAGGCCATATCCGTCGCCGAAACTCCCGGCAACACCGGAACAAACTTTTTGGTCCCGCGTTCGTACTTTACGACTTCGCCAAACGGCTGAACTCCGATCGCCCACATCTTCTTACTGTCCCGGGCCAGCGAACCGTTCCCGAACGACATAGGCCCGTTGGTCAACTGCACCAGCCCCGACATGTCGCTGCCGGCGCCGGTTGCTGAACCGGACAATGCCCAAAGAGAAGTAAACAAAGTCAGCGTGTGCGGCACAGTCTGCGATGCCTGAAAAACATAGTAGCGGCCGTCAGCCGTCCAACTGCCGCAGCACGCTGTGGACGCATGCTCCCACTTCGTCAGCAGAGCATGCGGGTTCGAACCGTCCTGCGCAACCTCCCAGAGTTGAGTCGTACTCTGGGCCACGTCGCTCACCGTGAAACGGATGATTTTGCCGGCAGGCGAAAAGCGAGGCGCAAATACCGATCCACTCGCCGAAAACAATTCGTGCACCGCGGTCCCGTTCGCGCCGGCAAGATAGAGGACAGATCCTTTGCTGAACACGAGATGCTGTCCGTCGGACGACCACGCCGCGTCGCGTCCCGAAAGATCGCCGATTCGCTCCGGAGATCCCTTCGCCACCGGCAGAGTCCAGAATTCATCATCCTTCACTCCGGCCTGAATCGGCGCCACTAGCAGCTTGGTGTGATCGGGCGAAAGGTCGAGTGCCTGCAGGTTCGAGAACCGGCTCTGAAGCAATGACCGATCCGAGTTGGGCCGATCCGGGTTGGGCAACGATACTCTGGCAATCACGCGGTTCGCGCCCGGCAGTTCTGTAACATAAAGGTGGGAGTCATCCGCCAGCAAGTTCGTCTTCCGGAATCCGTCGCGGGTGATCTGCGTGATCGACGTCACTCGAGGCTCTGTCACCGACGCCGCACCCGGTGCACTATTCACCGGCAAAACGCCGGTGACGGCAATCATCCCGATCAGCGTCAAAATGCCGAAAAACAAAGCTCCCTTAAGAGCCAACACTCTTCCGCTTCCAGTGCTCATGAGGAAATACTAGTCAAAAAGACATCCCCCCAATCACGAGAAGATGATCAATTGATTACGGGGGTAATGTTTCGGGGCAAGGTTTGACCTGTCCCGCTCGGTCGTGCCAATCGGGCTCTCGCCCCGCTTACAACCCGCTCGCCATGCTGTCAAAGGGTTATAATCCCTTAAGCCGTGTCGTCGTCCGCGCCGATCAAATCATGACAGACGCAATCAAACGAAAACTGCAGGAAGAAATCAACGCGCTCGAACATGAGCTGATCCACGAGCTTCCTAAGGAAATCAAGAAGGCCGCCGCGCTCGGCGACCTCAGCGAGAACGCCGAGTACCACATGGCCAAGCAGCGCCAGGAGTTCGTCAAGGCGCGCGTCCGCCAGCTCGGCAAGCGCCTCGCCGACCTCTCCATGGTCAACATGAACAACATCCCCCACGACAGGGTGGGCCTTGGTTCCACGGTAAAGATCTTCGACAACACCAAGAATCAGGAAATGGAATACAAGATCGTGACCAGCGAAGAGTCCGATGTGGCCGCCGGCAAGATCTCGACGACCAGCCCGATCGGTCGCGCGCTGCTGAATAAAAAAGTCGGCGACGAAGTAATCGTAGACTCACCCAACGGCAAGCGCGAGCTTGAGATTCTGAGCCTCAGCACCATCCACGACGAGATCGCGCCGGAAGAGGCAGGCGCATAATGTCCGTCCGCGGAGACGCGACTACTGGGTGCTCCATTTCTCGCGCGCATTTGGCGCGAGAAGCCTGTCCTGAGCCTGTCGAATGGGTGGGAACTTTCGCGGGAATCACTGCAGTTTGGGATTTGCCCCAATGAGCGCGAGCTTCACGAAATCCTTCGGCCGCGCCTGCGGAGTCCTGCTCGATACCATCGTGCGCTGGCTGGCGCTGTCCCGCATCAATCCCAACGTCCTCACCTTCATGGGATTGGTCGTCAACACCTGGGCCGCCATTCTGTTCGGCTCCGCCAACGCCGATAACCAGAAACGCATGTTCTTCTACGCCGGCCTGGTCATCTTCTTCTCCGGCTTCTTCGATCTGGTCGACGGTCAGGTCGCGCGCGCCACCAACCGCGTCACCCGCTTCGGGGGCTTCTTCGACTCCGTTGTCGACCGCTACAGCGACGCCAGCCAATTCCTCGGACTCTTAGTGTTCTACGCCCGCGGCGGGCGTTTTTTCTATGTGGTACTAGCCGCCTTCGTCATGGTCAGCGCCATCATGGTCAGCTACACACGCGCCCGCGCCGAGTCGCTCATCCCTTCTTGCCGCGTCGGATTCATGGAGCGTCCCGAACGCCTGGTCCTCGTAATCCTCGGGGCGTTATTCAACCGCATGGCGCCGGTACTGTGGATCATCGCAGTGCTCAGCACAATCACCGTAATCCACCGCATGCGCTACACCTGGACTCGAACGCAAGACCCGCCGATTCCCGCCAAAGCCGGCCAAGCCGCGTAACCTGTTGCTGTGATCTAAACCCGGTCTTTGTCATTCCGAGCGAAGTCGAGGAACCTGCTTACCCCGCCGCCATCCCCTCACTAGAGGTTTGTCATCCTGAGCGAAGCAAGTGCTCCGCGAAGCGAAGCACTCACGCAGTCGAAGGATCCCTATAGCGACTATACATTCGCGTCACCCTACCTGCTATCCTATCCGGTCGCATTGATGATTTTCTGACACGATTCTTAAGGACGCCTCTTGCCCACTGATCCCGTTCTCGTCATTCACGGCGGCGCCTGGGCCATGCCCGATGACATGGTCGACGCCCACCTCCGCGGCGTCTCGAACGCGCTGGCCGCGGGATGGCGCGTGCTCGAGCATGGTGGCACGGCTCTCGACGCCGTCGAGGAAGCCGTCGTCATCATGGAAGACGACGAGACTTTCGACGCCGGACGCGGCAGCTTCTTGAATCGTGACGGAAAGGTCCAGCTCGACGCCCTCATCATGGACGGCTCGACCCTCCGTGCCGGCGGCGTGGGCTGCGTCGAGCGCGTGCGCAATCCCGTACGCGCCGCCCGCAAGATTCTCAGCGAGAGCCCACACGTTTATTTCGTCGCCGAGGGTGCAGAAAAATTCGCCGCCGAACATGGCATCGCGCTTTGCAAGAACGAAGACCTCATCATTCCCCGTGAGATCGAGCGCCTGCGCCAGTACCAAGCCGCGCAGCGCGACGCGAAGCAGTCGGGATCGAAACCGGACGGCAACGATCTGTTCGCGCCTGCAGATCATGATCCAGCCATTTCGCACGACACCGTCGGCGCTGTCGCCCTCGACCGCAACGGCAACATCGCCGCCGCCACATCGACCGGAGGTACGCTGAACAAAGCTCCCGGCCGCCTCGGTGATTCCTCTCTGATCGGCTGCGGCTGCTACGCCAACAACGAGAGCGCGGCGGTTTCCACCACCGGATGGGGCGAGCCCATCATGAAATTAGTGCTGGCCAAGTGGACCGCCGACCGCATTCAGGCCGGCAACCTGCCCGAGTGGTCCGCACTAGAAGCGATGAACTATCTCAAGCAGCGCCTCAACGGCCACGGCGGAATTATCGTCCTAAATCCCGAAGGCCACGTCGGCATCGCCCACAACACCCCGCGCATGGCCTGGGCGTATAAGACAGTGAAGAAAGAAGAAGCCGGCATCGAACGGAGTATGCAGCAGGATTAGGATATGTGGCGCGGGCACTCCTGCCCGCGCGCCGGCAGCAACTCTTCGCTTCGCAAACAAAGTAATTGCTCACCCCAAGCAGTGCGCGAGCTCCTCGGCAGTTGGCGGACAGGAGTATCCGCCCCAAACCTTCACAGCCATCCCTTTGTCCGCGCGATTCGCGCCGCTTCGACGCGGTTGCTCACCCCCAGTTTACTAATCGCTTCAGAAAGATAATTCCGCACCGTGCCGTCGGACAATCCCAACTCCCCGGCGATGTCGCCGCTGGCCATGCCTTCGCCGGCCAGTCGCAACACTTGCCGTTCGCGGTCGGTGAGCGGATCCATTTCTCCCCACGCTTCCGTCGCCAGTTCGGGATGAATCACGCGCAACCCCTGATGCACGCGGCGCACGGCGTCGGCGAGTTCCTCGGCGCGCATGTCTTTCAGCAGATAGCCGGACGCTCCAGATTCGAGCGCGCGGCGCAAATATCCCGAGCGCGCAAACGTTGTCACGATGACCACGCGCGTCCCTGTACGCTGCCGTTTCAATTCCGCGGCCACGTCGAGGCCGCTCATGTGCGGCATTTCAATGTCGGTGATGAAAACGTCAGGCTTGTGCGTGAGCACGGCTTCGAGCGCTTCTTTGCCGTTGCGCGCTTGCCCTACGACGGAGATGTCACCTTCGATTTCCAGCAGCGCGGCTAGTGCGCCCAACACCATCCCCTGATCTTCGGCCAGAACCACGCGGATGGTCTTGCGGCCGTCTTTATCCCGCACGCTCTCTCTGGAGCTCTCTTTACCACTCTCTTTGTAGGTCGGGTTCAATTGCGGCTGCCTTCGCCCTGGGCGACGACTTCCTTAGTGGGCAGCGTAATCGTGAGTTTAGTTCCAGCTCGCGTTTCGCGCAGCAGAGTTCCGCCGAGCATTTCCACGCGTTCGCGCATGCCGCGCAATCCGTTGCCTTCGCCGTTCGAGCTGCCGAGGCCGTCGTCCTGAATTTCCAGGCGGCACGAGCCGTTCTCCTGCTCGAGCCGCATGCGGCAAGTGCGAGCCCGCGCGTGCCGCACTACATTGGTCACGGCTTCGCGCACTGCCAGCGACAGCACACTTTCCTGCACCGCCGGCAGTTTCACCGTGGTCGCCGCATCGCACTGCACCGTCAACCCGGCGGTCTCGAGCGTCGACTTCGCTTGGGCCAGTTCGGCCACCAGTCCCTGGGAGCGGTAACCGCGAATCGCATCCCGCACGTCCCCGAGGGCCTGCCGCGAGATCTGCTCGACTTCGCGGATTTCTTTTCCCGCCCGCTCCGGATCGCGGTCAATCAGTTTGCCCGCGAGTTCAGATTTCAATGTGATCACCGAGAGCGTGTGCCCAAGAACATCATGCAGGTCGCGCGCAATGCGCTCGCGCTCAGCAACTTTCGCCAGGTTTTCAACCTCTTCGTTCGCGCGGCGCAGCTTCCGGTTCATGCGGTTGCGCTCGGCGAAGAACATGTTTCCGGCGCCGATAAATATCGGGAAAAGTGAGGAGAAGAAACGGGTCCAAAGATCGAGGTGCAGCAACCATCCTTCGATCGCGGCGATGCCGCCGATGCCGAACAAGCCGATCACTGCTGCCGTGTTCGTCTGAACACAAAACGGAAGCATGGACGCGGCAAAAATGAAAAACGTGCACGCGCCGTTATTGATAGGTTGAAACAGAAGGCCCAGCAACATCATCCCGCCGATGTGGACCCAAGCCTTGGGGTTCTCGATCGCGAACAATCCGAAATAGAGAACCAGAAAAACCGCGCCGCCCGTCAGGTCGAGCAGCCATATTCTGAGACTTTCGTGAGCGGCCACGGGCTGAATAAAAAAGAAGCCCAGATACACCACCCAGAACAAAGGGCTCCATCCGTGATCTTTATCGCTGAAGATCGCGCGCCAGGGCTTCAGCTTCAGTGGACTCCCAGTTGCGCACGTTGTGTCACGATCGAAGTTCATCGCCGGCATACGTCTATTGTCGCCCCTCTGGTCAATTCCGTCCCCGTCGCCAGGCCGATCCAGTTCCATACCACACCAGCATCGCCGCAGGAATCAAGGCCACGAGCCATTTTTCTCCGCCAAACATGGCGACCAGACCGAAACCGATCAGAAGCACTGTCCCGCCGATTGATTTTCCTGTGGTCATCTTCTTGTCCTCGACTTTCTGAATCGATGCTGGCCTAGCACGCACTCAACGGCTGCCTAGCTCAGCCGTAGAGTTTTCCTTTGTCGCGCTGGAACCCGATGCGAGCCACGCCGAAGCAGATCATGGTGAAGGCCGCCAGCAGTTCCCAGTGCGCGGCATTCGACTCATGGCGTCCTGCTCCCACAATTCCGAGCGCCAACTGCGCCAGGTGATAAGGCGGCATCACGATCGCAAGCTGCTGCACAATTTTTGGCAGGAACATGATCGGGACCCACAACCCGCTGCAGAAAGACATCGGCAAATAAATCAGGTTGATGGTCGAGGGCGCGGAGTTCGGCCCGGTGAAATATCCCAGCGCGAGTCCCATCGCCGAGAACGGCAGCGAGCCGGCGACCAACGTTCCCAGTAGCAGCCCAAACTGGCCGACCGGCATGCGCACATTGCCGAAGGCGAAGCCAAGCGCAAACAGCGCCAGGACGATGGTCGCGCTGAAAATCATGCTGGTTACCACCTTCGCCGTGAAATATGCGAACGGAGGCATGGGGCTGGCGCGCTTCACCTGCAGCCACCCCAGGCCGCGGTCTGAGGCCAGGCCCGACGCGGTTCCAAACAACGATGCGCCCATGACACCGAACGTCCCGTAGGTCGCGATCGCGTACGCGGATCCCGACGTACCTGCAATCGCCTGGCGCCCGTACAGCACCAGCCCGAACAACACGTAGAACATGATCGGGAAGCTCAGTACCGACATGGTGTACATGCGCAGCCGCAGGTTCTTCAGAAATTCGTATTTCGCTTCCTTCAGATAAATCATCGCCGTGTGCCTCGGCGAACGGCGAATTTGCGGGCGGCTCAGGGCCAGGCTTGCGGTGGTTGTCGTCATGCTGTCTTCTCCTTGTGTTCGCAGATTCGTTCGCGCATTCGCCCGCGGCTTCGCTTTACTCAGTTGGATCTGGCAACTTCATTCGGCGTGTCGCGGGTCAGTTCCAGAAATGCTTCTTCCAATCCTGCGCTGCTGACTTCAAGGCTCGAGAGTCCGGCGTCCCGCGTCAGCAACTCGCGGACAATCGACTCCGCCTCGACCGCATGAATCTCAACCGCTTCGCGATCTTCTTTCACTTCGGTCACACCAGGAATCTGGCGGAGCGCGGTCAAGCCAAGGCTGGTGATGCAGCGAATCCGCTTGCCCGCAGTTTTCGCTTTGATCTCCGCCGGAGTTCCCTGGGCAATGATCTCTCCCTTATTAATCACCGCGACGCGGTCGGCCAGCGCGTCGGCCTCCTGCAGGTAATGGGTCGTGAGCAGCACCGTTTTACCGCGCGTGACCATCCGGCGAATTTCATCCCACAGCATCCGCCGTGCTTCCACGTCGAGCCCTACAGTAGGCTCGTCGAGAAACACCAGATCGGGATCGCCGCAAATTGCCAAGGCAAACAGCACGCGCTGCCTCTGCCCGCCCGAGAGATCGCCGAACTTGCGATCGCGCAATTTCTCGAGACCCGCGGCGGCCAGCACTTCCGCAAACGCCATCGGTTTCTCGTAATAACTGGAGAACAGGTCAATATGCTCGCGAACGCGCAACGTTTCCGGAACTCGGCCCACCTGCAACATGGCGCCCGTCCTCATCCGGTTTTCAGGATTCGTCGGGTCGCCCCCAAAAACGCGCGCTCGTCCCGTGTTCGGCTGCAGCAGTCCCAGCAGGAGTTTGACTGCAGTAGTTTTGCCTGCTCCGTTCGGACCGAGCAAGGCAACTACCTCTCCGGCATGCACCCGAAAGTCGACGCCGCGCAGCGCCCGCACGCTGCCGTAGTTCATATTCACGCCTTCGAGGCTGGCGACCGCCAGGCTCAGATTCGCGATTTCCAGATTCCGTGGCTGCTCCAGAGTTGCGATCATCTTTCAGTCCTCCCAGCCCGTTTGGCGCTTCATCTAGAATCCATTCCGTTGCTGCTGCGGTGAATCACCATCAACGATTGCATCCTCGCGGAAATAGAAAGAGCGCACCAGTGCCATCCATCACGCGGTGGGCGTGACAAATGTCACCCTATGAAAATGTTGCTGGGGACGCTTAGGCCTGCGAAAAACCCTACTCCGGGAGTGGATGCAGCGGGATACGGGGAAATCCTGATTTCCCTTACAAGCTTGTTACGAATTCCGAACAAGCACAGGAAATCCACAGCGCGAGAGTGCTCACTCGATTCGCACAACAGAATTCCACACAGCCTCGATCATGCGCGTCTGACAAGGGTGCTCGCGTGTTCGGATTTCGTAACAAGACTCGCGCCCTTAAATTTTCACACATGTCTTTCACACTTTGCCCTTGCCCTTTGGTATGATTTCCCCACTTTCGTAGGGGGCGCAAGCATGTTACCCGCCGGGAAAAGCCTTCGTACGTTACGCGAGAAGCTCGGCCTCACCATGCGTGACGTCGAGACCTCCAGTGCGCGTGTCGCCGACAAATATCGCAACGAGGAATTTTCCATTCCTCCCAGCCGTTTGTCCGACATCGAGACCAAGGGCATTCTGCCGAGCATCTTCCGCCTCTACACACTTTCGGTGATCTACCGGCGCGACCTGCGCGAGCTCATGTCGTGGTACGGGGTCGATCTGAATAATCTGGCCGCCGACCTCGGCCTCGTTTCCCCGCCAAAATCGCACGTTTCCGATGCGCTGGCGGGGCTCTCATCAGTGCAGGTTCCCGTTCGCTTCGATCCCAGCTTTGACGATCGTCGCACCACCAATCTGGGCCGCATGGTCGAACAGTGGGGCATGGTCCCGGTCGCTTACCTCGCCCAATTCGCCACTAGCGCCTTCACCTACGGCTACGTCGGCACGCAGGACTTTACCATGTACCCGATTCTGCCGCCCGGCAGCTTCATCCAGGTGGACGAATCGAAAAACAAAGTTGTCGAAGGCTCCTGGCGCTCAGAATACGAACGCCCCATTTATTTCGTCGAGACACGCGACGGCCACACTTGTTGCTGGTGCAGTATGCGCCGCGAAGAAATCATTCTGCAACCACATCCTTTGTCTCCCGTTCCGGTTCGTATCCTGCGCCACCCGCAGGAAGCCGAAGTGCTCGGCCAAGTCGTGGGAGTGGCTATGAAATTGACCGAGTGGCACTCCCTCGATTCTTCTGCAGCATCGAAAGCGCCAGCAGCACTGAATTAAGGTGAGTCGCAGCCGGGGCCTGGCGCTCGCCGGGCAGCAAGTCCTCAAAGCGATCGCGCATGTTTTCCACGTAGGCCTGGGCCGTCGCTCCTGTCGCGCCGCTCGACGCGTCTAAATCCTCCACCAGCGACCTAAGCGGCATCCGTAACACTCGGGCCACAATCTCGGTATGAGCCGTCTTCAAGGCGCGTTCAGAAGACTCCGGCCCGTGCACCATTTCCATCCCCCAGTGTTCGTAACGTCCCCCGGCGCGGCGCAGCGACGCCAGATAAACCAGCTTCCCCAGCCACCCCGCAACCGCCGCTAGGGTAGTTTCTTTTACGTCTTGTAGAGCCGATTTCAGCGTCATTTTGTTACGAATTCCGAACGCTCAGAGGCTGAGATACCTCGTTGCGCCCCCATTTGTCCCCATGAAATTATCACCGTCCAATTCGCAGTCACAAGGAGAAAACACCCATGAAACGCATCCTGCTGATCCTCGGCGCGGCCGTCCTATTCGCATCCACCCTAATAGTTCCAACTGTCGTCCGAGCGGACGGCGGCGGTAACGGTGGCACGAGCTGCGGCATGACTCTGTGCAAACCGTAGGTAGCACAATTTTGCATGAAAATCGTGCGAGCTGAGCGTTTGGTGAGTAAGCCTTACGAAAGCCGAACAAGGTTCTCGATTGCGTTGCCGCTGGCAGCGGATCGCGATATAGTGCCTACGCTATGTTTAGAGCGCACTCACTTCTCTGGGACTACCTTTGGGTTGCGCCCAATCTTCTTCTTCTCGTCCTCGGATTCCTAATCTGGAAGCGGGGAATTGCAATGAAGGCCCGCGCGTTTTTTGCTTTTACCATTCTGAGTGCAATAAGCGAGCTGGCCGTCTATGCAGCCGATGTACTTCCGACTGTCGGACCTCGGGCTTTCTGGGGAATCGATTGGGCTAGCTTGTTGATTGAGGGCGTGCTGAAGTTCTTACTCATTGGCGAAATCTTCTCCCAGGTTTTCGGATCGTATCGATCCGTGGCGCGACTCGGCAGGATACTCATCCACGGGGTTGGAATAGCCTTAATTTTGGTGGCGGCTGTGGCGGCGGCTTATGCCTCTGAGAACAGCCACTTTGAAATAGTCTCAAGCTTTCATCTGTTGGAACAAGCGGTCTACCTGATTGAGTCCGGTTTGCTGGTTTTCATTACTCTGTTTTCGTTCTACTTTCAGCTCGCGTGGGGCAGACGCGCTTTCGGAATCACTCTCGGCCTCGGCATTTCGAGTTGTGTCCAGCTGGCATCCTGGGCGTTGATCGATAACGGTGGCTTGCCGGACTCCAAGCGGACAATCCTTGTTTTCCTCAACATGGCCACCTACCACGTCTGCGTGCTCATCTGGTTCTACTACCTTCTCGTCCCTAGCAAAGTTACTGCGAACCCTGCGGTTCCGTTGCCCGAAAATAATCTCGACGTCTGGAACCGTGAACTGGAGCGTTTAGTCCGCCCATGACCTTAGCCATCATTCTCGTTATCGCCGCCGCCCTCGCACTGATTTTCATTCTCGGCGTCGCGCTCCACCGCAGCCTGCAGGTTTCCTCCGGCGCCGGCCTTGCACAACGGATTCAGCCCATCGAAGTCGAGGCCTTCCGCAATCTGGTCGACCCCGCCGAAGATGACTACCTGCGCCGTCGCCTCTCTGCCACTGAGTTTCGCCAAGTTCGCCGCGAACGCCTGCGCGCCATGGCCGCCTACATTCAAATCGCGGGAAGAAATGCCGCAATTCTAGTTCGCATAGGTCAGGCCGCGCTCACCGCTCGCGATGCCGATACCGCCGAAGCCGCGCGCCGTCTCGTCGACAACGCCCTCCTGCTGCGCCGCAACGCCGCGTTCGCTCTGCTCAGAATTTATATCGCCCTCGCCTGGCCGAACTCCGGATTCGCCGCTGCTCCCATCCTTCGCGGCTACGAGCGGTTGAACGGTTCCGCCATGCTGCTTGGCAGGCTGCAAAATCCCGCGGCTCCAGTGCGCATTTCAGTCACGCGGTGAAGGCTGATCGCGCACCGTAACACCCGCCCATCGTTTCCTCAGCGTCGCCGCGAAAACTCGCGTATTTCCGGAAAGCTCCGGGGTAACTCGGAAACCACCCTCTTTCGATTCCTGACTTGTTTTCGCGGGCCTTTCTGTTATAAAAACCAGCGGGCTGCAAAGCTGGGCTACAAAGCACACGTTCCACACCATTTGTGATTTACATCGGCACCTGCCGTGGGAATCAGACCCGCCGTCTGCTCGCCTCCGCGAGTCCAAGGGAGAATCTTATGATCCGCACCGTAAAAGCTACGTCCTTGTGTTTCTTTGTCCTTCTACTGTCCGCCATTTCTTTTGGCCAGGGCGGCGCGGCCACCGGTGATCTGCACGTCACGGTAAAAGATCCGGCGGGAAACCTGGTGGCGAGCGCGACCATCACGGTGCGTGACGCGGCCAGAGGTGTGGAGCGAACTGCCACCAGTAACGGCCAAGGCGGCTACAGCGCTCAGCTTCTGCCGCCCGGAACATATTCGGTCACGATTGATGCCACCGGCTTCAGCGGCGTGCTAAGCACCGGCGTCGTCATCACGGTCGGCGGATTGGTCGAGCTTCCGGTTACGCTCTCCGTCGCCACCGGAAAAGAAGTCATAGAAGTCAGCTCGCAAGCGGAACTGGTCGAGACCTCGCGCAGTTCCACCACCGACACGATCGGCCAGCGCCGCATCGACAATCTTCCCATCAACGGCCGCAACTACATTAACTTCACTCTCACCGATTCTCAGGTCGTGCGCGACAACGCGCCCAGCCTCGGAGCTGCGCCCACCTCCGGCCTCAACATGAGCGGCCAGCGCGCCCGCTCGAACCTGGTGAACGTTGACGGTGCTGACGCCACCGACAACTCGACCAACGGAGTGCGCTCAACCGTTTCGCAGGAAGCAGTCCAGGAATTTCAGATCATCACCAACAGTTACGCGGCGGAGTACGGACGCGCCTCCGGTGGCGTGGTTAACATCATCACCCGCTCCGGATCGAATGACTTCCACGGCGACATCTACGGCTATCTTCGCAATCGCAACTTCCAGGCGGTGAATCCTTTCAGCACCGTTCCCGACCCGGCCTACACCCGCGTGCAGGCAGGAGTCGCTTTCGGCGGCGCCATCAAGAAGGACAAAACGTTCTACTACTTCGCTTACGAAATTACGCGGCGGCATGGGACGGGATTCTCCTCGATCGGCCAAGGCAATTTCGGACTCACTCCGTTCGACGCCTCGGCGTTCTTCGGCGCTCCGGCCGGCAGTGTGAACCTGCAACTCACGCCCGACCAGATCGGGTTTCTCACCAACTCCAGTGTTGACGCTCTTCTGGCCAATCCCGGACTCGCGGGCGCGGTGGCCCAATACGCCGAAATAGCCGGCGCATCCTCCGGCATGGCCGTGAACGGCGCCTGGCCCGCCGCATTCGGCGGATTCCCGGGCTTCATCTCAAGCTGCCAATCTCCCGGCACATGCTTCGTTCCCGCTTCCTACCAGACGCTGACTTCGCAAGAGGGAAACTTCCCCGTGTTTGAGGGAACGAGTCTTTACTCACTCCGCCTCGACCACAACCTGGGCGCAAACCATCGCTTAACTTTCCGCGGGAACGTCAGCCCCAGCACCGTCACTGGTCTCGAGGGCAGCGGCGAAGACCAGCCCTTCGGGCAAAACGCTTACTCCCGCACCTCGGAGCAAACCTATCGCGACGTAGCCGGCGTGTTCCAAGATACCTGGACCATCGGCAACGATAAGGTTAACGAGTTCCGCTTTCAATATGCCCGCCGCGGACTTTCCTATTTTTACAACACCCAGATCCCCGGAGGCGCGGATCCAGCCGTCAACATTCCGGGCTACGCCTACTTCGGCCGCGAACCGTACTCCTATATTCAACGCGTCGAGCAACGCTACCAATTCACCGACAATTTCTCGTGGACTATCGGCCGCCACAATATGAAGCTGGGAGGAGACCTCAACTATCTCCCGCTCACCGCAACCTTTACGGTCAACTACGGCGGCGTTTATGATTTCGGGTCGCTCTCGGCCTCGAATGCCCTCCCGACGGCGACTTACAATGCACTCTCCACCGCGCTGGGCCCGACCTTCAATATTCCGGGCCTGTCCGCCGTGCAGGCTTACGGTTTTGGCGTTCCCGGAGATTTTGTCCAGGGACTCGGCAGTCCCAGCGACTCGTTCCACAACATTCCCATCGGTGCATTCTGGCAGGATTCGTGGCGCGTGAGTCCCACCGTCACTCTGAACTATGGCTTGCGCTACGACGTCGAGATCCCACCCAAGTTCACTCCGCCTCAAGGCCTCGCGCTTCCCGCCTACAACCTTCTGGGAGTACAGAAAGGCATTCAGACCGCGAAGCACAATTTTCAGCCTCGCATCGGCATCGCCTGGGATCCCGCCGGCAACGGCAAAACCGTGATCCGCGCCTCCTACGGCATCTTCTATGACCATCCGCTGCTCGGCCTCTACTTCCTCGGTCAGGCCTCCGACGGATCGTCGAGCGGACAGTTGGCTTTTGCCGGAACTTCAACGTGCTCCGGTGCCGGCAGTCCCACGAATCTGAATGCGATTACCATTTTTCAGGGTTTGCCCATCAACGTCGCTGACCCAGCCAACCCCTGCGCCGCGACTCTCAGCCCCGCTGCCGCCACCGCATTAGGATTTCTGCCCAACCAGCAGCAGTTCGTGTCGGTGAACTTTCCGGGATCGATCTTCCTCAACCAGAACTATCTGAATGCGGCCAACGGAACTTTCCTGCCGCTAGCCTTCCAGCCCTTCGGCTATCCGCAGTCCAAGAATTTTGTTTACGCGTACTCCCAACAAGCCAACCTCACCCTGGAACGCGACCTGGGCAGCGGTTTCGCGCTCAGCCTCGCCTACAACTTCAACGGCGGACGCCATCTGAACCGCCCCATCAACCGCACCGCAATTCGCGGCGATCTCATTACCGCCAACTACGAATCGGCTTACTATGACGCGCTGGCCTCGGCGCAAGCCCCTCCGGTCAGCCCGCTCACCGTTAGCGGTTGTAGCCCGGGAGGAACTCCAACCTCTCCCTATCCATTCGTCGACGCCTCGCTGATGAACTTTTTCCGTCCCGGCGGCTTGAATCCGTCGATTATCGGCGCCTACGCCTCGATCGGCGACCCGCTCGGCTGCATTGCCCAAGCCCAAGCCGTCGTGCAGTCCATCCCGGGATTCAACGCCAATTGCGATCCCGCGACCTTCACCGGCTGCGTCCCGTTCGGCGACATGGACGCCAATTACTCCAACGGCAGCTCCATCTATCACGGCTTCAGCGCCAACCTGCGCAAGCGCTTCTCCAACCATTACGAATTCCTCGCGTCCTACACATGGTCGCACTCGATTGACGATTCCACCGATTTGCAATCGACGCTCACGCCCGAAGACAGCTATATCCCGGCCCTCGATCGATCCACGTCATCGTTCGACCAGCGTCATCGTTTCGTGTTCAGCGGCGTGTATCAGAGTGGAAAGCTGAGCGGCAGCGGCTTCGCCAGCATGTTCTTCAGCTACTGGACGGTCGCTCCCATCCTCGATGTGGCCTCGGGACGTCCCTTCAACATCATCACCGGCAACGGCGACAACCTTCAGCTTTCGTCTCTGACCGCGCGGCCCAACACGACGATCAATCCAGCTTGCACGGCTGCCGGATACACGCCCGTCGCCTCCAAGTACTCGCCGACCGGCATGCTGCAGGAGCCCTGCATCAACGGCTTCGTCGCCACCGGCGTCGCGCCCACGCTGCTGCAACTCGACGGCAATCTCGCCCGCAACGCCGGCATTCAGCCCTGGACCATTTTCAACGATCTCCGCGTTGCCAAACGCATCCCCATCGGCGAGCGCTTCAGCACAGACCTGATCGTCGACATGTTCAACCTTGCCAACAAAATGAACGTGGCTGCGGTCAGCCCGCTATTTACCAACGCCGGCCAACCCACCGCTGCCTACGATCCGCGCCAGTTCCAGTTCGCGCTGAAATTGAACTGGTAGGAAAGATCGGACTTCGGACCTCAGACCTCGGACGAAAAGATTCCTTCAGCCAGGATGTAAGGTCCGAGGTCTGAAGCCCGCCCTTTCAGAACTGAAAGGCCAACCCAGCGGTCGGCGTAATCGGCAAGCCCTGCAAAGTCTTCACCTGCGCCTGCCCCGTATTCGGATCGACGCCGGAAGTGTAGGCGTAGCGGGCGTTGTAGTGGTTGGTCAGATTTAACACCTCGCCGTAAAGTGTCACCTTCCAGTGCGTGAAGGCCCGATCCTTGTCGGCGCGCAGATCGAGCCGGTCATAATTCCCCAGCCGGGTTGAGTTCAGTCCGACCGGCACATATTGATCGCTGACCAGAACGAACGATCCGCTGGGGATGGGATATCCCGACCCATAGAGCCACTTGCCACTCAAGTTCAGGCTGGGCCGCAAGCGATATGTCGCAAAAATGTTCAGAGAATTCCGCTGGTCCTCCAGCGTTGGAAAGTAGCCGGTGTTGAAGAAAATCGTCGGCTGACCGTCGACGAGATATGGCGGCGTGACCTGGTACTGCCGCTCGCGCGCCCGCACCAACGTATACCCCAGCCAACCGGACAGCCGGTTCGCACTCCGCCGCTGCACCACCAACTGCACGCCCTGCGAGTAGTCGCGCTGGTAGGTGCTGCCGGAAAACGCCTGCAGAACAGCGCACGGATTGGAACTCAGTTGCGCCGGCGCAACGGCTCCGAACATGTCGAAGTCTTTTCGCTGGAAAGCCTCCAGACGGATTCGCGTATTCTCTCCGAATCTTTGCTCCAAAGCCGCTGAGTAGTGGTTCGATATGGGCGGCAACACTCCTTCGTCAACGCAGGCTCCGGGTGGCGCGTCGAAGACGTCGTCAGTGAATTGCGTGTAGCGGCCTGCGCTCAACTGGATTTCGGTGGCATGAGCAACCCGAACCGCTGCCGAACCCTGCGGCGAAAACCGCTGCTGCAAAAACGCCTGCGAACGATCCCATCGCACGCTGCCCAGTAAGTGCACCCGTCCGTTCAGCAGCGACCCCGACTCCTGCGCATATGCCGTCTGTCGAACGCCGGTTTCCCGAAAGTCATCGCCACCCTCTAGCCTGCCCGTCGTGGGATCGTAAAAACCGCTGGAGAAGCCAGTCAGCAGATGCCGCACCGTCCATCCCGCTTCCAGAACGCTGTCTCGGAACCAATTCCAGGTCATGCCGGTTCCGCCCACCCACTCCCGATAGTCGGAAGTGTTGAGAATCTGGTTGGCGGTGTTGCGCAAGTCCTCCGGCTCGCGAAAAAATGCGCCGTGCGCCTCGAACAAAAGGTGGGGGCTCAGGCTCCATCGCCATCCCATTCGCGCCAGGGCGAAGTCGCTTTTTCCGCTGGCATAGTCGTCAATGGTCAAGGCGGCGGGGTCGGTCATGGTCATATCCGTGTGCCCGTCCGTGGCGAAGAAGCTCAAGTTCTGTCGTGGCGTTAGGTCGTAGTTCAATTTCAGATCGCCGTCATAGAAGCCGACGTCAGCACCGTTCTGCACGCGGTTCTGCACGAGATAATTGATATAGCTCTTACGCGCCGAGACCAGCCACGATCCTTTCTGTCCACTGCCCAGGCCACCCTCGCCGAGAATTTCGCTGGCTGCGATGCCGGCCGTAAGCCGGAACAGCGGCGCACCCCGGCTGCCTTCGCGCGTGCGAACATCGAGTGCCGCGCCGGTAGCGTCGCCGAATTTTTCGGGGTACGCCGCGGGCAGCAACTTCATCTCCTCGACCACTTCGCTGGTCAGCACGCCCAGTGACGCGCCTTGCGCGGAGTTGCCGATTTCATGGAATGGGCTGGGCACCAGAACGTCATCGATATAAATCGGGACGGTCGTGAACGGCGCGCCCATCACCGAAAACTCCGCAAAGAATTCGTTGTTACCCTCCGCCGAAACCCCCGGCAGACTCTGGACCGCGCGAAAAGGATCGTCTGCAAACACGGTGGATGTCTCGCGAATCTCAGTGCTGGTCAGCGTGGTTTCGACCGTGGCGGGCGAATCGCCGCCTTGAAATACGTCACCGCGCACTTCCACCTTGTCGATGTGGTGGAAATTGTCAGGCACCATGGTGATGGAAAAGTCTTTCACGTCTGTGGCAGCCGCCAGCGTGAAGGGAATCGTCAGCAGTCGGTAGCCCACGGCGTTGAGCCGCAGCGTATAGCCGCCAGGTGCGAGATTGGGCAGATCGAACTCACCGGTGATCGACGTAACCACGCTGGTCTTCGTGCCGGTTCTTGCGCCGGTCGTGGTTTCCAGCACCACCACATCGACGCGCCCCAGCGCTTCGCCGCCCACGGCGTTCGTGACTTTGCCCTTAATTTCAGCGGCCTGAGCTGCAGCCACGACGAGCAGAACAACAGCGAACAGACGAAGGCGCATGCGACTCCGGGGCAGGGGTGGTGGACATTTTATCCGACAAGAGAACGACCGCCACTACACTTCTTGCGCGTGTCCAGGAACTGGACAGCCTAATCTCGAGCGCAAGTCCTTCGCGGTCGACCGCCAGCGTCGCGCGGTTACTCTCGGCTCGGAGCTCGCCGCTCGCAGCTCAGTGGTACACTTTTCCTTCACCCATCCTTGGCGCTTGCCCGGAGTTCGCTCCCCAATGTCTGAAACTCAAATGCCCACCCCACGCACCCGTGTGGTCCGAGAACCCCATCGCGCCGCCTACGATCGCGAAACGGTGTACCAGATCCTCGACGAAGGTTTTCTCTGCCACGTCGGATTCGCCGTCGAGGGCCAGCCCTTCGTCATCCCAACCTCTTACGGCCGCAGAGATTCGAACCTTTACATTCACGGCTCCGCCGCCAGCCGCATGTTGCGCCAGACACAGAAAGAAGCCGTGACGGTCTGCATCACCGTAACTCTGCTCGACGGGCTCGTGCTCGCCCGGTCCATTTTCAATCACTCCATGAACTATCGCTCGGTCGTAATCCTCGGAAAAGCCACGCTGGTCGACGATCCGCAAGAAAAGCTTGCAGCTCTGCGCGTTCTATCCGAACACATCCTCCCCGGCCGCTGGGACGACTCACGCCAACCGAACGACCGCGAACTCAAACAAACGTCCGTGCTGCGCGTGCCCATCGAAGAATTCTCCGCGAAAGTCCGCACGGGCCCTGCCATCGACGACGAAGAAGACTACGCGTTTCCGACCTGGGCTGGAGTCGTCCCGCTGGAAATGGTCGCAGGTGCGCCGATTGACGACGCAAGATTACTGCCAGAAAAAGAAGCGCCGGAATACGCGAAACACTACGGGCGAAAGCGCTAGGAAATGGCTTGACTGTCAAGGTAAAGACGACTATCTTTACTGTAAGGACAAATAGTAAAGATGAATAACTCCAGCACAATCAGCAGCAAAGGCCAGATCACTGTCCCGCAAGAGGTTCGGAAACGCCTCGGACTGGAACCTGGCGATAGAGTGGAATTTGTGGTGGAGGAAGGCCACACCATGCTCCGGCCCGTCCGCTCGGAAGCCAACCCCTTCGAAAGGCTCATCGGGCTTGCGCAGCCGTTCCCTGGAGGGGAGGCAGGAATTAAAACTTGGATAGACGACATGCGCAGCGATAAAGACTACGAATGAGGACGGCGCTTGATACCAACATCCTCTCGCCCGTCTTGTCGGGAGCTCCTGAGGCCACAACGATCATCGCCGAGTTGTTAAGGCTGCATGCTCAGGGAGCGCTGGTGATAAGTGCTCCTGTATTCGTCGAGCTTTCGGCCATCCCCGGTCTCAATTTCGAGCGTACCGAAAAGGCCCTTACGAAGAGTTCGATCGCGGTTGACTTCGACCTTGGAGAAGATGTCTGGCGATTGGCGGCCAGCAGTTTTTCGGAGTATGCCGTTCGTCGTCGCCGTTCCGGTGGAGGTTCGCCCAAGCGTCTACTAGTAGACTTCGTGATCGCCTCGCATGCGCAGCTGAAAGCCGACCGCTTGATGACTCGTGACATCAGTCGCTATGCGACGGATTTTCCGAACCTGCGACTGATTTGAAAATTAAATTGGCGCCGAAAGCCACGAGGTCAGTTTTTCACGGCACCAGAAGCGACTTCCCCGCGATCCGAGCTTCCAGGTCGCGATGCGCTTGAGCCGCTTCCGCCAGCGGATACGTCTGCGCAATCCGCACTTTGAGTTTGCCGTCGGCGATCATCGCAAACAACGCGCCGGTCCTCGCCAGCAACTCTTCGCGCGTGGCCGTGAAGTGCGCCAGCGTCGTCCGCGCCATGTAGAGCGAACCTTTCTCCGACAGCTTCGCCGGATCGACCGGCGGCACCGGCCCGCTTGACATGCCGTAGAGCACGAGCATCCCGCGCAGCCGCATCACGTTCAGATTTTTCTCGAAGGTCGCCTTGCCCACGCCGTCAAACACCACGTCAACGCCCTTGCCGCCGGTCAGACGTTTCACTTCGGATTCGAAATCCTCACGCGTAAAAACGATCACTTCATCCGCCCCCGCTTCGCGCGCCAGCTTGGCTTTTTCCTCGCTCGATACCGTGCCAATCACCCGCGCTCCGATCGCCCGCGCCATCTGCACCAGCAGCAATCCCACGCCACCCGCCGCCGCGTGCACCAGTGCGGTCTCACCGGCTTTCAATTTGTGCGCGTCGTTCGCCAGATAGTGTGCCGTTAGCCCGTGCATCATCGCCGCCGCAGCTTGCTGATCGGTCACAGCTGCGGGCACCGGAACCAGATGCTCCTCGGGCGCCACTACATACTCTGCATAAGACCCCAGAACTCCGCTCCACGCCACCCGGTCTCCAACCTTCACCGTCTTCGCGTGCGCGCCCACTTCCGTGACCACGCCCGCGCCTTCCTGCCCCGGAATAAACGGCAGCGGCGTCCGCAAACTGCCGTCGCGGAACTGCCCATCAATGGAGTTCACTCCGGCGGCGGAAACTTTTACCACAGCCTCGTTCGGCTTCGGCCGCGGCACGGCGAAGTCGGTGAGTTCCATCACCTCTGGCCCGCCCGTATGTTGCACGCGAATCGCTTTCATGGTCATTGCTGTGAATGCTAACTCAAATCCTTGTCATCCTGAGGCGCGCCTTTTGCGCCGAAGAGCCTGCCCTGAGCGAAGTCGAAGGGACCTGTGCGTTTGCCGTTCGCGCCGATGTTGCCTGCGAATGCAGAGGTCCTTCGCTTCGCGAAGGATGACAAATCTTGTGGATGACGCGCTGTGTTGAGATGCGCCACTACGGAATCAGCAATAATTTCCCCGTAGTTTTTCTTCCTTCCAACTCGCGATGCGCCCGCTGCGCCTCGGCTAGCGGATACGTATGCTCGATCCGCAATTTGAGCTTTCCCGCCGCCATCATGCCCAACACCGCGCCCGACCGCGCCACCAACTCTTCCCGCGTCGCGGTGTAATTTCCGAGCGAGGGCCGCGTCAGAAACAAAGATCCCTTCTGGGTCAGAATGATCGGATCAAACGGAGGCGCCGCCCCGCTCGACCCGCCAAACAGCACCATCATCCCGCGGGGACGCAACACATTCAGTCCCTTCTCGAACGTCGTCTTGCCCACCGAGTCGTAAACCACGTCGACGCCCTTGCCCCCGGTCAGTCGCTTTGTCTCGGTCTCGAAATCCGATTGCGTGTAAAGAATGACCTCATCCGCCCCAGCTTCGCGCGCCAGCTTCGCCTTCTCGTCGGTCGAAACCGTCGCAATCACGCGCACGCCAATGTTGTGCGCCATCTGCACCAGCAGCAATCCCACGCCGCCGGCTGCGGCGTGCACCAGCGACGTCTCGCCCCGCTTCAATGGATATGTGTCGTGCGAAAGATAATGCGCCGTCATCCCCTGCAGCATCGCCCCCGCAGCCTGCTGATCGGTCACGCCCGCAGGAACTGGCACCAGGCGGTCCGCCGCCACGGCCGCATATTCGGCATACGACCCCAGCACACTGCACCAGGCTACGTGATCGCCAGCTTTAACCGACTTCACGTCGGCGCCGACCGCCGTCACCACGCCCGCGCCCTCCTGCCCGAGCACGAACGGCAGCGGGACTTTATATCTGCCCTCGCGGTTGTACACATCAATAAAGTTCACGCCCGAAGCGGCCAGCTTCACCACCGCTTCATTCGCCTTCGGCTCGGGAACCGGCAAGTCGACCAGTTCCATGGCCTCCGGCCCGCCAGGTTGTTTTATTTGAATGGCTTTCATGTTGGGTTGGATTCCAGATTCTTGCACAGGGATTCGACAAGAGGCGAATTCGCCTCGCCTCAAATTTCCCGAGCCAAGATTCAACGGTTTCAAGACTCGACTGTTTAATGCTGGAATGTCAAGGCGGGCTCGCTTAACCCAGACCTGTTAGGACTGTCGGGTCAGGGTTGTGGGTCGCGCTCTGCGGCGGACTTCGACTTTGTGTCGTTCAAGGCCGGCGGCGGCCATGACGGCCCGCCCGAACTCCTCCGCGGAAATCTTGAATACTTTCGCCGTCGCGGGCAACTCGTCGCTTTCCTCGTAGATGGGCGCTACCCAGCGGTAGCCTCGTCCAACCACGGTCTGCAGATATCGCGGCTGCGCGGAATCATCTTCGAGGGCAATGCGTATTTTTCTGACGGCGGTATTGATTCCCTGTTCGACGTCGACGAAGACGTCCGGCCCCCACAGCGTCTCGGCAATCTGCGCGCGCGTCACCAACTGCTGCGGGTTCTCGATCATGAACATCAGCAGTTGCAGCGGAAGACCTTCCATTTTCAAAGGACGCCCGCTCCGCAGCAGCTGAAAGCGGCCAAAATCCAACTCGAAGTCGGCGAAGCGAACTCTCTTTCCAGACGAAACCAAGCATCGAACCCCGGAAGTCAAAGCAATTCTTGTCTGCCCCTGTGGCGCTGTCAAGCATTGTCGATGCGTCAGAAACTCGGCGAGGGAATCCGAAGACGCAACTCCTTTGCATTCTTCGTTGCCGTCTTTCCCAACTTTGTACCGTGAGAAAAAATTTAGCCGCACATCATTCTTCAGATCAGTTGATACGGCTTCAGACCGTCTCCATGGACCTTCTCTCCAGACGAATGCAAGATGACCTTACTTCCACGCCAGTCGGAAGGATTTTCCAGAGGAGCCCTAGAGGAGCCTATGAGAACCAGATACCCGAAATACACAAAGCTGCTGATCGGATTGACTCTGACACTCTCCCCGCTGTTTGCGGGTGCTCAACTCACCAACACCGAAAAAATAACAACCCAGGTGCCGTTTGAATTCATAATCGCAGGCAAGGCCTTTCCCGCCGGAAGATGCATCGTGCAAAAAGCCAACGATAATGGCAGCATCCTGAAGGTCAGCAATGGCGACGCCAAGGTCACCTTTGCCGTAGCCTCGCCGGTCGAAACCGGCGGGAGCGCTTCACCCGACTACGCCTTGGTATTCCACCGGTACAGGGACCATTACTTCCTCTGGGGAATGAGGCTCGAGGGCTCGAGGATCGTTTATCGTCTGCCCGAGGGCAAGCTGGAAAAAGAACTACGCGCACAGATCGGTCCGGCCGAGGATAAGATCCTGGTCTCGTCGTTGCAGTAAAGATGCGATAGAAACAGGGTCATAACCACAGCCAACGCGAGCAGGCGCACGCCAGCTCGAACCAGAAAGCTCGAACCAGAAGGTGCGGGAGTCTCAGGGGACGCTCCCGCACCCCAAAGGTCGTTACCCGACAGCCGGACTACGACAGCCGGCATCCAGCCCTTCGATCGCCGAGCCTTGCGGCAGCGGCAGCTGCTGCGCTACAGTCCTGGTTCTGATCACCCCCGTTCTGGTCACCCTAGTTTTTCTCGACGTCCTTCCGGTCACGAACGCTCTGCTGGACCCGACTGCCGCGTCAACTCTGCTAAACTGACTCGTCTTCCGCCAAGGAGCCTGTCATGGCCCAGGAAACACAATCGTACGATCACCACGCTCGCTGGGATCCGCCGTTTCATTTCTTCGTTCTTCCCATTTTCGTGGTCGGGCTGATCCTGACCCTGATCCATTTCTTTGCGCATTTTGCGCATAGCGACTTTCGCGACAACTTGCACGCCTTCCTGCTGATCCTGCTGGCTGCCGCCCTCCTAACCCTGGTGTTCAAGGTACGTCTGTACTCGCTGAAGGTGCAGGATCGCGTAATCCGTCTCCGAAGAACGGCTGCGCATGACCCAGCTCGCCCCCGAGCCGTTGCGCTCGCGCATTCCCGAGCTGACGGTCGATCAACTCTGCGGCCTGCGTTTCGCCTCCGACGCCGAAGTGGCCAAACTGGCCGAGCGCGCGCTGAACGAGAAGCTCTCCCGTAGCGACATCAAGAAGGCGATCAAGACCTGGCGTCCGGATTATTGGCGGGTGTGAGAGCTCGTCCAGGCGAGGTGGTGAAACATAGCCCTATCACTCCAGTCCCGGCCGACGAATCCTCAATGAGTGCTATCGGGATGTGGGTGTTGAAAAAGTCACGTCGATTAGCGGGATGAGATTCGGCAGAAGCATGTTAGAAGGAGTGATCCTGACCATGCTTTGTTGGATTCTCATCGTCGGAGGACTGCTGATCATGATGGGGCAACACGACCGCTCCGAAGCGTTGTTCTACTACTTTCGGCTGGGAGATCATGTTCCTGAGACTCACCTGCTGCGGCTCATCGAAAAGCACATCAGCTTCGCCTTTGTGCGGGAAAAGCTGAAAGCGAGTTACAGCGAGACGGGCCGTCCTTCCATTGATCCCGAACTTCTGCTGCGCATCCTGTTGATCGGCTATTTGTACGGCATCACCAGTGAACGGAAGCTGGTGGAGGAACTGCGCATGCACCTGGCGTGGCGCTGGTTCACGGGCTTGGGTTTCGATCAGGAAATCCCGCATCACTCCACGTTCTCGAAAAACCGGCATGGCCGGTTTCAGGAATCGAAGCTGTTCGAGGAACTGTTTGAGCAGATCGTGCGGCAGTGCGTGGAAGTGGGTTTGGTGCAGGGCAAGCACCTGTCGGTCGATGGCAGTTTCGTGGAGGCGAATGCCAGTAAGGAAAGCCGCATCCCGCGCGAGCAGCTAGCGGAAGCGGCCCAAGTTCATCACACTGTGCGGCAGTATCTGCGGGAAGTGGAAGAACAGAATCCGGTGGAGGAGCCGGTGCATGAACAGGACCAGGTTTCCACCACCGATCCCGATTCTACCTACGCCACCAAGGGCGGCACACCGGCGCGGCTGGGATACTACGACAACTATCTGGTGGACAATCACAGTTGTGTGATCGTAGGAGTGCAAGCTACAGCGGCGCGCATGAGTCAGGAAACAGTGGCCGCGCAGGACATGCTCACCCGTTTCACGCAATGGCAAGGACGAGAGCCGGAATCGGTGGCGGCCGATACGACCTACGGAAACGGCGAGTTCTTGCAATGGCTAGCCGATCGAAGCATCACTCCCTACATGCGGACCCGTGACAGCATCCACCGAAAGAGGAGTCCATTCTTCGGTCCCGAGCGTTTCACGTACGAACCGGAAAACAATCGCTACATCTGCCCTGCTGGCCAGTTCCTCAACTACGGTGGCCGAGTTTATCGCAATCGAGCCTTCAACTATATCGGGACACGAAAAAAGTGTGGCCCGTGCTCGCTCCGACCACAATGCACCAGGGCTGCCTTCCGGGGTCTTATCATCCATCAGAACGAACCAGCCCGACAACGTGCGCGGGAGTTGGTCAACACGCCAGAGTTCGCCAAGGCACAACGGCAGCGAAAGAAAGTGGAAGCCTTGTTCGCGGAACTGAAGAATCAGATAGGACTGCGCCGCTTGCGCCTGCGGAGACTGAAGTTCGTGCGCGAGCAGTTCTTCTTGGCAGCGGTAGCGCAGAACATTAAACGACTGGTGCGCTTCCTCAGTCAGCCGACAACACCGGTTCTGTCGGTTACCACTTAGTCGAACCGACACAAGAAAACCGGCGACGGCACGCTCGCAGATGAGAAGGCGTTCTGTTGGGGGACTTTTTCAACACCCACGCCTGTTAACGACAGTCATGGTTGATAATGGTGGTCCATGGCCTCTGAACGAGAAGCGCGGCATGGGAATCTGCCTGTTTTTATGCGTGTCGTGCTGTTTTGGTGTTGCTACGTGGTGGTCTTGTTCTTGGCGTCAATTATCAAAGCGAAGGTTCCACCGCAATGGGGTCAGTTGGTTTAGGGGCTTACAAGCAGCGCCGCTCTGCTTTTTCTCACCTGGGTATTCTTGCGGCGGCAAGGCCGCACTTTTCGCGACATTGGCGTCAACGTTGAAGCGATGAGCTTTCCGCGATTGGGTGCTGGGATTGTGATCGGATTGGCGATTTTCGGTGTCATCCTGTCGCTCATTAACCTCATCGCTGGTCCGGTGCGTTTGACCCGTGGAGCCGCCTCCGCGGGAACAATGGTTATGTTGGGGTGCACTTTTCTGGCGCTTGCCTGCATGGAGGAACTCGGCTTCCGTGGCTATGCCTTGCGAACGCTGGTTCGGGCGATGGGCATGTGGCGTGCTCAGACAATCGTTGCCGTGGCCTTTGGCTTCTGCCACGTTGCGTTTGGTTGGTCTTGGATCAACATCTTGCTTGGAGTGATTCCATCTGCTCTCTTGTTCGGTATCGCAGCCACTTCCTCACGTGGATTGGCGATGCCTATCGGCATACATGCAGGCTTGAATTTTGCGCAATGGGCGGTCACTGACAACTCCGGCATTTGGAAGCTCGTACTCAACGACCGATTGCAGCCTCGCGTCGGTATACTGTCGCGCATTATCAGCATGGCCGTGGCTCTGTTCGTGGCGTTCCTGTTCTGGCGCTTTCGGTTCCACCGTACGGATCGCGATGACTGTTGAAACATCCCAATTACACTCAATGACCGGGGATCAGGCGAGGTCGATTGAGGATCGACGCTTGCTTGCGGCGCTGCGTTCGAGGATTCGCTTGACTTGGCAGTCTTCGTGGACTGATCGACCGTGTTCGTCTGTCGCTGTGTCAGGCCCCAATCGGACTGGCTTTCCGCATATGCGACAGGTGAGATAGTCCTTGCGGTGCTGCTTCACATGCGACCCGATTCCTTAAATGTCCCACTAGGCGACAGTTTGGCACGAATCGGCTGTTTGTACGATACCGTACAAACCGTACAGGCCGCTTGCAAATGTCTATAACTTTGCTAGACTATTCACTCTTTCCCCACGCTTGCGGCAATAGACAGAAAATGACTCAGCCACTTCCATCCCCCATCCCGCTCTGCTCGGTCTGCGGCAAACCCGTGGCACTCGAAACCAGCAAAACCGACGATAGTGGAAAAGCTGTCCATGAAGAGTGTTATACGGCCCAAATCGCGCAGGGCAAGCGGCGCGCAGAGAACTCTTAGCAAAGCTACCTAACACTCGCGAGGACGGCGATTTCGGGTGGTTGGCGTAATATCTCTCCATTACACGCATCGACGCCAACGCGAAACTGGCATTCCGCATCTAAAAAGTGAGAATTGGAAGCCTTGGACTCTGCGGTCGGGCCCACCGGCTGTCTCGGTAACCTTCCGCCGCCGGTGCCAAAAGTAACCGCCATGGTGCCTTTTCGGCGATTGACCCGGCCGCGGCCTCCGCGTACGATTTGGTAGAATTCATCGGACGTTCACACTGGGAGAAGCGTCGTATCTCTTAGAGAAATATGCGATTGGCCAACCTCCACGTCCGGACCGCCCTGCTCGCCTCCCTGATTCTGGCGGCCAGTGCTTGTCAGACCGCGCAGAAGCCGGTCTCGCTGCTGCCGCCCGGCAGCGCACCGTCGCTTCAGCCTACTCCGCCGCCCAGCCCAGTTTCATCGCCGTCACCTTCCCAGTCAGGCGCCCAGGCTCAGGAGCCAAAAGCTCCGGCCCAACCAGTTCCCACCGCATCGAATACACCTTCTCATTCTCAACCGCCTCATTCTCAACCGCCGCAATCTGACGCTCCCGACTCGGTCGCCGATCTCATCGCCCGGGCCGAACAGGAATACCAGGAGGGTGTGGCCAACTATCACGCGGGAAATAGCGAAAGCGCCAAGCAGAATTTCGACAATGCGCTGAATGCGCTGTTGAGCAGCAATCTCGACATCCGCTCCGACGATCGCCTGCAAAAGGAATTCGACCACATCGTCGAGGGCGTGAACGAACTGTACCCCGGCGGCACTGCCGCCGATTCCGAGCAGGCGCAAGGCGCCCAGCAGAAAGCCGAGCCCGCGGCCATCGATCAAACCAACGACGCGACCAACGGCTTGGCGCCCACCGCCGACGCCAGCGTGAAAGCCAAAGTCGCAGCCGAAATCAAGAACACGCATTCCGACCTTCCGCTGATGATGACCGACCAGGTCGCCGGCTACATCACCTACTTCTCGGGCTACGGACGCGGCGTTTTCGAGCGCGCCTACGCCCGGTCGGGCCGCTACCACGACATGATGGTGGCCACGTTGAAGGAACAGGGCCTGCCGCAGGACCTGATCTATCTCGCGCAAGCCGAGTCAGGATTCCATCCCCAGGCCGTCTCGAAGGCCGGCGCTCGCGGCATCTGGCAATTCATGGCCAGCCGCGGCAGCGGATACGGTCTGCACCACAACATGTGGGTTGATGACCGCCAGGACCCCGAGAAATCCACCCGCGCCGCCGCCCGCCATTTGAAAGATCTCTACAACCAGTTCGGCGACTGGTATCTCGCCATGGCCGCGTACAATTCCGGCCCCGGCACCGTGCAGGCGGCCGTGAAGCGCACCGGCTATGCCGATTTCTGGGAGCTTTACAACCGCAACGTCCTGCCCAAAGAAACCAAAAATTACGTCCCCATCATCCTGGCCGTGACCATCATGGCCAAGAATCCGGCGCAGTACGGCTTGAATTCGGTCGCGATGGAGAGCCCCGCAGAATACGACACAGTCAAGATCAGCTATCCCGTGGATCTTAGGCTAGTCGCCGAGTGCGTGAACTCCACGCCGGAAGAATTACAAACTCTGAATCCCAGCCTGCTGCGCCTGACCACCCCGCGCGAAGGCCAGTTCGATCTGCACCTGCCGGCCGGAGCGAAAGATCAGTACGAAAACGCCATCGCGTCCGTTCCCGCCGATATGCGCCTGTGGTGGCGCTACCACACGGTCCATTCCGGCGACACGCTGGCCACGCTCGCCCACACGTATCACACGACCGCCAAGTCGATCTCTGAAGCGAATCATCTCGACAGTCCTGAACTTGAGGCTGACGCCAAGCTGGTGATCCCGATCGCGCCCGGCAAGCATCCTCTGACCGACACTGCGACCTACGCCCGCCGCATCACGCGCTACAAAGTTCATAGCGGAGACACGGTCGAAACCGTCGCCGAAAACTTTGGCGTCTCGGCGCAAATGCTGCGCCGCTGGAACGGCATCCGCGGCAACAGCCTCAGCGGGCGCCGGATCATCGCCCTGCACCTGCCGATTTCTCCGAGCGCCCACCCGACCGAAGTCGCCTCGGCACGGACGACGTCCCACACCGGCAAAGCGAAACATCCGGCCACCGCTCCAGTGCCGGAGACGGCGACCACGAAGCCGCCAGCCACCAAGTCGGCCCAGATCGAGCGCCTGGAGGCCTCGCGGGCGAATCCGAAAGAAGTCGTTCACCACAAAGTAAAATCCGGCGAGACCCTCTATTCCATCGCCAACGCCTACCGCACCACCGTCGCCGCCCTGAAGCGCGACAACCGCAACGTCGCCGTAATCCGCCCCGGCATGATTCTGACCGTGCAACTAAGCCGCTAAGAATCGTAAAGGCGAGCGTACCCCACCCTTACTGTGACAATTTCGAAACTCACACACTGGCTCAATCTCTCCAACACGAATTTCCCGCAAGATGTAGGTGCGGGCACATTCTCAGACCATGCAGACGGCGGTGTTTCCGTCCCGTGATAAGATCTCGTTCCCCGCTTGTCGGCCCCTGTCCCAGGAGGTCCCAATGTTCACGCGCGCCCGACCGAACCTGAACCTTGCCGTCAACTATTACGAGCCTCTGGGCATCGCTTCGTTGTTGAACTTCAGCAGCTGCGATTCCACCGGATTTCAAGTGAATACGGCCAACGCGCAGCAACCCGGCATCCTCACCGACCAGAACCTTGGCACGCTCAACTACAACGATCCGTTTTCGTCGACCTGGACCCGGGCGGAAAGCTTCTGCGAAGAGGCTATTATCCCCATGCCGGTTCCCGACTCCACGGCCACGGTGAACTTCGCGCTGGTGACGGGCGAATCGGTCGCGCCTTCCAGCAGTCCGATTGCGCCCCTCGTCGCGCCGGTGCAGAATCCCACGATTAACGGCGGCAGCCTGTTTACTGCCGCCACGCTCTCGACCACGACGCCCTCGTTCAGTTGGACCACGCCCGCCAACGGAGCGCCTTACGGCTACGCCGTGTCGACGTACGTGCTATCGAATCCGAGTGGCACGCCCAATTACCTGAATGCCGGCGTCTTCTACACGTCGCAGAATGCCATCACGCTGCCTCCGCTCTCTTCGGGCAACACCTATGTCTTCGCCATCACGGCGCTGGTGGATGGCGTCGCCAGTATCCAAACCAGCCCCAATCGTTCATCGCTGCCGACCGCCTTCGCCAACGTGGTCTCGGCACCGATCACGATCAGTTCAGGTGCCGCCGACGTCGTGATCCATGGGGACGCCGGCGTGGTGAAGCGCCTTTCGCAGCCGTCAGCGCCACCGAAGCGGCAGTAACGAAAAAGCATCCAGTTCGAAGCTGCATCGCTTTAGCGGCCCTGCACGCCTCCGACGGGAAGGCGCCATAAGGCCATTCCCCGAATTCATCCCCGCTTAACTTTCCTGTTACGTCCCATTTATTTTCCTCTGCTATGTCTTGAACCACCGTCGCTTCAACTTCCAGGAGGAAATCCTATGAATCTTTCCAGCAGACGTCCTATCGGCCTGCCCGTTCTCGCCGTGTTATTCACAGCTTTGTTCGCCGCATCGGCAGCCGTGGCCGCCGATCCCGGTAAACCCGACTCCACCACCAGCCCCATCCAGCATGTACTGTTGATCAGCATTGACGGCATGCACGCGATCGATTTCGCCAATTGCGCCAAGGGCGTTGCGAATTCCGCAAATGATCCGTACTGCCCGCACCTGGCGTCGCTTTC
Source organism: uncultured Acidobacteriota bacterium (assembly GCA_963735205.1). Lineage (GTDB taxonomy): Bacteria > Acidobacteriota > Terriglobia > Terriglobales > Acidobacteriaceae > Sulfotelmatobacter. Next base: position 520,326 of record CAVTKB010000009.1, read on the forward strand.
CTCCACCGGCGTGCATTATCTGCAAGCGCTGACTTCGAAACCTTCCGATTCCTTCCCTGGGCTGGTCGCTCAGATCACCGGCGGAACGCCGCGTTCAGCGGGCATGTTCTACGACGTCAGTTACGACCGCGCGCTCTCTCCGCCAGCCCTGACTACTCCCTACGGCATCGTGGGCGGCCCCAAGCTCTGCCCCAGCGTGATCGGCACCCAAGTCGGCTTCGACGAGGAGATTGACTACAACTATCTGGACCTGCACTCGGGAAAACCGAATGGCAGCTCCGGCATCAATGGAATCAATCCCAACTACCTGCCGCGCGATCCGAAGAATGGCTGCAAACCCGTGTATCCCCACGAGTTCATTCGCGACAACACGATCTTCAACGTGGCCCACAATGCCGGCATGTACACGGCGTGGTCCGACAAACATCCTTCCTATGATTTCATCAATGGCCCGAGCGGCGATGGCGTAGCCGACCTGTGGTCGCCGGAAATCAACTCCATCCCGGTGGCGATTCCTTCGGTTCAAGGTTGCGCCCCGCTCCCCGACCCGGGAGCTGCCAAGTCAAGCAATGCCTGGACCGACAGCTTTCAGAACATTCGCTGCTACGACCAGTACAAAGTGCAAGCCGTTCTGAACTGGATTGACGGCAAGACGCACGATGGCAGCGCCACCGCCCCCGTTCCGGCCTTGTTTGGCATGAACTTCCAGGCAGTCAGCGTGGGACAAAAGCTGGTGGAAAAATCGCTGAGCCTCACCGGCGGTTATCTCGAGCCGCTCGGCACCCCGAGCGAATCTCTTCTCGCCGAGATCCAGTACGTCGATGGCGCGATTGGCCAGATGGTCGCGGAGTTGAAGAAGCAAGGCTTGCTCGATTCAACTCTGATTATCGTGTCGGCCAAGCATGGCCAGTCCGCGATCGATCCGAACCGCGTTCTGCGCATCCCTGCTGACGATGCGTCGCTGATGCCACCGTCCCAGGTGCTTTCACCAGCGGGCGTCGGCCCCGGCCTGCCGGTCGCGCAAGCGGACGAGGATGATATCTCGATGATCTGGCTGACCGATCAAAGCCAGACCGCGAGCGCAGTCGCAACCCTGGCTGCCAATGAAAGCCTGTTTGGGCAAGGGGAGCTGTTTGCCGGCCCGTCGCTCACCCTGCAATTCAATGATCCACTTACCGATTCCCGGACTCCAGACATCATCATCACTCCCAATGTTGGCGTCGTTTACACGGGCGGGACCGCCAAGGTTTCCGAGCATGGCGGCTTTGCCTATGACGACCGCAACGTTCTGCTGATCGTCTCGAACCCCAAGTACAAGGCTTCCACGTTTAACGATCTGGTCGAAACCCGCCAGATCGCTCCCACCATCGTGAAAGCTCTGGGCCTGAACCCGAACCAACTAACCGCGGTTCAGTCCGAGCACACCGAAACTCTGCCCGGTCTGCCCTTTACCCAGAAGTAAGGCTGGTCCAGCCATAACGCGTCACCAGGAGCGGAGAGCGCAAGCTCTCTGCTCCTTTTTCTGCCCCCATTCAGAAAGACTGTAATGTGCGTCGCAGCTTCGGCCGCCACTTTCATTCGTCTTTTATTTGCCGGGAGTTCCGGCGCAATCAAAGGTCGCCCCGGGGAGACTTTCGCGTGCGGACTTGGGAAGGGACTCGCCATTCTCAAAATTCTTGTTTGAATTCTTCTTTCTTTTGCCCGCGCGCTGTGATAGATAAACGAATCTGCGGCTGTGATTGCGGCGCTTGCAGGCTGCACCGAACGTCGTGCTATAATCGCGCGCCGTTCCAGCAGAAGTTTCCGGTGGTCTTTTAAATTCTTTGTGCCCGCAGCCAGGAGCCCCGTGCGCACCCGGCCGCCACTGAAATCAGGAGGAACAATGACGTTCTACGATCCCACACTCTACGGACGCGACGAAGAGGAAGAATTCGGCGACAGCGGCGCTTACACCGAGTCGCTGGAAGAAGATTTCGAAGAGGAAGAAGAGGAAGAAGAATCCGGCCTGCCGGCTCCCGAAGCAGCTGAGCCGGTGTCCGCTCCCGCGCCTCCAGCCCCCAAACCCGCGCCAGCCGCCCCGAGCGGCGGAGGCGGCAAGCCCAAGGCAAAAAAGAAACCGGCCGCAAAGAAGAAACCGGCTCCGAAAAAGGCTGCGAAGAAGCCCGCAAAGAAAAAGGCCGCCAAGAAACCAGCGAAGAAAGCTGCCAAGAAAAAGCCGGCTAAGAAGGCTGCAAAGAAAAAGGGCAAGAAGCGGCGTTAAGTCGCTGTCTGGCCGCGACCGCCTCCGGTCCAAGATTTAGAACCGCGCCCTGCACGGGCGCGGTTTTTTCTTGTTCTTGCTCGGCCGCACTCCCAATCCCGTCCACACAGTTGATCAAATTCAAGTACTGTCATCCTGAGGCCCGCGTCTTTTGCGGGCCGAAGGACCTATGTATCTCTCCGCAGCATCGGCGGGCCCAAGGCTTGCATCGATCCTTCGGCCCGCGGAAAGACGCGGGCCTCAGGATGACAAGGCAATGCTGCGCCCTTGTATAATTCCCGCGCTCGCCGCAGAGGTCCTCCCATGCCCACGAAAAGAATTGCACGGCTCTTATCAGCTTGCCTGCTCGCCGTCTCGGCCTTCGCGCAGACTGCATCCGTCCCCAAACCGCCCGATACACCCAAGCGACCCGTCTCGGACGAATACTTTGGCGTCACCGTCACTGACGATTACCGCTGGCTCGAAAATTGGGACGATCCCACCGTCAAGCAGTGGACCGCCGCCCAGAACGCACGCACTCGCGAATATCTCGATCACCTGCCGGCCCGCGCCGCCATCAAAGCTCGCCTGAAGCAGCTCGTCGGCGGAGGCTCGGCTTCGTATTTCAATCTGCAGTTCCGCGCCGGAATGCTGTTCGCCGAGAAATACCAGCCGCCTCAGCAGCAGCCCACGCTGGTTGTCTTGCGCTCGGCCGATGATCCCGCCAGCGCTCGCGTCATCTTCGATCCTAACGCGGCCAGCGCCAAGGGCTCGCTCGCCATGGATTACTACGTGCCTTCGTTCGGCGGGAAGTACGTCGCTGCGGCGCTCTCGGAAAACGGTTCGGAAGATGCCTCGGCGCACATTTTCGAAGTGGCCACGGGCAAGGAACTTGCCGACGTCGTTCCTCGGGTAAATTTCGCAACTGCCGGCGGCAGCATCGCGTGGAAGGCCGACAGCTCCGGCTTCTACTACACGCGCTATCCCCAGGGCGACGAGCGGCCGGCCGAGGATGCCAACTTCTATCAGCAGGTTTACTTTCACAAACTCGGCACTGACCCGAAGCAGGACGCCTACGTCATCGGCAAAGATTTTCCGCGCATCGCCGAGATTCAGCTCCACACCAGCGACGACGGAAACTGGCTACTCGCTTCGGTCGGCAACGGCGATGGTGGCCAGTTCGCGCACTACCTGATGGACACCGACGGCAAGTGGACCCAGATCACGCACTTCGAAGACGGAATCGTCTCAGTGAAATTTGGCGTGGACCCGGCGCTCTACCTGCTCTCGCGCAAAGACGCGCCGCGCGGCCAGATCTTTCGGCACACGCTCGGTCACCTGATGCAGGAGACGCTGGTGGTTCCGCAGACGCCCGGTGGCGCTGCAGAAAACGATCGCGCCTCCATCGAGGATTTCGTGCCGGCCTTGGATCGCGTCTACGTGACCGACATCATCGGCGGGCCTTCGCGCGTGCGCATCTTTGGGCGGAAAGCCTCTCAGGGCAGCGGCCAGCGCGGCGCACCGCCCGTCTTCGAGCCCATGGGAGAAATCCCGTTGCCCGCCATCTCTTCAGTCGGGCAAATCGTCCCAATCGGCGGCGGTGATGTGTTGTTCCTCACTTCGCCTTATCTGAGTCCACCGGCTTGGTCTCGTTACGATGCCGCCGTGGGAAAAGCCTTTCCAACCGCACTCGTCCAGACTTCGCCCATTCATTTCGACGACGCCGAAGTGGTTCGGGACTTTGCCATTTCTAAAGACGGCACCCGCGTTCCCGTAAACATCATCCGCCGCAAAGGCACCAAGCTCGACGGCACCAACCCGACTCTGCTCTACGGCTACGGCGGTTATGGCATCAGCGAGGAGCCGTATTTTCTTGGCGCTTCCGCGCGCCTCTGGCTCGATCAAGGCGGCGTTTACGTCGACGCCAACCTGCGCGGCGGCGCCGAATACGGCGAAGAGTGGCACCTGGCGGGCAACCTGACGCGCAAGCAAAATGTCTTCGACGACTTCCTGGCCTGCGCGCAATATCTGATCGACCAGAAATATACATCGCCGGCGCATCTGGCGATCCTCGGCGGCAGCAACGGAGGCCTGCTGATGGGCGCAGCCTTTACCCAGCGTCCTGACCTGTTCCGCGCCGTCGTCTCCGAGGTCGGCATCTACGACATGCTGCGCGTCGAGCTCGACCCCAACGGCGCGTTCAACGTGACCGAATTCGGTACGGTCAAAGATGCCGATCAGTTCAAGGCACTCTACGCTTACTCGCCCTATCATCACGTGAAAGACGGCACGGCGTATCCCGCGATTTACATGCCGACGGGCGAAAACGATCACCGCGTCAATCCGATGGAATCGCGAAAGATGATCGCACGCCTGCAGGCCGCCGACAGTTCCGGCCATCCCGTCCTGTTGCGCACATCGTCAGCCGCGGGACACGGGCTGATCGGCGCCTCGGTCGATGAAGCCGTCGAACAGGGCGCCGACGTCTACAGCTTTTTATTCGACCAGCTGGGAATTCAGTACGCCGCACCGGCGAACTGAGGCCGGAACGGAGCCACGCATTCTATTGTTGGCCGGTGTTTCGCCGTACCTGCGCCTGGTTCGGTGGTATGAGCACGGCCATGCATCCTGAGATGGGGAAACAACTTAGTTGAGCGCGGCGGACGAGCCTGGCTTGGCTGCCTTCGGGGAACTCCACTTGATAGTGCGCCGCCTTGATCTTTTCGGTGAGCGCTTTTAGTGATTGTTCTCCGCTCACGTAGATCACGGACTCAATTTTTCCAGGCGCGAACACGATTGTGAATCCGGCCGAGCCGGTAAGATCGGGGAACTTGCCAAATTTTGCGGTGCGAATCAGGCTGAGTTGCTCGGCAGAGGTCTTCGTCCACTCGCCGTTGGGCAGACGTATGCTCTCATTCATCACTGGCTTCTTCCCGGTCAGTTTTTTGTACCGAGCTGCAATCTTGGTAGCCAGCGCCTGTTGCTCGAGCATCGCAGGCGAAGCGAGCGGCATGCCTGGGTACAAGGGCGGTGTTGCCGACAGGCCATAGAGCGGCGTCCCAGCTGCAGCCAGCGCTAGTTCATAGGCGTATGCAGCTTCTCTGTTCTTGCTCTCCTTCTCGTAGATTTCGCCGAGGTGCTCCCCAACAATGGGATCCTGACCCAGCAGCCACGCGGCGCGCACGAAACTCTCGGAGCGGCCGGTATCTCCGCTCTGAAAGTACACCCAACCCATCGTGTCCCACAGCAAGGCGAACTGATAGGTATCAGTAGCGCCCTGAGTGACGTTTTCGACATCGTCGATCGATTTCTTGTCGAGCTGCGCGAGGGCGCCCTCCCCGTATTGGCGTGCCAATTCCAGCTTCGTGTTGTTCTCGGCCAAAGTGTAAGCTACGTTGTTCATCACCATGGAGTCGTGCTTGGCTTCGGCTGCGGCGCGAAGGTGTTCGACTCCTTTGTCCGGTTGCCCACCCTTCAGGTACGCCGATCCCAGGGAAAACTGCAGATCTGTGTTGTCCGGCGAGGACTTCACCGCCGGCTCCAACTCCTCGGCAGCTTCCGAATATTTTCCTTGCTGACTCAGCAACTGGCCAAGACTTAGAGGCGCGAGAGTATTCTGAGGATTGGCTTTCAACAATCGGCGCCATTCGCCGATCGCATCATCGGTTCGACCACTGCGAGTCAGATAAAATGCCGCAACCTGATAAGCTCGCAAATCGGTAGGAGTCAGATCCTGTTCCTTGTGACACTCGACGAGAGCAGCATCGGCCTTGCCTTCCGTGAACAGGACGATGCCCAGGTTCAGGTGCACCGCCGGATAGTTCGGCTGGCTCGCGATCACCTTCTGGAATATCTTTTCAGCCTGGCTGTACTCGTGAAACTGCATCGCGTCTGTTCCGGTGCGAAATGTGCTGTCGATATCGTGGGCGCCCGTGGCCTCTTCGAACGTCTCGCCGGCACCCTCCAGGCGGATGAAGTTGAACTCATCATCTCCGATGGCCCTGCCGAACTTGCGAAAATCATCCCAATCGTTCAGCGCGACCTCGTTTTTCTTGACCCGGAAGCGGCGCGTAGTCGTCAGCACGCCGTTTTCGACAGCATTCTCGGTGTGATACTCCGCATAAGGCTCGACCAGATTGACTGGGCTGGGAGCGTCCATCGAGTAGCCCGAGGGGAGTTCGATGCGCGCCCGGTAAACGATCGTCCCCAGCGCCCCGAGCGAAACTGGTTCCTGGGGCTTTTTGTCGCGCGAATCTTTTGTGACTTCTACGCCCATGGGCGGAAGCGGGAGAACAATCTGGTGATGCTCCCAGTCGGCATAATTCTTTCGCACGTAGTCGTAGGAGATTTCAAGCGGATTATCCAAATCATCTGGCGGGCTGACGGTGACGTTGCTGACATCGCCGCCGAAGTTGAGCCCGTAGGAAAAGCGCTGCACGAAATCTTTCCACTGCGATTGCGAAATCTGGCGGACTGCCATCCGCAGGAACACTTCGCTGTCTCCCCGATAAGACTGCTCCGCGTGTCCGCTGAAAGTTCCGTCGGCGGACAGCTTTCCTTTCATGGAGAATTCCTGCTCGGTGGGAAACGGCGGGTTCGCTGGCGTCGTCATCAGCAGTGGAGGCTTGTCGGAGGGAATCACGAGCGCTTGCTTGTCGCGCAATGTGGCCATCAACAACTGGTAGGGCGCGACTTCCGGCGTGGTATCGACCCAAATAAATTTGCCCCCGCTTGGAATCACCGTGATCACATGGTTGAACTGGGCGGGCGAAGGTACATCCGGATCGAGCTTGCGCGTGCCGTGGATCAGCGCGGGCCAGGCCTCAATTCCTACGGCCTTCAGCAACGACGCCAGCAGCGTGTGCTTGTCTTTGCAATCGCCGTAGCCGTTGCCCAGCACGTCGTCGGCCGGGTGCGGTTGGTAGCGGCCAATGCCGAAATCCAGCCCGATGTAATGAAATTTCAGGGCAACAAAGTTGTAGAGGGCATGAATCTTCTCATCGTCAGTCTTCAGCCCTTTGGTTAGCTCGGCAGCCTTCGCCTGAATCGCCGGGGTTACTTCGAGCGGATCTTTCTGCAGGCCGCCGTACCATCTTCCGATGTCTTCCCAACTGGCGAAGGTCGTGATTTGTACCGAGGGGTTCGGCGGGATGCGTCGCGGAATTTCGTTCGGATCTTTCTCTTTGACCTCCAGGTTTGAATGCGTCCATGTGTAGATGCGGCGCGGGCCTGCGTCTTTGATCACCGGCTTGAAATCTGGACTGACGACTTTGAGGTACTTGTCGGCCGGAACATTGAGTTCAAGAGTCTGGTCCTTGACGATGGCGTCTTTGATGAACGAGTCTTCGTACCAGAAGTTGCCAGGGATGTCAGGTTTCAGCACGCGGTAACGAACCAGGTATTCCAGCACATCGCCGACGCTCAGCCCCTTGACCGCGATGTGCTTCTCATGAATGTCGCTGTACATGGGGGCAGTGCGGCTTACCTCGGCCGGCATATCCTGGATGTTGTAGTCGGGGGTTTTGACGACGGTGCCGTCGGGCTTGCGCACGCGCACGTAGTCGACGTCCACGGTTTCATTAGCGCTGGTGTAGGTGAAGTTGAGGACGGCGAACACTTTCACGCCGGCTTCCGCGACCATTCTGATTTCCGCCGTGTGCTCACGCGTGCCGGTGCCGTCGGCTTCTTCGGTGAGCAGCGTATGCATCTTCTCGACGACATACGCTTCTCTGGAAAAGTCGGGCGCGGCTGAGGCTGGCTTCTGGCCGGAGTTTTCGGCTGTCTTGTCCGTCGTGTTATCGGTCGTCTTCTCTTCGCTGGGCTTATTCTGGGCGAGAACCGGAGAGACCGCGATCGCGGCAAGGACGACAAACAGAACGGCTAACGCGGTTTTCGAGGACATATGGTCGCACCACCTTCACGGCAGCGACAGCCACTTGCTTGGCGTTACTTTTTCGCCGCGACTGCGCCCAGGCACTTGCCGTACAACTCGAGCAAGTGAGTGGCGTAATCTTCCGGCTTGGCGGCCGAGCCCGTGCCTTGAAATCCCACGCCCGACGAGGCGGTTCGGCCGTATCCCGTGGTCATGGCAATGAACTTCATTAGATCGAGTGCGATATCTTCGTTGCGGCGCCCTGCGCCCGGGCCCGCGTGCGAACCTTCTTCCATGAGTCCTTCTCCTGTTCCCCTGGCGGAAAGAATGGGTGGATCGTCGTCTTCGAAATCTTCGTCGTCGAGGAATGCCATGTTGCGAAAATACTCCGCCAGCGATGATAGCAGGGACGGACCTCGCACGTCAGACCTCGGACTGCCGCGATGGAGGCTGGACTAACTGATCACATGTGGACACTCGTCGAATTAATTGGTTTACTGGACACGCCCGAATCAACAGCAGCCTAACGGGAGGAATGCATGTCTAGAGTCCTGCTTGGCATCATCTGCGGTTTGGTATTCGGTGCTGTCGATATCGGCATCATGCTGCCGATGAGCTTCCCCGACAAAAAAGCGGCAATCACAGCGGCTTTCATTGCGCGGTTTGGAATCGGGTTCGTGATAGGCGCTGCCCGGTTGCCGTGGCCGGGGTGGGCGGTTGGGCTATGCTTCGGCTTGCTCCTGAGCATTCCCGACGCGCTCATCACAAAAGCCTATGGGCCAATCATCGGCATGGGCGCTATCGGCGGAACCGTTATCGGCGCCATTGTTAGCAAATTTGGCCACTAAATTCAAAACAGCACGCTACCGACCTTTGGCCGGCTTGAGCTCAAGTTGCTAAGGTCTGAGGTCCGCTGACTCTTCACTTCGCTCATCAGGCCCAGCAAATTTCCTTCGCTGTCGTGAAAGAACGTCATCCACAAATCGTGGTCGGGCATTTTGGCGATCAGGTGGGGATCGTCTTCGAAGTGCACGCCTTTCGTCTTCATGGCGGCGTGCGCGGCCTGAATGTCGGCAACGGCGAAGTAAAGGACAGAACTGGGATGATCGAACTCGGGCTTCTCCGGCCGAGTCAGCATCAGACGTACTCCGCCGCAGTCGAAAAACGCGAGGCCCGGCGGGGCCTTGAACAGCAGCTTTAACTGCAGCACGTTCTGATAAAACGCGGCGGCACGATCCACATCGTGTGCGTGGATGGCGATCTGCCCGATTCGCGAAATTCCGGTTCCCGCTTCGCTCATAGTCGGCCTTCCTCTTTCTGCGCTCCTAGTCTCGACCGGGATCATATCCCGCGAGGTATTGGAATGCTGTGGAAATCATCGAAACGCCGCGTGAATGCTGGTGTGAATTTCGATTGGGAGGTAATCGGGGCGAGGGTACTATGGTCAGATGAAAATGCCCGCGCAACGCGGGATACTGAAGGGTCTTGGGGCCTGAGCGGAAGTGTGCTGTCCGCCGGTCGGCGGACTCGCCGAGTCACTCGCGATCCGGTTGCTCGTCTCGGGCGACGCAGTCCTGGAAAACTTTTCGTGATGATGACAGAAAATGCATTGCGGGGCACGCGCATCGTCGTGACCGTCGCTGGCCTGTTATGGCTGGCGCATGTTGGCGAGGTCGTGGTGCTCGGCACCAAAGCGCCGGGACCTTTCGTCTCAGACCTGATTCAGCTCGCGCTGGGCTCGGTGCTGATTTACGCGATCGCGTCGGCCAGTCTGCGCGCCGAGGGCATGGCGCTCTCTTTCTGGCGGTTGACGGCGTTGGCTTATTCGCTGTGGTTGATAGCGCAGATTCTCATCGTTTACAACGACCTGTCGCCGTCACTGGCCATCGGCTGGGTCACCAACCTTCTGTTCTCGTTCTGGTTTGTGCCGCTGGGCATGGCGATTTTTCTCGATCCGGACAAGGAAGCCGGAAGAGTCGACGCTCTGGTGGCACTCGACTTCGTGCAGGGTGTGCTGGTCTGCGTCGCGGCGTATCTGTATTTCTTTTACATTCCTAAGGCGGGCTCTCCGGGCGAACTGGCACACGAGGTGTGGACGCCCTACTTCATTGGCTATTCTTTTATGGCCGGTGCGTTCGTGCTGCGCGGCGCCGTCAGCCCGGTACGCGACGTCCGCGTATTGTTCGGGCGGATGGGAATCTTTCTCGTCTTTTCCGGTTGCGTGGATGCGCTCTACTACTACGGGCCGGGGCGCGGCCTGAACACCGGCGCGTGGTTCGACCTTTTCTGGAGCGGGCTTCTTGTAGTGCCCATAGTGATCGCCGCGACCTGGAGGCAGGCGGAGGCGCCGGAAAGTTCGTTCGAGCCGCCGCGGCGCGAGAAGCGCATCTACACCGAGATTTTCTTTCTGCTGTATCCGCTGCTGGTACTGTTCATGTCGCTGCGCATTGCGCGCGAGCGACTGGGACTGGCGGCAGTGGTGGTGAGCCTGTCGTTTGTGTGCTCAAGCGCGCGACTGCTGGTAACGCAGAACCGGCTGCAGTTGGCTAAGGAAGCGCTGCGCCGCGAAGCCTCTCGCGACGGCCTGACCAGCCTGTGGAACCGCAAGGCGATTCTCGCGATTCTGGAGCGCGACTTGCTGCGCGCAGAACGCGACCACGAACCCGTGGGCCTGATCATGATCGACGTGGATCATTTCAAGGCCATTAATGACAGCCGCGGGCACGCCGCCGGAGACACCGTGCTGCGCATCATCGCCAGCAGCATTGCCGCGGTGGTGCGCCCCTACGATTCCGTGGGGCGCTGCGGTGGGGAAGAATTTCTGATAGTCGCTCCCGGTTGCGGACTGGCTGAGACCTGGGAACTGGCCGAGCGCGTACGCAGCCACGTTGCCGGCAGCAGCATCAAGGTCGGCGGAGCGAGCGTTCAGGTAAGCCTGAGCCTGGGTGTGGCCACGGGGCAGACTGCCGTGGAGATCGAAAAATTGCTGCGCGCGGCCGACGTTGCGCTCTATCAGGCCAAAAATGCCGGACGAAACCGCGTCGAGCCTGGCATGGAGAGATTTGCTAGCTCCGGCCAAACTCCTACGACCGCACCCAACCGCGACTTCTGGCTATAAACCCGCAACTTACGGCAATCCCATCCAGGCGAGCCTCTGCGCCAAGCAATCCCTGCTTAAGGTATTTTTCAGGCAAGGCTGGGGTCTCGCGGGTAATGCGTCACCCCGGGCACTGTGGCAGGATGAGTGAGAAAACCTCGCGGCGGGTTCGGAATCTTTGGCCCGCGAAATGCTGGAGCAGGGCGGGGTTGCAGCGGAAATCGCTCTATGCGGTGGCCGCAAAGGGGGTTTGCCGACTGGCAAATTTCAGTTATGGTGAAACGGATTACACTTTTCCGGATCATCTGCTTTTGCCTCTTAGCGGCATGCGCAGCGTCCAGCCAGAGCGAACCTGCTTTGCGGCAAGGGCTTCGCGGGCTGCAGTCCCGCAATATTGACAGGCAGCGCCAGGAGCGCGGGGCTCGGAAATTGTCTTCCGACGCCTCGCTGCCCGACGCTCCCATGCCCAGCACGCTCGAACCGGCGCAATTTCACTCGACGGACGCCCAGCCGCGATTCAGCGTGGGCGCAGGGAACACCGGTGCGCCTGGGCAGGGTGTGCTTCGGCAGACACAGGCGAGGGAATTAAGTCCCTTGTTCCCGCCCGCCGCCAGTCTCTTCTATGACGCGGACGAAAAGGCCCCCGCTCAAAAAAGTTCTGCCTTCTCTCTGAACAAATACCTTTACCCGGCTAAGCTGCCGCAAAGTTCGCGATACCAGGCTTCGTCGAGCGACGGCTTGGTCAGGAGAGCCTCAGAGGCGGCTTCGCGAATTTTTTGGACGCGGGACCTGTCCGGCACGCGCCGGCTCAACACTTCGTACTTTCTGCGGGTGGCGACTTTGATCGCCGCCGACACCGCCTCGCGCCCGTACTATCGGAGGCATTCCGGCACGGCGCCACTCAGCGATTTCGGCTCGACGGTCGGCAACGACGCGGGCATGAACCTGTTCCACGAGTTTGAGCCAGACCTCGGGCAAGCGATGACCAGCCACATGCCGAAATTCATAGCGCGGATCGAACAGCGAATCCTTCAAGGTGTAAATCAGCAGAACCCGCGCTCGCGGGCCGTGAGCAGCCCCAGCCGATAATTTCTCACCTCGTTTGCCCGTTTCTTCTTGTTCGGGTTTCGTAACAATTCCAGCCGTGTGGTTGATCTCGCATCGATCAGGGCTAAGATTCGCACGATTTTCTTCCCCCCATAACTCCTGTTCGCGAAGACATCTGCGTGGTGTGTTGTTTCGCGAGCGGCTGTACCCTGTTTCGCTGGACCCTTTTTCGCCAGACCGTGTTTCGCCAGACTCTGTATTCCAAATTGCGAAAATCTGAACTCTCGCCAAAGGAGATTCCCAATATGTCTGTGAAAATGCTCAGCACACTACCTGCTTCGCGACGAAGCGACGCCATGCGATCGGACCCGACGCGGGTCGATCCCCGCAAACTGAAACTGGGAAAGTCGGAGGCGCGGCATGATCCACGGGCGCTGCTGCTGGCCTCCTACGTAACGCCGGCGCTGCCCGCGCCGCCCGCCAGTTTCGATCTGAGCGCCAAGGTGGGAAGTTCGTGGGGCATGATGGACAACGACGACATTGGCGACTGCACCTGCGCCGCCGCCGGACACCTGATCATGGAGTGGACGGCGAACTCGGGCAAAAAAATGGTGACGCCGACCGATCAGCAGATCATCGCGGCGTATTCGGCCATCACTGGCTACAATCCGAAGACCGGCGCCAATGACAATGGCGCGAACGAAGTCGATGTGCTGAATTACTGGCGCCAGACCGGCATCGCCGGAGACAAAATTGGCGCCTTCGTTTCGCTCGAGCCCTCCAACCACACACACGTCATGGATTCGGTTTATATCTTTGAGGGCTGCTATATCGGGGTGCAGCTGCCCATCAGCGCGCAAGCCCAAACCCAGAACCACCAGCCCTGGTCGGTTCCGCCCGGCGGGACGACGGGCAACGGCAAACCGGGTTCCTGGGGAGGACATGCGATTCCGGTTGTGGCCTACGATACGCGCGGGGTCACGGTGGTGACCTGGGGAGCGTTGCAAGTCATGACGTGGTCGTTCTGGGAAGCGTATTGCGACGAGGCATATGCGATCGTTAGCACCGACTACCTGGACGGAAAGAAGAAGACGCCCCAGGGATTCAACATGGAGCAGTTGCAGGCCGACTTGTCTGACTTGAAGTAAACACAGACAGGCAGTCCAGGGACTGGACAGCGGGGCGTTTTCACTCGCTCCATTTTCACATCACCTCAGGAAAGGAGCATCGCGTGGGCGCTCTTACGATTGCCTTCGACACTACGATTGTGGGAGCGCTCGCGCTGCCCTGGATCTTGCTGGTCATTCAACTATTTCTTTTCCATGGCGAGAACCGTTTCGGCATTGTGCTGAACTGGATTCGAAGCCAACGACTGGAGGCGTTCTCAGCGCTGCTCCCCGTGGCCGCGGTTGTGTTGTTCGCCGTCGCCTACACACTGGGCAGCGGAGTGTCGCGGGTCGCGAAGGATCTTTTCGACGACGATGACCTGCACGTCAGGGTGGCCGGTCATCTGCTCCGCAACGGCGTATCGGAGCGCCGCATTCTCACGCGACTCTATTGCGACACCGACACCAGCTTGCTGAATGGGCAGACGGGAAATCCTGCACTGGCACAGAGGATCAAAGACTTCAGGGGGCAGCAAACGCCGTGCTCGCAAGCCCTGGCCGGGTGGGTGCGCCACAAACACGACAGGCTGGAGGGCGACGTGATCGGAATTGCGACAGACATTTTCGGACTGCAGGAAAATGCGCTGATGGTGCAGGGCGGGGACTACACCACGCGGCTGCGCGAACTTCATGAAGAGGTCATGGTGCTGCGAGGCGCCGCATTTAACGGCGTGATCGCAGTCTTTCTGTGTCTCTTCGCCTGGGGCTTCGCACTGGGGCGGGAAAAACCCGGCTCGTGGCTGCGCCGGACGATCATGCTGGTGCCTGTGTTTTGTCTGGTCGCGGGGCTGGTCGCGCTGAACAACCACTTTGAAGGGTCGTTCCCCACTGATCCGCCTTTAATCGAATTTACTTTGTTGCTGCTGGCGGGGGGCGGAGCGTGGCTGCTGTGGCGGCACCCCCTCTGGCATCCGGCGCACCGACCCGGGACGAAGGATGCCGACGGCGGAAAAAAAGAAGAGGCCACCAGCAACGGCTGGCAAAAAACGCGCTGGGGAAGGCTGGTCGCTCTCTCTTTCGTTCTCACCGTTGCCGTTTTCATGGGCTGGTGGTCGACAGAAGTGTTCTATGCGCAACAGGTGATTTATTCGTACGACACGCAGGGTCCGAGCGCGGCGCAGAAGTGAGAGTCTGACTCGTTAAGTCGGACTCGTTCGTTGTCGGTCCCGCTCCGTATGCCGATGCCGAGAACTGCAGAGATCCTTCGCTTCGCTCAGGATGACATGGGAAATTGCGATCTGCCGTTCGCGATACCTGACTAAGCTTCTAAACCCACGTGGCAGATGCGGCCGACCAGGTAGTCGGCGGCGCGTTTGCCGCCTGCCATGGCGACTACTTCGATAGGGGAAGACTGGTTGTGGGGGCGGAGAATGAGCTCATTTTCGGTGACTTCTACATATCTGACCGTGCAAGTATCGTTTTTCAGAACAGCGTACATATTGAGTTCGCCTTTGCGATATGGCTTAACTGCGTTGTAATGGCGGTCTATGAGAAGGGTTGACCCGGGCATGAGTCGGGGAGACATGCTGGTGGCCTCCCGGGCGTCGAGCTTGATGAGCACGAAGCGGTGCCAGGCAGAGCGGTCGCCGTCGGATTCGGCTTTCAGCTTGTGCAGGAAAGTCTTTTTGAACTTGAGGATGTCTTTTACCTGCATGGTGGTGATGAGAGGCTGAGTGGCAGCGGTGGCGGGGTCGGTGAGCAGAACGTTT
The DNA here is from genome assembly GCA_963735205.1 of uncultured Acidobacteriota bacterium. Classification (GTDB taxonomy): domain Bacteria; phylum Acidobacteriota; class Terriglobia; order Terriglobales; family Acidobacteriaceae; genus Sulfotelmatobacter. Next base: position 535,456 of record CAVTKB010000009.1, read on the forward strand.
TCAAATTCGTCGGCGCTGGGGGGCAGGATGGAGGCGCGCTTGTTGACCTCGGCGGGATCGAGCAGATCGAGCACGGAAAGATGCTGAACGGAAAGGACTTTATCCATGCCCTCGAGACTAAGACCGCGTTTGCGGTTGAGGAAATTGGAGATGTGGGCCTGCTTGAATCCGGTCTGCTGGGCAAGGTGCAGGCCGGTGAGTTCTCCTGCTTCGATGCGCTCCCAGAGCAGCTTGCGAAGGTTATCTTGCAGGATTTTGAACTTCATGGGCGGAGTATAGCACCGGTTTATTGCTAAGGAACTACCGCCAAGATTTCCACAGGTTGGGTTTGTGTATCCAACCTTGACTGAGAAAATTCACAGTTATACGATCGCCAAATTGTAGGGGCCCATATGCTCTATGGCAGGAAAGTGACAAGTCAAACAGACAATTCGACTGAGGAAAAAGAGTTCGGCGAATTTCGGCGGAAGGTAAAGTCGGCCGAAGTATTGTCGGCATCCCTGGAGCATTTACTGCTATCGCTGCGCTTTACGGGACGGGTGAGCGTGGTGATGCAAAACGGACGCGTGCTGAAGTCGGGGTACGAGGAAGGCTACTTCTCGCAGCGGCAAACACGCGCTGACGAAGAAGGCCCACAGAAACTTTAGGCGCGGAGGGGTGAACGGCGAACAGAAATGGCTGCCTGCTTTGGGCGGGGCAGCGAGAAAGATAGTTTTCTGGAAAGTCGTTTTCTAGAGAACTATCTTCTAGCGATTCAATTTCTACAGATCCACAAAACTAAATAGCGTAAGCAGGTCTTCGTAAGAGAAACGAGCCCTGCGTTCGGTCCCCTGCACTTGGCGGGGATTGACGCAGGGCTTTTTTGTTTGGTTGGGCCTTCGCGATTTGCGGAATAGCGCGGGCAGTGCAGGCGAAGATTCCAAAATTGAAACTTTCGGAGGAATGATGAGACGCAAATCTGAGGGCGAAGGAACCGAAGTGGGCATGGAGTTGAAATATTGCGAACATTGCGGAGGGTTGTGGGTGCGGGAGTGCGGGGCGGGAGTGATCTATTGCGATAGGTGCCAGGCGAAAGTGGCCGACTTGCCGGCGCCGAGGAAGAGAAAGGGCCGGTTGATTTTGCCGGTGCGTCCGCACACGGCGGTCGAGGAGTATGCGGTCGAAGTGGAGGAGGACGGGGAGAGGGAGATGGATCTTCCGGATGCTCGGGGTCCCAACGACCTTGATCTTGATCCTGATGTTCTCGATCGTGATGCTTCGGACTTTGAAGCGGGCGGTGCGGCATGAATGGTCTGGGGGTGAGCGCCCGCATGGTGGGCATCACGACTGAAGCGGAGGCGGTGGAAATTCACGCGAGTGCGGAAGACTCGAAGCGGCGCGTGCGCAGCGATCAACCGGCAATGGAAAACTTGCCGGCTCATAACTTTCCGACACATCGGTTTCCGCCAAAAAACGAAAACGTCGAGGTGTCGGAACAGCAGAAGGCGGCAGAACCGGCGGCCAGCGCAGAACAAACGGCTGTGCCGGCCCCGCAATGGCACACATGGGAGCAAGAGGATCGCGAACGGGAGCAGCGAATCTACCGGGGGCGCACGGTGGGAATGTTGCGGCGTTATTTGCGGTACTCGATTGAAGCCGGGCGGTTGCCGTCAATGTTGGGCGCGGAATTTTTCCGGGCGAAAGTGACGGCGTATACCGTTGTCACGTTTGAAGATCGCGTGATTTTTGTGCATGACATGGAGAAATGTCTGGACCGGCTGGATGATTTTTCGCGACAGCTGATTGCGCGGCATATTTTGCAGGAGCATGATCAGGCTGCGACGGGAAGGTTGCTGGGCTGTACGGAGAGGACGGTGCGAACGTATGTTCCGATCGTGCTGGATCTGTTCAGCGACATTTTGCTGGAGGTCGGGTTGATGGAGCGGATCGAGTCGAATCGGGAAAATTCTTCTCAAAATTCTTGTCAAGGGGGTCTGGAGAGCGAAATCGCCGCAAGTGATTGCGATGATGGGAAATATAAATTTTGAAAAATTTCCGGTTTACCCTATGCGATTTGATATGCTTGATTATAGAGTGAAAAAAAGAAAATCTCTTGTTGAGGGCGCGCCTTGCGGCGCGCCCTTGGCATTTTGGGGCGGGTTGGGGGAAATCAGGGGACCTGAGTTGGGGAGAATGACTAAGAAAAAGGCAGTTGGCAAGACGAGTCCGAAAAAATCCGCAAAAAAGCAGAAGAAAAATCTAAAGAGGGGAAAGAAGGAACTGGATCCGGTTGAGTTGCGCAAGGATATCGAGCATATGGTGAAGTCGGAGGCAGGAGAAATTGCTGGAGCCGTTATCGGCGAGGGAAAGAAGGGGCAGCTGGCCACGGTGAAGTATTTGTTTGAGATGGCGAAGATCTTTCCGCCGTCGACGGATGGAAGTCAGGCGAGTGCGGAGGAAGATTGCCTGGCGAAAACTTTGCTGCACCGATTGAACCTGCCGGAGGAACCGATCTCGCGGGACGAAGACGGCGAGACGGAGGGCGCGCGGAAGATGGAATCGGGAGTGGGCAATGGCGAGGCTATGCCGCACGGTGATGGCGAGAGCAAGGATCCAGTGTTGACCTAAGTGCGGGGTGACGCGGCCCCGGACGAATGCGTCCGGGGCTACGTTAGCCATGCGGTTTCAATCGGGAATCGGAACGGTTACTTCGGAATCTTTCCTGCTTACGACGTGAAAATTCAGAACAGGCAATGCCGTAGAATCGGGAGCAGAGCAGTGCGACGAGAACCGGTAGCGATTTGGGTGGGTCCGAAGTCGGAAGTTAAAGTCCACGCGTTCTCGCAAAAAACGGGAGACATGGGGTACCCGGAAGCCGAAATCGGAAGTTGAAATCCCACGCACCCGGGGGAGAGCCTCCGCCGCACACAGGATGGGGATGGATATTACATGGTTGACCGACCGGATTGCGGTCGGGGGCGGGATTTGGACGTCGGACAATATGGCGAAGGTGGCGCGGGCAGGGATCACGCACATCGTCGACATGCAGATTGAGTTTGATGACACGCCGCTGGCACGGGCGTACAGCATCGACGTGTTGTGGAATCCGACGGACGACGATTTCGAGGAGAAGCCGGCGGAGTTGTTCCGGCGAGGGGTGGACTTCGCACTGGCTGCGCTGGAAGCGCCGGATGCGAAAGTGTTCATCCACTGCGCGGCGGGAGTGCACCGGGCGCCGATGATGGCGCTGGCACTCCTGGGCGCGATGGGATGGGGGATGGACGACGCGATGCGGTTGATTGAGGTGCGGCGTCCGGCGGCGGATTTTGCCACGGTGTATGTGGAGAGCGTGGAGAAGTTTCTGGAGGGCGGGCGGGTGTTTTAGGGTGTCGGGGGATGCAGGGGCTACTAAAAAAAGCAGGTCCCTCCACTGCGCCGTCGCATTGCTCCGGCTTCGGTCGGGATGACAATTCGATTTATGGGTTGGGAGATGGGAGCCTTCGGGCTCCCATAATTTTTTGGGGGAGATTGGTTGCGGCGGGAAGAGCAGCGGGCAGGAGTGCCCGCTCCACATTTTCGCTCTACACTTTCGGTCCACGTTTTTGGTCCATATAGAAATTGGAATTGGATAGATGGAGGGGACGATGTTTGACGCGGGCCGCCGCCCTAATGGGCGGCATTTTTATTGGTTGCTGACGGTGGTGATCGCGGCCACCGGCTTTGGGTTTTCGGCTTTCGGGGCGGAACCTGTTCCTCAGAGTGGGCCGGCGACCACTACAGTTGCGGATACCGTTTTCCTGGCGGACGGGACTACAGCTTCCGGAACACTCATTATCACTTGGCCGGCGTTTGTGACGGCGAGCGGTGCGGCGGTTGCGGGTGGAACGACGAACGCGACGTTGGGAACGAACGGGGCCCTCAGCGTCGCGTTGGCGCCGAACGCGGGAGCGACTCCGGCAGGAGTGTATTACACGGTCGTCTACCAGATTGGGGCGGGCGAAGTGAAGACTGAGTATTGGGTGGTGCCGACGACTTCTCCGGTGAACCTGGCGGGGGTGAGGACGACGCCGGGATCGGGCACTGCCGGGCAGCCGGTATCGCTGGAGTACGTGAATACGCAGCTGGCGGGGGTGGTGCATCTGACCGGGACCGAGACGATAACGGGCAATAAGTCTGGGGCGGAGAAGAAGGACGCCGCGATGTCTTTTTTAGAAAACGCTCTGGCCACCGTAGATGCTGTCGCGGCGAGGGAAATTGTTGATCCGGACAAGTTCAAGGATGGAATTTCGAAAATCATCGACGGAACTGTGGAGTGTTTGAACGCTTCGACGTGGGCGAAGAGTGCGGGGCAGGTCCCGGTTGTCAGCCAGTAGCTTTAGCATCAACCTCTTCTGGCGCAAAGAGCGCGCGAGAAATGAGGCACCCATTTCCTCTGCCAAACCCATTTTCCCTCGCACCCTTTCTTAGCCGACTTCTTCGCTCCAGGTTTCGAGATTCTTTTTTACCTGAGCCATGAACTGGTCGGCTACGGCGCCGTCGATGAGGCGGTGATCGTAGCCGAGAGTGAGATGAACGACGGAGCGGATGGCGATCGAGTCGGTGCCGTCTTTGTCGGTGATGACCATGGGCTGCTTGGTGATGCCGCCGACTCCCATGATTGCAGAGTTTGGCTGGTTGATGATGGGAAGGCCGAAGACGGCGCCGAACTGACCGGGATTGGTGACAGTAAAGGTGGAGCCTTCGACGTCATCGGGTTTGAGTTTCTTGGTGCGGGCGCGCTCGCCGAGGTCGGTGATGCCGCGCTGCAGGCCGAGGAAGTTGAGGTCTCCGGCGTTTTTGAGGACGGGGACGATTAGGCCCCAGTCGAGCGCGACAGCAATGCCGATGTTGATCTGGCGGTGATAGCGGATGTTGTCGCCTTCGAGGCTGGCGTTAATGATGGGCCACTGCTGCAGGGCCATGACGGCAGCGCGCACGAAGAACGGCATGAAGGTGAGGCGGGCGCCGTGGCGCTGCTCGAATCCTGATTTTTGTTTGGCGCGCAGGTTGACGATGCGGGTGAAATCCACTTCGTACATGCAGTGGACGTGAGCGCTGGTGCGGCGCGACTCGATCATGTGCTTGGCGATGAGCTTGCGCATGTTCGTCAGGGGGACTAGGTCGCCGGGGTAGGGTGCGGGAGTTGCCGGGCGGGGCGCGGCGGCTGCTGGCTGAGCGGGAGATGCAGGGCTGGGAGCTGGTTGCGCAGAGGACTGGCTCTCGATGAACTGCGTGATGTCTTGCTTGGTGATGCGGCCGCCGAGTCCGGTGCCGGTGATTTGGGAGAGACTGACGCCGTGTTCGCGGGCGATTTTGCGGACGAGCGGGGAGGATCGGGCTTCTTCTTCGTCTTCGTGCACGGGACTGGGCGCTGCTGGGGGTGGGGCGGGAGCGGATTTTGTTTCTTCGGTCTTTTTTTCTTCGGACTTCGCGGCGGGTTTTTCGGGTGCAGGCGCGGTCGTCTTGGCGGCGGCTTCGCCGTCTGCGGCGATGGTTCCGACGACGGTGTTCACGCCGACCGTGGTGCCTTCGGCGACTTTGATTTCCTGCAGAACGCCCGAGGCCGGGGCGGGGATTTCCGCGTCGACCTTATCGGTGGAGATTTCGAAGAGAGGTTCGTCGCGCTGGACTTTGTCGCCGGGCTTCTTTAGCCACTTTGTAACAGTGCCCTCGACGATGGATTCGCCCATCTGGGGCATGATGATGTCAGTTGGCATAGTTCCTTCCAATGAGCCCCTGCTATGTGCGGAAGGGGCGAGGCAAATGCAAATGGATATTATAGCGGGTGGCAGCGCACCCTCCCCGATGCCTGTGTGCAATTTTGGGCGTACTGCTCGCCTAGTCTTGTGGGCAATTGCCTCTTTGTATCCACTCAATTCCTCTGCTAGTCGCCTTCACGGCGCTGATGGGATAGCCCACCACCGAAAAGGGCCTTCCGTTGACGTCGGTCCGGTCGGCAGGAAGGTGATCGATGGTCAAGCGAACATATTCAACGGCTCCAGTCGCCGCTTCGTCACCGCTCCCTCGTACTTTCCGTTCGAGTTCGCGATTCCAAGTTTCGGAAAGGAACGATCCTTTTCCGAGTTCTGCAAGAATGTCACCTCGGCCGAAAAATTGGGGGAAGTCCTTAGGCCATACCAGTACTTGAGGCGCGGAAACTTGAATCTGAATAGTCTCCCCTGCCGGTTGGTGAGTTACTGCCACGAATGTCGCATCAAGGCTCCCGTCTTTGCTGATTCGTCCGAAAAAGCCTTTCATAATCAAATTGTCCGGGATCCCGGCAAGCAGATGATCCTTGGGATGAGCAATCCGGGTTTCGATCTCTCTTTTTATCGCTCTTCCCCAAGCACGAGCGAATTCGGCGGAGGTGGGCTGATGCGATGCAGATTTTCCAACGAGGCGGATAAACTCCTTCTTGGCGACTGCATGGGCATCCCAGAAAGCCGACTCGGGGTGGTTCCTAAGTCCGGGCCTTCCCGCTGCGGTAAAAACAAATTCATTGCCAAATGTGGAAATCTTACAACCGTGATCGTCGTACGAGCGAGTCCCAGCTTCCCTGCTGTCAGCGGCTATGACCAACTCGCCTTGAGACGCATCTACAACGATAATAGTTCCATCGGGGTGCGGTTCTCCAACTGTACCCAGCCCGCCGACGGTCAGCAGGAAGACAATCCGGGTAAACATTTTCATATCAGACTTCTGTTCGATGAAACTTCATCTTCCCACTTGTCCGACCAAATCTTGGAGACAGATGGAGTCAGCATTCTTATAAGCTCCGACGGTGCGGCATGGTACGAAATTGTACAGTTATCATCTATGTGTCAGGTATCCAACTGCGCTATGGTCCCCAACCCTTGGCGCCACGTTAACGCAGTGCTGAAGCGCCGCTCCGCCACGTTCTAACTTCAATTCATTTTCGGCCGATTCTAGTGGTGGTCGTGCTTTTCTTTTTCTTCTTTCTTGTCGTCTTCCTTTTTTTCGTCGTTCGCGGCAGGAGCAATATTGAAGTTTGTTTTCCAGTATTCCTGGACGTTGGGTGGGAGTTTGTCGAGGTGGGAGAGGAGCAGGGTTATCTTCCACATGTCGGGCTCGCTGAGAGCTTTGTCCCAGGCGGGCATGCCGGTGTAGCGGACGCCGGTGCGGATGGTGTAGAAGATGTGCCACTCGGGGTCGTCGGGAGGATCGGTGATGAGATTCGGCGGCGGAGGGTAGAAGGAAGTGGCGAGGGGTGAGGGCTTGTGGTCGAGGCCTCCGTGGCAGAGGGCGCAGTTCATGGTGTAGAGCTTCATGCCGTCTTCGAGATTCTGATCAGTGGGTGTGAGCGGGTCGGTGACGCGCGGGGCGTGGCGCTCCATGGAAGCGTCGACGGCGCCCATCAATAAGTGGTGTTCCATGTGAGGTGGTTCGACGTTTGCCGTCGTTTTGAAGAACCCGAGCATCGCGAAACCGAGTCCGCCGAGGATGAGGATTAGGAGCGTGACGATTACACCGAGTAGGAATTTTCCCATGAGGCCCTCTGGGGATATTTTTGCAGATAGGCGGGGTGGGGCGCTAGTTAGCGCCCACAGGGGCAAAGGCCTTCTTCGAGGAGACGATCTTTCGCGGCCCTAAAGGGCCGCTCTTCCACGTTGTTTCCATGCGCATCCTAATATGCTTTCAGGCGGCGGGACTCGCGGACTACGTCTTCTACTTTGGGCAGGTAGTGATGCTCCTGCGGCGGGGAGAACGGGATTGCGCTGTCGAGGCCGGCGATGCGGACGATCGGGCCGTCCAGGTCGTCGAAGGCTTCTTCGTTGACGATGGCGGCGATTTCTCCGGCGAGGCCTCCGGTGCGGGCGTGCTCGTGAAGGATGATGACTTTGTTGGTCTTCTTTACGGTGGCTGCGATCGCTTCGCGGTCGAGTGGGGAGACGGTGCGGAGGTCGAGGATTTCGATGTCGATGTTTTCTTTTGCGAGGATGTCGGCGGCTTCGAGCGCGGTGTGGACCATGGCGGCGTAGGTGATGATGCTGAGGTCGCGGCCTTCGCGGACGATGTTGGCTTTGCCGATGGGGACGACGTAATCTTCGGCGGGGACTTCGCCTTTGATGCGGCGATAGAGATATTTGTGCTCGAAGAAGATGCAAGGGTTGTTGTCGCGGATGGCGGCTTTGATCAGGCCTTTGGCGTCGTAGGGCGTGGCCGGGCAGATGACTTTGAGGCCGGGATTGTGGACGAACCACATTTCGGGATTCTGCGAGTGGAAGGGGCCGCCGTGGACGTATCCGCCGCTGGGGCCGCGGAGAACGAGCGGAGCGGGAGCGCCCCAGAGGTAGTGCGTTTTCGCGACCATGTTGCTGATCTGGTTGAAGGCGCAGCCGATGAAGTCCATGAACTGGAATTCGGCGACGGGACGCATGCCGGTGAGGGATGCTCCGAAGGCTGCGCCTACGATGGCGGACTCGGCGATGGGCGTATCGATGACGCGCTCGGGGCCGAAGCGGTCGATGAAACCGTCGGTAGCTTTGAATGCGCCGCCGTAGATGCCGATGTCTTCGCCGAGGCAGAAGACGGAGGGGTCGCGATCCATTTCTTCCCAGATTCCCTGGCGGATGGCTTCGAGGTAGGTGAGTTGCATAATTGAATTCTTTCGCCGCGGATTTGTGCCGATAAGCGCGGATAAAACCAAATCTGTTCTTGGAACTCTTTGCCGTTAGGCGGCTCTTGTTTCTACGCGGACATCAATTTCGCTCACGCAATTCTGCATGGCCGAATAGTTCGAGGCCGTGTGCCATTCGCCTTCCGACTTTCTAACAGCTACGTGAGACAACTCGTTGATTCGGATGCAACGCCAGTTATCGGGCGATCCATCTGGCTTCAGGCCGCCTTTGGTTTCACCCGCGAATTGATACATAAGCGCGTATGGCGATCCTTTCGTTTTACCGAGCACGTGCGGGCACATTTCACGAACTGAACCGTGGTAGTCGAGCGCAACGATATCTCTCGCGAGAACTGCCTGGCGAATCACGTCGTAAATCTCTTCGGGGGTTTGCCTGTCCGTCATGAGGACACTCCAAATACCGACAGTTAGCGCAGATGCACGGCCGCTTCGGTGGCTTTGTAAGCGCCGCTTCCCCTCTTAACTTTTGGCATTCCGTACTTCGGTTTGATTTCATGACAGCCTTCTTCGCAGTAGACACCCCCTTCGGCGGATTCTGGCCGAGGCATCGGGGAGTTTACTGCTATTTCTCTTTCTGCTTCGATGACTTCTTCTACTTCTGTGATCAGCGCTTCATTCTTTTTCGGGGTCAGCCACTTTTTCCCTTTCACCAGATAATCCTCGAACCGCGCGATAGGGTCGCGCTTTTTCCAGAAATCGAACATTTCTTTTGGCACGTAGGCGGCGGCGTCGTGGATGGCGTGGCCTTTCATGCGCATCATTTTGGCTTCGATCATGGTGGGGCCTTCGCCGCGGTGGGCGCGGTCGACGGCTTCGTGGGCGGCGTCGTAGACCTGGCAGGCGTCGGTGCCGTCGACGATTATGCCGGGGATGCCGTATCCGATGGCGCGTTCGGCGAGGTCTTTACAGCGGTACTGCATGTCGGACGGGGTGGAGTAGGCCCAGAGATTGCTCTCGACGAAGAGCACGAGACCGAGATTTTGCACGGCGGCAAAGTTGATGCCTTCGTAGGTGACGCCGGTCGATTGGCCTCCGTCGCCGATGTAGGTCATGACGGCGACGTTGCGGCCTTGCAGGCGCGCGCCCAGCGCCACGCCGGAGAGCACGGGAATTAAGTCGCCGAGCATGGAGATAGGCGAGACCATGTTGCGCTTCTCGATGTCGCCGAAGTGGCTGGTGCCGTCGCGGCCGCGGGTGGGCGAATCGGCTTTGGCCATGTACTGCATCATGGTGTCGCGGGCGGCGAATCCGCGGACCAGCAGCGAGCCTTGATTGCGGATCATGGGGGCGAACCAGTCGTCTTTATCGAGCGCGTAGGCGGAGGCGCAGGAGCAGGCTTCCTGGCCGAGCCCGAAATAAACTCCGCCGACGACTTTTCCTTGCTTGTAGAGATTTTCGAGGGCGACTTCCATCTTGCGGTTGAGCAGCATGAAGCGATAGATCTCGATGGCTTGCCGCTTGGTTAGATATTTCGAGTCGCGGATGGGAGGGACGGGGGCATCGAGATTGCCGGTGACTTCGTAGCGGACGTGCTCGGTGCCGTCTTTGTCTTTTTCTACGGCCTGGCGGATGGTGAAGTCGGGGTGCTCGAGGCGGTGGTCGGGGATCGAGTAGGTACGGAGATCGGTCGAGTCGCGCTGGGGCGGGCGGACGAATGCGTCCGCCGCTACGTGGTTCTTGCTGGTGCGCGAACCGTTACGCGGGCGGTTGCCGTTGGAGCTTGCTTTGGATTTCTTCTTGTTGTTCCCCATGGATGGCGGCGCTTGGGCGCGATATTGATGGTATCGCGAGAATGGGTGCACGGGCTAGGGCGAGGAGGTCATCACTTTCTTTCGTGGACAACCAGATGGCTCGCTGATTCAATGCAAGCCCACTGCATTTCTCCTTCTTTGCTTTTGGTGAACGGGCAAACCTCGAAGTCGCCAAAGACATCTCTGTCGTAGATGTCGCCCTTTCGAAAGACAGCATCACTTAGGTTCTCCGGGATGATAATATCCACGTCTCCCGATCGCCAAAATGCGATCAGTTCCGATACGCCAAATAGTCATGCCGATGCCGTTCCCGATGCGCACTCGTCCGTGAATCTTGAAACACTGGCCGACTACCTTGGCACTATTCTTGCATGACTGCTTTTGCTCAGCGTTGAGAGAACTCATCGAGAAGACTAAGAAAACCGATAGCAAAAGTGGTAGCCGTAAGCGTTTCATAGGCCCATGATCTCACCCACCGATACCTCTATCAAGGGGCGGCGATCAGGCCCGAGTTGTATCGTCTTCTCTGTGCAGTTAACGAAGTTCTGCAGGCGGCTTCATTGGCACGCCGACTGAGTGGCCGAGCAGGGCATCAAGGGATTCGAGCCACAGAATTTGGCTGGAAAATACTTTGCCGAAGTTGCGTGAAATAGATTCGGCTACGGCGTTCAGGTGGAGCTGCCTCTTCAGTTCTTCTTGCATTGACGTGACTGGTTTTGTGGTGATGCCGCAGGGGATGATCAGGTTGAAGTAGCTGAGGTCGGTGTTGACGTTGAGGGCGAAGCCGTGCGAGGTGACGGACCGCGAGATGTGGATGCCGATGGCGGCGAGTTTGGATTCGGGGGCGGTGTTCGTGGCAGCGTCGGCTGACAGCAGGTTCCTCGACTCCAGAGAACGATTCTTCCAATCGTTCTCTTCCGCTCGGAATGACAACGGACTGGGGTGCGCGGAAGTCTTGGGTTCGGTCGACGTGTTGTCGGTCCAGACGCCGGTTAGGCCTGTGACCCGTTTGGCTGGGATGGTAAAGTCGGCGCAGGTGCGGATCAGGACTTCTTCGAGGCGGCGAACGAAATCGACAGCGCCGAGATGTTTGCGCGCGGGCGACGAGGCCGTGCCTCGGCGGACAGGGGCGTCCCTCGCTCCATTGTTTTTCTCCGTTCCGGCGGCGTGGCCGCGGAGATCGAAAATTGGGTAGCCGACTAACTGGCCGGGGCCGTGGAAGGTGACGTCGCCGCCGCGGTCGGTTTCGAAGAGTTCGACGCCGCGTCGGGCCAGGAGCTCGCGCGAAGCGACTACGTTCGTGGCTTTTGCGTTGCGGCCTAGTGTGATGACCGGTTTGTGTTCGAGCAGGAGGAGGACGTCGCCGATTTTTTCTTCTTTGCGGAGGGAGACGAGCTGCTGCTGAAGTTGCAGGCCTGTTGCGTAGTCGACGGTGCCGAGTTGGAGGATCGAGATCACATTCTTTTTGCCACAGATTTGCGCGGACTCACACCGATAAACCCCAAGTCATTTCACCACAGAGACACAGAGGCACAGAGAAAAGCAATTCTTGTCTTCTCTGCGAACTCTGTGTCTCTGTGGTGATTAAGCATTGATCGCGATTCCATACACGCTGTTCGCCGCGTCCAGCATGGCTTCGGCCAACGTTGGGTGGGCGTGGATGGTCCACATTAAATCTTCGACCGTCGCTTCTAGTTCCATGGCGACGACGGCTTCGGCGATCAGTTCTGTGGCTTGCGGGCCGATGATGTGGACTCCTAGAATTTCGCCGTAGTCGGCGTCGCTTACGATTTTGATGAAGCCTTCGTGCTGGCCGACGATGCTGGCGCGCGAGTTCGCGGTGAAGGGGAATTTGCCGATCTTCACGTTGTATCCGGCTTCACGGGCTTTGGTTTCGGTTAAGCCGACGCTGCCGATTTCGGGATGGCAGTAGGTGGCGCCGGGGATGTGTTCGGGGTTGATCGGCTTGGCGGGTTTGCCGGCGATTTTCGCGACGGCGACCAGGGCTTCCATGGCGCCGACGTGGGCCAGTTGCGGTGTGCCGAGCACGATGTCGCCGACGGCGTAGATGCCGGGCTCGGAGGTTTGCATCCAGGAGTCGGTTTTGATGAATTCGCGGTCAGGCTTGATTTTTGTTTTCTCCAAGCCGATGTTGTGCGTGCGCGGCTTACGGCCGACAGCGACCAGGATTTTTTCGGCGTCGATTTTCTGCTGTTTGCCTTCGACGCTGATGGTGACGGCTACGCCCGACTTTGTCTTTTCGACTTTGTCGACTTTCGCGCTGGTGTGGAAGTTGATATTGCGTTTGCGGAAGACGCGGGCTAGTTCCTTCGAAACTTCTTCGTCTTCGACCGGGACCAGGCGCGGCAGCATTTCGACGATTGTCACCTCGGTGTCGAACGAGCGATAGATTGAGGCGAACTCGACGCCGACGGCTCCCGCGCCAACGACGACGAGCGACTTCGGAATTTCTTTCAAGCTGAGGATTTCGATGTTGGTGAGAGTGCGATCGTCGGCTTCGAGGCCGGGCAGCATGCGGGCTTCGGAGCCGGTGGCGAGAATTATGTTTTTCGCTTTGAGATGGCTGGCTTTGTTGTCGTTCATTAGTTCGATCGTGAAGATGCCGTTTTGCGCCGGGCCGGTGAGTTTGCCGTAGCCTTTCACGGTGTCGACTTTGTTTTTCTTCATCAGGAACTCCAGGCCCTTGGCGTGCTTCGAGACGATTTTTGTCTTTCTCTCCTGCACAGCCGCCCAATTGAGTTTGCGGGCATCGACGCCTTCGATGCCGAATTCTTTCGCGTCTTTCAGGTGATCCCAGAGTTCCGCGTTGAAGAGCAGGGCTTTCGTCGGGATGCAGCCGACGTGCAGGCAGGTGCCGCCGAGGAATCCGTCTTTTTCGATGAGTGCGGTTTTCAGGCCGTATTGGCCAGCACGGATCGCGGCCGTGTATCCGGCGGGGCCGCTGCCGATGATGGCGATGTCATAGATTGTGTCGGGCAAAGTGGTGCTCCTCTATTAGGTACGGATGATGATGAGCAAACGTTTGATTCTAGAACAGGCCGGGTGGTGGGGCCAAATGGTCGGAGCGCGACAGGGGGACGCAGTGTGAGAATTCCTGGCTCAGCCGGTGCCACTGACGGCGGGCACGAGGTCCTTCGACTGCGAAACAGCCTCGCTTATCGCGAGGCTGTTTCTTCGCTCAGGATGACAGTGCTGGGGTGACGTTAGTTGTTTTCGTTGCTGGCGCGTTTCCAGTTAATCAGTTCACCGATGGTGGAACTGGTGCTGGAGACGGGTTGTTTGTAGGCTTCCACTTCCGAGCGCGAGGCTTCTTCGCCGACGGCGCGGATGCTGAGTCCGACTTTCTTTTCTTCCGGACTCATTTTGATGATCTTGAAGTCGTGCTCGAAGCCGGGCTCCAGCGTAAGCGGCTGGCCGTTTTCGTCGGCGGCTTCGGACTTGTGGCAGAGGCCTTCAACGCCTTCCGCGATTTCGACGAACGCGCCGAACGCGGCCACGCGCAGGACTTTGCCCTTCACGACATCGCCGATGTGATGAGTCTGGAAGAAAGACTCCCAGACATCGGGCTGGAGTTGTTTGACGCCGAGTGAGAGGCGACGCTTGTCGGGTTCGATCGCTAGCACGATCGCTTTGACACGATCGCCTTTCTTCAAGACTTCTGAAGGATGCTTTACACGCTTGGTCCAGCTCAGGTTGCTGACGTGGACCAGGCCGTCGATGCCGTCTTCGATTTCGATGAAGGCGCCGAAGTCGGTGAGGTTGCGGACGCGACCTTCGACGGTCATGCCTACGGGGAACTTCTCATGCAGAGAGTCCCACGGATTGGCTGCCAGTTGCCGCATTCCGAGCGAAATGCGCCGCTCGGTCGGATTCACGTTTAGAACCACGCACTCGACCTGATCGCCGACGTTGACCAGCTTCGATGGATGCTTCATGCGCTTCGACCAGGTCATTTCGCTGACGTGGACCAGGCCTTCGATGCCCTGTTCGAGTTCGACGAATGCGCCGTAGTCGGTGACGCTGATGACGCGGCCGCCAACGTGCGCGCCTTCGGGGTAGCGATGCTCGGCATCGAGCCAAGGGTCAGGCGTGAGTTGCTTGAATCCCAGCGAAACGCGCTGCTTGTCTTTGTCGTACTTCAGGACCTTTACTTGAATCTGGTCGCCGACGTTGACCAAGTCTTTCGGGTGAGTCAGGCGTCCCCAGGACATGTCGGTGATGTGAAGCAAGCCGTCGAGGCCGCCGAGGTCGACGAACGCGCCGTACTCGGTGAGGTTCTTGACTACGCCGGTGAGGACTGATCCTTCTTCAAGGTGCTCGAGGGTCTTGGAACGCTTTTCGTTCTGCTCACCTTCGAGCAGATCTTTGCGCGAAACGACGATGTTGCCGCGCTTCTTGTTCAGCTTGATGACCATGACTTCGAGGGTCTGGCCTTTCATGCCGTCAAGATTGCGGATAGGGCGCAGATCGACCTGCGAGCCGGGCAGGAAAGCGTGGGCGCCGAGAATGTCGACGGTGAGGCCGCCCTTGATGCGGTCGACGACGACGGCGTTGATCGGCTTCTTGTCGTTGTAAGCTTTTTCGATTTCTTCCCAGGCGTGAATGCGTTGCGCCTTCTGGTGCGAGAGGTTGATGTAGCCTTCCTCGGCCTGTCCCTTCTCGCGCATCACGTCGATCTCGTCACCGGGCTTGAACTTGGGCTTGCCCTCGTGATCGAGCACTTCCGCCAGCGGCAGCATGCCTTCCGACTTGGCACCGATGTCCACGACCACGTGCGTCGCAGTCAGCTTCAGCACCGTGCCCTTGATGACGCGATCTTCACTCACGGCCTCTTCGGCTTCGGTGGTGAAGGTCTCCAGCACGGAGGCGAAGTCTTCGACGGGAGCAGACTTTTCGTCCGCGGCCTTCTCGTCGATCTTTTCTTCGGACTTCTCTTCGACGGCGGAGGACGCGTGCGCCTGGGCGGATTGGTCGTCGCTTGAACGATCGACGCTTAAGCGATCGTCGTTTGAATGCTCGGTGGAGGCGGCAGCCTGATTCAGTTCGGGCTGGTGCAGCTGCTCTGTCGTCGGTTCTTCAGTTACGACAGCGGAGTTGGATTCGGAGTTGTGGGCGGTGGTCTCGTCGAACAAGGTTATGCCTCTCTGATGACGGGATGCGGGGCCTGCTTTGCGGACTGCTGGACGAGTCGTTTGGTTGTGGTGGGCCCACCCTGGCGAGTGAGCTTGGACAATCCCAGCGGTCGGACGTTTTCACAGAGAACCCGCGTCCAATGGGAACTCTTCGACTATAGCAACCGCGCGCGAACAGTGTCAAACCCAATTCGTGCACATGTTACAGGAAGGTTTCAATGTGAGGTAATGTGCGGTAATGTGCGGTTTCGAAACCCGCCGCGCATCTGCTAACCTGCCCTGCTATGGATTATCTCTGGACGCCGTGGCGGTACGCTTATGTTTCGTCCACGGAAAAAACCGGCGGATGCGTGTTCTGCGACGCGCCCAAGGAAGATGACGCGAAGGCGCTCATTGTGCATCGCGGCCAGCATTGCTTCGTGATTTTGAATGCGTTTCCGTACACGCCGGGGCACGTGATGATCGTGCCGTACGCGCATCTGGACGAGTTGCAGAAACTTCCCGTCGATGCGGCGCAGGAGATGATGGCGCTTTCACAGCGGATGGAATCGGTGCTGCGCGAGTTATACCGGCCGGACGGAATTAATTTGGGGATGAATATTGGCAAGGCGGCTGGGGCGGGGATTGCAGGGCACATTCACATGCACGTGTTGCCGCGGTGGGTGGCGGATGCGAATTTCGTGTCGGTGATTGGGGAGACGCGGGTACTGCCGGAGACGCTGGATGTGACCTGGGCGAGGATGCGGGAGGCGATGGAGACTTGAGATGAACTCCATGTACTCTGTCGAACTAAACGAGCAACTCAAGACATTTGACTGCCCGGATTGCGGCAGAAAGTCCGTCACAGTTTGGGGTTGGGTTTCAAAGGACGGCGCTGCTCACGCGGTTTACTATGCTGGACTGATGACCGGGCATGAGCAGCCTTCTGTGCGAATGACCATCAGCGTTGGTGGCTGGGGAGTGGACAATTCGGACGAACAGGACGTACAGTCGCGGAATTGGCTCTTCATGGAGGCCCGACCCACAACGGATAGTTACGAAGTGATGGTGCGCGAACCGGAGGAATCTTTCTATTTTGGCAAACAACTGCTAGGTAAGGCGATGAGTCGCGCGGCGGTCCTAGCGAGTCCAGACTTGAATGAGTTCTTCGCGGTAGTGGACTTTGTAGCGTTCAACGACCCGGCAGTGAAGTCCTATTTGATCGGACAACCGGTTAGCGCGTCGGGCCGCAAGGGCACCGAATAGAAATCATCCGACCAATTTCTCCATCTCGCTTTCGTCGATCACTGCAACTCCCAGTTCCTTCGCCTTGTCCAGCTTCGATCCCGCATCGGTCCCTGCGACGACGTAGTCTGTTTTCTTGCTGACTGACCCCGTGACTTTGCCGCCGGCGTCTTCGATCATCTTTTTGGCGTCGTCGCGGGTGTATTTCTGCAGCGTGCCGGTTAGGACGAAGGTTTTCCCGGCGAGTTTGGTGCCGCGTTCTTTTTTCTTGCCTTTGAAGGCGAGCCCGGCTTGGCCGAGGCGCTCGACCAGTTTGCGGTTGGCGGGGATGCTGAAGAATTCTACGATGCTTTCGGCGATGCGGGGGCCGACTTCGTCGACATTCTGCAACTCTTCGACAGTCGCGTGCTCAAGGGCTTCCATCGATCCAAAGTGCTCGGCCAGGAACTGCGCCGTGCGTTCGCCGACCATGCGAATGCCGAGTCCGTAGATTACCCGCTCCAGCGGCAGTTTCTTTGAATTTTCGATCTCGTCGAGAATGTTCTGCGCCGACTTGTCGCCCATGCGCTCTAGGGTGAGCAGGTCGGCTTTCGTGAGCTTGTAGACGTCGGCAACGTTTTTCACCAGGCCGCGCTCGGTGAGCTGTGTGACCAGGGCGTCGCCCATGCCGTCGATGTTCATCACGCCGCGCGAGGCGAAGTGCAGGATGGTCCCGAGAAGCTTCGCGGGGCAGTCGGCGTTGACGCAGCGGTAGTCAACTTCGCCCTCGGCGCGGACGACTTTGCTTCCGCAGACTGAGCACTTCACGGGATCGTCGATTTCTTTGTCGCCGCGGGGATGGTCTTTGTCCCTGTCGACCTCGACGACCTTGGGAATCACATCACCACCGCGCTCGACGCGAACCCAGTCGCCGATCTTCACGCCGAGACGGCGGACTTCGTCCAGGTTATGCAGGGTCGCATTGCGGACGGTTGTTCCCCCGATCGGAATTGGCGCCAACTCCGCGACAGGCGTCAGTTTGCCGGTGCGGCCAGTCTGCCAACGAACGTTTTCCAGTTTCGTGACCCCGCCGCGCGCGGCGTATTTGTAGGCAATGGCCCAGCGCGGGGCTTTGCCGGTGAAACCGAGTTCGTCCTGCAAGGCGACGCGGTCGACTTTTACGACGATGCCGTCGATCTCGTAGGGCAGCGAATCGCGCATGGCTTCCCACTCCTGAATGAAGGCCCAGACTTCGTCCATGGAGTGAACCAGCTTGTGGTTCGGGTTGACTTTGAATCCGGCCACCTCGAGCGCGCTGAGCGTCTTCGAGTGGTGGTCGAAATATGTGCGGCCACCTTCGAGCAGGATGTAGGGGAAAAAGTCCATGCGCCGCTCCGCCGTAATATTCGCGTCGAGCTGGCGGACGGTGCCGGCGGTGAAATTGCGCGGGTTCGCGAAAGTTGGCAGGCCGGCGCGCTCGCGCTCTTCGTTGATTTTCTTGAACGACGCGGTGGGCATGAGCAGTTCGCCGCGGGTTTCGAAATCCGGCGGGATTCCGGCTTTCTTCAGTCGCTCTTTCGGAATTGACAGCGGAATCGAGCGCACGGTGCGGATGTTGAGGGTGACATCTTCACCGACCGACCCGTCACCGCGGGTGACGCCCCGCGCCAGCTTGCCGCCTTGGTAGGTTAGGGCTAGCGACATGCCGTCGAGCTTCAGTTCGCAGACGTACGCCACGTCGCTGCGGCCGGTGAGTTCGTGCAACCGGCGCTCCCAGTCGCGCAGTTCGTCTTCGTTGTAGGTGTTGTCGAGCGACAGCATCGGCGAGGAGTGCGCAACCTTGACGAATCCCTCGCGAGGCTTGCCGCCGACACGCTGCGAGGGCGAATCAGGAGTGACGAGCGAAGGATGCTCGCGTTCCAGATCTTTCAGTTGCTGCATCAGCTTGTCGTATTCCACGTCGCTGATTTCGGGACGGTCGAGTACGTAATAGAGATGCTCGTGGTGGCGGATTTTCTCGCGCAGGGCCTCAATCTTTTTTTCCACGTCTTTTAGGGCAGGCATCGGGCAGATTATAGTCAAGGAGCTGGTTGGGTGAAATCGGGCGTGCTTGTGGTGGGGCTGCGAGGAAAGGCGTTAACCACAGAGGGCACGAAGGATGACCCAGGAACCCATCAATGGGTATTTGTGGAAAACGCGCCCTTGCAGAGGACGCGCGCCTAATGCAAAATTGTGTCTCTTGCCACGCCGTTCGCAAGCGAACCTATGCTGAAGGTCTCCGACCCGACTGATGCGGTCGCTGTTACTAATCCATACCTCCGTCAAATTCCCCTGGCGTTGCTCAACGCGTTCAACACCAACAACCGCATTAACCTCTACCTGATCGACCACCTTCCACCGGCGGCATGGAAGGCGAAGCCCCCCGACGGCAAGGGACGCACGGTTGCCGCCATCGTGGCGCACATGCACAACGTGCGCGTGATGTGGCTGAAAGCCTCAAAGGCAGAGGATATTCCGGTGCAGCTCGACCGCGCCACGGTCACACCTTCGCAAGCGATGCGCGGGCTGGAAGCCAGCCGCAATGCTCTGTGTGTCGTGCTGAGCCGGGGATTTGAGACGGACGGGCGCGTCCGGAGCTTTCGTCCGGATGTTGCCGGATTTTTCGGCTACCTGATCGCGCACGACGCCCACCACCGCGGACAGATCACGATGTTTGCCCGCCAGATCGGGCATCCTCTGCCGCAGAAAGCCATGTTCGGGATGTGGGAGTGGGGCTCGCGCTGAGCTTTCTAAAATCACCCCTGCTGGATCACTTCTGATTACCTCCGTTCGGCACGCTGCGCCAACCTGCTCAGGTACAATCCTGCTTCGGCGATCAGTTGCGACAATCAGCTTCGACGACGCTATGCGCAAAGTTGCCTTGCTCTACAACCCGGATTCCGGCGGCAGCAAGCGGCGCCAGCGGGAATTGGAATCGGCGCTGGCGGTGCTCAGAGACGGCGGCGTCGAAGCGGAACTGGTGCCCACGGAGTCGAAGTACCACGCCGGGGATGAAGCCCGGCTGGCCCTCGAGTCTGGCTGCGACACGATCTTTGCCTGTGGCGGCGACGGGACGATTCATAACATCGCGCAAGTCGTGGCCAATTCGCCCGCGGCACTGGCAGTCCTGCCACTCGGAACTGCCAACGCGCTGGCGCACGATCTGAATCTTCCACTCAAAGTGGTAGCCGCTGCGAAGGCATCGCTTCACTACCAGCCACGACGCATCGCACTTGGCCGGGTGGCTTGTACGGATCTGCGAGGCAATCCCAAGACACGGTATTTCGTGGTAGCGGCTGGCATTGGAGTCGACGCCCATCTGTTCTACAAGCTTCACAGCGGGATCAAACAGCGCATGGGGATGGCCGCTTACTATGCCAAGGCCTGGAATCTGTGGCTGACCTATCCGATGACGCGCTTCGTGGTGGAGCACTGCGAGACTGGCTCGGATGTATCCCATCAGGCAGAGGTGACCGAGTTGCTGGCAGTGCGCATCCGCCAGTTCGGCGGCATCGTGCAGGAACTGGCTCCGGGAGCGGCGCTTGGCCGCGACGACATGCGGCTGGTCTGTTGCCGCACCGGCAGCCGCCTAGCCTATCTCGCCTACATTACTCGCGGACTGCTGCGGCTGCCCTGGACCGTTCCCGGGATTGACCTCGCCTACAGTACGCGTGTCGCCTGCCAATACCGAGAGCCCGGCGCATCGGCAGATCAGGGCAAGATGGGCCAACACAAAATAGATCAGCGCAAGATCTACGTCGAAGCCGATGGAGAACTGCTGGGCACGCTGCCGGCCGAAATTACCGTGGTCCCGAACGCCCTCAACCTGCTGGCGCCGCCGCGGTGAACCGGCGCGGCGCTCGATACCTCTCTCAAGGCGAATTGCTTTACGATAGAATTCCTCGAAGCATTTGGAACCTCTCACTCACTTTCTGACCGGCGCGTGCATGGGGCGTGCCGGACTCAACCGCAAGACTGCGCTCGCCACGCTCACACTTACGCTCGCCGCTGAGGCGCCCGACCTGGACGTGATCGGGGCTTTTCGTGGCTCGGCGTTTGGGTTTGCGCACCATCGCGGGTTCACTCATTCCTTCGTCGGCGTGCCGCTCGATGCTTTGGTCGTAGTTGGCTTTGTGTATCTGGTCTGGCGCCTGGGCGGACGGAAGGTTAAGGACCCCAAGCTGCCACCGCGCTGGGGGCTGCTCTTCCTATACGCTTGCCTGGCCGGACTTAGCCACATTCTGCTCGACTTCACCAATAACTACGGCGTCCGGCCGTTCTGGCCGTTTTCAGAGAAGTGGTATTCGTGGGATATCGTGTTCATTTTCGAACCGGTGATGTTTGTGTTGCTGATTCTGGGATTGGTCGTGCCGGCGCTGTTCGGCATGATCGACCAGGAGATTGGCGCACGCGGTCGCAGCCCTCGCGGACGGGTCGCCGCTACGCTCGCGCTGGCTGGAGTCGTCCTGCTGTGGGGGCTGCGCGATTTCGAACACCGGAAGGCCGTCAACGCTCTGGAAGCTCGCACTTATGACGGAGCTGACCCGCTGCGTGTTTCGGCGTACCCCAAATGGATAGATCCCTTTCACTGGGACGGTGTCGTTGAGACGCCCGCATTCTTCGCGCTGGCTCCGGTGAATTCACTGGGGCCGGACGTCGATCCTGAAGGGCGCATGGAAATTCGATATAAGCCTGAGGAAACACAGGTCACGTTGGCCGCCAAACATTCCTACGCGGGACGCGTTTTTTTGGATTGGGCACAGTATCCGATTACTGAGACCGAAACTCTTCAACCTCCACAGTCGGGTTGGATCGTGCTTTTTCGGGACCTGCGTTACTCCGGAACGGCAAGTTCGTTGACCAGCCGTCGCAGTCGCGGCGCGTTGAGCCGAGCCGTGGAAATCGATCAGAACCTGCATGTTGTTGGCGATGTGTACGACAGGGGAAACGGCGAGGTCGTCGTTCCTGAACCCGGGCAGCCTTAGCCAGTAATTGACCCCAGAACAAGAGCGGTGAAGAAAGGAATTTACCGCGTCGCCTTTGTCAAAAAATCTGCGGTCGCTCGATCCGCCCTTGACTCCAGCCTCGCCAGCGCCCAGAATAAGACTTCAGTCTTTCGAGGTGAAGATGCTTCCCTATCTATTTGTCGTTCTGGCCGTTGCCATCCGTTTCCTGCCGCACCCGTGGCATTTCACCCCGCTGGCTGCTTCGCTGCTGTTTTTCGGGGCGCGTGGCTCGCGGCGCCAAATGTGGATCCCGCTGGTGCTGGTGGTTGCAACCGACGTCGTGCTGACCAAGTACATCTACGCTTACCATTTCTCCTCGGACCAGTTGTTAATCTGGGCGTGGTATGCGGCGATTCTTTGGCTGGGCACGAAGCTGCGCGAAAAGGCTGGTTTCTGGCGAGTGGTGGGAGCGGCAGCTACGAGTTCGATCTCGTTTTTTGTAATCAGCAACTTCGCGGCGTGGGCCTCGATGCCGCAATTGTATCCCCGGTCTGTTGCCGGTCTCATGGCTTCTTACGCTATGGGCATTCCGTTCTTCCGCGGAACCGCGGAGAGCGATCTTTTCTGCTCACTGGCAATGTTTGGAACGCCGGTGTTCTTGCACATGCTGTCAGGATGGCTACGCAAGTCAGGCGACCATACGGCGGCCGCATAGCCTTCGCAGCATGAGCCTTGCTGGATAGGGCGGTGAGGATTTACTTTCGAGCTTTCGGAGAGAGCTTGATCTCAAAGACTCTCGGCCACAGCTTTCCCGTCACAAATAGGCGTTTGAGAACCGGATCGTAGGCGATGCCATTGAGCACTGCTTCCGCTTCGAAACGATACATGGGACTCAGTAGTCCCGTCAGGTCGATCCAGCCAATCACATCACCGGTCTGCGGAGAAATCCGTGCGATGAGGTTGCTGTGCCACACGTTGGCGAAAATCTGTCCCTCCACAAACTCCAGTTCATTCAGTTGGTCGACCGCAGCTGAGCCATCGTGAACCTTGATGCGGCGCTTTTCCTGAAACGTCTCACTATCCAGCACCCGAATCTCTGAGGTGCCGTCGCTCATGAACAACTCGCGTCCGTTGGTTGCAAGGCCCCATCCTTCGCCTGAATACGAAAACCTGCGCAATAAACGGAAACTGTTCAGGTCGTAGACGAATCCTATTCCTGATTTCCAGGTGAGCTGGATTACTTTGTCGTTGAGCAAGGTGATGCCTTCGCCGAAGAGGTCGGGCGCCAAATTTTTCTGCTGGACGATTTCTCCGGTTTCGAGGCGGACTTTTCGGAGAGAGGACTGCCCTTCGCGGCCCGTGCCCTCATAGAGGAAGCCATCGCGATACGCGAGGCCTTGCGTGAACGCGCTTGGGTCATGGGGATACGCCGAAACGATCGCGAATGTGTACTCCTGCGCAGGGGGCGTGGAAGCTGGATGCGCAGCCTGTGCAAGCAGAAACGGAGGGAACGCGGTCAGCAGAAACAGTAGAGCGTGGCGGGAAACCATTCGATTCATTTCACACCGGGCCAACTATGGGATCGAGGATGAGAGCACGAACCGAGATTCGCCGCATCGTGGTTATTGCCCAGGCTGCGGCGCGGCGGCTCTTCTTTGGCGCATCACGAGCCACAGCAAGATCCCGGCCGCAATTGCCGCGACAAACCAACCCCAATGCTTCATGACGACACCGCCGAAAAGCTCCACGATCTGCGGGCCGAACCAAAGCACAAGGGTCGACAAAACCAGAAAGCGTACAAACCTACCCAGGAAAATTGCCACCAGGAAATCGCGAAAGCGCATTTCAAACACGGCCGCGGCCAACACCAAAATTTTAAAAGGCATGGGTGGAGGCAACATTCCCGGAAACATCAGAGCCCAGAATTCGTGCTGTTCAAATGAACGATGAATTTTCAGAAAGCGCTCTTCGGAAATCCGCTTGCGCAGGACTTTCTCGCCGCCCAGATAACCGACGATGTAGAGCGGAATGCTCCCCAGCGCCGAACCCAGCGAAGCCATCGCGACGTAGATCAGAAGGCGCGCGTGGTCTTGATATACATATCTAGCAACGACGAAATCCACCGGCATGCCCAACAGGGCACTGTCGGCAAATGCAATCACGAACGGGCCCCAGATCCCGAGCACCTTCAGCAGGCCCATGATCCAAGCCGTGTACCGTGTCAGTATTTGTGCAATGGTCTTCACGGGAAACCATCAGTGTACGTGAACCACATTAAGATGTGTGCGTCAGCCTGTTATGATCGCTACCTTCCGCCCACTAACTTCGGAGCCACCATGCGCAAACTGCTCATCACTCTCGCCCTTGTCGTCATCAGCACCCTTGCCACGGCGCAACAGTACGATGTCGTGGTCGAAGGTGGTCGCCTCATGGACCCCGAAACCGGGCTCGACGCCGTGCGCAACGTGGGAATCCGCGACGGAAGAATCGCGAGCATCTCGGCTGCTCCGCTCAGTGGACGGCGCATTATTCACGCCGCTGGACTGGTTGTGGCGCCGGGCTTCATTGACCTGCACCAGCACGCCCAGGACATGGCCAGCCAGCGCGTGAAGGCTTTCGACGGAGTGACTACGGCGCTCGAAATGGAGATTGGCGCCCCGGACGTGGCTCAGTTTTTGAACGCAAAGGAAGGCAACTCACTCATTCACTACGGGACAACCGCCAGCCACGTAGCCTCGCGCGCCCTCATTTTCGGCGGCCCGTTGCCGGAAGGAACGATCCTGCCAAAAAGCGGAGCGGCCACCGACCAGCCTGCGACGCAGGAGCAGATCGGACGCATTCAGCAGCGGCTTCGCGACGAGATTGACGCTGGCGCCCTCGGCGTCGGCATGGGCATTGAGTACACTCCTGGCGCGACGCGCCTTGAGGTCATTGACATGTTTCGGGTTGCGGCCGAACGAAAGTTGCCAGTCTACACTCACATACGCAGCGCGGGACGAGTCGAGCCCGGTTCAGCCATCGCATCTGTCGAAGAAGTCATCGGGGCGGCCGCTATCACGGGCGCATCGCTGCACATCGTTCACATCAACAGCACCTGCCTGCGGGATTCACTCGAATGCCTCTCACTGATCGAAGGGGCGCGCGCGCGCGGCCTCGACGTCACAACTGAGGCTTATCCCTACATCGCTGGCATGACCGCGATCAACTCCGCCGTGTTCAATCCTGGCTGGCGCGAAAAGCTCGGCATCGACTACGGCAGCCTCGTCATACCCGACACTGGCGAGCACCTCACCAAAGATCGCTTCGACGAATTACATAATTCCGGCAAACAGCAATGGGTTTTGATTTTCGCCAACACGCAGGAAGTCGTCGATGCCGTCATTCCCAACCCATTGATCATGATCGCGAGCGACGGAGCCGAAGGTCATCCCCGCAACGCCGGCACATATTCACGCGTGCTCGCGCAATATGTCCGGGAGAAAAAGACGCTGACTCTCATGGAAGCGCTGCGGAAGATGACGCTGATGCCGGCTCAAATGCTGGAGCGTTCCACGCCCGCCGCACACCGCAAGGGACGCTTGCAGGAAGGCGCCGACGCTGACGTAGTGGTCTTCGATCCGCAGACGATCGCTGATCGCTCGACGTTCGAAAAGCCGATGGAGCCAAGTGTCGGCGTGCAATATTTACTGGTTGGCGGGACAGTGGTGATTGACGGAGGCAAGATGGTGCCGAATGTTTTTCCGGGTCGGCCGGTGCTGGGGCCGGGCAAGACTCGACCGTAACTGTACTCCGGCGCTAAGGCTCCAATCGAGTAACAAAGCCCTATCGCAGCGCTGGGAGCCCTGCGCCACCCAAGACCTGGCCTTTCGCAAACTGTTTCACGCGCACTACCAGTGTTCAGTCTTCCCGCTCAACAAATCGATGGCATGGGGAATCAACTCCGCGACGGCTTCCAGCGATTCCACCGCACCCGTGGGACTTCCCGGCAGATTCAGGATGAGCGCCCGGCCACGAACGCCACACACGCCGCGGCTCAGCGCGGCAAATGGAGTCTTCTTTGACCCTTGACTGCGCATGCGCTCGGCCACGCCGTCGAGCAACTTGTCGCACACCGTCACAGTCGCATCGGGCGTTACATCGCGGGCGGCAATACCAGTGCCGCCGGTGGTCACGACGAGTCGAACCTCGCGCGCGAGGCGAATCAGCAGGTTTTGAATTGGGATGGGATCGTCGGGAACTATTTCAGTCGTCGCGACCGAGAAGCGAAGCTTTCGCAGAAGTTGCGCTACCGCCGGACCCGAAAGATCGTTTCGCTCACCGCGAGCGCAGGAGTCGCTCACTGTCACGACAGCCGCAGTGAGGCCCTGCGACGCACTGGTTGAAGAATCAGCCATCAGAGATCAGCCGTCAAGGAGCACATCTTCCTCTTCGTCCCTGCGGCCTGCAACCGCGGTTCCGGCCGGCGCACTGGGACCGCTGGCCGGTGGAGGAGCGTTTCCGGCGGGGGCAGCGTCAGCGGGCGTCGCTTCAGCCTCAGGTTCTGAACCGCCATCGCGCGAGGATTCGTCGAGTAATCGCAGGCCTTCCATCAACAGGCCCTGAGTATTGAGCTGCGTGGTTTCTTTGTCGGTCTTGCCCTCGAAGTCGAGCTGGAAATTTCCACCGGTCCAGCGCAGCACTTTGAACACGGCCTCGTCGCCCACCAGCGCTCCGTAGGTTGCGTGTTTCACTTGACCTTCGGCAAAAAAAACCTCGCAGTTGTCACCTTCATTGCTGAGAGAAAGCTGGCAGCTCTTTCTCCCCATTTCGAGAGACTGCATCAGGTCGATCACGTTCATCTGCGTGAGACTGCCCCGCACCACGCCATCTTTGGGCGCAGTCTTCGACATCTTTTCAAGAGCGATGCGGTCAATCAGGCGCTTAATGCGGCGCGTGGCGTCCTTCAGGAAAAATGGCTTCTCCAGGTAATCATCGGCGGCATCCACCGGCGACAGGCGTTCCGCAATGTCGGCCTTGCTGGCCATCAACACGGTGGAAAAATTGGCGGTGGCCGGACGACTCTTTAACTTCTCGACCAGCTGACGGCCGTCCATGCCGGGCATTTTGTAATCGCAGACCAAGAGATCAGGGGCATCGTCAACGGCCTTCAGCAGTGCGTCGGCCGCATCGGTCGCAGTGCTGACTTCCGCCATCGGAGTCAAGGCGTGCTGCAACATCGCCAGCACCATCGGATTGTCATCCACCAGCAGCAGCTTGACGTTATTTGCCATGAATGTTGAAGGCTTTACTTCGCCCGCCGATATTCTCCGCTTTTTCCGCCGGTCTTTCGCTCTAGCACAATGTTGCGAATCTCGATGCTTTTGTCCGCGCTCTTACACATATCGTAAACGGTCAGCGCGGCAACGCTGGCGGCCACCAAGGCCTCCATTTCGACGCCAGTCTCGGCGGTGGTAGCGACTCTGGAGGCAATGGCGACGCCATTCTCGCACAGGCGCAGATCGACATCAACGAGCGCGAGCGGAAGCGGGTGACACATGGGGATCAGTTCGGCGGTGCGCTTCGCCGCCATGATGCCGGCAACGCGAGCCACTTCCAGCGGATCGCCTTTGGGATTGCTGGGTAGCGCAGCCAGCACGGCGGGGCTGAGGGCAACGAAGGCGCTGGCTTCGGCCTCGCGCCGAGTCGGGGATTTACCGGAGACGTCGACCATTCGGGCGCGGCCCGCGCCGTCATAATGGGAGAGTTTCTTCGGCATGCGAGTTCTATCTTACATGGAGAGCGCGGAGGAGACGATGACCGCGGCCCGATTGCCGATGGTTGATTGAAGCTGGACGGGAAAGCATTGAGAGATTTCAATCAGCAATCAAGAATCGGCAATCAAGAATTAACAATCGGTTTTCATCACCGCGATCCACTCGCCAGCTGCCACGCACTCGCGGTCGGGGGGAATGACGATGTAGCAATTGGCCCGCGCAGTCGCGGCGATGTCACCGGAACCTTGCCAGACGATCAATTCCACCTCTGCCCGATCGAACTCGCCAGACAGGATGGCCGGGAGAAAACGCCGGAGCCCGGTCTTGGTTCTGATCTCTTTCTTGAGACGCGCGTGAAGAAATATCAGGTTGTGCGATGCGTGGCCTGCAAGAGCCTCAAGCACGGGGCGCGCGAAGAGTTCGAAAGTCACCATAGTCGAAACCGGATTGCCTGGCAGGCCGAAGAAATAGGTGGCGGGCCGCTCGCGGGCAGGAGTTCCCGCGCCACATTTCTCCGCAGCATACGTTTCCGCGACACACCTGCCGAAAACGACGGGGCGACCGGGCTGGATTTTTGCGCCGGTGAAGAAAAACTCGGAATGCATTTCCGACAGGGCTTGCTCGACCAGATCGTAACGGCCCATCGAGACGCCGCCGGTCAGCAGCAGCAGGTCGGACTTCAGGCCCTCTGCGATCAGTGAGCGCAGTCCTTGCAGTTCGTCGGGGGCAACGGGCAACACAACAGGTTCGCCCCCGGCCTGCTGAATCTGGGCGGCCAGCGAGAAGCTGTTCGAATTGCGAATCTGAGTGGGACCCGGTGTGGCGTCAATGCCCACGATCTCGTCGCCGGTGGTGAGAACGGCGACTCGCGGACGTTTGTAGACTGGCAACCGCGATTTGCCCACAGACGCCGCGAGGGCGATGGCCGCCGGGTTGAGACACAGACCGCGATTGAGCAAAACGGCGCCTTCACGGGCTTCGGCGCCGAGTGGAACCACGTTTTCTCCTGGCACAACGCCGCGAGTGATCTCGACGCGGTGCTCCCGCTGAGAAGTGTATTCGACCATGACCACTGCGTCGGCCCCAGCGGGAACCGGCGCGCCGGTCATGATGGACACAGCTTGCCCGCGGGCGATGTTGGCAGGGACGTTGTCGAGGGTCTCGCCTGCTCTGACTTCTCCGATTACATCGAGTGTCGCGGGAAGCGGAGCTAAGTCCGCGGATCGCACAGCATAGCCGTCGCGGGTAGAGCGCGGAAACGGAGGCAGGTCACGGTCCGCGGTCACGTGGTCGCTCAGGACTCGGCCTGCGGCAGCGAGCAGCTCGACAGATTCCGTTCCGCCGGATTGAAACCGCCTGGCTAGGATCACCGAGGCCTGCTCGTCGACCACTCGGCGCGCGTCTTCAAAGCTCAAAACAGTTGAGACCTTAGTCGGGAGGGACATGGACAGATGATACGTCAGAGGAGGAAAGACGCGAGATCGCGGAATCTCGAAATTAAGAACTCCAAATTTATTGTCGCACTTCTGGTCCCGAGCCCTTCGACTGCATCTCCGAAGCGAATGGTCCGAAGGTCGCGGAATCTGTAATGGTCGCAGCGGAAGCGCCGATATGAAGTAAGACCAGCCTGAGGAGGAAATCCTACTGGCGGGTTATGAAACAACCTGCTTCAACGGAGCCGCGCCCGGTTCTAGCGCTCAAATGATGTCCACAACGAATGAACCGGACCGATTCGGACCCGTGACCCTTCGCCCGAGTGGGCCGACGGAACGAGAGCGATGCCAATGAAACTGACCGTGGGGAAGAAACTCGGCCTGGGTTTTGGAATTATCCTGACGTTCATGGTGGGCAGTACGGCCATCACCTATGAGCAGTCGGAGAAAGTGAAAGGGACCGAGGATCTGATCCTTCAGGTTCGCGTCCCCATGCTCACTGCCAGCCGTGAGCTACAGCGCGATATGAATCAAGCGGCCAGCAAAGCCCGGCAGGCGGTGCTGGCTGCAGACTCGCCTGCCAGAAGAGCAAAGGCGCAAAAACTTCTGGATGCAGCTTGGGTCGACATCGACCAAGACCTTGCACGGCTGGACGAACTGTCCTCCCGATGGAACACACCGGAAAATCTCGATCGGCTGGCGCAGATCCACCGACTGGTTCCAGAGTACCGGGAAATCCAGGCTGAAATCGTCCAGAGCACTTCGAACGGTGCGCAGAACGGCGCCCTCGCGGCCGGTGCGGAGATGGAAGTGAAGACGCTGGTGGTCAACGATCAGATCAAGAAGGCTCTTGGCGAGATGGCCGATTCGGCCGTTCTGCTGCTGCAGGAGAACCAACAATCCCTGGACGGCGAGAACCGATCGCTCCACTTGAACTCGATCTTGCTGGCGATGGTAGCACTCGCGGTTGGCACTTTGCTGTCGGTATTCATCAGCAGCCGTGTCGCCAAAGCCACGCAGAGTGTGTTGGCCCAGGCCGAAGCCATTGCGGCCGGCGATCTGTCGCGCGCGGATCTTGAAGTCGTCAGCGAAGACGAACTGGGCGACCTGACCCGAACCATTAACAAGATGAATACAAACCTGAAGAGCATCATCCAGGCGATTGCCGAAAACGCCCAACTCGTTTCCGAGGCCAGCGGCAAGCTCTCTTTAAGCAGCCAGCTCATTGCCGCTAACTCGGAGCAAACCACCGGCCAGGCGAACCTCGTCTCGCAGGTCACGCAGAAGGTCAGCTTGAACCTGCACAGCGTGTCCACCGGTGCGGAAGAAATGACCGTGACCATCCAGAACATCGCCAACAGCACTCACACTGCGGCCGGGATCGCCGCAAAAGCAGTGGTGACGGCGCAAGCCGCGAACGCCACGGTGGGAAAACTCGGCCAATCGAGCGCTGAAATCGGAGAAGTCATCAAGGTTATTACGTCGATTGCCCAACAGACCAACCTGCTGGCTTTGAACGCAACGATCGAATCGGCTCGCGCCGGAGCAGCGGGCAAGGGGTTTGCGGTGGTCGCCAACGAAGTCAAGCAATTGGCAAAGCAGACTGCCGAGGCAACCGACGGCATCGGCCGGAAAATCACGGCCATCCAGATGGACACCAAGGGAGCGGTCGACGCGATCGCCAGCATCGGTGACATCATTCACCAGGTGAGCGACATTTCCAGTACTATCGCCGTGGCAGTGCAGGAACAGAGCACCACCACGAACGATATGACGCGGAATGTGACCGACGCGGCCCGAGGGTCGGAAGAGATCACCCGCACCATCGCAGACGTCGTGCAAGCGGCACGCATAGCGTCAACGGGAGCGCAGGAGTTGCATCGGGCAGGAAACGAACTGGCGGAAATGGCAACTCGGCTGCGCACCGTCGTCGCCCAATTCAAGATCGAGGCGACAAGCTCAATCGGGGAACAACTACGACCGGCGAGACGGCTTCAGCATCGGGCGGCCAGAGCGGGAAAATAAGACGGCTTCACTGCAATTCAAGAACTCTTCCGGGGAACACTATCGCGCCAATTCCTGGCCGAGAACTGCCGGGTTGCTTGCAAACGACAAGCCGGTTTCAAGGTCGACCATGCGGTCCTGAACCAGTTCTGCGATTTCCCCATCGAAATGCTGCATCCCGTCGGAGCTGCCAGCCTTTATGGCGTCGAGCAGAGTCTTATTTTCGCGCTCGCCTTTTTCAATGCATTCGCGAGTGCGGGCATTGGCTTTCAGAATTTCGAAAGCGGCAATGCGCCCGCTACGATCCTGTTTGGGGACGAGCCGCTGGCAAACGATGTAGCGAAATGCTTTGGCGAAACGCTCACGCACTGACTGCTGTTCCGCGGGTGAAAACGAAGTGACGATGCGCTCCACCGTTTTGGAAGCGTCCATGGTGTTCAGGCTGGAGAACACGAGGTGACCTGTCTCCGCAGCTTCCAGCACGATTTCAATGGTCTCGCGGTCGCGCATTTCTCCGACGAGAATCACCTTCGGGGCCTGACGCATGGCCGAGCGCAGAGCGTGCGCAAAGCTCGGAGTGTCACTGTGCAGTTCTCGTTGATGAATCGTGGAGCACTTGTGATTGTGCAGAAACTCGATGGGGTCTTCGATGGTGATGATGTGGTAGTACTTTTCGCGGTTGATGCTGTCGAGCAACACCGCGAGGGTGGATGATTTCCCCGAGCCCGCCGCTCCAGTCACAAGCACAATCCCATCGCGCAACTTGGTCACCTCGGACAACTGTTGAGGCAGTCGGAGAGACGCAAAATCTGGAATGTTAGTGGGAATTACGCGCATGACGACCGCACAACTACCGCGCTGAATAAAAATGTTCACCCGAAACCGGGCCATGCCCGGCATGCCGTAGGAAACGTCGCAGGCCCCATGCTCTCGCAGGGTATTGATGGCCTGCTTGTTGTCGCCAATCAGATCAGCGGCGATGTGACGCGTGTCATCGGGGGTCAGGAAGGTCAGCCCAGGGACCTGCACCGGGATCATCTGACCGTAGACCTGCACCTGGGGTGGGCGGCCTGGGGAAAAAATCAGGTCGCTGATTTTTTCGGCCGCGCGCAGCATGGCGGTGAGCAAAGCCGAAGTCGCGACTCTGCCCGTTCCAGAAAAACCTTCTAATGCGACGGAAATCGGGGCAATGCTTGGTGCTGCCATTCGTCCTCACACCTCGGGAATCGCACGCACCACAGAATTGGAAGAAAACTCAGATAGTTAACTGTACCTCGGCAAGGGCTGGGAGCGAAGGCCAGTAAGTACATAGACTTTAGTAACCACCGTGGGGCCGTCCGGACGCACAAAGGGCGGCCCGATTAGAGGCCGCCCATGTTTACCGGACCGGAAAACTCTAATTCTTCTTGGCAGGCTTCTTCTTCGTGCCAAAGCTGGTTTCCACCGAGGCACCGAGGCTCGCCAGTAACGCCTTGGCGCTGTCGGCATTGGGGCCCGTAGGTGAGAGTTCCAGGTATTTCTGGAAGGCTTCCGCCGTCCCAGGAGGGGCGACGGTTTTGTCGCCCTGAAGGGTGGCTTTGCCCAGCAGATTCAGCCCCTTCTGGTAATAGGCTTCGGCGCGATTAGGATCGGCGGCCAGGCACTTATCGAATGCGGCATTGGCCTCGTCGGGCCTGCCGGAATTGGTAAGGACGGCGCCGATATTGAAATAGGCCTGCCCGGCTGAGGACGGGTCGGTCTGCGCCGACAATTCATAGGTCTTCACCGCATCATCGATTTTCTTCGCCCGATAGTAAGCATCCGCCAGATTGTTGTAGTACGCGGCTAGGTTCTTGGCGGCTGCAGCCGGATCTTTGTCCGCAGGTGCGGATTTCTTGAGATCCACTGCCTTCTGGTAAGACTCGACAGCGGAGTCCAGGCGTTTCTGTTTTTCTGCTGGATCGGTCTGCTTAGTCGCTGACAGCCGGTAATAGTCGCCCAGTTTGAACCAGATCAGATCGCGGGTCGCGTCCATCTGGGTCGCTTCGGTCAGGGCAGCGATGGCTGTGTCGTAGTCCGGAGGATTCGCCTCCGCGGCCGTCTTGGCCGCGTTCAATTTCTCGTTGAGCTTGCCGACGGTGGATTTCTCCTTCTCCACCTTGGCGTTCTGCTCCTGCATTTGCTTCAACTGCTCCGGAGAAAGCCCCTTACCCTTGGCGGCGTCCTCCTGAACCTTCTTCTCATCAAAATCGACGATGTTGTCGTCGAGGTGGACCACGAAGCCGTTGAGGTGGTCCATCTCCTTACCGGCTTTCTGGTCATCGGGAGATTTGTACAGCGTGACGTTGTACTTGCCCGTGGTAAGGCCGAGCGACAAATACTCCCCCTTCTTGTCGGTCTTGACGCTATATTTCTGACCGTTTTCCTGGTTGGCCCAGACCACAACACCACCAACGATGGGATTGCCCTGGACGTCTTTGCAGACACCCTTGACCGTTCCTGAAGCCTGGGCGAAGGCCGCTGGAAGATACAGGCCAAGCGCCAGCGCTGCGAATAGAAGAATTACGAAATATTTTTTCATTTTGCCTCCCGGCAAAGTCGAAATTTTGCTGGTCCGATTCCTGGAAAAGCCGAACGATATCTCGTGTCCAACAATTGTCTATCCCGCTGCGTAGGGAATTGGATCCGGCAATCCCGCCGCCGCGAAGGCGCGGAGGCGCAACACACAGCTGTCGCAGACGCCGCAACCTCGA
Organism: uncultured Acidobacteriota bacterium; assembly: GCA_963735205.1. Taxonomy (GTDB): domain Bacteria; phylum Acidobacteriota; class Terriglobia; order Terriglobales; family Acidobacteriaceae; genus Sulfotelmatobacter. The sequence goes on from CAVTKB010000009.1 coordinate 569,147, forward strand.
TCCTCGCGGCTATAACATGACCAAGTTAAATCGAAGGGCGCATCCAATTCAAGGCCAAGGCGAACAATATCGGTTTTTCGCATGGCGATGAGCGGGGTGACGATTTCGATAAGGCCGTCTTTCGTGCCGGTTTTCACGACTTCATTGAATGCCTTGTAATACGCAGGGCGGCAATCGGGATAGCCGGAGCTGTCGGGTTCAACCGCGCCAATGAACACCTTTTCCGCGCCCATCACCTCGGCCCAGCTTACGGCGACGGCGAGAAAATGGGCATTGCGGAAAGGAACGTAGGTGACGGGGACGTTGCGGCCAACCTCATCCGACGTCGGCACGGCAATCGCGGCGTCGGTGAGCGCCGAGCCGCCGATCGCTCGCAGCGTCTCATTCCGGACCATGAGCTTGTCGTGAATCTTCAGGCGCTGGCAAATGGCCAGAAATGATTGCCGCTCGCGCTCCTCGGTGCGCTGGCCGTAACTGATGTGGACAGCAGCTGCTTCGTAATCACGAGTCGCCAGTGCTGCGCAGACACAGGAATCCATGCCGCCGCTAAGCAGGACAACTGCGCGGGATCGGGGCGAGGTGGGCATGAAGTAAAGAGTGCTGATTATCGGCTGAAAATCAAAGCGCTAAGGTTTTCGTTTTCAATTAACAATCAAAAACCATCTAGTCCTTACACTCCCTTCACCGCCGGGTCCCAGATGAATTTGTGCAACTGCAGGCTGAGCCGGGCCGGAACGTTGTCAGCAATCATCCACTCAGCCAACTCCTGGGGATCCAGTAGACAGTGTGAGCTGTCGCGGGCGCCGGTCGCGTCTTTGCGGAAGGCGGGGGAAAACAGAACGGCATTCACCCGTTCAGCGAGTTTGTGCTGATCGGAAAAATGGCGGGCAAACTCGTAGTCCGCGCGGCTGCTGAGAACGAACTTGACTTCGTCGTCAGCAGCGAGAGCCTCAAGATTCTCCCTTCGGAACGTGTCCGCCTCTCCCGAGTCCGGACACTTCACGTCAACGATTTTGATGACTGCGGGCGGAACCCTCCGCAGCGGGCGCTCGCCGCTGGTCTCGATCAGGACTTTGTAGCCGTTGTCGAGCAGGCGCTGCATCAACGGAACGACTTCCCGCTCCTGCAGCATGGGCTCGCCGCCGGTGATTTCCACGAGTCCGCCGCCTGGACTCAAATGCGAAACCTCGTCGAGAACCTCCGCGAGGCTCATCTTGCGGCCTCCCTGGAAGGTGTACTCACTGTCACACCACGAACAACGCAGATTGCATCCGGTGAGCCGCACAAAGACGCATGGCAAGCCCGCATAGGTCGACTCGCCCTGTAGCGATTTGTAGATTTCCGTAACTTGCATTGTGGACTTCGCCGCGATGATGATGTGACGTCAGCTGTTTCACTCGCTGTACTTTGCCGTCGTTGTGTCGGTCTCAAAGACTGTGACATCTTTCACTCGCACTCTGCCGTCGGTTACGCTTTTGAGCTTCCCGTTGGATTCATCGTAAAAATACTTAGCCAGATTTTCGGCCGACGGATTGATCACGGTGAAGGGCTCGATTTCGTTGATCATCTGGTGATCGAGGCGCTCGATAACGTGCTTCATGACCTCGCGCAGGTCTTTGAAGTCGAGCAGCAGGCCGGCCTTATCGAGTTCGGCGCCCGCCAAGGTCACGCGGATCTTATAATTATGGCCGTGCGGATTCTCGCACTTGCCCTTGTAATTGCGCAGGTAATGGCCCGCGGCAAACGTGTCTTCAACCGTGACTTCGAACATGGTCCCCCGGCAGCTCGGGCGTGTAAATACAGGGCCGGCTGCGCTCTGTAGCGAAGCGTATATTGTACGCTGGAATGGCGGGCGCGGGAGCATTGCCCTTGACTCGCTTCCCCGCCCGAATGTAGCTTGCCTACTCATGGTTACATTTCAAGGAGCAGGCATGTTGCGTCGACATCTGTTGAGTCTGTTGCCATTCGTGTTGAGCTTGAGTTTTGGTCTTTGGGCCCAGAACCGGCCCGACGCGCCGGACTACGACGTCAAAGAGCATTACACGAAGTATGAATACAGGATCGCGATGCGCGACGGCGTTCACCTGTTCACTTCCGTCTATGTGCCCAAGGATAGCTCTCGTCCCTACCCGTTTCTGATCGATCGCACTCCGTACAGCGTCGGCCCTTACGGAGTCGATTTGTACCGTACGCAGCTCGGTCCATCACCGGACTTCGACAAGGCTGGGTACATCTTCGTGTTCCAGGACGTGCGCGGGCGCTACATGTCGGAAGGGCAGTTCGTTGAGATGCGTCCACACATCGACGACAAGAAGTCGAACAAAGATGTGGACGACAGCAGCGACCTTTACGACACCATCGACTGGCTGCTGAAAAATGTTCCCAACAACAACGGGAATGCGGGGATTTGGGGTATTTCATATCCGGGATTCTTCACCTCGGCCAGCATCATTGACTCACATCCGGCGCTGAAAGCGGCGTCACCGCAGGCTCCCATGACCAATCTTTTCATGGGAGACGATGCTTACCACGGCGGTGCGTTCATGCTGGCGGCGAATTTCGGGTTCTACGCTTTTTTCAAGCCGCAAAGTAATCCTCAACTGCCGGCGAAGGATTCCGATTCCTTCGATTGGGGAACCAAAGACGCATACGAGTTTTATCTGCGAACCGGGCCGCTGTCGAACTTGCGAAAATATCTGGAAGGCAAAAGTTGGCTGTGGGACGATCAGGTAAACCACGATACTTACGACGACTATTGGAAAGCCCGCAACCTGGCGCCCCACATGAAGAACATCCACTGTGCCGTGCTGACCGTGGGCGGGTGGTTTGATGCGGAGGATCTGCAAGGACCCTTCACTACCTTTCATTCGATCGACAAAAATAATTCCGGAATCTTCAATGCCCTGGTCGTCGGGCCCTGGGTACATGGTGGCTGGGCCCGCTATGACGGCGAACATCTGGGGCGCGTGGAATTCGCCTCGAGCACGGGCGAGTATTACCGGAAGAACATCCTCTTCCCCTTCTTTGAGCAACACCTTAAAGGCAATGGCGACGCCAAGCTTCCGAAAGCATACGTCTTCGAGACCGGGACGAACGTGTGGCGGCAATACTCCGCGTGGCCACCGAAAAATGCCGAACCAAAAACTCTCTATTTCCATAGCAACGGCAGCCTCTCGTTTGAGGCACCTGCGGTAGAATCTGCGTCCTACGATGAGTATGTGAGTGATCCCGCCAAGCCGGTGCCTTTTGTGAACTACGCGGCGCTGGATGTGCCTCAGGAATACATGCTCTCAGATCAGCGCTTTGCCGCCAGCCGCACCGACGTCCTGGTTTACGAAACTCCAGTGCTGCAGGAGGACGTCACGATTGCCGGGCCGATCTCACCGCGGCTTTTCGTTTCGACCAGCGGGACGGATTCCGACTGGGATGTGAAGTTGATTGACGCATATCCCGCGGATTATCCGGACAGCAAGCAGGACGCGCCTCGGACCGAAGGCCGTGACAGATCAAGAAAGGACGTGCCTGCGCCGTCTTTCACCATGGGCGGCTATCAGCAATTAGTCCGCGGCGAACCCTTCCGCGGAAAATTCCGCCACAGCTTCGAAAAGCCCGAGGCGTTCACGCCGGGCAAGGTGGAAGAGATCAATTTCGCCATGCAGGACATCAACCACACATTTCGCCGTGGACACCGCATCATGGTGCAGGTGCAGAGCTCATGGTTCCCGCTAACCGATCGCAACCCGCAGACTTTCCTGAACATCCCTGACGCCAAGCTGGCGGACTTTGTGAAGGCCACTGAACGCGTCTATCACTCGAAAGCGGAGCCATCGGGAATAGTTGTGCAAGTGATGCCGCAGCCCTGAGACACCGCGAGGGAAAAATAGAGACTGATATCGCGCGCCAAAGAATTCTTCCACCATGCGTATATCCGTGGTCCGTTTGTATCGTGGCAGGCTTTCGATGAAAACTCGGCCGTACTGCTTTTTCAGAATGCGGTTGTCGAGCAGTACAAGCAGTCCCCGATCATGCAACGAACGGATCAGCCTGCCGAAGCCCTGCTTCAACGTGATTACGGCGGCCGGAACTTGATATTGAAAAAATGCGTTGCCGCCGTCGGCGTCGATCGCCTTCACCCGCGCCGCGACCACAGGATCGCTAGGCACGGCAAACGGCAGTCGGTCAATGATCACACAACTCAATTGCTCGCCCTGCACATCCACGCCTTGCCAGAAGGAGGACGTGGCAAACAGCACCGCATTCGGAGTCAGGCGGAACTCCTCGAGAAGAGCGCTCTTTGGCGCGTCGCCTTGCCGTAGCATGGGGAACTCGACTTCCCCCAACAACCGCTGATAGACGTCGTTCATCTGAGCATAGCTGGTGAAGAGGACAAACGCCCTACCGCGCGTGATCTCGAGCAGCCTGCGAATGCGGTCCGCCGCTTTCGCCGTAAATTGCGGCGTGCGCGGATCGGGCAAGTCTGGCGGCACGTAGAGCAGCGCCTGGCTTTCATAGTCGAAATGCGAGGGCAGCACCGACTCGCGCGCGTGCTCCAGCCCGAGCCGCTGCCGGATATATTCGAATCCACCGCCCACAGCCAGCGTCGCCGAAGTCAGCACGGCGCAATCCAGCTTCGACCACAGGTATTCGCGCAGGATGGGTCCAACATCGATTGGCGTCGCCTGCAGGAAAACATTTTGCCGGCCGCGACCTTCCCCAGCGGCCGTTCGAGGTTTTGTCCGCCTCGCCCTGGCCCTCGCCCGCCGCGACGCTCAATCCAAAATACCGTGTTGCGATCTTCCGATTCCATTGCGAATTCGAGCTGCATTTGAATCTCCTGCGCGCGGCGCACGAAGTTAAATACTTCCTCCGGCTTTTGCGGCAAGCCTTCGAGTTCGCCTGCCAGCCGGGTCAGCGCCTGATTCAGAGCGACAAACTCGTCTCCGTTTTCCTCGAGAAATTCGCGGCGCGTGTCGAACGCAAAACGTCCATCCCCGCAGGCAGCAACGAGAAAAAAAATTGCGATCGCTCCCGCAAACTTCCTAAGCGCCCCGGAAAGCGAAGCCGAGAGCATGCGGTTGATGCTGCAGCGAATGTTCAACATCGCGCGCCAGATCTTCCACGCGCAAATTGCTTACCGAAATGCCGAAATAATTTCCCGCAACATCTTCCAGTTCGTGCGCTTCATCGAAGATTACCGCCGCGGCTTCGGGCAGGATGCCCGCATCGGGCGCTCCATCGGCCTGCAGCTTGATAGCGAGATCGGCAAAAAACAGATGATGGTTGACAATGACGATGTCGCTCTCCATCGCCTTGCGGCGCATTTCGGTGATGAAACAGCGCTCAAACTCGCTGCACTTCTGACCAATGCAAGCGTCGGCGCGCGCATCGAGTTTATGCCAGAGCAGGCTGGCCTCGGGCAGTTCCGCCAGTTCGGCGCGATCGCCAGTGCTCGTCGTCTTTTCCCAGGCGGCGATGGCACGATATTGTTCGATCTCCTCCAAGCCGCTCAGTACGGGCTGATCGGTGAGGTCGTACAGCTTCTTGCGGCACAAATAATTGTTGCGGCCTTTCATGTAGCAGACCGAGAGGCGGGCGCTGGACGCTTCCCCGTAAAGCGCCTGTTCAATGAAGGGAACATCTTTGTAGAAAAGTTGTTCCTGCAGATTTTTCGTGCCGGTCGAGATGATGACGCGCTTTCCCGAGCGGATTACGGGCATCAGGTATGCCAGCGTCTTGCCCGTGCCTGTGCCCGCTTCCACGATCAGATGGCGCTTTTCTTCCAGCGCCTGCTCGACGGACTGCGCCATCTGCAGCTGACCTCGGCGGAATTCGTACGCCGGATGGGTGCGCGAAAGTACTCCGCCAGGGGCGAAGAATTGGTGCAGACGAAGCGTCTTTCCCGCCGGGAAGCGCCCGATTTGAAGTCGAGGAGGCCGAGAGTCTCTATAATACGAGTTCCACCAGATAGCGGCCATGGAGCGGGCGGACGCCGAGCGGCGCCCACAAGACTCAACTTTGACTCAACCGACTTACAATTCGACCAGCACTATCGCCACTACTGCCGCCGGCATTCCTACAATCGCCATCGTGGGACGCCCGAACGTGGGCAAGTCCACGCTCTTCAATCGCATCGTAGGATCGCGGCGCGCCATTGTCGGCGACGAACCGGGGATCACACGCGACCGGCTCTATGGCGATGCCGAGTGGGAAGGCCGCAGGCTGCGCATCGTTGACACGGGCGGCATTCTGCCTGAAGAAAAGGATTTCATTCCGTCGGAAATTTATCGTCAGGCCCGCGTGGCACTCGATGAGGCCGCGGCCATCGTCATGGTGGTCGACGGACGTACCGAGCTCGCGGGTCCCGACCTTGAGCTCGTGCGGCTGCTCCGCAAAGCGAACCGGCCTTTGTTCCTGGCGGTCAACAAAGTCGACAGCGAGAAGCAGTCGTCGCTGATTGACGATTTTCATCGCCTTGGCATTCCGAAGATGTTTCCGATTTCTGCGGAGCACGGACGCGGCATAGACGATCTGCTCGACGCGGTTCTGGAAAGCTTCCAGCCGAAAGCTAAACTACAGAGCTCACAGAGGACACACAGGAACCCTCGGACGAAGCATACAGCGGAGAGGGCTGACGACGCTCACGAAGTGAAAGTCGCCATCATCGGGCACCCCAACGTGGGCAAGTCGACGTTGCTGAATTGCCTGACGTCCTCCGACCGGGCGATTGTCTCGCCGATCCCGGGAACCACGCGTGACGCCGTAGACGAGATCGTTGAGCACAACGGACGCCGCTTTCGCTTCATCGACACGGCCGGCATTCGCCGCAAAGGCAAGACGCACCTGATGGCGGAAAAACTCTCAGTGGTAATGGCACGCAAGCATCTGGAAGGCGCCGACATCGCGCTGCTGGTCATCGACGCCACCGAAGGCGTGAGCCAGCTCGACGCCTCGATCGCCGGATACGCCCACGAGAGCGGACGATCGATCATCATCGTGGTCAACAAATGGGACCTGGTGATCATGAGAAGACAGCGAGAAACACGGCGCGGCCGACGAAAGCTCAGCGCATGCGCGAGAGCAAGCGTCCCGGCGACCGCGACGCGTATGAGGAGCGCCTGCGCTACGAGCTAAAGTTCCTGAACTACGCTCCCGTCGTTTTCATTTCCGCGCAATCCGGCAAAGGCACGGAGAAAATCTTCCCGTTACTGGAAGAAGTTGCCACCGAGCGCCGCAAGCGCGTAACCACATCGCAGATGAACCGGTTCATCGAGCGCGTGGACTTCGAGCGCGCTTCCGTTCCAGTGCGGCAGCGCGTCAAAATTCTCTACATGACGCAGGCCTCGGTTGCCCCGCCGACATTTGTGTTGTTCACCAACCGCGCGGTAAAGCTGCATTTCTCCTACCAGCGTTTTCTGGAAAACCAGATCCGCGAGGCTTTCGGATTTGTCGGGACGCCGATCTGGATCAAGAACCGGGCAAGGAATTCATAGCGAACTGACTCACCTGTAGCTCTGTGCTTCGACCGCTGGGCCCGGGTTCCGAAGCTAAGGTCCGACTATCGAAGACCGGCGCTCGTATACCACGAATGCGACTCTAACGATTCCTGCGGATCGTACTCCGTCCAGCACCAACCCGACGGTGCCCCACCGCGCGCGCATGTCCGCTTTGACGTATACCTTCCGCTCCACGTCCCGATCCTTCAGCCGGTCTCCAATCTTTGCCGGCAGGTTAACGGGATTGACCTGATCGGTACCAAGATACGCCTTGCCGTCGCGCGTGATCGTCACTAAGATTGCATCGTCCCGCTCTGCGCCCGGCATTGAGGCAGGATGCGAAACGTAGGGAAGGTCGACGCTGTAGCCGTGATGATTTGTGGGCGCAGTCATGAATATCAGCAGCAAGACGAACACGACCGTCGCCATGATGCTGGCGAACTGCAGCGTGTTGAAGTCGGCGAAAAGTTTGGGTGTTGTCCGTAACTTCCGCAGCGTAAAAGCACCCGTCTCTGTTTCCATTGCCAGCACACTGCACACGCAACGTAAGAGCACTGTCGTAACCTGCGCTCTCAACTCGCGGAAAAGAAATTATTCCCCGCTGAGTTCTTGCGTGTTCGTCAGCATCCCGATTCGCCGCACGCCCGCATGATGAGCCAGGTCAATTACGTCGGCTACATACAGGAAATCCACATTGGCGTCGCCGCGGACGAATGCCACCTTTTCGGCGCGCTTTAAATAAATCTGGTCGAGCCGCAACGGCAAATCTTCCCAACGCACCTCTTCACGATTAATTTTCACTGTTGGGGGTGAATCTTTCGACGTCCAGATCACCTGAATCACCACCGTGCCTTCGATTTCTGGCAGTGGACTTCTGATCCTTAGGGGGCTGTGGAATCTGCGCCTTCTCGCCGTACTCAGGGTCCATGGCCACCACCAGCATGAATAGAACGATCAGGGTCAGCAGCACGTCAATTAACGGTGTGACATTGATCTGCGGACCGTGCGCACCTCCGCCTGCCCCATCTCCTGAAATGGAGAACGCCATGGAATTTGCTCCTCTCAGGCTCGCGCGTGTCTGCAACATCAGACACCTGTGGGGTCGTCCAGGTTCCTCAGCCAGTTCAATCGTGCGCGCCGCAAGTTGCGCCCTCCAACGCAACCGTGCATGATGAATAGAAGGTCGCATCGGTTAGCAGTGGCCTCCGGAACCATGACTCGTCAGCCGCGATCCGTTGTCGTCACTTTTGCGCTTCTAGCTGTTCTTGTGCTCGTGACTCGGTTCGCGCGCGCGCAAGACAACTACGAAATCCAGGTCTACGGCTCCGACACCGTTCTGCCTCGTTCGACGATGGTGGAGATCCATTCCAATTTCACCGTCGACGGAAGCAAGACCGTGCAGGACGGCATGCTTCCGACCAATCATGCTGAGCACGAGACTCTCGAAATCACGCAAGGAATCAACGCATGGGCCGAGGTTGGTTTCTACCTATTTACGAGCATTCAGCCAAATGACGGATGGCAGTGGGTGGGAGATCATATCCGTCCGCGCGTGCGCGTGCCTGAGAAGTGGCACTGGCCCGTGGGTGTGAGTCTGTCGAACGAGATCGGGTACCAGCGCGCTGCATTCTCGCCTGACACGTGGACGTGGGAGATTCGGCCCATCATCGACAAAAAAATCGGCCCCTGGTACCTGGCATTCAATCCAGCGATGGACCGTTCGTTTCACGGGCCGAGCGTAAACCAGGGAATTACATTCTCCCCGAACGTCAAGGTCAGTTACGATTTCACCAAGAAAATCGCGGGCGGGCTCGAGTACTACGCCGCCTACGGTTCGCTGACAGGTTTCGATGCGCTCCGCGACCAGCAGCAGCAATTCTTCCCATCCATCGATATCGACTTCGCTCCCGAGTGGGAGTTCAATGTCGGCGTGGGCGTGGGGACGACCCGTTCGACGGACCACCTGATTGTGAAATGTATTGTGGGCCGCAGATTTTCATGGCCTCGTGCAAAAAGGTGAGGCGGATGCCGCGTCCGTAGCCCGGTTCGTTTCCCTAACTTCTATTCGTATCGCAACGCTTCTACCGGATCGAGTTTCGATGCCCGCAAGGCCGGCACCAGCCCGCTGATCACTCCCACGATTAGTAAGACCGCGCCGGAAAGAATCACAGTCATCATCGAGATACGTAGATGAATGTCGCCCTGTCCGGAATCGTCTTCGAACAAAGGCCCCATCATCGGCAGAGTGCCGACAGACCACGCGATCAGATACGACAGCAGCACACCGATGGCCCCGCCGATCAGCATGATCAGAAGCGTCTCGGCCAGGAACTGCAATTTGATGTGGCGCTTGCGCGCTCCCAGAGCGCGCCGCAAGCCGATCTCGCGAATGCGTTCATCCACCGACACCAGCATGATATTCATCACACCCACACCGCCGATGCCAAGAGTCAACGTCCCAATGAAGGTCAGCAGCACTTGCAACCCGATCGTGAGTCCATCGATGACCGGACGAAACTCATCGCGCCCAAACATCTGGAAAGCTTTCGGGTCGGTCGGCGAGAAATTCTGCCGCGTCGCCACCGCGGCCAGAACCTGAGCCATTGCCTTCTTCTCGAACTGCGGCGCGACGGGTTCGAATACCATCACCGCCGCATAGCGCGTATTCCACAGATCGCCAGCCGCTGAATACGGAATCCACGACGATTCATCATCGCTCGAGAAGTAGTTGCTGAGCTGAATCTTCCTCGCCATGACGCCAATTACAGTAAATCGCACGCCCGACACTTGCACGGTCTCGCCCACCGCTGGCCGCCCGCTGAACAGTTCTTCCTTGAGGCGTCCACCCAGAAAGATCACGCGCCGTCGTTCCATTTCGTCCTCAGCATTAATCCAGCGGCCTTCGGATGGAACTTCATTCCGCATCTCGCCATATTCCGGACAGACACCCCGCACGGGAGCAGTTCCCACTAAGCGGTCCCCGTAGGCAATACCCGGACGCCGGACAGTTTCGAGACACACATGTTTCACCAGCGGCGCGGTCTGCTTCACCATGTCCATATCGGCCTGCTCGAGGACGACTTTTTTCCCTGCGCGCTGCCCGCCGGGTTGTTCGCTGGTCTGCTGCGGCCAGCAGATGACCACGCTCTTGCCGAATGCGTCGAAGCCATGCACCAGGACACTGCGAAAGCTGTTGCCATAGGCGATCAATAGAGTCACAGTCGCGATTCCCCACACGATCCCGAGCATCGTCAGAAAACTGCGCGTCAAGTTTCGCTTGAGCGCGATCCATGCTTCGAGAATAATTTCAATCAGCATCTACCCGCCCGCCTCATACCGCAACGCTTCAATCGGATCGATCGACGCTGCTCTCCGCGCCGGATACAGCGCCGCGCCCACGGCAATTGCTCCCAGCAGCCCGGCAGCAATTAAGCCTGAACTCCAACTCGGCACCAGGCCGGCAAAGAAATCAGGCATAGGCAACAGGTTCACTAACGCACAGAATCCGAACGCAACGCCCAAGCCAATGCCGCCGCTCAAGAAAGCGATGACCAGCGCTTCAATAAAGAACTGCCGTAGAATCGTGCCGGCCGGAGCGCCGATCGCTTTGCGCACGCCAATCTCCCGTGTCCGCTCGCGCACCGCAACCAGCATCACGTTCATCACCCCGATGCCGCCCAGCAATAGGGTCACGATCCCGACCGCTCCCAAAAAGAATTTCATGCCGTCGGTCATGGTCTTGAAGGCCTGCGCCTCCTGCACCGTATCCCAGATCGGACAGGCTTCCTTGTCGCTGGGATCGTAGTGGTGCATGCGGGCCAGCGCCACGCGCACTTCGCGCTTGCAGGCGAGGTGCTGGTCGACTGATTTCGGCGTCACCAGCATTTGATCGAACGTGGAATTGGTTCCAGGAGGCTTGTCAGGAAAATCCCTTCGCATCGCCGCAAAGGGCAAAAAGACTTTTCTCACATCCCAGCCGTCGTAACTGGAATCCTGCTTTTTCGTCGCCATCACGCCAATGACCGTGTAGGGAAAGTCATTCAAGTAGATGGTGTCGCCCACGGGATCGCGCCCGGGGAACAATTGCTTGGCCGCCTCCGAACCGAGAAATGCCACGCGCCGCGCTTCGCGCATGTCGTCCCAGTCATAGAACCGCCCGGCTCCGACATCGAGACTGCGAATGTAGCTGAACGGCGGATACGATCCCGTGACGGTGAATGCCGCGTTGTTAAAGTTGGAGTGGATGCTCACCGTATCCTGCTCAAGTTCGGGGATCGCGTACTCGCAGTCCGGCGACTCCGACTGCACCGCCGCGACGTCTGGATCCTCCCAATGCACCACGCGTCCGGCATGTAAACCGCCCGCCTGCAGGCTAGTGCGGCCGTGGAAGACAATCATCACGTCTTTGCCGAGGTTCCGCTCCTGAGTTTCCTGGCCTTTGCGCAGTCCCTCGCCGGCGGCCACCATCAGCACAATCGACACCACCCCCCATGCAATCCCGAACATCGTAAGGAAGGCCCGCAGCTTGTGCGACCACAACGTACGCAGAACATCGAGGATAAGATCGCGCACTGTCATAACACTTTGGTTGGACGCGGGCGGGGAAAGAAGGTAATCCCCCGGAGCAGCCTTATCGTTTGATACGTAGTTGATGGACACTTTGTTGCAGAAAAAAGCAGGAAGGCCGGTCGTGAAGAGACCACACCAGGATCCGGTGGGCGTAGAGAAGCCCGGCTGCGACCCGTGATTTAAGCCTGCACGGTGGTTGCTCCGACCCGATCCATCCACCCGTCGAATTCACGCAGCGCCGCTTCACACTGCAGCCGATGCCGTTCTTTGCGGTCGCGAATCTTCTTCTCCAACGGAGGCAGCAGATCGAAAGTGATATTCGCCGGCTGAAAATTTTTGGCATCCGCATGGGTTACGTACTGAGTCAGAGAGCCGAAGGCGGAGGCTCGCGGCGCGCCCTCAATCTCGCTTCCTGAGGCCAGCGCGGCAGCGTGCATGCCGGCCAGGAGCCCGGTGGCAATCGACTCCACATAGCCTTCGACCCCGCAAATCTGCCCGGCGAACAACACCCGCGGGTGCGATTTCATTTGCAAGGTCTCGCACAACAAAGTCGGTGAATTGATGTACGTATTACGGTGGATCTGTCCGTAGCGCAGAAAGCGCGCGTTCTCGAGGCCGGGAATGAGGCGCAGCACGCGCGCCTGCTCGCCAAACTTCAAATGATTCTGGAATCCGACCAGGTTGTAGGAATCCGCCCGCAGGTTCTCCTGCCGCAACTGCACGACCGCATAGGGCATCTTGCCGGTGCGCGGATCAATCAGGCCCACCGGCTTCATGGGACCAAAGCGCAGAGTATCGCGTCCGCGGCGTGCGATCTCTTCAATCGGCAGACAACTCTCGAAGTAGTTCAGCTTTTCCCACTCACGCTCCTCGACAGACTGCGCCGCCAGAAGAGCATCATAAAAGTTGTCGTACTCCTGTGGCGTCATCGGGCAGTTGATGTAATCCGCCGATCCTTTGTCATACCGCGCGGCCATGTATACACGTCCCATATCAATCGAGTCAGCCTCCACGATCGGGCTGATCGAATCATAAAAATACAAACGCGGGTTCTGTAAGGAAGTATTGTGCCCAGCACGATCGTGTGAGAGCGGGCGACTCGCCCGCTCAGGTGTTGACTCTTCCGTGCTAAGCCGCGCAATCTCGGTAGCCAGCCCATCCGAAGTCAGCGGCCCGCTCGCGATGATGGTGACGCCCTCCTTCTCATCGATCGCGGTCACTTCTTCTCGCCGCACATTAATCCGCGGCGCGCGCGAGATGGCGTCCGTTACCCGAGCCGCGAATCTGACTCGGTCCACGGCGAGGGCGTGCCCGGCCGGCACGGCGCACTCTCGCGCAATCTGCAGCAGCATCGAACCCGCGCGCCGCATCTCTTCCTTCAGCAGCCACGGTGCTGTGTTCTCACTATCGGATTTCAGAGAATTCGAGCACACCAGTTCGGCGAAGTCTCCCGTCTGATGCGCCGGAGTCTCGCGCACGGGACGCATCTCGAACAGTTCCACGTCCAGGTCTCGCCGCGCACATTGCCATGCGGCTTCAGACCCTGCCAGTCCCGCCCCTATGATTTTGATAATTGCCATTCCGTTGGTTAGTGCGTCGCCTTCTCCGCCAGCCGCAGCAGAGGCTCATCGCTAAGAAGCACCGGCCGCCACTGGTCGCGGAAAGTCGCTCCCAGCTCCTGGTACAGAGCGATGGCCTTCGCGTTCCAGTCGAGCACTTCCCAGTGTATGCCGTAACAGTGCTCGTCGATCGCAATGCGCGCAACTCCGGCCAGCAGCGCTTTTCCCATGCCACGACGGCGAAACGGCTCGCGTACAAACAGATCTTCCAGAAACAATCCTGGGCCGGTCCAGGTGGAATAGTATGGAAAAAAGACGGCGTATCCCGCGGGCTGCCCATCCCACTCGGCGATCAATGCGCGAAAGCGCGGATGCTCGCCGAATCCATCCCGCGCCAGATCTTCCGCGAGGATAGTCACCTGGTCGAGTTTCCCCTCATACTCGGCCAACTCGCGAATCATGGTCCGCAGTAATGGCGCGTCATCAACGGCGGCAAAACGAATGCGAAGTGGAACGTGAAGAGGCAAGGCCGGAACTCCTCTCGGGTCTGACAGACCCTCTCTTTCCGGCGGATCGGCCTGCGCGCTGGAGCTTTTCAGGCTGCCTCATAGACGCGAGAAGCCGGCGATCCGAAAGAGAATGCGCAGAATACACGAATGGCGAGCCCGGAGGGAACTGTCGCGGCTCAGCATATTCACTTTTCTGTCACGGGAGCGGCCGCGGCCGCAACCAGCACCCATCCGTGCGCCTTATACACCCAAGTATCCACGAACCGCCACCGCCTCAGCTGCGGCTTTCCGCCCTGTACATCTCGTTCACGATAGGTTCCGATTGCGATGGCCGTGGTTCCGAACGTGCGTACAATCATAGGCTCCATCACGATCTGATTGATCTGCGGGCCTGCGTCCTTAATCCTCAACAGGTATTCGCTCTTGGTCACCAGCCTGCCGTATTCCACGTACATCAGGGAATTATCAAAAATCAGATCCAATAGATGGTTGTCGTTGTGGGACTGGCCCTCCACCCATTCGTGTTCGAGCGCACGGATGGCAGCTTCGACGCCCTGATTCTCCTGCGCAAAAACCGAGGATGCGCAGAGTACGATTAGCAAGAATGCCATCAGCCGAACCAGAGTCGCTGTCCCACCCACAAAACCATTGGGAAGGCGCAACGCATGGAGCGACTTCATTCCCCTGTGAGCGTCACGACGCTTGAAATCGATGTCCATTGCCCGTTCCTGTAAATCCACGTGTCCACGAAACGCTCTCGACGCGCAAATGCCTTGGCATGCTGCACGCCCACTGTCTTGAAAATTCCGGTGATGATAGCGGTATCGCCGTGCACCCGAACCATCATCGATTCTGTCAACAACTCCAGCGTCTTTGAGGCTCTGACATCTGCCAGAACGTCCGCCTTGGTGTGCAGCCCGCCGTCGGAACTGACACACACGAAGGCGTCATCCAGAACCCTGGCAAGCGCCTTTGGGTCCTTGGCCATGTAGGCCTGCGCCCAGACATGCTCCATCGCAACGAGTTTCGACTCCGCGTCTGACTCAGGGACCTGCTCTCCGCAGACCACTGAGGTTCCAGCGCACGTCATCAGTGCTAGCAACACCATGGTTCTCGTCGTCGTTGCGCTCACCGCGCGATCAGCGTCGACTGGCTGGCTACGCACAACCAATCTCCACCCCTCAGCACCCATGTATCCGTAAAGCGCTCGCGGTGCGAATATGGCTTCCCATTCTGCGTGCCCGCCTCGCGATACACTCCGTTCACGATTGCGACCGGACCGTAGACATGTATCGTCATCGATTCGTACGAAATCTGTTCGGGGTGCACGGTTGGAGAAGATACGCTCGCCAGGTACTCGGCTTGACCCATCAGGGTGCCGTCATATTCGACATAAACCATCTCCGGCGCAATCAGCATCTGCAGCGCCTTTACGTCTTTCCCTTGCACCGCGTGGTTCCAGGCGAGTTCGAGCGTCAGAATGCGCGAGTCCTCTGCCTTCGCGGGGCCCGCTTGCGTCGAGGCCCGGGGCGCCATCAACAACAGAAGGATCACAGAAAACAGTTTTCCCATCTCACCCTCTCGTCCGCCCGCCATCCAAACCGCCAACCGGCTGCCGCATCAGATTTCATGTAGGCTCTATCGACAATTCGTGGAGTTGCTTCAGGGTCCCGAGCTTGCGACTTCAACTTCATCTATGATTGCGCTAGCTGGACGCTCGACTCTGGAGGCTCATGTGGCCCGGATTAGACTGATTGCTCAAGAAACCGCCTCTCCTGAAGTAAAAGAGATTTACCACAAGGTCCTGCGCGGCAAGCCGGGCAACGCTCAGAAGGCGCTCGCCCATCGTCCGGAGATGCTTAAGAATTTTCTAAGCTTCTACGCGAGCGTGGGCCGCTCCCTCGATCGCAAGCTGTATGAATTGATTTACCTTCGCGTCTCGCTCATCAACGGATGCCATTACTGCGTCCAGCATCATGTTGCGTCTTCGAAGCGCGTTGGGCTGACTGCCGAAGATTGGTCCGAGCTCAAAGCTGGAGATTATTCGCGCTACAGCGAAAAAGAACGCACTGCCCTCATCTACGTCGAGAAATTGACGCGCACGCCGCATGAAGTTACAGACAGCGATTTCGCACCTCTGATAACTCATTTCTCTGAGCCGGAAATCGTCGACATCCACCTATTGACCGGCCTCGCCAACCTCACCAACCGCTTTACCCACCAGCTGGGGCTGGAAGTAGAATTCCCTGAGGAAAGGATTTAAGGATTGGGTAAATTACTCAATTTCCCAATTACCTAGTCTGTCAAAGAATCTCCCGCGCATCCCCCACGCGCCGCGTCACATGCTCGCGATCCAAATATTCCAGCAACGGGATTGCGTACTTACGGCTGACTCCGGTGAGCTCCTTGAACGCGGCCACATCCATCCTCGACGACCGGGTCTTTTGCGCCGCAACCAGGCGTCGCAATTCTTCCAACGCGCTCCGGTGAAATACCAGCTCTTCTGAAACCTTGACCAGCAATTTGTCACGCAACAGCAGCGTAACAATCTTCTGAGCCCGAACTCTATCTACCTTAAGGCCGGCAATCACTTCCTGCAGCGCAGGAACCTTCAAGCCGGCCGCCACGAAGGCCGCTTCGATTTGTTTCTTCGATTCGGCCTCCTCATCTTTCATGACCACGCCATGGCCGCGCAGCCGCACCAGATCGGCGGAGGCGTCGATTGTTTTTTCTCGCGACAACAGAGCGAGGGCTGCCGCGAAAATCTCTGGGGATGCTTTCACCCGTTCCCGCAGCGCTTCCCGCGCAATCCCGCCCACCAGCGGGTTTCTTCCGTGGAATTCCTCGACCACGCGCAAAATGAACTGTCGCAGCCGGGCGATTGCAGCGGCGTCGGCAAACAGATCACCGATCCGCATTACGTATGCCATTTTCACCGCTCCGGCGAGTCGCTCTTCAATGGAACTCCTGGTCGACCCAGTTTCTGCGATGAGTTGAAGGATTGAAATTCCGCCGTGACCCCGCCTCGCGATGCGAGCTCTGAGTACCGCCTCCACATCGCCGGCAGACAGAATCTCAAGAAAGTCTTGGTGTCCGGCCATTCGTGGAATCGGAGCCGAATCCAGCACAATCCCGCCGCCGATGGTTACGACTGGCGAGAACTGGCGGATGATGAACCGGTCTCCTGGCAGCAACAGTGACGGCCGTGGAAGTTTCAACCGCGCGAAACCCTGCGCGCCTGGAACGAGTTGCTTGATGGCATGGAGCCCAATCTCCGCAACCGCTTCCATCGTATTGGAATGGAAGTGCACGCGCGCGCGGGATTTCAACGGCCGTGGCGCGGAGGGCAACAAGCTCAATCGCACGTCGAGCCTCTGCGTTGCCGCTAGTGTCGAAACCGGCGCCAGCGTCATGCCTCGGGACAGTTCGCCTGTGCTGGCTCCTACCAGGTTCAACGCAGTGCGTTGTCCAGCAACCGCCGCGTCGGCCGCTTGTCCGTGCACCTGCACTCCGCGAACTCGAACTCTTTGGCCAGCGGGAAAGACTTCCAGTTCTTCTTCGCGATGAATCGTTCCGGCCACCAGCGTTCCGGTCACCACCGTACCGAATCCCTTCATAGTAAACACGCGATCTACGGGCAAGCGGGCCAGGGCACGCGAGTCTCGCGGCTGTACCTCCTCCGCAGCAGCGGTCAGCGCACGCTTCAGGTCGTCCAGCCCTGCCCCGGTTAGCGAACTCACAGCGAAGATCGATGTTGGGTTATCCGAGTTTGGGTTGTCTAAAAATGTGCCACGCAGAAACTCTTCCACCTCCAACCGCACCACGTCGAGCGTCTCCGCATCCACGGCGTCTGACTTGGTGAGCACCGTGAGGCCGCGCCGCACGCC
The DNA here is from genome assembly GCA_963735205.1 of uncultured Acidobacteriota bacterium. Taxonomy (GTDB): domain Bacteria; phylum Acidobacteriota; class Terriglobia; order Terriglobales; family Acidobacteriaceae; genus Sulfotelmatobacter. The sequence goes on from CAVTKB010000009.1 coordinate 587,164, forward strand.
GAGCAGTTGCAGAATGTCGAAGTGCTCCCGGGTTTGCGGCTTAATCGATTCGTCAGCCGCAATGACCAGTAACACCAGATCGATGCCACCCACACCAGCCAGCATATTGCGCACAAAACGCTCGTGGCCAGGGACGTCGACGAAGCCTATGTGCAGGGGCTCGCCGTTCGCACCCGCCAAATCGAGATGCGCAAACCCCAGGTCAATGGTGATGCCGCGGCGCTTCTCTTCGGCCAGCCGGTCGGCATCGACGCCGGTCAACGCCTTCACCAGCGCAGTTTTTCCGTGGTCGATATGGCCGGCCGTGCCTACGACGATCGATCTCATGGATTACAGAATCGTAGCAGGAGACCCGGGCCGTGAACGCAGCAGCGGGCTTTTCGTCGGACTACCCTCCCGCGCCTCAAAATGCGACAATAGAAGCTCCTCCCATGGCCACCTCTTTGACTTCTGCCTTTTCTCCGGAGACGCTCCGGCAGCACGGCCTCACGCCCGAGGAATTCGAGAAGATCAAGCAACTCCTCGGCGGCCGCGAGCCCACCATCACCGAACTCGGCATTTTTAGCGTCATGTGGAGCGAGCACTGCTCATACAAATCCTCGCGCGTTCACCTGAAACGCCTGCCCACCCGCAGCAAGCTCGTGCTGCAAGGTCCAGGCGAAAACGCCGGCATTATCGATATCGGCGACGGTTGGGCTTGCGCTTTCAAGATCGAATCTCACAATCACCCGTCGTTCATCGAGCCTTTTCAAGGTGCGACCACCGGCGTGGGCGGAATTCTGCGGGACATTTTCACCATGGGCGCCAGGCCGGTCGCGGTGATGGACTCTCTGCGCTTCGGCCCGATCACGGCATCGGAAGGTGTCTCTAAAAAAGAACTCCACAAGAATCATTCCGTCGTCGAAGGCGTAGTAAGCGGCGTCGCTTCTTACGGCAACTGTTTTGGCGTGCCAAATCTCGGCGGCGAAACCAAGTTCGAGCCTTGCTACTCGGGTAATCCACTGGTCAACGCCTTTGCGCTCGGCTTGGTTCGAAAAAATGAAATCTTCTACGCGAAGGCAGCGGGCGAGGGTAATCCGGTCATCTACGTGGGAGCAAAAACCGGCCGCGACGGAATCCATGGTGCCACCATGGCCAGCGAGGAATTTAGCGAGGCTTCGGAAGCGAAGCGGCCCAACGTGCAGGTCGGCGATCCCTTTCTCGAAAAGCTTCTGCTCGAAGCCTGCCTCGAAGCGATGCAGACCGGGGCAATTATTGGCATTCAAGATATGGGAGCGGCCGGGCTGACTTGCTCCACCTGTGAAATGGGCGGACGCGGCAGCGTGGGCATTGAGATCGAACTCGACCGAGTACCGCAGCGTGAAACCGGAATGACTCCCTACGAGATCATGCTGAGCGAGTCGCAAGAACGCATGCTGCTAGTTGCACAAAAGGGCCGGGAGGCCGACGTCTTCCGCGTTTTCGAAAAATGGGGACTCGATGCAGTCGAAGTGGGTAAAGTCACAACGGACAACAAACTGCGCGTGCTGGAGCACGGCAAAGTTGTGGCCGAGATTCCGAATCCGGCGCTCACGGACGAAGCCCCGGTATACAAACGTCCCCTCGCGCGATGGGAACCACCAGTGCGGCGCGAGATGCCGGAAAGCGTCAAACTAGGCGAATCCCGCGATTTCACCGCCGATCTCAAACAGATGCTGGCCAGTCCGAATATCTGCAGCAAGCGCTGGGTGTGGCAGCAGTACGATCATATGGTGCAGACCAACACGGTCGAAGCTCCCGGAGCTGGCGATGCCGGCGTGATCCGCATTAAACCTTCCAATCCCGGAGGTGCGCAACGCGGGCTGGTGATGGCGCTCGACGGAAACGGGCGCTGGTGTTATCTCGATCCGCGGCTGGGGGCGATGCACGCCGTCGCCGAGGCGGCGCGCAAAGTTGCGTGCTCGGGAGCAAATCCGGTAGGCGCAACGAATTGTCTGAACTTCGGCAATCCCGAAAAGCCGCATATCATGTGGCAGTTCTCCCAAACTATCGACGGAATCACGAAAGCGTGCGAAGAGTTAGAGATTCCTATCACTGGCGGGAACGTCAGTTTCTACAACGAGACGCTGGGGGAGGGCATTTATCCCACGCCCGTGCTGGGCGTTGTGGGAATTCTCGACGACGTGCACAAGGCCGCGAGAATGCATTTCGCCGCGCCCGGCCGCACGATTGTGCTATTGCGCGCAGGAGACGCGGGCGACATCACCGATGCGCAGATTGAGTTCGGATCGTCAGAGTACGCCAAGGAAATTCTGGGCAAGCTCTGGGGATATCCGCCGGAACTGGATCTGGATGAAGAAGCCGGGTTGCAGAAAGCTGTTATCGAATTGATCGCGCATGGCCTTCTAGATTCCGCGCATGATTGCGCGGACGGTGGGTTAGCAGTTGCGCTGTCCGAAGCGGCATTCCCGAAAAACATTGGTGCCCGCGCCACTGTCGTGTCGAGAGGGATTCCGGCAGAGTTTGTGCTCTTTGGAGAAGATGCGAGCCGAATCATAATCTCTTGCGACCCGAACAAGCTGGCACAAATCAAAGAAATAGCGGCGAAGCACGGTGCATCTGCGGATGAACTTGGAGAGACGATTCCGGGCCGGCTGGAAATTTCGCTCGATGGCAAGGTCGTGGTCTCAGCGGCGATTTCGGAGTTGACCGAAGCTTACGAAGGAGCAGTCGAAGCAGCACTGCAGACAGATCCAGAATTAGTCAGTAAATAGCCATAAACTAACGGCCCAGGAGTGAAATGTCTTCTTCCGACAAATTTCATGATGAGTGCGGCGTGGTGGCGATCTTCAACCGCCCCGAGGCAGAGAAGCTGGCCTACCTGGGTCTGCATGCCTTGCAGCATCGTGGTCAGGAGTCGGCCGGGATTGTCACGTCCGACGGTTTGACCTCCCACTCGCACAAGGCCATGGGCTCGGTCGCCGACATCTTCACCGAGGATGTGCTTTTAAAAATGCGCGGCACGCTGGCCATCGGCCATACGCGCTACTCCACTGCCGGAGACTCAGCACTCCTGAATGCCCAACCGATCCTGGTGCAATCGAACAAGGGGTCAATCGCCGTGGCGCACAACGGCAACCTCACGAATGCGCAGCAGGTGCGCGCGCGCCTCGAAAGTCAGGGTTCGATTTTTCAAACCAACAGCGACACCGAAGTCATCGTTCATTTGATCGCTCTTTCCAAGGAGCAGACGCTGCCGGAAGCCGTGGCCGACGCGTTGCGCCGCGTCGAGGGAGCGTTTTCGCTGGTGATGATGAGCAACGACCGCGTGTTCGCAGTGCGCGACCCGCGCGGCTTTCGGCCGCTGGCCATGGGTCGGATCGCGGCGCTGGAGGGGCAGAAACACGACACCATTGTCTTTGCCTCCGAGACCTGCGCCTTCGACTTGATCGGCGCCGATTACGTGCGCGACGTGAAACCGGGTGAGCTGATCGTCGTAGGCCCGGAGGGAATGAGTTCGCGGTTTTACTCGACGGCCGCTCCACAATCGAGCTGCATCTTCGAACACGTGTATTTTTCGCGCCCCGACAGCATCGTCTTCGGACGCGCTGTGCAGACAAGCCGTGAAGAACTTGGACGCCAGTTGGCGCGCGAAGCCGGCGTGGAGGCCGATCTGGTGGTTCCTGTGCCGGATTCGGGCGTAACCGCCGCAGTGGGCTATGCGGCCGAGAGCGGCATACCGTTTCGCTTTGCTCTGATCCGCAATCACTACGTCGGACGCACGTTCATCGAACCCAGCCAGAGCGTCCGCGATTTTGGCGTCAAGCTGAAGCTGAATCCAGTCCGATCACTGCTACAAGGCAAGCGCGTCGTGCTGATCGATGATTCGATTGTGCGCGGCACCACCAGCCGGAAGATTGTGCGGATGATCCGCAACGCCGGGGCGACGGAAGTTCACATGCGGATTTCGTGCCCGCCCACCGTTTCGCCTTGCTATTACGGCGTTGACACCCCGTCGAAAAAGCAACTCATCGCCGCCAACAAATCGGTCGCTGAGATTCGCGATTACATTGGTGCAGATTCGCTAGCCTACCTTTCACTCGAGGGCCTCAAGAAGGCCTGCGGCGAGGGTGAGAAAATCTCGTATTGCTCGGCTTGTTACACCGGGAATTATCCGACCGACATTGTCGATGTCGAGGAAATTCAACCCGCGGTCGTACGGCGGTAACCCCACTAGCGCCCCGGCTTCCGTGCTCGCGCCACCCTCGGGATCGCTTGCAGGTCCGGACTGATGCATACGTCCTCCCAGCCACCCAGAAGGTCTTTCGTCACGCGTGTATTCGTGCCACTGATTTCCATGACGAGCCATCCGCCGGCACGCAGCGCGGTGCGAGCCTGAGGAATCAGCCGGGCTATAATCTCCGTCCCCGTAGCGCCGGCAAACACAGCAGGCCGCGGCTCGAACGTTCGCACCTCCAGTTGAACCTGATCCTCTTCTGATTCGCCGACATATGGCGGGTTTGAAACGACCACATCCAGGTCAGTGAGGTCGAGGCCTTGAAAGAGATCTGCCTGATGAAACTGGATACGGCTTTCCAGTTGAAGCCGCGCCGCGTTGGCACGAGCGATTTCGAGCGCGGCCGACGAGATATCGCTTGCATGAATCTCAGCGTCAGGAAATTCTTTGGCCAAGGCGAGGGCGATGCAGCCTGAGCCAGTACCGACATCAAGAATGCGGGTTGTGTGGGGCGGGCATTCCTGCCCGCCAGCCCCCACCGCCGAAGCCAGTTGCAACGCAGTCTCGATGACGTGCTCAGTCTCCGGCCGCGGAATCAGCACCGCCGGCGTGACGATCAGATCCATGCCCCAGAATTCCTGGTGTCCCGTGATGTATTGCGCCGGCACTCCGCGCATGCGCTCCGCAAGCGCAGATTCGTAACCGGCTTCTTCGTCTGCGGTAAGTTCTCGCTCCGGGTGCGCGAACAGGTAGGCGCGGTCACGATTCAACGTGAACCTGAGCAGCAACTCGGCGTTCAGACGCGGGGATGGAACTTGGTTCGCGGTGAGGCGGGCGATGGCGGAAGTAAGGATTTGCTTGAGTTGCACTATTTCACCACGGCAACGCGGAGGTACGGCGGAGGTTGGTCTTCCGCAAGTTCTCATTCCCGCTTTTTGCCAGCCAGCTCCCACTGATAGTCCAGATAGACCATCTGGCCGATATGGTGCTGCAAGTGGGCGGCGCACTGCACGATCATGTCGAGGCGAATTTTCGCATTCGTGCCGACCCCTGAATATTCCGCCGACCAATGGTCGGGCGATTGCGCACGGATGGTTTCCTTCACCATGGCCACCGCTTCATCGAAGCGTTTCAACGCCTCCTCTTTCGCCGGAGGAGCCGGATCGTTGAATTCGCGCGACCGGTCGCGCACGTATCCTGTCTTCGCGATCTGAGCTCCGATGTAGTAGTTCAAGTTGCCGGTGAGGTGCAGAACGAGATGGCCGAAGCTGTTTCCGTAAGGGAATGGCTTTTGCCAAAACTGATCGCTGGTCAGCGGGGCGGCGAGTTCGCAGACTCTCGCCGCATTTGCCGTGTAACGATCGGTGAGAACCGACGCTAGCGCCCCATCAAGTCCAGACATAGCCTCTCCCAGTTCGCGGGCAATCAAACCCACGCCCTTCCCCTAAACTTTTTCCGCTAGACCACGCTAGCAGCTTCCTGTTTCATCTTTTCAGCTTGGTAGTATGTCGTGAGCGCCTCGATCAGCGGTTGTAACTTCCCATCCATCACAGCTTCGAGCTGGTGGATAGTAAATCCAATGCGGTGATCGGTCAGCCGGTTCTGGGGAAAATTGTAAGTGCGGATTTTCTCGCTGCGGTCGCCGGAACCGACCATCGCCTTGCGCTCTTTCGCCAGCGCCTGTTGCTGCTTCTCCATTTCGATTTCGTAGAGCCGCGAGCGCAGCACGCGCATACCTTTTTCACGGTTTTTGATCTGTGATTTTTCGTCCTGACAGCTTACGACTGTATTGGTTGGGATGTGCGTGATGCGAACCGCCGAGTACGTCGTGTTCACCGACTGGCCGCCAGGGCCGGAGGAGCAGAAAGTATCAATGCGCAAATCTTTCGCTTCAATTTTGATGTCAACGTCTTCGGCCTCCGGCAATACCGCAACCGTAATGGCCGAGGTGTGGACGCGTCCCTGCTGCTCGGTAGCCGGCACGCGCTGCACCCGGTGAACTCCGCTTTCATACTTGAGCTGCGAGAACACCCGATTGCCTTCGATGATGGCGATGACTTCTTTCAGGCCCCCGGCAGACGATTCCGAGGACGAGAGCACTTCGACTTTCCAGCGCTGCGTTTCGGCGTATCGGGTGTACATGCGGAAGATCTCGGCGGCGAAGAGCGTGGCTTCGTCTCCGCCGGTGCCGGCGCGAATTTCCAGAATTACGTTCTTCTCGTCGTTCGGATCCTTGGGCAAGAGCAAAACTTTCAACTCTTCCTCGACCGTACCGACGCGAGCCTCCAGCTTGTCGAGTTCATCCTGAGCATAGGCACGCATCTCAGGATCTTTTTCTTCCACGAGCATGGCCTTGCTCTCTGCAATGCCCTTGGTCAAGTCCTTGTACTCGCGATACTTTTCCACGATGGGCGCAACTTCAGCATGAGCCTTGGCAGTTTTCTGGTACCTCGCCGAGTCGTTCACGATGTCCGGCGATGCCAGAGCGCCGTTCAGTTCTTCATAGCGGGCTTCGATTTGGTCGAGTCGTTCAAACATTGGGGTCTCTCGTAGAGACGTGGCTTGCTAACTCTCGGCTGGCTACGTTCCGGCTCGCGCCGCAGCCCCGCATTATGGGCAGGAGAGACGCAACAAGTACGCCTCTACGGCATTGTAATGTTGTAAGAAGGCGGAGAGAAAGTATTCGCGGCGGGACCGCTAGGCAATCACCAACTCGCCCCCGCGCTTTTTTTCCAGGTCCATAGCCTGTTCGAGGGCGGTGATGGCGCATTGCGCCATCTCATCAGACGGAGGCTGAGTCGTTATCCGCTGCAGCCACAAGCCTGGAGCGGTCATCATTGCGAAGAGCGATCCGCGGTGTTTGGCCGCGAAGCGGATGATCTCGTACGAAACTCCTGCAATGATCGGCAGCAGAACGATGCGCGAAGCAAATCGCGCCCAGAACGTGGTGAACGGGACCAGCATGTAAAAGCCGATCGAGATCAGCATCACGGTCATCAAGAAGCTGGTGCCGCAACGCGGGTGATACGTTGAATATTTCTGGACCGCCGAGGTGGTGAGCGGATCACCATTCTCAAACGCAAAAACCGTTTTATGCTCAGCGCCGTGATACTCGTAGACCCGACGAATATCTTTCCAGAGCGACACTCCCCAGATAAAGAACAGGAACAGAAGAAGACGAACCCCGCCGTCGATCAAGTTGAAAATAATCCGTCCGCCCAGCGCGGGATCCATTTTTTTTAGTTCCGTCGCCGCCAGCAGCGGGATGTACTTGTACATGAAGATGAAGAAAGCCAGCGAGAGCACCAGATTTCCCACCGCGAGCCAGTTGCTGACGGTGGCAGCCTTCTCGCGAGACTTGGCGGATTCTTCGGGACTTAGTGCCGGCGGGGCGGACGACACGCCCGCCGCTCCGCGCTGTTTCTCGTCGCCTTGCATTACCTCTTCGATTGCGACGTTGGCCGAGAAGCGCAGGGCGCGGTAGCCAAGATTCATGGCATACCCAAGCGTCATCACACCGCGCACAATGGGCCAGGCCATCCACTTATGCTTCTCGGAAGGCCGCTCCAGAGGTTCGCTCATGGTCACAACTTCTCCCGAGGGTTTGCGGCAGGCAATCGCCCAGGCGTGCGGGGAGCGCATCATCACGCCCTCCAGCACGGCTTGCCCACCGACCAGCGTTTCTTCCCCACTTTCCAGAGCGGGCAGAAGTTGCAAGGCGGCGAGGAATCTCAAGTAATTTCCCAGTTTACCCACGATTATTGGATGCTCCTGACCCGCACACGACGCACCTGTTAGGGTACCACATGCCGGGAGTCGTTTAGGATGGGGTTGAGAGCGCGGCAAGTTGAAGCAGTTGCGGGGGTTACAACTCACGCACGCAGCAAAGGCAGCCGTTCCAGCGCCTGTTTCCGCGCAATGATGGACGATCGGAGGGGCATGCAGCGGTTAGCCACAGCTTGCGAAGCGATTGCCGCGACCACCAAGAAACTGCTCAAGGTAGGTATCGTCGCGGAGTATTTGAAATCGCGCACCACCGACGAGGCCGCGGTGTCGGCTGTATTCCTCTCGGGGCGAGCGTTTCCGGCCTGGGAAGAGTCAACGCTGCAGATCGGCGGACGTTCGTTGTGGCGGATCGTGGCCGAACTGTCGGGCAAAAATGAAGGCGAACTGACCGCCGCTTATCGCCGTCACGGCGACTTAGGATCGGTCGCAGGCGAAGTTCTTCCTGAACACGCGGGTCAGGGTCTGAATGTGTTGGAAGTGGAATCGACGTTTCGTCGGATCGCGGCGGCATGGGGCTCAGCCGCTAAGACAGGCGTCGCACGCGATCTTATCGCGCGTGCGACCTCGCTCGAAGCCAAGTACATCGTAAAAATCATCACCGGCGACCTTCGCATTGGGCTGAAAGAGAGCCTTGTGGAGGAAGCCATTGCCCGGGCCTACGGTGGAACCTTAGCCGAAGTGCAGCGCGCCAACATGCTCGTGGGCGATATTGGCGAGGCAGTTCGGCTGGCGTCTGAGGGAAAGCTGGCCGAGGCGAAGGTGCGGATGTTCCATGCTTTGGGATTCATGCTGGCGAGCCCAATCGATTCGGCGGAAGAAGGCCTGAGCTACTTCGCTGACGCCGCTGTAGAAGACAAGTATGACGGCATCCGCGCGCAAGCCCACGCTGCCGGCGGCGAGGTGAAATTCTTCTCGCGCACGCGCGACGAGATCACGGAGTCGTTTCCGGAGTTGCCGGAGGCGCTAGCCGGATTGCCGCAAGACGCCATCCTGGATGGAGAAATCGTGGCATGGGATTACGCAGACGGCGGGGCGGGTCCGCGCGCCGTTCAGCGTTTTGCAGCAGCGGCTCGGACGAAAAAAAGTGAGCGACAAGCTGTTGCGCGAGATTCCGGTCGCGTTCTTGGCGTTCGACGTTTTGTACGCGGCCGGAGAGTTGGTGATGGATCGTCCGGGGCGGGAGCGGGCGCGGATTCTGGATGAACTGCTGGCGACGGAACGAAAAATCATTCACCACAGAGACACAGAGGCACGGAGAAAAACAGGCGCGGCAGGAACGCAAGAAAAGTTGGCGTTCGAGGAGGATGACGAAAGCTCAGAAATTCGCATCATCCGCGCACCGGTGTTCCGCGCGGCCTCGCCCGAGGAACTGGAAGGGCTCTTTGCGGCAGCGCAGGAGCGTGGCAACGAAGGATTGATGATCAAGGATCTCAACTCGGATTACACGCCGGGCAAGCGCGGGAAGTCATGGCTCAAGATGAAGCGCGAACTGGCTACGCTGGATGTCGTCGTAACCGCGGTTGAATACGGGCACGGCAAGCGCATCGGTGTGCTGAGCGACTACACGTTCGCGGTATGGGATACGGATGGGGATACCGACAAAGGTAAGCTGGTGAACATCGGCAAAGCCTATTCCGGCCTCACCGACGTCGAGATCGCCGAGATGACGCAGTGGTTCCTCGATCACACGATTGAAGATCAAGGATTCCGCCGGGTGGTCGAACCCAAGATCGTTCTGGAGGTCGCTTTCAACAACATGATGTTATCCGACCGCCACGAGAGCGGATATGCCCTGCGCTTTCCACGTATCGTGCGCCTGCGGCCGGATAAGTCGGCGGAAGACGCCGACACGATTGAGCGAGTACGAGAAATCTACAGCCAACAACCGGAATAGCAGCCACAGGTGCTCTCAGTGACTGTGGTGATGATGGTGCTCTTCGCCCTCACCCACCGGAATGACGCAGCCGTGCGCAACTTCGCAGACCGCATGCTCGAACTGGATCGTCGTATGCACGATGCGGAAGTCGTGCAGCAGGCACTCCTTCACGTCGCGCAAAATGCGTTCGCTGACCGACGGAGGAATGTCGGCAATCGAAATGTGGCAGGAGAGCGCGTGCGTTTCCGATCCAATGCTCCAGACGTGGAGATCATGCACGTCATTGACTCCACTCGATCGCCCGGATCGCAGACTCGATCTTTTCCAGCTTCATTCCGCGCGGCGTGCCTTCCAACAAAATATTCAGCGTCTCGCGCACAATCCCGAAGCCCGACCACAGAATCAACGTGCCGATGCCGAACGAGAGCGCAGAATCGATCCAGTAGTTGCCCGTGACCAGAATTGCCCAGCCCCCGGCGATCACAGCTGCCGTTGAAAGCGTGTCTCCAACTTCATGCAGCAGCGCGCTGCGGATGTTCACATCGCCACCGGAACCTGTGCTCGAGCGATACAGCAGAAGCGAAATAGCTCCATTCATCACCACGCCCGCGGCTGCAACCCACATCATCACGCTGGCCTGTACGTGCTCGGGATGCTGCAGTCGACGGAAGGCCTCGTAGAAAATAAAAAACGAAACTGCAACCAGCGAAGTCGCATTGACCAGCGCCGCCAGCACTCCGGCGCGGTGGTAGCCATAGGTCTTGGTGGAGCTGGCCGGGCGCGACTGGAAATAGACCGCGACCAGAGACAGCAGAAGCGCAAGGAAGTCGGAAAGATTATGTCCGGCCTCTGAGAGCAACGCCAGCGAATGAGCGCGAAGCCCAGCCACAACCAGCAGCACGATGTAGGCCAGGGTCACGGCGAGCGAAATCTTCAGAGACCCGCGTGGGACCGCCCGCGCCATGAGCGTGCACGTGCATGCTTCCAGTGTAAGGCGGCAAGGCGTGGGCTTCAAGCGTGCACAGGAGTGTCGCAGGGCGCGGAAACGCCAGCTGTCAACTTAAGTTGTCTCCCAGAATGCCGATGTGGCGTATAAAGACAGAAGGCACTTGCCAGTGGTGTGAATCTATGGACGACATTGTTAAAGAGTTTCTCAGCGAAAGTACCGAGAACCTGGACCGACTGGACCAGGAACTCGTACAACTGGAGAGCGAACCTTCCTCCAAAGAGCTCCTGGCCAGCATTTTTCGGACGATCCATACCATCAAAGGAAGTTGCGGATTCCTGGGTTTTGCGCGGCTGGAAAAACTGACCCATGCGGGCGAAAACCTGCTCTCCCGCCTGCGCGAGGGCGAACTGGCGTTGAGTGAGGAGATCACCAGCGGACTGCTCGCCATGGTGGACGCGGTTCGTTGTATGCTCTCCGCCATCCAAGCCTCCGGCGTTGATGGCGAAGAAGACTACACAGCTCTCGTCGGACTGCTCGCTCATTTGCAGGACGAACACCTTCAGCACCAACCCGCGAGCCAGTCTTCGCCGGCAGCGCCCAGCTCTGCGCCCGTGGCGTCACTTGCGTCCCGGCCCTCTACCGAAAAGCACAATGCGGCAAAGAAGAAAGAAGCTTCCACAAAGGCGAAGAATCCGGTGCCCAAACTTGAGCCCGTGAAGGTTTCTCCTGACCCCGCCAAAATCGGCGGAGTTCTCGTCGAGCGGGGGCAAGTCCGCCCCGAAGACCTTACTCTGGCTCTGGAGACACAGGAAAAGGGGCGGCACAAGATTGGCGAGATTCTTGTCGCCCAGGGTGCGGCCAGGCCCGAGGACGATATTCCGCGGCTCAGAAGACAGTCGAGTCGCGCAACCCAGACTCGGTCGACACTATACGCGTGACGGTCACGCTGCTCGACCGCCTGATGAATCTGGTGGGGGAGCTGGTGCTGGCGCGCAACCAGTTGCTGCAGTTTTCAAACAGCCTGCAGGACGCAAGATGTCAGGCGGTTTCCCAGCGCGTGAATCTCATCGCCACCGAGCTGCAGGGAGAAGTCATGAAGACCCGCATGCAGCCAATCAGCAATATCTGGAGCAAATTCCCTCGCACGGTCCGCGACCTGGCTGTCAGCTGCGGCAAGCAAGTCCGGCTCGAAATGGAGGGCCAGGACACTGAGCTGGACCGGACGATCATTGAGGCCATCAAGGATCCACTGACCCACTTGATTCGCAACGCCATGGACCACGGCATCGAAGAACCCGAGGCACGCCAGCGCACGGGCAAGACGGCCACGGGAACTCTGACCTTGCGCGCTTTCCACGAAGGTGGACAAGTCAACATCGAAATCAGCGATGACGGAGCTGGATTGAACGGCGACCGCATCCGGCAGAAAGCGATTGAACGCGGCCTCATCACTCCCCAGCAGGCTGCGCAAATGCCCGACCTGGACGTCTTTAACCTGATCTTTCTTCCTGGATTTTCCACCGCGGAAAAAATCACCAACGTATCTGGGCGCGGCGTCGGCATGGATGTGGTGAAAACCAACGTAGAGAAAATTGGAGGTAAGGTCGACATATACTCGACGCCGGGGCATGGCACCACGGTGCGCGTAAAGATTCCGCTGACCCTCGCGATTATTCCAGCGCTGATCACCACCTGCGCGGGTGAACGCTATGCCATACCCCAAGTCAGCCTGTCAGAGCTCGTGCGTTTCGACTCTGCGGAAAGCGGAAAAGGGATTGAACTGATCCAGGGCGCTCCGGTCTGTCGCCTGCGCGGACGCTTGTTACCTTTGGTCTATCTGGATCAGGAGCTGGGAGTGAGGGATGAGGCCGGAAAATCACGATCCTCTGCGGTCAACATCGTCGTGCTGCAGGCGGGAGATCAGCAGTTTGGGCTAGTTGTGGATGAAATCGCCGACACCGAAGAAATCGTGGTCAAGCCGCTGGGCAAGCAACTGAAGGGAATCAAAGCCTACTCGGGCGCCACCATCATGGGCGACGGCCGCGTGGCGCTGATCCTCGACGTGCTGGGGCTCGCGCAAAAAGCCAGGGTTATTGCAGAAACGAGCCAGCCCACCCCACCCGAAGGACGGATCGAAGCGGGCGCCCAGACAGTCTCTGAGGAACATACACTGCTCCTGGCCCAGAACGGCCTGGAGGGGCGAGTGGCCATTCCGCTGGCCATGGTGGCGCGCCTCGAGGAATTCCCCCAAACCGTCGTCGAGCACAGCGGCACGCAGGAAGTCATGCAGTACCGCGGACAGATCATTCCGCTGCTCCGCCTGTCCAGAATCGTCCCCACCACCCCCGACGCCAGTATAGAGCCAAACCCAGGGTCGATCCATGTCGTGGTCTATTCCGAGGCAAACCGCACCGTGGGCCTCATCGTGGATCGCATCGTTGACATTGTGGAGGAGCATGATGCAGTCGAATCGCTCAGCTCCCATACGGGCGTCCTGGGCTCGTTCGTCAGCCAACACCATGTCACCGAGTTGCTCGATCTACCCGCCATTGTCCGTGCTGCCATCCCGGGACTTCTCGATGCAGCGCCGCCCGAGGCCGGGAGAATACAGGAGCGATTGCATAGCGTCGCAACGGCGATGGGGGGTTAACCAACGGCGCGTGCTGAACCGATGCGGAGTTCCGTCGTAGGGACGCGTTTTGCACCTACCCAGCATGCGCCCGCATGTTTGCTTTCTCCGCTAGAATCCTGTTCGATCGATCTTGGAGGGAATCATGCGCAAACTTGTTCTTGGCCTGGTGTCTCTGATGTGTTGGCGCTCCGACCTTTGGGCACAGACGCTTTCGCCTGGTGTGCAGGCGTTCGTTAAGGTCAATGCGCCGATGGTGGCGCTGACGCATGTGCGCGTAATTGATGGCACGGGCGCGGCGGCGCTTGAGGATCAGACTGTGATTCTCAGCAAGAGGAAGATTGAGTCGGTGGGGGATGCTTCCGCGGCAAGCGTGCCGAAAGACGCGCAGGTGCTTGATCTGCATGGCTACAGCGTGATTCCTGGACTCGTCGGGATGCACGATCATATGTTTTATCCCATGGGGAACGGGATTTTCGGCGAGATGGGGTTCAGTTTTCCGCGGCTGTATTTGGCGGCCGGTGTGACCACGATCCGCACTACTGGGGCGCTGGAACCGTATACGGATCTGGAATTGAAAAAGTCAATCGACGCGGGGCAGACTCCTGGGCCGAAGATGCACGTGACCGGGCCGTATCTGGAGGGCGCGGGATCGTGGGCGATTCAGATGCACCAACTCGCGGGTCCGGAGGATGCGACGAAGACGGTGAATTTCTGGCTGGACCAGGGCGTCGACAATTTCAAGGCGTACATGTTCATCACGCGGGCGGAACTGGGTGCGGCGATTCAGGCGGCGCACAAGCGCGGGGCGAAGGTGACGGGACATTTGTGCGCGGTGAACTTCCGCGAAGCGGCCGAACTGGGCATTGACGATCTGGAGCACGGATTGTTTGTTGATACGGAATTCATGGCCGGGAAAAAGCCGGACCAGTGTCCGGAAGATGGTGAGGATCCGGTCGGGATGGCGAAGCTGGATGTGAATTCCGGGGCGCTGCATGCCACGATTCAGTATTTGGTGCAGCATCATGTTGCGATTACTTCGACGTTGCCTGTGTTTGAGATGGGCAGTTTTTCAGGGCGGCCGACTATGCAGAAACGAGTGCTCGACGCGTTGTCGCCGGACGCGCGATCCGCGGTGCTGGCGAACCGCGTGCGAGCGAGCGATGTTAGTCGCATTCGGCAGCGGTTCGGCACGGACGTGTCTCCGTACGCGGCGGCGTTCAAGAAAGAAGAGGAATTCGAATACGCCTTCTCGAAGGCTGGCGGATTGCTGTTGGCGGGGCTTGACCCGACGGGGATGGGTGGCGTGATCGCTGGGTTCGGCGATCAGCGCGAAGTGGAGTTGCTGGTGGAAGCGGGATTCACGCCGCTGGAGGCGATCCACATTGCGACTGCTAACGGCGCTCAGTTTCTGGGCGAGTTGGATCGGGCGGGGACCATTGCGCCCGGCAAGGCGGCCGACCTGGTAGTGATCAAAGGCGATCCGTCGAAGAAGATCGAAGATATTGAAAACGTCGAAACCGTTTTTAAAGATGGCGTTGGTTATGACTCGGGCAAACTGATTGAATCGGTGCGTGGCGTAGTGGGCAGCCGGTAGGCATGTTGTGACCGACCATCCTTTCATGCCTTTCATTGCGATTGATCACGTGCAGCTGGCTATGCCTGTGGGTGAGGAAGAGGCTGTGCGGCGTTTTTATCGCGATCTGCTCGGCATGGTGGAAATTCCTAAGCCGGCGGAACTGGCGAAGCGTGGGGGATGCTGGTTTGAGAGCGGGAGCGTACAGCTGCATCTGGGAGTCGAGGCGGATTTTCGGGCGGCGAAGAAGGCGCACCCGGCTTTGCGGTGCAGGGACTATGACGGGCTTACGGCTCGGCTTTGCGTTGCGGGAGTCGAGGTTATGGACGATGACAGTATCCCAGGCGTCCGGCGATGCCATGTGTCGGATCCGTTTGGAAACCGGATCGAATTGATTGCGGCGGCTCGATGAGCTGCAAGTCTTTTTAGTTCGGTAGAATCTCGCATGCTCATACTGGCTTCGGCATCGCCGCGACGGCAGGAACTGTTGCACAGTGCGGGGATTTCGTTTGTGGCGCAGGCGGCGGATATTGATGAGACTCCGCTGGCGGGCGAGGCGGCGCGGGAGTGTGCGGAGCGGCTAGCGCGGGAGAAGGCGCTGGCGGTATGGCGGGCTCGGAGCCGGAATTCGCCGAGCTTTGATTCGCCGAGCGTCGGTTCGCAGACTCAGGATGTGGTGCTGGGCGCGGATACGATTGTGGTCGTTGATGAGCTGATCCTTGGCAAGCCGGCGGATGCGGAAGATGCGGCGCGCATGTTGCGGCTGCTTTCGGGGCAGGTGCATCGCGTGATTACTGGCGTGTGCCTGGTAGGGCCGTCGAGAAACGAGGAACTGACAACCGCTTCTGAGACTACGCTTGTCACCATGAACGAATTGTCGGACGCGGAGATTCGCGAGTACGTGGCGACGGGTGAGCCAATGGATAAGGCGGGAGCTTACGCGATTCAGGGGATGGCTTCGCGGTGGATTCCGCGGATTGAGGGCGATTACTCGAACGTGGTGGGATTGCCGGTGGCGCTGGCGTGGCGGATGCTGCGGGAGCGGGGCCTGGAAGGTCAGGACTTCTCTGCTTAATACTTAATTTGCATCTTAGCTTCTGCACATCTTACTTCTGCACGTCTTCTTTCTTTGCTTCATCTTCCTTCGGCGGATCTTTCTTCTCGGGCTCGGGTTCTCGCATGCCGGCCTTGAAGTTGCGGATGCCTTCGGCCAAGCCCTTGCCGACTTCGCCTAGCTTGTTGGTGCCAAATAGCAGGAAGGCTAGCGCGAGCACTAATAGCCAATGCCAGATCGAAAACTCACCCATGAATCCTCCACTGCGACGGTTGGCGAATACAGCGCACAGGCGGGCGCCTGAAAAAAGTTTAGGCTACTGCGAGGTTAGAGTCAAAACTGCCGCGGCATTCGATACTGACGCAGTTGGGCTTACGCGTTGAGCTTGTTAAGGGGGAGATCCTTCGCTCCGCCTGAAAAACGGCTGCGCTCAGGATGACAAGCCGTCGTGGAATACTCAAACTGCATCAACATCATACATTCTCACGTATTGGCTTGCGCAGAGGCGCTCACGCGTGACGAGATTGAGAGAGTCCATGAAGAATATGCTGAATATACTCGGTGCGGAGGTTCGCATGGCAAGTCGTCGTGTGGTCGCGCTCGCGTTGGCGCTGCTTCTTTTGAATACGTTGCCGAACGCTGGGGCCGTTTTCGGGCAAAACTCCGCGTCAGGTACGGCGACTGCCGAGCAACGCAAGACCAGCGAACCGTATACGGGAGACCTTTCGGTGTTCGATTCGCCGGGGCGCGACGAGCGGCTGCAGATCAGCCGTGTGATGGATATTCTCGGCATCGCACCGGGAAAGTCGGTGGCTGATATTGGAGCGGGATCGGGATGGTTCACGGTTCGCGCGGCTCGGCGCGTGGGAGCGAGCGGAGTGGTGTTCGCGGTCGATATTAATCCTGAGGCGGTGAAGTATATTGGGGCGCGCGCGCAGAAAGAACAGTTGCAGAATGTGAAGACGATTTTAAGTAAGGCCGACGACCCGCTTCTGCCGCCGAGTTCGGTCGACGCGGTGCTGATGCTGAAGACTTATCACGAGGTGGCGCAGCCTGTGGTTTTGTTGCGGAACCTGCGCGGGGCGCTGCGGCCGGCGGCGAAGGTGGGAGTGATCGACCGCAACGGCAATGGGGAGGATCATGGGGTGGGGCGCGACATTGTGATTCGCGAGGCGAAAGAGGCGGGCTTCGAACTGCTGAAGCAGTACGATTTTGTGAAGGGCGACAAGATGGATTACTTTCTGGTGTTCGCTGTGGCGCCGTGATTTCATTCGCCAGCGGCAAATGCAGGGGCCTCAGAGGCTAATAGCCTTTACCGAAAAAAGGAATCTGATCGCAGCGCTGAAAGCGCTGCGCCACCCAAAGGCGCTTTCTTGATCGAGGCGATTTCTTGATCAGACTACGAACGAACCTTGATTAAACTGTTCAGGCGCTCTCGATCATTCCGGCTAGAAGAAGCGCGCGGCGCGGTAGTTCGGAGATGATGATGTGTTCGTGGGTGGCATGTGCGCCTTGACCAGCGCCGCCCATGCCGTCCAGCGTGGGGATGCCGAGGCCTGCGGTGAAATTTCCGTCGGAGCCGCCGCCGACGGCGGCTTCTTCTAGCTTCCAGTTGATTTGTTTGGTGATCGACTGCGCCTTGGCGTAGAGCGCGGCTACGCCTGCGGTGCGTTCCATGGGCATGCGGTTGATGCCGCCATCGATTGAGAGTTTGCAGTGTTTGTCGAAGGGCTTCAGGGCGCGTAGTTTGCGGTCTAGCGCGGCGGCTTGTTTGGACTGCTGGATGCGCACGTCGATTTCGGTGACGGCTTCGGCGGCAATCACATTGGTGCGCGTTCCGCCGCGAATTACGCCGGGGTTTACGCAGAGGCCTTGCGACAGATTGTTTAGCTTCGACACGGCGACTATTTGGCGGGCGAGTTCGAGGATGGCGCTGTGGCCTTTGCCGGGGTCGAGGCCGGCGTGGGCGGCGATGCCGTGCACCGTCAGCGTGTATTCGCCGACGCCTTTGCGGGCGGTTTTGACGGCGCCGCGCGGGCCGGCGGGTTCGAGCACCAGGACTGCCGCGGAATCTTTGGCGAGGGCTTCGGTGATGGCGCGGGAGGAATAGCTGCCGACTTCTTCGTCGGAAACTAGAAAGACGGTGACGGGGCGGGGCAGCTCGGCGTGCCAGGACTGCAGGGCTTCGATGGCGTAGAGCATGAGCGCTATGCCGGATTTCATGTCGAGGACGCCGGGGCCGTGCAGGCGGCCGTCGGCGACCTGGCTCGGCATGGTGGCCAGGGTGCCTAGGGGATAGACGGTGTCGAAGTGGCCTAGGAGCAGGACTGGCTTTTGTGTGTCGCGTCCAGGATTATCGCGTCCGGGGAAATCGATTTGGACGTTATCGCCGAAGTCGGTGGCGTGGTGAACGTGGGCGTGGCCGCCGACGGCTTCGAAGTATCCGGCGAGGAAGGCGCCCATGCGGTCGGTGGAGGGTTTGTGGTCGCTGGGGGATTCGATCTCGACGAACTCGCGGATGGTTTGGACGATTTTTTCCTGGCGGGATTCGAAGTAGAGTAGGCGCTCGGCCCAGAGGGGGTCGGGTGACTTTGAAGCTGCTTTTTTTCTGGTTGGCATTTTTCTTACGTCTGGTTCTCTTGCGCGGACTGGAAAATCCTGCTGAGAGTCTGCCTCGGGAGATCCCTCCTTTCGCCGGAAGAACGGCTCCGGCCGGGATGACGCCTTCTTGAGACAGGTTCAGACCGCGAGGGCTTTAGCCTTCCGGCGCAAGCTGTACAGTATAATCTTCAGGCTGTTTTGAGAAGATGCGATTTGGACCAGCGAGTTTGAGAACAACATGAATGAGGGCAATCCTGTGCCGGAGGCTGCGAAGACCGGGCTCGACATCCACGAGATTTTGAAGATATTGCCGCACCGGTATCCGTTTTTGTTGATTGACCGGGTGCTGGAGCTGAAGCGCAAAGAGCGCATTGTCGCCATCAAGAACGTGACGATCAATGAGCCGTTTTTTGTGGGGCATTTTCCTGGTTTGCCGATTATGCCGGGGGTGCTGATTGTGGAGGCGATTGCGCAGGCTGGCGGGGCGCTGCTGCTGACCGAGGTGGAAGACCGCAGCGACAAGGTGATGGTGTTTACCGGGATTGAGCGCGCGAAGTTTCGCAAGCCGGTGGGGCCGGGCGACCAGTTGCGGCTGGAAGTCGAGGTCAAGGGCTGGCGATCGGTGCCGGGGATGACCGCGGCGAAAATGCAGGGCTACGCTTACGTGGGAGAGAAGCGCGTGGCAGAGGCGGCGGTTTCTTGCCAGCTGATTGATAGCTCGCGGGGGCGGGCGAGCGAAAGCGGAGGGTAGGCTGCTGGCTGCGGTTGCAGCCGAGCTTCGCTCGGCCCGTCCGGGTCAGAGACCCGGACCCACACAATCTCTTAGCTCTTACTCTTTCACTTTCTGGCTTCCTTTCGTTTATGAACATCCATCCTACGGCCCTGATTGATGCGCGCGCTAAGGTTCCGCAGTCTTGCACGGTTGGGGCTTATTCCGTGATTGGGGCCGACGTGGAGCTGGGGGAAGGTTGTCGGCTGGGGTCGCATGTGGCGATTGAGGGGCCGACGAAAATTGGGGCTGACAATGCTTTCTTTCCTTTTTGTGCGATTGGGATGGCGCCGCAGGATGTGACTTATCGGGGCGAGCCGACGCGGCTGGAGATTGGCGACCATAATGAAATTCGCGAGTATGTGACCATCAATCGCGGCACGGCGAAGGGCGGCGGGCTTACTAAGGTGGGCAGCCATCTGCTGATCATGGCGTACACGCATATTGGGCACGATTGCGTGATTGAGGATCATGCCATGCTGGTGAACGGCGCGACCCTGGGCGGACATGTGACGGTGGAAGAGTGGGCGGTGGTGGGAGCGCTGTGTCCGGTGCACCAGTACGTGCGGATTGGGGCGCATTCTTATATTGGCGGCGGGACGACGATCACGCAGAATGTTTTGCCGTACTCGATGACTTCGGCGGCGCGCGATACGCATGCTTATGGAATGAATAAAGTTGGTCTGGAGCGGCGTGGGTTTTCGCAGGAGCGGATTGCGAAGATTCATCACGCTTACAAGATTCTGCTGGCTTCGAAGATGAATACTTCGCAGGCGCTGGAGAAGCTGAAGGCTGAACCGGATCGGGGCGAGGATGTGGAGATGTTGATTCGGTTTATTGAGGCGTCGGAGCGGGGGATTATCAAGTAAGCGGGCGGCGCGCACGGATTCCGAATAGAGCCCGGACCAGTGTAGTCGGGATTTTTCGCCAATTGAGGAAACCATTACGGAAGTGCAGACTCGGCATGACGGAGCCCAGCTTCTTCTCGCTCAGAAATTTCAACGTAATCGGCGAATGAGCTTGTACCGCAGATCTTGTTCCCGATCGCTTCCAACTCAGCAACCCGGCTCTTGTGCGACAGCCAAGCGTCATTGACTGTATTGCGCGGTGGAGTTCTGATTATCTGCAATGTCGGCTTCTGCAAAGCTGGCTCCTGAAGGGCAGCGTGATACTGAACTGTGGACGAAATCAACAGTGAGCCATCGGAGAAGTTGGTGTAAAGCTTAATACCCAGCCCCATGCAACTGGCGATTGAGGAAGGTTCCGCATGGACGAAGAGCACATTCGCTGCCGCAAGACGCAGTGGAAAAGGGAAAACAAGAACTTCCTTTGCCCGAAGCATCAGCGGCAACAGTGGAAGGTAAATAAGAGCTGAAAGCGGAGCGCGTGTTTCCAGCTTGAACGTCAGGCGGCGGAATCCTAGTGCCTCAAGAGCAGCTATGTCAGTGTTATAACGGGCGCGGACTCTTGACTGAAGCTTGGAATCCGTGATTTCTGTGTACCTGGTCATGCGAGATGAGAGCGGCCGAACTGTTTCTTGCAGCGGTCGTTGCAGTATAGCTGACGAAATAAGGCCATTCCACTCATAACCCAAGGAGATTAGTTTCCTGCAGACGACGTTCCTTTCTTGTCCAGCAATCTCTCCATCTCATCCATTACGCGGTTCATCTTCTTGACCGTGAGGTCGAGGGGTTCGTCGGTGGTCATGTCGACGCCGGCCTCTTTCAGCAGGTCGATGGGATATTTTGATTTTCCGGAGGAAATGAATTTCAGGTAGCGGGCGGTGGCTCCGGGCTCGCCGGAGAGCACTTTTTCGGACAAGGCGGACGACGCGGTGAAGGACGTCGCGTACTGGAAGACGTAGAACGAGTTGTAGAAATGGGGAATGTAGGCCCACTCGTTGGCGATGTAGTCGTCGACGATGCAGATGCCTTGATCGTGGCCGTAGTAAGTCTTGACGATTTCGCCGTAGAGTTTCGAGAGGGCGTCGCCGGTGAGGGGCTGGCCTTTTTCGACCATCTCGTGCATGCGCAGCTCGAATTCCGCGAACTGGGCCTGGCGGAAGACGGTTCCTTTGATGCTCTCCAGATAATTGCCAAGGAGCGAGAGGCGGGTTGCGTCGTCTTTGATCTGCTTGAGCATGTAGTCGATGAGCAGAGCTTCGTTGAAGGTGGAAGCGACCTCGGCTACAAAAATCGGATAGGAAGATAAAGGATAGGGCTGCGTTTTATTCGAGAAGTAGCTGTGCATGGTGTGGCCGAGTTCGTGGGCCAGCGTGCTCATGTCGTCGTACTTTCCGTTGTAGTTGAGCAGCATGTAGGGGTGAACGTCGTAGGCTCCACCGTTGGAATAGGCTCCGGAGGTTTTGCCTTCGTTGGGATACATGTCGATCCAGCGCTCGGTGAAGGCGCGCTTGGTTCCGGCGGCGTATTCGGGGCCGAGCGGGGCGAGAGCGGCGAGGATATTTTTTTCGGCTGCGTCGACGGGATATTTTGTGTCGACCGAGGATACTAGCGGAGCGTAGAGATCGTAGTAGTGGAGGTCGGGAAGGCCCATCATGCGTTTGCGGAGTTTCAGGTAGCGATGAAAGGTGGGCAGGTTGCGATTGATTCCGTCGACCAGGTGTGAGTAGACGGAGACGGGAATGTTGGGCTGGTTGAGAGTTGCTTCGAGATCATTGTCGTAATGGCGGGCGTGGGCGTAGAAGACGGAGGTCTGAACATTGGAATTCATGATGGAGCCGAAGGTGCCGCTATATTTTCCCAGCGTGGTGAAGAAAGCTTCCATGACTTTCTGGCGGTCTTCGCGATTCGGTGACGCGCGGTAGAGAGCGAAGGCGGCTTTGTCGAGCTTGACGGTCTTGCCGTCGCTGAGGGTGACGTTGGGATAGGGGAAATCGGCGTCGGCGAAAATGCCGAAGACGCTGGAGGGGCCGCTGGCCATCACGCTGGATGCGGCCAGGAGTTTTTCTTCGGAGTTGCTGAGGGTGTGGGCGCGGCGGCGGGCGATGTCTTCGAGTTCATGGCGGAAGACTTGCAGGCGAGGCTCTTCGGCTAGAAATCGCTCGACGGTCGAGTTGTCCATTTTTAGGATTTCGGGTTCGATGAAGGCGGATTCGGTGCCGAGGACGGAGCCGAGCTGAATCATTTCCTGCTGCATGGCTTGATAGGTGCTGACGCGGGTGTCCTCGTCGGACTTCATCGCGGCGTAGACGAAGAGGCGGCTGAGTTCTTTGTCGAAGGTGCTTTGCATTTCTAGTGCTTCCGCTAAGCGGGATGGGGATGACGCCAGCGTGCCTTGGTACTGGCGTAGGTTGGGGAGTTCGGCCGCCAGCTTCTCTTTCGCGGCACGCCAGGCTTGGTCGGAGGGATAGATGGCAGTGAGGTCCCATTTGTATTCGTCGGGGAGTTTGCTGCGATCGCGCTCTGGAGTTTGTGCAATCAGAGTTGAGGCGACGAACAACGCTAACGCGCCGGATGCGTAGCGCAGGACGGTTGGGAGATCGGCGTGCATGGGCAGGGCTCCTTCGGACGTTAGACGGGTGGCGAGATGAAAGAGAAGCGGGATGGGGAGCATAGGATTCGAGACATCAGAACATTCAATATCAAACGTTAAATCACAGACATTGTAGCGAAGGGGTAGGGATCCTTCGACTGCGAAACTGCTTCGCTTCGCGAAACAGTTCCTACGCTCAGGATGACATTTCTTTTTTAGGCCGGGTGCTAGACTGACTCGAAGTTCGGAGAAAGGAGTTATCGATGACGATACCGCGATGTTTTGGCATTTGCCTGGTGGCTGGGCTGACGGCTGTCAATCCCGTCGCCGGCCAGACTTCTCCGCCGGTTCAACATACGGCGCAACATGTGGAATGGCCGGCGCCGCCGACGCGGGATCCTCATGCTCCCGGGTATGTTCCGGCGAAGGAATTGCCGGACGGGGCGAATCCGCCGGCGGATGCGGACGGAAATTTTATTCTCGGGCCTACGCATGCGGTGCCTGCCGATGCGGCTGCGCAGAATGGAATTCCTAAGGGGGCCGTGATTGAGTTCACGATGAACTCGGCGGACAGCAAGATTTATCCGGGGATTGCGCGGGATGCGGGCACGTTTGGGACGCCGGATCCGGGCGATCCGGCGAAGCTGATGGTGACGACCAGTCATCCTGCGGCTTACACGCGGAAGGTGGCCGTGTATGTTCCTAAGCAGTATGTCGCGGGGAGCGTTGCGCCGTTTATTGTGGGAGCGGATGGGCCGGACCGGCTGCTCTTCTCCACTCTGGATGCTTTGATTGCGCAACACAAAGTCCCCGCGATGGTTGCGATTTCGATTGGCAATGGGAGCGGGGACGCGCAGGGGAGTGAACGCGGGTTGGAATACGACACGACGTCGGGAGTGTATGCAGAGTTTGTGGAGAAGGAAGTTTTGCCGCTGGTCGAGGCGCAGGCCCATGTGAAGCTGACGAAAGATCCGGAGGGGCGGGCGACGATGGGTGGGAGTTCGGGAGGGTCGTGCGCGTTGATTATGGCGTGGTATCACCCGGAGTGGTACCACCGCGTGCTCACCTATTCGGGGACATTTATTAATCAGCAGTGGCCGTGGAATGCGCAGACGCCGCATGGGGCGTGGGGATTTCACGAGCAGCTCATCCCGGAGAGCGTGGCGAAGCCGATACGAATGTGGATGGAAGTGGGGGACCGGGATTTGTTTAATCCGAATTTGATGCGGGACAACATGCACGACTGGGTTCTGGCCAACGAGCTGATGGCGAAAGCGCTGGCGGCGAAGGGATATCACTACCAGTTTGTATTTGCGCGGAATGCTGGGCACGTAGACGGGGCGGTGCGACGGCAGACGCTGGGCGAGGCGCTGGAGTATTTGTGGCGGGGGTATGGGGCGGCGAAGTAAGTGGTCAGGGATCAGGGATCAGCGGCCAGTGGCCAGGGATTAGTGGCCAGCGAAATCACTGGCGACTCGGCGCTGCAATGAATACGTAGGAGCTGAATGAGACATGGGCTACGCGATTTCCTGGATTGCGTTTAAGGACAAGACCGCGGTACAAGCTGCTGAGTTGTTAGGTCTTTCTCCGTCGGGGAACTCGAGCAAGAGCCGGAGAGCATGTTCTGCGGTGTGCGCCTTGATAACGGATGGTATGTCGTGGTCATTAACGAGTGCGGGCATCGGTTCGTCCTCGAACGCACGCTTCGGCGGGTGTCGGCAGCAACCGATGTTGTCGCGGCCGCAATCGAAGAGCACGTGATGTTCTCTTCAGCAGAGGAGTGGAACGGGGGCAATCTGATCTGGAAAGTCAGTCACGAGTCGGAGAGAGGTCTGCGGCATCTGGAAGAGCGTGGCTCACCGCCGCGGCAGTATATCGCTGTCAAAGAGCGTTTACTCGCGGCACAGCAACGGGAAGATGAAGGTGCTCGCGAAGTGGATTACGTGTTTGACGCGCCGCTCGAACTCGCTGATGCGGTTGTCGGATTCAAGCACGATAGATTGATCAATGACCGGTTTGAGGTCTTAAAGCCTGTAACCTCGACCGGCGGTGGTTTGTTTTCCCGCCTATTTCGAGAATCCAGCTAATGGCGTCTGCGGGGGAAAAACTCGGGCTCATCGCCGGCAATGGCAAGTTTCCGTTTCTCGTGCTGGAGGCGGCGCGGGCTCAAGGGTATGACGTCGTGGTGGCGGCGATCCGGGAGGAGACTTTTCCGGAGATTGAGGCGCATGGGGCGGCGGCGGTGCACTGGCTGTCGCTGGGCGAGTTGTCGAAGCTGATTGAGATGTTTCAGCGGGAGGGCGTGCGGCGCGCGGTGATGGCGGGGCAGGTGCGGCATAAGCAGATTTTTTCGAGCATCCGGCCGGACTGGCGGCTGGCGAAGCTTTTGCTGTCGCTGACGACGCGGAATACGGATTCGCTGCTGGGGGCGATCGCGAAGGTGCTGGGGGATGAGGGGATCATGCTGGAGAAATCTACGTGGCTGCTGGAGCCGTTGCTGGTGAAGGCTGGGGTGCTGACTGCGCGCTCGCCTGGTGAGCAGGAGCTCAAGAATATTGCATATGGGCGTGGCGTGGCGCGGCAGCTGGCGCAGCTGGATATTGGGCAGACGGTGGTGATTGCGGAATCGGCGTGCGTGGCGGTTGAGGCGATGGAGGGGACGGACGCTACGATTTTCCGCGCGGGGGAGATTATGCGGTCGTTATCCTCAGATGGGCGTGGAGATGCTTCTACGCTCAGCCGCGCGCTTACTGTGGTGAAGATTGCCAAGCCGAATCAGGATATGCGGTTTGATGTGCCGGTCGTCGGGGTGAAGACGATTGAAGTGATGGCGGCGGCGGGGGCGACGTGTCTGGCTTTGGATGCGGGGAAATGTTTGTTGCTGGATGGGCAGAAAGTGATGGAGGCGGCGAACGCTGCGGGGATTGCGATGGTGGCGGAGGAGAAAGTTTCATGAAGAGACGCGAGAGCATCTGAAGCGGCGCAGATTGCGGATCAACTTCGGCGGGCGTTTGATGGCGGTGCGTGGCATGGGCCGGCGCTGCTGGAACTGCTGAAGGATGTGGATGCGGGTACGGCTGCGGCTCAGCCGCTGAGCGGAGTTCACAGCATTTGGGAATTGGTGCTGCATATTGCGGTGTGGGACGAGGCGGGGTTGCGCAGGCTGAGTGGGGAGAAGTGGCAGCCGAAGGGGTTGGCGAATTTTCCGGCGGTGACGACGGTGACGGAAGGTGCTTGGCGCAAGGCGGTTGCGGAGACGAAGCGGACGCACGAGACTTTGGTGAAGACGGTCGCGGGGCTGCCGGATGCGCGGCTTTGGGATCGGTGTCCGGGGAAGCGGTATGATTTTTATCATTTGCTGCACGGGATTGCGCAGCATGAGCTTTATCATGCCGGGCAGATTGCGATTTTGAAGAAGGCTTCCCTCAGGGGCTGAAGCCCAGCATTCATTTTTACCGCGTTACGCGGCGCTGAAGCGCCGCTCTTTCACGGTTGCGCATGGGCTTCGGGAACGGCTGAACCTACACTCTTGCGCCGGCATCAAGAACGCCTAAACCTTTTGGATCGCCGTGGGATTTCCCCTCACCACTTTTTGAAGATCACGGCTACGGCGGCGACGATCAAGGCGAAGCCGGCTAGATAATTCCAGCGCAGGGGTTGCTTCAGATAGAGGACCGAGAAGGCGGCGAAGACCGTCAGGGTGATGACTTCCTGGATGGTTTTGAGTTGGGCGGCGGTGAATTCGTAGGAGCCGATGCGGTTGGCCGGGACCTGAAAACAGTATTCAAAGAAGGCGATCAGCCAGCTGATCAGGATGACTTTGTAGAGTGGGACTTCGCGGAATTTCAGGTGGCCGTACCAGGCGAAGGTCATGAAGATGTTGGAGATGGTGAGCAGGGCGATGGTTCGCATGCGGGTGTTGGTCCTCTCGATAGAATTTCAGAAAGCGACGTTGCAAAAGCGCTTCGCGGCGTCGAGCACATCCCTCAGGGGCTAAAGCCCCGAACTTCTCCGCCGGCAATGGCACGGCTCAAGCCGTGCCCTACCCAAAATCTGTCGCGTTCTTTTCACGCGTTAACCGCTGATGCTCTTTCCTGCGCTAACGTTTACAATTTGGTTCCGGCAACCGGCCACTGAGAATTTCTCCTGCCATCAGAAAATCGGCCATCGCAGAATCCGACTACCGTCGCCGTTGTGGGCGTGGGCGTTTTCGGACGCAATCATCCTCGAGTTTATAAGGAACTCGAGCTGCAGGGGGAGCCGGTGCGGCTGCTGGGAGTGGTCGATCCGGATACGAGCCGTGCGGATGCGGTGGCGCGCGAGTTTGGGTGCAAGGGGTTTGGGTCGGTGCACCAGATGCTGACCACGCACAGTGAGGTGCAGGCCGCGTCGGTGGCGGCTCCTACGGTGCATCACTTGAGTGTGGCCGGCGAGTTGATGAAGAAGGGCGTGGATGTGCTGATCGAAAAACCCCTGGCGGCCACGCTGGCGGAGGCGGAACAACTGGTCGCGCTCGCGGCTACGCACAAGCGGGTTGCGCAAGTTGGACATCTGGAGCGGTTTAATCCGGCGGTGCGGGCGACGGTTCCGTTGCTGACCCAGCCTATGTTTTTTGAGGTGCACCGGTTGAGCGTGTTTACACCGCGATCGCTTGATGTGGATGTGGTGCTCGACTTGATGATTCACGATCTGGACATTGTGCTGGCGTTTGCGAAATCTCCGGTGAAGGAAGTGCGGGCGGTGGGGCTGCCGATTTTGTCGGGGAAAGTGGATATCGCGAACGTGCGGCTGGAGTTCGAATCAGGGTGCGTGGCGAACTTCACGGCCAGCCGGGTTTCTACGGAGCGTGTGCGCAAGCTGCGCTTTTTTCAGCCTCGGCAGTATGTGTCGCTCGACTATGGACGGCAGGAAGTGCTGGTGTTCACCGTCGGACAGGATGAGGCGCCGGCGAATCCTTCGGTGAATCCGCAGATTGGGGTGACGAAGGTTCCGGTGGCGTCGGAAGAGCCGCTGCATGCGGAGTTGAGGTCGTTTCTGCGGGCGGTGCAGGAGCGTTCGGTTCCCGATGTTCCGCTGGAGGATGGGCGGCGTGCGCTGGCTCTGGCGCTGGAGATTGTGGCGGCGATTCGCGAGCATGGGAAGAAAGCGGACTTGGCGGGGATTGCGAAGACGAAGCACTGAGCGTGGCTCGCGCGTCTGAACTCTGGCCGGCTATCCTTGGAAAGCCCTTCAGGAGAGAATACCGACTTCCCAAAAATCCTGTCGGTAAGGCGCTGCAAAAGTTCAAAATCCCCACTCTGACGCCGCAAAAGCCGCGACGTTAGAATGGGGCACCCTCAGGTCTTGGAAATCATCTGCATTTACATATGTTTACAGAGCTAAGTCGCGGGCGATTTGTGGATGGGCAGAAGACGGCAAAGATGCGAAAATAGAAAGAAGTTGGTTGTAGAGCACTGCGCGCTGCGTCGCTTTCATGATGGCCGGATGCGAGGAAGGCCGGATGCAACGGCGCGCGTGTATTCGGTGTCTAACTTAGTTCTTCGCTCGGTCGGTTCGATTTGTCTGAACGTTTAATCTGAACGACGGGCGGATGCATCTAAGCTTTACAGCGACGCCTCTATAGTCCAAGCCCAGCGCATGCCGATTACGCAAATTCCATTCCAGGACCCGGTTGCTCCCGAGAAGCCGCAACCGGAGCAGCTGGGGCTTTACGATACCCAAGACTGGGAAACCGCGTACCGGGATCTGGATTCCCGGGTGCCGCACCTGTTGATCCAATTGCAGGACGATCTGCAGAGATCGCGCAAGCGGGAAGCGGCATGGATCTCGGTCATCGTCCATCTGCTCGTGTTCATGATCGTGGTGTATTTGCCGTGGATCGAGAAAAATGTGTGGCACCACGTGGTGGCGGTTCCGGTGGACGCGACCAAGAACAAGAACTTTACCTACCTTGCGCTTCCGCCCGACGCACAGAAACTGACGCGGAGGCCGAACACGAATGTTGCGTCAGATAAGGATCGGATCGCGATGTCGCGGCATCCGCAGCTGGATCCGAAGGACTTGAAGAAGGTTCTGGCGACGCCGCCTCCGGGGGCTCCGGGAATGAGGGGTCCGCGTGCGCCGCAACCGGCGCCGCAAGCTTTATCGCAGAACCAGCAGCCGACGACGCGTCCACAGTTCCAGACCGACCAGACGGCGCAGTTGCAAGCGCCGGCTCATCCGAACAATTCTTTCAGCAAGTATGAGGCGATGACTCCTGGCCAGGCGATTCAGGAGGCCACGCAAGGGGCGGCGGCCAGCCGTTCAGGAGGCGGGCAGGAAGGCGGATTCGGCATAAACAGTCCGTCGCATGGCCGGCAGTATGGCAATCTTGAGATTCTCAGCGATACCCAGGGCGTTGACTTCGCGCCATATCTGCAGCGCGTTTTGCAGGAGGTTCGGGAGCACTGGTACGAGTTGATTCCGGAGTCGGCTGAAATGAAGAAGGGCAAGCTGGCGCTGGATTTTGCGATTATGCCCGACGGACATGTGCAGGGGTTGACGCTGAGAGTTTCTTCCGGCGATGTGGCGCTGGACCGGCCGGCATGGGGCAGCATCACGGGGTCGGATCCGTTTCCGCCGTTACCCAGCGAATTCAAGGGGCCGTATCTCGAGCTGCGGTTCCGTTACTACTACAACCCTGACAAGGGTGAGTTGGAGTAGGACCGCGCGGAGCGCAACGTTCTGTCGGCGAATCGTTTTCCTGTTCCGATAATCAGATAGTTAACATGGAAACGTCCGAGAAAATGCCGGTGTTGTTCGTCGGGCATGGGTCGCCGATGAACGCCATTGAGCGCAATGCGTTTACTGAGACGTTGCAAGGGCTGAGCGGGCGGCTGCCCAAGCCGAAGGCGGTGTGCGTGGTGTCGGCGCATTGGGTTACGCCGGAGTCCCGCGTGTTGGAGTCTGCGCGTCCGAAGACGATTCATGACTTTTATGGATTTCCGCGGCCGTTGTATGAAGTGGAGTATCCCGCGCCCGGAGCGCCTGAAGAGGCGAAGAAACTGGCAGGGGATCGGAAGATTGTGCCCGAGATTGTGCCCGATCGGGAGTGGGGGCTGGATCACGGCTCGTGGAGCGTGTTGCGGCATATGTATCCGGAGGCGGACGTGCCGGCGTTTCAGGTGAGTCTGAGCGAGCAGCGTAGTTTTAAGGAGCATCTCGAACTGGGGCGCGAGATTCGGTCGCTGCGCGAGCGCGGGGTGCTGATTTTAGGGAGCGGCAACATTGTGCACAATCTGGGCCGGCTCGATTGGGATGAGCCGCACGGCGCGTATGACTGGGCGGTGGAATTTGATGGCAGAGTAAAGAGCGCGGTCGACGCGCATGATGCGGGCTCGCTGGCCGCGCCGCAGAAATGGGGCGAAGCTCTGCTGGAGACTGCGCATCCGACTGTGGAACATTATTTGCCGCTGCTGTATTGCATGGGCGCGACGGATGAGCGGGATGCGGTGTCGTATCCGTATGAAGGATTCGATTTTGGCAGCATCTCGATGCGGATGATTCTGTTCGGGGACCGGCCGAGGGTTTAGGGGCGTAGCTAGTCGATCTCTGGAACAATTCGAAAACTGGTTTTGCGTCCGGATCGGTAGATGGAGAAATCGCGCTGGTCCAGGGTGAAAATGGTTTCGATCTTTTCACGGCTCGCGAGATAGACCAAGGCTACGGCTGCCAGTTGGGGGTGGATCTCCTCGTAGCGCTTCATTAAGGTCGAGATGGATTCGGCTTCGGCGCCCGCCAGAGGCAGTAATTCGAGAAAGCTGCCATCGATGCTGCGCAACAGTTGCTGAACCGCTCGCGGTGATTTTCTCAGGAGCCACGCTGCTTCAGTGATCACGGGCCAGCAGGAAAGAAGCGGGCCGGGGAGGTCGCGCAGGGCGTTCACGCAAGCGGCGTGATGCTGATCGTCGCGGGAAAGAATCGCGACAAGGGGGCCGGTGTCTACCAGGACCCGCTTCATTTCTTTTTTCCGAAGCCTTCCAAGAGGCGACGATTCGTGCTCAGGTCTTTCGGCGCACGGACGACGCAGCCGACCAGTCCCGCCGCTTCCGCCAGTTCGTAGGCGGAATGCGGGGCGCGATGGCGACCGAGATAGCTTTCCAGCGCAAGGCGAACGAGGTCGGACGGAGTTTGCCCTTTGGCGCGGGAGCGGTCGCGCAGCAAAGTTCCGAGGGTTTTGGGGACGCGGACGGTAATGCGCTGCGAAGCCATGGTGTCAGACAGTATACCATGAGTGTCTGACAGCCTGGAATGATGACGGTGGAGTGGTGTTCTGCCAATGCCGATGAGCGGGAGATCCCTCCCTTCGCCGCGCTTCGCGCGCCCCCGGCTAAAGCCGGGGGTCTACCAAAGCGGCTCCGGTCGGGATGACGCCATCGAATTCTTTTCTAGCCTTTGCGCAGGTGAATGGAGCCGTCGCCGGTGTGGATGGTGAGCGGGCTGCCGCCGCCGTTGAGTTTGCCGTGGATTTCGTTTTCGCGGATTTTGCCTTCGGTGGTGATGGGCATGTCGAGGTCGATGTGGCCGTCGCTGGTGTGCAGGTCGACGTCGGCGGCGAGTTCGGCGGGGACTTCGAGGGAGACACTGCCGTCGCCGGTTTCGAGGCGCCAGCCTGTGGCGAGCGTGGAGCCGGAGGTGGCGCGGGCGTTGACGTGGCCGTCGCCGGTTTTGAGTTCGAGATCGTCGAAGCGGCCTTGGGCGTTGATGTGTCCGTCGCCGGTGGAGGCGCGGAGATTGCCGTCGACGCCTTCCAGGTTCACGGAGCCGTCGCCAGTGTGCAGTTTCATTTCACCCTTCAGGCCGGCGAGTTCGATTTTGCCGTCGCCAGTCCGCAAGTCGACCTTGCCCTCTCGCGGCATCTGGATAATGATGTCGACCTTGTGGCCCCAGTCGACGTGCATGAATCCCACGCTGATGTTGTGCGGGAAGTGGACGTTGATTTCGACGGAGTCGCCGGACTGGTGCTCTTCGACGCGGATGCCGCCCTCGCCGATTTTGTAGTGCGAGGTGATCACCTTGGCTTCGATCGTGTTCTGGTCCCAGGTGGTGACGCGGATGTTGGCGTCGGAAGTTTCGATGCGCAGGTCGGGCTTGCCGCTGAGGGTGTAGGTCTTCGACCATTCGTCGGCGCGGGCGGATGCGGCCGATAGAACCGCAACGGCCGTGACAGCCAGGATTGCGAGCGGCAGGCGCTTCATCTGCATCTTTATCTTCATTGCAGCGAGTTTCATAAGATCCTCCGAGCAGACAAGCCTCTGCCTGCCCTCTTAGACGATGGTACGGGCGATCGGTGAGGTTGGTTCCATGGAAATTATCCGCTAATGTGTCCGCGGTCCAAGATACGCCATTCTAATCAGGGTGCGCTCGGAAAAGGGGAGATATAGCAGGGCGGCGCTGACGGCGAAGGCTGCGCCCAGGCCGATTTGGTCGATGAGCAGGAATGGAGCGACGGCCCACAGCTGGTCGATAGCGAGGACGAACGGGAATATCTGGCGGAATTTTTCGCCCAGGCGCTGGTAGTCGAAGCTTACGGCCGAGAGCAGGTACAGGCGAAGAGGGATGCCGACGCCGGCGGTGATCAGGACGGCGCCGACGAGAATCTCGCCCCAGGGGCGACGGATGGAGTCGCCGATTTCTTGCACGTAGCGCAGGAGAAACAGGGCCGAGAGATAGAAGCACAGGTACATGATCTGGGTCAGGGCGAAAAGGCCGCGGGTGATTGCGCGGCGGGGGATGGGCACTTCGAGTTCGGGATGCAGCGTGATTGGGGGATCTGGTGCGGCAGGTGGGATTGGGGTAGGGATTTCGCGGGGGACCACGATGCTTGCCGGTGTAGGCGGCGATTGTGTGGATGCATCCGCGGAAAAGCTGGCGTTAACGTCGGAAGACGAAACGACGCGAGAATCCGCATTAACTTCGGCATGAACTTCTCCATGGACTTCCGCGATGAAGCGGTAGCCGCGGCGGGCTAGGGTTTCGACGTAGCGGGGGCTGGAGGCGGAGTCGCCGAGGGCTTCGCGGACTTTGTTGACCGCGGTGTTGAGGCTGTGGTCAAAGTCGACGAAGGTGTCGGAGGGCCAGAGGTTCTGCTGCAACTCTTCGCGGGTGACGACTTCTCCGGCGCGCTCGAGCAGCAGGGCGAGCACCTGGAAGGGCTGGCCTTGCAGGCGGAGCTTAACTCCGCTCTTGCGCAGTTCGCCTGCGCTGAGGTCGAGTTCGAAAACTCCAAAGCGGGCTACGCGGCTGCGATTTTGCGGCACGACGCCGTAGTTTAGCATCCGGGCTTCGACTTCGGACCTCGGCATTGCGGGCGTACAATGTGCGCGTGAGCGGTAACGATCCCGAGGACGATCACAAGCATCGCCGGCATGCGGCCTACGCGACGGAAACTACCGGGCTGCTGTTGATTGCATT
Organism: uncultured Acidobacteriota bacterium; assembly: GCA_963735205.1. Lineage (GTDB taxonomy): Bacteria > Acidobacteriota > Terriglobia > Terriglobales > Acidobacteriaceae > Sulfotelmatobacter. The sequence goes on from CAVTKB010000009.1 coordinate 620,567, forward strand.
TCTGCTGCTGGTGCTCACGCTGCTTCGCTACTGGCGCGACATTCACTGGAGCTGGCGCTGAGCTTTAAACTTTGAATCTAGACCTTTGAATTCAGGCCCAGACCAAGACGGCGCCACTCCCGAGATCGCTGCGCCTCTGGCGCCGCTGGTGGTGATCCTCGGGCCGACGGCTAGCGGAAAGACGGCGCTGTCGCTGGCGCTGGCGGAGAAGTTTGCGGGCGAGATTGTCAACTGCGATTCGGTCGCAATGTATCGTGAGTTTGATATTGGGACGGCCAAGCCGACTGCCGAGGAACGCCGGCGCGCGCCGCATCATTTTTTCGATTATGTCGCGCCCACCGAGTACATCACGGCCGGAGAATATGCCCGGCGTGCCCGGCCGGTGCTGGCGGAAATCAGCGGGCGAGGTCACGTGCCGATCGTCGTCGGCGGTACGGGACTTTATCTGCGGGCTCTGCTCGAGGGACTATTCCCGGGGCCGCAGCGGTCGGAAGAATTGCGCGAGCGGCTGCGCGAGATTTCTCGCAAGCGCGGGTCGGGTTATCTGCATCGGATTTTGCGGCGGCTCGACCGGGCCACGGCGGAGAAGATTCATGCCAACGATATTCCCAAGCTGATTCGGGCGATTGAGGTTTGTCTCGCATCTTCGAAGAACGGCTCACGACAAAAAATGTCGGAACTCTGGCAGCAGGGGCGCGATCCGCTGCAGGGCTTTCGCATTGTGCGTGTGGGGCTCGATCCGGAGCGAGCGGAGCTTTATGAGCGCATCAACCAAAGAGCGCGGCAAATGTTTGAAGGCGGGCTGGTGGAAGAGACTCAGAACTTGCTCGAGAAATATGGTGCGCAGGCGCGGCCGCTGGCTTCTCTGGGGTACAAGCAGGCGGTACAGCTTCTGCGCGGCGAACTTACGCGCGAGCAGGCCGTGTCGGCCGCGCAGCAGGCGCATCGCAACTACGCCAAGCGGCAGATGACTTGGTTCCGGCGCGAGCCGGAGGTTTGCTGGTTGCAGGGATTTGGGGATGAGGCGGCGATTCAGAATGCAGCCATCGCGCGAGTTGAGGCTTCTTTTACCGCGGATTCATGCGGATGAGCGCGGATCGGATTCGCCTCAAACGTAGAAGCACTTTTCTTTGATCCGCGGCGTTCGAGATCCTGAGGCCGTAAGACCGAACACCCAAGTAGCAGCTCCGTCCGAATCCTTGAATCTCACGAGGCGTCATCCCGAAGCGCCCGCGCTTTTTACCAGCGGGCCGAGGGATCTCCCGTGGCACACAGCTTTGTGGCGGGAGATCCTTCGCTCCGCCGGAAGAACGGCTGCGCTCAGGATGACGCCAACGGTGAAGAATGGTGCCATCGGAAAGTTAAACGGGCTCCCTCCGAACACCCCAAGACCTCGGACCTTTCTTCTGCTATCGTTCCACCTATGTTCCGAAAACTCCTTGTGTTCCTTCTTGCTCTGAGCCTGGCTGTGCCGACATTCGCCAAAGACAAATCTTCGCGCCCTGCTCCGGTCAATGCGGCGCGTGGGGATAAGTGGGCGGAGAAGACGCTGCGCCGGCTTTCGGTGGAAGAAAAAGTTGGGCAGGTGTTCATGATCTGGTGCCGCGCGAGCTTTCTCAACGTGGAGAGCCCGGAATATCTGCAATGGCTGGAGGCGATGCAGAGATATCATGTGGGCGGGTTCACCATGTCGGTGCACGTGGATGGGCCGTTTCTGTTGCGCACCGAGCCGTATGAAGTCGCCGAGTTGTTGAATCGGTTGCAGCACGAGTCGAAGCTGCCGCTGCTGATTGCGGCTGATTTTGAGCGCGGGGTGGCGACGCGGTTGATGGGCACAACGAATTTTCCGCATGCCATGGCATTCGGAGCTGATGGCAGCATGGAAGACGCCGAGAATTTTGGGCGCATTACGGCGCAGGAAGCGCGGGCAGTCGGCGTGCACTGGAATTTCTTTCCGGACGCCGACGTGAATTCGAATCCGGCGAACCCGATCATCAACACGCGCTCGTTTGGGGAAGATCCGAAGCAGGTGGGCGATCTGGTGACGGCTTACATCAAAGGGGCGCGCGAGGGCGGGATGCTGACGACGGTGAAACATTTTCCCGGGCACGGCGACACGGCGACGGATTCGCACCTGGGCGTGGCCAGCGTGAATGGTGACCGGGCGCATCTGGATTCGATCGAACTGCCGCCGTTTCGGCAGGCGATTGCCGCGGGCGTCGACTCGGTGATGGTGGCGCACGTCACGGTTCCGGCGCTTGATGCTGACCCGAATCATGTGGCTACGATTTCGCCGTCGGTGGTTTCCGATTTGCTCGAAAAGCAGTTGGGATTCAAAGGGCTGATCGTGACCGATGCGCTTGACATGGCGGGGTTGACGCATCTTTTTGCCAATGACATTGGGCGGGCGGCTGTGGAGGCGTTCAAGGCGGGGAACGATTTGCTGCTCATCCCGGCAGACCTGGGGGCGTCGTATGAAGCCATGGTCAAGGCAGTCCGGTCGGGCGAGATTTCTCAGCAACGGCTCGATCACTCTGTGCTTAAGCTCCTGAAAATGAAGGGACGTCTGGGGCTGAATGTCTCGCGTACGGTCGATTTGAACGCGGTTGCTACTTCTGTCGGAAAGCCGGAAAACATAACATTTGGGCAGCAGGTGGCGGACTCAGCCATTACGCTGGTGCGCGACAACGGAAAGGTGATTCCGCTCAAATCAAAGGGAACCACCAAGGCCGGGCTGCCGTACATGAATAAAGAGGAGACGCATAACCAGGTGGTGGCGGTGATTATGTCGGATGATGTGCGGACGGAGTCGGGACGCGCGTTTGGGCGGGAGTTTCGCGCGCGCATTCCGGACGCGCGTGTAATTTATGTGGATCCTCGCGTCGCAGCGGGCATGAGCGACGAAGTTCTGAAGGCCGTGGACGAAGCACAGACCGTGGTGGCGGCGGTGTATGTGATTCCGACGGCGGGCAAGGTGGGCAATTCTATGGCGATGGCCGACGCGACTGGAACTTTGCTACAGCAGGTGCTCGACCATGCGGCGGCGAAGACTGCCGTTGTGGCAATGGGGAATCCGTACCTGGCCAGCGATTTTCTGAAGATCGAAAATTACATGTGCACGTTTTCGAATGCGTCAGTTTCGGAAGTGGCGGCGATCAAGGCGTTGTTTGGAGAGATTCCGATTCGCGGGCATTTGCCGGTGACGATTCCGAATGTTGCGCTGCGTGGGACGGGAATGGAGCGGCCGGCGCAGGTTGCGAGTGGAGGAGTTTCACATGGGCGTTAATTTTAAGATCCGACCTCAAACCGTTGGAGCGCTCGGACTAGGGTTCGCGACGTTGGTCGCGCTGTCGCTGCCGGCTTGCAGCGTGAATGTGAAGAAGGAGCAGAACGGGCAAGACAAGCAGGTCGACATCAGTACGCCGGTGGGCGGCATTCACGTCAGCAAGGATGCGAACGCGGGTGATGTAGGTTTGGCGGTTTATCCGGGAGCGCGGCTGAAGCAGAAAGATGGCGGCGACGACAAAAGCGCCAACGTGAACATTTCTGGCTTCGGATTCGGGATCAAAGTCGTGGCGCTCGAATATGAGTCCGATGATGCGCCGGAGAAGTTGCTGGCCTTTTACCGGGACCAGCTCAAGAAATATGGCAGCTCCATTCTGGAATGCCACACGGCTCATCTCGACGTGAATGCGGACATGAAGGGCTCGGATCACAATTCGCGTGAGCTGACCTGCGAGGGCTCTAGCGGCAGCAACGTTGAACTTAAAGTCGGCACGAAAGAGAACCAGCATATTGTTGCGGTCGAGCCGGAAGGAAAAGGCTCGAGCTTTTCGCTGGTGTACGTACGTACACACGGCAAGGAAGCGGAAATTTAAAAGTTGGAGAACGTAGCGGCTGCGTCGCGGCAGGGATTGTCTTCGCATTGTTCAGGAGGATTACTCATGATTCGTCATTTGACTCTCACTCTCGTTTTGTCGGCGGCGCTGGCGCTACCTGGGTTCGCGCAGGATTCTACGCAGAACAAGAATCTCGACATTCGCAGCTCGGTTGGTGACCTACACGTGGGCAGCGACGCGGACGCGCGCAAGGCTGGGCTGCCGCTTTATCCAGGCGCACGGCTCAAATCGGGTGACGACCACAACAATGACCAGGCGAATCTGAGCCTGTTGACCGATGCCTTCGGGATGAAGTTGATCGTCGCCAATTACGAGTCCGATGACGACCCGGGGAAGATCGTCAACTTCTATCGTGACAAGCTGAAGAAGTACGGCAAAGTTCTGGAGTGCCATACCCACAAGCATGGCGGCAATGTCGACATGCACGATGACGATATGGATTCCGGTGACGACAAGAGCGACAACAAGAATGACGGCAAGAAGAGCAGCGAATTAAAGTGCGACGATAATTCCGGTCCGGTGACCGAACTGAAAGCCGGCACCGAGGATGACCAGCACGTCGTAGCGGTCGAGCCGCGCGATGCGGGCAAGGGAGCGACCTTTGCTCTGGTCTATGTGCGCACCCGCGGGAAGCGCGGGGAAATCTAGAGCACCTCCCTCACTGGGCAATCCAAAGTCTGCGGCAGAGCTTTCCGGCGCAGCAAGGCAGGCATGTTGCGGCTTGCCTCCGCGCTCCTCCGTGCGATACTTGTCACAGACAAGCCCTTCTTTCATTTCCGATGGAACAGCCTTGCTACAAGTGCGGACAAACGGTGGAAGAGGGCATTGCCTTCTGTCCGCATTGCTCGGCGCCGCAGATTCGGGTGGTGATGGCGGAGCCGACACCGGCCTTTGCCGCCGCCAATGCGCAAGACTCGGCTGCTCTGCCGGCATCGCAAACGCTCCCGATGATCGCGCTTCCGGTGCAATGGTCGCGGTCGTTCAAGCCGTGCGCCCTGGCGGCGCTGGCCGCGTCGATACTGATGGTGCTCGGGCTCATGGTCCCGCTGATTGCCGTGGTGGGAGCGGGATTCCTGGCGATTGCTTTCTATCGCCGCAGTAATCCGGGAGTGATGGTGAGGGTGGGTGCAGGTGCCCGCCTGGGCGCGCTCTGCGGCTTTCTGTGCTCTCTGATGACCGGCGTGCTGGGAGCGTTACGGGTCGCCGTTCTGCACGAGGGAAATGACATCCGCAAGTTTCTTCTGGATATGGTGCAGCAGACAGCGGCGCGCTATCCCGATCCTCAGCTTCAGTCCAACTTTGCGTGGATGCGTTCTGCCGACGGCCTGATCTTCATGATGTTTTTTCTCGTGATTGTTGCGGCGCTGGCAATCGTGCTTCTTGGAACCGTGGGAGGTGCGCTGGGCAGCGCGATTCTAGGGCGCGGCGACCGATCTTAAATTTCCTCCTGGCGCGGGCGATGCGCCTTCCGGGCTGGCATTATGAACTCTCTTGCAGGGGCTGCGGCGACCGCGTATGATGCACCGTTCCTTTTCTCGAATCCTTAGACGATGAATAAGCCGGCACGCGGTTCGCTGCTTGGAATCGAACACCTCGACGCGAAGGACATTCTGGGTCTGCTCAAACTGGCCCGGCGCATGAATCCACAGAAGGCGCGTCCGCTGCTGCGCGGCAAGCGCGTGGTCCTCCTGTTTTACGAAGCTTCCACCCGCACCCGGACTTCCTTTGAGTTCGCGGCCAAATCGCTGGGCGCGATGACTACGCTGGTGCAGTCCTCGGGATCGAGCATCGAGAAAGGCGAGTCGGTGCTCGATACGGGATACACGCTGCGCGCGGTGGGCGCGGATTGCATTGTGATGCGGCATCCTTCGGCGGGCGCGCCGCATTTGATGGCGACACATCTTGATATTCCTGTCATCAATGCCGGGGACGGGATGCATGAGCATCCGTCGCAGGCGCTGCTCGATGCGTTTACGATTCTCAAACACAAAAATCATTCAAGGGACTGCAGGCGACGATCATTGGCGACATTTTTCACAGCCGCGTGGCCCGCAGTGCTTGCCATTTGCTGACCAAGTTTGGTGTGAAGCTCACCCTGTGTGGGCCGCCGGAGTTTGTGCCCGACGTGGCGGCCACGCTGGCGCCCGGTTTGCGCATCACGCGACACATTGAAGAAGCGCTGCGCGGCACGGATGTGATCATGCTGCTGCGCGTCCAGAAAGAGCGGCTGGCGGGGCAGAAGATCCGGTTGCAGGACTATATTGCGCGCTACCAGATGACCGCTGCACGGCTGAAGCTGGCCAAGCGAGATGCGATCGTGATGCACCCAGGGCCGATCATCCGCGGACTGGAGCTGACGGCGGAAGTGGCCGATGGGCCGCAGTCGGTGATTGTGGATGAGGTGCATAACGGCGTGCCGACGCGGATGGCGATTCTGGCGCGGGCGATGGGGAAGGCGAAGTGAGCCACGGATTTTAACGGACCTGCACGGATTGATTTAAAAAAGTGCTGAGATTGAATATTGATTGCTAAGAATCCAAAACGAGAAAGCGCGAGCCTGTTGATCAAGGGCGGGCAGCTCGTCGATCCGGCGGCGAGGATTAACGCGCCGATGGATGTGCTGCTGCGGGATGGGCGCGTGGCGGAAATTGCGCTGCCGAATAAAATCCGCGGCGGGGCTGATGAAAAGTTCGACGCGCGCGGGCTCATCGTTGCGCCGGGTTTCATCGATCTGCATGTTCACCTGCGCGAGCCGGGGCAGAGCTACAAGGAGACGATTGCCAGCGGGACTGCGGCTGCGGCGGCTGGAGGGTTCACCTCGGTCTGCACTATGCCGAACACTGCGCCGGTGGTCGATACGGCGGAGTGGGTCGCATGGCTGCGGAATCCGGAGCGCGGAGCGGTGGTGAATGTGTTTCCGATCGCGGCGGCCACGCGCGGCAGCAAAGGGGGAACGCTCACCGACTTCAGCGCGCTGCAGCGTGCCGGCGCCGTTGCGGTGACCGACGATGGCAAGCCTATTCTTGACGATGACGTGATGCGCATGGCGCTGCGGCTGGGGGCGGAATTGAATTTTCCCGTCGTGCAGCATGCCGAAGATACGCGGCTGACTGAAAATTGCTCGATGCACGCCGGGCCGACGAGCTTTCGGCTGGGCCTGCGTGCAGATGGCGGCGATAGCTGAGGCGAACGTGGTAGATCGTGACGTGACATCTCGCGCAGCAGATTCGCGAATCGCGATTGCATGTGGCGCATCTTTCGACCTCGGATGCGCTCAAGGCGGTGCGCCGCGGGAAGCGCGCCAAGGCGCGCGTGACTTGCGAAGTCACGCCGCACCACTTCACGCTGATTGACGAGAACGTCGGCGAATACGACACCAACTGCAAGATGAATCCGCCGCTGCGCTCGGCGGCGGACCGCGAGGCGATCCTGGTCGCGCTGGCCGACGGGACTGTGGACGCCATCGCCACCGATCACGCTCCGCACGCGGCGCACGAGAAGCAGGTGGAATTCGAGCGGGCTTCTTTCGGAATCACCGGCCTCGAAACCGCGCTGGCGCTGGCGATAACAAGGCTGCATCGCGAGCACAAAATTCCGTTGACGCGCATTGTCGAACTTTTCACTGCTGGCCCGGCGCGAGTGTTTGACTTGCCCGGGCGCGGATCGCTGGTACGCGGCAGCCATGCCGACGTGACTATTTTCGATCCGAAGAAGCGCTGGACGTTCGAAGCGGCCAAGTCGCGCTCGCTGTCGCACAACTCTCCGTTTGATGGCTGGCAGTTCACGGGGAAAGTTGTGGCGACGATTGTGGGCGGGAACATCGTCTATCGCGCGGATTAAGTTGGTCGTACGAGGACCGGCCCCCTCGTCCGTCCAGGCCTAGCAAGGCTCGGCTACGAAGTCGGTCAGTTCCCCAGAATTCCCATGCGCTTGCCCACGCTCTTGAGGACGGCTAGTGCCTGTTCTAACTCTTCTTTCGTGTGGGTCGCGGTCATGATGGTGCGGATCCGAGCCTTGCCTTCGGGGACCGTGGGGAAGGCGATGCCGGTGCCGAGGACGCCTTCTTTGAAGAGCTCGCGGGAGAAGTCCATGGTGAGTTTGCCGTCGCCAATGATGACGGGGGTGATGGGAGTTTCGCTGGCTGGCGTGCTGCGCCCGCCGATGTCGAAGCCGAGCAGGCCGAGTTCTTTTTTCCAGAAGCGGGTGTTTTCCCAGAGTCTTTCCATGCGCTCGGGTTCGTTTTCTAGAACGTCGAAGGCGGCGATGCAGGTTGCTGCTACCGAGGGTGGGTGCGAAGTTGAAAATAAAAATGGGCGGGCGCGGTGGTAGAGAAAGTCGATGAAATCGCGGGTGCCGCAGACGTAGCCGCCGAGGGCGCCGATGGCTTTGGAGAGCGTGCCGACCTGGATGTCGACGCGGCCGTGCATCTTGAAATGATCGATGGTGCCGCGGCCGTTGCGGCCGAGGACGCCGGAGGCGTGAGCGTCGTCGACCATCATGATGGCGCCATATTTTTCGGCGAGGTCGCAGAGGGCGGGCAGCGGGCCGATGTCGCCGTCCATGGAGAAGACGCCGTCGGTGATCAGCAGCTTTTTGCCGGGTTCGTTTTGAATGCCGGCTAGCTGCTCTTCGGCGTGGGCAATGTCCTTGTGGCGGAAGACTAGAATTTTCGCTTTCGAGAGACGCGCGCCGTCGATGATGGAGGCGTGGTTCAGGGCGTCGGAGATGATGAAATCATCTTTGCCGAGCACGGCCGAGACTGTGCCGGCATTGGCGGCGAAACCGGACTGAAAGACTACGCAGGCTTCGACGTCTTTGAAGCGCGCGATCTTTTCTTCGAGCTCCATATGAATTTTCATGGTGCCGGCGATGGTGCGGACTGCGCCCGATCCGACGCCGAATTTGCGGGTGGCTTCGAGCGCGGCTTCACGCAGCTTGGGATGCGTGGTCAGACCTAGATAATTGTTCGAGGCCAGGTTGATGACTTTCTTGCCGTCGAAGGTGCAGACGGCGGCCTGCTCGTCGTCGAGCACGCGCAGCTTGAAGTGCGTGCCTTTGGCTTTCAGTTCGTTGAGCTGGTCGGTGAGGTAGGAGAGCGGGTTGGTGCGGGTTGCAGTGGTCATGGCTGCCTCGAAAATCTTTCGCCGCGGATTTGCGCGGATCTAACTAGTCAAATACCGGGAATGGGGCGCAATTTAATACGTAGGGCCCTATTGATTCGAAAATCGTCGAATCGCAAATCGGAGTAGTAACCCCAGCAGTGCGAATTCGATAGCTCCTGTCAGGACCAGCCAGGAGTTCAAGATCCAACCGTCCCAGACTGTGATCTCGCGTCCGACATTGGGAAGCATCATTCCGGTGCGGAGCCCAGCGTAGTTTGTGACAAAGATCGCGCGCAGATATACCCGACGAATTGCAATGATCATCCATAATGCCCCAACGAAACCCGCCCACGTAGGCAACCGTTTCATAACATACACCCAGTCCGTTAGACACCGCCAAGCCGTTTTCTCGAACCGGGCGACGAAATTTCCGTTTTTAATTCGCCGTGAAATCCGTGGTAATGAATTCGCGGGCAGGAGTGCCCGCGCCCCATTTACCTTACTCCGTTCGGATACACCAGAATCTTGCTGGCTTCGCCGGTTTTCAGGCGCTCCATGGCTTTTGAAAAGTCTTTCATGGGGATGCGGTCGGTGATGACCGGATGCAGATTGAGTTTGCCGGCCTTGAGCAGCGCCGTCATCTGATACCAGGTCTGGTACATGCGGCGGCCGTTGATGCCTTGCACGGTGATGCCTTTGAAAATGATGTCCTCGGAAAAATTGACGGAGATGGGCTTTGAGGTCAGGCCGAGGAGGGAAATTCTTCCGCCGCGGCGGACGATGTCGAAGGCGGTGCGAATGGAATCGGGGTGGCCAGCCATTTCCAGGACGACGTCGACGCCGAGGCCGCCGGTTTTTTCCATGATGATGTCGCGGACATTTTCCTTGGCGGGATTGAGGACGTAGTCGGCTTTCATTTCGCGCGCGATGCGGGCGCGATGTTCGTTGACTTCAATCGCGAAAACTGAGGTCGCGCCCACGGCTTTGGCGACGGCGATGGAGAACAGACCGATCGGGCCGCAACCAGTGACGGCTACGCTTTTCGCGGCGATCTCCCCGGCCAGGACGGTGTGGACGGCGTTGCCCAGCGGATCGAGAATCGACGCGTACTCCTGCGGGATGGCGGGATCGAGCTTCCAGATGTTTGACTCGGGAATGACGACGTACTCGGCGAAGGCTCCGTCGGCGTCGACGCCGATGATTTTTACTTTCTGGCAGATGTGGGCTTCGCCGGTGCGGCACTGCAGGCACTTGCCGCAGGCGATGTGCATTTCGGCGGAAACGAAGTCGCCTTCCTTGACGCTGGTGACTTCGTTGCCGAACGCGGCAACTTCACCGCAGAACTCGTGGCCGGGAATCAGCGGGGGATGAATGCGGTTCTGCGCCCAGCGGTCCCAGTTGTAGATGTGCAGATCGGTGCCGCAGATCGACGCCACTTTTACTTTGACCAGCACGTCGCTGGGGCCGAACACGGGAATCTCAACCTGGCGAATCTCCGCGCCCGGCGCCGCTTCCGGCTTGACCACCGCCATCATCGTCTCTGCCATGATTGCCACCTAATGAGGATACAAAAACTGCTTCAAGCACAAAACGTATGATTTTAGCACCGGGCAGTCAGTCATCCGGAGCGGCTCCTTCTATTCTCCGCCTCTGCCGCGGACGTTACAATCAGAGGCATGCGAGTAGCCGTTCCAAAATCGAAACGGATCATGCTGGTTCTCGCATGTGCGTCGGGTTGTCTAGCCGCCGCGCAATCTGCGACGCCATTGTCGCGGAAGGAGTTCACGCGGCGGCTGGTTGCGGCTGCCATTGAGCGCACGCACCATTCGGTGCGCTATGTTTCGGAATACGTTCGCATTGCCTATCCGGGCGGCGATGTGCCGGCTGATACGGGAGTTTGCACCGACGAGATTATTCGGTCGTACCGGGCAGTGGGAGTCGACCTGCAGAAGGAAGTGCACGAAGATATGGTGCAGAATTTCGCGGCTTATCCGAATAAGCGCCGATGGTTGCTGGCGCATCCAGACTCGAATATCGACCACCGTCGGGTTCCGAATCTGATGGTCTTCTTTCAACGCAAAGGAGAGTCGTTGCCCGTTACCGATCGTGCGGAGGATTATGCGCCGGGCGATCTGGTTACGTGGGATCTGGGCGGGAATGTGCCGCACATCGGGATTGTGGTCGATCAGAAGGCGAGCAGCGGGCGCTTCATGATGGTGCACAACATTGGCGCGGGGCCGCAAATGGAAGATGTGGTTTTTAATTGGAAGATCACGGGGCATTATCGGTATTTCGTGCCGTGAGGGTGGATGCCCACGGGGGGCTAAAGCCCGTATCCTTTTCTAATTCTAATCGGCGGTGGCACGGCTAAAGCCGTCCTTTGGCTGATTTCCTGACGCGGCCCTGAAGGGCCGCTCTTCCACGGTGCTGCATGAAGACGGTGCTGCAGCGAGATGGCAAATATCCCGCGTACATCCGGGGGCTTCGATCGACCTACTTGCGGAAATTCACTTCTCGCGGGGCAGGACTCGGTCTGGCTTCGGGGTGACGGTCTTGAATTCTTCTGATTTGCCGCGCGGGATGCTCAACGTCTTCCACTCGGTTGAGCGCAGGTGTTTGGCCAGAAAAACAATCTGGCCGATGTGTTGGGCGTAGTGCGCGATCTGGCGGTTGATGGCTTGCATCACCGTGTGCGGTTCGTTGCGGATGGTGACCGTGCCCATCACATCTTCCGGCTTGAGCGCTTCGATCGCGCCCAGGACACAGGCCCAGCCTTCTTCCCACCAGCGCATGACTTCGGCGCGCGTGGTCGCCGGCGTCACTTCGAATTCGCGATCGCGAAAGCGGTCGGGCTTTTCGCCGTCGCTCGAGAGGAAATCGGTGAAGCGCGAGCGCATGTTGCCGGCCAGATGTTTCACCAGGATTGCGACTGAGTTTGACTCCGGGTCGAGAGTGACAAAGAAATCTTCTTCTCGCAGTTGCGCCATCGCGCCATCGCCCATGCGCTTGTGGCCGCGCATTTGGCGGCGGGCTTCGTCTAGGTAGTGGGCTGCGAGATCTTGTGCCATCACTGCTGCTCCTCGTTTTTTTGCGGCGCACCCCAGCCGCCGCCGCCCGGAGTTTCAATCGTAATGCGCTCGCCTTTGCGGAGGCGAGTGCTGAATTTTCCGAGCATCGTTCTCGATGGAGCCGTCGCGGCGCGTGATGCAGGTTTTTCCGGGAGCGCCGTCTGTGCCGCCGGATAAGCCCCAGGGTCCGCGGGAGCGGCGGTCAGCTAACAAGGTTACTTCGCAATCGGTGAGGACTTCGATTTCGCGGACGATGCCGTCGCCGCCGGGGAATTTTCCGCGGCCGCCGCTGCCGGGGCGCAGAGAATACTTTCGCACGCGCAAGGGATAGGCATATTCGAGGGCCTCGGCGGGAGTGTTCAGCGAGTTTGTCATGTGGCAATGGATGCCCGAGACTCCAGGCTTGCCGGGGCGCGCGCCCATGCCGCCTGCGATGGTCTCGTAGTAGGCGAAAGGCTCGCCGATGCCATCTCTTTCGGATGAATGCACGCCGCCGATGGTGAGATTGTTCATGGTGCCGGAGGCTGCTGCGGGAATGCGATCGGGAATGGCTTGCGCTAAGGCGCGGAGAAGAACGTCGACAATGCGCTGCGAGGTTTCGACATTGCCTCCGGCAACGGCGGCGGGAGGGCGCGCGTTGACGATGGTGCCTTCAGGGGCGATGACGTGAATGGGGCGCATCAGGCCGGCCGCGGCGGGAACGTCTTCCGCGAGCAGGCAACGGAACACGTAGAAGCAGCCGGAGTACGTGATGGCGGCTACGGCGTTGATGCTGCCTGCAACTTGCGGATCGCTGCCGGTGAAATCGACGGCGACGATAGGCGGGTAAAAGGCGCGCCTGCGACGCCCGACCAGGTCTGAGACCCGGTCCCACACGTTATCTCGCTTCCACACTTTCTTTCGGTCCCAGACTTTTACTGTGACGGCGAGCTTGACCTGGCGGTCGGTGATTCCGTCGCCATCAAGGAAATCTTCGGCTCGATATTCGCCGGGGGGGACGTGCTCGAGGAACGCTCGCATGAGTTCTTCGGAATAATCTTGCAGATCGGCCGCAGCGCGGTGGGCGCGGTCTACACCGTAACGCGAGCAGACTTCGCTCAGGCGCTCGGCGCCAGTGTGGCAGGCGGCGATCTGCGCGCCGAGGTCGCCTTCTCGTTCTTGGGGAGTGCGGACGTTGTTGAGCAGCAACGCGAGCACGTCGGCATTCATCGCGCCCTGTTGCATCAGCTTCACGGGAGGGATGCGGATGCCCTCCTGATAGATTTCGCGGCAGAGGCCCATGGAGCCGGGGTAAGTGCCGCCTACGTCGGCGTGATGGGCGCGGGAGGCGACGTAGAAGTCGGGATTGCTCGCGGTTGCGGACTTCTGTCTTATAGACCTCGCGGGCGAGTCGCCCGCGGCCACGCGAGGTACGTAGACGGGCGCGACCAGGGTGATATCGGGGAGATGGGTGCCGCCGCGAAAGGGATCGTTGAGCATGACTATGTCGCCGGGCTGCATCGGGGCGGCATCAATCGCGGCTCGCACTGACATCGGCATAGAACCGAGATGGACCGGCATGTGGTCGCCCATGGCGACGACTTCGCCCGCGCCGTCAAAGACCGCGCAGGAGTAATCGCGGCGCTCTTTGATGTTGGGAGAAAATGCGGTTCGGCGAAGGGCTGCGCCCATTTCCTCGGCGATGGAGTGATACAGGTTCTTGAAAATCTCCAGCTCGATCGGATCGCGGTGCGCACTCCTCGACATGCACCGCAGTGTACTACCTGGCGTTGTAGGGGTGTCGTCGCAATCGCGAATCTGATTCGGCAACAGACGCCGCACGCCCGTTTAAGATATTGGCGAAGCTTTCTTTGAAAGGTTCCGAAATGAGCTTGTGGAATGATCGCGATCGCTGGGAGGCCCTTTGTTCCGGCGCGGCCTGCCCGATATGTCATCGCCGCGAGCCTCTCGACGTCGTTGCGAAGCTCGAAGCCTCATGGGTCACGATGCAGGAAGATGCGCCTATCGCCGGTTACGTCTGCCTCGTCTCGCGAACTCACGCCGTCGATCTGCATGATCTGCCGGAGACGGCCGCTTCCGCATTCATGCGTGACGCGCGCAAGGTCTCGAAGGCTGTCGCGTCCGCCACGCGCGCGGTGAAGATGAACTATGAAATTCATGGGAACTCGATTCCCCACCTTCATATGCATTTCTTCCCCCGGTATCGCGGCGACCGGTTTGAAGGACAACCCATCAATTCGAGATTGGTAGTGCAGCCCGTATACGCTTCAGGGGAATTCGAAAAAGCCCGCGATGCTTTCTTGGCTGCGCTAGCCTGAAACGCGGCTTAGCCAGTCGTTGAAGCTGGCGACCGCGGATGGTCGACCGCCGGCCTGCCGCGGGTCTGCGACTTTAGCTCATCACCTTTCCGATCTCGACTCCACCCGTTCGTAAGAAAATCGCCGCCAAATTGCAAAATTGTGTTGACACTTTGTTCACACTGCCGCTATATCTTGTGATATAGGACCTTCCCATACTACGAGTAGGGTCGGTCTTTCAAGAACAAGCTTCAAAGAACAAGGGCCCGTAGTTCTCGAACCTTTGCAAGGGAAAATCGTTCAACGGAGGAACCTTCATGGCAACGAAAAAGAAGGCAAAAAAGAAGAAACATTAACCGTCGGCGAGGCGCGACCTCGCTAACACCGATTTCTCACTGGCCTCTTAAGAGAAGCACCTCTTAGGGGGCTTTTCCATTTTGGTGCTCGGGAACTTCTGAGCGTGGAAATTGTGCTTCGCGAGCGGCAGTGTGTGTCACAATAGGCGAACCGGATCGGGCACGGCACGCGGTTTTGCAGGCGATCGAAACATGGCGGAGCGGAAAAAGAACACGGCGAAGGGCAAGGCGGATGTGGTGCTCATCCCCGACAAGCTATATTTCCGGATTGGTGAAGTGGCCACGCTGTGCCATCTGCCGGCGTATGTGCTGCGGTTTTGGGAGTCAGAGTTTCCGCAACTGAAGCCGGTGAAGAGCAGCACCGGGCAGCGCATGTATCGCAAGCGCGACGTCGAAAGCGTGCTGCGCATCAAGCAACTGCTTTACCAGCAGGGATTCACGATCTCTGGCGCGCGGCAGCAACTGCGTGCGGAGAGCAAAACCGACAAGGGCCAGGCCGCCATTCCATTCCCGTCGCAGTCGGTGCCGGAGATTCAGCACATCCGCCAGGGGCTGCGGGAGATTTTGAATTTGTTGTCTGCGCGCAGAACGGGATAATCGACTTCCGCGATTCCACTAAGGTTTTTTCCCTGGCATCCATTCCGGCTTGAAATCTGAATTTGCCAACCATTCCACCGGCTCGACCATGGAGGCGATCGCGTGCTCCATGTGCTTGAAATCGATGTGGGCGAGGTCGTCGCTGGGGCGGTGATAGTCGCTGTGCAAGCCGTAGCTGGAAACGGTCTGGGCGATGATGCCGCGTTTGGCCAGGGCAAAATTATCGGAGCGCCGAAAGAATTGCTGTGCGGGATGCGGATCAGCGACGAGCTTTGCGCCGCGGCGGGCTAGCTCGGGACCGAGGTTCGTGCGATCGTAGCCGGTGAGCCAAAGCTCATCGGGCTTGACGGCGGGATCGGGACGGCCAATCATTTCGAACTCGAGATTGGCGACGATGTGATCCAGCGGCAAGGGCGGGTGTTGGAGAAAATACTGGTCGCCTTGTCCGCCGGTTTCCTCACTACCAAAGAGGGCGAAAAGAACCGTTCGCTTCGGGCGAGGGCCCGCGGCCAGTGCGCGAGCGAGTTGCAGCACGGCGACGCAGCCGGAGGCGTCGTCGTCGGCGCCGTTGTAGATGCTGTCGCCGTTCACCGGCTGGCCCAGTCCAAGATGATCGAGATGAGCGGTGAGCAGGATGACCTGGTCTTTCAATTTTGCATCGCTGCCGGGAAGCACTCCGATCACGTTGCGGGTGTGCCACGGCTTGGGGCCGCTGCGAAAATTGATCGCAGTGAGAGACGTCCTGAACAAAGTCGCCGTTGTCGCCGAGGGGCGTGATTCCGATCTGGCGGAGTTCGGCGGCCAGATATGTTGCTGCCCGCAATTCGTCATTCGTGCCGCTGCCGCGGCCCTGCATGGCGTCGCTGGCTAAGGTGCCGAGTTCGTCGGCGATTTGAGCCGCGGTTGTGTCGGCAGGTTGCGGCTGCTGGGCGAAGGTGGCTCTCGCCGGCGAGAGCAGGCAAATGCAGACGGCGATGATCGTGAGCTTGGCGCGGGTCACTCATTCCTCCAAGAACTGATCAGCGGAAACGAACCGTAGTATACGACGTGCGTCATTGGCCGAGGAATGTTGCGCGGGGTTTCCCCGATGCCGTATGCCTCAGCGCGAGAGATCCTCTCTCCGCCTGAAGAACACCTCCGGTCAGGATGACGCAGGAGGGCCGGATAAGCCTTGTAAATCGAACAGCGTTTCTGCCGGCTTTCGTCGAGATGGAACCCGGCAACTTGAACCTGGGTTGCCATCTGGCCTAGAATCGCTGCGCTATGGCTTCGGAGCCACTGGAGATCGAGCGTCTGGATCGGGGAGTGCTGAGCTTTCGCGGCCCGCTCACCATGGAGAACGTGTCTCCGTTCATGAATGCGGTGCGCCGCGAAGACGCTCCCACCATGATTCTGGATTTAACCAACGTTCCCTATCTTGACTCTTCCGGGCTGGGATCGCTGGTGAGCGCGTGCACGACCTGCGCCAAGGCCGGGCGGCGCATGGCTTTGACCGGCGTGAATAAACGGGTGCTTAAGGTTTTCGAGATCACCCGGGTGGAACAAATCTTTTTGATGTTTCCGACTCTCTCCGACGCGCTGGAAGCTTTTACCAACGCCGGGACGGCGTAACGCTCGGGGAAGGGGCGGCGAGATGCGCCGAAGTTAGTTTGCCAACATCAAGCCGCGCGCACGGGATTCGGCTTCTTCGAGCTTCCGGCGTTCACCGCGTCGAGGCGGATGCGCGTGATCCGGCCCGTTTCCTCCACCAGATCGCTCGAGAATTTGCCAGCCTCTCCGGCCATGACTGAACCGGCGGCGAGCGCGAAACGCAACGCGTCGGCCTGATCTTCAAAATACAACACTACTTGTCCCGCCATATGTTTCTCCCCGGGCGCAGAAGCCCACACGTCGCGAGCGGTGCGACCTGAAAAATTAATTTGGCCAGATCATTCTTGATTTTCGGGGCGATTGCACGCTGAGTCAAAGTGATTGTTTTGGTTCGACATAGTCGGTAGGTCATCTCTGAAACACTGGCCGCAATGGAGACGAAGGGTCCGCCGGCTCGGACCTCTCCGCACGTTGCGCGTGCTCCATGCGAGGCACGGAAGTATACTGCTGCAGTCATGCCCGTTCTCATTTCGATGCTGCGCGGCGTCAATGTTGTCGGCCGCAACCAAATCAAAATGGAGGCACTGCGCGCCGTCTACGAATCGTTAAAGTTTGAACATGTGCGCACCTACATTCAGAGCGGCAACGTAATCTTCCGCACCAAGGGAAAAAACTCGCCCGCCTTGGTAAAAAAGATTCAGGATGCAATCGAGGGCGAATGCGGCTTTCGCCCGGCGGTCATCGTTCGCACACCTGACGAACTGAGAAGCGCGATCGCAGCCACTCCGTTTCCGAGCCAGCGCAATTTGCATCCGAGCAAGATTCTGGTGACCTTCCTCGCGGGCGAACCAGGTCCGGAGGCGCAAGCCACGCTAATCGTACTGAACGGGAAACATCCCGAGGAACTGCATCTGATCGGCCGCGAACTCTATATCTATTTTCCGAACGGCGCCGGCCAGACGAGGCTTCCGTGGTCATCGGTCGAGAAACTGATGAAGGTTACCGGCACAGCACGCAACTGGAACAGCGTCACGAAAATGCTGGCAATCGCGGAAGAGATAGAAGCGGAGGAGTAATTGGCCCAGGTACCGCACGGATAGGCCCTAGATGCGCAACGTTATTTTCCATCGGTTAAGGCCGGCCACAAGAGCCAGAATCAGACCCGTGAAAAATAGGTGATTTCGCCACGCCAGGCCAGCCCGTCGTTCCATCGGCTGTGAGCCAATCAAGTTTCGGGATCAGATATGCAAGGTAGGGCAGAAAATATGAGAGCAGCGGATTGACGCCGGGGATTCTTGCAAAGCGCGCCCATCGTAACCAACCTTTTATGTCAGCCATCCAATAAAGCAGCAGAACGACCAGGATATTCGCCGACATGCAGTACAAACACCACGTCGGCGTGTCGCGGATCTTTGAAATCCCGAGCGGCCTCAGCGTCCATCCCACGCCAAACAGAATTGCCGAAGAGCTTAACGCCCACCGGGCCTTTTCCCTCAACGTAGGCGCGATTCTGTCGTCCACGATTAGCAGTGAAACGAGCAACCCAGCCATGGTCAGGGACGACAATCCCGCTTCAAACGGTTGCAGATAAGGCGGCAACGAGTGAATCCAGTTCAGCCGCCCAGCCGTTGACAGCGCATTGATCGCAACCAACGTTGCCAGAGCAGAGACGAGTACAGCAATTCTCGTTTTGAAGGCAAGCGTTCTTTCACAGAAAAGATAAATCGTCGCTACCAAGAGGTAGGCCCATCCCAGCAGGCCTAATATTTCCCAATCGGAAAAATCCAGCCATGCGATCTTCCCGTCCGCAGTCACCCTTCGAAAAATCACCGCCAGCGCGAGGAGCAACCCGAACCCGCAGTACCTCAGAATCAGGAAAGTCGTCGGGTGCCGGTTGCTCCCGGGAAGGCGAATCCAGCTCAGGCCGATGGCAATAAATCCGAGCGTTGCCCACCATGCTTCGCTGATTCCCGTGCTCCGCGCGTCCACCAGCGGAGCGTTAGCAATAAACAGCCCCAGCATAACCAGACGCAGAGAACGAACAACAACCCGCACACCGATTTTAGAAAAGGTCAGGCCTTTTGCAATTCGGGATCGGATCGACAACGGAATCGACATGCCCATCAGAAACAAGAACGCGGGAAACACCATGTCCACATAGGTCATCCCATTCGCTTCGGGAGGCATGTGATATGTCCACCAAGCGAGTCCCGAGACGAAGCCGAGGTTGTCCACAAAAATCATGAGCAGCACATTGAGGCCACGGAAGATGTCGATGGCCTCAACGCGAGAAGGTACAGGAAGGTTCAGAGCGCTGGGGCCAATAATCCGATCGCTGGCGCGCTGGTTTTCGCTGACCAGCCTGCGTGCGCCGATGTTGAAAGCGCTCATGAGTGCGGTGAGAATGTTGCAAGAAATAATACGATAAGAGCCGAGCAGTAAGAGATGTTGTAGAAGAAATGGTCGGGACGGGCAGATTTGAACTGCCGACCCCTCGCACCCCAAGCGAGTGCTCTACCAGGCTGAGCCACGTCCCGACGAGGAAGGAATTCCGCCGCAGCATCGCTGTTCGCTGATGTAGCGCGGAAGGGGTTATCCCCACAATTCTACACTAGCTGAACCGCTTTCACCGCTGGCGTGTATGCTTAGCCTCTTTTTTATCTTCGCCCTCGTCGATTCCATCGCCGTCTTTCTCTGGTGACAGTAAGAACCAGAGGATCACCAAGGCCGGCAACACACTCCATGCAATCCTCCGGCTGAGCGGCTGATGTTCAAGATTAAATGCGTTCACAATCAAGGCTACTGCCGCACACGAGGCATAAAAGAAAGCCCAACGTCGCTGCCATCGTGCGGTGCGTTTCTGGACGACAATTCGACGGTCCTGTTTGGAAACACTGCTTTTCAGAGTAATGCGATCGAATGCGAAAAGAATCGCTGCGGCCAGTCCGACCACGATCGCCATGAACACGACAATGCCGATTACGTCATACATCCCCACATCTACTCCAAATCGCGCCAGTTCGGGCCGATGCCCATATCCACCTGCAGCGGCACGGCCAGGGCATGAACTTTTTCCATGTGCTCGCGGACTAACGGCTGCAGGGCTTCGACTTCGTTCCCGGGAACTTCGAAGACCAGTTCGTCGTGCACCTGCAGCGTCATTCTGGATTTCATGCCGCGGTCGCGGAGCACGGCGTCGATGCGGATCATGGCAATCTTGATGAGGTCGGCGGCCGTGCCTTGCAGCGGTGTGTTTACTGCCGTGCGCTCTGCAAAGCCTCTTTGATTTGCATTTTTGCTGTTGATGTCGGGGATGGGGCGGATGCGGCCGAAGAGCGTTTTTACTTTCATGTCGCGGCGGGCTTCGTCGAGAGTCTTGTCGATGAAGGTGCGGACGCCTTTGTACTTTTCGAAATAGGCCGCGATGAATTGTTTGGCCTCGGCGGGCTCGATGCCGAGCTGCTGCGAGAGTCCGAAGGCCGAGAGGCCATAGACAATGCCGAAGTTCACGACTTTGGCCTGGCGGCGATGGTCGGGTGTGACCATGAGCGGGGGCACGCCGAATACTTGCGAGGCGGTCAACGTGTGGATGTCGTCGCCGCGGCGGTAGGCCTCGACAAGAAGCGGGTCGCGGGAAAAGTGCGCGAGCAGGCGAAGTTCGATCTGTGAATAATCGGCGGTGAGCAGGACGTGGCCGGGCTCGGCGATGAAGGCGGCGCGGATGCCGCGTCCTAGTTCGGTGCGGATCGGAATATTCTGCAGGTTCGGATTGGCTGATGACAGGCGTCCGGTGGCGGTTCCGGTTTGGCCGAAGGTTGTGTGCAGGCGTCCGGTGGCGGGATTGATCAGGGCGGGCAAGGCGTCGACGTAGGTGGACTTGAGCTTGGTGAGCTGGCGGTAGTCGAGCACCATGCGTGCGATGGGATGATTCTCCGCGAGCTCTTCAAGTACATCGACGGCGGTCGATATGGTGCGTCCTTTGCCGTATTTCACCGGCTTGGGCAGGTTCATGCGATTGAAGAGCACGTCGCCCAGCTGCTTAGGGGAGCCGACGTTGAATTCCACGCCTGCCGCTTCGTAAATCTGCTTTGCCTGTCCGGCGATTTCACGCTCGAGCTCGGTCGACATCTTAGAGAGCGCAGCGGTGTCGATTTTTACTCCGGCCTGCTCCATGCGGGCCAGCACGGGGACGAGCGGAAGGTCCATTTCTTCGTAGAGCTTGGTCAGGCCGGCCTGCTCGACGTCGGTGCGCAGCGCCGATGCCAGGCGGCCAGTGATATCGGCGGACTCGGCGAGTTCTTCGGCCAGCTTCAGGTTGAAGCGGCGGAGAGCCACGTCCGGCAGACGGTGCGAAGAATACGTGGGATCGAGCAGATAGGAATAGAGCATGGAATCGTGACGGATTCCGGCGAGCGTGATTCCGGGCGCGGACTGTTCCGAAGAGGTCAGCGTATGAATTGCCGCTTTGTAGTCGTGAATGGCTTTCGGCAGATCCGCATTTGCAAGAGCGGATCGCAATTGTTCGGCTGCAGACGCAGAATCGAGTTTCACGATCGTCGCCGATCCTGCGGCGGATGAGATTGCTACGCGCCGGGCCGCGGGCTCTGGCTGCGCGGGCGAGTTGCCCGCGCCCAAAAGGAACAATTGCATCTCTGGCTGGTCTTCCTCTTTTGCTCTCTCCTCTTCATCCGACTCGGCAGTGGATGCTGCTTGCTCAACCGCGACTGCTAGTACGGCTCCGGAGCCCACCGCGCTCAGCACGGATTCGACATCCGCGGCTGATTTGGCTTCGGTGTATTGGGTTGCGGTAGCCTCGACTACCGGGAGCAGTTCTTTCAGCAGTGACGTAAATTCGAGTTCGGTGAAGAGTGTGCGCAGGTCGTCGACGTTGGGCTCTCCGGCACGCATGGCTTCGACGTCGAGTTCAATGGGGACATTCGTGTCGATGGTGGCCATGCTCTTGCTGAACAGAATCGCCTCGCGATTGTTCTGCAGTGACTCGCGGTAGGTTTTCTTTTCGACCTCCGCGGCACGCTCCAGGGCTTGCTCGACTGTGCCGAAGCGCCTGATGATTTCGACAGAACCTTTGTCGCCGATGCCGGGCGCGCCAGGAATGTTGTCGATCGCGTCGCCGCGCAGGGCCATCACGTCGACCACGCGTCCGGGGGGAACGCCGAGAATTTCTTCGACTTTCGTTGCGTCACAAATCAAATTGTCTTTCGGCGGATTCAGAATGTGGACCTGGTCGTTAACCAGTTGCATCATGTCCTTGTCGCTGGAGACGACGTAGACGGGATGCGAGGCCTCGGCGGCTTTGCGGGCGAGTGTACCAATCACGTCGTCGGCCTCGAAGCGGACGACTTCCAGAATCGGAATGCGATAGGCCTCGAGCGCGCGGCGGATGTACGGGACCTGCTGCACCAGATCTTCCGGCATGGCCGAGCGGTTGGCTTTGTAGCCTTTGTATTCGACTTCGGTGAAGGTTTGCGTCTTGATGTCGAACTTGCGGATCGTGGTGACGGCTTCGGCCTGCTCGTCGCGGAACGTGGGACCTGCGACGTCGAATACGGCAGCGAGATATTCGGGCGAAAAATCGTCGCGCAACTTGCGAAGCATGTTCACGAAGACGTAGATCGCGGCGGTCGGAAGCCCGGTCTTGGTTGACATGGGGCGCTGCCGCGCCATGGCGTGGTAGGCGCGGAAGATGAACGACATGGTGTCGACGAGATAGATGCGGCCGGGCGTGTTGGGATCCGGTTCGGACGCAGGCTGAGAGGGCGCGCTGGGTCCGGCTTTCCCGGCGGTAGTGCTGCCGGCAGAAGAAGGCGCGGGCGAATCCGATCCCGATGGTTTTTTGCGCGGGGGCAACTTGCATAGTCTAACAGCAGGTTTGGCAGCAGAAAAAAAAGTGGAGCGCGTCACGGATGGTGACTCGACTCGCTAGAAGTCGATGCGGAAGTCGGCTTGCACCAGTTTCTTCCCTGCCTTTGGCGCGTTGTTGCGGAAGACCAGAAAATACTTGGCGGGCTGATTGATGGTCAGCGGCAAGCCGGCGTTGACCTCCTGGTCGTGAGAGTCGTCGGCTGAAAAAATTGCTTCGCTGTCATGGCCGTTGAGAAACAGTGCGTACTGCGCTTCGTTGAGTACGAGGAATTCCACGTTGGCGTCGTCGGTCGATTCGGTTTCGCCGGGCTTGCCGCCCGCTGGTTTTACGAACGAACGGTAACTGCCACGAAGTTGTGGATTGGCTGCGTGCGCCGGCACTTCGAAGGGGATATTGATGATTCTCGCGACGGAAAATGTCTGGTGCAGAATCGGGCTGCTGGTGCCAACCACCGAGCCCCCGACGTGATCGAAGGCCGTGGCCTTATGAGAAATCGGCTGGAGGGTTTCGACCTTGGCCTGACCTTCGCGCGCCATGTAGTTGGCGAGAGGGCCGGCGACGGTCACAGCATTCTGCGCCTCGTGTACTTCGTCATAAGTCGCGTCGGTCTGAGCTGCCTGCTGAGCCAGAGTGGGGCCCACAGGCGCCGGGTGTGGCCAATGCGTCCACGCGAAAGCAGCAACGAACGCCAGCACACAAGCCGCCACTATCCAGTTGACTCCCTGCTTCATAGTCGCTCCCGTACGAAATGGTAGCGAGCGGAAGGCGAATGCGGTAGCTGTCAGTAGATTGTCCGAGTTACTTCGGTTTGCCGTATTCGGTGTTGAAGTGGAGTTTGATTTCGCCGCAGGTGCCCTGCTCCGGCGAGTAGACGACGCAGGTATCGAAGGGGCGCGAGTAAACGTGCAGGCTGACGGCGCGCTGGTTGAATTCGCGAGGGTTCACCACGCGATGCACGGGATCGGCGGGATCGACGGCACAAGGTTGGGCGATATTCATCTCGACCGTATTGGTGGGTTCCAGGCTGGAACGGCCCTGTTGCAGATCCTGATGCACGAGATGAAAGTTTTCCACCTGCAGGCGGCCGATGGGGACAGCCATCCAGCAGTTCTGGTCACGGTGGTTGTGCACGGAACTGGCCTGGCCGACTTCCCAGCAGATGGCCATCAATTCGTAGAGCGGCGTGCTGTCGATGAGGTTGCGAGTGTAGTGCTGGCGGTCCCAGTTGAGATAGGGCGCGAGGGAGTCGGCGCTGACGGGAGTGTCCTGGAGGAAGCGGCGGACGGGTTCGGTGGGACCGAACGCGGATTCGGGCAGCTGCCGCAGGCCTTCGATGAGAGTTCGGATAGAAACAGGTTTCAGAGCGGCTGGCAATGATGTACTCCGGTGAAAAAGTATAGCAAGACCTGATCTCTTGACTTACGGCTGCGTGCCGGCATCCGAAATCTCTTTGCTCTGACCTTGCGCAACGACTGGATAGACTGCGCCTTTGCGGCGGCGCAAATCCCCTGGCAAATCGGAACGCAACAGCCACAGGCCCGCCGCCACGGCGGCTAGCCATGTGACAGAGACCAGCGCCAGTTGAGTTACGTCGGCGAGGCGGCTGCCATGGCCGGACGCCGCGAGCGGCACAATCTTCGCAACTTGGAAGCTGATTGCTCCGGCGACTGCGGCCACCACGGCGGCTTTTGCTAGCTCGCGCCAGCGCAACTCGCCAAGCGGGACGAGTTTTCGATAGTGCAGCAATCCGGCGAGCGCGAGAAGGTTTATGCCGATACCGATGTCGGATGCCCACGCCAGGCCGACGACGCCGAAGGTGTGAAACAGGATGGAATATACCGGCAGCGACGCCACCGTAATCACGCTGACCGCGACCATGGGCGTGAGGGTGTCGCCGGCGGCATAGAAAGCCCGCGCGTAGAGCCCCTGCGCGGACCACAGGACCAGCGACAACGAGAACCAGAAAAAATATACGGCGCTGGTCTGAGTGTCGGCGAACGAAAACTTTCCGCGGCGGTACACCAGATCAATCAGCGGAATGGCCGCGACCATCATCCATCCGGTAGCCAGCAACGACGCGGCGGAAACTCGGTAGACCGAGTCGTTCACGGTGGCGGCAAATTCATTCAGCTTTTTCTCATTGAACAGGCGCGCGAAAAATGGCAGCGACGCCTGTCCCGTGGCCTGCCCGAGCACGGCGATGGGCACAGCAAATAAGCGCTTGGCAAAGGTGAGGCGGGTAATGTCGCCGACGCCGCTGGCCGCGTAGTGGCGGAGGATCCAGTCGTCGGCAGTCACCAGAGAAACGCCCAGCATCAGCGGGACCGACAGCTTCACCCACTCGAGAAACGCGGGATTCATCACGTCGAACGAAGGTTTATATCCAGTGCCAATGCGCGCGGCACCGATGACGCTAGCCAGAAAGGGGCCGGCAAAGCTTCCGATTAGCGCGCCGTAGGCGAGTGAGGCGATGCCGAAATGATGGCCTCCCAGCACGCCGCCCAGAATGATGCACACGTTATAGATCAGCGGTCCGAACGCAGGAAACAGGAATAGCCGGTGCGAGAGCAATACAGCCGAAACCACGCCACCGACGTAAAAGAAAATTTGCGCCGGTAGGAGAATCCGCGTGAGGTGAACACAGAGGTCGATCTTGTCGGGCGAGAATCCTTTGACGAACCAGCGCACGAATTGTGGGGCGAAAATCTCAGTGAGGATGGTTCCAACAATCATCACCGCCGTCATGACCGTGATGATGATGGAAAAAGTCTTCTGCGCGTCGGCCTCGCGCTTCTCCGCCAGAAAGCGCGTGTAGATGGAGATGAAGGTGATGGAGGCCGCGCCCCCGGCCACAATGTAGTTGAGGAAATCGGGCAGCGTGAACGCCGCCACGTAAGCGTCGGTTTGGCCGCCAGCGCCGTAGGCCCAGGCGATGTAGGCATCGCGGGCATAGCCGACTATGCGCGAAAGCATGACGGCCGAAATCAGCAGCAGCGTTGCCGAGAAGGCCGTGTGCTGGTGCGAGGGCCGAAAAAAGCGCAGCAGTTTCGTCATTGAGACCCGATGGAGACGTTCAATCTTATCGGAATCTCAACCGGTCAGGCAGTTGGGCGGCGGACACTCCCTTGTCTATATACGCGAGATTTCATTCGCTTGACCAAAAGTCAAGGGCGACGGACAGGAGTGTCCGGCCCACAGGTTCACTTTCCTTCCGGTGAAACCCACACCTTGTCGGCGGACACCAAATCCACGCTCGAGACTTCGGAGCGCAGTTTGACCTTCACCCAGGTCGCCTTCTTCGGAGGCTTGGCGAGAAAAGTCAGAAAATACTGGTGCGTCAGCCGCCGCCCTAAGTCGTCCAGGTAAGGACTAAACGAGACGGGCGGTCCAGCGAATCCGATGTCGTAGCCTTCGCCGCCGGTACTCTCGGTGATTTGGGCGAGATAAAGCTGTCCCCAATAGGTCTGCCAGTAGCTATGGCCGAAATGCCCGGCGCCGGGCGAGTAAATCGCCGAAATCACGATGCCGGCTTTCTGCGCGTCGTCGATAGCCGCCTGCAGATATGGATCGTCCGGGTCGTGGCCGCCGTAATAAGGATCGGCTCCGTCAGAGACCATGAGGATCTCCCGGCGGTCGGGGCTTGCCGGCCAGCGTTTGATCAGATCGGTCACTGAAAAATAGGGGCTGCCATTGATGCCGGGCATGCCCAGGGGCAGTCGTAAGGCTTTGCCCGCCTGCTCATGATCGGTGGTGGGATTTTGCAGGATCTTCGCGATACCGTCCTGCATGTAAGCCACGCCGATTTTCGTTGAAGCTGGCTGCGCGCCGATGAACTTGCGAATATCGTCGAGTTGCGTGCCCAGGCTGCTGCTGGAGCCGTCGTCGATCAGAATAAACAGTTCGAGACCGGCACGATCGCCCTGCGCTGGAATCCATTCCGTGACCTTGTCGCGAGTTTTCCCCTCGAATGGCATGACGTCGTCGCGCTTGACTTCGGGCACGTCCGTCCCGTGGCGGGGCTCAACCGTAACCACCATGTGAACCGGAATGCGGTCATCCGCCGGAGCCTGCTGCGCCGACAGGTTCGCGCACATGCAGACTGCCAGGGCCAATACTGCGCTAGCTACGAAATTATTCTTGCTCATTCGTTGCTCCTTCCGAGGAACCGTCCCTTGAGCCAGACCGTTGAGCGAGGCGAAAGGGAGATACTCTAATTAGTTAGATGATTGAAAGCTGCAAAAGGTAGGACTCTTGAAACGGCGGAGGGAATCGAATGCGATAATCCAGCGTGGCCTCCCCGCCGATTCCATCGCGTTCCGCGGTTTTCCGCCGGTCGTTTCGCAAGGACTTTCCCGCCGCGGTGCGGGGGGAAGGTGTCTACCTGTGGGATGCGGAGGGCCAGCGGTATCTCGATCTGGCTGGATCGGCCGCGGTGAATTTGATCGGACACGGAGTGGCCGAGATTTCGGCCGCCATAGCCGAACAAGCGGCGAAAGTGGAGTTTGTTCACACCAGCCAGTTCACCACGCCGGTTGCGGAAGCGTATGCCGAGGAACTGCTGGATTTCGCGGGAGAGCATTTCCGCGGGGGCGCCGTTTACTTTACGTGCGGGGGATCGGAGTCGATTGAGACTGCGTTGAAGCTGGCCCGGCAGTATCAGGTTGAGATCGGGCTCGGCGGTCGCTATCAGATCGTCAGCCGGCAGCAGAGCTATCACGGCTCAACGCTGGGAGCATTGTCGGTGTCGGGCAACAAACGCCGACGTGACATTTATTTGCCGATGGTGCGGGAGTTCGCACACGTCGGCATACCCTACTGCTACCGTTGCGCTTTCGATTGCACGGACGGCTGCCGCAACTGCGGGCAGCAATATGCCGCGGAACTGGAACGGGCGATTGAAGCTTCGCGCGAAACCTCAACAGCCGAAAGCTCGAACGGCGAGGCCGCGGCCTTTATTTTCGAGCCAGTCAGCGGGGCGACGCTGGGCGCGGTGGTTCCTCCGCCAGGATATCTGCAGGCGATTGCGGAAATTTGCCGGCGGCACGGCGTGCTGCTGATCGCCGACGAAGTTATGACCGGCATGGGGCGCACGGGGCGCAACTTTGCTATCGACCACTGGTTCGGAAAGGATTCCGGCATTGCGCCGGATATTCTCGTGGCCGCCAAAGGACTTTCCAGCGGATACGCGCCGCTCGGCGCTGTCATTGCCAGCAAGAAGGTGGTCGACGCTATTGCCGCTGGCTCAGGCGCGTTTCTGCACGGGTTCACTTACAACGCGCATCCGATTTCGCTCGCCGCTGGACGTGCTGTGCTGCAGCTTCTGCAGGAAAAGAATCTGGTCGAGGCGGCCGACTCCGGCCGGGCCGGCACTCCCGCGGCTTTGCTCAAAGAGGCCCTTGCAGGGTTGCAAGAGGAAGAATCCGTCGGAGACGTTCGGGGGATCGGGCTGCTCTGGGGAGTAGAGTTTGTCGCCGATCGAGCGAGCAAGAATCCGTTTCCGCATGAGCAGAACTTTTCCGGACGCGTGGCCTCCGCCGCGATGAAGCGCGGACTGCTTGTCTATCCGATGCAAGGCAGCGTGGACGGCATTTCGGGCGATCACCTACTTTTGGCGCCGCCCGCCGTCATTACTCCAGAGCAGATTGCCTGGTCCGTTGATCAGTTGGCCGCGTCGATCCGCGAAGCGGAGTTGTCACTTCGGTAGTCTCAGCCACAACTACAGAACGATCTGCACCCGCAGCCTCCATGTTTTCAATCGCTTGCCACCTGATGTTCGTTTGACAGCGGCTTGATCGCCGCTGCATTGTCCAGCGCCGCCGTTCGCGCGAAGTTGAAAGCGTGCGCAACTCAGGAACGACAAACGGAGGCTTCGATGGCAAGTCCAGTGCAGTCTAGCTCTGTGCAAAGCATGACCGAATTGTGCGAGCAGGTGAACCCGCGTGTGCTGCTTACTTTGCACGACGAGGACGCGCGCCGCGTGCGTCCGTTTCCCGACATGCTGCGAGTGCAGGAAAGTTGGCTGGCCGCGGCGGAAAAGCGAGCGCTGCTTTGGCTGGCTGCGCGCACACCGGACCGCATCGGTCCCGACCACCTGAGTGCATTAGGATTCGTCGCTCAGATTGGCGCGGGAGTTTGCTACGCGCTGGCTTCGTTGAATCGTTGGGCACTTGTCGGGGTGATCGTTTGCCTCGCGCTCAACTGGCTGGGCGACTCGCTTGACGGAACGCTGGCGCGCGTGCGCGAGCGGCCGCGGCCGCGGTATGGATTTTATGTCGACCACATGGTCGATACCTTCGGCGCGCTTGCCCTGATGGGCGGGCTCGCGCGGTCGGGATACATGCATCCTGTGATCGCGATCGGGTTGCTCATCGCCTTTCTGACGCTGTCGATTCAATCGTACCTGGCCACGCATGCGCTGGGGGAGTTTCGGATTTCGTTCTGGCGCTTTGGGCCGACAGAACTCCGGCTGCTGCTGGCCGTCGGGAATCTTGCCGTGTTCTGGAAGCCAGTCGTGAAAATACTTGGCGAGCCGTATCGGCTGTTCGACGTGGGTGGCGCGATTGGGCTGGCCGGCATGGGGCTGATGGCGGTTGTATTTACGGCTCAGAACACGATTCGGCTTTATCGCGAAGAGAGGATCTCGCCGAGGATCGGGCAGAGGATCGCACAATGAGCGGCACTGCGTGCGGAGAGCCGACGGGTGCGTCCACACTGATGCGGTGGTGCAAGTTCAACTTGGTGGGAGGGGCAGGCGTGGTGGTGCAGTTCGGCACGCTGTTTTTGTTGAAGAGCGTTTTGCATTTGGACTACCTTGCTGCGACCGCGATCGCGGTGGAGGTTGCCGTCGTGCATAACTTCATCTGGCATGAACGATTTACCTGGAGAGGACGAGTACGGGCCTCATGGCATGGTTCCCTGCGTCGTCTGGTGCGGTTCAATCTCACCAACGGAGCAGTGTCGATCGGCGGCAACCTTGCGCTGATGAGAGTGATGGTCGGGCTGCTAGGAATGAACTATTTTGTCGCCAACGCGATCGCGATTGCGGTGTGCTCGGTGGCGAATTTTTTAGCCAGCGAGACTTGGGTGTTCGAACGAGAATGAATTCCATGCACCGCTCCTTGGTGCGAAAGTCAAAATCCCCACTTCTCGCGCCAAAAACGCGCGAGAAATGGGGCACCCAGCCTACATTCTCCGAGCCCGCTCACACTAGCCAAAGTCTTGAGCGCTATTCGATCTTTAAGACGACTTTGCCGTAGTTTTTGCCGTCCTGAAGGAGCTTGTAGGCTTCGGGGGCGCGGTCTAAGGGGAAGACCTGGCCGATCTGGGGAGTCAGTTTGCCTTCGGCGATCCACGCGGAAAGCTGCTGCCAGGCTGGGTCCATGATCTCTGGTTTCTGCGAGAGGTAGGTCAGCCACAGGCCTTGCACGCTCGCGGATTTCGCGTACATGGCGCGGATGTCCAGCTGCGGAGCTTTGCCGGTCGCGGTGCCGTATTGAATGACGCGTCCGAAGTCGCGCAGGCAGCGCAGGCTCTTCGCGGTGTGTTCGCCGCCCAGCATTTCGAAGACGGCGTCGACGCCTTCGCCGTGCGTGAGGTTTCTGACTACCTCTTCATAATCGTGCTGCTTGTAGTTGATGGCGTGCTGCAGGCCGAGGGCTTTGACGCGGGCGAGTTTTTCGTCGGAGGAGGATGTGCCGTACATGTCGACGCCGAGTAGGCGGCCGATCTGTACCGCGGCGGTGCCGACGCCTCCGGCGACGGCGTGGATCAGGACGCGGGGAGTGCGCTGCGGAGCTGATCCGCTGCCAGCGGCAGGGGCACCCGCTGACGCTGAGGGGGCATTCGGTGTCATGCCGGCTTGCCAGTAGCCGAGGTAGGCGGTGAAGTAGTTGACGGGGAAGGCGGCGGCTTGTTCGTCGGTCCAACTGTCGGGCACGGGCCACAGCATGTTGGAGTAGGCCGCGGTTTTTTCGGCGAAGGCGGCCCACTGGGTGTAGCCCATGACGCGGCGTCCAGTAGTTTCTTCCACTCCCGCGAACTCGCGGCCGACAACCAGCGGCGGCGGGGGAGTTCCCGGATAGCCGCCTTTGGTAGTCATGAGGTCGGCAAAGTTCATGCCTCCGGCGGTGACGCGGACGAGCGTTTGGCCGGGCTTCAGGGTGGGGTCGGGAACATTCTGCACGGCGAGCGCGTCCGGTCCGGTCAGGCGGGTGAGGACGAGGGCTTTCATGAGGAAAGTTTAGCAGGGGTGAGGGGTCTCGGACCCCGGACGACGGTGCCCGGATTTCCCCCTGCGTCCTGCGGGCGGGTATATACTCTTGGCGTCAGATTACTGGTCGTCCGGCCGAGCCCCTGCTGGCCGGGACGGGGCGCACGTTCATTCATCTGCTTTCCCCTAATTCCTGCGCGCTCCGCATATGCAAGGCCGATTCCCGCCGGGGCGGCGAGAAAAGGCACGGGTGCGATCGCCTAGTGGTATGGGCATATGGGCAAACTGCATCCGCGGAGGTTTACCGTGGATCTTATTCTTGTACGTCTTCTTTTTGTCATCGTAGTAGCGGTTACCTGCTTCGTGATTGAGCCCTTTGGGCAGCCCCGCAATATTGACGCGGGCGTGGGCGCATTGATCGGGGCGATGATCGTCGTGTTCGAATGGAAGCTGCGCACGGTGAGCCTGAAGCGGCTCATCGGAGCGGCCATCGGAAGCTTGCTTGGAATTTGCGGCGCCTACCTGTTCGCGCTTGTCATCCGCAACAGCGTTCCCTCGGGAAATACCCAAAGCTTTCTGCAGATTCTGGTCATGCTGCTCATGGCCTATGTCGGCCTGATCGTGGGCGCGAACAAAGGTGACTTGCTCAACCTGGCGGCGCTGGGCGGAATTTTCGGCGGTGAGAAGCAGGGCAAAAAAAGCTACAAGATTCTCGACACCAGCGTCATCATCGACGGGCGCATCGCCGACATTGCCGAGACTGGGTTTCTCGACGGCATTATCGTCACGCCGCAGTTCGTGCTGCGCGAGTTGCAACTGGTGGCCGATTCCGCGGATTCACTCAAGCGCAATCGCGGGCGCCGCGGGCTCGACATTCTGCAGCGGCTGCAGAAAGTCGCCACGCTGACCATTCAGATTGTGGAAGATGATTTCCCCGCCGTGCGCGAAGTCGATCTGAAACTCATTGAACTGGCCAAGGTCTATGAGGGCAAGATCATCACCAACGACTTCAACCTGAACAAGGTGGCGCAGTTGCAGGGTGTGCAAGTGCTGAACATCAACGAGCTGGCAAACTCGCTGAAGCCGATCGTGCTGCCCGGCGAAACCATGCGCGTGTTCATTCTGAAGGAAGGCAAGGAATACAACCAGGGCGTGGCTTACCTGGATGACGGGACGATGGTGGTGGTCGACAACGCGCGGAAGATGATCGGCAAGACCATCGACGTATCGGTGACGTCGGTGCTGCAGACCACCGCCGGGAAGATGATTTTCGGCAAGTGGGACGAGCGCTCGGCCTACTCCCGGCAGGCCGCGGCTGTGCCGGTAGCAGTTCCGGTTCCGGTCACGGTGGCTCCGCCGGGGCCGACGTCGGTTCCATCGCCGAGCACGCTGGAGACGAAGCAGGGGACTTCGTAGGAAGTCTCGCCAGCCCCGGTTAACTTGGGTTGATTTATTTCGCCGCGGAAGAGCGCGTAGTAGTAGAACGCGCACCGGTGGAGCGGCGGCGGATTCGGCGGCGGGAATAGCGGCCGCTTCTGAGGGGCAGCGCGCCCTTCGTGGTTCCGTTATAGATGTATACCCAGCAGCGCACGCGCTTGCCGTCGTCCATGGTTACAGCCCGCGCACGACGAAGAAACAGGCTTGAGCCGGGCTTGTGCGGCTCAAAGCCCTCGTAGTCGTCGAGGGCGGTCAGAGTGTTCAGGTCGCCAGGAAGCTCGAACACTTCACCGCGAATGAGAGTGCGTGACTTCTCACTCAGGACCGCTCCGGGATACTCCCCCAGGTCGTACAGGCGACCGCGCACCGATGCGGAACCCACAGGACGAAGCCGGTTGACCGTATCGGCGATCTCCGGCGGTGCATTGCCGGGAGATAGCGTGCCGTATACAAAAATATGATCGGTCATTTTTAGTCTCAGTCCTGTCTTTTCTTTCTTAGCCCTAATCGTTTCTTTCTCAAGAATCGTTCTCAATACTTCGTTAGGCCGGAAAACTCGGCAGCAGTTTCTTCAGATAACCGTAGCCTTTCCTGTCATCGAGTATATATTTTCTCACGTCTTCGTGTTTGGACAGAAGCCGCAGGTAATAGTCGAACAGGGCGGCCACATCCCTTTTGCTGAGCTGGCCGCGGGCTTTTAGATAGGCCACGAACTCAAAGAAATTCAAGTAGTCGGTGAAATCCGAGTCTTCGGTTCGGACCAGGTCCTGTACCGGCGCAGCATTGGGCTGGTTTTCGTCGAGAGTGGTGCGAATTCGCTTCAGATCGGGCGCTTCGTAGAACTTCGTATATAAGCTGGAGAGCCACCGAGCCCGTTCAACGACGGAATTCCTGTGGTAGGTGAGGACAACAAAGATTGCCGCGACAGCAGCCATAAAATAATAAATCGATTGGGCGTTGGCCAAGACGCGCTGCAGAGCGTAGCTGATGAAGTGCATGAGAGCTCCCCGGGGATGGATTTTTAGATTGTATGTCGAGAACGTAGCTCGAGAGCGTTTATCCGGAAATGATCGGCGGCAGTATTTGAACTCTGCCTTCGCAGGCTCGTATACTTACAGCCCGCCATGAAGGTGATCGTGATTATTCCGGCAGCGGGGCTGGGGACGCGCATGGCGCCCATGCCCAGCGCCATGGACGCCAAGACAAAAAAGCCACATCCGTCCAAGCAGTTCAGCGAACTGGCGGGCACTCCGATTCTGATTCACACGCTGCGGAAGTTTGCGGCGGTCGATGCGGTCAGCGAAATCTGGATCGCGCTACGCGAAAATGAAATCGAGGGATTCCGGGATCGGCTGGCCAAGGAAGCAGCGGACGTATTGAAGAAGAAAGTTGAGCTGGTGGTTGGCGGCGAGCACCGGCAGCAGTCGGTCGAGCATGCGCTCAATGCAGTTTCGGCGGCCGCCGATGACGTGGTGCTCGTGCACGACGCGGTGCGCCCGCTGGTGACGGCAGAGATTATTCACGAAGTCATTGAAGCGGCGAAAAAACATGGCGCCGCCCTCGCTGCTCTGCCCGCCGTCGATACCGTGAAGCACGTGGAACGCACGGCGGAAGGCGCGATTGTGAAAGCTACGATTCCCCGCGCCGGCGTGGTGCTGGCGCAGACTCCCCAGGGATTTCACTACAGCGTGATCAAGAAGGCGTTCGACGAAGCCGCCGCCGACGGTTTTATGGGAACCGACGAGGCGTCGCTGGTAGAGCGCTCGGGACATGAAGTGGTGGTGGTGATGGGCTCGCCGCGAAACATCAAGATCACGAACCCGGGAGACATGGAACTGGCGGAGTTCTACCTGCGCCGGCGCTGACCAATCTCATGGCAAAGACCCTGCACCGAAATCCCACGACCCGCATCGGCTACGGATTTGATTCGCACGAATTTCAGCCCGGGATTCCGCTAAGGATTGGCGGGATTTTGCTGCCGCACAACAAGGGGCTAGGCGGGCATTCCGACGGCGATGTGCTGCTGCATGCCATCACCGACGCGCTGCTCGGGGCGGTCGCCGCACCGGATATTGGGGCGCTGTTTCCTCCGTCGGATGCGAAGTGGAAGGGCGCGGATTCGGTTATCTTTTTGCGCGAGGCGCTGAAGCGAGTGCGGGCGGCGGGCTACGGCCTGGCGAACGTCGATGCCAGTCTGATCCTGACTGCGCCGAAGATCGGTCCGCATGCGGCCGTGATTCGGGCGCGAGTCGCGGAGTTGCTGGGCGTGCCCGGCGACTGCGTGGGATTGAAGGCAAAAACTCCCGAGGGACTGAATCTGGAGAATGCCGCGATCGCCCACGTAGTGGTGCTGCTCGAGAAAGTCCCGCAGGGAAAAAAGAAAACGCGGAAAAAGAAATAATCGTGACGAAACCCCTTCGTCTTGCAGCTGCTAGCGGCGCGATTCTGCTGCATCCAGCAATGCGCGGAAAATGGCGCGGGACACCGCATCTTGTTCCGCCGAGCGCTCGGGATGCCACTGCACAGCCAGAACAAAATGATCCGGCGCGGTGCCCTCGAGGGCTTCGATGATTCCATCGGCGGGGCAGCGGGCAACGATGCGCAGGCCATCGCCGACGGCATCTGCCGATTGGTGATGCGACGAGTTGACGGGAAGAGTGATAAGGCCTCCGACCTCGGACCTCACACTTCGGACCTCTGTACCCACGATCCCCGCCAGCTTTGAACCTGGATCAATCTCCACCTCGTGAGCGACTGCGATCTTCCCGCCCGCTTCATGATTCACTTTGGCCCGAGTTTCTACAGGCAGAAAATCGGGAATGTGCTGGACCAGCGATCCGGCGTGGTAGACGTTGAGACTTTGCAGGCCGTAGCAGATGCCGAGCACGGGCTTGCGCTGCCGGTAGGCGTCGTCGAGCAAAAGATTGTCGACGACATCGCGACGCGGATCAGCGTCGGCCGTATGTTGCGAACGCGCGGCGTGGAAGCGGGCAGGATCGACGTCGGCCTTGCTGCCGGGCAGCAGCACGGCGTCACAGCGCTCGATTATTTTGCCGACTTCTTCCGGGGTGCGATCGAGCGGAACCCGAACCGGTTCGCCTCCCGCCAGCGCGACCGCGCGCTCGTACTGCGGAATCGCCCGTTCGGCATACTCCGGGTCGGAGAAATGCGGCAAGGGGATGGCAATGCGGGGCGGCATGGCTTCGATTGTAGCGCGGTGGCGGGGGTCGTCTTGCGTGCGGCAAAAACCTGCCCGGCTCTGCCCGCCGGACGGGCGAGGGCGCCCGTCCCCACACGATCCGTGCCCGAGCCGTCCATAGTGAACTCGCCAGCTTGCGCCTAGTTCAGCCTCTCGATGGCCGATAGAGTTTTAGCCTGGCGGTAGTGGCGGATTTCCATCGCCAGTCCAAGCACACAGATGATACTTCCGGCGACGAGAGCCATGGGCAGCGCGATGTAGCGGTAGGCGACTCTCATGTCGGGATGCACGCCGCGCAGCTTCGCGACGATCACCGTGCCCAGGATGGCCAGCAGCAGGCTGACGGCGAAACAGAACAGCGTACCAAGGAAGGTGACCAGGGCGACACGCACGGGAATCGCGTACCAGCGAGGCGGGCGGGATGCAGGTGCGGCTGCCATAAGTTCCAGCGTTTATTCTACTGGTTGGAACTCTGTTTTGACGCGATTGGTACCGACGGGCGGCTCCAAAGGCATTGATAGAAGGCTTCTAGCGTATAAGATAGTAGGCATGTCGCAGGCGGCTCCAGCAATTACGCGCAGTCCGGCCGAGGTGGTGCGGGCGACGCCGGTTTCCCAGGCGCCGAACGGGATTTGTTATGCCTCGGCGGGCGAAGTCGCGGTCAATTCGTTTGACCTGGAGCGGATGGTTGCCGCTGTGCCCACGCCGGTGGCGGCGGCGCTCGAGCGCAAGGCGTATTACTTTGTTCCCCTGACCGTGAGCCAGGGCGACGACACCGTGATTGCCGACCGCTATGACGTGGCGCTCAGCGACAATGCGGTGTGCCATCGCAACCTGAAGCTGGGCGACTCGCAGTGCGTATTCATCTCGACTCGGCTGATGGACGACAAGTTTTCGGTGGCGTTTGAGTTTTATATCAACGTGGGGCACGCGCTGGTCGAGCGGGCGGGAGTTTCGAAAGAGTTCAGCGAGTTGGCGTGGGCGCAGGTGGAAGCGGGCATTCGCGGGGAGACTTCGCTCGACGCGTGGGATGCGCGCAAGTTGGCTACGGCGGGCGGTCCGGAAGCCGAGCGGTATAAGAACGAATATCTGGACGCGACGTTTTCCGACACCATTTCGATTTATCTGCTGTCCTTGTATCTGGACGTGGACTACTACGATCTGCGGGAGCGGGATTATCCGCTGCTGGCGCCTTCGGCGCTAGCCGAACGCTTACGCAAGGTGGCGGAGTTGTTTCCACCGAATGCGGGATTTGAATTTGCCGTGCTCTACAAGCGTCGCGGGTAGTTCTGCTTCTTTGTCGCACCGGATTCTCGCCGATAAAACGATTTCAACCTCGGAAAGCCAAATCCCCACCCTAGCCGCAAAGAGCGCGTCTAGGATGGGCCACCCGATCCTTAGTTGTTCATCAAGAGACGACTTCCCTTTTCATCAACATCCTCAGGATCCAGTAGCCTGCGGTGGCGGCGGTCAGGTGTTTCAGCGTGTGGCCGCTGACGATGTGGCCGAGGGCGAAGACCTGGCGGTCGGATTCTTCCAAAATCTTGGCAAGGATGTAGAGGGCGACGACTACCGCGAAATCGGAGCCGCGGGTATAGTTCGCGGGAAACAGGAGGAGGAGCAGGAGAATGAGGATGGAATAGACCTGCACTGCGGCGTAAAAGCGGAGATCGCCGTGGCCGTGCAGTTCTCCGGCACGCCATACCAGGACGCTGCCGATGCCCGCCGCTTCGAGGATGGGGAACAACCACAGGCCAGCTCCGACACTGACGCGCTCGGCGATGACCGCGGCGAGCAGCGCCATAAAGACCACCATGATAGGGATGCGGTCCCAGACCAGTCGAGCGTTGCTAGGCGCGAGATGATAGTAGGAAGAACCGAACGCGGTGAGGATCAGTCCGCCGAACATGACCAAATACAGCCAGCGTTCGCGGGGATCTGAGAATTTATCCGGACGCGGCTTGCGCAGGAAAATCAGGCCCCAGAGTCCGACGACCGCGAAGGGCAGGTTCGAGATGACGTCGCCTAAATTGGGGATGCCGAGCCACGGACGCTGGTCGGCGAAGTTGTGGTAGGCCAGCGGCTGGGGGATTGGTGGGAGGAACAGGGCGATGATCGCGAGCACGACGGCGAGCCCGAGCAGGAGCAGGGGTGCTTTGGAGCGGGGCAGCACGGGCGGAATTGTCGCAGGTTGGAATCGAAAGTCAAAATCTTCCGCCGAGGATTTGCGCGGATCGTAGAGGATAGGCCGGAGTCAAAACCCCCATCTATTTCACCACAGAGTCACAGAGACACAGAGAAAAGCAAGAAACAGATTCTGATTTTCTCTGGGCCTCTGCGACTCTGTGGTGCGCGACGCTCTGTGCGGATAAACCGTAAGTCAAAGTCCTTACCCTGTCGCACAAACTGCGACAAGGATGGGGCTCCCGACAGGTTCAGGAGAAATTATTTCCCACTGGAAATTACGAAGTCCACGGTGCTCACCTGATTGCCGCCCACTGTGACTGATTTCTCCCACGTCTTGGCTTCGTTGAAGACGGGGCGCTGCACGCTGTGTTCGGTCAGCACGTCGTAGGCCTGTTCTTTGCCGGTCAGGACCCAACCTTCGTGCCAGGCCACGATCTGATAAGTTCCGGGCGGGACGTTAGTGAACTCGAAGCGTCCGCTCTCGTCGGTGACGGCGTAGTAGGGATGCGGAGCGACGAACATCTCGGCGTTCATCCAGACATGGCCGCCGTTGCAGCGCAAGTGAACCAGGCCCGCGGTGGACATAGTGCGCGACGTGGGGCGGTCGACGAAGGGGAAGGGCAAGTTGAAAGTAGCGGCGCCGTCCATGTGAATGGTGTGCAGCGTGGCGTCGGAACTCATCATCTCGAGCATCCCATTCTGCGGGACCAAAAGAATGTGCGGGATATAGCGGCAGCGTTTCTGGTCAAGGTGACGGCGCTGTTCGGGCAGTTCGATGGCTTTGCCCTGGGTGATGTTCTTGAGGTAAACGACAGTGTTGGCGACGCCGCCTTGCGGTCCGAGGACGAGACGCTCCAGGTCGGCGGTTTTCTTCGAATCCGGGTCGCAGATCTGCGGATCTTTGCTGATGGGGAATTCGAGGGAGTGGGGAACCGGTCCCGACCATTTGACTGTGCCGGAAATCGTGCCGCCGTCGGTGACGGCGACAACTTTGTAGTCGTTCTGGGCGAAGGCCGCAGTGGCGGCGAATAACGAGGTTAAGAATAACGGTACAACTGCTCGGCGCATACCTGTCCCTTTGAATGCTCGTGGCGGCCGGCTACGTGGCCGGTGTGGACCGATTGCCCGAGCATTGAGATTTGAGCGTGCTCCATACCTCCCGCTTGCACCGACGTACGTCCCAACTTGCGGGAAAGTGCTGCACAGGTTCCGGAGGGAGTCCGGGGCAGCACTTGTGTTCGCAGGTCTTACCTACGGTTTCAATGGGGAAGGCCGTCTTATCGCTTGCACCCGGCTGCTTTACGGCCGGGCGACGGTTTTGTGATTGAAATCATCATTAGGATGCGCTTATGAAGTAACGGGAGTCGAGATTACCTTAGTGTTGCAACGGGCGGAAGGCGAGGACGGCTGTCGTCAATCGGCGGGCGTAAATCGGCGACCGGGCCTTACAATCATCCATCCATGACTGTCACGGTGCGATCGTTCGCGAAAATCAATCTTGGACTGCGCATTGGCGGGGCGCGGGGGGATGGGTTTCACGAACTTTTGACCGTGTATCAGACGATCGGGCTGTACGACGTAATTCGGGTGAGCGTGGGGCGCGGGGCGGGAATTGAAATTCGGTGTGATGACCCGCGCGTGCCGCGGGACGAGTCGAATACTTGCTTCCGGATTGTTGAGAAAGCCATGCGCGTGCTGGGCTCGAAGGGCAGAGTGATCATCGAGATCGAGAAGCGGTTGCCGGTGCAGGGTGGGCTAGGTGGGGCTTCGGCGAATGCGGTGGCGACGCTGTTGGGGCTGGAACGGACGCTTCGGAAAGCGCTGCCCGCGGCCGAGCGGTTGCGGATCGCGGCGGAAGTTGGATCGGATCTGCCGCTGTTCCTGGTAGGTGGGACGGTGCTGGGCGTGGGGCGCGGGGAACAGGTGTATCCGCTGGCGGATTTGCCGGCGATGGCGTGCGTGGTTTTGACGCCGAAGGTTGGGGTGTCGACGCCGAAGGCGTTTGCGGAGTGGGACCGGCAGATCGGTGAGCAGGGGCTAAAGCCCAGTGCCCTAGTGGAGACTGACGCAGCGCTGAAGCGCCGCTCTTCCACGAGTTCACCCGCCACAAGTTCGCTTACAAGCGCAAGCGCGTCAGGGAAATTGACGGTGTCCTGTTCCTCCGATAGAATGAATGAGCTTGGTCGCGGGTTGTCGGCGTGGCTGAGCGAACCTTACTCCAGTGCTCCTTCTAGGTTTTTGTCAAGAGGGGGTCGGGCCGAGAATCCGCTTCTCTGGCTTGTCCGGGCTGGGATTGAGAACGACTTCGAACGAGTCGTCTTTCCTGAGTACCCCGAGCTGCGTGATGGGAAGCGTGCGCTTTTGAGCGTGGGCGCGAAGTATGCATCATTGTCGGGCTCTGGTTCAACGCTGTGTGGGCTGTTCGCATCGCGCGCGGCGGCTGTAGGGGCAGTGGCCCGGCTGCGGAAGCAAGGGTGGGCGGCGCAGGCAACAGTGACACTGCCGCGGCGGGCGTACTGGAAGAGAATTTTTGATTGTTGA
Organism: uncultured Acidobacteriota bacterium; assembly: GCA_963735205.1. Taxonomy (GTDB): domain Bacteria; phylum Acidobacteriota; class Terriglobia; order Terriglobales; family Acidobacteriaceae; genus Sulfotelmatobacter. Next base: position 660,933 of record CAVTKB010000009.1, read on the forward strand.
TTTTTGATTGTTGATTGACAATGAAGGCAGCCCCGTTGGGGGTTTCAATTAACAATCAGTGGCTGGACAATCAGCAATTGTCTTACTGGGCCGTCGACTAATGGTAGGTCAAGTGCCTTTGGAGCACTTTGTCTAGGTTCGAATCCTAGCGGCCCAGCCAGAAAAGAAGCTGTCAGCTTTCAGCCGTCAGCTCTCAGCTTGACAGGAGAGCTGATCGATGCGGTGACTGAGCTAAAGCTGACGGCTGAGAGCATGAAGAGCCAGGAGCCCAGAGACAAACCATGGCTACTTTAGTCACGCCGACCGACAAGGCAGAGAAAGTTGAAAAGAAAAATCCGCCTGTGACTGACGAGAAGACGGATCGGAAACAGCGTCCGCGGACGGACGAGAAATTCAAGATTTTCAGCGGCACGGCGAACGAACCCCTGGCCGATGAAGTCTGCCACTTTCTCGGCATGTCGCGCGGGCAGGCCCAGGTGATCCGGTTTCGCGACGGCGAGTGCTACGTCCAGATTCAGGAGAACGTGCGCGGCGCGGATGTTTTTGTGATGCAGCCCACGTGCCGTCCAGTGGACGAGCATTTGATGGAGTTGCTGCTGATGATCGATGCGCTGAAGCGCGCATCGGCGCGGCGCATCACGGCGGTGATGCCATATTTTGGTTATGCGCGGCAGGACCGTAAGGACAAGCCGCGCAGTCCGATTTCGTCGAAGCTGGTGGCCGATCTGCTGACCACCGCGGGCGCGAACCGGGCGCTGATTGTGGATTTGCATACGCCGCAGTTGCAGGGATTTTTTAATATCCCGGTGGATCATTTGTTTGCGTCGCCGGTGCTGGTGGATCACTTTCGCAAGCTGCAGTTGCCGAATCTGACGGTGGTTTCGCCGGATGCAGGCGGCGTGGAGCGGGCACGGTTTTTCGCCAAGAAAGTCGACGCGGCATTGGCGATCGTCGACAAGCGGCGCGTCGAGATGAACGTGGCCGAAGTGATGCACGTGATCGGCGACGTCGAAGGGCGAACCTGCCTGATCATCGACGATTTGATTGACACAGCGGGAACGCTGGTGAAGACTGCCGCCGCGCTGGTGGAAAATGGTGCGACTCAGGTTTATGCGTGCGCGTCGCATGCGGTGCTTTCCGGGCCGGCGGTGGAGAACATCCGGAACTCGGTGATCAAGGAGGTCGTGGTCACGAACACGATTCCGCTGAGTGCCGAGGCGGATGCGGCATCGCACGGAAAAGGGAGGAAAGATCACGCGTCCTCTCAATTGCAGGATTGATTGGCCGGGCGATTCAGGCCAATCACGAAGAGACTTCGGTGAGTAAGTTGTTTACGTAGTGGGAGAGAATTTTGCAGGCGTCGGGGAGAAGCAGGTTCCTCCACTGCGTCGTCGCTTTGCTCCGGCTTCGGTCGGAATGACAAGACTTTATGGCGACATTAAAGAGAATTGAATTAAAGGGAATTGAAATTTATGGCGACTGTATTGGAACAGAACACACTGGAAGCGCAACCGCGCGTAGCAGGAACCAAGAATCATGCCCGGCGAGTACGCCGCGACGGGAAAATTCCGGCAGTAGTTTATGGCGCGGGCAAGGGTTCGCTGCCCATCAGCGTGGATCCGCGGCACGTTCAGCGCATCCTGAACTCGGAGACGGGGCATAACACGATTTTCGATCTGGCCCTCACGGCGGCGAGCGCTCCAAGGCCATGATCGTCGACTGGCAGTATGAGCCCATCAAGGGCCATCTGCTGCACATCGACCTGAAGCGCATCGCACTCGACAAGGTGCTGAAGGTGAGCGTGCCTGTGATTCTGCGCGGCGAGGCGGCGGGCGTGAAGCAGGAGGGCGGCATCATGGAACAGATGCTGCGCGAAGTCGAGATCGAGTGCCTGCCTGCCGATATTCCGAGCCACATCGATGCTGACGTGAGCATCTCACGTTTGGCAAGGTGCTGCGCGTTTCGGAGTTGCCGCACTCGGACAAGATCAAGTTCATTACCGACGAGAACCAGCCCGTGGCCCACGTCACCGCGGTGAAGGAAGAAGTCGTGGCGACGCCTGATGCGGTGGCGGCGGACGCAGCGGCTCCAGCTGAGCCTGAAGTCATCAAGAAGGGCAAGCAGGAGACTGACGAAGAAGGCGCCGAGGCCGGCGACAAGAAGCCGGAGAAAGCCGAGAAGAAGGAGAAGAAATAGCTGCGTGGGGATAAGGCCGAGCTGCGCTCGGCAGACGGGCGAGTCGCCCGTCCCCACACGAGCTTATACGCGTGAAGCTGATCGTTGGTCTCGGGAATCCCGGAATCCAGTACCAGTTAACGCCGCACAACCTGGGCTTTCTGGCGATTGATCGAATCGCGGGCAGCCTGGGAGTGGAAGTGAGAAACCGGCAGTGCCGGGCGCTGACGGCGCGGGCGATCGTCGCCGACCAGATGGTGTTGCTGGCCAAGCCCGAGACGTTCATGAATTTGAGTGGCGTCGCGGTGCGGGAACTGATTCAGGAATGCGACGTAAAGCCGGAGTCGGACCTGATCGTGATTCAGGACGAGCTGGATTTTCCGCTGGGCACGTTGCGCATTCATACGCGCCGAAGTTCGGCGGGGCACAACGGCATCGAGTCGATTATCGGGGCGTTGGGAACGCAGGATTTTTTGCGCATTCGGATTGGGGTTGCGCCGGAACGAAAAGTTGGTGACGGCGCGGATTATCTGCTGTCCCCGATGAAGAAGAAAGAGTTGGAAGTGGTGGACGGCATTCTCGACACCGCGGAAGAAGCGGTGAAAGTGATTTTGAAGGAAGGTCCGGCGGCGGCGATGAACCGTTTTAACCGGAAGGAAGAAGGAACCAGGGATTAGAGGATCAGGGGTTAGTAAAGCGGCCGAAGATTTTCTGGCTTTCTGCCGCCTAGCCCCTAAACCCTGGCCCCTGAAGATTTGGAGATGACGAATGAATCGTACTTATGAGCTGATGTTTATTGTCCGGCCGGATATGACGGAAGAGGATCTGGACAAGCTGATTGCGACTTTGACCGGCGTGGTGACGCCTTCGGGCGGCAACGTGCAGAAGGTCGACAAGATGGGCAAGCGCCGTCTGGCCTACACCGTGCGCCGGTTCCATGAAGGGATCTATGTGCTGATGGTCGTGGAAGGCGGAGGCGCGGTGATTCACGAACTGGAGCGCCGCCTGCGCGTGACTGAGCCGGTGATCAAGTTCCTCACTGTGCGCACTGACGAAGAGCAGAAGCGCCTGGACAAGATTAAGGCGCTACGCGACGCGCGCAAGAAGGTGAGTGCACAGCCTGCGGCTCCAGCTCCGGTCGCGGCGGCGGAAGCACCCGCGGCTCCGGCGACAGAAACTCCGGCGACGGCATAGGAAACCAGTGGCCAGGGATCAGGGGTTAGTGACTCCTTGGCCCAAACGATTTTGGCTGGCCACTGATCCCTGATCCCTGGCCACTGACTTTAGAGGAGAATTATGGCTGAAGAGACGAAGGCAGCAGAGCATTCGACGAGTGAGCGTCCGCGTTCGAGCGGTGGTGGTCCGGGTGGAGATCGTCCGCGCTTTGGCGGCGGCGGGCGCGGGCCCGGTGGTCCTCCACGTGAGGGCGGTGGCGGACGCAAGTTTTTCCGGCGCAAGAAAGTTTGCAAGTTCTGCGTCGAGAAAATTGAAGACATCAACTACAAGGATTACCGCATGCTCGGCCAGTTCGTGGCCGAGAGCGGCAAGATCGTGCCGCGGCGCCTAACCGGCGTGTGCGCGCCGCACCAGCACCGGCTGTCGTCGGCGATCAAGCAGGCGCGGAATATCGCGCTGCTGCCGTTTGCCGGAAGAGCATCGTAGGAAAGCGCTTTTGGCTATTGGCTCTTAGCTCTTGGCTCACGTCGAGCCGGGTTTTGGGTCTTAGCCAAAGGCCAATAGCCAAGAGCCAAGAGCGAGGTTTTGTCATCATGGAAGTCATTCTGAAAGAAGATGTAGCAAAGCTGGGGTCGCGCGGCGATGTGGTGAAGGTCGCGGAAGGTTATGGACGGAATTATCTGCTGCCGCGCAAGCTGGCCATTCAGGCCAACGAGGGCAACAAGGCCGTCATCGTGCAGATGAAGGCCGCTTCGGTGCGGCGCTCGGCCAAAGAGAAGACGCAGGCCGAGGAACTGGCGAAGCAGTTTGAGGGCGTGTCGGTGTCGTTCTCCCGGCGTACCGGCGAGCATGATCAGCTGTTTGGTTCGGTCACGTCGAGCGACATTGGCGACGCGCTGACCAAGAAGGGCTTCAACGTCGATCGCCGCAAGATCCAGCTGCACGAGCCGCTCAAGACCGTGGGCGAGTTCACGGTCCCGGTAAAGTTGCACAAGGACGTGACCGCGCACTTGAAAGTCGTTATCGAGAAGGAAGCGGTCGCGGAGTAATTTCCGAATACCGGCCGGGCACCCGCTCGGCTTTTTTTGCGTGCACTTACGCGGATGCCTTCGTGTCATGACGTCTGAGCACATCGACGAGCTCTTCGCAAAGACACTGGTCGGCGACTACGATGACGATGCACCGTGGAAAGCAGTCCATGAGCTGCGGCGCATCGGATCGCGGGGCGTCTTCGACAAGGCTGCGGAGTGGTGTGGGTCGAGCGACCCCATGGTCCGTGCGCGAGGCCTCGATGTCTTGGCGCAGATTGGCAGGACGGCCGACCACCCGAGCAATCTGTTTCCTGACGAGTCCTTCTCTGTCGTATCAAATACGTTGAGCATCGGGCGGGAAGTCCAGCCGCTGGATTCCGCGATCGCTGCTCTCGGGCACATCGGCGATCCTGCTGGAATCCCGCTGATCAGTCAGCATCAATCGCATCCGGACTCCAACATAAGATTTTCCGTGGCTTGCGCGTTGGGTTCATTCCCAGATGATCCTCGGAGCGCTGAGTGCCTGCTCCTGCTTATGAAGGATACCGACGAGGAAGTGCGGGATTGGGCGACATTCGGGCTCGGAGTTCAAGGCAACCTGGACACAGCCGAGATTCGGGATGCCCTTTTCGAAAGGATGAGCGACTCGAACCAGGACGCACGCGAGGAAGCTATGGCAGGCCTTGGAAAGAGGCGTGACCAGCGAGTCCTAGCGCCGTTAGTTGCGGCCTTGACGGAGTCCGCTGTCTCGCGGCCGGTGATCGAGGCGGCGTGCTCTATGCTCGATATGGATGAGGAGCGCGAGGACTGGAGTACTGCCGACTACGCTTCCGCTTTGCAAGAGCGTTACAGCTTCCGACACGGCCAATAACGCGGTCCCCGCGCGGATCACGGACACGTCAAGGTAATCCGGCGCACCGAGCCGCTGGCCCAGCCTGGGCCGCCCGTCGGCAAGTGCGTGAAGAATACGTAGAAGCTCTTCCCCAGCATGTGCGGGTCATCGCCAAGTCCCACTGCCGTGGGATAGGCCGCGATTGGGCCGAAGTCGCCGAGTGGCGCGGGATCGGTCCAGGAGAGGGCATCGATGGATTCGGCGTAAAAAAACGTTGTGTCGTTGGAGATGATCATTACATAACGCTGCAATGCGCTGTTGTAGTGGATGTCGATGTATCCGCGCTGCTGCGCGTCAGCTTCGGGAATCAAGTTGGTGGACGCACCGCCGATTCCCGGTTGTAGATGCCAGCTTCCCTTGTAGAACTTTTCGAAGGGAACCGTGTGCGGACGCGTCGAACCGAACGCGGCCTCGAGTAGAGAAGCCGCCGACACGCGCGCTACCGAAACGTTGGTGGCCGTAGTGGCGTGAAGTGTGCCGTTGGCCAACCAGTCGGGAAAATATAAATAGAAATACTTTTGGTCGGGCGAGAGCACCAGCGGGCCGTCGCCGATCTCCCAGCCGTCAAGACCGACTTCGTAAGATTGGTTTAAGCGGACAACTTCGCCGAGGTCAGTCCAGTGCAAACCGTTATCCGATGACGCAGCCAGCCCCAGTGCGGCGTAGAGCGCGTCGTTGGGAAACTCGGCATGATAGGTCGCGAGCAGGTTGCCGGCGCCGGGCATGGCCGCAGGAACTTGATAGACCGGCCCTCCGCCCATGTAGGTATAGCTCGGATAGTTTGGGTTCACCGCGGGATCGGGATTCGGGGAAATGCTGACGTCCTGCGGATCGGCAGTCCCCAGCGGATTGTCGAGCGTTCCCTGCGTGGTGACGATCGATCCGTACTTGTTGTTGCCGACCCAATGTCCTTCCCACATCTGCCGGTTGTGTACTCCGCCGTCGCTGCCGAAAAACTCGTAGCCTTGGGCGGTCTTGATGACGCCCATGGGAGTGTCGGGCCAGGCGAAGCCGTTGCCGTTATCGGTGATCGGGGGTTCGGCTTTGCGGCCAGCCTCAAGGCGCTGGTTCGGCGAGACCACGACAATCGGCGCACTTACCGACGGTTGGCAGACCTGGGTGGGAGCCTGCGCGGCAGCGACGCCGGATGCGAGCCGGAAAAGGCCGGCTGACACGACGAGATAGGCGAGACGGGAACGGACGAACATAAGAAGCTCCTTCGGTATGAAGACTTGTCAGATTTCTCAGATTTGTTAAGCCGCCCTACGGGCAGGTGAGTGTGATTCGCCGCAGCGAGTCACCCTTACGGGGCAGGCCGCCATTTTCCTCGTGCAGAAATGTGTAGTAAATGTAGAAATCTTTGCCCAGAATGTTGGGGTCGTCGCCCAGCCCAACGGACGTTGGATATACCGCAATCGTGTTCGCACCGTCGGTGAAGTTGCCGAGCGAAGTGGGAGTCGTCCAGCGAAGACCGTCGACGGATTCGGCGTAGTAGAACGTGGTGTCGTTGTCGATGATCATCACGTAGCGCTGCAACGCGCCGTTGAAATGGATATCGAGATAGCCCCCCACTTCCGGCGGCTCCTTTGCCATGAGGTCGGTCGAAGCCCCGCCAATTCCGGGTTGCAGATGCCAGCTACCCTCGTAGAATTTCTCGAAGGGAACCATGTGCGGGTGCGACGATCCAAAGGCTGCCTCAACTAACGAGGCGGCCAGGACGCGCGACACAGAGACGTGCGTAGTGCTCGTAGTGCCGGCGGGCCAGTCGGGAAAATAAAAATAGAAATATTTGCCGTCGGGTGAGAGCACGAGAGGTCCAGCCCCCATCGGGTCAAAACCGGGTGCGAGTTTAAGAGCGAGCGACTGGTTGGGGCGAATGACTTCGCCGAGGTCGGTCCAGTGCAGTCCGTTGTCCCACGATGCCGCCAGGCCATGGACGGAGTAGAGCGTGTTGCCGGGAAGTTCGGCATGGTAGCCGACGATCAGATTGCCGGCGCCGGTCATGCCAGCCGGAACCTGGAAAACCGGGCCTCCGCCGATGTAGCCGTAGCTCGAATAGTTGGGGTTCACGGCGGGGTCAGGATTTGGCGAAATCGTCACATCGTGCGGAATGCCCGTTCCGAGCGGGTTGTCGAGCGTGCCGACCGTGGTGACGACGGAGCCGTAATTATTGTTGCCGACCCAGTGGCCCTCCCACAGTTGCCGTGGATGAAGGGCGCCGTCGCTAGTAAACCATTCGTAGCCGTCGGGGGTTTTGATTACGCCCATCTGCATGTCAGGCCAGGCGAAGCCGAAGCCGCCGGTATTGGTGAGTGGAGGCTCCGCCCGCAGTCCGGCCGCGATGACCTGGTCGTGCGTGGCGACGATGACCGGAGTGCTCACAGAAGGCTGGCACAGCGGCGTGAGAGTCTGGGCGGAGGTGACAGCGGGCGCAAACTGAAGCAGACTGGCCGCGAAGATAGTAAGGGCTAGCGGAGAGCGGAACGGCATAAAAGTCCCTCAAGTCTTGTTTTGGTTTCGATGCGGGGTGATGACGCTCGTTGCGGAGTATCATCGGGCTATATCGCTTCGAAACACGGGAATGGCTGCAATGTTGCGGTTTGAGCGGGCGTGAGCTCTAGCGAAAATTATTCTGGCCGACATCGAAATGCTCTCAACAGAGACGCGGCGAGCCACGCCAGCTACGGATTGCATCAGGATAGGGGCACTTGTCTTGCCAAACCGAGCGCTCTCTACTCACCCCATATGTTCTGTTTCGCCCTAAATCTTTGCCCCTGAGTCACCTAGGCCCCCGAAAATCTTTCTGGGGGCCTATAATTTCTGCTCACGGTTCCACCGACTCTCCGTCTATTCCTGTGCAAGCCCGGATACGACATTAACCATCGGGCAGGTAGAGGACAGACACACACATGCCGGCAGGTGTTTGGGCGTTACCACTTGCGGTTGGCGAACGGGCTCACTCGATGACGAAGAGTGAGCGAGCAGACAGAGTCGACAGGAACCAGGACCCCACGCGGGGCCGCATGGCTGGCTTAGATCGCCAAACTCAAGATCGTCGCATCGACGACACGATGTTGATCCGGGAGGCCCAGCGCGGCAATCGCGCGGCCTTCGAGGAACTGGTGCGGCACTACGACCAGGCCGTGTTGCGGCTGGCGCTGCACTTGACCGGCACCGAGCAGGATGCGCAGGACGTTTATCAGGACGCCTTCCTCAAGGCTTATAAGAACATCGGAAATTTCCGGTTCGAGTGTTCCTTCTACACCTGGATTTACCGGATCGTAACCAATCTGTGCCTCGATCATCTGCGCAAAAGAAATGTGCGCAAGGAAGATGCGCCGGTCGCGAAAGACCCGTCGGGCGGGGAGTACGATCTGCTCGACCAGGTACCGGATGTGCGGGCAGGAGCGAATCCGGAGCGCGACTTGCTGCGGCGGCAGCTTGGCGCGCGGATTGCGGGGGCGCTCGAGAAACTGACTCCGCGGGAGCGCATGGTGTTTGAGTTGAAGCATTACCACGGGCTGAAGCTGCGGACTGTGGGCGAGATTTTGAAGACTACGGAAGAGACCGCCAAGAATACGCTCTTCCGGGCCACGCAGAAATTGCGCGGGGCGCTGGCGGATATGCGGTGATGAGTTTATGAGCTTCGAGCCGCGAGCTATGAGTCTCACAATCGACTCGCAGCTCCTAGCTCGGAACTCGCAGCTTCAAGGTGACGATTATGAAATGTGAATGGGTTCGAGAAAATATCGTGCTGCAGGTTTATGGCGAGTTGGCGGATGACGCCCGCTTTGAACTGGAACAGCATGTGGCGCGCTGCGCGGATTGTGCGGCCGAACTGAAGGCGGAGCAGGAGTTTCACGCGCTGCTGGCGCAGGATCGCGCGGCCGATCCGCTGCTTAGGGATCCGTCGCCGAATCTGTTAGCCGCTTCGCGGATGCGGCTGCAGGAAGGGCTGGAGACAGCGAAGCAAGGCAGCTTCTGGAGTCGCCTGGCGTTTGATCCGGCGAACTGGCTGCTGCAGATGAAGTTCTCGCCGGCGCTGGCAGCGGCGATTCTGATTGTAGGGTTTGTCGGCGGAATTCTAACCATGCGCGAGGTCGGGCGCCCTACAACTGCAGCCGCACTCCCTAACACACCAGCCCGAACCGCAGTTCCCTCCGAAGCTTCGATTACCGGCATCAGTTCCGTCACTCCAGTGCCTGGCACTGATCAGGTCAGCATCAAGTACAACACGGTATCGACGCAGGAAGCGCAGGGCTCGCTGAACGATCAGAAGATTCAGCAGTTGCTGCTTTATGCGGCGCGCAATAACTACAACACGGGCGTGCGGTTTGATTCGGTTGACCTGCTGGCACAGAAGTCAGGCGACGCGCAGGTGCGCGACGCGCTGATCTACGCACTGCAGAACGACACGAATCCTGGAGTGCGACTGAAGTCGATTGGCGCGCTGGGCAATTACGTGAAAGATGACACTAACGTGCGCGACGCCGTATTGCGCGCGCTGGTGAACGATACGAATTCCGGCGTACGCATTGAAGCGCTGCGGCTGATCGAGCCGGTCAAGGCCGACGGCAGCGTGCGCGGCGTGTTGATGGCCCTGGCCGCGAAGGATCAGAGCACGTACATCAAGTCGCAGGCGCGGACCATGCTGGCGCAGTTGCCGGAGATTGATTAGAGCGCGGCTGGGCAGCGCCTAAAGGCGCGAATCGGCCGCATAGATTGAGCGGTATGCCTGAGGGATACCCTGATACGAAACGCAGAAATTGACAAGGTAAGTACGAATCGAAAAGAGAAAATTCGCGGATGAACGCGACATTGAGGTGGCTATTTTGAAACGTTCGCTACAAGTCGTTGGGCTAGCCGGAGCGCTGGCCATGGCTATGCCGCTGGCTTCGCCGAGCTTCGTTCCGGTGGCCTGGGCGCAGGAAGCACATGTAACCCGCGACGGCGGAGCCTGGGGCCAGGAGATTACAGGTTCGCTGGCAGCGGTGAAGATTTTGAGAGTGAAAGTCGATATGGGCGCGGTGGTCGTGCACGGGAGCCAGCAGCAAGGCATTAATTACGTCGTTCATACGCGTTTCGGCAATTCTTCCGAGCAGGGTGCGCGCCGGCAGTTGGAACAGTACAAAGTAACCGCATACGTGAAGGGTGACACGGCCTGGGTTGTGGGCGACTGGCAGGGCAGACGGCCGCGGCATTTTTCCGGCGAGTTCAACATCACCGTACCGCGTGAAATGGCGCTGGTGAAGCTGGAAACCGAAGGCGGGAACGTGGAAGCCACGGGCGTCGTGGGTCGTGTGGAAGCCGAAAGCGGTGGCGGTGGCGTGCACCTCGATGACATTGGCGGCGGCGCTTCGGCTGAGACTGGCGGCGGGTCGATCGACATCGGTACCGTCAGCGGCGATCTGGCACTGCACACTGGCGGCGGCGGCATTGAAGTTCATCACGCCAACGGCAAAGTGGTTGCGGAAACCGGCGGGGGGAGTGTGGTCCTCCACTCCGGAGCGCAGGGCGCGACCATTGAGACCGGCGGCGGCAGCATTGAAGTGCGCCAGTGCAATGGGAAGGTGAAGGTTTCGACCGGCGGCGGCAGCATCGACTTGAGCGATATTGGCGGCCCGGCGGAGATCGAGACCGGCGGCGGCACCATTAAGTTGACCTCGGCCAAGGGACATGTGCATGCCGAGACCGGTGGCGGCGGAATCGAACTTTTCGGCGTACCGTCGGCGAAGGCGGAAACCGGCGCGGGCGCGATCACGGTGAAGCTGATGAATACCGGAGGCGAGGCGCACGATTCCGATCTGGAAACCGGTGCGGGCGACATCACCGTCTTTCTGGCTGTCGATGTAGCGGTCAACATTCGGGCCAGCGTCGATATGGGCAGTGGACACCGCATCACGTCGGAGTTTCCCGACATCCACGTCAGCAGTGAAGGCAACCAGTGGGAGAAGACGCTCACCGCCGAAGGCAAGCTGAACGGCGGCGGACCCACGGTAAAGGTGCACACCGAGAGTGGCGACATCTGCTTCCGGCGGGCCAAGTGAAATTGCATGCGAAGTGAGGGCAGATTCGGCAGGCTGGCTCTCAAAGAGTCCGCCAGCCTCAATTCAGGAGTCGTGAACATGCGCAAACACATCGTGACCAGCATCGTGTTGGTGCCGTTGCTCCTCGGCTTTTCACAGGCGGCACAGAAAACGTCGGTGGATGGGCCGGGGCAGTCTTTGGTGCTCTTCAGCGACGACAGCGGCACCAGTTCTTATCTCGGAGTCGACATTTCAGACGTCACCACGGAGCGCCTGGCTGTGCTCAAACTGAAAGAGGAAAAGGGCGTCGAGGTCACGATGGTGGACCAGGATGCTCCCGCCGGGAAAGCCGGCATGAAGGAGCACGACGTCATCCTCAGCATGAACGGGACGGCCATCGAGAGCGGCGCGCAATTGCGGCGGATGATCCACGAGACGCCGCCCGGCCGTGTGGTCACGTTGGGTCTGAGCCGTGACGGCCAGCCGATGACCGTTAAGGTGCAGCTCTCCGACAAGCATAAAGAGTTTCCCGCGATGGGTTCGGACTTCCACTTCAATATGCCCGAGATCCACATCCCCGACATAGACATTCCGCGGATCGAGATGATGACGGTTACATCGTCGGTGCGAAGTGGACTGACGCTGGAGAACATCACCCAGCAGTTGGGAGACTTTTTCGGCGTGAAGAACGGAAACGGCGTCCTGGTGCGCTCGGTGGAAAAAGGCAGCCGGGCCGAGAAGGCCGGCTTCCGGGCGGGAGACGTCATCGTGAAAGTGAATGATGAATCCGTACACGACACCAGTGACTTCACGCACGCCGTGCATTCGCGCGAGGGCAAGTCGGTGAGTGTGGGCGTGGTTCGCGACAAGAAAGAACAGAATCTGAATCTGTCGTTGCCAGAACGCAAGGAATCTGGCGAACTCATAGATGAAGAAGAGAGCATGGACGGGCAGCCTCTGATCGACGCGGAGTCAGACGTGGAAGTGACCGACTTGCGGCAGGAGATTGCGAAAGTGCAGCCGCAGCTGGAACTGGCCGCCGAAAATGCCCGCGCAGCCGCCAGGGCCGTGGGCCGCGAGGTCTGCGAGCAACAGAGGAAAGTACGACAGCAGTCGGAGAAGCTCCGGAACCAGGCTCAGATCCAACTCAAAAGAAATCAGGAACGGCTGAAGATGCAGCTGGATCAGGTACGCCAGGAATTAGGCCGCCACTTGGCCGATATTTAACGCGGTCGCTTCTAGCGGCTGCCGGCGGCGCCGCGAGCCTGGCTGGTGAGGCAGACTCGGTTTCGTCCGAGTTGCTTCGCGGCATAGAGTCCGTCATCGGCGGCGCGGATCATATCGTCGCGTGTCTTGCCATGCGCGGGAAACGCCGCGACTCCGGCACTGATCGTCACTCTGCGCGGCACGCCCGGAAACTGAAAGGCTTCGACCATGCGCCGCAATTTTTCGGCGATGACGACAGCCTGCTGTGCGTTGGTCTGAGTCAGCAGGATCGCGAATTCCTCTCCGCCGTAACGGCACACCACATCAATCTTGCGCAACTGCTGGTGAAACAGCGACGAGACCTGGCGCAGGACTTCATCTCCCAGCAAGTGCCCGAACTCGTCGTTAAGCCGCTTGAACTGGTCGATGTCAGCCATGATGACGGCCATGCCGGTTCCGTAGCGGCGCGCTCGCTCAATTTCTTCCATAATGCGCAATTCAAAAAAGCGCCGGTTGAAAATCCCGGTAAGTCCGTCGAGGTAAGCCAACTGTTTGACGCGCTCAACGTAATGAGCATTTTGAATCGAGTTCGCGCAAATGTCAGCCACCGATTCGAGCGATTGGAGTTCGTTCTCGCGGAATGCGTTGGGCTCTACGCTGTGCAGGGTGAGCACGCCGTGGGTCTGGCCGAATGAGATCAGCGGGATGCTCATGCGTGACGCACATTCTTTGAAGAGACGCTCGACCCCGGGAGTGGCATTGAGATCTTTTTCGATGAGCGTTCCGTTGGTTTCGAGCACATGCGCCCAGGGCTGCTGGCCGACCGGAAAACGCCCGCCATCCGGCAGGCACGGCGTCAACGTTCCCTGATGCGCCCGCATAACCAGGTCGCCTTCTTCGCGCAAAAGCAGCGACACATGCGACACCTGAAAGGCCTGCTGAATCACCGAGCACACCCGGGCCAGCAGATCCTCGAGTTCCATGACCGCTGTGCTTTGCTGGGCGATGGTGTTGATGGCTTCCAGTTGCCGCGCCCGCTGCCGTTCCAGCGAATACAAGCGGGCGTTCTGCAGCGCGATGGAGGCCTGGGTAGAAAACAAAGTCAGCAGCTCGATGGTTTCGTGATCGAAGGAGTCCAGGCGGTCGCTCTGGCAGTCGAGTACGCCCACGACCTCATCGCAGACCATCAGCGGGATTGCCAGCTCGGAGCGCGTGGATTGCGCCGAGCAGATGTAGCGCGAGTCCTGGCTAACGTCGGGGGCGTAAACCGGCCGCTTTTTCAGGACCGAAGCGCCGGTGATACCTTCGTGATATCCGAGCGAAAGCTTGTCCTTGCCCGCATCCCAGCCGATCTGCGAGCGGACGCGCAGTTGCTGTTGTTCCTTGTCGAGCAACAGGATGGCGACGTTCGGCAGCTGAAAAAAATCACGGGCGATAGCCAGAATTCTCTGCAACACCTCGTCCAAATCAAAGGTGGAGAGCACCGCCTGGCCCGCTTCGTAGAGCACGGCAAGTTTAGGCATCGTCGCAAGGATTGTAATTGCCGGAAGGGCGGTTACCGAGGTTCCTAAAGTAACTAGATCTGCGACGACCCGGAGCGTTATCGCCACCTTCTTGCGGTGCGGATTAACCCGTAGGCCACCAGGCAGAACCAGAAATCTAGAATCATGCCCAGGTCCAGATGGAGAGGGCGATGCCGCGCTGCCGGCGGCAGCGACGGAATCAGGATAAAGTACACCACGTTGCCCAGGATGATCGCCAGCAGGGCCTGGAGAAAATTGATGAGCACCGATGGTTTAGACACCATAAAGGGCATCTCCGGATGCCCCTCTGTTTACGCGGGTTGCTGTTGTTTGCAAGGGTTCCGGGAAAACTGGGCGGAACCATCGCAGATGTTGCTCAGATCGCGCCTATTCGTATCGCAACGCGACCATAGGATCGACCTTCGAAGCGCGGAGAGCCGGCAGGTAGTTCGCGAGAAACGCCACAGTCCCGAGCAGTGCGGCAACGACTGCGAAAGTCAAGGGGTCCGTCGCCGTAATCCCAAACAGCATTCCAGAGATCAGCCTTGTCATCCCAAACGAAAGCACGGTGCCTGCTGCAATCCCCATAAGGGCGAGTGCCATTCCCTGCTTCACTACGAGCGCGAGCACGTCAGGCCTCCGGGCCCCCAAAGCCATCCGGATGCCTATTTCGTGAGTTCGTTGCGCGACGGAGTACGACATAACGCCATAGAGCCCAATAGCTGCGAGCAGCATCGCCACCACGGCAAAAATAGTGAGCAGCAACATGCTGAACTTCCTGCTTTGAACGGAGTTGGCGATGACATCCTGCATGGTGCGGAGGTTGGCCAGAGGGACATCTTTATTCGCGCTCCAGACAGCATTCTGCGCCTCGGAGGTCAGGCTCGTGGCGTCAGAGGTAGCACTGCGGACCGCCACGAACATCGACGGCCATTGCGCTTGGCCGAGCAACTGGTAGATCTCAGAGTGGGGATCTTCATCGAGCCCGACGTGCCGGACATTGCCGACAACGCCGATGATCTGCAGCGTCAGATTGTCCGGGCCAAAATTGGTGATCTGTTTGCCAATGGGATCCTGTCCGGGAAAAACCGCGTGCGCCAGAGCATCGTTGACGACGGCTACATTCATCGAACTGCCGAGGTCGCGTTCGCTAAAGCCGCGGCCCTTCAGCAGCGGAATTTTCATCGCACGGAAATAGTCGGGAGTGCTGACGCGAATGTCCGCATCATAGGACTTCTCGAGTCCGGGAACGTTGAAGCTACGTGAGCTGTTGCCGCCAGCCAGCGGCAACCTGCTGACCGCACCCGCCGCCTGCACGCCCGGCAACGCCTGCAGCCGCTGCATGACTTGCTGGTAAAACGCGAGTTGATGAACCGCGTCCGTCGAGGGCGGAAGTCCAAGGTTGAAGGTCAAAAGATGATCCGGGTCGAAGCCGGCATTTACGTTCATCAGTCGCGCGAAACTCTTGACCAGCAGTCCGGACCCAACCAGCAGAACCAGCGACAGTCCAACTTCGGCGATCACCAGAGCGGAACGGGTTCGCCCGCGGTTCGCGGTGCTGCCGCGCTCGCCTTCCTTGAGGAATTCGTTGGGGTTTGATCGCGACGATTGCAGTGCTGGGATCAGACCAAACACAACCCCGCAGACAAACGAAGCCAGAAAGCTGAAAGCCAACACTTCCCGATTGATTCCAATCTGCGTGAACTGGCGGATATCCGGCGGACTCAGCGCCAATAACGCCGGAACGGCCAGCACCGCCAGCACAATCCCGAGAGCCCCTCCCATGAGCGCGAGCAGAACGCTCTCGGTGAGCAACTGGCGTAGCAAACGCCGGCGGCTCGCTCCCAGGGCGGTTCGTATGGAAATTTCTTTGGCGCGCGCTGTGGCTCGTGCCAGAAGAAGGTTGGCAACGTTGGCGCATCCGATCAGAAGCACCATGACCACCGCGGCCAGCAGAACCAGCAAAACCGGACGGATGTCGCCGACGACGTACTCATGCAACGGCAAGAAGCTGATGCCGACCTCTCCGTTCGAATCCGGATATTGCTTTTCCAGCCGGCGGCCGATGGTATCAAGCTCGGCGCGAGCCTGCTGCGCAGTGACTCCCGGCTTCAACCGCGCCCAGACCTCAAGATAATTTCTGCCCCTGAATTGCCTTGGATCTCTACCAGGCGCCAGCGAGTGAGTGGGCACTCCCCACGGAGAGGGCAGCCATAGCTCGCCGTAGTCGTCGGGAGAAAAGTTCGGCGGCATGACGCCGACAACGCTGTACTGTTCCCCATTCAGCTGGATGTTCCGCCCAACAATCGTGCGGTCGCCCGCAAAGTAGCGCTGCCACAAGCCGTAACCGAGCACCACAACGTGTTCATTACCGGGCTGCGAGTCGCTCCCTTCCAGACCGCGCCCGAGGATTGGAGCGATCCCGAACAAGGGAAAGAAGCTTGGCGTGGTCATCGTGCCTTTGACCCGATCCGGACGGTCTCCCGCCGTCAGGCTGCCTTGCCATCCGCGAGAGGCTGCCATCTCGGCGAAGACGTGGTTTTGTGCCGCCAAATCCAGATAATTCGCTGGAGAAAAGTTGTCGGTCGGCAGGCCTTTGAACGTCTGCGTGACCTCGACGATTCGATCCGAATCGGGGTACGGAAGAGGATGCAGCAACACTTGATCGACCACGCTGAACACGGCAGTGTTGGCACCGATGGCCAGCGCCATCGTGATGACGGCGACCGCGGTGAACCCGGCGCTCTTACGGAACTGGCGCGTTGTGTAACGGAGATCCTGAAGCAGTCCGGTCATTTTTCTCTCCTAACTGTTGCCGCCGCTGCGCTCACGCCAACGCCAAAAACACACTAGCCTAAGTCGGTCTCTGTTTTAAGCAGGACTCTCACCAATCCTTTAGAAGCGTAACTCCTTCGTTGCAAAGGAGAAAAGGAACATATTTTGCGTAGGCAGACAGGACATTCTGTCCAGCGACGGACAGTGATGTCCGGAAGCGAACAGAGATGACGAGCCCTAGCAAGTGCGAGCAGCCGCGTGGCCGCTCCTGCTAACATTCTTCTTCACCCTACTAAACTTTCCGTATGCTCGAACTCTCTACCCCCGTCCAATATGTGAAGGGCGTTGGCCCGCGCATTGGGGAAGTGCTCGCGGCCAAGGGGATTCATACGGTCGCCGACCTGCTTCATTATCTTCCGTTTCGCTATGAAGACCGGCTGAACCCGCGCGGGATTTCCGAGTTGCGGGCGGGCGAAATGGCTACGGTGGTCGGCGAAGTGCGCAATTCCGGGCTGTTTCGCACGCGGAAGATGCCGATTTTTCAGCTGACGGTTGGTCAGGGGCGGGCGCGGTTGCGCTGCCTCTTCTTCAATGCGAGCTACCTGCAGGACAAATTCACCGCCGGGCAGATGATCGCGCTCTACGGCAAGGTCGAAGAAGATGAACGCAGCCACGAGCTGCAAATCATTCAGCCGCAGTTCGAAATCCTGGGGGACGCGAGCGATTCAGGCGAGAATGGCGCGGGGAACGCCGCGGAGAAAAAGGCGGCGGAATCGCTGGAGATCGGCCGCATCGTTCCGATTTATGAGGCGATTGGACGGCTGACGCCGCGGTGGTTTCGGAAGGCGATTCGCACGGCGCTCGATAATCTCACGCCTGACCTGCCCGATCCGATTCCGGCGGCGGTGCGCGCGCATCTGGGGTTGATCTCGCCGCGTGCCGCGCTGTGGAGCGTGCACTGGCCAGAGCCGGGCGAAAGTTTCGAGGCGCTGCAATCGTCGCGCACTCCGGCGCACATTCGCATGATCTTCGACGAACTGTTCTTTGTCGAACTCGGCCTCGAGTTGAAACGCCGCGAACAAAAGGCGCAGACCGGAATTGCTTTTCGGTTGGATGATCGGGCACGCGCGGCAATCAAGAAGATTCTGCCGTTTCATCCCACGACGGCGCAGAAGCGGGTGCTGAAGGAAATTGCGGCGGATATGGAAAAGCCTTATCCCATGCGGCGTTTGCTGCAGGGCGATGTGGGTTCGGGAAAAACCATTGTCGGCTTCGAGGCGGCGATCATTGCGATCGAGAACGGCTGCCAGGTGGCGCTGATGGCACCGACCGAAATTCTGGCGCAGCAGCATTATTTTTCGGCGCGGAGAATTCTGGAGGATGCCGGATATCGCATCGTGCTGCTGACTGGCTCGCTCGAAGCCGACCGGAAGCGCGAAGTGCGGCGTCACATTTCGCAGGGGAATGCGCAGCTGGTGATTGGGACTCATGCGCTGCTGGAGGAAAAAGTCGAGTTCGCTCGACTGGGACTCGTGATTGTGGACGAGCAGCATCGATTTGGAGTGTTGCAGCGGCTGAAGCTGATGAGGAAGTCAGGAGAGGGCGAGGACAGCCGAGCTGCGCTCGGCTCGACCGGGTCAGAGACCCGGTCCCACACAAGCGACCCCGTTCCAACGGGCAACTCTGCCCACACAAGCTCGGCTTCCGCCGAGCCGGATGTTCTCGTGATGACGGCGACGCCCATTCCGCGGACGCTGGCGCTCACGCTCTATGGCGATCTCGATCTCAGCGTGCTCGACGAATTGCCGCCCGGCCGCACGCCGATCGTCACGCGGTGCGTAACCGACGACGAGTCGCCCAGAGTGTGGGAGTTCGTGCGCAAGCAAGTGGCTGCCGGGCACCAGGCGTACGTGGTGTATCCCGTGATCTCAGAGAAAACAGCCGTGGAGAACGAAGAGAGCGAGCTCAAGGCAGCGATCAAAATGTACCGCGAGCTCAGCGGCAAGATTTTCGCCGACCTGAAAGTTGGGCTGCTGCACGGCCGGCTCGACGCAGAGTTGAAAGACCAGGTCATGCGCATGTTCCAGCGTGGCGAGTTGCAGATTCTGGTTGCGACCACGGTCATCGAAGTCGGCGTGGATGTTCCCAACGCGACCGTGATGGTGATTGAACATGCCGAGCGCTTTGGCCTGGCACAACTTCACCAGCTTCGCGGACGCATCGGCCGCGGAGCGGCGAAATCGTACTGCATCCTGATGACCGGAGGAAAAGTCACCGAAGAGGGCCAACGCCGGCTCGACGCCATGGTGAAGACCAACGACGGATTCAAGATCGCCGAACTCGACCTGGAACTGCGGGGCCCCGGCGAATTCTTCGGGACGCGGCAGGCTGGCCTGCCGAGTTTTCGCGTGGCCAACATAATTCGCGACGCGCAATTGCTGGAAGCAGCCAAACACGAAGCCGCGGCGGTAATCGCCGGGCCGAACGACGAAATCTCCGCCGCAGAAATTAGCCGCGCGCTGGTGCACATGCGGGCGCGCTGGCAGCATACGTATGGGTTGGTCGAGGTGGGGTAGTCGAGCGTTAGTTTGCCTTGAGAAAACTGCTGAACTGATAGAATCGATAACGATGGCCGGATCTTCCCAACTGATTCAGATTGAGGTTGGCACGCCGCTGCGGACGCCCAAGCCGCAGTGGCTGCGGGCAAAAGCCCCGGTGGGCGACAACTTTCATAATCTGAAAAAACTGGCGCGGGGCATGGGGCTGCACACGGTGTGCGAGTCGGCGCAGTGCCCAAACATTGGCGAGTGCTGGGATCACAAGACGGCGACGTTCATGCTGCTGGGCGACATTTGCACCCGGCGCTGCGGTTTCTGTGCCGTGCCCAAGGGACGGCCGGAGGCGATCGACTGGGATGAACCGCGGCGCGTGGCCGAGGCCGTCGCTACGCTGGGACTGAAACATGCAGTTGTGACCAGCGTGAATCGTGACGACGACAACGTTGGCAGCGCCAGAATTTTCGCCGAGACCATTCGCGAGATTCGCGAACTCACGCCCGATTGCCGCGTCGAGGTGCTGATCCCGGATTTTCAGGGCTTGGAAGAATCGTTGCGCATCGTGCTCGATGCCCGGCCCGACGTGCTCAACCACAATACTGAGACGGTGCCGCGGTTGTATCGTGCGGTGCGATCCGGCGCGCGCTATGAGCGCACGCTCACGCTGCTCGGAAACGCCAAGAAATTCTCGCCGGGCATGGTCACAAAGAGTGGCGTGATGGTGGGCCTGGGCGAGTCGTCGGACGAACTGGTGGAAGTCTTCCGCGATCTGGGCACGCGTGGCGTCGACATTCTTACCGTGGGGCAGTATCTGCGGCCTTCGAAGGATCATCTGCCGATCGCGCGTTTCTACGAGCCGCAGGAATTTACCTATCTGCGGGACCAGGCTCTGCGCTTCGGTTTCCGCCACGTTGAGTCGGGGCCGCTGGTGCGGTCGAGTTATCACGCGCACGAGCATGCCGATGCCGCTGCGCGGGCGGTGTCGTAGCTTGGGGCGTTCGGGCTTCCCGACCCAGAATCTTCTTCCTGAAATCGCCGTCCTCAGCGTTAGTATCCCCATCGAAGAAATCGGAATCAGAATAAGGAGGCTCGTCCTCGCGTGGTGATTGCGCTGCTGGTGATTCTCGGATTCTTCGCCGGATTGCTGGGCGCGCTGACTGGAATCGGCGGCGGCGTGTTGCTCACGCCCATTCTCGCGCTGCACTTCGGCATTCCGATTCGCGAGGCCATCGGAACCAGCCTGGTCGCGGTAATCACGACTTCGGCTGCGAGTTCCTCGGTTCACCTGCAGCGCCACACCACTGACATTCGCCTGGGCATGACGCTGGAACTGGCAACGGCGCTCGGCGCGGCGGTCATGGCCTACCTGGTGGGCTATTTCAATCGCGACGCGCTGGAGGGATTGTTTGCAGCTTTTCTGCTCTACAGCTCGATCACGATTCTGGCCAAGCGCGGCAGAGTGAAGACTTTGGCGGAGGAAGAGCAGCCCTCTTCAGTCGGCGGCGAGACCGTGATTCCTCCTTACGAGCCGAAGCGTTATCCGCTGGGACTGGCGTCGTCGCTGGTGGCAGGCGCGCTCTCCGGACTGCTGGGAATCGGCGGCGGCCCGATCAAAGTTCCGGTGATGTACATCTTTATGAACGTGCCGCTGATGGTCGCGACCGCGACTTCGAACTTCATGATCGGCGTGACGGCCGCGGCTAGCGCAATTGTCTATTACCGGCGCGGGGACATCCTGGTGCAATATGCAGCGCCGCTTGCCGTCGGCGTGTTCATCGGATCGCTTTTGGGAGCGCGGCTGGCCCCGCGCGTGCGCACCAAAGTTGTGGTGTATCTGTTGGTGGGAGTCATGTTCTATCTGGCCGGGAATTTAATTTTTCACCTCGTGCGAGGGCGGCTATGAGCCAGTTGCGCGAACCGGGATTTGACCGCGCAGTGGCGTTGGTGCTGCGAATCGGCGCGTTCAGCTGCTTCTTCATTATGCTGGCCGGCGTGAGCGTGGGATTGTTCGACGGCGGCCACGTTTCTCTCGGCATCGAGCGTGCCGGAGTGTCTACTGATGCTGGCCACGCCAGTCGTCCGCGTGATCGTGGCGTGCTTTTTATTCTTTCGGGAAAAAGATTGGAAGTATGGATGGATTTCGCTTGGGGTGTTGGTGATTCTGATGTTGGGGTCGGTGTTTGGAATCGGAGAGCACTAGAGCGCCCCTCAGGGGCTGAAGTCCATAAGCGCGAGTCGCCCGCTTTCCGGCCGCGACTCAACAACCTGTATAACTGTGGTCCAACGACGTGTAGCGAGGCGTGGTTGGGAATTGACAACTGCTCGCAGCGTCGCAGATACTGCAACCTGCGCATGTAGGATGCAACGGCACGTGGCCGAAGGGCAATGCCCACCTACGATCTCATCGTGGAGGCTACATGCCCAATCTAGAGAACCTCAAGAAGCAAGCCAAACTCATTTTGCGCTGGCATCGCGAACGCTACTATCCGGTCGCTGCGCAAATCCGCGGGCATTTACCTCGTTTCCTGAATATGCCCGACTCCGAGATTCTTGCGGCGAGTTTTAAGCTTAGCGACGCGCAAGAATTGGTTGCAAGACAGCGAGGCTTTGATAGTTGGCAAGCTCTAAAAGCTGGACCTTCAACCACCCCCCTCAAAGTGAAATCAGCGCCCTCTAAAGCAACGATTGTCAGCGCAGAGCCGCAATTGTTGGTCTCCGATATTCAGAGATCATGTGAATTCTTCCGCGAGAAGTTAGGTTTTTCGCTCGTCTTCAGTTACGGCAAACCGCCGTACTATGTGCAAGTGGGTCGAGACGGGGTGCATCTCAATCTGAGGTGTGTCGAGCGGCTGGCGATCGAGTCGATAGTTCGTGATCGGGAGGAACTGTTGTCGGTATCGATGACAGTCGCTACGGCGGATGAGATCAAACAACTGTTCCTAGAGTTTCGGTCTGTTGGCGTTGCCTTTCACCAGACGCTGAGAAAGCAGCCTTGGGGCGCTAAAACTTTCGTCGTCAAGGATCCTGATGGGAATCTGTTGCTGTTTGCAGGACCTGCAATCTAGCGAGGCATCGGGTGCAGCTGCAAAGAAAACTTCAGAAAATGTGCAGCTTGATGCTCAGATACTTTTTCGGGTTCTCGCGGACCGCCTTCACCAGGTCGCGGGTCTCGGTCAGCATTTGGTTGGCGTTGTTGTAGAGGGTCTCGTCTTTGAAGAGCTTGCCGGCGGTACCCTGGCCGGCTTCCAGTTCGGTGGTCAGTTCCGAGAGCTTGGTGATCGTGGTGTCGAGTTTCTTGGCCAGTTCCTCATCCTTGGCCAGCTTGCCGATCGTGCCTTTGCCGGCGTTGATGTCCTCGGTCAACTTCTTGATGTTGGCGATGGTGACGTTGGCGTTGTCATAGAGCGCCGGGTCTTTCACGAATTTTCCGGCGGTGCCCTTGCCCTGCCTGGATGTCGTCGATGACGCCATTCATCTTGTCGAGCGTGGCGAGGAATTTATCGTAGGCGTCGTTGCGGCTGATCAGAGCGCCCAGACTGCCTTGGCCGCTGCGCGACCTGCTCCACGATCTTCTGCAAGTCTGCGACGGTGGAAGTGAAACGGTTATACAAAGTCGGATCGTAGATCAGTTTCCCGAGCGATCCCTTGCCGCTTTCGGCGAAGGCCAGAATACGGTCGGCGCGCTTCAACAGAGCGTCCATGTTCTCCAGCGTGCTCTGGCTGGCGCGCACTACCTGGTTGAAGTCGGGATGCACCTGGGTGGGCAGCGTGTCCCCGTCCTGCGCGGGCGGGCCGACCGCCTGGGCGCTTTCGATGTCGAGGTAGGTTTCGCCGAGTACCCCCGCGGTGTCGAGCGAAGTCACCGAATCGCGGCGCAGCGCGTAAATGTATTTGGTGCTGACCTTCATGGTGACTTCGACGGGAGTGAGTTGCTTGTCTTTGTCGGGCACGATGCGGATCCCGGTGACGTTGCCGATGTCCACGCCGCTCAGGCGCACCGGAGCCCCGTCGCGCAAGGCCTTCAGCGTTATCGAAATAAGATTTCAGGGTGATGCGGGGAGTGAAGAGTCCGGCGGTTCCGGACATCAGGAACAGCAGGAAGCCGAGCGTCAGAGCTGGCAACGATCACCGTGATCCCAACCTGAGTTGCGACCACTTGAGCTGCTTCTGGCTAGGCAAATGATTTCCTCATGATGCCCGTCTGGATGATGCCGGTATGGATCGAAACGCACCGGGCGCGCTAACAGCTCAGGATCGCAACCCGGCTCCGATTTCCCTCGCTGCATGATAACAAAACCGAGGCCAGGCTTAGGCGGCTTTCGTCCGCAGAGCGGGCATCAGTAGCAGGGCGAGCAGATAGGCGACGGCTCCGCAGGCCAAAGTGACAGTCAGGCCGAACTGGATGGCGATGACCATGGCCAATACGGATCCAAGCACGCTGGCGGCTGCGTTCATCGCCCACGCCCACTCGACGGCGTTATCCCCGGCTTCTTGCCCGGCAGGAAACTCAGGAGCGGGCAGGGCGGCGAGCGCGCGCAGGCCCGTGGGAAAAGGCATGCCCATGACGAATCCCAGAGGAATGAGAAGAACTCCGCTGACCAGCAGCCGGTATCCGAAAGCCAGGCCGACCAGCGCCGCTAGACGGCCGGGCAGGAAAAATACGTCGGCGAGCAGAGTCACAATGACGAGCACGAGCGGTACCCAGCCCAAGTTGGTGCGCGGCAGCCAGAGCCGCGAAAACAGGCTGCCCGCGCCGCTGGAGAGCATCAGCAGGAAAATCACCACGGTCAGGGCATAGGTAGGATGGCCGAGAAACAGCACAAAGCGCTGGATGAACGCGATCTCCACCAGGATGTAGCCCAGACCCACGGCAACGAAATATAGCAGCGGAAGCGGCGACTGGCGAGCTTTGTGGCTGCGCAACTCGCTCCGCAAAATCGTGCCCCTCAAAACCAGCGGCAGAACCAGAAATGCCAGCACCGCGACCATGGAAATCACCAGCACGAGCAGCAGCACCAGCACTCCCAGGTTCACTTTCCAATCGATGCCTTCGCGCAGACCCTTTTCGCCGAGGATCTGTCCAGGCTTCAGAGTGAAGAAGAAGAAGGGCGCGTTGTCGGTGACGGGCGCAACGTTGTAGGCATAGCTGCGCGCGAAAGTGTAGGGATCGTTGCTCGCGATCAGATCGGAAAACGGATTGTGCCCGGGGTTCGACGGCAGATAGAGCGGATCGAGTTCCGAGTAGTGATCGAGGTGGCTGGTCACGGCTTTCTCTTCGGCCGGCGTGAACGGGGTCTTCTTCGCCAGAACTACGACCGGGATGCCGTCTTCGTCGAGCGATCCCTGCGAGGCGACGATGAAGTTGCGCGCGGGATTCGCCACACCGAGGCGATGCAGCGCTTCCATGGCGACCGCGACCACGCGCAGGGCTTCGCGCGGATGCCGGAATTCCCAGCGCGTGATGGCGATCATTCCGTCGGGCTTGAGGTGATCGAAATATTCGCGGAAAGCCTCAACGGTATAGAGATTGTTTTCGCTGAGCGCGAACGCGCCGGCCGCGGTCGAGGCCCAGGTATCGACCAGCGTCATCTGCACGACGTCAAAATGTTGTGGAGTCGAGCGCAGGAACGACCGGCCGTCGGTGACGTGAATATGGACGTCGGGCCGATCGTAGAGATGCTGCGAGTAGTCGGCGTAGCGCCCGCGCATGATCGTGGTCGCGATGATGGGATTGATTTCGATCCCGGTCACGCTGGGGCTGCCATTGGCCACGGCGCGCAAAACGTCGACGCCGCCGCCCGGACCGATAATCGCGAACTCTCCGTGCGGGCGCAGAACGTTGGCCAGCGCGGGCGGCGCGGACATCAGGTCGTGCTCCCATGCGGTGTCGTGCCACTGCGCCACGTCCGCGTTCATGATGTAGGTGGAGGCGTCGGCGTCGATGACGATGGCCTTGGCCTGACCCTGGCGGTCGACTTCCACGCGCGAGAGCGCATTCCAGCGCGCGAACTCTACCCACGCAGGATCGCGAAACATGCCTTTGGCGTAGACCACGTCGATCAGCCGTCCGGAGTAGTTCGCGCCGGTCAGAGGCGGCCAGAGCCAGCGCCAGCAGTGCTGCGTTCCTGCGCGGCGAACGGGCGTCGGCCCAGATCGTGCCGGCGGCCGCCATGGCAGCTGCCGCGACCAGAATCACGTTCGGTCCGCCTACCCAATTCAGTAAGGGAACGACCGCCAGGCAGGCCAGCGCTCCACCGCACAGGTCGGCGCCGTAGAGGCGCGGAATGCGGCGCGTTTCGCGCGCAAATACGACCGCGAACAGAAGTCCGGTCAGAAAAAAGGGAACGGCGGCGGCCAGGTAGAGCACCGTCAGCCGCGCGAAGTTGCCCCAGGAAACCCTCAGCGCTACCGGAACATGCAGCACGATCTCCAGCACGACCAACAACGACAACCGAATTCACCATGCACAGACGTGCGGCGAGCGTGCGGGTGCCCGTGGCCGCCAGCCGGGCCTTCAGCAGGTACGCGAACACGCCTCCCGCGCCCAGCCCGAGCAGCGCAATCGAAATCGCGAGAAACGCGAAGTGGTAGAAGAGCACGACGGAGAATAGCCGGGTCAGCGCCAGCTCCAGCAGCAGTGCGGCAAAGCTGGTGAGCGCAAGGCCCGCCAGCAGAGTTTTTTCCGGGATTTCAGACCGTGCTCGAAGTTGGGGCAGGAGTCGTGGTGATGACGGGCATAAAGGAATTGGAAGGCGACAGTCTAGCAGATGGCAGGCGGCGGATCGCCTGGGCGCGAGTCCAGCGCGCGAGCTCAGTCAGCTTCTCGAGAATCACCTGCGCGATCGCCTGCTCCGCGGTGTGCGAAATCGAAAGAGCCGCATTTTTCACGCCGAGCTTTGCGGCGAACTCTCGCTGCCTTGCCGTGGAAAGTCATGGTGGGCCGGCCGCCGGGCATGCGCGTGACTTCGCAATCGCGCCAGCGCACGCCATGATTCCAGCCCGTGCCCAGGGCCTTCATGGCAGCTTCCTTGGCGGCGAAGCGCGCGGCATAGCGCTCGAAGCGATTGGCCTTGGAATCGCAATAGCGAATCTCTCCGGCGGTGAAAATGCGCTGCAGAAAACGGTCGCCGAAGCGCTCGATGGACTGGCGGATGCGGGGGACTTCGGCGATGTCGATGCCTGTGCCTACGATCATGTCAGGCTCACCTTGATGGAATCTTAAGTTGAATCTTACAGCAGGCGATCGCCACGATAGATCAAGCGGCCGTCGACGATGCGGGCTTCCGCAGTCAGCGTATGCGGTTTCACCGGGCCTGTGGCATCGATATGGAGGACCTCGTGCCCATGCGCGACCAGCCAGTCGGAGACCAACATGCGGTGACAGCGGAAATACAGGCGCTTCGGCGCACATGTAGGCGGTGCGCGAACTTGCGGCGAGCGCAAGCAACTCCGCCATAGCCTGCTCGAATTCCGGCGTAAGCGTGTAGTCCGCATAGTTGCGAAAGCTCTGGTTGCGCAGCGCGATATGCGGGGACTCTTCGAGAATCTTCTTGCGATAGCCGCCCAGGGCTTTCATCCACAGATAGTGGATTCCCGCTGCCGGCAAGGTTTGCTCCAGCGAATCACGATTGAATTGAGGCAGCCGCCGCGACATGGGGAAGGCGCGGATATCGACGAGCGTCTGAATCTGGTGCGCCGCCAGCGCCGCGATCAGTTCCTCGATCGTGCGAGTGGAATGCCCGATGGTGTAGAGAACGGCCAATCAGATTTGATGCGAGAAAGACTACGACGCGATTCGTTGCGAGCGCGGCGGCAATCAGCGAGATCCTGATCTGTGAAACACCGTGCGCAAATCCAGCAGCACTCGCCCTTCTTCGACGCGAGCGATGATGGGCGGATCGGAAGCGCGCAGACGGGCGGACAACTCGTCGGCGCTGAGGCCGTCGCAAGTCAAGGCCAGCAGGCGAGTGGGCAGGACCGAAGACGGCGCGGCGCCGCCGCCGATTACGGATTCGCCATCGATGATTTCGATGTTCAGTTTCGATGAGCGGACCTGTGCTGCGCAGCGACTCGGCGCGCTTGCCGATTTCCTCCTTCGTGAGACGCATCATCTTCAGCGTGGGGATGGCGTCGTGGTCGCGCTTCACATACGCGAGCAGCGTGGCCTCGAGCGCGGCGTAGGTGAGCTTGTCGACGCGCAGGGCGCGGAACAGCGAGTTGGCGCGCATGCGCGCGACCAGATCGGCGCGGCCGCTGATCAATCCGGCTTGCGGACCGCCCAGCAGTTTGTCGCCGCTGTAGGTCACAACGTCGACGCCGGCGCGCAGGCTGTCGAGCACGCTGGGTTCGCCGCTGATGCCGAAATTCTGCAGGTCCACCAGCGCGCCGCTGCCCAGGTCTTCCATCAGGGGCAGGCCGCGGTCGTCGCGCGAGCGCGACCAGTTCGGCGGTGGACGCCTGCTCGGTGAAGCCGGTGATCTCGAAATTCGAACGATGCACGCGCAGCAGCAGCCGCGTGCGTTCGGTGATGGCGTTTTCGTAGTCGGCGACGCGCGTGCGGTTGGTGGTGCCGACTTCGCGCAGCATTGCGCCTGACTTCGCCATCACGTCGGGGATGCGGAACGATCCGCCGATCTCGACCAGTTCTCCGCGCGAGACGATGACTTCGCCGCCGTCGGCCAGAGTGTTGAGCGCGAGCAGGACCGCGGCGGCATTGTTGTTGACGACGATGGTGGAGACAGCCGATGCTGCGGCCAGTCGCTACTTCGCTTGGCGGGACAGCCGAGGCGGCTGTCTCCACGTGAGCTGAGGGCGCCATCGCTCAGCAGGTTGCGGAACAGGCGATCGACGTGGACGTCGCGCTTGCCGCGCGCGCCGGTCTCGATGTCGAATTCGAGATTCGAAAATCGCCCAGCAGTTTCGCGGATGTGCGCCAGCGCGGCCTCGGCCAGCGGAGCGCGCCCAAGATTGGTATGCAGGATCACGCCGGTCGCGTTGATCACGGGACGCAGCGAGTGGCCGAGCGCCTGGCGGAGCTGCTGCTTCGATGGCGTCGTTCAGTCCGTCCGAGAGCAAGATGCAGTGCGGGCTGCATCCAGCAGGCCGGAAGCAATTTCCTCGCGCAAGCGGGCGAGCACGGCGCGTGCGGCAGCGGTGACCGCGCGCGATTCCGTGCCCGGCCGCGAGCGCAGCCACGCCGGGCGTGCGAATCAACTTCGTCCACCGACGGAAGTTCGCGAAACAGCTCCGATTTCGCCACGCTCTTCATCTCACGATTTAGCGTCCATATTCGTCCGGATTATCCCACGAAAACGACGCAACGCGTTCTCGGACGCGACGCTACAAGCGTGTGCAGATACGCGAGCAGATCCTGAATGTCCTGCGCGTTCAGCGTTTGGCTGTAGCCGGGCATTTCGTTGCGGCCGAGGCGGATGATGTCGGTGACGCGCTCGTCGTTGGCGGGCAGTCCGCTCAGAGAAAGATATTTGTGCTGGAAAACTCCCTTGAGGCCCGGGCCTTTCTTGCCGCGAGTGGAGTAGGGCTCATGGCAGCGGTCGCAGTGGGAGTCGTAGATTTTGCGGCCGGCCGACTGCTGCGGGTTAAGGCCAAGTTCGGCGTCTGACTTGCGGCGCTCGACGTCGCACCGCGGCGATAGCCAGCGCCAGCGCGAATGAGGAGCGCACGCCAGCAGATTCCGAACGACTCGAGCGCGAACGCGGCCCATCGAGTTGAGCTCCTCTCATGAATCGCCTTCCGATTTACCTGCAATGTGCATGAACCGTCCCTCGATCGCGCCATACGCCGCGCTGCAAGCCGCTTTACAATGATAGAGCAAAGCAATGCAAAGCTCAAAGTCGCAAGCGACAAAGTTTTGCCCGAACTCATGGCAGTCGTAGTCAAGCGAGTCTATGAACCGGCGTCGCGTGCCGACGGAGCGCGCGTGCTGGTCGACCGGCTTTGGCCGCGCGGTCTTGCGAAAGCCACGCGCCGCGGTCGACGAGTGGCTGCGCGACCTGGCGCCTTCCGACGAACTGCGCCGCTGGTTTCATGCCCGGCCCGATCATGGCAGGACTTCCGCAAGAAATATCTGAAGGAGTTGGCGCAGCCGG
Organism: uncultured Acidobacteriota bacterium; assembly: GCA_963735205.1. Taxonomy (GTDB): domain Bacteria; phylum Acidobacteriota; class Terriglobia; order Terriglobales; family Acidobacteriaceae; genus Sulfotelmatobacter. The sequence continues at coordinate 690,401 of CAVTKB010000009.1, forward strand.
AAGCCGAAGACGCGCTGCTGCAACTCTACAAGCTTGCCCACAAACGAAAGCGGCTGACGCTGCTCTTTGCTTCAAAGAACGAAACGCACAACAACGCGGTCGTCCTCAAGGAACTGCTCGACGGAATGCGCAAGCCTCCCACCGGCACGGGGCCCGGCGCGGTCACGGCATGCGCAAGCGCGAGCGCCGCGGTGCGGCGCAGATAGCGCAATCGCGCGAGTCTTCCGTCCGCAACTTTCATTTAGAATCGTGCCGCATGAGGCCTGTTTTTCAATGGAACCTGGGGGCGCGCTCGCTCGAACTCGGCAAGCGCACGCTGATCATGGGCATCGTCAACGTCACCCCGGATTCGTTTTCCGACGGCGGCCAGTTTCTCGATCGCGACCAAGCCATCGAACACGCGGAACAATTGCTTGAACGAGGGCGCCGACATCCTCGACATTGGCGGCGAATCGACGCGGCCCGGAGCGCGCGTCGATGCCGGTGCCGCCAAGCCGCGAGCCGAAAAGCGGCGCGGCTACGAACCTCAAGGCGAGCGCCGCCGCCGTTAGCGCATGAAGAAGAACTGAAGCGCGTGCTTCCGGTGATCGCCGAGTTGAAGAAGAAACATCCCATCGCGCAGTGCTCTCCGTGGACACCTACAAAGCAGACGTGGCCCGCGCGGCCGTGGGCGCCGGAGCCGGAGATCGTGAACGATGTCAGCGGATTTCGCTGGGATGCGCGCATGGCGAAGACTATCGCCGAGTTGAAGTGCGGCGCGGTTCTGATGCACATGCGCGGACGTCCCGAAGAGTGGCGCACGCTGCCGCCGCCCGGCGACATCGTGCTGCTGGTGAAACGCGAACTCAAAGAGTGGGCGGAGAAGGCAGTGCTCGCGGGTGTGCGGCGTGAGCGCATCGTGCTCGATCCCGGCTTCGGGTTCGGAAAGAGTTTCGACGAGAACTATCCGCTGCTGGGGCGTTTCAGCGAATTGCAGGCGGCAGGATTTCCCCTGCTGGCGGGCACTTCGCGGAAATCGTTTATCGGGCGGACGCTGGGCAGAGAAGGGAAGGAGGTTCCACCCGGAGGGCCGGCTCTACGGAACACTCGCAACCCAGACCGCGCTGATTCTCAAGGGCGTGCACATTCTGCGCACGCACGACGTGAAGGCCGCGGTAGACGCGGCGTATGTAGCAGATGCAATCCTGGCGGCGCGGTAGCAGCGGACCGACCTGCGAGTCTGCCGGCGGAGCGGCCTACTTCACTCCTTCCAACGCCTTTGCCACTTCCTCCACTCCCGGCACGACCGGGATGTCGTAATTCTTGTGCCAAGCCAGCTTCCCGTCACGGTCAATGATCGAGATGGCGCGGCCGGTGATGCCCTTGTCCTCGAGAAAAACTCCGTACTTGCTGGCCACCGCGCCGCGCGGCTGAAAGTCGGCGAGCAGCGGATATTGAATGCCCATCTTCTCGGCATAGGCTTTGTGCGACCACACACTGTCGACGCTGAGCCCGATCACCTGCGCGTCGAGCTGGTCGAATTTTTTCATGTCGCTGACGAAGCAGGCGTGCTCCTTGGTGCAGACCGGACTCCAGTCGAGCGGATAGAAAACGAGGACGACCCGCTTCTTGCCGCGGAAGCTGCTGAGAGAGACTTCCTGCTGATTCTGATCTTTAAGGGTGAAATCGGGAGCGGCGGAGCCAACGATCGCGGACATAAAATCTCCTAGGAATTCTCGACAATCTTGAAAACAACGGTTGATGATAAACGATTCCGGCCCCCACCCTTGCGCGTAGGGTTTTTGAGATGAACGGGACTGCCTCAGAACGACTTTCGCGAATCCAGCAGAATGGTCACGGGCCCTTCGTTCACCAGTTCCACCTGCATCATTTCCTGAAAGCGTCCGGTTTCGCAGCGCAAGCCGGAAGCGCGGATGCGCTCGACAAAGAATTCATACAATCGCCGGGCATGTTCGGGCGGCGCGGCGGCATCAAACGACGGGCGTTTGCCCCGGCGGACATCGCCGTACAAGGTGAACTGCGAGACCGCGAGCACGCCACCGCCAACGTCTTCGCACGCTCCGGTTCATCTTTCCGTCTTCATCCTCGAAGATGCGGAGGCCGACAATCTTTTCCGCCAGGTAGGAGGCATCGGCTTCGGTGTCATCGTGCGCCACGCCCAGCAGAACCAACAGGCCCTGCCCGATCTCGCCGCTGGTCCACTCGCGGTTGATGCGACCTCTTCATTGTCTCGATCGATGCCCGTGACTCTGGCGCGGCTCTCGCGTTAGACGACGGCGCGCATGGGACGAATATTTCTCGACTCCTTGCGGACAACTGCCGAAGCCCATCATAACCTCCGGCCAACGTTTGACCCCGGCAATGCCCTGCCTTTAGGATTCAAGAGTGCAATTCCAAGTCAGCCAAGGCTTTGCCGGAAGCAGCGCGGCCCTTCCTTTACACTAATTCACCCGGACAATTACACTACAAACTCGCCTTTTTTCGTATTGCAGTGCGTAAGATGTAGCGGGATTTAAGGGGCGAAGCCCGACCCGGCAGAGCAGAGCTGCGGAGACTAACAAGTCGCGATTTGTGCGACGAAAGAACCGAATACAAATCTAATCGAGGCAAGCGAGGAGAAACATGGCAGGCGTAGACGAGAAAGTAAAACAGATTATTGTGGAGCAGTTGGGCGTGGATGAAGGCGAAGTTACATCCAGCGCGTCGTTCGTAGACGACCTCGGCGCAGATTCGCTCGACACCGTCGAACTGGTCATGGCATTCGAAGAAGCTTTCGACATCGAGATTCCCGACGAGGATGCCGAGAAGATTCGCACCGTGCAGGACGCGGTCGACTACATCTGAAAGCACGGGAAAGCGGCGAAATAGTTGGGACGCAGGGTCGTAGTCACGGGCCTCGGCTTGATCTGCGGCCTGGGCAATTCCACCGATGTGGTGTGGAAGGGATTGCTCGCGGGCAAGAGCGGCGTCGGGCGCATTACCAGCTTCGACCCGACTGCTTTCGCCTGCCAGATTGCCGCCGAGGTGAAGAACTTCGACCCGCTGAATTACATCGAAAAAAAAGAAGTCAAGAAAATGGGGCGCTTCATTCATGTGGCGATTGCGGCCGCCGATGAAGCGCTGAAAATGTCGGGCCTGAAGATCACGCCGGAAAACGACGAACGCGTCGGAGTTCACATCGGCTCGGGGATCGGCGGATTCGACATTATCGAGCGCGAACACCTCTCGCTGATGGAAGGCGGGCCTCGCAAGATTTCTCCTTTCTTTATTCCTGCGGCCATCATTAATCTTGCGGCGGGGCAGGTTTCGATGCGCCACGGGGCCAAGGGACCGAACGAAGCGACCGCGACCGCCTGCACCACCAGCGCGCATTCCATTGGAGATTCCTTCCGCATCATCCAGCACAACGATGCCGATGTGATGATCGCCGGCGGCGCCGAAGCCGCGATCACCCCCATGGGTGTGGGCGGATTTGCCGCCATGCGCGCCCTCTCCACACGCAACGACGCACCCGAAAAGGCGAGCCGTCCGTGGGATCGCGACCGCGACGGATTTGTGATGGGCGAAGGCGCGGGCATCCTGATTCTGGAAGAGCTGGAATTTGCCCGCAAGCGCGGCGCAAATATTCTTGCCGAAGTTGCAGGCTACGGCATGAGCGGCGACGCCTACCACATGACGCAGCCGGCGCCGGAACACGAAGGCGGCTTCCGGGTGATGCGCAATGCGGTGCGCGACGCGGGCGTCACTCCTGACGTGGTCGGATATGTGAATGCGCACGGCACATCGACGCCGATCGGCGACACGCTCGAGGCACACGCCATCCGCAACTTTTTTGGTGAGCGCAAGATTCCCGTGAGTTCGACCAAGTCGATGACCGGGCACCTGCTCGGCGGCGCTGGCGGGCTCGAGGCCGGCATCACCGTGCTGGCGCTGCGCGATCAGATTCTGCCGCCGACCATCAACCTGGATAATCCCGATCCCGATACCACCGGTATGGATCTGGTTCCGAACCACGCGCGCAAGGCGGAACTCGAATACGCCATGTCGAACTCCTTCGGCTTCGGTGGCACCAACGGCGCGCTGCTCTTCCGCCGCTGGACCGAGTGAGAACCCCCTAATCGAGTTTTCTGTCTTCTGTGCCTTTCGCGGCACCTCTCCAGATCCCTTATTCCGCGCCCACTTCGGCTGGTAATGTCCCATCTCGCGTGCTCGGAAAAAGTAACGACACTTTGGTACTCCGCTGGTTGACCCTTTGGGTCTTTTCAAGCCGGGGGACTGCCCCCACAATGGTTTTCGAAAGTGGAGTCTTCCCCTTCGTCATGGATAAAGCTTTCGCCACAACCTTCGCCCCCGCCCCCATCGCGCGGAAAGCGGCTGCCCGCACCGCGCTTGTGGGATTGAACGAACCGAGCCGCGCGCTGCTCACGGAAGGCTTCCGCCAGTTCGGCATTGAAACCGTGGCCGTGACGGCCAACGCCGCCGAGCGTCTGAAAAAAGAAAAGTTCGAAGCTTGTGTGCTGAGCCTGGGCGACGGCGCCGACGCCGTGATGGAAGCCGCTCGTACGTCTCCCTCGAACAGCCGCTGCGTGATTTACGGCCTGGGCGGCAATGCGCAGGAAGCCATGCGCTATTCCAAATTTGGCATCAACGCGATGTTCGGCGAACCGCTGGAGAGGCCTGCAGCTCTGAAGCTGATCCGCGCCACACGCATGCTCGTGCTGCACGAATTCCGGCGCTACGTGCGTATCCCGGTCATGACCGAAGTCTCGATCTTCGGCGACGGCCGGCGCATCGCCGCCAGCAGCATCGAAATCAGCAGTGGAGGCATGTCGGTCCAGACTGCCGAAGATTTTTCGATCGGATTGAACGTCGACATTTCTTTTGCCCTGATGACCTTGCCCCGAGTCAATCTAAAGGGGGTCGTCAGCTGGCGCAAGCCGAAGTCGATTGGAGTGCGCTTCTCGGCCGGCGACGACCAGCGCCAGAAGGTCAAGACCTGGATCGATTCCTACCTGGAGAACTAATCGACACGAAGACCGCGGGTGCCCCATTTCTCGCGCGTTCTGTGCGCGAGAAAGCCTGCCCTGAGCGAAGTCGAAGGGTGGGGATTCTGACGTCAGGCCCCATGGGGCCACCTCACCAGTTCACCTGGCCGAACGCTGCCCGGCTCGCGTTATCATTCCCCTGTGTCGTCAACCCCCACACCCGGAGCGGTCGCTCCGACCCAACCTGTCACCGGCCCTCGCCGCTTTACCCTTCGCCAGCGCATCGTTCTACGCCTCATCATCGGACTCGGATACTGGGTCATTCGCCTGATCGGCCCCACCTTGCGCGTCTCCATCTCCTATGAAGAAGGCGCGCAGCAGACGATGGCGCAGCGTCCGCTCATCGGATCGTTCTGGCATTCCTGCATTATTCCGGCGACCTACATCTGCCGCGACTTGGGCGTGCGGGTGATGAGCAGCAACAGTTATGACGGTGAGTACATGGGCCGGATCATCCACAAATTCGGCTTCGTCGCCGTGAAAGGATCGAGCAGCCGCAACGCCGTGCGAGCGTTGCTGGGCCTGCGCCGTGCGCTGGCCAAAGGCTGGACGGTTGCGTTCACTCTCGATGGTCCACGCGGCCCGCGCCACAAAGTGAAGCCCGGCCCGGTCGCGTTGGCGCGATCCTCAGGCGTGCCGCTGACCATGTTTCACGCCGCCGTCGATAAGGCCTGGGTGCTGAATTCCTGGGACCGGATGATGATTCCTATGCCGTTCTCGCGAGTGCTGCTGCGCTTTGGCAAGCTCATCCCGGTTCCCGCCAACGCGACGGACGACGACATCGAGCGATATTCGGGGGAGCTGCAGGCCGCGCTGGATCGAGTCTGCGCATTCGCGGAAGCGAACGTGAGCAGAGCGGGGACGGAAGAATTTCCTTACACGCGTTCAGAAGAGAAGTAGGAGCACTCGCCTTTACTCCATGGCCGAGCCCAGCGCCTGGTACCTGTATTTCTTGCCATCCCAGAAGATGACCGACGAAGTGTCTTCCCCCTCGCCCGTTTCCTCCATAAAGATTCCGAGGACGCTTTTCTTTTTCACGGTGAGCTTCTTCACGGTCAGGGTCTTGAAGGGCGTGTTGATCAGCAGAAATTTTGCTTTGGGCTTCTCCGCGCGCCAGGCGTCCTTTTCCGCGCCGTGAATGATAAGCAGACAGATGCCGCGCCGCTCGGGCTCGTCGGAGGCGAACGTCGAGGTGACCTTCACGTCGCTGTAGCCGAGGAAGGTGTCATAGGGGTCGGCGATGACGAAACTGTATTCATCGCGGTCGGCCATGGGATTCTTGCAGCGGGCGGCGACGACGAGGTCTTCGACTCCGTCGTCATCCATGTCGGCGACGAACTGCTGCGGCCCGGCCAGCAGCGAACAGTTGTCTCCGAACTGTTTATGAATCAGTTCGTCGGTGACCGGAGGCGACGGAGATTTGGCGTGAGCCGGTGGCGGAAGAGGAGGCTTCTTCTGGGCGGCTAGAGCGGTGACCGTGAACACGAGAGCGACGACTGGGAGGAGGAACAATTTTCTGTACGACATTTTCCTACTTTAGCCCGGTTTTGCGCGCGAGGGTAGAGACAGAGTAGTGACGGTGGTACGGAGGTAATCGCTAGCGGCGGAAATGTTCCCAACCGCGAGGCTGGAGTTCGTAGGCGATGCCCTTGAGATTGCGGAGGAGCATGAGCGGCATGCGGGTGATCACGCCGATGTGGGTCAACGCGACTCCGGCGATCTGCCGCGGGACGCGCTTGCCGGGCCGGGCCGTGAAAAGGAGTTCGTAGTCCTCGCCGCCGTGCAGGGCCAAATCGAGGTCGACCTCACGGGCAGGCTTACCGACGCGGGCGCGAGGGATGACGGCGGCGTCGAGTTCGGCCCCGACGCCGCTTTCTTCGCATAGGTGAGTCAGGTCGGTGGAAAGGCCGTCGCTAGTATCGATCATCGCGGAGGCTAATCCCCTCTCGCGGAGAATGCGCCCAAGTTCGACCCTGGGTTCGGGATAGAAGTGGCGGCGATAGTCGCGGGGATTCAGCTTCTTCCTCGGCTTGGCTCGCATTTGCAGAACGGCGCCAGCCGAGCCGCCAAGCTCCCCGCTGACGAAGATGCGATCGCCGGGTCTGGCGCCGGACCGCAACACTGATTTTCCCTTCGGCGCGGTCCCGACCACGACGATGTCGGCGAGAATTCCGTTGGGCGATTCGGCAGTATCGCCTCCAGCGAGTGTGACCCCGAATTTCTCCCCGAGGCTGATCAGGCTGCGGAGAAAGCGGCCGACCCATGCTTGGGGCAGGTCGCGCGGCAAGGCCAAAGAAAGGAAGGCCGCGACCGGCTCTCCACCCATGGCCGCAATGTCGCTCAGCCCGCGGGCGAGGCAGCGATGGCCGACTGACTCTGGCGGATGCCAGTCGCGGCGGAAATGAATGCCTTCTAGGGTGAAGTCGGTGGTGACCAAAACCTCGGCAGCCCGGGATTTTCGTTTTCCCAGAAGTCGCAGCACGGCGCAGTCGTCTCCAATTCCAGCGAAGATAGAGGAGCGTGTGGAGCGGACACTCCCTTCCACCTGCCTCAGCTTGTCCTGCTTCGCCATGCGGCGAATCTGGGCAATCAGCGCTTTTTCAGGCAGCGGCACGGCAGTACCAATATATACAAGGGTTCATCACAGAGACGCCCGTGCAACAATATCCGCATTGTGAGTCTTACAACCAACTTCCTTCTTCCCCTGATGATCATGAGCGTAACCCAACTCTGTGCGGATGACGGAGCCGCTTCCATCGCCGCCGGTGGGATCGTGATCATGAAACGGGAAACCCGGGTCACCATTTCAAAGGAAGTTCTGCGAATCTCCCCGTCGAAGGTGATCGTCGATTATGACTTTCGCAACGATAGCGACCAGGACATCACCAGTGACGTGGCCTTCCCGATCCCAGACTATGACTTCTCCCTTGACCGGGAGGGAACTGCGCAGGGCTTTGATGATTTCCAACTTTGGATCGACGGCGCCCCCGCTCACTTCCTGGTCGAAGCAAGGGCCTTCGTAAAGGACCAGGACTACACCAACCTGCTGACCAGCATGCACGTTGACGTCGCCAGCTATGGCCATGGGGTTCCACTGGACAGCGGTGGCAAAGCTACGGCCAAGAGTCGAGATATCCAGTCACTCAGCGACGCCCAACGCAGACAACTTGAAAAGGTGGGCCTCATCGCCCAGGACTGCGATCCAGGCGAGAAAAACTGTATCGATGAGGCGCTCTGGAAGGTCAAGAAGAAGTACTACTGGCAGCAGACCTTCCCCGCACACAAGGTCGTCCATATCCGCCACCAGTACTCGCCGGTTCTCGGCTCGGAGAATAGCGTTGGATACGGCATGGGAGCGAATCCCGACAAAAGCGCGGCGGAAGAAATTAAGAGCTTCTGCCTCGACGGCCCGCTGCGCACGACCCTGCAACGCATTGCAGACGGCCTGGACAAAGACAAGACCGCTTCCTATGGCTATGTCGACTTCATTCTGACGACGGCGAATACCTGGAAGACCCCGATAGAGGACTTCACCCTCATCGTCGAGCGGTCCCGCAGGAAAAATAACCGGGGCGAGAATGATTTGGGAGACTACGTGAGTTTTTGCTGGGATGGACCGGTCACCAAAATCGATCCCGACCACTTCTCGGCGCATACGAGCAATCTGATCCCCCGCAAAGAACTCAGGATCGGCTTCTTTGGCGTCGAGCGCCACTAGATCTGCCCCGCGAGAAACGCCACAAGAGAAGGACCGTTGGCAGGGCGCCACGGGTAAACGGCCAGGGGTAATCTGTCCCACGGTGACTCTCGATTACCCATCTTCAGTAACCGGCAAATGACCTTGTGCGTCGTTGACAGGGGGAACCCAGTTTGTTACCGTTAACCAGTCATTCACAATAACCTTTGGCCGAGCTAGGATTTGCAAGCATTTTAGGTTGCAGATGAGCACGACTTTCAGGCTTTGGTCGCAGTTCTGGTAGGTGTAGGGCGCGAGAAGGTTTCCATTTCCAAGATGGAAGCGTAGCCCGAAAACGTCAGGTGGTCCGAACAGGCGTTTCTGCAAACTCAGAAACAGTGGCCTGATGATCCGGACCTGATGCTTTAACATTTTGTTGGCGAGCAGTTCGGGGAGCGATTTGCAGAAACGCTTTTACATCCTATTTGTGGCCCGCGGGGACGACGGACAGCTGCGTAAAATCTCTATCCCCGTTCATTATCTCTACGTTTTCGTCGTGGGCGCCGCCATTGGATTCCTCAGCCTGACCGGCATTGCCAGCTCTTATACCCGGATGTTGCTGAAAGTTTCCCGCTATAACCAGCTGCGGACGGAAAAAGATCAGCTCAAAGACAATTATTCCCGCCTGGAACAGGTCGCCAAGGAACGCGATGTACAAGTCGCGTCGCTGGGCTCGATCGCCGGGGAAGTTTCAGCTCTCTACGGTTTGAAAGCGCAACCCACGCTGGTGACAGCGACCGCCGAACAGATTCACGACGCCGACGTAAGTTCGTCGCTTGACCAGCTGCATGCTCTACGGGCTTCGGCACTGACCGGGGCAACCATGGTCGGCCTCACGATGGGCCTGACCCGCAATGCCACCACGGCGGACTGGTTTAAGGCTAATTCCGCTCCGAACCTGTGGCCGGTCGAAGGCCAGGTGACGGCCAGTTTTGGCGAGCGCATCGACCCGTTCAACGGTGAAGGCGCATTCCACAGCGGCGTCGACATCGGCAGCACTTATGGCGCTTCGATTGTGGCTCCGGCCGACGGATTGGTCACGTTCAGCGACCTGCTGGGCGGCTACGGCCGAGCCATCATGATCAATCACGGCAACGGCATCAGCACTCGCTACGGTCATCTTTCCGGCTTCGCCGTGACCGCCGGCCAGGCAGTGCATCGCGGCGACGTGATCGGATACATCGGCTCCAGCGGCCGCTCGACCGGCCCTCATCTTCACTACGAAGTCCGCATCAACGATACTCCCGTAAATCCCTACAAGTACCTCCGCATCAGCGTCGCGCAGAGCGGCGGCTTCTCTTCAGGAAGCTAGAAACCAGCTCTCAGCTCCAGTTCTCTTTCTTTCAAACAACATCATTCGGTTACCGGCGTAATGAACTGCGCCACACAAGGCGCGGATCGCAGCGTTTACAGCGATACCATGGATAGATATCCCGCTCTAGCCGCGCGGCATTGTCACAGCCGCGGCTGCGGCTCAAGGATGGCTCCATGGAGAATCCCGAGATCAAACAGTTTGGCCGCTATGAGGTAGTGGCAGAGCTGGGCCGCGGGGCCATGGGCGTGGTTTACAAGGCGCGGGATCCGCAGATCGACCGTTTCGTCGCGGTAAAAACGGTCTCGCTGTGGGGGCAGGAGCCGGACGAAGAAAAAGAATTCCGTCTGCGCTTTGTGCATGAGGCCCACGCCGCCGGACGTCTGCATCATCCCGGAATTGTCGCCATCTTCGACGCCGGGGAAAATCCTGAAACTCACGACCCCTACATTGTCCTCGAGTATGTTGCCGGGGAGGCCCTGAACCGCATCGTCGCCCGCGAGAAAAAGCTTCCGCCCGACAGGGCGTTGCAGCTTGCGCTGGAGATTGCCGAGGCGCTCGACTACGCGCACGCCCAGGGCGTCATTCATCGCGACATCAAGCCGGGAAACATTCTCGTCACCGAGGACGGCCGGGCCAAAATCGCCGACTTCGGCATCGCCAAGCTTAATCTGGCTCACTTCACCGTGCCCGGACACCTGATCGGAACTCCCGCCTACATGGCGCCGGAACAGTTGAGCGGCGAAGGTGTGGACGGGCGCTCCGACCTGTTTTCGCTGGGCGTGATTCTGTACGCCATGGTCACCGGCCATTCTCCGTTTCAAGGCGACAGCGCGACCACAGTGAGCTTCAAGGTCGCGAATCGTGAACCAATCGCGGCCAGCGCACTTGACCTGAGTCTGCCGCCCGAACTGGATGAGGTAATCGCGCGCGCCATGGCGAAGGATCGAGAGCAGCGCTACCAGCGCGGCGCAGAATTCGCCCAAGACTTGCGGCAGTTGCAGCAGATATGCAAGCAAGACTCAACTACGGCATCGTTGCGAGTGGCAGGTCCCGGAACTCGATCGGCCACGCGCACAGGTCGCACCGCAACGGCGGCCTCAGCGCATCCGGCAATCGGGATGGCGCAGGGGGTGAACTCGCTCCGCGCCGCATTTCGAAAAGCGCCCGCGAGAGATCTTGTTCTAGGGGCCGCGCTGGCGGGCAGCCTATTGTTCGCGGTGGTTGAGTCGAAGCTGTTCGTGGGATCGCCGCGAGCGGCAGCGAATCGGCCTTCGGCCAGCACGCCTGCTCTCCCAGTCGCGCCAAACTCCGAGATTGAGCTGCCGATCGCCGCGACAGCAGCACCGGCCCCAGCCCCCAAAACCGATCAACCGTCACACGTCGCTCGAACTCGGGCGCCCAAACATCACCCGGCCGCCGTTGTTGCAGTGGCGCAGACTCCGAAGCAAGTTGTGGTGCCGTCCTCTACTCTGGATTTGGCGGTGCAGCACCAGTTCAAAGATGCCACACTTTATGTTTGGGTGGATAACAAGCTGGTGCTAACCCGGCCGCTGCATGGTGCTATTCAGAAAAAGCTGGTCGTATTCAGTGGAACTCACGGCGTGGGCTCGGAAACCCTGACCGTTCCTGCGGGAAAACACGAGCTGCGCGTGCGGGCCTTAACCGCCGACCAGACCACCGATCTCTCCCGAACGATTTCGGCCGAGTTCGCCGGCGGCGGCGAAAAATCTCTGCAAGTCACCTTCGACAAGCACAACACATCCATGCATCTGGCCTGGCAATAGAGCCGCCGGCAAAGGCTCAGTTTTAAAAGTCATATTACTCTTTGCACGGGCGTCATCCCGAACGGAGCCGTTCTTCAGGCGAAGTGAGGGATCTCCCGTGCTACTGAAGTCTGGAAAATCCGCATCTCGCGCTTTACTGCCGTAACCCCATCCAGTTTTCCGAAACCACCAGCGAATTCCCCGGATTCTGCGGATCGTACTTCACCGAAGTGTGCAGCCCCAGCCGGCAGGAGTGCAGATTGATCCAATGCCGCAAATAAGTCACGTCCTGCGAACACTCGTAGGACACACCCGCCACGTCGTACTTGTAAATGAGCATAGTGGCGGCGTGATAGTTGTCGGCCGGCGGCAGCTCCTGCACGTCGATCACAGTCCCGTCGGTGATGCGCCCAGTGCCCTCAAGCCAGGCGCGGCGTTCACGCTCGAGGTCGTCGGGCGACTTGGGCTTGCGCCGCAGCAGCGCATATGCCCCCAGCAATGCCACACTGCCGGTTGCAATCAGCCCATAAAGTCGAAGCGAATCCATACGAAGGTGGGTTGAAGTCGAATCGTGTTGCGCAGACTTCTTTATTCAGCATAAGCCGAAAGCGCGGAGCGTGGAAGTGGTTCCGCAGTTACGGAGGTGTCACGGGCTGTGAAAAACTTTTGCTGCACCGGCGTAAGCATCGGTCTTGTTCTAGAATCAGCCCGCAGGAATTACTCGGCGACCGGCAAAGGCGGAGAGGCAAATGAGATTCGCGACGATTTCGGCGACGCTGATTCTCGCGATGGCAATGGCTATGGTGGCGGGACAAACTACTGGGAGAACCGCGGCCGGCGATCCCCTACCGTCCCCGCCAAAGTTACCCGACGTGGGACACAACAAGAAAGATCGCGACTGGCCGATTTATGGGGGAACGTCGGAGAACAACCACTATTCGCCATTGACCCAAATTAATCGCAGCAACGTTCAGCAACTCAAAGTGGCCTGGAGCTTCGACACCGAGGAACCCGGCGGTCTGCAGACCAGCCCGATCGTCGTCGAAGGGGTGCTCTACGGCCTGACCCCGACGCAGAAAGTGTTCGCCCTGAATGCAGCCACGGGAAAATTGTTGTGGAAGTTTGACTCCGGCATTCGCGGCACCCAACCGGACCGGGGGTTGGCATACTGGTCCGACGGCGGGAAGAGTAAGGATGAAAGGATACTGGTCGGCGTAATGAATTTCGTCTATGCCCTTGACGCCGCAACGGGCAAATCGATTTCGAGTTTCGGGAACGCCGGCCGCATCGACCTGCGCAACGACCTGGGACGCGACCCGGCGCAGCAGTCGATTTACATGACCAGCCCGGCAGTAATCTACAAAGACCTGGTGATCGTCGGAGGCCGCGAGGCCGAGACCCTGCCCGCGTCTCCGGGCGATGTGCGGGCCTACGACGTACGCAGCGGCAAACTGCGCTGGACGTTTCATACCATTCCGCATGCCAGCGAGTTCGGAGCAGACACCTGGCCGAAGGACGCGTGGAAAATCAGCGGAGCCGCGAATAACTGGGCCGGGATGACCGTCGATCTGCAGCGTGGGATCGTATATGTTCCCACAGGTTCGGCGGCGTTTGACTTCTACGGCGGAAATCGAGTCGGGGACGATCTGTTCGCCAATTGCCTCATTGCGCTAAACGCCGAAACGGGCGAGCGTATCTGGCATTTTCAGGGCGTCCGACACGATATTTGGGACCGCGATTTCCCCGCGCCGCCGGTGCTGTTAACCGTGGACCGCGACGGCAAGAAAGTCGATGCCGTGGCGCAGACGACCAAACAGGGCTTCGTCTTTCTATTCGATCGAACCAATGGCCAGCCGCTGTTTCCGATCGAGTGCCGGAATTATCCGCCGAGCGACGTGCCGGGTGAGATGGCTGCTCAGCAACAATGCCTGCCCACGAAACCCGCACCGTTCGCGCGGCAACTGCTGACTGAAAATCTTCTCAGCGAGCGCACGCCGGAAGTGCACCAGTGGGCCCTCGAAAAATTCCGCAGCTTTCGCAGCGAAGGACAGTTCGTTCCCTTCAGCGTGGGGAAAGACACGGTGGTCTTCCCCGGCTTCGACGGTGGTGCGGAGTGGGGCGGCGCCGCTGCCGACCCGCAGACCGCAATCCTCTACGTCAACGCAAATGACGCTGCCTGGACCGGGGCGCTCGTGGAGAACACGGCTGAAAATAGTCCCAAAGCCCTTTACCTGAACCAGTGCGCGGTTTGCCATGGCGGAACGATGGCGGGTTCGCCGCCCGCGATTCCGTCACTCTTGGGAATCAGCAGCCGCATGTCCGAAGCGGAGGTTGCGTCGACCGTCAGGAACGGAAAGGGCCGCATGCCGGGCTTTGCCAACCTGGAGAATGACAGCGATCAGTGGTACGGGTTGCTGTCGTATGTGATGAGTGGCGGCGCCGAGAACCCGACCAGTGGCGGAGAGAAAGGTCGCAAAGAAGTGGCGAGTCTTGGCACCGCGCCGCCGGCCATGAAATATCACTTCACCGGATATCACAAATTCCTCGACTCCGAAGGATATCCCGCAGTCGCGCCGCCATGGGGAACGTTGAACGCGATCAATCTCAACACCGGCGAGTTTGCCTGGAAGATTCCGCTGGGCGAGTATCCAGAACTCGCCGCGAAAGGACAGAAAACACCGGCACCGAAAATTACGGCGGTCCCGTGGTGACGGCGGGAGGCCTCGTGTTCATCGGCGCGACAAACTTCGACAAAAAGTTCCGCGCCTTCGACAAGACCACCGGCGCACTACTATGGGAGACGACTCTACCGTTTTCGGGCAATGCCACTCCGGCAACTTACGAAGTGAATGGGCAGCAGTTCGTAGTAATCGGCGCCGGCGGTGGAAAGGATCCGAAATCGAAGCCAGGCGGCGTCTATGTCGCGTTTGCGCTGAAGAAATAATTCCGGGGACAACTATTTAGCTTGGCTGCAGACGTTCTGACTGACGAGGTCGGCGAAGCCGCCTTCAGGATTCTTTCCGAACCCATCGTCGTGAGTAGCTTTCTTGCTGACGACGAACCGTCCGCTGCGATCGCGGGAGTAAAACCATTCTGAGGTAGGGGCGGCGGCGCCGCTGGCGCAGTTGAAGCGCACGCGGGCGCGCATTTCAACGAACGGTCCCCCTTGCGGCAGCTCTGCCGGCTGCTTGAATTCGACCTTAACCAGGGCGAGCCGCTGGTTGTTCTTAAGGACGCGGATTGAACTGACGGAGATCGTATCGCCTGCCTGAGTCTGGCCGATGGTGCGCCAGTCTCCGGCGGCCAGGGCCACCAGGCTCACCACGAATACCGTAAGCACGACAGCGGCGAGAACAAGGAGGAGTTTTTTCACTATTGGGATTTCAGCTTTCCGGGTGGCGTTCTCCCGGGGCAAAAATGCAACGACACACTGTCGTCGAAAAAGGCCTTTCTGTCAACCCCGGGGCATAAAGATCCGCAATTAAAGCGTTCCGTAGTGGAACTCCCATGCTATCGTTAAGATCGCGGCCAGGCGACGAAGGGTTGCCACCGTAGTACGGGGCTCCATGGAAACACTTCATTCTACTGCGTTTATTTCGTCGGTGGGCCCGCTGTTCCTGGCCGCCTCCGGTCGCGGACTGGTGGCCCTCGAGTTCGATGCGCGCCTGCCCGGCCAGCAGACGATTCGCCCCAACCCGCGCGATCTGCGTTCAGAGGTTCGAGTAGAACGCGTAGCCCAGAGAATCAGCGGCCGGATCGAAACGGCATCCGCTTCGAGGAATCCGCCGGCGCGTTGCAGCCTTACGTGCGCGAACTGGAAGAATATTTCGCCGGCCATCGTCGCCAGTTCAGCTTCGCGCTCGACCTGCGGGGAACGGATTTTCAGCTGGCCTGTTGGCGCGCGCTGCTGGCGATTCCTTACGGCGAGACTCGCACGTACGGCGACATTGCCCGCGCCGTCGGAAAGCCCCATGCTTTCCGCGCAGTCGGCCGGGCCAACAACCGCAACCCGGTAGCGATCGTCGTCCCCTGCCATCGCGTGATCGCGTCCGATGGAACGCTGTGCGGCTACGGCGGTGGCCTCGACATAAAGCGCAAGCTGCTGGAGTTGGAAGGCGCGCTGAGTGGGACGCTAGCGGCATAGGAATTATCGATTCTCGATTTACCAAGGCTTCCGCTTTCGCAAGAGACCTCCACGGAGCACATGATTTCGGCTGATCCAGAGAAAAACCTACTTGAGAGATTTTCGGCTTTGCCTGGTCAAATCGCCGCTGGGTTTCGCTTTAGTAGATGACGAGGCCCCCGTGGCTCCTAAGGCTCACGATTACGAACCAGCGGGGAGATCTCGGGCAGCGGGGACAATTTCTGAGGAAGGCAGCGAGAGAAAGGCCGGAGAAACCCTTATGAAACACTTCGCCACACGGTTGGTGCTGTCGCTTTCCACCCTTTGCTTGCTGACCAGCGCTCAGGCTCAGCATGGGGTACGACCGGGAGAATGTCCTAATACTGAACCCATGGAGAATTTTTTCGGATACTTCGTTCAGGTGGTTGCGAGCGCCAACGTCAACGGGACGAATCACCCAAAGAAGGATGAACTGACATGCTGGACGGCGGGGGCGTCAAAGAGTGACCACCAGCGATTGCCCTCTCAAGGGGACGGCACCGAAATTACTTCGGAACACGCATACACCATCGGGCCTAGCGGCATCAGCGCCTCGACTCGGGTTTACGGACAGGTCGGCGGGAAATACTCCCCCTCAGGCTCTGCACTCGCTTCTCTCTGGCTGATGTGGCACGACTCGCTTAGATTTCACAGCAATCAGATTCCGCTGATCAACGAAGCCGACTTTCGTCGAGGTCACCCTCCTTCAGACGCGGATCTTGCCAAAAGCCTTATCAAGGTCAAGATAAAGCTCCTACAGAACCCGCCGCAGTGCGCCGGGGAGGATCGCGGTTTCAGCTACAAAACCGGTGTCTTCGGCATCGGAGAAACCATGCGGCTAGGCAGCATCGGCGGCGTCTTGCCTCCGGGCAAGAACCCAGGGGGCCCTATGAACGAATGGTAGATCCGTGCGGATAAGTGCGGCGTCCCGTCAGGTTCCGCGACCTTCGACGCAATGAACGGCCTCGAAACGGCGATCCACATCACCATAAACGAGGAAGCTTTCGGCGAGGTTACCCACGACAAGACCAGTAACGGCAGCCTTGAGGGCCACCTAAAGGTGGAGTTATCGGGAATACGGCTTTGCGTCGTTCATCCCGAGAAGCCATTCGATCTTACGCTCACCTCGGCTAGCGGGGCCGACTACTGGTGCCCGTAGCTTCTAAGGCTAGCGGTCCCATGGGGCGGGATTCTACTTTCTAAGATCACTCTTGTGGCCAGCAATCGGAAGCTGCCGACGCCGACTTCGTTCAATCGCCTCAAATGATGGACATCCCGACGTCACTCAATGACCCAGACGGCGGCGTCCAATTCTCAAGACGGAGTGGCCTCCGAGCAACAACCGCCCTGGACCTTGTCTTCAGAATTCGGTTGCCGCCAGCACGGCCTCGAGGTCCGGCGGTGCAGCAGTACGTTGCTCCCAGCCGCCTTCATACTTTGCCCACTTGCCATCCGGGCCGCAGACCCGCAACTTCAAAGTCGTGCGGATCCGGTCGCAACAGCCGTTGTCGCCCGGCGCATTGTAGTCGTCTTTCCAGGTGGAAAGCTTGGCTGCGAGAACGGCCCGGCTCAGTTTCTCGAGAGCCGGTGCGGGTAGCGTTCCCGTCTGCGTGCTGGTCTTGAACGCTTCTTTCTTTTCAAAATGACCATCGGACCGAATGAGCAGCGTGGAAACTCTCACGTGCAGGCCGCCAATCGATCGCATTTCGAGGACCCATTCGCCGGGTTGGCCCGCTGGCAAAGGCTTCTTGGGTTGTGACTGATTATTGCTCTTCTCTTCTTGCTTCTGAGCGAAGGCTGCCAGGTGTAACGCAAGAAGGAGCAAGATCAAAAATCGCGGCGTGTGACGAAGATCGCGCAAGCATCCCCCGATAGCGGAACGAATTGTACCTGATCCCCGGCGAAGAACGCTTTCAACAGAGGAAAACTATAGCTGTCGAAAAATCGCGACTACACTTTTTGACCTCAGCCCTCTGTTCGGAAATCAAAAGCATCCCGCAGGGTCTACAATTCCATCGACGAAAAGTTCCTCGAACGGAACCGACTCCTCTTTGACGACTCCCGGCAAATCGTCCGCGCTGAAAAAAGCTGGCCTCTTCTACCTCGTCTTCGTAATGTTTTCCTACACCACCGGTGGGCCCTTCGGGCTCGAAGACATGGTCACCACTTCCGGCCCGGGGATGACGCTGATCTTCCTGCTGGTGCTGCCGTTTTTCTGGTGCATCCCGGTGTCGCTGGTTTCGGCGGAGTTAACCACGGCCATGCCGGTGGAAGGAGGCTTCTACCGCTGGACGCGCGCCGCCTTCGGCGATTTCTGGGGATTTCTTTCCGGCTGGTGGAACTGGTCGGCGTCGTTTCTGCTGGGCGGCGCCTATGCCGTTCTGTTCACCGATTATCTCGTCTACTACTTTCCTGCTTTGAAGACGACGTGGTGGGCGCACTACCTGATTTCGGTCGCGCTGATCGCGGTGCTGACGTGGATCAACGTGCGCGGCATCGAGATGGTGGGGCAGGTCGCGACCGCGCTCGAGATCTTCATTTTCATTCCGGTGATCACGATGGTCGTCATCGGGCTGGCGCACTGGCACCAGAATCCGTTCACACCGTGGGTCGTGCCGCATCAGGCGCCGTTCAAAATTTTCGGCGTGGGGCTGGCGCTCGGGTTGTGGCTGTACTCAGGATACGAACAGCTCTCGACCGTGGCTGAAGAAGTAAAAGATCCGCAGCGTGCCTATCCACGAGCGCTCGCGGTGGTAGTACCACTGTCAATGGCGGCGTATTTCTTGCCGACGCTGGCCGGCCTGGTATCAGCGGGCAACTGGCAGAAATGGCATACCGGCTTTTTCTCCGACGCAGCCGGAATCATTGGTGGGACGTTTCACGGCAAACCATGGCTGGGCACCTGGATGACGCTGGCCGCGATGGTGGCCAACGTAGCCCTGCTGAACTCGACCGTATTGACCACAACGCGCATGCCATTCGCCATGGCCGAAGATGGATACTTGCCGCAAGCGCTGACGCGCAAGCACTCGCGCTACGGCACGCCGTGGCTGGCGATCGTAGTCTCGGCGGTCATCTATGGGCTGTTGGCGTGGCAGAGTCTGGCGCAACTGATCTCGGTCTACATCTGGCTGCGCTCGGCGACGACCGTGCTGACCGTGCTGTCCGCGTGGAAGCTGCGCCGCACGCAACCCGAACTGAAGCGGTCATTCACCATTCCCGGCGGGCGCGCAGGATTGCTTTACGTGGTGGCCGCTCCGGTTGTGATGGCGATGGTCGCGCTACTCGGCAGCGACCGGTCTGCGATGATCGGCGGAGCGGTGGCGATCGCGGTGGGGCCGGTGGTGTACTTCGCACTTCGGCGAAGGACGACTCAGTGACGCCGCGAGATGAAGTTAGGCTCGCGACTGATTCTTCAGCTTAGGCTTCTTGCGAATTTCGATCCAATATTCCTCTCGTGCGTCCTCATCGATCTCAACCGGAATGTTGCTGAGGTACAGACGATCCCGGCCATCGCGGCGTGGGCCAGAGATCCAATATTCCTCCCCCGTTTGCTCGTTGCGATAGTTTGCCTTGAAGCCGGCGCCCTTGAGGCTGTGGAATAAGTGTCCTTCGTAGTACACGCTCTTCCCTGTCTTCGAGAATGTTACGCGACCGATCCGAGCGGGCCCATTCAGACTCTCGGCCTTGCACTCGATGTACATGACGCGCGATTTGGCTCCGGATTTCGACATAGCAGAATCGCCGTTTGTTAAATTCATTCGCCGAAAACGAACCGCCCGCCCCAACGCGTCGCCCAACACCTTTACCTCACGAGGATCGGCGGAGGCTTGAAAGCGTTCCGCGAGAGCTAAGAAGGCATTCTGTTTTTTCTCTTTCAACATCCATTCAGCTCACCCAGTCCAGAAGTTTATACCAAGCTCCCGCCAGCGGCAGGAACCATGGCCTCCCGTTGTACAGTCCCAGCGGTGCACCAGGGAACGGGATGCCTACAAACGGATTCTCCGGCATGTCGTCGGCGCGTCGGGCTTGAAGCTCGTCGGGCATCTGTTCAGCGGCCATGAGTTCGGCGACTTTCTGGCCTTGATATGTCGCCATGGCGACGCCGTGTCCCGCGTAGCCGACGGCAAAGTACATGCCGTCAAGCCGGCCGGCGTGGGGCATGATGTCGAACGCGAAGTCGAGCGTGCCACCCCAGACGTATTCGATCTTGGCGTCGCTGAGCTGCGGATAGACGTCGATCATGCCGCGGCGCAAAATGGCCGCGCTCCGCCGGACCGTCTGATCGTTCTCGGGAAAGAATGCGGCGCGGCCGCCAAACAGCATGCGGCGGTCGGGAGTGAGCCGATAGTAGTAAAGATAATTCTTCGAGTCGTAGATCATGCGGTTACGCGGGCTGAGGTCCCGCGCCAGCTTCTCCGGAAGCACTTCGCTCGTAATAATGAACGATCCGATGGGGATGAGCTTCTTCTGCAGCGCGGGCGTGGCGCGGCCGGTGTACCCGCTGGTGGCGACGAAGACTTCATGCGCCCAGATCGGCCCGCGCGAGGTCGCGACTTGCCATCCGGTCTCGCCCTGCCGCGAGATTCTCTGCACCGATTCAACCCGGGTGTGCTCAAAGACTTCGGCTCCCGCTTTCATGGCGGCGCGGGCGAGCCCGGCGACGTAGCGCGCGGGATTTAGCCCGGCGCTGACTTCATCCACCATGCCGCCGTAATAAACGGATGATCCGATCTCCGCACCCAAGTCCTGCCTCTCGACCACGCGCAGCGTGTGCCTGAACTCGCGGGCAATCACTTCAGCCTGCCGGGCGTAATCGTCGAAGTGTTTCTGCTTGCAGGCAACTTCGAGATGTCCACAGCGCGAAAAGTCGCAATCGATCGCTTCCTCCCGAACGATCTGTTCGACGCAGTCGATTGTCGCCAGCGAGGCAGCATACATACGCTGTGTCAGCTCTCGTCCATAACGCGAGATGAGCTGGTTGACCCCCAGCTTCATGCCGGTCAGCACCATGCCTCCGTTGCGCGAACTGGCGCCCCAGCCAATGGTTTCGGACTCGAACACCGCGACCTTCGCTCCGCGCTGGGCAAGAGTTCGAGCGGCCGACAAGCCAGTAAAGCCGGCCCCGATTACAGCCACATCGACCACCTCGGGCAACGGGCCCGAAGCGTCGACGACAGGAAATTCGGCGGTCGTAAGCCAGTAGTTATGTTCTTGCAGGGCCATAGGATACGGGGCGACCGAGCATTTTACCAGCGCCCGCTTCCGCGGTACATGTACCGGTGGTTACCAGAATGCCAGCTTTTCGGCCACCACGGTAATCTTGCCGCCGTTACCGGCTACCCCTAGTCTGAAGTAGCATGACCTTGCGCTGCCTCTTGTTTTCCTCGGACGAGGGAACGTCTGAGCCCATTCTTCAGGTACTTACCGGCCTCGGGGTCGAGGGAGAGCTCTGCCGCGAACTCGCGGCCGCCCTCGAGAAAGTTACGGAAGAGAGTTTTCAGATCGTCATTATCGATTGGGATCAGCAGCCCGACTCAGCCCAACTGCTGGCCAAGGCTCGCGACCGCAAAGCCGCCGAACGACCGCTCACGCTGGCCATCGTCAGCGACGATGCCAGTGTCCCGAAAGCGCTGCAGGCCGGCGCGAATTCAATCCTGCGCAAACCGCTGGCGGGAAACCAGGTCCGGGATACGTTAACCACCGCGCGCGATCTGCTGCGCCACAAGCAGGAATCGGCGCAAGCCGCAGCGGCAGGTGCCTCTGCCACCGGTGCCATCTCAAGCCTCCCGGCCAACCAGGAACCAGGCAGCGAAAAGACTCTGCGCGCAGGAGAGTTCCTGAACTCCGCCCCTGCGGCCCCGGGCGGACAGTTCGTCACCGAGTCGGAAGTGCATGAGTTCAAGGTGTCGTCATCAGTCGAAAAAGACCTGGAGCCGATGGCCGCTTCGGTCGAGGAACCCGTTGCGCCTCCGCCGCCACCTCCGCCGGAAACGGGCGAGACCCGCGGCTTGGAATGGTACCTGAAAACTCGCGGCGGTACGGTTCTCCAGGCCTCAGCGCAAGCGGCAGCCGCCCCGGCTCCGGCGCTCGCGAAACCTGAACTAATTGGCTTCGACCAGGCGCCTGCCTTTACCCCACCGCCTCCACCGAGTTCGTTCGATTCGGCAGTAGAGCCTTCTCACGAGTCGACGCCGAATTCGTCGGACATTCAAAGCCAGCATCAAGAGCAGAGCCACGAACAGAAGCACGAGCAGAGAAAAGAAGCCGAGCTGTTCTCCTACATCACAGAGGGCATGGAACCCGAGAAAGCGCCGCGGGCCCCGCTCCGGCTGGGCAAGGGAGCCATCATCGCCGCGCTGGCCGTGGCCAGCTGCGCGATTGTAGCCGCTCCGCAAGCCCCCTGGCACGGAAGCGTAAAGTCGGCATGGGCACGCGGACGCCAGACGGTACATGGCTGGCTGAATCCCCAGCTGGTGACCACGCCGCAGGCACCGATCGCGCACGAAGATTTTGGCCGCGCCGGTGACGAATACAAGTTGCCGGTGACCGAGAACATTCCCGACGCCACCACCGACCCTTCGCAAATCCACGTGATTCCGGTAGTCGACCCGACGATAAAGAAGCTCAATAACATGGGCGAGAACGCGGAGCCTGCGCTACAGGGGGATCCCGCCACGGCGACGCCGGCCGATCCGACCGCGAATCCGGCCTCGACGGCTCCTGCTACTTCGGATACGCCGCAGCCTAATGGCGGAACGTCCGCCACACCCGGTTCTGGCACCGTTTTGCCAACAGCGGTTGCGACTCCTTCCACTTCAGTTCCCGCTGGCGCAAACTCACCGGCTTCAAACTCCACCGGCTCGGCTCCGGCACCCAGTTCCACGGTTGCCGTTCCGGCCGTAGCCACGCCGCATTCTGATACGCCGGCAGTGGTTGTCCCGGCGTCGGCGCCAGTTTCTGCACCCGTGTCCACGCCGCCGCACACCGTTTCGGCTCCAACCAACGTCCCGTCGAGCTTGAAATCCCAGATGGCGTCCATGACTCCCGACGCCGGCGGAAATAAAGCGCCGGAAGCTGCAATGCAGGCGATTGAGCCCGTCGTGGTTACGGAAGCCTCCGAACGCAACCTCCTCACGGACCAGCCCGCCTTCGACTTTCCCGCGAACTCAACCGGGCAGGCGGCGACCGTGATCTTGCAGGTTCTCGTGGCCCGCGACGGCACCGTGCAGGACGCGAAATTCATGCAGGGATCGTTGGCCTTTGCCCGCGTCGCCATCGACGGCGTGAAGCGTTGGAAATTCAAGCCCTACATCATGAACGGCCGCCCCGTTTCGGTCCAGACCCCCATGACAGTCAGCTTTACCCCGAAGCAATGAAGTAAGTGGTTTGTTTTGTTGAGAGCGGCCTGCGAGCCGCATCGTCTTCACCCAGGTGCCGCGCCGAAGTTCGATTACATCCCGATAACATCTCTCGGTCTAGCTCGTCTGTTTAATAAGGGCAGTCCCCTGTCCCGGTTACCGTCAGTGCACCAAATCGAGCAGCCAGGGGATCGAAATCCGCATCTAGAGAGATATAATTGGCAAAGTTTCACCAGGAAGCCGGAAGCCGTTCCTTCCAAGAACACGCCTTCCAGAAGAAGACCAAACCGATGTCCATGAAAACCAAAGCAGCGATTCTCGTCACCTCCTTCGCCGTATTAATGTTCGTAGTAGTGGGTTCGCTCGGAGGCGTGCACGCCTCTTCGAACGACGGCTCTTACCGCCAACTGCAGGTTTACAGTGAAGTGCTTTCGCGCGTGCGCACGGAGTACGTGGAAGAGCCGAACATCCCGAAGGTGACCGACGGCGCGCTGCACGGACTACTGGAGTCGCTCGATTCCAACTCCGCCTACATGTCATCCGACGCCTACAAGGCGTTCAAGACTCACAAGACCGAATCCAAGGGCGGCATTGGCGCGGTGGTGTCGAAACGCTTTGGCTACGCGGCAGTGGTCGCCGTGTTGCCGGGCTCTCCCGCGGCGAAGGCCGGCATTGAGCAGACCGACATCTTCGAATCGATTGAAGGGCAGAGCACACGGGAAATGTCGTTGCCCGAGATCCGCAACCTGATCGCCGGCACGCCCGGATCCACGCTAAATGTTTCGGTGGTGCGAGCGCGGAAAGCAGAACCCCAGAAGATGTCGATTACCCGCGACATCGTCAGCATTCCTCCGGTGGCCGACAAGATGATGGACGACGGCATCGGCTACGTGAAGGTCGAAACCCTGACTAAGGGCAAGGCCCAGGAAATTGCGGCGAAGGTGAAGGCGCTCGAGAAAGCGGGCGCGAAGAAAATTCTGCTCGACGTGCGTAACTGCGCCGAAGGCGACGAGACCGAAGGCATCGCAGCTGCGAACCTGTTCCTGAATCACGGCACGATCACGTACCTGCAAGGTCAGAAATTTCCCCGCGAGGCCTTCAACGCCGACGCTTCCAAGGCGATCACGGCTCTCCCGGTCGCAGTGCTGGTAAATCGGGGAACATCGGGCGCGGCTGAAATTGTCGCAGCCGCAATCCTGGAGAACGCTCGCGGCGATGTTGTCGGCGACAAAACCTTCGGCGACGGTTCGGTGCAGAAAACATTCGATCTGCCCGACGGCGGAGCGCTGATCCTCTCCTACGCGAAGTACTACTCGCCCAGTGGGAAGGCCATTCAAGATACGGCAATCACGCCCAACGTCCTGGTGGCGGATGCGTCCGACGATTCCGTGGGACCGGACGATGAAGACGGTACGGCGACGTCCGATCAGGAAGCTAAGCCGAAGCCGACCGTCGACGATCAGCTGAACAAAGCCGTAGAAGTGCTAAAAAGCCGGACCAGCTAGACTCCGGAGCAACTAGTTTTTGTCATTCCGAGCGCGGCCGGAGCGAAAGCGACGGCACCCGAGGAATCTGCTTCTAGCCTAAGCACAAAAGTTAATCGCGCGCCTCACCGGCGCGCGATTTCTTTTTTGTGCGCTATCACACAAAGAAAGAAGACCGAGCAAAATGCTATCCTGACCTCGACTCCCGAACTCGAATGAAATCTCTCTACGAAAATCTTCCCGAAGTCGAAATTGCTGGCCGCCGTCTCGTCGGTCGCGTTCTTTTCGGGTTGCTCGTTCTGCTCGCAGTGCTGGTTGGTGCTACGACCGGTCTGCTCCTCGTCTATGCCACGGACCTGCCGCAGGTCGACGCCCTCGAAGCCTACCGCCCCAGTTCCATCACCGAACTTTACGACGATCACGGCCGGGTCATTGGATCGTTCGCGCTGCAACGGCGCGTAGTGGCCAGCTACGACGATTTTCCTCCCGTGCTGCGCGACGCGCTGGTCTCGATTGAAGACAAGGATTTCTACAAGCACTCCGGCATTAACGTCATTCGCATCGCAGGCTCGGCCTATCGTGACATCGAATCCGGGGGCAAGGTGCAGGGCGCTTCGACGCTGACCATGCAACTGGCGAAAAATCTTTTTCTGTCGCCCGACCGCCAATGGCAGCGCAAAGTAAAAGAGGCGATGCTGGCCGTCCAGATCGAGCGGCGATTCACCAAGCCGCAAATCTTCACGCTCTATGCCAACCAGATCGCTCTCGGCCACGGAGTCTACGGATTCGAAGCCGCGTCGGAGTTCTACTTCAGCAAGCCGGCCAAGCAGCTCACTCTCGAAGAAGCAGCTCTGCTCGCCGGTCTACCGAAGGGCCCCAGCCTGTATTCGCCGATCAACCATCCCGACAAAGCGGTGAGGCGGCGGAATCTGGTGATCAACGCGATGCTCGAAGACGGAAAGATTACGGCGGTGCAAGCGGCCGACGCGCGCTCGGCGCCGCTGGTGCTGCGTCTGGCCCACGACCCGAATTCGCTTGCGCCTTATTTTGTCGAAGAGATTCGCCGCTACCTCGAGAACAAGTATGGAGCCGATCAGGTTCACGAGGGCGGCCTGAAGGTTTACACCACGCTCGACGTGGATCTTCAGAAGGCCGCGAATCAATCCGTGCTCGACGGCGTGGCCGCCTACGAACGCCGGCACGGATGGAAGGGCCATCTGGAAAATGTTGTGGCCGAGGGAGCCGTTCTCGCCAAGTATTCGCATCCCGATTGGGATGACGAGCCAGAAGTGAATGGATACGTCCACGCGCTGGTCACGGCATCAGGCACCGGCATCGCCACTCTTAAATTCGGAAAATACACCGCCGCTCTCGGCCAAGCCGAAGTGGCCTGGACGCAGCAGAAACTCGCCAACATTCTCAAAGCCGGCGACATCTGCTACGTCAGGATTCTCGCGCTGGGCGCGAACGGCGCGGCTCGCGTCAGCCTGGAGCAGGATTCCGGCGCGCAGGGTTCGCTGCTGGCCATCGACAACACCACCGGAGGCATCAAGGCGCTGGTCGGCGGACGCGACTTCAACGACTCGAAATTCGACCGCGCGACCCAAGCGATGCGGCAGGTTGGCTCCTCGTTCAAACCATATGTTTACACAACGGTGATCGATCAAGGCGGCAGTCCCGACGACACCATTCTCGACGAACCCATCAGCTTTGACACGCCGTCCGGCCCTTACTCGCCGCACAACTACGACGAAAAATTTGAAGGCATCATCACGCTGCGGCGCGCCCTGGCACAGTCGCGCAATATCCCGGCGCTGAAGCTGGCGAATAAAGTCGGCATCAAGACCGTGATCGAATACGCCGGCCGCTTCGGCATCACCGCAAAACTTCCGCCATATTTGCCGGTAGCGCTGGGGTCGGCAGAGATCTCGCTGATCGAGCAAACCTCGGCGTACAGCGTGTTCCCCAATGACGGCGTGCGCGTGACCCCGCGCTACCTCCTGCGCGTGACCGATTACGAAGGCCGCGTGCTGGAAGAAGATTTCCCCGATGTGAAAGACGTTATCAGCGAGCGTACCGCGCGCATTATGACTTCCATGTTGCGCGAGGTCGTGCTCCACGGCACCGGGATTGCGGCGGCGAGGCTGCCATTTCCTGTGGCCGGCAAAACTGGCACGACCAACGATTTTACCGATGCCTGGTTCATGGGATTCTCACCCACCATGACGTGCGGAGTATGGGTGGGATACGACGAGAAAAAGTCGCTGGGAGCGAAGGAAACCGGTGCGCATGCGGCGTTGCCGATCTGGATGAACTTCATGACAGTGGCAATGGCGGGAAAAGATGCGGGCGAGTTCCAGCCTCCGCCGGTGGCGCCACACGCAGTGGCACAAAAAGTCGATACGCCCGACGCAGCGCCAGCCACCGAAGAGGCGCATTAGGAGCGGCGAGGAGGAATCGTGGGCAAGAATTTCGTTCTAACATCGATTGCTGCCCTTTTGATCACAGCGAACGCCGTGTCGCAAAGCACAACGGTGAGCGGCATCAACGATGAAATAAAACAATCTCTGGCCGTGACCCAGATGCTCGTCGCGCAAATGAAGGCATGGAACAACCACGATCTCGACGCTTTCATGACGGGATATTGGAAGTCTCCGGAACTCACATTTTTCTCCGGCGCGAATGAGCGGCATGGTTGGCAGGAAACGATGGATCGTTACAAGGCAACGTATCAGAGTCCGGGACACGAGATGGGCAAGCTGGAGTTTTCAAACCTGCGTGTTGAGGCGCTCGGCCCAAACGCGGCGTTCGCGCGCGGAGAATTTCACTTGACGATGTCCGACGGCAAGACTCCCCACGGAATCTTCACGCTGGTACTTCGCAAGTTTCCCGATGGATGGAAAATCATTCACGACCATACGTCGGCCGCCGAGTGAGTGCATAACTCCGCCGAACGCTGCGTCTGCGATAATCTCGAAGTGCCGCCTCCGATCGCTCTCAAACTGTTTGGCTTTGCTGCAACGGCGCGCCCGCTGCCGAATCGGATCGCAGGTGCGAGTCATAAAACGGAGGAGGCCGCGGCATGAAAAACCCCGTCCGTTTTCTGCTTCACGTACCTGTTCCTTGGGTATTCGTTCTGAACTATCTTCTCGGGGTAGTGGTGGAACGGATGTGTCCGCGCGTCATTTCTCCCAACGCAGCCCAAATGAGCACGATTGCTGGAACTGTTCTGTTTGCCGCGGGAGCCATAATTGCAGGCTGGGGTCTCGTGCTCTTCCGCATGGCGAAGACGACGACAGTTCCCGGAAAATCGTCGGCGCAACTCGTGACCTCCGGGCCTTATCGCTTCACGCGCAACCCCATGTATGTTGGCCTCATTCTTGCCTACCTCGGAGAAGCCGGATTACTGAAACAACTCTGGCCTGTCATTCTTCTGCCCCTGACGATTGCCTATGTCAACTGGACCGTAATTCCCGTTGAAGAAGCAAAGGTGGAAGAAGTTTTTCCGGGAGCATACCAGCAGTACTGCTCACGTGTGCGTCGCTGGATCTAGGAAACGCGACAGGGGGAACGAGGAGAACTCAGCGCACAAACAGGACACACGACTTCGCAACTACCTACTTCTTCACCCGCACTTGGACCTGGGTTCCCTCCGCCAGTTTCCCATTCAAGAGTTCCACCGTGCCGTTGCGGACAATGCCTTCGAACTCCTGAGGTTGCGCCGCCGGCCGCGCGGGCGAGTCGCCCGCGGCCACACGAGTTGTGCCGACATTTGCAGTGTGGCGTCCCATGCCTTTGTCCATGGCGTCGTTGGCCAGTTGATCGGCTTCCTGATTTTGCTCGCGAAAGGCGTGGCCGATTGAAAACCAGTCCATTTGCGCGATCAATTCTTTGGCGCGGCCGTGCAGATCCTGCAACACGGCGTTCTTCACTTTGTAGATGCCTTTAATCTGCCGCACCAGCAACTCGGAATCGCTGATCAGCTTGAGCGCCTTGGGCCCGTGCTCGATCGCATATTCGAGCGCGGCAATCAGTCCCTGATATTCGGCGAAGTTGTTGGTCTGGTGGCCGAGATATTCGCTGAGCGCTGCGACCTTATGTCCAGCTTCGTCTTTGATCACCACGCCATAACCGGCCGGCCCGGGATTGCCGCGCGCGCCGCCGTCGCTGTGCGCGATCAGGTAGTGCGCGGGAGGGTTCTCGCGCGATTCGAACAGCGGCTTGCTTCCGGTGCTGCGGGAGGGGTACATGATTCGAGTTTACAACGGGAGAGATTTCACGGGGGCTGAAGCCCTGTCCGTTTGGGCCTAAACGCGGCGCTGAAGCGCCTCTCCTCCACGATTCTTCCACGACATGTACAGGATCAGGAAACGATCAGCGTCCCGCCGCCAGCCGCGTGGCCAGCCGCGGCGGCAGCTTCGCCGCAAAGATGCGGTCCTGCGCCGCTTTCAGATTGTAGGGCGTGCGATGGAAGTGGACGACCTGCGCCTCGCTGTCGAACAAGGCGAAGGCAGCGCGCCAATCGCCATCGCGCGGCTGCCCGACCGAGCCAGGATTGATCAAATATCGCGTCGCCGGCTTCAATTGCAGCGGAACGCTTTCCGGTTGTCCTACCGTGCGGTACTCCGGCCGGAAGCCGTCGGCAGAAGAGCCATTGGCAAAAAAACCGCCCTGCAGATGCGTATGCCCGAAAAAAGTCAACGGATTGGTCAGTGTGATCAGCGGCGCGAGCGCGTCGCCCAGCGAAACGACGTACTCGTCTTCATCGTTAGGCGAGCCGTGAACCAACTGTACATTTGGAAAATCCGGCAACGAGACCGGGCCCTGCGGCAGGGCACGGAGCCACTCAAGATTCTCAGGCGTCAATTCCTTGCGCGTCCAGATCGCGGCCGCCGCGGCCATGGGATTGAAATCATCGAGGTCCATCACGCCGGTCGCAGCCTTATCATGATTACCGCGCACAAAAACTTTTCCCATCTCGCGAGCGCGCTCGGCCACTTCGTTGGGACTGGCGCCGTAGCCGACGATGTCGCCCAAATTCACCACCACGTCGAACGCCGGGGCCGCGGCCAGGGTGGCATCAAGGGCTTCGAGGTTGGCGTGGATGTCGCTCAGCAGCAGTATGCGCACGAATCACCGGACAAACTGCCGATTATAGACTAGTGGCTGCGGCTAAGATGCTTGATGACGAGCAGAGAGCTGGGTCGTGCTGAATCTGGCAATCTGGAGAATATTTCTTATGAGCGAAAGCGGCTGGCTGGGATGGCGGTTCAAAGGCAAAACTCCATTGTGGTTCCCGTTGACCGTGGGACTGCTTCTGACCGATGCCGCGCTGCATTTTGGACTACAGTTTACGGTCTCGACATGGGCGCAATCCTCGCCCGATGCCATCCATTCCTATCGCGTGCCCTTCAGAGACGGCGCAATTTATTTCATTCAGCCGTGGCTGGGCTGGTATTTGGGCGCGTGGTGGATTGGCCTCGGCCTGCTCGCGATTTTGACTGCACTGCTCTTCCTGAATCGTGACCGCCTTGAGCGCGGCTCTTCCTGACGCAGGCCGCGCCGAGGCGGCAAAAACGGATCAATCGCGCATCCTGCCGCTCTGAAGGTCATGTAAAATCCGGGCCTATGAGATGGCAATTCAAGGGGGACGTGCCCGCCTCGTTCAAGGCGGTGTTCGCCTTGCTCGGCATCAATTTCCTGGGACAGCTGGCAGCGTTTTCTGCAATTCAACGGTGGTGCCCCATTCGGCCAGACGCCGCCCATTCATACGCCATTCGATTCAAAGGTGGTTCCGTCTATTTCGTTCAACCTTGGCTGGGACGATACTCCGATTATGGATTTTGGGCGCATTTTGTTTTGCTGGCATTGGGGTTCCTGATTATGTGGTTTCATCGCGACGAGATCGAACGCGTAGATTAGGGGTTGACCACCGGGCACCGCGCCCAGTGCCCCGCCGTGACTTCAACCAGAGACGGCAACGCGCGGGCGCAATCAGGAAGGCGGAACTCGCAGCGCGGTTCGAAGTTGCACCCAGGAGGCATGGCATGCAGCGCCGGCACGGTTCCCTCAATGGTTTCGAGCGGGCGAGTGCGGTCGGTCTTTAGATCGGGCACGGCATGCAGCAGCCCTTGCGTGTAAGGATGTGCGGGCGCCTTGAAGATGTCCTGCTTGGCGCCGAGTTCCACCAGACTGCCCGAGTACATCACCGCGACCCGGTCGGCAACCTGGGAAACCACTGCCAGGTCGTGCGAAATAAAAAGCATGGCCAGTCCAAACTTGGTGCGCAGTCCGGCCAGCAGCTCGAGAATCTGCGCCTGGATGGTCACGTCGAGCGCCGTCGTCGGTTCGTCGGCAATCAGCAACTGCGGGCGATTGACAATGGCCATGGCAATCATGATGCGCTGCCGCATGCCACCGGAAAGCTGGTGAGGATAATCGCGAGCCCGGCGCCCGGCATCGGGAATGGCAACGTCGTTCATGGCATCGACGGCCCGCTGCCATGCTTCCTTTTTGGAAAGCGCGTGGTGCGCCGTCACGGCTTCGGCAATCTGCTCGCCGACCCGCATCACCGGATTGAGCGCGGTCATCGGTTCCTGAAAAATCATGGCGATCCGCGAGCCCCGCAACTCGCGCATGGAATCGTCATCCAGAGCCGGAAGATTCCGCGACCCCGCTCCATCTTGCGTAAACAGAATCTCGCCCGAGACTCGAGCCTGCGGTGGCAACAACCGCAAAATGGCGAGAGAAGTGATCGATTTGCCCGAGCCAGATTCGCCGACAAGTCCCAGCACTTCGCCAGCTGCCATAGAAAAACTCAGGTCGCGAACGGCCGTAAGCACGGGCGAGCCGCCCGTACTCACACGACCCTGCGCGGGGAATTCTATGTTCAGATGGCGAACGTCGAGCAGAGGGGGCACGCACTTATGGTAGCAATTCGTCCGTTAGTCCGTAGCCAAGTCGTGCACTCGCCGGACGTCTAGTGCAGGAACAATCCAACCGCAATCGCAACGATCGCAAGCTTTATCAGCCAGCCGGAAGCGAATGAGGCTACGAATACCCGATGAAGCTTCATGAACGCTGCATTGGTCAGAATCAAAGGCAAGGGGCCGATCAGCCAGACCGCCAGCGCCAGCTTCAACGCACTGGGCACGGAATAAAGTCCCAGTCGCGCCGAGGCATAGGCGAAAATTCCGCAGGTCAGAAACGGCAGAGGACTAGTCAGAGCGATCGCCTTCGCCTCGACGCCCTGCCGCCAGATTTCAGGATAGCTAAAGCGTTGATGGAGCCAATCGCCGGCAAAGAGCCAATCCGTCAGCGACGTTAGAACACCCGTGCCAATCGTGATCAGCGCGAATCGTGTCCAGTTCATACAAGCTCTCCTTGTGCGGAGGCGTTGTAAGCCATTGCGTCAGCCAGCCAGATACGAATGAGCGGCCTATTGCCCCAAAATCAGCGGCAGCCCATTCTTATTATTCCCAATCACCACCACTTTTGA
Organism: uncultured Acidobacteriota bacterium; assembly: GCA_963735205.1. Lineage (GTDB taxonomy): Bacteria > Acidobacteriota > Terriglobia > Terriglobales > Acidobacteriaceae > Sulfotelmatobacter. The sequence goes on from CAVTKB010000009.1 coordinate 722,765, forward strand.
GTTGGCGCTCTTGGCCAGATTTTCCGTAGCTTCGATTCCCTTCCATTCGAGCAACGAAGGCGTAATGCCCTGAGCGACAATCTGCTGGAAGTCGCGCACGCCGGCGGCTTCGATTCGCTTGCGCTGGGCTTCCTGCGTTTCTTTCTGCAAGCGGAAGTTCATAGCCAGCGACTCCTGCTCAGCCTGCTGCTTGGCTTCGATCGCAGCCTTCAGCGTACTTGGCAGTTGAATGTCGCGCAGCAAAACGTTCTCCACGGTGATGCCGCGTTGATTAAGTTCCGTGGTGATTTGATCGAGGATTTGTTTGGCCACCATTTCGCGTTCGCCGGTGTAAAGAGCGTTCGCTGTGTGCGAGGCCGTGGCCTCGCGGATGGCCGAGCGGAGCGTTGGCTCGACAACCACATTCTCGTAGTCAGCCCCGATCTTCTGGAAAACCTCCGCAGCCCGGTCGGGGTTGAGGTGGTAAATCAGCGAAGTGTCGAGGCTCATCATCAGGCCTTCGCTCGATGGAACGCTCGCCGATTCCTTCAGAGTCTGCGTCTGCACAGAAAGCTCGTTGTTGGTTTTCAGCGGGTTGATCAGGTGAATGCCTTCACCCAGGGTTTCGCCCGATTGCACTTTGCCGAAAAGCGTGAGCACGCCCACGTGTCCGGTGCCCACCTTGGTTACGGAGCTGAACAGCAGGATTACCAGCAGGAACGCGGCAATGCCCAGGCCAATCAGCCGAAGAAAGTTGCCGCTGTGGCCGCCCCCGTCAATAATTTTGCCGTGAGCTGGATCAAATATCGTCATCGGAATTCTCCCTCGGCGATTCTAGGTTGAGTGGACGCTGGAAATAAGTGGCTAACGTGGCTCAGGTGGCCTGCGCGGGTTGCCTTGTCTCCCGATTTGCTCTACATTGCTCAGACTGGAACCTGGAAGAGTCTTGAAACGAATCGGATCGCCAGATCACGATTAGATTGAGCCGAGGCCTGAAATATGTCCCTCACCCAAGAACAACTCGACGCCGTCGTTAGAGTCATCCACTCACAACCTGAGTTAACCGGCGTGATCGTCGGTCACTATGACGGCATGATGTGTTCGGTCGCGGACCCCGGCGCAAAGGTAGCGCTGGCCTATTGGGAGAAGGCGGTCATCATCGAGGAGATTGACGACGACGCCTCAGCCGAGGTTCCCTCCGATCCCACCGATACGGCGCAGCCCCCGGCGGTCATAACGAACCGCAGCCGAATCTGGAGCGAGTTCGCCGGGGCAGGACTGAATTGCGGCTTTGCCGTAATCTCCGCGGTGGGCGTGGTCGGCGGCGCAGCCGCCGAAGTGCCCTCGGGCGGGACTTCAACATTTCTCGTTGTCGTCGCCTGGGCTGGCTTAGCTACTTCGAGCATCCAGTGCGTCAATGGGATTGTGCGAACCGTCGAGGCTGCCACCAATCCGGATTCCGACAGTCTCGCGCGCTGGGATCAGAATCGCATTTATACGGTCAGCTTCCTGGTCGTCGACGCCATCGGCGTCGCCGCCGGAGTCGCGTCGCTGGGCGCGAACGTCAAGAACCTTTTGGCCGTTTTGGAGCGAAGGGGCGGCCTCCCGACTGCCCAGGCGCTGGCGAAGATGGGCCGTGCAGACCGAGCGAAGGCGATCCAGGACGCCCTCAATCAGGCGCGGAGGAATCCGGAATCCGCAAAAATATTGGACGAGGCGCTTAAAGACGCACTCGGCTCCAGGACCGTGCGCAGGGTCGCGAAGAATGCCATCATTGCCTCCCGCAACGCTACCGTGGTCAGCGACGTCATCGCCGACGAAACCGCCCGCCGCCTCACCCGCGCGATCATCGACGTTATCAGCTCCGTAGACAGCCCCATCGCCAGCGGCTTGCCGTCGGATTGGGTGGGAAGCGCCAGCGGTTCCGTAAACGCCGCCGGCGGCCAGCTCATCCATGTCGTTGGATTGGACGCAGATTAGCCGTCGAATAGCCCGACTCGGATAGCGACAGGCTAAGACCTTCGTTTAGACGGAGAGGCGGCACGCAACCGTAGTTGAAATCCCGTTTGGCACAACGCAAAATATCTTCAATTCAGCCTCGAATAACGAATGGTTGCAGTCTTCGTCTGCTTGGCTCCGATCGTATCCACATAGGCGATGCTCATGATTCCCGAGCCTTGAGTCACTACGGTATTGGCAGCGTTGCCGGCGAAGTTGCAAGGATTCCCCAGCCACTCCGCCGCCCACACGTAGGAATTCATAAATCCGAAATGCGGCGGGCCGACATTCGACATCTGAAAGCCAAAGCCAAAGTTGTCAACCGGCGAGCTGGGCACCCAGGAGAACGCGTTGCTTTGCGTCGAGGTGGAATAGTAATTGTAGTAGTAATTCGTCTCCACCTCGCGCACGAGATAAACCACGTGGGCGACCTTCGTATTGTTGTGCAGCGCCATTACAACCTGAACTGCCGGAGTCTGCACTTCAGCCGTGAAAGTTTGCGTCAGCGTCCAGTTCCCATCCGCGGTAGTGCGCTCGATTTTTATGCTGGTCGCCGTTTGGCTCACCACCGTTGCCGGCTCCCAGCTTGTGGTGTCCTCCCCCCAGTTATTGAGGTAATCGAAGTAAGAAGCGACCGGGCTTTCCTGGCACACTCCATACCCCTCGGCTCCCTCCAGGAGTCCACTGGATCCAATGTAGTCTTCGTTAACCATATTCAGCGGGCTGATAGGGATCTGCAATTGGGTCAGGTTGCCATTGGGGGAAACACAAAAAGTCATCGACGGCGCGGCCGGAGCCGACGTGTAGGTGAAAATGCAGTCCAGTTGCTGGGCCTGGCTGGGCCGGGCACAAGCGAAAAACCCGATCATCACCGCTGAAAACAACAGTGTGCGCAAGATTCTTGGCATAGGAATCCTCTTTTGAATGCAAGTCTCGGGACGTCGCCCGGGCTGCCTTGCGATCCTGGAAAGCAGCGGCCCCCTCAACCGGTTCCGGGCTTACCCGTCCCTATGAATGAAATCGGAAAGCGGCGGGAAAAGGCGACGAGGTTAGGGAAAACTTCGTGCTGATTCAGGCGAGAGCAGCCGGACGATCAACCCACCACATGTCTCTAAAACACCGATTGGCTTCTTCGTCGACAGTTGAAGCCCGGCCCGCTGAATCTTGCCCTGCAGTCGCCGCATCTCTTACAGTACGTCTATGAGCAAAATCCATATTCCTACGCCTTTGCGACAATATGTGGGCAAGCAATCCACGGTGGAAGTTACGGGAGCAACGGTTGGCGAAGCCATGAGCGCGCTGGTGGCGCAGCATCCTGACCTGCGCAAGCACCTTTACACCGAAGAGGGTAAACTGCGGGCCTTCGTGAACCTCTACGTCAACGACGAAGACATTCGCTACATGCAGAAAGAAGCAACCGCGCTGAGCGAAGGTGATAACATTTCGATTGTGCCATCCATTGCCGGGGGCGCCATCTAGTCGGGATTCCCAACATGTACCGTGCTGCCACAATGCGCTGTTGTTGCTGTCGCCCTTCCTGTTGTTGACTCCGCATTCGCGCGGTCGTCGATTCGATTCCTATTGAATTATTTCAAGAGACTCGGCGACAAATCTTCAACCACGAAGGCAGACGAAGGAAATTCAACCGAGGACTTTATGGCCACCATCACCGAAATTCCAGTAACCCTGAACAAAGATGAAATCCTGCGCTACTCGCGCCATCTCATCATGCCCGAGGTTGGCATGGAGGGCCAGCAGAAGCTGAAAGCCGCGCGCGTGCTGTGCATCGGTACAGGTGGGCTCGGTTCGCCGCTGGCGCTGTATCTCGCGGCCGCGGGCGTGGGCACGCTGGGCCTGGTCGATTTCGATGTGGTGGACTACACAAACCTGCAGCGGCAGATTATTCACTCCACAGCCGACGTGGGCCGCAAGAAGCTCGATTCCGCCGCCGACAAGCTGAAGGGCATCAATCCTTTTCTGAATCTGCAAACGTTCGACATGCGGCTCAGCAGCGCGAACGCGCTCGAACTATTTCGCGACTTCGACATCATCGCCGACGGCACCGACAATTTTCCCACGCGCTACTTGGTGAACGACGCCTGTGTACTCACCGGCAAGCCAAACGTCTACGGATCGATTTTCCGCTTCGAAGGCCAGGCCAGCGTCTTCGCCACCGAAAACGGCCCCTGCTACCGCTGCCTCTATCCTGAGCCGCCACCGCCGGGCCTCGTTCCTTCCTGCGCCGAAGGCGGCGTGCTCGGCATTCTCCCCGGCCTGGTCGGCGTGATGCAAGCCACCGAAGTCATCAAACTGATTCTCGGCATCGGCGATCCGCTGATCGGGCGTCTGCTGCTGATCGACGCGCTGGGCATGAAGTTCCGCGAACTCAAGCTGCGCAAAAATCCCGACTGCCCGGTGTGCGGCACGCATCCCACGGTCACCCAGCTGATAGACTACAACGAGTTTTGCGGCATTCGTGGGGAGGAAAAACCGGTGAGCAGCGGAGTTCCCGAGATTCAAGTAGAAGACCTGAAGCGGCGTCTCGACGCGAAAGACGACCTGTTCGTGCTCGACGTGCGCGAGCCGCACGAATACCAGATCTGCAACATCGGCGGCTATCTGATTCCGCTGAATGATCTGCCCAAGCGCGTCAGCGAACTCGATTCCAGCCGTGAAATCGTCGTCCACTGCAAAATGGGCGGACGCAGCGCCAAAGCAGTGGCCTTCCTGCAGCAGTCAGGCTTCACGAAAGTGCTCAACCTGGCGGGTGGAATTACGGCGTGGTCAGATCGCGTGGACCCAAAAGTCCCGAAGTACTAAAGGACAGTTCCCAGATGTCGGTTCTTGTTTGAAGGAGCGCTCGCGCGCTCCCTTTTTTCATTGGCCAGATTGCTGTACAAAGGTGAGAAGCCCAAGCTCCGTTGCCGACAGTGATCCTAGCCCTTGTATTTTTCCCCGCAGGGCTGATAATGGCCAGTCTCCTTCCCCCCGGAGGGTTTCATGCCATCGCTAATCGGTAAACTGCGCCGAGCCGCACCGGTGTCTCTGGGCGTCGTGTCGATTCTTTCGCTGCTGCTGACCGCAACCGTAATCGTGATCCTGGCCAGTCAAGCCGCCTCCTCGCAAACCGCTGCGCCGGGCCCGAATTCTGATCCGACTTATCAGGCTCTCCGCAACCTCACCCTCGGCAGCGAAGCCGTGAGCGTCACCAACTTTGAACTGAAGCGCGATGCGGGGACGTTTCATCTGCGTTCCGGCACCGTCTGCTTCGTTGCCCCGGTGGCGGGCAAGGTAACCGGAGCGGTCTTCACCGGGGATGGAAATTTCGTGCTCGCCCCGCCTGCATCCGAAGCGGCCATGCTGAAGCTGCTGACCAAGGAAAACGAATTCAGCGAAAACTTCACCCAGATGGTGCTGCGTTTCACCGACTCAACGTATGACCAAATCAAGAAAGGCGGCACAACTACGACCTCCGGCTGCGACGCCGGCCCGCTGAAAGACAGTCAGCACACCACCCGGCACAAGCTCAAACAAAATCTTGAGTCACGCATCCTCGAAGATCTGCTCAGCCCGGAGCCCGGAGGATTCTTCATCGCCTTCATCCACGGCAAGCGCTACAACGGGCAGGAGCTCTATCAGATCGATCCGCACGAAAACCGCGACCAGGTTGACTTCTCGACCTATGACGAAAATAAATTCGGCGACTGGGCTTCGTTCCCCGCGTCGGGCGAGAAAAAGAAAGGCGCGGTCGGCCAGCCCATCCGCATTCAGCACCAGCAGATCGAGGCCACAATCGAGAAAAGCGCCAATCTGATCGGTAAGACCCAAACCACATTCATTGCCAACCTGAACGGCCTGCGGGTCGCCCCCTTCGACCTGTTCCGGACGTTGAGAGTGCGCCGCGTAACGACCTCCGACGGCCAGCCGCTGTCATTTATTCAGGAAGACAAGAATGATGACGCCGAGTTCGCGGTGATCTTGCCCAACGCGCTGTCGGTGGGCGATCAATTCACCGTTATTACCGAGTACGAAGGCAAAGAAGCCGTCTCCAACGAAGGTGGCGGAAACTATTTCCCCAATCCTGCGGCCCGGGAGAACTGGTATCCGAACAACCCCAGCGGCGGCCTCGGCGAATACGCGTCTTACGACATGACCTTCCACAGTCCGAAAGGCATGCAGATCGCCGCGACCGGAGTGCGCGTCAGCGACAACAATGATGGCGGACAGAACGTGACGGTGTGGAAGAGCGAAGCCCCACAAACGGTGGCGGGATTCAGTGTCGGCCGATTCAAGGTCGAGGAAGGCAAACTGGAAAAGCCGGAGTACGACGTGCAATCGTATGCCAATCAGGAGTCTCCCGACTGGGTAAATGGCCTTCAGCACGCAGCCAACGGGGATGATCTGCCGAGCATGGGTTCTCATGGTGCGGACGTGGCACTGGGCACGATGAGCACTACGGGCCTCAACAAAAAAGCCCTCGCAGAGGGCGAACTGGCCGTGCAGCTTTACAGCGACTACTTCGGCCCTTCTTTATTCAAGCACCTGCAACTCACCCAGCAGACCGCATGCGATTTCGGACAGTCGTGGCCGGAACTGGTCTGGATTCCGCTCTGCTACTACTTTGACACGACCGTGCGTCACCAGTTGGGTATGGATTTCGGCGACCGCGGCTACTGGAAAGTGGTCACGCCTCACGAAGTCGCACACCAGTGGTGGGGACACACGGTGGGATTCAGTTCCTATCGCGATCAGTGGATGAGCGAGGGATTCGCCGACATGTCGGCCTCGCTCTATCTGACCATGATTGAAAAGAATCCAAAGAAGTTCATCACTTTCTGGAACGATGAACGCGAGCTGCTGCTGGAGCGCGATGCGCAAGGCTTTCGGGCGATTGACGTCGGGCCAGTAACCATGGGGTACCGCACCAGCAATTCGCGCACAGGATTTAACACGACCCGCCACCTGATCTATCCCAAGGGCGCGTACATCCTCCATATGATTCGAATGATGCTGCACGATAACCGCACTGGCGATCAGCGCTTCAAGGAGCTGATGCAGGACTTCGTCAACACCTACCGCGGCAAAGCCGCCACGACTGAAGATTTCAAAGCCATGGTAGAGAAACACATGACTCAAGAAATGGACATGCAGGGCAACCACAAGATGGACTGGTTCTTCGACGAGTACGTTTATGGAACGCAGCTGCCCTCATACCAGATGAACGCAACCTTCGACACCGGAGCGGACGGCGACGTGGTGATGAGCATAAAAATGACGCAGTCGAATGTGAATGACAGTTTCCGCATGCTGGTACCGATCTACCTGGATCTACCCAATGGCATGCTGTTTCTCGGGAGAGCGCGGCTGACGGGGAATAACTCCTTCGATCAAAAGATTCCGCTGAAAGGTCTGAAGGACAAGCCGAAGCGGGCGGTCATCAACTACTACGATGATGTGCTGGCCTCGCCGAACTAGAATTAGCGACTCGTTTGGTTGGAAGGGGCAGCAAAAAAGGGGAGCACGCAAGGTGCTCCCCTTTTTACGCGATTGCCCCCCAGCAATCCAGTCGGACTACTCTTCGCACGAACTTCCTTACTCGAACTTATTTGCGCGAACTTACTTGCTCGAACCTGCCTGCATCCCGTCGCCCATGTCGCTCAAGTCGAGTCCGAACTTCTTGCCTTCGAATCGGGCGCCCGCCAGAGTGCTGGTGCCGTCGTCGTTGCTCTTCAGCAAAGCGGCGTTGTATTGTGCGGGCGATTGCAGGTCGACGAGCTTTGCCGGCACCTTAGCGACAACGTTCTTGCCTTGCATGATGCTGACTTCCACGTTGGGGCCGCTGCCGTCCCACAGCAGCTTGTAGTCGCCCGCTTTGAGTTTGGTTCCGTTGACGGTCGTCGCACTGCGCAGGCTCAATTCGGCTTTCGTAGCAGCGAATGCACTCGAGGCCAGCAGCAGAGCCAACCCCATGATCAGACTTTTCGAAACTGTCGCGAACTTCATAGCTGCTCCTTTATTTTCTTTCCCGAAGTCACGTCGGGAAACGGTTGGGGCGGCCCGGCTCGCGACCAGCGCGAGAAAACACTTGTGTTTCCCCACCAATCGCATAGAATGCTGCGACCGGGGTTGAACAGAAAAGCTGAGCAGAAAAGCTGCCAGTTTCTCTGCCGCGATTGGGGGTTTTCTCACCTGGGCCGCCAAACCGAGTGTGAGAGAATCCCCAGACCCCGCAATAAATATCGAATCATGTCCGCCGGCGTCACCTCGGCGCCAGCCGTTTCATCCACTTTGAGAGGTTACGTAATCGATGCTCTCGAAGTTCCCCATGCTTTAGTCCGCGTGCACTTCTTTTGACGCAGTGGAGATCTTTCCGATAGCAAGAAACTCATTGCGAATGCATCTCTGTGAGAGGCGAACAGAAGGCGGATGTTTTGTATGGCGCGTGTGGCGCGGGCACTCTTGCGCGAGCATGCGTGCGCCGAATCAACTCTTGTGAACCACTTGTGAAAAACACGAAGCGATGAGGTTCCGCAGTCAGCGAATGTGCTTTGTGATCAGATTCCTCAGGTAAGCAGCCAGTGCCACATTCTTCAGTCCGCATCCCCGTGCTGCCGCTCGACAGACCAGACGCTCGCCGCATCCTTCTCGAACGGGTACAAATGCACCATCCAATCCAATACCACAGGATGGAATGTTCCTCCAGCGGCGTCACAAGCCTGCTGTGTGGCAATCGATCCCCTAAATCCAAACTGCGGATTCTGGCCCATACTATCTCTCCACTTTCCAAACGGAGGCACACAGAAATTCACGTGTTCGTGCCATCGCGCGATACTGAGCGGGACGCGCGCGTCCAGTTCATCCTCGGTAAAACTCTTCGGCGCGGTATACATCACACCCACCAGTTTGTAATCGTCTCCATGTTTTTCATACAGCAGAGAAGTCGGATGCTCTGGATTAAAGTGCTCGAATGATTCCCGGCCGTAACGGTAATTGGTGAAGTGGTACATCTTCTGCGGAACTCTGGGCAGAAAAATACGGAAGCCATCGGCCAGCGCAACGTGGTAATCGATGTATTTTTCCGAGGCCTTGCGCGCTGCTTCCACAATCTGTTGTGCGCGTGCGCTATCGTCCGGCTTGGCCGCCCGGAGATCAGTCATCTTCATATGCGGGCCCATGTCCATGTGCCCTTCCATGGCATTCATCGCGTGAGCTCGCGCATCGCCGCCCTCTTTGTCGTCGGCACTCGAAGGCATGTCTTTCATCTGCATGTCTTGACCGGACGAGCCCGACATATCCATGCCGGGCATGGCTTGCTGGGGCGTCGATTGCCGGCCGCCCGGTTGCCCGCCGCTCGCAGGAGCGCTCGAAGCTTGACCCCAGGCGACGCTGCACAGAAGGCAGCCGATCAAAATGGATTTGAAAATCACAATTGGATGACGCATAGAAGAATCCCCCACAATCTCAGTTGGTATTAACCCTGCCGCAGAAAGGATGTTTCGACAAGAAAGTGGCGGATGGACACGATTACAAAAGTAATTCGAGCGTAGCGGGCACGTCAGCTTTTGCGCTTGTAATGGATCGCCCACTGCACTTGCCAGGTTTTGCCGTCGTCATGCGAGGCTTCCCAGCTCCAGTCGAAGTTGTTCGCAGCAATATTCTTCCAGACCATGCGTTGCAGAAATTTTGCGCCACGCGGACCCGTGGCTTCGCGCTGCAGAATCATCTGCCCATCTTTGAATTCGCCAATGAAGTCGAGATACGAGCCTTGATTGTCGACCCAGGTCTGTTTCCACTTGCCGGCAGTCACGTCGAAAAGAGAAACACTCGTACCGCGCAATGGCTGTGCGCCATCACCAACAAAATTCTCCTGCACAACGCACCCATCGAGCACGCGCGTAATGCTATTCGTGCCGTGCCCTTCGGGGCCGCCATTTTGTCCCGGCCACGTCAGATTCCACTCGCCCAGCCAGAAATCAAGTTGTTTCTGCTGCGCAACTGTGCACGGATTGGCCGGCGCCTGCGTGCTGGACTGTGCCAGCACCACCCCGCACTGCAATGTAAAGAAAAGCACGATTAGAAGTCGGTTCATGTTTTTGGCACACGCGTTCTCGGCTCACCCATCAGACGCTGCAGATTGCGAAAGGTTATGTCTGCTGGCGACCGGGCAGCGTTTCTGTTACACCTAACAACTTGACGTTCGAATCCATCCTGTTCCTTTTTTTCGCTGGAGTGCTCGGCGGAGCCTTGAATTCCGTTGCCGGAGGCGGCAGCTTCATCGCGTTTCCCGCGCTCCTATTCACCGGCGTTCCTCCCATTCCAGCCAATGCCACGAACACAATCGCGCTCTGGACCGCAGCCGCAGCCAGCGGCGGCGCCTATCGCAAGCGCCTCGATGTTCCGCGCCGCGTGATGATCCCTCTGCTGGCCGCAAGTTTAGTGGGCGGGTTACTCGGAGCTCTGCTGCTCTTAAAGACGCCGGCTCAGACTTTCATGCGAGTGCTGCCCTGGCTGACGCTGGGCGCGACTCTGCTCTTCGCATTCGGCAAGAAGCTGGCCGGTAGTCGCCATTCGGTAATTGAAGACGACCACGAGGCTTCAACCGTAGCGCTCGCCGGCACAACTTTGTTTCAGTTATGCGTCGCCATCTACGGCGGCTACTTCGGTGGAGGCATGGGCATTGTGATGCTCGCCATGCTTGCCGTGCTGGGCATGACCGACATTCACGCCATGAACGCTCTCAAGAGCGTGTTGGGATTCGTGATCAACGGCGTCGCCGTGATTACTTTTATCGTGGCCGGCGCAGTCTACTGGAAGCACGGCATTGCAATGATCGCCGGCGGCGTAGCCGGCGGATACGTGGGCGCGCACTACGCGCTGAAACTGCCGCAAAAGTGGATCAGGATATTCGTCGTGCTGGTGGGCGCAGGCATGACCGCGTACTTCTTCTGGAAGTCGTATTGAAAGACAGGGATCAGGGATCAGGGTTCAGCGAGAACGCACTTGGCTTTTTTCTGACCCCTAACCTAGCGTCTGTTCTTACTGCACTGGCTCCGACACGTGCTCATGCACGATGAGCCACTTACCGTCGATGTTCTCCCAGATGCAAGTCCAGCGAAAATTACCCATCTCAACCTTCCCCGCCTTGGTCGTCATCTGTTCCGCAATCGTAGCCGTGGCCCACACCAAATCTCCGTGCGGATGCACCGCCAGGTCGTCGTTCACCGTGAACTTCGCGCTCTTGTAGCCGGCTAGCACAGCCTTCACCCCGGTTTGATATTCGTCAAAGCTGCCATACTTCAGCGGAGCAATATCGAAATAGGTATGCGGACCGGGAGCGTAATACGGCGCGACGTTCGCCGGATCGAGCGTGGACCAGCCGTCCCAAATTTTCTGGACGAAAGCTTTGTCAGGCGCAGGCCCGGCAGCCTTCTGCATCGGCGACTTCTTCATTTGCGCGAGACCGGACAGAGTGAGGGCGAGCAGGCAGAACGAAACGGCAAGAAAGCGCTTGAGCATGAGGTGCCTCCAAAGATTTGGCGAGATTCTCGCACAGAAGAGCGCAAACCACAAAGGACCTTGGGCCAGGAAAGAAAACACGCTCATTTGGGCGGCCAGCGATTGAGTTTGACCGATTTCCACAGCGCACGTTAGAATGGTTGAGTTTGCCTGTACTGGCCGACCCGTTCTGGGGACGCCTGTCTCGGCTGAAGAAACGCCGGGACGGAAAACACAGCAAGCACAGGAAAATCAGCAAGCCCCGTGGCTGCGCCCGTGTGCGCTCTGGGTCTCGTTGGACGCTGAATTTCAACTGACATTTGACGGAGGCAGACGTATGTACGCGGTCATCCGCGCCGGTGGCAAGCAGTACCGGGTGGCGCCCGGAGATGTAATTCGAGTCGAAAAAGTGGGCACCGGCGCGAACGGCGACGGACTGGTGGAGTTCCCTGTCGTCGCGGTTTCCGGCGAAGCCGGCCAGGTTGAAACCGGCCAGCAGTCGGGCGCGCGCGTAGTTGGCCAGGTGGTCGAAGAAGGCCGCGGCGCGAAGATCCTGGTATTCCACTACAAGCGCAAGAAGCAGTACAAGAAACTGCGCGGGCACCGGCAGTCCTACACCGCGGTGCGCATTTCCGAAATCGCTTTCGGCGGCCAGAGCTTCAAAGCTCCGGAATTGCCGAAGAAAGAAGCGAAGCCGAAAAAGGTGAAGCCGGTAGAAGCAGAGACGCATGAAGCGCCCGCCGTCGAAGCAAAGTCAGCGAAAAAGAAAGCCGCGCCGAAGAAGGCCGCCAAGAAGTCGCCGGCAAAGAAAAAGTAACACGTAGGGACGGACGCATTCGTCCGTCCAGGTTTTGATTTGAGAAGTCTTGAACGAGAAGTTTGAACTGAGACAGGTTTTGAACTGAGAACTGACAACCGAGAACTGAGAGTCATATGGCACATAAAAAAGGGCAAGGCACTTCACGAAACGGCCGCGACTCCAACGCGCAGCGGCTTGGCTTCAAAGCATTCGGTGGGCAGATCGTGCCCGGCGGCACCATCATCGTGCGGCAGCGCGGAACTCGCGTGAAGCCGGGGCTGAACGTGGGCCGCGGCAAAGACGACACGCTCTTCGCCAAGATCACGGGCCGCATCAAGTTCCTGAATAAAGGACAGATGGGCAAGTTCGTGATGGTCGAGCCCGTGGAAGTGAACTAGCGTCTTCGCGGTTAGAGCCGTGCGGGACAGAATGCCCCGTGCAGCAGCGTTCTTCTGGAGTCAATGCTCCACACAGCCTCTGCCTGCGGGCCGAGGCTTTTGTTTTCCAACAACCGACCAACCAGCAACGACTGACGATTTCATGTTTATCGATGAGGCAAAAATTCGAGTCAAAGCCGGCGACGGCGGGAACGGCTGCATGGCCTTCCGTCGGGAGAAGTTTGTCCCGCGCGGCGGACCCTCGGGCGGCGACGGCGGCAAGGGCGGCGACATCGTCATGGAATCCAGCGAGCGCCACAATACGCTGGTGCATTTTCGTTTCAATCCCGAACACACCGCGCAGCGCGGACGCCACGGCGAAGGGTCGAACAAGACCGGCCACGACGGAACTGGCATCACTCTGAAAGTTCCGGTCGGGACGATCGTCTACGACGACGAAACCGGCGACAAGATTTTCGAGTTCACGCAGCCCGACCAGAGTTTCGTGATTTGCCGCGGCGGGCGCGGTGGGCGCGGCAACGCGCGCTTTGCCACCTCGGTACATCAGGCCCCGCGCGAGCATGAAGAAGGGCGTCCGGGCGAGGAACATACCTACCGGCTCGAACTCAAACTGCTGGCCGACGTAGGGATCGTGGGATATCCGAACGTGGGCAAGTCCACACTGATCTCGCGCATTTCGGCGGCGCGGCCAAAGATTGCGGATTATCCGTTCACCACGCTCGAGCCGAACCTGGGTGTGGTCGCGGTCGGCGACCCAAGAAACGAAGTCAGTTTTGTGGTCGCGGATATTCCCGGATTGATCGAGGGCGCGCACGAGGGCGCGGGCCTGGGCACGCAGTTCCTGCGGCACATCGAGCGCACGCGTTTGCTGGTACATCTGGTCGATGTTTCCGATTCCAGCGGCCGGCCGGATGTGGTCAAAGATGTCGAAGTGATCGAAGGCGAACTGAGCAGCTTCGGCGCGCATCTCGAAGACAAGCCGATGATCATGGCCGCGTCGAAGATCGATGTCGTCAACAAAGACAAGCTGGCCGCGCTGAAGCGCTACTGCAAGAAACACAAAGTGAAGCTGTATGAGATCTCCGCCGTGACGGGTAAAGGGATCGAGGAATTGAAGTACGCGATGGGTGAGGAAGTACAGAAGCTTCGCGAGCGGGAGTTCAGCGCGGCGGCTGAGGAAAAGTCAGTAGATTAGATTACTCATGGTAGAGCGGGGCGCGTTGATGATCGGTTGGTAAAAGGTCACGTGTTATTTTCTTGCAGTTCTATTCCCTCCACGAGATCAGCAAACTTTGGCGCTTGGAAACGCTCACGAAAGCGGCGCGTGACGGCCTCTCGTGTTTCGCGTATGGCAACCGCTTGCGCATCCAGCTTATCCAGCACGGCTCCTGGGTTCAAGTGATATTGATGGATCAGGAATTCATCGGGAGACATTCGATCAATCTCATATTGTGCCAAGCATTCAGATGGAAAGTCCCTATCATTTAAGGTCAAAATCGCGTCAGCTTTTCCCCCGATAGCGGCAGCTAGGACATGACGATCCTTTGGATCAGGAATGCAGGTCAAGGTTTGGACGAGGTCCTGGGGAGCTTGGACAAACGCTTCTGGAAATGTGCTCTGCATGGCATCCAAACGTCGCTTAACCTGTTCGGGTTTGTATCCCATTCGTTCTAAGGCGGTACCGACCTCTTGGAGAATGGAATCGCTCCAAAGAGGCCGGTACAGAGCCGGTTCCTCAGCCAACCGCAAAAGAGTTTCGCAGAGTGGCATCGGAACTAATACACATGCGTCAAGCAAGACCGTATATTCATTGTCCGGCGTTAGGATCATTCGGCATCATGTCGTAAATCCCTTCGTCGTACTCCGCACGTGCCAGGTCGTCTAAGACTTTTCGGCGTGCAGCATCTCGCTTGGCTTTGTAGGCCAAGAGGTCGCGGGCATAAATCCTGCGATGCGTCCCGACCTTGATGAATGGGATCTCGCCTTTCGTTAGCAAGTTCACAAAAAACTGGCGCGACATGCCCAGCATTCTGCTCGCTTCCATTGTTGTTAGCAACGCGTTGTTCTCCAAAATGGTTACCGATGACCCCGCCGTCAAATCGGCGAGCAATTGGCAAAGAAATGAGTAAACGTTATTTGGGAGAACCTGACTTTTGCCGTCACGCCCAACCAATTTTGCTGACGCCTTTTGCAACCTCCGGTAAATGCCGTCTATATCTTGTTGATCACGTTGTGAAATGGGGACAGGTGTCTGGGTTGGCGTAGTTGGAATAATCTCCCGGGTCGCGGTCACGGTGCTCCTCCTTTACGACTCGCGCTTGTTTTCGCTGGTCGCCCACCTACAAAACCGTGGCACACCTCTTAGACGCTACAAACGCTACATACGGCATAAATATACGCGCTAAACGCTATAAGTGCAACACACAATGGTAGCGATATTCTAAACTACTGATAATACAATATGTTCTTGCCTTTCACTGGAAACAGTAACGATCCAACCCGCACCGGAGTCCCCTCCCCGAAACGGTTTTTCCACAGCTAGAAATCGGATCCTGTGACGAACAACCTTTACTGAGAAAACCCAAACGCCCACAATGTTTCCGTGCGCGAAAATTTCCTCAACTCGGCGGACGACACAAAAGCGGCTAACTCCTTATTCCATAATATTTTACGTGCAAGTCATTCCGGCTCAAGATTTTGCCGGGAATGCCGCAGGTCTGGCAGACATAACTCCAATCAAACGAGGATCTTACGGAGCCGCGAAGAAAAAAATATCCGAGGGTCGATTGGGTGGCGAGCGACAGCAGGTCCCTCCACTACGCTTCTCATTCCTTTCAGGAATGAGAAGCTCGGGTTCGGATGACAACTCCTTAACGCTTAACGCGGCGCTAAACCGCCGCTCTCCACTTCTCTTTACGCCCGCGGCAGCGGACCGTGCTGGAAGTGGTATTGCAAAATCCTCGCGGCCAGCGCGGGGGTCAGAGTCGATCCGTTCTGCTCGACCGTGCGCACGACTTCTCCGCGGCAGACGACTTCGGTGGCTGACAGGCCGGCGATTTCCTGGGGGAGCACGAGATTGATTTCCAGCTGCGCGTTCGGTTGCAGCGCTTCGTCGGCCTGGAAGAGCATGCCGGAGCGGCTGATGTTTTCGGTGGTGCCGACGTGCCAATCGTTTTCGCCGAGGCGGCGATAGCGCAGGGGCAAGTGCAATTGGAATCGTTGGGCGCGCGTGGGCGGAATTTCGCGGCCGCGGGCGGTGCGGAGCGGTGCGGTGGATTGTGCGGACATAGCGACCTCCGGGGGAGTTGCGTCGAGCACTTCGCGCACTATGCTTTTCAGGTCGCGAAGGTTGAAGGGCTTCTGGAGCAGGCGTATGCCCGCGTCCAGCATGCCGTTGTGTCCGATTACGTTTTCGGTGTAGCCGGACATGTAGAGGATTTTTACGTTGGGGCGGATTTCTGCGATGCGCTGGGCCAGTTCGCGGCCGTTCATGCCGGGCATGATTACGTCGGTGAGCAGCAGGTGAATCGTCTTTTCATGCGCTACGGCAATCTGCATGGCGACCGCGCCGTCGGCGGCTTCGATGACTTTGTAGCCTTGTTTTTCGAGGTATTGGCGGGCGAGGTAGCGCAGGTTGGCCTCATCCTCGACGAGCAGGATGGTTTCGGTGCCGGGTTCGACTTTTCGGTACTCGGGTGGAGCGGCGAACTGGGCAACGGCTTCGCCCGTCGACGCGACACGCGGCAGGTAGATCTTGAACGTGGTTCCCCGGCCCATCTCGCTGTAAACCCAGATGTAGCCGCCGCTCTGCTTGACGATGCCGTAGACCGTCGAGAGGCCGAGGCCGGTTCCTTTGGTTCCTTTCGTCGTGAAGAACGGCTCGAAGATGTGCGACTGGGTTTCGGCGTCCATGCCGGCGCCGGTGTCGCTGACCGCGACCATGACGTAGTCGCCGGGCCGCACGGGCGAGTGAAGGCGGGCGTAGTCTTCATCGAGCGTGACGTTCGAAGTTTCGATGGTCAGCTTGCCTCCCGATGGCATGGCGTCGCGAGCGTTGACGGCCAGGTTCATGATGACCTGCTCGATTTGGCCGGCGTCGGCGCGGACACTCCAGAGATCAGGGCTGGGAGTGATGACCAGGTCAATGTCCTCGCCGATCATGCGCGTCAGCATCTTTACGTTTTCGGTGGCGACGTCGTTCAGGTTCACGACCCGGGGCGCGAGCATCTGCTTGCGGCTGAAGGCGAGCAACTGGCGGGTGAGCGACGAGGCGCGTTCGGCGGCGCTGGCAATTTCCTGGGCGGGACCGCGCAGTTGAGGCTCATTCCCGAGGCGTTCGAGCAGAAATTCCGAATAGCCGGAAATGACCATCAGCAGATTATTGAAGTCGTGGGCAATGCCGCCGGCGAGCCGGCCCACGGCTTCCATTTTTTGCGATTGGCGCAGCTGCTGCTCGAGGGCGCGGCGTTCGGTCACGTCTTCGCCGAAGAGTTCGAAGACCATGCCCTCCGGCCCGTTCGCCACCGAGCGGCCGGAAATGCGGACGCCGGTCGTAACGCCGTCCTTGCGCTTCCATTCGACGGTCAGGCCTTTGAACGGGAGCTCAGAACGCAGAAAGTCGGCGAGATCGAACCACTTGTCGTGCTCGGCGTAGAGTCCAAAAATGTGCTGTCCAATCAACTCGTCGGCGGAAGTGTGGCCGAGCAGCTCGACGAAGGCGGGATTGACGTCGAGAATCTTGCCGGTGGAATCGCAGCGGCAAATGCCGTAAGGAGCGTTGGTCACAAGCGAACGGAAATTCTGTTCCGAGCGCCGCAAGTTTTCTTGCGCGGCGCGCAGGGCCGCGTTCAGCCAGCAGATCAGCATGGCCACAAAGAAAAATAACGACAGGCGGATGATGGCGGTGCGCAGCTCGGCCGGGCTGTGTTCCGCGGCGAGCGTGAAGTAGGCGCCGACGGTGAGGGCGAACGCAGTGGCGACCACTCCAGGCTTCCAGCCGCCGTACCATGCGCTCACCATCACGGCCACGCCGAACAGGGCGAGGCGGCTTTCCGACACATTGGTGAGCAGAATGGTGGGAATCAGCGCCAGCGCGGTACTGAGCACGGCTACGCCATACCGAAGAATCGGGGCGCGCGCGGGCGGAATGCGAAGTAGGGGGAGGGTTACTCGCATGTAACCTATCCTAGTTCCATAATGGGAAACAAGATAGTTACAGGAGTACATCCGTTTCTGCCGGAAAGGAAGTGTGGGAGTGTCCGTTAGCCGGCGGGGTGGATGTCCGGTTGGACAATGGCGGGGAGTACGTTTGCGAGAATCTTCGCGACCCCTGTCACACTGAGCGGGGAGCGCGGCGATCGCGAAGTGAATGGTCGGGGCGGAGTCGAAGCATCCCTACGTGTGCACGGGCTACTAGGAGGGACGTTTCTTTGGGGCTTTGGCCGACATTCGACTAGCGCGGACTTGTGCCGCCGGTAGGGATGCTTCGACTGCGAACGACCTTCGCCTTGCGAAGGTCGTTTTTTGCTCAGCATGACAGATCTCATTCGAGGATTCGTACTTGCGTCGCGAGGCCTAAATCGTGACACTAGGCGGGGCGAATTCATTTCATGAATATTGGACTTTTTGGCGGGACTTTCGATCCGGTGCATCGTGGGCATCTGGCGCTGGCGCGGGCGGCGCTGGAGCAGTGCAAGCTGCATCGCATTCACTTTGTGCCGGCGAACATTCCTCCGCACAAGCAGCGGCAGCCGCTTTCGCCTTTTGTGCACCGCTTCGCCATGCTGGCGCTGGCTACCGCAGAGGAGAAGGCGTTCGTCCCGTCGTTGCTGGAGGCTCCGGAGGAGAGCGCGAAATCCAACAAAGACGGACAGGAGAAGCCGAACTACACCATCGACACGGTGCGCCGGCTGAAGCGGTCGTCGAAGGCAGGCGACAAACTGTTTCTGCTGATCGGCGTGGACGCGTTCGCCGACATCGCTAAATGGCACCAGCCTGAAGAGCTGTTCCGCGAATGCGAGTTTGTGGTGGCCAGTCGTCCGGGGTTTTCGCTGGCCGATGTGGCGAATGCCTTGCCTGAGAGGCTGCGCCCGCGGCCAGAAGTGACGCGGCCGTTTCATAAGCAACCTGCTACGGGAGATCTGGTGCTGCCGGGAGTGAATATCCACTTGCTGGCCGATCTGCGTCAACCGGCTTCGGCGACGGCGATCCGTCAGGCTGCGGCGGCGGGCAAGCCGCTGGGCCGCTTTGTGGATGCGCCGGTCGCGGAGTACATCCGAAAGATGGGGCTGTACAAATAGGCGGATACAAATAGGCGACCGGGCGCAGAATGGCGTGAATAATTCAGTATGATGGAATGAAGGCATCGGGACATCTGATTCCCGGTGCAGTGTGAAAACCAATCAGGGCTGGCGTCCTTTCAACCGCCGATGATGCAGGAGAACAATGGCTCAGAATCACTACACCACTAAAACCAAGCGGCGTCCTAAGAGCAGCAATCGCAAAGACCCGGCCGCGGCCACTATGGCGAAGCTGCGTGAACTGGCGGCGGCCGAGGCGAAGAAGTCGGGCAAGTAGTTCGGGAGATCCTTCGCTCCGCCTGAAAAGCGGCTCCGCTCAGGATGACGCCGCAAGAAGTTGGGCGGTCAATGGTCGGTTACAATGTTAGTCGCTGCAACCCAAGAAGGATCAACGTACCACCGAATGAAGAAGAACGAACTTAAACAGCAAATTTCCGCCGCCATTCAAGCCTGCCTCGAGAAAAAGGCCGAAGAACTCAGCATCCTGGAAATGGAAAAAGGGTCGGGAGCGTTTACCGACTACTTTGTGCTGTGCAGTGGGACCAATCCGCGGCAGGTGCAGGCCATTGCCGACGAAGTGGAACTGCGGCTGAAGGCCGCGAATTTGCGGCCGGCGCACGTCGAGGGCTACAAGCAGGCGGAGTGGGTGCTGCTCGATTATGTGGACTTTGTGGTCCATGTGTTCTCGGAGAAGGCGCGGAAGTTCTACGATCTGGAACGGCTGTGGAAGACGGCCAAGCGGCTGGAAGTTGCTGATTTGAACGCCGCTCCCAGGAAGAAGAAATCGGCCGCGCCCAAGCCAGCCGCCAGGCTGGCAGCGCCGAAAAAGAAGAAGAAAAAGAAAACCTGACCTGCGGGGTAAAAGCCCTGTCTGGCCGCGAGGCTCCATCGCAGCGCTAGAAGCGCTGCGCCACCAAAATCGCTGGGCTACAAAACCGACGGCATCCGAGCTAAGCTGGTGACGTCCCATTTAAACCGATGACATTCCAGTTAAGCCGATGACCTCACGCTCAGAATCCGCGCCAGATTGGGGAAACCAGTATCGGCTGGTTGCATCGGAAAAATGGAAAGCTAAATCGGCGGCCATGGGGCAACCCACGACCGATGCGATCGTCGAATACGCGCAGGCAGCGGCTGGAATGCGCGTGATCGACCTGGCCAGCGGGACGGGAGAGCCCGCGATCAGCCTGGCTTCTTCTGTTGGCGAGCAGGGGCACGTGACGGCTACTGATCTGAGCGCTGACCTGTTGGAGATCGCGGCGGAGCGGGCGCGGGCTCGCGGGCTCAAGAATTTCTCGACGCAGCGGGCGGACGCGCACAGCCTGCCATTTCCGGAAGGCAGTTTCGATCTCGCGACCTCGCGCTTCGGCGTGATGTTTTTCGACAAGCCGATTTTTGCTTTGCGGGAATTGCGGCGCGTTTTGCGGCCGGGAGCGCGGGCGTGCTTTATGGCCTGGGGATCGTTCGAACAGCCGTATTGGCAGAGCATGATGGGAGTGGTGCACCGGCATGTGGGCGGCCCTTGGTTGCCGCGCGATGGACCGAACCCATTCCGCTATGCCAGGTCCGGGAGCCTGTCGGCTGTTTTGCGCGGCGCGGGATTCGACGCGGTTGAAGAAGAAACTAAAACGCTGCCGTGGACGTGGCCGGGGCCGGTGGAGGAAGTCTGGGAGTATGCGCAGTCGGTTTCCGTTCCGTTTCGTCCCATGCTGCAGCGCGTGCCAGCAGAACTGTGGCCCAAGGTTCACGCCGACGTGCACGCGGCGTTACGGCAATATTCGGACGGCGAGAAGATCGACTTCGGAGTGTCAGTGGTGCTGGCCTCGGGGAAAAAGTGAGAAACTGATTGCCTAGAGACTGATTGCCTCGTGAAGATCAAGATTGCGTGGATCGGCAAGACGAAAGAGCCGGCGATTCAGGCTTTGACGGACGAGTATCTCAAGCGGATTTCGCGCTATGCGCCGGTCGAAGGAGTTGCGCTGCGCGACGAGGCCGATTTGCTCGCGAAATTCAGCGCGGGTGTCAAAAGTGGAAGCGTGAAGGGCGCAAGCTCGACGAAGTCTACGCTGGTGCTGATGGATTCGCGGGGCAAAGAATTTTCGTCCGAGCAGTTCGCTAAATTTCTGGGAGATTATCAGGATCGGAATCCCCTGCCGCTGGTATTTGCCGTCGGTGGGGCCGATGGATTCAGCGACGCGCCGAAGTCGGCCGCGCAGAACGTCATCTCGCTTGGAAAGATGACGCTGGCGCATGAACTGGCGCGGGTAGTTCTGCTGGAGCAAGTTTATCGCGCGTTCACGATTCTGAAGGGACATCCGTATCATTCGGGGCATTGAGGGGTGGCTGGTTGCCTGGCGAGCTTTACTCATTGACTGGGGTTTTGAGTGTCATGGCCTTCCATGAGAAGGGTCCTTCATTGCCGGTCTCCTTTATCTCTTGTGCCTTGAGCACCTCGATAACTTGGGAGCCTACAGCATCCCGTCGGAGACCGGCCTTCTCATCCCATCTGATGAACAGTTGCGAGGGCCACTGGCCCACTTTTCAAATTTCGCATCACAGAGGAGGAGGAACAGACCCTCTGCGGGCTCACTAGATTGATCCGATCGTGAAAGTCAGCCACTCGCCTTTGGATCCGCGGAAGACGCTGAAGACCTTGAAGCCGGGGTGGTGAGGCAACTCCAACTGCTTTTTTCCACCCTTACCCATTACCGGGACAATGGCGTACCAGCTGTCGATCAAGCCTTTTTTCGAAGTGGATTCCACACAGATGAGGCCGGTGTGGTCGTAGACGGAGTTTCCCTGGCTGTCCAGGTTGCCTGTCGTGAAGCCGCCGAATGAGTTGAACACGAAAGAGTTCTTCGTGAATTTGTTGGGTTCGGAGATGACGATGTGGGCATGCTCTGCACCGTCCTGTGCGACGATATGCGTGTTTGCAGGATTCAGTAGGCCGAAGACATATGTCTTGCTGGGAGTAATAAGATCCACATCGCTGAGCGGGTCCGTTTCGTTCAGCAGGATGTCATCGATTTCGGCGTTGGAACCCTGGTTCACCAGGGGCATTTTGTCGGGCCAACTTCCAGCGCCGTTTACATACCAGAGATAATTTCCGACGAATCCGTTGCAGTCCAGACCCATGTTCTTGTTGCAGTAATTTTGCAGATCGGCTTTCGTCGTTCGGCCGTGCAGCACCGCCAGTTGCGCGCCAACCTGGCAGTCTTCCGGAGATCCCTTGCCTTCGAAGGCATAGTGCAAGATTCGCCGCAAGAGATTTTCGTTGTCGATGGCTGCAGGCTGACCGTTGACAGTTACGGTCAATTGGAAACTCGAGTCTTTCTTCTTCTGCTTCTGAAAATCCGCAACGGAAGCGTCGATCAAGTGGTCCGCCTCATTGGTCCACTTTCCGGTCAAGTATTGATCGATGGAAATCGTAACTGGTCCGTCGTCAAGCCCAACGGTGAGAGACCTGTATTGGTTCGCGTATTCTACAGGTGTGGTCATTGTGATCACGTGCAGGAAGAAACTTTCCTGCCTCCTACTGAAGAAATCGGAAGCGGCATACCTCTATCTGTAACAGCGCAAAGCT
The DNA here is from genome assembly GCA_963735205.1 of uncultured Acidobacteriota bacterium. GTDB lineage: Bacteria > Acidobacteriota > Terriglobia > Terriglobales > Acidobacteriaceae > Sulfotelmatobacter. The sequence goes on from CAVTKB010000009.1 coordinate 745,316, forward strand.
ACCCCAAAAACGATCACTCGCGAAGGCCTTTTTTGGGGGGGTGTTTTGTGGTGGGCTGTGGTTGGCGAAAAATCGCCATTACGTTCATGAGCTTGTCAGCTCATTTCTTCGGTGCGTTTCCTGCTGAGCTGACCAGCACTTTCAGAATTTCCACCGCCAGATCGGTGGCGCCAATGTCCTCCATGTTAGTGAGCACGACGACTCCACTCCGCTGCGCGGGGGCGATGAAGAAGGCGGTGCTGGTGCCTTGCTGGCCTCCGCTGTGGCCGACGGTGGTGAAGCCGTTTCCGTCGCTTGCGCCCCAGCCCAGGCCGTAAGTGTCTTTCGAGCCGTCGGAGGGTTTCAGCGGGGTCCACATCAGATTGCGGGTGGCGGGCTTGAGCAGCTTGTCGTTTAATACGGCGACTTCGAAGCGGGCCATGTCTTCGGCCGACGAGAGCCAGCCGCCGCCGGGAATTTTGTAGCTGGAGTCGAGGAAATCGGCATTCTCGACCGTGCCGGATTTGGTTTGCTGATAGAAGCGGGTGCGGTAGGGGATGATGGCGAAGCGATCGTCGACCTGGGTGTGCTCCATGCCGGCGGGTGCGAGAATATTCTGGCGCATGAAGTCTAGGTACTTCGCTCCGGAAGCGCCTTCCATGACGCAGCCGACTAGAGTGTAGCCCTGCGTGGAATAGTTAAAGTGAGTTCCGGGATCGGCGACCAGAGGATCGTTCTTGAAGAAGTCGATGCCGGCCTGAATTGGGTTGTCGAAGTGCTTGGTGTTGCCGAGTTCGGCTTCATCGGGCGCGCCGGATTTGTAGTGGCGGATGCCGCCTAGGTGTCCCATGACTTCACGCGTGGTGATAGGCAGTTGCTTCTTTGGGAAGGCCGGGCAGTATTTCTGGATGGGCGCGTCGAGGTCGAGCTGTCCGCGCTCGTAAAGTTGCATGGCGCCGACGGCGGTGAGCGGCTTGGAGATCGAGCCCAGGCGGTAGAGTGTGTGTTCGCTGGCGGGAGCGTTGTTTTCGAGGTCGGCAAAGCCGAAGCCCTCGGCCCAGTCGTATTCTCCGTTTTCGACTACTGCGACGGAGACTCCGGGAACGTGCGTCGAGGCCATGAATTTTGAGACTGCGGCTTCGATCTGGGTGCGCTTTTCCGGGGAGAGTTCGTGCTGAGCGACGGCGGAAGATGCGCAGAAAGTTATGAACAGGATTGCGGGGATGAGGTATCGACGAGCGTGCGAGATCATGGGCGTGCCTTCTGAAGGAGATGAGGCCACATTGTAGGCCTTGTCCGCCCTTCCGGGGCTGCTCATTTTGGGGAGGGAGCGACAACCGGGGCTAAAGCCCAACACTGATCCAACGCTTGACGCGGCCCTAAAGGGCCGCTCTTCCACGAGACTCCACGAGTCTTGTCCACGAGGCTCGTCCGCAAGATGTTTGTGGGCGGCGATCCGTTCATCATTGCGGTTTGTTATTGGGTGACGGTGGCCTGGTAGCTTACGGCTTGCCAGTGGCCGGTGCGGCGGACCCAGACGCGGGTGTAACGGTAGGGACCGCTGAAATCTTCGCCGAGCTGGTGGCCTTTTACGTCGGCCCGAGCCGTGACTACGGCCATGTCGCCGTAGACTCGGACCACCATGTCGCTGACGTCGATGGTGTCATAGCGGAGCTGGCCGTTTTTGCGGGCCGAGAGTGTGTCTTGCTTCGTCGTGACCTGACCCAAGGGGGAAATGGCGACGTAGTCTTCGGCGAGGGTGCGCTGGGAGAAGTCGGCGTCGCGGTGGATGCTGGCTTCGCGGGACTGGCGTTCCATATCGACGATTTCCCGAATCGTCGCCTGGTCGGCGGGATCGAGCGAGGTCCGCGGATGCATAGCTATATGCTGGCCCGCGAAGGCCGGAAGCGCGAGGAGCAGAGACAACAATAACGACACACGCTTGTTGATTACGAACCTTTTGATCACGATGAGACCTCCGCGGTTTGCGAGGGGACAGAGATCCGCCTGACCGAGCTACGCAACCTTGGATGCAGCAGTTCCGTGGAAAAGTTAGCTACTGCGAACATTTGTACCAACATCCACATCAACCAACTTGATTGTCGCAAGCTGAGATAAGCATTGCTTTCCTGAAACATAAAGACGGTATAAACAGGCTGTTTATTTCAACTTATTTCTTCGGGAACAGCGAAGTCGATCGGCAGCGCCCAAGTCGCTCCCAAGTACCAGTGCAACTCCCCTTCCACGCAGAATGGCGGCCAAATGATTGAAACATGGGGATAACAATTTCCCGGACTCGATTCTGTTGTCCAGTCCGGGACCGGAGTGTCCAGTATCGGACAGGAAGTAACCGACGCCTGATGCCCTCCGACTCGCCTCGATCAGCGGAACCGGGCGGCGCAGCTTACTGGCAACGGTAGCATCTAGTAGAATCAAGCATCCGCAATCGAACGTTCGAATGACGCATGGCCGATATCCGTCGTGGACTGATCATCGTGAACACCGGGCCTGGCAAAGGTAAGACAACGGCCGCGATGGGAACCGGCCTGCGAGCCGTGGGCCAGGGAATGCGGGTTCTGATGCTGCAGTTTCTGAAGGGCTCGTGGCACTACGGCGAACTCGATGCGGTCGAGGCTTTCGGCGGAAAGTTCATCATGAAGCAGATGGGGCGCGGCTTCGTGAAAGTCGGGGCCGAGAAGCCGGACCCGGAAGACGTCCGCATGGTGGAAGAAGCGTGGGCCGAGGCCGACCGGGCCATTCAATCCGGGCAGTGGGATCTGGTGATACTCGACGAGATTAACTATGCCATCAGTTATGGCATGCTCGACCCGGCGAAGGTGGTCGAGAGCCTGAAGAAGAGGCCGGAGATGGTGCACGTCATCTTGACGGGCCGGAACGCGCACCCCACAATTATCGAGGCTGCTGACACGGTGACCGAAATGCGCCAGGTGAAGCACGCGTATGAAAAAGGCGTGATGGCGCAGAGAGGGATTGAGTACTGAGTTCTCAGTTTCTAGTTCCCAGTAAGAGCACGGGCACAGTTTTGCTGAGAACTGATATCTGAGAACTGCTTTTATGGCTTGGTTTAAGCGCGAATCCGGTGAGCTGGATACTTCGGGGGAGAAGCGCGTGAAGACCGAAGGCTTGTGGGTGAAGTGTGAGGGGTGCCGGCAGATTATCTGGAAGAAGGATCTGGAAGAGAATCTGAATGTTTGCCCGAAGTGCGACAAGCACTTTCGCATCGATGCCCGGACGCGACTGGCGCAGCTGCTTGACGATAACCAGTACGAGACCTTTGACGGGGATATTTCGTCGACCGATCCGCTGAAGTTTGTGGACTTGAAGCCTTATTCGTCGCGACTGCGGCAGGCGCAGGAAGATACGGGACTGAACGATGCCATCATCAACGCCCACGGCAAGCTGGCGGGACGGCCTGTGGTGGCCAGCGTGATGGAGTATGCCTTTATCGGCGGCAGCATGGGCGCGGTGGTGGGTGAAGCGATCACGCGCGCGGTGGAACGCGCAGCTGAGACGCACACGCCGCTGATTATTGTCTCGGCGTCCGGGGGCGCGCGCATGATGGAGGGCGTGATCAGCCTGATGCAGCTGGCGAAAATTTCTGCGGCGCTGGCGCGGCTAGATAAGGCCAAGGTTCCTTACATTTCGCTGCTGACCGATCCGACCACGGGCGGCGTGACCGCGTCGTTTGCCATGCTGGGCGATTTGAATATCGCCGAACCGGGCGCGCTGATTGGCTTTGCGGGCCCGCGGGTGATCGAACAGACCATCCGGCAGAAGCTGCCGCCGGGCTTTCAACGCAGCGAGTTCCTGCTCGAACACGGGATGCTGGACGCGGTGGTTCCGCGGAAGCAGCTGAAGCCTTATATTGCGCGGGCGCTGGAGTTTTTGACCCCAGCTGCTAGCTCCTAGCTAGTAGCTTCTAGCCAAGCCGATGCGCGGCGGGCTCCGTTCTTCTTAAATCGATCTACGGTCTTCCAATCTGAATCCAACGTCAGTTTTGATAATCTGAAATCAGACGAGCTAGCCGCTAGAAGCTAGGAGCTAGCAGCTTTTCCATGTCCTACGAAACCGCAGTGGCGAGTATGTTCGCGCTGGGGCACGAACTGGCCCAGACGTCGTCGAATAAGTTTGACCTGGCGCATATGCGGGCGCTGCTGGGGGCGATGGATCATCCGGAGCGGGCGTTTCCTAGCGTGCTGATTGCGGGGACGAACGGGAAAGGGTCGACGGCGGCTACGCTGGCGTCGATTCTGCGGGCGTCCGGGTTGAAGACCGGGCTCTACACTTCGCCACATCTGATGCGGATCAACGAACGGATCCGCGTAAACGGAGAAGAAATTGGCGACGACGATTTTGCCCGACTGCATGGCGAAGTCGAGCGCATCGCCGGGCGACTGGTTGGGCGGGGCGAGTTGCCCTGGCACCCTAGTTTTTTCGAGATGATGACGGCGCTTGCGTTCGCCTACTTCGCGCGCGAGCGGGTAGAAGTTGCCGTGCTGGAAGTTGGCATGGGTGGGCGGCTGGATGCGACCAATGTTGTCGAGCCCATGGTCAGCGTGATTGCTGATATTTCGCTCGATCATCAGAAATTTCTGGGCAACACCGTTGGAGAGATTGCGCGTGAAAAAGTGGGGATCATCCGGCCGGGCGGAGTGGTCGTGACTTTGCCGCAGCAGCCGGAGGCGAACGATGTGATCGGCAATACGATTCTGGACCTGGGAGCCCACGGGGTGAGTGCGGTGCAGTATGTGCCGCCGGTGTCGCCGGGGAGCGGCGAGTATATGGTGCCGAGTCGCGAGTCGCGAGTCGGGAGCTCTGAGAAGTCTTCTTATCGGTATCCGCTGCACGTGATGGGGAAGCAGATTCTGGTGGAGTCGCCGCTGGCGGGGCGGCATCAATTAAGGAACGTGGCGCTAGCGGTCGCTACGGCCGAAGAGTTGGCGAAGCAGGGAGTGGCTGGGATCACGGCTGAGTCGATCGAGCGGGGGATTCGCGAGACGCGCTGGCCGGGGCGATTCCAAATTCTTCCGGCACGTGCTGGCTGGCGGGAGATTGTGCTCGATGTGGCGCATAATCCGGCGGGAGCGTGGGCGCTGCGGTCCGCCCTTTCGGAGCGCTATGACGACCGTCCGCTGATTTTTGTTTTCGGGGCGATGCGCGACAAGGCAATCTCAGAGATGACGGAGATTCTGTTTCCGCTGGCCGAGCGAGTGATTGCCACGCGGGCGGAGAATCCGCGGTCGGCCTCACCGGAAGAAATTCAGCAGGCCGGGAGCCGCACCGGCACCGAGATTGAACTGGTTGCCGAAGTGGAGGTGGCTCTGGAGCGAGCTCGGAACGCTGCGTCGCCTGCGGCCGTCGTGGTGGTGACGGGTTCGATCTTTCTGGTTGGGGAAGCGATGCGGCTGCTGGAAGTGCGAGTTTGAATCGAGGACTAGCCCGCAGTTTTCGCCTAGAATGGAAGTGTGCAGGAAGTGAAGTCATCTCTTGATCAAGTGGAAAGCCGGCCGTCGGACGGCGGCGTGGAAAGCGTTCCGACCCAAGTGCCGGTCGCTTCGCCGATAGCCTTGAAGCGGGGAAGGTCGCGGGCCATTCCGGGGCTGAAGCATGGCTGGCTGAGCCTGCTGCGGTCGATCTTCATTCTCGATCCGCTGATCTGGCTTTATACGCTCGTGATGGGGCTGCTGGCGGTGCCCGGCGGATTGTTCGACCGCGACGGACGACGGCTGCATTGGTTTTCCTACGCCTGGTCGTGGCTGATTATGAAGACGATCTTTTCGCCGGTGAAGGTAACCGGGCTCGACAAGATCGACACCTCGAAGCCGCATGTCTATGCGGTCAATCATGCGTCGGCGCTCGACATTCCGGTGCTCTACACTTATCTGCCGTTTCATTTCCGCATCGCGTTCAAGAAGGAATTGCTGGCGTATCCCATCGTGGGTTGGCAACTGAAGCGCTCGGGGCAGGTGTGCATCGATCAGCAGAATCCGGGGCGTTCGATCAGCAGCATTCGCGCGGCCATGAAGGCATTGAAAGCGGGGCTGCCGCTGGTGATTTATCCCGAGGGCGGGCGCACGCCGGATGGGGACATTAAACCGTTTCTGCCGGGAGCGTTCTTTCTGGCGATCAAGGCGCAAGTGGATATTGTTCCCGTGGCCGTGGTCGGAACCTACGAATTGCTGCCGATGAACACCTACCACATAAAGTGCCGTCCGCTGGAGATGCGGGTGGGTGAGCCGATCTCGACGGCGGGGCTGACGGGGAGGGATCTGGAGACGCTTTCGGCGCGAGTGCAGAAGGCGGTCGAAGATCTATATTACGCATAGCGGTAACGCCCTCGTGATCGTGCGGCCAGGCTGACACCATGAACTTGGTCCTTGTCGTGTTGCTCAACGTGCTGGGTGCCGCACTTCTGTTTTGCCTGGGCTCGATTCTGGAAAGGGAGTTCGCTTCCCATGCATGCAGGCGATGGGTAGTTTTGGCCGCCATCGTTCTGGCAGCTCCAGGACTTCTGTTCGTCTTCTACTACACTCATCTTTTCGACGGCACCGCCTGGTTCTATCGCTTCCGGGTTCTTCCTTTTACCGACTTGTTGCCGGCCGGCATCGGATTGCTTGCCGGGGTTCTGAACGCTCGGTTCGAACCTGAAAGTTTCGGCGAGAAGCTGGTGGTTCCTACGGCACTCTTGGTTTCGGTACTCATCCCATTCATGAAGCCATTGCTTAATCCGATTGAACTCGATCGGCTGCGCGACCGTTGCGAGGGAGAAGTTTGCATGCAAAGCACATTCTCAACTTGCGGACCGTCGAGTTCTGCAACTCTTTTGAAGGCCTTCGGACAGACTGCCTCCGAAAAGCAGCTTGCCAGTGAATGTCTGACGTCGCGAGGAGGAACGGAAATCTGGTATATCGCCAGGGCCTTTGAACGGCGGGGGTTTCGCACACAAGTGGTAATTCAGTCCCCGGATGCCTTATGTCCACCGAGTCCCGCGATTGCCGGAGTTGTGTTGCCCGGAGGAGCCGGGCATTTCATCGCGATCATGAGCCAGAACGAGGACGAGGTGACGATCGGCGATCCGATGAAAGGCAAGCTCCTCGTGAAGAGGCCAGACTTGCAGACCTATTATCACTTCACAGGATTCTTTCTGGTCCTCCGGCGTCGATAATTGTCAGGCGGCCTTTTTGTGCTCATCGCAGAGCCGCTGATAGTATTCCCGCCCGCGCTGGTAGCCCTGGGTAAACGGTTCTTCGACGTCTGCTCCGGGGTGCTCGCGTTGTAGGTCTTCGAGAGCGGCGTCCATTGCGGCGGAAACCTGGTCGAATTCGAGACAGCGGGTTCGCGAATGCAGGGCCGCTTCGAAGCCGCGGCGAAAGTACTCTTCGTCTTCGGCGAAGTTTTTGCCGGGGCTGGTGTAGTGGCTCTCTTCGGTGCCGCGTAGGCCGATCCACCACTGCTCTCGGGCGGCATCGATCGACTCAGCTCCCTGCATCTTCAGTAGTTCGCGGAGCAGCGAAGCCTGCTGCTTGTCCTCGGCAAGGACGACCACTACGCTTCGATCTTGGCGCAGGGCGTCTTCATAGACGAAGATCTCGTCTTCCGGGAGTCCGTCGGTCGAGGACTCTTCCATCTTGTTGCCCAAAGTTCCGCCGATCGCGGCGCCAGCCGCTCCCAGGACCGCGGCTCCCAGCATCCCGATGGCGGTAATGGGACCGACTCCGGGGACCAGGGCCATCAGGAGCGCCCCGCCCGTCAACCCGACACCTCCGCCGGCCAGAGCACCCATGGCCTCTCCCATTCCAGGCTGCTCGGAATCATCGACTGGCACCGCCTGGATTTCCTTGGCTATCTGATCCGCACTCCCGGGCGTCAGGAGCGTGATTCTATTGGGTGGAATGCCTGCCTTAAGCGCTTCCTTCATGGCGTTTCCCGCGCGCGCGCGTGTTTTGAATACTCCGCTGATCGCTTCCATAACTCATCCTCCTGGGTGGTTCGCTTCCGTTAATTTTCGGTGGTGCTCAGAAATCTCAGTCATTGAGATGCTTAGTTCGTCGGAGCGGCTACATTGTAAATTGTAAGATCATTAATTCTAGCGCCCGTAACCTTTTCGTCCAGGCCGGCGTTACCCTTACGTAAGACGAAACCGCGGAGAACTTGTTGAAGGCTCTGAAGAAAGAAGCGGACGAGCGGCTGCTGATTGAAGCTGCGCAGCGCGATCCCGCCTGCTTTGCGGACCTGTACGAGATCAATTTTGAACGCGTGTATGCCTATGTCATGCGCAAGGTGGGAAACCGGGCGGAGTCGGAAGATCTGACCTCGGAAGTGTTTCACCAGGCGCTCGCTAACTTGAAACGGTTTGAGTGGCGGGGGATTCCGTTTGCGGCGTGGTTATTTAGGATCGCGGCGAATTTGATTACGGATCGCTGGCAGCGCTCGGGGCGGGAAGTGGTGGACGATGGCGCGGTCGAGTCGGCCCAGGCAAGTCCAGCCGAGATTGAGGAAGTGGAGTGGCGGGCCACTTTATTTCGCCTGGTTGAGACATTGCCGGCCGAGCAGAAGCGCGTGGTGGTGCTGCGGTTTGTAGAAGAGAAAAGTATCAAGGATGTGGCGCGGGAAATTCGCAAGACTGAAGGCGCGGTGAAGCAGCTGCAGTTCCGCGCGCTCAGCAGCTTGCGGGCGCGCATGGAGGGTGCCGATGCCTAAGCGCTCTCTTTCGGCAAGCGGGAATCCGGGGAATGAAGCGAAAAAGATTGAACAGCTGAACAAAGCTGTGGAGGCGATGCTGGCCCGCGTGGACGGCAAGCCGGCGAAGATTGAGGCGAGCATTGAGCCCCTGGTGCGCATCGCGGCGGAATTGCGCAATCTGCCGAGTGCGAGTTTCAAGGCACGATTGAAATCCGAATTAGGAGCTAAGAAGGTTATGTCTACCGTTGCTGAGCCCGTTGCCAAACTTTCCGCCAAGCCCGTCCCCGCCGCTCGCGTGAGTGCATCGCCCAGGCTGGCGTTCCTTGATCCCGCCAAGGCGATTGAGTTCTACATCCGCACTTTAGGGGCGAAGGAAACCTTCCGCTTCGAGGTGGGAGATAACATTCCGCATGCTGAAATCATGATTGGCGATTCCGCGATCAATATCACCGGCGAATGGCCTGAGGGAGGCCGATTCAGCGCGGAGACTCTCGGTGGTTCGCCGATTTCAATTTCCATCCAGGTCCCGGATGTCGATGCATTTACGGAGCACGCTGTGGCGGGCGGCATGAAGCTGGTGCGTGAGCCGAAGGATCAATTCTACGGGCATCGCGACGCGATGCTTGCGGATCCGTTTGGCTACTCGTGGGCTGTGATCACCGTGAAAGAGGAGATGTCGGTGGAGGAAATGCACCGACGGATGCGTGGGATGACGACGGGGCCTGAGGGCGGAGTAATGCCTGAGAAGAAGAAAGGCGTGAGCCCCGTTCCGGCGGGCTATCGCACGGTGACGCCGTACCTGGTGGCGCAGGACGCCGACGCCCTGGTCGATTTCGTGAAGAAAACGTTCGCCGGCGAGGAGACATTCCGCGCAGTCGGATCGGCGGGCGGCTACCACTGCGAAGTTCGAGTGGAAGACTCGATGCTGATGATTGGCGGCGGAGGGCCCGGACTGGCGTGGAAAGGCGAATCTATACTGGGCGCTTTTCACGTTTATGTTCGCGATTGCGATGCAGCTTATAAGCGCGCGCTCGCGGCCGGCGCGAAGTCGCTCACTGAGCCTGCGGATCAGTTCTATGGGGAACGCTCTGCCCATGTGATTGATGCGGCTGGCAATCACTGGTACATCGCTACCGCTAAGGCGAGCGGCTATAAGTCGGAGGGCGCGCCGGCGATTCAACCGTATATGCACCCGCTGCGAGTGGAGCCGGTGATGAACTTTCTGAAGCGCGCTTTCGGGGCACAGGACCTGGGGCGGTTCACCTCGCCGGACGGTGTGGTCCACCATATGACGATCGCGATCGGCGACTCGCACCTGGAGATGGGTGAAGCCGAGGGCCCTTATCGGCCGATGAAGTCGATGTTTTATTTGTACGTGCCGAATGCGGACGCGGTGTACAAGACTGCGTTGGCAGCGGGCGCGAAGTCGATGCAGGAGCCTGCTGATCAGCCCTACGGCGATCGCGTAGGCGCGGTGACCGATGCATTCGGCAATCAGTGGTGGATCGCCACGCGGGTCAAGGATATGGCGCAGTAACCCGCGCCAGACTTTCCGGTTAGGCGTTTGAGGTGTTGGGCGGGAACGTGATTCCCCAGAACGATTCCGCCTTTTCGTCCTGCTCGACAAACTCGATGGCGTAGGTGGCAACGCCGTGCAGGCCAGCCAACTGCGCCACTATACGAGCGGAGATCTGCGTGCCGCTCTTGTTCTTTACCGTGACGACCGAGCCTACGGAAAGCTCGCGACCGAGTTCCACGGCGGCGCCGTGCTTGTTCAGTTTTGTGGCCTTGGCCGGCATGGTGAAGGAACATTTCTGGCGGTCTTCTCCAGACAGCCCCACGGACGCGTGCAGCGCCATGCGATTGCTGCGGCGCTTGGCCATCATGCTGCGGCCGACGGTTGCGTGAGTGGATGGGTGCGGATGGTGCGATTTCAGGTGGGGGTGCGCAGGTTTCAAATTCATTGTGATGGCGAGATTAGAGTGTGCCCCTTCTCGCTGCAATGTGCCATTCGTCACCCTCGCGAGGTTACCCGCCGAACTGCTTGATTCTTCGGAGTAAGGTATGTAGTGTGTCGCGGCAGAAAATAGGACATGTACCAGACCGCCGCGTTCATGAGGGAATATCAATGCATTTGGTCGCAAATCGGCTTCCGTTTGACGGGGATAGCTATACAGACGGGAAAACTGCTACACCAGAATCGGTGAATTAAAGGCAAGACTTACCGATCTTCCCTTGAGGCTCCGAGAAAGGCGTGAGACAAATCACGACTTGTTGTGATTTCGCCACACAAGAGAAAGTTCTGGTTGACATTCGCATGCGTGAGCAGTAATTTCTTGTTCAAATCAGCGAGCGTGGGACTCATCTAAGGCGGCCTCGACAGTTCATTTGCCCGTCAAAACAGTCCCCTCTTGCTGCTTCCCCTAGAAGTGTAAAGCGTGTTGCGTGATCGACTGTTGTATTGGCCGTTCACGGTGCGGACGATATTGGCTAATGCACAGGCGGCCTTCGATAGGCCGCTCTCAACCGTTTCTCGCGTAAGGAGGAAGTTGCCATGTCAGGTTCGACTTCTTGTGTCCGTTCTTTCCTGCTGTTCACAATTGCGACTCTCGCTTTGATGCTCCTAGCTCTTGGTTCTTCATTCGGCCAGCAACCGGGTGCGATTCCGCAGTTCTCTACGATCGAAGCTCACGAGAACGACACGATCAATCTGGGGACAATGGGAATTCAGCTAAACGTGCCGATCCGCTCGAAAGCTGGACATATCCCCTACTCTTATCGGCTGGTTGGCGAATCGCAAGTTGTATTGCAGATACTAAGGGGCGGGAACGTGCTTCAGTCATCGTCGAGGCTCGGCGCGGGCGAAGCTCATGTGCCACTAACGGCCGGTTGGACCACCGCAACACCGTGCACTCAGGGGTACCATTATACTGGTTTCACTGCCACGGACTCGCAAGGAAACAGCCACTCATTCAGCAAGATTGCGATCTCTCTTTTCGCCTCGAGTTGTGGCGGACCAGTCAAGATGGGCGCATATGCTGACGATAATTCAGGCTTGTATCTCTATGCAGATGTGAGTAGTGGCTCCTTCGTATATTCCCTGTGGGACATCGACGGCAATAGTCAGACGGCGGGAGATGACGGCGTCTTCTCAGCCATGACCGATCCCAATGGCAACAGCATCTCGGCCACGACCGACACGCTAGGTCAGACCGCGATGACAACAACAGGGGTTGGCAGCGGCGGCTGGATACCCTCGTCGGGCGCGACGTTTACATGGACCGATGCGCTGAGCAATCCCCAGACCGATACCTTTACGATGTCTTACCCGCTAACACTATGGACCGCCTTCGGATGCTTAACCGACAATTCTCCGCTTTCAAACATGTATCTCCCCGCAAGAATGTCTTTCGCTGACGGTTCCAGCTTGGGTTTTACCTGGGAGAAAAGCGCATTGAATAGCGCAGATTACACGGGCAGAATCGCCTCGATTACTCTTCCGACCAGAGGAACGATCAGCTACGCCTACTCTGGCGGCACGAACGGGATCAATTGTTTTGACGGCAGTCCGGCAACGGTCAAACGTACAACACCAGATGGTACATGGACCTATACCCACATTGCTCCCACTTCAACCCCATGCGGCACGAATGCCATAGCCACAACCACAGTACAGGACCCGCTAGGCGGCAAGGCGGTCTACACATTTAATGTTGGGACCTGCACCGGACCCACCGGTAATCGAGGGGTCACGTTGGAAGCGGAAAAACAGGTCTCCGACAATCATGGAAATCTTTTAGAGACGGTACTGACTTGCTACAACAACACGAGTTCAAGCCCTACCAATTGTCCAGGTTCTGCCCCCGTAGCAATTACCGAGAAGGACGTCTACACAACCTATCCCGGCGTGACGGGGTATTCTGCCGTCAAGACCTCGTATGGTTCCTACGGTCTCGTCAGCGAGGTTAAGACCTACGACTTTGGCCTGGTCCTCATCAGTGACAAGATAATCCAATACGGAAAGGGCAGTCCCACATCACAGACCTGTACAGCAATCAGCGCGTACATCATTGACAAGCCCTGCAGCGTGACTCTGAAAGATTCTGTGGGGAACGTCTTGAGTCAGACGTGGAACAGCTATGACGGCAACGGAAATCTGCTGCAGACCTGGAACCTGGTCAGCGGAAGCGGAGCGTCCGGCACGTACCTATCGAAATCGTACGCATACGTTGTTGCAGAGAACGGAACTCCGGCGGAAACGAATGGTGTCGTCCAGACCATGACCGATGTGAACCTCCAGGTCATGAACTATACCGCGACATCCTGCAACAACATGTTCGTCACCAGCCAGTACCCGACAAACTTCTCCAATTTGCAGACGTCGCAGACATGGGACTGCAACGGTGGCGTCGTAACGTCGGCAACGGACGCGAACGGCGAGACAACCAAAACGAACTTCTACGTTGGCACAACGACCGATCCGTTTTATCGCCCGCTGCAAGACGTGGACGAGCTTAGCAATATTACGAGTTTCACGTACGGGTACACCTCAGCGTCGCTAGGCACGACCGATAGCCAGTTTCTATTCAACAGCAATGCATCCGTGATTGAAACGCTTTCGACCACCGATTCGATTGGGCGACCGACGATTTCGCAGCTTAGGCAAGGCCCGAGCAGCGCGAACTGGGAAACGAAGGCACGAACATTCGATAGCGACGGCAGAACGTACGAAACAAGCCTTACGTGCGTTGGTGCTGCGTCGTCTGCCTGTTCGGCCTCCACAGAATCGCAAACCTACGACGCTCTGAATCGCCCGCTCGTGCATATAGGGACTGGCGGGGATGTCGTCACCAAGACGTACCCCGCGAATGATGTGCTCACCAAACTCACACCTGCACCTACGAACGAGAACGCCAAACAGGTTCAGAAAGAGTATGACGGGCTGGGTCGGCTAAAATCTGTGTGTGTTATAAGCAGTGCCGCAGGTAGCGCCTCTTGCGGCCAGACGACCGCCGCGACTGGTTTCCTGACGACATACGCCTACGACGGGGCAGGACGGCTACTGCAAACCGTCGAAAACGCCCAGGTCTCATCCCCGCAACAGAAGCGCACATTCACCTATGACCTGCTGGGACGAGTGACGAGTGAGACCAACCCCGAGTGGGCGGCAACCACCGGTTCGCTGACGGCGACCTATACCTACGATTCGGTGAGCGGAAGCCAAGCCTGCGCTAGTCCCACTGGTATGACTCTTGGCTCGAAAGGCGACCTGATCGAGAAGTTAGACCCGAACGGCAACTTGACCTGCTATTTCTACGATACGCTTCATCGCAATATCGCAATCACTTATTTCGGGCCGAACAGCAACGGGATCAACAAGTTTTTCGCCTACGACGCTGCCACCGTTAACGGCGCAGCCATGAGCAACGCAGAAGGCCGCCTTGCCGAAGCGTATACGTGTTCGGGCGCTACTCTTCCGTGCTCCTCCAAGATCACAGATGAGGGATTCAGCTACGACCAGCGCGGTCTGATGTCGGCCTATTATCAGAAGTCTCCCAATTCAGCCGGTTACTACACAATGTCGGCGACGTATTCGGAAGACAGACAGCTCAAGACAGTGTCAGGAGTAGGCCTGCCCACGATGACGTATGGCACACTCGACGGAGAAGGGCGCGTTCAGACAGTCGGAGCAAGCAGCGGGACGAATCCGGTTGGCGGAGTGATATACAACAGCGGCCCCGGCCCGGACGATTCCATCGGATCGGTGCTGACCACCACGCTTGGCGCGGGTGACACGCAAAACTTTACCTACTATCAGAATACTGGACGCATGAAGAGCTATTCCGCGTCGGTTGGTTCAACTCCAACCGTGATCGCTGGCAGTCTGGCTTGGAACGCCAACGGGACCTTGCAGCAACTGACGATTTCCGACGGCTATAACTCTGCCGACACGCAGGTTTGCAGTTACCTCTACGACGATTTCGTGCGCGTGGCAGGCACTACCGGAAGCAATCCCATTGCCGGGGTCAATTGTGTCAACGGGTCCACGAAGGTTTGGAATGAGACCTACACGTATGGTTCTGACGCTTTCGGCAACCTGACCAAAACCACTACCGGGCCCGGCACGTCGTGGGCATGTACAACTTGCTACAACACCGCCACGAATCACTACAACAGTGTCCTGTCGGCGAACATCACCTACGATAATGACGGAGACCTTCTCAACGACACCTTCCATAGCTATACCTGGCTGGCGGACGGACACGTAGCGACAATTGATACGAGTACCATCACCTACGACGCCAATGGCAACAAGGTGGAAGAGAACGTGGGCGGGACGATCCACGAGTATGTCTCGGCCTTCGGAATTTCTGCACAAATGACCGGGCAGACCGAGAACTCCACTTTGGTCAGCCTGCCGGGCGGCGTGCAGGCGTTATATTCCGGCGGCACGTTGCAGCGCTTCCGCTTCCCCGACTGGCAGGGGACGATCCGTGCTGAATCGAATCCTACTCCTTCCACGCGGGCGTTTACCGAGTCGCTGGCCTTCGCGCCGTTTGGCGAACGGTACGCGGTGAAAGGTGCGCCCTACAACGTGGATAGCTTCACCGGCAAACCCGATCAGATCGTGAGCGACGAATACGATTTCCCGGCACGGGAAGAGCACGGCGGCCAGGGGCGCTGGATAAGTCCTGACCCGACGCGCGGCACAGGCAACAAGTACGTCTACGCCGACAACAACCCGCTGAGTAAGGTGGACTTGTACGGGTTGTACACCGTAAGCATCAACGGTTTGGACATTGGTGTAGAAGGCCAACTTGACGCCGCCGCATACTCAATCGCTGAAGTCTCATCCGCCGCAGTCTCAGCAGACCGGCGGCCAGACTACAACACAGCCATCGGGCGGAAATTCGGCATCGTCTGCAACGCAGACACCGCAAGGACAGCAGCAGAAACAGCAGCAACAGAATCAGCAAAATGGCCAGGGTGCCAAAGAGGCGCAAAATACGACTGATCCCACCGCGCCGCCGCCACCGCCGACTCCTGATCCCGCGGGAACGCGCACAGACCCGGCACTAAACCCTTCAAATTCCAATCCATCTACTACAAACACTCCTGCTGACCAGACCCAGGCTCCAATGGAGAGCCGTGGGCAGCAGCCAAAAGGAGAACGCCGCACCACAGACAAACCAGAGTTTAAAGACAAACCAGGTGGTAAGCTGCCAAAGGGAGTTAAGGAGAATCCAGATAAGCCGGGACAATATCAAGTTAAGGACCCGCACACGGGCAATTGGATAGACAAACAACCGGGCTGGTCGCCTTTCGCACAGAAGGTTGGGATCGGCGTGGCAGTAGGTACCGCAGCAGTGATAACCGGCCACGCGGTTGCAGGGTGCTTTGCGTCGGGAGCTTGCGAACTGGGAATACTCGCGTTTTGATATTCGGGAGGAGCTATGGCAGTGAAGGCAGGGAAACTGCTAAATCTGGGTGAGGCCATTAGGGCAAACGAGCTGTACCGACGTGGAGACCAGGCGTGGAGCAAGGGCGACTTGCGGCCAGCCTTCCGACTGTTTCTTGCGGCCGCAAGAGCGGGTATGGAAGCGGCCTTTAGTACAGTTGGCAACTTTTACCACAACGGAACCGGGGTGAAAGCCAATCTGGATGCCGCCCTCTATTGGTATCGATTGGCCTATCGAAGTGGGGCTCGCTCCGTGGCAAACAACATAGGATGCATCCTGCGTGACCGAAAGAAATTCGGGCAGGCTATAGAGTGGTTCCGGCGAGCTGTCGAGCAGAACGACGGCGACGCAAATTTGAACATAGCCAAAATCTACCTCCACAAAGGCGATTTGGTGAAAACTCGTTCTTACCTGGATAAGACGCGCCGATCACCGTGGGCTACCGAGCAGTCAAAGGAGGAGGCCAGGAGCTTGCTGAGGAAGATGAAGTCTAAAAGCCGTAAATCTACGATTTAGTTTAAAGGAGGTACCACTACGATGGTGCGCTCCGTGAATCGGCGCAGAATAAGCCAGGAGGGGGACTGGTTTACACGCCGAGAGATATGCCCGATGGCGGCGCAGGCATTCTGGGGCAGCTTTTTGGAAAGGTTCTTGATTTCCTAGGGATCACTTTTGTTACTCCTTCACATGGTGACACCCTAAGCGACGATCCACCAGTTCCGATTCCACTCCCAAAGAACCTACTCTGGATAGATCAAATTGTTAATGGTCATGGTTGGGAGGACCATGGTAAAGACGACTTCGCGTCCAAAGAAGAGTACAAGCAGATGGTTTTGGACACAGTTCAGAATGCACAGGGCGGAGACATAGTGCGCAACCCAGGTGGACGAAAAGGTGTGACTGGGTTCTGGAATGACAGCGAGGGATTTGTCGTATGGCGAGATAAAAACCATCCGGACCAGGGTACTGCCTTCCATCCGGATCAACCCGATGTCTACAAGAAAACGTGGGGATTCGAATGAGAACCGAACCGGGAACTGAAGAGAAAATACGCTTACGCAAGGAGCCGAGCCTTGTGATTTGGGAACTTCTAACCAGAACCCTACGGAATCAAGAGGCAAGGAAGGAAGTGAGCCCCGGCAGTTATGAGCTCCTGTTTCGTTTAGACGAGGCGGAACGCCAGGCTCTGCATTACCTTGCGGGCGCGATTCAGCGTGCAGTACCAGAGGCTCTGGCTCCTGTGAGTCCAGAGCTAATCGCCGAAGGTAAGCGATGGTTACTGTCGCGACCTAAGTGATCGTTGTGAGATTCGGCGCAAAATAATCAGCCCGCGCCCACCAACCCAGACGGCACGGCGAAACCTCCCACGAACGATGTTCCGAAGCTCCCCGACGGAAAGCCGCCCGGATGGAAGCCCGGCGACCCGTTGGTACCGAATGAGTGGGAGCCGAAAGACAGCGGCAAAGGAAATCGAGATAAATGGGGTCCCAAGTATCCGATTCCAGGAGGGTCACAACCAGGAGTGAGCTGGGACCCAGAGGGGCATTGGGACCACGATGATGGCGACAGGAACAGGACCCGCTGGCTGCCCGGCGGGGGTGGTCAAGTCGACCACGATAACAATCCAATTACAAGTCCCATGGGAAGAGTTATGAACTGGGCCGGGGACCACAAAGGAGCACTCATCACAGGGGGTGTGGTTATTGGTGTCGGCGCGGCCATCTTTTTCACTGGAGGAGCCGCAGCTCCAGCACTAGCTTTTGTTTTCTGAGTGACACTTGCAGCAAGGCTCTACCCGCCGCGAAGTCTTGTTCCGGTCCCTATAGGAGGTGACCAGTGAAATTTTTCACGAGAGAAGAAGCGAAGAGTTGGTGCGAGGCGCGTGGGTTGAAAGTTACCGTTGATCGGTATCTTCACTACGACCCGGAAAGTTCATCTTGCTTCACGGTTGGACTGGAAGAAAAACCTTCGAGCCTGATCGGTTTGGCTGACCATCTCATTCCTACGTGGGAAGACGTTCCCTTTGAAGGAGCACTTCTGTGGATCAGGGAGCGAGGTATCTGGGGAGATCACTCTGAAAAAACCGGGGATGTCATCATCGAGAAGATGAGACTCGCGACGGGAGAAAAAGCACCTTTGGAAGAACGTCCTGGGCATCTCTTTGGACGTGACGAAGTGTATGAGACACATGCCTACTTCCTGATACCAGTGTTGTTTGGGTGGGATGCTTTCCTCATACCTGAAAGCGGCGACTACTTCGCTTTTATAAGTCACGATGGCGTTGCGGAGGTGGTGGGCCGAACGGCAGAAAAAACCGAAGAACTGCGCCAACGTGTACGGGACTGGAATCCCAAGGAGGACAAAAGCTGGTATCCCAGAATCGCCAGCCGGTAAGTCCGCGATCCAACCGCCGAGTAGAGTGGGTAGTGCTCACGTTTCTGGGCGGCCAGGGCGCACGATCCGGGAGCGAGTGAGGTGTCGGGGCAAGTACTCGGGTTGCGAGGGGTGCTCTGAGAGTTTTTTCTTTAGCTGTGGGTTTGGGTCTGGCCGCGCCGGTCTGTGGCGCGGCCTTGCCGTCTGCGGGTGCCGATCCGTTCCTGATTCCGGGTGTCCTGGCTCTCCCGATCCGCGCCGTGATCCAGGTCCGATTAGCGGTGCTTTCCGGTCCCGATTCTGGAGCCGATTCCCGACCGGTAGTGTGGCGATCCGGGAGCGGGTGAGGGTAGGATATGGTGAATATCGGCGACAGCGTAACCAGCCCGGACGGGGCATTGAAAGTGACGCTCACGGCGTTCGATCCCAGGAGGGGCGAGGGCCGGGTGAAGATCGAGGAGCTACAGGCGGCGGGCGCAATTCAACGAGCTGTGCCTGATGCTTTGGCTCCCGTAAAGCCGGACCTAATCGCGGAGGGTAAGCGCTGGCTACTCTCGCGGTCCAAGTGAGTGGCGCGGTACTGGATGCAAGGAAAGCCTCCCGCAGGTGGGGTTACAAAGTTACCGGACGGCAAGCCGCCTGCAAGTTGGCAATCTCAGTGACGGCTATTGTTGATGCGAAGCCTTGGAAGCGTGGCCCGCGTGATTTCTTGTTATAAACCCGTCGCGATGATCTGTCTCGGAGCAGCCCTGCTTGTCGCGGGAGGCTGTGGCGGAGGTGCATCCGGCTCTGGGGGAGGCGGCGGAGGCAACGGTCCTGAGATCACGGTGATTTCTCCGTCCATGGTGATGTCCGACATTCCCATAGCAGAATTCACAGTAATCGGGAGCGGCTTTACTCAGCAATCGCAAGTATTGATCGACGGTAACCCTCCCGCCTTTTCCACCCTTTTTGAGGACTCGGAACACATTCAGGTCAACCTTCCCGGTCCGCCGTCGCTAGGCGTCCACCAAATCACTGTTCAGAACGGTAGCCAGGTTTCCAACGCTTCGCCGTTCACGTACTACTATCCGTCTGCCGCTCCGGCAGGCTTATTCGAAGCCATCCCCGGATATTATGCCGGGCTAGAGGTTAACCAAACCACGGTGGTCGGGGATTTCAACGGCGACGGCAAAGATGATGTGCTGATCGGCAATCAGTCTGTCCTGGGATCGTCGCTGCTGCTCGGTCAAGCCGATGGGTCGCTGTCGGCTCCTCAGTATCTCCCAAACATTTTTGCAACCGTAGCAAGTGATGTGGATGGAAACGGCACCGTTGATTTGGTCGAAATTATTTCTGCTCCTGGTGGAGGGGCACTGAGCTGTGTTGTTTATCTAAATGACGGACACGCAAAT
The DNA here is from genome assembly GCA_963735205.1 of uncultured Acidobacteriota bacterium. Lineage (GTDB taxonomy): Bacteria > Acidobacteriota > Terriglobia > Terriglobales > Acidobacteriaceae > Sulfotelmatobacter. The sequence continues at coordinate 765,225 of CAVTKB010000009.1, forward strand.
TTCACGCAAGGGCCATCATGTCCGAACTTTCCCGTGAATCCGGAGACTACTACCGTGCTGGAGGATGTGAACGGTGATGGGCTTCCAGACTTGATTGTTGCAGGTCAATACTCACCCCTGGTTGTGATGCTGAATCAGGGCGGGGGAAACTTTGGGTCGCCGCTAACGGTCGCGACCACCGGGAACAGTTGGGCGCTAACGGTCGCCGATTTTAACGGCAACGGACTGCCCGACATCGTCTACAACGCGGTGAATGCGACCACCGGTGCCGAGCAAGTGCACATCCTGGTGAATCAGGGCGGCGGCATCTTCACAGACACGATGCCGTCCTCGCTGCAAGGGGTTGGCGGCTCAATTGTCGCCGGGGACCTCAACCTCGACGGCAAAGCCGACCTAGTCGTTCAAATCAGCGACGGCCTTGAACTGAAGGTGCAGACATTTCTTTCACAGGGCAACAACGTTTTCAGCCTGGCTTCAGAAACCGACTTGGTCCTTTCCCCTCTGTACCAATCGAACGACAGCCCATATCAGTTTGTCGTGGGCGACTTCGACCACGACGGTTTTCCCGACCTTGCCGGGACAGGCGGGGCTGCGCAGCCTTCGCAGCTCTTGTTCCTGTGGGGAAATGGACAGGGACAATTCAGCCCACAATACGTGAACGGTCCGCACGGCGAAACGTTACTGGGAGACATTAACGGAGATGGTCTACCGGACATCGTTATTCCAGACTCCGCGAACGAAATCTCTGTAGTTCTCGGTCAAACCGACCGCAACTTTCCTTCCTTGCCATTACTGTTGCCCGCACCCGGACCGTATCTCTCAATCGCGGATGTGAATGGTGATGGCCTGCCAGATATCATGGTTGGAAATTCAATCTTTCTCAACGCGGGGAATAGCTCGTTTGCAACTCCTGCGGTTGTGACGACCAACGCCTGGGCGATTGCTGACCTCAATGGCGACGGTCTGGCGGATATGATTGGCGGTTCCGGTTCAGAGCTGCAGATTTGGCCGGGAACAGGGAATCCGAACTTTCCGGGATCGCCGATTACCTACACGCCGCCGCAACAAGTTGTGCTTTCAGAGTTGCAGATCGTTGACATGGACAAAGACGGATACCTCGACTTGGTTAGCGCGGGGATCATTCTTTACAGCGATAAACAATACGACTTCACTCCGATACTCTTTCCGTTCACCGCTCCGTTCGTCATTGGCGACTTCAATGGTGATGGATACCTGGACATCCTTACAAGCGGACAGACGTGGCTGGGCGGTCCGAACCGGACATTCACGCCAATGACCAACAATTTCGGGTTCGCGGGCGGAGATACGGCTGTCGTGGCGGACTTCAACAAGGATGGCAAACTGGACATTGCCACCAGTAGCGGGGTGATGTGGTACGGGACAGGCACCGGTGACTTCTACTATCAGGGCGAGTTTACGAGTGGACAGTCGTTGTTTGGAATGGCTGGAATGGTCGCGGGAGATTTCAATCACGATGGGCTACCGGACATCGCGGCGGGCATGCCGGTGCCGAACCAGATCGTCGTGTTCATCAACGATGGCAGGGGAGGATTTGAGCGTTCGTTCTATGCCTCAGGCGCGAGCGCGATCAACTTGGCGGTGGGCGACTTCAATCAGGATGGCAAGACTGATCTGGTGGTCAGCAACTATGTCGTTATTCAGGCTCCGCCGAACGCGCTCGTCATCTTTGGGAAGTGAGCCGGGATACTGACTGCCTTGCAATCCGTTCGCGATCCGTTATCTGGTTCACCACTGCTCTTCGTTACCTCTGTTCCCCCTCTGCCGAAACTCCCACCAGTTTCGCCAGCACCTCCCAGTGCCTCGGATGCGGGCAGCGTCGGCCTTTTCGAATATCCGATGCGTACGGAATCGACACTCCGATTGCTGAGGCAATCCGTGAAAGACTGGTTTCTCTGAGTCGGGGTTGAATCTGTTTCAGATACGCTTCTTCGTTCAGCCAATCGGGAAGATTGCTCGGCGACCATTGGCTCCTCGCCAAATCATTGAGTCGCTTTGTTTCTTTTCGACGCGCCTGCGCTTGTGGTTCGTGCGAAATGACGCGCCCCAATCGCGCTCCGGAGATCAACAATGCAGTGGAATTCTTTAGGGAACAATCGGGACAATGTGTCGAGCTGCGTCCTATCGGTTTCCCACATCCAGCACAAATGTTCTCCTGAGATGGCACTCTCGTGAGCACTGATTGAACCGAGGCACCCTTGGCGGCCCGCTTGTTGTTCTGAGTCAATCTGGTTGCAAATGGAGCGTCGGGCTTCCGTATCGTGGCCCAGAACGCACGAGCAACCCATTCGGCGATTGGTGCGACGGCGCGACCCCAGATCGGTGCCGTTTCAGTGAGTTGGACCGCAAAAGGTGCCATCAGGCGGCAATTGCCGTCACGCTGTTCGAAGAACCATCCCCGATTGAGGGGCTGCCGCGTAATCCAGTCCAACAGGTAACCGTCAACTTCAGGACGAACTACTTCCATAAGGTCGCACGCCAAGCTGTCACGAGCTGATGTGTCTACGTGCAGAACACCGATACCGGGATCGAGGCCGAGGGCGGCAGCGGCCAGGCGGGCCTCGGATTCGAGCAGTGCATAAAGATAGTTGAGAATTGCATTTGGCGGATTGACCGCGAGCCGGGGCGATCCAGTCAGCGGCGAGACGCGGGTTCCGAAGGTCCGCCAATGATGGGGAACTCGGGTTAGGTCATTTTTCGGGAAGTTGATGGGCAACGTGCTCCAGGCTGACCAGTACGCTCGGGCGGCTTGTGACTCGATCAGCCGGATCGATGTGATGCTGTTGCCGGTGGGGACTTCGGCTCGAAACCGAGCGATTGCGTCCGCAGTTGTTGAATCGAGCAGCTTGTGACGCGCAACCTGTTCCTGTCCAGCGAGCTTCTGAGTGATCAGTTCCCGCGTGATGCGCAAGGCAGCGCCGGATGAATGAGCGAGAGCCTGGGCGCGACGGAGCTTGGCATCCGTGGAACGAACCGGGCCAGTCGTCGCCAAGACGGAACCGTCCCTTTCCAGCATCACGAAAGCTGCATCCTGATCGGCAAGCCAACGGAGCGCGGAGAGCGACACCATTCCGTCCGATCCGATAACGACCAATCGGCGAAGGCCATGTCCCACACGCGGGAGCCGGGCTTGGCGTCGGTCGGGTCCGATGCCATCGTCAAGAAGCAAGTGTCCACGATCCACGCGGACTTGCATACCGTAACCAAAAAGGGTGATGACACCGTGACGGGGTTCCAGAGTTTGAAGGCTGGAATTGTGGGAATGCGGGAGTTGCGGTACGGTCTTGATAGCTGCCATTGGAGCACGCCTCCTATGGGGGTTAGGGCTTGCAGACTGCTTCCAACAGTCGGCAGGCCCGTTCTTCTCTATTATTTTATCTCAGGAACGAGCTGTTTTCTTCTCGCCAATTCACTCTCGGCGGGCGTTTTTGACCTTTCAATATGATCCAAGTATCTGCCCATGATCTTGAACGGCAAATCGGAACGCTTAAATCCCTTTCCCTGGCATTCCACAAACGCCTGTTCCATGTATGCCCAATTGGGGGAGATGAAGGCCCTTAGCATAGGATCGGAGTCGCTCTTCAGCAATTCTTTCTTCAACCGCATCAGCGTCTTCTGAACATTCACACGCCTCATCTTGTGAACAATTATCCGAACTGTCTCAAAGAGCTGGTAATAGATGCTGTTGGAGAACAATGAGTCATCTCCGATTGCTGAACATTTCCGAAGGGAGCGGAGCCATCCGTATTCAGGCATCCCGGCTATTGCTTTGGCAAAGTTTAGCGCGTTCTTCTCATATCGTTTGCTTCGCACAAACTTCACCACCTCATTTTGCGCGTACCACGCCTCTTGACGTGACAGGAGCGCTTTCAGTTCCTCCTTTTTTCGCTGGGTCGACTTGACAGCCCCAGCGGCTCGACCAAATTCACTCGTTAACCGCTCAATTTCCAGTTCCTGCTTCAAGGCAAAAGCTACGAAGAAAAACGGGAAGAGTCCAATCGACGGCTCGAAGTAGGACGTGAATGATTTCAGAGCATCGATAGAATCTGACATTCGCTGGTGTGTGCTGTGATGTTCGGACCAGAGGCGACTTAGATTCTCCTCAGCCGCTTGCAACTCTCGTTCGTCCGCTTGACTTCATCACGCTCGGTCTCCACAACTTCCTCCGCAATTAAGCACCCGGCCGCGTGGTCCCGAAAAGGTGGCCGCCACTCGATATTCGGCACATTTCGGAGAGCACTCCTGACATCGGATGATTTTCGGACGCGTCGGAGCGCAAGGCCGATGCGAGCCCATTCGCTCTCGAAGAAGAGTTTGTGCGCTCTAAACCTATTCAATATCTGATCCCGACTGAGAACTTCATGTCGGCCTAGTTTCTTAGCTTTTCGCGAGTTTTTGGGCATACACCATAAAATCCTGTCAAATCCGGATTCGACCCAAAATTGCCGGTCTTGAAACAGCCATTTGCGTGTTATCGCACCACAATGGGTCCGATTTTGCTACGAAAATCAGGTTATCGCACCAAAATGTTTTCGCATTTCGGTTTTGCTCCGGACCTCATGGGAGACTCGTTCTCGGGAGAGGAACCGATGGCAAAGCGCAAGGTTGGAAGAAATGAAGGAAATACAGAGGTTCGCGCTCGTGCCCTGCACGCTCTGGCGAAGATGCGGCGAGACAAGCTGTCCCTAGCGGAAGCTTGCCGACTGGAACATCTCAAGCCGAGCACGCTGCTTCGTCACGTAGGGAGTGCTGTTCGGCAGGACAGGCCTGGTGGTCGCTATCGGGCGACTGCGGGAGACCGACTACGCCGCGATCTTCAAGTTCCGACGGCCTTGGGTCCGACCTCCGTCCCCATCTACGGCAGTAAGAAGGCTAGAGAGATTTCCAACTACCTCAACGCAATCGCTCTGTACCTCAGAAAGGGCGATACGTCGAAACTCGAACGCTTCCGGGGAAAACAATTCGTATTGGCGGACAGAAATTGGAACTCATCACCGATCCGGCAACTCTCTCGGCCCTCGCGCTGGCAGGCGCTCTCCAGTTCGATCAACTGTATGCGTCATTCACGGGAGCGGTGTGAAAGACCAAAACCCAATCCGCACGGCGCGTCGCAGAGTCCGTCGAACGAGCAAGCTCGACACGAACTCTCCGACGTGTCTCTATTGCGGATGTTCGGAAATTGCCCTACTGAGAAAAGTTACCAAGAAGTTCCTGGAAGCGCATCACCTTCTCGGCGAATCCCACGACTCAAACTTCACCGTTCTGCTATGCCGCAATTGCCACTATTTGGCGACTGAGAACCTTCTTCAAGCGGATGTGAGCATGTTGCCTGAGCCGGATCAGATAAAACGAACGGCGATCATGCTCCGAGCGTTATCCGTGCATCATCGGTTGCTGTCTGAGACCCATTGGCGGTTAGCCACATCGCTGGAAGAATCTGTCCCCGAGGAATGAAGCCAATGAAGCTCGACATTTTCTTTCGCGCTCACACCGTTGTTCCAGAGAAGAAACGCAAGAATGGACTGAATCCGCCAAAGTGGTCCGACTACGTGCTTGTATTCGATACCGAAACTACGACCGACACGTTCTCAATCCCTCACGTTCGGCGCATACCGCTTTTGCCGCGTAGTTTCTGACTCGCAATATGTCTGCCTCGAAGAAGGATTATTTCACGCCGAAGACCTGGATTCGCAGTCAGTCGAGATCATGCGCGATTATTTGAGGGACAATCCGCCAGAGAATCGAAAAGACGGCCCAGACAAGTTGAGGCTCTATTCTCGCGCCGACTTTGTGGAAAAGGTGCTCTGGGAGGCTATCCAGGCTGGTGCAATTATTGTCGGATTCAACCTTCCCTTCGATTTGTCCCACCTTGCCGTCGATTGGTGCAAAGCACGCAACGGTGGATGGTCACTCATCATGTCGCTACGTCGGTCGAAAAAGACTGGGCAGATGGAACCGAATCCAGATCGACCTCGAATTCGGGTCACCGCAAAAGACAGCAAATCAGCATTCATCGCGCTGATGCGTCCAAGAGTTGCCGAAGAATGGCCCGCTGGCAGGTTTCTCGACGTGCACTCATTGGCCTTTGCCTTGCACAGCGAGTCATATTCACTCGACAGGGCGTGTGCGGCCTTCGGAGTTCCGGGCAAACTCAAACATGAGCCAACAGGGAAGGTTTCAGCCGACGAAATCGACTATTGTCGGCAAGATGTCCGCGCTACGACCGATCTTCTGAACGCGCTGAGACGCGAATTCGATCTTCATCCTATCGGGCTGCAACCGGATCGCGCGTACTCGCCAGCATCCATCGCCAAAGCGTATCTAGATGCGATGGGGATCATTCCCCCGAAAGACAAGTTTAAGACGCCGAATCGAATTCTTGGGATTGCCATGCAAGCTTACTACGGTGGGAGAGCGGAATGCCGCATCCGTCATGTTCCAGTCCCGATTGTTCATACTGACTTCACCAGCCAATATCCGTCGGTAAATGCACTGCTCGGAAATGGCGACATCTTGACGGCGCAAGACCTATCGTTCATCGAAGCAACCGGCGATGTCCGCAGAATGCTCAACACCGTCACTCTTCAACGTGCTTTCGACCCGCGATTCTGGAAACAACTCAAGTTCTTCGCCCTAGTTCAGCCAAACGAAGACATTTTCCCCGTTCGTGCTATGTATAACAGCGAAACTCAGAACATCGGCGTTAATCGTCTTACATCCGACAAGCCGATTTGGTTTGCCGGTCCGGATGTTGTTGCCGCGATTCTGTTGACTGGCAAAGTCCCACATATCGAAAAGGCCGTTCGTATCGTCCCGCACGGGAAACAGGCTGGTTTGCAGCCAACAAAATTGCGTGGAATGGTGACAATCAACCCCCGGACGGATGATTTCTTCCGGCATGTAATAGAGCAACGCAAACTCTACAAATCGAACGAATCGTTAAGCCATTTTCTTAAGATCCTTGCCAACGCAGGAAGCTACGGGTTGTTTGTCGAGTTGACGCCAGAAAAGCCTAAGAAGCCAACAAATATCAAGGTATTCTCCGGGCAAGAATCGTTCCCGCAGTCGTCGGATGTCCTGGAGAATCCGGGAAGGTGGTATCTCCCACCCGTTGCAGCCCTGATCACAGCCGGTGGCCGTCTACTGCTGGCCATGCTGGAGAAATGTGTTACGGATTCCGGGGGAAGTTATCTCTTCTGTGATACGGATTCCTTGTGCATAGTGGCTTCCAAACACGGCGGTCTAGTTCCGTGTCCCGGCGGGGGCCACAAGAGACGAAATGGAAAACAAGCGATAAAAGCCCTTTCTTGGAAAGGAGTGGAGAAGATTGCCTACAAGTTCACAGCCTTAAATCCCTATGACCCGGAAGCCGTTCCCGGATCGATTCTTAAGATCGAAGATGTCAACTTCAATTCCAACAAGCAGCAACGGCAACTCTATGGCTATGCCGTTCAGCCAAGCGGTATGCGCTCTATCAGCAAACCGGAAATGAGTTGTCGATCATCGACCCGAAGGCCCACGGTCTCGGCTACTTGTTTCCACCTAAGACAGCTAGCCGAGAAGAACAAGACTGGACCTACGAAGCGTGGGAGGGGCTGCTCCGGGAGGTACTTGGACTACCGCGAAACCACCCATCTTGGCATGATCTTCCTGCCATGATGCGAATCGTTCTTAGCACACCACACGTTCTGCAACGTCTTAGCCGTTCTACCCGTCCATTCAATTTTCTCTTGTGCCCGCTTATCGACCCCGTTGCTGGCTATCCCGCTGGTGTCGATCCCAATCACTTCACGTTGATAACGCCTTTCACCAAACAGCAGGAGAGATGGATAGAAGCAGAGTGCATCAATGTCTGTGATGGAAAGACCTACCGTCTTGCATTAAACCAAAGTGCGAAGTTGGATAAAGCCATCCCCCAGACGTTCGGATATATTCTTCGGCTCTACCCCTGCCATCCCGAATCCAAGTCCCTGGCCCCCGATGGCTCACCATGTTCCACAACTACACGAGGTCTTTTGCAGCGTGCATGTGTAACGGCTGACAAGTTCCGATATGTGGGCAAAGAGACGGACAGGCGATGGGAACAAGGTGAAGACTTAAGCTTGACAAGCTTTTCACCAGTCGAATACTCAGCGTCAGGAAAGATGGCCATTGCGGATGCCGCACTCTTGGAGGAGATGTCGAAGCGTCCGATGCGCGAAATGATGCGTAAGACGAGACTAAGCCAGCACACGTTAGAAGCGATCCGCGACCGCAAGGCTGTCCGGTCGCGCACGCTCGCTATCCTCACACAATCCCTCCGCCCCGCCTGATTCCAGCTCCACCAAGTAACTGTGCTCCCCAGCTCGGCTCCCGTCCTTGGCACGTGACGACCAGGGCCGGGGGGGTGTAGCAGTTTTCCCATCTGTATAGCTATCCCCGGCTTCCGTTTGACCCTCCCCATTCCCTTCTTTAGACTGAAGGATTCAGGATTCCTGCAGGACTCAAACTATGGCAGAGATGATTCATGTGAAGCTTCCGGATGGGAGCGTGAAAGAAGTTCCGAAAGGTACCACCGCGCTCGAGATTGCGAAGGAGATTAGTCCGCGGCTGGCGGATGCGGCGCTGGCGGCCAAAACCAACGGCGATCTGATCGACCTGACGCGGCCGCTTGAAAAAGATACCGAACTGCGTCTGTTGACTGAGAAAGATCCGGAATCGCTGGAGATCTTCCGGCATTCGTCGGCGCACTTGCTGGCGGCGGCGGTGCTGGAACTGTTTCCTGAGACCAAGCTCGGCCATGGTCCCGCGACCGAGAGTGGATTTTTTTACGATTTTTATCGGCCTACTCCGTTTACGCCCGAGGATCTGGAGAAGATCGAAAAGAAAATGCAGGAACTGGTGCAGCAGAATTTGCCGTACGCGCGCGAATTTCTGCCACGCGACCAGGGGCTGGCGGAGTTTAAAAAAGAAGGCGACTTCATGAAGTGCCATTTCATCGAGCAGTTCACCAAGCCCGATGAAAAGATTTCTATTTACCGCACCGGCAAGTTCACCGACTTTTGTCGCGGGCCGCACATCCCATCGACTGGAAAAATCAAGGCGTTCAAGCTGTTCAATATCGCCGGAGCGTACTGGCTGGGGGATGAAAAGAATCCGCAACTGCAGCGCATTTACGGGACTTCGTTTTTCTCGAAGAAGGATCTCGACGCTCACCTGCAGCAGGTGGAAGAGGCGAAGAAGCGCGACCACCGCGTGATTGGGCAGCAGCTCGATTTGTTTTCGATTCAGGAGCTGGCTGGGCCGGGGCTGATTTTCTGGCACCCTAAGGGTGGGATCATCCGCAAAGAGATGGAAGACTGGATGCGCGAGGAGTATTTGAAGCGAGGATATTCGCTCGTGTATACGCCGCACGTGGCGCGGCGGCAGCTGTTCTTCACCTCAGGGCACGAGGGTTATTACTCGCAGAATATGTTCGACGCCATGGAGCTGGATGACGCCGAATATCGTTTGAAGCCGATGAATTGCCCCGGGCACATTTTGATTTACAAGGATTCGCTGAAGTCGTATCGCGATCTGCCGGTGCGGCTCGGCGAGCTTGGTACCGTGTATCGGTATGAGCGTTCGGGCGTGATGCACGGGTTGTTGAGGGTTCGGGGGTTCACCCAGGATGATTCGCACATTTTTTGTACTCCAGAGCAGGTGGAGGGCGAGATCACCGGCTGCCTCGAGTTTGCGCTCGATGTGCTGAAGGATTTTGGTTTCGACCAGTTCCAGACTGAGCTTTCGACCTGGGATCCCAACGACCGCAAGAATTTTGTGGGCAGCGAAGAGCAGTGGGTCCACGCCACCGAATCGCTGGAAAATGTGCTGAAGCGCAAGAATGTTGACTACAAGACGATCCCCGGCGAGGCGGCGTTTTACGGGCCGAAGATCGACATCAAGCTGGTGGACGCGATTGGGCGGCTGTGGCAGCTTTCCACGGTGCAGGTTGACTTCAATCTGCCGCAGCGCTTTGGCCTGGAGTATGTCGCGGAAGATGGTTCGCGGAAACAGCCGGTGATGGTGCATCGCGCGCTGTTCGGATCGATCGAGCGATTTTTCGGCGTGCTGATCGAGCACTATGCAGGAGCGTTTCCGGTGTGGCTGTCGCCGGTGCAGGTGGCGATGATCCCCATCAGCGAGCGGCATGGGGAGTACGCGAACAAAGTCGCGGCGCTGCTTAAGGAGATTGGCGTGCGCGTGGTGGTCGACGCGCGCAACGAAAAGATGAACGCGAAGATTCGCGAGCATGCCATGCAGAAAGTGCCGTTCCTGCTCGTCGTCGGAGATAAAGAGGCCGAGGCGGGGAAGGTGAACGTGCGTTCGCGCGGGAAAGAAAAGACGGAAGACATGTCGACGGCGGAGTTTGTGGAGAAGATTCGGAAGCTGATTGCGGAGAAGAGTGCGGGCGTATAGACGGAATTCTTTTACCACAGAGACACAGAGGCACAGAGAAAAACCGAAGCGGGTGAGCTCCTGCTCACTTCTGCTTGTCCTTCGTGAATCCCTCCGATGTACCATGTTTCCGTGCATTCACTAGCAGAGCGCGTGCTTTCCCATGTTCGGCGGGACGAACTGCTTTCGGCCGGGGATCGCGTGGGCGTAGCGGTTTCTGGTGGGATTGATTCGGTTGCGCTGTTGCGGGTGCTGCTGGAGTCGCGGCGGGAGTTGGGGATTGTTCTGTCTGTGGTTCATTTCAATCACAGGCTGCGCGGGGCGGAATCGGACGCTGATCAGGAATTTGTGGCGAAGCTGGCGCGCGAGTTTGATTTGGAATTTTATGTTGATGGCGAGGATGTGGCCGCCCAGGCCGCCGAAGAGCATGTGAGTGTCGAAACGGCTGCGCGGGAATTGCGGTATGGATTTTTTCGGTATCTGTTGGGTGCGGAAGGGAATCCCTCGGGGGCTGAAGCCCCGGTTCATATCGGGTCGGCGAATCGCAGCGCTGAAAGCGCTGCGCCACCCAAAGGCGAACCGCCCGAAGGGCGTCCATCCGAAGACGGGCTGTCCAAAAGCCAGCCACACCATAGCGAGGCATTGGGGCTAAAGCCCGATCCTGAGAAGACATCTTTTCGCGGCCCTGAAGGGCTGCTCTTCGACGTCACTGCCGACGCTGCGGGTTGCCACGAGTTGCCTTCGATTCGTCCCGGTTGCTCAAGCATCGTCCTCGCCAGCGTTCGTCTTAACAAAATTGTTACTGGGCATACGCTCGACGATCAGGCTGAGACTGTGCTCATGCGGATGATTCGCGGGGCGGGGGTGCGGGGGCTGGGGGGGATTCATCCGCGGATTTCGGTGGAGGATGACGACGGGGAGGTTTCTGGGGAGATTGTGCGGCCTCTGTTGGGGGTGCGGCGCTGCGAGCTTGAGAAGTATCTCAACGATATTGGACAGGTCTGGCGGGAAGACTCGACGAATACGGATGAACATTTCACTCGCAATCGGGTGAGGAAGCTCGTAGTTCCGGTGCTGGAGCGGGAGTTTAATCCTGCTGTCGCGGAGAATCTCGCGGAGCTGGCGGAGATTGCGCGCGGCGAGGAAGACTACTGGGAAAACGAAGTCTCGGGTTGGCTGGGTACGGTTGTGCAGTGGGTGCAGCCGGAGTGGGCTCGGGCGGTGTCTGTAGAAAACGGTCTGGTGCAGATTGCCGGGCTGGGACAGTTGAGTTCCGCGAAAATCCCCACTTCTCGCGCAGAAGGCGCGCGAGAAATGGGGCACCCGCTCCCGAACGCGGGAAGCCGTGATCTACGCGCGAAGATCGATAGCGCGCTGTGGCTGGTCATGAATGCCTCTGTGCCGCGCGTGTGGTTTCTGGGCGAGCCGGTCGCGGTGCAGCGTCGGCTGGTGAAGGCGATTGGGGAGAACGCGGGGATTCCGCTGGAGTTTAAACATGTGGAGGAAATCCTACGGGTCGCGGCAGAGGATGCGGCATCTGGCAAGGAAGTGTCCTTGCCGTTGGGCTGGAGGCTTGTCGTAGAACCGGAGGAACTGGCCTTTGTGACTCCAGATTTGCGCGAGGCGTCGCCGCAGCGTGATTACGAGTATGAAGTTTCTGTTCCGGGAAAAGTTGTCATCCACGAAGCCGGCTTCGCGCTTGAGATGCGGCGGATTCCCAGTGAAGACCAAGGGGCGTATAATCCTGATCACCTTCTGGATGCGGAATCTCTGCCCGGACTGTTAAGGGTGCGGAACTGGCGTCCGGGAGATCGATTCTGGCCGGCCCATACGAAGTCCCCTAAGAAGATTAAGGAATTGCTGCAGGATCGTCATGTGGCCCAGCCGGAGCGCGGGCTTTGGCCGGTGATCGTAAGCAGGAACGACGGCGGCGATGAGAACGGTCGCGAGATCGTGTGGATGCGGGGGTTCCCGGTGCCCGCAAAACTGCGGGTGCAGACGGGGCGAGTGGCGATTCTGATCGTGGAAACGCTATTGGGTGCTAACCCGGCAGGGTGAGACTGTTTGCTGGATGGGCAAGTGTGATCGGGTAGGGATCCCTCGGCCGCGTTGTCGTCCACTTCGTGAACGACAACTTCGCTCAGGATGACACGGGATGTCGATGCTAATCTGAAGTGGAGAGGCACACAAACCTTATGAATGGTCCGCGAGTCGAGCCTCTTCGCCCGGTCATTTCTACGGATCAGATCCAGAAGCGGGTGAAGGAGTTGGCCCGGCAAATTTCCGACGACTATAAGGGGCAGACCATCCAGATGCTGGCGGTTCTGGAGAATGCGTTCATGTTTCAGGCGGACCTGGTGCGGGCTCTCGAGGTTCCGGTGGTTTGCCAGTTCATCAAGCCCAGGTACACGCGGCCGCCGAGTGGCTCGGCACATGAGGTGATGGAGATTTTTTTCAGCCACGAGCCGGACATTCGGGGGCAGCACATCCTGCTGGTGGAAGGGCTGGTGCATTCCGGCGTGACCAGCGAATTTTTGATGAGCGACTTGCGATCTCGAGGAGCGGCTTCGGTGAAACTGGTGACGCTGCTTGACCGGCAAGCGGCGCGCCGTGTGCCTTTGCAGCCGGATTATTTCGGATTCCTGGTGGATGAAACTTTTCTGGTGGGTTACGGGCTGGGCGCGGCGGAACAGACCAACCGGAATTTGCCATACCTGGCTGCGGCAAACCCAACAATCCCCGTGACTTAAGTCACTGCAGTAGGAACGGGCCTTTTTGTCGGGGAAAAGGTAGAATAAACGAACAGATTAAATGATCGACGATTTGCCAATCGAAGATTTGCCAATCGAAAATCGCGCTTGGGCATCTAATCGATAGTGGGAGCCTCGGGGGCGGGTGTAGTTAGCCGGCCGTTTCGAAATTAGGAGTCTTCTAGGTGAACTCAACTGTAAAGACCGTGCTGTTCTGGTTGCTGATTGGCGTTTCCGCGCTTTTGTTGTGGCAGGTGGTGAAGACCGCGCGCGAAGGCCAGAAGGATGCCGAGTTTAAGACGTCCCAATTCATGAATGAAGTGGAACAGAACAACGTTCAGGAATTCGTGGTTGATGGGATGGAAGTGCGCGGCAAACTGAAGAATGGTTCCGCGTTTCACGCCAAGGTGCCGGCAACCTACTTCACCCCCGAAATGTTGAAGAGCCTGGATAGCAAGGGTGTGAACGTCGACTTCCGCGATATTAACGGCGGGAACTGGGCGTGGATGATTCAGGTGATTCCGATCGTGCTGATCGGAGCGGTGTGGATTTTCATGATCCGGCAGATGCAGACGGGCGGAAATAAAGCGCTGTCGTTTGGCAAGAGCCGCGCGCGCCTGCTGTCGATGCAGCAGAAGAAAGTCACGTTCAAAGATGTGGCCGGGGTGGAAGAGGCCAAGGAAGAACTGCGCGAGATTATTGAATTTCTGCGCGAGGCGCAGAAGTTCCAGAAACTGGGCGGGCGCATTCCGAAGGGCGTGCTGCTGGTGGGGTCTCCGGGAACGGGCAAGACTTTGCTGGCGAGGGCGGTAGCGGGCGAGGCGAACGTTCCGTTCTTCTCGATTTCCGGATCGGACTTTGTGGAGATGTTTGTAGGCGTGGGCGCCAGCCGTGTGCGCGATTTGTTTGAGCAGGGCAAGAAGAATGCTCCGTGCATTATTTTCATCGACGAGATTGATGCTGTCGGTCGCCATCGTGGAGCTGGCCTGGGTGGTGGGCACGACGAGCGCGAGCAGACGTTGAATCAGTTGCTCGTGGAAATGGATGGCTTCGAATCGAACGAAGGCGTCATCCTTATGGCAGCGACCAATCGACCTGATGTACTGGATCCGGCGTTGCTGCGGCCTGGGCGTTTTGACCGTCGGGTGGTGGTGAGTCTTCCAGATGTCCGTGGACGCGAGGAAATTCTTCGCGTTCATACGCGCAAAATTCCTTTGGCTGAGGACGTAGATCTCTCCGTGTTGGGCCGCGGGACGCCAGGATTCTCTGGAGCCGACCTGGCCAACATGGTCAATGAGGCGGCCCTGGCTGCAGCACGGCAGAACCGGAAAGCAGTGCTGATGTATGACTTCGAACTAGCCAAAGATAAGGTCTTGATGGGTGTGGAGCGCAAGTCTCTGCTGCTCACCGATGAAGAAAAGAAAAACACGGCCTACCACGAAGCGGGGCACGCTTTGGTGGGCGTGAAGCTGCCGAATTCCGATCCTGTGCACAAGGTTACGATTATTCCGCGAGGGATGTCGCTGGGACTGACGCAGTATCTGCCAATCGATGATCGCCATAGCTATTATCGTGACTATCTGCAGGCCCGCCTGGCCATTCTGATGGGCGGGCGCGTCGCGGAAGAGATTTTCCTGAATCAAGTGTCGACCGGTGCGGGCAATGATATTGAGCGCGCAACTGACATGGCGCGCAAGATGGTCTGCGAGTGGGGCATGAGTGATTTGGGACCGTTGACGTTTGGCAAGAAGGAAGAACAGATATTCCTGGGCCGCGAGATTTCGCAACATCGGGACTACAGCGAAGATACGGCGATCAAGATCGACCAGGAAGTCCGCAAGCTGGTGACGGCGGGATACAACACGGCGCGACAGATTGTTTCAGACAACCGAGACATTCTGGAGCGGATCGCCAAGGCGCTGATCGAACGCGAGGTGCTCGACGCCGTCGAACTGAAGATGCTGGTCGACAACCAGCAGCTTCCACCGGTTCAGCCTCCGCCAACGTCGAAGGACGACGGCGTACAGCACGTGATCAAGCCGGACCTTCAGCCGGGACGGGCCAAGGGTGGGGAGCGGCCGGCTACCGCGTAAGCAGCCCGATTAATGCTTGCGCGGGCTGCGTCGATAATGGCAGCAGGTCCTTCTTACGAACCTGACCTGAGCTCGCTCGATGTGCCTCCGGCGGCAGGCACGTAACACTTCTGGGTGTAATCCATCACCATGCGATCGGCGTTGAAGCGCCAGCCCAGGGTGCGGATGGTGCGCTTCATGCGCTTGATCCAACCCCGCGGAAGGCCGTCGCGATCGCGCTTGTAATATAGCGGAATCACTTCCTCGCTGAGCGTGCGCATCAGGTCTTCGCCGTCGCGCGTATCGTGAACACTCAAGTTGGAATGAGTTCTGCCGGTTCCAATGGCAAAGCCGTTCATGCCGTCGAAAGCCTCGGCCCACCAGCCATCCAGCACGGAAAGATTCAGGCCGCCGTTCAGCACGACTTTCTGACCGCTGGTGCCGGAAGCCTCGAGTGGACGGCGTGGATTGTTGAGCCAGACGTCGACGCCCTGTACGAAATGGCGCCCGACGTTGATGTCATAGTCCTCGACGAACACGAACTTGTCGCGGAATTTGGGGTCGCGCATCAAGTCGGCAATCTGCTGCAACACGCGCTTGCCGGGTTCGTCGAGCGGATGCGCCTTGCCGGCAAACACGAACTGGACTGGGCGGTTCGGGTCATTCACCATCGAAGCCAGTCGCTCGATGTCGGTGAGAATCAGGTTGGCCCGCTTGTAGGTGGCGAACCGGCGGGCGAATCCGATGGTGAGAGCATCGGGGCTGAGCACGCGCTCCAGGCGCTGCAACACTTCGGGTGATTCTCCGCGGCGCTCCGCCTGCTCGACGGCGCGACGGCGCACGAATTCGATCAGCTGCGATTTCAGATTAAGGTGCGTTTCCCAAAGCTCGCCGTCGTCTACGTTTTCAATTCCCAGCCAGATTTTCGCTTCGCTGCTGCGCTGGTGCCAGTTCGTGCCCAGATGGCGATCGTAGAGGCGGAACATTTGTGGCGCCAGCCACGAGGGCACATGCACGCCATTGGTGATGTGCCCGATGGGGACGTCGTCTTCCACCTTGTCGCGGAACAGACCGGTCCACATGGCGCGCGATACTTCGGCATGCAGCGCCGAAACCGCATTGGCGCGGCGCGAGAGGCGCAGCGCCAGCACGGTCATGCAAAATGTTTCGTCGCCGTTGTTTGGGATTCTCGCGGCCAAGTCCCATCAAACTTTCCTTGGAAAGTCCGAGCGCTTCGCGAAGCGGCCCAATGTGCTCTTCGATCAGGCCGGCGTCAAAGCGGTCGTGGCCGGCCGGGACGGGAGTGTGCGTGGTGAAAACGACTTCGCGGGAAACGCGCGGCACAGCGGCGTCAAAGGCCAGACCTTCTTCCTCCATGCGGATGCGAATCGCCTCCAAGCACCGCAAACGCGCTGTGGCCTTCGTTGAGGTGAAGCACGCCCGGCGAGATTCCCAGAGCTTTGAGCGCGCGCAATCCGCCGACGCCCAGCAGCAACTCCTGACGAATGCGGATGCGGAGGTCGCCGCCGTACAAGCGCGAAGTGAGTTCGCGGTCTTCGGGAGCATTACCCTCCACATCGGAATCGAGCAGGAGCAGGTCGCGGCGGCCAACTTTCAACCGCCAGACTTTGGCGCGGATCCGTCCGCTCCGGGTTTCGATTTCCACGACGACCGGCCGGCCGATCTTTGCCGATGGCCACTTCCATCGGCATTTGATTGACGTCGGTCTTGAGATATTCTTCCCGCTGCCATCCGTCAAGATCGAGCCGTTGCCGGAAATATCCCTGGCCGTAAAACAGGCCAATGCCGACCAGCGGAATATCCAGATCTGACGCGCTCTTGATGTGGTCGCCCGGCCAGCACTCCGAGGCCGCCGGAATAAACCGGCAGCGATTCGTGCAAGCCAAACTCCGCCGAGAAATACGCGACCGGGTGCGGCCGCAGGACTCCTGCATGTCTTTGCGCCCCAGGTGCGATCCGCCTCGAGATATTCCAGCATGCGGCGATAGGCGTAGTTCACGCGGCTGTGCAGCATGAGCTCGGCGGCGCGGGCTTCCAGTTTGGCGAGAGGCAGTTCGCTCAGCAGCGCCACTGGATTGTGATTGAGCTCGTTCCATCGCGCCGGATCGAGATCGAGAAACAGGCTGGAGGAGTTGTGGTCCCAGCTCCACCACAGATTGCGCGCCAGGGTCCACAGCCGCTCCTGCAGCGGAGCAATGAAGCGATCCAGAGTACGGGCTTCGCTCACCACCGGAGCGACCTGCGTGGCCGCCTCGGTCAGCATGCGAATTTCGTCTTCGCTGAAAACCCGGGCTTCGATGGTTTGAACCACCAGGACCCCTTGCAGGACTCCGCGATCGATCAGCGGAACGCCAAGGAACGACTGGTAGGCGTCCTCGCCAGCGTCGCGGAAATACTTGAAGCGGGGGTGGGTCTTCACCTGTTCGACGGAAACCGGCCGCACCAGTTCGGCCACCAGGCCGGTAAGCCCTTCATGTACCTGCCATGCGCAGACTACCGATACATTCGCGGCGCAGTCCGACGGTAGCCGCCAGCACCAGATTGGCGCGATCCGGTTCGAGCAAGTAGGCCGAGCAAACGTCGGTGCGGAATCTCTTGGCGATGAGGGCCACGACGTTCATCAGCGTTTCCGCGGGCTGGCCACCCTCGGCGGCGAGGTTCGCAATCTCTTCCAGGGTCAGAACATTTCTGACTTTGCTTGCATGCGCTCCTTGTTCCATATCCTCTGCTGTCTTTTCGTATCCTTCCAATCTGATTCACCAGCCTCCGTGCGGGTCTTGATCCTCAAAATTCTATTGTCCCTGCTGGACGGCGTCGTAGTCGGCCGAGGTTCCCCTATTGTACGGGGTATGCATGTAAATCGTGAATGATCCTCGGGATTCTGGTGCTGGCCACAGTGGTATCCACTGGAGCGCGTATTCAGCTGTTTCGGATTTCGTAACGATCGCGGAAGTAGTAACTAGCCGAGAGATGAATCAGGAAGATGCTACGACTGAGGAGTAGAAAGCCATGCACTCGAAGCCTCATCCTGATAATGACCCGGAAGCCTACGTTCTTGACAGCAACCGGATGCTCCCTGCGGGGGCGGCCCGAAGGGTCTGCAACGCACCGCTGACCGCCTGGTTGACCACCGTCGTGCTGGTGCTGATCGTGATTGCCGCGGCGCTCTCGCTGGCCGCGTGGCGTGCAGAAAAGCACAGTGAAAACCCCGGGATGCAGACGGGGCTCGCGTCCGGTTTTCGTGACAGCGTTCCGCTGGTTGCCGCGGGAGACCGGAATCCGTGAAAGGTTAGTGGAAGTATCCCTGGGGAAACGTCCGGTCTCAACCGACCGGGAAATGGCGGTTCGATTCCGCCCCGCCGCCCCACGACCGGCTTGAACCTCGCCCCGGCCTTAGCTTCTCCGCTGAAGTGTGCCACCTGAAGGGCCGGGAAAACTTGTTTGCGTTGCGCGTCGAATAGAAGTAAAATCAGCGGCAATCCAGCCAACCAACGGGAGGCATACGTCCACTTTCTGTTGGCGTTTCGAGCTTGCAAGTGTGGGAAGACGAACAGTCAGAGCGAAGAATCCGTCTTCCCGACGCGGCTTCACGAGAGCCTTGTTACTAAACCGGGTTATGCATTCAGGACGGACTTGACGACGCAAAAACTATTTGAGCACCGCCCGCAATTCTTTGCATCTCGCGCGAACCACGGAGTCAGGACAATGGATGGTACTACCGCACGATTTCTCCGGTTGGGTGTGGCTTTGTCTGGATTGGCGGTATTGGGCTGGGTGTTGACCGGCCATGCGTCGGAACCTGCCCGGGAGGGGATGCCGATCGATTGGTCTCACCGGCATGTCATCTTCTCCGAGCCGTCGACGTTTGACCAGGTCGCGCAGGTCACCAATGATCCGCGCTACTGGCAGCAATGGTACCGGAACAATGTGGGCCGCGCGTTGCCAACGGATTCGGCAACGCCCGACGATGCGGCTGTGGACTCAGCCCTGCGTTCTGTTGAAGAGGGCCGTCTTGCTACCAAAGCAAGTTCGGCGGGAGCGTGGTCGGAGAGCATGGGCAGCGGCGCCTCGGTCGGCGCCGGCAATTATCCCGCAAAGTATGTGGCCCAGATCACCACGGCGAGTTGCAGCGATTACGTCGTGTTCAATACCGGCCTGGCCGGTGCGGCCAACCAGGCCAGCATCGTAGCCTACAGCAACCTTTACTCTGGTGGATGCACCGCACCCACGCCAAGCACCTACTGGGCGTACAACACCGGGGGCACGGTTCTGACCTCACCCGCGCTTTCGCTGGACGGAACGCAGGTGGCGTTCGTCGAAACCAAGGGTGGCTTCGGGATATTGGTTCTGCTGAAATGGGCGGCTTCAACCACCGAGACGGTGAGCGCCCCCAGGACGCTGACCGCGGTGGGTCACGGTGCGTACCGCGCCTGCATTGCCCCCTGCATGACAGAGATCCTTTTGATGGGCGGTGGAACCCAGGTCGATGACATCACGTCGTCGGCATTCCCCGATTACAATCACGACGTACTTTGGGTGGGGGGTGCTTTGGGTTGGCTGCACAAAATCAGCGGCGCGTTTCTTGGTACGCCGCGCGAAGTCACCACGGGCGGATTTCCCGTTCGGGTAAATGCCGCGACGACGTTTATTTCGAGCCCTGTGTATGACCGCACGTCGGGCAATGTTTTTGTTGGCGACGCCAGTGGATTTTTCTATCGGGTTAGTGCGACCGGAGCGGTCACCAAATCCGGCCAGATCGATCACGGCACCGGCCTGGTCGCGGGCCCGGTGGTTGATTCAACGGCCGAGAAGATCTACGTGTTCTCCTCGAGCGATGGCAGCACATCCTGCCCAACTGCAGCCCCAACGCTCCCGTGCTCAGCGGTCTTTGAGTTCACTCCAACCTTCGGCGCCGGCACGAAAGGCACCGAGGCGATTGTCGGAACCAGCCAGGTTGCACCGCCGAATCCGAGTGCCATGTACGAAGGCGCTTTTGACAGTACGTATGAAACGTCGGGCACTGCGACCGGGAACTTTTACGTTTGCGGAAACACCGGTGGAGTGCCGACGCTTTATCAGATTCCGATCGCGGCCGGAGTCATGAAAACGCCCATCGCCGGGCCGGCGCTGGCTGGCGCTACCACCGGATGCTCTCCGGTCACCGACATTTCCAACCCGAACGCGGCCGCGGGCATTTCCGAGTGGATTTTCGCCAGCGCTCAGAACAGCGGGTTGGGCAATAACTGCGCCGGCGGCGGATGCGTGATGAACTTCAACGTTCAGCCCTGGCTGCCCTCCCACGCTTACACTGTGGGTGAGTTCGTGCTGGATCCCAATTTGAATGTTCAGGTGTGCAGGGTACTGGGGACATCGAGAACCGTGGCGCAGGGGCACCCGGCCTGGAGCACAACTATCAATGGGAACACGAACGACAATACGGTCAGGTGGACCGAGCAGGGTCCTTATCTAACTTCGTACCCGGCCTGGGAGGCGAGTCATGCGTACGCTGCCGGAGCGGAGATTCTCGACAGCAACGGCAATTTGCAATGGGCTTCAGTCGCGGGAACATCGAAGGCAGGCGCGCACCCGGTGTGGAATACGGCCATCGCCGGCAACACCAACGACAACGTCCTTCCGAACCGGATACAGTGGAAAATGGTGGGGACTCCCGCCACTTTCAGCGTCGCGGCTGCGGGGGGCACCGGCGGGATTATCATCGACAATAACGTTGGCTCCGGCACTCTTGCTGGCGCGTCGCAGGTTTATTTTTCGACGCTCAGCAACCAGACCTGTACCACGTCCGCTACAACCGGCGGGTGTGCGGTACAGGCATCGCAATCGGCATTACAATAGACGCACAGAAGATAGGTTTCCTCTTATGACGATGAACGATTTATCCCATGACAACCCGCGTACTCCGGACACCCGGCAGCCGTACGAAAAACCATCCTTTCGCTACGAAAAGGTATTCGTGACGACCGCCCTCTCGTGCGGGAAGGTCGGCACTTCATCCTTGGCTTGCGCGGGCAATTCGAAGGTGTCATGAAGCTATTGGCTCAAACCGCGGACAATGCTCATGCTCTCCAGTTTGAACTGGCGGGCGAAGTGTTGCGGTCTTCCCGCAATTTGCATCTAGTGGTCACGGGATGGAGCATGATTCCCACGATTTGGCCCGGCGATACGCTCGTGATTGAGGGCGCGACCGGCGACTCAGTTTGCGAGGGGGACATCGTCCTATTCAGCAGCGGTCGCCGGTTCGTGGCGCATCGGGTGGTGGCGATAAGCAGGTCTGAAGGCTCGGGTGTTCGGACCCGAGGCGACGCAGTGAGGTACCCAGATTCTCCGCTGACAGCAAGCGACATCCTGGGCAAAGTTTCCTTCATTGGGCGGAATGGGAAGTGGATCGATCCGGGGCGGCAGCTGCGCTTTTCTGGACGCGCCATCGCGGGCGTGTTTCGACGTTCGTCCATCGCCGCCCGTCTCGTTGTGGCCATACGAGTCACGCTGCAAAAGCTGTACGGTCCTTCGTCGGTTCCAACCTCGCGGGTTTCGGCGTCACGAGCTCAAACCGCGTCGATTTAAGGATTATTAGGATCGAGCCATCCTTTGCCCGAGTTAACCATCGAAGTCGAACGTCTCAGCTTGGTCATTGAAATCGGGGGTATGCCGGTGCGAGTGCATACCACTGACCCGGCTTTCCTTAGAATGCTGCGTGATCGCTATGACGGTTTTGTGCCGTCTGAGGAGAGCACGGGAGGCGCGGCGGCCGCAGGCGAGATCGACTTCGACATTGAGCTTACGCCCGCTCGCTTCGCGGATCCTGAAGCCATGGTGCGTGTTACTCAACACCGCGGCCGGTGGACTCTGGAGCGGGGAGATTTTCGCGCCGAGTGGGAACCCCGTTCGCGTAAGGGCACGATTTGGCAGACCGCGAATCCTTATTCGATTGACGCCGTGTTGCGCATCGTGCACTCGCTCGTGCTGGCGCGCCAGGGAGGCTTTCTGCTGCACTCCGCCAGCGCGATTCGCAACGGGAAGGCATTTTTGTTCGCAGGTGTTTCCGAGGCCGGCAAGACGACCATTTCCCGGCTGGCTCCTCCCGACGCTACGCTGCTGACCGACGAAATTTCATACGTTCGCAGACAGGACGTCGGTAAGGAAGATGGTGGCGAGCACAATGCAAGCTACGTCGCCTACGGGACGCCGTTTACCGGCGAACTGGCCAAGCTGGGCGAAAATGTTTCTGCACCCATCGCCGCACTCTACCTGCTGGCCAAGGGCGCCGAGAATCGTATCGCCCCCATTCCGCCCGCCGAGGCGGCGCGATCTCTGCTTGCTAATCTTTTGTTTTTCGCGGAGGATGAGGAACTGGTGCAAGCGACTTTTCATTCCGCGTTTGAGTTCGTGAGCCGGGTTCCGGTTTCGCGCCTTACGTTCGTGCCCGATGCCCGGGTCTGGGAGCTGATTGGATGAGCAGGCTTTACATGGCGCGCAACCCGAAGGTTGCGGCACGCAATCTCGACGGCGAAATGATGATCATGTCTGGCCGCGACTCCACGCTCTTCACCTTGAACAAGACGGCTACCATCCTCTGGCAATCCGCCGACGGTACCACGCCGCTCGACGAGATCGTGCAGCGTCGCATCTGTGCGGAGTTTGAAGTTGAGCCGACCGAGGCGCTGGTCGACGCCGAAAATCTGGCGCGGGAACTAGCCAGCCATGAGATACTGCAAATCTCTGAAGAGCCGATTCAGCCGCGGAACGCCGCGGCCGGAGAATCCCGATGAGCGGACTTCTGCAGGAGATGACCGAGAAAGCGCAGCGGCTGAACATTCCGTTCAACGTGCAGCTTGACCTTACCTATCGCTGCAACGAGCGCTGCGTTCATTGCTATCTCGATCACGACGACCACGGCGAGATGACTACGGCGGAAATCAAGCATCTGATGGATGAGATGGCCGAGGCCGGCGTTTTTATTCTGACCCTGAGCGGCGGCGAGATTTTCCTGCGCAAGGATTTCTTCGAGCTTCTCGAACACGCTCGCCGCTTGATGTTCTGTGTGAAGCTCAAGACCAACGCTCTGTTGATCCGCGAGCGCGAGGCCGCCCGCATCCGCGAGCTCGGCGTCGAATCGGTTCAGATCAGCATTTATTCGCACCGTCCGGAAGTGCACGATGGCATCACGTTGATTCCCGGCTCGCTCAAGCGCTCGATCGACGCAATCCGCTTTCTCAAGTCGCAAGGATTGCGAGTCATCATCGCCAATGTTCTGATGCAACAGAACAGGCAGGACTATCCGGGCGTGCGCGCCCTGGCCGAAGAACTGGGCGTCGAGTGCACTCTCGACCCAACCATCACACCTATGATGGACGGCAACCGCTCCGTTCTGGACTTGGGCGTTGATCAAAGCACGCTGCGGCAGGTTTTCCGCGACACAGCTCTAGTGGGGAATGCCGACGAGTTTTGTGCGATCCCCGCTCCGGCAGGCGAGAGCGAACTGGAATCTACGCCATGCAGCGCCGGCCACACAGCCTGCTATGTTTCGCCGTATGGTGAAGTTTTTCCCTGCGTGCAGTTTCCGCTCCCTACCGGGAACGTTCGGCAGCAGCGCTTTGTCGACATCTGGCGCGATTCCGACCGGATGAAAGAAGTCCGCTCCATCCGATTGAAGGATCTGACGACTTGCCCCTCGTGCACGCACGTTGGCAGTTGCACGCGCTGCCCGGGTCTGGCGTACCTGGAAGGAAACATGCGCGGCCCGTCGTCGCAGGATTGCGAGAAATCTTTCGCCAGAACGGGCATACCCTCGGCCAACATGCTGGCCAAGAAAAATGCGGCAAGCCAGGCGCGTAATCTGGTGCAGATACGAACGCTCCCGAGTTTGGCGAGTGCTACTGCGTGATCCGGGACTAGCTTCTTGGCCCACAGTTCCACTCTCGAAGCCGAGTGGTCCTTCTTATTAGTCGCGTGTTCCGAGATTCCCCAACAAGAGAAGACTGAGCGCCTGCGTCTGCTGTCTCGCGAATCGATCCGTTGGAAGCTTCTTTTCGACCTTGCCGACCGGCAAGGCACTCAGCCGCTTCTTCATCAATCTCTGACTGGCCTCGATGATGCCGTTCCGGCTGCGGAAATGTCCGAGCTGCAGCAGAGCTATCAAACCAATCTGCACAAAGCTTTGTTTTTATCGCGCGAATTGATTCGAATCGTCGATCGGTTGTCCGCTTTCGGCGTTGACGTACTGCCTTACAAAGGCTTGGCCCTGGCTGAAGTGGCGTACGGCGACATTGCGTTGCGGCAGGCGGGGGACATCGACCTGCTGATTCGTCCACAAGACTTGACCCGCATTCGCGAGGCGGCGCGCGAACTTGGCTACACGCCTCACCTGAAGTTTTCGCCGACCGAGGAACGCGCCTATCTCAAATCGGGCTACGAATATGCGTTCGACGGCGCGGCTGGTCCGAATCTGCTCGAAGTACAGTGGGCGATTCAGCCTCGGTTCTATGCCATTGATTTCGATATGGACGGCGTGTTCCGCAGAGCCGCGACGGCCACGGTCGCGGGCCACGCCATGAAAACGCCTTCGTCTGAAGACTTGCTTCTCATCCTGTCGGCGCACGGCGCCAAACATGTGTGGGGACGCCTGATCTGGCTGTGCGACATCGCACGCATCATGAGCCTGCCGACTCTGAACTGGAGCTGGATCGAGTCGCAGGCCGCGGCCTTAGGAATTGAGCGCATCGTGCGCGTGAGCATGCTTCTGGCGAACCGGCTTCTAGAAGCTCCCGTTCCTCCGGCGGCGCAAGCGGAGTTCGGGAAAGATCCTGCGACGCTCCTGCTGGTGGATGAGATCCGATCTCACATTGTGACCGAGGCGAAAATCAACGCGGAGTCCTTGGCCTACTTCCGCCTGATGATGCGCATGCGGGAGCGGCCCGCCGATCGACTGCGATTTCTGCAGCGTCTTACCTTCACACCCGGGCCGGGCGAATGGCAGGCAGTCCGTCTACCTGGAACATTGTTTCCGTTGTACCGGCTGGTCCGGTTGGCGCGGCTGGCGTCGAGGGTTGTCGGCGCCTAAACTGCGGGCAACCTGGCATTTCGCTCGGCTTTCGTTAGGCTCCATTCCCTGGAGTAGAGAGCGAGCAATCCCACACATCCAATCAGGGGCACGGCAAGTCCCGCCTTGAGGCTGCCGAAACGGGTCGACGAAACGCCCACGATCCACGGAAGCAGGCCCCCTCCGATGTTGGAGAGTGTAAACATGATGGACCCCAGGCGCGATGAGTCGGGGCCAAACTCACTGGACAAGAGCGAAATTGTTATGGGATACACATAAGAAAGCCCCAGCCCTGCCAGGCAGGCACTTGCCACAACACCGCGCAGACCGTGCGACAAAACCAGACCAGCCATGCCCGCACAAGCAACCAGCAACCCGATCTGCACCAGTCGAATTTCGCCCGCCAAGCGGAGCAGCAACGGCGCCACCCATCTTCCGAGCGTTATCGCTGCATAAAAAAAAGATGACGTTACGATCGCCATCGTAGGCGACATGTTCGCTAGGCTCTTGGAGTAGGTTGCCAGCCAGAGTCCGAATCCGTTCTCGACGCCGACGTAAAGAAAGAAAAGCGCCGCCAGAATTATGAAGGTGCGATTCTTCCATGGAATCGCCAGGCCCGTCTTCGGCGTGGGATCTTTTCTCGCGGGCTCGACGACGGATGAGGGCATGACGGCGATCCCGATCGCCATCAGCAAGGCGATGCCAGCCAGAATTGCCAGGAAGGCCGTGACGCGATCGCCCTTCACTGCCGCTGCCACCAGAAACGGGCACGTGACCGCACCCGCGCTCCAGCAGAAGTTGAGCACGTTCAGGGTTGCGCTGCGCCGGGCGGGATTCGCCGCCGCCACCAGCAAATTCCCCGCGGGAACGGCCAGCCCCAGTCCTCCTCCATACACTCCGATGCAGAAGATTCCCAACACTCTGGGGCCGACGAGCAGAAGGCCGACACCTGCGCCCATCAGCAGAAGTCCGGCCCTCATGGCGAATCGAAATCCCCAGCGCGCAACCAGCACTCCCGAAAACGCGACGGCAAACGTTGAAGCCACGTATTGCACGGTAAAAAGCGCGCCCTGCTGTGCATAGTTCAGCCCCCATCGCGCCGACAACGTCGGCAGCATCGGACCGAGCAGCACGGTCGCAATCCCGATCGGTACGAACGACGCGTAAGCGGCCAACGTAAGTGATCGAGCGGAAGTGGCTGTGTTGGGTGGGTGAGAAGAGGGCATGAATGGGGAGGCAGGCTCTGCGGTAACTATAGCGGAAGCGCCGCGCTAGAAGGTACCGTTCGCCTTGGCCGTCGATTCCCGCACGACCAGCGCGGGCTCAATCGCGATGTCCGCGGGATATTCCTTTTTCTCGTGAATGCGTTCGAGCAGGACTTGGGCAGCTACTTCTCCCATTCGGTTCAAGGGTTGCTGGACCGTGGTCAAACTCGGAGTGTGAAACGCCGCCCCAGGGATGTCATCGAACCCTAACACCGAAACATCATGCGGCACGCGCAGTCCTTGTTCCTGCAAGGCTCGAATCGCCCCGATCGCCGAGATGTCGTTGTAGGCAAATAGCGCGCTAAATGGCTGCTTGCGCGCCAGCAATTCCTTGGCGAACGGATAACCCAACATCGGCGTCGGGTCATCGGTGTCAATCTGAACGATGAGTTCAGGATCGATCTTCATCCCAATCTTCGCTGCGACTTGGCAGATCGCGTCCCAGCGATCATTCGCATCGGAGCTGAGCGGATTCCCCTTCATGAAGGCGACTCGTTCGTGGGAAAGATCCTTCAAGTGATTCAGAGCGAGGACCGCCGCCCGCACGTGATCGAGGGTTATATTGGTGACGCCTTTCATCTTCTTGTGGCCGGCAACTGCAACCGTCGGCAGCATGGGTTCTTCTTGCACAGTCGTATCCACGGTGATGATGCCCTCGACTCCGCGCTCCGAGAGCAGCTGCGAGTAGCGGTTTAGCAGTTCAGGATCGTGCCGGTGCACCACGGTCAGAAAGAAGTAATCGCGCTTTCTTAGATATTGCTCGATGCCGCTGATGATTGCGGAGCTGTAGGAGTCGCCAATCTCTTCCGCAATCACTCCGATGGTATAGGTCCGTTTGTTGCGCAGGGTGCGCGCGAAGAAATTTGGCCGGTAGTTAAGTTCCTTGGCGGCCGCATGAATTCGGTTCTTGGTCTCTTGCGGAATCGAACGAGCCGACGGCGAATCGTTGAGGACCGCAGATACCGTGCCGGGAGTCAATCCAATATGCTGGGCAACGGCTTTGAGAGTAATCACGGCTGGCTTTTGGGCAGGCTTCTTGATTTGCGCCATGATTTTTCTATCGAATATTTAATTCGTTCGCAAATGTCATCGAACCACCTTATCCGCTTTATGGTGCGCAGCTACGCCTTAGCGTATCGCTGGCTATTTGGCTTCGAGCCGCTAAGGGCAAAGAAGAGAATATAGAGATAACATAAGGTTGCAAGGATGAGTGCATAGTGCAGACCTTGTCCCCAACTGGTCTCTCCCTCAACCATCGCGGGGTAGTAATGGCTGTTGATCAACACTGCGGCACGCCCGACGAGATAGGGAATGATGGCTCCGCCCACAATCGCCATGTTTAAGATGCCAGACCCATCCCCGGTCAGCGGACCAAGTTCCTCTATGCCCATAGTGAAGATGCATGGAAACATAATCGAATTAAACAATCCGACAACCAGGATCGACCACATCGCGATGTGGCCGGCGCTGAGCACTGAAACTGTGACCAGCAGCGCGGCCATGATTGCGGCAAAGGCAAGCAATGTGCTCGTCTTAATCTTCTGCAGAAGAGCCGATCCAATAAACCGGCCCACCATAGCCCCGCCCCAGTACAGCGAGATGTACTTGGCCGCCTCCGCCAAGGCCGCTCGGTAGCGGACCGCTGCGTCGGGAAGCGTCGAAGATGATACGAAGCCACCTATGTTATCCAGCGCCAAGTAGTTCGCGATGGAACTGCCAATGGCCACCTCACCACCTACGTACACGAAAATCCCAATCGCGCCGTAAATGAGGTTTGGATGTTTCCAAACCGAATCCGATACCTTCTCTCCTATGCGGTGTTCGGCGGACTCTATCTTAGGCAGCTTAAAAAGGCCAATGGCGACAGCCAGCAGCAAAAGTGCAAGGCTGAAAAAATAAACGTAAAGCTTCACTACTGCATCGGCCTCTTGAGAGCCATTTCGTGCAATTGCTGTTGCTGTGGTCCCAAGAATCAGGTGAGCGCCGACCCAAGGAAAAATCGTAGTGCCGAGCGAGTTAAAAGCTTGAGTGAGATTCAAGCGGCTCGATGCGGTCTTCGGATTCCCCAGGATCGCGACATATGGATTCGCCGCGACCTGAAGGATTGTAATTCCCGTTGCGAGAATCACCAGAGCGACAAGGAAGAACGGAAAGGACGGGATTCTCGCCGCAGGATAGAACGCCAAACAAGCTACGATCATGGTCGAAAGCCCAACGATGATCGCTTTCTTGTATCCGATCCAATCGATGATCTTCGACGACGGAATCGAAAAAACAAAGTAGGCAGAAAAGAAGGCGGTTTGAATCAGCATGCTCGCATCCAGCTTGATCTTAAAAACATGCTGAGCATAGGGGATCAGCACATCATTCAGAGATGTGAGGGAGCCCCACATGAAAAACAGCGTCGTGATGACTGCCAGCGCGCCTGTGTATGAGGACGGAACGCTGGGCGCGATTTTCGGAGAAGTGTTAGGGGCTGCCATCGCCATGAGTGCTGTATCCACCCTTCGAAGAGTGTGCGAATCAGATTGCAGGAATCCAGATAGCGAAATCAGATTCCGCGAACTAACGAACGCGCCATCATAGCATCGCCGGAGTGCGATTTTACGCATTTTTCTGAATATGGCATCGAATTCATCCTCTAGAAAATCGTTTCTCTTGGTTGACAGTGCTTGACAATCGAAAGCCCTTGCCCGAGACTGCAATCGTTTCTCCTGTTGAATCTTCATCAGGCTATACTCATGCTAAAAGTTGCGCTCTTGGCGGTCGCCTCCTTGTTTTTCCTGGTCAGCCACGCTACGCCCCTGGCCCAATCCGCGATGTCGGCAACGGTTGTGTTCATCGAACCTGGGTTTCCAGCTGCAGACTCGGCTGTCCCCTCGGCGCAATTGTCCGCAATCTTGCCCGGGGCGCAGCCGGCGGATGCCAATCACATGCAAGCCGCCCTTGCAGCGGACTCGACCCGCCTTCTGGTTCTTCCCTACGGCTCTTCTTTTCCTGAAGACGCGTGGCCCGCAATCAAGCAGTTCCTGGACCGCGGAGGCAATCTTCTCGTGCTCGGCGGCATGCCGTTTACTCGCGCCGCTTACCACGACTCCAGCGGCTGGCATCTTCGCGACTACAGTGTCCGATTCATCCGCCCGCTTTTGATCGACCAGTATCAGGAAACTCCCGGCTCCAGCGAACTACAGTTTCAGCCGAATCCTGACCTGCCGTTGCAACTCCCCGCGTTCGCCTGGAAGCGCGCCTTCAGCCCGGTGATACGACTCAGCGCGGTTGACCTTTACCATCGCGGCGGCGCTGCCGGATCTATTGACGCACGCCTCGACTCCCTGGCCTGGGGCACACAGCACGGCCGCAAACTTTCGGCGCCGGCGATCCAGGTCGATCACTACCGCAACGGCTTCGACGGCGGTCGCTGGATTTTTGTGAACGCCGAGCTCACGCCCGCATTTTTTGACAATGCCATCTTTATCCGAACGCTTGTGGACCGGGCGATGCAGGGAGCAGAGGAATTCACCGTGCGACCCGCCTTGCCGCTCTACCTGCCCGGCGAGCCTGTGGACTTGCAAGTGCAATGGCACGCGGCCGAATCGCCCACAAGTCCTGTCTCGTTGAAGATTACGACGTATGCCGAAGCGCAGCCCTCGAGTCGGGTCAATCTTTCAGCCTCGCCGAACGAGCCGGTCGCGCTGCCGCCTCCCGCAGGCAAGGGCCTCTACATCATCGAGGCGCAGTTGATGGAAGGCGACCGAGTTCGCGCCATCTACCATTCCGCGTTCTGGATTCGCGACGAATCGTTACTCCGTTCTGGCCCGCATCTCGGCGTGAATCACGACTACTTCGAACTCGACGGCCATCCCTTTGCCGTAGTCGGCACAACTTACATGTCCAGCGAAGTGCAGCGACTCTTTTTCGATCATCCCAACGCGTACGTGTGGAATCAGGATCTCGCGCAGATTCACGACGCTGGATTGAACATGATTCGCACGGGCTGGTGGAGTGGTTGGGACAAATTGTTCGACGAAAACGGCCAGCCCTACGAGCGCACGCTGCGCACGCTTGAAGCCTACCTGATGACCGCTCGCAAGTATGACCTGCCGGTGCAGTTCAATTTTTTCGCTTTTCTTCCCGACGTTCTCGGAGGGACGAATGCATTTCTCGATCCTGAGGCCGTGCGGCGTCAGCAGACTCTGATTTCATCCGTCGTCGCGCGCTTCCATGATGTGCCATATCTGGCGTGGGATCTGATCAACGAGCCCAGTTTCTCGGAGCACCTCTGGAAAACGCGCCCCAACGGCGACGCAATCGAACTCGCAGCCTGGAATGGTTGGCTGGGCCAACGGTATCCGGATCGCGCCAAGCTAGCTGCGCAGTGGAATGTTTCGCCCGGCTCCGTCGCGGGAACAATTAGTCTTCCCACAGAAGACGAGTTCGCAGCGCGCGGCATGTACACCGGAACGACATCACTCCGGCTGAACGATTATTTTCTGTTCGCGCAGGAATCATTCGCCCACTGGACACGCACCATGCATGACACGATTCGTTCTACCGGGTCGCAACAGCTCGTCACCGTCGGCCAGGATGAAGGCGGAATTCAGGACCGCCTTTCTCCCGCCTTCTGGGGCCAGTCTGTCGACTTCACTACGAACCATTCCTGGTGGCTCGACGACAACATCCTGTGGGATTCGCTGGCCGCCAAGCAACCAGGGCAGGCCATGTTGATTCAGGAAACGGGACTGCAGCGTCAGTTGAACCTCGACGAAATCGCCCGGCGCACACCGGCGAGCGAGGCCGCTCTTCTGGAGCGGAAGATCGCCACGTCCTTCATTCAGGGTTCCGGCGCCATCGAGTGGCTGTGGAACACGAATTCCTACATGACGGAGAGCAACGAAACTCCGATCGGCGCAGTCCGCACCGACTACACCGAGAAGCCGGAGGCCACGCTTCTTCGCGCCTACGCGCAATTCGCTCCGTCGCTGCGTGAACATCTGCGAGATCCGCAGCTGCCTTCGATCGCAATCGTCACATCGCAAGCCGCGCAGTACTCCGTGCTGGCAGATTTTCAAGTGGCGGCCCAGCAGCGCGCGGTTCGCGCCCTGACCTACGATGCGCACCTGCCCGCTTATGTGATCGCAGAAAATCAGATCGAGAAGTTAGGCTTGCCCAAGCTGGTCATTCTGCCATCTCCGCAGGCGCTGAGCGAAGCGGCATGGCGAGCGCTCTTGAAGTACGTTGACGCGGGGGGCAACCTGCTCGTCACCGGCCCGGTCGACCGCGACCAGCACTGGCAGATCGTGCATCGAGCCGCCGACCTTGGACTTCCCGCCCACGTGGAACCGCTCACCTATCACAACGCGACCATTCGCTTACAGGATCGCTCGCTGTCGCTTGCCTTCGGCCAACAGCAACAAAACTGGCTGGATTCTCTTCGCTTTGACGACGGCTCGACTTTCAAAGAGACTCCTCATGGCAAGGGAGTCATCTTCTGGACGGCCTATCCCGTGGAACTCGCCGACAACGCGGAAGCCACTGCGGAGTTGTACACGTCTGTCGCCGCCCGGCTGAAGATCGCTCCGATGTTCAGCATCCAATCGTCGTTGACGCCCGGTGTGCTGGTCTTTCCCACTCTCCTGGCGGACTCCGTACTTTATGTCTTCGTCTCCGACTCGGTGCACGACGCGGCGGTCAATCTTCGCGATCAGGCCACCGGAGTTCCGCTCACATTTTCTCTGCCTGCGGAACACGCGGCAATCGCAGTCATCGGGAAGAAAGAAAAGAAAATCGTCGCCAAATACGGCTTCTAGAATTCAGATACCGGCGGTCGTTGAGATGTATCTTTGCTGCGTCTCCTCGATAGCATCGATCAGACCGGCGTCACAGCTCTGTGTTCGGCTAGCTGCTGCGACAGAAAGCTCAAGTACTTTTCCATCCCTTCGCCGGTTTTCGCCGAGAGGCGAAAAATCTGCATTCCCGGACGCACCGACTGAATGCTCGTCCGCGCGGCGTTCCAGTCAAACTCCACTGCGCTCGCGAGTTCGTTCTTGGTAACAACCGCCACGTCGGCGCTGTTGAAGATCGTTGGATATTTCAACGGCTTGTCTTCACCTTCAGTTACCGACATCAGCACCAGACGAAGGTTCTCGCCAAGGTCATACGAGGCCGGACAAACCAGGTTGCCAACATTTTCGATAAAAAGAAAATCCAGTTGCTCCAAATCCCAGTCCCGCAGCGCATTCTGCACCATCGCAGCTTCCAGATGGCACAGCGTTCCGGTTGTGATCTGCTTCACCGGAGCCGTGCTGCGTGCCAGTCGCACAGCGTCATTCTCAGTGGCCAGATCTCCCACCAGAGCCGCCACTCGATAACGAGGCTGCAACTGCGTGAGCGTCTTCTCCAGGAAAGTCGTCTTCCCCGAGCCCGGACTTGAAACCAGGCTCACGACGAATACTCCCGCCGCGCGGAATTGTTCTCGCAGGGACCGTGCAATCACGTCGTTCTGCTTCAGCACGTTCCTGCGGACTTGCAGCAGACGAGGCTCGCTCACTCGGCTACCTCCGATTCCCGCATCGCATCTTCTTGCACTTCCAGAGCAAACACCTCAAGCTCCTTGCCCTGGCGCACGTCCATCGTCGGCGTGCTGCATTCCGGGCACTGAAATAGTTGCACGGACGGCAGCGTCCGAACTTCCTGACACTGTGGGCAAAACACGATGACAGGAACGTCCTCCACGATCAGTTGCGATCCCTGCAGCGGCGTATCCTGGCAGGCGACTTCGTAAGAAAACATCAGTGCATCTTTCACCACGCCCGAAAGCGCGCCCAGCCTAAGATGTACGGCGCTGACCTGCACGCCGCGACGCTGAGCCTCATCCAGCGCGGCGTCGACTATGCCCATCGCAATCGACAGTTCGTGCATGCTGTCACCGTGCGTATTCTATACCCGACGGCGAGGGGAGAATTCTCAGCGGAGAGTAAGCGACTCCACTCACTTCACGAGCTGGCCAATAAAAACGCCATAAGGTTCGAGCGTCACGACATTTCCCGCGGCCGAAGATTTTGTGGTCGCTAGCAGGCTCTTCGCCGAAGTGAAGCCGCCCTTGATCAGGTCAAAGCTCACCTTTTGCTCCGCTCCGGACATATTCAGGGCCACCAGCACCGTCTGATCTTTATATGTTCGGAGGTAGGAGAGCACGTTCTGGTCATTTTGATTCTGTGGGACATAGGCTCCATCCAAAAGCCCCCGATTCATGCGCCGCAGCTTGAGAATCTTCTTATAGAAGTTCAGCACCGATTCTGGATCTTTGGATTCATCGGCAACGTTGTGCGTCTTGGCCGTCGGAGGCACGGGAAGCCACGGCATAACCTTGGAGAAACCTGCATTCTCACTCTCATCCCACTGCATGGGCGTGCGCTCGCCGTCTCGACCCTTTTCCTTGGGCCAGCCGGTGCGGCCGATCGGATCTTTCACATCCTCTTTGCGCGTGGGCGTCGTCGTCTTCATGCCAATTTCTTCGCCGTAGTACATGATGGGCGTTCCGCGCAGAGTCAGATACAGCCCGGCCATGAGCTTCGCGATTTGATCGTTATGTTCGACGTCACCGTAGCGGTCGTAGGAGCGGACGATGTCATGATTGCTGATCACGAACGTCGGCCAGCCGGAAGCGGACTCCACGGCGGCGATCTGCTTGCGGAAGTCGGCGGGTGACAGCTTGTTGACCGTGGTGAAGAGAAAGTCCATGGGCAGCTGCAGCTCGTTGTTGCCTTGGCCGTAATATTTGTTCAGTTCCGCAATGTCGGCAGTCCAGGTTTCACCGATCAACACACCGTTATTTTCGTCCGCGACTTTGCGTAGCTCGCGCAATACCTCATGTACCTCGGGCAATTTCGCGTTGTATTTATTTTCCTCGTTCGGATCGCCGAAAGCATTCTTGCCGGGCAACACGGGATTGTCGTGCAGGTTAGGATCTTCGAACAGCGTGTCCACCGCATCCAGGCGAAAGCCCGAAACGCCGTGCTTGTACCAAAATCGTGTAACGTCGAACATCGCGTCCCGCACGGCCGGATTGCGCCAGTTCAGGTCGGGCTGCTGCTGGTAGAAGAAGTGGTAGTAATACTGACTCGTCGCGGCATCAAGTGTCCACGCGGAACCGCCGAAAAGCGAGGTCCAATTATTCGGCGGCTGTCCCGACCCTTTTCCATCGCGCCAAATATACCAATCGCGATGCTCCGAGGTTCGCGACGACTTTGAATCCAGAAACCATTTGTGCTGATCGGAAGAATGATTTACGACAAAATCGAGGATGATGCGAATCCCATTTTTCTTTCCCTCGCTGGCCAGCATGTCGAAATCGGTGAGTGACCCGTACATGGGATCGATATTTTCGTAATCGGAGACGTCGTAGCCGAAGTCGACTTGCGGCGAAGGGAAGCAGGGAGTAATCCAGATGGCGTCGACGCCGAGGTCCTTGAGGTAATCGAGTTTCGAGGTGATTCCCTTGAGATCGCCGATTCCGTCGTTGTTGCTATCGGCAAAGCTGCGCGGATAAATTTCGTAAAACACTGCATGCTGCCACCATTGATGGCCTTCTGCATCAACTGTTTTGCTGGCAACAGCCTTACCGGTCGCGGTTTTCTTGCCTGTCTGAGCGGTTGCAGGAGACAGCAAACTTAAGCACGCCAGCACGAGAATCCAGGAGGGCTTGCGGTGCATGATGGCTCCTTAAACTACCTTTTCTGAAACAGAATCTGGCCGACCTACTTGCAAAGTCACAGTTCCCTGAATATAAGGAGTAGGGGCAAATTTTAGCACGAGCCGAGCATCAGGTAGCGACCTCTTGTTCCCTTCACATCGTGTTTTTCTGAAATCTCTCAGCAGTTCGGCGCTTGTGCGCTCAATCGAGAGTGCGCTGGCGATGTCCCGTCGTCGCCGGACGCACGACAGCGAAGCTCCGCAGAATTCCGCGCCGCCACACGAGGACTCTTAATGTCACTCTCGCTTCGGATTCGTTCGATGTATCGCTCACGTTGCTGTCTGGTTGTGGCGGCTTTCGCCTGGCTCATCCCCGTCTACGCAAGCATGGCACAGACTGTGAATCCTGAGGCTGGTCAGCCTGCACCGTTTCAAGTCGTCGCGTTTTATGCTTCGAAAGCGGAGCCGGACCACGTCCAGTTTGCGGAACAGGCGCTGACATTCTTTTCTGGTCTGGCGGCGATAGATCACTTCGTTTTCGATTCGACCACTGACTGGACGAACTTGAATCCGGAGTATTTGAAGAAATATCAGGTCGTCATTTGGCTCAACGAGTCGCCCAGCGGTGCGGATCAGAGGCTGGCTTTTCAGCACTATATCGAGGGCGGGGGGGCGTGGCTGGGATTTCACGCGGCCGGTTACAACGACAAGGATACGAACTGGCCGTGGTTCGTGGACTTTCTGGGCGGAGCCGTATTTCACATCAACAGTTGGCCGCCCTTGCCGGCTCGGCTTGTCGTGGACGATCGGACGCATCCGGCGACAGCGAATCTGCCGGAAGCTTTTGTCGCTCCTGCCAACGAGTGGTACGTGTGGAAGCCCAGTCCCCGGCTGAACAAAGACGTGCGAGTTCTAGTCACCTTCGATCCGTCAAATTATCCGCTGGGCCTCAAAGATGTGCTGACCGCTGGAGACTTGCCGGTTGTGTGGACGAACACGAAGTACAAAATGACTTACATGAATATGGGCCATGGCGACAAAATTTTCACCAACGCCACGCAGAACCGGCTCTTCGAGGATGCGATCGTTTCGCTGGGACGGCCGAAGGCGTGGGCCAGTCGACCCTCCACGCGGTTAAGGCGTCCGGTCGCGTCGGGATTGGAGATCAGCCCGCGCGGGATCGTGTTGAATGACGGAAATCACAAAGCGTACGCGGTAAACACTGCCGGCGGGACCGTAACGGTGATTAATGCAGGGGATGGTTCGGCAATGTCTGTGAAGGTGGGCACGGAGCCAGAGGCGATTGCGGTCAACCCGATCACGAACCGGATCTACGTGGCCAACTCGGGGAGCGGAACGGTCAGCGTGATCGATGGAACGACGGATACCGTTACCGCGACCGTGCCGGTTGGCGACCTGCCGTATGTGGTGGCTGTGGATCTGCTCACCGACAAGGTATATGTGTCGAAGACATTCAGCAACACGACGACTGTGATTGACGGCAAGACGAATCAGACCAGCATTCTGAAAGCGGGCGTGCAGGCCGATGCGATCGCCTGGGAATCCCGGCCCGACAAGATCTACATGACCAGCTACGAAGATGCCAAAGTCACCCTGGTTGACGGCAGGAACGAGAGCGTAACGACCATCGATGTGGATAAACACCTCTGGGGGATTACAGCGGTCGACGCGACCAAGAAAATCTATCTGACCGGTTCCGGCAGCGGGAAGCTGTGGGTGATCGACGAGAATACCAACGCTGTAACCTCAGTAGCTACGGGCGAGATCCCCTGTGCGGTCGCGGTCGATGCGCCAGCGAAGCGAGTCTACGTCGCCAACTATGGGAGCGACAGCGTGACTGTCATCGATGCGGCGAGCGAGAAGTTGATTGCAACGTTGCCGGTGGAAGAGCGTCCCCAGGATGTTGCGATCGATTCAAAGACGCACAGAGTCTATGTTGCGAACACACACAGCGATACCGTGAGCGTAATCGATGGAGCGCTCAACAAAGTAGTCGCAACAGTGAAAACGGGGAAGGCTCCATATGCGATCGCGGTGGATCGCCAAACAAACAAAGCTTATGTGGCGACTATGGCGGGAGGCGTCACGGTGATTGACGGGAACACGCTCACAGCAACTCCAGCAGTCCCATCGGCAACCAGACAATGATCAAACATCGGGGCGACGAGTAGTTAAGGCACCGCAAGCCAGAGTGCGTCTTCATGGTGCCGACCAGTATTTGTTGAAGCCGTCATAGTCTGACGGCAAGGATGCGAGAATGGCTCTTCTCAATTCCAAAATATCGACCGAGCCTTGTTGCCGGTAGAGCACTTTGCCGTCAGGAGCAATCAGAATCGTATAAGGCACAGCTGACTCCCACGTCGGGTCAAAGGCAGCCTGCAAAGCGGCTGTATCGTCGGACGAAAACAGTAGATTGCGGCTGGTGGCATGCATCTTCTCAAGCACGCGCAACACGGAGTTCTTCTCGTCGGGCATGTTGGCCGCCACCGTCACTAATTCCAGGTCGCGTACTCCGTACATTCGGAACGTATCCTCGAAATCCGGGAATTCGTGAAGGCATGACCCGCACCAGGTCGCCCAAAAGCTGATCAGCAAAGTTTTCTTCGTGGGATTGGTTCGCAACGCCTTCAAGTCCGCAGCTGAGGCCATTTCAACTTTCACGGGTTGAGATTCG
This sequence comes from uncultured Acidobacteriota bacterium, assembly GCA_963735205.1. Lineage (GTDB taxonomy): Bacteria > Acidobacteriota > Terriglobia > Terriglobales > Acidobacteriaceae > Sulfotelmatobacter. Next base: position 803,231 of record CAVTKB010000009.1, read on the forward strand.
ATTTTCCCGAGGGCCGCAAGCCGCGAAGCCTGCTTTTCTTTCCACTTGGTGGAACAGCCGAATACGCCGGTGTGCTTTACCGCAACTTCTCGATGAGCCAGGAGCGCATCAATGGCATCGCGCACTTCGTGGGTCTTCACCAGTTCGACGCGATAACTGTCGTCCATGCGGCCTTCATAGCGCAAACGGCGATCGCGATCGAATACAAAGGCGTGCGGCGTGGCCTGTGGGCCGTAGGCGTCCGTTACCGACTGCGTTTGGCCATCATAGAGGTACGGGTAAGTCAGATGCTTATACTCGGCCCGGATCTTCATCTCCTCTAAACTGTCGCTGATGTCGGAGGAGTCGAGTTCATCGATTCGGATGGCCTGCGGATCATTCGGTTGAATCGCAACGACGGCGACACCAAGATCCTTATAGTCCGCCGCAAGCTGCGTAATGCGGCGCTCATACATTTGAGCAATCGGGCAATGGTTGCACATGAAGACCACCACCAGGACCTGGCTGGATGAGTAGTCGGCGAGTTTATGGATTGCCCCATCGACGCCTGGAAGTTCAAAGTTCGGCGCCGGCGATCCGAGGGCGAGGATCGGGTGGGTCTTCTGTGCCCCGGCGGTTGCCGCCAGCACACATAGCACGAGCGCTCTCCACATGTTATTTCTCCGCCAGGTAATTATTCCACATGCTTCCCCAAATCCCCAGGAGATCTGGAACTGTTGCGAAGCTTCTGCATCATTCGCGAGGCTGGGAGTTCCGGTTAGGCACAAGAAAAACGGCAGGGCCGACCCCCTGCCGTTTGGCCAAATGTTTTCGGCTTGCAGACTATTTCTTGTTGACTGACTTCTTGAGTTCGGCTCCAGGACTAAACTTCGCAACTTTGCGGGCGGCGATTTTGATAGTGGCGCCGGTTTGCGGATTGCGCCCGTTCCGTGCTTTTCTCTGCGACACCGAGAAGGTGCCGAAGCCTATCAACGCCACCCGGTCTCCTTTGCGGAGCGCACCCGTAATGCTGTCGACGGCGGTGTCAATGGCGGTCGTGGCCTGTGCTTTGCTGATTTCACATGCACCTGCGATCTTGTCAACCAGATCGGCTTTATTCATAGTCTCTCCTCGCAGGTCTCTTTCGTGCCCAGCCTACACCGGGAAGAAAAGTTGGCTGGCTGAGTTGGGAAACCTGACGGCTTGTATTCTCCTCCGTCTGCTGCGAAAGTCAACTGTGAAAATCCGCGCCGGAAGCCCGTTTCGCACTCCTTGGGCCCGAATTGGGGCTACCCGAGCGCCTTTCCGGTCCCGCCGACGGGTTTTCCTACGCCCTCCACAGCCGACCCTCTTCCTTCACAGGATGTACACAGGCAGCCAAGGTTTCCGGCTTGCGCAGAAGCGGCCCGCGGGTGCAAAGTCAAAAGAGGAGAATTGGTTTGAAAATGACGGGCTCGAGGACGGCAGAATCGAAGACGGAAGAATCGGGGATGGCTGAGTCGAAGATGGCAGAGTCGAAGACGATCGACGCGAAGTCCGTCCACTCCCGGGGGATGAAAGCGCCCGCAGTTTGCCCCCTATGCGAGGGAACGGGATGGAAGACCGTCACTGCCAGCGCCAAGACGGCGGGCAGCCGCAACGACCGCCGCGTGACCCGTTGCGACTGCCAACTGCGGTCCCGGGGACAGTCCTTGATGGCCGCCGCCCGCATTCCGCGCCGGTACGAACACTGCGAACTCTCCAACTTCGAATTCGACGGCCCTTATCGTTCCCTGGCCCCGGCTCGTATGGCGGCGTGCAAATTTGTCGAAGAGTATCCCATCGACAAAACCGGACTGCTGATCATCGGCACAATTGGCGTAGGCAAAACTCACTTGGCCGTGGGAATGATTAAGGAGCTGATCGTCGGCAAAGGCATCGCTTGTCTGTTCTACGATTACCGCGAGTTACTCAAGCAGATCCAGAATTCATACAACGATTCTGTCAAAACTACGGAACTGGATGTGCTCCGTCCTGTCTTCGAAACCGAGGTTCTGGTTCTCGACGAACTTGGCGCAGTCCGGCCCACAGAGTGGGTTTGGGACACCGTGAGTCTCATCCTCAACACCCGCTACAACGATAATCGCACGACCATTATCACGACCAACTACCCCAACCTCACCGAGCGCGATCGACTGAACGGCAACGCGGGCAGTCGCAGTTCCGAAGCCGCCAAGTACGCGGCCGAAAGAGAGACTCTAGGCGATCGCATCGGCGACCGCATGCGCTCCCGCCTCCTCGAAATGTGCCGCATAGTCACCATGGAGGGCCAGGATTATCGCGAGCGGGTTAAGAGCGCGAGCTTTCGATAAATCCTTCGCGTTGTCCGGGCGTGACAGGTTCTATTTCTCTGACATGGATTTCTCCGTCTGAATCCGAGAAAAACCGTGGCGAACGAAGTTCTCCCCCGTGCGCCCAGCGCGCTCGCAAACTAGAATGATCTCGTGCTGACCGAGCGCCTGGAATTCGCGCCTGAGCGGGATGCGGACGTCTTCTCCTCAGTCCCTGCAGCCCCGGCGGTTTTTCTTCTGCGGGCAGCGGACGCTCATGCTGAACCATACGTCAGCAAGACCGCAAACCTGCGACGCCGCCTGCAGCGCCTGCTCGGCCCGCTCGAAGAGCGCACCAAAAAACTCAACCTGCGCGACCGGGTTCACTCGATCGAATACGCGCCAACCGGATCCGATTTCGAATCCGGATTCCTGCTCTACCGCGTTCTGCGTTCCACATTTCCCAAAACCTACTCCAACCGCATGCGCTTCCGCTTCGCACCGCTGGTAAAGCTGCACCTTGACAACCAGTATCCGCGCGCTTCCATCACCACGCGGCTGGGCCGGCTCAACGGGCGTTCGCTCTACTACGGCCCATTCGTTTCTCGTGTCGCCGCCGAAAAGTTCATGAACGATTCGCTCGACTTCTTCAAGATGCGCCGCTGCGTCGACGATCTGCATCCCGACCCCAAATTTCCCGGCTGCATTTACTCCGAGATGAAGATGTGCCTGGCTCCCTGTTTCAAAGGATGCACCGACGAGGAATACGTCGTTGAAGTAAACCGTGTGCAGGCCTATTTTGATTCCGCCGGAGATTCTCTGCTTCGTGAACTCTCGACCGGGCGCGAAACCGCGTCCGCCAACCTTGCGTTTGAAGAAGCTGCGGCGATCCACGCGCGCGTCGAAAAGCTGAAGCCCGTCGTGAGCCAGCTTCCCGAGATCGTCCAGCGTCTCGACCGCTTCTCTGCGCTCATGATTCAGCCCTGTTCCAGCGTCGGCTCGGTCGCATTCTTCCGCATTGAGTGTGGACGAATTTCCGGCCCGGTCGCTTTCAACATTCAGCCCGCCGAGCATGCAAAATCGCAAGCGATGGAAGCACGCGTCCAAGAGAGTCTGCATTCGCTTCCGCCGACTCCTGTAAGGTCTGCGCTCGAGACCATGGAACATCTCGCCCTGCTCAAGCGCTGGTACTACCGCGGCAGCCGGACTGGCGAAATCTTCTTTGCCGACGCCAAAGGCGAATTACCCATGCGCCGCATCGTCCGCGGGATCTCGCGTGTCTTTCACGGCGAGAAGCCGGAAGAGCCAGCCAAGCCACCCGAGACTCCTCAAGCCAACCCGTAAAGCGGGGTTTTCAATTCTCAACTCTCCAGCGCTACTGGCGAACGCCGAATAACAGTGACGAGTGCGGCCTAAGGCGAACATGCACTCCGTTCGCTGAGCCGAGCGGTTGGTGCTTCCACAAATCTCGCACCGTGGCGGGGCGCGCAGCAATCCCTACGTCCTGCCAGCGAAGATCGACGTTCTCTTCGACCTCGCCCAAATTGAAAACCGCCACGTAATGCTCGCCGGGCTTGGCCCCGTCCGCGACCCACGCGCGAATGCTTCCTCGATCCAGCACCTGATGTCCGCCGCTGCTGTGCTGGTCGACTTCGATCACTTCTTCATTCGTGATCAGCGCGGTCGTGGCCGCATCGTTGCTGGGCAAGTCTCCGCCGAAAATCAGCGGCGAGCGAAAGATGCTCCACAAGGTCATCACAGTCCGCTGCTCATCGGGCGTAAATTTCGTTGGCGTGCCCCCACCTTCTTTGTCGGTCACCTTCAATTTACCAAGCGGGAGCATGTCCGCGTCCGGCCAGGTCCCGTTCTTGCCCACAAATTGCGCCCAGTCGCGAGTGAAGTCGAATTGCTGGCGCAACAGTTTCCAGTCATCCCAGAAATCATCCGAGATGCGCCACATCTGGGCATACTTCTCGAAGAACGCCGCCTCCGAAACCGGAGCCGGTCCCGGCGAAATGCTGAGCACCATCGACGGCCCTGTCTTGCGCATGGCAAGGCTGAGTGCCTTCATCTCGGCCGGCTGATAGAGATGGCTCCCCATGTCGTCCGCTTTAATAAAATCCGCGCCCCACGACGCATATAACTCCGCAATCGAATCGTAATACGCCTGAGCTCCGGGCTTGGTAGTGTCGACGCCCCACATGTCCGGATTCCAGCGGCAGGCATTCACTTTGTCGGCGATATCGGCCGCGCGATACGCCGTCCCCTTGATCGGAAGACTTCTCTCGACGGCCTGCCGCGGAATCCCGCGCATGATGTGAATGCCGAATTTCAATCCTTTACTGTGCACATAATCGGCCAGCGGCTTGAACCCCGCACCGTTGGCCGAGGACGGAAAGCGATTCACGGCCGGCATCAGACGCCCGTACTCATCCATGGTCAGCGGAGCGCCCGGCTTATAGTCGTGCCCTTGTGCGTTCGGCTCGTACCACTGGATGTCGACGACGATGTACTTCCATCCATACTTCGCAAGATGCTCCGCCATCCAATCCGCATTGGCCTTGACCTGCGCCTCGCGCACCGTGGTGCCGTAAGAATCCCAGCTATTCCAGCCCATGGGCGGAGTCGGAGCGGGAGAAGAATCCGCGGTCGATAGCGCTAGCGCAGTGGCAATCAGAATGACAGGAAGCAACAAAAGAGATCGGCGGCGCATGGTGCCGACATTGTAAGCCTGGCCGGCTATATGTGCCGCTTCACGCAAGCCAACTGCTCACCGCTCTTGGAGAGGATCAGCACTTCGAGGTCATCTCCGAGTGGGATGCCGCTCGCAGGAATTGTCATCCGATAGGAGGCTTCTGGCTCGGTCCATTCGCGCCACGGCTCGACCAGAAATTCAGACGGGACTTCTCCAAGATCTTTCGGCTGATCGCCCAGCCAGCGCACCTTAAAGCGCAAATCCTGAGCTGCTTCCGGCAGCGGCGGTCCGGTTGACACCCAGTCGCCGATTTGCGCTGCGCAATGCCCGTGAAGAAGTCCGATTTCTAGGACCAGATCGCCGGAGTAGGCGGTCACGGTCTGATCTCTTCTATGAAATTGAAATTGACCGTGTTTCTCCGTACGCTCCAAATCGTTGAAGAATTCCCCCGACAAAACGGCATTATAAGAAACGCAGCGGGTAATTCGTGCCAGGGTGGCGATTCCCAAAGCAGCCCCGTTAAGATATTTGTGGGTTTTTTCCGTCTGGCTTCTTAGAGCCGAAATCGAAAGCGTCGTCTCGCAACCCGTCTTTGTGGCTGACGCCGCAGCAATCTGGGCGGCTTCCAACGAGGGTTCGCGGCTGTAGCGAGCGTAGTTGTCGAACTGGCCGGCTCCCATGCTCTCCCTGGTACGGATCACGAGTTGCTGTGAATCTGGAGACAATTCCCACTTCTCTTCGACATTCTCCGCGATTCCTGGGGAGACCAACCCTAGACCTAGTCCTGGCCATTGGCTCTTGACCGTCCCCTTAAGAACCAGGTTTTGGCCCTTCAGCCGCGCTTGCACTGCTTGCGATTTCTTATCCAGCCGATAGTGCGCCACGGCTGTCTCGCCATTTTGCGTTGCCGTTACGATTACCTCGTCGGAAGTTTGCTTTATTTCAAGAATCCGCGGGACCTCAGTCTGGGGAGTTCCCCGGAACTCACTTTGCGTTCGCAGGAAAATTCCAGAAAAATCCACCTTGGACTGCGCGAGGGAAAAGCTGCCCAGCAGGAACAATGCGATCAGAAGTTTCATACGCCTCCTTGGAACGAGGCCCTTGTCTAACTCGATTCTATCGCTTAGATGCGACGCGGAGCGTTGCAACCCCTCGTACTCAAGATGGTGGGAATCGGGACCGGCTGCGTTCAACCCGGGAGTCTCGTGCGCCAGGGGTCTTCCTACCACAGTCCCCTACGCGTCGGACGGAAGTGCGAGCTCGACGCTGCTCGTCCGGCCGAAGTGTATGGCGAGCCCGGCCTCTGGGAAGTTCGCGGTGTCGACTGGTCCGAAAGAATCTGCCGCAAGCAACTGAAGATAACGGGCTTATGTCGCCAGAACCCGGCAAGGCACTGCAAAATCCGCAACTTCTGCCGATCGATTCACCGTCGACAACAGCCAGGTGGATTGGATGATTGTCCGCTACATTCAGGATCGGGAGGCAGGAAATTCTCATTCAAGAAACAAAATTCATCTACAAAACAAAACGTCCCAAGACTCGTTGAGTCCTGGGACGCTTGTCGAACAGCCCTCCCCCGAAGTCTGCTCATGAACAGACTATCGATTCGGGCAAGGGATGGGAATGGCTCGGATGGGCTATTGAGGAAATGATAAATACACAAAGGTATAGGGACGCACCGGGCTTGTGCGGGCTGTCGTTTTGGAGCGCTGATAAGTTCGAAATAAGCTAGAATACGCACGCGCTGACAGGCGCGCGCCGGGGAGAGATTTGATGGAGTACTCCGAGGTCGGTCGAACCGGAAAGATCGGCACCAGCGCGACGATGGAGGAAATAGACATCCTGTGGATGACGGCGGGGCTGGGCTGCGACGGTGACACCATCGCAATGACCGGGGCCACGCAACCGAGCATTGAAGACATTGTGACGGGCGCCCTGCCCTGGACTCCGAAAGTCAGGTTCTACAACCCTTTTCTAGCCTTTGACAATGGAGACGAATTCGTTCGGCCTTTTCGCGAAGCGGCCGAAGGAAAATCGGGGAGGCCCTTCATTCTCGTGGTCGAAGGCTCCATTCCGAACGAAAATAATAAGACCGAAGGATACTGGGCTTCGTTTGGAACCGATTCTGCGACCGGCCAGCCGATCACGACTTGCGATTGGATCGATCGGCTGGCGCCAAAGGCGTGGGCCATCATGGCGGCGGGGACGTGCGCAACTTACGGTGGAATTCATGCCATGGAAGGGAATCCCACTGGTTGCATGGGACTGCCGGACTATCTGGGGTGGGAATGGAAATCGACGGCGGGGATTCCGATCGTGTGTGTTCCGGGGTGTCCGGCGCAGCCCGACAACATGATGGAGACGATTCTCTATCTACTGTATATGACGAGCGGGCGAGCGCCGATGATTCCGCTCGATGAGGCGCTGCGTCCGACGTGGCTGTTTGGCGCGACGTTGCATGAGGGATGCGATCGCGGAGGATATTACGAGCAGGGCGAATTCGCTGAAGAATATGGATCTCCAAAGTGCATTGTGAAGCTGGGATGCTGGGGCCCGGTGGTGCAGTGCAACGTGGGCAAGCGGGGATGGATGGGCGGGATTGGTGGATGCCCGAACGTAGGCGGGATTTGTATCGGATGCACGATGCCGGGTTTTCCCGATAAATTCATGCCGTTTATGAATCAGCCGCCTGGTTCGTTGCTGTCGGCGCAGGCTGTACAGACGTATGGCCGGGCGATTCATGCGCTGCGCCGGTTCACGCAGACGTCTCTGAATAAAGAACCAAATTGGAGAAGCAGGAAGATCGTGGCGACGCAGTAAGGTGAGGATTAAATTCGGAGTGTCGTTCGATGAGTACTTTCTGGAAAGTTGGCGATGGCGCTGGCGAGTGATGGTGCTTCTCCGGTCGTCGGGGAGAACGCGCTCAGCGCCGAAGCTGCGGAAGCGATCTTGAATGAGCTTGCCAGCACATATTTGAACGACAACGATATCGCCAGGTCTTTAGGAGCCGTGCACCACCTGGTGCAGGGGTTTGATCAAGCTCCCGAATCGGACGCGCACCTGCCGAACCTGGAAGCTAAGTACCGGGCGCTGGTCGAGCAACTTCCGGCGGTCGTATTTATGGCGTATCTCGATCGTGGTATCGGCGAGGCGTATGTGAGCCCGCAGATCGAAGCGACTCTGGGATTTTCGCAAGCCGAGTGGCTCGAGGATCCGGTGCTATGGTACCGGCAGGTTCATCCCGAAGATAAGAGCCGCTGGAGCATGGAAGCGGCGGAGATGTTTCTTTCGGGCAAGCCGTTGCGGTCTGCCTATCGCGTGATCGCGCGCGACGAACGTGTGCTGTGGTTTCAGTGCGAAGCGCGGATGATTCGGAACGCCGACGGGCGCCCGTGGTTTATTCACGGGCTTGCTTTTGACATCACCGACCTGAAGCGTACGGAAGAGGCTCTGGAAGATGAACGGAGCGTGGTGTCGGGGATCCTCGACACCGTTGGGGCTTTGGTGGTGGTGCTGGATCGCGAGGGCCGAATCGTGCGGTTGAATCGCGCTTGCGAGCAGATGACTGGGCAAAATATTGAAGAGGCTCGCGGTCAGCACGTTTGGGATTTATTTGTAGCGCAGGAAGAGAAAGAACAGTTTCGAACTGTCTTCCAGCAGACTTGCGACAGCCAGTCGCGGGCCGAGTATGAGAGTTCGTGGGTGGCTCGTGACGGAAGCTGGCGGACGATCGCGTGGTCGGCCGCAGTGCTGCCTGCCGCTAAACAGATGCCGATGTACGTGATCGCCTCGGGAATTGACGTGACTGCACAGAAGCGGGCGCAGGTACGGTTTCGAGGTTTGCTGGAAGCGGCACCCGATGCGGTGGTGGTGATGAACCAGAAAGGCAGAATTGTTCTGGTAAACGCGCAGGTGGAGAAACTGTTTGGTTATCCCCGGCAGGAACTGCTGGGCGAAGAAATCGAAAAGCTGGTTCCGAAACGATTGCGAAAGAACCACCCTGCGGATCGGGCAAACTTCTTCGCGGAGCCACGGGTGCGGCCGATGGGAGCGGGGCTGGAACTTTACGCCCTGCACAAAGATGGGCACGAGTTTCCGGTGGAGATCAGCCTGAGTCCTTTGGAGACGGAAGAAGGCGTGCTGGTTTCGAGCGCGATTCGCGACATCAGCGAGCGCAAGCGGCTGGAAAAAACTGTGCTGGAAATCAGTGAACGAGAGCAGCGTAGAATCGGGCAGGACTTGCACGATGGGCTGGGACAACACTTGACCGGCATTGCGTTTCTCACGAAGGTGCAGGAGCGGAGGCTCGCGGAAAGTCATAGCCCAGAGGCGGCCGACGCGGCCAAGATCGTCCAGTTGGTTAACGATGCAATCCGAAAGACGAGGGAACTGGCGCGGGGTTTGCTTCCCGTGGTTTCCGACGCGCACGGTTTGATGTCGGCGTTGCGGCTCTACGCCAGCGAAATCGAAGACCTGTTCGGAATCGCGTGCCGGTTTCAGTGCGATGAGGCAGTTTTGATTCACGATGCCCCAATGGCAACTCATCTTTACCACATCGCGCAAGAGGCAGTGAACAATGCTATCAAGCACGGGCGGGCGAAGAATATATTGATTCACCTTTTCGCCAGCGAACGTCAGGGGACACTGATTATCAAGGATGATGGAGTCGGCATCGAGCGACCGTCCACGCCGCAGGCGGGCGTGGGGCTGCACATCATGAATTATCGTGCCGGCATGATCGGTGGAAACCTGGAAATACACCGCGAGCAGCCGCGAGGCACTGCGGTGACGTGCCGATTCCCGATCACGGCGGTTAAGGACTAAGAGGCAGTCGATGAACCAGAGTGTGAGCGCAGCGAAGAAGAGCAGGGTTTTCGTGGTCGATGATCATCCCATCGTGCGGCAGGGATTGGCGCTCCTGATCAACCGTGAGTTGGATCTGATGGTATGTGGCGAAGCAGAGGATGCGCAGACGGCGGTTCAGGCCGTCGCGATTGCGAAGCCAGACATTCTTGTCGTCGACATTTCGTTGAACGGGCCGGACGGTCTGGACTTGCTGAAGGATATCCGAACCCGGCATCCGGAACTGCCGGTTTTGGTTCTCTCCATGCATGACGAGTCGGTGTATGCGGAACGGGCGCTGCGCGCGGGCGCGCAAGGCTACATCATGAAGCAGGAGGCGACCGAGAAGGTGCTGGTCGCACTGCGGCGCATTCTGAGCCGCGAAATCTACGTGAGCGAGCGCATCGCCAACCGGATGCTGCAGCGTTATATCGGCGGCGCCAGCGCGGGCAGACCCTCCTCGATCGCGGACCTGACCGATCGGGAACTCGAAGTCTTCCGATTGATCGGCGAGGGGCATTCCACGCGGCAGATCGCGGAAGAGCTTCATATCAGCGTGAAGACGGTGGAATCCTACCAGGCGCACATCAAGGAAAAGCTTTCTCTTCGCAGCGCTCGCGAACTGGTGCAGCACGCGATTCAGTGGAGCAACGACGAAAAAGGATCCTGATTCCGTTTGCGGCTGCCGTCGTTTCCAAAATCCCGCCAAGGCCACATTTCCGCGTTCGCCCTGAAAGGCATAGGGGAAACCCTTATCACCCCGCAGTGTTTTTACGGCAAGAAAACGAGGCTGCACCCGCTTGTGGGAGCTACGAATTTTATTGATTCTAGCTATCGACATTTCCGTGCGACGGATACAAATCACTTCCGCGGATTTTCTGAAAGCAAATCATCTTTCGTTGCGCGCGTTGCCGATAATCCGCCCATCCTGCAGCGCGCGAAATGAACGGGCCAACGAAACAAACTAAAAGCTGAAAAGGAGACCGAGCCATGGCAGCGGAAACAGTTCCGTATGGTCGAGTCACGCAGCATCCCCCCGCCGTTTCGGAGGTGCACATTGTCTGGATCACCGCCGGCCTGGGCTGTGACGGAGATTCCGTTTCAATTACCGCAGCAACTCAGCCCAGCATCGAAGATGTATCTGCTGGGAGCCATTCCGGGGCTGCCTAAGGTGCACCTGCACAATCCTGTGCTGGCTTACGAAAACGGCGACGACTTCCTCAAGTACTGGTATCTCGCGGAAGAGGGAAAGCTTGAGCCCTTCGTTCTGGTGGTGGAAGGATCGATTCCGAACGAGAAGATAAAGAAAGAAGGATACTGGGCGGCGCTGGGAACGGATCCCAACACCAAGCAGCCGATCACGACCAATGAATGGATCGACCGGCTCGCGCCCAAGGCGACGGCGATTATCGCCTGCGGCACCTGCGCGACTTACGGCGGCATTCATGCCATGGAGGGCAATCCCACCGGCGCCATGGGCCTGGCGGACTACCTGGGATGGAATTGGAGTTCGAAGGCCGGCCTGCCGATCGTGAATGTTCCGGGATGCCCGGTGCAGCCCGACAACTTCATGGAGACCGTGCTCTACCTGCTGTATCAGGTGGCGGGGCGCGCGCCCGATGATTCCGCTGGACGACGCAATTGCGCCCCACCTGGTTGTTCGGAAAGACGGTGCACGAAGGGCTGCGATCGTGCCGGCTACTACGAGCAAGGCGACTTTGCTGAAAGCTATGGCTCTCCGAAATGCATCGTGAAGCTGGGCTGCTGGGGGCCGGTGGTCAACTGCAACGTCCCAAGCGCGGCTGGATGGCTGGTATCGGCGGTTGCCCGAACGTGGGCGGCATTTGCATCGGCTGCACCATGCCGGGATTTCCGGACAAATTCATGCCGTTCATGGACGAGCCGCCGGGCGCGAAGATTTCTTCCGCCGCGGTGGGCGCTTATGGACGCGCCATCTCTGCTTTGCGCACGCTGACGCAAGCCACCTGCAATAAGGAACCGAAGTGGCGGCATCCGCGTGCTGAACTCACGACCGGCTACCACCCCAGATCGTATTAAGATCGAACGAGCGAACCACTTCGAGACTGACCGAGAGGAGCGATTCGAAATGAGCACAATTACTGCGCCGACCAAAGAGGTCCGCTACCAAGGGCAGGAACCTCGTCGAGATGAACTGGGACCCGATTACGCGCATCGTGGGCAGCCTGGGCATCTTCACCAAGATCGATTTTGCCAACCGGCAAGTGGCGGAGTGCCACAGCACTTCGTCGATTTTTCGCGGGTACAGCATCTTCATGAAGGGCAAAGATCCGCGCGATGCGCACTTCATCACCAGCCGCATCTGCGGCATCTGCGGCGACAACCATGCGACCTGCGCGACTTATGCGCAGAACATGGCGTTCGGGGTTCGTCCTCCGGCGATCGCCGAGTGGATCGTGAACCTCGGCGAAGCCGCCGAGTACATGTTCGACCACAATATTTTTCAGGACAACCTGGTCGGCGTGGACTTCTGCGAGCAGATGGTGAAGGAGACCAATCCCAAGGTTTGGGCGAAAGCGCAGACGACCGCTGGCGCCGCACTCCAACCTGCATGGGTTCCGCACCATCGCCGACATCATGACGGCGCTGAACCCGTTTACCGGGTTAGTTTTTATCGCGAAGCGCTGGTCGATGAGCCGCATGACGCGCGAAATGTTCTGCCTGATGGAAGGGCGGCACGTGCATCCTTCCACTTTGTATCCGGGCGGCGTAGGCACGGTTCCGACCATCCAGCTTTTCACCGACTACATTGTGCGGCTCATGAAATATGTTGAGTTCATGAAGAAAGTCGTCCCGCTGCACGATGACCTTTTCGACTTCTTCTATGACGCCCTGCCGGGATACGAAGAAGTCGGGCGACGGCGCGTGCTGCTTGCGTGCTGGGGTTCGTTCAACGATCCGGATCATTGCGACTACACCTATAAGAATATGACGGAGTGGGGCCGCAAGATGTATGTGACGCCGGGCGTGGTGGTCGACGGCAAACTCGTGACCACGGATCTGGTCGACATCAATCTGAACATCCGCATCCTGCTGGGCAGTTCGTACTACGACGACTGGAAGAATTCAGAAACGTTCGTGAAGACCGATCCGCTGGGAAATCCCGTGGACAAGAATCATCCCTGGAATCAGACCACGATTCCGCGGCCGCAGAAGCGGGATTTCGGCGGCAAGTACACCTGGGTGATGTCGCCGCGCTGGCTGGATAAGCGAACGGGCGACCATCTCGCGCTCGATACCGGCGGCGGACCGATCGCTCGCCTCTGGGCCACGGCGCTGGCTGGATTGGTGGACATTGGGTATATCAAGTCCACTGGCAGCAGCGTGAAAATGTATCTGCCGAAGACCACTTCACTGCCCGAAGTTGAATTCGAGTGGAAGATTCCGAAGTGGAGTAATGCGATTGAACGCGACCGCGCGCGAACATACTTTCAGGTCTATTCGGCGTGCGCGGCGCTCTACTTCGCGGAGAAGGCACTGGAAGAATTGCACTCTGGCCGCACGAAAACCTGGAATGAATTCAAAGTGCCGGAAGAGGCCATCGGGTGCGGCTTCCACGAGGCGGTGCGAGGAGTTCTTTCGCACCACGTCGTGATTCGCAAAGGCAAGATTGCGAACTATCATCCGTATCCGCCGACGCCCTGGAATGCCAATCCGCGTGATATATATGGCACGCCGGGTCCGTACGAAGATGCGGTGCAGAATACGCCGATCTTCGAGGAAAACGGGCCTGACAAGTTCAAGGGCATCGACATCATGCGGGCGGTGCGGAGTTTCGATCCTTGCCTGCCCTGCGGCGTGCACATGTATCTGGGTGACGGGAAGGTGCTGGAGACGCGCCATTCCCCCATGTTTGGTCTTCAGCCCTGACGGTTACCGTCGAATGGAGCGGGAGCGTCCGGTTCAGACGCGAATCGGACGAAGTTCTCGCTCCTTTTTCCGAGGAGGATTGTGGTCGACGAAAAGGACTTCCAGCAGCGAGTGCAGAAAATCGGCGGTCTGGTGCATGACCTGGAGACCATTGCGGATCCCGCTTCGCGGGTCGCCGCGAAGGAACTGGTGCAGTTGCTGATGGAGTTGCACGGGACGGGACTGGAGCGAATTCTGGAAGTAGTTTTTCAGTCAGGAGATTCGGGCCCCCGCATCATTGACGAGCTGGGCGAGGACCGACTCGTGAGCAGCCTGTTGGTACTTTACGGACTTCATCCCGACGAATTGCAGACGCGGGTCGAGCGGAAGTTGGCGCAGATGGATTCCCAGTTGCACAAGATGGGGGCCGAGGCGAAATTAGTCAGTGTCAACGGCGGCGACGTTCGTGTGCAGGTCAAGGTCGAAGGGCACGGCTGCGGGTCGACGAGCCGGACTGTGCAGGCTGCTGTCGAAGAGGCGATTTACGAAGCTGCTCCCGACTTGACGTTGCTGACGATCGAGGGACTGGAGCAGCCAGCCGAATCCGGGTTCGTCGCAATCGAGAAGCTGCTGGGATCGGCGCCGATCGCTGCTTCATCCCTGCCGAGCTCTTCTTCGATTCATTCGACAGTGTCGCTCAGTGATGGCATGGACTGAGAGTCGCTGTGATCGCCGATCATGATGAAGACGGAACAGCTTCGGGAGACATCGCAGGCTTTCGAGAGTCTGCGCCAGTTCGCGCGCAAGCCGCAGCGCGATGTGGAGAAGTGCGAGATGTGCAGCCGCCGAACTTGCGCTCCGAGCATCCCCACCTGATTGAACTGACGCAACGCCGGCTGCATTGCGCCTGCGACGCCTGCGCCATGCTGTTCAGCGGCAAAGCCGGAACAAAATACAAACGCGTTCCCCGCGACGCCGGCTCTTGGCAAATTTTCAGGATGACGGACGCCGAGTGGGACGGCTTGCTGATTCCCATCAACCTCGCCTTTTTTTTCCAGAACAGCATGGACTCGCGAGTGAGCGCGCTCTATCCGAGCCCGGCGGGAGCGACGGAATCGCTGTTGCCGCTGGAGGCGTGGAGCAGCATCGTGCAAGCCAATCCTGTGTTGAATCAGCTGGAGCCCGACGTCGAAGCGCTACTCGTGAACCGCGTCGGCCAGGCGCGAGGGTCGGCTCCGGCGGAGTATTACATTGTCCCGATTGATGCCTGCTACAAACTAGTGGGCCTGATCCGCATCCACTGGCGCGGATTGTCTGGAGGCACGGAAGTGTGGCAGGAGATCGGCAATTTTTTCGCGGACCTTCGGGCTCAAGGCGCAAGTCGTGACCGAGGAAACGCATGCCTGATCTCGGTTTCAAGATCGAAGGCGCGGAAGTGGCCAAGTTCTCGGCCACTCCTCTGATTGCGTTCAAGCTGCGAGTGACCAACGCCAATCCGGCCGAGACCATTCACTCCGTTGCGCTGCGCTGCCAGATTCAGATCGAAGTCACGCGCCGGCGATATACGGCGGAAGATCAGGAGAAACTGCGCGATCTGTTCGGCGATCCGGACCGCTGGAGCCAGACACTGCGCAACCTGCTGTGGACTCACGTCAACGTGAACGTGCCTCCATTTCAGGGTTCTACGGTGGTCGATCTCCCAGTGCCGTGCACGTTCGATTTCAACGTGGGCGCGACAAAGTATTTTCACGGGCTCGGCGACGGAGATGTGCCGCTATGCGTGATGTTCAGCGGCACGGTTTTTTATGCGGCGGAAGGGGAACCGATGCAGGTGTCGCCGATTTCCTGGGAGAAGGAAACACGCTTCAGCATGCCGGTGAAGGTGTGGCGCGAAATGATGGATTCGTACTATCCCAACACCGCGTGGTTGTGTCTGCGGCGCGACATCTTCGAACGGGTCTATGAATACAAGGTCCGGCACGGGATTCCGACCTGGGAGCAGGCGCTGGAGAGCATGCTGCAAGCGGAAGAGGCGGTGCGCTCATGAATCTGGCGCGGGTCGATCAGATCGCGAAGGCCGTGCTCTACGAGGGATACATGCTGTATCCCTACCGGCCGTCGTCGGTGAAAAACCGCCAGCGCTGGAATTTTGGAGTGGTGTATCCGCAGGCGTACAGCGAGGCGCAGGGCGGCGAAGAGGCTTGCAGCATGCGAACCGAGTGCCTGGTCTCCGGGAATGCGGGCGCGATCCTGGAAGTGAAGCTGCGGTTTCTGCAACTGCAGACGCGCTCGATGCGCGCACCGCGTGAAGTCAGAACAGGATTCGTTGCCCGACGGATGGCAGGAAGCGGTGGAGCGGGAAGTGAGTCTGCCGGAAGTGGCTGCTGGAGGCCTTCTGCAGGGCGGCGCGGCATGCGTTCGCGTTTTCCTCCCAGACGCAGGCTGGACTCGGAGACGCGACGGGATGGTCGAGCGGCGGCAAGAAGCGGTCGAAGGAGCGATCGATGTTTCGGCGGAAATCGTCGGCGAATGATCTGTTCAAGATCAGCATTCACATGCGGAATGTCACGCCGATGGAATGTACGCGGCGCAGACCGCGACGCAGCACTGATGCAGTCTCTGGTTTCGACTCACATGATTCTGGGCGTGAGGAAGCGGCGAATTTGTTTCGCTGCTGGAGCCGCCGGCGGAATTGCAGGACATCGCCGCGCAGTGCCAGAACGTTGGCGCGTGGCCGGTGCTCGTAGGCGAGCCAGGCGCAGCGGGACACGCTGCTGGCTTCGCCCATCATTCTTTACGATTATCCGCAGATTGCTCCCGAGAGCGCCGGCGACCTGTTCGACGGCACGGAGATCGACGAGATTCTTTCGTTGCGGATCATGACCCTGACCGACGAGGAAAAGCGCGAGATTCGGCAGTCGGACGATCGCGCCCGCCAGATTCTGGACCGGACTGAGTCGATGCCGGTGGAGCAGTTCATGAAACTGCACGGCGCCGTGCGCGGCCTGCGCCCACTCAAGGAGGACGCTCCATGAACGAGTGGGAATGGCAGTTGCTGGAAGACAAGACGACAGTGGACCGACTGACCATCGACGGCGTGGAAGTGCAGGTGGGAGATCGGGTGCGTCTGCGTCCGCGGCAGGGCGGCGACGTGCTCGACATCGCGCTGGCCGGGCAAGTCGCGCTCGTCGAAAGCATCGAGCAGGACTACGAAGGCAAGAGTCACGTCTGCGTGGTGCTGGATGATGACCCGGGACGAGATCTGGGTATGCTGCGGCAGCCGGGGCACCGGTTTTTCTTTGATGCCGCGGAAGTCGAGCCGCTGCCTACGAAGCTGGCTCGGCCGAAAACTCCAGCGCAAGCTGCGCGCATTCTGGTGGCCGGCATCGGGAACATTTTTCTGGGCGACGATGGGTTTGGCGTCGAGGTGGTGAAGCGGTTGGCGACGCACGAATTTCCCGCCGGCGTGCGAGTCGTCGACTTCGGCATCCGGGGCTTCGATCTGGCCTACGCGCTGCAAGATGGATACGAAACGACTATTCTTGTGGATGCGTATCCGCATGGCCAGACTCCCGGCACGGTTTCTCTGGTCGAGCCCGATCTGAGCAAGCTGGACGAATCTCAGCCACAGAGCGTCGTCGAGGCGCATGGGATGGATCCGCTGAACGTGCTGCGGATGGCGTCGGCGATGAATGGCGGCCTGAAGAAAATCTTGCTAGTGGGCTGCGAGCCCGCCACTTTCGGCGGCGAAGAAGGACACATGGGGTTAAGCGAATCCGTCGAGGCGGCGGTGGACGAAGCGGTGAAAATGGTGCAGTTCTGTAGTCGACAAAATTCTGCAGAAAAAGCAGTAGGAAATCAGAGAGGTCATTTCGAAAGGAGATTTATCGTGGCGGAAAATAATAACCACTCCGATTCTGCGACTGACAAGGACACTCTGTTCATGCTCGGTGGCGTGGCCTGCATTGTGTTTGGCGCCGGGCTGATTCTTTCCAACCCGATCGTTCGGCGTTACCTGGGACAAATGGGAGTCGGCAGCCTGGTGCAGGGCGCGTTACCGGATCTGGACCGCTATATAAGATTGCGGTCAATGTAAAGGTTTAGCAAGGTTGGTGGGCCCCAATTTCTGGGCGAGAAAGGGGGACTTTCACCGTCGATCTTGAAGTTTGTCTTGACGGTGTGAAGCATCTATGACACCGCAGCACGATGGAGTGGTTCAATATGCAATCGATCGGAAGGCGAGCCAGTTTACCGTGCAAGCCTTCGCCAGCGGGTTAATCTCTGCCGTAGCGCACAGTCCGAAGATCGCAATTCGGGGATACACGGCAAATGTGAGTTTCGTTCCTGGCACCCTGGCCGATGCGAAGCTGAAAGTTGTGGTCCAGAGTTCGACGCTCGAAGTTCTAGACGAACTCAGAGACGCGGACAGGCGGGAACTGCATCGCGTGATGAATGACGAGGTGCTGGAGACCAAGAGATTTCCCGAGGTGGTATTTGAAAGCTCCAGCATCAGTGGAGACCGGCTCAAGGAGAATCTAAGCCGGGTGAATGTGGAAGGACGGCTGGTGCTGCACGGAGTTACGAATGGCCAATCGTTCTTTTCGCAAGTGGCCTTCGGTGTGGATACGTTTCGCGCGTACGGCGAGTTTTCGTTGCTGCAAAGCGATTACGGAATTCGAATTGCCTCGATCGCCGGGGGAACATTGAAATTGCAGGATGAGCTTAAGTTTTCGTTTTACGTGGTGGGGCGCAAACAAGGTTGAACTTAGGAATGTTACAAGATGGGCCGAGCCCAAGGGACGAGGGAGACAGTACCGTGCATGCGACGAAAACGCTGTTGGAGGATGCTTCCGTTAACTACGTAATCGACGCCAAGGAGAGCACGTTTGTCGCTCAGGCGTTTGCGACCGGCCTGTTGTCCGCCTTTGGACACGATCCGAGGATTGGGATCCGGAACTTCGGCGGCGACCTAAGTTTCAACCTGGCGGGCCTGACTGTCGAAGGCGCCCGGCTGAACATCAGTATTCAGGCTGATTCGCTTGAGGTGATCGACGACATCAGCGAGAAGGATAAGGGAGAGATCCATCGGAAGATGTGCGAGGAAGTGCTGGAGACGGACCGGTTTCCTGAAATCGTGTATGAATGTTCGCGAGCGTCGGCCAGCGGCAGTAGTGATCGCTACTGGGTGGCGCTGAATGGAGAATTGACGCTGCACGGCGTAACCAGGCCGGTGCCGGTTTCGGCCCGAGTGATCATCAACGGCAGTTCACTTCGGGCCACAGGAGATTTTTCGATCCGGCAGAGCGACTACGAGATTGCCTCGGTTTCTGCCGCGGGAGGAACGATCAAGCTCAAGGACGAAGTGAAGCTGACGTTCGACATTGTGGCCCGCAAGAAGGAATAGCTCCGAACTGGTTCGTGTTTTCCTTTTCCCGCAGAACCGCAAGCCTTCGTGCTCTCTTAAGGATTTCGCACAGGCGCGATCCTCAATGTTTTGCTTGAGGATGCCCCCGCCGTTCGTTCTTGTTTTTCAATGATATCTTGGTGAGTGAATCGCTAGCTTTAGTCGTGCGCGACACTCATGGGTATTCTCGAAAATCTTTTTGAGCAGCGCTTCCACTCACCGGTCGAGCGGGTGCAGGCTTTGCAGGGGCAGCTTGGTGGATCGGGGCGGAAGATCATCCGGCTCTCGGGTGAGAAGATCAGCGCCATTGGGATTCTGTATGATGTGCGCGAAGAGAACGCTGCCTTCCTGGAGTTTTCCCGGCATTTTCGCAAGCATGGTCTTCCTGTGCCGGAGATTTATGCCGAGGACCTAGACCACGGGGCTTATCTGGAAGAGGACCTCGGAGACACTTCGCTGTTCGAGTTTCTCTCGAAGAATCGCTCGAGAGAAACAATTGCGCCTTCTGTGGTCGAAGCCTACCGCAAGGTCATCGCGACCTTGCCCCGCTTCCAGGTGGAGGCTGGCCGCGACTTGAACTACAAGGTGTGTTATCCGCGTAAAGGTTTTGATCGGCAGTCGATCACGTGGGATCTGAATTATTTCAAATATTATTTTCTGCGGCTGGCTGGGATTCCCTTCAGCGAACAGGCGCTGGAAGACGACTTCAGCCGGCTGACGAAATTTCTGCTGAGTGCGGGGCGTGACTACTTTCTGTATCGCGATTTTCAGTCGCGAAACATTATGCTGCGCGACGGGCAGCCTTATTTTCTGGACTACCAGGGCGGGCGCAAGGGCGCTCTGCAGTATGACGTTGCCTCGCTTCTTTACGACGCCAAGGCCGATCTTCCGCCCGAATTGCGTCAGCAGTTGCTCGATCATTATCTCGACGTGCTGGCGGAGTTCGTTGACGTGAAGCGAAAGGCGTTTCTGCAGTATTACTACGCTTACGTGTATGTGCGTATTATGCAGGCGTTGGGGGCGTACGGGTTTCGCGGATTCTATGAGCGCAAGGCGCATTTCCTGCAGAGTGTACCGTACGCGCTGAAAAACCTACGCTGGCTGCTGCACCACGTCACCCTTCCTATTGCGTTGCCGACGCTGACGGACGCCTTCCACAGTATGCTGGCCTCGGAGAAATTGCACGGACTGGCCTCGGAGGCGGACAGCCTGGTCGTGCGGATTTTCAGTTTTTCTTTTCATCGCGGCTTGCCGAAAGATGAGAGTGGAAATGGCGGCGGATTTGTTTTTGATGGGCGAAGCCTACCCAATCCCGGACGTGAAGAGCGCTTCAAGAAGCTTACGGGTCGCGATGCTCCGGTAATTGACTACCTCAATCAACAGGAGACCGTGCATCAGTTTCTGGCCAGCGTCATGTCACTGATCGATGCCAGTGTCAGCAGCTACCAGCGGCGTGGATTTAAGAACTTGATGGTGTCTTTCGGGTGTACGGGGGGACAGCATCGCTCAGTGTATCTGGCTGAGCAAGTTGCGAAGCGACTGCAAGGCCGGAACGGAGTCGAGGTCGCCCTGCAACATCGCGAACTGGAGAGGATGGCACAGGAATCGGCTGGGGGGGAAGGTGGTGCTGGATCGAGCGCAGCCGCATCGAGCCGAATCATGAAGGCGATGATTCTGGCGGCGGGAAAGGGCACGAGGCTGCGGCCGCTCACCGACAATCGCCCGAAGGCCCTGGTGGAAGTGGCGGGACACACGCTGCTGGATATTACGCTGCGCCGGCTGCGTGAGTTTGGCGTTCGCGAAGTGATTGTCAATGTGCATCACTTTGCCGACATGGTTGTGGAGTATCTGAAGAAGAACGATAACTTTGGGATGCGAATTGAAATTTCGCGCGAAGAGGTGTTGCTCGACACTGGTGGCGGACTCAAAAAGGCGGCGTGGTTCTTCCAGGAAGACTTAAGCGATTCGGGCGAGCCGTTTGTTCTGCACAACGTCGATGTACTCAGCACGATCGACCTGGACAGCATGGTTCGGATTTCATCGGCGGCATGACGCACTTGCGACGTTGGCGGTGCAAGATCGTGAGACCTCGCGAACGCTCCTGTTCGACGAACAGAATCAACTCTGCGGTCGGCGACGGGGACGCGCTCTGGCACCGGAAATTGTCCGAGCATCGAAGAAGACGCAGGCGCTGGCGTTCACCGGAGTGCATGTGATTTCTCCACGTCTGCTCGGGAGACTGGACGAAGATGGTGCCTGCTCGATCATTACTTCTTATCTCCGCCTGGGTGGGGAGGGCGAGCAAATCTTTGCATTTCGTGCGGACGACTATTACTGGCGAGATCTGGGTAAGCCGGAGAATATCGCGCAAGCCGCGGAGGATGTGAAGGAAAAACGTTTTAAGCTATAGACCGGAGAAAAACGTCTGAGGGCCGTGCCCGGAAGAGAGTTTCCGCTTGCACCCCATCCTCGGCTTCGATACCATCGCTGCACCTCGTGAAACAACTATGAATAACTGCTATCTGCACCGAATTCGTGTCATAGTCTTGGGGGTAGGAATGGTTGCACCCTCTCCGGTGTGGAGGGAACTAGTGAGCTGAGCAATACGAAATCTTGAAGGCTCCCGAATCCCGCCCCGCCAGAAACGCTGGCTCGGTGGGTTTTGCTTTTTTGTTTTCACTTTTATGAGCCGCAGGAAGGTCGCATGAAGGACAAGATGAACATGACCGGCGCCAGCATTCTGTGGGAGTGCCTGGAACGCGAAGGCGTGAAAACTGTATTCGGGTACCCGGGCGGAGCCATTCTGCCGGCGTATGACGCGTTGAAGGGCAGCAAGATTCACCACATTCTGGTGCGCCACGAGCAGGGCGCGACTCACATGGCGGATGGCTACGCGCGAGCCAGCGGGCAGGTAGGCGTTGCTGTCGCGACTTCTGGTCCGGGCGCGACCAACATGGTCACGGGAATTGCGACGGCCATGCTTGATTCGTCGCCGATCGTCTGCATTACCGGGCAGGTGGGGAGCAAGCTGATCGGGTCGGATGCGTTTCAGGAAACTGATATCACCGGAGTCACGCTGCCCATCACCAAGCACAATTATCTGGTGACGCACGCGAGCGAAGTCGCGCGCACCATTCGCGAAGCTTTTTATGTGGCGCGCTCTGGGCGGCCGGGGCCGGTGCTGGTGGACATCACAAAGGACGCGCAGCAGACGACTTGCGAATTTGACTGGGAGGCGGCCAAGCCGCAACTGCCGGGATATCGTCCGGATCTGTCGCCCGAGACGAAAGAATATGAGCAGGCGCTGGAATTGATTCACAACTCCAAGCGGCCTGTGATCTTGGCTGGCCACGGCATCATCATTTCCGGGGCGATGAATGAAGTGCGCGAATTTGCTGAGCGTACGGGCATTCCGGTTGCACTTACGTTGCTGGGCATTGGCGCGTTTCCGGCTTCGCATCCGCTGAATCTCGGCATGATGGGCATGCACGGCGAGGCCTGGGTGAACCATACGATTCAGGAGGCTGACCTGCTGTTGGCTTTCGGCATGCGCTTTGACGATCGCGTGACTGGCAACTTGAAGACCTACGCGTCCAATGCGAAGAAGATTCACATCGAGATCGATCCGGCGGAGATCAACAAGAACGTGAAAGTGGATGTTCCGCTGGTCGGCGACCTTAGGGAAGTGCTGCATGAATTATTGCCCAAGGTCGAAACGATCGATCGCAGCGAGTGGCTCGACTCCATCGACAAGCTGAAGGGCGACGCCGCGGTGCGCGACATTCAGAACCTGCCGGATAGCGGACATCTCTATGCGGCGCACGTAATTAACGATTTGTGGAGGGAGACTCGCGACCGTGAGACCGTGGTCGTGACCGACGTGGGCCAGCACCAGATGTGGGAGGCGCAATACTACAAGCACGAGAAGGCGCGCAGTCTGATCACTTCTGGAGGGCTGGGCACGATGGGTTTTGCCCTGCCGGCGGCGATCGGGGTAAAAGTCGCGCGGCCGGAAGCGGAAGTTTGGGTGGTAGTGGGCGATGGCGGCTTTCAGATGACGCTGTGCGAGCTTGCGACCATCGCGCAGGAGAAGCTGAAAGTCAATATTGCCATCATTAACAATGGCTTTCTTGGCATGGTGCGGCAGTGGCAGGAGTTTTTCTATGAACGCAATTATGCGGCGACGCCGCTGCTGAATCCGGATTTCGCCAAGCTCGGCGAGGCTTATGGCATTCGGAGCATGACGGTTAAGGAGCGCTCGCAGGTGGTGCCTTCGGTGGAAGCGGCTCGGCAGCACGACGGGCCCGTGTTGATTAATTTTTGTGTGGAACAAGAGGACACGGTTTATCCGATGGTTGCGGCGGGGGCGTCGTTGCACGAGATGATCCGTCGACCCAGCAAGATTGTCGAGACGGCGGAAGATGAGTAGAGAAATCAAATAAAAACATGCTGAACACTTACGTGGTGTACGTGGAGAACAAGCCGGGCGTGCTGACGCGCGTGGCGTCGCTGTTTCGCAGGCGCGCTTTCAATATTGATTCGTTGACGGTGGGCCGAACGGAAAAGCCTGAGGTTTCGCGCATGACGATCACGGTTGAGGCGGACCACGACCAGGCGCGCCGCATTGAGGCCAATCTCTACAAGCTCGTTAACGTGCTGCTGGTTGAAAACATTACGAAGCAGCCTTCGATTATTCGCGACCTGGCGATGATCAAAGTCGCGGCCACTCATGAAGCCCGGTCGCACGTTCTGGAACTGGCCAGTGTTTTTCGCGCGCGAGTGGTGGACGTTGCTCCCGAATCGCTGACTATTGAAATTACCGGTGCGGAAGATAAGATTGACGGCCTGCTTGAAGTGCTGCGTCCTTACGGTGTGCTGGAAATGGTGCGCACCGGAATTGTGGCCATGCGGCGCGGCAAGGCCTCTGCGCCGGGCTTGACTGCCGCCAGCGACGAAGACGTGGCGGAAGAGGATGTTTCGCACTCGGTGTAGTCGACGCTCTGGCTTCAGCGCCGAACCCTAATCAGTTCTTAAACTTACAACCACCCCGCCGAAAGTCCGTTTTCTGGACGATGCCCGCCATCGTCCCTCTGAGCTTGCGCAAGTTACCGAAGTTTCTTAGAAAATTGCTAAATCATTGTTTCTAAATACGTTAGCTGGTATTTATGGGAATGGCTGGATATCCCTCCGGCCGCAGTGTGCTTACCGAATGACTGGTGCAAGCGGCATCGCTATAGGTCTGCCTGCGCACTCGCGCTCGTGGAGAGGACTGTCTCGCGCGGCCAAGCTTTATATCAGCTTGATCGTGATCGTTGGATTGGGAACGCTCATCTATGGCGGGGTTCATCAGAGCAGCAAGAACATTGCCGAGTTCATCTGCTATTTAGGCATCGCCATTCTGGCGTCGAGGCTCAAAGTAAATCTGCCTGGGATTACGGGAACGCTGTCGGTGAACTTTCTGTTCATCCTGATTGGCGTGCTTGAGCTCAGCTTAACCGAGACTTTAATTCTGGGTGCCGTGTCGATGTTGGCGCAATGCCTGTACCCGGAACCGCCCAAGGCGATGCAGGTGACGTTCAACGTGTGCGCCGGTTCTATCTCGACGGCGCTGGCGTACCTGGTATATCACCATCCGTGGGCGAACTTGCTGATCGATAACCGGCCGATCCTGCTGGGTGTGTCGGCCACTGTCTACTTCATTGCGAATGCGGGTTCGATTGCGACGGTTATTTCGCTGACCGAGCGCCGACCCCTTACACGCATTCTCGTGGACTGCTATTTCTGGTCGTTCCCGTACTACCTGGTGGGAGCCGGAATCGCGGGCACGATCGCCTGGCTCAACCACACTTTCAACTGGGAAACGTCGCTGCTCATGGTGCCGGCGGTTTACCTGATCTACCGCTCGTACCGCCTCTACCTCGGCAAACTGGAGGACGAGAAACGCCACGTCGAGGAAATGGCGAACCTGCATCTGCGGACCATTGAGGCGCTGGCGCTCGCCATCGAAGCCAAGGACCACACGACGCACGAGCACCTGCAGCGTGTCCGGGTCTATGCCATCGAAGTGGCAAAGGAATTAGGCGTGGAAGGGCCTGAACTGGAAGCGCTGCACGCTGCCGCGCTGTTGCATGACATCGGCAAACTTGCCGTGCCGGAACACATCATCTCGAAGCCCGGGCGTTCTCAGCCCTGAGGAATTCGAGAAGATGAAGATACACACTTTGGTTGGGGCGGAGATTCTGGAGCGCGTGCGGTTTCCGTATCCGGTGGTGCCCATTGTGCGAGCTCACCATGAGAAGTGGGACGGCTCGGGCTACCCTCTGGGATTGAAGGGAGCGGAAATTCCCATCGGGGCGCGCATCTTGTCGGCCGTCGACTATCTCGATGCGCTTGCGTCCGATCGGCAGTACCGGCGCGCCTTGCCGCTCAAGGAGGTTATGCAGAAGCTGTCCGCTGAATCGGGCAAATCGTTCGATCCGAAAGTCGTCGACATTTTGCAGAAACGCTACCAGCATCTGGAGCGGTTAGCGGTGGCCAAGTCGTCGCAGGATCCTGCGGGCCCGCTCTCGACGGCTATCAAAATCGAGCGCGGCCTCGAGCCAGCGGCCGGCTTTGAGAGCGCAACTGCGCAGGATTATGCAGGACGCGAAACCACATTCCTGTCTTCCATTGCGGCGGCCCGGCAAGAGGCGCAATCGCTCTTCGAACTGAGCCAGGATCTGGGCGCGTCCCTCAGTCTGACCGAGACGCTCTCAGTGTTCTCGGTGAAACTGAAGCCGATGGTGCCCTACGATGCCATCGCTATTTACATCAAGCGCGAAGAAGAACTGGTTCCTGAATATGTGAATGGCGACAACTACCGTCTGTTTTCTTCGTTGCGGATTCCTCTCGGGCAGGGACTCTCGGGGTGGGTAGCGCACAATCGCAAGCCGATCATCAACGGGAACCCGTCGGTCGAGCCTGGGTATCTGAACGATCCGACGAAGTTCAGCACGCTGCGCTCTGCGCTGGCAGTCCCGCTGGAGGGTGTTTCCGGAGTGATCGGCGTTCTCGCGCTTTATCGCGCGGAACGCGATGGTTTCACCACCGATCACCTGCGCATTCTGCTCGCGGTCAGCGGCAAAATGGCGCTGTCGATCGAGAACGCGCTCAAGTTCGCTCAGGCCGAAAACTCCGCGATTACGGACTACCTCACCGGCCTGCCGAACGCCCGTTCTCTCTTCCTGCAGCTTGACCGGGAACTGGCCCGTTGCAAGCGGGACAACACGACGTTGACAGTGATGGTTTCCGACATGGACGGCTTCAAACAGATCAACGACCGCTTCGGGCATCTGGAGGGCAATCGCGTGTTGCGCCTCTTTGCCCAGGCGCTCAAAGACAGCAGCCGCGAATACGACTACGTCGCACGCATGGGGGGAGATGAATTTGTGGTCATCGCCCCGGGGCTTACAGTTGACGCGGCCAGCAAGAAAGCGGAGCAGATGCGGGCTCTGGCCCGGCAGGCAGGCAACGAAGTTTGCGGTGAAGATATTCTCTCGCTGAGCGTGGGGCGCGCGCTGTTTCCCGACGACGGCAACGATGCGGAGCAACTTCTGGCCGAAGCCGACCGCCGCATGTATCTGGAAAAGCAGAAGGAGCTCTCCTACAAAGACCGGCGCTCTCACCCGCGCATGAAGTGCCGGGTCACGATCGAGCTGCAAACCGAAGCGGGAGGAGCGCCGCTGTTCGCAAATATTACCGACGTGAGCCTGGGCGGCTGCTTTGTGGAAACGAGCAACATTCTTGCGCCGGGCACCAAGATCAAAGTGGGATTCTCGATGGATGATTCCAGCCTGACGGCGGAGGGAGTGGTGGCCAGACTCGATCCCGGCACCGGCGTCGCTGTCCAGTTCCGAGAGGTAAACCGCGAAGGCCGCGAGCGGATGTTCAAGATTCTCGAGTTCGTGCAGAAGACGACCACGTTTTACAACAACCGCTACCTCGACAGCTTGACCAAGAGTTAGTCTCACCAAGATCCAGTCTGGCAGGAATTGAATCGCAGGGCCGCCGCGAGGTGAAATCTCAACCTTGAGCACGCGCGGACATTTTCAAGACTGTGGCGCGAACGATCTCGGCGGCAATCTGATCAAGCGGCAGAATCTTATCGGCCAGCCCGCTTCTGGCCACCAGGCCGGGCATGCCCCAAACCACGCTGCTGGCTTCGTCCTGCACATAGATCTGGGCGCCTAGCCCATGCAGAGCTTGGCATCCCTTGAGGCCATCGTGTCCCATGCCGGTGAAAACCACAGCCAGTGCTTGCGCTCCGAAAGTGCGGGCTATCGAGTGAAAAAGCACATCCACCGACGGACGGCAGAAATTTTCTTTAGGGCTTGATGCGTCTTCAAGTGAAGAGAGCCGTCTTCCTGGCTGAGTATCATGTGAAAATCTCCGGGGGCGATTATCGCGCAACCAGGTCTCAGGGGCTCGCCGGACACGCACTCGCGGACGGGCAACGACGACTTCGCCGAGAGACGCGACGCCAGCAAGGATGTAAAAATTCGCGGCATGTGCTGCACGATGACGATCGGCACGGGCAGGTTTGCCGGCAAAGAAGGCAGAACCCGGGCCAGAGCGTCCGGTCCTCCAGTGGAGACGCCAATTGCCACAATTTGTACCTGGGACGGAAGTCGAGGCAAAGGGCGAGCGATCGCGGGTGGGGTCGGCGCTTTCGGGGTCGGCGCCGGGGTAAGTTTATTCTGCACTTCGGGCAGTTGGCAAAGAGCACGAACCTTCGGGATGAGTTCGCCGGAGATGGCATCGAGAGTGGCCATGATGTCGCCGTTACTGGGTTTGGTGACGTAGTCGGTAACGCCAATGATAGAGCTTCCAGCGTGACCACAGCCCCGTGCTCGGTCAGGTTGCTGAACATGATGATGGGAACGTGGGGATCTTTTTTGCGTAGTTCTCGAACCGTGGCGAGTCCGTCCGTCTCAGGCATTTCGAAATCGAGAAGGACAATGTCAGGCTTCACGGCGGAAAAGTTGGCCAGCGCACTTCGCCCGTTGCCGGCGGTGCCGGAGACCTCGAGGTCTTGGTCCTTTGCCAGGGCCCGCGACAGGGCACTGCGAACCGACGCGCCATCATTGACCAGGAGCACTCGCTTTTTGATGGCTACTTGCACTTCGGTCTCTTTTCGGGCTAGCTCTCTTAATTGCCTGCGTAGGCGGTCATGCTCTTGAGGGGTGCGCGCGATGCGCTGTGCTGGCTGAGGCTGACCGATCGATTTGGAATTGCCCTACCAGGCTATGCAGCTGCGTCGCCATTTCTGCCAGATCATCGGCCGCCTTCTGCGACTCCTGAGCGCTCGATGAAGTACCCCGCGCAGCTTCCGCTACTCCTCCGATGTTCCGGGTGATCTCCCCGGAGCCCGCCGCAGCCTCTGCCATGCTGCGTGTCATCTCGTTGGTGGTTGTGCTCTGCTCTTCGACCGCGGTGGCAATGGCGGCAGAGATGTGGTTGACCTTGCCGATTACGCCGCCGATGTTGCCAATGGCCTCGACCGCGCGCTGCGTGCTCGTCTGGATGGCAGTGATCTTACGGCTGATGTCCTCGGTGGCCTTGGCGGTCTGCTTGGCGAGTTCCTTGACTTCGTTCGCGACCACAGCAAAACCTTTACCAGCCTCGCCGGCTCGGGCCGCCTCGATGGTGGCGTTGAGGGCAAGCAGGTTGGTCTGCTGAGCGATGGAAGTGATCACTTTGATGACTTCGCCGATTTCGGCGCTGGATGCGCCCAAGTCAGAGACGTTGGCATTCGCGGTCTGGGCAGTCTGGACGGCGTCGGCGGCAATGGTGGCGGCCTCGTGAGCGCTGGCGGCGATGGACCGAATGGTCGTGGTCATTTGCTGGGCCCCGGTGGCAACGCTGTCCAGATTCTGACTGACTTGCTGGGAGGCCTGCGAAACCACGCCAGCCTGAGCGGAAGTTTCTTCTGAGTTGGCCGAGATCTGTTGGCTGGTCACCGACAGTTCCTCGCTGGCGCTGGCTACGCGCTGCGCGTTCTCAATGATGGCCAGAATCATTTGCTTCAGATCGGCGCTCATCTTATTGATCGCACCGGTCAGCTCGCCGAGTTCGTCTTGGCCTTGAACCTGCAAGTCTTCCCTCGTCAAGTCGCCCGCCGCGATCGCTTCCGCGCGAGCTAGGACCGACTGCGTCCCCCGCGAGATGCTCCGACTCATTAAAATGGCGACAAACAATCCGATAGTGATGGCCACGGAGGTCGTGACCAGCAGCGTCATCGTGATCGAGTGGGCCTCTGCACTCATCTCGTCGGTTTCATCCTGCAACAGTTTGTCGTTTGAGTCCGCTATCTCGCCGAGCGATTTCTTCAGAGCTTCTGTGGCCGGGGTCGCTTTTTCGGCGAATTCTTTGCCTGCCTGCGCGACAGCGTCTCGTCCGTCCTTAGCATGCTCCATAGCGACTTCCTGGGCTCCGCGGAGAACTGGAATCTCCTCCTTCATGTTGGCGAACCGGTCACGATTCGCCTGCACCGGCCAATGCGGGGACAGATTGTCAAGCCTGGCGACGTCCTTCTCAATTTCTTCCCAGCTCGAATCAAAGAGTTTCCTCGCGGCCCCCGACGGTGCCGGCTCGCTTCCTGCGAGGATAGTCTGGCGGCCCTTGCTCTGCGACTGATTCAGATCGCGCTGCAAGTCCTTTAACGCGCCGATCGTCGGGA
This sequence comes from uncultured Acidobacteriota bacterium, assembly GCA_963735205.1. GTDB lineage: Bacteria > Acidobacteriota > Terriglobia > Terriglobales > Acidobacteriaceae > Sulfotelmatobacter. Next base: position 833,065 of record CAVTKB010000009.1, read on the forward strand.
CCCGCACGGCAATGACCAGATCCTGACCCTGCATGAGGTCACTCGTCCGTTGGTAGCTGAGGACCGCGCTGATGACCATCAGGGTAAGGACAGCGGCAAACCCCGAAGCTATCTTTGTTCCTATCGTGAGTTTCATTTGGTTCTCCTTCGGGATGGACCCATTGAGCCTGATCACAACCGCCGAGACCTGCGTGTGGAGAGCCGAGAACTGCTCCTCCCCCTGTTAGAATCAATGTTTAGCACTCATCCATGGATTCCCAGCACATCCGCAATTTCGCCATCATCGCGCACATCGACCACGGCAAATCCACGCTCGCCGACCGTCTCCTCGAGCTCACCGGATCCCTCACCGCGCGCGAAATGCAAGCCCAGGTCCTAGATTCCATGGACCTCGAGCGCGAACGCGGCATCACCATCAAAGCCCACGCCGTCCGCATGGCCTACACCGCGCAAGATGGCCAGACCTATCAGCTCAATCTAATCGACACTCCCGGCCACGTAGATTTTTCCTACGAAGTCTCGCGCTCCCTCGCCTCCTGCGAAGGCGCGCTCCTGGTCGTCGACGCCTCGCAAGGAGTCGAAGCCCAGACCCTCGCCAATTCCTATCTAGCCATTAACCACGGCCTCGAAATCATTCCCGTCATCAACAAAATCGATCTCCAATCCGCCGACATTCCCCGCACCAAAGAAATGATCGAAAGCGCCGTCGGCCTCGACGCCACCGACGCCGTCCTCATCAGCGCGAAAACCGGCCAGGGCGTCCCCGACGTTCTCGAAGCCATTGTCAAGCGCGTCCCTCCGCCGAAAGGTTCGCCCGAAAACCGGCTCCAAGCCTTGGTTTTCGACTCCTGGTTCGACCCCTACCGCGGAGTCATTGTCCTCACCCGCGTCTTCGAAGGCACGCTAAAAAAAGGCGACCGCATCCGACTCTGGTGGAACGGCACCACGTTCGACGCCGAAACTCTCGGCGTGCTCACTCCCAAGCCAGTAGAAATCGACCAGCTAGTCGCCGGAGAAGTCGGCTTCATCATCGCCAACATAAAAAATGTCGCCGACACCAAAATCGGCGACACCATCACCCACGACGCCAACCCCGCCCTCGAAGCCCTCCCCGGCTTCGAAGAAATCAAGCCCATGGTCTTCGCCGGCCTCTACACCATCGACGCCCACGCGCACACCCAACTGCGCGAGGCCCTCGAAAAACTTCGCCTCAACGATTCCTCATTCTTCTTCGAACCCGAAAGCAGCGTAGCCCTCGGCTTCGGTTTCCGCTGCGGTTTCCTCGGCCTGCTCCACATGGAAATCATTCAGGAGCGCCTGGAACGCGAATTCAATCTCGACTTGATCACCACCGCCCCCGGCGTGCGCTACAAAATCTACAAAACCGACGGCACTATGGTCGAAATCGACAACCCTTCCCGCTGGCTCGATCCCAGCGAAATCGAAAAAATCGAAGAGCCCGTAATCCTCGCCACCATCCTCACCAACGAAGAATACGTCGGCGGAATTCTCGCGCTGGTCGAAGAAAAACGCGGCAAGCAAAAAACTTTCGAATACGTCAGCTCCTCGCGCGTCATGCTGCACTACGAGCTGCCGCTCAACGAAATCGTCCTCGACTTCTACGACCGTCTGAAATCCGTCTCCCGCGGCTACGCGTCACTCGACTATCACCTCGCCGACTACTGGGAATCCCCCATGGTAAAAATGGACATCCTCGTCGCCGGTGAGCCCGTCGACGCCCTCTCCATCATCGTGCACCGCGACTTCGCCTACGATCGCGGCAAAGCCCTGGTCTCGAAAATGCGCGAGCTCATTCCCCGCCAGATGTTCGAAGTCGCAATCCAGGCCTCCATCGGCGCCAAAATCATTGCCCGAGAAACCGTCCACGCCATCCGCAAAAACGTAATCGCCAAATGCTACGGCGGCGACATTTCCCGCAAACGCAAACTCCTGGAAAAACAAAAAGAAGGCAAAAAACGCATGAAGCGAATCGGCCGCGTCGACATCCCCCAGGAAGCATTCCTGGCAGTCCTAAAAGTCGGCGAAAGCAGCAACTAGTACACTCCGACCAAGATTTGTGTGATAGGCCTTGCTTTTGTTTTGAGTGGAAGAAGCCGCAGATGCAATCGTGGGCGTCAATAGTGGAGTGAAGCGTGGATGCAGCCCTCGAATTCAATGGTGGAGTCAACGGTGAATTCGACCCTTGGAGTTAACCGTTGAATCGACCGTGGAAGAGCGGCCCTTCAGGGCCGCGTAAAGCGGTTTAGGATTAGCGGGCTTTAGCCCCTGTGCGGTTTTAAGAAGGCGAAAATCAAAACGCCGTCATTAGAGGCGGACATCGTGCAAGATTTCATCGACAAATATCCTCTCGCTTTTCTCCCGCTCTTCATCCTCTTCTGGTGCGCCGTCACCTATCTCATCGCCCTTCTCACCGGCTGGTCGAGACTAGCCGAACGCTTCCGCCTGTCGACCACCTTCAGCGGCCCCACCTGGAATTTCCAGACCGCCCGCATGCGCTTCACCGCCCGCTACGGCAATTGCCTAACCGTGGGGGCTGATCCAACTGGACTAGAAATTTCCATTCTCTTTCTCTTTCGCCCCGCCCATCCCCCCTTGTTCATCCCGTGGAGCGAGATCACCCTCGCCAAGCGCTCAACCTTCCTCGGCATCCGCCAAGTCCAATTGCTGCTGGGCCACGACGAAAAAATCCCCTTCACTATCACCGGCCGCCTGGCCGACCGCCTCCAGTCCGCCGCCGGCGCAAGCTGGCCGGCTGAGCCAGCCTCCTAAAAATTCATTTTCATCGCCTGGCCGCTACGGGCAACTGCCGCGCCCCATCCCCCATCTGATCAATCCGTAAGATCAAACTCGGTAAAGATCAATAACGATCAACCTGCCGACGGCTCGACTCAGAAACGCTCGACCCAGGAACTTCGAGCCCAACGCCGGGGTCTATCCCATCGACCATCCGCTCGGTCTTGGCCGCAGCACACCGCACCGGAGGATTCCATGCACCGATGGCCCCGTTTCGCACAGATCCTTCTCACATCCGCCGTCCTGACCGCGCCCGCTCTCGCCCAGCTCGAAACTCCGCAGTCCGCAGCGCAGTCCTCGCAATCAGCCCAGCCCACCGCAGCAGACTCCCCATCCAAAGCCGAACAAGAAAAACAAACCACGGCCCGCTATCAAGCCGCCCTCACCCTGCTCAACCTGGTTCTCTCCGGCGCCAAAAACCTGAGCCTGCCGCAAAACCGCATCGCTCTCGCCTCCGACGCCTTCCCCATCCTCTGGCCCCGCAACCAGCCCCAAGCCCGCGCCCTCGTCACACAAATGATCGGCGACTTCGCCCAAGCGTCGTCCCGCGAACAGGAAAACCCTGATCCCAACGCTCGCCAGCTCCTCCACCAGCAGTGGCAAATGTTGCTCCGAACCATCGCCGCAAACGATCCCGAATTGGCTCTCAGCTTCATGAACGCAACCCACACCTACGCGCAGACCGGAAACCCCGATCAGCAGGAAGCCGAAGAGCGTGCCCTGCATCTCGAACTCGCCGCGCAAGAAGCGGCGCATAATCCCCGCAACGCTCTGCGCCTCGCCGAAAAAGATCTGCAAACCCCCGGCGACCTTCCTCTGGAACTCCTCAACCTGTTGACTCAAATCACCGCCGCCGATCCCGAAGCCGGAGCGCAACTACTGCAAAACATCGCATCCCGCCTTCGCACCAACCTCTCAGACGGCGCCAACTTCACCTTCGCGCTCAATCTGCTGAACAACCAGGCCAACGCATCCGCCAACACCGCCGCTCCCAACGACTCTCTGAAGGCGCTAGCCGACGCCGTCGCTTCTGCAGCCCTGAGCCCCGAGTTCTCCGCACAAAGTCTGCTAATGCTGCAAGGTTCACTGCAGACCTTCGAACAGCTAGCTCCCGCCCGCGTACAAGCGCTGCGCCAAAAGGTGGAGGAAGTCACCGGCCCGCCCGACCCGCAACAACAAGTCTGGAACCAGTTCAATCAAGCCCAGGCCAGCGGAGATCCTAACCAGATCCTCGCCGTCGCCGAACAAGCCGAACCGGAAATGCGTTCGAATATGTACCAGCAAGTCGCCTGGCAATTCGCCAACACCGGCGACCTGCAGCGCGCCCGCCAGGTCGCCGACAATCTCCCCGACCCCTTCCAGCGCGAGCAAGTCCTGCAACAAGCCATCCGCCAATCGGCATCGACCGCCGCCAATCAAGGCGAGTTCGCCGCCGCCCGCCAACTCGCGCAAGAAATCACTCCCGACGAAGACCGCGCCACCATGCTGGCCCAGTTCGCCTCCACCGCCGCCGATGCGAAACAGCAGCAACTCGCCCAGGACATGCTCGAAGAAGCCGGAGGACTCCTCGCCAACCGCGCTGCCGGCGCATCCGTTTTCGCCGCCCAGCTGCAAGTCGCTCAAGCCTTCGCCCACGTCAAACCCGCTCGCGCCATGCCCCTGCTCGAACATTCCGCCGCGCAGCTCGAGCAAGTGCTTTCCGCCGCCGCTGCCGTCGACTCCTTCCTGCCCTACGCCCCCTCCTTCGCTTCCGGAGAACTCCTGCTCACCAACAGTTTCCTGAGCAATTCCCTGGTCCGCCCCTACGCTGAAGCCGCCGCGGAACTCGCCCTCTACGATCTTCCCTCCGCCCGAATTCTTGCCGACCGCCTCACCCTCCCCGAGGCACGCCTCCTGGCCGAGCTATTCGTAGCGCGCAGCGCCCTCGGCGATCCTCCGCCGCCGGAGCAAGCCAGAGTTGTATTAAGCCGCCGCTTTCGATGAGGGCTGCAAGTGAGCGCTAATGTAATTAGGCGCGCCAGAAGAAAAATCGATTCGGCACCCCGCAATTTTCGCTGCCAGAACTCATCCGACCCGCCGAAACCCCGCGAAAATCGGCCCCGAAACGAAAGTACAATGACCCCAAATTGTGCAAATCTCAAAACCGAACAAAACTCCGCGCCGCCCAACCCGCAGTCATGTTAATGTCCCGTGAATTGCATAACTGGTTACTACTCATGGCTTTAAAGACCGCTCACGCGCGTTCCCAAAACCGGCCGGTCGGCCTTTGCCCAAAGTTATTTCGAAAATGATTTTCAATTCCACAATCTTTTCCACAGCCTCGCCCCGAATTCCCGCGAGCCGCCGCAAGCCCAACTCGCTAAGCCACTTACAGCAACACCCCTACAGTGTTTCCAGTAGGCTCGCCGCGCTCGTCAGACCAACTCCCACCCTATTTCCCGAACTTCCGCACGCTAAAGGCAATTGGCAGCCCGACGATAAACATATGCACCAACAGCCCCTGCAACACGTCATGCAGTTCATACGGCCCCCGGCTACGCAGCGCCGACAGCGGCAACACGACATAGCTCATTACCAACTCAACAGCCATGCCATAAAACAACCCGCACACCAGCGGATACTCCTTCAAAAAACTCAACCTCCGGCTGGCCGAGTAGTAAACAGCCGTCGCCGACCCAGCAATAAAAAAATGCAGGCACACCCCCAACACATAAGTCCCCACCCCTCCCTCAAAAGCCGACGGCCCCAGCAACCCCGCCGCAATCGCCAGCGGCACCTTCCGCCCAAACAAAATAAAAGCCTGCGTAAGATCAAGCGACCCCACAATCAGCCCACCAACGATGATCGCCCGCCACGCACTCCCTCTCCCCGACACCACATTCCCAGAAACCCCCGCCACAGAATGAGCACTCATCTTCATCCCCTCTCTTACCCGCCATGATGTCAGCGATGTAGGTCAGCGAACGCATGACCATCCCCGGATAAGACGCACCAAGTCCCAACCCGTGATCCGAAATCGTCTAAATACTCCCGAACTAAGGCAAGTGCGGAGCGAGGCGAGTGTGGAGCAAGGCGAGTGTCGAGCGAAGCCAATGTGGAGGAAGGCGAGCGTGGAGCGGGAACTCCTGCTCCAACGCGGAGAATCGAGCCTCGGCGCAACCGTGGAAGAGCGGCCCTTCAGAGCCTGCCCTGAGCTTGCCGAAGGGGCCGCGTTAAGAGTTACAGAAGTGAAGGCCTTCAGGCCCGGTGGACCCGACAGACGGGAGGTTCTCGCCTTCATCTTCCTCAGTCCGGGCCGGGAATACGGCATTATCCCTACTCCTCATCCCCCACCCCACCCTCCGCCAACGATTCAAATCGCGTGCTGTTCTTCAAGAACGCCATCTTCACCCGCCCGATGGGCCCATTGCGCTGCTTCGCAATAATGATCTCGGCCTTCCCCTGCAACTCCGCATCGTCAGGCTTATAAATCTCTTCGCGAAAAATAAACATCACCAGATCCGCATCCTGCTCAATCGACCCCGACTCTCTCAAATCCGCCAGCTGCGGACGATGATCCCCGCCCCGCGACTCCGGCGCACGGCTCAACTGCGACAGCGCAATCACCGGCACCGCCAACTCCTTGGCCAGCGCCTTCAGCCCGCGCGAAATCGCCGATACTTCCTGCGTCCGATTCTCAAACCGCTTCCCCCCGCCCGACATCAACTGCAAATAATCCACGATGATCAAATCCAGCCGCCCGCCCTGCGCCTGCTTCAACCGCCGCGCCTTGGCCCGCATCTCGCTCAAAGAAATCCCCGGCGTGTCATCAATAAATATTGGAGCATGCGCCAGCTGCTCCATCGCCCGCACCACTTTCCGCGTGTCATCTTGCCACAAGGAGCCGGTCCGCATCTTGTGCGCATCCACCCGCGCCTGCGAACACAGCAACCGCATCAGCAGCGCCTCGCGCGACATTTCCAGCGAAAACACGCCCACCACTTGGCTGTCTTCAATCGCCGCATTCTCCGCAATGTTCATCACAAACGCCGTCTTGCCCATCGAAGGCCGCGCCGCAATAATCACCAGATCAGACCGCTGCAATCCCGAAGTCATTTCATCCAGGTCGGTGTAGTGCGTCGCCAGTCCCGTGATCCGCTGCCCCCGTTGCAGCAGCGCGTCCACCGACCCAAACGACTCCTTCACAATTTCCTGGATCCCCATGAACCCGCGCCCAATGCGCTTTTCCGACAGCTGGAAAATCGCCGCCTCGGCGTCACTCAAAACATCCTCAGCCAGATCCGACTGATCCGAAGCCCGCGCAATCGCCGTCGACGCCGCCGAAATCAGCCCGCGCAGCATCGCCTTGTCGCGCACAATCTTGACGTAGTGCTCAATGCTAGGCCGGTCCGGCACCCCATCGACGAGGCTCGAGACATAAGCCACATCCCCAATCGGCTGCAGATCTTTATGCCGGTCGAGCTCCTCGATCAGCGTGATCATGTCAATCGGCCGCGACGACTCCGCCAGATCCACCATCCGCGAATAAATCCGCCGATGCGAATCCAGCGAAAAATCCTCAATCCGCAAATGTTCCGCCGCCTGGTTATAAGCAAAGTTGTCCAGCAGAATCGCGCCCAATATCGAGCGCTCAGCCTCCACATTCGCCGGAAGCGTGCTAATGCTGTAATCAGTAGTCGCCAATGATTTCTCTCTCAAACTTTCGTCAAATTTTCTCGACCTGCAGCTTTCCAGACCCGCAACCTGAACAGTAGCCGCAAATCCCTTGTGAATGCGACGCGCCCCCTATGGAAAACTCAATCCAAACCAAAAAAAGTTGGCGCACGGCTCCCGCGCAGCCTCTATAACAATTCGAGTGTAGGAGAACAAAACACGAAGATCAAGCAAGATGAACTCGGAAGGATAAAATCTGTGCCCCAAAAAACAAATGCGGCCGGGCCAGCCACCCGACCGCATCGTTCGTGGACTCCTGCTTCTGCCTTGTCACCGCTTGGCGACGGGCCGCTTGACGACGAAATGACCGCTTCAGTCCGGCAACGCTCCCGCTCTTTCGAGCGAAGAAGCGCCGCCGTGGCCAAAGCGAGTTGCCCATTCGTCATCTTGCGATGACAACGGTGCAACCGCTGCGGCGGCCAGCGGCCCTTGTTTCTTGCTCGCTGCCCAGCTCCGAAGGAGCTAAAAGACAACAAACAAGAGGGGGAGGCCGCAACGCCCGGGCAACCAGTCGCGCTCGCGCGCGTTTCTGATCTGTCCCCCGGCAATTCACCTCGAGAATCGCCGGTTGCCGCTGGCTCTGCCGCTATCATCCGGCAAGCACAGGAACTCTCACGTTTCGCTGTACCCACTTTCAGCCACCTCGTTGCGCCCCGCAACCGAAAAAACTTGCCCTCTTGTGCAGAAACTGTGGACGATGTGTCTTCTCTGTGGAAGCCCGAGGAAAACTAAGAATAAATTTTCGCGCCCGACACCACAGCGCCACGCTCAATTTAGTTGTCATTCCGAATCGCGCAGAAAGCGCGGTGAGGAACCTGCTTTTCCAAGTGGGACGACGCAGCCAACGAAAGCTATCGATCCTCGCGCTCTTTCTGCGGACGCGGATAATTCCCTTCGAGCTGCCGCCGGGCGAAATTCGCAGCCGCCTCCATCCGCTCCAAAGCATTAGTAGGAAAACGCCCAGACGCCGCGACCGGAGCGGCGACCTCCTCAGTGCCAGTCTCACTTGCCTCGCCAACTTCCGCAGCCTGCCGCAAAAGATGCCACGCCTCGCGATACCCCTCGTACCGACCTGCATTCTCCTGCGTACACAAACTGATCGACTTCAACCCGCGAATCTCCTTCGCCGGAATGATGTACCACGCATCTTCGAGCACCACGTAAGCCGCCACAAAATCGAACGCGCCCGCCCGATACGCCTTATGGCTGCTGCACACCGAGCAGACATACCCCTGGCCATTCCTCAACTCCGAAATCGTGCACTTCACCTGCACCGCCGCGAACCTCCCCGGACGACCCACTACGCAGTCGTAACTCTCCGAGTCGCCCCACGGCTTGCTCACCGGCAACCCGTGCTCGCCCGCCCGCGCCATAAATACCGACTCCGCCCACTCCCCGCGCAACTTCTTGTCCTTAATAATCTTCGGCTTCCGCTTCTTCATCCCCCACCCTCAAAACGAAAAAAGCAGCATTCGGGAAAAAACTCGCGAATGCCGCCTCATGTTTCGATTCAACAGGAATGAAAAGTCAGAGGCAAGAAAATGTCGAGAAAAAATGGGAAATGATTCCCAAAACGGGGAACTCTATACGGTCATGATTGACGGCTATAACATGTATCGTTACACTATATAAGTGATCAAGACCTTCCGGCATCGCGGCGTGGAAAGGTTTTTCCGCACCGGATCGAAAGCTGGGATTCAGCCTAAACACGCCGGCAAGCTACGCTTGCAACTGTTCGCCCTCGACAATGCCAAGCAGCCCGGAGACCTGAGCGCTCCAGGATGGAAGCTGCACCGGCTGGCCGGGGAACTCAAGGATCACTGGGCAATCAGCGTCAGCGGGAACTGGCGCCTGACGTTCAAGTTTGAAGGCGAGGACGCAATCCTCGTCGATTATCAGGACTATCACTGATCATAATTAGTAGGAGGCATAATGCGCATGCACAACCCACCCCATCCCGGCGTCGTTCTCCGTGAATATCTGGGAGACCTGGCCGTGACCACAGCCGCAGCTCATCTGCGGATCACGCGCGTGACGCTCTCGCGTGTGCTCAACGGCAAAGCCGGAATCTCCGCCCCCATGGCCATCCGGCTATCAGCCGCCCTCGGCACCACGCCCGAGCTGTGGATGAACATGCAGTCCCAATACGACCTGTGGCGCGCCCGCCAGTCCCGCCAACCCGCAGTTCGCAGATTCGCGCACGCGGCCGCCAGCTGATTGTGGAGCGGACACTCCTGTCCGCTGCCGTTGCCTTTCTCCGCTGCCGCTATGACCACCCGACCCACCGACAACACGAACGGTAAGGCAACGTCAGTCGTGCGAAAAAAGACTCACTCAAATCACCCGGATTTGGCCCCCGAAGGCGTCGTGGAAGAGCGGCGCATCAGCGCGGTGTAAGCCACAGAAGAAGATTTGCCGGTGCCCGCTACGCCGCATTTCTGATGAAGATCAAACTCAGTTGTCATCCTGAGCGGAGTGACCGGTTCGCATCGCGAAGCGGTCACGCAGTCGAAGGATCCCTTTCAGCTGAGTAGCGGCCCGGGAGGGAGAGAGGCATTCGCACGGTGCTGCCGTGGCTGAAACTCCCTGACGAGGCGCCCGAACCGCCAACTGGCACGGGGTCCTTCGACTACGCGAGACGATTCGCGATTGCGAATCGTCCCACTTCGCTCAGGATGACAGGGTGGCAAGAGGCGGACAGGAGTGTCCGCCCCACATAAAGCTAATCTCTGACTCCATCCATGAAGGCGCGCAGTTTGCGCGATCTGGACGGGTGGCGCAGCTTGCGTAGTGCTTTGGCTTCGATTTGGCGGATGCGTTCGCGGGTGACCGCGAAGCTTTGGCCGACTTCTTCGAGGGTGTGTTCGCTGCCGTCTTCGAGGCCGAAGCGCATCTTGATTACTTTTTCTTCGCGCGGGGTCAGCGTGCGCAGGACTTGGCCGGTCTGGTCCTTGAGGTTCACGTTGATGACGGCTTCGGCAGGAGAAACTACGCCGCGGTCTTCGATGAAGTCGCCGAGATGCGAATCTTCCTCTTCGCCGATGGGGGTTTCGAGGGAAATGGGCTCCTGCGCGATCTTGAGGACCTTGCGAACTTTCGCGACGGGAATGTCCATCCGCTTGGCGATTTCTTCGGACGTCGGTTCGCGGCCGAGTTCCTGAACAAGTTGGCGCGAGGTGCGGATCAGCTTGTTGATGGTTTCGATCATGTGCACCGGGATGCGGATGGTGCGGGCCTGATCGGCGATGGCGCGGGTGATGGCCTGGCGAATCCACCAGGTGGCGTAGGTGGAAAATTTGTAGCCGCGGCGGTATTCGAATTTGTCGACCGCCTTCATCAGGCCGATGTTGCCTTCCTGAATCAGGTCGAGGAACTGCAGGCCGCGGTTGGTATATTTTTTCGCGATGGAAACGACCAGGCGCAGGTTGGCCTCGATAAGTTCGCGCTTGGCCTGCTCCGCGTCCATGTCGCCGGAGATGATTTCCCGCTGGGTGCGTTTGAGTTCGGCGAACGAGACGCCGGTTTCGAGTTCGAGTTTTTCAACTTCGCCGCGGATGGCGCGGGCCTGTCGGCGATATTCTTTTTTTTGTTCTTCGCTGCGCGTGGCGTCGGCCTTGCGCTCGAGGTTCTGGGTCTGGCGGTCGAGCGAACGCATGCCGTCGACGGTTTTGTTCAGGCGTTCAATAAGCCGCTTGCGCTCGGCGTTAGTGAATCCCAGCTTGCGAACGGCTTTCGAGGTGGCCACGATGGCGCGGGCCAGCTTGCGGCGGGCCCGGCGATGATCTTTGGGCTTCTTGGTCTTCGAAACTTCGTAGATATTTTTCTTCGAGCAGCGCGGCCTTTTTGTACAGCTTGGCCATGTCGTCGATTTTTCCGGTGAACTCGTTCAGGCGGTTTTGCAGAATTTCGTCGGTGATCTCTTCTTCGTCGAAGGTGACCACTTCTTTGATCGAGCGGACGCCTTTCTTGAGGTCCTCGCCCATGGCGAGCAATTCGCGAATTACGATGGGCGATCGCGACAGGGCCTTGAGGACGCGGATTTGGCCGCGCTCGATGCGTTTCGCGATTTCGACTTCGCCTTCGCGGGTGAGCAGCGGCACGGTTCCCATTTCGCGCAGATACATGCGGACGGGATCGTTGGTTTTTTCGAGGGCGCCGGGCGTGAGATCGAGTTCGACGTCCTCGCCTTCTTCGTTGTCTTCGAATTTTTTGTCGAGCGTGGCGGAAGGCAGCTTGGGGCCTTCGAGCACGTCGATTCCCTGCGTACCGATGGTGGTGAGCAGATCGTCCAGGTCTTCGGGACTGTGCACGTCGTGCGGGATCAGGTCGTTGACCTGGTCGTAGGTGAGATATCCCTTCTCTTTGCCTGTGTCGATCAGCTTTTTGATGTCGTCGAACTTGTCTTCAAGAGCCAAAAGGTGTGTCCTCGAAACTGCTTAATTCCGTGCGTTCAATCCGCTCCACAGGAGCTTGTGATAATGTTCCTTTAAGGGTGGGAAGCTGGGTGTTGCGGGGTCGCGCGTACCGCGCAAACCTATAGATTTTAGCAAACAAGTTTTGTGCCGTCTATCGGTTGCCCGCTTGATTTCCGGTACCCGCCGCTATCTTCCCGCTATCCCCAATTCCCTTAAATACTTAGATGGCGGCGGGGCGCTTTTTGTTTCAAGCACTCTTCTTCTTTCCTGCATTTTCGGCGAAACCGCTCTCGACTAGACCGGGGTCGCGCAGGGCGCGGCTGATGCGCTCGAGTTCGGTTAGCAGTTCGCGCAGGTGATCTTTGTTTCCGGCTAGGCCAGGCTTCTTCAGTTCCTGCTGGACTTGCTCCTGGCGGCGGCGCAGGTGAATGCGGCGCAGGGCGCGGACCGCGGCTTCGAGGACTTCTGCCGTGAGATCTTCATCCTCCTTGAGGAGAATCAGGGCTAGCATGCGGCGATCGGATTCGGTCGCGGGCATTTCGAGTACATCCTTGGGAACTTCCTCAGCAACTTCTCCATCCTCATGACCATCGGCAGAATCGCGGCCTGCGTTTAATAGGGACTCGGCCAGCGACTCCGTGGCCAAGCCGCGATGAAGGGCTTCGTTCTGCAGGACGAAACGAGCCTGGCCTGCGGGATCGAATTCTGCCTCCTTGTTCACCCATGCTCCGTCGCGGGCGGAGAGATGGTCGTTGCCGGGATGGATTTGGCGGGCTGAGGCTAGGGCGCGGATGAGAACTTTTTCGGCGTCGGTGACTTGCGCCTCGACGGGGGCTTTGACGGCGGAAGTCTCGCGCGTGGCTGCGGCGTGGCGCAGTTCCTGGCGCAGGACGGCGGAATCGATTCCCAGCTTCTGCGAGATTTCTTGTGCCAATTCGTCGCGGACAATTCTGCTTGGAATGCGTTGAACGTGGGGCAGCAGGTAATTTACGGCTTTGTGTTTGCCTTCGGCGCTGCGTATGGGAAATTGGGTGCGGGCGCGCTCGATCAGGTAGTCGAAATATTTTTGTGAAGTTTTCAGTGCGGCGCCGTAGGCTTCTTTGCCTTTGCGGCGGATGTAGAGGTCGGGATCGAATCCGTCTTCCAGGGTGAGTACTTGTATCTCGAATTCCTCTTCGACTAACAATCCGAGTGTGCGCTCGGTTGCTTTCGCTCCTGCCGTATCCGGATCAAAATTGACGACGACCCTTTTACTGAAACGGCCGAGCAACTTTGCCTGCAGTTCGGTGAATGCGGTTCCGGAACTGGCGATGACGTTGTGCATTCCCGAGGCGAAGACGGAGATGCAATCCATTTGGCCTTCAACCAGGATCGCGTAGTTCAGAGCCTTAATCGCTTCCTTGGCGAGGTTGAGATTGAACAGAACCTTGCCCTTGGAGTAGATCGGAGTTTCGGGGGAGTTTAGATATTTTGGGCCGGATTTTTCGTCGGCGGCGAGGGTGCGTCCGGTGAAGGCGATTACTTTTCCGGCTTCGCTGGAGATGGGGAACATGACGCGGTTGCGGAATTTGGAGTACATGGCTGCTAGCTTCGAGTCGCGAGCTTCGAGTTTCGAGCTAGACAGCAGGTCCCTCGACTCCGGTAGGACGCTCGATTCCGAGCGTCCCACCTGCGCTCGGGATGACAACGTTTCTTGCTGCTGAAGATTTTCTTTCTGCTGAAGGTTCTCCTTCTGCTTCAGGGTTTCTTCCTGCTTCAGCGAATCGTCTTGCTTCCAGGAGAAGAGGCCGCTTTCGCGGAGGACTTCTTCGGGGAATTCTTGTTTGAGGCGATCGCGGAGGAGGAAGCCGGAGTCGGGGGCGTAGCCGATGCGGAAGCGGGCGATCATTTCGTCGTTCAAGCCGCGGCCGGCGAGATAGGCGCGCGCGGTTGCGCCTTCGGGGCGGCGGAGGCATTCTTGGAAGAATGCGACGGCGCGTTCGTGGACGTCGAGCAGGTGGCCGCGCAGTCGGGCTTCCTTGGCTTCGCCGGGAGTCGAGTAGCTCGCTTTGGGCAGGGGTATGCCTAGCTTTTGCGCGACCAGGCGGACGGCTTCGGGGAAGGTGATGTTTTCGATTTTCTGGATGAAGCTGAAGACGTCGCCTTTTTCGTGGCAGCCGAAGCAGTAGTAGTACTGGCGGGTGCTGTGCACGGAAAATGACGGAGTTTTCTCGCCGTGGAACGGGCACAGGCCCTGGTAGTTCTGTCCCCCGGATTTTTTCAGCTTGATGTAGTCGCCGATGATGTGGACGATATCCGCCTGCTGCTTGACGGTGTATGCGAAATCGCCGGGGTTCGCCATTTTATTGCGGGGCAGGGTTCTCCGTTGGAATTGTGCGGGAGAAAGCGGCTGAAAGGAATATAGCGGATTGGGAATGTTGTGGAGAAGCTGTGGGAAAGGAGAGGATTCGGTTGATGGGGTTGTAAAACCGGGGGATTATTTCGGACCAGACGGAGCAGCCATTCGAGAATTCGGAGCAGCGATGACGGTAGGGATGCTTCGACTGCGTGTGACGATTCGCGATGCGAATCGTCTCACTTCGCTCAGCATGACAACGAGAAGAATTCCCTCAACCTTCTCGCGATTTTGCCGATGGAACGGATGAGAGTTGGGTGCTTGGGATATGAGTACTACTGTCGATCAATATGCCGCTTCAATCGTGGAAAAGTACCGGGTGATTCCGGATGCGACTTCTACTTCGCACATTGCTGCCGATGAAGTGCTTCCGCTGCTGAAGCAGTGGGGGAAACAATATCTGCTGGGGCTGACGCTGTCGGGGGCGTACGCGAAGAATACGGCGATTACGCTCGCGTCGCATGTGGACGTGCTGATTGCGCTCGGGCCGGTGCCGGGGATGGAGATGAAGTCGGTGTTCTGGAGTCTGTTTGAATATTTGAGCGAGCGCAAGATGCGGCCACACATGAGAGATGTGTCGATTCGATTGGAGAGCAAGAAATTGAATGTGGATTTGATTCCGGCGCGGCGCGCACCGTCGGGGGCGGGGAATGTGCTGTTCAACAAACGAAGCGGGCATGATGTGCACACTGACGTGGCGCGGCATGTGCAGCTGGTGGCGAGTTCGGGACGGCAGCAGGAAATTTGCGCGCTCAAGATTTGGCGCGAACGGATGGGGCTGGAGTTTCCGTCGCTGTATCTGGAGTTCACGGTGCTGCATGCGCTGGGCGGGGAGAGGTTTGGACAGTTGGCGGATAATGTGCTCGCGTTGATGCGGTATCTTAGCGGGCGGTTTGAGGAGGCGGTGGTGCGCGATCCGGCGAATGGGGAGAACGTTCTTTCGGAGGACCTTTCGGCGGAGCAGAAGAAGGCGATCGCGGGGACGGCGCGGAATGCGTTGTATGACGAGAATTGGAAGAAGATTTTGTGGTAGGTGAGGCTCGGGTGGGAACTCCCTCTTAGGCCGCTGGTTGTGGGGGGCTGATAGGGGTCCTTCGACTGCGGTTCTGCTTCGCGTTCGCGAAGCAGAATCCTCGCTCAGGATGACAGGGCTTGCGCGACACGTACGCCACAGCGGCTAAAGCCGCTTGCGTGTAGGGTCGGCTGACGCGGCCCTGAAGGGCCGCTCTTCCACGGTCGACGCCTCCGCGTCGGATCCTCCTCAGTCGGCCTTGCGGCACGGCTGAAGGCGCGGCCTTTCAAAGTGAAATCTAGACGTTTAGATCGACCAGCGTGGCTCCGCCACCGCCTTCGTTTTGCGGGGCTTCGGTTACTGACGCTACGTGGGGATGGTGCTGGAGCAACTCGCGCAGGGCTTTGCGGAGGATGCCCATGCCGCTGCCGTGGACGATGCGGACGCGGGGCAGGCCGGCTAGAAATGCGTGGTCGACGAACTTCTCGACTTTTTGTGAGGCTTCGTCGACCGTGTGGCCGATTACGTTGATTTCGCTGGGAACGTTCCCGCCTTCGTTTTCATTATTCGACGAGAACGGAGATGCCGCGGGCGCGGGCTGCTTTCACGGGAGTTTCGGCGGCTGGGGCTGAGCTGCTGAGGACTTCGGCGATGTCGTCGCGGGCGATTTTCATTTTCATTACGCCCATTTCTACTTCGAAATGATTGTCGTCGAGTTTGCGGACTACGCGGGCGGGGCGGCCGGTGGATTTGAGCTTGACGGTGTCGCCGTCGGCGACGTGCTTGATGATTTGCGGCTGGGCGTGCGGGTCGCCGTGGTCGGCTCCGGTGGAGTGGGCGACTACCGTTGAGTCAAACTGCTCGCGGAACTCGCGGCGGAGCTTGGCGATTCTTCTCTCGGCATCTTTCGAGACTTTTTGCGCGGCGGCACGATCTTGAATCGCGGTGACGGCTTCTCGGGCGTGATATTCGAAATCGCGGAGGAGGGTGTCGAGTTTCTTCTCCATCTCGCGGATTTTGGTTTGCTGGTCTTTTTTTCCTTCGGCGGCGAGGCGCTTTTTTTCTTCTTCCAGTTCTTTTTCGCGCGTTTGCAGGCGCAGACGTTCTTTCTCGGCTTCGCGGAGGTCGGCGTGGAGCTTGTCGAGAAATTGGCCGACATCGCGAGCTTGGGTCCCCAGGCGGGAGCGGGCACTGGTGATGATTTCGGGATTCAGGCCTAGGCGGCTCGCGATGTTGATTCCGGCCGAGGCGCCGGGGACGCCGACTTTCAGTTCGTAGGTGGGCTGCAAGGTGGCTTCGTCGAAGCCGACGGAGGCGTTGAGGACGCCGGGAGTGTTGGCGGCGTAGACCTTCAGGGACGTGTGGTGTGTGGAGATGATGGTCATGGAGCCGATGGCTCCGAAGTGTCCCGCGATGGCGACGGCGAGAGCGGCACCTTCTTCGGGGTCGGTGGCGGAGCCGAGTTCGTCGAGCAGGACTAGCGAGTTGGCGGTTGCGGTGCGGGAAATGAAGTCGATATTGGTGACGTGGGCGGAGAAGGTGGAGAGATTTTGTTCGATGGATTGATAGTCGCCGATGTCGGCCAGGATGGCGTCGAAGACGGGGACGATCGCGCGGTCGGCGGGGACGGGGAGGCCGGATTGGGCCATGAGGGCTAGGAGGCCGACGGTTTTTAGGGTGACGGTTTTTCCGCCGGTGTTGGGGCCGGTGATGATGAACTGCTGGCGCCGGCCTTCTAGTTCCACGGTGACGGGGACTATGGGGATGGATTTGAGTTTGAGGTTGCGTTCGAGCAACGGGTGCCTCGCGTTATGCAGCAGGAGGCGAGCGTTGCTCGCCCTGGACGGACGAATGCGTCCGTCCCCACGTGGGTCTTGCAGCTCACCGGTTATCTGCTCTTCGCTTAACTTCACGGTGACGCAGTTGTAGTCTTCGGCGAATTTGGCTTTGGCGAATTGGAGTTCTAGTTCGGCTAAGACTTCGACTGCGGCGAGGATTTCGGCGGCTTGCGCGCCGATGCGCTGGGTCATCTCTAGCAAGATGCGGTGGATTTCTGAGAGTTCTTCTTCCAGGAGACGGACTAGTTCGTTGTTTTGCTCGATGGTTTCTAGGGGCTCGACGAAGACCGTTTGGCCGCTGGAGCTGGCGCCGTGGACTACTCCTTGCACGCGGCGCTTCTGCTCGACTTTGACGGGGATGACGAAGCGTTCGCCGCGGATGGTGACGAGTTCGTCCTGGACCGTGCCGCCTTCGGAGAGGCGGCGGAGGTAGCCTTGCAGGGATTGCTGGATGGAGCGGCGCTGCTTTTCGATTTCGCGGCGGATGCGGGAGAGTTCGGGCGAGGCTTTGTCGTCGAGGGTTCCGTCGGGCTGGATTTTGTTGCGGAATGCGCGCAGGAAGTCGGTGAAGTCGACGATCTGGGTGGAGAGTTCGCGCACGCGTTGCCAGTCGGACTGCATGCTGGCGGGGGGGTGAAGGACGATTTCGCGCCACTCGGCGGCGCGATCGACGACAAGGATTACGTCGCGGATTTCGATGGTTTCCAGAGCGGAGCCGGCGATGCGGGATTTCTCGACTAGCTCGGCTGATGTCGAGGAGTGAGGAGAAATCGAAGCGGCCGCCGACTCGGCGGAACTCGCGGATTTCGGCGGTAGAGTTGTTGCTGGGTTTCGATCCAGGTGCGGTCGGTGGAGGGTGCGAGAGCGGCGATGCGTGACTGGCCGAGGGGCGAGGAGGCATAGCCGCGGAGGAGTTCGCGGAGGGAGTCGAACTCGAGCACGCGGGCGGAATTGTGGCTGTAGTTCGGCGGGGATTGGTTCGGGGGACATTGGAAATTATGGTAGCAGGGAGCAGGCTTGGCGACGCGCTCTTCGGTTGCGCGGGCAGATCCCTCCCTTCGCCGGAACGAACGGCTCCGGTCGGGATGACGCAGCATTGCGGAACAGGAGCGGACGCGGTTTAGTTGGCCGGCGGCGGTCGGCTACCTGGGCGGCGGGATTCGGCGGCAGCGGGGATACGGATGATGAAGAGGGCTCCGCCTTCGGGTTTGTTCTGGCAGGTGATCTGGCCGTTGTGGTCCTGGATTACGCCATAGACGGCGCTTAGGCCGAGGCCGGTACCTTTGCCGACGGGCTTGGTGGTGTAGAAAGGATCGAAGACGCGCTCGGGTTCGCGGATGCCGGGGCCGGTGTCAGAAAATTGCAGCATTGCATCGGCGGCCGAGGCGATGGGCGGTGATTTCGAGAGAGCCGCCGCCGGCGTCGTCGAGAGCGTCCATTGCGTTTTCGATGATCTCGATGAAGGTCTGGAAGAGCTGGTTGGCGTTGCCTCGAACCTGGGGGAAATTTGGGGCGATCGCGAGATCGATGCGGATATTGCTGCCAGGGCGGCGCAGTTCGAGCATCTGGATGGCGCGCTGCAGAAGCACACGAAGGTCGACCAGAATTTGTTCTCCGGGCGACTGCTGGGCGAAGCTGTAATAGGTTGGTGACGAGATCGCGAGTGCGGCGGGCTTGATTCACGATTTTGCGCACCAGGGCGTTCTGTTCGTCGGTGAGGCGCTCTTTTGCCCAGAGTTGCTCGGAATAAGTCATGACGGCGGCGAGGGGATGGTCGATTTCGTGGGCGGCTCCGGCGACCAGGTTGCCGAGCGATGGCCAGTTTTTCTTTTTGCACGAGCTGGCTTTGCAGGCGTTTCTGGCTTTCGTATCCGCGGCGCGACTCCTTCAGCAAGGCCATCAGGGCCTGGTCCTGGAAATATTGGCGGAGGAATACGAACGCCGCCTAACACCAGCATGGCGGTGAGGACGGTGAAGATGCGGAAGGCGCGCGTTGGACGCGGTTGATTTGTCGGCCAGCACGGTCCAGACGCCCAAGCACTGGCAGCGACAGGATGGCCAGCATGGCGAGCTGCGGAACCACTTTTTTCAGGCGCGGGTTCAGACTGAACTTGTGGCTTTCGAGGCTCCAGTTCGCGCCGACCAGGCGGTGGCGGCCATCCACGCGACGGTGCCGATGAGGGGGACGTCGTAGAGGCTGCCGGAGTAGTAGGTATCGTTTGCGGCGGCGCGATCGAGGAGTTGCGAATTGACGCCGTAGAGCAGAGCGGCCGCAAAGAAATGCAGATAGAGGCGGCGCCATCCGGCGGAACTGGTCCAGGCTGCCATGCCTAGAACGGCGAGCAGCAAGCCGTTCTCGAGTCCGTAAAGACGGTCGTAATAGAGGTCGTAGAGGTACGCATTGTGGACAACATATTGGTGCGGAAAAACTATGAATGCATAAAGGAAAACCCACCAGCCGAGCAGCATCAGGAAATTCAGCACGCTGAGATGAATCCGGCCTTCCGGCTTCACGAGGTCAGGACGCCAGGCTACGGCCGCGATCATGGGCAGAGCGTGAAAGAACAGGATGATGTCGAACGAGAAAGGATCGGGAATGGGCTGACGCAGCACGGCCTCGACGTAGGTCCAGGCGGCCTGATTGCACGACCACAGCGAGAATGCGAGGGTCATCAAGAGCCAGAAACTGCGCTCCTGGGCGGGGCGAGTCGTTGCGTTGTAGAGCGCGATGGCGATGCGCCGCGAGCATCAGAACCAGGCCGGCGAGATCGGCGAAGGCGGTGAGCGCCGACGCTGCGATGTGAAAACAGACACACGGCGGTAAAGGCCAGAGTGACTCCGGCCGCTGCGATAAACCAGCGGTGTCGTTGGAACGGACTCATCCGAGCTCATTCTATGGGACGGTATCGAGGATTCGGAGGAGGGATTGGCGGCGGGGTGGTTACTTCCGTCACACCTACCGGGGCAGCGGGAGTAGCGGGCGCATTCATGGGTGGCGCGATTCGAAGGCAGACCGGCCCCGGACGAATGCGTTCGGGG
This sequence comes from uncultured Acidobacteriota bacterium, assembly GCA_963735205.1. GTDB lineage: Bacteria > Acidobacteriota > Terriglobia > Terriglobales > Acidobacteriaceae > Sulfotelmatobacter. Next base: position 853,291 of record CAVTKB010000009.1, read on the forward strand.
CTACGTGTTTAGGCTAGATGTTCTAGAATCGAATGCTGGAAGGCGGATTTGTCTTCGACCTTCCTTGGGTGACCTGCCATGGCATTTCCTGTGACTCGCCTTCGCCGCCTGCGCCGCACTGCGGAGTTGCGCAACCTGGTGTGTGAGACTCGGCTTACGCCTGATGCGTTCGTTTATCCCATGTTCGTTTGTCCTGGGGAAGGCGTGCGCAAGGCAGTGGGATCGATGCCGGGAGTGTTCAATCTGTCGGTGGACGAGGCGGTGAAAGAGGCGCGGGAAGTGCATGCGCTGGGCGTGCCGTCGGTGATTTTGTTTGGGCTGCCGGACAAGAAGGATGAAGTTGCGACTGGAGCGTGGGCTGAGGACGGGATCGTGCAGCAGGCGGCGCGGGCTTTGAAACGCGACGTGCCGGGGCTGATGGTGATGGGTGACGTTTGCCTGTGCGAATACATGTCGCACGGACATTGCGGGATTGTGAAGGCTGCGCCGCAATCGCTGGGAGCCGCGAGCGCGCTGAAAGTGGCCATCGCCCGCAGCAGAAGAAGGCATGGAGAGTTGCCCATTACGCTCGATTACGAGATCGTGAATGATGCGTCGCTCGAACTGCTGGCGCGGACTTCGGTTTCGCTGGCGAATGCGGGGATCGATATTATCGCGCCGTCGGACATGATGGATGGGCGCGTGGGCGCGATCCGAAGGGCGCTGGATGAAGCGGGGTTTATCAATACGCCGATACTTTCTTATGCGGCGAAGTTCGCGTCGGGTTTCTACGGGCCGTTTCGCGAGGCGGCGGATTCGGCGCCGCAATTCGGCGACCGGCGGTCTTATCAGATGGATGGAGCGAACATTCGCGAGGCCATGCGGGAGATCGAGGCCGACATCGAAGAAGGCGCGGACATGATTATGGTGAAGCCGGCGATGCCGTATCTGGATGTGATCGCGGCGGCGCGGGAGCGGTTTGAGTTGCCGCTGGCGGCGTATCAGGTGTCGGGGGAATACGCGATGATTGAGGCTGCGGCGCGGAATGGATGGATTGAACGCGACCGCGTGATGATGGAATCGCTGGTGAGCATTCGGCGGGCGGGGGCGAGCATTATTTTGACTTATTATGCGAAGGACGCGGCAAAATTGCTCGGGTGAGGGCGTGCTCCGCAGGGGCTGAAGCCCCCAGAATAATTGAGCGCTGAAACGCCGGGCTGAAGCCCGGCTCTTCCACAGTCGCTTCCCCGATAACCTCAGGACTCTGGAGTGATTTCGCAACTGGCGCTCCTCAGGGGCTAAAGCCTACATCCTCGGGGGCTGTTTACGGCACGGCTGGAAGCCGTGCCCTTCCCAAGAACATTCACGAGCAGGTTTTTATCATGTCGCTGGGGGCGTTGCGCCGGCGGATTAGGCGCTCGTGCCCTGGCCGTTCGCGAAGTTTACTTCTACCTGTTTGCGGTCTTCGTCGGAGACTTTGAACATCTGGCGGGGCTTGAGGCTGAGAAAGCTGGCGACGAAGACGTCGGGGATTTGGCCGATGCGGGTGTTGTAGGTGTTGACGTCGTCGTTGAAGAATTCGCGGCGGTCGGCGATGCGCTCTTCGAGTTCGGTGATGCGGGTCTGGAGTTTCAAGAAATTTTCGTTGGCTTTGAGTTGAGGATAGTTTTCGGCAACGGCGAATAGGCTGCGCAGGGCGGTCTCGATTTTTAAATCGGCTACGGCTTTCTGGGTGACGCTGGCGGCGTTCATGGACGCGGCGCGGGCTTGCGTGACCGCTAGCAGTGTCTGTTGCTCGTGCTGCATGTATCCTTTGACGGTTTCGACCAGATTGGGGATTTCGTCGTGACGCTGCTTGAGGAGCACGTCGATGTTGGCCCAGGCGCGGTCGTTCTCGTTGCGCAGACGGACGAGGCCGTTGTAGAGGATTACGGCGTAGGTGAGGAGGCCTGCGATGAAGAGGAAGAATGCTAGCCCGGTTAGGATGCTGCTATCCATTGTGCTTTGGCCTGTCGTTTAAAGTGCCAGTAATGAGATGCGAGGGCAAGTGGCATGGGGGTTGCGTCGGACCGGGGGGCAGCTTTTCGCGGGGGCTGAAGCCCGCGAATTCCTGAGATCTGTACGCGGCCCTGAAGGGCCGCTCTTCCACGGGTCGTTTCTTGGGGTGACGGCTCTTGACCTTCGCTCGTGAGCTGACGGCAGCTGGGAAGAATTCCGCCGGGCTTCGCCCTGGCGGGACGGGCGAGGCGCCCGTCCCCACATGAGCATCGTGACTTACATAAGAATCGTGATTACTTAGTCTTTGCTCGGCTTTTTGGGAGTTATGTCGCAGGACTTGCGCACTTCGTCCAGGTTCAGGCCTGCTGGCGAGAACTCGGCGATCTCGCGTCCGGTTCGCGTGGGCAGCGCAATGTTAAAGACTTGCGCACCGATCAATCCGCGGGCGGTGCCTTTGTCCATGGAAAGGAAGCGGCCGCGCTCCCAGTTCCAGCCGTGGAAGTTATGCACGTCGTCGGTGCGGACCTCGACTTCCAGTTGAGGCTGACCCCAAAAACCGGGGCGATTGGGCGGAGGCAGCCGCACGCCGGGGTTAAAGTCGGCGAAGGTCATTTTCCCGTCAGAGCAAATCAGTTCGACTCTGGGCTTGTAGTTTGGGTCTTCTTTGAAGAAGTTATTCGAGAGCAGTTCGAAGCGGACTTTTTTTGCGCCGGTCATTTTGTCTTCGGATTGAAATTCCATCCATTTACCGCCAGCGCTCACTCCGTCTTGTTCATCCTGGTTGGGGCTCATGGCTCCCTCCTGGGCGAAGGCGGATGCGGCACAAAGCAGCGTTACGCACGCCAATAAAGCCAGGGCGGTGCGGTTGGGTTTTTGAGATGCATGCAAAGCGTTCACTGTATCCTCCAGAAACAACACCCTGCGTATATTGAACCCAAAAGTGCCCAGAAAGTTGCATGAAAATGCGGTCAGGTTAGCGAATATCAATCTTCAAGTCGAGGTAGACCTGAGAGCGGTCGTCGAACTGGCTGACCGACTTGGTGTCGCTCTTGTGGCCTTTGAATTGGGCGTAGACCTCGTAGTCGACGGCGTTGGAGAGCGCTGGAAAACGATAGGTGCCGTCTGGGCCGACGATGTAGGTCTTCACGGCGCGAGTGCGAGTGTTGGTTACGTAGACGACGGCGTCGGGAAGAGGACTATCCTGCGGGTCGAGCACTTTGCCGAACAGCAGGCGGCCTACGGCCTTGTCTTTTTTATCGAGTGCGGAGCCGGACACCGCGGACATGGCCACAACCAGCGCACAGGCTAGAGTGACAGCCGTGATCCAAAATTGCTTGCGAGTCATGCTGGTGCTATTGTCTCACGGCTTTGCGGCGCCGGAGTCGGGAGCACCAGCCTTGTCTATGGTTGGCTCGTCCACCGTTAGATGCAGTCCGGTGTCTTCGCGTTCGTCGTTATAGATGTGGACGATGACTTCTTTGACCAGGCGCAGCGGGCGGCCGTCGGTGGTTTTGAAGCCTTTGAGGTCGGCGGTGAGGATATAGTCGGAGTCTCCGGTCGGAACTCGCTGGGCGAACTCGCCCATGTGGTCGGAGTAAACTTCCCACTTCGGTTTCTTATCTTTGGCGCGGCGGATTTTTACGGGGACGCCGTAGACGGGGTGATCGTTCGGCCCCCAGACCGTGCCGGCGATGACAGCGTAGTTGTTCTTATCCTTGGGCGCGGGGGCGGCGAGGAGCCGGCTTGAGACATTGAGCGTCGAGCTGAACGTGGCACTGAAATTCGGCAGGAGGACTACGATCAGGAGGAGGAAAACGGCAGAGGACAGGCGGGCGAAACCTTGTGAACGGAATCTAGGAGTAATCACCGTCTTCGCTCTCTTCGGCCTCTTCTTCTTCTTCTTCGACGTAGCCGGCTTCGACTGCCTTCAGCTCGAGCGGACTGGTGGTGATGACTTCAAAGTCGGTGCCACACTCGGGGCACGAGATCATTTCGCCTTCGTCGACGCCGTCTTCGTCGACATCCAGATTGGTTTCGCATTCGGGGCACAGAACCATAAAGCCTCCCTAGCCGATTAGAGCCTCCTGATAATATTTAGATTCTTTACGGCTGTTCGGTCAAGGGGTGCAGGCGGGGAACGAGCGAATTTCTGGGGAACCAGGAATCGCTCGGCGTAGTGGGATTCTTCTGGACGGAGGGGACTAGGGCATGCTCCATTTCAGGGCGGTCACTCGCGTTGTGGCTACGGCAGTTGTGCTGGCGGCAACGGCGCACTGTCAGCTGTTGGGCGCTTTGCGGCCGCACTTCGTGCTGGCCGGACGGACGAAGGCGTCCGTCGCCACATGGTCCGTCTCGGCATCAGACTCCCAGATCGCTGATCCGCAGATTGCGGCGGCGTTGCGGCAGATTTCTGCGCAGCGGATTCAGGCGAACATTGAGAAGCTGGTCAGCTTTGGGACGCGGTCGACGCTGTCGGCGCAGGATTCAGCGTCGATTGCGGCGGGACGCGGGGTCGGCGCGGCGCGGGAGTGGATCAAGTCGGAGTTTGAACGCTATTCGAAAGATTGCGGCGGATGCCTGGAGGTGAAGACTGACAGCTTCACCGAAGAACCGACCGAGCGCATTCCGAAGGCGACGGAAATCGGCAATGTTTATGCGGTGCTGAAGGGCATGGATGAGGTGAACGCGAAGCGAATGGTGCTGGTGACCGGGCACTACGATTCGCGCAACAGCGACAACAACGATGTGACCGCGGACGCGCCTGGGGCGAACGATGACGGCAGCGGGACGGCCGTGAGCCTGGAATGTGCGCGGGTACTGAGCAAGCTGAAGTTTCCGGCGACGATTATTTTTCTCACCGTTGCGGGCGAAGAGCAGGGGCTGAATGGCAGCCATCATTTTGCGAAGATGGCGAAAGATCAGGGCTGGGATCTGGAGGCCATGCTGAACAACGACATTGTTGGCGGAGACAAGAGCGCAGAGCAGGATCATTCCGTCGTGCGGGTTTTTTCTGAGGGTGTGCCGGCGGCGGCGACCGAGCAGGACATTCGGCGCATTCGCGGGCTGGGCGGGGAAAGTGATTCCGGGTCGCGGCAACTGGCGCGCTATATCGCCGATGTGGGACGGACCTACGATGCGGGCGTGAAGCCGGTGCTGGTTTTCCGGCTGGATCGCTACCTGCGGGGCGGCGATCATTATTCGTTTAACCAGCAGGGATTTTCCGCGGTGCGGTTCACGGAGTTTCGCGAGGACTTTCATCATCAGCACCAGAACGTACGGGTGGAAAACGGCATCGAATTTGGGGACACGCTGAAGTTCGTGGACTATGACTATGTGGCACACGTTGCGCGACTGAATGCAGCCACGCTGGCTTCATTGGCAGCGGGGCCGGCGCCTCCGGCGAATGTGCGTCTGCTGACCAAGGATTTGGAGAATGATTCGACGCTGACGTGGGAAGCGTCTCCGGGCGGGCTGGCGGCGGAGTATGAAGTGCTGTGGCGGGCGACGACGAGCCCCGAATGGGAGCATGCGCAGAATGTGGGGAGTGCGACTCGCTCGACGCTGAAGCTGTCGAAGGATAATGTTATTTTCGCAGTGCGGGCGGTGGACAAGGCGGGGCATCGGAGCCTGGCGGTGGTGCCGGTTCCGGAGCGGTGAGGGGTACGCAGACTTCCGACTTCAGAAAATCCCCACTTCTCGCGCAAAGAACGCGCGAGAAATGGGGCACCCGGGCGGGGACCCGAGTAGAATTGAATAAAGAGGTTATTCAGTGCGGAGAACCGGCGAACCGATGACGTTGAGCTTGCCCCCGTTCACCAAGGCGGTGACGTGGCTGCTGGGGATTAATACCGGCATTTTCCTGTTTCAAGGACTTCTTTCGCTGTTTCGACTGGACATCGTCAATGATTACATCGGCCACTACTTTGCCCTGATACCCGCCATTCGTGGTTCATGGGTGGATCTGGCAGCTTGTCACTTACAGCGTGCTTCACCTGAACATCTGGCACTTGCTGGGAAACATGATTGGGCTTTGGATGTTCGGTGCGGCGATTGAAAGCGCATGGGGGACGCGGCGCTTTCTGGAACTGTACTGGATGGGAGTGGTGGGCGCGGCGATGACGACAGTGGCGCTCTCATATTCGCACCTGCTGGGAGATCCTGCCCGTCCGACGATTGGGGCTTCCGGCGGGGTGTTCGCCGTTCTCATGGCGTTTGGAATGTTGTTTGGGGATAACGAAATCATGCTGATTCCGTTTCCCTTCACCCTGAAGGCGAAGTATTTCGTGGGCATCCTGATCGTGGTGACACTGGCGTTCGCCATGGCGGACGGCGGCAAGGTGGCTTATGTCGCGCATCTTGGTGGGTTGTTGTTTGGGTGGCTGTACATGCGACGTGGGCCGAAGGCGGCGCTGGTAAACGTAGGATTCGCGGAACGCTATTACGGGATGCGCAATTCGTATTACCGCTGGAAGCGGCGGCGGGCGGCGAAGAAATTTGAAGTCTACATGTCGAAGCATGACCGCCAGGTTCACTTCGACGAGCACGGGAACTACATTCCTCCCGATGATGACCCGCGCAAGGGGAACGGCGGGGGGAAGTCGGGGTGGGTGAACTAGCGCGTCGTATGTCATCCTGAGCGGAGCGTGATCGCCTGACGGGCGATCGTGCGCAATCCAACGATCCCTTTCCTGTTTTGTGTTCACCATATAACTTTTCCCGGCAGTTCGCTGGTGGAAACTCCTTGACGTGCCGGCGATGATGCACGCTGCGAGGGATCCTTCGACTGCGCAGCGCTCTCGCTTCGCGAAGGCGCTACTGCGCTCAGGATGACAGTGCGCAGAATTTGGTGAATCCGGACAGGATCAGGCTGGGTAGTTCTTCCTGCTTTGCTTTTCCTTTGAATCCCAGGTCGTGACCGGTGCCTTCGATCGTTAGCAGGTTCGTTTTCGCGGGGATCATCTTTATCGCTTGCTCTAGTTCGGCGACGGAGCCGAAAGGGTCACGGGTGCCACTCACGAAGAGCGCGGGAGTGCGCAGGTCGGGGAGATGCTGGGTGCGCTGCTGCTCGGGTTTGCGCGGAGGGTGCAGCGGGTAGGAGAGCAGGAGCAGGGCGGCCGGTGAGTGCGCGGCTTTTTCTGGAGATTCTTTGGCAAGCTCGGCGCAGAGCATGCTGGACTGGCGCCCGCCGTAGGAGTGGCCGCCGAGGAAGAGTCTGCCGGGAATCATTTTTCTCATGGCCGCGAGCGCGTTCTTCAGGCCGGCGCGGTCGCGGGCGGCGTCGCCGGGGCCGGGCGGACCGAAGGATCGGGTCTGGCGATAGGGGAGATCGCAGCGCAGGACGGTGAATCCGGCGGCGGAGAAAGTTTCGGCGAGGGCGATTAGTAACGGGGATTGTGCGTTGGAGCCGGCGCCGTGGGAAAGGACGAGGGAGTCGTTGTTCGGTGAGTCGGGAACGTGCAGATAGCCGCGGACTTTGGGGTCGACGGCATTGTCGGCGAATTCGCGGATGGTGGCGGGCATACCTGCTAGTTTAAATCTTCACTTCACGAATCCGTACTTCTCGCAAAAGCGCGAGAAGTGGAGCACCCGGTAGGAAGTGTGCGTGCTATCGTTCTAGCCGGTAGCAGTCAAGGAGAGCCTTATGCGCGCTCGAAGAGGGGTCTTCGTGGTCGTGGTCTCGGTCTTTGCCCTGGTTGGGGTTTCCGCAATCGCTTCCCCCGACGAGTCGTCTTTCTCGTACGGGACTATTCGAAGTTCCTGCGCGCCAACCGACGCGCCCGCTATCGCGATCACGTTGACCGCAGAGCGGTCCGAGTGCAAACGGATCACGGGGCCTTATGCAACGTTCGCGATCTGGCGAGGGCTGCCTATCCATGCCGGTCAGGTCATTGAGCTTGGCGGAGGCTCGAATGCCGGCTCCGCGGCGCGGTGCGCCAAAGAGGGCGAATGCAAGCTTGCGCAATCCGCCACGATTGTTTTCGACAGCTACGAGCAGCGCTCGGGAGCGAAAGGACATTACGAAATGAATTTCAGGGATGGCGAAATTCTAAAGGGGGCCTTCGAGGTGAAGTGGTGCGAGGAACGCGTGATCTGTGGATGAGGCGCAAGTCTACTCCGGGGTATCTAGAGGAACTTCGGTGAGGGTTTCGTAGACTTTTACGATTTGGATTTCGTTGCCCAGGCGGGCCCAGCGGCGTTGCAGTTCGGGATCTTCCAGCGCGGATTGGCGGGCTTCCGCCGACTTCCAGTAACGGAGCAGGACGTAGTGCGATTCGCGGTCGCGGTAGAGAAGATCGCGGCCGTATCCCTTGGTAGTAACGATGGAGCTGAGTTCGCGGAGGGTCGCGAGCGACGCCTCGTCCATGCCGGGGACGGGTTCCCAGATGGCCACGGAAAGTATCTCTTGCGGCATACGGGGGGATTATAGCTTGCGGCATTCGGTGGGGGGACGACGAAAATCCCACCTTTCTCGCCCAAAGCGCCGGCGAGAAATGGGCAACGGGCTGGTTCATTGCAACGGGAGATCCCTCCGCCCGCTGGTGAAAACGCGGGCGTTCGGGATGACGCATCGCATCACTTAGATCGCGACTTCTTGGGACGCAGTTTCTTAGGGAGCGCGATGCTTTCGGCTTCTTCGCTGGTGACTACGTGCAGGCGCATCAGGTTGGTGGAACCGGAGGCTTGGCGCGTGCCGGCGACGACTCCGAGGACGTCTGCGGGCTTGAGCAGGCCGCGGCGAACGAGGTCCTGTTCGGCCATGGTGACCATTTGTTCGGCGGAGTGAGCTTGGCGGCAGCGGACGGGATGGACTCCCCAGTAAAGATTCATGCGATTTACCACGGGCGCACTGTGGGTGTAGGCGTAGATGGCGACGGGGGGGCGAAATTTTGAAATCATGCGAACGGTGTTGCCGGTTTCGGTGAATACGGCGATCGCGCCCATGGGCAAATCTTCAGCGGCGTGGGAAATGGATTCGCAGATGGTTTCGGCGATGGTGAGTCCGCGGTGCTCGCGGCGGCGGCGGCGGAACTGCACGAAGTCGTCCATGTTGCATTCGGCTTCGATGGCGATGCGCGACATGATCGAAACGGATTCGCACGGGTATTGGCCGCTGGCGGTTTCGGCGGAGAGCATGACAGCGTCGGTGCCATCGAAAATGGCATTGGCCACGTCGCTGGCTTCGGCGCGCGTGGGGCGCGGGTTTTCGATCATCGACTCGAGCATTTGCGTGGCGGTGATTACGGGCTTGCGCCACACGGAGGCCCGGCGAATAACGTGCTTCTGAATTACGGGAACTTTTTCTGGGGCCATTTCTACGCCGAGGTCGCCGCGGGCGACCATGACTCCGTCGGCGGCTTCGAGAATTTCTTCTAAGTGATCAATCGCTTGCGGCTTTTCTAGCTTGGCGATTACCGGCAGGTCACTGTGGTGCGCGGCGATGATTTGTTTGACCGTGAGGACGTCGGCGGCGGTGCGAACGAAAGAAAGCGCGACGGCGTCGACGCCGTGGGTGAGGCCGAACTCCAGGTCTTTGCGGTCTTTTTCGGTTAGGGCTGGAATCGAGAGGGCGATGCCGGGGAGGTTGATGCCTTTGTGCTCGCCGAGCTGGCCGCCGTTGATTACGTCGCAGAGCACGTCTTTGCCGCGGATGGAGCGGACGCGCATTTCGATGAGGCCGTCGCTGAGCAGGATGCGGGCGCCGGGTGTGAGTTCGCGGGCGAGGTCGGGGAACGTGGTGCAGATGCGGGTTGCGGTGCCGGTTATATTTTGCGGCGTGATGGTCACGACCGTGCCGGTCTTCAACATTACCGGTTGGTGGCCTTCTAGTGGTCCGGTGCGGATTTTGGGGCCTTGCAGGTCCTGGAGGATGCAGACGGTGCGGCCTTCGCGCTCGGCCGCGCGGCGCAGGCGCTGGATGTTGCGGGCGTGATCTTCGTGAGTGCCGTGAGAGAAGTTGAGGCGGGCGATATCCATGCCGAGGCGGAGGAGGTCGCGCATGACGGCTTCGGTGCTGCAGGCGGGGCCGATGGTGCAGATGATTTTCGCGCGGCGGTAGGCGGAGGCAGGAACTCCTGTGGCGGGTGGTTGCATCTGTTTCAATTTCGCTCCGGCTTAACGGGAATATTTGAAGGGTACAACAATCTGCCACTCGTCGAGTTTTGAGCAACGGCTCGCAAACCTCAGGGGCTAAAGCCCTATTTTCATCTCGCGCGCTCACGCGGCCCTGAAGGGCCGCTCTTCCACGGTGATCCACTCGTCTGGGGTAACCGACTATGGGATGATCACAATCGACGCGATAGCTGCCGCCCTGACGGTGTACACGGCGTTTTTCGGCCCTCTGTATTGCACCGGCCTGTCCGTCTCCAGAATATCGACGACGAGATCTTCGTGTTCAAGATCGACAAAATCGGCCCTGGCCTTTAACACTTCACTGTCAGTCCGGCGAAGAATAACCACGCGGTCTTGGTATTCCCGGAGTTGGTCGATCGTCATGAGTATGTCTCAATCTCTAACCTTTGGAGTCGTGGATGGCCGTCAGTTCTTTGCCCAGCATGGCTCGCGGGAACAGGAGGGCATTGAATTCGGCACCTACGAGCACGACGAGGGAAATCAGATACATCCACACCAGCAGGGCCATCACGGCGCCCAGCGATCCGTAAATTGTGGCGAAGTTGCCGAAGCGTTGCAGGTAGGCGCGGAAGCCGACCGTGGTCGTGAACCAGAGGATCGTGGCGAGCATGGCGCCGGGCATCACGCTGTGCCAGGGCTGGGTGCGCGGGACGGCATGATGGTAGATGAGGGCGATCACCGCGATGCTGGTTAGCGTCGCGATAAGCCAGCGGGTTGCGCCCCAGAGCAAGAAAACGTAGATGCTGAAGTCGGGATCGACGTAGGGCAGAAGGCGCGCTTCGAATTTGCTGCCGACGGCTACGAGCAGCGTGGCGAACGTCATGGGAACCAGCGCGAACACGACCAGCATAAATGCGATCATGCGCTCCTGCACCAGGCCCCAGGTTTTCGGGAGTTCGTAACAGCGGCGGAAACCGTCCATCCAGGAAACTGTGACGCCGGATGCGGTCCACAAGGTGATGAGCGAGGTTGTGGTCAGGAAGCCGAGGGGATGCTGCCCGGCGGCTTTCAGATAGCTCAACACGGTGTTGCCGCCGGCGGGGAGAATGCTGCCGAGAGCGTAGGAAATCTCGCGCAGGTAGGGTGCGCCCTTGCGCCAGTTGGCGAGCACCGAGCCGATGATGAGCAGCACCGGGAAGAACGTGAGAATCATGGAATAGGCGGAGGCCTTGGCGATGGCGAAGGCGTCGTGAACAAAGGCGCGCCAGAAGGCGAGCCGCAGCAAGCGGAAGAAACGTAGCATGCGCTGATCTAGCTTAGGGCCGGGAGGCACTGGACGCAAAGAAGGAAGTAGCGCAGGTTCCTCAATACGCAATCGCTGGGGGGTAGCGTGCATGTGTAGTTAGATGAGTTCGGAAGCAGGATCGGGGGCGAAATGATTCGCCCCCGAAACCGGCTTCAGAATTGACTACTCGGCCGCGGGGAGTTCCGCGGGCAGATCGTCGGTTTCGCCCTCGTGACGCATCATTTCGAGAGCACGCTCGGCTTCTTCGTAAGCCGCCGAGACTTCCGCCTGGACTTTCGCAGCGGCCTCTTCCATTTCTGGCGAGAGACGCACGTTGCGGTAGTACTCCATGCCGGTACCGGCGGGGATGAGGCGGCCGACGATGACGTTTTCTTTCAGGCCACGCAGATGATCGACCTTGCCGTTGATGCTGGCTTCGGTGAGCACGCGCGTGGTCTCCTGGAACGACGCCGCCGAGATGAAGGAGTCGGTGGAGAGCGAAGCTTTCGTGATGCCGAGGAGCAGCGGACGGCCGGTAGCCGGCTTGCCGCCCTGCGAAATCACACGCTCGTTCTCTTCCCGGAAGGCGAATTTGTCGGTCTGCTCTTCGAGCAGGAACCGGGTGTCGCCCACGTCTTCGACCTTCACCCAGCGCATCATCTGACGGACGATGACTTCAATGTGCTTGTCGGAAATGTTGACGCCCTGCAGACGGTAGACTTCCTGGATTTCGTTGACCAGGTAAGACTGCAGTTCTTTTTCGCCAAGCACGGCCAGGATGTCGTGCGGGTTGAGCGGGCCGTCCATCAAAGGCTCGCCGGCCTTGACGCGCTCGCCTTCCTGCACGTTGATGTGAACGCCGCGCGGAACCGAGTATTCTTTTTCGGTGCCGTTGTCGGCGACGACGTAAATTTTGCGCTGGCCTTTCGAAACCTCGCCGAATTTCACCGTGCCATCGATTTCGCTGATGACCGCGGTTTCATGCGGCTTGCGGGCTTCGAACAGTTCGACTACGCGCGGCAGACCACCGGTGATGTCTTTGGTTTTGGTGGTCTCACGCGGAATCTTTGCCAGCACGTCGCCCGGCGTAACGGTGTCGCCATCCTGAATCATCAGGTGGGCTCGCGACGGCATGAGGTAGCGCTTGCTCGCTTTGCCTTTGATGACGATGGCGGGCTGGCGCTTCTCGTCGGGAGAATCGCCGACCACGTGACGCGACAGGCCGGTGACTTCGTCGACCTCTTCGTGCAGCGTGACTCCTTCTTGCAAGTCCTTGAACTGCACGGTGCCGCCGATTTCGGTCAGGATGGCGAAGGTGTAAGGATCCCACTCGACCATAACCTGGCCTTGCGTGACCGGATCGCCGTCATTGACCAGCAGCTTGGCGCCGTACACGACCGAGTAGCGCTCACGTTCGCGGTTCTTGTCGTCGACCACCGCAATCGAACCCTGGCGGTTCATGACGACCAGGTTTCCCGACTTCGCTTTGACGGTCTGCAATCCGATGAAGCGCACGTTCCCGATGTTCTTGGCATCGAGGCGCGACTGCTCGGAAACTCGCGACGCCGTACCACCGATGTGGAAGGTACGCATGGTGAGCTGGGTTCCAGGTTCGCCGATGGACTGGGCCGCGATGACGCCGGTGGCTTCGCCAAGTTCGACGAGGCGCCCGGAAGCCAGGTTGCGGCCGTAGCACATGACGCAGACGCCGCGCTTCGATTCGCAAGTCAGCACAGAGCGGATTTTCACGCGCTCGATGCCGGCGGCTTGAATCGCGACCGAGAGGTCTTCGGTGATTTCCTGGTTGATGTCGACAATGACGTTGCCGTCATAGTCTTTGATTTTTTCGAGCGACACGCGGCCGATGATGCGGTCGCGCAGCGCTTCGATGATTTCGCCGGCTTCGACGATGCCTTGCACGTAGATGCCGTCGACCGTGCCGCAATCGTACTCGCTGATGATGACATCTTGCGCAACGTCAACCAGGCGGCGGGTCAGGTAGCCGGAATCGGCCGTCTTGAGCGCCGTGTCGGCCAATCCCTTGCGGGCGCCGTGGGTCGAGACGAAATATTCGAGCACGGTAAGACCCTCACGGAAGTTGGCCGTGATGGGTGACTCGATGATTTCGCCGGAAGGCTTGGCCATCAATCCACGCATGCCGGAGAGCTGGCGAATCTGCTGTTTCGATCCGCGAGCGCCGGAGTCGGCCATGACGTAAATCGGATTGAGGTCGCCTTCTTTGTCGCGGCGCTGCATTTCACCGAACATTTCGTCGGCAACTTTTTCGGTGATTGCCGACCAGATTTCGATGACCTTGTTGTAGCGCTCGCCGTTGGTGATGGCGCCGTCGAGATATTGCTGCTGCACGGCGACGACCTGCTTCTCGGCGTCTTTGACCAGACCTTTCTTGCTGTCGGGAATGACCATGTCGTCGATGCCGATGGACAAGCCGGAGCGGGTCGCGAACTGGAAGCCCAGCGTCTTGACTTCGTCGAGCATCTTGACCGTGGTCTCAAGCGCGAAGCGCAGGTAGCAATAGTTCACCAGCGCACCAATGCCTTTTTTCTTCAGCAACCCGTTGATGTAGGGCATGCGGTCGCTGCTGCCGGGGATGTTCTTCGGCAGGTGATCGTTGAGAATCGCGCGGCCGACAGTCGTGTTGATGAAGGCGCGCTCGACTCGAACCGGCTCGGTGTGAATGATGTCCTGATCGTCGTAGGCGGTGGTCAGGTCGATCAATTCGCCCGTGTAGCGGAGACGGATCGGAGTGAGGGTTTCGACTGCGCCTGCGTCCAGAGCCATCAGCACTTCTTCAATGTTGGCGAAAGCGCGGCCTTCACCCTTCGCGCCCGGCTTGGCTTTGGTCAGGTAGTAGAGCCCGAGCACCATGTCCTGCGTGGGCACGGTGATGGGGTGACCGGAAGCGGGCGAAAGAATGTTGTGCGAGGCCAGCATCAATACACTGGCTTCGACCTGGGCTTCGGGAGACAGCGGAATGTGAACCGCCATCTGATCGCCGTCGAAGTCGGCGTTGAACGCGGTGCAGACCAATGGGTGAATCTTGATGGCCTTGCCTTCGACGAGCACCGGCTCGAACGCCTGAATGCCGAGGCGGTGAAGCGTGGGAGCGCGGTTCAAGAGCACAGGGTGGTCTTTAATTACTTCTTCGAGGATGTCCCAGACGATGGGCTCCTGCTGCTCGACCATTTCCTTGGCTTGCTTGATGGTGGTGACGTTGCCGGTCTGTTCGAGCCGGTGATAGATGAACGGCTTGAAGAGTTCGAGCGCCATCTTCTTGGGCAGGCCGCACTGGTGCAGCTTGAGTTCGGGGCCGACCACGATGACGGAACGTCCGGAGTAGTCGACGCGCTTGCCGAGCAGGTTCTGGCGGAAGCGGCCCTGCTTGCCTTTCAGCGTGTCGGACAAGGATTTCAGCGGACGGTTGTTGGCGCCACGCAGCACGCGGCCACGTCGACCGTTATCGAACAGGGCGTCGACGGCTTCCTGCAGCATGCGCTTCTCGTTGCGCACGATGACTTCGGGAGCGTGCAGGTCCATCAGCTTCTTCAACCGGTTGTTGCGGTTGATGACGCGGCGATAGAGGTCATTCAAATCGGACGTGGCAAAACGGCCGCCATCGAGTGGAACGAGCGGGCGAAGCTCCGGCGGAATGACCGGGATCACGTCGAGGATCATCCAGTTCGGCTTGTTGCCGCTCTTGCGGAAGGCTTCGACGACTTTCAGACGCTTGGCGTACTTGAGCCGCTTCTGCAGCGAGCTCTCGTTCTTCATTTTTTCACGCAGTTCGACGGAGAGGCCATCGATGTCGACGCGCTTCAGCAATTCTTTGATCGCTTCCGCGCCCATCATCGCCTTGAAGCCGGCGGGACGGTACTGCTGGTCGAGTTCGCGGAACTTGGCTTCGTCTTTAATGACTTCGCGCTCTTTCACTGGCGCATCGCCAGGTTCGACGACGACGTAGGCTTCGAAATAGAGCACGGACTCAAGGTCGCGCAAAGAAATATCGAGCAGGTGCCCGATGCGGCTGGGCAGTCCCTTGAAGAACCACACGTGCGAGCAAGGCGAGGCCAGCTCGATGTGGCCGAGGCGTTCGCGGCGAACTTTAGAGAGCGTGACTTCGACGCCGCATTTGTCGCAGATCACTCCGCGGTGCTTCATGCGCTTGTACTTGCCGCAGAGGCACTCCCAGTCGGTGACCGGGCCAAAGATGCGGGCGCAGAACAGGCCGTCGCGCTCCGGTTTGAAGGTGCGGTAGTTGATGGTCTCGGGCTTGGTGACTTCGCCGTGCGACCAGCTCCGGATTTTTTCCGGAGACGCCAAGCTGATACGGATGGCGTCGAAGTCCGCAATCACATTTGCCATTTCGAAAGGGCTCGAACGAAACAAGGTGGTCCTCCGCTTCCTGCGGTTCTGACGCGTCCGCCGACGGGCCCCAGGATCAAGTTCTCAGTTCTCGGTCGAAACCGAGTTTGAACTCTCGCCTGTTCATGCGGCATCGGGGCCTTATGCCGCAGTGGCGTGTATTTCAAAATTCTTAATGAGTCCTCAGCTCCCGGCCTCGACTCAGCGTTAACTGAGCACCGGGAACTGGGAACTCGCTTTCTTAATCTGCTGCTGCGCTGGCGATCGGCTTTTTCTCGCCGGCCTTGATCAGTTCCACATCGAGGCAGAGCGATTGCAGTTCGCGAATCAGCACGTTGAACGATTCGGGTACGCCGGGCTCCATGGCGGCTTCGCCCTTGACGATGGCCTCGTAAATCTTGGTGCGGCCGTATACGTCGTCGGACTTCGCCGTCAAAAGCTCCTGCAGGATGAACGCTGCGCCGTAAGCTTCGAGCGCCCAGACTTCCATTTCTCCGAAGCGCTGTCCGCCGAACTGCGCTTTGCCACCCAACGGTTGTTGGGTGATGAGCGAGTACGGCCCGATGGAGCGAGCGTGAATCTTGTCGTCCACCAGGTGCGACAGCTTCAGCATGTAGATGTAGCCGACGGTGACGGGCTGTTCGAACTGATCGCCGGTCATGCCGTCGTGCAGCGTGGTTTTGCCCGAAGTCGGCAGACCGGCGTGTTCGAGCAGCGCCTTGATCTCGCCTTCCTTGGAGCCATCGAATACCGGCGATCCCATGAACACGCCCTTGGTCAGAGTGGGCGCCACGGATTCCAGTTCTTCGTCGCGACATGTCGGAAATGATGTCGGCCAGCTGCGAGTCTTTGAACAACGCTTTCAACTCG
Organism: uncultured Acidobacteriota bacterium; assembly: GCA_963735205.1. GTDB lineage: Bacteria > Acidobacteriota > Terriglobia > Terriglobales > Acidobacteriaceae > Sulfotelmatobacter. The sequence goes on from CAVTKB010000009.1 coordinate 869,876, forward strand.
CGGCGGATGGCTTCGGTGCGCGTATTTTCCTTCAGCAGCTGTCGTGATCTTCTCGCCCAGAACGAAGCCCGCCCATCCCAGGTGGGTTTCGAGAATCTGGCCCACGTTCATACGAGAAGGCACGCCGAGCGGGTTGAGCACGATTTCGACCGGCGTTCCGTCTTCGAGGTACGGCATGTCTTCCTCGGGCAGAATGCGCGCGATGACGCCCTTGTTGCCGTGACGGCCGGCCATCTTGTCACCGACACTCAGCTTGCGCTTCATGGCGATGTAGACCTTGACCAGCTTGATCACGCCCGGCGGCAGTTCGTCGCCCTTGGTGAGTTTTTCTTTCTTCTCGTTGACGATTTTCTTGAGCACGTCGATCTGGCGAGAAGTCATTTCTTCGATCTCGTCGATCTGCTCGTTCACCCGCGGATCCTTGTCGGCATATTTAATGCGCTTCAGGTTGCGCGTGGAGATGCGCTCGATCTCGTCGCGAGTCAGGATGTTGCCCTTGGTCAACAGGCGCTTGTTGGTGCGCTCGTCGTGCAGGTCGGCCTGCACTTCCTTGCCGCCCAGGATGTTCTCCAGACGCTTGAGGCGCTCGTCGGTCAGAATTCGGATTTCGTCCGAAAGGTTCTTTTCCAACTTCGCGATCTGCGTGCCTTCGATGGCTTTCGCGCGCTCGTCCTTTTCCTGGCCCTTGCGCGAGAAGATTTTCACGTCGACGATGACGCCTTCGATGCCCGGCGGGCAGTAGAGGGAAGCGTCGCGCACGTCGCCGGCTTTTTCGCCGAAGATGGCGCGCAGCAGTTTTTCTTCCGGCGTGAGCTGGGTTTCACCCTTCGGCGTAACTTTGCCGACGAGGATGTCGCCCTGCTTGATGGTGGCGCCGATGCGGATCACGCCCGCTTCGTCCAGATTGCGCAGCATGGACTCGCTGACGTTGGGAATGTCGCGCGTGACTTCTTCCGGCCCCAGCTTGGTGTCGCGGGCTTCGATCTCGTACTCCTCGATGTGCAGCGAGGTGTAGTAATCCTCCTTGACCATCTTTTCGGAGACGAGGATCGCGTCCTCGAAGTTGTAACCGCGCCACGGCATGAAGGCGACGAGGACGTTGCGTCCCAGCGCCAGCTCGCCGTGATCGGTGCAAGGACCGTCCGCGATGATCTGACCTTTCAGAACGCGCTCGCCCTTTTTCACCACCGGCTTCTGGTTGATGCAAGTGTTCTGGTTGGAACGCTTGAATTTCGTGAGCTGGTAGATGTCGCTGCCGACTTCACGCGACAACTGCGTGGGGTGGTGTTCGCCTTCGACGCGAACGATGATGCGTTCGGAGTCGACCGAATCGATGATGCCGTTGCGGCGGGCAAGAACGACTGCGCCGGAATCGCGGGCGGTGACGCCTTCCATTCCGGTGCCGACGATCGGCGCTTGCGCGCGCAACAGCGGCACGGACTGGCGTTGCATGTTCGCGCCCATCAGCGCGCGGTTGGCGTCGTCGTGCTCGAGGAACGGAACCAGCGAGGCGGCAACGGACACGAGCTGCTTCGGGCTGACGTCGACGTAGTCGACTTCGTCGCGGCTGACCAGGACGAAGTTGCCGGCCTTGCGGGCGTTGACCAGTTCGGCAACGATCTTGCCTTTGTCGTCGAGCTCCACGTTGGCCTGCGCGATGGTGTGACGATCTTCTTCCCACGCGGAAAGATAGAAGGAGAACGGCTCAATCGTCGCCGGCTTCTTCCGCTTCTCTTTCAATTCGTTGTTGATCTTCTCGATCTCATGTTTTTCCATGTGATCGCCGACCTTGTGATCGCTGTCGCCGACATTGACGACGGTGACGTAGTCGATGACGCGTCCGCCCTTGATCTTGCGATAGGGCGACTCGATGAAGCCGTAGTCGTTGATGCGGGCGTAGCAGCTCAACGACGAGATCAGTCCGATGTTCGGACCTTCCGGCGTTTCAATCGGGCAGATGCGGCCGTAGTGCGTGGGGTGAACGTCGCGGACTTCGAATCCGGCGCGTTCACGCGACAAACCGCCCGGCCCAAGGGCCGAGAGACGCCGCTTGTGCGTGATCTCGGAGAGCGGGTTGGTCTGATCCATGAACTGCGAGAGCTGCGACGATCCGAAGAATTCGCGGATCGCGGCCATCACCGGTTTCGCGTTGACCAGGTCGTGCGGCATGGCCGTCGACATTTCCTGGTAGACCGACATTTTTTCTTTGATGGCGCGTTCCATGCGGACCAGGCCGATGCGGAACTGGTTCTCCATCAACTCGCCGACCGCGCGCACGCGGCGGTTGCCGAGGTGATCGATGTCGTCGACCGCGCCAATGCTCTTGCGCAGCTTCAGCAGGTACGCGATGGTCGCGTAGAAATCGTCGGGATCGAGCGTGCGCTTGTCGAGACTGGTGAAGTCCTGGTTCTCGTGCAGCTTGATGTTGAACTTCAAGCGGCCCACGCGCGAGAAGTCATACTTGCGCGGGTCGAAGAACATGCCGTGGAACAGCGCCGTCGCCGTGTCGAGAGTCGGCGGATCGCCGGGACGCAGCTTGCGGTAGATTTCGATCAGCGCTTCCTGCGGAGTCTTCACCGCATCGCGCTTCAGGGTCTGGCTGATGACCGTGCCCACGTCGTCGCGCTCGGGGAAGAACAGGCCCATTTCGACGACGCCGGAATCGAGAATCTTCGAAACCTTGTCGGCGGTGAGCTCGGAGTTGGCTTCGAGCATGACTTCGCCGGTGGTGGTGTCGACGATGTCGCCGGCCGTCCACGCGCCTTCGAGGTCGGTGATGTCGACTTCGATTTCGGTGATCTTCGCCTTCTGAATGTCCTTCAGAATCTGGGCGTTGATCTTGCGGCCGGAGTGCGCGATTTCGTCGCCCGACTTGTTCTTGATGCTGTGGGCGAGCTTCATGCCCAGCAGGTTGGTCGGCTTCTCGCTGGCCGGATCAAGCGTCCAGAAAAGCTTCTTGTCGCGGACCGCGATGCGGTCGGTGGTGTAGAACGCCTTCAGAATGTCTTCGCCGGAACGCAGGCCCAGGGCGCGCAGGAAAATCGTGCCCAGGAATTTGCGCTTGCGGTCGATGCGGACGTAGAGCACGTTCTTCTGGTCGTACTCGAATTCGACCCACGATCCGCGGTAGGGAATGATCTTGCCGAGGAAGTAGGTGCGGTTGTTGGCGGTCTCGAAGAACACGCCGGGCGAACGGTGCAACTGGCTGACGATGACGCGCTCGGTGCCGTTGATGATGAAAGTCCCGTTCTGCGTCATCAGCGGAACGTCGCCGAAGAAAACTTCCTGCTCTTTAATGTCGCGGATGGAACGGTTGCCGGTCTCGGCGTCCTTGTCGAAGATGGTCAGACGCATGGTGACCTTGAGCGGCGCGGAGTAAGTCATGCCGCGCTCTTCGCACTCGGCCACGTCGTACTTCAGTTGCAGCCCAACCGGGTCGCCGCACTTGTTGCAGAAGTCGGGCGTGTTGGCGTTGTAGGTGCCGCACTTGCCGCAGAGCACTTCGCCGGGATGGAACGGATCGGTAATGACCGTGTTTCCGCAATTCTTGCAAGTGGTCCGGAGGTGGTGCAGGCCTTTCAGGTGGCCGCACTTGCACTCCCAGTTACCAATGGCGTAATCCACAAACTCAAGTTGTGATACGTTGCGGAAGTCGGTGATCGGAAACACGGACTGGAACACCGCCTGCAAGCCGCCGTCTTCGCGCTCGCTGGGCAGTTTGTCCATCTGCAGGAAGCGGTCGTAGGAACGCTTCTGAACCTCGATCAGGTTCGGAATCTGAATGGTGGCCGGAATTTTGGAAAAATCGAAACGTTTACGGAAGGCATTTTTCATCGTCAGAGACTCCCAATCTCAGGCGCGACCGAAGGCCGCGCTAAAACCGCGGAATGTGGGGCGCGTCGTTCTCGCAAAACCGCGCCGCGGTGCTTATCTGTTAAGACCGTGTTTGAAACCGTGGACAGAACCTGGAATAACCGTGCGTTGTGATACATCGAGCTGAAAAGACAGCGGGGCGCCTGCAGGGACAGTCGTTCCCGCAGACGCCAACCAAGGCGTTTCGCCCTTTTTGATTTGAATTCTTTCGCGCCAGTTCTTCGGCCTGTTTCCGCCCCGCCTGCCCGCGGAGCAGCCTGCCCAAAACTTCCCTTGCGAGCCTCGCTCGCGATCGAGTGAAGCCAAAGGAAGCGACGTTATATAGATGCTAACATCGCCGCCCACGGTTCACAAGTAAGAACGTGCAAAATAATCGATTTTGCACCGATTCCGGTGCGATTTCGGGAAAATGTGGAGCGGCCACTCTTGCCCGGCTGGGACTTCCTGATCCTTCGCACAGTACGCTCAGGATGAAGCCAGCGGGCACGAGTGTCCGCTCCACACTAAACGCGTTACTTCACTTCGACAACCGCACCGGCATCGGTGAACTTCTTCTTGATGGTCTCGGCTTCTTCCTTGGAAACGCCCTCTTTAATGTTCTTGGGGGCTCCGTCGACCAGTTCCTTGGCTTCTTTCAAGCCCAGGCTGGTGACTTCGCGGACGGCCTTGATCACGTTGATCTTGTTGGCGCCGACTTCTTTGAGGACGACGGTGAATTCGGTCTTCTCTTCCGCCGGAGCCGCTCGCCGCCGCCCCGCCGCCGCCAGCCACCATGACCGGGGCCGCTGCCGCCGCCGACACGCCCAGACGCGCTTCCAGCTTCTTCACGAGTTCCGCCGCGTCCAGCAGCGACAACCCTACGATTGACTCTTCCAACTGCGCCAGATCTGCCATGTTATTTCTCCAGTGTTTTGAGTCTATTGTCTTGCAGTTTCGTCTCGCTTTCGTCATCCGCAGGTCACGGTTTCCAGTGCGGCAGGTCCGATTTCCTAGCGCCAGACAACGCCTGGATCGAACCGCGCAACCCCTGACCTGCGGACAACCAAATTCTTCATTTGGCTGCTTAGGCGACTTCGCGCGTCCAACGCTGGCGCAGAATCTGCTATCCAGCCCGAGCTCAGCTGCAACGTTACGCCGAATGACGAAAATTTACCGTCACATTACACAAGCCTACTACGCTTCCTTGAACTTCTTCTGCTGCACGCCCTGGTCGACTACTACCGCCAGGTTGCGGCCTACCGCATTCATCACGGTGACCAGACGCTGCGCCGGAGCGTTGATCAGGAACAGGAGCTTCGAATACAGCTCTTCCTTCGACGGCATGCGTGGCCAGCGCTTCGATCTCTTTAATCGTGACCACGCGGCCTTCGACCACGCCGACCTTGAAGGTGAACTCCGGCGTGTCTTTGGCGTACTTGGTCAGCGCCTTGGCCATCGCGACCGGATCGCCGGTGGTGTAGGCGATCGAGGTCACGCCCGCCAGGCCCTTCAGAGCGCCTTCGACCTTGGTGCCCTTGGCGGCTTTTTCGGCCAGCGTGTTCTTGACCACCTGATACTTCGCGCCCGCGCCGCGCAGAACCTTGCGCAGTTCGTAGTCCTGAGGCACGGTCATCTTGGTGTAGGTCGCGACCACGACGTTCGAAACGTTCTTCAGGTCTTTGCTCAGCTTCTCGACCTGCTCTGTTTTTCTTCGCTTTAGTAACCGCCATGATTCAATCCCTCTGAAATGATCTCGTTTGTCATGTGGGACAGCCGCCCTCGGCTGTCCGTCCGGGCGAAGCCTTCAGCGCGCTCGTTAAGCCTTCGCCGCAGTCTCGATGGGGGTGACATCCAGCAGAATCCCCGGCCCCATGGTCGAACTCAGCGTGCAGCCCTTGATGTACTTGCCCTTGGCGACCGACGGCTTGGCCTTGATCACGCTGGTGATCAGGACGGTCGCATTCTCGATCAGCTTGTCGGGCGAGAACGAAATCTTTCCCACCGGGCAATGCACCAGCGCCGTCTTGTCGGTGCGGAATTCGACCTTGCCGGCCTTCACTTCCTGCACGGCCTTGCCCACGTCGAAGGTCACGGTGCCGGTCTTCGGATTCGGCATCAGGCCCTTGGGACCGAGAATCTTGCCCAGGCGTCCAACGGATTTCATCACGTCAGGCGTGGCGATGAGGGCGTCGAAGTCGGTCCAGTTTTCTTTGGTGATCTTCTCGACCATCTCTTCGCCGCCGGCGAAATCCGCTCCCGCCGCTTCCGCTTCTTTAATTTTGTCGCCGGTCGCGATGACCAGAACTTTTTTCGACTTGCCCAGGCCGTGCGGCAGAACCACGGTGCCGCGGACCATCTGGTCGGCATGCTTGGGATCGACTCCCAGGCGCAGCGTGACTTCGACGGTCTCGTCGAATTTGGCGAATTTCACTTTCTGCAGGAGCGGAACCGCGTCCTGCAGAATGTAGGGGCGCTTCTCGACTGCAGCGTGCGCCTTGGCGATGTTCTTTCCTTCTTTTTTCATTGCTTTT
>CAVTKB010000010.1:0-549889 GCA_963735205.1 uncultured Acidobacteriota bacterium
GCCCTGAACACGGTGAACTATTATCAGAGTGTCGTGGCGAAACTCGGGCAGGGGGACGCGGATTCGTTCGTGCGTCTATATATGGTGCCGGGAATGCAGCATTGCGATGGCGGGCCGGGTGCGGACTCTTTTGGGCAAGTCGGCCAATTAGTGGCGGACGATCCGCGGCACAGCGTGGATGCGGCGCTGGAATGGTGGGTCGAGAAAGGCGTCGCGCCGGGGACGATTATCGCGTCGAAGTATTCTATGGATGATCAGCAACATGCGAAGATGACGCGGCCGTTGTGCGCGTACCCGCAAGCGGCGAAGTACAAGGGCAAGGGCGATACGAACGATGCGGCGAATTTCGTGTGTGAGGCACCGAAGTAACGGCGCGCTTTTCAATTAATCGGGGATCCACAACCTGAAATCTCTTTACTTGCTGTACTGATTCTTCTTCTTGTCTTCGTGGCGCTCGATGCCCAATTGAATCAGCCGGTCGATCAGGTCGGCATATGCGAGTCCGGACGCGGCCCACAGCTTGGGATACATGCTGATGGCGGTGAATCCCGGCATGGTATTGATTTCGTTCAGATAAATTTTGCGGGTTTTCGGATCCATGAGGAAGTCGACACGCGCCAGGCCGGAACAATCTACGGCTTGAAAAGCCGCGATTGCGAGTTGCTGCACTTTTTTCGTTTCGGCCTTGCTGAGCTTTGCGGGGATGATCAGTTGCGAACCTTCGTCGACATACTTCGCGGTGTAGTCGTAGAACTCCTTGCCGGGAACGATTTCTCCCGGCACTGAAGCTGCGGGCTCGTCGTTACCCAGCACCGAGCACTCGATCTCGCGGGCTTTTTCTTTCTTGCCGCCAACGCCCTGTTCGATGACGATCTTGCGGTCGAACTTTGCCGCCTCTTCGATGGCGGGGCCGAGTTCTTTGCGGTTGTGCGCTTTGCTGATGCCGACCGACGAACCTAGATTTGCGGGCTTCACGAACACGGGATACGTCAATTTGCTCTCGACCAGTTTCTGAACTTTTTTCGGATCGTTTTCCCACGCTGCGCGCAGAATCGTGGCGTGTTTCACGATGGGGATTCCGGCGGCGATGAACAGCGATTTCATGATGTCTTTGTCCATGCCCGCCGCTGAGCCGAGCACGCCCGCTCCGACGTAGGGGATGTCGGCGAGTTCGAGCAGGCCTTGGATCGTGCCGTCCTCGCCGAATGTGCCGTGGAGTACGGGAAATATTACGTCGACGTTGATTGCGCGGTCGCTGGCGCGCCTCGTCAGGCCTGCATCAGTTTGAAACGGGACCAGACCGCTGCGGCGGTGCACTGGTTGGGGCGGGACGACGACGGCTTCGCCGCGCGCCAGCACCGCCGCCGGAGAAGTTGTCTCCGGGTCGCCGGCGCGCAAGTTGCGCGGCTCGAGCAGAAGTTTGCCGGTGAGAAGATTCTCGGCGTGCTCGGCCGTCAGCCAGCGGCCGTCTTTGGTGATGCCGATGGGGACGACTTCGTATTTATCTTTATCGATTGCGTTGAGAACCGACGCGGCTGAGAGCAGTGAGACTTCGTGCTCTCCGCTGCGGCCGCCGAATAATATGCCGACTCGAAGCTTTGTCATGACCTTCCAGTTTGGACGCGAGGCGAGCCGCACGTCAATCGCAGGGATGGTTACCGGATGAGTCTCGTTGATCTGACAAAATCCCCACTTCTCGCAAAGAACGCGAGAAATGGGGCACCCAGGAACGCCTATAAAATCTTTTTGCCAAATGCAGAGAGCGCCAACTCTACTGCCAGGTCGGCGGTGCGGTTGTGCTCATCGATTACGGGATTCACTTCTACGATTTCGAAGCTCAGCATGCGGCCGTGGTCGGCGATGATTTCCATGGCGAGATGCGCTTCGCGGTAAGTGGCGCCGCCGCGGACGGGAGTGCCCACGCCGGGCGCGTCTTCGGGGTCGACCCAGTCCATGTCGAGGGAAATGTGGTAACCGGCGGTGCCGCGGCCGGCCAGGCGGAGAGCTTCTTCCATGACCGTGCGCATGCCGCGCTCGTCGATGTCGCGCATGGTGAAGACGCCGATGCCGGCGCGGCGCACGTTTTCTTTTTCGACTGCATCGATATCGCGCACGCCGACCAGCACGCAGTTTTGCGGTTTCACTTTGGGGGAGAAGTCGAAAATACTTCCCAGCTCCGACGGCCACAGGCCCAGCAGCGCGGCCAGCGGCATGCCGTGCACGTTGCCGCTAGGCGAGGACTCAGGCGTATTGATGTCGGTGTGCGCGTCGATCCAGATCAGGCCGATGTGCTGGTCCTGGCGGCGGTAGAATTCGGCCACACCTGAGACTGTGCCGGCGGCCATGGAGTGATCGCCGCCGAGCGCGAGCGGAACCTTTCCGGCTTCGAGCGTTTTGACTACCAATTCCGCACTCTTGGTGCAGGTGGCCGTGATCTCTTTTAAATATTTGGCGTGAGTGTCGCCCTCTTTTTTTTGTTCGGGAATGGCGACGGCTACGTTCCCAGCGTCTTCGACTTCGTGGCCAAGCGCTTCGAGACGCGCCTCAAGGCCGGCCACGCGCACGGCCGATGGCCCCATGTCGACGCCGCGGCGAGATTGGCCAAGATCGAGCGGGACGCCGATGACGCGAATTTTTCGCGGAGTGATGCTGGTGGAGGGAGCGGGAGTGGTCATCATCATAGGGTCAATCGACGGGGATTGAAACCGTTACGGGTATAGACGATACAGCATTCTGGGAAACGGAATCGTCTCGCGCACGTGTTCGAGGCCGCAGATCCAGGCCACGGCGCGCTCAATGCCCATGCCGAAGCCGCCATGCGGCACGCTGCCGAACTTGCGCAGGTCGAGATACCACTTGAAGGCTTCTTCGGGCAGATTGTGCTCGTGAATGCGCTTCAACAATAGTTCATACGAGGCCATGCGCTGCGAGCCGCCGATGATTTCGCCGTAGCCTTCGGGCGCGAGCACGTCGACGCACAAGGCCAGGTCGGGGCGCTGCGGGTCGGGCTCCATATAAAACGCTTTTACTTTCGCCGGGTAACGATGCACCATGACGGGCTTGTCGAACTGCGCTGATAGATAGGTCTCGTCGGGTGAACCGAGGTCGCCGCCCCATTCGAATCTTGATTCGAGCGCTCCTTTGGCGTGGCCTTCCTGCAGATTTTTCACCGCGTCGTCGTAGCTGATGCGCGGGAACGGGGCTTCGATTTTTTCGAGCTTAGAAATATCGCGACCGATGGTCTGCAAGTCGGCGCGGCGCTTTTCGAGGCAGCGCTTCACGATGAAGGTGATGAGGCCTTCGGCCAGTTCCATCACGTCGTCGAGTTCGGCGTAGGCGACTTCAGGTTCAACCATCCAGAACTCGGTGAGATGGCGGCGCGTTTTCGATTTCTCCGCGCGGAACGTAGGGCCGAACGAGTAGACCTTGCCCAGCGCCATCGCGGTTGCTTCCACGTACAGCTGGCCAGATTGCGTTAGAAACGCCTGCTCGTCGAAATAGTCGACTGGGAAGAGCGTGCTCGTGCCTTCACAGGCTGCTGGCGTAATGATCGGAGGATCAGTGAGCGTGAAACCGCGTTCGTCGAAGAAGTCGCGCGCGGCTTTGATGATCTCGGCTCGCACGCGGAGAATCGCCGCCTGGCGCTGCGAGCGCACCCAGAGATGGCGATGCTCCATTAGAAAATCTGTGCCGTGCTCTTTGGGCGTGATGGGATATGGCGACGATTCGGGGACCCGCTGCACGACCTGCACGTTGGCAACGTCGAGTTCGTAGCCGCCGTGGGCGCGCTTGTCGGCGCGTACCTTGCCTTCGACGATCACACTGGATTCCTGGGTGAGCGTCTTGATCGCGTCGAAAACTTCCGGAGGTACGGCGTTTTTTGGGACGACGCCTTGAATGATTCCCGAGCCGTCGCGGAATTGCGGGAACAGCAATTTTCCGCTCTCGCGCAGGTTGTAGAGCCAGCCGCGGATTGTGACGGACTGGCCTTCGTGCATGCCGATTTCTGCGATCGTGGTGATGGGCGAAGACATAAGTTAGGAATTCATCACCGAGCAATCTCAAAGCGCGGAAAAACCGAGTTTTTGGTTTTTGTTTTCTCCACGCACTCTGCGTACTCTTCGGTGAACCTTCAGTTCCCTTCCAGTTTGTCGAAAGTCTCGCTGATCTTTTCCAGCGGATTCACTTTTTCGTCTTCCGCGATCTCCAGAAGCAGCGGCGGGGTTTGCGGAGCTGAACGCAGCAGTTCGACGGCTTCTTTCCAGTCGATGGTTCCCCGCCCCGGCCACAGGTGCGAGTCTTTCATCTTGTCGTTGTCGTGAACGTGGGTCGAGCAAATGTGAGTTCGCACAATCTCGAAGGCTTCGCGGACCGAGCCCGCCATGTGCGCATGGCCCACGTCGAAGCAGACGCCGACGTCGTCGAAATGAGCGCTGCGGATCATTTCGACCAGGCGGTCGGGGGTGGAAAGGTCGTTGGGAATATTTTCCAGCAGAATGCGAACGCCGAGCGGCTTGGCGAAGGCGCGCAGGTGTTCGATCGAGGTCATCGCGGCTTCGAAGGCCTTATCGCTGAAATATTCGTTGGGCGATCCCAGATGCTGCACAAGAAAGCGGAATGGAATCTGCTCGGCAATTTCGAGAGCTCGTTTGATTTCGTCCATGGCGTCGACTCGGCTGGCGCGGTCAGTTGACGCAATGTTGAGCGGCGGCGCTCCAGCGCGTCCCCACTCGTAGTCGGCGTAGAGCGGCGAGTGGACGGAGTGGAGAGGGATCCCGCTGCCGCGGAACCATTCGGCGATTTCTTTTACATGCTGCTTGCGGTTGGCGTAGTCGATGTGCTGGCGCGCGGCAAAAATCTCGACGGCTTGCACCCCGCTGCGAGACAGCCCGTCCAGGATGCCGGGATGCAAGCGCTCTTTTACGAACAGATATGTCGAAACCGCTTTCTGCATGCGCGTCCCTTGGGAATTGTTGACTGATGGTTGTTGATTTCTGATTGAAGAACCCAGCGTCGACGTTTTTGATTTTCAATCAATAATCAACAATCAGCAATTATTTTTCTAGTACCCGACTGGCTTTCCGCCGTTCCGGCCGTCGCTGGCGCCGAGGCGCTCGCCGGTTTTCGCGTCGACGGCGATGCACTCCGCGTCACTCCAGTAGGGCGACACGAACTCGCCGTCGTGCAGGCCGATTTGTACTTTGTATCCCATTTTTTCGAGCGCGCTTACCGTGTCTGGCGAAAACCACTTTTCAACGTTCAATACGTCGGGCAGCCACTGGTTATGGAAGCGCGGAGCGTTGACCGCTTCCTGAATGTTCATTCCGTAGTCGACTACACCCATTAGAACATTGGCAACGGTGGTGATGATCTTCGAACTTCCCGGCGATCCCAGGACGAGAAACGGTTTCCCGTCGCGCACTACGATCGTCGGCGTCATCGACGAGAGCGGGCGCTTGCCTGGGCCAATGGCATTAGCGGCACCCTGAATCAAGCCGTCGGAATTGGGGACGCCCGGCTTCGCGGAGAAATCGTCCATTTCGTCGTTGAGCAGGAAACCCAGGCCGTCAGCGGTAACCGCAGACCCGAACCAGGAGTTGATGGTCGTGGTGACGGCGACGGCGTTGCCTTCGGCGTCGACCACCGAGTAATGCGTAGTATGCGGGCCTTCGCGCATTCCTAACGGGCGGGGATGCGCCTCCGCATATTGCTCCAGTTCGTGAAAAACCTCGGGCCGCCTTAATTCCATGCTGGGGCTGGCGCGCGAGGGCTCAATGGATTCGCGCCACGCGGCGGCATATTTTTTGTCGATAAGTTGGGCTACCGGAATTTTCGAAAAATCCGGATCGCCCATGAATTCCGCGCGATCAAAAAACGCACGCCGGAAGGCTTCGACGGTGTAGTGGATCGACTGCGCCGAGCGGTTGCCCATCTTGGCGAGGTCGTAGCCTTCGAGAATATTCAGCGATTCGATCAGGACGGTTCCGCCGGAAGAGGGCGGCGGCGCGCTGATGACTTCGTACTCGCGATAGGTGCCGCGCACTGGCTCGCGTTCTTTCACTTCATACTGGGCGAGGTCGTCTGCAGTGATCAGGCCTCCGCCCTTTTGCATGGCCGCGGCCAGTTCGCGGGCGAGCGTGCCGTGATAAAAATCGTCCGGCTTGTCGGCGATCCGTTCCAGGGTATGGGCGAGGTCAGGCTGGCGGAAAAGTTCTCCGGGCTGATAGTAGTTGCCGTCGCGCTGAAAAACTCGGCGCGACTCGGAAAATTTAGCGAGGTCGGAATCACGCTGCATATCGCGAGCTTCGCCCCAGGTCAGAGCATAACCCTCACGCGCGAGATGGATGGCGGGAGCCATGACCTGCTTGAGCGTCAGCTTGCCATATTTCTGCTCGGCGTAAACCATACCCGCCACCGATCCGGGCACGCCGATGGATTTGTAGCCAATTTCGCTGGCGCCCGGGATCACGTTGCCTTGCGTGTCCAGAAACATGTCGCGCCTCGCGGCGGCGGGAGCCTTTTCACGGTAGTCGAGAAAGTGTGCCTTGCCGTCGGCCATGCGGATCAGCATGAATCCGCCACCGCCAATATTTCCCGCCGCAGGATGTACCACGGCCAGCGCGAATCCGGTGGCCACCGCGGCATCCACGGCGTTGCCGCCGGCTTGCATGATTTCGACTCCCGCCCGTGACGCCAGTTCGTGCACACTCACAACAAGCGCATGCTGGGCGTGCACCGGCTGGGTAGAAGCCGGCGCAGCGGCCGATACCAAGACCTCTACAACTGTGATCAGCAGCCAAATGAGTGATTTATGCGGAGATCGCATGCGGGTTGAAAGCAACCGGGACTGCAATGGACTCTTGAGGCTAGCCGAGCGAAGCAGGCAGAGTCAAATCCGGAAGAGCGTGCCAGAGGGTCTCTACGAGACACAACATCTCACGCACGACGCGCGAGGGCCGCACTGAGCCGAGCGACTAAGGCGCGGGATCGACCAGCGCGTGGGACGCCAGCCAGGCTTCGGCCTCATCCATCCTCCGGAATACCCGCATCGCGGTGAAATAATCGCCGGCGAGGACTTCGAACATTCGCATCATGCCGAACATGGCGTCGCGCGTGGCTACAATGGCGCATGCTCGGAATTCCACCTTGCGGCGGACCGCGCTCACGGCCGCGCTGACCGCACCGAGCTGGCTGACTTGCGGCACCAAGTCCGCATCGCTGACATCTAATAAGACATTCAGCGGGCCCGAGCAGGCGGGATCTTCCTTGAGGCAGCGAAAGTGGTCCATCACTTCCGCGAAGGCGAGCGGACGGCTGCAAGTGGTTCGAATTGTTTTTGTCGCAGTGTCGATGCGATAGGTCACTGGCATGACCTACTCCAAGCGGAACCCAAGCGGAAACAAACATACCATGGCTGGTGCAGTCGACTTGTCACGGCTGTGTCATGGCTGCTGATTCGTCCGGAGAAAATCGACTTCCTGCACAAGAATTCGTGAAGGACTAGCGTCTCTTTGATCGTGTCTTGGATCGCGTCCTGGGGGATTCGTCTTTTTCTCGGCACGCTTTTTCTTTGACCTCACCTGTCGTAACTTCTCCTTCGGGGCCTTCGCGGCGACCATTTCGTACGACTGCCGGATTTGATCTCGCAATTCACCTGCAGGAAGGGCATCGAGATGGTCGAGCATGACCCAGTTGTAGCGGCCGACGTAGGGCGCGGGATGGATGTCTTCGCATTCCACGAGTTCGGCGAATATTTCAGGAGAGCATTTGAAGCAGAGTTTCTGCGGAACGACCGCAAGCGCTAAGGTGACAAAGATTTTTCCGCGAATTTTGAAGCAGAGATCGTCGGCCCACTGCAGATTTTCGGTCGCGTCGGGAAATGACAGGCAATAGGTGCGGATGGATTCGGCGTTCATGGGGGTTCGAAAACTACTTTCTCACAGATCGAACTGGAAAGCACTTCGGCTCACGGCAGGCGGCCGTGCACGTCCAAGAGGGATCGTGATATATTCCCCGCCAAGTAAAGGAGGTCGGCCCATGGACATTCACGGAGTTTGCCCGCTAGTGCAAGTTTTTGATATGCCGACAGCGATCCGTTTCTATCGCGACGTGCTCGGGTTTCAGGTTCACGACACGTCCTCGCCCGGGGATGACTGCAATTGGGCGTGGCTCAAGTTGCATGGCGCGGAACTGATGCTGAATACGGCGTATGAGGCCGACCAGCGGCCGGCCACTCCAGTTCCTGTCCGCGTGGCCGCGCATGAGGATACATGCTTGTTTTTCGGCTGCGAGGATCTCGACACTGCGTACCAGCACCTGCGGTCGAACGGCGTGAACCTGAACGAGCCAAAAGTCGCGCATTACGGCATGAGGCAGTTGTGGTTCAAAGATCCTGACGGCTATGGTCTGTGCTTTCAACATCCCGTCGCGAAGCGGATCGACGAGGTGTCCGCGGCCGAGCCTGAGACTGCATCGAAGACGCTGGAGTAAAAAATCGGCGTCAGCGGTTCACGAACTCGAGCAACCGCTGTTTCACCGTCGGCCACTCGGCCGCCACGATCGAATAGCGGACCGAGTCGCGCGGGGTGTAGTCAGCGGCCATGCGGTGGGCGCGGAGAATGCCTTCGAACTGGCCGCCAATGCGTTCGAGCGCGGCGCGGGAGCGGTGGTTGCGAGCGTCGGTGTGAAAGCAGACGCGCAAAACCCGCCATGTCTCGAAGGCGTGGGTGAGCATCAGCAGTTTCGATTCGGTGTTGGCACCAGTGCGAATCGCTGACCGCGACAGCCAGGTGTAGCCGATCTCGCAGGCGTCGGGCACGGTGCGCCCATGCGAGGGATGGCCTGGCGGCCAGGCCCATCGTTCGATGTTCCAGAAGCGCGTGGAGCCCAGCACAACGCCGTCTTGCTGGCGGACGATCGCGAAGGGCACGGCCGTGCCGGCGGCTTGCCAAGCCAGGGCGGTGTCGATGTATTGCGTCGCTGCGGCTTTGCCGCGCGGGACGGGACTCCACTGATAGAGCGCAGCATCATCCCCGGCCGCTGCCACGAGGCCGTCGACGTGGCGGTGATCGAGCGGCTCCAGGCGAACGTGCCGCCCTTGCAGAGTAGTCATTTCGGCAGCCATTGCTCCACTATGCAATGGACGCTTGTGGAACAGCAACCGCACGCTGTTATGCGACAAAATTACCTTGGCTAGCGGTACTGGAGCAGTTTGGCTTACGCATTAGGCCGGTTAAGCGGGAGATCCTTCGCTACGCCTGAAAAACGGCTGCGCTCAGGATGACCGTCGTCATGTAATGGTCAAACTGCACCACTCCCCGAATTACACGGAAATCCATCCTACCTTGAGGAGCATTTCGTAAGCAATTTGCGTCACCGAACGGTTATCGCTGGTAACGGCAAAATCCTCCAGTCGTGCGCGATCCAGAATGGAGTTCAACTTCGCGACCCGAGCAACATATTGCTCCTGTGAGACTCCCCGCTCGCGCATCTTGACCCGTTGCTGCATGGTTCCGATGTTCGCGATGAGAACGACAGACAATCGCATTCTTAGCGGAAACCGCTTTGCGGCAAGCCTCCAATGAGGCGCGGTCCTCGATCGCTCGCGCCACCAGGAATCGTCGTACGCCGAGGGCAGCGTAGTTTTTGCAAACACACTGAAGATTTCGGTACATCACGGCCTCGCTGCGTACGCCCGACGGCAAATGTGCAAGGCCGAAGGCATCGAGGTCGAGAGCCGCGTGAGCAATTTTTTGCTGTGCCAGTATGTCCGAGGCTTCGCCAAGAACGCTGGTCTTACCCGCACCCATCGAACCTGTAATGATGAGCAGCGATTTTTGCTCCATTGCGATTTAATCATCCCCTGGATGAGCGTCTTACCGAGGGGTTGCGGCTTTTCACACCTGCTGCCGCGCTTCGGCGAGTGTTACGGTGAGGTCCATCTTTTTCTTGTTGCGGTAGATGGTGATTTTTACGGTGTCTCCGGCGCGGTGGTTGTTCATCATTTGCGAAAGGTCTTCTTCGTCTTGCACTTTTTGGTCGTCGATGGCCACGATCAGATCTCCGCCGAGCATGATGAGTGTATTGCCTAGGTAGGCCCGCTCAGTGCCGGCGTGCAGGCCGGCTTGATCGGCGGAACCTCCGGGAGTCACTTTGACGATCAACAATCCGTAGTCGACGGGCAGACCGATTTCGTCCGCCAGCTCGGGGCTGATCGCAATCGTGACCACCCCGAGCGCGGGACGGCGCACTCGGCCCAGCGTCATCAGATCATTCAAGACAGCTTTCGCGGTATTGATAGGGATGGCGAAGCCAATGCCCGCGCTCTGGTTGGCGTTCGACAGAATCATGGTGTTGATGCCGATGACTTCACCGTGCCAGTTCATCAGCGGGCCGCCGGAATTGCCGGGATTGATGGCGGCGTCGGTTTGAATGGCTTCATCAATCATAGCGCCGTTCGGCTCGCGGACCGGGCGGATCGAGCTGACGATGCCGCGCGTCATGGTTCCGGCAAGGCCGAACGGGTTGCCGATGGCGTAGACTTTCTGTCCTACCTGCAGATTGCGGGAATCGCCCATGATCGCTGGAACCAGGTCGGGAGCCTTGATCTGGATTACCGCTAGATCGTGCGGCGGGTCGGTGCCCACCACAGTCGCTTTGTATTTCTTGCGATTGTGCAGCGTGACTTCTACCTGGCGGGCCTCGGCGATCACATGATAGTTGGTGAGGATGTGTCCTTCTTTGTCGATCACGAATCCGGAGCCTTGGCCTTCTTGCGGAACCAGGCCGTAGAAAAAGTCGAAGGTCATGGCTCGCGACGTGACGTTCACGACCGACGGGATGTTCTTTTTGTAGACGGAAATATTGTTCTGCTCTTCGCCGTCGAGCGACTCGCTGGGCGCGGCCTCGGTGATCTCCACTTGCGCCGGATGGCTTAGCCAGTTGGGGGGACGGAATCCGCCGGCCTGCGAGTTTGAGCGCCAGGTGGTGAAGTAGAAAAATCCGCCGGCTATCAGCAGCGTGAAAATTAACGGGCGTATAAGCTTCATGATTTAAACCATCCCATGCAATGCGTTCGATGCGGGGCCGATCAGGCGGGCCACACCATTGAATATGAGTACGATGTTGGGGAGTAGAAGGTCCCTGGATTGATTCTAAACAATGCAGGGCCGGCAAGCACGCCGACCTAGGCGACGGTGGGTAAGGAGTGCCTCAGGAGTTTTCCGCCTCCGCATGGAGTTTTTGCCAGACCTGGCGGACTTGCTCGCCGGTGTGATCGAGCGGGCCTGAGTTGTCGATCAAGTAGTGGGCGGCTTTGATTTTTTCTTCGTCGGGAAGTTGTGCCGCCATGCGGCGGGCGACTTCTTTGCGGGCGGTCGAGAGATCGATCTTCTGGCGGACGGCGAAGCGGGTCACGCGTTGCTCGGCGCTGCAGGTCACGACGATCAGGCGATCGAAGTGATCCGCCGCTCCGGCTTCGAGGATGAGCGCGGCTTCTACTATTGCGACGGCGTGTGGGTCCTGGCGGCCCATCTCCTGCATCCACTCGTCCTGGCTGCGGATCACTACTGGGTGCACGATGCGGTTCAGTTCTTCGATTCGCGACTGCCGGATGCTCGGCGCGCGATCGCCTTCAGCCTCAGTGGCTGGGCCGAATGCGGCTTCAGCAAGTTTCGCGCGGTTGATGCTGAGGTCGGGATTGAGAATCTCGCGGCCGAAATGGCGGACGACTTCGTTGTAGACCGGCTCGCCGGGCTGCATGAGCGAGTGCGCGATGCGGTCGGCCTGGACCAGATGTGCGCCAAGGGCGACGAACATCTCTCCGACGACAGACTTGCCTGCGGCGATGCCGCCGGTGAGGCCGACTTTCAGCATGCCATCCCCGGATTAAAGACATTCACCACAGAGTCACAGAGGCACAGAGAACACCACGAACGAAAAAGAAAAGGTTCTCTCTGTGTCTCTGTGACTCTGGGGTGAGTTTTCATTGCAGTTCAAGCACGCGAGAGTTCGGGAACGCGGATTCCCCTCCGCATTTTTGCGGCTTTCACCGTGTTAAACATCAGCATGGCGATGGTGAGCGGGCCGACGCCGCCGGGCACCGGAGTAAGCGCTCCCGCAATTTCCGCGACTTCGGGATGGACATCGCCCATCAGCGTCGAACCCTTCTTGAGGAAGTTCTCTCCCCTTTTAGCATTGCCCGAGAAGAAGCGCTCAAATTCTGAGGGATCGGTGACCGTGTTCATCCCGACGTCAATTACGGTCGCGCCAGGCTTCACGAAATCGCGGGTAATCATGCCGGCGCGTCCGATGGCTGCGACCAGAATGTCGGCGCGGCGGCACACGGCGGGCAGATCGTGGGTTTTCGAGTGGCAGACCGTCACAGTCGCGTTAGCGTTGAGCAGCAGCATGGCGGCGGGCTTGCCCACGATGTCGCTGCGGCCGACGACCACGGCTTCACGGCCAGAGATCGGGATGTTGCTGCGCTTCAGAATCTCGACCACTCCGGCGGGAGTGCAGGGCACCAGTCGGGGTCGCTGGGTAGAAAGCAATCCGACGTTGACCGGATGGAATCCGTCGACGTCTTTCGCCGGGTCGACGGCCAGGAGCACTTTTTTGGCGTCGACATGTGGGGGTAGCGGCAACTGCACGAGGATTCCGTCGATATCGTCGCGCTGGTTGAGACTCTCGACTACGGCCAGTAGTTCGGCGGTCGTGATTGATTCGGGCGGGGTCAGCTTCTCGCTGTAGACGCCGACTTCTTCACAGGCTTTCACTTTGCCGCGGACGTAAATTTCGGATGCCGGGTTGTGCCCCACCAGCACGACGGCCAGGCCGGGGCGTAGTCCGGCGGCGGCCATGGTTTTCACTTCTGCGGCGACTTCGCTGCGGATTTCTTGCGCGATCCTAGTTCCGTCGAGAATGGTGGCTGACATTCGGGCTCCGGGGAAATTCTATCGCAACCGCCCTAAGACGCGCCTCACCACAGAGTCACCGAGACCATAGAGAAGGAGGAAGAAAGGGCGTTTTTGACCTTATTCCGGAGTTCCGACGTTCGTAGCTGATTTCCATTTCTCGCTTTTCTCTGTGCCTCTGTGACTCTGTGGTGAAGAGGTTGTCGTACAATCGACGGGTGACGGTTGCCAAAGAATTGCTCGAGATTCTGGTTTGTCCGGCGTGTAAGTCGGCGCTTGAGTATCGGGTGAACCCGGAGAGTTTGAAGTGCCAGCAGTGCCACCGGGTCTATGCGGTCAAAGAGGACATCCCAATCATGCTAATCGATGAGGCTACGATCGAGCCTTAGGCCGCTCACCCAACCCCCGAACGTCGGAACCGCAATAGCTACTTCTTTAACACCACGTTCACATTCCCGTAATATTATTTGCCAATGCCACAGGAGCCTTTGCAGGTAGAAGAAGTCAGTGGGACGCCGGAGGGCGTGCGGGTGTTGCGGTTGAACGGGCCCGTGCTTCTTACCAATTTCTTTGAGTTTCAATCGAAGGTGCGGGCCAGCACGTCGCCCACTCTCATTCTCGACTTGAGCGGCGTGCCTTATATGGATTCGGCTGGTATCGGGGCGCTGGTTGGCGCCTATGTTACCCATCAGAAAGAGGGTCGACATCTGGCGCTGGTCGGTGTCACCGACCGCGTGCGCAGCGCGATGCAGATTACGCGGGTCGAGCAGTTCTTCCATCTTTATGACAGCGTCGCGGCCGCGGAAGCTGCCACGGCAAAGTCTTAGGGTCAGTCCTCCTCGCGGCACCGCGGTAACCCTCCTTCGCGTCAACACATCTACGTTTGCCGAGGGCGTACTTGGTGCGCCAGCCTGCACCAAAAGTGGGCACGACATTCTTTGTTGGCCCCCGCGTTCGGAATCGACACATTGTGTCAGTTATGAGATTACCTCTTGGGTACGAAGGGCATCCCGGCCGGTTCCGGCTCCCTTATCCGGATTCCCGCAACTTTCCATATCCACAGGGGTTAAATGAATCCAGAGGGGCTTGGGGATCGTAATAGGAAATGAAGGGCAATTTCGGCAGCAGAATTGCATGCAACTATCACAGCTGCCGATGAGTCTAATACGGCAAGGTTGATGTAGGTCGAAGTCGGAGGTGATGACGGCCATGACAAACGATACGATGATGAAGGTAATGAACGATAAAGACCGGTTCACGACGACCGAACTGGCCGCTCTGAGGAACGATCTGCTCCAGGGGGGGATGATCGACTCCTATGAGGCCGCGGAACTGCTTCAGGTGTTTCTGATGGGCCGTGGCTATGGGGTATCGCCGAAGGCAGCGCTGGATGCGGCAGGCCGCGTCGAAATGGCTGGCTGTGCCATGCCGGTGCTGATGCACGAGCTGGAAAACCTGGCGATGGTGATGTAGTTGGTTTTCACGCGGCGCGGGCCGGTGAACCCGCGGCGCAAGATGAGAACGGAATTCGCTAGGTTCCTGGTATCGAGATTCTGGTATCGAGATTCTGACATCCTGGTCGGCGGTCCAAACGACCGAACGAACCAGTTCCACAATGAAACATCCGGGCCAACCAGCCCGGCTTTGTGGTTTTTAGGGATAATCTCTTCCCCGGCGGACTTCTGTGATAGACGCTTGGGGATCGCGATCGCGTATCAAGCCCTCCCGTAAAAAGCTCTCCAGGACCTGCTTTCCCGCGGCCGGAATTTCTTCGCGCGTTCTCCCTGGTTGCAGTCTAGCTCTCAAAACCATGCGCCGTTTGAGCTGCTTCGCGTGTAGGCCGGAGGGCTCGAGGGGCGAGCGGTCAGTCCATCACCCAGTCAATCTATCACTCTGAACTGGTGCGGAGGATCCTTTTCGCGGCTCGGGCGGTGGTCCGGCTGGATGGATGTCAGCGCATTCCCGCGCCCGGCGTGGGAGGTAACACCGAAGTAACCATCAAAACAATATCGGTTTTCTTGCGGTTCTGGTAGAGTGTTGCCGATCCCCCCCCAACCAGATGTACCGAGGAGCGTGCAATGAGGCTTTCCAGAATGACAAACACACGATTGATCGCGGGGCTGCTGTCGGGCTTGCTGTTCGCGACCATGGCAGTTTCACTCGATGCCCACGCGGCGTCGGTATCCCGCACAGGACGGGGCTTTGGTCCGGTCTATGACGCGGCGCACGAGACTACTTTTGAAGGCACGATTCAGGAAGTTGTTCTGAAGCACACCGCAGGCAGCCCCGGAGGCATGCATCTGATGGTGGCTGGTCCACAGGGACTTGTGGACGCTCATCTCGGATCGTTCATGAGCAAAGAAGCCAAAGAAGTCCTGCAGCCGGGTGTGCCGGTTCACCTTGTCGGAGCCAATACGACAGAACACGGGAAGACTTATTTCCTGGCGCGCCAACTTACTGTCGACGGCAAAACAATCACTGTGCGCAGTCCTCGTGGATTTCTCGTGCTGGCGCACAACCAACGTCCGCACGTTGGCCGCTCTAAAGCGAGAACCAAGATTGATACCGCGAAAACCGGGACTGGTTCCACGGGAGGTGCCCGATGACATTGCGCAAATCGATTCTCCTGCTGATCGCGCTAACGACCATTGCAGCCCTGGTGGGTTGCAGCAGCAGTTCCACTCCCGCGCTCACACTGACCTTGAATTCGGTGCCAACCAGCCTCCCGGTAAATAGCCAAACCGCCCTGGTTGCTGCGGTAAACAACGACAAGGCGAACGGAGGCGTGAACTGGAGTTGCGCGACGACTCCTGCGGGCTCGCCCTGCGGCAGCTTCAGCCCCGCCACCACGCCCAGCGGCACATCCACGACGTACATGGCGCCCAATTTCCTGTTGCCGGCCGGGACGACGATCACCATTACCGCAACTTCAGGGACCAATTCGGCGATCAGCCAAAGCAGTGCCCCAATCACCATCACGGCGGCCACTATAGCCGACGGCAATTACGTTTTCACGGTGACCGGGTGGGACAATATAGACGGATCCCCCTATACGGTTTCCGGAGTATTCACAGTCACTGGCGGCGCAATCGCCGGTGGCGAACAGGATTTCGCCGACTATAACTACCAAATTCAGGACGCGATCAGCGCTCAGCCGGCTGGTGCGTGCAGCGCTACCCCCATCGTCGCCAGCTGTATTACCACGGCACCCGGCGGCACCACCGGCGACGGCAACCTCTACGTCTACCTGGCGACAGGCGACGACATTATCGGCCCCAACGGAAACGGCCTCGAAGCTTTCAGCGGCTCGGTGTACCCGCCCATCGGGGGCACGGCCGAGGGCAAAGCTGCGATTGTCGAGTTCGACGGTTCGGCCACGGGCAGCGGCTTTGTGGAAATCCAAAGCGCAACCCTAACTGCTACTCCTGGCAAAGGCTCCTACGCCTTTGTGCTTGGCGGATTGGACCCGTACCCGACGGGCGAGCTTATGGCCGTCGGTGGAATCGTTAACATTGACGACCTCCCAGCCACTTCCGGAGGTCCGGCCACCGTCGGGACCATCTCGGGGGCGGGCAGTGTTTTCGACGTGAACGACAGCTTCGCCAGCGGATTGGGCGCGAACCTGAGTTTCGGCGCTAGCAACGTATCTCCGCCCGACACGTTCGGCCGGGTTACCTTTACGATGAACTCTCCGGACCTTCCCAACCAGTTGGTTCTGGCGGGCTATCTCGTCAGCAGCAGCAAAATCCAACTTGTGGAGACGGCGGATGATTTTGAGGGATCACTGGCAGGCGTTGCCTACGCCCAGACAGTACCGTCCCACTCAGGAGTTTCTGGCTTCACCATCGCAGACGCCACGAACACCTACGTTATCGGCATGGAAGGCACGGACACGAACAACATAATCCTGCAGTCCGCCGAGCAGCTCGCCATCGCCGCTGATGGAAGCGTAACCGGGTTCCTGGATTACGCCGATTTCAGCGCAGAGAACGCAAGCCCGGATCCGGTAAGTGCCCCGACAGCCTCAGCCGTCGTGGATACAACGGGACGAGTCTCTATCCTCGGAGTAACGGACGGCGCGGCCGCTCCGCTGACTCCCGTTACCTATAACGTTCAACTCTATTTGGATGGCAGCGGCCATGCGTTGGCGATCACCCTGGACGACAATGACATTCAGGGCGGACCTGGGTTCCAGCAAAGTGGCGCCAGTTCCATCGCGGCAACCTCCTTCTCGGGGGCTTACACAATGGGCGTTACCGGCACTGATGGCAATGAGGACGGCCCGTTCGACTCTGTCGGCTCGGTTGTAGCCGATGGATCGTCAAGCTTCGCCGGATTCAGCGATGTCAACTGGCTGGACTACTTTGATCCTGGACCGATCGAGGTCGCGGATAACTCAGTGTCCGGTGCCTTCGCCACGACGAGCGCCAGCGGTATCTTCACCGGTACCATCAATGGTATCGATATCGTGAATTGCCCGGCGTTCAGTGGCGACGGCGCACCTGGCTGCACGGACGACGTGTTCAACTTCTACCTCATTGACGCGTCTGGCGAGAGCATCGCCATCGAAACCGACGGGGCCATCGGGGGCCAATTAACCTTCGGATACTTCCTGCAACAGTAGCGGAACTTCACAGATTCACTCCAGTGGCGCACCTTCGGGTGCGCCACTTTTTTATTGCTAGCTGAGGCTGGCTTCGGCAGCGGCTAAAGCCGAACTGGAACTGTGGAACAGGTGGCATGCCTGAAGGCATGCCCTGATACGAGGCTTTCTTCTCAAACTGCATCGGTACCCAGATTGGTAGATCGCTGCTTACGGGCTTGGACTCTACTCGTGGCGGAGGCTTTCGACTGGGTCGAGTTGGGAGGCGCGGGTGGCGGGGATGGTGCCGAAAATGATGCCGACGATCGACGAGACTATGATGGCGATGATCGCCGCCGGGCCGGAGACGGGCAGGCGGTAGTCGGTGAAGAAGCGGACAGACCAGGGAATGGCGAGGCCGACAACGATGCCGACAATGCCTCCGGTCACGGAGATGACGACGGCTTCGGCCAGAAACTGGAAACGGATTTCGCGGTTGGTGGCGCCGATGGCTTTGCGAATGCCGATCTCGCGGATGCGCGAGGTTACCGTGGCCAGCATGATGTTCATAATGCCGATGCCGCTCACCAGCAGGGTGACAAAGGAGACGAGCATGAGAATCCAGGTCATGGCGTCGGCGATTTTGCTCGCGACGGTGAGAATCTGGTTCAGGTTCTGGACGCTGTAGACGGACTCGGCGCGATGGCGCGATTGCAATACTCGTTTGATGGCGGCGGTGGCGGGTTGCACGTCCTGCGCGGTGGCCACCGAAAGATAGATTTCGTTGATCGCCGATGTAGGCCTGAAGAAACGGCTGACCGTGTAGGGGATCAGCATGGTGTCTTCCTGAATTTCGGACTGCCCGAGCGTGTCCACACTTTCCTTGAAGACGCCAATAATCGTGA
Source organism: uncultured Acidobacteriota bacterium (assembly GCA_963735205.1). GTDB lineage: Bacteria > Acidobacteriota > Terriglobia > Terriglobales > Acidobacteriaceae > Sulfotelmatobacter. The sequence continues at coordinate 18,402 of CAVTKB010000010.1, forward strand.
AGGGAAGACCGCCGCTCAGCTTGATGACCTGGCCGACGGCCGCTGGGGTCGCGCCGTAGACGCGCTGCGCCAGCTTTTCGGTGATGACGCCGACTTTGTTGCGGCCCAGGGAATCCTGGTTATCGAAGAACCGTCCGGCGAGAATCTTTAGATTGCGCACTTGCAGATACTCGGGATCGACGCCGAGTACCAGGATGTCGCTCTGCTTGCCTGCGCCGACGTCGATGCGGTCTCCAAGGGCCGCGGTGGGCGATGCGGCTACGATACTGGAAACCTGTTCGCGCACCGCCTGCACGTCCTCAATCGTTATGGGATCGGGAGTCGAGTCGATGCGGGACGAGCCGCCCTGGTAGTCCGCGTAAATCATGTTGGGGCCGATTGATTGCAACTGGCGCAGCATGTATTGCTTTCCGGTCAGTCCGATGGTGGCCACGAGGATGACCGAGGCTGTGCCTACTGCCATGGCCAGGGCAGTGAGCGTGAATTGCAGTTTGTTGCTGCAGAAGGATTCGTAGGCGAAGTTGAGAATCTCGCCGATTCCCAGTGTAAGGCGGCGCTGGGCGGTGAGAGATAACGAGGCTGCGTTGGCCATTGCCACGGTTAGATGTTAACCCCGCTCGCGGGACGCTGCAATGCAGCGGGCTGTTTCGCGCGGGCTGCAATGGTCACCGCCGTCAGGACTACGAGGAGCGGATCAACGGGACGGAAATAGTAGGTCTCTGGGTGCGACAGGTAGTAGACGAGCGGGAAGCAGCCGAGGACAATGGCGAACCTAATGCCGATGGCCCGGTCTAACTGGAATGCGCGGCGAAGACCGAGAAGGGCCAGCACGCAAAACGTTGTTGCGACCAGAATGTTGGGGGGATCAAGTGGCTCTTCTTTCAGGTAGGAGCGATCGAGGCTCCAGTATCCGGTCCAGATGTAGAGCATGCGGCGCAGCGTCATGCGGACGTACCAGCCGGGATGGGCGCGGATGTAGTCGACCGCCTGCTGGCGCTTGTGCTCCATGTAGGCGACCTCGCCAGACTTCTCATATTCTTCGAGTTCGGCGTCGCTGTGATTGGGGTGCAGGGCGCTGTTGACCCAGCGCTCGGAATATCCGTTGTTGCCGATGTAGAGTTCGAGCCCGAGGCCGCTGCGCACGGGGATGAAGTGGTGGAAGGTCTCGTAGTTGCGAATGATCCAGGGCGAGAGTACCGCGAGAAACGCGAGACTCGCCACCGTGGCTGGCATGAGCCAGGTCAGCCGCTCGCGGTAACGGCGATAGCAGGTGAACGCGGCCAGGAACGGCACGACTGCGAGCGTCACCGGTTCGGTGAGCGTGGCTACGCCGGTGAGCAGGCCGAAGGCGGTCCAGTGCACGATGCTACCGGAATTTTCGAGCTTCAAAGCGATCAGGAAAAGGCAGCAGAGCAGCAGCGTCAGCAGGCACGTGGACCAGGCCCAGTCGGCGCCGTAATAAATCCCATACGGCGAAAACGCCCAGAGCCAGCCAGCCCATTTTGCGACGCGATCTCCGAAGCAGCGGCGCGCCAGGAGGAATACCGGAATGCAGGTCAGTGCCGAAAACACGCTGTTGATGGCGAGCGCCGTGATGACTGACGCCGGAGTGTGCGGACCGAAGATCCAGAAAATCCCCGCCAGGAGATATGCGTAGACGGGGGATAGAACCGCCGTCGGACCAGTATCGGCAAAGACGTTTCCGAAGCCGTGTCCGGTGACCAGCGAGCGGGCCACGCGGCCGAAGGCCCAGTGCTCAATTAGGAAAGGGTCGAGCCACTCGCGATACAAAAACGGAATCACTGCCAGGCGCACCAGCAGAGCAGCGGCTACCATGGGCCCGTAGGCGCGCAGTCCTTCGTTTTTGGTTTGCTGCTCTTCGTTCATCTGATTTTTTCGATTGCCCGATCGGCCCCGCTGGTTACCGGCAAGATACCTTGAGATAATTCCTCTTCAAGACTCTTCCAACGGATGGAGTCATCTCCGTTCTTCGCAAACGAATCGTGCGCTTGTGACGCTTCACGCCTCGCTGGAATGGCGTCCGGCTCGCGATCTCGCCACCAAGAGGTGACGAAAGGACCCACCTGTGTCACTACTAAGTGTCTTTTCCCTAGTGAGATCGGGAGCCACTAGCGTATCATAAGGGTTTGCCTGCATCTCACATCAGCGTGCGGAGTCTCTAGAATGCGCCCTGTATCGTTCGGGCCGAAGCCCGAGATATCGGTAGTCGTCCCATGCTTCAACGAAGATGCAGTGCTGCCAGAAACAACGCGACGTTTGATCGCCAGTCTCGAAGTTATCGACCGGCCTTTCGAAATCATTTACGTGGATGATGGGAGCGAGGATAACACGCCCCCAATGCTGACCGACCTGCACGCGTCCGATGCACGGATTCGCGTGGTGAGGCTGTCCAGGAACTTTGGCCATCAGATCGCGATTAGCGCCGGGTTGGAATATGCGCGAGGCGCTGCGGTGGTTTTAATCGATGCCGATCTGCAGGATCCGCCCGAAGTCATTTGTGAAATGGTAGACCTTTGGAAGCAAGGCTACGACGTGGTTTATGGCACTCGCGACAACCGGGAAGGGGAAACGGCTTTCAAAACCTTCACGGCGAAATGGTTTTATCGAATCATCAATCGCGTTTCGGATGTCGCCATTCCGCTGGATTCTGGTGACTTCAGGCTTCTGGATCGCAAGGTCGTGGACGCTCTGTTGTCGATGCCCGAGCGCGACCGGTTTATGAGAGGCATGGTGAGTTGGGTGGGGTTTCGGCAAGTGTCGGTGCCTTACAATCGCGCCGCCCGCCATGCCGGCGATTCGAAATACACGCTATTTCGTATGGCCCGGTTTGCCGCGGACGGCATTCTGTCGTTCTCAATTGCGCCCCTACGCGTTGCGAGCGTGATGGGAGTGGCCTCGTTTGCATTGGCGTTGTTTGGGGGCTTGACTGCGGTGGGCGTGGGACTGGCTAGCAGCCGATGGATGTCTCCGTGGGCGTGGGTGCTTCTGGCGGTTTTGTTCCTCGGGGGCGCGCAGTTATTGTGTCTGGGAATTTTCGGGGAATATCTGGGAAGAACCTACGCCGAGAACAAGCGCCGTCCGCTTTTCTTCGTTCGCGAAACGCTGGGCTTTGACGAACCTTTTTCGCACGCCGAAGAGTCACTGGTCGCTCTGAACCAACACCGCGCCGCTCGCGCCGGCTTCGAAGGCTGATCCTTTCCTCACTCTACCCGGCAGACTGAGAGTTTCTGGTTTTGATAGGGGCAGCTCAGGCCTGCGACCGGCGGATTTGCAACTACGACCCAATCCACTCCGAACTGTGATCTGAGACGGTCGAAGTCTGGTTTCTGAAATTCGCGCCAGCCGCTTTGCGCATTCATTTCGCGCAGCCAGCGCGGACCAAGGCTTGGCACACGCACCACGATGCACGGGTCTTTTAAAGCGTCGGCCAGAACACTGCGCTCGGCCAGGGCGCGAAATCCGTGGTAGTCCTCGCCGTCCATTTCCATGTATCGCGGATCGAGCGCGAAGTAGCTGTCGACCGGCGTGTTCTGGCTGATCCACTGGAAGGCCTGCAGCCAGGCGCTGCTCGGCGGCCTGCCGGGCAATTCCAGATGAACCGTTCCCGGATACAACTGGCGCTGCGCGTAAAACATTCCCGCGCTCAACGGAACAAACAGAAGCAGCCAGCGCAGTACGTGCCGCTTGAGAAAGTAACGGCCTAGCAATCCGCCGGCCAGCAGTACAAAGAAGACGTACACCAGGTGCAGAAAGCGCATGGGCTCGAGCGAGCGAAATCGCTCGAGCGGCGGGGGCAGCATGAGCACCAGCGCCACAGCGAATTGGAACACGCCAAAATAAACCGTGCGCTCTGCGACCCGTGCCAGGACTTCCGATCCGCGGCCGAGTGCCAGCGAACGAAACCACCATAGCAGCACCAGCGGGCCAACGATTCCCAGCCACTCATACCAATGCCAGTGCAGCAGAAAATAAAACGACCGCGTGGCTTCGGCCTGCCGCCAGGTGGGAGTGGCGGGCTCGAAAATCCATCCCAAGGGGATGAGCAGTGCCGTGGCGAGGGCGGGACTATGCTCTTGAAACTTCTGCGGCTTCCACTTCGGATTCCAACCCAGAAAAAAACAATACGAGACGCCGAACGGCGTCATGTTCAAGTGCAACGGAAAAGCCAACAGCAGCAGCACTCCCGCCAAGACGCGACGGCCGTCGAGCACGGCGACGACGGCCGCCAGAATCAGCGCGGTCGCCAACGCCCGCGGATGCAGATGCTGGTCGGTCAAGCTCAGCCCGCTGCCTGAGACTGGCAAAGTTAGAAGCGCGGCTACCATTGCGACCGCCGCCCATTGCGCATATTCTTCGTCGAAACAGCGCCGGGCGATTCTCCAGCATCCCCACAGAACCAGAAAAGTGGCAGCCACCTGCCAGAAGAAAAGTCCCCAATACAGTGGAATATGGGTCCAGCGGATGGACAATGCGATGAGCTTGTCAAACGCGGTCGCCTGAAACAATACGCGGAAAAAATCGGCGTCGTGAGGAAACAGCGCAGGGTTCAGATTGTTCTTGATCGCGGCAAGATAGTACGCGTCGTCCTCGAGGCCAGGGTGATACCCCTGCACCAGCATGCCCAGCGCTGTCAGCACCAGCAGCCGCGCGAAGTTTTTCATGTTGGTGAGCAGGCTCTCTTCGGTGGGCATTGTGCGAGGCTAGGCTGGACGCGCCGTCTCCGAGCGGACGGCGTAGTAGGTTTCGCCGCCCGCCTCCAGTTTTCGGCCTTTGTCGCTGAAGCGCCGGAGGTGAATCACGCCCATTTTCTGCAGCGCGAACTGCAGGGTCGTGGCCAGCACGCCGAATCCATAGTTCACGCTGCGGCGGAAGTTGATGGATGAGGCTTCTTCGAAATATTTCGTGGGGCAGGAGACTTCGCCGATGCGAAAGCCGAAGTGAACGCACTGGGCCAGCATCTGGTTGTCGAAAACGAAATCATCGGAGTTTTCGAGCAGCGGCAGTTCGGTGAGCACTTTGCGGCTGAAGGCACGGTATCCGGTGTGGTATTCAGAGAGCTTCACGCGGAGAAATAAATTTTCGAACGCGGTAAGTGCGCGGTTGGCGATGTATTTGTACACCGGCATCCCGCCGAGCAAGGCCCGGCCGCCGATGATGCGCGATCCGAGGACAACGTCATATACATCGTAGGCCACCATGCTGGCCATGGCCGTGACCAGCAGCGGCGTGTACTGGTAGTCGGGATGAAGCATGATGACGACATCGGCGCCGGCGTTCAAGGCCTCGCGATAACAAGTCTGCTGGTTGCGGCCGTAGCCGTAGTTGCGATCGTGCTGAAAGACGAGCAGGCCGAGTTGGCGGGCGACTTCGACCGTGCGGTCGTTGCTGTGGTCGTCCACCAGAATGCGGATGTCGACCAGGTCAGGCAGTTCTCCCACCGTGGCCTGGAGAGTCTTCTCCGCATTGTAGGCGGGCATGACGACCGCGATGCGCTTGCCGTTGATCATGGAGTCGGGACGAAGAGAGCCTTTGGATAGTTTACCTGAGATGGCTCGCGGCAAACTGGCGATGCCACTCCCCGGCTCAGAGGACCGCTTCCGCCCCGCACAGAATGGTGGCGGTTTTCGTTCCTGGTTAACTCGGGACTACTGCTGCAGCAAGATCGAAACCGTTCCATCCGTCAAATTCAACACGGCGAGATCGAGTTTTCCGTCACCGTTGAAATCTGCTGCTGTGATCTGGAACGGGTACTGACCCACCGCATAAGGCGAACCCGATGCCTGGGTGAACGTCCCATCGCCGTTGCCCTGCAGAAGAGTGATGGTCCCATCTCCATCGTTTGCGACCGCGAGATCCAGCTTCCCGTCATTATTGAAATCGCCCGCGACAAGTGCGTCCGGTCCCTTTCCTACCGGGATCGTGGTGGGAACCCCAAACGTCCTGTCGCCTTTTCCCGGCAGAATCAGCACTGCGTTGCCGCCAGAATCGGTCACCGCGAGATCGAGCTTTCCATCGCCATTGAAGTCGGCGGTCACGATTGCGGAGAGATTCGTCCCGAGGGAAATCGGCGAACCACTCGCCAGGGTGAATGTCCCATCTCCATTCCCAAGCGATACGGTAACTCCCGAACCTCCAAGTGCGGCTGTCCCGCCGCTCGCCAGAGCCGTATCGAGCTTTCCGTCTGCATTGAAATCCCCCACCGCCGCAGCCGCCGAGAATCCGCCGCTGTAAAAAGCACCGGCGGTGTTGAACGCTCCGTTCCCGTATCCCAGAGCCACGAACGATTGGTATCCGACTCCGTTCACAATCGCAAGATCGAGATTGCCATCGGCATTGAAATCCGCCGTGCCCAGCGCGTTTATCGGCAGGGCAAACGCGTTTGCGAACGACGCCGACGATGGGGCGAAGCTTCCGCTGCCGTTCCCCAAGAGAATGACTGCGGCCTCATTGTTGAACTCCCCGACCGCCAAGCCCTGATGACCGCTATGGCTGAAATCACCCACGGCGATCGGCCCGAGGTAGGGGGACGCAAAGTCGTCGTAGGGCGGACTGGGCACGCTGACGGGACTAGCCGCCGTAGGCGCGAACGTTCCGTCGCCATTTCCGAGGTAAATGTACATGCGGACGTTTCCCGCGACAGCAAGGTCGGGCTTGCCGTCTTCGTTGAAATCACCCACCGCGAGGCCGAGCGCCTCTTCGACCTGCAGTGGCGAATTTGTCGCATTGGCGAAATTTACCGTGGCTTCCGGCGCAGCGATCTGGAAATAGACCACGTTGGACGAGCCACCACCTGGCGAGGGATTCACGACGATTATCGCGGCCGTTCCTACATCCGCGACGTTCGTCGCCGGAACTGGCGCTGTCAGATGCCTGCTGTCGACAAACGTTGTCGAAAGCGGCGCGTGATTGAAATCAATGGTCGCATTGGAAACGAATCCGGTCCCGCTTACAGCGAGAGTAAATTCCGAAGCGCCCGGTGAAACCGCGGTCGGCACAAGCGGCTGATTCAAGAATGGAACAGGATTCCCCGGTGCGGCGGTCGGATTGATTTGGATGCTCAAGAAGCCGTCGACTGCGGTCGCTCCGGTCGCGTCTGTTACCGTGGCTTCGAAATACCACGTCCCGCCGCCGGTCGGTGTTCCGCTAACGGCCCCGGTGGTCGGGTTCATCTGTAATCCGTCGGGCACCGCTCCGCCTACTTCATATCCGGTGATGATCGGCCCGTTGTAGACGCTCCATTGAAACGGAGGCGTACCACCGGTGAGCGCGATCATTTGGCTGTAGGACGCGCCCACCGATCCGCTGGCCAGCGTCTGAAATGGAATCTGCAGGTACGGGTTGACGGTAATTTGCAGTGACGCGCTCTTCGTCGGATCCGCAGCGGACGTGGCAGTCACTGTCACTTGTTGCGCGTTGGTGAGATTGGGCGTCGGCGAGGAATAGGTAACAGATAGCCCCGTCGAACTACTGAGAGAGCCTGGGCCGGTGAGAACCCACGAGACTCCTTTAGAAGTTGTGTCATTGGTGACGGTCGCTGCGACGACGACCGTCTGGTTCTGGTCGATTGCCTGCGGCGAGGGAGGAGACAGGCTCACCGAAATCGGCCGGGACGAACTCGAACAGCTGCCCATAAGCGCCGCAATCGCCAGGACAGACAACGTGACACCGCAAGAGCATAGGCGACGCGTTGCCACAGCCAAAATCTCCTTCGGGGGGCAAGTATCGCACACATTTTCTTGCCCTGCTGGCCCGACTACGATTACTCCCGTTGTTGCTGGGCCGAACGCTTGAGCCGATAGCTCAGTTCCGGCTCACTTCATGTTGTCGAGGATGGAACCGACGATTCCGCCTACCACGCCGCCTTCCACCGTCTTCCTGCTGCCTTCGTGGGGCATGTATCTTTCCAGGGCATGGGCTAATTTGGCGATGGGTAGGGTCTGCAGCCAGATTCGGCCGGGGCCGGTTAATGCGGCCAGAAAAATTCCGTCGCCGCCGAAGATCATGTTTTTGATGCCGGGGACGGTTGTGATCTGGAACGAGACGCTGGACTGAAATGCGCCCACGTGGCCGGGATGGACGCGCAGGGTTTCGCCGGGCTGAAGGTCGCGGATGACGAGTTCGCCGGAGAGTTCGAGCCAGGCGATGCCTTGTCCGCTGACTTTTTGCAGGAGGAAGCCGTCGCCGCCGAAAATTCCGGCGCCCAGTGATTGCTGGAAGCCGACGCTGATCTGAATCATTTGCGTGGCGCAGAGAAAGCCGTTGCGGTGAATCAGGAATTCGTGTCCGGGTGAGACTTCGACGGGCACGATGTGGCCGGGGAGCTTGGTGGCGAAGGCGAGTTCGCCTGCGGCGCCGATGGCGCGGTATTCCGTCATGAAAAGCGAGCCGCCGCCGGCCACGCGCTTGAGCACGCCGAAGATTCCTCCACCGCCGCCGAACTGAGTGTGCGTGGTCATCTGGATCGAACTGCCCATCCAGGAAAGCTCTCCGGCTTCGGAGATGACGGCCTCGTTGGGTTCGAGGGCGAATTCCAGGACGGGCATAGTGGTGCCGGTGATGCGGCTCTGCATGGTGAATCTCCTCCAGTGGAAAGGGTGGTTCGCTCGGACGTGACAGCTCAGTCCTCGCTCGCGAAGAACTGAGCGCGAAGACCTCCGAGTATACAACGAGGGAAGGCGGCCATTCTTATAGCGGACGCTTGGCGGCGGAAATGATTTGCAGCAGATCGGGGTCTGCTCCGGCGTCGGCGAGGCGTTTGCGGGTGGCGTCGCTCAGTTTGAAGTCCACTCCGAATTGTTGAACCAGAGTGGCCATGCGACGGGTCGTGATCCAGTTCTTGAGTCCGGTTTCAACTTCGGCGAGAGAGAAGGGCGCGGCGCCGCTCTTGGGCGGCTTGGGCGGGGGCGTGGTTTGCTCGGCGATGTGCCAGTTTGCTTCGTGCGCTGTAATCAATCCCTTGGCGACCATATCCGAGAGCTGATCCTGAGACGCTTTATTTTGCTGACGCGCTGCTTTCACGAACCATTTTGCCGCTTCATGCTGATCTTTCGAGAGTCCTTCGGTTCCGGTTTGATAGATGTATCCCATGGCATATTCGGCGCCGACGTAGCCTTGATCTGTCGATTTCCGTAACCACCGAAGGCCCTCTTTTGGATCGACTGGGACGCCTCCCTCACCGCGGATATAAGCTCGGGCCAGGTCGAATTGGGCGATCGGGTCTCCGCCTTCGGCTTTGCGGCGGGTGGCAGCAAGATCTTTGGTCTGAGCTGAAGCGGAGGCCAATGTGATAACGCAAACGGCGATTGCAAGGATCAAGCGGAGGCGCCGAGTTATGAAATGATTCGCGCTTTGGTGCGGTCCGATCATTGCTGGGCGCCAATTTTAAGGACACTGATATCCGAAGTCAATTTCAACGGTGGTGCAGCTTTGGGGATTAAACAACCGGCGTTCCGTCATCCCGAAGACTTTGTCCAGCGAGTCGAGGGATCTCCCGCCGCTTTTCCTCGCCAGGAGATCCCTCACTACGCCTGAAAAGCGGCTCCGCTCGGGATGACGCACCCGCGTAGAAGAGGGCGCGGAATACTACCTCGATTTCAAGTACCTTGACAGTTAAGCATTTCTGCGTGAGCATTCCCTGCTATGTAGTGATTGCTCGGCCGATGCGGCGTTCCAAGCTCGGGGCCGCTTAACGAGACTTCATGAAATTTTGTCCGGCGTGTCATAAGACATATCCGACTGACTACAACGTCTGCCCTGCGGACCAGACTGGGCTGCAGGATACGCACGAACTGCAACCGGGGATGATCATCCGCAATAAATACGAGATCCTCGATCAGATCGGCATCGGCGGCATGGGCGTGGTTTATCGCGGAAGGCATCTCACGTTTAATGAGGTATGCGCGATCAAGGTAGTCAACGAAAGCGTTGCGGGAGACTCCAACTTTCTGCAGCGGTTTCAGACCGAGGCCGTGGTGACCCGCAAGCTGCGGCATCCGAATGCCGTGCGCGTGGACGACTTCGACTATACCGACGACGGGCGGCCCTTCATCGTGATGGAACTGGTGGAGGGCAAGAGCATTGGCGAGGTTCTGCAGGAACAGGGGCCGTTCGCGGTGGCGCGGGCGCTTCGTATTGTGACGCAGGCCGCACGCGCGCTCGGAGTCGCTCATCAACTCGGAGTGGTGCACCGCGACATCAAGCCGGGAAACATCCTGCTTACCCGCGACGAGAACGGTCAGGAAATGGCCAAGGTGCTCGACTTCGGAATCGCAAAGCTGCGCGAGGCCGCCGGCGGCGACGGCAAGTCCTCGGGAATGACGATGACCGGCATGCTGGTGGGCACGCCGCTGTATATGTCCCCGGAGCAGTTCATGGGGAAGAAGGGCGGCGAGATTGACGGCCGCACCGATATTTATTCGCTGGGCGTCGTGCTCTATCAGATGGTGACGGGGCAGGCACCGTTTGACGGCGATACGCTGTATACGCTGATGTTGCAGCACATGGAAGGGAACGTGAAGCCTCCGCACGAACGCGTTCCGGAGCTGCACTTGCCAGAGGCGCTCTCGCAGGTGATTCTGAAGGCGATCGACAAATCGCGCGAGGAACGATATCAGACTGCGGAAGAATTCATCGCGGCCATGGATGAGATAGCGACTCTGGGCGGGCCATGGGCGGACGCGGTTGTGGAAAGCAGTACGGCGAGCAAGATCGTGCAGGCGCCGATCGCGAACGTGAGAACTCCGGCTTCGAACACAGCGCCTTCAACTGCGCCGCGAGTCAAGCCAACACCACCGACGGCACCCAAAACCGAGCCGACGGTCAAGCCCAGAACTGGAACCATTGCCGCGAACGTGCCTCCGACATTACCGACGAAAGCGCCAACGATCGCGTCGCCTCCAACTCCTCCCGCGGCTCCGCCAGTTGCGGCGAAACCGCCGCTGGCGAGAACGATTGCAGCGCCACCACCTCAGCCAGACTCGGTGCTGGTGAAGAGCGCGGCGCAGCATGTACTGTTGCAGCCCAGGAAATTCGGGCTGAAGCACTTCCTTGGACTTGTTGCGTTAATCCTGGCGGCCGCGCTGCTGGCGGGGGTTGGCTATCTCAAGTATCAGGCACTGCAGCAATTGCGAATTGAGAGAGCGGTAACCGAGATCCTGAATACCGAACCGGATCTCAACAAGGCTGCGCTTAAAGTTTCAGTCACCAGAAAACGTGAAGTCATTCTCGACGGCAATGTGCTGACCCCGGAAGATCGCAAGGCAGCGGAGAACCTGGCTGGCGCCGTTCCCGAGGTCACGCAGGTGATCAATCGAATCCTGGTGACTCCCGCCGCAGGAACGGTGGTTGTTCCGGAGCCGTCTTACGACTCGCTGGTGAGTGACGGAAACAAGTATATGGATGATGGGAAGTACGACGAAGCGATCGCCAGCTTCACCAAAGCGGCCGAGGTCGACCCCAGCAAGGGAGCGAAAGATTTGCTGCAAAAAGCGCAGCAGGCGCAGAAAGCGGAAGAGTCGCTACTTAAAAATCGCCGGTAGAGCTTACTCTACCGGCGATCCCGGTCTCATTTTTCCCGTCGCAAAAGCTGCAACCCGGCCGAGGTCACGACCCCTGGCTGAATGCCTCTTTCGAAACCTGGGCTTCGGTCTGATCGGCTGCTGCTTGCTGATCGTCCAGGGTCTTGGCGGCGCTCGCATCCGGAGGCGGAGGCGGAACGTCTGAGGCTTTGGTGGTTGTATCAGGAGCCTTCGGCATGCCACCCGTTCCCTGCTTGGCGGCCATATCCTTCATGCCATTGTCGAGCTGCTCCTGGAAATGATTGTGCATCTCTTGCAGGTCGTCGACGCCGACGGCGACTTGCTTGCCCGCGGCGCAGTCCTTCTTTTTGCTGCTGGCAACACTGACTGTCACTTTCTGGTCGTCATCGGGTGTGTCGGTAATTCTGGTGATGACGTCACCGCCGGTCAGCGTGCATTCCTGGCCATCGCTCGCCACCGTCAGATCGGTATCGACGACGAAAGTACGCCGCGCGGGATCGAGAGCAGGCGGGACTTCTCCACTGGCCTGCTGCGCTGGCGCCGATCCACCACCCGACTGTCCCCCATCAGCGGCAGCCGGTTGTGCCGCCGCAGCCTGCTCGGCGGCCAGTTGTGCTTTTACTTCTTCCGCGATCAATGCTTTGACTTCAGGAGTGAGAGTCACAGCGCCGCTCGAGCTGGCTGCGGGTGCATCGCCTCCACCAGAGTTGTCGGCTTGCTGGTCTCCACCGCCAGCGTCGTTTCCACCTCCGGCCGGCGCACCACCGCCCGCGGCTGCGGCATTGGCCGCTGCCTGCGCCGCATAAGCGGCCTGGAGATTTGCGGAAATCAGGTAATCCGTGAGCCAGAACGCTGCCGAAGGATACGACGGATACGGAGCGAAATAGCCGCCATAGAATCCATACCAGGGCGCGCCACCCCATCCCCATCCCCAAGCCACCGGGGCGGGCCATGGATTGTAGGCCCAGCCGTAATACGCGGGGCCGTAGTAATACGCGGGACGGTAGCCGTAATAGTAGTGGCCTCCGTAAGAGTACGAACGGTACACGTGGGCGTACGCGACGTGATTAATCACGACCGTGCGCGACACATAGGTGCGGCCGCCGCGCGTGACGTAAGGCCGCTGCACATAGCCAGAACCTCTGCCGGTGGTTACGATGCGGGCGCCGTTATGCGTGCTCTCGATGCGGCGGTTTCCGTTCAGGCCGTGCTCGATGTGCATGCCATTGCGATTGATGGAACGAACCTGTCCGTTGGGGCGAAAGTTTGCCGTTCCGCCGCCCCTGAGAGAAACCTGTTTGCCGGGAAGGGGTCGGTTGACTTTGGATACGTTGCCGGCGCCGCCTCTCCCTCCCATATTTCCGCCGGGTTTGCCCATCGCACCGCCGCCATTCCTGCCTGCAACTCCAGGCCTGTTCCCGGTTGCTGCACCTGGTCTGCCGGCGCCGGGCCTTGTGCCCGTGGCGGCTCCTGGCCGCGTGCCTGTGGCACCTGGACGATTCGCAGTCGCTGGACGATTGGCAGTCGCAGGCCGGTTTGCCGCGGGCCGGGTGGCGGCAGGTCGCGCGGGCGCAGCTTTGGGTGCGGCCGCCCTCGGCGCGGGGGCTGACTTCTTATCGGCTGCCACACTCGCAACCAGCGCGGCGAGCAAGAACACGAGGCAGAATGCCTTCTTCGACACGAAACTCTTCGTCATGAAAGTCTTCGACACCAAACTCATGGGCACTGAATTCATCGCAAACTCCTGGCGAGAAAATCCTCTTTAACTTTGACTTCACCAACTGAAACTCTGAACTCCGGGGGAATTCATAGGTTGTCCACAGGCATCACCAATTCTCCGCCGGAACGTCTGGGACAGAGGTCCGCCTGCGACGTGGGGAATGATGGCAATTCTGATCCCGGCGAAGGTGCAAGTCAAGAAAAATCCCGGCTGGATGGGCAGTCCAGGTGCTCGGGGATGCACCCCTTGGGGGTTACGGGCAAGGCTGGGCGGCAAGGCTTAGAGCAGTCTTAATTGCCTGTTTTCGCCGCGCGTTTAGCTCGCTGCATTCTTTGCGATTCGGTTGCAGGCGCGAGGTATAATCCTGCGTCGGGCGAGTGGCTTTATTGAGGGGAATTACGAACCACGCATGAAATTCGGAGAAAAATACGAACTGCTGGAGTCATTGACCACGGGCTCCGTGGAAACCTTTGTCGCCAATGACAAAGTGCGGGGTGAGCGGGTGGTGGTGCACATTCTGCATGGGGATCCACAGAAGCCGAACCAGCCCACGGTGCAATGGGTGCTCGACTCCTTTCGGCGGGTCGCTCCAGAACCGGTGGGGCTGGTGCTGGAGGCGGGACGCTATAGTGGGACGCTCTATGCCTACCTCGTTACCAAACTGCCAGAGGAGGCTGCGCTGCGGGCTTGGGTGAAGCAGTACAGAGCGCAGGCACGCGATACCCAGGAGATTCCAATCCCCCCCGTGCCGCCGACGCCGGAAAGCAAGGCGCAGACGGCCGAGGTCGCCGTGAGGGATTTGCCGCAACGGCCGGTTTTGGTGACTCCAGCTTCCGTGGCCCCGGTTCCCGTGCCTCCAGTTTTCGTGCCCCCGGCTTCGGTCCCCCCAGTGTCGGCGTCTCCGGTTTCGGTCACCCAGTTGTTGCGGGACTTCGATCCGCCGGCCATGCCTGGCGCTCCTTCAAGGCAGACTGACCCGTATTCCACTCCCGGCCATTCCCGGCCGTTACCACCGATCAGTTCCGTCGATGGACAGTCTGGCCTGCACTCGGCGCCGCCGTGGGGTGCAGAGTCTGCGCGGACTCCAGTTCCGCCGAAAGCGGACCCGAATGCAGGCACTCCCGGAGAACCGTTTCGACCTGATTTTGCAGCCAGGAATTTCCCTTCTCCGGTCGCCCCTCCGCCCAAGGAGGGCCCTAAACTCGGCGAGTTCACCAGTTTCTTCCAGGGACCATTTCGCGGAGACGTTCCGGCAGAAACTCCGGCTGTAACTCCGCGACAGGAAGTGCCGCAGAAGCCCGTCGGGGACTTTACATCGATGTTCGGCGCAGTAAAGCCACAGAAGGAAGAACCGCTGCCAGCGCCGGGAATCGCGGGAAACGAGCCTGCGGGATCGTTTACCGGTTGGTTCACTCCGGAGATTTCTCCGCGGATGTCGAGCACGACTTCGCCGGCCCGGCTGCCGCGGGCCAACGCGAATCCTGCGCCGGGGCTTTCGGCGCCGCCTCTGCCTGCGTCGGGCCTTCACTCGCCGGATGCTGTCGAGTCAAGTCTGCCGTCGTCGACTTTTCCTGCGGCTCCGAAGGATCCTTTCCCTGCTCCAAAGCCAGCGCCGTACGCGGCGCCAGCGCCGCCGATCTTTCCTGTTCCGGTACCTTCGACTCCTCCGGTGCCCAGGCCGCCTTCGGTCACGCCGCCGGCTCTGGGCCCAGACGGCGCCACGGGCGCGTTCTCACGCCCGGTGTTCGAATCCGCTCCTCCGCCCCAGGAGATCCCCAGCGGCCCGAGCTCGTACACGCGAATCATTTCCGCGCGGCCTGCCAATCCTGCCGACGACGAGGCTGGCGCCGAGGCCCCCGCGAAGGCCGCAGGGCCGCCTGCGTTCGCCATGCCTGCGTTGTCCGTTCCGGTCATGGCGCCTCCGCCGCTACCTCCACCGCCAGTGCCGCCTAAGCCGGTATTCGCCGCTCCGGCAGCGCCTAAAATGCCTGCTGCGCCCAAGCTCCCGGCCGCTCCCAAGGTTCCGAAATTAGAAGCTGCGCCGCCGCCGGTTTCCTACTGGCCGCTGATCTTGATCCTGACTGTGCTTTTCTTTGCTATAGCACTGGTGGTGCTTTATTTTGTGCTAAAGCATTGAGGGGCTGTGGGACGACTCTGCTTTGGGTTTGGATGAATTCTTGGTGGCCAATTGTTGATGGCTGATTCAAGGCGCTGCGATGCTAGTGGACCTTTGAATCGTCATTCAAGAATCAGAAATTCTTCAGTTCGACTGCGGTAGAAGGATCAGCAGTTCGAGCGTGGGATTCGGCAGCTCTCCGGGAACGTAGGCCGCGAAGTTGCGCGCGCGGTTGACTGCTTCCCAGGCCGGCCCGGACTGGTTCAGCGCGAAATACTGATACTTCAATTTCACCGGGAATCGCGCTCGGCGGATTGGTTAGATGGCGGAGCTGAATTCCTGGCAGGGCCTGCCTCACCAGATGTTCAATGTGCGTCGCTGAACAGACTTTCACCAGTTGCGGCACTTTCTGAATGATGGTTTCTTCGTTGGTTTCCGCGCTCACCGCCAGGTACATGCGCGTGTTCACCAGATACTTGTCGTGGTCGATCGCCGTGGCATAGATCGAGTTCTGCGATCAGCTTCAACGGAAGCGAAACCAGGTTGGTGGGGACGACGGTTTCAAGCAGCGAGCGCAGCTTCTCGTCGAGCTCGGAAAAAATCGGCCCGAGCGAATCATGCACGTAGAGCGGCAGATCGCGCGGCCGCATTTTTTGAGAAAACGTCGTAAGCGATCCGGCCAGCGTAACCATGGCGGCATACAACTCTTCGGGATGTCCCATCTTGCTTTCGTAGAGATGGGAAAAAACCGGGAAGTTGGAGTTCACCGTGTACAGCAGCCAGAAATTGGCGATATCGGAGGCGGTGAAATCTGCCAGGCTCTGATTTTTCTGGCGGCGTCCGGCCGAAAGTTGCGTGCTGCGGGCGGAGAGCAGTTCCACCAAGCCCCGCAGCAATCCCACCAGATACTCGCTCGCGCCGATTTCGATGAGCGGGGGAATGAATCGAGGATTGAGTTGAAACGTGCCGGCGGGCGTCCGCTCTACGTTGGCGATCCGCAGCACAGAAGAGCCTTCGCGGTTTTCCGAATCCGCCAGCAAGCGCATATTTTTTCGCGCCACCTGGATCGGCTTCTCGCTCGTACCCGTATTCTCGTCGCGAAATGCAGTGACTTCCGCCAGATAGCGCGTGCCTCCATCTTTTCCGGTGGAGACGTTCAGCCCGCGTTGACGGTAATCGGGGATGGCCAGGTAAATGTCGAGATTCTTCGTCTCCGGGCTCGAAGAATTCTTCCAGCGACTTGGACGGCGGCGGCGGATCGGCTTCGGGAATTTCGAACAGCAGTCCATCGGGGAAAATGCCAGTGGCGCGAGTGACGGCAAACTGGCCCTCCGCCAGCAGCTCCGCATTGATCGCCAGTTCGCGGAATCCCCAGGGACAGAACTTGAGCGCCTGCAGGCGGAAATTCAGCGCGTCTTCGATGAAGCGATCCTGCACCTGGAGATGCTGCGGGGTCAGGAACGTGCCCTTGGTCCAGAGAACTGGTTTCAGCTGCTTCATAGGATCGCGGGCGCGCCCCGACGAGATCTGCCTGGAGGAGTATCTCAGGCCGTTCTCGGCACGGCTGCCCACAATAACAATTCCTGAGCCAGGAAGCAAAGGGCAAATCAGGCGAGGAAAATCAGGCAGGCCGAACCTCGACTAAATCGCGCTAGCGAAAACGGCGGCCGTAAAAAAATTCTTCTTGGTGAGTAGTGGCGATCGAGATTCAGTAGAGGACTATTGTTTTCCGTCGGGGCCCGGCGTCCACAGGCCTTCCATGAACTTCAGCCATTCCTGGGTCCGGGACCTCAATTGCTTGGAGGCGTTGCGGGAAAAAACCGCGAGACCAAAATCACCGCGGGCGCGGCGAAGAACCAGCTGGATCTCTTCATGCACGCCTTCGGGAAGCGACTCGTCGCTCTCTAAAGCTTGCAGCAACTCGAACATGTCGGGCGCGGCGGCGATCAGGCTGGCACTGGCGGTGGGGTCCATATCCGCTTCAATGGAAGCCACCGGCTGTCCGGAGCGATCGATCACTCGCGACCACTTTTGCGGATCAATGCGCCACATGCCCGAAGTCAACTTATTTCTCGCCATACTGCTTCCCCTTTTTCGGGGGTTCGCCCTCCTGTGTAACTCTGTATCAATAGTGTAAGATGCCGTAGCCCACGGCAAGGTTACTAAAGTTCTGCGAGGGTTAACCGCGGGGATACCGGCATCAGGGATACATACCGACTCTCACGCGCCGACAAAGCCTTGCTGCAGAACAGTATGAGCAAAACCTGACCGCGGTCACATGGGCGTAACTTTGCTAATAGGGAGGCTGGCATGCCATCCGGTCGTCAACCAGGCCCAGATTGCGGCCACTCGCGCGGCAGCCACGGTCACCATGCAGCCGGGGCCGCCGCACCCGGACAGAACTCGGCAGAACAGGATGCCGCTGGCGCGCGCCTGGTCAGCGTGGAAGCGGCCCAGCCGACGCTGCAAAAAAAACTGTCGTTCGACCGCGCATCGAGGTTACCGACGTCAGCAAGTTCCTCTTTGGAGATGAGAAACACTGCGCCATCATCACGCCAGTGGTCGGAAGCGGAGGCCGTGCGTTCATTCTGGCTACGCACGACGTAGCGACCGTAATGCAACTTCCCCCAGCTGTCCGCAATGCCATTATCCAGGGCGGAGTTATCACCAGCACAGGCAAGGCGTGGGACTTCCCCGGCTGGCTGCCCAAGAGCATCCAGGACGATATTGTTTCAGGAAAGCTGGATAAAGGCGTAACGCATTACAAAGGATCGGGCGAGTGGGGCGACATCGTGGTGTGGAGGGGCAACGCCTCGGTGCAGTTTTATCAGGAGTTTCCCGACAGCCTTCAGTATTATCAGCGCATTACCAACAACAAGCGCACTGCCCGATTGGTGCACTTCGCCTATACCGAGTGGAACCGAGACCTCCGTTATCTGGTCGAAGACAAGGGCATGTCGCCGGAGGACGCCAGAGACGAGTTGCGGAGGATCAACGAAGAGATCTTCAAGCTCATCATTGAGGGGGTAGCTAAATGGACCCTCGCGGCAAGCTATTCCATGGTCGGCTCCGGCATGCGAGCCAGCGCCAACGAGGTCGCAGCGGCCACACGCCGCTCGGCGCGTTTCGCGAAGTCGGAGGAAGCAGAAGCTTTAGAAGCGGAAGAGGCTTCCGCTTCGACGAAACCCCCGGAGTCCCCCGCCTTGAAAAGGCTCCTTGCAGATCAACGCAATGTGCAAAAGATGAACCTCCAAAGGAGCAGTTCTGTGCTGCAGAAGCCCACCAGGTTCAGGCACAGCCTCTTCAGGTCTGGGAATCCTGCGGCGACCTATGTCCAGATCCAGCGTTCAGGCAAGCTGATCATGTCCACGGGTGCAGGGGCGCACTACGGCGAGGGAGTGTATGTCTACGGGACAGAGATGGAAAATCTGCCGAATATGATCGAGGTTGAGGTTCCCAGCGGCGTCGCTGTGGAAGAACTCAGACCTGAGGGCGAGGGCGTCTACTACCGCTTGGTGCCAGCGAGCGGGAACAGCGTCCCCGTTGTCATAAAGGATACTAATATTCCAGAAGAGGCAATAAAAATGATGGAGAAGTTCCTTGGAAACGAATGATGCTGAGTGCGACGTAGGGGCCATCCTGCCTGGTTAACCACTTCGCATTGACGGCACCAGAGTGCCATCGCAACCTTTCCCCACAGAGCCGTCCTTTCGGCCCTCGGTTGCATTCGCTTCCGGCTTTGCTAAAATTCCCGGCAGCCGAATTGGCCTGGGGGATGGCATATGCCGATGCAAGTCTGCATGGGGGCGACGATGATGTGCACCATGGGGATGGCCCCGAGTTCACTGGTGGTTTTGCCCACCAATATGGTCCTCTGACCGGAGAGATGCCCGCCGCCAACATCATGGACTATATTCCCATGGTCAACATCATGCCGTTTGCGATGTGCATGTCGCCCGCCAATCCGATGGTCGCCGCCGCTACCGCCGCCGCCATGGGCGTATTGACTCCGATGCCTTGCATTCCGATGACCGTCGCTCCGTGGGTGCCGGGCGCCCCGACCGTATTGCTCGCTTACATGCCCACGCTGGACAATACTTCGACTCTGATGTGCATGTGGGCCGGCGTGATCAGCATTATGATGCCGGGTGAGATGACGGTGATGGTACCGTAAGCCATCGAACGCTGATAGAGACGGCTCGGAGCCTCGATGGCTCCGATCTTTTCTGAGATGACAGCTACTTCAGCTTTGTTCCCTTAGTGCCGTCATCGGCCGTGTCCGGATCGTTCGGAGCGGTCGGGCTGTCGGGCGAGGCTGAACTGGGGTCCGAGGTGCTGGCAGGTGAACTGCCGCTGTTGAGATAGACAAACGGAGTTCCCGTGACGAACACACCGGCGGGGCCAATATCAATGGAATTGGCTCCTGAACTCAGAGTGATTCCCACGGGACATTCGATCACGATACCGGTCTCTGCGCTGAGATGGATGCTCATGGCGCTCATCATGTAACCCATGGTGATCGAGTCCATCTTTCCGCCCGTAACCGAAAGTGAAACATTGCCGGTGACGCTCTCTTTCTGATTGCCGGTAACGCTAAGCGACTTGTTGCCGGTCACACTCTCCATCTGGTTGCCGCCGACATTCAGCGACATGTCGGAGTCGATCTTCTCGAAGTGGTTCCCCTGGACGTGCAGGTGTTTGTCGGTCTGAATTTGCTCCGACTGGTTCGTGGTCACGATCAGATGGCGGTTGGCGCCGATGAATTCCCGCGAGTCATTTTCGACGCGCAGATCCATATCCATTTCCGCGTTCATGAAGATCTGTTCCTGGCCCTTCAGATCTTCAAAGCGAAGTTCGTTGTAGTTCGAAGCGCCGCCGCCCTTGGAACTGCGCGACATGAAAGTGCTGCGCGTCTGGTAATCGGGCAGAGTGTACGGCGGCATCTGGTCCGCGTTGTAGACGCGGCCCGTAATAACTGGCCGGTCCGGATCGCCTTCCAGAAAGCTGACCAGCACTTCCTGGCCGATGCGCGGAATCCACATCGCGCCCCAGTTTCCGCCGGCCCAGGGTTGAGAGGTGCGAATCCAGCAGGAACTGTTCTCGTTCTGTTTTCCGAGACGGTCCCAATAAAACTGCACGATGACGCGGCCGTATTTGTCGACCCAGATTTCTTCGCCCGATTTGCCCACAACCAACGCGGGCTGCGGGCCCTGAACGAAAGGCTTCGGAGTCACGCGTGCGCGGGCGGTAGGTAACTGAAGCTGGAATGCAGGTGAGATGATTGGAATAGATCTCTCCCCCATTCGTGCCCGCGGTCGTATAACTCTGTCCCGCGGAGGCAAAGTGCCGAACCTCGGTCACTACGTAGTTCGTGTTCTGGTCCCCGCGATAGTGATTCTTCAACTCAAACGAATAACCCGACATCAGGCCGCGGCAGTTCCCCGCGCCTGCACCACCATGTAGCCGGCTTCCTCTTCCTGCATGCGTACCTTGGCTACGGTGTCGCCTTGATCTTTGGTGGTGTGCAAGCCGGGATAGTCAAACAGTTCCAGCGGTTGACTGGCAGAGAGATTCACCACGGTCGGATCGTTGGCCAGCAAACTGGTGGAGGGCGTCGTGAAATTGTAGTCGGTTACGGTGTACTTGCCGGTGCGCACTTCCTGCCCGACGTGCCATTCGTTGATGACTTCGGGATCGTCGAGGCCTCCGACTTCAGTGTCGTAACTGATCGGAGAACTGGGACAGGCAGGCAGAGTGCTGGACTGATCGGCCAGCACCATGGTGTGCTTTCCTTGCGGTCGAATGATCGAAGTAGTAGAAGATGCCGAACTCTTCCATCAGGCGCGAGACGAAGTTGAACGAGGTCTCGCGATACTGCACACAGTATTCGAGCTGCGGATAGGTGTTCTTCAGGCTGAGACGGAAATCTTTAAAGTCGAAGAGATTGAATACCTGGCTGATGATGTCGGGCACGGCCAGGTTCTGGAAAATACGGCAATCGGCCTGGCGGGTCAGAAACCAGAGCCACGGCACAACCTGCGCGTGGTAGTGAGTGAACATCCGGTCGTCGGTTTCACCCTGCGTAAAGCGGCTCACGTAGCCGCTGATGTGGCGCGGCGTGCCGTCGGGAAGACTGCAGAGTGATTGAAACTTTTTGTCCGACGATGTCGGAGAAGACGATGGAATCGTTCTCATGGGCGAGCAGATTCAGATCGTAGCTGAACAGACGCGAAATTCCTTCGTACGCCGGTCAGCTCCTGCAGCAGGAGCACGTCCTTGCCCAGCGGGGTATCCAAGGTCAGGAGCCGGTGATCTTGAGTGTAAGTTCGTCTGCCACGAAGCTGTCCTTCCCGTGGTTATGCAGTCTTGTTTTTGCGACCGCGCGAGGGCGGCTCACTTGAGATGCATCAGTCTTTCGCGACTGCCCGGTTCTCTACTGATATTCGAATGCTCCGTCGGCCCCAATGCCGACATGAATTCGCTCCATCGGTTCATTCGCCGCCATGCGTCCCAACAACTGCCGCGAGATGTCGGGAAGCAGCGTGTTGGTCAGAATGTTATCGACGTTGCGGGCGCCGCTCTCGACCTCAGTGCAGCGATTCGCCACTTCGTTGCACCAGGGCTGGATCGTAAGGACAGTTCGATCTTGTGATTCTCCTGCATGCGGCGCTGAATCTTGCCCAGCTTCAGCCTGATGATCTGCTTCAGATTCTCGTCGCGAATCGGCAGGTACGGAATGAGCACCATGCGCCCCAGAAAGGCCGGCTTGAAAATCTTGTTCAGTTCCGGCTTGAGCGCTTTGACCAGACCGTCGGGACCGGGCATGGTTTCCGGGTCGGCGCACAGTTTCGCCATGGTGTCGGTGCCGGCGTTGGTGGTGAGAATGATGATGGTGTTCTTGAAATCGATCTCGCGGCCTTCGCCGTCTTCCATGTTTCCCTTGTCGAACACCTGGTAGAAAAGCTCCAGCACATCGGGATGGGCCTTCTCAACTTCGTCGAGCAGCACCACCGAATACGGCCGGCGCCGGACAGCTTCGGTGAGCACGCCGCCTTCGCCGTAGCCGACGTAGCCCGGAGGCGAGCCTTTCAGCGTGGACACGGTATGCGCTTCCTGAAACTCCGACATGTTGATGGTGATCAGGTTGCGTTCGCCGCCGTAGAGCAGATCCGACAGCGCGAGGGCGGTTTCGGTCTTGCCGACGCCGCTGGGCCCGACCAGCATGAAAACGCCGATCGGTTTGTTGGGATCGTCGAGACGAGCGCGCGAAGTGGAGATGCGCTGGCTGATGATTTCGAGCGCGTGCAATTGTCCGATTACGCGCTGGCCGAGGAACGACGGCAGAGAAAGGACCGTCGTGATTTCGTCCTTCATCATCTTCCCGGCCGGGAATTCCGGTCCAGGCGGAGATCACTTCGCCCGACAATTTGAGCGTCGACGGCGACCCGGATCATCGGCGTTTCGCCCTGCAGCGCGGCAAGATCGGCTTCGGCTTGCGCGAGTTTGGCGCGCGACGGCAGCCACGTCCACTGGCTTTGCGGCTTCTTCGACTGCGGTGGCTGTGGCCGACATTGTGGTCGATGAAGCGGCTGTCGCGGGAGCGGCAGCGGCGGGAGCAGGCGCGGCTGCATCGGTTGCTACTCCTGGGATTTCGGCGCTCGCGACGGCATTGCCGTTTCTCGAACACTGCGCCCTCGAGTTGCGAACGCAAGATCGCGGATCGTCGTCACCAGGTCGCGTTCTTTTTCAAAACGAGTTCGCAGGCCGGCGAGACGTGATTCAATTTCCGCGCTCTTGGTGGCGATCTCTTGCAGCCTTTCGCGATGGTCGGTGCCCACCAGCCGATTCGCGCTCCAGGATGCGTTGCTGAACCGCAAGATCGTCGATCTGGCGGACGCTGTCTTCAATGGCGGGCGGAGTCGCGCTCTGCCCCAGGGCAAGCCGCGCGCAGGCGGTATCGAGCACGCTGACCGCTTTGTCGGGCAACTGACGCCCGGCGAGATAGCGGTGCGAAAGATGCACTGCGGCGGTTAGATCCTTCATCCAGAATGCGGACTTTGTGGTGCTTTTCCAGCGAGGGAACAATGCCGCGCAGCATGGTCATGCACTGCGTCTCGATCGGCTCTTCCACTTTCACGACCTGGAAGCGGCGAGCCAGCGCGGGATCTTTTTCAAAATATTTCTTGTATTCGGACCAGGTGGTGGCGGCGATGGTGCGCAATTCTCCGCGCGCCAGGGCCGGCTTCAGCAGGTTCGCTGCGTCTCCCTGTCCCGCTTGTCCACCCGCGCCGATCATGGTGTGGGCTTCGTCGATGAACAGGATGATGGGGATGGGCGAGGCTTTCACTTCCTCGATCAAGCCCTTGAGACGGTTCTCGAATTCACCTTTGATTCCCGCGCCTGCCTGCAGCAGCGCGAGATCCAGAGTGCGGATCGATCACGTTGCGCAGCGGCGGAGGCACGTCGCCCTCGCGCCACGCGTAGCGCAAAGCCTTCCACGACGGCGGTCTTGCCGACGCCTGCTTCGCCGGTAAGGATCGGATTATTCTGGCGGCGTCGCATCAGGATGTCGACGACCTGGCGAATTTCGAAGTCGCGCCCTAGCACGGGATCGATCTTGCCGGTCTTCGCTTTCTCGGTGAGATTGATGGTGAACTGGTCGAGGTTGGGGGTCTTTCCGCCGGGACGCGGGCCCGCGGATGGCGCGCCCGGCGCCGCGGCAGCGGCGCAGCGACAGCAGCCTGCGCTTCTTCGCTCGAATTCCCGACGATCGAGGCGAAGTCTTTGCGCAGCGCATCGGCCTGAATCTTCTGAAACTCGCGGCTGATGTCGCGCATGAGCCGCACGAGTTCGTCATTCGTCGCCAGCGCAAGAATGGTAAAGCCGGTGCGGACCTGTCCGGCGCCGTAGTCGATCGAGCCGATGGTCCAGGCTTCGACCAACATCCTCATCGAGCGTCGGGCTCAGCGCGGGCGTGCGCGCGTTGCCGGTCTTGAGCTTGTCGAGCGCGCGCGCCAGTTCGCCGGAAAGCCTCGAGGTGTCGATCTCGAAGTGTTTGAAAATCGCGGCGACGTCGTTGTCGGTCGAATCGAGGAGCTTCGTCAGGTAGTGCTCGACCTCGATGTCATAGTGGGTGCGCGCCAGGCAGAGTCCAGCCGCTGCCTCCAGCGCGCCGCGGGTCGAATCGTTAAGTTTGCCGATCAGCGACTTCAGATTCATGACTGTTCCCCTTCCGCTGTTCCCAGCGCCAGCACGGTATCGTCCGGGTCCCGGCCGAAGGGCACCGACTTCACCCACGACACCCAGCCCAATTGCGGGCCAGACGACGCCTTCGGCTCCCAAGGTGCAGGCCGGAACCTGCTCGCGTTCCAGAATCAGCTTCACTTCGAAATCCCATTCATCGTTCGAAAAAAAACGCACCCATGACCCCAGCGGCTCGCACGATTGGCCGTCGGGCAGAAAATCCGCGTAGCGTTCCAGGGTCAGCGGACCTAGGACGATGCGCACTTTCGATTGCTGGTTCCAGACTTCGTCGCCGACCACGGCGCCGAAACCGAGTTCCTCGCTCTCGCTGTTTCCTTCTGCAGAGTGGCATTGGGTCTCGCGGATCGAGGCGATACCAGCCTCCCGCGAACTGTTCGATCTCGAACCGGCACTTCGAAATAGTCGGAGAGAATCTGCTGCAGAGCCTGGGCCGAGCGCGGACGCTGCGCCAGCAGGCCCGCATAGTAGATCAGAGTATCGTCGGACACCGCCTGCCGGTCGCGCAAGCCATCCGTTCCCAATCCGAACAGGCTGAGCAGATGACGCGAGAAAAGGTCGCGCTCGCCCTGCTCGCAGGCCACATCAAAGCGGTATTTTCTCCAGGCGCGATAAAAGAGCGAGATGATCCGGTGATTGAAAATGTCCAGGAAATCTCGCAGCGCGGTGTCGTTGAAGCTCGCAGCCGCTCGATGATCAGCGTGGTGTAGGGGTTAGGGAGAACTCCCTGCGGCCCGGTCATCCCCATGAAGTTACGGTCATGTGAACTGGTCCGGCCATCTTCGACCGGGCCATCTCTCAGTTGCGCCCTGAGATCTGGCTGGCCGGAAATGCCAGCGAAGGGTGAGCGCGCAAAACGCGCGACCTCGGTCTCGGGGTGCGCGAACTTGCCGACCGAGTGTGCGCTCCGGAAAAAAGCGCTCGAGCAGACGCACCGCCTGGAAGAAATCAAACGAGAACGGCTCGCGACGGAGCTTCTCGGCGACTTCAGAAGCGGCTAGATCAGGACGGATTGTCCCGCTCTCGGTGGCCACTCTTCCAACGGCTCCTTTCGCTGGCGGCTGCGCGCCACCAGTTGGCTGAAACTGTTCATCGAAACATACAGACCCAGAAATTTTTCGAGCACGCTGGCGAACAGATAAGCGCCGCCGCCGCTGAACTGCTCCTCGTCGAATTCGATTTCCACTCTCGTGCCGCGCGCGAAACCGATTCCGTGTTCGGAGATCACGCGCGTAAAGTGGCGCCGCGCATTGACCGAGGTGATTCCGCCAATCTGTTTCTTGGTGTCCGGCGAATCGGAAAAATCGTAGAGCTCGAGAATCTTCTGCAGCGCCTCTTTGCCGTCATCCACAATGGAAAGATAATTCAGCGACAGGTGCGAGATCAGGCACCACAGGGTCTTTCCATCCAGCGGAGGGCGCAGGGTCCGAGTCGGCTTGTGCAGCGCGACGATGCGCTTGATCGCGGCAGCCGCCGGTCATTTCAAAATCGCCGGTCTCGCTGCCGAAGGGCAGGCGCGTCACCAGATCGCGATTGGTGCAGGTACTGCGCACGGTCACCGTGTCGTAGTCGAGTTGCATGGGACGAGCCGAGAGATCGACCAGGGAAAGAAAAACATCGGTGCCGTCATCGCCCTTGCGGGTGGAAGGTGAGCGGGTCACGTACCAGTACGCCGGAGTGGTGCCCTGCACCACGTGCCGCTCCGAATAGAGCGGATGATAGGCGACGGTCTGATGAGTTCTCTGCGTCAGTGCTGACCACCTCGTCCACGGAATAGATCTCCATGGTCTGCCGGCGTCGAGCGTCGGGCACGATCGGATACTGGTAGCGAGTCTGATCGACCAGGATCGGCTCGGCGGTCTGCGCGAACAAATTAATGATCGGGGTGCATCCCAAGCGCAGCGTCTTCGCGTTGACCGCGACTTCCAGGCGTCTGATGGCGGCCGTCCTGTTCGAAAGGCGAAATCATGAACAGAATTTCGGCTTTCGACGTGAGTCCGGCGCGCTGCAACTCCGAAAGCCACTTCAGATTCATGAAGAAAAACTTCTCAGGAAACGCGAAGTACTCCTGAAGCAGCCGGTATCCAACAAACGAACGGCGGGGATAGGGCAGAACGTCTTCCGTTCTCTCCGAAGCCCATGGGCTGCAGATTCCGCACCGGAAGTTCGCGCACTGGAGTTTTCGGGTTTGCCGGATCGCGCACCAGAATGCGGCAGCAGTTTCGGCATAACAGCTCGTAGAGCCCGTGCACGACCGCACTCTCGCCGTTCAGATAGAAGGCGAGGGTGTCGAGGTCGAAGCTTTTCGAAACGAAACATCGGGGAAGCATTCCAGTTCGACGCGCAGAACAGCCGCTTCCGACGCGCGCAGCGCCGGGCGAATGCGGTCGGGCGTCATCCACTGTGCCTGCGAAATCTTGAAGGGCCACAACGGTCGTGTCATAGGAGGTTCGGAACTTGCACGGCACGCCTTCCACGGGACGCGAATAGAGAACCGTTCCCTTCGGAATCTTGAGGGCGCTGGTGAGCTTGCCCTGTTCCGCATCGGTGTGAAACTGGGCTACCGACATCGAGGGCACGGGCCGCAGGTAGTGCGGATAAAGAATGTTGAGCAGCGCCTCCGTGATCTGAGGAAAGTCGTCGTCGATGCGCAGGTGAACCCGGGCAGCCAGCAGCGCGAAGGCTTCCAGCATCCGTTCGGCGTGGGGATCTTCGCAGCGATCGGGCTCCAGCACGCAGGCGCGAGGCGATCTTCGGATACTTGTCGGCGAACTCCGCGCCGATCTGGCGCAGGAACGTGAGCTCGCTCTCGTAATAATTCCTCAGCTCATTGCGCAAGGTCGGCTCCCTTCATTTCGTACTCGCCTTTGCCCAATTCGAGCACGGTGTCGAAACGCACCGGCTCGGGCGCCGGGTCCATGCACAACAGTCCTTCGATCACGAATTTCAAAGTGCGATAATTGCCTTCCACCGCTCCATGCGCACCTTGGCGCGCTTCAAGCCGCGGCTCGAAGATGGCGATCGCAGCCTCCATGTCGCGAATCAGATCGCTGTGGTCGCGGCTGGACAGAACCGACTTGGACGATATGTCCGCAAATCCGTAGTGATAGACCGAGCGAACCGTTTCACGCGCTGAGTCAGGAGAGGGATCAATCGTCTTTCTGGTATTGAGCAGCCATTCCAGATCGCGCTTCAAGCCCAACTTCAGCTCGCGCAAGGATTGCGCGCGCGTGAAGAGGAATCTCGGATCGCGTCTTCGGATCGCGATCGATCAGCCGGTCCAGCACCGAGAGCGTGACCGGTCCAGTGGCATCTCGCCTGGCCATGACTTACTTCCCGTCTCCCAGCGCCTGAGCCGGATCGAGCCGGCAAATGCGCTCGAATAGTTTCTGTTGCTGCGCCTTGTCGGCCTGAATCTTGGTGCTCATCTTCATGATGGTGGCCAGGGCGCTGGCGACCATGCCCGGGTCCTCCCACTCGTCAAGCTTGTGGTTCTCGATGGCCGCAGCCAGATCGTCCAGGATGGGCTGCGCGACGTTCGGCTTGTTGGTGGAAGCGCAGATCTCCACCAGTTGCATGCGGCGGCGAAAACGCTCGCGTCCGGAACGCTTGCGGGCGATGTCCTGCTGCAGGATTTCGAACGCCTTGCGCTCCTGGCCTTCGCGCAACGCCTGCATGAGCGGAGGCGTACGCGTCGGTCGGCTGACCCGGCCATCTCGATCCCAGCGCCGTTGGAGCTGACGCGGCGCGCAGCGGTGGCTCCGCCGGCGGCGGGTCTGGCTCGGCAGGCGCCTGGGTTAACGCCACCAGCCAGGCGCGAGTTTCGGCATTGGCGGCTGGAGTTTCGTCCATCAGCGTGGCATCGAGCAATTGCGGAATGTCGGTGATCAGCGCCTTCAGTTCGGAACGAATCGCCCGCGCAATCGCTTCGTAACCGCTGCCCAGGCCATCGCAGGCCTCGACCACAAAGCGCTGCAGATCAAGCCAGGCGCGGCTGCAGGGCAGCGCCATGGCGCTCTCGGCCGCTTCCAGCAACTGTTCGTATTTCTTGTCGAGCAGCAGCCGTTTCAAATGTCGGCGAAGTTCAGTGGGCGGGGCTTCGAGCCGTGTGGGATCCGCCAGGTCGATGGCCGCGCGCAACTCTCCCCAACGCAGGCCGCGCAGCATCAGATAGGAGGCGGGACTGTGTGGGTTCGCGCCGCCGCAGAAATGCCGCTGCCTCCGCGACTTTGCGAATCGCCTCGACGCGGTCGGGAGGTTCGGACGAGTCTTCGACGCGAAATCAGAACGCCGGTGCGAACCGGACCGCCGCCGCCGCAGTCGCAGCTTCCCCGTCGGCGCCGGTCGCGGCCTCGGCGGCTGCGACTGCCTCGACGGGATCTGGTTCCTTCTCGCGCTTTTTCTGAAGAAACCCATGGATCAGGTGCCGCTCCGCCTCCAGCGCGGTTTTCAAGGGGCCAAACGCCGGCCCGTCATCTCCGAACTTCTCATCGCACATCTTCTTCAGTTCCGACGAGCGTTCTGCAGACAGGCGTCGAGATCCTGTTCGGCCTGCGCATAAAACTTCTTTGGAGTTTCTTCGAAAGCCTTGTCGAAGACCTCGGGCGTGAGCTTGCCTTCCTTTACCAGCTGCGGCGCGCTTCTTCTTGGCTTCGTCGGTCTTGGCCTGATCCTCGTAGCCCACATCGCGCGACTGCTGGTAATCGAGCAGGCTGTAGGGCGCCTTCTCCACGACCGGCACAAGTTTCAGCGGAATCTCGAGCTTGGTTCCAATAAACCCCAGCGGCGCTCCGCGGGATTGCGCATCGCCATCCTCCAGTTCCGGATACAGCGTGTCCCAGAACTTGTCGACCAGGCCATAGACACAAACGCGAGACCGTCCTTCAGTCCGCGCGAAACCCTTTTGCTTGAGCCATGCCTCGGTAAGCCAGGCGGCAATCTGCAGATCTTTGGTCTTCTTGGTGAGAAGTCGGTGGCGAGTTTGATGACCAGCGGGTTGTCCGCGCACTTTGCGGTCGCGCTCGGTCATTCCCGGCGGAGGCTGATCTTCTTCGCGCCGCGCTTCTTTGATCTTGTCGTAAGACGGGATCGTAGCGCAGGTTCGCGCCGCTGGGATTCGGCCCCTCGATAGGGATTCAGCAGATCGTCGGGAAAGGGCATGATAGGTCAGGCGGCCACGGAAGCTGGATTGAACTCGAGCGCGCGCAGTTCAAGAAATGGGATCTCCTCTTCGTCCACCAGCCACATTTTTTGGCCAAACGGGACTTGATACTCGGACCCTCGGGCTTCTCCCACACCGTCAGCGCGTCCGAGCCGCACGGCTTCATCGGGATGCTGCCAGGAGAACGGAGCCAGAACCGGGAGCAACACCTCTCCCAGTTCGGTGCCTTTAAACGAAGGCGTGGTGCGAACCGCAGCCGGCGTCCATATCAGATCTCGCAGCCGCTTGGGAGGTGGGATTTGGATGGAGGCCACGTGCTCCAGCGGGAGCAGCAGATAGTTTCCGGCGGCAAACAGTCTCGAGCCGGGCGCCAATTCTGGGATCGGTGTCGGAGAATAACGGAAAACTGCTTGCCGTTCAGCACGCCGCCGCGACTCGATTCTGCATCATCTTTTTCTGCGGGAAACTCACCCCGCTCAAACAGATCCTGGCGCTGCCGCTCGGCATACAGCGCGCTGCGATAGAGCAGAACGCCCATTTCGCTCGTCGGTCCGGCTTGTCCTAACACTTCCAGTTGCTTGTCCGCGCGCTCGTATTCGCCGGCAAAGCAGAGGAGTTCGAACAGAAACGTGCGGCGTTTGCGTGTCGGTCGGATTGTCTCGCAACTCCGCGCTCAACGCCTTGATGGCATCCGTCAGCCGTCCTGCTCGGTACAGTTCTAGTGGATTCATCGCGCACCCACGATCTGGAATGAATTCTGCGAACCACCGCTGCTCGCTCAGGAGAAGCATGGCCAAGTTCCTGTCAGCGAAGTTGCTGTAGAGCATGGAGGCACCTCCGCTCCGGCCAAATTGCCGGCCGCGGAGATGCCTCCAGATTCGCACCAACGTTCAGTAGCCGTCGGACTAGCTTTGCTGCACCGGCGCCAATGTTGTAGGTTGCCGTGCCAGCCTGACGTAACCGCACCGCTCGAGGTGTCCTGCGTGTAGTACTGGATACTCGAATCTGCTCGTACGCGATGCTGACACTCTGGGATGGCACGCCCTGCGCGCCTCCGCCCGTGCTGTGACTGGTGATGTAGCAGTTGGTCATGGTCACCTGCAGATAAACGTAGGGTGTCGCGCCGCCGCCGGACTTGCGCCGCTGAAACGTGCACGTGGCGATGTGCTTGCCGGTGTACAGAGTTCTTCAGAATCTGATAGCTGGCGGAGTCCAGCGCGCACGTGAAGCTGAAGTCGGACAACGAAGCACTTGCCGGCCGACAGACCCTTTCCGCCCACGTCAGCGGGGTTGGAAGCGCCAAACGAAAAGCTGTCCAGTTCAATATTGTTGGTCATGTCCGGCTGCCTGCGATTCGCCGTTCACGCCGTCGATCAGCAGATAAGTAATCACTTGCCATTGCAGTTCCTCCTCAGTTCATTCGATTCGAGAATTCAAGGATCCATTCGAATCCTTGTTTGAAGCGCCCGCCAAAACAGCGGGTTTATTTCTTCGCAGCAGCCGGCAACTCCGCCACCAGCCGGAGCGACACATTGAGTTCATCCAGTTGAAAATGTGGCCGAAGATACGCAATGGCCCGATACACGCCGGGTTTGCCTTTCACTTCTTCAACGTCCACACGCGCTTCCCGCAAGGGGAACTTGGCCTTGGTCGTCTGGTTGGCCTTGTCGTCCTGCGTAACATACTGGCTGATCCAGCGATTCAGGAAGCGCCAGCAGTCGTCGCGCGACATGAAGCCGCCGATCTTGTCGCGCATCATCGCCTTCAGATAGTGCGCGAAACGGCAGGTGGCCATCATGTACGGCAGTTGCGCCGAAATGCGCGCATTGGCCGTGGCCGCATCGCTGTCGTAGAGCTTCGGCTTGTTGCAGGACTGGATGCTGAAGAACGCAGCCTTGTCCGTGCCCTTGCAATGAACCAGCGGAACCAATCCCTGATCCGCCAGTTCTTTTTCGCGCCGGTCGGTGATGGCGATTTCGGTCGGGCACTTCAACGCCACGTCGCCCTCGTCGGTGCGGAAGGTGTGGGAAGGAAGCCCGTCGACCAGGCCGCCACCTTCGACGCCGCGAATGGCTACGCACCACCCGTAGGTGGCGAACGCCTGCGTCATTTTCGACGCAAGCGCATAACGCGGCATTGCCCCAGAGATACTTGGAGTGATCGGTGCCATCGACGCCCTCTTCGAAATTGAAGCCTTCCACGGGCGCCGTGTCTCTGCCGTAGGGCAGACGCATCAGGATGCGCGGGCAAGTCAGGCAGACATACTTCGAGTCTTCGCTCTCGCGGAATCCTTTCCACTTGGCGTACTCGGTGCTGTCGAAGATCTTGCCGATATCGCGAGGCTGGTCCAGGTCCGTGAAGCTGTCCATGTTCAGCAACTCTGACGACGCTGCCGAAAGGAACGGAGCGTGCGCCGCTGCCGCGACCTGGGAGACTTTCTCCAGCAATTCCAGGTCTTCGGGATGCTTGCTGAACTCGTAGTCGCCGACCAGTGCGCCGAAGGGCTCGCCGCCGAAGATGCCGTACTCTTCCTCGTAGACCTTCTTGAACATCGCGCTCTGATCGAATTCCGGAGCGCGCTGCAAGTCGCGCAGCAGATCCTTCTTCGAAGCATTCAGAATGCGGATCTTCAGCTTGGTGCCGGTTTCCGACTGGTCGAGCAGATACTTGAGTCCGCGCCAGGTCGATTCCAGTTTCTGGAACTGGGGGTGGTGCAGGACTTCGTTCAACTGCAGACGAAATCAGATGGTCGATCTGCGCTACGCGCGCCGAGATCATCTGGTCGGCATCGCGACCCAGCGTCATCGACCCTTCGAGCACCTGGGCAACGAATTCCTTGATCAGGTCCTTGCCGCGCTCGCGCGCGCTGGGGTCGCCGAACCGTCCCTGTTCTACAATCTGGTCGAGAAGACTCGATTCTGCGGCCTGCTCTACAACGGCCGTACTACCAGCAACTTTTTGGGTCTCAGGCATTGGGTTCCCCCTTCTCGCCGACTTCGGCCTTCAGTTTGTCAAGTTTTTCGGTCTTGCTCACGGCATCGAGCAAGGCTTCGTCCAGTTTCTCGTTGGTCTGCAGCGTGCCCTTCAGATCATTGAGCCGGGTGCGGAGATCCAGCAGTTCCTTCAGCGGCTTCACCTGCCGCGCGACCTGCTCGGGCTCGAAGTCTTCCAGGCTCTTGAACTTCAGATCCACCCGGAGCTGGCCGGCGCTGGAGTCTTCGCTCAGCTTGTTCTCCACCGCGAACGAGAGGTGCGGTTTCATGCTTTCCAGCACGGAGTCGAAGTTGTCGGGCGTCACTTCGACAAAGCGGCGCTCTTTCAGCTTGGGCAGCGGCTGTTCGGGTTGTCCGGTGAAATCTCCAAGGACGCCGACGACGAACGGCAGTTCTTTGATTTCAATCGCGCCGCCGGTTTCGACATCGTAAGTAATCTGAACCCGGGGCGGGCGCACCCGGTCCAATTTGTGCTGTGTGCTCGGTTTTGCCATGTTTTCTCCCTACCTTCTTCGGAGTTTTCGAGGAAGTGCCTTGTAGAGTTACTGAATTCGCTTTTGCAGTCGACCGGGGAACGTAGCGGTCAGGGGAACGCCCAATCCCGAGGGGTGGCCAGACGCTCGCGAATCTGACCGTACGGGTCGTGGTGCAACGGTTTATCACAAGCCCCAATCACAGTCAAGCACGAAGCCCATTTTCCTGCAAAAAAGCTTTTCCCAGAATGAATCAACCTTCCCAGCCTTGTAAATAGCGCTACCTCTCTATGAGCTAAGCGCATGGTCAGTCTGTGGTGAATAGTCGCAAGCGGCGAATTCACGGCGGGACACGGTACTCTGAAGACTCGACCCCTTCACTCAGGGGGCGAGACGATTGCGCGCGGTTAATCGTTCCACCGGCCGGCCAGCGCGCGCGAGCGGGTCGGCAATCGACTGAAATCTCGCCAGCCGGACCCGATCGCGGTCCTTGAACGAAACCAGGGGCATCAGGCCTTCCTCCAACATGCGCTCGACCGCCTCTTCGGTCAGCAGCACCTCGGCGCATGGCTTGGCCTCGGATTCGCCATCCTTGCAGGTAGACGTGAAGTGGCAGCTGGTCGATTTCCATGGCAGTGCCAGGACGCATCTCCCATCCGGCCTCGCTGAAGGATTGGCCGAGCAGCAGCGCGACCGCGAAAAGCTGGATTGCCCCACAGATAGTCCTCGTGCACGTGGCGCATCGGGGAACTCCTCGAATTCGAACGACTCGATCGGAGAGGTTTTCTTTCCGTAGGGCAGACGCAGTAGGAACCGCGGAAGCGCCAGCCCGACGGAGTTCGGCTTCCGGCAGGTGTCGAAGCTCGGCCCAGGCCCGCATGAGTTCTGGGTCTGGCGAATTCCACTCTCGAGGATGTGGGGTCGAGCCAACGAGGAGCAACCCAGCAAGGCGGGGGCTGGCCGCCGCCAAAAACGGGGCCCGGGTGCGGCTCGCGATTTTAGCCATCCGGGCTAGAAGTGCACGTCGTCGCTCCCGGCGCCGAAGCTGTAGTTCCCCACGATGATGGACCACGGCTCTGCCCCGGGCGTTTCAACGCTCTGCTCCACGAGAAGGCGGTATAGCCCGCTCTGCCGCAGGTCTGCAGCGGAGCTTAGGTCGGCCGCCAGTTCCTGCTTCGAAATATCCACCAGGTAAAGCTTGAGCTGCGAGCCGGTTTCGAGTTGCCGGACCAGCAGGAACGTGGCGCGCCATACGGCTTCGAGCGCCTGAAAATCTGGATTGTGCAGAACCGCTCTCATCAGTCGACGCCGATGGCGCGATCAATGACGGCAACGATCTCCGGCTGGCGGGGATCGGGAGTGCTCACCAAGTGCTGCGCCACGACTCGCTGTGCGAAATCGTGCACTTCGTCGGTCGAGCGGCGCGGCAGATTCCGTAACGCCCCGAGATTCAGTCTGCTCGATCATTTCGTCCAACAGGCTGCCGGACGCTAATTGAACCGCGCTGGGCGCAGGCACGGGAGCGGGCTTTGCCGGCTGAGAGGCTGCATCGCGCGAGCGCAGCCCCAATTCCTCCGCCACTTTCGGAAAGGTTGACGAGTCTTGCAGGCGGCTGCGCAGATCGCGCAAGTTTGCCGAAGACCTCGAGACGCTCGAAAATGCGGTCGGGATGAAAATCGTCGAGTTCAGAAAACCGCAAATGTAGCGCGCCGCTCTCGTCCATGGGCAAGTGAATTTCGGCGCCGGAGCGGGAGAGAACTTCGTCGAAATTGTCTCGATCGACGAGCCAGGCGCGGCGCTTGCTGATCGACTTAGTATCGGCGATTCCACGGTTGGCGCGCCCGCTGAAGTCTCCTAGAATCGCGATGCAAAAAGGAGTTTCCGAGCTCGGGATGCGCGCCCGAGCTGTCTTCGCCGGCCGACAGATTGACTCCACCGAAGTCAAATGGTTTCGGCATCGACAGCTCCTTTCAGTGCGTTGCGTTTGATCTCGAGAATCTACGGAGCTTGGACCTTAAGAACCGCAGAGCTTTACTGCTGGTCACTCTGAATCTTGTTGAGCTTGGTGATCCCATCTAGTGCTGGCTGATTTTTCGGCTGCAACCGCAGAACGATACGATATTCCCGACGAGCCTTGTCATACTTTCCATCCCCCATATCGCTTCCGGCCATGGTGAGAAGGCGAGGGATATCGCTCGGCAACCAGTTGCCCGATTCGTCCACTGCGGGTGGTTCAGGCGTGTCTCTGACCTCTTCGCTTGCGGGCGGAATCTCTTTTTTGTTTTTCAGGAGACTTTCCGCCGGTGGCTTTCTGGCTGCTGTCGCCGGAGGTTTCGCTGCCGACTTCGCAGGTTCCGGTTGAGAAGGTGCGGTCTGGGCTCGAGGTGCCGCAGGAGGTGCGTCCGCGGCTGGCGTCTTCTGATCGGTGGTCCCTGTTGCAGTCGACGGGGTCTGTTCCTGAGCCTGTGGAGTCGGCGGGATCTGAGGTTTGGCAACGCGCGTTGGCTGGAAGAGCACGACGATCGCCACGGCCACGAGAACTACTGCGACCGATCCGAAGATTACGCGGTTGCGCGTGAACAGCGAGCGCTCGGCGAGGTCGAGCTCTTCAGTGAGAGAATTGCTCGCCTTCTGATTCGCAGCGCGATGCGCTGCAGTTTCCGAGCTGGTGTAGGCTTGCGTACGCGCCGTCGGCGGCGCAGTGTTGGTCGTCGGCTCGCGGCTTGCAAACCGGGGATCACCAATCGCAGGGCCGGGGATCGGAGAATTCACGATCAGGGTTGCGCCTACTGGTGCAGAGTCGGCGCCCATGGGCTCAACCGCATCGCCAACCGACTCCGTCATCAGGGAAACCCGGTCCGGCGTGGTCCAGACCAACTGTGTCGATCCAGTCGGCTCATACCCGCTCATGCCGCCGGGTGCGTTCACAAACTCGATGCCGGGAAGATCGCGCAATCGCCGGAAAACATTGTCCGCCAGCAGGATCTGACCGGGCTTCGCCCGCCCCAATTCGAGTTGCACCAGTTCCGCGCTGGGACCTGCCGGGTCCGTCGCCCTCGGCTGATAAATCAGGAGGGCTCCCCCGGTCCGTTCGCCGGCACGGCAGGCCAGGAACTCCAGGATCGACGGTCTGAATCCGTTTCGCGGCAACCAGCGCTTGCCTGGAACTGTCAAAGTGCGCGGCCATGACTGCCTGCGATTCCTCGGCAATCGCGGCCGCGGCTCGCGCTCACCAGATCCGCGATCATGTAGACCAAAACGCTGTCGGTTTTCCAGGTCAGCGGCACGCGTCGGTCGGGGCGATCCGCGCCCCACAGCCGAATAGCGATGTCGGTCGGCATCGGCAGGCGAGTCTCCACCCCATGCACCCGGATGCTGGTCAGGGTTGGCAACCTCGAATTCCCGGCTGTCGGTTTTCTGCTCGTACTGCGCCATGTTCATAGGGTCTTCAATGCGCCACTAGGTTTCGACGGGTCGAACCTCGGGCTGTAGGTTACGCCAAAATCAGGACCCCAAGCAAATGATTAGCTGCAGCCTATGATGGCACTGTCGTGCCCCGCTTCCGCCACTTGGGGCAGGCTTGACTTCGGCCAAACAGTGAGTATGATACGGGGCACCTGCGTAGGCGAATTTATGGCAGTTTGCCGTTACCTCGGGGAGTCTATGCCACGACGTCCGAAGTTTCATGGAGAATTGTGTCTGCTATCTGTCTGTGAAGAGGGCTTGCCTCGCTCTGCTGTTGGTTGCATTCACCGGTCCCGCAGTTCACTCCAAAGAAGTCCCTCTTACCGCGATCGAACTGTTTGACGGGCCAAACGGCGCAGCTTTCGTTCAACTGAGCGACCTGCTTATCAATGGAAAGGCCGAGGTCCGTTCCTGCGGCGGCGCAGCTCAAATCAACAAGTCCTCTTACGGCAAGCTCGCCAAGATTCCACTGAATTCCTCGGTGACGTCGATGGAGCGGGATGCCAAGGGAGTCATGAATCTTACCCGCGGGTCGGCGGCGGAGTGCGTGGTTCCCTCCAACCTGAAGTTCGACAAGGATGAGATCAGCTTACCCCCGCGCAACTTGCGGACAGGGCTGTGCTGCACGGGAAAAGTGCTGAGTTCGTCGCCCGCGGGAACGACTGACGGTGCCGGCGTTCAAGCCGGCGAGTAAAGATCGTCTTCGTCGCAGCGCCGGACACGGAACTGGGGGAGTATCTCCGCGCGAGGCGCGCTCACTCGGTTGCCCAATGGCAGGATTATCTGGGCCGCTATCCGAAAGCCGCGCACACCGATTCCGGCAAGCAGGCCCTGGCTGCCATCCTGTTGAAAGAGGGCGAAGACGGACTGGCCTCTTATCACGCTTCGGCATCCACCAACTCTCCTGCTTATCCTGATCTCAAGACGGCTTTCTTGCGGGCCGATCAAGTGCAGCAATCTTCTGCCCGCTAACGATGGGGCTGCGAAACTTCAGGAAAATGTTCACGCGGAATTAGTGCTCGTCGCTAGACAAGGGCAATGCTGAACTGCAAGCCTACAAGCAAGCCCTAGCTGGGCATACGGCAGGATACGTTCATCTCGGCAATGCGCGCCAGCTGGCCGACCACGCTTTAGACGTCGACTCTCATTTCGACCAGGGGCTGGCTCTGCAGAGCGCGGTTGCAGCGGAGAGCAAGCGGGTGGACACCGCTCTGCGCGGTGCCGAATCGATGATGTCTTCTCAGCGCTACGATGAGGCCGTCACAGCCGTGGCCGACTTTCGCTCTTTGCTGGAGAGGAACCGCGGATCGCATGCGATCATCGACAGCGCGTACAAGTACCACTTCGATCGCGGTAAGGCGGATGCTTCTACGCAGAAGTGGCATGACGCAGTGCAGGAGTATCAGAAAACTGCCGATCTCAAGCCCACGTCCGAGGCCGCCGCCGCGCTCAAGCAGGCCCAGGCGCAGTTCTGTATCGTACAACCAACCAGACCGGCGCGGATGCCGCCGTGCAGCAGAGCGCCGCGCTTCGAGCAGGACAAGCACTTCATCGAAGCCTACGAAGTTCTGGCCGATCTGCCCGAAGCGCAGCGCGCCCTGGTGAAGGACCAGATGCAGGCGCTCGAGCCGAACTACGTAAAAAGCGCGTCGGACGAAGCCAAGAAACTGAAAGATGCGCACGTTCCGATCCAAGGACGAACCGACGAGATCGGCGTACAGAAGGCATATAACTATCTGCAGCGTGCCGGCGCCCTGCGCCCCGACGATCAGGATCTCAAGCTCCGCCTCGAACTGATCGCTCAAACTCTCAGCGATTATTATGTGGTGCAGGCCAAGAAATATCTCGACAAGCCGCTGGGATCGGGTGTCGGGGTCGCCTGGCTTTATCTGGACGAGGCCCAGCAGTATCAGTCGAACCGCGGACGATGTCCGGGACGAACGCACGAAGAACACTGCCATTCACAACGTCCGGTCAACACTTTCGATCAAAGTAGTGTTCCGCGACCAGACTTCGCGGCGCGACAGCGCGGGATTCGCGGACCAACTTTCTGATGCGATTGCACCGGACTGGAAACCACGAACCTTCCCGGTCAGAATCATCCGGGCCTCCGATGCGACGCCCGTGGATCCTAATTTCACGCTGATCGGCGACGTGCTTGAACACCGGCCGGTTTCGAAACCCACCATCGAGTCGCTCGGATTCCGAATACCGCGCCAGCGAGACGAGAAGTGCCGAACGAAGACTGGAACAAGGCAAACCGCGATTACGAGGACGCAAACCTGGATTTACAGAAACAGCAAAAGATTTTGGAGGGAACTCAGGCGCACGGCAAGAAGAAAGAGATCGCAACCGCCACAGACGCCGTAGATGCGGCGCAGAAGAAAGTGTCGAGGAGGCGCACCGCAAGCTCGACACGATCCCGAAAACAATTCTCAATGACGTGGTGAAGCCCTACAGCTACACCCGGCGGACCATCGACTTGAGCGCCGTGGTCGAACTTGGATTCCGCATCGTCGACTCCAACGGCAACACCATCGCGGCGAATCCGTCGGTCAAGAGATCGACTCAGAAACAGTATCGTGATGCTGGAAAACGTGAATCCGGAAGACACCAAGAACGTGAAACAGGGCGGTTCTCCGCCTGATGAAGCGCAGTTCCTCAGCGACGTCGAAATCGCAGCCCGCATCGCTCTGATTAAAGACGTGAAGGAGAAGGTCGAGTCGCTGCCCGGCAAGATTCTGGCGCAGGCGCGCAAGCGCGTCATGGACGGCGATACGGATGGCACCGCCGAAGCCTACATCCTCTACCTGAACTCAACGCCAGATACTCCGACGCCGGAGCGCGAGGAGGCCAAGAAGTTCCTGCGAGAGCAATTCAACATGGTCTGGCCGGGCGGCTCGGCATAAGTTCCATGCGAGTCGCTCTAAGTCTGGAGTTAACTGATTGGCGCCGGACGCGATTTGGCAGTAGTAGACTTGTCGGCGTCATCTGAATTGGTCATGGCTATCGATCGTTCATTTGAGACCGTTAAAGAAGGGTCCCCTCAGCCTTCAGCGCTAAGCCGAAAACGAAGTCTCCGTGACCACTCCACCTATCAAACGCATCGGTAAGTACGAAGTGATCGATCTTCTCGGTCGCGGTGGGATGGGTCATGGTCTATCGCGCGTTCGACCGCCAATTGAATCGCGAGGTCGCGATCAAGACCGTCACCGAGGGCTTCACCGGCGACCAGGAAATGCTGCAGCGCTTCTATCGCGAGGCAGCCAAGACCGGAGCGCTCAAGCATCCCAACATCGTCATCGTCTACGACTTGGGCGAGCAGGACGGCTTCCCTTACATCGTGATGGAATATTTGTCCGGCGATCCGCTGGACAGGCTCATCCAGTCGGGGCAGTCGCAGCCGCTGGCCTTCAAGCTGAAGATCATCGAGCAGGTTTGCTATGCGCTGGGGTACGCCCATCGCAATGATGTGATTCACCGCGACGTGAAACCGGCCAACGTGATCGTGCAGCCCGACGGCATCGTAAAGTTGCTGGACTTCGGCATCGCCCGCCAGGAAAAAACCGACGGGCATCTGACGCGCACCGGACATGTGATCGGCACCCTGCAGTACATGGCGCCGGAGCGCCTGAAAAACGAGGCTTTCGACGGCCGCTCCGACATCTTTTCGGTTGGCGTCATGATGTTCCAGTTGCTGACTGGGCAGCTTCCATTTCGCGGCGACTACAGCATCGTGCAGAAGATCCTGTCGGAGAAGCATCCTCCCTTGCAGCCAATTTCTCCACGAATTATCCTCCGGCTCTGGATGGGATTCTGGATCGCGCTCTGGCGAAAAATCCGAACGACCGTTACTCCACAGCCGACGAAATGGCGGCCGAGGTTTCTTCGCTCGCTCACGAATTGAAGAAGGAACAGGTTGCGCGAATGGATCGAGCGCGCCGAGCGCCTGGTGCAGGAAGAGCAATTCACAACCGCCCGAGAGATTCTGCTGCAGTTATTGAAAGTGGATAGCCAGCATACCCGGGCGCGACAATTGATTGCGCAGGTGCAACAAAACCTGACCATGCGGCAGCGCGCGGAGCAGGTCCGCAAGTTGCGCCAGCAAGCCGAGGAAGCCGCCAGCGACAAGCGCTATGACGAGGCCATCGGCGATCTGCAAGAAGCCTGTGGTCTCGATCCCGCGAATTCAGAATTGTCGGAACTTCTGGAAACCGTCCGCCAGAAAAAACGGCGCAGAGAGCTGGTCGAAGGATACCTGCGCCAGGCCGACAGCGCTCGCGAACGCGGCGATCTCGGAGGCGCCGAGGCCGTCATCGCCAAAGCGCTCGAAGTCGATCGGCGACGATTCCCGGGTTCGCGCCGCGCATGTTGCCCTGGCGCGCCTGATCGAAGAAGCCGCCCGTCAGGCGAAAGCACGACAAGTTGCTGGAGAACGCCCGCAGGGAGATCGGCGCCCGACACTTCACCGCTGCCATGGAAGCGCTCGCCGAGGTCGAACGCGTCGATCCTTCGAATCCCGAACTGATCACGTTTGCAGGCCGCGGCCAAGTCAGGGCGCGAGCAGGAACAACGGCGCCGAATCCTGGAACAGCTGCAAAATGAGGTTTCGCTCGCCTCCACTCTCGAAGAACTTACCCGCGCCGCGCAGTTGGTCGACAAGGCTCTGGAGCGCATGCCCACCGAGCCCATGCTGATGAAGTTCAAGGGAAGTCTGGCGCGAAAACTGCGCGAAGCGGAGGTTCGCCGCCGCGTCGATGAAGTGGCACTGCGCTGCCGCAATTTGATGGAGACGTTCGCCTGAAGAAGCGTTGAGTCTGGTGCGCGATGAGCTGCAGCAAACTCCGGGAAACGAGCGCCTACTGGCTCTGCAATCCAGCGATTGTCGGCCAAATCTCGGCGCGCAGTCAGGAACAATCCCGGGCCGAGTATCTGACTCGCGCCCACGAAGCGCTGAGCAGCGGAAGGTACCTTGAAGCCTTGCGCCTTCTGGAGTCGTGCCAGAAAGAGGGCATCTTTTCACCCGAAATCGCGGAGCTGATGGAGTTCGCGCGGCAGGAAGCCGATCAGCATCTCAAGACCAGCCAGCTCCGGGGATTGCTCCGGCAGGCCCAGGAATTGATGACGCAGGGGTCGTACCGTGCCGTCGTCGAATTGCTCACGCCCGTCAGCGAAGATCCGTCAGCGGCTTCCCTGGTCTTTCTGCTGGAGGATGCGCGTGACCGGCTGCAATCGCGGCAACGCGATATCGACGCCGCGCTGCAAACGGTCGAGGTCCTGCACCCGCCAGGAACACTATGCCGAGGCGATAAAATTCCTGGAATCGCAGACCGCCTCCGGTTCTGGAATCGGTGCCGGTTCAGACTGCGCTGCAGCAGCTGCGCGCCGCCAGCGAGAATGAATTGGCGGCGCTGCAGGCGGTCGGAAAAGCCTATGCCGCACTGGATCGGCTCGAGGGCGGCGCTGGAAGTTCTGCAGAATCCCGGGGGGAACTCGGAATCTTCGCTGCTGACGCGAATTGTCCCGGTCTTCACCTCGCGGCGCAAGTCGGTTGCCGATCGCCAGCTATCCTCGGCGATCGCGCAGGCGCAGGCGGCGATGGAGGCGGGAGATCGAAAACAGGCTGCCTCGCCACTAAGCTCAGCGCAAGGCATTCGCCGAATACGCCAGCAGCAACTTGCAGAATGAGTGGCAGGCTCTTCTCACGAGAAAGCGAAGAGAAGCGAGGCAAACATGTTTGGGAGAACCGGGCCTGACATAATCCGTCTTCCCATCTGTCTCACATCCTCTTCCTTTACCTTCCTTGTTTACCCGCGGGCTTGAGGTGCGGTAGGATTTAGCGCTTGCAGTCCCCCATGAGTTTAGTGATCCAAGCCGCCGGCAGCACCGATATCGGCCTCGTGCGCAAGAACAACGAGGACAATTTCGGATACGACTTGCGTCACGGGATTTTCGTGGTGTGCGACGGCATGGGCGGACAGCAAGCCGGAGAACTGGCCAGCAAGATCGCGTGTCGACACGGTTCTCGACTATTTCCGCCAGGACCACAGCACTGCGCCGGTGGGCGGAGCCGGCTTCGAAGGCGTCTCGCCAGCGCGCCGTGAGCTTGGCCACCGCGATTCAATTGGCCAATCAGGCAATCCACGAATCGGGCGCCAGCAATCCTCAACCACGCCGGCATGGGTTCCACCATTGTCGCCGTCGCGGTGGACGGCAATCTGTTTTCGATTGCCAACGTTGGCGACAGCCGCATTTACCTGATCCGCAAGAATGAAATCGTGCAACTGACCAACGATCACTCCCTGGTGATGGAGCAAGTCAGGCGCGGCCTGATGACGATGGAAGAGGCCGAACAATCCAAAATGCAGAACGTGATCGTGCGCGCTCTGGGCACCGACGACAGCGTCGAGCCGGACCTGGCCGATCACGAATTCAATGCCGAGGACGTGCTGTTGCTGTGCAGCGACGGCATGTCGCGCTACGTCAAAGAAGAGAAGATGGCCGAAGCCGTCAATCAGGAATCGCTCGAGAAGGCCTGCGCCG
The DNA here is from genome assembly GCA_963735205.1 of uncultured Acidobacteriota bacterium. Lineage (GTDB taxonomy): Bacteria > Acidobacteriota > Terriglobia > Terriglobales > Acidobacteriaceae > Sulfotelmatobacter. The sequence goes on from CAVTKB010000010.1 coordinate 61,692, forward strand.
ATCTGATTGAAGCGGCGAAAGCGGCGGCAGCGACGACAACATCACCTGCCTGCTGATGCGCGCGGTGCATCCTTCGTGGAAGGATCGATTCTTTGGCCGGCTCTCGGGCCGGGCCCGGCAGAAGAGCTCGACTTAAAATAACTCGTGCTACGAGCGTGCTCATTCATGCCCTGCGACCTGACGACGCACCTCATTCCCTGCATATCGAAGAACGGATTCGCCGAGCCGGCACCTGCAACTGATAGTCGTACGACTTAACCTTTCCGTTGGGCAGCTTCACGGGCTTGCCGTTGTTTTCAATCACCCACTCCAGATTGTTGTAGGTCAGTGATGGGCACGCGCCACGAAATGGAACACGGCCCAGGGCCCACTCGCTGAGTCCAGCGTGTCTCCATTCTTGGAGACTTCGATATTTTCAGGCGCGCCCGTCCAGACGAAAGTTTTCTGCGCGTCTTCTACCCGCGAGCTTTTCGCTTCCGATCTTCACCTCCACGCCCTCGAGGTTGCTGGGAAGCTGTTTCAGCGTGTAGGAGAAATGCGGCGGCGCCGATCCGACTGGATACATCACTTCGCTGAGAGCCGCCATCTTGTTCAGGAAGGAAGGAAATCCGGCGAGGGTTTCACGGTCGCGGTCGGATTTGGCGCATACCTGATTCCCACTTTGAGCACAAACGGCTTCACATCGTCATTGAGCTTCTTCCAGGCATCGCCTCGGCCAACAAGGAAGTAGAATTGGTCCACGGCATCATCCTTCAACGAAGTTGGATCGAAGGGATACATGCCCTTCATCTGCGAACAGAAGTCCGCTGCGCGACCGCTGGCGGCATTGAGCGGGGCCTGCTTCAGTCGGCCCTTCGAGCGCCTTGATCGGCTCCTCCAGCAACCGTCGCACTTGCTTCTGATTTCCAACGGCTGGGAGTTGTCGACAGGGATGGAAGTGATCACGGTCGTCACCGCCTGGAAGCGCCGTCTGCGCACGTCGAGGCCTGCGCCAGCAGCGCCGGATCCGGAGCTCCTGGATTTTGCGCAAGCGAGTGAATCGCAGCGTTGAGTGCACCGAGAGCCTTCACATAGTCCTGCGTCGGTTTCGCAATCAATACGTCTGGGGGTTTGTCCGCCGGTCCTGGAGGCTCGACCGCCTGCACCGGCGCAAAAGGCGCCTTCACGTCCGCCGGCGCGGGGTCAATATTGTGCGAAACAAAGTAAAACAGCTCCATCAGTGGAGACTTTGTGTCCGTAATTTTCGCCAGCTTCTTGTCGGCATCCGGGAAGCCCGCTATAGCCGGGCACGGACGAAGTCTTCAGCACGGTATTCCACTCGTTCACAAAATCCTGGTCGTAGCGATCTGTCAGCTTTTGCCGCAAAACGTCCTGGGTCCATGTCTTTGAGCATCGTTCTTGCCCAAAACCCATTCTTCCCCGCCCATGTAGGTCGCAGGATTCTTCAGGGCGTCCTGCACAAACTGGAATCCGCTCCGTGTGAACGCCCCTTTGCACTTTGTGGCTGCTCACGATCACTCCGACGGAATCCGGAAATTGCATCGTTAAAGCTGACGTCCTTCTGAAGCAGCCTTGGACAAGAGCTGCGCATAGTAGCGATCAATTCCCGTAAACTGCTTGAGATAGGCTCGCGCCTGCTCGATCAGAGGCTTGGAGTTGCCGGTTGGGAACGGGTTCTCCTTCGCCAGTTCTGTGGCGAAGAAATCGAACTGCAACGTCGCCAGATCCTTGCGATCTTTGTCGATGTCGCGATCCGCGACCCAGTGGCTCATCAAGACCGGAGTCAGGAATTCTTTCGTGCTCTTGTCGTGATCCGCGGGTTCGGTCGTGATCAGGTAAGCCTTCAGCTCGTTATAGCTTTTGTCGATAGGCGTCGTTCGGTGCGCGTTGCTCGCGGACTTGCCAGCCAAAGCTTCGCAGATTATCCGTCACCCGCTTTTGGGTTTCGGCAAACAAGAGCCGGCGGAAGCGCTCGAAGTAGACTCGCTTGGCATCGGGGTAGAATCTGATCGCCTACGTACAAACCCCAGCGCAGGCTCCAGGGGCGCACCATTTTCTTCGTAGTCGGAAAGATCGACGAGTTCGCTGCGCAGATTTTCCAGCTTTTTCAGATCGTCGATCCCGGCCGCTTGGTTGTTCGCGGTTTGCAGCGTGCTCAGGTCGGCGACCGCGTCTTGCACGCGGGTCTCCAGCGCACGGTTGCGGAAAAACGAAACGGCGAAGCCGGTCAGGCAGATCAGCCGCGAGAAACAGCGCCGCTCCCAACGCGATGCGGCGCAGCAGATTCACGCGCGAACTGGATCCGCTGGTCGCCAGCGCCACGCGGTCTTTCACCAGAACATCGTTGAACAGGCTGGTCAGGAAAACCCACTGCGGCACCCGGCGCGATCCCCCGCTTCGCACCGCCACGCGGCGCCTGCCTGACCTGCGAACCCATGCCGCGGAAAATTTGCGTCGCGCCCGAATCATAATCCTGCGTCCGGCTCTTCCACCGGAGCGACCGGCGCCGCCACCACGTCGTCCACCACGACGGGCCGCACACCGGTGAAATAAAAGCCCGCGCAGAAAAGGATTCGTGCCGAGGTGGCTGGGACGCGCCAGGTCCACCAGAAACTGCACCAGCAGCGTGCGCAGCTTGCTGCAGTTCCCTGGGAAACTCGTAAATGCCGGGCAGTTTGTCGCCTTCATGTTCGCGGGGAAGGAGCAGAATGCGTCGCTCCGCCAGGGAGTAGAAGATTTCGTCGAACGCCTTGGTGAGACGCCGCGTTTCTTCGTCCGCATACACGCCCGCGCTCAGCGAGCGCAGCGGCAAAGTTGCTCCGAGCACTTCTGAGGCTTCATCCTTGCTCATTCCGCGCACGAAGTCGGCGAAGAACGAGATCCGGTCCAGCTTGGTGAACAAAACGTAGACGGGAAAGCTGATTCCCAGCAACTGGGAGACTTCCTGCAGCCGCACCGACAATCTTCGCGCCGCTGAGACGGCGGCTTCGCTCGCTCCGGGCTGCAGAAAGGTTTCGCAATCGAAACAGACGACTGCCGCCCGCGGAGCTTGCGCGCGTTTTCCGATGGCCGCCGAAAATCGTGCCGGCTGCAGCAGCTTGACCAGGCGCCTCCAGCGATCCGCCTCGTCCCATCATCGAGCCGGCGGGATCTACAAAAATCGCCTGGCGCGTGTACCAGATGTTGGCGGCCGAGGTGGGCAGAACTTCGTTGTCCCGATACACCTGCCCCGCCAGCAGTTCCGGATCGAGCGCAGAATGAATGAGGACGGTCGTCTTGGTCGAGCCCGGATCTCCCAGCACAAACACCAGCGGAAGGCTGCCGAGGTTGGTACCCGCGCCCCAGGGTCGAATGCTTCAGGCGCCGGATCGCTTCGCGCACCAGCCCATCCAGATCGTCGGTTGCGCCGGCTTGCGAGTCATCTTCCCCGGAAGCTTCTTTCGCCTTCTTTACCTTGTGCATGATACCACATACGACGACCGCCGGCTCCGATGAGGCCCAGCAGCGGCAAGCACGCCGCGCAGGATCCACACATCCGAGCCGTGCAACGGCAGCCACCTGCCGAGAAGCCAAACCAGCACCAGATAAACCAGCAGTACTAGAATGGTCACCCAGTACAGCATCCCAATCCCCCTTCGCGCCTATTTCAGTAGTCCGGCCACCAAGGCCGAGAGTGACGACGCACCCGACATCAACAAAATCTTGAAGACGACAAACAGCACCACGGCCAAGGCCCACGGTGATGAGCGCCGATCGTCCCAGCAGCGGCTCACAGCGATCCGAGTGCGCCAGGCGCACCGCATCCGCGGGAATCGCCCCGCGCGGAGACAGTGGCCCAGCCGGCCCGCGCACTCGCCGGATCTTTTCCTGAATCGCCGCCATGATCGACCGCAGGTCTCCGCCCGCCGCGTAGCGTCCTTTGAAACCCAGCAGCAGGCACAGGTAATAGACCTCGAGCAGATCGGCCGTCTCCTGCGAATCGTTGCGGTTCAGCGTCTTCTGCAATTCCTGGAAGAAAATTTCGCCGGCCAGTTGATGACCAAACAGTTCCGCCTGCAAGGGCAGCCGCGGCCAGTTGGCGAATACCGGATTTCCAGAACTCAGCACCGATTCATCGAGGAAGGCCACCACGGCAAAAATCACTTGCTTCACGTCCTCGGGGCTGCAGCCGCGACTGCGCGCATCCTGTTCGGCGACGCGCAAGGCCTGCCTCATCTGCGCCCGAAACGTTTCCGCATCCTGCACCGCCTGGCGGTTGTAGCGCAACCGCACCACGGCGGTGAACACTTCCTGAAATCCCAAGCGCGAGGTTCCAGCCGCGCCGGTCCATGGCCGGACTCGATCCTCGATAACTTCCCAGTGGTGTAACTTGTGTAGATCCCATGTCAACTCTCGAGCAAAACAATCAATTCAATTTCAGGGGACGGCAGTTCCCCGGGCACGTACACGCCCACGTTGCGCGTCCGCATGATGTGCTCCCAGCAGGGCCCGCTCCGGGTGACGACGAAATACTGGCTGTCGACCTTCGCGGAAATCGCCGCGGGAGGTACCTGCATATGGGTTAGTGTCAGGCCGGGCAGCGCCCGTTTCACCAGTTCGGGAACAAATTGCGCGGAGCACACCTTCACCAGCTGCAGGGTTTTCGAAATTACGTCCGCTTCGCCCACCGGCGATCGCAGCCCGAGCATCCAGCGGGAGCGGCCCAGACAGCGTTGGTCGCGGATTTCGCCTTCGTAGAAATAGCGCGCCGCCGGCTTTAGCGGAATCACCACCGCCTGCGACGGAACAATGATCTCGAGGTGCCGAAGGATGTGGTCCTCAAGGTAGGTGAAGCCCGGCCCGGGATCGTAGTGGTTGTAGGCCGGCAGCGAGCGCGGATTGCTGTCGAGACTGAACGTGCACAGCGCTCCGGCGAGCCGCGACATTTCGCGAAACAGTTCTTCAGGATGCCGGTGCTTCGCCAGCAGAATATGCCGCAACGGCGTCAGGCTGGAATTGATGGCATGCAGAAACCAGAACTGCGCGACTTGGCGGGCCGACATTCCGGTCTGAAATTTTCCGCCGGTTTGCTGCTGCTCCTGCGGTAACGACGGCGCTCTTCTCCTCCAGAATCTCCACCAGCCGCTGCAGCATTGAGGCCAGCCGCTCGCTGGCAACTCAGGCGCAGGCAAGGTGGAACATGGGTGGGATCGTAAACGAAGTGGCCCGACTGATCGCGCATGACCCGGGCGATCGGGATGGTCAGCAGATTCTCGTCTTCAACTGGCAGCACCACCAGCCGGATGTTCTTGCGGCCCAGCTGCACCGGCTTGGCGTCGAGCCCGGTGTTTTCGTCGTGCACCATTTCGACCGTGCTGGTGTAGCGGGCATTTCCGGAGGAATCGGATCCAGGTCGCAGTTCTGCTGGCCCTGAACCCAACGCGGAACGGCCAGGGCCACCGTCAAGCTATCGGTTGCCGGCAGAAACTGTTCCACGATGTTGCGCGGATCGGGACGAGGATCGCACTCAGGAATATCAAAAGGCAGGCCATCCTGAAACATGCCGCGCGCGTGCAGCAGGCTTACGGTGCCGTTGCGCAGCGCGTCGGCGTCAAGCTGGCAGGCGGCCAGCCCGTACGCGTCCCTCCACAGGCTGGCCGTGGCAAAGTGGACGGCTTCCTCGAAGTAACGGTTCTGCGCCTGAAAATGCTGTGGCGCCAGATACATGCCTTCCGCCCACACTACTCTCGACAGCAACTTCATGCCGCTTCACCTGGTACTAGGGAGGTTTTACCGCTGTGAGTTGCGCTTCACTGCCCGACACAAATCTGTGCCTCGCGGCCAACGTTTTCACGTCTGGCCAGCGATGCTAGGCGACTCGCTCCCTATTGTCAAGGAACACACTAGAGTCTGCTTGTCCGCGAGGGCACGCCTCAGATTCGGACGCGGAATGAAACGTTTAAGGCTTTGCCTTTCTGAGTTAGAATGGCACCCACTAAGTCTTCGGCATGCGAGCAGATCGTCAGCGTTTGCGTTGTCGGGAGACGATGAAGTCGTCCAGCGGATTCCTGCACTCAGCTTTTTTCTCCGCGCTCATGTGACGGCTTCATTTGCGATTGTTCACTTGTCGCGGCTGCGACACTTGCAGACCTCATGCCGCGAGTCTAATCAACGCTTCAGGGCGACGCACATGATCGGCAAATCACTCCGCTCGTACCGCATCGAAGCCAAGCTCGGCGCCGGTGGTATGGGAGTGGTGTACAAGGCGGTCGATTCCCGGCTGGGACGGACCGCCGCGATCAAGATTCTATCCACTGGGTCACTGAACTCAGAGCATGAGCGGCGCTTCGTTCAGGAAGCCAAGGCAGCCTCATCCCTGAACCACCCCAATATTGTCACCATCTACGACATCGACACGCAGTCGGTCGATGGCCAGCCGGTCCCTTACATCGCGATGGAATTTGTGGCGGGCGAGACGCTCGATCACCTGATCGGGAAAAAGGGTCTGCGCATTCGCGACGTGTTGAAGTACGCGATCCAGATGGCAGACGCACTGGCCGCCGCTCACGCTGCGGGAATTGTGCATCGTGATCTTAAGCCGGCGAACGTGATTGTGACTCCGCAGGGCGTGGTCAAGATTCTCGATTTCGGTTTAGCCAAGCTGAGCGAACCGTCGGGAGCCGATGCATACGCGGAAACGATGCACGGCGAGGGATCGCCTCTCACCGAAGAAGGGACCATTCTCGGAACCGTTGCCTACATGTCTCCCGAGCAGGCCGACGGCAAGAAGGTCGATACTCGCTCGGATGTTTTTTCGTTCGGCTCGGTGCTTTATGAAATGGTGACGGGCCAACGCGCTTTCTCCGGTGGCTCGAAGTTGTCGTCGCTTTCGGCGGTGCTCTACAAAGATCCGCAGCCTGCGTCGCAGACCGTCGCTGACCTTCCTCCTGAACTCGACCGAATCATCAACCGCTGTCTGAGAAAAGATCCTGAACGCCGCTGGCAAACCATGGCCGACGTGAAAGTCGCGCTGGAAGAATTGCGCGACGAGATGGACGCCAGCAACTTCGCTCTCGCGAGTCCGTCCGGGGCTCTGCGGAACATGCCGCCGCGGAGCACCCCGCCGCGTAATACGTCGCGTGGCAGACTCTGGGCAAGCGTAGGATTGCTGGCGGGAATTTTGCTGGGACTCGCGCTGCGCATTTCTTATGAGCGCAGATACAGCCCGCCTCCGGAGCCGCCATCGTATAAGCGCCTGACATTTCGGCGCGGCGATGTCACGTCCGCGAAATTCGCTCCTGGCGACACGGTCGTCTACAGCGCCGAGTGGGACGGCGCGCCATCCACGTTATTTTCCGCGCAGCCCGGCAATCGCGAAGCGCAGCCACTGGCGCTTCCCAGCGCACGCGTGCTCGCCATCTCACCGCGCGGCGAGATGGCCATTCTGCTGGGCGGTGAGGATGTTGGCACCCTCGCCCGCGTGCCCTTTGGTGGCGGCGCTCCGCGCGAAGTGCTGGAAGGCGTAAGTGGCGCGGACTGGGGGCCAGATGGAGAGTCGCTCGCCGTAGCCCGCGCAGCTAACGGAAAGTTCCGGCTGGAGTATCCCATCGGCACGGTTCTGTATGAAACGGAGAAGCGGCCTCCCTTGATGCCGCGAGTCTCGACCGACGGCAAGCTGGTTGCGTTCTTTGATTTCGATGTTGAAGTTGGCGATTATGCTCTATGCATCGTCGGCGCGAACCATCCTCGTCAGGTTCTTTCCCGCGGATGGCGCACCACCGGCGCTTTGAACTGGTCGCCCGACAATCAGGAAGTCTGGTTTTCGGGCGGCCAGCCTGGCGGTGATCCCGCTCTCTACGCCGTGACTCTCAATGGCTCTCAGCGTCTGGTTTCTCAAACCGGCGGAATGATTGTGATGCAGGATGTGGCTCGCGATGGCCGCGTGCTGTTGAGCACGGTGAATTCCCGGCTCGGCATTCTTTATCTTCCCCCGAACGGGACCCCGCAACGCGATTTGGCCTGGCTCGACTCTTCCCTGCTCTATGACCTTTCGGATGACGCGCAGTCTCTCGTCTTCGTCGAGCTTTCCAGCGGCCAGGGTCGCAACTCCGCCATTTATTTGAGAAAGGCCGATGGCTCTCCCGCGATTCAGTTGGGTTACGGCAACCGGCCTTCGCTTTCGCCCGACGGAAAATGGGTGGCTTGCATTCACCATGAGGCCGAGCGCTCGACTTTGATGTTGCTTCCGACCGGCGCCGGAGAATCGCGCTTCGCAAAAATCGAAGGGATGCACTTCGACGGCGTGGAGTGGTTCCCCGACAATAAGCGCATTCTGTTCACGGGCAACGAAACCGGACACGCCACCCGCACCTGGATGTACGACCCGGAGACCGACAAGTCGACGCCGCTTACGTCTGAAGGCTCGCGTGGAACCAAGGTTTCGCCGGATGGAAAATGGTTTATCGCCGTAGACCCACACAAACTGGTGCTTTCGCCAGTGGGCGGTGGAGATTCGAAGACAGTCGTCGACCTGGACAGCGGCGAAAGTGTTGTGCGCTGGAGCGGCGACGGTCGCTACTTCTTCCTGCAACAGCGTGAGCCCGCCAGCATCAAGATCAGCCGCCTCGACTTGTCCACGCATCGTAAGGAGCCTTGGCTCGTCGTAAAGGTTCCTGAACCAGGAGCTCAACTCGTTGGACCACTGGCCCTGTCCGCCGACGGAAACTCTTACGCCACCACTTTCCAGCGCGATCTGGCCAATCTGTTCCTAGTGCGCGGGCTGAAATAGAAGCTGCGTTCTTAGCCTTCCAAGCAAGACTCAGTACGCGCGATGAAGTTGCTCAACGGTGCGGGGAACACCTCGTGTCCGATCAATCATGATTCGCCAGAGTCAGAGCAATGGTTATCACTCCTTGCTCGGCGTCATAGATCACGTCGTTTCCGAGGAAGGCCTCGATGCTCACATTGATCAGGTTCGATCCCTGGTCGGCGTAGCGAAACTCAGTGGCGAAGGTGTTACCGGCAACCAGATTCACTGCGGCAGCTCCGCCTAAGCGGGGCGCGACGCCAATCGTCGTTCCGGGCGCCACATAAATGTCTCGATTGGATCCGCACACGGTCGGCAGGCCGGGAATGGTGACGTGTAGCCACGGCACTCCGTTGCCGGTGTCAAACGAAACCAAAGGACAAATGGAGGTCTGGTTTCCGTCGACGAGGATGCATCCCTGACCTTTGTCGTAGATCGGCAGACCGAGCGCGCCGATCGTTTGCTGAAATTGGGGAAAGATAGCGGCGTCAAAGCGCCAGCGGGGCGCGAGAATCAAGGAGCTTGGCTCGCTGGCATTCGAGTTCAATCGGAACATGAAGCGCTTACCGTAGGCTCCAGGCAGCGTGCGCAATGGATTCGGAAGATTGTCGCCGGGAGAGATGCCGACGCCGAAAACGCCGTAGTTTCCATCGGCATAGTTTTGCTGCGGCGTTTTGCACTCATTGTTCGGCGCGCAAAAAGTAGTGGAGGTCAGCAGTACGAAGGGAATGCGCGGCGTCGCAATCACACCGGCGAGGTTCAGCGAGCCGTTGCAGACTACGCCGCTGTAGGTGACGCGCAGTGGATTCCCGTAGGAGACAGAGATGGTTTTGGTCGAACAGCTCGTGTCATTTCCGGGAATGCCTGGCGTGGCGAACAGCGTCAGACCTACAGATCCCGTGTCGACAGGGATCGGGAGAGGTTGAAGCGCGCCGATGCTGACCTGAAGCATGGCTTTTTCGGTTTGCTGTGCAGTTTCGACCATCGTTAACGGAACAGAGAGCGGCGGCACGAAAGCTGATGGCGTTGTTTGAGCGCGAGTGATAGGGGTGGACGCGAGGACGGAAAGAAATATCGCGCCCGCGAGCGCGAACCGAAATCCTGATGCCATTGGTGGCTCCTGAGCGGCTCAGCCTGCTCGAGAAGTATGAACACAATAACGAGGAGATAGTTGTGGCGGGCGCCACGCCCACAGAGATAGCGCAAGTCGCGAAGGAGTTATGAAGTCGATAGCTCAAAGAGCACTGCTCGAAAACGAACTCCCTTATCCCTGCCGTTGGCGTTTCGGCTTCAGGTTCAGGGTTCGAATCAAACGGAACAAGTGGTTGGGGTGCACGCCGAGGATTTTGGCAGCGTCCGTATAATTTCCGTTGGCCTGTTCGATGGCGCGCTCGATCAGCACCTTCTTCGCGTCGCGAATGCCATCATGCAGCGCGCTCACCGGCTCGCCGGACGCAGCGGTCTCTTCCAGAATCGAGTCTGGCAAGTCATCGACGAGAAGTAATTCCGTTGAGCCCAGCACCACAGCGCGCTCGATGGCGTTCTCCAGTTCGCGCACGTTTCCTGGCCAGTCATAGCGCTGCAGGCAGGCACGCGCCTCAGGAGAGATGCCGGCCACGCGCCGCTTCACTTTCTCGCCATACTGCGCCGCGAAGAACGCAGCCAGGAGCGGAATATCTTCGCGCCGCTCCCGCAGGGCCGGCATGTGAAGCGATACGACATTGAGGCGATAGTAAAGATCCGGGCGAAAACTTCCCGTGCGGGACGCTTCTTTCAGATCACGATTGGTGGCGGCAATCAGGCGCACATCGAGTTTGATAGGGCGCGTTCCGCCGACTCGCTCGAACTCCCGCTCCTGTAGAACTCGCAACAACTTGGCCTGCATAGGGACGGCCAGCTCTCCGATTTCATCCAGAAAAACTGTGCCGCCTTCGGCGACTTCGAGCTTCCCTTTCTTCTGCGAGACCGCGCCCGTGAACGCTCCCCGTTCATGCCCAAACAGTTCGCTCTCCAGCAAGGTCTCGGTAATGGCCGCGCAGTTAATCGCGACAAACGGTTTGTCGGTGCGGCCGCTATTGGAGTGAACCGCGCGTGCCACCAACTCTTTTCCCGTCCCGCTCTCGCCTGAGATCAACACCGTCGAGTCCCGCCCCGCCACGCGGGAAACAAAGTCATAGACCTCGTGCATGGCCTTGCTTTCCCCGATCATGCTGTGGTGGATGTTCAATTCTTCGTACAAGCGGCGGTTTTCGCCGCCAAGCTTTTCCACATGCCGGGCGTTCTCAATCGCCAGCGCGGTAATATTTCCCAGCGTCGCCACAAATTCCAAGAGGTCGGAGTCGAAGCGTGCGCCCGGAGAACTGGCGTCCAGGTACATCACGCCCAACATCTTGCCCTGCACTTCGAGAGGCACGGCTAGCACGGAGTGCACCCGGCGTTCGAGCAAGCTGTCGGCCTCGCGGTAAGCGGCATCGCTCTGCACGTCGTTGGAAAGCACCGCGAGATTTTCCTCCAGCACGCGACTGAGGATGGTCTGGCTGGCATGAATCGGCTGATTGGGCCCCAGACGGCGATGCCGGCCTACGATTGAAGAAAATCCCGCGACTCCGTCTTCACTCAATAAAACGGCGGCCTGATCGGCGGGGACAATGGCGAGAACTGCCTCCAGAACTTTTTCCTGCAGAGCCGCCAGGCCGCGTACCGAGTTCAAAGTCCGGCTGAACTCTAGCAGCACATTCAGGTCGCGAACCGTTTTCGCCGTGGCGGGCAGGCCGTCCGGCCGCGAAGGCTGCAGGTACCGGGCATCCTCTTTCCGCAGGATTACGGTCGCGGCGCCCGGCATGGGAGTCGCATCGAGCTGCAAAGACGCGTGGCCAGAGGCGGTGTCGCTGCCGGCTCCCTGGAAGACGAGGATCGAATTGCCCACGCGAATCTGGTCTCCGTGGACCAGCACGCGATCGATTACGGGCACTCCGCTTACAAAGGTGTTATTGCGGCTCTCCAAATCCAGCAACCGGAAAGCGTTCGGCTCCTTGCGGATCACGCAATGGCGCCGCGAAACCAGGGAGTCAAGCAGCGAGATCTCATTGGACGGGTCGCGACCGATCGAGACCTCATCGCCGGTCAGGGGAAAGAGCTTCCCCTTCAGGGGTCCGCTGACTACTTCCAGCCGAGCCCCGCTCACAGGAGACAAACCCACTTCGCCCGAATGGCCCATGACGCAAATGAGTATACTCGGACGCTTGGAACGGCGCTCCGTACCGCCTTTCAGCCTCCCCTACCTAACATAAATGTTACCCACTAGCGCTTTTGTTTGGGTATTTGAAGTCCGCCCAGCGGAGATCGGGGTAAATCCGGGCCGGTAGACCCGAGTTTCCCCTTTGTTTCGGTCAAATTCACTGTAGATCGAGCCCGTAGATACGGGTATCAGGTTTGGTACGCAGCTTGCATTACTAAGGTCACTTGCGACGGACGGCCCGAGCAAGCGTAACAAATCCCAGGTCCCCTAAGGAGCAACACCATGCAGATAAAGATGAATGCAAAGCTGGCAATCAGAATCGCGATTCTGATGGTAGGAATGGTAGGCACTTTCGTGGCAGCAAGCGTTCAGACGATTCCGGTCGCAGATGGCGGTCCGATTTTCTTGTGCCCCCCGGGCACAGAGAAGACCTGCCAAACCACGCTGCCGCCACCGAAGTTGAATGAAAAGTTGAAGGGCTAAGCCGAACGCGACCCTTGTGACCCAGAGCGGTCACCATTGAAGACGAACCATTGAGTTCGCAACCATTTGGGTTGGCGGGGCATTTAGGAACCCCGCCAGCCATCTTTATTTCTCAGGCCCGACCCCCTCGTGGTGGCCCCATCCACCACCCCAATATGCAAAGCAAGTAAGCCGCGCGGACTATTGTTGTGGTGCCGCCGCCGCAACTTCTTGATGCGCCTCGGACTCGGTTTGGTCAGCTGCCCGCTGTTGTTCCTGCAAGTCTGCGGCCGCTTCCTGATCCGGTGGCCCCGCCTGCATTGAGTTGGCTACCGTGCTGGCATCCGGCGCTTTGGGCATGCCGTGTGTGCCGGCCTTCGCGGCCATGGTCTTCAATCCCGAGTCGACCTGCTCCTGGAAATGGTTGCGCATCTCCTGCAAGTCATCTACCGAGACACTAACCATCTCACCGGCGTGGCAGTCCGATTTCTTGGCGCTGGTGACGCTCACGTTGACTTTCTGATCGGCGTCGGGAGTGTCTGTGATGCGTATGATGACATCGCCCGCCGTCAGAGAGCATTCGCGATTGTCGGACACGGTGGTCACGGCCAGGTCAGAGGCAACCACAAAGTTGCGGCGCGCCGGATCCAAGGCCGGTGGAAGTTCCTCGCCGCCCGGCTGCACCGAGGCGGTCGAAGCCGCCGAATGGCCCTGCGATAGAGCCGTGCCCGTGTCTGTCCACAGTTGGCTCGCCATCACATTGATGCCGTCGCCCCCCATCCCCGCATACGCCGCCTGCAAATTCGCTGCCAGCAAATAATCTGTGAGCCAGAACGCCGGGCCCGGATAGAAGCCGTAAGGGGTAAAGCCGTAGAAGCTGAGCCAGGGAGCCCCACCCCATCCCCAGGCACCAGCATCCCAGGCCAGCGGACTCGCCCATGCTCCGCCTGCCCAGCCATAGAAGCCCGCGCTGTAATACGCCGCCGGTTGATAACCGTAATAAGTGTGACCTCCGTAGGAATAGCCACGATACACGCCACTATGGGCCACTCCGTGATCCATGGAAGTCCGCGCGTAATAACTATGCCCGTTGCGCGTGGTTAGCGGTCGCTGCACATATCCGCCAGTCTTGCCGTTGCTGACAATATGCTTGCCGTTGCGGTCGCTCACTACCTTGCGGCCGCCGTGCAGGTTGTGCTCAATATGCATGCCGTTCTTGTCGACGGATCGGATTTGTCCATTCGAGCGCACTTGCGCCTTCCCGCCGCCCGAAAGCGAAACATTTCTTGGCGTGGTGCGCCCGCGGTTGTCGGCAGTCTTATTTGCAGCCACCTTTCCGGGCGTCCCGCTTTTGCTCGCAGGCTCCCGCCTTGAGGCAGGAGTAACCGGGGCTTTTGGCCCTGGATGCTAATTGTTACTCGAAGCCGCTGGATGAGATTGTGTCTGGCCCGGGCGGCTAGCAGGCGCATGTTGTGCTGGAGTTGGATGCTGCTGCCTCGGACGCAAACATTGTCAGACATGCGGGCAGCGACTCTGCCGAAAGAGTTCTGCGGGATCAATTCGGCTGCGTCTGGTTTCGTGCCGAAAAAGATGCAACCTATATTTGCCCGGGCATGAATTCAATCGCCATGGTGCCCGATTCGGTTTCAAAGTACGACGCCAGCGCTCATTTGGAAGAAACCGCCGACGGTTCCATTTTCATGCTGGTGAATCTAGCGCTAGGGCGTCCTGGCGGATTCAACACAGCGAATATACAAGACGGAATCCCCCCCGCGAATGAACACCGCGATCGTTGCCAGCGATGGGACGATCTGGATTGCCGCAAGCAACGGTCTCTACCGGTTTATGTACCCTTTCCGTTTGGAGTATTGGGATAAAGATGAAGGCGTCGAACCTTCCGTGTATTCGTTATTGCGCACTGGCAACCGAATGTATGCTGGAGGATTCTCGGGGATAGCTGCCTTGAGCGGCGATCGCGGCAAATGGACCGAGCTGCCGGGATCGCAAAAGCTGGATGGGCCGGGATCCCTCACGCCGGGGCCTGAAGGGACAATCTTTTCGTCAACCTGGAAAGGTGTCGTGCAAATTATGTCAAACGGCGAAATCCTTCGGTCGGGACCGCCGGTCCGCATGGGTCTAATGGCCCGCGATAGCGATGGCAAAGTCTTTGTAGGAGGCGTAGTCAACGATAAAGGAGTGGGGCGTGTCGTGATCCGCGGGCGTCATCTTTTGATACGAACAGAAAACGTGCCTTCAGACTCCGTTTCTGATATCAAGTACGATGACAAACGGAGCACGATGTGGGCCTGCGATGGAAATGAACCTCTGTTCAAGCGGGGACTGGAGGATTGGCGGCGCATCTCACCGAGCGACGGCTTGAGAGGCATTGGCTGTCAAATTATAGCCATCCAACCCAACGGCGATCTCTGGGTTGGTTACTCTCATTCTTCAGTCGCCCTCATCACCAATCCAACCTCCGACCATCCTGTCATCAAGACTTTCGCCATCGACATGGAGCGTCAAGGTAGCAACACCTTAATTTTGGATATAGATGCTCATGGCGGGATATGGCGTTGTACTTCGGCCTGTTACCTGGCCTCGAGCGCTGAAGCAACCGCTGGAGAATGGTTGCGACTCGACGAACAAGACGGTTTTTTCGTTCCCAATGGCCACGCCTTTTGGCGCGACTCGGACGGTTCGGTCTGGTTCGGATCGGCCACTAAAATCATGCACTTTTCGCCGCCCGAGAATTTCGTTACGGATTTTCCCGTACCCAACTTTTCCCTTGCCGGATTTGATTTGGGAGACGGTAAAGCGCTTTTCTCAGACGCCGTGAATATTGTGCCCCACGCCTCGAACCTCACCGCCCACATTGGCTCCGTGCAGTTTGATCGGCGCAATGGACTTCGTTTTCGTTGGCGCTTACTACCCGAAGAATCGAAATGGCAAACAGCCTCGAGCTTCGATATTCCTCTGGGCAAGCTGAGTTGGGGCGTACACAAACTGGAGGCGCAAGCGCAGTTAATGGACGGACCCTGGTCGGAGACCGCTGCAAAATCGTTTCGGGTTTTGTTGCCAGTTTGGCTGTCGTGGCCTGCGCTGCTCATCTATGCTGCGGCCGGCGGTTCAGGGGCGGCGGGTACTTATAACTGGCAGAAAAAGCGCCGTCGTCGAGCAGCCAAAATTCTGCCGACTCTGGATGAGTTCAGGCTCGCCGCGCTCTCGCCCGACTTGGCACAACTCCATGGTTCGGTGCTCGAATCCAGATTCGAGGTCGGCCGAGTCCTGCGTCCCGCAGGCCAACATCAAGATCGACGAGCTGATCAAGGACTTGATGGCAGAGTACCGGGAGAAGCAGCAGAAAAGTATCGAATCGGTCGAGCAGCGCTGGCGTCTACATTTGAGCCCGTTTTTCAGCAAGCGACGTGCATCCGATGTCACGACCGATATGGTTAGGCGTTACATCAAGCAGCGAATTCAGCAGTCGGCGTCACCAGCGACCATAAACCGGGAACTGGCTGCTCTAAAGCGCGCCTTCAATCTCGGCTTGGAGAGCACTCCGCCAAAGGTGCGGATGACACCGTACATTCCGATGTTTGAGGAGAAAAATGTCGGCACTGGCTTTCTTGTGGATCAGGATCACTCGAGACTGGCAGCAGAGTACAGCAAGAAAGGACCCTGGCTGCGTGCGATGCTTTCCGTCGGCTTCAACTACGGGTGGCGTGCCGGCGAAATTGTTCCGTTGCTTGTCGGCCAGATTGATCTTGCTGATCGTACGATCCGCCTGGAAGTCGGCGCCACGAAGAACGGGCATGGACGGACGGTCACAATGACGCAGGAAGTCTACACACTGGTACGCGCATGCATGCTGGGCAAGGGACCGACCGATCGCCTGTTCACGAGGCCGGATGGTTCACCTGTGCTCGACTTCAAGGGGGCATGGCACAGAGTATGCGGTCGATCCGGGCTTGGAAGGTTCGTCTGCCGGGACTGCGATCAGGCAGGAACGACGCGCAAGTGTATGTGCGGGAGCCGCAGGTTAAAGTACGTCGGCCTTCTGTTCCATGATCTTCGTCGAACCGGAGTGCGCAACCTGCGAAGGCTCGGCGTGGCGGAGTCAGTCGCGATGAAAATATCGGGACATAAGACCTGCATCCGTGTTTCGCAGATACGACATCGTTGAACAGGCGGATCTTGCCGATGCGGCGGCGAGGCTCGATGCTAAGCAGAAATCCCAAAGCTCTCCCGAAAGTCAGTTCGGGCAGACTTTGGGCAGAAATCCGGAAACCAGCACCAGGATTGATGCAACGACCGAAAAAGGCGTGGCTACCGCTGTGCTGCCTAACTAACACCTTGTGAATGGGTTGGGCTTGGTGCCGGGAGGGGGATTTTCTTGAAGCCATTCCCCGCCGCCAATGCTATCAGGAAGATGCAGTGTTTTGCGTAACTTGAGCTTTTTCGTGTCTCTGTTACGTCCGATCTGACACCTTCTGGAGAGGAAAAATGGTAGGAAATGGTAGGGAGAATCCCCCAAGAAAAACCCCAGCGGCACCTACGCTGGGGTCGCACGTCCGTGGCGCTGGTTTAACTCGCCCTGAACCCCGGCGGAGCTGACGGGACAGTGTGCTTCACACGCCGCCTGTATGGTCTTCGCAGCTTCGGAACCGGCTCACTCTTTAGAAAGCATCTCCCCAACTGGCTCAGGCGCGAACGCATTCGCCAGAAATCTCCTTCAGTTTTTCCTAGCAACTCAGCTCCAGCGCCCGACGTCCCCGTTGCTGCAATCGCACCCATTACGGGAAGCACGCCCGAATCCTCGCGCTGCACAAACTCCACGAACTCGCCAATCCGGTGCCTGTCGTCGCGCTGTCTCTCTTGCCGCTCACACCTTTTCCTGAGAGACGCCGAGTGCGCATGGCAGAACTCGTCTCCGACCTGATCGCGATCCGTTTCCTCCCAATGACTGGTCAGGGATAAGTTGCCGGGGCGACACAAGGGATTTTTCATCCGTTTCGAATGGATCGTCCTGAACTTGTTTCCCAGACAAAGGTTGATGTAGTTGAAGAACCGGGCGCTGTTCGCCCCATAGTGCTTTATCGGATCGAACGTTTGCACGATGTCCTCCTTGCCAGCCTGACGGTGCTTGGACGTCACGGGCAGGTAACGCAAGTGGATGAGAAGGTCTTGCGTCCAGTCCTCGGCATCCTCTTTCGGCGCAGACCTGTCCACGTGCCTGTTGACCCAGTTGCGGACGTATTGGGGAAACCGCTCATGGAACTCGTCGAAGTTCTTCGGGACGACGAACCTGTCGTGCCCAACGTATCTCCCGTCAAGAATCGTGAACGGGTCGGGTTTGCGGTTTTCAACAGGAATACTTGTGAAATTGACATGTTGATTTTCAACTGCGGCGGTATTGCTCTGCATGGATACTTCCTTTCGAAAGGATTTGAACTGCATGCGAGCAAGCCTAAGAGGTCGGAGACGAGTTGACGGTGAGGGTTCAGCAGGCGTTGGCTTTGCAGACCAAAAAGGAAGCTGAGATGGTCGTAGATACCGTGGTGGCGGCGCTCGAAGCCACGCTGCTCAATAATTTGGGAACGGACGGGTTCACGCTGAAGCTCGGCGGTTTCGGCAAGTTTTCAGTCCGGCATAAGCCGGGGATTTTCCGGAAGATTCCGTTCACGGGCGAGACGATACTGACAAAGGATAGACGCAAGGTGAGGTTTGTCAGTCTGGGCAGCCTGCGGCAATGCGAGCGAGCCATCTATAAAAACTAGATTGGGCGGAAAGGCGATTCTGTGCGAGGGCGGTCATGGGACGGCGTTCAGGATCATCTCGCTGTTCCAACCCTTGTTTCCGACCTTTGTCACCACCCACAAAGCGCTCTGGCGTTCGGCTCCGATGTCGCGGACCTAACCTCTTCGAGCGCAAGTCGCCCGCACCGTCCCCAATGCAATGGCGAACAAAAGGCGAATATGCTAGACTGTCCTTTTGGAACCTCACGCCATCCACGTCGTGAGGTTCGATCTTCCGCAACCAGACGCATCATGGACGAAGGTCGTAAGCGCGTGCTGTTGATCGCTGCCAGCATTCTCGCAGCACGCAAGCTGGCGCAGTACGACAGCGGAGCACGGATTCCAGCCACCGTGAGCGCCATTGCCGATGCGATCCGGTGGGCTGAGAGGATCATGGAGGAGATTGATCGGCGGCATCCTGCGAAGCCCGCGTAGAGGAGGCGAGCCGTTAAATGCGGTGCCGACACAACCTGTTCCCCACTACAATCTCCGATGGAGCAAACAAGTTGATTATGCGCTTCAAACTTAAAGTACGGATCAACGGCTCCAACGACCGCGCTATCCAGCAAGCATTGAAGCAACTTGGCGTGGAGGGCGAGGTCAAGAAGGTGCGTGGCGCATTCGCCTTGTCTGCCGAGATCGAAGGAACCAGCGCGGAGGAGCTGAACAAGAGCCTCCTCTCCGCACTCAAAACCATAAGGAAGCGAACCAAGCTCCGCGCCGAATGGATTTCCGATGACGGCAACGCTCAGATTTTCTTCGATTATCTGCTGATCTTGGAGAACTTCAAATCGTTCGCCCTTATGTACTTGAATGACTGGTACGAAAAGGATCGCGGCTTCATCAACGAACTCACTTCCATCACGAAGGATGTTCGCCTGCGCACTTTACACGACGCAGCACAATATTATGGGGTCAAGCGGAACTTTGGAGGCGTGAAAACCAAGGGATTGGATGCTGCATTCACACTTCTCGAAAACGCAGCGCAAACCGCAATTCTTCAGACTCAGAGCATCGTTGCGGTTGTGTCGCAGTTGGCGCAGGATTTCGAGTCAGCCTACCCGATGGAGGGCTGGAAGGAGAAGGTTTCGGCAGCGTCGAAACTTCTGTGGCTTCGGTGCAAATCTCCAGTTGTGCTCCGCGACACCAATGCCTTCGCGTGTCTTCAGGGAGCATCCTGCGGCACTTTGCCTCAATCAGACTATGGTGCGTACTTGAGAGAGTGGCGCAGACAATTTTCGAAACGAAAAGCTCGGATTCGATCTGCCTGTTCCCAACTCGTAGACGTAAAGGCGTTTTCGCTCGCGGCAGACATGTCCGATCAAGAATTAAGGCTTGTCGTAAAGAGCCGATGGTTCCAAGAGAGAGTTTTTGACAAGTTTCTCTTGTGGAACGGCGACCGTATCCTTCGCAAGTGAAAGTGTATTCGACTCAAAACAACTGTGGGTGAGGCTCGCTAAGAAGCACAAATGACCTTGGACGATTTTCGCCAATCACTCGCTGCGACTGAGCCGCCAGCCGGACTGACGCACGCTCTCGCCGGATTGTGGTGGGATGCCAAGGGCTGATTGGGCGCGAGCACACGAATCCGCTCAGCAGGACGAAGGCGTCGAGGGTTCGTGGGTACACGCCTACCTGCATCGCAAGGAAGGCGATCAGGGCAACGCGCGTACTGGTATCGTCGGGCTGGCAAGCCCGTTTGCCGAGAGCCACTGGATGCGGAATGGCTCGGCATCGCGAAAGATTTGCTTCATTAACCAACGCAGAAATTAGCCAAGCTCAGGTACGTTTGCCTTAAAGCGGACCGTTTGTTCCGTCGTATTCGGAATTCCAAGAAACCTCAACGAATCGCGGATTAAGCCCCGCATTTGTGGTAAATAGAAGGGGTCGGGTTGCGCCTTGAGGGGGGACGCAACTCTGGATGTATCATTGCTTTTCACCCCACGATGAGCACCGCATATCACGCGAAGTATTTTGCGTATGAACTGACAAAACGGTGCGCGTCCGACAGCATGGAGAAGCTGGCTGCTTCCCTTGCCGACGCTCAAGTTGACCTGAACCCCCATCAGGTCGAAGCTGCGCTGTTCGCTTTCCGCTCCCCACTGTCCAAAGGGGCGATCCTCGCCGACGAAGTCGGTCTCGGAAAGACGATTGAGGCAGGGATTCTCCTATCCCAGAGATGGGCTGAACGCAAACGAAAGATTCTCATCATCGTCCCGGCAGCCCTTCGCAAGCAGTGGCATCAGGAGCTTTCGGACAAGTTCTTCCTGCCCTCCGTGATTTTGGAGACCAAGACCTTCAACGAGCAGATTCGAGAGGGGAACCTGAACCCGTTTAACCGCTCCGAGATCGTCATCTGCTCGTACCAGTTCGCTCGATCCAAAGAGCCGTACATCCGTCAGGTCGCATGGAACCTCGCGGTCATTGACGAAGCTCATCGGCTCCGAAACGTCTACAAGCCCACAAACAAGATCGGCAATGCCATCAAGAGTGCTCTTGCGCCGTTCGACAAGCTGCTTCTGACCGCAACGCCACTCCAGAACTCACTCCTCGAACTCTTCGGCTTGGTCAGCATCATTGACGAGCACATTTTCGGGGACATCAAGAGTTTTCAGAGCCAGTTTTCACGGTTGGAAACCGATGCCGATTTTCGGTCTTTGCGTGACCGCCTGAAGCCAATCTGCCAGCGGACATTACGGCGTCAGGTGCTCGAATATATTCCGTTCACCAACCGCATTGCATTGGTGGAGGAGTTCATCCCCAGCGAACCAGAACAGAAGCTCTACAATCTCGTCTCCGACTACCTCCAACGTGCAGAACCTCTACGCCCTTCCAGCAAGTCAACGCCAGTTGATGACTCTTATTCTCAGACGGCTCTTGGCTTCATCGACATTCGCAATTGCCGGAACACTGAAAGGACTGGCGGACAAGCTGGAAAAAGCCGCAGACGCGCAGAAACCCGTCGTGGAGCCGCCCCAAGAGGTCGCTGAGACGTTCGAGAGCTTCGAAGAACTTGAAGATGAATGGGAAGAGGAGGAGGACGAGAACGAGACCGACAAGAAATCCGACCCACGAGTCCTCAGCCCGGAGCAGTTAGAAAAAGTGGCGGAAGAGATAAAGTCGCTTCGACTGTTCACTGAACTGGCGAACTCGATTGCCAAGAACTCCAAGGGCGAACGGCTCCAAACAGCCCTGAAGCGCGGGCTCGCGGAAGCCAAGAGTAAGGGCGGCAGGGAGAAGGCGATCATCTTCACCGAGTCCACCCGGACTCAGGAATACGTCCGCTCCATTCTTGAATCAATCGCCCACTACAAAGGCAAAGTTGTCCTGTTCAACGGCTCCAACAACGACCCGAAGTCGAAAGAAATCTACCAGAACTGGCTGAAGAAGCACGCAGGCACCGACTACATCACGGGCTCCAAGACCGCCGACATGCGGGCTGCGTTGGTCGAGTATTTCCACGACGAAGCGATAATCATGATCGCCACCGAGGCTGCCGCAGAGGGGATCAATCTTCAGTTCTGCTCGTTGGTCATCAACTACGATCTGCCGTGGAACCCGCAGCGCATTGAGCAGCGCATCGGACGATGCCACCGCTACGGTCAGAAGCACGATGTTGTCGTGGTGAATTTCCTGAACAAGAAGAACGCCGCCGACCAGCGGGTCTACCAGCTTCTCGACGAGAAGTTCAAGCTATTCAGCGGCGTCTTCGGGGCAAGCGACGAAGTGCTGGGCAGCATCGGTTCTGGAATCGACTTCGAAAAGCGCATTGCCGACATCTACCAGAAATGCCGAACTGAGGAGCAAATCCAGTTCAATTTCGATCAGCTACAGGGGGAGATGGAGCTACAGATTGACGAGCGCATCAAGCAAACTCGCCAGAAGCTTCTGGAAAACTTCGATGAAGAGGTTCACGAAAAGCTTCGCATCAATCAGCGTGAGAGTAACGAGGTCAAAAACAAGTTCGACCATTGGCTGTGGGAACTGACGCGCTTCTATCTCCAGCCCTACGCCAAGTTCGAGGATGGGCAAGCCGGATTCACTCTCATCAAGAACCCATTTCCCGAAGAGCAGATTCATCCCGGTCCGTATCGCAGCGGACAGAACGTTGACGATGCCAATCTCTATCGTCTGGGTCACCCACTGGCGCAGAAGATCGTCGAGCGGTGCAAAGCCTTCACGCCCGATCCGCAGAGTTTGTCATTCGACTATTCCCATTCCGGCAAGAAAATCTCCATCCTCGAATCCCTAATTGGAAAAAGCGGATACATCAGCGTCGCCTGTCAAACCATGACGGCACTCGAAACTGAGGATTTCGTGCTACTGAGCGGCGTGACGTGACGACGGCACGATAGTGGACGCGGAACAGTGCCGACGCTTCTTTTCGCTGAACGCAGCAGGAACCCCAGTCAAGGAAGACGCTCTGCCCACTAGCCTGCAAGCTGCGCTGGAAGACGGATTGCAGAGGCAGAAGAACGAACTGCTGGCGACCTTGACTGAACGAAACGCTTCTTTTTTCGAGTTGGAGTTGGATAAGCTTGATCGCTGGTCAGACGATCTCAAGGTAGGGCTGGAGTACGAATTAAAGGAACTCGATAGGCAGATTCGTGAGGCAAGGCGATCCGCACAGATCGCACCTGCCTTAGCCGAGAAGCTTTCGATTCAAAAGCAGGTGCGGGAACTCGACGCTGCACGAACTCGCAAGCGCCGCGAATTGTTCGATGCGCAGGACAGAATCGACAAGCAGCGGCAAGACCTGATCGAGACAATCGAGAAAAAGCTTCAGCAGGATTGCAAAGAGACCCCGGTCTTCACGGTGCGCTGGTCGCTTGCTTAGGAATGGATTGAGTAGAAGCCATGAGTAAAACGACAAAGCTGGAATTGACGTGGATCGGCAAGGAGAATCGCCCACGGCTGGAACCGCGAATCCTGCTGGAGGATGCGACCAAGTCATACCATTCACGGACACGCGTCTCCGGTACAAGACATCTTCGATAATCGACTGGTCTTTGGGGATAACCTGCTTGCTCTAAAAGCGCTTGAACAAGAATTTACGGGTCGGGTGAAGTGCGTTTATATCGATCCTCCCTACAATACCGGATCAGCTTTCGCAGAATATGAGGACGGACTTGAGCACTCTCTGTGGCTCACAATGATGCGTGACCGTCTAGAACTCTTGCACCGTCTGATCTCAAAAGACGGTTCGTGCTGGGTTCAATTGGATGACAATGAGGCCCACTACTGCCGGGTTCTGATGGATGAGATTTTTGGGCGTGCAAACTTTGTCGCCAATGTGATTTGGAACAAGTCCTACGCAGTTCGCAGCCACGCTGAGTTTTTCTCGACTGCGCACGAACATATCTTGGTTTACTGCAAGGAGCGAGATCAATTTCATCCCAACAAATTCAGCAGAACAGATAAACAAGAGTCGAGGTATGACAACCCCGATAAAGATTCACGGGGCCCTTGGCAGTCCGTAACAATGACCATCAGTTTGGTTGGCGGTGCTCGTGGTCGCCAATTCGCCAAGACGGGTCACTCGGACAACATCTTCGAGGTGAAGTCGCCAAGCGGAAAGACATTTCTTCCTCCCCGGAACCGTTGCTGGAGTCGAAATCCGGCGGGATTCAAGGCACTTGACCAAGACCATCGCATCTGGTGGGGAGCAGATGGAGGGCATGCGCCTCGTTTGAAGCTTTTTCTTTCGGAAGCAGCCGAGGGGATTCTTCCGACCACATTGTGGGCAGAAGGGGAAGTCTTTGGGCTAAACCAACAGGCTGTTCGAGAGATTCGGGCGTTAGGACTCCCCGACTTCCCTACGCCGAAACCAGAGCGTTTGATTTCGAGGGTTTTGGAGATCGCCACCAATGAAGGTGACCTCGTGATGGATTCTTTCGCTGGGACTGGGACTACCGGGGCTGTAGCCCAAAAGATGAAACGTCACTGGCTGATGGTCGAGCTCGGCAATCACTGTCATACGCATATTATTCCGAGAATGCAAAAGGTGATTGACGGAACAGATCAAGGCGGGATAACGGAATCTGCTGCATGGACTGGCGGCGGCGGATTCCGTTACTACCGACTTGCGCCGTCGTTGCTAGAGAAGGACAGATTTGGCAACTGGGTTATCAGCAAAGAGTACAACGCTGCAATGCTTGCCGAAGCCATGTGCAAATTCGAGGGGTTCAAATATGCTCCCAGCGATACTGAGTACTGGATGCATGGGCTATTCGACCGAGCGAGATTTCATCTACATAACGACTCAGACTGCTTACACGAGATCAATTACAAAACTGAGCGACGAAGTCGGCGAGAAGCGTTCTTTGTTGGTGTGCTGTTCGGCTTTCCGAGTCAAAGACGTTTCGCAATTCCCAAACCTGACGATCAAGAAAATCCCCAAGATGGTCTTGAATCGGTGCGAATGGGGTCGAGATGACTACAGCCTAGAGGTTAAGAATTTGCCAGAAGCGCCAGCGGCGGTTCCTGAACCCGCTCCGGTCGCTCCGACCAACGGACGACGGAAGACCGCGAACGGTTCCATGAATTTGTTTGAGGCGGCTGCCGAGGAGAACCATAGCCGATGAACTCCGACGTGAACGCTATTGCAAACCGCCTTAGCCTCCGAGCGCCGCAAAGGGATTCTCTTGAGATTCTGGCAAGAGTCGCTGAATCCTTAGCTCTGGATCGAGTGGTGTCTGGCGCACTGCAACAGGACACCGACGCCGCCCTTAAAACGATCCAGTCCGAATTCAAGACCGTCACCGATTTCGAGCGACACTTCCCGTCACTTTGTTTTGCGCTGGCAACAGGCGTCGGTAAGACCCGGCTCATGGGTGCCTTCATCACGTACATGTTCCGGCAGAAATTGAGCCGCCATTTCTTCGTCCTTGCGCCGAACCTGACCATCTACAACAAGCTCATCACGGATTTCACACCCAACACGTCAAAGTACGTGTTCGAGGGGATAGCAGAGTTTGCGACGAATCCACCGGAGCTAATCACTGGGGACAACTATGAGAGCGGGCGTGGCGTTCGAAGCGAGGAAGCTATTCAAGCTCGAATGTTCGATACCAGCCCGATTCATATCAACATTTTCAACATTTCGAAAATCAACAGCGAGGTTCGCGGCGATAAGGCACCCCGGATCAAGCGGCTGAGTGAATACATTGGGGAAAGCTACTTCGATTATTTGGCGGGTCTCCACGACCTCGTGCTGCTGATGGACGAGTCTCACCGTTACCGGGCAAGTGCGGGCGTGAAAGCCATCAACGAACTGAAACCGATCATCGGCTTGGAACTCACCGCGACTCCGCAGGTCGAGACTGGCGGGAAGACTGAGCCGTTTAAGAATGTGATTTATAGCTATCCTCTGTCCGCTGCCATGAAAGACGGATTCGTCAAAGAGCCAGCGGTCGCGACACGAGAGAATTTCGATGCCAAGAACTACGACGAGGCAGGCCTCGAAAAGCTAAAACTGGAGGACGGGGTTCGAGTCCACGAGAACAGCAAGGTCGAGTTGGAGGTCTACGCCAGAGACAATGGAAAGCCGATTGTAAAGCCGTTCATGCTCATTGTCGCGAAAGACACCGATCATGCCAACAAACTCTTGAAGGACATCGAAGACGCTTCGTTTTTCGGAGGTCGCTACAAAGGCAAAGTCATTACTGTTCATTCGAACCTGCGTGGCGAGGAGAAAGACGAGACCGTCCAGCAGCTTCTTTCGGTTGAGAGCCGGGACAACCCAACTGAAATCGTGATCCACGTCAACATGTTGAAAGAAGGCTGGGACGTGACCAACCTCTACACAATCGTCCCGCTGCGGGCAGCAAACTCCAAGACGCTGGTGGAGCAGTCAATCGGGAGAGGACTGAGACTGCCTTACGGCAAGAGAGTTGGCGTAGTGGCGGTAGATCGCCTCACCATCGTCTCCCATGACCATTTCCAAGAAATTATTGATGAGGCGAACAAGCCAGACTCGATCATACGAACGGGCGTCGTGATTGGGCGCGACATTCCCGACCGTGAAATGAAAGTGATCGAGGTCGCCCCGGTTATTGTCGGCAAGGTTGCCGGGGACGCCTCCCTGCCTGAACAGAAGCCGCTGTTCAATACGGAAAGAGAGAAGGAAGTCGCAAGGGCGACTCTGGAGGTCATCAAGCAGTTTGAAAGGCTTCCAAGTTCAAACGGACTGAAGTCCTCAGACACTCTGAAAAAGCTGGTGGAGAGAGTTCAATTGTCGGTTGCTCCCATACAAGGCGAACTTGCAGGAGTGACGGAACAAGTCAATGTTGCGGAAGTTGTGGCGAAGACCGTCGATCTCTACATCGACAGCACCATCGACATCCCGAAGATCGTTGTTTTGCCGAAAGGCACTGTCACAGCGGGCTATCGGGACTTCGACCTTGACCTAAAGGGAGTGCATCTCCAACCCGTTGCCAAGGACATCCTGATTGCGCATCTGAACGACCATGCCCAATACCGCCTCATCAGTGGTGACGGAATCATTCCAGAGGAAAGACTGGAAGACTACCTCATTCGAGGACTAGTTGATTTCGATGACGTGAATTATGACGAGCACGCCGATCTTCTCTACAAGCTAGCAGGCGAGATGGTGAGGCACCTTCAGTCGTATCTACCTAGCGAGGATGATGTCAGGAACGTGCTGCAATACCATCAGGCTCCGCTGGTGAACATCATTCACTCGCAGATGCAGGAACACTACGAAGAGAACGGCGGGCGAGTACGAAGCGCACGTGACCAAAGGCTTCACAACGCTGCGACCCAGCAGCTATTCGATTCCGGTCGGTGAGCAACCACGAGACGTTCGAGTTCCGGTCGAAGAGAGGTTGTTGATTCGTGGCATGCTCTTTGGCGGATTCAAGAAGTGCCTATATCCAGCTCAGCGGTTCCAGTCCGACACCGAACGGCGCTTCGCCGTTCTGCTCGAAAATGATGCCGACGTGGTGAAGTGGTTCAAGCCGGGCAAGGAAGCTTTCCAGATTTACCTCAAGGGTGATGCGCAGTACGAACCCGACTTCGTGGTCGAGACCAAGACGGCGAAGCTGATCTGCGAGACCAAAATGCGCGAAGGACATCGACGCCGTGGATGTGCAGAACAAAGCGAAGGCTGCGGTGAAGTGGTGTGAGCATGCCACGATTCATGAAAAGCAGGTCGGCGGCAAGCCGTGGGCGTACCTGCTGATCCCGCACGACGCCGTGAATGAAGCCAAAACGATTCAGGGGCTAGCGGCGACGTTCACACTGAGGTCTCCGAAGACCACCGTTAAGGTTTAGGCGGTGCGGCAGTCTGAAGTGCTTCAAGGAGCCTAACCAGCGCCAGTGTGTCCTGCCCGCAGTACTCCAGTAGCGCCTTTCGTTTCACTTGGCGATCAACTTCGCTGGAATTTCCCGCAATCATCGCCTGCCAAGCCAGTCCAGCAGCTTGCCCGTTCGGTACTTCCATCCCCTCATAGGTCATTTCGGGCACGAGAGCAGGAAGCACTGCTTTCAGAGAAAATGAGCCGCCAAATGCCGGATGGTAGACGTGCTTGCGCACCACTGGAAGCAAGTCCCATAGACGGCTCTGAATGTCCCTGATGCGTTGAGTGTATTCGGGCAGCCAACTCGCAAGTTCCCAAAGACGCTGAGACTCGAATTGCTCGTTATACACGACGATGCTTCCCCGCTCGCCCAGAGCCTCGCAGAGCGAAGAGATGAACGCAGGACGAGGATCACTGCTGTCCATAGCCAAGAATTCGAAGTGTTCAGGTGGTACATCCGGCTGCCTCTGCACATGCACCGACCACTGAAAAGGCAGATGATCGTAAGGATGCATTCCCACGAAACGAGGGATCGCCGGGTTCACGGTTTCAAAATCCATGAAGTAGAGCGGGTATTTGAGGGATTCAAATTCGCCCTTCAGGTCTGCACTGAACCACGGCTGACCCGTTTGCATGGTGTCACAGGCACGCCGCTGAATCTCGCTCAACTCGAAATCAGCAGGTATGTCGTGGACGGACTCGACACCCAGTTCCTCAAACTGCTCCATTGCGCTCGCATGGAGCCGAGGAAGGTAGGCAACGTGATCGCTTGGGAGCGGGGGATTGCAGCGGTCGAAGAACTCGCAAGTGACCGGGTTTGTGCAGTGCGGTCCCGTGGGGAGATCGGGAGCTTTGGGCATGGCGAGAACACGGAACTGTGAGCGAAGCTGAAACGTAAGTGCGGGTTGCAGGTTCTGCGCTCTACGCGTGAGATTTCGAAACATAAACAACTGGCGTGGCTCAACTTTCGTTCCTGTCAGCACGTATGTGCGGTTGACGTGAGCCAACCAGACCGACGCTAAGTCCAAGCCGGAGTGAGACAGCACATAGCTTTGAATTGCCACGTCCTCCAAGTGGTGTTCTTTCAAATCGGCTGTGGATTTTACCTCGACCAGACGCCAGCGGTTTTCGTTGCGGCGTTGCAGAATATCTGTCTTCACGAGTACGCCTTGATATTCGAATACCCCTTCGAAGATTGCTGGGACTTCGGAATTCGCAACTAGCTCTTTCGTGGCGCGGATCGCCTGACCCAGACCGCCAGAACTGTCAACTTCGACACCACCGGGGAACAGTTCACGCGCAAGAATGCCGACTTCGTGCCCCTGCTCGATAATGGCTTCATTGGCACCGTTCGGCTGCGCTGCCCGTTCAGGCTCATGCACCTGCAAATAGAGCCGCTTGAGGCACTGAACACCTGCCATGAACTTACTTTTGGATATTCTCATCATCCCGTCCTGAGTGCCGCATCTTGCATCTCTTTTACCATCGCTCGGAACTCTCGCATCGCAGAAATCAACTCGGACTCCGCTGCGTTTTCGCGCCAGTCGCACGGAACAACAAACGCTTCGTAGTCGTTCTCTACTCCCTTGTTTCGGTGATCTTCGGCTTCGAAGAGATCGAACGTAACAGACACATTCTTGTTTTTGACATCGCCGCTTCTGTCGAGAGCGAGCGACGTGAGCACAAACACATGGACGAACTCCATTAAACGCCTCCTGCCGCCACGACGTTGAATTTCAATATACTCATGGGCTCTCGTGGCTCAGTGCGCGTTCCGACTGCGCAAGTTCCTCGCGTAGAGAGAAGCCGCACGCAACTGGTCTTGCAGTTCGCGGTCGTTTTTCGCTCGGCTGATAAAGTCCCCCTGCTTCCTACCACGCGTCCAGCGGCGAAGCCAGAGCAGGAGCACCGGGGCGAAGGTCGCGAACGGAAGAATCGCGAACCACAGCATATCCCGGTACGGGTTGCCGGGGCGAAAGCTGAAAACGACCAAGAACGTGATCTCAAAGACGAACGATCCAAATAGTCCGGCGAACATGTACACAGTCGCTTTGGTGACAGTGTGCAGCATGCCGCCTTCGCTGTCGCGCCAAGTGGACAGACGACCTTCGCGCTGCGCCCTGCGGACTGTCTGCCAGTGGCACGAGACCAGCATCCAGAATGCGCACGACAGCGGTCCTAACCAAAAGTAAAGCTGCGCCAGCCCGGAGAAATTGTCCTGCGGATTCGCGACAATGCAGAAAAACGGAATCACGTAGAACAGCGGACCCAGCACCATGATGGGCACTAGCACCATGTTCAGCACGAGCATGCGAACGAGAAATCTGACGATTCCCTTCATCCCCAATCCTCCAATGTGTTCTTTTCGAACTGACCTATGCGCCAGTCGTTTGGCATGGAGACGGCTGCGTGGCGTGGTCGCAAAGCGCCTGCAACCGTGCCCTGTACCTCGCCGTCAGCCCCGACGCAACGTCTATTGCCTTGGCTGCCTTCTTTAGTTCTTTCTCGACTTCATCCAGATCAACGAATGTGCGGCGGACTTCCTCTGCCAACACAGAATTCTTCTGGAGGAAATTCGCACCTTCGGTTCTCATCCGCTCAAACACTGGCTTGAGCACTTCCAAATCTCTGGGCAGCCAGTGCCGGGTGGTTCGCAGAACCCAGATGCCGTCCTCCTGACCCCAGCGTTGTTCCCGGTCAACCTGACGAAGCTGGCTCTCTTCCCTTGCCACAATCACTCCGACCATACTGCGACGTTCCTTGACGTCACGGATCAGTTTCTTGATGTCGCTCTCGCTGACAGTCGCCTTGTCCTTGTTGTCAACGACAATGCGCGGCTCAGTGGGGTCGCCGTTCGGAGCGCGATACGCCAAGATGAAGTCGCCATTCTTGGGGAGTTTTTCGCTGATCGCAATGCCAGCCCAACTCCGCGCCTCGTCTGCGAAGTCCATCTCCTCGCGTTTCCCGACGCGTGCGCCCTTGGATAGCTCTGACTCCAATGCTTGATTCCGCTCTCGAAGTTCCGCGACTTCTCTCAAGCAAGCTTCGACCCGGCGGGTGAGGTCGTCCCTGTTGGATTGAGCCGAACGCAGTTCATCCTTGTGGCGCTCTCTGATCTCTGCGGTTCTCTTCGCCAATTCCGTTTCGAAACGCGACCATGCGGTCTGGTGCTCACGGTCGTGCTTGTTCTGAAGCAGCCGGAATGCTTCCTCCGCGCTGAGTTGCGCGACACGTGCGAAGTCCTTCACTCCGAGGCGATCCAGCACCTCGGTTCGCTTGAGTGTGCCTTCCCCCAAACAGAGTGGGCATTCGATGGTCTCGTTCATCGTGGACGACTCAGCGGTCATACGAACCTGATGGCGTTGCACTTTGTCCCCCATGGGTAGGTATACGGGACAAGTGGAAAATTCGTCCGGTTTTGGGCGAAATCTTCGGTAACACGCACTCTGCTTTCTGGACGATTTTTCCAAAACGCCCGTATACCAAGAACAGGGGGACGGAACCTGCGAATACGAGAACTTATCAAGGAGCAGCGGAGGCGTATGAACTCTGCGAATCCTGCGGAACGACTCGCAGCGGCTCTCCTGATTCCAAGCGAGCTGACAAAGCGACTCGACAAGCTGGATGACCACGAGATCGGTCAACTACTTGACGACGAGGTCGGGGCAAGGTTGAACGTTTTCGCCCCGGAGTCAACCGTTTGCGATGCGGCTGTAACCCGGCTCCGCCGACGTGCTAAAGGCTTGTCAAAGCGCGAGGAATTCGGGATTCGACGCAGGAAGGACTAACGACCAAGGGAGGACTTTACACGATGAAACAAGTCGCCATCTATGTGCGAGTGAGTACCGCTGACCAGCATGTCGAAAGTCAGCTATATGATCTGCGCGAGCTTGCTGCGCAGCGTGGCTTGGAGGTCGTGCAAGAGTATCGAGACAGCGGAGTCTCAGGAAAAAGAGCGAGGCGTCCGGGTCTGGACGCGCTTATCGCGGATGCGCGGAGGAAGAAATTCTCTGTCGTTCTCGTCGCCGCGTTCGACCGAGTCGCGAGAAGCGTCAAGCACTTCCTTCAAGTGATGGACGAGTTCGACAGTCTGGGTGTCGTCTTCATCTCCCGGCGGGAAAACGTGGATACGAGCGGACCAATGGGGAGACTGTTCTTGACGCTGATTGGCTCAATCGCCGAACTCGAATCGGACTTGATTCGCGAGCGTGTCTTGGCTGGCATGCGTCGAGCGAAGCTGGATGGGGTACGAATCGGACGCGCACCAATGAACATAGATCGTGCAGCCATCGTTCGCGACCGCATAGGCGGGATGAGCCTGACGGCTGTAGCCAAGAAGTGGGGCGTTTCTCGCAGTTTAGTTTGCAAACTCGTTAACAGATCACGTGCTGGTGACGAGGGGTCCGTACCGCCGCCAACTCAAGTTGCTGATTTAGCTGTCGTTCCGCTGTCGATCCCAGCCGAGGCACGCTGGTGACAAGGCTATACGTTTGTCACCAAATGAACTCAGGGGAGAACAGATGAGCGAGATCGAGATGAGGGAGGCACAGCTCGTATTCATCGAGCTTGAGAACCAGTGGGACTATGAGGGGAACCGCAACTTCGCCCTCATGCGGGAGCTTGACACTGCCGAGAATCGGCTAATAGCAACGTTCATGGACGAATGGCGAGATCGTGGCGGCGACCTCAAGATGATGAGACTAGCCTATTCGCATTTCCGTAAGCGGCTGCTCTGGGCAGCGGGCAAGCGGAGGAAGGATCGTCCTTGCTTGGGTCTCTCAGGATTTCCAAACAGACGATGACCACTGGAGGCAGGGCAGTCCCTATGCAACAGTCGCGAAACGACGAAGTGATCGGCAAGATTTTCGTCGCCCTCAGTCAGGACGTGCGGCGGTGTTTGATCTGTGACAGCGTGTTCACGAAGCAAGGCTCTGCCGCGCACGCCGATGCAGTCTGTCATCCACCAAAGGGGAATTCTGAACTTGACGGAGAAAATCAATATGCAAATCGGTGAGCCCCTTCGGACGATTGTGGTAGAACCGCTGGAACTTCCAGTGAGTGATCCGCAGACGCAGCCTGAGCCAGAGCCAGCGCCTCAGCCAGAACCGGAGCCTGAACTGGTGCCAGCCAAGCGATGAGAGTGCCGGATTACATTTCGCCAGTTGTCGCCTATCGTGCGTGGCAGTTGGACGCTAATGGGTTGAGGTCGCTCTCCGGGGAGCCGTGGCATCCGGGCCGGTCGCTGGCGGCGGCATGCAGGGCATCCGTGAGGGGCACAGCGCATGATGTCCACGACGCGCCGCAGATGAACTGCACTTGCGGCATCTACGCAGCAAAGAGCCACGCGGATCTTCGAACGGCTGGCTACGCCGGGTTCGGCATACACGGCGAAGTCTATCTGTGGGGCACCGTCGTGGAGCATGAGCTAGGATGGCGTGCCCAATACGCCTGCCCTAAAAACTTCTTCTTACCGCTGGAGATGTTGCCCGTCAGCATGAGCACTCTGGAACCACGGCTCAAGACGTTGGCGGCATACGGCTGCGACATCCACCTGATAGGCAGAAAAGGAAATATGCCGCTGTGGGTTCGGGATTCTGGCTACGACCCGGCGGCACTCGACTTACTCGTGCAACGGTGCAAGAGTTGGTATGCAGTCCGTCAAGAGGAACGTGGCATCAAACGTGGCGACCGCGTGGTGATCCTCGGTCGGGGCATTGCTGTGGTTGAGCAGGTCGATGACAAATGGATTCACGCGGTGCTTTGGAACCGAAACGTTCTCAGGATTTCTCGCAAGGAAATCGTTTGGGACGAAGGCAACGCAAGATGGGAGACGGACGCGCAATCCCATGAGCATCCAAGAGCCACGATCTAGGGGGATTACTTCGACTTGGCTAGAATAGAGTTCATGGCTCAGTCGAATGTAGAGGGTACTTGCGCTTTGTGCTTAAAACATCGGAAGCTGTGCAAGAGCCACTATCTCGGTCGTGTGCTTCACACCTTGAGCAGCGATCCGGACAATCACCCTGTGGTGATGACCCCAAAGCTCATCAAAGCGACACCGAGGCAACTATGGGCACATTTGCTTTGCGAAGACTGGAAGCGTTGCTCAATGAGCGTGGTGAGAAACCTGTTCAGGCGTTGTTCAATGGTGCGTCTACATTTCCCCTTCTCAATCGCATGAACATTGCGTTAGCCGCTCATTCCGACAAATCGTACGAATCCTATTCTGGGTCTGCGATGGGGATTGAGACAGAGCCGCTTGCCTACTACGCTCTCAGCATTTTGTGGAAGGGTTCAGTTCACAAGTGGACGACGTTAGAGGGACAGGAGAGTTCAATTGACATTGGGAAATACCAAGAGCCGATACGGAAATACCTCCATGGAGAAGCAAGTTTCCCTGACAGTGTCTATGTGAACGTGTCCGCCTGCACTGACGTCGGGTCGCAGGGGATGACATACGCACCGTCACTCCTCGCGAATACACCGTTTCCCATGTATTCCCTTTTGGTAAGGGGGATTTGGTTTCACATAATCACAACGGATACGCCGCCGTCCGGTCTTGATGACCTTTGCTGTGTTCGCTCAGCGAGGAATCTGCTCTTCAAAGCAGACTGTTCCAAGCCGTTCCTCGAGTCGGCACGGTCGTTCCACGAAACAGCAACCGTTTCTCCTGAACTGAAAAAGGGATAATTTTGTCGAAGTGAGGATGGAAGCATGGCAATTGACGACGAACTCGATGCAATACGAAGCCAGTATCCAGAAAGCAGTTCCAACTTAGGTCTGACCCTCAGCCTCAAGTTGCTGACGAGCTTACCCGGTAAAGCCGGATTGCTGTTTAAGATAGGCGAAGTCCTGCGGAGTCATTTCTCAACTAAGGTGATGTCGGAGCGGTTGAACATTCTCTTTGACGCGCTTGAAGGCATGGTTCGTAGGTGCCAACAAGAGACCGAACGAAGATTGTCTGCCGTAGAAGATCGATTGAACAGCCCAGAATTTGCCGAGGCATACGTCAACGTCGCCAACATTGCGATCTTGACAGCGAACCCACAGAAAATCCGCGAGTTCGGATCGATTCTGGGCTACGAAGCAGCGTCTAACGACGCTGAGGGTTGGGACGAAGCCGCCGCGCTCATCGCGGACCTCTCACGTCTTACTGAAAGCGATCTGGAAGTCCTTCGGTTGATGGTGAAGTTGCAAGGTGGGAATGTCCGTGAGAACCCGAACGACGCCGAATACAATTTGATGTCCGCAGCATTTGGGCAAGTTCGAGAACGAATGGGTGAGGCAGGGAAAGTCTCGGTACGAGCTATACTCTCACGCGTTGCGACTGTCAGGTTTTGGTTTGGCGAATCCGCTCAACTGGAATCAGAGTTCTTGGGGCCCACAGGATATGGGGTTTGCCCCAACGCCTCGCGGTAAGAGACTAGTGGAAATACTGGAAATTGCAGACCAACAGTGCCCCGAGTCCACCGCGTAATCCGCGCTTCTTTCGGCTCTGGGAGATTCGGGTTTGAGTGTTTAGTCCGGTAAACCTATCTGCCCTTCTTTTGCCCGGTAGCCTTGAAGTCTGCCCCAAGCCTATCGAGCATTTCATAAGTATCAATGCAAGGCACTCCTAGCGCCGCGCACACGTCAGGGATGCGAACTTTCTTCGCGTTTGGATGCCGGTTCGACTCGTGACTGACAACGACGCCCTTCGTGTGAATGGCGTGCGCGATCAGCCACGGATCGGCTCCGCTCAAGAATTCGGCGGCGTGCTGTTGGTCGTAGTTGTCCACTACGTAGTCCGCAACCGTTTGCATTGCTTTTTGCACGTCCGCATCAGGCTCTACAAATAATCCACTCTGGCGACGGGTCTTCATCCACTTGGCTAGATCATCGCCGGGTTCCTCGTTTGTCACAATCTCTTGATAAACCATCTTGGGACAGCGGATCGTTCCGGCGTTGATTTGCTCCTGCAAAAACGCCCAGAACACTCCGAATGTTTTGAATTTGTAAGGACCGTTCTTCGCTTGAATGAATACGTTCGAGTCGAGCCAGTAAGGTGGGGTTCCTGCCATTTAGCGTCTCGGCAACCCCTCAATCAGTTTTGGAAGCGTGCCTGTCTTCACGCCCAGCAGTCTCGCTGCTTCGCGGTATGAGACGCCCTCAGCTTGGAGCGCTCCGAGGACGGTTTCCGTTAACCTACGACTGTTGCGGATCGGCAGCGTAAAGTAAAAGTTCCCTCCCCCTTCGGGCGGCTCTTCCGCTTCTTTTTCTTCGCGCTCTCTCTGCTTCTGCTGCTCTTTTTCGAGCAAGCTGAAGAATTGGTTGCGGTTGATCGCATTCAGTTCGTAAGCTCTTCGGAGAATCACAATCGTGCTGACACGGTATCTTGCTGCGAGATTCTGAGCCGTCTGTTCAGTGAATGTGGGGGGCAGGGATTTCAGAAAGTCGACGTGCGGGACCAAGACTTCTGCCGCGACACTGTTGCAGAACGTCTCGACGGTATTCCTGAGTTGAGCGGGAATGTCCTTCGGGTCTGGATTCGAAATGCCACTTCTGTCGATCCAGATATGCACAAGTTCATGCACCAGAGTGAAGATTTGCGCCGCTTTGGAATCCCGACCATTTATGAAAACCAATGGCGCTAGGTCATCGCTGATGACGAAGCCCCGAAATTCGTTGACCGATAGCTTGCGACGGGTATTCCCCCCGACGATTCCACTGCGCATAACCAAAATTCCAAGAGCTTCCGAGCTACGGGTCAGTTCACGCAAGAACTCATCCCACGTGTGAGATGTTCGCCTGATTTGCTCTACAGAGAGCACGGCGGTCATGTCCGTCGCCACTGGGTCAACGCCATCTGCGACCCGGAACTTCCCCACAAAAGGGAGGCGCTTGGCGTCACGCGCCTCCATGTACTCCCGATACCACTGGTGCTTCACGAGGACGTCGTTAAGCAAGTCCAGAAAATCTGGACTTGCCTTTGCAGGACGACCTTCGACCAGGGTTCGGAGATCGGGTATCGGGGTCTTTTCGGCGGGGGGCTCTGAGAGAAATAAGAATCCAAATGGAATCCGAAGGCTCCTCGCCAAGTCTTGTGCCTTACCGAACGGGGGATGCGTTTCGCCACGTTCCCAAGCCTCGACTTCTTTCGGATCAGCCCCAAGAGATTTGGCTAACTGGGCTGGAGAGATTCCTGTGCGCTCTCTTGCCCACTGAGCGACTTTCGGAGTAATGAATGCTTCAGTCACGGCGTGTGAAGAACGGCACATTTTACTGCAAAATACGACTTCAAACGATTACATCGCGAGGCTCCATCCGTTAGGCGATCCCTGTGCGATCACGGCTGATCTATCGCTTCTGGAACATCGACAAAACGCGGGTCCGCCGATTCGCCCCGCAAACGACGGCGACGAGACCATGTAGATGCCACCGCTGCTTATCGAATGTCGGATACTTCTCATCCAGCCAGAGCGTCCATCCCCCCGGACTCAAGACACGAAGAAGCTGTTTCATAACCTTGGTAGCGGAAACCAAGCGGGACACGCCATAGCGCGTGGCATCTTCTTCGCTGTAAGGTGGGTCGATCAGGCAAACATCGAACATGTTTTTCTTGAACGGCAAAGTCTCGGCGTCGGCGACAACATCGACCTCCGGCAATGAGTTGACGTCCACATTGAGAGCCCCGGTGATATGGGCTCGTCCGCAGCACAGGTGCAGGAAGCGGCATTTCTCCGGTGGGAACATCGTTGTGATACGACGAATGAGCGTAGCCGGAAACCTTCCGCGATACCCATTCATGTCGAAGGCTGTGTAGCAGCAGTACCAAACTCCATAAACCCAGCCGTGAGAATAGATCGTTGGAGGATAGGGCATGCTGTTTACGCGCTCGACTAATGACTCCGCGTTCAATGGGATTTCGAGCGCTCGACCCAACCTAACGACACTGGCGTCGTGAGGTCTCTGCCAATTCCGAGAAGCCTCGGTCTTGCCGCGCAGCAAGCGTTGCACCGAACGCAAGCTCCGACCCAATTTGTGACGCTTGCTTTCGACCCATGCAGTCCACGTCAGATTGGAAGGAGCATCCTTGCGCAAATCCGTGCGCCGCCCCGGTGCGGAAAGCCGATTGTGCATCTCCATCAGGTAGGGGAGGAGCGCGTTCCAGTCCTTCGCTATTCGTTCCAAACCTGCATCAATCGTCGTATTCAGATCGGAGAAGCGCATGGAGGCGGGTTCGCCGAACGTCCGCAGCCTGCTCCGAGTGCTGACAGCCAACGCCGAGGCAGGTCGAGCATTGCCTTTGCCAGCGGCGAAGTTCGTCAACATTTCTTTCCCCTCTTGGCGTTCGATCTCGAACTACGTGTCAGCGGTGAAGTCGCTGAATGTTAACATCTTTACGCTCACGTCCGTTTCGGCGTTGTGTCCCTTATTCATGTTTCCATCCCTCCGCGCCGTTCCACTTCCAAATCCCCGGCAATTGCACGCGCCTCGTAGGGATCGCGGATAGGTGCCTTGTTGTTCAACTTCGCGCCGTTCTCGTAGAAATCGGCTTTTCCCAAGCCATGCTTCTTCCCGGCACGTGTGTGCTTGTCTATCGCGAATCCGGGGATTGAACACGGCTTTTCTTTCTCATACACAGGTTCAACAACTGGTTCCAGCTTGGTCTCATCCAGCGAGTCCAAGGTCAACATCATGGTGTTGCAAAGAAGCTTCCACTCGGACTTAATCATGTTGATCCCGTTGTCCACGATGCGGGACTTAGGCGCACGGACCAGAGCGATTACGGCGTTGACCGTGAAGACGTGATCGTGCTTCTCTTTCCAGTTCCGCCAAAGCACGTCGATCAGAATCGGCATCATCGGCTGTCCCATGCCAACGTCCTCGCTGGCGATCACCTTGAGGCGATTCCACAGGTTTGTGTAGTGCGACTTGTTAGGCGATTCCATCATCTCGAACGACCAGTAAAGTGCTTGGTCTTCATATCCTCGGCGAATGCACTTCTGTATCGCGCTGGCTACTTCGTCCACGGCGTAGCCGTGCCACGTTCTCATGTGTTCAGGCGTCAACATAGTTGGTTTCCTTGTTGTTCACATTCTTGTTCCAAATTGGTCTTCCAAGTCGTGGAACGCGTCGTAACACTTGCAGAGCTGGCAGCCGCACGGCGCTTCATGTGGTCGGCGTGGCGGACCGGGATGGGGACATTCGCTGCCTTCGGTGTCATCAAAGCGGACCGGGACACGACCTTCATGCTTGGCGTCGTGGACGATATGCCATTTGGCACGTCCCTGTGTGCGTTCCTTACTCACGGCTCTAGTTCCACTACCTTGTCGTTCTGTTTTCTGTGTCATTTTGCTTGTTCCTTCTGGCCAAATACTGCCTCCCGGTCAAACTTCGCCGAACTTCTTCCTCAGAGTCCCCCCGGAATGTCGAAGCGTTCGGCGGCACGCTGGTAGTCACCTTCCTCGCGCATGATTTGAAGAACCGCCATCTTCATGCTTCCGCAACAGGAATCTGACAGTCCCTCTGGACACCAGCCGCGTTCGGTGTGTCCGCACCACGGACAGGTGACCTTCGGCTTACCTTTTCCCCGGCGCACAATCCCCACGCGTGACCGCCACTCGGCTTCCGCGATCTTCTATCGAAAATTCAGGCGCAATCGTATCCATCGTCGAAACCTTCGCAATAATCCGGTTCGACGTAGTCTTCGTAGCATTCGTGACCGTCGTTGTCGCCAACGATGGGATCGTGATCCGTGTACCAGTGGCGACCACGCGGCGAGTCACCGTGGCAATGTTCTTCGTGCCAGCAAGCGTCATCGTGATCGTGGATGTTCTCGTGGCACGCGGAGCACTTCTTAGGACGGTTGCGGTTGGACTCCCTGATCTCCGCACGCTTGGCGTCCTGCTTCTCGTGCCAAGCATCGTCGTGTTCAACGAACTTTGGCTTGAAGCCGTCGCAGACGTGGTTTTCTTTCGGGAACAGGATGCTTTTGCATACGTGGCACGTAGGCAGCGGGGACGGTGCGCCGTTGCCAGTCCGGGGATCGTAGTTGGGGAACGCGGACGGATAGCAGATGTAGTTCGGCACCGGACGGTCTGGTCTTGGTTTTGTCTTTGCTTCTGCCTTTGGTTTGCTGGCAACAACCTTGGTCTCATAAACCAGCTTGCCTTTAGGTATTGCTGGATACAGCAGTTCTTCTGTGTCTTTAACGTTCATGGCTACCTCACCGCCTTGTTAGCCGCCGCGAAGCGGCGTGAGGACTAGCTGCTGTGCTGGCTGTTGAACAAGCTGAAGAACTACCTAGAAACTCAACCTGAAAAGGTTTACTCAACCTGAGGATCAACCTATAACGGTTCGTCAACCGTTGCGGCACGGTTGAGGGAACGGTAGCCTTCACGGTTGACGGACCGGCAGCCACGGTTGAGAAAACGGTAGCTAACGGTTGACGGAACGGTAGGTCACGGTTGACGAACCGTTGGCTCACGGTTGACGGAACGCTAGCCTTACTGGTCATCGTCCATCTCCATGACGCCGCGTTCTGTGGCACTTCTTCCCGGCTGGTTGGCGGTGCTGAACATCCCGGCGTTGCGCTTCATTCCCTTGCGGGACTTCTTGTAGCGCGGCGGACGTTCCGCCTTTGCGGTCTGTTCCTTGCGCTGCACTTCGTCCAGCTTGGACTCAATGACGCGATACAGGTTGTGGGGAGTGTTGTTGG
This sequence comes from uncultured Acidobacteriota bacterium, assembly GCA_963735205.1. GTDB lineage: Bacteria > Acidobacteriota > Terriglobia > Terriglobales > Acidobacteriaceae > Sulfotelmatobacter. The sequence continues at coordinate 101,992 of CAVTKB010000010.1, forward strand.
AGTCTGTCCAGCGTTTGATCTCTAGGTAGCCGTCTTCTTCAAGCCGGATGATGATCTTCTGGATGCCGTCCACGGTTGCGCCTACGCGAAGCGCGATGCGCCACTCGGCGAAGTCGCACCAGCCTAGAATCTCTGGCATCTGCAACGGACATTCTTCTGGGACGTATGACTCTTGGTTGGATCGTTGACCTAGCGCGATGACGAGAAGCGTCATTCTTGCGGTTGGATTCCAGTCCGCGTATTCCATCTCTTGGACTTTGACCGGGACCGATTTGATGTTCTTCTTGGCGAACTCTTTGCGGAGTCGCATCTTCTTCTGGTGTGGCGTTTCTTGTGCTTTTGCTACGGCTTCCGTACTCATTTGGTCTATGCCTTGTCGTCTATGCACGATTCACGCTGGTGAGGCGCTGGTGGAAGCGTTCCGGGGACTGGCGGCATAGACAAGGTTAGCCAGTCCCCGCGCTTTGATCTCTTGCGAGAACCACCACTGAGTAAATACTGCGACAAGCGGCAATCTCGATTGTTCATGCCTGCCTGTCATAGATCACCTTCTAAAGACTGTTCTCGAAGTCAGGTTTCTTTCTTTCAGCTCGCCGTTGGAATAGCGAAATTCCCATTTATGTTGGTGTTTTCGCGGCTACGAGGATCACCAATGAGCTTGCAAAAGTAATTTGCGATCCATCTACGAGGGCGTATGGGACGGTACAAGGACATCAAGAAAGCAACTGCCGAAGTCGTCGGCATCCGTGTTCTCAGGAAGTCGAGCACCAAAAAGGCGCATGCCTCGATCCGCGACGTGATCGTCGCCAATCCCGGCTTGTCCTACCAGCAGATCGCAGAACTGCTGGATTGCTCAAGGTGGTTGATTTACAAAGTCGCGGTTGAATTCGACGTTCGCCGACCGAGAGGCGCTGGCAGTCCGTCTCGCCACAAGGGGGCGCGGTGAAACGCAAGAGGTATTTCGATTGGGAGCAAGCTTTCCATTTCATCTGGCAGGGCGCGGATCAGGACGGCATCTGGCACGGTGATGCCATCGAATTGGCGGCAGAATTCGACGCATCCGAAGACACTGCCGACTCGGTTCTGAGCGACCTTTGCAACGGTCGCAAAATCGAGAAGCTCTATACGGGGAAATACATCATCGTGAACTGGCGGGATAGGGATGATGGGGACTCGACGCGCCATTCAATACCCGCCGCCTGAACCAAGGGTGAAGCGTGTCACGCAACACGATCATCCACCATTGCCGCCGCCCGCACGGAGTAAGCTACTACTGACCCGCAGCATCCTCGTCTAAGATCTGATGAGCAACAAGATTGTGAGCGGCGCGAGTGTGAACTTCATGCCAACGATCTTACGCCTTTCCTTCGACCTGCGTGATTTCTACTAGCATCAGCCCGGTCTGGAATAGACGGCTTGCAGTGCCAAAGATCGGCTGAGATAATTCCAGCGGCATGAATGAAGTGGCTCGACAGGTGTGCAAGGATGCAGCGGTGAATAACGAACATTTCAGTGCGTGGATGGTGCTGATCGGTGTGGTCGTTGGCTCGGTGCTCACCGTCCTTGGGAACATTGTGATGCACTGTTTGAAGGAACGATCACTTGCCAAGAAAGACAAGCCACGAAAGCAGTTGCTCCTAAAAATGCTTGAAGATGACCGCTTCGCCGATCACTGGCGCAAGCTGGATACGCTGTCACATGTAATCGGTGCCAACGAAGAAACGACCAAGCGCCTGTTGATTGAACTTGGCGCACGCGGATCGGAAGATCAGCAAGAACTTTGGGGTCTAATCAAACACCATCCGTTTGAGAAGAAACAGTGAAGAACAACGTCGAGTTCTTTTTCATTTCGTTCGTCTTCATGGTCGTAGGCAGAAAAATAGGCTGGTGGTTGTCAAAGCTGATCTTCTATCCCGCGCCAGCCATCATCTCATTTATCAATCTGATTGGCTGGGGCGCGGCGGTCGCATGGGGGATGGACGTTTTGATCGGATGGCTGCATCCGAATGTGGTTCTCAAATGGATTTTAGGGTTTGGGTTAGCGGCTTACGTCGCGGTTCCAAACTACGGACTGCTGCAAGAGTCCAGCATCCCCGATGACAAGCAGATGCGGCACGCGATGATTTCTTGGCTACCTTTGGTCGTCTACGTGGCTTTGGAAATCGCTCTGCGGCTACGTTCCTAGCTAATCCCACGGAATGGTCTCGAAGCTCTTGCGGATGCGTCCGTTTTCTCGCTTTAAGAAAATCCTTAGGCGATCCCCAACAGAGTTTCCAATTACAGGCTGACCGCCTATCGTGTAATTTACAGTGCCTACGTACACCCCGCACGGCACGTCTTTCATGCTCCACTTCCAACTGTACATAATCGAGGTCGCAGTCCGTGCTGTCTCTTTCATCAAGGCATACGGATGCACCATAATTCCAGTGTTCCAGTCATAGATCGAAAGGTCAGGTGCATCTTCGACTTCCCAACCAGCGGCAGGAAGCCCATTCACTCCAACCACCCATTCATAGTTTGGTGCTGGTTCTTCTTCCTTAAACCCCATGTCTTTTTCTATCAATCCAGCGGCGAGTGTGTATGCTTCTTTCCCAACCAGTTCCATGCTCTTTTCAGGCGTGTGTGTTGGATCAAGCGCTACTGACCACGACGTGAATGCCGCCACAGCGGTCGCGACATCCGAACTGAATCCGGTTGACTGGCGCACATGGAAGTTCGGCAACTCTGGAAGCATCGCGCCAACCGCCTTATGGAAAGCGATGTTACGGTTGATGTCGAGGTGCTTGGCTTCCATCTGTTTGACAATGTTGGAAACGAAGTGCTCAATGTGCAGTTTTGCCAGCCAGTAACCAAACAGTGTTCCTACGAACGCAAGCACGATGTCGAACCATTTCTCAACGATGAGATGCCCCAATGGAGCCACAATGTCGATGAAATGAGACCAACCACCGATCAGACCTATCGCCATCAGGATCATAGAGGCTTCTCCCCAGACAAGTATCTTCTCTGATTTGTCGGACATCATTCTCCGCCGTCATGGAGTGACCGCCGCGCCTCTTTGAGTTCTTTGAGCTTTGAAGAATTTGGGGCGATCATTTTCTCAGCCCCAAAAGTGTTCACATACACGGATGTCTCGCGACATTTGTGACAGAAATACCAGTCATACGGAATGTCGCCATGAAATTCTTGCATCCCCTGCAAAATGAGTTCGTGGCTCTTACAATACGGACACCTGAAAGTCCGCCAGTGGTGCAACCGTGCGAATAGTTTCTTGATCGCTCGAAAAGTCGGCGGAAGAAAGAAGTATAGGAAGTAGTAGGCGAGCGCAGCGCCCAAGAGAATCTCTTTTTTCAGCGGCGTCAGGAACAGACCGAGCAACAACAGAATCAGGGGAACAACAATCCTTGCGTCGTCTTTGTCGAATTCGTATTCTCCCCAATTCCCGATCTTGATTTTCATTTCGGTTTTAGCGAAGACTTAAAAGTTGATTACTGCTCCCCGCGCCGACCCGATCACGTCCTTCCGCAACGGTGTAGTGAGTGTCGAGTCGGTGCCATTCGACTGCAATCCCTTTAAGGGTTTTGTTCCAAGCCAACACATTTTTGCCGATGTCCTCTACCGTGTAGAAGCCATCAGGCTTTTCCGGCTGCCGAACATACAAGTGGATGTTGTCCCGCATGTCGGTTCCCGGTTTGTAGTAAGAAGCGTTGGCGATGGCATTGGAGTGGTTAGGTGGTGGAGCGACTTCACGTTGCCTTCGAGTCTCCGACCATCTTTTGTTCATTTCCTGAAGTTGTTCAATCAAGTCTTGCGGGAAAGTGCCAACGGGGATTCGCGCTTCTTGCAGTTGAATGTGTCCGAAAACCGTTTCGTCTTTATCTCCCAGACCATAAACGACCCGCGCAGTCTTGGCGTTTATCAAGCGAACAGCACAAGGTGTTTTGTTCGGTTTTCTTATGGAACACGGTTCCAGCGTCGTATACACCGTGCAGCCAGTCAGATCGACTTTGTCAGGGTCATCGGCGTTTAGCTTTTTAATAGCGCAGAATTCACCGTGATCGCCGCCTTTGCCAGACTCCCCGCGAAAGCCAGTGGCTATGACTACGCCGTCCTTCACGATCACTGCGCCGACAAACGGATGCGGTTCGTCATCTTCGGGAATGCTTTTCTTCGCCAACTCCACCGCCATCTCGCAGTATTGCCTTTCTTGATCTTCACGTGGGATGGATGCCGCGCCTTTGTCCGTCAGGAAAATGTCCACGACGAAGGCACCGTCCTTTCCCGCGAATGGATTTCCCTGCTTCGTAAGATGACCGCTGGCGATGGCGGTCGCGAGCATGTTGTACTGCATGGACTCTTGGGTTTGACGGGAGTCTAGGTTGTTATCAATCGTGTGACCGCCACGGAAAAAGTTCAGGAAATCTGTATAGCTCGTGATTGGAGCCTGTGTTAGCTGTGGATACGAGCTTCCCTGTGGTCGTGGCGTGCGGATGAGCATAGGTCAAAACATTTTACGCCCAAACTGCGTTCACTTTCTCGCGAGTCTTCTTCGACTCTGCACGAGCCAAGTAGCGCATCGTGCTCTGGATGTCCCGGTGTCCAAGCAATTTCTGAACCGTCTTCAGGTCGGCGTGCTGCAAGGTTCTGGTCGCGAACGTTGACCGGAACTTGTGCGGATGGCAGTCCAGTATCTTCGCCTTGTCGCCGATGTCCTTGCAGTCGTCCCACGAGTGCGTGTAGATGTTCCCCGCGCTGTTGGCGAAGACCGTCTTTCCACGATGCGGTAGGTCGGTGAGAACCTTCACCAGTTCGTCAGGGATTTCAATCGTGCGTTCTTCCCATGTCTTCGGTTGCCAGTCTGGTTTGGACGCCACACGGACGATGCCAGCCTTTAGGTCAACGTCATCCCACGTCAGGTTCTCAAGTTCCGCCTTGCGCAGACCAGCCATCAGGTACGTTTTGAAGATCGCCGTGCGCCACGAGTCGCAATGCTTGAAGAACTCCACCAGTTCGTCATCGGTGTATACGGTCGGTTCCAGTTCAGTGAACTTCGCATCGCGAACGGTCACCGGACCTTTGCCGTCAGGCAGACCAAGCACGCTGCGAATGAATTGGTTGACGCGCAACATCTTGTTCGCCGCCGTGCGCGGCTTGTTCTTCTGCGTCTCGACGCACCACTGCTTGTATCGCAGCAAGTCCACTCGCGTGATCTTCGGGATGTAGTCCCGGTGCAGCCATGTACGGAACTCGTTGAGCGTGGTCTGCATCAGCGCGTGAGATTCGGGACGGTGTGACAGCCTGTACTCTTCAAGCCACGTGTCCAGCGTGTTGCTGAACAGGACTTGGTGTGGTGGCTGCTTGAATGTCTGCGCCGGAGTGAGACCGTGGGCGAATGCCGTGAGGTACGCTTCCTGACGTTCCAGCGCGACCGTGGCGTCGGCTGCGCTGCTGCACTTGCGCCAGACGGTCTTGCCGCCGTCACGCCAGCGGATGTAGTAGGCGACACCCGGCTCCGGCTTGATCTTATTGTTCCGACCATAGAGCGGCTTGCAATACTTCCAGCGCCCATCCACCTTCTTATAGACCCAGATGCTTGCCTTGCGGTTTGCCACGTTCCCTCCGAGGGAGGTACAGCAAGCATGGGGCAAACGGTCGGAAGGCGGTAGGATGCGGGGGTTCAGCTACCTAAGTAACTGAAATCAAAAGTGATGGTGCCGGGAGGGGGAATCGAACCCCCAAGGGCCGAAGCCCGGCGGATTTTGAGTCCGCTGCGTCTGCCAGTTCCGCCATCCCGGCTCTAGTTGCAAGTGCTTGGTTTTACGACCTGTTTATGGCCATGTTCCCTTTTCATCCAAGATGACAAATGTGAAACTGTGTAAGGAAGTGTGTCAATTTTCGCCGATTTCAACAGTTCGTTGTCATCTTGCCCATGAAGAGCTTTGCCTGCGATTCTCGGGCTAAGAGTCCATTGCCAAGTCATAAGAAAGCACTCGCAGGAGATTCTACCATTTCATTAAGAGCTGCTCTACCTTTTGATTTCACACGAAGCGGACCTCTTGGGTCTGTGAGCTTATCGCCGAGAGGCGCCAAGAGCCGCGTTTTCCCCGTCCGATGCGTGCCGCAGGTCGTTCCCGAACGCGCGGCTGTGGTTTGGTTCAGCTAGGGCTGAAAGAGCCAACTAGGGTCCCGGCGGTTCTGCGTGAAGGAAGACGTAGGTTACGTCCGGTTCGCCGACAATCCACCAACTTGGTTTGCATTCCTGACACAAGCGTGTTCAGCGAGGAGAGGCTGGGCGAGGGAGCGAGCCGACAAAAAATAGAATTGCGTCGTTTTAACCAAAGCAGCCGACCCCGCTGGACTTGGACAACGCTTGAAGCTGGTTTGCTATCATCCAGGTCCCCTGGATTTTGCGGGGCTTCAGACCACTCACTCGTTGTGTCTCATGCGTTAAACTTCTTAGTCAATCACACTGCGGCCCAAGAACCACATGAGCGTGCAGGCAACCATTCCGCAGCGGACAGACGGTCGACGATATGAGGCAGTGCTTCGCCTTAGCGAAGCTCTTTCTCTGTGCCAAGAGCCCGAGGACCTGACGAAGATCCTCTCTGAACAGTTGCGCGAATTCCTCGACTTCTTACAGTTTTACATCGTTGTCTACAAGGAGGACTCCGCTGAAGTCGAATGGGCTGTAGTCGGGCGCGAGAAGAGCCTCGTATCGGCATACGCGGATGTGCCAGTTCAACAGCGGCCATCGTGGCAGGCATACAATATGCAGGAACCGATCTACATTCGCGAGTGGGACACCGATGAAGGAGTACCCATCCGCCTCAAACAAGGGATTGCAGCTCAAGGGCTTGACGTCGGGCCGCTCGTCTTTGTTCCCCTCACCACGCCACAGCGCCGCCTCGGCGCTCTGGGCATGTCGGGACACCCTGGGATCAGTTACAGCAGCGATGACATTAGCTTCTTGCGACTAATTGGTCGGGTTGTCGCATTCGCGATTGACGACAATTTCAATCTCAAACGGGTAGAGGCTGCAAACGCCGAATTGCAACGTCAGAACGAACGGCTGCAGCGCAGTGAGCAAGAGCTGCGCGAGGTTATAGAAACCATTCCGTGTATGGCATGGTCCGCCTCAGCCGATGGAGCTGCTCAATTTTTCAACCGCCGCTGGTTGGATTACGCTGGCCTTGCGGCTGATCAAGTGGAGAATTGGGGCTGGACAGCCGCAGTTCATCCGGACGATCTGAACGCGCTCGTGGATTACTGGCGAACCGCGATAGCCTCCAGCCAGCCGGGTGAAATCGAAGCGCGCTTGCGCCGTTTCGATGGGGCATACCGCTGGTTTTTGTTCCGAGCGACTCCATCCTTCGACGACAAAGGCAAGGTCGCGAAATGGTATGGCACAAATACCGATATCGATGATCGAAAAAAAGCAGAGCAAGCTCTGATCATTCAAAACAGTCGACTCCAGCTACTCCTCAAACTGACTAATCGGATTACGTCGAAACTAGACCTTCGCGTGGTGCTGCGCGCCATTACAGCCACCGTTCGTGAATTGACAGACTCGGACGCTGTACACATCTCTCTCCCTGAAGCAGACTCCCCACAATTTCGCGTGTACGCATTAGATTTCCCGAAAGGAAAAGGCCTTGTTAAGGAAGAGATGCTCATTGAGCCGGTGGGCGTCGCCAGGAAAGCCCTTGAAAAACTCGAACCAGTCGTGAGAACGATAACCCAGGCCGACGAGTTTCCTCCCGACTACTACGAGTTGCTCGTCGCTGAGGGTGTGAAGAGTCAGTGCGTGATACCGCTCGTGAATCGGGGGCGAGCCGTCGGAGTATTGGCGATTGCTCGGACTCGGAGCAATTCCTTCACGCCAGAAGAAGTCGACTTCATAGGGGAGGCTTCGGGGCAGATAGCCGTTGCCATCGAGAATTCTCTCGCGTACCGCGAGCTTTGCGAACTCAAAGAGAGACTGGCGCAAGAGAATCTTTATCTCGAACAAGAGATCCGCGGCGACGTGGATTTCGGGCAAATTGTGGGGAGCAGCCCGCCTCTCAAGCAAGCCTTGCAGCTGGTCGAAACTGTTGCGCCCACTGATTCAACCGTTTTGCTCCTCGGCGAAACGGGAACGGGGAAGGAGTTGATCGCCCGCGCAGTTCACGAACATAGCCGTCGCAAGGACCGCATATTCGTTAAGGTTAACTGTGCTGCTATTCCGACCGGGCTGTTGGAAAGCGAATTGTTTGGACATGAAAGGGGTGCGTTCACGGGCGCTATCAGCCAGAAAATTGGGAGGCTGGAACTGGCGGATGGCGGTACGCTCTTCCTGGACGAGGTGGCGGACATTCCCTCGGAAATCCAGCCAAAGCTTTTGCGAGCCCTTCAGGAACAGGAGTTTGAACGACTAGGGAGCACGCGAACTCTGAAGGTGAGCGTTCGCTTGATTGCTGCGACCAACCGCGACCTGGTCAGGATGGTTGCGAAGGGCGAATTCCGCAGCGATCTGTACTACCGCCTAAATGTTTTTCCGATTCGCCTCCCACCTCTTCGGGAGCGCAAAGACGATATTCCATTGCTGGTCGGTTATTTTGTGCAGAAATTCGCGAAGCAGCTTCAGAAGGACATCAAAAGAATACCGCCGTCTGTCATGAAGGCATTCACCACCTGGGAATGGCCAGGAAACATCCGCGAGTTGGAGAACTTGGTGGAACGCTCTGTCATCCTGACTCGTGGCAAGTCGCTGGACGCGCCGCTTATGGAAATGCGGAAGTTGAGCGGAGAAGAACATGGCCGCGAAACGAAGGATTCACGGCAGGAGGAGATCGCAGAAATTGTAAGACGTACCATTCAGGCACTAAACGGAGAACAGGGGCTGGCCAGCGATCAAGGGAAGAAGATGGCCGATGGCCGCGCGAAGAAAAGCGCGGAACGTGCAAAGAAACAGCGGGAAGAGATTACGCGAGCGCTCACGTTAAGCAAGGGCCGCGTGGGCGGCAATAATGGAGCCGCTGCACGCCTGGGGATCAATCGCACGACACTCCTGGCGCGGATAAAAAGGCTTGGTATTGATCCCAGAGACTACGCCGCGTGATCGGCCGCCCGGCCGAGCCGTGTCAAAAGTCATAGATTGACACCTTCGACTTCACTCCTGCCGATTTCAATGCAGTCCTGAAATTTAAAGTAGTTACAGCCGCAGAGTTTGGCGGGCGTGTTGCACTCTCGGAACTCCAAGGAAGAGTGTGGCATGTTGAAGATCTCTTTCATTCAGAGCCCACGCCAATGCCGACTGGTGGTCGAGGGCATTCTCGTTGAGCCTTGGGTAGCCGAACTCCTTGGCGAGTACACAAAGGCCAAAGAGCATCTCGATGGCCGTGAACTTGTCATCGATATCACAAACCTTAGTGCCATAAGCGCAACTGGGGAAGATGCTCTCCTGGAACTGATCGACGATCATGCCCGATTCCACTGTGGCGTCTTCACAAAGGAAGTCTTAAAGCAACTCGCGTCGAAGCGACGGTCGAAGTGAACATTGGGACAATCACGCTCTCGATCATTACGACGATGGTGCGCACGTTTAAGTTTGGGCTCGGCAGTGTCGAGGTTTTAATTTTGACAGTTTTGACACTTGACCCGCGCTTCGCGCTTTGCCCTGCACCGGCGCAGTTAAGGATCAAGCAGTTAGCGAAAAAAAGTGTTTGGCATCGGGATTGCCATTGGCAACGGTATACGGACGCCAATCAGGATCTTTTCGGTCATCAGCAAGATTTTCTCTGAAAGTTCCCGGAACCAGAAACTGAGCGAGATTGATGGCAAGTCTTAAACAGCGATTGGATGAATTTAAGAAGTCCTTTGAGTCTGGCGCTCCGCCCTATAACGCGCCGCGCGAGGCGATCGAAAAAATGCATCGGGCGACAGCAGAGCTGGAGGCTTCGGGGATTTTAGATCGCGCCTTGAAAGTGGGAGATCGCGCTCCGAGCTTCACCCTATTCAATCAAGAGCATGTACAGGTGGCCTCGAGCGATCTCTTGCGCGAAGGACCGCTGGTGGTCGGTTTCTTCCGGGGCCATTGGTGACCCTACTGCAACATGGAGCTGGAGGCTCTACAGGAAATCCATTCCGAAGTGCGAGCGTTGGGAGCGCAGATCGTCGTGATGACTCCTGAACTTGAACGGTACACGCGAGCTCTGCAGAAGAAGCTGAACCTGACGTTCGACATCCTGACCGATCTTCACCTCAAGACCGCAGAGCAGTTCGGGCTCGTGTTTACGCTGCCGGACTACTTGCGGGAGCTTTACAAGTCCTTCGGGAGCAACTTGGACAGGTTCCACGACGAATCGGAATTTCGCTTACCGCTGCCCGCGCGGTACGTGATTGACAAGCAAGGCATCATCCGTGCCGCCGATGTGAACCCGGATTATACGATCCGGCCTGAGCCTTCCGAAACTGTAGAGATCCTGCGGACATTAACTAAATGATTCGACCGCAAGCGCTCGACTGATGCAGGCAAAAACTAGAAAGGGGAAAATTTATGTCGACATTTCAAACTGATTACCTCAATGCTTATCACAACCTGAAGCTGACACGAGATGACGAAGGCGTGCTGGTTGCGGAGTTTCACAACAACGGCGGGGCGTTCATTATGACCGCGCAAGCTCACACGGAATTTGTCGAGGCCTTCTACCGGATTGCGCAAGATCGAGCGAACAAGATCGTGATCCTCACGGGCGCAGGCGGGGAGTTCATTACTGATGTCGAGTGGGCCTCTTTCGGCGATGTCGCCGATCCTGGGGTTTGGAGCCAGGTTCACGACGAAGGCGTTCAGGTTTTGGAAAACATAGCCAACATACGCGTGCCGGTCATCGCGGCCATCGAGGGACGTGCCCATGTGCACTCAGATTACGCGCTGCTCGCCAGTGTAATTGTCGCGGCTGAAGGCGCGACCTTCCAGGATGTGGCCCACTTCTCCGCGGGCGTCGCACCTGGTGACGGAATCTTTACCACCTGGAGTTATCGCGGGGGAGCGGGGCGAGCGGAGGCGTTCCTGCTTAACCCACAACCGCTGCCGGCCCAAATTGCACACGAATGGGGGGTGGTAGCCGAAGTTGTGCCGAATGGCAAGGCGCTCACCCGGGCCCGGGAATTGGCCGGACTGTACCTGAAAGCCCCGGAGGTGACGCGCCGCAACACCCGCATCCACTTCATTCAACCGTTAAAGGAGCGCATCGTACGAGAAGTTGGCTACGGATTGTCGCTTGAAGGATCGTCGTCAGCTGCCCTCGTCAAATCAATGCAAGCCAACACAAAGCGCGCGCCTTCCAAAGAACAAGCTGCATGAGTGAAACACGGACCTACTGCGTGGCATGGCGAGTAAAGTCCGAGCAAAGTAACCGGACGAATAGAAATCAATACAAAGGAAAAACATAATGAGCGGAAATATCGCATTCAACGGGCTTTGATCCCGCCGGAACAGCTTTTGGCCGACCATCCACTCAGAATGGTATCTGGCACAATTCACGATACGACCACCGAATCTGCCGCGCGGATAGAATCAAGAGAGGCGTTGGAATGTAGTCGGGAAGAACATTCTGCCAGTTCACATTGGCTAACCGTGGCGCAGGGGTTGAGCCGCGCCGGATTCTGGCCCCTTAGCGGTCTCGGGATTGCGGAGGACTGTTGCGATGCCTCTTCTCGTTACGAGCGCGTCCGGTGCAAATGGGGACGGTTTTGGCACGCTGATCAGCTTTGAATTGGACGGCACGCTGCGCGGAACATTTATCGATGACGATTGCATTGTCGATCCGCGTGGCCTGGCCGTCGATCCAAACGAAAACTTGCTGTTTCTGAACAGTGGGGCCGATCGGGTGTTAGCGATTTCCTCGCATGGGCGCATCGTTCGCGATACCGGCCGCATTGAAGGCCTGAATCCCGGCGGTGGCAATTTCGGCCCCGATGGCCGGTATTTCGTCGGCCTGCGCAGCAAACGCACAATCGTCGCCTTGTCGACCAGCTTCGATGCTGCGCCTGAGCATGTGTTGCCGCCCCGCGTCGTCCCTTTTCCTCGAGGATTTGCTTTCGGGCATGATGGCCGGCTGTTCCTCGCGTCAGGAATCGGGCCCAACGGCCAAGGCGATAACACCATATTGGCCTTCACTCCAGCCACATCTATCAAGCCCTCTTGGCTGGTCGCAGATCCCGAACTGAGCCCCCTCGATCTCGCAATCGCGCCCAACGGCAATATCGTTGTCTCTAGCGAGCGTCCATTCGGCGCGGTGGACGCGGCGACGAGCGTTCGGGAATATGATGCGGTGGATGGACACCTCGTCCGAGTTTTCTCTCCGAATGGAAAGGCCGAGTTCCGCAAACCGCGCGGCCTCCGCTTTGGTCCCGGTGGACTGCTCTGCTGTGTCGCCCGCGATGAGGTTGTTGGCTTCGATTTCGCGAATGGCGAATGCGTGGGGGCTATCGCGCGATTGCCGCGGTTAAATGGACAAGCCTTGGTGTTTTTCCCATAGTGAACCGACTACTACAATCTGAGCTTGTTTGTAAGAGTTTTTGTCCCATTGTGTCTGGATGGCGAGCAAACCGGAAGTTATCCCGTGAGGCGCTAGTCGGCTCCCGCGCATCTGATTTTGAGGCAGAATATACCTGGAACTCTGGGAGATACGTGATGAGGGCAGTGGTACTGCATGAGTACGGCGGTCCCGAGAAGCTGAAATTTGAAGACAACGTTCCCGAACCGCAGATTAGCGGAAGTACGGTACTGATCGCGGCAGCTGCTGCGAGCGTTAATCCGATCGACTGGAAACTGCGTTCAGGGATGCGCCAGAAGGATTCTCCGTTGTCGTTTCCTGCAATTCTGGGCCGCGATGTAAGTGGCATCGTACGGGCGGTCGGCGCAAATGTGAAGCATTTCAAGGCCGGCGAACGCGTTCTTGCATTATCCAACGCGACCTATGCCGAGTTGGTTGCAGTGAACGATTCGGACGTGGCGCATCTGCCGGAGGGCGTGGACCTGGCGGACGCGGCCGCGATCCCGCTGATTTCGCTCACGGGAGACCAGCTTGTACGCCTTGCGGCAAACGTGCAAAAGGGACAGGTTGTTCTGATAACGGGAGCGCTGGGCGGTGTTGGGCGCGCTGCGGTGCATACGGCGAAGAAGATAGGAGCGCAGGTGATTGCAGGTGTTCGCGGGAAAGAGCTGGATGACGCTCGCTCTCTCGGAGTCTCTGACGTTCTCGCGATCGATGACGATAAAGCGATTGAGAACTTCCGCTTAGTGGATGCAATTGTGGACACCGTTGGCGGTGACGTTGCAGCGAAGCTGATCGCGAAGGTAAGGCAGAACGGCTGCTTTGGGTACGCCGCAACCTTGCCGGAAAGCGCGGCCGCCCAAAATCTGACAGTGAAGACTGCGCGCGTGCGCACGCAGCCGGATCCATCCAAGCTGCGTGAGTTTGCGGACGACGTGCGCGATGGCAAGTTCGTTCTGCCTATTGGTCGCCGGATGCCGTTGCGTGATGCGGCTGAAGCACATGCGCTAGGGGAGAAAGGCGGCATTGGGAAGATCCTCCTGCTCGCGCCGGATTCTAAAGAGTGAGATTCTCGCTTCGCAACGAGGACTGGTCAAGCTGCAGCCTGCCTTCAGCCTTGAGGGAGGTTCGAATTGGCACTCGCAAAGGTGACACACAAGAGCCATTGGGTTGGGGTCGCAAGCCACGACCATGTGCTCGGTGGCGTTCAGGGCGGCTTCTGCCAACTGGGCCACGGTAAGGAGGAGTTGGTGCGCCGATTGAAGGCCGGCGACCTCATCGTCTTCTACTCGCCACGCGAATTGATGGGAAGCGGACCTGTCCTGCAGGCTTTCACCGCTGCCGGACGCATCCTTGACGAATTTCCCTACGAAGCTGAGCAGTCTGCGGGCTTTCGTCCTTATCGCCGCCGGACGAAGTTTTTCAAGAGTAGACAGGCGCCCGTCCGGCCGCTGCTGCAAGAACTGACATTTACCCAAGGGAGCGAGAGTTGGGGCTTAGCGTTTCGCAGAGGAGCTTTCCGGATCACTGCGGACGACTTCAAGAGAATTGCAAAGGCCATGTCCATCAAATCTGAAGATCTATCGTCAACATTCGCCCCGGAGAAGTGAGAACCCACCCGTTCGAGGCTGATTACAGCTTTGTGAGTTTCATCTGCTTTGCGAGTTCGGCGTCGAGCATCCTCGCAGGAAGAAGTCTGGGCAGAGTCCAGTTCTTGAAGCGTTGCGGAATGACCGCGTAGCGTGCCTTCGGTTTCGCCGTGCTGAGTGCGACGTGGACGGCTTCGCCCAGACGCTCAGGGGATAAGCCATTGGTACGTGCTTCGGTGACGATGAACTTCTGGAAGTTCTGCACCGCCTCCCAATACTCGGTCTGCTTGAACTCACTCAGATCTCCTTTTTCGCCCTTGTCGTACATCGCCGTGTTCACGGTACCAGGTTCAATGATCACGACGTCGATGCCAAATAACATCAGTTCTCGCCGCAGCGCGTCCGACATTCCTTCAAGACCAAATTTGGAAGCGCTATAGGCACCGAGAAGGGGGATAGCAACTTTTGCGACGCTAGAGGTGATGTTCACGATGCGCCCGGGGGGGCCCTGCCTCTTCTTATCCGTTCCCAACAGAGGCGCGAAGGCTTGGATTACGACCAGCGGAGCGATCATGTTGACCTCCAGTTGCCGCCTGTACTCGCTGGGCCTCAGATGAAGCAGTGGCCCACTGACTACGATTCCTGCATTGTTCACCAGGCCAACCAGGTTCCTGCCGCCTGTCATGGAGCCGACCTTCCGGGCAGCTTGATGTACAGCTTCGGCGTCCGTAATGTCCATAACGAGCGGCACGAAACCGTTCCCGAACTCTCTTTGCAAACGATCGGCGTCAGCTGGCTGACGTACCGAACCGAACACGCGAAATCCCTTTGAAACAAGCACCTTGGTGGTTCCCCAACCGATTCCGGTGGAAACCCCCGTGACCACGACATCTTTGCTGTTCGCCATTGCATTTCTCCTAAGATGACCACTGTCCATCTTCAATGTGTACAGCGTACACCTTGGCAAGGAGGTGTGTCAAGGTGTACAGTGTTCCGTATGCCGTATCCCTCGAAAACAGGCCGCGAAACCATCCTTTCTGCTGCGGTTAAGGAACTCGTTCACGGGGGTATCCGCGACTTATCGCTACGGAATATCGCCGCTTCCCTCGACCTCGCGCCCAACGCAATCTACCGTTACTTTTCAGATCGCCGGGCACTGGAAGCTGCCTTGGCAAACGAAGCTGCCCGGCAACTGGAGCTGGCGCTGAGGAAGGCAGCCGACGGGCGCGAACCGGTTACCGCAATTCGCAAGATGTCATCTGCTTACCTCAAGTTCGCAAGGGACAATCCTCACCTCTACGAGGCGATGATGAGTCTCCGCGCGCCAGGGCACGATGCGACCTCCCACCAAAGCCTCTGGACGTTCACTGTCGAGCAGGTGCAACGAATTCCCGGGTCCGACCGAGCCGCGCAGGCATCCGTCGCCCTTTGGGCGTTCCTACATGGAGCCGCGACGCTAGAAGCCGCTCAAGTGTTAGGCGAGATCAAGCCGGCAAGCGGGCTCGAATTTGGGTTTGAGGCGTGGTTGATGGCTGTTTCTACGCGTCGGGAGCCCATAGATGCACTCCGAATCAAGCCCACGAAAAAGAGTGCAAACAAGAAGGTGTCTGCGCGTGAAAGGTCTGTGCGACACCGCAAGTGAGGATTCAGGTTAGCGTTGCTCCAGGACGCGCGACCCGCCGGTCAGCTACTCGGAAAACGGTGCATTTGCGACGAGGTCGGCGAAATTTGGTAGCGCGAAACCCTCAACGTAACGAATGCCGAAATCTCGCAGAATGTTGTCGATCGTGGTCATCGGCTTCTGACGAACGACGCTGCAAAGGCATCCCTTGAATTGATCTTTAAAGGCCAACCGGGGAAACTCGGACAGAATCGCACGCTGCTTATCTTGCGGGATTCTATCTAGACCGGCGCCTAGGACATCGACGGCTATCCCTGAATGGGTCATTACGACCTCGGGCTCCTTATGGAGAGCGAGTGTGGGAGTAGTGTGAAGTGCAATAGCGTCCCATACGAGTTGAATCTGCCGCGTCGAGATGCCACGATCACTCAGAAAGACGCGAGCCGCGTTTGCGCCGTCTACCTCAAAGCGATTCGCAGTGGTGTAGCGATCGGTCAAACCCATATCGTGAAGAACTGCAGCGACAGCCAAAAGCTCCGAATCTGGAGGGTGTTCAGCACCGTCGGAAAGCATGACGGCAAAAAGCCACGAGCGCATGACGTGGTTGAAAAGAAACGGCTCTAATGAACTCCGCGATAGGTCAACCGCATCGCGGACCAGAGCCGTGTCGGGAACTTTGATGCCGGCGAAAACCATACCTTCCTCCTTTAAGCGTTGTCGTCCTTAGCGGAACGATTACTCAACCGCTGCATCATTGATTAGCTTTTCGATCTTATGATCCAGATCGTGAGCGATTGCCAGCGCTTCGCGGTTTTCGTACGGCGCCAAAAAGCTGACCATTCTGTCATAGGACAAATGGACCCCGTCTTCGCGTTCATCGACCAGAATGGTAACCGGCGCATAAGATCCGGCGTCGGGAACATGCTTCGCCATCTCCTTCATGACCAAGGGATTACCGATTACGAGCCGCACTATCTTCGGTTTGTTGAGTCCCGTCTCCTTTCGGAGAACAGCCCCATGATCAAATTCCAGGAACAACATCAAATGGGTTTTGCCCATGTCTCGATTAATCACTTCTTCCAATTCAGCGAAGGTGCCCGGCGACTTGGATGCACTCGCAAACGCGGCAAGATCCAGTCGGCCGACACCAGCTTTCAATGAAGCTACGACTGCCTCGAATGATCGTGACGTTGTCAGGCTGAAGCGTTGTACTTCGATTGTTTGAATTGCCATTCCCTTCTTCCTTTCGCGCGAATGTTTAGAGCGCTATACCTGTGCGAAACCGCCATCGAAGCTTCAGCTGATACCTTCTGAATCGAGAAACAGCGAAGCTTGCCGAACGAATGACTTGTGAAACTGGAACAACGATCCATGCCCAGCATCGGGGTAGGTCAACAGCATGGCGTTTGGGAGATGCTCGCTCAGCATGTAGGAATTGCGGACTGGAATCATATTGTCGAAGACTCCGTTGACTACCAGGCACGGCTGCGTGATCTTGCCGAGCTTGGCGAAACGCTCGCCACTGTATTGTTCCCAAGCTCGAAAGGCCGTGATCTGAGCGATTGCGACATTTTGGCCGGCCAAAGGCTCGCCATCTTGCTTTCTCTCCGCGAGTCGAGCCGCGAAGGCCTCTCCTGCCGCTTGACTCGATTTGCTTGGCGCAAAAAAGAGTTTCACTAGTTTCTCCAGCCCAGGCATATTCGGATCTTCCGTAATCTTCCTGAGCTCCGGTTTATCCATGTGCATAATGTCCTCGCCTCCCTCCGGAGCGGTGGCGACAAGCAGCATTTTCTGGACGAGCGAGGGACGTTCCAGCGCCACCTGCTGTGCCACCATTCCACCGAGGGAGTAGCCGAGGATATCCATGCGCTTTAGGCCAAGTGCGTCGACGAATGCCAGAGCGTGTGCCGCCATCCCTGCCATGTTTTGGGGAACCTGGCCGGTCGAACGGCCAAGGCCCGCACTTTCAAAAAGAATGACTTCACGGCCTACAGCAAGCGGGTCGGTGACGGCGGGGTCCCAATTGTCCAAAGTTCCGGTGAAGTGCTGGAGACACAACAGTGGTAGACCGTTACCTTTCCCAAAGCGACGATAGGCATATTTTTCGAGCTTGGTCTCGATGAATTGCGTCGGAGCAGTAGTGTTGCTTGCGTTAGCCATGGCGTACCTTCCTTCCGATGTAGTAGCTGTGCGTTTCGTTCTCCTTGTCAGCAGGTTGCGCTAGGCAGTGCACCTCCTCTGCAACATTCAGCAATCCGCCGCAAATCAGAGATCTTGCAATTGGCTCGCTCAGTCACACGCCGCTCGCCCTGATATTGTTGAGGACGGTGTTGTCCCAGTAAGCATCGAGCCGAGTGATTTTGGAGTCCGTGTCGAAACGCAGAATGTAGCAGTGCGGGATGTGTACGTCCTGGCCTTTCTTTGCAACGCCATGCACTTCGGCAGGTATGGGCCCGCTCATCTCGGCTTGGATCACCACTATGTTCCCCTCGGCAGGGATCAGCTCGATCACTTTGACTCGAAAGTTAGGAACGGCATTCGGAAACGCGCGCCAAATAACATCGATGCCACCACGAATTGGCACGACGCTCTCGCGGCCGTACGGAGCATATCGTCCGAGCGCGCCATCTGCGCAGAGAGCGAGCATGCCATCAACGTCGTGGGCATCGTACGCAGTGAAGAACCGTTGGGCAGCTGATACGCAGTCTTTCGGATTCGTTTTCATCTCTGTGCTCCTTTGGATCGCTTTTTCTGGGGTCTTTGCGGCCTAGTATTCAAACCACTGGCTGAGCGCTTTGACCTTCTCCTCCGTATACGGCGGGAACAAGTGCTCAATGGCCACGTCGGGCGGGGAAATCAGAACTGATTTCGCGTGCGTGAGAGCGTCAAACCCGGCCTTGCCGTAGTAGTGACCGATGCCGGAAAATCCGACCCCGCCAAAGGGCATGGTTTCGATAAACAGGTGAATGTTCACCTGATTGATCGCGCCGCCGCCGAACGACAAGCTCGCGAGAAAGTGATCGATCGCCTTCTGATCTCGGCTGAAGAGGAAGCCGGAAAGAGGCTTCGGATGCTTCTTCACCTCGCGAATGGCCGCATCTATGTCCGTGTATGTGAGGATTGGAAGAAGCGGCCCAAAGATCTCGTCCTCCATGATCGGATCGTCCCAAGTCACTGGATAGATGACCGTGGGATCGAGATAGCGTGCGTCCGGGTCGGAACCTCCGCCTATGACAACTTTCTTTTGATCGATCAGGCCCGCCAAGCGTTCGGTGGCCTTGGGGCTGATAATGCGGGAGTAGTCGTCCGGTCTGCTCTTGGGGTCAGTCCCATAGAGCTCGACCATCGCCTTCTTGCACTCCGCAACAAACTCATCTGCGATTGATTCGTGCACGTAGGCGTATCCGGGCGAGGTGCACCATTGGCCGCCCCAGGCCGTCGCACCCCAGACAATCTTCTTGGCCGCATCCGGGATATTGGCGGTCGCATCAACAAAGGCCGGGTTCTGGCCCCCGAGCTCGAGAAGAACCGGAGTCAGATTTTTTGCGGCCGCTTCCATAACGATCTTGCCAACCTTGACGCTGCCGGTGAAGAAAATGAACTCGAAGGGCAGCTTGAGCAGTTCCGTCACCTCATCCTTACTTCCCGCGACGGCAGTAACGGCCCGAGGATCGAAGTATTTCGGAATGAGAGCCAGTAAGACCTTGCTGGTGGCGGGCAAACCCTCGGAGAGCTTGAGAATGCACGGATTGCCCGCCGCAAGAACTTGGCACGCCGGGTCCAAAAGCAGCGTCAATGGCCCATTGAACGGACCAATCACCAAAGTGACACCGTACGGTTCTCGATAGACTTTGGCAGTATGTCCGCTCTCCCGAAGGGCTTTCGGCACGACGACATCTACAGGCTTCATCCACTCCTTCAGCTCTTGCTTCGCGAAGGCGGCGGTTCCGACTGGCGCCATGATCTCGAAGACTTTTTCCTGGCTGGCGGTCTTGAAGTCGCTGCTCATCGCAGCCTCAAGAACCTCGGCGTTCTCATTACACAAGTTCTCAAGGCGTGTCAGCTGATCGATGCGCCACTCGTACGACTTGGTCGCGTCCGAATCGAAATATGCTTTCTGCTTGTCGAAAAGTTCCTGGAACTGACTCATCTGCGTCTCCTTCGCATATCGGTTGGTCGACGCCGCTTTGCGGCGGGTCCGTGAACTTCTTTACGCCATCGTGAGGACCATGCGGAATCGCGCGCCACCGGACATCATGCGCCGATACGCTTCTTCGGCCCTGTCCAACGGAAGAGTTTCGATCATGGGCCGAACGTCAGTGAGTACGCTAAAATCAAGAGTGTCCTGGGTCTCGATCGCTCTTCCTGTCAGACTTCCTATGACGGACCGGCCACCAAAAATCAGCGGAACTCCGTTGATCGGAATCGGATCGCCCGAGACGCCAACCACAACGAGCTTCCCGCGAACTGAGAGGCCGGGAAGCAGGCTGGCGATTGCAGCTCCGTTGGGGGCGGTCGCCAAGATGACGTCGGCACCTCCCAGCTTCTGCAGTGCTGCTCCCACATCCTCGGCCTTGGCGTCGATGTAAATGTGCGCTCCCAGCTTGGGCGCGAGATGTTCTTTGTCTGGACCGAAGCCGATCGCAACGGTGCGGAAGCCCATCTTTTTGGCGTATTGCACGCCGAGATGCCCCAGACCGCCAATACCCTGGATAGCAACGGTATCGCCAGCACGTCCGGTGTTGCGGAGCGCATTGAATGTGGTGATGCCGGCGCAGACCAACGGGGCCGCATCTTCTGATTTGAGCTCTTCAGGTATGAGTACCAGTGCGCGTGCCTCTGCGATCATCATTTCCGCATAGCCGCCATCACTCGTCACGCCAGTGATAATGGGGTTCTGGCAATATGCCGTGTCCCCGCGGCGACAGGTCTCGCAGGTTCCGTCTTCACCTCCAAAGAACCCGACTCCTACACGCTGGCCGACCATCCAGGTTGTAACCCGCCGGCCAACCTCCTCGATGCGGCCAATTGCTTCATGGCCCGGCACACGCGGATACACGACGCCGGGCAGTTGTCCCTCAATGGTGCCCGCGTCTGAGTGACATACACCGCAAGCCTCTACCCGGATACGTACTTGTCCCTCACCCGGCCCGACGACAGGCTTCTCGACGAGCCGAAAAGTCCCGGGTTTGGTTATCTCAACCGCCTTATATGTTTTTCCCATTTTCGTCTCCTATCGATCTGGAAGAACTCATGTGTCGTCCTGCAACAAGAATTGTGGACAAGCGGCAGGTTGAAAATTCGCCATTACCCGCCATCCTGGCTCTATGTCGCGAGACAGAGCTGGGTCAGAGGACGCCTTTGTACCAACTACGCCTCTCATTGTTTTGGAAGTTTCAATCCTTGTCTTGATTGAAAGTGCCGCAGTTTGGCGTTTCTGTTGGGCTTTAGTGGGTGGGAAACGCGAGTGACGACCTTTACTCCTCTTCAAGCGCGGGGAGGTTGAACGCCTTCGGCATCGGTGCGTTTGCTCTTCGCCATCGTCCTGGCGAACTTCCAACAATCTCACGGAAGCCTCGATTGAAAGCTGGCTGGTCAGAGAATCCGACTTCCAACGCGATTGTTAGTAAAGAGCCGTTCGAGTGCAACAAGAGAGACTTTGCGGCTTCAACTCGTTTATAGAGCAGGTAGCGCCGGACCGGAACACCAAACGACCTTTTGAATGCGCGCATGAAACGACTCGCCGATAGCGCACACTCTCTTGCAAGATCGGAAAGCGCCAGATCACCATCCAGATGTTCGTTCAACACCTCGATCGCTCGATCCTGTTGCCAGATCGTCAACCCCCCGGTAACCACCTCCGGCGGCTGGCTCCGGCCCTGGTATGTGCGGCTCAGATGAGCGCAGAACATCATGATCATTTCGTCGACAACTAAGCGTGGAAGCTGAAGCGGACGATCAGAGAACTGCAACATCATCCGGGCCCAATGAAGAATCACGTCATCCTTGGTTCCCGGGGTGCAATGCAAGTTGCGAATGCGCTTTTGCTCGTTCTCGTCACTGAATCGATTGATAACCGACCGGGGTATATAGACGTGAACCGAGTCGAAACCTGAAGTTCGCAGTGCGACCGGCTCCGACTCCATATCGAATATCTGAATCCCGCCGGCATCCCATTCGGTGACACGATGAAAGCGTCCGTCAAGCCACGTTCCCCAGCCCTTTATGCTGTCGGGACGGCGCAGGTGCACGGATATCGAAAAAGCCTTCTCTGGTGGAATGTGTGGAGTGGGTCCAGGAAAGCCGTTCGGCATTCGCATACGTGTCAACTCAACCTGAGAGTCTCCCCTGGGACCAAACACAATTGAGGAAGACTCCAGCAGAGAAAAATGCTCCGCCAATCTTTTTCCAAACATGCCTTGAAGCATATGTTCTGCCTCGCACCGCGCTAGAACTTGCCGTTGTTATTTTTCCATTGATCGCGGGGTGGAATCGCTTGGAGCGTATCCCAGTGCTCGGCGATTTTACCCTTTTCAATGCGGAAGAGGTCATAAATGCCAGTGGGCACGCCACCGAACGTAGCCTCGGCAACGACCAAGACGAAATTACCTTCACCAAGTACCATATGCACGCGCTTGTAGACGACTGCCTGCCCCTTTGCGGCAAGAGCCTGTAAGCCCGCAATCAGTCCCGGGATTGTATCGGCCACCCATGGATTGTGCTGAATGTATGCGATTCCATTGAAGTAGCTCGGAAAAGTCTCGCGACGGCCTGCGAGAAGGTCGTCCATGTAGCGTTGCATGAGCGCCTTATTCGCTCGTGTCTGGTCGAGATCAGACACCGCGGTGGGGCCGTCGATCATCGTGTGCCCGCTGGGGCTCGGTTCGGTCGCGGTCTCCTGCAAATTATCCCAATGCTCGACGATCAGGGAATCTTCGTAGCGGAAGATGTCGAAGCCAACTTTTGGCCCGAAGAAGTTGTATTCAGTGTGAGCGAAGACATAGTCCCCATCTTCAAAGACGCGGATCGTATTGACCGACGCATCGGGCGGCAGGTTCTTGATGAGGGCGGCTACACCTTCGGGGCCAGGTCCCACCTGTAGGTTGTGCTGAATGTACTTGTTCGGGTTGACATACGCGAACGGGGCTGGATTCTTAGTCTCAAGCGACTTCAGGAGATCGATGACCTGTTGTTTACGGCGGGGCGGCATGGATCCTCCGGGACAATCTCTCTCTATTTGTAATAATGGACCATTCGGTCCTTTATTTGCAAGCCTCGCAGTCGAATTGACCGATAATGTTGCAATGGGACGACGAAAACTGTTCACCCGAGAGGATGTCCTCGATAAAGCAATCCCAGTCTTCTGGAAGCATGGCCTCGCTGAAACGAGTGTTCAGGACCTTGAACAGGCCACAGGTGTACGCAAATCTGGCTTGTATACGGAATTCAAGGACAAAGAAGACCTGTTCGTGGAAAGCCTGCGCAGGTATTTCGAAGTCCTGATGGCCCGCGGACACCTGACGAAGCAGCCTCTCGGTTGGGCCAATGTTGAGAGTTTTCTCAAGGTCTGCTATGGGAGTTGGGGCCAGAAGGGCTGCTTCTCGGTGAACTCTATGCGCGAGTTCGCAGACCTCCCCCCCAAAGCCCGCCAGATTATGGTAGCGAGCGTAATGAGAGCCCATCAGTTGCTCATCGACAATCTAGCTGCAGCGCGTGGATCTCGTGACGATAATGATTCCCTCGCTGGCTTGATCGTCACGTTCTTTAGCGGAATTTGCCTGGAGCAGAACTTCGGTCCCGACCGGGCGCGAATTACGAAAAAGATCGTCGCCTTCATGCGGCTGATTCGCGCAATCTGATCGTCAAGTGAGACGAAGAAGGAAAGAATCCAGTCCAAGTCGAACCATTGGCTACCTTGGCGCGGTTCGGATTCTCCTGCTTAATACTTTGCTGCTTCTTCACTTCGTTTCAAAATCGGTGGAGACGCTGAGTTGCTTCCAAATTCGTGCTTCCTCTTCCTCGATCAGATGTCACCTTCATGATCAATCAGTCCGAGTCTGGGATCAGTTAGCGCCAAGCCATGCGGAGAGGCGGCACGGCGATATCAAAGGACACCGCAGCGGAGCAAAGAGGGAAGAAAGTCGTCCACAAGCTTCAGAGATGGATCCGACTTTCTGCGAACGATCGCCCCAAACCAACACGTTGTCAAAAGTAACGCTAATTTGGTGGAGTCTTGCGCGACGGCGGTTCCTTTCTCAATGTGAACGAGTGAGATTAGGTCGCCCAACTGCCTATCCCAGACGTGTATGCCATCGGCAATTCTTTGCCCGATGTTAGGCGGGATTGCCGGAGCCTCGGCAGCGAAAATCGAAAGCAATTGGAGTGGAGCGATTTCGATCATCGGCGGTTCCATGGCTAAGAACTGGAAATGATGCTTCACTTGATCGTATGCGCTCTCTCCTGGCTCTAGAGAGAGTGATTGATAGATAGCGGCAAATTGGCGATCGACGAGTATTGAGGCAAGTTCTTCTTTACTCCTGAAATAGTTGTAAAAAGTTCCTTTCGGCGCATTCACGGCTGCGGCGATTCTGTGAATGCTCGCTTCCGGATAGCCAACTTCCTGAAACAGTTTGCCGGCTGAGAGAAGAAGCATCTCGCGGGTATTGGTTGCTCGATGCGCGACCTGATGCTGAGTACGAGGCATTACCCCGATGTGGCGACGAACCACTCGTTCATGGCTTGTCGAAACAAACTGAATTTGTGATTTCTGATCGCAATGATGTTTCTTCTTAAGCTCACCAGGAAAATACATCCAGTAGGTGGTATTCTTGGGTCCATTCAAGATGACCGGTCGTCTTCTGTTGGAGATCGCCGTGAACAAAACTCAAACCTGCGAACACAATCGGAATCCTGCCCCCTCGCCTGAAGTCCAAGCAAGCGCCCATGGCGCGCAGATGGCGAAGTATTTCACCATGAATCAACCGCCCCATGTTGCGCTCGATTCTGTGGTTTCTGTCGTCCGGCCGCAACTGGCGATTACCCGGTTGATTGCACGGAGCGGCATCCCGGAACGAACAGCGTCCATCCCACCTGAAAAGGCCTATGTTGTCTCGCTGCACCTGAACCATGCGAATTCCGGCGAATGGGAACTCTGGACCGATGGCAAGTACACAAAGACGGGGACATGGCCAGTGGGCGGAGTCGCAATGTGTAACCTGGAGTCTAATACCACCATTCGCAATCCGGGCCCGATCGATTGGATTCACTACCACGTCCCGCGCGCAACTTTAGATTCAGTGTCGGATGATGCCGGAGTGCCTAGGGCTAAGCGTCTTTACTGCGTTTATGGAACTCCCGACCCAACCCTGCATCACCTAACGCAAACGATTTTGCCGTATCTGAATAGCCCGGAGATGTTTTCTCAGTTGTTCATGGATTCGTTCACCATGATGATTTGCTCGCATCTGGTCGGGCGATATGCTCAGGCTCCAGAAGCTGTCCAACATTTCAAGGGTGGTCTTGCCACGTGGCAAAGCCGACGCGTTGTGGAATTATTCCATGAGCACTTGGACGGCGATGTAAGACTGGAAACACTCGCCCATGAATGTGGGCTCTCAGTCAGTCATTTTGCGCGATCATTCAGGAAATCGTTTGGGACTTCCGCACATCGCTACCTGATTCTGAAGCGTGTCGAACTCGCGAAAGCTCTTTTGTCGGGAACGAATAAAACAATAGTGGAAATTGCCGCGCAGATCGGATTCTCTGATCAAGCCGCGCTTACCCGGACGTTTGCAAATGTCGTCGGTGCGACTCCGGCGAAGTGGAGGCGTGAACACGTACGTAGTAGGAATTTTCTCGAAATACCCAAACGCCAATTCCTTCAATCACACGAATAGATCTCATCCTCAAGTCAACGGTCGGGGGTGGTATTGCCCGCGCTCGTCTCTGGGCGCAATATCGTCGCGGATTTGAGATTCGGTTAGAGTTCTCGCCTTGAACACTAGCCCAGAGTGTTTTTTCTCCCCCTCTTAACTCCGAATTTGAGCAGGAATCGACAAAAAGGGTTCGTGTCTTCAAGAGTGTCGTGGTCGTTCCTGACTATGGTTGGTCGCATGTGCGGGGCCCGATGCACGAATCGGTGAGGCTCAAACTAGATAGGAGAAATGGTGATGAAGAAGACTTATTTGCTTGTAATGCTACTTGCGGTGTTCGTGAGCCTGACCCTGCTGCTGGGGAAGACTGCTAGAGTTGCGGCTGCGGCGCCAGCCGGCATTAAAAACGTTGTGCTTGTCCACGGTGCATTCGCCGACGGCTCCGGCTGGGACGCCGTTGCAAAGATCCTTGAGAAGGATGGTTACGCGGTATCGGTTGCGCAACCCCCAGAGACCTCGTACACCGACGACCAAAAGTACACGAAGGCCGCCATCGACGCCATGGGCGGGCCGGTCGTCCTGGTTGGCCATAGCTACGGCGGGTCCATCATCACCGAGGCCGGCAACAATCCAAACGTTGCGGCGCTCGTCTACATCGCCGCATTCGCTCTCGATGAAGGTGAGAGTTGTGCATCAATCGAAACGGCGGTGCCGCAAGCCTCCAAGGCATTCAAGCCGGATAGCAATGGAAATTGGTGGATCGAACAGGACCATTTCGCTGCCGACTTCGCTGCGGACATTCCCCCGGCTCAGGCTCACTTCATGGCTATGGCGCAAGTGCCAATCTCGACTGATGCATTCACCCACAAGGTAGCGAATCCCGCATGGAAGAACAAGCCGACGTGGTACATGGTGGCCGGCTCAGACCGGTCGATCAATCCGATACAGGAACGCATGATGGCGAAGCGCGCCAATGCTAAGACGGTCGAAGTGAATGCGAGCCACGTAGCTTACATGTCTCACCCGAAGGAAGCAGCCAAGCTAATCGAAGAGGCTGCTACCTCCGCACACGCCAATTAGTAGTCAACAGGTCTTTGCGTTCCAAGCGAAAATGTACTTCCCGCAAGTGAAGCAAGAGCGATTTGGCGCGAAGGCGTTTGAAGTCAAAAATCAAATGATCCGTCTGGATCTCTACTGCAAAGGAGAATAATCGTGAGTCAGCATATTAAGAATGTAGTTCTGGTGCATGGAGCTTTCGCGGATGGCTCTGGCTGGAAGAGGGTTGCCGACATCCTCAAGACTGATGGCTACAAAGTGTCGGTGGCACAGCCTCCCGAGACTTCGTACGCCGACGATCAAAAGTACACAAAGGCCGCCATCGATGCCATGGGCGGGCCGGTTGTGCTGGTCGGCCATAGTTATGGCGGGTCCATCATCACCGAGGCCGGAAATCATCCAAACGTTGCAGCACTGGTCTATATTGCTGCATTTGCTCTCGATGAAGGCGAGAGTTGTGCGTCGATCGAAACGGCGTTGCCGCAAGCATCGAAGGCGTTTAAAGCGGACAGCAATGGGCTTTGGTGGATCGACGAGGCCCACTTCGTCGCCGACTTCGCAGCGGACATTCCACGGGATGAAGCGGAGTTCATGGCAATAGCGCAGGTGCCGATCTCCACCGACTCGTTCACGCACCAGGTAAAGAATCCCGCGTGGAAGCACAAGCCCACCTGGTACATGGTGGCCAGCGAAGACCGATCGATCAATCCGGACCAGGAGCGCATGATGGCGAAGCGCGCGAAGGCAGAGATGGTCGAGGTGAAGTCGAGCCACGTGGCCTACATGTCTCATCCGAAGGAAGCAGCCAAGCTCATCGAAGCGGCTGCCACCTCCGAACGGATCAAGATAGCTGCCTGAGGAGTACACCATGAAAGATCACATCACCGTACAAGGGCAGGACGGCAAGTTTGCCGCCTATATCGCGCGGCCGGAGACAGTACCGGCTCCGGCCGTTGTCGTTCTGCAGGAGTTGTTCGGTGTGAACGCCGACATTCGCAAGCACTGCGATGAATTGGCGGAACAGGGTTACCTCGCGGTCTCTCCAGACCTGTACTGGCGGCAGGAGCCTGGCGTCGACCTGAACGTCACCTCCCAAGCCGACTGGGACCGCGGCCTTCGTCTCTATCAGGCTTATGACAGAGATGCGGGCGTAAGGGACATAAAGGACACCATTGACGCAGCACGCAGTCTTCCGGAATGCAACAGTAAGGTTGCATTGCTCGGCTATTGCCTCGGCGCGCTGATGGTCTTCATGACAGCAGTGCGTAACGACGGCATCGACGCCGCGGTCTGGTATCACGGCGCCGATACTGAGAGATATCTGGGAGAGGTCGATGGGCTTCATGCGCCCCTTCTCATGCATCTAGCCGAACGGGATGAGTTCATTTCCAAGGCTGCGCAAGCGGAGATTAAAGCGGCACTCGCTAAGAAACCGAACGCAACGGTCTACAGCTATCCGGGTCAGTGTCACGCCTTCTCTCGTCATAACGGGGCGCATTACAACGCCGCCGCGGCTCACCTTGCCAACGGTCGGACGAGCGAATTTCTACAACAAAAACTGCGGTGACCTCCGAGATGACAAGAAAAATCGAGATAGAGCGGTTCAGTCTGACGACTTCCAAGCCATTTGATGAAGTAATAGCCGGTGTGAACGCCGGCATCGGTCATCCGGATATGGGTGAATTTGGGAGATCAACTCGCGAAGCGCGCTCTTTTGCCGAGCTGAAAAGCGCAGTTGAGAAAGGCCTGACCACAGTAGGATTGATGCTGTTTATGCAGTTGGATCACGGAGCGATTCTGCGCAAAGAAGCGGGCGGCGAGACTCCGAAGATGATTCGCTTCGTCATTGGCAATCCCCTCATCATGAAGGAAATGGTCAAGCATGTCCCGGATGCGGGCTCTTACGCGCCGGTTACCGTGCTTGTGGACGAGCGCGCCGATGGAGTCCATTTGTCATATGACAGGATGGCGAGCTTCTTAGCCCCTTATGGGAATCGCGACGCACTAGAGGTCGCGAGGGATTTGGACAAAAAAATCGAGGATCTATTGCGGCAGGCTGCAGCTTGAGGTCTACCAATTGGATTTGCTCTTCATTTCAATGAGCAGGTAGAGCTACGAAGTGATCCGGTACTCACCTCGCAGCAAAAACAAGTTGCAGCCGCTAAGACGGCCGTTGATCGCTCACACTCCCCCATGATGGACTCAGACGAAGATCCTCGAAGGTTAGAGGTCCGCCGGTTAGCTGATGGTCGTAATGGCGTTCGTATACGACGCGAGAATCCGCCCAACGTCGAAGAGTGCACCAGGAAATCTGGCACGTCCTGCCTGAAACCCCGATCAGATCCATTGACCAGGCCGAATGTGTCTCATCTGCCGCGTCTCCGAGAATCGGGCTTTCTCGAATCTGTACCAACAGGCCGCCAATCTCAGCCATTACATGAACCGGGACAAGGAGTTTTAAGAGGAGTGCGCGAATCTGCTCCCGGCCAAATACCGAGCCACTCTCCGTGCCTTCGCTGACCTCGACATGATCGGCGTAGAACGCGTCAAGAATCTGGAGATACTCTTCCCAGCCGCTGCTGATATCGGCGGCAACTATGGCGGAATTCAAGACCTTCTCCCGTGCGTATAGGTCGCGATCCGCGTGGTTGATGGAAGCCTGTTGGGTAATCATTGACATTTCTCCTAACCGGGGGAGTCGCTCAGACTTGCGCTCGGCCCCCATCAACGAACAGTTCAATACCTGTCACAAAACTTGAGTCGTCGGATGCCAGATACAGCGCGGCCTTGGCAACTTCCTCCGGTTTCCCCATGCGTCCCATGGGGATGGTAGACACAATTTGCGCAATCACATCTGCGGACTGGCGACTTGCCAGCGGCGTATCGATCGGACCTGGACTAACAACGTTTGAGCGGATACGACGGTCCTTCAGGTCCGTAGTCCAGGTTCGCGCGAAAGATCGGATTGCGGCTTTACTTGCTGCGTAGACTCCGAAGGCAGCTGTGCCCTTGATGCTCGCGACAGAGCCGTTGAGAATGATCGAGCCGCCATCATTCAGCAGCGGTAAAGCCTTTTGCACCGTGAACAGCGTTCCCCTCACATTGATGTTGAATAGTTTGTCAAAATGCTCTTCGGTGACGGCCCCAAAGGCAACGAATTCGCCCACGCCGGCATTAGCGAAAACAATGTCGATTCGCCTCTTCGCCTTGGAGACGCTCTCGTAAAAACGATCAAGGTCGGCCAGTTGGGCGATGTCGCCCTGAATTCCAGAAACGTTGGCGCCGATTGCCTTCACGGCTTCGTCGAGTTCCTTCTGGCGACGGCCCGTTATGAAGACGTAAGCACCCTCTTGGACGAAAAGTTTTGCCGTAGCGAACCCAATCCCTTCTGTTCCGCCGGTGATGACGGCGGTCTTGCCTGCGAGCTTTTTGGTCATTGCCTTCTCCGTTGTTGCTGAGCTGAAACTCCCAGCTCCGATGCTTCACGTTCAATCACTTGAGTCCAAGCACAGCCTGGCCGAGGTGATAAGAGAGATGATTTGTGCGGCTGAGCAGGATGGAGAAGCGATTACGCGAAGGATCTTTCGCGAACTCTTCTTCCGACACGGCAGAGTGACGCTGGAGCCAGTCGGACGGCGACATTTTTTCGAACCCTTTCGACAATTCTCCGTTTACGGTAATCCATGCTCGGCGAATCTCTTCGTGCGAAGGAGTGACGGTCTGCGACTTGTCAGGATTAATGACGAAGGCAACGTCAAACTCGGGATAACTTCGTTTTCCCAGCCCCAGCAGCGGCAGCATCGCGTCGTGAATGGCTGTCAGATGTCCCCACAAGTAGAGCAGCCTGTTTCTGCCAGGCGCTATTTCCTGCAGAACCTGCTCGGGCGAGAGGACTCCAAAAAGCTTGTCCGCCCGATCCATTTGGGCTTTCCATGCTTTCAGCCCGAGAGCTGTATAAGAGCCTTCGTTTCCCATGGTTCCTTCTCCTTCAAGCATGAGTTCCTTGGCGTTTTTCATACGTATTCTCCCGTTTCTCACAATCAGTTAGTCGGCCCTCGTCTGTAGTCAGACGCAACCGCCACTCCATCAGGCCTGAGCCTGTCCGCGTTTGGTTTGCGGCGTGATCCGCACGGATCTTTGAAGCAGATACACGACGAGGAATTGGAGGACTGCAATAAAAAGCGGCCCAGCGCATTTCCCAAGATCATGCTCAAACAGGCCGATTCCGGCATCGAGCAGTTGCATGGTGCCGGCGAGCGCACCCAGGAGTACCAACGCAGGCGCCGCCTGCTTGTAGATCGCCCACAACGCGGATAAAGCCAGAGGAATTGTGCGTCCCGCCGCGTACATCGCCAATATCAACGACGCCTGCGTTGGAACGGATCCCGCGGGGAGCAGGTATTGCGGACGGATGATCCCCACAATGGAAAAGCCGCTCGCGACCAGGACATTGATTGCAGTGACCACCGAAGCCAGCCGTATTGCCTTTGTTGTCGTCATTGATTTCTCCAGAACTCTCGCCTGCAAACAGGCACAACCGGTGCCAGCCCGAGGGCCGGGCCTAAGCGCTGGGGGCCTTCCCGTGATACGCAGCCACAAAAACATCCTGCACAAATCTTTCGAAGGAAGTAGGCGTTGTGTTATCCCGCGAACGCGGCTCCAAAGGAACAAGGAGTCCTGCGTTGATGGATTTGTACATCTCGATGTACATAGCAGCACCCTTCGGCGGAACACCCAATTGCGTTAATGCCTGCTGCACTTGGTCGTACGGGAACTGCTCGTAATGCAGATCCGGTTTGCCGATGCCGCGCGCAATCACTGCGGTGGCTTCCGTCATCGAGAGATCGCGCTCCCCAAGCAGTTCGCGCGTTTGTTTGCCGGGAAAATCCAGGCGCAGGAGGCGCTGCGCGGCGTAGTCACCAACGTCGCGCGTCGCGGCCATGGGAATCTTCAGGTCGGGTCGCAACGCATTCCCGAAGATCCCCATCCCGTGAATCATGCCGATCGCCGCGAGACTGTTCTCCATGAAATACGCGGCGCGCAAGTGCAGAACGTTTAAACCTTCGATGGCGTTCAGTTTTTGTTCCGAAGAATGCAGTCCCGAGACTGGACCGGCACCTTCCGCAACCTGCGCGCCGTAGCTGCTCAAATGCACCGCGTAGCGCAGGCCGGACTCTTTTACAGCTTTCGCAATGGCGTCGCTATCTCGCTCCTGCTCCTCCCGGGATTTCGCCGGCGGCAACATCAGATATGCGGCGCGCGCTCCGCTGAAAGCTTTAGTGAGCGCAGCGGCATCGCTCATATCAGCCGTGAACGCTTCAGCACCTTTGTCCACAAAGCGTTGTAGTCGCCCCGAGTCGCGTCCCACGACGCGTACTTTTTTGCCCGCTGACAGCAGAGAATTGGCGATGATCGAGCCGGTGTTCCCGGTCGCTCCTAAAATCACATATATTTCATTTGAAACAACGGATGACGTCATAGTTTCTGCCTCCTTCGGCTTGTAAAAGAGTGACGAACGCATTCACGGCGATTGCGTTGTTTTTGGCCCTCACTTTGGGAATGTGTCGCCGAACATGGGAAGGCCGCTCACAGAATCGGCCTTGGTGGCCTCGTCCTGTAAAACGTCCCAATGCTCTTTGAGAAGACCGTCTTCGAACCGGACAACGTCGGCTGCGATCCAGGCGGCGGGCTTGCCCATCCCCGTGAAGCGGCCATGCGCTATGACGTAATCGCCTTCTGCGATGATCAGCTGGTTCTCATAGTGCAACGTCTCCGGCACTGAGCGGACGAGATTGAACAGTCCTTCCCGACCTGGCGGTATGTGCGCGCTGTGCTGAATGTAGTTCGGTGACCAGAAGCGTTCCGCAGCCGCATAGTCACGCTTGTTGAACAGTGTCTCGAATGCTTCGAGCACGATTGCTTTATTTCGTTCTGGGGACGAGTTGCTCATATTGCTTCTCCTGTGCTGGGGACCAGGTTGATTCTGCGCTTTCTCTACACTAGAGTATGATCGTACTCCAGAAGTTGCAAAGTATTTTACAAAATCTTTTCGAGACATTTTGGTGCCGCTTCATTTCGGAAAGCCGTTCATGGTTACTATTGATGCAATAAGCTTCTTGCACCAAGGATGCGACAGTTTGCATCCAACCGCTGAAGAGTACGCTGATACTCTAGGGGCTCTTCCTGCAGGGAGCCATAAATGCGAACTCGGGAAGAGATGGTGACGGCAAATGGGTTATTCGAAGAGTGACAAGGCGGAGACGCACACTCGGATCGTGAAAGTTGCTGCCAAGAGGTTTCGCGAACTTGGTCTGGAAGGCATCGGCGTTGCCGATGTCATGAAGGAGGCTGGTGTTACTGTCGGCGGTTTCTACAAACACTTCGGATCGCGCGATGAACTGGTCGTGGAGGCGCTCGCAGCGGCATTCAAGGATCTTGACGTTTGGGAAGAGCATTCGGCCGACATGGCGCACCTTCTCCAGAACTATCTGACGGAGGCACACCGCGATGCGCCGGGAACCGGCTGTGCGATGGGAGCGTTAGTAGGCGACATGACCCGGGGGAGCAAATCCGCGCGGGCCCTGTACACGGCGCGGGTAAAGCGGAGCCTGGCGTTCTTCAGCGCCCTTCTTCCATCGAACCGGCGCTCGGATAAGCGCCGGCGTGCCCTGCTTATTCTGAGCGCTCTGCTCGGAGCGATCAATCTATCCCGTGCTGTGTCCGATCCCAACTTATCGCGAGAGATCCTTCATGGGGTTCGCGAGGAGCTGATTGGTTTGGTGAACCCGGAATTTCATACGGATTAGGGGACCATAGGGCAAACACTAAGGCGTCACCCAACCTGTCGACTTTCCGACCCGCGCGGAACTCCCGGTTGGCGGGCTATGGAAGAGTCCGCGAATTTGTGCCGTCCCGAATAGCCAGTGTCCTCAAGCACTTAAGCGATAAAAATCCGCCGCGTCTGCCGACACGCAATTATCTTATTTATTTACTTATACTTAAGAGGTAAGTAGCATCCGCTTTTGAGTCCGCTGCGTCTGCCAGTTCCGCCATCCCGGCGAAGGAAAAGCCCTTTCATTGTACGGCAGACTCTGTCGATTTTGAATACCACATGGCCGAGCTCGGGACGATCACCCCGTTCTCTCGTCTGGGCAATTTCCGCTTGATCGTTTATTCTCAAAGGTTGCTTGACGTGCCATGACAGCGCCGTTAAAGCTTGTCTTTCGTTCGACCACGCACCAGCAAAAAGCCAAACACCAACACCTCAGAGCCCTTTATGAAAACCGGCATTATTGGCCTGCCTCAGGTAGGCAAGACATCGCTGTTCCGCATTCTGACCAAGGCGCACCTTTCCGCGCAGACCAGCAACCCGCGCGAGGCGCACATAGGAGTTGCCAAGGTTCCGGACGACCGACTCGATCGCCTGGCTGCGCTTTACAACCCTAAGAAGCTGACCCACACCTCCGTCGAATACGTCGACGTCGGCGCCATCGGCCAGGACGCGCTCAAGGAGACCGCCTACATCGGCCATCTTCGCCAGGTCGACGCGCTCGCCCACGTTGTCCGAGTGTTTGAAGACCCTGCCGTGCCTCTGGTCGCGGAGATTGATCCGCTGCGCGACATCAAGAACGTTGAGTTCGACCTGATGGTCAGCGATCTTGGCCAGATCGAAAAACGGCTCGAGCGGTTGGAAAGAGATTTGAAGAAGATGAAGACTCCGGACCTCGAAAAAGAATTCGAGCTGCTCAAACGCGCCAACGCGCACCTCGGAGCCGAGAAACCGCTGCGCGAAATGGAGATGACACCCGAGGACAAGAAGCGCCTTCGCGGTTTCATGTTCCTGAGTGAGAAGCCGATTTTTTATGTGCTCAACATCGGCGAGTCGACGGAACTCGGCAAGGAACTCGAAGATGCCGTCAGCAAATACAAGCTCAGAGAGAGTGCGGCGCGCCCGAACGCTGCGGCCACGGCGATTTGCGGGAAGGTCGAAGCTGAACTCGCCGAAATGAGCGACGCCGACGCCGCAGAATTTCTTTCGAGCTACGGTCTGACGGAAAGCGGCCTGGTTCGCCTCATTCGCACGACCTACAAGTTACTCGGCTTGATTTCATTCTTCACCGCCGGCGAAGACGAGTGCCGCGCCTGGCAGGTTCCTGCGCACAGCCGCGCCCAAGAAGCGGCCGGCGCCATCCATTCCGATCTCGAAAAGCATTTCATCCGCGCCGAAACCATCCGCTGGGATCAGCTTCTCGAAGCGGGCTCTGAAGCCAACGCGCGCGCCAAAGGCGCGCTACGCCTCGAAGGCAAAGACTACATCGTGCAGGACGGCGACGTGATGCACATCCGGCATAGCGGGTAGTCTGTCTTCGCACCGACGTATACTCTTCCGGATATGCTCAAACGCCTAATGTTGCCCGGCTTGATGTTGGCGCTCGCCGCCGGTTTGTTCGCGCAATCAAGCGTTGCAACTAATCCCGCTGCGGGCAAGAGCTCCCAAGTCAGTGTCGCGGTCCCTGACTCGCCAGATTGGAGCGAACCCTTCCCTCCACACCACATGATTGGCAACATTTACTACGTGGGCAGCCGCGGGTTAGCGTCGTACCTGATTACGACACCCGCCGGGCACATTCTGATTAACAGCAATTTGAAAACTTCAGTTCCTTCGATCCGCGAGAGCATCGAAAAGCTGGGATTTCATTTCAGCGACGTCAAAATTCTGCTGATCAGCCATGCTCACTTCGACCACGACGCCGGCAGCGCCGAGATCAGACAGCTGACCAGCGCCAAGTACATGGTCATGGATGGGGATGTAAGCGTCGTAGAATCGGGCGGCGAGAGCGACTTTCAGTATGGAGACAATGCAACGCTCCGTTATCCAGCGGCGAAGGTTGACCGAGTACTGCACGATGGCGACACGGTGAAACTCGGCGACACGGTGCTGACCGCGCACAAGACTGCTGGGCATACCCGAGGCTGCACTACCTGGGGCCTGCGAGTGAGCGAGGCGGGCAAATCTTACGATGTCGTGATCGTGGGCAGCCCGAACGTCAATCCCGGATACAAACTCGTGAACAATGAGCGCTATCCTGAGATTGCCGATGATTATGCGCGCGGCTTTCGCGTGCTCAAATCGCTGCCTTGCGACATTTTTCTGGGCGCTCACGGCATCTACTACGACATGGAAGCAAAGTTCGCGAGACTGAGCGCCCGCGGGGCGAACCCATACATAGATCCGGAAGGCTACAAAAACTACGTGAGCGAACGGGAGCAGTCATTCCTCGCTGAATTGCAGAAACAAACAGCAGCTGCGAAGAAGTAGTAGTCAGCGCTCGACTCTATGCATCCCATTGTCACCAGCATCCTGCTTGGCCTCACTGCCGCCGCGGCCAATGTTTTCGGCGGCGCCATCATCGTGCAGCGGCACTGGGAGCGACGCTATCTCCGCTACTTTGTCGCGCTGGGCGCGGGATTCATGCTGGCCACCGCTCTAGTCGAAATGGTCCCGGAAAGCTTTGAGCTCCGCGGTCGATCCGCATCATCTCTCGTATTACTTGGCTATTTGATCGTCCACTTCTTCGAGCACACGGTCACGCCGCACTTCCACTTCGGCGAAGAGACGCATCGTGACGAGTTCATGCATTCCCACAAGGGATACTCAGTTCTGTTCGGGCTCATCATTCACACGTTTTTTGATGGCATCGCCATCGCCTCGGGATTTCTGGTTTCGAACTGGCTGGGCTGGCTGATTTTTCTCGCGATTTTTCTGCACAAGATTCCCGAAGGATTCACCGTGAGTTCCGTGATGCTGGCCAGCGGACGCAGTCGCAGTACGGCTTGGGGTGCATCGGTGGTGCTGGGAGGTTCAACCCTGGCGGGCGTTCTGACCATGGCGCTGTTCCGCCATCATGTGGGCGCTGGGCTGCCGCTGGCGGCGGGAGTCACGATTTACGTCGCAGCGTCCGACTTGATTCCCGAGGTGAACAAAGAGCCGGCGATGAAAATGGCGCTGCTGGTCTTCGTAGGCGCAGCAATCTTCTTCCTGCTCGACCATCTATTCCACGGATTTTAATTTAGTACTCAGTGGTGGCGAGTGAAGCTAATCCACCGTGTGCTTCGCCGTGTACCCGTCGCGCGAGACCACCTCGACTTTCACGTCTTTGCCCTTCTGGTCTCGTATTTTCAACGGACCGCCGTCCGGCGCTACCAACTGGACCTTCAGCTTGCGGTAGGTTCCATCCAGCTTCGAATTGGTGGGCGCGTAGGAGATCGTGTACTCGTTGCGAATGTCGTTCGAAATATCCTGAAAGTCCTCGCCGTACTCGGCCTGAAAGCGCGGGAAATAAGCGCGGCCTCCGGTCATGGCGGCGAAGGTCCTCATCTCGTTGTCGGCCTGCAGGTAGTCCATGTGCCCGACCGGAATGCCCATGCCGTGCGCGTTGTGGCATTGATACGCACGTGGGTTGGTTTCGCAATAGTTCCGCAGCATCCAGCCGACGCTCATCGGGAAGATGGTCACATCCTTGGTGTCTTTGACCTTCTTCATAATTTTGTCGAGGGTGAGCCGGCTGAACGTGTCGACGCCGGTCGTCACCAGAATGATGTACTTCTTCCCCTCCACCCGATCGAGGCGATCGAGCGTGTCATAAAGAGCGTCGAACACATTGGTTTCGGCGAAGCCCGGGATGCGCAACTGATTTAGCGCTCCAACTACAGCCCGCTTGTCCTGCGTGAAGTCCACCAGGATGTGTGGTTGCATGTCGTAATACGACACGGCAACCCAGTCATCTTTCTTCAGCGTATTCGCGAAAGCGTACGACGCCTGCAGAGCGTCGACCAGAAAGGTGTAGCTCGTCGAGGCAAACTCTACCAGCAGCACGGCCGTAATTGGCGCCTGCGACACGCCGAAGTGCGTCACCTGCTGCGGAACACCATCTTCCATGATGCGGAAATTGTCCTGCTTCAATCCGGGAATGAACTGCCCGTCTTTGGATGTAACCAGCACATCCACATTGACCAGCGGCACGTTCACCTTCAGCGAATAATCGGGGATGTCCTCGATCTTTTTCGGAGTGACCGGTGGCGGGGGTGGTGCAGCGTCGTCGGTCTTCTTCTTTGGAATCGCATACGGACCCACGTTGTCGGTGGGACCTCCGGCTTCATCGGGCACATCTTGCTTGGGCTTGCCATTGTCTGGAGTTTGGGCGGCCGGAGCCTGGCTAGCCGGAACTTGCGCAGCGGGCGCTTGCGATGGAGTTTGAGCCGGGGGCTGAGCTGCTTGGTCCTGGGCCGCAAGCGGCAAACATGCGCACAATGCCAGGCAGATCACCAGCCCTACACTAACTCCCAAACGCTTCTGATTTCTAAGCTTGGAATGGTCTTTCTGATTAAGCATCTGACGATTAAACATGGGTAAACCCCGGAAAGTCTCTGTGTTAGTATAGACGCAAGGATTCGCAATTGGGATGTTTTGCCCGGTCCCAGATCTCTCCCTCCTGGCCCATCCTGGCAACGAATCACGGTTGGTCCGAGTCTAATCTGTAATGGGACCTGTTGGCGGGTTCTGTCGGGGCTTCGCATGAAAAAAGTAGTTGCTGCGCTTCTCGTTCCTTTCTATCCCTGTCTATAAATCTGGCCGCACAAAGCTCGCAGCCGACCATTCCGGTGGACCAGATCCATACCGGCATGCGT
Source organism: uncultured Acidobacteriota bacterium (assembly GCA_963735205.1). Taxonomy (GTDB): domain Bacteria; phylum Acidobacteriota; class Terriglobia; order Terriglobales; family Acidobacteriaceae; genus Sulfotelmatobacter. Next base: position 140,354 of record CAVTKB010000010.1, read on the forward strand.
GGCTATGCCCTCACGGTATTTGAGGGCGTAAAGCCGGAGCGCATGGACGTGGAAGTTCTCGGCGTTCTGCGCAACGTGAACGGACCGAAAGGCGACATGATTCTCGTCCGCCTGCACGGGACGAAAGTGGAATACACCGGCGTGGTCGCGGGCATGAGCGGCAGCCCTGTATATCTCGATGGCAAGCTCGCGGGCGCACTCGCCTTCCGCATCGGCGAATTTTCCAAAGAGCCGATCGCCGGCGTTACCCCGATCGCCGATATGCTCGAGATCAACGGCCTCGACAAATCGCCGGCCGAAGAAGCCGCGGCGACCAAGCCGACGGTGACCACCGCCGCGGGAAAAACCGCGGCCCCCGGCGAGACCGCGGATCTTCAGGGGTCGACACAAGGTTTCGCAAACTACCTTCAACCGATCGAGGCGCCCCTCGTTTTCAACGGATTTTCCGAAGACACCGTGCGCCGCTTCGCCCCTCAGTTCGCCTCCGCCGGAGTCATTCCTGTGATGGGCGCAGGTTCGGTCAGCGAAGATAAGCAGCCCGAGCCCCTCGAAGCCGGCTCGGCCGTCAGCGCGATTCTGGTTCGCGGCGATATGGATATCGCCGCCACCTGTACCGTGACCTACATCGATCCCCAGCGCCTGCTAGCCTGCGGACATCCTCTGCTGCAGTTCGGCTCCGTCGACTTGCCCATGAACAAGGCGCAGGTGCTGGCCACGCTGCCTTCGCCGCTCAACGCCTTCAAGATCGTCAACACGACCGAGCAGGCGGGAGTGTTCGTGCAGGATCGCCACACCGGCATTATGGGCGTGTTCAACAAGCAGCCCGAGATGATTCCAGTGACGCTGACCATCCATACTGCCGCCGGCGCGCCCCAAAAAGACTTTCACTTCGAAGTGCTGAACAACCCGCGCCTGAGTCCAGTTGCGATTATGGCGACGGTTTTCAACGCGCTGCATGGCGTAAATGAATACGGCGAAGAAATCACTTACCGGCTCAACGGCAGCATCAACGTTAAAGGCTTTCCTGAAGTGGCGTTGAAGAACATGTTCGTTCCGGCGGACAACGGTCAGCCCGCGGCGATGGCCGCCGCGCTTTCGCTGGGCGAGCGCTTCGGACGCATCTACGACAATCCCTACAACGCGCCTGCAGTAAAGAGTGTGAAGCTCGACTTTGACCTAGTCCGCGAACGGCGCTGGGCGCGCCTCGAGAGCGCGCGGACCGACGTGACCGAAGCCCGCCCTGGCGATGAGATCATTGTCGAAACCGTGCTTGCTCCCTATCGCGGCGAGCGCGTTGTACGCCAGATTCCGGTGAAGATTCCGACTTCGGCCGGCAAAGGGACGTTGCGCATTTTAGTCAGCGACGGCGAAACGCTCGACCGCGTGGGCCGCACCAATCAAGCCTTCGGCCGCAAGCTCGATCTAGCCTCGACCATTGCGCTCCTCAACAAGGAGCACGCCAACAATCGTCTCTACGTTTCCCTGCTCGAAGCTGATCCGGAAGCTCGCGTCGCAGACAAAGTCATGCCGACGCTGCCCATCTCAGTCATGAACATTATGGACGGAATGCGCGGCAACCAGGAAATGATCGTCAGCGGAGAATCCAGCGTGGACGAAACCGCAACCCCGCCCCTCGACTACGTGGTCAGCGGCGCACAGCTGCTGACCGTCACGGTGAAGTAAGTCTGCGAAAGAATGCCGAGCTTTGATCCGGGGAAGGTTTTGATTTTGGAAGGGCACAGCTTCAGCCGTGCCGCTAGGGTCTCACCTCGACTAAAGTGCTTTTGCCCCATACCTCAGTCCGAGTAGCAAAAACAACGTTCAAGAGTATTAACAAAGGCTGCGAAACGGAAAATACGGTTTCGACCGCCCGGATGCCGTCCCTCTATTGGGTCAAGGCCGACAGCACGAATAGGGGATCGTCGAGCCAAGCAGTCGTTCCGGCGGAGACCGTAACATCCACTTCCAGGGGCGCGCTAAATCCGCCGGGTGAAGGCACAAGAGTCGCCAACCCGTTCAAGTCCGAAGTCGCATCGCTCTGGCTGACCTGCAGGATCACCGGCATGGGAGGGTTGGTGGGATTAGGCTCACCGCTTGAGCTTCCAAGTGGACGCAGCACAGTGGTTTGAAATCCCACTCCGGCGGCGATCACGGGATTAGACGGCGAGGAAGAATCCGTCACACGCACCACGACCGGTTGAAACGAGGCGCGCGTCGACACCTGCCCGGCACCAGAAACGGGCTGCAGGTTTTGTTGCGGAAGCGGCACTGGGTTCGCATAGAAAGTTTGGCAGGGTGCGTTTGTTGGAGCCACGCACGCGATTACCTGAACCAGTGAAGCTAGTTGCGTGACTGTTAGCGTCGTCGTAGCGTAACCGCCGGAACTGGTTGAAGCGGTGGCCGCGTTGAGCTCGCCGGTGCCTTTGACCACGCTGAAGTTCACGGGCATATTGTTCTGCGGCACGCCGTTGCTCAAAATGCGGGCGGTGAGCGGAACACTCACCGTGGCACCCTGGGAGATATACAGATACGGCGTCATCAGTCCAATGTCAGAGGCTGTCTCTGTCGCATTGAGGGTGGCGCTGACCGACGGCGACGGACTATAAACTCCCGGGGCCAGCGTTGCTGTAATCGTTGCCACGCCCACCGCTGTGGGCGTAAGCCACGTTGCAGCGTCCCCACTCTGATCGCTAGTAACCGAGCACGACGACCCGCCGCTGCAAGCTGAAAGTTGCACGCCATTGCCGGCGCTCCATCCGATGGTCGCACCGCTGACTGGAGTAACGCCATCGGACGCCAGCACGCGTACGCTCATTGGACTCGCCGCCTGCGTGCCCACGGGAGTGGAAGGATTAAGCCCGCTCAGCAGAACGATGGTGTCGCCGGCGGCAGCCCCGTACGTCAGCACACTGGTCATGATGGAGGATCCGCCGCTCGCCGGATCGCTGACCGTAATGTTCTGGGTGCTGTCGGTTGCCGGCGGAGCGGCAAAGATCATTTGCCCTGCGCTGACCGCGAGTGGAGTTACCGCAACGCTGCCGATGGCAGTTGTAAGTCCTGAATAAAATCCAGTACCTCTCAATATGACTGCGCCGCCATTTACGCCGATGCGCGCGGGAGACACCGAATCCGCATACAAGACGTAGGCGTGGTAAAGGTAGTCGGGGCGGCCATCGCCGCGCACATCTGAAATCCCGATCAGAAAGTTCGTTGACGCGTTGATTTGTGCATCCAGCCGGGTCAGCCCATACGTGACTTGATTGAAGGGCGAAGGCGTTGACGCCCCTGCTGCGCTGCCTGCTGGATCGGATGCAGCCCACATGCCGACTACCGGCTGGGCCTTCAGCACGCTCGCATTGCCGGATCCATCGAGCGCGGTCACAGCCACCGACAAGGTGCGATTTGCTTGCGCAGACAGAGCGAGGTAAGTCATGTCCCCATAATCTGCAAGCGTCGCCATCCAATCTCCCGCCGTGGGCACCGGGGACGGAGCAGTCCAGGTGGAAGCAGTATGGGGCAAAGGCTGCGCAGCGCCGCTCATAACGATGTCCTGCTCAACGTCATTGCCCGGAGCGACCGTGATCACGATTGGCTGGGCCAAGCCCGAAGGCGCGACCGGACCAGGTGAGTAGGGGCCAACCTCTGCCGACCAGGTCGGATCGAGTGGCTCGACGCTCAACTGATATTGCGTGCTCCCGCTGGGCGGTTCGAGCCCGGCCAGGTCGAAGAAGCCTTCCAGAGATGGGCTGTTCGATCCCCACTCCGCCAGCGGATCTCCCAGCGCGTCGTAAAAGCCGGTCACCGGATTGCCCGCGTCCCCGCTGAAGAGGAAGCCGGACACCGCCGCCGCAGCATACTGACGCGACGGCAGCCCGGTCGAGGGATCGATCCAGCGCGCCACGACGTTAACCCCCTGCATGGCCTGCGTCGGATTTCCCTGAGTACCGGTAAACCACACCGATCCGTGGATGCGCGCCGTGGCCGCTGAAAAAACCTGCTTGCTTGAAAAGCTCGACTGATTTTCTGTCGTGACCGGATACAGCCGCGAAACTGAGGCTGCATCATCCATCGCCAGCCTGTAAGGATTGGCGTAACAGAGAGTGATGGGGACGCAGACGAGGGGATCGGTTTCGTGCATTACCGGGAAGCCTGCGTAATCGGCGGGCGTGGGATGCGGGGAGCCGCCGAGCACGTTGGGGTTTACCTGCGACCAGCCCACGCCCAACACACCGCCGATCACGCGGACCAGCCGGTATTCGAGGTCAGTGAGTTGCGACGACTGCAGCGCGCACTGGCCGTTGATCACGATCAGCGCGTGCTGGTAGGTTGCTGTTGCGCCGTAACTGTCGTCGCCTCCGTAGGCGGCGTTGAAGAAGCACTGGCTGGAGTCGCCCGCGCCGCTTCCGATCAGGGCGTCGGTCACAGAACCGTCGTAGTCGTAAACCACGCCAACCGGCGTGCTCGTCGCCGTGGGCTGAATATCGGCAGGCATGGTGATCGTGCCGTCCGCATTCAGGATCACGTTCGTCCCGTTTACATCCTCGGCCAGTTGGCCCCCGCTCGTGGCCATGATTGCGGCTGTCGGGACCGAGGTCCACACGCTGAAAGCGCTGGCGACGAAGCTGTTGGCGGACGCGTGGGGCAAGATCGGGCTCAGATCACCTTGATCGGTGTAGTAGCTAATCAATCCCTGCGGCCAGATCAGCGGCTGGCCCGCGGTGGTGGAGGTGAAATAGCTCGTTCCGGCAACGCACTTCGGCCCCCCGGCGCGGGAAAGCAATGCGACAAAGAAGATCATCGCCGCGGCCGCAGCCAGCCGGAAGAGAAATGAACGAGCGGTACATGTCATCTTTCTCATCGTCACGCTCATCGTCACGGCTCTCATGGTCATGGTTCTCATCGACCTGGTTGTCATGGTCACTTCGTTGGTATGGTCACGTCCGATTACGCTCATTCCTCCTCACCCGCCTGCCGCACCGCCAACGCGAAGTCGCTGAAGCTTACACGCGATTTCCCGCCCAGCACGGCATTCTCCCGAAAGGCTGAAAGGTGTTGTGCAGAGAGCAAGATGCGGCCGCGTGGATCAATCGTGAAACGCCCCATCGCTCCGGCGACGCAACTCGTCAATCCCAGCTTGCTCGGAGGATAGAGAAACAAAAGCACCCGCTCTCCGACCCGGTAACGCTGGCCGCTTGACCACAGCCCAATCCACTGCGAGATCGTCAGGTCTTGGCCGGGAGTAGCTCCGCGAATCGCATTCTCAACCCGAAAGGTAATGGCAACCGTTTCAACCGCCTCACTCTGACTTGCCGGCCTTCTTCGAATCGCGGTGACGGCGCCGGAAAAAATGGTCCCCGCAGCACGCGCGAGCACGGGAAAGCCAAATCCTGAAGGCAGGTTGTGGATGGGTTCGACCGGCGGATTGACCGGTAGGTGGGGCCGCAACTGCGCGCGCGGCGGGGGTTGAGCCAAGTTGGGTCGAGCTATGTCCGGTTGAGCCACGTCCGGCGACGGCTCTGGCTGAAGCGGGGCTGTAAAGTCGGGCACGGAATCGACGTGCGACTGCCCGGGCGACGCCTGCCCGCGCATCATGCCCGGCAAGAAAATCAAAACCCAAGCCACGAGCAGACCACTGCAACTTCTCCCATGCATGGGGAAGACCTCAAGAATCTGACGTCTGCTCGGAGGACTACCGGGAAAGCATCTCAGCCTAAGCCAGCACAAACCACAAAGTCGGTGACGGATGTCACAGCCTCCTGTGGATTTCCGGGGTGAAATCCTCCACAGAGCGTCAAGGCCCGGTTCACGAAAAAAGCTTGACACATAAACTACATATGTAGTAGTAATGCATACGTCGGTAGGAGATCACATGGCGGGACCGAAATTAGGCAAGCTGGAACTGCAGATCATGGAGACGCTCTGGACCCGTGGCCAGGCCTCCATCCGCGAGATTCAGGAAGCGTTCTCGGAAAAAGGCAGGCCAGCCTACACCACCATCCAGACCACGGTCTATCGGTTGGAGGGCAAGGCGGCGGTGCGCCGGATTAAGAAGGTCGGAAACTTTCATATTTTCGAAGCTGCGGTTTCGCGCGATGCCGCGCAGCGGAAGTTGATCGACGATCTGTTGGCCGTTTTTGGCGGGCGCACGCAACCCGTCATGGCGCACTTGATCGAATCCGGTCAACTAACTCTCGAAGATGTAAAGGAAGCCGAGAAAGTTCTGCGCAAGCTGGAGGGGAAGGACAAAGCGAAATGACACCGAACCATTTATCCGCGATGTGGAGCTCGATCGCCCCCGGCTTGGGCAATCACTTATGGCAATCGACGCTGTTCGCCGCCGCCGCTGGATTATTGACGTTGAGCCTGCGCAAAAACCACGCTCGGATACGTTTTGGACTTTGGCTGGCTGCGTCGGTGAAATTCCTGATTCCGTTTTCGTTGCTCGTCAACGTCGGAAGCTATCTGGCAGGATCCCACTCTTCCAGCGGCGCTTCCAACGATACGACTGCGGCATTCTACTTCGCCGTGGAAGGATTCAGCCAGCCCTTCACGCGATCGACCATCGCGATGCCAATGAGCTCGCAGGGCGCTCCGTCAATGATCTCTGTGACTTTGCTCGATCTGGTTCCTTCGATTCTTGCTGCAATCTGGCTGTGCGGATTCGCCGTGGCTCTTTGTGTCTGGTGCGCGCGTTGGCGCAAGGTTTCCCTCGCCTTGCGGGCAGCGCAGCCGCTGCTCGAAGGGCGCGAAGTAGAGGCACTGCGGCGTTTGGAGAGTATGACGGGCATGCGAAAGCCGATTGCGATGGTTTCGTCGCAGGCTTCCATGGAGCCGGGGATTTTTGGTATCACGCGGCCGGTCTTGATCTGGCCCGAAGGAATCTCCGAGCACCTGGAGGACTCGCACCTGGAACCGATTGTGGCGCACGAGTTGTGGCATGTGCGGCGTCGCGACAACCTGGCTGCCGCGATCCACATGGTGGTGGAAGCGGTCTTCTGGTTCCATCCCCTGGTGTGGTGGTTGGGAGCGCGGCTGGTCGACGAACGCGAACGCGCCTGCGATGAAGCCGTGGTGGCGATGGGCAGCGAACGGCAACTGTATGCCGAGAGCATTTTGAAGGTGTGTGAATTCTGTCTGGGATCTCCGCTGGCTTGTGTTTCTGGGGTTACGGGTTCTGATCTTAAAAAAAGGATGGTGAACATCATGACCGAACGAATTGCACGAAAACTGGATTTCGGAAGAAAACTATTGCTCAGCACGGCTGGAGTGCTGGCCCTCGCCTTGCCGATCGTGTTCGGCGTGGTGAACGCGCCGCAAGTTCGAGCGCAAGAACAGGCGGAAAGCACAGGCGCCAGTGCCCCGCTCTACAAATCCGCTTCGGTCGAACCGCACAAACCTGTGGACGGCTTGGATGGGCCCGTCGGGATCATGTTCGGCCCGGACGGCGTCACGGCCAAGGGCGCTACGCTGCAGACTGTCCTCGGAATGGCATACGGAGTCCAGGCCGATCTGATTTCAGGAGCGCCGGATTGGATCAGCACCGAAAAATATGACATCGATCTCAAGCTGCCGGACTCGCCAGCCCCGGATAAGACGAAAATGGTCCTCGCTTGCGATCACGACTGTCCACCTACCGGCGCTATCGGCATCGGGCGGATGCAATTGACGCTGCAGGCGCTCTTAGCCGACCGTTTCAAGCTGACGCTGCATCGCGAGACCAAAGACCTTCCAGTCTACGAACTGCTTGTCGCTGAGGGCGGTCCCAAACTAAAAGAAGCGGCCCTTGCATCCATAATCCCCGACGGTAACAACGGGCCCGAGAGCCCGCTTCCGCCAAAGGGCATGATGAAGATGGGGCCGGGCGAGCTGACGGATCACGGAACCACTTTGGCGCCGCTGGTAGAACAGCTCTCGTGGCAACTGGGCCACACCGTTCTGGATAAAACCGGACTCAAAGGCAACTACGACTTTTCCCTGCGCTGGACGCCGAGCCCGAGCGAAGCCGGCATGAATAAGTTGATGGGGATCGCTCCCGCCGCCGACGCATCGTCCACCTCTTCTACCTCTACGCTTTTCACAGCACTTGAAGACCAGCTTGGCCTGAAGCTAGTACCGCAAACCGAACCCATGCAGGTTCTCGTCATCGACCATGTCGAGAAGCCGTGAGGCGTCCGTAGCGGTTAGCTTAAGTCTCCCACCCACTACCTCCTATTTCATACCAACTCCGCAGGGCAGCTACAATGCCCTGCGGAGGATTCATGGCGAAATCGCGCAGACAATTTCTGACAGTCACATCTCTTGGCGTGCTGGGGGCAGCGCTGCGAAGCCAGGGGCAAACTCAGGATGCGCAAAATCCGGCGGGACAGGCTCCCCCGATGCGAGATCAGGAAGCTCTGGCGCCTGGTGCACCACCTGCATTTGGAGCCGGGCCAGCCGTTGGTCCGGAAGTGTCGGTTACGACCTTCGCCGAATCTGAAAAGCTGGTGCAGTTCGAGATGACTGCGGAAGAGCGCGCCGTGGCCGCCGCCAGTTGGCGTAAGACCATGGCGGCAATCTACGAGAGGCGTACCGGCCCTCGCAAACTAGCTCTGGAGAAGACCATCGCCCCGGCGACGCGCTGGAATCCCGTGCTGCCGGGGCAAAAGTCAGGCCCGGAGCACGACAAGTTTGTGCGCAGTCCAATTGATTCCGCAGCACTGCCCGCGCGAGATGAGGATATTGCCTTCGCTCCTGTCACGCATCTCTCGCGCTGGATCGAGACGCGAAAACTAACCTCCGAGCGCCTCACCAACATTTATCTGAAACGCCTGGAGCAGTTCGATCCCAAGCTGCACTGCGTCATCACCCTGACGCGCGAACTGGCGCTAAAGCAATCGCGCCAGGCCGACGCAGAAATCGCCGCCGGACGCTACCGAGGACCGCTGCACGGCATCCCGTGGGGCGCCAAGGACCTGCTCGATACGGCGGGTATTCTGACCACGTACGGCGCAGAGCCTTTCCGCAACCGCGTGCCCGCCGAAGACGCCGTCGTCGTGAAGCGTTTGCACGACGCCGGAGCCGTACTGGTGGCCAAGCTCAGCCTGGGAGCGCTCGCGCTCAATGACATCTGGTTTGGGGGGCAGACGATGAATCCGTGGCTGCTCGAAGAGGCGTCGTCAGGCTCGAGCGCGGGTCCCGGCGCGGCTACGGCTGCCGGATTAGTCGGCTTCGCCATCGGCAGCGAAACCGGAGGAAGCATCGTCAGTCCAGCGACGCGCTGCGGAATCACCGGCCTGCGCCCGACCTATGGACGCGTCGCCCGCAACGGAGCCATGACCCTCTGCTGGTCTCTCGACAAGCTTGGCCCTATGACGCGTAGCGTCGAAGATGCCATGCTCGTGCTGCACGCGATCACTGGCCCCGACGCCGGAGACGTGGCCAGCGTGCCCAGCCACCTTGACTTCGATGCGGGCGCTAGTGTCGCCGGCCTGCGCGTCGGATACTTCCCGAAGTGGATGAATGAGAATCCCGCAACGGCCGTCGACCGGGCCGCCGTTGACGTAGTGAGAAAAGTTGGTATGGTTCCAGTCGAGGCGTCGATTCCCGATTGGCCCTATGATTCGCTCAACCTGATTCTGTTCGCCGAAGGCGCGGCGGCGTTTGAAGAACTCACGCTCAGCGGTGGGCTGAGAGAACTCAGGGCTCAAGTACCCGACGCGTGGCCCAACATTTTCCGCCAGGCGCGATTTCTCTCAGCCGTCGATTTCGTCCAGGCCGACCGCCTGCGCCGCAAAGTGGCCGAAGAAATGGCGCGCCTGTTCTCCCAGGTTGATCTGTTGCTGGTGCCATCGGTGCGCGACGAAATGCTCACCATCACAAACTTCACGGGACATCCCGCGCTAGTGCTGCGCGGCGGATTCATCGAAGTGTCGAAAGCGCGCAGCGATTGGGCTCCCGACCCGGCCCATCCTCTGCCCACATTTAACCCGCCGCGCCGCGTCCCGCACGGCGTAACCCTGATCGGCCGTTTGTTCGAGGAAGGAACGATGGTCAACGCGGGCCTGGCCCTGGAGCGCGCCCTCGGCGTGGTGAGCGAACATCCGCCGGGGTTCTGACGGACCGGGTGGTCACCCGTTTGGTGTATTCCGACGAGAAGTGCGATCGCACTCGAACGAGGAAGAGCGTCGCGGCTTCAACATTCCCCGTGCGTTCATCATGGCGGACCCAACCTAGGCTTTCCGCAGTCTGCGGCGGACTACAACGATACATTCTCAACTTGGGCATTGACCACACTTCGGTTCAGTGCTAAGTTTCGCCCCGTATTGGTGTTTTCCCGAACTGATCCCTCCGGTGCGCCACTTGGCCTCGGGGATGGGACTACCGGAAAAATGCCGGCGGCACGATTTCGGGTCCGAACGGTTGATATATCCCAAGGAGATTGTCCATGACCAACCGGCGCTTCCTCACAGTAAAGATTACGCTTCGCACCTTCCTCGCCCCAGCGTTCGCTCTAAGCGTTCTGATCGCCTTCTCGGCCTCGGCTGAGCAGACGGAGTCAGCCCGGACACTGACGAAGAATCTCAAAGCGTCGTCGATACAGCAGAAGGAATCGCTGTCCCCTGAAGCCTTCAGGTCGACCGCCGGAAATCCTATCTTCCTGCCACCAGTTACATACGAGATCGGCGGAAGCCTCTCATCTTCAGTAGCCATCGCCGATGTTAACGGCGACGGCAAGCCCGACATCATCGCCGTGAGCGGACAAGGCGGACCGAACGGTGATGGCTTGATAGACGTCCTGCTTGGCAACGGCGACGGCACATTCAAGCCCGTAAAGACATTCGATTCTGGAGGCGGATACCCAAATTCAGTTGTCATTGCCGACTTGAACCAGGACGGAAAGCCTGATCTGGTGATTGCGAACTGCGGTATTTCCATTGACGGGGCCCTCTGCCCGAGTGGGTCGCGTGGAGTGGTATCTATCCTTCTCGGCAACGGAGATGGCACTTTTCAAACGCCGGCAACGTATGACTCTGGCAACTTTGCGGCCTTTCAGGTTGCCGTGGGGGACGTAAACCTGGACGGCAGGCTCGACGTCATTGTGGCGAATGAGTGCGCCGAAGCGCCGATCTGCACCTCGGGAGGGGGTGTGTTTGTACTCTTGGGTAACGGGGACGGCTCCTTCCAGCCCGCCTCCGCTCTCTTAAGGCAGAGCGAAGGGTCGATGGCGATCGCAGACGTGAATGCTGACGGCCGTCCCGATTTGCTGGTGCTCACTGGCGCAAGTAACAACTTTGAAGCCGTGTTGGACGTCTTGTTAGGTAATGGCGACAGTTCTTTTCAGCCGCCGCTTGGCTATCAGGTTCCCGGAGTAGTGACAGCATACGGGTTGGCAGTGGCGGACCTTAACCAAGATGCAAAACTGGATGTGGTAGCCGCTGGTGTCAACGGCAGCCCTCACGCCAAAGTTGGCGTGTTGCTCGGCAACGGCGACGGGACCTTCACACAGGGTGATAGCTACTATACTGGTGGACGCGACGTGTTCTCAGTCGCTGTTGCGGACGTGAACGGTGACGGTCATCCTGATCTGCTCGTGGGGAACTGCACCAGCACGTGCGTCTCGGAGGACGGTTCTGTCGGAGTGCTCGTGGGTACTGGCTACGGATTTAAGCCGGCTGCGCTGTACGATTCCGGATTATCCAGCGCATACTCCGTGGCGGTCGCTGATCTTAACGGTGATGGCAAACCTGACATAGTTGTGGGGCACTGGTTTACGAGTTCGGTAAGCGTACTTCTGAATCAAACCGTCCCTTTTGGGTATCCCACTTCGACTTCAGTGCTGTCGAGCCTGAATCCTTCTATCTACGGACAAAAAGTCACTTGGACCGCGACCGTTACTACATCGGGAGCAGTTACTCCGACAGGGAAAGTGAAGTTCACTTCGGGAATTTCCACGCTCGGCACGCCGACCCTGAACAGCAGCGGCGTAGCTACCCTCACGAAGGCGAACCTCAACGCCGACTCCTATCCGCTGACCGCCGTCTATCTGGGAGACGCCAACAACCTGGGCAGCAGTTCTCCGGTTCTGAACCAGGTGGTGACACAAGCCACAAGCTCCACAACTCTCACCTCTTCGCCAAACCCGTCGGCCTCGGGTCAGGCCGTCACCTTCACGGCTACTATTACCTCGCCGACCGTGAAGCCGACCGGCCCCGTCACATTCTCGGGGGGCAAGACGGTGCTGGGAACGGCGGAACTTAGCGGTGGCAAGGCCACGTTCACTACGTCGACACTGGCCGTGGGCTCGACGACGGTCACAGCAACTTATTTCGGCGACTCGAACATTGCCCAAAGTTCGGCGTCGGTGACCCAGACCGTGCAACCGTAGAGCATGATTGCTGGAAACCCTCTGGGGGTTTCGAAATTCAGAATCGGGATTTGGTATAGACTTCCCTCTTCTGCCGTAGGAAAATCCTGCGCCTGTAGTCTCGTTCGTGAGTGGTGGTGAAGCTTGGGCAGTCCTCCAAATGCAATCGACGCTCTCGCGCTCCCCGACGCCCAGCCCTCGGGCCGACCTCAACTCTCGGTGCCGGCGATCCTGGGCATTGTTGTCCTCGCCATCGTCACGGGGCTGCTGACCTGGCGCGCCAGCCTGCTTGAAACCAGATTAGAAGAAGAGCGCGAACAGCCAGAACTCGTCTCCAAGCCGGCGCCCGATTTCTCGGCATCGACGCTCGACGGACACACCGTCGCCCTGGCCGATTTCCGCGGGCAGAAGAAAGTTGTGGTCGCGTTCTGGGCGAGTTGGTGCGGTCCGTGCCGGATGGAGATGCCGAATCTCATCCAGTTCTACAAGAACAATCACAGTGACTCCAGCGACTTCGAGATTCTGGCCGTCAGTATTGATGAAGATCCGAAAGAAGCCCAGAACTTCGCCAGCGCGATGAAGCTTAACTTCCCCGTGCTGATCGATCCCCGGCAGAAAATGGCGAACGCCTACGGAGTCGAGGGCATCCCAACGCTGTTCGTCATCGATAAGGCGGGGAAGGTCATCTATGGACGCGCCGGCTTCGACATGACCATGGAGGTCGGGCTAACCAACGCACTCGGCATTAAGTTGAAGAGTGCGGAAGGGGGCCACTGATTGGCCACTCCTGCCATTGAGTTCTCCGGGGTGAACAAGCTCTACCAGCGGCGTTTCGGCGGAGTTCAAGTCGCCGCCCTTTCTAACGTTTCGTTCGCAGTGGCGCGGGGCGAGGTGTGCGCCTTTCTCGGTCCAAACGGCGCGGGCAAAACCACCAGCATGAACATCCTGATGGGCTTTATTTACGCCAGCTCGGGTCTCAGCCGTGTGTTTGGCTATGAGCCGGGTGATGTGCGCGCCAAAGAACGCATCGGATTCCTGCCCGAAAACTTCGCGTTCTATCGCTATCTGAACGCGGAAAAGCTGCTGCAATTTCATCTTCGGCTCAGCGGACGCCAAACCACCGACCCCGCGGCATTGATTTCCGGCCTGCTGGCCAAGGTAAAGCTCGACGGCTACAAAGGGTTGAAGATCGGAAAATATTCGCGCGGCATCGTGCAGCGGCTGGGCATTGCGCAAGCATTGCTGGGCGATCCGGAATTGCTGGTGCTCGATGAGCCGACTTCGGGTCTCGATCCCGCCGGACGAAAAGAAGTCCGCGACCTGATTCTGGCGCTCAAAGCCGAGGGCAAGACGATTTTTCTGAGCTCTCACATCCTGTCGGAAGTGGAACAGATTTGTGATCGCGTGATCATCATCAACCGCGGCCACATGGTTCGCTCCGGCACGATGCAGGAGATGCTGGCCGAAGGCAATCGCGTGGAGATCATCGTCGACCAGTTGCCGGAAGAACTGGAGATCACAATCAAAGAGCTCGGGGCGTCGGTCGAGCGCGAGCCGCACCGTGTGCGAATCGCCGTCGATGTCGCCCATAAGCGCCCCCTAGCCGAGATGCTGTGGGCGGGCGGCTGTGACGTGGTCAGCCTTACGCCGATGAAAACTTCACTGGAAGATACGTTCCTCAAGCTGGTGGCGCAAGGAGGCGCGCAGTGAAAAATCGCAGCGTCGCTATTCGCACCATTGCGCTCGGCACGTTTGGCAGCTTTCTGCGGAACAAAGTGATCATCCTCTTCGGCAGCCTGTTCGTGTGCATCGTGTTGCTGATGATGACTCCGCTGCTGGCGTATAAGTCGATGACCAACGCAGCCAATGCGCAGCAGATGCAGGGATTTATTTTGAACGAAGTGGCAACCGTCATTTCGATGGTCAGCGGTTTCGGCAGCCTGCTGGCTGCGTGGGCCGCGGCCGATTCAGTGGCTGGAGAAATGAAGTCGGGGACAATTCTCGCCGTCATGACCCGCCCGCTGCGCCGCTGGGAGTTCCTGGCGGGAAAGTATCTCGGCGTTCTCATGCTCATGGCCGTTTATGTTTTGGCCATGCTGGGCGTGACGTTTCTTCTGGCCTGGCTGGGCGGCCAGAGTTTTCATACTGCCTTGTGGACACTGATCGTTTATCCGCTGGTGCGCTACGCCATTTGGGCGGCGATTGCGATGTTGCTGGTCACGATGCTCCATCCTATTTTAGCGATGGGCGCTATCGTGATCATCATGACGCTGATCGAAGTGTTTGCCTCGTCGGCCCGCCACATACCAGCGTGGCTGCAAAAGCCGGCGCACCTCGTGCTGCCTCTGACCGGCTTGTTGTCGGAACAGCGATTCATGGAAATCACACGCGCGTCGGTGCGACCTTTTCCCTGGACTAACCACCTGACTGCCCTGGCCTACGGGGTGAACTATGCGCTGGTGTGTTTGCTGCTGGCGATGGGTGTGTTTCAGCGGCGGAGCCTTGCGCGCGACTAGCAGCCCTCATCTTCTGTGGACTTCGCTTCCCTTCTCCTGACGCTTTAGTGGCCGCCTTGTGCAGCGAAGTGCGCCGGAAATTGGCATTGACGACCCTCCAGCCCGGTGCTAAGTTTGCCCTCGGAATAACCTATCCCCAGGTTGATCCTCACGCCCCGCGCGGGCCAGCTCCGCAGCGTAGCGTTTGTCAGTAGCGTTCCGTGTGCAAGAGCCCCGACGGTGGCCGTATCCGAGGAGGTCTCCATGATCCGCCAGCATAGCGTCGAGATCCGCTCCATCCGTTGGAACATATCCGGCTTGTCCGGCGCCAGGCCCAGATTCGGCTCTAAAAAACGGGCGGTTGCATCGGTCCGCGGCGTCTTGACACTGGGTGTACTTTCGGCGCTGCTTCTGTTCGCCGCTCGCCCAGCACGGTGCCAGACTGAGACCGTGCTCTACAATTTTACGGGCGGCAGCGATGGCGGCTCGCCCGCGTCTAGTCTCACCTACCGTGATGGCAACCTCTATGGAACCACCTTCTTCGGTGGCGTGGGTTATCTGGGGTTGGGATCCGGAACCGTATTTGAGCTTTCGCCGAACGGCCGCGGAGACTGGAACGAAGTCGTGCTCTACAACTTCTGCTCCCAAGGCGGAGCGAACTGTACGGATGGAGCGTTTCCCAATGGCCCTGTGGTATTCGACAACATGGGCAACCTGTACGGAATCGCGCCCGAAGGCGGCAACGTTCTGAATTGCCCCTTCAGTGTAGGATGCGGCGTTGCCTTCGAACTTAGTCCCCAGGGGGCAGGCTGGACGGAAACCGTCGTGCACGCCTTTTGCTCGCAATTCAGTGGAGACGTCTGCCACGATGGCACTTATCCGGGTGGCGTCCTGCTCATAGACCAGGCGGGCAATCTCTACGGCCAAGTGGCGGCCGGCGTCTTCGAACTGAGCCCCTCCAGCGGGGGCTGGTCGGACGAATTCATTTCATTCAACATCGAGAATTCCAGGTCCGGGCTGACTATGGATGCAAACGGCAACATCTTCGGAGACGCCGAGCAGGCTTCGACCGGAAAGGAAGTCGTGTTCGAGTTATCACCAAATAGCAGCGGCGATTGGACTACGAACCCACTTTACATCTTCGCGAACTCTCCTGGCGTGGTGGTGTGGGGACGTCCCGTGCTCGATCTGGCGGGAAATATTTATGCCGCCAGAGTGAGTACCTGCACCAGTCATACTTTCGAGCACGTCTGCACTCAAGAAATCGTCTATAAACTGACTCCTGCAAGCCCGGAGTGGACGAGAACGAATCTCTACGTGTCACCGCAGATTGAAACCGAGGTGGGCAGCGCCTACGCCTACACGGGTTCGCTCACTCTCGATGCGGCCGGCAACGTCTACGGCACCACCTTGCTGGGTGGCACTAATAACCTGGGGTCGGTCTTCGAATTGGCTGCTCCAGCCGCTGGCGAAGCTTATACAGAAAAGACTCTGTGGAATTTTAGCGGCACAGATGGAAGCGAACCGGGCAGCAGCGTGATTCTGGACAATGATGGCAACCTTTACGGCACCGCCTCGGGAGGCGGATCGGGCGGAAACGGCGTTGTGTTCGAAGTGAGTCCGGAGCGTTCAACAACCACGATCACTCTCACTTCTTCAGCGAATCCGTCCACCTCGGGGCAAGCGGTCACTCTTACCGCCTCGGTCAATTCCTCTGCCGGCGCTCCGCCCAACGGAGAAACCGTCACCTTCAACAACGGATCGGTCGTTCTGGGCACAGCCTCACTCGGCGCAGGGGCCGCATCTCTGACGACATCCTCTTTGCCGACGGGGATCGATACGATCACCGCGACCTATAGCGGTGACTCTACCTTCGCATCCGGTATGTCGCCTACGCTCCGTCAGGTCGTCAATTCCACCAAGAAGTCCGCGACTGCGACTGCACTCGTGTCAAATCTGAATCCCTCGACCTACGGCCAGCCCGTAACTTGGAGCGCGACGGTCACCACCTCCGGCTCCGTCGTGCCGACTGGAAACGTGACGTTCATGTGGTCGAGCAGTGCCATCGGCACGGCCACGCTTAACGCCAGCGGCGTAGCTACTTTGACTCGGTCTAACCTAAATGCAGACGCCTACCCACTGACCGCGGTCTATAAAGGCGACGCCTACAACCTCGGCAGCATGTCCCCCATTGTGGACCAAGTCATTCAGCAGACCACGAGCTCGGCCACGCTCACTTCTTCGCCGAATCCCTCGACTCCCGGCGAAGCCGTCACCTTCACGGCGAAGATCTCCTCGCCCACAGTCAAAGCTACCGGCCCGGTGAGTTTTACCGCGGGCAAGACCGTTCTGGGCACCGTTGAGCTGAGCAACGGCAAGGCTACTTTCACGACCTCCACGCTTGCGACGGGGTCAACCACAGTCACCGTCACATTCGACGGAGACTCGAATATTCCGGGCAGCTCCGCGTCAGTAACCCAGGTCGTCCAGCAGAGCATCGGCTCCGGCACCAGCTCAACTGCACTCAGCTATACAGAAAATCCGTCGACCCTGGCCGAGGCCTTCACCGCAACGGCCACGTCATCCTCGGGAACTCCCAGCGGCACCATGACCTTCAGCGTGGGCTCGACAACGCTCGGAACCGTCGCACTCACAGGCGGCATAGCTACCTTCAACACGACCACACTGAGCGTCGGTTCCAACACAGTGATGGCCACCTATAGCGGAAACTCACAGATCGAAACGAGTTCGGCCTGGGTCACGCAAACCTTTGTCATGCCCGTCAGCGGCGCGCTCTATCTGCAACAGGAAGGTGGCTCGGCCGGCGGCGCTACGACCTTCGGCCTCGGGACCTCATCAGCGAACTTCGTTCCTTACTACACCGGTCTTCCCAATAACCCTAGCCCCACCGGCCAACTGCTGGTCGGCACTTTCCCCGCAGGCACACTCATTAACTTCGGGATGTACACGACATTCGGCAGCCAAAGCGGCTACGCCTTTTCCACGGGCACCGATCAGGCTTCCCTCGTCTCCTTCGCTGACCTCAGCAACAGCCTGGGGATGGACCACGGCATCACGCAGCAGACCAGTCCTACAACGTGGCTGCTGCATTTGGACGACGCTTTGTCCTATCTATTTGACGACGACAACAATGACGTCCTGATGGAACTGATCGTTGCTCCGAACTAGTCGTATTTGCCACACGCGTGCAGCCACTGGTTGAGTCACGGAAGCTCACGCTGCGGTACCTCTCGCCCTGTCGCCGTTTGCCCATCTCTCATAGTCAATGGGACAATACTGGCATATGCAAAAATCGATGACCACTGTGTTCCAATTATTGGCCGCCGGGATGATGCTGCTGGGCAATGCCCGGGCGCAACAGACTCCGGCAGCGACGCCAGCTCAACCCAGTCAACCCGCCGCTGCTTCGCAGGCCGGCGCGCCCGCCAAGACATCGTCAGCCACCGCAGCCAAGAAGACCACCACCGCCGCGAAGCCCGCCACTGGCCTCGTGTTGACCACTCAGAAGCAAAAGGCCAGCTACGCCCTGGGCGTGAATATCGCCCACGATCTCATTCGGAAGGGAGTGAAGGGGGCGATCGATCCGGCAATCACAGCGCGGGGTTTAAAGGATGCGCTGGCCGGCAGCAAGCTTTTGCTCACCGATGATCAGGAGAAGTCCGCCCTGATGCAATTGCAGACCGACGTGCGCACGGCCCAGGAAGCGAAAGCGAAAGAGGCCAGCGGTCCAGCGCGCAAAGCAGGCGAGGCCTTCCTCGCCGAAAACAAGAGCAAAGAAGGAATCGTCGCTCTGCCCAGCGGCTTGCAGTACAAGATTCTGACCGCGGGCACGGGCCCGAAGCCCACGGCCAGCGACACGGTAACCTGCAACTATCGCGGAACCTTGCTCAGCGGCAAGGAATTCGACAGCTCCTATAAACGCGGTCAGCCCGCATCGTTTCCTGTGAGCGGAGTCCTCAAGGGGTGGACCGAAGCGTTGCAACTAATGCCGGTCGGTTCGAAGTGGCAGCTGTTCATCCCCCCGGATTTGGCTTACGGCGACCGTGGAGCCGGCGGCGACATCGGGCCCGGAGAAACGCTGATCTTTGAAGTGGAGTTGATCTCGATCGGCGACCAGAAGAAATAGAAGTTGCTAACAGCCGTCAAGAAGATCGAGATTACATCTAGATTACGCCATAAGAACTGGCCGTCTGCGATAGACGGGCGGCCTTTTTCTTGGCTCGAGCTCTTGCCTGCCCATGCCCTAAAGGCAATTCCCCCGGCTGCCGATATAGATGGCAGCAAGGGAGATCAACGTGAAAATTCTCTTAGTCGAGGACAGCAAAACCATCCGGCGGGAGAATGAATCGGCTTTGCAGAACGCAGGCTACGAAGTGATCTGTGCCGAAGACGGCGAATCGGCCGTTCAAATGGCTCAAGAAATGCATCCCGACCTGGTACTGCTTGACATGATCTTGCCCAAAATGAGCGGCCCGGAAGTTCTCAGGCACCTGAAGAGTGACCCCACCACCGCAGAGATTCCAGTGGTCGTGCTCAGCAGTCTCTCCGAAAAGAATCGGGAAAAATTGCTGGAAGAGGGCGCGGAAGAATACCTCGAAAAAAATTCCCTGATGCCGAGCCGAGGAATCAATCTGCTGCCGAATAAGCTGGAGAACGTGATCTGCCGCATCAACCGCCGCCGCGGAATCGCGTTTTCGAGCGTCCCCGTCCACGACTGAATCTCTACAGCGCTTGTTGCAGATATTCTTCCGCTGAAAGATTGGCACCTGCCAGCAGCAGCAATCCCGAGAGGAACGCCCAGAACATCATGGTCACCGAGAGCGCGAACGGGCCGTACACTTCCTGAAAATTCAACCACGGCAGAGCTATGATATACGCATACTTCAGCGCCTCGGACAGCAGTCCCATGATGATGGCCGCAGGCAGGACGCTCCGCGCCGGAACTTTCCCGTTGGGCAGCAGCCAGTAAATCAGAAAAAAGATGGCGATGCTGGCAATGATGGCGAAAATCTTCATCATCAGGAATCCCACGATATGCACGAAGCCCGACCCGTAACCTCGCAGCAGGAACTGCATGAACTCGACCGGACCGGCGGTCAGCGCGATCGAGATCAGCGCCAGCACGCCGCAGGCAAAAGCCAGGCCAAATGAGATCAGCTGATTGCCCAGGTACGAGCGATTGTTCTCGAAGCGCCAGATGCGATTCAGTGCGACCTCTAGCGGGAGGAAGACGCCCGACGACGTCACTAGCAGAATAATCAGCGAAACGATCTGCACCTGCTGCCGCGTGTTGACCATCGCATTCAGGTTGCGAATCACGAACTCCTGACCCGCAGGCAGGTAGTCACGCAGCAAATCCAGGATCACGTCGTACATGACCTTCGAATGAAAGACGCGGCGGATCAGCGTCATCAGCAGGACGACGAACGGGAAGAAGGCCAGAATCGAATTCGCCGCCACCGAGAAGGCGAAGGTGTGGACGTCAGTCTGCGTCAGATACTTGACAGTCGAAAGTACTAGGCCCGAACGTCGGCGGGAAGATCGGCCCGACTCCCCGAACCTAGACCTGGACGAGGACTCGAGGCAGAGGGTGTAACAAAGACCCGAAGCGAGATGGTAACGAAGGCGAGGATTCAACTGGCGCCGGGGTCGCAGGCGCCGGCGTCGCGCCTGGCACCTTGGGAATCGTCGGAATGGGAGGATCGGCCATGGCGACGCTTCATCGTACCAGAGGACTACACTACCCACTTCGGTCGTCGTATGACATCGTAACCCCAAGTTCCAGACGAGGTTACCGCACTATTTCTTTACCGGCGTTAAAGTTATCTGAAATGACTGTAAGTCACCTTTCGTTTTCTTTCATATTTTCCTTGCGAATCGTTTTAATAGTGCTTATTATCTGTTGCTCAATACCGGGAAATGGTCCGGTGGTGAGACCAGCAAGACATAGGTAATGGTTGTTTGGGTGTGGTGGAAACGCGCCAAATTGTCGGGCTCCGAAGTTCACGCGGTGGATGCATGCCGCGGCGGGACTGAGGAGTCTTTTCTATTTTGGAAGTACTTCTTCCGCACATCGTAAGCGATTCAGGTAAGCGATTCGGGTAAGCGATCGGCAATTTCTACCGGATGCTTTAGAGGGGGGCTTCGGGCGATCGAAGCGCGTCTAAGCAATCCGGAGAATAATTCTTCGCGATTGGTGAAAGGAGTTTTATCCGTGAGAGAGAAAGGTACAGTCAAGTGGTTCAACGGGGCGAAGGGCTATGGATTCATCCAGCGCTCCACGGGGGAAGATGTATTCGTGCACTTCTCCGCCATCCAGGAGAACGGCTACCGCACCCTAAACGAGGGTGAAACCGTGGAGTTCGACCTGCTCAAAGGCCCCAAAGGCTTCCAGGCGGCGAACGTAGTCCGCGCTTAACCTGCGCACCCTTGACAGCCCTCCCCAGAACCCTCCCGATCCCAGCGGGAGGGTTTTTCTTGTCGCAGATTTAGACGTGTCGATGGCGCAGCGCTCGCGACACCAGCCAGATGCAGACAGCGCCCAGCACCGCGATCTCGGCCCACCAGAAATCCGATAGGGTCCAACTGGGAAGGCCGTACCGCGGAATCCCGGCCACCATGAGCGCATTATAGATTGACTCGTGATCCTGTCGAGATGGATTGGCCAGAAACGACCGGTAGTATTCGGCGTATGGATGATACGTACACAGGAGACCGGTGCAACTCAGAACCAGCAGCAGCGGCGCATAGGTCAGCCCCAGCCGGACAAACCTCGGGACGCGCTTCAGGGCGAATGCGAGTAGTATGATCGCCATTAGCAGAACCGACGCATCGAAGACGATCGCACAGAAATGTACCCACAGACTGCTCGCAAGAGAGAATGTAAAGAACCTCTGCCACATCAACCTGCTGCGCTCGCGCGTTTCCTCATTCTCAGCGTGCTGCAATTGCGCTGCGTAGGCAATGGCCTGGGCCTCCGGCACACGCCCGAGCTTAAGCAGAACCGGTTGCAGATGTTTGAAGGCACTTTCCTGCAAACCGCGCGCAATGGCCAGTTCAACATCGACGTCCGATTTGCCACCCAGGCAAACCCTCTGACCGAATTGCGCGACGGTCCAATACTCGTCGGCTGCAGTTTCCCATTGACCGGCGCGCTCGGCCTCCTCGCCCTGGGCAACGCGCAGGGCAGCATACTCATGCCAGTGCACAAGATTGGGAAGCCGGTTGCCGAAAATATAGGCGTTAACGGCGCGCTGCGGATCCATCACCCCAAGCCTCTGCATGACCTGAGCTCAAGATCTAATCGCCGGTCGAAATAGGTATCGTAGGTCGGCGCCGCGAACGCCCGACCCATCAGTTCGAGCCATCGAGGATCGCGCCCTCGAAGACGCAGCGACGTCCTCCTCCTTCGGCATATCCAAACTGACATTCGGCCATACCCGCCATCTGCGATCATCACTGTGAGCAGCTCGCAAGTGCGTCCGCTTCGGCGAGGTAAGGCACTGCATTTTTTGCGTCCCACTCTTGCAGACGCTGGGTTAGCTCGGGGTGCGGCGATCCGTGGAATCTGCTATCCCCGCGCCGTTGGGCGAGAAAATAATAAGTCCACGTGAGACTTGGGTCCTTAGCCACAGCTTTCTCCGCCAGACGCACGGCCTGATCGAAACGCTCGCCCTCGGGACTCGGTAGTTGCATAGCGGCGAACGCCATGGCAGGGGCATCTCCCTTAGCCTCAGCCTCGCGAGCAACCTTCTTCCACATGATGGTCTCATCGCGCGGTATGAATTCGGCAGTCCAACTGGAATAGGTGACACTCAACGCCTGACGCAGATCGGGAACAAACAGCAGCCCCGCTGAAATCGCGACGCAGATGAAAGCAAGCTTCCACGGAATCGGTGGAGGAATCTGCGCCGGCCCGGCAAGCAGCGTTTCGTTCTTCCCCGCCGGGCGTTGGAATAGACGCGAAAAAAAAGCACGAAATGCAACCATAAGCCCTCCGATCATCCACGACAATGCAGTGCCAACTTCGGCGGCCGAGTCCGCTTCCGCCACAATGGCTTCACCCCAGGCCCGCTTCTCCGGCGGATAAAGTTGAACCGCCCACTGGAGAACGCGCACTGCGATCCGGCTTGCGATAGATTCGGCCATCAACGCTCCCCGTAAGCGGGCTTCAAGGCACGCTCTTTGCGTGAACTGGGCACAGCCCCGCGCGCCCATTGCTGGCCGAGAGCGGTGAGCCGATACATGTGCCGAGGCGGCCGGCCCGGGACCTCCGCCTCCTCCCAGCGCGTAGCCAGCAGCGACTTCTCGGCCAGCCGCATTAGAATTGGATATAGCGTTCCCGACTTCAGCCCGGTCTCGCGCGACAGGTCGTAGCCATAGCGCCACTCCGCGGGACCTTGGAGCAAAGATTCGACTAAGAGCAAAGTTTGCGACGACAGGCGGATCGGCTTCATGGGCAAAGTCTACATATGTAGACTAATCAGATCAAGTTACCATCGTTCAATTTGATTTCGTGCACTCCTCCGCCATCCAGGAGAACAGCTACCGCACCCCGAACGTACTCGGGGGCCCAAAAGGCTCCCGAAACCGCATCCCAGCGGAAGGGCTTTTTCTGTCCGGCGAGGCTGTGGCACCATATTGAAGGTTTGGTTTATGCCATTGAGTGGTGACTGGCACGATTGGACACAACGGGTTATCCATAATGTCGCTGAGAGGCGCAACGCTGACCCGAGCCGTGTTATCGCGAGCGTCAGGCCCCTGGGGCTGTTCTTACTCATACTCTGTTCTGTTCCGACAATCGCCCAAGAGATCGTGCTGAAGGGCCGCATCACCGACCCACAAGGGAACAGTCTGCCACAGGCCTCCGTGCAAGTGATCGGTCATGGCCGAGTTCTTGGACAATCCATTTCCGGAAGCGACGGCTCGTTTCAACTAAAGCTCTCCTCCGCGGCACAATTCGTCGTCAAGGTCCAAGCGCCTGGGTTTCGCCCAGTAGAACAGGCGGTGAGCGCAGCCTTGAGCGGGAACTCAGAAATCACCGTGAGAATGTCCCAACTCTCGATCCGCGCTGAGAGCGTTTCGGTTACCGCCGACGTGCACGATCTGGATGTGATGTCACCCGATCCAGCGATGAAGGTTTTCGCCTCTGAGAATTTGTTTGATGCCAACCCCGGCCGCCCCGGCGCCCCAATTTCGATTCCCGGTTACCCCATCGAGACGGCGTCCAGCGGCATCAAAGCTCCGCAGTACTTTGCGCCGGGCGTGGCAGGCGACCACGGCGAACCCATCGCGCAATACATCCAGGTGGGTAGCTATCTGGTGCCGAACAATCTGTCGGCAAACGCGCACGGCAACGGCTATGCCGATCCAAATATCTACATTGCGAGCGCGATCGAAAGCGTTCAGGTAGACGGGGGCGCCTACAACGTACGCGAGGGGAACCACGCGCTGAACCTCGCGGCCATCTACGGGCTACGCTCGCACCTTGATCCCTATATCACCCTGACGGGAGACTATCGCGACCTTACGGCCACCGCAGGAATGAGCCCGTCGGCGAATTCGTGGATTACAAGCGAGGGATCGTTCGGCAATGGATTCCTGGACCGACTGGAGCACAGAAAACAATTCAAACTCAACGGCGGGCGCGTCTTCCAGGCGCGAGAGCATACACTCACCCTGTTCGGAATAGCCTACCTCGGCTACGGCTACGTGGCGGGACTGCGGCCAATGTTCGGATTCAATTCCATCGATGCCGCTGCTGGCTGGGTGGAGTATCCAGACACTATCGATCCGAGACAGAAGGATCAAACCCATACAGCGCTTGTGGCGATGAATGATGAGTGGAATCTGGATGATCATCAGCAGTTGCAGCTTTCAGGATTCTTCCGCACTTACAACCTGTCCCTCTTCTCCGACTTCGGATTGGGACTGATCCGTCAGCGTGAGTTCCGCACCGTGACCGGCGGCAACACGACTTACGTGAACAAACTCGCGAAGACCTTTACACTGCTGGCGGGGATGGATTATCAGCGCGAGGCTCCGCGCCGCGACGACCTCGACCACTACAACTTCTACAATCCCGCCGCTCCTTCTTACTATGGGCCTTTTACAAAGATCGATGGCAACAATGTGACCATCGCTCCGGTGACCCCCTATGTCGCCGGACAGGGGGATCTGACCAGATACGTTCATTACTACCTGGGCTGGCGTCGCGACGAAATCGACATCACGAATCAGGATCTGATCGTGCCGTCGAATTCCTGGAGCAAGTGGGTGGGGGTGAATTCACCGAAAACCACGCTGACGATTACTCCCGGGGAGTCGCGGTTCGCGCCCGTGATCGCGTTGAGCTTTGGGAGGTCGTTCTTCACCGAAGATCCTAGAGAGGGCACCGCTCTAGACGGGCCATCCACTGTTGATCCGGTGGAGACAGCGCGTTCCTATCAGTTAGTCGCAAGTAAGACGTTCCATAGAACCGACCTCAAGCTCACCCTGGGCCACGAGACGCAAACCGCCGAATACGGCAAGATTGATCCGGACCAGGGATTGCAGTTCGATCTGGGTCCGGGGCGCATCCGCTATCTGGCGGTCACGCTCAGCCAGAGCTTCACGCACGGAGCATTGCTGGCGACCTTCGAGCAGGCGGATGCACGCCTTCTGGACGTAGCAACAGCATCGATCGTTCCGGAGGCGCCACGATTGATCGGCGATCTCACAGGGACGTATCAGAGGTTGCCTTTCCACTTGCAGGGTAAAGGCGAATTTGAGTATGTCGGACGAAAGGTGGTTGGAACTGCATGCGATGCAAGCCAACCTCTCACCGGAGGAACCGCCTACTGCCTCGGCGTACCAAACAAGGAGTTCCGCCTCGCGTTGACGCGGCCCTTTCTTGAAGGCCGGTTAAATGTCGGCGTGAACATGATGATTGCGAGCGGTTGGACGGGCCAGACCACCGAGAACTTCGCAGCAGCTTCTGTTTACCGACCCGGGAAAGTGGGCCTTGGAGCGAATGGATTGGTTCCTGCGAATCCTGTGAATGAGGTAGTGGGAGTGCGCATCCCCTCGTACGCGAGCGCGAGCCTCACCTACAGGTTCGGCCAGACATCCCCACCATAACGCCAATCCGCGCGTAGGGCAGGGCCGAGCGTACTTCTTCAGCGTATTGCTTCACCGCACCTCAAACGTACTTCAACGCACTTCCAGCGAGACCACGTCGCCGTTCACCGATCCTCCCGGCTTGTAGTTCACGGTGACCTGGCGGTCGGTCCATTCGCAGGAAAAGTCGTCGGTGCCAATGAGGACCATCGACTTGTAGTCGGCTGCGCGTAGTTTCAGCGTCGCTCCCGCAGCCGTCACCGTCAGCACTGCGGCCGGAGCCTGCGAGCAGTCAACATCGACCAGACGTCCCTTTACGAATTTTGTGGGACGCTTGTCGCCCGGCCCCGCTGCTTCCACCGTTTTCTCGGCTGCAGCGCGCTTGGCCGCATCTTCGTCCAGCACATCGAACGGCGACTTCTGCGGCGTAAATTTCGGTTGCGGCTCGCCCCCTGCGCCCAGACGGATGCCGTATTTGCGCTCGGTCGTGGCTCGTTCCACCAATTCGCGAGACAGAGTCGCAATTTGCGGATCGGAGCTGGCTTTCAACCGGTCGAGCAACGCGTCCGCCGCGTCCCATTGCTTGCTGGCCACATAAATCTGCGCCTTGTGAAAACGATAAAAATCGTCGCGCGGACTCAGATTGATGGCGGCCTGCTCAGCCTGCAACGCGGCGACCGGGCCCCCACCCTCGTTGCGCGCGAGCGCCAGCAGATCGTAAGCTGGGGCGAACTCCGGATACCAATCCAGCACCGCCTTCAGATCGATCATCATGTTGGGCAGACCTTGCATGTCGGTGCGCTTGGATTGCGCAAAGCGGTATTTCAGCACCGAGTTGTAATAGCGCAGCCACGTATCCTGCGGATCGAGCGCTCCGGCGTCTCTGATTTCGTTCGCCGCCTCTTCGAATTCCCCGTGCTCAACGTGGTCCCAGGCCAGCACGCGATGAGCGATTTCGCTGCCGATCGCGTTGCTCGGAAGCAGTTGCTCATCTTCGCTGGGTCGTTTCTCCTGCTTCTTGGCTTCGAATTTCTTGTCTGCTGCGGTGGGCGCCGAGGCCAGGGCCTGCAAATCCGCAAGCCCGTGCTCGCGGCGTTCGGGGATGCGGATTTCAATCTCCGCGTACAGCGCGCCCGCATCGGCCTCCCGCAAAGGTTTGGACGTAATCGCGTTGTCGTCAGGCCCCACGGGAACTGGAAAGCTGTAAATCGCTTGGGAAGTCGCGGGGCTCGCGGGCCGGTCCGGGTTCTGATTGGTCACACGAGCGGCATCAAGCGACGTAAAAAGCCCAGCCTGCGCGTGGAAGTAGTCCTTCACCGCCTTTTCCATTTCCGCGGAGCTCATGCCGTAGGCCTTCTGAATCGCCTCCTCAACTGGAACGTGCTGGTTCAATACAAGGTTGAAGTACATTCCAGTTTCCGGCAGCTTCTTCTCGTGAAGCAGGTAGTGCATCACCATCCACGACTCCGCATAGTAGAGCGTGTGGTGCGAACCCCGGTTGCGGCTCGAGGTGTCGTGCTTGATCGTAAATAGGTCGGGCAGAGGCAACCAGACCTGCGCGCCCAGCAATTCCGTCAGCGATTTCGACGGCTGCACCTCATGCTGGTTGCCAACCAAGTCCTCGCTCAGCGACGGACGGAGTTCAGGATCATCGCCCAGTTCGACATGCCTGTTGTCCACGCGAATCGAGCTGAAATATTCGGCCAGGCCTTCGTCGAACCATCCCTGCGCCGGCGGATAGTTATAACTCAGCAGCATTGCCGCGAAGTCGTGCGCGACGGCGCGCCAGGACTCCTCCTCGAACAGATTCAGCACAATAAAATCCTGATCATCGCCCGCAAGAAAAAATCCGGGGACATCGATGGGCTGATAGGTGACGGGCTGCCCCGGAGCGAGCGGCGAAATGTGCAGCAGCGGCGCGACCTGGTAGTAGGACTTATCGTTCCGGAACGCTAGGATGGTCAGCGGGATCGACTGGTTGAGCCGCTCTTTTCCCAACAGCACGCCGAATTCGGCTCGCATCTGCTCAAAGCGCAGCGCAACCTCGCGTCCCTTCTTGTCGCCAGCATCAGTGATGACAGTAAAGTGTGCCGAGTGGACTTCGAGCCAGGGAGTCGGCTCAGCCGCCCGTGCCACGGGGCAAAAAATCCACGCCAGCAACCCAATGCCAAACGGAATGGAGCGGGCGCGAAGCATGTGGCCGCCGTCAAGAGAGAGGCTTCAAGGAAATGCTATCACGCTGGTTCGGCGGGCGCTGGAAACCTCGCCGTATAATTTCCGTTCCATGCTTCCACGCCCCGGAAATCGCTTTCGCACTTTTTGCCTAACCGCTGTGCTGCTGG
Organism: uncultured Acidobacteriota bacterium; assembly: GCA_963735205.1. Lineage (GTDB taxonomy): Bacteria > Acidobacteriota > Terriglobia > Terriglobales > Acidobacteriaceae > Sulfotelmatobacter. The sequence continues at coordinate 168,652 of CAVTKB010000010.1, forward strand.
CAGCGCCGTTCGCGCGCGCTGTTTCTGGTGCATCGTGGAGCGGCATGGTCAAAGATGGATCAGGCAAAGCCGTGGCCGAGGCCGTCGTGACACTACACTCCGCTTCCGGGAGCGCTAACTACACGGCAACAACCGGGATGGACGGCAAGTTTTCGTTTGCCCGAATCGCTTCCGCTTCCTACGAGCTTTCGGTGGAAACAGCTGACAAGGAATGGCGAGCCAAATCTCCTTTCACGATTAAAGATTCAGCTGTATTGACGCTGGAGTTGCAACTTCCTCTGCAGGGAACGGAACTGGCCATTGTGCCCGCCAGCGCTGCAATTTCGACCCAGGCCAGCGGCGGCGGACATCTCTCGAGCGCCGAAGTTTCGACTCTTCCACTCAACGCCCGCGACTTCAGCAAGCTGCTGCTGCTGGCGGCGGGAACCATGACCGACGCCAACGGCGCCGCCAATTTCACCCAGCAGTTCGCGGTGAATGGACAGCGCGGCGTCACCACCGTGTTTGCCACGGATGGTTTCGATACCACCGACCCGGAACTGGGCGGGGCGACGTTTTCCAATTTCAACGTAGACGCGATTCAGGAAGTACAGTCCAGTTCGGGTGTAATGCCAGCTGAAATTGGGCATGGGGCAGCGGGCTTTACGAATGTATTGACGAAGTCAGGAACTGACCAGGTGCATGGAAGCCTGTTTGAATTCCTGCGCAATGCCGCGTTCGACGCACGCAACTACTTCGACTACATTGATCCGACCGGGCGCGAGCGCATCCCGCCGTTTGTGCGCAATGAGTTTGGGTTCACCAACGGAGGCCCGGTCGTGCTTCCGGGCCTCTATGACGGGCGCGGCCATACATTTTACTTCGGCGAGTACCAGGGCTTTCGCCAGATACTCGGAACTACGCAAGTGATTCCCGTGCCGACTGCGGCCGAGCGGCAAGGAATCGACACGACAACGTTTCCCGGCGATGCGTTGACCATTCCAGTCAACCCTGCGGTTTTGCCGATACTCAGTCAGTATCCCTTGCCAAACCAGCCATCGGGGGCCTTTGGCGATCGCACCTATGCGACTTCGTCCAAGGTTTCCACGATCACGGACCAGTTCTCGGTTCGCATCGATCACACGATTTCGAACAAGGCCTCGCTGATGACGCGGTTCAGTCTGAATCAGGTCACAGGCCCGCTCACCAATCCGGACCAGACGGCGATCGACCCTAGTTTTGGGGTGCAGTTTTTCGATCACCAACGCAACGCGGGCATGCGCTACGCACGAACGATTTCTCCGCACCTGACCTCGGAGACTTCCCTGGGATACATTCGCAGTACTCCGTTTTTCCCAACGGGCAACCATACACAGCCCGGGATCGCCTTCGGCGATGGCCTATTTCAAAACTTCAACGCACCGGCAGGTTCGATTTTCGGATCGTACAGCAATCTGTATCAGTTCAAAGAAGACATGACCGGAGTGCGTGGGTCACATGCCTTCAAATGGGGAGTGGAGATCCGCGTGAATCGCGACTCCACGATCTTCGGCACGAATCCCAACGGGTCGTACGAGTTTGGCGGAGGCACGGCGTACTGCTGTGGAGACGGTCAGCCGATCACATCGGCAAGTGGCACGCACAACATTAAGCTTGGAGATCCCCTGCCCGACTCGCTCACCGGATTGCTCACCGCGACCCCTTTTTCCTACAACGTCACCGCGGCGGCGAGCATTACGCCGATCGGCAATAAATTCGACGAAGCCGGCGTCCGCCGTGAGGCCTACAACTTTTACTTTGAAGACGCATGGAAAGCGACCGCACAGCTGACCATCAACTACGGATTGCGTTACGAAGTGAACAGCCGCATTCACGAAGCGACCAAGCGCACGTCGCTTCCCATATTTCTGGGCTTGGATGGCCATTCCGTGCCTTACGGCGATCGCAACGCAACCCAGATTGTCCTGATTAATCCGCAGCCTCCCTACGACCAGGACTGGAACGGCTGGGGGCCACGGCTAGGTCTGGATTACGCGGTCGGCCAGCACACTGTGCTCCACGCTGGAGGAGCCATCACCACCATGATTCCCAACTTGTGGCAGGACAATTTTCTGACCGCAGCGATTCCCTACGTTTTCTCGACCAACGTCACCGCGCTGCAGGGCCCGGTTCCATTTCAAGATGCATTTATGCCGGTAAATCTGCCGACGGCTTACAACGTCCAGGGGCAACCAATTTTTGCCACCGGAAGAACGCAGGATGTTCCTGCCAACACAGAGATCGATTTACCACGATTCCAGGCAGAACTGACCACGAACACGCCCGGCCATCAAGTGCAATTGCTGGCGATCCCCGGCATCGCCAAGAATTTCGGCAACGGCTACATCGGCAGCTGGACGGCGGGCATTGATCATGACTTCCGCGACGTGAAGATGAATGTTTCGTACGTCGCCACCGCGGGAATTCACTTGGCAAGAGTTTATTCGCCGAACAGCTATGGCGGCGCTGACGCGGCGCACGCACCATTCACTCAGTTCAACGCAGCAGGGCAGGCCACCGGGGGCTTCGGTGACGAAACCCTGATGACCAGCGGATCGCATTCCACTTATCACTCGTTGCAGGCCAGTGCCTCCAAGACTTCAGCGCGCGCCGGGCTCGGCCTGCAGGCCAGCTATACCTATTCCAAATCGCTCGACGACACGAGCGCGGTGCTGGGAGGGCTGGTTGGCGGGAGCGGAACAATTCTGCAGACCGTGCCGCAGGATCCGTGGAATCCCTCGGCTGAGAAAGGTGCTTCCACCTTTGACGTAACACACGCGTTCAATGTAAGCGTGATCCAATTGCTGCCGCTGCAGCGGATTGGCTTTCTGCGCCCCCTGCCGCCGCAACTCACCAAGGGCTGGCAGTTTTTAAATATCACGTCGCTGGCCACGGGATCGCCCTTTACCGTGTATTCGGGTATCCAACAGACGGGCGTGGGCGCCGGCGGTGCAGACCGGCCCAACCTGGTTTCGATGCCGCATCTTTCAACCAGCCGGGAAGTTCGCGACGACTACTTCGGTCTAGGAACGGACAATGCTTCCTTCTTTAATATTCCGATCAACGTCCCCGGTGGGACCGGACCGAATCAGGGAGTTTTCGGAACGCTGGGGCGCAATACTTTTCGAGGTCCCGGATATCACGACTTCGATTTCGCGATGATCAAAGACACTCCGTTTGGCCATCGCGAAAATGTGGCCCTGGGCACGGTGGAGTTTCGCGCGGAGTTCTTCAACATCTTCAACATGGTGAATTTCGGCCTGCCCTCAAACATTGTCCGCGGCAGCGGATTCGGCATCATCAGCAAGACCTCAGGAACATCACGCCAGATCCAGTTCTCGCTGAAAGTGATTTATTGAGAACCTGACGAACAATCGTCCGCGATACGAAGCCGCGCGTCCGAAAATGCGATCGATCTGGGCGGGGACGAGATTTTCGATCGCGCGTTGAGGGACTATGCCAGCGATCTCAGCGCAAGAAGCCGGGCAACCAACTCGAGCGCTGAGGCTCTGCGCACCTGGTAGCTTTTTCCATGACGCACTCCTGATATTCCTGGGCCGGGTCGGAAGTTGGGTGCTTCGGGTCGAAGGTGAGATAGATGAGCTGGACCATTCCGCTGCCGGCGACGGACAACTGGATGGCGGTCTTATCAGGTTCGATTCGCCAGAGTCGCGCCGGACCTGTCCGGAATGATGCGTTTGCCCACTTTCCATAACGCTCGTCGACCGCTGCCTGGATGTCATCCATCGTGGTGGGCTGATCATAGAACGCGATCAATCCGATGACTTGACTGCCGTTGAAATCAACCAGGACCTGCCATGGGTAGACGGCATCGGCGTCTGCGACTTTATCCGGCAACACCTGAGTACAGTTTTCTGTCTTGCACCCCACCAGAGCCGGATTCGGCAGGACTATATGGCGCGGGGTGTGAGCGGCGGTGGAAGAGCCTGTTTGCGCGCTCGTGGACTGCCACTGCGACGGGACAGAATGAACGGACGAAATCGCTGGCCTGTTCGCCTTGCCGCACGATGTTACGGATATTGTCAGCAGAACAGTTGCGACGCGAAGGCCCTGCCCCGACCACGGAAGGAGGCAGAGTCGTTTCAGCACGGCCTAGTCGCCGGCGGCGTGATGCTGCGTGGGAACCAGCACCAGGCGCGGCCGGCCCGCATCACCCTGCTGCTGCGACCTGTGGCCAAATGCCCGCAGAATGCAGATGACGGCGGCATACGCGGCGAAAACGCCCAGGCTCACAGATGCGATGACGGTGAAGAAGAGGATGACAGGCATTAAGAACGAGATCACGATCGACCAACCTTAGAAATTCCCAAGAGTCTGTTGCAGCGCCTCTCCCATTCCTTACCTTACGCCGTGAGCGCGAACTGTAAGCTCCTCAAAACTAACCGCGTTGACGCTTCGCGCTGTTAACGACTATGATACGGAGTAGAGCTGTGCATTTCCACTTTCTAACAATTCTGAATGCCTGTCGACGTTACGGAAGGGGTATGAACCCCGGCGAATAATGGCGATTACCAAGATTTCCGTCCGTGGCGCCCGCCAGCACAATCTCAAGAATATTGACGTTGAGATTCCGCGTAACGCGCTGACCGTGGTTACCGGCCTGAGCGGCTCAGGCAAATCCTCGCTCGCTTTCGACACGATTTACGCCGAGGGCCAGCGCCGCTACGTCGAAACTTTGTCGGCCTACGCGCGGCAGTTTCTGGACCAGATGGAACGCCCGGATGTCGATGCAATTGATGGACTTAGCCCGTCCATCTCGATCGAGCAGAAAACCACCAGCCGCAGCCCGCGCTCAACCGTCGGCACCATCACCGAAATCTACGACTATCTTCGATTATTATTCGCCTCCATCGGCGCCCCGCATTGTCCCAAGTGCGGGCGCGCCATCAGCCGACAGTCCGCCGACCAGATCGTCCAGCGCGTGATGGCGCTGAGTCCCGAAGACCGCGTCATGGTCATGGCGCCCATCGTCCGCGGGCGCAAAGGCGAGTTCAAGAAAGAGATGGAAACTCTCGTCAAGCACGGATACACCCGCGCGCGCATCGACGGAGAGTTGGTCAGTCTGGACGACGAGACCGCCATCAATCTCGACAAACGGAAAAATCACACCATCGAAGTCGTGATCGACCGCCTGCTGGTGAAGCCTGGCATTGAGCATCGTCTGGAAATGTCGGTCGGCCTCGCCATGAAGCTAGCGGGCGGATTAGTACAGGTGGCAGTAGTTGGAGGAGAAGAACAACTCTATTCCGAAAAGCTGGCGTGCCCGGATTGTGGCATCAGCGTACCGCAACTCGAGCCGCGCTCATTTTCATTCAACAGCCTGTACGGCGCGTGCCCGGAGTGCCACGGCCTCGGCAGCCGCTACGATTTCGATCCGGCCAAGGTGATCACCGATTGGTCGAAGCCCCTGCTCGATGGCGCGCTCGGGCCCGGCTCGGCGTCGCAGAATCTGATTCACATGCTGCAGATTTCGGCGGCCGCTTATGGCATCGACTTGAACACTCCGTTCGAAAAGTTTCCCGAGAAGACGCAGGATTTCCTGCTGAACGGCGAGTCCGGGCGCGGCGGCAAGACCGGATTCCACGGCATCTTCGGATATCTGAAACAAAATCTGGAGGAGTCAACCTCCGAAGGCTACCGCGACTGGCTGATGGATCACATGTCAGCGACCGATTGCCCGACATGCCACGGCAAGCGCTTGCGGCCGGAGAGCCTGGCGGTAAAGGTAAACGGAATGTCGATTGCCGACTTCACCGCCATGCCGGTGGAGCGAGCCCTGACTGCGGCGCAGGGTATTAAGCTGGCCGGACGCGAGGCCGCGATAGCCGGACGCGTCATGCACGAAATCGTCGAGCGCCTGCAGTTCCTGAATGCCGTGGGACTGGGATACATCTCGCTCGATCGCTCGGCGGCAACTTTATCGGGCGGTGAGGGACAGCGCATTCGCCTGGCCACTCAGATTGGCTCGAAGCTGCGCGGCGTCCTCTATGTGCTCGATGAGCCGTCGATCGGACTCCACCACCGCGATAACGATCGCCTGCTGACCGCGCTCGAGAATCTTCGCGACCTGGGCAACACCGTCCTCGTCGTCGAGCACGATGAAGAAACCATTCGCCGCGCCGACTATGTCGTCGATCTCGGCCCGGGTGCTGGGCGTCACGGCGGCAGCCTGGTGGCCCATGGCACACCGGAAGAAATCATGGCTGATCCCGACTCGCTGACCGGCGCCTATATCTCCGGCCGCACCTCGATTGCGATGCGCCCCGAGCGTCGCCATGCCAACGGCGCGGCTCTGACGATTCTGGGCGCGAAAGAAAACAACCTTAAGAATCTCGACGTGACATTTCCGCTCGGTGTGATGACGGTTGTGACCGGAGTCTCCGGCTCGGGCAAATCGACGCTGGTGAACGACATCCTGTATCGCGCTCTGGCGCGCCAGCTTTATCGCTCGCGCGAAAAATCCGGAGAGCATAAATCAATTTCCGGCGCGGAGAACATCGACAAGGTCATCCGCATCGATCAGTCGCCGATCGGCCGTACCCCGCGCTCGAACCCAGCCACTTACACCGGAGTCTTCACCCAGATCCGCGATTTCTACGCCATGCTGCCCGAGTCGCGCGAGCGCGGCTACAAGGCCGGCCGCTTTTCCTTCAACGTTTCCGGCGGACGCTGCGAGGCCTGCCAGGGCGAAGGCCAACGCCGCATCGAAATGAATTTCCTGCCCGACGTCTACGTGCTGTGCGAAGTCTGCGGCGGGCGTCGCTACAACCACGAAACGTTAGCCGTAAAGTACAACGGAAATTCCATCGCCGACTTGCTGGAAATGCCGGTCGCCGACGCGCTGCCGATTCTCGAAAACATTCCGCAGGTAAAACAAAAATTGCAGACTCTGGTCGACGTTGGCCTCGGTTATATTCATCTCGGCCAGTCGGCTGTCACGCTCTCCGGCGGCGAAGCCCAGCGCATCAAACTGGCTCGCGAACTCAGCAAGCGCCAGACCGGCAAGACGCTCTATCTGCTCGACGAGCCAACCACCGGACTCCACTTCGATGACGTCAAGAAGTTACTCCACGTGCTTCACCGGTTGACCGATCTGGGAAACTCAATCATCATCATCGAGCACAATCTCGACGTCATCCGCAACGCCGACTGGATCATCGACCTCGGTCCCGAAGGCGGCGAAGAAGGCGGACGCATCGTGGCGCAGGGCACGCCCGAAACCGTTGCGAGAGTCAAGAAGTCATACACGGGTCAGGCGCTGACTGCATATTTTGGGAAGCCAGTTCTCAGTTCTCGGTTGTCAGTTCCCAGTTGAAGGAATTCTCTTTGTCATCTTCCGATAATCCGCAGCTCGATTCCCAATTTGATCCGCAGCCGCGAGTCAGCACCGAGGCGCTGTCGGCCGCGCAGAATTCTTTTCCTCCGTTGAGCGGCGCTCCGGTCGCGCCAGTCCCGCCGCCGGTAGAGAATCCCGTTTGGAGCGGCTGGGACGTGCTGCTGATTGTGGCGTTGACGATTGTTGCCATGGTGGTGTTGCAGTTCGGATTTGTGCTGGCGGAGCAATGGCTTCACCATCCGCACCTGACGTTTGCAGAGGCACTACAGAATGTCACCGAACAGCCGATTCTCGTAATCGTCCTGCAATTCCTGACTTACATCCCGGTCGCCCTGTTCATGTTCTTTCTGGTCGAGGGCAAATATCACGTGCCGTTCTGGAAGGCAATTCGCTGGGACTGGCCGCGGTCCGTATGGAAACTGCTCGCCCTGGGCGTAGCCACATTCATAACCCTGGGCCTGCTGCAGAGTCTGTTGCCCATGCCCAAGGACACGCCGTTCGAGCATCTTTTCGACCGGCCACGCGACGCCTACCTGCTGGCCATTCTTGCCGTCAGCATCGGGCCGCTCATGGAAGAATTGTTCTTTCGCGGGTTCCTCTATCCCGTATTGGCGCGCCGCACCGGCATGGCCTGGGGGATCGTGCTCACCGCCCTGCCCTTCGGTCTGCTGCATCTGCCGCAGTACGGTTGGGCCTGGGGAGCAGCTCTGGTCATCGTTCTCGTCGGAGTGATTTGCGGCGCGGTGCGCGCCGTCACCCGCTCGGTGGCGGCCAGCTTCCTGGTGCACGTAGGTTATAACGGCATCCAAATGCTGATCTTCGTGGCCGCGACCCAGGGTTTCCGCCACATGCCGAAACCCTGATTTTCGATCCCGCCGGGCAGCCATTACTTCCCGATCCCCTGATCTCCTATCCACCGATCTACCCAATCATTCACCGTCTGGTACCACAGCCGCGAATTCTGCGGCTTCAGCACCCAATGCCCTTCGTCCGGAAAATACAGCATCTTCGACGGCACGCCTTCCATCTGCAGCGTGGTGAACAGATCGAACCCCTGCGACACGTCGAGCCGGTAATCGCGCTGCCCGTGAATCACCAGTGTCGGCGTCTTGAAATTCTTCGCATACTGATGCGGCGACCACTTCTCATACGACGCGCGATTGTCGTAAGGCGTGCCCTTGAACTCCCAATTATTGAACCACAGCTCTTCGGTCGAGCCCCAGGCCGACTCGGCGTTGAACATGCCGTCGTGCGACACGATGCACTTGAAGCGGTCGGTGTGCCCGAGAATCCAGTTGGCCATGTATCCGCCATAGCTGGCGCCCAGCGCGCACTCCCGGGCTTTATCAATAAACCCATAATGCGCCTCGGCATAGTCGAGCCCCTTCATGAGGTCTTCAAACGGAGCCCCGCCCCAGTCTCCGTTAATGGCGTCAATAAACTTCTGCCCGTATCCGGTCGAGCCGTGGAAGTTGATCATGATGACCACGTATCCGCTGGGCGTCGCAGAAGTCGGAGCCGCAAACAGCTCGGCATTCCAGCGATAGCTCCAGTCGTCTCCCCAAACCCCCTGCGGCCCGCCGTGAATGAGGAACTTCACGGGATATTTCTTCGAAGCATCAAAGTTCGGCGGCTTAACCAGGAAGCCTTCGACTTTGTCACCGTGCGCGCCAGTGAACCAAAAAGGTTCGAGCGGAGACATCACGGCTACCGAAAGGATGGCATCGTTAAGGTGACTCAGCTTGTGAATGGGAGGAGGCGGAAGGTGCCCACAAGGATTGTCCCTTCCGTTTGGGCACAAAAGGGAACTGTAAATTGCGTTCGGCTCCTCCAGGGAGTTAATCGTAAACAACATATTCTGTCCGTCGGGAGTAACGATGAAATCATCGGCGGTCGCGGTTACCATCATCAGTGGGAGCTGAAGGCGCTCTCCCGTTGATACCAGTACAGAAGAAACCGTCGATCTCCCTCCATCGTCGGCGCCGAAGAAAATTCGAGTTGAGTAAGGTGACCACGTAAACGTTCCAACCCAACGATCGAAATCCTCCGTCAGATTTTTCTTCTCCCCCGTCTTGCGGTCGTAGAGCATGAGGCGGAAGCGGTCGCTCTCGTATCCCGGACGCCGCTGGGCGCGGTAGGCGATGTAGCGTCCATCGGGCGAATAGAGCGGCGTCGAGTCGCTGGCGGGATTGTCGGCGGTGATGTTCTTCGCCGCGCCTCCGCTGACCGGGACGATCCACAAATCATTGTTGGTCGAAGCCGCCGGATTTTTGTCATGATTCGAGGCGTAGCAAATCTCCTGCCCGTCGGGCGAGAAGGCATAGTCATCCTGCCCCCCGAGCGAGAACACGGGCGCATCGTAGTCGCCGGGAGTAAGGTCGCGGGGAATCGTCTGCTCAATCGGGTACGCCTTGGTGGGCGGGAAGGAATCATCGAGAATCGCGACCGCGAATATGTGGCTGCGGATGCCTTCTTTGTACGCATTCCAGTGGCGATAGAGCAGGTGATCGAATATCTGGGCCTTCACCTTCGAATCGCGAGCCTTCACCATTCTGTCGTGGTTACAGATTGCTTCGTCCTTAGGGGCGCCGTCGCATTCAGGATAAACACTTGAAGTGAAAACAATGGTTTTGCCGTCGGGAGACCAAATCTCACCATCCGCCTCAGTGGGAAGACTTGTTAGCGGCAAAGTACCGGTCACCCTTCCAGTCGATCCGTCGAACCCCGCGACCCAAAGTGCGCCACCTTCCTTCGTCGACAGAAACGCAAACCGCTTCCCATCCGGCGCCCAGCGCGGCCGGTCGGCATCCTGATCGGCAATGATTTCGCGCTCCTGCCCACCGGCCGTGGGCACGATCCAGACATGCGGCGTCTTCGTGTTGGCCTCGAGATCGACATCGACTACGCTGAAGATCACCCACTTGCCATCCGGCGAAACCTGCGGATCGCCCACCCGCTTCAGCTTCATCATGTCGTCAAACGTAAAGGGATGCTTGGCCTGGGCCAGAAGGGGAAGGCTGAACGCAAAAATAAACAGAGCAGGAAAAAGACGGCGCATAAGCTGACTCCTCAAAAATCATCCGTAGAGAACGTAGCTTGCTACGTCTCCTGCCGGCAGCACCGGCGGCCCCGGCGAGACGTTGCAAGCCACGTCTCTGCGGCAAACGCATGAGTGTAGCAGGGGCAGCCAACCAGCTTCCAGCCATTGCCCGGCAACCTCTCCGTCGCGCCCGCATCCAAGTAAGTGGCAGAACTGCGGTGCCCTTCCCTCCAGCTTCACTGAGCGGAGAGGAGTTGGAGGGCAGGGTCGCTGCGGTGGAAAGTTTCCGTAGACGTAGCTTGCTACGTCTCATCCGGAAGTTCCGGCGCTGCATACAAGACGTTGCAAGCAACGTCTCTGCGACAGACTCACTCCGATCCGCTAAACTAGAGGACATGACACCGGTTGCTTCCCGCTCGCTGTTGACTTTGACTTTGCTGGCCTGCGGGCTGGTCGCAATAGCTGCCCGCGCCCAGGAGGGTCCGCTCGAGACCACGCCTCCGCAAGGCGCCACGCCTGACGAGATCATCCAGCACTTCGCCGCCAAAGAAACCGAATTCGCCAAAGCCCGCGACCAGTACACCTACCGCCAGGACGTCAAAGTGCAGACCCTCGAGGGTGACACAGTCGACGGCGAATACAAAGAAGTCTTCGATGTTATGTTCGACGACAAGGGCAAGCGCATCGAAAATGTCGTCTTTGCTCCACAGTCCAGCCTGTCAAAGATTTACATGTCCCAGGAAGACTTTGAAGACATCCGCCACAAGTTGCCCTTTGTGCTGACCACGCAAGACCTGCCCGAATACAACGTCCTCTACGTTGGACAGCAGCAGGAAGACGAACTGCACTGTTATGTGTTCGACATCGCGCCCAAGAAAATCGAAGGCAAGAAGCGCTACTTTCAGGGCCGCGTCTGGGTCGACAGCCACGACCTGCAGATCGTAAAGACTTACGGCAAAACTGTTCCCGACATCCGCAAGAATCACGGCGACGACGAGAACCTGTTTCCCAAGTTCACCACCTGGCGGCAACAAATCGACGGCCTGTACTGGTTTCCGGTCTACACCAAGGCCGACGACGAACTGCACTTCAAGCTGGAAGACGTGCACATCAAGGAAATCGTAAAGTACGAAGACTATCGCCGCTTCGGCGCCAATACCAAGATCATTTACGAAGGCAAGGAAGTTCCCAAGGGCACGACGCCGCCCGACCAGAAGCCGCCGGACCCCAAAAAGCCGGACAACCCGAACCCGCAGAATTAGTTTATTGTAGTCAGCATGGCGCCGACTCCGCCGACCCCAACCTCTTTAAGCCCTGCCCGCAATGGCGCGGGCACGGTCGAGTTAAAAGCCGTCCGCAAGTGCTACGACGACTTCGTCGCCGTCGACGACATCTCCTTCAGCATCCAGCCCGGAAAAATCTATGGCCTCCTCGGCCCCAACGGCGCTGGCAAGACCAGCACGCTGCGCATGATCATCGGCATCATTGTCCCCGACTCCGGTCAGATCACGGTTTTCGGGGAGCCCCTCAAGCGCGAGCACAAAGACCGCTTCGGCTATCTCCCCGAAGAGCGCGGCCTCTACAAGAAGATGAAAGTGCTCGACCACGTGCTGTTTCTTGCCCAACTCAAGGGACTGAGCGGCCCCGAAGCTCTCAAGCGGGCGCAGACGTGGTTCGATCGTTTCGAGTTGAGCGCCTGGACAGGAAAGAAAGTCGAAGAGCTGTCCAAAGGCATGCAGCAGAAGGTGCAGTTCATTGGCGCCATCCTGCACGACCCGGAATTAATCGTGATGGACGAACCTTTCTCGGGCCTCGACCCCGCCAGCACGGTTCTGCTCAAGGACGTTCTGCTCGAACTCGCGAAAAGCGGCAAGACCATCTTGTTCTCCACTCACGGCATGGATCAGGCGGAAAAATTGTGCCACTCCATCTGCCTGGTCAATCATGGCCGCGCCGTGCTGGAAGGCGATTTAAGCCAGATCAAGGCCAGCTACGGCCGTTGCAACGTGCAGATCAAGTACGACGGCGATTCTCGCTTCCTGCAGGAATCCCGGCTTGTGCAATCGTTCAACGATTACGGCAACTACGTGGAAGTGCGGCTCGCGCCCGGCGCCGATGCCCAGGAATTGCTGAAGCTCGCATCGGCAGGCGCACGGCTCAGCAAGTTCGAGTTGATGGAACCATCGCTGGAAGAAATCTTCATTGATGCCGTGAGCAAGCCAGCCGTAAGTCAAACCGTGACGGACAAATCAAATGCGTAACCTCTGGCTGATCATCAAGCGCGAGTACCTAGAACGCGTGCGCACCCGTTCTTTCCTCGTGCTCACTCTCCTGCTGCCCGGCATCATGACCGTAGTCATGATCTTGCCCGCAAAGCTGGCCACCATGGGAGAGAAAGCTCAGCACATTGTGGTCGTCACTTCGACCCCGCAGTTCGCCGAGATGGTTCGCCAGCGCTTCCTCTCGGCCATGACCGCGACTGACGATGATGATCATGAGGCGGCCGGTTCGCAGGGCAGCGCCTCTAAAACGAAGCCAGAACAGGAATACGTCATCGACGTGGATGCCAATCCCACCGAGGCAGAGCGGACGGTGTTGCGAGACAAAGTCAGCTCCCAATCAATCGACGGCTACCTGTGGGTGACTGACGACGCGATCGCCTCCGGAAAAGTCAGCTGGACTAGCCGTAACATGGCTGGCTTTGGAGAAAGAGAGCGGCTCAGTGAAACCCTGAACCGCATCATTCAGTACGATCGGCTCTCGACAAGCGGCCTGACCACCGCGCAAGCCGAGCAACTGCTCAAGCCCATCAAAGTCGAGGCCGTCCGCGTGGAACACGGACACGAATCCAAGGGTAGCGGCGGCAGCAAGTTCCTCGAGGTGGTGGTCATGGTCATGCTTCTATACATGGCCGTGCTGCTATACGGCATTTCGGTCATGCGTTCTGTGCTCGAAGAAAAAACTTCGCGCATTCTCGAAGTGCTGCTCTCTTCCGCAAGTTCCACGCAACTGATGGCCGGCAAGCTTCTCGGCGTAGGCGCCGTGGGCTTGACGCAAATTCTGGTCTGGGTGGTGCTCGCGGGCGTCTTCGCCCTGCCTGCCATGGCGATGCAGCCCGCCTTCAGCGAACTGCAGATTCCGCTGGGCGTGCTCTTCGCGTTTGCACTTTTCTTCCTGCTTGGATATCTGCTCTACAGCACCATCTACGCCACCATCGGCGCCATCACCACCACGGAGCAGGAAGGTCAGCAACTCCAATTCTTGGTCGTGATTCCGCTGGTGCTCTCGGTCTTCATGCTCGGCCCGGTGGTGCGCAACCCCGACGCCCCAGCCATGGTCTGGATGTCGATGGTTCCCTTCTTCGCGCCGGTGCTGATGTATGCACGCATCGTCGTGCAAACCCCGCCCCTGTGGCAGATCGCACTCTCTCTGTTGCTGTTGATTGGGACGATTGCCGGAATCATGGTGCTGTGCGCCCGCATCTACCGCATCGGCATCCTGATCTACGGCAAGCGTCCGAACCTGCCAGAAATCCTGAAGTGGCTGAAATACGCAAAAGCGTGAGGAAGGCCTTACCCGCACCAAGAGCGTTGTCATCCTGAGCGGCGCTCTTGGCCGCGAAGGACCCATGCACTTGCCGATCGCGCCAATGCTGCCGGCGAGTACACAGATCCTTCGCTCCGCTCAGGATGACAGGTGGGTTTTAGGCTGATAGCTGACGGCTGAGAGCTGACAGCTTACTAGTAGAACAAATACTTCCGCCACTTATCATCCGACCGCCCCATCAGCCGCATGATGTGCCGGCTGGTGTGCAAGTTGAAAGCGCGGGGTTCGCGCATCAACTTCATGTGGGCTTCGGCAGGAGACTGGTTGCCCTTGCGTCGGTTGCAGGCATGGCAGCACGCCACCAGATTTTCCCAGGTGGACGAGCCTCCACGCGAGCGCGGAATCACGTGGTCCAGAGTCAGTTCACTCGAAGGCAACACTGTCGCGCAATACTGGCAGGTGTTACGATCGCGCAGCAGAATGTTCTTGCGCGACAGTGCCCGGCTCTGGTGCGGAATGCGGCGATACTCCAGCAACCGGATCACCGACGGCAACCGCATGGCCACCCGCGCCGAGTGCAGGAAATGTCCGTTCTCTTCCTCGGTCATGGCCACGCCCTTCAGCACGAGCACCAGCGCCCGGCGCGCCGCGCAAACGTTGATGGGCTCGTACGAAGCGTTCAACACCAGGACGGGCGCGAGCAGGGCATGGCCATCCCCAGGCCGGTGCATGGCCACAGCCGGTGAGAACAGCCCGGCGGCAAACCGGGATCCTGCATCGTGTTCCATGCTCAGTGACATAACTTCAGCTTCCCACGGCTTTCGCCAGAATCTCGTCAACCGCCGGATCGCCGGCAGTCTGATCATCGAGATCGGGCGCAATCTCAGCATACTGAGAGGCCAGCTTCAGCGTACGCGCCACGGTCGCTACCCAAACCCGGCGGGCGCCGGCGCGGCGCAGCACCCGCGCGCATTCAGTCGCGGTCGTACCCGTCGTGTAAACATCATCTACAAGAATAACGTCGCGGCCAGTGACTTCTGCGGCACGCGTTACGGCGAAAGCTCCGCGTAGGTTAAGTCGCCGCTGATGACTGCTCAGGCCGATCTGCGAATGCGTGTCGCGAGTGCGGTACAACAACTCAGAGGCAAGCTGCATCCGCTCCCGCATGGGATAAACTTTGACCACTTCGCGCGCAATCAGTTCTGCCTGATTAAATCCGCGCTGCCGCCTCTTTGTCTTATACAGCGGCACCGGGACCACGAGGATCGGCTGCTGATCAAACATGCCCCGCTCGAATGCAGCCTGCTGAAATTCAGGTTCAAGCGCGGTCCAGGCCTCAGCCAGCATGCGACCCAAAACTCTCGCCGCCGGACGCACGCCGTTGTATTTCAAGAGATGAATCAGTTCGCGCAGTCCGCCGTCATAGCTCCCATACGCGACTGCCCGCCCAAAGGGACGGTCGACGCGCCGGCAAATCGGGCAGCGCCTCAGCCCGTCAGTGTCCGCATCGGCATACGAGGAAAGCACGCGCTCGCCGCAAATCGAGCACATCTTGCCTCGAACGGGATGGATCCCTGCCAGGCAATCGGAGCAGACGGGCAGCCTTGAAATGTCTAGCTGCGGTTCGCCGCAGATGCGGCAATCGGATGGGAAAAGTACGGAGAACAGCCCTTCAGAAACGCGTCGGGCCCAATTTCTAGCCCAACCTTGTTCGGTCGAATCTTGTCCAGTCGAATATGGTGGAGTCCGGCCTTCCTCAGGCCCAGACAAATCTCTCGCACAACAATAGGATGCCCTGCTGCTCCAGCACTGGCTCGGCTAGCCCGGATTCGGTCCTCACTACTGCTGAAGACGGCCTCCTTCATCACCCCGCAGACGCCGGCGCGTCCGCGGCCAATCTGTCTCACCTACTCCTTGCAGTATAGCGGCGACGCCCGCCCCTAGGCAACGTTGCGGGTGGACGTAGCGGGCGGTTTAGCGGGCACCATCTTCGGTGGATCCGGCAACCGGTCGCGAACCGGCGTAAACACCATCTTGTAATCCCGCCGGAAGCATTCTCCACAGCGCACGGGCTTGAGTAGAAACAGCGGCAGGAGAAAACGTTCGACCACGTACGCCGTCGCGAGCGAAAGCCGGTTTCACTTCCACAGTCGCTGCAACGGTACGCTGGAAAAACGGTCGGTCGGGGGAGTCACTCATCACTGCACCTCAGAAAAATGAACTGGAACGGGGCGGCGAACT
Organism: uncultured Acidobacteriota bacterium; assembly: GCA_963735205.1. GTDB lineage: Bacteria > Acidobacteriota > Terriglobia > Terriglobales > Acidobacteriaceae > Sulfotelmatobacter. The sequence continues at coordinate 184,854 of CAVTKB010000010.1, forward strand.
GATTCCTTCCATTTTACCACCAGCCCGGCGCTTTCCTCGTAGGTCCGGGCTACTTCCCGCTGTATACTGGCTTCCGGCGTACAGGACGCCGCCCGTCCGCGGACAGGACCGAGTCCACCTGCGAATTTTTGAAAATTAGGTTCTCACGAACCTCCTTTTCGCCCCCGCAGCGGACCCCGGGCATGACTCCAAAGGAGGTCCGTCATGGCAGCTCGTAAATCCGCCGATCGCCACTTTCCCGTCCGTCCCAACCTCGATCAACTCCGAAACCAGGCCAAGGATTTCCTCCGCGCCCTGAAGCAGGGGGATCCGACCGCGGTCGCAGAGTTTCGCAAGAACCATCCCCAAGAACCGCAATCGATCCCGCTACCGTCAAACTCGCCGACGCCCAGGCCGCGCTGGCCCGCAGCTACGGCCTCCCCAACTGGCCCCGACTCGTCACCGCCTGCCGCATGACAAACGCGATTTGGCGCGGCGATGTCGACACCGTCCGCGTCCTAGTTCAGAAAGATCCACGGCTGTTGCACGAGAGTGCGAGTGGGGTGGCCGACAGCAACTGGGGTCCGCCCATGTCATACGCGGCCAACGTCGGCCAGGATGCCATTATCGCCATGCTGCGCGAACTGGGGGCGGAAGATCTGCAGCACGCCTTCGACCGCGCCTGCCTCCAAGGCCAGATCGAAACTGCCCGCCAACTGCATACAATGGGCGCGCGCGTACTTCCCGGCATGGTCATGGGACCATGTGAAACACTGAACCCCGACGGCCTCGCATTTCTTCTCGAACTCGGCGCCGACCTTGCCGACGACCACGGCGACCGCATGGCTCCCATCGCCCTGCTGCTGCAAACCTATTGCCGCGGGCCCGAAAGCAAACATCGCTGCCTCGAACTAGTGGCCGAGTGCGGTGTAGCTCTGCCTGACACTCCGGTGATGGCGCTGCATCGCGGCCGCATCGATCTGCTGGAAGCTCACCTGCGCCGTGACCCGCACCTTGTCGCTAGCACCTTTTCCCATGAAGAAATCTATCCGCCCGAACTGGGATGCAGCGCCGACCACTCCTTCGCTCTGCACGGCACACCGCTCGCCGGAACCACGCTGCTGCATATCAGCGTCGACTTCGACGAGATCGAGATCGCCCGCTGGCTGATCGATCATGGCGCCGATGTAAACGCCAAAGCCGAAATCGACGCCGACGGCTTCGGCGGACACACGCCGCTTTTCGGCTGCGTCGTCTCGCAAGCTTATATGTGCCGCCTGCAGCGCGACGCCGCCTTCGCCCGCCTCTTGCTCGACCACGGCGCCGACCCCAACGCGCGCGCCTCGTTGCGCAAGCGCCTGCGCTTCGTCCCCGACGAATCCATGCACGAGTACCGCGACGTAACCCCGCGCTCCTGGGGCCAACGCTTCCACGGCCCCGGCTCTCCCGGCCACACCTGGATCAGCCAGCCAGCAATGCAGCTGATAAAGGAGCGGGGCGGCCATGAATGAATCGGCTGCACACTCAGCATGCCCACTTGTCACGCGGGCAGGCCGCATGCTAACGTGCGCCGTTCCTTTGTTTCGAAAAACGTGCATTCATCCAGCGCCCTAAAAGGATTTCGCCCATGAGCAGTCCCGATAGCCCAGCCCCCAAAAAGCACGTCCCCTACGTCCCCGAAACCATGGAGATGCGCGAGTTCACCTGGCGGGCCGTGCTGCTCGGGCTCTTTCTCACAGTCGTGCTGGGCGCGGCCAACGCCTACCTGGGCCTGCGCGCCGGCATCACCATCGCCGCAACGTATCCGGCAGCCGTGATTGCCATGGCGGCGATGCGAGCCTGGAAAGGCTCGCTGCTCGAAGAAAATATCGCCCGCACCGCCGGCTCCATCGGCGAGTCCGTCGCCGCCGGAGCCATTTTCACAATTCCCGCGTTCCTGATCGCCAAGGCGTGGCCGTCCTTCGGGTTCAGAGACGCGTACTGGAAATCGACGGCGTTGATCATGGTAGGCAGCATCCTGGGAGTGCTATTCATTTCCCTGGTGCGCCGCGGCATGGTCGAAGATCCCGAACTGCCCTTCCCGGAGTCTTTGGCAGCCTCAGAGATTCACAAGGCGGGCCAGCGCGGCGCCCAAGCCGCGAAATATCTTTTCTGGAATATCGGCGTCGGCGGCGTCGTTTATCTGCTTGGACGTTTTGGTTTATTTGCCGCCGACAAGGACTTCCTGTTCGGCGTTGGCAATCTGGGCCGCAGCCAGGTTCGCCTGGGCGCAGTCGGTAGCACGGACGTGCTCGCAGTCGGTGGAGCGAGCATGGTTTCGGCGCCGAGCGTGAGCCCAGCGTACCTGGGCGTGGGCTACATCATTGGACTGCGGCTGGCCGCACTTCAGTTCTCAGGCGGCGTGCTGGCCTGGGGCCTGATGGTTCCGCTATTGATGTATTTTCTGGGCCCGCAACTCCGGCACTACATTCCTGCGGATACACCCGACGACTGGGCCACCATGGCAGCGGCCGTTTGGCGATTTATCGTGCGCCCCATCGCCGTAGGCGGCATGTTGGTAGGCGCAGCCTACACGCTGTATAAGATGCGCGCCAGTCTGACCGCAGGCCTGGGCAAAGCTTTTTCCGATCTTCGCCAAACCGCCGACCAGCAAGCCAAACTCGCGCGCACCGAGCGCTACATGAGTTCGAAAATTGTGTTCGGGCTGATAGCCGTGATGTTCATTCTGATGTGCTTCCTCTACATCCACATTTCAGGGCTGGTATGGCCGGCCATACTGGCCGCAGTCGTGATGCTGATTGTGGGATTTATCTTCGCGACCGTCTCCGGCAACCTGGTCGGCTTTATTGGCTCCTCCAATAATCCGATTTCTGGTTTGACACTTTCGACTCTGATCATCGCCGCGCTGTTGATGGTGGCTCTCGGCGTGCACGGGCCGTCCGGCGTGGCCGCTGTGCTGGGAGTGGCCGCCGTGGTTTGCGTCTCGGCAGCTGTTGCGGGCGAACTGTTACAAGACTTTAAAGTCGGCTACATTCTCGGGGGCACACCTAGCAAGATCCAGAATGCTGAATTGATCGCAGTAGTAGTAGCGAGCCTTGTCATGTGGGGACCGCTCTACCTGCTGCACACCGCGTTCGGTTTCGGCAGCCGGGCTCTCCCAGCGCCGCAAGCGGGACTGATGGCCACGCTCGCCATCGGCATTGTCGCCGGCGATATGCCCTGGCCCCTGGTGGTGGTGGGCATCTGCTTCGGAATCGCGCTGATCATGATGCAGGTGAAGAGTCCCATGCTGGTAGCGGTGGGAATGTATTTGCCCTTTGAAACCACCTTCGCCATTTTTCTGGGTGGCATCTTCCGTTCGATCGCGGATTGGATGGCCAAGCGCCGCGGCTTCAACGCAGCCCAATCGGCGCGCGCCGAAAACGCTGGAGTTCTCACCGCTTCCGGCCTGATCGCCGGAGAAGCTCTCTGCGGGCTCATGTGGGCCGGGGTCATTGCGTTATCGCTTGCCACGCAACCGTGGTTGCACATGGCAGCCGCTGTTGCCACGCGAATCAAGTCGGCCCAGATCTTCGAGCACCCGCTGTATCTGGGCGGCGGAATGGTCGTGATGGCGCTGCTGGCCGCCCTGATGATCTTCCTCCCACTGTCAAGCGCCGGAGATCCCAACGAACCAGCGCCGCCGACCGCGATCATGTGATTCGCGAACTACAATTTGTGAACCATAACGATACGAAGTAGCGCGAGGGCGCTGGCGATGTCCCTCCGCGAAACTCCGTGATCTCTGTGGTTAAGCTTTCTATGTCCGTTCAAGAGAATATTGCGGCCATTCAGGAACACAGCGCAGCGGCCGCGCGCAGCGCCGGACGCCGTCCAGAAGAAATCGCCTTGATGGCCGTCAGCAAGACGCATCCGCCCGAAAGCATCCGCGAAGCCTACGCCGCCGGCCTGCACCTGTTCGGCGAAAACCGCATCCAGGAGTTTGCCGGGAAAGCAGCCGCGCTGGCCGATCTAGCCGGAGCCGAATGGCATATGATCGGGCACTTGCAATCGAACAAAGCCGGCAAAGCCGTGGAGTTGTTCGCCGCAGTCGATTCAGTCGATTCGCTGAAGCTGGCTGAAAAACTCGACGCAGCCGCGCGCAGCCTAAACAAGAAGTTGGCCGTCCTGATCGAAATCAACATCGGCGGCGAGACCGCCAAGACCGGCGTCGTACCCGATTCGCCCGAACTGGAAGAACTCCTGCTGGCCGCCCCGCGCCTCGAAGCCCTGGAGTTTCGCGGCCTAATGACCGTACCCCCATTCACTGAGCATCCCGAAGATGCGCGCCCCTACTTCCGCAAACTTCGCGAACTGCGCGATGCCATCGCGGCGCGCAAACTTCCGGCAGTCCGTATGGAAGTGCTTTCCATGGGTATGTCGCACGACTTCGAAGTAGCGATCGAAGAAGGCTCGACCTGCGTCCGCGTAGGCACCGCCATCTTCGGAGAGCGGTCGAAGGCGTGAGCAAACTCCTAGTCGCCAACGATCCCGGATTCCAGTCATCCTGAGCGGCGCTCTTTGCCGCGGAGGACCTGTGCAACTGGCGGGAGAGTGCATAGGTCCTTCGCTTCGCTCAGAATGACAACGAGCTTGCGACTATGGTCGCTATTCACGACACCACCGGCGCAGTCACTTTCGCCGTCAAAGTCCATCCCCGCGCCAAAAAACGCCGTGACCGGTGAACTCGGCGATGCGTTGAAAGTCTCCCTCTCCGCGCCTCCCGTCGAAGGCAGCGCCAACCAGGCCTGCATCGATTTCTTCGCGAAACTTTTGAAGGTGCCACGATCTTCCGTTACCATTGCCTCCGGCCAGACCAGCCGCAACAAAGTCATCCGCGTCGCCGGACTGACGGCGCGGCAAGTGCGCGACCACCTGTGATAGAGGAGCAATCGTTGATCTCTCAGCGCTTTGAGGAAATCCGCACCGGCTTCGAACGCCCCTTCTGGGTCGCCAACATCAGCGAGCTGTTCGAGCGCCTTTCCTACTATGCCGTATTTGCCGTCCTGGCCCGCTACCTGCACGAGGGTCTGCATTTTGACGTTGAGCGCGCTAGCAGCCTGACCGGGATGTTCGGCGGCTGGGTCTGGTTCCTGGCCGTGATCGGCGGCGCGCTCGCCGACCGTCTCGGCTTCCGGCGCGCACTTTCGCTGGCCTATCTGCTTCTCACCTTCGCCTATTTCATGTTGGGATCGATCGGCTCCGCTTGGCTGGCTCCGCTGCGCGACCACGTCCCCCTGGTTGGGTTAGTCGCATTCATCTTGATTCTGCCTGCGCTGGGCGTCGCGCTGGTGAAGCCGAGTGTGGTTGGGACCACCGCACGCGCGTCCAAAGAGAACGTCCGCTCCGTCGGCTACTCGATCTACTACACCCTGGTCAACGTGGGCAGCACCGCCGGACCTTTGCTCGCCTCTTGGTCGCAGAAGCACGGGATCGTAGAAAATGTTTTTCGCATCGCGGCGCTGAGTGTGTTCCTCATGTTCTTTGTCGTGCTGCTGCTTTTCAAAGAACCGCGCGGCGCCGACGAAGGGGAGAAAGCCAGCCTCGCCCAGGTAGGCAAGAATTTTGGCACCGTGCTCTCGAACCCGCGCTTCATGTTGTTCCTGCTCATCTTCACCGGATACTGGATCGTCTTCTGGCAGGAATTTATTGCCTTGCCGCTCTACATTTCAGCCTACATCGACCCCAAGGCCGACACCGCGAAGATTCTCGCGACCGATCCTATCGTGGTCATCTGCTTCACCCTGCTGATCGGATTTCTCACCAAGCGCATGCAGGCCTTTCACGCCATCGTGCTGGGCACGCTGATCACCAGCCTGGCCTGGATTCTTCTCATCGTACATCCCTCGGTCTGGGTGGCCGTAGCCACGCTGGTCGTGGTCGCGATCGGCGAGATCGTGCAGCAGCCACGCTACTACGACTATATCTCGCGTCTCGCTCCCGCCGGCCAGCAGGGCACCTACATGGGTTTCGCTTTCCTCCCGCTTGGCGTCGGATCGTTTATCGCCGGCCCGTTCAGCGGCTGGCTCATGCACCACTTCGGAGAAGAAATGCACCGCCCCCAACTCGTCTGGTGGTCGGTCGTCGCGGTCGGCCTCATCACCACGCTGCTGCTCTGGATCTACGACCGGCTCATAAGAGTAGAAGGAACGGCCAGGGCGAAATAGATGCCGCGGGCCAAGAAATCGAAGGAGTCAGGTCGCTCGCCGCAATTCGGCGGCACGCCGTCGGAAGTCGCCGCACAGATTCGAAGCGCACTCAAGGGCGGTGGCTCAGACGAGCACGCGTCTGGAGTGCAGCGGTTCTTTAAAGATGAGGTCACGCCGCACGGCTGGTATACCGCCGACTTGCGGCGGGCCGTACGTCGCTGCCGCCGTGAAATTCTGCGCAAGCACGACCTCGATTTTCTGGTAAAGGTCGCTGACGAACTGTTCGCCGGCTCCGTGCTCGAAGAAAAAGTTGCCGCCGTGTTTCTCCTCGAAAAGATGGAAGCGCAGTTCGGCGACCGCGAATTCCGAATGTTCGAGTCGTGGCTCGACCGTATCAGCAGCTGGGCCGATCACGACGGCCTGGTGCATTACCTGATTTCACCGATGGTGGCGGCAAAGCCGGCGCGAGTCAAGAATGTATTCCGCTGGGCCAAATCGCCGAATCGCTGGCGCCGCCGCGCAGTCTGCGTTGCACTGATTCGCGGTGCCCGGGCAAGAATATTCTTCCCGAAAATCGTAAAGCTTTCCGAATCGCTGCTCGCCGACAAAGACGACATGGTCCAGAAAGGCCTGGGCTGGCTTCTGCGCGAAACCGCAAAATACGATCCCGAGCGCACTATCCCATATTTAATGAGAATTCGCGACCTTGCTCCCCGGCTGGTATTGCGAACGGCATGCGAGACTCTGCGGGCCGCGGATCGGAAGCGTGTTCTGGCTCGTGACAAGTAGTCTGCTTTTCCAGCCTCAGAAATAACTCAGCCACGCATCGCTGCTCCGCCGCTTGAGCCCAGCAAACCACCGGCACAGCGGATACAGCGTCAGAACCACACAGACCCAGATCAGATAAACGATCGGCAGTGAATATCCCCACCCCGGCGGTGGAGTGATGGGAAACTGGCCGAGCGTCGGCGATTCGAACATCCAGTGCACCTGCCGGTAGCGCACGTAGCACACGGCCACAGCGATCAAATGAATCAGCGGAATATGCAGCAGGTAATAAAACATCGGCACTTTGCCGACGGTGAGCGCAGGCCGCAGCCACCGCGGTGTCCCCGCATCCGTCGCCCACAGAAACAGCATCGCCGGGCCGAGCGTCATCAGCAGGTAGATCAGCGACGGAGGATATTTGTTCGCATTCAGAAATGAAAGTATGGTAAGCGCCGCAGACTTCTGCCCGCTCCATGGAACCGGGTCGCCATAGCGGTTAATCGCGCGCAAGATCACAAAAGCCGCGCTCAGCCCAATGCCCAGCCGCAACAGGAACGCCCTGCGCCGCTCCGGCGGCCAACTGTAGATCTGTCCCAGGCCGTAGCCCACCGCCGTGACCCCAACCCAGGGGATGAGGACGTAAGTCACAAACACGACGTGCCCCGGACTCTTCCACAGAACATTGAGCGAGTGAAGTATCGTCCAGAGCGGATTGTTCGAATCCACGGAATCGAACAGGTTGTGGGTCGCAATCATCACCACGCCGAAAGTCGTGACGGCCCACGCCGGCAGATAAACCAGCACCGACAGCGTGATCATCGCCCATCCCAGCGCCCACAAAACAATCAGGATCAGAACGTGATAGTCAAAGTTGAACTGCCAACCCAAACAGCGCGTCACTGTCACTTCCAGAAAAATCAGCCACAGTCCGCGGGTGAAAAGAAATCCCGACAATTCGCGCTTGGTTTTCTTGCGCAGTGACAGATAGGCCCCGGTTCCCGTGAGCAGGAAGAATACCGGCGCGCAGAAATGCGTAATCCACCGGGTGAAAAACAGCGGAATCGTAGTCGTGGCCGGGTCGGTGGGATTCAAACCCGAGTTGCCGAAAAAATCCCGCGTGTGATCGAGGGCCATGATGATCATAATGACCCCGCGCACCACATCGATCGACTCAATGCGGACGCGCTGCACGCGAACGGGCTCGGCCATCGCCGACATGAGCGGCAGTGTAACAAAAAAGGTGTAGCCAAAGCATTCGCCGATTCGCCCAAATCCTGCCTCTTGTTTACAATAGGGGTTTGCCCATGGACCTCGCCGCCATCCAATCTGCCCTGCGCGAACGCAACATCGACGCATGGTTGTTCTACGATCATCATCATCGCGATCCCATTGCCTACCGCGTTCTCGGATTGCCCACGAGTCTCATGGTCACCCGACGCTGGTTTTACCTGATTCCAGCCGATGGCGAACCGGAAAAGCTCGTGCACAAAATTGAAGCCGGTCACCTCGATTCCCTGCCCGGCAAAAAGCATCTGTATTCCGGCTGGCAGGAATTATTCGACCAACTCAAATCGATCCTGGCGCAGCATCGCGACCTCGCCATGCAGTATTCCCCGAACAACAGCGTGTTCACGATTTCCCTGGTCGATGGCGGCACCATCGACCTGCTGCGTGGCCTGGGCAAGAACGTGGTCAGTTCCGCCGACCTCGTCGCCCAGTTCGAATCCACCTGGAGCGAAGCGCAGATTCAATCGCACTTCGCCGCCCGCGACAGCGTCGACTCCATTGTGGCCGAGTCATTTAAAGAGATCGGCAAGCGGGTTCGCAACGGCGGCGCCAAAGAACACGAGATCCAGCAGTGGTTTATGGAAGCTTTCGCCCGTGAGAACCTGCTCACCGACGACCCGCCGATTGTGGCCGTCAACGCAAACGCCGGCAACCCGCACTACGAGCCACATGCGAGCCACCCCGTGCCCATTCGCGAGGGCAATCTCGTCCTGCTCGACGTTTGGGGCAAAAAGAACACGCCCGGCGCGGTCTACTACGACATAACCTGGATGGGCTTCGTGGGCGCGGCTCCGTCAAGCCGAATGCAGGACATTTTCCACATCGTGCGCGATGCGCGCGACGCCGGCGTAAAAACCGTGCTCGACGCCATTCCCGCCGGCCGCCGCATCGCCGGGTGGGAAGTCGACCGCGCCACCCGCGGCCACATTCAGAAGGCCGGGTACGGCGACTACTTCATCCATCGCACCGGACATTCCATCGGCACTGACGTCCATTCCAACGGCGCCAACATGGACGATCTCGAAATTCACGACGAGCGCCAGATTCTTCCTAACTCCTGCTTCTCCATCGAACCCGGCATCTACCTGCCGGAGTTCGGCGTGCGCAGCGAAGTCAACGTGCTGGTGCGCGACAAATCTGCCGAAGTCACCGGAAAAATCCAACGCGAGATTGTGAACATCTGAAAATGGCCAATTCCACCACAGAAAAATCAAAAGCCACGCCCGCCGAACCAGTGAGCGTGATGTCGGTGGTCGCACCCGCCGTGGGCTGGCTGATTCCCGGCGCCGGCCACATGATCCAGAAGCGCTGGATTCGTGGCGCGCTGCTCTTCGTTTCGATAGTGAGTCTGTTTCTGCTCGGGCTCGCCATGCAGGGCCGCATTTATCACGCGAACAGCGGTGACATCCTCGACATTCTCGGCTTCATCGGCGACGTGGGATCGGGCGCCCTTTACATTGTGACTCTGGCCAGTGACTGGGGACAGGGCACAATTGCTTTCGCCACCGCCGACTACGGAACCAAATTCATGATCGTCGCCGGCCTGCTGAACTTCATTGCAGTCGCCGATGCCTATCACATTGCCATCGGGAAGAAACAATGAAGCCGCTATCAGCCATCAGTTGTCTGCCATCAGCGAAGATCTTCTCTCGGAGATCGGTGCTGTGACCATCACCCTGAATCATTTCAGCGCAGCAGCGGTATTCGCTCTGTTCGCCTCCATCGTGTTCGGCATCACCCACCGCGAAAACACCCGCGATATGGTCCGCTATGGACTCTACTGCTTCGCCATGTTCCTGGGTGGCGTGCTAGTTGCCGGCTGGGCCATGTGGCTGTTGCGCAGATAGTACTAGCTTCTAGCTTCGAGCTTGAACCGCCGGTCGCCATTCCTTGACAGACCCGCTGATCCCAGAGTTCTTGGTCGGCAGGAAACTCACGAGTTCAAGCACTCCGCTAAATCGAGGCAAGGGGATTGGCTAGAAGCAAGGAGCTAGAAGCTAGAAGCTTCTTCACCCCTGCCACACGAACGCGTCAAACACCCTCTTCGTATCAAAGTTCAACCGGCGGTAAAGCGCGACCGCCCGCGCATTGGCTTCCGTCACCGTCAGCGACAGCAGAGAGAAGTTTCTCCTCAGCAAATTCGCGACGTTGGCCGCCAGCAACGACTCGCCAATTCCATGCGAACGATACTCTGGCAGCACGCACACCTGCGTGACGTGGCCCACATCCTTGCGCACCCGCGAGCATAGAATCAGCCCGATCATGCTCTTCCCCTTGCGATCCAGAGCCACAAACGACGACTCCGCGTCAAACACGCCGCATCCCGGGAAGCGCACAATATTATTCAGAAAGCGCAGCGACCCGCTCAGCGTGTGGTACTGGTCATTGATCTGGGCGTCGACATGTCCACGATAAGCCGCAGTAATCACCGCCGCCGACGGCTGGTAGTCGCTGTCAATCCACGGACGAATTTCTACTTCAGGATGCGTAGGAACTTTTTCGGACACAGCCTTTCCCAGCGTCAATGTCATGAACAGGCGCGGATGCCTCTGGAACCCCGTCTCCAAAAATGGACGCGAAACCGCGTTGGCCTCATGCGCCAGCAGTTGCGCCTCCACGCGGTGAATTCCGGGCGACTGCTGCAGGGTCTCAATCACGTGCGTGAGCAGTTTCAATTCAACTTCGCGCGCGTTCGGCAGCCGGTCGCCGTTCAGCACGTAGAGGTCGCCAATCACTCCCTTGTTGCCCTCGTACACGAAAAACGAATAGCCAAACACGCGCCCGCGATCAACCGCGGCATACCCCGGCAGAATCTTCGCGTCGACATAACGCAGAATCATCTCCGTCGAACCCGAATAATCCCACGAGAGCAGGTTCGACCAGAGTTGCGTCTCGTCTTCGAGCAGCGGACGCAAGTCCACCGAAGAAAAATGTCTGAGGTCTAGAATTTCCAAGAACGATCTCCAAGGGATCCCGCAGGGGCAGCCGCCAGCAATCACCGCGCAGCGGCAAATCTCGCGGCAAAATTTCGAGTGTAGTTGGTTCCTCGGGCAGAGGCAAACCCGGCGAACACAGGGCAACAACAGACACGCAAATTGCGGGAAGCAACTCGCGCTTCGCCACACACCCCCGGTGATGCCTTCATGCAATAAGAAAGGCGCTTATTACTTCAGCGTTCCCACCGCCGAAACCCAGTAATAATCCACGTCCTGCGGTGCATAATTCCCGAGGTACAACACGCGCCGCCCCGCCGCTTTCATCGCGACATTCACCTTCCAGGCCGCCGGAGCCACCAGCAAGTGTTCCTGCGCCGGGACCGGGCCGCGCTCATACCGCACCGTCGTCTGGTTACGATAAAACGTCAGCCCGTATTCCATCTCGCGCGACACTCCATACACCGCCAGCGGAAGCTGATGCGTCTCCACGCTAGCCAACTCAACCGCCAGCGGCCGAGCCGACAGCCTCTGATCAATCGACACCGCTCCCAACTTCAACACGGCCGCGACCGACAACACCACCGGAATCAAAGTCACAAAGCGCAGCATGCGCAGCCCCAACCGGCTGGCCAGTGTCATCGCAATCGCAGCGCACAAAGCGATCGCCCCTCCAAGCGCAATAAACAGCAGCCGCCCCGCCGGCACCCGATGCTGGGTCACGAGATATGCACTCAGCACCGATGGGACAATCAACCCGGCCGCCGCGAACGCATGCAACACAATCAACCACTTCGGAACGGCATCTTGTTCCTCTTGCGCGAGGCGCCGCCGCAAATATTCCGCCAGCAGCACCGCCCCGGCCGGGACGGCCGGAAGAATGTAACCCGGAAGTTTCGACTGCGAGAGGGAGAAGAAAACCACCGGCACGACCAGCCAGCAACACGCAAAAACCTGGAACTGCAATTCGAGTTCCGGTTCAGCGGAAACCGTCTTGCGCTCTCCCCACCAGACTCGCGCCGACTCAACCAAAGCCGCAATCACAAACACCGTCCACGGCACCAGAGCCAGCGCCGTCACTGGCAAGTAAAACCAGAACGGCTGCCGGTGATGATAAAGATCGCTGGAGAAGCGCTCCAGATTGTGCTGCAGAATAAACTCGCGAAAGAATTGCGGATTCCGCATCTGCACCGCGAAATACCATGGCAACACGATCGCACAGAAAAGAACAATACCAGGCAGCCACAGCGTTCTTATCGCTGCGCGAAATTCGCGAGTCGCTAAAGCGAAAACCACAATCACCGCCGTGGCCAGAAACGGCGCGACCGGCCCTTTGGCCAGCATGCCCAGCGCCATGCAGACGTAGAACAGCGCAAGATAACTTCGCTTTTCACTTTCGCGCCAGCCCCACCACGCGAGCATCCCAACGCCAAAAGCTGCGGCCAGCGCCATGTCCATCGAAGCGGCATGCGCATAGCCGATCACTCCCGCGCAAGAAGCCGTAATGAGCGCCGCGTCCAGCTCCGCGCCGCGCCGAAAGCGTCGGAAGAATAAATACACGGCAATGACCAACAGCGTCGCATCCACCGCCGCCGGAATCCGCGCCGCCACATCGGTCACTCCGAACACCGAGTACGCCAGCATCGCCTGCCAGTAATACAGCGGAGGCTTCTCCAGCCACGCAACTCCGCCGAGAGTCGGCGTCACCCAGTCATGACCCTCGAGCATCTCGCGCGCCACCTGCGCGTACCGCGGCTCGTCCGCCCCGATCAGTCCAAATTGTCCCAGGCCATAAAAGAACAGAAACGCGCAGAAGCCGGCCAGCAACAGAACGTCGGTGCGGGTGCGAGCGGTCATGGAAGAAAATTATTGGATTTCTATTGTACGGAAGGTCTGCGAAGCTGGAACGTAACCTGGCGCACGGCTTCGGGCAGCGGACCATCGACCGAACACCCGCTAGCGCACTCATGGCCCCCGCCCCCAAAACTTTCGGCGACGTGTGCAACGTCCAGTTTGCCCTTGCTGCGCAGGCTCACGCGGTAGCGTCCATCCGGCAACTCACGAAAAAACGCCGCCACTTCGACGCCTCCGATGGAAAGCACGTAATTCACGAGCCCTTCGCAGTCCTCTTCGATCGCGCCGCAGTGTTCCATTTGCTTCTGCGTCACCCAGGCGTAGGCCAGGTGTCCATCAGCGGTCAAGCTGCGTAGCGCTTCGCCGAGCAGCCGGATTTTCGCAAGCGAGTGCGCGAAATAAATGCCGCGCGCGCAGTGGGCCGGATCCGCCCCCGCCAGCACCAGCTCCCTCGCTAGCGCAAATGTATTCTCATTCGTCCCCTGAAACATAAACGACCCGGTGTCGGTCATCAACGCCGTATAAAGACAAGTAGCGACCTCGGCAGAAAATTTCACGCCCGCTTCCCGCGCCAGCCGAAACACCATCTCCGCCGTAGCCACCGCGTGCGGATCAATCCAATTGACGTGGGCAAACGGACGCCCACTCACATGATGATCGATGCTGATCAGAAACCGGTTCTCCAGCCCTTCGAGCCGCGTGCGGTGAATGCTGTCACATTCCAAAATAATCGCCGAATCGTAACTGCCCACAACCTGGCTCGATTGCACCACCTGATCGGCGAATGGCAGCGACCGGTAAATCCGCGGCACGCCGTCGTGCAGCACAACGTCGGCGTGCTTGCCCATGGCGCGCAGCACCTGGCAGCAAGCCAGCGCCGATCCCACCGCATCGCCGTCGGGACGAGCGTGCGACGTCAGCACGAATCGTTCATGCTGTTCGATCTGCCGGAGTACGTCCTCGAGCATGTCGCTATGCCTTTTTTCCACCGGATTCCTTGCGGGTCTTGTTTCTCTTCTTCGCCCGCGACAGCAACTCTTCCACTCGCGCCTTTTCCTGTTCCGCGCGATCCAGCCGGAAATACAATTCCGGAGCGCGCCTCAGGTGCAATCGCTCCACCAGTTCGTGCCGAATATATTCCTTGGCAGCTTCCAGCCCTTCCAGGCTCTGGTCCGCGTCCTCGTCGCTACCTTCCACGTTGACCCAAACCTGCGCTGACCGCCCGTCGTCGGCAATATGAACCGCCGTCACGCTCACCAGCCCAATCCGCGGATCGGCCAGCTCTCCCTCCACCAGCGTTTCAATCTCTTCGCGCAGAGCCTCTCCGACCCGCCCGCGATGATATTTCAGCCCACGTTTCTCCACGACCCAGCACCTCAGGGAAAACCAACGAGAATATCAGAAAACCGGCCGCAAGTGTGTGATCGTGAACGAAGTCTAATTGTCGCCCGCTTTCGTACCGGGGGATAAGTACGGAGGTAACAATGTGTCAGGGTGCGACACTCGTGTGGAGACGGGCGACTCGTCCGTCCCGCCCGGGCGAAGCCCGGCGGCCTGGACCACAGCCTTGGAAATCTTACAAAAACTCCACGAACGAATCCGCGATCTCCGCCCCGTGGTTATTGGCGATGCGCGTGGCCGCGCGCTCCACATTCTTCATCAGCCCGTCAAGATAGTCGCGTGAATTGGAGATGCTCACGACGCCGATGGTAGCTCGATTCCACAGTTCAGCCCCATCGAGTTCGGCAACCGCAATGTTAAAGCTGGTACGCAGCCGGTCTTTCAAGCTGCGCACAACCTGGCGCCGATCCTTGATCGACTGCGCCCCTTCAATGTGGAGTTCGAGGGTGAGAGAAGCAATCATAGACAGCGTGCTCAGGCGGAATCCTAACGTTCACCCTGGCCGCCAAACGGTCCAACTATGGTAGGTTAGTTCGGGGTAAGCATATGTTCAGGCCGCTCGCATATGCCATTCTAGCCTGTCTGGTGGCTGCTTCGCAGACCGAGGTGCGATCTGCGCCTGTCGATGCGCAGCTCGTCATCAGCGGTCCGTGATTAATTCGCGCCAATCAAGACTTGAAGTTCAAAGCGTTCCTGGTCAATCGTTCCGCCGAGCCGATCGTTGTGCCTTCGCCCACCGGCTGGTACCAAGCGTTCTTGACCTGGAGAATAACGGACGCGTCGGGCAAAATACTTCCACCGAACCCGCACTGGCGGCTCTTCGATGACCCCGTGGGCGCCGGAAACGGCCCACCATTCAAACATGCGGATTTTGTACTTTTGAAGCCAGGGGAGAAAACGGAGATCATGAATCTGGGAGACCCGGCCGATCAATTTCTGTTCGGGGACAAGGGCTCTTACGAAGTAACCCTGCACTATTCCTTCTCACCGCCGCTAAATACACCCAAAATTGTTACGCAGGGGCCAAACCCCGAGCATTCACAAGCCGGGCTCTATCATTCGACGCTGAGCACTGAGCTTAGGAGCCTGTTGCTGAGAAACCTCATCGAAACCACTTCCAACACGTGGAAGATGTATCTTGGGCTTTAGTGGTCTTGAACCCCGAACCCGTGATCCCAGACAGTCCTAAACCATCGCTTCGGCTGCAATCTTCTCCGTGGCGAACGCCTCGATCACATCGCGCGCCTTGATGTCGCCGTAGTTCGCGATCGAGATGCCGCACTCCATGCCGTTGGTCACTTCCTTGGCATCGTCCTTGAAGCGGCGCAGCGATCCGACTTTGCCCTTGAACACGACCACGTTGTCGCGCAGCAAACGCACCTCGGAGTTGTTCTTGATCACGCCATCGGTCACGCGGCACCCTGCAATCGTTCCCACCTTCGGGATGCGGAAGGTTTCGAGCACCTCGGCGCGGCCCTGGTAAGTTTCCTTGATCGTCGGTTCGAGCAGCCCGGTCATGGCGCGCTTGATCTCGTCCTGCAGTTCGTAAATGATCGAGTGCAGCCGGATGTCGACTTCTTCCTGCTCGGCCAGTTCCTGCGCCTTGCGCTCCGGCCGCACGTTAAAGCCGATAATGATCGCGTTCGACGCCGACGCCAGCAGCACATCGGTTTCGGTAATCGCACCGACGCCCGAACGCAGCAGCTTCAGCCGCACTTTCTCGTTCGAAAGTTTTGTCAGCAGATCACTGAGCACTTCCACCGAGCCGCCCACATCGCCTTTCAGAATGATGTTCAGTTCTTTCGTGCCAGCGGTCTTGATCTGTTCCGCCAGACCTTCGAGCGATACGCGCGA
Organism: uncultured Acidobacteriota bacterium; assembly: GCA_963735205.1. Lineage (GTDB taxonomy): Bacteria > Acidobacteriota > Terriglobia > Terriglobales > Acidobacteriaceae > Sulfotelmatobacter. Next base: position 201,118 of record CAVTKB010000010.1, read on the forward strand.
ACTCTTGGCCAGCGCAGCTTCACGGGCCTTCTGCTCGCGATATTCAGAGATGCCGCGTGCCTTGTCGCGATCGGCGACGACGACGAAATGGTCTCCGGCCTGCGGCAACCCTTCCATGCCGAGAATTTCGACCGGAGTCGACGGCGGCGCGGATTGCAGCGCCGCCCCGCGATCGTCAAACATGGCGCGGATCTTTCCGTACACATTCCCCACCACGAAGTTATCGCCGGCGGTAAGCGTGCCGTTCTGCACCAGCACCGTGGCCACAGGTCCGCGGCCGCGATCGAGTTTCGCTTCCAGCACCACGCCGGTCGCAGCGCGCTCGGGAGTCGCCTTGAGCTCCGCCAGATCGGCCACCAGGCAAATCATCTCCATCAGCAGGTTCAGATTCGTTTTCTTCTTCGCCGAAACGTCGACGAACACCGTCTTCCCGCCCCACTCTTCCGGCACCAGCCCGCGATCAGCCAGCTGTTTCTTAACGCGATCGGGCAGTGCGTCCGGCTTGTCGATCTTATTCACCGCGACGATGATGGGGACTTCCGCGGCGTGCGCGTGATCGATCGCCTCAATGGTCTGCGGCATCACGCCGTCATCCGCGGCCACAACGAGCACGACGATGTCGGTGGCTTTCGCCCCGCGCGACCGCATACGGGTAAACGCTTCGTGGCCCGGCGTATCGAGGAAAACAATCTCACGCCCGTAGGCCGGAGATTCCTTGTCGGTAATGCGAACTTTATAAGCGCCAATGTGCTGCGTGATGCCACCGGCCTCGCCTTCAGCCACGCTGGTTTCGCGAATCGAATCGAGCAGCGTAGTTTTGCCGTGGTCCACGTGGCCCATGATCGTAACCACCGGCGGACGCGGCGTAACCTCAACCGCCGACTCTTCCCCGCTGCTCGCGGCAGCCGCGTCAATATCCTTCGAAGCCTGCTCTTCGAACGTGATCACATTCGTTTCCGCGCCGAAGAAGCGCGCCATTTCGCTGGCCAGTTCGGCGTCGAGCGTCTGGTTCACCGTCGCGAAAACGCCGCGGCCGAGCAAGCGCGAGATGACATCCTTCACGCGTATGTCGAGCTTCTCCGCCAGATCTTTTACGCTGATGCCTTCCGTGATCGTGATGTTGCGCGTGATCGGCATCGGCTCATTCGACACCACCATGCGCGGCGGCGGCGTGTAGCCCTTCATCGGGCCTTCTTTTACGCCACGCGGAACATAGCGCTGCCCGGGCCGGCGAGCCGGAGCCCCCGGACGAGCACCAGGCCGGGCAGGTCCCGGAGGCGGAAGCCCTGGTCCAACACCAAGAGGACGCGCACCGGCCGGAGCCGTTCGCGTGGGATGCATGGGCCTGCGTTCGCCCGGACGCAGCGGACGCGGCGGACCTCCGCCCGGCGTCATCGGACGCGGGCGCTGAAAAATTGGCTGACCCGGCACCGGACGCCCTGGCGCGGGACGCATAGTCCCTGCGGGCGAACTGCTGGGCGCCATGGAAGCGACGGGCGCAATCGGCCGCGGCGGCGGAGCTTTGTACACCGGACGCGGCCCAGTCTGCGGAACAATCATGCGCGGCGCCGGCGGCTGAGGCGGTCCCGCAACCGCAGGTGGACGCGGCGCAGCCACGGGTGGCTGGGGCGCAGCAGATGACGAAATTGTCGGAGCGGCCGGCGTTGAACCCGAAATCGTTGACGGCGGGGCAGCCACACCCGCGGACGGCGGAGGCGTGGGACGCGGCGGGGCAGCGACCGGAGCCACCATTGAAGCTGAAGCCGAAATCGTAGGCGGTGCTGGAGCTGCACTCGCGGGCCTCTCCGCGACAGGAGCAATCGGCCGCGCCGGCGGCATAACTGGAATCACTGTTGCTGCAGGAATTGAAGGAGCTCCCGGAGGCGGCGTAGGACGAGCCACTGGAGGCACCACCACCGGCCGCGCCGCAATCGCCGGAGGCGCTGCCGGCCGCACCGGCGCTGCCGCTTCTTTCTTCTGTGTGATCGCTCTCAGCACATCTCCCGGTCGGGAGATGTTCGACAAATCGATCTTGGTCTTGATTTCGTCGTCGCCGCGCAGCGGGCGCGCCGCGCGCGCAGACGGCGTCTGCGCTTCGGACGAGCCGCGGAGATGGATCCGCACTTTTTCCGCTTCATGTTCCTCGAGAGAACTGGAATGGGTCTTCTTCTCCGTCACCCCGACGACGGGAAGCGTGTCGAGAATGGCTTTGCTTTTAACTTCCAGCTCCCTGGCAAGATCGTTGATTCGAACCTTACTCATCCGGCCTTTCTTGTGCTCCGCGTTGTGCTTAGGTCTTCATCGCAGCCTCACGGAGTCACAATCCTGCACCGGCACGCCATCGCAAATATCCGCGCGTGCCAGCGTTGGCATAACATGACTATTCAGTTGTTTCCGTAGCGGAGCCATCTTTCGGCTCACGCTCTTCGCCTTCGTGCGAAGCGGAATTTTCATCGGAACCGGCTTCAGCAGCCGCTACCGGTTCACCTTCGGCTGCGGCTTCACTTTCGACAACTTCAGCCGCTTCCGGCGCAGCCTCTTCGGCAACAGCCTCACCTTCGGCAGTCGCGCCCTCGGCCAATACGTCGCCCTCGGCCACCACTGCCTCGCCCTGCTCCAGGCTCGCGAAGTAATTATTCACCGCGAGGCTGATTTTTTCCACCGTCTTCGGCCCAATGCCCTCGATGGCTTCAAGTTGCTCCGGCGTCATATCGGCCAGCGCCTCGACCGTCGTAACGCCCGCGGCGCTCAGCTTCTCGACGAGCCCCTCACCCAGGCCCGTCACGTTCTCGAGCGGAGTCGTAGGCGGCGGGGCCATCGCGGCCATCTGCAACTCAACCTCTTGCCGCTTCTCTTCCTCGCTCTTGATGTCGATCTTCCATCCCAGGAGCTTCGCCGCTAAGCGAACATTCTGCCCCTTCTTCCCGATCGCCAGCGAAAGCTGGCTGTCATCGACCACAACTTCGAGGTGCTTGTCGCCGCTGTCGACAATCGTGACGCGGCTCACCTTCGCCGGCTGCAGCGCCTTCTCGGCAAACGTGACCGCATCCTCGTGATACTCGATGATGTCAATCTTTTCCCCGCGCAGCTCGCGGATAATCGACTGCACCCGCATCCCCTTCATGCCAACGCAAGCGCCCACCGCGTCCACGTCCTTATCCTTGGACATGACCGCAATCTTCGTCCGCTCACCAGCCTCGCGCGCAATCGCCCGAATGACCACAGTTCCGTCATAAATTTCCGGAACTTCCGTTTGAAACAAATGCTGCACCAGATCCGGCGCGGCCCGCGAAACCACCACTCCCGGCCCCTTCGCCGCTCGCTCCACGCGCGCAATCACTACGCGCACGCGCTCGCCGATGGCAAACGATTCCAGCCGCGACTGTTCCTTGCGCGGCATGCGCGCTTCCGCCTTGCCAATATCGAAAATCACATCCGGACCTTCAACGCGCTTCACCGTGGCGTTCACAATCTCCCCCACGCGCCCGATGTACTCGTTGTAAACCGTGTCGCGTTCCGCCTCGCGCACTTTCTGGAAAATCACCTGCTTCGCCAGCTGCGCCGCGATGCGTCCCAAAATCCCTTCCGTAACTTTTGGAATCAACAACTCCCCGCCGACTTCGAGCGCCGGATCGACCTTCTTCGCATCTTCCACCGTAATCTGCAGGTTCGGGTCCTCGACCTGTTCCGGCGTCTCGACGACGGTCTTCACCGCGAAGGCGTTGATCTTGCCGGTGTCCTTATCGAGCTTCGCCCGCAGGTTTTCCTGCGACTTGTAGTACTTGCGCGTGGCCATAACAATGGCGTCTTCCACCGCGCTGACCACAATCTGCGGATCAATCCCTTTTTCCCGGCTAAGTGCGTCGATCGTGTTGTAGAGCTCGCTTGCCATAAAAATCAGTTCTCAGTTGCCAGTGGTCAGTTATCAGGATTCCGGTGGCAGTCAATGTTTCTTGCTGACCACTATCCCCTGACCCCTAGCCACTTTCTTAAATCTCCGGCACCAAATTCGCCTTCTCCACATTGGCGAACTCGATTTCAATTTTCTCGCCGGCCGCCGCGCCCATCTTCTTGCGCGACTTGTGGCTGGCCACGCTCAAATCCAGCGTCAACCACCCGTCGTTGAAACTCTCCAGCCGTCCTTCAAAATGACTGTTGTTCCCGACCGGCCGCCGCGTCGTCAACTTCATCCGGCTGCCAGTGAACCGCGCAAAATCCGCGGCCTTGGTCAACTTCCGGTCCAGCCCCGGCGACGAAACTTCCAGCGTGTACGCCCCCGGCATCACATCCTCAACATCGAGGATCGTGCCAAACTCGCGGCTGAAATTCGCACAGTCTTCGTGCGTCACGCCCGCGAGTGGATCCGCTCCCGCCGCAGGCTTATCCAGAAACACCCGCAGCATGCGCGCCTTGCCTCCGCCCAGAAACTCGACTTCGACAATTTCGAGCCCGCTTGAGGCCGCCACCCGCTCCGCGATTTCCCGCACACGTTCAACGTCAAGTGCCATGAATCAAATAGCTTACAGGCGATGGCAGCAACAACCGAGGGCGCCAAACTAAAAAGTGGGCTTGCGCCCACTGGTGTGCTTCGCCAAATGCCGGTATTACACAACAGTTCTCAGTTACTTAATATACGCCCGCGAAGGGTAAAAAGACAAACCGCCTCAGAAGACGAGACGGTACCTGGTGCGGTTCTAGAATTTGAGAAGAAGGTTCGTATCAGGGCATCGCTTTAGCGACGCCGCCAAACAGCGGGAAGATCCAAGGACTTTAGCCGCTGTTGCCCCCTACGGGGGAATTCCATCCAGGCGGGGTATACAATGCTCGGACTGTCACAATGGAGGTAACGGGCGGTGAATGAAAGTACGGTCAAGGGTTGGTACAAGGTGACGATGAACGCCGGGGAGTACAAATCCAAACGCGTGGAGTTGGAAGAGAGTTTTGAGACTCACTTCGAGCAGCATGGTTCCCCAGAGGGCGCTGCTCTCTTTTCGCGAAGAGACGAAAAATCCGCCACCTGGGAGTATTACTTCACGCCTGAGGCAATGGCCTTTGCGCAAGATATCGTCAAAGAGTATGCATGGGGAAAAGAGTATGCATGGGGCCAGGCCTGTCCGGCTCCGCCGGCGACCGTGAAAAATCTGTCCTTTTGTGCGGGCAGCACGGGCAGCAAGTACTCCCACCTGGCGCAATCGTCCAGCTAAGACATTCAGATCGTCGCAGTTAGTTCCGACGTTGGAGGGTAAAACACAAACCGCGGACGGGCCTGGAACAAATTCCCCGCTCCGACGGATAGGCGTGCAACTTTTAGTGCCCTTCCGCAGACCTTTCGAACTCGACATCTCTTGCATTCACGGTAAACACGCGCAGGCCGCTGAGGCGGTGATTCGTATCTCTGCGAAACACGACTGTACCGAAGTCGCCGCTCTCAAACTCGTCCGCCGCGATCGCAGTCAGTTCCTGGGGACGACTCCCGTTACTCCGAAGCAGCAGACGCCCTTGGTCGATCGACAACTCATACGTCGCATCAAGTTCTACACTCGTATATCGTCCTGCGTAGGCGGCCAAGTCTGCGCCACTGAGGTGCGGTGCTTCAACCCTGTCCCCTGCAAAAAATGTCCCACCATCCGTCACCAGCGTAGCCTTCATACCTCCCTCAGCGCCTGCAAATGTGATGGTGCCGGTGCCGAGATCCTTGAACTGATTCGGCCCCACGCGCCGAAGTCTCCCGCCCCACGCCATCAGGTTGCCGCTAGCGACTCCAAACGAGTAGACAAAATGTCTGTTCGGATCCAGATACTTGCCAGCAAACAAACTGGGGTCGGGATAGCCCTGAGCACCGGCCGATTGGACTGCCGCAGGCTCGGGATGCAAACTCTTCTCTAGATAAACATCGGCGACCGCACGCACAAGGGCGTCGGGATCTGCGCTGGATAAATTGCACAGGCAAACGATCGTGAACCGTTGCAGCGGAAACCGCAGAATCCCCGTCCGGTATCCGAACAACGCGCCGTCGTGCCCTACAGTTGGCAAACCACGATACGTACTCAGCTCGAGCCCAAAGCCATACTCAGTCTCATTGCCGTTGTTCAGCACGCCGCGGGTCAGCATCTCCTTGATCAGCGTTCCTTTTCCCAGTTTGTTTTTGTAGAAGTTCTGATCCCACAAAAGCATGTCGTCGACGCTGCTCATCAGCCCACCCGGACCGACAGTGTCAAAGTTAGTCGACCAATCGACCAGGAACTTGCCGTCGGTTCCAGGATCGTATGCGGCCACGCGGCCCGGCACCACAACCGTGTGATCGTCGTAAAACCGCGTGTGCACCATCCCCAGCGGGTGAAAGATATTCTCAACAGCGAATTCCGCAAGCGACTTCTTCGTCGCGCGCTTCACCACTTCCGCCAGAAGAAAATAATTCGTATTGCTGTAAACCCACTCCTCTCCGGGAACGTTGTTGAGGCCCTTCTGCCGCGTGATGAGATCGAGCATTTCCTCTCTGGAGTGAACGTCGGCGAGATCTCGCCCGGATAAATACATGAGCGTCTCGAAATCCCGAAACCCGCTGGTATGGTGCAGCATCTGCCGCAAGGTAATCACATGCCCATAGTCCGGAAGTTCCGGAATGTATTTCCGAACGTCGTCGTTAAGAGAAAGCAATCCTTGTTCCGCCGCCAGCATCACACTGGCCGCGGTGAATTGCTTCGATACCGAGGCCATATAGAAAGCGGACTGAGAACGAAAGCGGCACCCCGAGTTCGAGGCTGCCCATCCCATATCCCTTTCGGTAGGCGAAACTCCCATCCCGTATCACGCCAACCGCGCAGCCAGGAGATCCCGGCCTATCGTAGGCTGCGAAAATCCGATCCACTTTGCGCTGTGATGTGTCGGAGGCAAACGCCTCCGACCCCGTAAGCAAAGCCGAAACAATGATGACAACCCACGCGAATCGCATTTCATGCTCCTTGCAACTCGACCTTCCAAACAACAGCACCCTCGACAGCTTACGCTGTGTCCGGATCGTGTGGGGAAACGTCGTCGAACCTCAAAGTTAGGATGCTTCCATCAGCTCCCGATTAGCCTTAATCGGCGGGCCATCCCATGTTAGCGTTTGGGTATGCACTCGTCAGCCGAACGTATCGTCGATCTCTACCAGCGCCACGCTGACGATTGGGACAAGGCACGAGGTCGCCATCTTTTCGAAAAGCCCTGGCTTGACCACTTCTTAGCCCCGCTAAAACCGAGGGCTTCGATTCTCGACCTAGGATGCGGCTCTGCCGAGCCGATTGCCAGTTACTTCATCGAAAAAGGTTGCGCGCTAACCGGCGTGGATTCATCGTCCGCCCTCATCGACATGTGTAAGTCTCGCTTCCCCGATCAAACCTGGATCGTCAACGATATGCGGACACTGGCCCTTGGCCAACGTTATGACGGCATCCTGGCCTGGGACAGCTTTTTTCACCTGTGCCCGGAAGATCAAATGCAGATGTTCTCGATTTTCAAGAATCATGCCGCTCCGCATGCAGTCCTCATGTTCACCAGCGGCACAGTGCACGGCGAAGCCATCGGCGAATTCCAGGGCGAGCCGCTTTACCACGGCAGCCTCGATACTGCCGAATATCAATCGCTTCTGAACCATAACGGATTTGCAGTCGTCTCCCACGTCGTGGAAGACCCCGCATCGGGCGGTCGTACAGTCTGGCTGGCCCAACTCGACTGAGTCTCCGCGTCTCGCACGATGAACTCCCGATTTGCCTCAACCCTCCTTCGTCTCTAAAATGAAGAATCCCCTGCATGGGACTTCCCGAGAAACTTATGATTCATTTTCCCGTTCCTGAGGCTCTTACTTTCGATGACGTCCTGCTGCTGCCCGCTCGCTCCGATGTGATTCCCGCGCAGGCCGTCACGCAGACGCAGCTCACCCGCACCATCAGCCTGAACATTCCCATCGTGAGCGCCGCCATGGACACCGTCACCGAATCGCACATGGCCATCGCGCTGGCGCAGCAGGGCGGTCTCGGCATCATCCACCGCAACCTGACCATCGAGCAGCAGGCCAACGAAGTCGACAAGGTGAAGCGCTCGGAAAGCGGCATGATCGTTGACCCCGTCACCATGTCGCCCGCTGACCGGGTCAGCGACGCGCTCGAAGTCATGCGCAAGTACAAAATTTCCGGCGTGCCCATCACCGAACACGGCAAGTTGGTCGGCATTCTCACCAACCGCGACCTGCGCTTTGAAACCCGCTTCGACATTCCCATCGACAAAGTGATGACCAAGAAAAATCTCATCACCGTGCCCGTCGGCACCACACTCGAAGAGGCCGAAAAAATCCTGCACCAGCACCGTGTCGAAAAACTTCTCGTGGTCGACGACAAGTACAACCTGAAGGGCCTGATCACGGTCAAAGACATCCAGAAGAAACTGAAGTATCCCAACGCCGCCAAAGATTCCCAAGGCCGCCTCCGCGTAGGCGCAGCCATCGGCGCCACCGGAGATTTTCTCGAGCGCGCCCAGGAACTCGCCGAAGCCAAAGTCGACGTGCTGGCCATCGACAGCGCCCACGGTCATTCGACCAAGGTTCTTGATGCCGTGAAGCTGGTGAAATCGAAACTGCCTCACATCGATCTGCTGGCCGGCAACGTGGCAACGTTCGACGGCGCTTGCGAACTCACGCGCGCCGGCGCCGACGGCATTAAAGTTGGCATCGGCCCCGGCTCGATCTGCACCACGCGCGTCGTCACCGGCGCTGGCGTGCCGCAAATCACCGCCATCGCGGAAGCCTACCGCGCCACCAAAGATTCCGGCGTCCCCATCATCGCCGACGGTGGCATCAAATATTCCGGCGACGTCACCAAGGCGCTGGCCGCGGGCGCAAGCGCCGTCATGATCGGATCGCTCTTCGCCGGCACCGACGAAAGTCCAGGCGAACTGATTCTCTATCAAGGCCGTTCCTTCAAGTCGTATCGTGGCATGGGATCGATCGGCGCCATGGCCCAAGGTTCGAGCGAGCGCTACTTCCAGAGCATGGAGGGCGAATCCTCGTCGGCGGCCTCACAGGGTGACGGCGACGGCAATCGCCTCAACAAACTCGTCCCCGAAGGTATTGAAGGCCGCGTTCCCTACCGCGGCTCGGTCGCCATGATCGTCCACCAGATGGTCGGCGGATTGAAATCCGGCATGGGCTACTGTGGCTGCGGCACGATTCCAGAACTACTGCAGAAAACGCGCTTCGTCCGCATCAGCGGCGCCGGCCTGCGCGAAAGTCACGTCCACGACGTAATGATCACCCGCGAGGCCCCGAACTATGCCATCGAGTAGCGCGGAAGTACTACCCGACATCGAGATAAATCTGGGTGGCCCATCCTTCGCGCTCTTTGCGAAGGGTGGGAATTCTGGAACGACGGGCTCCGCACCCGCGTGACCTCCGACCGCCACAATGTTCTCAAAGCCTGGATCGCGGCAATCCTGTGGCTGACCGTCATCGCCATTGAATCGACAGCCATGGCATCGGCGAACAATACTAGCCGCATCCTCTATCCCCTGTTCCATTTTCTGTTCGGCATGGAACTGGAACGGTTCATGCCGTTCCACTTCTTCCTTCGCAAGTCGGGCCACGTCTTCGGCTACGGCCTGCTGAGCATCCTTTTTTTCGCGCGTGGCGCGAATCCCTGCCTGCGCTCGGAAACCCGAACTGGACGTGGCGCTGGGCAAACATCTCCGTACTCGGAACCGCGCTCGTAGCCAGCCTCGACGAGTGGCACCAGACATTCATCCCAACGCGTACCGGCACCGTCCACGACGTAATCCTCGACACCTGCGCCGCGATCGGCGCGCAGATTCTGGTTTTGCTGTGGGTAAAGCGGCGACCCGCCAAATCGCTGAAAACCTAACCTGCAATCTTTTCTTTAGATGGTTGGACAGATGCCGGACTCTCAGTGCTAACCGGATTATTTAGTTATATCGGTTAGACTTTCGCGTCATTCCTGAAACCGCCAACAGCACCGCCGACGACGCCGCCAGTCCCGCGGAAAAATAAAACGGCACTCCAGCGCCGTAATGTTTCCACAGTTCTCCTGTGATCAAACTAGCCGCGAGCGTGGCCACGCTGGTCACGAAGGCGTAAACACCCAGCGCCCGCCCGCGCACTTCTTGCGCGACGGTCTCAACCACCAGCGCCTTCAGCACGGGCTGCGTGAGGGCGTAATACAAACCGTAGACGGCCATTGTGATCCAAATTGCGAGAGTGGAGGACGCGCGCCCGAACACGAAATACACTGCCGCATAAATCAAATATCCGGCGGCCGCGATCCCGCGGCGCGAGAAATGGTCGCTGAGCCACCCCGCAGGCCACGAGCCGAGCGTGTAGGTGATATTGAAGACCAGCCCCAGCAATGGCGCCATCGCCACGGCAATTCCCACGTTCTGCGCCCGCATCACCAGAAACATGTCGCTGGAATTTCCCAGCGAAAATAAACTCACCGCAATCAGAACGATGTAGAAGGAAACGGGCAGAGCTGCGCCGGACGCGGCTGGGTGCCCCATTTCTCGCGTCCTTTGCGAGAAGTGGGGATTTGTCTTGGCATCCACAGCATCGTTCACGGACTTGGGATCGGCGTCGCCCGCTACACGGTGCTTGGTCTCCCGGACGCCGAACAGCGCCACTAGCACGCACAACGCACCCGGAATCGCTGCGGCCCAAAACACGCCGCGGATTCCGTAATGCGCCAGCATAAGAAGCGCGATCAATGGCCCGAGGATCGCACCCGCCGAGTCCATTGACTGAATCAGGCCGTAGGCCGATCCCAGCCGCTCCTTCGGCACTGATTCGGCGACCATCACATCGCGCGGCGCGCCACGTACTCCCTTGGCCAGCCGGTCGCTGAACCGAATCAGCAGAATCTGCCACCACGCGCTCACCACCGCGAGCAGCGGCTTCACCGCGTTGGCAACGAAATATCCCGCCACCACTAGCGGCTTGCGGCGGTCGATGCGGTCGGTGAGATATCCCGAGAAAAGTTTGGCGAACGACGCGACGCTCTCAGCCAGGCCCTCAATCAATCCTAACTGCGCCGGTCCCGCGCCCAGCGAAACCAGAAACGCGGGCAGCACCCAGTACGCCATTTCCGAAGCTGTGTCGTTCAGAAGCGACGTAACGCCGAAAACGTAAACGTTGCGCTTGGCGGACGGTTGCGGTTCAAATGTGGCAGGGGGCATTCATTAGTTTTTATCATGCGGACTCGAAGATTTTGTGGAGCGGTACCGAGTCTGTGGTTCGGTAACGCCCAATGGGACTGGATTAAGGGTTGTGCTTATCCGCTAACTGTTCCGCTGTGTCCGGTTGACGGCCTCTGGGTCTGGCAGAATAGACTAGAATTACGCCGGCCACGGCGACAGGAACGAAGATGAATACGAGCGGAACTTGAAAAGCCCGCGAACGAAAAGTCTCCCAGATGCCGACTGCACCACAGACCAGAATCCAGCCCACCAACGATCTGCGCATTTTGTTGATGTAGGGTTTGTGGCCCATGTCGCGAAGCCACCCGTATAGGCCAACGAACACTGAAATCGTAAGGATTACGCCCCAGTCTCCGATCGTCCCCAATGTGTCCCGCTCCATTGCTCCGGTTGCAGAGCTCAGTACATCGCGTCGTACTTGGTCACGACCCAGTCGCCCCCCTTGTGTTCGACCGTGACCGTGAACAGGTCCTGATCGATTCCGGGCTGCGAGGGGTCGGCGTTGCTGGGCCGCTTGCCGCGATAGTGCAGGACTACAAGCGGCGGCGCGTCTTCCCAATCCACCAGTTGCCAGGAGAGCAGCGGGTGCTGCGTCTCAGATTTGCAAATGTAATGAGCGTATTTCTTGTGGTAGTCGTGCTCCCACTTGGAGAGCAGGTCGTCGCAGTGGCCGTCCCGCATCTCGCGCAGAAACTTGTTGGCAGCTTTCTCGGTGGAGCGGTCGCGCAACGGATTCATCTCAATGCTGACGGGCAGCCCGGTCAGCGGATCGTGATCTTCCGACCGCGCCAGCACTGGCGGCTGATCGCTCAACCACCACAGGTAGCCGACAAAGACTCCCACGAGCAGAACCGCGGTGCCAACGGCAATGCCGATCTGTGCGCGCGTGAATGCCATTAAAAGAAGTTTAGTGAGATGGCGGAAGCGAGGATAGATTACGAGTGGGAGACCCGGAAGGTCATGTACGAGTGGGGGAACGCTTCACACGAAAGCGGCGCCGTGATCAGGGAGACGATTCACAAAAAGAAAAGGCGCAGCCCGCGGGCTGCGCCTCTCGGAAAACATGCGACTATTCTTTCTTGTCTTCCTCTTTGTCTACTGCGGCCGGAGCGGATTCGCTTTCGACCTGCGCCTGCGCTTCCGCCTCTTCCATCGCCTTCTTGGCCTCGGCGGTTTTTTTGGCGCGAGCTTCCGCGCGTTTTTCTTTCTTTTCGTCGAGGATTTTCTCGCTGCCCAGCAGCTCGAGAAAAGCCTTGTCCGCGCCGTCGCCCTTGTTCCATCCGGTCCGGATGATGCGGGTGTAGCCGCCTTCGCGATCGCCGAAACGCGGGCCGACCGTGTCGAACAGCTTTACGACGGCCTTATCGGTCATGAGATAAGCGGCGGCCAGACGGCGCGCGGCGAGATCGCCGCGCTTGCCGAGCGTAATCATCTTCTCGACGATGGGCTTCGCGGCCTTGGCCTTGGGAACAGTCGTCTCGATGCGCTCTTCGACAATGACCGAGGTGACCAGGTTGCGCAGCAGCGAGCGCCGGTGCGCGGTGTTCCGTCCGAGTTTGTAACCTGCAACTTTGTGACGCATGTTCGAACCCTCAGGGGCGAGAGCCCCGATTCCTTTTAACCTTGAGCGGCGCGGCCTAAGCCGTGCCCTTCCCAAAGCCACTTCTCAAAACTACTTCTGAAAATCAGCAAACCGCCGGTCAGCCCATGACCTTCTCGAAGAAGTGGGCAGTTTTCTTGCCGGCCTCTTCGGTGTAGTAAACCGTAACCTTCGCTGATTTCTCGGTTCCCTTTGCGATGTCCTTGCCTGCATCGGCCGCAGCGTGATCGGACAGCCGGAAGGTTTGTTCCGTGCCGTCCGCCGTCTTGACCGCTATGGTTTTCGCACCGCGATCGATATGAGTGACGGTCCCGTCGACGGCCTTAATACCATCCTTGCCGACTTTATCGACTTCGACTGCCGCATTTTCCGTGCCCTGGGTGGTGTAGTGCGCCACCACTTCGGAGCCTTCGGTCAATCCGTGAAACACGTCTTTGCCACCCATGGCAGTTGCATCGACGCCGTGGACAGTCGTCTTGTCGACAAACTTGATGGTATGTTCGGCGCCGTCCTTGGTCTTGACGACGCCGATTTTAGTGGCCGAATCCAGTTTGGTAATCGTTCCGTGGACTGCACTGACCACGTCCTGTGCGGCCAGCTGAAACGCGCCCAGGAGCAGAAGTGCCAAAGATGCCCGTAGAATGCTTTTCATTGCAGTCTCCTTAGTGCTCGCTCAAAATTTTCTTCTGAGCCCGCAATTTAACTTAACTACAGTCGGTCATTTTACAGTTGGTCGTCCGGTCCGTAAGCGGACGCGGGCAACGGGACGTTCGACGTGGGTCCGGGCACGGCATTGCCGTGTTCGTCAATCTTCATGCCCAGGCTCAAACCCATCGACGAGAGAATTTCTTTAATCTCGTTCAGCGACTTGCGCCCGAAGTTTTTCGTCTTGAGCATTTCGGCTTCGGTCTTCTGCACGAGTTCTCCGATGGTCTGGATGTTCGCGTTCTTCAGGCAGTTGTAGCTGCGCACGGAAAGCTCGAGCTCTTCGACGGAACGGTTGAGATTCTCGTTGTGGATCTCGGGCTTGCGATCGTCGGACGATGACGTGCCAGTCTCGATTTCTTCCTCGAAGTTGATGAAGATGTTCATGTGGTCCTTCAGCAGCTTCGCCGCCAGGCCGAGCGAATCGGCGGGCGTGATGGAGCCGTTGGTCCACACTTCGAGAGTCAGCTTGTCATAGTCGGTGATCTGGCCGAGTCGCGCGGCTTCGACTGTATAGTTGCACTTGCGTACCGGCGAGTGCACCGAGTCAATCGGGATGAAGCCGATGCCGAGATCCTCGTCGAAGTTCTTGTCGGCCGAGGTATAGCCGCGGCCGCGCTTCAGGCGCATTTCCATGTCGAGCTTGCCGCCTTCGCTGACGGTCGCGATGTAGACGTCTTTATCCAGAACCTCGACATCTCCGTCGGCTTCGATCATGCCGCTGGTGACCACTCCGGGCTGATCGGCGCGCAGGTAGATCGCCTTGGGCGCGTCGCCGGAGAGCTTGAACGGAATCTGTTTCAGGTTGAGGATGATGTCGGTCGCGTCCTCGACCACTCCGGGGATCGACTGAAATTCGTGCAGCACGCCTTCCATCTTCACGGCGGTGACGGCCGCGCCTTCAATCGAGCTCAGCAGTACGCGCCGCAGGGCGTTCCCCACGGTCGTACCGAAGCCGCGCTCAAACGGCTGCGCCCAGAACATGCCGTACTTGTCGGTGAGGCTGGAGGTGTCGGTTGCGAGACGTTTCGGTTTTTGAAAACCCTTCCAAAGCATGTGTTTCTCCTTCGGGCCGTTTGGCTCAGAGCTGACTCCCTGAATCGGTCCATGCTCCGAAGAGCGGGACTCAGGTCAAACGTCAGCAGAGGCTGATCTGGCTCGAAATGTGGACCATAAAACCAGCTATTGGCTCTTAGCCTTTAGCTCTTAGCTGCCGAACCTTCTTCGGTCAGCCGTGATATAAAAACCAGGTCTTCGTCTTGCTCGGTATGAGAGATGAATACGGGCCCGAATGCCTTGGGTACAAGTACCATCGCGCCTCCGCCGTATTCCTGCACGTACCACTCTGTTTCCGGATCGTCGATAAGCGGATCGGCTACGAATTCGATCTCGCCCGGCTCCCCGTGAAGCAACACGCGGTCGCCCTTCTTGATCTCCGCGCCAGATTGATACTTGAACGGCACCGTCTCTCAACCGACGTTACTTACTGTAAAGTTCCACAATCAGCTGCTCGTTGACCGGCAGCTGAATATCTTCGCGCTTGGGCAGCGATAAAACTTTCGCTGTGTAGTTATCGCGATTCACTTCCAGCCAGCTGACCGTCGTACCGTGGCTGGCGAATTCCTTGGCCAGTTCGAGCACAGTGAGTTTTTTGCTCTTCTCGCGGATCGCGATTTCTTCGCCCGCACTCACTTCATACGAAGGAATGTTGACCTTGCGATTGTCCACCGCCACATGACCGTGACGCACCAACTGACGCGCCTGGCGCCGCGACTGGGCGAATCCCAGTCGGAAGACGACGTTGTCGAGACGGCGCTCGAGCTGTTGCAGCAACTTCTCGCCGGTTACGCCTTGCGACCGCGCGGCCTTTTCGAAGTAGTTGCGGAACTGGCCTTCCTGCGTGAAGTAGATGCGCTTGGCTTTCTGTTTCTCGCGCAACTGCAGGCCGTAGCCAACAATCTTGGCCTTGCGGTCCTTGCCATGTTGTCCGGGAGCGAAGTTGCGCTTCTCGATGGGACATTTATCGCTGAAGCACTTTGCGCCTTTGAGGAACAACTTCATGCCCTCGCGGCGGCATAGACGGCAGACTGCATCGGTATAACGTGCCAAGTTTCTTCTCCTTTAGATGACCGGTTTACGGGTTTGGCTTCACCCTTCGTCCCGGACGGTAAAACAGCTTCTAGCCGCTAGCTTCTAGCTCATGCGAAACCTCGACTCCGGTTTAGCTAGAAGCTAAGAGGCTAGGAGCTTGTTCACTTACACTCTGCGGCGCTTCGGCGGACGGCAGCCGTTGTGCGGAATCGGCGTGACGTCGCGGATGGAACGTACTTCAATGCCTGACGACGCCAGCGCACGCACCGCGGACTCGCGTCCCGACCCGGGACCGCTGACCCGGACATCGACGCTGCGCACACCGTGATCGCGCGCCATGTTCGCGGCGTTCGATGCGGCCTGCTGAGCGGCAAAGGGCGTGCCCTTGCGCGATCCGCGGAAGCCGAGCGAGCCCGAACTCTTCCACGACAGAACGTTGCCGTTCATGTCGGTGACGGTCACGATCGTGTTATTGAAGGACGCCTGCACGTAGCACAGCCCATGCGGCACGTGCTTGCGCTCCTTCTTTTTGAAGGTTTTCTTCTTGCCTTTTTTATCCGGTGCGGCGGCTGTGCCGCCCGCTGCTGCTGGTTTTGCCATATTAGCTACTAGCTCCTAGCTACTAGCTCCTAGCCAAAAGCTAGAAGCCAGAAGCTGATTCTATGTCTTCGACGTCGCCTTCTTCTTCTGGGCGACCGTTCCCTTGCGCGGACCCTTGCGGGTACGGGCGTTCGTATGCGTGCGCTGTCCGCGGACGGGCAGATTGCGGCGGTGACGGAATCCGCGATAGGAGCCGATTTCGATGAGACGCTTGATGTTCATCGAAACTTCCTTGCGCAGATCGCCTTCCACAAGGCCCTCGGCCTCGATGACCGTACGAATGCGGTTGACTTCTTCCTCGCTCAGGTCCTGCACCTTCTTCATGGGCTCGACCTTGGCCTCATCGAGGATGCGGCTGGCGCGCGGATGTCCGATGCCGTAGATGTAGGTCAGCGCGATGTTGATGTGCTTCTGGCGCGGAAGATCGATGCCTGCAATACGTGCCATTGTTTCCTTTAACCTCAGCGGCTGTGCCGCAGCCTGAGAGCTTTCGGCTCTTAGCTCTTGGCTTTTAGCTAAGAGCCAAAAGCCAAAGGCCAGGAGCGACTAGCCCTGGCGCTGTTTATGTTTCGAGTTGACGCAAATCACCCGCACCACACCCTTGCGGTGGATGACCTTGCACTTGTCGCAAATTTTCTTTACCGATGCGCGTACTTTCATAACCCAGCTTTCAGCTGTCAGCTCGTAGCTACCAGCTAAACCAAAATCATTTGTAGCGATACACAATTCGTCCGCGATTCAGGTCGTAGGGCGAAAGCTCGACTGCGACCTTGTCCCCGGGCAAAATGCGGATGAAATTCTTGCGCATCTTGCCGGAAACATGCGCCAGCACCTGGTGTTTGTTTTCCAGTTCCACCTTGAACATGGCATTGGGCAGGGGTTCCAGCACCACCGCCATCACTTCAATCGCGTCTTCTTTGCTCATCGACTCCTTAAGATCAGCTCTGAGCTTCGAGCTCTGAGCCCTCGAGCAAAACCGCTTTGCTCATAGCTCGCAGCTCATGACTCGCAGCTCACTGCGTCAAAATTACCGGACCATCTTTCGTTACTGCCACGCAATGCTCGAAGTGCGCGCTGAAACTGCCGTCGACCGTAACCGCGGTCCATTTGTCGCCCAGCACTCGCGTCTCGGGCTTGCCGTAATTCACCATCGGCTCGATCGCTATGACCATACCCTCGCGCAACCGGGCCCCGTGGCCGCGCGCCCCGAAGTTCGGAACCTGCGGCTCTTCGTGCAACCGCGTCCCAATGCCGTGGCCTACAAACTCGCGCACCACGCTGAATCCCGCGGCTTCCACATGTTCCTGCACTGCTGCGCCTACATCGCCGATCGAGTTGCCAATCCGCGCCTGCTCGATGCCCCGGTACAGCGACGCTTCGGTGACTTCGAGCAACTTCTGCAACTCCGGCTTCAAGCCGCTGCCGACCGGAACCGTGATGGCCGCGTCGCCGTAGTAGCCGTCTAGCACGACGCCGCAGTCGATCGAAACGATGTCGCCTTCCTGCAGCATCCGCTTTTCCGACGGGATGCCGTGCACAATCTCTTCATTCACCGACGTGCACAACACGCAGGGATAATCGTAGTATCCCTTAAACGCCGGCTTGGCCCCGAGCTCTTTAATCTTCGCCTCAGCCGCGCGTTCCAAATCCATGGTCGACACGCCCGGCGCCACCAGAGTTCTGACGTGGTCCAGAACCTGGCGTACGATGCGGCCGCTCTGCCGCATCTTGTCAATCTCTGCCGCTGATTTACAAACAATCGCCATTCGTCGTTCTTGTTCTGTTCGTACTTCGGCTCTTAGGTTCTCGAGCACAATACTCAAGCGTGATGATCTTCCAAAATCTTGAAGATCTGCTCCGTGACGTCGTCCATCGGCAGATCGCCGTTGATCGAAATCAGCCGCCCGGTACGCTGGTAATAGTCCGACACCGGCCGAGTCTGCTCCTGGTATGCAGTGAGTCGGGGCTGAAGCACTTCCAACCGGTCGTCATTGCGGGTCACCAGCTTGGTTGCGTGACTCTCGTCGCAGAGTTCATCCACGCGGGGCGGCTGGAGGTGAACGTTATAAATCCGTCCACAGGTGGGACAAGAACGGCGTCCAGTAATCCGGAGTAACAATTGATTATAGTCCACGTCCAGGCGGATCACAATCGGCCAGGCCCGGGTGGGACGCGAATTGTCAAAGAGCTCATGCTCGAGCAGTCGATCGAGCCACTCGGCCTGGGCTTCAGTCCGGGGAAAACCATCCAAAATGTAGCCGCGCTTGCAGTCGGGCTCAACCAGCCGCTCGCGCACCATGATGCAAACCGCATCGTCGGAAACCAGCTCTCCGCGGGCCATCACGGCCTTGGCCGCGATGCCGAGAGCAGTGCCGCGGGCAACGTTTTCCCGCAGCAAGTCCCCCGTAGAAATCTGGGGAATGCCGTAGCGTTCCATGATGCGCTTGGCCTGCGTGCCTTTTCCGGCACCCGGCGGGCCCAGCAATACCACGGGACCTACCTCACGTGAGGTTTCCTGCGCCATCGGATTGGCCCAAGCCTCCCGAGCTCAGTCTCCCCGGCGACGCGGCCGAGGTGCAAAGGTGCAGCAACCCCACAATCACAAAACCCAGCCCCAAAAAAAACTGGCGCAAACTACCAGGTGCGGCGGCCGCGAATACGTCCGCTGCGCGGCGTAAATCCGTCATAGTGGCGCATGATCAGCTGCGCCTCAATCTGCTGCACCGTGTCCATGGCTACGCCCACCACGATCAGCAGCGACGTGCCGCCAAAATAAAAGCTCACACCCAAACCGTTCAACATCCAGTTCGGCAGAACTTCGAAGAATCTCCCGATCGGCCCGTAAAGGTGGTTGAGTTTGATACCGGCAATCATCCACTCCGGAATAAACGAAATCAAGATCAGGTACAGCGCGCCCACCAGCGTAATGCGCGTAAGCACGTCGTTGATGAAGTCGGCCGTACGCTTGCCGGGACGAATGCCAGGAATGAATCCCCCGTACTTTCGCATGTTGTCGGCAACTTCGCTGGGATTGAATACGATGGAAACGTAAAAATACGCGAAGAAAATAATCCCGACCGCATAGAGCAAAGTGTAGATCGGCTCGCCGAATTGTAGCCAGCGGAACAGGTCGGCAAAGTAACGGTTGTTGCGCAGGCCGTAGCCGATAGTCTGCGGCAGCGTCAGAATCGACGACGCGAAGATGACCGGCATCACGCCCCCGGCGTTGACGCGCAGCGGCAGGTGCGTCGACTGCCCGCCCATCACCTTGCGGCCGACCACACGCTTGGCGTACTGCACCGGGATACGCCGTTCACTGCGTTCGACGTAGACAATGAAGGCCACCACCGCGACCATGAAGATGATCAGCCCGACCATCAGCGGGAACGTCATCGCGCCCCAGGCCGCGTTTTTCGCCTTCCCGATCAAGTCAACTACCCCTCGCGGCAAGCCGACCACGATGCCGGCAAAGATCAGTAGTGACATTCCATTGCCGATGCCACGATCGGTAATCTGCTCACCCAGCCACATGATGAACGCGCTGCCCGTGGTCAGGGTCAACATGGTCATGAAACGAAACTTCCAGCCCGGATCGAGTGCGAAGCCGCCTTTTTCCAGGCCGACAGCGATGCCGAACGATTGCACCGAACTCAGGATCACGGTAATGTAGCGCGTCCACTGCGTGATTTTCTTACGCCCGAGCTCGCCTTCTTTCTGCAGCTTGGCCAGCGGCTCATAGACCACGGTAAGCAATTGCAGAATGATCGACGCCGTGATGTACGGCATGATGCCCAGAGCAAAAATCGTCATGCGGCGCAACTGGCCGCCCGAAAACAGATCGACAAAACCCAGCAGCGATCCGCTGGTCGATCCCTGAGTAAAGAAACTTTCCAGCTTGGCCGTATCGATTCCCGGCGTTGGCAGATGCCCGCCCAACCGGTACACGAACAGCATCGCCAGAGTAAACAGGATGCGTTTGCGCAGATCCGGAATCCGGAAGATGTTAGCCAGTTTGTCGAACATTTACTTCTCCGCCTTCACTACCGGCTTTACCGCCTTTACTTCTAAGACCTCAACCTTGCCGCCGGCCTTGGTAATTTTCTCTTGCGCCGCCTTGGAGAATTTGTGCGCGTGCACGGTGATGGCGACCGACAACTCGCCGTCGCCCAGAATCTTGACCGGATGCTTGGTCTTGATGACCCCAGCCTTGCGCAGCACCTCGGGCGTGATGGGCTCACCATGAAACTCTTCGCCCATTTCGAGCAGCCGCTCCAGACTCACAATGTTGAATTCCTTGCGAAAAATATTGGTGAAGCCGCGCTTCGGCATGCGGCGGTGCAGCGGCATCTGGCCGCCTTCAAAACCGCGGATCATGCGCGAGCCAGTGCGCGAACGCTGCCCCTTGTGTCCTCGGGTGGATGTCTTGCCCATACCGGACCCCATCCCGCGGCCCACTCGCTTGCGTTTTTCCGTCGCCTTCTTCGGTGCTCGAATGTTCGATAAATTCATAAGTAAGCTCTCAATGAGCTATGAGCTACGAGTCATGAGCTCGGATCGATATGCCTTTGCTCGCAGCTCAGAACTCGTGGCTCGCAACTCTCTATTCCACCACTTCGACCAAATGCGGCACCTTGGCCACCATGCCGCGGATGGCGCCGTTGTCCGGGCGTTCAATCACCTGATTCAGTCGGGTGAATCCCAGGCCCTTGATCACCAGCTTCTGTTTCACCGGGGCACAAATCGCGGAACGCACCCATTTCAGGTGAATCTTTCCGCTGCCCGAATTCGTTTTCTTCGCCGTCATTTTCCGTAACCTCGAAATCCCTGTTCCGCTCTTCGCTTACTGAGCACTGTTCTTACAACTCCTGCGCCGTCTTGCCGCGCATGAGGGCGACGCTTTCGCGGGTCTTGAGCTGCTTCAGCGCGTCGAATGTCGCCTTGATCACGTTGTGCGGGTTGGTCGTGCCGATGGATTTCGTCAACACGTTCTGCACTCCCGCCGAAGTCATGACCGCGCGCACTGCGCCGCCCGCAATCACGCCCGTGCCTTCCGGCGCCGGCTTCAGCAGCACTTTGCCGGAACCGTAACGTCCGAGCACGAGGTGGGCAATGCTGGTCTGCGTCAGGTTAACCTTCACCAGATTCTTCTTGGCCGATTCAATGGCTTTGCGAATGGCCTGCGGAACTTCCTTGGCCTTACCGGAACCGTAGCCCACCACCGCGGCCGAAGGATCGCCCACGACGACCAGCGCAGCGAAAGAAAGGTTCTTGCCGCCCTTGACGACTTTCGTCACACGGTTGATGGCCACCACCTGGTCCTTCAGCTGAAACGAATTCGCATCAAGTTTTTTAATCACTGTTGGCATTTATAAACCTAGCTTCTAGCTTCTAGCTCTTAGCTTCTAGCTACCCGGTTCTGAGGGTTTGGCTAGGAGCTAGAAGCTAGTAGCTTCTTTTCTAGAACTTCAATCCCGCTTCGCGCGCCGCTTCCGCCACCGCCTTCACCCGCCCGTGATACAGATAGCCGCCGCGGTCAAACACCACCTTGGTCACACCCTTCGCCTTGGCGCGCTCGGCAATGGTCTTGCCGATGGCCTTGGCTGCGGCCACGTTGCCGCCGGTGCGCCGGTCCGCCTTCTTGCCTTCGGCCGTGCTGGCGGAAACCAGCGTGGCGCCATGCAGATCGTCGATCACCTGCACATAAATGTGGTTCAGCGAACGGTACACATTCAACCGGGGACGCTCCGCGGTCCCTTGCATCTTCTTGCGGATGCGATCGTGTACATTTCCGCGCTTTTCGTTTTTTGTAACTCGAGTCAGCATGATTAAGCTCTCAGCTCTCAGCTCTCAGCCGTCAGCTTAAACCAGCCTCACAACCTTTCGGATATTCCGAAGTTGCTGAGAGCTGACAGCTGAAAGCTGAGAGCGATTTCCTTACTTGGCTCCCGTCTTTCCAACCTTCTTCTTCAGGCGCTCGCCGGCATAGCGCACGCCCTTGTTCTTATACGGATCGGGCGGACGCAGCGAGCGCATTTCCGCCGCCACCTGGCCCACCTGCTGCCGGTCGATCCCAGTCAGCGCGATCTTGGTCTGCTTCGGATCGACCACCGCATCCACGCCCGTCGGCAACGGATATTCAATCGGGTGCGAATAACCTAGGTTGAACACCACCATCGACTTGCCCTTCATTTCGGCGCGGTAGCCGATGCCGACGATTTCCAGTTCGCGAGTCCAGCCCTTGGTCACGCCCTCGACGGCGTTATTGACCAGAGCGCGCGCCAGCCCGTGCAACGCGGCCTGCGAATCGTTCTCGCGGATGGCGACGATGTTTCCGTCTTTTTGTTCGATCTTGATGCCGGTCGGCAAAGCCGTATCCAGCTTGCCCTTCGGCCCCTGCACCAGGACCGTGTTGCCTTCAACTTTGACCGTCACCCCTTTGGGGATCGGGATCGGCTTTTTTCCAATTCGTGACATAGGGCGCTCTTAGCTCTTGGCTTTTAGCTCTTGGCTAGAATCTTTGTGATCTTGCATTTGCTCCAGCTAATAGCCAAAGGCCAAAAGCCAAGAGCGGTTCTCTAATAAATCTGGCACAGCAACTCGCCGCCCACGCCTTCTTTGCGGGCCTGGCGACCGGTCATGACGCCACGCGGCGTCGTGAGGATGTTGATCCCCATGCCGCCCAGCACGCGCGGAATCTCGCTGCGGCGCACGTAGACGCGACAGCCGGGGCGCGACACGCGCTCGACTTTCGAGATGGCCGCTTCATTGTTGGCGCCGTACTTCAGATAAATCCGGATGACCTTGTGGCCTTCTTCTTCCGTCGGCTTGAAATTCGAGATGTAGCCCTCTTCCTTCAGAATGCGGGCAATCTCCAGCTTCAGGCGCGAAGCCGGAATGTCCACCTTCTGGTGCCGGGCCTGGAGTGCGTTCCGCACTCGCGTCAACATGTCTGCGACCGGATCGGTCAACCTCATCGTTTGCTTCTCCTCTTGCCACCCGTTCGCTCCGCGTAAAGCGGAGAACCTGCGGCAGCTTGTTTCCTTACGTCGTTACTTCCTTGCCATCTCGCTCGTCATCAATCTCGTGTTGCCATCATCAATTTCGCGTTGTCATCCTGAGCGGCGCTCTTTGCCGCGAAGGATCCCTACGTCGCACGACTCCCGCTTCAGGCGAGGAATCGCGGTTCCCTACCACGACGACTTCGAAACCCCTGGAATCTCCCCGCGCAGCGCGAGCTGCCGGAAGCACAAGCGGCAAATGCCAAACTTGCGCAGAAACGCGCGCGGCCGTCCGCACAAATTGCAGCGGTTGTGCTTGCGCGAGGAAAACTTCGGTTTCTTTACGTCTTCCGGCTTCTGATGCAGCCCGACGCCGTCTTTAACTCGCTTTGCTGTTGTCGCCAACGTTAGCTCCTAGCTTCTTATAACCTCGAAAACTCTTAACCGTGGAACTTCAAAACTTCGTTCTCACGCCCGGAACGGCATGCCCATGTGCTTCAATAGCGTGCGGGCCTGATTGTCATTCGCTGCCGTGGTCACAATCGTGACGTTCATGCCCTTCTGCTTGTCGACCTTCTCGTAAGAGATCTCCGGGAAAATCAGCTGGTCGTGCAGCCCGAGCGTGAAGTTGCCGCGCCCGTCAAACGACTTGGTCGACACTCCTTTGAAATCGCGCACACGCGGCAGAACGATATTCACCAGCCGGTCGAAAAATTCGTACATACGGTCGCCGCGCAGCGTGACCATGGCGCCGATCGACTGCCCCTCGCGCACTTTGAAGGCCGCAATCGACTTCTTGGCCTTGGTCGTGACCGGCTTCTGACCGGTGATCTGTCCCAGTTCGTTCACCGCCGGATCGAGCACTTTCGAGTTCTGCGTGGCTTCGCCGATGCCCATGTTGACGACAATCTTGTGCAAGCGCGGAACCGCCATCACATTCTTTAGTTCCAGTTCCTTCAACAGCGCGGGAGCCACTTCCTTGTCGAATTTCGAGCGCAGCCGCGGACGTTCTTTCGCGCTGTGCCGCGCCTGGTCGGGCGCCTTCTGCTCCTGCGACGATTCTTTCTGCTTCTTGTCTTTATCCTTTGCCATATCCTTCAATCCTTCTCACGGTTTCGGGTTGTCAGCCGCTAGCTTCTAGCTACTAGCCTCTCGCTAAACGTCTACCGGTTCGTGAGACCTGAAATTTCAGTTGTGCTGTTTCCAGCTGATCGCCCCAAGCTAGCAGCTCGGAGCTAGAAGCTAGCAGCTACTTATCCAGCGTCGTTCCGCACTTCTTGCACACGCGCACCTTGCGGTCGCCGCGCTCTTCGTGGCCGATGCGTACCGGCCCGCAGGTCGCGCATACCAGCTGCACGTTCGAGACCGCGATGCGGCTCTCCTGCTCGGCAATGCCGCCCTTGATGTTGCGCTGCGGGTTCGGCCGCACGTGCTTTTTCACCATCATCACGTGCTCGACCAGAATCTTGGCATCGTTCGGAAACACGCGCAGCACGCGCCCTTCCTTGCCCTTGTCCCGTCCGGTGATCACCTTCACAGTGTCATTCCGCCGGAGGTCCACTCGCTTGTTTTCAGTGCTCACAGTTCGCATAAATTCCTTGAAACCTGAAACTTGAAACTTTCTCTAAATAACTTCCGGAGCCAGCGAAACAATCTTCAAAAATTTCTTCTCGCGCAGTTCGCGCGCCACCGGACCAAACACGCGCGTCCCCACCGGCTCTCCCGCATCGTTGATCAGGACCGCGGCGTTCGAATCGAACTTGATGTAGGTGCCATCGCGCCGCCGCGCTTCTTTTCGCGTGCGCACTATCACGGCCTTGACCACGGTTCCTTTTTTCGCCTGGCCCTCAGGAGCCGCTTCTTTCACGGCTGCGGTGATTATGTCGCCCAGCCCGGCATTCAATCCGGTCGAGCCCCCCAGCGGCAGAATCATCTGCAGCTTGCGGGCGCCGGAATTGTCGGCGACCTCCAACATCGATCTCATCATCACAGCCATGGCATCAATCTCCCTGAATCCCTAACTTCCCTGTCATTCCGAACCCGCGCAAAGCGCGGGTGAGGAACCTGCTTTTCCCGGCCGACAATCCTCTAGACCACGGGCTCCACGATCGCTTCCGGCACCAGCGCAGACTTACGCACAATGTCTTTCAGCTTCCAGCGCTTCAGCTTCGACAGCGGACGCGTTTCCTCGATCCGCACCACGTCGCCCACGTGCGCTTCGTTTTTCTCGTCGTGCGCGTAGAACTTCTTATTGCGCGCCACCACGCGTCCATAGAACGGATGCGCCTTCTTGCGCGTCACCTGCACCACAATCGTTTTCTGCATGCGGTTGGCGAGCACCTCACCCACCACTTCCTTGCGCCGTCCCTGCGCCTTCGCCGTTGTTGTCGTTTCCGCCATAATCGGTTCTCCGTTACTTCTTCTGTTACTTCTTCTGGGCCGAGGCCGAGCGCTCGCGCTCGCCGAGGATGGTCTTGACCCGCGCAATATCTTTGCGCAAGCCGCGAATCTTCTTCAGGCTCTCTGTCTGGCCCATGTTCAGCTGAAATTTCAGCTTGAAAAGCTGGTCGGCGAGCTCGCGCTCCTGATGCCCCAGCTCCACTTCCGTCAGGTTTCTGATTTTGTCTGCTTTCATAAAATAGCTCTCAGCTCTCAGCGGTCAGCTTTCAGCTTAATCAACTGCGCCGTCACTGACGGCTGACAGCTGATCGCTGACAGCTTCTTAATGCTTCGCGCCTTCGCGCTTCACGAGACTCGTGCGCAGCGCCAGCTTGTGCGACGCCAGCCGCATGGCCTCGCTCGCGTCGACCAGCGAAACGCCTTCCATCTCAAACAAAATCTTGCCCGGCTTCACCACCGCAACCCAATGATCGGGCGCGCCCTTGCCTTTGCCCATACGGGTTTCGGCCGGCTTCTTAGTCACCGGCTTGTCCGGGAACACGCGGATCCAGATCTTTCCGCCGCGCTTCACGAAACGCGTCATGGCCACGCGGCTGGCTTCAATCTGTCGGTCGGTGATCCAGCCGGGCTCGAGCACCTTCAGTCCGAAATCGCCGAACGCCAGCGTCGACCCGCGCCAGGCCTTGCCGGTCATGCGCCCGCGCTGCTGCTTGCGATACTTCACTTTCTTTGGCATCAACATAAAGTCAGCTCTTAGCTCTCAGCCTTCAGCTCTCAGCAAAAACGAAACAATCTTTGTCATTCCGAACACGCGCAAAGCGCGGGTGAGGAACCTGCTTCTCCCGTGGCTAAAACCCGCCCGCGGCCGTCGTGGCTTCACGCTTCTTCTGCGGTAGAATTTCGCCCTTGTACACCCAGCACTTCACGCCGATCACGCCATACGTCGTGCGCGCCTCGGTAAAGCCGTAGTCGATATCGGCCCGCAGCGTGTGCAGCGGCAACCGCCCCTGAAGGTACCACTCCGAGCGCGCGATTTCGTTGCCGTTCAACCGTCCACTCACACGGACTTTAATTCCCTTGCATCCGAAGCGCAGTGCCGAGTCGACCGCCTTGCGCATGGCGCGGCGGAAGCCGACGCGCTTTTCCAGTTGCAGCGCGATCGATTCCGAAACCAGTTGCGCGTCGAGCTCGGGTTTGTGCACTTCCTGGATGTCGACAAAAATATCTTTGCCCGCCGTCTTTTTCTGCAGTTCGGCTTTGAGCTTGTCGATTTCCGCGCCCTTGCGCCCGATGATGATCCCCGGCCGCGCCGTCTTAATAATGATGCGCAGCTTGTTGCCCGGCCGTTCGATTTCGATGGAGCTGACGCCGGCCGACTTCAACTTGTCCTTCAGTTCGGCCTTCAGCTTGACGTCCTCGTGCAGTTGCTTGTCGTAATCCCGCTCGGCAAACCAGCGCGACTTCCACGGCTTGGTGAAGCCGAGGCGAAAACCATAAGGATGGACTTTTTGTCCCATTGCTTCTCCTAAATCGAACCTAAAACCTTGTCATTCCGAACACACGCAAAGCGCGTGTGAGCAACCTGCTGCTGCCGTTACTTCGCGGCCACTTTCACCTTCTTCTTGCTCGCAACTTTCGCGGTTGAAACTTTCCGCTTGCCTTTCGCCGGAGCTGCCTCAACCGTCCTGGCATCGCCAGGGTGTCTTGGACCTGCATCCCCACTCCTGCCGCGCTCCGCCAGAATCAGCGTGATGTGCGCAATACGCCGCTGGTAGCGGTATGCGCGTCCCTGCGGCGCCGGACGGATGCGCTTCATGCGCGGCCCCTCATTGGCGATCGCACTCTTTACATACAGATTGTCGATCTCCACGTCGAGATTCTTCTCCGCGCTCAAAAAGTTCGCGTTGTCGAGCGCCGACTGCAGCAGTTTGCCCACGTGCGCCGCCACCCGCTTCTTGGTGAACGCCAGCGTGTTGCGCGCATCTTCGACACGCCGCCCTTTGATCAAATCAAGCACCAGCCGCGCCTTCTGCGGCGACACGCGCAAGTAACGCATTTCAGCTCGAAATTCCATAGTCGTTAATCTCACTCTTGGCTCTTGGCCTTTAGCTCCTGGCTAAAAGCCAAGAGCCAACAGCCAACAGCGGTGTTATGCCTTCGGCGCCGCCGGCGCTGCCGGAGTAATCGCTCCCGGACCGCCCGGGATGCCGGCCGGCTTGGCCGCCACTTCCGTCGCCGCCCGCATGGAATGGCCCTTGAACGTGCGGGTGAAACTGAATTCACCCAGCTTGTGGCCAACCATGTTTTCGGTGACGTACACCGGGATAAACTTTTTGCCGTTATGCACCGCGATCGTGTGTCCCACCATTTCCGGGATCACCGTGGAACGCCGCGACCAGGTACGCAGCACTTTCTTCTCGTTGCGCGCGTTCATGCCGTCTACCCGCGCCTGCAGGTAAGCATCGACGAACGCGCCTTTCTTGGTTGAACGTGCCATAAATTCAGCTCTCAGCTTTCAGCCGTCAGCTTTCAGCTAACAGCTCACTCAAACTTTGTTATTCCGAACCCGCGCAAAGCACGGGTGAGGAACCTGCTTTTATTTCGAGCGCCGGCTCACAATAAACTTGTCCGTACGCTTGTTGTTGCGCGTCTTGTAGCCACGCGTCGGCTGGCCCCACGGCGTCACCGGATGCCGTCCGCCAGAAGTCTTGCCTTCGCCGCCGCCGTGCGGATGGTCAACCGGATTCATCGACACGCCGCGATTGTGCGGACGCTTGCCTAGCCACCGCGACCGTCCCGCCTTGCCGATGGTCACGTTCTCGTGATCAAGATTGCCGACCTGGCCAATCGTCGCCATGCAATCCTGCGAAATCTTGCGCGTCTCACCCGAAGGCAGCTTCACTAGCGCGTACTCTTCTTCCTTCGCCACCAACTGCGCCGAACCGCCCGCCGACCGCACCATCTGCGCGCCCTTGCCCGGCTTCAATTCGAGGTTGTGGATCACCGTGCCGGGCGGAATATTCCGCAGCGGCAACGCGTTGCCAACCAGAATGTCCGCATCAGGGCCACTGACAACTTTCTGCCCCACCTTCAGCCCTTCCGGCTGAATGATGTACCGCTTCTCGCCGTCGGCGTAAGCCAGCAGCGCGATGCGCGAAGAACGGTTCGGATCATATTCGATCGTCGTTACGGTCGCCGGAATCCCAGTCTTGTCGCGCTTGAAATCGATGATGCGCAGCTTGCGCTTGTGCCCGCCGCCGATGAACCGCATGGTGGTGTCGCCCGAGTTGCGGCGTCCACCAGTGCGCGGCTTGGGCTCAAGCAGCGGCTTGTGCGGACTCGTGCTGGTAATGTCGTCATTGACCAGGGTCGTGCGATAGCGCAACGTCTGCGTCGTCGGTCGATATGTCTTAATTGGCATAATCTGCTCTTCGTAACCAGCTACCAGCTCTTACCTCAAAACTCTTTGTCATTCCGAACACGCGCAAAGCGCGGGTGAGGAACCTGCTTCTCGCCGCGCCCTACAAATTCTGCGCGTACTCCGGCATCTTCTCCCCGGACCGCAACCGCACATACGCCTTCTTCCAGTCCGGACGGTAGCCGGCGAACTTGCCCCGCCGCCGCTCTTTCCCCGGATAGGTAGCCGTGCGCACGGAATGCACTTTCACTTTAAAAATCGTCTGCACAGCCTGCTTGATTTCCGTCTTCGTTGCCTTGGGCGCCACCTGGAACACCAGCGTGTTCTGGTTTTCCTTGATGGCCAGGCCCTTCTCGGTAATCACAGGACGGCGAATGATCTGGTATGAGGATTTCATTTCTCTACGCTACCTCCGCCGCTTTTTCGTGCCGCGTCCGCTTGCGGCGCTCGCTGTGCGCCTTCTTCGTGCCTTCGTCCTCGTTCGCTTCCGGCTTGTGCTGCCGCTTCGACACCGAAGACTTCAGCGAAACCTGCAGCTTCTCAATCGCCGGCTGCGAGATAATCGCGCGGTCATATTTCAACAAATGAAAAGGATGCACTTCGTTACTCAACACCATCTCAAGACCCGCGATGTTGCGGGCGCTCAAGGCCAGGTTATGATTCTCGTGCTTCGCTTCCTCAATAATCAGAACCGTCTTGTCGACATGCAGGGAATCCAGCGACTTGCGGAACTCCTTGGTCTTCGGTTCCTTCATCTCGAACGTGTTCACCACAATCAGCTTGCCGTCGGCCAGCTTCGCCGCCAGCGCCGACCGCAACGCGCCCATCAGCTTCTTCTTGGGGAAGGCGTAGTCGTATGACCGCGGTTGCGGACCATGCACCGTGTAGCCATGCCGCCACAGCGGCGACCGGATCGATCCGATGCGGGCCCGGCCCGTGCCCTTCTGCTTCCAGAGCTTCTTGCCGGAACCGGAAACTTCCCATCGGCCCTTGGTTTTGTGCGTGCCGGCGCGCTGGCTGGCGCGGTAATGCTTCACCGCTTCCCAGAGCAGATCTTCGTTGACCGCGCCGAAGATTTCGTCGGCGAGATCCATCGTCCCAACCTTCTCGCCGCTCAAATTATGTATGTCGATCGTTGCCATATGTCTCTTGCATTTCTGACCACTGGCCACTGGCCACTGATCACTTGTTTTTATGCTTTCTTCGCCGCTCGCTTCGCAGCCTTCAACGGATCGACCGTCGCCGACCCGGCAAACCCGCGCCGTTCTCGTGGTGGCTTCTTGGCCTTCGTAATCACGATGTACCCGCCCTCGGGCCCAGGCACGCTGCCCTCGACCACGAGCAAGTTCTCGTCCTTGTCAACTCCAAGAACCCGCAGGTTGCGCTGGGTCACGCGGGCGTTGCCCATGTGCCCCGACATCCGCATACCTTTAAACACGCGCGACGGAAACGCCGAAGAGCCGATCGAACCGGTAATCTGAAACATCGACCCATGCGACTTCGGGCCGCCGGCAAAATGATGCCGCTTCACCACACCCTGAAACCCGCGCCCCTTGCTGATTCCGACGATGTCGACAAAACGCTCGCCTTCGAACATCTCAACCAGCACGCGGTCGCCAACCTTCACCGAACCGTCGCCATCAGGCGTGCCCTCAACTTCGAGCGGCACTTCGCGCATGAACTTCACCGGAGGAAGATTGTTCTTCGCCAGATGTCCCTGGGCCGGCTTGGTCAGCCGCGACTGCTTCACAAACTCCACCAGTCCAATCTGGGCCGCCTCGTAACCGTCTCGCGTGGCCGACTTGTGCTGCGTCACCACGCACGGACCAGCCTGCAGCACCGTGACCGGGCGAACGTCGCCCTTGGAGTCAAACAGTTGCGTCATGCCGACCTTCTTGCCCAGAATTCCCGCGACCTTGGTTGCCATTTCCTTCTCCATCCAGCATGGCTCGTCATCTTTGATGGCGGCTATTGGCTGGAGAGCTTCGGGCCTGCGCCTTCGCTCTTTTTCTCAGTTCAACTTCTGAAGCTCTTGCGACCTCGAATACTGGACATCTTCCATCCTGTCCCGATACCCCTTCCACAACGTGCCCGCGACGGATAGAAGAAAACCAAACAGTCCGATCGCAATCACCCAAATCCGATAAGTCCTCGGTACGTAGTCTTCGGCGAGCGTCAACAGAAGAAACAGGACGCCGCAGCTAACGCCGAATAAAACAGCGGGCCAATCAAACCGCTCGCGATAGCCGCACTTCGGACACCTATGCACCTGTCAACTCCAGTGACTTACTTGTGCTCTTTCCCGAACGCCTTAATCTCCACATCCACGCCCGCCGGCAGATCGAGCTTCATCAGCGCGTCCACCGTCTGCTGCGTCGGCTCGAGAATATCGAGCAGGCGCTTGTGGGTGCGGATCTCAAACTGTTCCCGCGACTTCTTGTCCACGTGCGGCGAACGCAGCACGCAGTACTTGTTCTTCATCGTGGGCAGCGGAATCGGACCGGCGATTTGTGCGCCGGTGCGCCGCGCCGTTTCCACGATCTCGCCCGTCGACTGATCCAGAATGCGATAGTCGTAAGCCTTCAACCGGATGCGAATTCTTTCTTTTCCAATCACTGTGTCATCTCTCTAACCCCTCCCGCTATCCGCGGAAGGAAAGAACCTGCGGCAGGAAGCAAGCCGCGTTTTAGCTGTTTAGCCCTTGGCCATTAGCTCTTAGCCTTGTCATCCTGAGGCGACGTTCTTTGTCGCCGAAGGACCTATGCACTCTCTCAACTACTGCACAATCTCCGCAATCGTTCCGGCGCCTACCGTATGCCCGCCTTCGCGGATTGCAAACCGCAGGCCCTTTTCCATCGCCACCGGCGTGATCAACTCAATCACCAGGCTGACGTTGTCGCCCGGCATCACCATCTCGGTGCCCGCTGGAAGTTCGGCTACGCCCGTCACGTCCGTCGTGCGCAGATAAAACTGCGGACGATAGCCCTTGAAGAATGGCGTGTGCCGTCCACCTTCTTCTTTGGTCAGAATGTAGACTTCGGCTTTGAACTTGGTGTGCGGCGTGATCGATCCCGTCTTGGCCAAGACCATGCCGCGCTCGACATCTTCTTTCGCGATGCCGCGCAGCAGCAAGCCGGCGTTGTCGCC
The DNA here is from genome assembly GCA_963735205.1 of uncultured Acidobacteriota bacterium. GTDB lineage: Bacteria > Acidobacteriota > Terriglobia > Terriglobales > Acidobacteriaceae > Sulfotelmatobacter. Next base: position 233,312 of record CAVTKB010000010.1, read on the forward strand.
CGCCATGCCTTCGTCCAATTGCTTCTTGAACATTTCAACGCCGGTCACGACCGTCTTGCGAGTCTCGCGGAAGCCGACGATTTCTACTTCTTCGCCAACCTTCACTTTGCCGCGCTCGATACGCCCCGTAACCACCGTGCCACGGCCTTGAATCGAAAAGATATCTTCGATCGGCATCAGGAACGGCTTGTCCAGTTCGCGCGCCGGCTGCGGAATATATTTGTCCACCGCCGCCATCAGTTCGTCGACCTGCGCCTCTGCCTTGGCTTCCCCGTTCAGCGCGCCCAGTGCCGATACCCGCACCACCGGGACATCGTCGCCCGGAAACTTGTACGACTTCAGCAGTTCGCGTACTTCGAGTTCAACCAGTTCGAGCAACTCCGGGTCGTCCACTGCGTCAACCTTATTCAACGCCACAACCAGGTACGGCACGCCCACCTGCCGCGCCAGCAGCACGTGCTCGCGCGTCTGCGGCATCGGACCATCCGTCGCCGCAACCACCAGAATGCCGCCATCCATTTGCGCCGCGCCCGTGATCATGTTCTTGATGTAGTCGGCGTGGCCCGGGCAATCGACGTGCGCGTAGTGCCGGTTCGCGGTCTCATACTCAACGTGCGCCGTCGCAATGGTTATGCCGCGCGCTTTTTCTTCCGGAGCGTTATCGATCGAGTCGAACGACCGGAACGTGTTCTTCGGATTGTGCTTCGACAAAACCTTGGTGATCGCCGCCGTCAACGTAGTTTTGCCATGGTCGATGTGACCAATCGTTCCTACGTTGCAGTGCGGCTTGCTGCGATCAAATTTTTCTTTCGCCATAACTCAACTCTTAGCTCCTAGCTCTTAGCTTCTAGCTTAAAACCAAACCTTCTTCGCCGCCGTCGTCAAGCTTCTCGTAATAAGTTCCGAGAAATTGTTCTTTCTCAGTCAGGCCTTCGGAGCGAAGCCACTTTTCAAAACTTTCGAACTCCGCCTGAAACCGGTCCCGAAACCGCTCAAAGTTCCGATGCCAAGCCCAACTATCTTTCACTCGATACTGCCGCGTCTCGGGCGCCTCGCACCATACTTCGGTGAACAGATACCCCTCAGCCCCGAACAGCAATCTTGCCCACCGCCCGCTCACACCGAAAGCGGCTTCGAACTCTGCCCGCCGGCCGTCCGCAACCCAAAATCTTCGATCCACTACAAACTTCTGAGTACCGGACCGCGGGGCGTGCAGTCACTTCGCCGTGCCTTGCACCTTCGCGATGATTTCCTCCGCGACGGAACGCGGAGCCTCCTCATAACGCGCAAAATGCATTGAGTATTCCGCGCGTCCCTGCGTCGACGAACGCATGTGGGTCGCGTATCCAAACATCTCCGCCAGCGGAACGATGGCCTTGATCACCTGCGAACCGGCGCGATGCTCCATGCCTTCGATGCGTCCGCGGCGCGAACTCAAATCGCCCATGATCACGCCGGCATAATCTTCCGGCGTCACCACTTCGACCGCCATCACCGGCTCGAGCAGCACGGGAGACGCCTTGCGCGCGGCTTCTTTGAACGCCATCGATCCGGCAATCTTGAATGCCATTTCGTTCGAGTCGACGTCGTGATAGCTGCCGTCATACAGCGTGGCCTTCACGTCGACCATCGGATAGCCGGCGAGAATGCCGCCTTCGAGCGCCTCGCGAATTCCCTGGTCGATTGGCTTGATGAATTCTTTCGGCACCGAGCCACCCTTCACATCGTTGACAAACTCGTAACCGAGTCCAGGTGGTTGCGGATCGAGATAAATCTTCGCGTGCCCGTACTGGCCCTTGCCGCCGGTCTGGCGAATGTATTTGCCTTCCGCTTCGGAGTGCTTGCGGATGGTTTCGCGATACGCAACCTGCGGCTTGCCGACGTTGGCTTCGACCTTATACTCACGCATCATGCGGTCGACGATGATTTCGAGATGCAACTCGCCCATGCCGCTGATGATGGTTTGTCCGCTGTCGGGATCGGTGTGAACTTTAAAGGTGGGATCTTCCTGGGCCAGCCGGTTTAGCGCGAGACCCATCTTTTCCTGGTCGGCCTTGGTCTTCGGTTCGACGGCCACCGAAATCACCGGCACGGCAAACGTAATCGATTCGAGCGCGATGGGATGATCTTCGTCGCAGATGGTGTCGCCGGTCGAAACGTTTTTCAAACCAACCGCCGCGCAAATATCACCGGCAAGAATCTCCGAGATTTCTTCGCGCTTGTTGGCGTGCATCTTCATCAGACGGCCGATGCGCTCGGTCTTGGTGGTGCGAACGTTCTGCACCGAGTCGCCCGTCTTCAACTGCCCGGAGTACACGCGGATAAAAATCAGCTGCCCGACAAACGGGTCGGCCATGATCTTGAACGCCAGCGCCGAGAACGGCTCTTTGTCATCCGCTTTGCGAACAATTTTCTCCCCATTATCGGGATTGATGCCATGTGTTTCCGGAACATCAAGCGGCGAAGGCAGATAATCGACGACCGCGTCGAGCAGCGGCTGCACACCCTTGTTCTTGAACGACGTACCCACCACGACAGGAAAAACTTTCAGCCCGATAGTCGACTTGCGCAACGATTTCTTCAGCTCCTCGGCGGAAATCTCTTCGCCTTCCAGAAACTTGTGCAGCATGTCGTCATCGTTCTCGGCAACCGTCTCGACCAACTGCGCCCGGAAGGCTTCCGCCTTCTTTTTCAGATTTTCGGGAATCTCTTCGACCACATACTCTGCGCCCATGGTCTCGTCTTTCCAGATAATCGCCTTCATCGTGATCAGGTCGACCACTCCGACGAACTTCGCTTCTTGTCCGATGGGGATCTGAATCGCGATGGGCTTGGCGCTGAGGCGCTTGCGGATGGTATCGACGGCATGCTCGAAGTCAGCACCCATCTTGTCAATCTTGTTGATGAAACAAATTCTCGGGACGCCGTATTTATCGGCCTGCCGCCAGACTTTTTCCGACTGCGGCTGCACGCCGTGCACCGCGTCAAATACGGCAACAGCGCCATCCAGAACTCGTAACGACCGTTCAACTTCGGCGGTGAAGTCGACGTGGCCGGGCGTATCAATAATGTTGATGCGAATGTCGCGCCAAGTGCAGGTCGTGGCCGCGGACGTAATCGTAATGCCGCGTTCCTGTTCCTGCTCCATCCAGTCCATGGTGGCCGTGCCTTCGTGCACCTCTCCGATGCGGTGCGTCTTTCCCGTATAAAACAGGATGCGCTCCGTCGTAGTGGTCTTGCCGGCATCGATGTGGGCCATGATGCCGATGTTTCTGCAGCGTTCTAATGGGACTGTTCTGGGCACGGCTCTCTAACTCTTTCTGGGGCTCTCTAAAATCAGCTGTCAGCTCGCAGCCTTCAGCTCTCAGTTAAACCAAAAAACTTGTCATCCTGAGCGCGTTTTTCGCGCGAAGGATCTCTACCATCTGTAATGCGCGAAGGCCTTGTTAGCTTCCGCCATACGGTGTACATCTTCTTTCTTCTTGATGGCCGCGCCTTTACCAGCGGCGGCGTCGAGCAATTCGTTGGTCAACTTCTCAACCATGCCTTTTTCGCCGCGGGCTCGTGCGTAGGTAATCAGCCAGCGAATCCCGAGCGACGTCCGGCGGTCAGCATTCACTTCCACCGGCACCTGATAGTTCGCGCCACCGACGCGGCGGGTCTTAACCTCGAGCAGCGGCTTGGCGTTTTCGACGGCTTTCTTGAAGAGCTTCAACGCTTCGTCGCCGCCCTTTTCCTGCACCTTGGCCAAGGCCTCATAAAAGATGCCTTCGGCGGTTGAGCGCTTGCCCTGCCACATCATCGAGTTAATAAACTTCGTCACCAGATCCGATTGATACACGGCATCGGCTGGGACGGTCCGCTTGGCGATATGTCCTTTACGAGGCATTCAGCTTCTAGCTCCTAGCTCATAGCTTCTAGCTTGAGCTCACTAACCACTGGCCACTAACCCCTAGCCTCTGGTTCTCAACCCTTCTTCGGGCGCTTGGCGCCGTACTTCGAACGACCTTGCATGCGGCCGGCGACACCGACAGCGTCCAGCGTGCCGCGAATTACGTGATAACGCACGCCCGGCAGATCCTTCACGCGGCCCCCGCGGATCAGCACAATCGAGTGCTCCTGCAGGTTGTGGCCGACACCGGGAATATAGGTCGTCACTTCAATTCCGTTGGTCAAGCGCACGCGCGCCACCTTGCGCAAAGCCGAGTTCGGCTTCTTGGGTGTCTGCGTGTACACGCGGGTACAAACCCCGCGCTTCTGCGGACATCCCTGCAACGCAGGGCTGGCTGTCTTGTAACGGGGCCGCTTGCGGCCCTGAGCTACCAACTGGTTAAACGTAGGCACTCTGAGTCACTCCTCAGCCGCGCGACATCCTGCTTCGACATCCTGATGATCGCGCAGCACCGCTCAAATCCTGTTGCAATCCTGTTTAGGACGCGACGCGCATCCGTGGGCATGGCCGGCTCATGTCTGAAACAAGGCCAACCATTTCTTCTCACCGCGCAAGCAGCTTTTCGCCCGCTCGCACCAGAGAGATTCTGGATTCCCTAAGAACTTCATTTTGCGCTGCCGACGGTGGCGCCCGGCCAAACCCCGGGGGCACTCCGTTTCGTCAGCCTTGCCCTGCATATCCTTCCACAAAAGGGCGGAAGGCACCGCAGGAACGTTTCAGCGAGGAAAGTCTCCGGTACTACACTTCATCCGGAAACGTATTTCTCTTCGTCTATAGCTTCCACTGCGAATTTCCCGTGCACACTGCCGCACAGAAAAACTCACAGCACACAGCAAGCCTGGATGTACTCGCGGAACCAAACTACTATAGCAATTTGTTGCAAACATCGTCAACCCGTGTTTTTGCATCCCACTATGTCGGAAACGGGAACGCTGGTCGAAGCATGGTTTCGTGAGTAGAGCGGGCGCATTTTAACGGGAGATCCTTCGCAAAGAACGCTCAGGATCTCGGCAGGAGGCTCCCGCGCGCAAAGGTCGCGCGCTTACGCCTCCTTACGCATCTCGACTTGCTGATTCCGTCTCTAGCCTCTACACTACAAGTTTTCCAATTCATTCGACGCTTGGTCTTGCGCCATTTCAGGACGTGAGGCCGGGACAACGCTCAAACTCTAAAGAGGGGTGCATGGGTCGGTCGCATTCGAACGCTTGGCGGTTAGTGGTTGGAATCCTGTGTCTATGGATCATGTGTGGATGTGGTAAGACCTCCAAATCCGGCACCGGGCCGTCTGCCACAAGGGTAAACCTTAACCCTGGGAACACCCTCTCTCTCTCCGTTGGCGGAGTGCAGATATTCACGGCGTCAGCCCAAACCACTTCCGGCGGCAACATCAATACTCCCATCACTTACACGTCCAGCGACACTTCGATCTTAAGTCTCGCGCCCAATGGCGTTGCTTGCGCCGGCCACTTCGACGTCGCTTTCACTACCTGCACGGGTGGTGCAACCGGCCTGGCTCTGGTGACGGCATCGGCGCTCGGCGCCACCAGCCCTCCTACCTGGGTTTTCGTACATCCGCCGATCGATAACATCACCGTCACCGGAACTACTCTCAACGGCGCCCCGATTATTGAGCCTTGCCTTTCCCAGACTCAGTCGATGACCGTCGAGGCTCACGCGTTCAGCCAAGGCGCCGACATCACGGCCTCGGTCGGTCCGTTTACTTTTTCCGCGAATAACCAGACAGTTGTGAACCTGGTCCCGATCGAGAATAGTGTGATCAACCCCGTCACCAATCAGCTCACCTCGATCGCTACCAATCAGGCCACGGCCACCGCCCTGTTCCCGGGGATCACGCAGATCTACGCGTCCGCGGGCCTGGTTTCCAGCTCTTCCTTTCAGCAGCCGATTTACCAGAACTCACAGGGCACGACCTCACCCGTGCTTGACTTCTTTTCGACCTGTCCGATCAAGACCATTTCGGTTGCGATCGGCTCGGGATCGCAGCAATCCAACCAGACCACCTTCGTCACTTCCAAAGGCTCAACAGAACCGGTCACGGCAACGCTGACCGATGTGATGGGTTACACTTCCCTGCCTTCGACCAGCTCAGGCATCGTACTCAGCAAGATCCCGCTGACCTGGACTGCATCGCAGCCCGCCGTTTCGGCCCCAGGCTCGGGATGCCTGCAAACCTGCATCATCACAACGCCGTCGGCTGGCTCCGGCTCCGTAACCGCCTCATGCAGCCCGCCCACCTGCAACGTCGGATTCCCCTACGTTCCCCCGTCACTTTCCGGCTCGGCCTCGGATCCCTCCTCGCCCGTATCCCAGTGCAATGCGTTCTTTGGGACATCGACGTTCAAGTGCCAGGAACTTATCCCCGCCCCGGTTTATGCAGAAACGGCCATCTCCGGGCTGGTTACCGGCGCCAGCGTCTCACCCGCCGTGCTCGCCACCAGCACCGGATGCGCGCCCGTACCTCCGGTAACCTGCGGCACGGCGCTCTACAACGTTTCCACATCTAAGGCCGTGGCTGGAAATCAATTTCCGATGCCGGTTTCGCCCAATTCCCTGCGCTTCGATCTGGCCGGCGATAAAGCCCTCCTGGGCAGTGAGTTCGGCGCTCAGATCATCAACCCGGCAAATCTCGGCACTAATTCCAGTGCCTTCAGCGCATTGAGTACGGTAACCGGAGTCTTGCTCGGCATCTCCAATAATGGAGGTGTCGCGGTCTTCTCCAACACAGCTCAGCCCGTGAATCAGATCTACGTTGTCAATCTGGCCAACCTCAATACGCCGGCGATCACGCCCCTGAATATTTCCAATCCCGTGGCCGCTGGTTTCTCGCCCGATGCATTGAACTCCTTCATCTTCGGCAACGGCGGGAGTTCGATGTACGTGTATTCCACCGTGCAGGGCTTGCAGGGGCCGATTGCCCTGTCGGGGCCGGCCAACGATAACACCGTCGCGTTCTCGCCGAACGGCGCCTTCGCCTTCGTGGCAGAAGCCGCAGCCAACGGCAACTCGGCCAATCTGACTGCATTCAACAACTGCAATATCCAGGTCTCAACCAGCCCAACTCTGGTTCCCGCAGTCCTGGATCTGCCGCACAACCCTCTTTTCATGCAGGTCTTGCCGGGCGTCCATATCGAAGGCACCGACTCTTATGGATTCCAGATTCCCGATGGAATCCACGTATTGGTGCTCGACTCAACCGGGTTCGATGTGATTACCGCCATCACCTCGGCGGCACAGTCAGGAACCATCTGTCCGCAGACCCTGACCTTCACCAGCAACGATCCTCTGCACCCCGCGCAGCGCATCGAATTGGGCCAGGGCACGCTGCAGCCGCTGAATTTCTTCGTCTCGGCCGACGCCTCGCAGATCTACATTGCCGACGCCAGCAACGCCAGCATCCTGATCTACGAGTTCGGCGCTGGTACGGTAACCAGCGGAATCGAACTCGCCGGCAATGCCACTCCCATCGCCGCCCAAATGTCGGTCGACACCGGCACCATCGTGGTTGCGGGCAGCGATGGCATGCTTCATATCATCACCACCGCTCTCGGAGGCAGCGACGAGCTACAGGTTACCTTCCCCAGCCTGCCCAATTACCTGAACCCATTTTGTACGTATACCCAAAGCACCTGCTCTCTAAGCCTGATCGCCCTGAGACCGTAAAGCAGTTTTCACTTCTCGGTAGGGGAGTTCTCAGTCTTGAGGTCGCGGCAGAAGTCTGGCAGCGTCCGCAGGAGTTGCGAACGGCTGCTCATTGAGAATCCTTGTCTTGGTAAGTAAAAAACAAAAGCTCGCGAGAGGATCGCGAACTGAGAACTGAAGAACCGAGAACTGACAACGGCTCTACGCCGGCTTCTCCAGTTCTTTCCCCACACTATCCAGAACACCATTCACGAAGTGCACCGACTCCGGACTGGAAAATTTCCGCGCAATCTCCAGCGCCTCGTTAATCACCACCGCCCGCGGAGTCTCCGGATAAGCCATCAACTCCGCCACAGCCGCGCGCAGCAGATTGCGATCCACGGCAGCCATGCGCTCCATGCGCCAATGCTCGGCATGCTTTCGATGAGCCCGTCAATCTCCGCGTTGCGGTCGGTGGCCACGCGAAACAGATCGTCCGCAAACCCGCGCACCTCGGCGCTCGCCGTCCCATGCTCGGCCCAAAACGTTTTCCGCACCTGCTCGGCATCCTGTTTGCCCATGTCCGACTGAAACAGCATCTGCAGCGCCAGTTCCCGGGATTTGCGGCGAGTACCCATTAATTGTGGGACGATGCCTCGTCAGTTCCCGCGAGCTCAGATTCGCGACCGTCGCCCAATTGCCAGTTGTACATGTACCAGCGCAGTTGTACTGCGCGAGAAGAACTATCTGCGCGTCTTCGTGCGTCTCTTCTGGCGGCTATTGCCCGTGTTTGTTTTGTCATTCCGACAGAGCGAGCGCAGCCGAGACATCTGCTTTCGCTGACCAGCTGAGCGGCTTCCGACCGATCGTTGGCTTCAAATTCGCCATCTCCACCGCCGCCAGCGCCGCTTCGAATCCTTTGTTCCCCATCTTCAGCCCAGCCCGATCAATCGCCTGCTCCAGGTTCTCGCAAGTCAGCACCCCGAACGCATGCGGCACTCCCGTCTCCTGCGCCGACTGCCCGATCCCGCGCGTGACTTCGTTGACGATCACGTCGTAGTGCGCCGTGTCTCCGCGCAACAGGCAGCCGAGGCAAATGATCGCATCATATTTCTGAGTCTCCGCCAACGTCCGCGCCGCCGACGGAATCTCAAACGCCCCCGGCACTCGCACGTCATCGATTCCACCGTTCGATTCCACTCCGCATCGCAGCAGCCCATCCACAGCGCTCAGCTAGCAAGCGCTCCGTGATAAACGAATTAAATCGCGCCACAACCACGCCAAACGTCTTGCCGGCGGTGTCACGTTCACCCTCAAGACATGCAGCTTCGCCTCAGGCAGGAACATCTGGCCGTCTTTTCCTTCCGTGATTCATGCACTCTTCAATCTTGGTCGAGAAGTTTGTCATCTTGAGCGGCGTTCTGTGCCTCGCGAACGATCTTATGACTGCCGCCAAGCTTCATCAGTTTCTCGTTACCTCTGCGTCTTTGTGGTGAAGCTTCGCTCTTATGGTGCGATCCGCGCAAATCCGTGGCAAAATTTACTTGCCCTTGAACTGCGCCGCCCGCTTCTCCAGAAACGCCGTAGTCCCTTCCTTCTTGTCTTCCGTCGCGCAGCGACACGCCAAACAAAACCGCCTCCAGATAAAGCCCCTCGCTCAAAGTCATCTCCATCCCTTTGTTGACCGCCTCCATCGCATACTGAACGGCCAGCGGAGCATTCGCAATAATCTTCGCCGCAATCGCCTCCGCCCGCGGAATCAGTTCGCGCCGGCGCGGTGACTTCATTCACCAGCCCGATGCGATGCGCCTCCTGCGCCGTAATCATCTCGCCCGTGAGCACCATCTGCATCGCGATCCCTTTTCCCACCAGCCGCGGCAGCCGCTGCGATCCGCCATATCCCGGGATAATCCCCAGCTTCACCTCCGGCTGCCCTAGCTTCGCATTCTCGCTGGCCAGCCGCATGGTGCAAGCCATCGCAATTTCGCATCCGCCGCCGAGTGCGAATCCATTAAGGCAGGCAATCACCGGCTTGCCCAGATTCTCGATCAAATTAAGAACGCTCTGCCCGCGATGCGTGTATTCCTTCCCCGTCACGGCATCCTGCTTAGCCAGTTCGCTGATGTCAGCCCCGGCAATAAACGCCTTCTCGCCCGCACCAGTAAAGATCACAACGCGAATCGCCTCGTCGTTCTTGATGTCATGAAACGCCCCCCGCAGTTCCTCCATGGTCGCCATGTTGAGCGCGTTGAGCACCTTCGGCCGGTTGACGGTGACGTAAGCAATCGCGTTTTTCTTTTCAAGAAGTATGTTTTCAAAGTTCATAAATAATCCTAATGTCTTTAATGCGCAGTCACTTTGTTTTTCTTGAACACGAATTCCCGCGACGTCGCAACATTGAGTGACGCCCGTACAACAGGTATGGTTTGAAGTGCCATTGCATGGCTGCATCTTGACTTCGCTGAAACAGGCCCGATCGCCCTGCACACCTTCAGCACACCTTACAACTCCGCTCTTTCAATCAGAATGCGAACGACAACCGTCGAGTTTCTTTTGTACCCTTTAAATCGGACGTATCAGGCAAGACCTTTTTCTCTGCCATCGCCGCGGACACGCCTGCACTGACGCGAACAGGTTCAACACCATGGTAACCTGGTCAGCGCAGGGCCACGGTGAGACCTGGGCGAAGCACAACGGGCTAATGAAAAGCAGCGCGCTAACCAGCAAGCGATCCCTGAGCATGCGACCTCCATCACTGTGTCACTGAAAATCGCAACTACAATTTCTGCGCCCGCGGCTTCTCCGGGTCCGCATAATCATAAAACCCGCTCCCCGACTTCCGCCCGTACCACCCCGCCATCACCATCCGCTTCAGCAGCGGAGGCGACGCAAACCGCCGCTCCTTGAACTCGTCATACATCACATGCGTAATGTAATAAGTCGTATCCAGCCCGACAAAATCCAGCAACGTAAACGGCCCCATCGGATACCCGCAGCCCAGCTTCATCGCGTTGTCGATATCCTCAATCGACCCCACGCCCTCTTCATACGCGCGAATCGCATCGAGCAAATACGGCACCAGCAGCCGGTTCACGATGAATCCCGTCTTGTCCGAAGTGCGCACCGGAACCTTGCCCAGCTTTTTTCCGAACTCGTAAGCGGTCTCATACACGTCGTCGGCAGTAGCAATCGTCCGCACCACTTCCACCAGCTTCATCAGCGGCACCGGATTAAAAAAGTGCAGCCCGATAAACCGCTCCGGCCGCTTCACCGAAGTCAATAATTCGGTCACCGAAATCGAAGAAGTATTCGAAGCAAAAATCGCGTCTTTCTTCACGATGCCATCGAGCGACGCATACATCTTCTTCTTCTCTTCCACATTCTCGATGATGGCCTCAATCACAATGTCGCAATCGGCCAGGTCGGATTTGTTGGTCGTCCCCTTAAGGCGCGCGCGGATCGCGTCTTTCTGCTCCGCCGTGATCCCGCCCTTCTCAACCGGCCGCTCGGCAAACTTCGCCAAAGATTTCTCAATCCCGGCAAACCCCTTATCGAGAAACTTCTGCTCAACCTCAAGCACAGTGACGTCAAATCCAGCCGTAGCGCAAACCTGCGCAATCCCCGACCCCATCAGCCCACAACCGAGCACTCCGACCTTTTCTGATTTCCATGATTGCATTCCTCTTAATGCCGAGACGGGAATCTCAGACTTTGTCATCACTGAGCACAAGCGCAAGGACCTCTCCATCCGCCGCAGATCGTGATGCCGAGCCGATCGCGCAAGAATCTAGCAATCAGGTTACATCGCGCCTTCAACAAATCGGCCGTTCGATCCCATCCGACGCCAGATATATGTCATGGTCAACTCCATGACATCCCGGTAAAACCAGTCATGCGCAGACTCCTCACCAAGATACAGTCCCGTATCAAATGACGACACGGATATCCGTTGCAATAACAACTCGGCGAGACCCGACGCCAGAGAAGTTCGATCGTACTTCGACATCCTGTCCAAAGTCATTCACGCCTAGCGTGAGACAACCAGCCTCGATGCCAGCAAGGTGCGAAGGTTCGCCAGCAGCTTCATAGAACTGAGAGATCGCTCCAGCGTCGCCAGAAGTTCAGCGCTGATTTGCCAACGACTCCAGCGAAGGATGAACAGTTTTCCACCGTGCTCGCCGCGATGATCCACTGCGACTTCACGTGGCACAGAAACTACAGAACGTTCCAGTCGGCCAGTTGAAGTCATATACTCAGTTCATACTCTCCACCACCATCGCAATCCCCTGCCCGCCGCCGATGCACGCCGTCGCCAGCCCATACTTCTTCTTCCGCCGCCGCAACTCGTACAGCAGCGTGATCACCAGCCGCGTCCCGGTCGCGCCCAGCGGATGCCCCAGCGCAATCGCCCCGCCATTCACATTCACTTTCTCGCGATCGAGTCCCAACTCTTTCTCGACCGCCAGATACTGCGCCGCGAACGCCTCATTCACTTCAATCAGATCGATGTAGTCCAGCGACAGCCCAGCCTTCTGCAGCGCGATCTTCGTCGCCGGCACCGGACCGCGCCCCATCAGCTTCGGCTCCACGCCCGCAATGCCCCAACTCACAAATCCGTCCCAGCGGCTTCAGTCTGCGCTTCGCGCACTTCTCCAGCGACATCACCACCACCGCCGCCGCGCCATCGACAATGCCGCTCGCGTTCCCCGCCGTCACCGTCCCGCTCTTGCCAAACGCCGGCTTCAACTTCGCCAGCCCTTCCATCGTAGTCTGCGGACGCCGGTGATCATCTTCGGTCAACGACTCTCCCGTCGCCTCGCCCTTGTGATTGCGCAGCGCCACCGGCACCAGCTCTTCCTGAATGCGTCCTTCTTTATAAGCCGCATCCGCCCGCTGCTGCGAACGCAGCGCAAATTCATCCTGCATCTCGCGCGTAATGCCCTGCTGCGAACCATAAAGCTCTGCGGTATTCGCCATATACGACCCGCAATAAGTATCGAGCAGCGCCACCATCAGCGAATCTTCCAGCTTTCCGCCCGGCGCCAAAGTAAATCCGTCGCGCCCGCGAATCACAAACGGAGCCTGCGACATCGCCTCCATCCCGCCCGCCAGCACAATCTTCGCCTCGTCGGTCTGGATCATCTGCGCCGCCTACACAATCGCCTGCATCCCCGACCCGCACAGCCGGTTCACCGTCAGCGCCGGAGTCTCAATCGGCAGCCCCGCCCGCAATCCCACGTGCCGCGCGCCATACAGCGCGTCGCCCGAAGTCTGTTGCGCATTGCCAAACACGGCATGATCGAATTCCTTGGCGTCGATCCCGGAGCGTTCGATCGCGCCCTTCGCCGCGACCGCCGCCCAATTCCTGCGCAGTAAAATCCTTCAATTTGCCGCAATAGCGGCCAAAGGGCGTGCGCGCCCCACTGACAATGGCAATGTCCCCTGGCTTCAGCATGATTTTCTCGGCAGAACTCCAGATCCGAGAACCGATCAGAATCGATTAGCCAAACTTGTTAGTGTAGCAGCGCGTGAGCAGGTTTGACTAACGAAGCTGAGCGGAGATTTCTCGGCAAAGAGCAGCAATATTGCTTTCGACGCAGCCGATCGATATCGTATTGCGGTCGAACCGAGGAGATCCCCGATGGAACAGCGCGTCAGCATCATCACTCTGGGCGTAGCCGATCTCGAGCGCAGCCGCGCGTTCTACGAGCGCCTGGGATGGCGTCCGGCGCTATGCCCAGCACAGAAGGCATCGTCTTTTTTCAGGCCGGAGGCATGGCTCTCGCCCTTTACCCGCGTCCATGAACTCGTCAAGGACGCGAACATTGCAACCGACGGCCACGGCTTCGGCGGAATCACGCTCGCCTACAACGCCCGCACTCGCACGGAAGTCGACTCGGTGCTGAACGAAGCTGCTAGCCGCCGGAGCAAAGATCGTCAAGCCCGCCAAGGAAGCTTTCTGGGGCGGCTACTCAGGATATTTTTCTGACCCGGACGGTTTTCTATGGGAGGTTGCGTGGAATCCATCGTTCGCGATCGCCGAAGATGGAAGAATTCGATCTTCCGGATTAGCGCCTACGCCACTGCGCCCGCGGCCAGCGCCGGACCGAGCGCCACAATCTTCCCCGGCCCCTGCGCCATGGCCTGCGCCAGCGCATGTTCGGCGCGGTTGATCACTTCAGTGACCACGTCGACCGGATCATATTCCGTGCGGATCACAGCCTCGGCCAGCCCCGCGGAAAACTGCGCGGTCTGCCCCTGCGCTGCCATCATCTTTCGCCGGGCAGCCGCACTTCCGAAATAATCTTGCGCAGCTTTTCGATCGCCAGCATCGCTTCTTTTTCCGCAGTCTCGCCCAGCAGGATCGCGATCGTCGTCGTGTCGTAGCGAAACGCCAGATCGTTGGTGCGGATGTTCGCCGCAAACAACTGTCCCGCCCGCTCCATCACCGCCTGCACTTCCGCCTCGCCATATTCCTTGATCATGGCCGCGCTCTTGCCGAACTGCAGCAACAGCACCGAAAGCGCCGACGCATTCTGAATCGCGCGCTTGCTCTCCGCCAGCAGCAGATCGATATAAGACGCCCGCTTCAGCAATCCCGATTTCTCGTCCGTCACCGACAGATTCTTTACCAGCCGGCGCAACCCGGCATTGTTCAGCGCGATCACCATCTGCTCCGAAAGAGTCTTCAGCACCACCATATCCGACTGCTGCCAAGTCCGCGCCCGGCTGTGCACCAGCACCAGCATGCCCACAATCTCTTCGCCGTCGCTGAGCGGAATCGCCAGCAACGACACGGCGCCCAGCTCGGTCACAGCCTTGCGCGCCGCCTGCAGCGCAACCGCTTTCGGCCGCGTCTTCAATGGCCAGCGGCTCATGCCCGTCGACCGCCTTGTGCAGGCACGCGACCAGTTCCGCAATCGCCGAATGGCTCGCCTTCTTCATGCCCTCGGCGCAGAACTCTTCCACCGCGGTCGCCGACAAGCCGGCCTTGCCCATGGCCGCAATGCAGCGCGTCGCTTCCCAATGCGTGCCAATCTCTCTCACCGCAGTGCTCAGCACGGCCGGAGCCGTACCCTGGTGATACAGCTTGCGCGAAATCTCGGCCACGCGGGTGAACGCGCGAACATCGGTTGCCGGATCGGGCACAGGCGCAGCCGCGGGCAGCAGGAGCCGCAGCGGCCACTGGAGCCGCGCGGCCGGAGGCAATGGCGCCGATCCCGCATACCGCGGCGTCACTCCCGCCGACATATACAACCGCTGCAAATCTTCGTTGCGCTCTTCTTCGCGCGGAAACAGTTCCTGAATTCTCTGCAGCCGCTCGACCGCCTTGTTCCGCATCCCGTACTGCACCAGGATTTCCGCCTGCAGCATCAGATCCTGCAGCGTCGAAGCCCCCAGCGTCGGACCCTCCACATGGCCGGTTTCGGGTGCCTTGCTGGCGGAGCTGAAGCGCGACGAAATCACTTTGAATCGCCCGTCATCCACTTTGCCCTTCAGCATATCCAGCCGCTTCAGGTGCCCGGCTTCATAAGGATCAACTTCGGCGGCGCGGTCCAGACACTCGGCAGCCTTGGCATACTCTTCCGTGCTGCAATACAGATCGAATAATTTCAGCAGCGTCTGGCAATAATCATTTTCGCGATTCGACGCGTTGTAGAGTTCGCTGAGAAACTCCAGCATCGGCGGACAGGCCCGGTGCGACGCCGTGATGTCTTCCATGATGGCGATGAACTGCCGGCGTTCCCCGCGCCGCCGCTGGAACTGTTCCAGCTTGCGCGCCAGCGCTACCGCCTCATCATCCTGCTCACCATCGAGCAAGCTGCCAATCAGCGAAATTACCTGCTGCACCCGCGCCGGATTCTGCTCAAACAGCTGCCACACCAGCGGCTCGGCTTCGGCGTAGCGGCCTGCCGCCACCAGCGCGTCGGCATAGGTTTCGCGCAACCCGACCGTCACCTGCCCCGAATTCATTTGCGGTTCGAGAATGAAGATGGCCGCTCCCGCCTGCCCCTGCGACAGCAAAGTCTTGCCGTAGGCCAGAGCGATGCCCTGATCCGAAGCGTCTTCCTGATAAGCGCGCTCGTACCACTGCGCCGAGTCGCCGCCATCGGCCGTGGCCAACTGCGCGACTTGCTGGAACGCCAGCGCCGCCGACCTCCGGTCTCCCAGCTCCGATGCCAGTTCCGCCACACGTTGCAGGTTGGCCTGGGTCGGTTCCAGCGCCACAATGCGATCCAGATCTCAGCCGATTCCTGCTTCTTGCCGAGTTTCACCACATCCGCAACGCAGCTTCGTAAGTGCCAACAGCCAGCTTTTTGTTAGAGCCTTCCAGCAGTTGGCCAAAGCGGAATTTCTGCTGCCACGTCGGACTGCCATGCCGCGCCAGCTTCTTGTAAGTCAGGCTGGCCCGAGTCGCATCCCCGCTGCCCACCTGGCGCTCGAACAAGTCGCCCAGCAGACGTGACCGCATCGGCGTTCCGGCTCAGCGACAGGCACAGATCCGCGGCCAGCTGCCGCACCACGTCGTTTTCCGGATCGTCCCGCAGCACCAGCAGATATTCTTCCAGCGCCTCCGGAGTCTTGCCTTTCTGCAGAAGCTTCTCCGCGCGCTCCACGCGCTTGGCCTATTTCGGCTCGGTCCAGTCGTTTTGTGATCTCAGGCATGCGGAATCAGGCGGAGTAAACCCTGCTCCGATTCTAGGAGCGCCCCCAGCAGCAGCAATGCGGTAACGACCGCCGCGATTACGAAGGTCACGCCCCGGAAACTCAAGGAAAGGATGACCAACGCGATCTGGCCCCCTGCTCCAGCCGCCCTTCCACGCCTGTCCCACGACGCCGGTTGGTTCATTTCGTGGGGGAATCGCAGGCTTGTACCGCTTCCGAAGCTCGGCTAAAATTCCCTCGCTCGCGGCAGGGCGGAGGAGATGACGCATGGATGTGATCCACGAAGCGGAGCAGGCAGACTGGTTCGGGGCTGAGTTCGTCGCCAGAGCGCGCATGGTGGCCTCTCTTTTTGATGTTCCCGTAGAGTGGTTGCTCGCCGCCATCAGTTGGGAGACCGGCGGCTACAAATCGTATCAAGGCCCGGACAAGCTTAGCCCGATTAGCGGACTTCATTGGTCGGTGAATGCGAGCGATAAAGGTGGAGGCCTTTTCGGATTTCCCAATCTCGCCGCGCGCGCCGACAAGGATTGGACACCCCTGCAGCAACTGGAGAGTGTTCGAGGCTACATTCAGGACTGGATGACTAAGCTCAAAGTCGACACTTTTCCGTCCCCTACCGATTTCTACGTTCTGGTTCGCGGTCCGTATGGCCTGATGAAGGACAATTACGATAATGACGAGTTCGACATGGGCGCGGGCCTGACTCTGGGAGATGTACGCCGGATCTACTGGGATCACGTCAACAAATTGTATGGGTGGACGCCCGATAAATTTCCGGGCCAAGGCCCGGACAATGGATTGGTGGGTGAAGCCTGGAACGCCAGAATCGGCAGTTGGTACGGAAAATTCGCCTTCGATTCGGCTGGCAGCGTGTGGTACGCCGCTTATCCACAACGACCGGCAGGAAGTGCGGAGCCCGAGATCGACATAACTTCCCGCACCTACGGCCACTGGCATTCCGAAGGCAACAAGGTGAAGTTCAGATTCCAGCCGGTCAGTGATATCCGCCGGTTCGAAGTTGCGGTGCCTGTGAACGGTCGAGTCACGACCGTTAGCGTCTTGCCGGCGGGCCAAGGGAGCTTCAAAATGTGGCGCGGTTCAGAGCCTGCCTGACGCTCTGCCATCGGACAAGATTCTTCGAGGGGTTGCGTAACATTGTCCATCGTCCATTGTCCATCACTCGTTTCGAGTTGAACTTTTGTTTCAGCTTTGTCGGTGCCTGCCTTCCGACCTCTGTTATTTGTGAGGCAGTTCTAAGCAGAATCGCTTCAACCCTCGCGAGCCGCAGCCGTTGTCTTCTTCCCACGCGCTAGAAAGAGCGCAACGGAGAACAGGACCAATGGGATCGCGTAACCCCACACCACGCTGACAGGGTCGACCTCTTTGATCTGGTAGGCCTTCTGGCCTTGCTCGTTTTCGTAGCAAATGAACGCGAGAAGAACAGCGTTCGGATGCTTTTGAAACCACGCGACATAAATAGCCTGTGACAGCTTCAGTTTTTCTGATGGATGCGATCCGTCATAGTGAACCTTAAGGCTCCATTCGGAACTGTATGCAATCTGGATGGCCCGGGTCATTGGGCCGACTTCTGCTGTTCCTTGTTGAACGACCGTTTCAGATTCGAGTGACGGAGCCTGACGCCCCTCCAGCGCGGCAACAAATCCTTCAAGATCCTTGTTTGGAAGCACAACAGAATACAGCAGCGGAAGAAACGTAGCACACATATACAGACTAGAAAGAACCAACAGAATGATCGTGTACGCGGGCCGGCTCGATTTGAAAGCCAAGTAGCCCTCCAACGGGCAAACGTGCCACAGAGCATACTACAGGCGAGACCCACGCCAGATCGATGATCTCAACGCTGTGGCCGGCTCGGAGTCGCCGTGACTGACTGCACCGGCAACTCAAGATCGCCCCCTCTGAAACAGCCCGGCGAGTCTGGATCACCGCTCTGTTGAGGGATAGCAGCCGGCTGTCCCCGACGCATTCGCCAGGCCACGGCCCCGTCGACTTGTGTATAGTGTTGCTTCCCGTTCGTTGAATCTCATAGCAGGCTGGTCGGAAATGGAGATCGGTTGAGACAACTCGCACGCCGTTTTCTGCCTCTTCTACTCGCTGCCCCATTTTTTCTTCTACTGGCCGGTTCCCCGCTCCAGTCTCAGGAACTCAAGGCCCAGGAAAATTCCGGTGAACGAATTTTCTTCCACGCCAAGGTCTTCACCGGCGACCCGCAGAATCCCTACGCTGAAGCAGTCGCGATTCGCGCCGACAAAATTGTCGCGGTCGGCAACCTCTCTGAAGTCGAGAAATCTGTTTCCGCCACCGCCGAGCGCATCGACCTCGAGGGCAAGAGCCTGTTCCCCGGCTTCATCGACTCACACAGTCATTCCATCGAGGGCGGGCTCGGCCTGATCGGTGCCGACGCCAGCGACAAAGTTTTCACGCTCCAGCAACTTCCGCCCTTCGCAGAAAACGCGAAGAAAACCGGACGGGGCGTGCGCGGCGACATTCTAGAAATCCAGGGCCTGCCCTTGGAATTCTGGTCGCACCCCGACGTGCTGAAGGCCGACTTCAGCACCGGCGCTTATGCCAAGCAGTACATCCTGCTCCGCGGCATGGACGGCCACACCGCCTGGGCCAATCGCGCTCTGCTGCAGCGCGCCGGCATCACCGCGGATTTTCTGCAGAAGCTTTCCCCTGACCAGCGCAGCTATTACGGCATCAGTAAAGACGGCCAGCCCAACGGTTTCCTGGTCGACGCCGGCCTCGAAAAAATCGAGCCGCTCCTGCCCGAGCCCACGCCAGACACCTTGCTGGCCGCAGGCCGCGCTGCTCTGCAATATAACTACAGCCTCGGCATTACCGCATGGCTCGATCCCCTGGCCAGCGACAATGTTTTGCGAGCCTACAAACTTCTCGCCGATCACGGCGAACTAACTTCGCAAATCGTAGCCTTTCCGCGAGTCCTGGCCAAAGATCCCGCAGCCGAACTCGCCACCGTCCAGCACACTCGCGAAGTTTACAAAGACGTTCCCAACCTGCACGTGACCGGCATCAAAATTTTCGCCGATGGCGTCGTCGAATTTCCCTCGCAAACCGCCAACCTCAGCAAGCCCTACAAAAACACTGGCCGCAATGGCGAACTTCTGTTTGATCCAAAAACATTTGCCGAGCTCTGCATCGCCGCCGACAAGCAAGGATTAATCATCCACGTCCACGCCCTCGGCGATGGCGCCGTCAAGGCCGGGCTCGACGGCATTGCCGCCGCCCGCCAGGCCAACGGCAATTCCGGATTGCCCCACACCCTGACTCACGAACAGTTTGTCCGTCCGGAAGATTTCCCCCGCTTCCGCGAACTCGGCGTCATCAGCGCCCTGCAGCTTTTCTGGGCCGAGGCCAGTAACGACACCATCGAAATCGTGAAGCCCTACGTCGATCCCGAAATTTACAAGTGGCAATATCCCGCCCGCTCCGTCCTCGACAACGGCGGCATTATTTCCGGAGCCAGCGACTGGCCAGTTTCGACCGCCAATGTTTTCTACGCGATCTATCAAGCCGAAACCCGCAAAGGACCGGAAGGCGTCCTCGACCCCTCGCAAGCCATGCCTCGCGAAGCCATGTTCTACGCCTACACCCGCAACTCCGCCCGCGCCATGAATATGCAGGATTCCATCGGAACCATCGCCCCCGGAAAACGCGCCGACCTGGTCCTGCTGGACCGAGACGTCCTGACGATTTCCCCCGATCAAATGCGCGAAACAAAAGTCCTGTGGACCATGGTCGCCGGCAAAACGGTCTACCACGCGAAGTAAGAAAAAGGTCCAGCAAGAAAGCGCTCCTGTCATGCTGAGCGGAGCTACGACTAATGCGAAGCGATTCGTCACTGCGAAGTCGAAGCATCCCCACGCATCAAGAACCGCTCAAACCGGCGTCATCCAAACCGAATTACTCGCCTCATCGCGGTAAGACGCAACCATCATCGGGCTCGGCGATTGCGCAGCATGCAGCACGTAACAATATAAGTGCGTCGCGCCCAGGCTCGCGAAGTGCCGCCGAAAAGCTCCTTCGATCTCTCGCGAATCGACATCTTTCCCAGCGCCGCCTTCCATGCTGCTCAGCGCAACCAGCCGCTTCATAGTTTCGCCTTCGAGTTCATCGCGAGTGCAGCAATCGACAATAATCGCAAGGCACGAATCCGCCGCCATCTTCTGGAACGGAGCCAGGTCCGGCCGCTCGCGATTGCCCAGCACCGCGGCAATCACCTCACACCGCCCGCCCGGTGCCAGCGCATCCGGCAGCCCAGTCATCAAGCGCCGCACAATGTCGAGCCCGTCGCCGCCGCCATCTCCGAACCGTGGATACCGCACCCCCTTCGGCACCGGCATAAACGGAGGATTGCAGGAAATCACGTCGAACTTTCGCCCCGCCACCGGCTCGAGTAGATTCCCATTAATCAGCTCCAGTTTCTCCGACAGCCCGTTCATGGCCGCGTTCACCCAGAACAGTTTCGCGGCCAGCGGTTCAATCTCGACCGCCGTAACCCGCGTCGCCGTCCGCGCGCACACCAGCGCCTGCGTGCCCACGCCTGAACACAAATCCAGAGCATTGCCCGCGACCGCCCCGTCCAGCGTGCGGCTCAACAACAGCGAATCATTGCCGTAGTAAAACTTTGCCGTCGGTGAGTTCCATTCGCAGAACAGCCACAGCCCCAGATGAAACACCAGCCGGTATCCCGTCGCGACCCGATCGCCAACTCGCTCGTCGCCAACTCGACAAACCAGACCGAGCGCTTCAACCGTCGCGCGCACATCTTCCGGAACACACGCGTCGAACTCGCTCTCATCGACGCTCTGGCCCTGGCCCTCACCGAACAATCGCACGAGTGGCTGCAGTCTCTCCGCACCCGGCGGCGTCCCGCTGCCCGCATCACGCACCAGCACCCGCTCCAATCCCGACTCCGCCAGCAGGTTCTTCCATCGAACGAGCGCGCGTTGTTGTTCGCCTGAAAGTATCGTCAACCTAACTCCTGGTGATTTACTAGAATTTATTGCGTGCGAGTTTCCGAAGCACCGATCGGCGCTAGTTTACCCCGGGCCCGAAACCAGCGCCGTAGTATTCCGAAACCGCCGTCTTCTCCTCCGCAGTCAACTGCCTCGCGACAGTCCGCATGCGAACATTAATATCATTGCGCCGAAACCCATTCGAAAAATATTCGAGTTGCTGCTCCAGGTAGTCGCCATTCTGCTTTGAGAGCGGCGGAGCCCCCTTCACCGTGTTCACCGGACCATGGCACGACTGGCACGGCGGAATCCCGCGCTGACCATCTCCGAACACAATCAGCCGGATCGCCATCGTAGCCCGCGCCGGATCGTGCATGGCCTGCGGAAACGCCCGGTTATCCTGCGCGTCAGCCGCGGTCGGCAGCATTTCGAAATAAGCGGCTAGGTCCGCCGCGTCGCGCTCCGTAAATCCCTGGGCGATCGGCTCCATCACCGGCGAACTGCGCTTCCCCGCTCGAAAATCCTGCATCTGCTTCCAGAATGACAACCGGTCTATGCCCGCCAGATTGGGAAACGCCGCGACGGCACTGAATCCTTCCTCGCCGTGACAATGATTGCAGCGCCTTGCCAGCAGCAGTCCGCGAAACGCATCACCGCGAGAAATAGTCTTAAGAGTTTCCTCTGTCCAGGCTACGTTCGAAGGGATGCGAAGCGGAGGCTCGCTACTCGCCGGCGTTGTAGAAGAAGATTCCGCAGGGGCAGGTTTTACAGGGATACCTGCCGACGACTGTGCGGAGGAATTCCTTCCGGCGAACACGAGCGCCATCGCACACACACAAACCAGCATTCCGACCCACCACGCCGTTCGCACCCGCGCCGCCCGCCTAGCGTAGTTCACAAGTCCGCCTTTCGCCCGGAAGCATGCGGGCAAACTGTTCTGGCGGCACCACATTCAGCTGGCCTCTCATTGCGTAATGTCCGGCGCCGCAGAACTCATGACAGGGAATCTTGAACGTGCCGGGCTTCGCAAAAGTGAAGGTCGCCTCGGTCACCGCCCCCGGCACAACCTTCAGCCCGTAGTCGGTGCCGAGGAAGCTGAGCATGTGCACCACGTCGGCGCTGGTCATCCGAAAAGTCACGGGAACTCCCGCGGGCACTTCAACGCACTGCGGCACGAAAACAAACTGCTGCGCAATCATCCGCACAGTAAGCGCCCCCAACGGCCCCTCCGCCGCCCCCAGATTGCTTTCCACGAATTCCCCGCGCAGGTGCAATGTCGGAGGATCAGGCGCTTCGCCGCCGCCAAAAAAATGATAGACCGGCAAATCCACCATGTAGTAACGAGTAGACAAAATTACTGCGCCGAACAAGAGCACTCCTGCGACAAACGCGACTTTCTTCCACGCGCGCGGCCGATTCGGATTCGAAGCAGACATAGTCATCAAACGGGCGCCATCCTCGGCGGCAAACGCCGATACACGGTCAGATGATGAAAGAGCGAATTAGATCACAAAATCATCACAAGGATTAATTAGGAGAGCGAACGGCCGCTCAATCGATTGGCAAATAAAAAAGGCGCCGGATATTTTCCGGCGCCATCGAGTGATTCCAACTCGCGAGATGCGGTCAAGCGAGAGGTTCCTACCCACAAATCAAAAACTCAAAAACTTTACTTGCTCTCGGCCACCGACGGCGACGGGTTAGCAAAGTCGCCGCCGCGGCGATTGTTCACCGCCGTGCGCGCTGCCCGTACCGTAGGCTGGCTCGCGGCCGCCGCTCCGTAACGCTCGAGCAGCACCGGCGCCAGACTGTTCTCAGCTTCCTTGACGAAGATCATCTGATTTTCCGAAGCCATGTCGACGCGCACAAAGTCGCCCAGCTTCACCTGTCCCGTGGCCACCAGATTGGCCAGCGGAAAAACCAGGTTGCGCTCAATCGCCCGCTTCAAGTGACGCGCCCCGTACCGCGGGTCGGTGCCTTCCTTCAGCAAATACGATTTCACCGCCGGCGTGCAGTTAAACACGAACTGGTTCGTGCCCGCAGCCATCAGCACGCGCTGCTGCACCATCCCGAGTTCAATGTCCAGAATCTGCGCCAGATGTTCGTCGCGCAGCGTCTTGAACACCACCGTCTTATCGATGCGGTTCATGAACTCCGGCGTAAACTTGCGCCGCGCCGCTTCCACCGCCGTGCGCTGGATCTTGTCGTCGAACGCCTCGTCCACTTCAACGGCCTTCGGCGCGAAGCCAAACCCGCCATCCACCAGGTCCGTCATTTCGCTAGCGCCCAGGTTCGAGGTCAAGATGATGATGCACTGCGACAAATCCACGCGCCGGTTATCGCCCAAAGTCAGCGTAGCCTTGTCCAAAATTCCCAGCAGTAGTTGCCACAACGAATCCGAAGCCTTCTCGATTTCGTCAAACAAAAGAATCGAGAGCTTCAACTTCTCCGTGAACCACTGGTTCAACGCTTCCTGCGTGAGCAGCGGATGCGTCTCGCGGTGCCCCAAGTACCCCGGAGGCGAGCCGATCAATTTAGCAATCTCGTGCGAATGCTGGAACTCGGCGCAATCAATCTTGATGCAGGCGCGCGCGTCGCCGAACAACGACTCGGCCATGGCTTCGACCACCCGCGTCTTGCCCGATCCCGTAGGCCCCAGAAACAGCAGGTTCCCCACCGGGCGTCCTGGGGCGTTCAGGCCAGCCAGAAACATCTGATAGATTTCAACGACCTTTTCGACAGCCGCATCCTGCCCCACAATGCGGCGGCGCAGGGCGGTATCAAACTCTCCAGCATCGTTGCTGCGACGGTTCGGATCAAGCACTGTTGCCAGGTTTGTTCTCATAGGGTGGTTCGTCGTTCGACTTGCCAAGAGAATAAGCAACCCGCTGGCCACGCCCATAGCGGATTCTAAGACGGCTGCAACTCTAACACCTGCCAAAGTTTAGCGCCAACCGACCCCAATTCCCACCCCCCATTCTTAGAAGTGCACAGACCCAAAGAGAAAACCTTTGCAGCATCAAGGAAGGAACCTGTACCGCCAACCACACATCGCGCCGGGATAAAGGATCGTGCAACAACAAGGCCTGGGGTCGGACGCCTTCGTCCGTCCAGCGAAAGCCTGCCCTGAGCTTGTCGAAGGGGGCGAAGCCGAGCGCCCCCATCCCCACACTAGAAGCATCTAACGGAACAAGCGCCACGTACGGATCTCGGTCACTCGCAACTCGCATCTCCCAACCGTGTTACTCCACACGTAACTAGCGACCCGGATTGCTCACGGCTAGTATCGCAACGGTAGGTTTTCGCGGAGGAACGCTTGCGTCTCACGTCAGTTCGCATCATCACTGCAGTTTCCTGTCTGTTTTTCGCCGCCGTCGCATGGCGCATCGCTCCCAACGCTTCCTCCAGTTTCACGGCCGAAGCCCAAACCGCAAAACCCGCTGTCGCCGACACGGCATCGAAACCGCACGTAGTCAACACCAACGTCGTCACCACCGCCAAGCCCGCCGACATTCCCCAGCCCAAGCTGGTCGCGGCCCCTGGCACCGAAATCTACACGGCGAAGCGCGGAGAAGCCATCCCCACCATCGCCCACCATTACGTGGGCAAGACCGCATATCTAACGTCGTCGGAACTCGCCGCGGCCATCCGCGCCGTGAATCATAAATCCGACACCTCGAACATTCTCAAAAATAACGAACAAATCATCATCCCTGGAATCCTGGCCGCGCCCATCACCGAGAAAACCATCCCCGTCCCCAAAGATTTCGAAGTCCGCGCCGTCTACCTGACCGGAATCATGGCCGCCAGCGATCACGGCATCCGGATCATCAAGCACTGGCGTGAAGTCGGCGGCAACGCGGTCGTCTTCGATATCAAAGATTCCGACGGCAGCGTCACCATCCCCTTCGAACACCCGCTGCTAGGCGAGCACCAGGTATACATCCACGACGTGCCAAAGTTTGTCCACTTCCTGCACCAGCAGAACATGCACGCCATCGCGAGAATCGCCATCTTCCGCGACGAGCGCCTGGTCGTAAACCATCCTGAACTGGCCGTCCAGTCCCGCCAGAATAAGTCCGCCTGGCGCGAAAACGGCAAGCTAGTCTGGACCGACCCCAGCAATCCCAAAGTCCAGGACTACGACATAGCCCTGGCCAAATACACAGCCACCCTGGGCGTCGACGAAATCCAGTTCGACTACGTACGCTTCCCCGCCGAGGGCGACCAAAAAGACGCCCAGTTCGTCTACCAAAAAGATCAACCAGAACCCGCGCAGTCGGCGGACGCCAGCGCCAGCGCCGACAACGGCACATGTGGAGACGGGCGACTCGCCCGTCCCGCGACGGCGAAGCCGAGCGGCCCGAACACAAGCGCTGACGCGAAGCAAGAAACCCCGAAAGTCGCAGAGGCCAAATCCGCTGCGATAGTCGCGAAAAAGGGAAGCAAGTCGCGCAAGGACAGCGCAACCGCCGCTTGCGCCGCCAAGCCCCGCGGCCCCCAACGCACCGACGTAATCACCGCCTTCCTGAAAAAAGCCTACGCCGAACTCCACCCCACCGGCGTCCTCCTAAGCCTAGACGTCTTCGGCGTGATGGCCTGGCAGCGTCAGGTCGACCTCGCCCACACCGGCCAGGACATCGTCGGCATGGCCCACTACTGCGACGTGCTCAGCCCCATGATCTACCCCAGCCACTTCTTCGGCATGGACAACATCGAGCACCCCGGCGACGAGCCCGCCCACTTCATCGGCGAATCCATGGACCGCTTCGAATTGATCACCAAAGGCTCCGGCGTCACCATCCGCCCCTGGCTGCAAGCCTTCCACTGGCGCACCAAAACCTATTCCCCCGAATACATAAAGATCCAGGTCGAAACCGCCCGCGCCAAAGGCGGCATCGGATTCTTATTCTGGAACGCCGCCAACGACTACTCGAAGCCTTACGAAGCCATGCCCGAAATGAAGTCGGCCAACTTCAAGCAGGATCCGAATTCGAGAGAAGCCGGAAAAGAAGCCCCCAAAGATCCCCAATATTTCCGCGGCGACGAACTCCCCGTAGCGACAACGCAAGCCGCGTTAGCGCCGGCAAACTGAGCGAGTTTGAGTTTAGGCTGTCATCCCGAGCGAGGATTGATCTTTGCGCGCGTAGCGCAAAGAACAACCGCAGTCGAAGGATCCCTACCTCATTTCGCTGATAGCGTGGAAGAGGGGCGCTTCAGCGCCGCGTAAAGCGCCAAAAAAATTCGGGGCTTCAGCCCCCGCGAGCCACTCATGCCTTACTGGATCGGCGAACACGCAGACCTGGTCACCCTATCCGGCGAAGGACGCCCCTACCCCACCTCCACGCCCGACCGCCTAATCCCCAACAACAATCCCAAGCCTCCATCTCCGCCTTCGCCAAACTGATCGCCTTCGGCTGCACCCTCTGCGCCGCAGTCATGTTGACCTTCACCGCGTGGTACATCTACCGCCTGCACGACACTCTAACAACCTGGCCCCACGCCCAGGCCCAAGTCCTCGACGCCGAAGTCTATTCTCAGCGCATCGACCTGCACCTTCCTCACAGCCAGTCTCCCCGCTCCACCGTCTACGGATTCCGCTGCACCGTCGCCTACTCCGTCGCTTCCCACCCCTACCAGTCGCAAGCCGACATCGGATATCAAAAGGGCGACACCCGCGCCCTGGCCGCCTGGCGCGACCGCATCCACCCCGGCGACCAGATCGAAATTGCCTACGCCCCCACTGACCCAACCCACATCCGCTTCGCCGGAGACTTCACCATCGCCTACGCCCCCGCCCTGCTCCTGCTAACCTGGATCGCCTGGCTAGCAGCCATCGCCGCCTTGTCCGCCATAATCAGCCAAAAACTCCGCCCACCAGCTCCACAAGACATCTCTTCCACCGCCCTGTCATCGTAAAACTGAGGATCATCCCTAGAATTGTCATCCTGAGCAAGGATTGATCTTTGCGCCAATGCGCAAAGACCAACCGCAGCCGAAGGATCCCTGCACTCTTTGCTATCTCTCATAATTTCTTCCAATTCCCACGCGCCAACTCGAACGACAGAAAGACATATCCGGCAGCGCGGCCTCTCACTCCGCGCCGCCGGACATCGTCTTCCCCACGTATGCCTACAACAACTCCGTGATTTGCTGGGTCACAGCAAATCTTGGTTACAGCAAATCCTGGTTAGAGCAAATCATTGATAGTCGTATTGACGGTCACCCGCGTTGCCGAGACCACACCCAGAATATGGGCGACGGTCTTACCCGTAGGATCGGTTGCCTTCAACGTGAACGTTCCGGTATAGCTGTTCCCGTCCTCTGATAACGTGATCGTTTCCTGAATCCGGGTCGGCCCCGCCGGGTTTCCAATGCCGGCTGGCGCGTTTGTCGTATCGTTGCTGGCCCAGGGAATGTGATTGACCCTGTACTTCGTTTTCCCCACTTTTTGCCAGACGCCCAGGCAGAAATTCCCGTCCTGCGCCGGCCGTGCCGAGTTCATGATTTCTGTGCCATCGCCGTGCCAGATGACAATTGCATTGTCGATCGGAGTGCCGTCCGGCGGCCCTTCGTTGTTGCCTTGCGCTGTAAAGGTCACATGCCACATGCCCACGATCGGGTCCAGATCATCGGCCGTCTGCGTCAACAGCCGCGCCGTATCGCCCACCCGCCACGCCTGTTTCTGGAACTTCCCCGCGGGGCTTCCGCATTGCGCACCGGCCACCGCCGTCAGGAAAGCGCCCGCCACAACCAGACCCAATCCTGCCTGGAACCACTTGGAAATTGTTTTCATAAATCGTCTCCTTGGAATTTTGTTCGAAGAGCTCGGCTGAAGAAAATCTTTTCGAACTTTTCGGAAGGCATCCTCGCGCGAAACCCGTCAAATGCCAATGCACGCGGGGTAAAGATCAGGTGAAGACGAGGTGAATTCGTAACTGATTGAGCCGCCGCACCCTTATAAGTGACATGGCCGGCAATGCTATAGTTCTAGCCTTCGGAGCTAGGCCAGGAATGACCGGATCGCCCTACAAATTCGCTGAATTTGAGCTCGACAGCGCCAGCTTCGAGCTGCGCCGCCAGGGACGTTCGCAGAAACTCGAACGCATCCCAATGGAACTCCTGATCCTGCTCGCCGAGCGCCGGGGCAGCATCGTCACCCGCCAAGAGATCGTCGACCGCCTCTGGGGCAAGGACGTCTTCCTCGACACCGAGCACGGCATCAACACTGCCATCCGTAAAATCCGCCTGACCCTGAAAGATGATCCCGACCACCCCCGCTTCATCCAAACCGTAACCGGCAAAGGCTACCGCTTCGTCGCGGAAATCAACGGTGCAAAGCCGGAAGCGCCATTGCCACCTCAGGCCATCTGGGGACAGCCGCCCAGTCTACCTACTCTGAGCAGAGTGGAAGGGTCCAGCGGTTCGGAAGCATCAGGCCGCGGCGACTCAGCAGTGCTGACCGCGCATCCGACAAAATCTATCCTCCAACTCGCCATCGTTGTTAGCGCCATCATTCTTCTCGCAGTCTCTGTGCTCGCCCTCAATCTGGGCGGCCTCCGCGCCCGCCTCTTTCCCACCCACGCCGCTCAAATCCATTCCATCGCCGTAATTCCCCTAGCCAATCTTTCGGGCGACCCCTCCCAAGACTACTTCGCCGACGGCATGACCGACGAACTGATCACCGCCCTTGCCAAAAACCGCAACCTGCGCGTCGTCTCCCGTACCTCCGCCATGCAATACAAAGGAGTCAAGCGTCCTCTACCCGAGATTGCCCGCGAACTCAACGTCGATGGCATCCTCGAGGGTTCAATCGAGCGCACCTCCAACCGCGTGCATATGACCGTGCAGTTGATCTACGCTCCCGCCGACACCCACGTCTGGGCCGAAAGCTACGACCGCGATCTCAACCAGGCCTACTCGCTTCCCGGAGAACTCTCCCAGACCATCGCCAAAGAAGTGAAGGCCGCAACTTCTCCCGCTCCCCCGCAGCGCTACATCAGTCCCGAAGCCCACGACGCCTATCTTCACGGCCGCTATTTCTGGTTCACCTTCAACGTTCCCAACACGCTCCCCTATTTCGAGAAAGCTATCCAGCTCCAGCCCGACTACGCCGCTGCCTGGAGTGGCCTCGCTGACACCTACGATATCGATGGCATGATGAATCGGTCGCCATCCGAAGTCAGCGAAAAAGCCCACGCCGCCGCCCTCAAAGCCGTCGAACTCGACCCCTCGCTCGCCGAAGCCCACAACTCCCTCGCCGCCTGGTACCTTTTCTACGCTTGGGATCCAGCCCGCGCCGAAGTCGAAAGCCGCCGCGCCCTCGAGCTCGATCCCAACTTCGCCGAGGGCCATCATGTTCTTTCGTACCTTCTCGAAGTCCAGCAGCGCTACTCCGAGGCAGAAGTCGAAGCCAGGCGTTCCGCAGAACTCGATCCCTTCGTGCATACCTCGGAACTGGGGTTTTTTTATCTCCGCAACCATCAATATGACGCTGCCCTCAAAGAGCTGAACATGCAGCGCGCCGCACACCCCGACGACACCGAGGTTGCCATGACCCTCGCAAACCTCTATTGGCTCAAGGGGATGTACAAAGAATCACAATCCGAATACGAGCGCGGCCTCGACCTGCAGCACGATTCCGCCACCAAAGACGCCGCTCACCATGCCTGGATCACCGGCGGAGAGCCCGCCGTCGAGCGCTGGGGCGCCGCTCATATCAAGGCCCTCGCCCGTAAGCACTACTTCGAAACGGATTTTATCGCCTCAATCGTCGCCTTTACCGGCGACAAAGACGAAACTATGAAATATCTCGAAGCCTCCTACAGCACTCACGACCCCGACCTGATCTTCATCCAGAACGAACCCCTCTTCGACTTCCTGCACACCGACCCGCGCTACCAGTCCCTGGTGAAAAAAATGGCCCTCCCGCCAGTTCCCTGAGGGCGCACCTCACTGATTTGTCATTCCGATGCACCCTACTGATTTGTCATCCAGAGGATGCACCTCACTGACTTGTCATCCTGAGCGCAGCACGCCGGCGAGCAAAGCGAGCCGGCGCGCGCAGTCGAAGGATCCCTACCCCGCCGATACCCTCGCAAGCCGTCGCAGGAGTTCGCCCGCAAGACCATGTTCGTTTGCCGTGGACGCCGCCGTCGTTCGCCGTGGATGTCGGCGTCGTTTGCCGTGGACCTCCGCGTCGCTTGCCGTGGCCGTCCGCGTCGCCTGCCGCGGCCGTCCGCGCCGTTTGCCGTGTACGTCCGCGCCACCGTGGAAGAGCGGCGCTTCAGCGCCGCGTAAAGCCCCCCACCCAGAACCGGGCTTCAGCCCCCGCAAACCCTCCCCACAAATCCCCTTGGCATCCCCTCCCCCACCAGTGTAAAAAGGACGCGACTAGGAGGGGATCATGGCGCAGCGAAGCCATGGCCCTTTTTCTGTGTTCGTTAGGAGATCGCGATGCCGAGGGGCTCACGGATCGTCAAAGATTCTTTCCGAATCGGATCCAGGTCAGTGGACCTCACTCGCCAGACCACGACCGGGAAGGGCACGACTTCCAGTCGTGCCGCTCAAGCTCCAACACAGAACTCGGCTTTAGCCGCTGGGGGCCACGCATCCAGTTTGAATCCAGGGAACGCGGAGCAGTAACGATACTCGGTCGGGTTCCCGACAAGCTTCCCCATCACTGGATTCTGATGGATGTAAAGCCGGTGTCCGGCAAAATCCTGCGCGTCGCGGATTCGATGGTCGGTGAATCCTTTCTGCCAGATTTCCCTTCGACTGATCTCCACTCCGACCGCGTGTGAGTAGCCGCCCTTGATCAGTTGCGCGCCGCGTTCCAGAGTGGTGTCTCCTCTCGGAGTAAACAGCACATGAACATGATCAGGCATCAGAACGAAAGCATGAAGCTCAAATCGCCCCTGCCTGCGGTATCCGTACAGGGTCTTCAACAAGAGTCGCGCGCAGGAGTCGACGACAAAGAATCGTCTGCGCTGAAAGGTCGTGAAGGTAACGAAATACGTTCCGGGCGGAGAGATCAACCGAGTTGGTTTCATCAGCGCTGGCCCTCAGCGGCTTAAGCCGGGTCGTCAGGCTAGCCTAGCGCGGTACGACTGGAAGTCGTACCCTTCCCGGTCGGAAAATTTCTCGGGGAGCCCATTTGGGGAACACCGAGGGGGCTGGCGAACGTCCCGCGCTACCACGACCTAGGCTGCCCCACGCATCGCGATTTTCGAAGCGTGGGTACCACGAACGTTGACATCAGCGACGACAATCACGCTAAATCCTGCCCCGAATGGCTCGCCGGAACTTTCCTGTCAAGCCCCCCAATAATATTTTCATCTCCTTCCTTTCCAGCCCGATACAAATGTCGTCGAACCCCAATCGCCAATCTCGAATGATAAAATAAGACTCAATGGTTAGCTCCCAGCAATACATGTCCATCCCCAAAACGGGAAATGTCGGCGATCAATCCAGAACAGTTAACTCCTTTGTCCGCAGTATTTTACGTATAACTCCTGCCTTTACAATATTTTGCCCGGACTCTGCCCTATCCCAGCAGTCCAACTCCACAGAAACAAAGATTTTAGCTCCAAGATATAAAAAAAAATATACGCCGACCTGCCGTTCGCCTCAGCCAAAAGCAGGCCACCGCGACCCAACCTCCACGACAGAGCGCCCCAGGCCCATCCGCCAGAGAACCAGATTCTCCTCGGCTATAATGGACACCTAAGGAGTCCGCATGGCAATTCAGAAGACCGACAAGATCTGGCACAATGGCAAGCTCATTAACTGGGACGACGCCACCATCCACGTGATGTCGCACGTCATCCACTACGGCTCTTCGGTCTTTGAAGGCGTGCGCTGCTACGACCTGCCCACCGGCCCCGCCATCTTCCGCGCCCAGGAGCACATGCAGCGACTGCTCGATTCCGCCAAGGTCTACCGCATTGACGTCGACTTCACCCGCGAGCAACTGGTCAAGGCCATGCTCGAAACCGTCGGCCACAACGGCGCGTTTCCCTGCTACATCCGCCCCATCATTCTTCGCGGATATGGCGAGGCCGGCGTGAACCCCTTCAACTCGCCGACCGAGGTCTACATCATCAACTATCCATGGGGAAAATATTTGAGCAGCGCGGAGAGCGAAGGCTGCGACGTCTGCGTTTCCTCGTGGACTCGCCTCGCGCCTAACACGCTGCCCGCCATGGCCAAGGCCGGCGCCAACTACATGAACTCGCAGCTCATCAAGATGGAAGCCATCGTCAACGGCTACGTGGAAGGCATTGCGCTCGACGCCGCCGGCTTCGTCAGTGAAGGCTCAGGCGAGAACCTGTTCCTGGTGCATCACGACAAGCTGATCACCGCGCCGCTCGGCAACTCCGTGCTGCCCGGCATCACCCGCGACTCCGTGCTGCAGATCGCCCGCGACCTGGGCATCCCGATCGTCGAGCAGATGATTCCGCGCGAAATGCTCTACATCGCCGACGAAGCCTTCTTCACCGGCACAGCCGCGGAAGTCACCTCGATTCGCTCGGTCGACAAAATCAAGGTGGGTAAGGGTGTGGTCGGCCCCATCACCAAGGCCTTGCAGAAAGAGTTCTACGCCATCGTGCGCGGCGAAAAGAGCGACCGCCACGGCTGGCTCACCCCGGTCCCGGTCGCCAGCAAAGCCGGCAGCAAGCAGCCCGTCGGCGTATAATTTGCACCGTTCGGATTTGCATCGTCATCTGTAGCGAGGGGCGCATCCAGCGCCCCTTTTCACCGTTTCGAACTGAACCGTTTCGGCCCCAAAACATAACACCCTCGAGGAGAACAAAATGTCCCAGATCACTCCTGAATTTGCCCTCGGCCTGCGAGCGCTCCTGCTCGATGGCTTCCAACGTGAAGCAGAAATCACCAAGAAAGTAATCGCAGCAGTTCCCGACGCGAAGTCGGATTACCGTCCTGACCCGAAGGCGCGCACCGCGAAGGAACTGGCGTGGCACCTGGCCAACAGCGACATCCAGTTTCTGGATGGAATTGCCGACCTGAAGTTCAGCAGTGGTGCACCGGAAAACAAGCCGCAGACCACGGCAGAAGTGGTGGCCTGGTACGACGACAACGCCAAGCGCGGCATCGCTCGCGTGCATGCCATGTCAGCCGAGCAGTTGCTCACGCCGGTCAACTTTTTCGGCGTGTTCAATATGCCTTCGGTTTTCTATCTGACGTTTCTGAACAACCACAGCATCCATCATCGCGGCGAGCTGGCGACGTATCTGCGGCCCATGGGATCGAAAGTGCCTTCGATCTATGGCGGCAGTTTCGACGAGCCCTTCCAGCCGCCTGTGTCGGAAGAGACAGCCGCGTAGTTTCTCGTTGTCGTTTGAAAACCCGAAGCCGCCCACGAGTGGGCGGCTTTTTATTTCAGGACTTACTCTGCGCTGCCGGGCACCGCGGCGGCGGCGGCTTCGAAGCCGACCTTGGAATGGGTTCCGTCGCAGAACGGCTTGTTGGTGGAAGCGCCGCAGCGGCAGAGGGCGATTTTTTCTCCTGCCTCGATCTTGTTGCCGCTGGCGTCGACCAGATTGACTTTTCCCGCGACCAGATAGGGGCCTTTGGGTAGAACTTGAATGGTTGGTTCGGACATGTGGTTCTCCTTTTCAAGAGCTGATTCTTATTTTTATCAAATAGCTTCACGCTTGGATGAAGCATGTCGGCTGTGGTTACAATAAATAACCATTAGCTCTTTTCATAGTAGGCACTCTGGAGTAACCTAGTATCTGGACAATACCTATGAAGCGATCGAAGCAAAGTCCGTCTCCGTGCGCGATTGGCGGACTGCTGGAACTGCTGACCCGGCCGTGGACGCTGCATATTCTGTGGTCGCTGAGCGCGAACGGGCCGATGCGGTTTGGTGTGTTGCGTAAGAACGTGAATGGCATTTCGTCGCGGGTGCTGACCGAGCGGTTGCGGATGCTGGAGGCTAAGGGATTCGTGTTCCGGCATTACGAGCCGACGATTCCTCCCGCCGTGACCTACGGCATCACCGAGCGCATGAAGGATATTGAGAAGGTGCTGGCGCAGCTGGAAGGGCTGGCGCGGAAATGGCAGGGCTAGCGGCGAATGCCGGAGGCCCGCGATCAACTTTCGTTTGGGCCGAGACGTGTCCCGAACTGCCTGAACCTTCGGGTCGACGAGGCGTCCGCCGCTCCGTGACATCGCGTGCGGGCTGAGACTGCTCCGTCATTGACTCGCTTGTCTTACGGGACGTAGGATTCCCAACGATGATCGGCCAAACGATTTCGCACTACCGCGTTTTGGAAAAGCTGGGCGGCGGCGGCATGGGCGTGGTCTATAAGGCCGAGGACACGCGACTGCACCGTTTCGTCGCGCTCAAGTTTTTGCCGGACGACGTGGCTCGAGATGCGCAGTCGCTGGCGCGATTTCGACGGGAGGCCCAGGCGGCTTCCGCTCTCAATCATCCCAACATCTGCACGATCCACGACATTGGCGATGAGAATGGCCATGCCTTCATCGCCATGGAGTTTCTCGAAGGCGTGACGTTGAAACACAGGATCGGCGGGCGGGCGATGGAGGTTGACGAGATTCTGCGGCTGGGCATTGAAATCGCGGACGCGCTCGATGCCGCGCATGCCACTGGAATCGTGCATCGCGACATCAAGCCTGCCAACATCTTTGTTACCAAGCGAGGTCATGCCAAGGTGCTCGACTTCGGCTTGGCCAAGGTGAGGGCCGACCAGGTTGAATCTTCTCAACTCGCCGGACTGCAGGCTACCGCGGAAGGCAGCGACCAGCACCTTACGAGCCCGGGCACGACGCTGGGTACGGTCGCTTATATGTCGCCCGAACAGGCGCTGGGAAAAGAATTGGACCATCGCACCGATCTGTTTTCGTTTGGCGCCGTGATCTATGAAATGTCCACGGGGACGTTGCCGTTTCGCGGCGAGACCTCGGCTGCGATCTTCGACGCGATTCTGCATAAGGCTCCGGTCGCACCGGTGCGATTGAATCCTGATCTGCCTCCGCGGCTGGAAGAAGTGACCAACAAGGCGCTTGAGAAAGATCGCAACCTGCGCTACCAACAGGCTGCTGAGATGGGGACGGACCTGCAGCGGATCAAGCGTGATCTGGATTCGAGTGGGCGCGTGTTCGCCAACGGTGAATCGTCGGCTTCGTCCGGAGCCTCGACGGCAGTTCCTGCGGCGAACGCATCTGACGGACGATTGTCCGGTCCTGCAGGTTCGACAGCTCCAGGTTCGACCGTTGACGTATCCACTTCCCTCAGTGCATCTTCTTCTGCCGTTGCCGCCGCCCGTGGGAACAAGACCGCGACCGGGGCTGCTCTGCTGGTCGGCCTGCTCGTCGCGGCCGCCGCCGTTTACGGCGTATACACTCTCGTGCGACGCCCGGCCGCCGCTCCTTTTCAGAGTTTTTCCATCGCACAGTTAACCAGTACCGGCAAGGTGCAGAACGCGGCGATTTCTCCGGATGGCAGGTTTCTTCTCAGCGTGCAATCCGATAACGGCAACGAAAGCCTGTGGTTGCGGAACATTCCCACCGGCAGTGACACGCAAGTGCTCCCGGCGTCGGGGGAATCGTTCGCTTCACTCGTCTTCTCACCCGACGGCAACTCATTCTATTTCCGAGAAACCGCGGGATTCACAGGAGCGTTTAATCTTTTCCGGGCTCCTCTGCTCGGCGGCTCCCCCGCGTTGCTGGCCAAGGATGTCGACGGAGGCCCGGTATTTTCGCCGGACGGCAAGCGCATCGTGTATTGCCGCTACAATGACCCCGAGTTGAACAAGTGGCGGTTGCTGCAAGCCGACGCTGACGGCGGGAACGAGAAAGTGCTGAATATCGAGCCTACCCCGGGTGGCCCCCCCGCCGAACTCTCCTGGTCCCCTGATGGCAAACGCCTGGCGATTTCGAACTTGACTCTAAACAGCAAATCTCTCAGCCAGATTCGATTCTTTGATTTCGCACAAGGGAGCATGGAGACCTTCGTCACTTCCACCGACAAAATCATCCTGGACGATGCCTGGGCGCCGGATGGACGAGGAATCTTTGTCATCTATGTGCCCCGCGGGGAGCACCTGTCGGTGCAAGCTCAGATCGGGCTGTTCTCCTACCCCGATGGCACGTTTCATCCCATTACGAACGACCTGACCGACCACAACTCCCTATCGATTGCCGGCGATGGCCACGCGCTCGCCACTGTGCAGAAGGAGACATCGACCCAGATCGTTCTCATGCCGCCCAGCGGGGCCGGGCCCCTTACTCCTGTGCCCGGCATCGCGGCCCGTGAGTCGCTGCCGAGCTTCTCCTGGACAGGGGATGGACAATTGCTCATCTCGCACGGCGATCACCTGGTCCGGGAGCACACCGACGGCACCCACGCGGTGACGCTTCTGAGCGATCCGGCGGCCTGGATCAGCGCCCCTGTTTCCTGCGAAAACGATCACTGGATTGCTTTGAACTGGATGGTGCACGGCGAAGGCATCGCCAACCGAATCTGGCGGGCGAACCCCGACGGCTCCGATGCTGTGCCGCTCACCTCCGGGGAATTCGGCAGCTTCTGGGGCTGCTCGCCGGATGGAAAGTGGCTGTACTTCAGCGAGCGACACACGAACGGCGTGTTACGAATCTCTTCCGGCGGCGGTAAACCCGAACTGGTACCGGGAGCGAATCCTCCGAATTCGCTCATGGCCCAGGCTGTACCTTCCCCCGACGGTAAAACCATTGCGATATTTACCGATGTGTTGAATCCTGAATCGAAGGCTTACTCCAACCGGATCGTGCTCGCCAGCCTGGATTCCGGCGTGCGAAACCTCGATCTCGATCCCACTCTGAAGGCGGTATTCCGTTCGCAGGGACCGCCCGACAGCGCGGGGTTCCACTTTTCTCCGGACGGCAAATCGATTGACTTCGTCATTGAGGACGGGGGAGCTGACAATATCTGGATGCAGCCCCTGGACGGATCAAAAGGGCGAAAGCTGACTAACTTCGACGATGCTGAACAGATTCAGGATTTCCGCTGGTCCCCCGACGGCAAGACTTTGGCCCTTCTGCGTTTTCATTCTGTCTCTGATGTCATTCTGTTGCGCGACAACGGCGCTGCGAAAGATGCGCGCTGACCGCGGGTTCGATCGCGTCGAATCCGGCGGCGGGTGCGCAGGGCATCGATCCGATTCTGGCGCTCGGATGGATTCTGCGGCGGCGCGAACTTAAGGTTGTGTCCCCTCGCCGCGCCCGACATTACTGAGGTCGACATTACTTAGGTCATCTTGGGGAAGGTCGCGATTCGGGCGATGATGATAGAGCGCGTAAGGGCGTGTTTCGGCGTTTCTCAGGGGACGACAACCGCATGAATATTGATGATCTGCTTCGGATAGCGACGGAACGGCGAGCCAGCGACTTGCATTTGAAGGTGGGAAACTATCCTCACCTGCGCATCGACGGCGAGCTGGTGCCGTTGACGGACCAGGCGCGCATCAGCGCCGAAGACATGTTGAACATGGCGTTCAGCATGATGTCGGCGCGGCAGAAGCAGAAATTCAAAGAGACCACCGAAATCGATATGGCGTACGGCGTAGCCGGACTGGGACGGTTCCGTGTGAATATTTTTCAGCAGCGCGGCAACGTAGGGCTGGTGCTGAGAGTCATCCCGACCAAGATTCGCGCGCTAGATGAATTGTTTTTGCCGAAGGTGGTCGAGCAGATTTGCGATATGCCGCGCGGGCTGATCCTGGTGACAGGGGTTACGGGTTCGGGTAAATCTACGACGCTGGCGGCGATGGTGGATCGGGTGAACTCGTCTCGCGCGGAACATATTGTCACGATTGAGGACCCGATCGAATTCTTGCATCGCGATAAAAAAGGATACGTAAACCAGCGCGAGGTGGGCGTGGACACGCCGACGTTCGGGGCGGCGCTGCGGGCTTCTCTGCGTCAGGATCCGGACGTGATTCTGGTGGGCGAAATGCGCGACCTGGAAACGATTTCAACCGCGCTGCATGCGGCCGAAACGGGCCACATGGTGTTCTCGACGCTGCACACGCTGGATGCTGTCGAAACCATTAACCGCGTGATTTCGATTTTCCCGCCACCGGAACAGAAACAGATTCGCATGCAGCTGGCGGCTGTGCTGCGGGCGATCGTCAGCCAACGACTGGTGCGGCGCTGCGACGGCGACGGGCGCGTGCCGGCCGTGGAAGTGATGATCAATACGGCTTACATTCGCGAGTGCGTGTTGGTGCCCGAAAAGACGCGGTCGATTCGTGACGCGATCTCGGCGGGCACGTCGCAGTATGGCATGCAGACTTTTGACCAGTCGCTGTGGGATCTGTTCCAGGCGGGGCTGGTGAATTACGAGACGGCGGTTGAGAACGCTTCGAACGCCGACGACTTCAAACTGCGCATGGCGGGTATTGCGTCGACGGCGGACATTTCGCGGCAGTCGATGCAGTCGGCGGGTTTCGGAGGACGGTAGGAAGCGGCTCTCAGCTTTCGAGTTTTGCTTTTTTGTTGGGTTGTCTCCTTGGATGGGCGCGTGCCTACGCGCCCTTTTTTCTTTGCCCGACTATTCCTGTATGACGGCCTGATTTGCGCTATCGTTACGGTATGGCGTTCGCGCGTCCTAAGAGACGGAGCTATTCCGAAGATGAGTTGTATGAATATGCCGTAGGTGCGCTGGCGCGGCGCATGCGGACAGTCGCGGAACTGAAGCGGCTGATGCGGGCGCGGATCGAAGAGGCCGACTCGGAATATGCACAGACACTGGTTGAGTTGGTGATCCGGCGACTGAAGGACCAGGGATACTTAAATGACTCGCAGTATGCCTCCTACTACTCTTCGCTGCGGCGCGACGGCCAGAAACTGGGGCGGATGCGTGTGATCACCGAGTTGAAGACGCGCGGGGTGCATGGGTCGGTGATCGACAAGGCCGTGGAAACTGCGTATGAGGGTGTGAGCGATGAGAAGCAGGCGCGGGAATTTCTGCGCAAGAAGCGGATGGTAAAACCGAAAGACCAGAAGCAGACGGCGAGGATTTTCCGGCAGCTGATGCGCGCGGGATTTGGGACGAAAACCATCTTCACGATTCTTAAGAAGTGGGACGTGGATGAGGAAACGCTCACGGCGTTGGAAGGGGAAAGCGCGGATTAAAGGAGGACGTTCCTGATGAAGACCAAGCTGGCGGCAATTCTTGTAATGGCTGTTCTGAGCGTGGCGCCAGTGGTCTACGGCCAGGATTCTGGAAGCACTGACAAATCAACTGGCAACCAGGTGAAGAAGGCCGCCAAGACCACGGCCCAGGATACCAAGAGTGCGGCGAAGACGACTGGGCATGCCGCCAAAGAGGCGGGCAAGGAAACTGCGAAGGACTCGAAGGTTGCGGCCAAAAACACAGCGCAAGGCGCCAAGGGCACGACGAAGGATACAGAAGCCGCAGCGAAAACGACGGGAAAAGATAGCAAGACGCTGGCCAGGGACACTGCGAAGGATACGAAGACGGTGGCCAAAGACACGAAGGAGGCCGCCAAGACTGCCGCGAAAGACACTAAAGATGTCGCTAAGCGCACTGGCGGCGCGATCAAAGAAGGCGTGAAGAACATCGGGCACAAAATAAGGGGGAGCGACGACAAGCCTGCCGAACAGAAGCCTGCCGACGCACCGAAGTAGTCGACGGCGAATCAAACCACAAAAGAGATCACCAAGGTTTGCAAGAGAGAGTAGCCAATTCCCGATGGGATCGCGTGGTCTTCAACGCCTTCCGGGCGCTGCTGGTTCCGTGCTGCATCATTTAGAATTACATTTCCATGATGACTGGTTCTGAAATTCGACGTAAATTTCTGGACTTCTTTGTGCAGAAGGGGCACAGGGAGGTGCATTCGTCGTCGCTCGTTCCGGCGAATGATCCGACGCTGCTGTTTACCAATGCGGGGATGAACCAGTTCAAGGATGTTTTTCTTGGGCTCGAGAAGCGTGACTACCGGCGGGCGACTACGTCGCAGAAGTGCGTGCGTGCGGGAGGCAAGCACAACGACCTGGAGAATGTGGGGTTCACGAACCGGCATCACACATTTTTCGAGATGCTGGGGAATTTTTCTTTTGGTGATTATTTCAAGAAGGATGCGATTGCCTACGCGTGGGAGCTGATTACTTCGCCGGAGTGGTTTGGGATTGATAAGAACAAGCTGTATGTGACGATCTTCAACGGCGAGGGTGGCGTGCCGCGCGATGCGGAAGCTTACGATTTGTGGGTCGCGCAGGGTGTCCCGAAAGAACGCATCTTTGAATTGGGCGCCAAGGATAATTTTTGGCAGATGGGCGATACCGGGCCGTGCGGGCCGTGCAGCGAGATTCATTACGAAATGGGCGTGGCGGCCTCGGACCAGGGGCACGCGGATTGCGCGTTTGCGTGCGACTGCGGGCGGTTTGTCGAGATCTGGAATCTGGTGTTCATGCAGTTTGACCGCGATGCCGGCGGGAAACTGAACCCTCTGCCCAAACCGTCGATTGATACGGGGATGGGTCTAGAACGGACTGCGGCGGTACTGCAGGGAGTGATTTCGAACTACGACACGGACTTGTTTACGCCGCTCATCAAGCGGGCGGCGGAGTTGACCGGGACTTCGCTGACGAAAGAGTTGAGCAAAGAAGCACACACGAAATCGGCGGCTTCCCTGCGGGTAATTGCAGATCACTCGCGGGCGGCTACGTTTCTGATTTCTGATGGCGTTTTACCCGCCAACGATGGGCGCGGGTACGTGCTGCGGAAGATTATTCGACGAGCGATCACGCATGGGCGGTTGCTGGGGCAGACGAAGCCGTTTCTTTTCGAGATGGTGTTTGCGGTTCGCGATTTGATGCGGGATGCGTACCCGGAGCTAAATGAGACAGCAGAGCGCGTTTCGAAAGCAGTGCAAGTAGAGGAGACACGGTTCGCGCACACGATGGACGTGGGACTGGAAAAACTGGAGACGTTGCTCAAGAGCTCCGCCGATAGGCTTGCGGGTGAGGATGCGTTCAAGCTCTACGATACGTTCGGGATGCCGCTCGACTTCATACAAGATGCGGCGCGCGATCAGGGCATCGACTTTGATCAAGATGGATTCGTTCGCGCGATGACCGAGCAACGCGAGCGCGCCAAGGCCTCCTGGAAAGGTGCGGCGAAGCAAACGGCGAACCCGGCTTATCAGCAACTGCCGAAGTCTGTGTTTGAAGGCTACGGGCAGCCGCGGTCGGACGGATGCGAAGTGCTGGCCATCATTCACGACGGGCAGGGCGTGCAAGAGCTGAAGGCAGGCGAATCTGGTGAGGTCATTCTTGATCACACGCCGTTTTATGCGGAGTCGGGCGGGCAGGTGGGAGATCGGGGATGGTTTTATTCGGATGATCACAATACTGTTGTCGCTGACGTGAACGGATGCCATTCGCCCATTCAAGGAGTGCGGGCACATCAGGTGGTCGCAAGATCTCTGCTGCGCGTGGGCGATAAAGTCGACGTGGTGGTGGACGCGGAGCGGCGGGTCGCTACCATGCGGAATCATACGGCTACGCATTTGCTGCATGCGGGACTGCGCGAGGTGCTTGGGAAGCATGTGAAGCAGGCGGGGTCGCTGGTGGCGCCGGATCATTTGCGGTTTGATTTTTCGCATTTCACGGGCGTCGAAGATGAAGAGTTGCAGGACGTTGAGGACCTCATCAACAAGGAATTGCTGCGCAATATCAAAGTTGAGACTTTGACTGACGTGCCGATCGAGGAGGCCATCAACACGTATCATGCGATGGCGCTCTTTGGGGAGAAGTATGGCGACAAAGTTCGCGTGGTTAAGATTGGGGACTTCTCTACCGAGTTGTGCGGCGGCACGCATACCGCGGCAACGGGCGAGATTGGGTTGATTAAGATTTTGAAGGAAGGCAGCGTGTCGTCGGGAGTGCGGAGGGTGGAGGCGATTACGGGGTTGGGGTCGCTGGCGCACTTTCGCAGGGATCACGAATTGGAAGGCGTAGTGTCGGCGTTTGTGGTTCCCACTCTTGCGCAAAAGGCGCGCAAGAATGGGGCACCCGATGCCGAGGAGATTTCTGGCCACGCCGAGGCGGGGTCTCCGGCGGATGCGTTGAAAGCGGAGTTGGAGAAGAAGGATAACGAGATCAAACGGCTGACGCGCGAGCTTGATTCGGCGCGAATGAAGTCGGCTTCGTCTTCGACGGCGAATATTTCTGACAGGGTTAAGGAAGTGAAGGGCGTTAAGGTGCTGGCGCATCGCGTGGACAATCTAGAACGGGCGCAGTTGCGGACGCTGGTCGATCAGTTGCGCGACAAGATTGGGTCGGGAGTGGTGGTGCTGGGGTCAGCCTCGAATGGTAATGTCGCGCTGATCGTGGGAGTCACGAAAGATCTGACTGCACGAATCCAGGCGGGCAAGGTAATTGGTCCAGTGGCGCAGAAAGTTGGGGGCAAGGGCGGCGGACGCCCGGACCTGGCGGAGGCTGGTGGCAAAGATGCGTCTGCGCTGGATGCCGCGCTGGACGGGGCTTACGGCGTGGTGGAGGAAATCCTGAATTGAGCGCCAGCGTCAAATCCAGCGATGAGCGGCTGCGCTTCATCAAATACAAAGGGCACCCCATTTACGTGACCGATTTCAGTCACTCTACTTCTAAAGAGATGCTGGTGCTGCTGGATTTAGTACGCGCCGATGTGGCGCGGCATGCGCCGGGATCGCTGCTGATTCTGACGGACGTCACGGGGGCGCACTTCGACAAGGAAGTGGTCACGAAGGCGAAGGAAGTTTTGGTGCTCGATCGGCCTTATGTGAAGCGATCCGCCTGGATCGGGACGGAAAGTCTGCCGCATGTATTCTACGAACACTTCAAGAGCTTTTCGCAGCGGGAACTGCCGACGTTTAAGACGCGGGAAGAGGCGATGGAGTTTCTGGTGGGAGACGGCGCGCAGGGGTAAGCTGCTTTTTCTTTTGCCCCTTCGGGGCGGATTGATTCCAATATTACGATGGCCCACAGCTTGCGCTGTGGGATGCATTCTTTCGCCGCTTTGCGGCTGCACGGGCGAGTCGCCCGTGCCCACACGGACTTTCTTAACTCCTCCATCTCAACGTGACTGGGCCTGCGATCGGGTGCTTCATTCCGGCACCGGTGCGCTTTGACTCCAGGTGCGCGGCTTTGAGTTGGAAGTACCATTTGGCGGGGCGGTCGGCGTCGTCGATCAGCATGAGGTGCGGGTTGTGTCGCAGGCCTTCGGCTTGCAGTTCCATGGTGCGGCGGTCTTGCTCGACGAATTTTGCGAAGACGAATTTCAGCGCGTCGGGGACGAATGGTACCCAGCGAAAGAGATTCCATGCGGCGACGACATCGATGTGGCAGTGATTGCGGCTGATGGGCGTGACCGTGGTCAGGCTGGAGAACCAGTATTTTCCGGCGCGAATGGTTTCGGTGCGCAGGTTGGGCAGAACGAAATCGATGGTGGTAGTGATGGAGCCGCCGTTGGCGTAGAGGCGGAGAAGCTTGTAGGGCGCGGAGTTTGAGCTGGGCGTATGCGCGCTCATGCGAAAGCCGTTGGGAATGGGCTCGAAGTTTTTTTTCTTTTCGTGAATGCTGTGCTGGCTGCGCCACCACCACGCCTGGTGAACGAACGGTCCGTGCGCAGGATCCATGAGGCCGATGATGCCGTGGTCGATGCTGACGGGCATTTCGGCTTGCAGGTAGGCGGACTTGTATTTGTCGGAAAATTTTTCGATTTGCGGCGCTTCGTCGGGCGGCTCAGCGGACGGGGCGGAACCGGCGCCGGGCGGACCGGGATCAGGGATAAAGACCCAGATGAAACTGTCTTGCTCTTGGCAGGGATAGCTGCCGGCGTAGATGCGATCGACTTTGAGATTCTGATCGGCGGTGAGGGAGGGGATGAGTTGGCACCGGCCGTCGTGGACGTCGAACTGCCAGCCGTGGTATCCGCACTCGAGATTTTCGCCGTCGAAGTGGCCGCAGTTGAGGGGCATGCCGCGATGTGGGCAGGAGTCCCGCAGGGCGAAGGGATGGCCGAGGCGGTCGCGGCCGAGGACGAGAGGAATTTCCAGCATCGTGGCTTTGTATAACTGGTTGCGGTGAACGCGGTCGGCCGGGAGCGCACGATACCAGAAGCCAGTGAGCATGAGCGAGTCGGGCGCCTGGCGCTGCGGGAGGTCGAGGTCGGGCA
The DNA here is from genome assembly GCA_963735205.1 of uncultured Acidobacteriota bacterium. GTDB lineage: Bacteria > Acidobacteriota > Terriglobia > Terriglobales > Acidobacteriaceae > Sulfotelmatobacter. The sequence continues at coordinate 277,779 of CAVTKB010000010.1, forward strand.
TGAGGAATTGTTGATTGCGATTGTTGATTGCTGATTGAAACCCATATGCTAGCATCCGCGGGAGTGCGGGGTAGGAAGAAAAACTTAACCACAGAGGGCACCGAGGTTCACAGAGGGAGGTTGCTGTACAAGTCACGAGATGGAATTCATTCAGAATTTTCGTCGGCTGACGGCGGTGCAGCGGAATACGTTTATTGGCTGCTTTCTGGGCTGGTCGCTGGATGCGTTTGATTTTTTTATTTTGACATTCTGCATCAGCGCACTGGCTACGCAATTTCAAGCTAAGGTTTCCGCGGTGACGGAGGCGGTTTTCATCACGCTGGCGTTTCGGCCGGTGGGAGCGTTTTTGTTCGGGATGATGGCCGACCGGTTCGGGCGCCGGGTCACGCTGATGGTCGACATCATTGCGTATTCGGTGTTCGAGTTGGCGTCGGCGTTCGCTCCGTCGCCGAAGGTGTTTATTGTCACGCGCGCGTTGTTCGGAATCGCCATGGGCGGGGAATGGGGCGTGGGCGCGGCTTTGGCGTTTGAAACGCTGCCGGCGGAGAAGCGCGGATTCTTTTCGGGCTTGCTGCAGGAAGGGTACGCGGTCGGCTTTCTAATGGCGGCGCTGGTTTATGGGACGGCGTTTCAGTTTGTGGGATGGCGGGGAATGTTCGTGATCGGGGCACTGCCGGCGTTTCTGGTGATCTACATTCGCGCGCATGTGGATGAATCTCCGGCGTGGCTGCAGGGCCGGGTTGCGAAGAGAGCTGCAAAGAAAACGGAGATCGGACTGGGCAAGAATCTGCTGACATTTCTTGGTCCGTTTGCGCTGATGACGGTGTTGATGTTTGCGTTTAATTCCTTCAGCCACGGAACGCAGGATCTGTATCCGACGTTTTTGACCAAAGGACATCTGCTGTCACCCCAGGCCGTGATGTTTGTTGCCGTGGTGGCGAACCTGGGAGCGCTGGCGGGGGGATACTCTTTGGCACGTGGTCGGAAAAGATTGGGCGGCGGCGCGCGATTGTGATTGCGGCGCTGCTGTCGATTCCGGCGATCCCGCTGTGGGCGTATTCGCACAGTGTGCCCTTGCTGGCGCTGGGCGGATTTCTGATGCAGTTCATGGTGCAGGGGGCCTGGGGAGTGATTCCGGCGCATCTGAATGAATTGTCGCCACCGGCGGTGCGCGGGACGTTCCCAGGGTTCGCATATCAGCTGGGCAATTTCTTGTCATCCAAGAATTCCGTGTTGCAAGCGAAGCTGGTGGAGCAGCGCTATGGCGGCAGCTTTCCGCCGGTGCTGGCGTGGACGGTGCTGCTGGTCGCGACTCTGGTAGCCTTGGTCAGCTGGAGTGGCCGGGAACGTCGCGGGGCGGATTTGTCGAATACGAGTTAGCGGGCCGAACATCGGCGGACGAATCGATATTGTACGGATATGTACGCCTTGGCACTCTGCCAAGGCGTGGCACGAAGGAAGGATTGTCACCAAGAGCGTCCTGTGTTAGGTTAAGTGAAAATTTCACGCCTTCGTTGAATATTTCCAAGGGCTCCCGGGTGTGGTGGTTTGTGCGAATGCGTGTATCCAAAGTTACTGTCACCGAGGTAACGCCACGATGAAAGAAACCATGGATCCCGTGCAGGCCGATATCCCAGAGAAAGACAATTTTGCCAACCGCAAGCTGATTCGGCCGACGTTGCCGCGCACGGAGAATTACAATACCCATAACGCAGCCGCGATGCCGCAGGAACGACGCGAGCGGCCGGAGCGGCACGAGCGCGGAGAACGCATGGATCGTTCAGATCGAGGAGAACGGGGCGATCGCAATGATCGTTCCAGTGGCGGAGGCGTGGGCAAGAAGCCCGCGCCGCCCGAGCAGACGAACGCCGAAAATTTTTATTACCAGAAGCAGATGCAGTCGCGAACACCGATGGTGATTGTGCTGCGCGATGGCGAGGAAGTACGCGGCATCATCGAATGGTACGACCGGAATTGCATTAAGGTGAACCGCGAGAGCGGCGACGCGAATCTGATGATCTACAAGCCCGCGATCAAGTACATGTTTAAAGAAGGGGAGAACCAGCGGTAACGGTTTTCCCTGAGAACTCCCCGCGTCTCGTCCAACAAACACAGGAGAAATGGACGGCCACCCGCAAGGTTCGCTCCGGCTGACAACAGGTCAGGCCTGAGAGTAAGGTAGTAGGCATGTCTCCCCGGCATGCAGTCTCACGCAGAAAATTCATGCAATCGGTCACGCTGGCGTCGGCAGCGGGCCTGATTTCTACCTTGCGGAATGCAGCCTTTGCACTGGGCAGCGTCCCGTTCACACATGAATCTACACAAGCTCGTGCGCTCGAAGAGTTCGGCTATGGCGATGTCACGCTCCACAGCGACCGGCTCGAAGGACAGCTTCAGCAGACGCATGATCTGCTGATGTCGCTCAGCGAAGACAGCCTGCTCAAACCGTTTCGACAGATGGTGGGGCAACCCGCGCCGGGCGAGGATTTGGGCGGTTGGTATCAGTACGACGCCCACAATCAGGATCATCTTTTTGAGACCGGGTTTGCGCCGGGATGCACGTTCGGGCAGTGGGTTTCTGCGCTCGCGCGGTCTTACGCGATCAATCGATCACCGGAGACGCGCGAGAAAGTGCTGCGGCTGAATCGGCTGTATGCCAAGACGATTGGCGGCGATTTTTATGAGAACACGCGCTTCCCTGCTTATACCTACGACAAGCTGGTTTGCGGGTTGATTGACTCGCACCAGTACGCGGGCGATCCGGACGCTTTCGCGATCATGGATGAGACCACCAAGGCGGCGCTGCCGCACTTGCCCGGCAAAGCGATCGAACACGGGCAGAGCTGGCGTGCTGGGCATGAGAAGGATGACTCGTATACCTGGGACGAGTCGTACACGATTTCTGAGAACCTGTTTCTGGCCTATCAGCGCGGGGCTGGCGAGCAGTATCGCAAACTTGCCGTGCAATATCTTGACGACAATTATTATGATCCGCTGGCGGAGGGCCACAGCAATCTAGAGGGGCGACACGCTTACAGCCACGTGAATTCGCTGAGCTCGGCGATGCAGGCTTACTTGACGCTGGGCAGCGAGAAACATCTTCGCGCGGCGACGAACGGTTTTGATTTCGTGGCGGCGCAGAGTTTCGCGACCGGCGGATGGGGAGCGGACGAGACGCTGCGCGCACCCGGCAGCCCAGAAATTTATAAGAGCTTGACCGGCAGCCATGCCAGCTTTGAAACTCCGTGCGGCTCGTATGCGCACTTCAAGCTGACCCGCTACCTGCTGCGCGTGACCCGAGACTCGCGCTACGGCGACAGCATGGAACGCGTGATGTACAACACCGTGCTGGGATCGTTGCCGCTCGAAGCCGATGGCCGGACTTATTACTATTCGGATTACAACTTCAAAGGACGGAAGGTTTATCACGAACAGCGGTGGGCGTGCTGCTCGGGGACGCTGCCGCAGGTCGCGGCGGATTACCGCATCAATACATATTTCCGGGATGGCAGCGGGGTATATGTGAATCTTTATCTTCCGTCGACGCTGAAGTGGATGCAGAGTGGAGCGCCGGTTGAGCTGACGCAGAAGGGCGAATATCCGTACGATTCGCACGTGGAGTTTGAGGTGAAGACGTCGAAGCACGTGGAGTTTGCAGTGAACCTGAGGATTCCGACGTGGGCTGAGGGAGCGTCGGTTTCGGTGAACGGGAAACGCGAGGCCGCTTCTTCTGGAAGTTTTGCGCGAGTGCGGCGGAAGTGGAAGAATGGCGATCGGATTGAGCTGGAGCTTCCGCTGACGGCGCGGCTGGAGGCGATTGATGCACAGCATCCTGACACCGTGGCGTTAGTGGTGGGTCCGGTGGTGCCGTTTGCCGTCACGGATGCGCAGCCGGTGGTGACGCGTGCGCAGTTGCTGGCCGCTACGAAAATAAAGCCCGGTCTATGGCACGTGACGACGAGCGGTGGAATCATGAAACTGCTCGCCTTCACGGAAATCGAGGATCAGCCGTATACGACGTACTTACGCGCGACCTAGGACGACCACAGGGGCTGAAGCCCAAGCAATTCTCGGACGCCTGACGCGGGCCTGAAGGCCCGCTCTTCCACGTTACTCGCCGCGCTATGTATGTAGGACCTCGAGACGGCGCGGCTGAAGCCGTGCCCATCCCTGCCCGTTATCGACGGGCGATTCCCTCACAGTTTCGGAAGCACGATTCCCTTCTGTGACTGGTATTTGCCTTTGCGGTCGGCGTAGCTGACTTCGCAGATTTCGTCGGACTCGAAGAACAGGATCTGACACAGGCCTTCGTTGGCGTAGATGCGGGCAGGAAGCGGCGTGGTGTTCGAAATCTCGAGGGTGACGAAGCCTTCCCACTCGGGCTCAAACGGGGTGACGTTGACGATGATGCCGCAGCGGGCGTAGGTGCTTTTGCCGACGCAGATGGTCAGGATGCTGCGGGGAATCTTGAAGTACTCGACCGAACGTGCCAGGGCGAACGAGTTGGGCGGGACGAGGCAGATATCGGTTTGGACCGTGACGAAAGACTTCTCGTCAAAATGCTTGGGATCGACGATGGTCGAGTTCACGTTGGTAAAAATTTTGAACTCGTCGGCCACGCGCAGGTCGTAGCCGTAGGACGACAGGCCGTAGGAGATCACGCCCTCGCGCACCTGCTTCTCGGAGAAGGGATTGATCATGTCGTGTTCCTGCGACATCTTGCGGATCCAGCGGTCACTCTTCAGCATGAAGCTCCTTGGAAAATTGTGGCATACAGAAAATGGGAATTTGGTAATTGAATAATTGAAATGGCTGCCGAGCCAAACGCGCGATTGTTGCCTCACAAAGAATGCGACGCTTCGCGCGGCTCGCAGAGATCCTTCGTCAGGCAAAGTGCGCCCGCCTCAGGATGACAACGCTGAACAATTACTCAACTTTTGCAGGCTGGTGTGCATGCCAGTTTACGGGATAGATGCTCCCGTTGACAATCTTACTTATCTCCCATAGCATCAATCACTTGTGGGGCGATCTTGACCCTGCAGCGTTTTGAACCTGAACCTTTTGAGCCTGAACCAGGGAGCCGCTTGTGATTAAGCTCGACATCATCAACGAAGTGGTGGCCAAGACCGGCATCACGAAGACCAAGGCCGAGCTGGCCGTGGAAACCGTGTTTGAAAGCATGAAGAAGGCGCTGGCCAGCGGCAGTCGCATTGAACTGCGGGGGTTTGGAGTGTTCAACGTGCGTCCGCGCAAGACTGGCATCGGGCGCAACCCGCGCACCGGTGCCGAAGTGTCCATTCCGCCAGGAAGGGCCGTGCGCTTCAAGCCGGGGAAAGAACTGCAGTCGATCGATTGAGGGACAGCCTCGGGCTCTCGGCTCTTAGCTTTCTGGTTTTCAGCGGCGTTCCCGGCAGTTCCCCACCAATGTAGTAGCATCAAAGATGGGCCGCAACTTGTGGTCCCGGCCGAGAGTCATGTCGGATTTTAATTCCCCGCTTCCTACGTCTACGCTCGAGTACTACCATGCGCTGCCGCGGCCGGTTGGACGGCGGCCGCGGGAGCGCTATTGGCTGCACGCGTTGCTGCTGCTGGCCACCGTGTTTACAACGCTGGTGGTGGGAGCGCGGATGGAGTTTAATTTTCAGCACAATCTGCCGCCGTTTGTCTACCAGGGAGAACGGCTGCCGTTTTTTCCGTTGGGATGGGCGACCGCGCACCCTTCGCATCTTCTGCTCGGGATTCCGTTTTCGGCGACCCTGCTGTTCATTCTGCTGGCGCATGAAATGGGACACTACCTGTTCTGCCGTTACTACGGAGTGCGCGCGACGCTTCCCTTTTTCATACCAGCGCCAACATTAATTGGAACGCTGGGAGCGGTGATTCGGATTAAATCGCCGATCCGGTCACGGGCGGCGTTGTTCGATATCGGCATTGCCGGCCCGATTGCGGGATTCGTAGTCGCCGTGGCGGTTCTCGCCGTTGCACTGACGCTTTCGAAACCGCTTGCGCCGGGCATGGGCTCCTCGGATCTGCAATTAGGATTTCCGATTATTTTCCATATCATGCATGGCGCGTTGCGCGTGGTTGCTCCGAATCACGCCATTGCTGCGCTGCCGCTGAGTCGCGTCTATCTGCACCCGACGGCCGTGGCGGCGTGGGTTGGCATGTTTGCGACCGCATTGAACCTGCTGCCGAGCAGCCAGTTGGATGGTGGACACATTGTCTACGCGTTGACGCCGCGTGCGCACCGCGTAGTTTCATGGGCGACCGTGATCGCGCTGGTCTGCCTGGGGCGCGCGAATTATGTGTGGTGGATCTGGGCTGGGCTCTTGGTCGCCATGAACCTGCTGACGTATCGTCAGGAACAAGCACCAGAATATCCGCTGATTCCTGTGAGCCGCTGGCCCTTGGCTGCGCTGGCTGCAATGATGATGGCGCTGACCTTCACCATTTCGCCTTTCCAGAACCTAATGCGATAGTTGCGATCTGCGGTCGTGCTTCAGGCGCGAGGTGGGCGAGCCAGCGCTGGAATTTTTCGTTGATGACTGGAATGTTCCACCAGCGCCGCTAGCCGCTTTAATCGAGTTTCCTCTTTCTTCGCGCTGATGACCCAGAAGCTGCAGATTCTCTGATACCCCGGTGGCTGAGATTGGAAGAACTTCCACGCCTCCGGGTGGTCGCGAAACTTTCTTGTGTATGCGGCGGGAAGTTCGGCCTTTTTTCTTTGCTCATAGGAATAGATTTTGGAGCGGTCTCTATCGCGCTGCTGAAAGGCATCCAGGCCTGGGGGGTGCATCAGGCCCAAGCGGGAAAGTTCAGTGGCGCGTTTTACGTTGATGGCGCTCCAAACGCTTCTGGGTTTTCGCGGCGTGAACCGAATCTTGTAACTGATATCGTCAATGCTTTTGCGGATACCGTCGATCCAGCCAACGCAGAGCGCGCCATCGACCGCTTCCGGCCATGTGATGCTCGGCCGTCCAGAATCTCGCTTGTAGAGGCCGACCCACAGTTCTTCATGCTGGGCGTGATGCTTCTCGAGCCAGGCGCGCCACGCGGACAGCGATGGGAAGAATTGCGGCTTCGGCGGCATACGCAAGAATTATCTACGAGCGAAATCACATTAGCCAGAGGGCATCGACATCAACGATCACTTGCGTGCGGGGAATTTTTTTTTGTGCGGCGTAGGCGAGCATGGCGCGGAGCGTCGTGTTCAGCTTTTCACGGCTGGGGGACTTCAGCACGAAGTGGTAGCGATAGTCGCGCTTGAGCCGTATGATGGGAGCGGCGGCCGGGCCGAGCACACGTACGCCCTCGTGGCGAGTTGCGTCGAACCACTTGCCCAACGTTCCCGACCATTGCAGCGCGTCGTCGAGTTTGTTGCTGCGCACGAGCACGTTGGCCAGCGCGGAGTAGGGCGGGTAGTGCATCCAGCTGCGGAATTGCAGCTCTTTTTCGTAGAAGCCGATGAAGTCGTGGCGAGCGGCGTACTGCACCGCGTAGTGGTCCTGGAAATACGTTTGCAGAACAACTTTGCCGGGAGTCTGGCCGCGCCCGGCGCGTCCGGCAACCTGCGTGAGTAACTGAAAGGTGCGCTCGGCGGCACGGAAGTCCGGTAGGCCGAGTGCGACGTCCGCTCCAACTACACCCACCAGAGTGACGCCGTGAATGTCGTGCCCCTTTGCGATCATCTGTGTGCCGACCAGCAGGTCCAGTTGGCCTTCATTCAAGCCGTTCAGTGCGCGCTCGAAGTCTTCGTGACTGCGGACAGTGTCGCGGTCGAGGCGGGCAATGCGGGCCTGCGAGAACATGCCGTGCAGCAACTCCTCGAGTTTTTCTGAGCCAGTCCCTAAAAAATAAACATACTCGCTGCCGCAGTGCATGCAGGCTTTGGGGACGGGTGCTGTGAAGCCGCAATAGTGGCAGACCATTTTGTGTTCGCGTTTGTGGTGGGTGAGCGCGATGGCACAGTTCTGGCACTCGAGCTTCTTGCCGCAGGTGCGGCAGAGAACGACGGGGGAATATCCGCGGCGGTTGAGCAGAACCATTGCTTGCTCTTTGCGGTTGAGGCGATCCTTGATTTCTACGGCCAGTTTGCGCGAGATGACTTGTTCCTGGCCGGTTTCCTGGAACTCCTGGCGCATGTCGATGATTTCTACTTCGGGCAGCGGGCGCTGTTCGACACGGTCGGGCAACTCGACCAGCGCATATTTGTTCTTTTTCGCATTGAAATACGATTCCAGCGATGGCGTTGCCGAACCGAGTACGACGACCGCGTTCGCCATCCGGGCGCGCACTACGGCGATGTCACGGGCGTGATAGCGTGGGGTTTCTTCCTGCTTGTACGACGAATCGTGCTCTTCATCGACGATGATCAGCGCAAGGTCGGCGACCGGGGCGAAGACGGCCGAGCGCGTGCCGACGACCATGCGCGCTTCGCCGCGCTTGATGCGATGCCATTGCTCGGCGCGTTCGCGGTCAGAGAGCGCGGAGTGCAGGATGGCAACTTCGTTGCCGAAAATCTGGTGCAGGTCCGCAGCCACGGCCGGAGTCAAGCCGATTTCAGGCACGAGCAAGATGGCGGAACGGCCGGCCTCGAGCACGGAGCGCATCGCGGCCAGGTACACGGCGGTCTTGCCTGACCCAGTGACGCCGTGCAGCAACATGCCGGAATACTTGCGCGCGGCGACGCTTTCCCGCACCCGCGACAGCGCCGATTTCTGGGCTCCATTTAGATCGAAGTCGAACAAGGACGGCCTGGGCTTTGAGTGAGAGACCGAAAAACCCGCCGGCTCTTCAAGAATTTCGATCAGTCCACGGCGAACCAGCGTGGTCAGGGTGGTTCGCGGAACGTCCAATAATTGCAGAGCAGCCACCAGAACCTTCCCGCCTGCCGCTGCTAGGGCGTCAAGCAGCGACCTTTGGTTCGCGTTCAGTTTGCCATCGGTCGATTTCAGTTGCGCGATCTTGATCGTGCGTGTGGCGTCGCGAGCCGCGGAGATGTCTTCGCGCGCCAGCCATTTCTTGCGGACCATTCCAGAGAGGGCGGCGCGGGAGACGCGGGTGGCGGAACGGAGCGTCTCTTCGCGGACGAGATTCGATCCATCGGGCGCCGACTCGTTTCCTGCAAGGTAATCGAGCACCCGGAATTCACCGGCTTGCTCTTCGGGCGTGCGCTTGGAACGGGCAGACGATCCCGAGATGCCGGCTTGATGCAGCGCCATTTGGCCAGCTTCGGTGAGGCGATAGCCGATCGCGCGCTTGAATTCGGCATTGAGCGGCAGCATGGTGCGGAATACTTCGCCAATCGGGGCTAGATAGTAGTCAGCGATCCAGCGGCCCAGTTGAAGCAGCTGAGGATCGAGCACCGGCGCGGTATCGAGGACGGCGAGAATCGTTTTGGTGGTGACGGAGGGCTTGCGGTCGTGCAGTTCGACGACGATCCCCGTCATGCGCTGCTGGCGAAATGGGACCAGCACGCGACCGCCGACGACGGGTGCGGCGTCCGTCGGAACACGATAGGTGAAGACCATGTCGAGCGGAACGGGCACGGCGACGTCACAGAATTCCGCCATTGGTTGGAAGGATAAACCAGAGGAGTTCGATCCGGTCATCAGCAGCTGGGGACGGACTATCTTGCTGGTAGGAATGCTTCGACTCCGCTCGGCATGACAGGATTAGCAGATCTACTCACTTTTCTTGGGAGGCTCCAGTCCCAGGTATTTCATGACCATCTGCAAGTCCTTCCAGGCTTCGCCCTTCTGGCGCGGGTCGCGGAGAAGGAACGCGGGATGGTAGGTGACCGCGAGTTTCGTTCCCTGCCAGGATGGATCGCTGCTGCGGGCGCCGGCGGGCAGGAAGTCATAGAAGCGGCCACGGAGTTCGGACATCGATGCATTCATGGCGAGCAGGTTCTTGGCTGCGACCGCGCCGAGCGCGACCATAACCTTCGGTTTGATCACCGAGATTTGGCGCATCAGGAATGGCGAACAGGTTTCGCACTCATCGCGCTCCGGCGTGCGGTTGCCCGGTGGACGGCACTTTACGACGTTCGCGATGTAGACATCCTCGCGGCGAATGCCCATGGCTTTGATCATGTTGTTGAGCAGTTGGCCGGCTCGACCGACGAAGGGCTCGCCCTGCGTGTCTTCGTCGGCGCCCGGGCCCTCGCCCACGAACATCAAGTCGGCGCGTGGGTTGCCCACGCCGAAAACGATTTGCTTGCGGCCTTGCTTGTGCAGCTTGCAGCGCGTGCAATCGCCCAGGTCTTCGCGAATCAATTTGAGCGCAGCTGCGGGATCGGTGACGCCGTGTTCTGGCCTCGGCGTAAGAACTTCAAGAACGTTTTCGGCAGGGACTTTGGCGACTGCGGCGGACTTTTTTGCGGCCATTTCCTCTCGCTGTTCGTGGGATGTCGGAGACTCGTCAACTGCGACGACAGATGATTCGACCGTAATGCTCTCGGTGGCGCGGCCTTCGCGGCGGTAGAAATCGTAGATGCCCATCTCGTGGCAGTAGCGAACTCGCTCGGCGAGCGCACGGCGCAGATCAGGGTCAAGAGTGTTTGGCATCAGCTGTACGATTGTAATGCAGCGGCGGACTGACACGCTTGTCGTGGAGGTGGCGAGAAGCAGGTTCTTCGTTGCTTCGCTTCTCGGAATGACAAAAGAGTTAAGTAGTCAGGCTTTCACGGGCGACTTGCGGTACTGGCGCAGGCGGACGACCTGGTCGAGGACGCGTTGAGCCACTTCCCACTTCGTAGTCTCGGGAACTTCGACGACTTCGTCGCGGCTGATGATGGTCACGGCGTTGCGATCGGAATCGAAACCGACTCCCTCGCGCGAAACGTCATTGACAACGATGGCATCCAGGTTTTTCGAGACTAACTTCTGGCGCGCATTCTCCAGGACATTTTCGGTCTCGGCAGCGAAGCCGACTACGAACTGCGATCCTTTCCGGAGCGAGAGCTCCTTTAGAATGTCAGGAGTGGCTTCGAGTTCGAGAGTCATGGGCCCCTTGCGCTTGATTTTCTGGCCGGCCGCGGCCTTCGGGCGATAGTCGGAAACGGCAGCCGTTTTGATGACGATGGTCGCTTGGGGCAAAAGTTTGAGGACCGCGTCGCGCATTTCTTCGGTGGACTCGACTCGCGTGAACTCAACGGCTGCCGGCGGAGTCAGCGACGTTGGTCCGCTAACCAGAAGCACGCGTGCACCGCGACGCAACGCGCCCTCGGTAAGCGCGTATCCCATGCGCCCGCTGGAGCGGTTAGTGAGATACCGGACGGGATCGATTTTTTCCCGCGTGGGACCTGCGGTGATCAGGACAGTCTCGCCGGTCAGGTCTTGCGATGCGCCGAGAGCTTCCATGACCGCGGCGACAATGGTTTCATTTTCGGCGAGGCGCCCCGCGCCGGTCATTCCACAAGCCAGGTAGCCGGCACCGGGTTCCACAATTTTCACGCCCCGCTCGCGCAGCACCCGCAGATTGGCCTGCGTCGCGGGATGATTCCACATGTTGACGTTCATGGCCGGCGCGACGACTACCGGGGCCGACGTTGCGAGGTAGAGCGTGGTCAGAAAGTCGCTGGCGATGCCTTGCGCGAAATGAGCCAGAACATCAGCCGTGGCCGGCGCTACCACGAGCGCATCGATCGACTGCGCGACTGCAATGTGTTCGATGGCAGACTCAAGGTTGGCGGAGTCGAGATTCGATTCATGCGCTTCGCCGTCCGCAAACATGCCGGTGATAACTTTCTCTCCAGAGAGCGCGGCGAAAGTTAGAGGGCGTACAAACTCCTGGGCCGCACGCGTCATGATGACTTGCACACGAATGCCGCGGTCCTGGAGCAGGCGGACGATTTCTGCCGCCTTGTAGGCCGCGATTCCGCCGGTGACGCCGAGAGCGATTTTCATACAATTTTTGATTGTTGATTTGTGATTGCTGATTGAAAACCGCCAATGCCGGCGTGTCTTCGCAATCGACGATCATCAACCAGCGATCACAAAATCAACAATTCCTTCAGTCCTGACCCAGAGCCTTGTCGAGAGCCTCTTCCGCTTGCTCTGCGGCAGTGCGGGTTTCAGGAATCTCCCACTTCACCTTGCCCGCGCGTATTTCATCTTGCGCGATGCGGCAAGGCTTGCGGGAATTGGTGTCGACCACGGGGGGGGCACCGGACTGCAGTTGCCGCGCGCGCCGCGCCGCCACCAAAATGTACCGGTAGTTGCTGTCAAAGCCTTCGATCAACTTCATTGGGACTCTCCCTCAAGAAATCAAGTTTGAAGTCTATCAGTGCCAAACACATCTATAAGTTCTAGCTCTGTGTTCGGCGGAACGCGACCAACTCTCAGGCTTATCCCACTCGTAATTTCACGAGCGGCTATCGACACCATCCCGGCGTCGTTAAAATGATACCGCGAAATCTATCAGCGTGCCGGAGGGGGCAGGGTACGAAAGGACGCCAGGATCGGTACCACCCGGTCGCGCATATTCGCCAGCCTCTGACGATCGGCTAGTTCCACGATTTTCTGATCGTCGGCGGACAGGCGGGATTTGGACCGCGACAGGCGCTCGGATAAAACGATGGCCTGCAGGCTGTCGCTCGACTCCTCGAGTTTGTCGTTGATCAGGATATAGTCGTACTTGTCATAGTTCTCGATCTCACGACGGGCCGCGTCCAGCCGGCGCTCGATGACCTCGTCCGAGTCCTCACCCCGCTTCCGCAGGCGCCATTCCAAAGTCTTGCGGTCGGGAGGCAATACAAAAATGCTGACGGCGTCGGGTAGTTTCTGTTTTATTTGTGCGGCTCCTTGCACGTCGATGTCGAGCAGCAGATCGTGCCCTTTCTCCCCGGCCTCGCGCAGGAACCGGCGCGCAGTACCGTAGTAATCCCTGCCGTAGAGACTGGCATGTTCCAGGAATTCATCGGCGGCGATCATCTGCTCAAATTCCCGGCGAGAAACGAAATAATACTGCTTGCCGTTCTGCTCGCTGCCGCGAACCGGCCGAGTCGTATATGAGATGGAAAAATCGAGACGCGGGGTCATGGCGAGCAGTACGTTGACGAGCGTCGATTTCCCTGACCCGGAGGGCGCGGAGATGATGTAGACGATGGGCTTGCGGTCTCTCATTCCAGGTTTTGCACCTGCTCGCGCGACTTTTCGATTTCGGCCTTCATGGCCAGTCCGGCCTCGGTAATCTTCAGAGCTTCGCCAGCGAGGCCAGAAGTTTTCGAGAGCAATGTGTTGGCCTCGCGGTTCATTTCCTGCAGCAGGAAATCGAGCTTCTTTCCGATCTCGCCGCCCGCCTCGAGCAGTCCCAGGAAATGTTGCACGTGCGTTTCGAGCCGAACGATTTCTTCCTGAATGTCGCTGCGATCGACCAGCAGCGCGGCCTCCTGCAACACGCGATCCTTGTCGACGATTCCGCCCAGCAGTTCCTGAAGGCGCGACTGCAACCGCTCGCTGTAGTTCTGCAGCACGGCGCGGCGATGCTGCTGCACGAGCTTGCCGGCCTCGACCAGGTGGGCCATGCGGTCGCGGAGTTCACGGGCAATGCCGCGGCCTTCTTCCTCGCGCATCTGGTTGAGACGGTCGAGAGCTTCGCCGACTTTGGACATAACCGCGGATTCAATTTCACCGTCGGCACTGTCGTTGGCGGAGTCGAGCGCACCGGGAAGGCGGAGAACCGCGTTGAGGTCGGGATCGGCGGCAAGAGAGAATTCGGCGGCGGCGGCCCGAAAAGCAGCGATGTAACCGCCGACGATCTCGCGATTGAGCGAAAACGCTTCACTGGTGGTGCGCTCCAGGTTCAGCGAAACTTCGACGTGGCCGCGCCCTATCTTCTCTTTCAGAAGGCGGCGGAGTTGCATCTCCAGCGAATCGGTTCCAGAGGGAAGCCGGAAATGCAGATCGAGGAAGCGATGGTTCACCGACTTCAGAGAGAAAGCGAAAGCCATTCGGCCATTGGAATTGGCCGAACTGGCGGGGACGGCGGCAGCGCCCTCCGGGCGCTGGATCTCACCTCTCACCTGCGCAAAACCTGTCATCGAGCGTATGGGCATAAGGAGCGTGTTCTCAAGTTTCAGCGACAACTCGAGTCGAATCCGCGTTGGCGAATTGCAGCTCGTAGAGACGCCGGTAGGTACCTAACTTCATCATCAACTCTTCGTGGCGGCCGATGTCGGCAATCGTTCCGTTTTCGATCACTACGATACGATCGGCCCGGCGCACCGTCGAAAGACGATGCGCGATCACGAAGACGGTGCGGCCGCTCATTAGATTATGCAGGGCGGATTGCACCAGAGCTTCCGATTCGCTGTCGAGCGCAGACGTGGCCTCATCCAGAATGAGGACCGGCGCGTTCTTCAGCAGCGCTCGCGCGATTGCCAACCGCTGGCGTTCGCCTCCGGAAAGCCGCACACCCCGCTCTCCTATCACAGTATCGTACCCGGCGGGAAGGGTAGCAATAAAATCGTGGGCCAGCGCGGCGCGGGCCGCGGCCTCGACTTCTTTCTGCGGAACCTGCGGCTGGCCGTAAGCAATGTTATTGCGGACGGTATCGTTGAACAGGATCGTGTCCTGGGTGACGATGCCGATCTGAGAACGCAGGGATGCGAGAGTCACGTCGCGTACGTCGTGGCCGTCGATCAGGATGCGACCTCCGGTGACATCGAAAAAGCGGGGGATCAGATGAACCAGCGTGCTCTTGCCCGCGCCGCTGGAGCCCACGATCGCGAGAACTTCGCCGCGCCGCACTTCGAGGTCGATGGCGCGCAGGATCTCGCGAGACTCATCGCCATCCTCCTGGTAAGAAAAACTCACGCCTTCAAGTCGAATGCTTTGCGAAAATTTGGCAAGGGCCTCGGCGCCCGGTTTTTCGAGGACGGCGTCTTCTGTGTCCATGAATTTGAACAGCTGCGACGACGCGCCCAGAGCCTGCTGAAAACTGTTATTGAACACCGCGAACTTGCGCGCCGGATTGTACATCGTCAGCACGGCCGCGACGAAAGTCACGAACGCGCTCAGGTCGAGCCGGTGATGCAGGATCTGCTCTCTGCCCAGGAGAAGCAAAAGAGCGATGGCGATCGAACCCAGAATATCCATGAGCGGCGAACTGATGGAAGCCGCGGCCACCGACCGGAGATTCGCGCGGAAAAGGCGCTGCGCAGCTGTGCGGAATCGCGCCACCTCCCATGATTCCATGCCGAAGGCCTTCACAATGCGGTTGCCGGTGATCGTCTCATGCAGAATGTTCTGCACGCCTGCCAGCTGGTCCTGACCGGTGCGCGTGGTCGAACGCACCCGGCGGCCAATCCGAACAGCCGAAAAGATGATGACTGGGACGAACAGCAGCAGCACCCAGGAAAGTTGCCCACCGAGCACAATCACCAGAACGGCTGTAAACATAAACGTGAAAAACTGCTGCAGAAACTCCGCCAGCACGCTCGACATAGCAAACTGCACGCGTTCAATGTCGTTGATGATGGTAGAGATCAGGGTCCCGGTCGTGTGTTTTGAGAAGAAAGCCACCGATCGCCGCAAGATTGAGTTGTAAAGATCATTGCGCAGGTTGGTGATCATGCCGAAACCGGCGTGATTCACCAGGTACGTGCCGCAATAGTCGCAAATTCCCTTGAGCACAGTCGACGCGACCAGCGCAAACGCAACAATATTCCAGGCGTTGTGCAGATGCGAAGGAACGAAGGACTGAAGATAGATGGTCTTATCCAACTTCGGGATCGTGAAGAGGGCGATGTTTTCCGAACCCGACGCAGGATTCAGCACCCGCTCCAGCACCGGCTTGAGCAGCATGAGCCGAAACGCCTCAAGGAATCCAACGACTGCGAGCAGCAACACTCCAGGCACCAACTGAACAAGGAATGGGAGAACGTAACGGACCAGACGCGTCAGTTGCCGCATGGGACTCCGGCGCGGCGCAGGCCGCCAGCGCTTGCCGCCGCTCGAATGGGCATGAGGTGCAAGGCCTTATTCTACTTGAGTCGCGCTTGGGAGCAGTGCCGTTTCGACTCCCGGCTCTTACGACTCTCCCGCCCGGTATTAGGCGCCACCACCCGGACCATTTTCCTCCGCCTGCAACAGATCGATGGGTTGTGCTTCGCGAGCAACCTGAACCTGAAGTGTCGTCAGCTTCCACACGCCCGCACTTTTCTTCGCCACCAAGTGGAGAGTTCCGTTCCCTTTAGGGCCGCTAAGCGGAATGGAAAGATCGACGTCACCGGAGGGACCCGACTGATTCATATTCCCCGAAGCCAGCCAACCCGCCTTGAGCGGCCGTCCGATCCTGTCGGCTACCTGCGGATTGGCACGCGCCTTCGCCAAAGCTTGAACGTAGACATCAGTGTGTTGGAAGGAGGTTTCCACCAGAACAAAGAGGGCTCCCACAAAAGAGGCAGCCAGAAGAAACAGAAGCAGGACGCCAACGGGAACTACCCATTTCCAGTTCCTGCTGAACCAACTCGGTCGAACGGCTGCTCCAATTGAGCCGAAGTTCGGTGGAGTGGACATGTTCGCCTCCCGTCTTTTCAACGTCGCTTGGCGCCAATCGTGAAATCCTGAACCTACCCTGGGCTGTCGCGGTGCACGACCTTCACGCGGTATGCGGCATGGCGCAGGTGTTTGCCGACTTCCTCGGCGATCATGACGGAACGATGCTGGCCGCCGGTGCATCCGAACGCGATCGTAAGATAGCTCTTGCCTTCATGAATGTAATGCGGCAGCAGGTAGACGAGCAGGTCCGAGATGCGCGAGATGAACTCTTTGCTCTGCGGAAATGAGCGAATGTATTTTGCGACTCGCGGATC
The DNA here is from genome assembly GCA_963735205.1 of uncultured Acidobacteriota bacterium. GTDB lineage: Bacteria > Acidobacteriota > Terriglobia > Terriglobales > Acidobacteriaceae > Sulfotelmatobacter. The sequence goes on from CAVTKB010000010.1 coordinate 294,598, forward strand.
GCGTCCGGTAAGCGGGCGGAATTCGGGAACGAAATGCGGGTTGGGCAGGAAGCGCACATCGAAGACCAGGTCGGCATCCTCGGGAACGCCCTGGCGAAATCCGAAGCTTACGATGGAGACGAGAATACTTCTTTCCGAGGACTGTTCCTGAAAACGTTCGGTGATGTGAGAGCGAAGCTCGTGCACGTTGAACTTCGAGGTGTCGATGACTAAATCCGCGACCTTGCGAATCGCGCCCAGGTGGCGGCGTTCGGCCTTGAGCGCCGACTTGACGGGTGCGTCGGTGCCGAGAGGATGGGGCCGGCGCGTCTCGCTGAAACGGCGCATGAGGACTGAGTCGGACGCTTCGAGGAACACCACCTTGGTCGGAATCATCCGTCCAACGAACTTTAGTATTTTCGGAAGTTCTTCGAGCTTGGAGCCTTCGCGCACGTCCACGACCAGCGCGGTGCGGCGAATCTCACTCGACTGGACGGCCAGGTCTGCGAATTGCGGAATCAGTTGCACCGGCAGGTTGTCGACACAGTAGTAGCCCAGGTCTTCGAAGGCCTTCAATACCGAGGCCTTCCCCGAACCGCTCATGCCGGTGATGATGACCAGCTCCGGCGAGGGCTGAGCGGCGTGCGCTTTTTTTTCCCTCGACTCTTTCCTGCTCCACTCATCGAATGTGTCCTGGCTGGTCAGCCGACCTGCGGGACTTCATAAATTGGATAGTAGCATCCGAGGCCGGGGCTTTGCTTTGTGTAACCGATTGTCGGCTGGGGTACGGGTTTCAGGCCTCAGTATCACGGGCGTCCCGACGGTCGATGGCGAAACCGAAAAATCCAGATTTGTCTCCGCAGCTCAAGGGCCTGTAAGCTATGGCGTCATGAAAAAGTTCGAAGAACTTACGGAGCGCGAAGTGCTGGCCCTGGCCATTGCGCTGGAAGAAGAGGATGAACGGGTCTACTCCGACTTTGCCGAAGGGCTGCGGCCGGATTATCCCGCGACGGCGTCAATGTTTGAAGGCATGCGGGAAGAAGAGTCGGGACACCGGCGGCGCCTGCTCGAACTCTTTCAGAAAAAATTCGGCGAACACATCCCGCTGATCCGGCGGCAGGACGTGCGCGGGTTCGTGGAGCGGCCTGCCTTGTGGCTCGTGCGACCGCTGCGGATTGAAGCGGTGCGCAAAGAAGCATCGACGATGGAAGTGGAGACGCGGCGGTTCTATGAAAAGGCGGCCGCGCGCACGCAGGACGCGAGCATCCGGCAACTGCTGGATGATCTGGCCAGAGAAGAGCGCGAGCACGAAGAGCGCGCCCAGGAACTCGACAAACAAAAACTCCCGGACAACGTGAAGGCCGACGAAGAAGTCGCGCAGCGGCGGCTGTTTGTGTTGCAGATTGTGCAGCCCGGACTGGCGGGGCTGATGGATGGTTCGGTCTCGACACTCGCGCCTGTATTCGCGGCCGCGTTTGCAACGCACAAAAGCTGGGACGCGTTTCTGGTGGGCCTGGCGGCTTCGGCAGGCGCTGGCATCAGCATGGGATTCGCCGAGGCGCTTTCGGATGACGGCAGCCTTACGGGGCGAGGACATCCTTGGGTGCGCGGGCTGATTTGCGGTGCGATGACCGCCGTGGGCGGGATCGGTCATACGCTGCCGTTTCTGATACGCGATTTTCGCATGGCGTTGTGGGCGGCGGGCGCGGTGGTACTCGTAGAACTCGGCGTTATTACATGGATCCGCAAGCGCTACATGGATACTCCTTGGGTCACGGCTGCACTGCAGGTTGGGCTGGGCGGAGCGTTAGTGTTCATCACCGGAGTCCTCATCGGCAGCTCGTAAGGAACTTGCTGACAAGTACCGGACGGGTCCGTTGAACCTGAAGGCACGTTTGGGAGACGACGATCCGTTACGTCTTCACCCCGGCAAAAATCCCGATCATAATCAGCGTATCCGCGCCTGCATGAAATAACGCCGAGCCCCAAAGCGAGCCAGTTTTCTGCATGAGATAGCCCCAGATCAGCGCAAAAACGAAGGTGATGGCCACGAAAACGAGTATGTCCGACGAATAAGTCACGCCGGCATGGCCGGCAGCGAATACGAACGCGGTAAGATGGTTCGCCAGAGGCGCACCCAGGAGCGGTTCAAATTTCTTAAGGAAAAGCCCTCGAAATATCAGCTCCTCAAAGAAGCCATTGGCGAGAACGAAAATGAGAATCCAGGGCAGCCAGCCAAGAATGCGCTGATTCGCGACGTCCATGCTGTGGGCCTCAACGACCGCAAAAACTGCCATCAGCGCAAAGCCCGCTACTCCGATCGCGAGCCCTAATTTTAGTCTGCTCCCTTTTCGGAGGTAGATGGAATCAAAATCAATCCGAAGTAGTTTGCCCAGAACGATTACTGTAACGAGCAGAATGATGGCATCGGAAGCCTTGATAACCGCTCTGCCGGAAGGCGCTTTGGGATCCAGGTTCAGCCAGCGACGAGGGAAATCGTCCAGTAACCACATTACTAGGAGCCCGACGGAAGCGATCACAAAGGAGCAGAACGCCGGCAAATATTCCATGAAGCGCCGATTCCACCGGGCCAGCAGTGCCATCATGGAAAAGATCAACGGAAGGCCAACGAACGTAACCACCTGAAACGACTTGCTGGCGCTGTTGTAAGCAAAGAATGGAGGCTCAAAAAGAAGCAAGCCGCAAATCAAGAAAATAATCAATGGCAATACGCGGTCGGCGCTCTTCGGGCTGTGGCTGGCTCTGTCAACGTCCACGGATGTATCCTCTGCGTGCTGCCATGGTTAGGGCTGCGTGTCCAGCGGGTGCGTGCTTTTTTCGTAGAATTCGTTTTGCAGTTTTAGGCTGACGTCGTCGCCTTTCACTGCGCGGATCGCTTTCACCACCGAATCAATCCACCAGTTCATCTGATATTCGCCCAGTTCGTGGGTCGCGGCCGAGCCGTCGCCGGAGTAATGGTTGGGAAAACGTGTGTACCACCAGATGCCGGTGTAGACGCCTTCGGAAAGCTTCTGGCGAGCCTGGTCAGCGCCGGACTCACTCGCGGCGCGGTCCTGGTGTACGAGGTCGGGGCGCGAGATCATCATCTTCGAAGTTTCGCTTTCGCCAGCGTGCATGTCGATCTTTGTCTTCTTCGCGGGACCACCTTCGCGCGGAGTGCGTTCGTCGAAAATGTAGACGACGTAGTCGTGGGGCTTATCGAGTTGCGTCTGCGCGAAAAACGGAAGCAGGCTGTCGTTGCCACCGTGGCCGTTGACGATCAGAATTTTCTTGCAGCCGTTGCGCGCCATTTCGTCCGTTGTCTCCTGCAGGAGCGCGAGCTGCAGGTTGCGGCTATAGGCCATCGTGCCAGGTTCGTGACGTGCCTCTGCGATCTGTCCAAAATAATATTCCGGAAAGACGACCGCATATTCTTGTTCAGCGGCGTGCAGCGCAGCGTAACGAACATCGAGTAGATCAGTGCCGAGCGGCAGGTGCGGACCGTGCTTCTCCAGAATTCCGAATGGGAGCAGACAAGTTCCCTGCGAACGATGGATGCCCTCACGAAAGTCGGAGGCCGTGAGTTCTTCCCAGTGCACCGAAAGCTTGGGCAAGGTCTGAGCCTGGCTGAAGCAAGGCATGGCAAGAAGAGTGGAAATGCAGAAGAGCCGGAGATAGATGCGGTTCATCATAGGGGAATCTCCCAGGCGGCGAATTCTAGCACGCGAATGGCCCTATTCAAACGTATCAATACCGGCGAGGATCTGAATGTGTCGGAAGCCCGCAGCGCAGGTTTTCGCTATTGAGAATCGTTGAAATCGAAATACGCAAGATTCATATTTCCTTCCGTCAGGATGTGTACGGTGAGGACGCTTTTCCCGGCGGGAAGTCGGACCTTAGTGATTTCCGTCGCCATGTTCCAGTGGTGCCACTGCCGCCAGGCAATCGGATCGGAGGCGTTGAAAGTGGAGGCGATGGTGATCGGCCCGGTCGCGTCCTTTCCGTTCACATCCAGCGAAATTGTTCCGCCGCGATTTGAGGTGTAGAGAAGATCGGCAGCGTAGACGCCCGCGTGGGCAACCTGCACTGTAATGTTGAACCATTCTCCCGGTTCAGTCCATCCGACATAGAGCTGGTTTTCCGGAGGCAAGACGACGTTGTACGAGCTGTTGTCGATCTGGTCGTGAAACTTGGTGTACGAGGTGTCGACGCCTTCGTCCATGCGGAACTGGTTCAGGTAGGTTCCATCCGCGGGATTGAGTGCGCCGCTGCCGTTGTTCTTGGCGTCGGCGTCGTGGTAGGCGACTCCTTCTCCGCCGCGATCGTAGTAGGCACACTCGACACGTCCGGGAATCGTTTGTGCTCCGCCATGATGGCGGCTGTCTTCGTACGGAGTTCCTTTATAGTTCTTCAGGTAAGACGTCTGCGCAATGCAGATGACCGCGGCGAGCAGCATTGGTAAGGTAGAGCAACGTCGGGAAAGAGTTCTTCTCGCAATATTGATGGCGGCGGTTTTCATTTTGCCTGCGACGACGATTTGGAAACTCCCTTTCGAGCATTGGATACAGTTGGTTGAAAGGGATCCTTCGACTGCGCGGCCGATTCTCTTCGAGAATCAGTCGCTTCGCTCCGGATGACAAACACCTGCAATGCGCCGAGACCAAGATGCTACGGCGCTTCGATCAGCTCCATTTTGCCGTCGCGGGTGCGGTGCAGGATCATCACCTTGCCTTTGGGGTCGCGGAAGACGAAGACGTCGCGGTCGCGGAAATGGGCTTCTTTGATGGCCTCCTCGAGCGTCATGGGTCGCATGGCGACAGCGTCGTCGGAGCGAATCAAGTGGACCTCGGTGGTTTTCGCGACGGCTGGGTACTTGTGCACCATGACGGGAACAGCCGTCTTTTCCGACGTGCCGACTACGGTTTGCAGATCGGTCTGCGACACATCCTCATCGACTCGCGGGGAGTGGCCGTTCCACTTCTTTACTTCCTCACTCTTGCGCGCCGAGCGCTTCTTCGACTGCCATCGGGTTTTGTATTTGACGGCTTGTTTCTCGAGATGGTCGAGGGCCTCGTTGACGGCGATGGTCATATCCTTGGCCTGAGCCAGTCCGACGAGCGGGCCATTGCGCGGGCTGATGGTGATTTCCGCTTTGTGCCTGTGCTTCTCGACGGCGAGAATGACTTTGCTGTCAAATCGATCGCCCAGAATTTTGCGGATTTTCGCGAGGCCAGTTTCTACTTCTTTGCGGATGGTGGAAGTGACTGTGTACTGCCTGCCAGTATATTCAACGTTCATGACGCCTCCACGCGACTGAATTTCGACTTCAAACGCAAGAAAGGTTTTTCCACAACGAAATACGAAGCGCTAGCGAAAACAATGCCAATCGCAATCGCCGCGGGAGCGACGATCCACAGGGACCGGCCGCGAAGCCCGTGCAATGCGAGGTCGTTGGCCAGGCCATGATAGAGATACATCGGATAGGACACCCTGCCGACGTAACGAATCACCGACCAGTTGAGCCATCTCCAGAGCCAGGCATCCCCCAGCGTTACCACCTGAACCAGAAAGAGCGCAATCAGCAGCGGATCAAGGGAGAACCCCACCAGATATTTGTACTGGTAATGAAAATGTTCATTTAGCGCAATGGAGGCCACGAGCGCGAGCAGGGTAAGGATGGGGGCACCCACGTGGGAAGTAATGGCACTCCAGACACCGTTCAGCGCGCCTCTTTTGAGCAGCACCGCCAGCAGGCAACCGATAAAAAGGTGATCCGCGCGGCCGTCGAACGTGCTGTGAAGCCGGTCGTCCCCCACATGGAAGACGAAGAACATGACGACGCGGTAGGCGTACACCGTGGCGATAATTCCGATGAGAATTCGCGTGAGCTTGCGCAGGTCATGCTGAAAGAAAATGAAGATCCACGGCCAGATCAGATAGAACTGCTCCTCCACCGAGAGCGACCAGGTGTGGCTGAGCACCGGTCGGACGTGAGTGAAGGCGAGGCGGTAGTCGCTCACGTAGAAAAAAGCGGAGAGATAGTCGAACCAGACGCGGTGGGTAGGAATGCCGCGAGATGCAAAATACAGACCAAGGTGTATGAACCAGAAGGCGTAGAAAGCTGGAAAGATTCGCAGAGCCCGGCGCGCATAGAAATCTTTGATGGAAACGGTGCCGTCGCGTGCAGACTCCTTGAGCAGCAACCAGGTAATCAGGAATCCGCTCAGAACAAAAAAAGTCAGAACGCCATGAATTTCTGGGACGTAGGGAACCCGCAAGTGAACCAGGATTACCAGAATTACGGAGATTGCGCGCAAACCGTCCAACGAAGGAATATTACGAGCGCCCAGGTTGCTGCGCAACTTCTCCAGCGAAGAAGGAACCTCAGCCTTCTCAGGCGTCGTATCGGTAGTCAGTGAAGGCATCGAGGATTTCGAGTGATCCAGGACTCCGGACGGCGATTGCATTCTATAACGACCCTTAAGGCTCGTGCAGGCGCAGTTATTTCTTCACTCGGCGCTGGTGCGTGCTGGGGATGCGCATGTCTTCGCGATATTTCGCCACGGTGCGGCGGGTGACCTGAATGCCCTGCGATTGCAGGATGCGGGTAATTTGCTCATCCGTCAACGGACGGCTGGGGTCTTCTTCTTCGATGAGTTTTTTGACGCGGCGTTTGAGGATCAGCAGCGACGTGCCGCCGCCCTCGGGGCCCTGCACACTCTCGCTGAAGAAATATCGCAGCTCGAATACGCCTTGCGGTGTGTGCGCGTATTTGCTAGCCACAGCACGGCTTACCGTGGAAGGATGTACGCCGATTTCTTCGGCCACCTCCTTGATCATCATGGGCTTGAGTTGATCGATGCCGAGTTCGAGGAAATCCTGCTGGCGAGCGACAATGCAATAGCAGACTTTGGTGATGGTCTGCTTGCGCTGCTCGATGTTCTTGATGAGCTGAATGGCGCTCTTGTAGCGCTCTTTGACGTAGTCGCGCGTGCTCTTTTCGTTGGTGCCGTCGCGCGTGACCAGTTTCTTGTACGCGGGATTCAGGCGAAGCTGCGGCAGGTCCTCATCGTTCATGATGACGAGCCACTCATCGCCGTGTTTCACGAAAGCGACGTCCGGTTCAATGAGGCGCGGCATCACTTTGTTGTAGCGCAGGCCGGGACGCGGATCGAGAGTGCGAATGTAGTCGAGAGCAGCCTGAACGGCTTCGATGGGACGTCCGATGGCCTTGGAAATTTCTTTGTGCTGCTTGTTCTGCAGGCCGCGCAGGTGCTGGTCAACCACGGCCATCGCGTCCTTCAGGAGTTGCTCAGTGCCGTTGCCGTTTTTGTGCAGCGCGAGCTGCGCCTGGTGATAGACCAGCTGGCACATAAGACAAGAACGCAAGTCGCGGCAGGCGACGCCGGGCGGGTCGAGCTGGCGGACCACTTCGAGAGCTTCCTGCAGATCGGCGGCAGCAAAGTTTGGCTTATAGATCGGCGCCGATTGAGTCGCGGGTGCAGCGGCTGAAGCAGGCGCGGGTGCAGGTGCAACGGCAGCGGCCGAGTCTCCGGAGCGCGATGAGAACGATGCTTCCGTGCGTGGCTCAGCAACTGGTTCAGCGGTAAGCGCAGCCGGCGCGATCTCACTGTACCCAGTCGCAGCAGGCTCCGCGAGATCGAGATCAGGGTCAACTTCGCTTTCGAGCGCCGGTGAATCTGTGATTCCGCCGACGGGAGCGTCTTCTTCGGCGCCGGGCTCGGGCTCGACCTCGGCCAGGCCGAGGGCTTGCGCCTCGTTCACGATATTCTTTGCCGTTTGCGCATCGACTTCAGGCGCAGCGGGCGGGGCGACGCCGAGCAACTCGTCGTCGCTGGCGATCAGGTATCCATCTTCGTTAAGGTTGCCGATGATCAGATCGGCAGCTTCGCGCACTTCGCGGCGCAGGCTGAGCGCGCCCAACTGCCATGCCAGGTGGTCTGTTAGGTTCGTCGGCTTGGAAAGAAAATTCTCAAACGACGGACGCTCGATGTCCTCCATCTCGCTGTGTGTGCGATAGCCGGGATCGAGATAATCCTGGAAGAACGAGCCGAAATCAATCTCTTCGAACGGATCTTTCTTTTCGACGGCGGTGATGGGATTTTCTTCGTTGGAGGCCGCAGCGGCGCGTTCGCGGTCTTCTTCTTTTTTGCCGACTTCGTCGAGCAGCGGGACCGAGTCTTCCAGTTCTTCGAGGACCGGGTTCTCGACCATCTCAGCGGTGATCATGTCCTTGAGCTCAAGCTTGTTGAGCGCGAGGACAGAGACCATCTGCACCAGACCCGGGGTAAGGATCTGGCGCTGCGAAAGCTTTACGCTGAGTTTGTGCTGTAAGAGAACCATGTCGTCGATTGTTTGTCGTTAGTCTTTCGACTCACTTATTCCAGCTTGTCGAGTCGATCATCGTGGCTGTCAATGCGGTGTTCATGCATCTCGACAACCCGCAAAAGCCTGGCTGTGCCTTCAGCAACTTCGATGATCAGCTTTGCCGCCCGGTCAAGCTGGCGATCGTGTTTTTCGCTTTCCGGCGACAACAGCTCTAAATTGCGAGCCTCTAAACGCTCGTCAATCGTCATCGCTGCTTCCCTTCTTCTGGCCTTCCGCAAACATCCGCTTGCGCAGTTTCAGAGGTGCTGATCGGTCGAAAATCTGGGCACTTGCAAAAGCTAAACCAGCGAGAAGCTCTCGCCTAAATACACCCGGCGCACTTCCGGATCGCCGGCCAACTGGCTGGGCTGGCCCTGACGGAAAATTCTGCCGTCGTCGATGATGTAAGCCCGGTCGGTCACCGAAAGTGTTTCGCGGACGTTGTGATCGGTGATCAGGACTCCGATGCCGCTGGCGCGCAGGCTGCTGATGATCTTCTGCAAGTCAAGCACAGCAATCGGGTCGATCCCGGAAAACGGTTCGTCCAGTAAAATGAATGTGGGGTTGATGCACAGGCAGCGGGCAATTTCCACGCGCCGGCGTTCCCCACCGGACAGGGCGTATCCGCGATTCTGCCGGATGTGCTCCAGTCCCAGTTCGTCAATAAACTTTTCCATCTTCTCGCGGCGCTCGTGCCAGGACATCGGCTGCGCCTCTAACACCGCGAGGATATTCTCTTCCACCGTCAGTTTGCGAAAAACCGAAGCTTCTTGCGGGAGATAGCTGATGCCATACTGCCGCGCCCTCAGGTACATGGGGACGTCAGTAATGTCCTGACCGTCGTATAGCACACGGCCGGTGTCGGGAGGGATCAGGCCAACGATAGCGTAAAAAGTAGTTGTCTTGCCTGCGCCGTTAGGGCCTAATAATCCAACAACTTCGCCCTGCTCGACCGTCAGGCTGACACCATTCACAACGCGGCGGCCACGATACGATTTGCCAATTTCTTCTGTGGCCAGGGTACGCATTTATCTTGCCATTTGTCTTAAATTATCTGGCCACTCGCGTCTGAGTTACCACAGGAGTACTCGCTTCGCCTTCTACGAGCACCCTATCATCGCCCCGAAAGAAAGTCAACGAAACCCCGGTAATCTTGCCTTGTTCGGCATCAAAAATGCTGGGAAGTTCCTTGGAAGCCCCGCCGGTGAGGACGAATTTGTCGTCCGCTGCCGTGTAAATCAGGGTCTGACCGTCGGCATGCCGGTTGGGTTGCTGGACGACCACGTTGCCCTGGGCGACCATGTGGTCGAGTTGGCCGGGGCCGGCAAGTCCCTGTTTATTCGAGGTTTGGCTGCGGGGTAGCAGGTAGGCGTCGGCGGTTTTGGCGGTCGCGGTAAAGTCTGCGCCCTTGGCGTCGACTCCACCTTCGTAGTGCGCTTTGCGTTCGGAATCGGCGTAGGTGAGCTTGGCGGCGGTAATGGAGATTGGACTTGATCCGGCTAGCGGACTAGTCTTGGTCCCGCTTTTTCCGGAGCCTGAGGGAATCGCCGCGACTTTTCCAGCAGCGGGCTTTTCCCCCGGCGGCTTCTCTTTCTGAACCAGAATCGTCTGCACCGGCTGGGTTGGCGTGCCTAGGGCAGTGACGAATCGCCGATCGCGGTCAAACTCGATGGTCGGCGCTTCGATGATGTTGGCATCCTGCCACAGGCGAGCGTTTCCCGAATAGAGAGACGTCCCCGGACTTTTGTGGGAGGTCATGCTCTGCGCTGTCACGTGGATCGGGGAAGACGACGCCAGCAGCGCGCCGTTCGGCTGCTCCTTCAAGTCGCTGTAGGTGCTCTTAACGTCGCCCTGGGCCAGCGCGTCACCGGTGGCGCGGTTCATGCGAATACTATTGGCGGTAGTCGCCATGCCCCCGTTCGTGACGCGCGGATTGCCGGTCAGCACCAGCATCTGGTCTGAGGGAGTGTAGTGCGCAGAGTTGGCCCAGGCCTGCATGCGCTTGTCGGGCTGCTGCCCGTCGGTATAGGCGACATTGCCGACTTGCGTGACGTAATCGATGCCGCCCTGGGCGAGAAAAACGGCGTCGACGGAGTCACTGGTGCTGACGCGGTCAGGCTGGCCGGGAGCCGAGTTGACGATGCGGGCGTCGGGTGCGCCATGAACGTTGGTGATGCGGTCGCGCCCGTCGGCGTAGGCGAACTGCGCATCGAACTTGCCTGCGGTCACGACGGTTGTTTGCGGAGAAGCTGGTTTCGTCGCGGAGTTCTGCGGTGTGGCGGAAACCGCCGCGGGCGTTTCCGTGATCGTAATCTGCGCGGCACCGGAAGTTACGGCGTGCTCCAGAATGTGCCCTCGCGTCACCGCGAAGTCGATAATGGGCGCCGTGATTTCGAAATCTTGCGGGCCCGATGCGGCGCCCTTCCCTGGCAGCTTGGTTCCACTCGCCGCCTTCTGGGTCATCCGCACTCCGTCGACGGCATGCACTTTCTGCAGCTTGTTCCTGCCGGCAAAGCTCATGATTACGCGCCCGGCATCGCCCTTCATCGGCTGCGGTCCGCTTTGCTCCATATGCACATTGCCGGTCATGGTTGCGGTACGAATCAGGTTCTGCTTGCCTTCGAGCAGAAACTCCGTCTGATCGGCCGTAGTGTGCAGCTCTGACGGCTGCTTTTCAGCGGCTGAATCTGCCGCTCCGGAATTTCGCTTGCTCCCGCGACCTGAACGTTTCGCAGGCTCCGCGCGTGTGTCACTGGTGACGTTGCCCGTCGCCAGAATCCGCTCGACCTCGTTGTCGCGCCCGAGATAAAGCACAGCCCGATCTGCCTGGAACGTTCCTCCGGGGCGAGTGACATGAGGACGATCGAGCACAACTTCATGAGGATCATTGGTGATGATGCCGTGTTCGGCCTCGATGACGGCAGAGTCCGGGCCATTGGTCACCACATGAATTTGCGACGCGAGGGTCAACGTGTTGCTCTTGCCCGCGTAGGTCACGCCGACGGCCCAGCCGGTGGCCTGCGGCATGCGAAATTCGACGCGCGCCTCGGTGGCGGCGTTTCCGCTGTCCTTGTTAAAAATCAGATCGCGCGTCTTCAGATGAATTGGATTCTTCAATTCTTTCGGCGTGGATTGATCGGGACTGGCAATGCCGGTCGGGTTGGCCACAAGGTCAATCTGGACATCGCCTTTGGCCACAACATCGCCCGTCTTCTGGTTGTAAGCAAAGTCGTCGCCGTAGATCTGGTCGAAGCGCGAGGAATCGCGGCCGTAGAGCACGATGCTGACGTTGTGCAACTCGGCGTTGCCGTTTATTTTGAATTCCTTGACGTCGCTGGCTTGAACAGTAAACAGCGTGCGCTTGCCGTCAGATTTAGAAAGTTGAAATCCGTTGGCCGTCCGGCTGATTTCAATTCCGATCTTGCCTGGAAATTTTTTCAGCATGTCGGTCGCCCGCCAGCGCGCGTAGAAATACATCCCGGCCACGACCAGCGTGAGCCCCACGGCGGTTGCAGCCAGTAGACGGCGCAGTCGATAAATCTTAAGCGGCATCTGGGTTCAAGTGTAATGCAAGGCGGTTACAGACGCCCGTCATCGTGAGCGCAAAGACAAGATAGCTTCATCTACACTTAGATGCACACAACGCAATGACCGCCTCCGAAAAGCCGCCGCTGCTCGACTTACATAACCTCCGCGTGATGCGGGGGCAGAAGATTGCCCTCGACGACTTCAGCCTGCACATTGGAGCCGACGAGCACGTAGCGATTCTGGGGCCGAATGGTTGCGGCAAATCGACGCTAATCAAGACCATTACGCGCGAGTGCTATCCGGTGGCGCGGGAAGACTCCTGGATGAAGCTACTCGGCCGCGACAGCTGGGACGTATTCAAGCTGCGCGAGCACATGGGAATTGTGTCCAATGATCTAATGCTCTCGTGCACCAGCGACGCCAGCGGCCGGGACGTGGTGCTGTCCGGCTTTTTTAGCAGCACGGCCATCTGGCCAAATCACACGGTTGGCCCAGAGAAGGTCAAGCTCGCCGACGCCGCCCTTGCCGAGCTAAAGATTTCGCACCTGGCGGACCGTCCCGTTTGCGAGATGTCATCGGGCGAGGCGAGGCGCGTGCTGATCGCGCGTGCCCTGGTGCACCGGCCAAGAGCATTGCTATTCGACGAGCCCTGCAATTCGCTCGACCTCTCCGCGCAGCACAGCTTGCGGCAAACCATGCGCTCGCTGGCCAACTCGGGCACGGCAATTATTCTGGTAACGCACGAACTCGCAGACATCGTCCCCGAGATTGGACGCCTTGTGCTGATGGACCGCGGGCGAGTCGTCGCGGACGGCCCGAAAGAAGAAATCCTGCAGGTCGATCGATTGGCCGCCCTCTTTGGAGTCAGCGTGGAAATGGCCCGGCGCGATGGGCACTATCACCTATGGTAACCACGATCATCCGCCTTCAATCGCTCAGCCGACAGGGATCTTGAAATCGCGGAGGGAGAGTTCCAACCCGCCGTATTCGGGATGATCGTTGTGGCCGATGGTGAAGGCTACGTCGACCGCATCGCCCGCGAGCAGCGGCGTTTGCTGCAGGCGCTCAGCCATGTGCCAGCCCAGGGCGTCGAACGTAATGTTGCTCGCTAGCCGAGTTCTCAGTTCCCGGTTCTCAGTTCTCAGTGCGGGGTCCGCGTAGCCTTCGGCGACAGCCGCCGCTCTTTCCTCGCGCCGGATCGCGGCACCGTCGGGATGGCACCTTGGGGTCGCCAGGATAGCTGCTGTGGAAAGTTCGGTTCCACCAGCCTGCGCGGGCGAGTCGCCCTCGCCCACACGGCCTGACTTCAGCTTCAGCTTGACGTGCTTCTCTTTCAGAATCCGCGGAGGAGCGGCTAGCTTCACGGCCCGCGCGGCGAATACGGGCTCGGGATTTCCCATGCCGTAGGGTTCGAGCAGTTGCAGCGCACGAAACAACTCAGGCGCGACTTCGGACAAATCCAGTTCCCCGTCCAGATCGAGGATGGGATCGAAATCCGCCGGAGTAAGGCGGGCGCGGGCGAACGCATCGAGCCGAGCGCGCAATTCGCCGACGTTCGCAGTGGGCATGGCGAATCCGCAGGCATGAGAGTGGCCACCGTAGCGTGAAAAAAGACTGCTGCACGACTCGATCGCCTCCAGCAAGTGAAACGCACGAATCGACCGGCCCGAACCGAAGGCCTCGTCACCTTCGCGCGAAATCACGACCGCCGGGCGGTTATAGCGCTCGACCACGCGCGTCGCCGTGATGCCGATCACGCCGCGATGCCAGCCTTCTCCGTCTACGACAATGCAACTGGCATCGCACAGCGCGGGATCGGCGGTGAAACGTTCTTCCACCGCGCGCAGAATTCGACGCTCCTCTTCCTGGCGGTCGGAGTTCAGGTGGTCAAGTTTGACGGCCAGTTCACGGGCGCGAATGGGATCCTTCACACTGAAAAGTTCGATCACGTCACGAGCCACATCCATGCGCCCAGCTGCGTTAATGCGGGGCGCGATGCGAAAACCAACCTCACCAGACGTCGGCGAGCGCTGTGCAGAAATCTGCGCAACTTCGAGAAGCGCCTTCAGCCCGGAGTTCACTGCTTTGCGCAATGCGTCGAGTCCTAACGAGGCGAAGACGCGATTTTCTCCCGTCAACGGGACAGCGTCGGCGATGGTCGCGATCGCGACGATCTTCATGAACGACATCAGCAGTTTGTTCTGAACGCTGGCGTCGAGGCGGCGCTGCATGAGTTCCTGCGCGACTTTAAAGGCGACACCCGCGCCACACAGCTGTTTGTACGGATACTCACAGCCATTCTGATTCGGATTCACGACGGCGAGCGCGTTGGGCACGCCATCGGGACCGGGCAGGTGATGGTCGGTGACAATTAGGTCGACGCCAAGTCGGCGTGCGGTTTCGGCAGGCGCGAAGGCGCGGATGCCCATGTCGACGCTGATAATCAGGCGAATGCCGGCGGCAGCGGCGCGCTCGATCACATCGTCGCGCATGTCGTAGCCTTCGCGGATGCGGTGCGGTACATGGAAGTCGGCCGTGCCGCCGCACAGTTCGATCGCCGTCTTCAGGATGATGACGGCCATGGTGCCGTCGACGTCGTAGTCGCCGTAAATGAGAATGGGCTCCTTGCGCTCGATGGCAGCGGAGATGCGCTCGACGGCGGCGCTTAGGCCGGTCATCCGATCCGGCGCGTGAAGATGAGAGAGCGCGGGCGAGAGAAAAGCGCTGGCGGATTCGGCGTCAGTAATCCCCCGGCGAACCAGCAGTGGTGCGAGAATGTGCGCCGCGTTGGCGACACCGCGAAGACCGGGATCGTTGCGCAACGCTGCAACCAAAGGGGCGACCGGATCCTGATCAGTTGTCTTGTGAATCCACCGCATAGACAAAATTGAACGATGAACAATAAGCGTTGTCATCCTGAGCGCGTCTTCCGCGCGAAGGATCCCTGCACTCCCGCGGATTGCAGAGGTCCCTCGCTTTGCTCAGGATGAGAAGGAGTTTACTACGGCTCTGAAGTTCGCCGAGCCTCGCTCTACTGGACGGGCGAGTCGCCCGTCCCACGCAATCCAAGGCCTGACAAGAGCTAGTTTTCTTCGTCCTGGTCGGGTTCGTCCATGGTGAGGCCGCCGAATTCGTCGGACACTTCAAGCAGATGCTGGTAGCGGTCGTACCACTCGGTGCTGACTTCGCAGAGAAACATCGAGCCCTGGTAGGCCCACCCCAGCTGCAGAAACCCGACCTTGCCGATGTGCGCGCGGAGCCAGCGAGCGTCTTCCACGTCGTCGGTGTCTGTGAACTCCGAGTTGGTCAGGCGCTGTACCATTTCATCGAGTTCGGCGAGCTCGAGCGTCCAGGAGTGCATGGTCAGAAATGGTGCGCCCGAAGCCTTGGCAAGCTCGACGAAATCTTTCCAACCATCCGGATTCCCGCCGGTCTCCCACATCACGCACTGCACTTCGTCATAGTCCACATAGCCGTGAAAGCGGCGCATGCCGTGGCCTTCAACGAAGGCAACCATGTCATCTTTGACTGTGGAGAGGTCGTCTGGAATGGGAGACATATATGGAGAATTGTGACTACCATTGTATGCCGTTCGCAATTTCGGTGCCAGCGCGAGGGCACCTATCAGTGGCTGGGGGTCGGGGCCGGCGTGGGTGCGGACATCAGCCCGACGAACATCCGGTAGAACTTTTCTGTGTCGAGATCAACTTGAATTTCAACCGCCTGGGCGTTGGGCCGGGAACTGTCTTTGGTCGCCGATGTGAGCGTATTCCCGTATCCCGCGCCGCGATCAAGGTCGACGCTCATATAGCGAGTCTCGCGCTTCGTGATGAGCGTCGGATCGATCCAGGCGGCTGCGGCCAGTTCGTCCCACATGATGTCGGCGCCCGGCGTGAGCATCGCGAAGTGGGCAATGTACCGGGCCAGTGGAGTTCCGCTGGCTTCGATCTGCTTCACCATCGCGGCCGTCATGTGTGTCTTGACAGAAATATCGACCGGAGTGCAGACGATTTTCTTCCACGGCGCGCGCAGCACGATTTCCGCCGCGTCCGGATCGAACCAGAAGTTGAACTCGTGCCGCGGATTGTTCAGGAATTCAGGATTGTCCGTCTGCGGACTCAGGCTTCCACCCATAAACACGAGTTCCCGCGCCAGTTGCGGAAAGTCGGGATCGATGGAAATTGCGAGCGCCAGGTTAGTCATCGGACCGCCCTCGTAGATCGTTACTTCGCCAGGATATTTGTGCACCATGCGGATCAGAAAATGCGCCGCATCTTCGCTGGCAGGCTTGGACGTAGGCTGGCCCTCCGGCAACGGAGGCACGACCGAGGCTTCATGCCACCAGCGCTCATCCCAAGCCCCGGCATAGGCAACTTTTCCGTAACGCTGCTGCCAGAGTTGGGACTCCTCGCGTGTGCGAACTAGCGGGAACGCCGCGCCGGGCACGACAGGAATATCCGTGCGTCCCATGATTTCCAGCAGCCGCAGAGTATGCGCCACTTCTTCGTCGCGCCACTGATCTCCACTCACCACCGTGATGCCCAGCACTTCCACCTGCGGAGACTGAATCACCAGCATCAGCGTCTGCATGTTGCTGCCGCCGGGGCCGGAGCAGTCTTCGTTGATGATGACTTTGCGGGGGGGCTGTGCGGAGACTGCCAGACTCGCGAGGCACAGGAACGTCGACGCCAGGAAGACGTTACGATTGCTCATCGGAGAGTAATCCAAGGTTCGGTTTTTCCCACGTCTGCTAGTGCAAACTTAAGGGCAGGCTGAGTCGGACCTTAGCCTGCCCTTGATCACGTCCAATCCCCCAAGTTTAGAACATTACCTTCAAGGCGAACTGGATAAATCGCGGATCGTTCAGGGTCTGATTCACGACCCCGAAGCTGGAGGGGCTATCCACATCCTGCATCGAGCTCGCGCTTGTGCCCGGCAGGAAGAAGTGGGGATGGTTGAAAAGATTGAAGAACTCCGCCCGGAACTGCAGGTCCATGCCTTCTCGGAACGAAAGAGGAAAATCCTTAATGGCTGAGAAGTCAGTGTTCACGAAGCGCGGCCCATAAAGTGGGGCGCGAGCCGCGTCTCCGAGCTCTCCCGTCGGAGCATCAACGAACGCGCAGGGATTAAACCAGTGCGAGAGGGTGTGGACTTGGGCTGGAGCGATGCAAAGAGGATTGGCAGCAACGGGGCCGCCAACCTTGGGGTTACCAACTTCGTTGGGACGATTCAAGCTGTTGCCGTTCCAGGCAAAGTTGACTCCCGAGCCGCTGAAGTTGCCGTTATTGCTGGCGACCACAAAGAGCGGGAAGCCTGAGGTGGCTTTCTCAATCAAGTTCAGGTGCCAGTTTCCCAGAACAGCGTTAGCTGCACCGCCCCAGTCGCTGCCAAAGCGTTTGCCTTTTCCAAACGGTAAGTCGTAAAGGGCGCTGGCAGTTAGCTGATTGTTGAGATTGATCTGTGAAAGTGACCAATCTAACTTGCTGGCTCCGGGCAGCGGCCAATACATCGCGCCAGGCAGGGTGCCAAGTCCGTCCGGAAATCCGGAATCGAACGTGCGGGAATACGTGTAACTCACCAGAGCGTAGAGGCCATGCCGTGCGCTCTTCTCGGCCTTCACCTGCAGGGAGTCATAACGGGCTCGACCGTTATCGCTGTTGTTATCAACCGAGGTGAACTCCCCGTAGGGAGCGGGGAAGTATGCTCCCCCGGGGCCGCAACCCAGAGTGTAGCCCGGAACAGCGTTCGGACCTCCGGCGCATGCGGTCGGCGATCCCAGATTTTGGTTCAGTCCATCGTTCAGAATGTGGGTGCTGCGAGACCCCGCGTACCCAACCGTCAGAATAACTTCACCGGGTAGTTGGTGTTCAACGTTCAAATTGAACTGTTGCACCATACCCTGCTTGAAATTGAGGTTCTGTGTCTGGATGGTACCGGTGAAGCTGGAAGGCGGAGGCGGCGCTAGAATCGGCTGTAAAGTAGTAGGTTGAAGAAGCGACGAGTTGCAGCCCGCAATTCTGCGGCGCCGCTGAGGTCGCGTTGCCGAAGGGGCAAGGATTGCCGTAGAAGTAGTTGAAGTTGTCGACTTCCGCATAGTACGGCGGATTTTGCCATGTACCCTGCGCGCCCTGACTCCAGGCAGAATCGTGGAAGATTGCATATCCAGCGCGAACCGCGGTCTTCTGGCTGCCCATCGGCTTCCAAGCCACGCCAATGCGTGGCTCAAACGCGGTCTTGTCAAACTGGAGGCCCACAGCTCCGCTCGGACCGACACAACCGGTGCACCCGCTCAACGGTCCGAGTCACCAGATACTGACCGGTCGCGTAGTCAAAGTTCGCCTGACGGCCCCCGGCCTCACTGATCGGCGTGGTCAGCGACCAGGCAAGGCCCAGATTCACGGTTAGGTTGTTGCTGACTCTCCAGTCGTCCTGCACAAAAGGTCGATACATCTTCCAGCGGCGTCCGGTCGTCGCGCCCAAGAAGGTCTGGTCGTGGATGGATCCGCCCACCTGACCGAGAAGTAAGTCGGCCGCGTCGTCCCCGGTGAACGATCCGCTGCCCCCGAACAACAGGAAGTAGCCGTCGCCGAATCCGTTGGTAAGAACGTTCATCTGATTGGCGCGAACTCCGATGCCGGCCCGGATGTTGTGCTTGCCGCGAATCATGTCCAGAGAATCGGATGCAAAGAAGATGTTGGTGCCGCCCTGAAACGGGGAGAACCCGCGATCGCCGACGGACCAGTAGCCGGTCAATTGCGTTGAGCTCAGTCCGCAACCCACGCAATCTTTGGTCGACTGGTTAAGACTCGCGGGGTAGCCGGTTACGCTATCGCATTGGCTACCCAGGTCCGCGCCTTGAATGCCCGAGCTTCGCAGCTTCGCAAGTCCCGGTGCCGTACGACAGGATGTGGTTGAAGATGCGATTGAATCCCGCAGTAAACTGGTTGATTGTGTTCGCGGAAAAAAGGTGGGTCTCTGAAACCGCCACATTACGCCCGTGGTTGGTGATGTTCTGCGTGCTGGCAAAGGCGCCGGCTTCGGCGAAGCCCGGCGATCCGCCGGGAACGAAAGAAAACGCCTGGTCGTAGCTGAAGCGGGCAAATACCGAATCTTTGCCGGAGAAGTTGTGATCGAGGCGAATGTCGAATTCGCCTTCGTTCAGCTTCCTCACAGGCTCGTTGGTGTAGTTGAAGCCGAGCTGGGAGTTGCTCGCATTGCTCTGGGGATAAAGAGCGATCATCGCCGCACCAGTCGTGTCGAACATGGTGGCCGGGATCATGTTGCAGTTTTGCGTGGTGCCTGTCGGCGTCTGAGTTCCATCCGGATTCGGCGCGACCCCAATCAACGCTCCACCTACGTTATTGCAAATGAAAGGCACTGGAGCCGGGGTGGTGGTGTTGTTGACATAGGGATCGATAAGCTGAATTGGATTTGGAGTTACCCGAACGGATCGTCGGTGAAGTCCCCCCGCATCATTTGTTGCGTTGGAATCAGTCCAGTGAAGGGAATCCCATGCCGTTGTCTCTTCGCCTGATAGTCGAGGAAGAAAAAGGTCTTGTCCTTCTGCAGTGCGCCGCCCAGGGACCCGCCGAACTGGTTTAGGTTGAACTGCTGTTTCGGCAGCCGCCTCGCCGAAAGAGTATGCGGCGGCATCCAGCTTGGTATTACGGAAGAATTCGAACAGCGATCCGTGCAGCTGATTCGAACCTGACTTCGTAGTGACCAGCACCGTCGGACCCGACCGGGTGCCATATTCGGCCGAATAGTTGTAGGTGAGAACTTTGAATTCCTCAATGGCGTCAATCGAAGGCAGAATCGCAATACCGCCCGCCGTCAGTTCGTTATTGTCGACTCCATCCAGTAGCCAGTCCGTACTCTGGGCGCGCGATCCGCCGACCGAAAGTGAGAACGTTCCGCGCGCGGAGACTTCGCTGCTGGGGCCTCCGTTGAAGAAGCTGTTCGGGTTCGTTTCCTGCGTTACGCCTGGCGTCAGCGTGGCCAACTGGACGAAATCGCGTCCGTTGAGCGGGAGTTCCGCTACCTGTTCCGAAGTGATGACCTGCCCCAAGGTCGGGTTGGAGGTCTGTACAGCAACTTCGGTCGCGTTCACTTCAACGCTCGTGCTCACCGACGCGGGCACGAGTTTGAAGTCGAGTTCGCGGTGTTCGTCGATCTGCAGGCGGACGTTCTTGGCTTCGGAAGGTTTGAAGCCCTTGGCATCCACTTTGATCGTGTAATCTCCAACGCCGAGCAGGGGGATGAGAAAGTGTCCAGTGTCGTCGGTGAGCGCGTCGCGGGAAATGTTTGTGGCTTGGGCGGTGACGATGACCTTGGCGCCCGACAGGACTGCCCCGGAATTGTCTGAAACTGTGCCCGAAAAACTCCCGGTCGCCTGACCGTGCAGGAGCGGGCTGAACAGACATGCCAGCGTGCAGACAAACACCGCGAAACGCGCCTTCTGGTTCGACATTTCTTGAACCCCTTTCATAAGTACCACCGCGCAAAGAAAAAGACCCTCCCTCTTCCCGTGAAGTTTAGGAGGCTCCCGGACCGCAGACACGGCTTATAAATTGCCGCTTACGGCTAAGTCAAGAGTTTTCGGACAGTTAAGGCTTAGGACGCGGTCAATCTTTGGCGACGAATCATGCAAAAAACCGCTCCCTGATGTTGATTGTTGAAAGCTTCGGCAAACAGTTCAGAGCCTCCGGCAGAGTGAAACCTGCGCTGGACGCGAGAAGTAATCGCTTACACGAAAATTGCGGGCGAGCATCAGGACCTGACGGCCAATTCGCTATCAAAACGGGAACGATCATAGAAAGATTTTTGCGTTCCCACGCCAGTCGTTGACAAGCCTGCGTAAAGATTCGCACGACGAACAGCTTCTTTCTCAGGAACCCCTTCGGCAAGAAATACGGCGAAGCTGCCGATGAACGCGTCGCCTGCGCCGGTGCTGTCGACGCTCTGGACAGGAAATGGAGGGACGTGTTCGCTCACGTCGCGGCCGGTGAGGAGAGATCCGTTCGCACCTAATGTGATGATTACTCGCCGAATGCCGCCAGCCACAAGTTGCTCAGCGCACTTCTTCGCGTCTTCGACGTTTTTCACCGGCCGCCCGGTGATCGTCTCGGCTTCGCTCTCGTTCGGAACAAAATAGTCGAGATCTTTGAGTGCGCCTAGATCGACCCTCTGCGCGGGAGCGGGATTGAGGATGCAACGGATTCCGTGCGCGCGCGCAAACTGAACCGTGTAGTACACCGTCTCCACCGGAATCTCGAACTGCAGCACGATGCAGTCGGCGGATTTCAATGTTTCGGCAGCGGCGTCAACGTCGGCGGGCTTGAGCGCATCGTTCGCTCCCTTTACGACCAGGATGCGGTTCTGGCCGTTGGGCTCGACGAAGATAGGTGCCACTCCGCTCGATAGCCCCTCGACTTGCTTCACATGCATGGGATCGATTCCTTGCCGGCGAAAATTTTCGATGGTCGCGGGACCGAAAAGATCGCTGCCTACGCGCGCGACCATAAAGACTTCGGCGCCGCAGAGTCGCGCCGCGACGGCCTGATTCGCGCCTTTGCCGCCGAAGCCCAGATCGAATTTCTGCCCAAAAATAGTCTCGCCCGGCTTGGGAAACTGATTCGTGAACGTCGTCAGATCAATGTTGGCGCTGCCAACTACCGCAATTCGAGGGCGCTTGGCCATAAGAGTGCCGTTAGGAAGCACGCTGAGTCTATTGACGCCGCCCGCACCGTGTCAACGAACGCGCGTTTGTCGAACCCCGGACGCCCTCGTCCGGGGAGCCGCGCCACAAACGAATCATCGAGAGCCTTCCGCTGCCAGAGCGGAGGCGTCCGCCCCTCCACTCTGCTATATTGCCTTCCTCAACTCCGGGAGGTCCCTATGCCCCGCAATGTCCGCTGCGCTCTGATTCAAGCCAGCAACGCGCTCTCCACTGATCGCCCGCTCGCGCAGATCCGGAAGGCAATGATCGACAAGCACATGAAGCTGATCGAGCAAGCGGCCCACAAGAAGACACAAATCCTCTGCCTGCAAGAGCTCTTCTACGGTCCGTATTTTTGTGCTGAGCAAAATGCCCGCTGGTACGAACTGACTGAGCGCGTGCCCGACGGCCCGACCACGCGACTGATGCAGAAGGTTGCGAAGAAGCACCGCATGGTCATCGTGGTTCCGGTTTACGAAGAGCAGATGCCGGGCGTGTACTTCAACACCGCCGCCGTCATCGACGCCGATGGCCGCTATCTCGGCAAATACCGCAAGCATCACATCCCGCACTGCCATCCCGGATTCTGGGAAAAGTTTTACTTCACGCCCGGTGATCTCGGCTATCCCGTGTTCGAAACCAAGTATGCCCGCGTCGGCGTCTATATCTGCTATGACCGCCATTTCCCCGAAGGCGCGCGCATTTTGGGATTGAACGGCGCGGAGATCGTTTTCAATCCCTCCGCAACCGTCGCTGGACTCTCGGAATATTTATGGGAACTCGAACAACCCGCGCACGCCGTGGCCAACGGCTATTTCGTAGGAGCGATCAATCGCGTGGGAACCGAAAAGCCGTGGAGCATCGGCGAATTTTACGGCAAAAGTTATTTCTGCAATCCGCGGGGCAAGATCATCGCCCAGGCCTGCCGCGACAAAGACGAAGTCGTGGTCGCCGATCTCGATCTCGACATGATCGCAGAGGTGCGCAAAGTCTGGCAGTTTTTCCGCGACCGCCGCCCAGACAGCTACGGCCCGATCACGACGCAGAGCGGAATATCGGCCGCTGCCGATTAAACGCAAAGGGCGACCAATAGCTTTTCGTTCACATCACGACGCCCAATGACGACTTCGGACCCCACTCAACTCCGCGCCCGTATCGAATCCAGTCCTCTCTACAACGAGGATCTCGCCCCAGCCTCTGCCGAGCGTCGCCACTGGGGAATGTACAACTTCGCGGCCCTCTGGATTTCAATGTCGGTGAACATCCTCACCTACATGCTGGCGGCAAGCCTGATTCAAGGGGGGATGAACTGGAAGCAGGCCGTCGCGACAATCTTTATCGGCAACGTAATCGTGCTGGGGCCGATGCTGCTGAACTCGCATCCCGGCGCGAAGTACGGAATTCCGTTCCCAGTTCTGGCTCGCGCTTCTTTCGGGGTACTGGGTGCGAACATCGCGGCGGTGCTGCGCGCCCTGGTCGCGTGCGGGTGGTTCGGCATTCAGACCTGGATCGGCGGCGAAGCCATCAGCACCCTGCTGGCAACGCTATTTCCTGCCTGGAAAAATTTCCCTTACGGCCCCGGCGTCTGCTTTTTTCTTTTCTGGCTGATCAACCTCGCGGTTGTGCTGAAGGGAATCGAATACATCCGCATCCTGCAAGGCATCAGCGCGCCGATTTTACTAGGCGTCGGATTACTTTTGCTGGCTTGGGCCTATCGCGCCGCTGGCGGATTCGGACCTATGCTGTCGGTGCCGTCGCGCTTCACTAATTTTCCTGACTTTCTGAAGTTCCTGATCCCGGCACTCAACGGCACCGTAGGATTCTGGGCCACCGTTTCACTCAACATTCCCGACTTCACCCGCTTCGCGCGCAATCAGCGCGAACAGGTGATCGGTCAGGCCTTAGCCTTGCCGACAACGATGACGCTCTACGCATTCGTCGGAATCGTCGTGACATCGGCAACCGTAGTCGTCTACGGAACCGCGATCTGGAATCCAGTGGAACTGCTCAGCCGCTTTCATTCGCCCGTGGCCGTGGTGATCTCGCTGGTGGCAATTCTGCTGGCTACGCTCAACGTCAACATCGGAGCCAACGTGGTTTCGCCCGCGAACGACTTTTCCAATCTGTGGCCGCGTGGAATCAGCTTTCGGACCGGCGGCATCATCACCTGTTTCATGGGCATCGCGCTGATGCCGTGGAAGCTGCTCTCGAGTTACAGCACGTTCATCATGGGATGGCTCGGCG
This sequence comes from uncultured Acidobacteriota bacterium, assembly GCA_963735205.1. Lineage (GTDB taxonomy): Bacteria > Acidobacteriota > Terriglobia > Terriglobales > Acidobacteriaceae > Sulfotelmatobacter. Next base: position 318,455 of record CAVTKB010000010.1, read on the forward strand.
GTTACGCGGCTGTTCTCGGGCCCGTGGCTGGAATTATGATCTGCGACTACTTCGTGATCCGACGGCGCGTGTTACAGGTGGACGATCTGTATCTCCGCGGCTGTATCTATGAATATTCGCGCGGATTCAACTGGCGTGCGGTCATTGCTCTCGCACTGGGAGCGGGTATTGCACTGGCCGGGTTGGTGATTCCCTCCGTGCGGTTCTTGTACGATTATTCGTGGTTCGTCGGATTTCTAGTTTCGTTTGTGGCGTATTACGGATTGATGAGTTCATACGAGAAGTGAACGGCGCGTGGCTTCAGCCACGCCAATGTGCTCTCTTAAACGGAATAATTGGAGCACTCAAGAGCCAGGCCGCTTCAAGACTTCGGCAGAAATTCCGGTAGCACGTCCCGCGACCATGTTTCCAGCGACTGCTCCTCATCCCCGCACATCAGATAAATATTGAACTGGGTCACGCCCACAGCCGCCAATTCGCGTAGTTTTTTCTTGTGGGCTTCGGCTGGGCCGACCAGGCAGAACCGGTCGATGACTTCGTCGGAAACGAAATCAGCGTTGTCGCTGCCGACTTCGCAATGATGCTGGTAATCGTAGTGCCCGCGGTCCTGTACAAACGAAGTCAGCGCCGGCGGCAGATCTTCCGGCTTGTATTGCCGGATCAGATCCATGACATGGTTCGACACCAGCGCCGGGAACCAACGCACGCGCTCGCGAGCAACGCTAAGGTCATTCGACACCCAAATCGGCGCAGCCGCCATCACCTCAATCTGTTTTGGATCGCGCCCAGCGGCGCGAGCGCCTTCTTTCACGAAACCCAGGCACCACTCGATCAACGCTGGATCGGCAAACTGCAGAATGATTCCGTCGGCTACTCGGCCGGCCATGTGTAGGACCTTAGGCCCATATCCCGCGATCCAAACTCGCGGAGATTCTTTCGCCCAGCTCAAGCGCGTCGGCTGGCCATCATGTTGCACTTCCTTCCCCGAAGTCAGATCGCGAAACTCCGCAACGGCCGCCTCCAACTGTGACCAGCTCACGGGCTTCTTGCCCATCACGCGTCGCGAACTGTCGCCGCGACCAATGCCGAGTTCCATCCGACCGCCCGAAATCAGGTTGAGAGTTGCAAACAAACTGGCCGTCACAGTCAAGTCGCGCGTCGCGGGATTCGTAACGCACGTGCCCAGGCGCATGCGGTTCGTGTTCGTCGCCATCAGCGTCAGCAGTGGATATGGTTCCTTCCACAAAACGTGGGAATCAAAAATCCACCCGTATTCAAATCCAGCGGCTTCGGCCTGCCTAGTGAGGCCGACGATGCGTTCGACCCAGATGTCAGGTTTCAGTGCGATGCCGAAATGCATGGCCGGTTCCCCTCGTCGAGAAGCTATGAAGAACTCTCTGCGCGCGTGAACGTGAATAACTAAAGTGCGGCAGTGTAGCATAGAATGCTTTTCTCATCTCGGCCAACCTCGCGGCGCCGAACCGACGGAGGACTCGATGGCTTTCGACACGATCATCAGAAACGGCTCCGTGGTCACGGCGACCGATACGTACACGGCGGACGTCGCCATCGTAAATGGGAAGATCAACGCCATCGGAACTGATCTTCCGTCGCAGAACGCCGGCCGGATACTGGATGCAACAGGCAAGCTCGTCCTCCCCGGCGGCATCGATGTTCACACTCACCTCGACATGCCTTTCGGCGGCACCACGAGCGCTGACGATTTCGAGACCGGCACGCGGGCCGCGGCCTTCGGAGGCACAACCACGCTGATCGACTTCGCGATTCAATACAAAAGCCAGCCTTTGCGCCAGGCCTTCGACACGTGGATGAGCAAGGCCGCGAGCAAAGCCGTGTGCGATTATGCGTTCCACTGCATCGTCACCGACGTTTCTGGCGGCCAACTTTCGGAAATGAACGACCTGGTGCACGAAGGCGTGACCAGCTTCAAGCTCTTCATGGCATATCCGGGCGTCTTCATGCTCGACGATGGCAGTATTTTCAAAGCCCTGCAGACCACGGCAAAAAATGGCGGGATGGTTTGCATGCACGCCGAAAACGGCAGCGCGATTGACGTGATCGTGCAACAGGCGTTGGCCGAAGGAAAACGCGCGCCGAAATATCACGCGCTGACTCGTCCGACGACTGCCGAGGCCGAAGCCGTCGGGCGTGCGATCGCGCTGGCCGAGATGGCGGGCGCGCCCATTTACATCGTCCACTTAAGCTGCAGCGATGCGCTCGAGAAAATTCGCGAGGCTCGCGACCGCGGGCTTCCCGTCTACGCCGAAACCTGCCCGCAGTACTTGTACTTGTCCCTCGAAAACATGGACGCCCCCGGTTTCGAAGCAGCGAAGTATGTTTTCACTCCGCCGCTGCGCGAAAAATGGAATCAGGAAAAGCTCTGGAACGGCCTGAAGCACGATCATCTGCAAGTTGTCTCCACCGATCATTGCCCATTCTGTTTCAAGGAACAAAAAGAAATGGGCCGCGACGATTTCACGAAAATTCCAAACGGAGGCCCGGGCGTGGAGCACCGTATGAGCCTGATCTACTCGGGCGGCGTGGCCAGCGGACGGTTCAACGCCAACCGCTTTGTGGAGCTCGTCTCAACGACTCCGGCCAAGCTGTTCGGGCTGTATCCCCGCAAAGGAACCATCGCCGTGGGCAGCGATGCCGACCTGGTGATTTTCGATCCCCACCGCAAGCACACCATCAGCGCAGCGACCCATCACATGCGGGTCGATTACTCCATGTTCGAAGGGATCCAGGTCACCGGCATGCCTGACGTAGTTCTTTCCCGAGGCAGGGTGGTTGTGGAAAACGACAAATTTTTAGGACGCGCCGGCCAGGGAGAATTTCTGCGTCGCGCTACTTACGCACAAGTTAACGGCTAAGTCTTTCCGCCGTTGTCGAAAAACATTTTCAAGAGGGAGCACACATGTTCACGCCGCAAAGTCTGACGATAGCGCTCGCGATGATGATCACCAGCGCCATCTGCTGGGGATCTTGGGCCATCACTTACAAGGGCGTCAAGAATTACCGGTTCGAGCTTTTTTACTGGGACTACGCGATCGGTATTTTTCTGAGTGCTCTCGTTCTCGCCTTGACGATGGGCAGTTCCGGCCACGACTCTTCAAGCTTCATGAATAACGTTCAGGCCGCGGACCATTCCAACATCGTCTCGGCGCTGGTCGGCGGAGCCATCTTCAATCTAGCAAATCTGCTGCTCGTCGCCGCTGTCGATCTCGCCGGCTTGGCCGTCGCATTTCCCGTATCGATCGGAATCGCGCTCGTGGTCGGCGTCGTGTTGAACTTCATCTTGCAGCCAAAAGGCAGCGTGTTGCTCTTAGCCGGAGGCGTGGCATGCGCGCTGATCGCCGTGGTTCTCGACGGCAAAGCCTATGGCAGCCTGCCCCGCGCCGGTCGTGGAACCTCGCGCAAGAGCATCATTCTCTGCGTGGTTTCAGGAACTCTGATGGGACTGTGGAGCCCATTCATGACCTACGCCATGACTCGCGGGAACTCGCTCACACCCTACAGCGCAACCACGTTTCTAACGCTGGGCGCTCTTCTTTCGTGTTTTGTATGGAATATTTATTTCATGAAAAAGCCGCTCGTGGGCGATCCCGTAAGCTTCAGCGGATTCTTCACGGGGCCCCCTTCCGGACATTTGCTCGGCCTGATCGGCGGATGCATCTGGGGTCTGGGAACAGTTCTGAATCTCACGGCAGGCAAGCTGACCGGGCAGGCCATTTCCTATGCCATCGGCCAATCGTCGCCGATGGTGGCGGCGCTCTGGGGGGTGCTAGTGTGGAAAGAATTCGACGGCTCCGGAAAAACCGCCAAGGTTTATCTCGCCCTCATGTTCGTCTTCTATGCGCTGGCAATTCTGCTGGTCGCGCACGCGAACGGGTGATCAAAAAACAGATCATAACTATTTGCCTTTGATGCGGCCGATGAACAATCGCAAGAACCGATCGGCTTCAGAGGCCACGCAGACTCGCGCGTTCGGCTTTAAGTCGATCGAGCCTTCGATCTCGTAATGATCGCCGTGCAGTACGTTATTCTCGTTCGACCCCATACGATTGGCGACTGTCTCTCCACGCGTAAATTCGCCTTTGGTTTCAACATCCACGTGCATGTCTTTGAGGGTGACGAGCGTGGGATCAATCACAGCGCCCACCGCTAGCGGATCATACATCGCAGCCCCCTGATAACCGCTCTTCTCAGAACGCCTCAGGTAAAAGTCTGCCAGCTTCGCGATGAAGTCGCTCTCCGGTCCGTGTAGCGATTGCAGGTCGGCCAGATATTTCCGCGTGATGATGGTGCGTTCTCCAACATCGGAACCAACCATGGTCACCATCCAGCCCGCATTGAAAACGATGGCCGCCGCTTCGGGATCGTTATAGATATTCGCTTCGGCCGCTCCGTTCACATTTCCGCCCGTGATCGAGCCGCCCATGATCACGATATCTTTCGTCAATGGCACAATGGACGGGTCTTTCGAGAACGGCCAGCGCAATATTGGTGAGTGGACCAACCGGAATCAGCGTGACCTCATGAGGATATTTGTGGATCAATTCGATGATCAGGTCGGGGCCGAAACGTGAGTCAGCTTTGCATTTCGTTGCGGGCAATTCGATTCCGGCCAGACCATTCTTTCCGTGCCAGAACTGAGCCGTGATCAATTTCTGGTTGAGCGGATGCTGCGCTCCCGCGGCCACGGGCAGGTCGCAACGGCCGGCGAGCGACGTCAACTTGAGTGCGTTCTCCAATCCCTGGCGTCCGTCGACGTTGCCGGGCACCACGGTCAGGGCCTCAACTTTCAACTCCGGCGAGTTCAGGGCTAGCAGAATCGCCATCGCATCATCGACACCGGGGTCGGTGTCAATAATCACGCGCCGCGGCGACTGTGCCACCGCGGTCACTGTAAAACAAACACCTGCGAGCAGAATGACGCGACAGTTCGCGAAGAATAGTTTCATAGAAAATCCTGACTTGAGAATGGTTGAAGAAATCTAAAGCAACATGCCAGCAATGGAAGCCGACATCAAGTTTGCCATCGTCCCCGCGAGCATGGCGCGGAAGCCGAGCCGGGCCAGTTCGCCCCGCTTATTCGGCGCGAGCGCACCAATGCCGCCGATCTGAATCCCGATCGAGCTGAGATTCGCAAACCCGCACAACGCGAACGTCGCAATCGTAAAAGAACGCGGATCGAGCGCGGCCTTCTGCGGCCCAAGCATCGAAAACGCTACAAGCTCGTTCAGCACCATGCGCGTGCCGAGCAGATTGCCAACCGCCCGGCAGTCTTTCGGTGCAATCCCAATCACCCATGCGATGGGCGAAAAGATCACTCCAAGAATTGCTTCAATACTGGAGGGGAACCAGGCCAGATGGTTGTGAATGCCACCCATGATGCCGTCGAGCAGGGCAATCAACGCCAGAAACGCAATCAGCATGGCCCCAATGTTGAGCGCCATGTGCAACCCATCGCCAGTGCCGCGCGCGATGGCGCCGAGCAAATTCTCATGTTTCTCCCGCTCTTCTTCCGCCGCGCTCATGACAACTTTGCCCGCGGTCTTCGGCTGCTCGGTCTCAGGCACGAGCATTTTCGAAACCAGGATCGTTCCCGGTGCGGTCATGATGACAGCGCTGAGTACATGTCGGGGTTCAGCGCCGAATGCGAAATACGCTGCCATGATCGAGCCGGAAACGTGCGCCATGCCGCTGGTCATCACCGTCATGAGTTCCGAGCGCGTGAGATCGGCAAGAAAGGGCCGAATTGTCACCGGAGCTTCCGTCTGCCCCATGAAAATGCTGGCCGCGACGTTCAGCGACTCAGCGCCGCTCGCGCCCATCACGCGAATCATCAGCCAGGCGGCTATCCGAATGACTATTTGCATGATGCCGACGTGATAGAGAATGGCGAAAAATGCGCAGATGAAGATGACTACCGGCAGCACCTGAAAAGCGAAGATGAACCCGACATTGGAAGACTGCTTACCCAGCGGTCCGAAGACAAACTCGGAACCGACGAACGAATAGCTAAGCACTTTGTTAGCAGCATCGCCGATGACCTGAAACATTCGCCGGCCAACATCGACCCGCAGCACGAAAATCGCGAAAACGATTTGCAGGCTCAGCCCCCACGCCACGGTCTTCAGACGGATCGCGCGCCGGTTGGTGGAGAAAACGTAGGCGAGCCCGAGCATGGTCAACAGACCAAGAATTCCCGTATAGCGTCCCATTCAGTTTGTCTCCCCGATCTTCAGATCGCTCTATCTTCCGATGACCCTGTGGATGAGCGGCCGCTTCGCCGCGGGAGGCGCATCGTTGACCGCACAGCTGACCTCGATTAGTTGCCGGGCCCGCGCCGCTTGCGTTTCCCCGTTGTAGTAGATCGTCGCGATCGCTTCTCCGGCAGCCACTCGATCTCCAACTTTCTTGTGCAGCACAATCCCCACCGAGGGATCTACAGCATCTTCCTTGCGCTCGCGCCCGCCCCCGAGAATCACGCACGCTGTGCCAATCTGCTCGCATTGCATTGAGACGAGATATCCAGTCTTTACGCTGGCGACCTGCATGGTGTGCTGGGCCTGAGGCAAACGCTTTACATCGCCGATCACCCCTGCGTCTCCGCCCTGCAATTCCACCATCTGCCGAAATCTCTCCAGCGCCTTGCCCGACGAAATCAACTTGGCGCTTTCCTGCTTGCCTTCCGCAACCGTTTTGGAAACTCCGCCAAGATGCAACATCCAGCCCGCAAGCTCCAGGCAGAGTTCTCGCAGATCTTCCGGGCCGCCGTCACGCAGAATCTCGACAACCTCGACTACTTCGAGCGCATTGCCAATCATGTTTCCCAAGGGCTGATCCATATCGGTGATCAGCGCAACAACTTTCTTGCCCATCCGCTCCCCGGTCTCGACCATCAGTTCGGCGAGGAAAACCGCGTCCTTCTCGCTCTTCATAAAAGCGCCCGATCCGGTTTTCACGTCGAGCACCAGCGCATCGATGCCTTCCGCCAGTTTCTTGCTCATGATCGAAGCACAAATCAAATACGGGCTCTCTACCGTGCCGGTCACATCGCGCAACGCGTAAAGCTTGCGATCGGCGGGCGCAATCTCAGCCGTCTGCCCGATCATCGCGCAGCCACAGATTTCGAGCACGCGGCGAAACTCCGCCACGGGCAAATTCACATTGAAGCCAGGAATCGCTTCCAGTTTGTCGAGTGTTCCGCCGGTGTGGCCGAGGCCGCGTCCGCTGATCATCGGAACCGCAACACCCGCAGCGGCCGCCAGCGGCGCGAGCACCAGAGAAGTTTTGTCGCCGACGCCGCCCGTTGAATGCTTGTCGACTTTTCTGCGCGGCAACGTGGAAAGATCCAGCACATCGCCGGAATGCAGCATCGCGTCCGTAAGCGCCGCCGTCTCCGGTCGCGTCATCCCCTTCAACACCACGGCCATCAGCCACGCCGAAACTTGATAGTCGGGAATGCTGCCTTCGGTGTAGGCGTTCACGAGCCCTTCGATCTCCGCCTGCGAGAGTTCAACCCCGTCCCTTTTTTTGCGGATCACATCGATGGCGCGAAACGTTGGCGGTACAATCCGTCGATTCACTGTAAGCGGAATCCTTCCGGGAGAAGCTCGGTGATGTGCGCCTGCTTGGGGCCAGCGGCGCCCTGAAAGAAAATTGTAGCGTCCGGACCGAATTCGTAGATCACCTGACGGCAGGCTCCGCACGGCGAACAGGCGACTCCATGATCGTTCGTGACAGCTACCGCCTGAATTTCAATCTTCGGGCCCAACTCGGCCACCGCGGAAAAAATTGCGGTTCGCTCCGCGCAATTGGTCATGCCGTAGGAAGCGTTCTCCACATTGCAACCTGAAAACATCTTGCCGTTCGTCAGCAGGATCGCCGCTCCCACATGGAAGTTCGAGTACGGAGCGTGCGCATTCTTCATCACTCGCATCGCCGCCTGCTCGAGTTTCTTCCGCATTTTGGCGGAGACCGTCTTCTTGGCCATATATCTGAGGTGTGGCGCAGCAGGCAAAATGCGCGCGCTGAGTCCGCCGAATCGTGCGCCATTGTAAACCCTTCGCAGGAATTCCGGCTTTTTTCTTGCCTGCAACTTGAGCGCCAGCCGGAGAATTCCAGTTCGCCTTGTCAGTTTCCCTGCCGTACAATTGCACCTCATGCGATCTCCTTGTGTCCGAGCCCGCCGCGCGAGCAGGCGCATCAAATAGGGGAAGGTAAAGCTGCAATGTCGGTCGATCATGACTATCCCAACATCGCGCGCAAAATGGCGAGCGAGATTCGGCCAGGAGATGGCGCAGCTTCCCACGCAGTCGCACTGCTCGCCGGAAAACCGCTCCTGGCGAACTCCGGCATTCCCCTCGATTTAAATTGGGTGCAAGAAGTTCGGGTGAACACCAGCGCGGTTGAACGCCGCGCCCAGACTCAAACCGCGCGCAGAACAGTAAAAAAAGAATGGCAGGCAGCATGGCTTCTGCGCGCAATCACATGCATGGACCTGACTACTCTCTCTGGCGATGACACTGACGATCGCGTTCGTCGGCTATGCGCGAAGGCGCGACAGCCGCTGCAGCAGGAGCTTGTCCAGAAACTCGGCATCGAAGAACTCGGCATCAAGGTGGGCGCGGTTTGCGTTTATCACGCTTTCATCGAGACCGCGCTGCATGCCCTTGAGGGCAGCGGCATTCCGGTTGCCGCCGTCTCCACAGGATTTCCCGCCGGCCTGTCGCCGTTTGCCGAACGTGTCGCGGAGGTTCGCCGCTCAGCCGAAGCGGGCGCGCAAGAAATCGATGTGGTCATCACGCGCGCTCATGTTTTTGGCGCACGATGGCAGGCACTGTACGACGAAGTCGCGGCCTTCAAAAGCGCTTGCGGATCGGCTCACATGAAAGTCATTCTCGGCACCGGCGACCTGCTCACGTTGCGCAACGTGGGCCGTGCCAGCGTTGTTGCGATGATGGCGGGCGCGGACTTCATCAAGACTTCGACCGGCAAAGAACCGACGAACGCCACCCTTCCCGTGAGCCTGGTGATGGTTCGCGCCATCCGCGAATACGCGCAGCAAACTGGTATGGCCGTCGGCTTCAAACCCGCTGGAGGAATCCGCACGGCGAAGCAATCTATCGACTGGCTTGCCATGATGAAAGAGGAACTTGGCCTGTCGTGGACGCGCAACGAACTGTTCCGTTTCGGAGCGAGCGGTTTGCTGGGAGACATTGAACGACAACTCGAGCATCAAGCCACCGGACGCTACTCGGCCGAGTATCGCCATCCGGTTGCGTAACAGAGAAGCAGCGGAAGAGTTTTGATTCAGCGAAACAAAGCGAGCCGAGCCCAATGAGCATTGCCGAAAAATTCGTCAGCATGGAGTACGGACCCGCTCCCGAAGATCCCAAAGAAGCGGAAGCCTGGCTGGACCGCCACGGCCGCCGCTTCGAACTCTACATCGGTGGAACGTGGCGAGCGCCGGTGGCGGGAGAATATTTCGATACGGTCGATCCATCGAACGGCGAAAAATTGGCTGCTGTTGCGCAAAGCGGCGCGGCTGACATTGACGCGGCGGTTGGTGCCGCGCGCGCAGCTTCTCCAAAATGGCGTGCGCTCACTCCGCATGCCCGCGCGCGTTATCTCTACGCGCTGGCGCGGCTGGTGCAAAAACATTCCCGGCTGCTCGCAGTTCTCGAAACCATGGACAATGGTAAGCCCATCCGCGAGAGCCGCGACATCGACATTCCGCTCGTGGCGAGGCATTTCTACTACCACGCGGGCTGGGCGCAGTTGTTGGAACAGGAGTTCGCTGAGTACGAACCATGCGGCGTCGTCGGCCAAATCATTCCCTGGAATTTTCCGCTTCTCATGCTGGCGTGGAAAATTGCGCCTGCGCTCGCGACGGGAAATACGGTTGTCCTGAAGCCCGCCGAATTTACTCCCCTCACCGCGCTTCTATTCGCGGAAATCTGCCAGGAAGCGGAATTGCCCGCCGGCGTCGTGAACATCGTCACTGGGGATGGCTCAACCGGCGAAGCTTTGGTGAAGCACGCTGACGTCGACAAGATCGCGTTCACCGGGTCAACGGAAGTTGGACGTGCAATTCGCAGCGCGACCGCCGCCAGCCACAAACGTCTCTCGCTCGAACTGGGAGGTAAATCTCCGTTCATCGTCTTCGAAGATGCCGATCTCGACAGCACCGTCGAAGGCCTGGTCGACGGGATCTGGTTCAACCAGGGGCAGGTGTGCTGTGCCGGCTCGCGGCTGCTGATGCAGGAAAGCATTGCCGAAACGTTGATGTCGAAGATTCGCGACCGCATGAGCAGCTTGCGGATGGGGCCTCCGCTCGACAAAGCAATTGACATCGGCGCCATCGTCGCGCGGGTGCAGTTGGATCGCATCGAGCGCATGGTCGCACAGGGCGTTGCCGATGGCGCCACTTGTTGGCAACCGCAACACGAATTGCCAGCGCGCGGTTTCTACTACCCGCCGACGCTGCTAAGCAATGTGCATCCCACATCGGTCGTCGCGCAGCAGGAAATCTTTGGCCCGGTGCTGGCAGCCATGACTTTCCGCACGCCCAAGGAAGCGGTTGAGCTTGCGAACAACACCGTCTACGGCCTCGCGTCATGCGTGTGGAGCGAGAGCATCAACGTCGCACTGCACGTGGCCGCGCAACTAAAGGCCGGCGTGGTCTGGGTTAACTGCACAAACATGTTTGACGCCGCCTGCGGCTTTGGCGGATATCGCGAGAGCGGATACGGCCGCGAAGGCGGACGCGAGGGCTTGCTCGAATACATGGAGCCAGCGTGGTTCAAGCACGCTCCAAGTTTGCCGCCAGCAATCGCTTCCGCTCCGACACAAGAGCCCGCACGAACAGACGACCGACCCGACACCAGCACGCCCGCCATCGACCGGACGATCAAGCTCTATATCGGCGGCAAGCAAGCGCGCCCCGACTCCGGCTACAGCCTGGAGGTGCGCTCGCCAGATGGTCGTCTGCTGGGCGAAGCTCCGCTGGGCAATCGCAAGGACATTCGCAACGCGGTAGAAGCGGCGCGCAAAGCCGAATCCTGGGCGAAGGCTACAGCGCACAATCGCGCCCAGGTTCTGTATTACTGTGCAGAGAATCTGGCCCAGCGCGGAAGCGAAATCGCCCATCGGCTCGCAGCCGCTGTCGGGGAGAAACAAGCCGCCGCGGAAGTCGAACTCGGCATCCAGCGCATCTTTTCGTACGCTGCGTGGGCCGACAAGTTCGACGGCGCCGTCCACAACCCTCCGTTCCGCAATATCGCGATCGCGATGAATGAAGCGATTGGAACCGTGGGCGTGATCTGTCCCGCGGACGCGCCCCTGCTCGGTTTCCTCTCACTGGTGCTGCCACTGATCAGCCGTCGGCAACACCGTGATTGCGGTTCCATCGGAAAAATATCCGCTCATCGCCGGCGACCTCTACCAGCTTTTCGACACCAGCGATCTGCCCGGGGGCGCTGTGAACATCGTGACGGGCTACGCTTCGCAGCTGTTGAAAACGCTCGCTGAGCACGACGATGTCGACGCCGTCTGGTGTTACGGCGACGACGCTACTGTTGCCGCCGCGAAAGCGATGTCCATTGGAAACTTGAAGCAGGTCTGGACCAACGAAGGCCGCATCATCGATTGGTTCAACCCGAAAGTGGCCGAGGGTCGCTGGTTCCTCGAACACGCGACTCAGGTGAAGAACATTTGGGTGCCGTACGGCGAATAGTCCGCGCAGCCGGACCGCCATTGCATTTGTCCCGGCCCGGCAGCTAGCATACCTCGGTCGCTTTTATTTGCCCGGCATCATTCTCGCTCGCTGGTATCAGTTTGACCACGTTCGTCAGACCAAAGTTAGTAAATCCAGGAGGACAGTATGGGCATCGCAGTTTCCCCTCAAATTCATCCGCAAGTCGCGGAGTTCATCGACAAACCACGAAAAATGCTGATCAACGGCGCCTGGGTAAATGCGGCGTCGGGTAAGACTTTTCCAACCTACAATCCTGCGACTGGCGAGGTTCTCGCTCAGGTGGCGGAAGGTGATCGCGAAGATATCAATCAAGCCGTGAAGGCCGCTCGCAACGCCTTTGACAACGGCCCCTGGCGCAGGATGACTGCATCCGAGCGCGGTCGCATGATCTGGAAACTCGCCGACTTGCTCGAGCAGCATACCGAAGAGTTCGGCTACATCGAGAGTCTCGACAACGGCAAGCCTCTCACCATCGCGAAAGCCGCCGACGTTCCGCTTGCGGTCGACCTCTTCCGCTACATGGCGGGCTGGGCCACAAAAATTGAAGGCAACACGATTCCTCTCTCGGTTCCCTACACGCCCGGCGCAAAGTATCTGGCGTACACGCTGCGCGAGCCCATTGGAGTCGTCGGCCAAATCATTCCGTGGAATTTTCCGCTGCTAATGGCCGCGTGGAAACTCGGTCCCGCGCTGGCCACGGGCTGCACCGTCGTCCTGAAGCCTGCCGAGCAAACTCCGCTCTCCGCGCTGCGTCTGGGCGATCTGATCATGGAAGCTGGCTTCCCCGCGGGCGTGGTAAATATCGTCCCCGGCTATGGCGAGACGGCAGGCGCCGCGCTGGCCGCGCATCCCGACGTCGACAAAGTCGCCTTCACCGGATCGACTGAAGTCGGCAAACTAATCGTCCACGCTGCCACCGGCAACCTGAAGAAAGTGTCGCTCGAGTTGGGCGGAAAGTCTCCCAACGTCGTATTCAAAGACGCCGACCTCGACACTGCCATCGCCGGTTCTGCCAGCGCCATCTTCTTTAACCACGGCCAGTGCTGCTGCGCCGGTTCACGCCTGTATGTCGAGAAACCAGTCTTCGATCAAGCGGTCGAAGGAGTCGCCGAGCAGGCCCGAAAAATCAAGGTTGGCTCGGGTCTTGATCCCGCATCGCAGATGGGACCGCTGGTCTCAGAAGAGCAACTGAATCGGGTTTGCGGATACCTGGAAGCCGGATTCTCCGAAGGCGCGAAGGCCATCGCTGGCGGGCACAAGGGCAGCGACGCCGGATACTTTGTCGAACCCACCGTGCTCGTAAACACGCGAGAAAACATGAAAGTCGTGCAGGAAGAAATCTTCGGGCCGGTCGTGGTGGCGATGCCGTTCACGGATCCTGAAGAAATCATCCCCCGCGCCAACGACAGCGAATACGGCCTGGCTGCGGCGGTGTGGACTCGCGACATCGGCAAGGCGCATCGCATGGCCGAGCAACTTCGCGCTGGCACCGTCTGGATTAACTGCTACAACATCTTCGATGCGGCGATGCCCTTCGGCGGCTACAAACAGTCGGGCTGGGGCCGCGAGATGGGACACGAAGTGCTCAGCAATTACACGCAAACGAAAGCGGTCTGTACGCGGATCGCTTGATCGCCTAACGGCCGGCAAGGAACGCAAAAGCACGGTGGGTTAGCCCACCGTGCTTTTTTTTCGTCGCGAAGATTTGTTCCCGCCGCTTATTTCTCCATCAGCAGAACTTTTTCCGCATCATCGATCTCAGTCAGCTTGACCTCGATCACTTCGCTATCCGTAGTCTGCACATTGCGCCCCACGAACGTTGCCTCGACGGGAATTTCCCGGTGCCCGCGGTCAATCAGCACACACAGCTGTACCCGCCGCGGCCGGCCGTGCGAAAACAGCGCGTCCAGTGCCGCCCGCGTAGTACGCCCGGTGTAGAGCACGTCGTCGACCATCACGATGTTCTTATCCTCGATCTCGAATCCAATTTCTTTCTCCTGCACCACCGGCTTGGGCCCCAGCGTCGAAAGATCGTCGCGATAGAACGTAATGTCCAAGGTTCCCACGGGAACCTTGGCGTTTTCGATGCGCGTAATGATCTTGCCCAGCCGCTCGGCAATTGGAACTCCACGGCGGCGAATGCCGACCAGTCCCAGGCCGTCGACGCCACCGTTTTTTTCAACGATTTCGTACGCCAGCCGCACCAGCGTACGCTCAATTTCAGATGCCGACATCAGTTGCGCCTTCTGACGAAGGCCGGTTTTACGTGAAGGATTTTTTGCATTCATGAATAGTTGTGCCTCGGCGGCCGCGAGGCCGGCAACTCAATGTAGTCAACGCGCTCGCACAGGTCAAGCACCTGCGTACAGCGGGAAGGCGTTGAGATGCGTTGCCAAAGGCGAACGCGGATTATACGGTGGAATTGTCAACCGGTTCCGCGGCCTCAACATTGGCGTCCAATGCTACCTCGGGCCCCGGGCACTCAGTCCGTATAGTTCGTGCGAGCGGAGGATTCCCCTGACACACCGACACCAAGTCAATCTCGTCGGGATTTTTGTTCGCAACATCGGTAGCCACGATTCCGACTCCCATGTTTCTTCCAAAAGCCTTGGCCCGGTACAAAGCCGCATCCGCGAGCGCAATCGACTCCTCGGCACAAAGCGCCTCAAAACCGTTACGGCTCCAGGGGTAGGCTGCCCACCCGACCGAGCAAGTCTTCGTGACTGAAATTCCGTGCCCCAGATCGAACGGCTCCGATGCCATCACTTGCAGAACGCGGCTGCAAAATGCCGGAGTTCCCGACGGATCCGTCGAACGGCTCATGATCAGAAATTCTTCGCCGCCCCACCGCACAAGTACGTCGGACTTGCGCACGACCGCCGAAAGTCTCTGCGCCACCAGTTGCAGCAGCCGATCTCCCTTAGGATGTCCGTGCTTGTCGTTGACTTCCTTGAAAAAATCCACGTCAACCATGATGAACACCAGGTCGCGATGATCCAGTTTACGGATGTCGCTTCCCCGCGCCCGCTCGTAATTTCGGAGGACCTGCCCGGCCTCGGCCGTAAGAATCTCTTCCAGATAGCGCCGGTTCCACACCCCGGTCAACACATCTGTGAACGAAATCTCCTGCAGTTCGAGATTCTTGCGCTGCAATTCCAGACTGTGCCAGCGCAGCGAATGTTCCTTGTTCTCCAGTTCGTCTTTCAACCTGCACATTTCGTCCAGGTTCTGCCGCGACAAACGCAGCAAGCTCAACAATTCCTGATCGAGGGAATGTTGTTTGAGAAATACCAGCGCACCCATCACGGTCATGACTGCCACGGTCAGCAGCAGGCGGTAGGTGCGTACGTTCTGAGGCGCGTCTCCGCCGAACTGCGCCCATGCCATCATGAGCGGCGTAACGAATACGGCCACCATCGCCAGTCGCGCCTTCCAGATTCCGTATCCGCGAGTTGGAGGCTCCTCCAGGAGATCCTGTTCAGCGTCTTCGCGCGAGAAAAATCCGATGCGGACAAACCAAACCATTCCCGCCACCAGTGGAACATCGAACAGGCTGCCCGTGTAATAAAGATGCAAGTCGATCGCCTCGCTGGCCATAAGCGACGCGACACAATAAAGCAGAGTTGCAGCAAAAAGATGGAAGTAAATTTTCCGCCATGCTCCACGGCTTCGCCGCCACACCACCACCAGCCCGGCCGCCAGCACGAGTTCTTCGCTCACGTACAGCAGATCAAAGCTTCGGCCGTATGTAGCTTCGGCAAGGTGAACGTACTGCCACGGGATCACGATAAAGAGATAAAGAAACAGCCACCACGTAAGCAGCAGTGCGAAATCGAGCGTTCCGGCTCGTACCGAGCGACCATCCTGCTGCAGGTGCGGCTGGATCGCCACCGCCGCCATCATCGGAACAATGTGCAAAAAAAGAATTACGTCCCCAACAAAAGGATTTGGCGCCTCATGACGCAAGTAGATTTCGAAATAAGTCCACATGACCTGCGAGGTCAGCCACATGCCCAGGCCCAGCCCCATGAGCACCCAAAATAAGCGGGCTTTCGGCGAAGCCGTTCGTACGTTGGCAAGAAATGCGACGGTTGCGCCGAGCAGAAGAACGTTTTGCAGAATGTCGCCGAGGGCAGTGAGAGAAAATCCACGCGGAACTAGAAGCGACAACAAAATATGCGCGCACACCACTGCGCACACGATCGCCGTCCACTTCCGAGAGTGCTGGAGCGGAGAATTCCCCACGTTAGAGATTGTATGTTTGCCGGAGCTGGTCCACGTGTTACCACAGTAATCAGGAAATCCAGACGGAAGTGAGGTGCTCGGCAAACTAAAGGGCAGCCCAAAAGAGCTGCGCGAACTGGTAAATATCCTGATATGAGTTGTATAGCGGCACTGCAGCGACCCGAAAAATATCTGGCTCGCGCCAGTCGCCAATCACTCCCCGCGCCGTTAAGCGGTCGCACAGTTCGCGACCAACGCCTGCCAAGCGAATGGAAAGCTGCGCGCCCCGTCGCTCCGGCTCCCGCGGCGTGATGATGGAAAACTTCGGGGAGGGGTGAAGATCCAGCAGAAATTCCATGTAATTCGTCAACGAGACGCTTTTAGAGCGCAAGCGCTCCGGCTCGGCTTCGAAAAAAATCTCCATCGCGGCGCGCAGCGGCGCCAACGCCAGAATCGGAGGATTGCTCAATTGCCAGCCCTCCGCTCCCGCCGTCGGATGAAAATCTGGCCCCATCTGGAAGCGCGTCTCGTCCTCGTGACCCCACCAACCCGCCAGACGCGGCAAGTCCCACGCGCGCGCGTGACGCTCGTGAACGAAGCATCCGCCAACGCATCCCGGACCACCGTTCAAATATTTATAACTGCACCACACTGTAAAATCCGGCCCCCAGTCGTGCAGCCGCAGCGGTAAATTTCCAATGGCATGCGCCAGATCAAATCCTACGATGCATCCCTTGCTCCGCCCCGCCTTCGTGATTCCCTCCATATCGAACGCTTGTCCGGTCGCGTAGTTCACTCCCCCGAGCAGGATCAGCGCAGTCGAATCTCCTTCCCGCTCGATCAGCGTCTCGATGTCCTCATCGCGCATAGCAGCCTCGCCGGCACGAGGCGTGAGTTCGAGCAGCGATGCCACCGGATCAAACCCGTGCAGGCGAATTTGCGACTTCACCGCATATTGATCGGAAGGAAACGCACCGCTCTCCACCAGAATCTTGTGTCTTTGTTTCGTCGGACGATAGAACGACGTCATCACCAGATGCAGGTTCACGGTAAGCGAATTCATCACCACGACTTCCGACGGCTCCGCTCCAACCAGCGCCGCGGTCTGCGAAGTGAGCAGCCGGTGGAATTTTGTCCAGGGCGTCTTCCCGTGAAAGTGCCCTTCCACGCCGAGTTCCGCCCAGTTTCGAAGTTGCTCATCGATGTACGCGCTAGCAGATTTCGGCTGCAGTCCAAGCGAGTGCCCACACAAATAAATGTAGTCGTCGCCACTCTGAGTTTTCGGAAAACAGAAGCGCTCGCGAAAATGCCCCAGAGGATCCTGGGCATCCATCGCCACCGCAAACTCTTCGCCGGGCTGGAATGTCTCGTCGAACATCAGGCTTGATCCGGAATTAGAGACGGTCAGTGTGGTAGTTCCTGCAAGTATCGCTGCAACGCATCCTGCCATGTAGGCATGGCAATCCCATACGAATAGAGGCTCTTGGCCGACAACACGGAGTACGCCGGACGCGGTGCTGGACGCGCCATTTGCCGGCTGCTGACCGGGCGTACCTCAGTAGCAAGCCCAGCACTCTTCACGATCTCACGCGCAAACTCGAACCAGGAACAATCCCCCGCATTCCTCACATGCACAATTCCACTGGCCTGGTTGCGGCATAACCCGATGATCGCCCGCGACAAGTCCACGGCATAGGTCGGGCATCCACGCTGATCATTCACTACATCCAGCGTCGGCCGGCTCGCCGCCAGTTTCAGAATCGTGTCCGGAAAACACTTCCCTCCAGTCCCGAATAACCACGAAGTACGCACGATGCAGCACTCCGGCAGTACCGCGAGCAACCGGACTTCAGCCTCCGCCTTCGATCGTCCATACACGCTCTGCGGATTGCGCGCATTTTGCGTTTCATACGGCGAAGTATTCTTGCCGTCGAACACATAGTCGGAACTCAGAAACAGGAGCTTCGCGCCGATCCTCTTCGCGGCTTCGGCAACATTCACCGGCCCATCGCGATTCACCGCGAACGCCAGATCGGAATGAATCTCGCAGCTGTCTACATCGGTGTAAGCCGCCGCGAGCACAATCCAGTCGGGACGGGCCCGATCCACCACTTCTCGAACCTTGCCAGCATCGCGAATGTCCACGTCTTTCGATCCGAGGCCAACGACTTCGTCTCCATCCCATTCGTGCATGAGCGCTTTGCCCAGCAGTCCGGTGGCGCCAATAATCATCGCTTTCATTTGCCGTTGCTTAACGATCCTCCGCGTACCGTCGAGTACAACCTTCTTAAAACACTCTGTCCCGCAAAAGCTGCAGCAGGTAGGCGCCGTAGCTGCTGTTCTTCATGGCGCTGCCGGTCGCCTCCACCTGGGCCGCCGTAATGTAGCCGTAGCGATATGCGATCTCCTCCGGACACGCCACCATTAGCCCTTGCCGTTTTTCGATGGCCTGAATATAAAGAGCCGCGTCCATCAGCGATTCATGCGTGCCCGTATCGAGCCACGCCATCCCTCGCCCCATAACCACGACCTCCAGTTGCCCCTTCTTCAAGTAAGCGAGATTGACGTCGGTGATTTCCAGTTCGCCGCGAGCGCTCGGCTTCAGCGCTTTCGCCGTCTCCACCACGTGGCTGTCGTAAAAATAAAGTCCGGTGACCGCGTAGCGCGATTTCGGTTGCTTCGGTTTCTCCTCGATGCTCAGCGCGCGCCCGTTCGCGTCAAACTCCACCACGCCGTATCGTTCCGGATCATGCACCGGATACGCGAACACTCGCGCCCCATGCACTTTCGCAGCCGCCTCGCGCAGATCCTTCGCCAGATCGTGCCCGTAGAAAATGTTGTCGCCCAGCACGAGCGCGCAGGCGCTGCCGCCCAGGAACTCCTCCCCCAAAAGAAATGCTTGTGCAATTCCCTCCGGCTTGAGCTGCGTCTGGTATCGCAGACGAATTCCATACTGGCTCCCGTCGCGCAATAGCGCCTCGAATTTGGGCGTATCTTCCGGCGTCGAAATCACCAGAATGTCGCGAATCCCCGCCAGCATCAGCGTGCACAGCGGGTAATAAATCATGGGCTTGTTGTAAACCGGCAGCAGGCTCTTGCCCATCACCTGCGTCACCGGGTACAAACGCGTCCCTGCCCCTCCCGCCAGAATAATGCCCTTGTATTGCGTGCTCGGTTGCATTCGCTGCTTTCCCTCGTCTGTCTTCTCGGAATGTTCCCGCATGACGAATTTTCGCGCTACTCGGAATAGTGAGAGGCCACCCACTGCCGGTAGCTCCCGCTGGTCACTTCCTGCACCCACGCTTCATGCTCAAGATACCAGCGCACCGTCTGGCGAATGCCCGTTTCAAATGTCGCCTTCGGCTTCCATCCCAACTCGCGTTCGATCTTGCGCGCGTCCATCGCGTAGCGCCGATCATGTCCCGGCCGGTCTTTCACAAACCTAATCAGCTCCCGCCGCGAACCTGCCCCGCGCGGCGCTAACTCATCCACTAGGTCACAGATGGTCTCCACGATTTCGATATTCGGCTTCTCATTCCAGCCCCCGATGTTGTAAGTTTCTCCCGTGCGCCCGCCGCGCAGCACGGTCGCAATCGCTTCGCAGTGGTCCTCCACGTAGAGCCAGTCGCGGACATTCTTGCCATCGCCGTACACTGGCAGCGCCTTCCCATCACGCGCGTTGAGAATCATGAGCGGAATCAGTTTTTCCGGAAACTGAAAGCGCCCGTAATTGTTCGAGCAATTCGTGGTCAGCGTGGGCAGCCCATAGGTATGGTGATAGGCGCGCACCAGGTGATCGGACGCGGCTTTCGACGCGGCATACGGGCTGTTCGGAGCGTACGGGGTGCTCTCGCTGAACGGCGGATCATCCGGCCCCAGTGACCCGTACACTTCGTCGGTAGAAACATGCAGGAATCGAAAGCTCTTTCGCTCTGCTTCCGGTAGCTCACTCCAGTACGCCCGCGTCTCTTCCAGCAGTGCAAAAGTTCCGTCAACGTTGGTGCGAATGAAATCCTCCGGCCCGCGGATCGACCGATCAACGTGACTTTCCGCCGCGAAATGCACAATGGCACTAGGCCGATGCGTTTCCAGCAGTCGCCTGACGAGTTCCCGATCGCCAATATCTCCGTGAACAAATTGATATCGCCGGTCCGCTGCAATGCTCTCCAGGTTGTGCAGGCTCCCCGCATACGTCAGCTTGTCGAGATTGATGATCGCCGCCGACTCATCCCGCATCCGCTGCAAGATGAAGTTCGACCCGATAAAGCCTGCGCCCCCGGTAACCAAAAGATTACTTCGCATGGGAAATGTGGCAGGCTTCAGAACCGTAGCCTCGAAGCCGTGCTCGCATTTGATTGTAATAAGAAAGGACGGGGGTTCGCCCCGTCCTCTGCTCCATGTCGCGAATTACTGTTGTCTCCGCGGTTTCGTCGTTATCAGCCCGCCCGCCGTTCCGAGCCACCCCTGTCCGCGACCGCGACAACCCTCGTGGCAGGCTTTTTCTCGTGTAACTCCAGTTCTCGCCCCATGACCGTGAAGTACGCCTTCTCAATATCTTCGGCCGCGTTCTGCCACTGATATTGCTCTTCGATCCGCTTCCTCGCCACTCTCCCCGCAGCGTCCCGCACCGCAGGATTCGCAATCAGGAAGCGCAGCCGGTCGGCCAGGTCCGCCGCACTTCCCGCGCTGGAACGTGAACCCCGCTCCATCGACGACTTCGCGGTTCTCCGGAACGTCACTCGTCAGCACACACAGACCCGCTCCCATGGCGTCGAGCAACGCCAGCGATAGGCCCTCAAGATCCGACGGCAGCACGAACACCATCGCGTTGGTGAGCAATTCGTCTAGCGTTTCCCCCGAAACCCAGTCGAGCATGCGGATGCGTTCGCTGGCATGCGTGCGCAGTTCCCGGCTGTATTCGTCGCAGTAACTCGACGCACCCGCCATCACCAGCTTCACGTCCGTTTCGATCTGCTCAAAGGCGTCGACCAGCAAGTGGCATCCTTTTTCCGGCGAAAATCTTCCCAGGAAGAGCACATACTTCCCCGGCTCGAGCCCCCACTCCAGGATCTTCTTCGGCTCGTTCCGTTCCCGCAGCAAGCCGCCGTTCGGCACGTAGAATGCTTCAATTCCATGAGTCTTCGCGGTACCGTCGCTGCAAAGTCTGCGACACGACCATAGTCCCGTTGGGAAACCGCACCGACGCTCGCTCTCCCATCCGGAGCACCACCGACGCCAGCCGCCCCCATTTCTTGCGTTGCCAATCCAATCCCTGGACGGTCACTGTGGTCTTTTTCCCAAGCAATCGTCGGCAAAAACGAAAATAGCGCCGGCCCCAGCGCGTGATAGTGCACCACGTCATAGCCTTGCGTGAGCGCGTGGACCGTGCTGAGCAGCGTGTGAATCACCGTTTCCAGATGTTTCCATCGGATCGTGGGCAGCCGCACCAGTCGCATGCCATTGTGTTCCGCAACCTCCGGCGTGAAGTAGTTCCGGCAGTAGACCGTGACTTCATGCCCCATCTCGTACCAAACGTTTGCCGACTTCTTCGTAATAGGTCTCAATGCCGCTGTATTTCGAGATCACTCCCCGCCCGCCGATAAACGCAACCCTCAGGCGCCGATGCTCCACTGCCGTGGCGCTCTCGGTCCGAAGCGGCCGACGCGGCGACTCGCTCACTTCGGCAATAACTCGTTTCCGGCTTGCATTCCGCGCGACCAGGCCTTCGTACACATCGAGAAGTTTCTGATAATGTGCTCGCGGCATGTGGCGTTCGCGCACCATCTCCCAGCCGGCGCGCCCCATCTTCTCAGCCACCTCCGGGCTCGACCCCAGCAGCCGAATCGCTTCCGCGAGTTGATTCACGTCACCAGTCCGATACAGCAATCCCGTCTCACCGTCCTGTATCAGTTCCCGCCTCGATCCCAAATCCGATGCCACCACGGCGCGTCCCTCGGCATAGGACTCAAGAATCGTCTTTCCCATCGTCTCGTACGCGTGGGATGGCAGCACCGTAAATCGTGACTTGGCGATCAGCCGAATCTCGTTCCGCGCGGCCCACCTGGCCCACAAACTCTACGTTCGACAACCTCAGCGAAGCGGCCAATTCCTGTAACTCGGCGCGCTGCGGCCCATCGCCCGCAATGATCAGCCGCATCTGCGGAACCTTCTGCATCGCCCGCAACAGGTCGTCGACGCCCTTTCTCCGCCGACAGCCGCCCGAAGTAGAGCAGTGGCCGATCCTCACTTCGTGGCTCCTGCAGTGGATGAATCTCCTGAAAATGCGGCAGCACTTCAAACTTCCCGCCATCCCATCCGTGCTCCACGAACTTGTCGCGCACGAACAGACTGGGCGCAAGGAACAGTCCACGCACTTTGCGATACGTACCCAGCCAGCGATGCACGTAGGCTTCGGCCGCCAAAGCCATCCGCGCACCCATTCCCGGATAACACTCCGTTTTCACCGCATGCCAGAATGCGCCACCCTTGCACGCCTCGCACGCTTCGCCCTGCGCCACCAGGTTGTAACTCGGACACAGCAGCTTGAAATCGTTCAGGTGATACAGCACGGGAACGCCCTGCGCCTTCAACTCCCACAGGATCGACGGCGACAAGTGGTGATAAATATTCCGCACATGCGCCACATCCGGCCGAAACTCCTTGATCATGGCCCGAATCCGCCGCCGCGCGTCCGCGGAATAGATTGCATGTCCGGCCTGCTCGTCCTTCTGCCACCACCCCAACTTTTTCTTGAAGTCGATGTGCGGCACGAAATGCTGATCGTAGGGAGTCGGCTCCCCGCGCGGATCGGCCATCGAAAACAGTGCCACTTCATGGCCCTGCGCCCGCATCAGCTCCATCAACTCGAACAGATAGACCTCGGTCCCGCTGAAGGGATAGTTATATTTGTTGCAGTACAAGATTCTCATCAGGACCGCTCCCTGTCTGCGGGGCGATCCGCTGCATAAATAAGTCGCCGAATGATTCCAGATTCACTCCGCGGTTAAAGTTTTTGCGGACGTGCACCCGGGCCGCATGCCGCACCCAGTCCAATTGCCGCGCCGCCGAACGCCCAGCCGCGAAAGCTTCGCATGCTGAGGAGGGGGAGGATTCGGCGTGTCCATCAGCGAGCGGATGAACAGCACTCGATCTACAAAACCTTCCAGCGATCCGGGTTCATACAAGAATCCGGTCTTGCCCGGAATCACAAGTTCCGGAATCCCCGTGATGGCCGGCGCCAGCACGATCTTCCCGCGGGCCATAGCTTCCATCAGCACCAGCGGAATTCCCTCGCTTCGGCTGGTCAGCACAACCGCGTCGGCCTGGTCGTAAAGCGAATCCATGCGCCCACGCGGCACATGTCCAAGCAGTCTGATCCGGCCTTCCAAATCGCAAATTCGAATCAACGCTTCCAGCTTCTCTCGCTCTGGCCCCTCACCCGCGATCGAGCATTCAAAGCGAACGCCACGGTCACGGAGCTGCCCGCAAGCTCGCACCAGAAACGCATGATTCTTCACCCGGTGCAGCCGTCCCACCGCCAGCAGCCGTAAAGGAGCACCTTCCGCTCCCGCCGCCGAGACTGCCCGGGTCGCATGCCTGGATATTTCCACTCCCAACCGTGCCACCACAACTTTGGCCGCGTCCACCGTCGGATGACGCTCCAAAATGTAATGCCGGTTGAATTCCGATACAGTCAGGCAAAACGTGCAGCCCTCGAGTTTGGCGTCGAGGTAGACTCCGTGCAGCAGCAAGTCCGAGCCGTGGAGCGTCATACTGAACCCCACGCCCAGCAGCCGCGCCGCTACCATGGCGATCCACGACCCAAAATATCCGTGATGAACGTGGATGTGATCGACTCCACAGCCTTCCAACATCGCAGCGTAGCAGGCTCCCAGCCCGGTGTGGACCAACGCCTTGAACCGCTGCAGAAGCCCTTCTCGACCGCGGAAAACGATCCGCGCAACCGGAGACCAGAGCCGGTCCACTCGTCGCATAGAGAGCCACAAGGCCCGCAGCAGGATGATCACCGACGTCCGCCTCAACACGACCTCTGGCGTGCACCTGGCCAACAGTGCTTCATCAATTCCCGTGCATCGCACACTCCCCGCAATCACCCGAACTCCCCGCCGCCGCAGTTCCTCAATCTCCTCCATCACGTACGGTTCGACAGCCGATGGAAACCGATTGGCGAGGTAAGCCACCGTCAGCATGATTCCGAAACCTCCGCCCGTCGCCCCTGCGCGGCCAGCATCCCCGCCATCGTGAACAGCACCCCGTTGACGAACTGGTAGCTCATCACCACCACCGACGCGTTCACCCAATACACTGCCAGCAGAATCGGCCACATGCGATGGAACTGCGGATCGAGAAACCCGCGCTTCTCGCCAGCCGGAATCGCTCCCCGGCCCAGCCGCCACATCTCCCACATCAGCCACAGATAAAGCACAAGGCCAACCACGCCGTGCTCCACCAGCAATTCCAGATACGTATTGTGCGGATACAGCACGCTTCTCGTTGTATCCGCTGACATGCCGCGGCAACTCAGCCGGCATCTGATGAAAGCCCCATCCGGTCAGCGGACGCTCCAAGAACATGTCCCACCCACCCGCATACACGGCCCGTCGATACTCCACCGGACCCCGTTCCTCCAGTCGGTCGCTCAGCGCACGCGCCGACCTCATGCGAGCTCAAAACCACGAGCAGTCCCAATCCGGCGATCAGGACCAGTCCAACGCACGCCAGCCGCAGAGTGCGGTTCTTGGAAAGAAAGATCAGCGCCAGCACCGTTCCCGCGAATGACAGCCATACCGCGCGGGTCATCGTGGCCAGAATCGCGATCGGCAACGATGCCAGCACCACGACCGCCTTCACTCCGCGCACACTTCCCCGGCGGTAAGCGTGCAGAGCCAGCACGCCCAGCAGGTTCAGCGACACGCCATTGGCTACCGCCTGCAGCAGCGGTCCGCGCGCCCGGTCGGCGTGAAATCCCAGGCTTTCATCGAGAATGAACCGCGGAAAGATCAGCGACGTCGCCCCCACCAGGAAAGCAATCGCCGTAAAACTCAGATACGCCAGCACCACCAGCGCAAACACCTCAAACTGCCGGAACCGCCGCTCAGTCGTGAACACCAACCCCGCCAGGTGAAACAGCGCGAACGGCACGATGAACTTTGACGCCAGCAGACTCCAGGTCTCGCAATTAAACGGCTGACCAACAACGCTCGTAAGCGCCAACGCGGTCAGCCCAATCATCGGCCAGCTCGCCCGCTCCAGAACAAATATCCGCTGGCGCAGGACTACCGCCCTGCCCACGACTCCCAGGACCAGAAGCCCAAACGCCACCCGGTCAATCTCATAAAACGCGACATCCGGATGCCGCAGCAGCATCGCCGTCAACGCCGCCAGAAACAGAAGAGAAGGCGCCGCCATCAACGCCTGCAGCGGGCTGAGAAAACTCGCCACGCCCAAACCGGAAATTCGACTGCCGTCCCCGAACCCGACTCTCGCAGCGAGATCGACGCCATCACTGCCCGCTTCCCTGCACGACCGCCAGAACCGTTCTGAGCAGAATCCACATATCCGAGCGCAGGCTCCATGTGCGGATATACTCTCGATCGAGATCTATGCCGCGCTGAAACGACGGATCGCGCCGTGCCGTTACCTGCCACAGCCCCGTGATTCCGGGCGTCACATCCAGCCGCGACAAGTGCTCGATTTCATAGCCCGCAACATCGTCCAGCGGATGCGGCCTGGGCCCCACCAAACTCATGTCTCCTTTCACCACGTTCCACAGCTGCGGCAACTCATCCACGCTGTAGCGTCGCAGTAAACGTCCCAGCCGCGTGATCCGCGGATCGGCAGCGATCTTGAAGAACGGCCCTGCTCGCTGGTTGTTCCGCCGCAGCCTGGCTTTCAACGCATCGGCATCGCTAACCATGGTGCGGAACTTGTAGCAGCGGAACGGCCGTCCCTTTCGTCCCCCGCGCTGCGCACAGTAGAGAACAGGACCGTGTGAATCCAACTTGATGAGCCCCGCAATCGCGGCCAGCAATGGCGACAACGCCGTCAACACCAGGCCTGCTCCGGC
Source organism: uncultured Acidobacteriota bacterium (assembly GCA_963735205.1). Lineage (GTDB taxonomy): Bacteria > Acidobacteriota > Terriglobia > Terriglobales > Acidobacteriaceae > Sulfotelmatobacter. Next base: position 344,554 of record CAVTKB010000010.1, read on the forward strand.
CACGTCCACGACTCGTTTCACAATCAGTCCCGCCGACGGCAAGCGCTCCGCGTGCAGCGAAATCACCGGCATGTCACCCACTCGCTCGCCATCCCGTCCCGCTGGCTTGCACCCAAACAGCTCAGGAACAATTTTCAGGTCCAGCCGCAAACGCCGTGCCTCGCGCAGCACCTGCAGGGTGACGCCGCGGTCGCGCGGCGCCGCCAGAATGATCTCGTCGACAAAGCCCGTACGAGCCAACCTGGCCAGTTCGCTGACCCGCCCGATCACTCCGTTCCCCAGCGCCCGATCATCGTCCAGAAACCCGCTCACCCTGCGCCCCGCTTCAGGATGTTGCTCCATGTACGAAGCCACCCGCCGGCCCACTCCACCCGCTCCCACAATCAAGACGTTGCGCGCGTCGCCGGCCCGTGCGCGATGGTTCTGCTTCGCGCTCTGCCACCTCCACGCCCATAACACCCCAAAGTGCAGCAACCCCGCTCCGCAAAACAGATCAATCGTGGCCCACGAAGCTCCCTGCAAGCCATAAACACAGCACATCAAGGTTGTCGCCATTAGCACCGACTTGCCCAGCATTCGCCCCTGCGAGCGCAAATCGCAGCCTTCGCAGTTCAGTCCCTCGGCGTGTCCCACCAAGGTAATCAACGCCGCTTGCAGCAAGGCAATCCCCAAAAGAGAACCCGGCGCTCCCTTCGCGTAGGCGAACGTTCGCACCTGAGGAAATAGCACTCGCAGCGGCACCAGTAAGGCCCCGATCGACAGCCAATTCAGCGCAACCAAAGCGAAATCCGCCGCCGTGCAGCGTACCCATCTCCATGCGGCTCGACCCTGCAGTGGGCCCGGCACTAGAAACGCGAGTGCATCGTCGGGGCTGCTGGTCTGAGACCCGAACCCGATTTCTGCCAGTGCTTCTGCAGCAACCGACTTAACCGACCTGACGGGCTTCTTCCCGTCGCCACGAAATGCAGGAGTCTCTCCTGGAATCAGCCGCGCCCAGTCGCCCCCCGCCGGTTTCTGCTGCTCTGGATTTAGGAATGGTGAGGACACTTCGAATCCCTTTCACTTCGTGGCAATTGAACTCGATCACCGAGCTTCCACGGTCGACCTATCGATCGGCTCGCTCGAAATCAAGGGCTCTCCCTGGTCGCGAGCATCGTTGCAACCTCAGCTCTACAACCTTCTATAAATCCTGTCAGGAATCGGAAAGATCCGGTCGCTCAGCACGGTTCCGAGGATGTGCGCATTGCCCGCTTCGAGCATTTCCACGGTCTTGCCTGCCGCAATCCGCCGGGTGCGATACGCCGACAACACCAGAATGATCCCATCTGCAAATTGAGCCATGGCCATCGCTTCGTTCGATTCTCCGGCAGGGGGTGCCTCCACAATCGAGAACTCAAATTCCCTGCGCATCTCACCCAGGTGCGAGTGCAACAATGCGGTAGCGCCCCTGCCCCCATGAGTCTCCGCGGCCGGCAGCAGCCAAAGATTCCCGTCCACGCGGTTCGCGGCCCGATGCTGCAGCGTGCTCGTATTGCCGGACGAACGACCGCCAGTTTCCGCCGGATAGATTTCCGCTTCCGGCAAAGCCTCGGGATACCCGCCCACAACGGCAACCTTACTCGCCGTCTCCACCGCCAGAGCCTCCCCGACGCTGCGGCAGATGCTCTTCACGTCCGTGTCCGCGTCCAGCGCGCTGAAAACCACTTGCCGCACCGGGCGCTCGCTATTCGAAAAGAAGACCTTTCGTACCAGGCCCCGAATCTGTTCCCGCGCAAAGTCTTCAGGATTCCATCCTTCCTCGAACGATACATTCCTCTCCTGCCGAGTGACTTCGACTGCCGCGCTTGTCCGCGGAAACAAGACTGCCCCACTCATAATCTGTTCTCTCATGCCGAAAGCCTCCCTCGCCCCCTTCGGGGCAGTGATGCCAGAACGGGTGAATTCAAGTACGCCAGCACGTCATCCGGCGTGCGAAATGCCGGGTCCACATAGTCCGCCGCAAAAGCGGCGCCGGTGCCCGCGGCGCCGGCCGCGGCCAAACCAACCGCCAGCACGCCCAACGCGGACCACACCGGCAAGGCCGGGGCCATCGGATGCTCCGCGATCGCGACGTTCACGATCCCCCGCGCATCCAGCGCGTCATCCATGCGTGCTTCTTCCTGCTTCTTCACATACAGCAGATAACTATCCTCGGCCGCCTTCTCGGTGCTCACTAAATCGTCCTGGGTGACCGCGTCCTCGCCCAGTTGCCGCGCCATCGCGTGGTAGGCGGCCTCTTGCGCCGAAGTCGCGGCTTCCCGCGCCTGTAGCCCCTTCAACCCCACCTGAGCCTTCTGCAGTTCCGACTTCGCCCATTCGTAGTACACGCTCTTGTCGGTGGTTTCGTCGCGCAGCGGTAACGCATTCTCTGTCTTGATGGTGGCCTCGGCCTGGGCGATCTGCTCGTCGACTTCCTGCACCAGCCGATGGCTGGGCTCGAATTTTGTCAGCAACTGCGTTCGCTTCAATTGCAGATCCAGCAGGCTCGACTTCAACGCCTTCAGCAGTTCCGGATTATCCGCGGTGCGAATCTGCGTGGTCGTCCGTTCCGGAAGCTTGGTCAAAAGATCGCCCAGTTCCCACACCCGCTGTTGCGTCTCGGCTAGGTCGACTCGCGTCTGCCGGTAGCTGGCATCGGCTTCGCTCAATTTCTGCAGCGCCAGATCGCGCTGCTGCGCGGCCACTACCACTCCATGCCCCTCGGTGAACTGCAGCAGATTCTCTTGCGACTCTTCCAGTTGCCGCCGCGATTCTCCCGTCTGCTTTTCGAAAAAGTGCAGCTCGCCGGAGGGCCGATGCACCTCCATATGCTTCTCCAGGTACACATTCGCTAGCGACTGCAGCACCCTCGCAGCCTTCTCCGGATCATCTGCCGCATAGCTGATCGCAATCAAATTCGTCTTCTTCACCGGCTCCACTTCCAGCCTCTTCGCCAAACGCCGCGCCGCCCGCTCCACTCGCTGTGCTTTCCCCTCGCCCATTCGAAGAAAGTGAAACCAGTCCCGACCCGTCCCGGTCTGCTCCACCACCTTCCGCAGAACCTCGTCGTCGCGCAGCAACTCCACTTCAGAATTCAATTCTTCCTCCGTGATCGCCATCCGCGTCAGGTCGATCGGTGCATCCTCGGTCGCGCTCACCAGAGCATCGGCGCGCCCCTTTCGCACCAGTACTTTCATGTTTGCCTGATATTTCGTGCCGAAAATTGCATACAGGATCGCCAGCGCCAGCACCGCTCCCGATGCGACGACGAAGACCCTCCGCTGGCGGAACAGCACCATCGCCAGTTCCCGCAGCGTCGGCGTGGCTGTCCTCTCTCGTCCGCGCGTCGGGTCTTCGTCCTGAGGGATGCGCATGCAAAAAATCCTTTTCCTAGAATTGCGTTGGGCTCACGTACATGCTCAGCGAAGATCTGGTTAGATAGCGGTCGATTTTCGAAATCGTATTCTGCGGGACGAATACCATGTCCCCTGGCCGAAGATGGGCGTCTTCTCCGAGACTTCTCTCCTTCAGCATCTTTTTCAAATTAAGCAGCCGCGCTTCCACCAGGTCGTCATTCACTCGCCGGAACAGCACCACTTGCGAATGCTTAGCCTGCTGGGTCAGCCCTCCCGCAACCTCTACCGCTTCGGCCACGGTCGTGTCAGACCGGAGCTCATACTTCCCCGGCTTTCCGACTTGGCCTCCCACGATGAAGTAAGGATGTTCAAAATCCTTCAGCAATACCGCTACCTGCGGATCGTGCAGATATCCCTGATATGCGTTCTGCACCGCGCCGCCGAACTCCTGCAGGTTCAGCCCTTCCACCTCTAACATTCCGGCGTCTTTCAACATCACGAAGCCGTCGGGCTGCACGGTGAGGGCCTGGTTAAATTCCGGCGCGACCGTGAAGCTGATCTCCACCACATCACTAGGTCGTAACCGGTAGAGCGGATGGCGCTGCCCTCCGAGCATGGAGTTTCCTGGGCCATCCGCTCCCCCGGGTTTTGCGGCCGTTGTGCCACTGCCTCCCGCTCTAGCCCCGGTAAAGCTGGATCGGGAAGTCTCTTTGCCTCCACTCAGATCGGTGTTCCCGCTCTGAGCGAAGCCGGCCGAACAACACTCGAAAATCAATACGGCGATTGTGATGAATCGGACGATCATGAATTCGCGTTTCTTTGCCTTGCGGACCAACGGTTCCAGACTGAGCGCTACTGACTGTCGTGACGCTCTACTCCGCCAACTTAGGCTTACTGCTGGAACCCAACAAGACATGGTAAGTACCGTACACAAAAGTGGACTGCCCTCCGCTTCCGGGAAAAAGGATCCCGCCGCATAAAGAGCCGCACCCAGTCAGTGCTTTGCGAGGATTTGTCGCAACAATCGGCAGGGAACCCGCCTTGTGCACAGTCTCCAAACGGAGTACCCACAAAGGTAGACTTGCATGTTTGCCGAGTCACAGCGATCGGAAACGAATCAGCCGTTATTTTCCCGTCTTGAAACAGATGCTGTGATCGTAGTCACAATCCCGAGCCCGCAAGCGCCTTCCGTCCTGTTCTTCCACACACCCAGCAACTCCTGCCGACCAAACGCCGTATCAGCAATCGCGATTCCCGATTTGAGATTCGACCCAGATTTTGTGCAGTGTTTCCTTGTAGGCGCGACTTCCTCTCCCTACAATCGCGCCATCGATTCTTTTGTTGCTCGGAGCCTTACTGAATGCGCCCTTCGTCCGCCGCCACTTTCACTGCCATTGGTGTCCTCATCGCCGACTCCAATCGTATGCAGGCACAGTTGCTGACCAGCGCCCTGCGCCGCCATCCCGAGTTCCACATCACCTCTTGCCCAATGGATACGCTCTCCATCCTGCAGGCGGTCAACGCAAAACCGCCCCAAATTGCCGTCCTTTCGGTAACTCGCCCGCCGATGTCGGCGGAACCGTGATGACTCTGCGCCGCTTTCATCTCTCACACCCTGAGATTCCAAAGGTCCTGCTGGTCGACACCTGCGACCGCGAACTCGTAGTCAGCGCGTTCCGCTCGGGCGCTCGCGGCATTTTTCCCATTACCGAAGCGAACCTGCGCCTGCTGTGCAAGTGCCTGCTGTGCGTAGCAGCAGGACAGATCTGGGCCAACACCGAACAACTCAACTACCTCATGGACCTCATCTCCGAAGTCCCCTCACTGCGCGTGCTCAACTCAGGTGGCTCGTCGCTGCTGACCCCGCGCGAAGAACAAGTCGTCGCCCTGGTCGCCGAAGGCATGGGCAACCGCCAGGTCGCCCGCGAACTCAACCTCAGCGAGCACACCATCAAGAAATATCTCTACCGCGTCTTCGAAAAGCTCGGCATCTCCACCCGCGTCGAACTCGTCCTCTACGCGGTCAATAACGGAGAGCCCCGCCAGGCCGAGTGGCTAGCCGGCGACAGCCGCGTTCTGCCCAGCGCATGAGATTTCGATTGAGAAATGATCCGTAATCCGGGCATCGCTTAGCGGTGCCGCCGAAGGGCTTGGGAATCTGCAGCCCTCCACCACCAGAACTCAGGATTGATTTGTATGGATTGGCGAGCCCGTTCGGCGGCGGGCCAGGATTTGAAAACCTCGCGCTCGGCCCTGTATAACTTGGAGCTGAACTCCTTGCCCGACGCCCCTTCCAATCCGGCATCTGTCCAGCCCGAGCCGGATCTACCGGGGAAGCCCCGCCGCTGGAGCATCGTCGCCGCGGGGTTGCTACTGTTCGCTCTCGCGCTGGTGGTGATCTACACCAGCCGCGCCGCGTTCTTCAGTCCGCTAGCCCTGGTCGTGGTGGCGGCCATCGGACTCGCCGCTCTCCTGCTCGAACTTCGTCTTCGCAAAGACGTCAGCCCCCGCGTCCGCGCCCCGCTCTGGCTCAACGTGCTCGGACTCGCGTTCGCCCTGGGCGCCGTCTTCGCCGACCTCTTCCACGTCGGTGCCAATCTGATGTTGGTCGCCTCTCTCGGAGCCGTCGGCTGCTTCGCCATCAGCGGCATCGTCATCCTGCAGGCTCTTCGCAAGAAGAAGGTCTAAATCGGCCTTCGGCTCTCGGGTCGTCGAACACGCTTTCAAACGCCCGTCGTGGGCGCTCTGCGCACTTTGAGTATTTCCTGGTCGTCCTTTGAGATTTTGCCAACAGGAAGGATTTCCGAAAGCCGGAAGCCGAGCGCCGGAAGCCTACCTCTTAAACTCCACCGCTACCGTCGTCTCCACCACCGCTGGCTCGCCGTTCACCCGATAAGGCTCAAACTTCCACCAGCGCAACGCATCCATGGCGGCCTGCGCCAGCACATCGGGACCATTCAGCGCATGCATGCTTGCGACCGACCCATCCCGCCCCACCACGATATCCAACGCGATAATCCCCTGCAGATTCGCCTTCCGCGCTTCCGCCGGATACACCGGCTCGACCCGATGTACCAGCAACTTCTCCATCACTTCCGCCGGTACCTGAGCCTGCGGTTTCTCCGCCGACGCGGTCCCTGGAGTTTTCAACCCCGACTCCAACTCGTTCCAACCCCGATTCCACTTCCACCAGAACACCGCAGCGGCAATCACCAGAAACACAAGAACCAGGACCGCTCTCCCGAATCGCCGCTTCTTCTTCGGCCTTCGCAGTCGCGGCGCGCCGCCCACCGTCCCCCCGCTCGCGAACTTATCCCCTTCCTTGGTTTCCACCGCCGCCGGAGCCAGCGCCAGCATCGCACTCTCGCCTATCTCCGTCTCGGCCCTCGACTCTTTCGCCCAATCCCGAATCGCAGCCCGCTGCTCCGCCGACAATCCTAAAAATTCCAGCCCGCAGCGCAGCCTGTCCTGATGCCGCACCATCGCCCGCATGCGCAGCGCACTCGGCCCGTGCGGCAGCTTCACTTCGATCCCCACAGTTTCGCCCGGAACCAGTTCCCCCGCCAGCATGGCCGCAATCCCGCGCTCGCACACATTCACCGACCGCCCCGGCACCGTGTCCGGAATCCCCGATCGCAGCACCGTCACATCCAGCTGTGCCTGCAGCTCAAACCGCGGCACCCGCCTCCGCGACGCCCCACTCCACGCCCGAACTTGTGCGTCAGTAGCCATTCAATCCTTTATAGATCTTGATCTGCTCGTGTGGGGAACGGGCGACTCGCCCGTCCAAGCCGAGCGAAGCTCGGCTCTGCTCTTCCTCGCCTATCTTTTCAACTCCACAATCTCATTCCCGCGCGCAAACAACACCACACTGGCCATCCCGATAAACAACCCATGCTCCACCACACCCGGCATGTCGCTCAACTTCCGCGCCAGCCCATCCGCATCCGGAATCTGCCCAAACCGGCAATCCAAAATGTGATTGTTCTCGTCGGTCACAAACGGTTTCCCATCGGCGCCAGTTCTCACCGACACCTGCGCCCCCAGCGCCGCAATCCTTTCGCCACCAGCGCCTGCGCGAACTTGATCACCTCCACCGGCAGCGGAAACTTCCCCAGCACCGGAACCTGCTTCGACCCATCCGCCACAATCACAAGCTGCTTGGTCGCCGACGCCACAATCTTCTCCCGCAGCAGCGCCCCGCCGCCGCCTTTAATCAGCCGCAGCTGCGGATCCACTTCATCCGCCCCATCGACGGTAACCGCGATCTCCTGGCACTCATCGAGCGTAGTCAGCGGGATCCCCAGACTCGCAGCCAGTTCCCCCGACCGCACCGAAGTCGGAATCCCGCGCACCCGCAGCCCGCGCTTCACCTCATCCCCCAGCAGTTTGATGAAGAAAGCCGCCGTCGACCCCGTCCCCAGCCCAACGACCTGCCCATCCTTCACAAACCGCAAACTAGCCCGCGCCGCCGCCTCTTTTTCCAGATCGCTTTTCCCCAGATCGTTTTTCCCTAGATCGTTAGCCATAATCTGCCCGTGATCACCGCTGAAACCATTCGCCGCTGCCGCGATAGATGATGCTCTAACTATGACCGTGGAAGAGCGGCCCTTCAGGGCCGCGTCAAAGCGCACAAAGATCTGGGGCTTTAGCCCCCGACTCACCCCAATACCTTCTCCGTATAAATCAAATACCCCGCTAGCACCATCCCAAATACCACGGTCAAAATCGTAATCAGGTCCAGCACAAACCCCGCCGGCTCAAACGTCCCAGAATCCAACTGCACTCGCGTCTTGCGATAGCGCACCAGCCCCGCCACCACCAGCGCCACGCCCGCCAAAATCGCGATCGACCCCATCCACACCGACACCCCCGCCGTCCGGACCGTGTGCCCTTCCAGCGCCGTCAACTGCCGCATCGCAATCGCGAACCGTCCAATCGCAAATCCAAACACCACAATCGCCGCCCCGGTCCGCACCCAAGCCAAAAACGTCCGCTCATTCGCCAGATGGTCGCGCGCCCGATTCGGATTAGAATTCAAATTCTCGCCCATAGCGTCCCGACATCCTCCGGTCACGGCGGCTGCATTATTTCTCGCGCGTTCTGTGCGCGAGAATTAGGGGGGTCTTTCCAGAGGCAGCGAATGCCGCCTGCATTATTCCACAGCTTTGCCAGCAACGCCGTCTGCGTCCCCCGACCCAGATTCATCAGAATCAAAATCGGAAAGCCATTCTCAGAACACATCCTCTCCAAACGTCACCCTATAAATGTGTCCGCAGAAAGTTATCGGCTTCCCCTACGGCCCCACCGCCACCTGCAGCGGCCCCGCCGTGTCCAAATGTTCCCGGTAAATCACTTTTTTCGTCGCCACTTCGCCCACCGCGTCCACGTGGACCTTATATCCCCCGCGCGGCAGCGACTCGCCAAAGGGCAACTCCATCGCCTGAGTGCCGGCCCGCAGCACAAAATGCTGATATCCAATCGCCGTCGCCCGTCCATTCGGCGGCACCGCATACACCACGAATGTCAGGTCCACATCGTCGGGAGTCGTGTTTGAAACCTGGGCGCTGCCCTCAATCCGGTTTGCGTTCACATGCGCCCCCACCTTCCAGTTCAAGATCAGGGCCGAGGTCACGCGCAGCACAAATCCTTTCTGCACGGCTCGTTCGTGACCGCCATCAGTGACCGAAACCGTAAACTGAAACTCACCCACATGTTCCGCCTTGCCCTGCAGAACGCCGTCATCTTCCAGTCTGATCCCCGGCGGTAAGGCACCCTTTTCCACCTTCCAGTGCAACGCCGAAATGCCCCCGTGCGCGCGAAATCGAATCCCATACATCGCCTGCGGATGAGTATCGGGCAACTCCGAATCGTTCTCGATGACCAGTCTCCGCTCTTCCTGCGCAGCCGGGGCGCCCTGGGCCTCAGCCTGCGAGCCGCCCGCCCGGGCCAACGCGAGTTGGCAGGCCGTCCCGGCCGCACACGCCAGCAGGATCCCAAGGCCAGAAACCCACCGCGACCTTTGCCCCTTCGTCATCATCTCCCCACCTTAAATCAGCATAAACCAATCAAGATCGGCCAACTCAAAAGCGCATTCCGTCAGGCTAAACCCCCGCCCTCATCGACCCCGTCCCCCGAGTCCCCTACTTTCCCACACTTCTGCCGCCTCCGTATAAGAATGTTCCACTCCCAGCGATCTTGCATCCCGCAGTCGCCCCCTGACGGTGGTTACATTGACTTGGATTTGCGATATCTGACACACTAACGGGAGTTGCCCCTGCTCGCTCAAGTTTCATGGAACTGCTGCTTAATCTCGCATGGCTGCTGCTGGCACTGCCCGCCTACTGGCTGTGGCTCGGCTCCAGAAGGAGTTCGACTGGCCGCAACTTCACTTCTCTGCAGTGCTTGCTTGCTTTGGGCTGCTTGCTCGTCATCCTGTTCCCTGTGATTTCCGCCACCGACGACCTGCTCGCCATCCGCTGCGAGATGGAGGAATCGCCGGCCGGAAAACGCAGCCTCCGGCAGGCGAGTCACGAAAAAGCTTCGGGCTGGAAGTTGCAAAGCCCCCCGGCACTGGCTACGAACGCGACTTCTCTGCCGATGAACGACAAGGCCGGGCCGCCGGTGCGGACACTCTGCTTGTGCGCGCCGCTCGCGCCCGCCGGCAAGCGAACCGGACGCGCTCCTCCCCGCTCTATCCCCGCGTAGTGCCCGGAATCGTCGACGGTTAATAGAGTAAAAACGCCGCGACGCCGCATCTAAGCATTTACAAAATCCTTAGGCGCGAAGTGAAATAGCAAGTGTTGTTGGTCAAAATCGACGGCGGGACATAACCGCCAGGTCGCAGCCCTCCCCCAGGCCGACCGTGCCCGGCCAACATTTGGATAGCCGGATGGAGTTCTGAATGCGGTGGAAATTGTTGAGTATCGCGTTGTTTCTTGGGACCGGGAGTGTGCTTGCCCAGACTCCGTCCCAGGCCGCGCCTCCGCCCGCGGCGCAAATATGGACGTGGGACCAGGTCAAAGACCGCTTCGAGACCAACAATCCCACCCTGCTGGCCAGCTTCTTAAACGTCGATGAAATGAAAGCGCAAGAGATCACGGCCCATCTGCGGCCCAATCCTGACTTCACATTTTCCGCCGACGGAACCCAGATCGCCCCCAGTCACGGCGTCTGGCAGCCCTTCGCCGGCACACTCATCTCGCCCGGGCGTCAGCTATTTATTCGAGCGCCGCAACAAGCGCGGCCTGCGCTACGAGGCCGCCAAGCAAGGCACGTCCATCGGCGCCGCGCAGCAGTCCGACTCCGAGCGCACTCTGATCTTCAATCTGCGCAGCGCTTTCGTCGGCGTCCTGCAGGCCAAGGCCGTGCTGAACGTCTGGCCCAGGACAATCTCGAGTACTACGACAAGATCCTCAAGATCAGCCGCGATCGCTACGAGGCCGGCGACATTGCCCAGATCGACCTCGATCGGCTAGAACTCCAGCGCCTGCAGTACGAATCCGATGTGCAAACCGCGCTGGTCAACCTGCGCACCACCAAGATCAACCTGCTGGCCATGCTCAATGACCGCCGTCCAGTCGAGAGCTATCGACGTCGACGGACCCTTCGATTTCACCGAAAGCCTGCTCGCGCTCGACGATTATCGCAAACAGGCACTCGACACTCGTCCTGACCTGCACGCTGCCATACTTTCCGTGCAGCAGGCCGAAACCAACTACAAACTGGCCGAAGCCGACGGCTCGACCGATCCCACCATCAGCCTCTGGTACACCCACAACGGCTCCTATCAACAATCCGGACGCCCTCAACACCATCGGTGCCAGCGTCGCCATTCCGCTGCGCATTTTCGACACCAACCAGGGCGAAAAGCTGCGCACGAAAATTGACATCAAGCGCAATGAAAAGCTGCGCGAGGCCGCCGAAACCCAGGTCTACAGCGACGTGGATTCCGCCTACGCCACTCTGAACAGCAACATCACCCTGCTGAAGCCCTACAAAGCTCAATATCTGGAGCAGGCCGTGCGGGTGCGCGACACCATTCTCTTTTCCTACCAGCATGGCGGCGCGTCGTTATTGGATTTTCTGAACGCAGAAAGCGATTACCGCGCCGTGCAATTCAGTTACGTGAATCTGGTCGGCGCCTATCTCACGGCGGCGGCCCAGATGAACCAGTCGGTAGGCCGCGAGGTAATCCCATGAACCTTCATTCTTCATCCAAATTTCTTTTGTCGGCGGCGTTGTGTTCGGCACTCTCGTTCGCCCTAACCGCCTGCAGTAGCGGCAAGGCCGACCCCAGTGCCGAAGCTCCGCCCAAGGCCACCGTCGAGCCCGATCTCGACGCCAACAATTTCAAAGTCGACCACCCCGACCAGTTTCCCCTTGTGACCGCAGCCGAGCGCAAGGCCGTTCCCGCGCTGAATGCGACCGGCGTCGTGCAGCCCGATATCACCCGCGCCGTCCCCGTAATCTCGCTGGCCGCAGGACGCGTCGTCGAACTCAAAGCCCGGCTCGGCGACGTCGTCGAAAAAGGCCAGCTCCTGCTCCGGGTTCGCAGCAACGACGTTTCCGGCGCCTACCAGACCTACCTCAAAGCCCAGAACGACGAACGCCTCGCCCGCGTCCAACTCGACCGCGCCCAGACTCTCTACGACAAAGGCGCCATCGCCAAGAGCGCCCTCGAACAAGCCGAAGCCACCGAAACCGACGCCAAGACCGATCTGAACGCCTCAACCGAGCAGTTGCACACTCTCGGCATCGACAAAGATCATCCCTCCGGCATCGTCGACATCGTCGCCCCCATCTCCGGTGTCATCACCGACCAGCAGGTCACCAACGCGTCCGGCGTGCAAGGGCTGACGGGTCCAAATCCTTTCACTATTTCCGATCTCTCCTACATCTGGATCGTCTGCGACGTCTACGAGAACGATCTCGACGCCGTCCGCGTCGGCGACACCGCCGATGTCCGTCTCAACGCCTTTCCCAGCCAGGTCTTCAAGGCCCGCGTCGATAACATTCTCCCGGTCCTCGACCCCAACCTGCGCACCGCCAAGGTCCGTCTGCAAATAAAAAATCCCGGCCAGATGCGCGTTGGAATGTTCGCGACGGCCACGTTCTACGGCAAGCAGCCGGAGACGCACTCCGCCGTCCCCGCCAGTGCGATTTTGCATTTGCACGACCGCGAGTGGGTCTATACCCCGCTGGGCGACGCCCACTTCAAGCGCGTGGAAGTCGTCACCGGAAACATGCTCCCCGGCAAGCAGCAGGAAATCGTTTCCGGCATCAAGCCCGGCGACAAAGTAGTCTCGAACGCACTCGACCTGCAAAATACGGTGGAACAATAAAGTGTGTGCTCAACTGAATTATTCCGATGCGTCATTCCGAGCGGAGCCGCTCTTCAGGCGAAGCGAGGAATCTCCCGCGCACCAGCGCCGCGCTCGTGAGCACCGCAGAGAAACTCAAAATGAAGCCGAAGTTCAGCAACCGAAAACTGAGAATCGAAAACTGAGACTTTCTAACCAATGATTCGCCGCGTCGTCGATTTCGCCCTCAACAATCGCCTCATGGTCCTGGGGATGGCGCTCGTTCTCTTCGTCTGGGGCATCATCTCGTTCAACAAGCTGCCCATCGAGGCCTATCCCGACGTCGCCGACAACTACGTCGAAATCATCACCCAGTGGCCGGGAATCTCCGCCGAGCAGATCGAACAGCAGGTCACCATCCCGCTCGAGACCTCGATGAACGGCATCCCCGGCATCGTCCACCTGCGTTCCTTTTCCCTGTTCGGCCTCTCCGACGTGAAGCTCATCTTCGAAGACGGCACCGACAACGCCTGGAACCGCGAGCGCGTCCTCGAGCGTCTGGAACAGGTCACTCTGCCGACCGGCGTTTCACCCCAGATGGGCACCGACTGGAGTCCGGTCGGCCAGATTTATTTCTTCACCTTGCACAGCAGCAATCCCCAGTACGACGCCATGGAGCTCAAGTCTCTGGAAGACTGGGTCGTCGAGAAAAATCTCAAGTCCGTTCCCGACATCGTAGACGTGGCCAGCTTCGGCGGCCCCACCCGCGAATACCAGGTGCGGCTTGATCCCAACAAACTCATCTCCTACGGTCTGAGTCTGTCCCAGGTCGAGCAGCAACTGGTCAACAACAACACCAATGCCGGCGGCAGTTTCATCCAGGCCGGCCTGCAACAAATCAACGTTCGCGAGGTCGGCCTGGTCGATCACGTTCACGATATCGAGCAAACCGTCGTTCTCACCAAAAACGGCACGCCTGTCCGTATTCAGAGACATTGCCGTAGTTTCGCAAGGCCCGAAAATCAGGCTCGGCCAGTTCGCCCGCGCCATTCACCACGAGAACGGCAAAATCGTCGACAACGACGACGTCGTCTCGGGCATCGTGCTCTTGCGCAAGGGCGCCAACGCCGACCCCGCTCTCAAGGCTCTCCACGAAAAGATCGACGAGATGAACGATCACCTCCTGCCCCCAGGAGTAAAGATCGTCCCTTTAATCGATCGCAGCACGCTGGTTCACTTCACCACGCACACCGTGCTTCACAACCTGACCGAAGGCATGGTCCTGGTCTCGCTAATCCTGCTTCTGTTTCTGGGCAATGTCCGGGGCGCGATCATCGTCGCCTTAACCATTCCGTTTGCATTTGCTGTTTGCCGCCACTTGCCTCGACCTGATGCGGATTCCCGCCAACCTGCTTTCTCTCGGCGCATTGGACTTCGGCGTGGTCGTCGAAGGCGCCATCGTGCTGATCGAAAACATTGTCCGCCATTCGAGTCACACCGACGGCACCGAGACCTCGACCGAACGCATCGGTTTCGCTTCGCATGAAGTGCAGCGTCCCGTCTTCTACGCCATCGTCATCACTATCACCGCTTTCCTGCCGATCTTTACCCTGCAACGAGTCGAGGGCAGACTCTTCCATCCCATGGCGTGGACCGTGGTCTTCGCGCTCCTAGGCGCGTTGCTCTTTTCCATTCTCGTCGCCCCCGTCTTGGCCAGTTTCGCGTTCGCCAAGGGCGCAAAGGAATGGCGACAACCCGGTCATGCACCTTCGTCAGCGAGCAGTATCGCGAGCGCCCTCAGCTGGGCGATTCACCACCGTATCGTCACTGTCGGCGCGTGCATGCTCATGCTGGCGCTGGGAATGTATCTGGCCTTCGGCGGCGCCATCGGCTCGGAATTCCTGCCGCATCTCGATGAAGGCGCACTCTGGGTCCGGGGCACTCTCGCCCCCAGCACCGGCCCCGACGAAGGCATCCGCGTCGCCAACCAGGCCCGCGTCGTGCTCTGCTCGTTTCCTGAAGTTCCGCAATGCACCAGCCAGGTCGGCCGTCCCGACGACGGCACCGATAACACCGGCTTCTTCAATACCGAATTCTTCGTCGACCTGAAGCCCAGAGAAGAATGGCGCCCCGTCTTCCACGAAGACAAAGACGAACTCATCGCCGCCATGCAGCGCGAACTCGACAAGATTCCCGGCGTCCTCTGGGGCTTCTCTCAGCCCATTGAAGACAACATGGAAGAAGCCGTCAGCGGCGTAAAAGGCGAACTCGCCACCAAAGTTTACGGTGACGACCTGAAGACGCTCGAAGACAAGGCCGACGAGATCGTCGGGGTCATGCGCAAAGTTCCCGGCATCGAAGATCTGGGAGTCTTCCGCGTCCTCGGTCAGCCCAACCTGAACGTCGACTGTCGATCGCGATGCCGCCGCCCGCTACCAGATCAACGTCGCCGACGTGCAGGACGCCATTCAAACCGCCGTCGGCGGCAACGCCCTCACCCAGGTTCTGCAGGGCGAGGCTCGCTACGACCTCGTCATGCGCTATCTCCCGCAATACCGCGACACCCAGGAAGCCATCGAGAAAATTCGCCTGCTCTCGCCCTCCGGCGAACGCGTCTCGCTGGCGCAGCTTTGCAATATCCATGTGTCCGACGGCGCCTCCGAAGTCTATCGCGAAGGCAACCAGCGTTACATCGCCATCAAATACAGCGTCCGCGGCCGCGACCTCGGCAGCGCCGTAGAAGAGGCCATCAAGAACGTCAACGAAAAGGTGAAACTACCCACCGGCTATCACCTGAAATGGGAAGGCGAATACGCCAGCCAGAAGCGCGCCAACGCCCGCCTGCTGATCGTCCTGCCCATCACCATCCTCATCATCTTCATCATCCTCTACACCATGTTCAAGTCGCTCAAGTGGGCCATGCTGATCATGGCCAACGTCGCCATTGCCCCCATCGGCGGCCTGCTCGCCCTGCTGTTCACCGGCACAAACTTCAGCGTCTCCTCGGGCGTCGGATTCCTGGCTCTGTTCGGCGTTTCGGTGCAAACCGGCGTCATCATGCTCGAATACATCAACCAGCTGCGCGCGCGCCGCTACACCATCGAAGAGGCCGCAGTCGAAGGAGCCGTGCTGCGCCTCCGCCCCATCATGATGACCATGCTGGTGGCAACGCTGGGCCTTCTGCCCGCGGCCACGTCGCACGCCATCGGCTCCGACTCGCAGCGTCCGTTCGCCATCGTAATTGTCGGCGGCCTGATGGCCGCCCTGGTCATGAGCGTCTTCCTGTTGCCCACGCTCTATGTCTGGATCGCGCGAGACCGCGACATCCTGCCTCACACCGAGCCAGGATTCGCCGAAGGCGAGCACGTCGACTAGCGGCCGGGTGATGCATTTTTTAACCCGCAAGGACGGCGATTTTGCGAGCGCACCCGGTGGAAGAGCGGCGCTTTAGCGATCGCACCTGGTGGAAGAGCGGCGCTTTAGCGCCGCGTCAAGTCGCCAACAAATTCGCGGGCTTTAGCCCCGGGGCGCCACGGGCCTGTGGTGTAAGGAACACGGCGAGCGTCGATCTCGATCGACGCTCGCAAATGCAAGTGCGAATCTTGCCAGGTCCACCAATTCTCCGGCCCTCCCGAAGAAAGCAAAAACTTCCACTGACCTTCACGATAGATCTTTGAGGAGACTGGGGAATTTAGTTTCGTTCAACAGTAGGGATGCTTCGACTTTGCGGTGAGGGTCGCTTCGCTCTCCTCACGGCTCCGCTCAGCATGACAAGGGATTGGGAGTTCGAGCGGGCTAGGCTTAACTGAGAGCTGACGGCTGACAGCTGACAGCTGACAGCTGCAAAAAAATAAGAGTTCCGAGGTGGTGTGGGGTCCATTCGTCTCGGCCAGTAGCTCGCGTTTGACCCTTGCTCGACCTGCTTTCGCCGCTTCCCTTGCGGGGCTGCAACGCGCGATCTTCGCTTGGGCTCCGGGCTCACCGCCAACCGGATAAACCTACCCTACGCCTCGGAACTCTATCTTGCCTTCAACATTTCTTCTTCGTTCGCCTCGACCAGCGCTTTGCTATAGACCCTCGCTCACCCTCCTTCCCAATCTTTCGATCAGGAAAGTGACTCCGCTCGAGCCCCGGACGCCGCACCAACCGGAAAAACTTAAGAAGCTGTCAAAGAACAATCCTGTTCTACTCTTCTTATTTTTTTCGTCAATCGAAAATACGCGTTTGTAACTGTCTGATTTTTCAATCGAGTGCAGCCCGTTCACAGGCCGCTGACCGAAAATTGTGCAATAGATCGAATCACTTTTCTGCAGACCCGCGACCCACGCGGCTTTCCGCCGCATTCATCGGCAGGAATCAATATTCAAACTCCAAGCCACAACCGCGGCCTGCCTGTGAATATCGCGCACTTCCCGCGCCCGGCAAGGAGTTTCAAAATTGTCCCCGGGAAAGGAGAGGCCAGGATAGCGCCGTTTCAGCACATGGAAGCCAAAAGTGTGCGCGGTCTCCCGTCGCAATTCCATTGACTCCCACAAATGACTCCCACAACCGGGAAGGTCGCGACCAACGCCGCGGCCTTACCCTTCAGCCCCCGTCTAAATTAGCGGCTAATCAGGTGATTTTATGTGGATCATCTTGCTGTTTGCGTCCAACGTCCCATGCACTGTGACCTTCTTGCCTTCGAACTTCTGCACTTCATCCTGGTGGTCAATGTCATAGGTGTTATCGCTGGCGGCATCCTGCAACACATACTTATTGCCCGACTTTACGACGGTGCCGACAAAAGTCTGTACTCCCGCACTTTGCGAGGTCTGAGCTTGAGTGTTGGGATTGTCCTGTCCTGCCTGGCCCGGTGGGGTTTGTTGCGCGGGTTGTTGTGTCTGCGGCTCTGGCTGTTGCGTCTGCGGCCTCGGGGTCTGTGCCTTGAGCGACATTGCCACGCTCAAGAACAGAATCAACGCACCGAGGTACGAGAAGTACTGTACTTGTTTTTTCATTCAATCCTCCGAAAGATTCTAGGACGCTGTTTCTCGTCGAGTCCCATAGCAGCAAACGATTTGCCAAAGGACTCGAGTTTGGTCCCATTTCCTTCCGAGCAAGGACGACTTGTGACGACTTGTTCTATCCGTGGGTCTTAGGCTATTCCGAAACCAACCAAAAAGATTCGAGCTACGGAAGTTCATGTGCAGGGCTACAGTGGACACCGTAACGAGCGGGAGAACTCGTCCCCGTCCGGGCTGCAGCCGTCGTGCACATTTTGCTCTCTCATCCAGTAGTTTTGCTTCCATCCAATCCGTGGACCCGATGGGCCAAGGCTCGGACAGGGAAGAAATAATCCAAGTTCTAGTCAATGTCTTGGTAAATCGAAAATGCCCGCGGTATCAGTCGCGCATGGCATTGTGTCTTGGATTCGCGTTTTCAGTCCACCGAAACTGGTGCCATCAAAAGGCGATAGCACTCATCGGCCACTTGTGACGCCAGATCTCGATTGACTATAACCATTTAATTATATAAGATTTTGCTTATGTCAGTCAATTTCAACCTGAACGCTTCCTTCGCGGCTCTCGCTGATCCCACCCGCCGCGCCATCCTGTCACGTCTCGCCCGCGGAGAAGCCACGGTCATGGAGCTTGCCAAGCCGTTCGAAATGTCGCAGCCCGCCATCTCGCAGCACCTGAAAGTCCTCGAAGAAGCAGGCCTCATTGTCCAGCGAATCGACGGCGCCAGGCGCCCCCGCCGCCTGGCCAAAGCCGGCATTGACGCGATGGACCAATGGCTGGCCATTCTCCGCAAAGCTCTGGAAAGGAATTACGACCGGCTGGATGAAGTCCTGGCTGCCATGGAAGCAAACAAAGAAACGAAAGCAATCCAAGAAACGAAGCCAAACGCGAAGACAGAACAAATTACAAGAAAGAGGAGGAAATCATGAACACTATGACGATGACAAAAATGACGCTGAAAACCGAAGGCGATACACACATAATCGTGACCCGACGCTTCGCCGCCCCGCCCGATGCCGTGTATCGCGCCCACACCGACTCGAAAATAATCCAACAATGGCTGCTCGGCCCCGACGGATGGACCATGCCGGTCTGCATCAACGACGCCCGCCCCGGCGGCAAGTTCCGCTACGAATGGTCCCACCCCAAGCTGGGCAGCTTTCATATAACCGGGGAATTCGTCGAACTGCAACCGCCCCGCAAGATCGTCCACATCGAGCGCATGCACCTGCCCGACCCCACTCCCGACAACCATGTTGAAACCCGCTTCGACCCCGACGGCACCGGCACCCTGATGACCATGCGCATGACTCTGCCCGACGCGAAAACGCGAGCCGCTATGCTCGCCACCGGCACGGAACACGGCATGGAAGCCAGCTACGTGCGCCTGGAAAGCATGATCTAAGTTTTGATTTGAGTTTTGGTTCTCGAGGCAGGTCACCGGGGCGAAACGCGGACGCCAGCACGCCCAAGTTACGCTCCGGTGGAGTTTTTTGTAGCCGCCCTGGTCTTGCTCTTCGCGCCAGGGCCCTTGCTCCCCGCGCCCCCCACAATATCCGCGATCGTGGTGTGCTCCAGAATCTGCGCCGCCGCATCCCGCACCGCCAGAAACACTTCATACAGCGCCCGATGATCGGCGTCCTTCGCGATCAGGCTCCGCAACTGCTCCGCATCGCCCATCGGCGCCAGCGGACCATCAATCAGCCGGATAATATCGCTCAACGGAATCTCCGCCGGATCGCGCCTCAACTGGTAGCCGCCCCGCGCCCCGCGCACGCTGTCCACAATGCGCGCATTCTTCAACTCCAGCAGAATCAGTTCCAGAAACTTCTCCGGCAGATCGCTCTCCGCCGCGATTTCGCGGATCTTGATCGCGCCCTGATCGTGCCGACGAGCCAGCGTCATCATCGCCTGCAGCGCGTACAGCCCTTTTTGCGAAATCTTCAAATCTGCAGCCCTCCGCCCCCCGCCCTGATTGTGCCCCATTTCCCACACCTTGCCTAGCGACTTTGAGCGCACACACTTCGCCGTCAATGGCGGAGAATCGTTCGCATCGCTGCTTTGATATTGGAAGGGATCCAGCGCAGAGTGCGCTGTCAGGTCGTAGCTACATCGAACACACTATGGCTTTCAAGCGCGACGCTGCTTAGGCGCCGCTCATACGCTTCATACATACCCTCAAAAATCCGATCCCACGAAGTCTCCAGAGCCTGCCGCCGCGCCGTCACGCGCATGGTTGAGAGCAATTCAGGCTGCGCCATCAGCGCTCGCCGTGTAGGCAACGAACTCCTCGAAGTCGCGCGCAACATAACCCGAACTCCCATGCCGCACCGTAAACTGCGGCCCGCCGCGATCGGTCACCACCGCCGGCACTCCCGAAGCAAACGCCTCCAGCACGACCAGCCCAAACGTGTCGGTCTCCGATGGAAAGGCCAGCATATCGAAGTTGGCGAATGTGCGCGCCAGCTCCGGTCCGGTCAGCACGCCCGTAAATTCCGCCTGCCGCATATTGTTCCGCAGCCATTCCTGCTCCGCGCCTTCCCCACGATCACAAAACGGAAATCTCGATAGCCCCGGTCGAGCAGACGCTTGTTCCAGCCGCGCCAGCGTGCGCACACTTTTCTCCGCCGTCAGCCGCCCCACATAGCCGATGCGGAACGGTTCCTATCTGTTCCGATCGCGAGTTCCGGCTTGAAAACCGCCGTGTCCACGGCGTGCGACATCAAGTAGCAAGGCTTGCCCGTCGCCGCCTCCAGCACCCGGATCATCTCCTGATTGGGCGCAAACAGCAGCCGCGGAATTTTGTAGAACCGCGCCGAAGCCCGAAAACTCAACCGCTCGGTCAGCTCCGCAATTTTCGAGCCAACGTCTTCGGCAAGAAACGACACCGCCGCCGCCATGCGCCTCCGCGCGTACTGGTGAAGATTGGTTTGCCATGACGCCGCCAGCGGAATCTTCATCTTGTGGGCCACATACGCTCCCAGCGTCCCGACATCGCTCGGCCCCGTGATCTGCACCACATCCGGACGAAACTCTCGCAGCAGCGGTTCCAGTTTCCGGTAATGCCGCAGGAAGAGCAGATCGTAATCGTGCGCCCGGTCGAGCGGAAACTTCACCGGACTGCGCTCGAAGTTGCACGCGTGTGACCGGCCCTGCGGTCGTGACTTCATCGCTGCGGGCCCGCGTGCACCATCAGAAACGGCATCTCGCTGGCGCCGGGCGAATGCCTCGAAGTGCCGGCTGGTCTGGGCCACGCCGTCCACTTCATGGTAGACGCAGGGAAAAAACGCGACCCGTGGACTTTCTTTCTTCACGACAGCGCCTCGGACGAAACCACCTCCGTCAGCCGAAATCACGTTCTGCAGCAAACTCCCGCGGCAGATCCGGAACCGTCGGTCCGGAAAAGGCGCTGCATCGCCGCGTTGCACGGTGGCATTCTCCAGCAACCGGATGCCCGACAAAATCTTGCTCCACAAACGCCGGCGGCGCCTTCCACAGCGAGAGATCGGCCGGTCCGGCCCGCCAGTTCCGTCGGGATGAAAAATGCGCTCATCCCAGCGCCGCGAACCAACCGGATATTCCGGATAATTGCGAATCACATCCAGCAGAGTCCGCGTGGTGCGGATGCTCACCGGCTCCGATATACTGCGGCATCAGCAGCACGTGGCTGCGCTGCTCCTGCCGGATTTCGCCCACAAACTCGGCAAAACGTTTCTGCTGCCGTCAGATTCAGCGCTCCGCTGGCCGCGCACCCGTGCCGGTCTCCGCCGGAAACCAGCGGCCGACTCCACTGCTCTGCCAGTTTCCCCACGCGATTATTTTCCTTGGTGCTGCGCGTGGCATTGATTTCGAACGCGTGCAGAAACTGCACCGCGCGACTCAGGAATCGATCCAGGGCCTGGCCGTCCCGCTGCACTCCCACGCAACGTCTGCGTCCACAACGGATGATTGAACACCACCAGCACTTCCGGAAACGCATCGAGCATGGCCAGCAGTTCCAGCAAGCGCCGCTCGTTCGGCTCCTGCGTATACGCGGCCAGCTCGTCCATGATCGCCTGCGCCTGCCCGCTCGGCAGATTATGTACGCCCAGATGAAAAATGGTTCCTGCGAACGGAACGCTCCACTCCAGCGAGATCGGCGTCTTCCCGGTTTCTCGCTCCGTGCGCAGCATCAGCGGCGCTTCAATGTTGTCGTGATCCGTCAGCGAGACCAGGCTCTTCAGTCCCGAGCGTATTCTCGATCTGATTCTTTTCCGTCTCGTACGCCAGCTTCGGGCGTCAGCGGCGGAGTCCAGTACGCCCGCGAGAAATCCACCGGAATCCTGGACTTTCCGGCACTGCTTTTCCAGAGCCTCATGCAGCATCGGGCCCTTGCGGGCCAACTCCGGAATGCAGCTGTAGACTTTCTTTCGAACGGTTGGTGTGACCGTGTAGCGAAACCGCGGCCCGTGTATCCCGGCCAAGGTCCGGTCTATGCCAGAAGCAAGAGAGTTTTGTTTCGGCCATTCGCAATTGTCTGGAGAAACGGGAACGCTAATTCTAGCCTAGGACGGCTCACTTAGCGATCTTTCTTTGCAGGTCCCTGTCCCAGGAAGGGAACTTAGTGAATTCCCTTCCCCTTATTCAAGATTAATCGAGAGACAATAAGTTTCAGCATCAAGCTAGCTACCGCCCCGATTACGCGTCGTAACTGTCCCTGCCGTCGCTCTGTGCTATACTGTTGTTGACGCTTTTTCCACGGTTTGCTCGTGACGCGGTGGTCCCTCGTTGGATCAGATTCATCTCCGCCTTTCCTGCCCGCCGTTTAGTTCCAGCGTTAAATCAAAAATGAATGCGAGCGGCATGAAAGCTTCACTCGAAGTGTATCGACGTGTATCCCACAGGCCCCTCCAGAAAGAAACAACCTAGAATGACCACATTTACAGAACTGCCCTTGTCTGCGCCTTTGCAGCAGAAACTAGCGGCAGCTCAATTCATCACCTTAACCCCGATCCAGGAGCGCGCCATTCAGCCCGCTCTCGATGGCAAAGACGTAATCGGCACCGCCCAGACCGGAACCGGCAAAACTCTAGCCTTTCTCATCCCGGTTATCGAAATGCTTCGCAACGAACCCGCGGCCCAGGCCCGCGCTCTGGTGCTTTTGCCCACGCGCGAACTGGCCATGCAGGTTCACGAAGTCTATGAGAGCCTGCGCTCCAAAAACATGCCCCAGGCCTCGCTCGTAATCGGCGGCGTATCTGAGAAAGCTCAGATCCAGGGCCTGCGCGCGGATCATCGCTCATCATCGCAACTCCCGGCCGCCTGCAGGATCTCACCGACCGCCGCTTCGCCGACCTGCGTCACATCAAGCTGCTCGTGCTCGACGAAGCCGACCGCATGCTCGACATGGGATTCCTTCCGGCCATCCGCCGCATTCTGGCGTTGTTGCCGAAAAATCGCCAGACTCTGTGTTTCTCGGCCACGCTCGAGGCCTCCGTCGCCGGACTCGTGCATGAATACATGCGCGATCCCGTCCGCGTAGCTCTCGGCTCAGTCTTGAAGCCCGCAGAAAGCGTAGAACTCAAAGCCTACGAAGTCCGCCCCGGCGAAAAGCTCGACGTACTCCGCCAGCTTCTCTACAACGAAAAAGGTCAGACCCTGATCTTCACCCGCACCAAGCGCGGCGCCCAGCGCCTCGCCCAGGAACTGGCCCGCGACGGCTTCACCGCCACCATGATTCACGGCGATCGCTCCCAGTCCCAGCGCAACGGCGCCCTCAGCGGATTCCAGGAAGGCCGCTTCCAGGTCCTGGTCGCGACCGACATCGCGTCGCGCGGCCTGCATTGCGATGACGTCGCCCACGTCATCAACTATGATCTGCCGAAAATGGCGGAAGATTTCATTCACCGCGTAGGCCGCACCGGACGCGCCGGATCGACCGGACGCGCGACCACGCTGGCCGCCGGAGTAGAAATCGTAGAACTCCGCAACATCGAGCGCACCCTGAAACTGCGCATCGAGCGCATGCAAATGGACCCCAGTGGCGCAACCCAACCCGCCGCATCGTCCAAAACACGCTGGCCTCACGCACCCTGACGAGATTGCCTGGCGAAGTCTTCGTCTAAGAACTAGAAGCGAACGCAAGAGCGGGTGCCCCATTTCTCGCGCATTTTGCGAGCAGTGGGGATTTCCTTTTCGACTTTGCTTGACGCGGCGTTTTCGATCCCGGAGCACACGGGGCGCGAAAAATTCTTCCTTCAGACTGGAATATTTCTCCGAGTTCCCTGGTTTTAGCGATGAGCCATCGCCGAGGCCAAGGCGACTTTTACCACGCGGACGGGTTAAAGACCCTGTGCGAAGTACGCCAACTTAAACGAACTGGCTCACAAAATTGAAAGGGACAGGATAACGGGAAATATGAAGACTGACTGGAAAGCAATTCTTGGCGCGGCATTCATATTGGCCGGCTTAGGAGTTCCCGACCTGCGAGCGCAGGCGAGCACTCCGAATCCCGTGCTGCACATTCAGCAAAGTCGGACGACTTCCCAAGGTTCACAGAACGGCTTTCCGACATATTTAGCCATGTATCAAGTGCTCAACGGTGGGGAATCGCCTGCCGAGTTGCTGTCGATCAATGGGACCCTCACGTTGAAGAACTACGATCCAACTTTCAGCGAAGTTCTCTGGGTTTTGGCCTATTGGGAGGGGAAATGCCCCGCTCATGACATCAGCTTAAGCGCCGCCACGATTATCTGGAGCGACATTCTGAAGAACCCCTCGCAGTCGGACTCCTCGTTTCCCGTAAATCTCAATTTTCCGAATCCCGTTCCGATGACTGGATGTGTGGGCCTTTACTTCGGCGGCGGCCCGCTCATCGCGGGCAAAGCTACGATGACGGCCGACCTGAGCCTGACCTACCAGCCGGTAACCAATGCAAGTCCGAACACGGTAGTGGATGTGGGAGGCGAATATTGTTTTGGCCAGACTGGCGGATGCCAGAACGCCACGGACATTGACGGTGAGGGATTCGCTGTACCTATCCCGATGGCGACCGCCGGGCATTTGCTGGAGCTGTTTGGAAATATCAGCGACAGTACATTTGATGGCACAAACAACAACGGGCCGATTCCGACAGGCTTGTCGTGGGGCGCATCGAACGATTTCTACCTGCTGCCCGGAGGATGCGGGATCTTCGAGAGGAACCTCAACGATCAAGGGTTCTCGAATCCGGCGCCGCTGTCGACTCTGCACGGGTGGCTTCCTCACGATGCGCTGCACCTTGCCAGCGTGCCGCTGGTAGATCGGATCGCGCCCGGAGCCACGGGTGAGGCAACGCTGCAGGGTAAGGTCGAGAATATTTTCTCGGTTCCCGTGACTGTGAATGCCGGCGATTGCATCGTCGTCATCTACGCCAGAAGCGGCAATGGAGCGACCGACAACGAAACTCAGGTTAAGGCTCTGATGGCGCAGTAGGAAAGCATTCCAAAATAAAAACGCCGGAGCCAAAGCTCCGGCGATTCCTCTTACCTTGAAACTAACGCCCGATCTTACCGTTGGGCAAAAACACTTCCGGAGCTCCAGGCTCGTCCTCGACCCCGACGCGAAACAGCGCCGCTTGCGCCTCCGCCAGCTCGCGCAGTTCCTGCATCTCGTCGACGACTTCCCCCTCCGGCTTGTTCTCTTTCCGCTGCACCCTGCGCTCAGCCTTATCGCGCTGTTTCTGTTGCCGCGTCTGTTCTTTCTGGCGCTTAGTAAAAGTTGATCGTCCTCGTGGCATTCACAATTCCTCCTGGTTCTTGTTACAGATGTTCTGAATTGCTGATGTTCCTAAGTCCTCACGTCCTCAGTGCCTGCGGCGCCGTTCCGCACCATCCCGTTCCGGCGTCTCCAAAAAATTACCAGCGCGGCTCGCGCGGCTGCCGGGCATGTCCCTGATAATCATCGCGCCCGCGTCCTCCACCACCGCCGCCACCGCCAAACTTTTTGCCTCCACCGCCACTGCCGCCCCCCCGCGGACGGTCCGTCTTCGGCTGCGCTTCGTTGATCTTCAACGCGCGCCCGCCCAACTCGGTTCCGTTCAGAGCCGCAATCGCTTTATCGGCCTCAGCAGGATTGGTCATCTCCACAAACCCGAACCCCCGGGCTCGCCCGGTCTCCCGATCCGTCACGATGCTCACTTTTTCCACCGCACCGTGCGCCTCGAACACCGTTCGCAATTCCGACTCGGTCGTGCTGTGGGGCAAATTTCCTACGTATAGATTCTTCATCGCATTTCCTCTTTCAAAAAATAATCTTGCATACAACTCGTCGTCACCTGCTGTCGTGACTCAGATCGCACTCAGGCCGACTTGCTCTCGGTCGCCGATGCCACCGGCTTGGCTTGCAGTTCCGCATTCTTCAGCAGCTTACGGTTTCGCATCCGCTTGGCAGCGTTCTGCTTGCGTATTCGGTTGAATCTCGATTTATCGCCGTTAACTCTGGACATAATTAAACCCCCGTCATTCCGGATCGGACCGCAAACAAACGTCATCTTCCCCTGGCCCAAATATCCTCGTCACAATCTACTTCCAAGAACGGCGCAGGCTTACCCCGTCCAGCCCAGTTAACACTGACTTGTTCAGGAACACGCCCTTACTGCAGAAAAGACGCCTCTCGATCTCTCAATCGCGAAGGCGTAAATAGGGCTTAGGTCTTCGAGGTTAAGTATTTCAAGTATACGCTGTTTGCCCTTATCTTGCCGGGCAAACCGATAGCATCCTGCGCGTGGGCGACGCTCACGCCTATGGGCACGTGAGTTGCGCGCTGCCCATCACCGTGCATCCTCCACCACACGCGGTGAGCACGGTGCAGTTGGTCAGCTGGAATGCAAACACCATATATGAGCCACTGGCTCCGCTGGCGCATTGCGCCACGCCTGTCTTCGTAACCGATACTTCACTGGTCGGCACGCTCTGCCGGCACGCACCCCACAGCGCCGGCTGCGGCGTAAGCTTGCGCGTCGGATTCATGTAATTACCCGTAGCCACAAACGGCACCTGCCCGCCAGGATAATTCTGCGCGTCCGCCGTTGCCGGACTCAAGATGATGCTTGCAGTTGCCCCGGACCCTGCGAACCTGTCCCACAGGACAAAACCAGCGAGGAAACCACGAACAAAGCCACAAAACAGAGGGCAAACCGAAGCTTTCGCATAATCCCTCCAGATGCAAACCCGCAAGCGGGAAGTTGCTCGTCCACATCCCAACCGAGCCCCTTTCACATTCCAGCTTGCTATTCTTCTATTTTACGTGTACCGTCAAGGAGTACGTTAGTCCGAATCGGACGTGAGTAGCACTTGCCTCAACAGCCAGTTACCTCTCGTAGTACCTCCGAATTCTCTCCAGCGTAAAATCGATACACATAAAAAAGGAACACCTAACACCATGGCAGAACAAGGAACAGTAAAGTGGTTTAACGACGCGAAGGGCTACGGCTTCATCAGCCGCCAGTCCGGCGAAGACGTTTTTGTGCATTTCTCGGCGATTCAAGCGGGCGGCTTCCGTAGCCTGCAAGAGGGCCAAACCGTGCAGTTCGACGTGACCAAGGGCCCCAAGGGCTGGCAAGCTGAGAACGTCCAGCCGCTGTAAACCACCCCTGATTTGCAAAAAGGCGATCTCCAACCAGAGATCGCCTTTTTCACGTTTGCCGCAATCTTCTCTTACTTGTCATTCCGACCGAAGCCGGAGCGCAAGCGACGGCGTAGTGGAGGAACCCGCTGTTTTCGGCCTCCAAGACAAGGCCCGAAAGCCGCGAAGCGGCGCAAGAATGCGGCCCACGGCGCAAGCCGTGGGTGCCTAAGCAGGAAATGAGATCAGCCCCGAAGGGGCGAAAGAAAAATCAATGGTGCCATCGAAGGGACTCGAACCCCCACACCCTTGCGAGTACATGGACCTGAACCATGCGCGTCTGCCAATTCCGCCACGATGGCAAGTGAACCTACATAGCAGCGGCGACCACCTCGGTCGCCGTGTCAGGAAGACTTACATTTCTATTCTACAGCCACGACGCTACCTGTCAAACCGCTCACTCTGTCATCCTGAGCGGAGCCGTTCTTCAGGCGTAGCGAAGGATCTCCCGCTCAACCGGCCTGATGCGTAAGCCAGAGCGCACCACTTGCCACCCATCGTAGTCTCCACTCATAGACGCAAAAGCCGCCGCGCGTTGCCACCCGCAATCTTAATCCGGTCCGATTCGCTGATGGCAGCATGGTCAAACCAGTCGGCGGCCAACCCCATATCCTCGAACGGATAGTCAACCGAGTACAAGATCCGGTCTGCGCCAACTTCAAGCATCACTTCGGTCAGCGTCTGCGTACGGAAATTACCGCTGGTCGTAATGTAGCAATTCTCCCGCAAATACTGCCCAATCGGCAGTTTCGCCTTCGGCCGGGCCGCCATCGTCCGGGATATGCGGTTGTCAATCCGCCAAATGCTGCAAGGCAGTCCTTCCCCAAGATGTCCAAGGATAACCTTGAGCTTAGGATACTCGTCGAAAAGACCACTGCCCATCAGACGCAATGCGTGAATCGAAGTTTCGGCCGCGAATCCCCATATCGAACCAGTCAGCCACGGGTGGCCTTCATACGCGGGTTGGTGTTTGGCTAGAGCCACGCGGGGATGAAGATAAAACGGCACGTCGAGCTGCTGCACCGTCTCCCAGAAAGGCCGGTACTGCGGCAGATCATAGAACACCGCCGAATCGGCATCCCCAATCTGCGAGTACCCATTCGCCAGTGCGCCGCAGAAGCCTAGCTCCTTCACGCAGCGTGTCAATTCCCGCGCGGCAGCCTGCGGATCCTGCAACGGTAGCGCAGCAAAACCTTTCAGCCGCTTGGGATATTTCGCGATCTCTTCGGCCAGATGATCATTGGCTCGTCGTGCCACTGCGATCGCCTGAGAAGTATCGGGAATCCCCTGAATTCCCGGCGCCGTCAACGACAGGACGCACAGTTCCACTCCTGACCGGTCCATCTCCGCAATTCGCCCACTGCCAATTTCTTGAATCCGGTGTTGAAATTCCTGACTGCCCAAAGCAGCGAAGCTAGCTTCGAGTGTTTCCGAAACTACGAAGTGTTCCTCCAGCGCGATTTTCCCAGTCAGAACGCCTGAATCCGATTTCGCAGTCTGCCCCGGAGAATCCGAAGCCCGTGCCACTCCAGAGGCCGTCAGCATTCCTGCCGTTGCCACCGCTCCCACACTTCTTTCGAAAAATCCCCGTCGCGTAATGTGCGTCGTCTGCTTGATCGCTGCCATAGGCTCTCCTTTGCAATCGAAAATACTGGATCGAATGGGGCCCACTACAGACTTTCAGGGAACGTTCTTCTTCCAGGAATCCTACTCCAGCTTCGCCGTCATCGTAATCTTCGCGTTCAGCACCTTCGACACCGGACATCCCTTCTCCGCCGCCTCCGCATACTTCTGGAACGTAGCCGCATCCGCCCCCGGCACCTTGCCGACAACGTCAATGTGGCTCTCGGTAATCGTCCATCCCGAATCCAGCTTCTCCATAGTCAGTGTGATGCTCGTCGAAATGCTCTCTGGCGTCAGCGGAGGAGTCGCCCCGCCCAGCTGCGCCGACAGCGCCATCGAAAAACATCCCGCATGCGCCGCCGCAATCAACTCCTCAGGATTCGTCCCCGCCCCATTCTCAAACCGTGAAGTGAACGAATACGGCGTATTGTTCAGCGCCCCACCCGGCGCCGAAATCACGCCCTTCCCATCCTTCAATCCGCCCTTCCAAACCGCGCTAGCCTTGCGTTGCATGATTCTCTCCTCGTTATGATTTCGTAAAGCCGCAAATCATTGTATTCGGAATCTCGCAGTCCCGTCAGGTCGGCGTGCGTCGTCATGTAGTGCTGGCGCAGTTTGGCTTTCTCAGCGTCGTCATCCCGAGCGGAGCCGTTCTTCAGGCGAAGCGAGAGCCTGCCCTGAGCGAAGTCGAAGGGGATCTCCCGCGTCTCTGCCCTTGCGCGAAAGCCTAGCTGCGGCGCCGCCCATCATTTCGAAAAATCCCGATTCCCGTGCCGCGGGTCGTAATCGAACTTGATCAACCCGTCCCGGTAATCGATATGCGTCGCCAGTTCGCGAAGAATCGTGTTGCCAAGAAAACCAGACACTTCCAGCCCCGCGACTCGCGTCATGTTCGAAGTATCGAACGCAAACAGATTAGTGTTCGTCTGCTGGATGCCGCCGAAATTGAACACGATCTGATCGCCCTCCGAAACCTTCTTCACCTCCCCGCTCAGCCCCTGAATCGTCACCATCGATCCATGCACCTTGGTGACGGCCGCCGCGGCCTCCGGCGAAATGCTCGAACTGAACGCTCCGCTATCCACCATGAACAGCCGTTCAGTCTTGTGGTTGAGTGTCACGGGAACGATGACAAAGTGCCCCGCCCGGAAAAACGGCACGTAGTCCTTCATCTCCGGCGCGATGTAGCGATCCTGCGGCCCCGCCGATTGCGCCGTCCCAGCACTCGTTCCCGCACCTTGGCTGGCGGCTTCCGTATTGAGCGCCGGAGCGCTATCATCTCCCGGACGCGGCGGCAGCGTCGCCAGGCTAAACTTCCGCATCGGATAATCCAGCGTCACCAGATAGCTGCTGAACACGTCGGTGCCAATCAGCCCGTCAATCCCAATGATCTCCTTACGATCCGTCACCTCCACCATACAATCGCGAAACTCCAGCCCGCCGACCTTGATCGAATCCACCTTCGCCGTGTATCCGCCTTGCTCGCCCTGATCTCCAATCCCTCCCATCTGAATTCGCTCGTCCGGCTTCAGTCCAGCCCGGTCCGCCACCGCCCGGCTGAGCATCAGTCCCGACGCTCCGCTATCCACTTCCAGCTGACCTTCCCTTCCGTTGAAAAAAACGTGCAGCCCCCAACCCAGAATATGTTTGCCGGTCTGCCCGCAATAACCGTATCGGTCGCACGTGAACTTATCATCCGACCACAAAGGAATCAGCTGCAGCTCGGTCGATGTGGTTGACGAAGCCAGACGGCAGTTTTTCCCAGGGTTGGCGGCCTCGGCCAGCAGATACTTCAGGTACTTTTCCCCGCGTCCACGCTCCCCGGAATCAATGCTGGTCGCCGTGGCGAGATATTGTTTCTGCTCGTCGACGCGCTTCTCGAGCGGCAGCGTCTGCACCCACGCCCCGCGAATCTCAGAGTCCCAGGGATCGAGCTGATGTGCAATGCCGATCGCACGATTCGCCGAGGCGTACATGGAATTCAGGCGGAGAATCCGCCCGCGCAGCAGATACAACCGCCCGTAGCACCGGTCGACGCGAAAAGCCTGGTCGGCCGTGCCTGCAGCTTCGGCAATCTTGCCCTGCCGGTATTGCACTTCAGCCAGCGCCGTCAGCAGCGGAACGGAATCGGGCTTGGCCGCAAGCGCAGCTTGCGCCGTAGAACTCGCGTCGTCGACTTTTTGCTCGCGCAGCAACGTGCGCACCAGCCCTGCGTCCATCTCCGCATCGTGCGGACTCTGGCTCACCGCCTCGCGATACAGGCCCTCGGCGTCGCCCAGTTTGCCGGCAACGTACGCCTTATCCGCGGGCAGAGTGTCGTGCGCCGCTGCCACGTGGCAATGCTGGTCAGCATTCGCTAAACCGGCAAAACCGGAAGCAAGCATCAGCAGCAAAACTGCGGCTCTTAAACCGAGTGAACCCACAGAGAATCCTCTCCACGGCGATGATGCCGGAACATATTTCCCCGCGATTGTACCCGGATCCGTCTCCGAGGTGAATCGAAAGAGCCGGTGAAGCCAAATGATCTGCTCTTTGATCTTTAATTGATTTTTGATTTTGATTCTGACTGGGGCCGAGGTCCGCCGCCTGATGTGTAACACCCGACTCAATAAAAATCCGAACAGCTCAAATAAAACCCGCACAGCGGACACTTCAACTTGCACCGGCTCTCCCGCAATTTCGCTGAGCAATTCGGACAATACTGCCCCGGGTCAGCCTGCACTCGATCCGCCGGGATTCGGTTGTGACTCAGATCGCCCTGCTTCGCTCCCGCCCCATGTCCGCGCACATTCCCTGCTGCCGCCACCTGCTCACTCATGACCACAGACCGTACTCGCCGTTCCCGCCCCAACGCAAGTGCGAATTTCGATTCCGCGGACCACCCCCCTGTTATTACTCCGCGAGATCACGCCGCGCGATCACTCACCGCCAGCGGAGTCCCGCTCCAGCAGTCCGCCATTAACCGCCACGCTCCCAGCCGCTTCCAAACTTTCACATAATTTCCGCGCTCCGGCAGCCTCGTCCCGTCCGCCTTCCGCACCACCACCGAGAACCGTCCAATCTCCATCGCCATGTCGCCAGAATATTCCACGCGCGTAGTCTCCAGTCGCAGATCGCCGTACCCCGCTTCCCCCAACTGCCGCAGAGTGCGTTCCACGGCCTTCTGTCCGTACGCCCCGTCGCGATGCGTGGCCATCAACACGCCTTCGCTTGCGAACAGGCTCGCCGCCTGATCGTAGTTTCCTGTGTTGAACGCCATGGCAAAATCTTGAGAAAAATTGCGGAGTTGAGACTCCACGTCCAGAAATGGACGCGAGTCCGGCTGGGAACTCGAGTAAGACCGGTACATCTACTACCTCCTGGGGGAAGGCAAAAGCAGATTCGCCAATCGCGGACGAGTCCGCCGAAAACTCGCCCATTCTAGCGCAAAACTAAAATGTGAAATGAGAAAAGTTTTCCTCGCCGCACACAGCAGGAAAATCAAGGGTTCCCGCACGCGCGCAGAGAAAAAATAGATCAGCAGCATCCGCTGCGATGATTATCTTTCCAGCGGAGCGGAACGGCTGGGCAGCCGCAACACTCCTGACTCCAGCGTCGTCGCCCCGATCGGAGGTTTCGCCACTTCCCCCTTTACCCCCGGATTCTGGCGCGCTGCGATCTGTCTCTTCACGCGTTCCATCAGCACCACAAGTTTTTTCGACTCGTGGTCTCTTTCGGCGTGCTTGCACATCTGTTGGAAATCATGCGGAGCGTAGGCTACTCGATTCGTCATGGGCGAGTGATCCTCGTTCGGATGTTCTTTGTACCAAGGAGAAGGCATAGCCTACCCTATCCCCAGCGACTTGCCAAGTCCCCCGCAACCTGTGGCAGACATACGATGAAATCTCGCTCGTCGGGGTTTACTTTCTTGCAACAAATCACCCCCGTCCATAGGCACTCACCGGCATCAATCTGAAGGGTCCACTTCAGAGTTCAACCGAACCCCATCGTCTCCAACTCCATGCGATCCCCCGATTACCATAACCCCCGCCGACACATGACCTTAGTTACGTTGAGCCGGTGACCCATTTCCATGAAAATCACTGCAAGGCCCTTTTCGCCCAGGCCCGGAGAGCGCGTGTGTTCCACCGTCGAACCCTGAGTGTCGCCTTATTCCTCATCGCCAGCGTCGCCGCGGCCGCGGCCCGCGATCTCGCCATCGTCTCCAATAAGGTCAATTCCGTATCCACCATTACTCTGGCCGACTTGGTGAAGGTCTGCAAGGGACAGGCCGCCCGCTGGCCCGACGGCAAGTCGGTCACGTTCATCATGCGCAATCCGTCAGCACCGGAGATGAAGGTTCTTCTCGAAAAAGTCTATGAACTCCCGGAAGCGCCGGTGAAAGATCTCATCGCCGCGGCTAATCACGGGCGCGCTGGTCACCCAGCCGTCATGATCGTCGATTCCGATGAAGACCTGGTCGAGAGAGTCGCATCCATACCCGGCGCCATTGGCGTCGTCGACGTTTACGCGATTAATAGCAGTGTCGCAGTGGTCAAGGTTGCCGGCAAACTCCCGCTCGAGCCCGGCTACCCGCTGCACGGGAATTAGTACGTTAACGATTTGCATGAGTAAAGGTTCGCGTGGGCAGATTGGCGCAAGTAGATTGGCGTGTAGATCGGCATGAGTAGATCGGCATGAGTAGATCGGCATGAGTAAAGAAGAAAAAGTTCCGGAAGAAAAAGCAGCAAAAGCAGCCGCAGCCGGCGCAGCCGCGGGCGGAGATACCGGAAGCGGCACCCGTTCGCCCTCCAGCGCCCCTGCCGGCAAAGTCACTTTCACCCGCCGCTTCCCCCGCTTCGTCCTCGACGTCCGCCTGCAAGTAAAAATGTTTCAAGCCGGCGAGTTCCGCGCCTGCTGGGGACGCTCCACCGAAATGGGCCAGGACGGCATCGGCGCAACCCTAACCGGCAGCCTGGAAACCGGCGAGATCGTCACTCTCGAAATCCCGCTCCCCCTCGCGCCCTATCCCATCAAAGTGCGCGCCATCGTCCGCTACCGCCAGGGCCTGCGCTACGGTTTCGAATTCCTAACCCTGAACGAAGGCCAGCGCGACACCATCCACCGCGTCTGCGAATACCTCGCCAGCCGCGCCTAAGTTCCTCTCCGCAAGTAAGAGCCGTTCGGAAGGAAAGAGTCTGCTCGCCCAAGAAATAAAAGTTTGTCATTCCGAGCGAGCGCGCACTTCGCGGGAGTGTAGGAACGTGCTTTCCCCGCCCTCGCCACGACTGACGCCCGTCTGTATGCAGGGCGAAGTAAAAGGGGGCAGGACAAGACGGGTGCCCCATTTCTCGCGTTCTTTGGGAGAAGTGGGGATTTCGCTCTGACTTAACAAGCCAGGCCTAACTCCAGAACCCATCCCACCGTAGAATAACCCTGACCGTATGCGTGCTGTCCTCCTCACGCTCGCCCTGCTCTCTACCGCCGCCGCCCAATCCGCGCCCATCCCCACCATCACCGTAGTCGACGAAAACGGAGTAGCCGTCCCTTCCGCCCGCGTCCAACTAGAATCCCCGCCGCAGCCACCCCTACACTGCCAAACCGATTTCACCGGACGCTGCCAGTTCCCCCAACTCCCCGCCGGCCAGTATCAACTGCGCGTAGAAAAAGAAAATTTCTACGCCCTGGTCGAGCCCAGCGTCCAACTCACGCAAACCTCGAGCATCGAAGTCTCCATCTCGCACCAGCAAGAAATCCGCGAAGTTGTCGATGTCCACGAATCCCCTCCCGCCATCGACCCCGCACAAATCTCCGCGCAAGAAACCATCAGTGGCCTTGACGTCCTCAACATCGTCTATCCCGCCACCAACGACTACCGCAACGCCCTCAACTTCATTCCCGGTCTCGTATCGGACCAGTACGGCCAGCCCCACGTCGCCGGCGCCGAAACCTACCAAACCGTCACCGAGCTCGACGGCTTCAACGTCACCCAACCCGCCAACGGATTACTCCTAGTTCGCGTCAGCACCGACGCGTTTCGCTCCATAAGAGTCGAACCCTCCCGCGAGCCCGCCGAAGCCGGCAAAGGATCCGGCGGCCTCCTCAGCCTCAACACCGGCATCGGCGACGATCACTTCCGTTTCTTCGCCACCGACTTCATCCCGTCAGCACAAGACAAGCACGGATTACGCTTCGACCAGTTCCTCCCGCACTTCACTTTCTCCGGCCCCATCAAGAAAAGAAAAATCTGGTTCTACAACGCCTTCGACGGAGAATACGACAACATCATTTACACCGAACTCCCCGTCGGCGCCGACAACGACCACGTCCTCCGCTTCGACAACCTCACCAAATTTCAAACCAACCTAACCAGCCGCAACATCCTCACCACCAGTTTTCTGATGAACTATATTCACGATCAATACGGCCTTCTTTCTCCCCTGAGTCCGCAAGCAACCACTCCAAGGAATGTCTCCTCCGCCTACATCGCCACCGCAAAAGACCAGCACTACTTCCCGGGCGGAGAACTCCTCGAAGCCGGATTCGCCTTCGACCAATACGATGCCCATCTAACTCCCTACGGCACGGCCCCCTACGAACCCACACCCGACACCGCGTTCGGCAATTACTATTTAACCGACATAACCCGCGCCCGCCGCTGGCAGGCCCTGTCGAATCTCTACCTGCCTCCTCATCAATGGTACGGCCGCCACGATTTCAAATTCGGCGTCGATCTCGATCGCCTTTTCTACGACGCCCAGTTCGCGCGTCAGCCCATCATCTACCTCACCGATGACGTCCCTACAGCGCAGCCCGCCAACATCTGCCTCACCGCCCCGCAGGACGTAAATTTCCCCTGCACTCGCTATTCAACCTTCGGTCCAACTCCGCTCGGCGCCGCGCCCTTGCACGACCAATACAATACCGAAGCCAGCGCCTACGCCGAAGACCGCTGGAGCATCACCAACCGCCTGCTCGTCGAACCCGGCATCCGCCTCGACTGGGACCAGATCGTTCGTCGGGCCGTGATCTCTCCCCGCCTGGCCGCAACCTACGTCCTCGACAGCTCGGGCAACACCAAAATTTCCGCCGGCATTGGCCTCGTCGACGACGCCACGCCAATCTTCCTGATCGCCCGCCCCTACGCCGGCACCCGGCAAGACACATTCTTCTCGATCAATCCAACCTGCATGCCCACCTGCGTCACCACCACCGGCCCCGTCAGCACCACGTTCACCGTCAATAGCGGCAAACTCCAGGCCCCACTCTTCATCAACTGGAGCGTCGGCCTCGAGCACAAACTCCCCGCCGCCATCTATCTGAAAGCCGAATTCCTCGACCGCCACGGCAGCCGCGGATTCGCCTACAACACCTCCGCCTCAACCCTGGGCGGCAACTTCACCCTCGAAAACGCGCGGGACGATCACTACCGCGCCCTCCAACTCACCCTCCGCCACAATTTCCGCGAAAGTTATATGATCATGGGCTCCTACACCCGCTCCAGCGCCCACTCCAATCAGGCTTTAGATTTCAACGTCGACACCCCCATCCTCAGCCCCCAGCAACCCGGCCCCTACCCCTGGGACACTCCCAACCGCTTCCTAACCTGGGGCTACGTCCCCTTCTTCAAGCTGCCCGTGCTCCATCAACTCGAACTCGCCTACTCCGCCGAAGCCCGCACCGGATTCCCCTTCGCCGAGCTAAACGACCAGCAAGAACTAATCACCCCGCCCGGCGCCGACCGTTACCCCTATTACTTCGGGCTCAACCTGCAACTAGAAAAACGCTTCCACCTTTTCGGCTACTACCTGGCCCTCCGCGGCGGCTTCGACAACATCACCGACCGCTGCAACCCCTACGTAGTAGACGCCGTCATCGACCCCTCGCACCTGCAACCCACCTTCACCGCCTGCCAAGGCCGCTCCTTCACCTCCAGAATCCGCCTCCTAGGCCGCAAATAAACAATATTAAAGAAGCATTGTCATGCTGAGCGAAGCAGCGAGGAGAGCGAAGCGACCCTCGCCGCGCAGTCGAAGCATCCCTACCAGCACCAAGCAGCCTCGTTCCACAAGAACGCACCGCCCACCCCGCGCTATAATCTCCCTCATTACACTTGCATCAAAACCCAGCGTCCCGTCATCTCACTTTTGGAGGACCCAAATTATGGCTCACGAACTACCCCCCCTTCCGTACGCCTACGACGCACTCGAACCCACCATTGATAAGCAGACGATGACCCTGCACCACGACATGCATCACGGCGCCTACGTCAAAAATCTGAACGCTGCCATCGAAAAGCATCCCGAACTAGCCGGCAAATCCGCCGAAGATCTAATCCGCGACCTCAACGCCATCCCCGAAGACATTCGCGCAGCCGTCCGCAACAACGCCGGAGGCCACGTCAACCATTCCATGTTCTGGAAGATCATGAAGCCCAACGGCGGCGGCGATCCCACCGGCCCCATCGCCGACACCATCACCAAGACTTTCGGCAACTTCAAAGATTTCCAAACCAAGTTCAACGCCGCCGGCGCCGGCCAGTTCGGCAGCGGATGGGTCTGGCTCGCCGGCAAGCCCGGCGGCGAAGTCCACATCATGAGCACGCCCAACCAGGACAACCCGATCACCCAAGGCCACTACCCCATCTTCGGCAACGACGTCTGGGAGCACGCCTACTACCTGAAATACAACAACCGCCGCCCCGAATATCTCGCCGCCTGGTGGAACGTCCTCAACTGGGACGAAATCAACAAACGCTACGCCGCCTTCAAATCCGGCAAATCCGCACACGAACCCGCCCTGGCGCACCACTGAATCGATCAGTAAATTAAAACTGGGTGGCCCATTCTAGTCTCTGCGTTCTTTGCACAGACTAGAGTGGGGTCTTTGACTTTTTGTGGTCTGTGCCACACGCCGGGTGCCCCATTTCTCGCGCACTTTGCGAGCAGTGGGGATTTTGATTTTATTTCCCCACCCAGACGAGACCTCGACATTCCCCGGAACCACCTCCACCGGAACCCCGTACAATCCCTCAGACCATGCGCAAATCCCGCCGCGCCCGTTACTCACTCCTAGCCCTAATCCTCTACCTAACCCTCTGCACCATCAGCGGCATCACGTTAGCCGACGCCACACTCCACCCCGCCCGCCGCCCGCTAACCGAAACCGAAACAGCCGCAGTCCTCACCGAAACCCGCGCCCAAGACGCCGACCTAACCAACGTCTCCATCACCACCCCCGACCACGCCACTCTCCGCGCCTGGCTAATCCGCCCCCACCACCCCAACGGCGACGCCGTCCTCCTCCTCCACGGCCTAGGCGACAACCGCCTCGGCATGCTCGGCTACGCCCATCTCCTCCTGCCCCACGGATTCACCATCCTGCTCCCCGACGCCCGCGCCCACGGCCTGAGCGACGGCCCCGTCGCAACCTACGGACTCCTCGAACGCAACGACATTCACCAGTGGAGCGATTTTCTAGAAACCCAGATTCCACCAGAGCCGTCACATCACTGCATCTACGCCCTAGGCGAATCCATGGGCGCAGCCCAACTCCTCCAATCGCTCGACACTCACCCCAACCTCTGCGCCGTAGCCGCCGAATCTCCCTTCGCCACTTTTCGCGAAATCGCCTACGACCGCATGGGACAACCCTTCCACCAAGGCCCCTGGGTAGGACGCACCATCCTGCGCCCCTTAGTCGAGATCGCCTTCCTCCGCGCCCGCCTCAAATATCACCTGGACATGCAAAATATCTCACCCGAAAACTCCGCTGCTGCGACCAGCATTCCAATTCTCTTAATCCATGGCGAAGTGGATAGCAACATCCCCCTTCGCCATTCGCAAATCATCCACGCCCACGCCCCCGACACAGAACTCTGGCCAGTCCCCGCCGCCGACCACTGCGGCGCCCTCAGCACCGCCCCCGAAGAATTCGAACACCGTCTGCTCGCATGGTTCGAAAAACACTGACCTCCTCCGTCCCTCTGTAGTTGAAGTTTTCGCCGGGTGCCCCATTTCTCGCGCGTACTCTGCGCGAGAAGTGGGGTCTTTCTCTTGCGGTCCATCAAATCTCAGCCGGCGACGCGACCCGCCTTTCTGTATTTCCTGTGCACACCCTGTGGACATTCCGACAACCCGAGCCACCGAAATTACGAACCTCCACTGCGTTCTCAAGCAAAAACAGCCCCATCCAGCGCACCGATGACTGGTCTCGCGCTCTCCATTCGTCGCTCCCGTTTCGGGAAAATCCACGGCCATCTTTTTCCTCAACTGCACCAAA
This sequence comes from uncultured Acidobacteriota bacterium, assembly GCA_963735205.1. GTDB lineage: Bacteria > Acidobacteriota > Terriglobia > Terriglobales > Acidobacteriaceae > Sulfotelmatobacter. Next base: position 383,755 of record CAVTKB010000010.1, read on the forward strand.
AATACTGAATTGACCCGCGCCCATTTCGCTCGTACAGTCACCTTCGCCTTCACAAAAAATTCAAGTCGCGCCGGCGGGGGCGAGCCGGCTGTCGACCGCATTCAAAATTTACGCAGAAAGATTCGTACTCGGGTCCGCGCCACATGAAATCAGAGCAGTGGAAGACATACCGCACACGCTTCCTCGTCAAAGCCAAACAACTCAGTTCCTCTCTCAGCTTCGTCGATCACCTCGGCCGCCAGCACTGCGGACGCAAAGGCGACTACCTCGTCGAATCCTCCGACGGCGTGCTCAGCATCGCACCTCGCCGCATCTTCGAAGACATCTACGTCCCCATGTCCGCGACACACGAATCCGCCATCATCGAAGTCTCACTCACCGAAAACTCGCGCCCGGAAAAATCGGTCGCGGGAGTTCGCAATCACAAACTCGACCGCCAGAAATTCGAGCCGCTAGAAATCGAAGAAATAAAGCTCGAGGAAGTAAAGCTCGAAGAAGCAGCGCTCGAGCAGCTCAGACTCGACCAACTCAAACTCGATCGAGTCAAACTTGGCAAACCGCCCGTAGGCAGCCACCGGGTCGATGACCATCTCATAAGTCGCCACGACAACGTCCGTCAGAATAACGCCGGTCAAGACAATGTCCGCGAAGATGCCCCCGCTCGCGTCCGCCGCAAACTTCCCCAGCCCTGCGGCGACCGCCGCGCGCCCACTCCGCGCCTTCACCTGATGTAAACGCAGGCGCCGCGATCACCAAACCCACGGGCGATCGTTTGCGCAACCGTGGAAGAGCGGCGCTTCAGCGCCGCGTAAAAGCGCCCAATCGATTCACCCGGGCTTTAGCCCGGTGGTTGGAACTGAACGGGGAAGAAAAACGGAGCCCTTCTTGATCCCGACCTCGCAAATTCTCCCCGCCGCAACCCAAGCCCTTGCCGCAAGATGCGGGTCCAAAACGGGAATCCCGACCCACCCGCAACCAATCTCACGCGTCCTCCGATTTCCACAATGTGGAAAATCAGGCCCTAACCCCGCACCAAGCCCGTCATTGCTAGGGATACAACCTATAGTGTTTCCCTCTTGACAGGCACAATCTGCGGGAGTAACTTTGCAATCCCAAGCACAGAAAATTCCGCCTCACGGGAATGGGACGGAATTTAAAGCAGTACAGGAAAGCAAGCGGTCCGGCGCCCAGCCAGAGGTGACTCGGCGCCCTCCGCAGGCAGAAAAGGTTCCAGGCGCCCGGGCTTCCAGATCCGTAAGCCCGGCGCCCAAAACCTTAACCCAGGGATGTTCAACCTTCAGGCTTCTCGGGAAGCCCGAAGCCCAAACGGAAGTGCCGAATAAAAGTGCGGTGGCCGTTCCCGACCCTCCCCCGGGGGCGACTTTCGAAGCGCAGGTTGTGAGTAAGCCGTAGCAGCACCGCCAGCAACGGAAGGCAAGAGTCAACGAGACCTGCCCACCGGCAGACCAGGAAAATTTCCTTTTCTCCGGCGCGCAGCAGAACCCGGCAACACAGATTTAGGAGCCCCGAATGGAAGGTCTAACCCGTTTAGTCACAGAGTCTTTAGCGCGCCACGGTTTCGATCGTCCCCTGGACTATCGCCGCCTGCAATGGTCGCGCTGGTTCCGCTGCGACTCCCCCCACAGCCTCCTGTTCGTCCCCAGCAAACCCGGCGTCTTCGCCGTAGCCGAAGAAATCATGGATTTCGGCTCGATCGCGGGCTTAGGCTCGAACGTGGATTTAGCCCCGAACGTGGCTTTAGGGTCGAATGTGGCCGTGGACTCAAACGTGGAAGAGCGGCGCTTTAGCGCCGCGTCAGCCGGCCCCTCGATTGCGGCTTTAGCCGCCGGGGCAGTCTCCCCGGAAGCCCAAAAACGGATGACGGCCGAGTCCCCCCGCCGCATGCTAGCCGTAACCCAATTCTTCGAAGACGACGACATGGCCTTCGTCCTCGACCGCATGCTCTCGCGCCGTAATCCCGGCCGCTACTTCGTCCGCTTTGTCGTAGTCGAAGACCAAACCCAGCGCCACAGCATCTGCAGCGCCCTGAATCAATGGATGGTCTCCTCCGCCGAAAAAGCGACGGGAATCGGCTCCCACTTCGCCACGTTCCTCGAGCTGACCCCCGCCACGGAATACATCCCCCAACCAGACGACCGCCAACAATCCCTCTTCCCCGCGATCGCCGACACGCACGTAGCGGCGGACGCATTCGTCCGCCCCGCAAGCGAAGCGAGCGGCCGAGCCAACACCGTGCTGACCCGCACCCCGACGTCCCCGCAGCTAGACTCTGGAGCCGCCGCCAACCGTCACTGTCCAACCCCAATGCCCTCCGGTTTCTAACCGGAGGAACGGTGACGCCAGCGACCTATGGATCCCTGACGCCACCGTGGAAGCGCGGCGCTTCAGCGCCGCGCTAGCGATCTTTTGAAGGCGCGGCTTTAGCCGCTAAGGTAAGCCCCGAGGGGCAAACGATCTTTGAAATCCCCGATTCCCCGTTCCCCCGGACGCCGCGAATCGGCAGCAGCACGACTAGAATCTAATTAATGGAGAGCCCAATGCCAGAACTGAAAACCGTAACCGAAACCACCGCAGCCCCTGCGTCGACCCTCGCCAAGAAAAAGTCCCCCGGCCTCTCCGTCCGCCGCTTCTTCACGAAGCCCGGCGTCTCCCCTTACAACGAGGTCGAATGGGAACTCCGCCTGGCCCAAATCACCGATTCCCACGGCGGCATCATCTTCGAACAAAAAGACGTCGAAGTCCCCAAAGACTGGTCCATGACCGCCACCAATATCGTGGCCTCGAAATACTTGCACGGCAAAATCGGCACCCCCGAACGCGAAACCGGAGTCCGCCAGCTCGTCGCCCGCGTCGCCGAAACCATCCGCGACTGGGGCATGGCCCAAGGCTATTTCAAAACCGCCGACGACGGCGCCACCTTCCACGACGAGCTAGTCCACATCCTCGTCCGCCAATACGCCGCCTTCAACAGCCCGGTCTGGTTCAACGTAGGCTGCGATCGCATCGAGCCCAACTCCGACGGCCGCAGCTGGCACTGGAACCCGCAAACCCAGCAAGTAGAATTCGGCGTCACCGGATACTCGAAGCCCCAGTGCTCTGCCTGCTTCATCAACTCAGTAAAAGACTCGCTAGACTCCATCCTCACGCTAGCGAAAACCGAAGGCATGCTCTTCAAGTGGGGCAGCGGCACCGGCACAAACTTGTCACCCCTGCGCGGATCCACCGAAACTCTCTCCGGCGGCGGCACCGCCAGCGGCCCCCTCAGCTTCATGAAAGGCTTCGACGCCTTCGCCGGCGTAATCAAGTCCGGCGGCAAGACCCGCCGCGCTGCCAAGATGGTCATCCTCAACGTCGACCACCCCGACATCATCGAATTCATCGAGTGCAAACAGAAAGAAGAAGCCAAAGCCCACGCCCTGGTCGCCCAAGGCTACGACGGCTCCCACCCCGACTCCGACGCCTACTCCAGCATCTTCTTCCAGAACGCCAACAACAGCGTCCGCGTCACCGACGACTTCATGTACGCGGTCGTCCGCGACACCGACTTCTCCACAAAAACGGTCACAGACGGCTCAGTAGTAAAAACCTACAAAGCCAAAGCTCTGCTCAACAAAATTTCCGAAGCCACCTGGCACTGCGGCGACCCCGGCATGCAATACGACACCACGGTCAACCGCTGGCACACGAGCAAAAACACAGCCAGAATCAACGCCAGCAATCCCTGCAGCGAATACATGTTCCTCGACGACTCAGCCTGCAACCTGGCCAGCCTGAATCTGTTAAAGTTCGCCCCCAACGGCACCTTCGACGTAGAGTCCTACCGCCACGCCGTCGACATCCTGATCACCGCCCAAGAAATCCTGGTCGACAACGCCGGATATCCTACCGAATCGATCATGAAGAATTCGCACGACTACCGCCCGCTAGGACTAGGCTACGCAAACCTAGGCGCCCTGCTAATGGCCGCAGGCCTACCGTATGACAGCGACGCCGGCCGCGACTACGCCGCCTGCGTAACCGCCATCATGTGCGGCGAAGCCTACCTCCAGTCGAGCCGCATCGCTGAACAATGTCCCGCATTAGTTCCCGCAACAGAAGCTACAAAAAGGAATCTGTCAGAAACAAATCTAGGCTCCAACGTAATGCCCGGCGGAGCCTGCCCCGGCTGGTACATCAACCGCGAGCCGTTCTTGGACGTAATCCGCATGCACAGAGCGTCAGTGAATGGAATTAACAAATCCAACGTTCCCGCGAGCATCTACGAATCCAGCAAACAATGCTGGGACGAAGCCCTGGCCCACGGCGAAAAATACGGCTACAGAAACAGCCAGGTAACCGTCCTAGCCCCCACCGGCACCATCGGCTTCATGATGGACTGCGACACCACCGGCATCGAGCCCGACCTCGCGCTAATCAAATACAAAAAACTAGTCGGCGGCGGCATGATCAAAATCGTCAACAACACCGTCCCCACCGCCCTGTTCAAGCTCGGCTACACCCACGACCAGGCCGACGCCATCGTCAGCTACATCGACGCGACCGGAACCATCGAAGGCGCCCCACACATGAAAGACGACCACCTGGCCGTCTTCGATTGCAGCTTCAAGCCGTCGAAGGGAACAAGATCGATCGCCTACATGGGCCATCTGAAAATGATGGCCGCCGCCCAGCCCTTCATCTCGGGAGCAATTTCAAAAACGGTGAACCTCCCCAACAACGCCACCGTCGACGACATCGCCGAGTGCTACCTTCAAGCCTGGAAGCTAGGCATCAAAGCCGTAGCCATCTACCGCGACGGCTGCAAGCAATCGCAACCCCTAAGCGCCGCCGGCAGCAAGACCGCCAACTCCACCAAAGACGACGCGCGCCTGGCCGCCGCCGCGCAACATGTGGAAGAAGAAAATCTCAACGCCCCTCCCAGAGCCGTCCGCCACAAGCTCCAGGAAGAGCGCGCCTCCATCACCCACAAATTCAAAGTAGGAGACCACGAGGGCTACATCACCGTCGGCCTCTACCCCGATGGCGAGCCCGGCGAACTCTTCATCACGATGGCCAAAGAAGGTTCCACCGTCAGCGGCCTAATGGACAGCTTCGCGCTAGCCGTCTCCATCGCCCTGCAACACGGCGTCCCCCTAAAACTGTTCTGCGAAAAATTCGCCCACACCCGCTTCGAGCCCAGCGGCTGGTCCGGCAATCCCGACATCGGCTACGCCAAGAGCATCATGGACTACATCTTCCGCTGGCTCCAACTCCGCTTCCTAACCGGCCAGCAGCAAATGCTCTTCGAAAGCTTCAGGCCCAAGCCGTCAGCTGTCAGCTCTCAGCCGTCAGACGTAGAGGAAGCGCCGTCCACGGCCCGCAGTCTTGAAGGGAAAAGTCCGGAAGCCAGAAGCCGAAAGCCGGAAGCCGGCAGCATCCACGCCGCCGACGCCCTCTCCAGCATTGTCGACCTAGGCGACGCCCCCAGCTGCAGCTTCTGCGGCAGCATCATGACCAGAAACGGCAGCTGCTACAGATGTATGTCCTGCGGCAGCACCAGCGGCTGCTCGTGATATTCAGGCATTGTCATCCCGAGCGAGGATGCTCATTCACGAAGTGAATGAGTACCGCAGTCGAGGGACCTCGGGGTTGGTTTTGTAAAAGGCTGGCAGGTTTCGTAAAAGGGCACGGCTTCAGCCGTGCCGTAACCGGCAACAAACCTCACCGGCTTTATCGCTGAGGTTTGTCCGTCGCTATCGCGGCGCTGAAGCGCCGCCCTTGCACGTCATTGCATACACCGCATTGGCACGCAGATTCCGTCCGCCTACGCCAGCACACTCGCCGCACAAGCAATGCCGCCGATAATCCCGTGGAAGAGCGGCCCTTCAGGGCCGCGTCACCCGCCCACAAACTGAACAGGCCTTTAGGCCCCGTGTTCCGTTGAGAGGCTTCGCGGCTTTCGAAAGGCTGAGCTTGGATGCGAGGAAGCCCGGCTCCACAAGGGCTGAAGCCCCGTTCCTCCTGAGGCGCCTGGACGCGGCGCTGAAGCGCCGCTCTTCCACGTCACTGCATGCACCACATTGGCACGCAGATCCGTCTGCTTACGCCAGCACACTCGTCGCACGAGCAATGCCGCAGATAATCCCGTGGAAGAGCGGCCCTTCAAGGGCCGCGTTACGGGCGCACCAACCGAACCGGCCTTTAGGCCCTGTGTTCCGTTTTGGAATCGCCGCAAAAAACTTTCACATCTCTCATGGACAAGACCGCTCCCTCCCCGCGACCATCTCGAAATGGACTCGGACCGCACATTCTTCATCACCACCATCACCGCGCAACGCCATCCAATCTTCCGACGCGAAACAACCTCCAATCTCCTGATCGAGACCCTCGCACACTATCGCGACCAGCAGAAATATCAGCTGCACGAATTCGTCATCATGCCCGACCACATCCACGCGCTGATTACGCCCACGCCCGAGATTTCTCTGGAGCGAGCCATGCAGTTCATCAAGGGCGGATTCTCATTCCGCCTGAACGCACGCGGGCCAGTTTGGCAGCCGAGCTTCAGCAATCATCGCATCCGCGATTTGGACGATTACGAGAATCATCGCGAGTACATCCGAATGAATCCCGTGCGCGCGCGATTAGCGGAACGACCAGAGATGTACCCGTACTCGTCGGCCGCGGGCCTGATGCGGCTTGACCCGGTCCCGCAGGGGCTGAAGCCCCATTCCTTTGAGGTGGCCGTAACGCAGCCCTGAAGGGCTGCTCTTCCACGTCACCGCATGCAGTGGGGAAGCACTCATCGATCCCCGCGCACCGCCAGCCAAGTCTCCCAGCAACGAGCAATGCCCCTGACGTCTCGCAGCGCCAAGCGATGCCGCCGATAATCCCGTGGAAGATCGGCCCTTCAGGGCCGCGTCACGCGTCCACAAATAAACCGGCCTTTAGGCCCTGCGTTCCGTTTTTAGAATCGCCGGCCCCAATATCCCTAACATTTTCCACAGCCACCTTGTGACATCCAACCTTGCCTTCAACAAAAAGAAAGCAGATTATAGACAAAGCGCGAATGGTACGATTTTCGCTCGCGAAAACACCCGCAAGCTCTTTGTTATCCGGATTTTGACCTCTAAACCCTTGCCGCTCAGGATTTTGCAAGCCATTTTTGCAAACCCCGCGCCAGTCAAGGCTTTCAGAGGGGGTGGGGGGGGAGGGGGATACCCCTCGAACCCAGGATTTCCCCAAAACGAAACTCGCGACAACGAACTCGTCGCGCTCCCAGCAAACAATTTTTTCAGCAGATTTCCACCGCAGCGCGCTCGCCTCTACTTCTGCTTTTTCTTCGCCCGACTCTCTCGTCCTTCTGAATTCTTCTTCGTCGATGTCGATTTTTTCTTCCCAAACACGCGCCCGAAAATCTTGTCGACATTTTTCAGCTGTCGCGGCAAGTCGAAAGCGTGCTCGATCTGCGAACGCGGAACCTTGCTGCCGATCTCTTTGTCCGCAAGGATCAGGTCGTGAAAGTTCAGCCCTTCTTTCCAGGCGCGCATAGCATGCGCCTGCACCAGACGATAAGCATCTTCGCGGCTCACGCCGTGTTCGACCAGATCAAGCAGCAGCTGCCCGCTGAAGATGAGCCCACGCGTCGATTCCAGATTGGCCCGCATGCGCTCGGGATAAACGATCAGCGTGTCGATCAGGTTCGCAGTCTTGTTGAGCAGATAGTCAGCAAGCGTGGTCGAGTCCGGCAGGATGACGCGCTCAGCCGACGAGTGCGAGATGTCGCGTTCCTGCCAGAGCGCAACGTTCTCGAAGCCCGCCTGCGCATTGCCGCGCACCACACGCGCCAGCCCGCTGATCTGCTCGGCGTTCACGGGATTGCGCTTGTGCGGCATAGCCGACGATCCCTTTTGCTTCTCGCTGAAGAACTCCTGAGCCTCGCTCACTTCGGTGCGCTGCAAGTGGCGAACCTCAGTGGCGATCTTGTCCAGAGTTGAGGCGATCACGGCGAGCGTCGCCAGATAAGCCGCGTGACGATCGCGCTGGATAACCTGCGAAGAAACCGCCGCAGGTTTCAATCCCAATCGCGCGCAGATCTTCTCCTCAAGCTCCGGCGTGAGGTGAGCAAAGATTCCGACCGCCCCCGAGAACTTGCCAACGCGCATGTCTTCGGCAGCAGCCCGGAAGCGCGCGATGTTGCGCTGGGTTTCGGAATACCAGTTGGCGATCTTGAATCCGAAAGTAATGGGCTCAGCGTGAATGCCGTGCGTGCGCCCAACCATCGGCGTGTCCTTGAACTCCCAAGCGCGCCGCTCAAGCACTTCGGCAAGCCGCTCGAGATCCTTCTCTATAACTTCGGAAGCTTGCCGTATGAGCAGCGCCTGCGCAGTGTCGACAACGTCGTTCGAGGTGAGTCCGTAGTGAAACCACCGCGACTCAGGGCCGACAAATTCGGCGACGGCTGTCGTGAAGGCGATGACGTCGTGGCGAACCTCAGCCTCGATTTCGTGAATGCGTTCAACGCGAAAGTCGGCGCGCTCCTTGATGGCCTTAGCCGCCGCTTTGGGCACAAGTCCGGCCTCGGCCAGGGTTTCAGTGGCGGCGACTTCGACAGCAAGCCAGGTGCGGAAGCGATTCTCGTCGCTCCAGATGCCGTCCATCTCAGGCCGTGTATAGCGCGGGATCACGGGCTCTCCTGTGGTCCTCGGGGAAATCCCATTTCTTGCGCCGAAGACGCGAGAGAAAGTGGGGCACCCGAAATTTGCGGACTAAGGATTCTAAATGGACGGCGGAAAAGAGGCTAGCGATGGGTTCGGGACTGAGAGATCAAAATCCCGCTGGAGCGGATGAGAACCCAGGGATCCTTCGACTGCGTGACTGCTCCGCTTCGCGGGGCAGCCACTTCGCTCAGGATGAGAGGGGAATGGGAACACGTTGGGGTTTCTTGTATATGTCGTTTCACGATATAATGGTCTAGTACTATCGCGGGACGATACAATCGGGGGAGATGAAGAAGCTCACCTTGTCGGATTACCAGGCTCTGGCCGAGTTCCGGTATCAGATTCGAAAGTTTTTGCACTTCAGCGAGCAGGCGGTGCAGGCGGCCGGGCTGGAGCGGGGGCAGTACCAGCTCATGCTGGCGATCAAAGGGATGCCGGAGGGAGTGCGCCCGCGGATCCGGGAGCTGGCCGATCGGATGCAGATCCAGCATCACAGCACGGTCGAGCTGATTAACCGGCTGGAGGCCGGAGGGTTCGTGCGGCGGGAACGGGCGCGGGACGACCGGCGGGAGGTGTTGCTGGTGCTGACGCCGAAGGGGGATCGGGTGCTGGAGGAGTTGGCGCTGCATCATCATGATGAACTGAGCCGGGCTGCGCCGAGTCTGGTGGCGGCGCTGCGGCGGTTGATGCGCGAAGAGAAGGATGCGAAGGCGCGAGGGTGATTTCTCTGCCATCGAAAATCCCCACTTCTCGCGCAAAAGGCGCGCGAGAAATGGGGCACCCGGCCGGGTTGAAGAGGTCCAGTGCTGAGAGGCTAAAGCCCTGGGAGAAAGAGAAGAAATCATCGCAGTGCTGAAAGCGCTGCGCCACCCGAAATCTCCCCCACAAGACTTACCTTGAGGACATCTTAAGAGAACATTTTGAGAGAACATCCTTGGGCAGGAAGACATCTGTAGAGAGAGTCCCTTTTTGCGAAAGAGACATCTTTAAGAAAAGACATTCCAAGAAATGACCAACAACACTTCTGCAAACTCCATGTTAACGATTGAGCAACCGGCGCAGTTTCGGATTGCGCTGGTTTCGTTTCTGGCGGCGGGGATTGGGCTGATCGCGGGCCTGGTGGCTTATGTGTTGTACAAGTTGATTGGGTTGTTTACCAATCTTTTCTTTTTTCACGTGTGGTCGACGACGTTCAAGAGCGTGGGATCGCACCATCTGGGCGCGTGGGTAATTCTGGTTCCAGTATTCGGCGGGCTGGTCGTGGGAGTGATGGCGAAGTATGGGTCGTCGAAGATCAAAGGGCATGGAATTCCCGAGGCGATGGAAGCGGTGTTGACCAATCGCAGCCGGATCGAACCGAAGGTGGCGATTCTGAAGCCGATTTCCGCGGCGATTGCGATTGGGACGGGCGGGCCGTTTGGCGCGGAAGGACCAATCATTCAAACCGGAGGGGCGATCGGGTCGCTGGTGGGGCAGGTGTTGCACACGACGGCGGTGGAGCGGAAGGTGCTGCTGGCGTGTGGCGCGGCGGCAGGAATGTCGGCGACATTTAATACTCCGATTGCGGGCGTGATTCTTGCGATTGAGTTGTTGCTGTTTGAATTCAAGTCGCGGTCGTTCATTCCGCTCGTCATCGCGAGCACGCTGGCGACCGCAGTGCACATGCAGTTGCTGGGGCCCGGACCCATGTTCACCGTTTCGGCGATGGATTTCGGCATTCCACACGCGCTGCCGTTTTATCTGCTGCTTGGGCCAATTTGCGGGTTGGCTGCAATTGGTCTGAGCAAAGCGCTTTACTGGGTCGAAGACACTTTCGAGAAGCTGCCGTTCGATGAGTTGTGGTGGCCGGCAACGGGAGCGCTGGCGCTGGGCGTGATCGGATACTTTGTGCCGCGCGTGTTTGGCGTGGGGTATGACACGATCGGAGATATTCTGAACGGGCAGCTCGCTTGGAAAATTTTGCTGGTGGTGATGATTGCGAAGTTTGCGGCGCTCGTGATCTCTTTGGGATCGGGGACGTCGGGCGGGTTGCTGGCGCCGACCTTCATGTGGAGCGCGGCCATGGGCGGGCTGTTTGCGATGGTCGCGAATCACGCGTTTCCGGGCGCGCATCTTTCGCCGGGAGCGTTTGCGCTGGTGGCGATGGGGGCGGTGTTTGGGGCGGCGTCGCGGGCGACATTTTCATTCATTATTTTTGCGTTTGAGATTACGCGGGATTACAACTCAGTTCTGCCGCTGATGCTGGTGGCGGTGATTGCCGATGGAGTCGCCATGCTGTTCATGCCTTCGAGTTCGATCATGACGGAAAAGCTGGCGCGGCGCGGGCTGCGGGTGCATCAGGATTACGAAGCGGATGTTTTGACGCAGGCGACCGTGGGTGAAACGATGGAGCGGGATGCGCCGGTGGTCGCGGCCGATACGAAGGTGGGAGTGCTGGCGGCGCGGATTGCGCGGCATGATCCGACAGTGGCGCGGCATGAGGCGTTGCTGATTGTGGATGACGCGGGAAAGCTGGCGGGCATTATTACGCGAGGCGACATTTTGCGGGCTTTGGATAAAGATTCGTCGGGCGGGATTGCGGTGCAGGAGGCGGGGAGTACGCATCTAGTGGTGACGTATGCGGATGAATTGGTGTCGGAGGCAGCGGCGAAATTGTTGCGCTTCGACATTGGACGATTGCCGGTGGTGGATCGCACGGATGAGCGCAAGGTGGTTGGATATTTGGGACGCGCCTCGATTCTTGCCGCACGACTCTTGCGGTTCAATGATGAGCACGTGCGGGAGCGGGGATGGATTGGCGGGCGTCGTGATGGCGAGCGACTCAGAGGCTAAAGCCGCATCGTGTTTCGGGGACTGACGCGGCCTTCAAGGGCCGCTCTTCCACGGTTGTGAGTTCAAACGGGAAACAGCAGGTCCCACCACTGCGCGTGTCCTTCCCTTTGGGAAGGACGCGCTTCGATCGGGATGACATTTCATATTTGGGGGCGCGGGGATTCGATGGCTTCGGGGAAACTGGACGAGCTTCGGGCTTATCTTCGTTCTTATCTGCGGCAGCAGCCGGTCATGCTCGCGCTGGTGGCGGGGCTGGCGGTGATTTTTTTTCTGGCGGTGACGGGGCTGTCGCGGGCTTATCAGACACAGCGGGAGTCGTTGGGGAGCCGGTGGTTCGGTCGGGGCGTGGCGGATTTGCGGGCTGGGCATTTTGATGGAGCGGTCACGGAGTTTCGCTCGGCGCTGCTGTATTCGCCGGATGATTACGCTTATCAGCTCGATCTTGCCGAGGCTCTGATTGGGCTGAAGCGGACGGCGGAGGCTTCGACCTATCTACTTACTTTATGGGATCGGCAACCTGACGACGGGCTGGTGAATCTGGAGCTGGCGCGGATCGCTGCACAAAAAGAGCAGATCGATCAAACGCAGCGCTATTACCACGATGCAATCTATGCGACATGGCCGGACGATCAGGAAAGCAAACGGCGTGACGCGCGGCTGGAACTGATTGATTTTCTCTTGCGGAATAAGGCGCGGGCGCAGGCGGAGTCGGAGTTAATTGCACTGGCGGAAAATATTGGCGACGATCCGGCGCAGCAACGGCAGGTGGGCGATTTATTTGTGCGCACACTGGACTACGAACGGGCGTTTGCGTTTTACCGGCTGAGTTTGCAGTCGGACCGGCACAACCAGGCGGCGCTGGCGGGGGCGGGATCGGCGGCGTTTGAACTGGGGCGGTATCCGGAGGCTCGCAGGTATTTGCAATCGGCGGTGGCTGCTAATTCCGATGATGCTGAGAGTGCCGCACTGCTGAAGACTACCGAACTGGTGCTGGCGATGGATCCGTTTCAGCGGCAGATTTCGATGGCCCAGCGCAGTCGGATCGTTGTGGATGCGTTTACGGCTGCGGGTGAGAGGATCAAGGAGTGTGAAGCGATTCGGAGTTCGGCTGCGGCGAAGCCAGGGCAACCGGGCTTGAGCGAGAGTTGGGCGAAGATGAAACCGCGGGTAACTGAGTTGGAATTGCGGCGCAATCCGGATCTGGTGGAATCGGTGATGGACTTGGTGTTCGCGGTTGAGCGGGAAACCAGCGTCAGCTGCGGCGCTCCGGTGGGGAAGGATCTGGCGCTGCTGTTGATTGCGAAGTTGCATGTGGGGAGCTGAGCGGCTGGCGGATGGAGGAAATTCCTTGCGGAGCCGCGAATGGCGCCGGGTTGCATGAGGTCCTTCGACTGCGTGACTGCTCCGCTTTGCGGAGCGGTCACTTCGCTCAGGATGACAGGGCTTATGAGGGAACATCAGCTTGGATTTGAAAGATAACGGACAAGTAGGCGCGGTGATCGAGGACGATCAGCTCGCGGTGGACCGCACGATCAACGGGCGGTCGCGCGCTCTTTTGCAGTCGGTGTTTCGGGAGGATCGGTTTTTTCTGGTGTTGTCGGTGTTTATCGGAATTTTTTCCGGGCTGGCGGTGGTTTGTTTCCGGTTTGCGATTGGATGGTGCCGGCTTTATTTGTTGGGATCGGGAGCAGTGCTGACCACATCGCGTCTTCTGCTGGCACCGACTTTGGCGGGGTTGGTGATCGCGGTGCTGGTGATTCATATCTTTCCGCAGACGCGGGGCAGCGGAGTGAATCAGACCAAGGCGGCGCTGTTTATTTACAACGGGTATATTCCGTTTCGGACGGCAATCGGGAAATTTATTACGGCGGCGCTGGCAATTGGGTCGGGACATTCGCTGGGGCCGGAAGATCCGTCGCTGCAGATTGGGGCGAGCCTGGCTTCGGTGCTGGGGCGGAAGATGAATTTGTCGCGCGACCGGATGCGGCTGATTGCACCAGTGGGCGCGGCGGCGGGACTGGCGGCGGCGTTTAACGCGCCGATTTCGGCGGTGCTGTTCGTGATTGAGGAAGTGATTGGGCGGTGGACGGCGGGAATTTTGGGGTCGGTGGTGCTTTCGGCGGTATCGAGTGTGGTGGTGATGCGATGGTTTCTGGGGTCGGAGTCTTTGTTTCGGATTCCGGTGGTGCAATTGGAGCGGCCTTCGGAACTGATCGCGTATTGCATTTTGGGTGTGGTGGGCGGGCTGGCGTCGGTTTTGTTTTCGGAGGGAATTGCGATACTGCGTCCGCGGTGCAAGGCGCTGCCGTTGTGGACCCAGTATTTTCAGCCGGCGGTGGCGGGATTGCTGATTGGGATCATGGCCGTTCTGGGCGCGCCGCAGGTGATGGGTGCGGGCTATGAGGCCATGGATGAAGCCATGCACGGGCGGTTTACGTGGCAGTTCATGGCGCTGCTGGCGGTGCTGAAGATTGTGGCGACGCTGCTTTCGTTTGTGAGTGGAACGCCGGGCGGAATGTTTGCGCCGACATTATTTATTGGGGCCATGCTGGGCGCGGCGGTGGGCGGGGCGGAGCACGCACTTCTGCCGCATCTGAATGTGTCGCCGGGAACGTATGCGCTGGTGGGCATGGGAGTTTTGTTCGCGGGATTTCTGCGGGCGCCGATGACGTCGGTGTTTATGGTGCTGGAGGTGAGCGGAAATTATTCGATTATTCTGCCGGTGATTCTGGCGAATACGTTTGCGTATGTGATTTCGCGCGGGCTGCAGCCGATTGCGATTTTCGACATGCTGACGCGGCAGGATGGGCTGGAATTGCCGTCAATGGAGGAACTGCGGGAAGAAGACGTGCTGCAGGTGGAGGATGCGATGCAGAGTGCGGACGGCCGGGTGGTCGAGGCGCGTGAGACGGTGGAGAGTGCGCTGCAGTTGGCGGAGAAATCGTCGGCTGAGGATTTGCTGGTGAAGCTGGCTCCGAGTGGGTGGAGCATCGTTGCGAAAAAGGATTTGCGCAGAATGGTGGATGAGGGGATGGGCGGGGTCGACTTGAACTCAGTGGTGAGCGATATGCGGGTTCCGTTTTTGCATCCTGACCTACCTTTGGAGACTGCGCTGCGATATGTGGACCGATGGGCGCTGGTTCCGGTGGTGAACCGCGCGGATTTGCGGCAGTTAGAAGGCGTGATTACGGGGCGCGATGTGCTGGAGCGATATCGGGAATTTGGCGAGGGATAGGTCGGCCTCGCTCCTTCGGCGATCCTTACACTGCGATCCAATGGAACAGGATTAGCGCCAACGTAGCGGTGCCGACGATGATCCAGAGGATGAGGCCCTGAACCAGCGGGCGGAAGCCGACTTGCTTGAGCGTTTCTTTGCTCAATCCTGTACCGATCAAAAACAGAGTAACCGTGAGGCCGATCTTGCCGAGGCGATTGAGGATGCTGAAAGTTGGGGCGAACGCCGGGAAGGCAGTGTTGAGCAGTGCGGCTACGCAGAAGAACAGGATGAACCAGGGCCACTGGATGCGGGCTTTGCTCTTCAGCGTAACGGCCGTGACGAAACACAAAGGAACGATCCACAGAGCGCGCGCCAGTTTCACCGTAGTTCCGACGGCGAGGGCCGTGGAACCGTACTTCGCCGTTGCACCTACGACGGAACTGGTGTCGTGAATGGCGAGAGCGGACCAGAGCCCGAATTGCGACTGCGTCATGTGAAACGCGGATCCGACGGTGGGAAAGAGAAATAGCGCGACGGAGTTGAGGATGAAGACTGCGCCGAGGGAGACGGCCATCTCTTCTTCGCTGGCGTCGGCGATGGGGCCGACGGCGGCGATGGCGCTGCCGCCGCAGATGGCGGTACCGGCGCTGATGAGGAATGCGGATTTCTTTCCGACGCTGAGCAGATAGCCGAGGCCGAGACCGAGTAACATGACGGCGCTGATGCTGACGGCGGTATAGAGGAAGCCGGAGCGTCCGGCTTCGAGAACCTGATGGAGGTTCATGCCGAAGCCGAGGGCGACGACCGAGGCTTGCAGAAGAAATTTGGCGAGACGTTTGCTTTCTAGATTGAACGGATGCGGGACGGCGAGTCCGAAGATGAGGCCGCCGAGGAGAGCGAAGGGCGGTGAGATCAGGCCGCTGGCGGACAAGAGCAGCGCCAGGACGAAGACGATCTTACTCATGCGGCCTTGCCCGCGCCAACTTGACTCATGTCGTTCTTGCGATGGGAGTTTTCCAGCTGGGCCACGGGATCATTATCCACCGAAACGGCGAGATGCGGGAGGGCAAGATCATGTCTGCGCTGGTTGTTGGGATTCCTGGCCTAGAATTGGGTCAATGAGTGTAATGGCGATGTTTAGCCAACTGGCCTTCTCACACGGCCAAGCCGCCCTCCCGTCATCCCTTAGTACAGAATGGAAGGCAAGTACGCGCCAGCGGGTTCGTTGTAGAGACCGATGGTCATCAATGTCATTGGCTGGACAACTCGAAGCCCGCTTTCAAGACACCAGCGGAACAAGGCCGCGTTTCGGGTCGGCACTAAAATTCCTGGACCCTGAAATTCCGTCGCTGCCGAAATCAGCGCTTGCAAGTCCTGATTGCTGTTGGCGACCGCGTGTCCGAAGAAAGCAATGGATGAGGCGTAGGCCTTGATTCGTCCCCGCGACTCGGCGACTCTCGCTGTTCCCTGCTGAACAGCATCTTTAAGTTCAGCGGCGCGATCATGCCCGTGAACTCGCATACAGAGGTCGTTGCATGCCGGCAGGTCGTTCGGTTCGGCCGGCCGAACTTGATAGGCAGACGGCGTCTTCTGGATCGCACCCTGCATGCAGGCCAGCGGTTCGCGCACCGCGAAGCCGAGTTTTGCATACAGCGAGAGCGAGCGATTGTGGTAAGCCGCCTGAACCAGACGCATTCCCACGAACTTCCTCTCGGTCGCGCGCGCCATGACAGCTTGCATCAGTTGCCGACCTGCGTTCCGGTTTTGGACGGCGGGATCGATGGTGATCGGACCCACACCGGCAATCGGTGCTCGCTCGTCCAGGCAGTTGCTGCCGATTACCTTTCCGGCCTGTTCCGCCACAACGCAAAAGAACGACGGGTGCGAAAACATCATCGAGAGCACATGAACACTATGCTCCGGGGCGGGAAAATCGGGAGGGAAGTTGTGCTTGTTGGCGAGCGTTGTGAAAGCATCGAAGCCGATCCTTCCGCACAGCTCGGCATCAGCCGGGGTAGCGCGACGAATCCTGACGACTTGATTTTCGTTGATCAATGTTTGGGACCGCGTTTGGGGCGGCGGAGCCATGATGATGAACTCTCCGATCTCATCCAATCCAGAAAGGCGCTCAGCACTGAGATTTTAGTCTACCCTGCCATTCTATTGTCAGCTAACCGGATCAGGCCTTTACACGTTTTGATCTGGGAAGATCGGCTTCGTCCTAACGCGGCTTTTGCGCTTCCTGCACCAGGGGGCGGAGGGAATCTACGGAGACGCCGAGGGTGCCACCGGAGAAGCCGTCCATGTAAGCGGAGTTGACGCCGATGACTTCGCCTTTGGTGTTGAAAACCGGGCCGCCGCTGCCGCCGTGGGCGGTGGGGGCGTCGTAGATGAGCTTGTCGCCGACTACGTCGCCGAGATGTCCGCAGGTCGTGGAGGGACGAATCAGCGACAGGGCGGCTAGCTCGCTGGCGGCGTTGATGTCGTTGTGGCGATAGGCCATGCGCTCGTATATTCCGCTGGGCGACTTGGCAACCATGCCGGCGATGCCCATGGGATAGCCGATTACGGTGACGAGCTGTCCGGGAGCGCCGGGCGATTTCGCGAGAGGCAGCACAGCGAGACCGCGAACTGCGTCGGACTGGTGTTGATCAGCTGGCAGATCGGCGCGCAGATCTTCGGTATGCAAGACGGCAAGATCGGTCGTTTTCGAAACCGATGCGGGCAACAGATTCACGGGAGTGGGTGAGCCGGGGAAAAAAATCACCAGACTTTCCAGCATGCCGGTGGCGCCGTGGTCGATTAGCTTCTGGGCTTCGGAGTCTCCGTACCAGGGCTCGGCTACGTGGCGGTTGGTGGCAACCAGGCCTTTGCCGACTAAGAATCCCGTTCCGGAGACGCGGGCGCGAACTACGGGGCGCTGATTCGGGAAGCCTACCTGATACACGCCGTAAATGTAGCCGATGGAATTGCGGTAGCGATTGAGCACGACAGCAGGCATGGCCTGATCTTGCTTGAGTTGCTCGACCTGCGCAGTGAGTTCGTGAACTTGTTGCTGGAGGTCGGTAGGAGGCTCGCTCTGCGCGGTGGTGGGCAGGTAATAGTGGACCATGGCGAGGGCTCCGAGGAGCAGAACGATTCCGAGGACGGCCTGCACTGCTTGCTGCCAATAGTCGCAGACCGGACTTACTTGCTGCGGGGACTGGGCTTCTGACGCCACGAGCTTCGGGGTGGGAGAATCGTTGTTCTCGAGAGCGTTCATTTCGGGATCGCTGATTTCTAGATCGGTGTTTTCGGGATCGGCCATGGGGTGGAAAGCAGCATCCTCGGGAACTCGCTCCAAGTGGTTCTGTTTCAGCCTTTTGAATGACGAGTGGCGGCGAGGCTGAGTACCTGGAGTCAGTATCTTCGCCCGTCTGGCGCGGGTTTACCACGGTACTGAAGGCGATGTACGTGCGATAGGGGACGGACAAAAGGTTTTACTACAGCGGGTAGAGAAATGCACGGAGGCTCGCGGCTCTGTCAGGATTCAGGAAACTTACGGAGTTTTAACCCCGAGGCGCTTGGCCATCTTTTCGTAGAGGAAGCCTTTACCGGGGTCGTAGGGCTGGACCCATTCGCCGTCGATGACGAACTGCGGGATGGCGCGCTTGCCGGTGCGCTTGACGATTTCGTCGATGGCGCCGGGGGAGGATTCGACGTCGATGGTTTTATAGGGGATTTGGTGCTTGTCGAGGAAGCGTTTGGCCTCGCGGCAGTCGGGGCACCAGTTGGCGGAGTAGACGGTGAGATCCATGAGTTCTTCTAATCGTACCGTGATCTGGGGAAAAAGGGCAGCCCTCGGGTCGAAAGCCCGCCGCTTTGAGGATTCTAATCGGCACGGCTGAAGCGGCGCCCTTCCCTTTCCTCACTTGCTCTTTCTCTTCCCTAGACGCGCTCCAGTTGGGAGTGGGTGCGCTCGTTGACGACGTTGCCGGTGTTCAGTGTGGTTGAGGGCTCGAAGAGGAGGAACCAGCATTCTTCATCGGCTGCGGGCTTATGTTCCACGCCGCGGGGGACGACTACGAATTCTCCTTCCTCGATCCATTCATAATGTTCGTGGAGGTCTTTGTCGCGGTAATGCATGCGGAAGCGGCCTTTGACGACGAGGAACAATTCGTCTTCGTGTTCGTGGTGGTGGAAGATGAACTCGCCTTTGATTTTGTCGAGCTTGACGGACTGGCCGTTGAGCTCGGCGGCGACGTAGGGCTTCCAGTATTCGGTGATTTTCGAGAACTTTTCGGCGATGTTGATTTTGGGCATGGTCTTTTCCTTCAGCGTCAGATGAGATTACAGGGGCGAACGTCGCAAAGATCGTCGAGAGTGAACCCCTCGGCGGCTAAAGTCGAACTTGCTTGTGCAGCTCATGGCACGGCTGAAGCCGTGCCCTTCCCATTCTTGCCGAGCGCTGCAGCTTCGTCCCAGGTTTTCTGAAGGCTTCAGTCTCGATCCGAATCAGATTTGCCCGAAACCGCCATCGACATTCAGATCGACGCCGGTGATATACGACGCTTCGTTGCTGGCTAGGAACAGGACGGCGTGGGCCACTTCTTCTGGCGTGCCGAGACGTTTCATGGGAACGCGGTTTGTGACCTGCTCGACGAAAGCATCGATCCCGGACTGCGGCATGCCGCTTTTTTCCAGGATCGGAGTGTAGATGGGGCCGGGGCTGACCACATTGACGCGGATTGCGCGATCCACTAATTCGGCGGCGAAGGTGCGGGCGAGGGAGCGGACCGCGGCCTTGCTGGCGGAATAAATACTAGTAGCGGGACTACCTTTGGTTGAAACGACAGAGGCGTTTAAAACGATGCCGGCGTTGTCGTTGAGCAGGGGTAGAGCCTTCTGCAGGGTGAAGAACATGCCCTTCACATTAATGTCGAACGTTTCGTCGAATAACTGCTCGCTGCTGGCGGCGGCGGGAGCGAATTTTGCGATGCCGGCGTTGGCGAAGAGGGCGTCGATTTTGCCGAATTTTGCGGAGATTTGGGCGAAGAACTTATCGAGGTCGGCTAGTTTGGCAACATCGGCTTTTACGGCCAGGATGTCTGAGCCGATCGTCTTGACGGCCGCGTCTAGAGTTTTCTGATCACGGCCGGAGATGGCGACTTTTGCACCCTCGTCGTGAAATTGTTTTGCTGTGGCGAGGCCGATGCCGCTGTTGCCGCCGGTGATGACTGCTAATTTCCCTTCGAACCTTTTCATGAAAACATCTCCCGTATGAAATGTGCGCCAAGTCAGGAACGACATTCGGCTGCATTTCCCATTGGATGAGCGGAAGACTGTTCTGGGTTCGGGGTGGAAAATAAAAGCCGCCAGCTTTGGACCGGCGGCTTAAAACCTGCCGAGCTGCGCTCGGCGGCCGGGTCAGAGACCCGGCCCCACACGATCAAATTCCACGCGGCCTCGCAAGACCGGTTAGAAGCCGGCGGTTCCGGCACTTGCGTGGGCGTTGTGGAGCGTCACGCGGAGGCCGCGCTGGGCGTTGAGTTGAGTAGTTGACGTCCAGTCGATGTCGTTGGTGCCGATTACGCCGGAGCCTCCGCCGATGAGAGAGTAGGTGATGCGGTCGGCCTGGTAGCCGTATCCGCTGACTGACAGGATGGTGCCGGTGTTGAGAACGAAGACGGGCATGCCGGGCAGGCTGACGACGTTCGCCAGGTTCTGCGCGGGAACATCGCGCGAGACGTACGAGGCATAGGAGGCTTGCGCTACCGGCTGTGCCGGGTGGAGCACCTGATCGCCGTTACTCAGAACATTATTGGTCAGGACGGTGTTCGCAGCGCTGCTTGCGATCCCGTTGCTGGCAAGGCCGTCGTTGGCAACACTGGCCCGAGTGACGGAGAATTGGAACTGGGAGTTGCTTTGCTGCCCCTGTTGGTAGGAGCCGTTCTGGACGTGGCCGAAGAAGTGCCAGCCGGGGGCGATGGCCTGCGTCGGTTGGGGAATTTGGACGTCATCCATCAGGCGGAGGCTGAGGACGGTTTCGCCTTTCAGCGTGGGGCGTGGGCCGCGGGCGGGGAGCATGATCACTTTCCAGGGCCAGAGCGGCGGGATCATCCATTCGACGACGTCGCGGACGGCGTGGCCTTTGCCGTCGATTTTGCCTTCCTTGTCGACTTTGTAGCCGCGAGTGCCGATGATCTTGGCGTCGAGCGGGAGGTCGCCGCTGGGCAGGCCGATGCGATCGAATTGCAGCTTCAAATATCCTTTACCCCAGAAGTGGCCGGGATCTTTTTCGGCTTCGAGGTGGCCGACCAGATAGGTTCCGCGCGGGAAAGCCTGCTGTCCGAACTCAGTTACGCCGCGGAGGTGGCAGAGCACGGGGTCGCCGACGTCGGCGGTGGCCGAGGAGAAGTTGGGTTCATTCATGGTGCACTGCAGAAGCGTGCCGGCGGGCAGGACCATTTCCCGGGCGCTGGCGCTTAGGGTCAGGGTACTTAGGGTCAAGGCAAGAACGAGAAGGCCCAGGACGGTCGCAGACAGGGCCGCATGCAGAGTGGACTTCATACTTCACCTCGATGTCGGCACGCCCCAGTGCCTGCGCGGACTCTGGCGCTGTGCCCGCGATTGTTCGGGCATCTAATCACAGGTTGAACCCGGGGTCAATCAGGAAGTTTCCCTGTCTCGAAAACAAAAGCCGCCGGCTTTGGGCCGGCGGCTTAAACCTTGCCGAGCTCCGCTCGGCTGGCGGGCAGGAGTGCCCGCCCCACATAGGCAAAACCTACTTCTCGTATAGCAGGACGCCTTCGGTTTTCTCCGCGTCTACTGGGCGGTAGAAGAGTTTGTTGTCTTCTAGGAAGACTTCGATGAAGGCGGGGCGCGTGGTGATGGTGCCTTGGATCAGCGCCTCCGACAGAGGGTCTTCGATGTATTTCTGCAACGCGCGGCGTAGCGGTCGCGCGCCGTAGCTGCGGTCGGTGAGGGTCTGGTTGAGGATCCACTTCTTGGCGTCGTCGGCCACCGTGACGGTGATGGCTTTCTGCGCCAGGTTCTGGTTGAGCTGCGTGACCATGAGCTCGAGAATCTGGATCAGGTCGCTCTCGCTCAGCGCCAGGAACAGGATGACTTCGTCGAGGCGGTTCAGGAACTCAGGGTTGAAGGTGCGCTTGACTTCGCCCTTCACCAGTTCTTCAACCTTGTCGGAGATCATGTCTTCCTTCGTCGACTGGAAGCCGAAACCTTCGCGCTTCTGCAGATGGCGCGCGCCGATGTTCGAGGTCATGATGATGATCGTGTTCTTGAAGTCGACGGTGTTGCCGAGGCCGTCGGTCAACTGGCCGTCTTCAAATACCTGCAGCAGGATGTTGAAGACATCCGGGTGCGCCTTCTCGATTTCGTCGAGCAGGACGACGGAGTAGGGAGCGCGCTTCACGCGTTCGGTGAGCTGGCCGCCTTCTTCGTAGCCGACGTATCCTGGAGGCGAGCCGATCAGCTTCGAGACCGAATGCTTCTCCATGAACTCGGACATGTCGAAGCGGACCAGGGCTTTTTCTGTGCCGAACATGAATTGCGCCAGCGTGCGCGCGACTTCGGTTTTGCCGACGCCGGTCGGGCCGAGGAACAGGAACGAGCCGATGGGGCGGTTCGGATTCTTCAGGCCGGCGCGGGAACGGCGGATGGCGCGGGCCAGGGCGCTGATCGATTTATCTTGCGAGATGATGCGCTTGTGCAGCTCTTCCTCGATGCGCAGGAGCTTCTGCGTTTCTTCTTCTTTGATCGAAGTGACGGGAACGCCGGTCCAGCGCGAGACTACGTCTTCGATATCTTCGCGGTTGACTACGCCGGTGGAAGATTCGTCGAGATGATATTTTTCGCGCAGGGCGCGCAGGTTCTCGCGCTCTTTGCGTTCTTCGTCGGAGTAGAAGCGAGCCTTCTCGAACTCGTGGTTCGCGATGGCGTTTTCCATGCGATGCACGATGAACTTGATGCGCTTCTGGACTTCGGTCAGTTCTTCGGGCAACGAAGTCTGGCGCAGTTTTACGCGGGCTCCGGCTTCGTCGACCAGGTCGATGGCCTTGTCGGGCAGGAAGCGGTCCGGGATGTAGCGGTTGGAGTGCGAGACCGCGAAATTGATGGCTTCGTCGGTGTAGGTGACGGCGTGGAATTTCTCGTAGCGATCTTTGATGCCGAACAGAATCTTGATGGCGTCGGTTTCGTTCGGCGGCGGAACTTTTACGGCCTGGAAGCGGCGCTCGAGCGAACGATCTTTCTCGATCGACTTGCGATATTCGCCGGGCGTGGTGGCGCCGATGCACTGAATTTCGCCGCGGGACAGCGCGGGCTTCAGGATGTTGGCGGCGTCGAGCGAACCTTCCGCGGATCCGGCTCCGACGAGCGTGTGCAGTTCGTCGATGAAGATGATGGAGTTCTGATTCTCCATCAGCTCTTTCATGATGGTCTTGAGGCGCTCTTCGAACTGGCCGCGATACTTGGTGCCGGCGACGATGAGCGAGAGATCGAGCGCCAGAATGCGCTTGTCGGCTAGGAACGACGGGACTTCGCCGTCGGCGATGCGCTGCGCCAGGCCTTCGACGATGGCGGTCTTGCCGACGCCGGGCTCGCCGATCAGCACGGGATTATTTTTGGTGCGGCGGCAGAGAATCTGGATGACGCGATCGACTTCGCCTTCGCGGCCGACCAGCGGATCGAGCTGGCTGTCCATGGCGGCCTGGGTCAGGTCGCGGGAAAATTCCGCGAGCAGCGAGGATTCACGCTGACGTTGGGGCTGAGCTTTTTCCTGCGTGCTGCGGGCTAGCTCTTCGCGGATGGTCGACAGGCGCAGGCCGCGCTCGTGCAGAATTTCGGCAGCGAAACATTTTTCTTCTCTTAGTAAACCCAAGAGCAAATGTTCGGTGCCTATGTGGCGGTGCGAGAGGCGCTCGGCTTCTTCAGCGGCGTAGGCGAGCACGCGCTTGCATTCGTTGCTGAGCGGAAGATCGACCGAAGTCGAAACTTTCTCGCGGATCGTGGTGTGGCCTTCGATCTGTTTGCGAATGGATTCGACCGAGGCATGCGACCGCAGAAAACGGTTGGTTAGGGCTTTGTCTTCGCGCAGGAGTCCGAGAAGCAGATGCTCCGTCTCGATATAGGGAGACCCGAACTGGCTGGCTTCATAGCGTGCGAAAAAGATTACGCGCCTGGCTTTCTCCGTATAGCGTTCAAACATAATGCCCTTCCCCCTGACCTTCCTGGTCGAGAAGAACTGCGCTTGCCCGACCTACCGAAACCTGCCCCTGGTGGACATCTATCCTTACATTATGCAATCAAGCGGGCTGAAAACCCAAGCTCTGAAACGATTCTACAGACCTTTGATCACGTTACCAAAGAAACTGTTTTCTTTTCCTTCTAATCTTTCTCACACCGCAGGGGCTAAAGCCCGTTCAGTTTTTGACCGCTGACGGCACGGCTGAAGCCGTGCCCTTCCACAAAACCAACCACGCGTCGTTCCAAAGCGGCCTGCCACGAATCCAACCACGCGTCGCTCAAAAGCCGTGTCCTTCTACAAAACTTCATGCCGGGAGCGAATCCGGCGGAATCTCTTCCATGCGGCCGCGCTGCAACCTTAAGACGCGATGGCAGCGGCGGGCGAATGACAGGTTATGCGTAGCGATGAGGGAGGTGAGTTGGTGCTCGCGATGCAAGCGCGCGATCAATTCAAAGACCGCTTCCGCTGTATGTCCGTCAAGGTCGCCTGTCGGCTCGTCAGCCAGCAGCAGCTTCGGGCCGGTGATGAGTGCGCGGGCCAGGGCCACTCGTTGCTGTTCGCCGCCTGAAAGCTCGCCGGAGCGATGATGCGCGCGCTGCTCGAGTCCGACCTCGCGGAGCCAGCGTGCTGCTTCTGGCTCGACCTGCGGCCACGACTGCCCGCGAAGAAGCAGCGGCATGGCAACGTTTTCTGCGGCCGTGAATTCCGGCAGCAGATAGTGGAACTGCCACACGAAGCCGGTTTCCCGGTTGCGGAAGTCGGCGGCCTCGTCGTGCGATAAGGAATTTAATCGCAAGTGGGCGCAGTATACGTCACCTGCGGAAGCACGATCAAGAGCGCTCAGGATGTGCAACAAGGTACTCTTCCCTGCTCCCGATTCGCCGACAATGGCGAGCATTTCTCCACGCTTGACTTCGAACGATAAGTTTTCAAAGAGCACGAGATCCGATTCGCCCGACCGGAAAACCTTTTTCAGATTTTCGACGCGGAGCATCGATTCCTGTGGGATTAGATGCAAGTTGTGGGCCTTTCGTTCCAAACGGCGGCGGGATGCAGTAAAACACAGTAGCGTAAGGAAGAAGGGATTGCAGTTGCGGGACCGACATTCCGGTGCCGTGCTTCCCTCAGGGGCTAAAGCCCGCATGCTTTTTTGCCTTGAGCGGCACGGCTGAAGCCGTGCCCTACCCAAAACCAGCCGGCCGGAGAAGAAGAAGCTCTTATTCATAGCGCAGGGCCTCGGCGGGGAGGATGCGGGCTGCGGACCACGAGGGGTAGAGCGTGGCGACAAAGGAAATCAACACCGCGAACAAGGCTACCCACACACCGTCGATCGCACGCGGAGCGAAGGGGACGTAGTCGATGGAGTAGACCTCGGGCGAAAGACGAAGAACGTGGTAATGGCTTCCGGCGTAGGCGATGGCGTATCCGACGACCAGGCCGATGGCGGTGCCGATGACGCCGATGAGCACGCCTTGCGCAATAAAGAGGTTACGCACCTGCGCGCTGCGCGTGCCCATGGACATGAGCACGGCGATGTCTTTGGTTTTTTCCATGACCATCATGATCAGAGAGATCAGGATGTTGAGGGCGGCGACGAAGACGATGAGGCCGATGGTGATGAAGGTGACCAGGCGCTCGGTCTTCAGCGCTTTGAAGAGGGCGCTGTTTTGACGCAGCGCGTTGGTGGCCATGAAGCCTTTGCCGGCGGCGTCTTCGATCTGGGAAGTGACCGCGTCTGCGCGGTCGAGATCGTCGATTTTGAATTCCAGCACCGAGATCAGATCGCCGAGGCTAAATAACCGCTGAGCATCGGCGAGGCGAATAAAAGCCCAGCCAGAGTCGTAGTCGAAGAAGCCTGAGTTGAAAATTCCCACGACACGAAAGCGTGTAAACCCTGGAGCCATTCCGAAAGGGGTCAATTCGTGTTGAGGACTGGTCACAAGCACAGGATCTCCGATCCTCGCGCCGAGCTTGTCGGCCAGATCTTTGCCGAGGACGATGGGCGGCATGGCCGCGATACGCTGGGCGACGGCTGCGAGGGAGTCGGGGGATTCGTTTGTTGTAGTACTGCCGGACTGCGCGGGCGAGTCACCCGCGCCCACACTTGCCGTGCCGCTGGGCGCGTCTTCCAGTGGTGCGGCGGAACCTTCTTTTACTGAGTTCAACAGGTCACCGACCTGGCGCTCGTACTTGGGGATCATTCCTTTCAGGACGGCGCCGCGGGCGCGGGGGCCGCGCGAGATCAGGACCTCTTCGAAGATGGCGGGAGCGGCGGCGACGACGTGCGGCTGTTTCGCGAGGCGATCCATGAGCGCGGGCCAGTCTTTGATGCCGTCGTCGGCGATGCGCTGCAGGCTGATGTGCGACGTGGAGCCGAGCAGGCGCTGCTGGAGGTCCTGGCGAAATCCGTTGGTGATGGCCATGGCGACTACGAGCGAGGCGACGCCGGCGGCGACTCCGGCGATGGAGATGCCGGTGATGATGCCGATGAAGGCTTGGCGGCGCTTGGCTCGCAGGTAGCGGGTCGCGATGAAGAGTTCGAAGCGCATGAGCCAGGAGCTGCGAGCTTTGAGCTACGAGCTTTCAGCTAGGTCGGATTATAACGACACGTTGAGAAAGTCGGTGAATGAACACTCACGCACGGGGGCGCGGGAACATGGCGTGGACTCTGTCGCGATAAGCGACATACTCTGAGCCGAAGCGTTTTTCTAGTTCCGCGTCTTCCATGCGGACCATCACGGCGCCCGTGACGATTGCGAAAGCCGTTAGCAGCCAGCAGACTGCGAGGCCAGTTCCGACGCTCCAGGCCAGCATTTCGCAAAGGTGGGCTAGATAGACCGGATGGCGGACTCGGGCGCGGACGCCTGTGGTTACGAGGCGCTGATTCTGGTTTCCGGCGTGGACTTCCGGGAGGCCGCCGAGTTGCGACCAGCTGAAGTGCGCGCCGGAGCTCAAATAGATGACGATGCCGATGGTGAATAACAGGGCGGCGGGGAGCCACGTCCATGGGGTCGAATAGATAGCTGCGCTGCGCCACGGGGCGGTGAGCGCGGCGATGATGATCCACATTGCGATCCACGCGGGGATGAGGACGCGGAACGGGGAGCGGCGGCGTTCGCGCCAACGTTGGGCGCGGGGGTGAATCATCAGCCAGAACGAGGGGATGGTGGAATAGATGACGCAGGCTAGCCACCCCAAGGTTCGGACGAAATGCATGGCGTGATTTTACAGGGTATGAAAGCCGACGGGATTCTGGCGTGGACGTCAAGATCGCCAGGTCTCGCAAAGAACTCGATGAGGTACGCGGCACGGGCGCACTCGTCGGCGCGGTTGGCCTCCGACGCTGGCATTGCTTTGCGGAGGAATGCCCACCGATTCTTTCGGGGGCCATATGATCCTAAGATTGTTCTAACTCATTAGTTATCTACTCAATCTCTGCTGGCGGTCCGATAATTTGAAAATGGCGCGCGCTTTCCTGAATATTTCTTTGACCGACAACTGGCTTCCGAAGTCGGTGCTGTGTCTGCGTGACTACGACCGTCACAAATTTTTGCTGGATCTGATTGCTGGAGTCACGGTGGGGTTGGTGGCGCTGCCGCTGGCGATGGCCTTTGCCATTGCCTCGGGACTGACGCCGCAAGCGGGGATTTATTGCGCGATCGTGACCGGGTTTCTGATTTCGGCGCTGGGCGGGTCGAGGGTGCAGATTGGTGGGCCGACCGGGGCGTTTGTGGTGGTGGTGGCGGGGATTGTCGCGGTGCACGGCGTGGACGGACTGTTCATGTGCACAGTGATGGCCGGCGTGCTGCTGGTGATTATGGGGGCGACGGGACTGGGCACGGCGGTGAAATTTATTCCGCGACCGGTGGTGATTGGGTTCACCAATGGGATTGCGGTGCTGATTGCCAGCACGCAGGTGAAAGATTTTTTTGGGCTGCATCTCGACAAAGTTCCGGGCGTGTTCTGGCTGCGAGTGGAGGCGCTAGCGGCGAACTTTCATACGCTGTCGTTCGGAGCGACCGCTCTGGCGGTGTTCACGCTGCTGACGCTGATTATTTGCCGCGAGCTGTCATCGCGGATTCCGGGGCCGATTGTGGCGCTGCTGCTGGCCACGGGTGCGGTTTATTTTTTTCATATCCCGGTAGAAACGATTGGGACACGGTTTGGAGGGATTCCGGGCGGGCTGCCGCACTTGCAGATTCCGAAGTTTCGCACTGACTTGATTCATGGGTTGCTGGGACCGGCGTTTACGGTGGCGATGCTGGGCGCAATTGAATCGCTGATGTCGGCTGTAGTCGCGGACCGGATGAGTGGTGACCGGCACAATCCGAATGTGGAGTTGATGGGGCAGGGCGTGGCGAATATTTTTTCGCCGCTGTTTGGCGGATTGCCGGCGACGGGAGCGATTGCGCGGACGGCGACGAATATTCGCTCGGGGGCGCAGACGCCGGTCGCGGGAATGATTCATGCGCTGACGCTGTTGTGCATTCTGCTGTTTGCAGCGCCGCTCGTCAGCTACGTGCCGATGGCCGCGCTGGCGGGGATTTTGATGGTGGTCGCCTACAACATGGGCGAGTGGCGCGAGATTCCGCAGTTGCTGAAGCTGACCAAGACCGACATCAGCATCTGGCTGGTGACGTTTGCTCTCACTGTATTTGCCGATCTAACTGTGGCCGTCGAAGCCGGGATGATTCTGGCGGCGCTGCTGTTTATCAGCCGTGTGGCTGCGACTACCACCGTTTCGCAGGTGACCGACGACTACGTGGAAGACGGGCGGGTGCACATTCTGCAGGGGAAAGACATACCTTATTTCTGCACCATCTTCCGCATTCACGGGCCATTTTTGTTTGGAGCGACGGACAAAATGTCGGTGGTGACGGAAGATTTGCACACGCTGCCGCCTGTTGTGATTCTGCGGTTGCGGAATATGACTGCGCTCGACGCGACGGGGCTGTTCGCGATCGAAGAGACTGCGAGGCAGCTGCACGCGAGCCAGCGGACGCTGATTCTGTGCGGGGCGCGGGAACAGCCAGCACAGCTGATTCATCAGGCGGAATTCGCTGACGTGATCGGCAAGGAAAATATTTGCGACAACGTGCAGGACGCGCTGCGGCGAGCGGAGGAAGTGTTCGAGGGGCTGGACAGGAAATTCGTGGAGCCGAAGAGCTAGTTGCCAGATGGCGATTTGTGACCGTGAAAAAAGCGGCGCTTGAGGTCGGGGTAGAACTCGGCGAACACGTTGAAGATGCTGTTGGTGCTGAGATCGACCGCCCAGTTGGCTGACAGGGAGCGCAGGGTGCGGTCCCGCGCCGGATAGTAGCTGGTCGAGATGCCGCAGGAAATTAGTTGTCCGAGCATTTCGGACGAGTTGAATTCCGCCGTGCCGTTATCTCTTTGCGTTACAAATGTGCGACTGGCGGCGTACCAGGCGCGGGCTATGGCCGATCCTCGACCGCGACGAAAGTAGCGCGGGTCTTGGTGCAGGATCGAAGGCAGAAAACCGTTGATGAGAATGCTGCCGGTGATCTGATCGAGTTCGCCGGCGGCGAAACGTTTCTCGTAGGCTCCCCAACCCTGGCCGTAGTGAGGCTGGGCGTTGGCGGCTTGCTCCAGGCCGGAGCGAAACATGTTGACCACGTGCGCGCTGGGATCGAACGCCTGATGGAGCGCGAACTCGTACTTCTGGTCTGAGGTCATGGGGAGAGTGCTGGGGGAAACGGTATTCGCGGTTGCGAAATTTGTGGCCGCCGCCGGTTGAGGAAAGGGCTCGGGGTCTGGAACTGCCGGTGCAGGGGTGGCGGCGCTGCCGGAACTATTTTGAGCGGGAAGTGAAGCTGCGGAAATGCACATCAGGCCAACTAGCGAAATTTGGAATAAGAAGCGGGTTATCGCCACGGGACACCAACTACAAAACCTAAGGATGGTTCAGCGTACCGGGGGGACGGGAGCGGGGGAACTGCAAAGCGCGCGGGTCAGGTGACGAAGGTCACGGTGGCAGGGGGCTGAAAGCCCAGCGCCTCGGTGCTCGATGACGCGGCGCTGAAGCGCCGCTCTTCCACGGTCGCGCGTGCTATGAAAACCTGATCGCAGCGGGGGAAGCGCTGCGCCACCCAAAATCCGATTCATCTTCGAACTGCTAGACTATTCATCTTTTGAGCGGATTTCCTCTAGACTGGCGGGAAGGCGGCTTTCCACGCGATGATCGTCAACTTTGCAGAGCGCGCGCATAACCATAACTGGGAACTGGATCCGGTGGTGCGGTCGCTGCTCGACACGGATTTCTACAAGCTGCTGATGCTGCAGTTTATCTGGAAGCATTTTCCCAGTACGCGGGTGGAGTTCTCACTCATCAACCGGCACGCTTCGGTGCGGATGGCGGACATCATTCACATTGAAGAGCTGAAGGTGCAGCTGCAGCACGTGCGGGGACGGAGGTTTCGGAAGTCGGAACTGGTGTGGCTGGCGGGCAACACGTTTTACGGGCGGCGCGGAATTTTCGAGCCGGCATTTCTGGAGTGGCTGGAGCGCGACTTCCGGCTGTCGGATTATCAGTTGTCGGTGCGTGATGGGCAGATCCATTTGACTTTTGAAGGCCAGTGGACTGAGACCACAATGTGGGAGCTGTATGCGCTGGCAATTCTGGATGAGTTGAAGACGCGGGCGCATCTGAAGACGCTGAGCGAGTTTGGGCTCGACATTCTTTATGCGCGGGCGAAGACGAAGTTGTGGGGCAAGATCGAGCGGCTGCGAGGGGTTCCGGGATTGAGCGTCGCTGACTTTGGAACGCGGCGGCGGCACAGCTTTTTGTGGCAGGAATATGTCGTCGTGGCCATGGCGGCGAATCTGGGAAGCAATTTTATTGGGACATCGAATGCGTTTCTGGCGCACAAGCACGATCTGGAAGCGATTGGAACCAACGCGCATGAGATTCCGATGGTGATGGCGGCGCTGGCGCCGGATGACGTGGCGCTGAAGGCGTCGCAGTATCGCGTGCTGGAATTGTGGCAGCAGACTTATGAGGGGGCATTGCGGGTGATGTTGCCCGACACGTTTGGCACGACGCAATTTCTCGCCGGGGCTCCGGCTTGGGTCGCGGATTGGACGGGGCAGCGCGTGGATAGTAAAGATCCGTACGTTGCGGGAGACGAATACATTGCTTGGCTCGAGGCGCATGGGAGGGATCCTCGGGAGAAGCTGCTGATTGCTTCCGACACGCTGGATGTGGATGCGATCCTCGGACTGCACGCATATTTTGGCGGAACGCTGGGCAAGGACGTGGGGCCGAATGCTTTTGCAAGTGCGGAGGATTTCGAGGATCGCAAGAAGTGGACGCCGGGGCAGCGGGTGCGGTTTAGCGCCGGGTGGGGAACGCTGTTGACCAATGATTTTCGCGGGTGCAATCCAAATAATGGCGCGGGGTTTGACCCGATCAGCTTGATTTGCAAAGTGTCTGACGTCGAAGGGCGGCCGGCGGTGAAGCTCTCGGATAATTATTCCAAGGCGCTGGGGCCGGCGGCGGAGGTCGAGCGCTACCGGCGCGTGTTTGGGACGGCTGGGATCGCCAATGCTCCCGTGGTCGCGTGAAGGGGAGCGTCCTCCTTTTAGGGAAACCCAGTAAGAGAAATCCATCCCAAGGAATATCCAGCGTGGGCAAAATCAGCCGCAGGACATGTCCCTTCGTTCCTTCCTCGTAACCTTGTTATTGCTCGCTCCGGCTGCAAACATGCGAACGGGGCGAGTATGAAGATTCTGCTGGTCGAGGACTCTTACATCGAACGGCGCAAGATCGGCGGCTACCTGGGAGACTGGGGCTTCGATTATGTGAGCGTCGGCAGCGGCACGGAAGCCGTCAAGCTGCTGGAGGCTCCTGATTCTCCGGAGTTGGCGATTCTCGACTGGCTACTGCCCGGCCTCGACGGCATCGATGTTCTGCGGCGCATTCGCAAACAGAGCCTGGGAAAATATGTTTATACCTTGATGCTGACGGCGAAGAATCGCAAACAGGATTTGCTGACCGCCATGGAGGCGGGCGCCGACGATTATCTCTCTAAACCGGTCGACCCTGCCGAGTTGCGCTCGCGGATTATGGTGGGCAAGAGAATTCTGGACCTGCAGCAATCGTTGCGCTTTGCGGCGACTCACGATTTCCTGACCAACCTGCTGAACCGCGCGGAAATTATTACGGCGCTGGAGCGCGAGTTCTCGCGCAGTGGGCGCGAGGATAAGCCGGCCAGTATCATCCTGGCGGATATCGACCACTTCAAGCGCGTCAACGATACGCTGGGTCACGGCGCGGGGGACGAAGTTCTGAAACAGGTGGCCCAGCGGCTCAAGCAAACCCTGCGACCTTACGACCTGGTAGGGCGGTATGGCGGTGAGGAATTTATTCTGATTCTGCCGGGGTGCTCGCTCGAGGTTGGAGCGCGGCGGGCGGATGAGATCCGCAAGCTGGTTGCGAAAGATCCGATCGTCACGCCGTTTGGGACGACGTCCGCGACGGTCAGCATGGGCGTGACAGCTACGTGCTTGACTCGCGACGGCACCGTGGCTGAACTTCTACACGAAGCGGATATGAGCTTATACGCCGCGAAAAAGAACGGCAGGAATCGCATCGAGATTGCCGCGCCCGGGGCACAATCGAGCGCCGCGCACTCATAGACTGCTCCTGACACATTTCCCAGTCTTCCGTCCCAATCTGCACGCTGTTCTGAGCACTGTTCTGCAGAGCTGCCGGGTTCTATGGCACATTAGAAGCTCATGCCTACGACCGCCGACGCCAGAGCTGGACGCGCCGCCTTCACGCATCCCGGGTTCGTGCTGTTTCAGATTGCGCGGTTTCTCATTGTGGCGGCGGTTGAGATGCAGGCCGTGGCCGTGGGCTGGCAGGTCTACGAGATCACGAAACGGCCGCTTGATTTGGGCTACGTGGGGCTGGCGCAATTTCTGCCGGCCATTTTGTTGTTTCCGATTTCCGGGCATGCGTCTGACCGGTTTGAGCGGCGACATGTGCTCTCGATTTGCTATGCCGGTTACGCGATTTGCTTTGCGTTACTGCTGGCGCTGGCTGAGCGCGGTAAGCCCTCGATTACGGCGATCTACGTGGTGCTGGTGCTGATTGGGGTGGTGCGGTCGTTCAATGGCACGGCGAGCCGTTCGATTTTGCCGCAGCTGGTTTCGGCTGAACACTTTCCTAACGCGGTGGCGTGGAACGCCACTATTTTTCAGGCGTCCACGATTCTGGGACCGGCATTTGGCGGGCTTCTTTATGCCGCGTGGCACGGGCCGTCTGCGGTTTATGGGATCGCTTTGCTGACAGCGGTGGGGGCGACACTCTCGTCGTTCAAGATCAAGCCGGAGGTGGCGGCGCGGCCACGCGAGACCTCTTCATCTAATAGCATGACGTTTAAGACTGTGTTTGCCGGGCTTGGTTTCATTTGGAGCAAGAAGCTGATCCTGGGTGCGATTTCGCTAGATCTGTTTGCCGTGCTGCTGGGCGGAGCGGTGGCGCTGCTTCCGGTGTATGCGCGGGAAATTCTGCACACTGGACCGTGGGGGTTGGGACTACTGCGCACAGCTCCGGGAGTGGGCGCGGCGATCATGGCCGTGGCGCTGGCGCACTGGCCGCTGCGCGGGCGGTCTGGGATGACGCTGCTTTGGGCGGTCGCCGGATTCGGGGTCTTCACGATTCTGTTCGGCGTTTCGCGCAGTCTGATTTTGTCACTGGTTGCTCTG
This sequence comes from uncultured Acidobacteriota bacterium, assembly GCA_963735205.1. GTDB lineage: Bacteria > Acidobacteriota > Terriglobia > Terriglobales > Acidobacteriaceae > Sulfotelmatobacter. The sequence continues at coordinate 417,503 of CAVTKB010000010.1, forward strand.
CTGCTGCTGGGGGCGAGCGACATGATCAGCGTGATTATCCGTGCCACGCTGACGCAACTGGCGACGCCAGATGAAATGCGCGGACGCGTGACCGCGGTGGATATGATTTTTATTGGAACATCGAACGAGTTTGGACAGTTCGAATCCGGGGTGACCGCGCAGTGGTTTGGAACCGTGCCTGCCGTGGTGCTGGGAGGAATTGGGACCTTGGTGGTGATCGCAGTGTGGGCGTGGCTGTTTCCGGAGCTGCGACAGGCGGGGGAGTTGACTTCGATCAAGGTTGGCGGTTTGGAAGATGAAGTGGAGACGAGGGTCGGACAGTAACGATTGCACCGACTACGGAACATTTACGGTGAGCGTTGCGGTGGTGCGGCCATACTGATTGGTGCCGTAGAGCGTGTACGTGGTCGTGGCTGTGGGATTGACGGTGGCGCTGTCTCCGCGGACGGCACCCAGACCGGGCGAGACGATGCTGTAGTCGGAACTGGAAACGGTCCACGACAGGGTTACGCTGCTTCCGGAGGAAACATGTGCGGCCGACGAGGTGAAGGAACTGATTGTTGGCGCTGCGCCTGTCGGATAGTTCGCGTTCGTGTACACCGGGTTCATCTGGATGACTTCGAAGGCTGAGGCGGGTACGGATTTCAGCGACTCTAGGTCGGAGCTCCAGCGGCTGTCGGATGCTCCGGTTACGAACAGCGCGCTGCCGTTGTCGGCGAGGATCAGGCCGTAGGTTTTCATCGCGGTGAGGATGACCTGCATCTGCGTGTCGAAGCCGGAAATGTCGTAGCTGGATTTCAGACGCAGGCGCATGCCCATCGGCGGAGCTGTGGGATCGCTGGATGTGGCTGCCCAATGCGATGCCGGCGGAGTGAAGGCGGCGCTGGTTTTGGGCAGAGTGAAGCGGAAGGCATGCTGAATCTTGCCGGCGGCGACTTCGTCGTAGCGCACCAGGCCGGGGAAGACGGGGAGCCCGGCGGCGGCGGCGGAGGTCCAGGTGTAGGGACGTTGTTCGTTGCCGAGCAAGTCCCAGACGGCCGTCGAGTTGGCCGTCCAAGTACCGTTCGAATTTACCGACGAGTTGTAGAGTTCGTAGAGAAAGCAGTTGCCGTTGTCGAGCACGAGCACGTGGCGGTCTCCGCTGCTGGACGAGCCGCCTTCGACTGGGGCAGTAGGCGGCAGGGGCATGGGACCGGGATCGCTCTCGCCGCCGTAGGCGCCAAGATCTACGCTGACCAGCGGCTGGCTTCCGTTGACCACGACGTAGGGAATTCCGTAGGTAGGATCGGTGCCCCAGTCAGGATGAAGATTCACCGAGCCGACCCAGTTGCTGATGATGGAGTTGGAATTCGGGTCGACCGACGCGGAAGAAATGTCGGTATCCCACAGGCTGCTGCTGTTGAAGGGAACGAAACCGTTCAGACTTGCGCCTTGCCCAACCGACATCACGCTGCAGGCCAGGTTGCTGCTGCCCGTTCCACCACCCGTACCACCGCCGTTACCGCCGCCGCTATTTCCGCCGGGATGAGATACGCCAGAACAAGCCGTTAAGAACAGGGCTAGGGCGAGGAGTGCGGAGAGAAAAGAAAAAGGTTTGCGGGCTGAACAGGGGCAGCGCATCGTATAACAATTGTCCGCGACGCCCAGGGCGGACGGGAAGAGGACTTTCGGGCATGTCCGGATTCTAAGAGCAGTCGAAGGATCGAGAACCGACGGACCCGCAGGCTCACTTCCCTTTTATTTCCCTTTTACTAGCGTCTTGGCTGCGCCCAGGTTGTCGTATTTATCGTAGACGCGCACGACGACCACATGCTCAGCGGCAGTTTCGTTTCCGGGGCCGACCGATGCGAGGAAGTCGTAGTCTTCAATCTTCGCGTCTGAAAGCTGGCCGACGGGTTCAACGAATTTCCATTCGCCGGCGTCGATCGAATATTCGGCGCGCTTGATGGTGGAAAATCCGTCGTCGGCGCGGAAGCGGACCCGAATCTGTGCGCCTTCTAACGACGCAGAGAGGTTTTCGACGCGCGGAGAGGTGGTATCGACTTCAAAACGGCGGCTTTCTTTCGATGCGGTCAGCGAGTCGCCCGGAGAGTGTGAGGGTGTATCCGAAGCGACGACTTTCACGGTGTAGCCGCCGTCGGGCAGCAGGCTGGCGTCGAAGGAGTAGGCTTTGTCGGTGAGGTTGTCTTTCAGGAGCAGCCAGCGCGTTTCGCCCTCGCCGCGATAGTAGACCGAGTAGACGAGTTGATCGTCGTTGTCATCGTGCGCATTCCACTTTACGCCGATGGAATCGCGATCGTGATTGCTGGGCATGGGCGACTCGAAATGAACGCCGCTCGAACCGCCGATGTCGCCGCCGAGACTGGATCCGGCCGACTTCGGGAGGGGTTGGTAGCGCACGCCCACCTGCACCGAAATTTCGTCGATTTCAGGCGCAACGTTTTTCGGGAGGTAGTTCAGGGTCACGGTGTCGACCGCGGGTTTGGCGCCGCCCGCGTGCAGCACGGCTTTCCACTGGGCGTAGCGGGCGGGCGGGAATTCCGTCTCTGAATCTTTGGAAAGGTCTACCGGCTTCCAGGGACTCCAGTTGCGGTCGGGATTGTCGACGTTGCCGCTGCGCGCCAGCAGACTTACGTTGCCCGTGCCGCGAAACTCGACTCTGCCCCAGCGCGAAAAAATTTTGGCGTCGAACACATCGCTTTCGTAGGTGCCTTCATTTTCGGGGCCGGGGCCGAGCAGAAAAATCTTCCCGAGGTTGCTGGTGGCGGCGTAGAGAGCGCCGCCGGGCGCCTTGGCGAACCCAGTGACCTGTGAGGCGGGCGCTTTCAGCAGGTCGGAAAATTCATCTTGCGCTGCGAGATTCTGGGACTCGATGGCGAAGACATGGCCGCGGTTTCCGGTTCCGGCAAGCAACTGGCCATGCGAATCGAAAGCCAGCGCGTAGACGATGTCTTCATGCGAAGTCCAGATGCGCGAGGGCGACCCGTCGGGCGCGATGCGGTAGACATCAGAGCCGTTGCTCGCGCCTCCCCCGGGAAATGGAAACGGGCCCGGTTGCTGTGCGGCCGGAGCCATCGTGACCGTCATGCCCGGAGTCTGAGGGTTTGGGTTCGCTGCGGCGTTGGCACTCATCGTCATCATGGCCGACGCGATGCCGGGTGCGGACGTGGAGGCGCTGGCGCGTTTCTCTCCGACGCCGGCGGCGTAGATGTTGCCTTCACGGTCGAGCGCGAGGGCGGTGATCTCTTTCTTGGGAGTGCTGTAGAGAACGAAGCCTTCGCCCGCTGGAGAAATCCTGTAGACCAGGCCGCTGCCGTCGGTACCGGCGATCAGATTGCCTTGCGCGTCGATTGCGAGCACGCGGATGTGAGTTTCGTCGCTTTTGAAGAACACCGAGTGCTCACCTTTGGGCGTGACTTTGTAGATCTCGCCGTGGTCTCCGGTGGCGACGTAAAGATTGCCGGCTTTGTCGAGAACGAGATCCCAGATGTACTTGGTACCGGGGGCGAAATATTCGGACGAGGTCCATGCGGGATCGAGAGCGGGTTTGGCGGGGTCTTTATCTTTGGCGTCTTTGTCGGACTTGCTGTCGGACTTGTTTTCGGATTTCGAAGCGTCGGATTTTTCGCGGGGCTTGTGCTCGATTTTGTAGACCTTGCCGTCAGGGGCGGTGGCGGCGTAGATCGCGCCGTGCGGGTCGACCTCGAGGGTTTGCACCTGCAGTTCCTGCGGCTCGAAAATGATGGTGGCGTGGCCGTCAGGAGTGATGCGGTAGACGCGAGCGGGCGACCCTGTGGCGGCGTAAACATTTCCCATGTCATCGGCGGCGATGGCCCAGATGTAGGTTGAAGGCGTGGCGTAAAGCAACTTGAACGAGGGCGCGAGTTCGAGGCCGCCTGAGCTTCGAATGGCGACAGCCGTCGCTGTGCCCTTGGTGAGGTCGTCGAATTTTGACTGTTCCCAGGTGCGGGTGCCGTCGGCGAAGGCGGGCATTACCAGGAAGGGGATCCCCATGGTTATGAGAGCAAAGCAGCTGAGAGTGAGGAGCTGGAACTTTCGCGGACTCGGCAATGTCTGACCTCGAAGTATCGTGGGCGGAGAATATTCAGGTTATCACGTCAAGGGCACAGAGGTTGCCGAGGTCGCCTGCTAGCGGCGTGCGTTTCACGGGAGCGTCTGATACTGTTTTGCTCATGGAACGGTCGGCGCTCGTCGTGATCGATATGCTGAATGACTTCCTGGCGGACTGGGAACCGGGCCGGAAAGTAAGTCTCATTCAATCAATCAACGAATTGGCGGACATGATTCGCCGGCGCGGGCATTCCGTCATCTGGATTCGGCAGGAATTCGAGCCGGATTTGAGCGACGCGTTTCTGGAGATGAAAGCCAAAGGGATACGGAAGACGATCAAAGGAACTTGGGGGAGTCAGATCATTTCCGAATTGCATGTCGCTGCGATAGACGTCGTGATCGTGAAGAAACGCTAAAGCGCTTTTTTCGGCACTACGCTCGACGATACGCTCGCGCGGGTTAGCCCCGACACGATCGTTCTGGCGGGAATTAATACGCATGCGTGTATTCGCACGACCGCGGTTGATGCCTATCAGAGAGATTGGGCCGTGGTGCTGGCCTCCGATTGCGTCGATTCGTACGATCGCGAGCATCATGAAATCTCGATGAGATATATGAAGGACAAACTGGCCGCAGTTATGAGCAACGAGGAGATTCGGGCCGCGCTGCAGCCGACCGGGTGATGGGCGGACTCGTGGTATCGTAGATTTTCATGTCTTCCAGTGGAATGTCCCAGGCACGCCAGAAATTGCTGAGCACGCTGGCTCACAAATCGTTCAGGCTGGGCGAGTTCAAACTTTCTTCCGGCGGGACCAGCGACTACTACATTGACTGCCGAACTACTACGTTGGACGCGCAAGGGTCGCGGCTGACGGGGCAAGTTTTTTTTGAAGAAATCCGGCAGCGGGGATGGAAGGCGCGGGCGATTGGCGGGCTGACCATGGGCGCGGATCCGATCGTGGTCGCGGTCGCGGTGGTGAGTGGCGAACTGGATGGCTTTCTGGTGCGCAAGGCCGAAAAGCAGCATGGCACCGGGCAGCGCATTGAGGGCTTCCGCGAGAAGGGCGCGCGGGTCGTGATTGTGGATGATGTCTGCACCACGGGGGCATCGACGGTGCAGGCCATTGAAGCGGCGCGCGAATTTGGATTCGAAATTGTGGGCGTGATGTGCCTGGTGGAGCGCGAAGAAGCCAATGGGCGTCCGAATGTGGAGAAGGCGGCGGGCGCGGCGCCGTTCGTTTCGATTTTCACGGCGAATGATGTGCGGAAGCAACACATCTTGCAGAATGACGACACTGAGCCCAGCATGAGAATTGAGTGATTGAGTGGTTGAGTCATTATTTTTTCAATGACGTTTTTCAAGGACTCAACGACTGAATCGCTCGATAACTAAATCCCTATGATTCAAACCCATTTATGATTCAGACTCTGGAATGGACCGATGAGGGCGTACGCTTCATCGACCAGACGAAGCTGCCGACCGAAGAAGTTTATGTCACCTGCAAGACGCATGAGCAGGTGGCGGATGTTATCCGCAACATGGTGGTGCGGGGAGCGCCGGCGATTGGCGTGGCTGCGGCGCTGGGGATTGCGCTGGGTGTGAACAATTCCAAGGCAGAATCGCAGGGTGACCTGAAGCGCGAGTTCGATGAGATTTGCGATCTCATCGGCAAGACCCGGCCTACAGCGGTGAATCTGTTCTGGGCGATCCGGCGCATGCAGGAGAAGTTTGAGCGCATCCGGGTGAGGCCGATTCCGCACATCAAGCGCGACCTGATTGAGGAGGCGCAGCGCATGCACGCGGAAGACATTGCCGCCAACCAGGCCATGGGACAGCACGGCGCCACGCTGATGCCGAGCGTGGGCGGAGTGCTCACCCACTGCAACGCCGGGGCCCTGGCCACGGCGGGATATGGCACGGCGCTGGGAGTGATTCGGGCGGCGGTTGAGCAGGGGAAAAAAATTCACGTGTACGCTGATGAGACTCGACCGTTTCTGCAGGGGTCGCGGCTGACGGCTTGGGAGTTGATGAAGGACGGCATCCCGACCACCGTGATTTCCGACAACATGGCGGGAGTGATGATGAAGCAAGGCAAGATTGGAGCGATTGTGGTAGGCGCCGACCGGATTGCCGCCAACGGCGACGTGGCTAACAAGATTGGGACTTATACGGTCGCGATTCTGGCGAAGGAGCACGGGATTCCGTTTTATGTGGCGGCGCCGATTTCGACTGTCGATCTGGCTTGTGCTGACGGCAGCGGCATTCCGATCGAGCAGCGGAATGCCAGGGAAATCACTCACATCGCGGGCAAGCAGATGACGCCGGATGGGGTGGAGGTGGAGAATCCGGCGTTTGACGTGACGCCGGCGAAGTACGTGGCCGCCATCATCACCGAAAAAGGGATTGCGAGGGCGCCCTACGGAGAGTCTTTGCGCGGGCTGGCGGGGCAGGAGGCCGAGGCGCACCCGTAGGCTCGTTTTCTCGCTGACGTGTCCTTCTCATTTGCGTTGTCATCGAGCGAAGCGAAGAATCCGTGCACTTCGGGCCAGTTTCATAGATCCTTCGTCGGGCAAAGAGCGCCCTCCTGAGGATGACAACTATGGGATGTCAGGGTCGTTTTTTCCTTAGCTCTCAACCCCTTAGCTTTCAATCGTAAAGAGATGTAAAGACTGTGATTTTTTCTTTTTCCGCGCTACTTAGTCTCTTGGTTCGGGTTGACTCTAGCGGCAACCAATCGTGCTAACCTTGGCTCAGAATACCCAACCACTGCGCCAAGTATTTCGTCAGGGGGAAGTCATGTCGTTACGCAATCGCCTCGTTTTGCCTATCATTCTTTCCGGTCTTGCCGTGCTCGCGGGCTGCGGTAGCTCGAACAGCGTGGTGCCACCTCCCAGCGGCGCCTTCAGCGATACCGATTTCAGTGGGACTTACACGTTTTCGGTAAACGGCTTCGATTCGAGCAATCAACCCTTGATGATGGCGGGCTCGTTTACCGCGTGCGGTTGTACGAAAGGCACCATATCGGGAGGAACGGTTGACTACGACGATGGCGTGAACGGTCTAGCTCCCGGTGCAGCCATCGGCAATAACAGCACCTATAACATCCTCAAGGATGGGCGCGGTACGGCCGACCTCTTCATCACTCCTACGGGGGGCACTGAGTTCCCTGTGACAGTTGATTTTGTCCTTACTTCGAGTTCGCATGGGTTGATCATTGAGTACGACAGCGGTGGGAGCGGCAGCGGCACGATTGACCTGCAGCCCAGCGTCGTTTCTCAGAGCGCGATTGAGAATGCTCCATATGCCTTCAGTCTTTCTGGCGCTTTTGGCGCTAGCTCGCTGGCGACGGTCGGCACGTTCACCCTCAATTCTTCGGGCCAGGTTAGCACTGGCGTCGAGGATTTCAACGAGGGTGGCACCGCGAATGGCGGCGGCCCTTCCCCAGAAACATCCCAGTTTTCCATTACTGCTGGCTCGGTTACGGTAGGAAGCGGAACCACTCCGGGGAGCGCGACCCTTACCACCAACTTCGGGACAATCGGGTTTAACGTCTACGCGATCGATGCTACGCACCTGAAATTCATCGAGAGCGACGGTCAGGCCTTTCTGGTCGGCGACGTCTTCAGCCAGCCCAGCGCGTCCATCCCAACAGGCAATCTGGTTTTCACTATGAACGGCGAGGACCCAACTGGGCCGGTTGAATTCGTGACCGGGGGTTTGATGGCCGTCAATGGCCAACAGATACCTAGCGGTTCTGAGGATTACAATGATGGTGGCACTGTGGACGGCGGCGTCACGCCCGTCACGCCGCTTAGCTTTAGCGGTAGTTTTAGCACCGTCGGCAACGGACGTTTCCTGGTCAGTCTGTCAGGCTTTTTCGGTGGAACATATTTCGCTGCTTATCCTTCCAGCGGCGGCATCCTGATGATGGAGGTCGACGCTGGGCTCAATGTGGGACAGAACAACGCGGGAATCACCAGCGGCATCGCTCTCCCGCAGACATCGGGTGCAGCGCTCGCCGCTACACAGGGCTACGGTCTGAACAACTCAGGCGAGGACGCCCTAAATGGTGTTGAGCTCGACGAAATCGGCCAGTTCACAACCACAAGCACGGGTTTGACGGGTAATCTCAACGAGAATGACGGCTCGACGTTGGGCGCACCAGGAATAAACGGGACTTACACGGCGGGGACCAACGGCGCAGGTTCAGCTACTCTTAGCAACGGCCTGCAAAGCATCTTCTACTATGCCGCCGACAGTTCAACCGTGCTGTTCATTTCCACCGATCCTAACCAGGCCGCAGCGGGAGTGATCGAGGCGCAGTCCGCTCCTAGCGGAAGTGACAATCAAACCCCAGCGGTGCGGCCGCGGGCTCTGCCGATGTTCCGAGCGATGCCGCGGTTGCGCAAGGGCACGCTGCATAGCCAGGGTAAGATTGGCGTGGCGAAATAGTAAGGTTGCAATAGAAGGCTCGGTTGCGCGGCTCTCACGGAAACGTGGGAGCCGCGTTTTTCTTTGTGGGGCACCGTTCGCGAGAGGTCTTCAGCCCCCCGAAACCTTTGCCTTTGATACTACCGTGCTTCGCGATCCGATCCAGATGATCAGGCGATACAGCAACAGCACGGCCAGGACTGCGGCGTATTCCAGGGGCTTTTTCAGGTCGGCTTTGACCAGCCAGATGTAGTGGATGACTCCGGCGGCGGCGCTGAAATAGATGAGGCGGTGCAGGGCTTGCCAGCGTTTGCCGCCTAGTTTACGGATCGACCACTTGGTCGAGGTCAGGGCGAGGGGGATCATGAGGGCGTAAGCCGTCATGCCGGCGGTGATGAAGCGGCGCTTGGCGACGTCGGCCAGCATTTCGTGGACATCGAAAAATTTGTCGATCCCGACCCAGGTCATCAGGTGCAGCGTGCCGTAGAAGAAGGCGAACAGGCCGAGCATGCGGCGGAAGTTGATCAGCCAGTATTGGCGGGTCAGCTTTCGCAGCGGGGTGATGGCGAGCGTGATCAACAGGAAAGTCAGGGTGCTGTCGCCGGTGAAGTGGGTGATGGCCTCGATGGGATTCGCGCCCAGGGCGTTGTGCAGGGCTCTCCAGACCAGCCAGGCCAGCGGCGCCAGGCACGCGAGGAAGACTACGGGTTTCAGGCAGCGGCGCATGGGAGCAGGGGCTGGTGGCTAGGGGTTAGGGATTAGTGAAGATCTTAGCTCTCTCATCGTGATGTGTCGCGGCCGGCCGCCCTCCTCAGGGGCTGAAGCCCATTATTCTATTTGGCCCAGCTACGGCCCGGCTTAAGCCGTGCCCTTCCCATAAACATTCTCGCCGCAACGATGCCCTTATCTCTAGAACATCTAAGGACTAGCCTCTGATCGCTAGCCCCTAGCCACTGTTCTTAGAAATTCTTTTTCAGATCCATGCCGGTGTACAGGCTGGCGACCTGGTCGTAGCCGTTGAACATCAGGGTTGGGCGCTTGAAAAATTCGCCGAGCCTGCGTTCTTTGGCCTGACTCCAGCGGGGATGGTCCACGTTGGGGTTCACGTTGGAATAGAAACCGTACTCCGAGGGAGCGGAAATGTTCCAGGTATTTTGTGGCTGGCGGTCGGTGAAGTGAATGCGAACGATGGCTTTCGCGCTTTTGAAACCGTACTTCCAGGGCAGGACGATGCGGAGCGGCGCGCCGTCCTGATTGGGCAGGTCGTCGCCGTACATGCCGAAGCAGAGCAGAGCGAGCGGATGCATGGCTTCGTCCATGCGCAGGCCCTCGACGTAGGGCCACTGGAGCACATTGCGCTGCTGGCCGGGCATTTGAGTGGGATCGTAGATAGTGGTGAACTCGACGAACTTGGCCTTGGCGGTGGGATTGACGCGCTTGATGAGTTCGCTGAGCGAGAAGCCGACCCAGGGAACGACAATTGACCATCCTTCAACGCAGCGGTGACGGTAGATGCGCTCCTCGGGTGGGGCCATTTTTAGGATGGTGTCAATATCGAGTTCCTGTTTTTTGTCGACCAGTCCATCGATCTTCACTTTCCAGGGGCGTGTGCGGAATTTCTGGGCGAGCTTGGCGGGGCCGTCTTTGTCGGTCGAGAACTCGTAGTAGTTGTTGTAGCTGGTCACATCCTTGTAGGGAGTGACGGTCTCTGTGGTGCTGAGCGGACTCTTCTGGATGCCGTCGATTTTGTTGCCGGCGAGCGCTACCGTCGAGGGATTGATGAGTTCGCGGAGACCCACGCCTGTCGCCGCTGCGGCTCCGGCGAGCGCCGCGCTGGCCAGAAACTTGCGGCGGTTCAGATATAAACTTTTGGGAGTGATTTCCGATGAAGGAATATCTGGCGCTTTGTTGATCAGCATGGGAACCCCTGACTATATATACGCACAATCCGCTGCGGACGGATTCGATAATCTCATTTTCAATCAGATAGGACGCAGTGGTGGATAAAAAGTTGCATGGGGCTTGCGACAAGCTCCCTCAGGGCTAAAGCCCGGGTGAGTCTGGGTCTCTAACGTCGCGACGGGAAGTCGCGCCCTTCCCAAGAATCCCCCCAATTCGCGCTTGTGCTTCACAGGAGAACGGACGACTTTGCTAGCCGAGTATGTCTCTGACTTTGCGGGTCAGATTCTGCAGGGTGAAAGGCTTTTGCAGGAATGCGGCGCCTTTTTCGATGGTGCCGTCACTGATGATCGCATCTTCGGTGTATCCGGAGAGGTAGAGGACTTTCGTTTTGGGTCGCGCCTTGGACAGCTGCTGCACTAATTCGCGGCCGCCGATACCGGGCATGACCACGTCGGTGATGACGAGATGGATGTCGCCCTTGTGGCGCGCAGCGGCGGCCAGGCCTGTCTCGCCGTTTTCGGCTTCTAGAACGCTGTAGCCTTTTGCTGTCAGGGTATCTCTAACCAACTGGCGAACTGGTTCTTCGTCCTCCACCAACAGCACCGTTTCGGTGCCTCCAGCGGCGGCGTGCGGTGCGGGAGCCGAATGCCGCTCGGCGACGCCTTCGACACGCGGCAGATAGATTTGGAATGTGGTGCCGACTCCTTCTTCACTGTGCACCATGACATAGCCACCGCTCTGTTTCACGATGCCATAGACAGTAGAGAGGCCGAGGCCCGTGCCCTTGCCTTTTTCTTTGGTAGTAAAGAACGGCTCGAAGATTCGCGACTGAGTTTCTTTGTCCATGCCGGCGCCGGTGTCGCCGACGGTGAGCAGAACGTAGTGGCCGGGACGGATGAAGGTCTGGCCGCGGCGGTGATTCTCATCCACGATCAGATTCTCAGTGTGGATGGAGAGCTTGCCGCCGGCGGGCATCGCATCTTTGGCGTTAACGACGAGATTCATCAGGACTTGTTCGAGCTGTCCGGCATCGGCGCGGGTGTGGGCTGCGTCGGGAGCCAGGGCGGTGGTGAACTCTACACTTTCGCCGATTAAGGGTCGGAGCAGACGCTCCATGTCCTGCACAATGGCGTTCACGTCGACGATTTTGAGTTCGAGCAATTGCTTGCGGCTGAAAGCCAGGAGTTGCCGGGTAAGAGTAGTGGCGCGATCGGCAGCTTGCTGAATGGCGCGTCCCTTTTCGTGCAGGGGATGATCGAGGCTGAGGTTCGCGAGAATTACTTCGGCATATCCGCTGATCACGGTCAGCAGGTTGTTGAAGTCGTGGGCCACTCCTCCAGCTAGGCGGCCGACGGCCTCCATTTTTTGCGCCTGCCGGAACTGGTCTTCGAGTACGCGGCGGTCGGTCACGTCTTCGGCAATCGCTTCGAGCACATCGGCTGGTTCGTCGACGTTGCTGACGGCGCGGCCGCTGATGCGGACGGTGATCGTCCGCGCATCCTTGCGCTTCCACTTCACTTCGATTCCGTCGAGGCGTCCGGTACGGCGGAATTCATCGATGAGAAGTGTGTGCTCTTCGGAGTGCGCGAATACATCTTTCTCAGGATCGAGCAGGAGAACTTCCTCGGGTGAACCGTACCCCAGCATGGTGATGAGAGCGGGATTGACGTCGAGGAAGCGTCCTTCGAGGCTGGAGCGATAAATTCCATACACCGAACTCTGCACCAGGGAGCGGTAGCGAGCCTCGGAGCGGCGAAGGGCCTGCTCGTTGCGCTTGATCTCAACCGCGCTCGCCACTTGCCGGGCAACGAAAGTGAGAATCTCCTTGTCTCGTTCGCCATAGCGGATGTTCTTGGAGTAAGTCTGTACCACGAGCCCGCCGAAAGTGTGGTTGTTAACTTTCAGTGGTACGCCCATCCAGTCGAGAGAACGCGAACCGTTGCGCGCTACTTCGCCACGGTCTTCCATGCCTTGCAGAACTTCGGGAGTCGCCAGCAGGGGTTCGCCCACGCGGATGAGATAGTCGGTCAGTCCGCGGCCGAGTTTCTTGGGGGACGGGGCAGAATCGCGTTCATCGACGAAGTAGGGAAAGCTGAGTAACTCGGTGGAAGAATCGAAGAGCGCGATGTAGAAGTTACGAGCGTACATCAACTCATCGACAATGCTATGCACGGCGGCGAAAAACTGCTGCAGTTCGTGGGCGCTGCTGCTTTTCTCGGCGACGCGGTATAGGGCTGAGCTCAGAGCCTCGACTCGCCGGCGGTCGGAAATGTCGTGATATCCGGCGTAGAAGCCCACCATCTGGCCATTCAGCACCAGAGGCGCGCAGGACAGGGAAACGTCGAGCAGGGTTCCATCTTTTTTTCTGCGTTGAGTTTCGAGAGTGATGCGCTCGCCTTTTAGGAGCGCCTCAGTTACCCAGCGCGACTCCGCCTGACGCTCCGGAGGCACAACGAGATTTTCGAGCGACTGCCCAACCACTTCGGCGGCATCGTAATGGAACATGCGCACGAATGTCTCATTGGCCCAGAGCACGCGATGGTTGCAATCGGCGATGCTCAGTCCATCAGGCGACGCCTGAAACATCTGCTGCAGAAATTGCAAAGGGGGCTGCGCACTCTGAACGGATTCAGAGAGTGGAGGCAGCGGGCACGAGGCCTGCGAGCAGGAAACGTTTGCCGTAGTAGCGGCCGTGAGCCCCGTTGCGTTGTTCGAAACATCTTCCGGCGAGTCTTCTGCGGGAACGAACGCAGGCGGGGCTCCGCGCTCCAAGGCCTTTTTCAGCCGGTTGGCGCGAGAAATGTCTGAGCGACCTGATTGGGCGACACGTTCACCCATCCGCGAATTCCCCCCTCGAAATACGCAGTCCAGTGGGAATGGTAGAGCGCCGGAGTACCAGGCTGAAAGTTACGGGGGTAATCCCGAAATGGCAGAGTCCAAGCTGGGAGCGACCCCCGAGCCCTTCGTAACTTGGAACTCAAGCCAATCGATCTTTATCCTCTAGTTTGGAGGAGCGTGCCGAGAAGAACGCTTTGATCCGGAGGACGATTGTCTCCAGTTATCGAACGAGCGCGGCCCACGGTTTCCGCCCGGAAACCGGATCCCAACGACCAGCACTGGACCATGTTGCTGTTTGAAAGCCTGTCGGCGGGCGTGTTGGCGGTTGCCGTCGGGATGGCCGCGGTGTTGACCGTGGTCGGCGTCTACGTGCTGATTGTTTGGCCGCTGACCTTTTGGGATTTGGCGAACCTCGGAGCGGAGAACTACGACTCGTGGGCAAACACGGTATTGTGGTCGGTCTTCGCCGGCGGAACGCTGGCTGGATACTGGTGCTTCAGCGGCGCGGCCTTCAAGAACAAAGCCAAGAATCGAGTTCCAGTGCGCCCGGCGCGAGGTCGAAAATAGACGAGACTCCTGGAGGCAGTCCTCTGCCTCAATACTTGTAGAAACCCTGAACTGCAAACAAAGTTTCGCCAATGCGAAATAGCCTGGCGGCGTCATCGCCGGTGTTTCCGCGCATGCATCCCAGGCTGTTCCCTCCGCATCTATTGAATTAACCAGGTGGTTAATTCGTAAAGATTCGTCAATGGGTCGGAGGTGACCTTTATGGCAAAAGAAAAGAATAGTTTCGTAAGAATGCTGGGTACGCTCGCGGCCGTCGGGTTGTTGAGCGCGTCGCTCATGGCGGATTCCGCAGCGGCTTCCCGGTACGACAATCAAATTCAAGCCGCAGCCGCGCAGAAACTGGCGACAAAGAGCCAGTTCCGCGATGTCACCGCGAGCGTGGAAGATGGGATCGTGACACTCAAGGGCTCGGTCGATCTGTATCAGAAGAAACTGGACGCGGCGAAGCTCGCGCGGAAAATCGCGAACACGCAGGGCGTGCGCAACCTGATCACCGTGGCTGGTCCGAATGTGCCCGACGCGCAGTTGGAGCAAAAGCTGGCGACCAAGCTGACTTACGTGCGGGAAGGCTATGACAGCACGTTCGACTTCTTCGCGCTGGGAGTGAAGGACGGCGTGGTGACGGTTGAGGGCCAGGATCGAACTGGCGTTGGCCGCGACGAAGCTCTGGCTGACATCGCGAATATGCCGGGCGTGAAGGACGTGGTCGACAACGTTGCGGTCGCTCCGGTTTCGCGCTTCGATGACGGCATCCGCTTGCGGGCGATGCGCGCCATTTACAGCGATCCGGTGTTGAGCCGGTATGCACTGGATCCGGCGCGTCCGATTCGCATCGTCGTGACGAACGGGCACGTCACGCTTTACGGCGCGGTCACGAGCACGATGGATAAGACCGTTGCCGGGCTCAAGGCCGGCCAGATCCCGGGCGTTTTCAGCGTGGAGAACAAGCTCGAGGTTGTGAAGAGCTAGGCCGAACGAGTTGATGTAGCGGTGAGGAAGAGGGTGCGGCCCGGCACTGAACGGTGACGGGCCGCGCCTTTTTTCTTGCGTGACCATATGTTCTAATCTGACGCCATGCGGTTCCGATTCTGGTTGCCTCTGATTCAAAGCGTGGCGATGCTGCTGGTCACTTGGGCGCCCTGGGCGCCGCAATCGCACAGAGTCGATGCGGTGCTTCGCGATGGCAGGGAGATCAAGACCTGGCTCCTTGTTCCGGGACCGGCGGCGCTTGATTTCGCACTGGGCATCAATCTTCCGGCAGTACCCATTGTCGTACCGATTGAGTTTGCAGCTCGAAGAGGACAACCGTGGGTGAGCCTCAACTTCAGGTTCTTCGGATTCTGGCTTGTGGGGCTTCTGTGCTGGTATATGGTCGGGCGGCTGGCGGATGACTGCCTGGCTTGGCAGCGTAGCGGAGTGCTGCCCAAGAAAAATAACGGGGATGTGGCCTTCGCGCTTTTAGTTGTTCCAAGTTCGATGCTTCTGGCGGGGGTGTTCCTGTTCGGCGGGGCAGACCCTCTGGTTTTGGCTGTGTGGAGCGCAATCTGGCTTGTAGTGAGCGGCTCGGCCCTGACGTTTCGACTATTGCAGGTTATCCGGCAAAGGCGCAGCAGGCCGGTTTCGTAGCTTCGGCTTATTTCGGCGGATCGGCGTGACGGGCGCCTTCGCGGTTATGGTAGACGATTGATGAGCGAGGCGACGTAGCCGGCTCCGAAACCGTTATCGATGTTGACCACGCTGACGTTTGAGGCGCAGGAGTTGAGCATGCCGAGCAGCGCGGCGATTCCTTTGAACGACGCGCCGTAGCCGACGCTGGTGGGCACGGCGATGACGGGGACGCCGACCAGGCCTCCGACGACGCTGGGCAATGCACCTTCCATGCCGGCGCACACGATCACGACGCGGGCGCGAGTCAGGGCTTCGCGGTTGGCCAGCAGGCGGTGAATGCCGGCGACACCGACGTCGTAAAAATGTTCGACCTCGTTGCCCATGATTTCGGCGGTCACGACGGCTTCCTCGGCGACGGGGATGTCGCTGGTCCCGGCGGAGACCACGGCGATGATACCCTTGCCGTACTTTACGGGATCACGTTGCAGAATGACGGCGCGGGCGAGTTCGCGATATTCCGCGGCTCGATTTTTTTTCTTCACGGCGGCAAATTGTTTTTCGTTGGTACGCGTAGCCAGAATGTTCCCGCCGTGTTTCGCGAGGCGCGCGAAGATTCCTGCGACCTGAGCTGGGGTTTTGCCTTCTCCGAGGATGACTTCGGGCATGCCGACACGCAGGGCGCGGTGATGATCGACCTTGGCGAAGCCGAGATCTTCGAACGGCATATGCCGCAAGCGCACAACCGCGTCGTCCGGCTTTAGCTTGCCTTTGCGGACCTGTTCGAAGAGTTGGCGGATGGATTCGGCGTTCAAGAGGCACCCGGCATTCAGCCCGGCGTAAATTAGATTAGCACTCCAGCAAAACTTGGGTTCAGACGTGAGCGGCGCGTGCTAGCGGACGCGAGACTGCACGCAGTTTTGCAATCACGGCAGTGCAGACTTTCCGCGCCAGGCCGGGTTCGTTAAGATGAGCGAGGAACAGGCGGCGCAGGCCGCTGGGTGCGACTTTGCCGGCTAGATAGGCGTCGTAAATCTGGCAGCCGATGGCGTAGCCGAGGTCTTGCGCGGCAGACTCGCGCTTGCTCGATTCGGATCGAATGGCGGCCTGAGCCACTTTCTCGGCGGCAGCGCGGGACAGAGGCGATGGGTCGTCGGGAGCTGGCCGGGACGGATAGAGGACGCGCGAACCGAAATAGGCGACCGCGTGTTCGATTACGCGAGCGTAGAAATTGTCGATCGCAGTGTAACGATCGCGGCTCCCGTTGGTAGCACTTTCTTCTTCCGAGCGGCCATTGAGCCGTTGCGGCAAACCTTGACAGGCCTGATGCAGAAAGCGGGTGGCGTCTTCGGCGGCGTGGGCCATTTGGAATTCGCCTACATAGAACGCGTTCACCTGCGGCAGGTAGGCGCTGCCGCGTTCGTTCACCCTGGCCAGCATCGATTCGCGCTCGGCTTCGCCGATACCTTTGCGCGACAGCAGTCGACGCAGCATGGCATCGGACGGGCCGCCGTACACTTCCGGGACCATGTCGACTAAGAACTTTGGCTGTGTGCCGTTGTGCGATGAGTAGCGGTCGATTTCGAGGAAGCGGGCCAGGCTGTCGATCAGGTTGTACATAGTGGGGGCGAAGTCGGGGGCATCGTCGCAGCGGCTCCACTGATCGAGAAACAGGCGGTAGCTCTCGTATTTCTCTAGCGGTGTGGCGTTGAAGACGCAGAGAACGTCGTCGTTAACTCGAACGGCTTCGACTTTGTCGGCGCGCTCTCCGGCGGCCCGCCAGTAGAGAGCGTCAATGTTCTGCAGTATGGTTTTGATTTTTTCTTTGGGCAACTGCTGGCGCAGCGCCCGGGGCAGGTGGCCGGGCGCGAGATGCGACTCGCCGAACAACACGAAGATGACGGCGTTGGGATGGCGCTCGCGGATTTCTGCAAGCTTCGCAGCGGCGTGACGGTCACGGGCGCCGATTTTCCGCAAATCTTCGCGTGGCATGCAGTCGAGACCGTAGACGGCCTCGGCCTGGTCGCGGGCAGTGACGAGCAAATGGTAAAATGGCGCCCAATCGTATCCCCAGTCGAGGTCGAAGCGAATGCGCTGCCGGAGTTCGGCCTCGTCGATTTCTCGGCGCCACCATTCGTCGAGAATGTGCTGGTCGCGGGCAAAAATGGTTTCGACGCCTAGCACGATGGGGCGGTCTCCGGCTAGAGCGCGTTGCTCAATCAGCGATGCAGGGTGGAGTTGAGCCGCGGGCAGGGCGTGGTAGTCGCCGATGAGAACCACGTCGGCGGAGTGTAATTCCCTTTGAATCTGATCGCGGTCGAGCAACGACTCATAGCTGCGAAATGCCTGGTTAAATTCGCGAAGATATTTGCGGCGGTTGTGCGAATCCTGGGCGCGAATTTCGCGCTCCACTCCCGCCAGCGCGTGCAACTGGGCTGCACTGCGGCGGGATCGCAGATTGGTGGTTGAGGACATGATCAGCTTCTAGCTACTAGCTCTTGGCTCTTGGCCTTCATTCTTGACTTCCGGTTCATCGACTCCCTATGCTCCGGATTCGGGGCAAATGCTGCAGTTGCCTCACCCGGAGGCTCGTTGCTGAACCGTCCACCACGGAATGTGACCATCGCCACCACCGGCGCCAGCGGAGCCATATTCCTGCGGCAGTTGCTGCTGGCTGTCGCACGCGATGAACGGATCGAGTCGGTGAACTTCATCGCTTCCGATAGCGCGCTGCGCGTCATGGCCGAAGAGTTGGGCATCCAAGGACGGTCGAACCTTGTCGAGCGAATTCTTGGCGCTTCCAAAACTCAGGTGAAAAAAACTGCGGTACAAATTCAGATACAAAAGATCAAAGAGCAAGCGAACGCTGACATCGGCGCGAACGTGGCCAGCGGGTCTTATCCCGCCGATGCCATGGTCGTCATCCCATGCAGCGTGGGCACATTGGCCCGCATCGCCAACGGCGTCGCCGCGCAACTGATTGAGCGCGCGGCCGACGTCTCGCTTAAAGAGAAACGTCCGCTGGTGCTGTGTGTGCGCGAAACCCCGCTCAATAAAATTCACATCCGCAACATGTACCGGGCGGCGGACGCCGGGGCGACGATCTTTCCGCTGATTCCGGCGTTCTATTACCGTCCTGCTTCATTAGATGAGATGGCCCGCGAATTCGCATATCGTGTGCTGGCTCATCTGGGTCTGCCTCAGCCTGACGCCTTTCGCTGGAAGGGCTGACGGATCAGCAAGTTAGCCCGTAAAGCAAGAAAGACACCCACCTAAGGCATATCGGCACTTCAGGGGATGAATTCAGTGTAGAGAGCCGAAGATACTGGCGGGAGATATCCGGCGGCCATGACCTTGCGGGGACGGGCGCTTTTTCTCGATCTCGGAACACCCAATCTGTTTTTCTCGATCTGTTTTTTCAATCCGGCCGAGATTTCCAAAGGTGCGATTGCGGCGCGATGGCGTAGAATGCGGCAAATTCCTGGAAGGTGAGTTCATGTTCAGACGGTGGCGCATGGGTTTCGCGGGATTCGTGTTTCTGGGCGTCGCGGCATACGGCCAGAATCCGCTGAAGGATGATGCTAAGGCTGCGAAAGCGGGGGAATATGAGTTCCGCATCAACTGCGCGCTATGCCACGGGCTGGGCGCACATGGCGGCGGGCGCGGGCCTGATTTGACGCGGGCGGTGAAAAAGCACACGCACTCCGACGCGGAGATGTTTCAAGTGATCAGCAATGGCATTCCGGGGACCGCGATGCCGGCGAACGGCAGCAACGGGCAGGGCGTGGGGATGACCGATGAAGAGATCTGGCAGATCATCACCTACATTCGCAGCCAGGAAGTGAAGGCTCCGGCGCAGCCACTCGGCAACGCCGCGCATGGAAGAGAATTGTTTTACGGCGATGCCAACTGCTCGCTGTGCCACATGGTTGCAGGCAAGGGCGGAAGGCTGGGGCCGGAGTTGACAGCGGTGGGTGGGTCGCGCACGCGGGAGGCGATTATCGATTCGGTGCGCAATCCGAGCCGGAGGCTGGCGTGGGGGTTGACCGAGGCGACGAAGGAATTTCCGCAGGAATATGAGAGCGTTACGGCGGTTACGGCGGAAGGGAAGAAAATCACGGGCGTGACGTTGAATGAGGACAGTTTCAGCGTGCAGATCATGGACGCGGGCGAGCACATTCATTTGCTGGAGAAAGACAAGCTGCAGTCGTTTCAGAAGAGCCGGGAGTCGGCGATGCCGGTGTATAGCATCGACGTTTTGAGCGACAAGCAACTGGAGGACATTATGGCTTACCTGGTTAGCGTGGGGGCGAAATGAGGGCAAGGGATTGCTTCCAGTCGACTGGGATGTTGGGACAAGCGTGGAAGAGCGGTGCTTCAGCGCCGCGTCAAGGGCCAAGGGAGATGGCCTTCAGGCCAGGTGTACCGGGGCTAAAGCCCCGAACTTTTTCTGCGCGCCAACGCGGCGCTGAAGCGCCGCTCTTCCACGGTCGACTCAGGGCCCTCCGCGATCCGATCGGAACCGTCGGGCGGTTGCTGGCGATGTGGTTGATCGCAAGTGTTTTCGCTGGTCACGCTTATGCGCAGGTGACGTTTGATCGGTTGGTAAATTCTGCGAAGGAACCGCAGAACTGGATGACGTACTCGGGGGATTATTCCGGGAAGCGGTTTAGCGGGCTCGATCAGATCAATGTCGCGAATGCGCACAGCTTGGTTGCGAAGTGGGTCTATCAGACGGGGGCGACGGGAAAGCTTGAGACTACGCCGCTGGTGGTCGACGGAATTCTTTATGCGACGGGGCAGGATGACCGAGCGTTTGCGCTCGACGCCCGCACGGGGCGGCCGATCTGGATGTATCAGCGGCAGGTTCCGGCGGATATTCGGCCGTGCTGCGGGCATGTGAATCGCGGGCTGGCGATTCTGGGCGACAAGGTTTTTCTGGGGACGCTGGATGCGCATGTGATTGCGCTCGATGCGAAGACTGGGGCCGTGGTGTGGGATGTAGTGGCTGCGGACTATCGCATCGGGTACAGTTTCACGGTGGCGCCGCTGGCGGTGAAGAATCTCGTCGTGCTCGGAGTTTCTGGCGGCGAATACGGAGTGCGCGGTTTCATCGACGCCTACGACGCCGACACGGGGGAACGTAAATGGCGCTTCTATACCGTGCCGGGACCGGGCGAGCCGGGGCATGAGACTTGGGAAGGCGATTCGTGGAAGGTGGGCGGAGCGCCGGCATGGAACACGGGAACTTACGATGCGGTCACGAACCAGATTTTCTGGCCGACGGGGAATCCTGCGCCGTCGAATCGCGGCGAAGGACGCGCGGGCGACAACCTCTACAGCAATTCCCTGCTGGCGGTGAATGCCGACACCGGCAAGATGAACTGGTATTTCCAGTTCACCAAGCATGATGAGCATGACTGGGATGCAACACAGATTCCGGTCATGGTCGACGCGGGTGGCAAGCATTTGATCGCGCAGGCCGACCGCAACGGATACTTTTATGTGCTCGACCGATCCAGCGGCAAACTGGTTTCCGCGAATGCGTACGGCAAGACCACGTGGAGCGACGCGAAAGATGCGGAAGGACGCCCGGTTGCGAACAAGTCCGCTTCTCCGACGCTCGAAGGGCACACGGTATGTCCCGGGGCCCTGGGGACAACGAATTGGTACCCGCCAACTTACGATCCACTGACGAATCTCTTCTATGTGACCGCGCGCGATCAGTGCGATGTTTTCAGCACGGCTCCGCAGCCCTATGAGGCGGGGCATGCGTTTTACGGGAGCGCATATTTCCCGTCGGAGGAGGCCGAGCCTTTTCGCGGATTCCTGAAGGCGATCGATCCCGCCACGGGCGAGATCAAGTGGAAGTTTGAGCACACGTCGCCGACGTGGTCGGGAGTGCTGTCGACCGCTGGCGGGCTGGTGTTCAGCGGAGACGCGGAGGGAAATTTCATTGCCTTCGATGCAGCGTCGGGCAAACCGCTTTGGCATTTCCAGATGGGCGGAGCGGTCTACGCGGCGCCGATGGCGTTCGCAGTCGACGGGAAAGAATACGTGGCGATCGCCGCGGGCAGCGCAGTGTATGCGTTCGGGTTACCGTAAGGCAAGCTCAGATTGACCATCTTTTCGGACTATGATCTAATGGATCGACTATGAAAGAAGTTGCCATCTCCGAATTTAAGGCCAAGTGCTTGGCTCTGCTCGATCAAGTGCAGAAGACGAAGAAACCGATCCGGGTGACGCGCTTCGGCAAGCCCATTGCTGAAGTCGTGCCGCCTTCGCCGGTCCGGTCGAATGCCTGGATTGGGTCAATGAAGGGCAAAAGCAAGATTCTGGGCGACATCATCTCCCCTGCCAGTGACGAATCCGATTGGGAGGTGTTACGAGATTGAGGCTGCTGCTCGATACGCACATCTGGCTGTGGAGCTTGATCGAGCCACGCCATCTTGGCGCGAGAACTCGCAGCGAACTGTTGGATTCAAAGAATGAATTGTGGTTATCGCCCGTCAGCACATGGGAAGCGGTAACGCTCCACGACAAAAAACGAGTCTACCTCGCGGCCGATGTGAAAGAGTGGATCGAACGGAATACCAAACCCTTTCGGGAAGCACCTTTAACCCATGAAATCGCCGTTGCGGGTCGAGAGCTCCATATGGTCCAACAAGATCCAGCCGACCGGCTTCTGGCGGCAACGGCGCTGGTTCTGGATCTCACGCTTGTGACCGCGGATGTCAAGCTGCTCGGGCTCGGCGAGATCGCCACGCTGGCCAATCGCTAACGCGTCGGTGCGCTTGTCTGTTGCTTTCTGCGATACCCACTTTCGTGCCGGTTGACGCACAGGGCGTTTTCGTACTAATGTGCGAATACACCGGAAAGGAGGTGGTCGGATGACAAGTTCTGAAGGCAGTAGTTGGGGTAATCAAAGACCAGGTGAGGTGGCTGAGACTTAGAGCGGTTGCTCTAAGCGGGGCTTCGGGCGCAGACAAGAAATGTGCGCCGGAAGCTACAGCCCGCACACTACCGGTGATTTAAGGATTCAATTCCGCCTGGCGCAGGTCGGTCAGGAATCGTCGCTTCGACGAACCCGGAGTTGCCGTAGAGGCCACGTTAGAGTGACCACCTCTTGGTCAATCCCAAACAGTCCACCGGGCGGCCCGCAGGCTCTCAAGCTGAGCTTGCGGGCCGTTCTATTTCTTGAAGTCCGGCAGCGAATTTTCCAAGACGGGACTCCGAAGCCGGGCTTCTTCGACTGACTGACTTCAGGCGGCAACGCTGGGGACAGTTGGCTCTGCCGCCACCATGGGGATCTTAGCGAGCTTTTGCAAGACGGTGGCAGTGTCCGCTTCGCGAATGAAACAGAGAGTATTGTCGAGCGCTTTCATTTTCGACTTCATGGCGAAGACGATTACTTCTCCGGACTGCGCGTCGAAGGTTGTTTCCACGGGCTTGACCTTGGCTCCCGCGAAACCCTTTAAAGTGACTTCCAGGGTGTGGCGGCCCGGGCTGACACTTGTTTGAGTGAACCGGGGACTGCGGAGTTGCGCCAGCGCCTTTCCATCAAGAGAGACATTCCAGCCGACAGCCTTGCCCACAAATCCCTCGCGATAGATATACAGCAGCGCTTGGCCCGCCGGGGCCGGAGCGGTTAAGGAAGACTGGCGAGTGGCATCGTCTACGCGGGCCTCCTTGCGGTTGCCGGACAATCCTTGCAGAACGAGAAACGTTAAAAATCCGAGGACCATGGGCAGGACCACGGAAGTTGACGAAGACGAGCCGCTGAAATAGTCGAGCAACCCGAAGCCTACTCCTGCCGCGAAGGCGACTGCAAAGCCGATCAGCAAGTTTTTGATCATAGGGTCCTCACACAGAATGTACTTTCGATCCGGACCGTGAAATGTGGCGCAGTATAGCGCCGCCCGAGCGGCGTAGCAAGCACGGATAGCCGTCAAATCGTGCTAGCGAGATGGTGCGACGAAACCGAGAAAGCATGGGACAGAGGAGTATGATTTTGAGCCATGGCGATGATTGATCCGGAACGGGAGCGACAGCGGCTGGCGGAACTCTACTCGGGCAAGACGGATGGTGAAACTGGAGCAAGTCGCTGAAGAAGCCAACAACCTGACCGACGTCGCGCACGAAGCACTGCGAGCGGAACTGACCAAGCGGGAGCTCTATGTCGGTCAGCTCGACGACGAGCCGCCGGCTGAGGAGAGTGCGGAATTTCGCGATCTCGTTGTGATTCGTACTTTTTGGAATTTGCTGGAGGCCGAACTGGCGAAGGGCTTGCTTGATTCGGCTGGAATCAAGGCTTTTCTGTTTGACGACAACATGGTGCGGCTCGACTGGTTCAATGCCAATGCCCTGGGCGGGGTGAAGCTCCGCGTAGATGCGAGCAATCTTGAGGCCGCCAATCGAGTGCTGGACGAGAGCGTTTCCGATGCTGCCGCAGCCACTGAAGAGCCGGACTCAACGGACTAATGTTTCAAACCCCTTCCGGATCACGTCGTGTGTATCTTCGGCGAGATGTAGCTCCGGCAATTCTTCACGCGTGAACCAGCGGACTTCGGCGGCGTCGCTGGCGGCCGCGAGTTCGCCGCCAACCTTGCGGCAGAGAAAATCAATCAATACGTAGTGATATTGCACGCGCTGTTCCGCGTTGCGCAGGACACGGTCGTAGACGCCGAGCAGGTCGGCGGTTTCGACGATGAGTCCGGTTTCTTCGCGAGCTTCGCGGATGGCGGCTTCGAGGACTAGTTCTCCGACTTCGAGGACTCCGCCGGGAATAGACCACTGGGCCTGGAGCGGCGGGTGAGCGCGTTTGACGAGGAGCACGCGGGCGTTCTCGATGATGATGGCACCGACGCCGACTAGCGGGGTTTCGGGGAACTCGCGATTCATCGAGCAAGAATTCTATCGCACAGCAACGTCGGTCGAGCTGTTTAGAGGAACAGCAGTCCTCCACTCCGCTTCCCTTCCCTTTGGGAAGAGAAGCTCCGGTCGGGATGACAATTTATCTATTAGGGCTGTGTGGTTAAATGTGGTGGGATCGTTTACCTATGGGGCTTGAAGAATATAAACGGAAGCGGCGGTTTGAAGAGACGCCGGAACCTCCGCCGAAACTGGAGACCGAGAGTGGTCACCGGTTTGTGGTGCAGATGCACGACGCGACGCGGCTGCACTACGATTTTCGGTTGGAGATGGAAGGGGTGCTGAAGTCGTGGGCGGTGCCGAAGGGGCCGTCGCTCGATCCGGCGGACAAGCGGCTGGCCATGGAGGTGGAGGATCATCCGGTTTCGTATTTCGATTTTGAGGGCAACATTCCGGAGGGCAATTACGGGGCGGGAACAGTGATCGTCTGGGATGTGGGAACTTGGCAGCCATTGTCGCCGGTCGCAGTGAACGGGAAGTATGTGCCGGGCACCGAGGCGGAAGCGGCGGCGATGCTGGCCAAGGGAGACTTGAAATTTCGGTTGAACGGGAAGCGGCTGAAAGGAGATTTCGCGCTGGTCAAGATGCGCGGGCGGCGTCCGGGGAGCAAGGGTAACGAGTGGCTGATGATCAAGAAGCACGATGATCATGTGGTCGAGGGATACGACATCGAGGCCATCGACACGTCGGTGCTCAGCGGGCGGACCCTAGAGCAGGTTGCGGGGGATGCGGGATCGGCGGAGTGGAAGAGCCGGCCGGGGGGGCGAGGAAAACTCAAGGCTGCGTGGCTGGCGGATGCAGTTGCGAAACTTGATCAGAAAAAAAAACAAGAAAAGTTAACTACAGAGGGCACGGAGGAACACCGAGGAAGAAAAAAAACGCAAAGGCCAGTAGAACGCTCGGCAGAGCGATAGAGAAGGAATCTCCCGCGGCGTCTGCACCCCCTGTGGCTCAAGCTTTCGAAGCTCCGGCGAAGCGGGCGATGCCAGTGACGATTCATCCCATGCTGGCTGAATCGGTCGAGAAACCGTTTGACGGGGCGGAGTGGCTGTTTGAGATCAAGTGGGACGGATATCGCGCGATTGCGTTTGTCTCGGATGGGAAGGTGCGGCTGGTGTCGCGGAATCAGAATGATCTGACTCCGCGTTATCCGGAGTTGGTCGATCTGCCGCGGTTCATCAAGGCCAAGACGGCGATTCTGGATGGTGAAGTGGTGGCGCTCGATAAGGATGGGAAAGCATCGTTCAGTTTGATGCAGCAGCGGACGGGATTTCGTCCGGGCGGAAAGCGTGCGGCGGCGAACGCCGATGTTCCGGTGCTGTATTACGCGTTCGACTTGTTGTATCTCGACGGCTATGACTGGCGGCGTGTACCGCTCGAAGAACGTAAGCGCAAGCTGGCAGAACTAGTGGTGACGGGCGACGTTGTGCGCTTTTCCGATCATTACGAAGAGCATGGCAAGGCGCTGTTTGAAATGGCGCAAAAGAAGGGGCTGGAAGGGATTGTTGGCAAGAAGCGCGCCAGTTTCTACGAAGAGCGCCGCAGCCGAGAGTGGCTCAAGATCAAGATTCGGCAACGGATGGAGTGTGTCGTCGGCGGTTACACCGAGCCTGAAGGCAGCCGCGCGCATTTTGGATCGCTGGTGCTGGGGCTCTACGACAAGAAGGGACGATTGATTCACGTGGGGCAGGTGGGGAGCGGGTTCGATCAGAAATTGCTGGATGAACTTTGGAAAGTGTTGCAGAAGCTGGAGACGAAGAAGAATCCCTTCTTTGGCGAAGTCGAGGCGCTGCGCGAAGTGTTTTGGGTAAAGCCGGAGCTGGTGGCTGAGATTGAGTTCGCCGAGTGGACGGGCGGGACGAACGAAGGTAGCGGGCCGAAGCTGCGCGCTCCGGTATTCCTGGGACTGCGCGACGACAAGGATCCGAAGGAGTGTGTGCTGGAAGAGGCAGCTACTTGATGTCCTTCATCGCCAGCAGAGTGCCGTAGTCGCGGCCGGCGGAGTCGACGGCGCGGGCCACGATGCCAGCGAAAGCATCCCGCAGTTCCGGATACTTGGCGACCAGCGCTTTCATGACGGCCACGTTATTTTGGTAGGTCTGGTTAGTGTTAGAGATATCGGTAGCCTGATATCTGACGATCAGGTCGAGATCATCGCCGACGGCCTCAGGAAATATCGCGGTTAGTTTGTACGCGGAGGTCGCGGCGGCGAGGTCGACCGATTTTCCATCGGCGGGAAGGTCCGTAGGCCGCAGGGTTTGGGATTCGTCGGACATTTTGTCGGTGGCGGCGGTGGCCATGAATGGAAGTGGCGACACGAGGCTCGTCGCTTCCAGATAGTAGAACCACGCGTTGTGCGCCTGGCCTTTTGTTTTGAACTCGCGGGCACGGGCGACGAACCAATCGCTGTCGTGTCCCGCGACGAGTGCGGGTTTGAGGTAAAGGCCGCCTAATTTCCAGTCGGTTCCCGCCTGTTGGAGTATCAGGGAGAACATGAGTCGCCCCTTGGGCGAAGTTGCGTCGAGCAGGACGATGGCGTATTTGCCGGGCGACAGATTGTCGATTTCAAAGACCGCGCTACTGGAGGTCTGGCCATTCTTGCCGAAAACTCCGCAGTAGAACTGGGCATGTGGGGCTGGAGCCGAGCCTGCGGTTTCCAGCAGAAAAACGGACTTGACCATCGCCGCCTGAGCGGAGGCGAGTCCCTGCTGGTGGTCCTTGATGGTGGTCTCGATCCCGGAGAAGTCGGAGGCGAGGCTGGCGATGGAGTTTTGCCGGAGGGAGGCGATGTCGGCCTTCGCGGCCATGCCAAAATAACGTTGGCCTGCCGTAGTGATGGCAGCCAAGGTAACGTTCTCCAGCTCACCGGATGTTTGGCAACTCTGAGCTCGAGCGCAGATGGCCGAAAAGAACAACGCGGATAGAGCTATGCAAAAGACTGCGACGGGGCTGGGGGATGGGGATTCATCGCAGAATCCCGCTTTTGCTTTCATAGGCTTTGAAAGGTCCGTGGCCAGTTTACGCCCGTAACAGCCACGCGATATTAAGATTTTGGATTCCTGGAAATGGTTGACTGTAATCGACTTGCCGTTCCCCGGTTCGTGCCATAGCCGGACCGAGGTGCAAGAGAGTAGTCTGAAGACGTTCTACGAGTGGGAAAGTGAATGGCCGCCCTTTGAAAGCGATACCGATGCTAGAATTGCCCTAACGACGTTTCTGGCGGTGTCCCCGAAAGATGGCTGGAGGAGTAGTGATGGGCACGGAATGGAAGCTCCAGAAGGCGAGCGTGGTGCTGGTGTGCGCCGCCCTCTGCCTGGGGGCGAACGCGACGGATGCGGCTTCGCAGACTCACCATAAGACAGCTAAGAAACAGCCTACGCCGTTACCTCCCTTGCCATCCGGGCCTACCGGGCCGGTGCAGCCGATTCCGCTGGATTCGATGGCGCCCGTAGCGCCGCAAGTCAGTTATCAGAACGACCAGCTGACGATTATTTCTCCAAACTCGACGCTGGGCGATATTTTGCGGGCCGTGCGCAAACAGACTGGAGCTGAGATCGAAGTGCCAGCGGCGCCGGAGCGGGTGGTCACTCATCTGGGGCCGGGACCGGCGCGAGATGTGATGGCTGAACTGCTGAATGGATCGCGTTTTAATTATGTGTTACTAGGGTCTTCGACGAACGACACAGCGCTGACGCGCGTGGTGCTGGTGCCAAAAACTGGGCCCGACAATGCGAATGCTCCCAATGACGCGGCATTGGCAGAACAAAGACAACCCGGAAACATGCCGGCCAATATCAGGCAGCAACCGGCACAGGAAGCCGAAGTACAAGCGGCAGACGACAATACGGACGACGCCGCGGACCAGGCGGCAGCGGAGGCAGAAGCGGAACAGCAGCAACAGCAGGCGGCACAGCCACCTGAGCAGCCGCAGCCTGGAGTAAAGACGCCGCAAGAATTGTTGCAGGAAATGCAGCAACGACAGTTGCAGTTTCAGCAGCAGCCGCAGAACCCCGGGCAACCGCCTGGTCCACGGACGGGCGTGCCGATCCAGCCGCCTCAAGACCAGCAATAAACCCACATCAGGGTGGCGATTAGAATCCGGGCCGCGTGTTACAACGCGGCCTTTTCAATTTTGTGATTTCAGATTTGTAACTGAGAACGTGCAAAGCGAACTGGCGGAGGGTGTCCTCTTTTTGTTGGTCGCGTAACACGCTCCCTGGTCAGGGCCGGTTGCCGCGGGCATTCTCCGAGTGCTGCATGCTGCGGGCGATCAATGGAGAATCATTTTCAGCGTTGGCTTTCTGCAGAAGGTTCCAGTCACGGGCAACTTCGGTTTCGGAAAGCTCGCGCGCGGAGCGGTGCCGCAATTCCGACTGCAGGCGGGCTTCGAGGAGTTGACGCACCAGTTGGGAAGAAGCGCCGCCGTTCAAGACGTTGTCTGCAGCTACACCAACCTGAACGAAACCTGTTCCGATCTGCACCTGAAGAACCGGGCGGCCGTGCTCGTCAACGCCTGCTTTGGCTTTGGATTGCAGCTTCGCCCATATCTTGTCGATATTCTGTTCGGACTTTTGCGGGTAAGAGTCCGCGAGAAAGTGTTTGAGTTGGTGCTGGTAGGCGCGGCGGTCTTCGCGATCGAGCGGCCGTTCAGGGTCGTGGCCGGCGACGAGAACCATCGCGTTGGTCGCCGGATCAAAGCGCTCCGCACCCGTGCCTAAATAAACCGCGCCCACGCATCCGGCAAAAATTGGGCTGAATACTGCACTGGGCACAATGTATTTCTTCGAGCGGAAGAAGGAATCGACCACACCCCGCACGTTCGAACTGCGAGGCATGCTGCCGGGCACCTGCGCAATAATCAGGCGCGAAAACTGGAGATCAGGATGGCGGTCGCTGAACTTTGTCAGCAGTTTCGCTATCTGCTTCGGCGTGGTCATGCCAACGTCCACAACCAGGCTGCGATGCAGCGATTTTGGGTAGTAAAAGTTGAGGACATCTTTGGCAAAATCGGCACAATTGCGCGAGACCAGGTGGAAATGAGACTGGTTCGGCGACGAATTTAATTTCTGAATCAGAATCTGATCTTGTTCCGGGGTGGTTTCGATTTCGAAGCCGTAGATGGTGCGATCGTAGGAGGACCCGACAAGTTCATACCAGTTCCCTCCCGGAGTTTCGCCGTCTTTGCCATCGGGGGCGACGTCTTCCAGATATTTGCGGCGATAGCGATCACGCAGGAAGGCGGTCATTTTTGCGTCGGCGAACAGAGGCACATCTTCGGGGCGCTCTACCGCATAGAGATAAGGGACGAGCGGAATGGCGACCCAGTCGTATCCGCCCACGCCATCGTAGCGGCTGAGGACAACGCCCGTTTCTCCCGGTGCGCAAGGACGCAGGTGAACAGGCGTATCGGCACAGACGCCGGAAAGATAAACCGCGGCGTGACCGGTTGCGGTAAAGAATCCCATTTTGCCGTAAGGTTCTTCCAGAAGAAGAGTCGCGGATGCGCAGGCCAAAGTACTGCAAGCCAGCACCACAAGCGCTAGCCGCCAAAAAAAGCGCCGCATTGGTTGGATGTCGCGTAGAAACATGATCACCCCACCGTAGAGATAACCCGTCTAATAAGAACCCTTTGGCCGAAGAATAGTTGCCGGGAATCGGCGAAACAAAATCAAGGAGGATCAAAGAATCGGAGCAACAGAACAAACGCAGAGAAGCGAAGATAATGCGAATTTTGAGTCAACGATGTGGGCGAGGCGATTCGGAGGGACACTACTCCTTATTCTTTCGGCGTCAGCAGGCGCGCCTTGGCCCAGCGGGCGCTTTCGGCGACGGAGTCGCCTTCATCGGCAGCGAGTCGGTCAAGCAGAGGCAGGAAATCGCGGTTGCCGCTATTACCCATGGCGATGGCGACATTGCGGCGCAGGCCCGCACGCTTGGCGCGGCGAATGGGCGATCCACGAAATGCATCGCAGAATTCTTCCACGGACATTTCGGCGAGCCACGCGAGGGCCGGGTTCACCAGGCCGGGGCGGGCCTGGAATTCAGGCGCGGTTGAGGCTGGAGCTTTGCGGTTCCACGGGCAAACATCCTGGCAAATGTCGCAACCGAAAACGTGGTGTCCCATGCCGTCGCGAAGATCCTCGGGAATCGATCCGCGCTTTTCGATGGTGAGATACGCGATGCATTTGTTGGAGTCGAGCTGGTAGGGCGCGAGAATCGCGTCGGTCGGACAGGCTTCGATGCAGCGAGTGCAGGTTCCGCAGCGGTCGGGAGCAGGCAGGTCGGGCGCGAGTTCGAGCGAGGTGAGGATTACGCCCAGGAAAAGCCACGAGCCTTTCTTCTGATTGATGACGCAGGTGTTCTTGCCGACCCAGCCGACGCCGGCGTATTTGGCAAAGACACGCTCCACGATCGGGCCGGTGTCGACATAGCTGCGTGTAATGAGAGTTGGCTCCAGGTTGGCAGGCACCGCCTCGCAGAGCGCAGCTTCAACCCGTTTGAGGCGGCGAAGAACGGCGTCATGGTAGTCCTCGCGGCTCCAAGCGTAGCGCGAGATCCATCCGCGATCGGGGTCGTGGACTTCGGTCGAGTAAGGATTCGCCGTGTTGTAATTGATCGCGCAAACGACGACGCTTCGTGCCCACGGCGCGACTCGTGCGAGCGAGGCGCGCTTGAGATCACCATGGTCATCACGGGCTTCGAGATATTTCATTTCGCCGGCGTGGCCCGCGGCAATCCATTCGGGAAAATGTTTGAGTTCGGAAGTGTCAGTGGCCGGTGCGATGCCAAAAGCATCGAAGCCAGCACCATCAGCAGCACGCTTGATGATGGCCTTGATCTCGTGAACGTGATTTGCCATGCGGTTGAGTAGCCTGACTGGGACAATTCTAAGTCACTAGCAGGCGTAACCGAACATCACGACAGGAAACTCAAGAGGAGCCGGCGCGGGCGAATTACTTGGAGCCAGCAGACTTCCCGGCTGCCGCTTTCGCCTCGGCGGTGACGCGCTTCAAGTGATCTTTGAATTGATCGAGACTGCGGTCGTTTGTTTTCGTCCCGATCTCAACGGCTTTCTCACAGTTCCGCAACGCGAGGTCAAACTTCCCGGCGCCCTCGTATCCGTCGCCCAGGCTGTCATAGACATTCGCCGATCCGGGATAGAGTTGCACGTTGCGCTGGAAAACGGCGATCGCTTCGTCGAACTTCTTGTCTCCCAGGAGCTGGTAGCCGTAGCCGTTGATCAGATTTTCCGGGAGCGCAATAGTGTAGCCGTAACGCTGGGAGAGTTCGCGGTAATGTTGCTCGATGCCGCTCATGCCGCCAAGTGGAGATCCATTGTCATCGCGGGGCATCTCCCAATCGGAAAAAATGCTGCGCAAGGCCGCGTAGTGCGCCCGCAGCACCGTTGAGCCATGGGTTTCGTCGGGAAACTGCTCCGTCCCCCAGTGGAAACCTTTCGGGGCCTTTGCCGTGAGTGTCTTTTTGAGTTCGTCGAACCCGCTCTGCATGCCGGCTCCCTCGCCGCCCAGTGAGAAGAACAACGACTTGTTCAGTTCCTCGTGCGCCGCAAAAAAGTCCTGCGCCTGATGGAGCGTATGCTGCTTCTCCCACCACAGGCTCGGGCTTACTGCGATGTAGGCCTGAAACATATCAGGGCGCGATGTGAGAATGTGGATGGCCATCAGGCCGCCTAGCGAGTGCCCGGCAAAAATCTTGTAGGGCCCGGTGCGGTATCGCCTGTCGATCTGCGGCATGAGTTCAGTCTGGATGAAGTCGAAAAAATGGTCGCCGCCGCCGCTTGTGGGCAAATTTTCCTTGCCTGTCGAATCTTTATCGCTGGAATGCGTGGGAGTGAGGTCGCGGGTGCGGTCAGTATTGGTGATACCCACAACGATCAGCGGTGGCATGCGTCCGTTATCGACCAGAAAATCGATGGTGCTTCCGATCTCGTTAATATGGCCGTCGCCATCAGTAAGGTAGAGCACCGGGAGCGGGTCTTTGCCGAGTTTGTACCCATGGGGAGTGCGCACCCAGATGACACGGTCTTCATTGAGGATATTGGAGTGCACAACAAGCTTTTGCGGGATCGGCGGCGCGATGTCTTGCGCCACGGCGGAAATCGTCAAAACAAAAAGGGAAAACGCGGCAAACAGGAAACGGCGAAGAAGAAGCTTCATCAGGGCTCCGTGGACTTCAAAAGAGACGGGCGAGTCGGAGGAACGTTATCGCAGGACCGGATAGAAGATCAAGGGATGGTGATTAGACGCCGAGCTTTTTTACTTCTTCGTTGTAGTACTTGCGGTAGAGGATGTCCCACTCTTGCGAGCCTTCGAGGATGGTGCGTTTCTGGCTTTCGATTTTCTGGCGGGCGGCGAGGTCGATCCTGGCTTCCTGCATGAGCAGTTCTTCGAGAATTTTGCGGGTTTCCTGGCGGATAGTGTTGGGGTCTTCGATGAACTCGACTTCGTCCATCTGCTTGAGCACGTCGGAAACGGCGCGGGCCAGCACATTGACTTTGTCGCGGCTGAGTCTCACAGCACCGCCTTGTACTTGCGTACGAGTTCGGTCTTCACCTTGCGAAACATCTCCTGGTAGTTGGCGCCGGTCTTGTTCATCTCTTCCGAGTAAGCTTCGAGGATGACGCGCACTTCATCGTTGATGCGGTCTTCGAGCGAAAGTTCGTCGACCAGAGCGGCGTTCACCCGCGTGGTGACCTCCGGGACCGCCGAGGTCTCGATGAACTTGCCAGCAATCAGTTTCTTGGTGACTTCGCGGGCCAGATAGCCCACATATTCTTTGGAAAAAAGCATGTGTGGATTGAGCGTCCTGCGTGCTAACTGTTTTTGTTTGTCAGTATGAAGCAAAAAGTGTAACACACGGAGAGGCAGCGCGGAGGGCGGGACCAGAGACTCGTCCCGGAAACTTTACCCGCCGGCGAACCTCGCCGCACGGGGCGTCAGGCGCAGCTTACGGGGCTTGTGGCGAGGGCGGGTCGCGCAGGGTATATACGAATTGGCGGATCTCATGACGCTCGCGTTCGGCTTCCTTCGCCAATTCTTTGTCGATGCGGTTGCGAGCCTGGATTTCGGTTTCTGCCTTGGCTGCATCACCAATCTGACGATAAGCCTGGGCGAGGCGAAAGTGTGCTTCCTCCATCTGCAGGGCAGTCATTTGCGGGTTCGCTTGAATGGCTCGCTGGTAGTCGGAGATCTCTTGCGGATAATTCTTCTGCTCGGAATGGAGCACGCCTAGTTGGAGATAGGCCGCGCCAAATTTCGGATCGAGATGAATCGCGGTCTTCAAGAGGGACTCGATCTTCGCAGCGTTGGCCCTGTCTTGCGAGCCTTTCCGATGCTTCCACAGAGCGACGGCGTAGTAGTAGTTAGCCTCTGCGTTCTTTGGTTGCAGAGTTACGAAGCGGTGCAGCTTTTCGACGACCAGTTCTGAAGTGGTCATCTCGGCGCTTTGTATTTTTCCGAGGAACAGATAAGGCATCGGATCGGTGGGATTCAAGTCGGATGCTTCACAAATTCGCTGCACAGCTTGATCGTTTGATC
This sequence comes from uncultured Acidobacteriota bacterium, assembly GCA_963735205.1. Taxonomy (GTDB): domain Bacteria; phylum Acidobacteriota; class Terriglobia; order Terriglobales; family Acidobacteriaceae; genus Sulfotelmatobacter. The sequence goes on from CAVTKB010000010.1 coordinate 451,406, forward strand.
CGCTGGCAAACCAGGTGGCCCCGAGTCCGATCAGCACTCGAGCCGATTTAGGAAACAGACGTTTCGCCCGGGTAAAAACTTCTGAGGCGGGCTCGGGGGCGTGATGCAGCAAAAGTTCGGAACCCCAGTCGAATAGATAGGGCTCGCTAGGATCGAGTTCGGCGGCGCGCTGGTACTCGCGAACCGCGTCGAGGGAATCGCCAAGTTTCTCCTGGACATCCGCGAGCGAGTGGTGGAGTTCGGCGGTGTCCTCGTGAGCCAGCACCGCCAACAGACGGTCGCGCTCTTTCGCGTAATCGTCTGCAGTGGCGGTGCGCGCTGGCGGCTTGCCGAGGGAAACTGTTTCTTTGGCGATACTCTCGCGAGTTCGCACAATTGTGTCGGAACCGTGGCCGCCGAGACTTGTTGTGTCAGTCACGCCGGCGACTGTGAATTGTGGCTCGTCGAAGAACTGCGGTGATCGCGCGGAAGCCGCGTGCGCCTCAGTTTTTGCAGCCGGCAGAGTGAGGTCGAGACTCTTCGCCTCGTTGGGGCCGATAAAGACCGCAGGAATTTCCTCGTCGGTGTATCCGGCCATCTCGGCGCGGAGGAGATAGACTCCGGCGGAAAGCGCAGGAAAAGTATATTTCCCTTCCCCATCGGTGCGAACGGTTTGAGTCTGAGTTGAATCCTTCAGCAGCAAATGAATTGCTGCACCGGAAACCAACTTCCCCCCAGAGTCGCGAACCGTGCCATGTAACCAGGCGGTGCCTTGCGACTGCAGAGGCGAAGGAAACAATAAAAAGACAGAGAAAGAGAAGAGGATACCGAGCGCAGTTATGGCGCGACACAGGAGCGACGCCGACCTGAGTTGCTCTGAGGCTGTACAGAGACTACGCATGAAGAGGGCGCGATTCGGGACATTCGGTGAGATTGACCGACGCGTCTAGAGCGGTATTCTACCAGCGGGGTAAGGAAACTGCTGGCGCTGCGCTGGCGCACAAAATAGAATGCATTGCTTTACGCCTGAAATCAGGGAGAACTCGACGAGATGAGATCAGTCCGGTTGTGGCTGGCGATAATCGCGGTGCTGTTGCTCGCGTGCGTGTTCGGCTGGAGCCAGCAGGCCTCTGGCAAACGCAAGGTCATCATCGATCAGGACGCCGCCGGGCCGGGAGGGACCGATCAGCAGTCCATCCTGTTGCTCGTGCAGTCGCCGCAGACAGAAGTGTTGGGTGTGACCGTGGTGACCGGCGATGCCTGGCTCAAAGGGGAAGTCGCGCACACGCTGCGCTTGCTGGAAATTATTGGGCGGACGGATATTCCGGTTGTGCCCGGAGCGGAGTATCCGCTCGTGCGGCGAAAAGACGATACGGAACTGTGGGAGCGGCAATATGGATCCGTTCCGTGGGTGGGAGCGTGGACTCCTCGGCGGTATCACGCCGCTGATGATTTGGGCGAGATGCCCGAGGGAAAGCCGGCGTTCAAGCCTCTGGATGAAGACGCCGCGCATTTTCTGGTGCGCATGGTCCGGAAATACCCGCACGAGATCACGATCTACGAAGGCGGCCCGATGACCAATCTCGCGCTCGCCATTTCGATTGATCCTGAATTTGCCGAGCTGGCGAAAGAGTTGGTGTTCATGGGCGGAAGCCTGAATCCGAAAACGGACGATCCTGAATTTGTGAATGCGCCTCGTCACGAATTCAATCTCTGGTTCGACCCGGAAGCGGCGCATGTCGTGCTGATGGCGCCATGGAAGAAAATTATCTGCACCACAGTGGATATTTCAGTGAAGACACGGCTGACGCAAGAATTGATTGACCGGGTGAAAGCAGGAAACACTCCGGCGGCTCGTTATGTTGGTTCGTATTCACGCGTGTCAGGCAAATATAATTATTTGTGGGACGAACTGGCGGCGCTAGCGTGGCTTGATCCGAGCTTGATTACGGCGAAGGATACGCGCTATCTCGATATCGACCTGAGTCGCGGCGCGGGTTATGGAGATACTCTGAGTTGGACGGAGCGCGACAAACCAATGATTGTGGGACCGCCAGCAGAGATACAGGTCGATCTGGACACGGAGAAGTTCTACGGGATGTTTGTCGAACTATTGACCGCACCGACGCCGAAGCCTTAAGCGCTCGCGATCGCCACTAATGCAATTGCTCGAGTAGTTGCGTGGCCTGGGGATGGCCGGGATGCTGTTTTAGAAGATCGAGTAGCACGCTGCGAGCCTTGTCCCGCGCGCCTTCCAGAGCGAAGACGCGTGCCAGGTTCAGATATGACTGATCGAACGAAGGGGCCACGCGGATGCACTGTTCGAAGCTGGCCACCGCCTGATCGCGCCGCTGCGTGACCAGATAGAGCACTCCCAGATTATTCAGCGCCTCAGGATAAACCGGACGCGACTTCAACGCGCGTTGCAGATGCTGTTCCGCCTTGCCAGGTTCGTCGGTCTGCGCAAATACCAGTCCCAGACTGTAGTTTGCTTCAGCGTCCTCGGGGGCAACTTCCAGCGCGCGCTCCAGAACTTCGCGGGCATCTTCCCAACGTTTCTGTGCGCGATAGGCATTGCCCAGGTTGTCCAACGACAACAGGTGATGCGGGTTCAGTTCCAGTGCCTGCAGAAAACAAGAGACTGAATCGTCGACGTGGTCCTCGCGCGTGGCGATCACGCCAAGGTTGTTCCAGGCGTCGGGCAAAGTTCCGGGATAGTTCGCCGGCAGTTTCACTGCTCGCTCGAACATTTCGCGCGCAGGAGCATTCTTGTCCTGATTCAGGTACACGCTTCCGATTCCGTACAGGGCTTCGGCGCTCGTAGGATCGTCGCGCAGGGCCTGCTGAAATGAGGATTTGGCCTGGTCGAGATATCCACGTTGAAAAAACAGAGCACCATAAGAGAGGTAGTTGCGACCGAATTCGACAGCATAGCTCGAACTCGGGAAAGGCAGCGCCTTGGCCAGTCGTTCTGCGTCGGTTCGGGGAATGTGCTGAAAGTCGTGTTCCACATGCTCGGGGATGATCGCACCCTGATACACCTTGACGATGTCGCCGTTGCTGTCGATCAGGAACGATGTGGGAAGGCTCAGATCGCGGTGACGGTCGAATAACTGGCGGTAGAGGATGTTGTAGATCGCCGCGACGTCTTCGGAACTGCGAAGAATCGGAAATGTTGACTGCGCGAGATCGTGCCTTAATTCATCGGCGGGATCATCCATGTTCACCGAGATCAGTTGCCAGCCGTTGGTTTGCCAAGAAGCGTCGAGTCGCTGTAGCCTTCGCAATTGTTCCTGCGCATCCGATGACTTCGTCGTCCAGAAATTCAGAAGCGCTGGCTTGCCGCGAGTGGCGGAGAGCGTGCGAACTTTCCCCGACAGGTCTGGAAGGGAGAATTCGGGAGCGGCGATCGGAGCCAGGAGCCAGGTTTCAATCGTATCCGGAAGCCTTTCGACTTCCTCCGCGGATTCCAGCTGAACTGGAGTGCGTCTTGTCGGCTGCAGCTTGAACGGCTCCATGCGCGGAGGTTCAGCACCTTCCACGACCCAGATTTTGTGATCGATAGGAAGGTTGTTCAGTTCCTGTACGAATCCGCTGGGCCAGCGAATCGACGCTCGCACCGGACCTTTGGTTTCGCCAAGCCCGAAGAAAATGTCTTTGCTGTGTTGGGAAAGAAAGCCAGAACCCGCTTGAAGCATGCGGAGTTGGCGTCCAGCGGCGGTTTCGATCGTTATGGAGGCGCCGATGGCGTCGCGGTTGCTCTTTGTGCCTTGAAGACGAAAGCTGATCGACGGAGGCAAAGCTTCCAGCGCATTCTTCAGGATACGCAACTGCGGCGCATTGCGGCTCTTGAGAAATATTTCAAGGCGGCCATCGTGATCGAAATCGGCCAGCACAAATGATCTGCCATCCTCCACGAAGTCGAGCCCGACCACGGCGGAAACATCGGAGAAGGTTTTATCGTGATTGTTGGCGTAGAAGACATTTCGCTCGTAACCGCTCCAGGTCCTGTCGGAACGGATGAGTTCGTTGATCGCATTCCAGCCTTGTTCGTACTCGGGCGAAGCACGGGCTTCATCCGGTGACAACGCTACCACCTGCCGCCAGAAGAAACTGTTGAGGTCCTGGTCCGCTGAAGTCTGGTGCGTAGAATTCTCGGGCGCAGACTTCTCGCGTGAACGCTCAACGCTCGACGGGCCAGAGACCATACCGTTGGCGATGTAGAGGTCGAGGAAGCCGTCATGATCGAAATCGAAGGCATCGCTCGACCATGACCAGCGGCCCATTCCGACCGCGGCGGAATTCGTGTCGTTGTCGAACAGCGGGCCGCGATTGTGGAGGAGCGAATTACCCATTGCGTGCTTTTGATAGAGCGCCCGAATTTCGCGCGGTGAATCTTTCTTGAAGTTTTCTTGCATTGACACGCGTTCGCCAGCCGCAGTCCACATATTGGCGACGTAGAGATCTTGCGCACCGTCGTTGTCGTAATCGAGCCAGGAGACGCTCATGCCTGCGCCTGTATCTTCGGCCGCGGCTTGAGGAGCGACGTCGGTGAACGTGCCGTCACCCTTGTTGCGGTACAGTTTCTTGCGACCAAAATCGTTCACGACGTAAAGATCGGGCCAGCCGTCGCGGTTGTAATCGCTCCAGCCGCAGCAAAAGCTGTAACGCGTGTTGTTCTGGTTCAGGCCCGACGCGGCGGTTGCATCACTAAACGTGCCGTCGCGCCGGTTGCGCATCAGAAAATTCGGCGGACCGTTTTCGGCGTCGTGATAGGGAGACGGGTATTTGTATTGACCGGTGCCCTGGTAATAGGAATACAAGCAGAAATAGACATCGAGCCAGCCGTCGCGATCGTAGTCGGCGGCGGCCGCTCCCGTAAAAGTTCCTTGGGGAGAGTTCGCGAACTGAAACGCGTCGTTCATCTGACGAAACTTGCCGCCACCTTCATTCAGAAACAACAGCGGGCCGTTGGCGCGTACCACGATGACCTCCTGACGGCCGTCATTATTGAAATCGGCAAACAGCGCGCAGGCGGTATTTTCGAGGATTCCCAGACCAGACGATTCCGTAACATCTTCGAAGGTTCCATCGCCGCGGTTGCGATAGAGGCGATTGGGCAGGCCTGCGGGCTGGCAAACGTAAAGATCGTCGAAGCCGTCATTGTCGATGTCGGCGACCGAAACGCCGTTGTGTCCGTAAATGTCGATGCCAGAAGCGCCGTCGAGCACGGTTCGCCAGTAGTCAGTGCCATGCAAGAGTTGGGCGGCGTAAGAGGGGTTGCCAGCGAGTGTTGCAGATGTGATGTCCACATAAACGGGCGAAGTCGCGCGGGCCTGGGTTTCCTCAAGCACGCGCCAACTGCTGACGCGAAACTCACCGGAAGAGGACGGGACCCAAGTCAAGTCCCATTGACCGACTCGCTGTTCGCAGTGGAAAGTCGTGCCGGTGCCAACGATTTCATAACGAATGCGGGTCTGCACTTTGGTTGGAAGATCGTGTGGAATTTGCGGAGTTGCCGACGCTGCAGCGCCTTCCTCGCTCCCTATATCAATCGCGGTGATCTGGAATTCGGCCGTGACGATCCTGGAGAAGCCAGCGAACGCGGCTTGCCACTCTCTGAGAAATCCGTCGCGGCTCTCCGTGGTTTGAATGGCGAAGCTGTTCTTCCACACTTCCGGCGCGGAGCCGGTTCGGACGACCCGTGACTCAGAAGGTAGAATCGATGCGGCAGAGAAATTGGCGGCGAGGCTTTTTGCGATCGCCAATGTTTCTCGGGGAGACCGCAATAGGCTGGCGCTCCACGCAGCGAGAATAGCAGCAATCTGGTCGGCATATTTTTCGGTAATGAAGTCGTCGTGGCCGGCCTGCACCTTGAGCATCGTAACGTCGAGCGGCCGGGTGCTTCGATAGTGCGGGTGCAGCTGGAAGCCGTCGGAAGCGTCTTCGCTGCGAGATTCTGAGCGTCGGGCGGGGAGCGTGAGTCCCCACAGATTTGCCGGAACCAGAGTGGCGGCCGCGCCTTGGCAGAAGCGGATGAGGAATTCACGGCGGCGCCTATCGATGGGATGACAATCGACGGATGGAGGATCGGAATGAAGATCGCCGGAACGAACATCAATGGAGTGAACATCGACGGGCTGAGATAGCTTTTCCGTCCAGGTCAGAGTAATATCCCTCCCACGGTCGCGCGTGGAAGCGAAACTAACATTCGCGTTTGTACCGGTCAAGGCGCTATAAGCCGGAGGCAAAACCGGATTTGAACAAGGGCCGGATTGAGCCGGGCTAGATTGAACCAGGTAGATTGAACCAGGCTAGATTGAACAAGGCTTTTCGATCCCAATCTCGACGTCGAACCAATGGCGGCGGGTATCGACGACGTCTCTGGCACTCGAATCGAGAAGTTAGATTCTTGCGGAGAAATTCACCGGGGGTTCCGAAAGGGTCGAATCTACGATGATGGATGAGCGCGCCTCGCGCCTGACGGTAGTTGGCCTTTTCTTCATCACTCTTTCCACCATGATGCTCGAGATCCTGCTGACCAGGATCTTCAGCGTGACCATGTGGTACCACTTTGCCTTCGTGGCCATTTCGCTGGCCATGTTCGGCATGACCGTGGGCGCGTTGCAAGTCTACCGGCATCCCGAACTCTACAACGAAACCAGCACAAAGCAGCAAATGGCTCGCAGTGCGTTCTGGTTCGCCGTCACGGTGATCATCAGCGTGCTGGCACACATACTTGTGCCTTTTCGGTCCCAACCGACGCTGGCCGTGATTTGGATTGCCTCGACTTACTTCATCCTGGCAGTTCCGTTTTATTTCAGCGGAGTGTGTGTTTGCGCTGCTCTGACGAAGTTCCCTCGCAGTGTCAGCAGCCTGTATGCTGCCGACCTGTTCGGCGCAGCCACAGGGTGCATCGCTCTCATTTATGTGTTGCGGGAGACAGATGCGCCTACTGCCGTGGTGCTGGTCGGTCTGTTGGGCTGCGTGGGAGCCGTCTTGTTTTCGGTCGACGCAGGGGAACATCGGTTCAGAAAAGCCGCCGTAATTCTGGGGGCCGTGTTCGCGATTTTTGTTATCGTCAACACGGTGCTGGCTCAGCATCAGGCCTCGCTGCTGCGAATCACTTGGGCCAAAGGTGAACACGAACCGCCGGCTCTCTACGAAAAATGGAATTCGTTTTCCCGAATCACGGTGCGTGGCGATGCGAACACGCCGTCCAAGGTGATTTCCGAAGGCATCAGCGTTACGTATCCTACCGACAAGTTCTTCCGGCAGCTGCACCTGAAGATAGACTCTGACGCGGAAACAACTCTGACGGCACTGGATGGAGTGAACGGAGTCTCGATCGACAGCCTGGACTATCTCAAGTACGACGTGAAGAATCTCGTTCACTACATACGGTCGGACGCAAATGTACTGATCGTCGGCGCTGGCGGGGGCCGAGATGTGCTGTCGGCTCTGCTGTTCAAGCAGAAGTCCGTTCGCGCGGTGGAGATCAATCAAAACATCATCAACACGGTCAATGGCAGGTTTGGTGATTTCACGGGTCACTTGGATCGAAATCCGAAGGTTACATTCGTGAACGATGAAGCGCGCAGTTATCTTGCCCGCACACCGGAGCGCTTCGACATTCTGGAAGCCTCGTTCATTGATACCTGGGCCGCCACGGCCGCAGGCGCGTTGACCCTGACGGAGAACTCGCTCTATACCGTCGAGTGTTGGAACATGTTTTTGCATCGTCTGACACCGGATGGCGTACTGTCCTTCTCTCGCTGGTATTTGCCTGGATTGCCGGCCGAAGCGTACCGGCTCACGTCTCTGGCGGCTGCGAGCTTGCGCGCCAGTGGTGTCGAGGATCCCCGCTCTCACATTCTGCTGGTGAAAAACTCGCGGCGAAGTACGGAGGGTGAGCCGATCGGGGCGGTCACCATTCTGATTGGCAAAAAACCTTTCAGCGAAGCGGAAATCGATCGTGTGGAAGAGATCTCGAAGCAGATGCATTTCGACGTGGTGCTGAGTCCGAGGTTTGCTCTCGATCCGGTCTTCGCGGCGCTGGCCAGCGGAGACGACCCCGGAAGGATCATTGCATCTCTTCCCGTAAACTTGTCGGCTCCGACCGATGATTCACCCTTCTTTTTTTACATGATGAAGTTTGGCAACCTTCTGCGATTGCGGCAACTTGCAGAGGATCCCAACGCGGCGATTTATGCCACCTCCGGCGCTGTGGTCGGCATACTTCTTTTGTTCATCACTGTGCCGACTCTGATTTGTATCTGGCTGCCGTTGCGCTCCATGAAAAAGACTGTCGTGCGCAGCGTTATGCCCCATCTTCTGTTCTTCGCGGCGATTGGCTTGGGCTTCATGCTGATCGAGATCTCTCAAATGCAACGGCTGATCGTTTTCCTGGGACATCCCACTTATGCGCTATCGGTGGTTCTGTTCTCGCTCTTGTTGTCGAGTGGATTCGGGAGCTATACGACTCGAAATATAACGTACGCAGGCCGGGACGCGGTAGTCCGCCTACTGCTATTGCTCTTTGCGATGCTTGTCTTTGGAGTCCTGACCCCGTACGCGACGGCGGCCTTCTCATCGTCTACAAATGCGGTGCGCATCGTGGTCGCGACCGGAATTCTTTTTCCGCTGGGATTTTTTATGGGAATGGCGTTTCCGCTTGGCCTGAAACTGGCGGCGAGCCAGGTCGACGCACTCACGCCGGCGTTCTGGGGAGTGAACGGAGCGACATCGATCTGCGGCTCGGTGCTGGCGGCGGCCATCTCGATGAATGCGGGAATCGCCAGCACATTCTGGATTGGCTTCGTCTGTTATGGTTTTGCGTTTGGCGCGTATTTGTGGGCGACGCAGGCGAGGAAAATGGAAGTCAATACGATTCTAGCGGCCGTTGCGATTGCGGTCGGCGGCGAGTCGGGCATCGGTTGACCGAACCGATGAGGCTCAACACCCTCTGGACCGGAGGTCGATGGCTAATAACAGGATTGATCATCAACAATCCTTTCGGGTCCAGTGACAACTGCCGAGCCTTCATTGACTTGCCCCGCCTCGCCACGTAAGATTTGCCCCTACAATGATCGGCCAGACCGTCTCGCACTATCGAATCCTGGAAAAGCTCGGCGGCGGCGGCATGGGCGTCGTGTACAAGGCCGAGGATACAGAACTAGGCCGCTTTGTTGCGTTGAAATTTCTTCCCGACGAGTTGGCGCGCGATCCGCAGGCACTCGAGCGTTTCCGGCGTGAAGCTCGCGCTGCTTCGGCCCTCAATCATCCCAACATCTGCACTATTTATGAGATCGGCAAGAGCGGCGATCAGACTTTTATCGCCATGGAATATCTGGAAGGGATGACCATGAAGCATATGGTCACCACGCACCGTCTTGATATCGACACGTTGCTGACGCTGGCCATTGAAATTGCCGACGGACTGGAAGCGGCGCATGCCAAGGGAATCGTCCATCGCGATATCAAGCCGGCTAATCTTTTCGTCACGGAACGCAAACACGCCAAGATCCTTGATTTCGGATTGGCTAAAGTCGAAACTGCACATCGGAGCACGCCCGACGGCGAGACTTCGGCGGGAGCGACCGTCGAGGAGCAATTGCACTTAACCAGTCCTGGCAGCACGATTGGCACGGTTGCGTATATGTCGCCGGAACAGACGCGTGCCCGCGAACTCGACACGCGCACGGATTTATTTTCGTTCGGGGTTGTGCTGTATGAGATGGCTACGGGGCAACTGCCTTTCCGGGGAGAGAGTTCGGCCGTGATTTCGGCCGCGATTCTTGAGCACGATCCGATCCCGGCAAGCCGGCAGAATCCTAATCTGCCCGTGAAGCTGGAAGACATCATCAATCGCGCCCTCGAAAAGGATCGCGAGTTGCGCTACCAGAGCGCGCGCGACATGAAAGTCGAATTGCAGCGGCTGAAGCGCGACCTGGAGACACGGAAGACCGGCTCGGGATCGGGCACGATTCCGGCGGCCAGAAGCGGCAACGAGCCGGCGAGCGCTCTGACCACTCCGGTGCCGGCATCCGCGCCCGCCGGCGCAACCTCCTCCGGTTCGGGCAGCGGCTCTGGCGTAGCGGCGGTGCAAGGGAAGAAACCGGCCCGGCTGTTGATTCCGGCCGCGGTGGTCGCCGTGGTGGCTCTGGTTGCGGCGGGCCTTTATTACCGCTCTCATTCCGCCGGGCCCAAGCTCACAGACAAGGACACGATTGTTCTCGCCGACTTCGACAATAAGACTGGCGATGCCGCTTTCGACGACACGCTGAAGCAGGCGCTGGCGGCCGAGCTCGGCCAATCGCCGTTTCTGAATATCTTGTCGGATCAGAAAGTTGCCGACACGCTCAAGTTGATGGGCCGGCCTGCTGGCGATCGCATCACGAAGGATGCTGCCCGCGAAATCTGCCAGCGTTCGGCGAGCAGCACCATGCTCACGGGCTCAATCGGCCAGGTCGGCAGTCACTACAACCTGGTGCTGAACGCGATCAACTGTGCGACCGGCGACATCCTCGCCACCAGCCAAACCGAAGTCACTGACAAAGACCACGTTCTCAGCGGGCTCGGCAAGCTGGGAACGGAGATGCGCGAGAAGTTGGGTGAGTCGTTCGCTACGATTCAAAAATTCGACAAACCGCTCGAACAAGTTACGACGCCTTCGTTCGAGGCTCTTAAGGCGTATACCCAGGGAGAGCGGATCGGCCCCACTGACGACACGGCCGGAATTCCCTATGACAAGCGGGCTCTTCAACTGGACCCGAATTTTGCCATGGCCTGGGTCAGTCTCGGGGTTCGGTACTCCAATCTCGGAGAAAATGGCCTGTCGAACGACGCCTTCTCCAAGGCCTTCGACTTGCGCGACCATGTCAGCGACCGCGAACGCTTCCGCATCGAAGCCGTTCACTACATGTACGTGTTAGGCGATCTGGAAAAAGCCCGGCAGACCTTCGATCAATATGCGCAGGCATATCCCAGGGAAACGCGGCCGCGGGTCAGCGGCGGCATCATCGACGATATTTACGGACGGTTTGACGACGCCATCCGCGAAACTGCCGAAGCGCAGCGCATCGCGCCCGACAACGCTGTCACTTATGGGAACCTGGCGGAGGATTACGTCTTTGCCAATCAAATGGACAAGGCTAAAGCCGCCTACGATGAGGCCTTTGCCCGCAAATTGATTTCATCCGACTTGCTTCGCGGAAGGTACGGCCTTGCCTTCTTGCAGAATGACACTGCCGGCATGGCCCAAGTACTGGCACAGGCCAAGCAGGTGTCTGCGGCTCAAGACATGCTGCTCTCTAACGCTTCTGACACGGAGGCCTACTACGGGCGTTTGAACAAAGCGCGGGAGCTCTCGCAGCAAGCGGTCGCCTTTGCCGTGCGCGAGGATCGCAAAGAGACCGCTGCTCTTTGGCAGTTGAATTCGGCCTGGCGTGAAGCGGAGTTCGGCAACCCGGACCGGGCTCGCAAGGAGGCTGCGGCCGCCCTTGCCCTGGCGTCGACGCATGACGTTCAAGTCATGGTGGCCCTGACCCTCGCTCGGGCCGGTGACTACGCTGGGGCGGAGAAGATCGCCGATGAGCTTGCCAAGCTGTCACCGTCTGACACCATACTTAATTCCTACTGGCTGCCCAGCACGCGCGCGGCTGTTGTTTTGCAGTCGAAACCGGACGAAGCAATCCACATCCTTGAAGCGGCTACACCACTGGATGGGGGCCAATCGTTACCGCAGACCCAGAGCGGCGGATTGTTCTATCCCGTTTACGTGCGCGCCGAAGCCCTTATGGCGGCCCACCGCCCCGGCGATGCCGTCCGCGAATACCAGAAGATGATCGATGCTCGCGTCGTCATGCAGAACTGCCCGCTTTACTCTCTCGCCCGGCTCGGACTAGCCCGCGCATACGCCACAGCAGGCGACACCGCCAAAGCCAAAACGGCGTATCAGGACTTCCTGTCCCTCTGGAAAGACGCCGACCCTGACATCCCCATTCTGAAAAAAGCCAAAACCGAACACGCAAAGCTGCAATAGCGCTTTGGTGATCTTCAATACTGACTCTCACAGAGAAATCGTAAACTGAAGCAATCCGGTAATAGAACCCATCGAGAATTGACGCCTCGACTGTCTCGCTATTGCGAATCAATGATGAGCCCGACTTTTGCAGTTGCGATGCACCGCCCCGCCCTCACGTTGACTTGCTGTTCCCGTTGCTCCTAACAGGCACGCGGCGTTTCAACGCACCTCCCTCATGATCGGCCAAACCGTTTCGCATTACCGCATCCTCGAAAAGCTGGGCGGCGGCGGCATGGGTGTGGTTTACAAGGCCGAAGACACGGAACTGGGCCGCTTCGTCGCTCTCAAGTTTCTGCCCGATGAGCTAGCCCAGGATCCACAGGCTTTGGAGCGTTTCCGGCGCGAGGCGCGGGCCGCGTCAGCGCTGAATCATCCCAACATCTGCACCATCCACGAAATCGGCAAACATGAAGGCCGGTCCTTCATTGCGATGGAATTTCTTGATGCCCTGTCCATAGAAAACACCTCGCAGCTCGTAGCCGCGCAGGGTGTACATCGGAAGATTGCGCCGGATTTTGATGCCGACCTGGAGTTTGTTCGGCGTTCAACCGTCAGCGATTCAATCGGGTGGATCCATGGCGCAAAAGTTCGTAAGACAGTTTCTGCGCGCCAAAGAGATCCACGCCTCCGTGGACTCGCTGCTGCCAACGAACCTACGCCGCGGTCGCCCACATGTGTGCGGTAATCGTGGTAGCAAAAGAAAATAGCGCCGCCGACGAAATCTTTCGAGCGGATTGCGGCGTCATGTGAGCGCAGAATCTCCATTCTTTGCTCGTGGCCTTCCGGCCGGTCGAGCGTAACACGCACAGTAGCCGTACTGGGAAACTACAACCGGTTTACCCCGGAAACGCGGCATGAACTTCGTCGAGATAACGTGCCGCATCGGAACTTTCCGCACAGAGTTGCCGCATGAAGTTAATCAGCCTGCCTCTTTCAGTGTCAAACAAAAAGTCTGACGACGAAATTGAGTTATGCTGATTCGCGACTCAGAAAGGAATCTCATGAAGCCAGCGTTGACTGGACGAAGTTTCGCAGTTGCAGTCGTTCTTATTCTTATTGCGCAGGTTGTCATGGCACAGACCGCGCTATCGAAAGCCAATGTGGAGCAGCGTGTCGATTCGATTCTCGGTCAAATGACGCTCGATGAAAAACTTGAGATCATTGGCGGCGTCAACGACTTCTACACTCGACCAATTCCGCGGCTGGGGATTCCCTCTCTGCGGATGTCGGACGGACCTATGGGCGTTCACGATTATGGACTGACTACTGCCTATCCGGCGGGCATCGCGCTGGCGGCTTCGTGGGATGTCGACCTCGCGCAACGTTTCGGAACATCCATGGGCAAGGATGCACGCGCGCGCGGAGTGAATTTTATTCTCGGCCCCGGTATGAACATTTACCGCGCGCCAATGAACGGCCGCAACTTCGAATACTTCGGGGAAGATCCGTTTCTCGCGTCGCGAATGGCAGTCTCGGTGATCGAAGGCATTCAGGGACAGCGTGTCATCGCCACGGCCAAGCATTTTGCAGGGAATAATTCGGAATTCGCGCGCATGACGCTCAGCTCCGATATCGACGAAAGAACCTTACACGAAATTTACTTACCGGCATTTGAGGCCTCAGTTAAAGAAGCGCACACGGGCGCGGTCATGGACGCTTACAACTTGGTTAATGGCACCTACATGACCCAGAACGAGAATTTGAATAACGAGATTCTGAAGAAGGAGTGGGGTTTCGACGGCATCCTCATGTCGGACTGGGGCGCTACCCACGACGGCATTGCCGCCGCAAAAGGTGGCCTCGATCTTGAGATGCCTTCGCCCACGTTCATGAATCGCGAGGCGCTGTTGCCCGCAGTCAATCAAGGCACGGTGACGGTCGCTGTACTCGAGGACAAAGTGAGAAGAATTCTGCGCAAGGCGATCGAGTTCGGCTTCCTCGACCAACCTCAGACTGATATCGGCATTCCTACCTACAGCCAGGAAGGACGGCAAGTCGCGTTGGAAATGGCTCGAGGCAGCGTGGTTTTGCTGAAGAACTCGGGCAGCCTGCTTCCGCTCGACGAAAACAAGTTGAAGACAATTGCAGTGATTGGCCCGGATGTATACCCGGCGATAGTGGGTGGAGGTGGCAGCTCGGAGACGAAACCGTTCGGTGCGGTCAGCTATCTCGAGGGCATCAGCAACAGGCTGGGCACCAAAGTTAATGTGTTATATGCGGTCGACGTTCCTCCCCTTGATGAGGTTTTTGAAAGCTCCGAGTTCGTGACCGCTCCCGGAGACGAGGGTGGATTAAAGGGAGAATACTTCAGCAACGAAGAAATGAAGGGCGCTCCGGCTTTAGTTCGCACCGACAAGCACGTTCACTTCGACTGGGGCGAGGGCAGTTTTGCCGCCGGCGAACCCGTCGATCATTTCGCGATTCGCTGGACCGGTTATTTTGTGCCGAAGGAATCTGGCGACTACAAGTTCTACACTTCCGCCGACGACGGCGTTCGACTTTACGTGGGCGACGAGATCGCGATCGACGACTGGCTTCCGCATTCCCAGACATTAGATATCGCGGCACGGCATCTGGAGGCCGGTCAGGCGTACAAGATTCGCCTGGAGTATTTCGAATCGGTGGGCAGCGCCATCGTTGGCTTCGGCGTGACGCGAGCGGATGCGTTTGTCGGCCGCGAAACCAAGCCTCTGGCCGCGAAGGCGGACGCTGTGATCCTCTGCGTGGGATTCGATGACAAGACCGAGGGAGAGGGATTCGATCGAACCTTCCAGCTTTCGGGCGGACAGGACGAACTCATTCGGCAAATCAGCTCCGTCAATAAGAATGTGATCGTCGTGCTGACCGCCGGCGGCAACGTCGATATGACTCGATGGACTGACAGTGTTCCAGCGCTTTTACACGCGTGGTATCCGGGACAGGAAGGCGGGACGGCACTGGCGCAGATTCTTTTTGGTGACTACAGCCCTTCGGGCAAATTGCCGGTGTCATTTGAGCGGCTCTGGGAAGATAATCCTACGTTTCACAGCTACTACCCGGAAAAAGGCGGGAATCGAGTGCAGTACTCGGAGGGCGTTTTTCTGGGGTACCGGCACTTTGATCGATCGGAAACGAAGCCGTTGTTCGTTTTTGGTTATGGACTTTCTTATACGACGTTCGCGTACAGCAAATTGTCGGTGACGCCGCAGGCGGGAAACTTGAACGAGCCGGTTTCAGTTTCGTTCGATGTGACCAACTCAGGCCGACGTACGGGGGCGGAAGTCGTCGAATTGTATGTTGGCGACTCCCACTCCAGTGTGCCGCGGCCCGTCAAGGAATTGAAAGGGTTCGCAAAAATAAATCTGAAGCCGCGCGAGACTCGGCACGTAACGCTCACGCTGAACCGCAGGGCATTTTCTTTCTATGACGTCACGAAAAAAGACTGGAATGCCGAACCCGGAGAATTCGGCATTCTAGTGGGCGGCTCTTCCGACAACATTCAACTGCGTGGCAAGTTTACCCTGACGCGCTAGATGTGAACAGCAAAGCAAACGCGCAGATCAGTTCCAGGTAAAAGTAGCAACCGCGCCCGCGGGCAACGTGTAACTGAATGACTGGCCGCTGAAACTTACTGTGAACGTGCCTGAGTTATTAGCGGAGTTCAGGACGAAAAGAACGATCGATCCATTGGGATTCTGAAACGCGACATCTTCGATACTGCCAGAGCCGAATGTATTCGAACTGATCCGGTGCGCGCCCGGGGTTACGAATTTTCCGAGATGGCCGAGGATGTAGTACTCCACGTTAAAAGTTATCGTGGATGGCGTAACGCTGTCGTTGATGGTCACCACGCCTCGACAATTGGTGCACGTACCGTTCTTTGGGCCGGAGTTCTGATCGAGAGCCAGGTTCCATAACGAAACGCTACGCGCCCAGTTTCGCGTAGCGCCGATGAGAAGGTTTTCGGCGTTCCACACCAGGTCGCCCGAAAAAGTGCTGGACGTAATCCCCGAGCACTCGGTGAACCAGATCGACTTGGCGGGAAACGCCGTTTCGACCGACGATTGCGCGCTCGGTGCGCCTGCGTAACAGTGGAACGAACTTCCCGCAACAAATGGCGCGGCGGAACTCTCGAGGACAGTCTCGGGGTACGCGGTGTTGTCCCAATTGTGTTCGTACCCGAAGATATTTACGCTTCCGAGTCCGGCGGTGCTCAGGGCAGGTCCGAGATCGTTGGCGATGAAAGTTGATTCGTCCGTCGCTGCGAGTGATTCGGAGGGGTATCCGGTGGTCGAGTAGAGTGGCTCGTTCTGAACGGACAGGGCATAAATCGGGATTCCCAGTTGTTGATAAGCCTGAACAAAGTCAACGAAATACAGCTTCAGGCTTGAAAAGTAAATGGTGTTCATGTTTCCACCATTCATGGTTCCAGTCGTTTTCATCCAGGCGGGTGGACTCCAGGGCAGCGCGACCACCTTCACGTTGGGATTGATGATGAGAGCCTGCTTGATCAACGGAATGATGTAAGCAGTATCGTGCGCGATTGAGAAGTTAGTGAGATTGAGATCGGTTTGACCCGCGGGCATGTCGTCGTAGCTATAGTTGCCGCTAGCGGAGAAATCGGATGCGCCCATGGGCTGGCGCAGAAAACTGATGCCGATGCCGCTGCTCGGACTGAAGAGTTGCTGCATCAGAGTAGCTTGCTGCGAAGCGTTGAGTTCGTTCCAGATCAGCCAGGCGGAAGAATCGGTGAGTGAGCCACCAACGCCGTCCATCTGCTGATACTGGGTTGAGGGATCGACGGTGATAACAAGGCTGCTGGAACTTCCGCCGGACGCGAACGTGACGCTGGGCTGCGACTGCAGCAGCATCGTTTGGTCGCCGGTGGTTTCAACGATCCGAACTGTAGGCCCGGGCTGTGTGGTTTTGGTAGACCCCGAGCCTGGGCAACTGCTTAGCACGAGGCATGCGGTGCAGATCGACACAAACGGCAAGACCGCGGACACTTTGCGAAGGCGGGCTGGAACATTCTTAAGAATCATTCGATCCCCAAACATGGCGGTGCACATCGATTCACTTCCATTCCAATGTCGTTATGGAATCAGCGGGTAGTGGCACATCGACTGTCGATGCGCGCATTTTCAACGCGACGGAGCGAGCCGCTGCAGTGTTGCACAGCACGAGAACTTTCTGGTCGTCGGGATTTTCGCAGGCCACGTGATCCACCTCAGGCACTATCCCTTGCGAATCGAAGCGGTGTGCGCCGCGACGAATCAGACGAGAGAAATGTGCGAAAGCCCAATACTGGCCACTGCGCGTGATTTCCTTGGTTTGAGAGTGAATCGTGATGAGTCCGCCGCAGGGGAAGGGGCCAATGTTCGGCCGACCTTTCTCGTCGAGAGCGAGGTTCCAACCCGTCACCGACTGACACCAGTTGCGCAGCGCGTCGGTAAACGTGTGTCCCCAATTAACCCAATCGGTCGCGTATCGCGGGCTCGTGATGTCGGGCCCACCTTCAGTCCAATACATCTGCGCATCAGGATGCGCCTCGTGGACCTTGGACATCATTTCAGCCCCGCCCACATAACCGTGCCATGCGATCGCATTGGCGTACTGGCGCAAGTCAGAATCATCCAATTCACAGATTGCGCGGCCCCAGAGGTTGTAGTTGTGATCGAGCAGCCAGATTTTCGTTTGAATATTGTTAGCTTTCAGCAAAGGGCCCAGATGATTCTTCACGAAACCAATTTCATATTCCTGCCCCCAGAGGCAGGCCGGCATTCGGCCATCCTGATCGGTGTCCACTTCGTTCTGCGACGTGACCGCCTGGATCGACACGCCCTCACTGGCATAGGCCTGAAGGAACTTCAGGAAGTGGTGCGCGTAACTGTCAAAATACTTCTGCTGCATCGAGCCGCCGAGCATGGAGCCACCGGCTTTCATCCAACCGGGCGGACTCCATGGAGACGAAAATAAAAAGAGATCCGGATTTTCCTTGCGAGCCTGCCGCAACGCCGGCAAAAAATAAGCGCGATCGTGATCGATGGAAAAGCGCTTCAACTCCGGGTCAGGTTCGCCTTCGTCAAAACCGTAAAGCTCGGTCGAGTAATCGCTGGCGCCGATGCAGGTGCGACAGACATTGAGTCCCAGTTCGGAAGGATGAAACAGTTCGTGAAGCAAACGCTCTCGCGCATCAGCCGACAGCTGGCTGAACATGTAGCAGGATGCGTCGGTGAAAGCAGCTCCGAAACCCAGTATCTCCTGAAACTTCTTTTCAGGATTGAGCACAATCGTCTCTGTGGAAGGCCGGCTCGAACTCTTCCGCCATGCCAGAGCAGGCGCATTTTCGAAACGCCGCTTCTCGTCAGTCACACGAACCCTGATTTCCCCGTTGGCAGGATCGGCCGCGTGAACCGAGCTTGCAGCTCCGGAACTCCACGCCGGCACGGCTTCCGCGGCTGCACCGGCTGCAAGTCCCGCGGCGGATAATCTGAGAAAATCGCGTCTCGATGGTTCTGACATTTTTATTCTCGATCCTCGTCGATCCCAGATGCTGATCTCAGGAGCAGACGTTACCGACAAGAATCTCATGCGTGTCAAATGGCGCAGTTGGCTTTCCAAGAACAGGAGCCCGCTTTCACTCGTAGGTTGTCTCCGTCGAGAAGGCGATGGATCCGATCTTTTCTCCAACCACTAGCCCCGCCCACCGGTTTGGGCTACCCTAGTGCGTGCGCTGGCTTTGCCGCGTTGCGAAGGCAGGAGTTTGATGTTTCGCGTGGATCTATGCTGAATAGAAGAGTGCGAATTCGTCGCATTGGTGTGACAGCGATGCCGACGTTTCTCCTGATCGTACTTACAGTTTTCGTAGTGGGGGCGCTGGCTGTGTCGTCGGCCCAGGCGCAGCTTACTCCGGCTACGAAACCACTTTCCACTCTCACCCACGCCGATCAAATACGCCGATTGAGTCCCGAACAAGCGTCACTGGGCTATCCCGTGCTGGTTCGGGGCGTACTCACGATGGATGCTCCGGCACCGGACTTTTTTGTTCAGGACACGACCGCCGGCATCTACGTGGAAGGCAGCGTTTCCCCGAAGTACGCTCACCTGCTCGGCCAGTACGTCGAGGTTGAAGGAGTGACTGGTCCCGGCAAGTTCGCACCGGTAATTCGCGAGACAAAATTTCGCGTGCTCGGCCCAGGGGTACTTCCCAAACCACAGCTTTTCCCTTTCACCGAACTCGCCAACGGACAGCAGGACAGCCAGTGGGCCGAGGTGCGAGGCATTGTGCGCTCGGCGTCCGTTGACCGAAGTTCATGGCGAGAAGGCACTCTGGCCATGCACGTGGCCTCGGAAGGCGGGGAGTTCAACGTACGTGTACCGATTTCGCACGAACAGGATTTTTCTTCGTGGGTCGACAGCGAAGTGCTGATTGAAGGCGTATGCGGCAGCCTGTACAACGCGAACCGGCAGCTCACGGGGATCCTGTTCTATGTTCCGCGTTTGAGCTTTATTCGAGTGGAAGCTCCCGCCAAAGAAGTTCCGCTCTCGGAACTGTTGCGATTTGAGCCGGCGGAAGGAACGCGGCACCGGGTGCGAGTGCGCGGAATCGTAGGCTTCCAGCAGCAGGGCAACGCTCTGTTTCTTCAGAGCCAGGGTAAAGGACTTCGTGTGCTGACCGAGCAGAGCACACCTCTTGAAATCGGCGACCTGGTGGACGTGCTTGGTTTTGCCACGATGGGCGATTCGGCGCCGATGTTAGAGGACGCTGTGGTCCATCGCCTGGGCCACGAGAAGGCGCCGGATCCGGTGAAACTCAATCTCAATGTACATTGGGAGCAATTCGACGGTGCGGTGGTGACCACCGATGCGAAATTGCTGAACCGCCAGTCGCAACCGGATGGCCTGCGCCTGATGCTGCAGCGCGACGATACGTTTTTCGATGCGACCGTGCCACAGGGAGTTCTCGCGGAACGCCTGCTGTCGATCCCACTGAATAGCGGGGTGCGAGTCACCGGCATATGTCTGGTCCGCAGCGGAGGCCTGTGGCATAGTCCTCAGTCCATTCGCATGCTGCTGCGAGTGCCGCAGGACGTAGTAGTTCTCTCAACTCCGTCTTGGTGGACCACCAGTCACACTTTGTGGGTGCTTGGAGTTACCGGCGGAGTTCTGCTCGCGGTCGTTATTTGGGTCGTTGTACTCGGGCGGCGACTGCAGGAGCAGATGGCGGTCATCCGACAAAAGCTGAGAAGCGGCGCGGTGCTTGAAGAGCGCAACCGGATCGCCCGCGAACTGCACGACACTTTGGAACAGGAACTCGCAGGGATCACGATGCAGCTCGATCTGGCAGTCGACTGCCTGCATCAGGCACCAGATGTGGCTCAGCACGCTCTCGAAACAGCGCGCGACATGAGCCGCCACAGCATGGTCGAAGCCCGCCGTTCAGTCTGGGATTTGCGCTGCCAACTGCTGGAAGATGGAGATCTGGTCTCTGCGCTGGCACAGATTGTCGAGCCACTGGTGCCACGCGAACAAACCAAAGTCGACTTCAATGTCCTGGGCAGCCCGGTGCGGCTCCCGGGACCCGTGGAGATGAATTTACTGCGCATCGGTCAGGAAGCCGTAGCCAACGCCGTGAAGCACGGCCGCGCCCGGCATGTATCCATTGATTTGCGGTACGAGCCGGCAGCGGTATGCCTGACCATCACCGATAACGGTGATGGCTTCGCGGCTGACCAGGAGTCGCCCACCGGGCATTTCGGACTACTCGATATGCGCGAGCGCGCCCAATCGATGGGCAGCCATTTGAGGGTCGAGAGCGAGCAAGGGCACGGAACTCGCATTGCGGTGGAAATTCCCGTCCATCCCCCGGAACCGATTGATGAAGAACTCAAAGCCAATACGTATTCTGGTCGTTGACGATCACTTCATGGTCCGCATGGGCCTTTCCGCGTCGCTGAATGTGGAACCCGACATGGAAGTCGTCGCCGAAGCGGGCAACGACAAGGCCGCGATCGAAGCTTATCGCAAACATCGTCCTAACCTGGTGATGATGGACCTTCGCTTACCCGGGGTGAGCGGCATCGACTGCACGGCTGCGATCCTTCACGAATTTCCCGATGCCCGCATCCTGATGCTTTCCACGCACTCGGGCGAAGAAGAGATCTATCGCGCGCTGCAGGCGGGCGCGCGAGGATACATCGTGAAGAGCATCATTCGCGAGGAACTCCTGCGAGCCGTCCGGGAAGTTCACGAAGGCCGGCAGTATGTGGATCCCGTTGTGGCCTCGCACCTGGCCGAGCGCCGCTCCCATCGCTCGCTGAGCGCCCGCGAAGTAGAGGTGCTGCGCATGGTGGCCAAGGGCATGGGCAACAAAGAAATCGCGGGGATGCTAAATATCGCCGAAGTGACCGTGAAGCTGCACGTGAGTCACGTGCTTGAGAAGCTGAACGTGAAGGATCGCACCCAGGCCTCGACCGTGGCACTGCAACGTGGGATCATCGCGCTCGACTGATTGATGATCGCTGATCGCTGATTCCCATTCCTGATTGAATGACCGCTGATCGGCGTCCAGAACCGGCACCCCGAACCTCCAGCTGTACGAAAGTAGTATTGACACCCCCGCCTAATTATTTTCTATTAGTACGTTTGATATAGCTTGGGTCTCAAGAACGCCAAGTCTAAATCGATTTTCCGGATTACGGGGAAACAGATTTCTGTGCCCCGAAGTCTGGAGATGATGCTTCTCCGGCTGGAAAAACGAACAATTGAACACGGTAAGCGGTTCTGGAGGCTGTTCCATGATGAACATGCAGCGGTGGGTCCTGCCCATTCTTCTGATTTTTGGAAGCGGGGTATGTTTAGCGCAGAGCACCGGTTCGGCCGATATTCGCGGCAGCGTAACCGACGCCACGGGAGCACTGGTCCCAAGCGTGACAGTCACGGTCGTGAACGTCGACACGGGCGTTTCGAAGACTTTCACCACCAACCAGGACGGTCTGTACGACACCTCCTCGATCGTGATCGGGAGCTACGACGTCACATTCACCAAGGACGGCTTCGAAAAACTGGTGCGCGGCCCTGTCAGCCTGCAAGTCGGCACCACCACGGTTAACGCACAACTAAGAGTCGGCTCGGCTACTCAAGAGGTGACGGTCTCCGCTGACGTCACCCTGCTCAAGACAGAGAGCAGCGAACAGAGCACCACCATGGAATCGAAGTCCATGGAGCAACTGCCTCAGATTATGGCGTCAGGAGGGTCAGGTGTTGACTGGGAAAACTTCATCATCCTGCTGCCCGGCGCCTCCGGCTGCTCGGGCAACAGCGGCTGCAACCAGGGTTCGTCCAACCCCGGCCAAGGAGTCGCAATCAACGGCAACCTGCCCTATAGCAACATCCTTGCTGATGGAGCGTCCACGACACTCTCCCACAGCCAGAACGCAAATCCCGCGATCTTTGAAACCGTCGCTGAGTTGCAGGTCAACAGCTCGACCTTTTCTGCACAGTACGGCATCGGCGGAGTCATTTTTAATCAGATCAGCAAGGGAGGCACCAACCAGTTTCACGGATCGGTCTACGACTACTTCCAGAACGACGATCTGACTGCCCACTCGCAATTCCAGACTGGAGCGATTCCCTTCCTCCGCTTCAATAACTTCGGCTTCGCTGTCGGTGGCCCGGTCCTGAAGAATAAGATGTTTTTCTTCTTTGACTACGACCAGGTCGTTGACCATGGCAACAACTCCGGCCTAAACAGCGTCCCCACAACCGCCGTCCTGGGTGGCGACTTTACGGGGATGCAGAACATCTTCGACCCGACTACGCAGACTATCGCGATCGATTCCGCGGGCAACCCCTACCCGGTCCGGCAGAGCTTTGCTAGCGAATATGCGAACGGAAACAAGATTCCCTCGACACTATTCGATACGGTCGCGTCAGGCATGCAGAACTTCTATCCGACCTCGACAAGCCATATTCCTGGAGGAATATTCCTTCCTGGAAACGTCGGTTCGGAGGGCGAACTGCAAAATAACTTCTACTCGAGCCAGCAGCAATCCTCGCCCTATCGAAAATTCTTCGGCCGGCTGGATTATGACG
This sequence comes from uncultured Acidobacteriota bacterium, assembly GCA_963735205.1. Taxonomy (GTDB): domain Bacteria; phylum Acidobacteriota; class Terriglobia; order Terriglobales; family Acidobacteriaceae; genus Sulfotelmatobacter. Next base: position 474,543 of record CAVTKB010000010.1, read on the forward strand.
TCCGATCGAACAACCGCATCACTATGTCGGACACGCAGAGCGACACTCCGGTCGTCTATCCGAACCAGGTGAGTGCCTGCCCCATCGGTTGCCAAACGGGTGACGTGGACAACAACAACGCCCAGATCACCGACGTATGGAACATCAGCCCGACCATAATCAACGAAGCCAGAATCGGGTTCACCGACCAGTTGAACTATTTTGCCGACCTTGCCCTGAACAAGGGCTATGCTAGCCAATTGGGATGGCAATTTGCTAAAGCGGATGACTTCCCGGCGATTAACTTCACCGGCACGTATCCCTATGCCTGGCTCGATCCCAGCTCAAACTCGGTGTACAAAGAGTTCACATGGAATCCCTCCGACGTCGTGACCATGATTCGCGGCAAACACATCCTGCACTTCGGCGGAGAACTGTTGGCTTACCAGAACAACTCTACGGCGTGGGGCAACACTAACGCCGGCACCTTCCAGTTCTCGGGCCAGTACACCCAGCAATGGGCACTTAATGCCCAAGGGGTTGCTGCTCCCGTCACGGGAACGGGCATGGAGTATGCCGACTTCCTGCTGGGCTATGCGCAACAGTGGACGGCAAGTTCCTCGCCCGAATTTGGCGCTCGCCTGAAGACCCCGCAGATGTTTGTTCAGGACGATTTCAAGGTGCGCCCGAATCTTACGCTGAACCTCGGCCTCCGCTACCAGATCAACCATGGCTGGAACGAAGTCCACCAGAACATGTCCAGCTTCGACCCAACCGTGCTCAACCCCGCCACTAATACCTTGGGGGCCTATTGGTTCGGCCCCACTCACGCCAACGGCCGCACTTCCCTTCAGGCGAATAGCTTCAAGACCTGGCAACCCCGCCTAGGTTTCTCTTGGGGACTTGATCCCAAGACCGTCCTCCGTGGCGGCTTCGGACTGTACTCCTACACCTGGAGCCTGGACACCTACGGCGGAAACAATACCAGCTACGGAATGGGCGCAGCTGTCAGCTCTTCCGGCAGCGACTCCGACCAGACCAATGGCGTCATTCCGATCACAAAGCTCGATGGAAACGGGAGCGTCTGCACTCCGCTCGTGAACGGTGGTTGTGTGGCAAGCTCCACACCCCTGCCTTACACGCAGGCGTCTACGGCCCCTGACGCCTACAACGGCCAGGGCGTAGGCTACGTCAATTACCACACCCCAGTTCCCCGTATCATGCAATGGAACCTCTCGGTGCAACGCGCGCTCACCACGGATTTTGTGGCTGAGGTTGCGTACGTGGCCAGCCATGGATCGAGCCTGAACTTCCAAACAGACATTAACCAGGTTCCGTTGGCAGACCTTTCGTCAAACGATTCGGGAAGCCGCCCGTATCCTATATTCCAGGGCATCACCGGCAGCACCGATAACGGTGTCTCGAACTACAACTCGCTCCAGGCATCCATCACCAAGCGCATGAGGCAAGGCCTGAGTATGCAGTTCAGCTATGTCTGGTCGCACATGTTGGACGACCTTGATTCCTCGGGGTGGGGCACCCATGCGGGTCCGCAGGATTATCAGATTGCAAATAATCCCGGGGCCAACTATGCCAGTTCGAACTTCGATGTCCGCCACGCCTTCAAGGGCTACGCCGTCTACGAACTGCCGTTCGGCAAGGGCAAGCAGTTCCTAAGCGGAAGCCAATTGCTGGATGAGGCAGTCGGCGGCTGGCAGCTTGCCGGCACGGTGGTTCTCCAGACCGGACAGCCCTTCAGCGTGTACGGAAACCAGAACACATACGCTCTGGCCGGCACGCAGTTCCCCAATCGGGTTCCGGGTGTCAGTCCCAGCGCAGGCCGCAGCCGGAACAACTGGGTCAACGTAGCAGCATTCTCTGAGCCAGCCAACGGGACCTTCGGCGATGCGACGAGGAACAGCCTCTACGGAGCGGGAATTAACAATTTCGCGCTCTCTTTGGCCAAGGGCTTCTCGATCCCATGGAGGGAGGGTATCAAAATTGATTTCCGGGCCGATGCGCAAAACGTGTTCAATCATCCCAGCTTCGGCACACCATCCGGCCTCAACCTTAGCGGTGCGGCCGGCGTCGGGCAACCCTACACGGGAGTGACTCCGTTCAATTCGGTTACGGTCGGAGGACGCGACCTGCAACTCTCGTTGAAGGTGAGCTTTTAAATCCAGGAGTGCGCTTCCCCTTGAAGAGACGGCGATCCCCGCCGTCTCTTTTTTTGGCTGCGTACTCCACGATTTACCCGACGATATAATCTGAATGGTTCCCCATGATGGCGAAGCTTGGACTTGCGTCGGCTGGATTCGTGCTAATGCTCGCGACTGCGTTGTGCCTCTCTCAGACGGCTGAGGGAAAACTTGACGACAAGCAGCAGCAGTTTGCGGCGCACATTCAGAAGGCGCGCGGCTACCTCGATGCCAAGCAGCCCGCCCTCGCGATTCCCGAATTTCAGGCGGCAGTCGTCATCGATCCCGAAAATGTGGATGCGCAGGCCAACCTGGGGGTTCTGCTGTACTTTCAGGGAAAGGCTGCCGATTCCATTCCTCACTTTCGCGCTGCACTCGCCGGCCACAAGGAAGAAGGGCAGCCCGGCCTCGCGAAGATTCAAGGGTTGCTAGGAATGGCCGAGAACCGCACGCAGGACTTTGCCGATGCGCGCAAAGATATGGAAGCGGCGTTGGCTGCGCTCGCTCTCGGTCCATCTCAGATTCAGAGCTCCGAGGGTCAGCGCCCTGAAGACAGGCACTTTCAGGTGCAACTTGGCCTGGAGCTCGTCGGGCTCGATACGGAAAGCGGCGACCTGGAAAAGGCCGCAGCCATCATCGCGCAGTTGCGCAAGGCGGATCCCGCTAACGCCGAGCTGCTGTATGCCGCGTTCCGCACCTATTCCGATCTTGCCGGCGAATCAATGCTCGCGCTGTCGTTGGCAGCGCCCGACTCTGCGCAAATGCATCAGTTGTTGGCGCACGAAGACACGCGTCAGGGAAACACGACGGCGGCCGTCGGGCAGTATCGCAAGGCGATCGCCATCAATCCACATCTTCCGGGCGTTCATTTTGAATTGGCCGAACTGCTCAGCACATCATCCGACGAGGCCGTTAAGAAAGAGGCCGAACAGGAATATCGCACTGCGCTGCGTGAAAATCCGCAAGACGAGAAATCAATTCTCAGGCTCGCGGAGATTGACGCCAAAAAAGGCAACGCCAAGCAGTCTTACGACGAGTACACGAAAGCGGTCGAACTCCAGCCAGCCGACGCCGACGCAAAGCTGGGATTGGCCAAGACCTTGATTGCGATGAATCAAGCGGACAAGGCCCTCCCGCTGCTTGAAAATGCAGTGCAACTCGAACCCACCAACGCCACCGTGCACTATCGCCTGGCAACGCTTTTTCGCACGATGGGGCGGGCGGACGATGCGAAACGCGAGATGGATCTCTATAAGAAATTTAAGGAGATGAAAGAGAAATTGAACGCACTCTATAAAGAGTTGCAGGTCCAGCCCAAAGAGATTCGTGCGAGCGACCCGGATGAACCGTAGCATCGAAGCTCCTGACAAAACCATGGCACCGGACGCCCTTCCAGCTGCATTCCTCCGATCGTGCATCGTGCTTTTCATTCTCGTCGCGAGTAGGGCAGCGATGGGACAAATGGGAACGGCTACCCCGCTTCCGCCCGTAGAACGCGAGAAGGCGGAGGCCGAGAGCAAGGCCACCGGCGCTCTCGCCAACTATCCACGTCTGGTCGACATCACGGAATCAACCCACATTCATTTCGATCACCAGTCGAGTCCAGAGGCGAAATTCATTGCCGAGTCGATGAGCGGCGGAGTCGCGCTGATCGATTACGACCGCGATGGCTGGCCCGACATTTATTTCACGAACGCGCAGAGCGTGGATATGTCTCTGCACGGCGTGAAAGCGCGCAGCGCCCTGTTCCACAACAACCACGACGGAACTTTCACCGATGTCACCGACAAGGCTGGAGTGGGTTATCCCTGCTGGGCGATGGGCGCTGTGGTTGGAGACTATAACAATGACGGCTGGCCTGACCTGCTGGTCACCTGTCTGAGCGGCGTGGTGCTCTATCGCAACAACGGCGACGGAAGCTTTACCGATGTGACCAAGGCCAGCGGACTCGCGTCCGATTCCGGATGGGCCACGGGAGCAGCTTTCGGCGATTACGACAGCGACGGCTGGGCTGATCTTTTTATCTCGCACTATGTCGATTTTCATCTCGACAATCTGCCTGTATTCGGTTCCGGCAAGACCTGCAAATACTTGGGACTCGACGTGCAGTGCGGCCCGCGCGGGTTGAAGGGATCTCCCGACAATCTTTATCACAACAACGGCGATGGAACATTTACCGATGTATCGAAGAGATCCGGAGTCGACGATCCTGAACGCCGCTATGGGCTGACCGCGATCTGGTCGGATTTCAATAACGACGGGAAGCTCGATCTGTTCGTAACCAATGACGGCCAGGCTAACTATCTTTATCAAGGCGACGGCGCGGGAAAGTTCTCCGATGTCGCGCTGGTTTCCGGCGTGGCGGCGAACGAAGATGGCTTGGAGCAGGCAAATATGGGCGTCGCCGTCGGCGATTACCTGCACACAGGGCGCATGTCTCTACTGCTTTCGCATTTTGATATTGAGTACGCGGCTCTCTATCGCAACGATGGGGGGACAAACGGGGAGACGAACTTCACAGACACGTCGATCGCTTCCGGCATCGCCCGCGGCACGCAAGGCTATGTGGGTTGGGGAGATGCTTTTGTCGACTTCGACAACGATGGCTGGGAAGATTTTTTTCTGGTCAACGGACACGTCTATCCGCAGGTCGATAGTACTCACACCCCCACGAGATACCTCGAGCCCAAGCTTCTGTTCATCAACCAACGGGACGGAACTTTCAGGAACGCCAGCAAACTGATAGGAGAACGCGATTCAGATTCCGCAGGTGAGCCGCGGTATGGCAGTTGGCGATCTGTTCAACGACGGGAAAATGGAAGCCGTGACTGAAAACCTGGTAGGCCAGCCCATGATTCTGCGTCCTGAAGGAGGCCCGCAGAACCATTGGGTCAGTTTTCAACTCGAAGGAGTGAAGAGCAATCGTCTGGCCTTGAACGCGCGCGTGAGAGCCACGGCCGGAGATCTGGTGCAGACGGGCGAAGTGGTCAGCGGGGGAAGCTATCTATCCCAGCACGACCTGCGCATTCATTTCGGGCTGGGCAGCCACGAGCGCCTCGATCAAGTGGAAGTGTTATGGCCAGGCGGTAAGAAGGAAACGCTCACCAATCTAACTGCCGACAAGTTTTACATAGTGCGCGAGGGGCAGGGCGTAGTCTCGAGCAAACCCGTCGACCACGCCGTCAAGCTGCCTTAGTTGGGAGGGGAAGCGCTCTCAGTCACGGTAAGTATTTGATCGGCCTTCACGTTCTTCAAAACCTCCTTGATGCCGCTCGGCCAGGTCAACTCAATGCTGTCCACAACTACCGATGTACCCAGCCCAAAGTGAACGCGCTTGTCGCTCGATGAGTTATAGCCCACCGCAGTCGTCGTATAGTTGTATTGTGTGCCCAACGGAGTCGTCAGTTTGATCTTGGTTCCCAAACCGTCGCGGTTGGATTTAGTCCCGACCAACTTCAGAAGGATCCAGTGGTTGCGGTTGGTGGGATTCTGACCGCCGGAAGTGTTCATCCATATTTCTGGCGCGCCGTTCAGAACCGACACGACGGCGTCGATCCTGCCGTCGTTGTTAAGATCGCCAAACGCTGCGCCCCGATGCGGAGCCGGAACCTGGAACGACGGTCCGGCCTTGGAGCTCACATCCTCGAAGCTCAGATCGCCTTTGTTGCGAAACACTCGATTGGGAAGCGGAAAAGGCCTGTGCGCCAACTCCATAGCATTGTCGAGAATGTCGGCATTGGCGGTGAAGACGTCTTTATTCCCGTCGTTGTCGAAGTCGGCGATCCCGGCTCCCCAAGCGGTTGAGCGACTGGTTGGGGCGCTCAGCCCTGCGGCGCCTGTGACGTCCTGAAATTGACCGTCGCCCAGATTCTTGTAGAGAGGAAACCCTTCCCCGAACATCGCCGTTTCAAAAATGTCCGGCTTGCCATCGTTATCGACATCACGAAAATCTGCGCCCATGCCGGCGATGGCTTTGCCGAATGCGTTGTAGGCGACTCCTGCGAGCAAGGCGACATTCGTGAAGGTTCCGTCTCGGTTGTTGTGAAGAAGATAATTTTCGAAGGTGTCGTTGGAGACGAAAATATCGGTGAAGCCGTCGTTATCGTAGTCGGCAAATGCCAGACCCATCCCTTTGCCAACATATTTGGAAATGCCAGATTGTTCGGAGACGTCGGTAAAAGTCCCGTCGCCATTGTTGCGATAGAGAATGTTCGGCGTTCCCAGATAATCCACGGGCGAGCAGTACGCTGGAATTCCTTGTTGAACGCAAGGAACGGCAGTTTTGATACTGTAATTGAGATAGTTCACAACGAAAAGATCGAGCAGTCCGTCGTTGTTGTAATCGAACCATCCTGCCGCCACCGACCAAGCCTTGCCTATCTTTGGAACGAGCCCGCCGACTCCTGCCTTGTCGGTAACGTCGGTAAAGGTGCCGTCGCCATTGTTATGAAAAAGCTGGTTGCGGTTGACACCGGCCACGTAGAGATCGACGAAGCCATCATTGTCGTAGTCGGCGGCGGCCACTCCCATGGAATAGCCGATGCCCTGCAGGCCGGCCTTCTCGGTGACATCGGTGAAGGTTCCATCGCCGTTGTTCCGGAACAGCCGGTTGAAATAACTGGAATCACTTTTTTCCAGCGATGGGATCGCCGCGCCGTTGGTAAAGAAGATGTCCAGCAATCCATCGTTGTTGTAATCGAAGAGCCCCACTCCGCCCACCATGGTTTCAAACGTGTAGCGCTGGGGGCTGATGCTGTTCCTGAGCTTGAATTTGATCTTCGATTGTTCAATGGCGTTCTCAAACTGGATCGGAGCAGATCGGAGCGGCAAAGCCTTGCCAGTCGCGCTACGGCGGGCCTTCCCTGCCGCAGTCGGCACAGTGCCATGTACGGCCTGGGCATTCAGGGCAACTGCGCATAGCAGACAGAGGGTTAGCTGAGCAGCAAGAAAGGCGCGGGCGGCTGTGCTCGAACCGGCATCGGCGACTGACCAGGCAACCCGACATCCCGGGTGTGGCAGACACTTGTGCAAACTTACCCGCAAGCCTAGCTCGGCAGAATCTCTTTCAACGCCCACTCAATCCGATCTACTTCTTCGCGGATGACCCGGATCGACTGCTGGTTTTGCATCGGGTGGGCCAGCGGAGTAATCGCTTCGAGAGCGCCGCGGATTTGGCGATTTCGATCGCAAATGAAAGTGAGCCGGGCTCTCCTCTGCTTTCGGTTCCGGTAAACATCGCCCACGAACTTAACGGCGAGCCAGGCGAAAACCAAACCGAACAACGCCTCGATCGGAATGCGGTCGGTGGCGCCGTCAAACTCCGAAAACAAAAGCCGGTAGACGGCCTCACCCGCTCCGAACGAGGCAAACAGCACGGTGACCCCGAACAGATAAACCTTTAGCCGTTCGATCGCCCGAAAGCGCAGGGAGTCGTCGCCTCCGTCAGGTATTGGTCCAAAGTTAAATGTCATAAATCCCTCCCAAGAAATTGGTCACCGATTCCGGACTCCAGCCCGCATTCCGGCACGGATTTCCCTGACAATAATAACTTGAAATTGCAGCCAGCGCGACGCCGATTCTCGATCGGAAGCGAATGGCAGCCCCCTGATTGGGAGAGTCTTCCACCCGAACAGCAGGTCAATTTGGCAGGGTAATTCTGAGGAGCAGAGGAGATCTCGGAGCCCTCCTCGGCATCCTTGGATGCCGAGGAGGAATTTCTCCGCCAAGCTCAGGCCAGGTCGTAGCGATCGAGGTTCATGACCTTGTTCCACGCAGCCGCAAAGTCCTTCACGAATGCCTCCTTCGCGTCGTCAGAGGCATAGACTTCCGCGAGTGCCCGGAGTTGGGAGTTCGAACCGAAGACGAGATCGACGCGTGTGGCAGTCCACTTGGCTTTGCCCGTCGCGCGATCGCGTCCCTCATACACACCTTCAGATGGAGACGGCTCCCACTTCGTATTCATGTCGAGCAGGTTGACAAAGAAGTCATTCGTCAGCGTCTCGGGCCGATTGGTGAATACGCCGTGTTTGGCATGATCGTAGTTCGCATTCAGGGCGCGCAGACCACCGACGAGAACCGTCATCTCGGGGACAGTCAGCGTTAGCAACTGCGTCCGATCCACCAGGAACTCCTCCGCTGACAGAACCTGTCCGCCGCGGAGATAGTTGCGGAACCCATCCGCGACCGGCTCCATTACGGCGAAGGAGTGCACGTCGGTCTGTTTCTGCGAAGCATCGGTTCGTCCCGGCGAAAAAGGGACTTTGACCTTGTGGCCGGCTTTTTTCGCCGCTTCTTCGACGGCTGCGCAGCCGCCCAGCACGATCAGATCTGCGAGCGAGACCTGCTTCCCTTTCTTACCGCCCTTGCTTCCGTTGGATTTGCTTCCGTTTGACTGTGGGCCGTTGAACCCCTTTTGGATCGTCTCGAGCTTCTTGAGAACCTTAGCCAGCGCAGCGGGCTGGTTCACTTCCCAATCTTTTTGCGGAGTCAGGCGAACGCGTGCGCCGTTCGCCCCGCCGCGCTTGTCAGAACCGCGGAACGACGACGCCGAAGCCCAGGCAGTCGTGACCAGTTGCGAGATCGACAGTCCGGATGCAAGGATCTTGGCCTTGAGAGCGACAATTTCCTTCTCCCCGATCAATTTATGATCCACGGCGGGAACCGGGTCTTGCCAGATCTGAGGCTCCTTCGGAACCAGAGGACCAAGGTAGCGCGAGATGGGCCCCATGTCGCGGTGCGTCAGTTTGAACCACGCCCGCGCAAACGCGTCCGCCAACTGATCCGGATGCTCGAAGAAGCGCCGTGAAATCTTTTCGTAAGCCGGGTCGAAGCGCAGAGCGAGGTCTGTCGTCAGCATGGATGGCGCGTGGTGCTTTGACGGATCGTGCGCATCCGGCACCGTACCCTTGCCTGCACCATTTTTCGGCGTCCACTGATGCGCCCCGGCTGGACTCTTCGTCAGTTCCCAGTCGTAGCTGAAAAGATTCGAGAAGAAATTGTTGCTCCACTTCGTCGGCGTCGTAGTCCAAATAACTTCCAGACCGCTGCCGATGGTGTCGCCACCGTGGCCCTTGCCCAGTTTGTTTTTCCACCCCAGGCCTTGATCCTCTATGTTCGCGCCTTCGGGTTCGTTGCCCACATATTGAGTGGGAACGCCAGCGCCGTGGGTTTTGCCAAAGGTGTGACCGCTGGCAATGAGCGCAACGGTTTCCTCGTCATCCATCGCCATGCGGGCAAAGGTTTCCCGGATGTCGCGCGCTGCAGCTATCGGATCCGGCTTTCCATTCGGCCCTTCCGGATTCACGTAGATCAGACCCATTTGCACGGCGCCCAGCGGTTTCTGAAGATCACGATCGCCGCTGTAGCGCTCATCCGCCAGCCACTTGCCTTCAGGCCCCCAGTTAAGCTCTTCGGGCTCCCAGACGTCGGGGCGTCCACCGCCAAAACCGAACGTCTTAAAGCCCATTGACTCGAGGGCAACGTTGCCCGCCAGGATCATCAGGTCGGCCCAGGAGATTTTCTTTCCGTACTTCTGCTTGATTGGCCACAGCAGGCGGCGCGCCTTGTCGAGGTTCACATTGTCGGGCCAGCTATTGAGCGGCGCGAAACGCTGCTGCCCGGCTCCCGCCCCGCCGCGGCCGTCGCCGATGCGGTACGTGCCCGCGCTGTGCCAGGCCATGCGAATGAACAGCGGCCCATAGTGGCCAAAGTCGGCGGGCCACCACTCCTGCGAATCGGTCATCAAGGCGTGCAAGTCTTTGATCACGCCCTTCAGATCGAGGCTCTTAAATTCTTCCGCATAGTTGAACCCTTTGCCCATCGGATCGGACTTTGGGGAATGCTGGCTCAGGACCTTCAGGTTCACCTGATTCGGCCACCAATCAACATTCGTATACGAGTTGCGAACGCCGTGCCCCATGGGGCACTTGGATTCTGTTGCGGTGTGTTTCTCTTTGGCTTCGGGGACGACACTTCCCGAGGAATTCGCGAGCGTATTTTCCATAATGTTTTCTTCCCTTCCAAATGTTTGATGAGGAATTGCGTTCAATAACTACCTTTTGGCTCTACAGCGGCGACAGAGGCCAAAGACCTCGATCAATGGCTGCGTTAGATCAAAACCGTCCGGCGCATGCCGGGACAACTGTTTGAAATCGATGAACTCTCCTTCGATGTCCTGTACCGATTTGCAGCGGGAGCACACGACATGGTGATGAGGTTTGAGATTGCCGTCCACGCGCAACGTGGACGCATGAGGAGTGACCTCCCGCAGCAATCCGCACTCGATGAAAAGCCGCAAATTGTTGTACACCGTGGCGAGAGAAATGGATGGCACGCGACGCCGGACCGCAGCGTAAATATCCTCCGGGGAATAGTGCCCGTCGGAGGCAACGACAGCCTCAAAGACTACTTGACGCTGGTGCGTGACCGCCAATCCGTGCTTCGCGGCCAGCTCACGGAACTGTTGATGGCTGAGGCGCATGGGTGAGGAACATGATTATCGGATAAGAATCATTATAAAACGACTCACAACGCTGTCAACCGAAATTTCTGGCTTCGATCTCGAGACTATAGCCGGCCGCGGTCCCAGCCTACTATTTTCATCCCTGCAGTTAGAAGCTCTCCGAACCCGGTTTCAGGTGCACGGATTTAACAAGAATGTGACCGTTCGGTGACAAGTTCAAAGTCGGGCCGGAGCTAACGTAAGCGACAGTTACATTCGACGGAATGCTTAAAACCTGAACATGTCGGACCTACAAATCAAATTTGACTCCCGGCAAATCAAAAGCGACACCCAGGTGAAGCAGTTCGGGGAGATGTGCCTGGATTTTCGAAAGATGGAGCTTTCTCGCGCCGGGCGCCCTGTCCAGATCACTCTTCGGGAGTTCAAAGTGCTGAAGTTTCTCGTGTCCCGCCCCAGGATCGTCATTTCGCGTCAGCGGCTTATCTATTCCGTTTGGCCGAAAAGAAAGCTGTCCAGTTACCGCACGGTCGATAACTGCATCGCGAAGCTGCGGCAAAAAATCGAGAGCAATCCTGATTGTCCCGTCTTTATTCGGACAGTTCACGGGGTCGGTTACAAATTTGTCCCTCAGGAAGATGTTCATTCTGCTGGAACGTCTTTGCTGACTGAGGGCACGGAGGCAAAATGAGAATCGGAGTCTTCAAGAAAATCGCCCCAAGATCGTTGGCTCTGATGCTCCTGCTGGCGACTGTGCCCGCGGCGTATGGCGTTCCTGCCTTCGCGCGAAAGTACGGACTGCCCTGCTCCGCGTGTCATGAAGCCTGGCCCATGCTGAACAATTTCGGCCAGACTTTCAAAGACAACGGATATCAACTGGGCAACGGGCGCGATGCGCCCATCTACCAGGAACCTTCTTACTGGCCGATCATGTTCAGGACGACACCGCAGTGGCACCGCGAGAACAACAACCGTCAGGCCGTGGACATCGTTCCCGGCAGCGCCGCCAACGGGCAAGTGGAGGCATCCGTAACCACATCCGGTTTCGACCTGGGCGGGCTCGACGTGATTACCGCCGGTACGCTTTACCAGAACATCTCATTCTTTATTCAACCCTTCATTGGAAACAGCAGCATTAATCTGTCTCAGGCTTGGGCGCGATTCGACAATCTGGCGGGATCTCACTGGCTGAATCTCAAGATGGGCAGGTTCGAACTCGATGAACCCATCTCGCTGGAGCGTTCTCTCATCACCAACAACACCGGAGGAGCCTACTACACGTTTTTCTTCACTCCACCCGGAGACAACAATTACTTCGCGGGGATTGGCTTTCCTCAACTCGGTGTCGAATTGCTGGGGCATTCGGCAAACGATTACACCCGGTATTCAGTCGCGGTTGTCACCGACAGCAACGGGGCGGCAGGCTTGCCCAGCAATCAAGATTACAACGTCTATGCCAACTTCAATCAGGCTTTCGAAACGCCTTGGTTCGGCAAGCAGCAAATTGGCCTCTATGGACTTTTCGGAGAATCTCCGACTTATTTCCAAACTCAAAACGGAAACCCCATTCCCGGAACCGGCACGGGCAACCGCAGCTTCTATCGCATCGGCGCCTACGGACACTGGTTCGTGAACAAGACTGACTTCTACACCTTCTTCATGCACGGATATGACAACGTGTTTCTGGGGAATGCTGTGCCTTCGAATCAGCCGTTCAATCTGCCGGCGGGTGCAGTGGCTCCGACGTGGAACGGAGGATTCATTGAGGCGCACTATAATCCCAACCCTCGCCTGATCCTCATCGGGAAGTACGAACTGGACGCCATGTCGCGGCAAGCCAATCCAGGAATTCGCACCGACGCGGGGAATCTTGATACGTGGACGGCCGGCTACCGCTGGTATCCAATCATGAGCCCGCGGGCAGGGCTCGCATGGACCCAGGAGTATTCCAGGATCACCCTCTCTGGAGCCGCCCCTCTGTCCGGCAAAGATGAAATTCACAACAGCTATCTGATGGGCTTTGATTTCGATTTCTAGGAGGCCACTGCGTGCGCATAAAACTAAAACGAACGGGCGCGGCGGTGATGCTTCTCTTCCTGCTGTCGAACCTGCACGCGGCCGCGCAAGAGAGCCACGTAGGCAAACTTGCCGGCAACGCGAAGCGGGGCAAGGCGCTCTATGTACGTTACTGCATTTTTTGTCATGGACCGAACGGGGACGGCCAAGGCGAAAGCGCGCCTTATCTCGACCCGAAGCCGCGTGATTTCACCAAAGCGCTGTTCAAGTGCCGATCCACACCCAGCGGCACTCTGCCGCTCGACAGCGACTTGTATGACACGATCAGCCGAGGCGTTCACGCCAGCGGCATGCCTTCGTGGGCGCCTCTTCTGCGGCAGGAGCGCGTAGACCTGGTTTCCTACATAAAGACCTTCTCGTCCGCCTTTGAGGAGGAGAAGCCGGGAGCTCCAGTCGAGATTCCAGCGGAGCCGCCGAATTCCGCAGAGAGCATCCATCGCGGCAGCGAGCTCTTCCAGAGCATGAATTGCTGGTCCTGTCACGGCAAAGACGGACGCGGTCACGGGCCATCGGCCGCCACTCTTACCGACAGCAAGGGCTATCCGATTACTCCTTTCGACTTTACGAGTGGATCGCGGTTCAAGTGCGGAGAGTCGGATCGAGATATGTTCCGCGATCTGGTCACCGGGCTCGATGGAACCCCGATGCCCTCGTTTGCCGCTGCTATGACCGCGGACCAGAGGTGGGACGTGGTCCACTACATCCGCTCACTCAGCGCCCATAAGACGCATGCGAAGTTAAATGTTGAACCGACCGCGAAGTGAAAACTTTTTAAAGTCTCCACTAAAGTCTCCACTATGGAAGGACAAGTCATGAAACTGAAATCGGTATTTATTTCCGGATGCACTCTGGTCGCCCTAGCGGCATCGGTCGCATTGATGGCTGGATGGACGCGCCCGGTAGACGCCGCTGGGTCAGTGAAAGGCACGGTGAAGTTCGACGGGCCCGCACCCAAAATGACAAAAATCGACATGTCGCAAGATCCACTCTGCGCCAAACAGCACCCGACGCCCGCAACCACAGAGGACGTTGTCGTCGGAACCGGCGGGGGTCTCGATAACGTGGTCGTTTACGTTTCGGATGGCCTCACCGCCCACGACTTCCAGCCTCCCCAACAGCCCGCCGTCCTGGAGCAGAAGGGCTGCCAATACAAGCCGCATGTCCTCGCTCTCGAAGCCCACCAGAAACTCGATGTCGTAAACAGCGACGAGACCACGCACAATATCCATCCCAGTCCGAACAACAATCGGGAATGGAATATGACGCAGCCTCACGGTGTCCCTCTCGAACAGACCTTCGCCCGCGAGGAAGTCGCGATCCCCGTCAAGTGCAACGTGCATCCCTGGATGAAGGGCTACATTGCGGTCTTCAAGCATCCATATTTTGCGGTGACCGACGCGAATGGCAGTTTCGAGCTGAAAGACCTGCCGCCTGGCACCTATACGATCACAGCGTGGCAGGAGAAGTTGGGGACACAGGTGCAGAAAGTAACGATCGGAGCGAGCGAAACGAAATCGCTGGATTTCGCTTTCAAACAGTAAGCGCGGTTACGCTGTGACCATATTGTGTTTGCCTTGTTGCGGAGATTTCTGCTGTGGGACGTCTTCCTGCAGAACATCTTGACGCGAGACATACAGGGAGCAAACGCATCGCTTGCAGGTTTCGTTACTTGCGACATCGAGGCTTGCTCGAAACGACAAAGCCTCCTGACCGTTGATGATGTCTGTGAAAGCCTGACGATGGATATTTCCAACAACGGGGTGGAAGAAGCAAGGTCGAACGTCCCCCGACGCTTCAATCACGGCCGAGACCCACGGAGCGTTGCAGCGCGGCGCCACATTCTCGGCTTGACCCAGATGGGCGCGAAAGTGCTGGACGATGCGGCGCAGTTTGCCGGCGCTCTCGACCACAAATCCTGATTCCAAATCAGCCTGGCGCTCTTCGATGAGCCGTTCCACCTCGGCCGCCAGTGCATCCGCTTCCTCCAGGCAACAGGCCGACGCGCTTCTCTCGATCAGGTAGCCAACCCTCGGGACGGTTGAAAGCGGACGACGTGAGATCCGCTGCCAGGAAAGAAATCGAGTTCAATCCGATCTTCTTCGCTGACTCGACGACTGCGCGCAGCGCCGGTGATTCGCTTTCTGTACAGTACAGCGGGCTCGAATCGGCAGAGTCAGGCCGCATCTGGCGCAGAGCTCTCGACCCCCTCCGCCAATTGCTCAAAAGCACTCGGGAACGCGGCGAATGGCATTGTGCAGCGCAGGAGGGCCGTCGAGCGAGACGATCACGTCGTCGACGCTGTCGACAACAACCTGAGCTTGAGATTTCAGCAGCAATCCCGCGGTCAGCAGGGTGACGCGACTCCCCGCCGAGCGAACGATTTGCGCCAGCGAGCTCCACTTCTCATTTAGCTGGGGTTCACCCCCGGAGAAGACCACCCAGCGCACACCCGAGTCTTCGGAATGAAGACAATTGGTCTTCGAGATTTGCAGGAGTGATTTCCTGCGCCTCGCGAATCCGCCAAATATCGCACATCACGCAGCGGCAATTGCATTGGTTGTGAGGAAAAATGACCAACACAGGCAGTGCATGAATCCGGTGCGCCGCGATTGCTTGCGTTTGCTCCGGTGCCGTGATGGATATCAACACGCTCATGCGTCAACACCACCGAAAGCGCCTTGCTCGCGTTGCAGGCGCACCAAAACGTGATCGCCCAGCGATCGGACTCCCGGCCAATGCCCGAAGCGCGCGAATCGAACTGCTCACAGGCCTGGAGCAAGCTCGGATGCCGCCGGGCCCACGGCTCGAGATAACTGGGGGGAACAGCAACTCCAATACCCTGAACAGATTTCAACCGAAACTCCGGGGCAAAGGCGCGGGAGAGAAATCTCACAGAAGGATAACGGACGTGGACGAAGGCTCCGTCAGCGATTCTCGCGCTGACTCCGTCCGAGTTGAACCGGCGGAACGCCTTGTCCCTGCTTCCCTGCGCGAAATACCACCCCATTTCCCAAAGGCAGAAAGGGCCCATCCAGCACAGCACGGCAGTCGCGCCCGGTTTGAGCAATCTGGCGAGCCCTCGAGCAAGCTCCTTGAGGTCATCGACACAATTCAGCGCTCCGAAGTTAGAGAAAGCTCCATCGAACGGTTCGGCCAGCTGGAAGAACGTGACGATCTTCAGCGCGAATTACAAATGGCCGCACCATTTTCTGCAGACTCCTCTGTCGAATCCGGTGCCGCGCCACCTCGATCATCTGAGACGAAGGATCGCAGGCGGCCACTCTGATGTTCCGCTCGGCCAGAAAACACGCGTCGACACCCGTTCCACATCCGATTTCCAGGACGTGGTCTCCGGATGAAAAGTCTTTGCCAGAGTCCGCCAGACCGCGGCGCGCTGGGCCTGCCCGATCACCGACGAAGTGAAGGTTTCGTCATATCGATCCGCGACCGCGTCGAATGGGGCGGCTAAGCTGAGTTGTGGCATGGCAGGCATTGAAATCAGGCCTCGACTTCGGTGTGAGTTGCCTGCAGACCGGCGCGCGCTTCGGCGATTCCGTCGCGCAGCGCGGCCAGCTGCGTACCGTCCGCATCCGGCTTGGGCTCCAGCCGATTCAGTTCCACTTCACTTCGAAGCAGTTTGTCGGCGAACTTGTAGAACTGGCGCGAATGGCGGTTGCGAATGCGAAATTCGCGGTCGGAGCTTTCGCTCCAAAGTTTGAGGCCCTCCACCCGGTCGGCTACTTCGGAAAAGTAGGGCGTGCCCTTGATGGGATACGCCACCGTGGTGAAGAAGATGTCCGGATCCGTCTTCTTCACATGTTCCACGGTGGCTTCAATGTCAGACATCTCCTCGCCCTCATAACCCCACATCAGGAACATGCCGGTTTGAATGCCTGCCGACCGGCAAAGTGCCACCGCGGTTTGCACTTGCTCGACCGTCACTCCGCGCTCCATCGCATCGAGGATTCGCTGCGAGCCGCTCTCGGAGCCAATCCAGACGCGGAAGCATCCCATGTCCGCCAGCGTTTCTACGACCTGAGGATTGAGCCGGTCGGCCCGCGAGATGCATTCGAAGGGCAGCTTCACTCCGCGCTTTTTCAATTCGGCTGCATATTGAAACAGCCAGCCGTGGTGAATCGTAAAAACGTCATCTGCCATCCACGCCATTTGCGGCTGGTAGCGGTCGATCAGCCATTCGAGTTCGTCGGCGACCGATACCGGCTTTCTGCGGCGATGCGTCTTTCCGAATACTTCGTGACTGCACCAGCGGCAGTGGTAGGGGCAGCCGCGAGCGGTGATCAGCGAGACGGATCCCATCCCGTGATGCTTCGCGCCAGACCTCCACATAACGCGCCATGTCGATCAATTCGCGGGCGGGCCAAGGCTGAGCATCGATATCTTTGATTTGCTCGCGCGGCTTGGTGCGCACGACTGAACCATCCAGCGCCAGAAATGCGATGCCGTCGATTGTGCAGGGCATCTTTGTCCGAGTCGCGTGCGAACCTGCAGCGCCGGCACAAGCTCTTCCAGCGTGAGTTCGCCTTCTCCGATCACGACTACATCAGCTCCTGCCGCCAGATATTCGTGAACGTAGGCGCCCGGCTCCGGTCCTCCGACAACGGTTTGCCAGCCGTGTTGCTTGGCGACTCGGAGAATCTCAACCACATTCGGCCGCGTCATCAGATTCGCATAGACGCCGAGGATGGATGGCGGCCCCTGCTGCAGGAGATCCCACAATTCCTGACGCGACGAAAACGTGGAATCGAACACTTCGGCGTCCACGCCCTTCTTCCGCAGATGCGAACAGATGTAAAGAATCCCCAGAGGCGGATAGGGCTTCATGATTTGAAGCTCCTTGGGATCTTCGTAAAGGAAATAGCCGTGAGTGAGAAGGATGTCCATCGATGGGTGGTTAGCTGGCGAGAACGTTCAGCAGCTCGTCGAAGTTTGTGGCATAGCTAGGCGCCTGCAGCTGCACCAGATTTTCCTCCGGGCGAGCTGGCCAGAACCGTGGGCCGTGGATTGCGGCAGGTACTTTCCAGTTGCATCACGCGCCTCCACAACTCGTCCGGTTCGTGGCGGGCGTGCTTTTCTCTCGGCGAAGCTGTGGCTTGAACCCGAATTCCAGCAGTCGACCTGCGCGTGCAGAGCGTCATGCAAGGCGCGATAGAACTCATTCGTGTAAGCGCCCTGGAACATCATGGACAGGTCTTCACTATCGGACCAGTTGGTTTTCTCTCCGAGTTGCGCCTGCACTCGATCGAAGAACTTGGTTCCGGGAAGAGGATAGGAAACGGAAACGCCGATGTCGTCGGGACGCGTGTCGCGGACAAGCTTGATCGTGTTCTGAATGTCGTGCCAGGTTTCGCCGGGATATCCAAATTGCAGGAAGTAGCAGGCGCGAATACCTTCGTGCCTGAGGTTTTCGCGAGCCTTGGCGATCTGATCGACGCGCGTGCCTTTGTCCATCGCATCCAGAATTTTCTGCGATCCGGATTCGGCGCCCATCCAGACCTCGGCGCAGCCTGCGCGACGCAGGGCAGACACGTTGTCGGGAGTCATCAGGTCCACGCGCGACTGCATCTTGAACGGAATCGCCGCGTCTAGCCGCTCCACTTCGTGGCGCAAGTTCGCGGACCCACTTCGGGCGCAAGCCAAAAATGTCATCGGCAAACCAGAGATGTTCCGCGCCGAAATCGTACTTGAGCTGGCGCATTTCTTCTGCGACGCTCGCCGCCGAGCGCACGGAAAATGAGTCTCCATAAATCGGCTTCGCGCACCAGTTGCAGCGGTAGGGGCAGCCACGGCTGGCCGACAATGTTCAGCGAGAAATAGCCGTGCGCGGATTTCCAGGCCTTGCGGTATTGCTCGGTGTCGATCAGATCGCGCGAGGGGAATGGCAGATGATCCAGATCCCGCATCAAGGCGCGCGGCTCTGTCTTCACAACCTCGCCCGTTTGTTTGTGCAGATATGCCAGACCCGCAACATGGTTTAGCGCGTCCTCATCTTCGCTTCAGAAGATGGTTGACCGCTTCCAGCAAAGTCCATTCGGCTTCCCCCAGCAGTACACAGCGGAAGCCTTGCTGCAGATACTCCAGGGCATGATCGGAAGCGTCCGAGCCATTCACCAGGACGGTGGCGCCAGCCCGCTGCGAGGTTTCGAGAATGTGATATGCGACCTCTCGCATGCGGGTCAGGCACATTTTGGAGAGAAAATTGAAATTGTCTTCGTACACCACGACAATTCGCGGACGATGCTCTTTGAGAGCAGCCTGAAAACCCTCCTCCGGATCATTCAGCATCGTGTCGAACACGGCGACGGATATACCCGCGTTGCGCAGTAGAGCCGCCGCATAGAGCGTCCCGAGCGGCGGATAGGGCTGCATCTTCCGCATCTGCTTGCGGTCGTAGTAGAGATGATAAGAATGCGTCAGCAGTACATCAGCCATGTCGGTTGCCTCTTGTCCATTTAATTGAATCAGCACACTTCCTGCGTACGGTCGGCCAGGGGTTGCCCGGTCAGAAGCGAACGGCGGGTCACGACTTTCTCCACGGCACGCGACACCCAGAGTTCCCACGGAAACGAGTAGCTGCTCTTGCCGATGCGCCAGCG
Organism: uncultured Acidobacteriota bacterium; assembly: GCA_963735205.1. GTDB lineage: Bacteria > Acidobacteriota > Terriglobia > Terriglobales > Acidobacteriaceae > Sulfotelmatobacter. The sequence goes on from CAVTKB010000010.1 coordinate 493,868, forward strand.
AACCGGCGCTCCTAGCAGGCCGCGGACACTCCGCCGTGCCCACGGCATTTTTTGGTGACTTTCCGAATTTGGTTGTTCAGCAGGAAGTACTCGAGACTGCGGCGCAGACGCCGCAGTTCTTCTCCGCGAAGCCAGGGAAGAACATTGGTGCCCAGGGCGAGGGTCTCCCACTCTTCCAAAGACTGGGGTTCACGTACTCCCATTTCTTTGAGCTGCGGCCAGATGGGAATTCCCGGATAAGGCGTAAAGATGTTGGGAGAAAAACTGACATTAGGATATTCACTGGCGATGTCGCTCATGACGCGAAACGTCTCCTGGCGATGAGCTTCGGTTTCGCCGGGATAACCCAGAATGATGTTGAAGACGACGTGAATCCCGCGCCAGGTGGTCTTGCGGGCCGTCTCAACCATCTGCTCACATGCTGAAAGCGCTTGTTCATCATCGCCAGCACTTCCTGCGAGGCAGACTCCGTGCCGAATCCGATGTGGTGCACGCCGCTTTCGGCAAGCAAGCGCGACGTCGTCGTCGCTCATCAGCGCGAGAAAATCTGTCGAGGTCTGGAAGTCCCACTGGAACTTGACTCCGCTGGCGATGATTCCCTTCGCGATCGCCAACCGCGCGCTTGCGATCGACAAGAAAATTGGAGTCGAAGAGCGGCACATGCTCGATGTTGTAGCGCGGGACCAGTTCGGCAAGTTCGTTGACGACACGATCGACGTGATAGGCGTTAAAGCGGCGCTTGTAGAACACCATGTCGGTGCAGTAGTTGCACTGGTAAGGGCAGCCCACGCTGCTGGTGTAGGCCAGTTGCCGCACGCCGATCGGCACGGCATAAATGCCTGGGTCGGCGAGATGATAAGCGGGCGCCGGAAGCGAATTGATGTTGGCAACCGGCCTTTCTGGTTCGTGAACGATTTTTCCGTCGTCATCCTTGAATGACAGGCCGCGGACGCCGTGCCAATCTTGCCCGCTCGCGATTCGCTGAGCGAGTTCGAGCAGGGTCAGCTCACCCTGGCCTCGCACGATGGCGTCAACAAAGGGCTCGCGCAAAGTCTGATGCGTGGCCAGACTGGCGTGCCATCCGCCGAACACAATCGGCAGAGCTGGGCGCAGTTTCTTGACCGCCTCGGAGACTCGTACCGCGGCGCCGATATGCGGCCCGGTCAAGACGGAAATGCCCAGCAGAGAGCATCTTCCGTTTCGCGCAGAATGGTGTTCTCGTAATCCGGGGAGAGCAGATTGTCGACGAGCTTGACTTCAAATCCCGCCTGGAGCAAAGGAGATGCGAGACAGAGCAGGGATAAGGGCGCGCCCAACGGCGGCCCGTCATAGGGCGGATAGAACAACACGACTTTGTTCGTCCCGGGCAAATCGCTTCGCTTTTGGAGATTCGGCTACATGCACTCTAGGTTGTGGCCCTCTGCGATTTGTCATCGGATTGTCAAATGTCTGTCACTTTGAGGCGGCTGAAAACTCGGTCTCTGGCGAGTGAGCGGAAGGCCGCAAAATCTGCGAGAGATGGCGCAATTCGAAAATTGCAGAATTTTGACAAAACTGAGACAAATGGCAGGCTCCGCATTGGTACGTTAGCTGACCGTATCCAATCTCAGAGCGAAACAGTTCGTCAGCTGCCGGGCAGAATGGCGCGGTTGAGTGTCGGAGAAATGATCCTTTTCTACAATCCGAAGGCAACCCGGCCGCGCAACCGGCGATTTCCGTTGTCGATTCTTGCGATCGCCGCGGTGGTCGAGGGCAAAGAAGAATATGCCATCGTCGATGGCAACCTCGATCCGCATCCCACCGAAAGTCTCATTGCCTTCATCAAGGAGCACCCCGTCGAACTGCTTGCAGTAACGGTGATGCCGGGGCCGCAGACCGTGGGAGCAGTGGCAAGCTGTCGCGAGATTCGTTCTCGCTTTCCCGCGCTGCCGATCGTTTGGGGAGGATATTTCGCTTCCAACTACACGGCCGCCGCGCTCAATGCGAACTATGTGGACTACGCAGTGCGCGGCCAGGGAGAGCAGACGTTCCTCGAACTGCTCGAAGTAATTCGCGGGCACCGCGATCCTCAAAGACGTTGCTGGCCTTTCCTACAAGACTGCCCGACGGCACGGTTCGCAATAATCCGGAGCGCCCCATGCGAGGGCCTCGATGATTTTCCCTGGTATCCGTATCACCGCCTGCCCGCGGAGCGATATCTTCTGCCTACTTTTCTCGGGCGGCGGACGGCGGTCCATCAGGCCAGCCTGGGGTGCCCTTACCGCTGCAATTTCTGCGGCGTGGTTACGTTTTCCGGCAGCCGGCAAAAGATGGAATCGCCCGCCCGCACCGAGGGCATGCTGCGGCATCTGGTCAAAACCTACGGAGTCGATGCCGTCCAGTTCTACGACAACAATTTCTTCCTGCGTGAAGATCACACGCGCGAACTCGCCGACCGCACTGGCGCCCCTGAATCTGCGCTGGTGGTGCGAAGGCCGCGCCGACATCATGATGAAGTATTCGGACGCCACCTTAGAAGCGCTGCGCCGGGCCGGCTGCACCATGATTTTTTTTGGAGCGGAGTCGGGCTCGAACGAAATTCTGAAGGAGATGAACAAAGATCTGCGCGCGGAAGACACACTGGCGCTGGCCTCGCGCATCCGTCGCTTTGGCATCATCCCGGAGTTCTCCATCATCTTTGGAAATCCAAAAGACCCGGAAGGCGACACTCGCGATTGCATCGGATTCATCCGGCAATTGAAGCGCTTGAATCCGGATGCCGAGATCATCGTCGAGCACTACACTCCCGTGCCCCAACGCGCTGGCATGTACGGCGAGGTGGAAGATAAGGTCCAGTTTCCGACTACTCCGGACGAGTGGGCAACGGACCATTGGCAGCGTTTTGCCACGCAGAAGGATCCCCAGACGCCTTGGCTGCGGCCGACTACGAAACAGTTGATCGACAATTTTGAGCTGGTGGTGTCGTCGCGATGGCCGACGGTCCAGGACATCCGGTTACCGAACTGGGGACGGTTGGCGCTGAAGGCACTGAGCAGTTGGCGTTATCGACTCGGCGTGTATGGAGCGCCGTTGGAACTGAAATGGATGCAGCAAGTCATCGAACTGCGAAAGCCGAAGGCAGAGAGCCTGTGAGCACCGCGAAACAGTATTGATGCCGATTCCGCGGCGGTTGAGCCCGCTCCGTTCGGCGAGTCTCGCGAGGTCTCTGCGGCGGAGGGATATGAATGGTGGGCTCCAAGCTATGATCATGCTCCGAATCCACTGCTGGCGCGCGAAGAGCGTTATTTGTGGCCGCTGCTTGATGAAGCTTCGTCACGAATCGGTGCTCGACTTGGCCTGCGGCACGGGACGATGGCTGGAAAGACTCTTGGCGCAAGGCTGCGAGTCAGGAGTAGGAATCGATTACTCCAGCGCGATGCTGCGAGTTGCAGCAGAGAAACCTGCGATTCGCGGGCGGCTCGCAAGAGCGGGCTGCGAACATCTCCCGCTGTCGGGCAATTGCTTTGACCTAGCGATTTGCTCGTTTGCCGTAGGACATATCCACGACCTGGAATTGGCGGTGCGCGAACTGGCGCGCATCACGAAATCCGCGGCCGATGTCTTCGTGACCGATCTTCACTCCGAAGCGTATGCGCATGGCTGGCGCGTCGGTTTTCGATCGGACGCCACGACCGTTCAAATCGAGACTCATCTTCGCACCGCCGACGAAATCGTGCGCCTGTTTGGCGCGAATGGCTTTGAGTGCAAGATGTATGACACCTTATGGCTGGGCGAACCGGAGAGACCAATCTTTGAGCGCGCTGGAAAGTTAGCCGCATTCACTGAGGCTTGCAAATGGCCCGCGGTGCAGGTTTGCCACTTCCGGCGGCAAGCATCCTCGCCCTGGGAGAACTGACTTGTGAAGAGTACTCCGGCGGAAGCTGTCATCGGATTCCTAAGCTTCTCCGGCGACCGTCGCGACTCGCTGAAGGCGATGGAGAAGTTCACTCCGCGGCGGTGGAAACACATTCTTCAGTGGCTGGATGACGCCGGCTTAGCCTTCTACTTTTTGCAGACACTCAAAGACGAGGACGCGTGCGGGAGCTTGCCGCCATTCGTCTGGTCGCGCCTGGAACAAAACTTCGCATCCAATCAGCTGCGAATTGAGGAGATGGCGCGGCGGTTCAACGCCATCAATCGTAAGTTCGATGATGCCGGCGTGCGTTACACAGTCATCAAAGGCTTTTCTCTTGTTCCTCAATTTTGCCCGCACGCCGCGCTGCGGCACCAAGCCGACCTCGACTACCTGGTCGACGAACAGTCTCTGCCAACCGCCCGACGGTTGCTGACCGGCGCAGGCTATCACGCGAAGATCTCCCGCTCGAGCAAGGAGTCTATTTTCGTCGCTTCTGAAAAAGAGGCTTCACGCGGCGACGTCCAATATTCTCCACATGCGCCGCACGCGGTCGAATTGCACACAGATATCTGGGACGACGATATGCACGGCGTGCATGAAGTCCCGAAATTATTTTCAGTGGGGCAATCCAGAACGCACCACTGGAAGGGCCAGACATTTCCCGCTCAAGCTGATGAAGACGCTTTTCTTCTGCAGGTGCTGCACGCTTGCCATCACCTCTTCACGCAATGGATACGAATCTCTGCGCTGTTTGAGATCGGATATTTCCTGCACCGGCGGGCCGCCGATCGTGAGCTATGGAGCGGAATTGAGCAGAGGGCTGGCGACAGCGCCGTGTTGAAGGAGTTTGTGGTCATCGTAACGGAAATGGCGGCCCGTCTCTTTGCTGCTCCTATCCCCGACGTGGTTCAAAGCTGGAGCGCCAGTATTCGTCCAGGGCCGCGGATATGGATCGAAAATTACGCACGGGATTGGGCTGTAGGCGGTCTGCCTGTCTACGAGTTCAGCTTGTTCCCCCGATCAAAGCTTGCTTTATTTCTTTACCACCAATACAGAAGCGCAGGGCAGTTGAAAGAATCCCAGCCTCGCAAGCAGCCAGCATCCTCGCGCGTCGGACGCATTGCTTCGTTCATAGGAGATAATCCCGCGCTGGTCTGGAACGTGGACTGGTGGAGACGTCAACACCTGTTGAGACGAAGCATTTTTTACGCCCTGGCAGAGTTGCGATACATAGCCGAGATTCCTCGATGGCGCTGGCTGAACCGGGCAAACCCGCGAACTGCCTCGCCTGTTTCGTGGCCGAGTCAGTCATATCGATCAAAGAAAGCTTCATGAGCGGATTTTGCAGAGTTTTGACAATTCTGAGACAAATACCACCCGGCCGGTTGGTACTTTTGGGTCTCTCTCGAGTTCGGTTGACTTGTGACCTACGTATGACACGACAAAAGGCCCTCCCGTGAAATCGTCAAAAAAAATCGTATTCTTCGTAGCGTCGTTTTCCAGCATCGAGGCCACTGCCCCGCTGGGGATCCTGGCCATCTCGACTCCACTGCTGGAAGCGGGATACGAGATCTGCATTATCGACGCGTCGATCACTCCCGACTACAAAAAGCGGATCATGGAGGAAGTGAAGGACGCATTGTGCCTTGGCATTTCTCTGGTCACCGGTCCCATGATCCGCGAGACGGTTGAAGTTACGCGCGCGATCAAGAAGTGGGATCCCGAGCTTTCCCGATCATTCTCGGGGGATGGCACCCGTCGCTGCTTCCCACGCAGACGCTGGAAGCGCCATACGTAGACATCGTGGTTCGCGCCCAAGGGGAAGAAAGTATGCTCGCCGTCGCCGACCGCTTGCGGGACGATGCTTCCCTGGCGGATGTTCTCGGCATCGGATTCAAGATCGACGGCAAGCTTCACTTCACGGCCGAACGCCCCTGAAAAGGCTGGAGGAGATGCCGGCCAAGGCCTACCAGCTCGCCGATTTCGATGCTTACGAAAAAATCTGCGGACGGCGCTGGGCCATGTACGTCTCCAGCCTGGCCTGCCCCTTCAATTGCGCCTATTGCACGAACGCCGGAGTCTACGGGCGCAAGTGGAACGCGCTGCCGGTCGAACAAGTGGTCGCGGAGACTGTCGAACTGACGCGACGCTACCGGCTCGAACTGTTGTGGATGGCCGACGACAATTTCCTGGTCGACCTCGATCGGTCGCTAAAGATCGCGGAAGGATTGATTCGGGCGGGCGCGAATTTCAAGTGGAGTGTTCAGGCCACAACGAACCTGACGGCGCGCCTCAGCATCGGCGAGTTAACGCTGCTGCGCCGGTCTGGCCTGCATCAGATCTGCCAGGGGATCGAGACCGCCTCTCCGACCGTCATGAAATTGATGAACAAAGACTTTCAGGTTCTCGGCGACATCTACCAGTCCACCGAACGCTGCATCAAGGCGGGCGTGATTCCGTCGTTCAATATTATTTTTGGATTTCCGGGAGAAGGACCAAAAGAGCGACGCGAAACCGTCAACTTCATGATGGACATTTGCCAAAAGTTTCCGGGCGCCGAGTTCTGGACGAATATTTTCACGCCGTACCCTGGCTCGCCGATCTTTCAGCAGGCAGCCAAGTTGGGCATCGAAGTTCCGAAGACTCTCGAAGGCTGGGCTGACTATTTCCCGCGATACACAGTTCTGCCCTGGCTCAAAGGCAGTGATCACCAGCGAGTGCAGACCATGCGAGACTACCTGCGGATCGCGTTCGATCGCGAGCCCATCGCCACAACCGGCCACGGACGCTTCGCCAAGGCGGTGCAGCACCTCACGGCATATCCGGCGCGAGTGCGTCTGAATTTCGATTTTTACAGTTTTCCGATCGAACTGTGGATTAACCGACAACTCAAGAACATCGTGAAATTGCCCAAGCCGAGCATAGATGCGAAAAGGCTCCAGCCGGAAACGGCGCCGACTTGCACCTAGCGTCCGCAGATGACGGACTGCTCGACCGAAAGACTCGTCATGGGTCGTATCGTCATGGGTCGAATCAAGGAGTTAGACGGACTTCGAGCACTCGCGATTGTCGGCGTCCTGGCGGCCCATTTCGCGCCTCCAAGCACTCGCCTTACAAATCTACTGCGCCTCGGCTGGACTGGCGTTGACTTATTCTTCGCCATATCGGGGTTTCTTATCACCGGCATTCTGATCGGATTGCGGCATCAAGACGGGGCCTTCCGGACGTTCTACTGGCGTCGAACCTTAAGAATCTTTCCACTGTATTATCTGGCGTTCGGGCTCATCCTGGGATTGGCTTTGTTCCACGGGGAACGGCTGACTTCCGGGAGATTCTTCGCTCACGCACTATTCTTATCCTCAGCCAAACCAGGATTGATTCAGCTGGCGGTGCGTCGACTTTTGCTTCTGCAACCACCCGCCCAACTCGGCGCGCTCAAACACATCGAGTATCCCCTGCTCCAGTTCAAGAACTGCCTTGGAATCTACTGGTCTCTGTCGGTGGAGGAGCTTTTCTACCTGATTTGGGCTCCCATTATGCTGAAGGGGAGTCGGCGGATGGTTTTACTTTGTTCAGTTGCGCCTCTGATGGTTTGCCCGCTCCTGCGCGGGTCTGGCGCATGCGACTCCGGATATTGAGGAAAGTGTCGGCTTTATCTTCCGATTTGATAGTTTAGCGGCTGGAAGTTGTGTGGCGCTTGCGTTCTGGGGGGTCGCGCACGGCTGGGTGAGAAGGAAGGCTTTCGATCGGGGATTGATCTCGGCGACCATTCTTTTTCCCATCGGCCTGATCGCTTTGGCCGTTGTCTGCGGAGTGCATCGCGGCCTAGATGTCCGGACTACGCTGGCTTTTCAGTGTATTCGGCTTCTCTTTGCTCGCCTTATCGTGCGCAGCGTTCGTCGCGGTGCTGGCCCGCTGGGGTGCTGAGGTTGGGTACGTGTCGCATCTGCTCGGCTCGAAGGCTGCTGTCTACTTGGGCAGGGTGAGCTATGCGATCTATCTGATTCACTTGCCGATGTACCTCACGATTCAACTCGTGATCATCCGATGGCTCGGCCAAACCGGAAACGCATCGAGCCTTATGCGAGCCATTCTTTCTGGAGGGCTGGCGACGGTTGGAGCAATTGTGTTTGCGGGCCTCTCCTGGAGGTACATCGAGTATCCAATTCTGGGATTGAAGGACAAACTGTTTCCAACCAGAAGCACAGCGAACCTGCTAGCAGTCGAGCACGAGATTGATCGTTCCGACCCGCTTTGTGCGTAGCATTTTACGCAGTCATTTCCCGGAGTCAGCGTTCCTCTCCCAAATCTGATCCCCATTACTGAAAGTTTGCGCCAGGTGGTAGTGCTCCCGAAGATATTGCCGTATGGGAGCCAGATGGTTGCCTTCCGGATGACGCGCTGCATCCTTCTCTCGATCCAGTCCGATATACCAACTGACAAAGCGCACATGAAACTTTTCTATTCCTTGAATTGCATCCGCGACCTCCTCGGGACGCGTGTAGTCCGTAGGACGCAGGAAGGGAACCCGTCCGGCATTGCGCAACTCAAGTGTGAACGCCACCAAATGATCGCCGAAGAAATAGTCGAAAGGGTGGGTTCGCTCTGACACCCATTTGCACTTCTCGTACAGCAATGGATCGTAAAATGCGGTGCGCCCGGTGGGAAGATCAAGGTAGGCCTTCCAGCGAATTTGCATCATGAGGGGTCGCGCTATCAGCATGACGAACACCGTCACCCATGCGAGTTGCAACCATCGCCGGGACAATGCAGGCGTCGACTGAAGAAACCAAACCAGAATCACAAGTGCCGGAGGCGAGACTGCGTAGAGGCGGCTGTAAGCAGGAGCGGACGCGATTGTCAGAAAGAGAAATAGTCCAGCGACATTGATCAATACGAGCCGACGGAACTCAGCAGAAGGCTGCTTTCGAATCTTGCCAGCGTAAACGACAAAGAAAACAATATAGACGAACGGAACGATCAAGTGAATGAGGATAAATGCAGGCCCATCGAACCAGCTGGTCCAGGCGTGAAGCTGCGGGCGTCCTGTGAGGTAAACGCGCCAGTTGTTGAACCAGTCCGAGGGATAATATTTCGCAACGAAGATGACCGTGTATTGGAAGATCTTCTCTGCTCCCACGGCCCTTACGAAATATGCAAGACAAGCCGTGATTGTCACCACGAAGCCCGCCCCAAGAGAGGCTTCCTTTTTTAACAACTCAGTCCAGGTTTCATTCGTCGGAACACGCTCCCACAGCAGGAAAAGCGCGAAGCCCACGATGAGGAGCGCCATCGACTGCGTGAAGAAGGTTGCGATAGCTACCAAAGCACCCGCGAGGGCGAGCCGCCCGGGAGTTCGGTCGCGCAGCAGAATTGCGAGGGCCCCCATGACCGCAACCAGACTGAACCAATGATGTGTGGCATCGAGGTAACTGGAAAAAGGCAGAGCGATAAATAAAAGGCCCGGCAAATAAGCTGAAGCTCCATTGATGAGCTCTCGTGAAATAAAGATGGTGAGCCACACCAACGATGCCCCAAGTACGACCAGCACGGCTTGCGGGATCCAGGCGCGTACTCCAAAACACTTGAACAACGCCGCATAGACAACATCAGTGCCCGGCAAAGTGAAGTGGTCGTAGTCGCGGTAGATCATTTCTCCATTCAGCATTCGCGTCGCGTTGTGCAAGTAGATGGCCTGATCGCCCGTTGCCAAACGAGGCGTGCACGGCAGCGCAAACACCTGGAGATAAATGAAGATGTACGACAGCGAAATGACAAAAAGCGTCATTCTTCTGCGAATGCGACGGCAACGGCGAACAATCCACTCGATCCATTTCTACGATCTGGGTCGCAGCCTGGCGAGTCCGTCGATCTTGTATCGCTTCGCGCATAAGCAGGCATGACTAGCGCACAATGCTGAGCTTCGACAGTGCGGTGATTCCCAACGCGCGGCCGCAATCGGTCGCGTAGATCAGCCCTCCGGAATCGGGCAACCACGCCGGGGTAATCGAATTGCAATCGCCGCTCGTGAGTTGGTGTAGTTCGCCAGTTGCACGATTCATGACAGTGAGTTGCCACATCCCACCGCGCTCACAACTGAACGCGATCCAGTGCCCGTCGGGAGAAGCAGCCGGGTAACGCGCGGAGCAAGCAACCGATTTCAGCTCGACGATATTTCCGGATTGCGGGTCGGCCGAATAGAGATGATATCGCTCCGGCTGCGATGAACTGAAGATGATCTGGGCATCGGGAAAAAACGCAGCTTCGCGCACGTCATATTGCGGCCCAGCCAGTTCGCGCTCAAGACTGGGCTGAATTGCATCCGCCTTCTCAGCTATCCGACGAATCCACAGACTGCCGCGACCCCGAACCTCGCGAATGAATGCCAGCCGATCGCCGTGCGCCGAAACAACTGGTTGCTCGGCGTCCACAGCCTCCGTGGTCAGGGTCTCACCGCTCGTCGGGAGGCGCGCAGAGTCAAAGCGGATGATCCGCGAGCCGTCTTTTGATGCAACTTCCGCCCATGTTCCAGAATCATCGGCCGTAGACGCCGGATAAAACCAGTCGCCGTCACCTCCATACGAGCTGACCACTCCAGCATGCAGTCGGCGAATGACGTAACCATCCTGCGCAGCAGTGAACCGCGGAACCAAAGCTCCGAACAGGACGCCGTCAGCAGTTACGACAGGATTGACTGCGATTGCCGAGCCAACCGAAGTGGTTACGCGCGTTGCGTAGTTATCGAATTGCCCGGCGAGGTGGCGGCGGTCGAGAACAAATCCAGCTGTCGTCAGAATAAAAAGCGTCAGCGCTGCCCAAACCAAGGAGCGGGAGCGAGGCCACCTCGGAAACATATCTTCGGAGCTCGAAATCAGAATCCATAACAACATTCCGCCGAGCAGAACCATACAAAAGAAGCGCGGAAAACAAAGCAATGCCTGCCAGCCCCGCGGATTCACACCGTACGCACGATCGTACGGAACGCACGCGAGCGCATACAACACGACGACCACTAGCGCCCTCACCGACTGCCTTCGCGCGATAAGATAGTCAGCAGTTAGAACGATGGTCAAAATCAGAATGACGAAATGGTATGGAAGCGGCTCCGGCGAGAGGAGCAAAAAGAGAAAACAGTAAATCGCCCACTCCAGCTTTTGCCGCGACGGGATTGTCCTCCTGAAGCCGATCCCCCACAAGAACACTACGAGGATCAAAGAATATAGAAGCGGATGCAGCAGCGAATACAATGCAGGCAAGTGCGCCACTGGCGCGGGGTTTAGCTCAGGCTCGTAGACGAAGAGCCGGCGCAGCAGCGCATTCAAGGAATCCCACGCTGTGGCATAAGGATCAATGATTTCTCCTCGGAGGCTCCAGGGCATGATTTGCCAAAAATATGTGCGGCACGCGGTCGCCCCAAAAAGGCGCAGAGAAAACAACACGACGCCAGCCATCCCACACGCCAGGCCGGCCGCAGCCCGCCACTGTTTCTTCGCCAGAAAAAACAGCAGGAAAAATGCCGGGTATATTTTTATGGCGGTCGCAGCCCCCAGCACTGCGCCGGAAAGAAATGGCCAATCCCCAAAATAGGACCACGCTGCGAGCGCCAGCAAGAACAACATCACTACATGAACCTGCCCCAATAGAAAGTTGCTATGGAGCGGAGCAACGGCTAGAAAAGTAAGTACCCCAATGCGCCGCCAAGTCCGGTTTGTGATTCTCTTCAGTATGGCTGCAGCCAGAAACAGGCTCCCAAGGCTGATCACCAGCCAACAGCGGTTGGCTTGCAGCGGAGGAAGCGACGACAGAGGCAGAATCAACAGGATTGAAGGCAGGGTCGACTGTGCAAAGCCAACCAGGGGGCGTTCCAGTCCCAAGTGATCTTTTTGCCGCTGAAACCAGGTCCAATCATAGACTCGTTCGACCGGGTAGCCTTCGCGATAAACATAGGCAGCTAGATAGTAGTTCGCGAAGTCGGAATCGAGGTGACTCCAGGCAGGAATAAACCCTCGAACCGCGAACACGGCGAGCAACAGGGCCAGCAACAATCTTTCGGCCCACCCCCGCCAAACGGCGTGACGAGCGAACTGAGGAGTCTCGGCCGGGCAAATCTGGGTGCCGGAGGCTTGCATCGCAGAAGTCCTGTCTTAGCGTCGAACGTCAACTCGACCGAACGGCCCGTTATACGTCATGACGAGTTAGCAAATGCGCAAGAAATGGCACGACGGTTGCCGGATCGCTGCCATAAGCGAGTTGATAAGCCGGCACATTCGCCAAGCCTCCGAGAATCTTTGACTGCAGTTCTTCGAATCGATCGTCGTCTTTGAACGCGAGATACCTCGAAAGAGAATTGGAAAATTCACTCTTCGCCAGGCGCACCAGACGGGGCACGGAAGCGGAGTCCCTCTCAAGAACGACGCAACAGATTGGTGTTACAAAGACCGGCAGCGTCGAATCCCGCTTATATTTGTCCATATAGAAGAAATTGAAATCGCAGTATGAAAACGCGCGCGTTCGCGACCGCAGCTCGGGGAAGTACTGCAGCGTCTCTGGCCGAAATGCGATGGGAACGAAGTCGCCCCAGGCCCGCAATTCGCCGTTTGAGATTTCCAGAAACACCGATTGGTCGGCGTGGAACGTAAGCCCACCTTGAGTAGCAAGATAGCTCGCGGTAGTCTTGCCCTGATTTGGAGCCCCCATAACCAGAAGACCGTTGGTCCCGGAGGAGACACACGCAGTTACGATTGGAACCAGACCCAGGCTACCGGCCGTCATATAAAACAACGTGTCAATAAAAGGGCTGGTGAATCCCGGCCCGTCTTCAAGAAGTCCTTCCGCGACAAAAGCAACTGCTTCGCGCGCTGCGAGATCGACGGCCAGAAAACTCTTTTGCCCGAATTGAGCAAAGCGAAGCCCATCGCCGGAGAACGTGGACCTCCAAGGCCAGGGCGGCCTGCCCTCCGCGTCGGAATCCACGATGATCCGCCATCGGAAGGTCGGCTCCGTCGGTTCCCCTTCATATTGGGCGAACACTTCAACCATATGACTCAGAAGCTTCGAGCTGTTGGTCTCCAACCGCACCGAGCTGCCCATCACCGGCAGAATGGCCGAGTATGGAACGGGTACGAAGCGTCGCATCGGGTCGACTCTGGCTCGGCTCGCGCGCGTATCTTCAACAGTGGCCATCTCCTGCATACTCAGCTCTGATTGAATCGCTGCGGCCTCGACAATATGCTTCATGACTCCATTGCGAGATGAGATATGTTTCTCTCGCTCGTTCGTGCCTGTTCTTTCCACACTTCGACAAGATGACGATCGATCTGTTGCGCAATCAGGTGAGGTTGACCGCCATACTGCAAGAGCCAGCATGGAAGTTCTGCTATTTTCTCGATGGTCGCCGAACGTTTTTCGTCTGCTTTGGGCGACTCCGTCATCAACTCCATCTTCAAGCGATTCAGCGAGTCGGAAGGCGACATTGAAGTCAGCCGGAATTCCAGCGGGTCTCGTCGTTCCAGAAACAACAATGCCACGGGCCTGCACTGGCGAACCCGCTCTACGCCGATAAGGCACTCAGGTTCAAGCCAAAATGCCGGGCCTCCGCTGCGCGCATCGGTCAGTTGTTCCTTCTGCAATTCGTCAAACCACTGGACGGCCCCCGGGCGCAGTTTCAAGGGAGTGTGCAATCCCCAGACGCTCGGATTACCATCCTCAATGGAACAGAACGTCCGATCATCAGATAGGAATCCGAAGCCCTGCCGGGAAAGCGCGTATGCCAGTGTCGATTTCCCCGCGCCCGATGGCCCGGCCAGAAGTACGCCGCGCCCGTTCTTCGCGACACAAGCGCAGTGTAACTCCGCAATACCGATCGAGGCGCTCATGATTGTCAGGAGCATGGGGAAAATCACTGCCTGCCAATAGGAAAGATCGGCTGCCATCCCCACCGAGAATCGCCCAATGACTCGATTCGAGCGAAGATTCGCGAGCATGGAACTACCCTCGTCAAAGCCCGCAAATACGAGATAGTCCCGTCCCCGCACATAGGGCTTCGGCCATGGAGGAATCGAGGCATCCGTGGTGTCGACCCAAAAGCGCAAACGGAACTCGGCCGAGACTGGCCCGGAACTTACCGCCTGGAACGTCTTACGCGCGGCATCGAGTACCAGTTCGGAGTTTGTGGACAGGCTACACAGTGCGCCGGCAGCAATGAACTGTCCGCAAAGCTTGGTCTCGGCATCCTTGTGTAGAAAATCCGGCGGCTGCATATGGTTCAGACTGGTTCGCACAGCGAAAATCCGCCATCGCGAAAACGACACAATATTCGTTGAGGCGAGCACCCGCCTTGTCACATTCTTGTCAACAACTTGTAACGTTTTGTCGGCGATTGCGGATCCGTCGGGGCTGGCCTGCGTCACCGTCGAGCCCTTTTTCCGTCGTCGGACGAATCGGGCAAAATCCCAGTAATCGCGATCGCCTGACCTACTAAACGAATTGCGGGAAGGTCAAGCTCACATTCGAGATTTATGACACTTTATTTACATTTCCAAGACAATTCCGCCTGCGACGGGAGTTTAATTTCTCTTGGCAAACCGAAATCATAAAAGGGCATCCCATGCGGCTCGCGACTCCGGATCACCGACCGCAAGATCCCTTTGCGAAGAGCTTAGAGAACGGCTCGATCGCAGCCTTCTCCTTGAATAGCAAGGTCTGGCCACGGAAACCCTCAACAATGACTTCAGCTTTCTCCAGTAGGATCCTGGTCTTAGGTCAGAAGCGATCGCGGTCGACGGAAAAGGACTATCGCTGTGGAAATTATCTCTTCGAAAAAAATACTCCCGTTTTGACCAATTTCGTATTGTCCGATTGCTACATTGCATTGTTGCTTGACGAAAGCCCGTCCGCGGAGGACTATCCTGATAATCGAGCTAGAGGTTGCATTAGTGGCGTCGTGGAGTCCGACACAAGCAAGATAGACTTGGAATGATTTACCCCGATCTTCACAGGCAAGCAACCTACATGGGCCGGCATGCAACCTAGTTTGTTATGTCGAAGTGTTAGTGGATGCAAGTAATCGGACCAAGGGTTGCGTTGGTCGCACGTTAGTTGAAATCAAAAGGGTTAGCTCACATTACCCTGTAAGTGAGGGGGCGAAGCTATATCCAGCGTCTTCCGTCGGAGAGCTTATGGGCCTACTCGCAGCACCGACCACGAATGTCCTGGCGGGCGCGTCCTTAGAGGGCATCGCGCCGAACTGGTACGCGCTGTACACTGCTCCGCGCCATGAAAAAAGCGTAGCGAATCAGATTCAACAGCAAGGTGTCGATTGCTTCCTGCCTCTCTACAGATCCGTACGCCGCTGGAAAGACCGCCGCAAGGAACTGGCCTTGGTCTTGTTCCCCGGGTATGTGTTCGTCCGGATGACATTGCAGCATCGATTGCGAGTGTTGCAACTTCCCGGAGCAGTGCGGCTGGTGACTTTTAACGGACGACCCGCATCTCTGCCGGATGCCGAAATCGAAAGCCTGCAAAACCATCTTTCGGCATCGGGAAATATGGAACCGCATCCGTACTTAACCGTCGGACGCCGCGTCCGAGTGCGAAGCGGCCCCCTCAAGGGACTGGAAGGCATCATCCTGAGGTCAGACGAACGCTGCCGCATAGTCTTGTCAATCCATCTGATCATGCGCTCGGTCGCGGTCCAAGTGGATCACGCCGATGTGGAATTCATCGCTTGAGTGCGCCGCAACCGGGCACCAAGCTGCCAGTTGAAAGAAACCAAATGTCATTTCAGCGGACTCTCATTTCCAAGACGCTCCTCGCAAGAACACCGTGCATCGTCCTCTTGATCCTTAGCCAGTGGGCGTACAGCCAGTCGAATGGATGGCCACGCCCACAACACGATGCCCACTCCGGACAAGACAGCGGAGCACAGTCCGATCTTGCGCAGGAGAACGAGAACCAGGTCGCGGCCTCTTCCGTTCAAATCCGGGAAATATTGGTAAAGGACGCCGGGCTGCTCGTGGAATTGAAGCGCTGGATTGCCAAAGAAGCCACCGACAACGGGCAAGTCGTGCGCGAATCGAGCCTATCGCAGGAGGCGATCTTTGAAAGGCTCGACCGGGATGTGACGTTTCGTTCTGTTGCGACCCGACTGCTGCAGCGCTATGGCTATTTGCTGCCGTCACCGAATCCGGACTCAAGCCTCGCGAAAGAACAAGAACTCGTGATGAAGGAGCGAGCGCGGCAATTGGTCCAAATTGAAGCGCAAGAGGATAGCGACGCTTTGCGCCCCGAGAAACCCGATCAAACCAACCGCGATGTAGAAAGCACAGCCGCGTGCGATCCGCAAGATCGTGACTGCGAGAGGGCAAGCCCCGGCAGGAGACGTTCGGTTTCCCCGGGCAGAAATGAGCAGCCCAATCGAAACACAGACCCGGGAGTGGTGCCAGATTTGCCGCCCTCACCTTCGCGCACGTTGCAGACGGATCTGTCGACGGGAACAAGGGACACTTCCTCCAGCATCGAACTCGCCGCCGAAACAATGCAATCACGGCTGGATTCCTCCAGCACATCCCAGGCTCCCGACTTTCTTGCCCTCGAGAACCTGACACCCCCGAATGAAAGCACCTCGTATCCAGATAAAACCAAACAGCGAGTTGGCGCTTCGCGGGAAGAACTTGCGGACAGCCGCTCTTCGTATTCGAAGTACTCACGTCGCCGGCCGTCAAACTCCGGTTCCTTCGAGGAGGACGTAACGCCGGTAAAGATGGTGCGCCCGGCAAACCCGTACTCCGATGTGCCCTCTCTCTATGACATGTATATGCAGGCCGCGGTTTCGCAGCGTTCGCCGGAACGCTTCGGCCTCGACGTATTCCGCAATAGTGTGAGTGAGCCCGATGTGATTCCAATGGACCTGCCCGTGGGCCCCGATTATGTCGTCGGAACGGGCGACAGCCTGGCAATCGATTTGTGGGGCAGCGTGTCGCAGAGGCTGGTACGCCTTGTCGATCGAGAGGGGCGGGTGGCGCTCCCGGAAACCGGACCGCTTTTAGTAAGTGGAAAGAACCTCGGCCAGATCCAGTTCGAAATTCAGCACGCGCTCCGCAGTGTCTTTCGCGAAGTCTCGGCGGATGTGTCTCTCTCGCGGGTGAGAACAGTTCGCGTCTACGTGGTGGGCGA
The DNA here is from genome assembly GCA_963735205.1 of uncultured Acidobacteriota bacterium. Taxonomy (GTDB): domain Bacteria; phylum Acidobacteriota; class Terriglobia; order Terriglobales; family Acidobacteriaceae; genus Sulfotelmatobacter. The sequence goes on from CAVTKB010000010.1 coordinate 510,936, forward strand.
CGTGACCATGCCCGGGGCCTACGACATCAGTTCGCTTTCCACGCCGCTCAACGCGCTGTTTGCCGCGGGTGGAGTTACCGGGCGAGGCTCCTTACGCGCACTGCGGCATTCGCGCGGAACCCAACTCGTGCAACAAGTAGACGCCTATGACCTGCTGTTGCATGGCGTTCGGGCGGATCTCAAGCGACTGGAAGACGGAGACACTTTGCTTGTCCCTCCGCTCGGGCCCCAGGTAACAGTGGATGGAATGGTGCGCCGTCCGGGAGTTTACGAAATGCTTGACGAACGCTCGCTCGCCGACGTGCTGGCGCTTGCCGGCGGAATTCTTCCCACGGCAGCGCTGCGTCACATCGAGGTACAGCGCGTCGAAGCCCACGAAAAGCGCACCATGCTCACTCTGGATCTTGCATCGAATCCTGAGCACGGTGATGTCGACAAACAACTCGCCGCATTCACAATCCAGGACGGAGATCAGGTTCACATCTTTCCCATCGCCGCCTACAACGAAGACGCGATCTACCTGCAGGGACACGTACTCAGGCCCGGGCGCTATTCGTACAAAGCCGGAATGAAAGTGACGGATCTGATCTCTTCGTATGCCGACCTGCTTCCTGAACCGGCGCCCCACTACGCAGAAATTGTTCGCCTCAATCCCCCGGATTTTCACCCCAGCGTTGAAAGCTTCGACATCAACGCAGCGCTGGCCAATCCAGCCTCATCTCCGACGCTGAATCGTCTGGACACGGTGCGAATCTTCAGCCGGTACGATTTCGAGCGCCCACCAGACATTTCCGTGGGCGGAGCGGTCCGCGCCCCCGGAGACTACCGAACGACCGGGGAAGCCCACCTTCGCGATGCCGTCTACCTGGCGGGAGGAATCACTCCCGATGCGGCTCTCGACTCCGCGCAATTGTTCCGCACGCAAGCGGACGGCACGCTCAGAATTCTGAGCATCGACCTGGGCGAGGCGCTCGCCGGAAACCCGGTAGACAATGTTGTGATTCAGGCGCGTGATCGTCTGCTGATCCATCGCAAAATGGAGAGCATCGACGTTCCCACGGTGAACGTCACGGGTGAGGTTGCAAAACCCGGTCGATATCTTCTGACTTCCAACATGCGGGCGGCAGACTTAATCAGAGTCGCAGGCGGACTCAAGCGAAGCGCTTTTGCGGATACAGCCGATCTCACCCGATTCCAGACGAACAACACTTCCACCGAGCGGATGGAGATAAAGCTCGCATCCGCTCTGGCGGGAAACGTCAACGAAGACGTTCCTCTTCGCAACGGAGATGTTCTTGCGATCCGGCAGATCGCGCAATGGAATGACCTTGGTGCCTCCATTTCGGTCAGGGGCGAGGTACAGCATCCGGCTACGTACGGGATCGAACCCGGAGAACGCCTCAGTTCGCTTCTTAAGCGTTGCAACGGCTTCACGGCGGAGGCTTACCCCTACGGAGCGGTGCTGATTCGCAAGGAAGTCCGCGACGTCGAAATGCAGTCGCATCTTGACTTGGTGAACCGAATAAAAGCGGAAGAAACTTACCTGAAGACCCTGCCGGAGGGCGACACCGATCAGAAGAATGCAAAACTGACGGCCATCGCGCAGACCGACACTGCACTTCAGCAGTTAGAAGCTACGGACCCGGTCGGACGCCTGGTGGTTCATATCCCATCGAACCTCGGCTCGCTGGCCAAATCTCCGGCTGACGTTGCCTTGCGAGATGGAGACGAACTGATCATCCCGAAGAGAAACAACTACGTCGTTGTAAGTGGGCAGGTGTTCAATCCGACCGCAGTCAGCTACCTGCCGGGCCGGAGCGCAAAGTGGTACCTGAGCCAATCCGGCGGAGTGACTCAAATCGCCGACAAGAGTGCAGTGTTTGTCGTCCGAGCCGACGGGTCTGTTCTCTCTTCAAAGAACAATTCCGGCTTCTGGTCAGGAGATCCCATGAACGCCGTGTTGAAGCCCGGAGACTCGATCATCGTGCCCGAGAAGGCACCGAGGATTGCATCCAGAAACTGGTCCACTCTCTTGCAGGCGGCACAGGTCGCCTCAACCGCCGCACTCACGATCGGATACCTGCATCCGTAGTCTGGAGTCTCAGCGTGAGAGCGATGGCACGATTTATGACGCTGGTACTTGTGACAGTCTTTTATTCAGCCCATCAAGCCGAGTCGCAGAACACAAGCGAAGAGAAGAATACCTCCGCCGTGACCGCTATGCCTGCTTCGCCTAACCCTCCGGTTACTGGATTCCACACGGATCGTTTCGCCGCCACAGCCGAGGGATCGCATTCGGGCCTGGGCGGACACTTCATCGATCTTTTCGAGGACCAGAAGCAGATCATCACCAGTCCGGCGCGAATCCGGCTTTCGGATGCAACCTGGCTGGTCCCGCTTGGAGGAATCACAGCCGGCCTTTTCGCAACCGACCGGCAATACAGCGCCGCGCTCTCGCAAAACCCTGCAACGCTTCACCACTACAGAGAAGTCTCGGATGCCGGCCTCGCGAGCCTGGTTGGGGCGGGCGCCGGCCTTTATCTGCTCAGCTATCCGGCACACAACCCACATTGGCGAGAAACTGGATTTCTGGCGGGCGAGGCGGCACTGAACAGCCTGATCGACGTCGAAGCGCTCAAGTATTCCCTGCAGCGCGAGGGACCGAATCAAGGTGGGAGCGGCCGATTCTTCAATTCCGGTACTTCGTTTCCTTCAGAGCACGCTGCAGTCGCATGGTCGATCGCCGGTGTGATCGCGCATGAATATCCCGGAACACTCCCCAAATTGTTTGCCTACGGAATGGCTTCAGCAGTCAGCTTCTCCCGGGTTCACGCGCGCGAACACTTTCCGTCGGACGTGTTGATCGGAAGCACCCTGGGTTTTCTGATCTCTCAAAGCGTGTATCGTCGAAGACATGACCCTGAACTCGGAGGGGGCGCGTGGGAGTCGCCACGCGAATTTGTTACGGAACCGGGAATGCGTTCCCCTGCAAATATGGGATCACCGTACGTTCCTCTGGATAGCTGGATCTATCCCGCGATGGAACGACTGGCAGCCTTAGGGTATCTGAAAACCGAAAGCTTGGGCATTCGCCCCTGGACGCGCCTGGAGTGTGCGCGTCTGCTGAGCGAAGCTGCCGACCTTGCAGTCGATGTCGACGCATCCCCGCAGGTGCAAGAACTGTCGCAGGCGCTCGCGGAGGAATTTGCCGCGGAGTCGGATCGCTGGGGTGATGAACAAAATCTTCACGCTCAGCTGGAATCCGTCTATCAGCGATCGCTGGGAATTGCCGGCACACCTCTGACGGATGGCTATCATTTTGGCCAAACTGTATCCAACGACTTCGGTCGGCCTTTTCAGCATGGGTTCAACATGGTGTCGGGTTTTTCGGCATGGGCGGTCTCTGGACCTTTTGTGTTCTATGGTCGAGGAGAATATCAGTATGCGCCCTCCGGTCCGGCTCCGTCAGCAGCTACGCTAGGCTTTATCAGCACAGCGGACTATCTTCCCCTCAACGCTCCCGCATTGCCTATCGCAACCACCAACCGCTTCCGTCCACTGGACGCTTATGTCGGAATGAACCTGGGCAATTGGCAGATGTCCTTCGGCCGTCAGAGCCTGTGGTGGGGCCCGAGCGAGGGCGGCACCCTGGCTCTGACGGACAACGCTCAGCCCATCGATATGTTCCGGGTGAACCGGGTTTCTCCTTTTCGGTTGCCTTCCGTTCTCAGCTATCTCGGTGCTCTGCGGCTCGACTTCTTTCTGGGGCGCCTGACCGGACAGGAGTTCATCAACAACAGCGTCCTCGGGACCGTGGCGCAAGGCCAGTATGGCAAGAACCTGAGCTCGCAGCCCTTCCTCAGTGGCGCCAGAATCAGTTTCAAATTCACCGAGAATTTCGAGTTCAGCATGTCAAAGACCAGCATTTATGGCGGCCCGGGCAATCCGCTGACATGGAAGACTTTTTTTGAGAGTGCGTTGAACCTCCACGAGGCCAACAATGAACCTCTCGGCGACGGCCGCAGCGTCGCAGACTTTTCTTATCGCATTCCGAAGCTGCGAAACTGGCTGACGTTATACGGCGAGGGATTCAGTGAAGATGAAATCTCCCCTCTCAACACTCCCCAAAAATCTGTCTGGCAGGGCGGTCTCTATGCCGGCCAGTTGCCGAAGATTCCGAAGCTCGATTTGCGCCTGGAGGGTGGCTCGACCAGCCCGGTCGACTTTCCCAGCTGCAATGGCTGCTTCTATCACAACTTTCAATACGTGAACGGATACACCAACGGCGGCCAGTTAATGGGAAGCTGGATTGGTCGGACCGCCCAGGGAGAATCGATCACCAGCAATTATTGGCTCAGCGCGACCCGGAAGATTGGAATCGCGCTGAAGCATCGGAAAATCGACGCGAAGTTCCTGCCCGAAGGTGGAACCCAGAATGATGTGCAGGTGAACTCAGACTTTCTGCTTCGATCGGGATTTCGTCTATCCGGCTTCTTGCAATACGAAAGCTGGCAGATACCATTGTTGGCGGCAAACCGCCAATCCAACATCGCCGCATCATTTGAGTTCAGCTACTGGCCGAAGGTCGGGAAAAAGTGAAGCTCGCCAGAACCAGCGTCAGAATGAAGCACAGCCCCGCTAGCTTGATTAAGACTTGCCAATGCCCGGTACTCCGATTCGCGTAAAACCCGACCCGGGACTATCCGGCTCGACGGTGCTGCCTGATCCACCTCGGATCAGTAGTTACGGCGAGTTCGAGGGGCAGACTACGCTCAGCCACCTGCGCCTCCTGCTGGATCAACGGCTCTTCGTCCTGCGAGTCGCGGCGTATGGTCTTGTCCTGTCGACGCTGCTCGCCTTCCTCATCCCTGCCCGGTACGACGCCCGAACCCAACTGATGCCACCTGACAACGATCTGGGTTCCGGATTGGCATCTTTGATGGCGATGAGCGGACACGGTGATAGCGGAATCGGCATGCTGGCCGGCGACCTGCTTGGCTTGAAGACCTCAGGATCTCTGTTCATTGGAATCCTGCACAGTGAGACGGTTGAAGATCGCCTGATCGACAAATTCGATCTCAAGTCTTTATACGGCGTGCGCCAAATGCAAGCCGCCAGACGTCAGCTCGAAGAAAATACGCAAATGGCGGAAGACCGCAAGAGCGGCATCATCACAATTCAGGTGACCGACCACAGTCCGCAAAGAGCGAAAGCCATCGCCGAATCCTACGTAGCTGAGCTCAACCGGTTGGTAGTGGAGCTGAACACCTCTGCTGCCCATCGCGAGCGCGTCTTTCTGGAAGATCGTCTTCGGTCGGTGAAGCAGGATCTCGACACTTCCGCCAGGGATTTCAGCAAGTTTGCCAGCGATAACACTGCGATTGACATCAAGGAGCAAGGCAGGGCCATGGTGGAAGCGGCGGCGTCCTTGCAGGGTCATTTGATTGCGGCGCAATCGGAACTGGAAGGCCTGCGCCAAATATATGCCGACAACAATGTTCGCGTGCGCGCGGTGCGGGCAAGAATTGAGGAGCTTCAGGCAAAGCTGAAGCAAATGGGCGATGGCGATTTGTCGCCCGACGGAACCGCCGGGAACAACAGCCTTTATCCTTCGATTCGCAAATTGCCCTTGCTGGGCGTGACTTACGCAGCGCTGTATCGCGAAAATAAGATTCAGGAAACCGTTTATGAACTCCTGACCCAACAATGTGAGCTGGCCAAAGTACAGGAAGCCAAAGAAACTCCGAGCGTCAAGGTATTGGACGCCGCGACTCTCCCGGAAAAGAAATCGTTCCCGCCGCGATTGCTGATTATGTTTATGGGCGCATTTCTCTCGGCCGCGATGGCCGTTGTTTGGGTACTTGGAAAATCGGGTTGGGACCACCTCGATCCCGAACATCCCGGAAAACTGCTCGCGCAAGACGCCTACACCGTTATTAAGGGAGACTTGGGCCTTGCCGCAAGGGGAACTCGGTTGCATCAGATGCGGGACAGACTTCTCTGGTTCAAGCGCTCGACGGACAAACGGAACTGACATGCGCCCGGACCCGACGGGGGAAAAGTTGGAGTGGTGAGCGGACCGATTCTATGTTGCCTATCCAAATCTGCAAACTTTGAGGAGAAGGATTTATGAGGATTCTGGTTCTCGGCGGCGACGGTTACTGTGGTTGGCCAACGGCTTTGCATCTCTCAAGCCACGGTCACGAAGTCGCCATCGTCGACAGCTTTGTCCGCCGTTCCTGGGATCACGAACTCGGCGCACAGACCTTGACACCGATTCTTCCGTTGACTGACCGGCTGCGAATTTGGCAGCGGCTGACCGGGAAAGAGATTGGCAGTTTCGTCGGAGACGTTCTGGACTATGAATTCTTGTCGCAAGTGATGCAGGAGTTCGCTCCCGAGGCCCTGGTGCACTTTGCCGAGCAGCGCTCCGCCCCGTATTCGATGATCGACCGCCAACACGCCGTTTTCAGCCAGATGAACAATGTCGTCGGCACTTTGAACGTCCTCTTTGCGATCAAGGAATTCCAACCTGACTGTCACCTCGTGAAACTGGGCACGATGGGCGAATACGGCACGCCGAATATCGACATTGAGGAAGGCTACATCCGCATTCAGCACAACGGCCGCGAAGATGTTCTGCCGTTTCCCAAACAGCCGGGATCTTTTTATCACCTCTCGAAAGTGCATGACAGCCACAACGTTCATTTCTGCTGCAAGATCTGGGGCATCCGCGCCACCGACCTGAACCAGGGAGTGGTCTACGGCACGGTAACGGACGAGACTGCATTAGACCCAGGCCTGGTCAACCGTTTCGACTACGACGAAGTCTTCGGCACGGCTCTCAACCGCTTCTGTGTGCAAGCCGCGATCGAGCATCCCCTCACCGTCTACGGCAAAGGAGGCCAGACGCGCGGGTTTCTCGACATTCGCGACACAGTGCGCTGCGTTGAACTGGCTTGCCTGAATCGGGCCGCCAGAGGAGAGTTTCGAGTTTTCAATCAATTCACCGAGCAATTCTCAGTGTTGGAACTCGCTGAGATGGTACGCGTCGCCGGCAAGCGCCTGGGATTTGAGGTGATGGTGGATCACCTGCCCGATCCTCGGGTGGAGGCGGAAGAACACTACTACAATGCAAAACATACCAAGCTGGCCCAACTCGGCCTGAAGCCGCACCTGCTCTCCGAATCATTGCTCGATTCTCTGGTGAACATTGCCCTGGAGCACCGCGACCGCGTGGACTCCACACTCCTCATGCCTCGCGTGAACTGGCGAAACGTCCGCAACACCCGCCGTTCAAAACCGACCACCACCGCCGTCGCCGCGGATTAATTACCATTTTCAAAGTTATCGACAGCGTCACCGTTCTCCAGTTTCGTCCCTCAGATGCCTCAGTCAGCGGCGGGTCAGAATGCGCACTTAACCAGTGGCCGCGTCCTCGCGCGAAACACGGTTTGGAACCTCGTCGGTAATGGCGCCCCCATGTTCGTGGCGCTCTTCTGCATTCCGGTTCTAATTCGGGGATTGGGAAAAGAACGCTTCGGAGTACTGGCCTTAGCCTGGTCGCTGATCGGTTATGCAGGTCTGTTGGATTTTGGATTGGGCCGCGCACTAACTCAACTGGTCGCGCGGAAACTCGGAAATGGCGAAGATCGAGACGTTCCCAGTCTGGTCTGGACATCTCTGGTCTTAATGCTGCTTCTCGGCATCCTGGGCACAGTCTTTTTGATTCTGTTTTCCCCTTGGTTAGTTCGCCAGGTGTTGAATATCCCCGCCGCTCTTCAGTCCGAAACATTGGATGCGTTCTACCTTCTCGCACTCTCAGTTCCCGTGGTTATCACCGCTGTCGGTTTGCGAGGCCTTCTAGAGGCACATCAACGCTTCGACCTCGTCAATGCCCTCCGTGTCCCGATGGGAATCTTTTCCTTCGCCGGCCCGCTGTTGGTCTTGCCCTTTTCGAAGAGTCTGGCCGCGGTGGTTACGGTTCTCGTCTGTGGCCGCGTCGTCGGATGGCTTGCCCATCTTCTGCTCTGCTTCCGCGTCGTCCCGACCCTTCTGGATCGGGTAACCTTCCAACGCGCTTCGATTTTCACTCTGCTACGCTTTGGCGGATGGATGACGGTAACCAACACAGTTGGTCCACTCATGGTTACATTCGATCGATTCTTGATCGGATCCCTGATATCAATCACCGCCGTTACGTACTACGTCACTCCCTACGAGCTCGTGACAAAGATTTCGGTCATCCCCGGCGCTCTGACCAGCGTAATGTTCCCAGCCTTCTCCACCAGTTTTGCGCAAGACGCGAAGCGAACGAGCGTCCTTTTCCATCGCACTCTAAAGCTCACATTTCTCACACTCTTCCCGTTGACTCTGCTGATCGTAGTCTTCGCGCGGAAGGGGCTCACCGTGTGGCTGGGCGCCGACTTCGCGACCCACAGCACCCACGTTCTTCAGTGGCTCGCTGCCGGAGTTTTTGTCAACGGCCTGGCGCTTGTGCCTTTCACTTTTCTACAGGGCGCTGGGCGACCTGACATTACCGCGAAGGTGCATTTGTTGGAACTTCCTGTCTACATGCTGCTCTTGTGGTGGCTGGTGCACCTGTGGGGGATTGAAGGTGCCGCCATTGTCTGGACGGGGCGCGTCGTCGTGGACGCCATTGTCTTGTTTTTCCTGGCGACGCGGTTTTCTTCAACTCCTTCGTCTCAGTTGAGCAGGAGCCTAATACCAGTTACGTTAACTGTTATCGTTCTAGCCGTGGCTGCTCTACCCAGCAGCATCGAATTGAAGATCGCTTTTCTGATCGTTGCCTACCTTATCTATGGAGTGGTCGCATGGTTCCTGATTCTCGGCCTCGACGACCGAGTTCTGGTGTTGAACTACTTGAGGCAGTTGCAGGTTTCCCGTTAGAACTGCCGCAGGGCACCGGTGCTGCAATAACGCAGATTAAATCTCGTCAAGTACTCCTCTGCTATCTTTGCGGTTCCCAGGGGAAATTGCTTCACCAGGGAGTACACGATCTGCTCTTCGGAGCGCCCGGCGAATGGAGTTTTAGAGTCTGTCCCAATTCAGAGTGCGGACTGATGTGGCTGGATCCAACGCCGCTCGACGAGGAGATCAGCAAGGCGTATGCGCAGTACTACACTCACGGCGATGCAGTCGTGCAACGCAGACGGATAGGCGAAGAATTGCGGAGCCGAGTTTCCAGTGTTTTCTACTGGGCGAATCCCCTTCGTCGCGAGCGCAAACGCATGTCGTTGATGTATTTGGATCATCGTAAACCTGGCAAGTTGCTCGACGTCGGCTGTGGTAACGGAGTTCGCCTCGCACAACTGCGAGCTCTTGGCTGGGACGTTCAGGGTCAGGATGTCGATGCCGAGGCCGTTCGTCACGTCCGGAGAAACTTGGAATCGATGCACATCTGGCCCCGCTGGAAGACATCCGGTTCGCCGAAGAGTCATTTGACTGCGTTACCTTGAACCACGTGATCGAGCACGTCGCAGATCCGATCAGCCTCATCACTGAGTGCCGGCGCATTTAAAGAAAGACGGGATTCTTGTAGTTGTTACCCCAAACGCAAGCAGCTTTGCGCACAAGCATTTCGGCTCGTTCTGGCGCGGACTGGAGCCGCCCAAGCACGTTCACCTTTTCTCGCCAAAGACACTTTCGGCCGTCGCGGCCAGGTCGGGGTTCTCAAACTTCAAGTCGTGGACGACAGTTGCACACGCCAAGCTATTCGGATACGGCAGCCTTCTCATCAAAAGCGGCGGAGCCCTCAGTTCAGGCTTTCGAAGCAGGCTTTTTCGTCACAGCTATATTATGGGCCACGTGTTCCGTTCGATCGTCGAGCATGCAAGAAATGCGAACTCAGGTGAGGAGTGTGTGCTTTGGGCAGTCAGGTGAACTCGGCAGTGGTGACTGCGGCTGCCGGCACGGCAACCAAGGAGAAATATGTGCGATTGTAGTGACCTACAACCCCGGCAGCGGGTTGTCCTCTCGCTTGGCTGCGCTTCATAGCCAGGTCGGCGAAGTCATCGTTGTAGACAATAACTCAAGTCCCCCGGTACGCAACGTCCTACGATGGGCTCCCGCAGAATTGAACATTGCATTGATCAACAACAGAGCGAACCTCGGTGTGGCAACTGCCCTGAATCAAGGCATGTCCCTGGCCATGGAGCACGGGTTCGACCGAGCTCTGCTATTGGATCAAGATACGACACCCGCAGCGGGCATTGCAGATGATCTTTTGGAGTCATGCGGCGATTTCCCAGACCCAAACAAACTCGCCATCACCGGATCGAACTATGTTAACGGTACAACTGGACGAGTTCGGTGGCCGCAGGAATCATTCGGCGCTCAATCCTGGATGGAACGAAAGGTTGTCATTACGTCTGGAAGCCTGGTCTCGCTCAATGCGTATCAGGCAATCGGACCGTTTCGCGACGAATACTTTATCGACTGTGTGGATCTTGAGTACTGCCTGAGAGCACGCGCGAAGGGCTTCAAAGTCATCGTTACACGCAAGCCACTCATGACCCACAACATTGGGCAACCCACCTTTCACCGGCTGCTGTGGAAGCAAATCGCCGCTACCAACCACGATCCCATACGCAAGTACTATCTCGTTCGGAATCACATTGTCACGGCGAAAGAGTACCTATTCTCTGAGCCTTCGTGGACATTCGCCAGTCTCGGCCAAGTACTGAAGCTGACCATCGCCTGGAGCCTTTTTGAAAAGCAGCGGCTCATCAAGGCCAAGTACACGGCCTTGGGTCTTATAGATGGCCTTCTATCCAAGTTTGATAGGAGTTTGAACTGAAAAGCAATCCCCTGTTGGTCGCACGTCGTGAAGACACTCCTCCGGCAGATCAGCCTTCTGAGTCACGGTTCCGTTATGGTCGCAACCTATTCACTCCACCGAGCCCGAGAAATATGCCAAACGGCGTTTATAAAGGTGGCTCATAAAAGATGTCCGGGTTATTCGACGATTAGATCGTATATCGAAGCCAGATGCGGATTGGAATTCGGTGGTCCGAGCCCGATCTTCTCTGCGAACCATCTGGTTCCGATCTACAGCATTGCCGCCTCGATCGACTGCGGAAACTTTGCCGCGCAGACTCTATGGAGCAGAAGCGACATAAGTCGAAGGGTCGGGCCGCGTTCTCGGCAAACAATTCATCCTCGAAGCATCCGATCCGTCCGCGATCGACAGCGCCTTCTACGATTTCGTCGCAGCTTCTCACGTACTCGAACATGTGGCGAATCCCCTGCGCGCTCTGAATGAGTGGAAGAGAATTCTCAAGCCGGGCGGCACCTTGCTGGTGGTCGTGCCCGATAAGCGCCACACATTCGACCACAGGAGGCCATTCACGACCTTTGACCACATAAAAGCGGATTTCGAGTCGAACGTGTCGGAAAAAGACCTGACACATCTCGAAGAGATCATTGCCCTGCACGATCTGGACCTCGATCGCCAGGCCGGATCGCCGCAGCAGTTTCGACAGAGGTGTTTACTGAACGCATCTCACCGCGCCATGCACCACCACGTGTTCAGCCCAGAAGTGCTTGTCGAGATGTTCACCTTTTTGCAGATGAAGGTGGTGCACATCTCAGCGGAGCGCCCCCACCACATTATCGTGCAGGCCCAGAAGGCTCCGACCATGCCAGTCTTGTCATCAACCGGATCGGGATAATGAGTCCGGCGTCAGGAAGTAGGCTCTTCCGTCCTAGTTAGAACGGCACACGGTTTATCGAGGCTAACGTAGTACTCGGAGTTGGCAATGCCGGGAAAGTCCACTTCCATATCGCGTGTTCCAGCATGACTACGTCGCACTACATACCAAAAGCTCCCAGCATGTGGATCCCCCTGTTTTCACTTCTTCTCGGAGGGGTCGCCGTTCACGTGGCCGGGAAACAGCCCGACATCCTTTATTTTGATTTTGTTTTCGCGGTCTGGATAATTTACCAGGCTTTCTGGAAAGGATTCTTCCCTTCGTTTTCGGGAATGATCGTGCTGATCGGAGCCTTTTGTGTGTTGGCCGGCCTGTTTTCGACTCTAGTGAACCTCCAGGACATGTATCGTGGAGTAGCTACGGGGAAGGTTCTTGCTGTCGGAATTCTTGTCTACGCCGTAGCCAGGAGCGCCCGGATCGGCTTACTCGCACCGTCCATTCTTGGCGCCTCCGCAGGCATACTTCTTCTCCGCGACTATCAAAGCCTCCGCTTCGGGAATTTCGAGGGACTAACCGGTCTGAAGGACGAAATCGAAATTACGATGGGCCACAGTAACATAGTTGCCTCAATCCTGATTCTTCTAATTCCGCTTGGCATCGCCGGAGCATGCCTCAATAAGGGTGGCAGACGGTGGATTTTCATTGCGTGTTCAATGCTGATGTGCGCAGGTCTTTTGGCAACTATGTCGCGCGGAGCAATTCTCGCCATTCTGGGGGCGGCATTACTTAGCTTGCCATTTTTGCGTAAGGCTGGCCTGAAGATCAGACATGGCGTTGTTGGGCTGGTCGCCACGACCCTGCTCCTGGCCTTGGTACCTGCAGATCTGCTTGAAACAAACGCTGCTCTGTTCCTCTATCGATGGGAAAACCCAGACTACACCAGGGTCGAGATAATCCACGCCTCGTGGGAAGCCTTCTTGGAGAACCCCGTCCTTGGTGTTGGGCCAGGAGAACTTGGGGGGGCGATCAACCATCACCTGATGATTCCTACCATTGCCGGTTCTCACCAGTACAACGCACATAATCTGGTCATCGATTCTTTGGCGGAGATGGGGTTACCGACCGGGCTTGCCCTGTTATTCATCGTCGCTTTGGTCTTGAGGAAAGCTTGGGTCGCCGTAGCAGCACATGCGAGTGTCTCTAACGTCGCAATATGGGTAGCTTTGCTGGCAGCGGTACTGCACAACATGGTCGAGGCATCGTTTGAGGGAGAGCAGTTCCAGGTCGTTTTCTGGACCGTCGCTGCGATGGCGGGCAACTTCGACGAAGGTAGCCAATAGCGTTGCCTTCGCCACTGCATCGGGATGGTAGATCCTTGGTCCAATCTTAAGTTCTAATTTGCTCCACTCTGGTGTTGATAGTTGGATGGATGTTAGCCAAATCAAAACCTCGGACCTCACTCCGGACTCTTCACCAGCTTGGCGGACAGGACCGTGCACTGTGAGCGACACTCCGAAAGTGCTCATCGTCACGGTGAATTTCCGGAACGCCAACTGCACCATTCAATTCATGCGAAGCGTGTCCCGACTCGAAGGGTTTGCCAACTGCCAAATTCTGATTGTCGACAACAATTCAGGCGACAGCGACAGGTCGCGCATAAGGCAGGCCACTTGCGGAGTCGGCAACGTCAAACTCGTAGAGGCTCCACAGAATCTCGGCTATTTTGGAGCCGCGAAGTTCGCCCTGCAGCACTTCCTGGCGAACCATGCCATGCCGGACTGGGTCATTGTCAGCAACAACGACATCGTTTTTGAAGACACTCACTTCTTGTCGCAACTTTTGCAGAAAAATCCCATGGCCGTCGGAATGCTCGCTCCGTCAATCATTTCCGCGTTGACACAGCACGATGCCAACCCGAGCATTCGTCACCGCCCCAGCCGGCTCCGCATGCTGCGCTACCGCTTATGGCTCTCGAACTACTATGCCATGCGATTCAAGCAATGGTTATCTCCGTACGTACGGAAGGTTCGCTATGGTTTCTACCAGCGGACGCCTCCTCCAGCAGAGGCTGCGCAGTCCGCGATCTATGCTCCTCATGGCGCGTTTCTCATTTTCAGCAAACAGTTTTTCGAAGCGGGAGGCTTCATTGATACCGACTTCTTCCTCTACGCCGAGGAGTTCATCGTTGCCGAGATGTGTCGGAGCCTGAGCCTACCTGTCATCCACGATCCCGAATTAAGAGTTTGGCATGCGGAGGGCCAGACCCTGGGAAGAAAACTCAGCCGCACCACGTACCTGCACCAGAGAGATGGTTTCCGCTACGTGCGGCTTCGATACCAGAACTCCTATCCCGAACTTGGTCAGCTGCGTGTAAGAAAAGCCGGGGAGCACGCCGCCACCGGTTCTCGCTCTCTCCACGCCGAAGGCGATGTTCGATGAGAGCAGTGGATTACCTGCTGTGGCTTTCGTTGGGCCTCGTGGTCTACGTGTGGGTCGGATATCCGTTGCTCGTGTTCGCGCTGGCGTCGGTGTTTGCACGAAATCGAAGTGATCGCGGGCTAGCTGACGATCCTTTCGTCTCCATCATCGTTCCCGTTCACAACGAAGAACAGCGGATCGCGGCCAAGCTGGAAGACTGTCTGGCACTGCTCTACCCCAATGACCCGCTAGAGCTCCTGGTCGCGTCGGACGGCTCGACCGACAGAACCGAGGAAATCGTCCGCGGATTTGTTGCACGTGATCCTCGCATCCACTGGCTCCAAAGCGATCGCCGCGTAGGAAAGAGCGGCATACAGAATCTTGCAGTCGAGCATGCGCGTGGAGATCTTCTTCTCTTTACCGATGCCAACACGGCCATGCCGCCCGGTTCGCTGCGGGCGCTGGTTTCGAATCTGGCTGACCCCCGCGTGGGCCTGGCCACCGCCACAGTATTTTTCGGCCACGCTGAAGACTCGGTCGAAAAGGGGCAGGGATTCTACTGGCGTTACGAACTCTTCTTGCGCACTGCGGAATCCGACCTCGGCATCCTGGCAACTGGAAGCGGGCAGGCTCTGCTGGTGCGGCGGGAACTCTTCCGCCCTCTGCCGGACTGCTACGGTGATGACTGCATCATGCCTCTGGACGTGCGCGCACAAGGATATCGAGTCGTTCAAGACCGCGAGGCCACCGTATTCGACGCCATGCCCCACAGCATCGAGGGCGAACTTCGCGCCCGAATCCGCATGACCTCCCGGAACTGGACCGGCACGTTATCACGGCCGGCTCTTCTAAACCCGATGTCGTTCCCTCTCACCGCTCTCGGATTGATCTCGCACAAGCTACTGCGCTGGCTGACACCGTTTTTTCTGGCAACTATCCTGGCCTGCAACACGGTGCTCGCCTTGCGCGGGCATCTCGTTTTTCTCTGGTGGCTTCAGGTCGTCTTCTATCTCTCGGCATTGATCGGGTGGGGACTCGCCAGAAAACAACGTCCCGCGTGGGTGTTCGGCTATTCGTTTTCCTTCTGTCTGGCCAACGTTGGATTTTTTCTCGGGATGGTAAAGGCCTTTCGCAATCAGAAAATCATCGCATACTGAACTGCACACAGAGATTACGTTTGCTTATGTCGATTCCTTGGACTCATTTGCCGTATTTGACCCGCGTCTGGGTAGGCAGCCAATTTTCCCAATCCCTGCTGCCGGCGCGGGTAAAACCGCTCTCCGCGAGTCTCAAGCTTACGGAGAATTGCCAGGCCAAATGTGTCACCTGCAATTACTGGCAGACCCGATGGGAAGATGGCCTCAATACCGAAAAGGCCGTGGACATCATCAACCGCCTGGGAAATTTCGGCATTCGATATCTGCGCTTTACCGGCGGCGAGCCCTTACTCCGTCGCGATCTATTTCAGATCATGCAAAAAGCGGACATGGCCAGGTTCAAGCGGATTACTCTGCAAACCAACGGTCTTCTACTCAAGAAGCTGAGTACAGAAATCAATGATTCTCCCATCACGAAGATCGCGGTCTCAATCGACGGCCTCGAAGCATCGAATGATGCCATTCGCGGAATAAAGGGATATTTCAGGTTAGCGATGGAGGGTATTCGACTTCTGAAAGGCAAGCAGGTCCAGGTCGTGGCTACGCTCAACGCCCGCTCCGCCGGCGAGTTGGAAGAACTTGCAGACGAAGCAAAGCGGGCCGGTGCCGGTTTCGCCTTCAACATCCTTGACGACCGTTCCTATTTTCTCCGCCACACTTCTACTTCCGATCTGTGGCCGAACCCCAGCGAAACCAAGAGCATCGTCCGCTTCCTCAGGGACAAACTTAAACGGCCTGCTTACGAACTCGATTACATATTGAAGTATTTCAGTCGTGAAACGCTGAATGAACCGCCCTGCGTTCTCGGCTTCATTGAACTCTTCGTAGTTTCGAACGGAGACGTGCTTGCGGGATGTTACGTGCTTAAACCTGTTGGCAATGTGTTGAGAGAAGATCTCAAGGAACTGATCCACTCTGAGCGCTACCGTCAGGCATGCGTGGCCATGGTGAGGAGAGAGTGCCCAGGGTGCACCTGCGGTATCCACGTGTCTCTCGCTTTCAAGAACGCGGCGTCTCCCTTTGTCACGAACCGCCGGCCAACTACGGGCGAAGCACTGCCTAGCGTCAAGTAACGCGCCTGTCTTTGGAGATGGCGCGCACCGTATATGCCCACCACTATCGATGAGTCGCAGGTTCGAGAAAACGAACACCGCGAACTTCAGCGCCTGCGCAATGCCTATGATCATCGCAGTCGTTCAGTCGCTGCGGACCGCTACTCGCGAACCAACCCCGGCCACCTGTTCGCGCTGCACGAGCGGGAAGTCACGATGGCAGCGATGCTGCGCGAGGATGGCCTCCGGTCTCTGGCTAGTCTTCGAGTTCTCGATGTCGGTTGTGGCCGAGGCGCTACACTCCGCCAATATCTCGAGTACGACGCCGATCCGTCACGATTGTGGGGAATCGATTTATTTCCACCGTTTGTCGAGCAGGCCCGCTCCTCTTCCCCAGGTCTGCAGATTATTTGCGGCAGCGCTTCGCGCCTTCCGTTTCAGGAAGGCAGCTTCGATTTCGTATCTCAGTTCATGTTGTTCACCTCGGTTTTGGATGATGACGTGAAGCACCGCATCGCGGAAGAAATCAGTCGGGTCCTCGTGCCCGGGGGGCGATTCCTTTGGTACGACTTTGCCTTTAACAATCCCGCCAATTCAGATGTTCGTGGCATTGGACTGGCCGAGGTGCGCCGGCTCTTTCCAGGCTTCTCCATGAAACATCGCAGGATCACCCTGGCGCCGCCTCTGGGCAGGGCGATCGGCCGTTTTGGGTCGACCCTCTACTATCTCGCTTCCACGATTCGTCCGCTCTGCACGCATTATCTGTGTTTCCTGAGAAAGCCTTGACCACGCCCGGTTCAAGAATCACTCACAGTGAGGAGGTCATACCATCCGACGCGATAAGCTGCTGCCATTTTCTCCTCCGTTGATCGGCGAGGAAGAAATCAACGAAGTCATCGACACGCTGCGCTCGGACTGGATTACAACCGGCCCAAAGGTGAAGCACTTCGAAGAAGACTTCGCCCGATTCGTCCACGCTCCCGATGCGCTCGCCCTGAGTTCATGCACCGCTGCGATGCATCTGTCACTTCTGGCCCTCGGAATCGGCCCTGGAGACGCCGTCATCACCAGTCCGTTGACTTTCTGCTCAGGAGTTCACGTCATCGAGCATGTAGGGGCCACGCCCATTCTCGTCGATGTCGAGCCCGTGACTTTGAACCTTGATCCAGACGCCATTCGCCAGCAAATCGAGAGAACTCAAAACGTTCTCGGTTTGCGAGTTAAGGCGATCATGCCCGTGCATCTGTACGGTCATCCTTGCGACCGCGCCGCCATTTTGAAAATCGCAGCGGAATATCACTTGGCCGTGATCGAGGATGCGGCTCACTCGTTGCCCGCAACTTATAAAGGTCATCTCATCGGGTCGCTATCAGCTACCGAAAGTGTCCCGGTCCTGACCTGCTTCTCGTTCTATGCCACCAAGAACCTGACGACCGCTGAGGGAGGAATGCTCACCGGGAGCACAGAGTTGTTGGAGGAAGCGCGGCGCTGGAGTTTGCACGGCATGAACCGAGATGCCTGGAACCGATATGGGGCAAATGGATCGTGGTTCTACGACGTGGACTGTCCAGGCTACAAATACAACATGACCGACATTCAAGCGGCGCTGGGACTCGTCCAGTTGAGAAAACTTTCGCAGTTTCAGGCCAGGCGGAAAGAGATCGTTCATCAATATCACGCTGCCTTCCGGGCTCACGAAGAATTGGAAGTACCAACCGAGCAAAGTGACTCTCAACATGCGTGGCATATCTACGCATTGCGGCTCAATCTGGATCATCTCCGGATCACTCGTGACCAATTCATGAAGGAAATGCAGAGCCGCAACATCGGCTGCTCGGTGCATTTCATACCGGTTCACCTCCTTGCCTACTATCGCGAGCGATACCACTTCAAGCCGGAAGATTTCCCCATCGCAATGCGCGAGTACGAACGTTTAGTTTCTTTACCGCTCTCCGCTCGCATGTGCGATCAGGACGTTGAAGACGTGATCGATGCGGTAACCAGCATCGTTGAAACCCACGGTTCCGCGAGGCGGGTCGATGTCCTCAGTGCCTGAAAGACCCGAGTCGATCACAGAGCGCCGACCTGTTCTTGCAGGCTCAGGTTCATTGCACCGCATGTTCGATTTTCTCTGCTCAGGCGTTGGACTAGTCTGCTTTTCGCCGTTGTTCATTTTGATCGCCGCCGCCATCAAGCTTGGCGACGGTGGTCCGATATTGTTTTCTCAAGATCGCATTGGCAGAGGATTTCGGCCATTTCGACTCTGGAAATTTCGCAGCATGGTTGCGGGCGCTGACCAGGGCCTCTTGTTGACAGCCCCTGCGGATTCACGCGTTACGCCCATCGGGAGGCTCCTGCGGCGCTACAAGCTGGATGAACTCCCGCAATTTTTCAATGTACTCGTCGGCGACATGCAATTGGTCGGAGCCCGGCCTGAGGTCGAGCGCTACGTGCAGATGTTTCGCCGCGAATATTCCGTCATCCTGCAGGACCGCCCTGGAATAACTGACCCCGCGAGCCTTGCCTATCGGCATGAAGATCAGATTCTTACTGCCGACGGAATCGAGCAGCAATACCTACGGGAGATCCTTCCCGCCAAACTCCAGCTATCGCTCGACTATCAACAACGCCGCAGTTTTCTCTCTGACCTCGGAATCCTTCTGCGAACCGCTGTGGGGTTGTTGGAGTAGCCGAGTGTTGGACCAGCGAGTCCAGCGAGTTTCCAGTTTCTTATCTGAACTGATGCTTACATCGGCATGAAGATTATCAGCCTCGCCCGAACGCTGTTGCGCAAGAACTCGTGGTTTGTCGGCGCGTTTCAAGCCGCGTTGATTTTTGTCTCGCTCGTTCTGGCGTGGTTCTTGAAATTCGACTTCGCTTTGCCGCAGCGACGAATCCTCTTCACCTCGGCGCTTCTGCTCATTCTGATTCGAATGGTCATGATCGAGCGTTTCGGCTTATTGCACGGCTGGTGGCGTTACACAGGCCTGAGCGACGCACTGGATGTAGCGAAATGCGTATTCCTCGGTTCTCTGTTGTTCATTCTAGCCACTCAATACCTGACAAAACTCTCGGCGTTTCCGCGAGCAATCTACGTACTGGAACCTCTGTTAACAGCAGGCATTCTTGTCGGAGTGCGGATCTTTTCCCGTGTGCTGGCCGAATCGGTCCGGCAGGATATGGCGGCTTCCAAGAAAGTGTTGCTTATCGGAGCGGGAATCGCAGCGCAAGCAGTGGTTCGTGAGATCGGCCGCCCCGGAAGTGAATACGCTCCCATTGGATATGTCGACGATGATCGCTCCAAGGTGGGCCTCAAGATCGAGGATATCCCCGTGCTCGGGACTGTCGATCAACTTCCCCAGCTGGCACTGACCTATCCGGCTGACGAAGTACTGATCGCGGTGCCCTCGGCCTCCTCCAAACAAATGCAACGCTTCGTCGAGGTGTGCGAGCGCGCAGCGTTGAAGTTTCGTACCGTGCCGGCGCTGAGGGATGTGATTGCGCAAAGAGTAAGTCTCAGCGATTTCCGCAATGTGGACGTGGAAGATCTGCTGGGACGCGACGCGGTAGAGATCGATCTGAACTCGGTACGGAGCGCCATCTATCAGCGCTCGGTGCTGGTGACCGGAGCAGCCGGATCCATCGGATCGGAACTCTGCCGCCAGATTCTCGAACATGAACCTGCCGTCCTGGTATGCATTGACCAGAGCGAAACCGGAATGTTTTATCTGAAGCGCGAACTATTGCAACTCTGCGGCCGAACCTCCGTGCGCTGCCATGTCGCAGACTGTGGCAATCGCAAACAGATGAGGCAGCCTTTTGAGATCAGCCAACCGGACACAGTTTTTCACGCAGCGGCCTACAAGCACGTCCCGCTGATGGAAGAGAATATCTCAGTCGCCTTGCGGAACAACGTTTTCGGGTTGGTCAGCCTGCTCGAATTGGCCAGTGAGTATCAATGTCACGGTTTTGTGCTCGTATCTTCCGATAAGGCAGTAAATCCCTGCAATATCATGGGAGCAACCAAGCGCATGGGAGAGCTCATCATCGCCCACCGGCCAATCAATGGCATGCGATGCTTATCGGTTCGCTTCGGCAACGTCTTAGGATCGAATGGAAGTATCATTCCGTTGTTGCAGCACCAGCTGCGGAATAACGAAGCACTCACCATCACTCACCCGGAGATCAAGCGCTTCTTCATGACCATTCGCGAAGCTGTGTCGCTTGTGTTACAGGCATCGGCGATCGGTGAAAAGGGTGACACTTTCGTTCTGGACATGGGGCAGCCTCTACTGATCCTGGATCTCGCCAGAACCTTGATCAAACTCTCGGGCCGAATCGAAAGTCAGGTGCCCATTCAATTTACCGGCCTGCGCCCGGGAGAAAAGCTGATCGAGGAACTCTTCTACGAGAATGAAGAAGTCGCCGAAACATCCTTTCCCAAGATCAAGAGAGCGCGCGGTCCAGTACAAGACTGGGAAGACCTCTCGAGACAATTGGAAGAGCTTGACGCTGCGCTGTTCACGGATCATCCCGACGATATCCGCGCGCGAGTCAAAGAGATTGTGCCTGAATATTCCTATGTTTCGACCAACCGATCCTTGGACAACGACAACGCTCTCTGGCAGCAACCCGTGCGGCGCAGCGTTGCCTGACGAACCCCTTCCCGTCCGACATCCGAAATCTAATGGCCCCGGTTTGCCTTCGGCTGTCGCCCCTCTGATATTCCGCCTCCTCTAAGTACTGCATTCGAAGAAACATTCACGACTTAGGCTGGAAGATAAAGTAAGTAAGGAAGAGCTTGACGCGCGCTTTCTGGGCTTTCTCTTGCTGCCCGACTACGGCCTAGAAGAAGTAGTTCAACAACACTTCTGTAGCATCTTTAGCCGCGTCGCCCAGCTTGGGTTTCCGTCTTTCTGCTGGTCATTTCAGTCCTCATCTCCCTTCTTGTGTTCGTCTTCGGTCTGCTCCCGCCAGACCGTGATCGTTCTGATTTTACAAACGTCTCCGTCCCATTCTCTGACGAGGTGGGCAGGTGAGAATGAATCCTTGGAGTGGATAGATACCATGTGCCTGCGCGTTTGCGATCCCTTGAGCGCGGGCTTCGTCCCTCTTGGTTGAGCTACCGCCGTCAAATATCTCGCAGTCTCGGAACTTAAAACTGGGTGGCCAGTCGCAGAATTTTGCAATGACTTTATCGGCGTTGAAAGCAATCTTTCTCAACTCCAACGAAACGCCTCGATTTGCTTCTGGGACCTGGTATGCCTGGAAAATGCTCTGCGTGCCTGTCTTTCAGGATTTGAAAGAGACAATTGGAGATCTAGGCTGGCGTAGTGGGCTGCTTTGAAAACAGCCCACTACCAAGGCTCGAGTGGCGAAGCAGAATCAAAAACTGGCGGAGAGAGTGGGATTCGATAACCCAGACACCTCCATCTATTGTCCTATCAAGTGGATCGCTTGTAACACATTGAATAAGATATGGTTAATCATCGTTGCTCCTTTTAGTCATCGTTGCATGCGTTGCTGCTGGGTGCTTGTTTTTCGGCATTTTAGGTATCACTGGTATCACCCCTGAACGCCCGATCCCATCCAAACTTCGCTGGAATATTCGAACTATTTCAGATGCGTCACTCTCATAAGGTTGGATATATCTATGCACTCACTGACATGGTGCCCTACCCGGAAGTCCTAGTGCTGTATCTGGAGCGCCCCCGAGCGAAGAACTGGGAGTTGAGACGCTGTGTAGGGCGCTTCAGATACAGCACTAAGGCTTGCAGGTACCTTTACCGGGTGACCGCATCTCAAGTTTGCGGAAGGATGAGCGCGCAAATTCTCAGCAAACGCTCAGGCGCAAGGTTTGATGTTCTCGGATTGCCCACGCAAGTACTGTTGAACAACTCCCTTTGCCAGAGTTGGGCAGAAACCGCGTCGCGTCTGGATGCCTATAAACGATCTTCTCGGCTTTTTGGATACATTTCGGCTCACAGATTCTTGGCCGGTTTTCGTTCGATTGCAATCGTACTCACCAAGATCCAACTCGTCTAGATGTTCACAATTGACCACTCACCGCGATGATTCTAGACGGGGGCAGACCAACACTTCGCCGGGAACGTGAGCCTAAGCCCGGACAGCTCTTCGGTTTTTTACATGGTTGTTCAACGAAATGGAGACGCAAAGACCGCTGTCAAGGTCATGGAGTACCGATAACCGCCGGCCCCCCATTTGATTGGACGGCCAGCATTTACGAAAAACGACTGCATTGCGCGCATCTGAGCTGCGAACGAGATAACCGTCAAGAACTCGTGGCGGGAGGTCGGCCAACTTCGCAGCAGGGTTACGCCCGTGCTCGTCCGCCTCGCACGGCGTGATAGACGACCAATACCAGTACAGCTCCAATCACAGCAACAATAAGGCTATACACGTTTACGCCCGTGACTCCGTGTGCTCCGAACATGCTGAACAGCCAGCCTCCGACTACCGCACCCACGATTCCCAGTACGATGTCCAGGAATACCCCTTCGCCAGTTTTGTTGACGAGCTTGCTGCCCACGAAGCCAGCGATCAAACCCAACACAATCCAGGCCAAAATCGACATAATCCGTCTCCTTAATTATTGGTTATCAACTGCTCGTTCGTTTGTATCGATACGATTTTTAGAATTCGGTGTGGCCCGATGCGCGCCCCCAGCTGGGGAGGCACGCTCGGTTCAACCGGGCTCTCAAGCAGCCTGGCTGTATGCGTCTGAGCCGTGCTGTTTTACCATTTTGTTGTAAACCCCCATCAGAAGAAATGCCGCCGGCCACTGGCCCACGAACAACGCCCAGTCATCCTTGCCCACCACCTTGAGAATGGCTGAAGCAGTAATGGCACCGAACGCTGCAGCTAGGTAGCCGGAGCTCGGAATCTTGGACGTTTGGGATTCTATGGCACCCGTCACGCGATCCTCTGAAACACCGTTGCGAACTTTGTCTTGCATGATCATTCCTCTTTTCATTTATACGTTGTTGATTCTTACGCCGACTTCTTTACTCTGGTTTGATCGCCTTCTTCGCCGACGTGTTTGCTGCCTTTGACAACCGACTTTCCCTGATGTGCCTCGACCCCCTGTTCTAACTGCGGGGGCTCAACAATCTTCCACTTGCCGCCCTCGTTCCATGGACCGCGAGCGTCGGTTTCGCCTTGATCGCCCACGCCCGTTGAGTCGTTGAAGTACTCGTCCACCAACCCCGGCGTCGGGGGGATTTTGCCAATGGAAAACCGATCTTTTCCCAAGCTCTCAAGCGCAGCGGTGAAGGCCTTCATGTGGGTGATCTCGCGCGTCATCAGGAACTGAAGGGCGTCTTTGGTTCCGGCGTCATCGGAAAAGTTGATCAGTCGTTCATAAACGATTTTCGCCCGCCCTTCGGCGGCTATATTGCTGCGAAGATCAACATCCAGTTCCCCGGTGATCTTTAGATAGTCGGCGGTCCAGGCGTCGCCCATCGAGTTGAACAGGCCCACGCCTCCTCCGCCGGCGATCGCGATAAGGGGATCCGCCTCGGCGGCGTCCCGGCTTTTTTTCATAGGCTTAAGGTGCATGCGTGCCAGCGTGCCCACAATTTCCAGATGGCTCAATTCTTCTGTTCCAATGTCCATGAGCATGTCTTTGCGATCAGGATCATCACAATTGAGGCCTTGAATTGAGTACTGCATGGCAGCGGCAAGCTCGCCGTTCGCACCGCCGAATTGCTCTAGCAGCATGTTGCCAAAGCGGGGGTCGGGACTTCCGACATTCACTGTGTACATTAATTTTTTTATGTGATGGTACATTTCGTATTTTCTCCTCCTTGTTTCATTCGTTTTTCGAATGAATTGCTGGACGCTTTGACTAAGCGGCGCGCTTGGTTTTCTTTCCCGCCGCGGGTTCTCCAGAACTTTCTTCGTTGGCTTGAGTGTTGATGTCGTTCGCGAGCCCGGCAAGTTTTTGGTCGGTTTGCGTTTCCTCCGTCAGAGTCTTTTCGAGCAGCGACGCATGCTTTGCGTATCCCAGGACCTTAGCGAGCTCGCTCACTACTCCGTACGCTGCCATCTCATAGTGCTCCACGCGGCGAGCCGCGCCGATCAGTCCCGCGTCCAATACGGCATCGTCAAAATCTTCTTCCATCACCTCGGCGCCTTCTTTGACAAGACCCTCCATGCCGACGCACTTTTTGCCTTTAGGGCTCTCATCCAGCGATTGGAAGATCTCTTCCAGGCGTTGAACGTGGCCTCTGGTCTGTTCCAGATGCTTTTCGAAGCCGGCCCGGAGTTCTTCCGCGGACGCAGCCTTGGCCATTTTCGGGAGCGCTTTCAGCATCTGACTTTCTGCGCTAAACAGATCCTTTAACTCGGCCACATACAGTTTTTTCAGATTCTCGGTTGACATGTTTCCTCCAGAAACGGCTAATGTTCGATGAGTTCGAATGAAATTGAGGCCCCGGTCAATCGAGGCCGGGGCCCTATTCAGACTTTCAGGATCTAGGAGACGCGGCGCTGGCCGCCCTGATCCTGTTGCCCCTGCTTGTTGCCCTGCTCCTTATTGCTATCCTGAGAAGGATTTTTCTTTGAAATGTCCTGCGGATGTTTCTCCTGCTGTTGTCCGGATTGTTCTTGGTTGTGGCCCTGATTCTTTTCTGCGTTATCTGTCATTGTGAGTTCTCCTTTTTTATTTTGTTGTTCCGCGATGGTGCGGAGTGACGATTGATAAGAAGTGCAGACTTAAGGTCGCGCACAAGGTCTGCGGGGTTGGGTCAAGCCACTTCGCCGATACGCGCGTTATCACGCTTCTCGGGGGTGGCCTCACCGGTCGAGGAAACATCTTGAGCACCGGTGTGCTCCAGAATTTCCTTGGCTCTCTTCGTCCAGGTTGAATCGTCGGAGTGAACGGACAGAAGAATTCCGCCATCTTTAACGCGGCCTTCGTAGCGCTTGGCTTCGTACTCCGGGATGCCCATGCCGATCAAGGCACCCGTGAGCCCGCCGACGGCTCCGCCGACTCCCGCGCCTGCAAGGGCCGCCATAATAGGCCCGGCGGCTATGAACGGCCCCAGTCCCGGAATGGCGAGGGCGCCGATACCGAGCAGCCAGCCCAAACCGCCGCCGAGCAGCGCGCCGGTTCCAGCACCTGTTGTGGCGCCTTCAGGCGCCTTGGTGTTTTTCTCGTGAGCAAAATCCTTCGTACCGGCGCCCTCGGGAAGAAGCACGGAAATGTCTGAATTCCGAAAATTGGCGGCTTTCAATGCGTCCACCGCGTTCTCGGCACTCGTTCGATTCGGATAAATGCCAAATACCGCTGTATTCTTTCCTGCCATGTTGTTTCTCCTTATTATTTTCTTCGAAGGCTTATTCCTGCGGTTTGATGTTCAGTTCGCTGGTGACCTTGCTTTCGCCGGCGACTTCATTAGCCTTAGCCTCGACCGTCCGCTTTTCGTCTTCTGATCGCACCGGTCCCTTGAGTGTGACCTGACCGTGCTGCGTAATGATCTTGACGTTGTGTGCGTAGGTGGAGAGCGATTTGTCTTTCACGATGGACTGTCGAATCTGCTGCGTGATGTCGCGGTCGGAACGGTTATCTTTTTGCTGGTCCGCGGTCGGCTCATTTTGGCTCCGATCGTGTTCGTTGACTTTGGTGTTGTCAGCTGCAGGCGGGGCCTGCTGACCGGTTGGTTCCTGCGCGTACGTCAGTACTCCAGCACCAAGCAGCAAACCGGTGCAGAGGAAAGTGCGAAGTACGTTTCTATAAACAGCTTTCATCGTGATTTCCTCCTAACGATCAAAGATATGGAAAAGTCCGGGCGTTCGAACGATGCCGAACGCCCGGATAGCTGAAACGGTTAAGGAGTCTGAATCGTCAAGTGGTCCTGGACTTCCCGATCACCGGCATAAGACCTGGCGATCCGAACGGCCTTGTCACGGTCATCTGCGCTCACCACAGAGCCGGACAGTTTCACCGCATCGGCCGTGAGAGTCACCTGGATGTCCTTGCTTGCCAGGCCGGGTTCGCTTTTGAGCTTTTCTTCAATCGCGCCCTTTGCTTCTCTCGAACTCAGCGCCTCATTCTGTGGGCCGGTTTTTTCTCCTGCAGTCCGGCGGGCCGAAGCTTCGGTAACGCCTGCCTCAGCACCATACTTTTTCACGGCCGCCAGGAATGTGTGTGAACCTTCGGGCGCTTTCACTTGCCCCTTCAGGATTTGAGATGAGGGGATCAGGTGCCCGTACAGGATGCGGGTCCCGTCTTTGTCCTGTGTGATCGACGCGCCGTTCACCGTGACGCCGGCAAAAATGCCGCGAGCCCTGGAATAGGTGAGCACCTCGGCGCGCATCTTCCAATCGGTCTCGCCTTCCACATGCCGCCCAACGGGCCCTGCGGCAGCGGAAGCGTCTGCGCCGATTTTGAATTTGCTGGAGAGCATTCTCTCCATGCCATGGTCATTCATCACAAGCATGACCACGTCAATCGCTTCTCCGCCGATCTGCAAACCCCAACTACCTCCGGTGACAGAGAAGGGCGCAGGCGCGCTCCATCCGGACTTGGTGCGGCAGACGGCGATTCCTCTCCCGTGCCGACCTCCGAAGACAAAACCGATTTTGATCATCGAGGGTATGACCGCGACGCACTTCGCGGAGTCAAGAAGTTCTTCGGGAATTCCCTTGTCCGGGGTCCCCATGATTTCGTCCAGAACTGTTGCAGCGGCATCCATCCGTTTCACTTGCTCCGACGGTTCTTCCGCCGCAATCGCCATAGTGCTTGCCAAGAAAGTAGCTGCCAGCACGGCTAATATTCCTGCTTTCAATCTCATTGCAAAATCCTTCTGCGCGAATTCGCGCCATTCAAAGTCGTAATGAGGTGAACTCACGCGACTGGTAGCTTGTAGTGATTGGAGAGTTGCGGATCGCCAACCGACGTCGATTCCAACCGAGAAGAAGCAGGTCAGGAATGATAAGGACGCCCGAATTCAACAATATTGCCAAGGGCGGGCGAATACTATCCACAACACGCTGTACGAACCGCCAACGATTCACTGTAGGCCGCTGTTTATCTGTTTATCGAACCGAAGCGGCGGACCGGGATCGGACTTGCTGGTATGCGAAAACGATTGCGCGAATCGGGTGGACGCTTGGACGTCGAAATCGGACGTAAATGGCACGCTAATCCGCGCTGTGATCCCTGTATCGGCAGCCACTGAAGCAAAGGAGTCGGGCAGCGCGGCCTAAAGCTGTCGATGTCGGACAGAGAATGACGCTCCTGAAGAGGAGACTGACCATGTGCGAAAACGTCTCATCACCCCGACTCCACAGAGTATCCGAACCCACGGACCAGGGTGGCTAGACACAGAGCGTGCGGCCGTAGCGGAAGTCACGTCGGAAGACAAGGACTTTCCGGTCGAGGCATCCTTGGTCTCAGGGGATTCGCGAGGCTGGCGTGCGGCAATTCCGGGAAGTCAGACGATTCGTCTGGTCTTTGATCAACCGCAAGGGCTCAGGTGCATATCTGTTGTTTTTGAAGAAACGGAAGCTGAGCGGACCCAAGAGTTCGTCTTGCGCTGGTCTCACGGATGGCGGAAGCTCACCAAAAAGAGACTGTGCGCCAAGAGTGGAATTTTCAGTTCTCCCCTGATTCGATACGAAGCGGAAGACTATAAAGTCGATCTTTCAAACGTTACTCTCCTTGAATTGCTCATCAACCCGAGTATCGCTGACGGAGTCGCTCGCGCTTCATTAAAAACCTCCGGCTGTCTTGAGACTCGCGCACGTCCTAGATTTTCCGCATGAAAACCATGACAATGAAACTCCTGATGCCACATATTGTGGCGAACTCGCGTCCTCCAAAGTAACAGTCGCTTTAACCAACTGAACTACCCTCCCCGCAAAGTGACTAAAGAGAACTTCCAGGTGCTTCCAACGCTTTCTAGGGTCTTGCGCTACCTGAAATTCGGCAAAAGGGGGCAGCGCTCGATTTTAAGAAGATTCTCCCTGTTGACTCGGTTGACGCCAAGCCCTCCAGGGCTGCGCTCTACCGGAATCCCATCTCGTCATATGTTTTAATTTGGGTGGCAACAGCTCTAGGTCAGCAGGAGAAAATTGTGAGATGTCGAGGTTGCGTTCCAAACTGCAATGACTGATATGGTGGCCAGGGACTCCGCGATCTCAAAAAACTATATGCCGGTGATCGTGAAGTGGAAGATCAACTGACAATTCAGGAGCGATAAGGGCGGACAGCTGCGCCTGAAGCCCATCTTTTCGTTCTCGCGGCTTCAGGCGCACCTGATTTTCTTGATGCTCGCCACCAAATCCTCGCTGAGACGATTCTTGTCTAGGCAACCTTCCGCGCCCGCCGCCAGGACGCTGGGTAGCAGCTGAAGTGGATCATGCTGGCTAATTACTAAAATCTTGACCTGGCGCACTTCTTCGCGGAGACGTCGCGCTGTTTCCAGCCCATTCATTCCCGGCATACTTATGTCCAGAAGGATCAGGTCGGGCAAAAGTTCCCGAGCTTTCTGCAGTGCCTCCAATCCATCCTTGGCTTCCCCACAGACTTCCAAATCCTTCTCCGAGGACAGGATTCCACATACACCACGACGAACCGCGTCGCTATCATCGGCGATGAGAATACGCATACCGCCGCCCTCCGCGAGAAACTCATCCAGCAGCCCTAGTCTGTAAAACTACGCTCTCAGGTTGGGAAATTGCATCGATCGGAACCGGCAACGTGACCGAGATCGTCGTACCTGAGGGGTTCGATTGAATGTTCACAGTTCCTCTCAGGTGGCGGACCCGCTCGCGTATTCCAGAAATTCCCACGCCTGCGTTCTGCCCCTGAATACTAACCAGTTTTTCTGCCGGTATTCCCTTCCCTTCGTCCTGAATATCCAGGGAAACAATCTCTGCCTTGTGCACAATCCGTATTATCGCCCGCTTGCTGCCGGAATGGCGATGAATATTGGTGAGACATTCCTGCACAATGCGAAACAGCACCATTTCTACCTCGGAGGGAAGCCTGCCGAAGCCCTCAGAGGTGCAAAACTCAATCTTCAGATCGCTGCGTCCCGACAACCCCTGGACATACCAACGGATGGCTTCTGGTAAGCCGTTCTCGTCCAGAAGAGGAGGATGCAGCAGATAGGACGTTGTCCGTATCTCTTTGCTCAGCTGCTGAACAAGTTCCCGGCTGTCTTCCACCCCTTTTGCAAGCTGTGGATCGTGCCTTACACGCTGACCGATATTGCCAAGACTCATACCCAGGGCCGTTAGAATTTGGCCTGCACTGTCATGCAGTTCGCGCGCGATATGCCGTCGTTCATCGTCCTGGGCGCGCAAGAGCCGGTTTGAAAGGTCTCGCAGTTGCTCCGACTGATCCAGCACTTCCGCGTTTCTTCGCTCCAGTTCCCGGGTCCGGAGGCGCACTTCGGTTTCAAGCCCATCGGCAAGCGAACGAAGCCGCTCCTGACTCTCTCGCAACGCTTGTTCAGCCCGCTTCTGCTGAGTAACGTCCCGCGCCACTTTCGAAGCTCCGATTACTCGGCCTTCGCCATCTCTCACCGGTGAAATTGTCAGTGAGATATCGAGTGGCGCGCCATCTTTGCGCACCCGCACAGTTTCGAAATGGTCGACGCGCTCGCCCCGTTTGAGCCGCTCAAGAATCATCGCCTCTTCCTGCTGGCGGTCCGGCGGAATGATTAAAGTGATGTGTTGCCCAATCGCTTCGTCGGCAGTGTATCCGAACATCCGCTCCGCACCCTTGTTCCAGCTACTGATCACGCCGTCTAGACTCTTACTGATGATCGCGTCATCAGAGCTGTCCACGATCGCAGCCAGCAAACCGGTCGTACGCTCCGCCTCCTTTCGTTGCGTGATGTCCCGCGGCATCCTGGAGGCACCGATAACTTTGCCGGCAGCGTCCTTCACTGGCGAAATCGTAAGCGACACATCGAAGGTGGAGCCGTCTTTGCGGACGCGGACGGTCTCAAAGTGCTCGACGTGCTGTCCCCGTTTGAGGCCGTCGAGAATCGTCGCTTCCTCCTCCAGACGGTTCGGCGGAATGATTAGAGCTATATTCCGGCCGACGGCTTCTTCCGCTTTGTGGCCGAATAACCGTTCTGCACTTCGATTCCAACTGGTGACAATGCTATCGAGATTCATGCTGATGATCGCTTCATCAGATGAATCTACGATCGCAGCCAGCAGCCCGGCTGCTCGCTCGGCTGCCTTTCGTTCGGTGATGTCCAACAGCATGTTGACGCCGCCGATGATCCTGCCTTCTGCATCACATAAAAGCCTAGGATACGGCGTGAACCAGACACGCTTGCCGTCCGGTCTTTCGGCAAT
The DNA here is from genome assembly GCA_963735205.1 of uncultured Acidobacteriota bacterium. Lineage (GTDB taxonomy): Bacteria > Acidobacteriota > Terriglobia > Terriglobales > Acidobacteriaceae > Sulfotelmatobacter. Next base: position 541,578 of record CAVTKB010000010.1, read on the forward strand.
GCATTCCGCACCGTCAATGATGCGGCCCTCCTTGACCGCGACCGCCATCGGGCACTGGTCATGCGGCAAAGGGGTTCCGTCTGGCAGGAACATCTTCCAACTAACACACCAATGGTCCGTGCCTAGCTCAGGCACGCGACCGGAGAATTCGGCAGCCGCCGGGTTGAAGTGTGTGAGGCGGCCTTCGGCATCAGTCGTATAAATAGCGGCGGGAAGCACGTCAATCATCTCGCGAAAGCGTCCCTCGCTCTCGCGCAACTGGACTTCTACCTGTTTGCGATCGCTGATATCACGGGTGAAGCAACGCGTATGGACGAACTTCCCGTCCTCGAATAGCGCGCTCGAATCGATGAGCACGTGGCGAACTGAGCCGTCCTTGCACCGCAGCCGTGCCTCGTACTCGCGCAACACTTCTCCCCCGCTCAAGCGGTTGAGAATGTCCTCAATCACTGGTGCATCCAGGTGAAAGTCCGAGATCTGATGGCCGACATACTCCCCCGCTGTGTAGCCAAGAAGATCCAGTTCGGTCTGGTTCGCCCAAAGAATTCTTCCATCGGGTCCCACCCAGTGCATGCCAACGGTTGCATTCTCAAGAAAATCACGAAGGTTTGATTCGCTCTTTCTGAGGGCCGCTTCCGTTTCTTGGCGCTCTGCAACTTCTATCTTCAAGGCCTCAACCCGCTTCAACGTTTGATATGCGGCGGAAGCGAATTTTCCCAGGGACCGCATGATTCGCTCATCCTCAGCTTCAAACTTTAGGCTCTCATCGTGAGCGATGACCCAAATCGTTCCTATCGGTTTGTCAGCGACGTGGAACGGAATGAGCAACACTTCGACAATTGGGGGTTTGATGTTAGAAGGAATCGGATAATACCGTTCAGGGTGTGAGAGTAATAGACTGGCGTTTCGATCCAAGACTGTGCCACAGGGGCTCGCCTCTCGCGGCATGGTGCCGCCAAGATACCCGACCCATTGCCCGGCTACGGCCCGCCATCTGAAGATTTTTCGTCCGTCTTCTTCTTCAAGAATGCTGACGCCCGCCGACTGAGCCCGAGACAGCTCCAATGCGACGTCGACGAGCTTTTGCAATACGTTCTGGGGCGAATTGGCCATCTCCTGTGCGAGTGCCGATAGCGCGCGGCTCTCTGCTTGGTAGTCCGGCGATCGCGATGGACGCTTGTTCAGTTCGGGCGTGCTGATCACCGACTCCAGCGGCACGCGGAAGTCATGGCCTAATGAAGACTCCGTCGTCACCCCTGACGTGATCCGCTTCTCGGAACTTTGACGCTCAACCATTCTGTTCATGACGGTCACCAAATTAAGCGCGAGAACGGCCTTGGCGAGATATCCGCTCTCTCCACTTTCCGCCGCTTGCCTGCAAACAGTATCGGATCATTCTGACTGATAGGATAACCGCAGACTCAGGACCTTGCCGGCGGTGATTCGAGTTGCCTCGATCCCATTCATCTGAGGCATGGAGATGTCCATGAGAATGAGATCAGGACGCAGGGATCTCGCCTTCTCAACGGCTTCAACTCCGTTTATAGCCTCCCCACACACAAGCCACCCGGGATTTGGCGACAATAGGGAGCGGAGTTCGCGCACGACATTTTTGCTGTCGTCGATGAGGAGAACACGTACCGACACAGAACACCGCCCCAGCTTGACCCTTGCTGAATCAGGAGTATACGCTCGATCATAGGACCAAATACAGTATTAGCAAAGATCAAAGATAAAGAGCATACAGCGCCCACCCTAGAGCGCCTACAAGATTTACCCGATTGATTCCGCGCGCCTGGGTTCTGCCTTTCGGCTTTCAGTTTCATGGGGAAGAATCCTTCTTACCCATGATGCCTTAAAAGCATTTCTGGAAGTCTTTGTTTTGGAATCGTTTCAGAATACGCGTTGAGATAACTGGAATAGAACATCGGTTACCCAAGGTCTCGTCGGAGGATGCGTCTGGCGGCGACGTAGTAGAACGTTGCGCAAACGTTCAGGTAGGAAACATCGATATGCCAATGCTGGTGTGGCGGCGGTTGGTCAAAGCGCCGGTCCCTTTTTTCCTTGAGGGCTTCCCGTTCCACTTTCGCAGCAGTCCCGCTCGACTCAGCACCCGCCACACGCTGGCCGGACTCACCCCCACGATGTCGGCGTCCAGCATCATCAACGTCAGCCTGACGGAAGCCTTCCAGCGATTTTTCAGGTAAAACGCAACAATCGCCTGCGTTAAGGGTGACGACGTTGATTCTACTAACTAATTGAAAACAACGCAGTTAGTGTAGATAGTTGGCGGAGAGAGCGGGATTCGATAATCGTGAACTCTGCTATCTCACGTCATCTGAGGAACATCAACCGTAAACTATTCTAAGAAAAACTTTTATTGCACATTGCACCCTTTAATTCTTGTTGCATCTGTTGCTCCTGAATCCCCATTTTTCGTACTTTTAGGTATCACTGGTATCACCGACTAGAGGCCAGCAAGTCCGACCTTGCCAGTCCCAGCCGCGAACTAGTGGCCGATCAGAACGCAACTTCTCACTTACTTCCGGTTTGCCCGTAATTTGGCTACTAGCCCGGGCACGAGATGTTCGCCGCTCGATATGTCAGGTCCGTTGTGGACTCTGGCGAGCTAGGTATGGAATTGGCCACCCGCTGAGGGCCTGGATCTCGGCCCGGATTATCCTTTCGCGATATCTCTCTGCTACTCTGTTCGTCTTCATTGAAGCGAGGGCAGATGCTCAGAAGACGATTTCTCAAACTCGCCGGCACGCTAGTTCCAGCGGCACTTTTACCCTATCCTGTCGTCGCACTCGAAGCTAAAGGCAAGCTGCAACGGCGCGTGCGACCTTCGGATGCGGCATGGCCCTCGGCAGCTGAATGGGAAAAGCTGAATCAGGCAGTGGGCGGCAATCTACTGAAACCGCAAGCGCTGTTTGCGAGTTGCGCAGCAGATCAAAATTCATCAGCTTGCGCGGATGTTAAGAAAAACCTTCGCAATCCGTTCTACATCAGCGACCAGCCTGCCGGAACCGAAGTTTCAGGCTGGCTGGATGCGTGGTCACCCGCGCCCAGCGCTTACGCTGTTGCGGCACGCAATACGGGCGACGTTGCGGCTGGAGTCAACTTTGCCCGCGAGCACAATCTGCGGCTCGTCGTCAAGGGAACCGGGCACAGTTATCTTGGCACATCAAACGCTCCCAATTCACTGCTCATCTGGACGCACCACATGAACAAGGTCACACTGCACGATGCGTTCGTGCCACACGGATGCGAGAAGAAACTCGCGCCGCAGCCCGCTGTGAGTGCCGAATCAGGCGCCATGTGGATTGACCTGTACGACGCGGTCACCACAAAAGGGGGTCGCTACGTACAGGGCGGTGGATGCACATCGGTCGGCGTCGCGGGACTCGTCCAAAGCGGCGGCTTCGGCTCGCTCTCCAAAGCTTTCGGCACTGCTGCCGCCGGATTGCTCGAAGCGGAAGTCGTCACCGCCGACGGTCAGGTGCGCGTTGCCAGTGCTTGCAGTAATCCAGATCTTTTCTGGGCGCTCAAAGGTGGTGGCGGGGGAAGCTGGGGCGTGGTCACCGGTGTCACACTCCGCACTCACGACTTGCCCGAATTCTTTGGCTTCGCCGGCGGCACGATTAGCGCGAAATCGGATGCGGCGTTTCGCCAGCTCATCAGCAAAGCCATGGAGTTCTATCGCGACAAGCTTTTCAACGAGCACTGGGGCGAGCAGATGCGCTTCACGCCCGAGAACACGCTCGAAATTTCAATGGTCTGCCAAGGCTTCACGCGCGATCAAGTCAGGCAGATATGGCAGCCGTTCTTCGACTGGGTGAAGTCGTCAAAGGACCTTACCGCGAACGGTCTCATCGCCGTTGCCGGTCACGCTCGGAGTTGGTGGGAGATTGAAGGCAATCCCGCCATGAACCGTGACGAGCGGCCGGGCGCGCCCGCAAACCACGGGTGGTGGCAGGGCGACCAGGACCAGGTCGGAGCCTTCCTGCATGGGTACGATTCGCTCTGGCTGCCGGAGTCACTCTTGCGCGGCGCGCAATTTGATCGCCTGGTCGAAGCACTTTTTGCTGCGAGCCGCTACAAGAAAGTGCAGCTGCACTTCAACAAGGGGATTGGCGGCGCTGCACCGGAAGCGATTGCCGCAACGCACGACACTGCGACTAATCCCAAGGTGACCGAGGCGTTTACGCTGGTCATCGTTGCTGACGGCGAGGGTTCTGCGTATCCAGGCGAGGCGCGGCCCGCCATGCATCTTGCCGCCGCTCACAAAGACGCGCGCAACATTGATCTCGCTACGGCCGAGCTGCGCAAGATCGCGCCGCACTCCGGCTCGTATGTTTCAGAGAGTAACTTCTTCAACAAAGCGTGGCAGCAGGAGTATTGGGGAGCGAATTATCCCAAGCTGCGGAGGATCAAGGAGAGGTACGATCCTGATGGATTGTTCTTCGTCCACCACGGCGTGGGCAGCGAAGACTGGAGCGAGGACGGGTTCACGCGGATAGCGTGACTATCGTTTTCGCTTGGAGAGCTTTCAAAACCCGCATCGAGGCAGTAGCTCCTGCGATCCTCCAACCGCCACGGTCGGCAAGAGACTGACAATACGCTCGGCTGACTTCCGGTTTGCCCGTCATCCGCATTAAATCGAGCGGATGTGCGAGCACTCGCACAGATCGCTTGCGCCAAGCCGACTTGAACGAAGCCGCGTTGCGGCGGACGCATTCGCGTGTTGCGGGGCCAACGGTCGAGGTGATCTGAGCTAGTGTGTGGCGCAGAGGAGGAAGTCTCTGTGACCCATCTACGTCAGATCATGCTTGAGGAACTACGGCGCCGCAACTACGCCGAGTCCACCATCCACGCTTACATTCACACGGTCGAGCATTTCAGTCGGCAGTTCCATCGATCGCCCGATCAGCTTGGCCCCGAGCATATTCGCCAGTATCAGGCCGCGTTGTTCACGCGCTGGAAGCTGGCCCCGAACACGGTGACGCAGCGGTTAGCCGCCCTGCGTTTTTTCTATGTCCAGGTGTTGAAGCGAGGCTGGAGCGTAGCCGAGACCCCGTATCCGAAGAAGGTTCTGCACTTGCCTCAGGTGCTGAGCCAGGACGAAGTAGCGCGTTTGATCGACGCGGCAGAGTTTCCCTTTCATCGCATTCTGTTGATGACTCTCTATGCAACGGGCGCACGTCGCGCAGAAGTGGCGCACCTGAAGATCAGCGATATTGACAGCCAACGGATGGTCATTCATATCCGGGGCGGGAAGGGACGCAAGGACCGTGATGTCATGCTCAGCCCCAAGCTGCTCGATGCGCTGCGCGTCTACTGGCGCGGGCTGAAACGCAAGCCCACCGCCTGGCTGTTCCCCGGCAACCGATGGCATACGGCAAACTATCCTGTTACCACCAAGGTCCTCTGGACTGCCTGTCAGCAGGCCGCCGAACGCGCCGGTCTTGAGCACAAGCGCATCCATCCCCACACTCTGCGCCACTGCTTTGCCACTCATCTGCTCGAAGCCGGTGCCGACCTGCGAACCATCCAGATGCTGCTGGGGCATCGCGACCTGGAGGAGACCACGATCTATCTGCATCTCTCCCGGCGGCATCTCAGCGCTACCGGCAGTCCGCTGGATGCACTCCCGATCCGCGGAGAAGGAGAACAGACGCAGAACGCATGAACCGGCCACCTCTGGAGGTGGCCGACATCGTTCGCTGTGCAGGACAGTCCTTCATTGAACGCAGTCGCAAGTGGATCAACGGCCAACACGAAAAGGTGTTGCTCGCCATCACACGCTGCCGAACCGCCGCGCTGGGTGGACATCGCGATCAGTGCTCGGACTGCGGACATTCCGTCATCTCTTACAACTCGTGCCGCAACCGGCACTGCCCCAAGTGTCAGGGCAACGCCCGCCTGCGCTGGCTCCAGGCGCGGGGACGCGAGTTGCTGTCCACCAGCTACGTGCACGTCGTTTTTACCCTGCCGCGGGAACTGGCTCCGCTCGCCTTGCAGAATAAAAGGCTGATCTACAACCTACTGTTTCACGCCAGCGCTCAGACCTTGCTGGAGATCGCTCGCGATCCCCGTCACCTCGGTGCACAGATCGGTTTCTTCAGCGTGCTCCATACTTGGGACCAGCGACTGCAACATCATCCCCACATCCACTGCGTGGTGGCCGCCGGTGGTCTCGCTCCTGACCGCTCCCGCTGGATCTCCTCACGCTGCTCCTTCTTCCTTCCCGTCAAAGTGCTCAGCCGTGTCTTCCGCGGCAAGTTTGTCTCCGGACTCAAGACCGCCTTTCAGACAGGCACACTCCAGTTCCATGGACATCTTTTACCGCTCGCGGAACCGCGTGCCTTCGCCTCGTGGCTGCGCCTACTGTTCCGTCACGATTGGGTCGTCTACTCCAAGCGGCCTTTCGGAGGACCGGAACATGTGCTGCGATATCTCGGTGCCTACACCCATCGCGTCGCCATTTCCAACAGCAGGTTGGTTGCTCTTGCCAACGGCCACGTTACCTTTCGCTGGCGCGACTCCACTCACGGCAACAAGAAGCGGCTCATGACTCTACCCGTCGATGAGTTCTTGCGCCGCTTCCTGCTCCACCTGCTCCCACGCGGCTTCGTGCGCATTCGCAACTTCGGATTTCTCGCTAACCGCCGGCGAGCAGAACTTCTTCCAGTCTGTTTCCGGTTGCTCCAGCAATCCGATCAGCCAGCAGCAGGCGCCACCTCGCCGACCACGCTCCCCGCTTACTCACCAGGGAACTGTCCGCTCTGCGGCGGAACCATGCAGCTTGTCGAGCGCCTCTCCGCCGCCCAACTTCTCCTCCGATCTCCGCCTCATCTCAGCCGGTGCGCATGAATCCACATCTCCAGCCTCGAATCTCGCTCGCGCTTCGGCGCGCACACTGGTTCTCTGTCTCGCATTCCTCAAAGTGCAGTATGGTTGTGCCCTCGGCACTTTCCGACATGCCGGCGCACGACCATTCTCTCTGCCACGAGCAACTGAAACGAAAGCACACCGACAGCAGGCGCCACCTCGCAAACGACAACGACCGCCTCATCGAGAAACAAATCCCATAGTCCCCCCGGGCGGCTTCCTTCAAGTCGCTGTATCTGAAGCGCCCCTACACAGTGTCTCAACTCCCCAGTTCCTCGCTCGGGGGGCGCTTCAGATACAGCACTAAGACTTACCTGGACTTATCCAGAAACCCATAATTTCGGCAGATCAAGGCCGCCCTAAGCCACTGCAAATGAAAGGGTTTGAGTTTGGACCTTCGGTTGCCCTGCGTCTCAGCAGCAGTAGAGTCCGCAGCCAAGCGATCCGGCCTTCAATATCTTAAGCCCGGGCTCCTGGGGAGTGCTCGGGGGCGGTGGAAACCTACAGGGCAATACTCCGCGCCAAGCAAGCTAAGCATCGAGCCTTGAGCAGTTGCGGACACATCTTCGGCAGGAAGGAAACGAAAAGGAGCATGATGCGATTTGCAAAGATCGAAAAGATTGCAGCCAGAGTTGCAGTGGGAGCGCTTGCGCTCGTGAGTTTGCTGAGCATGACTGTGAGCACGCGGGCACAGGAGGCAGAGAGGCCCTATTCGAAGATGCTGCCACTTTCGCAGTATTTAATGGACCGGAATGCGGCAATCGCGCTGGCGCGAAGCGCTGCTCCGGAGGGCATTTCAAAGGATGCGTCTGTTTTGGTGCTGACGCCCAAAGGCTGGGAAACAGCGGTCAAAGGTACAAACGATTTTGTGTGCATGGCGGGGCCGTCATGGACGGCCAGCATTGACTTTTATGACGTCTGGAGTCCGAAGCAGAGAGGGGCGATTTGCCTCAATCCAGCGGCTGTGCGGTCGATCCTGCCGATTTTTCGTAAGCTGACGGAAATGACGCTCGCTGGAGTGACCTCCGTAAAAGAGCGCATCGCGGGCATTCAAGAGGCGTATGCGAAGAAGGAGATTCCGCCGGTGGAGCCGGGGGCAATGAGCTATATGATGTCCAAGGATGCATACCTTACCCATTTGGGCCATTCACACAATTTATGCCACGTGATGTTTTTCTTGCCGATAAAAGATCCTGCTGAATTGAACGCCAATGATCCGAACTCACCCATTTCTTCTACGTATATGTGGTTCCCGGACCCTGACAAACCGGATAGTCCACTGAACAAAGAGCTGCCGCCGCTGCGGGTGGTGCCGATCGAAGTGCCGTATTGGTCCGATGGCACTCTGGCGTTCCATTAAATAAAGCCGTATGGCAACAGCATCGATCCAGCAACGATCTCAGGTCCTGGCAAACGGG
>CAVTKB010000011.1:0-660000 GCA_963735205.1 uncultured Acidobacteriota bacterium
TGACATATCGGGGCAGCGCCTAAGGACAATATGGCGTTGGCAGAAAGCAGAGCGGGGTAGACATGGCAGAGCAAACTCTCGCAGCGCAGAGTTCTTCGGCCGCAGCGGAGGGGCCGCCGCGGGTTCAGGCGACGGTGCTTTCGGCCTTCGTGCAGCGCGCGCTGGCGGCGGCCGGGCTCCCCGCGCTCGACGCCGCGCAGGTTGCGGCAGCTCATGGTTGAGGCCGATCTGCGCGGCAGCGACACTCATGGCGTGATCCGGCTGCCGCTCTACGTGCGGCGCCTCGAGGCCGGCGGGATCAACAAACAGCCGAACATCCGGCTCATCCAGGACAAGCCCTCGGATGCCCTGGTCGATGGGGAAACGGCATGGGACACCTGGTGATGCGCTTTGCCGCGCACACCGCGATCGCGAAGGCGAAGCGAACCGGTATCGGTCGGGTGGGCGCTCGCATGAGCAACCATGCCGGGCCCGCGGCGCTCTATGCCATGATGCCGCTTTCCCATTACATGATCGGTATCTATCTCGCCGTCGGCAGCAACAATGATCTGCCGCCGTGGGGCGCCCGCGATAATCTCCTCGGCACCAATCCGATTGCGATTGCAATTCCTGCATTGGAGGAGCCTCCAGCAATACGTACATGTTCTTGCATTCTACTTCGTTCAGTTACATACTCGGATTCCGGATCAAAATCCAGCCCGCCAGCCCGTACGCGACAACGCAACCGAAAAGGCTCTGAGCGCAACCGTAAAAACAGGGCGACTCAGCACAGTAACCGTCTGTGCCAGCACACATGTGAAGGGCCGCGGCCAACATGCCAACCCTGGAGAAAGAGCTTCCCGTATTGAGAAACTCTAATTCCAATCAAATGGCGTGCCCGATTCAGCTGAATCAGGAATCCGACAGCAATCGCGACCAGACTCGCCAGCTGCCCTCCGGCGGGCCCTAACCATTTTGCCAGCGGATAGGTGAGAACCATCATAACCACTGCCATCATCACGACACATAACCGATGAAGCTGAGGAGCGCCGGCGGCGTAGAAAGCTGTCGTGATCTGATTATTTACGAAGGCAACCAGAGCGCAGCATGAGGCGAGAGCAAGGGGGATGGCTGCAACTGCATACTGATGACCGTAAATCAGCGTCAACAAAGGCCCCCCGCAAAAATATGCAAAAACCACAGCGGGCATGGCCACGCACATCATGAACCCGGTCACTTGCAACACGATGCGTCGAATTCGCGCCTTGTCGTCCTGCACATGAGACAAAGCAGGCATGAAGATTTGGGCCAAAAGGTTTGTGATGAAACCCGCTGGAACTTGGGCCACCGAAATACCCAGGGAGTAGTACCGAGCTCGGAGGTAGGAATGAGTTTTCCCAGGACAAAAATGTCCAGACGCATGTAGATGATCACTAACGGAGCAAGACCGAACAACCCCTTTGAAAATCGAACTAACTCCTTGAAAGCTCCTCGATCCACTTTGATGGACGGAAGGAAAGGACAAATCACGAAGGACAGAGCACAGCGGGCGGCGCTTTCGGCGCAAGTACCGATCACTAAGGCCCAAACGTCCCGAAAGAGAAATCCAAGCACGACCGTGGTGAGAACTCCTATGATGCCTCCACCGTGATTGACTGCTGCCACCTCGAAAATCGCATGTCCTTGGTCGCCACGTAGGCTTTTGTGCTGATGGCTCCTTCCAGCACCAGACCGACGGTCGCGACTCTAACAGAGATGTGAGATCGGCGTTGCCGTAAAACTTGGCCACTTCTGGGGCAAGCGCGAACAAGATGAGATAAATGAAGATTGAGCGACTAAAAGCCATCCACCACGCGGCATTCACAAACTCAGGCTCACGGCCCTTGGGATTTTGGATCGAGCTTCGCGAACACCAATTTCTGTGAAGGCTTGAAGCAAAGACGCAGCCGACATCACGATCGCCATCGTTCCAAACGCTGAGGGAGCCAGCAGTCTGGCGAGGATCATGTTCCGCACAAAACGAAGACTCTGCTCGGAAACACTTCCTACTCCCAGCCAGGCGCCGCCCCGAAACACCCCGCCCTGAGCCGGTCTCCTCCTAAAAGTGACTCCACTCTTAGCCTGAGCTTGCCGACAGCTCCCGACCCTTTCGAAATCCAACTCTGATTTTCAACCGATGTCATTGAGTCCTTGCTCGTTCAGATAGGCCATCTTCCGCTTACTTGGCCGTTGTCTTGTACGTGGGGTCGATATCCCACGGGCGATTATTCGGGTAGATTCTTCTCTGCGAGAGATGGTCGATTACTCCGTTTCGGAGTCTTACGAACCACGTTTCGCACTGCTGAAAGCCTTCCCTTTGCTCTCTTCGCAAGTAGGCGACAAATTCATCGGATACGGGTCGTTCATCCTGGCGGGCCCAGGCCCAAACGAAGCCGGAGATCGGAACAGGCTACCGAGCAGGAACGGTTTTACGCGAGCGTGGGCCGCGACTTCACCATCTCAAACGGCGGATAACTTCCAAAGGAATAATCCATTCGCCCTTGCCGAAATATGTAACGCAAGAGATTGTCAGCTTCCCCGGTATGCCGATGGTGAAAAATCTTCAGATCGGGAAATGCTTCCACTTCCCAGCCTTTCATTTTGGCACAGGTCTGGGCGTGCCAATCTTCTCCGCCATACTCAAGGATGGCATACCCTCCGATCGCTTCATAACATTCGCGGCGGACGACCTGGCCGGCATGGGCTACTGAATAGACCCTGTTCTGCGCACGATCCCGAAACTCTCCCTTCGATTCTTCAACCACAAATCCGCCCGCAAGGCCGAGCAGGGGGCGGCTCAAAAACCGGGAGAGCAAGCCTTCGAAGTAAGAGGACGACACGGAGACGTCAGCGTCGAGATTTCCGATGAAATCATAGTCAACACCCTTCAACAGCGCGTTTCCCGCGTGTAGCGCTCTTACTTTCGAGCCGAAGCTGCGACCGGGCGCTCGCTCGACGCGCAAGAAGCGGATGAGGCCGTGTTTATTAGCGTAGCTTTGTACGATTTCATCGGTTCGGTCGACTGACCCGTCACTGACAATCACCCACAAAGTGGGCAACCGAGTCTGCGAAAGCACGGACTCAATCGTCTTGGCGATGTGGGCCTCCTCGTTGTACGCAGCCGTAACTAGCACGTAACGGCCGGCAGCGATCGGAGGTCGCTGCTCTAGCCCTGACATATTATTTGCATTTGTTGCCATGAATGGTGCAGAGGAGGAGGGGCGGGGAAGTTCCACTAGGAGCGGACCGCAGAAGATAGGTACTCTCGAACCCCGTCTTGCCAGGGCTGGAAGATGTTCAACTTGTGGCTTTTTAGAGCGCGATTTTCAAGGACGCTATATTTCGGGCGGGGCACTTTCGCGGGAAATTCGTTCGATCCTGCTACTTTCAGGCTAACCTTCGTCCCTGTCTGGGAGAAAATCTCACCTGCGAACTCGTGCCAGGAGCAGCTTCCCTCCGCCGTCGCATGGTACAGGCCGTAACACTCAGTTCGACTGAGCGCTACCATTTGGCGGGCAATCTCGGTGGTCGAGGTGGGAGTGATGAACTCGCTATCGACTACGCGCACTTCGCCCCGCTCTCTTGCCAGCTTCAGCATGAGTTCGATGAAGTTCAGGCCGCCCTTGGCCCGGCAAGGACTTCGTCCGTAGATGGCGGAGGTTCGCAGAACGAAATGTTTATCGACGGTGCTGCGAGCAAAATACTCGCCCGACAGTTTCGTGTTGCCGTAAATGTTCAACGGATTCGGCGCATCAGTTTCTTCGTAAGGGCTGCCTTTCGCTCCGTCGAATACGTAGTCAGTGCTGACGTGCATCAGTGTAGCCCCGATATCGCGTGCGACCACAGCGAGGTTCCGTGTTCCCAACCCATTTACGGCGAATGCCGCCTCAGGTTCCCGCTCGCAGTTCTCTACGTGATGCATCGCCGCCGTATTGACGATGAGATCCGGACGCACTGCCTGCAAGCGAGCTGACACGGAGTCGAGGTTCGACAGTTCGACGTCTGAATGAGTAAGCGGGACGACCTCGTCGCCATTTTTTGCAAACGCCGCCGCCGCATCGCTGCCCAGCTGGCCGTTGGCGCCAACCACTGCAATCTTCATCGGGCTTGCGCCCCCGACAGCGAATGCACTTCGATCTGGCTCTCGAGTTTCTTGAAGGCCAGAATATTGGAATAAAGCGGGTTGTCCCAATCCTGAAACTTGTCCATGTTGTCCACCAGAGACCCGACGATTGACTTGACGTCCTCGGTGGGGTGGAAACTCAGCACATTGCTCGCCTTGGCAATGCTGACCTTGTAGTTACGAAAATCCTGAATGTGCTTGATGTTGAGATTAACTCGAATGTTCAACCGGTCTTCGACCGCGCCTTTTACCAGGTCCGCGACCTCGCCAACCGTGTAGTTGCCCGAAGCGACGTTGAAGATCCCCGACAACTTGTAGTTGGCTTCAACGGCGCGGATATAGGCCGTAGCCGCATCTTCAATGCTGAGAATGGGCCGCCAGATGGAAGGATTATTTACCGTAATCACGTTTTCGCGTACGGCATTCCGGAACATCGTATTGATAATCAGATCGAAGCGCATCCGCGGGCTGTACCCGGACACGGTCCCCTTCCGCAGGGCGATCACTGAGAAGTCGTCATCCGCAAGCTGCGTCGCCGCTTGCTCTCCCTGCAGCTTGGAAATGCCGTAGGGATAGTTCGAACTCACGGGGCGAGTCTCGTCGTAGAGATCGTTTTCCGTGTAGCCATACACCGAGCAAGAAGACGCGTAAATGTACCGCTTAACCTTCGCGTTCTTCGCGGTGTAGGCCAGGTAAGCAGGCGCCGCGGCATTGAAGATGAAGTTCTTGCTCGGCGAAAACTCAGCCATGGGATCATTCGACAGTCCGGCAAGAAAGATGACCTGGTCGTAGGGTTCGAGGTCTTCCACCGAGAGGTGAAAAATGTCTTTATTGAGGATTCCAACCTGGCGCGGCAAATTGTTGCCAAACCAGAACAGATCCACCACGTCGACCTTGTAACCGCGGTCGAGAAGCCGTGGAATCAAAACGTTGCCAATGTATCCCGCACCACCTGCGACCAGAATTTTCATAATTTGTCCTTATCTATGATCGATTGCGAAGCCAACGGTTCAGATCAATACCGGAAGTTGTTTGATTCGGGGGTCGCGAGCCATTGGGAGAGGGTCTGCGCTTTCTTGTCTTTCTCAGAGAGTTCTGCTTGCGTGACTGCAACGGGCCATTGGATGCCGATTTCCCGATCGCTCCACAAAATGCCGGACTCCGCTTTGTTGCTGTAAATCCCGGTGCATTTGTATTGAATTTCGGCGAAATCCGATAGAACGCAGAAGCCGCGAGCAAAGCCCGCCGGCGCCCACACTTGGCGACGATTCTCCGCGGATGCTTCCACGCCCACCCACTTTCCGAGCGTTGGCGAGCCTTTGCGAATGTCGACCGCTACCAGAAATGCCGCGCCTTGCGTCACTCGCATGATCTTCCCCATGGGAGGCTCCCACTGGAAGTGCAGTCCTCGCACGACGCCCTTGACGGATCGGGAATGATTATCTTGGACGAACTGATGCGGCAGCCCTAGTTCGCGGAATTTGTCCTCGCGGAAGGTCTCCATGAAGAACCCGCGGCTATCTTGAAATATATCCGGAACCAGCACAGCCACGTCGCGAAACGATCGTGATTCGACCTTTATGTCCATGATCGGATGAAATATCCCTTCAGAGAACCCGCATTCTACCGTTCCAGCACACGCTTAATCGGCTTTAGGCCCAAGTCGGGCTCCTCGCCTTTTTCGACCAGGCGAACCGGATCGACCTGGTAGTTCCACGCCAAGAGGGTGCGCAACATTTCCAGACGTTTCTGTCTCACCTCGTTCGGCTGCACTAACTGCTTAAGACCATAGCCAAGCCATCGCAGGAGAAGTCCCGTCAAGCTCGACCACCGGCAGTTGCGCGCTCCTCTGGGTCCGTAATACTTGTAGTAATACAAGTAGCGGGTGATTTCCGCGTCGAGCGCAAACGTCACGGGAGCAAACCGGTTCGTCGTCGATTGCCCTTTCAGGTGAGTAATCGCGCAGTCCGGCGTATAGAGGATTGGGTATCCTGCATCCCAAATCCGGCGGCACAAATCCGTGTCCTCGTAGTAGTAAAAAAACTGGTCGTCAAACCCGTGCAGACGCTTGAGCAATTCACCCCGGGCCAGAATGAAACATCCCGCCAGCCATCCCACACTCCGCTCCGTATCACCATTCCATCCCGCATACAAGCCGGGTTGAAACCAGTCCGAAAGAAAAGCAAGACGACCCAAAAAAAGAGCCGCGAACCACTCGGAACGCAGCGTGTATAGCGGTCGCGCGCATCCCTGATAGCTTCCATCGGTGTTCAAGACTTTGCAACCAAAGGCCCCGGCTTCCGGATGCCGGTCAGCATAAGCAACCACCTTGTCCAGGGCGCCGTCGTGGATGATCGTGTCCGGGTTCAGGATGAGAACATATTCACCCTGACTGATATCGATTCCGACGTTGTTGCCTTTCGCAAATCTCAGGTTCGCTCCATTTTCGAGGAGACGCACTTGAGGAAAGTTGCTGCGAATGAAATCGATGGAACCGTCCGTGGATCCATTGTCGGACACGATAATCTCGAACTCCGTGTTGTGCGTACCCTTGTAGATCGACGAAAGACAATCGCCAATCACCTTCAGGTCATTCCAGCACAAGATGACAATGGATAATTTCATTAGTCGCAGTCGCTTGTTCTCGATGTTTCGGTCAATTTCCGAATGCCCGATATCACTCGGATTCTAAAAGACCCCAGTCTGTGGATTGACCACAAAGTCTGATAGTGAAGGGTTTTTCACAGTGTATCCCAAGTCGCTTCGAAAACCACCGGATGCCGGCAGCAGTCCCAATCCGGAACCGGCACCGACCAATCCCGGGGCTTTGCTGTTTAACGACTTCCACCAGTCTTCGGCGAAGAATACCGAGGCGATTTCCATATGCGGCGCCTCGTGGGTGAAGACATAGCAGCTATTCTGCAGCTGCGGCCACAAATACATCAGGCAAGTCTCCAGAGAAGTCTTCAGATCGACGTCCAGAAACGCGAAGACCACTTTTCTGTTCTGGAATTTCGGCAGGCTTTCGTCGAAATAGCCGACATTGAAATTGCAGCGCCCCACATCCCCGAAACGGGTGATGTTTCCCTTCACCTCTTCCAGCGCACCCTTCCATGCACCCTTGGTGTAAGTATGAACCTGGCGCACGGTGACGAGCAGGTGCTCCGCGTCGACCGCCGTAGGTTCCGGAAGCCCGGCGAACGAGTCAAAGATCTCCATCTGCCGATCGCAGAGGGCGCAGACCAGGGACAGATTGGTCGCGCTTCCACCCTTGAACGAGCCGCACTCCACAACGCAGCCCTCGACCGCCTTCGGCACCCGCATGATCTGCGTCGCCATCAAAAGGTGTTCAATCACTCGAGATCCCGTGGTGATCCGGCCGTAATTGCGCCGCATCTTCAGCGCCAGCTTGATCTTGGCGAAGAAGCCGATCCCATACTCGCGCCCAGTCTGCGACTGAAAATACTCCGCCAGAATCACTGGAATCGCAAACCAGTAGGCCAGCCTTCGGAAAATCCCCAATACTACCCTCGTCATTATGCCGTTCTCCTTAGTCACCAAAGTCCCGGGGACATTCACCGGCGCGCCGTTACCGACCGGCTTCTCAGTTGCCTCATCCTGCCACGCAGGTGAGAGTGGCTCTGCCTGTTCCATTAAAACCGCGGTGGTCAAACCTGATTCCGATTTCACTGGACTAGAGTTCATACATTCGCTGCTCCCT
The DNA here is from genome assembly GCA_963735205.1 of uncultured Acidobacteriota bacterium. Taxonomy (GTDB): domain Bacteria; phylum Acidobacteriota; class Terriglobia; order Terriglobales; family Acidobacteriaceae; genus Sulfotelmatobacter. The sequence goes on from CAVTKB010000011.1 coordinate 7,863, forward strand.
GGGTTCAAAGTCTGGTTCTAGTGAATCTGGTTCTAATAATTCCCGCGCGCCTGATGCATACGCTAACTGCGGGGCCGCTGGCTCCGAGGGTGCGACTCGGCCCTCCGCGGCTTGCGTCTTCGTCGTCTTCACCGGCTGCTGCAGATAGATTGCACCGATCATTGCCAGCAGTCCATACCATGCCACAATCGTTTGATCGAAATATGCGATGCCAAAGAACGAAATCACGTTTGCGAACAGCGACGCCCCTAGCGCCCAGGCTAGCAATTGTTGCTTCTTGTCCCCATTGGAAGCTTTGCGCGCCCTTCCTACATACTTGAACCCGAATACAATCATGGCGAGGAAGGCGATCAGCGGGATGAGCCCTGCTGTGTCGGCGACGAACACGTATTGGTTCCCCAAGTCCCACAGACCAAAGCCCCAGGACCCAAAGTCCTTGGTGCCAATCAGAGCCCAATCGAAGAAATGAAGAATGCACTGGTTCAGGATCTGGTAGCGGTGATCCGAAGAGGAGCCACCTGCGAGGTCAATTCGCGAGATCAACTGCCAAACCGGGGCCTTCATCACCAGGTGAAGCGAGGTAAGCGTGACGGCAACTCCCCACCGGATGAGACGCATTCGGTCGCGCAAGGGCCATAAGCACAACGCTAGCAGACCAGCGACCATGCCCAGCAGACAAGTGCTGGAGTTCGCGGCCAGAGCAATTACAGCAGCAGCAGCCAACCCCAAGCCTGCCTGTTTGCGGCTCTTCCGGTCTTTCCACCACAATCCCGCAAACATCGGCAAGATCATCGCGCCGTACGATCCAGCAAGAATCGGGTGGGCAAAACTGCCCGTCGAGCGCAGCTTGCCCTCCCGCAGCTGCACGGTCCCATACCACCAGGCGTTGGCTCCGCCCAACAGCGCATATGGATTTCTGCCGGTCAGTTGTTCGAGCGTCATGACCGCGGCGACGGCGACCGAAACATACGCTAAGACGCGAAGGGCGCGCACAACATCTTCCACGTCGCGAATCGAGTATCTGAGAAGAAAATACGCACCCAGATTTGTCAGGAGATTGCCCAATTGAAAGACTACTGCCGCAGACTCCCGATACAGCAGTATCCCGTTCAGGGCGGTGAAGACCGCATACACGAGCACAGCGAGATCGAGCTTGCTCCAACCGCCAGTAAGGATCTCCTGTTTAGAAGAGAACTTTTCCCGCAGCATGCGGACTATCGCGAACACAAGCAACACCCGGAGCATGGGAAAATGGGCGCTCCCAATCAGCAGAACCTGATCCTCTGGGATGAGAATGGCCCCGGCCAGAAATGCTGCAAGAGCCTTGTTGCGCGACGAAAAGCATATAAACAGACCTGCAATCAGTACCACACCCAACACAATTGGGTTGACGACACTCTCCGAAACGCCGCCCCCGAGCCTTATGTGTATGGGCTCCGGCATCAGGAGGACGGCCGGCACGAGTTGAAGGATTCGAAGGCCCACGGTTAGCGCTCTGTTGCAGGATACGGTTCGTTGGCTCGAGCCAAGGTGACCAGCCCGCGATCTTGGGCTTCTTCGTATCGACTCTTGTCGCCTTTGCCCTCGGTATCCACTCTTACAATCTCATGCTTTCGCTTTAATTTCAGGAAAACGCGTTCGATGCCGTAATACGACACCACTGCGAAGCCTGTACTGATGGCCAGGCCGACCAGTACTTGGACCGGGCGCGAACTTTCCTCGACCCAGTCGCGAAGCGGATTGGGGAGATAGTGGAAGCCCAACGCATGGTACAAGTACAGCGAATACGAAATTCGCCCGACAAAACGAGCCGGTCCGCTGTTAAGCCACTTCCATGGTGCGCGGTCGCTGAATGTGATCAGTTGAATCAGCAATACGGCCACACAGAGTTGTTCCGCCGGGAACCCCACGGTTTGGGCGTAATTTGCACCCAGCGAGTTCGACAGATGGACCGTGAGAGCCAGCACACCAATGGGAACCAGAGGAGCCGCGGCGCTGAAGCAAGAGACCTTAATCAACTGGCTGAGGCGCTGCTGTTTCAGGAGAATCGCCAAAAGGCACCCCATAAAAAGACCATCGATGCGACAGTCGAAGGCATACTGCAGATACTCTGGAGAAACGCCGAGCGCGAAGCGCAGAATCACCCGGTAGACCCAGACCCCGGCGATCACGACCACTAGAAACGTCGCAAGCTTGCGAAGATTGTTCCGCCCTTTCCAAAACAGAAATGGCCACAGCAGATAAAACTGCTCCTCAACCCCGAGCGACCACGTCTGCCCCATGAAGTGGGTCCCTTGCTTGGCGAGACCGATGTAATAATCGCTGACATAGAAAAACGCCGAGACAGCATAACCCCAAGACACCGGATTGTGCGTCGCCAACCTGAGGCCGACCGTGAAAATCCAAAAGGCATAGAAGGCGGGGAATATCCTTAGCGTTCGTCGGATATAGAACTGCTTCAGCGAAATGTCGCCGGTCTTGCCACTTTCCTTCAGAAGCAGCCATGTGATCAGAAAGCCGCTCAGCACGAAGAACATCATTACGCCCAGATATCCCGGCAAGGGATAAAATCCGAGCGTCAAGCCAAAGTGATAGAAGATCACCAGGGTCACCGCGATGCCTCGCAAACCGTCGAGTGACGGGATGTTCGGCATGGCTAGGTTCTGGTAAAGGGTCGACTCTGGGCTTTTTCGCGAAGGAACGTCGGTCATTCTCAGATCGCCTTTATCTTCGAGGCCTTCGCGCCCGCATTCGCTGCACGGTCGCGCCAGGCTCTCTTGATTCTAGGCAGCAGGTTCGTCTTGTCGAGGATTTTTCTCGCAACTCCGTCCACGGTAGCCGCTGACGTTCTGATTGCGTTCAATGCGAGCCCTTTTGGTCTGGCCGCGAAAATCCAGGCAGAGCTCTCGATGGCGCTGCGGTTTCCAAACTGCTCCTTGTATCTGCCTTCGCCGGAACCAAAATCGATTTCCTTGACGCCCGCGTTACAGAAGTCCTCAATGACCTTCATCATCAGAAACGATCCCGGCGAGCAATCGCCGAAAGCCGGGTCAAACGCCAGGTAATCGCTGCAAAAGTTTCCGTTGTAAACAGTCCCGATCCAGAACGCACAGGCGACGTCGCCGAGGTAGAGGACATACATGCGAAGCCACCCTTTCTCGGCGCACATGCGCAGCCTACGCCTCATCTCTTCGCTGTCCTGAAATCCGACCCCTAGCCCTCGCTGATACGTTTTCTTCGCGATTTCCTCAATTTGCGGCGCTGCTGCTTCAACTTCGGCGGGCTGACGATAACAGCAAACCCTGACAGCATCTGGGTACTTGGCGACCAGCTTCTTTGCTTTCCGCTTCAGATCGGAGCGGTGGTTCGCGGAGAGGGCGGAATAGACATCCTTCACATCGGCAGGCAGCGTCATGGCATGGCGCGTTACCGTGGCCGGCAGGCGGTCGCGACTCGCGAAGCCTGGCAGCCTGTGCGCCTCCCGGTATAGCGAGGAATCTACCGCGAGATTCCCCAGGACCGCGACCTCAGCCTCGCCTTGCCGCAAAGCGCCCAGGATCGACAGCACAAGCTCCCTGCAGTTCTCCGCCGATGCGTTTCCTAGCAATCCGCCATAGGAAAAATTGAGTAGCAAGGCTGGCATTCCGGGCAGCCGCAGATATCCGATTTTCGATTTCAGCCGGACACGCTCGATCCACCCCACCAGCATCGCGTCGGCGCGACCGTCCCGGTAGAGCACGATCACGTGCGGGCGAACGACTTCCTTCCGGGTCCAGCCAAATTCCAGACAGAAATCGATGTCGCTGTCTCGATGGCTGGGCCACGCCGACCAGACCTGTCGAATTTCTTCGACTTCCGCGAAGGAACGAGCAGTGCGGACCGTCAGTGCGGCCCCGGATGCGCGGGACTCTCCCAAGTCACGAACGACAGGGCGTTCGGCGTTATCCAATGCAACGTTTGCGGAGGGGTTCATGGCGTTTAATCCGTGCAGGGGCGCACGTGATCCGTGTCGTTTCTGGAAAATCCAAGGTCCTAATAATTGTAAATGCCGCGGATGAAGGAGGCGAGGCGACTACAGTGAGATCGAGGCACCGAAGTATTGACCGGGCCAACTGGACAAGCCAGCGGCCCGATCACTACGGCTTCTTAATTGTGTTTGTCGTTTCGACTACTGAACCACTGCCACCAGACCCGTAGGAGGATTTGGCTTGCTGCTGGCAGTGCCGAATTCGTAAGCGCCGGCATCCCAACTGCTGGCTCGCTGAACGATTGGAATCATGGGATACTCTGCAATATCTCCAGTCCCCACACCAGCACCGTCGCTGGTGCCGCTGCACAAAGCGCTATCGGATGAAAAGGTCGCGCAAGACCCCGACACGTCATTCCCGGCGCCTACCGTCGAGCCACTTCCCGACGTTGGCTGGAAGTTATTGGCCAAATTGTATCCCTCAGCGTTGGCTGCCGACGTAGTCTGGAAAACTTCGCCACCCTTGTCCGACTCGCCGCAGACAGAAGGCGAGTAGCAGGTAAAGAGTTGCGAGATAGACGTGCGGTCCAGAACATGGTTGTTGCTGAAGGCTATGCTACTGCCGGACGCCCAGTGCGGAGTCGTGCTGTTTCCGGCCTGAGCTTGAATCGAGCACGTTCCGTCAAAAGTGTTGTTATAGACGCTGGCGGTCACGACGCCAGCACCGCTGGAGAAGCCCGGGGGCGAGACCATCAGGCAGTTCGGATCCGGGGGATAATGGCCGTCGTTCTCCCACACGTTGTTAAAAATGTACGCGTTGCTGAACTGCGGCCACCAGTTCACACCTTCGTTCACGTTTCGGGTGACGTTGTTATAGAAGTACGCAGTCTCTCCTGAGTAGCCGCCCAGCGATTCCACAACGTTTCCGTGCGGCGAGTTATTGAGCGGCTCGAAAAGGTATTCAAACAGGTTGTCGTGGACGATGGTGATGTTGCCACACTCGATGCCGTTTGAGACGTGCCGGAAAACGCTCTCATGCACGTCGTAACACTCAGAGGCGATCGCCCATCCCGTCGCTCCGCCGCCATTGCCCCAGTTGCCTACGCAGCTGGCGGTGGTGCAGACTGCTCCGAGCGAAGAATCCGATCCGTCGAAAATGTCCTGGGCGTAGACGTTGCCGGTGTTTCCGCCGCCACTGCCGCCGATCATAAAGTGCCGATCGCTGCTGGCCGACGTCGCCATGGTCCAGCCGTGAAAATAACTTTCAGAGACAGTAATGTGAGTCGGCGAACCGCTCATCCCGAGGTATGCTCCGCTGGGGCTTCCCGCCCAGCACTTGCCGGTGAATTCAAAATTGTCGAAGGTCACGTTGTTTACGCCCTGCAGAGTCACCGCGGTGTTGTTGTTGTCGTCATACTTGCAACTCGACGGCTGCGCGGTGCTGAGAGGATTGTCCATGGTCAGAACGGGCCGCGACCAGGTGCCGCTGGCGCTCCAGGTGTTGTCGACGCCGATATAAATCGGGTTGCCGCTCGACCCACTCCACTTCCAGGTCCAGGGAAGGCCGACGGGCGAACCGGCGGAGTAGTGCCAGGTGTCTCCGCCACGAAAAATGAACTGGTCTCCGGCTTTGGGTGACGTGGAAGCACAGGTTCCGGAACAACCGGTCATGCCCGGAGCATGCAGCCAGGGCGTGGTGTTTGTGGTTCCGTTGTTGGAGTCAGAGCCGTTGGCGGCGATGTAATAAGTTGTGGCAAATGAATTTCCGGCGAATGCGAGGAACAGGATAAGTGTGAATACGGTAGGGGGGAGAACTCGATTCATTGGGGGTCCCGTGTCACAATATGAGTGCCCGTCGAAATGGGCTAGTGACAGAGTATTTCGACCCACCGTCAGCCGCTAGGTCTCAGAAGGACTACGCCCAAAACTGCTCTGGCCTGTGCCAAAAGGACTTCGCCCTCCAGGCTTTCGTCGTTTTCGCTTCGGCATACTCCTACCCGAATCCGTATTGTATTGCAATGATTGACTTTATCCCGGCTCCTTAAGGGCTGGATTTATAGCAGGTTCAGTGGCCGGCGGCAAGACTAGCGATCGGCGAATCCGGTAATGAACTCCCCATTTGGAACTCCTGCGCAATTACTTCCACAATTCGCCCGGCGGCCCGGCCGTCCCACTTCTCAGGTACGCGGCCTCGCTTCTTCCCGCTTAACTGGTCCTTCACCGCTCGTCGGATGTTCTCGCTGCGCGTGCCGGCGATCACGTTGGTTCCGGCGGTCACCGTGATTGGCCGCTCCGTATTTTCGCGAACCGTGACGCAAGGCACCCGGAGACAGGTCGTCTCCTCCTGGATGCCGCCGGAATCGGTAACCACCAGGGCGGCGTGTTTTGTGAGGCACAGGAAGTCAAGATAGCCGAGCGGATCGAGCAGCCGAATTCCGGTTTCGGTGCCTGACTGGAAGAAGCGCTCCAGCCCGAATTCGGCGATCCGTTTTCGCGTGCGGGGATGGGCAGAAAACAGAATCGGATAAGAACCGGCCAGTTCGTCGAGCCCCTGCAAGATGCTCAGGAACGTCTCGCGATCGTCGACGTTCGATGGCCGGTGCAGGGTTAATAAAGCGTAGCGCGTGACCGACCCGTCGGAGCTGGCGCGCAGGCCGAACTGATCGAGGATGACAGATTTTTCCGCCTTCTGCTCCGAGGCCCGCAAGGAATCAATCATCGTGTTGCCCACGAAGTGAATCCTTTCCGGCTTGATTCCCTCGCGGCACAGGTTCTCTCTGCCGCTTTCCTCCGTAACAAAAAGGAGGTCGGACAAATGATCGGTAATGACGCGATTGATCTCTTCCGGCATGGCCCGGTCGAACGAGCGCAGGCCGGCTTCGACGTGCGCAATCAAGGGACGGTTCCCGCTCGCGTCCGGAGCGATCTTGGAAGTCACCAGGGCGCAGGCAACGGTGGAGTTCACGTCCCCGAAGACCATGACGACGTCGGGCTTTTGTTCGAGAACAACAGACTCGAAGCGGCGCATGATTTCGGCCGTCTGCACAGCGTGCGAACCCGAACCAACTTCGAGATGAACGTCCGGCTTGGGCAGACCAAGATCCGTAAAGAATGAACCTGACATGGCTTCGTCATAATGCTGCCCGGTGTGAACGAGAACCGCCTGAAGAGGCCGCGGGGAGTCCGTCTGCGACACGGCCGGCGACGCCGCGATTCTGGCATTGTGATCATGGATCGCAAACACCACCGGCGCCGCTTTCATGAAGTTCGGCCGGGCTCCCACGACAATCATGATCTTCATAGTTAACGCTTCCCGGAAGGCGCGTTCTGCCCGACCGCGACCGAATACTTTTCCGTGTCGGCTGGAACCGGTTTGCCGGCTCGAGACGCGAAAGCATACAGCAACCATCCCAATTCATACGGACGGCACTCAAACAATACTTTGAGATCCTTCTTCGCTTGATATGGCTTAGCCGCGTCTCCCATATTCAGCGCCGCTTTCAGATAGGTCTTCACCTGAGAGGCGGACCGGTATTGGCAACGCCAGATTACTGCAGCCGAATCGTCCTCCATATTGAACCCTAGCTCGTTCGCCGAGTTGATCCATTTCAACCCGCGATAAATCCATGGAGTGAAATCGACCTGTGCGGCTTCTCCCAGGGCGAACATGGTCATCGGCCCCATGGCGTGCTGGTGCACTGAAAACACCGGGTAGCCCTCCAGCACTCCACTGCCCAGAGAATCATAGTGCCACCACCATTGTCCCAGCGATCCTTGCGCCTCGCACAGGCCGCGTCCGCACTGTAGTGCCGTCTTCAGCGCGCTTTCATCCTGGTAAGCCTGCGAGAACCGGGTCATCGCGTAGACGGGATAAACCTGATCGGCGAAGCTGCCAATGCGGCCTCGCGTCATGCCAATCACACTCCCACCACGCGCCAAGTGGCCAAAAAATCCCTGCTCACCGCGATTCGTTCTTCAGCAGGGCCAGCGTCTGAAGGGCCAGACCTCGAAGGCCGGCGAGCTTTTCGGGGCAGACTAATGCCCAGTTCGACAAGCCCGTGAGAAACCATGCCAGCTCCATGGTGACGCCCCGTTTGGCGCTGCGGTAACGATCGAGGGCGGTCTCCAGCTCAATACGGCGTTCGATTTCGGCCAGGCGTTCCGGAGCCACTAAAGCGCAAGTCCAGAGAAGCACCCCAAGGTCGCCAATATCCTCGACCCAGTCGAGATTCTCGAGAAGTGCTTTCAGAACCGTCGCGATTTCGATGGGCGAGGTCCCACCCGCCTGTTCGAGACGATGAAGTCCCATCAGGGTCATCATCGTGTAGCGCGGCGAAAGTCCCTCGCGGATCATGCCGTCGTTTGTCTTGTTCAGGCTGAAGCAGAACAGCTGCTTCTGCTCGTCAAACATCGGCACCAAGCCGCGGACGGCAAGGTCAACGAAGCGCCGGATCGTGGTCTGTGGTTCATCCAACTGCGGCGCCTTAGGGCTAGTGGCGTCTTTCATTTCTAGAAAGCTCCTGGAAAATAGATTCATATGGTCAGGGTGAGTTGGGCTTTATCCAATATGCCGGTACAAGATCTGGCCGATTACAGGGAGAATCGTTGGTGATATGTGCTTCAGCGTATACTTCGCAGCCTTTGATTTCCACTCCGAGCTGTAGAGGTCAAACATGTGAGTCGATTTCTCGGCTGCCCCGTAGCGCGAATAGATCAGAACCGACTGCGCGGCGCCCCAGCGGTTCTTGAAAGTGATGAGACCTTGCTGATCCGCGTCGGTGCGCCCAAAATCCAGAAATCGCAGGCCAGAGAACTTCGCCTCCTGGATCGCATTCCAAAATAGCAGGTGCATGCAGCCCAGGCGATTGAAGAGCACGTCGCTGCAGCCGTACTTGTAGGTCAGGGTGTCCTTGTGGCGGATGGTGATCATCGCCGCGATCTGCTTCCCATCCTTAAGCGCAACACGGACTTTCAACGCGTCGCCGAAACATTCTGCAAGATTCGCAAACCACGCCTTCGACTGCGGGGCCAAGCCCTGCCGCTTCCGGGTCAGCGTAAACAGGCGATAGAAGTCGTCGAGAAGCGCGTGGGTTGACCCTTCCCTGTACACCAGGCCTTCGCGTTCGGCGCGGCGAATTTTTCTTTGCGTGGAACTCTTATGAAAATTTTCAAAGATCGCATCAATACCGGGCCAGAGGTCGAGCTGATGGAACGCGTAGGTTACCGCTGTCCGGGGAAGCGCAGTGACGACGTCGAACGGCTCCAGCGGTCGCAGCTCCGCATAACTCCAGCGCTCATCGCCGACTTTGCGCATCAACGCAGCCGCCAACACGGCTTGGTCTTCGCTGGTGTCCACCAGCGGCTCGCAGTGGTCGGAGAATGGAAGTGAAACCAGGCGACGGCCGGTCAGCCAGCTCTCTACCGGACAAAACACTATCGCGTTTTCCAGTTCCTCGCCCGGAGCAGACGTGGTATACGCGATGGGCTGGAATCGGTAAGTACGGTTCAATGCCGCTAACCAAGCCGAGGAATGAAAAAGGGAAGCGCGCGGATGTTTCGCCAGAAAGGAATCCCAACGCCGATCCTTCAGAGGTTCGATGCAATTTGATATCTTGGCCGCTCGCGACAATTGTCCGAGTTCGGCGAAGACGGGGCCCACAGCATAAGACGTCATCAGTGAAGTTTTCCTCAGCCGCAAACGGCTTGGTCGTTGCCCGATGAATCCGATTCATTTGTCGGATCATGTCAGACGGTTCTATGCAGCTGGGCTGAGGGGAGGGCTGGAATTTGTGACTTACGCTTCTCCGACAGTGGAGTCAGTCCCTTTCGCAATCTGCAGGGGCCGACGCGCGCGCTTCAGGCTCCCAGAGTCCAAGACCGACAGTATGCTGGCCACGATGCATTGCAGCACCGGGGAGTTGCGATCCTTGGGCTCTTCGGGGCGATCCCACCGGACCAATGCAATCTTGGTTCGAACGTCGTCAACGCTCTCCAACATGGTGAGCCGGCCGGTTTCTGCCAGATAACGGTCCACGGCTCCAATTTTTCCGCGGAAGATGCTGTACACGGGCACGCCCAGAGCCGCAGCTTCGCGGTTCATCGTGCCGCCCCCGCTCACCACCAGATCGGAGAACCAGATCAGATTTAAGCCGTCCACTGGCTTATCGGGAACCAGCATTTGACCGGAAGCAATCAATGCGCTCCATTCCTCGCGCAGTTGCTGGCCCTGCCTGGCGTTGCGAGGAAGCGTTACGGCCCGAACCCGCGGGTTGGCGGACAGCATTCGCATGGTTTCCGCGAACAGGATTTCACTCTCCGGATTATGGTAGTGGGCCTCGGTCGCGGGAGGGCGCAGAGTGACCACTAGTTCATCCCGGGAAATTCCCAGTTGGGTGAGGATCGTCGGATCAGGACGAAAGCGCGGCACGTAGACATCTTCCTTCAGGCCGGGATACCTCATCACCGTGTCCGTCTTGCTGACCATGGCCCCTTCGGGAATTACATCGGGCATCAGGAACCAGTCCGGCTCGAGAAACCCAGTCTTGGTGGAGTGTTCGTAGTCGTGCATCACGATCGTGGGAATGCCCAGCGCTTTACAGATCATCAGTTGCGCTCGGGAGCCGTGCGAAACCGCGACATTCGGCCGCATCCGTAGGGCTGTCGGAGCCAATTGCAGCGTCCGGACAAGAGTGCCGAACACTTTCATGAACTTATTCTTGCCGTAGTGCTTGCCAATCACTTTGCATGGCATGTGGAAAAAATCCAGCAGCTCGCACACCTGATAGATGTTCCTGGCAGTCAGCACCATTTCGACGCCTTGCTTTTCGAGCTCTTCGATTATGGGAAGAAAAAAAGGTACATGCGGAGAGTTGTCGATATCGATCCAAACTTTCCTGCGTTTGCCGGAATTCAGCTGAGCGGAACCCTTCAGTGTGGTTTGCCCGGCGGAGACTGGATCGAGTTCGTGGGTGGCGCTTGTCATGACATCCTTCCTGAATTGTTTGCCCAAATCGGACCGGCCGGAGTGAGGTAGAGTGCCAGCTATTTCCCCTGTTCGGTTTGGTTGTTGTTCGACAAGGTCTGGTAGCACGGATACGGCGTCGCAGATTCGGCAACGCTGCGATTCGACGCATCGCCGAGCTGAAATTCGCGGTGGATGCTGACCAGCGCGGCTTTCATGTCTCCCTTGGGTACGACTAACGAGAAAGTGCACTCGGTTGAGCCCTGGGCAATGGCCACGATGCTGACGTTCTCGCGATCGAGGGCGCTGCATGCCCGCCCCACAGCTCCGGCAACCCCGCGCATGTGCTGGCCGACGACGGCGATGATCGCAACCGTCGGATCGACCGTGATGTGTTCGGCTTTGTCGTGCGGCAATTCGTGGGCAAACTCGTGATGCAGTGCCTCGACCGTGGTCCTGGCCAGCGCGGACGGAATCACCAGGCACAAATCATTTTGCGAAGACGACTGCGAGATCAGCAGCACATCGGCGCGAACCGTGGCGGTGGTGCGTAAAGTGCGGCCCAGAACGTCCTGCACCCCCACCATTCCCGGACCTCCGATGTTGATCAGCACAACGTCATGGATCGCGGTGACGGCCTTGACCGCCCCCGCGCCCGGTTGGCCCGCCGGCGTAATCCTTGTCCCTGGCCGCTCCGGGGTAAAGGTATTGCGGATCCAGAGGGGAATGCCGCATTGCATGACCGCACGCAGCGTCTTCGGATGAAGCACCTTGGCGCCGAAGTAAGCGAGTTCAGATGCTTCGCGATACGAAAGCTCGGGGATCGTACAACCGCCGTCCACCAGGCGCGGGTCGGAGGTTTGCAGGCCGTCCACGTCAGTCCAGATGATCACCTCGTCTGCCTGTATTGCCGCTCCCACGATCGTCGCCGAGTAATCGGAACCACCGCGGCCGAGAGTCGTGAGAACGCCGTCCTCGGTCGCGCCGATGAATCCGGTTACCACCGGGACAATGTTCTGGTCGAGCAGCGGACGCAGGCGGGCCTCGCAGCGCTCGCAGGTCTGATCCATCAAAGGCTCGGCGCTGCCATGACAGGAGTCGGTGACGACAAGTTCTGTCGCCTCGATCGCCTCACTCGCCACTCCACGCTCGGCTAGAGCCGCTGCAACCAGCGGAGCGGAAAGCCGCTCGCCGAGACCCGAGATCGCGTCCCGCGAGCGCAGTGTCAACTCGCGCAGCATGCTCGTCCCCTGGCAAAAGCGTTCGCCGTCTTCGAGGAGCTTCTTCATTTTGGAGTCGATGCGGTCGCGCTCGGCTGCCGAGTGGATCAGAGCCTCGATCGCCGTTTCATGTCGCTCACGAATCCCTTCGAAAATCGTGGTGACAGAAGCGTGCTGTCCCTGCTCGGATTGCGTGGCGGCCGCGACCAGTTGGTTGGTGACTCCGCTCATCGCCGAGACGACGACCACGACCTGGCTTTCGCGGGAAGCGGCGCGAATGATTTCGACAACCCGGGCAATGCAGGACGCATCCCCGACTGACGTCCCTCCAAATTTCATCACCCGCACCGGCTTGTTCACATTCCGGTGCGTCTCCATTGCTATGCCGGACTGAACGGGTGCTTGAACCGGGGCTTGAACGGAATGATGCTGTGGAAAGTGGCGACTCGGCAGGCCAGCACGCAGTGAGCGAGCGTTCATTGGAGTTTTCATGAGCGCGGAATGCGGACGGCAGAGAGCGCCGCCAGTTCTTGTTGCCGAGAATCGTGGAGCTTCACTTTCCAGGCTTTGCGAACGCAGGCACGAAGCAACTCAGGTTCCTCCCAGGGGACATCGTGATAGCCCGAAGCCAAAAAGCAACTCGCTGGATCGCGCATCCACTCTTGCGGGAAGAGAGTGACGATATCTTTCTCGGTCACCTTGGAAGCCGCGCGGAACGGCTCCCCAGACACTGCCGAATACAAAGCCGCCGGCAGGTCGTGTCCAGCCCCGAGCGCGAGGTGTCCTACCTGCGTCGCGCGCGGATTGATTTCGATCAGATGCGCGTTTCCGGTCTCAGCCTCCAGCATGAAGTCGAACCCGAGGATCCCGGAGAGGCTCAACCGGCGAACCATCTTTTCCGCCGCCGCCGACATCTCGGGGTTTTCGATCAAACGCAGGACGCTCGATGGCCCAACCGAACTGCGTTTGTTAACCACTTCGAAATGAAGACTGGCCAGGACGGCGCCCTTCCAGCAAGCGACCGTAGTGGTTGCCTCGTGCCCGGCAACCAACACCTGTGCGTTCACGACAGAGCGGCGGCGAAGCAGCGAAGACCAGACTAAACTCTTGTCCTGGTCGACCAAAGCCCGCTTGATCGCCCGCGCCATGAGAGGTGGCGCTTGCAGCGCGCGAAAAGCGCGCTCTGCCTCGTCCAGCGTATTCGCGACCCGCACGCCTTCGCCGCCCGAAGTGCCGTTGGCCTTCAGAACCGTCGGAAGCCCCACCCGTGCGACCCATTTTCTGAGGTCCGTCGAGGTCCGGGATGATCTCGGTCTGCGGAGCACGGATCCCTGCTTCCCGGGCCATGTCAATAAAGGGCGTTCGCGCATACACCACGGGAAAACTTTCCGGCGCGCCCAGCGAACGCTCAATCAGCTCGGAAATCCAGTGGCCAGATTTCCCGCGCCGGCGTTCCCGCGCGTGCAAGTCGTGGAGGTGACTGGTGGCCAGATCATCCCCTGGAACGATCAAATCCGGCCGCGCTGCCGCGATCGCGTCAGCAAACGAACTCAGAGGTGTCAGCCCGCGGTACGCGTAGACGCGGCGCACGGCGCGCATCCTTCCGAGCGGATGTCCAGACGGACATGTGGCATCCACGACGCAGCCTGCCCCAGCCAGAGCCATGGCCAGACGCGCAGTGGGGAACCAGCGAGACGTTGTGACGATCAGAATGGTTGGTTTCACTGCTGCGTAAGCCTCCCGGCTTCGTTACCCGCTGCAAGAGAATTCGCCGGGGCAGCACCTTCAGGGTCTTTCAAAATCTTGTCGCGATAACTGTCCACCAAAACCTCCACTCGTTCGCTTCCATCGGACTGGAGCGGAAACAAACGCCCAGCATGGGCATTAGTTGGGGGGAGGGTGAACAACAGAAAACGGAGGAACTACTGTTGTGAACTGTCTATCTGTCCGAGTCGCGGGACCCAGAAGACGATGGGGGGGGGCCGTACCGTTGATAATAATCGCTGTGGGCTGCATCTGTCGAACTGTTCACCAGGGCGCCCAGCAGTTTCGACTTCTCCAGCGTATCCAGCCCGCGCTGCAGCTGATGCTTTTCAGTCACGCCCGGTCGAGTGACCAGCAAAATACCGTCCGCGAGCCGGGCCCAGATGCTGGTGTCGGCCAAGGGCAGGACTGGAGGAGAATCAATCACGATCCAGTCGAACCATGCCGTCAACTGTTCCATCAGAGATCCCAGCTTGCCGGACTGCATCAACTCCAGAGGATTCTCGGCAGCATTGCCCGCCGGCAACACCCAAAGACTCAGACTCTCCAGGCGATAGATGTTCATCGCCGTACCTTCGCCGTGAAACCATTCACTCAAGCCCGGCAACTCTGCCCAGGCCGAATCGAGCAGCCACAGTTGGACGGCGCAGGTCGCCCTCGAGAAGCAGCGTTTTTTGTGACTTTCTGCGGGCCAGCGTACAGGCCAGATTGGCCGCCACGGTACTCTTGCCTTCCTGCGGAATCGTGCTCGTAATGAGGATTTTCTTTAGCGGCCGCGTTTGCCGAATGTGCCGCAGACGAACCGCCAGAAAACGGAATTTTTCGGCGCCCAGACTCTCTTCTTTCTCAATCGACACCAGCCGGCTGTCGGTAGGCACGGCCACCGAGAGACAAGGGCACTGCTGCAAATCGGCCGGCAAGAAGGCGTCGTGATCGTGACTGGAACGGTCCGGTTCGCTCACGGCAAAAGCGGGTTCCTTCGCGACGGCAGGTTCTTTCGCAACCGCTAACCGCATCTTCTCCTCCGCGGCCTGCAACAATTCGGTGGCGAGGGAAAACGACGAGGCTTCCGTCCCTGAAAGCTCCGATTCCGATCTTTGTAAAGCGTCAAATATATGACTCATATTCGGTTGACTCGTACCCCTTCCCGCGTCCTGAATTCCTCTTCTCGCGATTGCTCATTTCGCAGGTGGGCATACAGCTCCAACAAAGTCTCGAGCAGCTTTCTGCACATTCATGGTCTCGGACGCCGCAAGGTCTTCCGCCGGGCGCGTCTCGACATCCGAGACGGAAGTCGATGGCGATGGAATCGATGATTCTCGGAGTGACGCTCGGGGCCTGTCTTGCATACGCAGCAATCAAGGCGTTCTCGCAGATGGTGTTGATCAGTCGCGGAATTCCCCGGCAGTGCCGATAGACAGCAGCGATGGTTTCCTGCGGAAACAAATTCGCGGCATCCGGACTCCCCGCCAGCTGCAGCCTGCGCTCGATGTATCCCTTGGTTTCGTTCAGATCAACGGCGCAAAGATGGGAGCGCAACGCGATGCGCTGCTTCAACTGCCGCAATTCGACCGAATCCAGCTTGTCATCCAGTTCCGGCTGTCCGACCAGAAGAATTTGCAGCAGCTTCTGGTCTGCGGTCTCCAGGTTGGTCAGAAGCCGGATTTCCTCAAGAATGTCGGTCGACAAGATGGTGCGCTTCATCGACCACCAGCACCGTGGTCAGTTGCTTCTGGCTGCGCCCGATGACGTACTTGGCCAGCTGCAGCAGCAGTTCGCTCTTGTTCTTGCCCGAGGCGGGCAAGTCCGAGATCTCCGGCAACATACTGCAGGAACTCCACCGGAGTCAGCTTGCCGTTAAATACGTAGGCGTAGGCGACATCATTGTTCTGCTTCAGCAATTGCAGCAGGCAGCGCAGCAGAAGAGTCTTGCCCGTTCCGACTTCTCCGGTCAGCACCACGAAACCCTTGTGCCGCCTGCACTCCGTAGTAGAGTGCGGCCAAAGCTTCGTTGTGCCGCTTGGTCGGAAACAGAAACGAAGGGTCCGGAGTGATCTCGAACGGGTTGCGCTTCAGATTGTAGAAGGCTTTGTACATATCGCGATGCCGTTAGCCTCGCAAGTAGCTGAGAGCCGACCCCAGCCAGAATGGTACCAGAAACCAAGCGCCGCTACGGCCCAACCCAACCACAACCGCCTTCGCGTCCGGCGCTCGTCTTCGCGACGCGCAATCGCCGGAATTTCCGCGATCACGCCAACCGGCAACAGCTTCTGCAGCTCCTTCTCGTCATGAATGCGGTCATCCATCATTTCGAATGCGCCCGCGACGACCACGCCCAACGCCAGTCCAACTCCCAATCCGATGCCGCAAAACTTCAGCCGATTGGGAAAATCGGGCTTCAGGGGCAGGCTCGGAGGATCAATGATGCGGAAGCGCTCGCCCTGCTGCAACAGTTCCATGCTGGTGGCCATCTTCGACTCATTCTTCTTCTTCAGCAAGTCGTCGTAATTCGCCTTGGACTGCTCGTAACCACGGGTCAGGTCGGCCAGTTGCTGCTCGCGGATCGGCTCCTGATTCAAACGCGCCTGGTAGTCGTCGACTTTTGCCTTCAGCGTCGCGACGGCTGTTCGCGGTTGGTGATTTCGATCTGGTTGGCTTGCAGTTGGCTTTGCAATCGGCGCCATCAGCGTCGCCTGCGTCGGATCTCCGAGTTCGGCGCTCGCCGGAGTGGCCGTTTCGGTCCCATCGTCTGGCCGGCTTGCGTTTTCAGACCGGCGAGCAGTTGATCGCGCATCTTCTCGGTCTTGGCGATCTGATCTTTCAGCTTGCGAACATCCGGATGGCGATCGGTGTAGTGCGAGCTCAGATCCGCCAGCTGCGCCTTGAGCTTATCCAGTTCCTGGTCGATCGCCGGCAATCCCATCGGAGGTGCCGTCCGTCCGCGCCTTTCGTCGATCCTTGCAGCGCCCGGTATTGGTCCGCCAGGGTTTGCAGGTAGACGCTGCTGTTGCCGGCGGTATTCAGCGCGTCTTCTTCGTTCTGCAGCTGGGATTGCAGACCCTGCAGAATCTGCAGATTGCTCGCCAGCTGTCCGGGCATTTCGCCTACATGCTGGCCCTTGAACTCGCGGATCTTTTGTTCCTGGTCGGACAGAGTCTTGCGGGCGGTTTCCAGCTGGCCTCAAGAAATTGGTGGTGCCTTCCGACTGCTGCTGGCGCACTTCGAGATTCTCGTTGATGAACAGGTTGGTCAGTTCGCTGGTCACCTGCTGGGCAACGCAGCGGGTTGCGCGACGAGTAGGAAACGTTGAACGCCGTGATGCGATTGCGTTCGTCGCGCACCAGGTCGATGACGATGTCTTTGCGCATCAGCTCCACCTTCTGGTCGGGCGAACGCTGGGCCGCGCGGCCAGCATACAGATTGAACTCGTCGATAATGTGCAACAGCCGGGTGCGGCTGAGAATCTGCTGCGTGATGCTCTGCAACCGGTCCTGCAAATCGTCATTCACGTTGGGCGTGACGTAATCTTTCGGCATGGTGGGCTGCTCGACCAGAATCAGCGTGGTCGATTCGATAGCGCGGGGCAGAACCCAACTGGCTCCCCACACCATCACCCAGCCCAAAAACAGCGGGATCAGGAAGTGCAGGTGGCGGCGGCGCACCACTCCCAGATAGTGCTGCAGGTTCAAGCCTTCCGATTTCTCTTAGTTCTTACCGAGAATTATCGTCCAAAGTCTATTGCCCAGAATTTATCTTCCCAGCGGTCTGGAAATTGATAGGAGATCGAAACGAATTCGCGGTTCGTGTCCGGATTCGTGGAAATCACCGCGACGTGCTGTAGCTCTGATGCAGCCGCGTAGTAGCCCAGCTGCAGATTTAAATGCTCGCCGAACTGCTCGCTGCAGCGAGGCTGTTCCGGAAACCGAGTGCCCGTTGGTGCTGCCGGCGACCGACTGGGGCAAGTCGCCGAGAACTGTGTTCTGCGAGTATCCCCCGGCTAAGGACGCGCTCAGGACGCGACTGAACTGTTGACGGAGCGAGGCATTCGCAGCTGTCCATCTGCACCGCGCCGATCAGTCCCCCGCCGCCGGCAATGGTGTGCGCGTAGCTCAGCGCCAGCTGGTGAACTGTCCCTGCCAGCTCATGCTGGCTCCGCCTGCCGGCGTCCAGGACTGCGAACCAGGCGGACATTTGACACCCGCGAACGAATTGCGGCCCAATGTCTGAGTACTGCGGCCCGCCAAACATCGAGAGCGAGAACCTCTTCGACGGAGAGAACGAGTAGAAAGAGAAGCACGGCGTGAGTCTGGGTCTCGTTCTGCCCGTGCGCCGGAAAGGACAACAGTCTTTGATACTGGTAGGTCGCTCCGATGTAGTGCACCTGCGCGAAACGCGATACGCGTAGAACGCCGACCCGCCCTGCGAACTCGAATCAAACAGGCCCGGGACCTCGGCCTGATTCGGATAGTGCAGGTTGGTGAAGGTTCCGCTGGCTCCGATCATGTCGTTCGGCCGCGAACTGATAGGTGATGCCTACAGTTCCCGTAGTTGCTGCAACCGGTCGGCAAGCGGCGCGATCACGGAAAAGTTAGCCCCCTGCGCCCCGCCCGAAACCGCGCCCGCCGACGCCAGATCGGGCTGGTTGAATACGTTCGAGCTCTTCTGAAAACCGTCGCGCGCGCTGAAGGTCACATGCGGGCTCAGTCGGTACTGGAAATTGATCGATGCGTTCTGGTCCGTCTCGTTGCGCGAACTGGTGCGCTGGTAGAAGGTGAATCCGGGCGCGTAGTTCAGCGGTCCAGTGCAGGCGGGTCGTGGTCTCGTCCAGCGCCACGGTCGGCCACACCGAATAACTCACATCGCTTACCGGCGGATTGCCGCGGTCGACGCCCAAGAACGTTGTCGCTGTAGGCGGTCATGAACGTCACGCCTCCGCGCAGATAGTTCGATCGCTCCTGCGAAGTCGGCGCAACCGGATAGATTGCTCCACTCACGGGAGGCGGGGTCAGCATGGGAGTCTCACTGTCATCGATAGTACGCTGTAGTCACGTTCGGCTCGGGTTTCAGGTGCGGATGTCTGCGGGTGCTGGCGGACGGCGCCGGCACGCTGGGTGTAGCGTCCTGCGCCCAGGCCGGCATCGGCCAGCAGCAGGACCGCTCCGAACCAGACTGAATTAGCAATTCTCATGAGCATGAAGACGATCATTCCAGAATGTGATCTACGGAACGATGATCGTGTCGCCGGGCTGCAGCTTCACGTTTTGCGCCATATTCTTGCCCTTGACTCACATCTTTGTAATTGAACGGAAGCCGCGCTTCCCCGCTGGCGCCGTGCCGCAGCACATAAATCGATTTCTTCTTGGCGAAATCCCGGAAGCCTCCGGCCAGCGCAATCGCATCCAGCACGGTCGGGGAATTGGCGATCACATACGATCCCGGCTTCGCTCACTTGTCCCAGAACATTGAATTTCTGGCTGTTGACCTGCTGCACCATCACCGTAACTTCCGGCTCGGAAATGTAACTCTTCAGCTTGCTCGGCGATGTCTTTTTCCAGCTTCAAGCGGAGTCAGCCCGGCAGCCTGGACTTCTCCGACCAGCGGCAGCGAGATTTTTCCGTCCGAGCGCACCGGAATCGAGCGCGAGATGTCTGGTTCTTTCCAGACATTGATCGCCAGCACATCGTCATTGCCAATCACAAAGCTGTCGTCGTGCGGCTTGGCGGCCGATCATTGCCGCTGTCGCGCACGGGCGCCGTTGCGGACGCGGCCTGCGCTGCGGCCGAGCCGGCCAGAACTGACGCCGGCCAGCAACACTACGCTCAGCCAACAGAACCGCCATTCGTTCAGTCCATACGCTGCAAGCCTTTGTGGTCATAGCGCAATCCTTGGAGACATTGCCTTCCTTGAATCGTGTTTTCGCGCGACGCGGTCAACTTGCCTCCCCGTTGCCCTTGACTTCGTGCATATCCCGGAAACTCTGCCGGCCGGGAGCGGGAAAAGATAAGGCTGCGGAGCCCGCATCTTGGTATTGCTCGATCTTGTACAGCAAGGTCCGATAGCTGACTTTCAGCAGGCGAGCGGCCGCCTTGCGGTTCCAGCCGGTCCTGCGCAGCGCCGCCCCAATGGCATTCCGTTCCGCTTCCCACTTGACGCCCTGGATCAGAGATTTCAGCGAATCCGGGACTTCAACTCGAGGATTTAACGATTCTGCGATTCGCGACTCTAGCTTCCTCTGGAAGGTTCGCCTCCAGTCTGCACCGCGACGACGATCCCGGGCAAAGTCGGTCCAGGGCCACCGAACTTGCGGATCGCTTCCGTCGCGGCGTCGATGCCCATGCCATCGCACTCAACTCGCTGGTCGCCCGCCACCAGATAACGTTTCACAAACGCTTCCAGTTCCCTCAGGTTTCCCGGCCAGGAATAGTGCTGGCACGCGGCCAGCATGCTCGACGAGAAGCCGCGCGGCGGCAGGCTGTAGTGCCTCGCCAGACTATGCATAAAGTAGCGCAGCAGGATGGCAATCTCGTCTTTGCGCTGGCGCAAGGGAGGCACCTGCAGGGTGAATGCGCTCAGGCGGTAGTACAAATCCTCGCGCAGCTGTTTTTCCGCCAAAGCGCGATCGAGATTGGCGCTGCTGGCGGCCAGGATTCTCACATTGGCGCGCTCGCCTCGGAGCCCGCGGGCGGTCCGTAGTTCGTCGGTTTTGCAAAACCTGCAATAACCGGGATTGCACTCCGGCGGGCATCGCCGCAATTTCCTCGAGAAAGATCGTACCCTTTTCGCCGGCAGCAAATTTTCCCAGACTGGTCTGCCGTGACGACCGGCAACCCGATCGTCGCCGAACAGTTCCGCTTCGAGCATCCGCCTCCGGCATGGCCGCGCAATTCACGCGCAGCAGCTTGAATCCCGAGCGTACCGAAAGCTTGTGAATCAGACTGGCGACCGTGTACTTCCCTGACTCCGGCTTCTCCCACAATCAGCACCGGAACATCGGTCTTGGCCAGCAGCGCCGCCTGCGCACGAAGCTTCTGCATGATCAGGCTCGCGCTCACAAAGAACGTGTCCCGGCCGAGTTGTTCGATATCTGGCTGGCCATGTCGGCATCGCCGTTTCCCGCCGGATCCAGGTGCCGGTGGATGACGGATTCGAGGTGCTTCGGCGTCGAACGGCTTGCACACAACATCTTCCCCGCCGAGACCGGTCGCCTCCTTCACTCTGGCGGCATCGTCCGGACAGCAAAGGGGCACGACCGGCAGGTCAGGCCGGAAACGGCTCAGCCAGCGCAGAAAATGCAGGGTGTCGCCGTCTTTGAGCGGAATGTCCAGCACTAACACGTGGGAGGCCGCGCCGGACTGCATGCGCTCCATCGCTTCCCAGCTGTTGGAAGCTGTTTCCAGATCGCCAGCCTTTCGTCGCATCCCGCGCTCCGAGCACACCCAGCACGGACGGCTCCCGGCTGACCACCAGCAAGCGAACGGTTTCGATTGTGTTTTCCGTCAAGGAATTTAAATCCTTCCCGAAAGGGAGGACTGCGACCTTCAAGAGAGTCTTAAATGGCTTCGACTGCGTATCCTTCCACACGGACTGCCAGCGATCGCTGGATCGCATCCACGGAAATGACCAGCGTGCGATCTCCGTTGCGCTGGACCAGTACGCCCTCCACGCCATCCAGCGCGCCACTCCGGATGCGCACCCGCTGGCCGATCTTCAGGAAAGGATGGGAGGACCAGGGCAATTGTCCTTCGACCAGACTGCGGACCGCGGCAATCTGGTCGTCCGGAATGGCGATGCCTTCACCCTGCCACCAACCAGACCAAACACTCCATCGACCCGCAGAACTCGCAGACGTTCCGCACGGTTCGGCGAAAATCTGGCAAACACGTAACAGCTGAACAGGGGCAACTCCACCGACTTCTTGCGGTCGCTCCAGCGCCGCACCTCGGTGACCAGAGGAAGAAACGTTGCGACGCCCCGTCTCCTGCAGCCGTTGCGCCACAATCTTCTCGTGCCGAGACCGAGTATGCAGCCCATACCAGGTTTCAGTTCCCGATTCGACCGGCGGAGCAGGCTGCGACAATTCCCAGGATACGCGGTTGCGACCATAGCTTCGCCCTCTAAGTCACAGGTTCAATGTGACCCCAAAAAAATGAACACTTTCCAGACAATCGCTTTCAATCTCAGCAAAGCGATCCATTAGGGGGAGAACTACCCAAGGGGGAGACTTGCATACCGCAACGAACCAATCGTGAACGCCGTCTCTACCGGCCTTTTTCCGGGGAGGAAAGTAGCGACGCCGCCGTCATCCAATCGCTCTCGGTATCAACCACTCAAGAGCAAACCAAGTGCCATTTTCTACAGAGGCCGACAATCCCTACTACTTCTATAAAGATCATAGCACATCTGGCCCCACGCCAATACACCTGATCTTCGGACTTACACCTACACGGAAACTTTCGGCGAACCATTAGGGCGGGGGAGAGGAGAACGCCAATCGATCGTTGGCTTGCCCTGATTAATATAGAGCTTACACGTGATCGCAGAACATTGCAAGCGGTATGAAGTAACCATTGCTCGGCTACTGCGCACTTGGGTCCTTGCCTGCCCCATGATTGTGACCGCCACGACACCGGACCATGACCCAGCTGTGGGCCTCTCAAGCAGGCCATGCTGCCCTGTTCTACGGTTAAGTATGCCATTTGTGTGTAACTTACAATTCCGAAAGACGACTGGAACCGCCGCGACTAGAGACCATCGGAAGGGAGCACTGTGTCCCTAGCAGACACGCTCCCGGCCTTAGGCTGAGTGCAATACTTTGCACTTTATGTCCAAGAATTGCGACATTTGCTTGGATCCAGGTTGCAGCTGATTGCATAGTAACCGAAGAGGGCACTGATTCACGGAAAGGGCTCGTTTGCTGGCTGGAACCTCGCAGCTGTGTGGAGCGGAAGACCTCGAGCCGGAGGAATTTCTCGGGCCCTCCTCTAAACCAGCTACTCGACTTCGCGCACGCGCGCCTGTCGACTCCTGAAGATCCCCGTGGCCAGGCAACCGAGGGCTATAAGCGACAGATATGCAATGGCAGTCCCACCTTCGGGAACCGCGGTGCAGTTGCTGCTCTTATCCCGTCCTCTGCCCTGGACGGTGCAACCATTGTTTTTGTTCTTGTCGTCACGATCGCCACGATCAGAGTGGAGAAGATCTGCTGCGGAAGCGAGTGCAAACGCAGGCAACGGTCGGCTTAAAACAACGCCACCGATTGCAGCCGCGCGGGCGTCCGCACCCTGACCCAGGGCCGCCGGGGTGGAACACAGTAAAAGGATGAACATCGTGGAAGCGACGGAAAAAGAAAACCGGAACCCTAGCTTGGTCATTACACGTCTCCTGAAAGATAAACTAGGGGGAAGGCTGCAGGGGGATGGTAGAGGGGAGTACGGCGGAAGTGCCGTTCGGTAACTGCCTGAGTTACTCTAGCCCGAAGTCTGAATCAGTGCAAGGCTGATAATTTTTGCGCCCTGGTTGCAGCCAATTGCAACTATGCCTTCACCGCCCAAATTATCGCCAACACGCCGACGCGAACAGCGAAATTCCGCGCATTTGTCGAAAAACCTCTTGCACCTAAATTAGTGCAGTACTATACTGCCCGCCGCACGTTAATGGGAGGACTTCATGGATCACGCCAGCCGTCTACAGTTGATTGGAAAACTCACGTACTACCTCGGATGGATTGCTCTTGTGTGCGGTGGAGCGGTGCATCTTAACATTGCCAAGGGGCTGTTCACGGCACTGCAACTATCGCAGCGTAACCTGTTTGAACTTGCCGTCGTGTGCTTCCTGATTGCCATCGCATCGCAGCTCCGAGCCCACGACTCTGCCGGCAAAGATAAAGAGATGTCCGCCGGCTTAAGAAAAGCTGCGTAGGAAACACTACAACAAGACTCCACTTCGAACCCGAGATGCCGCCGGCCTTGAACTGGCGGCGCGGGTGCGCATGTGTGTTTGATCGCAATAGCTGGGCCATCGCACACTCGCGTAGTCCTCAATCTTCTTGCCTGGCTGAAACTAGTGAGAAGAAGCCTTCTGGCGGAGGAGCACCACATCGCTGTCGTCGTGGGTGCGCAGCAAACCCAGAGTTTTGCCGTCGGCGCTCCAGTGAAAGTCTGGGATGCGATCCGTTTCGAACTCGGTCACTCGATGGCCGGGTGAGCCATCCACCGGCGAAACCCACAAGGCGTACAAACCGTTCTCGCGTATCGGGTAGCCGATCGTTTTCCCGTCTGCGGTATAGCGAATCTCGCCGCCCGCGCGCGGGTCGCGCTCGATTATTTTCACCGGCTGTAGGCTCTCAAAATCGAGGATCTTGATGACCACCGGGCCTCCGGTCGTGGGCTGGGTTTGAAACGCCAGATACTTTCCGTCGGGCGACACGTTGACGCATCCGCAGGTCAGCAACGCATCGGAAAGCTGCGTCGGAGTTCCGCCGTCCACGGAGACTTTCTTCGCCACAAATTTTCCCGAATCGTAGCTGGCGTACACCAGCCATTTTCCGTCGGGTGAGCACATGGCCGGCGTGTCGTCGGTGCCGGTGGTGAGCTGCTTCAGGTTTCCGCCCATGGCGTCCGACCGCCAGATATTCATCGAATTCCCTCCCCGCGCGAGGCGGAAGCGAAAATCGCATACCGCCCGTGATCGCAGGAGATGGGGCCAAACGAAGGAACGTCATCGTGCAACAGCGGCACCCGATTCGTGCCGTCGGCATTCATTTGAAAAATGCCATTCTCCTGCTCGACCAAAAGTTTGCCGTCGGGCGTCCAGCCAAACCAGTTGGTAGGCGGACGGTTGCTGATCGTGACCGGCTTCCCGGCCATCTTGCCTTCATAAGTAGCGGTTTCCAGTGTTCCAACATATTGCGATTGAATAGTCGCGATGGTCTTGCCATCGGCCGACAGACTGATGCTCGGATAAGAATTCGTGTCGTTGGTGATCGGCCGGTAGATTCCTTGCGGGTAAGAAATGATGCCGATCTGACTGCGATTGAAATTCGAGTCTCGGCCGCTGCCGACTACCAGAATGCCGCTGTCATCGGGCAGCCACAAGGCAGCCGTCAGATACATATCGGATTTCTTGAATGCCTGTTTCTCGCCCGTTGCAGCATCAAAAAGATCCAGCGCGGATAGAGCCGATTGGTCTGCCATGAATTCGGTCGCCGCAATCCATTTTCCGTCGGGCGACCATGCCTGGCGAATTCAATCGCGTGCTCTGTTTCGATATAAGCTTTTCTGCCGAGCCATCCGCGTTGGCAATGATCAGATCGCCTTCACCCTCGTTGCGCTTTTTGCGGATGAATACAATGTGCGTGCGATCGGGCGAAAAGCTGATGACGCTGCCAATGTCGTGGACAATGCGCTCGAGACTGCCGCCCAGCACGGGCGCGCGGTACAGACTGAAGACATTTTTTTCTGTTTTCTCATCCTTGGTAAAGTAAATCGAATTGCCGTCCGGCGAAAAATCGACGCTGTAGTAGCGGTCATCGGAAGGCGCAACGATCTGCGTGTTGCTCTTGGTGGGAATATTCCGCAGCCACAAACTTTGCTGCCCGTTCTCGCGCTGCACATTCAGAATGTAATTGGCATCAGGCGAAACGGCCGCCAGCGACGCTTTGCCAGTTTCGGTGACCGGCGCGACCGTAAAGCTTTCGAAGCTCGTTGACTTCTTACGAGAAAGATAGGAATAGATGCCAAATGCCGCGGCGCCTACCAGCCCCAGCAGAATCACCGACGTGAGGGCAACCCCGAATTTGTGTTGCTCCGCCACTTGCCGGACAGAAGAAGAGGAGGAAGCGGACGAAACTTGCGCTGATCCGGAAGCCGAGGACGCCGCCATTGCCGGCGTGGAGCCAGAGAGCGCACGCGGCCGAACTGGCCGATGCTTGCGATCCGCTGCTCGACGAAATTCGCCCCGACGAATCGGTTTCACGCCGCAGGCGTTTCAGGTCAGCGCGAATTTCAGCGGCGACCTGGTAGCGCATCTCGCGGTCTTTTTCGAGCGCCTTCTGCAAAATCTCGTCGAGCTTCGCCGGAATTTCCGGATTGCTGCGCGACGCCGGTGCCGGAACGCGATTTAGAATCGCTTCAAACATCACGCCGCTGGTGTCTCCGCGGAACGGCAGCAGGCCCGTAGTCATTTCGTAGAGGACGGTCCCGAACGAAAAAAGATCGCTGCGCGGATCCAGTTCCTTGCCCCGCACTTGTTCCGGCGACATGTAAGCGACCGTGCCCACGGCGGTCCCAGGACTGGTAAACAGATCGGCCGCGTCGCCTGAGGTGGCGGTCATGCTTCCCAGACTCGTAGCTCCCATGGTCATGCCGTCTAAGGCCTCAGCCGCCGGGGCGCTGCCGGCGCGAGCGGGCATCAATTTCGCCAGGCCGAAATCGAGGATCTTGGCGTGACCGCGTCGTGTAACGAAGAGGTTGGCAGGCTTGATGTCGCGATGAATGATTCCCTGAGAGTGCGCCGCGTCGAGCGCGTCCGCAATTTCGATGGCGATATCGAGCAGTTGGTCAAGTTCCAGCGGACGCCCCTTGATCAGGTGCTTCAGGGTCGAACCGTCCAGATATTCCATGGCGATGAAGGCCCGATCATTCTCCTCGCCGATGTCGTAGATGGTGCAGATGCTGGGATGATTCAGCGCCGAAGCAGCTTGCGCCTCTCGCCGGAAACGGCCTAGAGCCTGTGGATCGCGAGCGACTTCATCGGGCAGAAACTTCAGAGCAACGAAGCGGTGCAACCGCGTGTCCTCAGCCTTGTAGACCACTCCCATGCCTCCGCCGCCAAGGCTTTCTACGATGCGATAGTGGGAGATGGTTTGGCCGACAAGAGAAGAGGCGTCGCTCATGTGGCCGCGATTCTAGTTTGCGTGTAGCGGCAAGTCAACGATCGGATCGTTTGCTAATGCTGCGGCGCCAAACACCACCGCGGATCAGAACTGCTCGGGCGCGATGGGTGGACAGACGCCCGCACCCACGGGAAAATTTGACGATCCCGGAAACCTATCCTCGGACCCTCATTCAGTCTTCCGTTAGTCACAGTCTGCGTGCGCCCTCGCCCGCCTCAATGG
The DNA here is from genome assembly GCA_963735205.1 of uncultured Acidobacteriota bacterium. GTDB lineage: Bacteria > Acidobacteriota > Terriglobia > Terriglobales > Acidobacteriaceae > Sulfotelmatobacter. The sequence goes on from CAVTKB010000011.1 coordinate 34,889, forward strand.
CTGGTGAAAGTTATGTACGTCCCCGAGAACCTGTTCCCACCCAGGTCATCTAAATAGGGCGAGCCGTACCCGATGTACATGATGTATTCAACACCGCCTGCAGTCAGGTTCGAGATGGGTTGCAAGGTAGCCGTTGTGTAATTGGCCGAGAACGAAACGGTCGCCGGCACAACTTTGCCCGTCACGTCGTCATACAGTCTGAAGCTGTTGTTCGTGTCGAAAGACGCCGGATCCATCGGCTCGCTGAATACGACCTGGATTGTGGTTGTGTCGGCCACACTCGTCGCTCCGCTCACTGGGTTCGTCGATACGATCGTGGGTGCAACCAGATCGGTTCCGGTTCCGGTCGTGAATGACTGCGATGCGAAGCTGGACTGCGCGTTGCCGGTGATGTCCAGAACTCCCGTCACGTTGATGGTGTACATCGTGGTGGGAGCCAGCGGGACCAACGGCAGCAGTTGGATGCCCTGATCGCCGTCGTACAGCGTGGTCGCAGTCGGGACCACCGTGCCGCCCTGCTTTAACGTCACACCTAAGATTGAAGCGCCCGAGATGGGCTCGTTGAACAGGATCTCCACCGGCGCATTGATGGGAACACCCGTAGTGCCGGTCGGCGGACTAACCTGCTGCACGATCGGTCCAGTCGTGACAGCCCCGGTTCCGGCATAGAAGTTTACGCAGAAGTTTGTCTGTGGGTTCCCGGAGAGGTCGGTCACGTAGTAAGCACACGATTTGATAGTACTGGCCCGCGGTCAGGCCTGGTGCCGGTGCGAGGAAGATAGTGGTTAGGTCCGCGCTAAAGCTGATCGTGGGCGTCAGGTACGTGCCTGTCGTGTTGTTGTAAAGGTACACATCGGTGCTGATGCCCCCTGGGTTGACTGAGCCCGGGTCGATCGGCTTGTTGAATTGCATGGCGAAGACAGCGTTCGTGCCCACTGTCTGGCCCATTGGCCACGCTGGCATTGACCACGTAGGGACCGACAAAATCAGCGCCCGCCAGGTGTTGAAGGTTGTGCTCTGGCTGGCGACGGCCACTCCGGCCTGGCTGGTGACGCCGCTGATGGCAATCGTCATCTGCGTGCTTGGCGGAAGCGGCGCCTGCGGCACGATTGATGACGTGAGTGTTGTTGTTGCTGAAACTGATGCTCGACGGCACTTCCGTGACTCCGCCTCCGCTCAACTGGATGGAACTGCCCGTGACCGATACCGGGTTGACGGCCTTGTTGAAGGTTACGGAGATGCCGGCGTTGGTCCCGATGTTCTGCGCCAGGTTGGAAGGAGCGAGCGTCAGAATCGTAGGCGCTGCAGTGTCCGCCACCGAGCCCGCGGTGAAGTTGTAGGCGTACGCCTGCACCGCTAGACCGTCGACATTTGTGACGTTCGAGTTGTAGTCCACGTAGACCTGATACTGCGATCCGGCGACAAGAGTGCCGGGGCTTATCGTGATGAGCCCGCCACTCACGGTGCAAGTCGGCGTCAGGGCGGTGCCTGTGGAATATTGGTAGAGCCGCACCGATCCCGAGTCCCCATTGCACGTGACTGTACTGGCCAGCAGAGGCTGGTTGTACTCCACCTGAATGACGGCGTTCAGCGGCACATTGGTGGCGCTCGGCAACGGGTTCGATGCCTGCACGATGGGCGTCGTGTTGGTTGGAGAACCAGCGATTGTGAACTGCCCGGAGAAGGACGACAGGTTGTTGCCGTAAACGTCCTGGGCCGTCGAATCGAGGAAGACCTGGATCGTCGCCCCTGCAACCAGCGAGCCGTTCACAAATTCGATGCTCTGCCCGTTGCTGCTCACGCTCGCGGTACCGGTGATGATCACTCCGTTTTGTGAAACGTGCAGAGCTCCGGGCAGTGTCCCGGCATTCATGGGACCGCTGGTAAACAGAGTGATCGCCGAGGTGGCAGGAACGTTGGTCGCTCCGTTACCGGGGCGCATGCTGATGACAGTGGGCGCCGCAGTTGACGTTGCCGGAACCGTAGTGAACTGGCTGGTGGTGTTGGCCAGCGCGTTCCCTGACAGATCCGAAATCAGGCTCGAGGTAGTCACGGTGATCGTGGCTCCGGCGGGCAACGGACTGTTGTTGTAGTTGAGAACGACGGTTCGATTGTCGTGCGAGATGGAGGTAGCCGGGTTCAGCGGCATATCTCCATTGAGCAGGTTGACGCTGCTGGCGGTGATGGTCGCCGGGTTAATGGACTTCGAGAATGTCAGCACCACCTGCGAGTTCAAGCCAGCGTTGGCTGTGCCGTTGGCTGGCGAGATGGTCACGGTAGGCGGCGTGTTGTCCGCCGTGTTCGCCGTCGTAAACGTGTACCAATACTGCGCATCGGAATTCCCGGCCTCATCCTTCAATCCGTTCACTCCTATGTACATCAGAGCGGAAGCCGGGTACGGGCTCAGCGGCGTGAAGGTCACCGTGTTCCCGCTGACAGCGAACGATCCCGCGACATAGATACCGGCGGTGTTGTCGTACACAAGAACAGTGCTGCTATTCACCGACGCCGGATTGATCAGGTTGCTCATGGTGAAGGTGACCGGGCTGGTGACTGAGATGCCGATGGCTCCGCTGACCGGGCTGGTCGAAAGCACCGTGAACGATCCGCGCGGAAGTGGTACCGGTCGTGAACGAACTGGTGAAGGTCGTCACCGTATTGCCTTCCACGTCTTTGAATCCGCCCACCGAAACGTTGTAGAGCGTGGAAGCCGTCAGGGCCGCAGCCGGCGCAAAGGTGAGAGTGACGCCGTCACTGGCCAGCGTGACCGTTCCCGCAATCGCACTGCCGCCCGACGGCGTGACCGTGATGGAGCTGTTGGTAACTGTCGTGGGATCGATGCGGTCATTCATCACTGCGACGACTTGCGCGTTCAGCGGCACGCCCGTTTGCCCGTTGCCGGGGCTGATGGTGCTCACCGTGGCATGGGTCGTGTCGGAACCAGTGCCGGTCACGAAGCCGCCGCTGATAGCCGACCGCCGTGTTGCCGGCAACATCGTAGTAGGCTAACTCCCTGGTACCCACATAGATTTCGTACGTAGTATTCGGCTGCAATGGCGAGGTGGGTGTGATGGTCGCCGTCAGCCGGTCCGCCGACATGCTGACCGTGACTGGGACCCATTGGCCGGTGGCGTTGTTGTACAGGGCCACGGAGCCGTTGTTGTACAGTCTCGTTGGAGCTGCTGACGACGCTGAGCGGATTGAGCCGCTCGTTGAAGACAATGTGCGGCTGTCACGTTGGTGCCGACGCCGGTCGTGGCGTTGGCAGGATCCACCACAGTCACCGACGGGTGGAGCAAGTTGAACGTTGGCCCGGTCGTGAACGTATTCGTAACCGTGCCTGTCATTAGATTGCCGGCCGTGTCTTCGACGCCTGTAATCGTGAGAGTGTAGTTGGCGTTGGAGCAGTAACGGCAGCGTCGGCGTCAGGGTCAGCAATTGGTTGGCGCCGTTGAACGACGGCGTAACGGCGACCGGGTTGCCCCCGTCGTGAGCGTGATCTGGCCGATGCTGGTCGGTTGAATCGGCTCGCTGAACAAGAATTTGGACCGGAGCATTCACCGGGACTTGGGTCTCGCCGTTCTCCGGGCTGGTGTTCACCACCGTCGGCGGGGTGGTGTTGGAGCTGAACGAAGTCGTGAAGCCGATATTGAAGTCCCTGCTGCGGGTTGCCGGCCAGATCGGTCAGGTAATCGCTATCCAGGAAATATTGGTGTCCGACACTCAATGGGCTGGTGGGCAGCGAATGAAAATCGTGGTCTGGTCGGCGCTCCAGGAGACCGTCGCCGGGATACCGTTCCCGTTGGCGCGTCCGCAGACAGTTGACGTCGTAACATTCGCGGCGAGCTGCCGATGTCCATTGGCTTGCTGAACGGCATGGTGAACACGGAGTTCACCGGAACATTCGTCTGTCCGCTCTAGCACGCTGGTGTTGACCACGTATGGCGCGGTGAAGTCCGGCTCCGCCGCGGTGTTGAAGTTCGTTGATGTGGCTGGCGACCGCCGTGCCCGACTGGCTGGTCACGCCGTTGATCGCAACCGTCATCTGCGTGCTGGCCGGCAGCGGGGCCTGCGGCGTAATCGAGACCCGCGTGTAGTTGGGCTGAAGCTGATGCTCGAGGGGACCTCGGTGATCGAGCCCGCGGTCAACTGCATCGTGCTGCCGGTCACCGAGACCGGGTTGATGGCCTTGTTGAAGTTCACCGAAACGGGCGGCGTTGGTGCCGATGTTGGTGGCGTTGTTGGTTGGCGCCACCGAGACAATGGTGGGCGCGGCGTTATCCGCGGCCGTGCCCGCCGTGAAGTTGAAACTGTACTGCTGCACTGCAACGCCGTCGGTGTTCGTCACGTTCGAGTTGTAGTCGACGTAGACCTGATACTGCGATCCCGCAAGGAGGGCTGGTCGGCGCGATGTTGATCACCTGCCCTCGCTGACAGCGACAACGTCGGGGTCAGGGCTATGCCCGTGGCGTATTCATAGAGTCTACCGATCCCGAGTTTCCGTTGCACGTGACCGTACTGGCCAGCAGTGGCTGGTTGTACTCCATCTGAATGACCGTGTTCAGCGGAACACTGGTGGCGCTCGGAAACGGGTTGACCGCCTGTACAAGCGCTGCGGTCGTCGTCGGCGATCCAGCGACGGTGAACTGTCCCGAGAAGCTCGTTCAGCGGGACACTGGTCGAACTCTGTGCCGCCGAACCCAGGAAAACCTGAATCAGGTCGCCGGGATTGAACGGTATGGCCGGCGTAAACTCGATTGCCTGCCCGTTGCTGAATAGTTGCACTGTTCCCGTAACCAGCACACCGTTCTCGGTGACGTGCAAAGCTCCGGCGATAGTCGAAGCATTCATCGCGGCGTTCATAAACAGCGTCACGACCGTGCTGGCAGGGACGTTGGTTGCGCCGTTGCCGGGACGCATCGAAATTACCGATGGCGAACTGCCGTTGAGCTCGGTGGTCAGGGTGAATTGGCTGCTGACAGGCAGCAGAGCATTCCCCGACAGATCCTGAATGCCGTTGCTCAGTTCAACCGTAATGGTCGCGCCCGAGGCCCAGGCGCTGCCACCCCCGTTGATGACAATGGTGCGGTTATCGGCGAGAGATCGTGTAGCTGTAGCCGATCGGAGTATCGCCGTTGAACAGCGCCAGCGTGTTCGTGGTAATCGTCGAGGGATTGATCGACTTCGAGAATGTCAGCACCACCTGCGCGTTCGTGCCGACGTTGGTAGTGCCGTTGGCCGGCAAGATGGTTACCGTGGGCAGCGTGATGTCTGCCGTGTTGGCGGTCGTGAACGAGTACCAGTACTGTGCGTCCGAATTGCCCGCCTCATCCTTCAGACCGTTCACTCCCACGAACATCTGGGCGTTGGCCGGATAGGGAGTCAGAGGGGTGAAGGTCACGCTCTTCCCGCTGACGCTGAATGTACCCGCTACGTATACACCGGCAGTGTTGTCATAGACGAGAACCGTGCTGCCATTCACCGACGCCGAGAGGATCAGGTTGCTCATGGTGAACGTTACAGGGCTGGTTACCGAGATGGCCGTGGCTCCATTGCCCGGGCTGGTCGAAACCAGGGTGAACGATCCGCTGCCGTACGAACTGGTGCCGGTGGTGAACGAAGTGGGCGACATGGCAGTGACGGCATTGCCCTCGATGTCGTTAAAGCCGCCAACCGATACGTTGTAGGTAGCGGAAGGCGACAGTGCCAACGTGGGCGCAAACGTGAGAGTCACGCCGTCACTGGCCAGTGCGACCGTTCCGCCGATGGCGCTGCCGCCTGAAGGCGTGACCGTGATGGCGCTGTTGGTAACCGACGTGGGATCGATTTTATTACTCATGACCGCCACGACTTGCGTGTTCAATGGGACGCCGGTTTGTCCGTTAGCTGGGCTGATGGTGGCCACTGTGACGGGGCTGGTTACGACAGTCGTGCCAGTGTAGAAATTCGAGCTGAAGCAACTGCCATTGTTGCCGGCGATGTTCGTGAAGCCGCACAGATACAGGTTGTAATAGGTATTGGGAAGAAGCGGAGAACCCGGCGTCAGCGTCGCAGTCAGGCGGTTGGCTGAAACCGTCACTGTGGCGGGCACGATGATGGTGGGCCCGCTGTCATCCGGCAACTGCAAAGAGAGCGCTGCTGCAATCGTTAATTCGTTGACCGGCTCGCTGAACGTGACGTGTGGAGTCACGTTCAAACCCACTCCGAACGTGTTGTCGGCGGGGTCGACGAGGATCACAGTTGGAGCGGCCGTGTCGCTGGCGCTCCCGGCCGTGAAGCTGAAGCTGCCGGGGTTGGTGAGCGAAGTGCCGGTGGTATCCGTGATCAGCGCGCTGTAGCTCACGGTGTAAGTGGTACCCGCCGTGAGAGCACTGACGGGTGTAAAGGTAATCGTCTCGTCATCGGCAGAGTACGTGAAGTTTCCTGACACCGGAGTGCCGCCCGTCGCCATGGAGAAGCCGTTCTGCACCGTGATGGGATCAATCGGCGTGCTGAACTGCAAGACAACCGGCGTTCCGCCAGTTGCATTCCCTTTCAACGGAATATTCGTGTCGCCGTTGATCGGACTGGTGCCCGTCAGCGTCGGACCCGTGGTACTGCTGCTGAAAGCGGTGGTGAAGTCATACGCCACGCTGTTCAGGTTCGTTCCGCAGGCATCCTGCACGTAGTCTTCGTAGCTCAGGTACACCTGGAATTGCCGGCCGGCGGCCAGCAGTTCGCTGGGGGCAATCGTCGCAATCGTGCCCGATGCATCCAGCGTGATCGTTCCCGGCACTTCCTGGTTGGTGACTGTGTCGTGGAAGTAGACCGTCGTGCCGACCGTGTTCCCCAGCGAGAACGTGCTGCGATTCATAGGCACACTGAACTGCACCTGCACCTGCGAATTCAGCGGCACGTTGGTCAGACCATTCGCGGGGCTGATCCTAACCACGGTTGGCGCGGTTGATGTACAGGTCGCAATATACATTCCGTCATTGACGGTAAGGGTTTGCGCCCCAGTCTGGATTTGTACCGTCGTGAAGCCGGTTGGAGCACCAGCCGTGACCAGGTTTGCCGTCAGAGCGGTGGCGCTATTAACGGTCACGGGACCGAAGGTGCCAGCGGGCGCGCCTCCTACAGCGATTCCGGGGCCGAAGTTGGCAACCGTCGTCCCATTCACCCAACTGGTGAATACTCCGGTCACAGTCACGCTCTCGCTCTGCGTGGGTTGAATTGTGTTCGGATTGATCAAAGTCACTTGCGGCGTGCCTGCGATGACGGTGAACGTGGCCGTCGCGACCTGCGCACCCGTGGTGATGGTTACGCTGCGTACGCCGAGGGCTGCCACATTGTCGATCGATATCGGAACCGAGGCGCTGGTTGGATTACTCACGGTCACCGTACCCGGCGTGATGTCGTTGCCAAAGTTGACGGTCGTGGTCGATCCGAAATTAGTGTTGGTACCGGTAATCAGAATCGTTTCGGAAGCGCCTTGTTGAGCTGAAGCCGGGTTGAGGACAGCGCTCGGGCCTGCCGCGAGTACAGAGAAGCCGCCGGCAATGCTTGCCACTTGCCCGCCCGTTGTCACCGTCACATTCCGCAAGCCAAGCGCCGCGGTCAGGCTGATGTTGATATTGGCCACTGCGGTAGTCGCGCTGGTCACAGTCGTCGAATTAACGGCGATGTCAGAAGTGCCAAAGCCGGCCACGCTGGTCCCGTTCACGAAATTGGTGAACAGGCCGGTAAGCGTGACGTTGAGGTTGGTTGCGCCCTGATTGCCCGTGGGTGGAGTTACGGCGATCAGTTGCGGAGTGCCCGGAGTCACGGTGAAGCCGCCAAGGATCGTGGCAACTTCTCCACCCGTAGTCAACGTGACGTTATATGCACCTGTTGCCGTGGTGTTCGGAATGGAGATGTTGACGGTGGCCGAAAGCGCGCTATTCACCGTGATGCCGGTAACTGAAATGCCCCCGCCGAATGCGGCGCTGGTGACGCCGCTGGCGAAGTGGGTCTGACTGCCAGTAACCGTCACGGTAGCAGTACTACCTTGTGCGGCGGACGCCGGGCTCAGGCTGGCAATGGCCGCTGGGCCGACCGTCACCTGGAAAGCGTTCGCAAGCGAGACAACTTCGGCTCCCGTGGTGACCGAAACATTTCGGGATCCGAGCGTCGCCGTCGGCTGGACGGTGATGTTGGCGGCCGCCGAGGTTGCACTCGATACGGTCACCGAGTTGACAGTGATGCCGGCGCCGAAGTTAGCAGTGGTAGTTCCGTTCACGAAGTTCGTGAAATCCGCTGTGAGAGCGACGGTCTCAGTTTGTCCCTGCACGCCGCTGCCGGAAACGACCGAGAGTAATTCCGGCTGCGTCTGGCCAACCGTAAAGACGTTGATCCCAGTCGCGATTTCACCCAGAGTGGTCGCAGTAACCGACACTTCTCCCGCGGGTGCAGAGTCGGAAACGGTGATGTTGGCGGTGATCGAATTTGGCGAGTTCACCGTAAAGCTGTTGATGATGATGCCGGGGAAGCTGAGTTGCGTCGTTCCCTGGATCCAGCTGGTGTTTGTCCCGTTAATCTGCACTGCCGGCAGGTTCACGCCCTGTCCGCCGCTCGAAGGAATTAAGTCATTGATAACCGCTGGCCCTGGACTGACGAAGACAGCATTCGCGATGCCGAGCACTTGAGTGCCAGAAGTGACGGTCAAGTTGTAGGGACCGACGTAGGCATAGGGCGACACGTACCCGTCGACTGTCATTGACGTATTGCTGGTCACATTCACATTGGTCAATGTTATTCCGGGGCCATAAGAAACCGTGGGCGGATTGGACAACCAAGTTGTCGCCTGGCTCAGGATGGTGAAGATGGCGGCGCCTTGTTGCGGCTCCGAACCCGGTCCGGACGACAGCAGCAACGGCGTGCCCGCTTGAACCACGAAGCCGTTGTTGATGTGCGCGACTTCCCCTCCGGTGGTCGCGGTGGCGCTGGTAGGCCCTTCAGAAGCGAGGGCAGGTATTGTGAGGGTGACATTGGCGTCAGTCGCATCGGTCACACTTACATTGCTAACCGTGATGCCCGCGCCGAAAGTAAACGCCGTCGAGCTATCCCAATGCGTGTTCTGGCCGGTGATGGCCACGTTGGTGTAGGTCTGGCCTTGCAGACCGGTGTTGGGGTTGATGGCCGAAATCAGAGCCAGGCTCGGAGTCACGGTGAAGCCAGCACCACTGACAGTCACGTCGAGAGAGTTGGTGGCATCTGGCGTAACGGCAACCACGGAGCTTCCGCCCAGCGGCGCCAGTTGATTAATGCTGATGCTCTGGGTCGCAATGGTGGGCCCAAGAATCGTCGGCGCTCCATTTGTAGTAATGCCGGGGCCGAAGGTGAACGTAGTGGTGCTGTCGAACGTAGTGTACTGGCCGAGAATATTGACCGTGATGTTCTGCGCGCCCTGAATCGCCGAGCCTGGATCGACAATGCTCAATACCGGCTGCGCAATCACCACACTGAATTGAGCGTTATCCACCTCCTGGGGGATGACCGAGTTGGTGGTCAACGTCAGGTCGCTGACCGACGCAGTGGCCGTCGGGCTGATGGTGATGTTGGCCGTGGCCGTGGTCGGGCTGGTGACCTGGAAGCAATTCACCGTCACCGCTGCGTTGAAGCCGGTTAAGGTCGTACCCGTCTGGCCGCAAGCCGGACCCGTTCCAGGATCCCAATGCGTGAATGCGCCATAGAAGGTCACGTTGAAAGTCTGGCCCGGCAGGCCCGAACTGGGCGACAGCAACCAGATGTAAGGCGTCGGCGGCGGTGCAGGCGCGGTCACCAGGAAGTTGCTCGTGAGACCTTGTGCTCCCGTCTGAACGACGACTGTGCGATAGCCAACCTGAGCCGCCGGATCAATGTCGATGACGGCTGAGATGTGAGAAGCATCGTCCACCTGGAATGACTCAACCGTGACACCAGGACCGAAAGTGGGCACACTTACGCCCGCGGCCCATTGCGTATAAGCGTTGCCGTTGATCACGACTTCCAGCCCGGTGCTCCCCTGCAGACCATTGTTGGGGCTGAGATACGTAATCACCGGAATTCCGCCGGTCACCACGAACGCACCGCTGTCAGTCAGCGATTCGCCGTTGGTGACCATGTAGATCGAGCGCGCTCCGGCCGTCGCGGTCGGAGAAATGCTCAGATCGACGGTAGCGCTGGTCGGACTGTTGATGACCACGGAGTTGACGGTCAGATCGGAACCGACACCCGCCATGTAGAACTGAGTGAAGTTCTGCTGCCAGTGCGTGTTCGCACCCGTGACGTTGAAGATCACTTCCTGGCCTTCGTTGCCGGTGTTGGGCTTAACGGCGGTGATGATCGCCGGCCCCGGAATAATCGTGAACACGCTGGCGGTGATAACTTCACTGCCGGTACCGGCGGAACTGCCGGGTGTGCAACCCACGTACGTGACATTCGGAGCTGGGTTGGCGGGCTGATCACTGCAAGGCACGTTCGGCGTCGTCACCGTAACCACACGGCCGCCTACATAGGCCAGCGGATCGATGGTGATGGTCGCATCCACTTCAGTTGAACTCACGAATGCGACCGACTGCACCACGACACCGGCGCCGAAAGTAGCTGTAGTCGACGAGCTGAAATGCGAGTACTGGCCGAGCAGCCGGACAAATGGAGATGGTGACGGGGAGAGCGGCGCGCCCGCGCCCTGCTCAGCCTGGTTCGGTATGGCTTCATTGAGCGTAGCTACGGTCGGGATCACCGAAAACGCATACTGCTGCGACGCGACCTGACCGAGGGTTGTAACTGTGACGGTCTTGAACCCGTTGGCTGCCGAGGTCGAAACCGCCACCGGCACCGTCAGGCTCGTCGGACTGTTCACGGTGATTTGCCCAACCGCGAAGTTCGGATCGCCGAAGCTGACCTGCGTCTCTCCCTGTACGAAGTTGGTCGCCGAACCCGTAATCGTTATGGGGAACGTGGATCCCTGACCGAGCTCGGTAGGAGTGACGTTGGTGATTTCTTCCGCGCCCTGCGCGATGCAGAAGTTTCCGTGCAGACCGCCGACCTGCTCGCTGCCTGTAGTAATCGTGAGAGTGTGGCTGCAAATGGGGCTGAAGTCGACATAGGAGAGCGGGCTCACCGTGATGTTCGCGGTCATGGTTTGCGAATCGATCACATTGATCGAACTCACCACGATGTCCCCTGGGAATTCCTGGTTGAAGGCGGCGTTGGTCGTCGTCTGGTTGAAGTGCGTGAAGCGGCCCAGAATCTCCACTGTCAAGCTGGCGCCCTGTTGAGCTGCTGTGGGCGATATGGCCAGAAGCTGGGGAACTCCCGATTCAATATCGATCGCCTGTTGCAGGCTCACTACTTCACCGTCAGTGAATGTAGTCAGAGTCGCGAAGCCCAGCGGAGCGCTTGAAAGCACGGTGATCTGAACCGTCGCCGTCGTGGGACTGCTAACCGTCAATGCATCGACGACGACGCCCGGACCGAAGCTCATCGTAGTGCCGCCCTGCAGCCAGTGCGTCCCCAATCCGACGATATTCAGGGTCGTGGTTTGCAGTTGCGCAACCACCCACGGAGCGGCCGATGATCCGCCGCTGCCGCCGGGGCAGCGAATTAAGTTCACCAATGCCGGATTGCAAGGGACGTTGGGTCCGACGCTCACGATCGACGCTGGGCTCGGAGTGACGCTGAAGCCGGTCCCGCTGTCGATCTCAGAGCCGGTAATCATAATCACACTATTGCCGCCCACCGGAGCCGTCGGGAAGACTGCAAGGGTCGCCGTGGCGGAAGTCGGACTGTTGATAGTCAGGTCTGAGAACGCTCACGCCTGCGCCGAGAATGGCTTCGGTTGTACCTTGCAGCCAGTTGGTGAGCGAGCCGGTAATGGTGACCTGCACTGTCGCGCCTTGAGGGGCGCTCGGCGGAAACACACTCAGAATTGTTGGCGAAGCCGGCGTATCTACCAGGAAGCCGGCAATCAGCATTTCCGATCCCGTATTGACGTAGACCTGCTGCCATCCGGGCGGAGTCGCCGTTAAAACACCAGCGTTCATATAGCTGGTGGTGATGTTGGCGATCAGGTCCGCCGCGCTGTTGACCGTCACGCTGTTCACGGTGATTTGCGGACCAAACAGAACCTGAGTCACACCGCTCGTGAAATGCGTGTTTAGACCAACAATTTCGACGTTTTGCGTAACACTCTGCGGCCCGTGGTACGGCGTGACGCTGATGATGCCAACCGGCGTCGACGTAACGTTGAAGTAGGTGGTAACAGTCTCTCCGCCCGTGGTGAACGTGACCAAACGCTGACCGACGGCGGTGGGAGTTCCGTTCACAGCCGCGGCGATATTCACGGTTGCGGTCGCGCTGGTCAGGCTGGTGACTGTGAAGCCCGACAAGGTTACGCCTTCGCCGGCGATAACCGGCAGAGTGGTAGAACCCCAGTGCGTGAACTGGCCAGTAAAGCTGACGCTGAAACTATTGGGTACCGCACCCGAGGGAAGCAGCCCGTTGGCCGGACTCATCGTCAACGTCGGCGTGTTGGCGAAGACGTGGATCGACGCACTGACGATCTGGCCGCCAGTAGCCATAAAGAACGGATAGGATCCGGGGGGAGTGGTAGTGGGGACAGAAATGTTCAGGTTCGCGCTGGTCGCGCTGTTGATCGTAATTTCATTCACGCTGGGCGTGGGAACGCCGGCCGGATAAAAAGCAGCCGTGGTATCAGATTGATTCCAGATAGTGTTGAAGCCCGTTACAGCTAGCGTCACTTGGCCGCCCTGCGGCACGTTGTTGGGCACAACGCTGACGATCGACGCGCTCGAAGGGGTCACTGTGAAGCTGAACGGGAACAGAGTCGTGCTGCCGGGCGGGCCGCTGATCAGATTCGCGGTAAGGCCGCCCACGTTGGCGTCGGTGGCGATACTGATGGGAATGCTTACCTGATGCGGCGAGATCACCGTGATGGCGCCGGTAGGAATGTTGCCGTTAAACTCTGCCGAGATCTGCCCGGCAACGAAATTCGTAAACGAGTTTCCCGTGACGACGACGCTCAGCGACTGCCCCTGCTGGCCGGAACTCGGCAAGACCGAGATCAGGGCTGGGGTGGAACCGGTAACAGTGAAGCCGTTGTAGAGAGTCGCGATTTCGCCGCCCGTCGACACGGTCACGTTCTCGGTTCCGAGCGGAGCGTTGGCTGGCACGATAATCTGCGCCGTGGCGCTGGTCGGGCTGTTCACGGCGACGTTCCCCACAATGATGCCGCCGCCAATCGTGACCGTGGTGGCGTTCTGCAGGAAATGCGTTCCGAGAGCCGTCAGCGTGATTGGGCCAGCGAAGCTCTGCGGCTCTGTATTGGGGCTGACGCTGACCAGGGTTGCACCGTTGGGCCCGATCTGGAAGATCGGATTGCCCGATGGCGACAGGACCGACGTCGCAATCTCGCCATTGGTCGCCAGCGTGATCGTCCGGTAGCCGACCGGCGTGGTGTTGCTGATCGTGATATTGGCAACGGCATCGGTCGCGTCCGTAATCGTCAACGAGTTGATGGTGATGCCCGCGCCGAAATTGCCGTAGGTAGTGTCTTGTATGAAGTGTGTCCCCACTGCAGCGAGGGCAATGTTAAGCGTCTGGCCTTGTGTGCCGAAAGCCGGAGTGACGCCGGTGATCGTGTGCGTGTTCGTCGGATCGGCAATGATGAAGGCCGATTTCAAACTCGCGGTTTCGTTCCCTCCGCCGGCGAGTGGAGTGACAACTTTGATATTGCACGCACCGAAGACCGCGCCGCTGATCGTGAGCGTAGCGTTGATCTGGTTGGGGCTGAGTGCGGTAGCACTAGATACAGTAATGTCGCAGGGAATCGTAGGAGTATTCGTCTCAGCGAAGGTAATGACCGAGGAAGACGTGAAGTGCGTGAAGCCGTTGCCGGTGATGGTCACGGGCACGATCGTGCCGGATGCGCCCGCCCCTGGCGATACCACGGAAACTGCCGCGGGCGGATTGGTAGCAGTGGCGGACCCGGTCAATGACACCGTGAGTGGCGCACCCCCAGGCGCCGAATCTGTAACCGTCAGCGCCGCAGTGCGGGTGGTGGGGGTGGTCGAACTGGGAGTGAAGTTGATATTGATAAGGCAGGAGGACTTGGCGGCGATCACGCCTCCGGGGCAACTGCTACCGTCGGTGAAATCGACGACGCCGAGCGACGAGGTGAGTCCGAGCGTGAAGCTCTCCGGTTGAATCTCGTTATTGGTCAGCGCGACAGTCTTGGTTGCGCTCACGCTGCCAACCAACTGTGCCGGGAAAGACAGCGTCGTCGGCAAAATGGTGAGCGGAGAAGTGCCTGCGCCCTGGAGATTGACTACTTGCGGGCTGGTCGCGGCATCGTCGACTACTTGAAGCTGGCCGTCGCGCGTACCGCCAATACTTGGATCGAAGGTCACCGAGACCGTGCACGTCGCCGTCGTCCCGAGTCCACCCAGCCCTGCCGGCGCCAAGGGGCAAGTAGTTGCCGTCCGCTCGAAGTCTCCGCTGAACTGCAGGGTCGAGATGTGCAGCGGTACGGTCGTATTCCCGTTCTTGATCGTAATAATTCTGGAGGCGCTGGTGGTGCCGACCTTCGCTGTGAAGTTGGTAATCGAATTCGGAGTAAGGGTTACCGGTGCGTTGCCGGAGCCTTTCAAAGCAATTGTCTGTGGGCTGAACAGGGCGTCATCCGAGATGTTCAGTGTCGCCGTTCTCGTTCCCGAAGCAGAGGGCGTGAACGTTACTGAAAGCTGGCAACTGGCTGGTGCTGCAGGAAGGGACGAGGGCACGAAGGGACAAGTTAGGTCGCTGACCACGAAGTCGCCGGCGTTGGGTCCCGTGATCGAAGGCAGAGAGATGTTCAGCGGAACGTTCTGTTTATTGGTGACCGTGACTGTCTTGGGAACGCTCATCGTTCCCACAAGTTGAGCCGCGAATGTCAAAGAAGGCGGCGCGAGTGCAACGGGGGCAATTCCCGTTCCAGATAGCGACACAAATTGCGGGCTATTCGTGGCGTTCGTCGTAATCGTCAACGTGCCTGCGGGCTGCACGCCCAAAGCGCTGGGAGTAAGCGTGAACCCGATATTGCAATTGGCGTGGGCGGCCAGCGACGCTCCGCACGGATTTGCCGCAGCCGTAGGCAGGGCGTAGGGGGGATTTCCCGCCGTCACCGCCAGCGAAATACTCAAGGGAACCGCCTGGAGGTTCTTCAGGTTGACGGTCTTAATCGCACTCGTCTCGCCCACCACCACGCTGCCAATGTTCACCGAAGTGGCGGAGAGCGTGGTCTGCGCACTTGCAATCGAGGAAGAGAACAGGCAGAACAGCGCTGCCAGCGAAAGCGTAAGGACGTTATGAATCTTGGTTGTCGCAGTCATCTTCATCGCAGGGATTAACATTTTGAGCCTTTCCATACTTCCGCTGGCTCCGGCCTGGTGGCCGAAGTGCGGTTGATTCTTCGTCTTCGCGCTGAATGCCGGGGCTTTGACTCACAGAAATTTCCGCGTCACGGCGCGGAATCGTTACGACTTGGCCGGGGCTAACCGCGCCCAATAGCAACAACTACCGGTTGAAATCGCAAACAGAACGGGGAAGAAACTGCGGGGGATTCGAGCGTTGACGGATTTAATCAGACAATATTTGCAAATGCAAGCCTTTTTCTTGCACAGCGTCAAAAAAACGGGCCCCTCATTGCACTAACGATCCCGAATTGGGATCTCTTGATCACTCTGCACGCGACGCTCCACTCGCCCTGCTATTCTTGCCCCAGCTCCGAAGCATTTCCTTTCGACCAAAATCGAAGAAGTGCAGAATGTTGCGCTTTCACAGTCAGAAAGACGGCACGGTACTTCGTCAGTTGATGAATAGATGTCGTATGCAAAATCTTGCAGCAAACTTTGCTCGAAGCGCTGGACACGGCTACCATGGCCTCGTTTGAAGAGGACGACCTTGTTTGCGATTTATTATCTATTCACTTGACGAATGTTTGGAAACAACGGTACCCTCGCAAGGTCTTTGCCCCGCTTGTGCCCCCCCGAGTTAAAGACGCATGCAGTATTGTCCGCCCGAATAGATAGATTGATACGAAATCTGATGGGAAGTCACCAATCCGATGTGCATGTCGTGGTGCCCACACTTTTCGGCGGCAAACACCGTTGGGGCAGAACATGCGGGCCTGTGTCCGCCGCGCCCGTGACTCAAATATTCAAGTTCTTTTTTGCCGCGACCTGATAAGTCGTGGCCGGCCTCTCACAGGAGGCTCGTGATTTCAGCCGGAGGTCCTTATGCGCATTGATCGTTCGAAGGTGTACACAACTCTTTTCGCGTGCCTGGTGGTTCTTGCCTCAGCAACCTATGCGCAAGCTGCCAACTTTACCATCGGTGGCACCGCATCCGGGCTGATCAGCGGCCGTTCCGTCACGCTTCTTAATAACGGCGCCAACGCGCTCACCGTCACTGCCAACGGAGCCTTCACCTTCACCACGGCCCTCGCCACTGGCGCCGCGTACAAGGTCACCGTGAGTGTCCAACCCTCCGGCGAAACCTGCACCGTCACCAATGGCGCGGGCAAGGTGGGTTCGGCTAACGTGACCAATGTTGCGGTCGCCTGCAAAGCCCTCGACTACTCTGTCGGCGGCACGTCGTCCGGGTTGATCACGGGACGCTCAGTGACGCTGCTCGACAACGGCGGAAATGCCCTGAAAGTCGCAAAGAATGGCACGTTCACGTTCGGCACGAAGCTGGCGAGCGGCACGGCTTATGCCGTCACCATCAGCGTCCAAGCCGTGGGTGAGACCTGCACCGTCTCGTCAGGGTCGGGCACGGTGGTTGCCGCCAACGTGACCAGCGTCGCGGTCGCCTGCAAAGCGAACACATACACCATCGGCGGCGCTGTTACCGGGTTGATCAGCGGCCGCTCGGTGTCGCTACTCGACAACGCCGCCAATTCGCTTACTCTAACTGCCAACGGCGCATTCACCTTCACCACAGCTCTAAACAGCGGCACCGCATATAAAGTCACCGTCGGGACGCAACCCTCGGGCGAAATCTGCACCGTCACGAAGGGAACCGGCACAGTCGTTTCCACCAATGTCACCACAGTCGCAGTCGCGTGCAAAGCCAACGACTACTCCATCGGCGGAACTGTTTCCGGATTGATCACCGGTCGATCGGTCACCTTGCTCGACAATGGCGCCGGTGCACTGAAAGTAGCGGCGAACGGCGCGTTTACTTTCGCCACCAAACTGGCCAGCGGAACTAACTACAATGTGACCGTGAGCGTGCAGGCTAGCGGCGAAACCTGCACAGTGACGAGCGGCACGGGCCCAGTGGTCGCTGCCAATATCACCAGCGTCGCGGTCGCCTGCGTACCCAAAACGTACACCATCGGCGGCACAGTTTCCGGATTGCTCACCGGCCGCTCCGTCACCTTGCTCGACAACGGAGGGAATGCCCTTACTGTCAGCGCCAACGGGAAATATACCTTCACTACGCCGTTGGCCAGCGGCACTGCTTACGCCGTCACGGTCGGCACGCAACCCTCGGGCGAGACCTGCACCGTCACGGTCGGCTCGGGCACCGTAGTCGCAGCCAATGTGGCCAACGTTGTGGTCGCCTGTAAGGCCAATACCTACACCATCGGCGGAGCAGTCTCAGGCCTGAACAGCGGAGGCTCCGTGACGCTGCTCGACAACGGGACCAACGCACTAGCGGTCACCGCCAACGGCTCATTTACTTTCACGACCGCCGTGGCGAGCGGGAAAGCGTATAAGGTCGCCGTCAGCGTCCAGCCCAGCGGCGAAACCTGCACGGTCACTAACGGCTCCGGTACAGTGGCCGCAGCCAATGTAACCAACGTCACAGTCGCCTGCGCGGGCGCAAAAACGTTCACGATCGGCGGCACTGTCTCAGGGCTGAACCCCGCCGCTTCTGTAACTCTGCTCGACAACGGCGCCAATTCCCTCAAAGTGAGTGCGAACGGTTCCTTCACCTTCACCACGGCGCTGGCCACCGGCGCCACTTACAGCGTCACCGTCGGCACCCAACCCACCGGCGAAACCTGCACCGTCACCAACGGCTCGGGCACAGTCGGTTCCGCGAACGTAACCAACGTCGCGGTCGCTTGCGCGGGCGCGACAACCTTCACCATCGGTGGCACAGTCTCAGGATTGATCAGCGGCCGTTCTGTCACGCTGCTCGACAACGGTACGAACTCCCTCTCCGTGACTGCCAACGGCTCTTTCACCTTCACCACTGCACTCGCCAGCGGCGCCACTTACAGCGTCACCGTCGGCACGCAGCCCACGGGCGAAACCTGCACTATTACCAACGGTTCTGGCACAGTCGGCTCAGCCAACGTGACCAATGTCGCGGTCTCCTGCACCGCCAACAAATACACGATCGGCGGCACTGTCTCTGGCTTGAACCCCAGCACTTCCGTGACCCTGCTCGACAACGGCGCGAACTCTCTTACCGTGAGCGCCAACGGCGCATTCACCTTCACCACTTCCATTGCCAGCGGCGCCACCTACAACGTCACCGTGAGCACCCAGCCTACCGGGGAAACCTGCTCCGTCACCAACGGTTCCGGCACAGTGGGCTCAGCCAACGTGACCAATGTCGCGGTCGCCTGCGCCACCCCGAAAGCTTACACCATCGGCGGAACCGTCTCCGGCTTGAGCGCCAGCACATCTGTGACGATGCTCGACAACGGCGGCAATTCACTTACGGTCAGTGCCAACGGCGGGTTCACCTTTACGACACCGCTTGTCAGCGGCTCAACGTATAGTGTCACTGTCGGCACCGAACCCACCGGCGAAACCTGCACGGTCACCAACGGCTCGGGCACGGTAGGTTCAGCAAATGTCACCAACGTCGCCGTCGCATGCTCTACAGGCGGCGGTGGAGGCAGTGGCGCGTACTGGATCCCTTATTCCGCAACTCCGATCCCTTCGGCAACGCCGCCCGGAAGCACGGGCTTGTTCATCATTCCATCCGACAAGCTGGCGTCGTCACCCGCTCCAACTTTTGTGACCACCGATACGACTCAGCTTCTCGCCATCGGAACGCAAATCTCCGTGAAGAATGGGGTGGTGTCATACTTGCCGCAAGTCATGATGTATGCCGACACCACCTCCGCCGGCACTACGAAGATCTACGGTCTAACTCTGGCGGGCACATCAACCACACCCTCCCCGACTCAGATCAGCAGCCTGTCGTTGCCTTCAGGCCAGCAGATTTGCCAAATCAGTTCCGACTCGGAGACCGACGTTACCAATGCCGATTCCGTCTTTGTGGTCATCCAGGTCGGGACGGCAGAGCAGTGCATCTCCACCGGCGGTACCTACGAGGTCGTTCATTACACGGATTCAGCGACCACGGCGCCGGTCGTGGTAAACCTCAACACAACCACGATGAACGGGGTCTACCAGAACGGAAAATTAGCCGGGTTGCTGGTTTTCGATTCGGTCACCAACTCCCTTGATCTTTATGCCGACGACACCTTCACCTCTCCCAAGCAGTTGATCACGGGCTTGAGCTTCACCAACTATGTTTCGGGTGTCTTAGACGAAGCCACGTTAAGCACGACCGGACTTTTCGAGTCAGCAACCACTACCGGTAATTCGACGTCCTTGTACCGCGTCGATGGTTCCAGTCTGGCCGCCACTGTAATCCAGGACGTCACGACTGCGAGCATCGGCACCGCCGTGCAGGACGATAACAATCTGTACTATTCCGTCGTCAACAGCGGCGCCAGCACTACGACCATTTCGTACGAGCAAGTCGCTCTGGCCGGCGGAACTCCCAAACTCCTGTACACGACGCCAGCCTTCGTCCCGGAAAGCTCAACTGCAATCACCAGCTATCAGCTGATCGGCAGCAACGATTCTGTTCTGGTGTTCGAATTCGCTACCGATCCGTTAACCAGCGGCGGCCAGCAGGACCCGACTAAGGCCACGGCCACGCTTTACACCGTGCCGGTTGGGACCACTACAACCACCCCCACCACGCTTGCAACCTATCCTGCCGGTGACACTCTGGAAGAAACCTTCCTGGCTCCGCCCAGCGGCAGTGGCCCTTCGCGCGACGTACTATTCGCCGCACTCCGGAACGCAACCGGTTCGCTTCCTCTTCCAACGATCGCCTACTCGGCTGTCTCGATACCGCTCAACGGAGGTACCGCCCCGGCTCCCGTGAAAAATTCCGTCTACTTACCGTTGGCCGTCATCACTCCGCAACTCACCTACACTGTGTGGCAGGTGATCGGCATTACCGATACTGACGGCGGCTTCGGCGGCGGCACCGCTTATACAGTGGATGTGAGCACTCTGGTGGCAAAGCCGTTCACGACCACCGGCGGCATAGACTATGTTTTCGGGGCAGGCTTCTCGGGAGGTCTCGAGGCGCTGTCAAGCAACAACATTGCCGTCGGCATCTTCAACAATGAGGCCGCGCTCGAATACCATGGCACTCCGATACAGGAGGACGGCGCCGCAGCCGACTTGACTACGAATTTCCTGTACCCGATCGTGCTGACGAACACTTTTGTAACGCCATATTAGGAGGCTGGGCACAAAAAGCGGAGACGGGAAAAACTGGACGGCCGCAAGCTGGAACGCCCGAAGAAGAGAAAGAATCTGCCGGCCAGATCGCGAGTTCCTGACGTGCTGGGACGGCGCGCGGAATGTAGAGCGGGGCCGGCCTTCGCGCACGATTCTCAGCTATTTAGTCTCAATCCTCGGATCGCTTCTCCAGCACCGCTGAGGTTAGCGAGCCGCATCTCGGAATACTTGCGAGACAGAATCGCACCTGGCGCGCCTGCGCCGAAAGCCGCGAGAACTGCTTGCTTTACACTTTCCGGAGTGCACTTGCTGTGATTGGGCTCGGTTGGGATATCGATATCAATGCCTGGCCAAATCAGAGTGTTCGTGCCAGCGACACCGTCCAGCGCGCGTTTCGTTTCGCGATAGACATAATCCGCCGAAAGCCCGGTGTGAGGAATCTGATCGTAACTGCCTTCCTTAAATCCCATAACCGCATAGTTGAAATCGATCAGGCTCTGTCTTGAGAGATCTCCATAAAGTGTCGATCCGATGTTATCTGCGTACAAAGCCATTCGCTCGCCGCCGCAGTTGTTGTACATCACAACCTTGATGAAGTCTGAATAATTCGAGAGCTCGCGAAGATCCTGTTCCGCGCGATAGATCGGATTGAAGGAATTGTTGTGCCAGATGTGCCAGCCCACCGGCACGGTTGGCTTGGCCGTCTTTACGGTTTTGTAGATTGCGGCGTAGGTTTCGCGAAGACTGTCCGTCCACAGCATTTCCCACGCGGCGAGCTCGGGATACCGCAACAGGAGCCTCCAAAATTGAACAGAGTATCCGTCGACGGGGCGGTTGTGGCTGCGCGTGGAGCGAACGTATTTTTCCAGCTCCAGAAATCCCTGCCGGGCACGCCCTACATTGATGCCGCGATCTTTGGCCTTGCCCTGACAAAACTGGCAGAAGCAAGTCACCTCGCCGGGATCAACCGGTGGCGTGTCATGCGTCGCCCCCAAACTGTCGCAAAGCGCGCCCTGCCGCTCCGATCCCCACATGATGCCGTCGATGTCATAGGAGCGAGCGTAGTCCTCGACCAGGCCGGTCAGGAAATTTCGGTAATCGGGATTATTGACGCACAACGTTCTCGGCGTTCCGGCCGTACAGATCTCGCTCTTGCAGTTTCTCGATATTCGGCAAATCGGTGCGAAACACGTCTTCGAGCCAGCAGATGACTTTCATGCCGCGCCTTCTGGCGGCCGGGAGCAC
The DNA here is from genome assembly GCA_963735205.1 of uncultured Acidobacteriota bacterium. Classification (GTDB taxonomy): domain Bacteria; phylum Acidobacteriota; class Terriglobia; order Terriglobales; family Acidobacteriaceae; genus Sulfotelmatobacter. The sequence goes on from CAVTKB010000011.1 coordinate 56,707, forward strand.
CTCGGCGAGGATGTCCAGGGCGCCGTGATCAGGCGCGCGCGTCTCTTTGAGAACCGTGTTCTTGTAGTACTCGGCATGAGGCGTGGCAAAATTCCCGCCGTGAAAATTGAGATCGTATTCCTGCTTCCCGTGATCGGGCAGCGGCTGGCCCGGAACTTGTCTGCCGGCGATGCCTCTGCCATAGGTGAACACCGCGAGAAACAGCGTATTCACGCCGGCCCGTTCCTGTAGCACATCGAGGACTTTCTCGGTACCTTCATCCACAAAAGAAACTGCGCCGACCTGGATGCCGATCATTTTGGAGGACAGAGTAGTCTGGTCCGAAGGTGGCATGGCCAGGGCGGCGCCCGCACCCGCTGTGATTTTCAGGAATTCGCGGCGATTCACGTCCAATTTCGACATGGACTACTCCTATTTGTTTTGGTAGCAGCCGATGTCTATGTGGCCGGACTTGATGCGCGGCAAGCCTTCAAGGTCCAGTTCACCCGCCGGCACTCCCGCGGCGCTTCCCGCAGAGATCGCAGGCGAATCGGGTTGCAGATGAAAGTCGTGCGTAGCGGCGCCAACAAAATGCGGATCCTGAAAGCGGGAATTTGCGTCATTTCCTGTTGACTGCACATAGCCGTCGAATCCGGTCACTGTGGTTGAGGCTTCTCCCCATGTACTCGCCTTTCCGCCAGAAGCGCAGTAATAAAGGTTGTGATCGATCGTCACGGGCGGACGGCTCTTGTCAACCTGCGATTTGTTCACCGTGACGAGGCAGCGAGATCCCGCGTAGACGATGTTGTTCGCAAAAATATTGTCGGCCATGTTCCACTGCATCTGGAATTCTCCCGACCCTGTTGCCGACGTATCGTTTTCGTAGAGCGTGTTGTTGACCACGGCGCAGTGGTCGGTATGCCCCCGCTCGGGTGCATAACCGCCGATAGACACACCTGCCGTGTGTCCGTGGTAGATAAGGTTGTTTCGCGCCGTGATGTAACTGGTGGCGCGGTCCTTATGCTCACTGGCCAGTTCGATTCCGAAATCCACATCATGAATCACGTTCTGTTCGATCAGGACTCTGGTGCCACCGTCCACGTAAATGCCATCGGAATTTTCGTCATTGCCATAGGCCGGATTGCCGCGCGAGGTAATGTTGTAAACCAGATTGCCGCTCACGATTCCGTCGCGAGCCTGGTCGACGGCCGGGTCGGGCGCCGTGCGCTCGAAACCGATGACGTCGATTCCGATGTTGTTGTTGTCGTGAACAACGTTGTGCGTAATGCGGAAGTTCGTGACGTTCCCGTTCACCACCAGCGACTCGCTCGAACCGGTTTTGAGGTGATGCACCTCGTTGCCGTCGATCACCAGTTCGCTGATAGGCATTTTGGCGTCGGTACCGTACACTGCGATCCCAAATCCGTTTGCACCATGCCCCGGACCATCGCGGCCGTTAAACGTCTGCTCGATATGATGGACGTTGTTCTTCAGCAGTTCGATGTGCGACCCGGCTCCCATAATGCTGATGCCCAATGGAACGAGGCGGTGTTCGGCGGTGCGGAAGTTACGAATCTCAAACCCCTCAACCCTTACGTAGCTCTGATTGTGAATGGTCACTACGCCCTGCCTGTCGGAAGGAGTGATGTGCTCCGCCTCCAGGATCGCAGTCTCGCCAGGATAGCTTCGAAAAGTAATGTATCCATCTGTCGCATTGCCGGAGGCCCTGATGGTTACGAGTTCTTCATAGACTCCGCCGCGCACATTGACGGTACCGCCCGCCCGCACGGTGTCCGCAGCATGTTGAACCGTGCGCCAAGGCGCCGCCGGGGTGCCGGGATTCGAGTCATTCCCGGTCGTGGCCACGTAAAAGGAGTTGGACTGGGCGAAGGCACCGGAAACGCAGACCGACATTATGACGAGCAACAGAAACTTCAAACGCATCCCCCCGGGCAAAGGCCTCTGCCAGCATGCAAACCCTGCCATTATGGCGAGCACACTGAAGAATAGAATGAAAACGAACGCAAGCATTCGTAATACAAGGAAAGGCTGGCAAAGTCAAACAATTTTGCAGCCTCGCTGCGTTCAGTTTGTCCGGGCGGCTATTTATGTTTCCTTCCGAGGGGGAGGCGTATTCAGTACCATCCAGTAAAGCCCAAGTTGAGACGCCGCGGTCACAAATTGGTCATAATCCACGGGCTTGATCACGTAGCTGTTGGCGAAGTTTGTATAGGCGCTTAAGCGATCTTTGTCCTCATTGGAAGAAGTAAGAACGACAACTGGGAGATGCCTGGTGCGTTCGTCCGCGCGAATCGCTTTGAGAACATCCAAGCCGCTGACCTTCGGCATATTGATATCGAGGAGCGTAACCGCCGGCAGGTCGCGGACATTCCGTCCTGCGTATGAGCCGCGGCCGAAAAGATAGTCCAGGGCTTCCTGCCCATCGTGAGCGCGGATCATCGGATTCTTGACCTTGGCACGATTAAATGCCTTGACCGTCAGTTCGGCGTCGTCGTTATTATCTTCCACCAGCAAAATCGTTTGCTCTTCGAACATCATCGGATGTCTCCCAGTGTGAAATAGAATGTTGCCCCTGCGCCGACGGTCGCTTCCGCCCAGATACGGCCACCAAGCCGCGAGATTGCCCGCTGCGTGGCGGCGAGACCAATGCCCCTACCTTCAAACTCCGATTCCAAGTGCAACCGCTGGAACGGCGCGAAGAGTTTGTCTGCGTATGCCATATCGAAACCGACCCCGTTATCCCGAACATAAAAGACCGGGGCCTCTCCATGGTTAGTCCGCCCGAATGCGATCTGGGGTTGCGACGCCTTGGCTGTGTATTTCCAGGCGTTGCCGAGCAGATTTAGCAGCACCAACCTCATCAGGTTCAGGTCGGCGGTGGCCGAGAGTCCATCTGCTATCTCGACGGTAACTCTACGCACGGAATCTTTGCGCTGCAGTTCGGAGACTGTTCCACGCGCGAGCTCGGTGAGATTGATTGGCTCTTTCCGTAGAGTGCCCCGACTCACACGCGACAAGTCAAGAAGATCATTGATCAGCGAGGACATCTTCTGCGCTGCCGTCCGAACCCGCTGAAGATAGTGACGAGCTTGTTCGTCCAGCTTTCCGGAGTACTCATCGACAAGCGCCTGGCTAAACCCGTCAATGGCGCGCAGTGGCGCGCGCAGATCATGGGAGATGGAATAGCTGAAGGCTTCTAGCCCTTTGTTGGATTGTTCGAGTTCTTTCGTCCATTCACGGCGGGCTTGCGCCAGGTCCAGATGGGTTCGGACACGCGCCATAAGTTCCTGGGCGGAAAACGGTTTGGTTAAGTAGTCATCTGCCCCGGCATTCAAGCCTTCAACGGCTGATTCCTCACCTGCTCGCGCAGACAGGAGGATCACCGGGATATTCTGCGTTTTAAGGGTGGCCCTGAGTTCACGCAGCAGGCCAAAACCATCCAGCCCAGGCATCATGATGTCGGTCAATACAAGATCGGGAGATGTCTCTTGAGCAGCGGTGAGCGCGGTCAACCCGTCTGAAAGCGCCACGACGTCATAACGTTCGGCGAGCAAGCGTCGCACATAATCCCGCATGTCGGCATTGTCATCGACCAAGAGAATTCGAGAGCGGCATCTTCCAAGGGCGGCGGTCGCATCAGGAAAGGTGGACAGGACATTAGTCTGCGAAGAGTGAGCTGGCAAATCGTTCGGGCCGGCAGCATTAGGCAGCCAGTGCAGGGCTTCCTCGAGATAAGCGGTCGCATGGGTCGCCATTGAGATGACATTGCGGGCTTTACCCAATCCCTTAGATGGAAGGTGGTCTGTCCCGGACTTGATGGAAACGGTAAACCTGCTGCCCTTGCCCTCTTGACTCTCGACGTCAATCTTTCCACCGTGCAGAGACACCAACTCCCGTACCAGGGCAAGACCAATTCCCGTGCCTTCGTGCGTACGCGACTTGGCACCCTTTACCCGGTGAAAGCGCTCGAACAGACGGGGCAACTCCGCCGCAGGGATGCCGACACCGGTGTCGGCCACCACGAGCTCGATGTGATCAACGCACCAGCGAAGCCTAACCGTGATGCTGCCTTCAAAAGTATGCTTGAAAGAATTCGAGAGCAGGTTGAGGACAATCTTCTCCCACATCTCGCGGTCCACGTAGACCGGCTCGGGCATCGCCGGACAGTCCACAACGAGTGTCAGGCCAGCCTTCTCGACGGCGGAGCGGAATACGCTGGCCAGTTCCGCAGTATAGGCCGTTAGCTCCGTGGATTCGTAATTGGCTTGCGCGCGGCCGGCCTCGATGCGGGAGAAATCGAGCAAGGAGTTAACCAGCTTCAAAAGCCGCAAGCTGTTGCGGTGTGCGGTCTCCAGCCGCGCGTGGCGAACCGGAGACAGAGGATTGTCGCGCTCGGCCAATTCGTCTTCCAGCGGACCAAGCATTAACGTGAGCGGCGTGCGGAATTCGTGGCTGACGTTTGAGAAAAATTCCGTCTTCGCTCGATCGATTTCGGCCAGGGCCTCGGCACGCTTGCGTTCGTCTTCGTACGCTCGTGCGTTGGCCACCTCGGTCGTGACTGCCGCCGCCAACAGGTCGTAAAAGGCACGATAAGTTTCGTTCAGCTGCAATCTGGTGCTGACGCCGGTCACGAGAACCCCTACTGGTCGTTTGGAGCCAGGAGGCGTAAGGGGAAGCGCGATGGCTTCTTTCTGCGATTCGGGATATTCGCCGCAGGAGAAATGACCGAATCGCGCCTCTACATCGGTTACCTGTTGCGCGCGACCTGTTTTCGCCAATTCGGCAAGCGGCCAAGTCGATTTCTCGGGCGTGACTAAAGACACGAGCGACGGGCTTGCCGGGCTTCCTTCCGGCAACCCGGTGCTGGCAATCAATCGAGCCTGTTCACTCTTGTCCTCAAACAAGTAGAAAAGGGCGAAGGGTAAATCCAGCCGGTATTCTGATAGCGTCTGCGCAGCTAGCATGCACACATCTTCCGGCGACTGTGCCTTGCCGGTAGATGAGGTTAGATCGCGCAGGGCGCGCGTACGTCTCTCGCTCAACATTCGATTTGTCGTTTCAGTCACGGGATGAAACAGACCGACAACCCCTGTCTCGTCACGAATGGGACTGAACGAGAATGTAAAAAATGTCTCCTCCAAATATCCATTGCGGTCAAGAAACATCCGCTGATTTTCCAGGAACGAGGTCTCGCCGCCGAGGGCGCGCTCAAAAGCTTCGCCGATTACGGGCCACGCCGATGCCCAGCACTCACTGAAGTCCTGACCCATCGCGTAAGGGTGCTTCTCACCGCAAATGGGCCAGTAGCCGTCGTTATAAATCTGTATGTGCTGGGGACCCCAGGCGAGCGAGATCGGAAAGTTTGAGGCAAGGCAGAGGCTGACTGTTGTACGCAGGCTCGGTGGCCATGATTCGATCGGTCCCAGCGGAGTCTTGGTCCAGTCCATCGACCGGATCAGTTCGCCCATTCTCCCCCCGCCGACCAGCCAGTCCTGTGGCTGGCTTTCTTGCCGCCGCGCACTTGCGCCAACCGCCGATCGCGCCATAGACATTCTGAGTCCTCTTGCCTCACAGTCTTACATCGGCATGCCAACACAACCGCTCGACTCGGATCCTGAACTTAAGTCACGACGTATCGCGGGTCGAGGCCCCGAGTCATCCCGATACCCGCAGGCTTTCAACTGCCGGGTTCGGCGCCCGCCGGCATCCGCTACCGAAACCTCGTTTCAGTCCAATTCAAAAGTCAGCCTCCCGCCGTGGCCGCGTCGGTTCGTGGCCTGACGACTTCGCTGTCGCCAAGAGTGAAATAAAACGTCGCTCCTCGGTCGAGTTCCGCTTCCGCCCAAATGCGCCCCCCATGTTTTTGGACGATTCGAAAGACCGTGGCCAGGCCTATGCCCGTGCCTTCAAAGTCCTCGTCCCGATGAAGACGCTGGAAGACTCCAAACAACTTATCGGCGTGTTGCATGTTGAAGCCGACGCCGTTATCCCGCACGAAGATCACTGGCCGGCCTTTCTCCTGGGTGCTTCCAACCTCAATCACCGCGTGCGGCCGCGGACGAGAGTACTTGATTGCGTTGGAAAGTAAATTCTGGAAGATCTGACGCACCAAAACCGGGTCGCATTCCACGGATGGGAGGTTGCCAACTTTCCATTCGACTTCGCGCCCGTCGGTGTCTGCTTTCAGCATGCAGATGATCTCTTCCACGACCGAGTTCAATTCCGCGAGTTCCCAAGATAACGACCGTCGTCCGGTTCGAGCCAGATTCAGCAGTTCGTTAATTAAGAGGCCCATGCGCTTTGTGCCATCCTGAATACGCTGTAAATAGTGCAGAGCCTGGGGATCGACGGTTGTCCCGAACTCTTCCAGACAGGCACCAGCAAATCCCGCGATATGGCGCAAGGGCGCACGCAGGTCGTGAGAGACGGAGTAAGTGAAGGACTCTAACTCGCGGTTGGCGGCCTCCAGCTGCGCGGTACGTTGCGCCACCCTTTCTTCCAGTTCTTCATTGAGCTTGCGGATTTCCTGCTCGTCCTCTCTTCTTTGCGTGATATCGCGGAAAGCTACTACTCCACCCCGAATCACGCCGTCCTTGTTTTTCAAGGGGCCGCCGCTTACCTCGATCAAGACCCCTTGGTTGAGTGCGGGATTGCTCACAAACATCTCGGTGGTGCACACCTCCCCGCGAACCGCGCGCGTCAGGGGATTCTGCTCAATCGGAAGGGGCGTCACCCTGTCAGGCAGGTAGCAGCCATAGTGTCCGTTCCATTCCCCGGGGGGAACGTTTTCCGCGCCCATGCCAACGATCCTGGTGGCGGCGGGGTTCCAGATGATGAATTTTCCGGTCTCGTCGGCGGCGACTAAGCCCTCAGCCATGCTATCCAGCACGGACTGCAGCATAAGGCTCTGGCTTTCGAGCGCCAGTTGCGAGCGCTGCAGTTCCTCAGCTTGCCGGGACAATTCCTCCGCCTGCCCAGCCAGCCGGTCTTCAGCTTGTTTACGCTCCGTGATGTCGATATTGGTCTCCAAAATGCGGATGGGCTGCCCTTGGCTGTTGCGATGTAACACCCATGCGCTGGAGACAACGATGACGCGTCCGTCACGCCTCGTGTGTGCCAACTCGCCCTCCCACATCTCATTCTCGAAGAGCTTCTTCTCTGCCACCTCCAGCGGTTCTGGAAATTTCGTGTGGAATAAATCGTGGGAAAGCTTACCGATCGCCTCCTGGGGTGTGAACCCATAGAGCTTTTCCGCGCCCCGAGGCCAGAACACGACCCGGCTTTCCATGTCACGCACAAACACCTGGGCTGACTCCAGTATCTGGGCCTGCTCGCGCAGCACCTCCTCCGCCCGCTTGCGCTCGGTGATGTCTGCGCGGATGGCGACGTATTGGCGCGGCTTACCCTCTGCGCCGACGAACGGAACAATCGTAGTATCCACCCAGTAGATCGAACCATCTTTGGCCCGGTTGCAGATCTCGGCCCGCCACACTTGCCCACCGGCGATAGTGTGATACATCTGCTGGAAAAACTCCTTTGGATGGAATGCGGAATTGAGGATGCGATGGTTCTGACCGATCAGTTCCTCCCTGGAGTATTTGCTGATGGCGCAGAACTTATCGTTGACGTAGGTGATGATGCCCCGGACGTCGGTCACGGCCACGATAGCGTGCTGGTCCAGGGCGAACTTTTGATCGGCTACTTCTTTCAGCGCAGCCTCCCGGATGGCGAGGCTTTCCTGCGCCGCCTGCTCAGCCTGCTTGCGTTCTGTAATGTTTTCGACAATTCCAAACATGTGACTGGCGTTCCCTGACGGGTCGCGGTAGTGGTCGCCGCACGCCCAGATCCAGCGAACATCCCCGTTCAGACAAACGATTCTGCATTCAAATTCCCATCTCTTGCCCTGGTTCACGGAACTCTGAAAATTTTCCCGGACGCTTTCCCGATCGTCAGGATGGACGTGGGCCAGGAAAATATCAAAGTTCCATTCCGGCAGAGGCGATTGGTAGCCAAAGATTTCATCATGCAGGAACGAACGGGTGGCTTGGAGGGTAGTGAGGTCGAGCTCCCAATCCCCGAGCTTCGCGGTCTCCAGCGCAAATTTTCTCCTCGCATCGCTCTGGTGCAGAGCTTCCTCCGACCGTTTGCGCTCGGTAATGTCGCGGGCAATTTTCGAGGCGCCAACAATCGCGCCACTGCCATCCCTGATCGGCGAAATAGTTGCAGAGATGTCAATCCTCTTGCCGTCCTTCCGGACGCGTATGGTTTCGAAATGTTCGACGCTCTCGCCGCGCCGGATGTGGGCCAGAAGGTCGACTTCCTGCTTGACAAGCTCCGGAGGAAAGAGCATCAGCATGGGTTTGCCCACAGCCTCCGCCGCCGAGTAGCCGAATACTTTTTCGGCGCCTCGATTCCAGGCCACAATGGTTCCATCCAGAGTCTTGCTGATGATGGCATCGTCGGAGGACTCGACGATTGCGGCCAGGCGTTCCCGCATTTCTTCCCCCTGCGTGCGTTCGGTAACATCCCGCAAGATGACCGTGAAAAGCTTCTTACCGCCTGTCACGACTTGCGAGATGGAAGCCTCAATCGGAAATTCCTGTCCATCGGCACGCACCGCCCACAACACATCCTTGGGCCCCATCGCCCGGTTGGTAACACCGGTTTCCCCGAACTTGCGGATATGCCGGCATGGGCAGCGTGAAAGCGCTGCGGAATGAATCGGGTGACCGGTTGGCCCAACGATTCTGTCGCTGGGCAGCGGAAAATTTTCTCGGCGGCGGCGTTGAACATCACGATATTCTGTTGTTCATCGACCGTGAGGATTGCGTCCATGGCTGACTGAATCACGCCCGCCAGGGAGCCTTCGCTCTCGCCCAACGCGGCCGTGCGCTCGGCCACGCGTTGCTCCAATTCCGCGTTGAGCGCTTCGACCTGAGCCCGCGCCCGGGCGCTAATCCCGATCTCACGGCGAACGGTGAATCCAGCAATGCAAAGGAAGACCACACCCAGAACGGACCCCAACGCGATGACGAAACCGACCGATCGCTCGGTTGCGTGGGCGCGCTCGGTTCGCTGCTCCAGAAAAGCTTCTTGCCGGGCTTCCATCTCCGCCACCGTAACGCGTACCGCATCCATTGCCTTCTTGCCCCGTTCAAGCTCGAGCTCGGTGGCAGGTCTCCCGGTGCGCCGTCTCATCGCTATCGACTGATCGGTGGTCTCGATCCTGTCCGCCGCCTGCTTCGCAAGAAGGTCCAACTGTGATTTTTGATCCTGATCCGCGATCATAACGCGCAACTCGAGCAGGTCCGCCCCGACCGCAACTCTGCCTGTCCGGTAGGGTTCAAGGAATCGCTCATCTCCCGAGAAGGCGAAACCTCGCCCTCCAGTTTCCACGTCGAGCAGATGTCTGAGAGTGAGTTCCAGCGTGGCTGACACTTTATGCGTGTGGGCGACCCACTCCGCATCCTCGGCCGCTCGCTGGGCGTTGCGCCAGGAAAGCACCCCGAGAACGCACGTCACCAGCAGGGACGCGGCGAAAGCCCAATTCACCCTGCGCAGAAGGCGTCTCTCAGCCGTGTAGTGCTCTTCTGAGAAAGGGATTCGCATAAGGGCGTTCTAATGTGTCGTCACTCAAGACTGGACGGTCAATACTGGACGGTCAATTGGGGTAATCGGCGGTGCCGGAGCGAACCTTTAAGGCCGACTTCCGTGACGAGACCAGGGGAGTCCGTTCCGTTTCGCGAAGTGATTCCCTTCATTCGTACTGGTCACGAAAGAGAGAAGCCAGCCCGCCGTTCGTGTGAGGCGGGAAACAGGGAGACATGGAAGCGATGCTTTCTCCTGACATCAAGTCGCCCTGGCCGATGGGTACATACTTTTCGTTCAACAATTAGCCTTCTCTCGACGAAGAACTGTCCTCGTTACGAAATCCGAACAAGATCGCGCGAGGATGAGAATTCATTTGACTGGGTAGCTCGTCATTTATAGAATCCGCTCTCCTTGCCGGCCCGGCTGATCCCCCATTCCCGGACGCCAACGGAGTCGAGCTTGCGGTGCTCGGCGAATTCCAGGGACAACGTGCTCGGCGTTGGTCCCAACGGGGCGGCAGGTTCTAGGAACTCAAGAAGTTTCGCTGTTCATAAAAGTGCTGTTGCACTTTGGGTAGATCCCTATCGCGAAATCGCCGGACGATGAGGAGCAGCCTGTATGACATCTGGCCCGAAACCTCTACATTCTCTTTCTTCGCTTTCTTCAACTGTTATCTCGCGATTTTCCTTGGGGCGCTTCAGCGCCAACATTGTCGACCTGGCGCGCAAGTCTATCGCCGTGTTTCTGGTGTACGCCACGGTCGCCGCAACCATGCCGGTGCGCGCGGCTGAACCTTTTAGAAGCGCTCCGGGTAGGGCGTCGGCTTCGTCCGTAATGACAATGACGAAGACAACTCCGACCATCACGTGGCCCAACCCCGCGGCGATTACCTACGGCACGGCACTGAGCTCGACGCAACTGGATGCAACGGCGAACGTAGCGGGCAAGTTTGTCTACTCGCCCGCGGCGGGGACGGTGCTGGCGCCCGGAACGCAGAAATTGTCAGTGGCCTTTACACCGACCAACACGACCGATTACTGCACGACCACGGCCACGGTCTCGCTGACGGTGAACAAGGGGACGCCGGTCATCACCTGGGCCACGCCCGCGGCGATTACCTACGGCACGGCACTGAGCTCGACGCAACTGGATGCAACGGCGAACGTAGCGGGCAAGTTTGTCTACTCGCCCGCGGCGGGGACGGTGCTGGCGCCCGGAACGCAGAAATTGTCAGTGGCCTTTACACCGACCAACACGACCGATTACTGCACGACCACGGCCGCGGTCTCGCTGACGGTGAACAAGGCGACGCCGGTCATTACCTGGGCAACGCCGGCGGCGATTACCTACGGAACGGCCCTGAGTGCGACGCAGCTGGATGCAACGGCGAACGTAGCGGGCAAGTTTGTCTACTCGCCCGCGGCGGGCACGGTGCTGGCGGCCGGAAAGCAAACGCTTTCGGTGACGTTTACGCCGACCAACACGACCGACTACGCCACGACCACCGCAACGGTTTCGCTGACAGTGAACGGCGCGATACCGGTCATCACCTGGGCCACCCCCGCGGCGATAACCTACGGCACGGCTCTGAGTGCGATGCAGCTGGATGCGACGGCGAACGTGGCCGGCACGTTCGTCTACACGCCCGCTTCAGGCACAGTGCTGGCGGCTGGAACCCAGACGCTTTCGGTGACTTTTACGCCGACCAACACGACTGGCTACAGCACCGCCACGGCCACGGTCTCGCTGACCGTCAACAAAGCGTCTCAGACGATCAGCTTTACGCCGCCAGCCTCGCCCGTGACTGTTGGAGTCTCTCCCATCACGCTGACGGCAGCCGCGAGCTCCGGACTACCGGTTATATTCAGCGTCGTCTCCGGGCCGGGAACGGTGAGCGGCAGCACACTGACAATCACGGGGGTGGGCACGGTGGTGGTGGCCGCGAATCAGGCGGGCAACACCAACTATGCGGCAGCGGCACAGGTGACGCATAGCGTTGTGGTCAACTATTCAACGCCGATCGCGAGTGCAGGCCCTCCACAGACGGTCTATGTTGGAACGACTGTGCAACTGAATGGTACCGGCTCCTCGGATCCCGCCGGATTGCCAGTGACCTATTCGTGGTCGATCGTATCGGTGCCTGCGGGCAGCACGGCAGCGTTAAGCAGTACAACCGCGGCAGAGCCGACTTTTGTCGCCGACAAAGCGGGAACTTACAATGTCCAACTCATAGTCAATAACGGGCACAACAATAGCGCGCCGTCAACGGTAACCATTACCAGCCAGAACCAGCCCCCGGTCGCAAACGCCGGACCGCCGCAAACGGTTTACCAGGGACAAACCGTGCAATTGAACGGCACAGGCTCTTCCGATCCAGCCGGGCTGCCGATTACCTATCAGTGGTCGTTTGTTTCCCTTCCCTCCGGCAGTAGTGCAACCCTGAGTGGCGCCGCCACGCCGTTGTCAACGTTCCTCGCCGATAAAACCGGCAACTATGTCGTGCAGTTGATCGTAAATAATGGCGTCTTCAGTAGCTCGCCCTCAACCGTCACCATCACCACCGAGAACTCACTCCCCGTCGCCAACGCGGGCCCGAATCAGTCGGTGAATGTGCAATCCACGGTGCAGTTGAATGGCAGCGGTTCGACCGACATCAACGGAGATCCGCTGACCTATGCGTGGTCTTTCGTCTCGATTCCCAGCAAGAGCAAAGCCGTGCTCACGAACCCGAATAGCGTGAACCCAACTTTCGTAGCCGATGTGAGCGGCAACTACGTCGTGCAGTTGATTGTCAACGACGGCTACGCGAACAGCGCTCCGGCCACAGTGACGATCAGCACAATCTACACACCGCCGGTCGCGAACGCAGGGCCGAACCAGACCATCACGGTAACCGGCCTGGTGCAATTGAATGGCAGCGGCTCGACCGATGTGAACGGTAATCCACTCACCTACTCATGGACCTTCCTGACCCTGCCTGAAGACAGCACCGCGACGTTGTCGAATCCAAACGCGGTCAATCCAACCTTCGTCGCGGATGTGCTCGGCACCTATGTCTTGCAATTAATCGTGAACGACGGCGTGCAGAACAGCACGCCCGCCACGGTCACGATCACTAGCAGCGACGTTCCACCGGTGGCGAATCCTGGATCACCGCAGATGGCGACCATCGGCTCAATTGTCAGTTTGAACGGCACTGCGTCGACTGACTCCGACCATCAGCAGCTGACGTATCAGTGGTCCATGCTCAGCAAGCCGGCGAGCAGCAGTGCCGCTCTCTCGAACGCCACTTCGGAGACGCCATACTTCACACCCGACGAATCCGGCAACTATGTAGTGCAGCTGATCGTGAATGATGGCTATCTGAACAGCGCTCCGGCGACGGTGGTCATCTCTACGACTTACATTCCTCCTGTCGCCAATGCCGGGCCGAATCAAACGGTCAATGCAGGTTCGACGGTCCAGTTGTCGGGTTCGGCCTCTACCGACACCAACGGAAATCCGCTCACGTATAGCTGGGCGATTTTGTCCCAGCCGGACGGAGGAAACGCGACGCTATCGAACGCTATGATCGTCAATCCGACTTTCGTGGCGAACCTGATTGGCACCTACGTCGTACAGCTGATCGTCAATGACGGAACTTCCGGCAGCGCGCCGGTCACGACGACCATCATCGCCAACGCGCAGCCGCCGGTGGTGAATGCAGGGCCGAACCAAACCATCACTCTGCCCGTGAATTCCGTGACCTTAAACGGAAGCGCGACCGACAACGGCGTACCACTTACTTTCACCTGGAGCGTGGTCAGCGGGCCGGGGACGGTTACTTTCAGTAATCCCAGCAGCGCCTTAACCACCGCGACCTTCGGGCCGGCCGGAACCTATGTTTTGCAGTTGACTGCGAGCAACTCACAAAACTCCGCCAGCGCGACCACCACCGTCACAGTGAATCCGCAGGCCTACGTGCCGCCTGTAGTGAATGCAGGGCCAAACCAGACCATCACACTGCCTGCAAATACGGTGATGCTGAATGGAAGCGCCAGCGACAACGGCGTGCCCATGACCATCGCGTGGACCGTGATCAGCGGGCCGGGAACAGTCAGCTTCAATAGTCCGAGCTCACTGGTAACTCAGGCGACCTTCCCTTCGATTCCGGGAACCTATCTGTTGCAACTGAGCGCCAGCAACCCGCAGTACACCAGCACCGCACAGGTCACGATTACGGTGAACGCGGCTACGATTCAGCCCCCAGTGGTCAACGCCGGGCCGAACCAGACGATCACGTTGCCTGCCAACACTGTGACCCTGAACGGAAGCGCAACCGACAACGGCGTTCCGATGTCTATAGCTTGGAGCGTTATCAGTGGGCCTACGACGGTCACCTTCAGCAGCCCGAGCACAGCAGTCACGCAAGCAACCTTTACGGCTCCCGGCGCTTACGTGTTGCAGTTGAGTGCGAGCAACGCTCAATACGCGGCGACCGCGCAAACTGCGGTGTACGTGTATACGCAGGATAACGGCCAGAATCAACCGCCTTACGTGAATGCCGGACTCAACCAGACCATCAGTTTGCCGGCGGCGGCTCAGTTGAATGGTGTCGCAGTGGATGACGGCCTGCCGAACGGAACGCTGACGATATCGTGGAGCGTGGTCAGTGGACCCGGAACGGTCACGTTTGCCAGCGCCTCGTCGCCAGTTACCACGGCCAGTTTCAGCACGGCGGGAACTTACGTACTGCAACTCGCGGCCGACGATTCGCAATATCTCAGCACATCGAACGTCACCATCACTGTCGGCAAAATGTATGGCCACGGCGGCTACAAGGGCACCGACTTCTGGGTGACGTTCCCGGCGAACTATGACGACGGGGCCACCGTGTGTTGTGGATCCGTATTTCAGCCTCAATTGCTGATTACTTCGGATGTGGATAATTCCGGCACCGTCACCATTCCGGGGGTGAGCTTCTCTGCAAATTTCACCGTGTCAGCCGGCCAGGGCACTTCCGTGCAGATTCCGACTGGCGCGGTGCTCTCGAGCAACGACGCGGTGGAGAACTACGGAATTCACGTAACCTCGCAGAGTGCAATGACGATAGTTGGGTTCAGCTACTACACAGCCTCAACCGATGGATATCTTGCGCTACCCACTCCGATCTTGGGAACCAGCTACATTGTCATGGCCTATCCCTATGCTTACTACGGGAGCGAACTGGCACTCGTTGCGGCCCAGGACGGCACTACGGTCACCATCACGCCCAGTGTCACGGTGCTGGGCCGGGCTGCCGGACAGCCCTACAACATCGTTCTCAATCAGGGGCGCACCTACGAACTGATTTCGACTGGCGGCCAGGACGACCTGACCGGAACGATCATCACTTCCGACAAGCCCATTGCCGTGTGGGGAGGAAATCAGGCGGCCGCTGTTCCCGACGCAACCTGGAGATATTTGAATCACGTTGTCGAAGAGCTTCTTCCCACCGATCTTTGGGGAGAAACCTTCCTGGTTGAACCCTATGCCAATCAGCCCAACGGCGACATCGTTCGCGTTCAGGCTACTCAGAGCGGTACCAACGTCTCCATCAACGGTTCCCCGGTAGCCACACTCAATCAGGGCCAGTTCTACGAGGAATTTGAGACCACGCCGATTTCGATCAACGCATCCGCTCCCGTTCAGGTGGCGCAATTTGAAACCGGCGAAGAGTATCAGACGCACACTCCCTTTGGCGGGCCTCCCTTCGGAACCTTCCTTGGTGATCCCTCGATGACGTTGATTCCCGCGAACGAACAGTTTGCCGGGCATTACACGGTTCTGATTCCCACCAATGGGTTCCCCTCGAACTATGTGAATGTGGTCGCTCCCACGTCCTCCCTGTCGGGCCTATTGATTGACGGAGCGCCCGTATCTGCGACATTTACGCCCATACCCGGAAGCGTGTACTCAGGCGGGCAAGTTCCGGTTTCAACCGGCGTCCACTATTTCGACGGTACCGCGCCCTTCGGCGTGACGGTAACCGGTTTTGCAGCCTACGACTCTTACAGCTATCAGGCTGGCCTGGCCTTCGCTGCGGCGCGGGCAGGAACGACAATCGTCCTGACACCAACCGCGGTGACCCAACAAACCGGAACCCAAATTTGCTTTACCGCCAGCCTGCTCGACGCTTATGGCAACCCAGCAGGCGGCATCGGCGTGGGATTCACCGTGACGGGCGCGAATGTTTCGAACCAGTCGGTGGACTCCAACGGATCCGGCCAGTCACAGTATTGCTACACCGCCTCGAATTCCGGGACGGATACGATCCTGGCCTCGATCGGAGGCGCCACCGCAACCGGCAGCGTGACGTGGAGCCCGAATGCCCCCAATCGCGCCCCGTTCGTGTATCCCGGAAGCGACCAGGTTATAACCTTGCCCAGCTCCGCGAATCTGTTGGGGGTGGTAAGCGATGACGGCCTGCCGATGGGAGGAACATTAACGATCGCATGGTCGCAAGTAAGCGGACCGGGAACAGTAACTTTCGCCAACACGAGCCAGCCAGTGACGACAGCTTCTTTCAGCGCAGCGGGCACGTATGATCTGCGCCTGACCGCGAATGACTCGCAGTTAAGCTCCTATGCTGACCTAACCATAACGGTGAACCCGGCACCACCTGTCACCGCGCCCGTGGTAAGTCCGGGGCCCAATCAAACCGTGACGTTGCCGCTGCTGGCCACATTAAATGGCATCGTCACAGATAATGTGCTTCCAACCAATGGCAAGCTCATCGTGCAGTGGACCGAAGCGAGCGGCCCGTCGAATGCCAGCCCGGTTGTCTTCGCCAATCCCTCCAGCGCCTTTACGACGGCAACCTTCAGTCAGCCGGGAACGTATGTGCTAAGCCTCACTGGCGACAACTCGCAGTTACAGACGACTGCGCAGGTCACGATCACGGTTCTGCCAGCCGTTGTGCCGCCGGCTGTGATTTGTCCCAACGGCGGATCATTCACCGCACAGTTCCCCACAAACACAATTACTCTGAATTGCACGGTCTCAGACAGCAGCCTGCCGCAAGGCGGCACTCTGACCCAGCAGTGGACGCAGTCCAACGGTCCTGCCGTGGTGAGCTTCGCTACTCCAAGCCAGGCCACCACCGTGGCAACGTTCCCCGTGGCGGGTAGCTACATCCTCTATCTCACAGCCGACAACACTCTGCTGACGACCGCGCAAGAGGCGTTTGTCACGGTTTCTCCGGCCAATACGCCACCAGTGGTAAACATTACGAATTCGTATCAGCCCATCACACTGCCGACCAACACCGTCACGCTCAGCGCGACTGTGACCGATAACAGTCCGCAGGGGAACGGCACTCTCACTCAGCTGTGGACGCAGACTTACGGGCCTGCAGCCACGATCAGCACGCCGACTGCGACCAGTACGCAGGTGACCCTCACGACAGTGGGGCAATACAACTTCCAGATTGCCGCAACTTACGCTCAATACACCACGACCTCAACAGCCACGGTGGTCGTCAACCCAGCTCCGGTAGCACCGACGGTCTACGCCGGTCCCAATCAGGCAATTTCTCTTCCCACCAACACCGTTGCATTGAATGGGACGATCAGCGATCCGGGCGTGCCCACGAACGCGACCATCACCGCCGCCTGGAGCGAACTGAGCGGTCCCACGGCTGTAACCTTCAGCAGTCCTTCAAGCCTTTCGACGCAAGCCACGTTCACTACCGCCGGTACTTACGTTCTGCAGTTTGCAGGAACCAACACGGGCCTCACCGGCACCTCTACCCTGGCGGTCACGGTTTATGCCGCGCCGCAAAATCTACCGCCCGTCGTCAGCGCGGGACCCAATTTCACCGTCTCGGCAGCTACGACGACCTATATCCAGGGCAGCGCCACGGATCCGGCAGGACTTCCACTAACGTTTACCTGGAGCGAGTTGAGCGGACCGGCACAGACGACCATCTACTATCCGAATTCCGCCCTCACTTATGTTAATTTCCCGGTGGTTGGAACCTACGTTCTGCAGTTGTCAGCCGGCGACGCGAACCTCACCAGCGCGGCAACCGTCACGGCGACCGTTACGCCTGCGTTAAACCAGCCGCCATCGGTGTCTGCGGGCGGATATCAGACCATCTCACTCCCAACCAACACGTTGACATTGAACGGCTACGCTTATTCCGCCACCGGCACAGTTGTCGTGGCCTGGTCCGAAGTGAGTGGTCCGGCAATGGTCACATTCGCCAATCCAAATCAGCTGGTCACACAAGCGACTTTCCCGGTGGCGGGATCTTATCAACTGCAACTCGCAGCTAGCGCCAATCAATTAATCAGCATTTCCAACGCGTACATCACGGTCAATCCGGCAGACTCCGGCCCCTCCATCTCTTTCAGTTCGAGTAACGCCAACTCGCTCACGCTGCCCAATGCGACTACTACACTGGCCGCGAACATCACGCTTAACGCCGGAAGCTCGCTGAGCCTCACCTGGAGCGAGTACGATGGCCCCGGACCCGTTACCTTCAGCAGTCCCAACTCCACCGTCACCGATGCCACTTTCACAGTCGCCGGCACGTATTACTTACAGCTCGCCGCCAGTGACGGGACCATCACCAATACTTCACCCCTCACGATTTATGTGAAGCCGGCCCCAGTTGGTGGACCGCCGGTAGTTTCGCTAAACACGCCGCAGGATGGCCAACAGGTCACTGGCCCACTCGCCATAACAGGGATGGCATACGCTCAAACCGAAAACCAAGGTGGACAAACTCCTGTCTGGACGCTCGCCTATAGCCTGAACACGCAGGATGGCGCATCCACGCAAACGTGGATTACCATCGCGCAGAGCAACTACTTCACACAAGCTCCACAAACACTGGCCACGCTCGATCCCACCGTCTTGCTGAACGGCACATACTCTCTGCAACTCACGGCGACCGACAGTTACGGTCAAGCCAGTGCCACGTCGACGACGTTTGTAGTAAGCAGGAACGCGAAGCCGGGTGACTTCACACTGTCGTTCAACGATCTGACGGTTCCGGTGACCGGCCTGCCTATTACCGTAACCCGCAGCTATGACAGCCGCGATCACGGCTTCCACGACTTCGGGCCGAGTTGGTCGTTGAGCCTGAATAACATCCACATCGAAAAGAACCGCAACCTCGGCAAGAATTGGCTGATGAATGGCACCTCCGGCGGTCTGTTCGGCAGTTACTGCGTGCAGAGTGCGGCCAATGTTATCGTCACCGTTCCGTTCCCCGGTGGCGCGCAATACTTGTTCCAAGCGGCAGCTACTCCCGCATGTTCCGAGATCGTTCCTCCGCAGTCGGCCACGATTAGGTTCACCGAACTACCAGGCGGCAGTCCGGGAACCGCCGGCGCTACTCTCGTTCCCGCCGACGGCGGCCAGGTGCTCTTCGACAACTCCGGCTCCAATTTCAATCTGGTCGATTACAACGGAAACCCCTACAACCCCACGCAGTTCATTCTGACCACGAGTGACGGTTGCAGCTACACCATCGATCAAGCTCTTGGCGTGAGCTTCATGTCTGACGCCAACGGGAACTCTCTGACTATTGGCTCCAGCGGTATTGTCAGCTCAACCGGCAAGAGCATCACCTTCACCCGGGATTCCCTGAACCGCATCACCAAGATCACCGATCCCAACGGCAACACGCTGCAGTACAACTACACTGCCAACATGACCAGTTCGCCGCTGGAGCAGTTCATCGACGGATCCGGGAACACCACAACGTTCAATTATTACTCTCTGGGATCTTTCGGAGGCGGCATTCCGGAGCTAAACAGCATAACCAACGCTCAAGGGATTACGGTCGCCGCTGCGCAATACGACAGCGCAGGTCATATGACGCAGTTGACCGACGCCAACGGCAAGACTACGGCCTTCAATATCAACGAAAACACCCAGACTGAGACCGTCACCGACGCCCTCGGCAATGCGAGCACATACACCTACGATGCCGACGGGAACATTCTCACCGAGACCGATGCCCTGGGGAACACCACCACCAACACTTTCGACTCCGACGACAACAAGCTGACCGTCACCGATCCGCTGGGCCATACCACGACTTACACCTACGACGCTTCCGACAACCGCCTTACCCAGACCGATCCGCTGGGCAACACTACCAGTTACACCTACAACCAGCGCGGACAAGTGCTGACCGCGACTGATCCTCAGGGGCGTAAGGCAACCAATATTTACGACGCGAACGGAAACCTGACCTCCTCGACAGACGCCAACGGCAAGTCCACGTCGACCGTTTACTCGTCGAACGGGCTGCCCACCTCGGCGACCGACGCCAACGGCAACACCACGCAGTTCCAATACGACGGCTCGGGCAACCTCACCCAGCAAACCGATGCCCTGGGCAACATCACTACCGGCACCTACGATGCCAACAACAATAAGCTGAGCCAGACCGTCACCCGCATCGTCAACGGCCAGCCGCAGACGCTGACTACCGGCTACCAGTACGACGGCAACAACCGGGTCACCCAGACCAAGTATCCTGACGGCTCGACCAGGAAGACACAGTACAACTCCATCGGCAAGCAGAGTATGACCGTTGATCAACTCGGCCGCCAAACCAGCTACACCTACGACTCGGCTGGGCGCCTGACCACGACGACGTATCCCGACAACAGCACCCAAACCACAACCACGACGCCAACAGCAATCGCCTCACTTCCACCGATCGCGCCGGCCACACCACCAGCTACACCTACGATGCCGACAATCGCCGCACCAAAACCACCTATGCTGATAATAGCTTCACCCAAACCAACTACGACGCCGGCGGTCGCGTCATCTCCGCCGTCGACTCCGACAACAACACGACCAGCTACGGCTATGACAACGCCAACCGCCGCACCTCGCTGACTGACGCCCTCAGCCACGTCACAAACTTTACTTACGACAACAGCGGAAACCGGATCGCGATTAAAGACGCGCGAGGGAACACTACGCAGTATCAATACGACACGCTCAATCGCCAGATCGCGGTCATCTATCCCGATCAGACGACTTCGACTACTTCATACGACAATCTGGGCGGGGTGATCTCCAAGACCGATCAGGCACGCAAAGTCACCGCCTACGGCTACGACGCCCTCGAACGGCTCACCTCGGCCACGCAAGATGCAGTCACCGGAGGCCTGAACCTCGTCACCAGCTACGGCTACGACGAGGTCGGCAACCGCATCTCGCAGACCGACGCCAATAGCCACACCACCACCTACGCCTACGACAGCTGGGACGCCGCATGCCAGCGCACGCTGCCGGCGGGCAGTCGGAGAGCTACACCTACGACTGCCGCCGGGAACGAAGACAACACCGACTTCAACGGCAAGACCACCACCTACACCTACGACACCTGAACCGTCCGCTCTCGAAAACACCGGACCCGAGCTTCGGCGCGCCCACGGTGACGCTTCACCTACACCAAAACGGCCAGCGGCCCACGATGACGGACATCAGCGGGACCACGACCTACACCTACGACGCGCGCAATCGCCTGACCATGAAGCGACGCCCGAGGGGACCCTGACGTACAGCTACAACGCCGCCGGAGATCTGCTCACGCTGAAGTCATCGAATGCGGCGGCGCGTCAGATGACTTATGCATATGATGCGTTGAACCGATTGACACGGTGACCGATGCGGTGGCCGGCGCGACCACCTACACTTACGATGCCGTTGGCAACCTGCAGACTCGTTTACCCGAACGCGTGCAGACATGCCTATGCCTACGACACTCTGAACCGCCTGACCCAGATGGGACCGTCAGCAGGCGCGGGCAGCACTGTCGAACTACGCCTACACGCTGGGAGCGGCAGGCAATCGCACGTAGGTGGCTGAGCTAAGCGGACGTACGGTGGCTTACACCTACGATTCTCTCTACCGGTTGATGACGGAAACGGTCAGCGCCGACCCGAACAACGCGACGGCGCGATCGACTACACCTACGACACCGTGGGAAACCGCATGACCCTGAACGCAACGCTGCCCTGCATGAGCGACCGCCTACACCTACGACACCAACGACCGCCTCGAGCTCGGACAGTACGACTCCAACGGCAACACGATCGGCTCGCTCGGCACTGCCAACACCTACGACTTCGAGAATCACCTGGTGCAGAACGGCGCGGTGACGATCGTCTACGACGGCGACGGCAACCGCGTCAGGAAACCGTCGGCGGAGTGACGACGAAGTATCTGGTCGACACGCTGAATCCGACCGGCTACGCGCAGGTCGTCGAAGAACTGCAGAGCGGCGCGGTCAGCGCGCCTACTCGTACGGCCTGGAGCGAATCAGCGAGAGTCAGAGCATCGGCATCACGCTGACGACGAGCTTCTACGGCTACGACGGCCACGGCAACGTCCGCCAGCTGACGAACTCGACAGGCGCGGTGACCGACACCTACGACTACGACGCCTTCGGCAACCTGATCGAATCCACCGGCTCGACTCCCAACAACTACCTCTTCACCAGCGAGCAGTTCGACCCTGCCCTCGGCCTTTACTACAATCGCGCACGGTACTACAACCCGCAAACCGGGCGCTTCTGGTCGATGGATACTCTTGCTGGCAACGACGACGACCCAGCCTCGCTGCATCGGTATCTGTACGCCGCGGAAATCCCATCGATCGAATCGATCCCAGCGGCCACCAGGATGCCGTCAGCGAAGTCGCGGCGGCGGCGGATAGTGAGGTTCTGGACTCGACGAGCGCGGTGCAGGTGATTCAAATCTACCAGGAAGTTCAGTAACGGGTCTCAACCTAATAGAAACCCGGTACTGGCCGCTACCACCATTGCATTTGGCCTGCTTGAAGCCCTCGCATCTTTGAGGGACACGTACGCATACGACTTCGATCTGAGCGAAGCGACGGGAGTCCTATAAGGACTTGAACTTCAGCTTCGAATCAACGGTCAACACAAAGGGAGAAGCTTCGCTGAAGGTTGAGATTGGGTATGGCGCAGATCATTTCTTTGTCGAACTTGGCGAGGAGGGAGTCGCGGGCGGCGGAAGTCATACGATTGAAGTGGGGGATATAACGACTCCAATAGGAAAATTCGACGTGGGCATACCCGTCGAGTTGGAAGCAAACGGCAAGGGCTTCACCGCTTCTATAGCGGCCGAGTTCGGTTTTAGCCCGCGCCTTCCCGGCGGATTCAGCGACATCATCTCCGGAGAAACTACGACGACCGATTCTGCCGGGCACCTCACTTACAAGGCTACTTCGCCTAAGATCGAGATAGAGGCCAGCTACGAGGACATCATAAATGCGTATGATATTTTGAATTCGATCACGATTGGAGATTAGTGACCTGGGGCTAGCCCAGCCTTTCGTAGGTTTCGGACTGCGGTTGCCCCGCCCTTGTCGCTCCGTTTTTTGGAGCGACAGCGCGGGAGTTCAGCGACGTTGTTGGAAGCGAGACGCAGAGAGGGAGGAAGAATGCAATGAAACAGCCATGGCGAAGATTCATGATGTGCGTTCTGGTGTTCACAATGGCCCTGATCGGGGATAGGTCAGGCGCGTTTGCTCAAGCCAATCCGGCACAGGCTCCGGCTCCGACTCAAACCAGCAAACCGGGCCAAACACCCAAGACGGCGGGCCCGACTCAACGGAGCGCAGCTTCCACTACAACGAAAGCGGTCACGAATTCGCAGAACCCCGCAAAACCTGCGGCAGCGCAAGCGACTGCGAATTCGTCGAACCCTCCGTCCGGTGCAGGCTTGATCGCCCCTCCGGGATGGACGCCTCCGGCACAAACTGAGGCGGCTACAGGGCAGAAGACGGCGACCATGCCAACAAAGAAAGCTTCTTCACCCGTAAACAAGTCCGCAACAAAGCAGAATAAAACAGGAAACACAGACTCTCATTAAGCGCTCAAGACATCTTCCGGTTACAGCTTATTGCTGATCCTGCGCACGCAGCCGCCTCCGGCCGAATCACCACGTCCACTAGCCCGCGCTGTGCTTCCACGGGTCGTTGAGTCGTCCGCTGGTGCCGGTTGAGTCGTCCTGCCAAAGAGCCAGAAATTTCCGGGCGTGTCCGTCCAACTCACCGCAAAAACGCACGCTACAGGCACGTCGTTGGTGGCAGAAGTTCCCAGCAGACCATAAGTTCCCCGTTGGTCAGCGACATTTGCTGCGCCTGAGAACAGCGCCATTTGGCTCTCGTTGAAGCGGGCCGTCGCATCCATGTGAATGGCGAGATACTTATCACCCACTGGTGCATAGCGCTCTTAGCGCACATCCCCGTAGCGTTTGCGGTTGCTGATATAGGCATGATCGCCGTTGCGAACATCCAGGCCGACAAGCAACAAGAGGGATGATTTACCAGATGTGGATCGCTCTGACATGAGGAGGGCCGGAACGACCCTGGATCACCTGGGTATCGAGCACGAGCTCTATGTTTTTTGTCTGCCAATCCTGGGGAGCGTGCGCCAATATTTCTTGCATGCGATGTTCGTCGACCAGAAATTCACCTGCCGCCACCGTACCACCACGACCGATTCCCGCCACAACCACCGCATACTGATCGGTATCGGGAGGAATAAACCGGGCCACGATGGCGTAATCTTTATAGTCTTCTGTCTTCTGCTGCAGACGGTCGAGGAGCCATTCTCGCTTCTCAGGATGTTCGCGATCTTCGATCCAGAGTTTTGACATGGAGGGATCATTTACGAAATGGAAGCGCAGCGCTGAGGTCAGCCGCAAGGTCCACGCATTGTCGAAGGCGCCGATGAAAACGGAAGGGCTGCGGCGCAGGTCCGTGAGACTGGTCGTGGATTCCCCGAGCACGCGGTAGTTCTTGCTATACGAGCGCAAGGTGCCGGCGATGTTCACCAGGGGATTTAGATCATCAATGATCACGGTGACCATGGTGTCGGGAAGAGTGATCTCTTTTTTGGGGTCGCCGGCATCGAGCAACCGGATGTTTGCGTATTGCACCTGGTCGGCTATACAGAACAGGGCTGGATCCGGAGACTTTACAAACGGCGCCCAGAACTGTTGCAGGATCATCGGCCGGGATGCTCGCCACCAGATGCCAGCCCCTGAAATCGTCACCACGACCGCCATGAGAAGGAGAACGGCTTTTGTGGGGATCCATCGATGCGCGACAGGCTTGGCTTTTTCGGATTCAGTCACAATCTGAGTGGCAACCGAGGAGCCGTTTGGTGGCGCGGGAGGGGCTACTGCCAAGCCGTTCGGGTAGCCGGGCCAGGAGAACTGGGGCGCATAGGAACCGGACGGAAGGAAAAGCCGGATTTCCTGGCCGCGCTTCGGATCATGATAGTACTGGTCAATGCGTTTACGGATTTCGGCGGCCGTAACGCGAACGATCGGATCGGTATTGGTGTCGTAGTCGGGCGGGCGGTCAAACACCTCGATGCCGAGGATTCGCTCCTTCAGATCATGTCCGTGGCCTTCCAGCGTGCGACCGACTACAAACCTCAAGAACTGAGCGTAGCGCTTGCTGGAATGGAAAAGAGTGGAGGTCAGCAGCCGTTCCAGCTGTTGCTGAACCGCATCTTTTTCTACTTCGCTGGACGGAGTCCAGGTCTCAACCACGGGCTCTGGTAGCAATGGATTCCGGCCTTCCGAGAATGTCACCACGGTGTGACAAAAACAGGATAGTGTCGCGAGCGAACTCTGTTTTCAGGATACTACTGCGGCCTACCAAGCGAGTTCAACCGTAAAACACGACGCGAACTATCTTTTCTCTCTTTCTTTACGGTCTCGGAAGCATTTGAAATCAAAGGAGAAAGCAGCTACTAAATCGATTATCCTTCTTATCCCCTCCTCCTTACCTGTAAACCCTTGCTATTTTCTAATGGCGACCCCACTATATCGCGGCGTTGGGTTCGGTTTCGTATCGCACTCCGGACGCGCCCAAAGCCGCAGTCTAGTCCACCTAAACTCAACTGCAACCGGTCGGTCGAGAAGCTCAGGAGGGGTACCAATGTTGCGTAAAGTGCGTTGGCAGGCATGCTTCGTATTCGCGGTTCTCGCTGCGTTCCTAAATGGCGGCTACCTTGAGGCTCAAAATCAGCAGGTGGCCGCAACCCTGAGCGGCGCGATCACTGACCCCACCGGTCTGGCATTGAAAAATGCGACGGTGACCCTCACCAGCGCGCAAAACGGTATCAGCCGCCACTTTGTGACTCAAGAGGACGGTCTGTACTCATTTACCCTGCTCCCGGCCGCCGTTTATACCCTGGAAGTCAAGGTCACCGGCTTCAAGGACTTCAAGCAGCACGGCCTTTCGCTCGAAGCAGGCCAGACCGCGCGTCAAGATGTGCGGCTGGCGGTAGGAGCGACGTCCGAAACCATCGAAGTTACCGCTCAAGCTCCCCTGCTGAATGCGGACAACGCGAACATCTCTTCTGACATTTCAGCCCGGCAGTTGGCGGAAACCCCGTTAAACCTGCGCAACATCATAAGCCTTGCCGAGCTGAATTCCTCGGTGAGCAATACCGCCGAAGAGCAGGTTGTGGGATCTCCGGGCATCTCGGGAAGCGCCGACCAGGATGTTTCGTTTCTCAACTTTGGCGGCACGTTCTTCGGCACCGCCCAATACCTGCTCGATGGCACCTGGGACACGCGACTGGACTGGGGCGGCGTGCTTTACGTCCCCTCGATCGATGACGTCCAGGAATTCAAAATCCAGACCAATGCCTTTACCGCGCAATATGGATGGAGCAGCGGCAACGTCGTGAACGTCGTTACCAAGTCTGGGACGAATCAGATCCACGGCGACGCCTGGGAGTTTTACCGGAACAGCACCAATGACGCCCGCTACTATTTCAACAACAGCAGCCAGCCCGCCTTCCATCGAAATCAGTTCGGGGCCACGTTCGGCGGCCCCATCATCAAAGACAAGCTGTATTTCTTCGCCTACTACGAAGGCCTCCGCCAGGCGACGCCCGCCACTTTCGGTCCGGTCACCATGCCCACCACCGACGAGAGAACGGGCGTTTTTACAGCCTCGCTGGGCGCCCAGACCGGCACCGATTATCTTGGACGGCCGATCTATAGCGGCGAAATTTACAATCCGTTCAGCACGCGACTGGTGCCCTGCGGAGGCATCGACAGCGTGACCGGCGATCACGTCACTTGTACTGAAGCCGGTGCGACCACCGAGTACATCCGCGATCCGGTTTCCGGAAATATCGCAACCGGTTTGGGCGTTACAAACGTTATTCCCGCCGGCCTGATGGATTCGATTGCCAGCAATATTGCGAGCGGCACTTATTGGCCCACTCCGTCCACGACCGCCCTCATCAACAACTTCACTTCGGCGTCCTCTGCAGCGGCGCACTCGAACGAGTACTCGGGCCGCATTGACTACAACCTATCGAACAATGATCGCCTCTTCGGGCGTTGGTCGCAGAAGTACGAACAGAAAATCAACTTCCCCACGTACTACGGAGCTTCCGATCCCGGAGGCCCAGGCGTCGTTGCTCCCAACAACCGCTACAGCGTAGATGTCGGATACACCCACATTTTCAACCCGACATTGACCATGAACGCGAATCTGGGCGTGAACCGCCACGTCGAGCAATCGGTGACGCAGAGTTTCGGGTATAAGTCTTCAGCGCTGGGCTTGCCGTCGTTCGTCGACGGAATTGCGCCGAGCTTCCCTGAAGTCCAGCCCCAGAGCTATGCGGCTCTGGGCGCGCAAGCCGGACTAGACAACTACATGGTTCCGCAAACCTTGTGGACCGGTTCGGTGGATTTCACCAAGATTCAGGGCAAGCATCAATTGTCATTCGGACTCATGGATGTTTGGGCCCGAATCGACGGCGGCCATTATGCGAACACTGTTCTGCAGTTCCAGACCACGTCTACCGCTGGACCTGATCCCCAGAATGCAACCGCCGGAACGGGCGATGGTTTTGCTTCATTCCTGATGGGCGTGGGCAGCGGAAACGATAACACCGGTTTCAACAAATTCCCCGCCACCGACAAAAACATGGTCGGCTGGTATCTGCAGGATGATTGGAAGGTCGATGCGAAACTCACCATCAACCTGGGACTGCGTTATGAAATCCAGGCCGCCCCGTCGGAAAGGTACAATGCTCAGGAATATTTCGATTTCAACGCGGTAAATCCAATCAGCGCCGCGGTCGGCACCAACTATCCCGGTGCGCTTGTGTTCAACACAAGCAGCAACCGTGGACTCTACGATACCCAGCACAAGAACTTCGCACCCAGAATCGGTGCGGCGTACAGGCTTCGCGACAAATTGGTGGTGCGCGCCGGATATGGCATCTTTTTCGTGCCCAACTACTACGGTCAGGGCCCCAACATCGGCTTCTCGCAGGGCACGCCGTGGGTCACAAGCCTTAACAGCGGACTCAATCCATTTACCACTCTGAGCGGAAGTTCCACGCGTGAACTGCAGCAATGGCGCGACGTCTGCGCCTTGCCAAAGCGCGTTTCCGAACGGCGAGGTTCTGCCAACGGGAAATTCGTTAGGGGGAATGACGGATGTTGGTTTCGGCCTGAATCCGGTCATTGATAATGTCCGCCATTCTGCTTATGTGCAGCAATGGATGGCGGGTGTTCAATACTCGCTTACGAACAACGACCTGATTGACATCAGTTATGTCGGAAACCACGGCGTCCACGTATTGTCCCAATACCTGGAGTGGGACGAGATTCCCGCGTCGGACCTCAGCCTCGGCAGCCAGTTGCTCAGCCCGGTTCCAAACCCTTCTTCGGACAGATAACCGCCAGCGGTTGCGGCCTGGATCAGCCCACGGTTGCGCGATGGCAAGTTGTTGCGCCGCTTCCCAGAATACTGCAGCGTGACCGAAGCACCACCAGCGGTCGGCGGTTCAACCTACAACGCACTGCAGGCCACCTACACGCACCGTTGGCATTCCGGCCTGGACGTGAATGTTTCCTACACCTACTCCAAATTCATGGACAACGTGCAGGGCGCCGCCGGATGGGCATTCCCGGGCAGCGGAAGCTCGGTGCGAAACTCTTACAATCTCGCAGCCGAGCACTCGGTTGACGTGACCGACACTCCGCATAGCCTGGTGGTCAATTACAACTACGAACTCCCATTCGGAACAAACAAAATGATTGGCGGCCAGTTGGAGTCATGCCGGTGAACGCGGTTCTCGGGGGATGGCAATGGAGTGGGATTCTAACCGCTAAATCCGGATTACCGCTCTCCATCAATCCGGCGACAAACAACACCGGCGGATTCGGATTCAATCAGACGACCCGACCTGGTCGCGGGAGTCAATCCAGTTCCGCAAAACCAGTCGATCACAGATTGGATCAATCCAGGCGCATTTGCCGCAGCCCGCGGCCTACACCTTTGGCGATGCTCCCCGATTCCTCTCGAATCTGCGTGCGCCAAAATTCTTCAACTGGGACATGGGCATCGGAAAGTGGTGGGAGCCTCGGCGAGGCGAGGGATTGCAGTTCCGCTTCGAAATGTTCAATGCATTGAACCATCCGAACTTCTTCGAGCCAGACACCAATCTGGGCGACAGCAATTTCGGAACAATCACTGCGGCCTATCCCGCACGAAGCATCCAGTTCGGCCGGAAATTCTACTGGTAGCTCCCCCAAGGTTGCTAGGCAGCCAACCATTCAGCATGCCTGGCGGATTAAGAATCCGCCAGGCACTCTGAACCGACATGGGAAGCCGTCCCTTCGACCCCAGGGTACCGATGCAAATGAGAAATCTATTCCGCGGCATTGCCTCGCTCAGATTCATATGTTTCCTGGGCATCGCCCTGCAGACTGCACTGGCGAATGCGGCAGTTGCCCACCATAGCTACGATCCCGTCGCCGATCCGCGCGCGGTCGTGACTGGTCGGCTCTGCGCGATTCACGGTTCTGACGCCGCAGCTCATCCGCATGGAGTGGGCGACTGACGGCAAGTTTGAAGATCACGCATCTTTCGTCTTCGTGAACCGCAGGCTCCCGGTTCCCCAATTCACGCACGCAGACGGGCCCGGTCGGACCGCGTAGTGCTGCAAGACCAGCGCATTGAAGCTGAGCTACGATCCCGGCAATACCGGACGGAAGGTTCACCGCCAGACGACCTCAGCATTTCATTCAACCTTAACGGAAAAGAAGTCGTCTGGAAGCCGGGGACAGAAGACACGGGCAATCTGCTGGGCACGACGCGGACGCTGGATACGGTCCGCGGCTGCTGAGTGACAGCTGGAGCCCGGCCTGATCTCGCGCGACGGCTGGACACTCGTAGACGACAGCACCCGCCCGCTCTTCGATTCCGCCGATTTCTCGCTTCCCCGCCGGCGAGCAGAGCGCTGGCCCTGGGTGATGCTGCGTCCCACGGGCGACCGGCAGGACTGGTATTTCTTCGGCTACGGCCACGATTACAAAGCGCGCCCTCTCACGATTTCACTCGGGTCGCAGGAAAGATTCCGCTGCCGCCCCGCTTCGCGTTCGGCGCCTGGTGGTCGCGCTACTGGTCTTACACCGATCAGGAATTCGAACAACTGATGCAACAATTCCAGACGCACGAAATGCCGCTCGACGTGCTGGTGATCGACATGGACTGGCATCCCACCTTCGACGAAGTCGTTCGGCAACAACAAAATGGATGCGTCCGGCCACCAGTCTCGGCTGGACCGGCTACTCCTGGAACAAACTGCTATTCCCCGATCCGGTCAAGTTTCCTCGCGAGTGTTCACGAGCAAGGGCTCAAGACTACGCGTCAATATCCATCCCGCCTCCGGCGTGCAACCCTGGGAGGACAGCTACCCGCGAAATGGCACGCTGCGATGGGGATCGATCCCGCGACGCAAGCAATACGTTCCCTTCGACATCACCGACAAAAAATTCGCGACGAATTACATGAAGTACATCATCCACCCCCTCGAGCGCCAGGGGATCGACTTCTTCTGGCTCGACTGGCAGCAGGAGGACACCACAAAACTCCCGGCGTGAATCCCACATGGTGGCTGAACTACGTCTTCTTCACCGACCAGCAACGCGAAGCAAACGCGCGCTGCTGTTCCACCGTTGGGGCGGACTGGGCAATCATCGCTACCAGATCGGATTTTCCGGCGACACCATCTCCGTCTGGGATTCCCTCGCGTTTCAGCCCTATTTCACGGCCACTGCCGCGAACGTCGGCTACGCCTATTGGAGCCACGACATCGGCGGCCACATGCCCGGCGCGATTGAGCCAGAACTTTATCTGCGCTGGATTCAATGGGGAATCTTCAGCCCCATCCTGCGCACGCACACCACGAAGAATCCCGATGCGGAGACGCCGCATCTGGGCGTATCCCGAGCCTTACTCCGACCTGATGCGCAACTGTTTCTTGCGCCGCTACGCGATGCAGCCCTACATCTACACCGAAGCCAGAAAGACCTACGACACCGGAGTCGCATTCCTGCATCCGCTCTACTACGACTGGCCCGAAGCACCCGAAGCGTATGACGCAAAAAACGAATACATGTTTGGCGACAATATTCTTGCCGATCCGATCACGCAACCCGTGGCAAAAGATTCGCAACTACTAAAACGTCGGTCTGGCTTCCAGCCGGAGACTGGATCGAGTGGGACACCGGAGCACGTTGCGAGGGCCCGGCGACTGGAGCGCAGCTTTTCTCTCCGTCAAATTCCCTTCTACGTAAAGGCGGGAAGCATCATTCCCATGCAGCCCGCAACAGCATATTCCAAAAGCGTCGACGAGCCGCTGATCTTAAACGTGTTTCCCACTGAAAATGGGCAGGTCTCGAACTATCGCGTCTATGAGGATGCAGGCGACACGCCAGGATACCAGCACGGAGAGAGCGCATGGACTCCGATTCGCGCGTCTTTAAACGGCGATGGGACACTATTGAGCATCAGCGTCGCGCCCGTCGAAGGCCGCTACCCAGGCATGCCAACTGAGCGCGCTTATGAGCTGAGACTTCCTGGAAGCTGGCCCCCCTCCGAAGTAAGCGTAAACGGTGAGCCGTTGCGTTTTGCCCAGCGAAAGGGCACAATCGGCTGGTACTTTGATGGCGATACCCTAACGACGACTGTGACTACTTCGCGCGTCCCCGTGAATAGCCCGCTAAAAATTTCGCTGCGCATTGGGCTGGACATGGCGCACAGCCGCTCGCTCCTCGATGGATTCGCCGGGAAGCTGTCGCGGTTACGCGAAACGTATGATCTGCTGAACGCCAATTGGCCGGTAGCATGGTCTCCGGACGGGCTGGTGAGTGCGATGCAAACTGGCGACCGCATCGGTTACTTTCCAAAGACTGCGCTGGATGAAGTCAGCGGTTTACAAAAGAATCTCGCTGCTTTGCCGGAGTTGATCGAGGCGCTGCACGCAACCGAGTCTTCCCCTGCGTTCGCGACCACAAGCGAATCGACTTCGGACCATCCACTAGAGAAGCTCCTCCACTACAACTCGGTGATTGACACGGCGCTGGCGCATATTGCCGACATCAGCAAAACGCAGCCCCGAGCAACGAGCGAAGCGAGGACGGCGGCGGAGCCGTAGCCTGAGTGCAAAGGGTTGTTCGCAAACGCGGCATTCTGCTCGTGCTGGCAGCTCTGCCTGTTCTTGCCCAAGTTGCAACTCGCCCTCCCCAATTCCAACTCACGCCGCTCCACGGGATCGATTTCGTCTTGCGCAATTCGCCAACCCCGCGCAAGTACCTGATCGAGACCATGCCCGGCGGAGTGGCCTTTCTCGACTACAACAATGACGGTCTGC
The DNA here is from genome assembly GCA_963735205.1 of uncultured Acidobacteriota bacterium. GTDB lineage: Bacteria > Acidobacteriota > Terriglobia > Terriglobales > Acidobacteriaceae > Sulfotelmatobacter. Next base: position 89,030 of record CAVTKB010000011.1, read on the forward strand.
TCGATATTTTTCTCGTGAATGCAGGCCACGTCCCGAATCCACTCCGCAGTCCGGTTCACTTCGAGCGCGACAACCCTGCCTACTGGAACCGCCTATACCGCCAAAATAAAGACGGCACGTTCACCGACGTCACCGTGCAAGCTGGTATGCAACACGCCGGCGACACCAACTACGGAATGGGCGTTGCCGTCGGCGACTACGACAACGATGGTTTCCCCGACATTTACGTGACAAATTTCGGCAAGAACATCCTCTACCACAACAATGGCGACGGCACTTTCACCGACGTTACGGCGAAAGCTGGAGTGGCGGCAGGCGGATGGTCGGCATCGGCGGGATTTGTTGACTACGACAACGATGGCAAACTCGATCTGTTCGTAACCCGCTACCTCGACTGGACTCCAGAAACGAGCAAGACCTGCGGCCGAACCGCAGAGCCGATGTATTGCCCTCCCGGCGAATTCCGCTCAACCAGGAGCATTCTTTACCACAACCGCGGCGACGGAACCTTTGAGGATGTAAGTGTAGCTTCCGGAATCGCGGCGAAAAAGGGGCATGGACTGGGAGTCGCCTTCGCCGACTATGACGGAGACGGCTTTACAGATATTTTTGTAGCCAACGACGCGATCGAGCAATTCCTTTTTCACAATAACGGAAACGGAACATTCAGTGAAGTTGCGCTCGACTCAGGCGCAGCCCTGAACAACTCCGGCAAAGTGCTCTCGGGCATGGGTGTCGCCTTCCAGGACTACGACAACGACGGCCTTCCCGACCTTCTGATCACGCAATTGCCCCACGAGCCGTACGTCGTGTTTCACAATGACGGAAACAAATCATTTAGCGCGCAGGAATTGGAGACCGGCTTCGGCGCTCTCTCTGAAACCTCATCCGGGTGGGGAGTTGGTCTCGAAGATTTTGACAACGATGGCTGGAAAGATGCGTTCGTAGTTCAAGGCCACGTTTTCGACAACGTCCACTCCTACGACAACTCCCTCCGATATCGCGACGTCCCTTTACTGGCTTTGAACAATCGAGGTCACTTCGAAAGAGGGAATGTTGGCCCCACCCAACCCGTAGCCGGCCGCGGCGCCGCTTTCGGCGATCTTAACAACGACGGCTGGATCGACGCGGTTACGACCTCACTCGGCGAAGGGCCGCAATTCTATTTGAATCGCGGCGGCAAGTCGCACTGGCTTACGATTACGCTTCGCGGAATGAGTAGCAACCGTGACGGATATGGCGCTCGCGTTCAGGTCAATGGTCAAGTAAGATTCGCGACCGCTGCGGGAAGTTATCTTTCCTCGAGCGACAAGCGATTGCATTTCGGCTTGGGAGATAATAACAAGACGGAAATTGAAATCCGTTGGCCGTCAGGAATTCGTCAGACCTTGCGAGACGTGGCGGCAGATCAGTTTCTTACCATCAAGGAGCCGGAGCGGAAATGATCCAGGTTGTCCTCTTCCTGCATTTGTTTCTTCAGTCGCAGGCCGCCACGCGTGAAGCGGCAGCTCAATCGAAGGTTTTGCTACAGTCGGGCATCGACGCGGAAAAACACAACGACCTCGACCGCGCCTTGCTCGAATTTCGCAAAGCCGCAGAATTGGATCCCTCTTCGTCGGAAGTTCTCCTCCGCCTCGGCGACGTCTGCATGAAGAAACAAGACGCTGTCCAGGCCATTCCACCTCTGAAGCGCGCCGCCGAGCTGAACCCCGACTCCGTTCCCATTCAGCAGTTGTTGGGTTACGCGCTGTTGGCGCAAGGTTATGCCGCTGAGGCGATTCCTCATCTGGAGATTGCGCGTGATCCGGGCGCCTTGGGCATCGCACAACTGGAAAACGACGAGCCTGCCAAGGCTATGGTGAACCTGCAATCTGCGTTGACAAACGATCCCGACAATCCTGATCTTCTTTTCTATCTGAGCCGCGCCGAGACGGCTGCGGCCTCGCAATCCACCGACAGGCTGCTTGCGGCGTTTCCAAAGTCTGCGCGAGCGCACCAGACTCGTGGCCAGGGCTACTACCAGATGAAGATGATTCCTGAGGCGGTAAAGGAGTACGAGCAGGCAATCAAAATCCGCCCCGACTTACCAGGCCTGCACCTTGAACTTGGGGAAGTCTACGCCGAGCATGCCGAGTGGCCGCAGGCTGAAGAGCAATTTCGCGCCGAGACGACATTGCATCCGGGCAGCGCAGAAGCTGCGTTTCGACTGGGCGACGCGCTCGTGCAGGAAGGAAAAATGAAAGAGGCCGCCGCCGAACTGCGCCGCTCCGATTCGCTCCGTCCCAACATGCCGGAAACACTCTATGCGATGGGGCGTGCATTGGCCGCCGCGGATGCGAGTGCAGCCGAACACGCGCTTACCAGCGTGCTTAAGATCGAGCAAAATACTTCGCTCGCCGCACAGGCCGACCTGCTTCTGGCCTCAATCCATAGAAAGCAGGGTAAGTCCGCTCTGGCCAGCCGCGAAATGGAGGACTATCGCCGAATCCAAGGCTTGAGGGGGCAGTAGATCTGATCAGGAAGTAATCCCTTGGTCGCATCCCCTCGATTCGGAGTTGAGCCTAGGAAGACAGCATTTCTACCATGGCTGCTCGCATAAAGGAAATTAGCTTACGTCCAGGTAATGAAGATGGTAGTTGCTTCGGCGGTGGACGACGACGACGACGGCGAGGAGCTGCATCCCGCGAAGTGGAAGAACGACGTCATTGACTTGCCCGAGTTCAAGAACCAACGCCAGCCGTGTTTCACGGCAGCGGAGGTTGAGATCATCGTCGTCCAGGCAGGCGCGCGCTGCTCTGCGCACTGCTGGCCGGCTCCGGCCTTAGAATCGAGGAAGCCTTCGCTTTGCAGGTGGAGGATGTCCAAGGCGCTGTGGTCCGCGTTCGCCACAGTCGTGGCGCGGCCGACTGCACTCGCCGAAGACCGAAGCTGGCAAACAGGCAAGACTCGGATACAAACTTCCCGCGCCAGTTGTACCCTTTGTGTCCAAAACAGCGGGTGGGGGAAATCGCTCTAACTGCTTGAAAATATTGGTCGGGGAGAGAGGATTTGAACCTCCGACCCCCTGGTCCCGAACCAGGTGCTCTACCAGGCTGAGCCACTCCCCGACTTTATGCGGCGGGCGCGGGAGGAACTGCGGGCGCCCTTCGCTGCAACTTCCAAAGTACTCACCGATTATAACACTCGCCGTCGCGCGTTGGCGCCTGCGCTCACGACGGCTGCGCGTTTGTGCAGAGCGCAAGGTTGTCGAAAACTTAAGGTTACAGATACGATAAGCTTTCGTCGAACAACTGGTCGCTCGAGAGCGTGCGAAAAAAATTCGACGAATGGTTCTGTGATCGCTTATCGCCATGAAAACTACCTTCACCGCGACCCGTCTCTACACCCCTGTCGAGGAAATCCAGAACCCGCTGCTGGTGGTGGAAGACGGGATGATCACTGAGGTTTCGTCGCGCGTCAGGAAAGAAATTCCCGGCGGCACTTCGCTGATCGATTTCGGCGATGCGGCTCTGGCACCCGGGTTTGTCGATATCCACATCCATGGCGGCGCCGGGCTCGATCTTATGCGGGATTCGCTTTCTGAATTCCCACGTCTCGGCAAGTTCCTGGCTACTCACGGTGTGACTGGATATTTTGCCACTACCGTCGCCGCTCCGCTCGACGTGACCTGCTCCGCGTTGGAACGGTTGGCCGACGCAATTGAGGCCGCAGCCGCAACGCCCGACGATTCCGCGCGGGCCCGCCCTCTGGGCATTCATCTCGAGGGGCCGTTTCTCAGCCACAAGCGGCGGGGAGTGCATCCGCCGGAATTTCTGGTTGCGCCGACCGTTGCGGTCTTCGAACGTCTTTGGCAAGCCGCACGCAGCCACGTGCGCATGCTGACCATTGCGCCGGAAGTTCCTGAAGCCATGGAAGTGATCGCCGAGGCGGCGCGGCGCAAGGTGTGTGTGAGCATCGGCCACTCCGACGCTGAGATGCCGGTCGCGCACGATGCAGTGAAGGCCGGAGCGAGCCATGCCACGCACACCTTCAACGCCATGCGTCCGCTGGATCACCGCGAGCCCGGCATCGTCGGCGAGGTCCTGAGCAATGACCAGTTGAGCGCCGACATCATCGTAGACGGCATTCACGTCGACCCGGCAGTGGTGAAGCTTTTCCTGCGCGCCAAGGGGCACGAACGTGCGGTGCTGATTACCGATGCGATTTCAGCGACCGGCATGCCCGACGGCCGCTACCATCTTGGCCCCATCGAGGTCGACGTAAGAGACGGCAAGTGCACTTCGAACGGAAGCCTCGCCGGAAGCGTGCTCACCATGGATCGCGCCGTGCGCAACGTAACCAAGTTTTCCGAATGGACCTTGCGGGATGCGGTGCAGGCCGCCACTCTGAATCCAGCGCGAGCCGTGGGATTGGCCGCTCATCACGGAATTCTGGCCAAGGGCGCCTCTGCAGATTTCACGGTGCTGAGTCCAGCGGGCGAAGTGCTCAAAACCATCGTCCGCGGGCAGGGTTTCTAGAATGGGATCTAGTTAGGCTTGCGGCGGCGGGCTTCAGCTAGATGATGCAGCAGCATGAGTTCGTCGGCCCGGGACAGCTGATCGAGAAAAGATGTTTCTAATTTAGGCGATTTTGGGGCTTCGTCACTCGCGGTCTTTCCTGAACCCGCCTGGCGTAATTTATCCCCGAGTTCCGGTTCGTTGCTCGTCACCTGCGAATAGAACCAGAGGAAGTGTCGCATCTGGTCGAGCGCCGAACGCAGGGTTTCGATCGGCTCAGTCTCCGACAGCGAATTGAGCGCTTCCATGAGTTCCGGATCGCTCGGAGCCTGCATGGCGGCGCAGTTCAGTTCCTGCTGGATGGTTCGCAGGTCCTCGGTGACGCGCGCGATTCGGAGATGAAGATCGTTCATATTGTCGATGGCCACTCTGTTTGTCGTTCCACCATCTCATGGGCAACTCGAAAGCGAATAGATGTCCCACGGGCATGCGCCTTTGGTAATTCTGCCATTACTTTGGAGCAGCAAAAGGTCACCGCGGCTGAACCCCTTAATTGGCGCGCCTTTTCGGGCATCGTCCAACGCCGATTTTGCATTCGCTCAGCGATTTGGATACGACGAGTGACGCTTCGCTCGCGCACATTAGTGCATGCTCCAATGTGCCAAGGTCACTAAGCTGTTCGCAAGCGGCCATATGTCTGTCATCTGTGATACAACACGGCGTGCCGCAAACCCCGCCCAGCCAGCAACTGATTCGCGCCATCGGACGCTGGAGCCTGACCGCTCTGGTCGTGAACTCCGTCATTGGCAGCGGGGTGTTCGGGCTTCCCTCCGCCGTCGCGGGCCGCCTGGGAAAGTTCAGCCCAGTAGCGGTTCTGCTAGCCGGCCTTGGAATGGCCGTTATCTTCGGTTGTTTTGCCGAAGTCGCTTCGCACTTTCAGCACGCCGGAGGCCCTTACCTCTACGCGCGCACGGCCTTCGGACGCGGCATGGGCATTCAGGTGGCGTGGATGCTGTTTCTTGGGCAGGTGGCCGCGCCGGCCGCCAACGCCAATCTGTTCGTGATTTATCTCGGCGAATTCTGGCCGCATGCGCGCGATCCACTGCCCCGAGCGTTGATTCTTACAGTCCTGGTCGGGATGCTCGCATTCATCAACGTGCGCGGCGTTAAAGCGGGGACACAGGTCAGTAACTTCTTCACGGCCGCGAAACTGGTGCCTTTGTTTGCGGTGATCGCCCTCGGATTATTCGTATTGCACGCGCACCCGGGCGCAATTTCGGCCGGCCCACCCACCACCGCCAGAACCAGCCAGTGGTTGAGCGCGGTCTTGCTGCTCGTCTTCGCCTATGGAGGATTCGAAACCGCGCTCGTCCCGATGAGCGAAGCCAAGGCTCCGCGCCGCGATACACCTTTCGCCCTCTTCGTCGCCCTGGCGACCTGCACCGTGATCTACGTGCTCATTCAGTGGGTCGTGGTCGGAGTGCTTCCCGACGCGGCGCACAGCGACCGTCCGTTGGCTGACGTCGCGCGGGTTGCGGTTGGATCCTTCGGCGCCGCGGTGGTCGCGGTGGGCGCGCTCGTTTCCTTCTACGGATATCTTTCGGCGAAAATTCTCGCCATGCCCCGGGTCACCTTTGCCCTGGCCGAGCAGGGAGACTTCCCTAAAGCCTTCGCCGCGATTCATCCGCGGTTTCACACACCCTACGTTTCGATTCTGGTGTTCGCCGCGCTGGTGTGGGGATTCGCGCTCAGCGGCGAATTCAAGTGGAATGTAACGCTCTCCGCCGTCGCCCGCCTGCTCTATTACGCGGTGTGCTGCGCCGGACTGCCCGTGCTCCGGCGCAAGCAGCCGGATGATGCGCGCTTCCGTCTACCGGCCGGAAATTTCTTCGCCGGAGTCGCCGTCCTGATGTGCGCCGTTCTAGTGACGCAGGTCGACCGCAGCCAATCCCTAATCGTCGGTGGGACGATCGCGCTGGGACTAGTGAACTGGTTCGTCGTTCGAACTCGCAACGCCACAGGCCAAAACTAGTTCGTATAGATCCGCACGTAGTCCACCAGCATCTCAGACGGGAACGGAGTGGTGTTGTCGGGCGAGCCAGGATAGTCCCCGCCAATCGCCAAATTCATAATGATGAAGTTGCTCTGCCCGGCATCGAAGGGCCAGACCATGCCGCTGCTCAGGCTGGAAGTCGTATAGGTAACGTAAGGATGCGTGGAATCGTCCACGTAATAAGAAACGCTGCCCGGGGACCAGATCATGCCGTAGGTATGAAACGTTGAAGCCGTCTCCCCACTTGGGAAGAAGTACCGAGTGCCGAGCCCCGTGTCGCCGGTAAACCCGGTCCCGTGAATCGAACCTTCATTCCAATCCGGCGTGAGGGGGGCATTAACTCGTTCCAGCACGTCCTGCTCGCCGCAGCCCGGCCAGTTCACCGTGGCGATGTTATTGCCGAGCAGCCAATTCGCTGGCCAAAAACCCTGCGCCTCCGGCACTTGGGCGCGGAACTCGATCCGGCCATACTGAAAGCTGAACAGGCCTTGCGTCTTCAAACGCGCCGATGTGTAGACGCCGGCGGAAGGCTGCTGTGCCTTGATATGCAGATAGCCGTCTGTCCCTACGTATTCGCTGGGATTCGTAGTACTGCACGGCGGCGTCGACGATCCCCATGCGCAATAGTCTTCCAGTTCGTTATTGCCGCAGCAGTCCGTCCCAGTGTCGTAGGTCCAGACCGCAGGATTGGGCTGCGCCGGAGCGCCAGTTGAGTTGGTGAATTCGTCGCTCCAGACCAGCGTTCGCGAGGAAATATTGAGCGTGAAGGTCTGGCTGGCTACGGTGCTGAACGTAATAGCGCGGGACGCGCCCGAGCTGGCAATCGCATTGACGGTGAGGTTCGTTGCCACGAGAAAAGGCGCCTGGTACTGCGGCGAGGCTGGGGTGGGAGTGGTCCCGTCCACGGTGTAATTGATCAAAACGTCTGGCGTCGTGTCGGTCAAGGTTACGATCAAGGCACCGTTCTGCGCGGGTGTGGTGGAGATGGTCGGAGCCGCAGGTGGCTGTCCAACTCCGCCGCCGTTGTTGCCGCTTCCTCCTCCGCAGCCGCTCGTCAAAACACCCGCTAAGAGAATCGCCAGCATTCCTAAGACTGCCCGCATATCCCGCCTCCGCGACAGGAGTCAACGAACTCTTCCCGCGGCTCCCATTTAACCGCCGTCACATCGCGGAGTCAAACATCAACAGGGCAATTGAGGGATATGACATTCCGAAAGACGTTGCTGGCAACGTCTCTCTTACCATCATTCGAAATGCCGCCAAGGCGCAGCAAGCTATCTCTACGATTGCTTCTCCATCGCCAGCAACGCCTGCTTGCGTTCGATGCCCCAGCGATACCCGCTCATGCTGCCGTCCTGGCGGACGACGCGATGGCACGGGATCGCGACCGCGACGGGATTGGTGGCGCAGGCGCGCGCAACGGCGCGAACCGCGCGCGGACGACCGATCGCCTTGGCAACCTCGCTGTAAGATCTCGTGGCCCCGAACGGAATCGATTGCAAGTAAGTCCACACCCGGCGCTGGAAAGCCGTGGCGCGAATATCCAACGGCAACGAAAATGCCGACGTCGAATCCAGATCCTTGCCTGATATGTGCCGCAGCAGCGCGCTCACCCACGACCGCAGCCCGCCATCATCGAGCTTGCGCGAGGCAAACGGAAATTCGTGCTTTAGCCCCTCCAGCAGCTCGCCATCCGTGCGGGCGAACTGAATCGAGCAGATGCCACGCTCCGTAACCGCGATCAGCATGCGTCCCAGCCGCGAATCGGCGCAGGTGTAGCGAATGGTGGCGGCGATCGCGCCGCGGCGGTATTTGTCGGGAGTCATGCCCAGCTGCGATGCGGTCTTCTCGTAAAGCCGGCTGCTGGAGCCATAGCCGGCGTCGTACATCGCGCGCGTAACCGAATCCCCGGCCTGCAGATTACGCTTGAGCATGCGCAGTCGGCAAGAGTCGGCGTAGGCACGCGGTGTAATTCCGAGAACTTGCTTGAAGCGGCGCTGCAGATGAAACGGGCTCTGGTGAAATTCCTTGCCCAACCGACTGAGCGTCAACGGCTCGTCGAGATGCTGCTCGATGAAGCGGCAAATCGCTTTCACGCTGTCCGACTGCGAATTGCCGCTGATCGACTTCGGCCGGCAGCGCAGGCAGGCGCGATATCCCGCTCGCTCGGCTTGTTCTGGTCCGATGTAGAACTTCACATTTTCACGACGCGGACGTCGCGCCGCGCATGAAGGCCGGCAGTACACGCCGGTGCTCGAAACGGCGAAGACGAAGTCTCCATCGCGGGCAGCGTCGCGGGCCATCACTGCATTCCAGCGCGGATCGCCGTTAGAGCGATCGGTCGACGCGTCGCTCCGGCGGTCGCCGACCACCGCCGTTCGGCTTGACGTGATGGGTTGACGGGTGGGCATGAGCTCTAAGCGGTCAGCTGTGAGTATGGCATTGGTGGTCATGGCAAGGAAAGCATACGGCGCAGGCCGGGGAGTGGACTATCCGAATCTTGCGGGCAAACCAAAATTGCGCCGAAAGCGAGTTCGCAGTTCTCGCCTTGTCGGTGGGTCGGAATCTAATAGCACGGACGAATCCGTTTGCCACTAATGGGCGAATAAGTTAGATTCTCGGTGACCGATGCTCCCTTCGAGAAACGTGTCCGCTCTAGGGATGAAAGTCGGCTTGGCAGCCTGCGGTCTTTGGGATGTTGAAATACGAGCTGATCAACAAGGGGTGGATCGTCTCCCACACCGCACGGAGCGTTTATCGTGCCTCGGCCGCTCTATCGCTGTTGATATTCCCTGCGCTTTGGTTGGCGATTGAAGGCAACGGGATTCTTGGTCCCTTCTTAAGGCCGCTCCTGTTTATTGGGGTGCTAGGAATGGCCCTGACAGGGTTGGGGATGGAGTATTTTCTCTTCCGCTTTGACGACTCAGGTGCGCTGAAACAGATATTCTGGTTCTGCGTAATGATCTTTGCGCCGATCGGACCGGCTCTCTACTGTTTGTTTGTGTATTCGCGGTCCGATATTCTCGCACGCAGCTGCGCCGAGCACGCCGATCGGTCGTTGGGATAGGCGGGGTTTACTGCGAGAGTGGCTGGAAGGGGCTGTGCACCGCCGTCAGTCCGGCACGCTTCCGCAATTCAGTCATCAGCGCGCCAGCGGCATTCTGATAGGTTTTGTTGGGATCGGACGGATCGGCCCACACCGCGTCATAGATGATCTGGGCGGCTTCTTTCATTTCCATGTGGAACGCGGCTTCGCAAACGTCCAGCCGCTCCTGCAGGAGTTCGTAGCAAGCCTGGCAGATTTCGGCGCTGGCTGGCTCCGCGACGTGTTGCTCACTAAACTTGCAAACCGACTCTGCGGCGTTCGCCACTTCGGCGTGGGCCTCGAGCAGCTGCGATTTGAATTGACGAAGAAATTCTTCCCGCTCCTGCTCGACCACGGCCGTGTCAGGAACGGGATCGACGGCGGCCTGCGAAACAGCTAGCGATCTTTTAGGCGCGACTGGTGACACTCGCTGATTATGCTTGCACGTCGGGCAGACATCGAGATCGGCGGGATAGTACAGATGACATTTTGCACACGGCAGACCGTATCCAGTCGGCTTTTGCGGAGCAGCCGCGGGTGAGTTGCCCAAAGAAGAAGTTGCCGCGGACGAACCACCCTCGGGCGAACCAGCCGCGCGCCGAGTTTCCTTGCCTAAGGCGGCCTGGACGACGGCGTTCACCGTGGACTGTTGCGTTCGGGTTGCGTTGGTCGCCATCGGAAGCTTCCCCTGTTGATGTGTTTCCGCACCCTCCGGGTTCGGACTCAAGTCTAGTGTAAGGATTGGCTAAGCCTTCGCCTACGCACCGTAGTACAGCGGGGGATATTGGCCCAGCGGTCAGGCTTCCGTCTGGTTGCGACCTCGTGCTCCGGGCCGCCGTGCTTGGCACCGGCGGGACGGGCGAGGCGCCCGACGCCACAAGAGCAGAGCACGCGAGCACCTATCGCGAATTGTTTTCCTTCATCAGTTTGATAAGTTCTTCGCGGCGGGCGCGGTATAGAGTGCGATCTGGGTCGAGCCGCGAAGCGGTCTCGAGTTCCGACAATGCCTCTTCGTAGCGATCCATGGTCATCAGGCACGCAGCCAGGGAATAGTGATTGTCGGCCGAAGCATTCACGCGCAGTGCCTCACGAAATTCCCTCTCTGCGGCATGCAGTTCCTGCCGCTGAAACAGGAGCGTGCCCAGCAGGTGGTGGGCAAGGTCAGAGTCCGGATTCAGAGAAACGGCCAGTTGCAACTCGCGTAGAGCATCTTCTGGCTTGTTGGCCAGCAGCAGAGCCTGGCCGAGAATGCGGTGTTCGGTTGACCCTGTCGGATTCTGCTGCACGGCTAGCCGAAGTTCGTCGACCGCCGCGTCGTAATTCTTCTTCGCCATGTAGGCGCTAGCCAGGCAAGCGTGACCCTGCTGCCACTCGGGGTGCTCGCGGTAAAGGGTGTGCAGTTCCTGAATGGCCGAGTCGAAGTTTCCCTGATCGCAGTACGTGTTGCCGAGATTGTTGCGGATGGAAGCTTCGCCCGGCGCGATGCGCTTGGCGGCGCGATACTCGGCGACAGCCCGGTCGAGACTGCCTTCCTCGTGCAGGATCAATCCGAGATTGGCGTGCGCCTCCCAAAATGAGGGCCTCAGGCGAATCGCTTCGTCATAAGCGGCAATGGCGCGCGGCAGATTTCCGTCGGCGTGGAGGGCGATGCCCATGTCGCAATAAGTGTCGGCGTTGTCATGGTCGCGAGCCAGCGCCTCGCTGTAAGCATGCACGGCCGCGCTATATTGGCCGTTTGAATACAGGCCAAGTCCAAGAAATTGATAAGCCTCTGCGTTGTTAGGATCGATGCTGAGCGCGGTGCGCGCCTCGGCAATCGCGTTCGGCCCGTCATCCATGCGATAGAAAAGATAAGCCAGAGCGCCGTGGTTCTCAGGTAGATCGGGCATCAACTGCGTGGCCTGGGTGAGTTCGTCGAACGCGTCGTCCCAGTTCTCTTCCTGGCGGTAAATCACACCAAGCGCGAAGTACAGCGCGGAATTGTGTGCGTCGGAAGTTCGCGTTCCAGAGCCGGCAGAAACTGATGCTGCGGAATCTACTACCTTGCGAAGGTCCGCTTCCGCTTCATGAAAGTGCTGCAGACGAGCCTCGCTTGCGGCCTTCACTAGACCTTCTGGAATCGAAGGGCCCACTCTAGCGGAGTGAGCATTTCCCGAACTCAGAACGCGCAGCAGGTCTTTATTCGCCCCTGCGGACTCGATTTGATGCAGTTCATTCTTCGTCGGCAGGGTTGCCAGGCCGCGTTCTGCCACTAAACGGGTCAGACGGCTGCTGGGAACTCCACCGATAAGCCAGGCAGCGAGTTGCGTGGTATCCACGGGCTGCGCCTGGGTTTGAACGTCATTTTGAGCGTCGGAAGTCTGCGGTGGAGCGGTCTGATTGCTGGGCGAAGTGATCACTGATTGCGCGGTCGCTGCCGCGGCCAGGACAAATAACAGAAAACATCGTGATCCTTGCACTCTCAACCGGACTCCCTGACACGTGGATTGGGCTGCTGGTGGCGGCTTTGGAGGACGAACGCCTTCAGAAACGCCCTCCAGAAACATAGCCTGCCAAAGGACGTCCGGGTAAGGTCACGGAGGTAACTGGCGGGGTGACTTCGTCGATTAGGTTCCTCTCCTGCAGAGGCGCGCCTGGATTTGACTAGCATCACAACTCATCGTGGCAGGGTTCGCCGAAGGTCGCCGGGGCGTTGAGGTAAAACACTGAAAGGACTAGTGGAAGGCCCAACGAGTGACGGAGGTTTGACTTCCCTTTTGGCCTCCCGTACCCTATAGCTTGTTATCGGCGATCGAGTTAACCGGAGGTTTTTATGGGTGAGTTCTCACCGTGGCATTGGCTCCTCGTAGCGGGCATTGCGCTTCTGTTGTTCGGCCCGAAGAAATTGCCTGAACTGGGTAAGGGATTGGCTGAGGGCATTCGCAGTTTTAAGGACGGCATGAAGGAGCAGCCGCCAGCGTCGACTTCGACCGATGCGAGCAAGAAGACTGAAACCAAGAGCTAGGCCTGCGTCAGCTGGTTTCTGGGTCGCCGTTTGAAGAGCATTGTGTGTAGGTTCTTCCGGCCGTAGTTTTCACCTCTTCGTCGTGGTATCCCTATTTCTGTCCCATCGTTATTCCGGGTCCCCGAAGTGTTTTCATTTTTAAAAACTCTACATCTGGAGGCAGTTCGTGTTGCGTAGACTTCAAGCGTTCATTCTGACGGCATTTCTGGTTATGGCATCGTCACTTTTCGCAGATCAGGTCACCTTGAAAAACGGCGACCGGCTGACCGGCTCGGTCGTCAAGTCCGACGGCAAGACGCTGGTGTTGCACACCGAGGCCGCGGGCGACGTCACCATTCAGTTCGCCGCCATTCAGGAAATCAAGACTGAGAAGGAACTGCACGTCACCCTGAAAGGCGGAAAAACGGCAGTCGGCCCGGTCACCGCCGCCGACGGCAAAATCGAAATCGCCACCAAAACCGCGGGAACCGTGGAAGCCCCGGCGGGCGATGTGACGCTGATCCGCAACGACGCCGAACAGGCGGCATACGACAAGTCACTGCATCCCGGGCTGCGGCACGGATGGACGGGAGGCGCCAACGTGGGCTTCTCAGTGGCTCGCGGAAACAGCGAGACCGAAAACGTGGCCCTGGCCTTCAACGCGGCACATGCCTCGCTCAACGACAAGATCACTCTTTACGCCAGTTCCCTCTATACCAAGAGTGATACGCCTCCTCCTTCCAGCGTCTCCGCGAACCTGGAAACCGGGGGCCTGCGCTACGATCGCAACGTCAATCCGAAACTCTTCGTTTTTGGTGCGGCTGACTTTATGGCCAATGCACTGCAATTTTTGGACTTGCGCAGCGTTTACACCGGCGGCTTCGGCTTCCACGCCATCGCCTCTGACAAGACCACTCTGAACTTCCTGGGCGGCATCAACTACACGCACGAAACTTATTCGAACGGAGCGGAAATTCTTCCGGTGACGACACCTCCTGCTTTTGAGTCATACGGCGTAACTCACCGCTTCACCGCCCTAACCCTCGGCGAAGAACTGAACCAAAAGCTGGGCAAGAGCACGGTGGTCACCGAGAATTTCTATTTCTATCCCAATCTGCAGCAGACGGGCGAGTACCGGACAAACTTCAATCTCGGCTCGGTCACCAAGATCAGCAAGTGGCTGGGATGGCAGAACCAGTTCGGCGATGTCTACGTCTCCAACCCACCCACCGGCTCCAAGAACAACGACGTGATCTTCACCACGGGTCTGAACTTCTCCTTCGCCCACTAACCTCTTTAACATCTTAACGGGTTACGCCTCCTTCTCGCGTTTTGCGGGAAGGGGCGCGCCCCGGTTTGGCCACATCTTTGCCGCTGACCCTAGAAAATCTCGCCGCTCGGTTGATTCCTCGCGTCGGTGCGAGTATGTTGGTCTGTCCCAAGGAAGCCAGGCGGAAACCCAGGAGATTCCCAATGCTGAAACGATTCATTGCTTCTTTTTTTGTGCTCGCCGGTTTGGCCTCGCTCGCCTCCGCCGCTGATGAAAATCCGAATGTCTGCAAGGGGGATCCCGACAAATGGCAGCAGATTTATAACGGCAAAGATTTAACTGGATGGAAGCACGTTGGCCCGGGCAGCGACACCGTGGAAGATGGATTAATCCACACCCATGGCGGCATGGGCCTGCTCTACTGGACAGGCGGCAAAATCGGCAACTGCCAGATTCACGTCGTGTACAAGATGCGCGACGTGAACGACAATTCGGGAGTCTTCATCCGCATTCCCGTTGAGCCCCGCGAAGAGTGGATGCCGGTCCATTACGGCTTCGAAGTTCAGATTGACAACAATCCCCAGGCCTCGGGCGAGGACGAGTACCACGAGACTGCCATGCTGTATTCCCTCACCAAGCCCTTGGTGAAACATGCGTGGAAGCCCGGCCCGGAGTGGAACACCATGGACATCACGCTGGATGGGCCGCGAACGATTGTTGTGCTTAATGGGGTAAAGGTCACCGACTATACGGACGGCGATCCGGTGCCCGATCGGAAATTTGATTTCGAACCCCAGCGTGGTCCCCGGCCGAACTTCGGCTACATGGGCCTGCAAAACCACAGCGACAATGACATAGTGTTCTTCAAAGAAGTGGCGATTAAACCGCTGAAAAAGTAGTTGGGCGTGCGGTAGCAGGTCGCAGTCAAATCATTGGGAGGAATTGGCATGAAGAAACGTATTCTTTCGCGACGCGCATTCTTGCAGGGAAGTGCGGCAGCGGCCGCGGGCGGCTTGCTGGCCTCTAAGACCGTCTTACTGGAAGCTCAACCATTGCGGCGTGCCGTGGCCCCCAGCGACCGGGTTCGCTTTGGCATGATTGGCATCGGAATGCAGGGGTCGGGACTGCTGGGCGGGGCGATTACGATTCCTGGCGTGGAGTGCGTCGGCGCCGCCGACTTGTATGACGGGCGTCACACATTGGCGAAAGAAATCACCGGCAACGCGAGCCTGCCCACTTCGCGCCATTATCAGGAGCTTCTCGATCGCAAAGACATCGACTGCATTGTGGCCGCGGTTCCAGATCACTGGCACCGCCGCGTTGTGGTCGACGCCTGCAACGCCGGCAAGGATATTTATTGCGAGAAGCCGATGTCGCACAATGTGGCCGACGGATTAGCGATGGTGGACGCGGCCCAGAAAAATAATCGCATCGTGCAGATTGGCTCGCAGCGGGTAAGTTCCGTGCTCTGCGCCACGGCGCGCGATCTCTACGCGGGCGGCGCAATTGGCGATGTCGAAATGGTAGAACTGACGCTCGGACGAAACGATCCTACCGGCGCGTGGGAATATCCGCCGCCGCTCGATCTCTCGCCCGAAACGCTCGACTGGGACACGTGGCTCAACGATGCCCCGAAAGTTCCATTCAACAAATTGCATTTTGCCCGCTGGCGCTGCTGGCGCGCCTATGGCACCGGCGTGGCCGGCGACTTGATGGTGCACCTGATCAGCGGCATGCTGGTCACGCTGGGGTGGAATGAAATCCCGAAGTCGGCAACCGCGATGGGCGGCATTTTCCGCTTCAAAGACGGACGCGATATGCCTGATTTCCACACCGTGCTCTTCGATTATCACGGCATCCCGGTTTATGTGCGCCTCGACCTGGGCTGCGAGTCGCCAGAGATAGCGCGGTTCATGGGGCCGAAAGGGCTACTCGACGCCGGCGAGTACGACCTGCGGCACGACCCGCAATCCGGCGTGGACACGGATCCCAGCTACTACGCTTTTTCTTTCCCGGCGAAAATGCGAGAAGAATACTTCAAGCAGTGGCACGCCGAGCACGACCCGCAGCTCGGCAAAGAGCCCGTGCACGAAGACACCGTGTACAAGGGACACGACTGGGACGACGTGCGCGTGCATCTGAACGTCTTCTTCCAGTCCGTAAAATCGCGCAAGCCGGTCACGGAGGATGCCGTGTTCGGCAACAACGCCGCCGTCGCCTGCCATATGGCGAACGAATCGTTTTTCCGCCAGAAGCCAGTTACATGGGATCCGGCTTCGAAAACGATCAAGTCATAGGTGAAAAGAGCACGCGGTGAGCCATGGAATTTTCTAGCCGGGGAGGGCCAGGAATCGTTGTGGTTCTTCCCGGCTTTCTTAAACAGAGCGGCGTCGCCTGGGATCTGCCGGTAGCGCTATCGGCGGGTATATCATTATCTATAAAGCAGGTCCGCCGTTACACCACGCGCCTTCGTCGACCGGAGCATCGGAATGGCCGTCATTCAACTCACCATCAACGACCAACCTTATTCGGTGGATGCCGACCCGCAATCCAGCCTGCTCAGCGTGCTGCGCGAACAACTCGATCTCACCGGCAGCAAGTACGGCTGCGGAGAAGGCCAATGCGGGGCCTGTACGGTCCTGATCGACGGGAAGGCGCAGCGGTCATGCATCACCAGGGTGGGCACGGTTTCTCAAAAACAAATCACTACGATTGAAGGCCTTGCCAGGGATGGGCAACTTCATCCTGTGCAGGAAGCGTTCCTCGAAGCCGGTGCGATGCAGTGCGGCTACTGCACGTCCGGAATGGTCATGTCGGCGGTCGCGTTGCTCAAGCGAACTCCCCAGCCGAAGGAAAGCGAGATCGTCGCGTTCATGGACGGCAATGTTTGCCGCTGTGGAACCTACGCGCGCATCGTGAGCGCGATTCAGAGAGCGGCTAACATCGTGCCTGCGTCCGCGGCGAAGGGGGCGAGCCGGTGAACGCCAAGATACACCCGCAAGTCCCGTTCGAACCAGAACGCTACGAACTCTCGGCCGCTCCTCCTTACCGCTTCGATGTGGATCGCCGCGACTTTTTCAAGTTTCTTGGCTCTGGAGTGCTGGTGATTTCAATTTTGAAACCGGCAATGATTGCGCAGGAATCCGGCGGGGCGCGGCGACGCGGCGATTCCCTTCCCAGAGAAGTTGCTGCGTGGCTACATCTTGGAGAAAACGGCAAGGTCACCGTTTACACGGGGAAGGCTGAGATGGGCCAGAACATTCGGACGTCTCTGAGCCAGGCAGTCGCGGAAGAACTGTACGTACCGATCGACAAAATTGAAATGGTGATGGGCGACACTCAACTCACGCCGTTCGACATGGGCACATTCGGGAGTCGTACGACTCCCACCATGAACCTGCAACTACGTAAAGTGGCTGCAGCCGCGCGCGAAACGCTGATAGGCCTCGCGGCAGCGCAATGGCAAACGGATCGTCAGCGTTTGATTGCGGCCGATGGCAAGGTAACCGATCCGCAGAACAACCGTTCAATGGAATACGCTGCGCTGACCAAAGGACAACTGCTGAGCGCAGACCGTCTCACGAAGAGACCACTCTGATTCCGGCGACAAACTGGGAAGTGGCGGGCCAATCCGTACTCAAGATAGACGGGCGGGACTTTGTCACGGGCAAGCACCGATATCCCTCGGACCAGAAATTGCCCGACATGCTCTACGGCAAGGTGCTGCGGCCGCCCGCATTTGGCGCAACCTTGGTCTCGGTGGACGCGCAGAAGGCGGAGCAGACGGGCGCGACGGTCGTGCACGACGGCAACTTCGTGGGCGTTGCCGCGGCCAGCACCGAGTCGGCGGCGGCTGCAGTGGCCGCGATTCATGCCGAATGGAAGTCCGAGCCGCAGCCTTCCAGCAAAGAACTCTTCGACTATCTGCGCAAGAATACGGTCGAAGGAAACGACCCAACGGGAGATGGCGACCGCTATGATCTGGGCGCTGTGGATCAGGCGCTGAACGCGGCCGATCACCGTCTGCAACAGACGTATACGGTTTCCTACATCGCGCACGTTCCGCTCGAACCTCGCGCAGCGCTGGCGAACTGGGACGGCGACAACCTGACGGTCTGGACGGGAACGCAACGCCCGTTCGGCGTCCGCGGCGAACTGGCGGAGGCATTTCGGATTTCTGAAGATCGGGTGCGCGTGTTGATGCCCGACACAGGCTCGGGATATGGCGGCAAGCATACGGGAGAGACAGCGATCGAGGCGGCGCGACTGGCGCGGGCGGCCAAGCGTCCAGTGAAGGTCGTGTGGACGCGCGAGGAGGAATTCACCTGGGCGTATTTTCGTCCAGCAGGCGTGATTGATGTGACCAGCGGCATCAGGCGCGATGGAACGATCACCGCATGGGAGTTTCACAACTACAATTCTGGCTCAGCAGGCATTCGCACATACTATGAGATCCCGAACCAGCGCATCGTTTTTCACGCGACCAATTCTCCCCTGCGGCAGGGGTCGTACCGCGCCTTGGCGGCGACGGCGAACCATTTCGCGCGCGAGTCGCACATGGACGAAATCGCTCACGCGGTGAAGATGGATCCGCTTGGAATTCCGCCTGAAGAATCTGAAGAATGAGACGGTTGCGAGCGGTGTTCGAAGCCGCGGCGAAACAGTTCGGTTGGGGCAAGAGCAAGAATGCCGGCCAAGGATTCGGCATGGGCGGCGGGTACGAGAAGCTAGGGAACATTGCGACCTTCGCAGAAGTTCAAGTCGACCAGAAGTCGGGCGACGTGAAAGTGGTTCGGGTTGTTTCGGCGTTTGAATGCGGCGCGATTGTCAATCCCGACGACCTGCGCAATCAGATCGAAGGATCGAACGTTCAGGGCCTGGGTGGGGCGCTGTTCGAAGCGATCGAATTCGACAACGGAAAGATTCTGAATGGCAGACTCTCGCAGTATCGCGTGCCGCGGTTCAGCGATGTTCCGGTTCTGGAAACGGTCCTGCTCGATCGCAAGGATATTCCTTCGGTCGGCGCGGGCGAGTGTCCGATGATCGGACTCGCTCCCGCGATTGCCAATGCTATATTCGATGCGACCGGCGTGCGATTGCGCTCGCTGCCGCTGGTTCCGAACGGTCTGAAGACCAGTTAGAGTCGAACTATTGCATTGTCGTCGATTAGAAAGTTAACTAAAGAATTCACCAGATAGATGTCGTACGTAGCACGGCCCTCACTTCTCGTACTGGAGCAAATCATGAGTGAGTCTTCGCAGATTAACCGTCGCGCATTTTCTGGGCAAGTCCGCCGCCGTCATCGCCGGAGGAGTTGTCCTGCCGCGCACAGCCCTCTCCTACGAAAACATCGTGGGCGCCAACGATCGCATTTCGCTCGGCCACATCGGCATCGGAAGCCGCGGCGGAGATCTCGACTAGATCGCCTCGAAGTTGAAGTCCAGTCACAACGTCGAGATGACCGCGGTTTGCGATCTGTGGAAGGTGAATCGCGAAAAGGCCGCGGCTACCAATCGGGCTATTACGGCAGGGCGCCGCGCGCTGTTCAACATCTGGAAGAGCTGCTCGCGATGAAGGATATCGACGCGCGTGCTGATTTCCACTCCGGAGCATTCGCATTCGCCAATCTTGAAAATGGCGGTCGAAGCGGGCAAGGATGCTTACGTCGAGAAGCCAATGGGCAATGTGCTGAGCGAAGCGAAAGCCGCGCGTGACGCCGTGTTCAATCCAAGAGCATCGTTCAGGTTGGGACGCAACATCGCAGCGAGCCCTATCAGCAAGCCGCGCAGAAAATCGCGCGCAGTGGTGCGCTCGGCGACGTGAGCAAAGTTGAAGTGGTGTGGAACTATCACGGCCCGCGGTGGCGCGGCCGTCCGGAGGTCAAGCAGATCCGCGAGCAGGACACGGATTGGAGCAAGTGGCTGATGACGAAGCCCGCGCGTCCGTTTGATCCGCAACTGTATTTTGAGTTTCGCCTGTATAGGGAATTCTCCAGCGGAATTCCGGATCAGTGGATGAGCCACGCCATCGACGTGGTGCACTGGTTCATGGACGACAATTTTCCGAAGTCGGCGGTATCGCATGGCGGCGTTTTCGCGTGGCACGACGGCCGCGAAAATGCCGACACGTTTCAGACGTTGCTCGAATATCCGAAGGGATTTCTGGTCAGCTATTCGACCAGCTTTGGCAACGACGCGCCCAGCTTTACTCGCTACATGGGAAAGAAGGCGAGTCTGATCAACATTGGCGGCGAAGGCAGCCCGCGCTATCAGGTGATCGAAGAGAAGGGAACGCACGAAGACGACGCGGACATCGACGCAAAGCGAGAATCGAAGTTCGTGATGCTTGCCGGGAGAAACCAAGCTTCCGCCCATGGGCATCGACGACCTGAGCATTCGAGCACATGGCAAATTGGTTCGAGTGCATGCGCTCGCGCCAGCAGCCCCACGCTTCGGTGCACGCCGGATTCGCGCATTCCGTGGCGTGCATGATGGCGGCGCAGTCGTACTGGTCGGGCAAGAAAGTCTACTGGGACGCAACCGAACGATTTCAGAGAGCCTGCCATGCGGGCTAGACCGGAGCGTCGCGTAGAAGAAGTAGCACTACGTTCTACGACTAGTTCAATCCGCAGGCGTGGCATTTCCCAGGCACTGGCCGACCACGCGCGCGTAATCGGCGATGGCGATTCCGGGATCGTCAATATCCGGGTGCCAGAGCTTTTCCCATTCGAAACAGTAGAAGCCTTTGTATCCAATCGAACGCAGCGCCTCGATCTGGCGCTGGATGGGGACGTTGCCTCTGCCTGTTAGCACGTACTTGCGGTCTTCGCCGCTGCCGACCGAATCTTTCAGATGGGTGTGACGAATCCACGGGCCTAGTTGCTTGACCGTGAATTCCGGATCTTCGTTCGATGTCGCGAAGGTGTGATGCGCGTCCCACAGCAGCCCAACATGTTCGGAATCGGCCCGGCTCAAGACGTCTTTCAAAGTTGAGGAAGCCGTGAAGTGGTCGTGGGACTCAATGATCACGGTTACGCTGTGCGGTCCCGCGTAGGCACCGAGTTCACGCAGGCCCGCGGCCACGCGTGCTTTCGTTTCTTCGTCGGGCGCTGGACTCTTGTCCGATTCCGCCTTCCCGCCAAAGACGCGCACATACGGTGCTTCGAGGGCTGCAGCCAGATCGATGAAACGCCGCGCATCTGACAGTTCCTTTGCCCGCTTCGCAGGATCTTCTATATACATTTGCGCGGAACTGCTCACGCACGCGATCTTCAACTTGCTGGCGCGGATTTCCTTTTTGGTCTGCTCAATTCGATCGGCAGCAAAGATGGGTTGCGCCGGCAGGTCCAGCTTTCCTTCTAGCCCGCGCAGTTCGATGGCTGAGAATCCGTGCCGCACGGCAAAATCCAGGATCTTTTTCCACTCCCAGGCAGGACAGCCCAGCGTCGAAAACGCGAGCGGAATCTGGCTCGGCTTCGTTTCAGCTTCCTTTGCCTGACGCGCTTTCATCTCGCGCACCACCACAGGCGTCAACGCGGCTGACGAGAGCATCTGCAGAAATTGTCGCCGACTCTTCATTTAGAGCTCTCCCTTCTTCATTTGTTGCACGGCGTAGTCGCAGGCGCGCGCAGTCAGGGCCATGTAAGTGAGCGACGGATTCACGCAGGACGACGAAACCATGGCGCCTCCGTCGGTGATAAAAAGATTCTTGACGTCGTGCGCTTGATTAAAAGAATTGAGCACAGAAGTCTTCGGATCGCGGCCCATCCGCGCCGTGCCCATTTCGTGGATCGAGAATCCAGGCGGCTCGTCATCGGCAAAAGGCCGATGTCGCGGGCGCCAGCCGCCGCCAGCATTTCAGCCCCGGCGATCGACATATCTTTGCGCAGCGCGAGTTCGTTATCGCTCCAGGAGCAGTGAATTTTCAGCGAAGGAATTCCCCACGCGTCCACGGTTTGCTTTGTCAAGTTCAACGAAGTTGTTGTGATTGGGCAGGCACTCGCCGAATCCGTAAAAACTGAATCGCCATGGTCCCGGCCGGCTGATCGACTGTTTGAAATCCGGGCCGAATCCAGTCTGCGCGATGCCGCGCTCCCAGCCTCCGCGATCGGCTCCTCCCTGGAAGCCATATCCGCGCAGAAACTCTGCCTGTCTGGTCTTCACATTTCGAAAACGCGGCATGTAGATGCCGTTGGGCCGCCTTCCGAGCTGAATGCGTTCGTCGTTGCCCGGGATGGTGCCCTCGGCGCCGCCAGCTTTCACATGGTCCATCAAATTGTGGCCCAGTTCGCCGCTCGAGTTCGCCAGGCCGCTTGAAAATTCCGGCGTAGACGAGTTGAGCAAAATGCGAACCGACTCCAGCGCGGAAGCGCACAAGAAAACGATTTTCGCGCGAAACTCAACCGTGGCGCGGGTTCGAGCGTCAATGATACGGACTCCGCTGGCCTTTCGCGTGCGCGCATCGAACATCACGCTGTGAACCACGCTGTAGGGGCGCGAGCGTCATCCGCCCAGTTTTTTCGGCTGCCGGCAGAGTCGCGTTCACGGCTACTGAAGTAGGACCGCGTGATGCATCCCCGTTCGCACGGACCACAGTAGTGACAAGCAGCGCGGCCGCGATGGTCTTGGGTAAGAATGGCCGCGCGCCCGATGGTCAATACGCGCTCGCCGCCAAAATGTTTCGCCATCGCCTCGCGCACAACTTTCTCCGCGCAATTGAACTCCATCGGCGGCAGAAATTTGCTGTCGGGCAACTGTGGAAGGCCCAGCGCTTCGCCGGAAATGCCGACGAAATCCTCAACGTAGTCGTACCATGGCGCGATGTCGACATAGCGAATCGGCCAGTCGATGGCGATTCCCTCGCGCACGTTGGCTTCGAAATCGAGATCGCTCCAACGGTAACTCTGGCGGCCCCACATGATGGAGCGCCCGCCGACTTGCCTACCCCGAATCCAGCGAAACGGCTTGCCCGGCGCCGTCGTATATGGATGTTCCTTGTCGCTGACGAAGAACTTCGACGACCATTCGTCGCAGGCGTAGCACGTGCTCTGGATCGGCTGATCTTCGAGTTGCCGTCGGCGATCGCCGAGGCCGCGGAATTTCATCTCCCACGGTGGAACGTGCTCCACGTAATCCTGCTCCGGCACAGTGGGGCGGCCGGCCTCGAGCACGAGGGTCTTCAGCCCTTTCTCGGTCAGTTCCTTTGCCGCCCAACCACCGGTCATGCCCGAGCCGACCACGATTGCATCGTAGGTGTTGGATTCGCTCACGAGTTTTCCGAACCTTTCGCGGACGGAAGTGGGGCGCAGCCTTCGTGGGAGTTCGGGATGATCTGGAAATGCAATTCCTGAGTGGCGCCCATTTCAGACGTGTAATAAGCCGTCAGGGTAAGTTGGCGCAGCATGGAATAGAAGTCGGCATCGGGCTGCGAGCCGCCTGAAAGATGTTCTCGCATTCGATCTCGATTTTCGATCATCCCCTCGCCGAGAGCAGTCAAAATCTCAGCCTGCTGGTCGGGGGAAGCGCCGACAAAATTCTTCCCAAAGAGCGCAGTGGTGCGAACATCCACGTTGGCGAGGCCAGTCAAAAAGTGGGATCGGTCGCGCTCGTCGGACCACTCGGTCAGCATCAGGTCGATGAATTCAGTCGCGCCCACGTCGGTGGCTCCCGGCGTTTCGGTTCGCGGCAGAATCATTTCCGCCATCGCCTGCACAGTGGCGTATTGCTGCGTATTGAGCGTTCGCGGGCCTGCCGGAGCTCCGAGCAGTCTGCGAGCCTCGCGCAGCATCGCCATCAGGTTGCGCGGCGCCAGTTGGAGGGCAGTGCCCGCGGCCAGCAGTCGAAGCGCTTCGCGTCTTTCCATAAATTGGGTTCGGCCCTGCGCAGAATATTCTATGTTACCTGACCGGCCGACTTTCGGCTGAAGACAGGCGTACGGTTTCTTCGAGGCTGCTGCCAGATGCTTGAGCGGGCCAATTAACGACCGTGGTGTTGGGGTAGTAGTGGCTTAGAATCTGGCGAAAATCCGCGCCTTCTTCGGCCATGGCCCGGGCTCCGGCCTGGCAGAGCCCAATGCCGTGCCCCTGACCTGTTCCCTCGACAACGATCTGACCACGCTCAGTCTTCAACGACGAAATCATTGCTGGGAACGGCGCTCCAGCCAAGACGGCGATCAATGTTCAGACGCGCCGCTTCGTCGGAACTACGCAGGGCGGCGGCGTCCTGAGCCGAGATTCGACTCGACCACCGCGCCGGGTAGGTAAGGCAATGCTTGCACTCAACGGAATAGTAAGGATATGCGGCCGCGGCCAGGCCCACTTCCGCCGGCGTGTGAGTGCGCCCGCTGCAACTGCGGGTGTACATTGCGGCGATGGGATGGGAATCGTAGGCGAGTACCAGGCCGCGAGTGGCCGCGGCCGCTTGGGCTGCGGCAGTAGCTGGCCCCGGCGGTTCACGAAGAAACTGGCAGTGGGTGCTGTCGCAGAAATCGAATTCGGCATGCCGTCCGCGGCCGGCGGCAAGATAAGATCGCGCAGCTACGGCTTGAGCCTTCAATGCTTCGATTGGCGTTCGGGCATACTTTCCGCTGCTAAGACGGATGCTATGGCGGTCTCGCGATCCATGGTGACGATCGCAATCAGAGATCCGGCAGAAGGTTTGATTTTGAGGATGCCGTGGTAGTGGCGTGTGATTTTCTCAGGGATTGCCAGGATGAAATCTACCGGCTCACCTTTTCGGCCAGTAACCGCGAATTCGGTGGCTCGAACTACATCGCTTCCTGAAGTCACAACGATCTCGCGATTGGAGATGCGTATGACGGCTGAATCGACACCGGAACTCTTCTCGAGCACAAAGCCTTGTTCGCTGGCGCGTACGACCAACGCAGAACCTGCAGGGGCGCTCACTGTGAGTTCGATGGGATGAAACAAGCCAAACACGCCAATGCGAACGTCAGGGACGGATGAGTCGCCCACGCGAGTGTCTTGAGCAAGGACGCGCCAGCGCACTGGCACGAAGATCATGCCAAACGTGAGTAGCGCGACCCCGACCGTCGGAATTTGCGTGATTCTCATGAACTACGTCGCTAATTCTCGATCCTGCGAAGCATCTGGCCGGCAGTTTTTGCGGTGTGCGCGCCGGGAACTCCGTGCACACGGACCAGCAAGAGAATCCGAGGATCGTCCTCAGGCACGAGTACAACCGCAAAACCATCGCCAGGCGCATGCCGGGAGTGCGTGCACGCCGCCGTCCCGGTTTTGACGAGAGCGTCGGCGGAAGGGAAAGTTCGATGCACTTGCGAGCCGGTTCCGTTCCGCGCCGCTAGCGCCATCCCGTCGAGAATCTGCCGCACACCGGGTTGCTGGCGCTCGCCAACCAGTCCGAGATAAGCGCGCGCCAAGCTTAGGGGTGAAGTCCGCCAGCGCGTCCCGAGACCGGCGAGTTCGGCTCCAAAGGCTTCCTGCACAGGACGATCGAGTCCGAAGCGGCTTGCGGTTGGAGACACATCGTCTGCAGTCAAGTTCGTGGTCAGCATGCGAAAGTACGAGTTGCAGGAATGCGCGATGGCCGTGGTCAGATCGACATCTCCATGCCCGCGAGGCAGCCAGCATCCCGTGGACGTTCCACGACAGGTGTGGTTCGGATAGTGATACGCATGTTCTTCGCCGTAGGCGAGGGCGGCGAAAGGTTTGAGTAGCGAGCCCATGGGAATGGGGGCGTCGGGATTGCTCCAGCGCGAGGTTAGGATGCGGCCCGTATGCGCATCCAGCAGCAGAAAAGAAATGTCCGGGCTGGGAAAGTCGCGGTTCAGTGCCTGCGCTGCGGACTGCGCGAACAGCGATGAACTGCTGGGGCGCTCCGTGCTGGATCGCGCATTGTTTGACCCATCAGCATTGAATCCATCATCGTTTGTCCATTCGACGCCCGATCGTCGGTTGGCCGATGGTTCGTTGGGGGCAGCCGGGGAAGACCATAACGGCCCCATCAAGCTCAGGGCCGCCAAGGTCAGCGACAGCGCGATGTGTCTTATTGCGACCATTCGTAAGTAACAGTTTGCCGAACTTTCCCTCCGTCGCTGCGGACTTCGATTCTCTCCGCCGAGACTGCACTCAGCGTCGAGCTTAGACTGGTCATGTTACCGGAAAAGAATTCTGGTTGCCTCTCCGAGTTCTGTCCGTACGCCACGCCCGTGCTCGGTCGGTCCACCAGACTCGCGAAGCGCATGAAATTGCTCTGTTCGTGTTGATGATTGAACCCGGCCAGCAAATCCGCGGCCTTGCGATCAGGCTTGCGGTTGACATTCGACAGCATCGACTCCATCAGCGCGGGCGAGTCACTCACGATTAACAATCTTCCGCGGACTGCAATTGAGAGTGGCCACAGACCATCGAGTTGCTCGTATCCGGATTGCTGCTGCCAGCCCAGCCCGAGTTCACTGGCCGTGAGGCCGGGGCGAACGAAATCAGTCAGCGCCGATTGAACGCCCGACTCGTTCCAATTGGATGCTGCCGCGAAAACTACAGCAGAATGAATCCGCGCGAAGACACCAGCCTTGTCGCGCTCAGTCGATTGCACCTGGAGAGACGCAAGAATCGGGGTCTGGTTCAGCAGTTCCTGCAACGCCGACGCGGCCTGCTGGACCGGCCGGGCAACCGCAGCCTGATCGATGCGTGTCTCCAAGTCGGAACCTCCGCCTTGCTCGCCTGAAGTGAGCTGCACTTGCGGCGCGATTTGCGAATCCGGCTGCGGGCCCAAATGCGGCGCCAATAGTTTCGTCCCGAGCAAAGCGAGACATGCATCCGCCGTCGGATTGGCCGCCGCGAGGTAGACGCCCGCATCGCCAGGGGCAAGGCGCACGAGTTCGGCGGCGGTTGTAGCTCCGTCAGTCGGCCTTCCGACCTGCAGTTCTTTCTTCCTGATCAACACGCGTTCTTCGCGGTATTCCCTGTCCGAGCGAACAAGGTCCGAAACCGCAGCAGAGTATTGTGAGAGATCGGTGATGTTTTGTTGCACCCAGTACGTGCGGAAATAGCCGTCAGGTACGAGCTTTTCGAGATCGAGGACCATGCGCAGATCACCGGCTTGTCCTGCCTCCGCAGTCGACTGCGTCCACCACGCCTCGCTCTCGACCGTGCGATCGGGCTTGCCCGACATGAGTTGGAGGGCGCCCGCGATCAAGTCTTCGCGCGTGGCGAGCAGCAAATAATCGCCGGCAACCGCAAAAGCCACTTCGCGCTTCGATTCGGGATCGCGACGCAGATAAAAGTTCACACCACCCGCGCTACGGGGCTCGAACTTCGCGCGCGTCTGCCACAACGTCGTCTCCATCGACTTAGCTGAAGGCAGATATGTGATGTAGAGAAACTGCAGGTTGCCGATGTCGTAGAGCGCGAGAACGCTGTGCTCGCCGGAGACTTGTGAAAGAAAATTCATGTCCGGAGGCAGTCCTGCCGCAGCAGTGAATTGATCGCTGGCCCCCTTTAATCGCAGAAACAGGCGGGAGCGGGAAAAGACCTCGTAGTTGTCGCTCTGAATCCATTGCCGCTTCTGCGGCGAGGAATTCCAATCACTGAGAAGCGCGGAGAAGTCTTTCGCCTCCAGATAGAGAAGCGATCCTGCCGGAACATATTTTGAGAGCGGCTGCTCGGCGGTCGCAGCCGCGCGATATCCTGCCCAGCCGATTCCTGCGCAAGCAAGAGCAATACCGAAAACGATGGCGAGGCGTTTCATGGCGTCATGCCTCCTGGTTTCGCGCCAGATTGGGCAGCGCCGGCTTTGGGTGAGGCAGTCGAACGAGCCAGCAACTGCGGACGGACCACTCGGTCTTGTTCCAAGGCTTCGTGAAGAAGAGGCTGGCGAGCAGCATTTTGACGCTGGATGCGAAGAGTCGTTTTCGCTTCTGCGATCTTGCGCAGCAATACCTTACGCATCGCTCGAGAACTTTCTACGTGGCGCGCGCTGTCGTAATAGGCTACAGCATCGGCGAGCCGGTTCAGTCGGCTCATCGCGTCGCCAAGCATTTGAGCAACCTCGGCCTGTTGGGCGCGCGAGAGTTTTGTGGCCGCGCTGGCTGCGCCATTGGCGTCATCACTGCTGTCTTCCTCTTCGTCGCTGGAACTCGCGATTTGTTCTTCTTCATTCTCGTTGCCGGTTACGGCCGTCGCATTGCGTAGGAACTGTGTCTGAAGAAGTGGCTCCATGACGGCGACCCCATATTCGTTGGCGTTGGCAGAAGCCGCAGCCTGGAACAGCGGCACTCGAGCCTCGTCGCGACGAGGAAAATCGATGATGCAATGGCTCAAGAGTTTAAGCTTCGCCGGCAGGTCAGCCGCATTCTGGGCAGCCTTGAGGCGGGCTGTGTAGAAATAAAATTTATCGGCTGCCAGGGTCATGATTGCTGCGGGATCGCCAGCAAGCAAGTTTAGTTCTGCGCTGCCCAAGTCAGAGTGCGGCCGCCCCGCAAGCGCGTCGGCCGATTTGAGCCGCAGATCGTATGATGCATTGGGCGCCGCGGCGATCGCAGTGAGCACACCCAGGGCTACAGTGGCGTCCTGTCCAACCGCGAGCTTCGCTTTGGCAAGACGCAGACGATAGGAATCATCCCACGGTGCGGACTTGACGAGTTGATCGAGGAACTCGACGGCCTCCGCGTTGTGCCCGGTCTTCTCCAGCAACGCTGAAGCAGGATCGAGATTCTCAAACGGATTCCCGACGGCGACGACCAGGCGATGGAGCAGATCGAGCGCTCCGGCCATATCGCCGGACGCCAGGCGGATCTCAGCAAGGCCCAGAAAATTCGCCGCGACGAGTGTGTGTTCTTCAATCTCGCGGGCAAAAACCAGTTCGAGAATTTTGCGCGCCGACTGCTTGTCGCCGGATTCAAATAGCTGGCGAGCAGCGGTTCTCAGGATCTCAGACGCCGGTGCTTTTTGTGGCTCCGTACGATATCCGGTCAGCTTTGCATCGAGAGTTCCGAGTTGCGCCGCGACTTGCATATCGAGCGGGACGAGCGCGCCAGCTTGGCCCGCGCGGGTTTCGTCGGGGAGCGCGCCAATCGCAGCCGCCGCAGCCGCGTACTGCTTCGTGCGAACCAGATACTGGACCCAGCGCAACTGCCAGGAACCGAGATCTTGCTCGGCGTACTGGCGCTCCAGACCGTTTAGTTTGCCGGCCGCATTTTCTTTCGATTCAAGAATGCGTTGGTAAATCGGTGCACGGTGAGCAAGCGGAATCCAGGACGCGTCGGCGACGTCGGCAAGAATGGCAATCGGATCGTGTGCTGCTGATGAAAGATCGAGCAGCCATGCTGTCGCGGCGCGGGGGTCGCCAGCAGCTGCATATACCGAGTGCAGCAAAGCATTCGAACGATAGTTGCCGTTGCGGCGAAGATAGGTGCGGAGGATGGCATCGACATCGGGCTTGAGGTCGCCAAACAAATCGCGCGCCGCCAGCTGATCGCAAGTGCGTCCAAAGTCAGCCCAGAAACTCTCGGGCAAACGCGCGCTGTTAAGTTGCGCGGAGATCACCCCGAAAGCCTGTTTCCACTGCGTTAGCGCGGCAGCGCGACCGCCCTGCTTGAAATAAACAACGGCGAGGCTGTCATACACGTCCGGACGGTTGGGCGAAAGCTCGAGGCCGTGATTGTAGTCGGCAATTGCATGCTTGGCATCACCGGTGCCAGCGTTGTAGTCCGCGAGAGTCAGGTATCCCGCCGCGCTTGCCGGACTTTCCTCAAGAATTGCGGGAAGGAAATCTTCCGGGTCACCCAACTTTGAAGTCCCGAGGTATTCGCCGTAACGCGAACCGTAATAAAACCAGTTATTGCCTGCAAGCTGCTGAGTACGGTCGACCGGCTTGGCGAGACGGACACTGATGGGGTCGTCGCCAAGGGCAGCGAGGAACGCCTTGTTCACCTCAGGCGTGGGTTCGGCGAAATAAAGCCCCACGAGCGCGTTGTAGGCTTTGTCCCAAACCGGCGGGCGGGCTTTACCTCGACCCTGCACGACAGCATGAGCCAGCGCGGCACTGCCGTGGGCGACGACGTAGTTCGCGGCCTGCTCACCGTAGGGCATGGGCCAGGCGGATGCAATGCGCACCAGATCCTGCGCCTGCCGATCGAGAAGTAATTGGAAGTAGCGCTGCTGGCGAGTGGTGTCCAGGCCGTTGATCGAGAAAATCCGCGAGAGCACGCGCAGTTCGTTCGCTTGGTCGCCCGCGGAGCGGTAGGCATCAGCCGCAGCAAGCAAAGGCGTACTACGCATGGTGACATGCACTTTGTCGGATAACTGTTCCATCTCCGTACCCAGCTCCGCGAAGCGGCCGCGACGGCGTTCCAGATCGACGAAAACCTGAGTCTCGGGATAGAAATTCGGCTGGCCCGCGCGCTGCATCATCGACTCAAAACGCCAGCGAGCTTCCTGGTCCGCAAGAGCGGCGCTTGCGGCCAGTGGAATTGCGAACGCTTCTAAGTCGCTAAGACTCATGCCGCTGCGTTTCGATTCGGCGAAACGGGCAAAGGCGAGCCGCTCCTCGGGCGTGAAGTACGTATTTACTGCACTTCCCATTTCCTGGAGAGCGCCCATCATGCTGGTGCGCGCAGTCTCGATGCGGGCACGGTGCGTATTCTCTCGCCAAGTGGCGTCGGTCATGCCAGCGATTCCTTGCCTCTCCATCTGCTCTTTAAGAATGGGAAGATTCGCCGCGGAGTCGTCGAGCGCTCTTTGCAGGGTTGCGAAAGCCGCCTCCTGCTGACGCAGACGAGTCATGATGCGGACATAAATCTTTGCGCCCGGTTGATGTTCGGCGCTGGCCAACAAGTCTGGACCGGCTTTGGAGGTGCCTTGCTCGGCGAAGCTGCGCGCCGGATCGAGCATGCCCCAGGTTTCGAGACGGCGCGCCACTTCGAAATAATTGCCTGCATTTTCTGGACGGCCGTCGATGAGCGCAGCCTGCAACGCCGCAACGACTTCTTTGGTTTTGCCCTGGCGCGCGCGAACGGCGGCGACCTTCTCCATCCACTGCGGATCTTTGTAGGCCAGTTGATAGATGTGTTCGTAGTCGGCGGCGGCTTCGTCAAAGCGCATCAGACGTTCTTCCAGCCCAGCACGCGCGGTGTAGAGATCGGCGCGGTCAGGACGAATTGCGATCGACTTGGCATAGGTATCAATGGCAGCGGGATAGTCTTCAAGATTGGTTTGGGTGCGCGCCAGCACCATCGACCAGCGATAGTCGCGCGGAGACTGGGCGACGGTCTTGGCGTAGAAGTCGACGAGTTGCTTCTGCCGCTGGTAACGCAAAGCGTACAAAGCTGCTTCGGTGACCAGCGCGTCGTCTTCCGGAAAGTTGTTGATGAGTTCAATGTACTGATCCACCGCGCCTGAATAGTTATTCATCCGAGTGAGTGCGGGGATGAGGCCGCGGCGCAAGGTGGCGATCTGCGCTTTGCGCGCATCCGCCGGAAGCGGCGCGCTGCGGAAGGGACGCGATCTTTTCGAGATAGAACTGCTGCAGACCATGGTCATCGCCCGCCTGAGCGTAGGTGTCGGCCATGGCTGCAAGATATTCGCCGTTATAAGGAGAGTCTTTCGACAATCCGGCAAGCAGGTCGCGCGCTTGCTGGAATTGCTTCGCGTCGGTCGAATTTGCGCGCGGCTTCGAAACGTGAACTGAGCGCTCAGTGCAGGGTAGGCATCCTTCGCGGCCTGCAGCAATACGGAAATGGCTTGCGGCTGCATCTTCATGCGCCAGTAGAAATCGACAGTCGAGCGAACCACGCCGAGAATCTTGGGATTCTCGTGGTAGAGCGCTTCGACATTCTTCTGCGCTGCCAGGAAATCCTTGCGGCTCTCGTACAGGCGGATCAACGCATAACGCAATTGCAGTCGGGTGACCGGGTCGGTGGTCAGAGCAGCCTGCTTTTCCAAGGCATGCTGGCGCACCGCTTCGAGACGATTTCTGTTGCGCCAGAGTTTCGATTTCCTCGGCCTGCTCGATCGACGTGGTGCCGTTGGCAAGCGAATCGAGATAAGGATTCCATTTCCGGTTGCGGTTCTGCGCTTCCAGCACCTTAACTCGCAGATATACCGCGGGCATGGGCGCATTGGGCGTCGCCGCAATCTTGGCTGTGCTCTGATCGATCAGGTCGCCGAACTTCGGGCGGCGCGCCAGTTGCAGCAAGCGCAGCTCTGCCGAAGACTCCGGAGCGCTGAGCGCTCCCTTCACATACTCTTCGATGGCGTGCGGATAGTCGCGCTGGTTCTCATAGATCGCGCCGGCTTCGTAGGAATAAAGGCTGGCATTGGCCAGGCGATCGCGCCCTTTCGCCAGCAAGCGCAGCGCATTGTCGAAATCGAAGTAGTCCCAATAGATCGTGGCCGCTTCGAGATATCCGCCCGGTTGGCCGGGAGCGGCCTGCGGGATGCGCTCCCAGTACGGCGCGGCCTGTGCAAACAGTTCGCGGTCGGCATAGATGTCGCCGATGCGCGCCATGATTTCGGTATCGCCCGGGCTGGCCTGCAGAAGGTTGTCTTCGATTTTCGCAGCAATGGCCGTGTCTGCGGGCTCAAAGTATGCGAGCGAGCGATACACGGAGGAAGCGGTGTGGCCGATTTCCGCCTCGGCCGGATATTGCTGCGGCGAGCGACTCTAGCACCGGAGCGCTTTCTTCGAAATGCGACCGCCACAGATTGGCATAGGCCAGGAAATCCGCTGCGGCGGGATTCTTCTCCCAACTGGCAGCGTCGGGCGCGCTCTGCCGGATCGCGCTCAGTTCAGATTCAAGTTTGCCGGTGGATGATAGGAATTCGAAGAAGCGATTGCGCAGCAGCACGTCCTCAAACCAGTGCTGGCGCAGCAGGGCCTCCCAAGCAACGGGATCATGAGTTGCGGCCGTTTGGTAAGCACCCAGGAGATTGCGCACAAACACTGGATTGTGCGGGAAACGCTGATTGGCGTACAGATTCAGCCGCAGGTAAAGCCCCGGGCCACCGCCGGCCACGTTGTTGAAATAGCGCTCTAGTTCACTGCCTTTAAACGTTGCCACAGCGTCGCGAGTCAACTGCTCGAATTCTGCGTCGCGCTTGTAGCGCAAATAGAACCGCGCCAGTTTGTCATACCACGACTTGTCGGGAAAGCGAGCCATGGCGCGACGATAGATTTCCTCCTGCTGCGTGCCCAAGCGGTTCTGATCGAGAAACACGGCGAGGCGTTCATAGAGGCCGGGGTCATCGGGATTGCGGTCGATCTCGCGGCTCAACACAGCGAGTGCGGGCGGGATCTGTTTCATCTGCACCAGCCGCGCCAGGTAGCGCTCCAGAACGTGCGCGTATTCCGGCGAGCGTGCACCGGCTTGCCTCGTGGAAACTGGAGTCGCGCCCAATTGAAAAGACTCGCTGACTCGGCGCTTAGGGATGGCATTCGCTTCCGCACCCTGATTTTGCATCTCTTCGCCTTCTTCGCTCTGTTCGTTCTCTGCATCGGGTGCGGCGTTCTGACTCGAGTAAGACGAGCGCGGGTAACCGCTTCCGGAGGCGTAGGCCGCTTCGACCGAGCCAAGAGGGACATTCTGTGCTTTCGCGGCGAGTTCCTGCAGAACCGAATCGTAGATCGCAAACTCGCTTCTGGAGTCGTTCTTGCGCGCATAGGCATCCGCCATCAGCAAGGCGACCGAAGTGCGTTCCGCAGCGCTGGGGAAACTTGCAAGAAATTCGCGCCCGCCCTGAATGACCGCATCGCTCTCGCCCGAGTTGGAGTAGAACTCAAGCAGTTGCGCGTGCAGTTCCGGCCGTCGCGCGGAGTCGGGAAATTTCGCATCCAGCAACGCCAGTAACTCCGCGGCGCGCGATCGATGAAAGTACGGCACCGCTCGTTGCTCTTCCTCCGAGTACTGCGAAGCAGGCTGAGTCGTGTTCAGAATCAGCGATAAGATTCCGTTGAAGTAGCCCGGGCCTTGGTCCATGGTGGCGATATCGCGATACATGGAGAGTTCGCCGGAACCCAGACGAATCGGGGTTTCCGGCGCGGTCAGCAGCAGACTGGTGAGCGCGGCAATGGCCGTCGCCTGCGCGTCCGGCAAAATCTTTGCTATTGCTGTTGTAGAGAGCGAAGTAGTAACGAGCCGACTCGGGGTAGGCGTGAATGTCTTCGAGCAGGCGCGCGCAGATGTAGAGTTCCTGCGCGGTCCATGCTGACTTGGCGGCTTCTTTGTGCAGGCGGAATCGGAGATGGCCTGCTGCGCCACATCGGTCTTCCCCTGCTGCTGGTAGTAATAGAAGATGCGCGCCGTGGCGTTGAGGTCTTCCGGATTGGCCACGAGAGCGGCATGGGCATCATCGCGAAATTTGCGCAGGTTCTGCGTGTCGCGCAGCAGATCGAAGTAACTCTTCACCAGTTGCGGATCCCAGAGCGGCTGAAAGCTTTGCTCGTAGACCGACAAACCTTCGCGAACCGACCCCCGGCGATATTCCACCATGGCTTTCGCCTTCACCGGAAAGATCTGGTCGTTGGGAAATTGCTTGCGGTAGTCGGCAATGAGCTCGTCCAGCGGCTGAATATTCTTTCTCCGTCACCAGAAATTGCAACAACCGTGCGTAGAGCGATGGCTCATCGGGATATCGGGCGATCCAGGCGCGATATTGCGCAATGGAGACATCCTTCGGCAGTCCCTGAGCTTGAATTACGCCGAAAATGCGCTCAAACGCCTGCCAGGAGCGCTGCTGCGGCGGTGGCGTCAGCTTCTCCGCGACGAGGGCCGGAGCATTCGCAACCAGCGAGAGAGTCTTGATTTCATCCGCAGGGCGGAGACGGTGATGGTAGAAATCGGCAAGCGCGAGTTGAGCGCTGATCTTGTCGGAAGAGTTGTCGACATACGCTTTCCAGTCGGATTCGGCGGCGGAGAAATCGAGCTGCTGCTCATCTTCCAGAGCCCGCAACGAATACAGCTCGGCGTTGTGCGGCTGGGACTTAATCAGGTCGGTCAGAGCGGGTCGGGTTTCGCTCGGGGGCCGGCGAAACGCCACTGCGCCGTTGGGCAGCGACATCATGCGAAAGAAAACGGCTTCGACCGCAGCTGCCAGCGTCGATGTTGCGAATCCACGAAGGCAGCTCGCCCAGCGCGGAAACGGTGCAGCCGATAGCCGCGAACAAGACTGTCAGCGCGATCAGCCGCACGCGCTGGATCGTCCATCCGCCGCCAGTCGTTGATTGGCCAGTCGAAGAATCAAGGAAGTACTTCAATCTGCACCTCCTGCGTACCAATGTTGTGAGCAATGTCTTCGGCGGTCACGGTCAGCTTGTAGGTGCCGGGGATGGCTTCGTCCGGAATCGTGAGCGCGCCGGTGTTGGCGGCGGCTTTCGCGTCCCAGCGCAATGCAACTGGCACAGCGCCTTCCATTCGCGCGACCAGCGTGCGCGTGCTCTCAGAAGCGCTGACTCGCAGATCGATCGTCTGACCTCGTTGAAAACGCTTGCGATCAAGCTTTACCTGCACGACGGGCGGCTTGCTGGCGATGACGAAAGTCTTCGATTCGCGATAGGTATGTCCCACTTGATCGCGCAGGATAAGTCGCACCGTGTAGGTTCCGTCCTGCATGTCGGTGGGCGCGAGAAATCGCGTCTGCCAGACGTCTTCCGACGAAAGATAGCGCAGCGGTTGCACCAGCCCAAAGGGAAACAGAGCGATGACGGAGGCGATGGATTCGTCGGTCTTGACGCGCAGAATCGGATCGCCGGGCCGGATAACGCGCGGCCGCAGCAGGGCGCGCGGCACCGCCAGAAACGATGTGTACGGCGTGACAAATTTGTATTGCCGAGCGAGGCGGATGATTTCGTCGATAGTGGCCTGGTCCTCGCCGTCGCGCTCGATTTTTTCCAGCAGCGCGTCGACGCGGGCTCGCGCCCACAGCCGCGGCAACTGCGGATGATCGAACGATTCGCGCGGCAAGCTGGCCTTGCCAGTCATTTGAACCGCGATGCCGTCGCGCACGCCGTGCACAGTGAAAGCAAACGTTTTCCTGCGGCTTCTGATAACGTCCCACCCATGAGGCCAGCGAACCGGAGAAGGTTGCGGCCTGCAAGCGGATAGACCGTATCGACCGCAGCCTCCGGAGTGATGGTGAGACCGAGTTGCCCGACCGGGCTGCGGCCGATTTTCGAAAGGAATGAGTTCAGCTTGAAATCCATAGGCTCGGTCGAGAGTACCTGTTCGAGCAGACCGTCCTGACGGGCGAGCATGCGAAACAGCGGCAGGTTGGCGTCGTCGCCGACGGCAAAAATGTACGTACGCGGGCGCTGCGTATCGGGAAGTTGCTGCCATGCGGACGCGTACCATGCCGCAAGCTTTCCATTCTGAATGGGACCGCGCGTCGCGCCCCCGTCGCTGAGAATCACGAGATAGGTGTTGCCAGTGCCCGGCGCGGAAGCCTGCTGCAGCCCAGTTTGCAGCGCGCGCTGCAGATCAGTGCCGCCACGCAAGCGGCTGGCGCGGACCGCGGCAATCGCATGTTGAATGCTGCCGGCAGTCCGCCGAACTGACAGGGCACAACTTGAGTTTCGGTGTTGAACAGCACCAGCCCGAAGTGATCCGCGGGACGCAGCGCGTGCAGCAGAGTTTCAAGAGCCTGGTAGCTACGCTCCAGCTTCTCCCATTGCATCGAGAGCGACGTGTCGAACAGCACGATGACCGTTTTCGGCGCGCCGCTGGGCACGCCTTCCGACGGGGGCGGCCGCGCTCCCAAAGCCAAGCAGAGCTTCCGCTTCGAAAAATCCCGGTTCGTTGTCGCTGCGGACTGGCGCAGTCTCCGTCGGCGAAGGCTGGCCGCTGACCGGATTTCTATAGGTCAGCAGCTGCAGCGTGTCGGATGCGGCGGGATCGAGATCGTAAGTTGCGACGAAGTCTTCGCCGAGATTCACGTTCTGTCCTTCGAAGTGAGCCTGCACCAGATGAGGCGTGTTCTGGTCGAGTTGCAGGGGAAACGTCTTGGCGGACGCCTGGAAGATTGCGAATCGCGTGCGCGGTGTGCAGTTCGAAATTGATGCGCAAATGGCGCGGCGGCCTGCGCCTGGTAAGCATCCGGCCGCAGCGGAATCGCGAAATACGACTTCAGATTTTCGACCGGGATCGACTCGTGATACTCGATCTCCAGTCGCTTCGTGCCCCATGCCGGAATTGGAGTGATGCGGGCGCTGAAAACAGAACTGCGCTTGGCTTCCTCGGCGCCGCGCTCGCCCATCTGCAGCAAGCCAGGGTCAATCGACTGCTGCTTGAGCTGGTTGTAGATTTCTTCCGCGCGCTTGCGCTCGAGGATCACAGCCGGCAGGCGCACCGGCCCGTCCCAAGTGGCGAAATCGGAAATCGTCGCGTGGCTGGGCAGCGCGAAAATGTAGTTCCCTTCTTCAATGGCGCCGGTGTGGTTGGCAAAAACCTGGCGCACGAAAACGCGCGCGTCGCCGTTGTCGATGCGGACCGTGATTTCCATTTCTTCGAGCGAAAGAATCGCTGGATTCGGCTGCTGCTTGTCGCGCGGGATGAGGACCCCCGCGTCGCCCAGAAGCGGCTCCGTCGTCCAATACAACGTGCATAGAATAATGAGTCACGACAAAACCAGTTTTTTCATGAGTGCAGCTTCTGCTCTGGTATGCGGACCAGGCCGTTATCCGTGCCGATGTAGATGTAGCCGTCGGCGGCGGCGAGCGCGGTCACGTTCAACGAGGGCAAACCGTCGTGGATGACCGACCAGCGCCCCGACTGCCGATCGTAGAGATACAACCCTTCGCCGAGCGTTCCGGCGAGGACATAGTTGGCCGTGACCAGCATCGCGTTGGGATTTACTTCAAATGGGCCCGAGCCGGTTTCAAACGAACTGAAAGTGTCCGGAGCGATCGAGGCCGAGCAATGCCCGCGCCATATGTGCCGACCATCCATTCCGAACCGACCGGAACGACGGCGGTAATCCAGTTGTGTTGTCAGATTGGAAGTCGTCGTCGTGTAGTTCGCCGTGACGTCACCTCTGTTCAACAACGACAGGCCGCCTAGCGTTCCGGCCATCAGTTCGTCGCCAGACACTCCGAGCGCATAAACGTGGTTGCTTACCAGCCCGTGAAACGCATACATGCTGCGGGCGCCGCTGGCGTCGAGGAAAGTGAGGCCCGCGGGCGTAGCCAGCGCGAGGCCATCGCGATATGCGACGACATCGGTCACATGGTCGGCGATGAGGCCGTCGGCACGCGTCAGAACTTGCTGTTCGCTGCCGGAGTCGTCGAAGCGCACGAGGCCGTTGGCGGTGGCGACGTCGATCGCGCCGGTCTTCGAATCGAGAAAGATACGATTCACACAGAACACGTGCTCATCTTCGACGTGCCGGGCACGGCCGTTATCAGGGGCGAGCAGATCAAGGCCGCGATCGAAGTAACCGACCCACAGATGTCCGCTGGCGTCGCCTGCCAGGGCGGAGATATTGCGGTCGCTCAGCACACCAGCGCCAGCCTCAAGCACGCGCTGCCAGCCGAAAGCGTGGGGGGTCATGCGGTATAGACCATTGCGCACGACGGCGAATACCGCGTCACTAGAAGCAAAGAGCTGCCGTACTTCCGCCATCTGAGCTCGCGGGCCCAGTTCCTCCGAACCCAGGTTCGGATTGGGACGGCGCCCTTCCAAAGGAATCACGATGACGCCCTGATCCTCCGACCCCACATAAAGTCGCGAGGCCGTGGCCAGCAGCGCAGTCGCGAGCACTCCCGAAGCCAGCACGCGAGAGAAGCGTCCGGCGCTGAAAACCGCGACTCCGGTCGCAGTGCCCGCGTAAGTCGTCTCGCCGGAAATGGCGAGCGACAGCACCTGCGGATCGGGCAGACCCTGAGCCTCAGCGAAGCTCTCGGTCTCGCCCGCGTGAAAGTGCAGCACGCCGCGATTCAAGGTCGCAACCCATAAATCGGATTCGTTCCCGGCAAGAGCGGTCACGTAAAGATTTTCGAGCGTTGGGTGCAGAACGCTAATCTGCTTTCCGTCGTAGACCAGAACGCCTCGCTTCTTGGTTCCGATCAATAAATGTCCAGAAGGAACCGGCAGAATTGCGGTGATGGTGCGGGCATCGGCGCTAGCGGGCAGAATCTGGCGAAAGGCACGGCCGTTGAAAGCGAGCAGTCCGTCGTTAGCGGTCGCAACGAGCAGTTCGGGTTCGCGCGAGTCCGTGAGAACTGCCGGAGCCAGCGCCACCAGCGGTGAACCGGGGAGTTCGCTGCCGACGGCATACTGATGCAGCAGCGAACCATCGGGCGTGTATTCCTGCAGCCCGGCGGGGCCGGCCAGATAGAGATGATCCTGAAAACGCGCCGCCTGCAAGAAAACTGCGGGAGAGCTGACCGATTCGAACCCTGTATTGAGCAACGCTGGCAGCGGTCGCGTCGTGAAGCGAACCTCATGCTCGGTGCGAACTTCCTCGGCCGCGGACTGCATGGCTCGCGAACCGCGCCATATGACCAGAGCCCCCAACGCGACAGCCACCGTCAGGACCACCGCCCCAGCCGAACGCGCGGAGAGGAACAAAGGCCGCTTCATAACTCCTCTGGCCGGGAACTATAAACCGTGAACCCGACGTTGCAAATTGGAAAGCAAGGTACGGACCAAACGTCGGCACCCAGTCAGAAAGGGGTTTTCCCATGGGATTACTCGGTTCGGAGTGTAGGTTGCGGGAGACAGTGTCTCAGGGATGACACAGGAGGAGAGTTGAGAGTCTAACGGATCGAATGTCGTCAGAAATCGCTGCAGAGACCAAGATCAACTGAAAAGGGTTGAGACGGGTCGCTCAACGAACGGGCCAAGTCAGCGGCACGTCTACGTACGACCGATCGAGTGCCGCCACCGACGGACAGCCCAGCAGTCGCAGCGTACGCTCCACGTCCGATCGCAAAATTTCCAGCGCTCGCGCCACCCCCGCCGGCCCGGCGGCCGCGAGTCCGTAAGCGTAGGCTCGCCCAATGAGAACGGCACGCGCTCCAAGGCAGAGTGCTTTCACAATGTCACCACCGCGCCGGACTCCGCCATCCATGAGCACCTCGACCTGGCCTTTCACGGCCGCAACCACTTCAGGGAGCGCCCGCAAAGTCGGAGAAACCGAATCGAGTTGACGGCCGCCGTGGTTCGATACCACCACGGCGGCAGCTCCTTCGTCCGCAGCCCGCCGGGCATCGTCACCCGTCAGAAGTCCTTTGACCACGATCGGCCCTGTCCACAGTTCCCGAATCCAGCGCAGATCTTCCCATGTAACGGTCGCGCTCGCCAGGGCAGCTCCGACGTCGAGCAGCTTCATCGGACCTTCCCCGGGGACGACAATGTTCTCCAGCTTGGGCACGCCGCCATCGAGCAAAAACGACGCCAGCCAACCGGGATGAGCAAAAACGTTGGGCATGTACGGAATTTTCGCGAACCACGAACTGCCCAGCATTTCTTTCATCCCGTTACGGGGATCGCGCTCTCTCATTCCGGCCACAGGAGTGTCCACGGTAATCACCAGCGCAGAAAATCCCGCGCGCCGAGCCCGGTCGAGAGAACCCTCCGCCGCTGCACGTCCGCCGAGCAGGTACAACTGGTACCAGACTGGACCTTTCGACGCGGCTTTCACGTTCTCCAATTTGTGGGCAGAAATCGTAGAGAGGATATAACCGGTACCTGCTTCCCCAGCCGCGTGAGCCGCAGCCAATTCCCCGGCAGGGTGCATCAGACGGCTGTACCCGACCGGAGCGAGTATGGCCGGAAAAGAAAGCTCATGCCCGAGCACGCGACTCTTCAACTCACAATCGCCGACCGCTACGGCGCTGCGCGGACGAAATAGGACATCATTGAATACCCGGCAGTTTTCTCTGAGTGTGACTTCGGCTTCTGCGCCGCCATCCAAATAGTCGAACACCGCCCTGGGGAGCCGGCGTTGCGCCATGCGGCGCAGATCCTCGACATTGACGACCCGTGAGATATTCACAGCGTGCTGAAGATGATAATGCGGGCTGCCGATAACGTCCAACTCCGTTTCGTTGCCCTCAAGCTTTATGTGTCCAATGATGGCGTTTCTGGGTAAACTTAGTGTCGAGCCGGAAGGCGAGCGGAGAGCATGCAGGATTGGATTTGGGCGGCGACCTTCGTGGTCGCCTACATATTGTTGACGCGATGGCTTCTGCCGAAGCTGGGAGTTCCCACCTGAAGCGTGCAAGGCTGCGCCGAGTCTCGACGCAAAATTCCTCCCGCCGCGCCCGACCGCGGGGCCGACAAGCGATAACGCAAGGGTCTCCGGCAATTCTCGGCGGCGGCGTTCGTGCTTAACGGAATATTTCAGCCTCCCGGCTTGATATCCGACTGCCCTTCAGCGCCGAGGAATCGCGGCAGCGTCACTTTCGCCTGACAACCCCGTTCCGCACGGTTCAACAGCTCAATGGATCCGGCATGAGCTTCTACGATTTGCCGAGATAGTGCCAGGCCGATTCCGCTCCCTGCTGGCTTGGTCGTGTAGAACGGGATAAACGCATTGCTGGGGTTAAGCAGACCCGGCCCGTTGTCTTCAATCGTGAGGGTGAGGTCTCTCTCGGAAACGTCCCAGCGAATCAGGACCGACGGATCCTCCGACGGCACAACTACTCCTTCGCCATTCGATTGATCTGTCAATGTACCTGCAGAACGCCCGGACTCAAGCGCAGCCTCGACCGCATTGCGCACGAGATTGATGAGCATTTGTTCGAGTTGGTCAGGATCCACGTTCAACTCAAGCGCCGGGCCTGGCGCCACCTGCACCTGCAATCGGGTCTCGAGTCCCGCAACCCGCTCAACGAGCGTCACCAGAGATGTTTTGCGCAATGCCGGTGGCGGCATCTGAGCCAACTGACGATATGCCTGCAGGAAGCGATTGAGGTTGTCGGCCCGGGTTTCAATAATCTCGAGCCCGCGTTTGAAATCCTGACGCTGGCCGGAATCCGCGACCGCGTTGGCGATTTGAGAGCTCAGGCTTCCCGCGATCGACTTGATCGGCGTAAGCGAATTATTGAGTTCATGCCCGAGCACACGAATCAATCGCTGCCACGCGCTGCGTTCTTCCTCGCGCAAGGCACGGCTCACATCGGAAAGAACAATCAGCGAATGGGGCACACCTTTTTGCCGGAAGGAACTGCGTCGAACCATCCAACGCGCATTCGGAGTTTGGAACGGCAGCGGAACTAACGTTCTCGCTTTCTGCGCTGAGGCATCGAGCTAATCCAATTTCTTCCGCCGTACGTCCCAGAAGCCTGACGGAAGGCTGTTGCAGCAGACGTTCTCCCGCCGAATTAACCAGGCGCAAAATCTGGTCTGGGTCAAAGGTGAACAACGGAGCGTCGATCTCCTCAACCACGCGGCGCAGCAAAGCTGTGGCCTCAATGGAGAGAATCCGTTGGTCCGCCAGCAGGTCGGCGAGGGAGTTGACTTCGAGCGAGAGTTCGCCCAGAACATCTTCAGCGGCAGCGCCGCGCGCGCGGAACGAATAGTCTTCTTCACGCAAAGCGGCAATCACGTTGGCCAGGGTCTGAAGCGGCCTGCTGGTTTGCTCTTGCAGAGCCATGGCCAGCAACCACCAAACGAACAATTCGGCGAACACCAGCGCGCACTTCGATTCTACAGTCCAGGGTTGCAGCACGATGAAGACGCCGCCAACAATCATTCCCGGCAGGGCGACAAGCAGAGAGAACAAACTGATGCGGCGCTCATAGAGGAGGCGGACTCGCTTTCGAGGAGGCCTGCGCACGCCGGGACGAAAGCTCCCGCGTGGGCTAGAGCCCATACTTCTCCATCCGGCGGTAAAGTGCGCCGCGGCTCAGCCCCAACGTTTCCGCGGCCTGGCTCACATTTCCCTGAGACCGCTGCAGCGCCTTGCGGATCAGAATCGCTTCCACGGACTCCAGACTGAGTTCCTCGAGATTCTGACTCTGCTGGCGCGACAAATCCAGACCAAGATCGGCACGTTGAATCTCGCTGCCGCGGCACATCAGCACCGCGCGCTCCAGAGTGTGCTCCAGTTCCCTCACATTCCCAGGCCACGAATACTGCATGAGCAGTTGCAGCGCTGAGGCCTCGAAGCCCTGCACCGGACGCCGATAGCGCGATGCATAGCGCGTTAGGAAATGAACAGCAAGGGCCGGAATGTCGTCACGCCGTTCACGCAGGGCAGGCACGTGAATCTCGACGGTATTCAGGCGAAACAGCAGGTCTTCCCGAAATTGCCCGGATGCGCAGGCCGCGCGCAGGTCGGCATTAGTGGCGGAGATAACACGCACATCGATGCGGCGCGAGCGCGACGAACCCACGCGCTCAATCTCGCTGGTTTCCAGCACACGCAAGAGCGTTGCTTGCTGGCGATACGGCACGTTGCCAATCTCGTCCAGAAAAACCGTACCGCCGTCGGCCAGTTCGAAGCGACCGATGCGGTCGGTGCGCGCGTCGGTAAAAGCGCCCTTCACGTGGCCGAAAAGCTCGCTTTCAAACACTCCCTCAGACAGAGCCCCGGTGTTGACGGCGACCATGGGTCGCGAAGCGCGGCGCGAAACCGCGTGCAGAGTCCGCGCCACCACTTCCTTGCCTGTTCCGTGCTCACCAGTAATAAGAATATTGGCGTCCGAAGGACCGACGCGAGTGATCGCCTCAAGCACCGGCTGCATGGGCGGCGCCGTCGCGATGAACTCGGGCCGCCCTTCCGCTTGTAGCAGCCGATTCTGTGCCGCCAAACGTTCTGCCTGCTGCAAGGCGCGGCGCAACTCGACCTGAGTTCGCAGGATCGTCAGCAGCCGCTGATTCTCCCAGGGTTTTTGTATAAAGTCGCGTGCTCCGCGGCGCATGGCCTCGACGGCTAGCTCAATGTTCGCCCACGCCGTCATCACGATGACCGGCGTGCTACTGTCGAGAGAGACGATTTCAGAAAGCAGATCGAGCCCCTCCCGGCCGGAAGTCGTGTCCCGGGTGTAATTCAGGTCAATGAGGACAGCGTCATAGGAATCGGTGGACAACGCCTCGCGGACCAGCGCGGGAGACTTTGCGGTCTCCACGTTGTATCCCTGCGGGCGCAGAAGAAGTTCAATCGCTTCGAGAACGTGCTGCTGATCGTCGGCAGCCAGAACCCGGGGCCGGTCGTGGCTGCTGCTCGTGGACGCCGCGAGGCGGTCTCCGGTTTTGGTCGAAGTCTGCATGAGATTAGTTTAGGGGCTCGGAGCGCTCGACGCACTGCCGGTCGTATTACTGGCAGTACCGCTGACCGTGCCGCTCACCGCGTCCTGCAACCGAATGCCATTATGCTCCAGAGTCGCGCCCGTGGCGCGGTCAAGTTCAACTTTGGCCTTTTCAAAGATGGTCATGGCGGTGACGAGATCCAGCTCTGCGAGGGACAAGTCGCGCTGGGCAGACAGAGTTTGATAGCTCGATCCTGAGCCCAGGTCTTGCTCTTTCTTCGTGATATCGAATGTACGCTGAGCCAGGTCGCGGGCCTTGCGCGCAGCCTGCACCCGCGCTCCGGTTTGCTCGACCGCGTATTGCGCGTTGCGGACCTCGATGCGAACTTGCTTCTTAAGTTGCTCGAGGCGCAACTCCGCCTGGCGGTATTCCAATTCCGACCGGTACTGATCGGCTTTTGCCACACGGT
This sequence comes from uncultured Acidobacteriota bacterium, assembly GCA_963735205.1. Lineage (GTDB taxonomy): Bacteria > Acidobacteriota > Terriglobia > Terriglobales > Acidobacteriaceae > Sulfotelmatobacter. Next base: position 133,551 of record CAVTKB010000011.1, read on the forward strand.
TGCGGAGCGGAATATTCAGGTTCAATCCTACATAATAATCGGGAGCGGAATTGTTGAAGGTGTTGGTCAGTGCTCCGGAAAAATCAACCGGCACATTGGATGTGCAGTTGAGGCAGAGTGGGCTGAGGGGACCGGCCAAGCCGGATCCTCCGTAGAATGCGACCAAAGCCAGCGACGGCAACAAGGCATTGCGCGCGGCTCTGCGGCTGATCTGCCGATTCACCAGGTCGATGTCAGACTCGGCCAATTCCGTCCGATCGTGCAACGCAATCGCAATCAAGTCCTGAATGGCCTGGCTGGCCTGGGTCTGGCCGCCTTCCATTTGATCGGTGGGAATGACCGGCATGGCTTCCAGTGCGGGATCGTCCAGGCTCTTGGTGACGGCGTTCTTGATCAGAGTCTCCTGCAGCTGCAGGCTGGTGCGGGCTACGGTCAAATCCTGATCGCGCTTGGAAACCTCTGCCTCGGCCCGCAGCACGTCCATCTCTGGAATGCTCTCCAGTTGCAACTGCTTGCGGGCGTTATCCAGGGTTTGCTGCGCGAAGGCAGAAGATTTTTCGTTGACCTGCGTTTGTTCATACGCGCTGACGAGATCCCAGTAGATATTTTCGATCTGGGTCACGGTGGCGATGACCTGGTCTTTGAAGGCAATGTCGGAAATCTTTTTATTATTATTGGCAATGCGGAGATAACGTAAATTCGGACCAAACCCGAATCCGGCAAGAAGTTCCTGCTGAAGCGTGATGCGATACTGGGCGCTCAAAGCCGGCGACAAGTTGGTGAAAATGCTGTTCGTGGTCTGACGTGCGTTGTTGAAACTCACGGAAAGATTTGTGCCGGTGGCAAACGCCTGCGAATAATTGAAGTTGAACTGGCCGGTGTTGGTCTGCAAAGTGGGCACGCCGTTCAGTTGGAGGTTGGAGAGTGGAAGCGTTTGGTGCTCTTCTCCGCCACCGGCGCTGATGAAAGGATCGTACGACGACACTGACGTTCCGGCGCCCAGTGTAGACTGAACCAATCCGGAGGCGCCCGCGCCCGCTCCGCCCGCTCCGCTGGTCGTGCCTCCGGCACCAGCGCCCGGGGCGCCTGAGCCTAAACCTCCAACACCGCCGCCGGGGGTTCCTTGGACCACGCCGGTATTTACCCCGCGAAAAAATCCGCCCGCCTGCGTTCGCAGAATGTCTGTGTTCGCGATCGGAAGATTGTAGCGAGCGATCGCCAGGTCGAGATTGTTTTCGAGCGCAAGGTCGATGGCATCTTTCAACGAAAGATAGAGCTTGCCGTCCCGAATGAGACCGTCGAGGCGAGTTGAGTTTACCAGCACTGGCGCGGGTACATAATCCGGCGAGTAGGCATTCAGGGGGTTGTGCGATTTTGGCATGTCAAAGCGAGCCGCAGCGGCGGCTTGCGGAGTGCCGGCCTGCACAGTCGCGGCCTGCGGAGTTGCAGGCTCCGCGGTTGCACTGGAGCGCGCCGTTGAATCCTGACCTTGCATCAGTCCAGCCAGGGTTCCGTAAACACAAATGAGGGCAATCCCCCGTCTCAAGAAAGTGGGCCCAGGAAAATTCACGACGCGCTAACCTCCGCCGAATGGTCTAGAGATGGATTGGCCGTATCCGCGACGAGCCATCCGTCACGCAGTTGAATGGTGCGCGTCCCATAAGCGGCATTCGCCTCCGAATGGGTGACCTGCACAATCGTCGTTCCCTGCTGGTTCAGTTCGCGGAAGAGTTCCATGATCTCCTTGGCCTGACCGGAATGCAGATTGCCGGTGGGCTCGTCGGCGAGCAGCAGCGGTGGCTTGTGAATGACCGCGCGCGCGATGCCGACGAGCTGCTGTTGTCCCCCGGAAAGCTGGCTGGGATACAAATCCTTCTTAGCAACAATCTGGAACTTGTCCAGAACATCGGCAACCAGACTCTGGCGCCGGCTCCGAGGAATGTCCTTATAAGAAAGTGGCAGATCGATGTTTTCCTGCACCGTCAGGTCGTCGAGCAGGTGGTAACTCTGAAAGACCATGCCGACATTAAGCTTGGCGAGCTCGCCCCGCTGTTTCCGTTTGAGCGCGTGCACGGCCTCCTCGCGGAACCAGTATTCGCCCTGCCACTGATCGTCAAGCAGCGCGAGCACGTTGAGCAGAGACGACTTCCCCGCCCCCGACGGCCCCATCACGGTGATGAACTCGCCTTGGCGAATGTCGAGATTTACGCGGCGCAGCACCCAGGTTTGTCCTGCGCCAGTCTTGTAACTGCGTTCGATACTTTTCAGTTCAATCATTAGGTTTGTCGATTCATTCTCCGAAATCTATTCGTACCGCAAGGCCACCATGGGATCGACTTTCGTCGCACGGTAAGCCGGAACAATGCAAGCTAACAAAGCGATCACAGCTAACAGAACCGTGACCGCAATAAAAGTGATAGGGTCGGTGGCCTTCACATCGAAAATCAGGCTCGACAGCACCCGTCCCAACGCCAGCGAGCCCGCCGCTCCCACAGCTACACCGAGCAAAGTCGGCTTCATGCCCTCGAATACGACCCTGCGCAGCACGTCAGCGGGCCGGGCGCCCAAAGCCAGGCGGATTCCTATTTCTCGCACGCTCCGCCTCACGCTGTAAGACAACACGCTGTAGATGCCCACCGCAGCCAACAATAAAGCGAGCCCGGCGAATGCGCCGAGCAGCAGCATGTTGAAGCGCTGTTGTGACAGAGAATTCGCAACCAGCTCATCCATTGTCAGAATGTCCCGCACTGGAATCTCGCGATCGACCTCATGTACCGCATTCGACACGGCAGAGGCAATTCCAGCAGCGGAGGCCGAGCGCACCACCAGCGTCATTGGAATCGAACTCCATCCCCCATTGGCGGGCACCGATACCTGATCGAGCGGAAAATATAGAGCCGCGCTGGGACGAGTCTGGTCCAGGCCATCGAGCTTTACGTCGCCCACAATTCCAACCACTTCGCGCACCGCATCCGGGAAAAAGGTCATCGTCAGATGTTTGCCCAACGCATCTTCGCCCGGCCAGAACTGCTGAGCCATCGACTCGCTGATCAGAATCACCGCCTGCCTTCCAGCAATGTCAGCGTCACTCAAGTCGCGGCCGCGCAGAACCGGTATGTGCAGCGCACTCATGTACCCCGAACTGACGAGCCGAACATCGACCTCCGGTTGCTCCGCCATCGGTACCACCGGGTGGCCTTCGATCTGAATCGGTTGATGTGAACCTCCGTTATCGAGGGGAATATCATCGACCACGCCTGCGGATTCAACTCCCGGCAACGCTCTCACCCGCTGCAACACTTGCTCGAAGAAATTGACTTCCTGGGCCGGTGCGGGGAATTTCGCTCGCGCAACCATCGCAGTCATGGTCAAAACATTGTGCGACTCAAACCCTGGATTCACGCCATGAAGCCTCTGAAAACTGCGAATCATCAATCCCGCGCCAACCAGCAAGATGAGTGACAGGGCAACCTCCGACACAACCAGGATGCTGCGCGTGCGATTCCCGCCCGAATCCGCATCGGTACGTCCCAGCCCCTGTTTCAGCGATTGACTCATGTCACCCCGCGTCAATCGCCACGCCGGAAGTGCTCCCGCCAGCACACCCGCCGCGATGGAAACGAGCGCAGTGAAGCCGAGAACCTTGGCATCCAGCCCAACTTCCAGCGAATGCGGAAGCTTGTCGGCCAAAAAGGCCATGATTAGACCGACTCCCGAATGAGCGAAGGTCAGGCCGAGGGCGCCTCCGGCGAGTGCGAGCAGTACAGACTCAGTGAGGATTTGGCGAAGCACCCGGTTCGAAGTGGCGCCCAGCGCGGTCCGAATGGCGATTTCCTTCTGGCGGCTGAACGTCCTAGCTAGCGCAAGGTTCGCCACGTTGACGCTGGCTATCAGAAGAACGAAAGCCACGGCTCCCAGCAGAACGAGAAGCGCCGGCCGCACATCGCTCACCAGATCGTCGCGCAAAGGCACGACCACGGCTCCCCATCCTTTGTCATCATCCGGATACTGTTGCGCCAACCGGCCGGAGATCGTATTCATCTCGGCCTGCGCCTGCTTCAGATCAACGTCAGGTCTCAGGCGGGCGACGACCACCGAGTGATGTTCTCCCCGGACTGCTCGTTCCTTGTCCGTCCAGGCCATCGGCGTCCACATCTGCGCAAAGTCGGGGAATCGAAAGCTCGCGGGCATGACTCCAGCCACGAGGTAGCTCTGGCCGTCCATATTAATATTCTGGCCCACGATGGCGGGATTCGATCCGAAATGCTCCTGCCAGAAGCGATGGCTGAGCACAATAACATTGGAGCTGCCCGGTTGGTCTTCTTCGGGAGTAAACACACGCCCGAGTTCGGGCTTCACTCCCATGGTCGCAAAGAAGCCCGATGTTGCCGCGCAGGCGTCGACCTGCTCCGGCGTTGCGCCGCCGGTCAGAGTGAACCCGTGGTAGGTATACATCGCCATCCGCTCGAACACGTGGTTCTGCCGCTCCCAGTCCAGATAGTTCGCAGCGGAAACCGAGAAGGTCGTCATTCCCGGAAAGCTCGCCGCCGGCGGCGTATGCCAAACTCTCACCAGCCGGTCAGGTTCTCTGAACTGCAACGGACGCAGCAGAACTCCATTGACCACACTGAAAATCGCCGTGTTGGCGCCAATCCCCAACGCCAGCGTGATCACAGCAACCGCGGTGAACCCGATGCTCTTGCGAAACTGACGCAGGGCAAAGCGAAGGTCTTGCAGCAGTCCGGTCATCATTCCCTCCCTCTCACTCGTACCGCAACGCCACCATCGGGTCGACCTTGGCCGCGCGCCGCGCCGGAATCAACGCTGCAACAACTCCGGCGAACGCGACGACCCCGCAAACCAGCGCCAGCACTGCTGGATTGCGCGAGCCCGTGCCATACAACATGTCCTGCAACACAGACGCGGAAATCAGCGCCGCGGCAATGCCAAGCACAATGCCCGCACCCAGCAGGATGGCAGCGTCGCGCAACACCATGGTCAGCACCGCGCCGCGCTCCGCTCCCAAGGCCATGCGCACGCCAATTTCGCGCGTGCGCCGCGTAACCGAATAGGTCATAACGCCGTAAAGCCCGACCACGGTCAGAACCAGCGCCAGCCCGGCAAACGTGCTGAGCAGGATGGTTGCGAATCGCGGCTGCGCCAGCTCGGTGGACATCAACTCACGCATGGTACGAACCTGGGTAACAGGAATATCCTTGTCGATCCCGGAGACGATTTGTTGCACGCTCGTACCCAGGCTTGCCGGATCGAGCGACGTGCGCACGACCGTATAAAGGCAACACCAGTTCGACATCTGGGCGGCCGGAAGATACATCGCCGGACTCATTTCGCGTTGCGTCGCTTCGAGTCGGACGTCGGCCACCACGCCCACAATCTCCCGCCACGGCGCCCCGCCTGGATCGCCGTTGTTCGCGCCTGGCTTCAGCTTCTTTCCCAGTACTTCCTCGCCGGGAAAGAATCTTTGTGCGAACGCCTGATTCACCATCATCACCTGCGGAGACTTCGAATTGTCGCGCTCGGTAAAATCGCGCCCTTGCAGCACAGGACTCTGCATCGTGCGGAAATAATCTGGAGTAATTGGGCTAAGGTCCGCACTGGGCCGCTGTCCTTCGGCAGTGGGATGCTCGGGATCTTCGAAACTGATCGTGATGCCGTTGCCCGACATAGGCAGTAGCATCACCCCGCCGGCAGATTGCACGCCCGGCAGCGAGCGCACCTTCTCGAAGTAGTCGCGGTAGAACTGCGGGCGAGCGTTTCCTTGATAGCGTGCGTCTGGCGTTTCAAAGCGCAGGGTCACGAGGTGATCAGGATTGAAACCTCCGCGGGTATGCAACAGGTTTACAAAGCTGGTAATCAGCAAGCCAGCTCCTGCCGTGAGCACAAGGCCGAGCGCCACTTGTCCCACGATCAGCGACGACCGCAGCCAGTCGCGCCCCGTGATGTCGCTGCGTCCGCCTTCTTTCAACGTGGAAACCAGATCTGTTCTCGAGGCGGTGATCGCCGGAATGATCCCGAAGATCAATCCCGCTGCGAACGAAACTAGAATCGCAAACGACAGGACTCGCAGGTCGACCCCCGCATCTGCGGCACGTGGCACGCTGTCGCCGATGAGCGAAAGTATTGCCGGCGTGCATACGAAAGCCAGCCCGCAACCCGCGAGGCCACCCAATGCGCTCAAGACAAGGCTCTCGGCGAGCAACTGGCGCACGATTCGCTTTCTGCCTGCACCCAGCGCCGACCGCACCGCAATTTCGCGCTGGCGTTCGCGCATGCGCGCCAGCAGGAGGTTGGCGATGTTCCCGCACGCGATCAACAAGACCACGCAAACCGCCCCCAGAACCACGAGTAGCGCGGTTCGCGCATCGCCGATAATGGCGGCAATCTCACCTGTCGCTTTGGCCGAGCCGTGCCGCGTGTTGGTGTCCGGATATTGCTTCGACAGATTAGCCGCGATGCGTCGCAGCTCCTGATCCGCCTGTGCAACCGTAGCCCCTGGCTTCAAACGCCCAAATGCATTCAAGAAGTGCATACCCCGGTTGCGGGTGGCAGGGTTGGAACTCGCATTGTCGTCGTCCGCGGCCAGCGTAGTCCAAACACTGTTTCGAGGTTCAGTTACCGGGAAGCGAAAATTGGAGGGCATGACGCCGACGACGGTGTAGAGACCGCCGCTCAGTCGCATCACACGGCCGATGATCGCCGGGTCTGAACCGAATTGATTTGCCCATAATGAGTGGCTGATCAAAGCAACCCGGGTGCCCGCTTTTTCGTCATCTGGAGCAAAGCCGCGTCCAAACTCCGGACGCACCCCGAGAGCGGGCAGCAGATCCCATGACACGATCACTGCGTCGAGCTGGATCGGCCGCTCCAAACCCGTAAAAGTGAATGTCTGGTCGTGATAGGAGACCAGGTGTTCAAGCGTGTGGTTCTGCGCCCGCCAATCAAAAAAATCTGGATAGCAGATATCACTCGTCGCCGGATTGTGTGTGTTGATGGATTGCGCTTCGATCAGCCGTTCCGGATGATAGTAGGGAAGCGGACGCAGCATGACTGCATCAATCACGCTGAACACGGCCGTGTTCGCACCAATGCCCAGCGCCAGCGTAATCACCGCAACCGCCGTGAAGCCCAGGCTCTTGCGCAACTGCCGGATGGCGTAGCGAAAATCCTGCAACAATCCAGTCATGTCAGCTCCTCTTCACTCGTAGCGCAGCGCCATGATGGGTTCGATCTTGGCAGCACGTCGCGCCGGCAGCAGCGCGGCGGCAATCGCAACCATCAGAACTACAACCGTGGCCAGACTCAGCGTCAGCGGATCCCAGCTTGAAATGCCGAACAACTGGCTGCGCACCGCCATGCCCAGCAAAAGCGATGTCGGCAACGCAACAGCAATCGCAATTCCCGTCAGCCACAACACCTCGATCAGAACCACGCGCATCACCGACGCGCGGCTCGCACCCAGCGCCATCCGGATGCCGATCTCCGACGTTCTCTGGGCCGTCGAATAGGCCAGCACGCCATACAGTCCGATCGCGGCCATCAGCGCGGCCAGCACACCGAAGCTCGCCGCCAGAAGCGCAACTACTCGCTCCGCGGTAGGTTGTCGTCGATCTGCTCATCCATGGTGCGGAACGCGTCGAGTACCAGCTTCGAATCCAGCGTTTGCATAGCGCGCCGGATGGTCGATTCCGCGCTTTCCGGCGTCTGCCAAGTGCGCAAATAGAACGTCATCCCGCCCGGATCCGCTTGCTGCAGGTAGGGGGTGAACACCGTGCGCTTGATCTCCTGGCGAACTCCGCGGTGCTTCGAATCTCGGACGACGCCGACGATTTCGATATCCGCCTTTACTTTCCCAGCGCCGTCGGCTAGATAATGACCCAGCGCGTGCTGCGGGTCGACGAAGTAGTGCCGCGCAAAACTTTCGTTGACCACCGCCACCCTCTGCGTTCCCGCCCGGTCCGCGTCGCTCAACTCGCGACCCGCCAGCAACGTCATCCCCATGCTGGAGAAATAGCCGGGACTCACGTACGGCTGCTCGACGTTCATATCCTCGTCTTCCTTTGCCGTATAGCCCGCGATCGAAATGTTGCCCGAGAAACCGTTGTCCGCCAGTTCCGAATCATTCGTGGCAGCCACTGCGCGAACCCCCGGAAGGGACGCCACCGTGCTCAGCACGCGAGTGTCGACGCCAAGATTCTGGACGGGTTGATATCCCGCAAGAGAAGGATCAATGCTGAATGTCACCAGGTGATCGGTAGCAAATCCCACATTCAGCGATTTCAGATTGTGCAAAGTGCGCGTGAAAAGACCACCGCCCACCAGCAGCATGAGGCTCAGTCCCACTTGTACGCCGACGGCAATGCGACGGAAGCGCAGCGGTCCTCCGCCGGTGATCACTTGTTGCTTCAGCGCGGGCGCGAGGTTCGGCCGCCAGAACTGCACGGCTGGAGCCAGGCTGAAAAGCAGGCTCGCGGAGACTGCCAGAGCAAAGTTGAACGCCAGGATTCTCAAATCAACCTGCGGCGAAAGTGGCAACTCACCGCCCGATCCGCCCCAAATCAGGTTGATCAGCACCGATGAAACTCGCGGTGCCAGAATCACGCCCACGACACCGCCCGCCAGACCCAGTAAAAGTCCTTCGACCAGCAGTTGCTGAATCACACGCTTCCGCCTTGCGCCCAGCGCATAGCGCACCGACATTTCACGCAACCGGCCCGCCGCGCGCACCAGCAGCAAGCTGCCGACATTGGCGCAAGCCATCAGCGCCACCAACCCGACCATCGCCATCACGATGAGCAACGGCGTTTGAACGCCGTCGCGCAGCGGGGAAAATCCTCTCGCACCGTCGTTCAAAAAAAGATGCGACTTAGCCACGAAGTTTTCCCGAAAACTTTCCGTCCGATGCGGCAGCTGTTTCAGCTCATCGGCCCGGATCGCGGACCACAACGGGCTGATCCCTGCCTCTGCCTGTGCCCGGCTGACTCCTGGTTTCAGACGGGCAACCACGTTGAGCCAGCTGTAACGGCGGTCTTCGAGAGGGTCACTGCCGGGCATGACCTGTGATTGCATCGTCATCGGCACGAACAGGTCGGGAGTGTCGCCCATCACCACGCTGTGAAATCCTCGCTGAGCCACCCCAATCACGGTGAACGGATGACCGTTCACCAGCACGCTTTGATTCACGATCGCTCGATCCGAACCGAAGCGCCGCTGCCAATAGTCGAAGCTCAACACCGCTACTGGATTACCATTGGCCACCGTGTCATCGGACGCAACCAACAGACGGCCCAACGCCGGCTGCACTCCCAGCACATCAAAGTAGTTGCCGGATACCAGTTCGGCGTAGACCAGTTCCGGCTGGTTGTGCCACTGCACGCCGGCTTGCGCAGAGTCGGTGGCTATGATCCCGCTGAAGACGGTATTCCGGTCACGGAGATCGCGATACATGGGATAGGAAAAATAGAATTTGTTGTCGCTGCGCGCACTAATATGTCCGGTATTGCTGCCGGAATATCGCAGCAGAACCAGACGATCTGACTCCTTCACCGGCAGCGTGCGCAACAGCGCCTGATCGAGCAGCCCGAAGATGGCAGTGTTCGCCCCGATACCCAAGGCCAGCGTGAGCACGGCCACCGCGGTAAATCCCGGACTCTTGCGCAGCTGCCGTACTGCGTACCGCAGATCCTGCCCCAGTCCCGTCATGCTCCATCTCCTTGTTATTCGTAGCGCAGCGCAACCATAGGATCTACCTTCGCCGCCCGGCGCGCAGGAATCCACGCACCCAACAGCGCGACCGCCAGCAGCAGCGCTGCGGCTTCGGCGAGAGTCACCGGATCGTTGGCGCGTACTCCAAAGAGCAGTGCACCGATCCAGCGGGCAGCCACCAGAGACCCCAGAATCCCGGCCGCAGCGCCCATCCCAATCCACACCGCCGCTTGCCACACCATCATTCCGATCACATTTTCCTGTGTCGCTCCCAGCGCCATTCGAATACCGATCTCTTGCGTCCGCTGATTGACCAGCAGCGAGACCACGCCGTAGATGCCGACCGCCGTCAACACCAGGCCGATAACGGCAAACAATGAAAGCAATGCGGCGCTGAAACGCGGGCGCTCGGCCAGTTGAGCAATGGTCTGGCCCATCGTGCCCACATCCACGGGTAATGTCGGGTCCAGATTCGCGACCGTGTTCCGCAACTCTTGGCCGATGGTTGCCGCGCCCACCGCACTTCGAAGCAAAATGCTGATGTGCTGCGAATCGGGATAGCGAAAGATGGGGTCGTCCTCGCGATGTCGTCGGACCAGATAATATTCCGGACCGACCCGCGCCCCGAGTCCCTGATTCTGTGCATTGCCCGCGATGCCAATTACCGTAAAGCCGGCGTCTGCCACGCCTTCCGCCTGGGGAAGACGAACGGCATGTCCCAGAGGATCTTCGCCTGGAAAAAGTCGCTGCGCCAATTCCTGGTTGAGGATGACCGCGCTCGCACCAGACTTCCGGTCCACTTCATCGAAAGCACGCCCACGCAGCAGAGCAATGTTCAGAACTGAGAAATAATTCGGAGTAACCGCCCTCCATCCCACGACACCGCCAATGCCCTGCCCAGCGGCAAGCGGCGGGCGTCCAACGGCCTGCACCGCTATAAACGGCACGCTGCGAGCCGTTGCGCTCGGCGGAAGCGAATCGCTCAGCGCGACACCGCTCACTCCGGGAAGTTCTTTCAGTTTTCGCTCGAGCTCTTCATAGAACGCGAGCCGCTCGCGCGGACCCGGATACTTTGACTGCCCCAAAGTGATTTGCGCGGTCACAATGTTTTCCGTGTTCATGCCCAAAGATTCGGATTGCAGCGTGAGCAAACTCCGCACGAACAGCAGCGCGCTCGCCAGCAGAACGACCGCCATCCATACCTGCGTGACCATCAGGAGTTGCCGTAGTCGACTACGTCGCAAATCCGGCGTGGCTTTCACCACCAGCATCTCCGGGCTCGGCTTTTCCAACGAGGGCACGGTTCCGAAAATAATCCCCGAAACCAGCGACACAGCGATCGAAAACAGCAACACTCGCAGGTCGACCGTCGCCTGCGATAAACGTGGAATTCCCGCCGGCGCAAGCGCGGCAAACCCATGAACCACGGCATAGGCCAATGCGGTGCCGGCGGCGCCACCAGTCAGGGCGAGCAGTATGCTTTCTATGAGCCTTTGCTGGACCAGCCGTGCGCGCCCTGCTCCCATCGCCGAGCGTACTGCCAACTCATGGCGCCTTCCCGCGTTACGGGCCAGCACAAGGTTCGCCGCATTCGCGCAGGCAATCATCAGTACCGCCAGCGCCGACACCAGCAACAACCAGGCAGCTCGTTGGGAGTCATGGACTTGCAGGTCTCGGATGGGGCGAACCTCGAGTTGCAGCACTTTGCGAAAAGGCGGCGGCGCCGACTCCACAAACGCGCGAAACAGCGGCTGCAGCTGCGCTCTGGCTTGCTCAACGCTAATCCCAGGCTTCATCCGCCCGAATACTCGGACCACCGGGCCCATCGCCTGGCGCTGCACGATGGATTCGTCCAGCGCTTCCGGCACCAGGATGCCGGTCTGCGCCAGAGTCGGAAATTCGAAGTCGCGTGGCAGCACTCCCAGAATCTGAGTCGGCTCGCCGTCCAGCGAAATAACGCGGCCCACCACGCTGCGGTCTCCGCCAAACCGGTCCTGCCAAAGTCCGTACGCCACGAGCGCCACTTTCGGCGCGTTCGGCCGGTCCTCGTCAGGGGTGAAATTCCGGCCCAGCAACGGCTGGATGCCAAAGGTTGGCAAGAACGTCGACGCGACCGCGGCGCAGCTCACACGCACCGGATGTTCGTCGGTGAGATCGCAATCGTTCACCCCGGTGGACGAAGTGAAATAAATGAACGGAGCCTGATGTTCTCGCCATTCCAGATAATTCGACGCAAACAGAAACTCCCCGTCGATGATGGGCGCAATCACGCCCACCGACACGAGTTCGTTGTCGTGCGGGTAAGGCAGGCTGCGAAACAGGATGCGGTCTACCAGACTGAACATTGCAGCGGTCGCACCGATGCCCAGTGCCAACGTCAGCACAGCCACCGTGGTGAATCCCGGGTTCTTGCGCAGCTGCCGTGTGGCGTGGCGAAGGTCTTGCAGCAGCCCAGTCATTCTCATCTCCTTTATCGTTCGTAGCGCAATCACTCGTAGCGCAGCGCCACCATAGGATCGACCTGCGCCGCTCTGTTCGCAGGCATATAACAGGCCAACAGTGCGGCCGCGAACAAGGCAACCGCGACCACCGTAAACGCAGCCACGTCAATCGTGCCAACGCCGTATAACAGACCGCGCATGGCTCGCCCCACGAAGCACGCACCCACCAGCCCCACACCCAAACCGATTGCCGCCAGTACAATGCCTTCTCGCAGAATCAATCCCAACACATGGTCGCGGCTTGCTCCCAGTGCCATGCGCAATCCAATTTCGTGAGTGCGCTGCGCCACCGCGAAGGCCATGACCCCATAGATCCCAACCGCAGCGAGCAACAGCGCTACTGTGGCAAAGCAACCGTAGAGCGCTGTAGTAAAACGGTCGGTCACCATGGCTTCGTCCCGGATCTGATCCATGGTCTTGATGTTGGCCAACGCAAGTTCAGGATCGAGCGAGTGCACCGCCGCCGCGATGCTCTTGGTCATGGCAATTGGATCGCCGGTGGTCCGCACCGCCATCGAAGCCTGCGGCCACGGACTCTGCGAAAAAGGAACATCGATCTCGGGGAATCCGTCACCGCGAATCCCCCCATTGTGTATCTTTCGAGTCACCCCGACGATCTGCCACTCCAGTGGTGGACCCAGCTTCGTCACACCGGGAATCAACTGCTCGACCAGAATGCGCTGGGTCAGCGGGTCTACTCCCTTCATGTAGCGGTTGACAAACGTTCTCATTCACGATGGCAACTCGAACGCTGGTAGAAATATCTCCATCGGTGAACATCCGGCCCTTCACCATCTCGATACCGAAGGTCTGGAAGAATCCGGGAGTAACCATCTGAAAGCCGGCCCCTGGACGTGCCGACGGGTCTGCAACGGGCTTGCCGACGATAGTGAACGGCATTCCAAAGTTCGTCCCTTGGAGAGGCGCACCGGTCGCAGCTTCGGCGCGAGTCACACCCGGCAGCGCCTCAATCTTCTCCACCAGTTGCCGATAGTAAGCAACGATCTGCTCGGGTTGGGTCAGCCGTTTTTCCGGTACGGGAAGATTGAAAGTCAGGATGTGATCGGTGCGGAAACCGAGGTCGACTCGGGCCAGGTTCAAAAAACTATGGATTGCGAGTCCGGCGCCGGCGAGCAAAGTTAGGGCCAGAGCAAACTCCGCGACAACCAGGGCTTGTCGGACGCGCTTGCGCGCCGCACCCGTCCCCGATCGTCCTCCTTCTTTCAGCGTTCTCGTTCGGATCGACTCTTGATGCCTGCCACGCCGGAGCACAGCCGAACAAGATCCCAGCGATGGTTGTAGCCGCGAGCGTAAACAAGAGCACCGGCACATTCAGCGCCACGTCGGCCTCGGAAGGCAGCGTAAATGGCGGCATCTCTGCCAAAAAGATTCTGATCATTGCCGCCCCAAGCGCAATTCCCAACCCGCCGCCGAGAATCGCCAACACCAAACTCTCGGTCAGAAATTGGCTGAACACGTGCCAGCGAGTTGCACCCAGAGACGTTCGTACGGCAACCTCCTTCAGCCGCGTCGTTCCTTTGGCAAGCAGCAGGTTCGCGACATTCGCGCACGCGATCAAAAGCACGAATCCCACGCCTCCCATCAATAGCCACAGCGTCTGTTGCGCTTCGTTCGGGAAAAAATCGTTGTGCAACAGTTCCACGCTCGCGCCCCAACCCTTGTTCGACCGCGGATTGTCCTGTGCGATGCTGGATGTAACCACCTCCATATCCGCCTGTGCCTGAGCAATCGAGACCCCAGGTTTCATCCGGCCCATGACCAGCAGCCAATGGAAATCATGATTGATTTGGTCGGGCTTGAAGGCGAGCGGAACTGCGAATTGAGGCTGCAGACGATCAGCCTGGCCTGCAGCCAGCACTCCAACCACCGTATACGGCTCGCTGTTCATCCGAATCTGTTTACCGACAATGCTGTGATCACTGCCCAAATGCTCCCAGAGTTTGTGCATCAGGATCACAACGTGTTCTTTGCCCACCACCCCTTCCTCGGGCACAAAATCGCGCCCCAGGAAAAATTCGTTTCCAGTCATAGTCAGAAACCCAGGCGTTTCGGCAGATCCGTCAATCTGCTCCGGCTGATCGGGAGTGGCAAAATTGAAGTTAGCCCCGCTCCACGCGTTAATGTCCTGGAAAGCCTTGTTCTGCCGTTTCCAATCCAGATAATCGCCGGCCGCAACCGAGTTCCTGCCACCCTGGACCTTGGACCACACCATCACCAGTTGGTTGGGATTCGGATACGGCATGGGAGCCATCAGCACCGCATAAATCACGCTGAAGATGGCGGTGTTGGCACCGATACCAAGCGCCAACGTGATCGCGGCAATCAGCGTGAAGCCAGGGTTCTTCCGCAGCAGGCGGATACTGTAGCGAGCGTTCTGCCGGAGTGTTCTCATAGGCTCCTATTCGTATCTCAATGCAACCATCGGATCCACTTTCGCCGCCCGCCGTGCCGGGATGAAACACGCGAGCTGCACAACCAGAATCATCGCCACAGTGGTCACGGCAAGCACACCAGCATCGAACGCACCGACGCTGAACAACACGCGCTCCATGGCGTGTCCGGCAGCCCACGCCCCCAGCACTCCGAAGGCAACCCCGACCAGCAGCAGCTTTGTACCGAGGCCGAGAAATTGGGCCAGCACCTGTTGTGGCAGGGCTCCAAACGCCATGCGCACGCCAATTTCGCGATACCTCTGCGACACGGCGTAGCTCAACACACCATAAGTTCCGATGGCCGCCAGTAAGAGCGCCACGCCGGCGAAGATACCGGTCAGCAGCGCAGGCGAGCGCCGCGTCATCAGGCTTTCATCGATGCGCGATTCCATTGAGCGCACACTGCCGAGAGGAATCTCCGGATCAGTTTGCCGGACGACCTTGGTCAACGTTGCCGCCAGCAATTCCGGCGGGAGACTGGTGTGCGCAACCAGGAAGTAGTTGCGGTCGAAGATGTAAGTGAAGGGGAAATAGACCGTCCCGGTGCTGTCGCTCTCTGTGAGGTCCGTCTGCTTCACAGCACCGACGACGCCAACGACGGTGAACAGATTCGAATCATCGGGCTTTCTGGGGACGGAATACACGCGCTGCCCGACGGCGTTACCTCCCGGCCAGTAGCGGCGGGCGAATGTCTCATCGACGACGCACACCCCTTCCTTCTTGTGGTTATCCGCATCATCCAGATAGCGTCCCGCGTGCAGGGGGATCCCCACGGCGGCGAAATAGTTTCCAAAAACACCGTAGGTGTGATGTAAGACGACGGATTCTCCGGGTGCGGGGTCGTAACCGACGGCGGTGAGGGCGTCTGTGCCATGTTCTCCGCTGAGAGGCACGCCGTTGATCCCGCCGACCGCCGTCAAGCCGGGCTGGTGATTCGCCGCTTCCATCAACCGATCCGTAAAGCCTAGGAACGACGGACCATCATGATAGCTATTCCACGGCAAACTAAACTGACCGACAACAATATGGTCGGTCGGGAAGCCGGGAGATACAGCCATCGCTCTCTTCAAACTCAGTCCCAGCAGCCCAGCCCCCGACAGCAGAACGAAAGCCAATGTGATTTGAGCGACGATGAAGCCATGACGGAGACGTTGCGCCGAACGACTGGCGGTGCCGAGGCGCGATTCAGATTGCAGCCCACTGGCGAGGTGGTTACGGAGGTTGAACCAGGAAATCGGAATCGCGACGATGGCTCCCATCAGGACCGAAGCAAGCAAGCCGACGGTCGCCAACCTCCAATCAAAGGCGATATTCGCGCCCAGCGGCAGTTGTTCCGCGCCGAGCACCGCCAGCAGGCGAATTCCGCCCGCCCCAACCGCGACACCAGACAGTCCCCCGATCAGCGTCAGCAAGATAGTCTCTGTCATCACCTGCGCGATCACGTTTCGCCGATTTGCGCCCATGGACTGTCTGACCGCCAGCTCCTTAGCGCGACCGCTGGCGCGAATCAAAAGCAGGTTGACCAGGTTCACTCCGCCGATGAGCAGCAGGAACAGCGCTCCCGCTTGCAGAAGAAGAAGCGTTGGACGAACCGACGCCACATGGTCGGCATGGAGCGGGGCCACGATGGTGCGGAAGCCGGCGGCAGCAACTTCCTTCGCGAAGGGGAACTCTACCGCGTGAGCGGCGTTGTGCGCGTCAATTTGCGCCTGCGCCTCAGCCAGAGTTGCTCCGGGCTTCAGTCGCGCGATCTGCACATCGTTGTTGGCGTGACGGGCGGCCAGATTCCGTTCTGATTCCTCCGACGAAAGCGGCTGATAGAAGCTGACGCGCGAGGAGAGGAAGCGGAAATCCGGCGGCAGCACTCCGACAATCCTTCTCAGCAAACCATCCGAACGAATGTTCCGTCCGAGCACATTCGGATCGGCATTGAAATGCTGTCGCCAATAGGAGTCCGTAAGAATGACTTCATGATCACTTTGATAAGTCATTTCCGACTCGGTGAAGGCTCGCCCCAGAGACGGCGGAACACCGAGCGTAGCGAAAAACTCTGGCGAAACCCGCCCCACATCCTCGCGCTCTGTCGCCCCTGCTTCTCCCACCACAGCCGTGGCGTAATTCAGAGAAGCGATTTGAGCGAACGCGGGAATATTGCCGAGGCGCTCGTAGTAGCTGGTCAACGAAGCTAGGTCGCGATCCTTGCCGGCTTTCGGATAACTGTTGTAAAGCACCACCAGCCGGTCGGATTCAGGGAACGGCAACGGCCGGAGCAGGACAGAATCGATGACCGCGAAGATGGTCAGATTGGATCCGAGGCAGAGCGCCAGAGTAAGCAGCGCAACCGTTGTGAACCCAGGACTCTTACGCAGTTGACGCAACCCGTAGCGAAGATTTTGCAGCAACGCAGTCATCATTCATCTCCGTCTATTCGTATCTCAGCGCAACCATCGGATCGACCTTCGCAGCCCGACGCGCCGGAACGTAGGCTGCTATGCCTGCCACCGACGCAAGGGCGAGCGTCAGCAGTGCGATCGTGATCGTGTCGAATTGAACGACTCCAAACAGCGCGCTCGAAACAGCGCGGGTTAAAAGCACCGCGAGAGCCAGTCCAATGCCCAGGCCAATCGCGGCCGTCTTCATGGCTCCGCCCACCACGAGCCTCAACACGTCGAACCGCCGCGCACCCAGCGCGACACGCACTCCGATTTCATGAGTGCGCTGGGTTACTGAATACGCCGTCACCGCAAAAATCCCCGCGGCCGCAAGCAGCAGAGCACATAGGGCGAAGACCAACATCATGTGCGAGGCCAGCTCGATCCCGCTGAGGCCGTCGGAAACCACCTGATCGACACTTCGAAGGTCATACGCAGGCTGGTCAGGATCCAGGCTGAGTATTTCTTTGCTCACCAGGCCAGCGAGAGCCAAAGGATCACCGGAAGTCCTCACCACAAAGGCAGAAGCGGCTTCGGGTTGCTGCGCCAAGGGCACGTACGCCGTCGGCGAGGGATCGTGATCCATCGCGTTCGGCTTAACATCGCCAACGACTCCCACGACTGTGCGAAATGGCTGACCGTCTTCTGGCCGGCCCAGCCGAACGCGCTGCCCGAGCGGATTCTGTCCCGGCCACGCCCGCAGCGCCATCGACTCGCTGACCACGGCTACGGGCGCAGCACTCGAACTGTCCTGATCGGAAATAAGCCGGCCCCGTTGCAACGGAACGCGCAACGCGGAAAAGAATTCCGGAGTCACGATTTGCGAAATACCGAACGGCTTCTCTCCGTCTTTCGCAGGTGGCGCGCCCTCCGCGTTGTACTCCGTCCAGTTCCAGTCCCATCCTGAGGGCACGCTGGTGAGGCAGGCTGCAGACTCCACGCCGGGCAGCGCCCGAATATTTCTCAGCGCTTGCTCGTAGTAACCGCGGATCCGGTCCTTATCGTGATATTTCGCTTCGCTCAACACAGTATGAAATGTGAGCACATGGCTGCGATCAAATCCCATGTCATGGGTGATCAGTGCTCGAAACCCCTTCACCATCAAACCTGCGCCTACGAGCAGAACCAGCGCCAGGGCGATTTCGCTGGTGACCAGCAGAGTGCGGAAGCGCTTACGCCCGGCAGTCGCAGTGCCGCCGCGGGCGCCTTCCTTCAGGGTCTCATTAACGTTCGGCCTGGAAAAATGCCAAACCGGTGCAATGCCGGCGAGCACTCCGGTTACCACGGCTACAAGCAGCGTGAACAGAAACACTCGCGAGTCGATCTGCAAGTGTTGCAGTCCGGGAATGTGCTCCCGGATAAACGGCGGAATACTGCGGGCCATGAGGTTGTTTCCCCACGCCGACAAAAGAATCGCCCCCGCGCTGCCGAGGAGCGCGAGTAAGAGGCTTTCCACGAGCAACTGTCGTCCCACCTGCCAGTAACTCGCTCCCAGCGCAGCCCGCAAGGCGATTTCCCTCTGCCGCCCGGAACTGCGCGCCAACTGCAGGTTCGCCACATTAGCGCACGCCAGCAGGAGGACGAACGCAGCGGCGCCCGCCAGCAGCAAAAGAAACTGCGTGGAATCGTTGTTGAAGTCCTTTACAGTGCCGAGGATGTTGATCCCGTGGCCAGTGTTGGTCTTAGGAAACCGTTGGGCGAGACTAGCAGCAATCGTGGCGAGGTTCGCCTGGGCCTGAGATATGGACACGCCATTCTTCAACCTGCCGAACACGGTCAGATGATAGTGATTGTCGCGGTCCTCCCCGGCAGCGCCAGTCAGGTCGAGCGGAGTCCAGATTTTCGATCCGGTCGGAAAATCAACATCGGCCGACGCAATGCCAATCACGGTGAACGACTGGCCATTCAACAGCAACTGTTTGCCGACGAGACTGGGATCCCCGCCCAGGTATTGCTGCCAGAATCCGTAGCTGATCACGGCTACAGGCGCAACCTCGCCACGGAAGTCGGCCGGGCCAATGTAACGACCCAATTGCGTCGGCATGCTAAGCAGAGAAAAGAATTCTGAGCTTACCTGCGAACCTTCGACATGCTGCGCCAGATTGCCGCCGGTCAAATTAGCATCAAAGCCGCGAACAGCCGCCAGTTCTTCGAACTCGCTGCTCTGTTCGTTCCAGTCTCGAAAGTTTGCCGGAGCCGGGCTCAGGTGATCGTACTTATTCACCGTTTCCCAAACCGTTACAATCCGATCGAGCTTCGGAAACGGAAACGGCCGCAGCATCATCGCGTTGATCGTGCTGAAAACGGTCGTGTTCGCGCCGATTCCGAGCGCCAGCGTAACCACCGCGATCGCGGTAAAGCCCGGCGCCTTACGCAGTTGTCGCAGCGCATAGCGAAAATCCTGGAGCAGGCCGTTCATCATTCCTCCCCCTATTCGTATCTCAGCGCGACCATAGGATCGACCTTCGCCGCGCGGCTCGCGGGAACGAATGCGGCCGCCAATGCCACCAGCGTTAGTACAGTCACCGCCGCCGTCACAATCCACGGATCGCTTGGACTCACGCCATACAGCAGGTCCGACGCCACGTGGGCCAACAAAAGTGCGGCCGTCAACCCCGTGATTTCGCCAATGAGCACCAGCCGCATCGCATGCACAATCACGAGCCGCAGGACGTCGGTACGCCGCGCACCCAAAGCCATGCGCAGTCCGATCTCATGAATGCGTTGCACCACCGAATATGCAGTCACTCCATATAGCCCGATGGCCGCGAGAACCAATGCAAGCACAGCAAAACTTCCCAGCAAAATTGTGCTGACGCGTCGCAGGGTCATCGACTGAGCCGCCAGCACCGCCATAGGCATAGCGTCAAAGATCGGCTGATCTTTATCCACATCCCAGAGCGCTTGCTCGGCTGGCTTCAGCAGCGCGGATGGGTCTCCCGTCGTCCGCACAGCAAATCCCAGAAGCCCAGACGAAGACTGCTCCAGCGGACGATAGAGGTCCGCATGCGCCGCCTCTTCCGGGCCAAAGGCCTTCACGTCAGAAACCAGCCCAACGATCCGCCACCGATCCTCTTGTCCAGAATCGCCTACCACCAGAATTTTGCCGATGGCATTCTCCGCGCCGAAATAGCGATTCGCCAGAGTCATGTTGACGATCGCCACTTTCTCGCTGCCGGGGCGATCCGAATCCGTAAACTGTCGTCCTCCCAGTAATCGAATTCCCATGGTTGAGAAATAGCCAGGCGTCACCAGGCGATTGTCGGCATGCGGCTTCACCGCATCTCTTCCCAACGTCTGGCCCTCGACGGTGAAGTCCCTGGTCCCCCAGAATCCGGTGAGCGGAAGGTTGTTCGCGGCTGCGGCGGACTCAACGCCAGGCAGGCTGTTCAGACGGATAAGAACGCCATTCACAAAACCGCTCTGCTTCTGCGCCTGATCCCGTGGATATCGATTCGGAGACAGGAAAACTTCGAGCCCGACCACTTTCTCGGGGCGAAACCCAATATCCGCGCGATACACATGCCGGAAGCTCTCCACCATCAGGCCCGCGCCCGTGATCAATATCAGCGACAGAGCCACTTCGGCTGACACCATGCTCTGGCGCAATCGTGCTGACTTTTGAGTCGCAGTCAGACCGCGGCCGGATTCCTTGAGCGCATCATTGCCGCTCACGCCAGAGGATTGCAGGGCAGGGATAGCGCCGAAAACCAATCCAGTGAACACCGTGATCCCCAATGCAAACCAAAGCACCGGCCCGTTGATTGGAATAGCTTCCACTCTGGGAATGCTTAGGTTAGCCACACCCTTAGGAAAAATGGCCAGCAGGAAGCGGCTACACCACAACGCGAGCATCACTCCGACTACCCCACCCAGAAATGAGAGCAGGAGGCCTTCACTCAGAAACTGCCGCAGAAGCCGAGCCCGGCTGGCGCCGATCGCCACTCGCACCGAAACCTCAACCCGCCGGCTCGCCGCCCGCGCCAGCAACAGACTGGCAATATTCACGCAGGCAATAAGCAACACCACTCCGACCGCGCCCGACAACGCAAGCAGCGGCGTACGTATGTCACCAACCAATTGCTGCCGCAACGGCTGCACCCACGCCTCATTGCCCACATCGGTCTCGGGATGCTGGGCCGCAATCTGACGTTCCAGCGCAGTCATCCGGCCCTGCGCCTCCGTCACCGAGATGCCCGATTTAAGGCGGCCGATGACCCGAATGTAGCGATGTTCATAGTCGCCGGAAACCGCCGGAGCGATTGAAAGAGGCATCCACAGCTCAGTCTGCGAAGGAAAGTCGAATGCAGGCGGCATCACGCCAATCACGACGTACGATTTGGCATCGAGGGTGATCACTTTCCCCAGAATCTGAGGATCCTCGCGGAACGTGGCGCGCCACATTTTGTCGCTCAGCACAGTCACGTTTGCTTTCGACTGAGCTTCATCATCAGTAAACGTGTGCCCCATCTTTGGGGCCACGTCGAGGATCCGAAAGTAGCTGGGAGAAATCGCATACCCGAGAACCATTTTCGGTTCTCCAGCGCCGGTAAGCGCCACCTCGTTGTCGTAGGAAGGAGCGAGGTCTTCAAACACATCGTTTTTCGTCTTCCAATCGGTGAAGTCTCCCGCGGAAATGGGAAACTGCTGGTCGCCCCGTGAAGGATTCCTGCCCCAGACCATCATCAACCGGTCGACATCCCGATACGGTAAAGGCGCAAGCAACACGGCATTGACGACCGAGAAGATCGCCGTGGTCGCCCCGATCCCTAGACCTAGCGTGGCGATCACAACAATGGCGAACACACGATTCTTGCGCAGCTGCCGCAACGCGTAGCGAAGATCTTGAATGAGCCCAGTCATGTTTTTTCCTATACTTACTCGTAGCGCAGAGCAACCATGGGATCGACCTTCGTCGCCCGGCGAGTCGGGATGTAAGTGGCCACGAACGCCACAGCGGCCAGCAGGATGGACACTCCTGCGTAGGTCAGCGGATCGCTCGGGGCAACGCCGACAAGAAAATCGCTGACCAATCGTCCAGCAGCAAGCGCCGCCAGAAAACCACCCGCCAGGCCAGACGCGACGATCACCGCGCCCTGGCGTCCGATCATCCGCTGGATGTCGCCTTTTTGTGCGCCCAGCGCGATGCGAAGGCCGATTTCCTGCGTGCGCTGGCTGACCGCGTATGACATCACGCCGTACACACCAACGATGGCAAGAATCAGTCCGAGCACTCCCATCCCGGCGGCCATACTCGCTCCGACTTCGAAAAACAACAGGCCGTTGCCACCGTGCAGAGCTTCCGTCATGGTGCGCACGCCATAGACAGGAATCGCCGGCGCCAGCGACTGTGCAATGGACCGCACTTCCGCCACCGTCTCCTGCACACTCCGTGCCGAGCGTATCTGCAGCGTCTGGGTTGACACGTAACTCTGCGCGGCGGGCAGATAGAAGATCGGCTCGAAGGTCCCCCAGGGCTGACTCATTCGGCTGTTCTGCACGATTCCCACGATGGTTGTCGGGTGCTTGGGATCCGAAGTGACAGTGAAAGACTTGCCCAACGCATCCCGATTTGGCCAAAAGTGCGCCGCCATGGCTTGATTGATCACCGCAACGTGCGGCGCATTTTCATTGTCCGCGTCGGTAAAGTCGCGCCCGCGATTCAGCGTAATGCGCAGAGTTGCGAAATAATCCGGTGTTACGGCATCGACTTCGGCGTGAGTAGCTTCTTGGTCAGGTGAGGTTGTGTATCCCGGAATTGCCAAATCGTCGCTCTGAACGGAATCGCTGAGTGGAACCACCGACGCCAGGCTGGCAGACTGGACTCCGGGCAGAGCGCGCGCCCGCTCCAGCATCGATCGATAAAAAGCCCGCCCCTGCGCTTCCGAATACCCGATCTGGTTTGGGTCGAGCGTCAAGTTAAGGACGCGCGCCGCGTCGAACCCGAGATCAGCGGTCTGAACCCCGCGCAGACTGCGCACAAACAATCCAGCCACGATCAACAACGTCAGCGATCCGCCGACTTGCACGGCAACAAGAACACCGCGCAAGCGCTGGCGTCCGCCAGTCGAGGTTCGTCCACCTTCGTGTAGCACTTCGAGCAAATTGCCGCGCCACACTCGGACGGCAGGCATCACAACCACCACGGCCGCCGTGAACGCCGCTACCGCGAGCGCATACGCAAAAACATGCCAGTTGAAATCAAAATCAAGGACGATCGGCAACTCGCTTTGCATGTTTACCGAGCCCAACAGTCGGGCTGCGCCTAAACCGAGTAAGGCTCCGACAACGCAACTGAAAGCGGCCACAACCAGACTCTCGGTCAGCAGTTGCCGGACGAGCCGCCCACTCCCAGCACCCAGCGCCGCACGCACCGCCATCTCGCGCTGCCGTCCCGCCGCGCGAACCAGAAAAAGATTCGCAACGTTCACGCAGGCCAGGGCCAGCACCAGAGCAGCGAGAGTGAGGAATAGAGCGGCCAGTTTCGGAAATGGATTCTGCCCGGCTACGATTCCAGGTGGCCTCAACGGAGTGGCGCCCAGTGCCCCGATTCCGCGATCTCTCGGGTATTGCTTCAGCACGTGCTGACCCACGACCGCGAGTTCAGAATTAACTTGCCCGAGGTTCGCACCGCGCCTCACGCGCGCCAGCGCGAACATGGTGCGAGTTTTCGGATTGGCCAGGAAGTCGTCAGCCACTCCCCTCTCGATCAGAAACATGCTCAGCGGAAGATAAGCCTGGACATTAAGAAGTGGAGTTGGACCTAGAAACCCCTTCGGCGCGACTCCTACCACCGTAACCGAATGACCGTTGATCGAGACCGCTTTGCCGACAATCGAGCGGTCCCGGTCAAAACGATTCTGCCAATAGTCGTAACTGAGAACCACGACCGGGTCGGCACGCGCCGCCTTCCCTTCCGTATTCAAAAGGAACCGGCCCGTGGCCGGAGCAATCCCCATCAGTGAAAAGAAATTCCCGCCCACGTAAGCCGTCTGCACCGCTTTGGTGACGCCATCGGCGGTCATCCCACTCTGCGAATTTTGCTCGCCCGCCAGCCCGCCAAAAATAAATGGTGTTGCCCCCGAAAACACGTCCGTGGTCTGCCCTTGAATTTCCGTAAATTCCGGATAAGAGAAATTAGCTTCCGAGTTCGCCCCCGGCCGCGCGAAAGACAGAACATGCATTTGCCCCGGATTCTTGATGGGCAGCGACCGCAGCACCAGCCAATCCACCATGCTGAAAATCGTGGTGTTCGCCCCGATGCCCAGTCCAAGTGTCAAAACGACGATCAAGAAGAAGGCGAGACTTTTTCGCAGCTGCCGGGCGGCGTAACGAACATCCTGTACCAGCCCGTTCATGCGTGCACATCCGCCATCAGCTTTTTCAGTTCTTCTTCCGCCACGACCTTGCCGTCAAACAGATGCACTTCGCGCTGGGCGTGTTTGGCGAAGCGGGGATCATGCGTCACCATGCAGATCGTCGCGCCCTCGCGGTGCAGGTTCTGCAGCAACTCCATCACGGCTTCGCCGTTGCGTGAATCCAGGTTTCCAGTCGGCTCGTCGGCCAGCAGAATGGACGGTTTGCCTCCGAGAGCGCGCGCGACGGCGACGCGCTGCTGCTGACCACCAGAGAGTTGCGAAGGATAATGCCGCACCCGGTGCGCCATGCCGACGCGTTCCAGCGCATCCATGACGCGCTTCTTCCGATCGGCCGCCGGCATTCTCTGCCGATAGGTAAGCGGCAGCTCCACGTTCTCGTAAACCGTGAGGTCGCCGATCAAATTGAAACTCTGAAAAATAAATCCAATTTCCTGATTGCGAATGCGCGACCGCTCGGCAAAATCCAGATTCTCCACCGGCTTCCCGTTCAGCGAGTAGCTCCCGCCAGTTGGCGTATCGAGCAAACCAATGATCGACAGCAGCGTCGATTTGCCGCAGCCCGATGGCCCCGACATCGCGACGTACTCGCCCTGAGCGATGGAAAGGTGCACACCCGAGAGCGCATGCGTTTCGATCTCGTCGGTGTAAAAAACCTTGGTCATATCCTGAATCTGAATCAGCGCCTGTCTTGTTTCCGTCATATTTAATTTGCCTCGGATTGATTTTGCGTCGTGCTCAGATGTCTTTGACTTCGTCTGGTTGAATTCGTTTCGTCGACTTCTTGGTTGAAATCGCTACTCGAGCCGGATGCGGTCAGTCTTATCCCAGCGCGACATGTCGGAAAGAATCACGGTGTCGCCTGCATGGATGCCCTCAATGACTTGAATCGAGTTCACCGATTCTCGCCCCACCTTCACTGGAACACGCTCGGCTTCTTTGCCGCTGGCGTCCAGCTTGAACAAGCTGATCGTGCTGTTCTCCTGCCCGAAGGCCGGACGTCCGACATACAGAACATCTTCCAGACGTTCCAGATCGATCGTCCCATCGACGCTCAGGTCAGGCCGCGCTCCCTTGGGAAGGTCGCCCGTGAGTTTCACATCGACCGTGACGGTTCCGTTTTGTACCGCCGGATCGACCCGCATCACACTGCCGCTGATGATTCCGTTGTGCGTATCGATCGCTGCCGGCTCGCCAAACTGCACGTCACGGGCTTGCGTTTCTGAAATCTTCAACTCCGCCATCAGATGATTCGGCTGCACCACTTTCGCCAGCATGATTCCCGGCTGCACATGCTGACCGACCTGTAACGGCAGATCGACCAACACTCCGTCGATCCCCGACCGCACTTGGAGCGCATCAAGCTGCTTCTTCTTCAACTCTGCCAGCACTCGCATCTGGTCGACTTTGGCCTGCTGTTCCGCCAGTTGAGACTCGATCGCCTTTCGGCCGATCTCCAGCCGCTGAGTCTCAATATCGTTCCGCGTGGTCAGCTCGTCGGACTTACCTTTGGAAGCTTTATAAGCCAGGCCTGAAATCACGCCGAGATCAAATAACGCTTTGTCGGTATCGGCCTGCCGTTTCGCCTGGCTGTAGTCCGCGTTCACGGTCGCCGCTCCGGCCTTCTCGTTCATCAGATTGCTTTCGAGCGTCACCCGCTGGCTCTGGTACTCGGCCTCAGCCGCCTTCAATTGGAGTTGCGCGTCCATCGCCGCCTGCTCCACTTGCGGGTTGCTCATCTCGACCAAAACACTGTCGGCCTTCACTTGTGATCCCGGCAGCATTCGAATCCGCACCACGGTGGCTTCGGTCTCGGCAGGGATCTGCCGCACCGATTCCTGGCTCGGGATGAGCGATCCTAATCCGTGGACCTGCCGCAGCATCGATCCACGTTTCACTGTGTCGGTCCATACCGTTCCGCGCTCCACCGAAGGAGCGGCAGGTTTAAGGCGCGACACTGCGAAGGCCACCGCGGCAACGACGAGCACAACAATAACGATCATGACCGCTTGGCGGCGGCGCTTTTGGACTCTGAATTCTGGGCGGGCGATATCCATCACTCTCCTTACTAAGCAACCCGTCCACCAACGGGCCCTTAGCCTTAGAGTGTTGGAAACACGATACGTTAGCGAGGCCTCCGCGGCCTCCTGCTTTGCCAGCATTGTCCGTTGCCGAACCGGAGTGTCCAATAACGGGCAGTGCACAAGGCTACTTCGGAGGTAACGACCGTCGAAAACTGATGGATGATGGACGACAAGTAGCAGGTACAAAATGAAACGGCCGCCAGCAATGGCGGCCGTTTTGTCTTAATCGCTCCTGCTTTGGTCTATCAGTCGCGCTCCTTAGCAGGTTTCGTCTTGGCGTCGTTGTGTTTCTCCTTATAGATCTGCTTGCTGTTCTTGTTTTCTTCCTTGTTGGCCTGTTGCTTCTGTTGTTTGGTCAACGCGCCGCCGTTGGCAGTGCGCTCGTTGTGAACCTGCTGGGCAACATTGGCCTGGTTCTCATTAGTGCGGGCCGCTTCTCCTGAAGTCATCTGGCCGCTGCGCAGCCCTTCGGCGGTACGCTGCTGCTGCTTGGCTTCCCGGTCATCGACTTCGTTCGGCTTCACGGTGTTGGCGTTGTGCTTCTCGTCGTAGATCTGACGGCTGGCGGCATTCTGCTCGCCGTTGACCTGTTGACGTTCCGCACCCGTCAGCTTGCCACCGTTGGCCTCGCGATCATCGTGCACCTGCTGATCGATGTTGGATTGCGTGCGCTCGGCGCGGGCCGCTTCGCCGGAAGTCATCTGGCCACTGCGCAAACCGTTGCCGATGCGCTGATCCTGATTGGCTTCACGAGTATTTGGGTTGTAGTTATGCCCCACCGAGCGATCGGCAGCCGAGATAGGCTGTGACTGCGCGTGCTGCTGCGCCACCTGGTGATATGCGCTTACGTTCGCGCTCGCCATGGTCGCCGGACGTCCTTGATTCACTGACGCGAGCTGCCCGCGATCCTGCGCGGCAAAGTGTTCATGCTGCACCTGATCGGCGGTTGCCTCGAAGTGATGCTCGTTGGCCGCCTGCATCTCCACCGCCGACGCATGCACCTGAATGCCAACGCCTCCGTTGAAGCTTACGTGGTCAACGTTCACGATCGTGTTTTGCTCGACGATGGTACGGTTCTCGTACACATTGGTCACATGCACGCCGCCAAAGTTCGCCACCGCGCTGTTATAAGCAAACGCTCCGCCACGCCATTCGCCACCGACAAAGCCGACGCCGCCGAAACCGAAGCCATAGTTCACGCCGCCGTAAAACCCAACATGCGGGCCCCAATATCCGCCGTGCCACCCGTAAGCTCCACCTTCATATCCCCAGTAGCCCGGAGTCCACAACAGACCAGCGTTCGGAGGTTGCGCCCACACGCCCGGAACCCAGAAGTAGCCCGCGTCCCCATAAGACCAGTAGCCCGGAGTCCAGAGATAACCAGGCGCCGGCAGCGCAGGCTGCTCATAAACCGGCAACGCCGGAGGAGCCACGTGAATGTTGATAGCAATGCCGACGCCGATTTGTGCCTGCGCCGCGGGCAAGCTAAACATCGGCAGCACAATCAAAGCCGCAGCGAACAGATTGCGAAATGTTGAGCGAAGAGACATAGTCGTTTCTCCTTGTGCCGGGGCTCCAAAACGGCAATATCTCCCCGTCTGCCCGCACTATCTGGGCGTATGTATTACAACCCAGAAGCGTTACGTTTGTTGCTAACCAAGGTTCAGTGCCCCGGAGGTCAGTAAGTGCACGGATTCGTTGCCACATATGAGATGTACTGAAGTTACCCCGTGCGTCTGTGCAAGTGCGTTGCCCGTTCATGGGGCAAGATTCTGGCGGGTAGTAGTGGCACAACTTCACTAAGCCGCTCCCACCCGCGTTTTCGTTGACTTGCAGCTCGCCTGCCCCTACCATGGCTTACCCAGCGTCTACAGCCTGCCACCCCTGGGAGAACGGTTTCCCATCACCGCGTGTTCGACACAGTCTGCGGAGGGAGCGGAACATGTCAGCAAGAGTCGAGAAGAATTACCGCATCGTCTTTCTGGTTGTCCTCGGCGGCATTACTTTAATAACCGCCGGCGCTATTGTGGCCGACGCTCAGACCGCGATCACGACCTATCACTATGACAACAACCGCACCGGATGGAATCAGCACGAGACCGTGCTGACTCAGGCCAACGTTGGGAACGCGACGTTCGGTCTGCTGCAAAAAATTGTGCTCGACGATCAGGTCGATGCGCAGCCCCTCGTCGTTCCCGGGGTGACAATTAGCGCTGGAAGTTTTCAGGGCGCTCACGATGTGGTTTACGTCGCGACAGAAAACAATTCCATATATGCCATTGACGTTCACAGTGGAATCGTGCTGTTGAGCCCAAATTTCGGAACGCCCGTAGCGAAGCCTTTGGGATGCACGAACAACGGTCCGAATGTGGGGATCAATTCGACTCCGGTAATTGATCTGACCGCTAACACGCTGTACGTCATGATTTACACTCAGGACACAACTGGCCCCACCTATCGTCTTCATGCCCTCGATCTGGGAAGCTTGACCGACAAGGTGACCCCGCAGGTTGTCACCGCTTCGCACAGCCTGACGGATGGATCGACATTCAACTTTCAAGCCAAGTACCAGCGGCAGCGTCCTGGGTTGTTGCTGGCCAACGGCAGCATTTATGCAGGATTTGGCAGTTTCTGCGACTATGCGAAGTTTTCACGCGGATGGCTGCTGGGCTGGACAGCAGGATCGCTGACTCCATTTCCTTCGAACCAGCTCGACAATCAGCTCGCCACCAGCCCCAACACTTTCTTTTTGTCGTCTATCTGGATGTCAGGCTACGGCCCCGCTGCCGATGATTCCGGCAACGTTCTTTTCGTGACCGGTAACTCCGATCAGTCGGGCACCACTTACGATGGCGTCACCAACATTCAGGAAAGTGTCGTCAAAGTCCCGCCCACGTTGGGCACCGTCACCGATCTTTTCACTCCAATGAATCAATCGACGTTGGATCAGGAAGACGGAGATTTCGGTTCGGGCGGAGTACTCGTGCTGCCCGATCAGCCCGGATTTCAGCCACATCTTGCGGCGGCCGCCGGCAAGTACGGGACCCTATATCTGATGGACGAAGACGACCTCGGCGGTTACTCCTCCACGAAGAATAATGTGTTGGGCGCTTATTTGATCGGTGAATGCTGGTGCGGCCCATCGTACTTCGTAGATCCATCCGACGGGGCCGGGCGAGTCGTCAGCAGCGGCGGTAAAATCGTGCGAGTTTGGAAACTGGTCACTTCCCCCCATATGGCATTGACCAACGTCGCCAGCGCTACCATCACCTCGGGGCAGGATCCTGGATTCTTTACCTCGGTGTCCTCCAACGGCACTTCCAATCCCATCATCTGGGCAATCTCGCGCCCAACCAGCAGCGCCAACGGCGCCCCGATTTCCCTTTACGCGTTTAATCCGGAGTCGGGCGGTACCACTATGACGACCCTGCTTGAGGTTAACGCGGGCAATTGGCCAAACCGGGGGGGCAACTCGAATCTGGTTCCAGTCGTGGCTAATGGCCTGGTGTTCGTTGCCAGCAACCAGCAACTGCAGATCTTTGGGCCCACCGGCGGGACCGCGGCTGCGACGACCACCACCTTGAGTTCGTCGATGAACCCCTCCGTACAAGGTAAGTTAACCACTCTTGCAGCAATGGTCTCGCTGCAGTCGGGAACTGGCACGCCCACGGGCAGTGTAACTTTTCGGAACGGTTCGGCAATTCTTGCCACGAAAACGCTCAGCGGCGGCAGTGCGACGTTCGCGAGTGCGACTTTGCCTCCGGGCCCAAATATCATTACAGCGATCTACGGAGGCGGTCCCGGTTTAATGACCAGCACCTCTACGCCGATCAATCAATTCGTCCAGAGCGCGAGCACAAGCACCCTCACCTCTTCACTGCCGACACAATCGGTTTATGGTCAGGCTGTCGTCTTCTCGGCGACCGTGAGTTCCACCAATGGCACTCCTCCCGACGGAGAGATGGTCGATTTCGAGCAAGGCACAACGACACTGGGAACCGGAACCTTGAGGGGAGGCGTTGCAACCCTCTCTGACGCCACCCTTCCCGCCGGTAAGCAGACGATCAAGGCGGTTTATCCCGGCGACGCCAACCTCGCCACCAGCACTTCGGCCCCGTTCGTTCAGACCGTTGCTAAGGCCACCACGACGACGAGCCTGGCTTCGTCGCAGAACCCTTCTACCGATGGACAATCCGTTACGTTCACGGCAACCGTGGCTCCGCAATTTATCGGGACTCCTACCGGTGCGATTGCGTTTTATAACGGTGCGACCAAGCTGGGAACGGTTTCCCTTAGCAATGGAGTCGCCGCCTTCACCACCACAAAATTGGCCGTAGGCACGGCAACGATTACGGCGCAGTATCCCGGCTTCGGTTCGTTCTTAACCAGCACATCCGCCCCGCTGAGCCAGGTCGTGAACTAGACCAGCACCGTTATCACACCCACTCGCGGCGCGGACGCGGCATTTTCAGAAAGGGCAAGAGAATGTGGCGTTGCTGTCGCTGTAGACCGCTACCGCGGATGCCGCTGGGCCTGTCGAAGAAACTGCCGCGGCACGGAATCGCCGCGGCAGCCACCATCGAACTGATCCTGATCCAATTCCTCAAAAAACGATGAGATACACGTCTGACAAAATCTGATTCGAGGTTCCGGTCTGGTAGACGCCCAGTGTAATCGCGTTTGCATTGCCGCTGGTCGGCGTCGCAAACAATACGGGAGTCTCGGTGCCACACAAACATCGCGCCAGCGTAGCGGAGTAGAAGCGATCATCCACCTCAAAACCAAAATCGATCGTGTTGCCCGTAACGTTGCTGTTCGAGATCGTGAACCCACAAGGCGGAGTGGTAGCGGCGGATCCAGCGAGAGTGGAGTTGAAGCAACGGGCAACTGTGTTGGCTTCCCCGACATAGACCATGGCCTTCACCCAGCCACCGGCAGTACGCGCCTGCTGCGCGTTGCCATCGGTAGCGAATCCGAAGGAACCGCCATGGCTGTAGATGCCGGTCGTTTCCCCGAAGGCGTACATTCCCGTGTCGCCCTGGCCGTAAACGCCGATGCCGCCCGCTGCGCCAGAGTCATTGAACCCCGCCACACCAGAGCCCGGCCCAGCCAGCGTGACGCCTTCCACTCCGTTGTCGCCCGAGACCGTGCCATTACTCTGGCCGTAAACTCCCACCGTATTTGAATAACCAGATGCTCCAAGGCTCGCGATGATTGTGCCCCCCGAGAAACTCCCCGTGGAATCACGCTTCACAATGGCATTCACGGTCGTGGTACTCGTTGGCGCCACCTTCCAGTTCAGGCCCAGCGTGCCGCTGCTGGTGACCGGCGAGCCACTCACGGTAAAGTCCGACGACGGCGCGCTCAACCCCACGCTCGTGACCGAACCCCCGCCCGATGGAAACGTCTGGCCCGCGGCGAACGTAATTAGACCTTTGCTTGAGATCGAGAGTCCGGTCTCCGCTGGGGTGCCTGACCCGAACAGCAGATTCAATTTGCCCGACGGAGTCGCAGTATCGTTGCCGACCGGTTCGGCCTGCAATCGGAAGGTTTCATTCACCGCTTTCGCAGTGCTGCTGCTAAATGCCGATGCGGTGAAGTTCAAGGGCTGCGAATTTTTCCCGGCGGCAGCCGTCGCGGCCGCAGTAGATGGCAAGGTCAACAGTCCGCGGAAGATGCCGGTGCCGCTCACATCAAGTTTCGCTCCCGGCGCCGTGTTGCCGATGCCGACGTTGGTCCCGTTATCGAAAATAATGGAATTCGTGATGTCAGCGGCTCCGTCAAACTTCGCCAGCTTGTTCACGGTACCGCCCGCAGTTGTCACAGCCGTAGTACCTGGAACCTGGGGCTGCGGCTGTGTTACTGCGGGCGTTCCCGTCGTTGCTACGTTGGTCGGGGAAGCGGCCAATACAAAAGCAGAAGGAGGCAGTCCTCCAATGGTTTCCGCGTCCGCCGCTTTCAGCGCATAAGGCACGCTGAGCAGCAGCACACGTGGCTGCTCAGCGCCCGCATTTACGCGCACGCCCAGCCATCGTGCCTCAGGCGAACTGAACAGTTCCAGGGGCAAGCCTTCCGGCTTGGTCGCGCCCAGTTGGATCGTGTAGTTGCCCTTGCTGTCGGCAGTCACATTCTGCGTTTCCAGCCAGAGCGGCGAACCCTCGTATTGATCTTTGTAGATGGCAAACATGACGCCGGCGATTCCAGCCAGCGGTTTGCCCTGCGCATCGAGCGCTCTTCCAGAATAATTCACGAGAACGCGGAACGACGGCTCCAGATACGGTGCCGTTCTGAGCCAGCAGTGGCAGCGTACAGGCGATCATCAAGAAACAAACGGTCGAGAGGACTTTGGTTCGCATCATAAACTTCTCCTTTTCATGTCTTGATAAGTCTTGGTGGTGCTGAATCCTAGAGCCGCACGGGATGCCTTAGGAAACGCGGCCCGATCTTGGAAAGAAAAACTATTTCGACGTTCTGCGTTCTTCGGCGTTACTGTTTCAGGTGGTAGCGCCGGAAGGTGCCGCCGAGACCGGAGTAGAAAAGCATCGCTGCGGTCTCGCTGTTGACTTCCTCTCGGCTCCAGTACTCTCCATTCCGCGTCTCCAGATCGGTCCACAGATTTTTTTTCTGCTGCGGCCGAAGTTGAGAGCAATCCAGATATCCCGCCACCAATCCGTTAAGATGAGCCTTGTGGGCGACCGCATCGTCGCTTGAGTTGACCGTGTTCCAGGTAACCCGTCCGCCGAACATCCTCTGCATAACTCCGGCTTTTCGACCGTGAGCGGCGAGCACGATGCCGCGACAGTAGCCCGTGGTGACCCAGTCCTTCGCGATCTCGGCACTGGCCTCGGCGTAGCCTGAGCCGATGGCCCAAAACTCGCCAAACAGTCCCCCTATGGCTACGCTTCCTGAACCGAGAAAAAAGGCCGCCGCCTCCAGCAAACAGCCCGTCGCCATCGTCTCGGTCGCGAGTCCGAGAACCGTCGCTACTTCGTCCAACACCCAGAAGGAATGTTCGAACCTTCTGCCGTTCTTTCCGTAATCAGGGGAATCCGGTACTTGCCACAACTTGGGTGAATCTGGCATTTTCAATTCTCCGCACTTTTTTTCGTTCTCTGCTTTTCCACCTGGGAGGAGGGCGCAGCCAAAGTCCCCAAACTCTCGCCGCGCCTCTCCGGTTTCAGCACCCCAAGCAGCAATTACGTGCTCTACTGTGAATATCGAAATCGGAGGGAAGAAAACGACACGTGTTTTGGAAATAAGGATTCGGGCTGGCAAGAAAGTCCGGGGGGCATAGGAACAACCCGAAGTGCAGGTAAGTTTGTCCCGGTGGGCCACTCTGTCGGCAGGCTACTTCGATGCGGGCCGCGAAGCCTTTTCCTTGGCGTGCCGGACGAGGGCGGCGAAGCGGGGATCTCCGTGCAGGCCTTTCAGTTCATCCTCGTCGGCCATGGCCAGATCGGTTTTGGCGTCAAGCCCATGATCAACTGCTTCTTTCAGAAGGGAAAGCACCTCACTCTTGCGCCCCTGCAGGGCAACCATGCAAGCCAAGAAGTAGGTTGCGTATGCCGTGTGGGGATCCTCTGGCCCAAAGACCCGAGCCTGTCTGGTTTGAATCTGGCGAGCTATTTTCTCGGCCTCGGCGTAGTTGTGTTCGCTCCTGTAAATATTGCGCAGATTGCCCAGGGAGCGCAGCGTGAGCGCGTGGTCCGGCCCCATCACGCGCATCTGGATATCGAGTCCGTCGCGCTGCACTTTCTCGGCCTCGGGTAACTTATTTTCCAAGGAAAGGATCCTGGCGAGACGGTTGATCGAGTCCAGCGTGTAAGGGTCCTCTGCTCCCTGCACTCGCATGGCTATAGCGAGGGCATCGCGCTGCATCTTCTCTGCCTCAGGAAGGCGCTGTTCGACCAGAAATATAAAGGCCATGTTGTCCATTGAAGCAACGGTGTCGGTATGCTCCGGGCCCAGCACACGGCGCCGCTTCTCGAGCACCTGACTGTCGAGTTGCTCCGCCTCGGCGTAGCGCCTCTGACCAATCAAACTGTTGCCGAGCCGGTGCATAGTGGTGAGCGTGTCCGGATTTTCTGGCCCGAGGACGCGCTGTTGGACCGCCAGGGTTTGGCGAAGCAGTTTCTCAGCATCCTCGTCGCGCTGAACCATCGATAGGGTTCGTCCCAGATCACTCTCGGCTGCCAGAGTGTCGGGATGGTCAGGGCCAAGTGCTTGACGCCGGATGTCCACCGAGCGCGCCAGCATCGACTCGGACTTGGGATACAACCCGAGGCCGAAATAAACATCGCCCATCACGTCGATCATTTGCGCCTGAGTCTCGGGGTCCTTGGCGAGTTGGGCATCAACCTCTGCGGAGGATTTGTCTAGAATTTCCCGTGCCGTAACGCTGTTGCCCCGCGCCTCACTGGGGTCCGATACCTTGAACATCTTGATCATGAACTGAGTGACGCGGCCAGCGCGGTCACGTTCGCGAATGGCGAGGTCGCGCTGGGCGCGTGCCCGTTGCGTCTGCGCGAGAGTGCCCGCAACACCGGCCATAACAGCCGCAAACGCCAAACCGGTCAGCACAACCGCGGTGCGATTCCGTCGTGCAAACTTGGCAACGCGATAGCCGATCGTATCGGGCCGTGCGCTGATCGGCTCATGCTTCAAGTAACGGCCCAGGTCGTCTCCCAGCGCCGTGACCGAACCGTATCGCTCCGGCGGATTCTTCTTCAGCGCTTTGGCAATGATCGTGTCGAGGTCCCCGCGAAGCAGTCGGCTCAGCTTTTCGGGAACGCTGGCTCGTCTGGCGGCGTTCCCGGTCGTTTCCTCGCCGTCGCCTCTCGACGGGTTCACAACGTCGGATGGAGGCGTCGGCTCCGTATCGACAATGGCCTTCACCAGGTCCGCCGGCGAGCGCAGGCTCTTCCCAGCCGGGTGCTGGCCCGTCAACAACACGTACAGCAGCACGCCCAATGCATAAACGTCCGTGGCAGTCGTCACGGGCGCTCCCGTCACTTGCTCGGGCGCCGCGTATTCCGGCGTCATGGCCCGCCCGCCTTCAATCGTGAGCACGGTCGCCGCGCCGTCCTCAGCTTCACCTTCGAGCAGCTTGGCAATCCCGAAATCCAGCAGCTTCACCTCGCCGTCTTTGCTCACCAGCACATTCGACGGCTTCAGGTCGCGATGCACAATCAGGTTGGCGTGCGCATGAGCCACCGCCCCCAGCACATCCAGGAAGAGGCGGATGCGGGCTTCCACTTCCAGGCTCTGCTGGTCGCAGTAGCGATCAATATGCTCGCCTTCGACAAACTCGAGCACAAGATAAGGTTGTCCACCGTTCGATACCCCTGCATCCACCAACTCCGCAATGTGCGGATGCGCCAGCCGTCCAAGAATGCTGCCCTCGCGTTTGAAACGCGCTTCTCCTCCTTTTCCCATCTGTGCGATGTGGATGAACTTCACCGCCACTTTCCGCTCAAAACGACCATCGTTCCGCTCAGCCAGCCAGACGCTTCCCATGCCGCCCTGACCAATCTGAGAAAGCAGTGTGTACGCTCCAACCGTCTGGCCCGCGAGCCCCGTCGCCTTGGATGGCGCCGCCGGGCTGTTCTCCAGAAAACCTTCTTGAGCCAGGACGCGGTGCTCATCGAGCAGCGCTCTCAGCTGCGCAGCCAGCGCAGGATCGCGCCCGGCGAGTTCCGCAAGCCAGGCCGCGCGCTCCTCGTCGGTCAGAGCGAGGGCCTGGTCAAGATAAGGGCTTAACGCCTGCCACTGGTCGGGATTAAGTGTAGACGCGGACATGAAGTTCCTAATGCGACAAAATTAAAGCGACAAATCAGGACGAATTTTCCGGTGCAGATAAATGCGCGCTTTCTCCCAGTTGCGCTGCGCCGTTCGTTCCGATACACCCCGCATGGTGGCAATCTCCGCGAACGAGAACCCGCAAAAAAACTTCAAGTCAACGACTTCGGCAAGCGCAGGCTCTACTTTGACAAGCTCATCCAACACTTCGCTGATTTGGACCAGCTCGCGGTGGTCGACGGCATTCTCCACATCCTGCGTATCGAGCGAAGTCAGCTCGAATAAACCGCCTCGCTTCTGTGCGTGCCGTTCGCGCGCATGGTCGATTACCAATCCGCGCATCACTCGCGCCGCGTAGCCCATAAACCGAGCCCGGTCGGGGAACGATGCGCCATCGCGCGCAGCCATGTCAAGGTAAGCTTCGTGCAGCAGGGTGGTGGCGCTGAGGCTGACGGGGACGCCTGGTCGAGCCAGTTCCCGCTTGGCGAGCCGATGCAGTTCAGAATAAAGGGCGGCGAACAGCGCTTCCGCGGCGGGACGGTCTCCTCGCTCGGCTGCCATCATAAGCGACGAGATTCCCGACCCCACTTCTGCCCCCCTGGATGATTTTGGCCTGACTGAACGCGATCCTTTAAACGGCAGACAGCTTCTCGTACATTAACAGGTCGTCAAGCAGGTTGGCAGGAGATCCGAGAAAAAGTCGAGCAGCCGGAAGGCTGAAAATCCCATGAAACCCGGAATAAATAATAAGTAGTCCGAGGACCTCGAACTCCCCAACTGCGAGCCTACTTCGCCCTATTTTCTAGGCTCTTCTCCGTGTTGGTGCTGGTTGGTACCGCCCGAGAAAGTGCCATTTCCAACTGTTCAGGCTTAAACCCAAACGGTCCAGGAGTGCTCTTGTAGGCGACACGGCCTTGCGAGTCGATCAAATAGAGTCGGTCCGGCCAGCCTGTATACGCCCGTTCCGTCGAATTGCCAAACTCGTCGAGCACGGCAGGAAATTCGATTCCAAGTTTCCGCACGCAAGCCCCTGCAACGAATGCTCTTTCTTCTTCTGTCTTCGGGCTGGCAAAAACAACCTTGTCTTTGACGTTGCTCTCCATCTGCCACACGTCGCTGGGATGCGCTTCGGTAATGTAAACCACCAGGAAGGCGACGCGCCCGCGATATTGCTCATAAAGCTTGTTAAGGGCAGGAACCTCCCGCCGGAACGGCGGTCAGGTGTAGCTCCCGAATACCAAGACCACCGGTTGTCCCTGGTTTAGCATGGTTAGCTGAACTCGCTCGCTCTTGTCCAGCTTGAGCAGCGAGAAATCCGGCGCTTGTTCTCCGACGTGAAGCGTTCCGGCACGCGCGTGCAGCCACGCCGTTTCAAACGGAAAAATCAGGAACGGGACCGGGCCGGGCATTCTGGCCATCACCCGCCCGAAAGTCTCAGGAGGCTGATGCATCGCCCACCATACATAGCCGCCGAAACAAACGTATCCGATCATCAGACTCAGAAGTAGTCTGAGCAGGAGCCGCCGAGAGAATGGATTCAGTTTCAACATTAGAAGAGAAACTTCAGCGCTACCTGAATCACGCGCGGGCTTACACCCGACTGAATTTGCCCGAAAGTTGGCGACGAGATGTCGCTAACCGGCAACCGGAAATTCGTATGGTTCAGCAGATTAAACAACTCGCCGCGGAATTGAATCTGTTTCGTTTCCGTGAGCTGAATGTTCTTGAAGGCCGAGGCATCCCAGTTCACGTATCCCGGACCCTGGACGACATTGCGACCTTCGTCCCCAAAGACCTCGAACCGGCCGAGAGAATCAGGCTGAAGCTGCTGGAAAGCGCTTTCGTTGAACCATTCCTGCGGCGTGCGCGGGCCGGAGTTCGGGTTTCCAATCAGATTAGGACGGTTCGCGGAAAACCCGGTAATCTCTGGCGCCTGCCCTTGCAGCGAAACGTCGTTCGAGTCGAATACCGTGAACGGCCCTCCACTCATTGCCGTAAATATCCCGTTCAGTTGCCAGTTGCCGAGAACTTTGCCGTACCAGTCACTCGAATGCTGCAAGAACGGAAGGCTCCACTGATAACTCAGTACGAGACGATGACGGGAATCGAACATAGACCGGCCGCGCTCAGCCGCAAGATCAAATGGATTCTGCGCCAGGTCATTTTCTCCGGCAACCGGTTGCGACGCCGAGCCGGTAATGTTGAATGACGAAACGTCATCGATGGAATGCGACCAGGTGTAGGACGCGAGGAACGAGAGCCCGTGATCGAATCGTTTGCGCAGGCTGGCTTCCAGAGCGTTGTAGCTGGAGTTTGCGATGCTGGCGATTTCGCCAACCGAGCCATAAGCGCAATTACCGTTAGGATTCGCCAGCGTACATCCCGAATAGAGACGACGGTAGTTCACGTTGTTTTCGGTGGAAATCGGACACGGGGTTGCCGTCGTGCAACCAGCGCTAGGGTCATTGGTGACGGCGCCGGGGACAAAGACTGCAGGATCGCCTTCGATGAATCGCGGCAGCCTCACGCCGGTGGTGCCCACATACCCGATCTGGAGGAGCCAGTCCTGGCCAAGAGACTGTTGAATGTTCAGATTCCAATCCTGCGCGTAGGGCAGATGCAGGTTGCGTGTAGTCACCAGCAGTGTCATCGGCTCAGGGAACGCCTGCGCAAAAGGATTGGAGGTCGTATAAGGGTTGGCAAATGTGTTTAAGAAGGGAGGGCTCAACTGCAGGGTCTTCAGGTATGGGGGAGAGCTGACCGGATCCTGCAGTGGACCGCCTTCGCCGGTGTAAAACGGCTCGTAGAAAATTCCGTAGGCCACGCTGACTACGGTTTTGGAATCGCCCCGCGGATCCCAGGCAACGCCGAAGCGAGGAGCGAAGGCGGTTTTCTCGGTTTGGATCAGGCCCGCAGGCACGCCCGGATCGCCCGGATAGAGAAGTCCCGCCGGAGCGTTGGGAATCACCGTGGACTGCGCTCCGGGAACGAAAAGATTCACCTCGTTGTGCCTTTCGGTGGTGGGGAACGGCAACTCGTACCGAAGTCCCAGATTTAAAGTCACGCGAGAATTTACCTTGTAGGTATCCTGGGCGTAAGCGTCCACGGCTCGATCGCGGATTTCGCGTGCGAAGTTACCTCCGCCTTGCAGAAACACCACCGGATTGCCGGAGAGGAAGCTGGCGAATGCATCGCTGTAGGGGAACGGTGCCGCGAAGACAAAGAAGCCGTTGCTGGCGATGCCCTGCAAGGCATTGATCTGATCGCGCCGGTAGCCTCCGCCGAACTTCAATTCATGGCGGCCGTAAATCCAACTGAGAGAGCCGGAAAGATCAAACGTGTTCTGAAACGTGTTGCGCGGTCCGGTGATGGGGTCGCCAACCGAAGCGTATCCGCCGACTTGAATGAACGGAGGTCCGGCGGCGGAAGGCAGCGTTGGAGCGTACTGAAATCCCAGGTCCGCTGGCGACTCATGATTCAGGTGCTGGTCGAGCAGAAACGTATTGCGGAGATACGAAAAGCGCGCAACACCGATGATGGAAGGCGAAAAGATATGCGAGTCCTGCGCAACGAAATTTTGTGCGCGGTTATACTCTCCCACCGGAAAGCCGGGGACATTGGCTCCTACCGGCGAGAGCGGATCCGTGGTCGGTCCGGTGCTGAACATATAGCGAAAATTCAGAGTGTCGGCGTGGGAAAGATAATGATCCAGACGCAGTCCGAACTGGTCATTGTTTTCGATTAAGGTCTGCGTGGCAATGAATCCATTTTCGCCAACGTTCGGCATCGGAAAAAACGGCAATACATTCGTCGCCGTAGGATCGATGGAGGTTAGCTGGTTGTTCGGGACTGGAACTGGCGCCGGACCCATGGCAAAGTTGAGCAACTGCCCGTTGAAGTCGGGTGCGCCCGTTGCGGTGTTGGTGCAGAAGCCGCCCACGAATGCGTCCTCGGGGTTCGAGGTGCACAACTCCGCGAAGTTGC
Organism: uncultured Acidobacteriota bacterium; assembly: GCA_963735205.1. Classification (GTDB taxonomy): domain Bacteria; phylum Acidobacteriota; class Terriglobia; order Terriglobales; family Acidobacteriaceae; genus Sulfotelmatobacter. The sequence goes on from CAVTKB010000011.1 coordinate 173,902, forward strand.
CCCCTCTTTCTGCCACCGAAGGCACGGTCGCCGGTACAGTCTCGCCCTGCCGGTTGCGGAAGCCTTCGTAATATCCGAAGAAGAAAGTCTTATCCTTCACGATCGGCCCGCCGAAAGTCTCGCCGAATTGATTCTGCTTGAGCGGTTGAACGCTCTGCGTGAAGTAATCGGACGAATCCATCGCATCGTTGCGCAGAAATTCCCAGGCCGCGCCATGAAACGCATTGGACCCGGACCGCGTGACGATATTGGTCGTTGACCCGGTGTTGCGCCCAAACTCGGCATTCGCGTTATGGCTAAGAATTTTGAACTCGCCTATCGCGTCGATCGGCGGCTTGAGCACGAATCCACCGTCCACCGAGCTGACATTGTCGGCGCCGTCGATCATGAAATTGTTCGACTCCGGCCGTTGGCCGTCGACGGCATAGGCCTGGTTCTCTCGTGCCGGACCACCCGCTTCGAGAAGTCCCGGCGTCAGCGGTACAACTCCAGGTTGAAGAAGTCCCAACTGGGAAAAGTTTCGGCCATCCAGCGGCAGGTCGAGAATCTCATGCTCCATCACGGTTTCACCGAGACTGCTGACCGTGTTTTGCACCAACGCGGCATCCGCGCTCACTTCGACCTGCTGCGTCTCCGACCCAAGCTTGAGGTGAATACCGATCGTGGCAGTCTCGTTCACGTCCAGCGAAATTCCTTGCTGCAAGTACTTCTGAAAACTTTTCGCCTGAACCTCTAACTGGTAATGCCCGATAGGGAGCTCGATCAGCACGTACTCCCCCTGGCGATCCGTTACCACCGCCCGAGTTAAGCCGGTCTCGCTTTGCCTTGCAGTGACGGTAGCGCCCTGGACAATCGCGCCGCTCGGATCGCTCACAGTTCCGCGAATGCTGGCTGTTATCTGTTGCGCTGCAACATTCAAGCATGTAAGCAGGACCATCAGGAACAACGTCAGCGTCTTCGCCCTACGCATGCTTTTCCCCATTCGTTCTCAAAAATCAAGATTGATTTTGCAAAACGGTTTCTCGTCGACGCATTACCGAACACGTGCGAGAATTTGCCCACAGATTGAAGTGCGCCGACTATAAGGACGCCTTTAAGCAGGGTCAATAATCTGAAAGCAGTACTTGCTTCGATCGCCGATTGAAAGAAGATTTCGCGTAGTGTTTTCGCATTATTGCCTCGCGCTCTTCGCACGCCTAACTTGTCGCCACGCCAATCTGTATTCGCCACGGTTGTATAAACCGGAGACAGAAAGAAGTTGGGACCCTTGCGAGGAGTCCCGTACCATTCAATTGATACTGATATCGATATGAACTCAGACCACGACGCCAAGCATCCGTCAGGCCCAGACGGCACTTCACTCGCGAAGTCAGCCACGAAAATCAAGATCATTGAAGACGCGGAAGCCACCGGAGAAACCGCAGCAGCTTACGACTTTTGGCGAGCCGGGTCGGGCAGGCAGCAAGTTCCCGGCATCATGAAGTGCTTCGGAGCGCGCCCTGACTTCCTGCGACGCATCATCGAACTAGGAAACACCATCCATTTCTCCGAAGGGCATCTTTCTCGCCGCCATAAAGAGATGATCGCCAGCTACGTCTCCTATCTGAACCGTTGTCCATATTGACTGGACAGCCACGCCTACTTCCTGCGGGTTCAGGGAGCATCCGATCAATGTGTGAAGGCAATTGTCGAAGGCAAGCTTGACGAAGCGGGCCTAACGGCGGCGGAGCGCGCCCTGCTGGAATATGTGGAACTCATTACTCACGCTGCCTACCGATCGACTACCGAGGACGTCGAAAAACTGCGGTTCGCCGGCTGGAAGGAAGAGCAGATCTCGGAGGCGGTGTATATCGCCGCCTTGTTCGCCTTTTTCAATCGAGTCGCTGACGCATTCGGCGTTCCTTCTCAGGACTACCTAGGAACCGGGAAATTAACGCCCTGATCTTCGTTCACTGAATCTTGTCGCTGAAAGAATCCGAATAGCGCGGAAGGAAGAGATTCGTCGCCGCTGCCAGCGCTAGCGCCGTCGCGAGAAGAATCAACAAAGAGGCATAGGAACCAGTCGCGTCGAATGCACGCCCCAGTATTACAGGCCCGATAGCGCCGGCGGCGGCATAAAACGTCCAAGTGAGACCGTAGAGAGTAGAGAAAGCGCGCAGTCCAAAATAACGCGTCAGCAGGTACGGTGTAATGGCGGCTTCACCTCCGGCCCCGACGCCGATCAGCGCCGCAGCCAGGCATCCAGCAGGAAAACTAGTCGCCCGAGCGAGAAGAAAAATGCCCAGCGCCGTAATCAGGTTGATTGCCAACGCAACGCGCGGCCCGAAAAATCGGTCTAGCAGCCATCCCACCACAATCCTGCCTAGAAGGCTTGATCCCCCGAGTACGGACGCACACAGCGCCGCACCGCCAGCTGTGAGCCCTCGATCAGTCAGCAACGCCGACAGGTGAGTGATCGCTCCGTTCATGCTGATCGAACTCACAAAAAGAATGGCGGTCACAATCCAAAATGCAGAAGAGCACAGGCCTTGTTGCCACGTCATTCCGGACCGGACAACAGGAGCCGCCTCGTGCCCAGCGACTCCACGCTCTCGTACGTACGCCCAACTGAGGGGCAAGCCCAGTAACAACGCAAGAACGCCGAGAGACGCATAGGCCGCGCGCCAGCCAGACTTGCTGACAATGGATTGAGCAAGCACCGGTAAAACCATGGCGCCCAAACCCGCTCCCGCCATCACAAACGCCAATGCCATTCCCAAACGTCGCTGAAACCAGGTGGAAATTGATCTCGAATAAGCGAGGTGCGCCGCGCCGTTGCCTACCGCCCCCAGCACGAAACAAGTCACATAAAACTGCCACACTCCAGAATGCATCAGCGACAACGAAGCGATGGCGCACCCATATATCGTCATGCAGACAAGAATGATGCGGCGCGGACCGAAGCGATCAATCCACCCACCCAGCAGCGGGGAGCACACGCCAAGAGTGACGGCAGCCACCGCGAAGCCGCTTGAGATGGCCTCGCGGCTCCAGCCAAATTCCGCGGCCAGCGGTTTCACGAAAACCGAAAACGTATAAACAAACAACGAGCCGAATCCCGCCATCACACCCAGACACGCCGCCAACACTACGCGCCAGCCGTAATAGCCAGGATCGAATTCGCTCGCTCCCGGCGCGCTGTCCGCGCCTTGCGTCATAGCCGCGCCGACTTCGACACTTCCAGGAGACTCGTCGCTCATTCGCTGGATCTCTTCGTCCTGACGCAGGAGCCGGATCATACACAAAGCGCTCGACCAGCATCTCTAGCATTTTTCTAGTATCACGGGGACTCAGAAATCGTTGGGCAAGATCGGCCAGGCAGTCGAAAATCTCTCGAATGGTCACCAATGGTGACGAGTTGGCCAAACTCGGAGAGAACCTGCCGCTCGCGACGAAGCGGATTCAATGAGATAAATGGTAGGCACGAGGAGACTCGAACTCCTGACCTCTACCGTGTCAAGGTAGCGCTCTAACCAACTGAGCTACGCGCCTATTTCCAACCGCTGCTGCACCGTGGCGGCCTTGGGGGCCCCATGCAAAGATTTTACCACGCAGCCTTTGTCTGGCTGGTTTTGGGCCGGAACACTAGCCCGTCGCATCCCCCGCAAATGCAGCCCTGGCGAACGCGGTATATCATTTCGAAAAGAAGGAGACCGCGACCCGTGCGGCAATCATGAAGAGACAAATCACCCGCCGTGACCTGTTGCGCGGTGCCATGCTGACCACCGCAGGGCTTCCGCTCATCCCCCTGTTGGCATCGAAAAAGCAGCGAACGTTTGCCGAGCCAGCGGCCATTCCATATTCCGGCTCAGACGATGCGCTGCTCGACGAAATCGAACGCGCCGCATTTGATTTCTTCTGGAACGAAGCCGGCACGTCGACTGGCCAAGTCAAAGATCGCGCGCTCGTGAACGGCAATGACAACCGGCTAATTGCCAGTATCGCTGCGACGGGATTTGGACTTTCAGGGCTGTGCATCGCCGACGCCCGCGGTTATAAGAAGAAGGAACAGATTGTCGACCGGGTCCGCGCCACGCTTCGTTTTCTTTGGCAGAAGCTTCCTCACGAGCACGGTTTCTACTACCACTTCATCGACATGAACAGCGGAGAGCGGCAGTGGAAGTCTGAGATCTCGTCGATCGACACTTCCCTTCTGCTCTGCGGCGTGTTGACCGCGCGTCAACATTTTGCGGACGCCGAGATTCAGGACCTGGCCACCAAAATCTACGAGCGCGTCGACTGGCCCTGGATGCTGAACGGCGGCAAGACGCTCTCCATGGGTTGGCATCCCGAGTCAGGATTTCTCGACGCCCGCTGGGAACACTACTGCGAACTCATGATGATCTACCTGCTGGCGCTCGGCTCTCCCACGCACCCGATTCCGGCGGAAACGTGGAAGGCATGGACCCGCCCCACCATCAAGTTTCACGGGATTGAATACATCTCCGGCAACGACCCGCTGTTCACCCACCAGTACTCACAAGCCTGGTTCGACTTCCGCGGCAAGCGCGACGCCTACGCCAACTATTTCGAAAACTCGGTCAAGGCGACCGCGGCCCACAAACAGTTCTGCCTTTCCCTGCGCGACGAGTTTCCCGACTACAGTGACCACCTGTGGGGCATCACCGCGTCCGACTCCGCCGCCGGCTACCAGGCCTGGGGAGGCCCGCCACGCATCGGAGAACTGGATGGCAGCGTGGTTCCCTGCGCCCCCGGCGGCTCGCTCCCCTTTCTCTACCCGGACTGCATGCAAGTTCTGCGCACCATAAAGGAACGCTATCCCAAGGCCTGGGGACGCTACGGCGGCGTCGATGCCTTCAACCCCCTAACCAACTGGTACAACCCCGACGTGCTCGGGATCGATCTCGGCATCACCATGCTGATGGCAGAAAATCAGCGCACCGGATTGATCTGGGATACGTTCATGAAAAACAAAGAAGCACAGCGAGGAATGGACCGAGCCGGATTTCAGAAGTAAGACTCAGCAACAGCCGTCTCGGCCCCCCCCCCGAGCCTCCGATAAAACGACACTGCGGAATGAGCAGTTTGCTCATCCCGCAGCGGACGGGGAAAGCGCCGCCCTTTACGGCGCTTTGGCTAGAAGCTGAACCGAGCCCCTAGAGTTGCGGTACGGGAACCGAGGCTGGGAGTCGAGCCCGAAACCTGGCCGAAGTTGGGGTTCGTGATGATGTCCGAGATGCTGCCGACATCGAAGTTCAGATTGTTAAAGAGGTTGTACACGTCAAATCGGAACTCCAGCCTGGCATTTTCCCCCAGCACGGGCATGGCCGGAAAGCCGAAGCCCTTGGCCAGCGTTATATCCACATCCCTGTACCCTGGGCCCCTGAGCGAGTTGCGATGGAGCCCGGCCTGTGGAAGCGACGTACCCGAACAGACCGGAGTGCAGTTGTACGCTGTGTAGTTGGGCATCGAGAAATACGCTTGGCCGCCAAGTGGATAGTTGGAACCGGTCTTGAAAGCATCATTACTGGTGCTGGTTCCTGCACCACCCAGGTAAGCCGCGGGGTAAAGGACTGAATAACCGCATTGCGAACAGTAAAGGTTTCCGCCCGTCACGTTGACCAGCGGGCTCCAGGGGAATCCAGAGTGGAGATTGAAGATACCACTCAGCGACCAGCCACCCGCGACCTTCTCGATCCAACCGCGCTCTCCGTGAAAGATCACTGGCTGCCACATGCCGAAAATCTTGAAGGCCCGCGTAACGCTGTAGTCCGACGGCCCGTAGCTCAGGTTCGGACTATACGGATATATAGGTTCCGTGTAGGGCCGGGAAGTGTTATCCAGGCTCTTGGACCAGGTGAATTGGACGTCGGCCATGAACTGCCGTGAGAAGTCGTGCTTCAGTTCGGCCAGCATCGCGTTGTAATTACCGCTGCCGATGTTGCTCCAGTAATCTCCGCCGTTGATACTCGAATTAAGAGCGTAACCCAGCGACGAAGGGACGGCCAACGGATTCTGATGGAACAGCAGGTTGCGCGACAAACTACCTTCGTATCCGATCGACGCTACGAAGTTGTGACCCAGGTCATATTGCCAATCGAGGGAATAGTGGTGGACACGCAACGTGGGCAAGGTGCTGGGAAAAAGTACGACACCCGCGGCACTCGTCGTGGGCAACCCGTTCGAGCCTAAACTTAATGTGAAGTTGGAGTTCGCCCCATACCCGTAGGGATTGTTCGGACTCGTGGAAGCGCCATAGATAATACCGGGGTTCGGCGAGTTCGGAGCGGACATGGTTACGTACTCGCCGATATCCAGCCCAGGGTTGCCGTTGATATTGGCGCTAATCGCGATTTCTTCCTGATTGTAGTTCAGACCGTAACCGCCCCGCACCACAAGCTTGTCGTGGAATTGAGTCGGACTCCAGGCAAAGCCGATCTCAGGGCTGAAGTTGTTCTTCTGCGCTTTCCACGCGTTCGACTGCTTGGTGACGCTCAGTCCCGTCAGGTAGGCTGAACCCGCACCCGGATGGGCAACGAAAAGGTTGTTCTCGGTTGAATAGAGCGGGCCAAAGTAAGACCAGCGCAGTCCCAGGTTCACGGTCAGGTTCTTGCGTAGCTTGTAGTCATCCTGGGCAAAGAAGCCCAAGATGTTCTCGCGGTCGTCCTGCCGGAAGGTTGTGGGCAAACCCGTCGTGGGATTGAAAGTAGTGTAACCTTCGCGGCGCGGCGCATCGTTGAGAAAATCCCATAGGTTAAAGAAACCATAGCTGGGAATGCCGCAACCGAAGCAGGCGTTCAAATAGGACAGCCGTGTCACCTCGCCGCCGAACTTGACGGTGTGAGGTCCGATAATCTTGGTGGCCACATCCTTGATGCTGTAGGTCCACTGATCGAGGTGGCTGCCCACGTTCGGCCCAAAACTATTCACCGAGATGCTGCCGATAGAAGAATCGAGGCCGTCGGATGGCAGCCCTGCCGGAGATTGCGGGTTCGTGCTGATTTCATTCCAACGCCAGCCGGCAGCATTCACCCGCGCTTCGTTCAGGAAAGTCGGAGAGAAAGTATGGTTCCAGATGGGAGAGAATGCTTGACTGAGCTGGCGGTGATGGAAGATATCCAGTGCCCGGTTGCCATTGTAGTTATCGCTCGAAATTGGAACCCAGTAGATGGCAAACCCGATTCTGTCCTGGTTCGTGATGTCCGAGTCGACGCGGATATTGAATTGGCCTTCGTTGAGTTTGGTCGGGTTGGTAGTTTTATAGTTAGCAATATCGGCCACCGTGCCCAGGTTCTCAGTACCGCCGCTGCCGTCGCCGCCCAGGCCGGGACTACTGGAACTTATCCAGCTGGGATCCTGTCCCGCTACCACCTGTCCCGTGGGGTACATCGTGGCATTCAGAGGTGTCCCGACATTCAGGCCCCCGGTAACTGCGTGGCAGTTGACTCCCTCGCTTAAGCCGGCGTCCAAACAGGTGACGTTATTGACGCCAGTATTCAGGATGCCGTTTCCGGGATAGTTAGCCAGGAGGTTGGCGATGGTTCCCGAAGGCGCTAAGGCGTCGAACGCCGGTGTGTCCGCCCATTGGTTTCCCGGGATGTCGGTGTGTTCCCGAATCGTTTCGTAGCTGAAGAAACCGAAGATTTTATTTTTTAGGATCGGGCCGCTCACGCTGCCGCCCATTTGATTAAACCGGCTGGGGTCTCTCAGGTCCTGGTTGCCGGGGCCGTTGAAGGGCTGGTAGGCGTTCAGGCCCGGACGGTGAGCGGTAAAGAACGCGCTCCCGTGATAATCATTGCTGCCGCTCTTGGACGTGATCTGAATCTGTGCGCCGCTGAATCGGCCATTCTCAGCGTCGTAGCTGTTGGTAACGATCTTGAAGCTTTCGATGGAATCTTCCGACGGCGTGATGATTGTGGAGCCGCCCCACACCGCGCTGGCGGTGCTGATTCCGTCCACCGTAACGCCATTGTTCGGGCTCTGGTTGCCGTTGGAAACAACCGGCACTCCGTTTTCGGTTTTGAAAATGCCGTCATCTCCGCCCGAAGCGCCACCGTTCGTTTCCGTGCCGGGCAGGTCGTAGCCGCCACCGCCGCCGGCTTGCGATCCATCGCCGAAAGCGCCGGGAGCTAGTTGCGCGAGCTTGATGATGTCCCGCCCGATACGAAGGCATGTGCTGCACCTGATTTGCGGTGACGACGCCGTTAACAGAAGCTGTCTCGGTATCGAGCAACGGTGCTGCGGAAGCATCCACGTTCACGGTCGTCGATGATGCGCCGATCATGAGCTGCACGGTGATGGAGTTGGCTTGTTCGGGAATCAGTTCAAGGTTGTCGATCACTTTCTTCTGGAAGCCGTCCTTCTCCACTTCCAACCGGAACTTCGCTGCAGCTAGCGCATTGAAATTGAAGACCCCGGCGGCGTCGCTGTCCCGGACCTGCTTTTGTCCGGTTGCGGGAGTGATGAGCGTGAGGTGAGCGCCGGGAACCACCGCGCCCGTGGGATCCGTCACCACGCCCTGAATGGAAGTTCGATACTGCGCGTGCGCCATGGCCGCTGAAAAGATGAGGCAGGCAACCACTGAAACGGTGCGGAGTGCGGAAGAAGTGGATCGACTCATGACGCCCCCTGGTGTTGCGTTAAAAAATGCGGCTTGAAATTCAGCTTGTCCCTGGGTGCAGAGTTTACTAAAACTCTACAAAAGCGTTTTAGTAACACTTCGACCGCTTATAGCACAGCCGATTTTCCACAGTCAAGCGCATTGTTCTCGGCAAGTTCGTCAGCACCAGTACCTTAACGATTTTGTTGCGAGAATTTACGTTCTCCGGAGCGTGTGGCTCGGCCCGACCGCTACAGAAAATTATTTCTGCGACATTCGCCCTTTTTAAATGTAGTTTGGGTTGGCTTGGTTCGTCAGAATTCCGCTCATCGAAAGCAAATGCGGGCACAAATCACAAATGTCATGTCTCGAGCTAGTCGCTAACGAGGACGACGAACGCCGTTCGCGGCGTGGCCAGTGGTTTCGCGGATCATCAGTTTGGGTTCGACCATAATCTCTCCGCCCTGTACATCCGCTGCCGGGTGCCGGATGCGGCGCAGCAAAGTCTCTGCCGCGATCCTGCCCATTTCGCGCAAAGGCTGGCGCACGGTGGTCAGCGCCGGGTTCTGGTAAGCAGCGCTCTGAATGTCATCGAATCCGACCACGGAAACGTCGTCCGGAACCCGCAACTTGGCTTCACGCAGCGCGCGGATGGCGCCCATCGCAGAAATATCGTTAAAGGCAAACAGGGCGGTGAACGGCTGGTGCGACGCCAGCAACTTCCGCGTCGCCTCATACCCAAGTTCAGGAGAAGGAGAGTCGCCTTTGAGTTGAGATATCAATCCCGCGGAAATCGGCAGTCCCAGTTGTCGAGCGGCTTTCTCGATATTGGCCCAGCGCACCTCAGTGTCGGAACTGAATTCCTGGCCCTTGATGAACGCAATGTTGCGGTGCCCGAACTGCGCCAGATGTTTCAGCGCGATTTCGGCCGCGCGCACATGGTCCAGCACGATATTGGTCACGCCCTTCACCTGGTTGTGCCCCGAAACCGTGACCACCGGCACCGAGAGCGAAAGCGTCCACGGCGTATCAACCGCGATCAGTCCGTCGACCGAGCGCTCCAGAAAGAGTCTGGGATATTCATCAATCAGGTCCGCGCGGTGCCGGTGGCTGACAACGAAGTAGAAGTACCCTCTTGCAGAAGATGGTCTTCCACGCCGCTCATCACGGAAGCCGAGTAGCCGTCGCTGACTTCAGGGACGATAACTCCGATGGTGAAACTGCGTTGGGCGCGCAACGAGCGCGCAAAAAAGTTTGGACGGTATTTGTATTTCCTGGCCGCGGCCAAAACCCGGTCTTTGGTTTCCTGGGGAATAGTGTCGGCGACCGGAGAACGATTGATGACCAGTGAAACCGTAGCCGGAGAAAGTCCCAGCCGCTCCGCCAGTTCTTTCAGGCTCACTGGTTTGGGACCCATGCGCACCGTTTTGGCAGCGCCTTTGCCCTTCTTTTTTTCCGTCACGCTGCGCAGTCTCGCACAAACCGAATCGGCGTAGCAAGCAGACGTTGTGACATCGGACGGAAGACTCGCGCGCAATACTTATTGACTTTGCCGGAAAAAAGTTTTCTATACATTGCTGGAACGCTCTACTAACCCGATTTAGTAGCTAGTGCAACACCCTGGACCCGACGGAGGTAGTACCCCATGCCATCCTCTTCGCTTAATACCATTGCTGCTCGCTGGTTGCATCGCGTCACCGAATCAGAGCTTGAGAAGATCGCACACGCGCTCGCCCGTGGTTCCGTCTGCGTAGTCTTGAGCGTCGCTTTGTTCGCGCAGACATCGTCGACCCGAGTACCAGACCCAGCCCGCGGCATAGCCGACCCGAGTCTGGACCAGCCCGTGGAATCCATCCTGCGCCGCATGACGGTGGAAGAGAAAATCGGGCAACTGGTGCAGTACTCGGCCGGCCAGCCCACCGGACCGGGCACGGGCCGCAGTGACTATGAAGACATGATTGCCCACGGCCAGATCGGCTCACTCTTCAACGTGGTCGATCCCCACGAAATTAATAAGTACCAGAAAATCGCGATGGAGAAGTCGCGACTCCATATTCCCATCCTGTTTGGACTCGACGTCATCCACGGATTCAAAACCGAGTTTCCGATTCCTTTGGGCTTGGCTTCGACTTGGGATCCAGCGATCGTTGAGAAAGCCTCTCGCGTCGCAGCCATGGAGGCATCCGCCGACGGCATTCGCTGGACCTTCTCGCCGATGGTCGACATCGCGCGCGACGCACGTTGGGGCCGCATGGCCGAGGGCGCTGGCGAAGATCCGTTTCTCGGTTCGGCCATGGCTGCCGCCTACGTGCGCGGATATCAGGGCACTCGTCTAGATGCGTCCGACAGCATCGCCGCTTGTGTTAAGCATTATGTCGGCTACGGCGCGGCCGAAGCCGGCCGCGACTACAACAGCACTGAAATTTCCGAACATACCTTGCGTCAGTTTTACCTGCCGCCATTTCACGCGGCAGTCGAAGCCGGCACCGCGTCGTTAATGAGCGCATTCAACTCTTTAAACGGTGTCCCATCGACAGCCAATCCTTTCACGTTGAAACAAGTCCTTCGCAAAGAATGGGGATTCCGCGGGCTCGTGGTTAGCGACTGGAACGCGATCGGCGAACTTATCCCGCACGGCATCGCCGCCGACGGCGCAACCGCAGCGCGCAAAGCTTTTCTCGCCGGCGTGGACATGGACATGGTGAGCAGCCTTTACCACGACCACTTGCAACAGGTCGTGACCTCGCACCAGGCCACGGCGGCTGAATTAGATGACGCGGTGCGACATGTGCTGCGCGTGAAACTCGCTGTAGGCCTCTTCGATCATCCTTTTGTCGATGAAGACGCCGCGTCTAAGGCGCTCTACCAACCCGACAGCATCGCGCTCGCCCAAACTGCCGCCGAGCGCTCGTTCGTTTTGCTCAAGAATGCGAACAAGCCAGCCGGAGGACCGCTGCTTCCGCTGGCCACAGCCGCGATGAACATTGCGGTCATCGGCCCGCTGGGCGACGACTCTTCGTATCCAGCCGGCGCCCCCCAGGGTTCAGGACCGCGCGTTTCGCTCTCGGCGGCGCTTGCGCAGCGAGTTGGTGAAGACCACGTTTCCCGCTTCCAAGGGGCTGGCATTCTTGACGGCACCGACGAGGAAATTGCATCTGCAGTCGCCGGCGCTCAAAAGGCCGACATTGTCGTTCTAACGCTGGGCGAGAGTCCTGACATGAGCGGTGAAGCTGCGTCACGCGCTCACCTCGGACTTCCTGGGCGGCAAGCAGGAATTGCTGGAAGCTATAGTTCACACCGGCAAGCCCGTGGTCCTGATTCTTTTCAGCGGGCGGCCGTTGACCGTGCCGTGGGCATTTGAACATGTGCCCGCAGTCATCGCAGCCTGGCTTCCAGGAATTGCTGGAGGACCCGCCTTGGCCCGGACTCTTTTTGGAGAAGTGAATCCCAGCGGAAAACTGGTCGTCAGTTGGCCACGCAGCGTGGGCCAGGAGCCGCTTTACTACAATCGCCTAGACACCGGGCGCCCCCCCAGCGATGTAGACCTCACACATCCGCCCACCGACATCGTCAGCAGATACGTATCGCGTTACATCGACGAACAGAACACTCCGCAATTTCCTTTCGGCTACGGCGGCTCTTACACCAGCTTCAATTATGGAGCCACAACCATCAGCACGCGACGCTTGAGCGCGGCGACGCTGAATAAAAGCATGGCCGCCGGAACGATACCAGTCCGCAATCACCGCCGAAGCGAAAGTCACCAATACCGGATCCCGCGCCGCGGAAGAAGTCGTGCAACTCTACATTCAACTGCGAGGCACCAGCGTGGCCGAACCAGTCCGAATGCTGAAGGGATTCCAGACGGTCGCGATAGCTCCCGGCGAAACAAAAAAAGTGAAGTTCGAATTAAAACCGGAAGCCTTTGCAATCTGGAACGACCGCAACGAATTCGCCGCCGAACCCGCCCAACTGAAAGTCTGGATCAGTCCCGATTCTGCGCGAGGGTCAGCATCAGACGCCGAGATAATGCCCTAGGAAGTACCCCAGAGAGCTCCGTCGAAAATCGAGTCTCGTGCTAAGTCGCAGCCTCGCGTGGGACTGAGCTGATCTGTCACTCCGACCTTATCAAGCAGTCAGCGCGAAGCCGTCACAGCACATGGAACCTGGCTGCCGGTTTTCAGCCACTCGTCAAACGGCATAGCCGAAGGCCGCAGCCGGCCCGGATTCATGACATTGCCCGGGTCAAGGCCTCCTTTAATCGCAGCGACTGCCATCACTCCCACCGGCGAAATGTCGTCGGTAAGCCAGGGCAGGTGTTCGGTTCCAACCGCGTGATGATGTGACAAAGTAGCCCCGTGATCCATGAACGACTGCTGCACAACTCGTTTCGCGCGCAGATACTGTACCATTTCTCGCCCATGCTGCTGCCGGCACGCGAAGGTCAAATACAGGCTGGCCCCCGAGTGATACGTATGGCTGATATGGCATCCCACCCACGGTTTTGCACCGCTCTCCTGGATCGCCGCACCAAGGGCCGTCGTCGCCTCGCGATACAGCGGGACAATATTGCCCCACACGGTTGAAGTCTCGCTCACATCCGAAGTGATCCCGCGGTCCATCAGAAAATCTCGGATGTGCGGAAAATCGTACTTGGTCGACTCGAACGATTTCCCAGAACTCGGCCCCAGGTCAACGCCACCGAAGCGACGATAGATGGCGCTCACTCGGCGATGCTGGCGAGCGACCTCAGCTTTACTCCCCTCAAACGTAGTGAGCATCAGGCAGGCCTTCATGAAATCAAAGCCCTTCATTCGCAGATAACCCTTCATCACCCGGCTCACCGCCTGCGTCAGCCCAGATGACGGCGGTTTGAAAGCCAGTGACAAGGCCGTCTTGCCGGCGTCGTTGAGCCGGAACATCGACGGCACGCACTCTTTCCGCACGCATTCTCGAATCGCCTGGATGCCGCCTTCGAAGTCGGGGAAGAGATAGCCGTGAGTACGATGCGCCTCTGCCCGCGGATGCACTCGCATAGTCGCTTCGGTAATCACTCCCAGAGTTCCCTCGCTGCCAATGCACAAATGATTGACGTCGATCCCGTTCGATGACTTGGGCACAACCCGCGTCACCAGCACACCCACGGGCGTGACCATGCGCAGCGCGATCACCATGTCTTCAATCTTGCCGTACTTATCGCTCTGCATTCCGGCAGACCGCGTGGCGATCCATCCCCCGAGCGTGGAGTGCAAAAAGGAATCTGGAAAGTGGCCGAGGGTTAGCCCAGAGCTATTCAGCTGTTCTTCCAGATCAGGACCAAACGCGCCGGCCTCGATGCGCGCCGTGAGCGACTCAGTATCAACCGCCAGCACGCGCCGCATGCGCCGCATATCAAGCGACACCACCATGCGGCGGGTTTCCATCCGTTCCAGACAGCCGGCAATATTCGATCCGCCGCCAAACGGGATCACAACAACATCGTGCTGCGCCGCCGCTCGCACGACCATGAGCACATCGTGCTCGTTCTCCGGATAAACCACCAAATCAGGAGCGCCCTCGGCCATACCGCGGCGCATCCGAAAAAGGTCGCGTAGGCCCTTGCCGTACGCGTGCACCACGCGCTCATACCGGCTGTCGCAGATCTGGTCCTCGCGCATCCATAAGCGCACCTCTGCCAAAAAACCATCGTGGCGAATCGCGTCCTGCAACTGAACCGCTTCCATCGAAACCGGCGGCTGCAGATCGTCGCCCTCCTCCACCCCGAGCACTTTCTTTGCGTAGGGCCACAAACCAGGATGGGCTTTGGAGTCGAAGCCAACATTCTCATCTCCCCATCCCCACCATTTCATGTGCTTCGCCGTGTACATAGCCCCCTCCCGCTTCTACAAGGTCTGCACCGCATGAATCGGCGATAAACTCGGTTTCAGTTCGCGGATGCGCTGCTCCAGCAATTCCACAGCAGCTCTTCGAACCCCCCGCCCACCTCTCGGGTCGCCAGGATTCAATTCGAACATAATAGGCTCTCCAAAGCGCACAGTCACAGGTTTCGGCCGGGGCACGACTTCCCCTTTGGGCAAAATGCGATGCGCGCCCTCGACCAGCGCAGGCACGATCGGCACTCCCAGGTCGACCGCGAACACCCCTGCACCTTTCTTAAAAGCCTGGATCTGCCCGTCTGTAGACCGCGTACCTTCTGGATAGAGAATCAGATTCCCGTGCTGCAGAAAATCCTGACACATCGCCAGACACCGCTGCAGTGATTTCGGTTGCGCCCGGCGATCAATCGGGATCACATTCATAAATCGCGAGACCATAAATTTCCGTCTCCACGAGTCGAAAAAATAGTCGCTGGCGCCAAGCAGCGCAAACGCAGAGAACGGGCGTCCCGAAGCCGTCATCAGAACTGCACTATCGACGTGGCTCGTATGATTGCTGCAGATAATAAACGGTGATGCCGGAAGATGATCCTTCCCCACCACCGTAAGTCGAGAATAATAACGGAAGTAAAGTTCGCAAAATCCCTGGAACGCAGCACAGCCCACCCCGGGCGCCAGCAGCATGTCTTTCGCCTGGCCGGCGTCCGTCATTGGTTCCAAAGTCGTTCCTTCATGAAGCAATCGATCTGCGCTCGACATGCTCCCGCCCTAGCCCTCAATTCGATGACTCACGGATGCCTCGTCGATCGTATGAATCGGCAAAAAAATGATCTGACGATAAATGGTCCGGCTCGCAACCGTATCTTAATCCCCGCATCTTAGTAAATGATCGACGAAGTCATCTCACGTTGCCGCATCGTCGAAAAACATGACGGCAGCATGGGAGTAGTCTACAAGGTCGAAGGCACCCGCCTTCATCGTTTTGTTGCCCTAAAATTCCTGGTCGACAGCGTCTCACTGAAGCAGCGCATCGCCGGCTGTCCGGTGGAAACCGAAGCCATTCTCTCGCTGGCCATCGAAATTGCCGACACCCCCGACGCCGCTCCCGACAAAGGATCGTACACCGTGACATCAAGCCCGCCAATATTTTCGTTGCCCAGAGCGACATGCCAAGATTCTCGCCTTCGGTTCGGCAAGAGTCACGCCCACCAGGCGACGCCAACCTAAGAGGCGTGAAGCGCCCAACACCGATTCCGGTCGCCACATCCCAGCCGCTCGGGAATTGGCAGGGCCGTCCAAACCGGCTGATGGGAATCTCCTCAAGCAAAGAGTTGAACGTTCCGATATGCTTACCAACGATTCTCGGCGATGACGAGTAAGCCCGAAACACATTTCCCTGATTGAATGAGCCACTGAACCAGTATGACGAACGAGGAAATCAGGCTAGCCGAAGCCCGCGACCGCAAGCGCCACTGGAAGCGCTGGGGTCCCTACCTGAGCGAACGCGCCTGGGGTACGGTGCGCGAAGACTACAGCGCCAATGGCAACGCCTGGGACTACTTTCCCCACGATCACGCCCGCTCGCGAGCCTACCGCTGGAATGAAGATGGCATCGCCGGCATTTGCGATCGCCGCCAGCTGATCTGCTTCTCTCTAGCGCTCTGGAACGAGCGCGATCCCTTCCTCAAAGAACGCCTCTTCGGCCTGACCGGCAACCAGGGCAATCACGGCGAGGACGTAAAGGAATATTACTTCTACCTCGACAGCACGCCCACGCATTCGTACATGAAGTATCTGTACAAATATCCGCAAGCCGCTTTCCCTTACGAGCAACTCCTCGAAGAGAACCGCCGCCGCACCAAGAACGATCCCGAATACGAATTGCTCGATACCGGAGTCTTCGCTGACGACCGCTACTTCGATGTGTTCGTCGAGTACGCGAAAGCCGACGTCGAAGACATCCTGATTAAGATCACCGTCGCGAACCGCGGTCCGGAATCAGCGCGACTGCGCCTGCTCCCGACCATCTGGTTCCGCAACACCTGGTCGTGGGGCACCAACGAGCCCCGCCCGAACCTGCATCGAGTCCCCGGCGCAATCGAACTGAAACATCCGGCCTCGGGCAAGCGCTGGCTGTGCTACGACGGATCCCCCGAGCTCCTGTTCACCGAAAACGAAACCAACCGCCATTGCCTGTTCAACACTCCCGACAGCGGATGGTGCAAGAAAGACGGCATCAACGACTGCATCGTCGACGGTATACAAGAAGCGGTCTCCGCCGAATCCGCAGGTACAAAAGCCGCCGTTCACTACACGTTGAATCTCGCCGCAGGCGAAACCGTAACCGTCCGCCTGCGACTCACCAACGTCGACTTCACGCGTCAACCGCCGTCCGCTTTCAATAATTTCGACGGCATCTTCACCACCCGCAAACAGGAAGCCGACGATTTCTACGCCACGATAATCCCCCGCGATCTCTCGCCCGATGCCAAGAATGTGATGCGCCAAAGCTTCGCCGGCCTGATGTGGTCGAAACAGTTCTACCACTATGTAGTCAAGCGCTGGCTAGATGGCGACCCCGGAAATCCCCCTCCGCCGCCCGAACGAACGCGGGGCCGCAACCACGATTGGCCTCACCTCTATAACGCCGACGTGATCTCAATGCCAGACAAGTGGGAGTATCCCTGGTACGCCGCCTGGGACTTGGCTTTCCACTGCGTTTCCCTGGCGCTGGTCGACCCGGATTTCGCCAAAGACCAGCTCGTGCTCCTGCTTCGCGAGTGGTACATGCATCCCAACGGCCAGTTCCCCGCCTACGAGTGGGCCCTCGGAGATGTGAATCCGCCGGTCCACGCCTGGGCCGCGTGGCGCGTCTACAAGATTGATAAGAAGCGCAATGGCCGCGGCGACCGCGAGTTCCTGGTGCGCGTCTTCCACAAACTGCTCTTGAATTTCACCTGGTGGGTCAACCGCAAAGACGCCGAGGGCATGAACATTTTTCAGGGCGGCTTCCTCGGCCTCGACAACATCGGAGTCTTCAACCGCAGCGACCCTCTCCCGACCGGCGGCCACATCGAGCAATCCGATGGCACCAGTTGGATGGCCATGTACACGCTGAACTTGCTGGCGATCGCCATGGAGCTGGCGACGCAAGATTCCGCCTACGAAGATGTCGCCAGCAAATTCTGGGAGCACTTCATCTACATCGCCTATGCCATGAACCATCTCGGCCACGACGGCATGGGGCTGTGGGACGAGCGAAGACGGCTTCTTCTACGACGTCATCAAGTTTCCCGACGGGACCAGTTTTCCCGTCAAGATTCGCTCCATGGTCGGGCTTGATCCCGTTGTTCGCGGTCGAGACATTGGAGCCCGGACTGCTCGATCGTCTCCCCGGCTTCAAGCGCCGCATGGAGTGGTTCATCGACAACCGCCCCGACCTTACCGCCAATGTCGCGTCCATGGAAGCGTCAGGAATGGGCGAAAGACGGCTGCTCTCGATCGTCAATGCCGACCAACTCCAGCGCATGCTGCAAATCATGCTGGACGAGCAAGAATTTCTCTCGCCCCACGGCGTTCGCGCCCTCTCGCTCCATCACCGCGATCATCCGTTCGTGATTTCTTTCGACGGCAAGGAACACCGCGTGGACTACGAACCCGGCGAATCTACCAGTGGTCTGTTCGGTGGCAATTCCAATTGGCGTGGCCCAGTCTGGTTTCCAGTGAATTATTTGTTAATTGAGTCATTGCAGAAGTTCCACCACTATTTCGGCGACAGCCTCAAAGTGGAATTCCCCTCGCGTTCCGGCAAAATGCTCACGCTCTCAGAAGTGGCCGCGGAAATCTCGCACCGCTTGACCAGAATCTTTCTGCGCGACGAACAAGGAAACCGCCCAGTCAACGGAGGCACTTCAAAATTCCGCACCGATCCGAACTGGAGCGACCTGATTCTCTTCTACGAATATTTCCACGGTGACACAGGCCAGGGCCTGGGTTCGAGCCATCAGACAGGCTGGACCGCGTTGGTGGCAAAATTACTTCAGCAGAGCGGCCACACCCACAGGTCTGCCCCGGCAACCGAGAGCAAAAGCCCGCTCAAATAGCCTATGTGCTCGAAGCTGCCGCATTAGCGCGACGCAGCAGATCAGGCGCCTTCATTCGTCGGCAGTATTCATCAAAATCCGGACGCGGCCCTCGCCAGCGAAGAGCCTCGACCGTATCAAAGACCGGCGCATCAACCCGCAACGTCGCCAGCCTGCGAAACAGCAAAGCATCATCCCACGCGCTGAACAGCGATTCCGACAGCCCACGGGCCTTCTTGATCGACGGATGCCACTCCCGCCAATCTTTCGGAATGTCTTCAAGATGCGGGTAGTGAGATAAGACCGAGGCCGCACCTTTCGCGCCCCATCCACTCACGCCCGGAAAGCCGTCAGCACTATCGCCAACCACCGCCAGATAATCCGGAATCGATTGCGGCCCGACGCCAAACTTCTCAGCCACGCCGGTTTCATTGCGCACAATATTCTGCCTACGATCCAGCTGAACCACACGCGTGCCGACTACGCACTGACTGAGATCTTTGTCCGGCGTGCAGATGAATACTTTCCCTACATCGTCATTCTTCGCGGCCTTCGCTGCAGCTGAAGCGAGCGCATCATCCGCCTCAAACTCGACCATGGGCCACACCACCACGCCCATTGCCTCCAAAGCTTCCTCAAGAATCGGGAACTGCGAGAGCAAAGCTGGATCTACGCCTTCGCTGGTTTTGTAGCCGGAATAAAGGTCGTTGCGAAACGACTCGACAACATGATCCGTAGCAACCCCAAGGTGAGTCGCGGCCCGCTCGATCATGGACAGAACAGAGGCAAGCACACCGCGCACCGCCCCAATCTCCTGACCATTTAAATCTTTCGCCGCGGGCACCGCGAAAAAATGCCGGAACAATTCGTACGTTCCGTCGATCAGGTGTACG
This sequence comes from uncultured Acidobacteriota bacterium, assembly GCA_963735205.1. Classification (GTDB taxonomy): domain Bacteria; phylum Acidobacteriota; class Terriglobia; order Terriglobales; family Acidobacteriaceae; genus Sulfotelmatobacter. Next base: position 193,352 of record CAVTKB010000011.1, read on the forward strand.
TCCATTTTTGTTACGCTGGCGCCGTCGCCAACGGCAGCCACACCTGAAAACGCGTATCTCCTGGCTTGGAACGAACCTGAATGTTGCCGCGATGTTTTTTCACAATGCGCTGCACCGTGTCGAGTCCAAGCCCAGTCCCCTCGCCCACGCCCTTAGTTGTGAAAAACGGCTCAAAAATATGGGCTTCGACTTCAGGCGAAATTCCCGGCCCATTGTCGCCAATTTCCACCACCACACAATCGTCCTCGCGATACGTGCGCACCCGCAGCTCGCCTTTTCCACCCATCGCGTCAATCGCGTTGTCGATGATGTTGGTCCACACCTGATTCAGTTCACTCCCGAAAGAATTCACCAGCAGCGGAATTTTCTGATAATCGCGCTGCACCGTCACCCCGTGCTTCAGCTTGTGATTCAGAATGGTCAGCGTGGTCTCAAGCGTCTTCACGATGTCCACGTTCTGCACCGGCGACTGGTCCATGAACGTGTATTCCTTGATCGCACTCACCAGGTCGGAGATTCGCGATGCACTGCTTTCAATCTGGTTCAACAAGTCGAATATCTCCACCGACGACGAAATCCTCAACAGCGCCGCCCGCGCAGTTCCCGCATCCAGCGAAGCAAACAGTTGTTCCAGCAACTCCGGCTTGAAATTCTTGCGTGCCAGGTCGGCCGCAAGCTGCCACAAGTCGTTTTGACCATGACTGCGCAGCAAAGAGTCTAGTTGATCCTCAAGGTCGCTAACTGCGAGCGCGTCCGGTGGAGGCCCGTCCGCTTGCACCAGCGATGCCTCCAGCTTCTCTATTTCCGCTTTCTGTGCCGGAGTCAGATCTCGCCGGCCCAGCTCAAGGCTGGCGTCGCGCACCCGCTTCAGAATCGTGCGCAGCTGGCTGGTCGCTCGTTTCGCGGCCGACGCAGGATTGTTCAGCTCGTGCGCCAGACCCGCTGAAAGTTTGCCGAGCCCCGCTAGCCGGTCGCGTTGCTGCTCCAACCGTGTCGTTTCCCGGATCCGGTCCGACATCAGCCCCACCAGCCGCTGCGTAAGCTCGGGCATCCTGTGCACGAGCTCAGGAAACAGCGAGGCCGGAAATCGCAAGATAAAGCTCTCGCTGATGGCGCGCCCGCTCAACGGAAACGTCTTCATCCTCGAAAACGGAAGCTTGCCGGTAACATCGCCCGCCTCCATCGGGATCACGATCGGATCGCCGCTCAACTCCCCGCGGGCTTCCAGTTCCCCTTGGAGTACGACGGACATTCTGTCAGCCGGGTCGCCCTGACGCGCGTACAGCTCGCCGGCTTTCAGATGCAGTTCTTCCGATTGACTGAGAAACCACGTGATCTGGTCCTCCGGCAACCCTCAAACACCGGAACGCGACGCAGCAGCTCCAATGTTTCGCCCATTTATACCTTGCTCAAATATTGATGGATGAACTGCACAGCGACCGATCCTTCTCCAACTCCTGAGGCCACGCGTTTCACCGACCCATGCCGCACGTCGCCCACCGCAAAAATCCCCGGCACATTCGTCTCCAGAAGAAAGGGATCGCGCTCGATCGCCCAGCCTTTCGGATGTTGTCCGCCCTCCATCGCATCCGGACCAGTCAGAAGAAATCCACGTTCGTCCCGCTCGACTGTACCCGCCAGCCAGTCGGTTTGCGGCAAGGCCCCAATAAAAATGAACATCGCATTCGCCGGCACTCGCTCTAACTTGTTCGTGTCGGAACAAAGCACCGAAACCTCTTCCAGGTGCGTGTCGCCATGAACCTCGGCGACGCTGGCGTGCGTCCACAGCTGAATATTCGGAGTCTCTTTAATCTGGTCGATCAAATATTGCGACATCGTGCTGGCCAGCGAGTCCCCCCGAACCAGCATCACCACGCGCTCGGCGTACTTGGCAAAATTCATGGCCGCCTGCCCGGCAGAATTCGCACCGCCCACCACGTAAACAATTTCTCCCTTGCAGGAGAGCGCTTCAGTCGCGCCGCCGCCATAGTAAACGCCCGCGCCTTGAAATTGGTCAATCCCAGGGGCTTCGAGTCGTCGCCACTGCACTCCGCTCGCGATCATCAAGGCATGACAGGAAATCTCGTTGCCATCGGCCAACTTGATAATCCGGTAAGGCCCCTCTGTCCTCACGCCAGTCGCTTCCTGCGGTGCCAGAATCTCCACTCCAAACCGCTTCGCCTGCACGACGGCGCGGCGCGCCAAGTCGCCTCCACTCAGCCCACTGGGAAATCCCAAATAGTTCTCAATTCGCGAACTCATTCCCGCCTGCCCGCCCGGTGCTTCCCGCTCCACGATCACCGTGTGCAACCCCTCCGACGCGCCATATACCGCGGCCGCCAGTCCCGCCGGCCCTCCACCCACAATGGCCAGGTCGTAAAAGCTGGTCTCGGCGTGGGTCCGGAATCCCACCTTCTGCGCAACTTCAGCCGGAGCGCTGTTGAGCAGCTTCGTTCCATCCGTAAACAACACAACCGGAAGCTCAGCCGCATCCGGCCCCAGCGCTTCAAGCAGCCGCTTGGTCTCCGGATCATTGGCCGATCCCTCAACGTCGATCCATTGATAGGGAACGTGACTGCGCGCCAGAAAATCCCGCAGCTCGTAACACTTCGGAGACCACCGCGTGCCCAATACCCGAATCCCCTGAAACGCAGGACGGTACGAAGCCTGCCAATCATCCAGCAGATCGTCCAATTGCGGATAGAGATGCTCCGTAGGAGGATCCCACGGCTTCATAAAGAAATAATCAAGGCTGGCCTGATTGATTGCACTGATCGCCGCGTTGGTGTCGGCGTAAGCGGTCAGCAGCGTCCGCTTGGCGTCAGGGAAAATCTGCCGCGCTTCCTGCAGAAACGTGACGCCGTCCATGTGCGGCATGCGCTGATCCACCAGAAACAGCGCCACGCTGTCGTTCCGAACCTTCAGCGCTTTGAGCAGGTCCAGCGCCCCTTTTGGCGAGTCGCTGCTGACCACACGATACTCGGCGCCGTACTGCGAGCGCAGATCGCGTTCAATCGCCCGCAAAACATCGGGATCGTCATCCACCGTCAACAGGATCGGCTTCGCCATGTTCCCCTAAAAATGTTCCGTTAGAATGCTCTCTCTAAAATGTTCTCTCTGAAGCTACAGATACGGCTCGCGCCCAACAAGCCGATTAGATACAGAAACTGTCGTTCGGTTGCACTATCATCCCCCAACACCAATCACGCCCCGATTTCGCCCGCTTCGATTTCGTCGACATAACACCAGATCCACGATTCCCCAGGCTCAATGGAGCGTATTAATGGGTGCTTCGTCTTATGAAAATGCTTGGTCGCATGCTTGTTCTTCGACGAGTCACAACAGCCCACGTGCCCGCAAATCAAACACATGCGCAAGTGCACCCACGTGTCACCCATTTTTACGCATTCCCCACAGACGTCGGTCTCCTTCTCAGTAAATTTGATCTCGTTCAGGTGCGTGCATTTTGTCGCCATCAATCCTCCGGAAAATGTCTCGATTTCGGGTCAAGTGACTTCAGTCATGTAACGAAAGGGCACAATCACAGTCAAGAGCCGCATTCCTAGCCGAAGATACTTGTGGAGGTCTTCATCCGTGTTTCGGCTCGATTATCTTTCTTGTGTATTAACCGTCGCGTCCACCATTCTGGTAGGGCGGCGGTGCTGGGAAGGCTGGGCGCTGGCCGCCGTGAATAGCGTCGTCGTGTGCGTCATCGGATTTAAAACCGCGCAAATGGGTTTCATTCCTGCCAACGTATTCTGCCTGGTCATGAGCGCGATCAATCTGCACGCGTGGCGCAAGCCGAGAGCGTCCTGAAAGCGCAGGCTCCAAACACGCGCATCACTCTGCAGTAAGCAGGTTCTCGGCAAACGGCCACTGCTCGTCGATCCACTGCGTTTCGCACCGGAAGCCGGCCTGTCCCGCCGTTTCGACAACTTCTTCCCTTGAGTACTTGTGGCTGCTCTCCGTCCAGATCGTCTCACCTTCGAGAAACTCGACCACAACTTCCGCCGCCGGAATACTCACCTTCTGCCGGCGCTGCGATTGTAAGTGCATCTCGACGCTCCGGGTTTCGGGGTTGATCTTTGCCACATGCGCGAACTGGCGTAAGTCAAAGTCGGCATCGAGTTCGCGATTCACCCGCACAAGCAGGTTCATATTAAACGCGGCGGTCACTCCCAGTTCGTCGTCGTAGGCTCGCAACAGTTGCGCACTGGGTTTTTCCAGGTCCGTTCCCAGAAGCAAGGAGTCGCCCGGCTCTAGAATGCGCCGGACTTCGGCCAAAAACTTCGCCCCAGCGGGGCGATCGAAGTTCCCGATCGTGCTGCCCAGGAATAGCACGACCAGGCGCTGTCCGCTCTTGCGGTACGCGGCAACTTCCAGCAACCCGTCCAGGTATTCGCGCTCAAACCCCACAATGCTGATCGCGTCGATGTCGCTCAGTTCGCGTTCGCACATCACCAGGGCCGAGCGCGATATTTCCACCGGATAATAAGAAGTTCGCTGGCGCCGACAAAACGCCTCCAGCAACCAGCGCGTTTTCCTTCCGCTGCCGCTCCCCAGTTCCGCCACGGCCACCGGCCCGGCCAGCCGGTCGACGATCTCGTCCGCATGCCTCCGCAACAGGCGCTCATCGGCCCGCGTCAGCCCGTACTCCGGCAGGTGGCTGATCACTTCAAACAGCGCCGATCCGACGGTGTCATAGAGATACTTCGAAGGGAGTTCTTTCTGTCCGGGCTGTGTCAGCCCGGCACGGACGTCCGCAGCAAACTCGTACGTGGCATTGCTGGGTATCGCATGGATCAGCATTTCAAACTCCTTCGACTCGATTTTCTTGAATCTGCTTCTTCACTCAATCTTTTTCGCTTAATGATTCACGCAGCGGAATCCCGCATACGCGTACTGGTAATGTGACTGGAACCAGTTCCGAAAGCTCGGCCGCAACATACATGCAGCGGTACGCGCCGAACCGCCCTTGATGACGAAATGTTTGCCATCAAAAAAGTCAGCTGAGTACCCGCGGTAAAACGGAAACGGCTCGAATCCAGAAAATGGCGCGAAAACACTGGATGTCCATTCCCATCCGTTGCCCACCATGTCGTGAACGCCGAAAGCGCTCTGGCCCGCCGGAAAGGCATTCACCGGCGTAGGATTCCAATGGCTGAAATCAAAGTTGCCGAACTTGGCATCAGGTTCCGCGGAGCCCCAGGGATATTTTCTTTCTGTCCCCTCCAGCGTCCCGTAGGCGGCGCGATGCCATTGCGCTTCCGTGGGAAGTGACTTCCCTGCCCACCGCGCATACGCTGTCGCCTCGGCGTGGCTCACATACACGGGCCAATTCGATACGGGCGAGCCTTCTTCAAACGGAATCTCCGCGAACATACCGCGGTAGCTCCATCCGCCGCGCCACTTCGTCCAAAACGCCGGATGGGCAATCGCATGCTCAGTCTTCCACTTCCAGTCTTCGTCGCTCCAGAAGGCGCGCGTTTCGTAACCACCCTCTGCCATGAAAGCGAGATATTGCCCGTTCGTCACCTCGTACTGATGAATCTCAAAAGCCGGGATCTCCGCCGACTGCATCTCATACTCGTTATCCCAACCAAAAGCGTCGCCCGTTCGCGATAGTCCAAGCGTCGCCGAGCCGGCCGGAATTTCAATCATGTGTTGCTCTACTGTTACTGGATGAGTGATGAGATCAAGCGGCTCACTTTGCGGAATCTTTCGGTCGATCGCCAACTGGTGCAGCATGTACGCCAGCGTTTCTACATGCATCAACCGATGCTCAATCGCCACATTGAGCAGATTGTCCAGCGAAAAGACGTCGCCAGCGCGGCTTGATGATTCGAGCAGTCCGTCTTGCAACTTTTCGTCGAGCGACGCACGAATTCTAGCCACGTAGTCTCGCACTGTTCCAAGCGAGGGCCAGTCCGAAGGCTGGTCGGAGGGCAATCCGCCGCCCACCGGGTCAATGCCGAAAGCAAACAGCCGGTCGAATTCAGGGTGAAAACTCTTCAGCCCCAAAACGTTCTCATGCAGCAGGTTCCAGTCAAACGCCTCCAGATGCCCCAAATAAAAGATGATGCGGTGCCGCTCTGGAATGGGTCGTTCGTAGATCGAGTCAGCCCGCACAATCTGAAACAATGCGTCACTCCGTCGGCGAGCTTCAGCCACGCGCTCCAACAACAGGCTGCGGGCACTGTCTCCTCGAACCGCAACATCCGCTTGAGCAGCGTGCATTATGACCCCTGTGATACGAAGCGTTTGACGAAGCAGCGGAACTAACTCACAGCACGAAGAGAGGTCGGCATCCATCTCCGCGGGCATTTTAGCGGGACTGCTGCGCATGCCGCGCAACAAGCCACCCACCCCAGACGACGAGGCCTCAGAGCCTATCACCGCCCCATAAATCCTGGCAAGGCGCGCGCCACCCCACTTACCCGCAACCAGCCACAAGGCAAATTACAATCGAGATGTGCGCATCCCGCTGTTTCACGTAGACGCGTTCACCAACCAACCGTTCGCCGGAAACCCGGCCGCGGTCTGCCCTCTTGACTGCTGGTTAGATGACGACAAGTTACGCAAGGTCGCCACAGAAAATAATCTTTCTGAAACCGCTTTTTTCGTACCCCGGCAAGGCGACAGTCACGGCCGTCATTCCAGCCAGTATGATCTGCGCTGGTTTACGCCCCGAGGTGAGGTGAAACTGTGCGGCCACGCCACTCTGGCGTCGGCTTATGTGATCTTCTCCCTGCTCCAGCCGGCGCTCGACACCGTGCTCTTCGAAACGCGCCACAGTGGAACTCTGACCGTCCACAAGCAGGGAGAAATTTTTTCCATGGATTTTCCCGCCATGTTCGCCGAGCCCTGCGCAAACCCGCCCGACGGACTACTCCACGCTCTTGGGTCCGAAGCACGTCCCTCCACCATTCTCGAAGTGAACCAAACCTACATCGCCATTTACGAACGCGAGAGCAACATCCGCGAGATGCGCCCCGATTTCGCGCTCCTGGAACAACTCCATCCCTATGTCGTGTCCGCGACCGCACCGGGAGACAATGTCGATTTCGTCTCGCGCTACTTCAAGCCCAGCTATGGCATGCCCGAAGATCCAGTGACCGGCTCGGTCCACTGCGCGCTTGCGCCCTACTGGGCAAGCCGCCTCGGGAAATTACAGTTGCATGCTCGCCAATTATCGGAGCGCGGTGGCGAACTCTGGTGCGAAGTGGCGGGAAGCCGCGTAATCCTTAAGGGCCATGTAGTACTCACGCTGCAAGGATCGCTGGTAATTTAAGCTCCGCCCTACCGCATCACGGCACAAGCCCCTTGCCCTTTAGAAATTCGTGGACCACTTGCTTCGCATCTCGCCACTGTCCATCGACCGCATAATTCATTCCCTGCATCTCTTCGTCAGAAATCTTTCCCGTCAGTTCCGCCAGCGCCTGCGCAATCTCCGGATGCTGCTGCAGCGTCTGCTGGCGCACCACCGGCACCGCTTCGTAGGGAGGAAAATAATGCCGGTCATCTTCCAGCACAAACAAATCCAGAGCTGGAATCAGCCCGTCGGTAGCATTGCCGGCGGCCAAGTCAATCTGATGATCCTTAAGAGCCCTGGCCAGCAGCCCCAGGTCCATGATTCGCGGCTCCTCCGCGAACCGCAGCCCGTACATTGCAGCCAGTCCACGATACCCATCCGGCCGCTCCATGAACTCATAACCGAATCCGGCTCGCCACTGCGGAGCGAACGCCGCTGCCTGCGACAGCGTCTTAATTTTCAGCCGGCGCGCGTCCTCGCCCCGAATCTCCATCGCAAATGTATCGTTGAAGCCGAAGGCCGGCGTGAGCGTCAGGCCGAAGCGCCGCTCATATTCGCTTTTCACTCGGCGGTAAACATCCTGCTTATCTTCGCTCGTATGACCGCTCGCGTTCTCTTTGAGAATCGCAGTGAGCGCCGTTCCCGTGTATTCCGGATACACATCGATTCGCCCCGCCAGAATCGCCTGCTGGCAGATGTAGCTTCCTGCTAAATAGAACCGTCGCTCAACTCGCAAATGAGTGTGCGCCTCAATCTGCTGCGCGATAAGCTCCCCCAAAATAAACGACTCGGTGAAATTCTTGGAGCCCACGACGATGCGATCGGGATGCGACGACGAGCAAGATGGAAGCAGTAACGCCACTGCGGCCAGAACTGCAACGCAAACAGTGCCGCCGAGCCTCATCGCGGTTGCAGCCGCCTCTCCAGCCATCCCACGCTAAAATCGGCCGCCAGCGCCAGGAGTGCAGCGGGAATGGCGCCGGCGAGTATGACCCGGTCATCCACCATGGACAGCCCTCGGTAGATAAATTCGCCCAGACCGCCAGCCCCAATCGCCGCCGCAATGGTCGCCAGTCCGACTGAAATCACAACGGCGACGCGCACTCCCGAAAGAATCACACTGAGCGCCAGTGGCAATTCGACCTGAAACAAGAGCTGCGATTCCGTCAACCCCATCCCGCGCCCTGCTTCCACCACCGCCGGATCAACTCCGCGGATTCCCGTATACGTGTTCCGAATGATAGGCAGCAGCGCATAAAGCGTGAGCGCCAGAATCGCCAGCCGATCGACGCGTTCGCCCAGCCATGGCACAGGCAGCAGAAACCCGAAAAGCGCGAGACCTGGAATCGTCTGAATAATATTGGCGCTGGCCAGCACGGGTTTATTAAATCGCGGCCAGTGAGCGATCGCAATTCCCAGCGGAACCCCGATTAGCATCGCGAACAGCGTGGAAAAACCAACCAGCCTGAGATGTTCCAGCGTGAGTTTCAGAACCTCCCCACGGTCCTGCCACATGAATCGAAAGACGTTCATGACGCACCTCGATTCGCCGCCGACTCCAGCCCGTCGCCGAAAGCCCTGACGTAAGCCGCAGCCAAAGGATCGGCGGACTGCAAGAATTCCTTCGGCTTCGCCAGGGTCACCAGGCGCCCCGCATCCATCAACGCGATCCGCGATCCAAGCCGCAAGGCCTCGCGCAGATCATGTGTCACAAAAACGACCGTCTTGTGGAGCCGCTGCTGCAGCAAAATAAATTCCCGTTGCAGTTCGTCGCGCGTCAGCGGATCGAGCGCGCCAAACGGTTCGTCCATCAGCAATATTTCCGGATCCGCCGCCAGCGCCCGCGCCACGCCCACCCGCTGCCGCTGCCCGCCCGAAAGCTGATTCGGCCTGCGGCCCGCCAGATCCGGCGAAAGCCCCACCACCTGCATCAACCCGAGTACGCGCGCCCGAACTCGCTCCTCGGGCCATCCTTCAATTTTAGGAACCAGACCGATGTTTCTTTCGACCGTGAAATGAGGGAACAAACCGACGTCCTGGATGACGTATCCGATGCTGCGGCGCAGGCGAATGACGTCGCTATGCGCATTGGACACGCCCTTTACGCGGATTTCACCCGAAGTGGGCGTCAACAGCCGATTCACCAGCTTGAGCGACGTGGTCTTTCCCGACCCGCTGCGGCCTAGCAGCACCAGTGTCTCGCCACTCTGTACTTGCAGATTGAATCCTGAAAGCACTGGCGTGTCCCCGACGCGGTAGGAGACGTCCCGAAACTCAATCACCGGACTTGCGTCTTCTGGCATGCCCGCCAAGCATACCGGACTTCTCAGTCAAAAGTTATCCATCAATAATTCTTGGCGAGATATTCACGCAGCCGGTCAATCCTAAAACTGGCATCGCCGGTCTCAACCTGCAAAAGCAACTGCGCCGCCGTCAATTGATTGTGGAAATCGAACGCAGCTGAAGTATCCGGATTGCCCACGAACTGAAGGTTCTTATCGATCTGTCCGCTCTCCTCCTGCAGGGATTTGAGCCTGGTTTCCTGCGCCAACACGCCATCCAACAACTGCTGGTGCAGCACTTCCATGCTCCGCGCAACATCGCCCTCCTGCACTTTCTTCCACTCGTCATAAGCGTCGACGGCGCGATCAAGGTGCTTGTTGATCGCCCGGCTCGCGAAGTTGTAGCTCACTGAGACCGCCCCGTACGGTTGGGGATTCTGCGCCACCGGATTCACCTGCTGATGAATGCCGACCGAAAGCGCGACAGCCCAATTATTCTGCCGCGTCAGCTTGTCCAACGCTTTCTGCTCACTGACTTCGCTGCTCAATTTTTCCGCGACCAGGTTCTTCAGCGGCTTGTCGCTCAACGGTGGAACATAGAGAGTATTAATTTTCGATGCCGTGTCGGCTCGGTCGGCGTCCAGCTTGATCTTTGTGGTTTGGAGCGAGAACAGCATAAGGCGCGTCGCATTCTGCGCCTCCACCATTTTCGTTGTCTTTTCCATCAGGTCGTCAACGGACTTCGAGGCCTGTTCAATGAGCGCGAGCCGGTTGCGCAGTGCTCCTTTCTCCAGGCTGGCCAGCGCATATTGCACATCCTGCTGCGCGCCGGTTGTCGCCTTATATAGCTCGCAGTTCTTGCGGGCCGCATCCATGGTCAGACCGGCCTTTCTGATTTCAGACAGGCCAACGGAGGCGCCCGCGACCAACTGCGTCGGCAATCCCGTCTCGGGTTGAGTCAAGCCCGCCAGGGCTATCGGTGTACGCAGAAGGTCGCGCTGAGCCTGCGCCTGCTCCATCAGGTACGAGCAGTAGGCCATCTGGTCATTGCCGTCCGCCGCCAAAGCCGCCGTCGCTGCCATCGCCGTCAACAAGACACACGCCAGCACGAACCTGCATCGCTTCAGAAACATTTTCGCTCTCCTCAAAACAAAACAGGCTTACTGCCCAGGAACACGGTCTTCGATTTCGCCGACTCGGCGTTGTCCAGATTCATCTGGATCAGGAACCCGCGAATCTGCGTCTTGAAGATAGGATGGATAGCTTGCTCTTCGCCCGGAAATATCTGCTTCACCGTGCCGACCTTGCGGCAAAGAATCATATTCAGGTAGCAGTCGTAAATCGCAGCACCGGCCACCGCGTGGGCCTGATTGTCATAAGGAAGGAAAGCGAAGTTCAACCTCTGCGCTCCGGAAGCGTTCAAATAGTAAGGGCTCTGCTTCGCTGTTAGAATCGCCTGGCGCAATCGGTCGATCTGCCGGTTCTCTTCGGCAAGCTGCTTTTCCGCAACGTTGAGGGCAATGTCTAGTTGTGCAACCTCTGACCGCAACTCGGCCTGTTTGACCAGCACATCCAGCGACGCGGTGCCCGTCGTAGTCTTGTCGAGAACGCTATCGGTGAGCAGGATCTCGGCAATCTTATTGTCGGTATACGCTCCCTGAGCCTGATTCAGCGCAGCCAGTTGAGTCGCCGCGTCGCCCTGCGTGATCAAACCGGCGGCCAGGTCTTTGTTGATATTGCTTTCCACTTCTTTGAGCTGCGCCAGCACTTTTTGCGTCTTCGCGTTATCCGCCAGCTTCTGCTTATCGAGCGTCGCCAATTCCGGACCGGTCGTCAGATTGTGCGCTTGTTCCCGCGCGATCGCAGCCTTCAATCCCGGTTCCAGTTCCAGCAGCGCTGCGCGATGTTTCTTCATCTCCTCCAGTCCGCTGTCCAATTTCTTCGCATCCACTTTCAAGTCTTCGATCGTCTGCTGGCTGATCACCAGCTTGTCACGAAAGTCGAGGCTCTTCTCGTCCGCCGCCGACAGAATCACCGGCGCGGCCCAGGAACTATTCACTGCATAGAAGCCCATCACCCAGGCATAAGCGAGAACGCCCGCCAGCACCAGATACAAGACGGTGATTGCAAAAATGCGGTAGAGCGTGATCACCAGCTTGTAGTGCAGCGACTGCCCCACCGGAGCTCGTTTTGTTTCGACCGCGGGCGGCGGCGCCTTCCCTTCCACAGCCGGCGTGTTAATTGTTGGAGTTCCCAACGCGCACCTCTCGTTGTTGCGGACTCTGTTCTAAAATCTGTCCTGAAACCTGCCCTATGGTTCGCGTACCCCAGTCCGCGGAATCCATAGTGCACAGCGCCAAGGGCGTAAGAAAAAGACTGCTCACCATCGACCACCCCACGTACGCAGCAAAAGCCAACGGATGGTTGACCGCCTCCTTCGCGCTGTACTTCTTGATGATCCAGGTCAGCACCGCTCCAATCCCAATCGCAGCAACCAGCGGCATGGGTCCAGCCCAGGCCAGCGGGTCCGACGCCAGCGCCGTAACCACAATCAGAAAGCCGATCACCGCCCCCAGCGGAGTCAACACCAGCGTCAGCACAGTGTTAGGGTGCAGCTTCCACACATGTTGCGGCAACGTCCTGAGCGTGAAAAAAAAGTCGCGCACAATGCTGCGCCGCCAGCGCAATTGCTGCTTGAACAATACGGGCAGAGTATTCGGCACGGTCGTCCAGCACAGCGCGTCATTGTTAATGTAAGTTCCGTAGCCTCGCAGCAGCGTCTGATGCGTCAGAAACCGGTCTTCCCCCTGATTCACCGGAACGCCAAACCAATGCCGCGCCCGGATCGCTGGCTCGATCTCAAGCAGCAGCGTGCGCCGAATCGCAAACAAGCATCCGCTGATGCAGCACACGCTGCGAGTCCAATTTTCCGGAATCTTGTAAAGCTGAAACGCCGAGTAGTAAATGATCGTCTGAATCGCCGTAATCACGCTGTCATTCGGATTCCTGACTCCCACGCGCCCCCCCACCGACCCCATGCGAGGCTCCGCAAAACAGGCCGTCAGCTCTCGAATCGCGTCCGCATGAAAAATGCAGTCCGAATCGATGGAAATGATCACCTCCGCCGTGGAATGCTGCAGCGCATTGCAAACCGACCGCGCCTTCCCGCTGTTAACCTCATTCCGCCCCGTCCGGATGCGAATGTTGGTGAAGTCGCGTTGCGCTTTCAGCATCCACTCGTAGCTGTCGTCCGCCGAACAATCGTCCTGCGCGATCACTTCAAACTTTTCATTGGGATAATTGCTCTTGCTGATGCTCTCGATGGTCTCGTAAACCGTCTTGCCCTCGTTGTAGCAAGGCATCAGTACGCTAACGGTAGGTTCATAGGAGTAATCCTTCTGAGCCTTCGTGCTGGGGAACGAGAATCTCATGATGATCCCCATCAAGTACTTGACCAGAGAGATAAGCAGGCACAAGACGAGAATGAGCCACAAAAGAATCGGGGCCATTATCGTCGCGCCTCCCATCGCGAGTCGGTCGGGCCAGAAAGTCAGACCATTGGCAGATTGGGCGTCCACCAAGGCAATCGGCCTCCGAGATCGTCAGCCGCTCCGCGCTCCCGAAAGCCGCACAATATCATAATTCAGCACCCTGCCTGATTGTCGTACGCGACAACCCCTCTCCCGTGTCCGCTAACGCTACAGCGGCAAAGTTGCAATGCGCGCTTCTCCCGGCGACAATCTTATGGTGGAAAATCGTATACCAGACAACGGCTCGGCCCCGGCGCGCGAACCCTTCCAACCCGGCGCGCTGGTCATTGCAACTCTGTGCAGTCCGCGCGAAAAGTTCTGGGGGATGATCCTTGCCCTTTCCCCGAATGGCTTGAGCCTAAGCGGCGCCGAACTAGCATCTATCGAGGATCTCGCTGTAATGGTGCGCGACGGCGAGCCATTCACTCCGGCCGTCATCTTTTTTCCCATGCACCGGATTGAGCGAGTCGAGCTCGACCTCCCCGATGGCAACTTGCCTTCTCTCTCTCAGCGCTTCTTCGCCAAGACCGGCCTCGAACCATCAACCGCGCTCGCCCCCCGCGTCAATCCGCGAGAAACGGTCAACGATCTTCACGAATCCGGATCGCACGCTTCCCAGGAGCCTGTGTGAAGCTCTCCCAAATCTTCACCGCTCCCAACCAACTCACCCTGCTGCGAATGGTCTTCGTCCCATTCATCGTGATTCATCTGGTCGAGGGCCGCTATCTTTGGGCGCTCGTCGTCTTCGTGGTGGCCGGCTTTAGCGACGGTCTCGACGGCCTGCTCGCCCGCAAACTCCATCAACAAACGCTGCTCGGCCAGTATCTCGATCCCATTGCCGACAAACTTCTGCTCAGCACCATGTTTCTCGTGCTCTCCATCCTGCACAAAATCCCGTGGAAATATACCGTGGTCGTTTTCAGCCGTGACATTTCCATCCTGGCCGCGAGCGCGGTTCTGTTCGCAATTGCCGGCCTGCGAAACTTTCGCCCCAGTATTTTTGGCAAGGCCAACACCTTCTCGCAAATCGCCGCAGTTTTTTTCGTCCTGCTGCTCGCGATTCGCCCGCTGCGCTGGATCTGGATCGCGCGCACCGTCTTTCTTCGAGCCACCTTCATCTTCACCATCATCTCGGCCCTGCACTATGTGATTCTGGTGCAGCAGCGTCTGCGCGAGCACACGCATCTATTGCCCCCGGCCCGGAACCCGGCTCTCTAAGGCCGATTTGACCCACTCTTCCTCCAACCCTAGAATCTTTAGTTTGTTTCTGTCGGCCCGAACTCCTTATGGCACTTCGCCTTTTTAACACCATGTCGTCGCGGATCGAGGAGTTCCATCCCCTTCGCGACCGCGAAGTCCGCATGTACGCCTGCGGCCCTACCGTCTACGACTACGGACACGTCGGCAACTTCCGCACATTTGTCGCCGTCGATCTTCTCCGCCGGGTCTTCCGCCAGCGCGAATACACCGTTCGCCACGTCATGAACATCACCGACGTCGACGACAAAATCATCCGCAACGCCGCCCGCGACGGCGTCACCGTCCAGCAATACACCGCAAAATATGAGAAGGCGTTCCTGGAAGACGCGGCCATGATCGGAATCGAAGAGCCGACCCTGGTCCGGGCCACCGAACACATTCCAGAAATGGCGGCCTTTGTAACCGGGCTGGTCGAGAAAGGAATCGCCTACCGCACCGACGACGGCTCTTATTACTTCCGAATCGCCAAATTTCCGCAATACGGCAAGCTCTCGAAAAAAGATTTCAGCGGCATGCTCGACGGCGCACGCGTCGACGTCGACGAATACGACAAAGACAGCGCCCGCGACTTCGCCCTCTGGAAGTCCCCCAAACCCGGCGAAGCCTCGTGGGACAGCGCCGTCGGCCCCGGCCGCCCCGGCTGGCACCTCGAGTGCTCCGTCATGTCGATGGAGGAACTCGGAGAAACCTTCGACCTGCACGCCGGTGGAGAAGACCTGATTTTTCCGCACCACGAAAACGAAATCGCGCAATCCGAATCCATGACCGGCAAACCCTTCGCGAATTTCTGGTTTCACGCCCGCTTCCTGCTCGTCGAAGGCGAGAAGATGTCGAAGAGCCTGGGAAATTTCTTCACCCTCCGCGATCTCGTTCTGAAAGGCCACAAGCCCTCGTCGATCCGCTACCTGCTCACCTCCGTGCCCTACCGCAATCAGTTGAACTTCACTTTCGACGGCCTGAAGCAGGCCGCGGTCTCCGTCGAACGCCTCCGGAATTTCCGCCTGCGCTTGACCGCCGGCAATTTTTCGCAAGGCTCCAGCCCCGAGATGCAGTCACTCGCAGCCCAAACCATCGACCGCATGAAATCCGCGTTGGACGACGACCTCAACACCGCGCAGGCGCAAGCTGCAATCTTCGAAATGGTCCGCCAGGCCAACGCCGCATCCGACACCGGCGGAATTAAAAAAGATGACGTCCCGCCGCTACTCGCGGCGTTAACCAAGTTTGACGAAATCTTCGCCGTCCTCGATGACGATGATGGTCCGAAGATGAAGCGTGTCTCCGACTGGGCCGTGTCCGAAGGCCGTGAGAAGGACATCAGCGAGGAACTGCGCGCAGCAATTCAGTCAGGACAACTTTCAGACGGAGACATAGAAGTAAAAATTGCCGCAATGAAAACCGCCCGCGCCGCCCGCGACTTCAAAGCCTCCGACACAATCCGCGCCGAACTAGCCGAGGCCGGCATCCTCGTAGAAATCGCCAAAGACGGCATCCGCTGGCGCAGGAAGTAGCTCCACGCCCACACGCAGTTAGCTCTCGGACGCGAGGTGTTAAGCTGACAGCTGAGAACCGATAGCTGACAGCTCTTCCATGCACTCCCTCGACGAATATCTCCGCGACGCGGAACACGCCCACGGACATCTCTGCGCCGGCCAAGTACTGGGCGTCCGCCTCGCCATGCTGGGCCTAGAGAAACTCGGCATCGACGACCCGCGAGGCAAAGACCGCAAACGCCTCGTCACCTTCGTCGAAATCGACCGCTGCGCCACCGACGCCGTCGCCGTCGTCACCGGATGCCGCCTCGGCAAGCGCGCCCTAAAGTTCCGGGACTGGGGCAAAGTCGCGGCCACATTCGTCGACGTTAACAGCGGCAAGGCAATCCGCATCGCGGCCAAAGAATCATCAAAAGCTCTGGCTCGCCAAATGCATCCCGAAATCGCCGACAAGAACCAGCAACAAATGCTGGCCTACCGCGAAATCTCCAACGACGATCTCTTCACCACCCAGTGGGTGAAAGTCGACCTACCCCCAGAAGAATTCCCGGGATACAAAGGCGACCGCGTCGTCTGCGAGCAATGCGGCGAAGGTATCAACTTCCGTCGAGAAGTTCGCCGTGACGGGAAATTGCTATGCCGCGCTTGCGCCGGAGAAAGCTATTACCAACTGGAAGGATAATGACCACGCTTCGCGCCTAGGCCCGCTCATACGCATGCGCCAAGCGCAAAATCGTTGCCTCATCAAAATGCTTTCCTAAAATCTGCAGCCCGATCGGCAACTTCTCTCGCGTCTCCCCACACGGCACAGAAATCCCCGGAATCCCCGCCAGATCCGCCGTCACGGTATAAATATCGGCCAGATACATGGCCAGCGGATCATTCGATTTCTCGCCCAGCCGAAACGCCGCCGTCGGACTCGTCGGCGTCACAATCGCATCAACCTTACGAAATGCCTCATCGAAATCGCGCGTCAGCAGCGTCCGCACTTTCTGCGCCTTCAAATAATACGCGTCGTAGTAGCCCGCGCTCAGCGCATAAGTACCAAGCATAATCCGCCGCTTCACTTCCGCGCCAAACCCTTCATCGCGACTGCGCCGGTACATTTCCCCGAGCGTCTTCACTCCCCGCGCGCGGTGGCCGTAGCGCACCCCATCAAACCGCGCCAGATTCGCCGAAGCCTCCGCCGTCGCAATCAGGTAATAAGCCGGAATCGCGTACGGCGTGTGGGGCAGCGACACCGGAACAATCTCGCAACCCAATCCTTTCAGCTTGTCGATCGCCGCTTCCACTGCCTGCCGCACCTCATCGTCCAAGCCGTCGCCGAAATATTCCTTAGCCACGCCAAGTTTCATTCCGCGCACCGGCTTATCCAGTTCGGCAACGTAGTCAGGCACCGGAACCTCGGCCGAAGTCGCATCCATCGGATCCCGCCCGGCAATCGTCCGCAGCACAAGGGCCGCGTCCTTCACCGTTTTCGCGAGCGGTCCAATGTGATCAAGCGACGACGCAAACGCGATTAGCCCATACCGCGACACGCGCCCATAAGTCGGCATCAGCCCCACCACGCCGCAAAACGAAGCGGGCTGCCGGATCGACCCGCCCGTATCCGAGCCCAACGCCACCACCGCCATGTCAGCCGCCACCGCCGCCGCCGACCCTCCCGATGAACCACCGGGGACGCGATTCAGATCGCGCGGATTGCGCACCGGATGATACGCAGAATTTTCATTCGACGAACCCATGGCAAACTCGTCGCAGTTCGTCTTACCCAGCACCACCGCCCCCGCCCCCTCCAGGCGCGCCACGGCCGTGCAGTCATAGGGAGGAATGTAGTTCTCCAAAATCTTCGACCCGGCAGTCGTTCGCAGCCCGCGCGTGCTCATCACATCTTTAATTCCGACTGGCACGCCACCCAACGGCGGCAGCATCTTACCTTCCGCCGCCATGCGGTCGATGCGGTCCGCCTGCTCCAAAGCCCGCTCCTTCGACAACGTCAGAAACGCACCAATCTGCCCGTCTTCTTTCTGAATGCGCGCGTAGTGAGCTTCCGTCAGCGCGAGCGCCGTTGTTCGGCGCTCCTGCACGGCCGTGCGGGCGCTGTCGACGGTAAGTGACTTCAAGTCCATGGTTTCGTCGATTCGACGGTGGGCCTATCGCTCTATAACTTTCGGCACTCGGAAGAACTCATCATCCGCATCCGGCGCATTCGCGAGCGCTTCGGCGTGCGGCAATGATTTCCGCAGCCCCTCGAGAATATCTTCGCGGATTGCATAAGAGAATCGCTCGCTTCCATGCTTCGCTCCATCCACTCCGTAGCGGTCGGAAACCTGCGCCATTGGCGGCACCTTCGACGTGTCGAGTTCACTGAGCCGGTCGACATATTCGAGAATGGAATTCAAATCGCGCAACATTCCCGCACGCTCCTCCTCGGTCAGCTCCACGTGAGCCAACTCCGCGACATACGCTACATCCTTTTCGGTAACTTTCATGAATAGAAAATCAATAAGAAATGCGACTTCAGCGGCGACTTTTGTCGGCGCCATCGGCACCACTCACGACGAACTCGATTCTGCGAACCGCCTCGGCTGTATACCGGTTGATCACCGCGAGGTATCGCGGAGCCAGCGCCTGCAGTTCGGCTTTCCATCCCAGCCCAGCCACTTCCACGCGCAACACTCCGTCGTCAAAACTCAGAGCGCGTGTGCGCTCGGCCACCGCCGACCCGCACACCACTGGCCAAGCCATCAGCGGCGCCTCAGCCCGCGGCGCCAACCGAAAAGACTGCGCAACAATTTTTTCCAGCCCGGCGCCCGCTCGTTCCAAGTGCAGTCCCTCGTCTAAGACCAACCCCGAGAAGTCCCGATTCTAACATTGCCGCCGCACGCGTCTTGCACCTTCCGGTGCACGTCTCACGCCGGGAATTCCCGCCGCACGAACTCAAGCGCTTCATCTCGCCCCGTCAAGAGCCCCTCCAGTTGCGCATCCTCCACCGCGCTCAGGATCTCTCGAAACTTCGGCCCCGGTACATGCCCCTCAGCAATCAGATCCTCACCCCTGACCAATGGCGCAGGCCGCATCTTCTCCACCGGAATCTCCGCCCGCTTCTCCCGTACAAATTCGTACGTACTCAGATTGCAATGGCTGGCCAGGCAATCTGCCCGATGCAAAGCCAGATGCTCATCAAACCCCGGCATGCGAAGAAATTTCTTCAGTGTCGATTCCTTCATGCGGGTCACGTCCCCAAAGCGCATGTGATTGTCTACCAGCGCCAAGATCTGTTCGGTTTCGTCGTTCGAAAATCGTAACCGCCGGCAGATTTCTTCCGCCATCTTCACACCCACTCCCACGTGACCATCAAACCGAATGCGATCGGGCGCGACGCGAAACGTCGGAGGCTTGCCCACATCATGCAACAGCGCTCCCCATGCCAATGTCAGCGGACAAGGCTGCGGCAGGTTCTCCAGCAGCAGCAGCGTATGCACAAACACGTCCCCCTCAGGATGAAACTCCGCCGGTTGCTGCACGCCTTTCATCGCCGCAATCTCCGGCAGAACATGCCTCAGCAATCCGCTCTCATCCAGCAGCAAAAGAGCCCGACGAGCCGCTCCCTCTGTCAGCATGCGAGTCAGTTCATCCCGCACCCGCTCCCGCGATACGATCTGCGAAGCCAGCCTCTGCATCGCAGCAAACGTTGCCGCCTCGATCGCATATCCGAATCGCGCTGCAAACCGCACTGCGCGCAGCATCCGCAACTTGTCTTCGCCAAAGCGCCGCTCCGGATCGCCTATCGTCCGAACGATTCCCGCCTCCAGATCCTTTCGCCCTCCCACAAAATCCAGCACCTCGTCGCCTACGGGATCGAGCAGCATGCCGTTGATGGTGAAGTCACGCCGCGCCACATCTTCTCGCGCATCGGAACTGAAACGCACTTCATCCGGATGCCGCCCGTCCGAATATCCGAGATCACTGCGAAACGTCGCAACTTCAACCGCGCGAGACTTCGAAGAACCTTCCGTGGATACGGCGCTAGCAGCGTCTCTCTCCGCCCCTGGCACGAGCACCACCCCAAACTGCGCTCCCACCGCATAAGTCTCAGGAAAAATCTCCATCACCTCTTCCGGCGTCGCACTCGTCGCCACGTCATAATCCTTCGGCTCGCGGCTGAGAAGAAGATCGCGCACACATCCCCCCACCAGATAGGCCTGAAAGCCCCGCTGGCGCAGCGTCTGCACAATCGAGGTGGCAAATTTTTTCATTTCGCGTTATGAGTCCGCAAGGAGACCACGAGAAACTTCTACTAATATATAGATTCATGCCCGGCGCCTTCATCCTCGGCATCGAAAGTTCCTGCGACGAAACCGCAGCCGCCGTAGTGCGCTCGGGGGAGCAGGTGATCTCCAATGTCGTGGCCTCCCAGTTCGCCACTCACCAGCCCTATGGCGGAGTCGTACCGGAACTGGCCTCGCGCGAGCATCTTCGCGCCATCGTTCCTGTCGTGCGCCAGGCGCTGGCCGAAGCTCATCACACCTACGAATCGGTCGACGCCATCGCAGTCACACAGGGCCCCGGCCTCGCTGGAGCATTGCTCGTCGGCATCAGTTACGCCAAGGCGCTGGCCTTTGCCCTCGACAAGCCGCTGATCGCCGTCAATCACATCGAGGGTCACATCCACGCGGTTCTCCTCGATCTATCGCAGAATCAGGGGCGCCAGAAGGCCCACCACGAACTGCAATTCCCCGTGCTCGCCCTGGTCGTCTCCGGCGGCCACACACATCTCTATCTAGCCGCGCGACAGGATTCGTCCTGGACCTACGAAAACATCGGCCACACTCGTGACGACGCCGCCGGAGAAGCCTTCGACAAAGTCGCCAAGCTTCTCGGCTTGGGATATCCCGGAGGTCCGGTCATCGACCGCCTCGCCCCGCACGGCGATCCGAAGGCCATAAAATTCCCTCCCGCGCAAATCAAGCATCGCGATCGCCGTGGCCGCAACGATGGCAAAGCCGTCGCGCTCGACCCTCAAGAACCCGACCACCCTCGCTTCGACTTTTCCTACAGCGGCATCAAGACAGCCATCCTCCGCTACGTCGAAACGCACGACATGCGCGCCGCAGTCGAAGCGCGCCGGAAGGCCTTACTGAAGATTGCGAAACCGAAGCTCGAGGATTACCTCGCCCACTGCGACCAACCCACGCTCGACCTGGTGGCATCGTTCCAGCGCTCCCTCGTCGAAGACCTGGTGGGAAAAACCCTGGCAGCAGCCCGCGCCTGCGACGTGGCCACGCTCTTCGTCACCGGAGGGGTCGCCGCCAACAGCGAACTGCGGCAGACCTTTGAACGCGAAGGAGCGAAGCAGGGCCTGCCCATCTACTTCCCCTCCCGCCCGCTATCCACCGACAACGCAGCCATGATCGCCGCGGCTGCCTACCCTAAGTTTTTGTTGAAAGATTTTGCCCCGATGGATTTTTCCGCTGAGGCCGGCCTGCAGCTACGCTGAGAAAATTGGAAAAAGATCCTGCGCGAGCATTACTTCCCGGCCGCCTGCCCCTGGCTCGACTGCCCAACAACTCATCCAGTGTGCTGGCGAGCTGCGCCTCGGTGTCGATGTCTTTGTAGATGTGCAAAATTCGCCCGCGTCTCCGATTTGGCGGATCCGCTGGCCCGGTTCGCCAGAATAATAATGGGAATCTCAGCCGTCTCTGGCTTGCCCTTCAGCGCCGTAATCAATTCACTTCCCGACATTTTCGGCATCTGTATGTCGGTAACGATCACAGCCGGTCGCACCCGAGCCAGCACTTCCAGAGCTTCCGCTCCGTTGGTGGCAGACTCGACCGCAAAGCCGCGTTGCTCCAGAAAGTGGCACACGGTATAGCGGATCAGCATCGAGTCGTCGACGACTAGGGCGACCATGGGCATAATGGACGGAGGCCCGCGTTTGCACACGCCCCCGGCTCCGACAGTAGCAGGGCGTTTTCCGACCAAACAAGTCGAATCCAAGCGCTGCGATTACCTTCGTCACCGCGGCGCCTCCCGAAAACGAGAAATGATCGGAGTGAAAACGCTCAAAGCTCGCTTTCCTGCGTCCGCTCTTCAATGTTCATGTCTTTGAATTCGCTGGACTCGAAGACCTCGCCGCATTCCTTGCACTCGACGAACTCCGAGTCTTCGTCGCGCCCAATGATTTGCACGCGCGGATGCTTGCAAGGCGGCTTCACTTCAGGGGCTGGAGGAGTAGCAGGCGACTTTGGGGTCATAAATCCGGAAGGTTCCTCAGAGAAATACCATGCGGAGGCTGTTTTGCCGGAATTCCCTGCATTTTAGACCGGCTTTCCGCGTTGTCAAGTCCCTTGAGTTTCGCCGTCGTAATTTTGTAAGCGCACCCCGAGAACGATCCGAAATCGGCCCAGTTCGCCGGCCGTCCATCAAATTCCGACTAAAATCGTCGTACAAATATAAGCCATTCAGCCGTTGATACTTACCGTTAAGCAGCCTCTTCCAGCCTCCGCCTGCATAGGCTTGCTAGTAACCAACCGCCTGTCGTAGAATCGAATTGCGACAGAAAAGGTCGGATTTTGCTGCCGGCCCTGCCTGCGAGAGTTTTACACAGGGAAACCAGGTTGCTGAAACTGACCAAGAAGGCCGACTACGCGCTAATGGCGATGAAGCATCTCGCCGAGCACTCCGCCGAGGGCTCGCGCAGCGCGAAGGATGTTGCCGATGCCTACGGCATTCCGCCCGAAGCTCTGGCGAAGATTCTGCAGCGCCTGGTCAAGGCTGGACTTTTGCATTCGCAGCACGGCACCAACGGCGGATACACGCTGGCCCGCGCCGCCCACACGATTTCCGCGTTCGAAGTGATTCAGGCCATCGATGGCCCGCTATTCATCACGTCCTGCATCACGGTCCGCGGAGAGTGCGACCAGAGCGATCGCTGCAACATTCGCGAGCCGCTGCGCAAGGTGAACGAGAGCATTGAGGCCGTGTTAAAGCGCATCAAGATTTCGCACATGCGAGAAGAACCAGAAGAAGCTCGCAGCGAGACTCTCAAGCCGGCAGAACTGGTCACGATCGGCTGAAGCGTAGAAGGCAAGAGATTCATCAAACAGAGTAACGAAAAGATTAACTCGGTAGGAGACGCAATCAATGAGCACGGACGTTAAGATCCCCCAGGCAACCACGCAGGCGCACCACCCCGGCTCCAAGGGCGTGAAGCTGCCCATCTACATGGATAACCACGCCACCACTCCCATCGACCCGCGGGTGCTGGAAGAAATGCTGCCCTACTTCATGGAGAAGTTCGGCAACTCGGCCAGCCGCAATCACTCCTTTGGCTGGGCCGCCGAAGAAGGCGTAGAAACAGCGCGTGAGCGCATCGCCAAGCTGGTCGGCGCGACCACCAAAGAAATCATTTTCACCTCCGGCGCCACCGAGAGCGACAACCTCGCCATCAAAGGCGTCGCCGAGATGTACCGCGAGAAGGGCAACCACATCATCACCGCGGTCACCGAGCACAAAGCCGTGCTCGACACCTGCAAGCGCCTGGAAAAATTCGGTTACCGCGTCACCTACATGCCGGTCCAGAAAGACGGCCTGGTCGATCTCGAAGACCTCAAGCGCGCCATGGACGACAAGACCATCCTGGTCTCGATCATGTACGCGAACAACGAGATCGGCGTGATCCAGCCCGTCACCGAGATCGGCAAACTCTGTCACGAGCGCGGCGTAATCTTCCATACCGACGCGACTCAGGCCATCGGCAAGGTTCCCGTCGATGTGATCAAGCAGAACATCGACGTCATGTCGATCTCTGGCCATAAGATGTACGGCCCCAAGGGCGTTGGTGCGTTGTACGTTCGGCGCAAGAATCCGCGTGTCCAACTCTCCGCCATCATCGACGGCGGCGGCCACGAGCGCGGCATGCGCTCCGGCACGCTCAATGTTCCGGGTATCGTCGGCCTCGGCAAAGCCTGCGCCATCGCGCACGAAGAAATGGCCCAGGAATCCTGCAAACTAGCCGGCCTGCGCAACCGCCTCCGCGATCGCATCATGAACCGCCTCGACGAAAGCTACATCAACGGCTCGTGGGAGCATCGTCTGCCCGGTAATCTGAATATCAGTTTCGCCTACGTCGAAGGCGAGTCGCTCCTGATGGGCATCAACGACATCGCCGTCTCCAGCGGTTCAGCCTGCACCTCGGCGACGCTTGAGCCTTCTTATGTATTAAAGGCCCTTGGAACGGGAGACGATCTGGCGCACAGTTCAATCCGTTTCGGCATCGGCCGCTTCAACACCGAAGCCGAAGTCGACTACGTTGCCGACCGCGTCATCGAGACGGTCGAGCGACTGCGCGAACTTTCTCCGCTCTACGAAATGGCAAAAGAAGGCATCAACCTGAAAGACGTAAAGTGGGCAGGAGAAGCGAGCCACTAAGCATCAAGAGTTTGTCACAAGGGATTCGTATCAGGGCGCGGCTTCAGCCGCGCCGGTGAGTTCAGATTTTGATGGGGCTTAGCCCCTGAGGCAATCGAAGGTTCAGGAGAAAAACATGTCATACAGCGACAAGGTAATCGATCACTACAACAACCCCCGCAACGTCGGCTCCATGGACAAGCAGAGCACCGACGTAGGCACCGGCCTGGTCGGCGCCCCCGAGTGCGGCGACGTCATGAAGCTGCAGATCAAGGTCAACCGCGAAACCAACGTCATCGAAGACGCCAAGTTCAAGACCTTCGGCTGCGGCTCCGCCATCGCCTCGTCCTCGCTCGCCACCGAGTGGGTCAAGGGCAAAACCGTTGCCGAAGCCCTCGCCATCAAGAACATGGACATCGTGAAGGAGCTGTCGCTTCCTCCCGTAAAAATCCATTGTTCGGTGCTAGCGGAAGACGCAATCCGCGCCGCCATCGGCGACTGGAAGAAAAAGCAGGAAGCCAGTGTGCCCGTCGCCGCCGAAGCGAAATAGCATCGAGTCGTGAGCTGCGAGTCGCGAGCCGTCGTCGCGACGGATTCGCACTTGCTCGCGGCTCGAAACTCATAGCTCGTAGCTGATTTATGACAACGCTAACCCAAAACGCGCCGGCCCAAGCCCCCGCCAAAGGCATTCTCGTAACCGATAAAGCCTTGGCCAAGGTGCGCACCGCCATGGCGAAAGAAGGCGTTTCAACCGAGCAGGGCGGCCTGCGCCTCGGCGTGCAAGGCGGAGGCTGTTCTGGCCTGAGCTACAACATCCGCTTCGACACGCAGCCCCGCGAACGCGACCGCATCTTCCAGTTCGCCGACGTCCGCGTTTTCGTCGACCCGAAGTCGTTTATCTACCTGCACGGCATGATCCTGGACTATCAGGAAACGCTGATGCAACAGGGCTTCGTCTTCGTGAATCCCCAGGCCTCGAAATCGTGCGGCTGTGGCACGTCTTTCTCCGCCTGATGCGCGCTGGTTATGTGGCGCGGGCACTCCTGCCCGCGAATGCGTGCGCCACCCGACAGCCTTGATCGAGCACGCAGCCGTATTGCTGTTTTTGCGAGGAATGAGAAGTTGACCACCAAGTCCGTACTCACCACGATCGGTGCCAAGCCCCTGCCCCAGGACACCCACTCCTGCTGGTCCTGCGGCTCCATGCGCGCCGCACACTTCTGCGAATCCTGCGGCAAAGTGCAGCCTCCGGTCCCGGTCGACTATTTCACGTTCTTCGGTCTCTCGCCGAAACTCAACCTCGACGTCGCCGCCCTGGAAAAAAGTTTCTACGAACTCAGCCGCCGCCTTCATCCCGACCTAAACGCCCGCGCCGGCAGCCAGGAGCAGGAATGGAGCCTCGAACAAAGCTCCCTGCTCAACGACGCCTACCGCACACTGCGCAACCCCATCAAGCGCACAGAATATCTCCTGCACCTCGAAGGCGTAGAACTAGAAGAGCAATCCAAGAGCGCGACCGAGCAAGCCCGCGCCTCGGGCGAGATGAAGAAACAAATCGTCCCTCCCGACCTGCTAGAAGAAGTCTTCGAGCTCAACATGCAGCTCGAAGAACTGCGCATGAGCAAAAAGATGGGTGAAGACGACCCGTCACTGATCGCCGAAATCGGCAAGCAAAAGTTATCGCTCGAAGCCAAGCACGAAGCGCTCCTCAAGGAACTGCAAGCCGCTTGGAAACAGTGGGACAGCCTAATCGACAACGCCCAAGCCTCACCGGAAGACCGCTCGCGAGCAACCGGCAAAATGGTAGACGTACTGAACCGCCGCAATTACATCCGCAATTTAGTTCGCGATGTGAATGCCGCGCTAGAAGAGTAACGCGAGAAGCAACCACAGATGGCATCAGATCGCATCGTCGGTATCGACCTCGGAACCACGAATTCACTCGTGGCTTTCATGCAAGGGGATACCCCTGTCGTAATCCCCGGCGACGACGGCCTGAATCTGCTGCCCTCGGTCGTCGCGCTCGACAGCAACAACCATCCGGTCGTCGGCAACGCCGCGCGCAGTGCGTTGATCGACAAGCCGGAGCGCGCCGTCTATTCGATCAAACGCCTGATGGGTCGCGGGTCAGAAGATATTCAAGAGGAACTCAAGCTCTTCCCCTTCCGCCTGGCCGACGATCTGCAGGCCGGCGAAGTGCTGCGCATTACGCTTGGCGACAAGACCTTCACCCCGCCGGAAATTTCCGCGCTGATTCTGCGCCAGCTCAAGCGCAACGCCGAACGCTATTTCGGCGAAGCGGTCACGAAGGCTGTCATCACTGTCCCCGCCTATTTCAACGACGCGCAACGTCAGGCAACAAAAGATGCCGGCCGCATCGCCGGCCTGGAAGTTCTTCGCCTGGTCAACGAACCGACCGCAGCGTCGCTCGCCTACGGCCTCGACAAGAAGCAAAACGGCATCGTCGCCGTCTACGATCTAGGCGGCGGCACCTTCGACATTTCCATCCTCAAGCTGCACGACGGAATTTTCGAAGTCATCGCCACCAACGGGGACACGCATCTCGGCGGCGACGACATCGACAACCTGCTGATCACGATCGCCTTGGACGATATTCGCGGCGACCTCAACCTCGATCTTCGCCGCAACGCCGAAGCCGTCCAAGCCATTCGCAAAGCCGTCATCGAAGCCAAAATCGCGCTCTCTTCCGAGCCCTTAATCAAGCTCGACATCGAACTCCCCGCTGGCCAGCACTACCGCCGCGAGATCACGCGCAATCAATACGAACAGCTGATTCAGCCCGTCATCGATCGCACCATCGGCCCCTGCAAGCAGGCCATGAAAGACGCGAACCTGAAACCCGAGCAGATCGACGAAGTTGTCCTAGTTGGCGGTTCCACGCGCATCCCAAAGGTCCGCGCCCTGGTCAAAGAATTATTCCACCGCGAGCCACACACCGACTTGAATCCCGACGAGGTCGTCGCCCTCGGCGCAGCCGTGCAAGCCAACATTCTCGGCGGCGGCTCCGAAGCCACCGAGAACATGCTGCTGCTCGACGTCACTCCGCTCTCGCTCGGCATCGAAGTCGCCGGCGGAGTCACCGACAAAATCATCTTGCGCAACTCGACCATCCCCGCCTCCGCCACGCAGCACTACACTACGCAAATCGACGGCCAAACCAACGTAGCCATTCACGTGTTACAAGGTGAACGCGAACTTGCCAAAGACTGCCGCTCGCTCGCCCGCTTCGATCTCAAAGGCATTCCGCCCATGGCCGCCGGCATCCCGCGCGTCGAAGTGAAATTTCTGATCGACGCCAACGGCATTCTCCACGTCTCCGCGCGCGAGCAGCGCAGCAGCAAAGAAGCCGAAATTCAAGTCCAGCCCAGCTACGGCCTGACCGACGAACAGGTCGAAGGCATGATCCTCGACTCCTTCGACAACGCGGAAGAAGATTTCCGCCAACGCCAGCTGATCGAAGCGCGCGCCGAAACCGCCACGATCCTAGCGGCCCTAGAAAAAGGCAAGAAGAGCCCTGCATGGGGCCAGCTGACGACCGACGAAAAAAAACAGATCGCAAAAATGGAAAAGTCGCTGGCCGCGGTGAACGCCGAAGAAGATTACCAGGCGATCCGCAAAGCCATCGACGCCCTGAACCAAGGCACGATGCGCCTTGCTGAATTGATGATGGACACCGCCGTTTCCTCGGCGCTAAAAGGAAAAAAAATGGATGATACGGACCTGGGCGCTGGCCCCACGGCCCCGCATCCCATGGCGAAAGCAGAGTTTGAATGAACTGTTCGTATTGTCATCCTGAGCGGAGCGCGACCTCGCAAACGCGAGGTCGCACGCAGTCGAAGGATCCCTATCGGCGCCACCGGCGTTGAGAGCAGTGACGGTTAAAGGGATCCTTCGACTCCGCGGATTTCTCGCTTCGAGAGAAATCGTCTTCGCTCAGGATGACAACACTAGAAAGTGATTCAGAGTTAGAGGTGAGCAAAATGTCAGAAGAAAAAACACAAGGAGCCGGCACATTGACTGAAGACGCCCCCGGCGAAAACAAGCTTGCAGAAAATACGGTACAGGTCACATTCCTGCCCGAAGGCAAAATAGTGCAGTTCGAGCACGGCAAACTGCCCTACGAAGATCACGGCAAAGAAGAGTCGATCCTCGACGTCGCACTGAACCATCACATCACGCTCGACCACGCCTGCGGCGGCAACAACGCCTGCACCACCTGCCACATCTGGGTCAAGGAAGGCGCCGAAAATCTCAGCCCCATGGATGACGACGAGGCCGACCGGTTGGACATGGCCGCCGATCTCCAGTTAAACTCGCGTCTCGGCTGCCAGGCCCAAATCACCAAGCCCGGCAAAGTCGTCGTCGAGATTCCCGCCTGGAATCGCAACTACGTCTCCGAGGAACACTGAGTTTCCGAGGTTACATAAAAAGAGGAGTACTGAGGAAATGCCCAAGCAACTGACCTGGGAAGACGCCGAAAGCATCGGCATCCTGCTGTCTGAAACTCATCCCGAACTCGATCCCCTCGCCGTGCGCTTCACCGACCTGCACCGCTACGTCACCGAGTTACCCGATTTCGCCGGCGATCCCAAAGCCTCGAACGAAGGCAAACTTGAAGCCATCCAGATGGCCTGGAACGACGAAGTCCAAGACCGCACCCAAGGCTGATTCGTAACCCTAGCAAACGCACCTCGCACAGTTGGCGTCATCCTGACCGGAGCCGTTCTTCAGGCGAAGGGAAGGATCTCCCTCGCAGAGATAGCGTCCTGGAAAGAAGTGCTCCGCGACTACTTTCCCGCCTCCGCCATCTTCTTATAAAACTTCTGTAGCGTATAAAACGCCAGCTTCCTCTGCCCCCGATCCGAAATCAGCCCCTTGCGATTGTGATAATCCTGCACCCCCGGCAACATGCGAAGCGGCGACCGAAAATCCATCAGCACCCACGGCGTCATCCCCGCCAGATTCGGCATGCGCTCGACCATCCCCAACTGATGCTGATACAACTTGTCCTGATATTCCTCCGTCCAGATTTCATCCGCATCACTGTGCCGCCCATACACCGCGCCGCCGCCAAACTCGCTCACGATCAGCGGCTTCGTCCACTTCATCTTCCACTGCATCCGGTCGGCATCCTCCGGACGCCCGCCGTACCAGCCTAAATACTCGTTCAAGCCGATCACGTCGAGCACATCACCCAGCGGATCGCTCAAAGTCCGCTCGTCAGCACCCGTGTTCTCCGTGTGATTCAGCGCAGACGTAATCAACCGCGTAGAATCAAGCTCCCGCGCATCTTTCACAAGCTGCGTCAAAAACGTCAGCCGCTCCGGCTTCACCGGAGTTTCGTTCGCCACCGACCAAACAATCACCGCGGCCCGGTTATGATCGCGCGCAATCTCATCACGCAGTTGCGCCTCAGCATTCGCCAACGTCGCTGGATTCGCCCAGTCCACGTCCCAATACACCGGAATCTCCGACCACACCATCAACCCCAATCGATCCGCCAGCCGAATTTCATTCTCACTATGCGGATAATGCGCGAAGCGCACAAAGTTGCATCCCAACTCCTTAACCCATCCCAGCAGAGTCTGCGCATCCTCCGCACTGAAAGCCCGCCCCTCGCGAAACGGCGCCTCCTCATGCATCGAAATCCCGCGCAGAAAAATCGGCTTCCCATTCAGCAGGATGTTCGCACCCTGCACCTCAATCGTGCGAAATCCAATTTGATCGTGGATCACATCTTCGCCGCTGCTGAGCGCCACGTCGTAAAGCTTGGGATGCGTCGGAGACCACAGCTCCAGCTTCGCCGTGAAATGAAAGGTCGCTCGACCCTCCTCATCGCTCGTGAGTGTTTCGCGAATCCCCGCTTCCGGAATCTCCAACTTGATCTTCTGGGCCCCCTGCGCCGCATTCAACCGTACCCACCCGGCAATTTCGCTCTGGGAGCCTCGCGCCAATTGCACCGTGTAATCCTGAATGAATGTTGCCGGCACCTCGACCAGCATCACATCCCGAGTAATTCCGCCATAGTTCCACCAGTCAAACTTAACCGCCGGAACGCCATCAGCGCGCCGAACATTGTTCACCTCGACGATGAGAGAGTTTTCTCCGTCGCGCAGAACCGAAGTCGCCTCAAAATTGAAAGCCGTAAATCCGCCTTCGTGTGCACCCAGCTTTTCTCCGTTGAGATAAACGATAGCCTGATAGTTGACAGCTCCGAAGTAAACAAAGGCCCGCTCATTCCCATGCTTGTGATAATTGAACTCGCGCCGGTACCACACCGGCCCTTCATAAAACATCAACTGCCCGCGCTGCGTGTTCCAGTCCCCCGGAACATTCAGGACGGGCGAAGCGTCGAAGCTGTACTCCACGCGATCGCTTTTGCTGTGAGGCTTTTCGTCGCGAAAGAATCCCGACTTGCCATTGTCGAACGGATCCACAATGGCATGCCACGCACCGTTGAGGCTCACCGTAGCGCGTTCGGGCACATTCGCAATCAACGGGGATTCGCTCGGGCCAGATGGAGCGGGGCTCGCAAAGGCGCATCCCACCAGAAGCAGCAAAAGCAGCCAGCGTTTCATGAACACCTCGAAGCTGCCTATGGTATTGATTATTGATTGAAACTAAAAGACGTGAATCGCAACGCCGCTTAACGACGCTGGCATAGGTTTTACATTTCCATGACAAATGCCCGGCGCGCGCCCACTTATGCTGACTTTATCGAGGCCGCGAGAACTCACGAGGCCTTCTCTCTCCAAGTAAAACTGGGAAGGGCACGGCGCTTAGGCCGTGCCCACTTTTTCAGATCGAAATACTTAGATCAAAACTCCTAACGCCAATTCCCACGACTCGCGTCCCGACCTACCCGGCAGACGCCGGCGCCGCTTCCTCCACATTCGCCTCGCGCAAAAACTTCGCCGCTTCCTCCGGTGGCGTGGGATTGATGTAGAACCCCGTGCCCCATTCAAATCCTGCCGTCTTGGTCAGCTTCGGCATGAACTCAATGTGCCAGTGGTAGTGGTCGTTGGTCGAGTCCTGCGCCGGCGACGTGTGAATCACCAGATTGTAAGGTGGATTGTCAAGCACGCGGTCCGCCCGGCCCAGCAGGTCTTTCAACGATCGAGCCAGGTTTTCGAACATGTGCGATGAAGAATTTTCATAGGCCGATTCATGCTGCTTGGGCAGAATCCAGGTTTCGAACGGAAACCTCGGAGCGTAGGGCGCCAGCGTAAGGAAATTCTCGTTTTCTGCCACGATGCGCGTGCCGCCATCCATCTCCTGCTGGATGATGTCGCAGAACACGCAGCGCTCCTTGTACAGAAAGTATTGCTTCGCGCCCTCTAGTTCCTGCACCACGTTAATTGGCAGAATCGGCAACGCAATCAGCTGCGAGTGCGCATGCTCCAGCGACGCCCCCGCCGCTTCCCCGTGATTCTTGAAAATCAGGATGTATTTGAACCGCCGATCCTTCTTCAAATCGAGGATGCGGTCCCGAAACGTCCACAGGACATCTTCGATTCGTTTGGTCGGTAAAGTCGCCAGGCTGGCCGAGTGGTCCGGAGTCTCTATGATCACCTCATGCGCCCCAATGCCGTTCATGCGATCGAACATGCCTTCGGCCTGGCGGTTCAGATTGCCCTCAATCCCCAGCGCCGGAAACTTGTTTGCCACCACCCGCACGGTCCAACCCGGAGTGTCGCGCTGCGGTGGCGGACCGCCGTTCGGGTTTGGCCTGTAAGCCTGAATCTCTGGCGGCGTCTTGCTCTCATTCCCGTTGCAAAAGGGACAGAATCCTCCCTTGATCTTCATATTTTCGCGGATGAAATCAGTGGGGCGCTTGGCCCGATCCGTCGAAATAATCACCCAGCGGCCTACAATCGGATCTTTTCTAAGCTCAGGCAATTACTGGAATCCTTTCAGTGGGGTTTCCGCAAACCTCATATTTCACGCCGTCAGGGAAGCATTCCGGAATACTTCGATCTCTGGGCGAGACGCTAGATGGGCATAGTATACCCCCACAATATCGAATCTCCACTGGCACGTAGGTGGGACCCTCCGCAGGTACTCTCGTGCCACCTGCGCCAGTTCACGCCGTTTGTGCCGGTCCACAGCCGCCTCGGCAGTCTTTACATCGCGCGAGGTCCGCGTCTTAACTTCAATAAAGCAAAGCACATCTGCGTCCCAACCAATCAGGTCAATCTCCCCGCGGCACCGCGCCGAACGAAAGTTTCGCGCCACCATCGTATAGCCCAGTTTCCGCAGGTGAAAGTAAGCGGCTTCTTCCCCAGATGTTCCAGTCTGCTGATGCCGAGGCCGCGGGTCGGCCGCGAGCACGCGCAGCCGCATCCAATCCAGACCATCAACAATCGCTCGCGTAAAGGCTGCAGGGAGCATAAGAGACAAAAGGAGAGGACGGCGGCGAGGCTTCACGATACCGGAAAGATTCGAACTTTGACGGTGATATGGCTCACAATCCGAAAAGATCAACGCCAGCGCTTCCCAGATTGGGAAACACTAACAATCGCATTTACGAAGCGAACCCGATCCGCCTACGCGGTCGGAGGCGTTGAAGTGGTTGGCGGCGCTGGACTTGCCACAGCCGCAGGCGCGGCACCGTGGCCCTCATTCACCAGATCTTTCAATTCCTTGCTGGGCTTGAAGAACGGAATTTTCTTCGCGGGAACTTCCACACGCTCTCCGGTCTTCGGATTGCGCCCCACCCGCGGCTTGCGCTGCCGGGTACGGAAGCTGCCAAAGCCGCGGATCTCGATCTTGTCGCCAGCGCGCAACGAACGCACCACACTGTCAAAAATCGTCTCCACGATCACTTCACTGTCTTTCCGCGTAAGTTCCGCCAAACGCGAGACTTCGTCAATCAAATCGGCTTTGGTCATAAACCCCTCTTCGTTCCGGTCGGCTACTTCTCGGCGAACGGAATCCCGCCGGCCCACCATCCATAACCTTCTCAAATTTCAGGGGTTTAATGCAAGTTACGGGTCAGATACGCCGGTAGCCGCTCAACTCCAAAACTCGGCTCTGGCCGATGTCATCCCGAGCCCGGCGACAGCCGGGCGAGGGACCTTACGACGGCCGACGTCGTTGATGCCGCAAATTGGAATGCCTGCACTTCATGCAGCACAGGTCCGCTAGCATCGCCCGCTCTTATTTCCAAAGGTAATAAAATCCCACCTGCTGCTCCAGCATCTTCTCCCGCCCCGGCAGAAACTGCGAAACATCCCCCAGCAGCAAATCCATCAGCGTCTTACGATCTCTATCCGGATGCACCAGCGTCGGTTCGCCCTTAATCCCCACCGACTTCGCCGTGTCGGCAACGGCGGTCTCAAAGTCGCCCACCCCGTCAATCAGCCTCATCGACATGGCCTGCTCGCCGGTCCAGACCTTGCCGTTGGCAATCGACTTCACATCTTCAAACTTCATGCCGCGCCCTTCGCTGACCGCCCGCACAAATTGTCCGAACATATTATTGATCAAATCCTGCATGTAAGCCTGCTCGGCAGGAGTCAGATCACGAGCCGGGTTTCCCGTGTCTTTAAACTCGCCCGTCTTCAGCACAACATTTTTCAGCTTCGCCCATTTCAGCAGATCGCCATAGTTCATCCACTCCGCAATCACGCCAATCGACCCCACAATGCTGCCCTGGTCGGCAAAAATCTTGTCCGAAGCCGAAGCCACGTAGTAAGCCCCGCTCGCGCCCACGGTTTCAATCGAAACCACGACGCGCTTTTTCTTCTCAGTGCGAACGCGCTTAACCTCGCGATAAATCTCCTCCGACGCCGCCACACCCCCGCCCGGAGAATTCACGTGAATAATGATGGCCTTGATCGACGAGTCGTCGCCAAACTTCTTGAGCTGCCCCACGACAGGTTGCGGAGAAAGAATCACCCCATCCAGATCGACCACACCAATCCGGTCGCCAAAGCCAGTAATCCCCGCATCCCCCCCGCCCGCGTGCAGCGTCATATAAACCAGACCAAATACGGCCAGCACGAAGAGGAAAAAAGCCCCTCCCCCAATCAATACCCAAAGCAGCGTGCGCGATCGTCCGTCAGCCATGAAGAAAGTTTAGCACTGGAAGCGATTTTAGGTCCGCTGCGCACCTCATGGACGCCTATCCACTGGATAGATCGGTTTCACCAGGCTGGCAGCCTCGCCGGAAGTGCCCCCCAGACCCCAGCCGCGAAGCGGCGAAAGAAAATCATGGGCAGGCAAGTCCCCCACCTCCGCTAGGGAGTCACGACCTTGAGCACAGCAGGTTCCACCCCCACTTCAACCGGCGTGCGGCAAACATATTCCCCATCCGCATAAACATCCAGCGGATGCTCCGACTCAACCCGCACCCGCCCGGTCTGGAAGTACTCCACTTCCGGGACGCTCAGATGTTCGCCGCTATACACGGTCGGAAATAACCGCATGAGTCGAAACCGATCGACCGCGCCCACAAGGCATACATCGAGCAGCCCGTCATCCATCTTCGCCAGAGGCGCGATCTTCATCCCACCGCCATACACAGGAGTATTCGCAAAAGCCGCAAGGATCGTAGGCCGATCGCTGCGCACGACCCAGGATTCGCTCGCATGGCCCGATTCGCTTTTCTGAGCAACCGTCAGAACCTTCACCCGCAGCGGAGCAAACGAAAAAATCGTCGGAACCAGGCTCGCCACATATCCCCCATGCCCGCGCAGCCACCGCGGCAGCCGGTTCGCGCGTCGCGACACTTCCCCATCAAGCCCCACCCCCGCGACGCAACAGAAGTATCGCGAACCGTGTGGATCGGCCGCCTCGCCCCCGCTCTCACGCGGAGTAATCAATCCCAAGTCGATAGTGCGCACACGATCGTCTCGATCACCGCTTCGATCGCGATCAGATCGAGCATCGTCCGCGCTCCCAAGAAATTTCTGCCACGCCGCTACCGAATCGCGCACCCGCCGCAATCCCAGCGCCCGCGCAAAATCATTCCCACTCCCCGCCGGCACAACCAGCACCGGCAGCCCCAACCGCACCAACTGCCCCAGATGCCGGTGAACCGTCCCGTCGCCGCCGAAAATCAGAATCACATCGGCTTCGTCGCCCGAGCCCGGCATCCCCGTGCGCCAGTCAATGTTGCGCCCAGCCTGAAACGGCTTCAGCGTTTTCGGAGAACACCCGAGCCCGAGAATGGCAGCCGCACGCATGTGCGGGAGAGAGTAGCAGAATCAGGGCCGCAGGATCAGTCCATCGTAGCCATAAAAGTTATTGTGGAATCCAGCGAAGTACGGCGCCCGCTGACCAGAGGCCTCCTACGGCTTGGCTCCCAGATACAAATCAGCAACCTTCAGCGCCAGTTCCTCCGGATTAATATCCACCCGATTGGCCAGCACAATGATCGTCAACTGATCATCAGGAAACCGCTGAATCGTGGTCCGAAACCCGATCGTCTCCCCGTCGTGCGACATTCGCGCGTGTCCACGATACGAACCCAGAAACCAACCAAACCCGTAGCTCACACTCGGCCCACCAGGAGACGTCCCCGGCCCACCGGTCGGCCGCACCGGCGTCAACGCCGGCTCCATTTCCGTCGCGCTCAACAGTGCATGCTCGCGCAACGCGCGATCCCATTTCTCCAGATCATCGAGCGAAGAATAAATCCCGCCATCGCCCAGCACCGCCGACGTCGGACTCTGATCGGTCTCGCGCCAGCCGTCCTTGTCTTTGCCGTGGCCATACGCCCGGTGCGCCACTTGATTCTTGCCCTTTTCGTAAGCCACCGTGTTGTTCATCTGCAAGGGCATAAAAATCCTCTCCTGCAGAAATTGTCCAAAGCTTTTCCCCGAAACTTTCTCTACAATCATCGCCAGCACCGCATAGCCCGAGTTGCTGTATTCCCACCGCGACCCCGGCGGAAACTCCCTGCTGCTCTGCTGCTCCAACAATCTCAGCACACCCGCATCAAGTATCTGCGGAATTTTCTCCGGTGCTGTACCCGGATACTGCTTCATCAGCAGATCTTCATAATCCGGCAGCCCCGAAGTATGGTTGAGCAAATTGCGAACAGTAATGGCCTTCCCGTAAGCCGGAAATTCAGGAAAGAAATCGGTAAGGTGATCGTCGTAATGCAGCTTGCCATCTCGCGCCAGCAACATAATGCAAGTAGCCGTGAACTGCTTGGTAAACGACGCCAGCCGGAAATTCGTTCCAGCATCGATGGGAGCGAGTGTCCGCAGATCGCCAACGCCGTATCCCCGCCGAAACACGGCCTTGCCGTCGTGCACCACAAGCACAGCCGCCCCAGGAGCATTGCTAGATTTCAGCGAAGCAAAGACCGCGTCGATCTGGCTACCGGAAACTTGCGCCGATGCGATGCCCGAAAGAGTAAGGGCCAACGTAAGCGACATCGCGGCGAGTCTTCGTTTCATCGGATGAGTGTTCGAAAATACTGAGCCGTGATTCATGCGCGACACCAAGACCGATACATTCGCAAGAACAACTCCAAGCCCTGTCATCCTGAGCGAAGCGAAGGACCCCATGCCTGTTGCTGCATCCCTCAGCCTCGCGAGGAGTTTTCAGGTCCGACTCGCGCGCTCTCACTGTGCAGCCGCAGTGTGAGAACTCCCTGAGATGCAGGTGCCAGAGCCCGCAGGCACGGGGTCCTTCGACTGCGCAGACCGATTCGCGAAGCGTATCGCTCTGCTCCACTCAGGATGACAGAGCACGGAGAAGGTCTTCGGCGAGCTTTGCCCGCCCGGACGTCCAGGGCGTTCCGTCCCCACATGAGCAGTGGCGACTACCAGCTGATAACCGCAATACGCAACCGTTTCCCGACTCTCAGAGGCAACCTCAGCGGGCTTGCTGCAGGCAGGGTGATGCCGATACGTGGCTGATTGACCACATCGTCACCAACCCTCACCGAACCCTGCTTTAGTTTTCTGACAGCATCTGTACCGGAATCTGCGAGCCCGCACTTAACTAACAGACGATCGAGCTTTATACCGGGTGCCTGGTCGCCCGCCACGTTCACACCCGAGTCCTCGCTGATGGACCACTGGATATCTGCTAACCTTATGGACACTTCCTGTACATTCTCTGGCACCTCATCCTTCTGAAACTGCCGCGCCCAATCCTCCCCCGCCTTCGCCGCCGCTTCCGCCGAATGAAAGTCCGTCACGATCCTCCGCGCCAGCTCTTTCTTCGCCGCCATGGGATGCATCTCGCGCTTCATCTTTTCAATCTCGGCGACCTGCACATCCGTCAGCAACTCGTAATATCTCCACATCATCTCGTCGGAAATGCTCATCAGCTTGCCGTACATTTCGAGCGGTGCTTCGTGAATGCCGATCGCATTCCCCAGCGACTTCGACATTTTCTGCACGCCATCGAGCCCTTCCAGAATCGGCGTGGTCAGCGCAACCTGCGATTCCTGCCCGTAAGCCCGCTGCAGTTCGCGCCCCACCAGCAGATTAAATTTCTGGTCCGTCCCCCCGAGCTCCACGTCGGACTCAAGTGCCACCGAGTCATATCCCTGCACCAGCGAATACAGCAGTTCGTGAACCGAGATCGGCTTCTCTTCCTTAAAGCGCTTGTGAAACTCCTCGCGCTCCAGCAACTGTGACACCGTGTATTTCGACATCAGCCGCACGAAATCATCCGGAGTAAACGCCCCCATCCAGCGCCGGTTGAAATCAATCACAGTTTTTTCCGGATCGAGAATCTTAAACACCTGCGCCTTATAAGTCTCCGCGTTCTGCTCAACCTGCTCGCGGCTCAGCGGAGGCCGCGTCGCCGACCGCCCCGTCGGATCGCCAATCATTCCCGTGAAATCGCCGATCAGAAAAATCGCAGTGTGACCCAAGTCCTGAAAATGTTTCAGCTTGCGCAGCACGACCGTATGCCCCAGGTGCAAATCAGGAGCAGTCGGGTCCATCCCCAGCTTCACCCGCAGAGGTTTCCCCGTAGCGCGCGACTTCTCGAGTTTGACGCGCAAATCAGCCTCGCGAATAATTTCCGAGCTGCCCTTCTTGATGTAAGTAAGTTGTTCGTCGACCGGTGCGAAGTTCGGCATGCAGTTTGATTATAGCGAGGATAGATTACGCTAAGACTCGCACTGATCCTTAGCGCGCGGCCAGCCGCCGTCCGACGATCTCGAATTTCCCGCCCAGCACGATGATAATCGCATGCGTGTAAGCGATGTGTTCCTGTTCCAAGATGCGTTCCGCCAGCGAATGCTCGTCGTCGCCATCGAGCACCGGAACAGTTTTCTGCACTATGATCGCGCCGTGGTCGAGTTCTTCATCGACAAAATGCACCGTGCACCCCGAGACTTTCACTCCATAAGCAAACGCCTGCTCCTGCGCCTCAAGCCCCGGAAACGCCGGCAGCAGCGACGGATGAATATTCAGAATCCGCCGCGGAAACTGCTGCACGAACCACGGCGAAAGCATCCGCATATACCCGGCAAGACAAACCAGTTCAACTCCATGCTGTTGCAAAGCCGCAACCACGGCGCGGTCGTGCTCCTCACGCGTCCTGCCCTTGGAAGGAATCACCAACGCTTTCAGCCCGCGCTCGCGAGCCGTCGCGATCCCCGCCGCGTCAGCCTTGTTCGAAATAACTACAGCGATCCGCGCGTCTGCAATGCGCCCAGCATCGATGCTGTTAGCAATAGCAATAAAATTCGATCCACGCCCAGAAAGGAGTATGCCCAAAGATTTCATTCGCAAACATCATAATTCACCCAGGAGACCCAGGAGGCTAAGAAGAAGAATCGGCAAGCAGATCGGGAAAAGCACTGCAGTGTGAGGAGAAGAACTTAATCGCAGACCGTCAAACTGCGGCTTAGAAAATCAGAAAAGGGTTTCTCTGTCGCTCTGTGGCTCTGTGGTAAAAGCACTCTCTAACTGTAAGTAACCTTGCGCTCACCCTTCACAATCCGCCCAATCGTGTAAGCCTTTTCTCCCACCCGCTCCAGCACCGACTGCGCTTTCTTGAATTTCGCCGACGGCACCACCAGGAGCATCCCGAGGCCCATGTTGAAAGTACGCAGCATTTCGTCCTGCGGCACGTTTCCCAACTGCTGCAAATGTTCAAAAATCGGCAGCACCGGCCACGTGCCCATTTCGATCACCGCGGCCGTCCCACGCGGCAGCACCCGCGGCAGATTTTCCGTAATGCCTCCGCCCGTGATGTGCGCCAGCGCCACCACGCACTGCCCGTCAATCAACTTGCGCAGCGCCGGCCAGTAGCTCTTGTGCGTCCGCATCAATTCGTTGCCGACTTTATTCTTGACCTCATTCACATAAGTGTCGGCCGAATAATGCGCCACTTCAAACAGCAGCTTCCGCGCCAGCGAATATCCGTTCGTATGCAGCCCGTTCGATGGCAGCCCCAGAATAATGTCTCCGATCTGCACATCTTTCCCGGTGATAATTTTCTCGCGCTCCACCACGCCCACAATAAACCCGGCGAGATCGTACTCACCATCGGGATAAAATCCCGGCATCTCGGCCGTCTCGCCGCCAATCAGCGCGCAGCCGTTGTGCTTGCAGGCGTCGGCAATGCCTTCGACGACTTTCTCAGCGATCGACGGATCAAGCGTCCCCGTCGCCAGATAGTCCATAAAGAACAGCGGCGCCGCCCCTTGCACCGCAATGTCATTCACGCAGTGGTTCACCAGGTCCGCACCAACGGTCGAGTGCAGGTCCATCTCAAACGCAATCTTCAACTTGGTTCCCACGCCGTCAACGCTCGACACTAGCACCGGGTCGGTGTACTTGGTCTTATCGACCGCAAACAGCCCGCCAAAGCCGCCAATCTCGCTCAGCACGCCTCGCGTAAAAGTCTTGTGCGCCAGGTACTTGATGCGCTGCTTGGTCCGGTTAGCGCGGCTGATGTCCACACCGGCATCGGCGTAAGTGATCGGCGTCGGGCTGGGGGTGGGAGTCTTGGCCACAGATTTCTTCCGTGCGTTCGAAATTCCGTACGTGGGGTCGATGCCGGATGCCGAAGTTATAAGCTAAGGCCGCCAATTGTAGCACGTTCAAAGGGCGGGACTGGAAACCGGAAAGCCGCGTAGGGATTCGCGAACATTTCCTAAGAGTGTCCTGAAGAAGCGCTAAGGACACTTCCTCCCCAACCCGCGGGCGCGCACGCCCGTTCGACAACGCGGCCCCGGACTAATGAGAGATGAAGTCCGAGAAAAAGTAGGCCAGGACTCCAAACAACGCCAGCCCGGAAATGCCGTAAGCGGTCAGAACCCAAGCTCCGCGGCCTTCATGCTGGCGAATAGCGGAAGTGGTACTAGAGGACTGCTCGCCATCCAAAGAAGAGACAACAGGGGCCCGATCTTCCATGCAAACCTCCGACGGAAAGATCGTGGCGCAAGTACATTATGCGTCACGCCTGCCTCGCGTCATGGCGAAGCAAGAATATCTGAGCGGATTTTAACCCGGATTCGCCCCCTCGCAGCAGAAAAATATGACCGCACTAATCGTACCAATGTGCAAACTATTGTTCATAATATGATAATTCTGGGCTCTCGGTTCCCGCCCCTCTGTCATCCAGAGGGCAGTGACTGCTTCGCGAAACGCGAAGCAGCCGCGGAGTCGAAGAGCCTGCCCTGAGCTTGTCGAAGGGATCCCTATCGCCCCTCCAGATGCTTGGCCTCATCAGCCAGTTTCGCGGTTTTCCCAGAGTTGTCTTCCCGCGCGCCCCTCTCTGACTGCTACATGGGATAATAGCTAGGATCCTCTTAATCAACCTATGCGCAATCGTTGCATTACCCTTCTTGTTTCGTGCCTGCTAACCGCCGGCGCAATCGCTCAGCAGCCCAGTCCAGCCGCGTCGGGCTCCGCTCCTCAAACCAAGAATCCAGCGTCGCCAGTCCAGTCGCCCAAGCCCGGCGCCACCCCCGCCGCCGCCGCAGAAAAAGCTGCCGACTCGGTCAAGATCGAAGCCAAGACTTCCCAGTATGCGCAAGAGTCCTTCGTTATCGAGCAGATGCACTCGCGCTACCGCTTCGAGGCCGACGGCACCGGCCGCAAAGAAGTCACCGCCCGCATTCGCGTGCAAAGCGAAGCCGGAGTCCAGCAGTGGGGCCAACTACAGGAGGGTTACAACTCCGCCAACGAACGCGTCGAAATTCCTTACGTCCGCGTGCTCAAAGAAGACGGCACGGTCGTCAAAGCCGGCGACGACGCCGTCCAGGATCTCAGCGCGCCCATCGAGCGCGAGGCCCCCGTCTACACCGACTATCGCCAAAAGCACATCACGGTTCCCGGCCTGCGTCCAGGCGAGGTTCTCGAATACGACATGGTCACGATCATCCACACGCCGCTGGCCGCCGGACAATTCTGGACCGAATACGAATTCGACAAGACGAACATCAACCTAGATGAGACCGTCGACGTCGACGTCCCCGCCGGCCGCTCCCTGAAACTAAAGTGCAAGCCCGGCATGGATCCCACCATCACCGAGGCCAACGGCCGCCGCGTCTATCACTGGTCAACTTCGCATCTAGCGCGCGAAGACGACTCCAAGGATAAAGAGAAAGACAAGAAGAAAAAGAAACACCGTCCCGAAGACGACCGCCCCGACGTTCAAATGACCACCTTCGAGACCTGGGAGCAGATCGGCCGCTGGTATGCCGACCTCGAAAAAGACCGCCGCGCCCCTACCCCCGAAGTCCGCGCCAAAGCGCAAGAACTCACTAAAGGCCTGACCACCGATCTCGATAAAACGGAAGCCCTCTACGATTACGTCGCGAAAAATTTCCGCTACGTCAGCCTGTCGCTAGGAGTCGGCCGCTACCAGCCCCACGCCGCCTCCGACGTTCTCCATGATCAATACGGCGACTGCAAAGACAAGCACACTCTGTTAGCTTCGTTACTCGAAGCCGAAGGCCTGCACGCCGACTCCGTCCTCATCAATTCCACCCGCAAGCTCGACCCCGACGTTCCCTCGCCCTCGCAGTTCGACCACGTAATCACCATGCTGCCCATGGGCAGTGGAGACAAAAAAGAAGAAGTCTGGATGGACACAACCGCCGAAGTCGGTCCCTTCCGCCTGCTGGCCTACACCCTGCGCCACAAGCAGGCGCTCGTAATTCCTCCCGTCAACCCGCCATCGAACGTAGCGCCGCATCTCGAAGAAACGCCCGCCGACACGCCCATGCCCGACACCGAAATCTCCCAGGTCGACGGCAAGATCAACGACATCGGCAAACTCGAAGCCCACGTGCACTACGAATTTCGCGGTGACGAAGAACTCCTGCTACGTTCCGTATTTCGCCGTGTGCCCGAAGCCAACTGGCAACGCGTAGTCGAAAACATCAACGCCAGCCTGGGCGGTGACGTCAGCAACGTAAAGGTCAGCGATCCCGCAGCAACCCGCGAGCCGTTCACGCTTTCCTATGACGTCAGCAAAGTAAACTTCCTCGACTGGTCGAAAAAGAAATCAGAAATTATTTTGCCGCTGGTGCAATTCAATCTTCCCGACGTCGATACCGACGACACCGATGCCGACGCCGACCCGCTCAAGCTCGGTCCCAAAGCGGAGTACGCCTACAACATCAAGCTCGACTTGCCCGCCAAATACAAAGCCCACGCCCCTCTGGCCTTCTCGCTGAAGCGCGACTACGCGGAATACGAGGCCACCTACAAGCTTGACGGCGGCGTCTTCACCGCCGGCCGCAAGCTAACCCTCCGTCAGGACGAACTCCCCGTAGCCCGCGCCGAAGATTACGAATCCTTCCGCCGCGCCGTCAGCGCCGACCTGGCCCAGCAGTTGGCAGTCGAAAGCTCTGAAGCCGGAGCGCCGGTTCCTCCGCCCGACATGAAGGCCGACGACCTCATCGACAGCGCTCGCGCCGCCGCCGACAGCGGCAACTTGCCCGTGGCGCTCGTGCTGCTGAAGCGCGCCACCGAAGTTGACCCCAAAAGCAAAATCGCCTGGAACAATCTCGGCCTGATTTATCTAGCCCAGCGCGAGAACGATAAAGCCGTCGCCGCCTTCCAGAAGCAACTCGAAGTCAATCCCTACGACCAGTACGCCTACAACAACCTCGGCCGCACTTATTGGAACGATCGCAAATACGACGACGCAGTCAA
This sequence comes from uncultured Acidobacteriota bacterium, assembly GCA_963735205.1. GTDB lineage: Bacteria > Acidobacteriota > Terriglobia > Terriglobales > Acidobacteriaceae > Sulfotelmatobacter. The sequence goes on from CAVTKB010000011.1 coordinate 236,756, forward strand.
AGCCTTCAGCAAACAACTGGAAAACAATCCGCTCGACAAGTTCGCCCTCGCCAATCTGGGCCAGATGTATGCCGAGTGGCACAAGTACGATCTAGCCGCCGCACAACTGGAAAAAGCCGCCGCAGTGACGCAGGACACCGATCCCGGCGCCGCCGAATTGCAGGTGAGCCTCGCCGACGCCTACCTGAATCTTGGCCAGGACGAAAAAGCCCTAGCCACCTTCGACCACGCCGTCGAACTCTCGGCCACGCCGCTGATCTGGAACAACATCGCCTACCAGCTAAGTCTGAAAGATTCCCATCTCGACCGCGCCCAACAATACGCCGAATCCGCCGTCTCGGCCACATCTGCCGCGCTGCGCAACGTCTCGCTCGACCGCCTCTCCAACAATGACCTGGGCCTGGTCCGATCGCTGATCGCCTACTGGGACACACTCGGCTGGGTCCATTACGCCGAAGGCAATCTCGACAAGGCGCAAAAATATGTCGCCGCCGCCTGGGAACTCGGTCACCACGGCGAAGTCGGCGACCACCTCGGCCAGATCTACCAGAAGCGTGGAGACAAAGACCGCGCCCTCCGCACCTACGCCCTGTCCATGAACGGACTCCGCCCCACTCCCGAAACGCGTGGCCGTCTGTCCTCGCTCGCCGGAGGCGACGCCAAGGCCGACGCTGCCGTGGCCCACTACAAAGAAGAACTCCAGCACCTCAGCACCATCGACCTGGGCAAGGCCACGCAAACCAGCAACGCCGATTTCTTCATCCTGTTAAGCGGCGGCGGAGGCACAGCCGCAAAAGTCGACTCGGTTAAGTTCGTCAGCGGAGACGAAAAACTGAAGTCCTTCACCGACGCGCTCCGCACCGCCGATTACCACCTAACCTTCCCCGACGACACCCCGGTAAAAGTCTTCCGCCGCGGCACCCTCTCCTGCGCCATCGCCGCCGGCAAATGCCTGTTCGTGCTGGTCCTGCCCGACGATGTCCGCACGGTAGACTGAAGGGCGTCAAGCTGATCGGGTTCGGGAAGGACGCGGCTTTCGAGTGTTGAGTAGGCGCCGCTTCAGTACTCGGTCGGGCACGCCTTCAGCGCATTGATTTTGGGTGGCGCAGCGCTTTGAGCGCTGCGATAGGAGTACCGTCAAGGAATGTAGGGCTTTAGCCCCCCCGAGGGGCATTCCAGAATCTTGCCGCCGCGGGACAACCTTCTTCGATCCTGCGAACGTCTCAGCAGAAAGTTCAACCGAGCTACGATGGCGATGGAGGCCGCATGAAACCAACCTTACTGGTCCTGATCACTCTGCTGCTGACCACCTTCGCCACTGCGCAAAGCAATCCCAAATTCGAAGTCTTCACCGGCTACTCGCTCGAGCACATCTCCGCCTGCGGTGCCTCACAAGGCAGGAACTACCTCTTTCTACCCTGCAGCATGATCGAGGACGGTTATTCGACACCCTCCAATTTCAACGGCTGGTCCGCATCCCTCACACACCGCGTCTTCAAGTTCCTAGGGGTCACCGCCGATTTTGCCGGACACTACGGTACCAGCACGCAATCCGGTGATGGAAGTGCCAGTGCCTTTGCTTCCCGCTACAGCTACATGTTCGGCCCTTCCGCCGCATTCCGCACGAAGAACTCGGGCACCCTGTTCGCCCATGCGCTCTTCGGCGGCGTTTCCAACAACTTTGGCAGCGCGGCAGACGGAGGAGCATTCCATAGCAACAATCCAAATTACTCAGTATTCGCGTGGGCCGTCGGCGGAGGCCTCGACGTAAATGCGACTCCACGCCTCGCAGTCCGTCTCGCACAGCTCGACTACGAACGCGTGAATGTACCCACCGGCGCCGAACCCCCGGTCGTCGGATTCCGCTACGCCACCGGCATCGTATTCAAGTTCTAGCGCCGCCGAATGTTTTCGCTTGAAACGCCGACGCTTCAGCGCTCGAAAAAAATCTGGCGCCGCCGCTTGTGCCACGCCGTCGCCTGTTCGTAGGCATGCGCCAACCGCAACACCAGATCCTCCCGCCAATGCGCTCCTACGACCTGCATCCCAATCGGCAGCCCACTCTCTGTAAATCCGCAAGGCACCGAGATCGCCGGCAGCCCCCACACATTGAACGGCCGTGTATTGCGAAGCAGTTTTAATTCTGCCGGACGCAACGCCTCCGGATCCTTTTTTAAATCGGCAATCGCTGGAGCCGGCATCGGCATGGTTGGAGTCACCAGAACATCCACATCCGCAAACACCGCGCCAATATTCCGTCGCGCCTCCTCCAACTCCCGCCGCCGCTGAATGTAGTCCCCCGCCGAAATCGCCTCGCCGCTCCGGATCCGCCGCAAAGTCTCCGCCTGATAAAGTTCCGGACTCTTCGCAACGTTCTCCGCATGAAACGCATACGACTCAGCCGCCTGCACCGTGCGATCAGTCGGCACATCATTCTCACTAAAGCGCACTTCTCTCAACTCCGCCCCAAGACTCTGCAATTCGCGCAGCGCATGTTCCAGCGCCGCAGCCACTTCCCAATCAAGCTCATCGAAAAAATATCCCCGTGCGACACCCACCCGCATCCCCTTCACATCCTGGCGCAGCGCCGAAACATAATCCATCACCGCGACATCAGCCGAAGTCACATCCCGCGCATCGCATCCCGCAATCGCCTTCAGCACAACCGCCGCATCCTCCACCGTCACCGCCAGCGGCCCCACATGATCGAGCGACGCCGACAGCGGAATCACTCTCCGGCTCGACACCCGACCATAAGTCGGCTTCAGCCCCACGCACCCGCAAAGCGCCGCCGGCTCGCGAATCGATCCCGCCGTGTCCGTCCCAATCGCCGCATAAACCATTCCGGCAGCCACCGCCGCAGCCGACCCTCCCGACGAGCCTCCCGCAATCCGCCCCACATCCCACGGATTCCGCACGTCGCCAAAATAACTGACCAGCGAACTCCCGCCATAAGCGAACTCATGCAGATTATTTTTCCCGACGATGACCGCCCCCGCGTCCCGCAACCGCCGCACCACTTCCGCGTCCTTATCCGCAACGCGATCCGCACACAGCGCACTCGCCGCCGTAGTACGAACTCCCGCCACATCGATCAAATCCTTCAGCGCCACCGGAACCCCGTGCAGCGCCCCGCGCCACTCCCCGCGCAAAATCTCCGCCTCAGCCCGCCGCGCCTCCGCGAAGGCAGACTCTGCCATAACGGTAATGAAAGCGTTCAGCGAAGGATTCAGCCGCTCAATGCGCACCAGACATTCCCGCGTAACCTCCACCGGCGAAACCTCCCGCCGGCGCAAGCGCCTACCCAGCTCAGAAATCGTAATCACGTTAGTCATCGCGTCAACCCGAGATCAGCCCGAGCCATTGTAAAACCAGAGTGATCGCCCGATGGAAGCACCCTGAGAAACAAGTTTGAAAATGGAAACTGCGTTAAAGCCCGCGCAGAAAATTAAATGCATGCACAACCGTGGAAGAGCGGCCCTTCAGGGCCGCGTCAGCGTCTCCACAAAACCAACCGGGCTTTAGCCCCTGTGCTCCGTTGCGCCCTCTGCGGACAAAAAGATTTTGTTTCGTGACCGAAAAATGCTTTTGCCGGCAGGACATTTATTTCAAAACCCACCCCGCACCCCCTTCATCCAATAGTCCTATAATCATCACAGTCGTTCCAGGGGGCCAGACAACTCATGCCAGAAATGACGATCGCGCCCGTTGCCACGCACGGTTTCTTCCTGGACGGCCGATGGCACGAAGACGGCGACCTGGTCGAAATCCGCGCCCCCTACGACGGCACCCTGATCGCCCGCGTGGTCCAAGGCCGTCGCGAGCACGCCGACGCCGCCATCGCCGCCGCCGTCAAAGCCTTCGGAACCACACGCCGTCTTCCGGCCTTCGAGCGCCAGCGCGTTCTCCGCCGCATCTCCGCCTCCATGACCGAGCGCAAAGAAGAATTCGCGCGCACGCTCGCGCAAGAAGCCGGCAAACCCATCAAGGCCGCCCGCACCGAAGTCGAGCGCGCCATTTTCACTTTCAACGTAGCCGCCGAAGAAAGCACCCGCATTTACGGCGAATATCTCCCACTCGACACCCAGGAATTTACCGCCGGCCGCTGGGGCATCGTCCGCCGATTCCCGCTCGGCCCCATCGCCGGAATCACGCCGTTTAATTTCCCCATCAATCTCGTAGCTCACAAAGTCGCGCCCGCAATCGCCGCCGGCTGTTCCATGGTTCTGAAGCCAGCGCCCCAAACCCCGCTCTGCTCGCTGCTTCTCGCCGAATGCGTGCAACAGGCGGGCTGGCCCGACGGCGGCCTCAACGTTCTCCCGCTCTCGAACGATGACGCCGCCCTGCTCGTCACCGACGACCGCATCAAACTCATCAGCTTCACCGGCAGCGTCCCCGTCGGCTGGGATATCAAACGCCGCGCCGGAAAAAAGAAAGTCGTTCTCGAACTCGGCGGCAACGCCGGAGTCATCGTCCACCACGACGCCGACCTCAGCTACGCCGCCGAGCGCTGCGTCACCGGAGGCTTCGGCTACGCCGGCCAGACCTGTATTTCCGTGCAGCGCATTCTGGTCGAGCACTCGGTCTACGGAAAATTCACCGACCTCTTCGTCGAAGGCGTGAAGCAATTGAAAACCGGCGACCCGCTCGACGAGTCCACCGACGTCGGCCCCCTGATCCGCGAGAGTGACGCCATCCGCACCGTGAACTGGATCGACGAAGCCGTCCGCGCCGGCGCCCGCCTGCTCTGCGGCGGCACTCGCCACAATCAAGTAGTCGAGCCAACAGTCCTGACCGGCACGAAACCAGAAATGAAAGTCAACTGCCAGGAAGTCTTCGGCCCCGTTGTCACCGTCGAGCCCTACAAAGATTTCGACGACGCCCTCCGCAAAGTCAACCACTCCGCCTTCGGCCTGCAAGCCGGCGTCTTCACCCGCGATGCCAAATTACTCTTCCAGGCCTTCGAAGAACTAGAAGTCGGCGGCGTCATCGCCGGAGACGTCCCCTCGTTCCGGATCGACCAAATGCCCTACGGCGGCGTCAAAGATTCCGGCCTGGGCCGCGAAGGCCTCCGCTACGCCATCGAAGAAATGACCGAACCAAAATTAATGGTCATGAATCTCCGCTAATCGCATCACTGCTTGCACTGTCACGTCGCCTGCGTCATCCCGAGCGGAGCCGTGCTTCAGGCGAAGGGAGGGATCTCCCGCACACCGAACCCAACAACACGATTCCACTGCCGAAAAAATTCGGAACTTTTCCCAAAACGTTCCAATCGAATTTATTTTCTCCTGCGAAACTCAAAAAAACGCGACAAACTCCAGCGAAGTATTTATAATTTCGGGTTTCATAGCCAACTCAAGAAAACCAATGGGTGGTTTTCTATTTCGCCGAACTAAAATCTGTACTCAACCAACAAGCGGATCATCAAACAAGTAACGATCGAACAAGCAAAGCACCAGAAACGATCCGCCGGGTCTCTTAAGCACGATTTCATAAGGGAATGTCGCAGATTTTCCATCGCAGTACGAATACTCTGTCCCGAGCCACCATCTTTGGCGCGGTCTTTGTCCTAGCTGCGCTGTCCTGGATGGCCATGGAAATCCAGCGTTCCCCCTACGTCACCTACGCCGGCGTCCGCAAGCCGCAGCCCGTCCCCTTCAGCCATCAGCACCACGTCAGCGGCCTCGGCATCGACTGCCGCTACTGCCACACCTCGGTCGAAACCTCGAGCTTCGCCGGAATTCCACCGACGAAAACCTGCATGAACTGCCACTCCCAGATCTGGACCAACGCCAAGCTCCTCGAGCCCGTGCGCGCCAGCTACAAATCCGGCGAATCGCTGCAGTGGACCCGCGTCAACCAACTCCCCGACTTCGTCTATTTCAATCACAGCATTCATATCAATAAAGGAGTCGGCTGCAACACCTGCCACGGCCCCGTCGACCAGATGCCCCTGATGTACCAGCAGGAATCCTTGCAAATGGAATGGTGCCTAAGCTGCCATCGCGCCCCGGAAAAAAATCTGCGCCCGCGCAGCCAGGTTTTCAACATGCGCTACCAGCAACCAACAACCGCAAACCCAGTAGTCCTCGACGGCCAAAGCTACACCGATCAAGCCGACCTGGGCACCGACCTGCTAAAAAAGTACAACGTGCGCAGCGTGAAAGACATCACGACCTGCAGCACCTGTCACCGATAATGCGATTAATTCGATGGAATATATGACCCATAACCCTGTCATCCTGAGCGGAATGTTTGGTTCGCGAAGCGAAGCAATCATGGAGTCGAAGGACCCCGAGCCTTTCTGCCTCATCTCCGCGGATGCAAGGCGTTCTCCCCGTGCCGTCGGAAGGAAATTCCCCGACGTGACATTGCCAGGTTCGCAGCGCACGGGGTCCTTCGACTGCGCTAGACTTCGCTTCGCGAATTCAAGCTCCGCTCAGGATGACAACACGCCGAGGCGCGGATAAATATCGATGGCGAACGAAAAAAATCCCGCCGCCCTGATCCAGATCCAAAAAAAGGAAGACGTCTGCCCGTCGAAAAAACTGGACCTAAACGACGTCCGCGACCGCCTCCACGCCATCGCCACCCACGACGCCGCCCAACCCGAACAAGAAAAAACCGGCCCCGACTACTGGCGCTCCCTCGAAGAGCTCGCCGGCACCGAAGAATTCCAATCCGCCCTGCACCGCGAATTCCCCAAAGGCGCCTCCGAATGGATCGACTCCGTCTCCCGCCGCGGATTCCTCAAAGTCATGGGCGCCTCGCTCGGCCTGGCCGGTCTGGCGAGTACGACCGGATGCGTCCGCCTCCCGCTCGAGCCCATCGTCCCCTACGTGCGCCAGCCCGAAGGCGTCATCCCCGGCCGCCCCATGTATTACGCCACCGCCTCCACGCTCGGCGGATACGCCAGCCCGCTCCTGGTCGAAAGCCATCTCGGTCGTCCCACAAAGGTTGAGGGAAATGACCTGCACCCGGCCTCGCTCGGCGGCACCGACATTTTCGCCCAAGCCTCCATCCTCGGCCTCTACGACCCGGACCGCTCCCAGACCGTCACCTCCCTGGGCGATGTCCGCTCCTGGCAGTCGTTCCTCGGCGCCATCCGCGGCCCGCTAAGCGCGCAGAAAGCTCTGCAGGGCGCAGGCATCCGCATTCTCACGCCCACAATTTCTTCACCCACGCTCGCCGACCAGCTGCGCGGCTTTCTAAAACTTTACCCGCAGGCGAAGTGGCACGTCTACGAGCCCATCAATCGCGACAACGTCCTCGAAGGATCGAAACTGGCTTTCGGCGAGCCCGTCGAAACCCGCTACGATTTCTCCAAAGCCGACGTAATCGTCTCCCTCGACGCCGACTTCCTCTCCGCCGGCTTCCCCGGCAACACCAAATACATCCGCGACTTCGCCAAGCGACGCACCCCGCCGAATTTGGATTCGAATGACATGCTGGAAGACCGCATCGGCGGCCCGAGCGGTCCGAGCATGAACCGCCTCTACGTCATCGAGAGCACGCCAAGTACAACAGGCGCGAAGGCGGATCATCGCTGGCCCGCCCGCGCATCCGAGATTCTCGAAATTGCGGAGATGATCGGCGAGCGGAGGCAAGGGCAGAGCGGCCCCATGCACAGCGGGAGCGATTTTGCCGTTGCGTGCTTCCAGGAACTAGTAAACCATAGGGGTGCGGGATTGGTAATTGTTGGCGACCATCAGCCCCCGGCAGTTCACGCTCTGGCCCATCAGTTGAACGCCCAGTTGGGTAACGTCGGCAAAACTGTCTTCTACACCGATCCCGTCGATGCAAACCCGATCAATCAGACCGAATCGATCAAAGACCTCGTCGCGGACATGAGCGCTGGCAAAGTAGATTTGCTGGTCATCCTCGGTGGTAATCCTGCCTACGACGCGCCCGCCGATCTCAATTTTGCTGACGCGCTCCAGAGCGGCAAAGTCCCCCTGCGTGTGCACCACGGTCTCTACCAGAACGAAACCGCAGAACTCTGCCAATGGCACGTTAGCGCGACCCATGAACTGGAAGCCTGGGGCGATGCCCGCACCTACGACGGCACGGTCAGCATCATCCAGCCGTTGATCGCGCCGCTATATAACGGCAAGAGCGCGCTAGAATTCGTCGCGCTCCTTTCAGGCCAAGCCGACGCAACAGGCTACGACCTGGTTCGCGCCTTCTGGCAGAAGCAACATCCTGGCGCAGACTTCGAGCAGTTCTGGCGCAAATCGCTGCACGATGGCTGGATCGAAGGCACAACCTTTGCGCCGAAATCGCTCAGCGCGAAGCCGCCAGCTACTTCTGGCACGACGGCCGACACCGACCCTAGCGTCATCGAGCTCAACATCCGCCGCGACCCCACCATCTACGACGGACAATTCTCCAACAACGGCTGGTTGCAGGAACTCCCTAAGCCGATGTCGAAGCTCACCTGGGACAACGCCATCCAAATCGGCCCCAAGATGGCGCAGCGCCTCAACATCGCGACGGAAGACGTTGTCGAATTAGAATTAAACGGCAAAAAAGTCACCGGCCCAGTCTGGATTCAAGCCGGCCACCCCGACAACTCCGTCACCGTCACCCTCGGCTACGGACGCACTCGCGCCGGCCGCGTCGGCACTGCCCAAGGCTTCAACGCCTACGCCCTCCGCACCACCGCCGCCCCGTGGATCGCGTCAGGGGTCAAAATAAGAAAGACCGGAGACACCTACAAACTCGCCTCCACCCAGGGCATGCAATCAATGGACACGCCCGACGGCGGCCATCGCCCGCTGGTCCGCGAAACCACGCTCGAGGAATACAAGAAAGAGCCAACCTTCGCCAAAGAAGACGAGACCCCGAAAGACCTCACGCTCTACGAGCCCTATCCCTACGACAAAGAAGACTACGCCTGGGGCATGACCATCGACCTCAACTCCTGCGTAGGTTGCAACAACTGCATCATCGCGTGCCAGTCCGAAAACAATATCGCCGTCGTCGGCAAAGAGCAGGTCGTCATCGGCCGCCACATGCACTGGATCCGCGTCGACGCCTACTACCAGGGCGACCGCGACAATCCCAAAGCTTTCTTCCAGCCCGTCCCCTGCATGCAGTGCGAAAACGCCCCCTGCGAAGTCGTCTGCCCCGTCGGCGCCACCAACCACACGACCGAAGGCCTGAACGACATGGTCTACAACCGCTGCGTGGGCACGCGCTATTGCTCCAACAACTGTCCCTATAAGGTCCGCCGCTTCAACTTTTTCCTCTTCCAGGACTGGGAAACGCCGCAATATAAAATGATGCGCAATCCCGATGTCAGCGTGCGCAGCCGCGGCGTCATGGAAAAATGTACGTACTGCATCCAGCGCATCAACGAGCGCCGCATCGACGCCGAAAAAGAAGACCGCAAAATCAACGACGCCGCGCACGAGAACGAACTTCAAACCGCCTGCCAGCAATCGTGCCCGGCGGGAGCAATCGTCTTCGGCAACATCAACGACCCGAACAGCAAAGTATCAAAGTTAAAAGCGCAGGCCAGAAACTACAGCCTGCTGGGCGAACTGAACACCCGCCCAAGAACAACATACTTAGCAGAAGTAAGAAACCCAAACCCAGAACTAGAGTCGTAGAAGGCAAAGGCCAGAACAGTAACGTGGAAGAGCGGCGCTTCAGCGCCGCGTCAGCCGAAGAAAATAAATGGGGCTTTAGCCCCCGAGGAACATCGCAAGCCGCATGCCAGAGCAATACAAATCGGCAGAACTCGATCGCGCACCCGTAATCGAACCCGGCCACACCTTCGGCACGGTCACGGAAAAAATCAGCGCCATTGTGCTCACCCGTCCCGCCTCCAACGGATGGTTCATCGGCTTCGGCGTTTTCTTTCTTCTAACCCAGATGATGCTCTATGCCATCGGCTACCTGTTTCTGAAAGGCATCGGCATCTGGGGCAGCACCATCCCCATCGGTTGGGGCTTCGCTATCGTCAACTTCGTCTGGTGGATCGGCATCGGCCACGCCGGCACCCTCATCTCCGCCATCCTCTTATTGCTCCGCCAAAGCTGGCGCAATTCCATCAACCGCTTCGCCGAAGCCATGACCCTGTTCGCCGTCGCCTGCGCCGGAATCTTTCCCGCGATTCACGTCGGCCGCCCCTGGCTCGCCTACTGGCTCTTCCCCATCCCCAACACGATGGGCGTATGGCCGCAATTCCGCAGCCCGCTCATGTGGGACGTGTTCGCCGTCTCCACCTACGCCACCATTTCCGCCCTGTTCTGGTTCATCGGCCTGATCCCCGATCTCGCCACCCTGCGCGACCGCACCGACCACAAAGCGCTGAAAATTGTCTATGGCATGTTCTCTCTCGGATGGCGCGGCTCCGCCCGCCACTGGCACCGCTACGAAACCGCCTACCTCCTGCTAGCCGGCCTAGCCACGCCGCTGGTGTTGTCGGTCCACACGGTAGTCAGCTTCGATTTCGCCGTAGGCATCGTCCCGGGATGGCACACCACCATCTTCCCCCCGTACTTCGTCGCCGGCGCCATCTACTCCGGCTTCGCCATGGTCCTGATGCTGGCCATCCCCATCCGCAAAATCTACGGCCTCGAAGATTTCATCACCGAGCGGCACCTGCAAAACTCCGCGAAAGTCATGCTAGCGACCGGCCTGATCGTCGCCTACGGCTACGGCATTGAAGCTTTCATGGGATGGTACAGCGGCGACCGTTACGACATGTTCACCCTGTGGAACCGCCTGCACGGCCCCTACGCCATTCCGTATTACATGCTCCTGCTCTGCAACATTTTCATTCCGCAGCTGCTCTGGATCAAAAAACTCCGCACCAGTCCCGTAGCCCTGTTCTTCATCTCCGGCGTAATCCTGGTCGGCATGTGGCTGGAACGCTTCATCATCGTAGTCGTCAGCCTGAGCCGCGACTTCCTCACGTCCTCCTGGGGCATGTACTACCCCACGCGCTGGGACTGGATGACCTACATCGGCACCATCGGCATGTTCCTGATGCTGATGTTCCTGTTCCTGCGCATCCTCCCCGCCATCTCGATCTTCGAAATGCGCACCCTCCTGCCCGAAGCGGAGGTGAAGGAATGATCGGACAAGAAATGACGTGGTCCGCCCTCTCGCGACTCTCCACGACTCGTGGGATCGGCAAACTCGGGAAGGGCGCGACTTCAGTCGTGCCGTTAGGTTCGCCCAAGGGTGCGGCTTTAGCCGCTGAGGGCGCGGGGTCGAGGTTCACAATATGAAGCGCGATCCCATATACGGCATCATGGCCGAGTTCGACTCAGCCCAAGCCCTGGTCGACGCAGCCCACGCGACCCATCAGGCCGGCTACGTAAAAATCGACGCCTACAGCCCCTTCCCCATCGAAGGCCTGGCCGAAGAAATCGGCTTCCATCGCGACGAAGTTCCGTTAGTCGTGCTCATCGGCGGCATCATCGGCGGCCTGAGCGGCTACCTAATGCAGTACTGGATGTCCGCCGTCGACTACCCGCTCAACATCGGCGGCAAGCCCTATCATTCCTGGCCCGCCTTCATCGTCATCACGTTCGAAATGACGATTCTCTTCGCCGGCATCTCCGCCGTCTTCGGCATGCTAGCCCTGAACGGCCTGCCCATGCCCTACCACCCGGTCTTCAACGTTCCAAGATTCTCGTCGGCCTCAAAAGATCGCTTCTTTTTAATAGTGTTCTCGACAGACAAAAAGTACGATCCCGCCACCACGCGTCAGTTTCTGCAGGCCCTGTCCCCGCGCTCACTCTCCGAGGTGCCCAGCTAAAATGAGCACCGCGCGAAAATTCGTAAAAGCCGGGTGCCCCATCCTTGCGCGTTCTTTGCGCAAGGGTGGGATTCCACAAACGCCTGCACAACGGGTTTCCCCTAGCGGACCTTCGTGTCCTTCGTGGTTAAAGGTTTCAGTCGCGATCACCGCGCTCGCCCTTACCTCCTCCTGCCGCATCGACATGCACGTCCAGCCCCGCCAGAATCCGCTCTCGCGCAGCGATTTCTTCACCGACCAGCGCTCCGAACGCCCCCCGGTCGAAGGCACGGTAGCCCGCGGCCAGCTGCACGGAGACACCTATTTCTACACCGGAAAAATCGGCAACAACCCCGGCGACGTAATGCCCTTCCCCGTCACCAAAGAAGTCCTCACCCGCGGCCGCGAACGCTTCAACATTTTCTGCGCCCCCTGCCACTCCCGCATCGGCGACGGCAACGGCTTCGTCCCCTCCCGCGGCTTCGCCCGCAAGCCGCCGTCGTTCCACATCGCGCGCCTGCAAAAAGCCCCGCTCGGATATTTCTTCGACGTCATGACCGAAGGCTTCGGCACCATGCCCGACTACGCCTCGCAAATTCCGCCCCAGGATCGCTGGGACATCGTCGCCTACCTCCGCGCCCTGCAATTGAGCCAAAACGCAACCAAGGCCGATGTCCCCGAAGGCCAGGATATTCCCTCCGCGCCGCCGAGTTTCCGCGAGCCCGGTTCAGGCGCGACGTTGCCAGTGCTGGCACCAGAGCAAAAGTCAGCAGAGGTGAAGACCGAAGTGAAAGTAGAACCGAAATGACCGCGGCGACCGTGAAACAACTCGATCTGTCGCCCCCGCCAGTGGTGAAAACCCTGTCGCAGCGGTCGTTGATCGTCGGCGTCGTCTTCGCTATCGTCGCCATCATCCTCGCACTCAAAAACCCCGACGAGTTCTATCGCGCTTACCTCGTCAGCTTCATGCTGATCTTAGGCCTGGCCCTGGGCTCCATGGCCATCATCATGATCCGCCACCTCACCGGCGGCGGCTGGGGAGTAGTCATTCGCCGCATCCAGGGCGCAGCCATGCGCACCCTGCCGTTGCTCGCGGCCCTGTTCGTCCCGATGATCGTCGCGGTCTTGCAGCATCGCGTCTACATCTGGGCGCAGCCGCTCGACAACATCACCGACAAGCATCTCCGCGATCACCTCAAAGACATCACCCAGAACTATCTCACCACGAAGGGCTTCATCTACCGCGCAATTTTCTATTTCACCATCTGGAATCTTCTTTCCTACCTGCTCTCAAAATGGTCGAAGCAAGGCGACAGTCCCGGCGCCCCCGACAACACCGACCGCTTCAAAACCATCGCCGGCCCCGGCCTAATCCTCTACGGATTCACCGTCTCCTTCGCCGCCATCGACTGGATCATGTCGCTCGACCCCAGCTGGGTTTCCACCATCTTCGGCCTGGTAGTTCTCATTGGCCAAGTCCTCGCCGCCATGTGTTTCGCAGTGATCATCGAGCGCATTCTCTACGACTACAAGCCCATGTCCGACATGCTGAAGCCCGACTTCGTCCACGACCACGGCAAGTGGATGCTCGCCTTCATCATGGTCTGGGCCTACTTCAACTACTCGCAGTGGCTCATCATCTGGGCCGGCAACCTGCCCAACGAAATCACCTACTACATGCGCCGCCTGAACGGCGGCTGGGGCTACGTCGGCCTCTTCATCGTGATCTTCCACTTCGCCGTCCCGTTCGCAATTCTGTTGTCGCGCCCCTTCAAGCGCAACATCCGCAAACTGGTCTGGCTGGCCGCGTGGGTCCTGCTAATGCGCTACGTTGATCTCTTCTGGATCATCGAGCCAAATTTCTCGAAGACTGTTACCGTAACCCTCGCCGACATCGTCGTGCCCATCGCCCTGGCAGGAATCTGGCTAGCCTATTTCTTCTACAACCTGAGCGGACTGCCGCTGCTGCCGATCTACGATCCCTCAGCCGTGGAAGTTATCGAGCCAGCCCATCATCACGGAGGAACATAAACTGAGAGCTGGAAGCTGTGAGCTGCGAACTACGAGTTGAGAATTAAGAGCTGAGAATTAAGAACTAAGAACGCGAAACATGACAGACGAAACCAATCCCGCGAACTCGACCAACCCCGGCTATGAGCGCCAGGACATCAGCGTGTCTGGAGTTCTCTACTTCCTCTTCGGCCTGGCCGTCGCAGGACTCATCACCTACTTCGTCGTCGACGGCTTCTATCACTTCCTCGACAAACGCGCCGCGGCCGAACAGGCCCCGGTCAATCCCCTGGTCACCAACGCTCCCACGGACACACGCCACATCCCGAAGGATTATCCCCAGAGCGCGTTCCCCAATCCCAAGCTCGAAGAGGACGAACGCGGCCAGCTGAACGGCATTCGCCTCACCGAAGAAGAGACCCTCAGCACTTACGATTGGATCGACAAAAACACCGGCACCGTCCGCATCCCCATCGACCGCGCCATGGAACTGATCGCCCAACGCGGCCTTCCCACGCGCCAGCAAGCCGGCAGCGCCGCACCGCCAGCATCCGCGACGCCGCCACCAGAAAAAAAGAAGGGCCCCAAGAAGTGAGCAGCAAGAATCACAATTCGATACCCGTGAACCATCGCACCCGATATAACCGATGCGTCATCCCGAGCGGAGCCGTCCTTCAGGCGAAGCGAGGGATCTCCCGCGGATTAAAACTCGCACTCCGCCCCTGCGCCATCCTGCTGGCACTCGCCCTGCCAGCCTCACCCGCCTTCTCCCAAGGCATGACCACCGGCATCATGTCCCCGCCCGCCAACGTCCGCCCGCCCTACCTGCAAAACGTCGGCATCGAACAACATCTCGACGCGCAAGTCCCCGCCGACCTCACCTTCGTCGACGACGCCGGCCGCACCATAAAACTCGGCGACTACTTCGGCAAAAAGCCGCTCATCCTAAACCTCGTCTATTACAACTGCACCATGCTTTGCGGAGAAGCTCTCGCCGGACTCACCGCCGCCATGAAGATGGTCAAGTTCAACGTCGGCGACGAATTCGACGTGGTCACCGTCAGCTTCAATCCGCAGGAAACCCCGCAAATCGCAGCCACAAAAAAGCAACGCTATCTAAAGCGCTACGGCCGCCCCAACGCCGCGCCCGGTTGGCATTTCCTAACCGGCCCCGCCGAATCGATCAACACGCTGACGAAAACCGTCGGCTTCCAATATCAATACGATCCCCAGAGCAACCAGTACGCGCACACGACAGCCATCATGGTGCTAACGCCCGAAGGCCGCATCTCGCGCTACTTCTACGGCGTCGATTACCCGCCGAAAGATCTGCGCATGGGATTAGTCGAAGCCTCGCAAGGCAAAATCGGCAATGCGGTCGACCAGGTCCTGCTCTACTGCTATCACTACAACCCCGAGACCGGAAAATACGGAGCGGTGATCACCAACATCCTGCGCCTGGGCGCGGCACTGACAATTTTGCTCCTCGGCGGCATGATCTTAGTTTTATGGCGGCTGGACAAAGCCGCCGTGCGCAGGATTTCGGGACAGGCAAGACCGATTCAAACCAAACTGATTTAACGAAACTGATTTGACGAACTATGTTCGATAATTTTCCATTATGGCCCGAACGGGCCTCCACCGCGGCGGCCAACGTCGATGCCCTATTCATCTTCCTGCTAATCGTCTCAGGACTGATGACCGCGCTGATTTTCACGGCAGTCGTCTACTTCGCCGCCCGCTACCGCCGCCAGCGCGGCGTCCAGGCCGTTCAGATCGAAGGTTCCACCCCGCTCGAACTGACCTGGTCGTTCATCCCGTTCGTAGTCTTCATGGTCATCTTCGCCTGGGGAGCGGTCGTCTACTTCAAAAGCCGCACTCCCCCTCGCGACTCAACCGAAGTCTACGTCGTCGCAAAACAATGGATGTGGAAACTCGAACACGCCGAAGGCCAGCGCGAAATCAACGAACTCCACGTCCCCGTAGGCCGCGACGTCAAGCTCATCATGACCTCGCAAGACGTCATCCACAGCTTCTTCGTCCCCGCATTCCGCATGAAGCAAGACGTCCTCCCCGGCCGCTACACGGTCGCATGGTTCCGCGCCACCAAGCCCGGCATTTATCATCTTTTCTGCACCCAATATTGCGGCACGCAACACTCGGGAATGATCGGCAGCATCATCGTCCAGGAGCCCGCCCAGTACGAAGCCTGGATGAGCGGAGGCTCGACCGGCCCGCTCTCCGCCACCGGAGAAAAAGTCTTCGCCGAACTCGGCTGCGCCACCTGCCATCGCACCGATTCACAAGGCCGCGGCCCGAACCTGCAAGGAGTCTTCGGCAAGCCCGTACAACTCGAAGACGGCCGGACCGTAACCGCAGATGAAAATTACATCCGCGAGTGCATCCTCGATCCCGGCTCCAAACGCGTCAAAGGATTCCAACCCATCATGCCCACGTTCCAGGGCTTAGTCAGTGAAGAGCAAGTCAACGCGCTGGTCGCCTACGTGAAATCACTGGCGCAGCCCGGGACCGCAGCCGGCGTCAAGACCGCCGCAGCCACCGCGCCGCAAGATCAAGATCAGAACCAAGCTGCAGGAAGTCAGGTGAACCCGTAATGGCTACCGTAACTCCTCAACCCGCCGCTCAACCCGCCGTCCAAGCAATCGAGCGCGAGAATTATCTGAACAAGCACTACGGCGTCCCCTCGTGGCT
The DNA here is from genome assembly GCA_963735205.1 of uncultured Acidobacteriota bacterium. Taxonomy (GTDB): domain Bacteria; phylum Acidobacteriota; class Terriglobia; order Terriglobales; family Acidobacteriaceae; genus Sulfotelmatobacter. The sequence goes on from CAVTKB010000011.1 coordinate 253,236, forward strand.
CTTCACCACCGACCACAAGCGCATCGCCCTGCTCTACTTGATGTCCATCACCTTCTTCTTTTTCATCGGCGGCTTCTTCGCGCTGCTCATCCGCCTCGAACTGCTCACCCCTGCCGGAGACCTCGTCCAGGCCGACACTTACAACAAACTTTTCACTATGCACGGCATGGTGATGGTCTTCTTCTTCCTCATCCCCTCAATCCCGGCCGTGCTCGGCAACTTCCTCGTGCCCATGATGATCGGCGCGAAAGATCTCGCCTTCCCGCGCATCAACCTGCTGAGCTGGTATCTCTACGTCATCGGCGGCATCATGATGCTGCACTGCATGCTGACCGGCGGCGTCGACACCGGCTGGACCTTCTACGTCCCGTTCAGCACCGCCTTCAGCAACACCAAAGTCATCGAAGCCGGACTCGCCATCTTCGTCGCCGGATTCTCCTCCATCCTCACCGGCCTGAATTTCATCGTCACCATCCATCGCATGCGCGCCCCCGGCATGACCTGGTCGCGCCTGCCGCTTTTCATCTGGGCGCACTACGCCACCAGCATCATCCAGATTCTCGGAACGCCCGTCATCGCCATCACCTTGTCCTCGTCGCCGCCGAACGCGCCCTGCACCTCGGCATCTTCGATCCCAAACTCGGCGGCGACCCACTCCTCTTCCAACATCTGTTCTGGTTCTACTCGCACCCCGCCGTCTACATCATGATTCTGCCCTCCATGGGCATCGTCAGCGAAATCATCGCCTGCTTCTCGCGCAAGCGCATCTTCGGCTACACCTTCGTCGCGATTTCTTCCATCTCGATCGCCGTCTTCGGATTCCTGGTCTGGGCGCATCACATGTTCGTCGCCGGAATTTCCGTCTACGCCGCGCTGGTATTTTCCGTCCTCAGCTACGCCGTCGCCGTGCCGTCCGCCATCAAAGTCTTCAACTGGACCGCCACTCTCTACAAAGGCTCTATCCGCTACGACGCGCCCATGCTCTACGCCTTCGGCTTCCTCGGCCTGTTCACCATCGGCGGACTCACCGGCCTCTTCCTCGCCGCTCTCGGCATCGACGTTCACGTCCCCGACACTTATTTCGTCATCGCCCACTTCCACTACATCATGGTCGGCGGCGCGCTCATGGGCTATCTCGGCGGCATGCATTTCTGGTGGCCAAAAATTTCCGGCCGGCTCTATCCCGAAGGCTGGGCGCGTCTCGCCGCGCTGATCGTCTTCATCGGCTTCAATCTGACGTTCTTCCCGCAGTTCATTCTCGGCTACGTCGGCATGCCGCGCCGCTACTACCAATATCCGCCCGAGTTTCAGGTGCTCAACGTGCTCTCCACCGCCGGCGCAACCGTTCTCGGCATCGGCTATCTGCTGCCCATGATCTACTTCCTCTGGTCGATGCGTTACGGCAAGCCCGCGCCCGACAATCCGTGGAACGCCGCCGGCCTCGAGTGGAAAACGCCATCGCCGCCCACAACGTACAACTTTGAAGAAGAGCCGGTCGTGACCTGGGAAGCCTACAACTACGAGGAACTGGACGCGCCCCAGAAACAGGAGGCCCCCGTTGTCGCGATAGCTCCACAACCGCGATCACGGCCGCAGTTCACAGCGAACACAACCCGGCTCTGCTGCACCACTTCGCCACCGAAGAGCAGCAGCGCGACTCCTCCAACCTCGGCATGTGGATCTTCCTCGCCACCGAAGTCATGTTCTTCGGCGGCCTGTTCTGCGCCTACCTCATCTATCGCGGATGGTACTTCTCGGACTTCGCCGCCGCCAGCACTTCCATCGACGCCGCCCTCGGCGGCGCCAACACCGCCGTCCTAATCTGCAGCAGCTTAACTGTCGTGCTCGCAATCTGGGCCGCGCAAACTTCGCGCCGCGGACTTCTGCTCGTCATGCTCGCGCTCACCATGCTCTTCGGCTGCACCTTCCTCGGCATCAAAGGCATCGAATACAAAGACAAGTTCGAAGAGCACCACGTTCCCGGCGCATCCTTCAGCTTCGATCACGTGCCCATTCCCGGCCATCCCGATCAATTCGCCAACCCGCAGCACGCCCAGATTTTCTTCGCCCTCTACTTCATCATGACCGGCCTGCACGCCCTGCACATGATCATCGGCCTCGGCCTGTTCGCCTGGCTTTTCTGGATGGCATGGAAAGGCCGCTTCACTCCCGAATATCACACCCCACTCGAAATCGGCGGCCTCTACTGGCACTTCGTCGACATCGTGTGGATTTACCTGTTTCCCCCTGCTCTACTTGATCGACCGTCACCGGTGAAGCTTATGAGTTTGAGTATCAAAATAAATTTAATTGGACGTCATCCCGAACGGAGCCGCTCTTCAGATTGGATGCGCCGTCATCCTGAGCGGAGCCGTTCTTCAGGCGGAGCGAAGGATCTCCCGCTCATCAGAACCGTCGGCGCACCGCCAAACTCCGAGGCCCACCATGTCTGATCACTCCAAATCCTCGCCCCTCCCAACCTACTTCAGCCGTCTGGATCGCACTCCTCTTCGGCACCTTCCTCACCTACGAAGTAGCAAAACTCGACCTCGGAGCATTCAACGCCGCCGTCGCCCTAATCATCGCGACCACCAAAGCCCTGCTAGTCGCCCTCTTCTTCATGCACCTCAAAGGCGCCCACGAAAAACTCCTCAAGCTCGTAGTCATCTCCACCATATTCTTCCTCTTCATTCTTCTGGCACTCTCCATGGCCGACTACAGCACCCGCCTCTGGGCCTAAAAGCCGCCTCAAAGTCTGCACCACCACAAACGCTGTCATCCCGACCGAAGCTTTCTATTCCGCTGGAATAGAAAGCGCAGTGGAGGGACCTGCTGTTTCGCCGAGTGCTACCGAAACCTCGCCCACCACACAAAACAAACCGCCTCCGTTTCAAGTTCAATCTGCGGTATACTCCCCCGTCAATCCGATTCATCGTCGTCCACGAGGTGACCTATGGCATTCTGCAATTAGTGCGGTGCAACCGTGAACGGATGGAACAAGCTTCTGCAACAAGTGCGGCGCCGCCATCTCCGCCGGACCATCAACTCCGGGCGTAACCGCAACGGCACCCACGGCCCCTCCGCCCTCCAAAGGCGGCAGCAGCGCCCTCAAGATCATCCTCATTATCCTTGCCATCATCATCGGCATCGCCCTTCTCGCGATGGTCACCTGCGGCGTCGTCCTGCATCGCATCGCCAAAAGCGCTCACGTATCCCAGAACGGCGACAACGTAAAAGTCGAAACGCCTTTCGGCTCGGTCGAAACCAACAAAGATCCGGTACAAGCTGCCAAAGACCTCGGTGTCGACATCTATCCCGGAGCTGTCCCACAGAAAAACGGCACTGCGTCCATGTCGTTCGGCAGCATGCACACCGTCACCGGGACGTTTGAAACCACCGACCCCGGCGAGAAAGTCTGCGACTTCTACAAATCCAAACTCCCCGCCGGCACAACAACAAGTTCCGATCCGAATCGCTGCAACATTATCTCCGGCGACTCGCAGAACATGATCACCATCAACATTCAGCCCAGCGGCGACGCCACAAAATTCGTGATCGCCAACGTAAGCAAAAAGTCCAACTAAGCTCCCGCGCGTTGGAAAATCCGGGTGCCCCATTTCTCGCGCGTTCTTTGCGCGAGAAGTGGGGACTTTGAGCCTGTTCTACCCAAAGTCAGAAGCCGGCGTTGACCGTTTGAAAAAACAGCCCACGACGAACAGCCGAAAGCCCCCCGCCGATCTGCGATATACTCGCCCGTTACTCCCGCAAAGCTACACCGCCCCATGCCCGACAAGACGGCTCCCTCAACCGACGCACTCGCCGCAACTCTCCGCAAGCGCGTCCAAGGCGAAGTCCGTTTCGACCCCGGCAGCCGCGCCCTCTACGCGACCGACGCCTCCAACTACCGCCAGATCCCCATCGGAGTAGTTCTTCCCCGCGACACCGACGACGTCCTCGCCGCCATCTCCACCTGCCGCGAATTCGGCGCCCCGTTGCTCTGCCGCGGCGGCGGCACCTCGCTCGCCGGCCAGTGCTGCAACGTCGCCGTCGTCCTCGATTTTTCCAAATACATGGCGCGCATCCTCGAGATCGATCCCACGCGCCGGATCGCCCGCGTGCAACCCGGAGTCGTTCTCGACCACCTCCGCAACGCCGCCGAAAAGCATCACCTCACCTTCGCCCCCGATCCCGCCAGCCACGACCGCTGCACCATCGGCGGCATGATCGGCAACAACTCCTGCGGCGTCCACTCCGTAATGGCCGGCAAAACCGACGACAACATCGAAGCCCTGGAAGTAGTCACCTACGATGGCGCGCACCTGCAGGTCAGCAAAAATGCTATTCAAGCGCATCGGGCCACAACAGACCAAGCAGTCATGGATCGTGTGGGGACGGACGCATTCGTCCATCCAGGCGGCCCGGACGTATCGGGCCGCAGCGCACTCCGCGCAACCCAAATCCACGCCTCCCTAAAGCACATCGCCGCAACCTACGCCGCTCAGATCCGCCAAAAATTCCCTCCCATCCCGCGCCGCGTCTCCGGCTACAACCTCAACTGCCTGCTCCCGGAAAACGGCTTCCACCTAGCCCGCGCCCTGGTCGGTTCCGAAGGAACCTGCGCCACAGTCCTGGAAGCAACCTGCCGCCTGGTCGAAAGTCCTCCCGAGCGCGTTCTCCTCGTCGTCGCCTATCCCGACATTTTCCAATGCGCCGACCACATCCCCGAAATCATGCAGCACCACCCCATCGGCCTCGAAGGCTTCGACGATCTCCTAGTCTCACTACACCCGCACCAAAGGCATCAATCCCGAAGGACTCGCCCTGCTCCCCGAAGGCGGAGGCTGGCTCATGGTCGAGTTCGGCGGCCAGACAAAACAAGAAGCCGAATCGCAAGCTCACGCGCCTCATCGCAGCCCTAAACCGCAGCGCAAGTCCGCCCAACACGCGCCTCTACTCCGGCCCGCAAGCCAAGCGCATCTGGGAAATTCGCGAAGCCAGCCTCGGCGTCACCTCGCACGTCCCCGGCGAGCCGCTTAACTGGGAAGGCTGGGAAGACGCCGCCGTCGCTCCCGAAAAACTTGGCGCCTATCTCCGTGACCTTCGAAAAATGATGGACGCGTTCCGCTACAAAGGCTCACTCTACGGCCACTTCGGCCACGCCTGCGTCCACACGCGTTTGAACTTCGATCTCCAATCGAAAGACGGCATCGCCAAGTTCCGCAAGTTCGTCGAAGAAGCCGCCGACCTGGTCGTCAGCTACGGCGGCTCACTCTCCGGCGAACACGGCGACGGACAAGCCCGCGCCGAACTCCTCCCCAAAATGTTCGGCCCCGAATTAATGCAAGCCTTCCGCAAATTCAAATCCGCCTGGGATCCCGACTGGAAGATGAATCCCGGCAAGCTGATCGGTTTGCCCGAGCAGACGCCCAACAAGCTCGACGAAAATCTTCGCCTCGGCGCCAACTATGCTCCCTGGGAGCCGCGAACAAACTTCCAATTTCCCGACGACCACGGCAGCCTCGCCGCCGCCACTCTGCGCTGCGTAGGCGTCGGCAAATGCCGCCGCGAAGAAGGCGGCGTCATGTGCCCCAGCTACCGCGTCACGCACGAAGAAGAACACTCCACCCGCGGCCGCGCCCACCTGCTCTGGGAAATGACGCAAGGCCAAGCCGAATGCGAAAAACGGGTGAAAAACCCGAGAAGACGCAATCATCCGCGACGGCTGGCGCAGCGAAGCAGTGAAAGAATCCCTCGACCTCTGCCTCGCCTGCAAAGGCTGCAAAAGCGATTGCCCCGTCGGCGTCGACGTCGCCACCTACAAAGCCGAATTCCTCTCTCACTATTATGAAGGCCGCATCCGCCCGCGCAGCGCCTACGCCTTCGGCAACATCGACCTCTGGGCGCGCGCTAGCCTCGCCATGCTCCCGGCCTCGTGAATCTGACCACGCAACTCCCGTTCCTCCGCGACATCGCAAAGTTCGTCGCCGGCATCCCCGCACCAACGCAGCATCCCCGCCTTCGCCCCAGAAACATTCAAATCCTGGTTCCACCGCACGCGCGAAAACTCACGTAGCGGCGGACGCATTCGTCCGCCACCGCGATACACGTCAAGCGCGTCCATGGCGCTCACCTCGGTGACGACAGCGCAACCGTGGAAGAGCGGCCCTTCAGGGCCGCGTGAGCGCGCCAGAAAAGAACGGGGCTTTAGCCCCTGACACCTCGTCCTCCTCTGGCCCGACACCTTCAACAACTACTTCCACCCCGCCACCGCCCGCGCCGCCGTCGAAGTCCTCGAAGCCGCCGGTTACGAGGTCCGAATCCCGCAAGCCAACCTCTGCTGCGGCCGCCCCCTCTACGACTTCGGCATGCTCGACCGCGCCGAATCCCTGCTCCTCAACATCCTCGACGAACTCTCGCCCCGAGATCGAAGCCGGAATCCCCATCATCGGACTCGAACCCAGCTGCGTCGCCGTCTTCCGCGACGAACTCCTCAACTTCTTCCCGAACGACGCACCGCGCCCAAGCCCTCAGCAAACAAACATTCCTGCTCAGCGAATTCCTCGAACAAGAACTCGAATCACACCAGCCCCTCGCTCCCGCAACTCAACCCGCAAAGCCCTCCTCCACGGCCACTGCCACCACAAATCCATCATGAAGATGACCGCCGAAGAATCCCTCCTCCACCGCATCGGCATCGACTTCCAATCCCCCGCCCCCGGATGCTGCGGCATGGCCGGCTCCTTCGGCTTCGAGCACGACAAGTACGAAATCTCCATGGCCATCGGCGAACTCGAACTCCTCCCCGCCGTCCGCAAAGCTCCCGCCGACTGGCTAATCATCGCCGACGGATTCAGCTGCCGCGAGCAAATCGCCCAAGGCACCGACCGCCACGCCCTGCACCTAGCCGAAGTCCTGCAAATGGCGCTCGTCGCTCCCGCCACCATGACCTGTCATTCCGACCGAAACCGGAGCGCAAGCGACGGCGCAGTGGAGGAACCTGCTGTCGCCCGTACCCCGAATCCAGCCTCGTTCGCCAGCACGAAGCCGAAGTCCGCCGCTCCATGCAGCGCGCCGGACTGGGCCTAGGAGCCCTAGCCGCAGGCGCATTCCTCCTCTGGCAATTCACCCGCAACCGCTGACATATCATCCACTTACGCCGCTTACGTCATCCTGACCGGAGCCGTTCTTCGGGCGAAGGGAAGGATCTCCCGTGCAACTGCACTGTCCAGCTCTAGCCCAATCCCCAGCTTTCTGGGACAATATAAGAGTCTCCTGAGGCGCTCCTTCCTGCGCCCAACTGGCTAGCCTCTAGCCCGCAACGTTTCGGAGCGCCTATGGATCGCGAACTCACAACCACGATGGTCAGCAACCTGATCGCCGACGAAGCCGCGTCCGTCCAGTCATCGCCGCCAGTCATCGTCGGCCCCCGTGCCGCTGCGCGGCTCGGTCCTGGTCCTGATCCAGTTCGACGTCTGCGAAGAGATCCGCCTCGACGAGCTCCGCAAAATCTTCGGAGCCCGCACCGCCGAAGCCAGCTTCAAGCACCAGGCTCCCGGATACGTCCGCTACCAGCGCCCTCCGGTCGAAGAGTCGCTTGAGCCGCTGATTCTCGACAGCGGCGAACGCCTCGAAGGCCAGATCAAGTACTACGACTACGGCGTCGTCAGCCTGGTCTTCGAGCTCCCGTTCTCCGGCGACTGGGACACGCTGATCCAACTCTCCTGCCGCTGGACGTCCGACACCAACTTCGAGAAGCTAGCCTCGCGCGTGGTCAAACAGAAGCTCGAACGCGCCGCCGCCCGCTCTGGTCAAACCGTACTACCGTCCGAGTGGCTGCAAGAGGACTACTTCATCTTTCACGTGCGTGACATAACCGCGCGCGCCCTCGGCCAACGACCTGCTCGCCGCGCAAGGAGATCACATCGCCCAGGTCGTCCGCGGCGAAATGTCCATGCTCTCCGAAGGCGAGCGCCAGGAGATTCTGCAGTCCCGCATTTCCTACTATCCCAACGATCTCGCCGTCATCGGATGGAACGCCGCTTTCATCTACGACACCGACGCCGGCGCCGAGACCGCCATCCAGCTGCTGCAGTACGCCAACTCGCAGCTGCTCGAGTTCCGCCACTACGACGAACTGCTCACCAAAGAACTCGAAGACGTCTACGACTTCCTCGACGCCGGAGGCACCGGACTCTGGTCGCGCTGGCGGACCGCGCGCGCCGCCTCCAAACTGCACACCGTCCTGCTCGACGTGAACGAACTCACCGAGCGCGCCGACAACGCCATCAAGTTCCTCAGCGACATGTTCTCCGCGCGCCTCTACAAACTGTGCGCGGCCAAAGTCGGAGTCCCCGACTACAAAGACCTGGTCAAAGAAAAGCTGCAGACCGCCGAAGACCTCTACCGCTTCATGGTCGACCAGTTCAACCAGTCCCGCGCCTTCGTCCTCGAACTGATGGTGGTGGTAATCCTGATCATCGAACTGATCTACTTCTTCCGCGGCAAACCCATCTAGCGATTTTGTGAACCTTCTTGCTCGTGTGGAGCGGACACTCCTGTCCGCTGACCTTGACTTTGACTTGCGACCCGTGGCACCGCTACGCATGTTTCTTTCGCCCCTACCGGGGCTCGTTTCTCTTTTCTGCCGCTCACCCACGGCTTGCGCCGTGGGCTGTAATCTTTCGCTCCTTCGGAGCTTCCGGCTGCTTCACGCTTACTGGTGGCTTGGGTCGAGTGGGATCGATTGCGGCATTTTTCTTCGTGGACGGGTCGCCGCGGCCCGATAATTCTGGGCCGCCCGGACGGGCGGGTCGCCCGTCCCCACACAATTCAGGGAGGGGGGCTGTCTGCACGTTTGATGGTGCCAAGTGCTCGGCGCGGACTCGGGCTATTTCGGCGCGGGTGGCTTGGCGGGCGGCTTCGGCGCGGGCGGCCTCTTCGACTTCGAGGTCGGGGACGGCGGGATAATCGGGGAGCTGCGTGATCATGCGACTGACGCGGGAGAAGTTAACGCGGCGGATGTTGCGGACGGCGGTGTTGAGGGCGCGGAGGATGAGTTCGGCGCGCTTGACTTCGATGCTGCCGCGGAGCAGGGCGTTCACGACTTCCATGAGGGAGGCCTGGATGGATTCTTCGTCCTCGAGGAGGGCGGCGTGATGGACGCGCGTCGCGGGTGGTCCTTTGACGGTGCGGAGCATGCGCTGGTGGAAATAGCAAAATTGTTCTCCGCGAAGAGCGGGGGAGCCGCAACGGACTCCGGTGACTTTGATGTGGGTGCAGGTTTTGACGTTTGACATGGTTTCCCTTTTGGTTTTGTCTAGATTTGCGCTCTCGATGTTGGCGTTGGTGCGCTCCACTATTTTTTTGTAGTGGGGAGCTAAGATCTTGGCGGCATTGGAGTTAGGGGCGGAGGATAGGACGACGTCCGCGTATAATCTTGGAAACTCAGGACTTGCGAGTAAAATATTGCGAACATAGGCACTTAGGCGGGCGGAGAAGGCGGTGGTGGACTCTCCTGGGTTCGGTTTGATGGGGGGGGGTTGGGGTTGGGGATTGCTCGGGGCGTGCTGGGGCGGAGGAGGGGTGGGACGTGCTGGGAGGGCTTTTGAGCATGGCCCAGTTTGGGCTGTGGAGATTTCTCAGTCAAGGTTGGATGAACAGGGGTGGGCTGTGGAAGGCTGTGGGAAAAGGGCCGGCGACAGCAAGTGGCTAACTTCGTGTGTTTGCGCTTTTGGTGTTGCGGTTTAGCGCCTGATCTACCCCCTAAGATAGGTTTTGACTCTGCGCGCGTTGATCCGCGACTCGCCGCCAATACGCGTTAGAGCCTGCTTCGCCCGGCTCACGACTTCTCGGTAATCGGCGGTCGCGTCCGCCATGGAGTCAAACATCAGGCAGGCGTTGATGATCTTAAGAAGGTCTGCCTTGGCGGCTTTAAATAATTTGTAGTATTCGTCCGCAGAAAGTCGAGCCAGTGTATTGATGTCTTCGGAGCTCCAGCTGTTTGTGTCGGAGATTCGCAGCAGTATCTCCCGGGGGCTCGCTTCCCGTTTGAAGGTAGCGTATTTGTCGTTGAACGCCTGAATAACATCGGGATCAGAAACTGAAAACGGATAATGCCTCAGGTTGAAGAGTTGCGGTTCCGCGCCTCGTGCCCCGATGTAGTGCTGGAGCATCTGAGAGGCCTGAGTTTCCCTTCCTAGTTCCTTGAAAAGAGTTACTGTGCTGCTCATGTTCATAGGCGAGATTATGGCGCTCCTTTGAGGAACGAGTCGTGCATTGCGTCGAGGACCTTATCTTGATCGTCGTCGAATGAGTCGTGGTACATCCGCCACGCTGCGTTGAAGGATGCGTCCAGGTTGCCGGCTTTGATCTTCTTGTCTAGCTTGGACCCAAATTCTTTCACTGACGATGGATCAAAGTATCCCTGGCGGGTCCCTTCAAGTAGCGCTAGATCGAATTCGTCCATGGATCCGAACCCGTGGGTGCCAAGGAGAGCGTTCCAGGCTGCCTCGTTTGCAGGAACCGGCGTTTCCTTCTCGGCGCTGCTGAAATCGATCGCTCCTCTCCTCTTCAGATAATCCAGCGATGGGGCCTTCGTGGGTTCGCAGGCACTCCATCCTAGGAGGGTTAGCGAGTGTGTCGCCTGTGTTAAAACGCCCCTGTCGAATTCGGCCACGAGCTTTTCCACCTGCCGGACGGATCGTTCGATTTTCTTGATGACCCGGATGTTGGAGATGCCCAGTTTGACGCAGTATTCCCCGAGCAACTTGCTGGACTCGGACCTTTCAGTTAGCGCTATGCGGACGCAGTCCCTGGCCGACGGCGTGAACTTCAGCGTTGTGTCGACGACCTTTTCAAGGTATTTGCGGAACTCGTCGCCGTCTTCGTCAAGGGCCTCATCGTTCAGAATCAAGCAGACTTTGCACCCCTTGACCTCCTTCAAGTTGTTAATCAGCCCTAGGACGCTTCGAACGGAGAGATTCTCGCCACGCCTTTCGAAATCGTCGATGCAGACGACGTTGGCCCTTACAGATGAAAACCATACGGGGGCCAACCCACCCAAATAGTTCTTTAGGAATGGCGTTTGTTGCGCGATTCCTGCCGTCTTTCTGGCTGTTTTTCTACTTAGGGATCCGATCGTCGCGAAGAGATTGGACTCCAGGGTCTCAAGGCTCGGCGCAACGCCTATTTCAGAGGTCTTAAGCGAGTTCTCAAAGACCGCGTACTTGAGTTCGTCCAGGGAGTTGATGCCGAAGAGGGAGACATAGGAATAGCGCTTGAGGGCGATTCCGTTTTGCGTCTGCGCCTCTTTCAGGTATTGGTTCCAAGCGAATGTCTTCCCCACCCCCCAGTGCCCACTGATGCAGATGACCTCTGGTTCTGGGGTAGAGAGAAATCGTCGAATTTCGTTTTCTACTAGCTCGATCGGCACTTGGCGCCTTGTTCTCAGCCACGGAACAAAAAGGGTCCTGCGGCGTTGGCCGCGGGACCCCCTCCCTGCGCGTCCTTTGTACACCGGGGGAGTGGGGGAATGCAAAGGGGAGGTGCGGAAAAAACGACAACAGGTCCCTCGACTGCGCAGGGCGGCTCGCTGGGCTCGCCGTCCTGCTTCGCTCGGGATGACAATCGAAAGCAAAACCTGCGGGCCGATAATTCTGGGGCGGCTGGACGGGCGAGTCGCCCGTCCCCACACGGGTCAAAATCCTACTCAAGTCCGATAGACTGTCTTCCTCACTACTAGGGAGACTTCATGCGGGGACTGAAGGGGAAGCGGGTTTTGATTACGGGCGGGGCTAGCGGGATTGGGGCCGCCACTGCGAAGCGGTTTTTAGAGGAAGGATCGCGGGTGTGCGTGCTGGATCGCGATGCGGAGGGGTGTGCGCGGATCAAGCATGAGTTGCGCGCGGTCGGCGACGGCGGAATCTCTGAGGCAATTATTGCGGACGTGACTGATCTGATGCAAGTGGAGGCGGCGTTTGCGGAGGCGATCCGGCTGATGGATGGGGTGGATGTGGTGGTGAACAATGCGGGGATCAGCATCCGGCACAAGTTTCTGGATATTACGCCGGAGGAGTGGGAGCGGGTGATTGCGGTGAACTTGACGGGCGTGTTTTATGTGGCGCAGACGGCGGCGCGGCATATGTGGGAGAGCGGCTCGGGAGTGATTTTGCAGACGGCGTCGACGAATGGGGTGATGGGATATCCGTATTACGCGGACTATAACGCGACCAAGGCGGGAGTGATTGAGCTGACGCGGTCGATGGCGCTGGAACTGGCGCCGCGGGTGCGGGTGTGCGCGGTGGCTCCGGGATACGTGCTGACGCCGATGCAGCGGGCGGAGTATACGGATGCGATGCTGGCCGAGGTGAATGGGAAGATTCCGCTGGGGCGGCATGCTGCGCCGGAGGAGATTGCGGGGCTGTTTGCGTATCTGGCGTCGGACGATGCGGCGTTCGCGACGGGGCAGGTTTACACGATGGATGGCGGGGAGACGGCGGGAGGGTTGGCTAGCCGGTGAGGCGCGGGGGCTAAAGCCCCTTCTTTTATTGGGCGCTTTACGCGGCCCTGAAGGGCCGCTCTTCCACGGTTGTACGGGCGGCGGGTGTTGAGCAATGAAATTGATACGAAGGCATGCGCATGAAAGCTACGGTGTTTCTGGGTGGGGGGCGGATTACGGCGGCGCTGATCGCGGGGCTGCGGCTGGCGGGGGATCGGCGGGCGATTGTGGTGTTTGATCGGAATCCGGGGAAGGTGCGGGCGTTGCGGCGGGAGTTTCAGGTTGAGGCTGCCCGGGATTTGAAGTCGGCTTTGATTCGGGCTGCGGCGCTGCGCGCGGAGATGTTGATTATCGCGGTGCGGCCCGCGTCTGTGGCGGAGTTGCTGGAGGAGCTTGCGGCTTGCGGAGTCCGGGTGCCGAGGTTGTGCGTCAGTCTGGCGGCGGGGATTCCGTTGAAGAAATTGCGGGCGGTGCTGATGGCGGGCGTGGCGGGCGTGACCTCTATTCTGCGCTCGGTTGCGTGGTCGCGAGGCGAGTCGTGCGGATGTGATTGTAATAAGGTGCGGTGGGCGCGGGCGATGCCGAGTCCGGTGTGCCGGATTGGACATGGGCTGACGGCGGTCGCTTATGATCTCGGAGTGTCGCGGGCGGATCGCAGGTTGGTGCGCGAATTTTTCGAGTTGGTGGGGCCGGTGTTGGAGATTCCTGAGACGCGGTTCGACGCTTTCTGCACGGTGTTCTCGCCGAGCCTTGGGTATCATGCGCTGGCTACATTGGCTGCGGCGGCTGAGGCTGCGGGACTGGATCGGAAGACAGCTTTCTCGGCGGCTGCGCATGCGCTGGAGGAGGCGATTCTCTACTGGAGGGAGAGCGGGCAGCCGCTGGAGGATTTGCTTCGTGAAGCGGCGACGCTGGGCGGGATTGCGGCCGCCACTTTGGACGCGATGAAACGATATGGCTACGAAAAAGCTGTGGCTGAGGGAGTGCGGGCGGGGATCCGGCGGGCGCGGCTGAATGCCCGGTTGTAGAGCTGGTTGTAATCCGGGTGTTTTGTTGACTCTAATCTGGAATCAGTTGCGATCGATCGTGCGGCTTTTCCAGTTACCTCGGTCATCGTGGAACTGAGATGCAGGTCTGTCACAATACAAGGAGCTAATACATCGAGCTGGCGCTTTGCCCCGATGTGAAAGTTCTGGGTTGTGAAGTTACGATTGCAGGGCTAATTCTGAGATGGAAGTTCTTACACAAAATGCGACGCGACGCAGCACGCGGATCCGGGTGCAGATTCCGATCAGCGTGACGAGTCTCGACCGGATGCGGCCGTTTGCCGACAAGTGCATGGCGCTGATTGTGAGCGCGCAGGGCTGCGGATTTCAGACTGCGCAGGCGATGCTGCCGGAAACGCCCGTGCTGCTGAGCAATCTACCGGGTGGAGGCAGCGTGACCGCGCGCGTGGTGAACTGTACGCCGTTGGGCAACGACGGCAAGCAGTTTCTGATTGGGGCTTCGCTTTATACGCATGGAAATGTGTGGGGAATTACTAATCCTCCGGACGATTGGAATCTTGCGGCGCTCAATTATCCTGTGACTGCGCCTGTGGCCGCCGCGACCGGCCCCGCGAAGGCGGCTGCGGCGAGCGCTCCGACAGTTACGGTGAACAAGAAAGCCTGGCCGTATAACCTGGTTGCGGAAGGCGACGAAGCGCGTTCCCGCAAGTAGGATCACACTGCTATCAGTACGGGCCAAGCTTTATCGGCCGTTAATGCCCGTTGCGCACCGGCAGCGGTCACCGATCCGGCAAGACGCAGCAAGCTGCGTCTCCACGCGAGCAAAACGAGTTGGTCTTGTTCTTTCGTAACTCGTCAATCTCTTACACGCTGCCATACTCTGAGTAAGGATATGTCTGAACAGGTCAATTCGACGGCGCCGATTGTGTCAGGCAATGAAAGTAAGCTGACCGACCGGCCGTTTCGGGTGAAGCTGCGCGGGTCGGTGCTGGTGCTGGTGCGGTTGCCGAACAAGCGGCTGGTGAGAGCGGCGTTTCATCAGCTGTCGATTTCGGGTGGAGTGATTCATCTAGAGAAGCCGCTCGACGAGAAACTGGAAGTGGAATTGATTTTTCACCTTCGTGAATCGACTATTCGGGGGAAGGCGCAGATGCTGTTTCCTATGTGGGCGACGCAGGGATGGATGCAGCCGTTCCGCTTTGTCGAACTGTCGGACTCCGGCCGCGAAAGTCTGGACACGAATCTGAAATCGTTTCTGGGTGAAGCGGCCAAGAACGCTGTGGCCGGGGCGTGAACGCGTAAATATTTCGCTCCTCCTCGAATTTTTTCTTCGGCCCTCGATTCCCTTTCCAGCGTTCGTACGGTTGCTCGGGATCGTGCGACTTTGTTAGTCGCATTCGAACCAATGCCACACGCGGCTGAAGCCGCTACAACTCTGACGCCCCGTTGGCGGCATTGCTAAAGCGATGCCCTGATACGGACCTTCTTCCCAAGACTGGACTGTGAGCGGTTACTGTGGTCACTTTTGATGAGCGGGACGCAGGTCTTATGATCCGGAGATAGGTTCCCATTCAATGAAACGCCTTAGCTTTCTGGTTTCCCTTACCAACGACGATAACGACTATCAGCAGGAGCAGGCAGCGGTGGCGGAGAAGGCTGCGCGGCGGCTGGGCGTCGACGTGAAAATTATCCACGCCAACAATGACGCGCTGGCGCAGAGCCAGCAACTCTTGCAGCATGTGCAGACTCCCGCGGATTCACGCCCGAGCGCGATCATTTTCGAGCCTGCGGGTGGGACTGCATTTCCTCAAGTCGCGCGGGCGGCCGCGGCAGCTGGAATCGGCTGGGTTGTGCTGAATCATGAAGTGGATTACATCCTGGAGTTGCGGCGGGTTTTCAAAGTTCCCGTGTTTGCCATCAGTTCTGATCATGAAGAAGTAGGCAAGATTCAAGGTCAGCAATTCGCGGCACTGCTGCCGAATGGCGGATCGATTCTGTACATCGAAGGACCGGCGAATAGTTCCGCGGCGAAAGAGCGCACGGCGGGGATGCTGAAAACTAAGCCAGCGAATATTCACGTGAAGAGCATGCGGGCGAACTGGACCGAAGAAAGTTCCCATAAGACGGTGAGTTCGTGGCTGCGCTTGCGCACGTCGCAGGAAAGTCACGTCGACCTCGTGGGCGCGCAGGACGACAGCATGGCGGTGGGCGCGAGGAAAGCGTTCAGCGAAATTCCGGAGAGTGAGCGAGCGCGATGGATGAAGATTCCGGTCACGGGTTGCGATGGGATGCCGAAGACCGGGCAGGCGTGGGTGCGCAACGGGACGCTGGCGGCAACGATTTATATTCGCGCGAACACGGACTTGGCGATTGAGATGCTGGTTGATGCGTTCAAAGGCGGCACTCAGCTGCCCGAGCGGAAACTCACGGAACCGGAGTCGGTGCCGGCGCTGGCGGATCTGGCGAAGGTGGGGAAGATGCACAAGGGCGCGGGCGCGTAGAGCTTTTGAGTTCGGACTTTGGGCGTCCCTTGCGGGGCGCCTTTTTGTTTTTGGCGATAGATTTCTTGGCCCACCCTAACGTGCAAGGCGCGCGATGTTAGGATACGCACCTGTTTGTGCTCGGATTAGGTTTGTGGTCGGGACCGCTCGGCTTCGCCTTCGCGGGACGGACGAATGCGTCCGTCCCCACGTGACCCGTTCGCCTCCCATGTGAAACATCGCGTATGGTTCGTGCGCAGAATTCTGGAACGCACAAACTGGTTGCGGAACCGGCATGCCTCAAGCACAATGTAGCCGCAAATCTGGGACGCTGAAAAATGAACTCGTCCTAATTAAGGAGCGCTATGGCCGAAGCAGCGATTAAACCGGAGGTTGCGGAACCGAGGCAGTATCAAACATCGAAGGCGACCTGGGATGAGATCGCTAACGGGCGGCCGTTTCAGGATTTGATGGCGACGAAGAGGATGTTCATTGTGCCGGCATTCGTTTTCTTCGTCGTCTACTATTTTGCTTTGCCCGTTCTGGTGGGGTACGCGCCGCAGTTTATGGCTACCAAGGTGGGGTTCGTCAACCTGGCGTATTTGTTTGCGCTGTCGCAATTTTTTGTCGCGTGGATTATCGCCGGGCTGTACGTGAAGGCTGCCAACAATTTTGACCGGCTCGCGAAAGACATACTCGACAAGGCCGAGTTCGATAAAGCCAGAGATGCGCAGGGAGGCAAGTAGGCCATGTCGAATATTCCGCTGATTATGTTTCTGGTGTTCATCGCTATTACTCTGGGCATTACTTACTGGGCGTCGAGACGGTCGGCGGGGGCGAGCGCTTATTTTGCAGCGAGCCGGCAGATCAGGGGTTGGCAAAATGGGGTTGCGGTGGCCGGCGACTACATGAGCGCGGCGTCGTTTTTGGGGATCGCGGGCATCATCGCGTTTCAGGGGTATGACGGATTTATGTTCTCTGTGGGATGGCTGGTGGCGTACCTGACCGTGCTGCTGGTGATCGCCGAACCGCTGCGAAATGCGGGCAAGTACACCATGGCCGACGTGCTGGCTTACCGGCTGAAGCCGCGGCCGGTGCGGGCTACGGCGTCGCTGAGCACGTTGACGGTCAGCACGATTTATATGATTGCGCAGATGATTGGGGCGGGGACGCTGGTAAAACTCTTGCTCGGAGGCATGGTTACTTACAATCAGGCCGTGATCGGGGTGGGGCTGCTGATGATTGTTTACGTGGTGTTCGGCGGGATGCTGGCGACCACGTGGGTGCAGATTGTGAAGGCGATTCTGCTGATGGCGGGAACGTTGCTGTTGAGCATCCTGGTGATGGCGCATTTTCACTTCAGCTTCCGGGAGTTTTTTGCGGCGATCTCACAAGTGACGTATCACGATGCCAAGGGAGCGGTGGTGGTGAAGGATTTTCTGACGCCGGGACTTCGCTATAAACCTCCGTATGGGCCGCTCGATTTGATCTCGCTGGGGCTGGCGCTGATTTTTGGTACCGCGGGATTGCCGCACATTCTGGTGCGGTTTTATACAGTGCCGGATGCCAAGACGGCGCGGCACAGCGTGGTATGGGCGATGGTGCTGATCGGAAGTTTTTATATTATGACGACGTTTCTGGGATTCGGAGCGGCGACGATTGTGGGGCCTGACTTCATTAAAGGACACGGCGGGACGAACATGAGCGCTCCGCTGCTGGCGAACGCGCTGGGCGGGTCGATCTTCTTTGCGTTTATTTCGGCGATTGCGTTTGCTACGATTCTGGCGGTGGTGGCTGGATTGACGATCAGCGCTACGACTTCGTTCTCGCATGATTTCTGGACTAACGTGATCCACAATGGGGTGGAGCGGAAACCCGGCGAAGAAGTGCTGGTGGCGCGGATTTCGGCGTTTGTGGTGGGCGGGTTGGCGATTGGGCTGGCGATTGTTCTGCAGACGTGGAACGTGGCGTTCCTGGTGGCGCTGGCGTTTGCGGTGGCCGCGTCGGCGAATTTGCCGGTGATTGTGCTGTCGATCTTTTGGCGGCGGTTTAATACGGCGGGGGCGGTCACGGGACTGGCGGTGGGGTTGCTGGCCTCGATTGGGCTGATTGTGATCAGCCCGAGCGTGATGGGAATCGATCCGCCGACGGTGACGGGCGCGGCGCGGCATTTGATTCAGGCCACGGCCATTTTCCCGCTGGAGAACCCCGGCATACTTAGTATTCCTCTGGGATTCCTGGGAGCGATCATTGGAACTCTGGTGAGTCACGAAGCGACTTCCCAGGAGAAATTCAACGAACTGCTGGTGCGCTCGAACACGGGCCTGGGAGCGGAAAAGGCGACGGCGGCGCACTAACCGAAAATGACTCAGCGGGCCGTTTTGTGAGGCGGCACCGTTTTCTGGTTTCTTCTCGCTTCCTGCACCACCGCGCAACATGGCAATAGAGAATTGTCGATAATGGTCTCAGACTTAATTCATACGAGGGGTAACTGATCATGGCGGAGATTCGCGAGAAACAGAAAGTGGTGGAGACCAGCGAGGCGCAGATCGCGGTGCATTGGCGTGAGGAGGAATATTACTACCCATCGGCGAAGTTTGTGGGGCAGGCGAATCTGACGGATCCCGGTGTCGTGCAGCGCTTCAGCGAAGAGAATTTTCCGGAATGCTTTCGGGAGTATGCCGATCTGCTGAGTTGGGACTCGTACTGGCACACGACGCTTGACACGAACGATCCGCCATTTTGGAAGTGGTTTGCGGGCGGCAAGTTGAATGCTTCATACAACTGCGTGGATCGGCATTTGGCGAAACATCAGAACAAGGCGGCGTTGATTTTTGTTCCGGAGCCAGAGAGCGAAGCGCCTGTGTCGGTGACTTATCGCGAACTATACGTGCGGGTGAACGAGTTTGCCGCGCTGCTGCGGGATTTTTGCAGGCTGAAGGCGGGAGACCGGGTCACCATTCACATGCCGATGGTTCCGGAGTTGCCGGTGACGATGCTGGCTTGCGCGCGGCTGGGAGTGATTCACTCGGTGGTGTTTGGAGGGTTCAGCGGCGAGGCTTGCGGCACGCGCGTGGCCGACTCCGGCAGCCGCATCCTGATCACGATGGACGGCTATTACCGCAACGGCAAGATGCTCGATCATAAGGCGGGCGCCGACATTGCGCTCGAGGTCGCGAGCAAAGAAGGGCACAAGGTTGACAAGGTGCTGGTGTGGCGGCGGCGGCCCGGGCAGAATGCTTCGGCTTCGCCGTTCGTGAAGGGGCGTGATTGTTTTGTCGACGAAATCCTGCCGAACTATTCGGGTGAGATCGTGGCGCCGATTGCGATGGATGCGGAAGCGCCGCTGTTTTTGATGTACACCAGCGGGAGCACGGGGAAGCCGAAGGGATGCCAGCACCGCACTGGCGGCTACCTCGCTTATGTGGCGGGGACTTCGAAGTACATTCAGGATATTCATCCTGAGGATGTGTACTGGTGTATGGCTGACATTGGATGGATCACGGGGCATTCTTACATTGTGTATGGGCCGTTGGCGTTGGCGGCGACCAGCGTCATTTACGAGGGCGTTCCGACTTTTCCGGATGCGGGTAGGGTGTGGCGGATTGCGGAGCGGCTGGGAGTGAATATATTTCACACGTCACCGACGGCGATCCGCATGTTGCGCAAGGCGGGGCACGATGAGCCGACGAAGTACGACTACCACTTCAAACATATGACCACCGTGGGCGAGCCGATTGAGCCTGAAGTCTGGCGCTGGTACTACGAGACGGTGGGCAAGCGCGAGGCGGTGATCGTCGATACGTGGTGGCAGACGGAAAACGGAGGGTTTCTGTGCAGCACGAAACCGGCGCTGGATCCGATGAAGCCGGGTAGCGCGGGGCCGGGGATGCCGGGAATTTTTCCGGAGATTCGCGACGAGATGGGAGAGATTGTTGCGGCGGGATCGGGGAAGGCGGGAAATATTTGCATTCGCAATCCCTGGCCGGGGATTATGCAGACGATTTGGGGCGATCGTGAACGCTTCGTGAATCAGTATTACCGGAAATATTGCAAGGACCCGAACAGCAAGAACTGGCGCGATTGGCCGTATTTTGCGGCTGATGGAGCCGTCGAGGCTGTGGATGGATATTTCCGCATTCTGGGACGCGTCGACGATGTGATCAACGTGGCCGGGCATCGGCTGGGGACGAAGGAAATCGAGTCGGCGTGCTTGACGGTTTCAGAAGTGGCGGAAGCGGCGGTGGTGCCGGTGGTCGACGAGATCAAGGGGCGCGTGCCGGAAGTTTACATCGCGTTGCAGCCGGGAATCGCGCCGAGTCAGGAAATTCTTGACAAGGTGAACAAGGCGATCGAAACCATGATTGGCAAGATCGCGCGGCCGAAGCATATCCACATTGTGCCCGGATATGCCGAAGACGCGGTCTGGAAAACTGATGCGGCGTGTGCTCGCTTCCATTTCGAACCGGATGAATATCGGGGACATTACCACGCTGGCGAATCCGGATGTGGTGGAGAAGGTGCGCGAACTGGTGCAGGGGAAAGAGCCGGTCGTCGTGGCGGAAGCGGCTGACGATATTAAACGGTTTGGAACTGAGGAGTAGGGAGTCGGCGCGCGGCGGGCCTCTTCGCGGTCGTGATGAGCGCGGCCCGACTTCCAAATGCGTTGCGGGACCTCCGGCGCACTCAATGCTTGGTTCGGTGAGCGGGAGATCCCTCCCTTCGCCTGAAGTGCGGCTCCGGTCGGGATGACGCCACGTTGCCAGGTGGGATGGGGTGTCCGCGAATATGCTAGATTGAGTTTTGCGGGCCTATAGCTCAACGGTTAGAGCAGCAGACTCATAATCTGTTGGTTCCAGGTTCAAATCCTGGTGGGCCCACCACCCCTTATAGAGTTGGCATAGGCCTGGAGGCAGTTGTCGGATCTGGCCACTACCGGGCGTTCGGTATCATGCCTGCATCCTCAGGCGTCCAGTTGCAAAGCTTCGCGATCACGGGCAGCAACTGCCGATTTGCTTCGAGCTTCGGCACGAAAGCATCGACGAAGGCCAACGCATGGGTTGGTACATCGCTACCTGAGAGCAATATGACCCTCAGTTCGGGCTTCACGAGTTTTATCTCGCAGGCGACTTCATGTCCGTTCATCCCGGGCATCTCGAAGTCGAGCAGGACCGCATCGCAATCGCACATGGTCGCGAGCATGAGTCCGTGTTGTGGCGACCCTGCCGTGAGGACAGCGTATCCTGACTTTTCGAGCAGCGCTTTCTCGTAATGCAGGATGGCTTCGTCGTCATCAATGCACAGAATGGTTCGTTTCGCGGTGGGATACGTCGAGATCAAAAATGGCCTCCTGCCAACATCAGGCCACGAATCTCACACATGCTCTGTGCAGCTCGCAACCCCGATACCTGCAATAAGAGATAGTGAGTTTCGGAAGGGAAACGTTTCAATCGAAATGAGCGAATTTCGTCACCCACAACCCGGCATCACAGGGTGAAATTGGCTGATAGCCTTAGTTATCGTTAGCGAGGGTCGGAATCGGGCAACACTCAGCGATCCGGCGTTAAGATACTGTGAGGACAGACGATCATGGCGTTCCTGCTATCGTTTCTACTTGGTTTTGTAGATGGGGTACGCTCTTTGATGGCGCCCGCAATCGTGTGTTGGGCGGCTCATCTCGGCTGGTTGCATTTCGCTGGAACGAAGTTTGCCTTCATCGATCATCGATCTACACTGATGGTGTTCACGCTGCTGGCGATTGTCGAACTGGTCGCCGATAAGCTGCCGAAGACCCCGGCGCGCACAGCACCCGTGGGCCTGATAGCGCGGATTGTTCTGGGAGGGGCAAGTGGTCTGGCGCTTGCTACCGGCGCCGGAATATCGGCGTCTTTGGCGGGGGTGATCGCCTCAATCGGTGCGATCGCCGGGGCGTTTGCCGGATATAACATCCGTCATGCGGTGGTGTTCAAGGCCCACGTGCCGGACCTCATTGCGGCGATTGCGGAAGACGCGATCGCAATTGTTGGCGGATTGGCCATCGTCTCGCACATCTAGACAGCGAGTGGCATTCCACTTTACAGCCGCCGATACTATACTGGTGCGATGAGCAAACACTTGGAATCGCTGTACCAAAACCTTGTAAGCGGCAAGCTGCCGCATAACCTCAGCTGGAGCGAGGCCGTCGATCTGGTCACGCATCTGGGTGGTGAGGTCCAGCCCCACGGCGGCGATGAATTTGTGTTCCGCGTCGGCGACCAACGCGTGTTTTTCAAACGGCCGCCCAGCCATGATCTCGGCGCGGAGGAAGTTTCCCGGCTGCGTAAATTATTGAAGGAAGCAGGACCGGCTGCGGGTGGACAAGAACCGCCACAGCCCGGCCGGATGATTGTCGTGATCGACCACCACGCCGCCCACGTTTACCACGATTTGGGTGGAAGCCGTCCGGCAGACGAACGCACGGTGAAACCTTACGATCCTTACGATTTCCATCATCATCTGATTCATCGAAAGGAAGCGCACTACCGTGGCGAGCGCGTGCCGGAAGAGGATTCGTTTTATGAAGAGGTCGCAAAAGATATTACTGCGGCGACTGAGATCGTGCTCATCGGTCACGCAACTGGGAAGAGCAATGCGGCCGAGTTCTTGAAAGAATACTTGAAGACCCATCATCCCGACATTTCTCGACGCGTCATCGCCACGGAAAGCGCGGACCTCTCGGCGGTGACCGAGCCTGAAATTGAAGCTCTGGCCAAGCGGCACATGATCGCAGGTACGCCTGCTGGTAAAACTCCCGATCGGTTGGCAGGCTAAGGGCGCGAGGGGTGATGGGGTTTGTCGAGGGTCTCCTCGCTTAACACCGCTGCTTTTCGCGGAAGTTTGCAACAACCTTAGTCCAACCGCGCATAAAAACGACGGCTCGCCAAACCCCATACCCTCGTCGAATCCCTTCTACTCAATCCACCCCGGTCATTGCTTTCCGCGTGTACTGCAACACCAGGTCAATGTCAGCGCCGGGATCGCTGCCGTCCAGCGCTGCGCCTTTGTAGGGACTGGAAGAGGAGAGATGATAATCGCCGCCGCTTCCGTTGTTGTAGTTCGTAAAGTCGACGGCAGACCATGACGCAGAAAGCGAATTGTCGGCGGGCCAGCTGCTCCGGCCCTGGTAGCCGACAACGACGTTTCCGCTGAACCAGGAACTGCCCGTCCAGCAGCCTGCGATCATATCGGCCAGGCTGACTTTTACACTCGGGCCCGGTACGCTGCAGTTGTCTTCTCCGCCGCCAGTGGGGTAGAACCCAGTCCCCCCGCTAGCGAAGATTGAGTTCGTGTAGGTGACGTTGCTGATCTGTGGCGTGCTGGTCGGGTTCGCGGCCGGCGGCCCGCTCATGTTCAGCATCGCGGTTGCTCTCATGGAGCCCGGCGCTGGCCAGGTGGGCGCGGTGATCACCGTCAGATGATCGATGGCCACGTCGTGGAGGACGTCAGCCGACGGCGGAGGGTTTGTGGCCTGATAATCGCTGCCGATTTGACCTGTGTTTTGACCACATCCATAACAGCCTGGGTACTGCAGATTGTCGAACACGTCGTCATGAATCGAATAGTTGTGCCCGCCATCCGCCCAGCCTTTGTCGTCGCTGGACCCATTGGCGATCTGGAATGCTCCCGACGCCGTCGTGATGTAGTTATAACGAACCGTCACATCGGAGATGAAGCAGAGGGGACAAACGTTCCCCGTATCCGCGGCCTGATTCTTTGGCCCGATGAGCACCGCGTACCCGACCTGGCTAAACCCGCCCCAGGTATTGGCCATCACGTTGCCTTCGAGTAGCACGCGGCAAGCGTTCTTCAGTTCGAAGAGGTTCTTCACCACATAGGTGGGGGCGACATGGATGGGGCCGGTCGGCATCCAGGAGAGCGGCTTGTACAGGTAGTTGTTGCGGACTTCGATGTCGCACGGAGTGACCGTGGCTGCGGAACCACCGAAGATAATGTTCTCGGTCGAAGCTGACAGATAGTTGTTGACGATCTTAAAGGTGCCGCTCGGAATTGATCCAGCGCCCCCCGAGATCGCCTGGGCATCTGTGCATGAGCCGGTTACGGCAATGCAGTGCATCTCGTCGACCCAGGATTCGACGATCGCGATGCTATTTCCGCCGCTGAGGTCAACGAACCTGCGAGTTTCCTCTCCGGGATTGCCGTGGGCGTAATTGCGATCGAAGACGATATCGTGTGAGCCGGCCATGGTGACGAAGTTCACCAGCGGATTCCCCGGTTGCTTCAACCACGCAATACCGACGAAGCGAATGTGGTCGCCGGTAACGGCGTTCGCGACCGAGCCGGGCTTCAGATAAATCTTCGCCATCTGGGGAAGATAGGCGGCGGTGATTCTTACCCCGGCTGCGCTCAGAACGCCATTTGTTCTGATCGTGATCCAGTGCTGCGCGTCGCAGTTCTTTGGCGTGAAGTTGAAGGGGCCGACCCAGGTTCCGTTGCTGGCGATGGACAGAGTCTCTCCGCACGTGAGTGCGTCGTAAGCCGCCTGCAGGTTGCCTCCGGCGGCCAGCCGAACCAGTGTTCCGTGAGAGGGTGTACTGGCGAGCGAGGAGTTGATGCAGTTTTCAGGCAGGCTCGCTGGGCCATCGGTCGCATGCCCGACTACAACGTTGTGCACAGTGCAGTAGAGATTGTCAGAGTTGAACGCCCAAGGCATTGTGGACGTGGCTGCTGTAGCGGATGGATACAGCGAAGGACAGGTTGACGACAAGGCGGCAACGACGATCAAAACGAGAGCACGATGCATAGTTCCTCACAGGTGAATTGCAGGCTGACCACTCTGCGCAATCGCGAGCGGTCGCTTTTTCGGTGCGTTTCAGCGAGGAGCAAATCGATTGCCCAGCAGCAGCCAACAACGGCCTTTCGTGCGCTCGTTAAGGGACGATTGTGGCAACGGGTCTGGTGCTCACGCGCAGGGCGTGCTGTAGCGGGCTTCAGAGTTGGGGTTCGGAGGTGAGGTTCAGAAGATGCAACGTTGTGACACCGAAGGGTCGAGGGAGGCTGGCGTGTGCTCGAACAGGAGTTTGCTTCACATTATTAGAGGAACTTCAGAATCAGGGCAGTTCGTGCGCTTGCCGTCTTAGAGGATGCTTATGTAAGACGTCGCTGCCACCGATCAGATGGGGCATACTGGAGTGGATGCGCATGTGGCAGACAATCCGAGCTTCGGTTCTGGCTCGTCATGTCCACGAGGAAGCGTACGCGGCTGTGGTGCTTTCCGGCGGATACGAAGAAGCGGGGGATCATGGACGGTTCCGCGTTGAAGCCGGGAATGTGATTTTCCACGAAGAGTTTGAAGGCCACCTGGACCGTTTCTCGGCGAGCGGGGCGGTGGTGCTGAATGTTCGGCTGCCTGCGGGTTGTTTCTTCACGACGGGAATGGCGCGAGTGGCCGACGCTGACTTGGTTGCGCGGGTGGCGGAACGGAGTTCTCGAGAGGCGGCGGAATTGCTCTTGTCCGGTGCCCGGAGTCAAAGCTGGCAGCCGGCCGACTGGCCGGATCACTTGGCGGCGGCGATGCTGAAGAATCCTTCTCTCAGGCTGTCGGAGTGGGGTGAACAGAATGGGATCGCACCGTGGACGGTGTCCCGGGGTTTCGCCTTGGTGTTTGGCGTTTCGCCCGAGGCGTTTCGGGCGCGCGCTCGGGCGCGGCGGGCATGGAGACTCATTCGAGAGACGCGGGCGCCGCTGGCGAGGATCGCTGCCGATGTTGGTTTCGCCGACCAGTCGCACATGACGCGGAGCATTCAGCGATTGACGGGAAGTGGGCCGCGGGAGTGGCGATTGGCTGCAAATGGATTCAAGACAGGAAGCGCGGCGGCCGTTTAGAACCAAGCAATGCGCCGGATTCTAGCTTTGCTCTGTCTTCTCGTATGCTCTGCCACGGTTACACCCCTTCTGTTGGCCGAGGCAGCTTCGTTTCATACAACAACTGACTGGCAACTGAAACCTTCTTTCAAGTACGACACGCTCTGCCTGTTGAATGCGCTCAGCGGCGATCCTTATTATCTGCACTACTATCAGGCTGAGTACGATCATTTCCATGCTCGGTTCACGCCGGACGAACAGGCTGCGTTCGCTCAGTTGAAACATGTAATCAAGGATGAGGGGCATGGAATCATCTCGGCGAAGCTGGCGCTTTATTATTCCGCGGTCGATGACGAAACTTTGCCGGAGATGATCCGCACCGCGCACGACAGCGCTGCAATGAAAGCGGCACTGGAGAAAACTTCTTACTGGAGCGCCGATGAATGGCAGAATTATGAGGCGGCGAGGCCGGCACTGGAAGCGGCGCTTCGGGCATTGGATCGGGTAGGATTTCCGGCTTATTGGGAAGCGAACGCTAAGCTCAAGATCGAGAAGCGCATTGCGGGGATCTCTGGGGAGCTGCCGAAGTACAACATTATTCCTGTCATTGAGAGCTACCTGGGATTTCCGCTGCCATCGCAAACGATCACGGTATATTTGCTAGCTTATTCCGAGCCTCACGGAATCCGCATTACCGGGCTGCGTTTCCTGACGCATGTGTCGTATCCGTTTCGCATCGTGCTGCACAATGCGATTCACGAGCTCATGCACCCGCCTTATCACGCGGACGATCCGAAGGTGCGCGAGGCCATTGAATTGTTGGGACGCGATCCACTCGTGATGGATAAGGTTCAGCACCATGACTCTTCGTTCGGGTACAACACGACGGCTGGCTATATCGAAGAAGATTCGGTGCAGGCGTTAGAGGAGCTGGTGAGCGAGAAGTTCGGGGTTGGCCACAAGGTTTGCGAATATTGGAAGGAGCAAGACGGCGGCATGCATGTGCTCGCGGCCGCGATCTACACGGACTACAAGCAGGCTTCGTCTCAAAAGGCCGAGCCTTACTCGGAGTGGTTCGCGCACGCGGTCGAGGATGGACAACTTCGTGGAACGAACCTGCAGAAAACTGTTCAGTCCTTCTTTTCTTCTGCTTGCCATTGACTGGGGCCGAATGATCTGGGAGCGAGATCCCTCACTATACGACCCTCTATGCCGCACGCGGGTCGATCGTTCTCGAGTGCATCCCGACGGATTTTGATAGCATCCCACCAAACCGGTACTTCGCTGTGCCTGGGGTGTCCAACATGCTTCGTTTCTCTTATGTGGTCCTGGCGGTATGGCTGTTGGCCGGCGTCTCTGCGGCGCAGTCTCCAATTAGCACGGAGGTCTTCGGCGGGTTTTCTTATGTGAACAAGGATTTCTCGTTGGCGTCTCCGAACAGCTTGAAAGGGTGGAACGCGTCGGCGACCTTTAACGATCCACACCATATTGGTGTGGTCTTCGATTTTTCCGGGTTCTACCCGAGCGGGGGGCTTTACAGCGCCAAAGTGCACACATTTTTGATTGGGCCACAGGTCTGGTTCAGAGTGAAGCGGGTGACGCCATTTGCACGTTTCTTGATCGGGGACACCAACGTTCAGTTCTCGGTGGTTCAGCCATTTGGTCCGATCTTTACGAACCCTAACTCGTTAACGTACGCGGCGGGAGGCGGAGTCGACTATAGTCTGACGCGCCTGTTCGCGATTCGCGGCCAGGTGGACTGGCTTCACACCCGGTTTCAGACAGTGGACGACCAAGTGACGCAGTTCCTGGTTCCGAACGTCGTGCGCATATCCACTGGCCTCGTGGTCAAATTCTGACAGCGCGTTCGGCCCGGATGAAGTGACGACCGCGACCGTCGATGTGCGTGTAAGATAATCTTTTCGGCAGTTGAATCGCTCTGAATTCATTCTGGGGAAGATATGGCGCACAATGTTTTTTGCGTGAAGCTGAAGAAGGATATGCCGGGGCTGGACGAGCCTCCGTTCGACAACGATCTGGGACAGAAAGTGTATGACAATGTGTCGCAGGAAGCGTGGCGGATGTGGGTGGAGCATTGCAAGATGCTGCTGAACGAGTATCGGCTGAATCCGGCGCGGCGCGAGGATCAGGAAGTGATTGTGAAGCAGATGGAGCAGTTTTTCTTCGGCGAAGGCTCGGCCAAGCCGAAGGAGTATGTGCCGCCGGCGCAGTGAGCTGGGGGCTAAAGCCCAAGTGCGGTGGCGTTTTACGCGGCGCTGAAGCGCCGCTCTTCCACGGTTGTGCTTGGCGCTGAGCCGGTGCTCTTTCATGGTTGTTCTTGGCGCTGAACCGGCGCTCTTCCACGGTTGTGCTTCCACCTACTTTGAGGGAGCGTTCCAGGTATTTGAGGAGTTCACTCGTCGGCCGAGGTGACCGCGGCCAGCACGTCCCCTTCCCATTCCGGCCGCAACGCCGAGCGAAGAACTCTTTTTTCCGCAAGTTTGAGTCTCGATGACCGTTCTCTGTCGTGTTGCGGCTTTCGCGGCGGGGAGGGTCGGGATGAAACGTCAAGCGGGATTTACTTTGTTGGAGTTGATGATCGTGGTCACGCTGATCATCATCATTGCGGCGATCGCGATTCCAAGCATAACCAACGCAAAGATCAACGCGAATGAGGCTTCGGCCGTGGCTTCGATTCGGGCTATCAACACTGCAGAGGTCTCGTACATGGCGGCCTATGGCGGATACGCGGATTCGCTGACGAACCTGGGCGGGGCGGAACCGTGCGCCAAGTCCTCGGCCACAGCATGCTTGCTGGATCAGAGTCTGGCGGGAGGGACGAAGTCCGGATATAACTTTGTGGCGGTGGGCGGTGGCGCGGGGAATGGGATGAGCACGAGTTATGTGGCGAGTGCGGCGCCGGTGGTGTTCGATCGCACGGGCAAGCGGTTGTTTTGCTCGACCGATAAGAATGTGATCCGCGTGGATTTGAATGCCGGGGGGAGCACGACGCCTCCGGATGGGGCGCAGTGCATGGGATTTAAAGCGCTGCAGTAGGGTCCACAGGGGCTGAAGCCCGATTCATTTTGTGCCCGTTACGCGGCCCTAAAGGGCCGCTCTTCCACGGTTATGCCGGCTTTGTGTCAGGAAAATGAACCCTTTTCGCTGGTTACTTGGGTAGTTACCCTATGCACCAAAATTGATGCACCTTTCATCAACCCTTAACATTTCGCTGCTAGAAATAAGAATATGGATCCGCACGTGTACAACACGCTGATCCTTTCGGACCTGCACCTGGGTGCAGAGACCAGTCGCGCGCGCGAAGCTACGCGGGTGTTGAAAGAGAATCGCTTCGAGCGGCTGATTCTGCTGGGCGATATTTTTGCCGACCTCAATTTTGCCCGCCTCACCAAGGAACATTGGAAGTTTCTCGGGTATATCCGAAAGCTATCGAATCCCAAGCGCAACATCGAAGTGGTGTGGGTGGAGGGCAATCACGACCACGGGTTGACCGACATCATGTCGCACCTGGTGGGGATTCGCGTGTACCAGCATTACGAATGGGAATATCGCGGGCTGCGGCACGTTGCGATTCATGGTCACCAGTTCGACGGGTTTCAGGTGGACCGGATCCGGCTCAGCCAGTTTGGAACATCGCTGTACTTGCTGCTGCAGAAGCTGGATTTTAAAAGCAAGCCGATTGCGCGGATGATCGACCGGCTGAACACGCGCTGGCTGCGCATGTCACCGAAAGTGGCGGCAGGAGCGCTGAACTACGCGCGGAATCACGGGGCGGACAGAATTTTTTGCGGACACACGCACGAGGCGCTTCACCGGGAAAAAGACGGCATTCAGTACTACAACTCAGGCGGGTGGGTCGATTCGCGACTCACCTATCTCACAATCGATGAACAGGGGGTAGAAATTCATGACTACAACCAACACGAGCATGAACGAACTGACGATCGTGATTCCAGCGAAGAACGAAGCGAAGCTGATTCCGCGCTTGTTGACCTCGCTGACGAATCAGGACTACTCGAAGATGTCGAGTACGAGAGTATTAGTCGCTGACGCGAACTCGACGGACGGAACTCCCGAGATCGTGATGAGCTTCCGCGACCGTTTGAACGTGAGCGTGATTCGCGGCGGGATGCCCTCGTTCGGACGCAACCAAGGCGCAGCCCAGGCCGACACTCCCTACCTGCTTTTTCTGGATGCGGATATTGAACTGGCCGACCGGTCGCTGATCCGGCGCTGCGTCGAGCGCGCGCAGCGCAAGCAACTGCACTGCGTGACCACCAACATTCTGTGCAACCAAGGCAGCTGGATCGACAAACTGTTCTATACAGGGAACGATTTCTTTCAGTACCTGTCGTGGCTGCATCGCCCGTTTGCGACCGGAATGTTCATGTTCTTCGAACGGAAAAAGTTCTGGGACCTGGGCGGATTTAATGAGCGGATTTTGTACGCCGAAGACTACTGTTTGAGCAACCAGGTCGAGCGCATGCGTTTTTCGATCGTACGCGGCGGAGTCTACACCACCAACCGCCGCTTCCAGAAGATGGGTCACCTGCGGGTGGGATGGCTGTTCCTGTGGACCGCGATGAATTTCTGGAACGAGAAATATTTTCTGCGCGACCATAAATACTGGGCGGACAGCGCGCCGCGAGCCTAGTTCTCGCCTCTTTTTTAGACAAGTTTTGCCGGCCACAAAAAGATAGGATTCAGCCAACCAGCTGAATCCTGTTTTTTATTTGTGCTGAAAGAACGAAGATTGTCTAGAAGTGAAATGCCAGTCCTGTCGACAACCGAACGTTATTCTGTCCAGCACCGAGAAAGTGGGTGTGCACGTAATCGCCCTCCAGGCGCCACGCAATATGGCTGAAGACCTTGTAGTCCAGCCCTCCGCCGAGAGCGGTCGCGTAGGAAGTGTCAGAAGGCGTAATTAGATTTGCAGATGTCGCCGAACCGTTCGTGGTGATGTGCCCCACGCCCACTTCAAATTCCGCGAACGGACGGAACTTGCCAGCAGGAAACGAAACGCGCGGTCCGAACATGGCTTCATATTGGTGAGCGTTCGCGCTGGCTGTCGCGCCGGGCGTGCAGAGCGAGCAGAGCACCGGGAGATTCAGCGAACCATAGTGCCCGGTGAAGTCAGCCACAATTCCCAGCATAGGCGCCACTTTGCCTTCGAACGTAGCCTGAAATCCGTTGAGGTCGCCGCGGCTCGGCGAAAGATCCGTGTTGTAGTAGGTGTAGCCGAAGTAGACGTTGCCCGACGTAGGCACCTGTGCAGCCGCGACACCGGCAAACAAGGTCAGCAAGAACGCGACGAAGAAAGCGTTGCGCATGTTCTCCTCCAGGTCAGCCGTTATGAGCCACAACGGCACTTCGGTTCGTTAGATGCTAGATGAAGGGGATCGTTGTATTGTCGGGTTAGAAGCGCACGACAATCCCGGTCGAGAGACGAATGTTGTTCTGGTACAAGCCGAACAGGTGGGTCGAGACATAGTCGCCCTGAAAGCGCCATGCGATGGGACGGATGATGCGATAGTCGACGCCTCCGCCGGCGGCCGTGGCAAACGACGTGTCGGAGACGATGGCGTTGACGCTGGCGTGGCTGAATCCGAATTCGAATTCGGCGAAGGGGCGAAACTTCCCGAACGAGGCCGAGAAGCGTGGCCCGAACATGCCGTCAAAAAAGTGGATGTTATAGCCGGACGGGCAAGAGCCCCCGATCGGGCAGGAATTGGCAGGACTGACGTACTTCTGGGAACCGTACTGGCCGCTGAAATCGGCCACGATGCCCACGCCGGGCAAGACCTTCGCCTCGACGGAACCTTCCCAACCGTTGAGATTGGCGCGGCCTACGCCGGAGAGATTCGTGTTGTAGTAGGAGTAGCCGAAAAAAGCGTTGCCCGAAGTCGGTACCTGCGCAAGCACCGGGGCCGCAGAAAGAAATAGAGCAAAAAGGATCGATGCAATCCGGGCCATCAGAATCCTCCTCTCTTAGTTAGCTAATGATGCTGCTAAGCCGTCAGAGAGTTGTGCAGGCGTCAGAACCGGATCACGATTCCGGTCGAGATGCGGATGTCGTTCTGGGAAGTGCTGAAAAAATTGGTACGTACGTAGTCGCCTTCTACGCGCACCGCGACAAGGCGAACCAAGCGATAATCGAGGCCTCCGCCGAGCGCGGTGGCCCACGAAGTATTGGTGGGAGAGTATCCGTTGGAGCTGATGTGCGCGACGCCGGCAAAGAACTCGGCAAACGGAGTGAACTTGCCCACCGGCACAGAGACGCGGGGGCCGAACAGAACTTCATACTGGTGGGCGGTCACAGTAAAAGTGGACGGAAACGGCGTCGAATAGGTCTGGGTGCCGTAGTGTCCGCTGATGTCTGTCACCAGCCCGATGAACGGCGCGAGTTTTCCTTCGAGCGACCCTTCCCAACCGTGAAGGTTAGGACGAGTCACGTTGTCGAGCGCGGACGAACTCGCATTCTCAAAGGAATATCCGAAGAATACGTTGCCCGAAGTCGGGATTTGCGCGTTGGCCAATCCCGCGCAAAGGAATAGCAGAACCGCGACCCAAATAGCTTTGAGCATTCCAGACCACTCCCTTCCCTGGCCTCCGTGAACCCGGGAAGAACAAAAAAGTTCCTACCGCGATCGTTCTTCTTCGATCATAGATTCAAAAATCGCCCAAGGGGTTGACGAAGAGAGTACTCAAGAGCATGGTGCAAAGCAGTATGGTTCAGAAGCGCCAAACGATTCCGGTCGAGGCGCGATAGTCGTCCTGACTGGCGCTGGCGTAGTGGCCGTGGAGGTAGTCGCCCTGAACGCGCCAGGAGAAATTTCTGAAGGGAAGTTTGTAGTCGGCGCCACCACCCACGTCAATGGCGAGCGGGTTGTAAATGAAGCCAACCGAGTTGACGTGCCGGATTCCTGCCATGGCGTGGACGAAAGGCCGCCATTTCCCGGAGTTGAAAGAAAGACGCGGGCCCCCGACGAAGACATATTGTGTGATTTTTTCGGTGCCCCGGCGGTAGTAGCCGCTGGCATCACCCACCAGCCCGAGATGCGGAAAGCGGGCAAAGGGAAAGTCCTCGAACGATCCCTCAAACCCGCGATAACTCTGGGTATTGATGACGTCGGTGAGCTGGCCGTAAGAGACGCCGCCGTAAACGTTGCCGTTGGGAAGAAGTTTGTTGAATTGTGCCGACATCGGAATCGAGAACAACAGGAAACCAGTAAACGCCAGCACCGCGGCAGCAGTCTTCGACACGAATTATTCCTCCCCGGCGGTTGCGCCGGCAAAAAGTCCAATCTAATCAACGAAATCTGTTAGATGCAGTGTACTGGATGCCCAAGATGTCCCGGCTGACAAAATTTGTCTCGAACGTGCCGGCCTTGCGGGCTTTGCCGATGGTGAAAATTTACCAGATTTTCACGGTTCCAAAACCATCGCTCCTGCGTCTATCTACTAGCATGCAAAAAATGGACACGAATTGGCAAATGGGGCCGCAGGCGCAACAGGCGGCTGCTTTCGAACCGTATAAGGAGTCGAAGTTGAAACTCAGTCTGGAAACACGCAATCGCGGTGATGTCTTTATTGTGCACTGCCAGGGCCGCATCGTCTATCGCGACGAGGCCGCCGTATTGGCGCGGGTAGTTGGCGAAGTTCTGCAGCAGGCGAAAAGCCTCGTGCTCGACTTGAGCGGAGTGACTTCCATCGACAGCGCCGGGATTGGCGAGCTGGCCCTGCTGCAAACTCGGTCCCTGGGCAAGAACGGCAACCTGAAATGCGCGGGAGCGAGTCCGCTGGTCGCAGAGTTGCTCGAGCTGACGAACCTGGACTCGGTGTTGGAGATCTATCCCACGGTGGATGCGGCGCTGGAGTCGATTCGCGAAGAGCAAGTCGGCGAAGAACAGGTCTGCGCCGACTGCTGAGCGTCGGGGCTGACTTCTTAACATGCTTCAAAAGGAGCAAGGTTCGCCTTGCTCCTTGTTGTTTTTCGGTTGAGCGAACCCAGGACTTACGTCCTGGGCTAACGGATGCCGCCGCTCCGCGGCTGGAGCGAAGTTGAAAGCGAGTTCATCTTCTTCACTCGAGGCCGGGGCGAGGAGCGTGGTAGAACGACACGATGCGATGACTAGGTTTCGCGCTGGAAGCGGTAGCGGCCTTTGCGGTCCGTGGACACTGCTTCGGCCACTTTCAGAAACGCCCGCGCGGCGTGTGACAAGTTAGCATCCTTGCGGTAGATCAGGCGAAGCTTGCGTTTCAACTGCAATTCCTTCACCGGGATCCGCACCAGTTCTCCGCGGGCGATTTCGGTTTCGACGCTGATCTCGGGGATCAGCGCGACTCCATTGCCCAGGGCGACGAACTGTTTGATGGCTTGCAGCGTGGGTAGTTCCAGGTCCATGTGCAGCGGAGTTTTGTGCGTTTTAAATAATTGGATCACTTTCTCGCGGTAGGGTGAAGAGACGATGTGAGCGACGAACGACTCCGCCCCAAGTTGCCGAATGCTGACTCGCGGCGCGGACGCTAGCGGATGTTTGGGCGGAACGACGAAGACGAGTTCATCCAGATAGACGACTACCGAGTGCAGGCTCGTTTCCTGCGGCTCGTACGACAGCACGCCGAACTCGGCGTTGTAGCGCAGCACGTCGTCGGGAATGTGGCTGCCTAGCGCGCGTTCAACCGTAATCCGGATCATGGGATGCAGGCGGCGAAACTCTGCCAGCACGGGCAACAGGTAGAGGACGGTGAACTCGTTGGCTGCGATCACCAGCTTGCCTTTTTGCAGTTCGCGGAGTTCGGTGAGGGATTCGGCGGCTTCGGTGCGCAGGTTGATCAGCTTCTCGGCGTATTCGAGTAGAACTTTGCCGGCGTCGGTGAGCACTCCCTCGCGCGAAGAACGGTCGAACAGCGCTTCGCCGAGTTCGTCCTCGAGTTTGCGGATGGTCTGGCTGACGGCGGATTGGGTGCGGAAGAGTTTTTCAGCGGCGCGGGAGAAGCGATGTTCACGGGCCACGGCCAGAAAGACTTCGAGTTGGGAAAGCTCCACGAGTCAGGCCTCGTTTAATAAGGTCTCAACAATCCATTAGCAAAACTTATTATACAATCAATACTAATGATTACTGAAGAATTATAAGTTTTGCTTCTACGAGCAGCCGACCGTACCATATAGAGTTAGTTCGGTATTGAGGAGATCATGACCGCAGAACGAGCCCACATCACGATTTTCGATACCACGCTTCGCGATGGCGAGCAGTCGCCGG
Source organism: uncultured Acidobacteriota bacterium (assembly GCA_963735205.1). Taxonomy (GTDB): domain Bacteria; phylum Acidobacteriota; class Terriglobia; order Terriglobales; family Acidobacteriaceae; genus Sulfotelmatobacter. The sequence goes on from CAVTKB010000011.1 coordinate 288,364, forward strand.
GCTGCAGCATGAACCGGCCCGAAAAATTGCGCCTGGCTCACCAGCTCGATCGTTTGGGCGTGGACGTGATCGAGGCTGGGTTTCCGATCGCTTCCGATGGCGACTTCGAATCGGTGAAGGCGATCGCAGCGGCCGTTCGGCGCCCCATTATCGCGGGCCTGGCTCGCGCCTGCCGCCCTGACATTGAGCGCGCGTGGGAAGCGTTGAAAGACGCGGCGCGTCCGCGCATTCACGTTTTTCTCGCGACCTCTGACATTCATCTGCAATACAAGCTGCGCATCACCCGCGACCAGTGCGTGCAGCAGGCGCGGGAGGCGATTCTCTTCGCGAAATCGCTGTGCGACGATGTGGAGTTCTCTCCCGAGGATGCAACGCGCACCGAACCGGATTTTCTGTGCCGCGTGCTCGACGCCGTCGTTGAAGCGGGCGCGACCACGCTGAATATTCCCGACACGGTGGGCTATACCGTTCCGGCGGAGTTCGGAGATCTGATCACGACCATCCGGCAGCGCGTGAAGGGGATCGAGAATGTGACGATCTCGGCGCACTGTCACAACGATCTGGGCATGGCCGTCGCCAACGCGCTGGCCGCTGTTGCCGCGGGTGCGCGGCAGGTTGAGTGCACTATCAACGGCATCGGGGAGCGGGCGGGCAACGCGTCGCTGGAGGAAGTTGTGATGGCGATGCGGGTGCGCCCCGATCGCTTCGCCTACGAGACCAGCGTGGTCGGTGAGCAGATTTTTCCGGCCAGCCAAATGCTGAGCGAAATCACTGGCGTGCCCGTGCAGCCCAACAAAGCAATCACCGGACGCAATGCGTTCGCGCACGAGGCGGGCATTCATCAGGATGGCGTGCTGAAAAATCCGCTGACCTACGAAATCATGACGCCGCAGTCGGTCGGCGTGCCTGATTCGAAGCTGGTGCTGGGCAAACACTCTGGGCGTCACGCGCTCAGCATCCGCTGCGAACAACTCGGGTACCAGTTCGACCGGCGCGCGCTCGACGACATTTACCGGCGCTTCGTGCGGCTGGCGGACAAGATCAAGAATGTGGAAGATCATCATCTGCTGGAACTGATTCGCGACACACACAAACCGTCTGGGTCGGCGACGCCGCTGATTGAGAAGTTGATCGAGAAGATCGTTCCGCAGCAGGCGGCCGTGGTGAATGCGCCTGAGGCGGAACCCGTGCAGGAGCCTGCGAAACCGTTTCCCGTGGGGCCGCAGACCAACGCCTTCGGACTTCCCTTGCCCGTTAACGCGGATTCCCAGCACGAGCAGACGCAGCAGGAAGATTATCTTTGGGGCGTGTAGGTCGCATCTGCGGTGGTTCCCACCCTAGCCGCAAAGAGCGCGGCTAGGATGGGGCACCCTCGGTGTCGCTAGTATCAGCGAAATCGAAAACGTGGGCCACATTCTTCCCGATCACGAGATAGAATCACAGGGTTTTCAACTACCCGATTACTAGATCGCCCAATTACTTAATTTTCTCCATGCTCCTGAAACTGACGATCCTCCCGGGCGACGGCATTGGGCCGGAAGTTACCGAACAGGCCGTGCTGGTTCTGCAGGCTGTGGCCGATGGTTTCGGGCATCAACTTCAGCTGCAGACCAAACTCATCGGCGGAGCGGCCCTCACTGCCACGAACGATCCTCTACCTGCAGACACAGTGCAAGCTTGTCTGGCTTCGGGCGCGGTGCTGCTGGGCGCGGTGGGCAGTCCGGCGTTTGATCACAATCCTGGTCATCTGCGGCCGGAGGCAGGATTGTTGCGCATCCGGCGCGAGTTGGGGGCGTACGCCAACCTGCGGCCGGCGGTATTTTTTCCGGCGCTGGAGGACTGTTCTCCGCTGCGCGGGGAAATCGTGCGCGGCACTGACATCATGATCGTGCGCGAACTGCTGGGCGGCTTGTATTTCGGCCAGCCGCGATCGATCGAGGGTGAGGCGGGATCGCGCGTCGCGATCAACACTATGAAATATGGCGAAGCTGAAATTGAGCGCATTGCGCGCGTCGGGTTTGAGCTGGCGATGAAGCGGAGGCGTAAGGTGCTGTCGGTCGAGAAAGCCAACGTGCTGGAGTGCTCGAGATTGTGGCGCGAAGTCGTCACCCGTGTCGGAAAAGATTATCCAGGGGTGACGCTCGGTCATCAGTATGTCGATTCGGCCGCGATGCTGCTGGTGCAGCGGCCTGCGGATTTTGACGTACTGCTGACGGAGAACATGTTTGGCGACATTCTTTCCGATCAGGCTGGTGGCGTGGTGGGATCGCTCGGGCTGCTGGCTTCGGCGAGCATTGGCGGGGCCGTTGGGCTGTATGAGCCAGTGCATGGGTCGGCGCCGGACATTGCGGGGAAAGGGATTGCAAATCCGCTGGGGGCGATTTTGTCGGTGGCGATGTTGCTGCGGCATTCGTTTCAGTTGGAGAAGGAAGCGATGCAAGTGGAGCAGGGGGTTTCGGCTGTGCTGGCACAGGGGACGCGGACGGCTGATTTGGCGGGGAAGACGCATGCCGCGGTTTCGACTACGGAGATGGGGCGGCGGGTGGTGGAGGCGGTGAAGGCGGGGGCTTGAGTTTGAGTTAGCACGGTTGTGCATGCGTCCGTGGTTCCCACCCTAGCCGCAGAAGGCGCGGCTAGGATGGGGCACCCTCTGCATTGTGGTATCGGCGAAAATCAGGGGTGCGAGCAGATTGCAGGGATCCTTCGACTGCGTGTTCGTCCGCTATTCGCGGACGAACACTTCGCTCAGGATGACAATGTGTTGGAGTTGGCTCAGGTTTGCGGTCCGGGGTCGCTGGGCGCGGGCTTTACGCTGGGCGCGGCACCTGCGTCGTACTTTCCGGTCAGGTTGTTCCAGCGGACGTGCAACATTTCCATGACCATGCGGGAGCCATCGACCAGCGGATTGATGCTGGTGCCTTCGCGGTGTGCCCAGGCGACGGGAACTTCCTGGACTTTGAATTTGAACTTGCGGGCCAGGAAAAGAATTTCGGGGTCGAATCCCCAGCGCTCGATTTTTTGTTGCGGAAAGATAGCTCGAACCGCGGGCTGCTTGAAGGCTTTGAATCCGCACTGCGTGTCCGCGAACTGCAGGCCGAGGGTGACGCGGAGGGCCAGGTTGAAAATGCGGCCGAAGAGTTGGCGGTGCAGGGGCTGGCGTTGAGTTTGAGTTTCGGCGCGGAGCCAGCGCGAGCCGATGGCGATGTCCGCGCCGTTTTCGAGCGCTGCGAAAAGCTTGGGCGCTTCTTCGATGGGCGAGGAGAGGTCGGCGTCGCTGAAGAGGACAATGCTGCCGCGGGCGTGGAGCATGCCGTTGCGGACGCTGTAGCCTTTGCCGCGATTACCGGGATTTTCGACCAGGCGCAGGGCCGGGTCTTTTGCGGCGAATGAGCGAACAATCTCAGCTGTGTTGTCGCGTGAGCCGTCGTTGACGACGATCACTTCAGCGTTCCATCCTTCCGCTCGAACGTAAGCCAGCACCTTTTCGAGCGTCGCGCCCAGGCGGGCGCTCTCATTGTAGGCGGGAATCACGATGCTGTAGGCGGGATCCAAAGGCGGTTCTCAGTTCTCAGTTTCGACGGGGCAAGATTGTCCCTTGGATGCGGGGGATCGGCCTTGTGCATTGTACTTTGTGCGTTGCCGGTTTCGGAAATCGGAGATGGCGACTGAACGCAGCGGCTGAAGCCGGAGTCTTTCGTGGTGGCATTGTTGGCATCGCTGAAGCGATGCCCTGATACGAACCTCTACGCTACTTGGCGTTTCTGCTCGAGCATGGAGAAATACTCGGCGACTAGCTCTGCGTCCCAGAGGCCGCGGGCGGCTTCTTCGCGCATGGTTTCGGCGGTTTGTTCGTGGGTTAGCGCGGGTTTGTAGGAGCGGGCGGTGCGGAGGGCGTCGTAGACATCGACGACTTGCAGGACGCGGGGAAGGACGGGGATCTCTGATCCGGTTAGGCCGTCGGGATAGCCGGAGCCGTCGGTGTGTTCGTGATGGTGGCGGATGATGGGCAGGACCAGGCGGAGGGAACGCAGAGGGCGGCAAATATTTTCGCCGGTGATGGGATGCATCTTCATGACCAGCCACTCAGCGGGAGTGAGGTCACTGCCTTTTTTCAGGATGTCGTCGGGGACGGCAATTTTGCCTAGGTCGTGGAGATAGCCGCCGCGCTTCAGGGCGAGGATGGCATCTTCGTCCAGGCCGAGGTGACGGCCGAGTTCGGCGGCGCGGACGGAGAGGCGCTCACAGTGGCCTTCGGTGTAGGGGTCGCGGCCTTCGACGATCAGGCCCAGGGTGCAGAGGACGGAGTCGGCGGTTTCGAGTTCGTCGGTGAATTCTTTCAGGCGAAGCAGCGACTTCACGCGGGCGATGAGTTCCTCGGCTAGCACGGGCTTGTTGAGGAAGTCGTCGGCGCCGGCTTCGATGCCGCGCACTTTGTCGGTGCTGTCGCTTAGGCCGGTGATGAGTACGAAGGGGATCAGGCGCGTGGCCGGATTTTCTTTCAGGCCGCGACAGAAATCGTAGCCGGATTTGCCGGGCATCATTACGTCGGAGAGGATGAGGTCGGGGAGTTGGCGGCGGACCTCGGCCTCGCCTTGCTCGGCGCTGGAGGCGGTGATGACGTCGTAGCCGCGCATGGTGAGCAGTTGGCTCATCAGGCCGGCGATGCCGGGCTGGTCGTCGACGACCAGGATTCGCGGCGCACGACGTCGTGGTAAAAGATCACCCATACTTAAATAAGAGGCGGCTTGGCCTGTTGAAGTTGTCCGCTCGTCTGGCCGCGAAGAAGAGGGAGGGTAGCTCATAATGAAAATCGTTATTGTAGCCTTTTTGATTTTACCTGCATTCTTCAGTTTCCGCCGGGCGCGGGGCGGGTTTCTGAAGACGGTAACACTGATTGTGCGAGGCGGCTATTCCCATTTCGGTACATTTTATTTGCGGATGTGACCGAAAGTCTTGCGTCAGGCGTCGCCCGGTGCCTAATCTCGGCTGATGCGAGAGGTGCGAACTGCGATCGTTGTCGGGCTGGTCTGGGCAGCAATGGTGGCGGCTGCCGTCGGCGTGGCCGCGAAAGTTCATGTCATTGCATTCGGGAAATCGACTTCGGTGCAGTGGGTTGCGGGTTTCGGCGCCGGGGAAAAACCGCTGACGATCAAGGTCCGCGCACTGATCGTCGATGGGCGAGTGAAAGAGTACGTGCTGGGCGCGGCGCACGACGTGACGGAGCGGCTGTTTGTGGTGCGGCGGGCGTTTCGGGTGAATGACAGTCTTCCGGAGGAATCCGTCGCGCGCTGGCAGTGGCAACGCGGAGGCTGGCTGCTGGTTGACCGGGTGACGGGGCGCGTGTCGGCGATTAATCTGCCCGAGTTCGATGCGTATTATTCCGCGGCGAGTTGGTATCGCGATTATGTCGCGTATTGCGGCGTGGCGGATGACGGGAAGAAGACTTATGCGATGGTCGCGCAGCTCAGTCGGCGCAAGCCGGTGTTGAAGAAGGAAGTGTCTAGTGCGGGAGTGGCGGAAGATGCGGCTCCTGATTCGGCTTGTCCGGCGCCGACTTGGGAGCGGGGGCCGGTGCGGGTTAGCTTTGAGCCGGCGGGGAGTGCGCGGCAGACGTTTGCTATTCGCGGGCATGTGGTGGATTTGGTGGAGGACGCGGAGGAGGAAGAGGGGAAGTAGGGCGCTAGTCAACCATTCGGTTCCAAGTGACTGAGGCTACCCAAAACAAAGCGGGTGCCCCGTTCTTGCGTTCTTTGCAAGGGCGGGCGAGGATGCCGCCGGCGCTCAGGGGCCCATCACGTCGACGCCACGGATTCCCGCCCTTCGCAAACTGCGCGAAGGACGGGGCACCCACTCCGTGGACGGGATCAGCGGAATCAAAACCGATCTAGTCTCCGGATGCTTCGACTGCAGGCAACTCTTCTGCGACCGGCTTTTCTTTTACTTTCGCGCTGGTGACTAGGATAACCGAGAGAACCACGATTGCACTTCCCGCGAGGATGAAGCGGTCGACGCGCTCGTGCAGAATCAGCCAGCCTAGGAATACCGCCACTACCGGATTCACGTAGGCGTAGGTCGAAACCTTCGACGTGGGGACGTGCTCCAGCAGCCAGATGTAGGCGGTGTAGCCGATCCAGGAGCCGCAGACGACTAGATACAGAGTGGCGCTGATGCCGCGGGTGGTCCAGAGGACGTGGGAGAAGTCGCCGGCGATTAGCGCGAAAATAAAGTTGCCAACTCCGGCGGCGGTGACTTGCCAGGCGGTGGAACTGAAGACGTCCATGCCGGACTGCCAGCGCTTGGACAGGACTGAGCCGAGGGCCCAGGAGAACGAGCCGGCGATCAGGCTGAGCGAGGCCCAGAATTCGCGGCGTCCCATGCTGCCGGCTTGCAACTGTGGCCAGACTAAAACGAAAAGTCCGACGATGCCGAGGGCGAGGCCGGCTTTGCCGCGTCGGGAAATGTGGTGGTCGCCGAGCAGGAGCGAATCGAGGACCAGAAACCAGAGCGGAGTGATGGCGACGATGAGCGCGGCCAGGCCTGAGGACACGGCTAGTTCGGCGTAGGACAGCGTGAGGTTGCCGCCCATCAACAGCAACAGGCCTACGATCGAAGCCAGCGCGATTTGTTTCGGAGAATAGAAAATCTTGCGCCCGGTGGCGGCGCAGACGGCCAGCATGATCGTGCCGGCAATCGAAAAGCGCACGGCGCACATGAGCGCGGGAGGAATCGTTTGCACAGCGATGTCGATGGCGAGATAGGTCGAGCCCCAGAAGAGGTAGACGAGCGCGAAGGCGAGAATTACCATCCACGGGCGCGGGCGCTGAGCGGATTGCATGGGCTTGGGAAACAGGGGGAAGTTAAAAGATATCAGACGTGCGCGGAGGAGGGGCAGATTCTAAAGTTGGGAGGAGGTGAGACAAGCTTGGCGGCCATGGAAACGAAGAACATGCCCAGTTAGTCGACTACTGGAACTGTCGACGTATTGCCGCTCGCATCCACGACGCAAGAACTGCGAGCACCAGAACAGCCGCGTCGTAATACCACGGCACCGAAAAATGATCGGAGACAGCAGTGATGACGATTGTCGCCGGCACCAGCAACCAGAAAGCCCGCTTCGTCGCATTGGCCTGGCGCCAAGACTCTTGCGCTGATCTCAGACCCGCCCGTGCGGTTTCTCCGAATTCTTTCGCGAGCCTGAGATTCTCTTTGAATTGTTCAAACAATCGTTCCCTCCAAGGCTCCTTCCGCCCTCTAGATTTTAACGTTACGCCGAATCGTCGGCGGATTCCACGACTATCGTCCCGCCCTTCGCAAGGTGCGCGAAGGACGGGGCACCCTCTGCGGTGGGGATACTGGCGAGATCAAAAGCCTGGGCTGCCTAACCGGAGACTTCTCGTCGTGGGTCACAGAGCGCGTTTGTAGCGTAGTTCGTCGACGGTTATTCCCCAGACTGTGTCGGTTCTGCGCTGGCCATCGGGTTTCCATTGATCGATTTGATAGAAGCGGTCGGCGCGGGCGTTGCCCGAGAGCACCCACAGAAGCGCATTTCGAAATCCGAGTTCGAGAAGATTCGCGCGAGCGGCCGATACGAGGGCGGCGCCGATACCTTGGCCCCACTGTTCGGGGTGCACATAGAGCGCGTAGAGCTCTCCGTGGTCGGGCACGTCGGAGTCGCGTGAGGGCGCGGTGGTGGCAAAACCTAAGATCGCACGTTGGTCGTCGGCTACGATGGTGCGCGGCTTCTGGGGATCGAGGGTGGCGAAATCGTAGCGCTGGGCGCGATCTTCGGGGCGAAGTTGGTCGAGGTAGTCGTCGGGGAGGAGCGTGCGGTAGGCGACCTGCCAGGAGCGGACGTGCACGCGGGCCACGGCCATGGCATCGTTTGGGTCAGCTCGGCGGATTAGCATGTGCGAAGTATTGCATGAACAGGTTGCTCTCTGCCCGGTTTGGTGGTGCGAACGTTCGTGACTCCCGCCCTTCGCAAAGTGCGCGAAGGACGGGGCACCCTTTGTGGCGGCGATGCCGGCGTGATCGAAAGCCTGGGGACCTGCTCGGAAGTATGATTAGCCGAGGAATAGTGCCATGACCATCCCTCGAACCAAAGTTCGTGTAAGCAAGCCTCGTCAGTCAAAGGCTCACATTCAGTCCAACCTTGGAACACAGCTCGGGCGAGCCGCGGTGCGGACTTTTGCCGCCAATGAACGGATGAACCAGATTCTGATCGAGCGTCTGGACCCGGCTGCGTGGATGGCCAAGCCGCCGGGCAAGGGCCGGACGATTGCGGCGATTTTCACCCACATGCACAATGTGCGGACGAAGTGGGTGCGGCTGACGGCTGCGCATTTGAAGGTTCCGGCGCAGCTTGATCGCGCGCACTGCACGCAGGAGCAGGCTCGCGCGGGACTGGGGGAGAGCGCGGCTCGCTGCGAGAAGATGCTTGCCGAAGCGCTCGGCGGCGAAGGACGGGTTGAGAAATTTCTTCGCGATGGGTGGGCGCGGCCTTGGCCGGTGGGGGTGGAAATGCTGTGCTACATGCTGGCTCACGAGGCTCACCATCGCGGGCAGGTGTGCATGCTGGCGCATCAGCTTGGGTTTCCGTTGCCGATGGCGGTGACGTCGGGGATTTGGAATTGGGAGAAGTTGTGGAAGGAGTGTGGGGCGGCGGGCGGGCCGGGTTTCGATTCTTAGGGAGATCGATCGGTGTGGCTGGCATTCCCCGAGTTTCCATCGGCGATAGCTCAGGCGACCCCTGCTTTCATCGTCCGTGGTTCCCAGGCTTCGAAAATCGCGAAGCGTGGGGCAGCCTCTGTCGCGATAGTCCCAGAGACAAAAGCTGCGGCTATTTCAGTTTTTCGTATTCTGCTTTCGCGGTTTTGAGGATTGGGATGTCGGGGTCGGCGTCTTTCCAGGCGGCGAAGAAGTCCTGATAGGCGGTTCGGGCTTTGGCGCTGTCGCCCTGCATTGCGTAGGCGCGGCCGAGATTGAGGCGGGCTAAGGGATATTCTGGAGCAAAGCCGGCTGCGCCCTGATGATCGAGAATGCGTTGAAACTCAGCGGCGGCTTTGGCGCCATCGCGCATTTTGAGATAAATCAGGCCGCGCAGGAAAATCGGAGTGACCCCTCCGCCGCGGGGTCCGATTCCCAGTTCGTGGGGGCGAACTGTTTCGAGGGTTGCGATCGCCTCGGAGAGCTGGTTTTTCTCGAACTGCTGAGCGGCCCTGGCTTCGGGAATGACAAGCGACTGGATGAAATGGTTCTCCGGAAACTCACGTTCAACGACGTCAGCGATGGCCTGTGATTTCTGCACGTCACCGATCATCGCGAGAGCCGCGGCGGCGAAGGCGCGGACGTCCGGATCGTTGGAAAGCCCGACGGCCTGGGAAAGTTTCTGGCGGGCGTCGGCAGGATAGCCATATAGCGCATCGGTGTAACCTTCAAGCACCAAAAAATCGCCGGCGAGGTCTTTGGCGCCCGCGTTGATGCTTACCTGGTCGGCCCGCTGCCAGAGTTCGTGCGAGGCCTTGATCTTACCTTCGGAGCCCTGCCATGCGGCATTGAAGAGCAGCAGGAACGGCTCGGTCGATGTGCCCTTTCCCAAGGCCAGTTCGTGCTCATAAGCGGCGCGGTCGCCGCGCTCGTAGGCCAGATCGGTGAGCACGAAGTGCACCGCGATTCCATCGGCTTTTTCGGCCACGGCCTGTTCGGCTATGCTCTTGGCCTCATCGAATCGGTTGAGGGCCTCGTAGGCCTCGGCCAGGTTGTCGTAGGCGTAAGCATCGTGCGGACTCATGCGGTGGGACTGGCTAGCCAGATCGAGCGCCTTTTCCGGTTGCCCCAGTTCGGAGTAGGCTAACGCCGCATTGTCGTAAGCGACGGTATCGCGCGGATAGGTTTGGCGCCACTCGGCATAAACCTGCAAGGCTTTGTCCGGATCGACGGTGACTTCGGTATCGTAGTGCGCCTGAATGTAGAGCTTTTCGCGCTCGCTGGTGCGATCGCGCAGATCATAGGCTTTGCGGACGGCCTGCACCGCCTCGGGGGAAAGGCCCATGTTGTTCGAAGTAACTCCCAGCGTCGCCCAGGCCATGGCAAAGTTTGGATCCAGCTCCACCGCTTTTTTCAGGTAGGGAATGGCCGCATCTTCGTCCATTTTCTGATGCGCTTCGTTGCCCTGGCTGAAGGCTTGCAGCGCTTCCAGCGACGAAGTGGTGGCTTCGTCCAACGGTTTGGCGAATTGCTGCACCGAGGCCAGGGACTCGCCCATTTTTTGCCGCAGGTCGGAGGCGGCTTTGTCGAGCGATTTCAGAACCTGTTCTTTGTTCTCGACTTCGACTTGCTCGGTGGCCAGCGTGTCTCCGGTCGATCCGTTCGCGGCCGTCAGGGTGACGACGTAGTGATTGCCCAGGCTCGCGATGGTGCCGGTTAGCATGGCCTTGATGCCCTGGCGCTGGCAGATTTCGCGGGCGATCTGGTTGGTCAGGCGTTCGTCCGGAGGCTTGCCCATGAAGCGCAGGGCCTCACGGATTTTCGATTCGGGCACGATGTTGAGGTAGGGCGACTGCTCGAGTTGCACGGCTAGCGCCTGCTTCAGAGTGCCGTCAAAAACTGCGTCGCCGGTGGTGTTGACGAAATCGGCCAGCAGGACGCTGTCTTTCTCGGTGAGCTTGGCGGACTGGCGGGAGCGGAGGTAAAAAACGCCTGCGATCAGCAGCGCGAGCACAATGGCGGCGGGGATAAGAATCGTCCATAATTTCTTTGGTGCGGAGGCGGCGGTTATGGCAGCTGCCGATACGGCGGAGGACGACGCGGCCCGGGTCAAACTAGCGGCGGATGACGCGGGCACGGTGTGCGCTGACGCGGATGTTCGTGCGGGAGGCGTAGAAACTGCGGATGGACCGGAGTCCGCGGCGGCGGGCACGGAACCGGAACTTTGTGCGACGGCGCGTCCGCTATCGGTGTCGCGCTTCAGGCGCTGCAGGTCGGCGCGTATGTCGGCGGCGCTCTGGTAGCGCAGGTTGCGGTCTTTTTCCAGCGACTTGTTGATGATGTCTTCCAGCTTCGGCGGCAGGTCGGGATTTAGGCGGATCGGGGAAACCGGGGCGCGGTCGAGAATCGACTGGAAAATTAGTGCTGACGTTTCTCCGCGGAATGGCAACGTTCCGGTCGACATTTCGTAGAGCACTACGCCGAAAGAAAAGAGGTCGGTGCGCGGGTCGAGTTCTTTGCCTTTGGCTTGCTCGGGGGACATGTAGGCGACGGTGCCGAGAGTTGAGCCGGGGCTGGTGAGGTGTTCGTCGACTACGACGGCCGTCGGGGCCGTCATGTCGGGAACTTCTCCTGGAGTCGTGGCGCCGGCTTTCACCTTGGCGAGGCCGAAGTCGAGAATTTTGGCGTGGCCGCGCTTGGTGACGAAAATATTGGCGGGCTTGATGTCGCGGTGAACAATGCCGCCGGCGTGGGCTGCGTCGAGGGCGTCGGCGATTTCGATGCCGAGGGAAAGGATGGTCTCCAACTCCATCGCGCGATTGCCGATTAGGTGCTTGAGGGTGGCGCCGTCGAGAAACTCCATGACGAGGAAGGTGCGGTTATCTTCCTCGCCGATGTCGTAGATGGTGCAGATGTTGGGGTGGTTGAGTGCGGACGCGGCTTTGGCTTCGCGGCGAAAACGTTCGAGGGCCTGGCGGTCTTGCGCTAGATCTTCAGGGAGGAATTTGAGCGCAACGAAGCGGCCCAGGCGCGTGTCTTCAGCTTTGTAGACCACGCCCATGCCGCCGCCCCCGAGCTTTTCGATGATGCGGTAGTGAGAGATGGTCTGGTCGAGCATGGTTTGCAAGGAGTAGGAAACCCCTGCCCCGTGTGGGTCGAGCCATGCTAAGGCGCGGGGGGGAGGAAGTCAAAAAAGATGCTTGTGCGGCGCTGCAGCGGCGCTCTTCCGCCCGGTGCTGCGAGCTATTGGCGCGTCGGTGAACGGTAATCAGCGAGCGCCCTTTCGTTACCAAAGAGGGGGTTACAGCTTTCGGACCTTCCGGCTATAATCAGGTAGTGATGTCGACGGTTTGCGATGCTGCGCAACAAATCCAATTCGGTTTTGAGCAATTCGAATCTGCCCGAGTGCTGGCTGCACTGCTTAGTGTGTCCGCGGCGCTACCGGGCGAATCTGCCGTCGCGATTGCGGCCTAGCCTGTTCGGCAGCGATTAATTCCCTTCATCCTCCTTCTGATTCGCTTTGGACTGTGTGCGTCCGAACCAGGACTCTCGCGTTTCGAGGCTGCCTTTCCTGACAACGGGCGACTGACTACTGACGGTTGCTAACGGAGGATTTCATGACGACCAAGACAATGACTGCCGACGTTTCTTCGACGATCGGACCGAAGATCAAGACCGCTTTGCCCGGGCCTAACGCTCAGCGCGTGCTCGATGGCGATGAGAAATATATTTCGCCGTCGTATACGCGTTCGTATCCGCTGGTGGCTAAGAGCGGGCGCGGCATCGTCGTGACCGACGTTGACGGCAACGAGTTTTTTGATTTTTCTGCGGGTATTGCCGTGACTTCGACCGGACATTGCCATCCTCATGTGGTGGCCGCGATTCAGAAGCAGGCGGGCGAACTCATCCACATGTCGGGGACGGATTTTTATTACGAGAGTATGGTCGAGCTGGCGGCGCGGCTGTCGAAGATTGCGCCTATGCCTGGGCCACACCGGATTTATTACGGCAACTCGGGAGCGGAGGCGGTTGAGTGCGCGCTGAAGCTGGCGCGCTACCACACCAAGCGGCAGAATGTGATCGCGTTCTTTGGAGCGTTTCATGGGCGGACCATGGGTGCGTTGTCGCTGACGGCGTCGAAGCCGCAGCAGCGGCGGCGGTTTGCTCCGCTCGTGCCGGGCGTGACGCATGTGCGCTATCCGGATGTGTATCGCGGCTGTGTGGCGGGCGCGCAGGATCAAGACGCCGAAAATTTTGCTTTAGGCTGTGCGCGCTTCATCGAGGAGAAATTGTTTAAGACCACGCTGGCGCCGGAGGAAGTTGCGGCGATTTTTGTCGAGCCGGTGCAGGGCGAGGGCGGATATGTTGTCGCTCCGAAGATTTTCATGCAGGAATTGCGACGCATTTGCGATCGTCACGGCATCATGCTGGTGGTCGACGAAGTGCAGAGCGGCATTGGGCGCACGGGAAAGTGGTTTGCGGTCGAGCACACCGGGGTCGAGCCGGACATGGTTTGCATGGCGAAGGGCATCGCGTCGGGCATGCCGCTCGGCATTACCATGACGCGGGCGGAAATTATGGACTGGGTTCCGGGCTCGCATGCGTCGACTTTTGGCGGCAATCCAGTTTGCATTGCTGCGGCGCTGGCGACGCTCGATGTGATCGAGAAAGAACATTTGCTCGAAAACTCGGCGAGAGTGGGCGATCACATGATGAAGCGCATGGCCGACTGGCCCACGAAACTGAAACTGGTGGGTGATGTGCGCGGGCGAGGATTGATGATTGGCGTCGACATTGTTCGGGACAAGGCGACCAAAGAATATGGCAACACCGAGCGCGACCGCATTGTTGAGAAGGCGTTCGAGCGCGGCGTGCTGTTTCTGGGCTGTGGGCCGAGTTCGGTTCGGATTTGCCCGGCGCTGGTGGTCACGAAGGAAGAGGCGGACGTCGCGGTGGATGTGCTGGAAGAGTGCATTGCCGAGGTGGGCGCGGGGAAATAGGAGCGCGACGACCAACCGTTGGGCGAGCGCCGGAAGTATTTCCGGCGCTCAACCTTTTTTGCCGGGCTTTTTGTTGACGGCACGGTCGCGGATGCCGGCGACTGCCAGCATCCGGCCGGTTTTTCCGTGCTCGGCGCGGTAGGAAAATAATAGATCGGGGCGGCAGTTGGTGCAGTGGGGAGATGCCTCGATATTTTTCTTCAACACGCCCGCATCGAGCAGTTGGCGGCGATTGGCTTCCACCAGGTCGAGGAATATTTTCTTGGGCAGGTCGCTATGGCCCGGGGCGCGGGCCGTCAGAAATAGCAGCGGATACTTTTCGCGCACCGGGTCTGACTCTTTCACTTCGTGAAACAGGCTGGCGCCGTAGGCAAACTGCGATTCGAATTTGATGCGAACATCTTCTCCGACTTCATAGCAGCAGCTGCGAATTCCGGGGCCGATCGCCGCCTTCAGCTCGCGGGGACGGCTGCCGAAACAGCGCTGCATCTCGCCTACTCCTTTTTCGACAATGCGCTTGACCGTGCCGCGCCAGCCAGCGTGGAACACTCCGACGGCGTGACGCGTCGCGTCGACGAGAATCACGGGCAGGCAGTCGGCGGTCTGGATCGCGAGAAGAAGGCCGGGGGTTGCGGTGATCAGGCCGTCGCCGGCTAATTGTTCTTCGGGCACAGAATTGACGCAGTGGATTAGGTCGGAATGGATCTGGCGCAGGGTGACCAGCCGCCAGGACGGCGCGGATTTGGATCGGGCTGACGGACGAATGCGTCCGTCTCCACGTGTTCCGATCTCGCGGAGAAAGGCTGCGCGGTTGCGTTCGACGGCGGCGCGGGAATCGTCGGAGGTGAAGCCAAGGTTCAGGTCTTGCTTGCCGTAGGAGCGTGATGATCCTCCGGGGCGCGTGGAAAATCCGTGCAGCAGCCAGGGTAGAGCGCTGAGATTTTGCGCGCGAAGAACGGTGAGGTGAGTTTTGTTTGGGGCCCGGGTTGGCACAAGTTCATGTTACCTGAACGGATTGTGTGGAGCGGAGCCGAAGGGAGTGTCCGCTCCACGCACGTGCTATAGTTTTATGCATGTTTGCGGATTTTACGGCCACCGATCGCTGGACTAAGAAGCCGGTGCATTGCGTGTATCAGGCGATGATTGTCGCCATTGCCACGCGTCATGCCGACGCGGTGGACATCAAATTTCTGGTGGATGGGCGGAGGGTTTGGGTCGCGCTGCCGCATCCGGCGTGGGTGGAATATAAGAAGCGCACGGGGACGATCATTACCGATTCGCTGGCGGTTGAGATTGCGGGGCATTATCTGAAGAGCGCTCTCGAATCAGGCGAAGGCGGCGGTCGCGAGATGTATTCGCTGACGGTGCAAGAAACGTTGGCTCATCTGGAGGGTGTTGTGGCGGAAATGCGAGCCGAACCGGCACAGGGACGGCACGGACATACCCGTGCGCGCTTCGATTCCGCAGCAATCTGATTTCCAGGATTCCCTAACTGTTCCTTCTCCACTCTAACTTTCGGGCGAGATATGAAATCAGCAGAAAGCCATCACAATAAGGAAGCCGGCGCTTATCGCCCCTCTTAGAATCATTTGCATTCCAGGCCGGCCCGGGTAATCAATCACGGCGACCCCCTGGCCAGCGCAAGCGTTAAGGCGAGGATGGCCATCACTGCAATGATTAGTCGGCTCGTAATTTGGCCGGTCTTTCCTAAGTACGGATGTCATCTAGATCACCACTGCTTCTTTGTATTCCCCAAACACGCGGCGCATGGCGTCGGAAATTTCTCCTACGGTTGCCGAGGCTTCTACTGCGGTGAGGATGCGGGGCATGAGGTTTGCGCCCGAACGGGCGGCGTCTTCCACGCCTGCGTAAAGCTGACTTCCACGGGCCGGGGTCGCGTTTGGCGCGCAGGGCGCGGACGCGCTCGATTTGCTTTGGTTCGAGCGCGGGATCGATGCGCTGGATCGGGATAGGCTTTTCTTCTTCTACTTCGAAGCGGTTCACGCCGACGACGATGGCTTCCTTCGTTGTCGACTTTCTGCTGGTATTCATACGCGGCGTTTTGAATTTCCTGCTGCACGTAGCCGCGCTCGATGGCTTTGAGCATTCCGCCGAGGACTTCGATCTTTCCCAGGTATTCGGCTGCGCGCTTTTCGATTTCGTTGGTCAGGATCTCGACGTAATACGATCCGGCCAAGCGGATCGATGGTCTGCGGAGCGCCGGATTCGTAGGCAACGATTTGCTGCGTGCGTAGCGCGATGCGGGCGGCTTGCTCGGTCGGCAGGGCGAGGGCTTCATCGTAGGAGTTGGTGTGCAGCGACTGCGTGCCGCCCAGAACGGCAGCCATGGCTTGGATCGCAGTGCGGACGATATTATTCTCCGGTTGCTGTGCGGTGAGCGTGGAGCCGGCGGTTTGCGTATGGAAGCGGAGCATCCACGACTTGCGGATTTTTGGCCTTGAAATGTTCGCGCATGATGCGCGCCCACATTCTGCGCGCGGCGCGGAACTTGGCGACTTCTTCCAGAAAATTATTGTGCGCGTTGAAGAAGAAAGAAAGCCGCGGCGCGAACTGGTCGACGTCTAATCCGGCTTTGATCGCGGCTTCTACGTAGGCCATGCCGTTGCCCAGCGTGAAGGCGACTTCCTGCACGGCGGTGGATCCGGCCTCGCGCATGTGATAGCCGGAGATCGAAATCGTGTTCCACTCGGGGACGTTGTCGTTGGCCCAGGCAAACATGTCGGTGATGATGCGCATCGCCTGTTGCGGCGGATAAATGTAGGTCCCACGGGCGATGTATTCCTTGAGCACATCGTTCTGGACCGTGCCGGAGAGTTTGCGGATGTCGGTCCGCGCCTTGCCTGGCGGCGCGCGACGGCGACGTACAGGGCGAGCAGGATCGACGCAGTTGCATTGATGGTCATCGACGTAGAAATCTTCGTCAGTTCGATGCCGTCGAAAAGGCGCTGCATGTCTTCGATGGAATCGATGGCGACGCCGACTTTGCCGACTTCGCCGGCGGCGAGGGGATGGTCGGAATCCATTCCGATTTGCGTGGGCAAATCGAACGCGACCGAGAGGCCGGTCGTGCCGTTGGCGAGCAGATATTTGTAGCGCTTGTTCGATTCCTCGGCGTCGCCCATGCCGGCGTACTGGCGCATGGTCCAGAGGCGGCCGCGGTACATCGTGGCCTGCACGCCGCGGGTGAAGGGATATTCGCCGGGATAGCCGACTTCGCTTTCGTAGTCGGAGCCTTTGAGATCGGCGGGAATGTAGAGGGGATTTGACCGCGAATGTGGGAGGACGTTTCAACTTCTGGGGCTGGAGGGGGTGTTTGCGACTTTCCGTATCGGGCTTCTACCTCGAACTGGTTTCATCAGTGGTTCTCCAAGCAGGCCGTCCGGGCCTCAGGGGCTAAAGCCGCTTTTTTATCGGTCCCGAACGGCACGGCTGAAGCCGTGCCCTACCCAAAAGCTTTCGCCCGATCGGCTCCAATGTCACGGCCGCTGGCTTTTCCTGTTCGCTCGCCAGAACGAACTCAGTCCAAACCAGGCAAACGTCAGAGCGCAGCAAATTGCAACTGCCAAGCGACTTCGGACTGACGCCCCCGGCATGATATTTCCCGTACTCCTTCAATGCGCCGCCCGCGAAACTGAGTGCCACGAGGAGAAAAACAACTCCAGTTACTTCCAGCCAGAGCTGGTGGCTGCGCGTGACGAAGGACCGCAGGGTGGTGCGAACCGCGCCTTTTGCCGCACTGAACGTGCGGCTGCGGCTGGCTTGCTGGCCGACATAGTTCCCGGCTATACGCGCCGCTGCGCCCAACTTTTGGAACGTAGAAACTTTGGCCACGGCCTCGATTTTAACAGCCTCGGGCGCTACAATGACGCAACCTGTAGGAGCCGCGCCGCCGGGAGCGGAACGCACCGTTCTCGAGTCGCCCGCATCCAATCAGACTGGGTTGCCATGCAAACCGCCTCACCCGATTTCGTGCAGCTCAAGTCTGGCATGAAGGCGGCCTGGATGGCAGGCGATTTTGGCCAGATTGCGAGTTTCGTTTCTGGCGAAGAGGAAGTTTCGTCGCACGACTGGGCCTGAAACCCGGCACACGGCTTTTGGATGTAGCATGCGGCACGGGCAACAGCGCGATCCCGGCGGCCCGAGCCGGGGCCAAAGTCGCCGGGGTCGATATCGCCACAAATCTACTTGAGCAGGCCAGAAAGCGCGCCGCCGCCGAGCAACTCGACATTCAGTTCGAAGAGGGCGACGCGGAAGAACTTCCCTTTGCTGACCGTTCCTTCGACGTGGTCGTGAGCATTTTCGGCGCCATGTTCGCGCCACGGCCGGAGCTGGTCGCAAGCGAATTCTTCGCGTGTCGAAGCCCGGAGGAATGATCGCGATGGCGAACTGGACTTCGCGGGGCTTCGTTTCGCGTACGAATCAAGTGACGGCAAAGATGGTGCCGCCTCCGCCCGGGGTCCCGCTTCCTGTGCTTTGGGGAGACGAATCGACGGTAAAACAGCGGCTGGGGCACGGCTGTTCGCGACTGGATTGCACGCGGCGAAAGATTGTAATGTTCCTACCCGTTTCCGCCGAAAGAAAATGGTCGGATTCTTCCGTCGCTTCATGGGGCCGACGCAGATGGCATTTTCGAGGCTGGACACGGCCGGGCAGGCCGATCTGGCGGCACAACTGGAATCGTTGTGGACTGAGCACAACACGGCGACCGACGGTACTACCGCTGTGGAAGGCGAATATTTGGAAGTGCACGCGATTCGCGCCTGAGCCGCGATCGTGATAAGTTGATTTTTAGCAGGGGGGACACAGTGGATCAACAACTCAAGCAACTCATGAAAGAGCTGGGCGAGGCGATCAACGAATCCCTTTCCGACTCCGAACAGATTTCTGAAGTTGTCTCCCGCATCAAAGAAGGTGGGTACGATATTTTTCTGGTGTTGGAGGCCACGATTGGCGTGAGCAAGCAGGGAGAAAAGTCGAACCGATAAGACTTCGCTGGTGACCACGTTGTCGACGAATCCTGAATTCAAGATCAACGACCAGGATCTGAAATTCCTGAAGTCGCTGCGCATTAAGATCGACGAAGAGAAGCTGGACAAAGACAAACACGAAAAAGAGAAGCACGACAATCAGGGACAAAACAAAGACAAGCACGACCGGGACAAGTAGCCGGACCTGAAATCATTCCGGTTCGAATACTGGCGTGCGCGGCGCTCTGGAGACCCCGCGACCTCAATTCCCGCCTTCCGAACCCAACGCTCTCAGGCATCCTTAAGAAATAGCTAATCTGGCGAAAGCCGGGTACTGCGGTGTGGCTTACGCGCTGCGCGGTTATGCGGGAGGTCCCTTCGGATTCGCTCAGGGCAGGCTCTTCGCTTCGTCTGAAAAACGGCTCCGCTCAAGATGACAGTCCGCCGTGTGATGGTCAAACTGCACAGTACCGAAAGCCGCGGCAACTTTGCCGACCTGTGCTACCATCTACTGTTTTCTTTTCGCATCTGCCGTGCGGAAAGCGAGATTCCGCGTAGGCAGCGTAGCGAACTGCAACAGCGACGGAATCTGAGGGTCGAGAATGAAAGATACTCTCGGGGTTCTATTGGCAGGCGGCGCCGGTGAGCGACTGTATCCTCTGACTCGCGACCGGGCCAAGCCCGCGGTCACTTTCGGCGGCATCTACCGCATCATTGACATCACACTTTCCAATTGCCTGAATTCTGATCTGCGGCGCGTTTACATTCTCACGCAGTACAAGGCGTTGTCGTTGAACCGGCACATCCGCGAAGGCTGGAATATTCTGGGGCGCGAAGTGGGCGAGTTCGTGGAAGTGCTGCCGCCCATGAAGCGAGTGAGTGACCAGTGGTATCAAGGGACCGCCGACGCGGTTTACCAGAACATCTATTCCATTGGCTCTGAGCAGCCCAAGCACGTGCTGATTCTTTCCGGCGACCACATTTACAAAATGGATTACGGAAAGATGATGAAGCAGCACCAGGACTCGGCGGCTGACATTACGCTGGCGATTATTCATATTGATCCGGAGGAAACTTCGCGGTTTGGCGTGGTCGACGTCGACAAGGACGGACGCATCAACGGCTTTGAGGAAAAGCCGAAAGTGACGGCGCTGCGCTCGCCGCTGAATCCGGAGAAAGTCGCGGCCTCGATGGGCATTTATCTGTTCAATGCCGACGTGCTGATTCCGGTGCTGCTGAAGGACGCTGAGAACCCGCAGTCCAGCCACGATTTCGGCAAAGATATTCTGCCGAAGATGGTCGACGATTACCGCGTGTTCGCCTATGACTTCGTCGATGAGAATAAGAAAGAAGCGCTGTACTGGCGCGATGTGGGCACGCTTGAGGCTTACTACGAAGCCAACATGGACATCGTCTCGGTCTCCCCGATTTTTAATTTGTATGACGAAGAGTGGCCGATCCGGACGCACCAGCGGCAGTATCCTCCGGCGAAATTTGTATTCGCGGAAGCGGGACGCACGGGGACGGCGCTCGATTCCATTGTTTCGAACGGCTGCATTGTCTCGGGCGGCAGCGTGAAGAATTCCGTGCTGTCGCCGGATGTGCGCGTGAACTCCTACTCTGAAGTCGAGGACTGCATTTTGTTTTCGCACGTCAGCGTGGGGCGGCGTTGCCGCATTCGCAAAGCGATTCTTGATCGCGACGTGCATATTCCCGAAGGCACGACCATCGGATTTGACGCCGAGGCCGACCGTCAACGCTATTTCGTCACGGAGAGCGGCATCACCGTGGTCACGCGGGATTATTCGCTGTTTGAAAATCCGGTGACGGTGGACTACTTCACCAGCGAGTAGGGCGGAAATGTTGCAGGATCTCAAGTACACGCTTCGGCTTTGGACTGGCCGCCCGTGGCACACGGGATTCGCTATTGCCGCGCTTGCGATCGGCATCGGCGCGAATACCGGCGTCTTTAGCGTGGTCAATGCGTTGCTGTTGCGCTCCCTTCCCTTTCGCGAGCCGGACCGGCTGGCCCTGCTGCAGCAGTTCATTCCGCCACACGATAGCGCAACGGAATTTCATAGTTGGCGGCAGCACAGCGACTATCTTGCCGATGCTGCGCTGATTGAGGAATTCGACGCGAACCTGAATCTGGGCGGAATGCGCGTCGGGAGCCGGGTTCACGTCGCGCAGACGTCGGGGAATTTTTTCTCGGTGCTGGGCGCGCAGCCAGTGCTTGGAACCGGATTCACCTCTGATGCTGAAGTGAACGGAACGGGTTGGGGATTGCCGGGACCGAACGCCGTGGCGGTGATCGGATACGGACTGTGGGAACAGCTTTTCGCGGGCGACCGAAAAGTGCTGGGCGCGACGGTTCGAATGGATGGAATCCCGCTCACTATTGTTGGCGTTGCGCCATCAGGATTCGATTATCCGGGCAAGGCGGTTCTGTGGAAGCCGGCGGCTTTCAGTCCCGGGAACAATGGCTGGATAACCGTGGCGCGGCTGAAACCTGGGATCGCTTGGCCGCAGGCGCAGGCTGCGTTCGCCGTGGAGGCAGAGCGACTGTCGCCGAGGACCGAAAATCCTGACTTGCGCCCGAGCCTGTCGTCGCTGCAGGATGCGATTGCCGGGCCTGTGAAAAATGCTTCGCTGATGTTTATGGGTGCAGTGGTCCTGGTGCTGCTGATCGCGTGCACGAATGTTGCGAATCTGTTGCTGGCGCGGACTACCGATCGCGCCGCGGAACTTTCTATACGTTCAGCCCTGGGAGCGAGTCGGGCGCGGCTCGCGCGACAGTTGTTTACCGAGTGCTTGCTGCTTTGTTTCGTGGCCACTCTTGCCGGATTGGCGATTGCGTACTGGATTACTGCGCTTGCGGCGAAAATTGAGCCGCCGCCGCTGGGCGCTCAGTCTTATTCGATTCTGGATGGACGAGTGCTGGCTTTCACCGTCGTCGTGTCGGTTATTACCGCTTTGGGGTTGGGCGTTTTGCCGTCACTGTATGCGGGTCGCATGAGCACTCTGCGCTCGCGAGGCTCGAACGCTTCCCGGGGCTCGCGGCTGGTTCGACAAGCGCTGGTTGCCGCGCAAGTCATGCTGACGATGATTTTGCTCGCGGCGTCGGCGGGTCTGGGGAGCGCGTTTGTTCATTTGATGAGAATCGACCGGGGTTACGACGTTGGAGGAGTGGTGACTGCCAGCGTTTCGTTGGACGGCACTACGCATCAGTTAGACAAGCGGCAGTTGCCGTATTTCGAGGATGTCCTCGATGGCGTTCGCAGGCTGCCGGGAGTTCGCTCGGCCAGCGCCACGGAATTTCTTCCGCTCTATGCTTCGGCGTTTGTCGGAGGGCCGTTTGGATTGGATGGACGACCGGCCGAGCGCAATTCCACGATGATTCCGGTTTTGTCGGGATATTTCCAGACCATGGGTTCGCCGATTCTGTACGGCCAGGAGTTCAACGACGCCGAAGTGCGCTCGGGCGCGAAGGTTGCTGTGGTGAATGAGCGATTCGCGGCAGGATTTGGGGCGCCGCAGGATGCGGTCGGTCATCAGCTCACGATCGAGGGAGACGCTCCGCGGAAAATTGTTGGCGTGGTTAAGGGAATGGAGTATGAAACCGATCCGACCATGGTGAACGGGAATCAGGTCTTCGTTCCGTCGGATACTCCCGGCAGTTTCTTTTCGACTTTCGTGGTGCGCGTGGATGGGCGGGCGGAAGATCACATGGCCGAGATCCGTGACACCATTCAGTCGGTCGATCCGCAGGTTCCGGTCTTCGGGGTGAAGACTATGCAGGAACGGCTGGACGAAGTGTTCGCGAATCCGAAATTCTACCGGACCGCGGTTTGGACATTTGCGGGGTTCGCGCTGCTGCTGGCGGTGATTGGCATTTACGGGATCGTTTCTTACGCCGTAGTTGAGAGGACGCGGGAAATGGGTGTTCGCATGGCTCTGGGCGGCACGCCGAGGCAACTGCGCGGCATGCTGTTGCGGCATGGGTTGATGATGGTGATGGCCGGTGCTATTCCCGGCATCGCTGGAGCTCAGCTTAGCGGCCGCTTTCTCGAAAGCCTGATGGATGGAGCGCGGCCGGTCGGCCTGATAACTTCCGCGGGGTTGGTGTTGCTGTTCGCGCTGGTTGCGGCGGCGAGTATCTGGTCGGCCACCCGCCGAATTGCAAGATTCGACGTGATGGCTATTCTGCGCTGGGAGTAGCGGCGCGACCTACGAATTTTATCGCGAGAATAAGCGCGTGCTTTGACCTCGAGTTCTGCCGCCTCGTAGCAAGACCGTACACAGGGGCTGAAGCCCACGGCACGGCGGAATCCCAACGCGGCGCTGAGGCGCCGCTCTTCCACGTCAGCCCATGCGGCATTTTTCCTGACGCGCGCTGTCTGCCTCTGAGTGCGGCGGCGTTTTGACTTCGCGCTCGCGGCACTAGGAAACGGCGGCGACCATGACGGCGGCTGAGGCGTCTTCTTCGGCTTTCAGGACGCGAGACCAGGTGAACAGGATGAGCAGCGACAGGCGGGTGTCGGGGACGGCGCCTGGCGTCGGCACGTCTACTGTTTTGCCGCGGACGTCCAGGGTCAGTATCGGCTGATTATTTTCGGCGAGCACGCTCCATACTGGGCGCCACCAGCCTTTGGTTTGCAGGCGGAAGCTTTGGCCGTCGGTGAAGGTTAGCGTGTTGCCGCTGCCCCATTCGGATTTGAAGGTGGCGATCGGCTGGTGCGAGTTTGAATCGAAGACCTCGGCGCCGTTGCCTAGAAAGCCGGTCTTGCGGAAGGTCCAGCTGCCGGTTTGCGTTTCGGCGATGAAGTCGGAGGACCAGAAGCTTGGCTGGTTGAGCGTGCCGACTCGTTGGTCGTTGAGTTTGAGTTCGTAGGTGCGGCTGCGGGAAGTTTTTTTCCAGGTGAGTCCGCCGGAGATTGCGGGTGAGGAAGGGAGAGGAATCATAAACACCTCCAGTGAAGGCATTCGATCCAATTCCATGCTAGCAGGGGAATGTTAAAAGCGTGTTAAGAGCGATCACACGTGGAATCAGGAGCTTCAGAGCTCTTGCTAAGGGCGATCTCTTTCGCCCCTTCGGGGCTTGGTTATTTTCACAGCCCCACCCACAGCTTGCGCTGTGGGCTGCATTCTTTCGCCGCTTTGCGGCTTCGGTCCAGGGCGGCTTTCGCGCGTGAGTTCGGCTGATTCCGGCGCTTGCCTGAATCCTCTTCTCGTGCGTCTCGCTGCTACAATTCCGTCTTCACTGCGTTGAACGGGCGCGACCAGCGCTGAATCGGCGAACTTCGAGGCTCGCAATAACGTACTGTTTATTGAGCGGCTTGGAGAGAGTCTCGGTGGTTTGATCGGCCAAGCTTGGCTTCGTTAGTAATCGTGTAAGTAATCGGGGCGAGTCGTCAAAGTAACAAGTCTCAGGTGCTGTCGCGGGATTTCCGGGGAGAGCGAGTGGAAGACGTACAGGTGGTCGCGATGCTGGTGCGGCGATGTATCGCCGGCGATTCCACCGCCTGGGAGGAAATCGTGCAGACCTATAACCGCCGGATATACAACATCTGCTACCGCTTTGCTGGGTCGAGCGACGATGCGCAGGATCTTACCCAGGAAGTCTTCATCAAGATGTACCGGACACTGCCGAGCTATGACCACACCAAGGGAGCGTTCGTGACCTGGGTTACGACCATCACGCGCAACCTGCTGGTCGACCATTTTCGCAAGTCGAAACAGGACCGGATGACCGACTCCATGGACACTTCGGCGTCGGATCATGAGGACGCGCAGCCGCTCAGTGAGCAAATTCCTGACCAATCCGCGCCGCCGGATGCGCACGTACGCAGCCGGGAGGTCGGGGAGACCGTGCATGCGGCCCTGGGCAAACTTTCGCCCGAGCTTCGGGAAGCAGTGATTCTAAGGGACTTACAGGATATGGACTACCGTGAAATCGCTACTGTTTTGAAGGTTCCGGAGGGTACCGTGAAATCGCGAATAAATAGAGGGCGGGCGGAACTTGCGCGCCTGCTACAACGTACCTATAGGCAGGTGATGTGATGCCAGACCACACCAGTAACGGAATGAAGTGCAACGAGTTCGAGCTGCTGCTCACGGACGCCATTGACGGCGTGCTGAGTGGGGCTGGATTCGATCGCTTCCAGGCCCATGCCCGGGTTTGCCGGATGTGCGGGCCGCTGCTCGCTGAAGCTGAGGCGGGCCGCAACTGGCTGAAAGGTCTCACGGAGGTGGAGCCTCCAGCCAGCCTGGTTACGAATATCCTGGCATCCACGACGGGCGTTGACACCCAACGTCTGCGAGTGACTACGCGTGCTGCGCAACCACAAATTTCGTGGTGGGAACATGCGCAGGCCTCGCTCTCGGAATGGCTGTTTCAGCCGATCTGGGGGATTGTTCGCCAACCGCGCTTTGCCCTGTCGTTTGGCATGGCATTCTTTGCGCTGTCGGTGGGGCTGACGGTTACTGGCGTCAAGCCGGCGGGTGCAGCGCAGTTTGTCGTTCAGACTGTGGCGCATCCTTCCGCAACGTACTTCCATGCGCAGTCGCGGGTGGTGCACTACTACGAGAACATCCACTTCGTCTACGAAATGGAGTCGCGTGTGCGTGAGATCAGGCGCAATGTCGCGCCCGCCGAACCCGCACCGGCGAAGAAAGAAAACAAGAACAACACAACCCAACAGCCCGAGCAGAAGCAGGAGCGCAACTACAGCCAGATGGAAAATCAAGTCATTCTGGCGAACGCTCCTATGAGTCCGTCGAATTCGGATCTGCCTGTAGTGTCGGTGACCACTGACAGGAGGTTCGTATGAACTGCAACACGCATGGCGATACCGCTGCTGTTGCTTTCTGCCGCACCTGCGGCAAGCCACTTTGTAACCAGTGCACGCGCGACGTGCGCGGTGTGATCTACTGCGAGGCCTGCCTGGCCGCGCGCATGGAAGGCGCGCCGACAACGCCCTTTGTTCCGGTAACGCCGCCGCAACCGCCGCCCACGGGATATCAGCAGTTTATGGATCAGGGGCTGGGGATTAAAGTTCCGCCGGGACCGACTTCCGGGCCGAACCCCGCAGTGGCCGGCATTCTCGCTGGATTCTTTCCCATTGGCGTGGGCGCGGTCTACACCGGTCAGTACGCGAAAGGATTGTCGCACCTGGTGATTATGGTGCTGCTGATCGTGGGCCAGAGCGCCGATGTGCCGTGGTTTATGCACATGGTGCTGGCCATTCTGATGGGTTTCTTTTACGTGTACCAGATCATTGACTCGGCGCGCAGCGCGCGGGCCATCCAGATGGGAGAACCGGCGCCCGATCCGTTTGGTCTGGGGCAAATGTTTGGCACAGGCGAGAGACTCGAAACTACGAAGATTCCAACTGGCGCCGCGGTTCTGATTGGCCTGGGCGTGCTTTTTCTGTTGCACACGGCGGGACTGTTTGAAATTGGCGTGGACCATTTTGTGTCGCTGATCCTGATCGTGCTGGGCGTCTGGATCTTTGCCAGAAACCTGGGGCTGTTGGGAGCTTATGGCCCGACCTGCGGGTGCGAACGTTGCCGGACGCGTAAGATGATGGGTCCGGCGATCCTTGTAACCCTGGGCATAGTTTTTCTAATCGGCTTCTGGCGTTCGTGGCCGGCGATTCTGCTGGTGATTGGACTGGTCAAGCTAATGCAGAGCAATGCTTCGGCGGAGGGTCACCTGGGGCCGCTGCCTCCGGGCATGTCAGGGGGAATTCGGACGGGATACCCTCAGGGATTTCCGCCGGCGAGTCCGCAGGCGGGTACAGCGAACGTTGCGCCGAATGTTGCGCCGCCAGAAGCGTCGCAAAACCCAGATCAGGCGGCCTCTTCTGGTGAGGTGAAAAATGTCTAGCCCGTTCACTCCGAATCCCGGTTCACCGAATCAAGGTTCTCCCAACTTCGGCGCTCCGAACGCAGGCGCCCCGAATCCGGTCACGCCTCCGGCGTTTTCACCGCTTCCTCCGCTGCCGCCGAGACCGCATCGCTCGCTGGCCGGACCCTTCGTTCTGATTGTGCTTGGCACGGTCTGCTTGCTGGGCACGATGGGCGTTTTGTCGCGAGTACGGATGTGGCACCTGTTTGCCAACTACTGGCCGGTGCTGCTGATTTTCTGGGGCGTGATCAAAGTGATCGAGCACCAGCGCGCCCACCGCGAAGGCACACGGGCGCCGGGGATCGGCGCGGGTGGAGTGTTCCTGGTCGTGATGATTGTGGTCTTCGGTCTGATCGCAAACCAACTGGAGCGCGTGAACTGGTCCGGGATTGGCGAGCAGTTGAACATCGGTGACGGCGGCGACATAAGCACGATTTTTGGTCAGAGCTACAACTTTGACGATCATCTCGAGCAAGCGTTCCCTGCCGGAGCCAGCCTGAAGATTATCGACACGCATGGCGCGGTGAGCGTGCACGCCTCCGACGACAATAAGATCACGGTCGTCGTGCGCAAGCGTGTCAGCGCCGATAGTCAGAGCGATGCCGACGAATACAACGCCAAAACGAAGCCCACGATTACCGTGATCGGCGGCCTGGTAACGCTCAACGCCATGGCTGAAGCCGCGGGAGATCATGCCATCGAAACCGATCTTGACGTTTCTTTGCCGCGCAAGGTCGCGGTCGCGATCACGTCCCGCAAAGGCGACGTGAACCTTTCGGGCCGCGACGGCAATGTCGACATCGCAGCCCAGCACTCGGACACGAGTGTGGAGGACGTGAACGGCAATGTGAAGGTCAGCCAGGAAAAGGGCTCGGTGAAAATCGAGCAGATTAACGGGGATGTGCATGTGGAAGGCCGGGTCGACGAAGTGTCGCTGGCCGACATAAAAGGCGGGGCGCAACTCGACGGCGAATTTCAGGAGAGCGTGAAGCTGTCGCGCATTGCCAAGACGGTAATCTTCAAGTCCAGCCGCACCGACATGGAGTTTTCGCGCATTGAGGGCGATCTCGACCTCGACTCCGGCGAACTGCACGCGGAGCGGATCACTGGCCCACTGCACCTGACCACCCGCGAGAAGAACATTAAGCTCGACGATGTTTCCGGCGACGTGCGCCTGCAGGATGACAACGGCGCCGTCGAAATAGGAATGCGGACGCTGGGCAACATGCAGATCGACAATCGCGGCGGCGATTTAGAGGTCAGCCTGCCCGACAAGGCCGGATTCCGGCTGGATGCACGAACCCGCGACGGCGAGATTCAGTCGGACTTCCCTGAACTGAAAGTGAACAACGACGAGCACGAAGGCAAGGCCAGCGGCAGCGTAGGCAATGCCGCGTCGCACATCGTGCTCAATAACGAGCACGACGGCATTGAGATTCGCAGAGCCAGTTCGCAGCCGCCGAGGCCGCCTGAGCCGCCGAATCCGACTAAGGCCGGGAAAGCGCTGCCGGCGCCGAAGGTGAAAGTGGAGCCGACCGAAAACTAGCCAGCCTGGAACTACGAGTGAGTCGCTTGGAATCGCGAGAACACGGTTTCTTCGGCCATGTGCGCCCGGAGATCAAACTGGTATTTTGCGCTCTGCTAGTTTGCTCGCTCAATGCGTACGCGTCACAAGCTGAGCAAGCCGCCAAGATTGCTAGCTTCGTGTCGGCCTTGCATGAACGAGGGCAGTTCAACGGCGCGGCCCTGGTGGCCGCGCAGGGAAGCATCATCTACCGCGGTGCGTTGGGCAAGGCGAATTTCCAGACCAACGCCGATTTGACTCCTGAAACGCCTTTCTGTTTGGCTTCTGTTACCAAGCAATTTACGGCCATGGCGATCATGATTCTGGCCGAACAAGGCAAGCTCGACTACGACGATCCGGTTTCGAAGTACGTTCGAGAGTTCGCTCGCTCGGAGCGCACAAACAAGATTACTGTGCGGCAGCTTTTGACCCATACTTCGGGGATCCCGGACTTTGGTGATCTCGGGGTCGACGATTCCCTCCTCACTCCACAGGGTCTGATTGAAATCCTATTGCAGAAAGCGTCTCTCTTTTCCCCAGCCGGTCTGAGATACCGGTACAGTAATCCCGCCTATGCGCTGCTGGCGATTGTTGTGGAGAGAGTCTCCGGCGAATCCTTTGGCGATTTCCTAGAACAGAAAATCTTCAAGCCTCTTGAGATGAGCAAAACGTTCGTCTATGACAACCCTGTGAAGCGAAATCAGCGGGCAGCTACCGGATACAACCAATTCGGGCAAGACGATGATGTGCAGGCGACATCGATCCCGGGCGATGGCGGCATTTACTCGACGGTGGATGATCTCTTCAAATGGGACCAGGCGCTGTATACCGACAAACTGGTTTCGCAGCGAGCGCTGGCCGCGGCATTTTCGCCCGGCAAAGTGGAGGAAGGGACTTCCACTTATGGCTTTGGCTGGAACGTGGGCGAAAGTAGCGGCGGCAAATACGTTTGGCATACCGGCAGCACGGCAGGTTTCAGGGCGTTCATCGAGCGCCGGCTCGCCGAAAGAGTCACCGTCATATTATTGACCAACAAGGGCAACAGTAAACGTACGGAGATCAACGACGCTATTCTGAATATTTTGGCAGGCAAGCCGTACGCTATGCCTAGGATGTCGGGCGGGGAGAAACTGTACGGAGTGATTCATGCGTCGGGCATTCAGGCCGCCACGCAGCTATACGACTTGCTGAAGACGAGCGCGGACTACGATCTGGGTGAGTCCGAACTAAACACGTTGGGGTATCAGCTGCTCTACGGCGACAATCAAGCCAAGGACGCCATCGCGATTTTCAAATTGAACGCAACGGAACATCCCCTGTCCTCCAACGCGTGCGACAGTCTGGCTGAGGCCTACCGAAAGAGTGGAGCCGACGAACTCGCAATCCGCAACTACCAGAATGCCGTCATGCTCGATCCTTCCAACTTGCACGCGGTCGCGATGCTGAAGGAAATGGGACAGCATCCGCGGAATCGATTCATCCTTTTGTCTATCGTGGCTGCGGTTGGTTTGTTGGCGATAGGTGCGGTTTACATGATCAGAGCTAAACGCGCCAACCGGAGAGTCGTTCGACGTAGCTGAATTCGCCAAGAGACAGCAGGCGTGGCTCGATCCCATCCAGAGTTGTGGGGCAGTGGTGGCAGCTCCGTAAATCCCCAGAATAAGCCGACCAACCGAGCTAGAGGCACGTCCATACCCGGAAATTCATCCGGTCTGGTCATGCCTGCAACCCACTGTTTCTAATGTGGATATCTGGCGTTGCCGTAGAGAATCTGAGGGGACCGACTAAGAAAACGCTTGTATTTCATAGTGATATAGTTAACTATATCACTATGGATCAGTGGTCGCTTCCAGCAGAGAAGCGACCCACCAGACAAGACAAGCTTTGAGGAGAATGCAAAATGAAATCGTTTCGTGGGATGCTGATTGTTGCTTTGATGTCAATCTCCACCTTGGCGTTTGCCCAGATGGACGAACCGAAGTCCGGCGCGCAACCGTCGGACGCACAGAAATCTTTCGACAAACTGAAAACCTTCGCGGGGTCATGGGACGGCACTGTGAGCACGCAGCCTCCGACTCCTGAGATGGATGGCAAGCAGGTGCACGCCTCGCTGCGCGTCACGTCCATGGGGAACGCGATCATGCATGAGATGACGGGCGCGGGCAGACCCGATGATCCGATCACCATGCTTTACCTGGACGGGGACCGGCTGATGCTCACGCATTATTGTGACGCCGGAAATCGGCCGCGCATGACGGGCAAAATTTCGGCGGACGGCAAGACGGTAGAGTTTGAATTTCTCGATGTGGCCGGGAGCACGCAGTACGGACACATGCATCACGCTGTGTTTACCGAGATCGATGCAAACCATCACAGCGAGGACTGGATTTACATGCAGCCTGGGGACAAGCCGGTACATGCACACATGGACCTGCAGCGAAGCAAGTGACGTGGCGGCTGCGGGCATGTATGGTGAGGCATCGGCAAAGATAGAGTGGTCGCCCTGACATGATCGTGATCAAGCGACCTTTCTAGTGGGATCGAAGCAGGGCGATCACTCGCATCTTTTCGGGCTATCTGGCCGAGGAACACTGGAACATCTGGGACACATGATGGATCGTGAGTGGAACGACAGTCAGCCGATTTACCGACAGTTGCGCGACCGCGTCGTTGCCATGATTCTGGACGGCGTGCTGAAGGAAGGCGATCCGCTGCCTTCAGTGCGCAGCGTGGCGGCGGAATATCGGCTCAATCACCTTACGGTTCTGAAGGGGTATCAGGAACTGGTCGACGAGCAACTGGTCGAGAGCAGGAGGGGTCGCGGCATGTTCGTCAACGTCGGGGCGCGCAGTCTGTTGTTGCGGGGCGAACGGCAGAAATTTCTTGCCGAAGAGTGGCCGCGGGTTCAGGCGACTATTCAGAGGCTTGGTCTGAAGGCGGAGGAACTGCTGAAGGACTCAGCCAGCAGCCGAGCTGCGCCGAGCGCGACATCGTCGAGTGGAATATCGTCGAATCCTGCGGAGGAGAAAGAGAAGCCATGACGGTTATCGAGGCTCGCGGCCTGCGCAAGGCCTTCGGAACGACCATCGCACTCGACGGCATCGATTTGCGGGTCGACGAGGGCCGTATTCTCGGGCTCATCGGGCCTAACGGCGCGGGCAAGACTACTGCGCTCGATGCGATTCTCGGGCTCACATCGTATCAGGGAGAGCTCCGCGTGCTGGGACGCGATCCGTGGACTGAGCGGGATCTACTCATGCGCGATGTGTGCTTCATTGCGGATGTCGCGGTGCTGCCGCGGTGGATCAAAGTTTCGCAGGCGATCGAGTACGTCGCCGGGGTGCATCCACGCTTTGATCGAGCCAAGGCAGAGAGTTTTCTGGCGAAGACGACGATTCGGCGCGACAGCAAAGTCCGGCAATTGTCGAAGGGCATGGTGGCACAGCTGCATCTCGCGCTGGTGATGGCCATTGACGCGCGGTTGCTCGTGCTGGACGAGCCGACGCTGGGGCTCGACATTCTGTATCGCAAGCAGTTTTACGATTCGCTGCTGAACGCTTACTACGACCGCAGCAGGACGATTGTCGTGACCACACATCAGGTGGAGGAAATTCAGAACGTGCTGACTGACGTGATGTTCATTGACCGCGGGCGAATTGTATTCAACTGCAGCATGGAAGACTTTGAGTCGCGCTATGTGGAAGTGATAGTCAATCCGGAGCAGGTCGCGGCTGCAAGGGCGCTCAGGCCCATTCACGAGCGGCCGGCGCTCGGGCGCAGCATTCTGCTGTTCGATCTGGCGGGCGGTCGCGGTGCCGATAGGAAAGCCGATCCTCAGCAAGTCGATCATCAGAAACCTAATCGCCAGCAACTTTCCGCCTTAGGCGACGTGCACACCCCCAGCATCGCGGACTTGTTTGTCGCGGTCATGAGCAATCAGGGCACAGCCCCGGACAGAGGAGCAGCTCGATGAATATACAGTCGAACGCCACGCCCGAGTCTTCGATGGGCTCGCAGGCACCCGCGGTTTTTTCGGCGACCCGGCCCATGTACTGGTCGCTGCGACGGGAGTTCTGGGAGTACCGCTCTATCTACATTGTGCCGCTGGCCTCGGCGGCTCTGTTTCTGTTTGGCTTCATGATCAGCCTGATCCATCTCCCCGGCAGAGTGCGTGCCGCCGCGGGCGACGCGACGTGAAGGCGTTGCAATACAACCTCTTCGAGCACTCATACATGCTCGCGGCGCTGCTGATTATGGCGAGCACTTTTATTGTCGCGTTGTTTTACTGTCTCGATGCGCTGCATGGCGAGCGCCGGGACCGCAGCATCCTGTTCTGGAAGTCGCTTCCGGTTTCCGATCTCGTAACTGTGCTTTCGAAGGCCAGCATTCCGATCTTCATTCTGCCGCTGATCACATTCGTTATTACCTTGGCTTTGTGGATCATGATGTGGCTGCTGAGCAGCGCGGTGTTGCTGGGAAGCGGACTGAAGATGCCGGCGGAGTCGCTCCATTTTTCGTTGGTCGGGATGTCGCTGTTGCTGCTGTATCACCTGATCGGAATTCACGGGCTGTGGTATGCGCCCATCTACGGCTGGCTGATTCTGGTTTCGGGATGGGCGCGGCGCGCGGCAATTCTATGGGCGACGGTACCGCTGATTGCGATCGGAATCGTCGAGAAGGTTGCCTTTGGCAGTTCCCATTTCGCAAACCTTCTGAGATACCGCTTCGGCGGCGGGGGAGAAAGCATGGGGTCGAGGGCCACTGGTCTCGCGGCGTTTCTGATGCCGAGTATGAGTGTGGGTCAGTTTCTGACGAGCCCGGGTTTGTGGACGGGCCTGGCCGTTACTGCGCTTTTCCTAATCCTCGCGATGCGTGTGCGACGCTCTCGATGGACCGATCTAGTCAGGAGCTGTGATTCGAGGCACCGCTACGAAAGGGGTTCTGAAATGCATTCGACGATTTTGTTTTTTCACATTGTCGCCGGAACTTTGGGAATGCTGTCGGGATTTGTCGCCGTGTTTCTGCGCAAAGGGTCGCGGCGGCATCGACGGGCGGGAATTGTGTTTGTCATTGCCATGCTAAGTCTGTCTGCGAGCGGAACGTACCTCGCCATCTTGAAGCACCAACCCGGCAATGTTCTGGGAGGCATGCTGACGTTTTATCTGGTGGCGACGGCATGGATAACGGCCCGACGCAAGCAGGAGGAGACGGGGAATTTTTGATTGGGGCGCGCTTCTGGTTGTTTTTGCGATCGCGGCTGCCGAAGTAACGTTTGGGGTAGAAGCCGCGATGAGTCCGTCGGGGATGAAGTATGACTATCCACCTTGGCCTTACTTTATCTTCGGTCTGGTCGCGGTACTCGCTACAGTGGGGGATATTCGGATGCTGGTGCGGGGCGGAATTTCTGGCACGCGGCGGCTGGCGCGGCATCTTTGGCGGATGTGTTTTGCTTTGTTCATCGCTGCGTCGTCGATATTTCTGGCGCGGCAACATTTGTTTCCGGCGATATTCCGGAGGACGGGCGTGCTTTTTGTGCTGAGTTTTCTGCCGCTGCTGCTGATGATCTTCTGGCTGGTTCGGGTTCGGTTTGCGAGGGCGTACAGGAAAACGGATCCCACGTTTCGGGTTGGTCCGGTTGCTGGCCGAGTTGTAACAACAAATCGTGACGCTCTGAAAACAGCTTGATTGAGTGTCGCTTTACGACTCTGTTTTCTGCTTCACCAATTCTTCCGCGCGAGCCAAGACCTCGTCTTCGGTCAACGCCGTTGAGTTGATCACGACGGCATCCGACGCGGCCACCAGTGGGGAGGCTGCGCGGGTGCGATCGCGGCGGTCACGTTCGCGGAGGTCCGCGGCCACGCTAGCGGCAACTTCGCCCTTGATTTTCTGTTGAGCCATGCGGCGCTGCTCGCGGACGACGGGGTCGGCATCGAGAAAAATCTTCAGATCGGCGTGAGGGAAGACTTGGGTGCCGATGTCGCGGCCTTCCATGACGATGCCGCCGCCTGCCCCCATTTCGCGCTGGCGGGCGACCATCCACTCGCGGACTTTGGGATGGACTGATACGCGCGACGCGGCTTCTGAAACGTCGCGCTCGCGGATGCGGGAAGAAATATCGCGGCCATCGAGCAGGGTACGGTTGCCGCCGATGGTGGGCTCGAGTCGAATGTGCAGGTTCTCGGCCAGTTTGAGCAGTGCGTCCTCGTCGTCGAACGAAGCGTCACGCTCGATCGCCTTCAGCGCTAGCGCGCGGTACATCGCGCCGCTTTCCAGGTTGACGTAGCCGAGTTTGCGGGCCAGGCGCGAGGCGATCGTGCTCTTGCCGGCGCCGGCGGGGCCGTCGATAGCGATGGTTAGTTTGCGAGAGGGCTGGTCGGGGGAATGGTCGTTCATCGTCGAAGGTAAGGGATTGAAGTTAAAGATTGTACACGCAGGTTGCGCGTGCAGCGTCCCGCTCATCCGAGGGCGCTGCGGATTAGCATCGGATGCGCAGCGGAGCCTCGCTCCGCATGACCGGGTCTGAGACCCGGTCCCACACACGAGCGATCCCGCATTCAGAAATCACACTGATCGCACTTGTTCTGGCGTCCAGCCTTGGTCGCGGAGACTGCGAATGCTCAGGGCATCGTGGCGTTTGGCCAGGCGGACGCCTGCTTCGTCGCGCACCAGGTCGCAATGATAGTAGTCGGGAGTGGGCAGGCCTAGCGCGCGGCAGAGAAAAATTTGACGGGCGGTTGACTTCAACAAGTCGGCACCGCGAACGACTTCTGTGATCTGCATAGCCGCGTCGTCGACCACGACTGCTAATTGGTAGGCAGGCACGTCGTCGCGACGCCACACGATGAAGTCGCCGAAATCTTTTCCGGCGATCATGCGCTGCGGTCCTCGATGAAGATCGGTGAAGCGGATCTCTTCTCCGTCGGGAACGCGAAAACGCCAGTTCACTCCGGCGGGGTTTATGGCTGTGCTCGGTGGGCTGGCCTGCGGGCGACACTTTCCCGGATACACCGGCTCGTCGTCGGAATCATTGGGAGCGGCCGCCGCCTGCGCCACGTCCTTGCGCGAACACGTGCAGGGATAAATCGCTCCCCGCTCGCGCAGCGCGTTCCATGCGGCCAGATAATGCGGTCGCCGTTGGCTTTGGGTGTAGGGCCCGTACGGGCCACCGACGTCTGGGCCCTCGACCCAGTCGATGCCTAGCCAGCGCAAGTCCTCGAACATGGCATGGACAAACTCTGGGCGGCAGCGCTGCGAATCCAAGTCTTCATTGCGAAGGATTAGCTGGCCGCCGTGCTCGGTTGCCCGTTGCGCCGCGGTCCAGAAAGTGCGAGCGTGGCCGAGATGCAGAAGGCCGGTCGGCGACGGGGCGAGCCGTCCGCGATAGAGGTTGGCAGTGGGCTCGACCGGCATGATCACGTTCAGTTTATCGTGAGGGCTCCAGTGAACCGTGGTGCGATTTGAGCGAATGATCCGTATCAGGGCATCGTTCTAGCAACCGCGCTTGGTTCAACAGCGGCTAAAGCCCGGTGTGGAACTGTGTAAGGGAGCGGCATGCCTAAAAGGCATGCCCTGATACGAATCTTCTTCTCAAACTGCGCTTTTACCCACCTCAGACAACCTTTGGGAACAGCTTGCCGCGCATGGTAGCCTATGGGTGTGGGGGCGTGGAACTGTCTTAGGGATGTGAGTTTCGCCCTGGCCCACTGCATTCTCTTTTTTCTTCGGCATGGGGCACGACCCAAAACCTACGCGACCACCGCTATCTCCTTTACCCAGTGGGACTTCCGCGGACTCTTCCGAGCCCGAGGAGGTGCAACTTTCGGGCGGCGACGGGGTTGACACTAATGTGAGCACAGCCGCACTCGACCGGGGCATGCTGATGGCAGCGACGACGCCGCAAGGGTCGGGCGCGTTCGTGGCTGGGCTGGGCGCGGAGTCGCCGTCGGATGCCGATATCATGTTGCGGGCTAAGGCGGGCGACCAGTCGGCGTTTGATTATCTGGTGCAGAAGTATCGGCGTCCGATGATCAGCTTCATGTACCGGATGGCGCGCAATGCGGCGGCGGCGGAAGATTTGGCGCAGGAAGTTTTTTTGCGGGTGTATCGCTCGCGGGCCAGTTATGAGGCCAGCGCGAAATTTACGACGTGGCTGTATCGCATCGCGACGAACCTGGCGGTGAATCATGCGCGCGACACGCGGCACGAGCGGCCGGAGGTTCAGGTTAGTTTGGACGAGCCGGACGAGGAAAGCGGAACTACGCTCGAGTTGCCCGACGGCAATTTGACCGCGGAGCAGGTGATGGTGCGGCGGGAGCGGATGCTGGCGATCCGGAGTAAGGTTGAGGCGCTGCCGGAGCAGCAGCGGTTGGCGGTGATTATGCACAAGTATCAGCAGATGGATTACAAGCAGATTGCTGAGGTTTTGAAGAAGAGCGAGTCGGCGACGAAGTCGTTGCTCTTCCGGGCGTATGAGACTTTGCGGGACCAGTTAAAAGAATTTGTCTAGAAGAACGGTTTTTCCTGGGGTATTTTCTTGTGGGCGGTAAGTGGCAGCGGCGAGGAAGGTTAAAGGGGAAGTAGTTATGAACTGCAATGAAATTCGAGAACGGATGCCCGAAGTGGCTGCTGGATTTGGTGAAACCACGGCGGACGAGAAGAAGCATCTGGAAAGCTGCGGGGCTTGCGCCGAAGAGATGAAAGCTCTGCGCGGCACTATGGCATTGCTGGATGAATGGCAGGCGCCGGAGCCGTCGCCGTATTTCGACGTGCGCTTTCAGGCTCGGTTGCGGGAAGAGATGGCCAAACCGCAGGCGGGCTGGCTGCATTGGTTCCGGCGTCCGGTGCTGGCGGCGGCACTGACGGTGATTCTGGGAGTGGGCGTGTTCGTCACCCGGAACAACTGGAGAAACGGCCCCGGGACGCAAACGGCAACGAATGAACCCGCCGAGGGGTCCGCAGTCAGCGATCTGCAGTCGTTGGAAAACAATCACGATATGTATTCGGATTTCGAACTGCTGGATAACGCGGATGTGCAGCAAGATGTCGTGGCGAATCCGTAGCAGGTTCGTGCGGGAGCAGAGTAGGGGAAAGGCGGGAAGGTGAGGCGGGGAAAATATAGGACGCAATGGCTGGCGCTGGCCGGTTTGGTCATCGCTGTGTCTATTCCTCTCCCCTGTCTGGCTTTCAATGGGCCCTTTCATCCGGTCCCGGGACCGCGCGCGCGCGCGTTTCAGGTGCGCCCGGCGCAGGCGCCCCGGCAGGAGGCGCGCCCACATCCCGGGGGCCACGCCGGCGACTGGCTGCGCCGCTACAAAGACCTGCCTCCGGCGGAGCAAGATCGCGCGCTGCAGAACGATCCTGTATTCCGGCGTCTGCCGCCGGCCCAGCAACAGGTGCTTCGGCAGCGCTTGCGGCATTTCTCCAGTCTGCCGCCGCAGCGGCAGTTGCGCATTCTGAAGCGCATGGAAATCGTGGAGCACATGACCCCGGAACAGAAGCAACAGTTTCGGCAGATTCTCGGTCAGATTCAACGGTTGCCACCTGTCCGCCAACACGCGGTAGGAATGGCGATCCGTGATTTGGGCGCAATGCCGCCAGCCCAGCGTGAACAGATCATCGACTCCTCACGTTTTCGGAGCATGTTCTCTGACCAGGAGCGGGAGTTGATGCACGGAGCCACGCGGCTACCACTGGCGCCGGCCGAGGGTGACGGGCCGTAGAA
This sequence comes from uncultured Acidobacteriota bacterium, assembly GCA_963735205.1. Taxonomy (GTDB): domain Bacteria; phylum Acidobacteriota; class Terriglobia; order Terriglobales; family Acidobacteriaceae; genus Sulfotelmatobacter. The sequence continues at coordinate 326,252 of CAVTKB010000011.1, forward strand.
CGGTTCTCAGTTTCGCAGCATGTTGCGTGCGATGAAGAATACGTTGGCCGGGCGTTCGCCCAATCTGCGCATGAAGTAGGGATACCACTCGGTGCCGAAGGGGACGTAGACGCGCATGCCCCAGCCGTCGCGCACCAGTTTCTGCTGCAGGTCGCGGCGGATTCCATACAGCATTTGAAACTCGAAGGAATTTCTGGCGATGTTTTCGCGGGTGGCGAAGGCTTGCGCTTCTTTGATGATGTTTTCGTCGTGCGTGGCCAAGCCGTGGTACGTGCCACTCTTCATGAGGATTTTCATGAGCTTGACGTAGTTCGCGTCTACGTCGGCCTTGCTTTCAAACGCGATGCTGGCGGGTTCTTTGTAGGCGCCCTTGCACAGGCGGATGCGGATGCCTTCGGCCAGCAGTTTTTCCACATCGCTTTCGGAGCGCCTCAGGTAGGACTGAATCACTGTGCCGACAGCATTCTGATTTCCCGGCATGCGGTGCAGCTCGTGGACGAAATCGAGAGTGCGCTGCGTGTAGGGAGAGCCCTCCATATCGACGCGGACAAAACCGGTTGGCTTCATTGACACCGCTTTCGCCACTAGGCCGGCGACAATGTCGCGCGCGAGTTGCTCATCGACGTCGAGGCCCATGTGAGTGAGCTTGAGGCTGATGTTGGCGTTGAGGTGGTTGGCGGCGATGGCGTCGAGAATCTGGTTGTAGAGTTCGGCGCTTTGGCGGGCTTCGTCGAGGTTGGTGACGTTCTCGCCGAGGTTGTCGATGCTGACGCTCATGCCGGAGCGGTTGACGGCCTGAGTGACGCGGACGGCGTCAGCGATTTCGGTGCCGGCGACGAAGCGGCCGGAAACGCGGCGACCGATGGCGCTGCGCTCGGCGAATCCGCGCAGGGAACGGCTTTCCGAGAGGCGGACGAAGAATGTCCTTAACATGAAGTACCTGCCCGATGCGAACGGATAGGCGGCGGAAAGAGAACGTTCGGGACGATGAGAAAAGGGATGGCGGCCACGTGTAGGAAGACCACTGAAATTTGTATCACAAACGGGGAGGGGGGAAGGTGGGGCGGCGTGGTCGTTCGGTTTGGCTTACGCGCTGCGCCGCATTTAGGAGGAGATCCCTTCGCTACGCCTGAAAAACGGCTCCGCTCAGGATGACTGCCATCGTGGAATGGATGACGGCCGTCGTGGAATGGTTATACGGCATTACCTCGCGGTCATATCCGGGAGGATTCGGCTAGGGCGGTTACTCAATTCCGGAGAACTTGATTTCTACTACTTCGCGGGATTCGTGAGCGGAAGCTTCCCATCTCCAGTGGCGGACCGCATTGACGACAGACTGCGCGAGTACCGGATGTCCGCCTTTGATGTCGACGGTCTTCGCGGTGCCGTCGGGCGCGACCAGGACCTCTACTTTAACGACTCCAGTCAGTGCCATGCTGCGGGCGAGCGCCGGGTAGGGAGCGGCTGTGCGCTCCAAGAGCCGTCGTTTGCTCGCTTCCTGAGAGTGGGAATGCGTGGGAGTAAGGCACAGCGCGGCAAGAAGCAGGGTCCCAACTACGCCCTGCCGCAAGAGGGTATTCATCTGAGAATAGTTTAATGAATGCTCGACGATGGCCGAAAGTCACCGAAGTACTAGCTTCTTTCGGTTAGCGTGAAAAGGTTCATCGTTTATTTGCCGTGATCTTCGAGGAATCTCTCGGCCTCGATGGCGGCCATGCAGCCGGTTCCGGCCGCGGTGATGGCCTGGCGATAGCGGCGGTCCTGCACGTCACCGCAGGCAAAGACTCCTTGCACGCGGGTATGAACGTAGTTGTGAGTTTTGAGGTAGCCGTCGGCGTCGGTTTCGAGCTGGCCGTGAAACATTTTTGCGTTGGGCTCGTGACCGATGCCGAGGAACAGAGCGCTGGTGGGGAAGTCCCAAACTTTGCCGTTCTTCACATTGCGGAGCTTGAGGCCGGTGACTTCTTTATGGTTGACGTCGTAGACATCTTCCACGACGGTGTCGAGCAGGAACTCAATCTTCGGGTTCTTCTGGGCACGTTCGAGCATGATTTTCGAGGCGCGGAAGGCGTCGCGGCGATGAATGACCGTGACTTTCGTGGCGAAGCGAGTGAGGAAGATGGCTTCTTCCATGGCGGAGTCGCCGCCGCCGACTACGACGATTTCTTTGCCCGAGAAAAAAAAGCCGTCGCACGTAGCGCAGGAAGACACTCCGTGACCGATCAGTTGCTGCTCGTGCGGCAAGCCTAACCATCGGGCGGAGGCGCCGCTGGCGATGATCAAGGTCTGGGTGTGGACCTGATGGACGCCCAGGTGCAGCAGAAACGGGCGCTGGCTTAGGTCCGCGCTGGTGAGGTGCGCCATTCGATATTCGGCGCCGAAGCGTTCGGCTTGCTTGCGCATGTTTTCGACCAACTGCGGGCCGAGAATGCCTTCGGGAAATCCGGGAAAGTTTTCGACCAGGGTGGTCATGGAAAGCTGTCCGCCGGGCTCGTGGCCTTCGACGACCAGCGGCTTCAGGTTGGCGCGCGCTGCGTAGAGGGCGGCGGTGTGGCCGGAGCATCCGGACCCGATGATGACGACGTCTCTGGTTTCGCTCATGGATGATTTTCTGACTGCTGGTTAGATGGTTGGGCTCCGGTTTTGATGCACTGGCTCGGGGGCTAAGGCCCGACTCTTTCGTCACACTCTAAAACGGCGCAGCTTCAAGCCGCGCAATCTCAAAACGCTCGCGTTCTTGACACCATTTCTTTCATCCTACTTTTTCGTCTCCGCCGGGGTCGCGGCTTTCGTCTTTGGCGCAGGTTTCGGCTTCGACACGCTGATTGCTGCCAGTTCCTCAGGCACAATTTTTTTCACGTTCAGCAGGGCGCGATAGTTGGCCAGCATGTCGGAGGCGCTTCGGAACAGCGGTTCGTAGGCGGTTTGATCGATCGCCGCGCCGCTCTCGGCGGCGGAGCAACGCGCCAGCGCGATCGATGATTTTCCAAAACGTTCGAGGCGCACCCGGTTGGCGGGGGTGTTCGACGTCAGCATGGCTTCAGAACTGGTGACCGACGATGCGGTGTCTTCGAGCGCGACCTGAATCAGGTCTTTGGGATCGCGCACGTGGAGGACAAGGGTCTCGACCATGTTTGCGCCGTCATTGCTGAAGGAATATTGCACGCTGGCGAAAAGCGCCTGCACGGAAAATTCGCGGCGAATGCGGACGTAGTTCGCCACCGAGGGCTCGCCGGCGACGTGGCCTGGCTGCGAAGCCGCTATGAAGCTGGGCATGTCGGTGAGGGTCGAGCGGCCGCGGCTGACTTCGAAATCGTTGCTGAACAACGGTTGTTTGGGGATGCGGGCCAGCGCTGACGCGATTTCTTTTTGCTCGTCGGCCGAAGGCGTGCACACGTTCAGCATGTTTACTTTCACTTGCGGGGTCGCGGGCGGATTGGCCGGCGGCTCCTGGGCCGCGATGGGCCGCGTGAGCCCGACGGCGAGTAGACCGGTCAAGAGTGTGGGAAGCAGGATTTTGGGCGGCATGCTAGGGGCTTGGCTAAGCACTTCGGAATTCTAAATGAGAACGGCCGGAATCTTAAGTGCGAAACGAATTCGTGGTTCGCGGGAGCGTGCTGGCTCGTCGTAGAATTGGCTCATGGCGAATCTGACGTTGGTGTATGGCATGAGGCTGTTGCCGTCTGAGGATGTGACCGAGGTCGGGCAGGCTCCGGTGAAGCTGAAGAATGGCCGGGAGGCGCACGTCACTATGCACGTGCTTGAAGGCAGCAAGGAAGAAATCGAGAAGCAGTTGCGAACCAGTCTGGAAGCGTTCTTTGATCTTTACCCGGAGATCTGATTTCGAGAGTGAAACTCCCTTCGACGCCACTGGAGGCTTCGGCGGATAAGGGGTTCTTCGCTTCGCTCAGAATGACAAGCCTATAAGGTGCAGTAGACGAACAGTATGCAATGGTCTTATCAAGACGTGCGGCTCAGGCTGGTCAAGGCCGGATTGTGGCCGGAAGGGCGGCTGGCGCGGCTGGCCTGCTATTTGGCGGGCATGGCCGCGGTGCTGTTTGCGTTGCAGAAATTGTTGGGGATGTTTGCCAAAAGCTGGGGCGAACATTTGGGAGGTTGGGTCGGATACCTAATCTTCATCTCGGCCGTGTTGTATGTCATTCTCGGGTTCCGGTGGGTGAGGCGGCGAATTCTTTGGCGGGTGCGGAATCGGCTGATCGTGACGTATATGTTCATCGGAGTGATTCCGGCCGTGCTGCTGGTGGCGATGGCACTCATCACTCTTTACGGGCTGGCGGGGCAGTTCGCGGTCTTCGTGTTTACTTCGGAAATTCACTCGCAGTTAAGAAGCCTGGAGGCGGCAAATGCTGCGGTCAGCAACGAACTCGCTTCGCGTATCGAGCACGGCGAAAATCCTTCGGCGGAATCGCTGGCGGGGTTGCGGAAACGGGATCCGGCCTGGGGACGCCGAAAGGTTTGCGCGTGGTACGGGGAGAAGCGGTTGCCGATGTGCAATGAGGCCGCTGGCGCGGCGTTTAGGCTGCCGAGTTTCGTGAAGAACAGCTTTCGCAATATTGTTCGCGACAACGGAGAATTGCATCTGCGCGTTGTCTCCTCGCTTCCTGTGGGATCGACCCAGCTTATTGTGGTGACCAGCGAACCGCTCGATAAAGAGCTGGTGGGGAGCATTGCGGCGGATCTGGGCGAGATTACGCTGCTTGCGCCGCGAGTGACGACCGAGAAGTCGGGGCCTCCGGCGGAGACCCCGCGCGGAATTACGTTCAGTTCGAGCAGCCAGCCTGGAGTTACGGTTACGGCGGATCGACAGGCACTGACGCCTGCGTTTACCGTGGGTAGTTTGCCGGCGGCCACGAACGGCTTTGATCAGGAAGTGCTGTTTCCGGCGCCTCTCAGTGTGGTGGACTGGAATACGGGAAAGCCGTGGACGATCGCGGCCGCGGTTCGCACTCGTCCGTCTGTGTTGTACGGCCACCTGTTCGCGGCGCTGGGGGAAACCGTTGAGACAGTGGAATTCGTTCTGCTTTTTGTGGCGGTTTTTTTCGGGATCATTGAGCTGATTGCGCTCATCATTGGCACGCGCATGACACGCACTGTAACCGCCGCTGTGGCGCAGCTGCATGAGGCTACCAAGCATGTGGATCGCGGCGACTTCAGCCATCGCATCCCGGTGAAATCGAGCGACCAGCTGGCCGAGTTGGCGGTTTCGTTTAACTCGATGACCGCGTCAATTGAGAAGCTGATTGAGGAGCAGAAGGCCAAGCAGCGGCTGGAGAACGAGCTGGCGATTGCGCAGGAAGTGCAGGCGCAGTTGTATCCGCGGCAGGTTTCCGACCTGGAATCGCTTGAAGTGCATGGCTTCTGCCGGCCGGCGCGCACGGTCAGCGGAGACTATTACGATTTTCTGAGCGCGAGTTCGCACAAACTGATTCTGGCTGTCGGCGACATCAGCGGAAAAGGAATTTCGGCGGCGTTGCTGATGGCGACCATTCATTCGGCGGTTCGCGCTTACAGCATGGAAAATATGCCGCAACTGCGGGAACCGGTCGCCGTCGGCGCAGTTGCTGGAGCGGGGCGAGTGATGGCGGCGTGGCCTGAGGGCGTAGAGGTTTCTCCGGGAGCGCTGCTCAGCCTGCTCAATCATCAGCTCTACGAGAGCACACCGCCGGAGAAGTATGCCACGCTTTTTCTTGGCATCTACGACGGGCTGTCGCATCAGCTGACTTATAGCAACGGCGGGCACCTGCCTCCGATTCTGATCGCGAGGGATGGCAGCATCCGGAAGCTGGAGGCGGGGGGAACGGTCGTGGGGCTGTTCGACAATATGAAGTATGACGAGGGCGAGGTTCAGATGCATCCGGGCGAGATTTTTCTGGCTTACAGTGATGGCGTGACGGAGCCGGAGAATGATTTTGGGGAATTTGGCGAGGAGCGGCTGATTGATATGGTCCGCGACAACCGCGAGCTGCCTCTGCCAGAAATCAGCCAGATTGTGATGCTGGCGGTGGAGAACTGGATCGGCGATAATGAACAGCCGGACGATGTGACGCTGGTTCTGGCGCGGGCGCGATGAGTCTGAGAGCGACCGTTCCAGCGCGATAAATCTGACATTCGATCGCGGGTTCCAGATCCGCAAAATTCGGCGTTGTATTGACAGACGAAGCACCATGCAATACCTTGGTGCCTCGGTTTTAGACATTGAGAATGCGGGAGTAGCATAACCACGGCAATGCGCCGGGGCTCCATCCCGGAGATGACGGTTCGAAACCGTTCCTCCCGCCCCAGTTTTAGCTTTGATCAGGACGTTGTGGCGTCCTGTCGTGCCACGATTTCCCTCCAAAACGCTCCGCCGAGTTGCGGTGTCGGTGGATCGCCAGCGAGTACGCCAGCCTGAATTCATTTTCGGTACTCATGGCCGACCAAAAAAACGGCGGATGGTCGGAGTCCATCCGCCGCTTGCTCAGGAGGTGTGAGTAATGTTCGCCCACTGGAACAAGGCCATGCTAGCGCCGGCCGCGTGAGGGGGTGAGATCACGAAGGTACTTTCCGAGTTCCTCGAGGGCGAGCCGGTTCGGTGCGGGGAATGGTTCCAAAACGGAAACAGAATTCACCTTTCAGCAGCCCTTCAGATTTAGACGCACTCATCATTAATCTCAATCTCTATCTCTTCATTAATCTCTATCTCTTCGGCAAACCGAGCACCCGCCCTGAGACAGCGCCATTTTCCAGCATTCCGCCGACAATCACTGGACCCAGCGGGGTGTTGAGAATTCCTCCGGCGTCAGCACGCGCGTCGGAGGTGTGCTCCGTGATCGTCTCCCAGCGGGCGCCGTGCACTTCAAAATCGAAAGTCATGGGAGAGATTTCGGCGACCTTGCCGTCGTACGCGAGACCTTTGTAGTCGTGCAGATTGGTGGTGCCGCCGGAGAAAAGAATTCGATGGCCCTCACTCACCCCCGCCACAATGCCGAAGCGGCCGTACCCGGGATGCGGCGGCAGTTTGCTCCACTCGATCTTGGTGTGATCTTTTTTGTCGATCTTTCCTATCCAACATTCGTCGGACTCGACGTAGGGATTGCCCGCCGCCGGATTCTTCTTTGCGCCGTCGACGTAGACGATGGCGTCGTCGGTGAGGCCGCCGGCATGGCCGAAGACCGGCGCTCCGGGGAATGGCGTGGCCTGGCTCCAGGTATTTTTCTCGACATCGTAGACTTGCACATTGTTGACCGGGCCGTTTTTCGAGCGTCCGCCGACCAGATAAATGTAGCGGTCGTGATTCACGCCGATGACCGCGCGGTCGACCGGGACGGGAATGTCCGCGCCGCGGTACCAGCGATGTTCATCGGCCAGATAGGCATTGACGTCGCCGACGGTGAGCTCGGTTCCCTGTCCGTCTACGTCAAAGCCGCCAAAGAGATATACCTTTCCCTTCGCCCCGATGGCGGCGGCGCCCAGCCGGCCGGCGACTCCAGGGACGGGCGGGCCCGGGGTCCACTTCCCCGTTTTGAAGCGCAGAACGTATAGCTTGTTCGAAATGTCATTCCAGGTTTTCTTGGGGCCGATTCCCATCATCGAATAGACTTCGATTCCACCCTTCAGCGAGGCGACGGCGTTGCCTGAAACCTCGATCGGCATGGGAGGAATCTTTGATTGATCGGCCGCCAGCAGGAAAACGGCGCACAGCAGCGGGAGAAGAGACAGAAACGGTTTCTTCATTGCTGAGATATTACGACTTTGAGTGGGCGGGGGCCAAGGTACTCTGACCTCTACTTGATCTTTATTTGACCAGGCCCTGGCGAACGCCGTGAATGAAGTCGGTGTAGGCGGGGGTTTGTCCGCTGGCGCGCATGTGGCTGGCGATTTGGCCGCGATGGTAGGCCGAGTGCAGCACCACATGAGTCAGGACGTCGACGATGGTGCTCGCCCATTGCTCACCTTTGCTGTTCTTGTAAGAGATGGACTGAGCAACGTCGCCGGCGGTGATGAGATCGAGAAATTCGAGCCAGAGCCCGCCCAGCGTCGCGGCCTCTGCCTCGCATTGGGACAGATCGGGCTCGGGCCACACCGGGACGCTTTGCGGCTTTTGTTGCAGGCGTTCCAGCCACAAGCGCTCGGCGGCCAGAATGTGCGACATCAGTTGCAGTGAGCGGTGGTTCGGGGAGCCTTTGTCGGCAGAGGCTTGGTCGGCGCCACCGGCGGCCCGGATCGCGGCCAGAACTTCCTTGTTCGCCCATTCATCGTAGGAGAACTGGCGGCGCAGATAGTCAGCAAGATTCACGGAATCGCCCTCCGTCGCGTGCGTGCGGCGACTCCACCAATGTAGTCTGTGGCCGCGGCCTGAAGCAATGTTGTAACCATCCTTTCACATTGCGGGACTAGACTTTGGGTTGCATCGCCCCTGGAAGGGCGTCAAGATCCCCACGTCTCGCACAAAACGCGAGACATGGAGCACGCGGTCGTCTTAGTCTGACTCTTATGGCACGCAAAGCGCTGACGTCTCGAAAAGCCGCAGCAGCAGATAAAGCAGTAGCCATCTCACGCTCGACGAAACCGGCAGCCGAGCCGAAACTTGGGGGTCCTGACGATCTGGCACGGCTTGCGCTGAAGGCCTGCCTGATTGCGCGCGATGCGGCGTTCAACGTGCGCGACCTGGTGACGAATAATTCGCGCATGGCATTTCTCGCCATCAAGGATTGTGAAAAAGAACTCGACCTGATCGAGCGGCAGATTGATGAGCGGCTGCCCGCGGCCATCACGCGCGTGAATGAAGCTCGCGCCCGGCAGTTGCTTTCGAGTCTTAAGTCGACGACCGATCTCGAGCGCATTGGCGACCTGGTGATGAGCGTGGCCATGAGGGTGCAGGCCCGCAGCACAAAGATCCCCGCGGCCGACGTACGCGGGCTGGTGGAAATGTCGGCGGTGCTGCGCGACATGCTCGACCTGGTACACCAGGGCTTTTCGACGCTCGATCTGGAATGCGCCCGCAAGGTACTGCAGATGGATAAAGAAATCGACCGCGTCTGTCACGGACTTTTCCAGAAGCACCTCGCGGAAACGGTGGCGCAGGGGGAAACCACAGGCTTCGATGTGCTGCTGATGGCGCAGGCTTTGGAGCGTGCCGGAGACCACACCACGAATCTGGCCGAGGATTTGTATAGCCTGATCGAAGGCCGCAGCCTGCGGCATATGCCGAAGAAGAAGGCGGCGAACTAGCCGGAGCCAGTTCTCAGTTCCCGGCACTCAGTGCTATCGCGCTGGTCTTGCTCTTGATCGCGTTCTGACGTTTGATCAGCGCTGACCTGCGGCTAGCCGATTGTTCGCGGCTCGCGGGATCCGGGCTGGGCGCACAGAATCCGTAACAGATTGCCGATGAACCCGCGGAACAATCATGAACCGTGGCGACGCTGATGGCTAGCATCTTTGCCCGATCAGAGGCATCGGCCAACGACGGATCTAACCATGGGATCGGCGGGGCGGTTTGAATGCTCTTCGCGGCCGCCTGGCCCTGCGCCGGGGCTTCGGCGGTCTGTGTGGTGGTTTGCGCGGTGGTTTGGGCGGAAAGGCTGGCAGACAGGGCAACTGCAACGATCAAGATACCGAAGTGGGACATATTGACTCCTTCGTATCTCTATCGGCAGGTGGTGCGAAAAGATGAGGCCCGCGACTGACAACTTTCCTTTCTTGCAAATTCATCGTTCATTAACATACGAGAAACATTCGCGAAACATTCTCCCAATAGAGTCTTCATGCGTCCCCCTTTCAGCCGGAAGTGCCGACACGTCGTGGGGTACTCTGAAACGCCAAAATGCATTTGCCAGCCGAACTCCATGAACCGTCCGGAAATGTTACCAGTGCCAGCTCGTTTCGGCCCGTGATTTTTGTGGTGGAAGACGACGAGGACATCGCCCGCCTGATTTCACACAATCTGCAGGCGTCCGGTTTCGAGGTGCAGAGTTTTGTCAGCGGTGCTTCGGTGCTGACCGAAGCGGTGCGGGAGATGCCGGCGATGTTTCTGCTCGACGTGATGCTGCCCGGGACTGACGGCTTCGAACTGTGCCGCCACATCCGGCAGACCCCGGTGCTCTCGGCGACTCCAATCATTTTCCTGACCGCAAAAACCGGGGAAGCCGACCGCGTCAAAGGATTGGAACTCGGCGGCGACGACTACATCACCAAGCCGTTCAGCCCGCGCGAACTGGTGGCCCGCATTCGCAGCGTGTTGCGCGGGTTGGGGCAAGTCCCGGCGGCCGGCGAAGTGATGAAGCTGGGCGACCTGGAAATTGACGTGTCGTCAATGACGGTGCAGGCCAAGGGACGCAACGTTATGACGACCGTGCGCGAATTCCGCTTGCTGGAATACTTTGCGACGCATCGCGGCCGCGTGCTCACGCGCGATCAACTGCTCGACGCGGTGTGGAAAGAGACTCCGTTCGTCACTCCGCGATCGATCGACGTGTATATCCGCCGCCTGCGCGAGAAGATTGAAGTCGACCCGCGGCATCCGCAGTATTTGAAGACCCTTCGCGGCATCGGCTACCGCTTCGAAGTGCCGAAATAATTCGGCGCACCCATCCCCTTTGTCATCCTGAGCGAAGTTTTCGTTCGCGAATGCGGACGAAAACGCAGTCGAAGGATCCCTAGCGCGCCGGCAACGCTCTGGGCGCGCCAGGGGCTTTCTTGATTGGGAGTCGGGGAAAAACCCGAATCGAAGAGTCGGTTCTGCAGGTAGGGATCCTCGACTTCGAAGCTGGTCCGCCTCGCGGGCCAGCTTCTTCGCTCAGGATGACAACGCAAAATCCACACAACGCGAACCCACTCTTTTCATCGCACGTTCCGGCTGCGTCGTTTATTCTGCCTACATCCCTCAGATGGCGAACGAACCCAAAGCGCTGTGGAAAGCTGACGACCAGCAGGCACGTCTGGCCGAACTGATTGCGCAATCCGACGAGCCCTCGAAAGATAATCCGCTGCGGCGCGACGTGCGGTCACTGGGCGCGATCCTGGGGCAGGTCCTGGTGGAGCAGTCGGGCCGCGAGGTGTTTGCGTCAGTAGAGGAGTTGCGACGGTTGTTGATTGAGCATCGGGAGACGGCGCGGCGCGACCCGGAGCAGGCATCGGCGACGGAACTCATGCACAAGGCGCAGGAAATCGTCGCTGGCATGGACTTGTCCCGCGCCTACCAGGTGACCAAGGCCTTCGCGACGTATTTCGAACTCACCAATTTGGCTGAGACCAATCACCGCCGGCGCCGACGGCGCGCCGGCAAGTTAGATCGCGAACACGCCCCGCTGCCCGGTTCGTTTCGCGGAACTCTGCTGCGTATGAAAGCAGCTGGAATTTCGGCGGAGGATGCCGTCGCCGCGCTCAGCCAGATCGTGATCACTCCGGTTTTCACAGCGCACCCCACTGAGGTCGCGCGGCAGACTGTGCTGCTCAAGCGGCGGCGCATCGCGCTGGAACTGGAACGATTGGACCGGCTTCCGCTGACGGACCAAGATGCGGAAGATTGCGAGGCCAACATCCGCGCAGAAGTGACTTCGCTGTGGCAGACCGACGAAGTGCGCTTGGCGAAGCCCACTGTTGACGACGAAATCCGCATGGGCCTGCGCTATTTCCGGCTTTCGCTGTTTGAAGCGATTCCCCGAATTTACGGCGAGATGGCGGAGGCGTTTCGCGACGCGTACGGGCTCGATCTCGACGAAAATGCCATGCCCGACCTGGTACAGTTCGGCTCGTGGATCGGCGGAGACCGCGACGGAAACCCGCTGGTCAAGCCGGCCTGCATTCGCGATGCGCTGGAGATGGCGCGCGCATTGATTCTGCGCGAGTATCTTAACGACGTTGAGTCGCTGAGTGACCGGCTCAGTTCTTCGCGCCGGCAGATCGGTGTTTCGGAAAATCTGCTGTCGCGGTTAAAGCACTACGAGCGCACGATTCCGGGTGTGCACCTGGCGTGGGGACCGCACAATACTTCGGAAACTTATCGCCGCTTTCTTTCTTATATGTTCCACAAGCTGCAGCAGAGCCGCGAGGCCGTGGACGCGGCCGCCGCTTACCGCGATGCTGCCGAGTTTGAAGGCGATCTTCTGCTGGTGCAAAGCAGTTTGCAATCCAATCGCGGGGAGCGGCTGGCGCGAACCTACGTGGGCTCGCTGTTGCGGAAGGTGCGCACGTTCGGCTTTCATTTGTATGCGCTCGATATCCGCCAGCATGCTGCGGTGCACGCGCGGGCCATCGAGGAACTTGGGGATGCACCGGAACGCAGCACCAACTCGGCTGAGAGCCGTGAACTGCTGGAAACTTTTCGCACGGTCGCTAAACTGAAACGAACGTATCCCCCGCAGTCGATACGCCGCTACATCATTAGTGGAGCAGAATGGGAGAACGACGTGCTGGCGGTGATTCGTTTGGCGAAGATGGCGGGAGTTGAGGTTGCGGGATCTGAAAGCGATCGAAGTGACGGTGATCGATCTAGCAGTGATCGATCGAACAATGAGCGGTCTGACAATGACCCAGGGCTGATGCCGGTGCCGCTCTTCGAATCCATCGAGTCGCTGCGGGCCGCGGGCAGCGTGATGCGGCGATTGTGGAGCGATCCTGCGTATCAGGTTCTGCTCGACTCTTGGGGACGGTGGCAGGAAGTGATGCTCGGCTACTCTGACTCCAACAAAGATGGCGGCATGCTCACCAGCACCTGGGAGCTTTACAAAGCGCATCGCGAGTTGCATCGCGCGGCGCAAGAACATGGAGTGAAGCTGCGGCTCTTCCACGGCCGCGGTGGAACTGTCGGCCGCGGCGGCGGACCTACGCATGCGGCGATTCTGGCGCAGCCTCCGGGATGTTTTTCCGGGCAGATTCGCATTACCGAACAAGGCGAAGTGCTCAACTGGAAATATGCCGACCCCGTGCTCGCCGAGTGGAATCTTGAGCTGATGATTGCGGCCAGCCTGGAAGCGCTGACGCTGCATGGCGAACAGTCTCAGACTCCGGTGGGCTGGGAGGAAGCCGTCGAAGAGATGTCGCAGGAGGCGTACCGCGTGTACCGGCGCGAGATCGCCGAGAGCCCGGATGTGCTGGAATATTTCGAGCAGGCGACTCCGGTCAACGAACTCGACACCGCGCGCATTGGGTCGCGCCCTTCGCGCCGCACCAAGGGTCGAAGACTCGAAGATCTGCGCGCCATCCCCTGGGTTTTTGGCTGGATGCAGAGCCGCCACGCCGTGCCCGCATGGTTTGGCGTGGGCCACGCGCTCGAACAATTCGCCAAGAGTGGTCCTGGGCACGAGCAACTTCTGCGCCAGATCGCGCGCGGATTCCCGGTATTCTCCGAACTGCTGCGCAACGTGGAACTGGGCATGGCGAAAGCGGATCTCGGCATCGCACGCGATTATTCCGGGCTGGTGAAAAATGCGGTGCTGCGCAAGCGAGTCTTCTCCATGCTGGAGGAAGAATTCCTGCGCTCGCGCCGCATGATTCTGCGCATAACCGGGCAGCGGGAGTTGTTGGGGCGAAATCGCGTGCTGGCGCGCTCGATCCGCCTGCGCAATCCGTATGTGGACCCGATGAGCCTGATTCAGGTGGAACTGTTGCGGCGCAAGCAGCAGGGAGAGAAGAGCTCAGACCTCGAATATCCGCTGGGAGCGACGATCAATGGCATCGCCGCGGGGCTGCACAATACTGGGTAGGAATTGTTGATTGCTGAGTTTTGATTGTTGATTGAAACTCGCGGTCATGGGTCCGCTTTCGGATTTGCGAATCTGAATTCCTTCCACGGAATGCCGCTATTCCTTCGTTACATCCTTCGCAGGACTGGAAGTAGTTTTAGTGGCATCAGCACTGGCGGGTTTCTTCTTGACGGGCTGCCGGGCGGCTTCAGCCCGTTTCCGTTCCTGGTAGCGGCGGTCGTGAAACTGTTGATCGGACGATTGTTTCTTCATGCTTCCATCATGTCACAGATTGGCATTCACTATTCGGACTTGACAAAGATTGGCCGCCGGAGCAGAATTCTCAAAGGCGAATAAAAAGCGAATACGCCTCCGCGGCTCCAGTCTCTAACCGGCCCCGGCGTTCCCTGAAATCTTCCCGAGGAATTTTATGTCTTCCGCAGTGGTTTCCACTCCGGCGGCCCAGGGCCGCCCTTTTGTATTTGACGCCGATACAGATCCTGAGGTGTGCGCGCTTTCTGAGGGCCACCGCCGCGAGTCTGCCAAGATTGAGGCTGACCAGGAATCGCGCATCGAGCGCCTGCAATCAGCAATCAAGAATCGACAATCAAAAATTCTTCCGGCGCGCGTAACCCCGGCCTCGCAGCTCGAGATACGTCCCGCGCCGGAAATGGTTTCGAGCGGCGTCCCCGCCATTGACGCGCTGACGGGCGGCCTGCCGCGCGGATGCCTGACGGAAGTCTGCGGCCCCGCGTCCTCGGGGCGCACCGCCTTACTGCTAGCCGCTCTGGCGGCCGCCACGCGACGCGGAGAATTCTGCGCGGTGGTCGATGCCAGCGATGCGCTCGATCCCCAATCCGTGGCCGCCGCCGGTGTGGACCTGGAACGGCTGCTGTGGGTGCGTTGCGGTGAAGATTCTCCACAAAGAGAACACTCACCACGGAGACACAGAGGCACAGGGAAAAATTCTTTGCAAAACAAAAATCCAGAACCGCGTCTCGAGCAAGTTCTGCGGGCGACGGACTTACTGCTTGAAAGTGGAGGCTTCGGCCTGATCGCTCTCGATCTCGGCGATCTACCGCCGCCGGCAGCACGCCATATTCCATTGACCACATGGTTCCGCTTTCGCCGGGCGATCGAGTACACACCGACGATTCTGCTGGCCATCGAGCAGCGTCCCATTGCCGGGAGTTGCTCTTCGCTGCTGCTGCAACTGGGATCGCCTAGCCGACCACTGCAGCGGATGAATGCTCTCTTTGCCGAACCGGCACACGCGCAATTGTTCGCCGGATTAGACAGCGCCACGGAACTGATCCGTTCGCGCCTAGAACGAAAGCCGGCATGCTCAATTACGGTTTTCACGAGCAAAACCGCGTGGGCGGGATGAACTCAATTATCAGATTTCTCAATTACGAAATGATTCACTCCTATGCCGTTTGCCTGCATCTACGTGCCGAACTTTCCCGTGGCGGCTGCTCTGCGGGCCGAACCGGAACTGCGGTCGCGGGCCGTTGCCATTCTCGAAGGCAAACCACCGCTCGAAACAATCCTCGCGGTCAATGAAAAAGCCGCTGGCAGGAGCATTGCGCCGGGCATGACCAAAGCGCAAGCCGAGCTGTGCGCGGAACTTGCCTTGCGCCCGCGTTCTGCTTTGCAGGAATCCGCCGCGCACGCCGCGTTGCTCGATTGCGCGCAGTCATTTTCGCCGTGCGTGGAAGACGCTGCCTGCGACACTGCCCTGCTCGATCTCGCGGGCATGGAATCTCTGTTGGGATCATTGCCGGAAATTTCTCGCGCGATTCATGGCCGCGCGGCCGCGCTGGGACTCGCGGCCAACGTTGCTGTGGCTTCCAATCCCGATGCGGCCATGCTCGCCGCTCGCGGATTTGCGGGCGTCGCGGTAATTCCGGCGAGTCAAGAAGCCGAGCGATTGGCCCCCTTGCCGACAGAAGTGTTATTTGCAAATGGGGTAGAAGGGGATGCGAAAAAAGCTGCTGCGCGACTGCTCGAAACTCTCGATCGCTGGGGCATCCGCAACCTGCGTGGATTGGCCGCGCTGCCGGAAGTTTCGCTGAGTGAACGTCTCGGACAAGAAGGCCTGCGCCTGCAGCAACTGGCGCGGGGCACGGCTTCGCGCACTTTGGTGCCGGTGGAAGCGCCACCGATATTTGAAGAGTCCGTTGAACTGGAGCACCCGATCGTTCTGCTCGAACCACTGGCCTTCCTGCTGAATCGTCTGCTCGAACAAATTTGCGCGCGGTTAGGTTATCGAGCTCTGGCTACGCAGGAATTGCGGCTCACGCTGGAGCTGGAAAACTTCTCTGCACGCAATCAGCAATCAGCCATCAACCATCAACAATTCGTCCGCACGCTGCGCCTGCCCCTTCCCATGCTCGACACCAAAGTGTTTTTAAAATTGCTGCAACTGGATTTGAACGCGCATCCTCCGGGAGCGCCCATCATAAAGATTCATCTGGCGGCTGAACCGGCGCGGCCGCGTTCGGCGCAGGCCGGACTGTTTCTGCCGCCATCGCCGGAACCGGAAAAACTGGAACTCACCCTCGCCCGCATCGCGGGGATGGTCGGCGAAAACAAAGTTGGCGCGCTGGAGATGCTCGACACGCATCATCCCGAGGGCTTTCGCATGCGGCGCTTTGTGGCCGAGGTCCCGCGGAAAAGTGAGCGGGAGAAGAAGCCAGGCGCGGCAGAAGAACACTCGACGGTAACGGCTCTGCGCCGCTTTCGTCCGCCGCCGCGCGCCACCGTTACTTTGGAAAATGGCCAGCCTGTGCATTTGGTATGTCAGAAGAAAGATTTGCAGGGCGATGTGCTCTGGCGAGCCGGGCCCTGGCGCTTTTCCGGCGACTGGTGGGAGCGCGAAGCGTGGTCGCGTGATGAGTGGGACATTGCCCTGCAAAATGGCGCTCTGCAAAATAACACTCTGCGCAACGGTGAGGACATCTTCTTTTGCCGTCTCGTGCACGATCTGCTCGGCGGCGGCTGGTTCGTGGAAGGAATGTATGACTGAAAGGCAAAAGATTAGGGATCAGAGGCTAGGGGCTAGTAGACCCTTTGTTTTTACTGACCCCTTGCCCCTGGTCCCTGATCCCTGATGTACATCGAGCTTCACGCCCGCTCGGCTTTCAGTTTTCTCGAAGGCGCTTCTCTGCCCGAGGAACTGGCTGCAGTGTGCGCGCAGCTCGGCATGCCCGCCATGGCGTTGCTCGACACGGATGGCGTGTACGGCGCGCCGCGCTTTCACTTGGCCGCCAACAAAGCAAAAATCAAAGCGCACATTGGGGCAGAAATTTCCGCCGATTTGTTTTCACCACAGAGGCACAGAGGCACAGAGAAAACCAATCAACAATCAAGAATCAACAGTCAACAATTGCATTCCTCTGTGTCTCTGTGCCTCTGTGGTGAATTCCGCCTTCCGCTCTTAGTTGAATCCCGGGCAGGGTACCAGAATCTTTGCCGCCTGATCACCAAGATGAAATTGCGCGCGAAGAAAGGCGAGGGCGCAGTCTGCGCGGACGAATTGCAAGAGCACGCTTCCGGCCTCATCTGCCTCACTGGCGGCGCGGAAGGCCCGCTGGCGGCAACATTACGGCAGGGCGGCATCGACCAAGCCCGACGGCAAGTCGATCAACTGGTCGGAATCTTTGGGCCGGGCAACGTCTACGTTGAATTGCAGCGTCATTTTCAGCGCGAAGAAGAATCCCGCAATCGTGCCGCGATCGATATCGCGCGTTCGCTGAATCTTCCTCTATTGGCTACCAACGGAGTCTGTTACGCCACGGCCAAAGCCCGCGAACTCTGCGATGCCTTCACAGCGATACGCCATCATCGCACTCTCTCGACTGCCGGACGCCTGCTGGCACGCAACTCCGAACGCTTTCTGAAATCTCCGCAGGAAATGCAGCAGCTTTTCGCTGATCTGCCGGAGGCCATTGCCAACACGCTGGAAGTTTCTTCTCGCCTGGAATTCACGCTCAACGATCTCGGCTACGAATTTCCGCGCTATCCCGTGCCAGAAGGCGAAACCATGGATTCATTCCTGCGCGAGCATGCATGGAAAGGATTTCACGATCGCTACGGCCGCAAGCCTATCGAATTGCAAGCCCGTGCCCGTCTTCAAATTGAAAAAGAATTAAAGCTCATCGAAAAACTTAAACTGGCCGGATACTTCCTCATCGTCTGGGACTTGGTCCGCTACTGCCGCGAGCAAAACATTCTGGCGCAAGGCCGCGGATCGGCCGCCAACAGCGCCGTTTGCTACTCGCTCGGCATTACCGCCGTCGACGCGGTCAGCATGGAATTACTTTTCGAGCGTTTTCTTTCTGAAGAACGTGGCGAATGGCCCGACATTGATCTCGACCTGCCAAGCGGCGACGAACGCGAAAAAGTTATTCAGTATGTCTACCAACGTTATGGCGAGCGCGGCGCTGCCATGACTGCCAATGTCATCACGTATCGCAACCGCATGGCTGCGCGCGAAATGGGCAAGGCGCTGGGATTCGATCCGGAAACGCTTGCGAAAATTTCTGCCGCGGTCGCCACCTGGGAATTTCGCGACGAGAACGACGCGCTCGACCGCCGCTTTCGCGATGCTGGACTCGATCTGAACCATCCCCGGCTGCGCAAATATTACGAACTGTGCCTTGCGGTGCAGGACATGCCGCGCCATCTCGGGCAGCACTCGGGCGGCATGGTCATCTGCCAGGGACAACTCGATTCCGTTGTACCGCTCGAACCCGCGTCCATGCCCGGCCGCGTCGTGGTGCAGTGGGATAAAGAAGATTGCGCGGACATGGGCATCATCAAAGTCGATCTGCTCGGCCTGGGCATGATGGCTGTGCTCAAAGATTCGATCGAACTTATTCGCGACCACTATCACGAAGAGGTCGATCTCGCGCTTCTGCCGCAGGATGACCCGCCCGTGTATTCCGCGTTGCAGCAGGCCGACACCGTCGGTCTGTTTCAAGTGGAAAGCCGCGCGCAAATGTCTTGCCTGCCGCGCCTGCGGCCTAAAAAGTTTTACGACATTGTGGTGCAGGTCGCAATCATCCGGCCGGGGCCAATCGTGGGCCAGATGGTGAATCCTTTTCTGCAACGCCGTCAGGGAAAGGAAGAAGTCACCTATGCGCATCCTTCACTCGAGCCGGTGTTGAAGCGCACGCTCGGCGTCCCGCTGTTTCAGGAACAACTGCTGCGGCTGGCCATGATTGCCGCCAACTTTACTGGAGGCGAGGCGGAAGAACTGCGGCGCGCCATGGGCTTCAAGCGCTCGCTGGCGCGCATGAAAGAAATCGAAGCCAAGCTGCGCGCGGGCATGACGCAAAATAAAATTTCGCAGAAAGCGCAGGAAGAAATTATTCTCTCCATCACTTCGTTTGCGCTTTACGGATTTCCGGAGTCGCACGCCGCCAGTTTCGCGCTGATTGCCTACGCCAGCGCCTATCTGAAATGCCACTATCTCGCCGCCTTTACTGCAGCGCTGCTAAACAACCAGCCCATGGGATTTTATTCACCGGCGACGATCGTGAAGGATGCGCAGCGGCATGGATTGAAAATGCTGCCGGTGGATGTGACGTGTTCGGAGTGGAAATGTACTTTGGAATTGCATTGTGTGGCACGGGCGCTGCGCATGGGATTGTGTTACGTTCGCGGGTTGCGAGAAGAAGCGGGTCAGGCGCTGGTTCGCGAACGAACGCGCTCGCCCTTCGCGTCGATTCATGATCTCGCGCGACGCGTTCCCGAATTGCGTAAGGACGAACTCACTACGCTGGCGGAGATCGGCGCGCTGAATTCGATCGAGATAGTCGAGGCTTGCGTTCCTCAGGGGCTGAAGCCCACATCTTTTGACGCCCCTAGTGGCACGGCTGAAGCCGTTCCCTTCCCAAAATCTGCTCACAAGAACTCTGATGGATTTGACATTCCGATCTCCGAACGCGCCCGAGAGGCGGAATCTCTGAACTTACAACTCGGAACTCGAGACTCGGGACTCGGGACTCGCAACTCGAAGCTTCACCGCCGCGATGCGCTGTGGCAGGTCGAACGCGCTGTGCGCGCTTCGGGGCCACTGCTTGAGGCGCAGCCTGAGCCGGATTCGCCGTCGCCGCTTCAGCCTATGAATCACGAAGAGCGGCTGGTCGCTGACTTCAGCGGCACCGGGCTGACCGTCGGACCGCACCCTATGGCTTATCGCCGCGAATGGCTCAATGCCATGGGCATTCGCCGCGCCAGCGATCTGCGCGACCTGCCCAACGGCAAGCGGCTGCGCATTGGAGGCTGCGTCATCGTCCGCCAGCGGCCGGGAACCGCCAAGGGATTTGTATTTTTAAGTTTGGAAGATGAAACCGGCGTGGCCAACGCCATCATCACGCCTGATTTGTTTCACCAGAATCGGCTGCTGCTGGCCAGAGAGCGATTTCTTGCGATTGAAGGCATCCTGCAAAATCAGGACAACGTCATCTCCGTGAAAGCCGAACGCGTGCAGCCTCTGTTCGTAACGAAAGCGGAAACTGTGTCGCATGACTTCCACTGAAAAGGGGGCAAGGGATTAGGGAGCAGGGGTTAGTCAAAACAACACCATAGTGCTCGACTTCTCTGACCCCTAGCCCCTGACCTCTTTCTCACTTTCCGGCATGGGATTCGACCTGCGCGATCCCATTTTGAAGGATTTGATAGCTGACCCTCCAGATCGAGTTTGAGCCGTCGTCGCTTACCAGCAGCGAACCATCGGGCGCAACCGTGATCCCGACAGGACGTCCCCAGACGTGGCCATCGGGCAGCACGAAGCCGGTCAGGAAATCCTCGTACTCGCCGGTGGCGTGGCCGGTCTGGTGCAGCGGAACGCGAATCACTTCATAGCCCACGCGGACCGACTTGTTCCACGAGCCGTGTTCTGAGGCGAATAGTTCGCCGCTGTATTCGGCGGGGAATTGCTTGCCATCATAGAAAGTGAATTCCAGCGAAGCATTGTGCGGTTGCAGCAGGACGTCGGGAACGATTACTTTGTCTTTCAACTCAGGATGCTTTCCCTTTTGCCGCGGATCCTGATTTTGTCCGATATACCACCAGGGCCAGCCGTAAAATCCGCCCTCCTGCACATGCGTGATGTAGTCGGGCACGAGGTTGTCGCCGAGCGCGTCGCGCTCGTTGACCGAGCACCAGAGTTCGCCGGTTTGCGGATTCACCCGAATGCCGCCGCCGGCATTGCGAATGCCGTAGGCATACACCTGCAGCTGGCAATTGGCCACGTCGCACCACAAGATATCGGCGCGATCTTTCTCGCGAGGATGCGTATCGGTATCGTCATCATTCGAGGCCGAGCCCACGGCGACGAACATTTTTTTGCCATCCTGCGAGAAGTCGACGGCGCGGGTCCAGTGTCCGCCACCCGCGGGCACGTCGGCGATATGCTGCGAGGCTCCGCTCGCCTGCAGATCACCATTGTGGTAGGGAAAGCGAATCACTTCGTTGGTGTCGCCAATATAAATCCATTGTGGGTCGGGGCCGGGGGGATAGAACGCAATCCCGTACGGCTCTTTCAGGCCTTTGGCGAAAACTTCCATCTGCTCCGGTTTGCCGTCGGCGGTCATTCCTCGGAACACCTTGATACGCCCCGGATCGCTCTCGGCGAGGAAGATGTCGCCGTTGGGAGCGGTCCGCAGCAGTCGAGGGTTCTCGAGCGCGGAAGCGAACAGTTCAACTTTGAAGCCGGGCAGCGCCACCGGCCAGGCGATCTGCGGACGCGCCACCACCTCGGCGCCGTTGTTCGACGAGGTGGTCGCATAGGGCTGGGGAAGATCTTTGGGCGTGATCTTGCGAATCGTGCCGGGAGCTTCGTAACGGAAATCGGTAAAAGGCGCGGTGGGAGATGCGTCTTTGATTTTGCCGGTATCGACTTCGGCCATCGGAGTTGCGCTGGCGGCAGCTTTGCCCGAGGCCATGGCTTCCACGTAGGTCACCACCTGCCATCGAGTGTCTTCGGGCAACGCGGCCCATGATGGCATCCCGTTGTCTTTGTCGCCCTTGGTAATAAACCAGAAGATTTCGCCCGCGGACACTCCCTTGAGCTTACCGTCGACCAGGGAAGGCACGTTGCCCGTGCCTTGGCCCAGTTTTCCGTGGCACGCCATGCAGTTGCGCGCGTAGACCGTCTTGCCGGCGTCGACCGCAGACTGCTGGCCGGCCAGCGGATTTTTTTGGGCTTTCGCCGAAGCTGGCGCGTCGTGAAACGGTTTGTTGTCGGCCTGCAGAGCCGCGATGAAAAGGAAAGACGAGAGAACTGCCGGGACGATCCTCATGGCACCTGAGCGCATAAGCTTCCTCGCGAATAAATTTTCCCTCATAGATTAGACGGTTCGGGTAAAAGATGCGAATCTTCGAGGTTGCGGTTTGGTGTGCTGGGGATTTTTTACCTTCTTATTCGTTCTTTAATTGTTTCGCAGCGCGACCATCGGATTGATGTGTGACGCTCGTCGAGCGGGAAGGTAGCCGGCCAATAGCGCGACCATGGCGAGCGTCAGAATCACACCTGCGAAGGTGAGCGGGTCGGTCGCGGTGGTGTTGAAAAGCAGCGCGGCGATCGCCCTCGCCACCAGCAGCGAGGCGATGATTCCCGTGGCAATGCCGATCAGGGTCAGACGAAGCGTTCTAATGATGACTCCTAGTTGCACGTGACCGACTGTTGCGCCCAGGGCCATGCGAATGCCGATCTCTTGGGTGCGCTGCGTGACCGAGTACGAAATGACGCCGTAAATGCCAAGCGCGGCCAGCAATAGACCCAGAGTCGCGAATGCAGCGACGAGCAGGATGAAGAAACGGCGGGGCGAGACAGCACGGTCGACGATAGTGCGAATGGGCCGGAACTCGGCGGCGGGCTGTTTTGGATTCAACTCGCGCAGAGTGCGGAGAATCGGCGCCGCTAGAGTCGCCGGGGGCAAACTGGTGCGGATGACAAGTTGCGCTCCGTTCGGGTTTTGCTGGGTTGACGGATAGTAAATTTGCGAGCCCGCCCCACTTTCCACAGTTTCTTCGTGGACGTCGTCGACCACTCCAACGACAAGGGTTTCCTCTTTGTCGCGCATGAGGATCTTGCCGACTGCGTCTTCGCCGGGCCAGTAGACGCGAGCCGCGGATTCGTTGATCATCACGACTCGCTGGCTATGGGGCCCATCGGCCCACGTGAAATCTCGGCCGTGCAGGCGAATGCCCATGGCGTGGATGAATCCGGGAGTGATCACATAGACCAGAGGGTCGGGCAATTGGCCGGGAGCGAAAGTTTTTCCCTGGGGCACGGGCGTATCCCATTCGCGGTTCGGGCCGAGAGGAAGATAATCGGCCATGCCCGCAGCCTCGACGCCGGGCAACGCGCTGACGCGGGCGAGAATCTGCTGGAAGATTTCGCTGCGTTTCGCGACGGCGGCGTCAAAGGTCGGAGCATTGTCGTCGTAGTCGACTTTTATTGAGGCGGCGCGGTCAGGTTGAAAACCGAGGTCGACATCAAGCACCTTGAGAAAGCTGCGCATCAGAAGTCCCGCGCTGACCAGTAGAACGCAGGCCAGGGCAACTTCAGATACAACCAAGCCGGCGCGAACGCGCTCGTGTTTGCGACCCAGGCCAGCGCCGGCTCCGGAGTCTTTGAGCACTTCCTGCAGATTGCCGCTGGCCATCCTGAGCCCGGGAAGCAGTCCGAACATCATAGCGGTGAATACGGCAACGAGGACGGTCCAACCCAGCGCCTGGCCGTCAATGCGGAGTGTGCTGAGCAGCGGGAGGGCGACCGATCCCTGGTGAGCGAGCCACGCGATCAATGCCATCGCTAACCCGAGCCCCAAGGCAGCGCCTGCGCCCGATAGCATCAGGCTTTCGACGAGCAACTGGCGGACGATGCGTCCGCGGCTCGCACCGAGTGCGCCGCGGACGGCGAATTCCTTGGCGCGCGCGGCGGTACGGGACAACAGCAGGTTCGAGAGGTTCACGCCCGCGATCAGCAGAATCGCACCAACAGCGCACCACAACGCGATCAGCGAGCGCCGCAGCTTGCCGGTAACGTAATCTTTCAGCGGCACGGGGATGAGATCTCCTTTATAGCGGCCCAGCGTCTGGGGATACTTCGTGTTGAAATACATATTGGGCGCGACCCGGTTGGCATCGTCGAGCGCCTGGGCCACGGTCACATCCGGCTTGAGGCGGCCGATTAGGGTGACGATGTTGCCCCAATTACGCTCCAGATTTAAGTCGAGTGGGGTGAAGAGATCGACTTTCGCGCCGGGTGAAAACACCGCGCCAAAATCGAAGCTGTCGGGCAAGACGCCAACCACGGTGATCGGCGATCCGTTGAGTTCGATGACCTTGCCCACGATCTGCGGATCGGAATTGAATTGCTGGTGCCAGTAGGCGTTGGCCAGGAGCGTAACCGGGTGGTTCCCGCCGCGAGCTTCGTCCGGCGTGAACAGGCGGCCCATGGCGGGCTGCACGCCGAGAACCTGAAAGAAATTTCCAATGACTTCAAAACTTGTGGCCGGCTGCGGCTCGCCGCGGCCGGTGAGGCGAAGATTGTCTGGCGTGGAAAAGGCCATGTATCCGGTAAGGCCCTGGTAGACGCGGCTCTGGTCGCGCAACTCTTCATACGCGTCGGCCGAGTAGGTGTCGCACGATAGGCCGCAGTCGGTTGGCGGCGGAGCAATCCAGACCAGTTCGCGCGAGTCGGGGAATGGAAGCGGGCGCAGCAGCAGCGTGTTGACCACGCTGAAGACGGCGATATTTGCGCCGATGGCGAGACCGAGGATAACCACCGCAACCAGCGTGAAAGCACGATCGCGGCTCAGCGTGCGCAGAGCGTACTTCAGATCCTGAAAGAAAATGTCCTGCCCGAAATTATCCAGCTTCATGGTGCTCTTGCTCCTGGCCGAATCGGAGATCTCCGTCGCGTGTGTGACTCACTCTTAGACGCACTGCGCGAACGAGCGTAAGCTCCAGTCTCTCAACAGTCTACGAATTCCTGGCAGTGAGGCAGCGAAACTAGCAGTTCCCGCCGTCCGCCGGACGTGGTTGGAACAATTTCCTCTGCACCCGCCATCTTTGCACTGTGCCCGTTCTTTCCCATTCCTGCTAAATCATGGATATTTCAATAACTTAGGAAGAGTCCTCTGCATTGGCAGAGCAGTTGCAGCATGCTCCGTACAACAATTCCCTTCCCCAAGGAGCGTGCTTATGAAGACATTACTGCGCAGTGTATTTCCCGCGGTTCTTCTGATTGCCGGATTCGGTTATCTCGTGGCAACCGCACAAACGTCCAAACCTTCCAGCACGGCGTCTGCTCAGGACCAGATGCAGCAACCGGACCAGCAGAAACCTACAGCGGACACAAAGACATTCTCAGGAAAGATCGTGAAGACCGGGAACTTGCTGGTTCTTTCGGATCAGACTGGCAAGAAGACCTACCAACTCGACGATCAGCAGAAGGCACAAGGGTTCGTCAATCAGGACGTGAAAGTGACCGGCGTTCTGGATGCCGGAACTGGCATGATTCGCGTGACGTCGATCGATCCGTCGTAAGGGTTCTTTAGCCAAGATTAACCGAGGGACGGCCCGCGCGCCTCCGTCCCTCGCTTTTCATTTCGTCCATCTTCTGAACGTCTGCGCGTGCGCCAGTCTTCTTCGTCGATCTCTAGTTAGTCGATGGTAAATCCGTAAATTCTGGCTGCTTCGTCGATTTCTGGAACATCACAAGACTTGCCTGCAGGAGGTAGGTGCATGCGGTTGTTGAGTGTTCGGCTGATCGTTTCTCTGATCGTCGGCATAACGCTGGTGTCGCTGGGGTTTTCCTATTACCAGGTGGTCGCGGAAAAGCATGCGCTCCGTGCCGACCTGGAGCGGCGCGCCGAGGTGCTGGGCGAGAGCCTGG
Source organism: uncultured Acidobacteriota bacterium (assembly GCA_963735205.1). Taxonomy (GTDB): domain Bacteria; phylum Acidobacteriota; class Terriglobia; order Terriglobales; family Acidobacteriaceae; genus Sulfotelmatobacter. The sequence goes on from CAVTKB010000011.1 coordinate 351,851, forward strand.
CCGGCAATGTCGAGAAATCCTGGGGAGCCGGTTCGACCCAGGCCTTACAGCGACTGGTGCAGCGCTTTGGCAATCGCGAACACCTGATTGGCGTCGCGGTCTACGACCGAAAGGCTCAACTCGTCGTCATGACCGCGGAGCTGGGCAAGACCTTGACTTCGAGCCCGCAGGCCCTGACGCAGGCCATCCGCGACGATCACGATGAGAGCGCATTCGTGAAGTTGGGAAACACGCGCGTCTTGATTTTCGCTCTGCCGCTTCACCACGACGACGAAGTGTCCGGCGGGCTTGCGATTGTGCACGATGCCGATTACATCCAGGCGCAGATGCTGCATGTATGGCGGGAAACATTTTTCCGCGTGCTGGCGCAGATGTTTCTGATCGTGTTGATCACCCTGCTGATTGTGCGCTGGAGCATCAGCGGACCGATTGCGCGAGCCGCGCAGTGGATGCGCGCCATGCGCACGGGAAGAATTCCTTCCTCGCAGGAGATGCCCAACCTCGATATGTTCCGGCCGCTCGCCTACGAAGTGGCCACCATGGCCGAGAGCCTGAGCCTGGCGCGCAGCGCCGCTGAAAACGAGGCACGCCTGCGGGAAGCAGGCGAGTCAATGTGGACCGCGGATCGGCTTTCAGTACACATCCGACGCGTCTCGATGGCGCCCGGCTGTTTGTCGTCTCCAACCGCGAGCCTTACATCCACCAGCGCAATGGGAAGTCTGTAAATGTAATCGTGCCCCCGAGTGGGCTGGTAACCGCGCTCGAACCCGTGCTCAACGCCTGCGACGGCACCTGGATCGCCCACGGCAGCGGCGATGCTGATCGCGAAAGGGTGGATGCTCACGACCGTCTGCGCGTTCCTCCCGATGATCCTCGCTACACGTTGCGGCGCGTGTGGCTGAACAAGCAGGAAGAAGAAGGCTACTACTACGGATTTTCGCCAACGAAGGTCTGTGGCCGCTCTGCCATATCGCCCATACGCGCCCCATTTTTCGCGCCGCCGACTGGCAGCACTATCAAGAGGTCAATCGCAAGTTCACCGAAGCTGTGCTCGAAGAAATCGAAGACACTCCCAGCCCGTGGTTCTGGTGCAGGACTATCATTTCGCTCTGCTGCCGCGGATGATCAAGGAGAAGCGGCCGGATGCGCGCGTGGCGATTTTCTGGCACATCCCGTGGCCCAATCCGGAAGCTTTCGGCATCTGCCCCTGGCAGCGTCAACTGGTGGACGGCCTGCTGGGAGCCGATTTGATCGGCTTTCACATCCAGTCGCACTGCAATAATTTTCTGCAGACCGTGGATCGTGTGCTGGAGTCGCGCGTCGACTGGGAACACTTTTCGGTTCTGCGCCAGGACCACCGCACCTGGTTCGGCCCTTCCCCATCAGCGTCGACTTGACAGACGACGAACCCTCGACCGCTGCCAACAACGGCTTCATGTATCTGGAACGCGGGGCGTTGATGCGCAGTCTCGGAGTTGAAACAACCTTCCTCGGGATCGGCGTAGATCGCGTCGACTACACCAAAGGAATCCTGGAGCGTTTTCTCGCGATCGAGCGCTTCCTCGAAAAATATCCGACCTATCAGGGCAAATTTACCTTTGTGCAGATCGGAGCGCCCAGCCGCACGCACATCAAGCGCTATCACGACCTGCTGGCCGAGGTGGAAGCGGAAGCCGAGCGCATCAACTGGCGTTTTCAGATCGGACAAGTGGAAACCCATCGTATTCCTCAAGCGCCAGCACAGCCACGACGAGATCGAACCCTACTATCGGGCCGCCGATCTGTGCATGGTGACTTCGTTGCACGATGGCATGAATCTGGTCGCCAAGGAATTTCTGGCGGCGCGCAGCGACGAACGCGGCGTGCTCATTCTGAGCCAGTTCACCGGCGCAGCGCGCGAACTGCGCGACGCGCTGCTGGTAAATCCTTACGACATCGACCAGTCGGCGGACGCGATCCGGGTTGCGCTTGAAATGGAGCCGGAAGATAAGCAGCTGCGCATGCACCGCATGCGCCGCACCGTCAAAGAGCACAACATTTACCGCTGGGCCGGCAATCTGATCTCGGAACTGTGCGAGGTCCGGCTGGACGCACCGGAAGATAAGCACGAGAAACTCCTGGCCATCGAGACTCTGGCCTGATCAGCTTGCTTGAGCAGACAGGACGGAACGAATCATGAGCACGGGGCAAACTGTGGTTCAGCGGGAGCTTTGGTAGCGCTAACGGGAATCGAACCCGTGTTTGAAGATTGAGAATCTTCCGTCCTAACCCCTAGACGATAGCGCCCCGGAGAGCAGAGCTAAAATTATAACAAAGCGTGAGAGCCGGAGACGCTGGCTGCCCTCAGAAGGTTTCTCATTTGCTTCGTTTATCCTTCACCTAACTTCAGCCCTTAGCGGTGAAAATATTGCCGGAGTAACGCGGCGCATTCCCCTCTGGAATTTTGGCGGCCCTTATCACAATTTTTCATACTAAATGTCTCCCATCCACAGGCCTGCTAGCGTTATATTGAAGTGTAACTCCGCAAACTAAGAGCTAGATCGCAGCCGCGAATACGCAGGGGCGAAGTGTATGTTGTTCCTTCATCAACAATTCCAATCATTCCTAAATTTAGGAGTATGTAAGGAGTATCCCATCATGGCAAAATCGAAATTTCCGAAGAAGAATAATGGCGTAAACGAAGCAATTTCCACCCCGAGTCTGCCACCGGTTCCCGCTGGCGGGGGTTCTGCGGCAGCCGCAGCACCCGCCCCTGAAACCAACGCCGCTGAAACTAAGAAGACGGCGCCACGAAAGACTGCGAAAAAGCCTGAGATCGTCAAAACCGAACCGCGCGCCAATCTGGTTCCCATTAACCTCGAGGACGAAATCCGGCGCCTTGCTTACTTGCTCTCCGAACGCCGCGGATTTGAGGCCGGCCACGAGGGCGAGGACTGGTTGGCCGCCGAGCGCGAGATTCGCCAGCGCTACCACCAGCACAGCGCGTAAACCTCGGCCCGCAACGCCGCTTTGGCGGCCGAGACCCGGCCGCCGCTTGGCGGCGAAAACGTTTACTCCTGCCCGATCCCTGTGACTAAATCCTGCTCCAAAGATTCGCAGGCTCTAACGCGAATCTTCGGCCGGCATCCGCCAGTCTGATTCCACTGCGTCGGCCTTCTGGCGGTTGCTACTCCCGAGCGTTTCTGAAAAAATACCACGGGGTTCTTCCGCGATGGCGCAAATTGGTAGTTTCGCCTTGCTGCTTGCATTGGCGCTGTGCATGTATTCGTTCGGAGTGGGCCTCGTCGCCCTCTTCTTTCAAGGCGACCCGTTATGGGATCGCCTGGCCGAAACCGCTCGCCGCGCCGGCGTCGTAGTCTTCGGAGGAGTTCTTCTCGCCGCCATCGCCCTCGTTGTCGCCGCCTTCCGCGACGACTTCACCATCGCCTACATTTTTCATCACAGCAACCGCGACTTGCCCGGTCCTTATAAGTTCGCCACGCTGTGGTCGGGGCAGGAAGGTTCGGTTCTGTTCTGGTGTCTGCTCCTGTCCGGATACGCCTTCGTTCTGCGCCTGCGCTACAAGACCGACGTTCGCCTGTTCGCGTACGCATCAGTGGTTCTGGCTGGCGTGCAGATCTTTTTTCTCGCGCTGGTGAACTTCGCCGCCAACCCGTTCGGCCTGCTGGAGGGCCCGTTGCGCGCGGACGGCAGCGGCCTGAATCCTCTTCTGCAGTATCCCGAGATGGTCATCCATCCTCCTATGCTCTATCTCGGCTACGTCGGAACGACCGTGCCCTTTGCCTTCGCGCTCGGGGCGCTGATCATGAGGTATCCCGGCGACAAATGGATTCACATCACCCGCCGCTGGACCATGGTCACCTGGGGACTGCTGACTTGCGGCATCTTCCTCGGAGCACACTGGGCTTATGCTGTGCTGGGCTGGGGCGGGTACTGGGGATGGGACCCGGTCGAAAACGCGTCGCTCATGCCCTGGCTCGTCGGCACCGCGTTTCTGCATTCCGTGATGATGCAGGAGAAACGCGGCATGCTGAAAGTCTGGAACATGTGGCTGGTGTTCGCGGCGTTCTGGCTCGCAATCCTTGGAACATTCCTCACGCGCAGCGGCATCATCGCCTCGGTTCATGCTTTCGCGCAGTCGTCGATCGGCAGCTGGTTCGCCTGGTTCCTGGCCATCACGTTCGCGGTTTTCGTTTTCTTCTTTGTCCTGAACCATAAGTATTTGCGCAGTGAGCACAAACTCGAATCGCTCGTCTCGCGCGAGTCGAGCTTTCTGTTCAACAACCTGCTCTTTCTTCTGCTCACGCTTGACGTGTTGTGGGGAACCTGGTTTCCGAAGATTTCCGAACTCGTGCAGGGCAACAAAGTTACGGTCGGCGCTCCGTTTTATAATCGCGTCGCGATTCCGGTCGCGCTCCTGCTCCTTCTGTTGACCGCCCTCGGCCCGCTGCTGGCATGGCGCAAGACCTCGTTCGACAGCCTGAAGCGGAATTTCCTGTGGCCGGCCATCGGCGCGGTCGCGGTTGTACTGTTTTTGATGTTCACGCCCCAGAGTTGGGGCTCGATCTTCGGCCTCAAACCCTGGCACGACATCAGCCTACTTCTACTCGCTGATGACGATCTTTCTGGCGTCGCTGGTCGCCTGCACCGTGGCTTCAGAGTATTACCGCGGCGGGCGCGTTATTTCCAACCACACCGGGCAGGGGATGTTCGCGTCCATGGTGCAACTGACGCACCGCAACACCCGGCGCTACGGCGGATACGTCGTCCACCTCGGTGTGGTCCTCGTAATGATCGGATTCTCCGGCGCGGCCCTCAACCAGGAAAAAGAAATGGAGATGGGCTACGGCGACAAGATGACCATCGGCAACTACGAACTCGACTTGCCGGTCGTTACACGCAAGATGAAATCGGCGAACCAGTTCAGCGAATGGGCGATTCTCGATGTCTCAGAAAACGGCCGGCCCCTCACCACTCTGAATCCTGTGCGACTCGTCTACAAGGCGAGCAACCAGCCCTCGACCAAGCCGGATATTTATTCGACTTTCAAAGAAGATCTCTACGTGGTCTACGAGGGGCAGAACGAAAAAGGCCAACCAGTAATCAAAGCCCATGTGAATCCGATGGTGGTCTGGATCTGGCTGGGTGCCGGCCTGATGGTCCTCGGCACTGGCCTGGCGCTGGTTGAGAATGCCCCGGCCCCGGTAACGGTCCGAGTTCCGCGCCTGGTGGGAACGGCCGCACCCGTGGCGACAGGAGACTGATGTCTGTGATTCATAATTTGCGCTCGACGAGCATCCGCTCGATGGGACGTTCAATCGTCGGCAAGCGACGCAAGGCGGTCACAGGTCGTACTGCTTAGCACAGCCATTTTCCTTTTCGCGGGAGCCGGCGATCCGGCAACGCGCTTCACCGAGATCGGCCATCAGCTGATGTGCATCTGCAGTTGCGGTCAGATTCTGTTGGAGTGCAACCATGTTGGCTGTCCTGACTCCGACGGTATGCGTAACGAATTGATGGCCGCCGTCAACCGCGGTGACAGCGACAGCCTGGTCGAGCAATCGTTCGTGCAGAAATACGGACCCATTGTGCTCGAGGCGCCGACCACCGCTGGCTTCGACCGGGCCGCCTGGATTTTTCCCGTTCGTGGCGTTTGTCCTCGGAGTCGGCTTCGTCGTCGTCGTGATCCGCGAGTGGAAGAAGCGCCCCGCACCGGCTCTCGCCGATGGCCTGCATCCGGCCAGCGGGGCCGATCTCGAACGCTTCCGCGACCAGGCTGGGAAGGAGACTGACTTATGACCCTCGAACTGGCCTGCTGCCTGCTGGCGACCGCTGCCGCGCTGTTTTACATTTTCACTCCCGGCAAGCTCTATCTCGGCCAGAAGAAAACGCGCGCCTCGTACCTGCGCGAGCGCAAAGACGCCGTCTACGAAAATCTGCGCGACCTGAACTTCGAATTCAAAGCCGGCAAAATGCCCGACGTCGACTACCAGTCGCTGAAAGCTTCCCTGCAGGACGAAGCGGCGACTCTGCTGGCCGAAATCGCCCGCCTGGAAGCCAAAGCCGCAGCCGCCCCAAGAAAAGCGAGATCATGAACCGACCCCAAACCCCTGTCATCCCGAGCATAGCGGAAAGCGCGCGAAGCGCGGTTTCTGCGAAGTCGAAAGCTGCCCTGACCTGCGAAGGACCATTTCGTTAGCATCTCCAACCGGCCCATCAAGGGTTCGCACTCCGCACTCATCCTCTGGCTCTGGTACGCTTCTCTCTTCCCTCGCCGCAGCGCAAACGCTGACCGGCACCGTCAAGAACGTCACCGTCGGCAAGCCCGCCGCCGGCGACGAAGTCGTCCTGCTCAGCCTCGGTCAGGGCATGGAAGAAGCCGGACGCACCAAGACCGACGCCAAAGGCCATTTCAGTTTCAAGCTCGACAACGCGCAGGGCCCGCACCTGGTCCGCGTGATCCATCAGGAAGTTACTTACCACCGCATGGCCCCTCCCGGAACCACGTCGGTCGAGGTCGAAGTCTACGACGTCGGCAAGAAAGTCGAAGGCATCTCGGTCGTCGCCGACATCATGCGCTTTCAGGCTCGCAAGGACAGCTCGAGGTCGAGCGCACCTTCGCCGTCACCAACAACTCCAAGCCGCCGCGTACGCAGATGAACGAACACAATCTCGAGTTCTACGTGCCCGACGGCGCCAAAGTCACCGAAGGCCAGGCCATGACGGCCGGCGGCCAGCCCGTGAATTCAGCGCCCGTGCCCGAGGGCGAGAACGCCAAGAATCGCTACGCCTTTCTCTTTCCGCTTCGCCCCGGCGAAACGCGCTTCAACGTCGTCTACACCGTTCCCTACACCGGCAGCGCGAATATCGATCCCAAAAGCGTTTACCCTCTGGAACATTTCGTCGCCATCGCGCCCAAGTCGATGGAATTCTCCGCCGCTCCCGGAGCCAACTACCAAGTCGCTACCGTTCCCCGGCCAGCCCGACGCCAACGTCGAGGTCGCCTCCAACACGCGGCTGGGCCAGCCCATGGCATTCAAGCTTTCCGGCGAAGGAACCTTGGCGGCCCCGCAGGAAGAAGGCGGAGACCGAGCCAGGGCCCGGCCCTCTGCGCAAAATGAAAGTCGCCCCGGCGGCGGCCTCGGGCCGCCCATCGACGCGCCTCCTCCCTATCAGAAATATCAGTGGTGGATTCTCGGCGGGTTCGCCGCAGCGCTGATCATAGGCGGAGTCTACGTCGCCTCGCGCCAGCAAGCCGCCAACCGCGCCGCCCTCGGCAAAGGCAAGAGACGTTCCTCGCTCGAGGAAGAGGACGAAGACTGGAAGACGACTACGCCGCAGCGGAAGTTCCCGCTGCGTAGATCGCCGGCGGTGCTGGCGAAGTGAAGAGCGCCGACGCGATGGCCGTCCGGCGACGCTCGCTCAGCCGCTGCGCCGCGCTCTAATTCCTCGATGCTGCTCGAAGGCCTGAAAGAAGAACTCTTCCAGCTCGAAGTGGAGCGCCAGCAGGGCCGCATCTCGCACCAGGAATACGAAACCGCCAAGTCCGCGCTAGACCAAACCCTGCAGCGCGCCCTGAAACGCGAAGCGCAGAAGGCTTAGCCACATAAGTCTGTGCAAAGGATAAGGATTGTGTGGGGACGGGCGCCTTCGCCCGTCCCGCAAAGCGCAGCGAAGCGAGCCGCCACCACGACCCTTGCAGGACCGGGGTCCCGGTGCGCCCGCCATGAGAGAATAAGCTATCAAAAAAAGTCGCTACATCGCTAACCCGATGATTCCAATAGGCCGGGAGGATGATCCGAACCTAAAATTTATCCCTTCCAGCCGCATGCATCGCTCCACTCCGCGTAACATCTAATGGGATAGGTACACTACAAAATTATGGGAAACATGTTTAAGACCGCGTTCCTGCTGACCGCGCTCACGTTGCTGCTGATGTTCATTGGCCTCCATTTCGGCGGCGAGAATGGAATGTTCCTGGCGCTGGCTGTCGCTGTCGCCCTGAACTTCGGCGCCTACTTTTTCTCCGACAAGATCGCGTTAGCCACCTACCGCGCTCAGCCCGTGACGCGCGAGGAATTGCCGCGCGCCTACGCTGCCGTCGAGCGCCTCACGCAGAAAATCGGCATCCCGATGCCGAAGATTTATGTGATTCCGACCGAGTCGCCCAACGCCTTCGCCACCGGGCGCAATCCGAGCCATGCCTCGGTCGCCGTGACCCACGGGATTCTGGGCTTGCTGAATGACGAAGAACTGGAAGGCGTGCTCGCCCACGAACTTGGCCACGTCAACAACCGCGACATCCTGATCAGTTCCGTCGCGGCCACGATCGCCGGCGCCATTACCATGATCTCGCGCTTCGGTTTCTTTTTCGGCGGGGGCTGCGCCGCGACCGGCGCGGCGGAGGTGGCCTGACCGGGCTCTTCATGCTGATCCTCGCGCCCATCGCAGCGACCATGATTCAGCTAGCGGTTTCGCGCTCGCGCGAATATGACGCCGACGCCACCGGAGCGCATTTCACCGGCAATCCGTACGCCCTGGCCAGCGCCCTGCAAAAACTCGACGCCTACTCGCGCCGCGTCCCAATGCAAGCCAGTCCGTCGACGGCGCACCTGTTCATCATTCAGCCGCTGCTGGGAATCAATTTCGGCGGCCTGTTTTCGACTCATCCACCGATTGCGAAGCGCATCGAACGGCTGACGGGAAGGCCCGCGGAGTTTATGCAGTAAAGAGCTCTTGGCTCTTAGCTCTTAGCTTTTAGCCGGCTTTTAGCTGCAAGACTTCAGACCCTCGGCGTTGCACGCAAAGGCTCTCGACTATCAGTGCCAGTTTCTTGTAGCACCGGCGAAGCGAGGGATCTCGGTAAGCTGAGAGCTAAGGGCTAAAAGCAGACCGCTAGTCCGCATGACGTACGTAACTCCGCCCGCGCAGCGCCGAATAGTAGAATCGAAAACGAATGTCGCCCGAGACCGTTACCGCCGTTTCTCATAAAGCCGCCGAACTCGAAACCGCCCTCCGCCGCGTGATTCGCGGTAAGGACGACGTGGTTCGGCTCGCGCTGGTCAGCATTTTCGCCCGCGGACACTTGTTGATTGAAGGCGTTCCCGGCGTGGGCAAGACCACGCTCGGACAAGCGCTGGCCCGCGCCATCGATTGCACCTTTCAGCGCGTGCAGTTCACCAGCGACATGCTGCCCTCCGACGTGGTCGGCATTTCGATTTATTCGACGCTCGAACACGAATTCGAATTCAAGCGCGGCCCGGTGTTCACCAACGTCCTGCTGGCCGACGAAATCAACCGCACCACGCCGAAGACGCAGTCTGCGCTGCTCGAGGCCATGAACGAAGGCCAGGTTACCGTCGACGCGCATTCTTACGAACTGCCGCAACCGTTTCTGGTGATCGCGACCCAGAATCCGGTGGAGCACCACGGTACGTATCCTCTGCCCGAGTCGCAGCTCGATCGATTTCTGATGCGGGTGCGCATGGGATATCCCGACGCGCAGGCCGAGCGCCAGATTCTGCGCTCGGAAGCGGGCGTGTCGCATCTTAGACGATCTTCACCCGGTCCTCACTGGCGCGGAAGTGCTCGAAATGCAACAAGCGGTAAAGCAGATTCGTGTGGACGAATCGCTGGTCACCTATGCTCTCGAAATCGTGCGCCGCACACGCGAGTCGGAATTTCTGTCGCTCGGCGTCTCGCCGCGCGGATCGCAGGCTCTGTATCGCGCCGCGCAGGCCATGGCCTTCCTCGAAGGCCGCACCTTTTGCACTCCCGAAGATATCAAGCCGCTGGTGGTTCCGGTCTTCGCTCATCGCATCACGGTGAGCGGCCTCTATGCCTCGACACTGAAGAAATCCGAGCAGTCCGATCAAGTGCTGAAAGAGATTATTGAGAACGTGGCAGTGCCGGTGTAGGAGCGGCTGGTTTGTGGCCAGCGATCAGTTGCCAATCACTGCTTTCGTTTGTGTTTCTCAGTGACCTCTGTGGTTAGTTCTTCTTGTGGTCGCCACCCGAATATAATCCCGCCATGTCCTTCCTTCGCTTCCTCATGCTGCTGTCGCTGGTGGTCTGGATCGGCGGGATTATTTTCTTTGCCGTCATGGCGCCCACTGCGTTTCATCTGCTGCCTACGCGCCTGCTCGCTGGAACTTTGGTCGGGAATCTGCTGACTAAGCTGCACTGGATCGCCCTCGTCTCGGGCGTCGTGTACCTGCTGAGTTCGCTGGCCCACAGCCGTATCGTCGACGGCGAGACGCATGTGTTCGCCATGAGGCACGTGTTGATCTGCGGGATGCTCGCGCTCACGCTGATTTCGGAATTCTGGATTACTCCCCGCATGCTTGCGCTGCGCGCCCAGGTTGCGAACTTTGACGCTGCCGCTACGCTCAGCGATACGGCACGCGTGCAGTTTGACGCGCTGCATGTTTGGTCGACGCGGTTGGAAATCACGGTGCTGCTGTTGGGATTGGCGGTGGTTTATATGACGGCTGGGGTTTTTATTCGCGACTGACGAACGACCGATTCGCGCACGTTCCTCGCGGGCTGAAGCCCATAACCGTTGTGCGCCTGAACGCGGCGCTGAAGCGCCGCTCTTCCACGGTTCATGCGACCTTCGTTGCAATCGCTCACAACGATTGCACGAACGCTCAACGCCGGCGCGAACTCCGCCGCTACGCGAGCGTCTTATAGCGGAAGCAGTCGATGACGTGATCGTTAACCATGCCCACGGCCTGCATAAAGGCGTAGCAGATGGTTGATCCGACAAATTTGAAGCCGCGCTTCTTGAGATCCTTGCTCATTGCGTCGGACTCCGGCGTTCGCGCGGGAACCTGCTTCATGGATTTTGGCGAGTTCACGCGCGGCTGGCTCCCGACGAATTGCCAGATATAGCGGTCGAAACTGCCGAATTCTTTCTGCAGGCTGAGAAATGCCTTCGCGTTGGTGACCGCCGCAGCAATTTTGAGTTTGTTGCGGACGATGCCGGGATCGCGCAGCAGCCGCTCGATCTTGCGCCGATCATACTTGGCGACGCGCTGCGGATTGAAACCATCGAAGGCTTTTCGATAGTTTTCACGCTTGTTGAGGATCGTGCTCCAGCTGAGACCGGCTTGTGCGCCTTCGAGGATGAGAAATTCAAACAGCGTGCGGTCGTCGTGCGCCGGCACGCCCCATTCCTCATCGTGATAACGAACCATCCGTTCGCCGTTTGCCCAGGCGCAGCGAACGAGTTGAACATCCTTCGTAGCCGACGTTTTCTCAGTCACAGGAATCTACTGCAGCGATTTCGGATCTGATTTGTTCACCGGCGATTTGGTGTCGAGCAGCGTCACCAGTTCATTAGCGCATGGTGGAATCACGACTTTTCCTTCCCGGATGATTTCTTTGGCGGTCAACTTCTTGCCGTAGAGGTTTTCGTTGGCGCCACCATCAGAACGCAAGGTCGAGCCTTCGAGAGAGACGCCGGCGAACAGGCCTTTATTGCGCGAGTAAGAGAGAATTTCAGCTTGCATGACTACGTCGGTCGCGCCTTCCACCGTGCGTCCCTTAGGCCCGGCAGCGGCCGAAGCATCGGCCCCGAGTTTTACCTTGCTGTAGAGTAGCGACTCAGCGCCTCTGGGGTTCATAACCAGCAGAACGAAGTCGGTGGCCTGGCCGCCGATCTGAAAGCCGATGCTGACGCCTTCGAGCGCGTAGAGAGTAGGAGCGCCCCATTTGCCCGTGTAGTGCTCGCCCCCGCGGCAAACCATGACGCCGCGCCCGTAGCTGCCGCCGATGCCGAACGCGCCTTTCTTCACGGAGGGTAGAATGATCAGGCACTCGGCTTTATCGAGCAGGTCCTGCGGAATGTCGTCGGGAATATTCAGGATTTCTTTGAGCACGGTGCCTGCATCTTTCACGCGATCTTCTTCGCGCTCGTCATCGGCGGCGAAAACGGCCGCGGCCGACATAAGAACAACGAGCAAGCACACCAGGAATCTCTTCATGAATCCCTCCTGAAAGATATTTTATGGAAAAACCGTGAAGCCCGTGACACCACCATGTTAAACCCTGACTCTGACAGGCAAGGCGACGCACGTGAAATCGAGCCATGGGCGCTGCAAGTCACAGAATTTGCACGTTTTGTGCCATGACCAAACGTGTGCTCCTTTTGTAACTTGGCACTTCGGCCAAGCGCTCCTAAAGTCAATCAGATAGCGGGTACCGGGGCGGGCTCGATTTCGGCATCCAGCGTGCATCTAAAGGTTCAGAAGTGCGCCTGGACGCGGTTGAGAGTGAAAAAATTGGATTTTCTCGGCATGAAGTACACGAACTCGACGCTTCGCCTCGCGACGCTTTTACTGGCAACCTTTTTCTGCGTTGCCACTTTGCGGGCCCAATCCTACGCGCCCGGCGCGCCCAGGGTCAGCGACTACAACGGGGCCAGTAGTGCGGCTGCGAATTCTGACGATCCGCAAGGGACACTCATCACCCTGCATGCACGGGTGAATGAGGTCAACGTTCTGTTCATCGCGACCGACAAACACGGCAAGTTCGTGCGCGACCTGAACCAGGCCGATTTCAACATTCTTGACGACCATAAGCCGCCGCAGGCCATTATCAACTTCCGCCGTGAAACCGACCTACCCATGCATCTTGGTCTGCTGGTCGACGTTAGCGGATCGGTGGACGGCCGGTTCGATTTCGAGCAGACCGCCGCCACCAGTTTTCTGGAACACACGGTGCGCACTGGCTTCGATGAGGCGTTCGTCGTCGGCTTCAACAGTCACAGCCAGATGGCCCAGGATTACACCGACGACGTGAAGCTGCTTTCGGTCGGCGTGCACAAGTTGCATGATGGCGGTGGAACGGCCTTGTATGACGCCGTCTATCATGCGTGCAAAGAAAAATTCCTGAAGGATCGCCCGGACCATCCGGTGCGCAAGGCGATTGTGATCGTCAGCGACGGCGAAGACAACCAGAGTGAGATGTCCAGAGCGCAGGCCATTGAGATGGCGCAGCGCTCAGAAGTAATCATCTACGCGATCTCGACCGACGACAGCGGCCTGGTCATGCGCGGCGACAAGGTGCTCGAGCAACTCGCTGAAGCGACCGGCGGACGCGCTTTCTTCCCATTTAAAATGAAAGACATCACGCGCTCGTTCGCGGCGATTGAAGACGAACTCCGCAGCCAGTATGTGGTCTCTTACAAACCCGCCAATTTTGACGCCGATGGCCGTTACCGCTCGATTGAAATCTCTTCTCTGAAAAAGGACCTGCAGGTGCGGGCGCGCAAGGGATACTTCGCGCCGCAGCAGTAATTCTCCGTTCTCAGACCCCATCCTCTTTGACTTCGCGGCGTCTCTGCGAAAGCCTTATTACAGAATGCAAAGGCGAGCGCTGACTCGCGTTTGCTCGGGCGCTGGCACTGTGTTAACGTCCCATTGATTTCCCATTTATCCTTCCGATTCTGAGTCACTGAGGAGGTGTTCATGGTTGGCACTCTCGTACTGGTAGTTCTGGTTGTCATCGCCGTGGTGCTGATCGGGATGTACAACAGTCTGGTGCAGCTGCGGGTGCGCTGCGACTCGGCGTGGTCCGACATTGATGTGCAACTCAAGCGGCGGCACGACCTGATTCCGAACCTGGTGGAAACGGTGAAGGGATATGCCACGCACGAGAGTGGCACGTTTGAAAACATCGCCAAATTTCGTTCGCAAGCCATGCAAGCGACCACGCCGGAAGGCAAGGCTGTCGCGGAGAATCAGCTGACCGGCGCGTTGAAGAGCCTGTTCGCCGTGGCGGAAAACTATCCTGAGCTCAAAGCCTCGGAGCAGTTCACGCAACTACAGGGTTCGCTGAGCCAGACCGAAGAGTCGATTCAGAACGCGCGCCGCTATTACAACGCGGTGGTGCGCGACCTGAACACGAAGATTCAATCGTTCCCGACCAACATTCTCGCCGGCATGTTTAACTTCACGGCGCGGCAGTTCTTCGAAACTACCGACGCCGACCGTGAGCCGGTGCAGGTAAAGTTCTAAGCGATTTGTCAGGGAGACTGAGCAATTTTGCAATTGGGGAATTGAGTAATTTTGAAAATCCCAAAGACGCTGGTTCTGATTCTTCTTTGGCTGCTGGTCAGCCTCACCGCCGCAGCGCAGACAAAATCCTGGCGGATTGCCGACTTTCAAGACAACATAACCGTCGCGCAGGACGGCAGCGCGGTCGTGACCGAGCGCATCACTCTGGTGTTTGAGGGCGAGTGGCACGGGATTCATCGCACGATCCCGATCGAATACCCTGGGCCGAATGGCACGAATTACGAACTCTTCCTCGCGGTCACGAGCGTGACCGACGGCAGCAGCGGAAAACTCAAATATGACTCGTCTACGAAAGACGGTTCGCGCGATCTGAAGATTTACATCCCCGACGCGGTGGACGCCACGCGCACGGTTGAGATCACCTACCAGGTACACAACGGCACGCGCTTCTTCGACAGTCACGACGAGTTTTATTGGAACGTGACCGGGAACGACTGGCCGGTACCGATTGATCACGCTGCCGCGACAGTGAAGTTCCCGATGTTTGCGGCGGGATCTTTGCGAGCGCAGGCGTTCACCGGCGTATACGGTTCGACTCAGCGCGACGCGACGGCCACAGTTGACGGCGCGGAAACGCATTTCGAGACGACGAGTCCGCTGCCCATGCGCGGCGGATTGACGTTTGACGTTTATCTTCCGAAAGACGTCCTGAAAGAGCCGAGCGCGCTGACAAAGTTTTTGTGGTTCATTGGCGGCAATCCCATTGTGTTTTTGCCGATGGTGACGGCCCTCGGAATGTTTGTGCTGTGGTGGTGGAAGGGACGCGATCCTGACCCGGGGGTTTCAGTCGCGCCGATGTATGACCCGCCGCCGGGAATTTCTCCGGCCGAAGCCGGCACCCTTCTCGACGACTCGATTCATCCTCGCGACATTACGTCGACCATCATCGATCTGGCGGTACGGGGATACATCAAAATCGAAGAGACGGAAGAGAAAACTCTGGTCTTCACGAACAAAGATTACATTTTTCACCTGCTCAAGCCGCGCGAGCAATGGGGCGCCGATCTGGCGCCGCACGAGCGCGTGATGCTCGAAAATATATTTGCCGGTGGGACCGATACGCGGCTCTCGAGCCTGAAGAACCGCTTCTACACGGCGGTTCCGGTCATTCGCCAGGACATTATGGCCGCGCTGAAGAATAAGGGAATTTATCTGCTCGATCCGGACTCGGCCAACGGGTACAGCGTGGTGGCGGCGATTGCGATTGTGGCTCTGTTTGGCATTCTTCAATACCTTGGTTGGGCAGACTTTTTCAACTCAGTGCTTTTGCTGGTGGTGTGCGTGCCGCTCTCGGTTCTGATCTGGTGGCTGTTTGCGCGCGTCATGTCGGCCAAGACGATGAAGGGAGCGCGAACGCAGGTCGCGGTGCTCGGCTTCCAGGAGTTCATGAATCGCGTAGATGCTGACCGGCTCAAAGTTATGCCACCGACTACGTTTGAAAAGTTCTTGCCGTACGCCATGGCGCTGGGCGTGGAGCACCACTGGGCGCAGGCGTTTGCAGGAATCGTGAAAGATCCGCCGCAATGGTACGTGGGACCGGGTGGGTACGTCGGAGGCTTCAATCCGATTTTCTTTTCGAGCTCGATGCACAGCATGGCGAGCGATATGCACCAGGTTTTTGTCTCGGCCCCGCGCGCGAGTTCGAGTGGGTCTGGATTCGGTGGAGGCGGTGGAGGAGGCGGCGGGTTCTCCGGCGGGGGCTTTGGCGGCGGCGGCGGCGGTGCGTTCTAGCGCGGGCTCGGTGATCGACCAATGGCGCCAGCCGGACCGTAATGGCGGCTTGCTGCGCTGGGCTGGACGGGCGAATGCGCCCATCCCACACGGTCTGGTGTATCCTTAGCGTCACATCAGCGCCATTTCGTCACGAAGGAACTACATGAGTGCCGTTGCGGGAGCGCGCCAGCGCTTTAAGTTGATCCTGATCAAGCCATCGCACTACGACGATGACGGCTACGTCATTCAGTGGCTGCGGTCGGCGATTCCGTCGAACACGCTGGCCGTGATCAATGGCCTCGCGCTCGACTGCCAGGAGCGGCGCGTGCTGGGGGATGACGTGGACATCGTTATCCACGCGTTGGACGAAACGAATACGCGTATCCGGCCGGAGCGAATCGCGCAGCAACTGGGCAAGAAACCGGGCCTGGTCGCGCTGATCGGTGTGCAATCGAATCAATTTCCACGGGCCATGGATATTGCGCGACCGCTGCGCGCGGCGGGAGTTCAGGTGTGCCTAGGCGGGTTTCACGTTTCGGGATGTCTGTCGATGCTGCCGGAAATTACCCCTGAACTGAAAGACGCGATGGACCTGGGCATCTCTTTATTTGCGGGGGAAGCCGAGGGTCGGTTTGAAGATGTTCTGAAAGACGCGTGGAAGCACGAGCTCAAGCCGCTCTACAACTACATGGACGACTTGCCGTCGCTGGACGGCGTGCCGATGCCGATTCTCCCCGCGACGCGCGTGAGGCGCACGGGCGGCAAGATCACGACTTTCGACGCGGGACGCGGCTGCCCGTTCCTGTGTTCTTTCTGCACAATCATTAACGTGCAGGGACGCAAGTCGCGGCGGCGTTCGGTGGATGATATTGAGCGGATCATCCGGCGGAATCTGGCGCAGGGGATTAACCGGTTTTTTATTACCGATGACAACTTTGCGCGCAATACGGATTGGGAAATTGTTTTTGACCGGTTGATCGCCATGCGCGAAGGCGAGAAGTTGAACATCAAGTTCGTGATTCAGGTCGATACCATGTGCCACCGGCTGCCGCACTTCATAGAGAAGGCGGGACGCGCGGGTGTAGCGCGAGTGTTTATCGGGCTTGAGAGCATTAATCCGGATGCGCTGCTCGGCGCCCGAAAAAAACAGAATAAGGTCGCCGAATATCGCAAGATGCTGCTGGAGTGGAAGAAGGCGGGGGTCACGGTGTTTGCGGGCTATATCATCGGATTCCCGTCGGACACGCCGGAATCGGTGATGCGCGACATTGAGACCATCCAGCGGGAGTTGCCCATCGACTTGCTTGAGCCACACTGCCTGACGCCTCTGCCGGGGTCAGAGGATCATCAGAAGCTGCACAAGGCGGGCGCCTATCTCGATCCCGATTTAAATAAGTATGATCTCGAGCATGTGACGGCGGAGCATTCGACAATGACGGCCGAGCAGTGGCAGAAGCTGTATCACGACGCGTGGGTGGAATATTATTCGCCCGAGCATCTGGAGACGGTGATGCGGCGCTCGGTCGCGACCAACAGCAACGCCGGCAACATGACGTTTCTGCTGCTGTGGTATTACACGTGCGTTCGCCTCGAGAAGATTGATCCGCTGGAAGGCGGGTATTTGCGGCGTAAGTATCGCAAGGATCGGCGGCCGACTTTGCCGGTGGAGAGTCCGTTTATTTTTTATCCGCGTTACTTGGCGGATCTGGTGATGAAGCACGTAACGCTGGCGGGGCTGGTGTGGCGTTATGGGAAGTTGCGGCGGCAACTGAAGCGCGATCCGAATGCGCGGCATTACACGGATCTGGCGTTGACGCCGGTGAGCGAGGATGATTCGGAGGAGATGTTTGTGACCAGCGGGCACTCGCATACTGCGGCTAAGCCGGCGCTGGTGACGTTGGGAAAATAGGGCGACTGACGTGGCGGGGGTAGGGATCCTTCGACCGCGTATTGGTCCGCTGGTCGCGGACGAATGCTTCGCTCAGGATGACAGACAATAAAAAAGGGCCGCGAGCGGAATCGCGGCCCCTGAAGTGACTGCTCGGGAAAAGTTTGTTGTTCGGCGTTTATTATTCTCCGGCGTAGGCGTTGCTGCCCCAAAGGACATTGCTTCCCCACAACACGTTGCTACCCCAGAGGACGTTGCTGCCCCACAATACGTTAGAGCCCCATAGAACATTCGAGCCCCACACGGCGCTGCTGCCCCAGAGAACGTTGCTGCCCCACAGCACATTGCTGGCCGCCACGGTCGGGCCCGATCCCTTAGAAACGAACTGAGCATTCCCCCACACGGCCGGTTCCGACCAAGTGGTCGACGTGTTCCAAACAGCAGAGGGATCGCCGGTCATCGTCACCTGATTCGTGTTCGAATTGTACGTAGCGATCGGAGACATCGCCGTTCCTCTCGCCACGATGGTGCTCTTAAGTGCCGCTTCGACGTCAACGTAGCCGGCGCCGATGGTGAAGACGTCATATTGATCGGTGTAGGTGATCCCGGTGGTCGGATCTGTCGTGCTGCTCGATTGCGGGAACGTTTTGTAGGCGGTAAGCATCAGGCGGGCTTTCACCTGATCAGGAGTGAGGCTGGGACTCTTCTGCAGAAGGTCGGCCACAACTCCGCTGACAATGCCGGTCGCCATGCTGGTTCCACTCAGCGTGAAGTATTTCGAAGAAGGAGCGCTGCTGCCTCCGCTGATGTAGTAATCGTAAGGAACCTGGTTAGCGGGATAGTCGTTGTAGAGAGTCGAATTCGGCGCTTCGAGCGAAGTGAGCAGGTTGCCGGGGGCAACGATGTCGGGCTTCACAACGGCATCGACCACGGTCGGACCTTTCGAACTGTAGCTGGCAATCAGATCGTCCACGCGGGTGGGGGTGCCCATGGGCTTCATGGCACCGACCGTGATCACATACGGATCATTGCCGGGCGAAGTGACTGTGGCGTAACCGTCGGTGGGCTGATAGCGGCCGTTGTTACCGGCGGCCACAACCACGACGATTCCATTTTTCCAGGCTTGCTCGACTGCCTGGCACAGCGGGTCGAGTTTGTAGCTCTCATACACCGCGCGGCCTAGCGAGAGGTTGATCACGCGAATGTTGTATTGCGATTTCAGAGAGATCGCCTGATTGATGGCGGCGATCACCTCGCTGTCGGTGCCCGCGCCGTTCTGATCAAGTACACGCAGGTTGATGATGCTCGCTCCGGGCGCGATTCCTTTGAAAGTCTTGGTGTACATCGGACCAGTGGAATCGAGGCCGTCGCCGGCGATCAGGCCGGCAACGTGGGTGCCGTGACCGTATTGATCGTTGGCCGACGAATTTCCCGACACGAACGACTTCTGATACACCACGCGCGAGAAAGGAAGAACGCCCAGGTTGAGATCGGGGTGACTGCTCACGCCGCTGTCAATCAGGGCGACACCAATGCCCGCGCCGGTGTAGCCTGACTGCCAGGCAAAGGGCGCATTCACCGCGACCGCAGCGTTGCTGAGCGACGGCGTCAAGGGCCGGTCGCTGCTGATGTAGACGACATTCGAGTGATTGGACAGAGTCTGGATGGCGTTGCCATCGAGTTGGGCGACGATGCCGTTGATGAGCGGCAAGTCTCCCAGAATCGTGCCTCCAAGGCTCACTACATCGTTTAGCAGACAATCCACAAGCCCCAGCAGCCCGTTGCAAGTCAACTGCGTTCCGGGCGCATATTGCACGATGACCTGGACCTGCTGAGTCGAGGTATAGCCTTGCAGTTCGGGCGAGAGTTTCGGGTTCGCGGCGCCTGCCGCGGCCGTCACCGCGCCCATAACGATCAGAAATATAAGCACGAACTTTTTCATAATTCCCCCAACTTAAGTCGCGCCAACCGGCGCGTAACCTCGCCCCAAGTGACCTTAGAAGTGCAGTTGCGTGGCCAAATCGGGAGCGGCTAAGCCTTGTTTATCAATAAGTTAGAAGGGAGTGCCGCGAGGCTTACGGGACAGATTGTCCCACCTGCGCCGGATGAGCCAAATTGTCCCACGGGAGAGGTGCCTCACAAGTGTCGGTCGAGCGTGTGAAGGCGCCCGTAAACCTTTGCATTCCCAGAGAGAAAACGATGGTAATCACGGGGACTGTTTTTGGGCGGACAGGAGCCTGCACATCGTTGAAAATTTAAGCACTTATCATGTCGTGGGGTCGATCCATTGGCGCACGTGCGTTCATCGCCGCGATGGCTGCGTCGGCGTGTGTCTGCTTTGTCGCGGCATTGTTTCACTGGCAGTCGAACGATCCCGTCAAGTTCACTTGCTACTTGATCGCGGCGCTGCTGGCATCTTCGCTGAAGGTAGTGCTGCCCGGCGTTGAGAGCACGCTCTCGGTGAACTTCTTGTTCACTCTGATGGGCATTCTGGAACTGGGTCTACCAGAGACTCTTGTGATCGGACTCGCCAACACATTGGGGCAGTCTTATTGGAGGCCGGCGCGGCAGGTGAAGCCGGTGCAGTTGCTCTTCAATCTGTCGCAGGTCACGGTTTCCAGCACGGCCGCGTACGGCGCTTACAAACTGGTCGCCGTGTATGTCCTTCACGCGCCTGGGCCGCTCGCACTTCTCGTAGCCGCCATCGTCCACTTCGCCTGCAACACGGCGGCTATGTCCACCATCATTGGGCTGACCGAGGATAAGCCCATCGCCAGCGTGTGGGGGGAATTTCACCTCTGGTTGTTGCCGTATTACATGGTGGGAGCGGCGATTGCCGGGCTGATCCACTTCCTGAACCAGCATATTGGATGGCAATCGTCGCTGCTGGTTCTGCCGGCGATTTATCTCATGTACCGCTCGTACCGTTTGTATCTCGGCAAGCTGGAGGCCGAGAAACAGCACGTCGAGCAGGTTTCGAGTCTGCACCTGCGGACGATTGAAGCGCTCGCGCTGGCCATTGAGGCGAAAGACGCAACCACCGGTGAACACTTGCAGCGCGTGCGCATCTACGCCATGGAACTGGCGAAGGAACTGGGCTTGAGCGAGGACGAAACCGAAGCGCTCCGCGCAGCGTCGGTGCTGCACGACATTGGAAAGCTCGCCGTGCCGGAGCACATTATTTCGAAGCCGGGGAAATTGACGCCGGAAGAATTCGAGAAGATGAAAATCCATCCGATTGTCGGAGCGGAGATTCTGGAGCAAGTGGACTTTCCATATCCGGTGGTGCCGATCGTGCGGGCGCACCACGAAAAGTGGGATGGCAGCGGTTATCCGCACGGGCTGGCGGGAGAAGAAATTCCGATTGGGGCGCGCATTCTCGCCGCAGTCGATTGTCTCGACGCACTGGCCTCGGACCGGCAATATCGCAAGGCTCTGCCGCTCGATGAAGCCATGGCCAAGGTAGTGGCGGATGCGGGCAAGAGTTTTGATCCGAGAGTGGTGGGGATTCTGCGGCGCCGATATATTGAACTCGAAAAGATGGCGAGCGCCGAACCGCTGCAGGCTCCGCCGAAATTGTCGACGGATATTAAAGTTGAGCGGGGATCAGCGCCGGCCGCGGGGTTTGCGGAATCCGCTGAGCCGGTGGGCACGGCTGCTGAACAAGCCGCAGACGCGAGCATTCTGATTTCGGCGGCTCGGAAGCAAAGTCAGGAAATCATTGACTTCAGCCGCCAGAGCGGGGCGCACCTATGCACTGAAGACATTTGTTCGCTGTTGGCGGTGCGGTTGAAGCAGCTCGTGCCACACGATGCCCTTGCCGTCTACTGTCCGAACAAAGAAACGCTCATGGCGGAGTTTGTGAGCGGAGAAAACTTCCGCCTGTTTTCTTCGTTACGAATTCCTCACGGAGAAGGACTTTCGGGCTGGGTCGCACAAAATCACAAGGCGATCCTGAACGGCAATCCGTCGGTGGAACCCGGGTATTTGAACGATCCCACGAAGTACAGCACGCTGCGCTCGGCGCTGGCAGTGCCGCTCGAAGGACCTGGCGGAGTCGCGGCCGTGCTGGCTCTCTATCGCGCCGGGCAGGATGCGTTCACGGCCGACGACTTGCTCGTTGTGGAAGCGATTGCGACAGGGCTGGGCGTTGCCATCGAGAGCGCAGGGAAAGTCAAATCGTCAGGAGTGGGTGCGGGGTCGATGTAGCGGAATCAGCCTGATTAAGCGTCGGCTACCAGACGCGCGGAACGTGGTATTCGTCGAAAATGCGATCGTTGCTGATGATCTTGAGATTTTCTATCTGAGCCTGGGCAATCAGCATTCGGTCGAAAGGATCGCGATGTTCTCCCGTTAGTCCGCCAGCCCGGACGGCGTGGTCGAGGGAAATCGGCAGAGTGTCGCATCCAAGCTGATCCAGATAAAGATCAAGTTGGCCAACGAGTTCTTCGCCAGTGGGGAGCTTGCCCAAACGAACTTTCGTGGCGATTTCCCAGCCTGAGGCGGCACTCACCAGAATTTCGTTACTGCCATCCTCGATGAGTTTTCGCGCCTGCGGGCTCAATGAACGTGAGTCATTGAAGCACCAGAGCAGAGTATGCGTGTCGAGCAGGAAGCGCATGACCTCACTCCCAACCCGCGAGCTCTTCCCGGGGGAGCGGCTCGAAGAATTCGGGTCCAACCACCAGTTTCCCTTTCAAGATGCCAAGCTTACGACGGCCTCTGCGGCCCGCGATTGGAACCAGGCGAACCACGGGATCCTTGCCACGGGCAATAATGATCTCCTCGCCCCGGCATGCTTTTTCGATCAGCCGGGATAGGCTGGTTTTGGCTTCGTGAATGCCGACTGTTTTCATGGTAGTTAGCTAACTAAATATTAGCTAATCAAGAGTCTCGGCGCAAGGGCAAAAACGGCGCCTTACTCCATCTCGAAGCTCACATAAAGCAGGCCGCTATCGCGCTCAACTTGCAGCACGACCGGATCGCCCCTCTTCAAGCCATTCACTAGGGTGCGCAGCGTATCCGCAGAATCGACGGGCGTCGAATTGAGTTGGTGAATAATGTCGCCGGCTTCGAGACCGGTGTCAGGCAAAATCAGATCGGCGGCTCTCCCTACCACGATAACTCCAGAAGGAATTCGCGGGCCCAGCCGGGTACGCAAGTCGTCAGTCATATCGATCGCGAGAACACCCAGGCGCGAAATCAGGCTGTTTTCAGGATTGACCGCGTCGAGCAGTTCGTCCATATGATCGTGCTGCTCGATCGCCGGGACGTACAGAGTTTTCTTTTCGGTGCCGCGCAGAACCTCGAGCTTTACGACCTGGTCGAGCCGGTGCAGGTATAAAGCCGCTGAAAGCGAGGGGAGCGTTCTCGATGCGGCGATCGTCTGCGGTGAGAATAATATCCTGGATCTGCAGACCAGCGGCTGCGGCTGGGCCGCCGGGCTTCACGTCGTCGACCAGAACACCCCAACGCTGCGGCAGATGCAACCCCTCGGCCAGGGTGGGGGTAATTTCCTGAGCGCCGGCGCCAATTTCAACGCGGTGCACGTGGCCGTACCTGCGCAGGCTGTGGTAGACGAAATCGACGACGCGCGCGGGAATGGCGAAGCCCAGGCCTTCGCTGCCTCCGCCTTGCGAAAGAATAAAAGTATTGATGCCGAGCACCGCGCCGTTCATGTCGACAAGAGGGCCTCCGCTGTTGCCGGGATTGATGGGAGCATCGGTCTGCAGATAGGTGAGCGACTTCGCCGGATCGGGCTGGCGGGCGATTGCGCTGATCACACCCATGGTGACTGAGTTCTGCAAACCTTCAGGGCTGCCGATGGCGAACACGAGTTGCCCGACCCGCGGACGCTGCGAGCTGACCAGCGGAAGCGTCGGCAGATCGGTTTCGTCGATTTTGAGCAGGGCGAGATCGGTTTCCTTGTGCTGGCCGATGAGTTTCGCTTCCAGAATACGGCGCTTGCCGATGGGCACTTGTCCGGCGGAATCGCCCATCGGCAGCGGCAGGGCGACCCTAATCCGTTGCGCGCCTTCCACCACATGTGCATTGGTCATGATGTAGCCAGTGGAGTCGACGATTACGCCGGAACCGACCGCTTTCTGCCGGACGATGAAGGCAGTCTGCGATTTCTCTTCATCGCGGAGCGGCCCGTATCCGGTGACGAGAATCTGCACGACGGCCGGCGATACACGGGCGGCTAGGCCTTCCAGAGCGCCGTTGAGCTGGACGAGGACATCGGCAGGCTCGGATTTCTTGGTTTCGGGTGCCGTGGCAGGAGTGGTTTTCTGAGAAGCGGCTGGAGAAAAAGGCTTCGCGGCGGTTTGCGCCAAAAGTCCCTCGCTAACACTCAGACCGGCGCAGACGAGCAGGCAAAAGGCCCGGGCCCCGGCAGTTCTGCTGATTGCGTTCCTGGTTTTCGTCATCTGGAAGTGAGATGAGTTCGGCATAAAAACGCTCCTCCTTTGTTTCGAGAATGGCTGAGGAAAACACTACCACGGGACTTGCGGCTTCGACGCAAAGGCCGGTCAAGCGGGTCACTCAGGCCTTCGCAGAAGGGGTTTCGGCCGGGGGGAACCTAGATGCTACCGGTAACTAACGGGTTATCAGGCTTTTACGCGGGTGCCTTTCGTGATATAACCCACCCTGAGCATAAAAAGCGGGTCTGCGCCCCGCCAGGAGCTTCATTTGACGACGTTGGCCTCATTCGCAGACGAGAAACACACAACGGGCCAGCCTAGAGGAGGTACCGTGGGTGAAGAAGCACGGACCGGAAAACGGTTTCCGCTGGAATTGCCGATCAAGATACATAAGGGCGAAAGCGGTGGAGATGCCGATGGAGTGACGGGGAATCTGAGTGCGGCAGGGGTGTACATCCGCGCCGATTCCGCGATGGAGATTGGTTCGCCGGTGGAATTTGAAATCACGCTGCCCCCGGAGATGACGGGCGGTCAGGAGAATGTGACCATCCAGTGCAAGGGGCGGGTGGTGCGCGCCGATCCTACGGGCGAAGGCGGAGAAGGCCGCGGTGTGGCCTGCGTGATCGATACATACGAGTTCGTGAGGAAGTCTTAATTATTTGAAGCGTATCATTTCGAACCGTATTTTTTTGAACCATCGTTTCGAAGCGGATTTCTTGGGAGCGTTGACAACATGCTCAAACTGATTCTGGCGGATAACCAGGCAATCTTCCGGGCGGGCATTGCGAAAGTGCTCGCGGTGGAAGATGAGATGCGCATCGTGGCGCAGGCGCAGACGCCTGAACAGATGTTCATGGCGCTGGACAAGTTCCGCGCCGCGGTGCTGGTGGCTGCGGGCGGATTTCACAACGACTTTGCCGCGATCGTGCTGGCGGCGAACAAGGCGAAGACTCGCGTAATCGTGCTGGCCGACACTGGAGAGAGCGCGCAGCGCCACATGTCGAACGGCGCGCATGGCGTGGTCTATCGCAACGTGACCAGCGCGGCGCTCGTCGACTGCGTGCGGAAAGTTGCGCGCGGCGAAACCTGGGTGCAGGACGTCGCCGTCCCGAGCGAACTCACCGAAAACGATATGGTCGGATTGCGCGTACGCGACCGGCTCACCGCGAAAGAACTGCGCATTGTGGCTTTGATTGTGCAGGGCTACAAGAACAAGGAAATCGCCTCGCAGCTCGGCACCACCGAACAGGTGATCAAAAACTATCTGCGCAACGTGTATGACAAGATCGGCGTATCGGACCGGCTGGAGCTGGCGCTGTTCACCATCCACCACCGCATTTTGAACGAGGCTGCCGCCGCGACTACTACGGGGGTAGTGCCGCAACCGCCCGCGGGAGTTGCGCAGTAGGAGCTTTGAAGGATTAAGATCAGGCCGCCTGCTGGCGGCCTTTTTTGTCGTCCGCATCGAGGTCAGCTGCATCTATGGGTGATATGGAATTTCGAACGCTTGGACGCTCGGGTTTGAAGGTTCCGGTGCTGAGCTTTGGCACCGGCACATTTGGCGGAGGAAACGAATTCTTCAAGGCTTGGGGAGCAAGCGATGTTGCAGAAGCGACGCGCCTGGTCGACATCTGCCTTGAGGCGGGCGTGAATCTATTCGACACCGCTGATATTTATTCAGATGGACTTTCCGAGACGATTCTGGGGAAGGCCGTTGCCGGGCGGCGCGAAAAAGTTCTGATCTCGACCAAGGCGACTTCCCGTATGGGGCCGGGGCCGAACGATCTGGGGTCATCACGGCATCATTTGATCCAGGCTTGCGAAGCGAGCCTGCGGCGGTTGGGAACGGACTACATCGACATCTATCATCTGCATGGTTTCGACGCGCTGACGCCGCAGGAAGAAGTTCTGAGCACGCTCGACAATCTGGTGAAGGATGGGAAGGTACGTTACATCGCGTGCTCGAATTTCTCCGGCTGGCACTTGATGAAATCGCTCGATGTATCGGACCGCTATGGATGGGTAAGGCACGTCGGCCACCAAGTCTACTATTCGCTCATCAACCGGGAGTACGAGTGGGAACTGATGCCGCTGGGGCTCGATCAGGGAGTGGGAGCGCTGATCTGGAGTCCGCTGGGCTGGGGACGGCTTACCGGGAAGATCCGCAGAGGACAGCCGCTGCCGGCCGTGAGCCGACTGCACAAGACCGGCGACATGGGCCCACAGGTTGACGACGAACATCTGTACAAGGTTGTCGATGCGCTGGACGAGGTTGCAAAAGAAACAGGCAAGAGTGTGCCGCAGGTTGCGCTGAACTGGCTGCTGCAGCGGCCTACGGTTTCAACGGTGATTTTTGGGGCGCGAAACGAAGAGCAGCTGCGGCAGAACCTGGACGCGGCAGGATGGAATCTTACCGTAGAGCAGGTTGCCAAACTGGACCGCGTCAGCGCCGTGGCCCCGATTTATCCGTACTGGCATCAGTGGCAATTTGCCGAGAGGAATCCCACACCAGTCGCACGCGTCGAGAAATCCTCCGGCTAGATCCGTCTAACTAACGCAAGAAAAAGAGAGAAAACATGGCTCGGGTCTTTATCACTGGATCGTCCGATGGGCTGGGTCAAATGGCCGCACAACTCCTCATCGAGCAGGGACACAGCGTTGTGCTGCATGCCCGCAATCAGCCCCGAGGGCAGGATGCGCTGTCGCGTGTTCCCGGAGCTGAAGGAGTTGTCACGGGCGATCTGACGAGCATCGCGCAGACCCGCAAAGTGGCGGAACAGGTGAACGAACTCGGGGCCTTCGACGCGGTGATCCACAACGCGGGAATCGGTTACCGAGAGCCACGGCGCATTGCGACCGAGGATGGCTTGCCACACGTATTCGCCGTGAATACTCTTGCGCCTTACATTCTGACGGCACTCATCGAACGGCCGAAGCGCCTAGTGTACCTGAGTTCCGGACTCCACCGGAACGGCGATGCGAGCCTCGAAGACCTGACTTGGGAGCATCGCGCGTGGCAAGGGCAGCAGGCTTATTCCGACACCAAGCTGCATGATGTGCTTCTGGCGTTCGCAATCGCACGCCGCTGGCCCGAAGTGTTTTCGAATGCACTGGAGCCGGGCTGGGTACCCACGAAAATGGGAGGCGCAGGCGCGCCGGATGACCTGGATGAAGGCCATCGCACTCAGGTATGGCTCGCGGTGAGCGACGATCCGGCCGCGATGGTCACGGGGGAGTACTTCTATCACATGCGGCTGCGCGCGCCGAATCCGGCTAGCCGCAATGTCGAGCGGCAGGACGCGTTACTTGCCGCCTGCAAACGTCTCTCCGGAGTTGATCTGCCAAGCTGAGTCTCGAATGCAGGCGCTGCTTTGTCTTCTAGATTTTCTCTCCCACCGCTTTTGCTTGCGTGAACAGGTACAGGTAATCGGGGCCGCCGGATTTCGAATCAGTGCCCGACATGTTGAAGCCGCCGAAGGGATGCGCTCCGACCATGGCTCCTGTGCATTTTCGGTTGATGTAGAGGTTGCCGACGTGGAATTCCTGGATGGCGCGATCGATCTTGTCGCGCGACTTGGTGTAGACGGCGCCGGTCAGGCCGAATTCGGTGTCGTTGGCGATTTCGAGCGCGTGGTCGAAGCCACGAGCTTTGATTACGGCCAGTACGGGTCCGAAAATTTCTTCCTGTTCCAGTTTCGACTTTGCAGGGATGTCGGCAATCACTGTCGGCTGAATGAAGTAGCCTTCGCCGGGAGCGCGCTCGCCACCGGTGATGACGCGTCCGTCTTTTTTGCCCTGCTCGATGAATTCGAGAATCGTCTTCATCGAACCTTCGTTGATGACGGCGCCCATGGCGGCGTTCTCGGTGACGTCGCCGATTTTAATTTTCTCGACGCGGGCTTTCAGTTGTTCGAGGAACTTGTCGTAGACACGCTCGTCTACGATGGCGCGCGAGCAGGCGGAACATTTTTGCCCTTGAAATCCGAATGCGGCTTGCGCGACGCCTTCGACGGCGGAATCGATGTCGGCGTCGGCGTCGACGATGATCGCGTCTTTGCCCCCCATTTCAAGAATGGTGCGCTTAATCCAGATCTGGCCGGGAGCTTGCGTGGCGGCGACTTTGTTAATATGCAGTCCGACTTCGCGCGAGCCGGTGAAAGCGATGTAGCGAGTCTTCGGATGCGCGACCACGGCATCGCCGAAACTGGCTCCGGCGCCGGGGCAGAAATTCACTACGCCTTCGGGCATGCCGGCTTCTTCGAGCAACTCGAAGAACTTCGCGGCGATGGTGGGCGAATCGCTCGACGGCTTCAGGATGACGGTGTTGCCGCTGACGATCGACGCCAGCGTCATGCCGGCCATGATGGCGCAGGGAAAATTCCACGGCGGAATCACGGCGCCCACGCCCAGCGGAATGTAGTGCAGCGTGTCGTGCTCGCCGGGAAGCTGGATCGGCGTCTGGGCCTTCGCGAAGCGCA
The DNA here is from genome assembly GCA_963735205.1 of uncultured Acidobacteriota bacterium. Lineage (GTDB taxonomy): Bacteria > Acidobacteriota > Terriglobia > Terriglobales > Acidobacteriaceae > Sulfotelmatobacter. The sequence continues at coordinate 380,433 of CAVTKB010000011.1, forward strand.
GGGCCTCGCGAGCGTAGAACTCGCAGAAATCAATGGTCTCGGAGATGTCGGCGTCGGCCTCGGCCCAGTTCTTGCTGACTTCGAAAACCAGCCACGCCATGAATTCCATTTTGCGCTGGCGCATCAGGTCGCCGACGCGAAAGACCAGGCCGGCGCGCTCTTCGACCGTGGTGCGGCTCCAGCTTTGCGCACCCCTCGATTCGAAAGCCGCGAGCGCCGCCTGCATGGCGGGCTCCACGTGATCTCTATTCGCTTTCTGATGGATGCCGACAATTTGTGAGGGCTGCGACGGGTTCAGCGACTTGATCTTTTCCGTCGTCCTGACGCGCTTGCCGCCAATGATGAGGTCATACTCGCGGCCCAGCTGGGCGCGGACTTTCGTAATGGCGGCGCGCATGCGGCGGGCGTTTTCTTCGTTGCGAAAATCGTAAAACGGCTCGGTGACAAACGGGCCTTGATGCAGGGCCGTGCGCGGCCGGACGGGGGCTTCTAGCGTTGCCATGGGAGGAATCCTTTCGGGGCTGGGAGATGATCAATTAGGGATCGCTTCAACATTTTACACCTCGGTCGGCTGTCGACTGTGGGCCGCCGACGCGCCGATTCTGCGGCGTTCGAGTGGGTGGATACGCGTGGCAATGAGCGGGAGTTCCCGTACAATTTTTTTTGGCGCGCCCGGCCAATATCCTGATTTTAAACGACTTGCTGGTTTTGGATCGGGTATGATCTGCGCAAAATATTGAGGCGAAAAGAGTTGCTGGCAAAATATTGATAAACAAGGACTTAGCTTCCAGTTTCGAGGCCTGCACCGCTGGAGTGCTGCAATATTCATTGGAAAAGTCGTTGTGCATGTTTTCCAATTCTCCGCTCTTCTGATTTCTCAGTAAAGGTCGTTGGTCACACGAAACGAGTTTTCTGACTGTGGAAAAGTCGGGTGTCCCTGTTTGAAGTAGGGAAAGGAGAGTCCCCATTTCTCGCGCAAAAGGCGCGCGAGAAATGGGGCACGCGAAGGCCACGACATTCGGAGAAAAGCGCCGATAAAGCCTGGATGAGTTTCCTCCCTCAAGCTTCAACTGTCTTCGTTCTGTGGCGGCCCGAAGGTCAAAATCCCCACTCTAACGTCGCAAAATGCGCGACGTTAGAATGGGGCACCCTCCGGGGTCTTCTCAACTGGCCGGCCCTCGACTCGGCCACGCGTTGACTTGGCTCTCCTCTGCCCATAGCATGTTTCGGACATGATTGGCCAAGCATGATTGGACAGACCATTTCGCATTATCGCGTCGTCGAGAGGCTTGGCGGCGGGGGAATGGGTGTGGTTTACAAGGCGGAGGATGTGAAGCTACACCGCTTTGTGGCTTTGAAGTTTCTGCCCGATGAGATTTCGAAGGATGCGCAGGCGCTGGCCCGCTTTCAGCGTGAGGCGCAGTCGGCTTCGGCGCTGAACCATCCTAATATTTGCACGATTTACGAGATTGATGACCAGCATGGACAGACCTTCATCGCCATGGAGTTTCTGGATGGAGTGACGCTGAAGCATCGGATTTCGGCTAAGCCCGTCGAGACCGAGGTTGTGCTCAGTTTGGCGATAGAGATTGCCGACGCGCTTGACGCAGCGCACGCTGAAGGGATCATTCATCGCGACATCAAGCCGGCGAATATTTTTGTGACCAAGCGCGGTCACGCCAAGATTCTTGATTTTGGATTGGCCAAGGTTACGAGCGCGGCCAGTTCTTCGAGCCAGATTGCGGCGGCCAACACGGTGACGGGCACGCTTGACGATCCGCATTTGACTAGTCCAGGAACGGCGCTGGGGACCGTCGCTTATATGTCGCCGGAGCAGGTTAGGGGCAAGGAACTTGACGCTCGTACTGATCTGTTTTCATTCGGCGCGGTGCTGTATGAGATGGTGACCGGAGTACTGCCGTTCCGCGGCGACACTTCGGGAATTATTTTTGATGGCGTGCTCAACCGGGCGCCGGTGTCGCCGATGCGGTTGAATCCGGATGTGCCGGTGGAGCTCGAACGCATCATTAGCCGGGCGCTCGAGAAGGATCGCGATCTGCGTTACCAGCACGCGTCGGAGATGCGGGCGGAATTGCAGCGGTTGAAGCGGGACACGGATTCCGGCCGGCAGGTGCCGACGGCGAGCGTGGAGTCGGGAGCGTCGACGGTGGTTGGGCAGAGTGGTCAGACGCAAGCGTCTCAGATTCACACTTCGCAGATTCAATCTGCCCAAATCCAATCTTCGGGGAGCCAGCCCGCGCGCTTGCAATCTTCGGGGACCCAAGCCTCGCAAACCAGCGGCAGCGCCGCTGTGGTGGAAGCGGCGCGGCAGAACAAGTTGGGTACGGGAGTGATTAGCGCAATCGTGCTGGTGCTGATCGCGGCGGCGGCGTATGGGATCTACGCGCTGTTTTTGCGCGCTCGGACAGTGCCCTTCCAGAATTTCACGGTCAGCAAAGTTACGGAGACCGGCAGAGTCAAGCTGGCGGCCATCTCGCCCGACGGCAAATATATTTTGAGTGTGGTCGATGACAAAGCGCAGCAGAGCTTATGGCTGCGTAACGTTCCCACCAACAGCAATACGCAGGTCATGCCGCCGGAGCCGGTGCAGTATATGGGTGTGCGGTTCTCTCCTGATGGAAACTATCTTTATTTTGTCCGCGGCGAGGTGGGAGAGGCGCTGAAACTTCTGTATCGCGCGCCGGTGCTGGGCGGCACTCCGCAAAAACTCGTCACCGACGTGGACACAAACATCACGTTTTCTCCCGACGGGAAAAATCTGGCTTATGCGGTGATGAATAATCCCGCGCTGGGCAAACTTCGGCTGGTGACATACTCGCTGGAAAGCGGCGAGAGTAAGACTCTGGTCGAAGGCGAAATGAGCCGGCGGTTGGCGGATCCGGCGTGGTCGCCGGATGGCAAGACCATTGTGTGCGTGGTGGCGCAGCCGGGCGATGCCATCAGCGGCATCGTTGCGGTCGACGTCAGCACCGGCAAACAGGACCTGGTCTTTACGACCAACGATGGATTTCTGACGAGTCCCGTATGGCTGCCCGATGGCAGCGGTCTGCTGTCGCTGTATAGCGCCCGCGAGACCAATTTTTCGCGCCAGCAAATCGCGGAAGTTTCGATTCGAGAGGGGAAAGTTCGCGCGATTACTCACGACGTGAACAACTATTCCGACCTGAGCATCTCTGCGGATGGGCGCATGCTGGCGACCGTGATGATCGAACCGCACTTCGATCTATTTGCCCTGCCCACATCGGACCTGAGCGGTGGACAGGCCCGGCAGCTTAGTGCTGGAACCCGGGTGAGCCGGTTTGACTGGACGCCGGACGGCCAGATCATTCTCGATCAGGAAGGCCTGAGCCTGTTTCATCCTGACACTGGAAACAAGACGACGCTCACCACTGCACAGCACGATGGTGTGGCTTTCGAGCCTTCGGCTTGCCGGGATAGCCGCTATCTGGTGGCTGCCATCGGCGGCCACGCGGGATCGAAGGTAGTGAATATCTGGCGCATCGACGTGAGCGGCGGGAACCTGAAGCAGATCAGCAGCGACAAACTGGATCAATTCCCGGTCTGCGCTTCGGATGGGAAATGGGTGTACTACTCGGACCTTGGTGGTGGCGCAAAGTTGACCAGGGCGCCTTTGGACGGCGGGAAGGCGGAAACGCTTTCGGGACTTCCAGCTTACGGATTCGATATTTCGCCCGACGCCAAGCTTGCCGCCTTCATCACCTTTGCCGCTCCGGGTGTCGCCAAGCAACAACTGGCGTTGCTGCCGGTGGATTCTCCGCAGAATACGAAGCTTTTGGAAATGCAGCACTCGCGCTCGGGCTTTGCGCGTTTCACGCCTGACGGCAAGGCGGTGATTTATCCCTTTCACGATCAGGACGCGGATAACTTCTGGCTGCAGCCTCTCGACGGATCGCCGGGAAAGCAGATTACGAATTTCAAGTCGGAGCACATCGGCGACTTTCACTACTCTTTCGATGGCAGCAGGCTGGGCGTGATCCGGGGGCACACGGATTCCGATGTGGTGCTGCTGCAGGAATCGAAACCGTAGTCGAGTGCGGAGCGCGACGCGTCAGGAATGTGTAGATGCCGCGACTGGCACCGGTTCCAGGTGCGCGGTGAAGTGGCGCAGGAACGGCGCTTCGTAGGTGATGCGCATACCGGAGATGTTTTCGCGGTTCTTCCAGACTTCCAGAATTACTTCGACTACATAATCGATGTGGCTTTGGGTGTAGACGCGGCGCGGGATGGCCAGGCGGACTAGATCCATTTGGGCTGCGGCGGCGAACATCAGGCTGCCGATTTCTACGGAGCGGATTCCACCTTCGAGATAAAGTTCGGCGGCGAGAGCTACGCCGGGAAACTGGTCGGCGGGAATGTGCGGCAGGAAGGCGCGGGCGTCGAGGTAGATGGCGTGGCCGCCGGGCGGCTGGACGATGGGAACGCCCTGGGCGGCGATGTGATTGCCGAGGTACGCGGTCGAGGCGATGCGGTAGCGCAGGTAATCCTCTTCGAGGGCTTCTTGTACGCCGACGGCGATGGCTTCGAGGTCGCGTCCGGCGAGGCCGCCGTAAGTGGGGTAGCCCTCGGTGAGGATGAGCAGATCTTTTTGCTGTTGCGCGAGTAGATCGTCGTTGGTGCAGAGGAAGCCGCCGATGTTGGCCATGCCGTCTTTCTTGGCCGACATGGTGCAGCCGTCGCCCAGGCGGAACATTTCCTGGGCGATTTCTTTTGGCGTTTTATTCTCGTAGCCTTCCTCACGGAGTTTGATGAACCAGGCATTTTCGGCGAAGCGGCAGGCGTCGAAGTACAGCGGGATTTTGTGGCGCTTGCACACGGCGCTCACCTGGCGGGCGTTTTCCATGGAGACGGGCTGGCCGCCGCCGGAATTGTTGGTGACGGTGAGCATGACGAGCGGAATATGCTCGCGGCCCACGCGGGCGATCAGAGTTTCGAGCGCGGCCACGTCCATGTTGCCTTTGAAGGGATGCTGAAGCGCGGGCTGACGGCCTTCGGGGATGACGAGATCCACCGCCTCGGCGCCCACAAATTCAACGTTGGCGCGGGTGGTGTCGAAGTGGGTGTTGTTGGGAACGACGTCGCCTTTCTTGCAGGTGACGCCGAACAGGATGCGCTCGGCGGCGCGTCCTTGGTGGGTGGGGATGACGTGCGTGTATCCGAAAATGTCCTGGATGGAATTTTTGAAGCGGTCGAAGCTGCGGCTGCCGGCGTAGCTTTCGTCGCCTTCCATGATGGCGGCCCATTGATGCGTGGACATGGCGCCGGTGCCGGAGTCGGTGAGCAGGTCGATGAGGACATCGTCGGCGGGGAGAAGGAAGAGGTTGTAGTAAGCGGCTTCGAGGAGGTGCTCGCGCTGGCGGCGGGTGGTCCAGCGCAGGGGTTCGACGCTTTTGATGCGGAAGGGTTCGATGATGGTTTTCACGGGCATGAGGGACACCTACTACAGACGGAAACTGATTATCATACGCCGGAGACCGGCTGGCAGTGATGGAGCAACTAGAATAAGCGCCAAGACTATGGAGAATCCCAAGATCATCGTTCTCGGAGTCTACAAGCCACGCATCCCGTCGGCTGTCTATCGGGAGCAATGGCAAGTTACCGGGTCGGACGCGGCGACCGACGCTCACTTTGAGAAACTCGTCCTCATTGAGGCGACCGTGTCAAATGCAGACGAGAGGTTGCAGATGAAAGACCTAGGCCAAATGGTCGATATTCCGGGCTTCTCGAGACAGTTCCAGTGCGCTTACGATGAGGCGCTGCTTTCGGCCGATGGAGGGACTTTGATCGACCGTCGCATGAAGTGCGTCCACGGAACTGGTCAGCTTCGATTTGCATTTTACCTTCATTTTTACGAGCCACAGCTTCCCCTCGAAACGCCCTACGGGGCAGTCGAATGTCCCGCCATCCAGCCAGTATCGGATCGTCTCCGTATTCTAGTGCCGTACCGAGCCTGCACATAGCTGCGTCGCGGTCGTGGTATCAAGGTGGTAGACTCGAACGTTTTCCGCAGGAACACTTGGCGAGGCCAATGTTATGGACATTCAGCGTGTCGGAGTGGTGGGCGCGGGAACTATGGGCAACGGGATCGCGCATGTGTTCGCGCGCAGTGGGTTCGGCGTGGTGCTGTGTGACGTGGAGCAGCGGTTTCTGGAGCGTGCACTGGAAACTGTGAGCAAGAATCTCGACCGCGAAGTCGCGAAGAATAAAATCACCGCCGACGATAAGGCCGCGACGCTGGGGCGCATCCGGCCGGTTACCGACCGCGGCATGCTGGCGGATTGCGATTTTGTGATTGAGGCGGCGACCGAGAAATTTGAAATTAAGACGGAAATCTTTCGCGACCTTGACCGGCTGACGCGGCCGGAAATTATCCTGGCGTCGAATACTTCTTCGATTTCTATTACGAAGCTGGCGGCGCAGACCAAGCGGGCCGGGAAGGTCATCGGCATGCATTTTTTTAATCCCGTGCCGGTGATGAAGCTGGTGGAAGTGATTCGCGGGCTGGCGACGGCGCAGGAAACTTATTCTGAAACTCGTAACCTGTCTCTGAAACTCGAAAAAACACCGGTGGAGGTGAACGACGCGCCCGGCTTCGTTTCGAACCGCGTGCTGATGCCGCTGCTGAACGAAGCCATGTTCGCCGTCATGGAGGGCGTGGCCACGCCTGAGGCCGTGGATGAAGTGTTCAAGCTGGGGATGGCGCATCCCATGGGGCCGCTGACGCTGGCGGATTTTATCGGGCTCGACGTTTGCCTCGACATTATGCGTGTGCTGCAGAGCGGGCTGGGCGATCCGAAATACCGGCCGTGCCCGCTGCTGATCAAGATGGTCGACGCAGGGTGGCTGGGGCGGAAGAGCGGGCGCGGGTTTTACAAGTATTGACGATCGCTGATTTTGGGATTGCTGATTGAGAACAACTCACCACAGAGTCACAGAGACACAGAGAAAAGCAATAGATTTTCTCTGTGTCTCTGTGACTCTGTGGTGAAGAGCAGTTCCGGAAGTGAAAACGACCCGAGGTCCGACGACCGGGCTGGTTTCCGCTCTTAGGTATCGGATAACTAGAGAGTTACTCCCGGTTCCACAGGAACTACGCGTATGCTGCGATCATGGGTTCGCACACCTTGGGTCGGCAAATATGGGAGTAAGTGTCACCATGCTGGCTTCGGGGAGCCGTGGGAATTGCGCCGTGGTCGCCAGCGCGCGCACGCGGATTCTGGTGGATGCCGGCATTTCGTGCCGCGAAACTTTTAAGCGCATGAAGGCCCTGGGGGACGATCCGCAGGCGCTCTCTGCCATTCTGATTACTCACGAACATTCTGATCACGTGTACGGGCTGGCCACGCTGGCGAAGAAGTTGCGCATCCCAATTTTTATGACGGGGGCGACGCATCAGGCCTGGGCGCGAGCCTTGCGCACGGAAAAAGGCGAGCGGCCGAAGCTCGACAGATTCGAGCCGTTTGAATCGGGGCATCGCTTCCAGGTCGGCGACATTGAAGTCAGGCCCTTCACTATTCCGCACGACGCGGCCGATCCGGTCGGATTTACCTTTCGCGCCGAGGGCATTAAGGTGGGCGTGGCCACTGACCTCGGATACTTGCCGGTCAGCGTGCGCGATCACCTGCGAGGCTGCGATGTGCTGGTCATGGAATCGAATCATGATCTTGAAATGCTGCGGCTGGGGCCGTATCCGTGGTCGGTGAAGCAGCGGGTGATGAGCCGCGTAGGGCATCTTTCGAATCTTGCCCTCGCTGATTTCCTTACCAACGACTATGATAATAGTGCAACCTTTGTAGTGCTGGCGCATCTTTCTGAGCAGAACAATCATCCGGAAATTGCCCGGAGAGAGGCAGAAAAGGCGCTGGCTACGCGGGGTGGATTGTTTCATAACCGCGTGCTTCTGGCGCCTCAGGCCGAGGCGCTACAGCCGATCCGGCTGTAACCGGGCCGGGGCCCTTCGTCGTTTGTGGTTCGTGGGAATTTCGCAGGATGTGGTTGGCTTCATACCCCCAATGAGTCAGCAGTGTATCGATCCGATCGTGGGTAAGATTCTGGCGGGCTGGCGGTACGATATATCCAGCCTGGCGCCGGAAATGCGCGGCGATTACGAAAACCACTTCGCGGCCTGTGAACGCTGCAGCAGCCACCAGCAAATTCATCGCCTGATCGATGTTGGGCTGATTGCGCTCGCCTCGGTTTCTGCCGCGGTTTTTCTGCTGGCCTTTGGCGTGATCTGGCGGCTGGGGCCGCGGCATGCTTTCTGGTTTGAGGTTGCGGCGCTGGCTGGGTTCGCGCTGTCGGCGCTGATCTGGCTGGGTGTCGCGGTGGCTACACCGGCACCGGTCACTGTGCTCGATGCGGCCAAACAGGGCGCGCGGCGGGTGCACGACCGGTTGCCGGAAGAAATCCGGCAGCGACTGCCGGAAGAACTTCGCATCAAAATTACCGGAACATAACCGCGATGCATGGAATCCTGCGCATGGTCGCGACGTTGCTGCTGCTCACGCTACCGCTCACTATGGCGGCTGGTTTGACTGGCGAGCAGGCTATGCCGCTTTCTGCTGCGCCAGCGGGGCGTGCTGCGGGATGTCACGAGCATGGGCCTGCGAATCAGATTCCTGCGTCGCCTCGCTACGATTGCTGCGTGAATGGTCACCATGCGGCCGTTCCCAGTGTTTCGTTTTCCCTTCGTTTCGTGGCGGAAGTCGGCAGGCTGGATAGTGGAGATGGCCCGCCCCTGGCCTCGCTTCCGGTCGCGAGCTCTGCGGAGTTGATCTTCCGTCGTGATGGTCCACCGGGCGTGGCTCCGCTGCGAATCTAACCTCCTCGCGACTATTCCCTTGCGTGTTCTCCGAACTCTTCCCCACGCACGCTCGAAATTTCACAACGCTACGATTTTGCAAATGAGGGCCGCTTTGAACAAAGTGTTGTTGTCCATTCTATTTCTATCGGTCTTCACGTTGACACCGACCTTAGGGCAAGAGAGCAGCGCGGCTGATCCCCAGCTCGCAGAAGACAAAAAATCGCAAGCGCCTCAGCCAGAACAATCGATGGCAGAAATGCAGATACCGGGAATGAATATGCCGATGGAGAATCAGAACGAGTTTCAACTACCGTCTGCGCATGAAGGGTCGGGGACGGCGTGGCAACCGGCTTCAGTGCACGCGCCGGACTGGATGTGGATGAGCGGCGGGTGGGAGGGGATGGCGCATGGCGTCATCTTCGCGGATTACAACCAGCAAGGCGGCCCGCGTGGCGAGGGCAAGGCCGAGTCGGTGAACTGGGGCATGGTGATGGAACAGCGCCGGCTGGGCGCGGGCACAATTTTGTTCCGGCAGATGTTTTCGGCTGAATCGCTGACTTCGCCGCATCCTGGGTTTCCTGAGCTTTTTCAGACGGGCGAGACTTATCACGGCGAGCCGCTGGTCGATCATCAGCATCCGCACAATGTGTTTGCGGAACTGTCGGTGCTCTACCTGCTGCCGCTCGGGAAGCGGGTCTCGTGGGAATTTTATGGCGGGCCGTCGGCGGAGCCGGCGCTGGGTCCGGTCACCTTCATTCACCGTGCTTCTGCTTCGGAACTTCCGCTCGCCCCACTGAGCCATCATCTGCAGGACTCGACTCATACCAGCTTCGGCGTGGTCACCACCGGATTCATCATCGACCGCATCAAGCTGGAGGGTTCCGCTTTCAATGGCCACGAACCGAACGAAGAGCGCTGGAGCATTCAGTTGGCGGCTCTCGATTCATGGTCCGCGCGGGCCTTTGTAGCGCCCACTAACAACTGGACAGCGCAGTACAGCATTGGACGTCTGGAGCATCCGGAAGCGCTGGAGCCGGGGAATCAGCTGCGGCAGACGGCTTCAGTGGAATACAACCGGCCGCTGGCGGCGGGCAACTGGGCTACGACCTTCATATGGGGGCGCGTGCACAAGTTCCCTATCGACACGAATCTCAACAGCTACCTGCTGGAATCTACGCTGAACTTCCGGTTGAGAAACTATGCGTTCTCGCGGCTGGAGCTTGTCGACAAGGATGAACTCTTTTCGCAGGCGACGGTGCATCCAGCGTATCGCATCGGGGCGTACACGTTTGGTGGCGAGCGCGATCTGATTCAGAACCGCGCGTGGCAACTGGGGCTGGGCGCGGATGTGACGGTTTACTCAAAACCTGCCGTGCTGGATGCGAGCTATGGGAATAATCCCGTGTCGTTTCAGATATTTCTGCGAATGCGGCCGGGACGCGCGGAGCAGATGCACATGCACTAGGGGCGAGAGGCCTGAGTACGGGTGCGGTGAGGTGCCGAGGTGAAAGGGTTATGATGGTTCTGAGGTGATCGCATGTCGATCGAGGAGCCCGAGCAACTGGCGGGAATGCGCGCCGCCGGGACTGTGGTTCGTCTCATGCTGGAAGCGATGCGGGCTGCAGTGCGGCCCGGCATTACTACCGCCGAACTCGACGGCGTGGGCGCGGGCGTGATGCGCCAGCAGGGAGCGCAGTCGGCGCCGGCGATGGTTTATGGATTTCCTGGCGTCAACTGCATCAGCCTGAATGATGAGGCGGTGCACGGCGTTCCGGGCGCGCGGGCGCTGCAGCAGGGCGATCTGGTGAAGCTCGATGTGACCATTGAAAAAGATGGATTCATGGCCGACGCCGCGGTCACGGTTGCGGTGGGCGAGGTCACCGAAGAGCGGCAGAATCTGATCGCGTGCGCGGAGCGGGCTTTTGCGAAGGCCATGCTGGTGGCGCGGGCGGGATTTCGCGTCTGGGAAATTGGACGCGCGGTGGAGCGGGAGGTGCGGCGGAGCGGGTTCTCGGTGATTCGCGAGCTGGCCGGTCACGGCATTGGGCGCACGATCCACGAGGCGCCGCGGGTGCCGAACTATCCTGATCCGCGGGACAATTCGCTGCTGACCGAAGGACTGGTCATCACCGTTGAACCCATCATTGCGGCTGGTTCGGGCAAGGTGTTTGTTGCGCCTGACAAGTGGACGATGGTCACGGCCGATCATCGGCCGTCGGCGCATTACGAGCATACGATCGTGATTATGAAGGGCGCGCCGATGGTGTTGACGGCGGCGTAGACGACGGTGGCGATTTCGTCCCCACCCCGGCTAAAGCCCCGGCTCAAAACATAGGCTGCGCTTCGCAGCGCTGAAAGCGCTGCGCCACCCAAAATCGTCCGTGCACGCTTTGGTGGCTCCCACCCTTTCGCAGAAAACGCGAAAGGATGGGGCACCCGCTTTTGAGGCGATGCCGGCTTAGAATCAAACCGGCGCTAGCTGCCGATGTGGCAGCTCGAGAGGCCGCGCTTTTCCAGATATTGCTGGTGGTAGTCTTCTGCGGGATAGAACGTTACAGCTGGAACAATCTGGGTCGCTATCGGCTTCGAATATCGGTGTGCTTTCTCCAGGGCTTCTTTCGAGGACTGCGCTTCTTTGGCCTGCTCGGGTGAATGGAAGAAAATTGCTGAGCGGTATTGCGTGCCCCAGTCCGGGCCCTGGCGGTTGAGTTGCGTGGGATCGTGGTTCTCCCAGAAAACCTTGAGCAGGTCGGCATAGCGTATTTTGGCGGGGTCGAATTCGACTTCGACGGCTTCGGCGTGGCCGGTGCGGTCGGTGCAGACTTCTTTGTAGGTCGGATTGTCGGTCTGGCCGCCGAGGTAGCCCACGCGGGTTGCGGTGACGCCGGGCAACTGGCGGAAGGTGGCTTCTACGCCCCAGAAACATCCGGCTGCGAATGTGGCTTTTTCCATTGGATTCATCTCCCTGGGTTAAGACGGCTGATGCAATACAGCCGGGGTTAAGACGGCTTAACCGTTACGTTCGTTTTCTTGATTGTCACCAATTTGATGACTAAATGCCAGAAAAGTCACACACTTGTAAAAATCGAGCGATTTGTCCCTTCGACAATTGACGCTCGTGAGTGAATCACGATAAAGTCCGAGGGCAGGGATTCCCAGGAACAAGCTCCGTGTTTTTTCCAACCAGCCGCTTCGAACCCGGACCAAGAACTGCGCAGACGGCGGCGCTCCTGCTCGCCATCACGATTTTACTGACTCTGAGCACGGCACAGGCCGCTCTGGCGGCGTCATCTTTAACTGCGCAGGCTCGCGTCGGCTTCCATACCGGCGATCAATGGGAACCGGCCATGGCGGCCGACGGCTACGGGCACGTTTATATTCTTTATCCGCAGTACGGCGTGGTTCCGGATTGCTCGCGCTGCACGGCGCCGAGCGTTGCCCTGCTGGTGAGCAGCGATAACGGGCTCACCTGGCAGGCATCGAAGGCATTGCTGCCGTTCTCGAGTGGCCAGTTTGATCCGCAAATTGTGGTCGACCCGGTGGACCGGCAGACGGTGTACGCGTCGTGGCTGCAGAATGACAAGCGCGATGTGATTGTGGCGCGGTCGCTGAACTTCGGGCGGAATTGGTCGTTCTCATGGGCTGAGCGCGGCCGCGAAGACGCCGACAAGCCGGTGCTGTCGGTGCGTGGCACGGACGTCTACGTTGGATTCAATCACGACGAGAAATTCTTTGTGTCGGCATCCCACGATGCTGGACAGACTTTCAGCACGGTGCAGGTGAACCCGAACGCCGGGCCGGGATCGTCGCTGGCGGGCGGCGCTACGGTCGATCCGCTGGGCAATATTTATTTCGGCTGGACGGGCTATGCTCGTCACGAGGTGCCGACGAATCCGGTCAGCGTTTTTGTGAGCCGCTCGAGCGATGGTGGGCGCAGCTGGAACACTTCGTTGCTGGATGTATCGAGCGCGCCTCCGGAGTGCGAGTTGCAAAACTGCGAGACCGGCTTCCTGGGCGCGCAGATCGCGATGGCATCGGACGCCTCCGGCGCACTCTACGCGCTGTGGAATGCGGGCGCGGCGAATGGCGGGCCGGAGCGCATCTATTTTTCGTCGTCGACCACGGAAGGCGGCAGCTGGTCGGAGCGGGCGAACGTGTCCGATGCAGCGCCGGCGGTTGAGCACGCGTTTCCAGCGCTGGTTGCTGGAGCGTCGGGCGATGTGCGCATCGCGTGGATGGATGCGCGGGCTTCCGAGCCGGCGCAGCCCAATCGTCGCCTGTGGAACACTTACTATCGCACTTCTACTAACGGCGGTGCCACCTGGAGCGCGGAGACCCGGCTCTCTGGCGGGACCCAAGGCTACGACTACATTTTGTCCTCGGGCTTCCGCTTTCCCTTTGGAGACTATTTCGGGCTCGCCATCGACAGCGAGGGCGCGACGCACGCGGTGTGGGGCGAGGGCCGCGACTATAAGTCTCCCGGTTCGATCTGGTACACTCACGGCCGATAGCGGTAACGCTATTTTCTGATCCGAATTCCTTACAGGCAGTCTGATTTTCGAAACGGCATTGCGAACGCTGCCGTCTCGGGCCTTAGATCATTCGGCTGAGTCGCTGAACGTCATCCTGCAACAACGGAGGATTCAATGCACGTGATGGGCGTGAATCTGTACGCGGTGCTCGTGTGCGCGCTGGTCGACATGGTCGCTGGCTTCGTGTGGTATTCACCGGCACTGTTTGCCAAGCCGTGGACTATTTTGATGGGCTACGATCCCAACGACAAAGCCAAAATGGACGAGATGCGAAAGGGCGCGGGCGCATCGTATGGCATGTCGACGGTGGCGAGCGTTCTCGCGGCAATCGTGCTGGGGAAAATTATTGCCGTGGCCAACGTCGCGACGGCGCTTGGTGGCATGGAGATTGGTCTGGCAATCTGGCTGGGAATCGTGACTACCGTGCAATTGACCGGCGCGCTGTTCAGCCGGCAGCCGTTCAAGCTGTATCTGATTAACACGGGATATCAGGCGGTGTGCTACGTGGCGATGGGGGCGATTCTAGGCGGCTGGCGGTAGACTTGACAGAAAGTTTAGACTGGACGGACTGGTATGTGTGGGCGTGTTGATCTCGACCTCTTGACTTCGGCCTCTTGACTTCGATCTCTTGACTTCGACCTCGAGGAGGAACCATGCGTATTTTCGCTGGCCGCTTCTTACTGGCCTTGGTCTTACCGGCCGCGGCGCTCACCTTTGGTGTGGTTGGACTCGCGCAACAGAGCGCGCGGCAATCTGAACCAGCCATCCGCGGCTGGCTGTCAGATGAAGGATGCGCTCGCGGGCGGGCGCAGGGCGGCACGTTCACCGCAACGAATCCGGATTGCGCCAAGGAATGTGTCTCCAAAGGGAAAAAGGTCGTGCTCATCGACCCTGACCGAAAAATGATCTTTGTGATCGTCAATCAGGATCTGGCCAAGAAAAACGTGGGCGACTACGTGGAAATCGCGGGGCACATGGATGTGCAGGCGAAAACGGTCCGCGTTGATTCTTTGAAATTACTTGAGACGGGAACAGCTAGTTGCGATCGCCCGACGCTGAGCAACTAGCGCGCCTACTCCAACAACATTCCGCCGATGAAATCGGCGAGGCGGGCGACGTGGTGGTCGGTGCACCATTCCGCTAACTCGTCCACAATTTTTTCGGTGGCGCAGGGATCCCAATAGCTGGCTGTGCCGATCTGCACTGCGCTCGCTCCGGCCAGCATGAATTCCACGACGTCGGCCGCGGTTGAAATGCCGCCCATGCCGATCACGGGAATTTTCACGGCGTGCGCAGCGTCGTAGACCATGCGCACCGCAATGGGTTTGATGGCGGGCCCGGAAAGCCCCGCAGTTACGTTGGCGATGCGCGGCTTGCGCGTCTCGGGATCGATGGCCATGGCCACGAACGTGTTGATGAGTGAGAGCGCGTCGGCACCCGCTTCCTGCGCTACGTAAGCCATTTGCGCGATGCTGGTCACATTGGGCGACAGTTTCACGATCAACGGGCGGCGCGCTACGCGCTTCGCGGTGGTGACAACTTCATCGAGTGAGCGCGGATCGCTGCCGAACTGCAGGCCTCCGTGTGAGGTGTTGGGGCAGGAAACATTCAACTCATAAGCCGCGATGCCTTCACCGTCGTTGAGGATTTCGATGGTGTGTTCGTAGTCTTCGCGGGTGTAGCCGAAAACATTCGCTATCACTACCGTGTTCTTGATTTCCCGCAGGTGGGGCAACTTCTCTACGAGAAACGCCTGCGCACCGATATTTTGCAGACCGATGGCGTTTAACATGCCGGCCGCGGTCTCCCACAAACGAGGGGGAGGATTGCCGATCATCGGCTCCTTCGACAGGCCCTTCACTACAAAGCCGCCGAGCTTGCCGAGATGGACGACATCTTCGAACTCGACGCCGTAGCCGAATGTGCCGCTGGCGGCGATGATCGGATTCTTGAGCGGAATGCCGGCGACGTTGACGCTGAGGTCGGGAGTCATGGGTGGGGCTCTCCTCCCGGGCCAGGCCCCAAGTGGTCGGACGGGATGAAGCGGTTGTGCGCGGGCAACAGCGCCTCAGTTAGAACGCGGCCGACGGCGTGGGTGGGGGCATTAATGCCAAGCAGCGATGCGAGCGTGGCGACAAGATCAATAGGTTCGACGCTGGTTCGATAGGTCCCCGCCTGGAAAGGCAAACCGTAAAAAGCGAGCGGCACGTGCGTGTCGTAACTGTAGGGCGACAGATGATCGGTACCGTGGCCTGATCCAAGCGTGTAAATGTCGGGGACGCCCATTACGTACCAGCCGGCTTCCGGCGAATAACTGTTTAAATATTTTCGGCCGAGCGGTGTGTCGGGAGCTTCGCCTTCGGCGAGTTGCGACTTGGTGTAGTAGTCGCGTAATCCGGCCTGTTTCATGGCTTCGCCGACGGCGCGTTCGGCATCGGGCTCGTGGACATGAGCGGCGGCGAAGGCATCCTGATCAAGCCACGCCATGGGGTAGTCGAACTTCACATACGCGGCCGGATGACCGGCAGAAAACTTGGCCGTGATGGCGCTGTTGATCTGGGCTTCGAGTTTTCCAACTTCCAGATTCTTCGCTGGAATACGCAACTTCTTCGCAACATCGGGCACTGCCGAAATGCCGTGGTCGGCCGAGAGCGCGATCCACACGTCGGCGAGGCCGATCTGGTGTCCGAGGAAATCGATGAAGTCGGCGAGTTGGCGGTCGAGATCGAGCGCCATCTGTTGCATCTCAGGAGAGTCGGGCCCGACCTGGTGACCGAGAATGTCGTTGGGTGAGAGACTGATCGAAAGCAGGTCTGTGGCCGGGCCGCGGCCCACGTTCTCGTAAACCATCAACTCTTTGGCGAATTCGAATTCGTACTCGTTACCGAAAGTGGTTGAGCCGACGACTTCGTAGAAGCCCGCGTCGTTGCCGTCTTTACCTTTGCGATGCGCCGTTGAGCGCAGGACCGCTCCCTGCACGTCTTTCCAATCGCGGTCCCAATATTTCTGCGGGCGGGTGGAATTGAAATCCTGCACCCACTTGGGCAGGTCGTTGCGGTAGTAGGTGGAGGTGATCCACGCGCCGCTTTTCGAATCGATCCAATAGGCCGCATCTCCGGCGAATCCCGCGGGAAGGATGGCAGCGCGGTCTTTTAATGACACCCCAAAAACTCGCGATTTGCCTTGTGTGGCGAGCTTGAGCTCGTCGCCGAGAGTATCGGCCAGCAGATTGTGGGGTGACGCTCCGGTTTTGTCGCCGTCAACACCAACTATTTTCGTTCCATCGTCTTCGACGGAAGTGACCATGTGTTTTTTCTTCTGGTCCCACCACTCGTTGGCGACGATGCCGTGGCCGCTGCTGTAGGCGCCGGTGAATAATGTGGAGTGCCCGGGAGCGGTGCGTGTATTGGCGTAATTGTAATTACAGTTTGGGAAGTACGCGCCGTGGTCCATGAACGTGCGGAAGCCGGCGTCGCCGAACTGGTCGCGGTAGCGCTCCAGGTAATCGCCGCGGAACTGATCGATGACGATCACGACGATCAGCTTGGGATGGGCGTTGTAAGCGGAGGCGAAGCTTGGAACTGGCGGGCTAGCGACCGTCGCGACTAGTGTCAGCGTCAACCAAAGCCGGATACCGGCAAATCTCGGGGAAGATCTCATCTGTTAGCTACCATGCGATGGTAGTTTACACAGGCGGGGCGAATCCGCCAAAACCAGTTTGTTCACGGCTTATTAGCACCGTTTGCATTTTTGAATTCGCATCACGAAGGCGCTATCCCGAAAACCGGAGTACTTTAAGCCGGCTGAGGTCTTGTGTGGGCTGTCACGGCTTTACTGCCGGGAGATCCCTTACTTCGCCTGAAAAGCGGCTCCGCTCGGGATGACGCCATCGCCCGTTGCGGCCCACGCGTGCATTGAGCGGCACTTTTCCGATACATTATTAGTTCCCGTGCTTCACTTGAATCATGCTTGATCTGAATTTCGTTCGTGAGAACCTGCCGTTGGTCGAAGAGAAGCTGCGCCAGCGCGGCATGGACCCAGCTGCCGTGCTCAAGGATCTTCGTGAGGTCGATACCCAGCGGCGGCTAGCCATTACCGAGGCCGAGACCAGCAAGGCGCAGCGCAACAAGGCGTCGGAAGAAATCGCGAAGCTGAAGAAGAGCGGCCAGGACGCTACGGCCGCTATGGCGCAGACGAAGGATTTGCGCGAGAAGATTCAGGCGCTCGAGAAAACTGCGACTGATCTTGATGTGCGGCTGCGGGATATTCTCGCGGGTATTCCGAATCTGCCGCACGCGAGCGTGCCCGTCGGACACAGCGCCGACGACAATGTGGAAGTGCGTCGCTGGGGCACTCCGCCGAAGTTTGATTTCGCACCCAAGCCGCACTGGGACCTGGGCGCCGAGCTCGGCATCCTCGACTTGGAACGCGCCGTGAAGCTTACGGGAGCGCGCTTCGCCGTTTACTGGGACCTGGGCGCGAAGCTGGAGCGGGCTCTGGCAAATTTCATGCTCGACCTGCACACGCGGCAACACGGATATACCGAGGTGCTGCCGCCTTATCTGGTGAACTCTGAGTCGATGTATGGCACGGGGCAGCTGCCGAAGTTTGCCGACGATCTTTTTCGCGTGCCGCACGGCGAGAAAGATCTCTGGCTGATCTCCACGGCCGAGGTTCCGGTGACGAATCTCTATCGCGACGAAGTGCTTGATCAGGAGCGGCTGCCGGTCTCGCTGACGGCTTACACTCCGTGCTTCCGCAGCGAAGCGGGATCGTACGGGAAAGATGTGCGTGGCATCATCCGGCAACATCAGTTTCAGAAAGTGGAACTGGTGAAGTTCGCCCATCCGGAACATTCTTACGAGGAACATGAGAAGCTCACGCGCGATGCTGAAGAGGTGTTGCAAAAGCTGGGCCTGCATTATCGTGTGATGGCGCTCTGCACGGGCGATATGAGCTCATCTTCGGCGAAGACTTATGACATTGAAGTGTGGTTGCCGGGGCAGCAACTTTTCCGCGAGATTTCGTCGTGCTCAAATTTCGAGGCGTACCAGGCGCGGCGGGCCAACATTCGCTATCGGCCGGAGGGCAAGAACAAGACGGAGTTCTTGCACACGCTGAACGGCAGCGGGTTGGCGGTGGGCCGCACCTGGGTTGCCATTGTGGAGAACTATCAGCAGGCCGATGGGAGCGTGGTGATTCCGGAGGTTCTGCGGCCTTACATTGGCGCGGAGAGGATTACGGCGAAGAAGTTTTGAGGGACGGTCGCTTGGTGCCGTGACGGAACAGCAGGTTTCTCACCGGGCTTTCAGCCCGGTTCGGAATGACCACGCCAGGGGCTAGAGGCTTAAGGGCCAGCGGCTAGGAACTGGAAGCCGGGAGCTAGTACACTTGCAGAGAGCAGAACTCACGACTGCCGCGCCCCGTAGCGCGTCCTTGTCCATGAACCGCATCTGGCGGACAATTCGCGGATATATTCTGTGGCAGTACGAGCGGGGCACGCTCCATTACGACATCATGGTCGTGCTGATTATTCTGTTTGTGCTGTTCTCGCCGCGCGTGATCAATTTCAACGACAAACCCATCGCGCGGAATCCGCATCCCACTGATGTAGTGGTCAGTGCCGATGCCGAAGGCCATCTTTATTATCAGGTGGCGGCCAGCGCCATTTCGCCGGGCGATGACCAGGCAGTGCGCGAGCAGTTGCTCCGCATTATCGAGCCCATTTCGGGCGCGGTTTCGATTGTGAGCTATGAAACCATCTCCAACCCCAAGGGACAAGTACAGAGCTACAAAGTTCTGGCCACGCGGGACTGATGAAATGAAAATCCTTTCCCTTTTTCTTCCGATCGGATTTCTCTGGGCACTCCTGCACTTGCTTCCGCAAGCGCCCGCCGACCCTTTGACCGCAGTCCTGAAAAAGATGGATGCCGCCGCTGCCAGCTTTCGCAGCACGCAGGCCGAGTTTGAGTGGGACACTTACGAAAAAGTGATTGATGAAGTCGACGACGTGCAAACCGGCACCATCTATTACCGCCGCACCGGCAAAGAAAAAGAAATCGAGATGATGGCCGACGTCCGCATGGACGGCGGCAGTCTCAAGGGGCTGAAATCTGAGCCGAAGTATGTGCTTTTCAGCGAGGGCAAGGTTCGGGTATATCAGCCCAAGGTGGACCAGGTAACGGAATTCGATTTGGGCAAGAATCGGTCTGACTTCGAGAGTTATGTCGTCCTCGGCTTCGGCGGCAGCGGGGAGGATCTGGTGAAAGCCTTCGACGTGACCTACGTTGGCCCGGAGAAGATCGAGGGCGTCGCTACAGCGAAACTGCAACTCGTGCCAAAGTCCGAGAAGGTGCGCAACACTTACAGCAAAATTCTTCTGTGGATCGATCTCGACAAAGGAATCTCGGTGCAGCAGCAGTTCTTTACGCCTCAACAGGACTACCGCCTGGCCAAGTACTCGTCGATTCAGGTGAACGGAAAGAAAATTCCCGACGAGGTTTTCAAACTCAAGACCACGAGCAAGACGCAGACAATTTCTCCGCGCGGTTAAGTCGTTGAATCGAAAGAACAAGAAATGTGCTGAGTTTTGCACACTGGAACGATATACTGAGCCCACCTTCACTTGGGTTCATTCAGTTGGGTTCATTCATGGCCAAGGTTTTTACGATTACAGTCCCTCCGAAGCTGGGTAACAAGCGCCGGGAGCGAACCTCAGATCCTCGTTATGTGGACGGCCAGCGCCTGCTGGTCGAGGCGATGAAATATCTTGCGCAGGAAGATCCGGTGCAGAACCGTCCTGCGATCGAACTGATTTCTGAGCATGTCCGCACTCGCTTCCGCATGAGCGATTCACCTCTCGGCTAGACTTCGGCACCACTTTTCTCGGCATCAGATTCCGGAAATAAAAAACAGGGACGGCTTTCGCCATCCCATGGAGTGAGAGAGACCTCCCACGGCTAGAACGAAAACCGCAGCGAGTACTGCATCACGCGCGGCTGGGTTAGCTGTGTGTTGAATAGGCCGAAGCCGGTGATGTTTACGAGACTTTCACCGATAAGCGACCCTGCAGCATCGAAGCGCACCGAGTTCGTGACATTGAACACGTCCCATGCGAAGCGTACGGTCCTGCCTTCGCTCACGTCCCAGGTTTTGGAGAGGCCGGCGTCGATGCCGAAGAAACCGGGGCCGCGGAAGTTGTTGCGCTGCCCGGCTTCACCCTCATAAGTGGCGCGGAAGGTTGTGCTCCCAGCCGAGCCGGGAATGCATTCGCAGCTGATGCTTTGTGGATTCTGGAAGACGCTGGGGCCGCTGGGAGTGTTGAACACTCCGGTCGCGGGCTTGGCGCCGGTCAGAATGGACGATCCCTGTAACTCGAAGTCGGTGGAGTATCCGGCGCCGGCTTCTACCGAGAAGGGGAATCCGCTGGTCCAGCGATACAGGCCGTTGAAGCCCCATCCTCCGAAAATGCCATTCACGAAGCCCTTGGTGCTGCTTCCCCAGTGGCGTCCGCGGCCGTAGGGCAAGTCCCAGATCCAATTGGCGTTGAGCTGATGAGTGGTGTCGAAGTCGGACGGGGCGCGCCACAGGTCGGGCGAGAAAGCGTTGATCACCTGACTGTTGAAGGCGAGGCCATTCGACTCGAATCCGTTTACGCGCTCGGCGTTCGAACCAACATCGATCGACTTGGAATAAACATAGTTGAGGTCAAACTGCAGACCTGCGGCCATGGCGTGGCGCAGAGAAATCTGCATGCCGTTGTAGTTGCTATTGCCGCGGGTTTGCCAGCCGTAGAGCGAGGAGAACTGGTCCTGGTAATACTGAAACGGGGTACCAGCTGATCCCACGAAACCGCCGACCGAGTTTGTGCCGGTCCCGGCGCATGCCGGGAAACAGAATCCGTCCAGGATTTCGAGCGAAGTGGTTTCGTTGGCCAGATAGCAGGTGTACAGGTCGTAGATGTTTTGGGTGGCGGTGGGATTGGTGACGCTTGACGCGCCTGGGGCGCAACCTGACGCACCGGCTGAGCCACCCGCTTGCGGAAACAAGTTTTGCCAGTAGGGGATGCTTGTAACGTTGGAGTCGCTCTCTGACACTCCAGCATAGGCAGCTTTCGACAGCATTTGTGACGCGGCGAAGTAGTCGGTTTTGCTTCCTGGATCGACCAGATCGAGCGGCTGCGATAAGTCGATTTCCTGCAGGAGATGGTGTGCGAAGCGTCCGGTATAGGTGGCTTCGAGCACGAAGTTATGACCCAAGTCGCGCGTCAGAGATAAATCTACGACGTGTGAATACGGAGTTTTCAGGTGGTCGTCGATGCCCCACGCAATGGCCAATCCATAGGTCGAAGGATTGTTGGAAGGCGTGTAGGGGAATCCGTGCGGCGCGGGAGAGATTTGGCTGGCCGGGAGATTGTTGGCTCCGAGCAGTCCGGTGTAGCGCGGCGAGTTGTCCACGGTGAGCACGCCCGCCGGATTGCTGATGGTGGTGGTCAGACCCCATGAGCCCTGACGATCGAATGTGTTCACGACTCCTTCGCCGAAATGATCGAAGTAGAGGCCGTAGCCGGCGCGAAGAGAACTCTTGCCGGTATCGCCGAATATCTTGTGCCAGAATCCGCTGGCCGCATGCGGCGAATAGGCGACCGCGAAGCGGGGCGCCAGATTCTTGTAATCCCAGGCCCAATAAGGCTTGCCGCCGTTGGCTTGCCCCGAAAGATTAAAACTCAGGTCGGGTTGAACCACAGCGCCCTGATACATATTGGCAACGCGATTCTCAAACCACTGGTGCATGTCCACGGTCGGGGCGACCTGGTTGCCGTTCGACTCGTAGGGAGGCTGCAGAAGCGAGTAGCGCAGGCCATAGGTGACCACCAGATTCGGCGTGGCATTCCACTTATCCTGCAGGTACATTTCGCCTTCAAAGTTTCGGAAGTTGCGCGGAACCAGCTGGCCATTTGCGATGGCATTTGCATTCTTGTCCTGGTTGGCCACGGTATACACCTGGCTGATCAGGCCCGCGACCTGCGTAGCGGCAAAGCTGTAAGAAAAGTCGAAGCCACCGTCGACCAATGGGAACGTACCGGTTGGGTCGATCGACGGATCCAGACTCACGCCAGAATTCGCGAGGGAGGTTGGGTTCATCCACTCGGCATTGGCGTAGCCATAGGAAATATTCTCGGCGTTGGACATGCGGTTGTTGTGAATCAGGCGCCAGTTCGCGCCCACCTCGATGGTGTGTGTGCCCTTGATCCACGACAGGTCGTCGATGAAATTGTGCAGTGGAACGTTCGTAAGAATCGTGGGAGTGTCGGTGTGGTTCAGGCCCTGGCTATCGTCAAGGCCGCGGAGGCTCACGAAGTCCTGACTGTTGATGCCGCTTTGACCCAATCCCTGGCGAACGAATGCGTAGCGGAAGTTGTTGATCAGGTTGTTGCGGATGATGTAGGTGTACCCGCCCGCGATTCCCTTGCTGTTGTTGGTGATGTATTGGTTGGGAGGAAGTCCGGGAAACTGCGGCGGCTTCGATTCATGATCGTTCTGAAGGTTGCCGCGGATAAATAGCGACTGGTTCCCGTCAGCGGTAATCTTGTAGTCGAGCTTGAGGATGTAGGTGTTGAGGCCTGTAGGGTCATTTCCAGGGAAGGTGTAGCCGGATGAGTTCAGAAGATCTCCGCTGCCGATTTCAGCGTTGCCGCAGCTGGGGCAGTTGGGCGGCTTGTATTGCATGAAAAGAGCGTTGGGGTTGGCGCCATTGATGTTGGCGAGGAGCCCGTTCACTCCCGGCCCAGTGGGGTTGCCCGGTGTGGGAGGGCAAGTGCCGTTGACAGCACATCCGGGGCCGAATTTATCACCCTGGTCGAGTGAGGCAATCTGCCCCGGCATCAAGGTCACAACGTTAAAGCCGGGAAAAGTGTTGCCGCCCGGATCAACGATTATGCCGTTGCTGTTCGGATCTCCGAGAATGCAGTTGGGATCGGGCGTGGCACTGCCGAGCGGATCGCACAGGTACCTCAGTTCGCCCGCAGCCAGGCTGGCGGTTGGAACCACGCGGTTGGTCGGCACCTGGTCGGCCGTGCGCTGGCCCTCATAGGCTGCGAAGAAAAATAACCGATCCTTCCGGATGGGGCCGCCGAACGTTCCGCCGAAGGTATTTCTTAGAATGTGCTGTGGGCGATTGGGATCGCCTTCAATGATCTGTGATTCTTTGTTGAAATAGTCGTTGGCCACGTCGAAGGTCGGGCGGTGATATTCGTACATGGTGCCGTGAAAGTTGTTGGTGCCGCTCTTGGTGACGAGATTGACTTGCGCGCCTGAGGAGCGCCCGGAAGCCGCGTCGTAGTTGCTGGTGGTGACGCGGAACTCCTGCAAGGAATCGAGCGTCGCCCGCATAGCACCCTGGAAGGCGTAGCCCTCAAGCTGATCGTTGTCGTCGAGGCCGTCGAGGGTGATGTTGCTCTGGTCGCTGCGCGCTCCGTTGACTGCGCCACCGCGGCTGTCATTATCCTGCTGACTCGTAGATGTGCTGCCGATGTAGACGACGCCCGGCTGCAGGCTCAGAATAGCCGCAGGGTCGCGGCCTTCCGCGGGCAGGTCGATTAACTGCCGTGAATTGAAATTATTGCCCAGCGTGGCGTCAGTAGTGTTAACCTGCGGCGCTTCGCCGCTGACGTCGATGATTACCGAGCCGCCCTGCACCTGCAGAACCAGATTCACCGTCGCCGGGTTGCTCACCTGCAGCGGGACGCCCTCACGCTTGGTCGTGGCGAATCCGGCCGCGCTCACTTCAATGACGTATGTAGAAGGAGGGACTTCGAGGAACTGATATATCCCTTGGTCATCTGTTTGGGCAGCTCTGGAAAAGCCCGTCGCCTTGTTGCTGAGAGTGACCGTGGCGCCGGCCACGAGTGCTCCCTTAGGGTCTGCGACGGAGCCGCGGAGAGAAGTGGTTGCGGATTGTGCGAACGCCAAAGTGCCGATCGCGAGGAAACAACTGGTCACTGTTATTGTCACCGCCACTGCCAATAGCCGTGAGCCACTATGCATAGGGAACTCCCTTTACTTAAAATTCTGGATGCTGCACGCCTTGCCCAGGAGCTGAGACCCTATGCGAGGAACCTGGGAACCCTTTGATGAGCGGGTACTGCAAGTTCGCCGCCAAAAGATTCAAGATTGAATCTGCACTATTTAGGTTGCTGCTGAAACGATTAAGTATGGGATTTCACAGGCGGCGCTTCCATAACTTGGACGTGCGCGATACAGAGTAGAAAGCAGAAGAAAAGCAGAAGGGAAAAAATGAGGAGCGGATATTCTCCGCTCCTCAATCAGAATGATCTACATAACACCTAACGTCAATGCGCTGTTAAAACTCGTAGCGCGCGGAGAACTGCATCACGCGCGGAACGCTCAGCGTATTTGTATAAGCTCCAAAGATTCCCGACGTGAGGTTGAAGTTGAATGCCGCCTGAGCTGCATCGAAGCGCGGCGTGTTGGTCACGTTGAAAGCTTCCCAGGCAAACTTGACCGCTTGCCGTTCGCTGATGTTCCAGGTCTTGTACAGGCCGTCGTCGATTTCGAAATAACCCGGCCCGCGGAGATTGTTGCGCTCTCCAGACTCTCCAGGATAGGGGAAGCGAAACGCGCCCAACGCCTGCGTGGGATTCTTGAACAGGTTTGGATTGCCCGATGAATCCCGGAAGACGCCGATTTTCCCGGTTGCCCCGGTTTGCACCGCTGAGCCCTCCAACTGCCAGTTGGTGGACCATCCGGCGCCTGACCCCATGGTGAACGGCAGTCCGCTCGTCCAGTGGACGATGCCGGAGAGGCTCCATCCTCCGAGGACGGCGTCTGCGAATTTATTCATGCCGCTGGCGAAGTGGCGTCCTTTGCCGAAGGGAAGCTGGTAGACCCAGTTGGAGTTGATCTGATGCGTCATGTCGAAGTCCGAAACTGACCGCAATTGTTTCGGCGCCCACGAATTGATGACCTGGCTGAAGAACCCACCGCCTTCAAATTCGTTGATGCGTTCCGCGTTGGAGCCGATGTCAAACGACCTGGAGAAGGTGTAGTTGAAATCAAACTGCAGACCGGAACTCATGGCGTGACGAAGGGTGAGTTGCATGCCGTTGTAGGCGCTATTGCCGATACTGCGCCAGGCATAGAGCGACGAAAACTGGTCGTCCCAGTAATTGAAAGGCTGAGGAGCCGATTGTCCGGGTAGCTGAGCACATGCGGGTGTGCAGTTGAGATCGGCAACAAACAGTGCCGTCGTTTCGTTACCGGCAAAGCAGGAGAACATGTCGTACATAGCCTGCGTGGCGGTAGTAGTCCCTCCAAACGTGCTGTTCCCCGGCGCGCACCCGAGTCCGCCCGCGCCCGGCCCAAAGCCGAAGCTGCCCGCTGCTCCCGGGAAGAGGTGTTCCCAGTATGGGATCGGAGCCAACTGGCTGATGTCGGTGCCGGCATTGGCAGCCTTCGTCAGCATGGTTGCAGCGGTGAAATAGTCCGTCTTGGATGCCGGATCCACGATGTCCAGAGGCATTGCCAGGTCTTCCTCTTGTAGCAATCGATGGGCAAACCGACCTATATACGAAGCTTCAAAGATATAGTTCTTGCCCAGGTCCCGGGTAATCGACAGATCGACCACATGGGAGTAAGGCGTCTTCAGCTTGTCGTCCAACCCCCAGTAAATGGCAAACGACCCTGGGTTAAACAGGGTCGGTGGAGTAACCAACCCCGGAAATGCGGCGGGCGGCGGACCGACCACCTGCTGTCCGCAGAAGGTTCCCGTCGCTGATGGCAGAGTGTAAAGACTGGTGAGGCGCGGAGTGCAGTCTACATCCTGGCTGCCTGCGGGATTGTCCAGGGCGGTGGTAAGACCGAACGATCCGTTGCGGTCGAAGCTGTTTACAATGCCCTCGCCGAAGTGGTCGTAATAAATCCCGTAGCCGGCTCTGATTGAACTCTTTCCAGCGCTGCCGAACAGCGCGTGCAGGAATCCTGACTCAGCGTGCGGCGAATAAGCGAGGGCGAGCCGAGGTGCGAGATCTTTGTAGTCCCATGCCCAGTACGGCGCCTTTCCATTGGCCTGCCCGCCCAAGGCCATCTGCACCAGACCTCCGGAGGTCTGCGAATAGAGAGTCTGTCCCTGGCGCATATTCTGGGCGCGCTGGTTGAACCAGCTGTTCAGGCTGATACTGGGTGAGACCTGGTTGCCGTTCGATTCATACGGCGGCTGCAAGAGCGAGTAGCGCAGGCCACCGGTGAGCACTAAGTTCGGCGTAGCGCGCCAGCTATCTTGTAGATAGAACTCGGTTTCGTGGGCCTTGAAATTACGGGTGATGAGTTGGCCCGGGTCGAAGAAGTGGCCCGTCTTGTCCTGGTTGTAGACCTTGTTAGTCTCAGTCAGCAAGCCGGCCAGCGCCGCGGTTGCGAAGTCATAATTGACTCCCCACGCTGGATCTACCGAAGGATACGTTCCGTTGTTGCCTCCGCAGGTGAATGCACTCCCGGACTGGTTCGTAGAATTTCCCAGAGCAGCAGGATCGAGACTGCTGCAGGTGTTCGCGATCCCGGAGTTGTCTAGCCAGTAGACGTTGGTGAACGCGTAGGAGTAGTTCGATTCGTTTCCCGTACGATTGTTGGCGATGATCCGCAGATTGCCACCGAACTCAATGCTGTGCTTGCCCTTGGTCCAGCTGACGTCATCCACGATGTTATGCACGGGCACGTTTGTAAATTCGGAAGGAGTGAAACCCGCACCCTGGAAGTTTGCCATGCCGCGGAAGTAGTTGTAGTCGGAAACCCCGAGGCCGGAGTCGCCGATGCCCTGGCGAATCAAACCGTATCGCAAGTTGTTAATAACGTTGGCGCTGAACAGAGCGGTGTAGCCAACAAAGAGCCCTTTGTTGTTGTTGGTCAGGAAATCATTGGGCGGCAACCCTGGGAATTGCGGAGCGTCGCTGCTACGCCAGTTCTGCAGGTGGCCTTTCACGAACAAACTGTGGTTTCCGCTCTGCGTGAGTTTGTAGTCCAGCTTAAGAATGTAGGTGTCATGTTTTGTGGGATTGGGGGCGGCGAAGGTGAATCCGCGAAAGTCATAGCCGTCGCCCACCGAGTCTGTGTTCGGGTGTGGGTATTGCTCGAAAATCGCACTGGGATTGGCCCCAAGGATGTTGGCGACGTTGGGATTTGGGCCGCCGTTCCACGGGCACGTTCCATTGCCTAGACAGTTAGCGTCGAGGGTTTGTAACTGCGCAGCGGAAAGGGTGACCAGATTCTGCGTAGAGTTCAACGGCGTTACGTTGAACTCGGTATTTGAGACATTGCAATTCGGGTCGATCGGGTTGCCCATGTCGTTGCTCTGAGTGCTGCACGGAAACTGGGTGATTCCCTGGCGCATGTCGTCGCTTGGTACAACGTGGGTTGTCTGGACCGCTTCGTTGGTCCGTTGCCCTTCATATCCGCCGAAGAAGAACAACCTATCCTTGATGATCGGCCCGCCGACCCACGCGCCAAAGGTATTGCGGTGCAGGACGCCGGGCTTATTGGGCTGACCTGATATATCTTCGGACTGCTCGTTAAACCAGTCGTTGGCCTGGCCGATGTTGGAACGGTTGTACTCATAGAGCGTGCCATGAAAACCATTGGTGCCGCTCTTGGTCACCATATTGACCTGCGCACCGGAGGACCGGCCTGAATCAGCGTTTGAGTTGGTGGTCGTGACCCGGAACTCCTGAATTGAATCGAGCGGGACTCTCAATGCGCCCGTAAACGCGTAGCCCTGCAATTGATCGTTATTATCCAGGCCATCGACCGTCACGTTGGTCTGGTCGCTCCGGGCGCCAGCGACGGATCCGCCACGACTATCTTCGGTCTCATTCGGCTTGGTGCCGTCCTGGTTAGTGCCGCTGCCGAGATATGTAACGCCTGCTTGGAGGCTCAGAATGCTAACCGGGTCGCGGCCCTCGGACGGCAGGTTATCGAGTTGGATGCTGTTGAACACACTTCCCTGGCTCGCGTCGGTGGTATTCACCAGCGGAGCGGCGCTCGTCACTTCGACGACCTCGGTCGCGCCCCTGACCTCCATGGCGACATTCAGCGTTTCCGGTTGGCTCACCTGCAGAGCGACCTGATCGTGCTTCACGGTGGCGAAGCCTGCGTAGGCGACGGTCAGAACGTAGGTCGCAGGCGGAACCTCCAGAAACTGATATCCACCATCGCTACCCGACTTCGTGGTTCGTGAATATCCCGTCGAGGGGTTGCTAATCATTACAGTCGCACCCTGTATCAGCGCGCCCTTCGGATCGGTAATGGTGCCGCGAAGGGAAGAAGTGGCAGTCTGAGCAACGAGCAGGGTGCTTAGCGCAAAGAAAAAGGCAACGACCAGACCAGTTACGCGAGAACGCATGGGAAAGCTCCTTCTCCGCGTCGGAGTCAAAAAATTCGGTTGTCTTAACCCAGGAAAGTGAAAGTGAGACGAGACCCCTGGGGACCTGATGGGGCGCTATTGTGCAACTGTTAGGCCATGTTGTTCAAGCCTAATTTTCAGTATTTTAGGGGATCTAACTAGATCAACAAATGCAGGTTCACATAACACGATTCACAATTTGGAAGAGGCCGCCGGGCCGGGCCTTCGGAAAAATAGCGCAGAAGCCAGAAAAATCACGACTGGATAGCATTCGAGGGTGTATCGAGGTTCTGGATTCTCCAGCGTTCCGAGGAATATGGAACGCAGGAGCAGAAATAAAACCAATAGTCCGACGCCAAAAAATTCGCGGGCGCGCAGGGCTCCAGCCATCGCCAGAGCCACGTAGAGCAGGTTAATCAGGCCGAATCCCAGGCTGACGGCCAGCCAGCGGCGGTCGTCGTTGAACTCCCACCAGCGCGGGTCGGAGGGAAACAGCTCGGTACGGGGGCGCAGCCACATATCGGCAATGCGCAGCGCCGGAAGCCAGATGTAATAACGGAGCGGAGCGGCGTGAACCCGCTCGGCCGCCAGGGCGGCGAAGCGGGCGTCGAGTTCTGCCGTCATGTCGTGGCCTTGGTTATAGTCGGTGAACAGAGCGGCCGTCTGGTTCCGCTGCGGTTGCGAGTCGAATGCGCGGTCGGGCAGCTTCGTAATATCGATGTCGGCGCCGGGGACGGCCCAATAGACCTCCTGCACCGAAACGTAGTCCGCGATCCAAGTCTTGGTCCAGCGGTTGAAGCCGGGCATGGCCAGTTCATCGGAGTCGGTGGCGTAGCGCGGGGCCAGCGGCTCGAAACGATGCAGTGTGTGCAGGTTTCGCAGAGTCCAGGGAACGAGCGGGGTGAGCGCTCCGAGCGCGACCAGCACTCCCGCCCAGAACAGGCTTCGTGCTTTTGCTTGATCTGTCCGCAGGCTGCGCAGTAGGAGCCAGATCAAATAGGTGCCGATTGCCGCCAGTAGAATGCCACCGTCAGGACGCAACAGAATCGCAGCCCCGACGGAGAGACCGCACCCGAGCCAGATCATGCCGCGGAACCGGCGCCCGCCCGAGCTATCGACTCCTAATCCGCTTAAGACCAAGTCCAGTGCGAGTGCGGTGAAGAAAGTTTCCAGAGTCTCGGTTAAAGCCGCGGCGGCGTAGTTTGCCAGAAAAGGGCAGAGCGCTGCCAGCAGGAATGCCGCCTGCGCGGCTCGCCAGGAAAACAGCCGTCGCGCCAGGTCCGCAATCAAAAAGCAAGTCGCAAGATCGAACAGGGTCTGCACCAGCAGCACTGCACGAAAATTTCCGACTCCGAACAGCGCAAAAATCGCCGCCAGAAACGCGGGATATCCTGGCAGGCGGGAAAGCGTCGGCATGATCACGCCCGAGTTCGTGATGCCGTAAACGCCGTGCCGCAGCCAGTTCTCAGCAATGTTGGCGTAGAGCCGCGAGTCGTCGACCACGCCCGGAAAGTAGACGACCAACAGCACTCGCAGGCTTACGCCGGCAAGGCTCGCCCACGCAAAGAACTGCTTCTGCTTTCGCGTCAATTCGTGCGTCAATTCGCCCACCAGTTCGCGCACGCAGCGAATCATACTGCGTTTCCGGCAATCGCGGCGTCCGGAAAGTGCATCCAACCAGTCAAGAACAGCTACCCTGACCCTGTCTTACCGATAATTGACCGTGTGCCCTCCACGGCATACGATGAACAGTTACTCACCCATGGCCCAGCCTGTCTTTTATGATCCGCAACGCGCCCGGTGGAGACGTCTACGGCGCCTGTTCGACGTATCCGCGGTTTGTGTTTCCGCGTTGATTATTTTCTTCGTGTTCACGGCGCTGCGCGACGAGCCCCTGCCCGGACTCTTTCTCTCGCCACAGAAGCGCCCTTTCAAGGCCCTGAAAGAGAGCGAAAAAGACAAGGCCCGCGACCGCCAAAAGAAGCTTGTGGCCCGATCACACCGCAAGTCGAAACTGGCGGCATCGCAGGTCAAGCTGAATCAGGAAGAAGGGATTCGCGCAGCTTTCTATGTTCCCTGGGACGCAGCCAGTTTTTCTTCACTGCGCGCGTACGCCCACCAGGTCGACATTCTTTATCCCGACTGGCTGCATGTGATCACAGCCGATGGGCGGCTGCAGGGCGTCGACGATCAGACGAACAAATACTTCGACGTCATTAGTAACCACAAAGCAAGGGCAGGGCAGCACGGTACTGCCGGTCGACGACCTCGTGATGCCGTTTCTGAAGACGGAAGATCCCGCCATGGAAGTCTTCCCCATGGTGAACAATTCCGACGGCTCAAACTGGGTGGGAGATATCGTCGGGTTTCTGAACAATCCCGATGCGCGCGGGCTTTTCCGGCGGCAGTCTGTGCAATTTCTCTCGTCCGGCCATTATCGCGGGCTGATGATCGACTTCGAGGCCTTCCCACCCAGTGGCCAGGCCGGTTATGTTTCGCTGTTGCAGGAGTTATCCGGCGACCTGCATGCGCGCGGTTTGAAGCTGTACGTCGCGGTGCCGCCGCATAGCAACGAATACGACTATCCCGCCATCGCGGCGGCGGCCGACGGCGTTGTGCTCATGAATTATGACGAGCATTATCCTGGCGCCGAATCTGGCCCGGTGGCTTCGCAGGATTGGTTCGTGCAGAACCTGAAATTTGCCGAGACGGTGATCCCGAAAGAAAAAATCATCTGCGCCATCGCCAATTATGGCTATGACTGGGCGTTGAAACCGAAGAAGGGTGAACTTCCCGCTGACGAGCGTGACCATACCGTGAGTGTTCAGGACGCATGGCTGGCCGCGCGCGATTCTGATGTGGACGTCAACTTTGATGATGACGCGATGAACCCTCACTTCAGCTATCTCGACGAGAAAAGCATTCAGCACGACATCTGGTTCGTCGATGGAGTGACGGCGCTCAATCACATGCGCTCGGCGCAGAATCTAGGCATCCAGACTTTCGCTCTGTGGCGATTGGGAAGCGAAGACCGATCGCTGTGGCGTATCTGGGACGTGCCCGGCGATGCGGGAGCCACCGACAAACTGAAAGATGTGCCACCCGGCGCCGACGTGGACATGGAAGGCCAGGGCGAGATTCTACGCATCGAAGAGAAGCCCGCCCACGGCATTCGCGATCTGACTATCGACGCCGGCAGCCAATTGATCACGGACGAGGTTTTTCAGAACCTGCCCGAGCCCTACCGTGTCGCGCGTTATGGCTACAGCCCCAACAAAATCGCGCTCACGTTTGACGACGGCCCCGACCCGGAGTGGACTCCGAAGATTCTCGATGTGCTCAAAGAAAAAAATGCGACTGCGACTTTTTTTCTGATCGGCATCCAGACCGACAAATATTCCGGCATCGCGAAACGGATTTACCGCGAAGGCAACACGATTGGGAATCACACTTTTACGCATCCCGATGTCACCAACATGTCGGCGCCGCTGTTCAAAGCGGAGTTGAACCTTACCGAGCGTTTGTTCGCCAGCCTGGTGGGCGTGCGCGTCACACTGATGCGGCCGCCCTATGCGATTGATGAAGAGCCCGACACGGCCGACCAGGTGCGCCCACTCGAGATTCCGCAGGAGATGGGATACATCACCGTCGGCAATCGAATTGACCCCAACGACTGGAGCGAACCCCGGCAGTCCGCTGAGCAGATTACAGCCTACGTGCTAAAGCACCTGCCGCCCTGCCGCCCGGATGATCTCCGATGCGGCAACATTGTGCTCATGCACGACGGAGGCGGTAATCGCGCCGAAACTGTACGCGCCCTGCCGATGATCATCGACGGCATTCGCGCCCGGGGATACGAGATCGCGCCGGTTTACGAACTCCTTGGCAAAACCCGCGCTGACGTAATGGCGCCTCTGCCTGCCGGCGAACTATGGGCGGCGCGCCTCGACCGCTTCGGCTTCTGGCTGTTCGATGCCAGCATCGTTTTTATTACCTGGATATTCCTGGTCGGCGACCTGCTCATGACCGGTCGCCTACTCTTCATTGGAGCGGCCGCAGTCTATGATCGCGTGCGCGAAAAGATTTTTGGCAGGCCCGCTGAGGTCGCGTCCTACAAGCCGAAAGTTGCAGTGCTCATCCCGGCCTACAACGAAGAGAAAGTCATCGAGCGAACAGTACGGGCCGCGCTCAATTCGAACTATCCGAATCTGCGCGTCATCGTGATTGACGACGGTTCCAAGGACCGCACGCTTGAGGTGGCTCGCAGAGCCTTCGCGGCCGAAGCCGCCACGGGGAAAGTTCTCATCCTTGGAAAACCAAATTCAGGCAAAGCTGAGGCCCTCAACTACGGCATCGAGCACATCGGTGACGCGGAATTATTTGTGGGCATCGACGCTGACACCATCATCGCGCCCGACGCGATCGCGCGCCTGGTGCCGCATTTCATCAATCCTAAAGTCGGCGCCATCGCGGGCAACGCTAAAGTTGGCAATCGCGTCAATCTCTGGACGCGCTGGCAGGCTCTGGAGTACGTCACCAGCCAGAACTTCGAGCGCCGCGCCCTCGACGTGTTGGGCGCTGTCAGCGTCGTGCCGGGAGCGATTGGCGCGTGGCGCGTTTCGGCCGTGCGCGAGGCCGGAGGCTACCACATTGACACCGTCGCCGAAGACGCCGACCTGACAATGGCACTGCTGCGCCGCGGATACCGCGTCGAATACGAAGACATGGCGCTCGCTTACACCGAAGCGCCGACGAACGCAAATGGCCTGATGCGCCAGCGTTTCCGCTGGTCGTTCGGCATTTTGCAGGCGGTGTTCAAGCATCGCGGAGTTTTCGCCCGCAAGGGCGCGCTGGGCTGGGTGGCGCTTCCCAACATCTTCATCTTTCAGATTCTGCTGCCGCTGGTGTCACCGCTGATCGACATCATGTTCGTCGTCGGCACGATCTGGTATTACATCCAGAAACATTTTCACCCGGACTCGACCGATCCCGCCGACTTCCACAAGCTGGTGCTGTTCTTCTTTGCGTTCCTGGTGATCGATTTCATCGCCTCGGCAATTGCGTTCGCCCTCGAACGCGCGCACCCCGGCGATAAAGAAGATGTCTGGCTGCTCAGCCAGGTCTGGCTGCAGCGCTTCGCCTATCGCCAGTTATTTTCGATTGTGCTGTTCAAGACGCTGAAGCGCGCGCTGGAAGGCCGCAAGTTTGCGTGGGATAAACTGGAGCGCACCGCCGCCGTAAACTACGTGCCGGCGGAAACGCGCGATCACGTCAACGTGCCTTAGACGAAAGTCTTTTCCCTTGTCATCCTGAGCAAAGCGAAGGATGACAAGCCGCAATCGGTCGGGATCACCGGAACAACAACCCCGCGAACTCCGCCAAATTACGGCGCCAGACCATCCAGGTGTGCATCCCCGGAGTCTCGATGTCGACGTGCTGAATTCCTTTCGTCTTCAGCCATTCCCGCAGGTTGCGGTTGGGCGTGATTAGGCGATCCTCCGTGCCGCACGCGATCCAGAGTAAACGAATCTGCTGGTTTGCTTTTGCGTCAAGGCCGGAGAAATCTTTTTCAAATCCGTCGGGGATGCCGCCTGCACTGAATGCGCCGATCCACGCGAACTTGTCGAGGCCGTTTAATCCGACCCTGAGCGATTCGGCGCCACCCATGGAAAGCCCGGCGATGGCGCGCGAGCTGCGATCGTTGGTCACGCGGTATTCGCTCTCGACCTTGGGCATGACTTCGGTCAAAAGAGCGTCACGAAATTTCCGAAAACTTTCCTCGCGGACCTCAGGATGATTCGCGAGTCCTCCCCAACCGGCACGCACCACTTCCATCGTGCCATAGCCGAGCGGCATCACTACAATCATTGGTTTCGCTTTGCCCTGAGCGATCAGGTTGTCGAGGATCACGTTGGCAAATCCGACTGCCGTCCATCCGCTCGCATCGTCACTAAAGCCGTGCAGCAAATACAGCACGGGATAAGTCTTCTTCGCCACCGGATCGTAGCCCGGCGGAGTGTAGACGTAAAAGTCCCGGTGATCGTCGGCTACCGCAGATTTGTAGAAGTGATGATGGACTTCTCCGCGCGGAACGTCACTCACCTCCCAAGGCAGCCCCGGCCCCGGGATGTGCACGGCGTTCGACGCGGAGAGCAAATTTGGCACCAGAAGAGCGTTGTAAGGATCGAGCATACGTACGCCGTCGACGATGATCGAGTATCCGTAGTAGTCGGGGGCGAGCGGTGGCGTGGTCACGCTCCACACGCCTTGGTCGTCTTTCTGCATCGCCACCGGATCGGTGCCTGCGCGCGCCAGCTTTACTTCCTGCGCGTTGGGCGCGAGGAAACGGAAGGTCACACTGTTGTCTGCGTGCACTTCCGGAGTCACGAGCCACGATGGACGTTGCGGAGCAGGGGCCTGCGCGGGGATGGCCTGCTGCGCCGATGCGAGACCACAACAAATGAAGAGAAACAAAACGAGAAAGACAGAGTGGAATTTCATGGTGCCGTCTCCTCCAATGAGCAAGCGGCACAATTGTAAGCCGATATATGAGCCGGACCACGGCCCATTTTTGAGTTTTGCGGCTATTTTTTCTCGGCGACGTCGATCCGGGTTTCGGCGCGTTGCAGTGCGTCGAGAGCGCGCTCGACGTCAACGGTCGTTTCGCCACTCGCTAAGCGTTCTTCGGCACGAGCTTTGGACTTGCGCGCGCGCTCGACATCGATCTCCGACGGACGCTCGGCCGTCTCGGCCAGAATCGTCACTTTATCGGGCAACACTTCCGCGAATCCCCAGGCCACGGCCAGGCGCTGTTCGTTTGAATTAGAACCGGAACTCGAACCGGACGCGTCACGGTAAGTAATCTCGCCAACCGCCAGTTCCGTGATCAGCGGCGCGTGCCCCGGCAGGATGCCCAAATACCCGCCCTTGCCGGGGATCTGAACTTCTTCCGCCGCTGTGGCCACGACTCTCTTTTCCGGCGTGACGATCTCGAGTTGGAATGTATCTGCCATCAGGGTTCAGGGCCTAGTAGTCAGGGATTAGTAGAATCGAATATCGGATGGCGTTTCTTGCCCCTGATCCCTAGCCCCCGGCCATTCTCTTACGCTACCGCCTTCATCTTCTCCGCGGCTTCCAGCACTTCCTCGATCGGCCCCTTCATGTAAAACGCCTGCTCGGGGACGTCGTCGTACTTGCCTTCCACAATCGCCTTGAAACCCTTGACTGTGTCTGCAATCTTCACGTAACGTCCCGGCGCGCCTGTGAATTGTTCGGCGACGTGAAACGGCTGTGACAGGAACTTTTGAATCTTGCGGGCTCGCGCCACGGTCAGCTTCTGATCTTCGGTCAACTCGTCAATTCCGAGAATCGCGATGATGTCCTGCAGATCTTTATAAGTCTGCAAAGTTTTCTTCACCGTCTGCGCCACATCGTAATGCTCGTGGCCAACAATGCGGGGATCAAGGATGCGCGACGTCGATGCCAGAGGATCGACCGCCGGATAAATTCCGATTTCGGTCAGCGCGCGCGAAAGCACCGTGGTCGCGTCGAGGTGAGCGAAGGTGGTCGCGGGCGCGGGATCGGTTAAGTCGTCGGCAGGCACGTAAATCGCCTGCACTGACGTGACTGAACCTTTCTTGGTGGAAGTGATGCGCTCCTGCAGTTCGCCCATTTCGGTCGCCAGGTTGGGCTGATAGCCGACGGCGCTGGGCATGCGGCCCAGCAGCGCGGAAACTTCCGAACCGGCTTGCGTGAAACGAAAAATATTGTCGATGAAGAGCAGCGTGTCGGCGCCTTCGCCGTCACGAAAATATTCCGCGACCGTTAGTCCGGTAAGCGCAACACGAAGGCGCGCACCTGGAGGCTCCGTCATCTGCCCATAGATCAGCGCGGCCTTCGACTTCGAAGGATCGCCGGGCTTGATCACGCCCGACTCCGACATTTCCAGCCACAAGTCGTTGCCTTCGCGCGTGCGCTCGCCGACGCCGGCGAACACGGAAAAACCGCCGTGATTTTTGGCGACATTGTTGATGAGCTCCATGATGACGACGGTCTTGCCCACGCCCGCGCCGCCGAACAGTCCGATTTTGCCGCCCTTCAGGAACGGCTGGATGAGGTCGATGACCTTCACTCCGGTCTCGAACATTTCCGCGCTCGTCGCCTGTTCGTCGAAGGCCGGCGCGAGGCGGTGAATCGGCATTCTCACCTTGTATTCGATGGGGCCAAGCTGGTCGACCGGATCGCCGATCACATTCATCACGCGACCCAGAGTTCCGCGGCCCACGGGTACGGAGATGGGGCCGCCCTGGTCTATGGCCTTCATACCGCGAACCATGCCGTCGGTCGGCTGCATCGCGATGCAGCGTACGCGGCCCTCGCCCAGGTGCTGTTGCACTTCAAGAATTACACTGATCGGACTCGGCACGGTGAAGCCGTCGCTCACCACTTTCACGGCCTCGTAGATCGGGGGCAGGTGGCCTTCGTGAAACTGCACGTCTACTGCCGGGCCCGCGATTTGGATTACATGTCCTACGTTTTCTGGCATAGATAGCTCCGAGCTGTGAGCTCCGAGTGGCGAGCTACCCTCGCCCAATACTTCGATACTCGGCTCTCAGCTTTCAAATCTGGTTTCATACTCTCAGCGACGCGCAACTTGCTCGAAGCTCTCAGCTCAAGGCTCGAAGCTTCTTCACATTGCCGCCGCGCCGCTGACAATTTCGATAATTTCTTTCGTGATCTTGGCCTGCCGCGCCCGGTTCATGACAAGAGTCAGCGAATCGATCATGTCGGTTGCGTTGTTGGTGGCCGAGTCCATGGCGGTCATGCGGGCGGCGTGCTCGGCCGCTACTGACTCCAACAGCGCGCGGAAAATCTGGATGCTTACATATTTCGGCAGCAGCGCGCGGAATAACTCCTCCGGGGGCTGCTCGTAAATGTAGTCCACCTGCGCGGTGCCGAACTGCGAAGCAGCTTCCTTCTCTCCTTCGGTCGAGTGCAAACCCACGCCCGCCGTGATCGCAGCTTCCTTCGCCTTCTTTTTTTCTTCCTCCGTCATCTCCTCGACCAGGCGCACGGTCTGCGCTCCGATCTGCTCGATGGGAAGAACCTGTTCCACGATGAGGCGCTGCGCGATCACCGATTTAAATTCGTTGAATACAATATAGACCGCGTCAATTTCTTCGCGACGGTATCGCGAAATCACGATCTCAGCCAGCGCCGCGGCCTGCGCGAAGTCGACCTTGCCGAGAACGCCCACGTGCTCGCCGGTAATCTGAATCGGTCCTGTGCGTTCGGGCTCTTCCGGTTCGGATTCGACCGACTCCGCAAGATCGGCCAGGCTCTGCGTTTGCACCTTGGCGGCCGGATACCGCCTGCGCAGAAAGTCGCGTCCCTTGCGGCCTACGGCTTCAATATCGACATTCTCGCCGGCCTTGGATTCGAGGAACCTCGTGGCTGCTTTTGTGATGTTGGCGTTGAACGCGCCCGCCAAGCCTTTGTCGCCGGTCACAACAATCAACAGAATGTTTTTCTCTTCCCGATGCGCCAGCAAAGGATGCTTCGGCTCGCCGGTCTCCGGATCGTAAATCTCAGCTCGTGCCACCAGCGACTTCAGCACATTGGTCAGCATCTGCGCGTAAGGTCGCGCCGCCAGAGCCCGTTCCTGCGCCCGGCGCAGCTTCGCCGCCGAGACCACTTTCATGGCCTTGGTGATTTGCCGCGTGTTGATCACGCTGCGAATGCGGCGACGGATGTCGAGAATATTGGGCATGTCCGAGTTGCGAGTTCTGAGTCGCGAGCTCCGAGGAAAAACGCTTTCCCCTCGGGACTCGGGGCGCGGAACTTGCGACTACTTTGCTACTGCTTCCCTGCTCGCCAAGAATTGCTGCTTTGCTTCTTTAATCACGGCCTGAAGCTGTGCCTTCAACGCGTCATCCAGAACCTTTTTCTCCATGATCGTGCGCAGGATGCCGGGATGGGTCGAATCCACGTATTTGTAGAGTTCGGCTTCGAACGGGCGCACCTGCGCTACCGGCAGATCGTCGAGGAACCCCCCGGTGCCGGCCATGATGATCAGAATTTGTTTCGAGAATGGCAGCGGCGAGAATTGATTCTGCTTCAGCAGTTCGACCAGCCGCTGGCCGCGATTCAATTGCGCCTGCGTGGCCTTGTCGAGATCGCTGCCGAAGGCCGCAAATGCTGCCAGTTCGCGATATTGCGCCAGTTCCAATTTCAACGTACCCGCGACCTGCCGCATGGCTTTGATCTGCGCGCTGCCGCCGACGCGGCTTACGGACAGGCCGACGTTCACTGCGGGGCGGATGCCTTGGTTGAACAAATCGGTTTCCAGATAAATCTGGCCGTCGGTAATCGAAATCACGTTGGTTGGAATGTAGGCGGAAACGTCTCCCGCCTGAGTTTCAATAATCGGGAGCGCGGTTAACGAACCGCCGCCCATCTTATCGCTCAGCTTCGAAGAGCGCTCCAGCAGCCGGGAGTGAAGATAAAAAACATCTCCTGGGTAAGCTTCGCGTCCCGGCGGTCGGCGCAGCAGCAGGGAGATTTCGCGATACGACGCCGCGTGCTTCGAAAGATCGTCGTAGATGACCAGCGCATGGCGCTTGCTGTCGCGGAAATATTCGCCCATCGCAGTTGCCGCGTATGGCGAAATGTACTGCATGGGCGCGGGTTCCGAAGCTGACGCCGCGACGACGATGGTGTATTCCATCGCACCGGCATCTTCGAGAATTTTCACGACCTGTGCAATCGAGGAACGCTTCTGCCCGATGGCGTTGTAAATACAAATCAGGTCGTTGCCTTTGCTGTTGATGATGGTGTCGAGCGCGACGGCGGTCTTGCCGGTCTGGCGGTCGCCGATGATCAGTTCGCGCTGGCCGCGGCCCACCGGAATCATGCTGTCGATAGCTTTCAGCCCGGTCGCCATGGGCTCGCGCACCGGTTGACGGTCGATGACGCCGGGTGCAATGCGCTCTAGGGCGATGAACTGGGTGGTCGCGATCGGGCCTTTATCGTCGATGGGCTCGCCGAGCGAGTTCACGACGCGGCCGATCATGGCGTCGCCCACCGGCACGCTCATGATGCGCCCGGTGCGCTTGACTTCGTCGCCTTCTTTAATCTCGGTATACTCGCCGAGGAGCACCACGCCGACCTGATCTTCTTCCAGGTTCATGGCGATGCCGGCCACGCCGTGCGGGAAAGCCAGCAGCTCGCCCGCCATGACTTTGTCGAGTCCATAGACGCGCGCGATGCCGTCGCCCAACGTGATGACGGTGCCCGTCCCGTCCACGGAGATCTTGGTTTCGTAGTTCTCGATCTGCTCGCGGATCAGTTTCGTAATTTCGTCTGCTTTGATTTGTGCCATAAAATCAGCTCTCTGTAGCTGCTAGCTTCTAGCTACTAGCTTCTAGCTGACCCAAAACCCATGGTTCGCTAGAAGCTAGGAGCTAGCAGCTAGGAGCTTATTGCTTCTCTTATCTTTTCCAACTGGCCTTTCACCGAACCGTCGTAAATTGTGCTGCCTACGCGGACTACGGCACCGCCTAGCAAAGACTCATCTAGTACGAAGTGCGCTCGTACTTTCTTGCCTGTGGCTTTTTCGATCTGCGCTTCTAGGGAGCGCTTCTCGCCGGTGCCCAATTCGCGGGCGCTGGTGATCTTCGCTTCCGCGAATCCCATGCGGGCATCGAGTTCCTTCTTGAGTTGCTCGGCGATGCGCGCCAGGAACTGCACGCGACGGTGATCGATCAGCACTGCGACCAGATTGCGCACGTGGCGCTCAATGTCCTCGCGGTCCACAATCGCATCCAGTAGTTTGCGCTTCTGGTCCGCGGGCACCGCCGGATTCTCCCACACTCGCCGCAAATCTTCGCTTTCGCGCAACAGATCCAGGATCCGGTACAGGCCGCCCAGAGCTCGATTCGCATCGAGATGCACGTCGAGAACCACGTCAGCGAATGCCCGGGCATAGGTGCTGGCGACAGAGGCCATGCGCTAGTTCCGGTCCTTTCCTGAACCCGAGTCACGGGAAGTGCCTAACTGCCCGGCAAAATTTTGCACCAAAGTCTGATCGGTAGCGGCATCCACGTGAATCTGTTTTCGCGCCAGTCCGACTGCCAGATCGGCTGCATAAGCCGTCAACTGCCGGCGCGCGGCCTTGGCCGCCGCCGCAATTTCCTGCTCGGCCGCGGCGACAATCTTGCGCGCATCTTCTTCGGCCGCGGCCTGGATGCGGGCTTCTTCCGCCGCTCCTTCTTTCTCTGCGGCATCGCGCATCATGCCAATCTCAACGTCGAGCTTCATCAGGCGCGACTCGATCTCCGCCAGCCTGCGGCGCGCGTCTTCGCTGGCCATCTGCGCTTCCTGCATCGCCTTTTGAATCGCAGCACTGCGGTCTCGGAAAAGTCCCGGCAAATATTTGCGCCCTGCCCAGATGATGACGGCGGCGATTACCGCAAAGTTCACTACTACGCTCAGCCAGTAAGCCTGTTGCAATTTCAATCCAGTCAGCCGTGCGATGGCCTTTACCGAGGCCGACTGCTTGAACTCTTCCATCTCATCTTTTTCGGTTCCGGCGGCTTCCTTGCTCTCGTGCACCAGTTGCTGACCCGGGCCGCGCGACTTGTCCGCGGAACTTACGCTGGGCTGGTCGGAAGAAGCCGGTTTGTCCTGCGCCCGCAGTGATAACACGCTCGCGCAACTCACCGTCAGCAGCACCAGGACGGCTGCCCGGACGATCCTCTTCGCTGCTACCGATGCTGAAAGTGAACTCGTCGAGAAAATCATCGCCCCGCTCCCGCCGGTTGCAGCACGCGCCGCATGATTTCCTGCGCCAACGCGACGCGCGTCGGCTGGCAAGCCCTTCTCCGCCGCTGCCCGATCGCTTTCAATATCTTTTTTCGCCGCCGCCACCTGCGCCTGCGCCTTGCTGCGCGCTTCATTCAGGGCATTGGTCCGAGCCTGCAACACCGCCTGACGCCGCGCTTCCTGCGCCCGAAAAACGACGGCCCGCGCCTCGCGCAATTTCTGCTCGTACTCCGCCGTTCGCGCTTCGGCGGCGGCAATGTCGGCGCGCGATT
The DNA here is from genome assembly GCA_963735205.1 of uncultured Acidobacteriota bacterium. GTDB lineage: Bacteria > Acidobacteriota > Terriglobia > Terriglobales > Acidobacteriaceae > Sulfotelmatobacter. The sequence goes on from CAVTKB010000011.1 coordinate 422,309, forward strand.
TCTCCACCGCGCCTTCCGTCTTGCTTCGCCGTTCGGCCAGCACTGCCTGCAGGGGCTTGTGCACGATTGCGGTGTAGAGCGCGTAGAGCAGCGCCAGCAGAATCACCGTCGGCACTGATCCGAGCAGTAATTCCCCTAGTTGTCGAAGCGTCTGATCCATGTGGTGCTGATATAGACCGGAAAATGAGGGCTATGAAAACTGTTAAGTCTAGCGTCCCAAGCAGTTTATGTCAACGCGAAGAAGATCGTTTTAGCCCGAAGCGTGAGCTCGCGTTCTGAGAGCAATCAGACCTAGCGACGTCCGCGCAACATCGACTTTGTATCAGGGAGTGTGTCTTGAATTCGTACGAGGGGTTTGTGGGGGATTTCTATTGAGGGAATTTGTATCAGGGCACCGGCTTTAGCGGTGCCGTCCAAGCCACTAAAAATGAGGGCTTTAGCCCCTTATATGACGCATCCCCCTGCGACGTCGCAGATTCTTGCACATAGCGCTTGACTTCGGCCAAAAGAGGATTAGCATTGAACTATCACCTCCGATCCAATTCAGGATCGAATGGGCCGATAGCCAAGGAATGTCACCGCTTCTTGGTTGCCGGCCCATTTAAATTCCCGGCATATCACGATGCCTCGCCGGACCCGCTAAGATAAAAGGAACTCACGCACTTTCCGCACCACCGATGCTGGCGCTTCCACTTCCAGCTCCACCGCCCCGCCCTTATACTTCCGCGAAAAGATTCGCGCTTTCGCTTCCAGCAAGGCCAGCGTCTTGCCTTCTTTCTGCGGGACGCGCAACTGCACGCGGCTGACGGCGTCTTCTTTGATCAGCACGTCAATTCGCTCGAGCAACTGGTCGAGGCCCGTGCCTTCCGCCGCTGAGACGTATACCGTGTTCGAGCCTTCGCGCATGGCATCGGCCTGCAGGCTCTTCGCGACTTCGTCATCCAGCAGATCAATCTTGTTCATCACCCGCAAGCGTGGCTTCTTCTCTGCCTCCAGCTCTTTCAAAACGATTTCCACTTGAGCGTCCTGCTCGGCCGAGAGTTTGCTACTGGCGTCCGATACCTGCAGAATCAGCGATGCTCGCTGCACTTCTTCCAGCGTCGCGCGGAAAGCCGACACTAGCGTGTGCGGCAGGTTGCGAATGAACCCAACCGTGTCAGACATCAACACCTTGCGCTTCGACGGCAGCTCCACGCCGCGAATTGTCGGATCGAGTGTGGCGAACATCCGCGACGATTCCAGCACCTTGGCCTGGGTGAGCGCGTTGAACAGCGTCGACTTGCCGGCGTTCGTATATCCGACCAGCGCGATGGTCGCGACCGGCGCGGACTCGCGCCGCTGCCGCTGCTGCCGGCGAATTCGACGGACATTTTCAATTTGACCCTCTACATTCCGCACGCGCCGCGCAATCTTTCGCCGGTCAGTCTCTAGTTTGGTTTCGCCCGGACCCCGCGTCCCAATGCCGCCGCCGAGCTGCGACATTTCAACGCCGTGCCCGGCCAGCCGCGGCAGCATGTACTGCAGCTGCGCCAGTTCCACTTGCAGCTGGCCTTCCCGCGTGCGCGCATGCCTCGCAAAAATGTCGAGGATGAGCTGGGTGCGGTCAATCACTCGCCGCTGAATGATCTTTTCAATATTGCGCTGCTGTGAGGGGCTGAGGTCGTGATCGAAGAGAAGAACGTCGGCATCCACCGAAGCGGCCGTACCCGCAATTTCCTCGAGTTTGCCCGCGCCGATTAATGTTGCTGGATCGGGGCGGTCGCGGCGCTGCAGAATTTCTCCAACCACTTTCGCGCCGGCGCTCTCTGCCAGCGTGCGCAGCTCGGCCAGCGACTCATCGGCATCGAATTCAGGAATGCTGGGCTTGCCGTTGGATTTAACTACAGCCCCGGCCCCAGCCGGCTGCATCGCGGCCGCATCACGCGCGGCCGAGGCCTGTGCTGTAACTGTTCCCTTCGCGCCGCTGCGCCCGCGCGTCTTTACGTCAAGCCCGACCAGGAACGCACGCTCACGCTCCGGTTCCTCGCGGACAGACTTCGCGCCCAGAGGCACACGACTGCCTGCGCGCGCCGCGCCGCGAGATTTCTTGAGCTGAGAACGTTGCAATTCCGAAGACGCCTTGTCTTTAGTTCTTATCCTTCAGTGCCCGAAGCGCTCGCCGCTGCCGCGGGCACGGCAGCCACAGCCTTCTCCGGATGCGCCACATGGGGCACGTGTGTAGCCGCCACTCTGCCCATCACTACGGTAGAGATAGCGTGCTTGAAGATGAGCTGCTCCTGACCGTTCGCCTCCAGCACCACGGAGTACTTGTCGAAAGAGCGGATGCGGCCCGTTAGCTTTACGCCACTCAGCAGATAAATGGTGATGCTGAGCCTCTCCTTGCGGGCCGTGTTAAGGAAGGAATCCTGAATGTTCTGTGCCGGCTTATTGCTGTCCATAGCCGATCTCCTCAATTTTTAGACTGCGAACGTGCCGCTCCCAGCCCACAGGCGCCCATGAGCCAGTTCAATGCAACAGCATGTTTCCGGGCGCCTTCCCGCTGCCCCGGAAACAAGGGGGGTGAACGCCTCAGGCCGCGCTCCAGTTTCGGACCGTGCCTTCAGCGAATCAATGTGAGTACGATACGGCGAAGTTCGCCGCTTTTCAACTGGAACTTGGCGAGAGCTCCCGCCGGCAGGGTTGACAGTATCCGCGGCAAAGTGCAGACTTTCCACGACTTTGGAAACCCCCGGAGGAACTCTTACATGCTCCACTTCGTCGCATCGGCAGCAACCCTGGTCATGCCCACCCACACGGGCGCAGAAGCCACTCAGCTCATCCTGCGCTGGTTTCACATCATCGCCGGCATTACGTGGGTCGGCCTGCTGTATTTCTTCAACCTGGTCAACGTCCCCTTCATGAAGCAAGTGGATGCGCCCATGAAAGCCAAAGTTTTCCAGTATCTGACGCTGCCAGCCCTGAACTGGTTTCGCTGGAGCGCGCTGGCCACGGTCTTCTTAGGATTCTGGTACTGGGGCCAGTTCTATGTCGGCCCCGACGCCCAGCGCCAGGGCGGCGGAGGCGGGGCCACCATCGGCTTCTTTCTGCTGCTGTGGATCGCCGTCTGGTTCATCCTGTTCATGGTGATTAAGAAAATGACGCCGAGCGGTTATGTCTTGGGCGCCATCACGGCCATCCTCTGCATCGCCGCAGCCTGGCTGTTCGTGAACTACACGCCCGTCGGCCAGGACGACAATCACGTGCTCTCCATCGGCGTAGGCGGCGGCTTCGGCATCGTGATGCTGTTCAACGTCTGGGGCATCATCTGGCCCAACAACAAGAAAATCATCCGAGGCACACTGGCCGGCACGCCTCCCGCCAACGCCGCGATCATGGCCCGTCAGGCCTTCCTGGCCTCGCGGACGAATTTCTTCTTGTCGGTCCCGTTGCTGTTCTTCATGGCCACCAGCTATCACTACGTGATCTTCGGGAAGTAGCCTCGCTATGCAGCCCTCGATGAAAAAGCCCCACGCCTAGGCGTGGGGCTGATTTTTTGGAAGTACGCTCAGGCAATAAAAAAGGGAGCCGGAATTCCGGCTCCCTTGATGCAAACGATGAAAGCCTAGAACGTGAACGTCGCTCCCACGCGGATATTGCGCGAGAGTTGCCATACGTTCGGACGCGTGTAGTTGTTGTTCAGGATCACGCCGCTCGCCACCGAGTCGGCTTGCGCGTTGTATCCCGTCTCAGCCGCCTGGTAGAACGGAGCGCCGCTAAATATGCTTGCCCCGCCAGGGTTGAGCTCGCTGGTGAAATTGTTGGAGTTGTAGCCCTCCCAGTATGAGACGACGGAGTGCTGGTTGAGCAGGTTGGTCAAGGTCCCGGTAAAGCTGAGCACCTGGTGCTCGTTATTCTTGTTCACCTTGATGGCATGCTGGAAGTTGAAATCGGTCTGCGTGTACCAAGGCGTGCGGCGAGTATAGGGCGCGCCGAGAGTAACTGCCCCGGTTGTAGGATCCGACGTTACGTTAGACCATTTGCCACGGCCGAAGATGTAGGCGGCCTCGATGGGCGTGCCGCTTCCATAGCCGATGTCGGTAAACGAGCTCATCGGACTGCCCTGGTAAGCAACCTGGAAGATGCCGAACGTTGTAGTCATGCCCTTCCAGGGCAAGTTGTAATAGAGGTTACCCTTGAAGGTATTTGGACGATCTGTCGGCAAGGGTCCGTTGTTGGACTTGCCGTTGGCGCCAAAGTAATAGAACGGCTCGTCGAATGCGCGCGTTGTGTCGGGCGAATTGCGTCCAGTCGTCCCGCCATCGATCTGGTCGGTGGTGGTCAAACCGGTGTAATTGCCCCACAGGCTGCTCCAGGTGTAGGCGAACATTCCCGCCCAGCCGTGGCTGGTAGCCCTGGTGATCCGGACTTCCAGGCCGTCGTAGTTACGGATGGCCTGGGGGTTGTTCGGGCAGGTAGGGCAGGTGCCAAACGGATTGCCGGGATCGGCGTTGAAAGCAAAGTTTGGAATACCGTATGCCGATCCAATGGACGTCAGATAGTTGGCATAGCCGTCGATGGTCTTGTTGACGCCTTGGCCAGGGTTAACGATAGTGTACATCTCGAAGTTGTCGGGATCCGCCAACGACGCGTCTTCAATGGCATGATCAAGTCGACGCCGATCATAACGCGCTTCCAGAGCCCAGTTCTTGGCGACTTCGTAGTCTACGCCAGCCACATACTCGTGCTGACGGTAAGGCTTGACGTTAGGAGCGACCGGCTCCCAGGGACGGAAGTTGACGTTTTCGATCAGCCCAACGCCAGTCCCTGCGTCAGTCAGTGAAGTCGGAACGTTGCCGCCACCGAAATTGCCGCCCTGAGTGGGTGGCCCGTTCGGGCAAGCTCGGTTATTAACGTATACCGCATTCAGGTCGCTGTTCTGGAATCCACCGGAACCGGCTACCCCATCCGGACCAAGGGGATAGCTGCACTCTTCGAACACCTGGGCGCCCCAGGATGTCTGAGCGAGCAGCAGCTTCATGACGTCGTTGACCACGCCGTAACTGCCGAAGATCTTCAGCTTGCCGTTCGCCGATCCCCATGCAGCTCCCAAGCGAGGTTCAATCTTGTCACTCCAAGAGAAGTTGATCGACGCGGGAGGGGTCGTGCCGGCGGAGGTCAATCCCGGCGGGACCGGCAGGCTCTCCTTCTCGACGCGAATACCGAGGTTGAGGGTCAGACCGTGCCCAATGGTCCAAGCATCCTGTGCGAAGAAAGCGTGGTTCCAGTCAACTGCTGCCTCAGGCAGAATGGTTGCAAAATCAACGATTGTGGCCACGCCGTACTGTCCGGCGCAGGTTCCCCATTCCGCCTCGAGCAGCGCGCAATTGGCGCCACCCGTGGTTGTGCCGGCCGAATGATGTTGGCCAGCGCCAACTTTCAGAGACAAGAATGGCACGTTGCCGTTCTGGTTAATGAGGTTGGACAGACGATTCAGTTGGTAGCCGACCTTGAAGTTGTGGGTGCCCCACCAGCCGCTCTTGAAGAATGCAACGTCTTCATCGAACTGGTAATGCTTGCTGGCATTAAACAAAGTGTAGCTTTGATCGTATGGAGTAGTACTGTTTCCGGCGGGTTGCTGAAGAGTGGTCGGCAACAGGCCGCTCCCGTTGTTACCCGAAGCCCCAGTTCCATTGGTTGCCCAACTCAGGTCGGGAGTCGAGGTAGGCCAGCCAAGGTCGTGGTAGTTACTAAAGAAGTAGCCGAAGCGGGTGGTGGAGACGATTCTTGGAGTCAGCGTAATGTCGGCGCCCACGTTATAAGTCGAGTTGGGGGCGGCGAAGCTAAGACCGTGGGAATACGAGTTCAGCGGGGTAAAAATCCCAGTTGAACCCGCCGGAGTTCCGCCAGCGTTCAGCAGGCCCTCTTGGTTAATCGAGTCCGCCGCCGGCAAGTTGACTCCAGACTCGCGCTCGAATTGATACAGCCATGAGCCAAAGACGCGAATCTTCTGAGTCAGCGTGGCGTCGAGTCGAGCGGTGCCATAGTACTGCTGGCGGTCCTGCGTAAATAACTGGTTCCCCAAGTCCTGGTTCGGGCAACCGCCAATATCGGCGCAAATCGGCGGGCCGAAATTCACCGTGCGGGCCGTGCTAAGGTACTGCGGCGCAAAACCCGCGAAAAACCAAAGGCGATCCTTTACGACGGGGCCACCAACGGTGAAGCCGGGTTGAACGATGCGGAAATGATCTTTCTTAGGTGAGTAGGTTTCTGAATCAGCGTCCACGACAGGGCCTAGAGCAGGGTTAGAATTCCCGCTGGAGAGTGGATTATACAGCAAGGTGGAGTTCGGACCACCATCCATAGCGTCAGCTTCGTAACTGCTGAAGAAGGAACCGTGGTAGGCGTTGCTACCCTTTTTCATAACCACGTTGATGACGCCGCCAAGGGCGCCGCCGTGCTCGGCTTCGATGCCTGACGTCTTAACCTGAACTTCCTGAATAAACTGGAACGGAACGTTGGCGTTGGATGCGCCACCCGAGACGTTTTCCGTATCTTGACCGTCGACGAGGTAAGCGCTCTCCGAGTCAGCGGCTCCGCCGATGGAGAAACCAACAGCCAAGCCGTTGCCGGCGCTGCCCGGCAGAGATCCGCCGGCGTTGCCGGTCATGCCAGCCGAACCCCCGGCAAGAGGCTCATTACGGGCCATCGGGGCAAATTGAATGACCGACTGGAAGCTATATCCGTGAGGAGCGTCGTTCAGCGCCTCGGCGGTAAGGTTTGTCTGGTTGGTATTTGTGGTGACATCAACCAACGGCGCAGCGCCACTCACTTCGACGACCTCGGCCGCGGTGCCGACTTCGAGTGCTAGATCTACGCTCGGGAGGTGGCCGATTTCCACATTCAACCCCTCACGCTTCGTGACCTTGAAGCCCTTCGCCGTCACCGTGATCGTATATAGTCCGGGAGGCAAGTTCGCGAAATGGTAGGTACCCGAGGAATCCGTATTCAGAGACTTGCTGCCACCCAAAGCGGCTCCCGTAACTTCCACGTGGGCACCGCTCACCACCGCGCCCGTTCCGTCCTTGACCGTTCCGGTAAGACCGCCCGTGGTTTCCTGGGCAAACAGTGCACAGCTGGTCACAATTAGGACTGCCGCTACCAGCAGCCAGCTACAAACTCGAGGAAAACGTTCAAAACGCATTTCCTGCCTCCTTCAAAATTTTTGTGTTTCAGATTCGGATACAAGCGCTCTGGCCGGTTTCCCTGGGAGCAATCGCGCGATCCGATGTATTGCCAACATTCCTAACAAGTCGTAAGAGCTTGGTCTGCAACAATCTATTGCCGGTTCCACCCGTCTTTCGCGGGCTTCATGAATAACTGCACAGCACAACCAACGCCTACACAATGAGAACGTACTAACCAATGCAAGTGACAATCCAAACACAGCAAATGCAAAACAATTTGTTTTCAGCAGGTTACTGTATCGATGTCTGGCTGCGATACCGAAATTGATAGAAATTGAAGAGGTTAATATGATATTTGGAAGTTAAGGATCGGGATTGGGACTGCGGTTCGCCCCGCTTTAGCCCCGACGCCTCTTCGCTGGTCTGGAGGGTACTTCCCCTGGCGCTAGCACTCGTTTCACGATGGGAGTGTTCAGTTTGTACTTGCGCTCGCTGACCGTGCCCGTATCGTCCTTTACACGCAAGATGAAGACGGGCAGGGTTCCCTCTTTGTCGAAACTCTCGCTCGTGACTGTGACTGGCAGGACGCCGTCGAGGCCATGTTCGCGGTAGGCGGTCTCATAACGATGTTTCCGCGTGTTCCAGGTAAAAACCCGGAGTTGATCGAAGTCGTAGGGCAGGCCGTCGTGGGGATCGGTCAGCAGGCAAAGATATTGCGGGACTTGCTTTTGCACACCTTTGTCGTTGTCGGCCACCGTGTCGAGGACAAAGAATGCGACTAAGCGCTGGCCCTCGGCATACTGGGCGATCTCAAGGGGGGCGTCCACGTCAACCATGCGAGCCAGCACCCAGCCCACGCGTCCCAGATCGTCGCGCACCAGCCACCAGTCTTCGAGGACGGGTTCGGCAGCGCCTTTTGCTCCGGGCTTATTTGGAATTGCCAGACCCGGCTGCTTCTCGGCCGTCCCACGCTTCAGGATTGCCACCTTTGCACCCGAGGCCAGCTGATATAGATGCTCAGTCTCGCGGCCTGGAGTCACATGCAGGTTGGTCTCGTTCCGCAGAACTCCAGGGGCCTGCATGGGATCGCTCTGATTGTCGGCGGTAAGTTTCTGCAGGGCGTCGTAGGTCTTTTGATCGACCAGAAAGCGCTGCTCGATCCAGCCTTCGATCCCGCTGGCGGTGCGCACCCGGACGAAGCGCTTTTCGCGCTCCAGCACTTCGACGCGCTCTCCATTTTTTACGTTGCCGACGCGGTTGAAGATGGCCGCAACCTGGTCGCGCAACGCGGCCTGCGGCGCCGAGACATATGCCACCTCCAGCACACGGTGGCGCGAGCGGCCGCATCCGGGAGCCAGAAGCAGGGCCGCCGTCATCAGCATCATCAGCAGCAGCACCAGCGGACGCAGCCGGCCGACTCGGATTGAGCCCAACAGTCTCACGATGGAGTTAGGAGCCAAGAACGGAAGTATTTACTATAGCGCGTTGCAAACACGAGTTCGCGTCACGAAAGTTCAGATGTTTGCGCTTGTGGTGCCGATTGCGCTGCGTGGATGCGGGACGAGTCGAGACACGGACAGCCCGCCTCAGTTACCATCTTAATAGAACTTTCGTGGCCGGAAGTTCGAGGCTCAGGTTGCCCGGACGAGGGATTCTGCGTCTAAGATAAGTGGGCATGGTTTTCCCTCGAAACTCCTTCGCCACAATGAAATCGAAATCGCCAATGGACATGAAAAAGAAAAAAGTAAGCACGATCTGCCATCGTCTCGCGGTTCTGTCTCTGGTCTCATTCATCGGGCTCGCGGGCGCGGTGCGCGCTGCAGCGCAGGATACAGTGGACACCGTGTTCCATCCGCCCAAGGGATCACAGTTCGCCATTGTCGTTTTCGAGGACCTGGAGTGTCCCATGTGCCGGCGCACGGCGCCGCTGGTCGAGCAGGCTTCGAAGACCTACAAGATCCCGGTCGTGCGTCACGATTTCCCGCTGCCCCTGCATCCGTGGTCTTATCAGGCGGCGGTAATGGCACGCTTTTTCGACACGCACTCGAAGGCTATGGGCAACGAATTTCGCGATTACATTTTCGAGAACCAGCTGGAAATTACGCTGCAGAACCTGCGCTCGTATGCAGAAAAATTCGGGGCCGCGCATAAAGTCGACTTGCCTTATGTGATCGACCCCGGCGGAAAGCTCGCCGCGCTGGTGAATGCCGATCGCGATCTAGGCAAGGCCATCAAGATCGACCACACGCCCACGGTCTACATCGTCAGCAGCCGCAATCCCAGCCATCCGTATGTGGAAGTCAAGGAGCCCGCCAGCCAGCTTTACTCTACGATCGACGCGGTGATGAAGGAGTAGGCAAGAACGATTTCAGATTGTTGATTTCAGATTGCAGATTGGAAAGATTCAACCGGGTGCCCCATTTCTCGCGCGTTCTTGGCGCGAGAAGTGGGGATTTTTTTTGTGTGGTGGAAATCCACTGTCGGGAAAGACACCCAAATCCAACCGGCCAGAACGAGTCAACAGGTCCGCGCGAAAAGCCAAAAGCCCCACTTCTCGCAGAAACCGCAAGAAATGGGGCGACCGATCTCGTTCCCACACCGAAATTCTTGCGTGAAATCGCAACCTCGCCCACTCTACTGGAAGCCGCTCGTCGTGACTTGAACCTGGGCGCTGGTGAAGCCGTTGGCGGTCGCAGTAATGTAGAAATTGCCGTTGGCGCCGGAGGTCTCCGTCGCGGTCAGGACGTTCGCAGAAAACGTGGCGAAAGTTGTGTTGCTCGAGAACCAGGTCGCTACCGCAGTGATATCTTGTCCACCATTGCAGGTAGCAGTGAATTGCTGGCTCGGTTGGTTCGTGTCGAGGGTGACGGGGCTGCTAGGAGTGACGATGGGCGCGCTTGTGCAGGCTATTGAAACAACGAGAGGCTGGCTCCCGCTAATCGACGGAAGCAAATTCGACGCTGCCGTTACGGTTCCCGAGCCGGAGCTTTGCGCTGTAACCAGGCCACCGGTCGTGACCGTTGCGATGGCCTGACCGTCAGTGCCGGTTCCCGTAATGCCCCACGTCACCGGCGTACTCCCACTACTACCGTCGTTGAAAGTGCCCACGGCAAACATTTGAACGGTGTTGGCGGTAGCTCCGACATAGATTGTTGGCGTGAGCGGCCCGACCGCGATCGCGGTCAGGGTTGGCTTGACGAAAAATCCTCGGCAGCTGACCGCCAGCGCCAGGGTTGCGAGGGCGGCCAAGGCGCACACAGGCCGGAGTTTCGACTTCGTGGATAACATATTCGTTAGCACTCCTTCGGCGCGCCCCGCTCCGTCCTGCGTATTTCTCTGCATCAATCAGAAACAGCCTGCAAAAATTGTAGCAGAGATGATTTCGCCCGGCGCACACCGCAGTACCTGCATCGCGGGCGCGGCACCATCCCTGCCAATCGCGCTCCCGCATCCGGCCCGGCAGTCTGCTTCCCGGTTAGAACGCCTGCCTCCACTGGGCTTGCAGAAAAAAAGCTGTCGTCAGACCTCGGACTCGAAACGGACTTCAGACCTTAGACTCGGAACCTCAGTGGTCTGGCTGAGGTCTGAAATCCGAGGTTCGGGGGGTCTGAGCTAGTTTGTCTTGCGGGCGCGCGCGATGCGCTCGTCGATGGGCTTGCGCCCGGCGAATCCTTCCTGCGTTCCGTGCCAGTGGGTAATGGATTTCTCTCCCGACTTCCAGCACAGCAGAATGATCTGGCCTTCGACTTCGCAGGGAAAGTCGAGCAGGCCGATGTTGAGGTCCTTTACTTGCACGCCAATGGAGTCGATTTCGGCCAGCGCATCTTTGGCGCGCTGCTCGGCCTTGATGCGCTCGCCCTTGCGCCGCGCCAGCTGGACTACATCGACGTGCATGCCACCGTTCAGAAAAATCCGGTGACTGAGCGCCTGTTGCTCGGCTTCGACTTCGTCCATGAGTTGTTTGCCGGCAATCGCGGAGCGCAGCAGAGACTCCAGCACCGGCAACAGTGATTGGGCTTCGTCGAGGGTGAATGTGCGATCCGACATGGATCCATTTTACTGCACCGCTGGTTCCGGCGGAGTTACCAGGGCTTGCAAATTTGTCACCAGTCGATTTACCGCCTGATCGAAATTCCGGTCACTGCTACCCTGACCCACGCCAAACTCGGAATGAACGTGCAGGCCCCAGAGGAGTGCGTTGGTTTTCGGGTCGCGAATCTCTAGATGGAACAGTGGAGTCGCGAAACCGTTTTTTATGCCCCACAAACCCGTCTGAACCTCCTGCCGTATTTCGAGCAGAAGATCCGCGTCGGCAGGCGAGCTTACGATATTGAATCGGCCCCAGTTCTTTATAGCCGCGTAAAATTGGTTATAGGCACGATCGGGTCCTCCGCTGAAGACCGGGTCGGTCGGCGCCATTTCATCGCCGCCGGCGTTGGCGATAAAAACTCTCTTCGCGGCAAGAATTTGTGACGGGATCGGCGCCGCCGGCGCGGCCATCGGCTTGCTTTGAGCCATCGAAAATGGAAGTTGCAGCATTGCGAGCGTAAGACAAGCCACAGCGATTCGGAAGTGGCGCATCATTTGCCTCCTGGCGACTCATTTTTCTAACTTGATGTCGCGGTCAAAATATTCGTCAATAGACAGACGCGCAAGACACGCGTTTACTGTTTAGTTTCTTCAAGGGATGGTAAATGTTTGTGAAGACGGCTGGTGCTTCGCCGCAAAAAAACAGCTGCTCAGTGAGTCCGTCCGTGCGAGGGATCAGTTGACGTCGCCGAATTGAGATCGACTGTTAGCTGCTTGATGCCCGGTGCGTAGCAGTTTCCGTCGCGGCTGTAGTTAGTGCAGCGGCCGGCCACATCTTTGCGCTGCGGTGATTGCGCGAACTGCCAGACTTCGGCAAACTTCACTCTACTCTCGGCCGGACTGGGCGGCTGTTGGGGAAACGCACACCCCGGCGCGGGCGGGCACGCATCGTTAATGGCCCAGTAGACAATCTCGCGTCCTCCGGCATGCTCGCGAATGTCTTCCGCGGTGACGACATTACCATCGTCGGTCGCAGCAGTGCCGGAACAATAAATCCCCGCACGAAATCCGGATGCGATGACGCCGTCGACCCAGGCATAGATGTAAGCCTTCTGCTCGGGCAGCATGCGGCCGCCCTGTTCCTGATCGAGAAAAATAATCGTCGCCTGCGGAAAGCCTTCGCGCCGCGCCGCGGCCGCTGCGGCCCGCGCGTCGGATTGCCCGAGTCGAGTCGCGTTCGCCACAGCTTTCAATTCGGCGTAAAGCCGCCCGTTGAACAGCACGAGAAATCCAAATCCCGCCGACTCAACCGCGGCTCGATGTCCGACCCAGCCATTCGTCTTCTCGCCCGGCGGAGGGTTGAGCCAGTATCCCGTGTAAGCAAAAGTCTGATGCAGGGTTTTGAGATTCGCGTCGCCAGGGTAATCATTGGCATCGAAGCCAAGAAAAGAGCGAGTTCCTCCGGATTGCCCCTTCGCGATCAGAGCCACCGCGAGAACAATCCCCACATGTACACACGCTTTCATCGGGATTGACTGCTTCAGCATGAGCATTCCCTTCCACCAATCATAGATCCGGGAACCAGAACGCCACAGCCTGCTCGGAGACTCCGTGCGACCCGTTCCACCACTCGACAGGGTAAGGCCACTGGTTCTCATCCCAGGGCACTTCGGCCCTCTGGAAATACCGCGGGTAGCCGTCGATGAAACCCGGCTTGGAGGGGTCGCTCAGAATTCCGCAGAAGCCGAGGATTCCGATCAGCACTCGGCGCTCAGGCAGGTTCGAGGGCAGAACCTTGGCAAGAGCCCTCGTCAGATCTGCCAACCTTGCCTCTTCACTTTGCGAACGCACTGCTAAGAGAATGCTCCTCATCATTGCGCGATCTGCTTCAGCCGGACGGGTCGTCTCCGTGATCGACAATTGTTCCAGATCAAAACCGATGTAGGTTGGATCGATGTGACGGACTCCGCCCCATTTGAACCGTTCGAAATTCATGATGCTCAGGTCCTGCGGCTTTTTGTAGTCGAGGCCTCCGCAAACCGGACAGACGAGGCCTGCCTCGATTCCATGAGCCCAGCGATGGTCGGGAAGGTGCAGCGACACAGCGTAGCTTCCAAGGGCCGAGCGCCAATCGAGTCTTCGTGACGTCAGACTGGCAAGGAATGCTTCCGCAACTTGTATCTTGGAAACACTCGCACGAGATTTCAGCGCCCACCGAACTCCCTCGTTGTGCGTAAGAAATTTTGGATCAAACATGATCCCCGCGGTTTTCGCGTAGGCGAAATCGTCTGGCGGAGTCCTGTGATCCTTCTTCCAACCAGATGCGGACCAGTAGGTTGAATAGAGGATCTGCAAAGCGCGCTTATCCACCGCGTGAACGCTCATCTCGTGATTTTCGCAGGTGGATTCCGGGAGAAATCAAATCCGTATCCCAGCGGCATTCGACGGAGTCTTGCTATCCCCCGATGTGCACCATGGTCCGCGAAGCCGGAACAAAATCCGGCTCGCCGATGTGGTGCCGCTCTTCTTTCTTCTGCACCACGCTCTGAATAAATTCGGCTAACTCTTCGTCGCTCGCGCCGCGGCGCATCTCGGCGTGCAGATCATGATCCCACACCGAAAACAGGCAGGTGCGAATTTTCCCGTCGCTGGTGATGCGGATGCGGCTGCAGTGTCCGCAGAAAGGATGCGACACCGGCGCGATAATTCCGATCTCGCCTATTCCATCTTCAAAGCGGTAGCGCCGCGCCGTTTCCGAGCGGGCGTGCGGAATCTCGACCAGAGGCCGGTACTCGGCCATGCGCGCCAGAATTTCTTCGAGCGTCACCACGGTCGAAGGCGCCCAGGTGCGTCCCTCTTCGAGCGGCATGAACTCGATGAAGCGCACGGTCACGCCCTCTTCGCGCGCGAACATGCCGAAGGGAATAATCTGGTCTTCGTTGAAGCCGCGCATGAGCACGCAGTTCACTTTCAGCGGCCACAGCCCGGCCCGGCGCGCGGCGCGAATGCCCGCCAGCACATGATCGTATCCATTGGGCACACGGGTGATGCGCGCGAAACGATCGGGATCGACCGCGTCCATCGAGACGGTAACTCGCGTCAGGCCCGCATCTTTCAGCGGCTGCGCCATCTCGGCCAGCATGTGGCCGTTGGTGGTGAGGGCGATGTCGAGCGGCTCGGAGACCTTTAATCCTGCGAGTTCGCGCACAAACTCTACTACTCCCTTGCGCAACAACGGTTCGCCGCCGGTCAAGCGAATCTTATTAATCCCCATGCCGACGAGCACGCGCGCCATGCGCAGGTAATCTTCGAACGGCAGGTCGCCATATAGCGCCCCTTCGTTCCCCGTGCGGCAGTAGACACACTTGTAGTTACAGCGGTCGGTAATGGAAATGCGCAGGTCGGTGATCGCGCGGCCGAATTTGTCGTGAAGAGGCAAGCTGTTGGCCTTAGGCTCTTGGGCTTCAGCTCTTAAGCTTACACGTCTCTGAGTCTTGGCTCGAGGTGAGCCAAAAGCTAAGAGCCAAAAGCCAAGAGCTAGCGCCTGCCTACACTATAGGACGCGCTGGCGGCCCACAGGATTCACGGTTTCGGACTCGCCAGCGCCTTTTCGATCGCCGCCTCGGCCAGCGGCGCCATAATTTTGAATCCGGCCGCGTTCGGATGCAGCCCATCATCGGCGAGATCTTTCTTCATCAGGCCTTTGTCGTCGACCATGGCACTGAAATAATCGAGATAGGCGCAGCCGTTCGTCGCGACAGCACAATAATTCTTCAGCCAGACATTCAGCGCAAGAATCTTCTCCGGCGACCGCTGCGCAAAGAAATCTTTCGACCGGTCAGTATAGTTGTGGACCGGCAGCACCGACGAATAGATCACCTTGATATGGTTCGCGCGTGCGAGGTCGGCGATCGAGGCGTAGTCGGCTTCAATGTCCTCGAGCCGCATCGGCCCGGTATTGCCGGCAATGTCGTTCGTGCCCGCCAGAATGATGACAACCTTGGGCTGAAGGTTAATCACATCCTGGCGAAAGCGCACCAGCATCTGCGGCGTGGTCTGGCCGCCAATGCCGCGGTTGATGTATGGCTTGCCCGGAAAATATTCGTCGAGATGCCAGATGTCGGTGATCGAATCGCCAAAAAAAACAATGCGGTTGTCCCCCGCTTTCGGCGGCGCGAGCGCCGTGTTGGCGTCGCGGTAGCGCGCCAGCTGCCCGAAGTCGTCGGTAAAAACGGCGATACGCCTCGCCCGGTACTGGTCGAGGCCGGCAAAACCGGTCGTCGGAATGCTGGGCACGGCAGGCGGCGAAGGCTGCTGGGCCAGTGCGGAAAGGGCTAGCAAGACGATCAACACGAACGTGAGTGTCTGAAAGTAGCGAGATGGTTTCATGTGCTGTCCTTTAGCGTAACAGGATAACTCTGTCAGGATCATTCGGGGAGCAGCCCCGCGACCGACGTCGCAGATCGCACCGATGCCCAAGTCACTGGCGGCCCGCAATGGCCTGCGCAATCGCTTTCTCGGCCAGCGGCGCCATCACTTTATACCCGGGCGCATTCGGATGCAGCCCATCATCCGACAGCTCGCGCTTGAGCATGCCTTTGTCGTCCACCATCACTGAGAAGTAGTCGAGATACACGAACCCGTTCTTCGCGCAGTAATCCTTAAGCCAGGTGTTGAGCGCCAGAATTCTTTCGCGCGGACGCAGCGCAAACGACTCTTTCGCATCCTCGGTGTAATTGTTCACCGGAAGCAGCGATGCAAAAACCACGCGGATGTGATGCAGCCGCGCCAGCTCCGCCATGGACGCGTAGTTCGCCTCAATGTCCTCATTGCGCGTGCGCCCTGTGACGCCGGCTACGTCGTTGGTTCCAGCCAGCACGACCAGCACCACGGGATCGAGGTCAAGCACATCCTGGCGGAAGCGCACCAGCATCTGCTGCGTGCTCTGCCCGTCGATGCCGCGATTGATGACGATGTAGGCTTTGCCGGGGAAATAATCGTCCAGCTTCCAGTAGTCGGTGATGGAGTCGCCGATGAACACGACGCGATGCTCCTTAGCTGCCGGCGGACCAAGCTTCGCATCGGCATCACGATAGCGCTTCAGCTCCCCGAAGTCATCAGTGTAAATAGCAACCCGCGAGGCGCGGTAGTCATCGAGGCCGGGGAAGCCGGAGGTAGGGATGGAGGGAGCGGGTTGCTGGGCGAAAGAAGCGAGGGACAGGAGCATAACGACGACGACAATAATGCGGCTGGGCATGCCGCAAATGCTATCACGCGGGCCGGCAGCAGCCGAGCTGCGCTCGGCCTGACCGGGTCAGAGACCTGGTCCCGCACGAGGCATCGCAGGTTACATCCCGTCGTAATTCGGGCCGCCGCCGCCTTCTGGTGGCACCCAGGTGATGATCTGGTACGGGTCGGCGATGTCGCAGGTTTTGCAGTGCACGCAGTTTGACGGGTTCAGGCTGATGCGTTTTCCGTTGGGCTGGCTCGCGTCTTCGACCATTTCGTACACGTTCGCGGGACAGAAATTCTGGCACGGGCTGCCAAATTCTTTCACGCACTTCGTATTGCAAATGTTCGTGTCGTGAATCACCAGGTGCGATGGCTGGTCCTCTTCGTGCTTGGTGCCCGAGTGGTAGAGGTCAGTCAGTTTGTCGAAAGTGAGTTTGCCGTCGCCCTTAGCCGGCCCGAGTAAATGTGCTTCCGCGCCGCCGTCGGCGGGCAACTCAGTCAGCTTGCGCATGTGCTCATACCCGGCCTTTGCGGGATAGCGATTGCGCAGGCCACGTCCGCCGGTAATCATCTGCAGCGCGGTGTGGAACATGCCGGCATACATTCCATGTTCGAAGCCCTGATGCAGGTTGCGCACTTTCCAGAGTTCTTCTTTGATCCAGCTGGATTCGACTTTCTTCTGGAACTCGCCCAGCGTCGCGACCGACGAGTCATCTCTTATGAGCGCATCGAATGCGGTCTCGGCCGCGAGCATCCCGCTCTTGATAGCGAGATGAATTCCTTTGAGCCGCGCCGAATTCAGAAAACCGGCCGAGTCGCCGAGGATCATCCATCCGTCGCCCGCCACCGGCGGAATCGCCCACCAACCGCCGTAAGGCATTGACTTCGCCCCGTAGCGAATCATCTTGCCGCCTTCGAGCAGCTTCGTAACGAACGGATGCCGTTTGAACTCCTGCAGCACACGCTGCGGATCGAGCCGCGGATCGGCATAGTCGAGCCCGGTCACGAACCCGAGTGAGACGACATTGTCTTTGCTGCCATAGATCCAGGCGCCACCGTATTCTTTCGTCGTCAGCGGCCAGCCCAGCGTGTAAATCACTTCGCCAGCCGCGATGCGCCCCGCCTGAACTTCCCACAGCTCCTTCACTCCCACGCCATAAGTCTGCGGGTTAGCATTCCTGGCGAGATCGAATTTCTGAATCAGTTGTTTCGTCAGCGACCCGCGCGGCCCTTCCGCGAGGATGACGACTTTCGCCCGCAGATCGTAGCCTAGCTCGAAGTTCGTTTTCTGATGGCCTTCTTTATCGACGCCCTTGTCGTCAGTCTGGACTCCCACCACGCGGTCGCCGTCGAAAAGCAATTCCGAACCGGCGAATCCGGTGAAGACTGTGATGCCCGTCTCTTCCACCTTGGCGCCCAGCCACTTCACAAACTTGTTGAGCGAGATGACGTAGTTGCCGTGATCGCGCAGAAACGGCGGCGTAATCGGAAACTTGAACTTGGATTTTTCGGTGAGAAAGTAAACCGATTCCTTCACAACCTTGGCGTCGAGCGGAGCATCTTTTTCGAAGTCCGGAAGCAGTTCGCGGATCGACCGCGGATCGAGCAGCGCGCCCGACAGACAGTGCTGCCCAATCTCGCGGGCTTTCTCGAGCACGTAAATATTTTCTTTGCTAAGCTGCGCGTCAGGATGAGCCGCATTGTGCGCGTCAATCAGCTGCGCCAGCCGCAGCGCGCAAGCCATCCCCGCCGGCCCGCCGCCGACGATCACTACGTCAGCCGGCATCTGAGGCCGCTCCACACCTTCGATTGGTTTGCGGAAAATCAGCATTCTAGCTTAGCCCATCAACTTCTTTGCCACAGATCAACTCGGATGACACCGACTACGAAGCAAAAGCCAAGCTGTCAGGTTGATTCGTGCTCACCCGCGTGAATCCGAGAAAAAGAAGTTCAGCTACCCGCTTTCGCCTTTTTCACTTCCTCAATCAGCGGCGGTACGATGTCGAACAAATTTCCCACAATCGCATAATCTGCGATTTCGAAGATCGGCGCTTCCGAATCTTTATTCACCGCAATGATTGCCCGCGAGCCCTTCATTCCTACGATGTGCTGAATCGCGCCACTGATGCCGAGCGCCAGATAGAGCTTCGGCGCGACGGTTTGCCCCGACGATCCAATCTGGCGGTCCATGGGCAGCCAGCCCGAGTCGCAGATGGGGCGCGAGGCGGCGAGATCGCCGCCCAGCGCATCGGCCAACTGCTTGGCGATTTCAATATTCTTTTGCTCTTTGATCCCGCGGCCGACAGCCACAATGATTTCCGCTTGCGTGAGGTCGACGGACTGCTTGGCTTCTTTGAAAATTTCTTGCGGCTTGTTGCGGATAGCACCGTCGGCAATGTCAACGGTCACGGTTTCGATGGGGGCTGGGCTCGCTCCCGCTTCGGCCTTATCGCCGCGGAACGCTCCGTTCTGAAACGTTGCGAACCAAGGGGCATCGCTCGTGAAACTCACATCGGCCGCCAGCTTGCCCTGAAACATTTGCCTCGTGAATACGAGCTTGCCGCCTTCGTGCTTGAAACCGATGCAGTCGCTGATCACGGTTCGTCCCATGGCGGTCGCAAGTTTGGGCACGAAGTCGCGCACCTGGTAGGTATGCGGCATCAGCACCAACTTGGGCTGCTTCGCGGCGATCACCTGCTTCAGTGCTGCGGCGAATGCGTCTGGCGTGTAGGGCTCAAGCTTCGGCGACTGGACCGCATACACCTTTGCAAGTCTCTTCGCTGCAACCTCGGCTGCGAGAGACGCCGGGCTTGCGCCGACAACCGCGGCCTCCAGCGGCCAGCCGATTGCGGCGGCGATCGCCTGCCCTGCTGTGATGGTTTCCCATGAAACGCGATTCAGCTTGCCTTCGCGCTGTTCGACGACGACGAGAATAGTGTCAGACATTTGATTCCTCGGAATCTTACACTGCTGCTCTTACGACGAAATCCAGAGCGGCGCTCACTCTTTGATCGCCGCAAAGCGAAGGCGCATGTAGTCCGCCGTCCAACGTCCCTGCGAATCGCATAGAACAGGTTTGAGCCGGGCCGTGACTTCATCGAGAAAACTGTCGCGCTCATTCGCTGGTAATGCGGCGCAGAAAGGATTCGCGAATGTTCCCAACCAACCGCGCATTCCAGTCGGCAGCGACGTAGGACGCGGAATCAGTTGCACGCTCTGCGGCACAAACCCGGCCCGGCGCAGGCGGATTTCGTATTCGTCGACAGTCGGGAAGTACCACGGAATCCACGAGGCGGCATCGGCAATGCCGCGGCGCTCAAGCGCGGCCAACAACGCGACCGTAACTGCGGCGACGCAGCCGTGGCCGCCAAGCTCGGCCACGAACCTTCCTCCTGCCACCAAGGCGCGAAATGCGCCTGCGACCGGCGCGTCCGGGTCGTCTTTGACCCAGTGCAGCACGGCATTGGAAAAGACCACGTCGAATTCGTTTTCAAAGCTGAGCGCTCTGGCATCCATCACTCTCGCGTCCAGACCGCGCCGTCGTGCTGCGGCGACCATGTCCGGAGAACTGTCGATGCCCACCACGTGCGCGCCGAGCGCGATCAGTTTTTCGGTGAGGACTCCATCTCCGCAACCCAGATCGAGGATGCGCTCGCCCGCCTGCGGCTGCAGCAAATCCAGCACAGGCTGCCCGAGCGAGGGCACGAAGTGAGCGTTAGCTGCATAGGCAGCCGCACTCCAGTTCTGAGAAGACGAGGATGGGGAGGAAACGGTCACGTTAAGTCGTTTACAGAACGCGCAACTCGTTCCGCAGTTTATCTACCAACTTTTTTGCAATCTCGCCGGCCGAGCCTTCAATATGCTCTGTCTTCTTTGTCTTCTGCGGAACATACAGACGCTCAATTTTCTGCAGATTTTCGCCGAGGGCCGACTGCACTTCCGCCAGCGCCACTTTCCGCAGCGGTTTGTTCTTGGCCTGCTTGATGCCAATCAGAGTCGCATACCGCAATTTGTTGATACCCGACTGAATCGTCAGTACCGCAGGCGTTGGCATGTCGACGAACTGAAAATATCCGGCTTCGAGCTCGCGCTTCACTCGGATGCCGCTCTCGGTCTTTTCGATCTGCATGATGATGGTGGCGTGCGGCAGCCCCAGCAAGTCGGCCAGAATCACGCCGGTTTGCGCGTAACCGTAGTCGTCGGATTGCAGACCGGTAAAGATCAAGTCAAATTGTTCGTCTTTAATCGCGGCGGCGAACGCCTTGGCAGTGTTAAGCGCATCGAGGCCGACGAACTTGTCGTCTTCGAGGTGAATTGCGCGATCCGCGCCCTTGGCCAGTGCCTCGCGCAGCACCTGCTGGGCGCGCGCCGGGCCGCTGGTAATCACCACGACTTCGCCCTTGTGCTTTTCGCGCTGCCGCAGTGCCTCTTCTAAGGCATACGCGTCGGGCTCGTTCACTTCGTACGAGACATCTTCGCGGATCCAAGTGCCGGTTTCGTTCAGCTTGAGCGGTGCATCTTTCTGCGGCACCTGCTTCATGCAGACCAGAATTTTCAAGAGCATCACTCCTAGCCCTGCGGCCTAGCGAGGTCACAGGCAAACGAGTCAGTATAAATGAGGGAACGCATATGGATGAAATGCAGAAGCGGAGTAGCAGTCCGCTCGGAAATTAATTCGAAATCAAATGGATTCGGTGCCTGCTTCAGACCGGTGGACGGAACCTAACGCTTCAATCGCTTGGGAGTACGCCCCAGAATTTCTGGTTTGAAGATTGCAGCGAGGATGGTGATCACTCCGAAGACAATCGCGAACGGTGCGAAAACTAACTGTCCGAACCAGTTTGTATAGTGCAGCTCCCCGTGCCACACGATCGCGGCGAAGCCCCAACCGAAAACGGCCAAGCCAGCCAGACCGGCGACGATTCGAACCAGAGGTCGCTTCGGGTCAGTATCGAGCATAAGTCTGTGGAGTCCGCCGAGCCTACTCCGTGATCACCGTCGACTGGCCGGTAAGTTCGAAGCGCTTGCGGCAGCGGATGTTCTTGCAGGCCATCATGTCGTCTTTGCGCACCATGTAGGAGCGGAACTTGGCGAAGCGGGCGCGGTCGCGCTCGTCGGCGCGGCCCGATAACTGGCGCTTCTTGGTGCGCACGACCCAGGTCACTTCATACTCCCCCGCCTGCTGGCAGTGGGGACAATTCAACGAAGCTACTTTCTTCTCTTGCTTCTCGTCAAAAAAATCGCGCTCTTCCATAGCTTTGGTGCCGGGCTCGAAATCCCGGCCAACTCTCCCGAACAACTATGGATTATTGCACATTTCCCGGTGAAACCCGGCCTCTGGGATAAACTGGCTGGAGGGGTTCCATGGCCAGAAAGAAAAAAGCGAAGCGCTTTCGCGCCGTGACGGCAGTGAAGGAATTGGCCCGCGAGCGCGTCGGCGCGCCCCCCGCCGGACAGATTGTGGTCGAGAAAAAGAAGAAGCCGGAAAAACACAAACCTACGTTGGAAAAGCTGCTCGAAGAAACAGACTAGCCTGCTGCCCCTCTAGTCGAAAGTCGCAACGACGGCCTGATCACTCGAGACAGTGACCATACACGGGTTCGTGCTCGCCGGAGTGGAGCAGTTCGACCAACCCCCGAACGACGAGGCGCCCGTAGGCGTGGCAGTCAGCGTCACCACGGTGTTGGCCGGGAACAACCCAGCGCACACCCCCGCCGAGCTGGCGCAACTCAGGCCGACAGGACTGCTGCTTACTGTTCCTGCGCCGAGGCCGCCGAAGGTCAGGGTAAGGGCCAAGCCACCACCTCCGCCGCCCCCGCCCGTCCCCGTAAAGCAGATCACATTCGCAGTCGTGTACCCGGTCACGATCGCTCCCGACGAACTTATGCCTCCATCGCTTGTGTTCGTATTTGCAGTCGCGGAGACCAGCGTTCCTCCGCACAATTGGCCGGTCGCCGTCAGCAAGCCACCGGAAGTGACGGTAAACATCTGGACCGTGTTCGATGACCAGGCCACCTCGTTCGTGATGTCCTTGGTCACCGGCGGATGAATGTAGGTTCCCAGAGCGCGCAACTGCGTTTGGATTCCGGCGTCATCGGGCACGGGAATATTGGTCGCGCCAACGTTGTAGACCGTCGGCTGGATCTGGATCGACACCAACCGCTGATCGTGCCCGCAACTGTTCAGACCGAGCAGCACGCCTGCCGCCGCGACGAGGGCCACCATACTCAACCACTTCCGGTTCATCGACACTCCTGAATTGCCCGACTGGTGACTCTTCCCAGTTCTGGGTTGCCGACTTCAAGACCGCCGAAAAGTGCTGCGGCTCGAAACTGCCGGGAATGGGCCCAATTTAGTCAATGGCGAGGCAAAAAGCAATAGCCGCCAACACCACTTGTTGCTCACTCCTGCACTGCCTCGGCCACGACTTTTACGAAGTTCTTTACATCGTCTTCCGTGGTGTCGAACGAGCACATCCAGCGCACGATGCACTCCTCCTCGATCCACATATAGAAGAAGTAGCGATCTTTGATTTTCTGGATGGCGTGCCGCGGAATTTGAGCGAATACTCCGTTGGCTTCCACCTTCCAAACGACTTTAACCTGCGGAATCTTTCGCAGTTCGGCCTCGAGCAAGCTCGCCATGCGGTTGGCGTGCTCGGCACTGCGCCGCCACAAGTCGTTGGTCAGCAGCGCCTCGAACTGGGCCGCGATGAAGCGCATCTTCGACGCCAACTGCATCCCTTGCTTGCGCAGGTAGAGAAAATCGGTGCTGAGCTTCGGGTTGCCCGGCGCTTGATTGAAAAACACGACCGCCTCGCCGCCCATGATTCCATTTTTCGTGCCGCCGAAAGAGAGCACGTCCACGCCCAAGTCGCGCGTGGCCTGGCGCAGAGTCTGCCCCAGACTGGCCGCCGCGTTGGCGATTCGCGCCCCGTCCACGTGAAGAAACATTTCGTGTTTGTGGGCAAACTGCGCCAGCGCCTGAATCTCTTCCGGCTGGTAAACCGTACCCATCTCGGTCGACTGGGTAATCGAAATCACATGCGCCTGCACGTGATGCTGGTCGCCAATCCCGTGGTAGGCGTGCCGTACCGAGTCGAGCGTGATCTTTCCATCTTGATGCGGCAGCGGGATCAGCTTGCATCCCGTATGCTTTTCCGGCGCGCCACATTCGTCCGAATAAATGTGGGCGTAGTCGCTGCACAGCACCGCTTGATATGGCCGATTCAGGGCCTGCAATCCCAGCACGTTCGCGCCAGTACCGTTGAAGGTAAAAAAAACATCGATTCCCTCCCCGAAGTGCTCTTCGAATTTCGCCAGCGCCGAGCGCGTATAAAGGTCGTCGCCATAGGCAACCACGTGCCCCTGGTTGGCTCGCGCAATCGCATCGAGCACCTCCGGATGCACCCCGGCATTATTGTCGCTGGCAAAGTTGCGAGTCGGCTTGGTTGAGGCTGGCGCCATAAGAAATTAAATGTAGCAGAGTGCCAACACGTAGGGGCGGACGCATTCGCCTGCCCCGCGAGCGCAGCGAGCGCCCCAAGACGAATGCATCTGGGGCTACGTGTTCGGGTGCCCCATTTTCGCGCGTGCTAAGCGCGAGAAGTGGAGATTTCTCCGCGACTCGCGACGAGTTCAAGCGAATCCCAATTGGCGTCTACACCAACCCGCGAATTACAATGCCATTCCCGATTCTTGAAGGAGCGCCCGTGAGCCTGAAGTTCCTGCGCTGTTATCTACTCGTCGTTCTCGTCCCGGCTCTCCTCACCGTTCTGGCGGCAGCTCAAACCGCCGAGCAGAAAACAGCGCGTTATCTCGACTCGATCCGCCATCAGCCGCCGCTGCTGCAGGCCTTCCTCCACGACGTGCCTAAGGGCGGAGACCTGCACAACCACATCGACGGCGCCATCTACGCGGAGGACATCATCGACTGGGCGGCCTCCGACAATTTCTGCGTCGACCGCACCACCTCCCGCCTCATCGCCCCGCCCTGCGATCCCTGCGAACATTACACGCCCAAGCCCAGCATCCGCTGCGCCTACGACGACCACATCCTTTACAACCAGATCATTGACGCGTGGTCGATGCGCAACTGGCGACCCGGCGACGAATCCGGCCACGACCACTTCTTCGCCACTTTTGATAAGTTTGAACTCGCCGTCGACGATCACACCGCCGAAGCCATCTCGACCGTCGTGAACCGCGCCGCCAAAGAGCACGTGCAGTACATCGAGTTCATGCACACCGCCGATGGATACGCCGCCGCCAAACTCGGCACGCGACTGGGCTGGGACGGTAATGACGACAAAAATAATGGGGACAAAAACAATAACGACTTCGCCAAAATGCGCGACAAACTCCTGGCCGGTGGCCTGAAGGAAATCACCATAGCAACCAGCCAGACCCTCGCCGAAGCCGAATCCCGCGCCCACTCCGAACTCAAATGCGGTGCGCCCGATGCCGAGCCCGGATGCAGCGTCACCGTCCGTTATCTTTATCAAGTGCTGCGCGGCCTGCCCAGCGAAGCCGTATTCGCCGAAATCCTGCTGGGCTTCGAGCTCGCCTCCTCCGATCCGCGCTTCGTTGGATTGAACCTGGTCATGCCCGAAGACTGGTATGTCCCCATTCACGATTTCAACCTGCACATGGCCATGCTCGATTATCTGCATGGCGTCTACCCGAAAGTGCACATCAGCCTGCACGCCGGCGAACTCGTCCTGGGTCTGGTCAAGCCCGAAGATCTCTCGTTCCATATTCGCGCATCGATCGAACGCGGCCACGCCGAGCGCATCGGCCACGGCGTTAGCGTCATGCTCGAAAACGATCCCATCGGCCTGCTGAAAGAAATGGCCGCCCGCAGCATTCTCGTAGAAATTAATCTGACCTCGAACGATCAAATCCTCGACGTGAGCGGCGACGACCATCCCCTGCCGGCGTATATGAAGTACGGCGTCCCGGTCGCGCTCTCTTCTGATGATGAAGGCGTCGCCCGCTCCAACATGACGCACGAATACCTGCGCGCCGTCGAAAGCTATCACTTGCCCTACGTGGACTTAAAGCGCATGACCCGCCAGAGCATCGAGCACAGCTTCTTGCCGGGAGAAAGTTTGTGGGCAGACACGAAAATCATTTTCCGTCCGGCATCCGCGTGCGCTGCCGACGTAGCCGGCGCCGAGAAGCTGTCGGATGGCTGCTCAAAGTTCCTCGCGGCCAACGAACGCGCCCGCGAACAATGGAAGCTGGAAGCGGAATTTGCAAAGTTCGAAAAGAAATTCTAGAAAATCTGATGCCCGACCAATTCACACTCGCCGACGCGTCCACAAAACTGATCCTGAGCCGCACCACGCTGCGCCCACAGATCGCGCTCGTCCTCGGCTCCGGACTCGGCGGCTTCGCCGATTCGCTCAGCGACGCGGTCCGCATCCCTTACGCCGAAATCCCCGCATTCCCGCGCTCGACCGCGATCGGCCACGCCGGCCAGATGGTGATCGGCAAAGCCGACAATGTGCCGGTCGCCGCCATGCAGGGACGCGTGCATCTTTATGAGGGATATTCTCCGCAGGAAGTCACGTTCCCCATCCGCGTCTTCGGACGCATGGGAATCCGCGCCGTCATTCTCACCAACGCCGCCGGAGGCATCAACCTCAGCTACTCGCAAGGCGCGCTCGTCGTGATTCGCGATCACATCAACCTGCAGGGCGTGAATCCTCTGGTCGGCCCCAACGACGACCGCTTCGGCGTCCGCTTCCCCGACATGACGCAGGGTTACGCCCGCGAATATCGCGCGATCGCCCGCGAAGAAGCTGCGAGGCTTGGGATCCCGCAGCACGAGGGCGTCTACGCTGGCCTGCTCGGCCCCAGCTACGAAACTCCTGCGGAGATTGAATACCTACGGCGAATGGGCGCCGACCTGGTCGGTATGTCGACCGTCGCGGAAGTCATCGCTGCGCGCCACATGGGGATCAGAGTGCTCGCAATTTCCTGCGTCACCAACATGGCTGCCGGAATCCTCGACCAGCCGCTCTCTCACGCCGAAGTCATGGAAACCGGCGAGCGCGTCAAAACCACATTCGAAGCGCTGCTGCGCGCAGTGCTGCCGAGGATGAACCACTTCGAATCTTGAGCTCTATCGAATTGTCATGCTGAGCGGAGAACGGCCTTCGCGAAGCGGAGGTCGTTCGCAGTCGAAGCATCCCTATAAGCGCGTCTGCTGCCAGCGGCGTCCCGCAACATTCTCGAACCGTCAGGGATGCTTCGGCTCCGCAAGGATGATCGCGAAGCGATCATCCCCACTCCGCTCAGCATGACAAACCCTTTTACTTCGCCCGCGCAATAAACAGCCCCGCCGGCGGCTTCACGCCATACGTCGCCGCGAAACTTCCCTGATTCACCGCCATCGCGAAATGCCCCCGGGAGTCGATATACAGCAGCGGCTGCCCCAGCGGCACATCGCTGAACGTTTTCACGAACTTGATCTTCATCTCTTTGCCGCTCACCGTCACAGGAACTTCCTGCCCGCGCTGGTACCCGAGTTTCAGAAAATCCTCGGCAGCCACATTCGTGACCAGGTTCCCGAACGGTCCATCGGTAGCAATCACGGTAGCGCTCAGCCCGCGATCATCGAGCGTCGCGGCTTTCAATTCGAGCCGCACCAGGCCCTTCACCGACATCTCCGGACCGACTTTCGTCCAGTCATCCCCGCGCGCCATGTGTGCGCCCGCCGGAGAAAAAATATCACGCCCGTGAAACGTCGACGACATCTTGCTCCCAATCATCCACTCCGGATTCGTAATCTCGCGCACGGCCTCGATCCCATCGCGCTGCTCGACCAGCGTCAGCAGCCCGTTATCCGGCAGCACAAAATATTGTCCGCGCTTCGATCGCGCCACAATCGCCTTCCGCGTGCTCCCCACCGTCGGATCAATCACCACTACAAACACCGTGCCCGCGGGAAAGTAAGGCGTCGCGCCATACAGAAACCGCGCACCATCGAGAATCGAAAACGGCGTCACCTCGTGCGTGAGATCAACAATGCGCACGTCCGGCATGATCGAATACATCACGCCGCGGCACAACGCAACCGAATCGTCGACCACGCCAAAATCCGTCATGAACACAATGGTCGGCGGATATTTCTGCGCCGGGTCGGGTGCCCCATTTCTCGCGCCTGTTGCGAGAAGTGGGGATTTTGCCAGCGCCATCGGTCCCGCCGCTATTATGACAATCAACGCCTGAATTACAAACGCCCCGAAATTGCGTCGCGACATCATTTCCATTCCTCCATATAATTCCTGCCCTGAATTTTGCAGGCCGCAATTCTAAATGAAAAATAATCAGAACCGGCGACCGCGCGCGCTGCCCGTCGAGAAGTCTATAATGCTGCTGCAATCCAATTTCCCGGAGGCACTTATGTCGCAAGTCATCCCCGAGAAGTACCGCGATCTGTTTCAGAAGCGGGCCTTTGCCAGCCTGGGGACGTTAATGCCCGATGGCCGCCCGCAGGTCACGCCCGTGTGGTGCGATTTTGACGGCGAGCACGTCATCTTCAACTCCGCTAAAGGACGCCAGAAGGACCGCAACGTGCGGCGCGATCCGCGCGTCTCGCTCGCTATCATCGATCCCGACAATCCGTATCGCTACATCGAAATCCGCGGCCGCGTGGTCGAAATCACCGAAGACGGCGCCAGCGACCACATCAATAAAATGGCAAAGAAATATCTGGGCGTCGACAAATATCCCTACGGCCAGCCCGGCGAAATCCGCGTGATCTACAAGATCAAACCCGAGCACACCACGGTGATGGGATAGATTTGGTGCGGACATTCGGCTTGTGTGGGGCGGACACTCCCTTCGGCAAGCTCAGGGCAGGCTCTGTCCGCCACGCCGACAGCAACCATCGGATGGTCGCGAGATATGCGCCTGCAGCACCGTGTAAGGCGGCGCGTCGGTGGACAAGCGGCGGCGGCAGCGACGTGGAAGAGCGGCGCTTCAGCGCCGCGTCACCATTCGTAAAATGAACCGGGCTTTAGCCCCCGTGCGAGGAATCTATCTCCACCTTCAACCTCTGCTTCCTCGGCTTCGGCAATGTGAACCGTACGCTCGTCCGTCTCCTCGAGGACCGCGCCCCGGAACTCCGTGAGCGCCACGGCATCTCGTATCGCATCACCGGGATCGCATCGCGCCGCCTGGGCTGGATCGCCGATCCCGCCGGAGTCGATCCGGACGAATGCGCGGGCGTTCCCGTCGACAAGCTCAGGACAGGGTCTGCTCGCGAAAAACCCGTAACGGATTCGTCTGTGCACGTCGACCAAGACGTCCCGAACAACGTTCGCGACTGGCTAGGTGCCGCCCGTGCCGACGTCCTCTTCGAAGCCACATCGCTCAATGTGGCCGGCGGCCAGCCCGCCGTCGACCACATCCGCGCGGCCCTCGAGCACGGAGCCCACGCCATCACCGCCAACAAGGGCCCACTCGTCCATGCCTACCGCGAACTGCGCGACCTGGCTGCCGCACGCGGGAAAAAATTCCTTTTCGAATCTACAGTCATGGACGGCGTCCCCATCTTTTCTCTGTTCGACCAGATGCCCACCGTTCACCTGCGAGGCTTCCACGGAATCCTGAACTCGACGACCAACATCATTCTCGGTGAGATGGAAAACGGCGTGACCTTCGACGAAGCTCTGAGTGCAGCCCAAACCCTCGGCATCGCCGAAACCGACGCAACTCACGACATCGATGGCTGGGACGCCGCCGTCAAAACCGCAGCTCTGATCACGGTGCTGATGGATATTCCCGTCCGCCTCGAAAACATCGAGCGCGAAGGCATCCGCGACCTCACTCCGCAAGCCCTGCGCAACGCCCGCCGCGACGGCTGGCCCTTCAAGCTGGTCTGCCGTGCGCAACGCGTGGGCGAAGGCGAAAACGCAAGCGTAGAGGCCACCGTCATGCCCGAAAAAGTGCTGGCCACTTCGCCCATGGGCAAGATAGCCGGCACCTCGTCCTACATCCACTTCGAAACGGACATCTTCCCGGGCCTGGCCATCACGGAAGAAAACCCCGGCCTGTATGCCACGGCGTATGGGATGTTGGCGGACTTTGTGAGGGCAGCGCACGCGCGCTGACACGGAGACGTGTAGCAGCGTGGAAGAGCGGCCCTTCAGGGCCGCGTTAGCGCCTACTCACAACCAACCGGGCTTCGGCCCCCGACGAACATTGTCTACATGTCCGGGGAGCCGTGGCCAGCCGTTACAGCGGCTAAAGTCGTCATTCATTCATACAATCGACGCGGCCCTGAAGGGCCGCTCTTCCACGGCGAAGCAACCGTCCGCGTCGCGAGATAGAATTGGATGACATGCCCGTAACCGAAACCATCGCTCCCACACTCGACATCGCCCACGTCCGCGCCCAGTTCCCCTCGCTCGCACAAACCGTCAACGGACATCCCGCTGCGTTTCTCGACGGCCCCGGCGGGACGCAAGTGCCGCAGCGCGTGGTTGACGCCATCTCGAACTACCTGCGCCGCGACAACGCCAACACCGGCGGAGCCTACGCCACCAGCCGACACACCGACGCCATGATCGCCGAAGCCCGCGGCGCCATGGCCGACTTCCTGCACTGCGCCGGCGACGAAGTAATCTTCGGCCCGAACATGACGACCTTGACGTTTGCCATGAGCCGCGCAATCGGCCGCGAGTTGAAGCCCGGAGACGAAATCGTCGTCACACGCCTCGACCACGACGCCAACGTTTCCCCGTGGCTCGCCATGGCGGAAGACAGAGGAATCACCGTCCGCTGGGCCGAAATCCACGACGAGGACTGCACCCTCGACATGACCGACCTCGCCACCAAAATAAATTCCCACACGAAGCTGGTCGCCGCCGGCTACGCCTCGAATGCCGTCGGCACCATCAATCCCGTGAAAGAAATCGTCCGCCTGGCCCACGCCGCCGGGGCCCTCGCCTACATCGACGCCGTCCACTACAGCCCCCACGGCCTGATCGACGTAGCCGCGCTCGATTGCGATTTTCTGGTGTGCTCGACCTACAAATTCTTTGGCCCGCACATGGGCGTGCTCTTCGGCAAGCGCGAGCATCTGCAGCGCCTGCGTCCTTACAAGGTTCGCCCCAACACGAATGCGATTCCGAATTGCTGGGAGTGGGGCACGCTCAATCACGAGTGCATCGCCGGAATCACCGCATGCGTGGGATACATCGCCGACCTCGGCCGCGACTCAAAGAATGGTTTAACGAATAGAGCAGCTACGAATAGGCTGCCCCACCCCTTCGACAAGCTCAGGGCAGGCTCTTCGCGGTTTTCGAAGGGTGGGAACGATGCTGCCGACAGAAGTGGTTCAAATGAAGGCGGGACAACTGAAAGACGCGCGGCCATCGCCGCCGCCTACGCCGCCATCCACGAGCACGAGCGCGGGCTCTTAGAAAGAATGATGACCGGCCTGAAGAAAATTCGCGGCCTGAAGATTTACGGCATCACCGACCCCGCCCGTTTCGACGAACGCTGCGCCACGCTCGCGGTAAGAATCGAAAATCACACGCCGCTGGAACTCTCCACCAAACTCGGCGAGCGCGGCTTCTTCACCTGGGATGGCAACTACTACGCCCTCAACCTCACCGAACATTTAGACGTTGAGAAATCCGGCGGCTTCCTGCGCATCGGTCTGGTGCATTACAACACCGTCGACGAAGTCGACCGCCTGCTGGCCGCCCTGCGCGAGATTGTCGAAGCGTAGCGGAAGAACGGCGCCCTGTGCGGCGTCCGAGCGTGGAGCCGCCCTGGCAAACTAGTGGAAGAGCGGCGCTTTAGCGCCGCGTAGAGCGATCACAAACCAATACGGGCTTCAGCCCCGTGGTCGCTAGGGTTTCGCCGCAGGAGCGGGTGTAGCCGCAGGAGTTCCAGCCGCCGGCGCCGCTGACTCCGACACCACCAGCATTTCGTATTCCTTCCCATTCACCTTAAACTTCGCTTTATCTTTCTTGATGGTCAACTCGACCGGAGCATTCACCGGCAGCATGGCCTTGTGCGCTTCCTTTTCCTGCCGCACGTGATATTCGGTTGTCTCAGTGCGGATCACATATTCCTGGCACATCATTTCCACGGTCTTCTTCTTGCCATTGGCCTGCGAGCCACACTGCACTGAATTTTCTGAGATGAGTGTTCCCTGCATCACGTTGTCTTTGGCGGCCGCAGTCATCGTCAAACCAATCGCCAACGCTGACCCCAGCAGAACTGCCTTCCTCATCGTCATACGCGCCTCCGGATTCATGACGTTATGGATCACGTTTGTGCCACCCTTACACGCACAACAGCCCGGGACGCATCCCAGGCTGGAAAGGAACGAGCTTCACATGGAGATGAACCGCTGGGCACTGGGTCTACGGCCAGCGCTTGGCCGTGTCTTCCCATCCGGCCGCGCGCACCGGTTGCGGCGCAGGAATCGAGGGTGGCGCCGGAACCGAAAGCCGAGCAGTCGCCTGGGGTCCGTTCACCGCGGTCGCCAGGGCAGGCTTGCCCATGTCCGACATCATTTCTTTTTCCTCGGAGAGCAGCGGAGCCACCAGTCGCAGGGCCTCCACTTCCTTCTCCAGGCGGGTCAATTCCATCTCTTTTTGTCGCAGTACCTCGTACACATTCTTCATGACCATGGCACCTGCCAATAGGATCGAAGTATCGAAACCTGTCTTCGAACTTTAGCAGAGTTGCCTGTGTTGTCAAGGATTTCAGCGCCGCGATAGTGCATAAGTTGGTTGCATAACGGGAGAAGAAACTGAGGGCTACAGGGCGGTAGATTCAAGGACGAGTCCGCAGAATGGTCACTTCAGCCCAGGGTACAAAAGTAACCTCAAATCGCTCCCCCGCCGGCGATACCATGGTTGAACGCCAACAGATCGCGTCTGGAGGTTTTAGTAGATGCCGACACGGCGAATTTTGGTTTTGCTTGCAGCCGGCGCCTTCCTGTGCGCCTTGCCGATGTATGCCCAGGACGACTCGCCCTCCCTCGGCGACGTGGCGCGCCAGGCTCGTCTGCAGAAACAGCAGAAGGATGCGCAATCCAAAGACTCCTCCACACCTGGCAAAGACGCGCAGAATCCGGCCGGTCCAAACAAAGGCGACCCGGGCAACGTTGACGGCCCTAAGACCGCATCTGGCGCAGCCGCAAGCGTCAAGAATGCCTCGGCCAAGTCGTCTCACGTCGTCACCAACGATGAAGTCCCATCGCACATTGGATCGACCCTGACGACCGCGAAAGGTTCGAACCCCGCGGCCCCGTCCGACGAGCAGCCCAGTTCCGACAACAGCGGCGCAGCCGATCAGTGGAAGACCCAGATTCAAGCCCAGAAGGACAACATCGCCCAGTTGCAGAGCGGCATCGCCAGCCTGAGTGACTCCATTCAGTACGCCGGCGCGAATTGCGTGAGTAACTGCGTTCAGTGGAACGAGGAACAAAAACGCAAGCAGGATCAGGTGGAGACCATGAAAAGTCAGTTGGAGCAGCAGCAAAAGCAACTCGAAGACTTGCAGGAGTCCGCGCGCAAGCAAGGGTTCGGCAGCTCTGTCTACGACCCGGAATAAGACGCGAGCGATTGTGCGGATCACACACCCTCAGTTCTCAAATTACTGAATCGCAAAATTCCCTCATTCCTCAATTTTGCATTCCCCAAAACCGCCCGGCCATGCGAAATTAGTTCATGGCTCTAGTGGTTCGTCCTTCGCCCATTCATTCCGTCGGCGTCTACACCTCAACCCACGTTCGCAAGGGAACGCGCCTGGTCGAGTACGAAGGCGAGCGCATCACCGCCGAGGAAGCCGACCGCCGTTACGACGGCGTCGAGCGAACCTATCTTTACGGGTTGGACGACGGCAAGACCGTGATCGACGGCCACGGCATGGGCGCCTACCTGAATCATTCCTGCGACCCCAACTGCGAAGTCGACGAGATCAGGGGCCGGGTCTGGATTTTCGCCATCCGCGACATTGCCCCCGGCGAAGAACTCCTCTGGGACTACAACCTCTACGACGACGAAGATCCCGCGCCCTGCCACTGCGGTTCCCGCAAGTGCCGCGGCACGATGTATTCGAGAGAATGGATGGCCAAGATGCGCCGCAAAGAGGCGCGCAAGAAGAAGCGGGACTTGTTAGCAACGTCGGGAGAAAAGCTTATCGCAAACAGCCCGGGAATTAAGATGAACGCAACGAAGTCCCAGCCGCGAAACGGCGAAAGAACGCAGCCCACGGCGCAAGCCATGGGTTAGCTAGCAAGAAGCAGAACGAACTCCGAAGATGCGAAAGAAAACCTAAGATTGCGCGGGAACCGCGCTCACCACCGGCGCCTTTCCGTGCTCGCGCCATCCCTCGATAATCAGATACAGCACTGGAATAAAAAACAAATTCAGCACGGTCGACATAATCATGCCGCCGAAGACGGTCGTGCCCACAGAATGCCGCCCATTCTCGCCCGCGCCTGTGGCCAGCACCAGCGGCACCACGCCCAAAATAAATGCCAGCGACGTCATCAGAATCGGCCGCAGACGAATCGCCGCCGCCTGCACCGCCGCTTCCACCAGCGGCAGCCCGCGCTCGCGCAACTGCTCTGAAAATTCCACGATCAGAATCGCGTTCTTGCTCGACAGCCCGACCAGCATCACCAGCCCAACCTGGCAGAACACGTCATTTTGCAGGCCGCGCAGCCATTGCGCGCCCAGCGCTCCCAGCAGCGCCATGGGCACTGCCAACAACACAATGAACGGCAGCACGAAACTCTCATATTGCGCCGAGAGCGTGAGATACACGACCAGCGTGCCCAGTCCAAACAGAATCAGCGACGTTCCGCCCGCCGCCAACTCCTCCAGCGACAGCCCCGTCCAACTGTAAGTAAATCCCTGCGGCATCTTCGCCCCAAGCTGTTCCATCGCCGCGATCGCCTGCCCTGAGCTGTATCCCGGGGCCGGCGAGCCGTCGATTTCCGCCGACCGGAACAAGTTGTAGTGGCTGATGACCTGCGGCGTCGTGGTCTGCGTCACACTGATCAGGTTCTCCAGCGGCACCATCGCCCCACTGTCAGAGCGCACGTAAAACTGCTTCATGTTGTCAGCCTGCGCCCGAAACTCCTTGTCGGCTTGTACGTACACGCGGTAAGAGCGGTTATTGAAATCGAAATCGTTCACATACGATGACCCCATGTACACGCCCAGTGCGTCCGTGATCTGCGACAGCGGCACATGCAGGCTCTTAGCCTTCTCGCGGTCAATAGTCACCAGATACTGCGGATCATTCGCCGTGAACGACGTGAACAACCGCGTCAGATCCTTGCGTTGCCCCGCCTGCTGCAGCAGACCGTACGCCGTACCCGCCAGTTCATCGAGCTTGTGCGCCGCCTGATCCTGCACCACGAACTGGAACCCGCCAAACTGGCTCAATCCTTGAATCGGCGGCGGCAGCGTCGGAAAAACGATCGCGCCGGAAACTCCAAACATTCGCGGACGAATGCGGTTCAAAATCGCCGACGCAGTATGCGTGTCGCCTTTGCGCTGTGAAAACGGTTTCAGCGGGACGAAGATAATCCCCTGGTTCGCCGCCGCACCCGCGAAGCTGAAGCCCGCCACAGAGAACGTTCCCTCGGCCTCGGGTACATCCGCCAGCAAGTCCGAAATCTGCTTCCCGATCGCCTTCGTATAGGCCAGCGACGCCCCGGATGGCGCCTGGATCACGATGATGAAGTATCCCTGATCTTCATCCGGGACGAACCCGGTCGGTACGCGCGTAAATACAAAGTAAGTGAGCCCGAGCCCGGCGAAGAACACGATCGACATCGCCAGCTTGTAGTTCAGCACGTGATGCAGCAGGGCGCTGTACCAGCGCGTAACAGCCGAGACGCCGTCGTCAAATTTCTGCAGCAACCACCACTTCTTCCGATGTCCGCCGCTGAGGAAAATCGCCGCCAGCACTGGGGCCAAGGTCAGCGCGTTGAACGCCGAGATCGCGATGGAAAATGCGATCGTCAGTGCAAACTGGCGAAACAGAATGCCCGTCGTGCCAGGAAAAAATGCCACCGGCACAAACACCGCAACCAGCACGAGTGATGTGGCGATGACCGCGCTCGTAATTTCCGCGGTCGCCGCCGCTGCCGCCTTGTGTGAGTCGTGCTCGCCCTCAGTAATGTGGCGCTCAATATTTTCAATCACCACGATCGCGTCGTCGACCACGAGGCCCGTGGCCAACGTGATGCCGAACAATGTCAGCGTATTGATCGAGAAGCCAAGCAACTTCACAAAAACAAAAGTGCCGATCAGCGAAACCGGAGTAGCGATGAAGTGAATCATCGTCGTCCGCCAGTCGCCGAGAAAAATAAAGATGACCAGGATGACCAGCGCGATCGCTGAACCTACCGTGAAGGCCACGTCGCGAATCGATTCGCCCACCGCGTCGGTAGTATCGAACGCAACCTTATAGTGCATACCGGGGGGGAAGCTCTTCGACAGCCGATCCAACTCTGCAATCGCTTTTCGGTCTACGTCGAGCGCGTTCGCTGTCGAGAGCTGTGTAACTGCCAGGCCCATCGCATCGTGCCCGTCGAATTGCACATCGTTCGCGTAACTCTCCGCGCCGAGTTCCGCGTGCCCCACATCTCGCAACCGCACCAGCGTGCCGTCGGCGTTCGTCTTCAGAATGATGTTGTCGAACTGCGCCGGCTCGCTCAACCGCCCCACGGCCCGCACGCTGATCTGATAATTCTGGTCCGCAAGGGCAGGCTGCTGCCCAACCTGCCCAGCCGCGACTTCCACGTTCTGCTCCGAGAGCGCGCTCACCACGTCGGTCGCCGTCAGCGCGCGTCCGGCCATCCGGCCCGGATCCAGCCACAGCCGCATCGAATATTTGCGCTCGCCGAAAATGATTACGTCCGCCACGCCCGGTATACGCTTTAGCGCATCCCGCACATACACGTCGAGATAATTGCTCAGGAACAACGTGGGATAGATTTCTTTGCCGCTCTGGTCCCGGTCGGCGTAGACAGCCGCGCCAAACACAAAGTTCTGCGAAGTCTTCGCCGTCGTGATGCCGACGGCTTTCACCGCGCTTGGCAACCGCCCGGAGGCCGTGTTCACGCGATTCTGGATGTCGACCGTCGCCAGGTCCGGATCGCGGCTCAAGTCAAACGTTGCGGTCACGATGCTGGTTCCGTCGTTGCCGCTGGTGGAAGTGATGTACTTCATCCCCTCCGCGCCGTTAACCTGTTGCTCGATAGGAATCGTGACCGCGCTTTCCACTGTCTGCGCGCTGGCCCCAATGTAGACGCTGGTCACGGCCACCTGCGGCGGCGCGAGGTTGGGAAACTGCGAGATGGGCAGCGTCGGTATCACGGCCAGGCCCGCCAAAAGAATCAGCAGCGCGCACACCGTCGCAAACACCGGACGTTGAATGAAGAAATTAACCAGCATGAGGAATCCCGTATGCAACGGCTCTCGCCGCTGCGAGTTGAGTTACTTGAATCACAACTGGTTGGAAAACCGAGTGTGCCGGAAGCCGCGTCAGCTCTGCGGAATCACCGGCGCCCCGTCCAGCAGAAACTGCGTGCCGGAGATAATGATCTTATCCCCAGGCTTGATGCCGCCCTGCACTTCGTAGTCATTACCCACCGTCTGGCCGATGGTAAGCGGTTTCTGCCGCGCCACGAACGAGCCGCCACCATTCTGCGATTCGGCCACAAAAGCAAAATATTGCCCGGCCAGCCGCGACACCGCGAGAATCGGCACTTCCGGATTGTTATGCGTCCCCCACACCACGCGCGCCCGAATGAACTGCGATTGCCGAAGCGCGTCGTTGCCGTTGACGATGCGCGCCTTTACCAGAACCGTCTGCGTGGTGTTATCCACCTGCGGAGAAATAAAGCTGATCCGCGAATCCGCCAGCACCTTGCCATCGCTGTTTACGACCTGCACCGGAAGCCCCATCTTCAGCTGCGACGAGTGCTCGATCGGCACATAGACGTAAGCTTCCAGGCTGCCCGGCTGGTCGACCGTCGTCAGCTGCGTCGAAACCGTAACGCGATCTCCCACGCGCACCGGAATGTCGCCCACAATCCCAGCCCGCGGCGCGACCACCTTGTAGTAATGCAGCTGCACGACCTGCTCGCGCAGATTGGCATCGAGTGCTTCCATCTGCGCCTGAGCCGCATCCAGGTTCGACTTCGCCTGGTCCATATCCTGCTTGCTCACCACGCCCGCAGCCGAAAGCCCTTGGGTGCGCTCATACTGCTTCTTCGCCCAGATCAGGTTCGCCTCTTGCGCCGCCCGCGCGCTCTCCTGGCTCTTCACCGTGGCCTGCTGCTTCAGCGGATCGATTTCGATCAATGCCGCGCCAGCCTCCACCCGCTCGCCAGAGTGCACGAAAATCTGCGTGATCTGCCCCTCGACCTGCGGCATGATCACCGCTGATTCCCGCGATTTCATGGTGGCCACGTACTCGCTGGCGTCGTTGACCGGAACCGCTTTTGCCTCCAGCACCTTGACCGGCATCCCCATCGGACCGCCCGACTTAGGCGTCTGCGCCGCGTTGCTGGTACAACCTACGGTGATCACGCTGGCCGCTAAACCCGCGGCCAGCAAGCCCTTTACCGCCAATTCTTGAAAATTATTTGCCATATGCCGAAAACCGTTCTCGTCTACGTTGTGTTTGCTCTGGAGAACCCTGACCATCCATCACTTTCGACGTACAGCCCCGCCCCACGTTTAGCATCCATCTACAGATTCCTCAACTCCCGCCGGAGACGCAAAATAATAAGCCCTTTCCAGCTTTCTTCAGAGTCTCGATTTTCCTCTACGGTTAGCATCCTCTTAGGCGATTCTCAGAGGACTGCTCCATGAAAGCAGAATTCTACGCCAATCCCCTCGAATCTCTCCGTGGCCGGATATCCCATTCTCGCGCCTTCCGCGGGAAGTTAGGATTTTCCTCTGAGTTCCTCTGTGCTCTTTGTGGTCAAGGCCGTTGGCCCTCTTCGCCGAATCCCCCGCACCCACCCCGGCATCCTTTATTCTAGTAGCTGTAATTCTTACGATCCCGAAATCATGACCTCTAAATCCAAGACATCCAATGGCGGCTCCCGCGCCGCGGTAATCGAAGCCACCAGCAACCCGGAGCGCGAGCGCATATTCAACGCCTACCGCCAGTGGGGATACCTTGAGGGCGACCTCGACCCGCTCGGCTTCCTCCGCCCGCGTGAAACGCCTGAACTCGAACGCGAAGGCGAATACGCCCGCGA
The DNA here is from genome assembly GCA_963735205.1 of uncultured Acidobacteriota bacterium. GTDB lineage: Bacteria > Acidobacteriota > Terriglobia > Terriglobales > Acidobacteriaceae > Sulfotelmatobacter. The sequence continues at coordinate 461,005 of CAVTKB010000011.1, forward strand.
AGCCCGCGCCATTTACTCGTCGACCATCGGCGTCGAGGTCAATCACATCTACTCCCCGGATCGCCGCCAGTGGATTTACGACCGCATGGAATCGCCGTTCAGGGTTTCGAGGTTACCGAAGAAGACCAGGCTCGCATCCTCGACCTGCTCATTCGCGCCGACATCTTCGAGCAGGTCATGCAGCAGCGCTATCTCGGCAGCAAACGTTTTTCGCTTGAAGGCGTCACCGCGCTCATCCCGCTCGCCGACGAAGTTCTCGACACCGCTTCCCGCCTCGGCGCCGTCGAACTCGTCATGGGCATGAGCCATCGCGGCCGCCTCAACGTGATGGCCCACGTCGCCCAGCGCCCCGCGCAGGAAATTTTCGCTGGATTTGAAGACGTCGACCCGCGCAGCGTGCTCGGCTCTGGCGACGTGAAATATCACATGGGCGCGACCGGGGAATACAAAACCTACAGCGGCGGAAAAGTTCACATCCACCTGGTCTCGAACCCCAGCCATCTCGAGGCCGTCGACCCCGTCACGGTCGGCCGCACTCGCGCCAAGCAGGACCGCACCGGCGAAGGCGGACGCGAGAAATATCTTCCGCTCCTGGTTCACGGCGACGCCGCGTTCGCCGGACAAGGTATCCTCGCCGAGACCATGAACTACGCCGATCTCCCCGGCTACACCGTTGGCGGCACGATTCATGTGGTCGTCAACAATCTTCTCGGATTTACCACCAGCTATACCGAAGAGCACTCCACGCGCTTCGCCGCCTGCATCGCGCGCCGCCAGTCGATTCCCATTTTCCACGTCAATGGCGAAGACGTCGACGCCGTCGTCCGCGTGGCCGGCATGGCCACCGAGTACCGCTATAAATTCGGCACCGACGTCGTGATCGATCTGATCGGCTACCGCCGCCACGGCCACAGCGAAGTCGACGACCCCACCATCACCCAACCGCTGCTCTACAAAAAGATCAAAGAGCATCCGCCGCTCTGGGAAATCTACGCCGACGACACCGGCGCCACCGACGCGCAGTCTCGCGCCGATGCCATCAAGGCCGAGTTCGAAGCCGCGCAGAAACAAGCTGGCAGCATCAAGCAAAAACCGCTGATGCGCGACCTGCCTAAGTATTGGAACAACTACTACGGCGGCGCCTACCGCCCTGAATACGAAGTCGAAACCGGACTCTCGCCCGAAGAACTGTCCGAACTCACAACTCGCCTCACCACGTATCCCGACGGATTCCACATTCATCCGAAAGTAAAGAAGCTGCTCGAACAGCGCGCCGAGATGGGCGTTGGCCGGCGCCCCGCCGACTACGGCATGGCTGAAGCCCTCGCGTTCGCGAGTCTCGTGAAAGCCGGAACCCACGTGCGCTTCAGTGGCCAGGATTCCCGCCGCGGCACATTCAACCAGCGCCACTCCGTGCTCATCGACATCGAAAACGAAAACGAGTACGTGCCGCTCGAAAACATCGCGCCCGGTCAGGCCCGCTGCGAAATCTATAACTCGACACTTTCCGAAGCCGGCGTCCTCGGCTTCGAATACGGCTATAGCCGCGACTATCCCGAATCGCTCGTGCTCTGGGAAGCTCAGTTCGGCGACTTCGTCAACGTCGCGCAAGCGATCATCGACCAGTTCATCAGCGCCGGAGAAGCCAAGTGGAACCTGCTCTCCGGGGTCGTGATGCTTCTGCCCCACGGCTACGAGGGCCAGGGGCCAGAACATTCCAGCGCGAGAATCGAGCGCTTCATCCAGCTCGCCGCCAAACACAATATTCAAATCGCGCAGCCGAGTAACGCCGCGCAGTATTTCCATCTGCTGCGCCGTCAGGCCCTGCGCCACTGGCGCAAGCCGCTCGTCGTCTTCACTCCAAAAAGCATGCTGCGCCATCCCGACGCGAGTTCACCCATTGCAGATTTCACCCACAAGAATTTCCTGAACGTCATTCCCGACACCGAAGTCGGAGAAGCCGACCGCATCCTGATCTGCACCGGAAAAATCGGCCACGAACTGCAAGCCGAGCGCAAGAAAAGAAAAGACACGGGCACTGCCATCGTTTTCCTGGAACAGCTCTACCCATTTCCCGAGAACGAAGTCGTCGCCGAATTCGAACGCCACGGCAAAAACAACGACATCGTCTGGGTACAGGAAGAGCCCGCCAACATGGGCGCCATGTTCAACATGCTCCCGCGCCTGAAGCGAATCTCCGGCGGCCGCCCCGTGCTGAGCGTGAAGCGCAGCTCAGGCGCCAGCCCCGCGACAGGAAGTAGCAAGGCTCACGAGGTCGAGCAGAAAACGCTGGTCACGCTGGCTTTCACCGCCAAATGAGCAGAGATTTATGTGGGGACAGGCGGCCTCGAGCGCCGTCCGCCTCGCGCGGCGAAACGGTCTTGCCGTGCCTGCTAAATAGTGAGAGCGACACCCGAGCAGTCACGGTATACTCTTCCCTCCAAAGTGCAACCGACTCCGCTTTCCGAGGACCAATCTCCATGGGCCGAATACTTGCGACGACGACGGTGATCATCTCCTTGGCCACATATTCCCTTAGCCAGAGCCCCGCTCCCACCTTCACCAAAGACGTCGCCCCAATTCTGCAAAAGCATTGCCAGACCTGCCACCGCCCCGGCGAAGCCGCGCCCTTTCCGCTTCTAACCTATGAGCAGGCGCGCCCCTGGGCCGCTGCCATGAAGCTTGCCGTGAAACAGAAGCAAATGCCTCCCTGGTTCGCCGATCCCGCCATCGGACACTTCGCCAACGACCGCTCGCTCACCGAGAAAGAAATCAGCACGATTCTGGCCTGGGCCAATTCCGGCACTCCGCAAGGCGATCCGAAAGATATGCCCGCCCCCGCAACTTTCGTGGACGGCTGGGGCATTCCCAAGCCCGACGCAATCTTCGAACTGCCGCACCCGTACTCCGTTCCCGACTCCGGCATGGTCGAATACCAATACGTCATCCTTCCGACCGGCTTCACCGAAGACAAGTGGGTGCAGGCGGCCGAAGCGCGCCCCACCGACCGCTCCGTGGTCCATCACATCATTGCGTATGTCCGCGAGCCCGGATCGAACTACTTCAAAGGCCAAAAGCCCGGAGTCTTTTTCGAAGCTCCCCCGCCAAAACAAGACGACAAGAATGACACTAGCGCGCTCCCCAGCGACTTTCTGGTCGGCTACGCTCCCGGTCAGAATGCTGAAATCCTGCGGCCCGGCCAGGCCAAGCTGATCAAAGCCGGCTCCGACATCGTCCTCGAAGTGCACTACACGCCCACCGGCAAGGCCACGACCGATCAGACCCGCGTCGGAATCGTCTTCGCCAAAGAGAAACCGAAAGAGCGCGTCCTCACGCTCTCCGCCGTGAACGGCACCTTCAAAATTCCCCCCGGAGATCCCAACTACCGCGTGGATGCGTCGTTCGAAGTCCCCCGAGAAGTCAGGCTGGTCGCCCTCCATCCTCACATGCACACCCGCGGCAAAGACTTTGAATATCGTCTGGTCTTCCCTACGGGTGAGACGCAGACCCTCTTGAAAGTTCCCGCCTACAACTGGCACTGGCAACTCTGGTACAACCTGGTCAATCCGATAACTCTGCCCACAGGCACAAAAATCGAGTGCACGGCTCACTTCGACAACTCACCCGACAACCCCGAGAATCCCGACCCCACAAAGACGGTCATCTGGGGACAGCAGAACTCTGACGAGATGATGGTCGGCTTCTTCAACCTCGTCTTCGACGCAAGCTTGCCGGCAAAAGATCTGCTGCCCCATCCCAAGACCGACACGAAAGTAACGAGCAACTAAGGCAACTCACGGGGAGAAAGCTCCTGTGGGGAAAGGCGCCTTCGCCCGTCCCGCCAAGCACAGCGAGGCGGGGTTTTTGTGTGGAATCCAGGTCGCACCAGTTCGGGGCAGCACTTTCAACGCTGCGCTAGATCATGCCAACCGCACCAGCTTTAGCCGACAGACTCTGCCCTGGATTTTCGGCGGAGTGTTACCCTTTCTCTTCACCTTTTCCCCAATGCCCCGCCGCTCTCCACCACTCCGCATCGCCATCGACACCGGCGGCACCTTCACCGACTGCGTCTGGATCGAGCGCGGCCGCCTGCGCATGCTCAAAGTTTTTTCCACGCCGGCAGACCCCTCGAAAGCCATTGTCGAAGCACTTCGTAAAATCGTCGACAAGCAAGAACGCGACCGCGAACTTATCCTGCTCCACGGCACCACGGTCGGCACCAACACGCTGCTCGAACGCACAGGCGCTCGCACCGCGCTCGTCACCACCGCAGGATTCCAAGACGCTATCGAGATTGGACGCCAGGCTCGCCCCAAGCTCTACGATTTTTTCTTCGACCGGATCGAGCCGCTAGTCCCTAAAGATCTACGCTTCGGCGTGAACGAACGCACCGCCGCGGACGGCGAAATCCTCACCACACCAACGCCGCAGGAATTGTGCACCTTCGTCGAGCAACTCGCCGCCGCAAAGCCGGAGTCTGTCGCGATCTCCTTCCTCTTCTCCTTCGCCAATCCGAAAAACGAATTAACCGCCGCCACCGCCCTGAATTCGCTCACCGTACCACTCTCTATCTCACACCAAATCCTCCCCGAATTCCGCGAGTACGAACGCACCTCCACAGTAGTCATCAACGCCTACCTGCAACCAGTAATGCAGCATTACCTGGAAAATCTGGAAGATCGGCTTTCGGCTTCCGGCTCTCGGCTTTCGGAAAATGCGGCGCGTCCCGGGTCGGAAGCCGGAAGCCGAAAGCCGGAAGCCGGTCTTCGCATCTTCGTCATGCAATCCAGCGGAGGCATCACCGCCCTCTCCACCGCCGCCCGCGAACCCGCGCGCACCGTACTCTCCGGCCCCGCCGGAGGCGTCATCGGGGCCCTCACCACCGCCCGCGCCAGCGGCTTCGACCGCATCATCGCCTTCGATATGGGGGGCACCTCCACCGACGTTTCCTTAGTCGAAAACGAAATCAAGACCGCGACCGACGCGCAGATCGCCGGCCTGCCCGTCGCCGTTCCTATGCTCGACATTCACACCGTCGGCGCTGGCGGAGGCTCGCTCGCCCGCTTCGACGCCGCCGGAGTTCTCCGCGTCGGCCCCGAATCCGCCGGCGCCGATCCTGGCCCCATCTGCTACGGACGCGGCCTGCAACCCACCGTCACCGACGCTAATCTTCTCCTCGGCCGCCTGCAGCCCACGCGCTTTCTCGGCGGAGACTTCACCCTCGATCTCGATCGCACCCGCCGCATCACCGCGGAATGGCTGAAAAAGAAGAGTTCCAAACTCACGCTCGATCAGTTCGCCGCGGGCGTGATCCGCGTGGTGAACGCCACGATGGAGAAAGCGATCCGCGTCGTCTCCATCGAGCGCGGCCGCGACCCGCGCCACTTCGCTCTTGTCGCCTTCGGCGGCGCCGGAGGCCTGCACGCCTGCGCCCTCGCTGAAGCCCTCAGCATTCCGCAACTCATCATCCCCGCGCTCCCCGGCGCGCTCTCGGCTCTCGGCATTCTCGCGAGCGATGTCGTGAAAGATTATTCTCGAACCGTCCTGTGGCGAGTCGCGAAGAAAATCCCCGCCGCGCAACTAAATCAAGAATTCGCCACACTCGAAAAAACCGCCGCGGCAGATTTTCGCACTGAATCGTGGCCCGGCAAAGAGCAGTACGAGCGCACCGTAGACCTCCGCTACCGCGGCCAAGGATACGAACTCAACCTTCCCTTCACGAAAAATCTCCTGCGCGACTTCGAGCAAGAACACCACCGCCGCTACGGCTATTCGCACCCCGCCCGCGAAGTTGAGCTAGTCACCCTCCGCCTCCGGGCCATCGTGAAATCCCCGCAACTGCGAATCAAGGCGGACCATGCGGGGACGGGCGCTCTCGCCCGTCCAGGCCGAGCAAAGCTCGGCAGGCCTTACGAGCTCAAGGCCCCAGTCGAATTCGAAGGCAAGAAACTAGAAACGAAAATCTATTCCCGCGACGACCTCCGTCCCGGCCAAAAATACACCGGCCCCGCCATCATCACCGAATACAGCGCGACCACGGTCATCCCGCCCGGCAAACGTTTCTATCTCGACCGCGCCTCGAACCTGATTGTGAATATCCGGTAAATTTTCGACCTTATCCCGCATCCGCCTCGCAAAACTCCCCACTCGGCCCTAGGTACCCGCCATCGCCTTCGTTACAATAATCCCGTGAAACCAAGCCTCTTTGTCGTCGAAGACGATCCTGACATTTCCCGCCTCGTCCGTCATCATCTGGAGAACGAAGGCTTCACGGTGCGCGTATATCCCACCGGCGCCAACGTGCTGGCCGACGCCGAACGCCAGCGCCCCGCGCTCTTCGTGCTCGACATCATGGTGCCCGGCAAAGATGGTCTCGAGATCTGCCGGACTATTCGCCAGACGCCCGGCCTCGCCTCCGTGCCCGTAATTTTTCTGACTGCGAAGAGCAGTGAAGCGGACCGCGTGCTCGGTCTCGAACTCGGCGCCGACGACTACATCGCCAAGCCCTTCAGCCCGCGCGAACTTGTCGCTCGCGTCAAGGCCGTGCTGCGCCGCTTTGAGCGCCCGCTCCCGCCGAGCCCGATGAAAGTCGGCGAAATCGAAATCGATCCCTCGGCCATGACCCTCACCGTGAGCGGAAATCTCGTGCCCACTACTGCCACCGAGTTCCGCCTGCTCGACTATTTTGCGCGCCACAAAGGACGCGTCTTCAGCCGCGACCATCTCCTCGATTCCGTCTGGCGCGATACGGCTTACGTCACCCCGCGATCGGTGGACGTCTATGTGCGCCGCATCCGCGAAAAAATCGAGCCTGACCCCGAGAACCCGCGCTACTTGAAGACGGTGCGCGGCGCCGGCTACCGCTTCGAGGTTCCAAAATGAAGGGCGTCATCCGCACTGTCTGGAGAATGACGCGAACGTGAAGAACCGTATTTTCTTCAAACTCCTGGCCGTCTTCCTGATCGTGATCGCTGCCACTGCCACCATCCTTGACGTCATGCTCAGCGGCGCCTGGGAATCGTCGATGCGCAACGAGATCGAGCGCAACCTCACACAGAAGGCACGACTGTTCGCACACCGGGTTGAAACCGACCGCAACCACACTCTCGCCGAAATCGCCGCGCAGGAAGGCCAGGCTGCCGGCGCCCGCGCCACCATCATCGACGCTTCCGGAAAAGTACTGGCCGACTCAGAATCCAACCCCACCGGTATGGAAAACGACGGAACTCGCCCGGAGTTCGTTGCCGCGCTCTCGGGAAACACTGGCGAGAGCGAACGCCGCAGCGCCGCGCTCGGCGTTCCATTTCTCTATGTCGCAGTTCCAATTTCAGGGGGGGCGGTGCGCCTCGCTTATCCGCTTTCAGACGTCGAAGCAGTGCAGGCACAGGTTCGGCAGCGGCTGCTTTGGGGATCGGCGCTGGCATTATTTATCGCTCTAGGAATCGCGGCCAGTGCGTCGGTCTGGACTTCTCGTCGCCTCGAACGCATCGTCGACGTAGCCGCCCGCATCGAGCAGGGCGACCTGCACGCGCGAGTCGAAGATTCTCCGCTCGATGAGATTGGCCGCGTCGCCGCGGCCATCGACAAGACTGCCGGCCAGGTTGAACGGAGCTTCGCCGCCGTGCGTTCCAGCCAGCGCCAACTCGAAACCCTGCTCAACAGCATGCAGGACGCCGTCATCGCCATCAGTTCCGACGGCCTGGTGCAATGGGCCAATCAGCCCATGGACCGCCTCGTCCCGCAGCACACGCGACTCAACGCGCCAGTTGTCGAGACTATCCGCGATCCGGATTTTCTAGCCGCCGTGAAAGCCGCCACCACCACCAAGCAGGTGAAGACCACCCGCGCCACGTCGATCATTCCCGGCCGCGCCTACGACGTGACCGCCGCTCCCTTGCCCGATGGCGGAGCCGTCGCCGTGCTCCGCGACCTCACTGAGACTGAGCGCGTCGAGAAAACCCGTCGCGATTTTATCGCCAACGTTTCCCACGAGCTGCGTACGCCCCTGACTTCGATTCAGGGATATTCCGAAACTCTGCTCGACCTCAGCTCCGAAAACAACGACTCCAGCCGCGAATTTCTCGAAATCATCCGCAAGAACGCCGCCCGCATGGCGCGCCTCACCGAAGACCTGCTCACGCTGGCGCGCGTGGAATCCGGCGAAACCCGTTTCGAGACCGAGCCGGTGCCGCCCATCGAACTCCTGCACGACGCCGAAGAAAGTTTCCGCGAGATCGCCCGCAACCAGGAAGTCGAGTTGCAGATTGTAGGTCTGGACACACCGGAAACGAGCGGCAAAAACAGCTCAGTCGAAACCCTGCCGCCGGTGCGCGCCGACCGCGAAGCCATTCACCAGGTTTTTTCCAATCTCATCGACAACGCCATGAAGTACGGCCGCTCAGGCAAACGTATCTTGCTAGGCGCACGCCCCGGCCGCCGCGGCGGGGCACTCGGAGTAGAATTCGGGGTTGAGTTTTACGTCCAGGATTTTGGCGCTGGGATAGCCAGCGAACATCTGCCGCGACTCTTCGAGCGCTTCTATCGCGTCGATAAAGCCCGCTCCCGCGAATCCGGTGGCACCGGCCTCGGCCTCGCCATCGCCAAACACATCGTCCTCGCCCACGGTGGCTCCATCCGCGCCGAAAGCGAACTCGGCCACGGCAGCACCTTCCTGTTCACGCTCCCCGCCGCCTAGCGTGATCGAGAAACGCGTAGGTGGCCCATTCTAGCCGCGCGCTTTGCGGCTAGTGTGGGGATTTTTCACTCCGCCTCGGTTTTCCCCTTTTGCAGTTTTTCCCGTCTAGTCCGACAATAATTCTTGAACCCGCCGGATCGGGAGCAAATGCACGAAAAAATGACGGAAAATTCACAGGTTGTTAACCATGACTTCCACAGCGCAACTTATTCTTAGCCGTTGGCCATCCCATCCCATGAACGGCGGAATCGCAGTAAGGGTTCTCCAACATCGCTTCGCCGCCGGCGTTCGCGCCCCGCGGACCAACCGGTGGAAATATTGGCGGAGAAAGTTATGAGCAGCGCGATCAAGACTCCCGACTCCGAACCGGCTCATCAGTACATCGTGCGCCGCACCGTGGAAGCCTGCAACATGGCCAAGGAAGCCGCTGGGGCTGCCGCCGAAGGCATCGCCACCGGCTCCAGCCCGTTGCTCAATTCCCTGCGCCAGCGCGAGCGCGAACTCGACACCCTCGATACGCGAAATTGACAACGGCGTCACCACCGCCATCACCGAAGTCGGTCCCGCCGAAGCCCGCGAACTACTCGCCTGCATGAAGTTCATGATCGGCCTCGAGCGCATCGGCGACCTGCTGCTCAGCTTTGCCAACAGCGCGCTCTCGGTCAGCGGACGAATCGATCCGGAAGACACGCGCGACCTCACCCAGATGGCCACCATCCTCGAAAAAATGCTGACCGACTGCGGCGAGTCATTTTCCGCCCGCGAAATCGGCAAGGCCATCGACGTCCTCCGCGCCGACGCCGAGATGGACCGCCTGCGCAACCTGATCTTCCTGCGCCACATCGAGAATCCGGAAAACGTGCACCGCCAGGCCAGCCTGCAAGTCATCTTCATGACCCAGTCGCTCGAGCGCGCCGGCGATCACGCCAAAAACCTCGCCGAAGAAGTTTGCCACTTCGTCAGCGGACACACTGTCCGCCACGTCCTGATCGCCTACGACAAGCCCGTCGAACAAATGTTCATCGACTACCTCCGCCGCCGCGACCACAAAAGCTAGAAGATCCAGTGCTAACGTAGCGACGGACGCCTTCGTCCGTCCTCCGAAGTGCCCCACCTTGTCTCTGCGTCCCGTGCAGAGACAGGGTGGAGATTCTGACTTCGCGACTGGTCAAGTCCGCGGCTACGCCTTCGGTCCGCCGGGTTCGTCCTTTTCCGCCGCTGGAGCCATTGCGCTCTTAAATCCGCGAATGCCCTCACCCAGCCCTTTTCCTAGCTCCGGCAACTTCTTCGGCCCAAATACCAGCAGCGCGATTCCAAGAAGAACGATGAGATGCATGGGCTGCAGCAATCCTTCAATCATAAAAAATGTTCCTTCCTGCGATCCGATTGTTTTTCCGCTTTGGTTGCCCAGGTCTCGCGTTTTCGCGAGACATTTTCGCGAGACCTGGGTTTTCCTTCCTCAGCATCCCCGGAACGAAATGAAATCTCCGAGCGGATTTGGCAAGGTCGGGTTGAACGGCTCGAAGGGATACGACTTCGAGGTATTGAATCCGGCAGCAGCAGCGGCGGTAGCGTCCACGAAAGGCAACAGGGCCGCGACTGCCTGATCGATCTTGGTCCAGCACAGCGTTCTCTCATAGCCGTTGTTGTTCGGCGGGGCGATGCTCTCGGGAACACCCTGCGCCCCCGTGATCATCGTGATGGGGCCGCCGTCCTGCGGCGCGACATCTCCACCCACTACTCGCGCCAGCGTACGATGGTCGCTTTCAATGCCCATGATGCGCGCCGCGGTCATTCGCAGCTGCACGGTCGTAAAGTCGCGCACTCCCACCAGGTATGCCGCAATGAACGCATCCTCCAGGGTGACCAGAGTATTCAGCGTCACCTGGGCGTCGGCGAACATGTTCACGGGATAGTAGAAAGAGGTATAGGGCGTGAGTTCATCGGTGGCCTGCTGCTCCAGCAGATAGTGCGACATCTCTTCCTGCCGCGCTCCTACCAGATAGCCCTGATCATCGTTCGGAATGCGGGTGAAGAACGGCGAAGTGTTGATGATGTTGGTATAGGTTGTGACCGCCAGCGCTTCGGCAATTTGCGCCGCGATCAGGATATTGCGGTCGCTCTGTTTCAGTTTGCTGGACTCATGCGGCTCAGCATCGCTCGAAGCCTTTACCGGATTCGTGATGGCGGACGCCAGCGTCGTTATCCCACCGGCCGCCACCAGGGTGGTTGCTCCAATCACAGCGCTGCGCTTGAAAAACGATCGCCGGGACAACTGAGACGCGTTGTCTTCAGCGGCCTGGGCGATCAGATTTAGGGATTCTGTTTCGTTCGGTGTATTCATCATCCATCTCCTGGGCAGAATTCAGGCGTTGGGGCGTCATGGCCGGCAGGGGCTCAGAGCACATCACTTCGTCCAACTTGCCTGTTGTCAGGAGTACGCGGTCAGGAGCGGGCTGGATTGGGTCTACTCACAATTTCTTTTCGGACTCCACGGTGCGCCGTTTTGATGCGGTCAAAAACAGAGCACGGCGCCGATCGCATCGTTACTTCCGTTCCCCCGATCGACATGCGGCCACGCTCCCCGGTGTACGATGCAGTATGAAACGAATCAGCGCTTCTTTGCGGCCTCTCGGCGCGGTACTGCTCACCGTGTTTCTGTTGCAAGGCTGCAAATCACTGAACCCCTTGTGCGGAAGCGCCCGTCCTTCCCCATCCATTGCCACTCTTTCCGCCGACACCATCACGCTCGCCCAAGTGCAGCAAGGATTCTTGCTCACCGTGAATGGCAGTCACCTGGTCGCATCCTCCGTCGTAGTGATTAATGGCACGACGCTCGCCACCCAGGTTCTCAACAGCCAACAGGTGCAGGTCACCATCACGAGCGCTGTGATTTCCGCTCCGGGAGCCGCTAACGTGTCGGTGACCACTCCCGGCGGAAACTCCTCTGACCTGGGCTGTAGCAGCGGTGGAACCAGCCAAACCCTCGTCCTGACCGTCACCTAAGCAGAAACGGGTGACCAGGACGGCCGAACTACACTCAGCTGCCGGCGTGATTTTCTCGCGCAGTTTGTGCGTGAGGAGTGCGGGTTTTTCTCTAAGCGGCAGCGACGGGGACTTCCTTAAGCGCATTCCTTCGTCGGGATTTCAGCAGCCGATGCAACCATGTTCGGACGCTGAACCGCGCTGCGCTCCCCTTTGCGGATCAGAAGGATTGCCCCCAGGATCGCGACCGATGCCAGCACGACTCGCAGAGTCAGCGGCTCAGAGGCGAGCAGCCATCCTAAGAACACGGCGACCACTGGATTCGCGTAGGTGTGCGTCGCCACCAGGGCCGGCGGACAACGTTGCAGCAGCCACGTATAAGCAGTGAACGCGACCACCGAACCGAATACGATCAGATAGGCCAATCCGAAAAGCGATTTATTCGAAATGCTGGCCCAGTGCGTCGCGTGAAACTCACCCGTCAATCCAGCTGCTGCGAGCAGCATGACTGCGCCGCAAAGAGTCGGAATCGCCGTCCGCCCCAATGCATCGTCCGGCAGCTTCAGCCGCGGAGAGATCACGACTCCCACCGACCACGACAACGAGCCCACCAGCACGGCCAGCAACCCAAGCAGGCTTGAACCTTTCACCGTCAACTCGACGCCCGTGAGCATGGCCACGCCCAGCACGCCCAATCCCAGGCCCAGCGCGCTGAGCCGGCTGATCTTCTGCTGGCCTATCGACCAGGCCAGCACCAGAATGAACATCGGCTCAGTTGCGATGAGCAGCGCCGCCAGTCCTGATCCCACATATTGTTCAGCCCAATGCAATGAGCCGTGGCCGATCAGAAAGAAGAGTGCTCCCAGCACGAATCCCGAAGCCCAATGCGCGCGCGTCGGCCTAAACCCGCGCGCCCAGGCCCATGCGAGCATAATCGTCCCCGCAATCGAGTGCCGCACTCCCGCCGTGACCAGCGGTGGAATGGTTTCGACCGCGTACCGAATCGCGAGGTAGGTCGAGCCCCAGACCAGATAGATCGCGGCAAAGGCAAGCGTCAGCTTTATCGCGTACGTGCGGTTAGGGCCGTTCGCGGATTGGTATGGATTGGACACGAGCACGGGCCTGCCTCCTATGTTTACCATCTTTTGGTTGGGCAACTTTTTATTCGGCACCCCGCGGCTGTGGATTGCCGTGATGATTTGAGAGGCCTGATGGTTCATCATGATCGAAACCTCCATCTAACCTCTTAACTATGTTTCATAGGTTAGATGGAATCCTAGGATATACAGCCTAACTTGTCAATATCAATTTAACGGTTAGAATGACTGGGGAAGAGGGCGCTTTTGACTGAACCTAAGGAGACCGGGAAAATCGAACGGCGCTATCCACCGCGCTTCGATTTGATTGCCGGCAACGTCTGCCTCGACTTCGTCAACACACTCGATGATCGTCACGTTAAGGACCCTGCCATCAAACCCAAGGAATTGCTGAAGACGTATGTCGACCTCTTGCATTTCGGTGAAGACACAGGACTGCTCGATTCCGTGCAGACTGACCGGCTCCGCCGGCGGATGGAATTGGATCCGAGAGGCGCGCAGGAAGTTCTGGAGTGGGCCAGAGAGTTGCGCGAGGCGATCCACGATGTGTTTTGGGCGCTTATGAACAAGCGGCCCGTGCCTCCGGCCGCGCTTGGCAAAGTCAATGTCGATGCGCAGGGTGCGGCCTCGCACATAAGTCTGGTTCAGGTTGCGCGAGGTCCGGGAAAGGGCGGCTTCGAATGGAAGTATGACGACATAAGCGCGTTCGACAGCGTGCTGTGGCCGCTTGCGCACGCGGCCGCCGAGTTGCTGGCATCGGACGAGTTGGCCTATGTTCGGGCGTGCTCGTCGAAAGATTGCCAATGGTTTTTCCTGGACACGAGCAAGAACCATCAGCGGCGCTGGTGCGACATGACGCGCTGCGGGAACCGCGCGAAATTCCAGCGCTTTTACGCGCGGAAGAAAAAGCTGACCTCTTGAAATATCTGTCGGGAGACAGCCCACCTCTCGCGCAAAGGGCGCGCGAGAAATGGGCGACCGGCGCTCACTTGATCACTTTGCAGCTGAGCCGTCGCCGTTGTGGCGTGGGCCGAATTTCTCACCGAAGAAGTCGCCTTTGTTCCAGGTTGGAATCCCGTCCTGCTGCGCCACTTCGTAGCCGATAAGAAAGTTGACCCCTGCGGCCTTCGCGGCGGAGGCATAGTCGAGCGCTTGATCCATGTTGTCGAGCGGCGTGTGATATTTCGTGATCATCCACTCCTTCTGCAGTTTCAATCCGTCGATTTTTGGATCGACGGCTTGGATGCCGTCCGTTACATCTACGGCGGGAACGCCCTGTTGCACGAAAGAATATTGGTCGCTACGAATGAAGAAATTCTCTTCGGGCATCGGGTCGGGGCTGAGGGAGTATCCGATTCGCTTCGCGGCTGACTGCACTTCTTTCTCAAGGCTGGAGTGCTCGGTGCCGAGCACGATCAAGTCTTTCATGGCGTAGAACAGACCGGGGGCGCCGTCGATGTTGACGTTGGCGGCAATCGCGCTGCGCGGGACGGTCGGAAAGTAGGCGAAGTAGTCGGAGCCGAGCAGGCCCATTTCTTCGCCGGTCACGAACACAAACAGGATCGAGCGGCGCGGGGCCTTGGGCAGGCTGGCGAAGGCGCGCGCAATTTCGAGCAGGCTGGCTGTGCCACTGGCGTTGTCGAGAGCACCGTGGCAAACGTTGTCGCCGTTCACCGGCGGGCAGATTCCGAGGTGATCGACGTGCGCGGTGTAGACCACGTACTGGCTGCGCAGCGCAGGATCGGAGCCCATGACCTCGCCGACTATGTTCGGACTGTCGGCCGGAGTCTGTGTGCTGAGGATGTGAATGCGGGCTGTGCCGGGCAAAGCGAACGACTGCGGCTGGCTGGCTTTTGCCGTTTCGAAAACCTGGTCTAGAGTCTTGCTGCCGCCGGCGAACAACTTTTCGGCGCCCGACTGACTAAGCAACCCGCCGCCTCGCAACTCGGGAAATCCGTTGTGCGGGGTGCCATCTTTCTCGAGCCATTGCATGATTCCCATCTGGATCTGGGGCATCAGCCAGTCCCAGGCGTAGCGCTTCTGATCTTCGGGAGTCATCAGGTCGACGAAGCCGACCGCACCGTGGGCGACCGCATTCTTCGCTTTTACATTGAAGTCGGAATAATAGGCGCGCACGGTCGAAGGAAATTTAGCCGGGGCGCCGTCGAGCACGACGACGATTTTGCCTTTTGCGTCGGCGCCGGCGTAATCGTCGTAATCGTGTTCTTTCGCGGTGACGCCGAAGCCTATGAACTCCATGGGCGCTTCGACACTGCTGTCCGCCTGGTTCAGATTGCCGTAGAGCACGTAGTCCTTCAATGGAACCAGAGTTTGCTCGCCGCTTTTGGTGACCAGCACGATCGAACTCTTGGCGTCGTCGGTCACCGATTTGCGCAGCGGGACGGGTTGGTACCAGGTTCCGTTCACGCCCGCGGGCTGCAGGCCCGAAGCCTCGAGTTGAGTGGCGACGTAGCGGGCCGCAATCTGGTAGCTGGTCGTGCCGGTGCCTCGACCCTGCAAGAGCGAGTCGGAGAGGAAACGCATGTGAGCGCGAATCGCTTCGGGGCGGATCGCGTTTATGGCAGCCTGCTCGGGAGCGGACGGCGAGCTTTGCGCGAAGGCACAGGCGCAGAGGCAGGCCAGGAGGGCGGAGTTTAGAAGGCGGAGTCTCACTTGAATCTCCTTATTAGTTCGAAACGGCATGATCATACACCGATCTCGCGGTCGCCGACAGCCGGGTTGGCCGCCAGGTCGATCGATGAGCAGACTCCCTGAGATGCCGGTGGTGATGCGAGGCTTGCAAGGGGTTCTTCGCTTCGCTCAGAATGACACACGTGTAAATTTGACAAGTCCTGGAGGGCTTCTTGATTCCTCGCATTCTTGCGGTTGCGTTGCTGATAGGTTCAGCGCTGGCGCAGAACGTGGTGCATTACACGACTACGACGGCGAATGTGAAATATCTCTTCGCGACCGCGGAGCCGGTTTTGCGGTTGAAGTCGGGGGATATTCTCGACACCAATACTCTCGACTGCTTTGGCAACGGGTTGAAGAAGCCGGGCGACACGCTGAGAATGGCCACGGGGGACAATCCGCTGGCCGGGCCGTTTTATGTGGAAGGAGCCGAGCCGGGGGATACGCTGGCGGTGAAGATTCTTGACTTGCAGGTGGATGGAGACATGGGTGTGGGCGCATTCGCTCCGGGATTTGGCGCGATCAATGAGACGAATTACACGCCCATGCTGCATGCGCCGCTGCCGGAGCGGGTGTGGTTTTATCCCATCGATCATGCGGCGAATACGGCGACGTTCAAGGCGCTGGATTCGGATTTTTCAGTGAAGATTCCGATGCATCCGTTCTTTGGGTGCATTGGCGTGGCTCCGGCCAACGGCGAGGCGCGCAGCTCGGTAGTGCCGGCAGAGTTTGGCGGGAACATGGATTCACCCGAGGCCAGCGTAGGCAACACGGTTTATTTTCCGGTGAACGTGAAGGGCGGGCTTTTTTATATTGGCGACGGGCACGCGGCTATGGGAGACGGCGAGATCGCGGGGACGGCGATCGAAGTGCCGCTGAAGGCGCGGGTGCAACTCAGCGTGATCAAGGGTCGCACGATCAGCTGGCCGCAGTTTGAGAATGATGACTCGATTATGACGGTGGGGGCGTATCGTCCGGTGGACGATGCGGTGCGGATTGCCATGACGGAACTGGTGCACTGGATTCATAAAGATTATGGGCTGTCTGAACTCGACGCTTATGAACTGTTGTCGAAGGTGGGGAAGATTCATTTGAACGAGATGGTGGATCCGAATTATGTGGTGGTGGCGTCGGTGGAAAAGAAATATTTACCGAAGAAGAAGTGAGCTTTCAGGGCTGCGCAGGGTGCGAAAAAAAGCAGGTTCCTCCAATACGCATGCCCTTCCCTTCGGGAAGGGCACGCTCCGGTCGGAATGACAACGGTGTGGTGAGGTGACACGTGGTGAGCTAGCGAGCTGAGGTTGCTGCAGGTGCGCCTGGTTCTGGGACGAGCGGGAGGTGGACTTCCAGGGTGCCAACGCGGTTGGTGAGTTTGTCGCGGACGCCGATGCGGATCCAGGCGGCATTCACCGGGACGTCGAGTCTTTGGCTGACGCGGAATACGTCCGGCTTAGTTGGATCGGGCGTCGAAGAGGTTTCTCCCGCGGCGTTATTGACGACGCCGTTGAGCATGCGGCTTTCGTTATCGTAAGCGGCGGCGGCGAATTCGTAGGACGGGGGCTTACCATTCTGGGTCTGCGACTTTGCGGTCACGCGGTAATCGATCACATACTTTTGAAGATCGATGGGAGCGAGCGGTTTGTCTTTGTGATGCGTGGTGGCATAGGCCGGCTGGTCGGCGAGTTGAGTCATCTGTTCGGGAGTGGCCTTGGCGGGACTGCCATCGGCGTGGATGTGCGCGGAGAAAAGAAGATCGTGGATCATGGGCGCGCCGTGTTTCATGTTGGGCTGGAGTGCATCATTGGGATCGGCGGGAACTGCAGAACCGGGCTCATTCGCGGCTGGCGCGCTTGCCAATTGCACCTTGGGCCTGAAGGCGGTGGTGAAGTAGAAACGGCGGTAGGAAAGTTTGTAGCCTTTCTCGGTTGTACGGACGACGATGGTGCGACGGCCACCGTCATCTTTCGCATTGCTGGGCGAGTAGCTCAGCGAATAATAGTTGCCGCCAAGGTCGGTGGTTTCATCGAGCGCGGCAGTGACGTCGTTGGTGTTGTAAAAAGCGTGGCCGCCGGTAGAGTCGGCAAGGGTTTTCTGAACGTCGTAGTCGGTGTACACCGAATCCCCGGAACTCTCTGCCTGAATGGCCGTCAGCAGTCCGGTGGCGTCTGGGGTGCTGATTGCCGATGGGGCCGTGGGGGCGCCGGGGCCTGAGGCTGGGCCGCCGCCAGGCAGAGTCTCACTGTTGATGTTGCCGCCGTGCGGGCGTGCTCCGGTCAGAGCGCCCACGGGGTTCACCGGCACTCCGCCAACATTGATGGGGTAGACCGCAACTTGTGCGCGCGTCAGAACATTCACTTCATTAATGATCTGGTCTTCGTATTCACGCGGATCTTCCTTGCGGGGGGCCAGCGCGAGCGGGAAAGTTCCCGCCAGCCAGATCAAGTTCTTGTGGCCTGGGACGCCTTCCATGAATTCCGTTACCTGCGTCAGAACGTTCATCATGGAGACTGGATCGCCATGTCCGTGATTGCGTTGCATCATGAACACTCTGGGGACATGAGGTTTAGGATTTTGCGGATCGAGCACGGCGTACAGGAGATCTTTGTCGTCGGTGAAACCTTGCACGAGCGAAAGGTCGTCGGCGCGAACGAAGAGTGCAAAGCGCGTGCCGGGCGGCTTGCCCTTGATAAATTTCAGGACCTGCCGGCGGGCGTCGATTTGATCATCGACTTCCATGTTGACCAGGTCATAGAGAATCACATAGAGCGGGCCGCGCTCGGGCACGGGCGGAATGTTGACGAAGTGATTCGCGGGAGGAGGCGGAGTGTTGGGCGGAAGCGAAATCGACGGCGTCGTGAGATCGTAGACGTCGAAGGAAAGAATGTTTTGCGGGCGCCCATCTTCGGCTAAAACAAAATCCTTGGCGGTGAGTCCGTGCACCGGCTGGTTGTTGGAATCGCGGACGACCACGTCGACGATGACGCGGCGGACGCTGGTGTGGAAGGTGAGAGTGCCGGTTGCTTCGGTTTGCGCTTGCGCAGGCGCAGCATCAGTGCCGCCCGTGGAATTTTGTGCCAGTGTTGCCTTGGAGAACAGGAGAATGACTGAAAGGAATAGGGTGGAAAACCGCATGAAGACCTCCTACCATTCGCGCGCGGGCTGGGATCTCAGTTTTCCTTCGACACCTCCGCTCACGGAAACGATACTCCTCAATCGCGTGAATGTGGGTAGTTATCGAGTAACGGCGAGTAAAGAATTGTTACTTGAAGTCCGCCATTCGAGCGGCAGATTCCCAACATCAAAATCCCCACTCTAACGCCGCAAAGTGCGCGACGTTAGAATGGGGCACCCGGTTCTTTTCTCTTGCTACTTTCTCTTTAGCCTTTGACGATTTTCTTTTGATCGCGATCCCAGACTGCGACGCAGTTGTTGAAATAGGAGAAGTTGGCCAGGTGACAGCCGATGGCGGCGTGGTTGCCGAAGATTTCGTTTTCGGCGACTGGCTTGCGCGTGCGCACGGCGTTGTAGAAGTTGGCCTGGTGATCGACGGTGTCGCTGTAGCCGGGAGGGTTGGCGTAGGACTCGCCTTCGGCGTCTACGTTCCACTTGAGGGCGTCGGGTTCGGGATGGTCCTCGTGCCACTTCTGCAAGTACTGATCGCGCAGCTTTTTCGGCCAACCGTAAATCGAGTAGCCTTCGGGTTGGGGGCGCGTGTCCTGCGGCTTGTAGCTCAGGGTTGAATCTTTGATGATCATGGTGCCCTTAGTGCCGTAGAAGCCGATGAATTCTCCGCCGTCGTTGTTGAGGTTGCAGCGCAGGGTCACGCGGCAGTTGGGATAGTCGTAGAGCGTTTCGATGAGGTCGGGGAATTCGCGGCCGTTCTCTTTGAAGTGAAACAGGCCTCCAGAAGACTGGGCGCGCTGGGCGGGCTCTTTGATGCCGGCGATGAACTGAATGCCGGAGATCAAGTGAACGAAGAGATCTCCGCCGAGACCCTCGCCGTAGTCTTTGTAACAGCGCCAGCGGAAGAAGCGAATCGGATCGAAGGGACGGCTCGGCGCGGTGCCGAGGAACGTCTTCCAGTCGATGGTCTGTTCGCTGGCATCGGGCGGGACGGGATACTCCCATGCGCCGCTGGGCGAATTGCGGTCCCAATAGGCGTTGATGGAGAAGACTTCGCCGAGTTTGCCGGAATCGTAAATCTCTTTAGCTTTGGCGTAGAGCACGGAGCTGACGCGCTGGCTGCCGACGGCGATCACGCGGTTGTTCTTGTGCGCGGCTTCGACCATGGCGAATCCGTCTTCGACGGTGTGCGACATGGGCTTCTCGCAGTAAACGTCTTTGCCGGCGGCGCAGGCGTCTTCGAAGATGTGGCGATGGTTGTGGTCCATGGTGGCGATGAGGACGGAGTCGACGTCTTTGCGATCGAGGATGCTGCGATAGTCGCGCGTGGCGGGAACGCTGGGATTCTTGACGGATTCCTGGGCGGCGATGTGGCGGCTGTCGTATAAATCGCAAACCGCTACGCACTTGATACCGGGAACGCTGAGCGAAGCTTCGAGGTGTTCGCATCCGCGAATGCCGGTGCCGATGGAGGCGAAACGGATGGTGTCGCTGGGAGCGACGGGACGCGTCGCGGCAGAAAGTATGTGTGGCTGCAGGATATTTTTTGCGACCGTCGTGGCGGCAAGAGCGCCGGAGCCGAGATGGATGAATTGACGGCGGGACAGGGGAAATTTGGGCATGAGGTTCTCCGTCTTTAAATTTCGTTTTCGGTAACTGTGCTTCCGCGGCGACGCGCGCAGGGCGCAGAAGCTTACGGGGAGAAATTATTGCACAGGAGCAGAGGAATTAGTAAATCGATTTTCTAGCGAGGGTGGGCGTCCTAGCTCTGCTCGCCTGGTCGTTCACGCAAAAGGCGAGAACCTCCCGATTGATTGTTTTCTAGGGCGAACTACAGGCTATCCTTTGGTCGTGAAAAGCGGAGATACAGGCATCCAGCGCCACGCGACAAAGGTCGCGGCGACCACCACTGCCGCTCCTGCCACGACTAGCCGTCGAACATCCTGGTCGAGGCCCCAGAATGATTCCCACAGGTCGGTGCCTCGAAGTAGGTACTCCTGGAGCACCCATAGGATCGGACCCAGGAATGCCCACAAAGCTGCTTGATGTGCCGCGGGGTTGACGGGTAAGTACACGCGGTGAAAGGAGGGATAGTAGTGCTTGATTCCAACAAGATGCAGGTCAAGAAAGATAAACGCGAACGAGAGGAGATAAAAGAAGAGACCCTCGCGGACCAATCGCCGTCGGGAGGCTCGATGACGAATGCGCCGCTGCAATGACATCGTCAGAAGAATAAAACCGCCTCCTCCCGCTTTCAAGTGCCCGATTCGACACCAAACTCCCATGAATACTACTGGTAGGTAAATGGAGACTTGAGCGGAGCAAAGCGGAGAAGGGAAAAAATTGAAAGGGCCGTGACATTGGTTATGCTCTAGCTGCGCGCTCCTGCGAGGGAGCTCGCCGCGTGGACGCATGTACCGTCACGACCCCTTGATGCGATCACTGTTTTCACAGTTCCAAACCCCAACTGCACCTCGCAGCGCCGTCGGTTTTTTCAGGTCTGGTCACCTTGCAGGTCGCCCCGCTTGGGTGATCACTCAGTCTATTGGGGCCGACTCATATTATTGAGCCGTCCCTTCCGACCGTCGACGCAACCAACATTAACAGAGAATTAAAAAACGTCAACGCAAACTATTGGTGCAATAGCTTCGGGCAAAGCTGTGCATAACGAGAAATGCAAATGGTTGTGAGACTGGAAGTTATCCACAGGGAAATTTAATTCGGCCGGGTTTTACACATAAGATTGCACAACAGACTACGCAACGCTGGGGCATAGGCCAAAGTAATGAAAGGGAACCAAATAATCGTCTTGACGGTGAGTCGGGATGGGCGCATCTTTCAAGAGGAAGCCCGAGAATAGAGAAAATCATCGAAGTGACGTCAGAATTGGTGGCTTATGTGGACGGCGGGTGCCTGGGCAATCCGGGGCCGTCGGGTATTGGAGTGGTGATCAGCGGCTCCGCCAGCGGCCCAGTGCGCATTGCCAAGTGGATTGGCCACCAGGATAACAATGTCGCTGAGTATGCCGCTCTGATGGAAGCTCTGCAGTATGCCGTTTCGCGCAAGGCCCAGAAGCTTCACGTGTATTCGGATTCGGAAGTAGTGGTGCGGCAGATGACAGGGGAGTACACATGCCGAAGCGCTCGTCTGTATTCGCTGCACTGGACCTGCCGGAAGCTGGCGCGGTCGCTGACGTTTTCGATCTCGCACGTGCGACGGGAAGAGAACGCGGAAGCCAACGGGCTGGCGCAGGCGGCGCTGCGGCAGCGATAGGAAGGCGCTGGCGGCGTTTCGCACCCCAGGGGCTGAAACCCCGAGTAAAAGGCACGGCTCGATCGCAGCGCTGAAAGCGCTGCGCCACCCAAAAGCTTTTCGCGGCGCTGAATCGCCGCTCTTCCGCCAGCGTCTCTAGGCAACGTCTATCCGCTGAAACTTTTGGGCTAGTACTTCCGCGTGGAGAAATTCTTGACACCTTTCTCGCTCCGAGCGAGACTCCAAGTACCACATCCTTATTGTTAGGTTGAACCGCGGCGGGCGCCGTGTGGCCCGATACGGCGCAGGTTCTAAGGGATGAGTGGGCGTGCGCGAAGCGCGGAGCTGAGCTTGAGCGGAGTGCAGGAGAACAACCCAACTCGGGTTCGACCGGCCAGCGTCTCGGCGGCCTTGGCTGCGGCGCGCGCTGAGGCCAGCGCCACGCTGGCTGCGGGCAGTCTGGCTTCGGCCAACTTTTCTTCCGGCAGTTTTCCTTCGTCAAATCTTTCTTCGGGGAATCTTTCCTCAGGCAATCTTGCGTCGAGCGATGGGGCCGGGGGAGTGCGTTTTCCCGCGGAGGATGGAGGGCGCTCTCTGGCAGAGATGGCACAACGCGATCTGGATGCGGCGCTGCAGTTGCTAGCCGACCGGGCACAATATATTACCGGCGCGAGCGGGGCGGCGATTGCCCTGCGGCGCGATGGCATGAATGACATGCTGTGCCGTGCCAGCGCGGGATCGAACGCACCGGAGCTGGGCGCGCTGCTTTCGACCGAGTTCGGACTGTCCGGGGAAAGCGTGCGCACGCGGCAGGCGCTGCGCTGCGACGATGCCGAGCGCGATGCTCGGGTGAACCGCGAAGTGTGCCGGCAGCTGGGAATCGCCTCGGTAGTAGTGATGCCGGTGGTGAACGACGACGAGGTGCTGGGCGTCTTCGAACTTTTTTCGGGCAAGGCGAATGCGTTCGGCGCACGCGATGTGTCAGCGATCCAGCGGCTGAGCGAGATGGTCGAAACCGCGGTGCGGCTGGCCCAGGCCGCGGAGAGTCTGCCGGAGCGGCTGAAGATGCATGAGATTTCGGCGCGGGGAGTCGAGGCAGCCGAAGTTGAGCAGGTTCAAGCCGGGGAAGTTTATGTTGAACTCCCTGACGATCAGGTTCTGGACGGGGAGGTTATCGGAGACCTAGTTCTGCCGGATTCACCAAACCTTTCTCTACAATCTAACGTCGCCGAAGAAGACCCGGTTCTGGAAGTTGCGGGCGAGAGCGATTTCGCACAGTCTGCCGCCGAAGGGATAGCGCTGACGGAGGAGAAGAGCTCGATTGCGGCGGCGGAAGCGCCGGATGCCAGAGTTCTCGCGCTCTCGCAATACGCACAAGACGATTCAATCGCTATCGTCGAAAACGCTGCGGCGGCGCAGGAGGTGGCTCCGCAGCCGCAGCTGACACCCGCGGCGGAAATAGCAGCGCCGAAAAAACCGCTGTTCTGGTCGGCGGCGCTAAGCCCTGCGGCAGATGCGGGCGCGGCGACCGAGCCGGATCAGAGCCATGTTCCACCGGTATTGCGGAGTCTGCACAAGTGCCAGGCCTGTGGCTTTCCAGTGTCGGCGGGGCGCGTGCTTTGCGTGGAGTGCGAAGAGAAGAAGTGGCGCGGACAGTTGAGACTGGCAACGCCTCGACGAGGGGCGACGCCGAATGCGGCTGCGAGTACGGCGACTCCTAAACCGGAAGTGCGGGCGTTTGCAGCTGGGGCGCTGTCGGGTGCGGCGAGCGCTGCCGCGCCAGCGAAAAGCTCGCCGACCACGGTCGCGAGCCTGGGCCGAGATGCGACTGCATTGCCGGCGAAGAGTGAACGCGGCAAAGATAGTGCGGGCCAGCCGGTTGTCGCGGTGCTGGCGTCTAAAACCACCGGGGTTGAAACCGGGTTCAAATCCGCGGCTGCCTTGGAAAATCAATCCCCGGTTTCGGCGCCAGAGTTCGTGTTGAGCGCGGGGCTGCAGCCCTCGCAGTCGTGGCTCGCGGCGAACAAATATATTGTTGGAGTTATTCTGCTGGTTGCGGCAGCGGGTGCGGCCGCATTCTTCCTGCTTCGCTAATCGGTTGTTGCATTGAGCGGCAGCTGCATCGACTCTGTGGTTCCACGCAGATTTTTCCTCACGCAATTTTAAACGGCCGTGTAGCCGGCGATCAGCGAGTCTAGCTTTTCGAGGAGGGCGTGGTTCCCGGTGCGCGGGTAGACGGCGAGCGCGTCGCGATAGTGCGGCAGGTTGTAGAGAAAAGCCTCGACTCGCTCCTTATTCAACTGCTCCCAATATGCGCCGTATCCTGATTTTTCCAGCCAATACGCATTGAATATCTGCTCGAACTGGTGGCTCACAGGCACGGCCAGATAGGGCTTGCCCAGATGCAGAGCCTCGGTGACTAGCGAGAATCCGGAGTTGGCAACGATAGCGCTGGCACTGGTCAGGTCGGCAAAAAAGCCGTCGAGCGAGGGCTTCTTAAAAAGGATGTTGCCGGTTTCGTTGCGGCCTTCGCGGCCGAAGCCGTAGGCAATGAAGCTGGCGCGAACCGAGCCGAGCAGCTTCGCCAGTTCCGGTGCGGGCGAGGTCACGTAGACCAGGACGTGTTCGCCGGTCGTCGACTTAGCGTCGAGAATTTCCTGGCGCAGCAGTGGTGGAAACAGGAACGTGTTGCGCTTGCGGATAGGCGCGCTGAAAAAAGAAATCACGAGGTAGGCGTTGGCACGCGGGGTCATGGGACGGGTTACGAGTTTGGCGGCAGCGGCGTCGCGCCGATACTGCTTGGGATAAGACACGACGGCGTTGGTTAGGCAATGCTGGTTGTCGATCGAGATGACCGGGAGGCGCAACTTGTGTCCGAGGTGACAGGTGAGCGGCTCAAAGTCGGTGATGACGAGATCGATCTTCCATTCCTCGACGAGGCGTTTCAGACCCGACAGGCTGCGGGCGGCTTGCGGAACAGTGAGCAGATTATTTGCGATGGTGCGCTTGTAGCGGACGCGATTGTTGACGTAAGCGAAGTGGAAGCCGTAAATCTCGGTGACGGCGAAATCCTTTCGCAAATTCTGCAGGCCGCGGTCGAATGAGGCGACGTGGACGTTGTGTCCTTGGGCGACCAGGTGGGAGAGCACTTCGCGGGCGCGAGTGGAGTGGCCCGCGCCCTCCCCGTTGACTCCGTACAGGATATTGGCCATGGATGTTTCGCTCGGAGATCGAAGGGCGAGTATACCTCGCGAGTATCCCACAAACTGGCAAGTTTTCCGCACGCCGGCCTCCGCTTCGTTTACAGTTATGCGGTTGAATTGTCGAGCGGCAATTCTCGTATGCTGCCAGCCAGAATGGAACGGCACCGGCGAGCTGCGGTTACGGAGGAATAGTGAAGAATCACAATGGGTCTGGCAGATTTTTGGAGCGCGCGATTTCGCGGCGGAAGTTTCTCGGGCAGACGGCGGCAGCAGCGGCTGGATTTTCGATTGTGCCGCGGCGGGTGCTGGGCGGCACGGGCTATGTTGCGCCCAGCGACAAGGTCAACATCGCGTTCATTGGCGTAGGGGCGCAGGGGCTACGCGTGATGCTGCACTTCCTGCGCGAGCCTGACGTGCAGGGCGTGGCGGTGTGCGACGTGATGAAATCGGGCGCGAATTATCCGCAGTGGGGCAATCATGAGTTCTGTCTCTCAGTGCGCAAACTGCTTGGCGTCGATAGCGGATGGGATTGGCTGAGCCCCGACCAGCCGTTGCAGCTGTCGCATACCCTCGCGGTGACGAGCGGCGTGGCCGGGCGCGAACCGTGCCAGAAGATTGTGGACGGCTATTACGGAACCCAGAATCGTTCGGGCCAATATCACGGTTGTGCGGCTTACGACGACTTCCGCGAGTTGCTGGAGAAGCAGAAAGATCTCGATGCCGTCGTCGTCTGCACGACCGACAATCTGCATGCGGTGGTGTCGGCCGCCGCCATGAAGAAGCGGAAACATGTTTTTTGCCAGAAGCCGCTGACCCACACGATTTATGAGGCGCGGCGCATCGCCGAGATCGCGCGCGAGACCGGAGTAGCGACACAGATTGCGGTGGGAAACCAGGCGTCGGAAGCCACGCGCCAGCTTTGCGAATGGATTTGGAGTGGTGCGATCGGGCCGGTGCGCGAGGTGAAGAACTGGTCGAGCCGTCCGTTTTGGCCGCAGGGGGTTGAGCGGCCGAAGGAAACGGAACCCGTGCCCGACGGACTGGATTGGGATCTGTGGCTGGGGCCCGCGCCACAGCGGCCGTTCAACCATGCTTATCTTCCATTTGTGTGGCGTGGGTGGGCCGACTTTGGCTGTGGCGCGCTCGGCGATATGGGCTCTTACAGTTTCGATACGATTTTTCGCGTGCTCAAGTTGGACGCGCCGGTGAGCGTGGAAGCGAGTTCCAGCGACCGTTACGACGAGACTTATCCGCTGGCTTCCATTATTCGATATAACTTCGCGGGGCGTGGCGAGATGCCGCCGGTGAAATTTACCTGGTATGACGGCGGCCTGAAACCGGAGCGGCCTGCGGAGTTGGAAGAGAATCGTCCGCTGAAGGGAGACGGCGAGGAAGATGAAGGGTTACTCTTTATTGGAGACGGCGGGAAAATTCTGTGCAGCTTCAACGGCGGAAACCCTAAGCTGATTCCGCAATCGAAAATGGACAGCTACAAACAGCCGCCGAAAACGCTGCCGCGGTCGCCGGGCAACGAACGGGAATGGCTCGACGCCTGCAAAGGCGGTAAGGTAAAGCCCGGGGGAAATTTTGAATTCGAGGGCGTGGTGACGGAAACGTTGCTGTTGGGGAATGTGGCGTCGCGGCTGGGGCAGCCGATCAAATGGGATCGGGCGAACATGACGGTGAATTCGGAAATCGCGCAGAAGTGGGTGCGACCGGAACGGCGTAGCGGGTGGGAGTTGTAGCGACCACGGGGGCTAAAGCCCCCGTCCCGAGCGGACTGGCGCGGCCCTGAGGGGCCGCTCTTCCACGGTAAGACGTCGAAGGCAGGAGGAGGAAATTATGTCTGAGAGTTCTAGAAGAGAATTTCTGAAGAGTGCGGCCACTTATGCCGCGGCGGCCGGTTTTCTTTCCACGGGTGCAGTTGAACTGCGCGGCGATCCGCTGGGGATGCCGATCGGATGTCAGACATGGCCAGTGCGGGAAATGATTGCCAAGGATTTTCCCGGGACCATCAAGCAACTGGCCGCTGCGGGATTTCAGACGATTGAGTTGTGCTCGCCGGTTGGGTACGCCGATTCGGGATTTGCCGGGATAGGTAAATATAAGGGCGTGGAGCTACGGAAAGTTCTGAGCGATGCCGGCGTCGGTTGTGTAAGTTCGCATTTCGGCATCGACGAACTCAGAAAAGATCAGGCGCGAGCCATCGCCTGGGCAAAGGAGGTTGGCCTCACACAGATGCTGGTGCCGAGCCTGGATGGGCCGAAGAATCCTACGATGGATGATGTGAAGAAGGCGGCCGACGAATACAACAAAATGGGCGAACAGGCGGCCAAGGCGGGCATCCAGCAGGGATTGCACAATGAGGACTTCGAACTCTCGATGGTTGACGGAAAGCGAACTTACGATGTGCTGTTCGAACTGCTCGATCCGAAACTGGTGAAGTTTCAGTTCCAGGTTTCGACCATCAGCCGCGGTTATGATGCTGCCGAATATTTCATGAAATATCCCGGGCGCTTTGTTTCGATGCACGTGCAGGGGTGGTCGGTGCAGACGAAGAAAGTCGCGCCGGTGGGACAGGATTCTCTGGACTGGAAGAAGATTTTCAGCGCGGCGAAGACGGGTGGCATCAAGAATTATTTTGTGGAAATGAATCTGGACATGATGAAGGCCAGCGTTCCTTACCTGCACAGCCTTCAGGTCTGATCGGGCTCTGCACCGCGAGCCGACTTGCGCCAGCGGTAGAAGAACGGGATGCCGGCCGCGATTACGATCAGTCCGAGCGTCGAGCGTACAGGTTGGACCATCCACAGGTTGATGGTTAAGGCCACTGCCGCGAACAGAAAAATGAGCGGCGTCCAGGGATACCCCCACGCGCGGTAGGGTCGAGGAAGGTCGGGCTCGGTTCGGCGCAGACGAAGAAGTGCGATCGCGGTGAGCGCGAAGAAAATCCACACGGCGAAAACGAAGAGCGAATAGAGTTCTTCGAAAGTTCCCGTCAATGCGAGCACGGCCGCGACGAGGCCGAGAAAAATCAGCGCACCGCTGGGCGTGTGGAACTTGGGTTGGATGCGTTTGGCGAATTGAAAGAAGACGCCGTCGCGGGCCATCGCATACGGAATGCGGGCGCCCGTCATCACTACGACGTGGAGCGCTCCTAGTGCGGAGATCGCCATTGCCGCGGTGAGCCAGGATGCTCCGCGCGAGCCGGCGAAGGACTGCACAACATCGGATGCGACGTGCTGTGACGCGGCAATCTCGGCGAAGGGCAACGTGTGGAAATAAACCACGTTTGCGAGCATGTAAAGGCTGCCGACCGTGAGCAGACCGAGGATGATTGCGATCGGAATATTCTTTTGAGGATGCAGAATTTCTTCGCCTAAGTCGCCGAGGTCGTTGAAGCCGTTGTAGGCCCACATGGCCGGAACCAGTGCGGTGAGCACGGCGCCGATGGTGGCCCATGTCGTGAATCCCGCCTGCGCGGCCAGTGGCGCGGCTTCAGCCACGTGCCGGCCTCCAAAGACAGCGCCGGCGATCACGATCACCAAAATCGTTCCCATCTTCAAACAAGTCAGCAGCACCTGGATCGCGCCACCCATGCGCACGCTCAAATAATTGATTGCGGTTACGATGATCACGACAAGTGCGGCCAGGGGCTGGGCCACGGTGAAGGTGAAGTCGTGGCTGCCGACATGTCCGCGAAACAAGGGCGCAGCCACGATGGGGAACAGAAACCCTGCGAAGCGCAATAATCCCGCAGCCAGCGTGGCCATGCCGACTGGACGTTCGAGGCAGGAACTCATCCAGCCAAAAAGATATCCCCAAAGTGGACCGAGGCCGCGGCTGAGGTAGACATAAGGGCCGCCCGCCTTGGGGAATGCTGCGCCCAGCTCGGCGTAGCAGAAGGCGCCGCAGAGAACGATGAAGCCGCCCAAAATCCAGGCGACAAAAACCAACGTTGCTGACCCGACAGCGCGAGCCATGTCGCTGGTAACGAGAAAGACGCCGGTCCCGATGGTGTCACCGATGACGATTGCAGTGGCGGACCACATGCCTAAGCCGCGAACTAGATCTGGTCGTTGGGTTGAAGTCTCGGTATGTTCTGCCAGATGGGGCCTCGCACACACGAAGGTTCAGCGAGACTACTCTGCGCGGGGTGGGGCGTCAACCGAGGCTACGTTGGATTAGTGTTCATTTCAGTTCGCGCGGGATTCCTCGCTTCGCCTGAAGAACAGCGCCGCCCGGAATGACCCCAGCGAACGGGCAGAAATGGCCGATACGATTGAGTGCTATGGCGCGGTATCATCGAGGGCGTTATGGGAACAGACAAACATATGCTGAGCGGGTTAGCCTGGGACCGGCGCTATGCCGTCGCAGGCATTGACGAAGTGATGACGCCGGCGTTGGTGATTTATCCGGAGATCATAGCTGCAAACATTGAGTCGACCCTGAAGTTGCTGGGCGGCAACGCCGAGCGCTGGCGGGTGCACATCAAGACGGCGAAACTTGGCTTCACGCTACGCATGCTGGTGGAACGCGGCGTGCACAATTTTAAATGCGCGACCACGCTGGAACTGCTGGTGGCGTGCCAGAGTGGGGCGAAGGATGTGCTCTACGCTTATCCCGCGATGGGTGCGAATGCGCGACGCGCTCGTGAAATCGCGGAGGAGTTTCCGGACGTGCGCATTTCGGTTCTAGCCGAGAGCGACGGGCAGGTGCAGCAATGGCACGCCAGCCGAGTGGGGATTTTTCTCGACATCAATCCGGGAATGAATCGGACGGGGATTGAGCAAAGCCGACGTGACAAAGTAATTTCGTTGGCGCGCGCGATTGCCGCCGCCGGCCTGCAGTTTCGCGGGCTGCATTATTATGACGGGCAATACGGGAGCGCCGCGGAAGATGAGCGTATGCGGGAGACGCATCGCGGCTACGATCGGCTGCTTGAGCTTGTGAGCGATCTCGAACGCTCGGGCATAAATGTGCCGGAAGTGATCACGGCCGGGACACCGACGTTTGCGAGCTCGCTTAGCTTCGCGGGTTTTCGCGGCCGCAATTTTGTGCATCGGGTCTCGCCGGGAACCGTTGTTTATTGTGACGCCACCAGCCTTCAGCAGCTTCCGGCTGAATACGGATACGGCGCAGCCGCGCTGGTGGTGACGAGGGTCGTCAGCCATCCGCGTGCGGGGATGGTCACTTGCGATGCGGGGCACAAGGCGGTTTCCGCTGACGCTGGGGTTCCGACCTGCGTTGCAGTGGGACATCCGGAGCTTATGCCGCTCTCGCCCAGCGAAGAGCATTTGCCCATGGCAGTGACGGAAGGAGCGGCCGGCCCGCAGATTGGCGACGTCCTGTATTTGGTTCCGCGGCACGTTTGCCCCACGGTGAATAATTTTGATTGTGCGGTGCTGGTGCGCGGGGGAAACATCGAGGCAGTGGAGAGAGTTTCGGCGCGTGGGCGGGAGGCGCCGCTGCTGCAGGCGGGGGATCGAGCGGTTTCTCTTCGCGGTTAAGATAACGATCGCGGATTCTGTGGCATTTGAATCCGAGTCCGGTGCTTGCGTGAGTCAAAATCCGCGCCCCTTCGACCGCGCTCAGGGCAGGCTCTGTCCCGCCAAAGAATGGCCAGACATGAATGGGGCACCCTCTTCGTCGTGTTTCTTCGAGGGACTCCTGGTTGATTACTTTCTTCGGGCTGCCTTCTTCTTTTTCGGGGCGCGTGACTTCTTCTTTACCGCGCTGTAAGCGATGCAGTCGATTTCGATGAGCATGCCCGGGCTGTGACCGAGATCGCTGCCAACCGTGGTGCGAACCGGATAGGGCTTCGAAAACCTGCGGGCGTATACAGCGTTGTAGCGGGCGAAAAGGCTGGTGTCGCTGAGATGGACCGTGGCTTTGACGACATCGCTAAGGGAGGCGCCATCGGCTTTGAGAATGGCGGAGAGGTTGTCGATGGTGAGCTCGGTCTGCTGCTCGATGGTGTCGCCCGACAACTCGCCGGTGACCGGATCGATGGGGCCGGTGCCGGTAACGAAAATGAAATCTCCGGCTCGCCATCCTTGAGAGTACGCGCCCTGCGGGGGTGCGCCGCGAGTGGATTGAATTGCGTATTTAGTCATATATTGTGCCGATCCCATGTTCACGGGAGCCAATCGTAAAGCGTTTCTCTTCCAACGGAACCTTAGTTTGTTTTTGCTGATGGCCGCGCCGGGCTGCCGTCGGCTTTGACGTAATGTGCGAACCAGCTGACGTGGCGCTCGAGCCGGTCTTTAATGTGCGACGGCGCTTTGAGACCATGGAACTCGCCGGGATAGACGACGAGTTCGGTTTCGCGGCCCAGAGCTTTCAAAGCCTGATACATTTGCTCTCCGCCTAGGATGGGCACGTTCCAGTCGATATCGCCGCCCATGAACAGCGTGGGCGTGGTGATGTTCGCGACGCGGTAGTAGGGCGAGACTTTTTCCCAGATGGCGCGATTCTCCCACGGATGGCCGAGCTCGACATCGTAGTCAAGGATGTATTGGTCGTGGCCGTAGAGCGCGGCCAGGAACGCGGAGCCGGCGCCGGAGATCGCGGCCTTGAAGCGCGTGGTCTGCGTGATGATGAAGTCCGTGGAAATTCCTCCGTACGACCAGCCGCCTACACCCAGCTTGTCGGGATCGGCCACGCCCTGCGCGATGGCGTAGTCCACCATGGCCATGTCGTCCTGATAGTCCTTGTCGCCCCAGTCGGCGAAAATGGCCTTGCAGAAATCCTGGCCGTAGCCGGAGGAGCCGCGCGGATTGGGCTCGAGGACGACATAGCCGTTGGCTGCGAAGAGCTGTGAAAAATGGTTGAAGTCGCCGTAATAGGCGCCGACCGGGCCGCCGTGCGGGTGCAGCAGCGTGGGATATTTTTTCCCTGCGACGTAATCCAGCGGCTTGAAGAGATAGCCTGCCACGGTGGTGCCGTCTTTGCTGCGG
Source organism: uncultured Acidobacteriota bacterium (assembly GCA_963735205.1). GTDB lineage: Bacteria > Acidobacteriota > Terriglobia > Terriglobales > Acidobacteriaceae > Sulfotelmatobacter. Next base: position 493,010 of record CAVTKB010000011.1, read on the forward strand.
AACTTTACGTATTCGGGCGTGACGACTCTGATCTTCGCTATAAACGCATCGTTGACGTGCGTGATGCGTGTCAGCGGCGCGCCGGACGCGGGCATGGTGAAGATTTCGCCGGGGCGGTCCATGCTGGCGATCTGCGCGGCCACGTCGCCCGACTTGGCGATGGTGTAGCCGGAGACTACGACATGGCCGGAGATGGCTCGCGTGATATCTCCGCCGGCAACCGGAACGCGGAACAAATTTTGCGTGCCGTCATCGTCGGCGATGAAATAAATAAACTGGCCGTCGGCGGAGAAACGCGGCGAGCGTGACATGCGGTCAAACGTCCGCGTGAGCACTTTGGCCTCGCCACCTTCAGCGGGCGAGACGCCGATGTGATGTGTGGCATAAACGAGCAGCTTCGGTTCGAGCTGCGTGATGTAGGTGATCCATTTGCCGTCGGGCGACCATGAGGGCGCGGCGTCGGAGCCGGGGTTGGTTGTGACTTGGGTCAGATGTGCGCCTTTGTCGGTGTTGTCGGCGGCAACGACCCAGATGTTGCTGTCGTAGGTGCGGTCGGGATCGGGCGTGGAGCGATTGCTTCGGAACGCCAGCAGCTTCCCGTCTGGGGACCATGCGGGCTCGCTGTCATCAAAGTCGCCGGAAGTTATTTGCACGACTGCCTTGGTAGCCACGTCGAAGAGATAGAGATGAGTCCGCCGGCGATCGAGATAGCCAACCGTGTCAGTCTTGAAGCGATAGCGATCGACGACGAAGGGTGGCGGGGTCTTCGGTTTTTTCGGCTTTGCGTCTTTGCTCTTCTCTTTATCTTTGTCAGCGTCGGCGCCGGCCGGCTTGTCTTTTTCTTTTGCCTTCGCTTCTTCCAGTTCTTCGGGAGTGGGATCACGCAGGACCAGGACGAGGCGCTTGCTGTCGGGGGACCACGCGAAGTCATCTACATCTTGAATTGCGTCGGTAAGCTTCGCGGCTTCGCCACCCATGCGATTGAGCAGCCAGACTTGCGTCTTGCCTTCGTTGCGCTTGGAGAGGAATGCGAGATATTTTCCGTCGGGACTCCAGCGGGGATGTGAAGAGGAGGCGTCTTCGGCGGTCATGACGATGGCGTCGCCACCGGCGGCGGGCGCCATCCAGATGCGGGTCTCGTTCTTGTCTTCTTTCAGCTTGGCGGTCGCAACTGTGTAGGCCACCCACTTGCCATCGTCACTGATTTGGGGATCGCGCACGTCGTGGATTTCGAAGACGTCGTCGACCGTGATGGCGCGCGGCGCGGGCGGTGCCACGGGCGTCTGAGCGACCATCGCGGGCGCGAAGGAGTATGAGGCGAAGACGAGAACGGAAAATGGCAACGCGAGTGAGCGTAGTTTCATAGTGTTTATTTTCCTGGGCAAGTTCGATATCTGATTCGATGCATTGACCACATTCACTATCGCCCCGCTTCCTGATCCGCAGTTGGCTGTTGCTGCGTCTGACTCGCAGACGTTTTCTCGACGGCGGCAGCATCGTGCGCGAGGTGCTGATAGTTGAGAATGGCGTTGAACACAAGAGCGTAGTTGCCGATGGTCTCGCCGCGATAGACCGGGTTATTGCCGAACAGCAGTACGTTTCCCTGGCCGAGATGCGCGTCTACGACGACGGCGTGCTCGGCGATTGAGCCGGCTTTGTCGAGCAGGCCATCGAGCAGAAGATTCTTGCCGTCGGAGAAGCGCAGGATAACATCCGGGCGGCTCTGCACCGGAATCACGAGCGGGTTGTTGCGCGTGAGTTCTTCATCGAGCGGCCTGGGCTCCCAGGCCTGCTGTTTCACGAGCGGCTCGGGTTCAGTAATCTTTCTGCCCTGGGGTTCGTCGCTGTCGTCGATGCTGCCGCGACCGGTGGCGCGCTTGGCGTAGGGATCCAGCGGGTCGGTCAAGGGGTCCATCAAAACGCGGCCACCAGTGCGGCCTAGGATGCTGCTGACGTTGAAGGCCATGCCGCCAGCGCTGATGACGGGAACGCCGGGTCCGTAGCCGAAAGCGACCGGACTGTCGTGGTCGACGAAAACCGTGTTGAGCACGGTGCCGACGACGCGGGCGTCGCCTTGCGGAGCGACGCTGACGCCAGGGGCAAGGCCGGTATCGATGGCGAATTGCGCAGTGTCTTCGCAGGTGATGAGCAGGCCGCCTTGCTCAATAAATTTTTTCAGATGAGCGAGGCCGTCGTACTCGAGGCCGGGGCGAATGTCGGCGGTGCTGTCGGTGTTGCCGAGATTGGGAGTGAGGTCGGATTTCTGCCACGGCATGGGATTGTTCCACAGGGGAATGCCGTTGAGAATTTCGAGCGCGGACGCGCGGCCGACGGGGGCGAAGACGATGACGTCGTATTTTGCGCGGAGGTCGGCCTGGGCGGCTACGGTTTGTGTGTTGATGTAATCATAGGGTACGCCGGCGGCGTCGAAAGCGTAGCGCCACCAACCTTCGGTTTGCGTTCCGAGCCAGGTGTGCATGAAGGCGATGCGCGGAGCGGTGACCGCGTGGACCGGGACGGACGGCGCCGCGGCGAGGCGCGAGGCGTCGAGAGATAGGTCGTGCAAAATTCTTGTGCTTTCGTCCCCGGCGTTGGTTAGAAGCAGTGAACCGGCGGCGAAATGTTTGCCGTCGGCATCGAAGGGCTTCTCTGCGACCTGGATGGTTGCGCCTTTCACTCTGTAGGCCAGCGACAGCAGTGAAGTCTGAGCGGTGTTGGCCACGGCTAGCACTGATCCAGAGCCCGAGACCTTGCCGGCCAGCGCTGCGGGATCGTCGAGCGGAGTCATCTTCGACTTGAGGATTGCCAGGTCGACGACGCGGACAACTTTCAGATTGAAGAGGTGAGTGAAGGACCATCCCGTGTCGTCGTAGGGGTGTTTCTGCGGATCGCCGGCAGCCCAGAACTGGCGATCGAGCAAGGCGTCGGCAACGCGGGAGTAGGGCTGATCCATGCGAATGACGATGCTGCCGGCAGGATAGGTTTCAGTCTTGGGCTTATCTCCTCGCTTTTCGGCGGGAACTGCGGAAGTGGCGGCGTCCGAAAGTTGTTCCACTTCGACGTGCTGACGCTTCATTACTTTAAGTAACTCGACCTGGCGATTTGCGTCGGCGGCGTCGGTGGGGATCACATAGGCGGCGGGGCCTTCGAGCGTCGGCTTCCCGACGGCGCGCTTGCTCTTTGCGTAGAAGTTCTCGAGGAAATGGTGCGTGTTGTGAGAGAAGTAAGAAAGAGTGGAGAGCAGAGCCGTCTGTTCGTAGTTATTATTGTCGCGCTGCGACCAGTTCACGACCGGCAGCGGCGGATTCTGGCGATACCAGGTGCGCGAATAATCTTCGGGGCGCAGGATGCGCTTCTCGGTGTCGGCGCCACCGTTGCCGAAAGTCTCATAGAGGCGGCTGATGCCGTTGTGCATGCCGGCCAGGAACATCAGGTAGCCCGGACTCCAGGTATCGAAGTCGCCGTGGGTGAAGACCCCGGGCATGCCGAAGGTCTGCATCTGGGCAACGTTGTTCCACCCGAGTTCGGCCCACTCGTCGGCAATGATGGGATCGACCCAGGCGTTGTAAGGGCCATCGCCCACGGTGTTGTCGTAGAGAAACGGAACCGACTCGTGCAAATCGTGCAACACCTGGGCATGCCAGCCCAGATAAGTGTCGAGCACGTTGCGCGTGAGGTCGAGGGTCATGGCCATGGCGTCGCGATTGTTGTCGTGTGCGACGTAGTGGCCCCAATAAAGAAGATGCGGATAGACCTCAGTCGGATGGGCTTTGTGCCACCTGTAGATGTCGACCATGCGGTCGCGGCCGTCGACTTCGACGACGGGAGTAATGAGCACGATCATGTGCGAACGGATGTACTTGATGTACGGCGCGTCGTCGACGGCCAGGCGGTAAGCAAGTTCCATTAGGGCCGTGGGCGCGCCGGTTTCCGGGGAGTGAATCGTGCCGGTGATGTAGTAGACGGGCCAGGATTGGTCGATGAGTTGGCGGGCCTTGGCGTCCGCGTCATTTGGACCGATTTTGCGCGGGTCGGCCAGCTGGGCGAGGCGCGCGTCATTTTCTTTCGCGGCCGCGAGAAGATTCTGGTCGGCGATGGCGGCCACGATCATCTCCCGGCCTTCTTCCGTGTGGCCGATGGTGAAGACCTTCACGCGCGGACTGCTCGCCTCAAGCAGGCGAAAATATTTGTAGACATCTTCGGCATAGGGCAGCATGTCGGGCGCGCCGGAAACGTCGCCGAGAACCTTGCCTGGCGTGGGCACGGTTTTCGAGGCCGGAAGATAATCGACCAGCGGAGAAGTGAACGAAGGGTCGGTCGTGTATTTGTGAATCTGATCGGTGTAGTGCTGATCGATGGGCTGGCCGGGATCGCGGGCGAAGTTCGAGTTCAATTCCTGCGCGGACAGGGGCGCCGCGGCGAAAAACAAAATGATGGCAGCGAGGGCGAGCAATCGCAGTATGGACGCAGTCATTATTTCCTCGGTCGACTACTTTATTTGGGGTCCAAGTGTCACACAAATCGACGGTCGGGGGAAAGAGGGGTCTTGCGCTATAAGTCTTAGCAAGATTGCGCCGACGGGAGAGGACGCAGGCGATAAACTCAACAGCTCCCAGCGACCGTCTCTTCCAACGATCTGAATCGATCCCGACAGGACTCGGCCCGTTAAATGCGGCATGACAAGCCGAAAACGCAGGTGCCGGGTTGTCGATTGCGGCAAAGTTCGAGTACGATTGTTCGCCACACAAGACTTTTTTCCCGCGGACCAGTTTTAGCACAGCAGCCTGACGCGAACAGTCGGAGTTTTTGGAGGGCACGATCATGCAAAATCTCACCTTGGACCTTTCGCAGATGACGGTAGTTCCTGACCCAAACGGCGGTACGCCCGTTGTGGCGGGCCCACGGACTCAGCGTTCTTCCCCGGAGCGGGCCATAGTCAAGACCGCTCTTGAGTTCGGCAAGCCGTTCAATATGAACCTGGGCAGCGCGCTCGAGGTTCTGGAGGTTAGTGAACGGTCGCCGGTCTTGAAAATTGTGCCGTCTCCAACCGTCGCCATGGCCTCAAAACACACCCATGATCTGACCGTGGCGCTTGGGCTGACGGGGACGGCCGCAGTGGTCGCGGGGATCAATCTCTCAGGCGGAATATACGGTTCTACCGTGCCCGAATTCGGATTCTTCGGAAGTGCCGGTTTTGTCGCAGGGATCATCTCAGGCGTAAGCGGTGGAGGGGAGCTCACATTTGTCTTTGGAACGGCCAGCGACTTTGCCGGCCCCTTCGTTTCGTTTCAGGCCAGCGTTGGACCGTTATTCAAAACCATCAGCGTAGGCGCTAGCTTGTTATTCTCACCAGGCCCGCCCGGCTCGGGGGGGCGCGTTCCCCTGACCTTCATGGGAGTTGCCATCAATCTGACAACCGGAATTTCCGCGCTTCCCGGTTCCATCAGCATTGAATGGTCGAACACGGCAATATTACCGATCGTAAAATGACGCGAAGCGTTTCCTGTGTCGACGGTTGTAAGATCAGTTCTGGTGAAGAAAGGAGCAAGGCGATGGCCCAACTCATGTCAGGTTCGCAAGGTAAGGAGGTGCGCCAACTCCAAGAGCTTCTCAATGGGATCCTGGACGAGCGGCCAGCGCTCAAAGTTGATGGCATCTTTGGACCCAAGACATCGGCGCGCGTCGTTATCTTCCAAAAGCAGGCCAAGCTGGCGCCTGACGGGGTAGTCGGTCCCAAAACCAACAAAGCCTTAGTGGCCACAGTGTTGTCGGCGAATGCCCGTCGCTAGACTTCAACGTACACTTGGTGGCTCTCGTCGGCAGGCCCCTTGCAATTGCTGTCAGGACTCGACTGCAGATCAATAGGCTTTGATGTGAATGTGGTCGGCGCCGTCCGGGAAGACATATTTTACTTTTCCTGCGGCCGCTGCCTGAATTCCTGGCCTCACCTGGTCAAACATCGCGCCCCACCCCCAACTCCCGTCGGGGTTAAAGGCTGCCGCCACTCGTGATTCGGGGACTGGGAAGAACACATCCAGGGCGGTATTGAATCCGTTGGGGCCACCGACGGGGCGGACAAATCCGACATCGTATTTAGCTCCGAAGGGGAAATCACTCAACAGGCGAGTCACACCGTCGATCAGATCGGTCCGCGCCTCCTGGTATTGGAAGCGTTGTCCGAAGTAGGTGTCGACGTCAACCGCGCGGCAAATCAGCTTGTCGCCGACGACCGTCCCGTGAGGGGTATGCGTGTCACCCGGCTGTATCGTGCGCAGAATTTTCAAGCCGTGCCGAGCCAACCGGATAAGAAGCTGCTCCAGTTCGGGGGCGAAAGTCGCAGTGTGACCGTTCATACTGTCGTGATTGAGGGCCTGCTCGAATAGTCTGCGCCGTTCGGGAAAGACAAATTCAATCCGCCCCTGGTTCACCAGGGATCGGAGAATATCGTCAGTATCGCTAAGAAAATGTTGGGCATCGTCGAGCTGGACATCGTCTGGTTTGAATACTGAAGGGGTCCAAGTGGGGAGTTCGTCGTTTTCCACCAGTTCCCCGGCCCAGCGAATGCGCTCGGCCGAGCCGGCCCAGCCGCGCTTGGTGAAGATCTTATCGGCCTGAGTTACCAGGTTCCTTCGGTTGTCGGCGCTAAGGTCCTGTAGCGCCGGCAGCATCTCGGACATCGCGAGACTATTCAGCCAGTCGGCCGCGCGCGTCCAGTCGTCGATGTTATCGGTCGAAGCGGCGGTTGCGACGGCGGCTTCCATTTGAATGCGGTTACTACTTTTGGCCATGAATCACCTGCTCACACGACATCGGAGGAATTTATCACAGGTTCGAGACTGGTAAAACTCAAAGGTTCTTGGAAAATCTGCAGCAGGGGCTCACGCTGGAGAAAAGCTGGACGAGCGGCTCGTACGACACGTGTGAACCCGCGAAGCGCTTACTGGCTGCTCTCTGAATTTGACATTGGCACGCCGCCTGCGATTTTCGGAATGCCGAAGTGGCCACCGAGGTGGAAGAGGTCGAGCGGACTCAGGGAGCCGGAGACCACGACCAGGTTGACGTCGCTCGACTTGGCGACGAGGACGGCGATGTCACTAATCGCTTTGTTCTCGACCCGGATCCAGAGTTCGGTCGCGCCGGATCCTTCGTCTTTGACGTGTTTGTTCACCAGTTGGGTCCAGCCGGCGTCCTTGTACTCTCGTTTCACTGCGGCTAAGGCGTCGGCGTCGTACATCCCGGCTACGGGAAAATGGAAGCTGTGGACGGAGATCCCATTCACACCGGCGATGGCGCGCCGGAAGTCCCCGTTGCCGGGATCGAGTTTGGAAGCCAATACCAGCAGAGAGTGGTCAAGGGTGAACTCGGTTCTTGTGGACGCACCCTGGCGCAGGACGGCGACGGCCTCGGGAACCCACTCGCGTGGTTGCTGGGCCTGGGATAGGCTGGAGGTGGAAATCGGGATCAGGGCTAGAACTGCGATGCGGAAGAGTTTCATCAAGCGCCTCCAGAGCTCGACCGGATAGATTGCAGTTCCACTTCTAGTTGGTCGCGCTAGGGTTCGCAATGCACGGGAAATCAACCGCAACTCATTTGCTAAGCGTATGAATTCACCGTCGTTAGGAATGGAAGTCAACCAGGTCAGCGGCGTTTTGGCCGCATAGGTTTTTCATAGTTTCTCTCGCTGTCCAATCCCGGACGATTGATTCTGGGAACGGACAGTCGAATTTGACCGGAGCAGCGGAGTGGTGAACCGAAACAGTTTCACCTGAGGTAGATGCGGGTTGGGGAGATTTGGCGAGGCAAGTGCTCCTGCGGGATTTCAGGGTGAGGTGCGCGTAGCCATGGTCATTCAGGATCTGCGACTGGCATCGCGGCAGCTTTACAAGAACCCGGGATTTGGCCTGGCGGTTGCGCTCACGTTGGCGTTGGGCGTGGGCGTGAACACGGCGGTTTTCAGCCTGGTTAACGGATTCATCTTGCGCGCGCTGCCCTACCCCGAACCGGATCGCCTCGGCGTTTTGGTGTTTCATACCGAAGGGGTCTCGCAAAAGACCGGACAGGTCGAACGGCAAGACAATCCCACTCATGACGGCAGGACGTGGGAAATGATTCACAATGGCGTACCTGCGGGGCGCGCGGCGGCGTTCGGAGGAACAAGCGGTATCAATCTGCAAGCCGGTTCTGGATCGAACGCCAGCATTCGCTATGTTCAGGACATGCGAGTGTCGGCCGACTACTTCACCGTGCTCGGCGTGCAGCCGTTTCTCGGTCGCGGTTTCAACAACGAGGAAGACAGGCCGGGTGGGCCGAAAGCCGTTGTGCTCAGCTACCCACTTTGGCGGTCCGCATTTCACGCTGATCCGCAGGTACTTGGTCAGACCGCCATCCTGAAGGGCGAACCGCATACGATCGTCGGAGTCCTCCCGCCGGGCGCGCAGGTCACCGGCACTGCCGACCTCTGGACGCCGCTGCAGCCCCACGAATACGGCGAATGTGGTGGGAGCAACTGCGAAATTATTTTGCGCCTCGTGCCCGGCGCGACCTGGCAACAAGTGGCTGCCCAGCTCGCCCGCATTCGTACGGCGACTACCGATCTGTGGACACCGCTCCAACCGCCATCGTCCGATGACACGCCCCAAGCCCACGGTGGCGCATGGTTCTATGTCTCTCCGCTCGACAAGAGTCCGGACAATGAGATGCGCGGGCCGGTTCTCGGATTGATGTCCGCTGTTGGTCTGATCTTGCTGATCGCATGCGCTAATCTGGCGGCGCTGACGCTGGTGCGGGTCGTCCGACGCACTCCCGAGATCGCCACGCGCCTGGCTCTGGGCGCCAGCCGCTGGAGCATCCTCCGACAGTTCTGGTTAGAGAATCTGGTCCTCGCACTTACCGGAGCGGCAATCGGACTCGCGCTGGCTCACTTCATTCTCTCGTCGTTGCCGGGATTCCTGCCGAGCTACCTGCTTCCGTTAGGCGGTGTCGATATCGACTGGCGTGTACTCGGCTTCACTCTTGGGGCCGCGGTTTTCACTAGTCTGCTCTTTGGAGCGCTGCCCGCTCTTCATACGCGCCATGTCGACCTTCGCTCCTCGATGTCGGCCGGGAGCCGGTCGGTGGCGGGAGGATCGATTCGCCTGCGCCAACTGCTGATCGGGGGCGAGGTCGCTCTCACGGTAATTCTGGTGGCTGCGGCCGGGCTGGTCATTCGCAGTTTGATTTATCTGGAAACGCTGCCGCCCGGCTTCGACGCCACGAACGTTATGACGGCAACTGCTTCGCTTGACGATGCCCGCTATCACGAGTCCGCTGCGTTTCATAACCTGATTGACCGAAGCACTGCGGCGATGCATCAAATTCCGGGCGTAGAAAGCGCTGCCGTCGGGCTCAGCGTTCCCTACGAGCGCGGGCTCAATGATGGTTTGAAAATCCTGGATGGCAAGTTCGCCGGCAAGGAGCGGGGCTCCAGCCTGGCTTACGTTACGCCAGAGTATTTCCAGACGCTCCGGATTCCGGTGCTCGCCGGCCGCGCCATTCTTGATACCGATACTCCGACGTCACAGTTCGTGGCGGTCGTGAACACAGATTTTGCTCGCGAATTTTTTGCTGAACCGAACCCCGTCGGTCGACACTTCAGCAATTCCGCCCATAGCTACACCATCGTCGGTGTGGTCGCCAGCGTCGCGAAGAAGCCGGGGATGAGTGGCAATGCTCCTGTCAGCACCGAACCTGTTTTCTATCTTCCGGTCACGCAAACGGATCAAGGACTGGTCAATGTCGCTCACGTCTGGTTTGAGCCTAGTTGGATCGTGCGAACGACTGGACCCGTCCAGGGCCTGACGGCGGCGATGCAACGCTGCTTGGCGCAGGCCGATCCCAACCTGCCCTTCTCTGGATTTCGCCCCATGTCGGACGTGCTTGGGCGCAACCTCGTATACCAGAGAGTCGAGGTAGCCCTGCTTGGAGGTCTCGGCGGATTGGCGCTGCTGCTGTCGGCGATCGGAATCTACGGGTTGGTTTCGAATCTCATCGTACAGCGCACGCGTGAAATTGGGATTCGCATGGCGCTTGGGTCGTCGATTGGTAAGGCTGTCGTGGATGTTGGTTCGGCGGGAGTGATCGCAGCGATGTTTGGGCTGGCAACCGGCCTGGCGCTGTCTTTCCTTGCTCTGCGGGTTTTGCGCAGCGAACTGTATGGAGTGCGCGATTATGATCCGCTGACGCTCACGCTGGTCCCGGCGTTTATCGCGGTCATTGCCGCAGTGTCGAGTTTTCTGCCGACGTTGCGCATTACGCGCATCGATCCGGCCGTCACACTCAGGATGGAATAGACGCGTTCGCGGACACTTAACTTCCGCGGCCAGCATATCGCTCCTCTCAGTTCGTCATTTTTTCCGGTCGGATCCGGGCCTCCCGAACGACCACTGACGATCCAGTCACGATTCGATCGTGCTCGGAAGCCCGCCTGCCGCACCTGGTCGTCATCGAAACGCGCGTGACTCAGGTAAAAGCGCCGGCGTAAGTGCTTGGAAACGCCCGCGCATTCGCGTTCGGAAAATCCACCATGTGGGACACAATGTCCCACGTTCTCTCGCGTGGGACAGATTGTCCCACCGGGCCCGCAAAGCGGCTCGGCGATCTCCAATGAAAACAATTACTTGCGCGGTTCCGATTGGTGACGCCCGTGCAACAGGAGGCATGGGCACAAGTTTGATCTTTCCCCCAAACGCAAGAAAGGGTGAGATTTTATGGAGCACCGAAAGAAATCGCCGAAACCTTTGGTTCGCGGTGAACGACACAGCGCCGGCTGGGGCAAACGCCTTAGCATAGTGCTGATGCTGACCACGGGCATGGCGTTCGGACAAGTTTCATCGCCGACAACCGGCGCATGGAACGGCCGCTTCTCCTCGCGAATTTCTCCCGAACTGTCGGGATGGCTGGCGAAGGCCCATCAGGGATCGACCAAGGGTCAGACCGTTAAGGTCATTGTGCAGTACAAGCAGGTGCCGACGGCCTCCCACTATGCGACCATGCAGAGCCGCGGCGGCCGCTTGAACTCGAAACTGCACTTCATTAAGAGTGCGGCATTCACGATTCCGGTCAGCGCGTTGCCTGCGCTAGAAGCCGATCCGGAGATCGCGTCGGTGAACATCGATCATGCCATGAACGTAGCGGATGATCTCACCAACGATGCCACTGGCGTGCAAGCGGCATGGAATTCGGGATTCAACGGAGCGGGCGTGACGGTCGCCGTGATCGATAGCGGCATCAACGACAACCACCCAGATCTGCAGAATGCGAATGGAACTTCGCGCGTGGTCTACCACCAGGACTTCACAGGAACGTCCACCACGAACTCCAGCGGCGGCCAGTATGACCTCTACGGTCACGGTACGCATGTGGCCGGAATCATCGCCGGAAACGGTTCTCTTTCTGGTGGAAATTATGCGGGCGTCGCTCCGGGTGCCAGCCTGGTCGATCTTCGGGCCCTCGACTTAAACGGTTCGGGCAATGACAGCACGGTGATCGCGGCCATTCAACAGGCGATCGCACTGAAGAGCACCTACAACATCCGAATCATCAACTTGTCACTGGGCCGCGGAATCGGCGTGAGTTACACGCAGGATCCTCTGTGCCAGGCGGTAGAAGCGGCGTGGCAGAGTGGGATTGTGGTAGTGGTAGCCGCGGGAAACTACGGCCGCTTGAGCATAAACGGCAGCAACGGGTTTGGAACGGTCACGGCGCCCGGCAACGATCCGTTCGTGCTGACGGTGGGTGCGACCAAGAGCAACGGGTCGGCGTCAGCCTCAGCGGAAACCTTGGCCAGCTTCAGTTCGAAGGGGCCGACAACCTATGACCACGTCGTGAAGCCCGATATGGTGGCGCCGGGGAACGACATCGTTTCTCTGGCGGCTCCGGGAGCAACTCTGGAATCTGCCTATCCGGCCGAACTGGTCACCGGCAGTGACGGCAACAACGACTACTTCGCTTTGAGCGGCACCAGCATGGCGACCCCCGCGGTCGCCGGCGCTGCAGCCTTGCTGCTGCAAGAGCAAAGCACGCTCACGCCGGATCAAGTCAAGGCGCGGCTGATGCTTTCCTCGACCAAGCTAACCACGGCATTTGGCCTGTTTTCCACGTCGGCCTGGGTACCTCACCTGTCGCAGACTTTCACCTCGAGCTACGATCTGTTCTCGGCGGGTTCCGGTCTGATGAACGTGCAGGCCGCAACCAGCAGCACAGCTCTGGCTCCGGCAACAGTGGGATCGGCGCTTTCGCCGACCGCGGTATACAACTCCCAGAGCGGCGCGGTTTCGCTGGTATACGGAAACTCGACAGTGGCACCGATCTCCGTGGTTTGGGGAACGTCGGTGGTCTGGGGCACCTCGGTGGTGTGGGGAGCTTCGGCTGTGAATGGCATCTCGGTGGTCTGGGGCACTGCGCTGCCCTGGAACAGCAGCGCGCTGAGCGCCTTCAGCGTGGTTTGGGGATCGAAGAACGGTACGTCGGTTTCGGCCGCCAGCGTAGTCTGGGGCTCAGTGGTCGGAAATACGGACGCCGCGTTCACTGATGCGGGAGATGACGAACAGTAGTGAGCCGTGTGAGTTTTTCCAAAGAGAGAAAGGAGACGAGATCATGAACAACACACGGCGAATCAAGGCTTTCATCGGCGCAATGATGCTGGCCGCACTGATCACCGCAGGATATGCAACCTTCCTGAGCCACACGCTGCACGCTTACTTTGCGTTGGCTGTGATGGTGTTGGCGGCAGCAACGTCGCGCATGAAAGTGAAATTGCCGGGAGTCAATGGCAACATGTCGGTGAACCTGCCGTTCCTGCTGACAGCAGTCATCAACCTGAGCGCTGCCGAAGCCGTAGTAATCACTTGCGTTTCCACCGTGGTGCAATGCTGGCCGCGTAAGGACGCGAAATTCAACCCGCAGCAAATGACATTCAACGTAAGCATGATGGCCTTTGCCAGCTGCGCAGCCAGCCTGATGTTCCATGGCATGCTCCGCGGCGAATGGGCTGGGATGCAGTGGAGTTCGAGCACTCTGGGTATGGCGCTGGCGACAGTCACGCTATTCCTGGGGCAAACGGCTCCGGTGGCTGCCATCGTGGCGGTGAGTGAGGGCAAGGCGGCAGGCCAGATCTGGTGGAGCCTGGCTCATCTCTCATTCCCCTACTACGTAGTCAGCGCCGGCGTCACCACCATGGTGCAGGCAGTGAGTTCTCACCTGGGATGGGGACTGGCGCTCGCGGCCTTCCCGGTGATGTATGGCATCCATCGTTCCTACAAACTGTACTTTAAAGGGATGGCAGAAGCCCCGCGCCCGGAAGTTCACGCCCGCGCAGCGAGTGCAGGCGCGTAAACACCGTAAAGTTTTGCTGAAATGTGGGCTACCTTTAAAAAGTAGCCCACTCTTTATTTGTGAGAGATTTCCGTTTGGTAAGGGATTGAAAATTGGCGGAAGCGAGTGGGGGTCGAACCCACCGGTGACAGGATTGCCTGCCGCCCGCCGGTTTTGAAGACCGGGACGATCACCGGACCGCATGCGCTTCCTCATCCCAAGAATAATGCCACGGAAAGCGTGTGAGAGTGATAGCTTGGCGGCTCTCAGGGGCTAAAGCGCGTCATTCTCGGCGTTGGGGCGGCACAGCGAATGCCGTGTCCTTCCCAATTTCGTCCTGCCCCGACTCTTTCCATTGGCCGGTTCACGAGATTCGGACCTACTTCGGCTGCGCGGTTACTCGCAGGTACGGTTTTATGGTCCTGAAGCCCGGGAACTTCTGCGCCGCTTCTTCGTTTGAAACTGCGCCTGTAATGATCACGTCGTCGCCGGGCCTCCAGTTCACCGGGGTCGCGACTTTGTGTTTTGCCGTGAGCTGCATGGAATCGATGACCCGCAGGATTTCGTCAAAGTTGCGCCCCGTGGTCATGGGATAGCTAATCTGCAGCTTGACCTTCTTGTCGGGGCCGATCACAAAGACGGTGCGTACGGTGGCGTTGTCCGCGGGAGTACGGCCTTCGCTGGTTTCTCCGGCGCTGGCTGGCAACATGCCGTAGAGCTTGGCGATTTGTAGTTGCGGGTCACCGATCATGGGGTAGTTCACGGCCGTGCCTTGAGTCTCTTCAATGTCGGCCGCCCACTTGCTGTGGTTGGTGACGGGATCGACACTCAGGCCGATGATCTTCGTGTTGCGCTTGGCGAATTCCGGTTGCAGCTTCGCCATGTAGCCGAGTTCGGTAGTGCAGACCGGAGTAAAGTCCTTGGGGTGCGAAAATAAGATGGCCCAGCCGTCGCCAATCCAGTCGTGGAAGTGAATCGAGCCTTGCGTGGTCTCGGCGGTGAAATCGGGGGCCGTATCGTTGATGCGCGGGACGCTGTAGGTTTCGGTCGCGGTCGTCATTGTAATCTCCTTGATGAGGATGAATTCGATTCGTTCGAGATTCGGAACGTCAGCTTGCCCCGGCTGCCAGACCTAACGCGTAGACCTGGCGCGAATCAGTTGGTCAAAAGCGGATGAAAACAAAACCCACCCGCTTGCGCCGGGTGGGCTGGGAAGAATCTCTCTGATTTCCCTAACCACACGCCGGTGCCGGGCAACAACAACACATGGCACAGACGGTGGATGGAGAAAACATATCGTTAGGATAGAAGCGCCGAGGGAACGGTGTCAAACGCTGAGCCCCTCCAGCCATCCGGCTTCCCAGTTTTCTGCATCGCCAGCAATCCGCACGCATCTTTGAACTGGCACGGCATTCGCAGGGATCGAGGGAATGTTCATGGGTACGACTCGGCGGCTGGCAATGGCGCAGTGGGATGTGTTTTCAGCAAAGGCGCTCCAGGGAAATTCGCTGGCCGTCTTCTTCGACGGGCGAGGACTGAGCGACGAAGAGATGCAGTCGATCGCCCAGGAAATGAACCTGTCGGAGACGACATTCATTCTTCCGCGGGATGCGGCAATCGAGCGCGAGCGCGGCGTGCGCGTGCGAATCTTCACAGTGCGGGAAGAGTTGCCGTTTGCGGGACATCCGACGCTCGGGACTGCGTTTGCTTTGCGGGGAGACTCGGGCGCGACCGAGATCGCACTCGAGCTGAATGTGGGAAAGGTTCCGGTTCGTTTCGAGGACGTGCTTGGTCAGTCGGCGTTCGGAGAGATGACGCAGATCGATCCTGTGTTCGGGATGCAGCACGACCGTGAAGCAGTTGCGCTGGCTACGGGATTGCGCGCGGAAGATTTCGATCCGTCACTGCCGATCGAAACCGTCTCGACGGGACTGGCCTACACGATTACTCCATTGAAATCTTTGGCGGTGATCCAGAAGTTGCGGATCGACATGAACCGCGCAAGCGAGTATCTGGAGAAGACAGGAGCGAAGTTCCTGTACTTCGTGGCGCGCGAAACCGTCGATCCGGCGGCCCGTTTGCACGCCCGCATGCTTTTCTATAACGGCGAAGATCCGGCGACGGGCTCGGCCGCCGGCTGCACGGCCGCGTGGATGGTGGCGCATGGCGGTTGCTAAACCTGACGAGCGGGTTCTGATCGAACAGGGCATTGAGATGATGCGGCCCAGCCGGATTTTTGTCCGCGCGGCATTCCAGGTCAACCCCAAAAGCAGCCACAGCGATAACCGGGTAGTTAACGTGCGCGTCGGCGGCAACGCGATCGAAGTGATGCGCGGCGAAGTTTTTCTCTAAGCCACGTTGCGCAAGCTGCGGAAAACACGGAGGCGCACCGGCGCGAAAAAAAATCAATGGCCAGAAAGTCCCATTGGCATCAACGCTACTTTACAGTGAGCCCGCTTCCCGTTAGCATTCATCTCGCTCTGACATTCTTCATATCGAGAAAAGCGTCTGTCGAATTTCCGCCCCGCTGGTGCGGTAGCGCTCGACAGATTGCGGAAGGCCGATGAAACCAAAGCGCACGATTCTGTGTGTAGACGACAACGAACAGTCCCTTTCTCACCGCAAAATCATGCTGGAGACCCGAGGCTACCGCGTGGCGAGTTTCCCGCGTGGAGAAGAGGCGCTGGCGCGATTTATGGAAGGCGGAGTCGATCTGGTAATTGCCGACATGGCCATGCCGGGATTGGACGGGCCGCAATTGATCGCCAGGATCAAGGATTTGTCGCCACACACGCCCGCCATTCTTATCTCCAGCAAGGTACGCATCTACGATCACGACTCGCAGGCCGACGTTTTCCTGACTAAGGGAATGTACGCGCCGGCCGATCTGCTCGAGCGAGTACGGCTGTTGCTGATACGGAAGCGCGGCCCCAAGCGCCTGCAACAGCGGCCTCCGGAAGTTGCGCGCCAAATCGGCGCGGCCTGAATCTCACCCCCATACAGTTTCCCGAGTGACGCTTTCATGAGTGACACAAGCGCGCCCGCACCGGGGCGCGAGCCTTCGTGTAAGATTCATGCAGGCATGGGCGGAGCATTCATCGAAGCAAAAGACCTGCGCAAGACGTATCACGTAGGCAAAATTGAGGTTGAGGCGCTGCGCGGAATTTCCTTCAGCGTGCAGAAGGGCGAATTCGTCAGCGTCGTGGGCCCGTCGGGCAGCGGAAAGTCGACGCTCTTCTATTTATTGGGTGGGCTGACCCGGGCCGATGGCGGTAGCGTGGTTCTCGACGGCGACGACCTGGCCACTCTCTCTGACGCCGAACGCACCCGCATGCGCAAGCGCAAGATCGGCTTCGTATTCCAGAAATTCAACCTACTTCCCACGCTCGACGCCCGCTCCAACATCGAGATCGCGCGGGAGATTTCCGGCAACGGACCCGATGATCCCGCCCACTTCAACCGCATCACCGATCTGCTCGGCCTTACCAAGCGACTGGGACATCGACCATCAGAGCTTTCCGGCGGCGAGCAGCAGCGCGTTGCACTGGCGCGGGCACTCATCAACAAACCGGCTGTCGTGCTCGCCGACGAACCGACGGGTAATCTCGACTCCAAGAATTCCGACATCGTGCTGAGCATGTTGCGGAAATCAAATCAGGAACTGGGCCAGACCGTGCTGATGATCACGCACAATCCCGAGGCCGCGAAGTACGGCGACCGCATCATCCACATGCGCGACGGGCAAATCGTAAGGCCGGAAGATGATCCGCAGTGGGCTCTGCACTAGAGCGCCCCCCGGCGGCATGCCGAAGCCGAGGCCGATCGAATTCATTCAGATAAGTAGTTTCCTGCAAAAAGAAAAAAGAAACACCGCAGAACGCCTCCAGCTGTGCCGGTCCGACCAACCGTGCTGAATCCGTCTTTCGTCTAACCTGCGCTGCACGATTCATATTTTGGAGAAACCCATGCTGTGCTCGAACCGGTCCTTGGCGCTCGCCATTCTTCTTGTTCCATTCACGTTCTCACTGGGCTGCGGTAATTCACATTCTCCAAACTCCGGCCCGGTGCCGAACTCTGTGCCCGGATATGGCGAAGGCACCGGATCTTCGGGGCAGACCGCCCCCGCAAAATTCATGTATGCCTCTCCAGCTTTCGGAGGTCCGTACGCTCTGGCGACCCAATCCACCGGGATGCTAACCGTTCGGGTTCCTTCCTGTTCCAGACAGCCACGGGCTACGACGGCGGAACGCTGGGCGGACTGTTTGCCTTCGTAATCGATCGCTCGAATGGATCGCTCACCACCGCCAGCGGCTCTCCTTACCTCACCAACCAAAGCCTCTATGCCGACGTCGTCGACGATACGGGGAAGTTTCTCTATGTGCAGGGAACGTCGGGAGTGTACGCATTCAGCATTCAATCCGGAACCGGGACGCTGACCCCTCTCGCCGGGTCACCCTTTCCGCTTGCGGGTCCTCCTTCTTCCGCCGGATTCCCGACGCCCGCCAGCCTCATGGCGATCGACCAAATGAATCGCTTCGTATACGTTTCGACGAGCGCCGGCATTTCGGCGTACTCGATGGATTCGAGCACGGGCCAGCTGACTGCTCTCTCTGGATCTCCCTTCGGTCCGACTGTCACCAGCCCCTGGACTATCGTCGTTACACCTAATAACCAGTTTCTTTATGAACTTCAGTCCACAAACACCGGCGTTATGTATGGCTATAGCATCGACTCGTCCTCGGGCGCTCTGACCGCACTTTCGGGCTCTCCGTTCAACGTTGGGAATTGCGGGATTTCCATGGTTACTGGAGTCCCGGGTCCGGACAACATGACGATCGCCAGCGCGGGCAAGTTTCTCTATGACAACTGTGGAATCTATTCTTTGGATCAGAATACAGGCGCGGTGGCGCAGGTCTCAAATTTCGGCGCCGGAGACTGGCCAGTCATTGATCCAACCGGGGATTTTCTCTGGGCAATCACCGCTCAGCAGAATTGTTTTCAGTGCGACGTCGGCGTGACTGCCTACCAGGTTGATCCCAATGCGGGCACCCTGACCGCGGTACCGAATTCGTTCCTGGTCCTCACCAATTCTGAAGTCGGGTATGTCGAGAGCCTTGCTATCTCTCGGTAATCGTGAATGAGCGGCCGTAACCATCGGTTCGGCCCCTCCCTCCTGCAAAATCTGTCGAGTGTCGCCGATCACTGCGGCCGGGGATGGCTGTCCCCTTACGCGTGAGACCAGCGAAAGGTGCCTGGCGCAGTCGGCACGGGCTGCGCGGCGGTGTCGATGATATCCTTATTCAATTATCCTGCGATGAGGTTCTAGCCCTTTCATGTCCAATCCAGAAACTCCAGAAACCCAGCCTGCCGTCGAGAGCGGCGAGTCGTTTGGCGACATTCTCACGCAGTATCAGAAGAGCCATTCCCGCAAGACCGAAGGCAGCCGGCAACTGCAGGGCACCGTGATTGCCGTCAACGCCGAGGCTGTCTTCTTCGATATTGGATACAAGTCGGAGGGAATGCTGCCGCTGACTGCCCTGCAAGGTGAAACCCTGAAGCCCGGGGACAAGTGTCTAGTCACGGTGAAGGGCCGCGACCTCGATGGCTATTACGAACTGTCGCTGTTTAAGGTCGAGCGGCCCATGGATTGGACGGCGCTCGAAAAAGCGTTTGCCGACAAAAGTTCGGTTCTGGGCACGGTGACGGCTGTAGTCAAGGGCGGCTTCAGCGTCGACGTCGGCGTGCGAGCGTTCATGCCGGCCTCGCGCAGCGGAGTGCGCGACGCAGCCGACATGGAGAAGCTGGTAGGCCAGGAAATTCGCTGCCGCATCATTAAACTCGACGTGACCGATGAAGACGTGGTCGTCGATCGGCGCGCCGTGGCCGAGGAAGAGGAGCGCTCGGCTAAAGACAAGTTCTATTCGCAGATTAAAGAGGGCGAGACCGTCAACGGCACGGTGCGCAGCCTGACTGATTACGGCGCGTTTGTTGACCTGGGCGGAGTAGATGCGCTGCTCCATGTGAGCGACATCGCCTGGGGCCGGGTGAACAAACCGGCAGACGTGCTTTCAGTGGGGCAAGCGGTCGAGGTGAAAGTGCTCAAGGTTGGTTCGGAGGCCGAAAAGAAGCGCATCTCGGTCGGCCTGAAACAACTGCAGCCGCATCCGTGGGACGCGGTCGCCGCGAAATTCCACGCGGGCGACCGGGTACGCGGCACAGTCACACGGCTGATGGAGTTTGGTGCGTTCGTCGAGCTGGAGCCCGGCATCGAGGGCTTGATCCACATTTCTGAAATGTCGTGGTCGAAGGGCAAGATCCGCAAGGCCAGCGACGTGGTGAAGCCGGGCGAGACCGTCGAAGTTGTAATCCTTCAGGTGAACGCCGCCGAGCGGCGCATTGCCCTTGGACTCAAGCAAGCATTGGGCGATCCGTGGGTCGATGTGGCGCAGCGCTTCGCCGTTGGCTCGGCAGTCGAAGGGCCGGTCATCAACCTGACCAAGTTCGGCGCGTTCGTGCAACTTTCAGAAGGTATCGAAGGCATGGTTCACGTGAGCGACATCAGCGCCGAGAAACGAATCAACCAGCCGCAGGACGTGCTGCGCGTGGGCCAGGTGGTCAAGGCGCAGGTCTTAGCCATCGATCTCGAGAAGCGCCAGATGCGCCTGGGCATGAAGCAATTGGTGCCGACGGGCCTTGACGAATACATCGCCGAACACAACGAAGGCGACGTCGTCACCGGACGGATGATGGACGAAACCGGCACTCAGGCTCGCGTGGAACTGGGCGAGGGCATTCATGCGACTTGCAAAATAGCGGCGAGTGCGGCGTCACCGGCCAAGAGCGAGTCTCCGAAGGAGGCGAAAGCGGACTTGTCTTCGCTGAGTTCCATGCTGCAGGCGCGTTGGAAGAGTGGGGCCGGAGCCCCTGCCAAGGCAGAGCCCGCACGGGTCGGAGAGATTCGCAGTTTCCGCATCGTGAAGCTGGATCGGGGCGCGAAGAAAATCGAAGTCGAGTTCGCGTAGAAGTAAGAAGTACCCTGCGATTGCACCTCGGTAACTCATTCTTCAGCTTGCGGCTGCGCGGCAAGCAGGCGTTCCGAAGCGCAAATGCGGTATAATTTTCGGGTTGAGCGGGAGTAGCTCAGTGGTAGAGCGCGACCTTGCCAAGGTCGATGTCGCGGGTTCGACCCCCGTCTCCCGCTCCAGTTTTTTGTCCCCAGCCTGCGATCCACCGATGGACTTTTTCCGGCCGGAACGCTAACGTATGGGCAGGGCGCGGTACCCAAGTGGTAAGGGAGAGGTCTGCAAAACCTTTATGCGTCGGTTCGATTCCGACCCGCGCCTCCAATCTTTTCTGGTAATTCCTCCGGATCGGTATAGTTTCCTGCAATTCCAACCTGCCGTCTTCGATTACCCTGATAGCCGCTGCGCCTCGATGCATTCAACGTATGCGCCTTGACAGTCATTCCCGCCGCAGCCCGAACGTTTTTGTCCTCATGGCGGTCATTGGATTGGGGTCTGCCCTCGCTTTCGGACAGCAGCCCGAAAAGCCGCCGCCGGATGCCCCGCAACCGACAACGTCGGAGAAGAAAGGTTTCTTTGCCCGCTGGGCAGAGGCGTACCGGCAGGACTGGTTCGGACCCGCTTCGTCCTCATCACCGGTCCCGCCGCGACGCGGAGTTCCGTCACCACTCGATTCGCCACCCTTTCCCAACTCAGATTGGTCCTATGGAGGTTCACCGGTCATCGGAGAGCCCGACACCAACACCTATCCGCTCATGACGGCCATCAACCAGGCCAGGAGCCGGACCAAGCTTTATGGATGGATCGATCCCACGCTGAACTTCAGTACCTCTTCCCAAAGCAATTCGCCCGAGGCCAACGATGACTACCCGAACCGTCTGGAGATGAACCAGATCGTTCTCTACGCCGAGCGCTTGCCGGATTCAGTGCAACGCGAGCACGTCGACTGGGGATATCACCTGACCGCGCTGTTCGGCACCGACTATCGCTTTACCGTCGGCAAGGGTTACGGCAGCAGCCAGTTGCTGAACCATCATCATCAATACGGATTCGATCCGACGCTCGAGTATGTCGACATTTACATTCCGCAGGTGGCGCAGGGAATGAATGTAAGGATCGGACGCTTCATCTCAGTGCCCGGGATCGAGGCACAACTGGCGCCGAACAATTACATTTTCAGCCACTCGCTGCTCTACGCCATTGATCCCTTCACCGACACCGGCCTGATGGCCACGGTGAAACTCGACGACCATTGGCTGGTGCAAGCGGGGATCACCGATGGCCACGATGTGGCCATGTGGACGCCCGATGCGAAGCCTTCCGGGACCGCCTGCCTGAGCTACACGACCACCTCGGTGAACGACAATTATTATGTCTGTGCCAACGGAATCAACAACGGCAAGTACGCCTACAACAATCTCCAGCAGTATGACGCGACCTGGTATCACCGGTTCTCAAAGACGGTCCACATGGCGACCGAAACCTGGTACATGTATGAGCGGGATGTGCCCGCGCTGGGCGGCCCGATTCAGCCCGAAGCGGGCGCCAATGCCGCGTATTGCCTGCCGGGCGAACAGCGGTGCACCGCTCCGGAATATGCCGTGGTGAATTTCCTGCAGAAGGAACTCTCGCTGCATGACTTCCTGTCGTTTCGCAGCGACTTTCTCAACGACAAGAAAGGCCAGCGCACCGGCTACGCCACCCGCTACTCCGAGAACACGATCACATGGGTGCACTGGATCGGCTCAACCGTTCAGATACGGCCGGAATTGCGCTTCGAGCGGGCCTGGGATCGGAAGGCTTACGATGACGGGCGACGGCAAAATCAGCTTACCGTAGCAAGCGATCTCATTTTTCATTTCTAGGCCGTTCTCGGAGGGCATAGGGTCCTGGAATCGGTGAACTCACAGATGGGGCGTGAACAAAGCATCCACTTTTATCGGAACGTTGTAGCGGGTGGTCGACGTCGTGGAGTGTACGTCTTCAAATGCCAAGGTCAATTCGGGTCGGGCTGTTCAGAACATACCCATAGAAATTCGGATCCCCTCCTTTGAATCCCAACGGATCCTCGCTGATGAACCTACCGACGTTCTGATCGTAGTAGCGCGCCCGGTAGAAGTAGTTCCCGGTCTCCTGATCGAATTCCCTCCCGGTATATTGAAACGGGTTGGCCAGCGTTCCCGTCGATGCTGTCAACTTGCCGAACGAGTCGTAAGCATAGGTATTGGCCAACATCCCACCGCCGTTGCTGAGCGATGTTACCGAACCAACACCGTCTCCCTCAAAATAACTGGTCGTGCCCGAGCGGAATTCTGCCAACGGCTCATCGGTGCCGCCATTGAGGCGAGGTTGGCGGAGCCGCGAGCGTGAACGCCACCGCAGACTGCGCGTACTCTTCCTCGCTCACTTTGAATCCGATGGATTTCCGTGCGCAGCGGCGGCTTCACCATGTCCCGGCTTCCTCTCTCCCCATCACAGCCGAGACTAGCAGCCGCGCTTAAGAATCAACAAGTTCGCCTGCGCTAACTTCCGGTTGCTCTACAGCAACCGGATCGGCAGGATTTTCCTCTAGCCACTCTACTTTCAACAGGTTCGCGCACGGTAACCGAAAGTTACCGTGCAGCACCCTTTCAGGGGTGGAGTGTCTCCCCTCCACCCGACGCCGTAGGCGGCGCAGGTTTTGACCTTCCCCGATACCGCACCGTAACCCGCGAAACCGACCCGCCAAGCCCCCCGGAACACCCGGTACCGCAGGCACCGCAAAAAATCCTCGCAAATCGCCCGAACTTTCCCCCGACTCAGTATTAGACCTATATGCAAAAACGCAACAAGCCCAAACGGGCACCGCTCGATCCAACCGCTGCTCGCCAGCGCAAGCAGCTCGTCAAGGACAACCTCCGTTCCAAGGCTGAAACCTTCGGCACGGAAGCCGATCAAACGCCACAAGGCGAACGGCGCAGCCAGCTCATCGACCAGATCGCTGATCTGAACGTCGAGTATCAGGCTGAGGATTAACCCCTAACCCAGAGCCGCACCACTCGGTGCGGCTTTGGCACTATAAACCGGCAGCTAAAAGAAAGACTTTCCTGGGCACAAACGACACCCGGATCAGGTGCGGATTAGGAAGGATCGGCGGGAGAAAAGGCCAGCAGATCAGCGGTCCAGTGGACGCGCTTGCGGAGCCTAAATCGACTCACTGTAATTCCCCCTGGCTCGAACTTATGCCTACCGGTTGTGCGGTTGTATCCCTGATAGATCAGTGTGCGCCATGCACCTGGACGGTCAAAAGGACGACACAGAACGTGGTAGAAGTTCCCCTTCCTAAGTTTCGCCATTCCCCTAGCTCGTCCGTTCCCGAGTTCACGCTCCAGCGGGCCGGGAATCGCCAGCAGCAAGTACTCTGATTTGCAGTCAGCCCGAAACTCCTCCGTAGAGCACTATCCAACGGAGATGCCCATTTCTGAACTCTCCGTATGCACCGCTCATGGCTGTCCATCCTTGGCCGTCTTTGGGCTTGGATTTCTCGGTGACCCACGGTGCTTTTTCTGGTGAGGTTGTATAGTCCACCTCGAACTTGGCCTGCGTTGACTTCGGAATCCGAAGCTGCACTAGGACTCGCCCTTTCTCCATGCCGAGCCGAATCCCGCTCTCGGTTGAAACGCCACCGGGCAAGCTTGCCACTTTCAGACATTTTGCGCCCTGCTTTTCAAATGTTCTCGGCCCGCGCTATATAAATCGAATCTAGGATTTTCGACTCGGCCAAGTCGCCAGAGGAGAACACCACCGCTTCTCCTTGTTCGGTTTGTACGCAGATGCCTGTCCCAGCCTCCATCGCTTTTGAAAGCCGAAACTGGTGACTTCCGGGGAAGCGCTTTGCAATGTCTTCGAGGGTCGAACCTCCAATCGAGAAACCAGCCACGGTCAGATCGGACTTACGCAGACTGCCTTCGCGACTCTTTCCGCAGATGCGAGCCTCCCGGAAGATCGATTCCTCACTCACGGCACAGGGCGTCGTAGCTTGCGCATAGGCAAACGTGCAAAGGAACGTGAGCGCAACTGCTACAAGGAGCCTTCTCACTGCTGCACCCAGATCGTTTCGTCGAGGTTGATATCGATACGATTCGGCGGCTGAATGATGCAGCCCTCGGATGCGGTATGTGATGCGTTGTCTCCATGGATACGATATGTATCGCAATCATGCGTGGTTCCAAAACACGAGTTTCCAGGCAACGGAGTGAGATTCATTACATTCATTCCCGGCCTGGGCTTTTTGTTGTACCAGTCACCGGTCATTTGCCAGCCGCCCGTAGGTATTGGGCTCACGTACGGGACATCCGGCAAGTCGGGATTGTTTCTGCCGGGTCCGCTGCCAGAATAGCCCGTTCGTCATAGTAGGGATCACCGAGACCGTGCCGAGGAGTTTGACTACAAGAGTTAGGCTCAGGAATCACGGCACAGGACGGGTAGCAGATAAGCCGTCCAGTGTGCTGGGAATAAACGCAAACAGTCCCGGTCGGATCCATGAAGTTGGTGGGGCTGTTCAGAACATACGCATAGAAGTTAATTCCGCCCTTAAACCTGATCGGGTCTTGGCTGATGAACCTGCCGACGTTCTGATCGAAGTAGCGCGCTCTGTATTCATAGATTCCGGTTTCCTGGTCGAACTCGCGTCCAGTGAACTGAAACGGGTTGGTGAGCGTTCCCGTAGAAGCAGTCAACTTCCCAAAAGCGTCATACGTGTATGTGTTGGCGAGCGCTCCCGCCGCGCTGCTGAGTGACGTGATCGAACCAAGGCCGTCGGCGTGGTAGTACGACGTGGTGCCGTTGCGTAGCATCGACAAGTCTTCGTCGATCACGGCACCATGCATGTAGCGAGCCAAGACGTTGCCGCCATTATCAGCCTCCTCGACGACGTTCATTCCGTCGTACAAAAAATTCGTTGTGCCGAGTGGTCCTGACTTCTGGATGCGGCGTCCGAAGGGATCGTAGCGGAACGTGGTCGTGCCGACATTGGGCACGATGGCCTGTGTTAGGCGATTGTCAAAGTCCCAAGAGTATTGTTTTCCTGAGCTGTCTGTGAGGGTATTGCCGTTTGCGTCATACGCGTAGCGCTGCATCGCGATACCCCGAGGTCATTTGCTTGGAGGTCATGGTTGCTTCGGAATCAAAATCCAACCACCTGACCAGCGAGGGATGTGCAACGCTTGTGGGGCTTCATAAGCCCAAAACAGTTGCACGTCTGACTCCTTCAATACACGTCGAATGTCAGGGAAGAACGTTCTCAAGGTCGATGTCTCCAGTGAGTGGCTGGTCAGGCTCCAGCGAGATTTTGTCAAAGGGCGGATCTTCCACAGGACGTGTTCTGTTCAGGCATCGCCCACCTGCTAGAGAGGCCACGATAACCATGCTGTCGTGCGTGCCCCATGGCAGTTCGTCACGAGAGACCCCCACCGCCTTATCGGCGGCAGAAGTTAGCGTAACGTGTAGCACCAATTTCATCCCGCTCTTCAGCTCAACGACGATGCCGGCGGGCTTTGTGTCAGATGCACCGGCATTAGGCAAAGCAGCGAGCAGCATGAAGAGTGCGAAGATCGACCCGAAGAATCTCGCACGGTTGCCGCGGTCAAAAGAGCTCATGACTCCTCCCCAATTCCAACCGTTCTAGTTTCCGGTCGACAAGAAGAATTTGAATTCTTTGATCTTGTCCGTTGCCTTCTGAATTTGCGAATCCTGCAGGCCCTTGCACGTCGGACAGTTATCCTTGCTCTCCTTCTGCTTCAGGCATTGAATTTCGATAGTATAGGCGGCTATCTCGGAGCGATCTTGTTCGACACCATTTGAGAAGCCAACTTGGATTCCGTCAGCAGAGCCGCTGCAGATCTTCGGATTGGAGGCCAGAGCTTCCCTCCTGTGCACGCCTTCGTGTCTACGTGTGCAGTCCCCCAGACATCTAGCAAAATCAGGCAACAAATCGTAATAGTCAGCCAGTTGTACCCGAATGCCGCCCTTGCCGTTGCAGACGATAGTGTTCGAATTCGGCGGGGCAGGCTGACCCGTGTTCCTCCATAATCCGAACGGATCATTGAAGAGAACGGGGTTACCTAGAACGTAATCGTAGAAATTCAAGCCGCCACCACCGAAACCGATCGGATCCTCGCTGAGAAATCTGCCAGCGGCTGCATCGTAGTAGCGGGCTCGGTAGAAGTAGATTCCCGTTTCTGGATCGAACTCCCGCGCAGTGTACTGAAGGGTATTGACTAGGGTACCGGTTGAGGCGGTCAGTTTACCGAAGGCGTCATAGCTGTAGGTATTGGCCAGTGCAGCCGTCGAAGTACTCAGAGACGTGACCGCATCAATTCCGTCTTGTTCGTAGAAGGTAGTCGTACCCGAACGCAGTTCGGCGAATGGCTCGTCGATTCCGCCTTCCGAGTAGCGGGCGAGAACGTTGCCGGAATTGTCTGCTTCCTCCAGCAGGTTGCCCCCGTCATAGAGGTAATTGGTGGTGCCGAGGGGACCGGACTTCTGGATTCTCCGCCCAAAGGGATCGTACTTGAAGGTCGTGGTCCCGCCGTTAGTGCCGGGAACGACAGCCTGCGTCAGGCGGTTCTCGAAGTCCCAGGAGTAGGATTTGCCGGAGGGGTCGGAGAGGGTATTGCCGTTTGCGTCATACGTGTAGCTGCCCGATGAATTCGAGGTCAGCTCGTTCGACGAATTGTAGTTGTAGGTTGGCACTCCCGATGAGGACAGTCTATTCCCCACCGCATCGTAGCTGTAGGTCTCGGT
Source organism: uncultured Acidobacteriota bacterium (assembly GCA_963735205.1). Lineage (GTDB taxonomy): Bacteria > Acidobacteriota > Terriglobia > Terriglobales > Acidobacteriaceae > Sulfotelmatobacter. The sequence goes on from CAVTKB010000011.1 coordinate 520,165, forward strand.
GGTACTGCTGCCCTGTGTGACTTGGGTCAATTCGTATAGAGGATCGTAACTATAGTTCGAGGTTACCTCGCTCAGGTAATTTGTCTTGCTGTTGCGATTCCCTGCGGAATCATAGGTATAGCTGGCTCCGTCCAACGTCGTGCTACCCACCTGATGCAGCACCGAAAGCAGGTGCGACACCGAATCATAGCCATAATTCGTGTTGACGCCGTTCGGCCGGGTCAACTGCGTTCTCCGGCTCAGCGCATCATAGCCAAAGCCGAACGATCCCGCCCACGAGTTGGCCAGGTTGTTCAGCCGGTTCAGCGTGTCGTAGCCATAGCTGGTCGTGCTGCCGTCCGGGGCCGTCAGCGAAGTCCGGTTCGAGGCTGCATCGTAGCCATAAGCGTTCTGGAAGTTCAGCCCCGACAGGTACGCGTATTGGGTCGAGGTCCCGACCAGCCGTCCCATGTTGTCGTAGGAAAATCCGTAGGTCCCGGTCGGATCGCTCACCTGCTGCACTTTGCCCGCCAAGTCGTAGGCATACTCCACGCTGGTCTGGTCGGGATACGTCTTCGAAGTCAGCCGGTACAGCGCATCGTACACGTACTGGATCGTCTGATTCTTGCGGTCGGTCTTCGACTGCAGATTGCCCACCAGATCGTAGGTATAGCTTTCGGCCAGCGTTGACGGGAACGTGGTCTGCGTGACCCAGCCGCGAGCGTTGTAGGCGAACTGCGTGACATGGTTGTTGGCGTCCGTGATCGAGAGCAGGTTGTCCTCCGTGTCGTAGGCATACTGCGTGACGTTGGTGGCCGGATCGGTCACGGAAATCAGCCGGTCGGCATCGTCGTAGGTGTAGGTCGTGATCTTATTGTTCTGATCGATTGCCGTGATGCGGCGGCCGCGTATGTCATAGGTGAAGCCGACAGTCGAGCCGTCGGGATAGGTGATGCCCGTCAGTCGGCTCATGATGTCGTAGGCGAAAGTCGTCGGATGAGAGGAGCCGTTGCTCTGTGACCGAATCAGCCCTCCCCGTGCGGCGTTGCTCAGTATTTTCTTTTCGATCTGAGCCAAAAAAAGAGTTCCAGCGCGGCGACTAACACAATTAGTTCCGCTATATGGAATGCGTCATTCATTGGGAGACGCGGCATCGTAATGGAAGGCGGCAGCGGGAAGTCCACCTAAGTGCCATGGATGGAAGTCGAGTAGTGGGCGGGAAAAAATAAGGAGTCCATGCACTGCACGCTAGCGCACATTGCTGTGTTATATTTCGAGCACGGATGTACGCGGTCCGGAGACACTCCAATTCCCTCAGGCGAGGTGCCGCATGGCCGGGGCCGCGCAACCAATCTGCAACTGCTGTATCTGTGGCATGCCCGTTGACATCAACGCTGCTAAAACTGATGCTGCCGGCAAAGCCGTTCATGAGGACTGTTATGTCCTCCGGCAGATGCTGAAGCCACTTACGAAGCCCACCACCAACCGTCCACGACCCTAGCCACACTGCGAGCGGCCGGGGCCATTTGGCAGCACTCCAAGATCCCTCGACAGGCTCGCGTCAGCGAAGGCGGGCGTGACCCTCCGGCAACCGGATACCACGTTCGAGCCGGGGAAATTTGTGCTAATTTGTGCTTCCGAGCTGGACTACGTGGATATCTTGGATTTATAAGACGCAGCAAAATGTGTAGTTACAGATTCTATTAGGGGGCTGTTGGTTCGATTCCGACCCGCGCCTCCAATCTTCCTAAGCAATTTATCAACAGCCGCCTGTGGATCGTCTCGGGTCGAGATCTATGGAAGATATAGGTCGAGGGCGTAAACGTCGGTGCCGCCGCGATTGGCCAGCACGATAGGCGAGCCATCCGCCGTCAGGCCCGCAAACGCGCAACGAATAACCCCCGTCCGAAGCGTTGATTCAAAGCTCATCACGCGCTCGCGCTTCGAGGTACCGGCTCGCACGCGATAAAGAGGTTCTCCAATCTCGAGAAGGTCCTGGAAATAGAGGTATTCCAGGTCGCGTGTCGATTCGAGGTGAAAGAAGAGCTTGCCGCCGCCCGCGATCTCTGTCCATTTCTGCGTTTGAAAGTCGAATAGCATCACCTTTGTTTGATCCTCGGTCAGCGCCGCGATATACCTTCCGCCGAAAGCAGATCTCGGTTCCTCCAAGCCTTCGGATCCAGGTAACTTCGTCGTTGTCCTCGTCTTTAGGTTCAACACGAAAATTCCGCTATCCACCCGAGGCCCGGTCTCTGCAGCCCGGGGCGTGAAATAGACGATCGACTGGCCATCGGGCAACCAATCAGGAGATTTATGGACTTGGTCATTCGGCAATAATTCCTCCGTCGCTCCTCCGTCCCTTTGCGCCATGTAGATGTTACGCGGCCGTCCAGTGCGCACTCCTTCGAAGACGATCTTCGTTTCATCGGGGCTCCAGCGTGGACTGTCTGTCAAGCCGGGAAAATCTGCGGCTAATTGGATGCGTTCACTTCCGTCGGGCCGGCTTCGCCACAGGCGCCAGCCGCGCAGAATTAGGGCCAGCCAGTGACCGTTCGGTGAGACACTCACGCCTGCAACTTCCGGAAGTTGCCGCATGGGAAAGAACTGCTTCTTGTTCGGAGTCGGCCACAGCAATTCGTTATTGTCAGTGCCAGCGATGGTCAACACTTGCCGTCCGTCCCTGCTCGGGAAAAGCGCCCGAAACTCGGTTGATCCAGCGGTTAGTTGAAAGGGCGGACTTTCTTTGGACCACGGTAGCGAGCCGGTTTTCTCCCTGCGGGCCCAGACGTTGTAGCCCGTTCCCGGCTGTTCTCCTTTCGTCGACAAGAAAAAATAATAGCGGCCGTCAGCCGACCATCGGCCACAGCATTCGTAAGGATGCGGGTTCCAGCCCGGAAGCAGCGGGTGGAGGCCGCTTCCATCGACAGAGACCTCCCAGAGAGAAAGACTCTCCGTGCTCTGATCCTCTAAGGTGAAACGCAAGAACTTTCCGTCGCGAGACCAGGCCAACCACGAGTTGCCATCGCGCAGGCTCACCAACCGGTGGGGATCGCTTCCATTGCGGTTGCAAAGGTAGACGCCGTCGGGCCTGGAATACGCGATCTTTTGTCCATCTGGGGAAAAAGCACCACCATCTCCAATTACATCACCGAGGCGGCGAGGTGATCCCCCCACAACGGGGAGCGTCCACAGCTCCAGGTCTCCGGTGCGCGCCGTAAATGGGGCTACCAGGAATTCTGACTGGTCCGGCGAAATGTCCATAATCAGGGTGCTTCGGAAAGGTGACGGAAACGGCTGCGACTCGCCTCCGGAAATTGGCACCTGCATCAGGTTCCAGTGATCGGCGTCTCGGGCGAGATAGAAAATACGCGCGCCATCCGAGGTGACACTGCCCCATGCGTCGGCGTGGCCGAAGCGCGTAAGTTGAGTCGTCCGCAACACTCGAGGGGCAGGCAAGGGTGAGATCCACCGGAAAATGAGCGCCGCAACCAGCAGCCCGGCCACGACGCCGCCTGCCCAAACTGCAATGCGGATGAAGCTTGACCGAGTCCGCGCTTTCAGTTCCGGGTCCGCTGGTTTTATCTTAGTGACATCTTCGGGTCGCAGCGCATCGGCGTCACGCTCAAGACGATGGAGGTCTACGCCAACCTCCGAAGCCTGCTGGTATCGCTCCGCCGGCGATTTCTCCAGGCAGCGCAGAATGACTGCGCCAAGCCCCGGCGGCACGGTTGTTGGGAGTGGCGTCGGAGGGTCTCGCAGAATCGCGGAACTCAGCTCAAAGGCTGTGCCTCCGTGAAAGGGATGCCTCCCGCTCACCATTTCGTACAGCAAAATCCCTAGCGCCCAAATGTCCGTCCGGGCATCGGCAGCGTCCGCGCGCAACAGTTCCGGAGCAAGGTAGGGGAGAGTGCCCACAATCATTCCTGATTGGGTGAGTGGGACTTTTGCCGAAACCGCCTCCTGCAGCTCGGTGTCGCGCAGACGTGTGGCCAGGCCAAAATCCAGCACCTTGACCCGGCCCTCAGGCGTAACCAGAACATTCGTGCTCTTGAGGTCACGATGGATCACTCCATGTTTGTGCGCATGGGCAAGGGCGTCCGCAATCTGCATCCCGTACCGAATGACTAAATCGGGCGACAGGCCTCCGGCTCCTGCCAGCGCGCTGAGCGGCTGACCCTCCACCTCCTCCATCACGATGTAGGCTTCGCCGTCGGAGTCGCCAACTTGATGGATGGTGCAGATGTTGGGATGGTTCAAAGATGAAGCGGCTCGAGCCTCGTGCAGGAGCAAATCACGGGCAGACTTGTCCGCGAGAATGCGGTCGCCCACAACCTTAATGGCGACACTGCGTTCCAGGACAGTGTCGTAGGCGGAATAGACCACCCCCATCCCACCCGCTCCGAGTTGGCCTTGGATGCGATAGTGGCCAAAGGACTTACCCACGGGTAGGGCGTGCTCCGCCATAGCGGGGCATGTTAGTAGCAATCCACGGCCGATTCAATGGCTAAGTTTCCGTTCGGCTGGCGTAGCTTTGCAAAGTCCAAGCGACCAAAGCCGAAAGTAAATTTCGGTCCTGGGGTCGTTGCTTGGAGGCTGTTCGACTTATGAAAGAAGAGGATCGAGATCACCGTGAATTTGGAGCCGCTGCAACTTGGTCCGCAATCCTTCACGGCTGATGCCAAGGATTTCAGCAGCGCGGGTACGGTTTCCGCCCGTGTGTTGGAGGACGGACGAGATGAGTTGCATTTCCATCTCCTGCAGCGACATTGGAGCGACCGGCGTGCCTTGCCCCGCAACCACAGGCTGACCATCGCCGTGTCTGCGGATTCTGTCGCTTAATAAATCTGCACCGCACGGCACATCCGCGGACGCCAACGCGACCAGCCTGGCCATTTCGCTCTCGAGTTCCCGCACATTGCCCGGGAAACTGTAGGCCGTTAATGCAGCAAGACAATCGTCTGTAAGGCGCGGCACCGGGCGGCCGAAGCGCCCTGCCGCCGCGCGAAGAAAATGTTCGGCAAGAAGCCTCGTGTCGTGGCGACGATTCCGCAAGGGCGGCAAGCGCAGCGTGATGGCCGACACGCGGAAAAATAGGTCGGCGCGAAACCTGCCGGCCGCCACTTCACTCTCCAGATCGCGGTTCGTCGCCGCGATGAACCGGACGTCTACTTTCTCGGTGCGGGAATTACCTAGACGAGTAAACTCACCCGACTGCAGGACGCGCAGCAGATGTGGCTGTTGATCCAGCGGGAGATCGCCAATCTCATCGAGAAAAAGTGTGCCCCGATGGGCGCTGCCCACAAATCCGATACGATCGCGGTTCGCGCCAGTAAACGCGCCCTGCACGAACCCAAAAAGTTCAGAGCCAATTAAGGTTGCCGGAATTGCAGAGCAATTAAGCACGACAAATGGTCCCTTGACCCGAGCACTGTGACGATACACGGCGCGGGCGACCAATTCCTTTCCCGTCCCCGTTTCGCCCTCGATGAGGACGGGAAGGTCGGTTGTAGCGATCTGCCGGACCGTCTGCAAGACCTGCTCCATGGCAGGATCTGCAGTCAATATTCCATCGGACTGGCTGTGAGCGTGGTCCAGAGCTTCCGCGCGGCGCTGGGTCTGGCGGATGGTCACAGCGGCTCGTAATCGTGGCGCCGCCAGCGCGCAGACTTCGTCCAGGAAGTCCCGCTGCTCCTCCGTGAAACGATTGGTGACTTCGCGATTCTCCAGATAGATCAGCGCAAACGCTTCTTCACTCGCCACCAAAGGAGCGCACAAAATCGATCGAAGGGAGAGTTGCTGGATGCTCGGCTGGCTGCTATAGGGCTCGGTCATCGAGGCGTCGCCGATCAGCACCGCTTTGCCGCTTTCCATCACGGACCGTGCAATGGAGCGGCTGACCGACTCTTCCGCCCGACAGAGCGCTTCACTCCGAAAGTTCCGAGCCGCGGCGGCGCGGAAGTCTCCGGCCTCGCGCACCACCACGAATCCGCGATCGGCTCCCAGTCCTTCGATCAGGGTATCGAGAACTTCTGAAAGCAGCTCGCCGTACTCGCCTTCTTTCAGAAGTGCCCGCGACACACGATAGAGAAGACCCAAATGCTGAGCTGAAGGATTTTCCCGGTTCAGAGTCATGCCAAGCTCTTTCCCTCGGGAATATAGCACCGTTCCTCATTCAGCATGATCCTGGTTGCTGACTGTCGACTGGCAGGATAAATGGCGGTCTAGCTGCATGATGCTTGAAAGGAGTCGTGTCTTTGGGTCTGTGAGGCGGCAAACTCAGAGTGAAAAGTAAAGGGTTACAGCACGGTCCGTTCGCGCTGTGCCAGAAAACCGGGCGACGGAATGCCAGATTTCTGGGCACGCTCGATCGGCAACAGGGCAGTCAGCCAGGAAAACAGCAGCGCTCGAGTGTTGTGGCACAACATATCACGGAGAGGTGAGTTCATGCGGAAATTCCTGTTGCTGATTTGCATTCTTGGAACGTCGTGCAGTTTGTGGGGTCAGGTTGAAAAGGGCTCATGGGAAAGCCTGAGTACGCTTCATGCGGGGCAGAAGATTCAAGTCGTCGAGGCGAACAAAACGAAGCATTCGGGAATCCTGGTGAGCGTTTCCCCCGCTGCGATTTCGCTGCAAGAGGTAGGAGGCGAGAAAAGCGTTGCCAAGCAAGACGTACGCACGGTGAAGGTCTCAGGCCATCACCGTTGGCGCAACACCTTGATCGGTGGCGCAGTCGGGGCAGGGGCAGGAGCGGGAATTCTTGCCGCGGCGTGGGAGGACAAGGGCTTCGTCCGCGGCAGAGGGACGGGAGCGGCGGTTGGAGCCGGCATTGGAGGCGTGGTGGGGCTAGTCCTCGGTGCGCTGGTACCGACGAGCAACACGATTTACAGCGTGAAAGAGCACTAGGTCACCGGAGATCGACGAACTGAAGCGCGGTGCAGGCACCACGGCTCACGCTGTGCATGCAGCAGATGGCGGATCGTCATCATTCAGCGGAGGAGGAGAGCAAATGCGAACAGCAACGATTTCGAGACTCGCCGCGATTGGTGTCACGCTGGCAGCACTGCTGGTGATTTCCGGATGTTGGGTGGAGTCGATAAACGGACTGGCGGAGACCGGCCGGTCCGAGAAGGATCCCGATGTCATTGTCGACGACAGGCTGATAGGATCATGGAACATTTTGTCACCCGAGGATGACGACAAATGCTCGAGGGAGCAAGTGACGATTGCGCAGAAGGATCAGATCTACGAAGCGAAATGGTCGGCGCTGCAAGGATGCAACGATAAAGACCAGAGTTTCCAGGCTCGACTCGTAAAGCTGGATACATACTACTTCTTCGATGTCTTTGCGGCGCAGGCTGATGTCTGCGACACCTGCCTCGGCAAACACCAGATATTCCAGCTGAAATTCGATGGAGACGGCTTCACCCTGACCCCTATTGATTCGGACTGGCTGAAGGCTTCGGTCGCAGCCCGGACGATCAATCTGGCCACGATGCCAGATAATCCCGAGCTGATCACAGCCCCGACCGCAGAACTGAAGGCTTTCTGCCGAAAATTCGCGGCTGACAAAACAGCCTTCAGGCCAGACGCGAGATTGTTGTTCAAGCGCGCGACAGTTCGCCAGCCTGGTTCCAGAGGTGTGCAGTGAATTTACACCGAGCCTCTAGCGTCACGCCGCTCGTTCTACTGCTGGCGCTCGCAGTCGTGGGGAGTGGATGCTCCATCAAGAAAATTGCGATCAATAAACTGGGCGATTCGCTGGCGAGTGGCGGAACAACGTTTGCTTCCGACGATGATCCCGACCTGGTGGGAGAGGCACTGCCGTTCAGCCTGAAGCTGATGGAGAGCCTGCTTGGCGGAGAGTCCGAAGCACCGCGGACTCCTCTTGGCCGCATCCAGCGGCTTCACCCAGTACGCCTTTGTCTATGTCCAGAGCCTGCCGAGGAAACCGAGGACCAGGATCTGGCGAAGGCCGACGCTTGCGCGTACGTGCGCGCCATCTCTATCTGCGCGCGCGCAACTACGGCCTGCGCGACCTCGCAATCAAACACCCAGGCTTCGAACAGCGAACTTGCGCGGGATGCCAAGGCGGCCGTGCGCAAGGCGGGCACCAAAGGACGTGCCGCTGATCTACTGGACGGCCATTTCCTGGGGCGCCGCTATCTCAGTGTCGAAAGACGATCCGGAAATGATCGCAGATCAGCCCATCGTCGAAGCGCTGATTGACCGGGCGCTGGAACTCGATCCCGATTACGACTTCGGTGCCATCCACAATTTTCTGATTTCCTACGAAGCCGTCCGCAGAACCGCGAGCGGAGATTTCGCTCCGCGGTCCGGAAAACATTTCGAGCGCGCGGTGGAACTCACGTCGGGCACAGAGCGCTTCGCCCTATGTGGCCCTGGCGACAACCGTTTCGGTGAGCAACCAGGACCGTGAAGAATTCGAGTCGTCTGCTAAAGAAGGCTCTTGGCGGTAAATCCAGACGCGCGGCCGGAGTGGCGGCTCATCAATATCATCATGCAGCGCCGCGCGCGTTGGCTGCTGTCCCGTGAAAACGAGTTATTTGTCAATAGAGCTGAGGTGCAAGATGACGAATCTCGCATGAGACGAGCACGAATATGAGCGCGGAACTGGGTCAGGGAAATATCAGGATCGGAGCCGTGCGGTGCTGGTCGACTCGGCTCGTCTTCGAATAGCGCCGCCAGACGCGCATCCGGCTCGCAACTTTGGTTCCTTCCGGAACTTCGTATCATCACAGCCTGCAAGAGATGGGAGCCAAGTGGAAGCAGGCGTCGAACGGCGCGCTCAGCGCTGACGATTTACGCGGATGGCACGATGGGAAGCGAAGCTGAAATCGTCCGCCGAATGCGCATAGGGCAGCTCCAGGCTGCAGTACTCACCGTGGCAGGAATTTCGGAGATTGATCCGTCCGTGGGCGCCCTGCAGAAGATGCCACTGATGTACCGGTCGCTCGACGAAGCGGCTTATGTGCGAGACAAACTGGCGCAGGAACTTGAATCGGCGGCTGGCGGACAAGGGATTTGTCGTCCTTTTCTGGACGGATGGCGGGCTGGGTGAGATTTTTTTCCAAAGAGCCGGGAGTGCTTGCCGCAAGATTTCAGGAAGATGAAGATTTTCGTCACGCGCTGGCGATAACGCGCAATCGGAACTGTCAAGTCAGCCGGATATAATCCGGTGCTGCTGGAGTGGTCGGACGCTCTAACCAGCCTGCAGACGGGAATGATCGACGCGATCCCGACGATACCTCTCCACGCACTGTCGAACCAGTTTTACCTGTCGACTCACCACATGCTGGAATTGAATTGGCTGCCGCTGGTGGGGGCATTGATCGTCACCAAGAGGAGCTGGGATGCCTTCCGCCGGCGAGCGGGAAGCCATGATGCAGCGGCTGCGGAATGCGGCCAGGAGTTCCAGGAGCTCGGGCGAAAAGAAACGCAGGAATCGTGCAAGCCATGCAGAAGCGTGGGCTACAGGTTCAACCCGTCAGCAAGGAAGCAGAAGAGGAGTGGGAGAAATTCTCGGAGAGTTTTTATCCGAAGATTCGTGGCAACATCGTGCCCGCCGACACGTTCGACAAGGTGATGCAGATCCTGCGCGAGTACCGCGCCCACGCAAAGCGACCCCAGCCGGAAAATGACCGCTAAATGACCGCTGAAGCTGCTGTCCACGGGACAGTTCGAGCCCTGAGCGCCCGGATTCTGGTGGCGAGCAAGAGTTGGCTGAGAAAGGCAGAGAATGCCGTGGTCTCCGTGGCATTGTTTACCATGGTCCTGATTCCGCTGGCAGAGAGCTTTCTCCGCCGCACGTTTCATGTGGGGATTCCGGCTTCCACCACCATCGTGCAGCACATGGTGCTGGTGGTCGGGATGCTGGGAGGGGCGATTGCGGCGCGTGAAGGAAGGTTGCTTTCGCTCTCGACGCTGGGAGAAACCGCGCTGCGCGGGCGCCTCAAGAGGGTGGGGCAAATTTTTACGAGTGGCGTATCGGCAGCGGTCTCGGCATTCCTGGCCTTGGCTTCATATCAATTTGTCGAGAGCGAGCGCGAGGCGGGGACGATTCTGGCTTATGGCGTTCCGGTGTGGGTGGTGGAGTTGGTTCTTCCCATTCGGATTCGCGGTGATCGCGATTCGAATTCTCATGCACGCGTCAGAGAAGTGGGCGCCACGCGGAATGGCCTCCGTCTGCGCTGCTTTGCTGGTAGGAGCAGTCATGGTCTGGCCAGCAGGTTTCCACCACTCGTTTGGACCGCGATGGCGATTCTGTTCATTGCCTCGGTATTGGGCATGCCAGCATTTGCGACGCTGGGCGGCGCAGCTTTGATTTTGTTCTGGGGCGCGGACCAGCCGATTGCATCGATTCCAATCGCGCATTATGGGCTCGTGACTAATCCATCGTTGCCGACGTTGCCGCTGTTCACGCTCGCGGGATATTTTCTTGCCGAGGGCGGCGCGCCGAACCGGCTGGTGCGGGTGTTCTATGCGCTGTTCGGACAATTTCGCGGCGGCCCGGCGATCGTAACCGTGTTGGTCTGCGCGTTGTTTACATCGTTTACAGGAGCGTCGGGCGTGACGATTCTTGCGCTCGGGGGCTTGCTCATGCCGGTATTGACGGGCGCCAACTACTCGGAGAAAGACTCGCTCGGACTGCTGACGGGCTCGGGTTCGCTGGGATTGCTGCTGCCTCCGTGCTTGCCTCTTATCGTTTACGCGATCGTGGCGCGGGTTCCGATTGGCCAGCATGTTTCTCGGCGGAATTGTTCCGGCCATCGTTATGATGTCGGCGACTGCGATTTGGGGCATCCGCCGAGGCGCGGCCGGAAATACCGCCATGCGGAAATTCGAATGGCGAGAGGCCAAGAGCGCGTTGTGGGAAGGCAAGTGGGAACTCGCCATGCCGATCGTGGCGTCAGTCACCCTGTTTAGCGGGCTGGCCACCCCGGTCGAGGCAGCTGCGGCCACCGCCTTCTACGCATTTCTGATCGAGGCGGTGATCCATCGCGATCTGCATATTTTTCGCGATCTGCCCCGAGTGATGGCGGAGTGCGGACTGCTGATCGGCGGCGTGCTGCTGATTCTCGGCGTCTCGCTCGGTTTCACCAACTATCTGGTGGACGCGGAAGTCCCGGCCCGCGCGGTCGCGTGGACGACGAACACAATTCATTCTCCATTCCTGTTCCTGCTGCTGCTGAATGTCTTTCTGCTCGTGGTGGGATGCCTGATGGAAATTTATCCGGCAATCGTTATAGAGGTTCCATTGCTGGTGCCGTTGGGAGCGGCGTATGGCATCGATCCGGTTCGGCTGGGCATTATTTTTCTGGCGAACATGGAATTGGGTTATCTGACTCCGCCGGTCGGGTTGAATCTGCTGATGTCGTCGTACCGCTTTAAAAAGCCGGTGCCGGAGGTTCTACGCGCTGTGCTGCCGGTTGTCTTGGTGTTGACGCTGGGAGTTCTACTCATCACCTACGTTCCAGCATTGACTACAACGCTTCCTCGATGGTTCGGATATTGAATAAACGGGGACCATGCCGCTCTTCCGTACAGTTTGTGAAGGAAGAAAACCGATGTCTGGCTCACGGGTGCGCGGTTGTTCGTCCTGCTCAGCCCAAGTGCTCATCGCCTATCAGGCAATGATGCTTCGACTCGATCAGACGATCGGCGTCACGATCCCCTTGTTCCGCTCAGCATGACAGAACCGCTCCCTGCTAAACTGGTCCCCGGAGCAGATTCCCAATTCCCCGCATCTAATCAACAGTGTTCCCACAACTCTTCCATCTAGGAAAGTTCTTCCTCCCGACCTACGGATTCCTGGTCTCCCTGGGCGTCCTCATCGGACTCTGGATCAGTGTCCGCAATTCCGAGCGCCTCGGCATCGACGGCGACAAAGCCTGGAACCTGGGCATTCTGGTCGTCCTCTGCGGCATCCTGGGCGCCAAAATCCTCTACATCATCAACGACTGGAGCACCTACAAAGACCACCCCGGCGACATCTTCAGCCTGGCCACCCTCCAAGCCGGCGGAGTCTTTTCCGGAGGCCTGATCGCCGCATTCATCGCGGCAGCCTGGTACGTCCGCAAACACCACATGCCAGCCCTAGGCACCTGCGACGCCTTCGCCCCCGGCCTGGCCCTCGGCCACGCAATCGGACGCATCGGCTGCTTCGCCGCCGGCTGCTGCTACGGCAAAGAAACGCACCACTGGTGGGGCGTGACCTTCACCAATCCCCTGGCCGCAGAAATCACCGGCACGCCGCTAGGCAGGCCCTTAGAACCCACGCAGCTATTCGAATCGGCGGTCGAATTCGCCAACTTCCTCTTCCTGATGTGGCTGCTCAAGCGCAGAAAATTCGACGGCCAGATCTTCGGCGCCTTCATGTTCATCTACGGCGTAGCCCGCTTCTTCCTCGAATATCTCCGCGACGATCCCGGCCGCGGCTCCGTCTTCGGCGGCGCCATGACCGGCACCCAACTGGTCGCGATCGGCCTAGTCCTGGCCGGCGGCCTGATCTGGTGGCTACGCCCCGGCGCAAAAACAATTCCAGCACGACCCGTCAGCGCGACGCGATAAGATTGAGAGTTCCGGAGCGAGAGCCAGAAGCAAAATGCCCGTTCCCACAGAAAAAGATTGGGGAGACTACCACTCCGACCTCGACCAGGAGTATGCCCACCGTGTTTTCGCCGGGCATACGAACGAGGAGATGCAGCCTCATTTTCGCGCAAACGTAATTGAAAGGACGTCCGATCTCCGCTTCATGCCCGAAATCCCTTTTCGCTACTACATGATAGGTTTCCGGGACTTCGTGCTGGCAGGCGATTTTGCACATCTCGAAGGTTCCGATGCCGCCAGTTGCTTCCTCCGGCTAGTCCGACAAAAGCTCGAACGAGAACCGGCATCCATCGCCCGCATCATGCCCGAATTGCTCGAAGCCGTAGACCACGTCGCCCGGAATCAATCCGCCTACGAAGCCGACACAGAAATCTACGGAGATTTCCTGGACCTATTAGCTGAGATTCTCGCATTGAACGCGGCCAGGGGCTCGTAGCGACCGCTGTTTTCATGGCAAAAATGTAGCGTTGCGGTCGTAATGCGGGTGCCCCATTTCTCGCGCGTTCTGTGCGCGAGAAGTGGGGATTTTGACTTTGACTCCTCCCGAACTTTCTCCACCCTCCGCGCCTGTCAAGCAAAAACTTTCCCCACCGCGCTAACCCACTCTCCCCAAAGCAAATTCTCCCCATGCTCCCAGCTCAAGAATCCCCCTCTACCTTGTTAAAATAGATATATCCCGTGTTTACAAGCACGACCATCCCCGTCATCGTCCCACAATCGACGGGAGACGAATCAATCGAAAATCAGGCCCACAAGTCCTTATTCCATAATATTTTGCCCGTAACCCTTTGGCGCTCAATATTTTGCCGAGAGAGGGCCGGATCCGATCCGCGCAACTCAAACAAAACAAATATTTTACCTGCGAGCTGCAAAAAAAATATCGCAGCCGGTCCCCCCCATCCATGGACGCCGTGACCTTAAATCCCACCACATTCACCGTCGAGCCAGACCACGCCGGTCAGCGCCTCGACCAGTTCCTCGCATCGCATCTCGAAGTAAGCCGAGCGCGAGTGCAACAGCTCATCTCGCAAGAAAAAGTCCTGGTCAACGACGAACCCGCGAAGCCCTCCCTAAAGCTGCGCGGCACCGAGCACATCAGCATCCTCGGCGCAGCCGAGCGCCCGCCTCTACGCGCCATCGCCGAAAAAATTCCCCTCGACATCCTCTACGAAGACGACGACCTGGCCATCATCAACAAACCCGCCGGAATGATGGTCCACGCCGGAGCCGCCGCCATCGGTCCAGACGGAGAAGACCACCGCAATCGCGGCACGCTGGTCAACGCGCTTCTACACCATTTCGCCACGCTATCGGCCGTAGGCGGCGAACTCCGTCCCGGCATCGTCCACCGCCTCGACAAAGAAACCAGCGGGCTTATCGTAGTCGCCAAAAACGACGAAGCCCACCGCAAGCTCTCCGAACAGTTCGCCCGCCGCGAAGTAAAGAAAACCTACATCGCGCTAGTGCACGGCTGGCCCAAGAAAGATCACGGCACCATCACCGCCAGCATCAGCCGCGACCGCCTGCGCCGCATCCGCATGACCACGCGCGGCACCGGCGGCCGCGAAGCCATCTCGCACTACACCGTCGTCCGCCGCATCGACACCGCCTTCGGCAAGTTCACGCTAATCGAAGTGAAAATCGATACCGGCCGCACCCACCAGATCCGCGTCCACATGGCATCGCTGGGCCACGCGGTAGTCGGCGATGCTCTCTACGGCGCCCCCCGCGAAATGCGCGCCCGCCGCGGTCGTGCCACCGACGAAGGCGCCGCACTTTCGCTCCCGCGAAATTTTCTGCATGCCGCCCAGCTGGAATTAATTCATCCTCGCACCGGAGAAAGGATCGCATTGAAGAGCCCGCTCCCGCCAGAGTTGCAAGCATTTCTGGAACTGGTAGAGCGAGGCATCACCAGCGACCCGGCGTCAAAGTACGATTAACAAACGGAGCGATCAACAAACGCTGCGTCGCAGTTGAAGCCCACGCTGGGTAGACGGATATAATGGTTCCGATCAAAATGGAAACTCTAAGAGCACCATGGATGATGGGCTCCGTACTCCCTCTGCTCCTGCTCTGGGCAGCGAGCGCGACCGCACAGTCGCCGGCTCCGGCCACAGCTCCCGCAGCTCCTCCGGCCTCAACCACCGCGGCGCAGCAAGCGCAGCCGTCGAGTCCCGCCCCGGCCGGCGCCGCACCAGCAGGGCAAACACAAAAGCCCGCCGATCCTAACACTCCTCCCGACGACTCTCTCGCGACCATCGTAGTGCGACCCAACGAAGTCAACGTCGTGTTCACCGTAACCGACAAGCACGGCAAACGCGTCACCGACCTCAAGCAGGCAGATTTCCACGTTCTGGACGACAACAAGGCTCCCGAAGCCATCCGCGCCTTCCACGCCGAAACCAACCTGCCGCTGCAAGTGGGACTGCTCATCGACGCCAGCAATTCGGTGCGCGACCGGTTTAAGTTCGAACAAGAATCGGCGATTGAGTTCCTGAACCAGACGATTCGTCCGCGCTACGACCAGGCTTTTGTGGTGGGCTTCGACGTGGTACCGGAAGTCACGCAGGACTTCACCGACGACACCGAAGCGCTGGCACGTGGAGTGCACGAACTGCGTCCCGGCGGAGGCACCGCGATGTACGACGCGATTTACAAGGTCTGCCGCGAGAAGCTGCTGAAAGCGCCAAAGAGTACACCTGTGCGACGCGCCATCATTTTGCTCAGCGACGGCGAAGACAACCAGAGCCACGTAACGCGTGAAGAAGCCATCGAGATGGCGCAGCGCGCCGAAGCCATCGTCTACACCATCAGCACCAACGTGAGCGGAACCAAAGCCCCTGGAGACAAAGTTTTAGAACGCATCGCCGACGCCACCGGCGGACGCGCCTTCTTTCCCTTCCAGATTCGCGACGTGGCCAACGCCTTCGCTGAAATTCAGGACGAACTCCGCAGCCAGTACGCCATCGCCTACAAGCCCGCCGACTTCAAGACCGACGGCCATTACCGCACCATCGAAATCGTCACCAACGACCGCAAGAACTACCGCGTGCGCTCGCGCCGTGGATGGTACGCACCCACTCATCAATAGAACGCCTGCATGCCGGGATATTCAGGAACGCCACTTCCGAAGAAACTGGGAATCAAACCCGGCTTTCGTGTGCAGTTCGTGGATCTGCCTTCGGATGTGCGAGCGGAATTGTGCACCGAACTCGCCGCCTGCGAAGTCGTTAGCGATCGAAAGACTCCGCTCGACTTCGCCATGGTATTCACGAAATCCGAAACCCATCTGATCAAAGAATTCGAGCGAATCGCCAAGCGCCTGGCTCCCACCGGAATGCTGTGGGTAAGCTGGCCGAAGAAAAGCTCCGGCGTCGTCACCGATCTGGACGACAACGTGGTGCGCGAGATCGGTCTGGCCGCGGGCTTGGTCGACGTGAAAGTATGCGCGGTCACGGATGTGTGGTCGGGATTGAAATTTGTGCGGCGCGTAAAGGACCGTTGAAGAAAACAGCGAGGTAAGAAGAGCGAGAGGCTCGGCGCTCGCGGAGGAAACTGGCATGGTAAGAGTGGGCTTAATCGGATTTGGTCTGGCGGGGCAAGCTTTTCATGCGCCCGTAATTCGCGGCGTAGAGGGGATGGAACTGGCCTGCATTCTCGAGCGCCGAGGCTCGAACGCGCAGACGAAATATCCCAATGTTCGAATAGCCCGCACGCTCGATGAAATGCTCTCCGACAAGACGATCAGCCTGGTGGTCGTCGCCACGCCGAACGACTCGCACTATTCATACACCAAAGCCTGCCTCGAAGCGGGCCGTCATGTCGTCGTCGACAAACCATTCACACCGACCATGGCGGAAGCCGAGCAACTGGTGCGCCTCGCCGCCGAGCGCGGCCTCCTGGTCACCGTTTATCAGGACCGCCGCTGGGACGGCGAATTTCACACCGTGAAAGATCTCGTGAAATCGGGTGCGCTCGGCGCGATTGCCGAGTATGAAGCGCGCTTTGATCGCTTTCGGCTCGAGTCCAAACCCAGCGCCTGGCGCGAGAAGCCGGACCACCCCGCAGCCGGCGTTCTCTGGGACCTGGGCCCGCATTTGATCGATCAGGCGCTGGTTTTATTCGGCACCCCGGAGTCGATTTGGGCAATGGCATTCTGTCAGCGCCGCACTTCGGAGGTAGATGACGCCTTCGACGTGCACATGGAGTATCCGCATCTGCGCGCGACGTTGCGCGCCCGAAGTATTGCGTACGCTCCCGGCCCGCACCTGCTGATTCATGGAACCGAAGGCTCCTTCATAAAATATGGGATGGATCCGCAGGAAGAAATTCTGCGCAGCCAAAATTGCCCCGATGGCCTGGACTGGGGCGAGAACTGGGGCGTGGAATCGGAGGATCGTTGGGGAACGTTGAGTCGCGTCGGCAGCGAGATTCGTAAAGTGAAAACCGACCGCGGCGACTATCGCGGCTACTACGCCAACGTGCGAGATGCGATCGAGAAAGGTTCTGCGCTCGACGTGACTCCAGAGCAGGCGCTGCGCACGGAACGCGCCATACTGCTCGCCCACAAGAGCAGCCGCGAAGGCCGCCGCGTGCTATGGACCGAAACACCGGATTGAGAGTGCCGAAGTAAGAGCCGCAGGTTATTTCTTGGCGACAACCATGATCACGAGAACGACCGGAAGGTAAAGTACGGAAGCATGCAGCAAGCGTCCGGGCAGTCCCTTCGCACTCGAAGTCGCGAGCTTGCCGGAGTGGTAGAGCAGGAAGGCTCCCGCCAAGCCCATACCGACTGCGTACATCCAGCCCGTGCGGTTCATCAGCGGCAGCATCGTGGCGAGCACGCAGAGCACGGAGAAGCCAATAATTTCGGCGTGCGTGAAGCGCGAGTCGCGATCAAAGTCGGGCAGCATGTGATAGCCGGCGCGGCTGTAGTCCTCGCGATACATCAGGGCGATCGCCAGGAAATGCGGAAACTGCCAAAGGAAGAGGATGGCGAAAAGAAACCACGCTTGTCGGTTGATGGCCGCGGAAGCTCCGGCCCAGCCGATCAGCGTAGGCATCGCGCCCGGGAACGCGCCTAGCAGCGTGCACAGCGGCGTCTTGCGCTTGAGCGGCGTATAAACCAGCAGATAAGAGAGCAGCGTCGAAACTGCCAGCGCCGCGGAGAGTGTATTGACGGCGAACAGCAGATAGAGGCCTCCGGTCACGCTTAACAGAAGGCCGAAGACGAGCGCCTCGCGGCTCGACAGCCGGCCTGAGGGCAGCGGACGAGTCGCGGTGCGGCGCATCTTGCCGTCCCACACGCGTTCCATCCATTGATTCAGAGTTGCGGTTCCGCTGGCTACGAGCAGCGTGCCCAGCAGCGTGTTGAGCAGGCCGACGACGTGGAATGGTCCGCGCGATGCGAGGTAATATCCCGCTGAGGTCGTCATCAGAATCAGCAGGTTTACTTCGGGCTTGGTCAGCGTGTAGTAGTCCCGCAGCTTGGACTTCAGCGTGGGGATTAAGGCGGCGGTTGTTGTCATGTTGGTCGCTGACATGTTACCAGTCTCGGCCGGAATCGTTCTGGTCGTTTTGCTCTTCCTGCATCTGCGCTTCTAGCGTTTGCGATTCTTCGATCTCTTCTTCCGTTCGCCTCACTTGATTGCGCTTCTTATACACAACAAAAATCATGCCGATCGATCCAAGAGTAGGAGGAACGATCATCACGAGAATCCCGCTCTTCAATGCCTGAATCATGCGCGATCCTGAGGAAGCGGCCTGGGTGTAGCAGAGTGCGCAGCTTTGCGAGAATGCCGGAACCGGCGCGAGCAGGATCATGAATGCCGCCAGCGCAGCCCCCACCATCGCGAGTTGTTTCCAATGCTTCAAACGTTTGCTTTCTTCAGGAAGCCGATCTTGTCAGTTTACTTTCCAGTTTACTTTGCCCACGGCACGCCGTCGAGGATGCGGTAACTGTCGGTCCATCCATATTGCATCCCGAGGATCACGGACACCGTGAAAATCAGGACGAACCACTTGAGTCCGCGATTCTCCCACAAATGCATGAAAAACAAAAGCGCCAACGCAGCCTCGATGGAGGCCACGATCATCATGCGCACAAACATTTGGCGTGCGCTGATGTCCTGGTAGGCGATGAAAAACTGTATTCCGGCCAGGGCCAGAATGCATACATAGACGATGAGGTCTTTTCCCATTCCGTTCGTCTTCGCGTCGGGGCTAGTCATATTGGTTTGCTCCTGACTCTTTTCGAATGTTCTGCCTTCCAGTTCTCAGTGGGCCAGATTCAAAAGATAGATCAGCGGTACTACGAACATCCAAACCAGATCTACAAAGTGCCAGTAGAGGCCGGTAATTTCGAGGTCATCGGCATTGTAGCGGCCGCCCATATAGCGGATCCCTACCACGATCAGGGCGATCACGCCGCTGGTGACGTGCAGCAGGTGCAGGCCGGTGATGCTGAAAAACAGCGAACTGAACAGCGGCGTGCCCCAAGGGTTGAGGAACAGGGTCGCGCCTTCGCCGATCATTCCCATCCATTCGCGAATGTGCAGGACGGCGAACAGGATTCCGAGCACGGCCGTGATCATGGTCCAGCGGAAGGCTCCGGCTTTGTCGCCGCGCTCGGCTGACCGCACTCCAATCAGCATGGTCAGGCTGCTGGTCAGCAGGATGAAGGTCATCAGCGCTACGTTGGTGATGCCGTGGAACGGCCTGGGCCAGTCGGGAGTCGCGTTGCGGATGAAGCCATAGGCGACCAGGCAACCGGCAAAGGTCGCCGAATCGGCGATGATGAACAGCCACATCGCCATCTTCTTCGCGGGAACCGAAAATGTGGGGGCTCATTGCCTCCGTCGCCCCGGATCGCGATACTTGCGCGTGAATTGAGAGATCGGCCTGGCTCACCTTGCCTCCTTCGTTGACTGGGTTAGAGCTTCATCCACAGCAGCAGCAGCAGGTACACCCACAGCGCGTCCATAAAGTGCCAGTAGTATGCGGTGGCGTCGAGCGTGCTTTTCCGCAGGATCGAACGGTTCAGCCGGGAAATCACGCGGAGCAAGCCGCCCAGACCGCCCAGCACATGAATGGCGTGGATCGCTGTTAGCACGTAGAAAAAGGAACTGTTGGGATTGGTGTTCAGAAAAAGTCCCTGAGCGCGCAACTGCGTCCAGGCTACGTATTGTCCGGCCACGAAGAGCAAACCGAGAGCCAGGGAAATGTACAGCCAGAGAGTTGGCTTTTCGGATTGAGTTCTCGACTCCGGCGTTTTGTGTGCGTCCATGAAGGCGCCCAATTGGCGACGCGCCATTTCGAGGGCGAAGCTGCTGGCAAACAGGACCAGCGTGTTGAGATACAGAATTCGGGGCAGCGTGAGATGATGCCAATCCGTTGCGCCGCCCTGGCGAACGATGATCGCGCTAGTGAAAGCCGCGAAGGTCATCGCGATGGACGCGATCACGACCCAGATTCCGGTGGAAGCCGGGGGCGGTGAATAATCCTTCATTCGCATTGCGTGTGCCGTTGTCGCCATAACTACAAACTCCAATTCCGAAATCTTTGCATTATGCTTCGTCGCTCTCCGACTTTATTTTTTCTGGAGAAGTCTGCATCACATAGTCGCCCATCGAACCTTCTACGCCGTACTGGAACGGATCGTGGAAGACTTCAGGCATCTTGTCGCCGAAATTGTTGTGTGGCGGCGGAGTGGTCGGCGTGCTCCATTCGAGCGACGTGGCTTCCCACGGATTGCCCGTTGCCGGTGCGCCTTTGAAGCGGCTGTGGATGAGGTTGTATAGAAAGATGAGCTGCGCGCCGCCAGTGATCAGCGCGGCCACCGTAATAAACCGGTGCAGCGGAATGAGCGGCTGCATGTAGTCGGGCGCAAAGGCCTGATAACGGCGGACGTTTCCGGCTAGCCCAAGATAATGGAATGGCATGAAGATGGCGTAGGCGCCGACGAAGCTGAGCCAGAAGTGAACCTTGCCCAGAGTTTCGTTCATCATGCGGCCATACATTTTGGGGAACCAGAAGTAGGTTCCGGCGAAAATTCCGAACATGGCGGCCACGCCCATTACGAGGTGGAAGTGTCCGACTACGAAATAAGTCGCGTGCAGCATGATGTCGAGCGAGGGCTGGGCCAGGAAGAAGCCGCTTACGCCGCCGGCGATGAACATGGAAATAAATCCCAAGGCAAAAAGTGACGCGGCGTTAATGCGTAACTTCGCGCCGTAGAGGCTGCCCAGCCAGATCAGCACTACGATCGTTGAAGGGATCGTGATGACCAGCGTGGGGAAGGAAAACGCCAGCGACGAAACCGGATTCATGCCGCTGACGAACATGTGATGCCCGTAGACCATGTAGCTGAGGACGGCCAACATGCCCATGGAGTAGACGAGCACGCGATGGCTGAGCATCGGCTTGCGCATGTTGGTGATCAGAACATGCGAGACGATGCCCATGCCGGGGACGATCGCGATGTAGACCTCGGGATGTCCGAAGAACCAGAAGAGGTGCTGCCAGAGCAGGGTCGATCCGCCGGAGTGCGGCAGCATCTGATCGTTGAGGACGATGTTGCTGGAGACGAAAAAGCTGGTGCCGGCTACGTGGTCGAGGATGAGGAGAATGCACGCCGGCATGAGGACGGCGAATGCGGTCAGGCCCATGCAGGAGGTGATGAACCATCCCCAGGCGCTGAGCGGCAGGCGCCACAGGCTCATGCCTTTGGTGCGCATGTCGAGCGTGGTGGTGATGAAGTTGAGCGAGCCCAGCAACTGGCCGATGCAGAAAATGCCGATGGCCACGGCCCAGAGAACTACGCCGGTGCCTTCACCGGGGCCGCCGACTTCTCCGATGGCGCTGAGCGGGGCGTACTGCGTCCAGCCACCGAGAGTTGGTCCGCTGCCGACGAAGAAGGAAGACATCAGTACTAAGAATCCTACGAACGTGACCCAGAACGACATCATGTTGAAATGGGGGAAGGGCATGTCCTCTGCGCCGCACCTGGATAGGCAGAAAATAGTTGCCGAAGGCGGCGAACGGCGCCGTGGTCAGAACGAAGAAGACCATGATGGTGGCGTGCATGGTCATCAACTGCAGGTAGAACTCAGGGGTCATTACGTCGCCGGGAGCGCCGTTTTTGGTGAGCAGGTGCAGGCCGGGGATGGGGGCGTTGGTCCAGCCGAGGTGGATGCGCATCAGCCAGGAAAGGCCCATCCCTACGAAGGCGGCCAGCAGGGCCATGCCGTAGTACTGCTTCCCGATGACCTTGTGGTCGAGACTGAAAACGTGTTTGCTGATGAAGCTCGTGGGCGCGTGATGTACAACGGCATCGTGCTTCGCCATATCGTGCATGAGGTCACCTCAGGAGATCTTGCTGCCTGCCCTACCGGGTGCGCAGCGGGCTTCTTTTTTACAAACCCGCTTGCCGCACTGCTTACTGCAACGCTGCCTGCTTTTTCATCCAATCGTCAAAGTCCGGCTGCGAAAGCACGGAAATGTAGGCTTTCATGTTGTAGTGGCCGAGGCCGCAGAGCTGGGTGCAAACGATCTCGTACCTGCCGACTTTGGTTGCGGTGAAGTGCAACGAAACGTCGAGGCCGGGAACGAAATCCTGCTGCACTCGCAACTCCGGAACAAAGAAGGAATGGCCGACATCTTTGGTGTGCATGAGCAGGTGAACTTCTTTGTTCACGGGGACGGCCATCTGGGCGGTCACGATGTCGTCTTTCGAATCCTGATCGTGGTCCTGGTCGAGACCGTAGAAGTTCTGCGTGGCTTCACTGATCTTGTCGGCGTGAATGGGTCCAAACTTTCCGTCGGGGCCGGGATAGCGGAAGTAGAAAGCGAACTGGCCGGCCTGCACCTGAATCGGCATGGCGTCGGCGGATGGTGGAGTGAGATAGACATTGGCCCACGCTTTCACGCCGAACACGCCCAGCGCCAGAACTTCTGTTCCTACCAGTAGTACGGCGGCCCAGACCATGGCCTTGGCGCCGCCGGGGAAATTCTTGACCTTGTCGCCGGGCTTCGGATTCGAGAACTTCCAGATGAAGAATGCCAAAACAAATTGCGAAGCCAGGAATGAGATTCCCGCCTCCGCCATGGTTTCTGACATTTGTTCGTCAATCGGCGCGCCGTGAGTCGAGATATCTTCTGCCATCCACCAGGTGTGCCGCAGGATCGGGATCGCGGAAACAATCGCGATGACCAGGATGGTGACCGCAAAGAATTTCGCCATGGTGTTTCGCCCTCAGCTTTGCCCACTTCTTTATCGCTTTGCCCACTGCGTTTCAAAGCCGCAGGATTTCCCTGCGGCCTTCTGTGTCCGAATTCAAAGCTCTGTTATTTCGCCGTGAACTTAAAATCGGCTTTGCCTGGCGCGCCCGCGGCCACCGTCACCTTTGCCGTCTGTGTGCCGTATTTTTCCTGCCAGGCTGTGACCGTGTAGTTGCCCGGCGGAACGCCGTTGATGGTGTAGTTGCCGCTTTCATCCGTGGTCGCATACGGTCCCTTTACGACGACAACCATCCATTCATCCAGGGATGGATGTTGCACTTTACGGGAATCATTTCCGGCGCCTTCCAGCTCTTCTCGACGGGAGCGGCTCCGGGCGGTTGTGACTGGTTCCATGGGATGTTGCCGGTCATCGGGTTGGGAGCGGATGAATGTTGTGGGTGGTCTGGTCGCTGGTCACGACTTTGAAGGTCTCGCCCACATCCATGGCCAGCACGTGCGGCGTGTACATGCAGTTCTTCTGATCGAATACCGGGACGGCTGTTACTGCGGTCGCGGGGCCGGTCCAATCGGAGAGGTAGAGAACCACATTCTGCAATCCGCCATTGGCGCCGACGACAACTTCTTCCAGGTGGGCGGGCGAGTTCTCGTGGGCTTTGGCGCAGTAGGGATCTTTCGACATGTCGATGCCCTTCATGTGCGGGGCAGTGCCGTCGAGTTTCACTGTCCCAGTGATCTTGCCTTCTCCGGCGGCGCTGACGAATTCTGATTCAAGATCAGCGCTGCGCAGAAGGCCAGCACTATCGCCGATAGTACTGCCAGATACCTATATCGATTCTTCATAAGAATCCTCCTTAAGTTAGAGCCCGAGATTTACACTTTCAGGCGGCCGCGAGTCCACAACTTGCATTCTGAATACCGACCTGGACCTTTACTGTTGTCCGGCCGGAGCGTTCGGATCCACCGGCTTCAGGCTAAGTTGTTTCGCCATCTCTTTTTCTTTGCTGTTCTGGGCGCATCAGCGTTCGCAGATAGAAGACCAGGTCCCAAGCCTCTTCGGGCTTGATGTTGTCGGCGAACGACGGCATGGGCGTGCCATCCAGGCCGGTCATAAAGATCCGGTAGATATCCTGATCGGTGTCGCCGCACTTCGGGCGCGATCCTTCGGTAAAGTTGAAGGCAGCGATCGGCCGGCCAAGATCATCCTGCAGGGTAGCTGCCGACGGCCCGTTGGCTTGACCGAGAACGCCGTGGCACTTCCAGCACTGCACCTTGGCGAAGACATCGCGCCCAGCTTTGATGCGCTCGCCGGTGACTTCGGGTTCGGGCGGAATCGTGATGGGTGCGCCCGGCTTCTCGTTTGTCCAGCGCGGCGAGAAATGCTTCACCCAGGCGACGAGGTCGGCACGCTCCTGCTTGCTGAAAGTGTTCCATTGCGGCATGTTGGAGCGGTCAAAGCCGCGAGTGATGGCGTCGAAAAGATCCTGGTCGGTGGGCAAGGTTCCAGTCGGAGTGGAGCGGCATTTGAAGATGCCCAATTGGAAATCGCGCGGTTGTTGGTACATGGGCGGCTGCATGTAGGCGGCGTTCTCGCCGTTTCCGTCGCCGTTGTCGCCGTGACAACCGACGCAATAGCGGCGGTAGTCGGCCTTGCCGTCTTTGGCATGACCGGTAATGTTGCCGACATGGCTATCCATGCCGATGCGCTTATCGAAGTCAGCCGGCGTGAGTTGCGCCCAACGCCGTCATCGGGAGCGCCAAAACCGCAGTCGCGCCCACAAGAAGCGACCATTTCTGCAATCTTGTCCGCATGTCTGTCCCTCTCTAGAAGTCGAAGTCAAAGCCGATCAAGAGTTCACTGGTATTGATGTTGGCGCTCCCCAGACCAAGCGTGGGGCCGGTGCCATCCTGGTGCAGCCAGTTGTACTCGTTGTGCCAGGCGAAGCCCGCCCGGCTGGTCATGAACGGGTTGTAGCGGTAGCCGATGGTATAGCTGGAGATGTTGCCCAGGTTCGACGCCGAAGCCAGGCCGTTAAATGCCCCGGTCGAAGAATTGAAGCACTGCCCTGTCGGGGTCGGAGTAGGAATGGTGCAGGCCGCACCATTGGCCTGTTGCGACATGCGGATGGTCTCAAATCGCCCGATGAAGATCAGCTGCGGGCTGTATACGTAGTGAGGTTCGAACAGGACGCCGTTCCAGCTGGGCGCTTGTGCGCCGGTCGGCAGAGCCGTTCCCGTTACGTTGTTGTTCGGGACGGATCCGCCGATCAAGTCTCCGAAGCCTTGGCCGAACCAGGCGTTGTCGGAACCGTGCTGGGTGACGACCGTCAGGTCGACGTGCTGGCCGAAGTAGAACTGGCCAACAAAGCCTTCGCGGCTGAAGGACTGATTGCTCAGCCCCGAGCCCCCGAGAGGAGTGCCGCCTTGGGTCAAGTAATAGGTGGGCGCTTCGCCCACCATGGCATAGGCGCCAATGCGATCCACGCCTAGCTTGCCGGTGTCGAAGGCCTGGCTGAAGGTGAAGAAGCCGGTGTAGCCGTTGCCGTACTGCAGGCCGACGTTTCCATCCGTGGAACTTATGACGGCCGCGGAGTAACGGGTGCGGTCATTCGCGGAGTGACCCATCACTTCAGCGCCCAGCTGGTTATCTCCCATTTGGCCGAAGACATTGCCGTCGCCGACCGGAATGAAGTGGTAGAGCTGGTAGACGCCGCCGTTGCCGGTGAGGGTCAGGATGCGCTTCTCCGACAGAAGGTTATCGAGCTCGAACTTGCCCAGCTTGATGTTGAGCCAGGGGCTGCCGAACAGGTTGTCCAGGCGAGCCATGACCGTCTCGAAGTGGAAGGATGCGGTGGCATCGGACGACGGCAACACATAGAAGGAGAAGTTCTTCTCCAGCGTGCCGCCGGTGTGGAAATCGAGGCCGCTGAGGTCAAAGCCGGAACTCGTGACCCGCTGGATCGTAGAATTTCCGGTGGGGGCGCCGCCCGCGTAGGTGTCTACCTCGACCTTGCCGGTGCTCACCCGGTGCCAGATCGGAATAATGCGGAACGTGACCGGCCAATAGCCGGGGTTCTGCCAGATCGGGGCATCCCGGTCGTTCATCAGCTGGTAGCCGTTGTCTTTGAATTTCTGGCCAAAAAAATTGAGCATGGGCCAGGATTCATGGCAGGCGGAACAGCGCAGGCCATACTTCCGGGCGAAAGCGGGGATGGCATTTGCCGATGGGCTGGCGCTGAGAACCAGGGCCACCAAAACCAGCGCAGCGGCCGTGAAAGACGTTGAGAAACGAAACCGCACATGACGAGACCGCGTCAACGTGGACATGACGGACTCCCTCGAACTGATTGTTATTTCTTCAACAATTCAACAAGGCTGACATACAAGGCGACATAAGCGATAAAACATGTGAATCAGACCAAGGAACCGAAACGCAGGGAACCTGATCCTGCTCCGATTTGAACCATGGCCTAACTTCGTTCTCTTTGGTCATACCACCGTACCGTACTTGTGCTGTGCCCACGAACCTACAACGATCGACGGTCGCAGTGCAAGAAGAAATTTGTATTTTTTTGCAAATTCTTTACATTGTCTCCTTGGAAATATGACCTGCGGTTACGCTGGCGGCACAATTTTGACCAGAATTCGCCTTCTGGTTGACAGCTTTCCGCGCCTGGATTAAGAGTTAAGGTCGATTCGGAGTTAAGATCGTAGTTCTGCGAGTGGGTACGGCGCTTGAGTGCTTGAGTGTTGGATGGCCCGCCGAAGGCTGAACCGCCCGAGTCGCTTGCTTGCCGAGTTCCGCGGTTGGATCGTTATGGAGAAACTGGTCGCCGATACATTGGTCATGCGGAAAACCTGGATGAATACCTTCTTTCGGCGAATCAGGTTTCGGGCAGTCGGATCTCGGCCAGTTCAGAGATCATGGCGATCCCTGGCGGCGGCCGTGCTGCTATTGGCCTCTGCCTTGCCATCGCTCCAAGCCCGCGAGAAAGATAAGCTGCCCTACGGCGAGGGACTGATCGTCAATGTCCCGTATCCGGAGCCGGTAGTCGAGCAAGTCGTAAGAGATGTCGCGCAGAATGGCCTGATCCGAGGAACCAAAGAATACAACAAGGACGAGTACGTCAGCGGCGCCCAGGCGGCCGATTCCACCCGCGTGTTCCCGCCGTGGACCCAGGGCGGTAAGGTTTTCTATAAAGTGCGGCTGCAGGCGCTCGACCCCCGGAACTTCAAAGACAGCGGCGACCTGGGCACCCTAGCCGTACGCTACGTGCTTCAACCCCAGGGCGACAAGAACACGGTGTTGCGGATCGACGCCATTTTCGTTGAGGATTTTCGCCGCGTTTCCCACGCTTCAAACGGGTCTGTAGAAGGGAGTGAATATAAAGACATCCACGACCATCTCGACGCCCTCGACGTGATGAAGCAGCAAGCTGCGGAGGCGGAACAAGAAAATCAGCAGGCGCGACTGAAGAAACAAGGCCAGGCCGCAAGCAGTCAGGGAGTAAGCAGCAGCCAGGCGGCAACTCCTTCGGCTGCGTCCGAAAACACTGTGGCCGCGACTGACGTTAGCCCACGCGACGGTAGCCCTACTGCGCAAAGCGTTGCACAAAACCCCGCGGACTCAGTTCCCGGGCAGGCTTCTGCGGAGTTAGCTTCTACGGGTCAAGCTTCACCGGGTCAAGCTTCACCGGGCGAAAGCTTGGAACAACACGTTCAAGATTTGCGCCACCAAGTTGAACGCCTGGTGAAGGTGCCCGGAGCGCCGCTGAAGTCGGCGCCATTTCATACGGCGAGCGTCCTTAGCCCGCTTCCGAGTGGCACGGAAGTACTGATTCTGATTTCGACTCCCTATTGGTATGGCGTGGAAACCCGCGCGGGGCAGCATGGATGGATATACCGCGACGACCTGGAGCCGCTGCCATGAGCCAGAGGCGGCAATATCAAGGACCATGCGTCGCGCGCCGGGGAGTGGTGCCCAAGCCCCTGGCGATGATGTTTCTGGCAACGTTATTCCTGGCATGGCTCGCCGGACGGGGCAGCGCCCAGGGCGGAGGCTACGAGCGCAGTTTCGCTGCGCCGAAGGCGACGGTTGAAAAGATTCTGAAGGAGATGCAGTCTTCGATCGCGGGGCGGCTGCCTGTGTTGGACGGCTTCGCGCTCGCCGGCGACCGCTCTCTCGATCGCTACCAGCGGGGTTATTTTCAGTCGACTGTGATTGTGACGGCTACGGCTTCCGGGGGATCGGTCGTCCATGTGAGTGCGAAGGTGACGGCTTGGTATTCCGACCCGATTCCGTCCCGCTCGGGATATCAGCTGCTGACTTCGAACGGCCGCCTTGAAGGGGACTTGCTCGACGAATTGGCCGCAGCACTTGCGAAAAGGCCGGCAGCGGTGCCTGTTCCGACCGAAAGCGACTCGAATCCACAACCGCAACCTGCTGCCGCGACAGCGCCCCCGCCGCCGTCTCCGGCAACTTCGGCATCCACGCGGCCGGCCGCTCCGGCTCCAACGATGGCCCCGACCACGGCGGCAGCGCGGCCCGCTGACTCTGCGCCGTCCGCGCCCGCCCGACCGTTGCCGGAGGCGGGAACGTTTACTTCGTCGCTGGAGCGTGGCCTGGCGGCCGAGCGCTCTGGCCCGTCCGAAGCCGCGCACGCTCCGCCTTTAGACGCGAACCAGCGAGAGCTGAAGGCAGAGGCGGATAGCCTGGAAGAGGTTCGCAAGAATCAAACTCGCCCCAAGGATCTGGTCGCGGTGAAGAAGTCGGGGACGCCGGTGGTCGCGACCCCGAGTCTGACGGCCAAGGCGCTGTTCCTGGCCAGCGCTCACGATGAGTTCAAGATGCTCGACTACAACGCCGACTGGGTGCACGTGCAGATTTCCGGTTTGTCCCGCGGATGGATCTGGCGCACCGGGCTGGAGATGCCCGAGGGAATTCCTGAAGTCAGCGCGCAGGGCGCCGCTCCAGTCCCCACTGCTGATGAACTCTTCCGGGTTAGCCGCGAAGAAACGGCCTCGTTCCCGGGCGACTGGGAACCGCTGCGCAACAAAACCGTAAAGATTATTTCGGTGCAGAAGATTGATGAGTCGACGGCGAGCGGAGATGGAAAACTCAAGCTGGAATTCGCGAAATCGCTGCTCGACAAAAACTACTCTGAGCTCGAAAAAAACGCGAAGGCACTGGCTGGGATCGTGCTGATATTTGATTCCGCCGACGGCGGCATGATCGCTACTACTCTCATCACGCTGGAGGAGTGGAAAGCGGGCAAGTTGTCGGACTCCGCGCTCTGGCATCAGTCGTACTTTGATCCGCCAGAGATGTCAGGCTCGCCCGGTTCGTCCGCGAGCCAGTAGCCGGATTCTTCCTCTTCTAGTTCTAGCTTTTCATTACCTTTTGAAATGCAGCCTGGAACTTTTCCATTTCTTCCTGCGTGCCGACCGTGATGCGGACCCATGTGGGCATGATGGGCCAGGTTCGGCCGATCATCACGTTTTCTTTCGCCATCGCCTCTCTTACTTCCTTCCCGGGGCGCTTGGTCTCGAGCATGAAATGGTTGGCCTGGGACGGAATGTAGACGTAGCCGTTGCGGTTGAACCACTCAAACGTTTGTTGGCGGACCGTGGCATTAATGCGGCGGCGTTCTGCGATCAGGGTCGGATCGTTCAGGCTGGCCGTTGCCGCCACGATGGCGGTGACGGGCATGAAGTTCTGTCCACCGTGAGTAGTAACTTTTTCGAGTAGATCGGGGCGGGCAATCACAAATCCGCAGCGCAGGCCAGCCAACCCGTAGACTTTTGAGAACGTCCGCAGCACGATGACGTCTTTGCCGTCCTTGACCAGGTCGAGCGCGGATTGCGCGCCTTCGGCCAGATGAATGTAGGCTTCGTCGACCAGAACGATCGAATCTTTCGGTTTGTTGGCGACAAGATATTCGACGTCGGCATGCGGAGTGAGCGTGCCGGTGGGATTGTTCGGACTGCAGATGTAGAAAACTCCCGCGTCCGGACCTGCCGCGAGCATCGCCTTCACGTCGTGCGCGTAGGTTTTGGTGAGCGGAACTTTCACCACGCGTGCTCCTGAGATTGCGGCCATCATCATGCCCGTCTCGAAACATGGATCGGCTGTGACGTAACTCTTCTGCTGCGAAGTGAACGCGAGGACGCTTAACATCAGAGGCGGCGTGGAACCGGCGGTGCTGTAGATCCAGTCGGGATTGAGGCTCTCCTGCTTGGCGAAAACGCTCACCAAGTCGTCGGTCAGATTGTCGGAGTAGCGGCCGCCCAGCGGAATGATGGCGGCGACGGCGTCGCGCGCGGCCTGGCACGGGCCCAGCGGATTCTCGTTGGAATCGATGAGAATCGCATCTTTGGCGTGCGGCATCCGGTGGCGTGCAGCGGCAGCCAACATGGGTTCGGTCATCCCTCGGAAGGCAGCAGCCGCGGACGCTGCGGCTGAGAAGTGCAGAAATGAACGGCGGGAAAAACGGGGCATGGGACCCTCCGCAAGGGAGTGTATCAGTTCGTGTGGAGCGTGCTCCCTCGGGCGGACGATCCTGGGAGCGGACGATCCTGGCCGCTCCACAGAGCAGCTAATCTTCGTTGCGTCCGGCGTAATAGCCGGCCCGGGCCTGAATCTTGTAGCCCTGCTTGTTCTTGATCTCGATCTTGCGGTAGGTTCCGTCGAGTTTCGCGTTCGTCGAGGTGAAGCCGATGTTGTACTGGCTGCGGAGTTCGGCTGCGATCTGGTCGAAGGCGTCGCGGAGTTTATCGAACTTGTTGCCCACGTTGATGACGCGGCCTCCGGTGGGCTCGGTGAGTTTGTGCATGTCGTAGTCGCCGGAGTAGCCGAATCCGCCGTAGGCCCCGCGATCGGCGCAAAGCAGCACATAGACGATGGCGTCCGCTTTCTGGGCCGCCTCAATCGCATCCTTGATTTTCAGCCGGCTGCCTTCATCCTGCCCGTCGGTGAGCAGGATCATCGCCTTGCGCCCCACTTCTTTGGCCAGCATGTCATGGGCGGAAAGGTAAACCGCATCGTAGAGGACAGTACCCGGTTGTTGGGCCGTCGGCACCGGGCCGCCACCTGCCCCGGGAAGAGTCGGAATGTTAACGCCGGCATTGATCTTCACCGAGTTGAGAGCTTTTTGCAGCCGGTGAACGTCACGAGTGTAATCCTGCGCCAGGCTGGCATCCACGTTGAAGTCGATGACGAAGGCTTCGTCTTTGTCAGTGAGAATCTGCTTCAGAAACGCCCCGCCGACCTCTTTCTCCATGTCGAGGACTCGCTGCTGGCTGCCGCTGGAGTCGATCAGGATTCCGAGCGTGAGGGGCAGGTTGGTCTCGGGGGTGAAATACTTGATGGTCTGCTGCTTGCTGTCCTCGGAGATTTCAAAATCATCTTTCGTGAGGTTGGGCATGAGCGCGCCGTGCTTGTCTTTGACATTGAAGAAGAGTGATACGACGCTGACGTTCACCTTCAAAGTTTCTGTGGGCTGCTGAGAGTCGCCCGGGGCCTGACCTTGAGAACGTCTGGTCTTGCGATTTCTGATCCTCAGGCTTTTGGCCTTGAGCGGCCGGTTGCTGGCCTGCCGCGGGCGGCGTACTTGGTGTCTGCGAGCTGGGCTGACCGGCCGGTTGTTGCGCCATGGCGACTGACGCCACGATGCATACCACAGCCAGGACCGCAACGGCCAGGATCAGCCGGGGAATGGGAACATTGGGCATTCGGGAGTCTCTCACGATTCTTTTGGTAGTGTTAGTCTAATCCTGTGGCGTTAGATGCACCAAATGAGGCGACTTGGGCATCTTAGAGGGCGGAAAGTGTATTTTTCGCGGACGAAGAAGACGAGGAAAGCGATGGCGCCGGTGAAGACAAATAGCAGATGGCAGACGCTTGCGGGGAAGTCGCTGATAACTCTGTCGATGGTGGTGGTTTTGATAGCCCCGGCATTGCTCGCGCAGTCGAGCAACGGTCAGAGCCAGCCGCAGACACCCCCCGCGAGTTCTCAACCGGCGCAGGATATCCCGGACGCTCCCTCGACCGTCCAACCACCAGCTCCTAAGCCGGCTCTGCCTGCGCCGCAGCCCGGAGCGCGCAAGAATGATCCGATGCCCTTCCCCGGCGATGCACCGCAGCAAGCGGGCCAGAATGCGCAGGATCAGGATAGGACGGCTCCGCCTCCCATGCCTCCGGTCGAGACGATTCCCTCGGGCAGGCCGCCCAGAAACCAGATTGCCGATGAGGGTCTCTATAAAATCGGGATTTCGGTTAACGCCGTCCAGATTCCCGTGATGGTGAAAACACCGGATGGGCGCCGCGTCGATGGCCTGCTTCCTAAAGACTTCACGGTTCTGGAAAACGGCAAGAAACAAACTCTAACTTATTTCACCAGCGACCCGTTTCAGCTCTCGGTGGCGATCGTGCTCGACACCGGGATGGCCGACGTCGCCTTGCAGAAGGTGAGCCAAACCTACTCTGCGCTTGCAGGGGCTTTTAGCCCCTACGATGAGGTTTCGCTTTACACCTACAGCAGCACGGTCAGCCAGGCTACCGATTTCGTCAGCCAGCCCGAAAGATTGACGGCCGTGTTCCAGGAAATGAAAGAGGTTCACGGACGCGAGAATGGTCCGCCGGTGCTAAATGGCCCGCTAGCGCAGCAGGGTCCCATTGTGAATGGAGCGCCTGCGGGCGGGCCGATTATCGCGCCGGTCTCTACCCCGGCCCGTGAATTTCACGTTTTGAACGACGCCATTCTGCGCGCTGCGGTGGACTTGAGCAAGCGCCCGTCCGACCGCCGGAAAGTGATCTTCGTGATCAGTGATGGCCGGGAAATGGGCAGTCAGGCCAGTTACAAGGGCGTGCTGCACTTGCTTCAGAGCCGCAATATTCAGGTGCGAGCAGTGTTGATTGACAGCGGCGCCTTGCCGATTTTCAAGCAGCTCGAAAGGTTCCACCTGCCGGACCAGGGTCGCGACAATCTGCTTACGAGGTACGTGAAGGCGACCTGCGGTGCCGAGCCGCTGGCCGAACTCTCGCGCAACGCAATCGAAAACGCGTATGCGGAGATCACCAACGAGGCCCGCAACCAGTACACTCTTGGATATAACGCCCAGGCTACGACCGGCAGTTCCGCCTACCGCAGCATCGAAGTCCTGGTGGACAAGAGAGGGCTAAAAATCGCCGCGAAAGATGGATATTTTGCGGTTCCGACGGCCCGCTAACGCGCTTTGCAGCTTCCCTCAGTTGCAAAGTGGCACTTCCCGGTGGGCGGGGGGTCACCTGAGTAACCTGCGTCCGGCGCCTTCCGTATGATATAAAGACCGCGAGCCTCCATTAGGACAAAAGTGTGTGCGGCCGCCCGCAAGGGTTTGCCGCATCTGAGGAAAGCCTTGAGTTTCATCAACTTCGCAGCGCGTGAAATCAATTGCAAGATCGTGTACTACGGCGCCGGCCTCGGCGGCAAAACCACGAACTTGCAGGTGATCTACCAGAAGACTGCGGACCAGCAAAAAGGCAAGATGATCTCGCTCGCCACCGAAACCGAGCGAACTTTGTTCTTCGACTTTCTGCCGCTCGACCTTGGTTCGGTGCGGGGCTTCAAGACGCGCATCCACCTCTACACTGTCCCCGGGCAGGTTTTTTATGATGCCAGCCGCAAGCTGATTCTGCGCGGCGTCGACGGCATCGTCTTCGTCGCCGATTCGCAGGAACAGCGCATGGACGCCAACGTCGAAGCGCTTGAGAACCTGATGTCGAACCTGAAAGAGCACGGCTACGACTTCAATAAAATTCCCTACGTGTTGCAGTTGAACAAGCGGGACTTGCCTAATATTCTTCCGGTCGATCTGCTGGCCACGGAGCTGCGCAAGAAGAATGAAGCTATTGTGGAAGCGGTCGCCTTCCAGGGCGTTGGCGTTTTTGAGACGCTGAAAGAGATCGCCAAACAGGTGCTGACGGAGTTGAAGGCGGGCGGGTAGGGAGTTGTTCTCAGGTCGCTGTTCACTCTATCTTATCTCGCTTGTTATCTCGCCTCGCGAGCATATCTGCAATTACCAACGTAAGCGCATCCTGCTGTTTCCTACTGCTCCAGCGATCGTTGATTCGCTAGCCTGATCCCGGGAGGTGTGTGCCAGCCTGCCCACGGACTCGACTGGTGATCCTTTCTACTCTGATGCTTTCGTTGATCCGCCGTTCGCCGAACCCTAACGGGCTTCTGCTCTGGTGTGTGGTCGGCTTTTGCGCCGGTATTGGGCTTTTCATTTATGGATTTCGCCTGTTGCAGCGCCGCCGTCTGATTCTCGATACCCCGTTTTCAAAAATTCGCAGCGCTGCCATGGGCATGGTTGAAGTCAGCGGACAAGCGGTCGGGCCTTATACGATGATCGCGCCCCTCACCGCGCGGCCCTGCTATTACTACCGCACGCAGGTTTGGGAATGGAAACAGAGTGGCAAGAACAAACAGTGGGTCAAGGTCGCCGGCGAAGCCATGCATGTGCCGTTCTTTGTCGACGACAATACCGGACGGTTGCTGATCGACCCGCGTGGAGCGGATCTCGATCTGCACCGCGATTTCGAACAGGAATTCTGCGATTCTTTCTTCACCACCAAGGAACCCGCTCCCGCGAATGTGCATACTTTTCTGTCGCGACATGGGGTTGCGACCAGCAATAAAATCAAAGTGGAGGAGTGCTGCATCAAGCCCAAGAATTCGTTGTTTATCCTGGGCACGCTGGGCGAAAATCCGGGCATCGAAGTCGGACCGCAGCCGATGCAGGACGATGACGCTTCCAGATCAATCTCAGCCGGGGGATTCTCACTGTCGTTCAATTCGCTATCGTTCAATTCTCTGTCGTCCTCCCTCCGGAATAGCGCGGGAGATTTCCATTCCAGCCCCTTAGGCAATTCTCGGGCCGAAGTGATCCGCCTGACTCCTGAATCCGGGCCGGGAAAGATTTCGGACATGAACCAGCAACAAAAGATTGCTGCCGCCTTGCTGAAAGCTGGCATGTCGAGTCCGCAAGCCTGGGCAGCGGCCGGAGTTTCTGGCGCGGGTGCGGCACCTTCGGGCGGCGTGCAAGTGCTCACGGATCCGGCCACAGGGTCTTCTAGCGCAGTCAGTGACGGCTCTCCCTCGAATGGAAATTCGTCGGAGCTTGTGAATGGCTTCGACCCGCATCCGCCGGTGGCGTTGATGAAGGGCACGAACAACAGGACTTTTCTGATCTCGTGGCGCAGCCAGCAGGAAGTGGCCCGCACTCTGGGATGGAAATGCACGCTCATGATCTGGGGTGGGGCTGCGCTCGCACTGC
This sequence comes from uncultured Acidobacteriota bacterium, assembly GCA_963735205.1. Lineage (GTDB taxonomy): Bacteria > Acidobacteriota > Terriglobia > Terriglobales > Acidobacteriaceae > Sulfotelmatobacter. Next base: position 555,322 of record CAVTKB010000011.1, read on the forward strand.
TCAGTCTCTATTTCTTTCTTGGCATTAAAAATCTGTTGTGACTCCGATCCTTTCTGGCCGCCCGCGCACCACTCTGCTAACCCCTGCTGGGCACCACTTCTGCCAGACCACGCTGTGCCCTCTAGTACAATCAAGCGGTGAGCGACGCCGTCCGCATCGGGATCCTGGGCGACTTCAACGCCGATTTCCGCTCACACCATGCTACGAACGACGCCCTGCAACATGCCGCCCATAAGCTCAAACTGAAGGTCGAATCCGAGTGGATCCCCACGCCATCGCTCATGGAGGCCGGAGCCGAGAAGACGCTGGAGAGTTTCGACGGCCTGTGGGGTTCGCCCGGCAGCCCGTATAAGAGTTTCGACGGCATGCTCAAAGGCATTGAGTTCGCGCGTCGCCGCGATTGGCCTTATCTCGGCACCTGTGGCGGATTCCAATATGCATTTATTGAATTCCTGCGGAATGTTTTGAACGTCGCAGACGCTGACAGCGCTGAAAATAATTCCGGCTCCAAGAACATCGTGATTTATCCCGTGGCCTGCGCCGTGCCCGATCGCAAGGGTAACGCTCCCAAGCTATCTGGCGTGGTCCCGGAGATTCGGCTGCGTCCCGGCTCTTACCTGCAGTCGTTCTACGGGAAAGACCGGGAGACGGCGACCGAGGAATTCTTCTGCAACTTCGAAATCAATCCGGAGTTCGAGTGGGCCGCCATGGAGGCAGGGTTTCCCGTGGTTGCGCGCGGCGCCGAGGGCGAGATTCGCGCCATCGAATCGCCCACTCACCGCTTTTTCCTGGCAACGCTTTTCCAGCCACAGCTTTCGTCTACTGAGAAGAAGCCGCACCCCGTCGTTCTGGCTTTCGTGCAAGCTGCCGCCGATTGGGGGAAGAAAAAGCTGGACGACAGCGTGCTGGAGTAGCCCACGTCACGGTACAAGAGGAGGTCGTTGCCAGCCCTTGCGCGCGCCTGCCTCCATCATCGCGATTGCCACGGTTCTTATCATCGCCTCCGTCGTGATCCCGGCGGGGGGCCTATACTCCATGATGTTTATGAACCCTGAGGTACGCATCTTTCTACTGCCGGTCATCGCGATTCAAACTGCTTTCGGTTTGTTCGGTATCCTCATAGCTATCGGCCTCTTGCGCTTATTTGAGGCAGCGAGAAAGGCCGCCATTCTTCTTTCGACGGCCACTGTCATCGTCTTCGCTGCAGTGCTGCTTCTTCTTTGGGCAGCTGCTTTTGGCACCCACAACACTGTCTTTCTAATGCCGTTTCTGGCCTGTGTCGGGTCGCTCGTCATCCTGCTACCCCTAAGTATTTGGTGGCTCGTCATGCTGCGCCGCGAGAGTGTGCAGTCTTATTTTCGGTAGGCCGCACCGCCCGGTTACCAAAGTCGCTGCCCTAAGCCGGTTACGCGCCTCGCACTATGCGTATCTGGAAGCCCAGCCCTATCGCCCGCTAGACTCATGCAATCCCCGGCTAGTTTCGAGACTCGAGTTCGCAGGAGCAACGCGCGCTTATGCATATGCAGCTGGCCAATCCGTTCGCCATCTCATTCTCTACGCTCTTGAGTTATATCCCGGTCATCGCCACCATCGTCACGACCTTCTTCAGCATTATTCTGGCCCGCGCCACGCTGCGCTATGTTGAAGCCACCGACAAAGGCCTGGCGCTGGCTCGCGAAGAGTTCGAGCGTGAGTGGTCGCCCGATCTGCACATCAAAATGGAGCGCATTTCCGGAACCGAGGCCAGAGTTATCGTGACCAATCTGGCGAAAACATCCGTGTTGCTGCAGCTTCTGCAGTTGCGCAAGATTTCGCACGCCATGCCGTTCGAGCGCTGCCGCTTGAACGATCCTCTGGTGGGTGGCATGACCTGGACGCAGGAAATGGGACGGCGCATTCTGGCTTGCACGGGGCATGATTTCGAAGGGCCGATCGCGGCCTCGATGACTTTCTATGCCGCGGGCCGCATGTTTCGCACCGACTGGTTCCGCTCGCAGATTCAGGTACGCGACGGCCGCATCGTAAGTCTCGAGCCCAGCACGATGCCGACGCGGCGCGTGCGCGCGGTCGAGCGCAAAGGCACATCCGAACGGCGCCGCGAGTTCGTGCAGGACGTGACCGCCGGCGTCGCGCCGGAGAAAGATAAGATCAAGCCGGACGAAAGCTACTTCGTTACCGGAGCTGGAGCCTGATCCGGCGAAACACCTTTCTTAGTCGGCAATCGCCGTGCGCGAAATGAACTTCCGTGGTGCTCGGACCTAACTCCGGCTGCTATTCTGCTTGCTAACCTCCTGAGAGACTTGAGATCACAATTTGTGATCTCAAGTTTTGAACGCGAGTTCTGCATATGGCAAAGTCAGCGATTGTAGTGGCAAGAAAAGTTGATTCGAGAATCTTCGTTCTCCGCGGTCAGAGAGTCATTCTCGACTCTGACCTCGCGGAGCTCTACGGCGTACAGGTGCGGCACTTGAATCAGCAGGTTAAGCGGAATGCCAAACGATTTCCTGCCGCCTTTCGCTTTCAGGTCTCCACCGATGAACTGGAAATCTTGAGATCACAAAATGTGATCTCAAGTGAAGGTCACGGCGGCGCGCGCTATCGCCCCTACGCCTTTACCGAACACGGCGCCATCATGGCGGCCACGGTGGTTAACTCTGAACGCGCCATTGAAATGAGCGTGTTCGTGGTTATGGCTTTTGTGCGCATGCGCCGCGCTATCGCCGGAAACCGCCAGATCCTGACCAAGCTGGCGGAACTGGAGCGCCGTTTGGAGGCTCATGACTCCGATATCCTGGAATTGATGGAAGCCATTCGCGAGCTTATGAATCCTGCCGAACCTAGCCGCACCCGGATCGGCTTCGAAGCACCGTCCGATCCTGGCGGTAAGGCCCTCAAGGGTCAGACCGGGCAGATTCGGAGGAAGACGTAAATTGAGATTCTCAAGAAGCTTTCGGTAACCTTACCAAAGATCACAGATCCCGCCCCAACGCACTAAAGATCTCGTGTGAGCTGCCGATGCTGTCTCTTAGGAGACCAAATATGATCAATCGAATCAGCAGCGCTCAGCCAAGCAACGTCCACCCAGTCGCACAACCGGCGGCACAAGCCAAGGTCGACCCGCACGCTCAGACTGCGCCCGTGGCCAAGTCTGGTGCTCTCTCGCAGGACCAAGTCACGTTGAAGAGTGCTGGCCAGACGGATGGCGACGGCAAGTGACGAACCAGGGTCACGAACGCAGGGTCACAATGGTAGAAGTTCGAAGGCCGGGTAGCTCGATGCCAGTTCGGCAAACGCCGCGACCGGCGAGCCCGCAGCCACAGGAAAGTAGCGTTGCACTTCGCGCTTGAAGCCGTCCAGATAGGCTTTCAGAATTGGAGGCTTCTCGGCATCGGCGAGCGCGCGCAGGCGAAATTTCCGGCGTGCGCTTCCCTTTTTCAGCGTGATCTCTCCGGCGGCCTCGGCGTTGCGCACCCACTGCGTCCGTCCGCGCGGAGCCACCAGATAGCTCTTGCCGTTCGATTCCAGCAGATCGACTGGCGTGGAATAGAGTTTGCCACTTTTCCGGCCGCGGACTTCAAGCACATAGCTGTGCGCAAAGCCCAGGCCGAGGCCGACGAGGAACGCGAAAAACCGGTTGAATATCTTTTCGACGCCGGTCGGCTCGCGGAAAACTGGCAGGCTGGAACTCATCCCCCGATTCTACGCGCTGTTAGCCTTGCTTCACGAAACGTAGCGAGGCGGAATTCATGCAGTAACGAAGATGGGTGGGTTCGGGCCCGTCATCAAAGACGTGACCAAGGTGAGCGTCGCACTCGGTGCAGGCGACGGCGGTGCGGGCCATGCCGAAGGTTGTATCGCGGATCTCGGTCACGTTTTCGGCCGCGATGGGCTGCCAGAAGCTGGGCCATCCTGTGCCCGATTCGAATTTTGTTGCCGAATCGAAGAGCGCGTTGTCGCAGCAGATACAGCGGTAAATGCCCTTGTCGTGCAGGTTCCAGTATTTGCCGGAGAAGGCAATTTCAGTGTCGGCGTGGCGCGTGATGTCGAATGCGTTGCCGGAAAGCTGTTTGCGCCATTCGTCTTCTGTCTTTACTACTTTCGCGATTTCAACTTGTTTCAGGCGCTGACCGGAGTCGGAAAACAACACCACCGTGACTTCCTTGGGCTCAGACGCTGCGGCTGGCGCGGCCTCGAGAACTGTGGGCTTTCTCCATTGCCAGAGCGCCAGCCCACCAACGGCAGCCGCTGCACCCGCTAGAAACGCGCGACGGCGTAGATTTGCGCCGCCTTCAGGCGCTGCTTCGCGATTGAGATCGGAATCGAAGGTGTTTTTCTCGAACATGGTTCTCTCCTTGACGTCTCGACGTGACGATTACTTTCCCGTGTACAGGTCGGGAAACTCCTGACGCAAGTGTTCGACTTTGGGAGCATCGTTGAACATGATGTACGGCTGATTCGGATGCAGCGTGGCGTAGTTCTGGTGGTAGGCCTCGGCCGGGTAGAAGGCCTGCAAGGGCACGACCTTGGTCACGATCGGGCGTGGGAACACTCCGGCTTTGTCGAGCTGAAAAATGTAGGCCTCGGCGATATGCTTCTGCTCGTCGGTGCCGTAAAAAATCGACGACCGATATTGCGTGCCTTCGTCCGGGCCCTGACGATTGAGTTCGCGTGGGATCGTGCGCGACCGAGAAGAAGACGCGCAGCAGTTCACCGTAAGTGATCTGCGATGGATCGTAGACGATCTGCACCGACTCGGCGTGTCCGGTTTCGCCGGTGCTGACGACTTCATATTCGGCAGTTTTGGCTGACCCGCCCGAGTAGCCGGAGGTCGCGCTGATCACGCCCTTCACATGTTGGAAGACGGCCTGGATGCCCCAGAAACATCCACCGGAAACGACGGCAGTCTGCTGGCCCGGCGCGGTGGCGCGAGGAGCATCCTGCGTGGGCGCGGGCACTGCACCGGATGATGTCGGGCTGGCTTTGGCACTGCACGCCGTGCTGCCGAGCAGCGCGGCAAAAAGAACTAGAGCCAAGCGAATGGAAGATTGCATTTCGTTTTCCCCCTACTGAAGTACGGAACTTGTGGGCTGCCAGATTGGAGTCGCAGGCGCGGCAAAAGTTTCATCGGCCGGCGGATGATGTGGCGGCAAGAGAGACCTAGCAAGCCCCGTCTCTAAGGCCACAATTTCCTGCTTGCTTTTTCGCCTTCTGTTCGCCAATAATGGCGTTATGGCCATCACACGCAGGCAGCGGGAAGTGTATGACTTCATTTCGCGATTCGTCGCGGAGAACGGATATTCTCCGTCGTTCGAGGAGATTGGCAAAGGGCTGGAGCTGACTTCTCTGGCGACGGTGCACAAGCACATCACCAATCTCGAGAAGAAGGGACTGCTCACGCGCGACTACAACCGCAGCCGCTCGATTGATCTGCTGCCTCCTAAGGGACGACTCAAGCAGGCGATGAGCGTGAACACTGGCTTGGTGCTGCCGCTGCTTGGGCGCATTGCGGCCGGGCAGCCGATTGAAGCCGTGCAGAATAACGAGACGATTTCACTGGCCGACTTTGTGCGCTCGAAAGAAGTGTTCGTGCTCGAAGTGCGTGGTGACTCCATGCAGGATGAGGCCATTCTGAACGGCGACTACGTTCTGGTCGAGAAGGCGCGCACCGCGCACAACGGCGACATCGTGGTCGCTCTTGTCGATCAGAGTGACGCCACGCTGAAACGCTTTTACCGCGAGGGCGACAACATTCGCCTGCAGCCTTCGAATGTGACCATGCAGCCGATCATTGTGCCGGCCGCGTCAGTGGATGTGCAGGGGCGAGTGATCGGGGTGCTGCGGAAGTATTAGCAGTTGTCAATTGTCAGTTGTCAGCTGTCAGATTTGACGAGAGCCCCTTCGGTTCAGTAAAAAGCGGACCGATTCAGCGTGAAATACGAAAGCGCCCGGGAATGATGCCGGGCGCTTTTGCTGAAGGCTGAGAACTGACAGCTGATCTTAGCCGAGGTGTTTATTCAAGGCCTGGGCGATGGCGTCTTTCGGCTTGTAGCCGACGATTTGTTCGACGACCTGGCCTCCCTTGAATACCAGGAGCGTGGGGATGCCGGTGACTTTGTAGCGCATGGGGGTCGCGCTGTTGGAGTCGACGTCCATCTTGCCGATCTTGATTTTGCCCTGATACTCGGTGGCCAGTTCCTCGACGATGGGGGCGATAGCGCGGCAGGGGCCGCACCAGGTCGCCCAGAAGTCCACTAGGACGGGCTTGTCCGATTTCAAAACATCCTGGTCGAAGTTTGCATCGGTGACTTCGACGATTCCATTACCTGCCATTTTCTTTCTCCTCGTGGTAAACGTTAACGCCGATCGGCGACCTGCTTCGAGCGGTGCAGCCGGGCGCTATGTATGAGTGCTTCCCCTGCGGGAGCCCAACTCACCATTTTAGCACTCTGGTTTGATGCAGGGGCGGCGCTGAAAGTCGCAGCAAGTCGCCGGAGGTCGGATTCATCTGGCTGATGGGAATCGGCCCATTTCCTCGACTTTAAAGCTGGTCCACAATATCGGGGTCGTCGGCTGGTCTGGTAACATCGTTCGTCCCAGCCGTAGCGGCGACGCTCCTTTTCAAGATGACTTCTCGCACCAGCGCTTTTCTTGCAGCCGCGGCAATGCTGGTGGTCGTCCGGGTCGTCATGTGGATGGCGAAGCGCCGCGGGAATGCTTTTTTCGCCGGGGATCAGAGTGAGGTGCTGGGCTGGCATCCCTACCGGCTATTGCTGGCCAGTTTTCTTACCCTATTTGCGGAATTGGCCTTCATTCGCTGGATTGCGGTGGAAGTGCGGGTTTTCGCCTACTTCAAGAATCTGGCTCTTCTGCTCTGCTTTCTCGGCTTCGGGCTGGGATGCGCTCTAGTGAAGCAGAAGTCCCGCTGGTTCCCCGCTCTTGAAGGTTTTCTCGGGCTGCTTCTTGTGATCCGGATTCCCTGGCAGGGCGGGCGTCTTCTTGAAAGCCTGTCGCAGAGTCTGGGCGGAGCCGGCGATGTTGGCATCTGGTCCACACCGGCGGGTACGGACTGGGGCTATTTTCTGTCGGGCGCATTGCTGGCGGGTTGTCTGTTTCTGCTGATCGTGTCAGTATTTATCCCCCTCGGCCAAATCGTAAGCCGTCAGATGGATCGCGCTCCCAGCTCTTTGCGCGCCTATTCATGGGATCTGTTGGGCAGCGTCATCGGGGTCGCGGCATTCTTTCTCGTAAGCTGGTGGATGCTTCCACCTTCCGCGTGGATGAGCATTGTTCTGGTCGGCTTCGCGCTTCTGCAGACGAACCGTAGAGATGCCGCTCTGGTGGCAAGCTTGCTGCTGCCGTTGCTTTTGCTGCTCCACGAACCGGCCCAGCCCAATCAGGAAATCTTCTGGACGCCATATCAGCAGATCCAGTACACGCGCGGACACACCGCAAACGGCGATTCCTGGGGCGGGGAGATGCTGGTGAATCACACTTTGTATCAACGCGTGGTCGACCTGTCGCCGCAGTTTCTGGCGCGTCATCCCGCCTGGGGAAAGGATGTGGACAACAATCCCTACAACCTGCCGTTCCGACTTGCTGTGCCTTCTCCGAGCGTGCTGGTCGTTGGCTCTGGGACGGGCAACGATGTTGCTGCCGCTTTAAGAAACGGAAGCCGGTCGGTCGATGCAGTTGAAATTGATCCTGCGATTCTCGACCTTGGGAAGCGTGAGCATCCGGAGCACCCCTACGACTCGCCGCGCGTGAACGTGCATCTGGGTGACGCGCGCAGTTTTCTAAAGCGCACCAGCGAACACTATGACCTGATTTTGTTTGGACTGCTCGATTCTCACGCGCAGTTTTCTGATTATTCCAACATGCGGATTGACAATTTCGTCTACACGGAAGAAGCGTTCCGCGAGGCGGTGCGTCATCTTGCTCCGGACGGAATCATCTTCGTAAAATTCCAGGTGGATCGCCCCTGGCTGGGTGCGCGGCTGGTGGAGATGTTGCGTGCGACGCTGGGAAGTTCCCCGCTGGTGTTCACCGCGGACGCGACCTACTCTCTGCCATCGACATGTTTCGTCGCGTCTGCGGGGCAGCGGGTGAATCAAGTGTTAGCGGCCGACCCGCGGCTGGCGGAATTCGTTAGTCAGAACCGCCGGGTGCTTCCAGACGTCGTGCCCCTCACGACCGATGACTGGCCTTATCTTTATCAGCGCGATCGCCGGATCCCGCGCACTTATTATTCGGTGAGCATGCTGGTGATTCTGATCGCGATCATTCTGTACGCGCGGGTTCGACGAACAGACCATACTCATACCAGTTTTTCCCTATTCTTTTTCGGCATGGGCGCCGGCTTTCTTTTACTGGAAACTCAGATCATCAGCCGACTTGCTCTATTCTTCGGGACGATCTGGCAGGTCAACGGAATCGTGATCACAGCGTTGCTGCTGGCTCTCTTGCTGGCCAATGCAATCGTTGAACGAGCCGGAGCGTTGTCGAAGTTGTGGATTTGGGCAGGGCTTGTGGCCTCTCTGGCTTTTGCTTATTGGTTCCCGTTTGATCGAATTGCGGCAGCACCCGCGACTGTTGGGACGATTGCCATCGGGATATTTTCAATTCCCGTGCTGTTTGCCGGAATTCTGTTCTCCACTGAGTTTCGAAATATCGACTCGCCCAGCGCCGCACTCGGCGCAAATGTGCTGGGGGCGGTTACCGGAGGGCTTCTCGAGAATCTTTCGCTGCTCTTCGGATTGCGCGCCTTGCTGCTGGTGGCCATCGTGCTCTACTGCGTGGCCGGGTTTGGATTGTGGCAGCGCAAGAAGTACGGGGTCTAGCTTGGCCAGCGGTGCCGCGGCACGTGATCTTTGAAACTCAGCCTAGAAAATCAGTTTGACGGCGGCTTGCAGCAGTCGAGGCGAACCCGCGCCGACGACCTGGCCGAAGTTCGAGCTATTGATATTCCCGTCCACCGAGGCCGACCCGAAAAACTGGGCATGATTGAAAACGTTGAATGCCTCCATGCGGAATTGCAGTGACTTCGATTCGCTGAGCGGGACCGTCTTCATCAACGCCATGTCATAGTTGTCGAGCCCTGGCCCATAGAAGAAGCGGCGCTTCGCGTTGCCCGGTTGACCCAGTGGCTGGAGAGGGCATCCGGTAGAGGTGCATCCGAAGAGGCTGGTATTGAAGTAGGACTCTCCGTTGCGCGGGTTGGAGTTCAGATTCAGCCGACCAGGCATGTATTGTGGTTCATCCACGCCGTAGTTATTGATGCCGTTGGGCTCTGCTCCCAGCAAGGAATTGTCGCCGTAGTTGAGTAGCGTGACCGGGAAACCGCTGCTGAAATGCGTGATGCCGGAGATCGTCCAGCCTTTGGTCCAGTTTGAGGCGCCGAACAGGCGATCGATGGGAAGTTCGTAGGCATAGCTGACCACGAAGTTGTGCTTCACGTCGAATGCCGACAAAGCGCGGCTGAGAGCGGGATTGATAGGGTTGACTTCCTCGCCCACGTTCGACGACTGATCGATGGATTTGCTGAACGTATAGCTGGCAAATAATTGCAGACGCTTGCTGGTATGGCGAAGGCTGAGTTCGAGGGCGTTGTAGTTGGAATTGCCAATCGTACTCTGGTTGGTGTTGCTGCCGAAATTTGGACCCAGCGGTCCGCGAGTGCCGTTCACGGTTTGGCCGGAAGCTGTGGTGAATACGTTGCTTTCTCCAAAGGGTCTGCAAGTAGCCGATCCGGGCGCGAGGTCGCTGGTCTGGCTCAGACTAAGGCAGAGCGCGGGATCGCCCGGGTTGGATGCGACCAGCACCAGCAGGCGGTGCGATTGATTGCCTACATAGCTGGCGCTGAACACGGTGTTGTCGCCGAACTGGCGCTCGATTGAAAACATGTATTGCTCGGTATAAGGGATGCGGTTGCTGACGGGATATGCAGGGATGCCGCTGATGGGCACGTATTGCGACCAGTCGAGGCTGGCGTCAGGATGGCTGCTGGAGGAGTTCAAGGGCGCGAAAGTCACCGGGAAATACTGGCCGTTATCCTTTCCATTGGAGGCAGTGATGAAGGGATCAGAAAACAGCGGCGGCGCCGGACTGCTGTACGTGGTTCCGTATGGAGCGTTAGCCGCTAGCACTCCCAGGGTGAGGGCTTCGATGGAGGTGTAATAGATGCCGAAGCCGGCGCGAAGGCTGGTCTTACCCGGACCGCCTAAGATTTTGCCGATGAAACTGTCCCCCGATACATCCGGCGAGTAGGCCAGACCGAGGCGCGGCGAGAATTCGTCGCCGGGAGGCGCGAGAGTGCGCCGCACTCCGGGATCGGTGGGATAAAGAATTCCCGCCGGTGCTCCGGGAAAGACTACCGACTGCTTGCCGGGTTCGGTCGTGGAAATCTGGTTATATTTTTCATACCAGGGCTCAATGCGATCCCAGCGCAAACCGTAGTTCAGCGTGAGGTTCGGTCGTACGTGCCAACTGTCCTGGGCAAAGAGGCCGGCGTAGTTGTTGCGCCCATAAAAGGGATTCAGTTGGCTCTGGTTGTACTGGCTGGGAATTCCGAGCAGGAAATCGGCGAAGTCGGCGCCAGTCTCGCTGCCGGTAAACAGGAAGTTGCCGTTGAACTGGGCGATCGGATTTACGTTGATCTGATCGTAATGAAATTCGCCGCCGAGCTTTGATGGTGTGGCATCCGATGACCTTCGAGAAATTGTCGAGCCACTGAAACGTATTGTTGGCCTGCTTCAGTTCGTTGGTGTTGGTGCCGGTTGAGAAGTTGTTGAAGACCAGATTTTCCACGCCCTCGCCTTTGGGGTCGAGAGGGACGATGCTGGGGCCACCGGAAGGCGTAACAAAGCCTTGTGATACCAGACTGACACCCAGTCCGCCTTGCGGTTTGCCGAGATCGTTGTAGGCGCGCAGGTAGCTGAAGTGAAATTCGTTCACGGCCGTCGTGCTCAGCGTCTTCGTGTCGCCTAAGCTGAAGAGTTGCGCGCGTCCCTGGTAGAGCGCGTTGAAACCGGGCACGCTGGCTCCGCCCTGGGCGACCGGATACGGATTGTTCAGCGAGTAATCGTCCAGAAAATAGTAGCCGGAAATCAGGCCCCAACCCGTGTTGGCGTCGACGCGCAGAGCGCCTTTGTCGTCCCTTAGCGCCTGGTTGTAGGCGGAGGTGGCGAATTGATCGCTGGAAGCATTCGGCGTCGGAATATATTGCAACAATTTCTGCGCGGGCCCGGACCACGCAGTGCTGGGGATTTGCAGCGTGGGCAAAACACAAGCCGTCATGCTGCCCGGCGAATAATTCGCGCTCGTGCAGCCGGGGAAATAGTATGGCTCGCCGGCGGTACACCGTATAGCCCAAGCTTCTGCCAGAGCGTAGTCGGCCCAAGCGGGGCCGCTGACCGTAGTAGGCACGGCACTTGCTGATTGTCGATGGTTTGAGTGGTATAGAAGGCACTTGCCAGGTCGGAGAGGTTGCCCGCGCGATCCTGGGCGGAAGGCACCGGGATCCGGCCCGTATCCACGCCTTGCCGTTGGCGCGTGCCCTGATAGTCGGAGAAGAAGAAGATCTTGTTTTGCCGGATGGGACCGCCGAACGGTCCCGCCGAACTGATTTTGAATAAACGTGCCGCGGGTCGGGGAAAAGTAATTGCGCGCGTCGAGATCCGTATTGCGCAGGAACTCAAACAGATCGCCATGAAATGCGTTGCTGCCCGATTTGGTGATCACGTTGATCTGTCCGCCGCTGAATTCGCCGTACTCCGCGTCGAAATTACTGGTGAGAATGCGGAACTCGGCAATGGAATCGAGATTGGGGATGATCGCCGTCCCCATATTGACGTCTTCTTCCGAATCGCTGCCATTCACGATGAAGGCGTTGGCGAATTCCCGCTGGCCATGGATGGAAATCGTGCCGGGATTGAGATCGCCAGAGGGAGAGAGCGCGCTGGCGCCCACGTCCTGCACCGAATCGGAATTGATGGACGTCGAAGGAACCACGCCCGGTTGAATCGAGAGCAGGTCGGTATAGCTGCGGCCGTTTAAGGGCACAGCGTTCATCTGCTCGCCGTTAATCACCTCGCCGACCTGACTACTGTAGGTTTCCAGATGAACTGCGCTGTCGCTCACGGTGACGGCGTCGGTTCGCTGGCCGACATGCAGAATGACGTCCAGCACCAAGGCACTGTTGGCGTCGAGCACGATTCCGGTGCGGCGGTAGGGTCGAAAGCCGGGGTGGTTTACTTCGAGAACATAGGCGCCGACCGGAAGTACGGGGAAAGTGTAGGCGCCATGGGCGTCGGCGGTTGTGGATTGCCGGACGCCTGTGTTGCTGTTTACCAAGACTACGGAAGCATCAGCAATCGACGCGCCGGAAGGATCCTTGACCGTGCCGGAGATGCTGCCGCCTACGCCAGCGAACGCCCCCGCCATGAAACAGAAGAGTGAAAACACACATAGCATCGCTTTGAAAAAGAACAGCCGGGCCCTCGTGAACGGGGACCAAGGCGGGACAATGCAACCTTTCAGTTGCGAATGAGTCGCATCTACAAAGGTAAGTAAATCGTGATGGTCGTTATGCGGGGTCATAAAGGATTCGACAGACAAACTCTAGTTGCAACTCGGTCGCATCTAAGATACATTCATGGTGACGGATGCCGGGGCATCCCGTCAAGCGCGGGCGCAAGATTTCGTCGCAGCGCCGTTGCGACTACGTGCCACGATAGGAGACGATGCCATGCCACTTCCTCAGACCGAAATGCCGGGCCGTTTGCAGGCGAATTTCGCCGAGCGCGGGATTCGTATGACCCAACAGCGGCGCGCCATTCTGAGTGTCGTGGAAACCGCCAACAAGCATCTCGATGCCAGCCAGATCCTGCGGAAGGCACAGAAAATCGATGCCAGCGTGGACCGCAGCACGGTCTACCGCACCTTGCGACTGCTGAAGCGGCAGGGACTGATCGACGAGCTCGACCTGATGCACATCAACGGCGAAGGTCACTATTACGAGCGCAAATTGAACCGCGACCACATCCATATGGCATGCCTGCGCTGTGGCAAGATCATGGAGTTCGTCAGCGACATTTTTGAGAAATTGAAGGCGCAGGTGGAAAAAGACTGCCGGTTTCGAATTATCGTGTCCCGGCTGGAGATTGGCGGGTATTGCGCGAGTTGCCGCGGATCGCAGTAGCCGCGAAGTTGCTTGGCACATCCAAAAGAAAAAGCGCCCTCGACTTTTTCAAGTCCAGGACGCCTCGGCAGCCCTCCCCCAGAACTGCCAAACCACGAGATGGATATTAGAATCCTCTTCATTTGGTGTAAATGTCACTTCGGTAACTTAGTTAGCGCAAAGCTAAGTTGAGGGCTGACCGAAGTAACTTCGAGGGGATCGGGGGGGCTCGGCGGCTACTGTTTCTTCCAGGTTTGGCCGGCGTCGGCGGTGGTCCAGACTTCCGACGCAGAGGTTGAGAGCTTTCCGTGCTGGGAGTCGGAAAATTCTAGACTGATAACGTCGTCGCCGAGCACCGTCCCCGAAGCGACCGGGACGACGCGGGTCCAGCGGTTGCCCGCGTCCACCGAATGATAGAGCGCGCCGCGTGAACCACCCACCCAGACGTCGGAGCCAGCCACGGCGAGCGCGCGGAAGGTCACAACGACCGGGGCTTTCTGTGTTTTCTCCGCATCCTTCGCCTTTGCCCGAGAGGTTCCGGCGACAACTGCGGCCGTACAGCGCAGGATTCGCGTTGACATCGACCGGGAGCCAAGTTTTGCCCTGATCGAAGAGCGCTGCAGCCCGCCGGAAGGATTGAAGTTCCAAAAAGTCTGCAAGCCGCCGGGCGACAACGCAATCAAGTGCGCAACGTTGCGGCCGTTCAAAGCGGCTTGGCTGATTTCGCGGTTTTTAAGAGCCTGTCGACACTCGCGGTATCGGCTTGAACCTGCAAAGCCTGCGCAGAAACCTCCACCGTTTCTGAAACACTTCCGGGCTCAAATTCAAACTGTACATCTTGGGCTGATTGGCGTCATAGTGGAAGTTCTTCACGGCCTTCGTGAAGCCGGGCGCTTCCGCGGCCACGCGATAGTTTCCCGTGGGAAGGCCGGCAATCAGCCATACGCCCTCAGAGTTGGTAATGGTCGTCGTAGTCCCTCCCATCGTGGAGGGAATTACGTAATTCGCGCGCTGGAAACCCCGGCTCCGGTTGGGATCAACGACATACCCACCAATCTGCCCAGGAGCAGGTAGCGGCAAGGGTTTGGCCTTGTCCACGCGCAGTTCGTCCGTGACTGGCTTCGGCGGGGCGCCCTGGTACTGGAGCAGATTAGCGTCCGCACTCTTAGCCTGCGTGTCGAGGTCGACTGTGGCCGCTCCGGACGCCGCCACGGTCTGATTGGCCATGGCCCGATTAGCCGTCGGAACCTGCCCACCGGCAATAGATGTGCCAGCGGCTGCCTGTTTTCCTACCTCCGCCGATGGCGCCGGGGCCGCAGCCTGGTTCTGCAATGTATTTTGTTGCACCTGATTCGCCGACATCTGGTTCCCCGACATGGGACCATGAGGTAGTGGGCCGCCCAGGGTCCGCGCCCATAATCGCACCACTGGCAACGCTTCCAGCCTGCGGCTGGGTCACATTTACCGTCGGAGCGTCGACGCGGGGCGCGCTCTTCTTGTCGCGGACTGGAGCACCGTCCATGATCAGGGAATCGGCGAATGCCGAGGCCGCGGGCGCCTGGAGCTTTTCGGGCCTGGCGGCAGGCGGCGGAGGCCGCGGGCGTTGCCAATGGCTGATTCTTGGCCTCGGTGGCCACAACCTGCGGGGCAGGAGCCTTGTTGGAAGCAGACATAGTCCCAGCCTGAAAACGCGCCTGATATCGCAGGATCCCGAACGAGGCAATGACGACCACTCCCGCCGCTGCAAATCCCCAGCGCAGAGCCGGCCAGGTCAGCCAGCCGGTCGGTGAAGGCTTCATCGCGCTCTCGACCGGCTCATCGCGGGCAAAGCCAGGGCGACAATGTCGCGGCAGTCTCCGCAGCGCGCCAGGTGCTCGAGCACGACGTCTCGTTCGAGCTCTGGCAGCGAATGTTCGGCGAAAGCCGTCAGCGCGTCCGCGTCGGGATGATTGACGGCGGGCGTCACCGCCCTCAGCCGCTCGCGCACGATTTTGGGGACATTCTGCATTTTCAGCTTCTAGCACTCGCTTCTAAGCTCGGTGAACCTAAGCTCCCTAGAACACGGTCTCTTTCCCTCTATCCTTCGCCTTCCGGGACGCGTGCTTCCACTCTCTTCTCAGAGAACGCCGCAGGAGACGATTCTTGCGCCAAACTGCGGCGAATATCCAACTGCAGGTCGCGGACGTCCACCTCCATGGCCTCCTCGGCTTGACGGCGCGACATGCCGCGCCGGCCCAGGGCCGTGACAATCTGCTTGCGCAAAGACTTGGCCAGCTTATCGAGCTTGCGACTGATGGTGGATTCGTGGACGCCCAGCATCCTGGCGATTTCTGCCAGGGTGCGACCATCGAGATAATACGCGCTCAGCACCATGCGGTCTTCGCCGGAAAGGAAGGCGAGGGCCTCGTCGGTGGCCTGCGTCAGGCGCTGGTCGGCGGCGGGAACGGGCTCGGGCTCAGGAGCGCGGAATTGAATGCCCTCTTCGGATTCCTCGTCGAGGCTGACCAGACGCTTCGTGCGGCGGTAGCGATTGACGTATTCCTGCGCCAACACGGTGCGCAGCCAGCCCTCGAGCGATCCGCGGCCGCTGTAAGAGGCGAGCTTAGAGACGCGCTGGCCGTCGCGGGTATTGGTGCCGTAAAGATCGGCGTAGAGTGTGTCAGCCAATTCGCGGGCGGCGGAATCTTCTCGCGCGATGCGCAGGGCCGAGAGATACAGCTTTTCGCGGAACTTGGTGAGGAAGATTTCCCAGGCGGAATTCACGCCCGCGGCGCAGGCGCGGGCCAGGGCGAGTTCGTCGACTCGCAGGCTCAGAAAAAATGTGCGGATTTCCGTCTCTGAGGTCGTCGCCGTGGCGTGCTTCGATCCGACCTCACAAAGAATCACCGCGAAGAATTCGCGCGTGAGACCGATCTTGTCGCAACCTCCTTTGGCGTGGAGGTCCACCAGGAGTTCGCTGACCACGGCTTGGACGGCGGAGTTTGGCTTGGTCGAGCTCATGTTTGATCGAGCGAGTTTGGTCGAGCAAATCTAGTCACACCATGCTGCGGCCGTCGCTAACCGGCTGCCCGCGCCGCTGTGCACTCGTTGCACGGACAAATTTCACGCAGAAACTTCCAGGAATACAGGCCCAGGTCGTGATTATCGTTCCAGGAAAACTTGATGGCGTATTTTCCCACGCCCTCCGCGGATACGGGCTTGGCGTTGGGCTTGAAGATCAACAGCGCTCCCGGAGCGGCTGCGACGGGATCACCCGGCCGCCGGCCAGCCTTGCCGCGCTCATCCTCGCACATGGCGCATGGGCAGGCGTCGCGCAGGTAGACAAAATTGTAGTGCGAGGCGTGGCCGTCGTTCCATTCAATGTCGACGCCCGTGCCGGTCGTAAGATTCACCTTCACCGACTTAGGATCGGTGGCCGCCGAGGCGGCTTGGAGTGGCGACTGCATGGGATAAGTATCGCACGAAGGCGCTCGTCCCCTATACTGGAATGGCCGCGGGGTGCTGTAAGTACCACACTCATTTTGGTCCGAGAAAATCGGGCCCTTGTCTTTTCCCGGGCAGGCTCGGCATTGCCGAATCCGGCCAAGTTCCTGTAAACTCTAAGTTTGCCCTACAAGTTCTGAATTCTTCGGGAGTCGTCATGGCACAACAATGTGATATCTGCGGCAAGAAGCCGCAAGCGGGAAACCGCATCAGCCACGCCCACAACGTCACTAAGCGGCGCTGGAACGTCAATCTGAAGCCGGTGCACGCCCGCGTGGGCGCAGCCACCAAGCGCATGCGCGTCTGCACGTCCTGCCTGCGCAGCGGCAAAGTCGTCAAAGCATAGAACACCCTCAACCACAGAGGACACGGAGTTCCACAGAGCGATCATTCGTCAGTGTGCCGCTGTGCCCTCTGGGGTTGACGGTTGTTTCACGCTAAGCAATTGAATGTCGAAGATGAGCGTGGCGTTGGGCTGGATGACGTCCTTATAACCCTGTCTCGCCATAAGCCAACTCCGGCGGGATGCGCAGTTGCCGCTTTCCGCCGACTTTCATCCCGGCGACGCCCTCGTCCCATCCCTTGATGACGTTGCCCTCACCCAGCGTAAATTCGTAGGGTGAGTTCGCGTCGACCGAACTGTCGAACTTTTTGCCGGTGGTGAGCCATCCGGTGTAGTGCACCTTCACGTGGTCGCCGGCTTTGGCAATAGGACCGAGTCCGAGTTTGATATCCCAGTACTGCAGGCCGGATTCTGTCTTGACGCCGTCGCCCGTGACTTTGGTAGGAGCGTTGGTGTTGGGGCGACCCACCTGAACGGTCCTGTGACTGGTCGTTTGCGCGAAGGCTACAGCGGCAAGAACAACCACTGCGACTAGATTACATCCTCATGCTTGCTCCTCCCAACAAATCGTAATGGTAGAGAATCACTGAGACTTTGACTTTCCTCAGTGCTCCTCTGCGTCCTCTGTGGCTAAGACTTTGCTTATTCCAGCGCGATGACGTCAATTTCGACCAGAACATCCTTCGGCAAGCGTGCAACCTCGACGGTCGAGCGCGCGGGCGGCGCCGTGCTGAAGTACTTCCCGTAGACGGCGTTCATCGCCGCGAAGTCGCCCATGTTCTTCAGGAAGACGGTCGAGCGCAAGACCTTCCCCAGCCCGCTGCCGGCGGCTTCCAGAATCTCCGACAGATTGCGAAGCACACGGTCGGTCTGGGCGGCAACGTCTCCGGTGATGACCTGTTGGGTCGCGGGATCGATTGCAATCTGCCCGGAAGTGAAAATAAATCCGTTGGCCTTGATGGCTTGCGAGTAAGGGCCGATGGCTTGTGGAGCGTCTTTGGTGGAAATGACTTCGCGCATAAAGAAGTTCTCAATTCTCGGTTGTCAGTTCTCAGTAAAAGCTCTCAACGCAGGATCAATCTATCACGCCGATCTAAGGCTTTTCACTGAGAACTGAGAGCCGACAACTGGAAACTGTCCTTAAATTTTCTGCAGTCTCTGCACTTCATGAACGCCAGGAATTTTTCGCAGGCCGGCGATGATCTGCTCGAGATGCTTTAAGTCGGCGATGTCGAGAACGACTTCCACGCTGGCCTGACTGTTGGCGGTGTGAGCGGTAATGTTGCGGATGTTGCTTTTGGCGTCGCCGATGACGCCGGTGATGCTCTTCAGCATGCCGAAGCGGTCGTCGCAGAAGACCGTCAGTTTCACGGGATAGGCGGTCGGAGTGCTTTCGTCGCGGGCCCATTCGACTTCGATGCGGCGCTCGGGTTCGTACATCAGGTTCGTGACGTTAGGGCAATGGATAGAGTGCACGGCCACACCTTTACCGCGCGTGATGTAGCCGACAATGCTCTCTCCTCGAATGGGATTACAACATTGCGCGCGGTAAACCAGCATGTCTCCCTGGCCGCGGACGGTGATGGCGTTGTGGTCGCCGAAGACGCGGCGTACTACGCTGGCGATCGCGCCGGGCTCTGAAGTCAAGCCCTCGGACTCGATGTCGCCGGCAATGGAGTGCGTGGCGCCGGCGGGCAGCAGCCGCGCCAGCACCTGCCGCGCCGAATATTTTCCGTAGCCGATGCCCGACATCAGGTCGTCGGCTTTGCCCAGGCCGTAACCGGAAGCAACCTTCTGCAGGTCTTCGTCTTTAATTTCTTTCAGCGAGATGCGGTACTTGCGTGCCTCTTTCTCGATCAGCTTGCGCCCGATTTCGATGGCGCGCTCGCGCTGATGAACGTTGAGCCAGTGCTTGATTTTGTTTCGCGAGCGCGAAGATTTGACGAGGCCCAGCCAGTCGCGGCTGGGCTTATGGCCGGGCTGCGTAAGAATCTCGACGATGTCTCCCGAGTGCAGCTTGTGACGCAGCGGCACCATGCGGCCGTTGACCTTGGCGCCCACGCAGGTGTGACCAACCTCGGTGTGCACGCTGTAGGCGAAGTCGACCGGCGTGGCGTCGCGGGGCAGCACCACGACCTTGCCTTTCGGCGTAAACGTGTAAACCTCCTCTGGATAAAGATCGACCTTCAGCGTGGAGAGAAATTCGTTGGGATCGCTGACGTCGCGTTGCCACTCAACCACCTGCCGCAGCCACGCCAGGCGCTGTTCGTCCTGAGCCGAGACCGGGCCGTCTTTATATTTCCAGTGCGCGGCGATACCTTCTTCCGCCATCTTGTGCATTTCTTCGGTGCGGATCTGGATTTCAAATGGGGTACCATCTTCCGTGATCACCGAAGTGTGCAGTGACTGGTAAAAATTCGGGCGGGGCATGGCAATGAAATCCTTGATCCGCCCCGGCACCGGCCGCCACAGGTTGTGAATAATGCCCAGCACCGCGTAACAGTCCTGCAGCGAACGTGTAATCACGCGCATGGCGCACAGGTCGTAGACCTGGTCGACGGAAATGCGCTGACGTTGCAGTTTTTTGTGAATGCTATAGAGGCGCTTGATGCGGCTTTCCACACGCGCTTGAATGCCGGCCTCTTTGAGTTTGTCGGCGATAGTGATCTGCATCTTGGCGATGAAAGCCTCGCCCTGCTTGCGGCGGGCATTGACCGCCTTTTCCACCTGCTCGTAGCCGAGGGGATCGAGAAAGCGGAAGCCCAGGTCTTCCAGTTCGCCGCGGATCTTGCCCATACCCAGGCGGTGGGCGATGGGTGCATAGATCTCCAGCGTCTCTTCGGCAATTTTGTGTTGGCGGTCGGGCTGCAGGTGCTCGAGCGTGCGCATGTTGTGCAGCCGGTCGGCGAGCTTGATGAGGATTACTCGGATGTCATCGACCATGGCGAGCATCATCTTGCGCAGGTTTTCGGCTTGCTGTTCTTCGCGGGTCGCGAAATCAATTTTGCTGATTTTGGTGACGCCCTCGACGATGTGTGCGACCTGCTCGCCGAATTCTTTGCGGATATCGACAATCGTGACCGAAGTATCTTCGACAGAATCGTGCAGCAGACCGGCGGCAACCGCGACCGGGTCCATTTTCATTTCGGCCAGGACGAGGGCGACTTCGAGCGGATGGACGAGGTAAGGCTCGCCGGAAGCGCGAGTCTGGCCCTCATGATGTTTCAGGGAGTAGTCGTAGGCCTTCTTGACGATGGTAAGATCGTCTTGCGGACGGTTCTCCTGCATCCTCTTCATCAAGTCACGAAACTTGGTGAGGGTGAGGGCAGTGGTCGCAATTTGTTGGCGCAAGCTCGCCATGTTCGATTATAGCTCGCAACGCCCGTGTGGGGCGCGGCTCCGGGCCCGCTGGTCTTTGCTGGCAGTAGCAAGATGCAGGTGCCCGAGGTCTCTCGTACTTTTGCGCGACGTGGGGATTTTGTGCCTCGCCCTACGAGCATTTCACCAGTTTCAATGATTTCAAATGCGTCTCAAGTTTGTTCGAATGCTTTCTAAGCTGATAGAGTGCACCGTGTCAGCCATGATTTCGCGAATTCTTGTCAGCGGTGTTTCCGGGCCCATTGGAGCCGCGCTTCTTCCTTCCCTTAAAACCCGAGGGTATGAAGTCGTCCGGCTCGTGCGCGGCAATGTTTCAGGCGGCGGACAAGTTCTCTGGGAGCCGGCGAAGCCGACTGCGCCTGAGGCGGTGTCCGGATTCGATGCGGTCATTCATCTCGCGGGTGAAAGCATTGTCGGGCGCTGGACTGCGGAGAAGAAAATGAAGATCCGCGACAGCCGTGTCGTGGGAACCGGAAATCTGGCGCAGGCGCTCGCGCAAGCAAAGGACAAACCGAGGGTTTTCATCTGCAGTTCAGCGATTGGGGTCTACGGCGACCGCGGTGACGAAGTCTTGAACGAGGAAAGCGCCCCAGGCAGCGGCTTTCTGCCTGACGTTTGCCGCGAGTGGGAAGCCGCAACGCAACCGGCAGTGGAAACGGGCGTTCGCACGGTCCAGATGCGTACTGGAGTGGTGCTGAGCCCCGCTGGCGGTGCGCTCGGAAAGATGCTCACGCCCTTCAAGATGGGCGTCGGCGGGAGGATCGGAAACGGGCGCCAGTGGATGAGTTGGATCGACGTGCAAGACATGGTCGGCGCGATCCATCACATGATGAAGAGCGATTTGCTGCATGGGCCGGTGAATCTGGTCGCACCCAAGCCGGTGGCGAATGCAGAATTCACAAAGACGCTGGCCAGCGTGCTCTCACGCCCCGCCATTTTTCCCGTGCCAGCCTTCGTGGTGAAGTGGGTTTTCGGCGAGATGGGAGATACCGTCTTGCTGGGCAGCCAGCGCGTTGAACCGGCGCGGCTCGTCGCCAGCGGATATCCTTTCCGCTTCAGCGAACTGCGCGCGTCGCTCGAGAATACCCTCAAGAGCTAGGGTTGCGTTAGCTCGTCGCTGTATCGCCCGCTCGAACCGGCAAGGCGCAAACTGCTCCTTCGGCGAAATTCTCTGCTTCGATTCCGAAGGCATGATCGAAGCGGGCGCGGTAGTTTTCCCACGCAATCGCGGATGTCAGCTCAACGAGTTCCGCTTCGTTGAATTTTTCGCGCAAGCGGGCGAACAAAGCATCCGATACTTCCACTGGAGTGCGGGTCATACCGTCGGCATACTCGAGGACTAGCTTCTCCAATTCTGAGAAGTTGAAGTCTGTGCGGTAACTATTCAGGTTAGCGATCTGTGCGCTCGTTATGCCGCTCGCTCTGCCCACGGCAGAGCCGATGTCGATTCAAAACGGACAGCCGACCAGCGTGGCGACGCGAAGTTCGGCCAGTCCCTTCAGCTTGTGATCGACAAGCTTAGCGCCCATCTGCGATTGCTCCATCTGGATATATCCCCAGAAAATCTTAGGATGATGCGCGGTCACCTGGATGGGCATGATGACCTTGCCAAGTCTGCGCTGGGTGAGTGAGTACACGATTCCGACAAATAACCGCCGGATCAGACCGCCCTGATTGCTGGCAGCGCCCGGAATGCGGGCCATGGAACCTCCTACGAATCTAATTCCTTTTCACTCTTAGCCGGAGCCTTCATTTCGTCTTGCAGCTTTTGCAGCAGTTGCGCGCGTTGTTCCGTGCTCAACTCGCGCTGCAGTTCCTCGAGAGCGAGCGCAACGATGTGGTAATGGTGCGCCCCGGCAAACTTGGGGTCGGCCGTGATATTGAGCCAGAGCCGATGCATGAGCTCAACGTCCTGCGGGCGCATGCGGGGAGTATGCGGGCCCAGAGCAAATTCGCGAATCGCTCCGTCGGGGGCGCACACTTCCAGCGTCAGGCGCGGACGCGGTTCCGGCAGGCGCTCCCACGCGTCGCCGGTCAGCTTGGCCTGCTCGTCGGCGGTGAGCTTGTTCGAGAGCCCGCAGATCACGCGGCTGGAATCGAGCCGCTGCGCCGTCACCATGATGGCTTCGAACACGTCGGTCGCCGGCACAACCAGCAGCGAGATGGGCTTGCCTTCTTTTTCGGCCACAGCGACGGCCGCGGTGAACAGTTCCTGCTCGTAGTGGTCGAAAACCTGGCTGGCTTCGAGCACCGTGTTGCCGCTGAAACTGTGCTCGCGATGGTAGAGGCGAGCGCTCATCACCACTACGTCCTGCTTGCCGGTGTGCGTATGGCCGAGCACGTGCCGCAGGTAGTAGAGGTTGCGCGGATCGCGCACTGCAACCAGAATGTTTCCGGGGCGCACTCCCATGGCTCCGCTGCCCAGTTCCTGATTGCCGTATACGCGGAACTGGTCGAGCTGCTCGGGTTTGCCGTGGCGCTCTTTGGCCACATGATGCTCCGAGAAAGTGAAGATCGTGAAGAAGACCACGCTGAAGACAATTCCTGCGATCGTGGCCTGATACTTGGTGAACAGATTCACAATCGCAGTCGTAAACAGGACCGCAGAAATGATGATGAGCCCGATGGGAACTTCCGTCTTCCCGATGTGAAGATTCCCGGGGACTTTCCACTCGCGGTTGCCCGGCTCGGTGAAACGCAACACCAGCACCGCGAGCGACTTCATGGTGAAGCTCCAGATCACCCCGAAAGCGTAGAGCGCGGCCAGTTGATAGACATCGCCACGGCTCAGCACAATGGTCAGCAACTGCATGGAGACGATCAGGTTGATGATGCGGTAGCTGGTGCCGTAGCGATGATGCGGCTTCTGAAACCAGCTGGTCAGCACTCCATCTTCGGCCACGCGGTTCAGCACGCCATTCGCGCCCACGATGGAAGTGTTCTGCGCTCCCGCAAGAATCAGCACGCCCACGAGCACGACGAAGCCGTGGAACAACAGCTTCACGCTGGTCGGCCCCACCAGATACATGGCGATTCCGCCGATCAGGTTGGCGAAGTAATCCGGACGGACATTGTCCGGAATAATCATGACCGCGAAGAACGAAACCAGCGAGGTAAACAGCAGGCTGTAGATGAAAATCACCAGCCCGGTCTTCTCAAGATTTTTCAACTTCGGATGTTCAATTTCGCGGTTGACCTGGGCCAGCGTCTCCTCGCCGCTCATGGCCAGCACAGAATGCCCAAAACCGACGAACAGGATGATCCA
Source organism: uncultured Acidobacteriota bacterium (assembly GCA_963735205.1). Taxonomy (GTDB): domain Bacteria; phylum Acidobacteriota; class Terriglobia; order Terriglobales; family Acidobacteriaceae; genus Sulfotelmatobacter. Next base: position 578,965 of record CAVTKB010000011.1, read on the forward strand.
GGTGATATGGCTGAACCAGGATCCGTTGAGCCAGCCCAGCGACTCTTTGTTCAGAGGAATCACACCCGGGTGCAGCGGGTTGGGCGGCAACTGCATCGCCACCGGAGACCGCAAAACCGTGATCGTGCACCAAATGATGAGAATCACCACCATCACCGTGGTGATGGCCATGATCTGCAACGCCTTCTGGCTCGATTCGTGGATGCCCTGCGTATTCTTCCACCAGAAATAGACCACGATGATGATTGCCAGCCCGGCGGCGAAGTGGTCGTCTGAGAAATTGAGCGGATCGTGGGGCCTGATCACCAGCGCAATGTCTTTGATGAATCCCGCAAGATATTGTCCGGCGGAAACCGCGCTGATGGGCCCGGTGAGGACGTAGTCAAACAGCAGGGCCGAGACCGAAAACTTGGCGAGCGTTCCGCCCATCGCCTCTTTGACTACGCGGTACACGCCGCCGCGCACGAACATGCTGCTGGATTCGATATACAGCGCCCGCACAGCATAGCTGAACAGCATGACCGCGAGGATGAACCAGGGAGCGCTCTTGCCAATGACTTTCTCGGCATCGCCGCCCGCGTAATAGGCCGAAGAAGCCAAATCCGACAACACGATCGCGGACGCGCGCCAGAACGAAATAAAAGTCAGCATCACCGTGGTGGCGACGAAGACCTTTACTACCGGTTTTGTACCTTCAGGGGCTGTGGCCATGCTTCAGATGGAGTGGGGAAACTGCAACCCAAGCTAAACCATTGAAGATAGCACAGCGGGGGCAAATGAGGCGTCTGTGCTCGCGAGCTTCCCCTAAACGAACGGTGCGCCGGTGATTGCTGCATCGCGTTTTCTCGGCGCGAGGCAGGTGTGCGTGATCCGGTCGTGCCAGCAGAGCGCGTCTTCGTCGAGAAACACCCAGGCGTAACCCATGCCTAACGAAAGGCCGGAGAGGCAGCCCGCCAGCGCGCGCCGGCGGCGCAGCGAGCGATTGGTCGTAGTGCCGTCGAAGCGGGTTAGTTCGAGGCCCGCGACGCGCAGTCCCGGAGTGCTGGCCGCATACACAATCAGCAGATACTGGTACGCCACCCAGAACAGACAGGGGATTGCTGCTGCAAGTCCCAAAATCTGTGCCAGCGGCGGACGCACCGCGGCGATCTTCCAGAAAATGAAACCGAAGAACGCCGACGCCGTCGCGATGATTAATCCATCGACCAACGCAGCCACGACGCGCGAGCCGAGCGGTGCGCTCTGCAGCGGTATATCGACCCCGGGCCGCTTTTCGACTTCTTTCTGCTCAACCGCTTCGATGGTAATTCCACCCAGCGCGGGAAGCGGCGGCGCAACTTCTGGGACTTCCAAAATTCGCGGCCGCCCGGTGACTGGTTCGGCCAGTTGATCAGGCGGAGGCGCAGGCGGTCCCCAGGCAAATCGTGGGAACTGGATAATCTTCGCGCCGGCCGAAACTCCAGAGTCGTGTCCACGAGGATTTCCCGAGAGTTGTCCAGCAAAATGTCCGGCTGGGCGCACTGGCGGGGCGCCTTCTGCGTCCGGCGCTTCAACCTCCGTCGCTGCGGCGTATGGCCCTTGCCTCATTTCATCAAGCGCAAGGGCATGGTTCGATACGGATTCGAATGTCGGAACCGGCGCCGATCCGCCCGTGGCATTTGCGCGGGTCGACCATTCCAATTCTTCAAATTGCAGCCTGAGAGACGGATACCGGGGCGGACGCGCCTTCCGGCGCGCGCGATAACGGCTCAGCCGAGCGGAAAGCTCATCACGCCAAGCAGCGGCATCCCCCGACTGGGCATCCTTCGTTTCGAGATCCTGGGCCTGAGGAACCTGGGCCTGAGCGCTGGGTGCCATTGCATCGGCCGCGCCAGACTCTGCTTCAGGATCACACTGCGTCAATGCAGCAGGAAGGGGCTCCGACGCGCAACGGCAAACTTCTCCACATCGCGAACAATTCATGAAAGCCAGTCTCTAATAAATCAAAATATTGATTGAAATCGTATCGAACTCGCAACCGCAAAATCGCGCCAGTTCCTGTCGAACATGCAACCGGAAGGTAAGCAACGAGAATCCTAGCTCTTTTCGCCACTTTGCCGCGCGGCCAGCGGCGTGCTAACTTCACGATACCGCGACCAGAAGGCAAAAGGCAGGCGCGTCTGCGAATGGACGATCTTCTTCCGTTGATTTTCTTCCGATGACTCTTCGCAATAGATTCCTTATCACGGCGCTGTTCCTTTGTCATCAGCTTCCCGCCTCTGCGCTAGTAACCAGCCAGTTGCCGTCGGGAAATTCCAGCCGATCCGGGGCTTCGTCTATAAATAAAATCTCTCAGAAGCAACAGGCCCCCGCGCCCGCGGCAAGCACACTCTGCGCCAGCCGGGCCGCGAGCCAAGATTCCGACTCGACAACGTTCTGCTCCCTGCAGCAGGAAAAAACTGGTGATGTCTACCAACTGCACGGCGACGCCGAGATCCACTATCGCACCTACATCCTGCGGGCAGATGAAGTCACGTACAACGACGACAGCGGCGAGGCCACGGCCACCGGACACGTAAGACTCGATGGCGGTCCTAACGACGAACACATTAAGGCCAGTCACGGAACCTACAACCTGACCGCCGAGACCGGGCGCTTCTACGACGTCACTGCAACCACCGGACTCCGCGTTCGCGGCAGCTTTGTGATGCTGACCTCGACCGCTCCATTTGCCTTCACCGGAAAAATCGTCGACAAAACCAGTTCCGACCATTACGTCGTCTACGACGGCACTATTACCACCTGCGAACTTCCTCATCCTAAATGGCAGTTCCACGCTCATAAAGTGGTTGTGGATGTGGGCGGCAACGCCCAGATTATTCACAGCACGTTCTGGCTGCATGGACTTCCGGTTCTCTACTTTCCTTACGCGACTCATCCTGTGAACCGGGAGGCTCGTGAGACTGGATTCCTGGTCCCCTCGGGCGGCCGGTCATCGACCAACGGCAACGAGATCGGCGACGCCTTCTACTGGGCAATGAATCGCAGCATGGACGCAACCGTCGGAGCGGAATATTTCTCCAAGCGTGGCTGGTCGCAACGCGGAGAATTTCGCGTACGTCCGGGCGAAGCCTCCTATGTCGATTTGAGTTACTTCGGCGTGATTGACCGCGGCATCAGTCAGGGCTCCGGCATGCCTCCGCTTCGTGAAGGCGGCCAGGAGGCGCGCCTTACAGCCGCGGATGAATTTCCCGGTTTTCGCGCCGTCTCGAATGTCGATTACCTGAGTTCGTTTCTGTTTCGGTTGGCGTTCAACGAGGTTTTCACCCAGGCCGTGAACTCGGAGGTGAAGTCGCAGGTTTTTGTTTCGAAGTCCGAAAATGGGTTCTCTTTCAGCAGCACGATCGAGCGCTACCAGAATTTCTTTCAGACCACTGTCAGCGGAACTCTGTCGAACCCTCCGGTGTTTGATGACGTCCAGATCTGGCACACTCCCAGCGCCGACGCTTCCAGTGTGGACCGGCCGCTAGGACACTCGCCATTTTTCTGGTCGTTCGACGCTTCCCTGGCCGGCCTGCAGCGCAGCGAGCCCGGCTTTCACACGGGAGAGCTGCTGGGACGCTTCGATTTCAACCCGGAGATTTCCCTGCCCTTGCAGTTCGACGGCTGGTCCGTGCGCCCCGCACTCACGCTGCATGAAACCTACTACACCGAGCGATTTGTGGGCGGGCTCGCGGTCGACGATCCTACCAACCGTCAGGCCCTGGAAGCCTCGGTGGAGTTGCGCCCTCCAACTCTGGAGAAAATCTTCGACAAGGAGTTTCTGGGACGGAAGTGGAAGCATGTCATCGAGCCGCGGGCCGTTTACCGGTACGTGACGGGCGTGAACGACTTCGCCAATGTTCTCCACTTCGACGAACGCGACATTCTGAGCAACACCCACGAAGTCGAATACGGATTCGTGACCCGCCTCTACGCGAAAAAGCCGCCGTCGAATGAACCGGAGTGCGAGAAGCTCATGACTGGCCTGGCGGTCGGCGCGGCTGCGCCGGAGCAGATCGTTCCTTGGGGGCGCCAGAACAATCTCGAGAACGCGCCGTGCCTCAAAGCGCCCGATGTGCGCGAGGTTGCGACCTGGGAGGTCGCACAAAAATATTTCCTCGATCCGAACTTCAGCGGAGCGCTCGTGACCGGACAGCGCAACGTCTTTACCACCACTGAGGACCTGACCGGCATCGCTTTCGCGACGGAACCACGGCATCTTTCTCCGATTGTGTCGCGTTTGCGGGCCGCCACAAGCAGTAATACCGATACGGAGTGGGACCTCGATTACGACTTTCAGCTGGGACGCATCAACGCCAGTACATTGCTGGTCAACTACAATCTCGGACCTTTCACCGTGGGCGGTGGGGATGCGTTTCTGCAGATTCCCCAACCCGCCACCTCTCCGCTTACGCAAAGTGAAGGAAAGTGCAGCTCCGTGATCACCACGCAGCCCACCTGCAAGTTCAACCAGTTCCGCGTCGCGCTGGGCTTTGGCGGTCTCACCCGCCGCGGGTTCAGCGCAGCCGCCAGCGTGGGATTCGACTCGGAAACGCGGCAACTGCAGTTCGCTACTGCGCAGACGACGTACAACTGGGACTGCTGCGGCATGACACTGGAGTATCGCCGGTACTCCATCGCGAATGTGCGCAATGAAAATCTGTTCCGCTTCACTTTCACCTTGGCCAACATCGGCTCGTTCGGAAATCTCCGCCGCCAAGAGCGCCTGTACTAGCGCTACGTGGCGGGGTTCGAGTGCTGTTACCATAGTGGCCATGCAGTCCCCCGAAGCCGCCATCGGCGCCAAGGATTCTCAACTGCAGGGCAATCTCCGCGAACTGGGGCGGGTGCTGGTTGCCTATTCCGGCGGCGTGGATTCCGCCTACCTCGCCTGGGCCGCTCATCGCGCTCTCGGGGCTGACATGCTGGCAGTGCTTGCCGATTCGCCCAGCCTGGCGCGCACTCAGTTGAGCGACGCCGTCGCCTTCGCCAATGAGCAGAGGATTCCTCTCGAAGTCATCGCCACGTCAGAACTCGACCGCCCGGAATACATCCGCAACGACGGCCAACGCTGCTTTCAATGCAAGGACGAGCTTTTTGCGGTGATGGAAAACCTCCGCGCCGCGCGCGGCTTTGACGCGATTGCCTACGGAGTCAATCTCGACGATCAAGGCGACTTCCGCCCTGGTCAGCAGGCGGCCCAGCAGCACCACGTAGCCGCCCCGCTATTGCAGGCGGGTCTCACGAAGCAGGAAATTCGCGAACTGTCGCGCCTGGCCGGCCTGCGCATCTGGGACAAGCCGGCATCGGCCTGCCTCTCCTCGCGCATCGAATACGGCCGTCCGGTCACACGCGAGGCCCTCGACGTGGTGGAGCGCGGAGAAGACGCGGTTCGGGCTCTGGGCTTCCGGCAGTTCCGGGTGCGCCATCATGGCGACATCGTCCGCATCGAGATCGCGCTCGAAGAGCTGGAACGCGCTCTGAATCCCGCGATGGCAGCGCAATTCACCGCGATTTTTAAAACACTGGGCTTCAAGTTCGTCACGCTCGACCTGGAAGGATTCCGCTCCGGGTCAATGAATTCTCTGCTGCCTGCCGAACAACTCCGCCGCACCGGCTAGCGGTCGCACCGTGCGGGCGGCCGCGGGCTGACTCCCATTCGCTGTGAGATAATCGAGAAGACGAAAAGTGATGCTGAGGCGGTTTTTGGTGACTTCAATACGACGTTCGCTGCTGCTCCTGCTTCTGGTTTGTCTCGGTTGTGTCGCCCAGTCCGTGCCGCCCGACGTGGCGCGCAAGGTCGAACGCCAGGTGCGGGCTTTCTATAACATTCCGGTTGACGTGAAGGTAACGGTCGGCGCGGTCACCCCCAGCACCGACTGGCCAACGTTTGACAAGGTATCTGTCAGCATCGACGGCGGCGACGGCAAGCCCAAGGGCTACGATTTTCTCCTATCCAAAGACCGCACGACCATGCTGCGGGTCAATAAGTTTGACTTAACCAAGGATCCGTTTGCCGAGTTGATGCGCAAAATCGACGTCAGCGGCCGGCCCTCCCGCGGCGCCAAAGCCGCCAAGGTTGTGCTGATTAATTTCGACGACTTCGAGTGCCCATTCTGCTCGCGCATGCATGAGACGCTGTTTCCTGAAATTTTCAAGGAATATGGCGACCGGGTCACCTTTATTTATAAAGACGACCCGCTCTCGGAGATTCATCCCTGGGCCATCCATGCAGCCGTTGACGCCAACTGCCTGGCGGCGCAAAGCGGCGATGCCTATTGGGACTTCGCCGACTACATTCACGCCAACAAGCAGGAGGTCGACTCCGAAAGGACTCCTGGCGCACGCTTCGTGGCCCTCGACAAGATGACGCTGCTGCAAGGGCAGAAGCACAGCCTGGACGACGCGAAGCTGCAATCCTGCGTCAAAACTCAGAACGAAGATGCGGTCCGAGCGTCCATGAAGGAAGCTGACGACCTTGGCATCAACGGAACGCCCGCGATTTTCATCAACGGACAGAAGCTTGACGGCGCAGTTCCGATCGGTGAGGTACGCGCCGCGCTGGACGCGGCATTGAAAGACGCCGGAGAGCCTGTGCCGCAGCACATTCCATCGGCCCCGGCGCCAGCATCCAAGTAACTTGGCGATGTAGCTGAACGACGGGCCGCTTTCCCGGCCTGGATTTTCGTTTGTAGTCGCGGTGTGTGGAAACGGAGAACATTCTTGAAAAAAAACTCACTCTTAGCGCGGTTCGCCGCGGCGCTTTCGGCCGCCACCCTGCTGGCAGCCCTCACCGCCTGTAATTCGCAGACCAGCGGAGACGTAATGGCTACGGTGGATGGCCGTAAAATTCTCCGCGCCGAAGTGGACAAGTATTACGACAGCCAGGTCGCGTCTGCCCAGCAGGCGCCCACCGGTGAGCAGGCGACTGCGCTTCGTCTGAATATTTTGCACCAGATTATCGAGGACGAAATTACCATGCGGCGCGCCGAAAAACTTGGCCTGCTGGCTACCGATGAAGAAGTCGACCGCAAATATAACGAACTCAAGTCTCCCTTCACCCAGGAAGAATTCGACAAGCGCCTGAAAGACAGCAAGCGGACGGTCGCCGACATCAAGCGTGACATCCGGCGTTCGATTACGCTCGAAAAAGTAATGAACAAAGAAGTATCGTCCAAGATCAACATCACCGACCAGGACATTACCGACTATTACAACGCCCACAAAGGCGAGTTCAACCTGATCGAAACGCAGTACCATCTGGCTCAGATCATGGTAACTCCGATGCCCAATCCGCAGGCCCATGACCAGAACGACAAGGCACAGAACGAAGGCGACGCGCGCAAGAAAATTCAGATGATCGCCAACCGCCTCGACAGCGGCGACGATTTCGCGACGCTGGCAATGAAATATTCTGAAGACCCTGAAACTTCAGGCAACGGCGGCGATCTCGGTACCGTCCCCGAGTCCGGCCTGAAGGGAGCAGACCCGGCGACGCGCGACATGGTGATGAAACTCAAGCCCGGCCAGTACGGCCCGATAGTTACGGTCGTCAATCCGGCGAGCAAGCTCGTGGGATTTCGCATTGTGAAGCTGGTATCGAAGGAACCCGCGGGCCAGCACGAACTGGCCGATCCGCGAGTGCAGCAAGCTATTCGTTCACAGCTTCATGATCGGCGCGAACAATTGCTGAAGGCCGCGTACTACGAAGTCTTGCGCGACTCCGCCAAAGTTGAGAATTTCTACGCGAAGAAAGTGCTAGACAGCAACGGGATCGAAAAGTAGCACTTCCGTCGGGCGTGCTCGCCCACTGTCCGGGCAGCACTAAAAAGCTTACTCGACGATTGCCAGCACATCCCCTGCGTTCACGGCCCCGCCCTCGCCCACCAGTATCCTCTGAATCGTCCCCTTCTTCGGTGACTTGATTTCGTTCTGCATCTTCATCGCCTCGACCACAACGACGCCTGCGCCCGCCTCGACTGCGTCACCGGGGCTTACCAGCACGCGTACGATTTTTCCTGGCATAGGCGCCGTGAGTTTCTTAGGGCCGCGGTCATCGAGTGCGCGCACGCGCCCCCGCAACGAACGCGGGTCGCGGACTTCCGCGGCGAACCGCGCGCTGCCGACCCAAAGATGCATTTCGCCGCCAACACGTTCGCATTTCACTTCGTAAGCCAGGTTGCCGATGCGGAGTGACAGCACGTCAGGCCGCGGCAGCACCACGTCGACTTCAACTTCGCGCCCATCGACACGGCACGACCACCCGCCCTCCGCCCGATCGAGATCGAGCCGGTAATTCTTGCCGTCGATGGTGATGTCGTAGGTCATCATAGCCACAGCAGGGGGTGCCACGCTCTTCTCGCGTTCTTTGCGAGAGGGTGGGGATATTGCCTTCGCCGCGAAGGCTTCGTTCGTGCCCTGGGTGCCGCGGATGGGTCGGAGTTCATCGCAACGCTTCTCGACGCGAGGTCGCCTTCCAATTCGACACAGTCTTCGGATTATTGTTCGTGGAGTCGCTCACCGCCGGTCTCTCGCCGCTTCCTGCGCCAGCAGCGCCTAGCACCGAAAATATTCCGGCGGCAATTACCGCAGCTTCAATCATCTTGGGACCGGCCCGGGCTTCAGTTCGCTTCTGCTTTAAGAGACGATCGAGAAAACCAGTATCCATCTTCGCCGCGCGAAAATCCGGATCGCTCAGGATTCGCCGGAACAGCGAGATATTCGTTTTGATCCCGCCCACAAAATATTCGTTCAGCGCTCGCGTCAGGCGGCTGATCGCCTGTTCGCGGTCCGCGCCGTAGCCGATCAGTTTGGCCAGCAGCGGATCGTAATCCATCGGTACGGTCCAGCCTTCGTACATGCCACTGTCGCGTCGAATTCCCGGGCCCGAAGGCAGCAGCAGCAGGGTGATCTTGCCCGGACTCGGGAAATAATTGTTGTCGGGATCTTCGGCGTAGATGCGGCACTCAATGGCATGCCCGCGTATCACGACCTGCTCCTGCGTGAATGGCAACTTCTCACCGGCCGCAATACGAATCTGCAAGTGCACCAAATCGAGTCCGGTGACTAACTCAGTCACCGGGTGCTCCACCTGCAGGCGCGTGTTCATCTCCAGAAAATAAAAATTCTTCTGCTGATCGACGAGGAACTCGACAGTCCCAGCATTCGTGTACGCAGCGGCCTGGGCCACGCGCACCGCAACCTCGCCCATCCGGCGCCGCATCTCGGCATCCACGATCGGCGACGGAGCCTCCTCCATCACCTTCTGATGCCGCCGCTGCAACGAGCACTCGCGTTCGCCGAGATAAACGGTATTTCCGTGCTCGTCAGCCAACACCTGCATTTCGATGTGGCGCGGATTGATGATCGCTTTCTCGATGTAAACTTCGCTGTCGCCAAATGACCGCTCCGCCTCGTTGCGCGCGCCCTCGAGTGCCGAATTCAGTTCTTCCGCCGCATGCACCAAGCGCATGCCTTTGCCGCCGCCGCCGGCTGCGGCCTTCAACATGATCGGATAGCCGATGCGGGCCGCGACTTCTTCCGCCTGCTCGACCGACTCCAGGCCTCGCGACGTGCCCGGCACAAACGGCACGCCAGCGCGCTCCATCGCCTGCCGTGCCTTCGTTTTCGAGCCCATGGCGTCCATGGCCGCGGGTGTAGGGCCGATGAACTTTACGCCTGCGTCAGCGCACGCTTGAGCAAATTTCGCATTCTCGGAAAGAAAACCGTAGCCGGGATGAATCGCATCTGCATCGGATCGCGCGGCGACATCAAGAATTTTAGGAATATTCAGGTAAGATTCTGACGCGGCGGCGGCCCCGATCGGATACGCTTCGTCAGCTTTGCGAACGTGCAGCGAGGCGCGGTCCACGTCGGAGTAGACGGCCACTGCAGAGATTCCCATCTCATGGCAGGCGCGGATCACGCGGACCGCGATCTCGCCCCGGTTCGCGATGAGAATCTTTTTGAACATAATTGGAACACGCGTAGAGTCCGCTCGGAATACCGCCGTTTCACCCAACCGGACTGGATATTCTACTGGAGGCGCGGTTCGGCAGGTTAGCTCTTATCCGCGACGCGCTTTGAAGGCCGCGAAATTTCCGAAAGCAAAAAAATTGCGAGGATGAACAATTCCGGCTCAATGACATGCCGGTACCGCGCGTTCACGAACACAAAGTAATAAGTCGTCGGATAAGTCAGAACCAGTCCCGCGAGAAGCCATGCCCCGCGCCGCTTTTGGCGCAGCGCTCGCCCCAGCCCCCATATGCTGAGCACCGAGGTCGCCAGAAACAGAGAGGTACGAAAGTCTACTGGAGTCAGGCTTCCCGTTTCGCGCGGAACTCCGTTCCAGTAGTAGAAGAAGCGCTTCAGGCTGACCACCGCAAACCGGCCAGGATTCTCACGAATCCACTCCACGGCCAGACGCCTGCAATCGGCGGAGTACTCCAGTTCCCCCATCTGCCGAAATTTCTCGAACTCCAAATTGTTCTGGCTCGGCTGCAGGTAGGCCATCAACATGCCGTCGGCGCCCTTCCAGTTGCCCAGCCGCAACTGCAGTCCAAAATCATCACGCAGAAAAACAAACCGCCCGAAGACTTCGTAATTGCGGATCAACCACGGCGACAGGACGAGAAAGAAAATCACCGACGACATCGCCACGCCATCCAGCGACGGCAAGCCTCTCCTGAATCTCTGCCGCCAGATCCACAGGCCGCAGAACGGGAGAAAAGTAAGCATCGACGGATTCGCCAGCGCGCCTACACCCCACAGCACTCCGAAAATGGCCCATCCCTGAAGGCCCGGCCAATCCTCCATCTCGAGCGCGACCAGGAAAATCAGACTGAGGACGAGCGAAGTAAACGTCGTGTCCCACAGCCAGTGAATCGACCAGTACCAAACGTAGGGGAGCAGCGCCCAGGTCCGCGCCGACCAGATTGCGACTCGCTCGCCGAACATTCGTTCCGCGATGAGATAAACCGGAATGCAAGTGAGCACGGCGAACAGGCTATTGATGGTGAGGAGCACCCAGGCCGACGCGAAGGTATAAACGCCAAAGATCTTGAACACCCCGCCCATCAGGTACGGATACAGAGGAGGCTCCCACGCGCTCGGCCCTGTATTACCTCCATAAGGATTACTGAAGCCCTCGCCTACAGCGATGGAGCGGGCGATGCGGCCCATTTCCCAGCCAAAGGCGAAATGGTTATCTCCGGGGCGGGTCCTGTACTGGCGGAGAATTCCGATCGACGCAATCTGCAGAACGAGCGATATCAACATGAGCCGCAGAAGAGATCTGCGGATCGCAGGGGACAAGCAAAACCGTCTAGACGGGCTCGCACTGTCTGTCTTCACCCGACTATCAACCATCGTCACGAGCTTTCCGCAGAGCTTGGCACAGATGACGCCATCATCGATGATTCTGATTGACGTGAACAGCTCAGACTCATTTGCATTTCTTAGGAAGGCGGCAGCCGCTGGAAGCATACCGCAAACGGCAAATCTGAATGGTGCTCACCCTGCTCCGGCTGCATCCAGTGCGAGCACCGCCCGAAGCGGTAACGGATCAGAGTCCAGATCGCAAGCCAACCGTCGGAGTGGCGGATTTTCTTTCCTTCAACCGCCGAGCGCGGACGGTAAGAGATGGGAACCTCTTCGATCTTCTCGCCCATCCGGCATAACTTCGCGGTCACTTCCGGGCAGAACTCAAAACGCTGACATGACAACTGCATCCTTGCCACCAAAGAGCGGCGGAAAACTTTATAGCAGGTTGCCTCGTCGTGAATGCCAGTGCCGTAGAGAAGATTTGTGAGGTGAGTGAGCAGCTTGGCGCCAAGGAAAAAACGTAGTCCACGCTCCGGTCGGTCCGGGCGCACGCCGTAGACGACGTTCGCAGCGCCAGTCTCGAGCGGACTCAACAACTTCGAATAATCCTGCGGGTCATATTCCAGGTCGGAGTCTTGGATCAGCACATACTCGCCGCGAGCATACGCCATCGCCGTGCGAATGGCCGCGCCCTTGCCGTGGTTCTTTTCGTGGAAAACAATGGTCACGTCGTCGATCGGCGGCAGGGCCTGCAATTTTTCGCGCGTGCCGTCGGTCGAACCGTCGTCGACGATAATGATTTCCTTTTTCACCGGCGAGGCCTGAATCGCCCGCAACAGTTCGTACAGGTGGGCAGCTTCGTTGTAAACCGGCACGATCACCGACACGTATCCCTTCCAGCGATCGTCGATCGCCTGCGGGTCGTTGCGCGGTGCGGTTTCCACATAAGCCATTATCGAAGCTCTAGACACGTCGGCTCGATTCGAAAATTCGCGCGAATGCGATGATTTTCTAGCATAGTATCATCTGGAACGAAACGAACTGCCGACGCCAGCATGCCGCTACCCAAACCCGCAGCGGAGCAGACAACTCCTGCGCCGTTCCCGCCCGACTCTGCCCACTGGCTTCGCTGGCTGACTCTTCTGCTGCTGACAGCGGGCAGCGCCGCGATTCGATTTCAGTTTCTCGCCCGCAAGCCCTTCTGGTTTGATGAGTGTTTCAGCGTTGAGGTCGCGCGCCTGGACTGGACGAACTTCCTGCACCTGCTGTGGTGGCGCGAAGCCAACATGTCGCTCTACTACCTGCTGCTGCGAATCTGGCTTCAGTTCGGGCATACCGAGTTCTTTGTCCGCAGCCTATCGGTGGTGACTGCCGCCGCCACGGCGCCGGCGATTTGTTGGCTGGCACGCTTGCTCTACGACCGACGGGTCGCTTTGATCGCTGCCGGACTGTTCACCTTCAACGCCTATAGCGTCCGCTACTCTCAGGAGGCGCGCAGTTACGCTCTGCTCTTGCTGCTGGCAACGCTCTCCTCGTGCTTCCTGGTGGTCTTCATCCGCGATCCGGTTCGCCGCAATCGACGCGCCTACGTCCTGGTCAGCGTCCTGGCAGTCTATGCGCATTTTTACTGTTTACTTCTGGTCGCGGCTCAGTGGCTCGCTCTCCGCCAGTTCGGAAGCAGCCCGGGCCTGGATCAACTGAAGCACTCCGAAGCGCCGCTCGCGACACAATTGCGGCATGCCTGGATCGCGATCGGGCTCGCCGTCTCGCCTCTGTTGATTTTCGTGGCTAAGACGGGGGCTGGGCCCATTCGCTGGATTCCACGGCCCGGGCTGCGCGATGTGCTCACGTTCTACGAGCACCTGGCGGGCGGCGACAATTGGATACTGCCGATCGTCAGCGCCGCGGCCTGCGCTGGCGCATTGCTCCCGGTCGGCAGACAACTCTGGACCCGCGCCCAGTCCTGGGAGACCTGGCGGCTCCACTTTCTTCTGGTGTGGCTGTTCTTCCCGGTCGTGCTCACGGTGTTGCTGTCATTGGTCCGCTCGGTCTTTCTCGCTCGCTACATGATCTTCTGCCTGCCGGCGCTTTTGATTCTTATGGCCGCCGGTCTCGCGCGACTGCGCCCGTCCTGGCTGCTTGGGCCCGCTCTCGCCGCGATATTGCTTCTGGCCACGCAGGGAATTTTCTTTGTCTATGGCCACGACTTCGACAACGAGCGCGATGCCTCGGTCGCCGCCGCTGCTTTTATTCTTGACCACGCTCAGCCGGGAGACGCTGTCATCTTCCACATTGCCGCAACCCGCGTTCCTTATGAATTTGTCCGCTCGCTTCGCACCGGAGAAAATTCCGCCAGACCGGGTTTCGCGGCGCCGCTCGGCCCACAGATTCTTTTTCCGAATCACGGAGCAGGTCTCGACTACCGCGACTTCACCGGCAAGCCCACGGCGGACTTCCTGCGTGCAGCCACGCCCGGCCATCCGCGCGTATGGATCATGCTGATGAACAATGGTCCGGCAGGGAATCCCGATCCCACAACGGGGATGCTCACACAGGTGCTTCCAGAGTCGTTCCCGAACATGGAGCAGTGGCAATTCGCAAGAGTCGAAGTCCGCCTCTATAGCAAGGTCGCCATCGGTCTGCTCAGATGAAAGCAGAAATGAAAAGCCTCCTTCGCTCATAAAACGAAGGAGGCTGAACTTCTCGAATTATCCAGTCTGCTATTTGGGCTGATCCATGACGATTCCGCCGCCCTGACTCTGGGCCGCTTTTTCAGCCTTGGCTTTTTTCACGCGCAGGGTTTCGTCGACCCAGTGGTCCGCCGTCTTCAAATCTTCGGCGCGGGCAGCCAGATCATCGCACTCGACGTCGCCTTTTTCGCGGTACATCAGATTCAGGTAGGCCATGGCATCATCGTAGTCGGGGCGAATCTGGATCGCCTTGTTGAGGCTATCGATGCCTTCCTGAATCGACGCCGAATTCTTGGCTTTCAACTCGCTGCAGACCTTCATCTGATCCTTGTTCTTCGGGTTCAGATTCTCTTCCGGCTTCATGCCCAGCTTGACGCGCTCTTCCATGCGCGGCTGGTAGCATGCCGTCCAGTCGATCACGCCAACCGAGTAGTAAGGTTCAGGATCGTTCGGGTCCAGGTCGGATGCCATGCGGTAGAACTTTTTGGCGTCGTCCCACTTCTTCTCGTTCAAGTACAGGTACGCGATGCCCTTCGCCGCATTCACCTTCTGATCGCGAGAGGGATTGGCGTCGATCACTGTCTGATATTCCTTGATTGCCTCGTCCGCCGTGCGCAGATTATCCGGCGAGTCCACGCCGGGGATGTACTGCGAAACGTACGCCGTAGCCAGGTACATGCGCGCGTTGATCAGGGCCGGGTCCAGTCGAACCGCTTGCTGAAAATGGTCGATGGCCTGCTCGTAGTGGTTATTCTTGTAAGATTCCACGCCCTTATTGAGCTGGTCGCGCGCCAGCAGCTTGTTGCATCCGACAGCGGAGAGGAGCGCCAGCGCGGCGGCTGCCAGCGTGATGACTTTCAGGTTCTTATTCATTGCGGTATAAGTCTCCCTCGACACAGCATCCTAGGCCCAGAGACATCGGTTTGACAAGTATGTCAAGTACGCCAAGCGACGGCAACAAGGACGAACTCAGGCCGCAGGCGCGCAGGGAAACGGTACGCTCCCCTGCAAAAGGCCGACTACGAAAAGGCAACGACGAAAAACCAGCTCCGAGCCTGCCCCACAGACCGATTAGTTGCCCGCTTCGATCTTCGCAGTGATCAGACCGACCTTGTCCACGCCCGCGGCGTGGGCAATATCGATCACGTTGGCGACATTGGCGAAGGGAATGGCATCATCGCCCTTCACGAACATAACCTTTTCAGCGCGTTGCTTGTAAATATCGGTCAGACGCCCTTGCAGATTGTCCCAGGTCGCGTCTTCGGTGTTGATCTTCACACCCGGCTCCGAACCCGCTCCGCGGTCAATCAACTGCACGACGATAGTCCGGTCAGGAGTATCGTGTTTCGGCGCGTTCGGCGGTGGCGGCTGAGGAACCAGCGCGTCCAATCCTTTGGGGGTGACCGGCGAGATGACCATGAAGATGATCAGCAGCACCAGCAGTACGTCGATGAGGGGCGTGACGTTGATGTTTGCACTCTGACCTCCGCCCGCGCTAACTCCCATTCCCATGATCGTTCTCCTCTGTCTTGCCTGACTACTGCCCCGGCGCAGCCGGAGCTGGCGGGGCGCTAGGACCAGTTTTTCTCTGTTCGGTGAGCAAGCCCAGATCATCCACGCCCGCGGCGCGGACGCTGTCCACCACCTGCACGACGTTGCCAAAATGAGTCCGCATGTCCGCTTTTACGTACACGCGCTTGTCCTGCTTATTGGCCAGGCGATCTTTCACCTTGGTGGTCAGGTTGTCGACCTGAATCTGCTCGCTGCCGAAATACACCTTGCCGTCGCGGGTAATGGAGACCAGCAATGCGTCTTCCTTGTCCGCGTCCGGCATCTGTTCCGGGTTGTTCACCGGGGCCATATCCACGCTGATGCCTTTTTGCAACATGGGCGTGACCACCATGAAGATGATCAGCAGAACCAGCATCACGTCCACCATCGGAGTGACGTTGATTTCCGAGCTGATCTTCGCGCCTTCGTTTCGTTTCGCTAATGCCATAGCTTATCTCCCGTGCGGCCACAATCCGGGCAACGTCCCATGGTCTAGTTGGGAAAGTCCGGCGCTGGATTGCCAGCGCCGGACAAGCAACTCACTCGCGAGACCGTGGGTGCCCACTCCTCGCGCGTCCTATGCGCGAGAAACGAGGATTACCGACGAACGTCGCCGCGCTTCTTCAGGAAGTAATCGATCAGTTCGCTCGACGAGTTGTCCATTTCGACGTCAAACGCTTCCACGCGGCCGGTCAGGTAGTTGAACATCATGACGGCCGGGATGGCGACGAGCAGCCCGATGGCCGTCGTAACCAGCGCTTCCGCGATTCCACCGGCGACTGCAGCCAATCCGGTGGCCTTCGAGCTGCTGATGCCGATGAAGGCGTGCAGAATGCCCATCACCGTTCCGAACAGTCCCACGAAGGGAGCGGTCGAGCCGATGGTGGCGAGGCCGCCTAATCCGCGCTTCAGTTCAGCGTGAACGATGGCTTCGGTGCGTTCCAGAGCGCGCTTGGAGGCTTCAATGGTTTCGCCTGGGATTGCGCCCGGAGAATCCTGGTGAGCCTTGAATTCCATCAGGCCGGCCGTGACAACCTTGGCCAGATGGCTCTTCTTGTTGCGCTCGGCAACTTTAATGGCTTCATCAATGCGGCCATCGCGCAGAGCTCCGGCGACGGCGGGGGCGAACGCTCGCGACTGTTTACGAGCCGCGCTATAGGCCAGCCAGCGATCGATCATAACGCCGATCGACCAGCCAGACATGATGAACAGGATGATGACCACGCCTTGGGCCACCCAGTTCATGCTTTTCCACATGCCAATGGCGTCTGTGGGTACGCCGCCACCACCTTCCTGGACGACCCAGGTGGCTGCGACGGAAACGTGACTGAGAAGTGCTGCTGCTACGTGAGTTGCGAACATGAGTTGCTTTCC
This sequence comes from uncultured Acidobacteriota bacterium, assembly GCA_963735205.1. Taxonomy (GTDB): domain Bacteria; phylum Acidobacteriota; class Terriglobia; order Terriglobales; family Acidobacteriaceae; genus Sulfotelmatobacter. The sequence goes on from CAVTKB010000011.1 coordinate 595,923, forward strand.
CTCCTCGGAACTCTCTACTTTACTTGGACACTGTGATGCGCTTTGTGGTGCCAACAACGCGAAAGAAATTAATTCCCGGCGGGCCTGCGGCGTATCACTCCGCACATAACCACAGAACCGGCGGTCATACCTGACTGAAAAATACAGGGCTGCAAAATACAGGTACGGCGGCCGCGCCCGGGCTTCTTCAACAAGCCCCTCCCGGCCACCGCAAATCAGGTGGGAAGGGGAGGGCCATGCACACTAATGCTGACAAATCGAATCGTGCCCTGCCTCGGGAGCTTAGCCCCCAGCGAGCGTGAAGTTTACCTGCACCTGCGTGTCTACTTCAACCGGCTCACCGTTCAGCAGGTACGGTTTGTACTTCCACTGCTTCACGGCTTCGATCGCTGCCGGCGCCAGCATCGGATGCCCGCTGATGAGCTGCAGGTTCTCGATGCTGCCGTCCTTGCTGATCTGCGCCTGCAAAACCACTGTGCCCTGAATGCGGGCCTGGCGCGCCAGCGGCGGATAGGTCGGGTTGACCTTGCGAATCAGAAGTCCGGAAGATACGCCCGACGATACACGCACGCGCTGCGGTGTGGCAATGTGAGGAGCGACGGTCGGAGTGGAGCTGAGTACGCTGCCAATCACGCCGCCCATCGATCCACCCGGAATGCCGCCCGGAACGCCGCCCACCACGCCGGTTGTAGCCATGGCCGGTGGAGCTTCATCTTCCTGAATCATTTTGATCTTTTGCGGAATCTTGGTGGGTGTGCGCAGTTCGCCATTGACGATATCGGTCTGAATCACCTTGACATGCTGCACGGCTGCAGCGGCTGGCGGTGGTGGCGGCGGCGGTGGCGGGGGGGCCACCAACATGAACATGGTTGTGCCCTTGGGCAAGGCTTCCGTGAAAATCAGCGGGACCAGCACCATCACGCCGATAATCATGAACTCGATCACAAACGCGACCATTGACGTTCGGCCCCGTTTCGTCTTCAGCTTGCCGCCGGACTCGATCAGGCTGTCTTCAAACATAGTGTTCTCCCCTAACTTCTTTCAGACCCCTAAAGAGCTTTAGACACCGACTGACTCCTCTTTGCTCCCGGTTTCCCGGGTGCGCCCCAAGGGCGAGACCAGCCCTCACGGCGTTTTCAGCAAATCCCTCTAACTGCTTACATAAGAAGGCTTACCGCAAGTAACCACTACTGCGCCATCAGGTAACCTATCTAGCTCGCCTTACCGGCTTTCATGGGCATGCCAACCGGACGCTTGCCTTTTTCAATCCGCCAGTCCTGATAAGCCACCAGGATCGGCGCGGCGATCGCAATCGACGAATACGTTCCGATCAAAATGCCGATGACCAGCGCGAGGCTGAATCCACGGAGCACCTCGCCGCCGAATATAAATAGTGCGAGTACGGTAAGGAAGGTGAGGCCCGCTGTCAAGATCGTTCTGCTCAGAGTCTGATTAATACTGCGGTTAACGACATCCGACAGTTTCTCTCGCCGCATGAGTTTAATATTTTCCCGGATGCGGTCAAATACCACGATCGTGTCGTTATTAGAGTAACCAATCAGGGTCAAAATGGCCGCGATTACGGTCAGGGAGATCTCAAACCTGGGCGCCAGCAGCGAAAAAGCACCGACAGTGATAAGCGTGTCGTGAAACACCGTGACTACAGCGGCAATGCCGTAAATCCACTCAAACCGGAATCCCAGGTAAACCAGCATCCCCAAGAGCGAATAGAGGGTAGCCAAACCAGCCTGAGTGCGCAACTGGCTGCCCACCTGAGGCCCTACGATCTCAACATGCCGAACCCCGAAGTCGGAGAGATAGAACCCATTCGCCAACGACGCCGAAACCGCGGGCGCGACGTTCGGAGCGCTCTTCAACTGATCGAGAGAACTGAATACCCCACCCAGCGTGTTTTCCCGATAATCCAGTACCGCCTGCGTTTGCGCGGTGTATATCACGTCAGCATCCGTTCCCAGATGCATCGGATCGTTGTCCATCAGGTACTTCTTGATGGTCAAAGAACTGGCGTTGTTCAGGTCGTCTTTGCCGGCGGGAGCATTGCTCTCCAGTGCCTGGATGATCTTCGTCTTCCCTTGATCCAAAGCCTGGTCGCTGGTTTCACGTACATCGAGATCAATCAGGACTTCATTCAGCGACGGCTGGTCATAGGGCTGAATCTTCGGATTGCGCAAGCCGGCGCGGTCCATTGCGGCACGGACGGCGGTGATGTCAGGAGTATGGGTGAACTTCACATACACCAGTGTTCCCCCGCGGAAGTCCACGCCCCAGGGGATGTGGTGCCAGAACAACAGGGAAAACAGGCCTGCAACGCTGAACACCAGCGAAAAGGCGAGAAAGTACCACTTTTTCCCCAGAAAATCTATGTTGGTATCGCCAAAGAACTCCACGGGTTTTTCTAGCCCCTTATCTATCTATGACTTAGCAAGATTTCCTAATTTCCTAAATGCTGAGCGCTTCGCCGCGTTGTTTCCGGCTCAGAACCCAATCGAAGATCACGCGCGACACAAACACCGCCGTAAACAGGTTCGCCAACAAGCCGAAGGTCAGCGTGGTCGCGAATCCTTTTACCGGACCAGTGCCGAAGATGAATAAAATCGCGGCCGAAACAATGGTTGTGACGTGCGTGTCCACAATCGTAATCCAAGCGTGACTGAAACCCTGATCCACGGCCGAGGGCGGCGTCTTGCCATTGCGCAACTCTTCGCGAATGCGTTCGAAGATCAGCACATTGGAATCCACACCCATGCCGACCGTCAGAATCACACCGGCAATTCCGGGCAAAGTCAGAGCCACGTTGACTCCCGCGATGGTCGACCACCCCAGGAAGCCGAGCAGGATAATCAGGTTCATGATCAGCGCCAGGTCGGCATTGATGCCCGCGCCGCGATAGTAGATCAGCATGAAAATCAGCACAGCCGTCATGCCGATCACAGCGGCGAGCACGCCCGAGCGAATCGAATCCGCGCCTAGCGACGGCCCTACCGTTCGCTCTTCCAGGTAGATCATACTGGCAGGCAAAGCGCCAGATCGCAGGATCATTGAAAGATCCTTGGCCTGCTGCTCCGTCATGCGGCCGCCGCTAATCGAACCCTGGTCGCGGATGGGTTCCTTGATATTGGCCACTTCCTGCACCTGGCCATCGAGCACCACCGCAAGGCTGTCGCCAACGTGTGCAGAAGTAAAGCTGTAGAACCGCTGTCCGCCCTCGCCGGTTAGCGCAAAAGTCACGTCAGGCTGACCGTTAGTATCAGTGCTGGCCGAAGCGTCCCGCAGATCTTTGCCGCTGACCGCCGAAACGCGTGACACCAGATACCACGCCTGACTCTCTGCACCAGAGCCGGGAATGCTGTGCCCCGGAAGAAGCATCGCGTCAGACGGCAGAACGCCGGGCTGAGTCTGCGCCTGGAGCGCCGCCTGTTCGCTCTGATACGGACCGCCCAGAGACTGCTTGATCTCAAGCATCGCGGTGGATTGCACCAGGGCCTTCACACGCCCGGAATCGTCCACGCCCGGCAGTTGCATGAGAATTTGATAGTCGCCCAAGCCGTGTTCCTGAATCGTGGGCTCGCTGACGCCGAGAGCGTCAACCCGGTTGCGGATCGTATCGATCGCCTGCGTGACCGCTTTATTTTTCAGGTCAACCAGCGCCGAAGGCTTCATCGCCAGGTTCCACGAATTGTCGGGCCCGCCGGTGACGTCATACTCGGGAAGGTGATCCTGCACAATAGTCAACAGATCGGAGCGCGAGGATGGCTGTACGCCCTTCACCACCAAACGGTCGGGATTGTTCTGCGGGTCAGACTGCGCGACATCGGTGAAATCAATCTTGCGGTTGCGCAGTTGTTCTTTCACAGTCTCGACGGCGCTCTGCGCCACCACGTTCACCGCATCATTCACCTGCACCTGCAAAATCAGGTGCGTCCCACCCTTTAAATCGAGCCCAAGGTGAATGTGATCGGTCAACGCCGTGAGCAGCCCCTGACCGGAAAAACTCTTCGGAATCCCAAAAATTCCAAACAGGAAAAAAAGCATCGTCGCGATAATGAATCCGAGCTTATAGAGAAGATTCTTGTTCATGATGAAGACAGTTTCCCGTACGAAATATATCTCTTGCTGCGTTGTTCTACTTCTTCGCGGTATCTTCCTCAGGCGTCGTCACAATCGCCACCGAGGCCTTGGTCACTTCCACTCGCAAATTGTCTGGCGGCACGCGCAGATGAATCGCGTCATCTTTCAAAGCGACGACCGTTCCGCGCAATCCGCCGCTGGTGGTGACCTTGTCGCCGGTCTTGAGCTGATCGAGCATGGCTTGCCATTTTTTCTGGCGGCGCTGCTGGGGCAAGATCAACAGAAAATAAAAAATGGCGATCATGGGGACGAACATGATCAGCAACGACAAGCCGCCACCACCCGCTGCCTGCAATATCAGTACAGCTTCCATGTTTAAAATGTCCGCGCGGATCGAATCCGCGAAAAACCGCCCGCGCCCACTCGTGTCGCGGAGCTCCTATTTCACCACGGGGTTTGGATCGACTTCGGCCGGGTTCCTACTATCTCAGGCTTGAATCCGGGGAGGCCATCCGTTGCGGTCATGGTTTCGGTCGTGACCAGACACTAGAAAGAAAACGGGACTCTTCCCCAAGTGAAATAGAATGCCGTACCCGTCGCATAGTGTCAAGGTAGAAACTCAGGTTGTGGATCGTATTCAAGACCTGCGCCAGCACTTCATTGGATGCATAAAGATGACGTAAATAGGCCAGCGAGTAGCGATTACACACCCGGCAGCCGCAATTCGGGTCGAGCGGCCCCGCATCCTGGGCATAGCGCGCCTGCTTGATCGAAACTTTGCCCTCGGAGGTAAATAAAAGCCCGTGACGAGCCGCCCGCGTCGGCAGCACGCAATCCATCATGTCAACGCCCAGATTGGCATACTCGACGATTTCTTCCGGCGTGCCCACTCCCATGAGATAACGCGGCTTGTCTTTCGGAAGATGCTCCAGCGTCGACTCAACGATCTCGCGGGTCAGTTCGCGCGGCTCCCCGACGCTCAATCCGCCAATGGCATAACCGGGAAATCCAATCTCAAGGGTCCGCTCGGCCGATTCCTTCCTCAGCGCGCGATCCATCCCCCCCTGAACGATGCCGAACAGAGACTGCGTGGAGTCAGCAGAACCCGGGTGCCCCATGCTAGCCGCGCTCTTTGCGGCTAGAGTGGGATTCACTGACGCCCCCCACGGAACTTCCTCTTTATGCTCCTCAAAATATTTCTTGCTCCGCGCCGCCCAGCGCGCCGTCATCTCCATCGAAGCCCGCATGCGAGGCTGATCCGCCGGATACTCCGTGCACTCATCGAACGCCATAATGATGTCGGCGCCCAAACCAATCTGCGCCTCCATCGCGCTCTCCGGGCTGAAAAAATGCGACGAACCATCCAGATGCGAACGAAACGTCACGCCTTCCTCACTGACCTTGCGCAGCTCATTCAGGCTGAACACCTGAAACCCGCCCGAGTCAGTCAGAATCGCCCGCCGCCACGACATGAACTCATGCAGTCCGCCCAGCTTCCTTACCGTGCTGACACCCGGCCGCAGATAGAGGTGATACGTGTTACCGAGAATGATCTGCGCGCCGAGTTCTTCGAGAATGTCCTGGGAAATGCCCTTGACCGACGCCACCGTCCCCACCGGCATAAACACCGGAGTATCGATAGCAGCATGCGGCGTCAGCAGCCGGCCGCCGCGCGCTTTGCCGACGCTGGAATTGATTTCGAATGTGAGGGACATTCTTTTGGGATTGTAGCAACGCAAATGGAGCGGCGGACGCCGTCGTCCGCCGGACGCTGCCCCGGACGAGGCGTCCGGGGCTCCACGAAAATTGGTCACACACTCAGCTCAAGAATTTCGAAACCGATCGTTCCTTCGCTAATCCCGATGCGCCCTACGCTCACCGGCAATTTAAACCGCCGCGGCCCAGCGCTGCCAGGATTGAGGTAAAGCACGCCGCCACGCGTCTCCTGCTTCGGAACATGGCTGTGCCCCGAGATGACAACTCTGAAACCAGCCGCTTCCGGCTTCAGATCGAGCTGCGCCAGATCGTGCAGAACGTAAATAGAAACTCCGCCGATCTCGACCACTTCAGTTTCCGGCAGCCTGCGCGCCCATACGGTAGTGTCGACGTTGCCGCGAATGGCGGTAACGGGCGCGAGCGTTGCCAGCTTCTCAAGAATGTCCGGAGCCCCCACATCCCCTGCGTGAATAATGTGTTCCGCGCCACGCAGCGCCTTAATCGCTTCGGGCCGAAGCAAGCCGTGAGTATCGGAAATGATGCCGATCAAAATGGAAGTTCTCAGCTCTCAGTTCAAAGAAATGAGCCAACGATTCTAGCGAATGGTTGGCTCGATCGAGTATTCCAAAATTCAATTTCCCAGCTACGCTGCGACCATCCTCCGCGCGTTGATCCCGTCCAGCGCCTTCCACAACATGCGCGCCGCGTTCTCAGCCGCGTCCAAAGCAGCGTCCGCCGTCTCGGACTGGGCCTCGATCCGCTTTTCAAGCTGCTTGCGCCAGACATTCGAGTGATAGACATCCGCCGTCGCATGCAGCGTGAAGTAGCCGCAGGTTTTGTCGTCGGCTCCGTACATTTCACGTAACCCGCGCTCTTTCTCTTTTGCGACGCGCGGCACTTGCGATTCGTAGGCATAGAAAGCCGCCAGCGCTTCTTCACACGAGCCTTCGGTGGCTGCTTGCTGAAAATGTCCGATCAGTTGCCGAATCTCCGGCACCGGACTGTGCCACTGCAGGTTGCGGCTCGATCCCATGCCCTCGGCAAAGTCGAGCCAAAGATCAGAGTGGGGCAACGCGTCCCGTCCCGGCTGCCCGTCGCCCTTTTCGTCGCACATATTGGCCAGTACCGCCCGCCGCAACTCGCCTTCCTCCAGGCGCATGCCCAGCGACGCCAGATACGAAGGAAAGGCCTCGACGTGGTGATAATAGTCCTGCGCGTATTCGCGCAGATCGTCGCGCGTCAACTCACCCGCCGACCATGCCTTGTAAAATGGATGGCAGAGCAGGTCATACTTTCCGATGCGTGCTTCCAGTTGCTCAAAGAATTCCACAATAGACATGAGGCCCCTCCGGCGTACGGTTCGGATAGCCCAATATAAGGGCAAAAAGGCGCCGGCAGCAAGTGATGGCGATCACAATCTGCCCCAAGTTGCTAGAATGAAAGAAGAAATACCGGCAAGGATTTTTCAGATTTGCCCATCCGCCTTCCTATGCAGTTCACCGAACAATTCGACGTGGTCGTGGTCGGCGCCGGCCACGCCGGATGCGAAGCCGCCATGGCCTCCGCGCGCATGGGCTTGAAGACTGCGCTCTACACTCTCAACGTCGACCTGATCGCGCAAATGTCGTGCAACCCCGCCGTCGGCGGCATCGCCAAAGGGCACCTCGTCCGCGAAGTCGACGCCCTCGGCGGCATCATGGGCGAAATCGCCGACGCGGTCGGCATCCAGTTCCGCCTGCTGAACACTTCCCGCGGCCCCGCCGTATGGTCGCCCCGCGCACAATGCGACAAGCAGGCCTATCGCCTGAAAATGCGCGAGGTGCTCGAGTCGCAGCCGAATCTCAAGATTAAGCAGGCAGAAGTCGCGGATCTGATTATCGAAAGCTATCAGCTCTCAGCTATCAGCTCTCAGCCAGAACCTGCCACCGCTGGTGTGGGGACGGGCGACTCGCCCGTCCAGTCGGAGCGCAGTTCCGGCCGCCGAATCGTGCGCGGCATTCGCCTCCGCGACGGCCGCTCCGTCGGCGCTCCTGCCGTCATCATCACCACCGGAACTTTTCTGAATGGCCTGATCCACTGCGGCGAGCAGCAGTATCCAGCCGGGCGTTCTGGTGAGCCCAACGCAGTCCTGCTCGGCGAAGCCTTGAAGAACCTCGGCCTGCGCGGATGTCGACTCAAGACCGGCACTCCGCCGCGTCTCGACGGACGCACCATCGACTGGTCGCGCTTCCCCAAGCAGCCCGGCGACGTCGACCCCACCCCGTTCAGCTTTCGCACCAAGCGTGTCGCGCACCACGACTCGCAAGTCCCCTGCTACATCGCATGGACCACGGCCGAAACTCACCGCATCATCCGCGAAAACGTGCACCGCTCGCCCATGTACAGCGGCCAGATTCAGTCGATCGGCCCGCGCTACTGCCCGTCGATCGAAGACAAAATCGTGAAGTTTCCCGACAAGGAAACGCACCAGCTCTTCCTCGAGCCCGAAGGCCTGAACACGCACGAAATCTACGTCAACGGCATGAGCACCTCCTTGCCGGTCGAAGTGCAGCTTGAAATTTTGAAGTCGATCCCCGGTCTCGAAAACGCCGAGATGCTGCGCCCCGGCTACGCTATCGAATACGACTCCATCGATCCCACCGAACTCGAGCGCAGCCTCGAAACCCGCAAGATTGCCGGCCTGTTCCTCGGCGGTCAGATTAACGGCACATCGGGCTACGAAGAAGCTGCGTGCCAGGGTCTGATGGCCGGCATCAACGCCGCGCTGCAGGTGAAGCGCGAGCCGCCGCTCGTCCTCGACCGCACTGAGGCGTACACCGCCATCCTGATCGACGACCTGATTTCCAAAGGGACGAACGAGCCCTACCGAATGTTCACCTCGCGCGCCGAGTTCCGCCTGCATCTGCGCATCGACAACGCCGACCGCCGCCTCACCCCCCACGGCCGCCGCGTAGGCCTGATCACGGACGAGGCCTGGGCAGAATTTCAATCGAAGCAGGAACGCTTGATTGTGCTGAAGAAAAAATTGGAAACCACGAAAATCACATCCGAGATGACGGCTCAAATAACGACGGCCCAAAGATCAGACGCAGCCGCCCAAATAAATTCTTGTCATTCCGAACACTCGCAAAGCGAGGGTGAGGAACCTGCTCTTGGCAGCAGCGCCACGGCTGCCGATTTATCATCAGCTATAGGCCAAACATTGGCCCAACTGCTCAAGCGCCCTGAAATCATTGTCGAGCGCTTCGTTCCTATTCTCCGCAGCATCGCGCCCGAGTTTTTTACAAGAGAAGAAATCCTGGAGAATCCACGCCAACCCGTGGCTGGAATTTCTTCCCAACTGCGCAACGAACTCAAGTCCGTCGAAACCGAGATCAAATACGAAGGCTATCTGCTGCAGCAGCAGCGCGCCATGGAGCGCCTGAAGAAAGCCGAGCAGCACTCGATTCCCGACTGGTTCGACTATCAGTCAGTTAGCGGGCTCTCGCGCGAAATGCAGGAAAAGCTCACCCACGTGCGCCCCCGCACCATCGGCCAGGCATCGCGCATCCCCGGCGTAACCCCTGCGGCGGTTTCGCTGGTGAATGTCTTCATCGAAATCCAGGCCCGTCGCCGCGATCAGGCCGCCGCGATTTAAAAGATCACGACTTCACCCTCACCATAACCGCGGAAACAGAAATCCTGTGCTTTGCCGGTATGACACATATTCTTCCCCAAGTTCCCGAGTGAGCAGCGCTTCCTCCCGCAGGGCCTTGTAGGAATGCGCCACAAAAATAATCACCACCGCTACAACTCCTCGCCACTCGCCAACTACTACCGCCGTGCCCATGGCTCCCAGCAGCATTCCGGTATAAATCGGATGCCGCACCCACGCATACGGACCGCTACGGATCACGCGATGCCCCTCTTTCAGCGTCACACGCGCGCTCCAGTACTGGCCGATCGAATATCGAGCCCAGATCGCAACCGTAACGCCGAGCGCCGTAAGAGCAATGCCGCTCCAGACAATCCAATCTTCTGGCGGTAAAAACCGCAGCCATAGCGGGCCCAGCCACTTCGAGCGCGAAAACAGCAGTTCAAACGCCACCACCAGCGGAAGGATCGTTGCCAGCCGACTGCTCAGCGGTTCGGCGGATTTTGTGCGCTTCACTCGCAGCCAACTGACCGTCCAGTACGCGACGAAGACATACCACGGAATCAGTTCGATCTGCCATGGCGTCAGCGGGATTCTCACGCTTCCACTCTAATCAAGAAATCTCGTTCGAGAAAGCCTGTTGAAGGAAACTCCTCACGAAGTAAGCGATTCAAGAGTGCAGCCCGGGCGGGCGCTACAATGGCGAAAGCAGCTCGGCCCAAACTTCTCTGCCCAATTATGATCGCCCATCTCCGCGGAAAGCTGTTGGCCAAGCACCCGAACCAGGCCATTGTCGAAACGGCCGGTGTAGGCTACGACGTCGCCATCAGCGTGCCGACGTTTTCTGACCTGCCGGCGCTCGGCGCAGAAGTTGCGCTGCACATCCACACCCATGTGCGCGAAGATCTGATCGCGCTCTACGGATTCCTGCGTCCTTCGGAAAAGCTGCTGTTCGAAAAGCTGATCACGGTCAGCGGCATTGGCCCTAAGCTCGCGATCACGATCCTGAGCGGTATGGCCGCCGACGAGATGGTCGGCGCGATTCGCGGCAACGATATAGCCCGCCTCACCCGCATCCCCGGCATCGGCAAGAAAACCGCCGAGCGCATGGTGCTCGAACTCCGCGATAAGTTGCCCGAAGCTAGCCCCGGCTCAGCCCCGGCGGTTCCCGCCATGAACGCGACTGAGGAAGACGTGCTCTCGGCGCTGATCAACCTGGGCTACCAACGCACGGCGGCGGAGAAGGCGCTGGCGGTGGCTGCAAAGACGGGCAAAGCCGCCTCATTCGACGCGATGTTCCGCGACGCGTTAGCCGCGTTGTCGAAGTAGCCTGACTTTCCCGTAGACAAGACACCCGGCTTGCGATTTAATGCTGCCCCATGCAAACGCTTGGCCTCTCGGATTCAACCCCGCGCAGCGAGAGTCGCCTCAAAAGCCTGTTCTGGCCTTCCATCCAAAGCGGAGCTGACGTTGATTATCTGGCCGTGCAGGGGTTTTGGGTGTGCACGATTGTGGGGGCGATGTCGTTCTTCTTTCTGGCGGTGGCCCACCAGCCCATCCTCGGTGTACTGGTTTTTCTCTTGTTTCATTTCGGCGGGGTTGGCGTTCGGGAACACAACCCCTTCGCGGCAGCGGTGATCCTGATCTACTACCTCGTCGATTTCATGGCGTCGGCTGTGTTGCTTGCTCTGAACTCGCCTGGCATCGCGGTTGTAAGAATCATCATTATTGCGCTGTTGGTATCGAATTTGCGCGCCACATGGATCGCGGGCAGTTGGAAGCCTGACTCGGAAGAAGCCAAATTGCCGCCGCGAATGGGAGAAACCTTCGCCGACAAGTTCTCAGACAAATGGCCGGCGTTTATATGGCCGAAGGTGAAGGTGGTCTATTACATCTTTTCGTTCGGATTCCTCACGCTTACCGTCGCCGGACTGATCATCGTGTATCTTCGCGGCGGCCGTCTCTAGCCGCTACTTCCCGATGCAAAACGTGCTGAAGATCAAATTCAGAATGTCGTCCGTCGTAGTAGCGCCGGTGATGGCATCCAGCGGCCGCAGCGCGTTGTAAAGATCCATCAGCAGCATCTCGTGCGGCATCTTCCCGACGACGGCGTTCTTCGCCGCCTCCAGCGCCGCCAGCGAATCCTGGATCAATCCCTGATGCCGAACGTTGGTCAGAAAACCAGATTCCGCCTGCGCCCCGCCTTCACCACCAATATGTTTCAGAACGGCGTCGCGAAGTTCGGTGACACCTTCACCGGTCACAGCCGACGTCAGAACTTTCGGGACTCTAGCCACTGACCACCGACCACTGGTTCCGAGGTCGCTTTTATTTCCCACCACAATCACCGGCCGGTGTTCCGCCAAGCGCAGCAACTCGGCATCTTCCGCCGTCTCGCCCTGCGAGGCGTCGAGCACCACCAGCACCAGGTCGGCGTCGGCCAGCGCTTCCATCGATTTGCGAATTCCCAGCGACTCCGCCTCATCGAGCGCATCGCGAATGCCGGCCGTGTCGACCAGTGTGACCGGGATCCCTCCAATCGCCACCATCTCGCTGACCAGGTCGCGCGTCGTTCCCGGAGTCGCGGTGACAATCGCGCGATCGCGCTCGACCAGCCGGTTGAACAGGCTCGACTTGCCTACGTTCGGACGGCCGACAATCGCCAGCGTCAGTCCCTCATGCACAATCTTGCCGTAAGCGAAGCTCGCGCTGAGTTGCTCGAGCGGCGTTCGCACGGCCGCGATGTGACTGAGAATGGCCGCATCCGGCATTACCGAAACATCGTCTTCGGCAAAATCAATTCCCGCCTCGAGCGCTGCGATCAGCTGCACCAACTCTTTCTTGATCGGCTGCAGTCGCCGCGACAGCGCCCCTTCCAGTTGCTGCGCCGCCACTTTCGCCTGATACAAAGTCTGCGATTCGATCAGGTCGCGCACTGCCTCGGCCTGCGTCAGGTCGATGCGTCCGTTAAGATAGGCACGCATGGTGAACTCGCCTGGCTCAGCCAGCCGCGCGCCCGCCGCCACGCAAAGCTCCACCATGTGCCGCAGAACCACCGGCGACCCATGGGCGGAAATCTCAACAATGTCGTCGGTCGTATAAGAATGAGGCTTGGCGAAATAAGTGACGACCACCTCGTCGATGCGCTCGCCATTTGCGCGGAGATGTGGGTGCCCCATCCCAGCCGCGCTTTCTGCGGCTAGAGCCTGCCCTGAGCTTGTCGAAGGGGTGGAGGTTTTGTCTTCTTCTTCCACCCCTGGCTCGACCAATTCCCCAAACACCGCCCGCCCCGGTTCCAGTTCATGCTTCAGCCGCAGCATCGGCCCGGCGATTTTTCGCGCATCAAGGCCAGACAGACGCACTACCCCAATCCCGCCGCGCCCTGCAGCTGTGGCGACGGCAACGATTGTGTCATCCGGATTCACGGAAAAGATTCTACCGGGTCGACATAGTTCGAGTGCTTCAGCACATGACGAATCTTGACCAGACTCTACATTCATTGACCCGGTATCTGGACTACCATGGATGTGGAATCGCTCCATACCCGCATCTCTTCTGACGTGTTCTTTCGCAGGAGGACAATATGAAAACCGCTCTCGTCGTCATCCTGTTCGCAACCTCTGCCTTTGCCCAGGATCCCTCAGTGGCCGCCGCTGGGTCGGCCTGCGGTCCGGTGGAAACTCAGTTCGTCATCAAGACTGACTCTGTTTCGCATGCGCCGCAGCCGGCGGATCCCAGCAAGGCCCTGGTTTACGTCATCGAAGATCAGAAGTTCAAGGCGTTCAACGACGTTACCGCGCGGGTGGGCCTTGACGGCGCATGGGTGGGAGCGAACCGCGGCAATTCCTATTTGTCTTTCTTGGTCGAGCCGGGCGAGCATCATCTATGCTCGGACTGGACTTCCCAGTGGCTCCCGGACGGCCGACTCGTGTCATTGGCTCCGCTTACAGCTGAGGCGGGAAAGACGTACTACTTCCGGGCGCGTACCAGTGGGGCCCGAAACGAGGTACCTTCAATCGATCTCGACCGCGTGAACAGCGACGAAGGCAAATTTCTGGTCGCGTCTTCCCTACCCAGCGTTTCGCATCCAAAAAAATAATGCGATCATAGAGGCTGAGGATCGCGACTCTTGTCCGTAGCCGACGAACTGTTAAAAGCCAACGAAACCTTCGCCCGCAACTTCACGCTCGGAGAACTCCAGGTAAAGCCTCGCCGCCACGTCGCGGTCCTCGCCTGCATGGACTCGCGCATTCTCTTCGAGCACTGCTTGGGCCTGCATCCTGGCGACGCACACATGATCCGCAACGCCGGCGGCATCGCCACCGACGACGCCCTCCGCTCCCTGATCGTCTCCCACCATCTGCTCGACACGCAGGAGTTCATCATCATCAACCACACCGACTGCGGCCTGCTGAAAGTGCGCGAAGACGAACTGAAGGCGCGGCTGACTGAGAAAATGGGAATTGCAGCCGACGAGCCCGCCCACTTCCACGCCTTCGACGATTTAGAAGTGAATGTCCGCGAGCAGATGCAACGCGTGAAATCACATCCGTGGATTCCGAGGCATATTCCAGTGCGCGGATTTGTTTACGACGTAAAGACGGGCAAGCTCAAAGAAGTCGAGGAGGCAACGGGGCGATGAAGCCCGCATGGCGCGGACAGTCTTGAGAGAAAAACCGAAAGCAATCCGACGCCATGTGGGTAAGCCAATGCCCTGGTCTTACTGACCGGCATTATCATTTTGGAGTCGGTGGATTTCGCTGATTTCGATGGCGTGCGTGCCGTTCCGCAGAAAAACTTTCCCTGTGGCCTTCACGTGCTCGCCGACGAAGGGCTTCAGTGCATTCTGCCCCATGTCCGGCATGGATTCGGTGACCGGAACATACACTGCCCCGTCACTGGTCAGAATTCCTAATGGAGAGCCCGCTTTAAGGCATGTCGTGATGCATTCCTTGCTGTAGTTCGTCGAAGTTGATTTTTTGTTCTGCAAGGGACAGGCGATGTCGCGTACCAAGCCCTCTACAGTGAGTGTTCCAATTGCGGTGGAGTCTGCGTCGTCGGCCGCCACAATTAGCATCGGAGCCGCTAAGCAGACGAACACTGCTATGGCAATGATCGTCAACCGAAATCGAGTGCGGCTGTTTTTGACGGGCACGGGAGCGCTTCGGAATTCCTGCGAACTGCGAACGATTGTGTTCTGCTTCATTACCGTATCCTCCTGGGATCGATCCATTCCCTCAGCGTAGGAGCTTGCGGGTCTTGCGCGCTTCCGATATTGTGCCAATGAATGTCGAAAATGCGCCAAGCAGCGATTTTCGCTCCTTCCGGAAATCCGCGTTCCCAGATCACGACTCTCGCCAGCGACTATGCCGCGGGGCATGTCATCCGGTCGCATTTTCATGATCGCGACCAACTCGTCTTCGCTTCCCGCGGGGTAATGACGGTTCGCACCGCTCACGGCACCTGGGTCGTGCCCACGCACCGGGCGGTTTGGATACCGGCGATGGTTCCACACACCATCTCGATGTCGGGCACGGTCGCGATGCGGACTCTGTACCTCAAGCCTGGCGGTTGCAAGGAAGTTACCGCGGGGCTGTTGCGTCGTGCACGTGTCGGCTCTGCTGAAGGAACTCATTCTCCATGCTTGCACCCTGGGTGCGTCTGAACAAAACGATTCAGTGGCAGGGTCACTTGATCCACGTGATTGTCAACCAGTTGGAAGCCATTCGAGTGGTTCCCTTGCAGCTCCCGAATCCGTCGGATCCGCAGAGCGCTGCGCGTTGCCAAGGTACTGTCCTGGATGATCCGAGCGACCGCCGGACACTCGCGCGGCTCTCTGCAAAACGGCGGGCGACGAGCAAGCGGACGGTCGAGAGACTATTTCAGGACGACATCGGCATGACGTTCGGGAAGTGGCGGCAGCAACTTCGCCTCATGCAGGCGATGCGGCTCCTGGCGGAGGGAGCGAAGGTCACACACGCCGCTCTGGAATCGGGCTACAGCACGCCCAGCGCGTTCATTTCTATGTTCCGGAAGGCGCTTGGGAACGACACCAACCTTATATTTCAAGAGCGGATGAAAGGGACCAGTAGACCATCACCCTGCTACTGCGCCATCACCTTCTCAATCTCCTCCCGCAGTTCTGCGTACGGCACGGCTCCCGGGTGGTACCAGGCCACTTTCCCCGCCCGATCCAGCAGCACCAGCGTGGGCGTGGTCGACGCACCATACATCTCGAAGTTGTATTTGCTCACCGGAACCGGCATGTCGAGCAGTCCCGAATAGAAACGATGCCGTACCGCCTCGATATATTGCAGTTCATCGCGGGCGAAGCGTGTTCGATCTGCGCCGTATAGCCGTAAAGTCGTGTCGGACCAATCACTTTCAATCCCTTCGCGGCGTACTCCGAGCGCAACTGCGTAATGATCGGCGCCTCGGCTTTGCAGTCGCCGCACCAATGGGCCCAGAAGAACAGCAGCACCGGCATGCCACGCAATTGGTCGGGAGCCGCCATGGTCGCTCCCAAATAGCGGTCGGCCTTCAGCGCGGGCGCAACTCTTCCCTGCAACGACAGCAAGTTCAGATTCTTCTGCAGCCGGTCGTGAATCGAAGTGCTCGCATAGGTGCGCAGCGCGGATTGCAGCAGCGCGACCGCCTGCGCCCGCTGCCCCTGCGCCGCCGACGTTTGCGCTCGGACTTCGAGCGCCGCGCCCAGCGCGAGTGGCAGGTGCGGTTCGGCGTCGAGCGAGCGCTGTTTCAACCGCCTCCGCCTGGCTCTGCGTCTGCTTGGCATAGGCTGCCGCCTGGTCGTACTGATGCCGCGTCCAGCGCGGCCCGCGCCATCCACGAATACGCCTCCAGATATTCCGGCGTGACGCCCTGTCGACCGCGATAAGAATTGAGCGCCGCCTCGGCGCCAGAAAAATTATTCTGCATCAGCGCGATGCGCACATCGTCGACAATCCCCGCCCAGGCCGAAGCCGTGAGCAAAACCAAAACCAGCAGAATCCGAAAACGCATGACTTGGAACATATGATTCAATGATGAAGCGTTTGCCCAAAGGTCGCAAGTCGAAGGACTTTTTCTCGTCGACCGGTGAGCCATAACATCCCTTCCGTCAATTGTTTAGCCATAGCCCATAGCAAATATGTAGCTATTTCTGGGCACTTTCTTTACAATTTGAATGCGTTTGACTTTAGAGCTCCTTCGCAGTACAAGCATCTCCGCTCAACCCAGCGAGTGACCTTCCTGCAAGAAGACCCGAAAAGTTTCAGCGCTACATCAACAACAAAGGAACAAGCACCATCATGGAAACAGGAACAGTGAAGTGGTTTAACGACGCCAAGGGCTACGGTTTTATCAGCCGCCAGAACGGCGAGGATGTCTTCGTACATTTCTCCGCCATTCAGGCTAGTGGTTTCCGCAGCCTGCAGGAAGGTCAGCAAGTGCAGTTTGACGTGGTCAAAGGCCCCAAGGGCTGGCAAGCCGAGAACGTCAAGGGCGTCTAACCCCGCTTCGCAGCCACAATTCGCCATGAGGGCGGCCAGCAATGGCCGCCCTTAGTTTTTTGCGCCGCTGTTTCTTGCACCGCCGAATTCCCGCAGTCCTCCTCAGCTTTGTCATTCCGAGCAAAGCAGGATTTTCCGCGAAGCGGAAAATCCTGCGAGGTCGAGGAACCTGCTTTTCGCCGACGCCGGCACTGCCCGTTTTCGCAGAACTTGACTTCGATAGTACGGCACGTTATAGTACGCTGCGTATCATTGAAGTTTCAATTATGACGCGTCCTCTGAGCCCGAAGTACCTCTCCGTCATCTTCCTAAGTGCCCTAATAGCGCTCTTATCAGCCCAAACCACGGCTGCTCAGAACTCAACTGCTTCGCCAAGTCCCAGCCCGCTCGCCCGCCACTACACCGAAGGCGAGAAGTTGGCCTACTACATGAAGGGAGACAACGACGGCTGGACCTATGAAGTCCAAGCTAGCGGCGTCGTGAAAAAAGATGCCAACGGCCATTTCGTCGAAGCGTACGGCTGGTCTGATTTCAAATCGAATACTCCCATGTCGCTGTCGCCCGCGAGCCTCAGCTTTCGCCAGACGCTCTCGCTCGACCCGCGATTCAGCCCTCCGTTCCCAATCTCAGCCAGGTCCAGCCTTTTCTCATCGGACCGATCACTGACATGCTCACCTTCTACAGCGACCTCTGGATCGCGATTCGTCAGAGCAATCTGAAACACACCGGCGACCATGCTTACGTCAAATTCGGCACCCCGTCCTCCTGGGCCGACGGCAACTACGTAATTCTCGGCGAAGACTCGATCGATTTCGACCTCACCGTCAAAGGGCTCGACCCCTCCACTCAGGTCGCAACGCTCTTAGTGAGTCACGTTCCCCCGGTGCAACCGAAAGTCACATTACCCGCTCCGTGGATGCAAAAGCCGGTCGCGGACAGTCCCAACAACTGGATCGACGTGAAAGGCAAGAATAAAGATGGAAAGTACGTTGCCGCAGTCGGCAAGGAAACCTTCGACGTCGACATCAAAATCAGTTTGAAAGATGGAAAGATCCTGTCCGCATCTCTGGACAATCTAGTGAAGACGCACCAGCGTGAATGTGCCGACGCCGGCTTCCTCGATTGCGGCGAACCTTCCGACCACCAGATTCATCGCCAGATTGAAATCCAGCTGGAGGTCCCATCGAAATGAGCGCCCCGAAAATTCCCGCACTGGGTTACGCCCTGCTCGGACTGCTGATGAAGCCGTCGTCGGGATACGACCTTCGCAAAATCTTCTCATCTACATCGATGAAGACTTACAGCGGCAGCCCCGGCGCAATCTATCCGGCATTGCAGAGACTGCAAAAACAGGGCCTGATCCGCGGCACCGTCGAAAAAGGCGCTGGCCTGCGTCGCCGCCAGATTTTCCGCCACACTCCGAAGGGACTCGCGGAACTCAAGGCGTGGATCACCCTACCCATCATCCCCGAAGATCTCACGTCGGGCCTCAAGATAACCATGCTCCGTTTCGCTTTCAGCGAAATTGCCGTCGGAGCCGCCGCGTCGCTCGCAATCCTCAAGTCTCTCGAAGCCGCGCTTCATCCCTATCTGCAGCATCTGCGCGAACAGCTGCACACCATGAAGGCCGCGCCAACCTCAGCGCGACTCGCGCTGGAATGCGGAATTCGCAGTTATGAATCGCTTTTCGACTGGACGCACTACGCTATCAAGATTTACGAAAAACAAACGAAAGAATGAAAAGGAGGCTGTCGTGAAAATCTCGAACGCAATCCTACGAATCCTGGCAGTTTTCGTTGCCGTATCCGTAGTTCAAACTGTTGCTGGGGCCGTGGTCACGCTCCTGCTACCGACCAAAGCGCCCATGCCCGCACTCGCTCCGCACTTTATGCAATGGATGCTGCTGAGTAACGCAATCACCGTCGCCGCGCTGTCGGCCCTCGCTCTGCGCACCGAGTGGCGTGGCTGGACTCTTGGAGTAGCCTTGGCCGGCATTCCGCTGGCCATCACTTTCATCGATGGCATCGAGGGCGTTTACTTTCTGCCGCATTCTCCCATCGACTGGACCAGCGTCTTCGCGCAGTCGACGCTGGCCGCCGTTCTTTCGATTCCAATGTGGATGCTGCTATTTGGCAGGCGCCCCGCCGTCACGCGGAATGATCAGCAGGAGCATTACCGCCCCATCGCGGCCAAGTCACGGGGCGAGCGAGCGTGGAAATTTGTGGTCTGCGATCTGGCATATCTTCTTCTGTATTTCACTGCCGGCTCAATCATCTGGCCGTACATCAAAGATTTCTACGCCGCGCAGACGCTGCCCCCGATGTCCATCATTCTCATTCTCGAATTGCTGGTCCGCGGCCCGGCCTTCATCGTGCTCAGTCTCCTGCTGGTGCGAATGCTGGGCCTCCCGCGCGTGAGCGGTGCCCTCTCCGCCGGAGTTGTATTCGCGCTGCTAAGCGGAGTCGCTCCGCTGCTCATCCCGAATCCATATTTTCCCGACGTAGTGCGCTGGGCACACTTTTGTGAAACGACGAGTTCCAACTTCGTGTTCGCCGCGCTCGTTGCCTGGCTCTGGGGACAGCCCAACCTCGTCCGCGCCAATGTATTAGCGCATGCGGCATAGAAAAGCGGGATTTTTACGGCTGCTCGTTGCGCATCAGCACTACGTCAGCGTCCGTATGGCCCCGCACCAGGGCGAGTTGCTTCCCGTCGAACGACCAGTGGAAGTCAAAGATTTGTTCAGCAGTGAAATCGGTGAGTTGACGGCCTTTTGAGCCATCGATAGGCTGCAGCCAGAGGTTGTCGATGCCGTTGTCGCGCGTGGGATAGACGACTCCCTTGCCGTCGCGGGAGAAGTGGAGTAGGCCGAATCGCGGACGCTCGAACGGCAACGTCTTGACCGCTTTGCCCGCATCGGTCTCAACCACCTCGAGCATTTCTTTATGCTCGCCGGAGTGTTGCAAGGTCGGAAAGGCGGCGAGCGTGCCGTCGGGCGAAACGTCGAAGGAGTTGACGCTCGGCGATTCCGAAATGACTCGCGCGGGCCCACCATCGATCGGAGCTTTGGCCAGTTTCAGATTGCCCAACTGCTGGAGGAAGAACACCCACTTGCCATCGCGCGAGCACACCGGGGAAATGTCGAGTTTCCCGTCGGTAACCTGCTTGACATTGCCGGCCGGATCCATACGCCAGATATTTTGCACGCCGCTTCGAAATTTCACAAAGACAACGGACCCGCCCTGGCCGCAAGCCCATGGAGCGCCGGTAAGCTCCTGATCGGGAATGACGGCCTTGGCTCCGGTCGCCGGGTTAATCCGATTCAGCACGTTGGCCTGATCGGAGATCCACTGGTCGTCGGGCGTCCAGGTAAAGTTAGTGTTGGCCGCCGTGGGGGTGACCTGGCGCGCCTGAGCTGCGGGCGATCCGGCGGGCATCACCTGCAAATTCCACCGGCCCTCGTTCTGCACTGTGGCCAGAATTGTGCCGCTGCTGGCAACGCTCAGATCGGAATAACTGCTGGTGTCGCGCGTGATCGACGAATACCCCCCCTGGGGATAGGAAATGAATCCGATCTGCCGGCGAGAGAAATTCGAGCTTTGCTCGCTCGACAGAACCAGCACGCCGCTGCCATCGGGCAGCCAGGCCGGCTTGTCGACGATGCGCTCGTTGCTCCCGTAGAACGGCTTGCGCTGGCCGCTGGCCGTGTTGACTGCTGCCAGGCGGATCAATCCACTCGCCACATCGACCACCTGGCCGACGATGACCTTCCCGTCAGGCGACCAGGCGGGCACGTTGAGCGCTTCGCTGACCGGGCCGCCGGCCAAGACCTTTTCTTCTCCGTTATCGACAGCATGAATAATGAGCTGGTACTTGCCGGGATCAGGATTGTCAAAGCGCACGAAGGCGAACTTTTTTCCATCGGGAGAAAACGTGACGTTCGAATCCATGTCGCTGATGAGCTTCTCCGGGGACCCACCCAGAAGCGGCGCCCGATAGAGAAACTTGAGTTCAACATTACCGGGATCGCTGCGGCCAAAATAAAAATAGTTGCCGTCAGGAGAAAAGCGCAGAGCGTTGTAATACACGTCGGCCGGAGGCTCCACCTGAGTATTGCTGTTGGTGGGCACGTTGCGCAGCCAAAGGCTGGCTAGGCCGTTTGCGCGCACCAGATTCAAAACGTACTTGCCGTCGGGAGAAATGGCGGCCAGCACCGACGTGCCGCCCTCGGTGATTTTGGTGACAGTGAAATTCTGAAAGGGAGCGGGGCGGCTGCGGACGAGGAACGCATAGATTCCATAAGCCGCCGCGGCGATCACGACCAGAACGATGCCGGCCGTCACGCCCGTGCCGAATTTGTTCCGGCGCGCGGCAGCGACTACGGCAGAGCCGCTGGAAATTCCCGGAGCGGAGCGCACCCCAGTCGCGTCGGACGCCGAGAGCGCGCTGGAAACCGATTGAGCAGTCTTGCGTCCAGACTCGCTGTCACGCTTCAGCCGCCTCAAATCGCCTCGCAGGTCGGCTGCCGACTGGTAGCGCAGGTCGCGATCTTTTTCCAGCAGCTTCTCAATGATCTCTTGCAGCTTCGGTGGCAGCATCGCGTTCAGCTGCAAAGGAGAAACCGGATCCAACTCCAGAATGGCGTGAAACACCACCGCCGACGTGGCTCCGGGAAAAGGCTGCCGGCCCGTCGCCATCTGGTAGACCACCGTGCCCAGCGAAAACAAGTCGCTGCGCGTGTCGAGTTCCTCGCCGCGCGCCTGCTCCGGCGACATATAAGCGATCGTTCCCACGGTTGCGCCCGGACTGGTCAGGTTCGCATGAACCGGGGATTCTTGCGTGGCTCCGATCGTCCGCATTTCAAGTTCAGGACGCGTCAGCTTGGCCAGACCAAAGTCCAGCACTTTCACCTGGCCGCGCGGCGTCAGAAAAATGTTTGCAGGCTTGATGTCGCGATGAATAATCCCCTTGGCGTGCGCTGCGTCGAGCGCGTCGGCGAGTTGAATGGCGACGTCGAGCAATACTCCCACCTGCATCGGGCCGGAATAAAGCCTTTGATCGAGATTCTGGCCCTCGAGCAATTCCATCGCGATGAACGACTGCGCGTCCGCGCCCTCGCTCGATTTCTCGACCGCATAAATCGTACAAATGTTGGGATGATTCAATGCCGACGCGGCGCGCGCCTCCAGCAAGAATCGTTCGAGCGTGTTCTTATCACTCGCCAATAGCGGCGGCAGGAACTTGAGCGCAACCTTGCGCCCCAGGGTCAGATCTTCCGCCTCATACACCACTCCCATCCCGCCGCTGCCCAGTTGGCCGGTAATGCGGTAGTGCGAGATGGTCTGGTTGATCATGTCTGGTTGATCTTAGGTGCGATGGCGAAAACCGTCAATGAAATCGCTGCCGCAAGGGTGTTCCCGCCAGAAGGCGGTCGAGCCAGAGTAGTGGTGCAGTTTCCGTATTTTCCCCCGGGATCAGCGTCATCCCACATGAAGCCGTTCTTCAGGCGGAACGAGGGATCTCCCGGCAAGGGATGTCGCAGGGAGATCCCTCGGCCCGCTGGAAAACACGCGGGCCTTCGGGATGACGCCGCTCCTCCGCGTCACATTCAACTGCACCACTACTCAAGCCAGCGCCCGGTCCCGGATCACGGCGTTTTTTGGTTTATCCTAGCTAGTTTGCCGTTCACGGTCAGAGGGGGCGCAATTGAAACGATTTCACGCAATCTTTCGCCTTGTCGCATGCATCGGTGTTTTTCTATACGCAACCGCCGCCTGGACTCAGGTTCCCGAAAACAGCTACCAGGAATTGCACTGGCGCATGATCGGCCCGTTTCGAGGCGGACGCACCCGCGCAGCCGCGGGCGTGCCTAGTCAGCCCAATGTTTTCTACATTGCCCAGGTGAACGGAGGCGTCTGGAAAACCGACGACTACGGCCGCACCTGGAACCCCATCTTCGACGAGCAGCCCACGCAGTCGATCGGCGCCATCGCCGTCGCGCCTTCCGATCCCAACATTATTTATGTAAGCAGCGGCGAGGGCCTGCACCGCCCCGACCTCTCCGTCGGCAACGGCATTTACAAATCAACCGACGCCGGCAAGACCTGGACACATCTCGGTCTGGTGGACGGACAACAAATTCCCGCACTCGCCATCGATCCGCGCGATCCCAACAAAGTCTTCGCCGCGGTCCTCGGCCATCCCTATGGCCCCAGCGACGAGCGCGGCATCTATCGCTCGACCGACGGCGGTCAGACCTGGCAGCGAGTCATTGCTAAAGACGAAAACACCGGCGGCTCCGACGTCGAAATTGATCCCTCAAATCCCGACGTCGTGTATGCCTCGATGTGGGAAGCCCGGGAAGGCCCGTGGGAAGACGGCAACGAATTCAACGGCACCGACGGCGGCCTGTTCAAGTCGACCGACGGCGGCAGCACCTGGCATCCGTTGACCAGCGGCCTGCCGAAAGATCTCGCGCAGATTTATGTCGCCATCGCCCCGAGCGATCCTCGCCGCCTGTACGCCACTCTCGCCGCAGCCTCGGGAAAATTAAGCGTCTACCGTTCCGACGACGCCGGCGACTCGTGGGCGCAGATCACCACCGATCCTCGTCCCTCCGGCCGCATCGGTGGCGGCGATCTCCCCATCCCTAAAGTTGATCCGAAAAATCCTGACATCGTGATCGTGGTCAGCACAGTCACGATGCGCTCGACCGACGGCGGCAAAACCTGGTCCGGATTCCGCGGCGCGCCCGGCGGTGACGATTACCAGAATCTCTGGATCAATCCCGACAACGGCAACATTATTCTCATCGTCAGCGATCAGGGCGCGATCGTCACCGTGAACGGCGGCGCCAGTTGGAGTTCCTGGTACAACCAGCCCACCGCGCAGCTCTACCACGCCATCGCCGATAATTCTTTCCCCTACCGCGTCTGCGCCGGGCAGCAGGAAAGTGGCTCGGTCTGCACCTCCACTCGCGGCAACGACGGCGCCATCACCTTTCGCGACTGGCATCCCGTGGGCGTAATCGAGTATGGATACGTCGCACCCGATCCGCTCGACCCCGATATTGTCTACGGCGGCGGCCGCACCGAAGTTTCTAAATTTCACTGGTCCACCGGCCAGGTGCAGAACGTTACGCCCATTCCGGTGCGCGACTCTAAATATCGAGCCAACCGCAGTGAGCCGTTGATTTTCTCTCCGGTCGATCCGCACACCCTCTACTACGCCACGAATTTCCTGTTCAAGACCACAGACGGCGGCAATTCCTGGCAGACCATCAGCCCCGACCTGACCCGCGAAAAGCCGGCCATGCCCGCCAGCGTCGGCACGCTTTTCAACAAGGGAATCGAGAAACAGCGCGGCGTCATCTACGCGCTCGCCCCGTCATTCAAGTCCGTGAACACGCTGTGGGCCGGAACCGACGACGGCCAACTATGGCTCACGCGCGACGCCGGAAGAAATTGGACCAACATCACCCCCAAAGAACTCAGAGCGTGGAGCAAGGTCACACAGCTTTCGGCTTCGCACTTTGACGAACAGACGGCCTACGCCTCGGTGAGCCGCTTCCGCGTCAACGACATGCATCCATACATCTACCGCACGCACGATGGTGGCAAGAGTTGGCACCTGATCACGGCGGGCCTGCCCGAATTCGGCCCGGTCGATACCGCGCGGGAAGACCCAATCCGCAAAGGCCTATTATTCGCAGGTACGGAAAATGCGGTATGGGTATCGTTCGACGACGGCGACCATTGGCAGTCCCTGCAACTGAACCTGCCGCACACGTCCATGCGCGACCTCTGGATTCACGACAACGATCTGATCGTGGCCACGCACGGCCGCGGCTTCTGGATTCTCGACGACATCGCGACCCTGCGCGAGGCCTCGGCATCGATCACGAACTCGGTTCATCTCTACTCCCCCGCGCCCGCCTACCGCATTCAGCGCGACACCTACACTGATACGCCGCTGCCACCCGATGAACCCGTGGGAGCGAATCCGCCCGATGGCGCCATCATTGATTACTATCTGCCCACGGCGTCATCGAAGGTCACGCTCGAAATTCTGGACGCAAAGGGCAGCCTCGTTCGTCGCTACTCCAACGCCGACAAGCCCGAGATCACCGAAGAAGAATTGCAAAAGCAGTTGATCCCGTTGTACTGGGTCCGCCCGTTTCGGCAACTCTCGACCGCCGCCGGAATGCATCGCTGGGTCTGGGACCTGCACTATCCCGCGCCAGCTGCAACGCGCCATGAATATCCGATCGCCGCAATTCCCCACAACACGCCTCGCCTGCCGCTGGGGCCAACCCTAGTGCCGGGAACATACACGGTCCGGCTGACGGTCGACGGAAAAACTTTGACCGCGCCCCTGACTATCAAGATGGACCCACGCGTCAAGACTTCATCCGCGGGCCTTCAGAAGAAATTCCAGGCCGAGTCCCGCATGGCGTCCTTCATGACCGAATCCGCACAAGCGCTTCTGCAAGGCGGATCGATTCGAGCCCAACTGGAAAAATTAACTGCACAAGCAACCGGCTCAACGAAAGACGCGCTCGACGCAACCGGGAAAGAGCTCACCTCTCTGCTGGGCTCGGCTCCCGGATTTCTTGCTCCGCCCTCGACGGAAAGCACGCTCAGCCGCGTCAACGGCCAAGCCGGCACGCTCTATCAGCAGATATGGCAAGTCGATGCCGAACCAACTGCTTCTCAAACAGAAGCTCTATCGGCAGTCGAGAAAGATAGCGGCGAAGTTTTAAAGCGCTGGACAGAATTCAAGAACACTGACCTGCCCGCGCTCAACCGCCAGCTCCGCGAATCCAAAGTCCCCGAGGTGCAGTTAGAGGCGGACATTCATCAGGACGAACCGCAAGTCGACGAAGAGTAGGGAAAACTGCAGAGCGAGAACAGCCCGCGTCGATCGGCCGGCACCATCAATCCACGGGGTGCCCCGTCCTTAGCGCACTTTGCGAAGGGCGGGAACGACGAACCCGTACGCGGCGGGCTAGAGTAGCTCCACAGCCGCCTGCAACTCTGCCGCGATTTTCTGCTGATCCGTCCCCGGCGGAAATCTCATCGGCTCGCCGATCTTCACGCGAATCCTCCACGGGGCCGTAAATCTGCGCCCCGACTGCTTCACTTCAAACAGCCCATCAATCCGCATGGGCAGAACCGGCATGCCGAGGTTTTCCGCCAGCAGCCCGATCCCCGCGCGAAACGGATTCATCTTTCCATCCGCCGTGTGCCGTCCCTCAGGAAAAACCAGCACGCTGTAACCGCGGTCGACCGCTTCTCCGGCGTAAGCAAAGCTTCGGCGGAAGCCAGCCTCGCGCGGCAACGGAAATAAATTCAGCAGCGAGACTCCTAACGTCCACAGCAGACGGTCATAAATCCGCGCAAAAAATCCGCGGCTCGCCGCGGGCGATCGCAGAGCTTCCAAATCCTCGCCCCGCGTTGCCGTGGCCAACCGGTGCCGAAAGCGCGCTGGCAGCGCAGTCAAAATAAATCCCAAGTCGGCGTCACTCACATGATTCGAGATCACCAGCAGTGGCCCGTTCACACCGCGCAAGTGCTCGCGCCCTTCAATCCGCGGCCACGCCATCAACACGATCGCCGGATGCAGCAGCAAATAATGCGCCAGCACCCGCAGCCACGTTACGGGCCAGTGCAAAGTCCATCTTGGATAGTGATACACGGCGCCCGCCACGGCATCTCCGCGCAGCATGCGCTCCAGATCACCGACCGTCTGCACCGTACTGAACCGGGCCTCACTTAGATCGACCTGATACCGGTCTTCAAGCGTCGAGAGTAATTCCACTCGATCCAGCGAACTCATCCCCAGATCGGAATCGAGGCTGGCGTTATCGCGCAGCGTTCCGACCGGCCTTCCCGTAACCCGCGCAAGCAAATCCGTCAGCGGACGGTTCGCGTCGTTTTTCGGACGATCGCGCTCCGTTCGATCCTGCAATACCTGCGCCTCCGCAACCTCCCGGATCACGTTGCGCCGCGGCTTCTGCGTGTTGGTGCGCGGAAAATCCTCCTGCGGCCACTCGATCCACATTCGCATCCGCTGGTACTCCGCCAGCGATTGATTCGCCCGCTGCACAACCTCTTGCAATCGGCCATCTTGCGGCTTCTCAGCGCTGCGCAGAATCACCACCGCGCACGGCTCCGCATTCCCTCCGCGCTCAATTCCGACCACTACGCAATCCTTCACCTCCGGCTGCCGCCGCAGCGCCGCCTCCAGGTCCTCGGGATACACATTCGTCCCGCCCGGGGTTACGATCACTTCCTTCTTGCGCCCCTTGAAGTAAAGATTTCCCGCCTCATCGAGTGCCCCGATGTCGCCGGTGCGATACCATCCCTGGTCATCTGAGATTCGTCCGTCCGAACTTCGCGCCTCCGAATTGTGCACATCGGAAGCTGGCTGCCCGCCGCTCCCGTCCCAGTAACCCGAAGCCACGCCTCCGCCGCGCACCAGAATCTCGCCGTCTTCCGCGAGTTTCACCTCGCGGCCCGGCAGCACTTTGCCAATCGATCCCTTGCCCAGCCGGAAGGGATGGTTCACGCTGATCAGGGACGTCGTCTCCGTCAGACCATATCCTTGAATCGCGGCATACCCCAGCCGGTCCCAGAACTCCTCAGTTTCGCTGTCAAGCGCCGCCCCGCCGGAAATGAAAGCCCAGAACTTCCAGCCGAACTGGCGGCGGATCGCGCGGAACGTCCACCAGCGCCGCAGAAAATGCTGCCCCTGCGATGACTGAAAGCGCCGCCGGAACGATTCCACCTCTCCGCCGTCTTCAATATCGCGCTCAATCTTCTGCTTCAGCGACTGCAGCACTCGCGGGACGCTCACCAGCACCGACACGCGCTCGCGCCGAATCGTGCGGATCACCTCCGAAGGTTTCAATTCATCCTGAAAAATGACCGTCCCGCCCAGCAGCGGCGGCAGAAACATTCCCAGAAACTGCCCAAACACATGGCTGAGCGGCAGCAGGTTCAGAAACCGCACCGGATGTACCCAGCGCTCATACTTCAAGTAACG
This sequence comes from uncultured Acidobacteriota bacterium, assembly GCA_963735205.1. Lineage (GTDB taxonomy): Bacteria > Acidobacteriota > Terriglobia > Terriglobales > Acidobacteriaceae > Sulfotelmatobacter. The sequence continues at coordinate 623,913 of CAVTKB010000011.1, forward strand.
CCGTATCTCCCGCTCCAGCGGCGCGACGTTCGCCAGCACGTTCCCGTTCGTGATGACCACGCCCTTGGGCTCCGCGGTCGTGCCCGAAGTGAAAACAATCTGCAGAACATCGTCGCGGCCCAGCGCAACCTTCGGCAGATTCACCGGGAGAGGACTGGCCGCCCGCGCCAGATCATCGAGATTCAGCGTCGCAATCGAATGCCCCGCAGCCGCAACCTCCAGCAGATGACGTCGCGACCCCACCAGCAACTTCGCCGAAACTTGCCGAAACACCCGCAGTGCGAAGTCAGGCGCAGCCACGTCGTCCATGGGCACAACGATCACTCCGCGCATCGCACACCCAAAAAACGCGGCGACCCACTCGGCGCAGTTCTCGCCCCACAACATCACCCGCTCGCCCTTGGCAATCCCGCGCGCGTCCAACTTGGCGGCAAAGCCCGCGGCTATGCCCATCACTTCGCCATAAGTAAAGGATTCCGTCCGGTACCCGCGCCGCTGCCGGTAGGCGCGCTCTTCGCTGTGCGCGTGAAAATGTTCCGAGAAGAATTCTGCGATCGATGCAGCCATGTCTGGCAAACGACTGAAAGCTCCGCTCTGCACTTCCCCAAAACTCAAGTCTAGTGGAAGCGCTTGCTGGAGAAATGAGGTTTGTACAGTTTTGAAAAGTGCTCCATTCTGGCGAAGAACCCAAAGAACGCGCCCGCACGCCTTCTTTCGGGTAACATGCTAGCGATCGGAGGCGTCAGTGGCGCGGACTCGCTTTCTCGTCGTGATTCTCGGGCTATGCGCCGCTCTGTCGGCGCAAGATGCGCAACCCACGCAGAAGCTCCCAGTAGTCAAGTCTGGCGAAATGCCGCTCTATCCGGCGCTTCCCCGGGTCGCACGAATTCAGGGCGAGGTAACGCTTCGAGTCACGACGGACGGAACCGCAGTTGCTTCAGTGACGGCGGAAAGTGGTCACCCGATGCTGGCACAGGCTGCTCAGGAGAACGTCAAGACTTGGAAGTTCGAGCGCCACGAACCGACTTCGTTTCCCGTGCTGTTCTCTTACCATCTTGACGAAGAGCTTGTGACCCATGTGTGCGATCCAGACATACCGGACAACGGGACGGTCGTGCTCAAGCTTCCGCGAGAGGTGGACATCACGTCCCACGCTCGAATCCCGGACTGCGACGATCCGAATGAGGGGCTGGACCTCACGGAGCCGCTGCGCGTGTTCCTGACAGCCTGCGAGGTCGACGGCTTACCAGTCCGCTGCGATACGCTGACCATTCGCCTGCAATCCGGTAGCTTGACCGTAACCCCCACGGGGTTCAAAGAATCCGAGAAGAGACAAGGCTTCGTCGTCCCCGCAGAGTTTCGGTCACTCAAGGCTTTCGGGGTAAGTGTCGACACAGGACATGGAAGCTTACTCTTCGCTGATCAAAACATTGCGTTTCTGAAGGGCAACTGGCGCGTCGGGATCGACCACGCTCCCTTCAAGGAGAACACTCCTGTTTATGGCAAAGCCGCGACCCTTCCGTGTGTTGGATTTATTGAATTCGAATGGGGTGAGCCCGAAGTTCTTGCGTGGGCACCTTGCAAGTAAGCAACTCCGGCGACGTCAGCGCCCAAACATGCTGAAGGTGCGAAAAGTCTGTCAAGTTAGATCGGCACAGTTGCACTCTCGCTACTTGCACACTGAATCCAGGGCGCAGGTCCGAACCAGCAGGCTCACGAACTCCGTAAGAAACGGTGCAACCGGGCCGCTTCGCAAAGTGGCTGCATACCACTGCCGGCGATATCCACTTTTCCCCAAGGGCCGCGCCACCACCTGGCCCGCTTGCAAGTAGCCCGCGATCGCCCAGCGTGCCAGAAAGGCAACTCCCAAGCCAGCCGACGCCATGTCAATGATCGACTCCGTCAGTGGAATGGGTACGACGCGTTGAGGCTCTATGCCCGCCGGCCGCAAGACCTTGTTTAATAAGGTGCTCTCTTCTCTCGGCGGATAACACAAAATCGTCTCCCCCACCAGATCGCGTGGCTCGACCCGGCTCGAAGAAGCCAGCCGGTGCTTCGGGGCAACCACAATCATCACCTCGTCTTCACAGGTGGGAGTCAGACGAAGACTCTTGTTTCGCGGTGGGCAGGTGACAACCGCCACATCGAGTTTGCCCGCGAGTAAAGCGTCAACCGGGCGCGCGGGGGCCTCTAAAACAATGTCTACCTCAACTCGGGGAAACTTTGCGTGAAACTTCTTCAGGAGCGCGGGCAGCCAGTGATAACAGGTGTAGCACTCTGTGCCGACACGCACCACCCCGAGCGTTCCACCACTCAGCCTCTCGATCTGAGCCTCTGCACCATGCAATTCCTCGAGCACTTTCCGCGCGGAGTCGAGCAGTTTCTCGCCGGCAGGCGTGAGTACCATCTTCTTGCCCAGACGCAGAAACAAAGCCGCACCAAGTTTTTCTTCTGCATCGCGCAGTTGGTGGCTGAGCGCCGATTGCGTGACGTGCAGGCGCCGGCCCGCCTCGGTGAGGCTGCCTTCTTCCGCCACCGCGGCCAACAGCCTCAGGTGTCGCACCTCTAATTTCACTTGATCGTTCATCGCATTATGGTTCATCGCCATGGCTGTGTCTTCTTTCCTGAGCCGGGCGGCACCGGTATGAACATAGCTCATCCATCGGATGAAAACAAACAATAATCCTCATGCAACGAGGAACGTCCAATGTGGCAGACCGGTAAGTGAAATTGATCGCAAGAAGCGGATGGCGTTGCAAGAAAACTTTGCGGCACACTCGAGTTTCACGTGACGCGGGGCTGCGGCGCCTTCACGACACCTACCGACGACCACTTAGGAGGATGTATGAAGAACCTGACTGCCCGGATATTGACAGTACTCTTGCCCAGTGTCTTATTGCTCGCGGGAACAGCTCAAGCCCAATACGCACCGCACACCATAATCGTGACAGTTCCGTTCGAATTCACCGCAGCCGATAAGACTTTTCCTGCCGGAGATTATTTGATCGTGAGCACAGCACCCGACCAGCTCAGCGTGCGCGACTCTCGAGGTCATGTTTTGGCTTCGCTAGTCGCGCATTCCGCGGGATCGCCAGACGATAACAGCAGGCCGCCTCGGCTCAGGTTTTACTCCATGGGCGGTGCGCACGCGCTCGCCCAGGTATGGATGGAAAGCAGCGTGGGCTACGAACTGGCGTCGCCTCAGCCAGTCCCGATGATGGCGAAGCGGCCTTCGCCTGCCCCTCCCGCCCAGTCCACCGTCCAGTCCACCCGGGCCGAGAACAATTAATTTTCAACCAGAAGCACTCACCCGAAAGGGATCCGATGAACACGAGCGAAGAGCGGGCCACGACAATGGCGACAGCCTCGGGACCGCATGTATTGGAGGTGATCCAGTCGATGCAACGAGAGCTGGCTGGACTCCTCCAACAGCGGGCCGAGATCATGAGAACGCGTGGGCACGATTCGGCAGACGTTGGCGGGCCTGGCCAAGGTTTTCGGCGATTCGAATCTCGATGTCGATCTGTCGGTTGGGCGATCCGGAAGAGGCAACCGCCCAGCAGGCTTCACGCGGGCTTGTCGTCTCATACTGATGGAGTCCCGGACGCCATTAGGCGTTCGGCAAGGCTGCGATGAACTGCGGCGGAGGTTTCCGGAGTTGGCTCAACGCCACAAGCACCTGTCCGCGGCCGTCGCCACTATCTTCCACCGTCTGGTGGTCTATGCCGAAGCCCGTTGCTTCCCGGATAGCCGGGGTACGCAAGTCTGGGAATGGATCACCGAGCGGGAACCGGCGAGCGAGCTCACTGAACGAGAAGAAATGCCGCGAGAAGAAATGCCGGAGCAGGTTGGTCAGTGATTGCTCCTCCCGCGAACTCTGTCTCTGCCAAACGATTACTTCTATTCTCTACCCACGCCTAGCGCGTCGGCCACGCGATTAATGTAGTTGAACCATGATGCGATCAGCGTAATCTGCAGAATGCCGCGGTCGTCGAATCCCGCGGCCCGCAGTCCCTCGATATCGTCTTTCCAGACCTTGGTCGCGTCCTTGGTCAGCTTGACTACGTAGTCAAGCATCACGCGCTCCTGGCGCGAGATCGGCGCCGTGGCGTAATCCCTGGCCAGCGCCTCGACCAACTCTTTGTCCAACGTCACCCTACGCAGAAACTCTGCGTGTGACTCAATTCAATACACACACCGGTTGGTCACCGAGACCATGGTGGCGATCATTTCGTGCTGCCGCCGCGCCAGCGGCAACTCCGGCGACATCAGCGCCCCAAACGTGCTGAACGCGTGATACAGTGCGTCGGGAATGAGCGTATGCGACCCCACAATCGACGATGCCCCCGAAGGATCGGGATGCACTGGCTCGGCATACTCCTTCGGATAAAGCCCCTGCTCGCCCTCAATCGCGCGGCGCAGCTTTTCGTCGGCCTCAGTTAGTGGAACCGTTCGAATCCAAGTCATAGTCATTCCTTATCGCCAGTTCGCGTCCCCAGCGCTTCCGCTTGGAAACAATACAACGGGACCCGACCCCGACCCATAACCCATTCATATTAAAACCTGATCCAGCGCCCCCAGCGGTACTCCCCCGGCTGATTCCCAACGTAACCCATTCGTACACTCCCTTTTGGTAACCCTTGGTAACCATGCGGTTCACGAGGTCCAGACGTACAATTGGCCTTGTCCGGTCGGTCCATCTGCCGATATGTCAGATGACCCTCGGAGCAGTATGCAGGAGCGGCTCCCCGACGCTCAGCGAGTTCTTAGTAAAAGATTTTGTATTTGAACACCAGAATTTTAAACAGCAAGATTTGAAACACCAGGGTCTGGAGTTCGCACTCTATGGCATTGTTCGGGTTCAACAAACAAAAGGTTCTGGCGAGTGCGGAGAAGTACGTCCAGCAGGGCAAGCTGCAGAACGCCATCTCCGAGTACGAAAAGATCCTTAAGAATGACGCCAAGGATCTGACGGTCACCAATACCGTCGGCGACCTCTACTCCCGCCTCGGCGAGCCCGACAAAGCCACCGGATGTTTCAAGACTGTCGGCGATGCCTATGCCAGCCAGGGTTTCACGGTCAAGGCCATCGCGATGTACAAAAAGATCTGCAAGCTGCAGCCCTCGCTTGAAGGCCTGCTAAAGCTCGCGGAACTGTACAGCCAGCAAGGACTCTTCAACGACGCGCGCGCCCAGTACCTGCAGGTCGCGGAAGAATTCCTGAAGAATGGCGAACTCGATAACTCGGTTCGCATTTTCCAGAAAATTCTTGAGATGGACCCGGAAAACAGCAACATGCGGGTCCGCCTGGCCGAAGTCTATATTCGCCTGGGCAAGAAATCGGACGCCTGGCAGATTTTCTCCGCCGCTGCGGAAAGCCTGCGCTCCAAAGGTTCGCTCAGCGGCGCCGACGAAGTTCTGCAGCGCATGCTCACCCTCGATCCGGGCAACACTTACGCTCTGCTCATGCAGGGCAAGAACCTGCTCGAGTCCGGTGACGCCGCCGGATCCGTTGCCATCCTGCAAAAAGTTACTGACATCGATTCCAATCCCGACGGTCTGCGCGACCTGCTCAAGGCTTACCTGCAGACCGGACAACTCTCCGACGCGGGAGCCGTCGCCAACAAGCTGCTGACCGTGCACAACGACCTGCCGGCCATCGCCAGCTTCGCCGAGGCGCTCATGCAGGCGGGGCAGTATGAAACCGCCCTGCAGGTCTACAATGAGCACGCCGAGCGCCTGCTGGCCGAAAATTCTGACAAGGTGCTCGACAGCCTGCACACCATCATCGGGCATGTGCGCGACAACCCCGACTCCCTGCAGAAGCTGCTCGACCTGTTCCACAAGGCGGGAGAGAACACCCACGTCAGCGAAGTCATCGAACTGCTGGCCCACGCCAGCGTGCAGTCCGGCGATCTGCCCAAGGCCCGCGATCTTTATCAGAAGCTCGCGACCGTCGAACCTCAGAACACTCTGCACATGCAGAATTACCAGCAGGTGGTCAGCCAGCTGGGCGGCACCTCCGGCAGCAAGCTGATTACGCCGGAAGAAGCCGTAGTCCTGATCGACGATCTGGAAGCGACGGCGCCTTCCGTCCACCAGCATTACACCGACGAGATTGCGCTCGCAGTCCGCTCCGCCCTTACCGACGCGGAACTTTTCATCTCTTACAACATGCCCGCCAAGGCCCTCGGACCTCTGGTCGGAGCCTTACCTCTGGCGGCTGACGACCTCCGCCTCAACCAGCGCCTGGCCGCTTTACATACCCGCGCGGGCCGCTTCGCCGAGGCCGCCCTCTGCTGCCGCACGCTGCAGCGCGTCTACTCCGAGGCGGAATATCCTGACGAAGCTTCGCGCTACGGTGAACTCGCCGAGCGGTATGAAGAGCGTTCTTCCGCTCCCGCGCCTGGTTTGGCCGCCGAAGAGGAACACATTTTTCTGGATGCGCCTGCGCCTGCGGGAGAAAGCACCGTCGAAGAGTTTGCAGTCGACGAATCTCCGGCAGAAGAAACAGCCATCGCCGAAGAGTCGGCTCCAAAAGAAGCCACCGTCGAGGCAGGAGCTTCGCCGTGGCCCACGGCCGCTGAACCCGAGGAAATTTCGGTCAATGCCGAGCCCGAATTTTCCGTGGTCGATGAGTCCACCGCGTCAGCCGATGCCGCCGCGCCCGGTGAAATTGATCTTTCGTCGGAATGGGACGACTCCATCACCGTGGAAGATGGCGATACTCCAGCAGCAGAAGTCGAAGTTGAAAGCGCCGTTGGCGATCATGATGTTCCCGACTCCGGCAAGGCCGATGAGACTGTCGAAGAAATTCGCTTTTATCTGGCGCACAGCATGCCTGAGCAGGCTATGGCGGCCCTGGCCAAGCTCCAGACTCTGACCAGCGATCACGACAAAATTGCCCAGCTCCGCGCCGAAGTGGAAGCCGCTACGGCGAAGGCAGCCGACGAACAAACCACAGTCGAACCTGCGCTCGAAGAGTTGTCTGCCGACGACATTCCGACCATCGAAGTCGCCGCCGATGAAATTCCTGCCGACGAGGTTCCGGCCGCAGCTGAAGCAGAGCCGGCAGTCGAAGAGTCCGCAGTCGAAGAACTCGAAGTCGTCGAACCCGAAGTCGCAGAAATAGAGATTGCCGAACCCGAAATCGCTGAACCGGAAATTGTGGCGCCCAAGGCTCTCGCGCCGAAGCCGGTCGCGCCCAAGGTTGCCCCGGCGAAGCCTGCCACGCAGAAGCCCGCCGCGGCTGCGCCTGTCGCACCCAGGCCGGCCGCAGCCAAGCCCGTCGCACCCAGGGTTATCGGGCCCGAACCGCCTGTCGTCGAGGAGATCCCAGTCGTCGCCGAAACCGCGATTGAGGCCGAGCCAGAGCCGACAATTCACGAGCCAGCGGCTCACGCTCCCGTGATTCATCAGGCGGTAATTCATCCGCCCGTGGTTCATCCGCCCTCGGTTCACGAGCCGGAGCCCGAAACTCAGCCCGGTGTCCTGCAGGAATTCGTTTCCGATCTCGAGACTTCGCTGGGCGATAGCTTCCTGCCGGGAACCGTGAGCAAACCGGCCGCCCCAGCCGCCGCGCGCCCCGCCGCGCACACCGAGCCCGCAGTCGCCGCTGCGACCACCGCCCCAGTTCTAGGCGAGTTTGTCGCCGATATCGAAGCCTCGCTCGGGGAAGACTTCCTGAAAGCCGCACCGGTCGCTGAGCCGTCGGCCGCCGTTGCTAAAACGCAGTTCGCTCCACCCATGGCCGCGAGCGCCGCAGCATCGGCCTCGGTCACGCATGCCGCGGCCCCAGTGCACCAAAGTGCTGCGGCACACGCTGCACCGACACATGCAGCAGCGTCCCCAGCGTGGCACGCACCCGTTGAAGTTCCCCGGCCGCAGCCTCCGATTCCTGCCGCTCACGCGCCAGCCGTTGCTCCAGCCGCGCCCGCAGCCAAAGCTTCTCCGTTTGGCGAGGACGCCGGAGTCGACATCGCCGAAATGTTTGGCGAGCTCAAACAGGATCTGGAAGCCGACGGTGCATCTACCGACGAAGATCCCGAGACGCATTACAACCTCGGCATCGCGTTCCGTGAAATGGGCTTGCTCGATGAGGCCATTGGCGAATTGCAAAAAGCCTGCCAGTCTTTCGATCACGGGCATCCCTTCCCGCAGATTATGCAGACTTACACCTGGCTGGCGCAGTGCTTCCTCGACAAAGGCGTGCCCGAAGCCGCCGTCCGGTGGTATGACAAGGCGCTCACCGTTCCGACCATCGACGGCGAAACCCGTGTTGCGCTTCATTACGAACTGGCTGCCGCCTACGAAACCGCTGGAGACAAGGCGAGTGCTCTCAAGCATTTTATGGACGTCTATGGCAGCAACATCGACTATCGCGACGTGGCTGAGCGCATTAAGGCCCTGAAGTCGTAGAATAGCCCGATGGCTTTTTCCCCCAAAATTTCTTATCCGGGGTCCAGTGCGTTCCTCCGTGTTCGTGCTGAGGTCTTTTCGCTGCTCCGGAGCCGCCCCGCATGACCGATCTCTCGCCTTTTTCCAACGCTCCCCAAGCGCCCACCGAGCCCGCACCTCCTCCGTCGGACCCAGGCAGGACGCTTCTCGATCCTCCTCTCAAAGCCGAGACCCGGCCGTCCCACGGCCCGATACAAGTCTGGATGCACCGCATTTCCGTCTTTCTTTTCGTATTGATCAGTGCAGTCGCCGGAGTACTGCTCATCATTCTCCCCTGGACCCCAGAGTGGACCGACAACTACCTGCTGATGTCGTTTCCCGCGCTCCGTGATGTGGTCGCCAACGGCTTCTTCCGCGGCCTCTGCAGCGGTCTCGGCCTGCTCGATATCTGGATTGGTTTCTGGGAGGCGCTGCACTACCACGAACAACAATAGCGCTGAGCGAAGTTCGACAGGGCGTTTTAGAAAAACCGCTTCGAAAGGGCGCGCGCCTTCAGCACGCCGTACGTCCCAATCGAAAAACTCATCGGGCTTCAGCCCCAAACACTGCTGGTATCCTGATAACCTGAGATTTGGCCCCCGAATTTTTGAACGCGAACCGATTATGACTGAGCATCTCAAATCCGCGCCGGTAGCCTACCAGAACGAACCTTTCCTCGACAGCCCTGACGGCCGCATCCTCCGCATCCTGGCCGAATATCAGGAGCCGCTGGCGCGCTTCCGCCGCGAGCAGATCCAGGACACTGTCGTCTTCTTCGGCTCGGCCCGCTTTCAAGGCGTCAAGGACGCCGCGAACGCGCTCACCGCAATCCAAAAGAATCACGCCACCGCCCCTGCCGCGGAACTTGAAAAAGATCTCAAACGCGCCCAGGCCGGCGTCGACATGGCCCGCTACTACGAAGACGCGCGCCGCCTCGCGTTCATGCTGACCCAGTGGTCGATCCAGATTCCCGCCCGTCGCCGCCGTTTCGTCGTCACCACCGGCGGAGGTCCCGGCATCATGGAAGCCGCCAACCTCGGCGCTCACGAAGCCGGAGGCAAGACCATCGGCCTCAACATCCAACTCCCCTTCGAGCAGAGTCCCAACCAGTACGTCACTCCAGCGCTGAACTTTCAGTTTCACTATTTCTTCATGCGCAAATTCTGGTTCGCCTATCTCGCCAAGGGCCTCGTAATTTTCCCCGGCGGCTTCGGCACCATGGACGAGCTTTTCGAAATCCTCACCCTGGCTCAAACCGACAAGCTCGCCAAAAAAATCCTGGTCGTCATTTACGGCAGTGAATACTGGAACCGCATCCTCAACTTCCAGGCCTTCGTCGACGCCGGCACAATTTCTCCCGAGGACGTCAACCAGTTCAAAATCGTCGACACCCCCGAAGACGCCTTCGACTACCTGCGCGACGGCCTGACCAAATACCACCTGGGGGGCGCCCCCAAAAAAGAAGGCGAAGTCGCCCCAGAGATCGCGAAGACCAGGCCCTAATGGAAAGCTGTAACCTGTGGAAGGCCAACGTGGAAGAGCGGCGCTTCAGCGCCGCGAAAGAAGCTCACAGGATGATTGGGGCTTTTAGCCCCGGTTCGGCCCAATCGCTGATAGCTGAGAGCTGATGTCTGAAAGCTGCCTCCTCTACTACATCACCGACCGCACCGCCTTATCCGGAGACGAACCCGCCCGCCGTCGCCGCCTCCTCGAAAAAATCTCCGAAGCCGCCCGCGCCGGCGTCGAGTACATCCAACTCCGCGAAAAAGATCTCCCGACGCGCGACCTGGAGTCCTTGGCCAACGAAGCGGTCAGAATCCTCGTTCAACTGAGATCTGAGAACCGAGAACTGAGAACTCGTTTACTCATCAACTCCCGCACGGACGTAGCCCTGGCAGTCGAAGCCGACGGCGTCCACCTCCGCTCCACCGACATCTCCCCGCCAGAAGCGAGAGAAGTTTGGCACCTGAAATGTGCGGCGGGCACTCTTGCCCGCCAGCCCTCACCAAAAAATCCGCTGATCGCAGTGTCGTGTCACTCTCCAGCAGAAGTAATTAGCGCCGCGACCCACGCCGCAACCTTCACCGTCTTCGCCCCAGTCTTCGAAAAGAAAGACATCCCAGCCGCCCAGCCCGCAGGCCTCACCGCGCTTCGCGAAGCCTGCGAAGCCAACATCCCAGTCATCGCCCTCGGCGGCATCACCCTCGCGAACGCCCAATCCTGCCTGGCTGCCGGAGCCGCCGGCATCGCCGCTATCCGCCTCTTCCAGGAAAATAATATCGCCGAAATTGTGGGGCGCCTGTACCAGCACCGCTGAGGGTGCCCCATGCTAGCCGCACTCTTTGCGGTTAGAGCCTGCCCTGAGCGAGGCCGAAGGGGTGGGAAACACGGATGCCGAAACACGAAGCATCTACCCCGTCCACTTCGTCCCCGTTTTCAAAATCTGCATCACCTTCGCCAGCCGCCGTTTCTTCGTCTCTTCCTGCTTCGCCCCTGAAATCGAATTCGCCATCTCCTTCTTATGTGTAAACGCCAGCTCATCCCATCGCGCCCACACCCGCACCCCGGCACAAAGTCTGGTTCACCGGCATCATGCGCGCCCCGCCGCACGGCATCAGCGAAGAACGAAACGCAAAGCCATTAATCGTCCCCCGGATCGGCACCCGCGCCCGCGTTCCAAAATACTCAATCACATCGACCGGCGGCTCGATCGCCGCCACCACTCCCGCCTCTCTCCCCTGAATCTTCGCCTGAAACTGCAGCTTCTTCTCCGCCATAACAACCTCCAAATATCTGCGCTGATAAAATCTACCCCTGGAGAGAACACTCGGCAACCACCATGGCGCTCAGTCCACTACAGTTCGAAGTTCCTACCGACGCGCTGGAACCAACTCTGGTCTCAATCCCCTCAGGCTCATTCCTGATGGGCTCCAACTCCGGTCAGGACTGCGAGCGTCCCATCCATCGCGTCTCTATCAATGCCTTCCGCCTGGCCGCCACGCAAATCACCAACGCCGAATACGTGCGCTTCCTCACCGCGGCAGGCTCCGCGCCACCGCCATTCTGGCAAGATCCAAATTTCTATCATCCTCAACAACCAGTAACCGCAGTCTCCTGGCACGAAGCCGCCCGCTACTGTGAATGGCTAAGCACGCAGACCGGCCGCCACTATCGCCTGCCCAGCGAAGCCGAGTGGGAGCTCGCCGCCCGCGGCGGCCTGGAGCAAAAACAATTCCCCTGGGGCGACGATCCCCCGCAATTTCTCCCCGATTATGCCAAGCGCTGGCAAACCGGCCCCGAACCAGTCGCCCGCTACGCCCCCAACGGTATCGGTCTCTACGACATTTGCGACAACCTCCACGAGTGGTGCAGCGACTGGTACGACCCGAACTACTACGCGATTTCTCCCGAGCAAAATCCGCGCGGCCCCGAACAAAGCTCGATGAAGCCTTCCCGCAAATCCTCCCGCGGAGGCTCCTGGCGTCACCAAATCAAAGTCGCCCGCTGCTCCGCCCGCTCCAGCATCCCCCCAGAATTCCAATACGCCGACTACGGCTTCCGCGTAGCGTGCAGCGTATAGCACCGCAAAACTTCACCGAAGCCTGTCATGCTGAGCGGAGCAGCGACGAGAGCAAAGCGATCGTCCCTGCGCAGTCGAAGCATCCCTACCCGGGGCACACAGCTGGCGGAGTTTTGGATCGCCAACGCCACGCGCAACTATAGGGATGCTTCGACTCCGCAGGCGGGAGGGCTAAGCCCTCCCGCCCGCTCCGCTCAGCATGACAAGGGATCCTGTTCGCTGGTAAAAGTGATCTCATGTTCCGCACCGACCTTCTGAAGTCCAAACGTATCCTCATCACCGGCGGCGGCACCGGCCTCGGCAAGGGCATGGCCCGACGCTTCCTCGAACTCGGAGCGACGGTCCACATCTGCGGCCGCCGCGAAGAAGTCCTGGAACAAACCGCCACCGAGCTTTCTCGAGAGACCCGAGGGACAATCCACGCCATCCCCTGCGACGTCCGCAACCTCGAAGCCGTGGAAGCCATGATCAACACCATCTGGAGCGAAGCTCCCCTCGACATCCTGGTCAACAACGCCGCCGGAAACTTCATCGCCCGCACAGAAGCGCTGTCTCCCCGCGCGTGGAACTCCGTGATCGGCATCGTGCTGATGGGAACGCTAAACTGCACCCTGGCCTGCGGACGCCGCTGGCTTGCCGCCAAACATCCCGGCACCGTCCTCAGCATCTCCGCCACCTACGCGCCGGTGGGCTCGGCCTATGTCGTCCCCTCGGCCGTCTCCAAAGCCGGAGTCGAAGCCCTCACCCGCAGCCTGGCCGTCGAGTGGGGCAACCGCGGCATCCGCATGAACGCCATCGCTCCTGGACCGATCCCCACGCAAGGCGCATTCTCCCGCGTGGTGCCGCTCCCCCAACTCGAAACCCTCGCCCTCGATCGCAACCCGCAACATCGCTTCGGCACCGTCGAAGAGTTAGCCAACCTCGCGGCGTTCTTGGTGAGCGACGGTTCCGCCTACATCAACGGCGAAGTCATCCGCATAGACGGCGGCGAATTCCTGCAAGGCGCCGGAGAATTCAGCAATCTAGGAAGGGTTTTGAAAGAAGAAGACTGGCAGGCAATCAAACCGAAGAAGAAAAATTAAACAGCTGCAGTCTTTATCGTCCAAAACACCGTCCAAAAACAAAATTGTCATTCCGACCGAAGCCGGAGCGACAGCGACGGCGCAGTGGAGGAACCTGCTGTTGAGTCGCAACATCAGAACCTACCGAGCTTCCTGCTATCGCGGATCCTTGCTCGGCATCACAATCGCTTTCAGTACCAAGTTCACTAGGCTCAGCACAATCGCGCCCACGAACGCCGCGAAGAATCCGCGCACCTGAAATCCCGGTACCACAGCCGACGCCAGCTCCAGCATCAGCGCATTGATCACGAACCAAAACAGTCCCAGCGTCAGCAGCGTCAAAGGAAATGTAATAATCTTCAAAACGAAACCCAGCGTCGCATTGATAAACCCAATCGCCAGCGCCGCAATCAGCGCCGCCGCCGGACCGCTGACGTGCACGCCCGGCACCAGCTTCGACACAATCCACACCGCAATCGCACTCAACACCCAATTCAAGAGCAGTCGCATCCTGATCTCCTAGTCAGACACACTATAGCCGCGATTTCCACCCCTGTCATTCCGAAGGCGGCCGGAGCAATCGCGACGGCGAGAGGAATCCGCTGCTCGCCCTATCCCCGGGTCACTCCCCGAAAAATTCATCCCACATTCTCCGCTCCCATCGCCCCATACGGTACACTCATCAATTCGACTTCCAGGAGGATTCCCATGCCCGACCCCGCACTCAGCGGATCCGAATTCAAAAAGCAACTCCGCGCCGACATCCCGAAGATGGGCCTGTTCCTCAATGCCCACAGCCCCACCGTCGCCGAGCAGCTCGCATACAGCGGATACGACTGGCTCCTGGTCGACTCCCAGCACGGCCCCATGGGCTACGAAAAACTTTCCGCCATGCTAAGCGGCATCGCCAACGGCGGCGCAAAATCCCTCGTCCGCGTCGGCGGATACGACGACCGCCCCGGCATCCAGCAATCTCTCGACCTGGGCGCCGACGGCGTCCTAGTCCCCTACATCAACACCGCCGAAGAGGCACGCATTGCAGTCAGTTGCATGAAGTATCCCACTGTCGGCACGCGCTCCGTTTATTTTCCGCAGCGCAGCATGAACAAAGCCGGACTCCTCGGTTACGCCGGCACCTGGAACAGCGAAGGCATCGTCGCCCTCCAAGTCGAGACTGCCTCCTGCATCGACAACATCGCCGAAATCGCCGCCGTCCCCGGCGTCGACATCCTCTTCCTCGGCCAGAACGACCTCTGCATGTCGATGGGCCTCTACAGCAAATACGAGTTCCCCCACATGTACACATCGCCCGAACTCGACGCCGCCACGAAAAAGTTGATCGACAATGCCAGAAAAAATAACGTGATCCTCGGCCTGTTCCTCTTCGGCACCAGCCGCGTCGGCGAATTCCTCGAAAAAGGATTCACCTTCATCAGCATCGGCAACGACCTGCACCACGTCCTGACCCAAGCCGGAGCCTACGTCGGAGACATGGAAAAAGTAGCCCAAGAAAAAGGCAAGCCCTGGAAGCGCCGCTCGACCGCATTGTTCTAAGCGAAGCCGCGAGGATAAAGAATCTGAGGGTGGCCCATTCTAATCTCACCGCACTTTAGTGAGATTAGAATGGGGATTTTGATTTCCTGCCTCTCTCAGCCCACCCACTGAAGCCACGGCCTCGGACTCGTCTTGCAATTCGGCGCGCAGCCTCAGGATGTACAATTAACCGCATTTTGTCCGATGCGTTATCTATGATCCGCCAAACTCTCCTCTGCTTCCTACTGTTCGCCTTAAGCCCTGCCACTTTTGCGCAAGCACGCCCAACTGCGGTTCGCGTACGCGAAGACGTCATCCGCGCACTACGGGAGAAACGAGCCGATCCCGTATATCCGCAAGCAGCCCTGAAAGCCGGTGTTCACGGCCTTGTCGAACTTCAAGTCAAAATTAGCCAGGCAGGTGAGGTTCAAGAGGTTCAGCTCATCAGCGGCGATCCCGTTCTGGCTTCGTCAGCCATAGAAGCCGTCAAGCAGTGGCACTACAAGCCCTTCTTACTCAATGGTGCGCCTATGACTGTCCATACAAAAGTCACGCTGAACTACAAACTCTCTGCGGCCGCAGGTGCTGTCCTTGACGCCCCTGTCCACACGACTCCGGCCAATTAGAATTGACGGTCCATGAACTTGCTCCTCACCGAAATCGAAACCCGAGTCGTCGGCGCTCTGGTCGAAAAAGACATCACCACGCCCGACTACTACCCCCTCTCGCTCAACGCCCTGGTCAACGCGTGCAATCAAAAAAACAATCGCGACCCGGTCATGACCCTCGACGAATCCGCCGTCCGAGATGCTCTCGCCTCGCTGCAAGAAAAACGCCTAGCCGGCCCAGCCAGCGGCGCCGACAGCCGCGTCACGAAATTCGAGCACCGCCTGCAGGAAGTTTTCAACTTCGACCGCCGCGAAATCGCCATCGTCTGCGTCCTCCTGCTCCGCGGACCGCAAACTCCCGGCGAACTCCGCGGCCGCACCGACCGCATGTACCACTTCGAAGCGCTCGATGATGTCGTCTCCACCCTAGACCGCCTGGCCCAACGCGAACCACCGCTGGCCGCAATCCTCCCGCGCCAGCCCGGCACCAAAGAATCCCGCTACACGCACCTTTTCTCCGGCGAACTGCCAGAGCTCAGCCGGCCAAGCGGGACGAGTATGGCCGCGGGCAACTCGCCCGCGCACCCCGCCACAAATTCTGCCGCCTCCGCCACAGAGCGCATCGCTCGCCTGGAACAAGAAGTTGCAGCGCTCCGCCATGAACTCTCCGAGATCCAGCAACAGCTCGCCAACTTCCGCAAACAGTTCGAGTGAAGAGTTCGAACGGAATTTCGCTTTGAGAATTGGGATGGAAACTCAAAACAAAGTTCGAACGAACAACGGAACTTTTCCCTCAACCCAGACGTACAATAATTCAGGAAGGGAAGGAGGTCTCCCCATGTTCACGTTCCTGCTCTGGTGCATTCTCTTCGTTGTCTGCTGGCCCCTCGCGCTGCTGGCGCTGGTCGCCTATCCCTTCGTGTGGCTGCTACTGCTCCCGTTCCGCATCGTCGGCGTGGCCGTCCACGGCATCCTGGAGCTCGTCTTCGTGGCCATCACCCTCCCGTTCCGCCTGCTGGCCGCCCCGTTCCGGATTTGAGCGAGAGGAAACCCTCCCCGACAGCAGCGCGTGGAGGAGCGGCCCTTCAGGGCCGCGTAAAGGATTCCAGAATGTGGGGCTTTAGCCCCCGTGGTCGCCTTCCCTTGCCCCGCCCTTCTGATGTAGCCTCTTAGAAAGCCAATTCAGGAGGGTCCCCCATGCGTCGCCGCGAATTCCTCATTCGTTCCGCGTCAGGCGTCGGAGCGACTTGGCTCAGCTCCAAATCTATCCTCAACGCCATCGCCGAACAGACACTCTCAGCAAAATTCTCCGCCTCCGACACCGTCACCCTCGGCAGCACCTGCATCAAGACCAGCCGTCTCGCCATGGGCACCGGCACCGTCGGCTCCGAGCATCACTCGCATCAAACCGTGCTCGGCGTCAAAGGACTCTCCGACCTCCTGCTCAACGGCTACGACCGCGGCCTGCGCTTCTTCGACGCCGCCGACTCCTACGGAAGTCATCCCCACGTCGCCGAAGCACTCAAGCATGTGCAGCGCGACAAAGTCACGGTCCTGACAAAATCCTGGGCGCGCGACGCAGCCGGCATGCGCGCCGACCTCGACCGCTTCCGCCGCGAACTCGGCACCGACTACCTCGACGTCTGCCTGATGCACTGCGTCACCGAGTCCGACTGGACCGACCGATTCCGCGGCGCCATGGACACTCTCTCCGAGGCCAAACAAAAAGGAATCATCCGCACCCACGGCTGCTCCTGCCACTCCATCGAAGCCCTGCGCGCCGCCGCGAAATCCCCCTGGGTCGAAATCGACCTAGCCCGCATCAACCCCGTCGGCGCGTTCATGGACGCCGATCCGGCGACGGTCGCTGGAGTTCTAAAAGAAATGAAGTCGACAGGGAAGGCCGTGGTAGGAATGAAAATCCTAGGCCAAGGCACGCTGCGCACCCGCCAGGACGAAGCGATCAAATATGCCTTGTCGCTGAACCTGCTCGACGCCTTCACCATCGGCGCCGAAAGCAAGCAAGAACAAGAAGACCTGATCCGCCGCATCGCCGCCGCGTAAAGTTTTGGAAGAGCGCCAATTCGCGGGCTCCCTAATTCGTGGATGAGGCTAATTTGTGGAAGAGCGGCGCTTCAGCGCCGCGTTGAGCACAAACGGGAAGGGCTCGACTTTAGTCGTGCCGTAAGAAGAAAAAGAAGAGCGGCTTCCGCCGCTGAAAGCTACGCAGCCTAGGTCTCCATCACCTTCAACCCCGGACTCACAATCAGCCGCGCCTCAGTCGCCCGCTGCACATCCTCCACGGTCAACCCCGGTGCAATTTCCTCCAGCACGAGTCCATCGTCCCTCACGCGAATATACGCCATCTCCGTCGCAATCGTATCGACCACGCGCACTCCCGTTAGCGGCAGCGTGCACTTCTTCAAAATCTTCGGCGCGCCTTCGCGCGTCGTATGCTCCATCGCCACCACTACGCGCCGCGCGCTCGCCACCAGGTCCATCGCGCCGCCCATCCCCTTCACCATTTTCCCCGGAATCATCCAGTTCGCCAGGCTCCCCGTCTCATCCACTTCCATCGCACCCAGCACGCTCAAATCAATATGCCCGCCGCGAATCATGGCAAACGAATCCGCACTCGAAAAATAAGAAGTCCCCGGCATCTCGCTCACCGTTTCCTTGCCGGCATTGATCAGATCGGGATCTTCCGTCCCCTCGACGGGATACGGCCCAATCCCCAGCATTCCATTCTCCGACTGCAGCGTAACTTCCATCCCGGCAGGCACATGATTCGCAATGAGCGTAGGCATGCCAATGCCCAGGTTCACATAAAACCCATCGCGCAACTCCCGCGCAATCCGCTTAACTATGCGTTCGCGCTTGTCCACGTCTTTACCGGGCTTACTCATAATTCACGCTGTCATCCTGAGCCAGGATTTTGCTCGGCTGAAAGCGAAGCAAAACCGCAGTCGAAGGATCCCAGCACTTCCGGCCCGACCCCGCACTGCCTCAGGGAATTCCCCCTCTGACGTCCGACTCGGGGCTCGGGATCCGCCGATCAGGACTAACCCACCTTCCTCACTGTCCTCCGCTCAATCCTCCGCTCATACAACTCCCCCTGAAAAATCCTCTTCACATAAATCGAAGGCGTGTGAATCGCATCCCCATCCAACTCGCCAACATCCACCAAATGCTCCACCTCAGCAATCGTCACGCGAGCCGCAGTCGCCATCATAGGATTAAAATTCCGAGCGGTTTTTCGATACACCAAATTTCCTTCGCGATCGCCCTTCCAAGCCTTCACGAACGCAAAATCAGCCGTCAGCCCGCGCTCCATCAGATAAGTGCGCCCATCGAACTCCCGCGTCTCCTTGCCTTCGGCAACAATCGTCCCCACGCCGGTCGGCGTATAAAACGCCGGAATCCCCGCGCCCCCCGCGCGAATCCTCTCGGAGAACGTACCCTGCGGCACGAGGTCGAGTTTGATCGTCCCCTTCAACACCATCTCTTCCAGCAGCTTATTCTCGCCAACATAACTTCCGATGTGATGCAGAATCTGTCCCGCCGCCAGCAGCAATCCATTCCCCACGCCGTCAACGCCAACATTGTTGCTGATGGTCCTCAGACTCTTCGTCCCCTTGCGAGCCAGGGCCCGAATCAGATTCTCCGGCATCCCACACAGCCCGAACCCGCCGATCATAATCGACGCGCCGTCAAACACGTCGCGGATGGCCTCGTCCGCATTGGCGACAACTTTATTCATAGCGTCTCATGATTCATAGCGTTTCATGCTCGGAGTCTCTTTTAGTACTCTGCTCTTAGCGTACTCGCAATCCTTCGCCCTCAGCCAGCTTCGCCTGGCGTACGTCAAAACTCCAGAATCGTTCGGCACGCAACAGCAGTGCGCTCGCGACATGCAGAATGTCCAGCGTTCTCACGCCGGTTGCGGCGGTTTGCCGAAAAGCGATTCGCTGCGCCAGTTCATGTACGGTAATCGGCATGGCCACCAACGAGAAGAACCCGCTCTGAATGTGTTTCTGCATTTCAGCTCGTGCCGCGCGAATCTCCGCCGACGAAGCCTCCTTGCGGAATACGCGCAACTCCAGCGCGTTCGCCAACTCCAGTTCGGTGAGCGGCGTCAACACCATCGCTGGATTGGAGCGGCGAACCTGCCGGATCGCCGAGGCGGAATGCGCATCTAAGCAGTACAGCGACACCAGGAAACTGGTGTCGGCATAAACCCTCAACGCTCGCCCCGCTGCAGCGCCACCAACTCGGCCCCGCTTATTTTCATTTTTCTTTTGCCGTAGATCGCCTTCAGCATGGCTCCGAAATCAGGGGCCTTCTCGGGCGCCGGACGCTCCGGTACCAGCCGCGCGATTACCCGCTTCCGCTTGGTGATAGCGATCGCCTCTCCATCGCGCAGATGGGCTTCGATCTGGGGAAAACGGTAGCGCAGGTCCCGGACGCTCATTGTTTTCATGTGATACATTATAGCATCACATGTCAATCATCGTTTCTTTATTGCGGCCTTCCGCAGCGCGTGCGCCTGTTCAAACTCCGCGGCCAGTTCCCGCGTCGCCAGATTCTCCCGAATATGCGTCAGCCGCTGCTCCACTTTCCATAGCGCTTTCTCCAGATTCGATTTGTTGCTGATCGCAATATCCCGCCACATCGAATACGGACTCGCCGAAATCCGCGTCATCTCCTGCAGCGCCCGCCCGCCGGCCGCGAGCAGCGGAGCCTCGTCGCCAAACTCCTCCACCAGCGCCGCCGCCAGCGCCGTCGAAATCATCTGCGGAACATGGCTGATCCACGCACACAGCCGATCATGCTCCTCCGCCGGCAGCATCGCAATGCGCGCGCCAATCGCGTCAATCCATCCCGCAAACTCCGCGAACAGCCCCTCATTCAAATTCAACCCGGACAAATCCTGCCCCGGCAGCGGAGACAGAAACCAAACCGCCTTGTCGAACAAATCCGCATCCGCATAGTCGACTCCGCTCATTTCTCTCCCCGCCATCGGATGCCCCGCAAGGAACCGCTTGCCCGCACTCTTGCCAAACACTTTCACCGCCTGCTCGACCACAGCAGTCTTCGTGCTCCCAACGTCAGTCAGCAAAGTCTTGGCCGAAAGCACCGGCCCCAGGCGTTCGATCAGATCCACAATCGCAAGCACCGGAGTCGCCAGCACTACAACCTGGCTCCCACGCACCGCGTCCCCAGGATTCGCGGTTCCATCGTCAATCGCGCCCCGCGCGCGCGCCCGCTCCAGCGTCCCCTCACGATCGCATCCCACAATCCG
Source organism: uncultured Acidobacteriota bacterium (assembly GCA_963735205.1). Classification (GTDB taxonomy): domain Bacteria; phylum Acidobacteriota; class Terriglobia; order Terriglobales; family Acidobacteriaceae; genus Sulfotelmatobacter. The sequence goes on from CAVTKB010000011.1 coordinate 644,433, forward strand.
TCCGGCAAATTTCTTCTTGCGCAGCGCAAGTCCCAGCGACCCGCCGATCAGCCCAGTCCCAATAATCGTGATTTGCCGGATCGCCATAAATCAATTCACCACAGAGACACAGAGGCACAGAGAACAAACCGAAATCAAAAAACCTGACAGTGGATCGTTTGGGTGGGGGGAACCTCTCGGAGACTAAGAAGCAAGACTTGTCTTTCTCTGCGCCTCTGTGTCTCTGTGGTGAAAAACGATTACCCGATCTTTCTGCCCACCGCCGGCGCAATCATCCTCAGCTCATCCATTAGCTTCGCGAACTGCTCCGGAAACAGCGATTGCGCCCCGTCGGACCACGCTTTGTTCGGATCGCAATGCACTTCTATCAGGAGCGCATCCGCGCCCGCCGCCACCGACGCCCGCGCCATCGGAGCCACCTTGTCCCGCCGCCCCGTGCCGTGCGACGGATCGGCCGTGATCGGCAAATGCGACAGCTTGTGAATGATCGGAATCGCAGAAATATCCATCGTGTTGCGCGTGTAAGTCTCAAACGTCCGAATACCGCGCTCGCACAAGATCACATCATAATTACCGCCCGACATTACGTATTCCGCCGACAGCAGCAGCTCTTCAAAAGTCGCCGCAATTCCACGCTTCAGCAGCACCGGCTTGCGCACCTTTCCCAGTTCACGCAACAAATTGAAATTCTGCATGTTGCGCGCGCCCACCTGCAGAATATCCACATAAGGCAGCATCATCGGAATCTGCGAAATCTCCATCACCTCGCTGATCACGAGAAGCTTATATTTCTCGCCCGCCTCGCGCAGCAGCTTCAGCGCATCCTCGCCGTGTCCCTGAAATGAATACGGAGAGCTCCGTGGCTTGAACGCCCCGCCCCGCAGCACCTTCGCCCCAGCCTTCGCCACAGCCTCGGCCGCAGAAAATATCTGTTCCCGCGTCTCCACCGAGCACGGTCCCGCCATCACCACAATTTCATTCCCACCAATCTCGATCCCGTTCCCCAGCTTGACGATCGTCCCCTCCGGCCGAAAGCTTCGCCCCGCCAGCTTGTAGGGCGAGCTGATACGATGCACCTCCTGCACCCCCGGCAACAGTTCCACGTTGCGGATGTCGAAATCGATCCCCGACCCCACCGCGCCGAGTACGGTCATCCGCGCCCCAGTCGAACGGTGCACTTCAAACCCAATCTTCACCAGGTGTTCAATCACCTGCTGAATCAACTGCTCATCCGCGCCTTCCTGCATCGCCACAATCATAAAAACCAGCTCCTAGCTTCTAGCTCTTAGCTTCTAGCCCTAGCCCACCGTCGTTGTCATTCCGACCCGACCCTGCCCGAAGGGAAGGGAGGAACCACTGTTTCCAAACCACGAGCAATAACCCATAAGCTCACAGAAATTCGGATTAGCAAAAAGCTAGCAGCAAGAAGCGATTTTCAATCATTCACTTCCGAATCCAATTCCGTCCCCGCATCGGCCGGCTCGGCCTTGGTCACAATCTCTTCCTTTTGCACATTCCGCATCACATCGATAATGCGCTCGTAAATCCGCACCAAATCCCGCCCCGGCAACGGCCCCCGATTCGCCGCCTGCACGTTGGCGAAAACAATCCGCTCCCGATCCGGCTCGTAAATCGGCAGCGCAGTATCGCGCTTCAGCTTGCCAATTTCCACCACTGCCCGCGCCCGCTCGCTGATCAATTCCACGAGCCGCCGGTCAACCTCATCAATTTTCTTTCGCCAATCTTCGATATCCATGGAAGGCCCTTATAGAACCACGGCACCGGGTGCCCCATTCTAACGTCGCGCTTTCTGCGACTCTAGAGTGGGGACTTTGACTCAGTTTGTGCCAGAGTTCCTCACCGCGCCACAGCCGTTGGCTCACAGCTCTCAGCTAACAACTTCCCGACAAACTCCCTCACCGCTACTGCCTCCCGCCCGCGATTCCGCTCGATCGTCTCCACAATCGCACTGCCTACGACGACCCCGTCGGCGAACTCACCCACTTCCGCAAACTGCTCCGTCGTAGAAATCCCGAATCCCAGTGCCACCGGCAACTTGGTGACGCGCCGTAACCGCCGCACCAACTTCCGCGCATCTGTCGCCAGTTGCTGTCGCGCTCCCGTAACTCCAGTACGCGACACTGCGTATACGAATCCCCGCGAAGCCTCGGCGATCCGCTTCAATCGCGCGTCCGGACTCGTAGGCGCCGCCAGAAACACCGGAGACAGATCATGCCCCCGCATTGCCCGCAAGTATTCTCCAGCCTCTTCCACCGGCAGATCCGTGACCAGCGCGCCGTCCACTCCCGCAGCCCGCGCGACTTTGCAAAACTTTTCCATTCCCATCCGCAAAATCGGATTCAAATACGAAAACACAATCAGCCCTGTCGACTGCGCCTGCTCCCGCACTTCCGCAGCCAGCGTCAACACCTGCGCCAGTGACGTTCCATGCTTCAGCGCGCGCTCACTCGCCCGCTGAATCACCGGCCCGTCCGCCACCGGATCACTGAACGGCACGCCCAGTTCAATCACATCCGCGCCCGCATCAATCGCCGCCAGCACAATCTCCCGCGTAGTCGCGAGATCGGGATCCCCGCATGTCACATACACCACCAGCGCCGGCTTCTTGTGGAGCGTCAACGGCATATATAACTCTGTCATCCTGAGTGAGGATATTGCTTCGCGAATGCGAAGCAAAACCGCAGTCGAAGGATCCGTGCACCTACGTTCGACCGGTGGCCTAGAAAGGAATTTCTATCGCGGCCGCCGTCTTTGCTCTTAGCATTGCAGGGAATCACGAATCCAGTTTCAAGTTCTCCCGCATAATCCCAATATCCTTGTCCCCGCGCCCGGAAATATTCACAATCACGACCTCAGATTTCTTCATGCGAGGAGCCCGCTTCACCACTTCCGCCACCGCATGCGCCGACTCCAGCGCCGGAATAACCCCCTCCGTCCGCGCGAGCAGTGTAGTCGCTGCCAGCGCCTCCGCATCCGACGCCGGCACATACTCGGCCCGCCCCGCATCACGCAACGCCGCGTGCTCCGGCCCAATCGACGGATAATCCAGCCCCGCCGACACCGAATGCGTCAGCGCAATCTGTCCGCCCGCATCCTGCAGCACATAAGAATAAGTCCCCTGCAGCACTCCCGGCGATCCTCCGCGAAATCGAGCCGCATGATCGCCCAGCTTTTCACCACGCCCTCCGGCCTCAACGCCGACCAGCCGGACTTTCTTGTCATTCAGAAAGTCGTAAAAAATCCCAATCGAATTCGATCCCCCACCCACGCACGCAATAATCGCCGCCGGCAATTTCCCTTCAGCCTTCAGAATCTGCGCCCGCGCCTCGCGCCCAATCACCCGATGAAAATCCCGCACCATCGTCGGATACGGATGCGCCCCCAGCACGCTCCCCAGCAAATAATGCGTAGTCCGCACATTTGTAACCCAGTCGCGCATCGCTTCGTTGATCGCATCCTTCAGCGTGCGCGACCCCGACGACACACCGCGCACCTCCGCCCCTAGCAACCGCATGCGAAACACATTCAACTCCTGCCGCCGCATGTCCTCGGTACCCATATAGACGACGCACTCAAACCCGAGCAGCGCACAAACAGTCGCCGTAGCAACTCCGTGCTGCCCCGCCCCAGTCTCAGCGATCACGCGATGTTTCCCCATGCGCTCGACCAGCAACCCCTGCCCTAGGCAGTTATTAATCTTGTGCGCTCCCGTGTGCAGCAGATCCTCGCGCTTCAAATAAATCTTCGCCCCACCTAATTTCTGCGTAAGCCGCCGCGCAAAAAACAACGGCGTAGGCCGTCCCGCATAAGTCGTCAGCAACTCCGTCAGCCGCGCCTGAAATTTCTTATCCCGCTTCGCCCGCTCATACTCGCGCTCCAATTCCTCGAGCGCCGCCATCAAAGTCTCGGGCACATACCGCCCGCCATAAACCCCAAACCGCCCCGGCTCATTCGCTGACGCGACAACGCGCAAAGAAGAACCGCGAGCCGAAGAAGAAACCCGAGGGTGCCCCATTTCTCGCGCGGTTTCTGCGCGAGAAATGGGGATTTTGACTTTCGTAGTCCGCGGAACCGTAGCCATTCCTAACTCACTCTTCCGATCCATCTCCCGCACCGCCCGCACAAACGCCCGCACCTTCTCCGGATCCTTCTTCCCCGGCCGCGCCTCCACCCCCGAAGCCACATCCACTCCCCAAGGCTCGAAGATTTCAGCCGCCCATCCACATTCGATGGCGTCAAGCCACCAGCGATCACGACTGGGTAAAGGTTCCTCAATCCTCGAACCAGCCACGCGCCTCTCCCCAGGCAAAAGTTTTCCCCGTTCCGCCTCGCAGATCCTGAGTCCCGAATCCAGCAGAACTCCAGAGGACGCGGGAAGCTTCGGTATGGTGAAGGAGCCAATCGGAGCCCTCAGGTCCCGCAGAGCCTCTCAAGGCAGGCAAACTAAAAAAGATCTTGCCGCTGATCGCATACTGCTCAGGGCTCTTATACTCATCCCCGTGAAATTGCACTGCCGTTATGCCCGAATCGTCCACCATAGCTGACACCCGCTCCGGAGGTTCATTCACAAACACTCCCACCTTCTCCACAGTCCCCGGCAACTTCTCACAGATCTCCCGCGCCGTCTCCACCGTCACGTACCGCGGACTCTTCTCATAAAAAACAAACCCCACCGCATCCGCCCCCGCCTCAACCGCAACGAGCGCGTCCTCCAGATTCGTCATCCCACAAATCTTCACCCAAGTCATAGTGTAGTTGCCGCGAATCAGTTGTCACTCGCGAGTAAAAATGAACTGTCATCCTGAGCGAGCATTTTGCTTCGCGATCAGCGAAGCAAAACCGCAGTCGAAGGACCTCGTGCTCGCCCGCACCACCCAAGAGCTAAACAGGGGTTCCCAGTCCAAACTCGCCAACTCAACCGCGGACAAAATGCTGAGTACCGGGCACTAGCAACCCCCGCAGCGCCCCACCCGGCGACGCCGCCCGCATCAACGACTCCCCCACCAGAAACGCGTCATACCCCGCCGCCCGCAGCCGCCCCACATCTTCCGCAGAATGAATCCCACTCTCAGCCACCTTCACCACTCCAGCAGGAATTTTCTCTGCCAAAGCAAACGCCGTCTCCAGATCCACCTTAAACGTCCGCAGATCGCGCGTGTTCACTCCAATCAAATCGCATCCCGCATCCAGCGCCCGTTGCAACTCCTCGCCATCATGCACCTCACACAAAACATCTAATCCGCGCCGTCGCGCCGCAGCCGCAAGCGAACTCAATTCCTCCGGAGTCAACCCCGCCACAATCAGCAGCACAGCATCGGCCGAATTCGCCCGCGCCTCCACCAACTGAAATTCATCCACGATGAAGTCCTTCCGCAAACACGGAATCGTCACCGCCGCCGAAGCCTCCCGCAAATTTCCCAGCGACCCCTGAAAGAATTCCTCATCCGTCAACACCGAAAGCGCCGCGGCCCCAGCCGCCTCCAGCTCCCGCGCCAACTCCGCCGGATGAAACTCCGCCCGAATCAGCCCTTTCGACGGGCGACGCCTTTTTCAACTCCGCAATCACCGCCACTCCGTCGCGACTCTTCGCAGCCAGCGCCCGTCGAAACCCGCGCGGCACATGCCGTTCCGCAGCCTGCTCCAACTCACGCAAATCCGCGCCGCGCCTGGCCTCCGCCACCCGCGCCCGCGTAGCCGCAACAATCCGCTCAAGAATCGCAGCCATAAAGAATCTGTTGATTATAAGGGAGTGGCCAGAACCACGTGTCTCGAGGGTGCGCCATTTCTCGCGCGTCCTTTGCACGAGAAGTGGGGATTTTGAATTGAGTATTGCGACCAATAACTCTCGACCTCGGCTCCTAACTACTCCATCCCCAATGAAGCCTTCACCGACCTCCCATACTCCCGCGCCTTCTCGAGCACCGCCGACTCATCGACAGTCAGCAACTTCCGCTCGCGCATCACCACCCGCCCGCCAATCACCACCGTCTCCACATCGCTGCCCTTCAGCGAATACGCAATCTGCGCATACACGTCATACATCGGAACCCCATTCGGCTCATCCAAGCTAATCAAAATCAGATCCGCTTTTTTCCCCGCCTCCAGCGATCCAATCTCCTTCTCCATGTGCAGCGCCCGCGCGCCATCGATCGTCGCCATCTCCACCACGGCCTTCGCATTCAGCGCCAGCGGATTCATCTTCGAAATCTTCGCCAGCTTCGCCGCCAGATCCATCTCCTCCATCAAATCCAAATCGTTATTACTTCCCGCCGGACCATCCGTCCCCAGCCCCACCGCCACTCCCGCCGCCCGCATCTCCGGCACTGGAGAAACTCCGCTCGCAATCATCATGTTGCTCGACGGATTATGCACGCACCCCACGTGCCGCTCCGCGAGGAGTTTCCGGTCCGCCTCATCGACAAAAATACAATGCGCGGCCACTAGTTCCGGCCCCAGCACGCCAATCTTCTCCAAATACTGCACCGGAGACATTCCGTTCGCCTTCTCGCTGTCGTCCCATTCCTTCTTCATCTCCGAGACATGCATCAGCAGCGGCGCGTGATATTTCGCCGCCAGCGCAGCCGCATCCTGAATCGTTTTCTTCGAGCACGTATAAATCGAATGTGGGGCTGGAGCCGCATGAATCAGCGGATCGCCCTGCCACCGCTTCAGAAACTTTTCGGTATACGCCATCATCTCCGCATTAGTCTTATTATCCGGCGCCGGAAAATCGATAAACGTCTCGCCCAGCACCCCACGCATCCCCGCCGCCTTCGTCTCCTCGGCCACCGCGTCCTCGAAGTAATACATGTCGGCAAAGGTCGTCACGCCCGCCCGAATCTGTTCCGCCGCCGCCAGCCGCGTACCCCAGCGCACGAACTCTTCATTCACATTCTTCGCTTCGGCCGGAAAAATATATTTGTAAAGCCAGTCCTGCAGCGTCACATCATCATGCAGCCCGCGAAACAAAGTCATCGGCACGTGTGTGTGCCCGTTGATAAATCCCGGCAGCACCAGCCTTCCGCGCCCATCGATCACCTGCGCACTTGTGTATCGACTCTCAATCTCCGCCCGCGGACCAACCGCAACGATCACATCACCCTTAATCGCGACACTCCCATCCTGCACAATCGCCCGCCCAGAATCCATCGTCACCACAGTCCCGCCGCTGACGACCAAATCGACATTCTGCTTCGCCTGCCCAAACATCACCGGACACAACCCCAGCACAATCGCAACACAGACCATCCACGCTTTGAGTGTTCGCATCTTCATTATTCCCAGATCTCCAACTCTCGAACGGGTGCCTCATTCTAACGTCGAGCAGTTTGCGACGTTAGAGTGGGGATTACTTCGCTATCGAGCAGCGACTCTCTTCAAATAAAACTTAAAGAAATCCTCTGCATTCGAATCCACACAAACCTGCGCATTCACCGCCCCCGGCTCCTCGCGCGTGAATCCCTTTTCATCCACGCGAATATGCATCCCCTGCACCGGACACAATTCCGGCCGCAAAACAAACGCAATCGTCATCGGATCAAACAACGTAGGAGTCTCCTGCCCCCACAAGTGATACAACACAGCAAGCTGGTCCGTGACCGCCGTTCCCTGGCTGAAAAGAAAGGCCCGCTTCACCTCGTCCATTTTCAACTGCGTCGAATCCAGCGGCATCACAAACACCGGAACGCCCGCCGCAAACAATTTCTGCGCCGACGCAACGTCATTCAAAATATTCCACTCGGCCATCGGCGGCACCGGCGCGGTATACCCCAAATCCCCATACCCGCGCCGGATCGACCCGCCCATCAGCACCACACGCTTCAACTTTCGAAAAGTCGCCACATCCTTGTCGATCACCGCTCCCACATTCATCAGCGGTCCAATCGCAACCAGACGTAATCTCCCCCGGATGTTTTCGAATCTGCTCCAGCAAAAACTCCACCGCGTCCCCATGCGAAGGCTTCGCAAAATGCCCGCCCTCGCCATACTTCTGCTGCGACATCGGACCCTTCGTCGCCGTCGCCTTTCCCGCCAGCACCGGAATCTCCCCGCGCCCGATCTCACCCAGAAACCGGTCCGCAATTTTCGCCCGCGCCTCAGTATCGCCAAACGTCGTAGTCACGCCCAGAATCTGAAGCTCCGGACTCTTCACCGCCAGCGCCAGCGCAAACGCATCATCGACATCGTCGCCAATGTCAGTATCGATAACGACTTTCTCCGGAGCCGCCTGGCCCCAAGCCAACGCCCCGACGATCACGAAGACTAAAACAGACCATCTCAAACGACACCTCCTCGGGTACCCTGACTCTCGATCTGAGTCTCGATCTGGGTGCCCCATTCTAACGTCGCGCTCTCTGCGACGTTAGAGTGGGGATTTTGACCTTCCCTCACCCCCATGAAACTCGGACACGATCTCGATTTCCCCAACAATGTTCGCATTAAACCGGGACAGATCTCGGGCAGGAATCCAATATTCGCGATGCCCGGCGTTTCCGACGACGTGCATATCATACTCAGCAAGAAACTCCCGCCCGTACTCGAAATCGCAAAACATATCCCGCAAATCCCGAGCGTTCATCCTTCGTGTTCCAAAAGCGAGCAATTTGCTCTGCATACGCCTCGGTCACCACCGGATAGAAAATCGGCTGCTCCGGCAACCGCGGAGGAAATTCACGAAAATGACTAACCCGAATGAGGTCGAGTTCTGCCTGACCGACAGGCCGATACAGCGTGGTCAATCGCACCGTCATCGCTCTAGATACTAGCTGACTGCGGTCGGGTGCCCCACGTCTCGCCTTTGAGACGTGGGGATTTCTGACTTCCTGGTCCACGACGAATCCCCTTGCGTGTTTCCCGGCCCACGCCGTGTCCCGTGCCCCACACGCCTTTTCGCCGATCCTGACGACAACTCCCGCAAATTCAATGCCCCGTTCCTTGGCGCTCCCCGTGCATTCCTCAAGCTAGCCGCTAGTCGGCAGGAGGCAACCACAATGACCCGCATCAACGCAGTTCGCAACCTCGCAGTAACTCGCAGTTCGGTAACTCGCAATTCCGTAGCTTGGGGTAAGCAAGCAACCACCTGGAGCAAGAACACCGGCGCACTCATCTTCGCCGCCGTTCTGATCGTCTGCTCCCTAACCGTCGGCTGTTCCAGTGACAACAAGCCGAAGCCCGTAGCCAGCAACCAGATTTCCGCGCCGCCGACGCCGAGCGTCATCACGCCGATGCCCGCGCCAGTCATGCAGGCTGCGGCGAAGCCCACTCCGAAGAAAGTCGTGCAGAAGAAACCCGCAACGGTGAACTATGCCGATAAGACCTACGGCGTAACTTTCGAATATCCGCGCCGTTACGCCATTGAAACTGGCGACGCCGCTGCCGACCTTCTGGCCGCGAATCCCATGGCGATGAACTTCATCCAGCCCGGCGGAGTCGCCCTCGCCGCCGTCGAACTCCCCGAAACCGGATTCGCCAACACCGATTTCTCGTCCGCATTCTTCGACGTGAGCGTCCACAAGAGCCTCACTGCCGATCAATGCACCGAGTTCGCCGTGCCGCAGCCCAAGGGCGCGGCAGTCGCGTCGTCCACCGAGTCGGCGGCTAACTCAGTCGCGACGTCATCTGCGACTCCGTCGACAGCTTCGTCTGCAACGTCGTCTGTGAACCCGTCCGCAACTTCGGTCGAGTCCGCGTCGGCGCCCACGCAAAGCGCGTCCACGCAGCCGGTCGTTGCGCAGACCGATCCCGCGCCGAACTCTAAGCTGATGCTCGGTGACCTGGAACTGCGCGCCACCGAAGCTGTCTCGGGCGAAGGCACGCGCCAGAGCGACTCCAAGTACTTTCACGTCTACCAGAATGGAAGCTGCTACGAGTTCGCCTTGAACGTCACCACTGACGCTTCTGCCGAAGGCCTGGTCAAGCACGTCGACCGCGACAAAGTCTTCACCCGCCTGGAACAAATCCTGGCGACCGTGAAGATTGATACGGCGAAGACGGTTGCGTCCGAGACCACGGCCGAAGTCCCAGCCGCAGCGCCCGCTGCGACGCCGGCGCAGTAGGAAGTCAAAATCCCCACTCTAGCCGCAAAGGACGCGGCTAGAATGGGGCACCAATCTCCTCGATATTCTTGACAGTGTCGATAACGAAAAAGGCCACGTTCATTTTTGAACGTGGCCTTTTTTTGTGCAGGCAACTCCCCAGTCCCCCACACATATTCGCCCTGCAAGGTGTGATCGGCGCCGGAGGTGAGCGACTTCTTTACGCTCGCGCTCGAACATCGAAAACGGCGGCCGAGAACCTTTAACGCTTAGCCGGTGGCGCTTAGGTTCAGATAGCTGTTCACGGCGGCTTCGGTCAGGCTGAGGCTGGAGGCGATTTGCGAGACTCTTTGTCCCTGGTTATAGAGTTGGTAGACGTGCTGGGCTTCGGTTAGTTGGACGGTGTCGCCTCCGGCGTTCGCAGATGGCTGCGGCCTGGCGGCCGGCGCCGCGGTTGCGGCCTGGTTGGCGGTAGCTACGGCGGCCAGATACAAGCTGGAAATGGAATTACTCATAAGAAGCTCCCCTCTGCGCTTGGCCCTCTGGTTCTTTGTTCTTTGTTCTTTGCTCTCTGTTCTTTGCCTTGCGCAGAATCTTCTCTTACCTATAAGAAGAGGTCGGCATCTCCCGCGATCGCATCAGCCAAATCGCGGTCATAATTTCACGATCGCGATCTCCCAGTTCCAAAATGAAACTTCCGGGAAAGAGAGGGTATCCCCCTCCCCCCCTCGATCTTTGCAGTCATTGAGTTAGCAGGAAATTCCCCGCAAAATCCGGACTGGAAAGAACTTAGGGGTCAAAATCTTGAGCCGCAAGGAGTTAGCGAGCAAGTTCGATGCGGTGATTTCCTGGTCCCGCAGCCAGTATGAGACGTTCAGAAATCTCAGTCAAGGTTGGATGAACATGGGCAGGGTGTGGAAAAGTTGGGGCCCACGAGGTTGAGAGTTGTGGAATCCCACCTTTCGCAAAAAACGCGAAAGATGGGGCACCCGGCAGCTGGAAAAAATCTAGAAGCTGCTTCACTTGACGCGTAGGAATTCTCCAATCGTCATCTTCAACTCGGGTGTATAACGCTCTTCTCCCGCGAGGGGCTCGACAGTTATCACCTCAAAGCCTTTCGCACCGCAGTCAAACCTGGTTTCCGAGTATCCGCCACCAGTTCCGTGGCCGCTGAGGTTTGCGACCCTACACTCAGCGGAATCCGTGCCGTCGACGGCGCCCGCGATCTCTTGGGCAAGTTCGTGAGCGTCGTGAGGTGCCGGAAAGTCGAACGCCGCATACACCAGCCTCCCGTTGGAAAACGTGACCTGCCCCTCAACTTCTCGCAGGCCCGCCGAATCGTTTCCCCACACCAACGCGGTATGCTTGTCCTGTTTCATAAACTCAATGTGACGGCTGGCATCTGCAAGGCTCTTTTCGGCCTGTTCCGGCGTCATGCCAAGCGAAAGCTGCGCTGTCCCGAAGGCAAGCGATGGGCGTGTATGTTGCGCCTTTGTACTGATTCCGAAAATAAGAGCTAGGGCAGCGCCCGATCCAATGAGAGCGAAAAGTCTGGGTCGGCTCATGTCCCTCTACCCCCGTGGCGGATTCTAGCACCCCCGCCTAGCGATGCGCGTGTTTTGACCCCGGCAAAAGGAAAAGGCCGTCGAGATTTCTCTCAACGGCCTTTATTAATGCCGGCAACTACCTACTCTCCCACACACTTTCGCGTGCAGTACAATCGGCCCAGCCGGGCTTAACTTGAGGCGCTCAGAAGGCGTGAGCGCGCGTCCTTTGCGCGCGGGAGCCTTCTGCCGAAATCCTGAGCGGTCTTTGCGAAGGATCCCCCACGGCTTTGCTGTTACCTCGGTCATATTGTGCCTTCCACCGGTCAAGGAACAGAATCACTGCAAGGCTGTGAAGCGAAACCTCCTGATTTCCGTCCTGGTTGTTGTGGCGCTTTTCGCCACGTGGACAATAGTTCGTCGATTCATCCCCAGCCATATCGAGTACCGGGGCCAGAGGATCAAGCTCACGAAGTACTATCTGACCTATGAGGATTACAAGGACGATCCCGAGAACATTCACCCCTCAGAAATTGCGCGCGTTCAGCGACTCGTCGTTGAAGCGCCAATCGCCGGTTCCTTCTCCAGCCAAAAGGAGATGGTTGATGCAGCTTTCAGTATTCATTTCCCGGGATACGGAGTCGGCGGGTTGAGTGATGGCACAAGAGATGGTGAAAACTCATTAAGCGGAGTCTCCATAGAGATACCACTAGCGGACAAAGATCGTTACTTTGTCTTTCGTCATACAAATGGGAAGTACGTTCTAGTCGACTCGTTCGTGGGCTCCAACCTACCGCTCATCATGCGGGTCAAGCAGGACGGCAATCAGCTCGTCTATAGCACCTACGAGGGAGCAGTGAAAGTCATTCGCCCGATGAGCCCTCAAACCAATTGATGTTCACCGCAAAGGAAAAGGCCACGCTCATTTCTGAACGTGGCCTTTATTAATGCCGGCAACTACCTACTCTCCCACACACTTTCGCGTGCAGTACAATCGGCCCAGCGGGGCTTAACTTCCGTGTTCGGGATGGGAACGGGTGGATCCCCCGCGGTATGATCACCGACAAGTCGAAGCAGCTTTTGGCTATTAGCTCTTGGCTTTTAGCTTGATTCCTCCTGGCGCGGACACTGCCGCGCCAACTCAAGGAGAGCTCATCGCTGCGAACTTGATTTCAAAGATCGTGAGGTATCGATACCTCACAACTGAATAGATTGGGTGTGGCTTACTTTCTTGTTGTTTATTTCCGATTTCGGGTCCGGACCTCGGAGGACATCGGCTTTATTTCAAATCGACAAGAATTCAATTCGTCGGCGCACAGTTATCAGTGTTCATCTCAGTCATCCAGGTTCGAACGACATCAACAACATTGCTAGTTCCAGTTCAGTTCTAACTGGAGGACTGGCAACTGAGTACTGACAACTGTTTTCTGCACCGAGTAAATTTTATGGTCAAGCCGAACGGGCGATTAGTACTGGTAAGCTACACGCATTACTGCGCTTCCACCTCCAGCCTATCAACCAGGTAGTCTTCCTGGGCCCTTCTTATCCCTTACGGGTTGGGAGATCTCATCTTGAGGAGTGCTTCCCGCTTATATGCATTCAGCGGTTATCACAACCGAACTTCGCTACCGAGCGGTGCCATTGGCATGACAGCTCGAACACAAGAGGTTCGTCCATCCCGGTCCTCTCGTACTAAGGACAGGTCCTCTCAAATCTCCTGCGCCCACAACAGATAGGGACCGAACTGTCTCGCGACGTTCTGAACCCAGCTCACGTACCGCTTTAATAGGCGAACAGCCTAACCCTTGGAACCTTCTACAGCTCCAGGATGCGATGAGCCGACATCGAGGTGCCAAACCGGAGCGTCGATATGAACTCTTGGCTCCGATCAGCCTGTTATCCCCGGCGTACCTTTTATCCGTTGAGCGATGGCCCTTCCATGCAGAACCACCGGATCACTAAAGCCTACTTTCGTACCTGCTCGTCTTGTAGGACTCGCAGTCAACCACGCTTATGCTTTTGCACTCGTCGGCTGATTTCCAAACAGCCTGAGCGTAGCTTCGCGCGCCTCCGTTACCGTTTAGGAGGCGACCGCCCCAGTCAAACTACCCGCCTTACCATGTCCCTCTCCCGGATTACGGGAGTAAGTTAGAACCACAGATCTCGCAGGGTGGTATCTCACCGTTGGCTCCTCCAAGCCCGAGAGCCTGGAATCAAAGCCTCCCACCTATCCTGCGCAGCAAGGGCCATAGTTCATGGTAAAGGTATAGTAAAGGTGCACGGGGTCTTTCCGTCTAGTTGCGGGCAACCGGCATCTTCACCGGCACTACAAGTTCGCCGTGTCAGTCGGCAAGACAGTCGCACTTTCGTTACGCCATTCGTGCAGGTCGGAACTTACCCGACAAGGAATTTCGCTACCTTAGGACCGTTATAGTTACGGCCGCCGTTCACTGGGGCTTCAGTTCGAAGCTTCACCTTGCGTTTGACCTCTCCCTTTAACCTTCCAGCACCGGGCAGGCGTCAGCCCCTATACGTCGTTTTCGACTTTGCAGAGACCTGTGTTTTTGTTAAACAGTCGCAGTGCGCATTTCGCTGCGGCCCCTTCGAGCTTGCACTCTACCGGGGCACCCCTTCTCCCGAAGTTACGGGGTTATATTGCCGAGTTCCTTACCAACTGTTCTCACGAGCGCCTTTGGATATTCTCCTCGTCTACCTGTGTCGGTTTGAGGTACGGTTCCCTTACTTTCTCCTTAGAGGTTTTTCTTGGCAGTGTGGAATCGGCAGCTTTCCTCCATACGGAGTACTGCTTTGCGTCTCAGTGATAACTTCCCCGCGGATTTACCTACGGAAAACACCTTACACGCATCGACCGTTATAGCCATAGAACGGCCTGCTTATCCTACTGCGTCACCCCATCGTATAACGAAAACAAGGGAGGTCCGGAATATTAACCGGATGTCCATCGGCTACGCCTTTCGGCCTCGCCTTAGGGACCGCCTGACCCTGAGCGGATTAACCTTTCTCAGGAAACCTTAGACTTTCGGCGCGGAGGGTTCCCACCTCCGTTATCGCTACTTATGCCGGCAGGGTCTCTTCTCAACCGTCCAGTAGTCCTCTCGGTCTACCTTCAAACTGTTGGGAATGCTCTCCTACCACGCATGGCTGTTACACCATGCATTCGCTGCTTCGGTAACAAGCTTAAGCCCCGTTAAATTGTCGGCACCGGACCGCTTGACCAGTGAGCTATTACGCTTTCTTTAAAGGATGGCTGCTTCTAAGCCAACCTCCTGGCTGTCTGGGCGTTCCGACTTCCTTTCCCACTTAGCTTGTATTTTGGGACCTTAGCAGGCGATCTGGACTGTTTTCCTCTCGACGACGAAGCTTAGCCCCCGCCGTCTGACTCCCGGATTGGTTGTTCTATGGCATTCGAAGTTTGATTGGATTCTGTAAGCTGGAAAGCCCCATAGTCCATTCAGTTCTCTACCACCACGACAAATCATCCGAGGCTAGCCCTAAAGCTATTTCGGAGAGAACGAGCTATCACGGAATTTGATTAGCCTTTCACCCCTACCCTCAGCTCATCGGAGCTTTTTTCAACAAACACCCGTTCGGCCCTCCAGTGGATGTTACTCCACTTTCAGCCTGGCCAAGGGTAGATCATCCCGCTTCGCGTCTATTCCTGCCAACTGGATCGCCCTATTCGGACTCGCTTTCGCTACGGCTCGCTTTCGCTTAACCTTGCTGACAAGAATAACTAGCCGGCTCATTATGCAATAGGCACGCGGTCAGACTTTCGGCTTGCGCCGCATAGTCCTCCCACCGTTTGTAGGCACACGGTTTCAGGTACTATTTCACTCCCCTCGCTGGGGTTCTTTTCGCCTTTCCCTCACGGTACTGGTTCACTATCGGTCAGAAGCTAGTATTTAGCCTTACGGAATGGTCTCCGTAGCTTCCCGCAAAGTTTCTCGT
>CAVTKB010000011.1:665000-1223702 GCA_963735205.1 uncultured Acidobacteriota bacterium
GCGGTATTCGGTGCGGGGGACGCGGCCCTCGAAGAATTTTACGCAGGAGATGTATTCGGCTTCTTCGAGTTTGCGGGCGTGGACGCTGAGGTTGCCGTCGGTGGTTTTGAGGACGCGCTTGAGGTCGTTGAAGCTGAGGGAATCGTTGGTGGCGAGCGCGCTGACGATGCCGAGGCGGATGCGCTCGTGGATCAGGCGGTCGAGTTCGGGGAGTTCGGGGGCTATCGGCTGCGCTTGCTCGCGGGCGTGGGAGTGAGCATGGTCGCTGGATTTTTCGTGGAGCTTTAGGCGCGTCTTTTCGCGCGGCTTGTCGGAGAATTTCTCGGCTGCTCCGGGCTCTGCTTTGGCGCGGTTGCGGGATGTTAGCGGTCTAGCCACCGTGTCGCCTCGCGATGAAAAGTCCGAAGATGATGTGGAGGGCGCCGAAGCCGGCGGCTAGAAACCAGTTGCCCCAGGCTGCGGGGGCTAGGACGGCTAGGCCGCCCAGGAGCATGAAAGAGAGTCCCATCACGGGGATGGCGGGGACGGAGAAGGAGCCTCCGGTCATGATGCCGGCGCCGTAGAGCAGGAGCCAGGTGGCGGGAAGGGCCGATTGCAGGCCGGCGCGGAAGAGGAGGAACGTCAGGAAGGCTCCGGCGACCAGGGGCGGAGCGAGTCCTAGGGCGACTTTGCGGGCGGGGCCGGAGAATAGCGGCAGGCCGCGGCGGTTTGCTTTCCAGGTGCAGGAGAGTAGGCCTACGGCTACGGCTAGAAGGCCTTCGGCTAGCCAGACGCGGAGCCAGGCGAAGTTTGAAATTTGTTCGGCGGCTAGCTTCGCGGCGGCTAGGGCGGTGAAGCCGAGAAAAACTTGTCCCCAGCCGGAGACGGCGGTGAAGGCGGCGGTGCGCTCCATGGTGTCGCGGATGAAGCGGAGGTCGGAGATGGCTCCGGGGAAGACTTCGGTGTGGGTCGGCGAATTTGGTTCGGCGGAGTTGGGTTCGACGGGGACGCTCTCGGGGGAACCGTGCTCGGCCGAGCGGCGGAAACGGCGGATGCGGTGAGGGCGCGGGTCGAACACGGGGATAGGGTAGCGGGGCTGCTGGGGATTGTCAAGTACTTTGCGATGCAAAGAATCGGGCGATTTTTGCGCGATTCCCGGACGGAAATTAGAAAGCCAGAATCGGCAACAAAAGGTTTCAGATGTTATGTCCTCACTTGTTGGAGGAAACTCATTTCGCCGCATCGGGTGCGGGTGCGCCGCTTATAATTGCGGCTGCTTCCAAGACTTTCGAAGGAGATTTTTCATCATGCGAGTTGTGTCACTTTTTTTCTTGCTGACTCTGGTGCTGGTGTCTACGGTTTTTGCGGCGCCGGCGCAGGGCGACCTGGAGGGGCGTCGAAAGGCTTTGAATGATTTGCTGGCGGAGCGCTGGGAGTACACGCTGCGCACCAGTCCTACGTTCGCGTCCATTCTGGGAGACAAGCGGTGGAACGACAAGATGGACGACTTCTCGCAGAAAGCGATTGACGATGACCTGGAGGAGAGCAAGAAATATCTTGCGCGCTTTGAGGCGATCGACACTGCGGGGTTTCCTGAGCAGGAAGTGTTGAACAAGACTCTGATGGTGCGGGACCTGAGGATCGCGCTGGATGGGGCGCGTTTTAAATCGTGGGAAATGCCGGTGACGCAGTTCGGCGGGGTGCACATCGATCTTCCGCAACTGGTGTCATTCTGTCGTTCCAGAGCGTGAAGGACTATGAGGATTACATTGCGCGACTGAAGCAGGTGCCGCGGGTGTTTGACGAGTACACGATCCAGATGCGCAAGGGCATGAGCGAGGGGCTGATGCCGCCGCGGATTTTACTGGAGAAAGTGGTGGAGCAGTCCAATGGCCTGGCGATGAAAACGCCGGAAGATTCGCCGTTCGCGCAGCCGTTCAAGAAGTTTCCGGAGTCGATTGCGGCGGCGGACCAGAAGCGGTTGCGCGAGGCTGGACTGGCTGCGATCGGGGAATCGGTGCAGCCGGCATATGTGAAATTCACGAGCTTCGTGCGGGAAGATTATGCGCCGAAAGGGCGTACGGAGCCGGGAGTGTGGTCGCTGCCGGATGGCGACGAGCGCTATGCGTTTCGAGTGAAGGAGAGCACCACGACCAACTTGACGCCCGAGGAGATTCACCAGATCGGGTTGGCGCAGGTGAAAGAAATTGAAGCCCGGATGCTGGGCGTGGTGAATCAGTTGGGCTACAAAGATCTCAAGAGTTTCAGCGCTTCTCTGACGACCAATCCCAAGGTTCACGTGCACTCGCGGAAGGAGATTCTCGACCTTTACCAGAAATATATCGACCAGATGTATACGAAATTGCCGGGGATGTTCGGCCGGCTGCCGAAGGCGAAGGTTGAAGTGATGCCGATCGAGGAGTTTCGCGAGAAAGAGGCCTCGACGGCATACATGCAGGGAGCGCAGGATGGATCGCGGCCCGCGCATGTGATGGTCAATACCAGCGACTACGAGAAAGGTACGACGCTCGATTTTGAAACGACCGCTTATCACGAGGGCGTGCCGGGACATCATTTGCAAATTGCGATTGCGCAGGAATTGCCGCAGCTTCCTCCGTTTCGGCAGAACGAGTACTACACGGCTTATACCGAGGGATGGGCGCTTTACTCGGAGCGACTGGGGAAGGAAGTTGGATTCTTTCAGGACCCATACAGCTATTACGGACATTTGCAGGACGACATGCTAAGGGCGATCCGGCTGGTGGTGGACACTGGGTTTCATTACAAGCACTGGACGCGGCAGCAAGTGGTTGATTTCTTTCATGACCACTCCGCGATCGACGAGGCCGAAGTGCAGAGCGAGACCGATCGTTATATGGCGTGGCCGGCGCAGGCTTTGGGCTACAAGATTGGTCAGCTGGAGATTCTGAAGTTGCGGCAGTATGCCAAGGATCAGTTGGGAGCTAAGTTCAGCTTGAGCAATTTCCATGATGAGGTGCTGAGTGCGGGGGCACTGCCGATGGACGTGCTGTCGGCGAGGATTCACGAGTGGGTGGCGACGCAGAAGGCGGCGGCTTTGCGGCCCGATGGTGGGAAACAGGCAGGCGGGGTTTCGGATTGATCATCGTTCCTATTGATCATCGTTCCTGAGGAGCCTGCACTTTGCCTGTTGCTTTTGACCGCGTTCTTGATTTGATTCTTAGCGTTTTGAAAAACAACATCAATGTCAAAGGCAGCGGGCAGGAGTGCCCGCTCCACGTGAACGGGTCAAAAGGAGAACGCGGTGGGGGCTTGGGGGACGGGGAGTTTTGAGAACGATGATGCGGCGGATTGGGTCGCGGGGCTGGACGAGATTGCGCCAGGCGATCTGACGCAGATTCTGGTTCATGCCGCCGACGATCCCGAATATCTGGAAGGGTCGGCGGCCAGCGTCGCGGTTGCGGCTGGCGAGGTGGTCGCGGCTTTGAATGGTTCTGCGGCGGAGGGAGCTCCGGCGAAGGTTGGGGAGTGGGCGAAGAAACATCCGCAGGCTGTTGACTCCGGAACTCAAGGCTTTGGCGATTCGTGCGCTGGAGCGGGTGCGGCGGAATTCCGAATTGAAAGATTTATGGATGGAAGCCGACGGGCTGAACGACTGGATTGCAGTCGTGCGGGATTTGCAGGGCAGAGTGGGAGCGTAGAAAATTCTTAGGCCCGACGTTGGTCCGAAGGCTCGCGCAAAGTAACAGGTGCAAACTCTCTTGTGAGCTGCCGGTGCTGCCGGCTCGTAAGGGGTCCTTCGCTTCGCTCAGGATGACAGTCCGAGGGTTTTGTGGCAATCGATCAGAAACTTCTTGTCAGCAAGCGCCGCTGCGGCACGTTTCAGTTGGCACGACGGTCTTCTTCGTGTGGTAAATGGGGCAGGTGGGTGCTGGAGCGTTCGCGATCGGGCCGTGAACCGGCGGCGGGAGACCTAACGTGACGGATTTTGGGCGGATGCTGATTATCTTGGGTCTCGTTCTTGTGGTTGCGGGGGTGGTGCTGATGTTTGTAGGGCGGGCACATCTGCCGCTGGGTCGATTGCCGGGAGATATTGTGTACCGGGGAAGAATGCGACTTTTTATTTTCCGCTGGTGACATCGGTGCTGGTGAGCGTGGTGCTTTCGATTGTGCTGTATGTGGTGGGGAGGTGGAGGAAGTGAGGGAGTTCTCCTGGGTGGATTTCGTGAACTGACTTCGTAGAGTTGAACGAAAGTCAAAGACCCCACTCTAGCCGCAAAGAACGCGGCTAGAATGGGCCACCCTTTGGGCTTGAGTTGACTTCACTGGGAGCAGCCGTTAGATTCTTGGCACGGTTGTTTTGATCTTTGTTAATTGCAATTCGTTCGGAACGCGCGTCTTTGCCGCTCGGTGAAGACAGGGAAGCGGGTGAGAATCCCGCGCTGCCGCGCAACTGTAAGCGAGGAAACTGCTCCTCGGCCACTGGGAGAGTCCTGGGAAGGCCGAGGGCGTGACTGGATGGGGACATGTATCACCATTCTTACTCGCGAAGCCAGGAGACCGGCGCGATCCGTCTACTTCAACCTCTTTCGCGTGCAAAGGAGGAACGTATGCGCGTTTTCGTTGGCGATTCTTCTGGTGGCTCTTTCTCTCTGTTCTCTCTGGCTGCTTTCGCGGCCGATCTCAAAGTTAAAGTGGTTGACCCGCAAGGCTGCGGCTGTGGCGGGGGCGCAGGTTTCGCTGTCAGTCGCGGGGACAGAATGGCAGCGGTTGTGGCGACGACGGATACTCGGCCGAGGGGGTGGTCAGGACGTTTCGCAGAACCGTCACACATCCGGCGAAGGAGTCGTCTACATTCAGAGGGCTTCCGGCGCCAGGATTGGCGGCAGTGCAGGTCGTGGCGACGGGTTCGCATCAAAGGATCGAGCCGGAGATCTACGGTGAACTGCTGCGGCTGGCGACTCGCGTTCGGAAACTGTGGTGGTGACCGCGACGCGAACGCCTGTTGCCGGCGAAGCTGCGGGCGCGGACGTTGATACGCTGAGCGGCGCGCAGCTTACGACGATGCAGCCGATCGCGGCGAACGATGCGGTGCGGTTTCTTCCTGGCGCGGTGGTGAATACGGCGGGACAGCGCGGGGGGTTGTCGTCGTTGTTCGTGCGCGGGGGCGAATCGAATTACAACAAGGTGATTGTCGACGGGGTGACGGTGAACGAGCCGGGCGGGACGTTTGATTTTGGAACGGTGTCGCTGGCGCAGGGCGACCGGATGGAATTCGTGCGCGGGGCGCAGAGCACGCTGTATGGATCGGATGCGATGACCAGCGTGGTGCAGGTGTGGACGCGGGCGGGCAGCACGCGGTTCCGGAATTGCGTTTCGGGGCGGATGGCGGGAAACCTGGGAACGGCGAGCGGGCACGCGTCGTTGGCGGGGGCGCGCGGGAAGTTCGATTACAACGTGTTCGGGGATCAGTTCAATACCGAAGGTTCGGGCGTGAACGATGCTTACTCGGATTCGTTGGAAGGCGCGAACGTGGGCGCGGCGCTGAGCGATACGATTTCGCTGCGAGTGCGGTTTCGGCACTCCAACAGTCATACTGGGCTGCCGGGGGAATGGAGTTTTAATGGTTACGTTCCGCTGGTTCCGGTGAATGGATTCGCGGCGCCGTTTGAGCCGCTGCAGCCGAATCCGGAAGCTGGTCGCAGTTGAATAATCTGCTGGGCAGCGTGGAACTGGCGGTCAGCGCGCCGTCTGGATGGCAGCATCGCTTCACTGGATTCGATTATCTTTACCGCTATTACGAACTCGATCCAGGCGACGCGCAGCGCGTGAATACGGTGGATTGCGCTTTCTCGGGGCCGCCGTCCCATGCTCGATCGACTTCGCATCGAACGAAGTCGACCACATCAACCGGGGGGGATTTGAATATCAGGGAGACTACTCGGAGCGCGAGGAACGTGCTGGGCGCACACGCACGTTTGGCTATCGGCGTGGAGAATGAAAATGGATTTGTGGGAGACCTCGATTACGGTGCGCAGAACGCATGGCCAGCGGCTGAATCAAGGACGTGTATCGTGCAACAGCGAGTTGACCTGGGACAGGCTGGCGAGTGATTGCGGGAGGGCGGTTTGTGCACGACAGCGCGTTTGGCAATACGGGGGTGCCGCGAGTTGCGCTGACTTTGCAGGCGCTGCGCGGGCGAGAAGTTTTTTCGGGGACGCGGTTGCGATTCTCGTACTCGACGGGATTCAAGGAGCCGCGGCTGGAAGAGACGTTCAACGGGCTGCCAGCAGATCCGTTCAACATTCCGAATCCTGGGCTGAAGCCGGAGCGGGTGCGAGCGTTTGAAGCGGGATTTCAGCAGGATTTTTTCGCAGAACAAATATGAATTCAGCGGGACTTACTTCAACAATCTGTTTCATGACCAGATCAACTACGTGGTCACGAATCGATCCGCCGAATTTTCCGGGAGAGTACGTGAATGTGAACCAGGCGTTTGCGCAGGGAGCGGAGATCGTGGTGCAGGCGAAACTGCGGCCGCGGCTGCTGCTGAATACGGCTTATACATACACGTCGTCGGAGTATCTGGACAACCCTGCGCCATTTGATGCGGTCTACAATCCGGGGCAGCCGCTGCTGCGGCAGGCCGAAACATTCGGCGACCGAGTCTGCTGTCGTACCTGGGCCATCGTTGGGGGGCGAAATCTGAGCGGGAGTTTTGTGGGACGGCGCGCCGATTCGGATTTCGACAGCTTTGGCATTGATCACGCGGCGGGGTATGTGCGCGTGGATATGGGGGGATGGTATCGAGATCCGGCGGACGTGACCGCGTATGTGAATGTTTAGAACGCGCTGGATCGGCGGTACAACGAGGTGGTGGGGTATCCGGCGTTGCCGGTGAATTTTCGGGCGGGGGTGCGGTTTCGGATTGGCGGGGAATAGGCCGAGAGTGAAGGAAAAGTCTTGCTTTAGTGAGGCCTATAGAGGCTCCTGGCGGCGACTTCGAAGTCGCCTTGGGTTCCGGGTTCTGCGCCCAGTATGAGTTTGTCGCCGGCCGTCACGTTGAATGAGACGGTGTAGGTTTCGTCCTCGGTGGCGGTGAGAGTCTGGAACTTGCATTTAAACAGCTTCAAGGTGGCGATGGCGTGGTGCTTGAGAGTTGTCTTCTGAATCAGAGACACGACGTCATCCCAATCGACCTCGAATGATTCGAGCGTCTCTTCGCTGTAGACACGAATGGCAATGCCGATATTGGAGTTGTGCGGTTCCGAGGTGGCGTAGTTCAGGATCTTGTGGGCGAACTCGGAGCTGAACTCGTCGGGAACAACGGCGGCGAAAGTGTCATGGGCGCGGATCTCATTCAGCGAACGGAGGACCTGGTCGTCGGCTACGGGGAGTTGGCCCTTGAGCGTAGTCAGACCGAAAGAGACGCGTTCTGTGGTAAAGCCGGTGACGAAATAATTGTTGTTGTTGTCGTTGGGCACGTAGATTAGAACCCAGTATTTGACCATGGCGGTCTCCTTTTTATTTTGTGCAGGCTGTGGGAGCTTCTGGTAGCGGCGTCCGTCACGGCCTCGGCTGCGCGGTTCGGTTAAATGTGCTGCTCGGACGGGAAAACCGGATCTTCCATCAATTGGTCCAGCCCCTTGGACATGAGTGGGGTGATGTTGTTGACGAATTGGCTGTCGAGATCCGGGTCGTCGACGATGTGCTGGCGATAGTCCCAGACGAAGTTCATCAAGGCATCGGCCGCGCGATGGTAATAGCTGGATACATCCATGTCCGTCTCGAGGGCGCTTTGATAGTGCTGGAGCGCCAGGACCAGCGTTCTCAGAACGCTTCAGATGAGTGCCGGCGAGACTCGAGGGCTCGCGGCGGGAGAGCCAGGTGTACCAGGAGGTGTCGCCGCTGACTTCCGCCCGGATGCTGATCTTGGTCCAGGCTTTGATCATGAACAGAACCTGACGGTTGTCGAAGCCCTTCTTGCGGTCTTTCCGGGCCCGTCCGTTCATGGCGGTCTGAATTGATTCGATCAGGAAATCCAGATCCTCGATTGCCACGGCCCTATCTTTGTAGATGCTCATCGAAGTCCCCTCCCAAGTTGTTGAATTTCTTTGCTGTCCCTTCTGCCTCTTTACAGCGTAAAAGTCGGGGCGGATTTGATCATGAGCCGCAAAAAAAATTCTCTGGAGGCGAAGTGTTCCTAGTCTCGCTGATTTTCGTGGGTCTCGATTGACAGCAAAGACTGGAATGGATAGGCTAAGCGGCCAAGGCCGAGTGCGGGAGGGAGATCGTTATGGGGCACGAGCCTCCCAGGCAAGTAACCCAGTTGTTGCAGGGTTGGCGGGAGGGTGACAGCAAGGCTCTGGATGAGCTGCTGCCGCTCGTCTATAAGGAACTGCGCCGTCTGGCGCACTTTCAACTTCAGAAAGAGCGAGCCGATCACACCCTACAGAGCTCGGCGCTGGTGCATGAAGCGTACCTGCGCCTGGCGGGAGCAAGCCCTCCGCGATGGGAGAACCGGGCTCATTTCTTCGCAATTGCGGGGCAGCTCATGCGTCAGATTCTAGTCGACTACGCGCGCCAGCACCGAGCCGCCAAACGGGGCGGCAGCGTATGCAAGGTATCGTTACAGGACGCGATGATAGCGTCTCGAGAAACGGATGTTGACGTGCTTGCTTTGGATGATGCTCTGCAGACGCTGACCAAAATCGATCCGAGGCAGGGCCGGGTCGTGGAACTGCGCTTTTTTGCCGGGCTGTCGGTGGAGGAAATTTCCGTGGTGCTGGATGTTGGCTCGGCGACGGTGCAGCGCGACTGGACGGCGGCCCGCGCCTGGCTTTATCGGGAGATGTCTGGAAAGAGCCCGGTATGAGCGGAGAGCGTAGGAGTTCAGAACAGTGGGAGAAGACGAAGCAGGTTCTGGAGGAAGCGCTGCGTCTGGCGCCAGAGCAGCGCGGGGCCTATCTGGATTCGGCGTGTGGACAGGATCATGGACTGCGCGCCGAAGTGGAATCGCTGATCACCTCTCACGAAGCGGCGGGCAGCAAGTTTCTGGCCGCCGACGCTCCCGCTTTGCTGAACATTCCGTCTGACTTCTCACCACCTAAGCAGCAGGATTTGAGTGGTACCACCGTTGGTCGTCTCCGGGTGACGGCGCGGCTGGGCGCGGGCGGGATGGGTGAGGTGTGGCGCGCCGAGGATCCGAAACTGCAGCGTACGGTGGCGGTGAAGCGGGTTTCAGTGCGTGGGACCGGCGACCGGGTGGAGGCGGCTCGGTTGCTGCGCGAGGGGCAGCGGCTGTCGGCGCTGAACCACCCCAACATTGCCAGTGTTTACGACGTGCTGGAACAGGACGACGAAATCTTCCTGGTGATGGAGTATGTGGAAGGCCAGACGCTGCGGGTGCGGCTGAGCCAGCCCATCCACCTGAATCAGTTTTTTGACATTGCAATCCAGTGCGCGGATGCGCTGACGGCCGCGCACGAGCGCGGCATTCTGCACAGCGACGTCAAGCCTGAAAACGTGATGATCACGGAGTCAGGGCAGGTGAAATTGCTCGACTTTGGCGTGGCGCGACGGCTGGCTGGTGGCGCGACCAACTCGGCGGCGACGCAGACGATCTCGGCAGCTGCTCCGGTGGGCGGAACTCCCAGCTATATGGCGCCTGAAGTTCTTATGGGAGGGATGCCGGACTTCCGGGCTGACATCTTTTCACTGGGGGTGGTTTTTTACGAAATGCTGGGAGGGCGGCATCCGTTCATGGGAGCGACCACCACGGTGACGGCCATGCAGATTCTGCAGCAGGAGGCGACGCCGCTCGACAAACTCGGGCGCTCGGTTCCGCCGCCGCTGGCCCAGGTCGTCGGCAAGACGCTGCAGAAAAAGCCGGATGAGCGTTACCAGAGTCCGCGTGAGCTGGCGGCTGACCTGCGCGCGGTTCGGCTGGGATCGCGGCCTGCGAGTTCGACGGTGCATCGCGTTCTGGGAAGGCAAAACTGGAAGGTTTCGCTGTTTGGAGGCATTGCCGCCACGCTCTTTCTGTTGGCTGTGTTTGCATTCCGGCATCGGGAGCAGATTTTTCATGGCGCTGGACTCGCGGCAGGAGCTGCAACCGTGAAGACTCGGCCGTCGGTGGCGGTACTCGGGTTCAAGAATCTGACGGAGCGGCCTGACAAGGCTTGGCTTTCGACCGCGCTCGCTGAGATGCTGCGGGCGGAACTGGCGTCGAACGGGCGGCTGCGGATGGTCTCAGGCGAACAGATTGCGCGCGCAGGTCGCGATGTTCCGTGGAGCCTGACCGATACGCCGCGGGAATCTTTGCCGCGTTTGCGAGCGAATCTCGATACGGACTACGTGGCGACCGGTTCTTATGCGGTGGTGGGCGAGGGAGATAAAAGTCAGATCCGGCTGGATTTCCGGCTGGAAGACACGACCGCGGGCGACACGGTTGCGGAAGAGGCCGCGGCGGGAAGCGAGTCCGAGCTGTTTGATCTGGTTTCGCAGATCGGGGAGCGGATGCGCGAACAACTGGGAGCCGGCCCTGTCACGGCGCAGCAAGGGACGCAGGCGAGGGCTTCGGTGCCTTCGGATCCGAAGGCGGCCCGGCTTTATGCCGAAGGGTTGAACAAACTTCGCGCGTTCGAAACTTTGGCTGCGACCGATTTGTTGAGTCAGGCAGTGGCCGCCGATCCGAAGTCTCCGCAGCCTCATGCCGCTCTCAGCGCGGCCTGGCTGGAGCTGGGGTACGATCCCAAGGCTAAAGCTGAGGCGCAGCGGGCCTTCGAACTGTCGACCAATCTGAGCAACGAAGAACGGCTCTGGATCGAGGCGCAATATCGTGATCTGAATAACGAAGGCGCGAAGGCAGTCCAGATCCTCAGCACTCTGGTGGACTTGTATCCGGATAATCTGGACTACGGGTTGCGGTTGGGAGGGCTGCAGAATGCGGCGGGCGATCCCAAGCAATCGTTGGCCACGTTTGAGGCTTTGCGGAAGCTTCCTGCGCCGGCGGGAGACGATCCGCGCATCGATCTGGCCGAGTCTCCGCCAATCGAGGCGTTGGGGGATTACAAGCAGGAGCAGCAATTAGCGGAGTCGGCCGCAAAGAAGGGTGAGGCGCGCGGCATTCGGCTGGTGCAGGCGCGCGCGCTCATGTACGAGAACACGGCTCTGCAGAAGCTCGGGCAGAGCGATCAAGGCAGCACCGCTTTGGCCAAGTCCAAAGTTTTGTTTGCCGCGACCGGCGATCTCAAGGACTCGGGCATGACGCTGGTATGGTCCGCCGATTTCCTCTATCGAAAGGGCGATCTGCCCGGCGCCCGCAAGCAGGCGGAGGAGGCGCTGGTGATTTTTCGCCAGATCGGCAACGAACTCTATGCCGGGCAGGCGCTGAATGAGATTGGCATTGTGCTGGCCAACCAAGGAAAACTCATGGAAGCGAAAGGCTACTATGAGCAGGCGCTGCACGCTTATCGCGAGGCCGATTACAAGGAGGTCATCGGCGATGAACTGGGGAATATCGGCTCTGTCCTCGAGCGCCTGGGAGATTTTGCCGGGGCGAAAAAAGATTACGCAGAGGCGATACAAATTTTTGACGAAGTCGGCGACAAGAGCGCCGGCGGAATCACTGAAATTGATCTTGGAGAAGCACTGGCGGAAGACGGGGATCTGACGGGCGCCACGCAGCACCTCCGACGCGCAGTAGAACTGGAGAATGCGACTGGACATAAATCAGCCCAGGCGGCGGCGTTGTACAGTTTGGCCGATGTGCTCATTGCCCAGGACGATCTGAAGCAGGCCAGCGAGAAGTGTGAACAGGCGCTCGCCATGCGCCGAGATCTGAAGCGGACCGTATCTTTGACCGGGAGCCTGATCCAGTCGGCGGAGATTGCGCTCGAACAGGGCAAGGCCGCCGACTCGGAGAAGCTGGCTGGGGATGCGCTGCATCTGATGGACGCGAACTCTCCGCCGGCGCGGCCGGCCGAGGCAAACTCGATTCTGGCGCTGGCGTTGCTGGCCGAGAATAAGCAGCCGGAAGCGCGCAGTGCGGCGGACCAGGCGATGGCTTTTGCCGGCAAGGCGGCTGATCGCGATCCTAAGTACGAGGCTGCTCTGGCCGCTACGCGAGTTGAGATGGCTGCGGGAAAATTTGCCGAGGCGCGTAAGAAACTTGCGCCGGTTCTTTCTCAACCGAGCAAGGCTGTCTCGGTGCCGTATTTGCTGGAGGCGCGGTTGGCGCAGGGCGAAATTGAGTTGAAGGCCGGTCAGGCGGCCGCTGGCCGCGCGCATATTGCGGCGCTTGAGAAGCAGGCGCGGGAGAAAAACTTTCTGCTGATCGCGCGCAAGGCGGCTGGGCTGCTCGCGCCAGCATCGCACTGAACACAGCGCAAATTTTGTGGCAGAATTCCCGCAAATGATGCGGCTGCCGCAGTGAAGAAAAAGGGCATCCTGAGAAGATTCAGGATGCCCACTCTATTTGCGTGCGTGGAGCTGGACTTCTAATTGCTCTGAGGCTTTTGCTGTTCTCGCTTCAGGCGTTCTTCTTCCTGCTTTTTTTCTTGTGGCGTCTGCGGCTTCGGCTTCTGCGGAGGCGCTGGTTTGGCCGCGGGCGGAGGCGGAGTGGGCTTCATCACAGGCGGAGGTGGTGTGCGCTGTGGGGGAGGAGGGGTGCGCTCCTGTGGACGCTCGGAGGGCGGAGGCGTTTGCGAACGTGGAGCCGGTTCGGGCCGAGTGGCTTCGGGACGAGCCGGTTCCGGTCGGGCCGGGGCGGGATTGTTCGGCTCAGCCGGGGTGGGGCGATTCATCGGCTGAGCGGGCTGAGGCCGGGTCGGGGTTTGGTCGACACGATTGTTTCCCGGACGATATTCGGGTTGTGGCGCTGGGGTCGGAGTGGCTGGGCGATTCGGTTGCGTCGGAGCAGCCTCGGTGGAACGCTCGTTTGCCGCCGGAGGATTGGCCGGTCGGTTCATTGGCTGATTGGCCGGCTGCTGGGTCATGGGCCGTTCGTTCGTCGGCGGGGTCGCGGGCCGATTCATCGGTTGGTTTGCTGCGGGTTGGCCGGAGCGCGGTGCATTCGGCAGGTTGGCTGGGCGGCCTACGTTTGGCGCGGCTGGTTTCGCTGGAGGCGCTTGCTTCACCATGGGTCGCGCGGCCACGGCGGCTGCGGGACGCAGAGTCTGCACTTCGCTTCTGGCTAGTGGTTGTCCGGGATGCGCGGCCAGAGCCTGTTGCTGTTTCGCGAAGGCCACTGGCGGCGGAGGCGGAGTTTTCTTGGCGACGACCTGGCGGTTTACGATCGCAGCCGGAGGGGCGGCCACGTGGCCTACTGTGGATGCTCGCGAGCCTAGAACGCTTTCGTGAGTGGGAACGACGGCCATGCGTCCGCTGATAGGGGCCGCGGCGATGTCGCGCGCGCTCATTGATACGGCAACTTTCCCAACTGGTTGCGCGCTGGTGAAGGCGTGCTGAGGAACTACCATTACCGCACCTTGGACGCTGCGGTTCGCGTAGGTGATATTCGTGATCGTGGTCGTGTTGTGGATGATGGTGGTGTTGTAGACGTTGGTCACCTGGGTGACGTTTACCGTGGTGTTGCTGATGTTCACGCGATTCACGTAGGCCTGGCTCACGTGGTAGGACGGCACATAGACTTCGCGCGGGCCTAGAGGGAACCATCCGACGTTGCCGCCGAAACCACCGGGGCCACCGCCGACGAAAACTACCAGCGCGGGCGCGTAGACGGCGCGCACGGCTACAGGACCGGAGACCCAGCCCCAGCGTCCGCCGACACTGACCCAGCGGCCGTAGTGGAAGGGCGCGTAGCCCCATGGGGAGTCGTCGACCCAGGTCCAGCCCCAGGGGGAAATCCAATCCCAGTGGCCTTCGTGATAAGGCGCCCAGCCACCGGCAACCTGGTTGGGAAACCAGACGTGGCCGTAGTTGGAATCGTCGCGCCAGTCGCCGAACTGGTCGAGATCTTCGTAGCCGACTACGTCGGGAGCGAGATAGGCGGACGAACGCGACGACTC
Organism: uncultured Acidobacteriota bacterium; assembly: GCA_963735205.1. Taxonomy (GTDB): domain Bacteria; phylum Acidobacteriota; class Terriglobia; order Terriglobales; family Acidobacteriaceae; genus Sulfotelmatobacter. The sequence continues at coordinate 678,989 of CAVTKB010000011.1, forward strand.
GTAACGGTGATCACGGAAGTCAGACCAGTTATCGAATTCGTCGGAGGCGTAGAGGGGCTCGACATCGGCGTAGAGCGAGTCGGTGCCGCTCAATGTGCCGCGCTGGCCGGCGTGCAGAGTAAAGCTCTGACCATTGCCGGTGGATTCGCCTTCGCCGGCGCGGACGCTGATGACGGTGTAGTTTCCGTCGGAGCCGGCCTCGATACGATAGTGGCCGGGCTGGACGGCGGTGAACGCCTGGTTGGGAGTATCGACTTCGAAGTCGTCTTCGTCCACCAAGCGGCGGATGGTGATGTTGATGGCGCCGGAGGTCAGCTGGATCTGGACTGTGTCGTCATCGAGATTCAGGAAAGAGAAAGTGGTCAGGGGCGCGAGGCGGATGACCGCCGAGCCCAGCTGCACTTCGGCGCGGCCGTCTTCATCGGTCCAGAGCTGGTCGCCGGTGCTCATGGGGCGATTGGGGACGGCGCCTACCCATTCGGTTTCGCCGGCGGGTTGGAATGAAACTGAACCCTGCATGTAGCCGAGGCGGGCGACGCGGCTGGGGGGATCGTCGTCATCTTGCGCATGTGCTGGCTTCGGTAGAGCGATCAGGGCGAGCGCAATCGCGAGCGCTCCGCTGCACCAGAGTGATTTTTTCAGGGTGTTTGTCATTGATGTGTTGCCTCCCAAGCTTTGGCCGCGAAGGCTCAGGTTCGCGGAATTCCCGTGGAACTTTGCTGCTCGACGTCGTGGCGGTGAAAGGGACGTTGAGGAACGTGTCGGACGACAACGAATACTCGAACGCAACGAACAGGCGTATACGTTCGGCCGACGCCGCTCTGAATGGATTATTGGTGAGGCAAGGATAACAGGTTGACTGGGCCGGTGTCGTTATCCTGCTGTGGTCTTCGTCAAGACGGTCTTAAGTGCGCAGGGGCTGAAGCCTGTCGCAAACTGTCCTGTCGGTGCGGCATGCCTGAAGGCATGCCCTGATACGAACCTTAGCTGACTTTTTGCGGGGCTCGGGGCAGGGGCATGGCGGCGGCGATTTTCGCGCCGAAATATTTGGTGCGGGCGAGGAGAAGTTTTTCGATTTCCACTTCTTTCAGCGGCTGCTGGCGGCCGAGCAAGTGCGTGACCAGGGCGATCTGCGCGAAGTGCTCGACGGTTTCCATCTTCATGTAGGCGTGTTCGAGGGTGTCGCCGTAGCTGACGACGCCGTGGTTCGACATGAGGATGGCATCGTAGTTGGGAACGTAGGGCTCGAGGGTACGAGCCAATTCCGAGGTGCCGGGCGTGCCGTAGCAGGCCAGCGGAATGCATCCCAGGCCCATGACGACTTCGCATACGAGAGGTTCAGTCAGCGGAATGCCGGCGGCGGCAAAGCCCGTCGCGGTGGGCGGGTGAGCGTGGCAGATGGCCTGAATATCAGGGCGCATGCGATAGACGAGCAGGTGCATGCCGATTTCGCTGGTCACATTGCGGCGGCCGGAGACTCGTTGGCCGTCGAGGTCGACGATGACCATGTCGGCGGGCTTCATGGCGCCTTTGCTGACGCAGGTAGGGGTGACAAGGATGCGGTCGGAATCCAGGCGTACGGAGAGATTGCCGTCCATGGCGGCCACGAAGCCGCGTTCGTGCAGCATGCGTCCGTAACGGACGATTTCTTCCCTGTATTTGCGCTCCGTAGGCATGGTTACCCTTAGGGGGAGAATGATAAAAAGCAGGCCGCAGTCTGGCATTGGCATAGTATCAGCCCGCGGGATGCGGAAACAATCTCAAATTTCGCCAAAAAACGTGCACGAAACCTGGCGGCTGCCACGGCGTTGGGCGCTGTGGAGGCGTACGTCCTTATAATCGGGGACGTGCTGGTCTCTGAATTCCATTACGAACTTCCGGAAGAACTGATTGCACAGGAGCCGCTGGCGGACCGGGCGGAGTCGCGGCTGCTGCGTGTGACTGCGGGTGCATTGGAAGACCGGCGGTTTCGTGAGTTTCCGGAGTTGCTGCGCGAGTGCGATCTGGTTGTGTTCAATAACACTCGCGTGTTTCCGGCGCGGCTTTATGGGCGGCGGGAACTTCCCCACTTCTCGCAAAAACCGCGAGAAATGGGGCGCCCGTTGTCGCCGGGACGGGTAGAAGTTTTGCTGACGCGGCAGGTGCTGGGGGTGCCGAATGAGTGGGAGTGCCTGGTGCGGCCCGGAAAGAAAATTGGGGTGGGGGATTCGCTGTTCTTCGGGGAGCAGGATGAATTGCAGGCTGAGGTGATTACGCGGGGAGAGTTTGGGGAGAGGAGAATTCGATTCGCGGCGGTGGAGAATTTTTTCAGCGTCGTGGAGAAGCTTGGGCACATTCCTTTGCCGCCTTACATTGCGCGCGAGGATTCTTCGGAGGATCGGGAACGGTACCAGACTGTGTATGCGAGGGAGCGAGGGTCGGTGGCGGCTCCGACAGCGGGGCTGCATTTTACAGCGGAGATTCTGGCGCAACTGCGGGAGCGAGGGATCGAGATGGCCGAGGTCACGCTACATGTGGGGCTGGGAACTTTTCAGCCGGTGCGGGCTGAGCGGGTGGAGGAGCATCGGATGCATTCGGAGGCTTATTCGATTTCGGATGAGGCGGCGGAGAAGATTGGGCGAGCGCGGAGGGGATCGCGGCGGATTGTTGCGGTGGGGACTACGACGGTGCGGACTCTGGAATTCGCGGCGCGGCAGGGTGCGGGCGAAGTTTGTCCGGGAGCGGGCGAGGCCAATCTTTTTATTTATCCGGGATACGAGTTTCAAGTGGTGGGGGCGCTGCTGACGAATTTTCATTTGCCCGAGTCGACGTTGCTGATGCTGGTGTGCGCGCTGGGCGGGAAACAGAACATTATGCGGGCTTATGCGCACGCGGTGCGCGAGCGCTACCGGTTTTATTCGTATGGGGATTGCATGCTGGTGGAGTAAGGGCCGCGCGCCTGCGCGGATTGGCGATTTTTCCGGACAATTTAGAAGTCGTTTTCGAAGTTTTTCTTCGAAGATTTTCCTGGCGAAGCTCTGTTCCCAAAACGAACCCTGCCCGAAATCGAACCCGCTCCCACACTAAATGTACCTCGGGCAGGATGCGCGGACGCAAGTCTGACTGATGATGGAACACGTCGCCATCGCAGCCTGAGTTTGCACGCAGGAAGCGATTTTCAGAAAGCAAAACAGGCTGCACATCTCAGACTCTGAAAAGGAAAAACGAATGAAAAGGTATCTGGTATTGATCACGCTGTTCCTTTCCTCGCTGCCGGGGTTCGGGTCGAACCGACAGCCGAGCCGGTCGAGCCAATTCCATATCAACAAGTCTCACACCTCGGGTAAAGCAGTCTCCGATAAAGCAGACAGGGCAAAGCGAAACGCAGCGGTGCATGCGCGCGATGGCATGAAACGTCCGCCAGTGCCCATGCAGGCGAGAACGAATACCGCTCACAAAGGGAGTTTTGCGGCTCGACCGTTCGGCGTGAAGAGCAATAGCAGCAGCGCTACGGTAAACTTCATCGCCGGCGCCCGGACCGCGTGGGCTGGCACGGATGATGACGAGACGGAATCGGTAATGGGAGACTTCAACGGCGACGGGAATATGGACGTCGCGAAGGTGACCTTCGTTGAAGGAGAAGGTCCGGCGTACCAGATTTCCGTGCTCCTGGGGAACGGCGACGGCACATTTCAGACAGCGATCGTGACTCCCACGCCGAGTAATGCCGACGACACGATTCTCGTGGGCGATGTGAACGGCGACGGGAACGATGACATTATTCAGGTCCATCCCCAAGGAGACAACTGCGACGTGGCCCAGAAAGCTGGAGCCAAGGCGCGAGTGGCGCGAGGTGCAAAACCGCAAACAACACTTCCGTGCGGATCATCGATGGACGTTCTGATCAGCAACGGCGACGGCACCTTCGCCGCGGCAGTGAACTACCCGGTGGTGGTCAACTCACTGCAGGGCGGCCTGCTGACCGACGTCGATGGCGACGGCAAGCTGGACGTGCTGGCCTTCGACAATGCCACTCCGGCGAACGTAGTCGTGATGCTGGGCGATGGCAGTGGAGTGTTCGCGGCTGCGACCAGTCCGGGGACGCTGACCACCAGTGCGCCCAACGGCATGATCTTCGGCGACTTTAACGGCGATGGGAAGATCGACTTTGCCGGGTGGACGGAATCAAACCAGCTACAGGTGACTCTGGCCAGCGGAGCCGGCCTGTACGCCAATGCGCCCGTCAGCCTGGCGACTCCTGACGGCAACTACGGCGCCTGCAACTCCGAAACAGGAGATCTCAACGGGGACAGCAAGCCGGAAATCGTCAGCTTCAACTGCAATGAAAATACGATCACGGTTTACGTGAACAACGGCGACGGAACGTTCGCGACCGGCGTCTACTACAACAACACGAGCGACCAGTATGAGGACATCGCGGACGGAACTATCGCAGACTTGAATGGGGACGGCAAGAATGACATCGTGGCCATTAACGATGAGGCGGGCGAAGTCAGCGTGTTCCTTGGACATGGAGATGGCACGGTTAACGTGCAAGCGCAAAGTTTCGATGTCAGCGGATATGCCTGGAACACGCCGCTGATCGGCGACTTTAACGGAGACGGCATCGCCGACGTGGTCGAGTCGGACGATTTGTACAACCTGGTATACCTGCAGGGCTATGGGGATGGAACATCCCTGGCTGCCCCGACCTACGGTTTGCCCAACAGCTTTGACCAGGGCGCTTACAGCTTCAGCGTTGCCACCGGGGACTTCAATGGGGACGGCATCCCGGACGTGGTTGTGGGTCAGGTGCGTGATTATGGTTCCACGGGCGTGGTGGTCTACCTGGGCAAGGGAGATGGCACTTTTTATCCTGGAGACAGCTACGGCTCTTCACCCAGCATGAGCTTTGTCGCGGTGGGTGATTTCAACGGGGATGGCAAGCTGGATATCGCCGCCATCGACGAGCAGAATGACCTACTCCAGATTTTCCTGGGCAACGGGGACGGCACCTTCAGCATTGGCGGGACTTATCCCACCAGTTCGGCAGGCAGCCCTGCGGCTCAGGGGTTGGTGGTCGGCGACTTCGACAAAGACGGCAAGCTGGACATTGCGGTCGCCAATGCGAACGCCGGCGATGTGGGCGTGCTGCTGGGTAACGGCGACGGAAGTTTCGCAGCCCCGGTCAGCTATCCCATTACGGGGTACGCGGCGTTTAACATTGCGGCTGCGGACTTGAATGGCGATGGCTATCTTGACCTGGCGGTCACGGCCTATACGGATGGTCCCGCGATGGTCGGAGTCCTGCTGTCAAACAGCGAGACTCCGGGTACTTTCGGGACGGTGCACTTTGTAGCCGTCAACGGGAGCCCGGAAAATATCGCGTTGGGCGACCTGGACAAAGACGGAAAAATCGATATGGCCGTCACCGAGGAAAGCGGTGCTACATTTAACGGCCAGCTCGAGATTTTCCTGAACAGCGATGGCGCCGGAACGTTCACGGCTGCGCCGACCGCTTATGCCGCGTCGACTTTCGGCGGCGTAACCGGAGACTCCTACCCGCTCGACATTCAGATATTCGATCTGAACGGGGATGGAAATCTGGACCTGGTGTACGTGAATGACGACTACGGTACGGTTGCCGTGGCGTTGGGCAACGGGGATGGCACGATTGCGGCTCCGGTTGAGTTCGCATCGACCGAATACGTGGAGGGCCTGGCGTTGGCCGACGTCAACAGCGACGGCGCCATGGATGTGTTGACCGGAGACGACGAGGCTGGAGGCTTCAGCGTCATGCTGAACGCGAACGGCACCGGAACTTCCGGAAACTACACGTTGGGTTCGCCAACGCCGACCGCGACCGTAACGGCCGGAGCCTCTGCCAGCTACCCGCTCAATCTCGCCGGCTTGAACGGCTACACGGGAACGATCACGTTCACCTGCGGCGAACTGCCGACGGGGGCGACGTGCTCGTTCAGCCCGGCGTCAGTAGTGGCGACGGGCAATATGCCTCTCACCACCACTCTAACGATCACAACCACGGCGGGAGCGACGGCGAACCTGATGCGTCCCGCGCGTCCGGGGTCACAGCATAATTCACAACCAGGCTCGCCTGCTCTTCTGGCTAGCCTCGGCGGCATGGGGCTGTTCGGCCTCGTGCTGGCCGGGACGGGCAAGAAGGGTCGCCAGCGCCGGGCGGGAGTGGTTCTGGGACTCATGCTCCTGCTGATGATGATCACGGCTGTGGGATGCGACAACGACAGCGCCAAGAAGGCCTCGACAGCTACGCCTGCCGGGTCTTACACGGTTGTGGTGACGTCCACCGGAACCGGTACAGCGGCACCGACGCATAGCGTGAACCTGACGATGATCGTGCAGTAAATCGGCAAGACAAGACGGCCGGGGCGAACGTCCCGGCCGTTTTTTCTTTTTGGAGGAGCGACGGAACGCGGTTCGCGGTCAGAATCTTACGACGACTCCCGCTGAGTAGCGCAAGCCATTGACATCGACGGGGGGGATGGGCGTGGGGCCACCGGTGTCGACTACCGGGACGTGTTGCCGCTCGTAATCCAGTTGCACGGGCCGAAGGGATATTCGGCGCGAGGCCTTGAAGTCCAGACCTCCTCCTACAGACCACAGGAACTCGGTGTCGCTCAGAGTTTGATCGGGCGACGATTTTTGAGTGACACCGCCGAACAGGGCATGCACAAAAGCGCTCGTGCGATGCCAGCGCACTTCGTAGGCAGGCCCGAACTGGTAACTGTATCTATTGACGCTGGAGTATGAGAGGGCGGCGCTCCCGTTATAGTTCCCGGCAAATTGCGCTGAAATGCCGATCGACTTATACACAAACCCGGTGAGCGATGTAATCCATCCGCTCATGTCGGTTGCAGGCCCGGGAGTGGGCGAGCCGCACCGGTAGTTCGAACCGCAGCCGGGGGCGATCCGTTCCAGTGAATATCCGCCGAACAGTTCGGCTTGATCCGATTGAGCGCATGCCAACGATGGCAGGCTGAAGAAGCCGGCCAGAAGAAGCACTATTCGCGATCTCTGCATTCGCGCTGCAGGCTGTACTGTTGGGATGTGCATTTGTGAGTCTAGATGCTTCTGTATTCGCTGGAAGATGTCTGAATTTCGCAAATGGAGTTTCTCTCTTTCGATGAAATACCGAAACTACGCTTGGGTTGCGGCGTTCGAAGGCGGCTATGAATCGCGATGGCACTGGCAACGGCCTAGTTTCGCGCCGGCTGAACCGGTGCCTTGGTTCTTCCCCGCTGTGTGCTGCCGAACAACAGATCGAAGAGAGGCAGAAACACGTTATAACGGCTGCTGGGAATGTCGTGATGGCTCATGTGATAGGCGCGAGCAAACCGGAGTCCGGGTGGGAGCCAGCCGTTCATGTGAATGCGCCAATGGATCTCTTCCGTCACGATCAGGTAGATACTCCAACCCATGAAGATGCCCGGAAGAATTCCACGGAAACCAATCTGCGAAGAAATGAGAAACGCTGGAACACCGTTGATCACGAACAAGAGAAGAATATTCAGTGGGGAGCTGATGAGCGCCACGTGTTCTGCCTGCTCGGGAGTGCCGATCTGCACGTGGTGCTCGTGATGTTGCGTTCCGAGTGGGCTGCGAGGGCGGTGCAGCAACCAGCGGTGATAGACGTATTCGAAAGCATCGCCCCAGATCAGACCGGTAGTCAATCCGATGAGCCAGAGCTTCCAGCTGGCAGTGGAACCAGAATAGACGGTCAGCAGCAACGCAGGTATGGCGCCGCAGAAGAGTGCGGCTGTTGCGTTCTTTCGCTTCTTGTCACGTCCATGCCGGACGGCGATCTGCGTCAATTCGGTGGGTGTCGGCACGGGCAGGCCTTCTACCGAATCCATTATAGGGCGGAGGCTTGAGGGCTACGAAATCGTGGTCTTGACTGAATGAGATCCAAATGTCGCGCAAGAACGTGCGCAATCTCAATGCCTTTCCGCAGGCAATATCGCCATGATGCTCGATTCCATAACCACTCCGCCCATAGTAATCGCAGCGGTCGAGGCATTAAAACCGAAGATCGAGATCGTGCTGGTCGTGTTGTCCCACGAGTACACAACCGAACCGTCTGGACTGAACTCCAGGATATTCGGCGTCGGGGTTGGGAAGGTTGTGCCCGTCGGAACGATTTGTTTCGAGCTCAGGTCTACCGCGTCCACCTCGGTCGTGTTGTCCTGCGTATTCGTGAAGAAGACGTACTTCGCCGACGGATGCGCCACGCCAGTGTCCGATCCGCATACCGTCGACGTGTTCCATGCGCAGTCGATCAGCGGCTTAGCATTCGGATTCGTCGTGATGGGGTCGACCTCCAATGAGTTATACGGTTGGTAGGCGACCGGAGAGGCGAATACAAACATCAGCCCCTTTATGAATTGCACAGAATCCGGATTTCCGTCCGTATCTACCGACCAGTAAAAAATCTGCTGGGGCGCTCCCAGCGCTCCGGTCTGCGGATCTACCGTTCGCTCGTGGTAGAAACCGTTCGCTCCCTCGTGCGTCGCGCAGGACTCATAGTCAAAAATCTTAGTGCCGTTGGCGTTCATCCCAGCGATGGACAAGCTGCAGAAATTTGTTCCCTGATCCGGCAAGAGATATGTTGCTGCATTGACCAAGTCAGTCAACTTTCCGTTCGTGGCGTCGATTTCATATCGATAAATTGAGTACGGCAGGTTCAGGTTCTGAGTGGCGTGCGTCCCCATGTGCACGGCGTACAAGAAATTATCGGTGGGGTCGACAAACATCGAGTAGTCGTTGGTCGCGGGAACCGATTGCAGTGGCATACCGGGGACGCCGTATCCGGTGGTGTCATAGACATAAATGCGATTGTCGGTTGCGGGATAGGGATCGGAAGCCATCACATACAGGAACCTTCCGTTAGAAGAGGCCGCCAAGCCGTTCAACTGGAGCTTGGGCAAGGGGATCGTGCCCATCAGGCTCGGCTGGAAAGTCTCAGGATCGATGTCATAGGTATACAGATTGGTTGCATCCGCGACGTAGAGCACTTGCTCCAGCGCACTAGCGGCCGGCCTAAGTTTTGTGGTTGAGTCTTGAGTGTAAGCAATACAGGAAAGGGCGAACCACAAAGCTACTGCATACCGCATACTTCCTCCCAGCCGTGCGCCAATCAGATGGCGCGCCGGGAAGAAAAGGTTGTTGAGGGCCGCTGAATGCGTCCCCTTCAGAAACGATTTGTGAGGCCGGCTTCTATCGCTACTTGATGGCGAGCGGGATCGGGTAGTACTTCTGGATCATTCTTCCAGTCATTAATCCGCCTTCGTATTCAGGGATGATGACTTCGTCGGCGCCGGAGCTGCGGATGGCGTTGGCGTAGCGCTGCTGGCCGGCGCGGGTGATGATTTTTATTTTCGAATTAAGCGAGCGGGCGGTGACGGTGATGTAAAGGTTGTCGGCATCGTTGTCGATGACGATGCAGATGCCGCGGGCGCGGGCGATTCCGGCCTGGAGCAGTACGTCGTGTCGTTTGGCGTCGCCTTGAATGACGGGGATTTTGTCGGTTAGCAGTTCGCGGTAGAGGCCTTCGTTGGTTTCGATGAGGACGAAGGGGATTTCGAGGCGCTGTAACTGGTCGACTACGGTGCGCCCGACCTGGCCGTAGCCGCAGATAATGAAATGGTCGTTCAGGCGATCGATGTTGAGTTCGTTGACCATGGTTCTCCAGGCCTCCACGCCGTGACGGCTGAAAATGGTGAGCAGGACGCGCTCGGCGATCCAGATCTGCAGGGCGAAAACTCCTGCGTAGACGAAGAGCGAGAAAATCTTGGTGGAACGGTGGACTGTGCGCAATTCGATGGCGTGGGGATGGATCACCCAGAACAGGGCATCGAGCGGGCGCAGGCCTTCGACGCGGGTGTAGAAGACGACGCAGACTCCCAGGAAGGCCGCCAGAACCAGAAGCGGGAGCCATAAGCGTTTTAGGAAAACTAGGATGATGCGTCCCATAGGTTCGGGGCTCGGCGAACCGTCCTTTGGAAAAAGGGGACAAGTATATCAATCTGCCGGACGAATGGAGTATGAATTATTCGGATCAGGCGGGCGGTGCGTAGTGTCTCAGTTTGAACTTCCGCCCACGACCCCATCACCGCCGTTCCACTCGTGAAGCTGATCGGCCAAAAAGCGGACCGACCCGCGAACGGGAAAGTTGAAGCCGCTCCCGGCGACCGACTAGCATCAAACGTCAAGCTGTCGCCTGTCTCAGTTTGTCGCTGAAAGTGAGTCGGAGAAGTCGCCGCATCCCCCGCCTTGTCGATATCATTGTCCATGCCAAGACGGGGCTCGCGGCAACCCAGGCATCCCTGTGCCATGGAGATGGCCCCCGATTCACATCAAAGGAGCCGCGAGCCTATGTCAGCTTCTGCCAGCATGTTTTCACAATCGTTTTTCCACGGAACCCGTGCCGATCTGAAACCCGGAGACCTGATTGTCGTTGGCTACCAGTCCAACTTTACCGAAGCGAAGCCGCTATCCTGGGTATACCTCGCGGGTACGCTGGATGCCGCGATCTGGGGCGCTGAGCTCGCCGCCGGCAGCGGGCAAGAACGGATTTATGTCGTAGAGCCAACCGGGCCAATCGTGGACGATCCCAACCTGACGGATAAGAAGTTTCCCGGTAATCCGACGCTGTCCTATCGCTCTCGCGATCCGCTACGCGTCATTGCCGAAGTTACGAAGTGGCAAGCGCACCCGCCTGAACAGCTTCAGCAGATGAAGGATGGCGTCGCCCGTTCGAAGTCGGACGGTTCAAATATCATCGACTAATATGACTACCGCAGCGCTTAAAGCGCTGCACCACGCAAAAGCAGAACCGGGCATCCTTTCGGACGCCCGTTGCAGAAAGCCGGGCGGACGAATGCTTCCGCCGCTACATGGGAAAAGCTTATGCCCTGGCGCCGACGGTGGCCGGCTCGGCGGCCGGGATGGATTTGTCTTCGCCGTTGGCTTTTTGCTGGGGCTGGCCGCCTTTGCGGATGTCGATGCCGCCTTTGAAGAAGGCGCCGTCTTCAATGGAGATGCGGGCGGCGATGACGTCGCCGGTGAGGGAGCCGTCGCTGCGGATGTCGACGCGATCGCTGGCGGTGAGATTGCCGCGGACTTTGCCGAGCACGACGATTTCGCGGGCATTGATGTTGGCGGCGACTACGCCGTTGCGTCCGATGGTGACGCGATTGCCGGCGAGGTTGATGGAACCTTCCACGCGGCCGTCAATGTAGAGCGATTCCGAACCGCTCACTTCGCCCTTGATGACGAGCGACTTGCCGATGGTAGCCTGGTCCGCCGTGGTGGTTGTGACCGGCCGGGGAGCGACGGGTTCAGCGGAGGTCATTGCGGGAGCGCTGGAGGTTGGCATGGTCGGGCGCTCCGGAACGGCGGGTTGCGCAGGAGTCTGAGGCTGATTGGTCGGCTTCCACATGGGATAAAAGTCCTTTCCTAGTTGGGGATTAGGGGTCACTGGCCGCACTTTCGTGACCAAAGCGAATTGTACTCCCACGTCTCAAAGTGAGCGCTGTGGAAATCCTTTATTTTCAGTCGAGAGTACCTGGAAAGTACCTGGGATGACACCGGCTTCCCGATTTGGGAATGGCGGCCTGGCCGTCCGGGAGGGATAGTTTCTGCTCGGCTGCGTGTAACGATTCCCGGAAAAATTCGGCCGCCCGTACCCTTCCACAGGGCTGGAGCGTTATCCTTGCAGGGTCGAAGAATTATCGAAAACGGAAACTGGGGTGGAGCGTCTAATCGTTCGGAGTTCAGGGTCTTGCGAGACCAACTTTCTTAAGAGCAAAGAGTGGGGCTTGGGGATACTTTCGATATGGAGCAGAGCATGTTAGAACCAGCCGTGGTTACCGCAGCAGCGTTGACGATCGCGCGGCCTGAGCCGGGCGAGTATGCGCCATTACGAGCGCTATATTTCATTGGTCTCGGGGTCCGACATTCTGACGACGCTCGATGCGCAGAGGAGGCAGACGCTCCTGTTGCTCTGTGGGCGCGACGAGCCGGATGGAGAGATTCGCTACGCGCCTGAGAAATGGAGCGCGAAAGAAGTGATGGGGCACGTGTGCGACACGGAGCGGATTTTTGCCTATCGCGCGCTGCGGATTGCGCGCGGCGACCGCACGCCGATCGAGGGCTTCGAGCAGGATGATTATGTGAGGAACGGTCCGTTTGCGACTGCGCCGCTGGCGGAGATTATTGAAGACTACATCGCGGTGCGGCGGGCGACGCTGACGCTGCTGCGAAATCTGGATGAGGCGGCTTGGATGCGGCGGGGCGTGGCCAACAAGAATGAAGTCAGCGTACGGGCGCTGGCTTATATTATCGCGGGGCATGAGCTGCATCATCGGAGGATTCTGGAGGAGAAATACTTTTCAAGAGGGTGAGGCGTGGGGACTCGTCCTCGCGACTCCTGCCGAGGCGGTGCCATGAAGACGCTGCTCAATGCGCGAGACAAGGCAGAAATTGTTTCCCGTCTGGAAAGCGTTCAACCCTTCAGCCCTCGAGTGTGGGGGAAAATGTCTGCGCATCAGATGGTTTGCCACCTCGGCGATGTCTTCAAACTTTATATGGCCTGCTGACGGCGGCGGATCCTGGTTTTCCCTATCCGAGTAAGATTTTGAAATTCGGTCTCTCCGGGTGCCGCTGCGCTGGCCGAGGAACTTTCGAACTCCGCGCGAACTCGATCAGCAAGTCAAAGGCGCGCCGACCGGGGAGTTCGCGAGCGACGTGGAAGAACTGAAGCGCCTGATGGATCGATTTACTCGCAAGCCGCAGGATTTTGAATGGCCGTCTCATCCTTATCTTGGCCGGATGTCGGAGACGGAATGGATGCGGCTAGGTTATCTGCATACCGATCACCATCTTCGGCAATTTGGCGCATGACCAGGTCACAGCGAGCATTGACAGAGTTGCTTCGCGGAAAGGGCGCGCATGCCGATCCTCTGGCGTGCGTGGAAGATCTTTCTGCGGAGCTCGCGGCGCGGCAGGTTGCGGGATTTCCGCATTCCGTCGGGCAGCTTGTTTTTCACATCAATTATTGGATGGATTATGAGCTGCGGCGCATTCGCGGGCTGAGGCCGGTTTATCCGGAACACAGCGCGGAAAGTTTTTCGGCTGCGCCGTCTCCTGCGGATGAGCGGGAGTGGGATCGGCTGAGGGCGCGGATGGCCGAGCTGCTGACGGAGTTTGTGGAGTTGGCGAAGTCTTCTCCGGGAGAACTGCGGCGCGAAGTCGAGAGCTCGCATGAGGACGATAAGAAAGTCGCGGGCACGGTCGAGGCCGTGCTTTGGCAGATGGTGGCGCACACGAGCTATCACGTAGGGCAGATTGCGGTGATCCGGCGCGTGCTGGGGGTGTGGCCGCCGCGCGGGGGCGGGGATACGTGGTAGCGATCTTCCGGATTCCGGTGTCTAATCCTCATTAGAATGCTCAGGCGCAGTTTCATGCTCGCGCTGATCCTCTTGCCCGGTGCGGTCCTCGCACAATCCCCATTCGCTGGGAAGTGGGAAACTCGAAAAAGTGCAATCACAGTAAACATCGCCGTCACTGAAGGCACGGTGAGTGGCACGGTTGTCTTTCACGGCCCTCACCACTATCAGTGGGAGATGGCAGCCTCTAATTTCCACGAGAGCGGGAATGCCCTCGAGTTTGAGACGAATGACAAACTGGACACCTGGTGCTGGCACCTTAGCTTATCTTCGAAGACGAAGGGATTATTGCACGGGAGTGTCAGGGAAATGCTGATCGACGAACGAGTGAAAAAACGGCGTGATTCATTTCCTCTTTGCCTGAGTTAAGCTGAGAGCTGACGGCTGATAGCTGACAGCTTTTTCTATGCTCTCTGATTCGATCATTCTCAAACACATTGCGCGACAGCCTAAGCGGGCTGCTGGGTTCAAGCAGTTGGTGCGGGAGCTTGGGCTGCATGGAGAGGAGCGGCGGGAACTTGACTCGCTGCTGCAGAAGATGGTGGCGCGCGGGACGCTGATTTCGGTTGATTCCGACCGGTACGCTTTGCCGCGGCTGCGGCGGACAAGAATCTGGTTGCGGGGCGGCTCACGATGCACCGCGACGGATTTGGGTTTGTCATTCCGGACGGCGAAGTCGCTTTCGCTGGCGCTCAAGGCGCGGCTTACGGGCGACATTTTTATTGCTCCGACATCTGATTGGCAATGCCATGCATGGGGACCTGGTGCTGGTCGACATCAGCAACGTGCGTCCGGATGGGCGGGCGGAGGGGCGGATTGTGCGGCCGGTGATGCGGGCGCATCCGACGGTGGTGGGGATTTTTCATTACGGGGGCCGCGGTGGAATTATGTTACGGCCCATCGACGAAGATTACGCAGGAGATTGTGATTCCGGCGGGGAGGAACGGCCGGGAACCCGCGGCGTCCTCGTCACCCGGCCACGGGGAGACTGCCGCCACAGGACGGACACCGGGGACACAGAAGAAGAACAAATCGGTCGATCGCGTGCTTGGGGATGAAGTCGCGCGGCCGACGGAGTGGGACGATCTTGAGGGGCTCGTCGTGGATGTGGAGATTACGGACTGGCCTTCGCCTACGCAGAATCCGCGGGGGCGGGTGGTTGAGATTCTGGGGCGGGAGGATGATTTCGGGGTTGATGTCGAGATCATGATTCGGAAGTTTCATCTGCCGCATCATTTTCCGGCGGCGGCGCTGGAGGAGGCGCAGGATACGTCCGCGGTGATTCCTGCGGCTGAATTGGAGCGGCGGCGCGATTTTCGCGGGCTGCCGATTGTGACCATCGACGGGGAGACGGCGCGCGATTTTGACGACGCGGTGCTAGGTGCGGATGCTGGCGAATGGCAATTTTGAATTGCAGGTGCACATTGCCGACGTGGCGCAGTATGTGACGCCGGGCTCGGCGCTGGATCAGGAGGCGCGGCTGCGCGGGACCAGCGTTTATTTTCCGGATCGCGCGGTGCCCATGCTGCCGCTGGAACTTTCGACCGACATTTGCAGTTTGCGGCCGCAGGTGGAGCGGCTGGTGCTGTCGTGCGTGATGGAGATGGACCATCGCGGGGAGATTGTGGGATATGAGTTGAGCGAGGGCGTGATCCGGTCGGCGGAGCGGATGACTTATACGGCGGTGAATGCGGTGCTCGAGGGCGATGCCGCTGCGCGCGAGCGCTATGCGCCGCTGGTCGCGACGTTTGAGCTGATGCGCGACCTGGCGCTGATTCTGAATCGCAAGCGGGAGCGGCGGGGATCGATTGATTTCGATTTGCCGGAGCCGGTGATTGAGTTCGACGAGTTTGGACTGATGAAGAGCATTTCGCGCTCGGAACGGAATATTGCGCACCGGCTGATTGAAGAGTTCATGCTGTCGGCGAATGAGTGCGTGGCGCAGGCATTTGGAGTCGAAGGCGGATTGCGTCGCTGTATCGCATCCACGAGAAGCCGGATGCGAAGCGGGTTTACGACTTTGAAGTGATTGCGGCGACGTTTGGATATTCGCTGGGCGTGGGGGCGCTGCCGATTCATCGGGTGCAGATGAAGACGGACCGGCGCGCGGCTTATGGCACGGGGAAGCGGGTGCGCGAGATTGAGATGCCGAAGGAAGTGCACATCACGCCGCGCATGTATCAGAAGCTGACGGAGAAGATTGCGGGAAAGCCGGAGGAACGGATTCTGAGTTATCTGATGCTGCGGTCGCTGAAGCAGGCGCGGTATTCGGAGGAGAATCTGGGGCACTTTGCGCTGGCGGCGACTTCTTATACGCATTTTACTTCGCCGATCCGGAGGTATCCGGATTTGATTGTGCATCGGGTGTTGAAGAATGTGCTGCGGGGGAATCTCACGGTCAACACTCCCACCCTTCGACAGACTGCAACAAGGGCGCGAGCACGCCTCTGGAGGATGAGAAGCCTTCGCCTTGGTCGAAGCGGGGCGGACAGGAGTGCCCGCGCCACAAGAGCATTGGGCGGGCCGATTGGGATGGAGGAACTGCATGAGATTGCGGAGGAGTCGAGCCGGGCGGAGCGGCGGGCGGCCGATGCCGAGCGCGAACTGATGGAGGGGAAGAAAGTGAAGTTCATGCAGGATCGAGTGGGTGAGGATTTTGATGGGCTCATCACCAGCGTGACCAAGTTTGGATTTTTTGTGGAGCTGACGGATTTGTTTATTGAGGGGCTGGTGCCGCTGAATACTTTGATCGACGACCGGTATACCTATCACGAGAACACGCGCGAGATTATCGGGCAGCGGTCGCGGAAGATTTACAGCTTGGGGCAGAAGATTCGGGTGCTGGTGGACCGGATTGATCCGGTGGAGAAGAAGATTCAGTTTGCGGTGTTGGAGGAGGAACCGGTGCGGGCGAAGGGCAAGCGGCAGAAGAAGAAGTAGCTTGCGATAACTGGCCCGTCGCGCTAGGCACTCTGGGGCTAAAGCCCGATTAAGCAAGGGTAACTTATCGCAGCGCTGAAGCGCTGCGCCACCCAAAAGCCGAGTTCGCAGGTCAGCGTGCGCTCGAAAACCAAGTTTAAAGCGCCTGAAGAGTTACGCTAAGAACAAATCACTACACGCCCAGTGCTTTTTGAATTTCGGCGGCGATTGCGGCTGTCAGGGATTCCATCTTTTCTTTTGATTCGGCTTCGACCATGACTCGGGCTAGCGCTTCGGTGCCGGAGTAGCGGACGACTACGCGGCCGTTGCCGTTGAGGTCGCGCTCGGCGGACGGCGATTGCCGCTTGCACTGCGGGGATTTGGGCGAAGGGAATTTTTTCGCGGACGCGGATGTTTTGAATTTTCTGGGGGAATACTTTCAGATCCGCGACCAAGCTCCGCCAGCGGCTTGCCGGCGCGGACGATGATGTCCATGAGGCGGAGGGCGGTGAGCAGGCCGTCGCCGGTGGTGGCGTCGCCGTCGCGGAAGATGATGTGGCCGGATTGTTCGCCGCCGAGCGTGGCGCCGGTCTTGAGCATTTCTTCGAGCACGTATTTGTCGCCGACGTTGGCGCGCAGCATGCGGATGCCGGAATTTTTCAGCGCGATCTCCAGGCCCATGTTCGACATGGTGGTCGAGACTACCGTGTCGGCTCTTCAACTTTCCCTGCGCGTGCAGGTCGCGGGCGGCGGCCAGCAGCACGCCGTCGCCGTTGACGACGCGGCCGGCGGCGTCGCAGAAGAGGGCGCGGTCGGCGTCGCCGTCGAAGGTTACGCCGAGATCGAACTTGCCTGCGGATTCCGCCACCATTTTTCCCAGCGTTTCCGGGTGCAGTGCGCCGCAGCCTTCGTTGATATTTTTTCCGTCGGGCGAAACGTGGATGAAGGTTGCCTGCAACGCCGAGGCTGCGAAACAGTTCCGGGGCTTCGGCTGTGGCCGCGCCGTTGGCGCAATCGACCAGAACGCGCAGCTTGCTCAAATCGGACGACACGTCGTCGGCCAGCGATTTGACGTAGGCATGGCGCAGGTCGGCTTCGCCGGGGAGAGATGGTTTCGGAATCTTGAGCGCAGTGTCGTCGACGGCAGAGGCATTCTCAAGGAGCGCGAAGATTTCTTTTTCGATGGCGAGTTCGCGGGCGTCAGTGAGTTTGAAGCCGTCACCGGAGAAGACTTTGATGCCATTGTCGGTCCAGGGATTGTGCGATGCGGAAATGACGACGCCGGCGGCGAGTGCGCGTGAGCGTGCGAGATAGGCAACGCCTGGAGTGGTGATCACGCCGGCGCTGTGGACATCGACGCCGACTGCGGCAAGGCCTTCTGCGACGCGGTCTGCGATCCATGCGCTTGACTGGCGCGTGTCCTGGCCGATTACGGCTTGCGCCTTGGCAGTGGTGCGAACGAGGTCATGGCCGAGGGCGCGGCCGATGAGATAGGTGCTTTGCTTGGTGAGGGGAAATTCTCCCGCGACACCACGAATTCCGTCGGTCCCGAACAATTGCCGTTGCTGGCTCATAAGAAGAACGAAGAAGATGCCGACTAGCGATGATAAATGAGGGCGGGGGAAAGCGCTTGCATCGGTGAACTCCGGACGCGCAGGCGCGAGAAGAAGCGCCTCTCTGGGTCTAAAGCCGGCGAGGATTGGGCGCTCTGACGCGACGCTGAAGGGCCGCTCTTCCACAGGTTCGTAAGCAACGCTGTTCAACGGTTCGAGTGCAACGCTCCGACCCTGCGATCGATTCGCTCTTCAGTGCGGGGAGGCGCTTCCAGCTTTCTGCACGACGACGGTGACGTGAATCGCCGTGGCCTGCACGACTTGCACCAACGGGTCGGCGATGTAGATGTTGGTGGTGAAGACGGCCCGGCCGCGGGTTCCCTTGGCATCGATCAGGTCTGTGGTCGCGGCGTCGATTTTCTCCACATGGCTGCGCGGGCCGGTGATGGTGATGCGGGAAGGATCGGCCTGGGCTGTGTATTCGGTGTCAGCGAAGTCGCCGGACACGCGGGGATGAATCTCGACTTCACGAGTCGACCGCGTATCAAAAGTCAGCTGCAGCTGGCTGGGCACGACCTGCACGACTGTGACGTCGCGAGGATGGCGCACCTGCTGCGAGGTGAGGTCATAGGTGCGCTCGCCGGATTTAACGTCGGCCAGATCGATTTCGGCATGGATATCGTTCGCCTGCAAATGTCGAATAATTTGCTCGGGCCCGCGCACGCGGATCTGCGCATCGGGAATATTTTCGGTACTGATCTCAAGATGCGCCGGTACGTGCTGGAACACGATGGGGGCGCGGATCGCCACTTCGGCCGGCTGCTCGTCGGGCGCGATGCGCCACCAGAGAAAAGTCGCCAGCAGCAGGGATAGAACTTTGAGCCAGAAGTTGTGCAGGACGTAGCGCTGGAAGAATCCGATCATGATTGCGGCTCCGATTCCGCGGCGGATTCGGACTTTCTTGGCGCGGGATCGCGCAGGGGAGAATCGAGCAGGCCTTCTGATCCATCTTCGCTTTCATCATCTTCGTTTTCATCACCGTCGTGCGCGATTGTGGGCAGGGTAACGGGGGCCATGTAGCGGCGCAGCTCGCTGCCGAGGCGGTCGCGGAGTTGTTCGACGGTCAAGTCACGTTCGATTTTGCCGCCGATGGCGAGGCTGATCGCCCCGGTTTCTTCGGAACAAATGACGGCGATGGCGTCAGTCTCTTCGGTGATGCCGATGCCGGCACGGTGGCGGGTGCCGAGTTGAGTCGAGAGCAGTGGATTCATGGAAAGCGGCAAGAAGCAGGCGGCGGCGGCGATGCGATCTTTCTGGATGATGACGGCTCCATCGTGCAACGGGGCGCTGGGACGGAAAATTGTGGCCAGCAGATCGTAGGAGAGGCGAGCGTCAAGGGGGACGCCGCTTTCGATATGAGTGCGCAGTCCGATTTCGCGTTCGATCACGATCAATGCGCCGGTCTGATGTTGCGAGAAGAGATTTGCGGCCAGCACGATGTCGTCGTAGGAATCGCTGTCGGCGGAAGAGCCACCCAGGAAACTCAGACGGCGGCCGAGGTCGGCGAGCATGTGCCGGATCTCTGACTGGAAGACTACGATCAGCGCGAATACCAAGTAGGGGAGAACGCGGCTGACGACCCAGTTGAGCGTGGTGAGTTCGCCGATACGCGCGAAATAAAAGATGATGGTGACGACGACCAGGCCTACGACCATGGGAGCGGCGCGCGTGCCGCGGATCATCACCAGCACCTGATAGATGATGAGCGCGACGAGGAGAATGTCGAGCGCGATCCACGCACCTTGCGTCCATGATGTGATGACTGGCATCAATCGAGTCGCCTTCGTCCGCTTCTAGTTCGACAAGAATCACTCAGGGGCTAAAGCCCAGAGCTTCCGTATCTGGTTACGGCACGGCTGAAGCCCTGCCCTTCCCCAAATCATGCCTTCCACAATCCGTACTCTTTTGCCCGACCCTGCTGATTGAAAACTCATTGTAATGCAGGCGGTTTCTGCCTTTGGAGGTCTTACGAACTTTTACATATGGAGAAAGCTGAGGAATGGAGGCGACAGACTATTTGTCGGTCACGGACGCGCGAATTTCGCCGTGAGCCAGGCGTGCCGAGATGTTGTCGCCGACCCGGACGTTGCGTACATCTTTCAGCAGCTTGCTTTCGGAATCGAATACGAGAGCGTAGCCGCGCTCGAGGATGGCCAGCGGAGACAGCGACTCCAAGGCGGTTTGGAGGCGCTCGCTGCGGACGCGATGCTGGAGCAGGACGTTGCGCATGATGGCGGCGAGCGCGGCGGTTCCGCTGTCGAGTTCCTTACGAACGCCGGAAAGAATCAGGTGCAGATCGTAGTGGCGGACGGCCGCTGAAATTTTCTCCCAGCGGCGAAGCATCTGCTCAAGCAGCTGGCGCTCAGCCAGTTCCAGGCGGTGGGTGAGGTCGTCGAGTTTTTGTTGGCGCTGATGAATGAGTTCCATCATGCGGGCGAAAGCGCCGTGCTGCGCGAGTTCGGTCAGGGCTTGGCGGCCCATTAGCAGACGGTAGCGCATGGCACGGCTGAGGCGGTCATGCAAGGCGGTGGCGTGATCTTCGACTTCCTGGCGCGAGCGGATGACGAGCTCGGCGGCTGCGGAGGGGGTGGGTGCGCGTAGGTCGGCGACGAAGTCGACGATGGTGAAATCGGTTTCGTGGCCCACCGCGGAGATCACGGGGATCTCGGAGGCGGCTATCATTCGGGCCAGTGTCTCGTCGTTGAATGCGGCTAGATCTTCGGCTGAGCCGCCACCGCGGGCGACGATGATTACGTCTACATTGTCGTGCTGGTTGAAATAGCGGACTCCGGCGGCGACCTCGAGCGAAGCGGCGTCGCCCTGCACCTGGGCGGGATAAATCACAACATTCACGGAATGGTGGCGGCGTTCGAGCACGTTGAGAATGTCGCGGAGAGCGGCGGCCTGCGCCGACGTGATCACGCCGATTCTCGAGGGGAGCGTTGGGATCGGCTGTTTGCGTTCGGGGGCGAACAGGCCTTCGGCTTCAAGTTTGGCCTTGAGCTGCTCGAAGGCTAATTGCAGCGAGCCGGCGCCTTTGGGTTCGATATGCTCGGCTGAGATTTGGAGTTCGCCGCGGTCTTCGTAGACGGTGACGCGGCCGCGGACGATTACTTGCAGGCCGTCGGCGGGGCGGAAGCGAAGCAGGCGGGCCGACGAACGGAACATTACTACGCGAATCTGAGCCGTTCCTTCTTTGAGCGTGCCGTCTTTGAGCGTGAAGTAGAGATGGCCGGAATCGGGGGCGCGGAAATTGGAGATCTCGCCCTCGACCCAGGCGTCCGGGTATTCGCGCTCGATGTGGGAACGGACGGAGGAAACGAGATCGCGGACTTTCCAGACCCGGCGTTCGGGCGGGCGGAAGCTGAAGCCCATCTGGTCCGTGAGGGAGGACACGAGGGAAGTGTAACGCAAACGTGGGGTCGGCAGCGGGTTGCGATGCAGGAGCGTAGGGAGTGACGGAAATTCAGAGACCCCACTTCTCGCGCAAAGTAGGCACGAGAAATGGGGCACCCGGGGATCAGGACTCGGCGGGAGACAAACGTGGCCGCTTCAACTTTCGCCGGCAGTGGAATTGCTTCTCGGGTACAGTGGAGCAGCGTCGCTATAGCCGGTGTAGCGAAGGAGAAATTATGTTTCCTACTTTGGCGTCAAGCTTCCGTCGTGCGGCCTTGGTGGCTGGCTTGCTGGCTGTTGCGGGGCTGAACGGTCAACAGGCGAACGGGGCCGGAACTGCTCCGTTCCCCGCGCAGATCGCTGGAGCAAGAAAAGTGTTCATCTCAAACGCCGGAGCCGACGTGGCGGCGCTTGCCATCTTTAAGCGCGCCGGAGAGCCCGACCAGGCTTACAACCGTTTCTATTCGGCGATGCAGACCTGGGGGAGATATGAGATCGTCGCCACGCCCGAAGAGGCTGACCTGGTTCTTGAGATAGGTTTTAGAGCGCCGATGTACTACAACGGGACCCTAGCCATTTATGAGCCTCAGTTCGAATTGAAAATCATCGAAGCCAAGACGCACTTCTTGCTCTGGACTCTGGCGGAGCCGGTGGAGGGCGCTTTCCGCAAAGCTACCTGGCTCAAGAATTTCGATCAGGGGCTGGATGCTCTCATGAAAGATGCGAAGCGGATTTCGGGGCCAGCCTCCACCGGCGGTGAAGCGCCAAAGAAATAGCCGAACTCGCTCGGCTGGACGCAGGGCCTTCCCTTGGCGCTGTGATCGTATTCATATCCGCCGCGACCTGGCACCGCTATAATCCTTCCGCCATGAATCTCGAACAAAAAGTTGCTGAACTGAATAAACGGAACAAACTTGCTGAAGATGGCGGGGGCGCGAAGCGCCGGGAGCGGCAGCATAAAGAGGGGAAGATGTCTGCGCGGGAGCGGGTTGAGTTTCTGCTCGATGAGGGCACGTTCGAAGAGACTGACAAGCTGGTCACGCACCGCTGCAACGACTTCGGCATGGCCGACCAGAAAATTTATGGCGACGGATTTATCACGGGCTATGGGCGCATCGAAGGGCGGCTGGTGTATGTGTTTGCGCAGGATTTCACTGTGTTTGGCGGGTCGCTCTCGGAAACCAACGCCGCGAAGATCGTGAAGATAATGGACCTGGCGGCGAAGATGGGCGCGCCAGTGATTGGACTGAACGATTCCGGAGGAGCGCGCATTCAGGAAGGGGTGATGTCGCTGGCAGGGTATGCCGACATTTTTTTGCGCAACACGTTGTACAGCGGAGTGGTGCCGCAGATTTCAGCGATCATGGGGCCTTGCGCGGGCGGGGCGGTTTACTCGCCGGCAATCACTGACTTCGTACTGATGGTCGACAAGACTTCGTACATGTTCATCACTGGGCCCGACGTGATCAAGACTGTGACGCATGAAGAAGTCACGAAGGAGCGGTTGGGCGGTGCCATGACGCACAACGAAACTTCAGGCGTGGCGCATTTTCTGGCGCACGACGACGCGGAATGTTTGTCGATGGTGCGCGAACTGCTGAGTTTTTTGCCGTCGAATAATCTGGATGAACCTCCGCGGAAAGTTTGCAGCGATCCTGTGGATCGCGCCGATTCGGCGCTCGATACGATGGTTCCGGCGCAGTCGAACCAGCCGTATGACATTAAAGATGTGATTCATGCGGTAGTTGATGACGCTTACTTTCTTGAGGTGCAGGAGCATTACGCGAAAAACATTGTCGTGGGGTTTGCACGGCTGGACGGGCGAAGCGTGGGCATTGTCGCCAACCAGCCTTCGGTGCTGGCAGGGACGCTGGATATAAATGCGTCGGTGAAGGGGGCGCGGTTCGTGCGATTCTGCGATTGCTTCAATATTCCGCTGGTGACGTTTGAAGATGTGCCCGGATTTCTGCCGGGGACGGCGCAGGAATATGGCGGGATCATCAAGCATGGAGCGAAGCTGCTGTATGCCTTTGCTGAGGCGACGGTGCCGAAGGTTACGGTGATCACACGCAAAGCTTACGGCGGGGCTTATTGTGTGATGGCGTCGAAGCACATTCGGACCGACGTGAACTATGCGTGGCCAACGGCTGAGATTGCGGTGATGGGGCCGGAGGGGGCGGTCGACATCGTGTACAAACGCGAACTCGATGCGGCGGCGAATCGCGAGCAGGTGCGACGGGAGAAGATTGACGACTTCCGCGATCGGTTTGCTAATCCTTATGTCGTGGCGGATCGCGGGTTTGTGGATGCGGTGATTCAGCCGCGGGAGACGCGGAAGAAGTTGATTCAGGCGCTGGCCATGCTGGAGAACAAGCGGGATAAGAATCCGCCGAAGAAGCATGGGAATATTCCGCTGTGAATGGGCCGGAGCGCGTGGCTAAAGCCCTGCATTCGTTACGAGGTTAACGGCCCGGCTAAAGCCGTGCCCTTCCACGTTACGGAATCAGGGCCATGGCTCAAGCAATATCGTTCCAGATTATGGTTCGGCGACACGGAGCAAGCTATTGCGTTCCATGAAAAACCCGAAGGGGGCTCGATGAAAAAATTGCTCGTGTTGTTTATCTCTTGCTTTGTGACGTTCCCGCTTTTTTCGCAGGATCCATCTAGCTGGCTGTCTTCCCTTCCGCAGGCTAAGGACTACGTACAGCATCGCGTTTCCAGCTATGACCGCAGCGGGGGGAATGGGGATGCGCGGGCGATCGCGGTCGGGGAGACACTTACGCTGCTGGACGCGGACGGGCCGGGCGAGATCAGTCATGTGTGGGTGACGATTGCCAGCGACGATCCGAACCATTTGAAGGCGCTGGTGCTGCGCATGTATTGGGACGGCGAGGCCACTCCCAGCGTGGAGGCGCCGATTGGCGACTTCTTTGGGCTGGGGTTGGGGGACTACCACTTGTATCAGTCTCTGGCGATATCGGTGGGCGCGGACAAGGCGCTGAACAGTTTTTTCCCGATGCCGTTTCAGAAGCATGCGCGGATTACGGTGACGAACGAGGGCGCGCAGAAGACGGACTCATTTTATTTCAATGTTGACTATCGCGCTTACAGCAAACCGCTGACGGGGGATTTGCTTTACTTCCACGCGCAGTATCGGCAGGCCGCGCCGGCTCGTGGCTGGACGAATCAGTGGAAGTCGAATGGCGACGCGATCATCAACGACAAGAAAAATCTGAACGGAGACGGCAACTACGTCTGGATGGAAGCGACTGGGCGCGGGCATTTTGTGGGCGTCACGATGTCGGTGCTGGAGAACCAAGATGGATGGTGGGGCGAGGGGGATGACATGTTTTTTGTCGATGGAGAGGCGCTGCCCTCGATCAATGGGACTGGATCGGAAGATTATTTTCTGGGGGCGTGGGATTTTGGCGGGCGTCCGTTTTCGTATGGGCTGTATGGGGCGCCGGTGGTGGGGCAGGAAGTTGCGGGCGGGCGGTGGTCGCTGTATCGGTTTCATCTGGATTCGCCGATCACGTTTACGAAATCGCTGCGGGCGACGATTGAGCATGGGCATGCCAATCACCGGTCGGATAATTTCTTTTCGGTGGCGTACTGGTATCAGACTGAGCCGCATGCGGCGTTTCCGGCGTTGCCGCCGCTGGAGCAGAGGATTCCGCGGATTTATGCGGTGGGCGGGCCGGGGAATGGGGGGAAGTGACTTGCTGCGGATTCACGCGGATGGATCTTTGAGGGAGTTGCGGGAATCAGACGTGTCTGACGGTAGGGATGCTTCGACTTTGCGGTGAGGGTCGCTTCGCTCTCCTCACGGCTCCGCTCAGCATGACAAGGGATTGGGAGTTCGAGCGGGCTAGGCTTAACTGATAGCTGACAGCTGATAGCTGACAGCTGCAAAAAAATAAGAGTTCCGAGGTGGTGTGGGGTCCATTCGTCTCGGCCAGTAGCTCGCGTTTGACCCTTGCTCGACCTGCTTTCGCCGCTTCCCTTGCGGGGCTGCAACGCGCGATCTTCGCTTGGGCTCCGGGCTCACCGCCAACCGGATAAACCTACCCTACGCCTCGGAACTCTATCTTGCCTTCAACATTTCTTCTTCGTTCGCCTCGACCAGCGCTTTGCTATAGACCCTTGCTCACCCTCCTTCCCAACCTTTCGGTCAGGAAAGTGACTCCGCTTGAGCCCCGGACGCCGCACCAACCGGAAAAACTTAAGAAGCTGTCAAAGAACAATCCTGTTCTACTCCTTCTGCTTTTTTCGTCAATCGAAAAGATGCCCTCGTAACTGTCTGATTTTTCAATCGAGTGCACGCCGTTCACAGGCCGGTGACCGGTTTTGGTGCAAACCCGCGATGCATTTTTCGCACGGTCCGCGCTGGATGCGGAGTTTCGCTTTCTGTATTGACGTCAATCGATGTGAAGGGGCAGTGCGATTTTATTTCTGGTTTGTGAATATCGCGCACCTCGCGCGTCTGACACGGGATTTCAGGAATGCGAGTAAATCTCTTTCGCCCCACTCGGGCTTTTCTTCCCGTCGCGGCCGACCCACGGCTTGCGCGGTGGGCGGCATTCTTTCGCCACTTCCCGGCTTCGATCCCAGCTGCTACGCGACTTCCGGCCTTCGAGATGATCAACTTTCAATGATCGAGTTTTAGGAGATTTCTATCTGTTCGTCCGCTAGGCGCTTGTCGGCCTCGTCGGAGCCGGTGAGTTCGAAGGAGTTTGTGATGGCGGCCTTGCCTTTTTCTACGCTGGTGATGACGTAGGAACAGCCGAACCAGTGGGCTTCGGCCAGGTCGGTGGATGACCACTGGGCGGGATGGTCGGGGTGGGAATGGTAGAAGCCGACGATGTCTTCGCCGCGGTCGCGGCCTTCGCGCTGGATGCGCATCAGTTCCCGGGGGTCGATGTTGTAGCGGTTCTGCGGGGAATCGGTGCGGGTGTTGCCGGCGCGGGCGGTCGAAGTGACCACGCGGGTTCCGTCGTCGGCGATGTGGCCGAGCAGGATGCCGCAGCATTCGTGGGGGTAGGTCTCCTCGCCGTGCTGGCGGAGGGAATCGTGGTCGTGGCGAGTGAGTTTTAACATAGGAAACCGATTCACCACAGAGTCACAGAGAGACAGAGAAAATCCTAGAATCTTGAGCCAGGAACATTTGGAACTAGCCTGCTAGCTCGACAGTACCAAGACGTTTAGACAATTCTGTTTTGACTTTCTCTGTGCCTCTGTGACTCTGTGGTGAAATCTCGCTTTATCCTTCGTTCCAGAAACGTTCGCTTAAGTATTTGTCGCCGGAGTCGCAGAGGATGGTTGCGATCACGGCCTCGCTTCCCCTTTTCAGGTCGTGCGCAATCTTCAGGCATCCTACGACGGCGGCGGCGGATGAGATTCCGACTAGCAATCCCGCGGTGCGGGAGAGTTGGCGGGCCATGGCGTAGGCGTCTTCGGTTGCGATTTCTAGATTCTGATCGGCTAATTCGGGATCGTAAATTTTGGGGACGATCGCGCTAGCCATATGCTTGGCGCCTTCGATGCCATGGAAGGACGAATCGGGCTGCAGCGAGATGCACTGGATCGCGGGATTTAGTTCTTTCAGGCGGCGCGTGGTGCCGACGAACGTTCCGCTCGTGCCGAGCATCGAGACGAAATGCGTGACGCGACCTTGCGTTTGCTGCCAAATTTCGTTGGCGGTGCCATGGTAGTGAGCCTTCCAGTTGGCTTCGTTGGAATATTGGTCGGCATAGAAATATTGTTCAGGACTTTTGGTTGCCAGCTGGCGGGCCATGCGGATGGCGCCGTCGGAACCGTCGGCGGGATCGGTGTAGATAATGTTGGCGCCGTAGCCTTGCAGAATTTGTTTGCGCTCGCGCGAAACATTTTGTGGCATGCAAAGGGTTACGGGGAAGCCTTCGGCCGCGCCCAGCATGGCGTAGGCGATGCCGGTGTTGCCGCTGGTGGCGTCGAGAAGAATCTGGCCGGGGCCGAGTTGGCCGCGGCGGCGGGCTTCGGCAACGATGTTGGCTGCGGCGCGATCTTTGACCGATCCGCCGGGGTTATACCATTCGGCCTTACCCAGAAGGGCTACGCCCGGCAGGTCGGCGGTGACCGCGTCCAGGCGCAGGAGCGGGGTGTTGCCAATGCGCTCGATCAGGCTGTGGCCGAGCGTTTCACCTAGTCCTGCTGCTACTTCGCGCGATACATCGGGTTCTACCGGAGTCGACATTGCCGCCATTTTTGAAGAGGTGTGTGACATGAGGAACCGCAAGGCCGTGACCTACGTAATGTGCTATGTGCCCCGGAACGATGTATGTAGTACCTTGTTTACTGATGCAGATTAGATGAAGCAGCTTCGCCCGGCGATGCAGTTCGTGTAAAGTTACGCCCGTTCTTATAAGTGCAGCATCTAATAAAAGACGTCGGGCCAGCGAGGAAAGGTTGAACGAAAATCGCAATGTCTAAAACTATTGAAGCACGAACCTACGAGGAAGCGCTAGCCTGGCTGCGCGACCACGGGTTCGACATCACCGACGCTCCGGGTTCGACCGTGCGGGCGTTTCTGCGGAAATATAATGTGTCGGCAGCCATCCAGAAGGGGCCGGACGACTCGGTGAAGATTTTCGCGTATCCCGGGTATTTGATTGGGAGTGAGATCTCGAAGTTGGTGAACCGCGGGTACCAGCAATTTCTTAAGACCTCAAAGACGGAAGTGCCGGCGAGCGCCGACCATTTGAAGGCGCTGCAAACGTTTTCGGAAGAGTTGAAAGAAGGACTGGGTTTGCCCAGCCTTTATAACGAATCGCTCGGAACGGTAAGCGAGTCGTATCATTACGACCGGATCGAGAATCGTGACAAGGCTCCGGTGGATCGGCCGAAGCGTCCGTGGGAAGTGGCGGGCAAAGAGGCTGCGGTCGCGGCGAAGAAGGGGCGGGCGTAGGGGGACGACGCGCACAATCCACACCGCGGGCAGAAGCCCTGTTCATTCTTTCTTGACGCCTGACGCGGCGCTGAAGCGCCGCTCTTCCACGTTACTTCCCGCAGCACGTTACTTTCAGCAGGCCGTTATTTCCTGCAGTACGTTGTTTTCTGCGTCACGCCATT
Source organism: uncultured Acidobacteriota bacterium (assembly GCA_963735205.1). Classification (GTDB taxonomy): domain Bacteria; phylum Acidobacteriota; class Terriglobia; order Terriglobales; family Acidobacteriaceae; genus Sulfotelmatobacter. The sequence goes on from CAVTKB010000011.1 coordinate 707,487, forward strand.
TCCGAACCACGTCCAGCGTCAGTTCCGAAGGTAGGCCCGACAGCCATTTCCTTAGTCAAATCCTTGATGAGTCCCCTGCTCAGCGATTGCCGACGTTTAGCGTGAAAAAACTCGTTCTGCTGCGGCGCGTCCTTGACCGCATGATTTCGGCTGTGCTACAAGCGACGGTCGACCGTAATCGTTAACGGTGCAAGCATCTACCAATTAGAGAAGCGCTACGGTCCGGCATATCGACTGCGAGCTGCGGAGGGGAATCTTTCATGAGGACGCGCACGCGAACCACCCTGCAAATCACTTTTCTTCTGGCTCTTTTTCTGGTGAATGCGCCTATCCAGGCGGCTGGCCAGACGGCGGGCAGCGCTGTCTATCTCGACCCTTCGAAGCCGATTGACGTGCGCGTCGATGATTTGATTCGGCAGATGACGCTGGAGGAAAAAGCGGAACAGCTGGTGAACCAGGCGCGGGCAATTCCGCGATTGCAGGTGCCGGCTTACGACTGGTGGAGCGAGGCGCTGCATGGGGTAGCGAACGCTGGAACGGCGACTGTGTTTCCCGAACCGATTGGGCTGGCGGCGACGTTTGACGATCCGTTGATCCACGAGATGGGGATCGTGATCGGCACGGAGGCTCGAGCCAAACACAATCAGGCGGTGCGGGCGGGACGGCGCGACATTATGGAGGGGCTGGATTTCTGGTCGCCCAATATTAATATTTTTCGCGACCCGCGCTGGGGGCGAGGGCAGGAGACTTATGGCGAGGATCCTTTTCTTACGGGACGCATGGGTGTGGCATTCGTGACCGGGCTGCAAGGGGATGATCCGAAATATTTTCGCGTGATTTCGACGCCGAAACATTTTGCGGTGCACAGCGGGCCGGAACCGTCGCGGCACACGATTGATGTGCAGGTATCGAAGCACGACATGGAAGACACGTACTTGCCGGCGTTCCGCGCGGCCGTGACAGAGGGCAAAGCAGAGTCGGTGATGTGCGCTTATAACCGCGTCAATGGGCAACCAGCTTGTGCGAACACGTTTCTGTTGAAGGATCAGTTGCGTGGGGCGTGGAAGTTTAACGGTTATGTGGTGTCGGATTGCGATGCGATCGTCGACATGTTTGAGGGACACAAGTTTGTGAAGAGCCAGGCGGAGGCCGCGGCTGCCGCGATCAAGACGGGCATGGACAACGAGTGCGCGGACTTTTTCACCATCACAAAAGACGACCACGACTACAAGCCGTTTGTGGATGCGGTGAAGCAGGGGCTTCTCACGGAAGGGGATCTCGATACTTCTTTGCGAAGGCTGTTTACGGCGCGCATGCGGCTGGGAATGTTTGATCCCCCGGAGATGGTGCCTTACGCGAAGACTCCGGATTCCGAGATTGACAGCGCCCCGCACCGGGAACTGGCGCTGAAGATAGCGCGCGAGTCGATGGTGCTGCTGAAGAATGACGGTGCACTTCCCTTTGCGGCAGGCCTGAAGAAAATTCTGGTGGTGGGGCCGCTGGCCGATCAAACCCAGGTGCTGCACGGAAATTACAGCGGCACGGCTTCGCATGCGGTCTCGGCGCTGGAAGGGATTCAGAAGCAATTTCCGGGAGCGCGGGTCACATTCGAGCCCGGGACTCACTTCCTGCGCGAGCATCCGGTGATTCCGACTTCGGTGTTATCCACGGATGACGGAAAGCCGGGGCTGAAGGGCGAGTACTTTGCCGGAGACCTCTCGGGTGCGGCGAAGCTGGTTCGAGTCGATCCTTACGTCGATCTTCAACTTTCTCACGCTGATTCCCACGCGCTTCCTGTGCCCGCTGACATGAAAGATTTCTCGGTGCGGTGGACGGGAGTGCTCAAGCCCACGGAGTCAGGGACATACCAGATCGGCCTGATGGGTTCGATGCAGCGCCTGTGGCTCGACGGCAAGCTGATTGTGGATGACGCCATCGGTCACGATCCGAATCCTCAGCTCGCCACAGTTGAGCTGACGAAGGGGCATCGTTACCCCATCAGGATTGAGTATCAGGCGGGCGGACGAACGACCAAGCTGATCTGGCTGCCGGTGGGCGGCGATCCGCTGGTGGAGGCGGTATCGGCGGCGCGCGACGCCGATGTGGTGGTGGCCGTGGTTGGAATCACATCGAGGCTGGAAGGTGAGGAGATGAAAGTCGATGTGCCTGGATTCAGGGGCGGTGACCGCACTAGCCTGAATCTTCCGGAAGAAGAAGAAGCCTTGCTGGGAGCGGTGAAGGGCGCGGGCAAGCCGGTGGTGGTGGTGCTGATGAACGGCAGCGCGCTGGCCGTGAACTGGGCGAACGATCATGCTAATGCGATTGTTGATGCCTGGTACTCGGGTGAGGAAGGTGGAACGGCGATCGCGCAGACGCTGGCGGGCGACAACAATCCCGGCGGGCGGTTGCCGGTGACTTTTTATAAAGGCGTGGAGCAGTTGCCGGAGTTTGAAGATTATGCGATGAAGAATCGCACGTATCGCTACTTTACTGGAGAGCCGCTGTATCCGTTCGGGTACGGGTTGAGTTACTCGAAATTTGAGTACAGCAACATGAAGCTGTCGAGTTCCGAACTCGATGCCGGCAATCCAGTCATCGTCGATGTGGATGTAAAGAATGCCAGTGTGCGAGCGGGCGATGAGGTGGTGGAGCTTTATATTCGGTTCCCCAAGGTGGCGGGCGTGCCGCTGCGTGCGCTGCGAGGCTTTAAGCGAGTTCACGTCGGAGCGGGAGAAGTGCGGCATGTGGCGTTTGCGCTCGTGGACCGGGACTTGAGTTATGTCAACGATGCTGGCGACCGGATGGTTGGGGCGGGCGATTATTTGATTAGCGTGGGTGGAGGACAGCCTGGGACGGCCGCTGCGAGGGCGGAGGCTCGACTGACGATTCGCGGAGAACAGAAATTGCCGGAGTGATGGCAGTTGCGATGTCGGCGAAACAGCAGGTCCCTCCACTTCGCATGACCTTCCTTTCGGGAAGTCCATGCTTCGGTCGGGATGACAAGATTATTTAGCCCGCTAGATGATCTAGATGGCTGGTTAGCTGAAGATCTGGTGGAGGGCGGGGTAGATTTTGCGGTAGGTGCGGTAGGCTTGCTGCATCGTTTTTGACGCGGCTTGATCTGGTGGGATGCGGGTTGCTACGCGGACCACGCGGTCGCAGGCTTCATCGACGGAACTCCAGGCGCCGGCTCCGATGCCGGCCAGGATTGCTGCGCCATAGGCTGCGCCTTCTTCGGCGGCAACGATTTCTACTTCGTGGGCGTAGACGTCGGCTTGAATCTGCCGCCACAGCGGCGATCGCGCGCCGCCGCCGCCCAGGCGGATTGACGTTACCGGAATCTGCATTTCATTGAAGATGGTGAATGTGTCTTTCAGGCTGTAGGCCACACCTTCCATGACGGCGCGGATGATGTGACCACGGGTGTGGGAAGCGGTGAGTCCGATGAGCGCGGCGCGCGCGTTTGGGTCGAGATAAGGAGTGCGCTCGCCCATGAGGTACGGGGCCCAGAAGGCGCCTTCAGAGCCGGGGGGAGCGGCGCTGGCTTCGTCGGCGAGAACATCGTAGGGGTCGCTGCCATTTTGTTTGGCGACGCTGAAGCGATCGCGGAAAAAGCGCAACGACAAGCCTGCGGCTTGGGTGACACCCATCACATGCCAGCGGCCGGGGATGGCGTGACAGAAAGTATGCAGGCGTCCCGCGGGGTCGAGTGCGGGACGATCGGTCGCGGCGAAGACAACACCGCTAGTTCCGATGGTCGCGCTGACCGCACCGGCGCGGGCGATGCCCATGCCGACGGCACCTGCGGCCTGGTCTCCGGCTCCGGCGACTACGGGAGTTCCGACGCGCAGGCCCGTGGCCTCGGCGCCGGCGGCGGAAACTTTTCCGCAAATCTGAGGAGATTCGTGCAGCGCGGGAAGCAAAGCGGCGTCGATGCCGGACTTGCTCAACACTTCGGTTGACCAGCGGCGGTTGGCGACGTCGAGAAGAAGAGTTCCCGAGGCGTCGGCCATGTCGATGGCTCGTTCGCCGGTTAGACGGAATCGAACATAATCTTTCGGGAGCATGACGTGCGCGACGCGGGCCCAGTTCTGCGGCTCGGTCTCGCGGACCCAGAGCAGTTTGGTGAGTGTGAAATTCGTGAGTGGCGGATTGCAGGTGAGCTGGATCAGGGCATCGCGGCCGAACAACTTTTCCAGCTCGAGGCTCTGCGCCTCGCTGCGCTGGTCGCACCAGATGATGGCCTTGCGGACGACTGCGTCGTGGGAATCGAGCAGCACGGCGCCGTGCATCTGGCCGGAAAAACCGACGCAGGCGATTTCGTCGGCGCGCAGATTCGCGGATTGGAGCGCCTTGCGGACGGCCGATCCGCAGGCGCGCCACCAGTCGCGCGGATCCTGCTCAGCCCAGCCGGGGCGAGGGCTGGCGAAGGGTTCGTGCTCGTCTGATCCGGAAGCGATAACTTTTCCGGTCGCGTCCATAACGAGTGCGCGCGTGCCGCCGGTGCCTACGTCGATGCCGAGATAAGCGATGTTGCCCTCCTCAAGTTTCGTCTTAATGTTTGTTCGTTCGCGTTTCCGCCAGGCCCAGGTTCGCAGCGCTCTGCCGCTAGGCAAAATCTTCTGTGAGTTCGTGGGTTGCTTCACGGGGCTGCTGTGTTTTTTCTTTGGGCGATTCCCGAGATTTTCTTTGCAGAAAGAAATCGAGATTCCCGCGCATCAACAGATGCGGAGCTAACGAGACCTGATGCGGACGGTCGCCGCCCTCGGCCAGAAACTCGTGCAACATGCGAAATGCGATTTGCCCCTGGGCGCGGGGCCGCTGGTAGATGGTCGCAGCGACGGCGCCGGAGCGAATCTGAGGCACGAGATCGGGGAACAAGTCGGTAGTAATGATCGTCAGGCGGTCGAGCTGTTTCGCGTCGCGGGCGGCGTTCAGCACCGGAGTCGAAGCCTCGGTTGTGACGTAGACGCCACACAGGTCGGGACATTGTTCAAACAGATCGCGGCATTTGCGGTACGCTTCCGCTTCAACATCATGATCTTCGATGGGTTTGAGCGCGTGCAGGCCGGGATAAAACGAGCGCAAAGTATTTTCAAAGGCAGCGTATTTTTCCGCGTGCTCGGTGATGGCCATATCGAACACGGTAACGGCGACGGATCCCTCGCGCGAGCCGAGAAATCTTCCCATGAGATCGGCGGCGATGGAACCGCTAGCCTGGGTGTCAATGGACACGATGCCGAGGCGACCGCTGCTGGGAGCGTCGGTGGCAACGCAGACGACAGGAATCTCGGAGCGACGGGCACGGTAGATCCAGGGACGCAAAACTTCCGGACGGCTGGGAAAAGTAATGATGCCGTCGACATTTTCGTGGATCGCCGCGGCAAAAGCCTCTTCGTCGCCTTCGCCGAGACGAGGATAGGTTCGAAATTCGATCTCGACGTTTTCGAGCAGGATCGTGGCTGCTTCCTCGCGAATTCCGGCGCGGACCTCGTCCCAGAACGAGGTGGTGCCTTGCAGCGTGTTGACCGAGATTCGCAGAGTTTTCTTCGATGAGAGGAAGCGGGCCGCGAGGTTGGGACGATAGTCCAGGTTTTTCGCCATCTCCAAGACCCGGGCCTTGGTAACCGGGCTGACGCCGGGATTATCGTGCAAGGCACGATGCACGGAGCCGATGGACGTGCCCAGTGCTTCGGCGATGTCACGGAGAGTGGTGGGAGATTTACCCATTTATTCTGGCCAATGTTGATGACGAAAAAGGTTCCAGCGGCGGTTGGACGCCTCGGGACCCGTAAACGTTAACGGAACCGAGATAAATGCGCAAGGACTGTACGAATGGGTAGTCGCTGTTTTAGCGAGGAGGCGGACTCCCGACGCGGCCTTTGCCATCGGGAATGCCGGAGAGCTTGATAGATCCAGTCGCAGATCGCGTCGCGCCAGACGATGGCTTCTGCGGCCTGGTATTCGAACCGAGCGAGGATGTCGCGATAGCGCTCGTTGTCGACGTGGCCCTCTAGCTTCTTCCACTGCAAAATGAAATCGCGGGCACGGTCGGCGCCTTCGTAGTGGGAATCGTAGATGTGCTGGATTACGGTTTTTCCAGAATGCAGGATGTAGGTGTAGGGCACGTGGTGGAAAAATAACAACAGCTCGTCGGGACAGTCGGCCGAGTTCTCGAACAGCTTTTGGACAGCCGGGGGATACTGGCCGGCAAATCCGGTGCCCGTGGCGACGCTGCGGTCCATGCCGATTCCAGCGTGATCGGCGCGGTGCCATTGTCCCCAGCCATTTTCCTCTGATGATTCCGGGCCGGGATCGTAGTGATTGCCGAGAATGTTGGTGAGCGTTCCGGCGCCGAGCGGGCCGGTGTAGCTTTCGTAGACTTGCCAGGAATTTAGTTGCATCGTGGTGATGGTTTTGGCCACGAGCGGGTCGCCGCCGAAGGTGAGGCGCGTCCATTCGTCGATAATCTTCTCGGCGCTGAGATTCGGATCCCACGCGAGGCGACCGAAGCCGTAGAGGTTGGCCATCGCGAGCGGGCTGCCGAGCCAAGTTGCATCCATCCCAACGTTGGCGACGCCGACGAAGCCGCCGATGGGGCGATGGAAAATGCGGCCCGCGACTAGAGCCTTCACCGGCGTGGTGTCGCTATCGACGCGCATGTCGAAGTCGAGCACTTCTTTCCACATGGGGACGAGAAAGCAGAGCTGGCGCTGCTGTCCGGTGTATTCCTGCGTGATTTGCAATTCGATGGCTTCGTTGGTGCGGCGCAGGCCGGCGAAAAGCGGAGAGGCTGGTTCACGCACCTGAAAATCGATCGGACCGTTCTTGATTTGAACGACGACGTTGTCGTCGAATGCGCCGTCGAGAGGGTGAAAGTTGTCGTAGGCAGCTTTGGCGCGATCGTTTTTGAGATCGTGCCAGTCGAGATGGTGGTTATAGACGAAGGCTCGGTAGAAGACCACGCCGCCGTGCGGCTTGAGGGCGCGTGCAATCACGTTGGCGGCGGCGGCGTGGGTGCGGCCGTAAGTCGAGGGGCCGAGGCGGCCCTCGGAATCGGCTTTCACGACGAAGCCGCCGAAGTCGGGGATGCGGCGGTAAATCTCGTCGACTTTTTCGCGCCACCACTCGGCGACCCGCGGGTCCAGAGGATCGAACGTGTCGAGACCGCCGATGAGTTTAGGACTGCCGAGATCGACTGCCAGAGAAAGCTGAACGCCCCACGGACGGAACACGTCGGCGATGCGGCTGACCTGCGCGATGAAGCTATCTTCGAGAACACCGGGCGCGGCATTCACGTTGTTGATGGTGCATCCGTTGACGCCGATCGAAGCCAGCAAGCGGGCGTACTCGCCGGCTCGAGTCAGATCGGCGCGAACGTTTCCGTCGGTGAAGAAGATGGAGGGCCCGCCGTATCCGCGTTCGATTCGGCCGTCGAGGTTGTCCCATTGGTTGACCCAGCGGATGGGGGCGTAGGGGATCTGTTCTTCGTCTATGGCGGCAATACTTTCTCCGCGGGCAATCTTAGCGAGTAGCGCAAAGGCACCGTAGAGGACACCGCGATCGCTGACGGCGGTGATCACAAGGCATTTGCCTCCATGAATCTTCGCGCGAGTTAGTACATAGCCGTCGTTCTGGAGGTAGCGCGGATAGCGAACACCTGTGACCTGATTACCCAGATTGTCGATCGTACCGAGGACGAGCGTGTTGCTGCTAAACTCACCCTTCCCGCTCAGTTTTTGGCCGAGGATCTGATCGAAGCCGCGGACCAGTTCCTGTCGTGCGGTTTCGAGCAACGGCGACTCGCCCAGCACGACGATGCTCGACGGCAGATCCGAAGAAGTCTTGATCGTCTTCGGATCGAGCCGGGAATAGCGCAGCCACGCATCGGCACTGGTTTCGGCATTGACGTGGCGGGGCGATAGTGTCGCGCCGATGATGGCAGCGAAGATGAGTGCGACGCGCGTCTTCGTCTTTGCACCAGGAGTTGATTTCATCTCATGCTGGCCCGGCTGAGCATTTTGAGTATAAGAGCACATTCGGCAAGGCGAACTAGAATCAGATTGATTTTTGCGCCCATGAAGCCTACCATTCGCGCTGGAGGGCCCGCCATGTCTGCGTTTGGCCCGATACTGAAGCATTCCCTGAAACTTGCTGCGATTGCCTTTCTCGTCGCTCCCGCTTTTTGCCAGGCCCCCCTCAAATACGATCCCGCCACCGAGAGCAAGTTCAAAGGCGTAATTGCCGAGTTGAAATTCGTTCCTCCCGCGGGAGGAAAACCCGTGGCGTACCTGGTGATGAAGAGTGGCGCCGATTCCGTCCAGGTTTTTCTTTGTCCCAAGAAATTTCTCGACGACATGGGAGTAGTGTTCAAGGCGGACGACGAGATTGAAGTGACCGGCTCCAAGGTAAAACAGGACGGCGCCGACTTGACTCTGGCCCGCGAAGTGGTCAAGGGCGGCGACACGCTGACGCTGCGATTTAAAGATGGCAAACCGGCCTGGTAACGAAGCCAACCGCATTTCTCCGCTTATCTCAAAGCAATGCGCTCTCGCGCCTCTGTGTGCGGCGCACTTCCTGATAATCTCAACCTAGGCCCATTCCACCCTCATTCAATGTTCAGGAGATGTCACTGGTTTGCCTCCGCTGATTAATGTCCGCAGCATCTCGAAAGCTTTTGGCGCCGATCCGCTATTTCAGAATGTTTCATTCACGGTTTCTGAGGGAGATCGCATCGGGCTGATCGGCCCGAATGGATCGGGGAAGTCGACCCTGCTGCGGATTCTCGCGGGCACGGAAGACACGGACGACGGAGAGATCGCCGTCCGCAAACGCATTCGAATGAGCTATGTGGAGCAGGAGTCGGAATTCCGGCCTGGCGACACGGTGCGGTCTGTGATCGACGCGGCAATGAAGAGTTCGGCGGTGCCGGAGTCGGAGCGAGGCACGCGATTTGCTGAGACGCTGGGACGCGCTGAGTTTGTAGACCTGGATGTTGAAGCAGCCGCGCTTTCCGGCGGCTGGCAGAAGCGGCTGGCAATTGTTGAGGCTCTGGTGCAGGGGCCAGACATATTGCTGCTCGATGAGCCTACGAATCATCTGGACCTGGCTGGGATCGAGTGGCTGGAAGAAGTTCTGGAGCAAGCTGCGTTCGCTTGTGTAGTGATCAGTCACGATCGCTATTTTCTGGAAAATATTGCTACCGAGATGGCGGAACTTAGCCGGGTTTATCCTGACGGATTGTTGCGGGTGAAGGGACGCTACACGACGTTCCTCGAGAAGAAAGAGGAATTTCTGCACGCGCAATCGAAGCGGCAGGAGGCGCTGGAGAATCTGGTTCATGGGGAAATCGAATGGCTGCGGCGCGGGGCCAAAGCGCGCACTCGAAAATCGAAGGCTCGCATCGACAAGGCCGGCGAGTTGATGGAGGAGCTAGCGGACCTGAACACGCGCACGCGCACCGGGACGGCGCAAATCGATTTCTCGGCAACCGATCGCAAGACCAAGCGGCTGATCGAACTGCAGAATGTCTCGTACGAAATCGGAGGGCGGCGGCTATTCCAGGGGTTCAATTTCATCATCACAGCCGGATTGAGAGTGGGGCTGGTCGGCCCGAACGGGAGCGGCAAGACTACGCTGCTGCGCTTGTTGCGCGGAGAAGTTGCGCCTGCTACCGGAGAGATTCGGCGGGCCGACAAATTGCGCATCGTGTATTTTGACCAGCGGCGGGAACTGGATCCGAGTGTGACGCTGCGCCGCGCGCTGGCTCCGGAAGGCGATTCTGTGATCTATCAGGATCGGGTTACGCACGTGGCGTCGTGGGCGGCAAAGTTTTTGTTCAAGGGCGAACAGCTTAACCAGCCCGTCGAGCGGCTCTCAGGAGGCGAACGGGCGCGGGTGCTGATTGCCCAGCTGATGCTTCAGCCTGCCGACGTTCTTCTGCTGGATGAGCCGACGAACGACCTCGACATCCCGACGCTCGAAATACTCGAGGAGAGCTTGCTCGAGTTTCGCGGGTCGCTGGTGCTGGTGACGCATGACCGGTATATGCTTGACCGCGTTTCTACTGTGGTGCTGGGACTGGATGGTCAGGGCGGCGCCGAGCGGTTTGCGGACTACTCGCAGTGGGAGACGTGGCAGACCGAGCGGCAGCAAACTTCGCAAACAGGCGCGCGAGAAGTTTCACGGCCCAGTGCTTCTGCGGAGGCGTCGTCGTCGAAAAAGAGGCTCTCGTATCTGGAGGCTCGTGAATATTCGAGCATTGAGGAGCGCGTCGCGGCGGCGGAACTGGTGCTGGATGCGAAACGAGTGGCGGCGGAAAATCCGGGAATCGCCAGCGACAGCGAGCTGCTGATGGCCGCTCACGCAGAACTGGAACAGGCGCAGACGGAAGTTGACACGTTGTACTCTCGCTGGGCGGAACTAGAAAAGAAACTGCAGGCTTGATCGAATCTGGTCAGGATGTCAGACAGAAGGCGACGATCGTGTTTCCGCGTGCGCTCGTCTTTTTTTCCAAATCTGCGAGCAGGCGCGATTCCAGGTCGTCGGGGTCGGGCTTCATTTCGCAGGCGGCAATCTCTTCGTCGGACGCTCCTTGAAAGCAGAGCTCGCACACCCCCAAGCCGTCCTCTGAGCGCACAGGCGGGCCGAAAACGCGGCAAGTCATGGGACGCGATTCGTAGAGTTCGCACGCTCCGGTCTGCGGATCGAGCGCGGGGCAGGGTTCGTCGTTAGCGAAATCGGCAAACTGCCGCTCGGCCGCTTCGCCTTCGTGCAAGATGCCGGTGAGGAGATCTCCGGGAAACTCCGGCGACAGGCGGGATACTGATTCTCGCGCACGCTGGCGCACGCGGGCGGCGCGCTCGGGGGCGAGTTGTTCGAGATCGGCAAGACCGCGGCGCAGGCGCACGGCATCGAGCTGATTGATGGGGAACACGCCGATACAGCATTGCGTGCATCCCAACCGGCAGGCCAACCATGAGCCACTTCGGCGAGTGACGTCGGCCAGCGCGGCGTCGACGATCTGGATCAGCTTCTGATCCCGCAATGCCACACTATTCTCCCTATTGTGAGAATACCGCATGCTGAGCACAACAGCACTCGACCGTCTTGTTTCGGAGTTCGCGGGTCGAGAATGCATCGCGACACTGATCCTTACGATGGATTTTTTGCGTTGGACTATCTGGCGAGATTGCTCCAGAGTGTTTGTACAGCTTCTGCAGAGTTGCAGAGGACCAACCAAATTTGCCGTTTGGTTTCCCGCGAATGGCATCCCTGTTCTTGACCTCGTTGTCGGAATGAAGGCCTGTGCTTTCAGCCTGCAGGGCTGGAGCGTTTGAAAATCCTGGAGAGAACGAGGAAATATGCCGGATAAAAAAGTAGTGAGTCTGCGAACTGTCGCCGAACGAGTGAAGCTGGCGCCATGCTCGGTTTCCGCCGTGTTGAACAACACACCTGCATCGATGGCGATCCCGCAGCGGACGAAAGAGCGAGTTTTCCGTGCCGCGCGTGAGCTGAATTACCGTCCAAATCTGTGGGCGCGGTCGCTGCGAACCAAGCAAACTCGACTGGTTGCCGCCATTACGCCTGACATTGGGCGCGGCCCCGTTGCGCGTGTCGTGGCTGGGGTGCAGAACCTGTTGCACCGGCGAGGATATCTGCTGGCTCTGGGAACTTTTGATTGCGCTTCGGAATGGAACACGATTTCCGTGCAACTGCAGCAGCGAGGAATCGAAGGCGTAATTGCAATCGATGCGATCCTGCCGCAGGATCTGAATCTTCCGGTGGCTTCCGTGGATCTCGAATATATGAATCTAATGGAACCTCTAGGAGAGGACATGCAGGCGTGGCTCTCGGAGTGGGGCGCAGCCGCGGCGGAAACCGTGCTGCGCCAGATTGAGAAGGACACTGTGCCACGCCGGATGAAGGTTGCGGCCAAGCGTCCGAACACATACTTCGGCTTGCCCGGTACGGCGGCGGAATCGGAAGACGCTCGCGAGAGCGCGTAAGAAATCCTCAAGAATATCTAGAGCCCGCCCACTTCGGACGACGCGTCCGAAGTGGGCTCCCTCCTACCATCGATCTCCTAGTCTGCGTATAGTACGTGAGTACCGCGCGAACGAGTCGTTCGAGTGAATTCGCGCGACCACCATCGATGAGACCGAAGATGAAATTCATCCTGCTGCGTTCAGTTTGTTTTGGAATAGTCCTGTTGGGCACGAATTGCGTTTTGATCTCGCCTGCAACGGGCCAGGCCACCGCTCCGCAGCCGACACATCCGGCTTGGAAACTGGTCTGGAGCGACGAGTTCAACGGGGCCAACGGCTCGGCCGTCGACGCCTCGAAATGGGTCTCGGAAATCGGCGGAGGGGGCTGGGGGAACAACGAACTGGAGTACTACACGAACCGCCTGGCCAATGCTTATCAGCAGGATGGCAACCTGGTCATCCAAGTGTTGCAGGAGAAATATACGGGCGCGGACGGCGTTACTCGAAACTACACATCCGCGCGCTTGAAAACGGAGGGCAAATTTTCGCAGACCTACGGGCGCTTCGAGGCGCGCATCAAGAGTCCGCGCGGCCAGGGAATCTGGCCAGCTTTCTGGATGCTGGACGACAAGATCGACAAACGGGCCTGGCCCGGTGGGGGCGAGATCGACATTATGGAGAACGTGGGTAAAGAGCCCGCGATTGTTCACGGCACCATTCATGGCCCGGGATATTCGGGCGAGCACGGCATCAGCGCTCCGTACGCCTTGGCCGGCGATGCGCGGTTCGCCGACGACTTTCACGTTTACGCGGTCGAGTGGGAGCCGAACGTGATCCGTTTCTATGTTGATGACCATGCTTATGCGACACGAACCCCGGCCGACCTGCCAAAGGGAGCGATGTGGGTTTACGATCATCCTTTCTTTTTGCTGCTGAATGTTGCCGTGGGCGGCTATTGGCCGGGAAATCCGGATGCCACCAGCGTCTTTCCGCAGACCATGCTGGTGGACTATGTTCGCGTGTACGAGCGCGCGAATCCGGCGAAGTCCGGCCCTACCCAACAATAAAGCTGCGTTTAAGTTCTGCGATGAGTGCGAGGTTCTATCTACGTCCGCTCTGGTCCGGTGTACAGTTGACTCCTGCATCGTCGGCTCAGATAAAATCTGGCTGTAGTTTGAGACCACAGATTGTGATCTCAAGATTTAGGCGCTGGTGAAGGAGCGATGGATGAGCAAGGTACGAATCCTGGTAGGGACGCGAAAGGGAGCATTCATTCTTACTGCCGACGGCAAGCGAGAGAATTGGGAGGTCAGCGGCCCGCACTTCGCCGGCTGGGAGATCTATCACCTGAAAGGTTCGCCCGTCGATCCCAATCGCATTTACGCGTCGCAAACCAGCGGATGGTTCGGGCAAATCATGCAGCGGTCGGATGACGGCGGAAAGACCTGGCACCAGCCTGGAACCTCGCCGGGTGCGCCGGCAGCCCCCGGCCCGCCGAAGTCTGACAGCAATAAATTTGTCTACGACGTTTCGCCTGAGACCGGCGCGCCGCTGACCACGCATCAGTTTTATGATGGGACGCAGCATCCGTGGGAATTCAAGCGGGTGTGGCATCTTGAGCCGTCGCTCAGCGATCCCAATACTGTGTATGCGGGGATCGAGGATGCCGCGTTGTTCCGCTCGACAGACGGGGGTGAGAACTGGCGCGAACTTTCCGGTTTGCGTGGACACGGCACCGGGCCAAAGTGGCAGCCGGGCGCGGGAGGCATGTGTCTACATACGATCATTCTCGATCCCAGCAATCCGGACCGCATTTATATTGCGATTTCCGCGGCGGGCGCGTTTCGCACTGACGACGGCGGAAAGAGTTGGAAGCCGATTAATCAGGGGCTCTACTCGAAGTACATTCCGAATCCGACGGCCGAGGTAGGACACTGCGTGCATCACATCGCGATGAACCCATCGCGACCGGGAGTGCTGTTTATGCAGAAGCATTGGGACGTCATGCGCTCGGACGACGCCGGCGATCAGTGGAATAAGATCAGCGGAAATTTGCCAACGGATTTCGGATTCGTCATCGACGTGCACGCGCATGAGCCGGAGACGGTTTATGTTGTGCCTATCAAAAGCGACAGTGAACACTACGTGCACGAAGGCAAACTGCGGGTATATCGCAGCCGCGCTGGTGGCAATGAATGGGAAGCACTGACTAAAGGTCTGCCACAGAAAGACTGTTACGTGAACGTGTTGCGCGATGCGATGGCCGTCGACTCGCTGGATGAGTGCGGCGTTTATTTCGGCACCACGGGTGGGCAAATCTACGCATCGGCTGACGCGGGCGACAGCTGGAATCCGATTGTTCGGGATCTGCCGGCGGTGCTTTCGGTGGAAGTGCAGACACTGCGGTAACCCGAGCCGACGGTAGTAGTCGCAAAGGAGCATCATGAACTCGAGTCGCCGCACGTTCGTGCAGGAGTTATTCCTGGCAACCGCTGCAACAGCCCAGGAAATGCAACATCCGGTCAAGGCTGGGAGTGTGTCTGCTCAGGTCGAAGCGCGAGTACGGGCACTCTGGGAAGCATTCAAAAATAAAAATAAGGCCGCTCTTTCGGAGATGCTGGATGGCGGTTTTCGCCAGTTCGAGGAGGGCTTGAGCGCTTTTGGTGACAAGAAAGCGGAAGTCAACGCTGTAGATGACTTCGAACTCGTCAGTTACACGCTGAGCGATTTCACCGTGAAGTCGATCGGACCGAACGCAGCCTTGGTCACCTACATTGCGCTGTATGAGGGCAAATCTGGTGGGGAAGCCTCAAAGGGGCACAGCGTTTTCGGAGAGGTCTGGATTCGGTCGGGAAGCGAGTGGAAGGATCTGTATATGCAGGAGACGTACGTGAAATAAAGGTGCTCCTGCGGTGATGAAGATGATGGCAACGATTCGCATCGAGCTTCCCCAACATCTTCGCACGCTGGCGCACGTCGGCCGCGAGGTTGAACTCGAGGTGGAGGGTCCAGTCACACAGCGTACAGTTCTCGACGCGCTCGAGGCGCGCTATCCCATGTTGCGCGGGACGATCCGCGATCAGGCTACGCAGCATCGGCGGGCGTTTCTGCGTTTCTTCGCCTGCATGGAAGACTTGTCGCACGAGGCGCCGGATGCGCCGCTGCCCGATGCGGTTGTTTCCGGAAACGAGCCTTTTCTGATTGTTGGGGCCATCGCCGGGGGATAATCTACTGCCGCAACCATTGGGCATTCCTGGTTGTCGCCATCTTCGCGATGGCGGCGAGAAAAAGCAGGTTCCTCCACTACGCTCGCTTGCACTCGCTCCGGTCGGAATGACGGAGTCGTTTTGGCCTCGCTTTGTTCCGCCCCGGCCGGAATGACAAAGTGGATCTAATTGTGCCTGTGCATTTGGTATCCCAGGTAGCGGACTGCGGCTTCGTGAACGGCGGCGGCGGTGGTTGAGAAGTTTGCGGCTACGTGGTGCTCGAATCCGTTTTCGCAGATGTAGTGCAGCAGCTTCTGCAGTTCTGGAATCTGCACAACGCCTACGCCGCCGAACGTGTTGAGCGCGTCGGTGGTGAACTTGCCTTCGCCGACGTAGCCGCGAATCACTCCTGCGGTGTCGTCGGTCGAGAAGCGCGCGAAGCTCATGGCGCCGGGTTTCACGCGGCCGACGACCGTGCCGAACGTATTGTCTTTGCCGACGGTGCCGGCGATGATTTCCTGGAAATCCATGCGAACGTCCTGAAAGAAATGCTTGGGCAGATTACTGCAATGGAAGCAGACTGCCTTGTTGGGATCGTCGCCGTAATTGTTGTTCCAGTCGAGCAGGGCGCTGGGAGTCTCGGACGCGAGCGCGAGGGCGTGCATGCTTAGGGTTCCGCATACGTCGACTTCGCAGGCGGCGGGGAGCAGGTTGTTGCTCATCATGCTCATGATGGTGCAGGGGACGACCCCGAAATATTCTTCCATCGAAGTCCAGCATTGGACGGCGCTGATCTTCACGTCGGTCTGCTTCATCCAGTCGTCGATCACGAAGCCGAGCTTGGCCATTTTCATGAGAGCTGCATCGGGGACGCCGCTGGTGGTGACGTACTTGTGAATTTCGGTGAGCTTGGCCTGGACTCCTGCATGATCGTCTTTCAACTTTGCGATGCGTCCGAAAACTTCTGACAGATCGAGGGTCTCAGTGGAAATGCCGTGGGCCTCGAGAAGCTTTTCGCTGTAGCGGACCGTGTTGAAAGCGGTGGGACGCGCGCCAATGCTGCCCACACGCAGGTTGCGCATGCCGTTGGCGACGCGGCAGACGGCGGCGAACCATGCGAGATCGTTCTTAAAGTCTTGTGAGTCGGGGCTGACCGTGTGCAATTTGGTTAGCGAATACGGGATGCCGTATTGGCGCAGGTTATTGCAGGCGGACATTTTTCCGCAGAAACTGTCGCGGCGGTTCAGGATGGTCATCTTAGACGCATCGTCGGGCGTGGCTTGCACAAGTACGGGGACATCGAGGCGGGCGAGGCGAAGAGTGTCGGCGATGGCGCGCTCGTCGCCGAAGTTGGGAAGCGAGACGATCACGCCATCGATACGCTCGCGATTTTTCTGAAACAGGGCGGCGCAGCGTTTCGCCTCGTCGTGAGTCTCGACGGCGCCGTGTTTGCTTTCTTCGGGAGTAAGGATCACACAATCGATGCCGGCCAGGGTGAGCGCCTGGATCATTTCTTCGCGTCCCGACTGCGCCAGCTGGCCGGGAAAAAATCCGCGGTTCCCGATGATGACGCCCATCGTCATTTTCTTCTCGGGGAACTTCTGGTCAGACATAAGAATTCCTCTTCTACGAATTGATTAAGACTTCTCTGCCGCCATGCGCGCACGTTCGCGCGCGGGCGAAAAACGCAAGCTGAAAAACAGGCCGAGCACGAGCAACACCGCGCCCCACCAAACGTTGGCGTGCAGGCTATAGAGCACGACCTGGTGCTCCGGCGGGTATGCGAGTTCGTAAATTCCCCGGGCGAAGATTATGGCTCCATTCACTGCCAAGGATACTCCAATAAAAAACCAAATCGATAAGGATCCACCGGATTTCATGATTTCCTCCTACCAGAAAATAATTTGCAGGATGACGAACACGATGGCCACGACTGCTCCCCAGAAGATGGGGCTCTGGATCCAACTGACGTGCTCCTGCTTTGGAATCGGGGTCAGGCCGTAGACCAGATCTTTCAACTCTTCATCGGATTTTGGTTTCGTCATCAGGCTCACGACTACCGTGACGATCACGCAAATTAACCAGCACCACAGAGCACGGAACATGTTCTGCGCCTGATCCTGAGCTTTGTCGGATAGGGCGAGGTAACGGACCGAGGAAGGGTCGAGTTTTCCCCAAGCGTACATTCCGACCGAGGAGAGCGTGCCGGCGAGCAAGCCCCAGAAACCACCCGCTTTGGTGGCGCGTTTCCACAGCATACCTAGAATTACCGTGCCGAACAGCGGCGCGATGAAGAAACTGAACAGAGCCTGAACGTAGTCCATGATGCTCTGCGCGTGCATCACGAGGTACGCAGTGCCGATGCTGATGGCGACGCCGATGATCGTGACCCAGCGGCCCATCCTGACTTTGCCTTCATCGGTAGCGTTCTTGTTGATCAGCGCGCCGTAGATGTCGTATGTCCAGACGGTTGAAAATGCGCTCACATTGCCCGCCATGCCGGACATGAATCCGGCTATGAGAGCAGTGATGCCGAGGCCAAGCAGGCCGGGGCCGCAGTAGCGCGCCAACATCAGCGGCAGAACTTCGTCATAGCCGTGCAAACCTTGTGCCTGACCCGCTGGCGACCAGGCTAGGTCGGCAGGCACCAGTCGAAGCAGGTTGCCGCTGCCGTCACGCAGGAGGGCCAGGCCGAGCAAGCCGGGGAGGATCACGATGAAGGGAACCATCATCTTGAAGGCCGCGCCGATGATGGGCGCGAGCTCCGCCGAGCGCAGATCCTTCGCGGTCAAAACGCGTTGCACGACTAGGAAGTCGGTCGTCCAATAGCCCATGGCGATCACGGCGCCAAGGCCGAACACGATCCCGGCCCAATTGATTCCCATGGGGTTATCGCTGAAGTTGCCTAAGGTGGACCACAGGTGCGTGTACGCGCCAGGGTTGGCAGCGTGCTGCTCGGTCAGATTCATGAGGATCTTCGCTTTGAGCCCGCTCCAGCCCCCTGCTTCGATTAGGCCGAGGATCGGTATGAGTAGGGCGCCCGCCCAAATGAGAAAGAACTGCAGAACTTCGTTGAAGATCGCTGAACGTAAACCGCCCAAGGCAACGTAGATGGCGACAGTGACTGAAGAGACAATGATGCTGAAGTTGAGATCCCAACCGAGGACAACTTTCATGACGACGGCCATCGCGTACATGTTGATGCCGCTCATCAGAACCGTCATGAGCGCAAAAGAAATCGAGGAGAGAGCCTGGCTGTCTTGGCCGAAACGCAGCTTGAGATAACCAGGCACCGAGTGCGTTTTGCACACGTAGTAGAACGGCATCATGATCAGGGCCAGAAACAGCATCGAAGGGATGGCGCCGATCCAGTACCAGTGCGCGGCGAGGATGCCGTATTTATACGAGTTGCCCGCCCAGCCCATCAGTTCGAGCGATCCCAGGTTCGCCGACAGGAAGGCGAGGCCCGCGACCCACGCGGTCATTTCGCGGCCGGCCATGAAAAAGTCTTCGCCGGTGTTAGCCTGCCCCTTCAGGTAGAGGCCGATGGCCAAGACCAGGACGAAGTAGAAAACGATGATGACCAGGTCGACTGGCGAAAGATGCACGAGGGTGGAAGAGCTGAGCATCAGCAGAGCAGGATTCATTGCGTTTTTACCTGTCCGTAGTAGGCGTTGCGGCCGTGCTTGCGCAGAAAATGTTTGTCGTGGAGCTCGCGCGCCAGCGGCCGTGCTTCAGCGTTGATCGAAAGCGTGTGGGTGGCCATGCGCGCCACGTATTCGAGGATGACCGCATGGTGGGCGGCTTCTGCGGCGGTCGTGCCCCAACAGAAGGGAGCATGCCCGGCCACCAGAACAGCTGGAATCGCGAGCGGATCGATCTCGGAAAATATGCGACAGATGGCCGTACCGGTTTCGAGTTCATAGTCACCCTCAATTTCAGCTGTGGTGAGCCGTGCGGTGACGGGAATGGCGCCGTGAAACGAATCGGCGTGCGTGGTGCCGAAGCATGGAATCGGCTTCTCGGCCTGGGCCCAGGCGGTGGCGAATTCGGAGTGGGTGTGAGCAACTCCGCCGATAGCCGGGAAACATCTGTACAGTTCCAGATGAGTTGGCAAGTCGGAGGACGGGCGAAGCGTTCCTTCGAGGATTTTCCCGGTCAGGTCAGTAATCACCATGTGTTCCGGCTTGAGCTCTTCGTAGGGCACGCCGCTGGGTTTGATGGCGACCAGTTCCTGGCTGCGATCGATGCCGCTGGCATTGCCGAAGGTGTAGAGCACGAGGCCGCGACGAACCAATTCCAGGTTCGCATCGAGGACCTCTTCGCGCAGTGTCTGCAGCAACATTGAGGAAAGAATGAAGGATCTTCAGCGCTCAAAATCGAGCGAGTAAAGCTGTTTGCGTAAGCGTTTACGCAAACGGGAACATTAAACGGAGCCGCATGCCTTTGTCAAAGAGTCCCTCGGCCCGGTCACTGTGCAGTTTGGCTTACGCGTTGCGCCTGTTAAGAGGGAGATCCTTCGCTACGCCTGAAAGGCGGCTCCGCTCAGGACGACAATTTTCGAGTAATTTTCAAATTGCACCACTACCCTCGGCCCGTGGGGCGTGGCTTGAATCGCTGCTCTTCGACCGGGGGCATGACTAGATCTGGTAGTCGACGTCTTCCATGATGCGCTGCAGCGATTCCGATAGCGGTTCGCTCTTGGCTTCTGAGCCTTCGAGTTGCTGCACGCGTTCGCGGAGGTTGTGCACTTCGGTCGCGACCGCCGCCAGGGCTTCGGAGAGCGGGTCGTTGATTTGCTTGGGGTCGGTAATCACGACGCGCTTGCCTTCGCGGAAAATGATGTGGCCGGGGACGCCAACTACGGTGGAATCTTCGGGGACACTGCGCAGCACGACGGAGCCGGCACCGATTCGGCAATTTTTCCCGACAGTGATGTTGCCGAGAATCTTCGCCCCACCGCCAACTACCACGCCATCTTCAATGGTGGGATGGCGCTTGCCGTGTTCTTTGCCAGTGCCGCCCAGTGTCACGCCTTGGTACAGAGTCACGTCATCGCCGACGATGGTGGTTTCGCCGATCACCACACCCATGCCGTGGTCGATAAATAACCGGCGCCCGATCTGAGCCGCGGGATGAATCTCGATTCCGGTTAGAAGACGCGCGACTTGCGAGAACCATCGTCCCGCGAGAAATAGGCCGTGGTTCCACAGCCAATGGTTCATGCGGTAAGACCAGACCGCATGCAGGCCGGCGTAGCACAGGTACACTTCCAGGCGAGATTTGGCCGCGGGATCGTGCTCCATGACATGAGCCACGTCTTCGCGAATTAGCGCCAGCAGATGCGGCATCGATGGTTTCAAAATATCAGGATCAGGCCGGAAGCGTTGCCGTGGGAATCTGCAAGGCTTTTTCCCGCAGTTCCTGAAACAGAATACTGCTCAGGTAGCGCTCGCCGAAAGATGGCAGAATCACGACCACCAGCTTACCGGCATTTTCTTTGCGCTGCGCCACTTTAAGCGCCGCGACCACCGCCGCCCCGGAAGAGATGCCGACGAAGAGTCCTTCTTCTAGCGGAAGGCGGCGGGCCATGGCGATGGCTTCGTCATTGGTGACGGTGATGACTTCGTCGATGTAGTCGCGGCGCAGGATGCTGGGGACGAAGCCGGCGCCGATGCCCTGAATCTTGTGAGGAGACGGTTTGCCGCCGGAGAGAACTGGGCTGTCGGCGGGCTCGACGGCTACGGCTTTGAACGACGGCTTCTTCGGCTTAATGTACTCGCTGATTCCGGTGATGGTTCCACCGGTGCCGACCCCGGAAACCAGAATGTCGACGCGGCCGTCGGTGTCGTCCCAGATTTCGGGGCCGGTGGTTTCGAAGTGAATCTTAGGGTTGGCCGGATTGTCGAACTGTTGCAGCATGTAGGAGTCGGGCGTGTTAGCGAGAATTTCTTTGGCTTTGAGAATGGCTCCGGTCATGCCGCGCGGTCCGGGCGTGAGCACGATTTCGGCGCCGAAGGCGAGTAGAAGCACACGGCGCTCCAGGCTCATGGTGTCGGGCATGGTGAGGATGAGCTTGTAGCCTTTGACGGCAGCCACGAAAGCGAGACCGATGCCGGTATTGCCGCTGGTTGGCTCGACGAGGGTGGTTTTGCCGGGATGGATTTTTCCCGCTCGCTCAGCCTCGGTGATCATGCTGACGCCGATGCGGTCTTTCACGCTGGCCAAAGGATTCTGGCTTTCGAGTTTGGCCACCACTTCGGCGACGCAACCTTCGGTGACTTTGTTCAGGCGAACCAGGGGAGTGTGGCCGATTAATTCGGTGACGTCTTTGGCGATTTTCATTGAGGACAATCCTCCAGGCGCAGCATGCGGGGTCTTTTGATTCTCCAATAGTACCAACAGGCAGAGTGCCGTTATTTTTGGACTGGCTTTTTGATGCCTGGAGTACGGCGACGGCGCAAAATCAAAAAGGCCGCGCCGAGAAGCGCGGCCCAATGATCTCGGACTTTGGATTAACGGTGGGCCAGACCGTAGGTCACGGCGCCGGCGGAGCTTCCGATATTGACCAGGGAGACGGCGCGCTCCAATCGGTGATGGCCGATTCTGTGGAAGAAGTAGCTGAGGCTGACGACACCTGCGGTTTCACCGGCAAAATTCACAGCCAGGCCGGCGGTGGAGCGTCCGAAGACGCGAACCATCGGATTCAATTCCTGTCCGCCGCTTTGCAGGTTGGCGCGAGTCACGGCGAAATCGGCGCCGTTCAGAGCTGCGGACGCGATCAGGAGCACGCGATTCTGGGTATCCCAGAATTTGTGTTCTGTGGGTGCGCTCGACCGCGCAGCGACGACCGTCGCCACGAACACAGGCCGGATCGCAGCGGGCGGTGCACCTGCGCCTTTCGACAACGGTTGTGGGGCCTCGGGAAGCGGCGCGGACGCGAGCAGCGTTTGCGCGTGCAATGCCGGACAGAGGGCAGAGCTCGCCACAAAAAGGGCGGCCGATTGGAAGAGTGGGCGAAGGAACGAAAGTAATCTGCGGGATGTCATAGGTGCCCGCCAAGGGTGGCGCGGCACTTTAGGGAGGGGCAATCTGGGAACCACGGATACAACACTAGGAGCGTGGCAAGCTGTTTACAATTAACTAGTTAGCGTCTGTCTCTCATGAGAATGGCAGGTGGATGTGCAATATCTTGCAGATTGACTGGACGATTTACCGCCGGCGGGCCTGCACCCCAGGAACCTGTGGCCGGGCGGCGGAGCTGCGCTCTGGATAACCGGGTCACAGACCCGGTCCCACACAATCATTTCGCATCCATAATCGTCCCGCAAATCGTCCCGCACGATCATGCAGGGTTATTTCTTGTAAACGGTACCGGCCTTCATCACGAAGGAAACGTTCTGCAGGACGCTCATGTCTTGTAGCGGATCGCCCGGTACCGCGATCACATCGGCAAGATAACCTGCTTCGAGGGAACCGATCTGGCCGTCCCATCCGAGCAATTTCGCGCCGTTCAGCAAGTCGGTCTGCAGCGCGGCGAGCGGCGACATGCCGTATTTCACCATCAGCAGAAGTTCACGCGCTTGCGTGCCGTGAGGAAATGGCCCTACGTCGGAGCCGACAGCCATGGGCACACCCGCCGCGATCTGCTTTTTGAATTCCTGAATCTTGAGATCGAGAACTTGGTGCTCGCGCGCGGCTTGCTGGGGAGTGGCGGCGTGGTCGGCAAAATATTCGAAGATGGTAAATGTGGGGACCGCGAAAATCTGCTTCTCTTTCATGATGCGCATAGTCTCGTCGCTGAGCTGGTCGGCGTGGTCGATGGACGCAACTCCAGCCTGCGCAGAGTAAAGTGTTCCTGGCTCTCCGGTGGCGTGAACGGCGACGCGGCGGCCCAGTCGTGCCGCTTCTTTCACCGCGGCTTCGAGTTGCGGCTCAGTGTACTGGTACGGAGTCGTGAATTTTCCGTCGCGAACCGAATCAGCGCCCGTTTCATAGATCTTGATGAAGTCGGCTCCTTCTTTGAACTGGTGGCGCATCACGGCGACGAGTTCGTCGGCGTTGTTGGCATAATCTGCGTTGGACAGAACATGTTGCTCGGGGTTGTAGCCGATGGCGTCTTCGTGGCCGCCGAGGATGTTGATGGCGTTGCCGCTGATGCGCAGACGGGGGCCGGGAATGCTGCGTTCGTCAATCGCGTTGCGGACGGCTGTATCGGCCGGGCCCGCGCCTTCGGTTCCCATATCGCGTTCCGCGGTAAAGCCGGCCATCAGGTCTTCCCGGGCTGCGAGCGTCGCGGTGATGGTACGTTGCGGCACCGATTCCTGGACGGTTTGCAAATCTTCTGCTCCGGGATGGAGAAATAGATGGACGTGGGCGTCGATCAAACCAGGGAGAAGAGTGCGATCGCCCAGGTCAATGACCTCGGCTCCGGCCGGGTGCTTGACTGACGTTCCCACCTCGGCGATATGTTCGCCCTCGACCAGGATTTCTCCGGGCTTAAGGAGGCGCCCGTTCTTGACGTCGAGCAGGCGCGCGGCGTGCAATACGATCGGGTGAGGCGCGGGGGTCGACTGACCTGCCGCTCTCACGAAGACCGCCAACAGCAGAGATAGAAATGCTGCAGTGAGAGCGATGCGTCGAGGTGTCATGGCCCGCGATGGTACCACCGGTGAGTGACACGATGCCAGACTGCATAGGTCTGGCTTTTGCGATTCCTGTCGGCCGAAATTGGCATCGCGGGCCGATCTCGCAGGAGCCACGGCAGGAGTTCGCCCCTCGTAGTACACTTTCCGGCATGATGCCAAGACGCCTCACGACCTTATCCACATTGATCGCCGTCCTGCTCAGCCTGGCGATGAGCGGACTTGCGCTCGCGCAGGCCACAACGAACCACAAGTCAGGAGTTCAGCAGAAACCTTTTGGCACGCGGGACGGGAGGCCCATCCACTTGTTTACTTTAACCAACGCAAACGGGGTTGAAGTCGATGCAATGAATTACGGCGGCATCATCGTTTCCATCCGCGTCCCGGACCGCAAAGGTGAGTTTGCGGACATCGTCCTTGGCCACGAGAGTCTTAACGGCTACGTTCCGAATCCGCCCTACATCGGCGCGATTGTCGGGCGCTATGCCAACCGAATTGCCGGCGGCACATTTCAGCTCGACGGCAAGACTTACACTTTGCCGAAGAATGACGGGCCTAACACGCTGCACGGCGGCGTCGACAAGACTTTCAATAAAGTGGTGTGGGAGGGCGAGGCACTGAAAGGCAAGACTGGCGTGGCTTTCACTTATCTCAGTAAAGACGGCGACGATGGCTTTCCGGGCAACGTGAAGGTCAAAGTTACTTACACGCTGACCGACAAGAACGAACTGGTTATTGACTATGAAGCGACTGCCGACAAGGCCACACCCATCAATCTGAGCCAGCACAGTTATTTCAATCTCTCGGGCGAAGGTAATGGGGACATTCTGAATCACGAACTCATGCTGAATGCCGACCGCTTCACGCCGGTCGACAAGAATCTCATCCCTACTGGCGAACTCCGACCGGTTAAAGGAACGCCGCTTGATTTCACTACGTCTACGCGAATCGGCGCCCGCATTGACGACGGCTACGATCAGATGGTGCTTGGGCACGGGTACGACCACAACTGGGTGATCAATCGAAAAGGGGACGGCCTGACGCTGGCCGCTCGCGTCTACGAACCTACCACCGGACGCGTGATGGAGGTTTCGACGACGCAGCCGGGAGTGCAGTTTTATACCGGAAACTTTCTCGACGGAACCGTGACTGGCAAGCATGGCCACGTTTACAAACGGCGCTACGGCCTGTGCCTGGAGACGCAGCACTTTCCGGATTCGCCGAACCATCCTGATTTTCCGAGCACGATCTTGAGGCCGGGCGAGACTTTTAAGGCGGAGACGGTATTTAAGTTTTCGACGAAGTAGATTTGGAAGAGCCTCAAATGCCGGACACGCAGTATGAGGACGTCCTCGCGAAGCAGCTTGCAACGAATGAACAGACTTGGGCTGCATTGCAGACGCACGGTGTGACAGAGGAAAGCACGCTGCGTTTGGATTTTTCTTACAATGCACCCGATCGCGGAGCGGCCGACAAGATGTGTGCGTTGCTCCGCGACCAGACCGATTACGAGGTCAAGGTCGAGTCCAGCAGTTCATTCCTGCGTCGTAGATGGCGGGTTGAAGGCAGAACTCAGAATACGGCCGTTTCCCCCGCTATTTTGAATAAGTGGGTCACTTGGATGGTCACGGCCGGCAAAGAGCGATCATGTGATTTTGATGGATGGGGAACCTCGGTCTGACTCCAAGCTAGCCGGGGACCCCGCCTCCTCACTCGCCGCGCAACTCTTCTACGAGCGCCTTCTCGACTTGCTTGCAATCTTGGGGCCTCAACTTCTTACCACCGGACGTCAGATAAAAGGTATCGATCGCCATTTGCCCTTCGGTGTCGATCAGGGCGATTTCGATGTTGCATTCCTGATCTGACAGACAGGATGCGATGCGGTGCAGCAGGCGTGGTCGATCCTGCGTGATCACCTGCACGAGCGTGCTGGTCGACGAGGACGAATCGTCAAAGTCGATTTTCGTTTCTACTTTTACTTTTGCGATCGCGCCCTTCTCGGAGCGCTGACGGTCGCGGAGCATTTTCTCGAGGTCAGCCTCGCCCAACAGGACGCTGGTTACGCTGCGCGTGAAGCGCTCCCACTCCGAAAGATTCAGCTCCAGGGTGCGGAAGCGGTCGGTGAAGTAAAGCGTGTCAACCACCGTGCCGGCCTCGTTTGAAAAGGCGTTGGCTTTCACAATATTCATGCCCCACGCGGCCAGTACTCCCGACAATTTGGCGAAGAGAAATGGGCGATCTCTCGTCACCATGGTCAGCTCGTACCAGTGCCGTCCGCGTTTCAGTTCGACCTGCACCGGATCTTCGCCAAGTTCGTCGGCCATGGTCATATGCCGCATGACTTCTTCCGCGGAATGCACCAGCAAATAACGCTGCGGAAATCCTTCGAGAAATTCTTTGAACTTGCTGCTGGTCACCGGGGCCAGCGAGCGCAGGCGAGCCAGCTTTTCGTCATTGACATCGGCATGCACGCGCTGGTCCGCGCTGCGGTTGAGATAGTTTTCGGCGCCGATGTAGAGCTGCCAGACGTTTTCTGCTTTCCACGGAGTCAGCGCTTCGGGATTCACCGCCTTGATATCGGCGTAGGTCATGAGCGTGAGCATTTTCAGTCGCTCGGGCGTTCCCATTTTTTCGGCGAATGAGGCGACGGTTTCAGGATTGAAAATGTCGCGCCGGAGCGCCGCCGAGAGCTCGAGATGACTGCCGATGAGAAAGAGCACCTCGGCTCGTTCTTTCGGATCCATGTCGAGGCGGTCCATGGCGCGGCCGGCAATCTCGAGGCTGGCTTCCACATGATTGCCGCCGGGGACACCCTTGCCGGTGTCGTGCAGCAAGAGCGCCACATATAACAATTCCGGGTTCTCCAGTTCGGTGAGCAAACCGGCGTAGCGTTTGTCCCACTCCGATTGCGACTGCTTCAGGCGGTGCAGGCTCTCGATGGCCAGGAAGGAATGCTCATCGACAGTGAAGCGATGGTAGAAATCGCGCACCACCAGCGAGTCGATGAGGTTGAGCTCGGGCAGGAGCAGAGTCAACAGGCGCAAGGAATGCATGGCGCGCAGGGCTTCGGCGGCATGGGGTTGCAGCAAAGTCTCCTGCAGGTAGAGCCAGAGTTCCGCTCCACGGGGCGGCATGGATGCCAACGCTGGAAGGGCCTGCTCGATGCGGTACTCGGTAGTCGCGCTCAGCTTCAAGCCGTGGTGGGCCATGAAATGGAACAGACGCAGCAACACTTCCGGATCCTGCAACGCGGAAGGCTGCTGCAGAAAAATCAGGCCATCTACTACGGAAAAATCTGGAGTGGTCAGCCGCGAGCGCCAGCTTTGCACTTGCCGGTAGAGAGCCGACCACGCTTCCGGAATTTCCTCGAGCAACTGAGTGACGGTGCGCTGCACGGCGCGGGCGTGACCGAAGTAGATGCGCATCCAATCTGCGGCCGAGAGCTCGGCGGAGTCGGCTGCGCCAACCGTTGCTCCAGGGATCATAGCTCCGATTTTGCGAGACGCGGCTTCGTCCTGTGCCTCCCAACTCAGCGTGTTGTCGTCGCGTCCGTGGCGGAAGTGCAGAAAGCATCGCGCCGACATTAGAAAATCGAGAGCAGAATCGAGTTGCTTGCGCACTGGAGCGCGCAGAGAACTCGCATCGGGCCAGTCGCGCAGCTTGTCCATGGCCGAAATCAGAGCAAGCCACGACGCCACATTACAGTCGCGTAGGCCGCCTGGAGCCTCTTTCAGGTTCGGCTCCAGGTGGTACAGCGTCATGCCGAATTTGGCATGGCGTTCGCGCGTCACCTCCGCCAACCCCTGCAGCAGAGCCTTGGATTCGCGCATTACAAGCTTGGGAATTACTTTGTCATGCAGACGGCGAAACAAGTCATGATCGCCCGCGAGATAGCGGCAGTCGAGAAGAGAAATTGTGAACTCGGTATTGTTGGGGTCGTAGCGGTCGCACTCACCGAGCGTGCGCGACGCCGGGCTCAGCTTCAGCTTCAGGTCCCACAATTCCTGGGAAAAGCTGCGCACGGGATCTTTGAACGCCTTCTCGGCGGCGCTGTCGCCAAACAGAAAAAGCAGGTCAATATCCGAATAGGGGAACATCCATCCCCTACCGAAACCGCCTGTGGCCACGAGGGCGAAGTTGGCGGGCTTAGTTTCGTCGGATGAAATGATGTCTCGCCACAGGCGAGCGAGAATGTCTTCGACCAGCCGCGTGCGTTGCGCCAGGGCGGCGCGCCCGTCGGCGGAGGCTTCGAACTCCCGCTGAATCCGGGCTGATCCTTCGCTGAGGGAACCCCGTAATTCGCTGATGCGTAATTCGCTAATCGAGGACGCTGCCATGATGAAAGTAACTCACCCCGTGAATCTAGCCACTGGGGGGAAGGCGCCATCCAGCTGCTGCCTGTCAAAAACGCTTTCCGGTTGCGTCCCGGTTGGGCCGATACATTCACACTACGTCACACCACGATTAGAGAGCTCCCTCGCCGCGCTCGTCGTTGCGAATGCGGATGGCTTCATCCACGCGGGAACGAAAAATCTTGCCGTCTCCGATCTTTCCGGTGCGTGCTGCGGTCAGGATGGCCTGCTCCGCCTTTTCGACCAAGTTATCGGGCAGCACCATCTCGATCTTGGTCTTGGGAATCAGATCCACGCTGTATTCACGGCCGCGGTAGACCTCGGTGTGACCCTTCTGGCGACCGTGTCCGCGCACCTCAATCACGGTCATGCCCTCGACGCCGATTTCGTGCAGGGCATTTTTCACCGCTTCCAGCTTGGAGTTTTGAATGACCGCCTCGATCTTCGTCATAATGTGGTCAAGTCCTGTTCTGCGTTGGTCACGCTGTCGCCGCGCTCGCCTTCGCCGCGTAAGAAGCACTGCAGCTACTCTCGGCCAACCCTGCGCCGACGTCTCTCAATCATATCTCCCTTCGCGGTTTGGGACACCAGTCCCTGCACTTTCTGCTGATCCAAAAGCCACAGCTCTTCCCAATGTGAGGCCGCCTCAGATCGCCCACTCTATCGTCCGCAGCAGTTTCGCGGAAATCGAAACTATTTATCGTGGCTATCAGGTTTTGTTATTGAAAAAGCTGAGGACAAAGGGTCAACCGTGGTCCCGGGGGGACGCAGGTAGTCGGGCGCCGAATTGAGATCATTCAAGAGAAGAGTATTACTTCTTCGGACTCAATGTCCCGGCCCCGGTTCTTCTCCGGCTGGCTTGGCAAACTTCATGTCGTCTACAGGGACGTTCTGTTTCACTTCTGTGACTTGGATCGTGAAGCGTCCGCTCGGGCGGGCCAGAGTCCAGCGGTAGGGGATCTTTACGCCATTGGTGTCGCGGTAGTCGGCGTAATCGATCTGCGTGGGAAGCAGGCCCAGAGCCGTGTCGCCGTAGCGTACCAACCGCACCAGCAATCCGGATTGCTCGTCAAAATACAAATGCAGCGGAGGCTTGCCCTCGCTCTGGCCGACCACTAGGTAGGCATCGTGTCCGCCGATCGACTCGTTGCCTTGCACCTGCGACTCGCGGAACATTGACTTCAAATGCATTGCCAGGTGCAGGTCAGCGTCGATCGACGCCGCGTCGAGTTCGCTGCCGTGCATCTCTCGCGCACCGGGACGCCCCGGCGAAACCAGCCATCCCTCATGGCCGTCGAAGGCCGTAATGCTGTCGCCCTCGGGCATGTGGGTGAATGAAATACGCTTGTCCGGATCTTTTGAATAAATATCGATGGGCAGCGATTTGCCGCCGAAATCGATTGTGCCTTTCATGACGCGGCTGGTGACTTTATCAATGGCCGCCGCTCCGCCCGCGGCCTGCACATATTTGTCGAGCAGTTGCTCGGCGCTTGGTCCGGCGGTTGCACCGGAGTTTGCTCCGCCGGTTCCGGCTTCCGGCGGCTTCGGGCCGCCCATCGCCTCTTTGGACTCTTCCGTCATCACGGCTGGGATCGCCTGGGGCTTGGTGGTGCCGTTGTGGCAGGTGTTGCAGGTCACGGCGCGATGGCCATCGAAATTATCCGCGTTAATGGCGATCATCATCTCCATCATCTTGCGCGCGGTCTGCTTGGTTTTCTTGTCGTCTTTTTCGAAGGCGCCCTGCACGTGGCAGAAATCGCATTGCACTCCGAGAGATGCAGTGATGAATTGCATGGTCGGGAAAAGCTGATCGGCGGGAATTCCTTTGAGCACTTGAATGTTCTTGAACTGCTCTTCAGCCTTTTTTGGGCCCGCCGAGTTGGCGGCGGCATGGCCTGGATCGGCCGCATGTGGGGACGCGGTGGTTTGTGCCTTGGCTCCTGCCGGCACGAATCCGAACGTCACGACGAGTCCCGCAACCGCCAGAACAACTGTCCGCCTTGCATTCATCAGTTATCACCCTCGCGTGGAATTTTGAAAGTCTAACAGAGGCCCTCTTGCGATTATCGGCTCGCTACTTCTTTGGCTGCAAAGCTCCTTCTCCGTGCCGCACAAAGAATTTCCACTTGTCCATGTTGGCGGGCACGGCCACATCGAAGAAACCTACCATCATTTCGTCGGAGGTTTGGTCGCCCCACGTTACCAGCTTCTCCGGATCGGGATTGTGTGGATTATTTTTCGAATTGTCGTACCACGCGGTCGCGCGCAACCGCGTCCCGGCTTTTAAAAGACGAGGCTCGGCTAGGCGGTAACTCAACTGCCAGTGAAAGTGATAATTCACGCGGAGTAGCACTTCCACGCTGCCATCGTCATGAACAATGTCGTATTCAAAGCGCTTGCCGCGCAGATGCATGTGCGGAAACAGACTGAGCAGAGTTGCATCGTTGGGCAGGGTGCCCTGCACTTCCACGCGAAAGTCGTTGGCGCCGGGCGGTATGAGCAGCGCATGATTATTCAGCTGCAGCGTGATCACTTTCTGTTTCGGTGGGATTTTGGCAAACACGAGTCCGATGTTCGTCTGATCCCGATCGGCTGTGCCGTTGGTGGTGTAATGCATCTGGAATACCAGGTCGGATCCTGCCGGCACAAACTTCGCCATGCCGTCGGGCCACTCGTCTGGCGAACTGCCGGGCGCATACACGAGCAGCAGATCGCTGGTAGTCTCGTGCGCCTCGCGGCGTTCCAGGGGATCGTTCAACGTGGACGCGGTGAAGGGCTCACTCACAGGCGCATGGCGCAACCACGGCGAGTCGGGCGGGCGAATGTAAACGACGGCGTGATGCACGTGCGCCGGACTCCCCGGCCGAAACTCCGACATCTTAACCCAGCGGTCTTCGGCAAAATGCGTGGGCACAATTTCGTAGGTGTACTCGACCTGTCCCTCCGCTGGAATTTGCACAGCCTTGGGCATCTTCACCACCAGATCTGGCTGCGGGATGTTCCATCCCTTTGCCCACTTCCGCGGTGCAGGTGCGTCGTGCGCTTCGCCGGCGGGAGCTCCGGATTCAGCCCACGCCGAAATTGTTGCAATCTGCTGTGGCGTAAGGGAAACATCGTTGGCAAAGTGCCCGTAGCGAGGGTCAGCGAACCACGGTGGCATCATCTTCATCTCAACCGCATGAGCCATGGCGGCCGCCCACGGCCGTGTTTCGTCATACGTCACGAGCGGCATGGGAGCTACTTCGCCCGAACGGTGGCAGCTCTGGCAGTGATCCTGCAGGATAGGCAACACATCCTTGTAGAAGGTAGGCGCCGCGGAGGCTCCCGTTTTTTGAAGAGCCGAGCCGCCAAACAAACACGCCAGGGAGATCACACCGAGAATGCCGACTGCCTTGCCAACCATGTTGCGATTTTACAGGGGTGCGACTCTCACATGAATGGCCGTGTCTGCTGCGGCAGAACGTGCGGTCGATCACAGCATGGGCACGGAAAAAATGCTACAGTCAGGAATTCATGTCGGCCCCGAATTCCAGCTTCGTTCGCGCCTGCAAATCACAGCCGGTCGAGCGCACGCCCGTCTGGTTCATGCGGCAGGCGGGGCGGTACATGCCCGAGTACCGCGCGGTGCGCAAGGAGCACTCGCTGCTGGAGATCTGCAAGAAACCCGCGCTGGCGGCAGAGGTCACCATCACGGCCGCGGAAATTCTGGGCATCGACGCCGCCATCATCTTCGCCGACCTGCTGCTGCCGCTGGAAGTCATGGGCCTGCCGTTTCATTTTTCGACCGGGGAAGGACCGGTCATCGAGAAGCCGGTGC
Source organism: uncultured Acidobacteriota bacterium (assembly GCA_963735205.1). Lineage (GTDB taxonomy): Bacteria > Acidobacteriota > Terriglobia > Terriglobales > Acidobacteriaceae > Sulfotelmatobacter. The sequence goes on from CAVTKB010000011.1 coordinate 739,494, forward strand.
GGAGCAAAGAAGACATCGCCGCGTTGCGCACCGACCGCGCTGCCGAACTGGGTTATGTGTCAGAGGCGGTGAAGCTGGTCGCAAAACATTTCTCCGACAGATTGCCGGTAATCGGATTCTGCGGCGCCCCGTTTACTCTTGCCAGCTACATGATCGAAGGCGGAGGGTCGCGCAACTACGTGCACGCCAAGAAAATGATGTACAACTCACCCGCCGACTGGGACGCGCTCATGCGCAAGCTGGTCGCGGTCACAACCGCATACTCTGCCGACCAGGTGCGGGCGGGTGCCGACGTGATTCAGATTTTCGACAGTTGGGTGGGATGCCTCAGCGTGGAAGATTATCGCCGTTATGTGCTCCCGCATGTTACAGGGATGGTGAAAACATTGCAGAAGACCGGAGCGCCCATTATTTATTTCGGCACCGACAGCGCCACGCTGCTGCCTGCCATGAAAGAGACTGGCGCGGATGTGATTGGACTGGATTGGCGCATTCCGCTTGACGAGGGCTGGGCGCGGCTCGATCACACGTGCGCTGTGCAGGGCAATCTTGATCCCGTTCTGCTGTTTGCCGACTGGAAGGAATTGAAATCTCGCGCGGAAGATATTCTTCGGCGCGCTGGCGGACGGGCGGGCCACATCTTTAATCTCGGCCACGGCATTCTGCCGGAAACGCCGGTTGAGAATGTGAAGAACCTGGCGCGCTTCGTTCAGGAGTATGCCGCGCCGGCCGGATCCCGGTCACCGGCTTCCGAAAGCCCAGAGCCGGAAGCCTAAAGCCGTTTCATGACTCGCATCGCCATCATCGGCGGAGGCATTTCCGGCCTGGCCGCTGCCTTCGAACTGGAAGAGCGCCGCCGGGCCGGCGCCGACATCGATTATGTCCTCTATGAATCGTCGGCGCGTCTGGGAGGCGTGCTTCGTACAGATCACATTGACGGATGCATCGTGGAGGCGGGGCCGGATTCTTTTATCACTGAGAAACCGTGGGCGACCGAGTTGTGCCGCCTCGTCGGACTTGGCGATCAGCTTATTGGGTCCAACGACGCAGACCGGAAGACTTACATTCTGACTCGCGGCCGCCTCGTCGAAATGCCCGACGGGCTGATGTTCATGGTCCCGACCAAGATTCTGCCGACCGGGCTGTCCCCGCTTTTTTCGTGGAAGACGAAACTGCGCATGACTCGGGAACTTTTTCATCCGCCGCGCGCCGTTGCCAACAATGAAAATAATCACGACGAGTCGGTCGCTGCGTTCGTCGAGCGCCATTACGGATTGGAGATGGTTGATCGGCTGGCCGACCCGCTGCTCTCCGGCATATATGGCGGAGAGGCAGCCGACCTAGGCGTGCGCGCGGTTCTGCCGCGGTTTGCGGAAATGGAGCGAACTCACGGGAGCCTCGGCCGCGCCATGCTCGCGGCCCGGAAAAAGATGTCGAGCGGACCGCGCAATCCTGCGCCGCCGCTTTTCACTTCGCTCAGGCAAGGCATGCAGCAGCTGGCCGAGACGGTCGTGTCGCGCCTTACGCCGTCGTCGCTGATAACCAACGCTCCGGTGCAAGCCATTCAGCGCGAGGCCGATAGCTGGGTCGTTTCCGCGGGGCTGCAGTCGGACGGGTTCGACTCGGTCATCATTGCGCTGCCGGCGGCTGCAGCTGCGCAAGTGCTTCGCATCGCGAGTCCCGAGCTTGCCGCGGAGCTCGCTGCGATTCAGTACAGCTCGTCCATCACGGTTGGATTGGGCTACGATCGCGAAGTGCGGCAGTCTTTGCCGCGCGGCTTCGGATTTCTGGTGCCGCGCAGCGAAGGCAAACGCCTGCTGGCCACGACGTTCGTGCACAACAAATTTCCGCATCGCGCACCCGACGACCGCGCCCTGCTGCGTTGCTTTTTCGCGGGAAGGAATGCGGAAGATGTTTGGGCGCTCTCCAACGAGCAGATCGTCGGAATCGTGCGCAGCGAACTGCAGGAAATTCTGGGGCCACAGGTCCATGGCCTGCGAGATGAGCCGCTGTTTGCACGCGTCTACAAATGGAAGTCTGCCATGGCGCAGTACAGCGTTGGACATCTCGACCGTTTGGAGCGCATCGAACGCCTGCGGCAGAAGTTACCCGGCGTCGCACTTGCGGGCAACGCGTATCGGGGCATCGGCGTGCCAGACTGTGTGCGGTCCGGGCGTGAGGCGGCGAAACAACTCGCAGAGATCTAGGTTGCCCTGCAACAAAGAGACGGCCATCAGGAGTCGATGGCCGTCTTCACTTTGTTTATGACTTTCGCTTGAAATATTCGAGCTTAAGCGCTGGCGTGCGATTCCGGCGCCGTCTCGTCATAGGCCACTGCCGGATTCCGCGGTCGGGCTTTGCGGCCGAAGAAGCCTTCCTTTACGAGCTTGAAGATCGTATGCCGATTCTCAGCGACCACTCTTACCCACGAAAACTTGCTCATCATGGGGAAATAAATCCCTCGGAAACACAGGCGCGCGATGAAAATATTGATACGGTAGCCGAGCGGCTGGTCGTCGAGCGAATCGACGGCTTTGGCCAGAGCTTCCGGGCTGTAGGCGTGGGCCCAGCCGTATTTCACTTCGGCGTGCGCTTCTTCGATGGTCATTTTCAGAGGAGTGTGGGCCATGGCGAAAGGAATAAATTCTTTCCAATGTTTCGGGCGCGTCAGCCGGCCCGCGACCTCGAGCCGCTTGTAGAGCGGGGTTGCGGGCAATGGAGTCAGCAGGCCGAAGATGGGCAAACCCGGCGGCCAGGTGCGCACTTGCGAGAGCGTGCGTTCGGCCACTCCGGTCGTGTCGTTGTCCATGCCGAAAATAAATGACGTGATTGCGTAGACGTTGCGTTTTGCCAGCCGCTCCAGGACTTCGGCGTATTCGCTCGGCTTGTTGAATCCCTTGTTCACGTCTTTCAGATTCGTCGGATCGATCGACTCCATGCCGATGAAAACCCACTTGCCCCCGGAGGCCGCGATCAGGTCGACGAGCTCTTCATCCCGCAGCAAATTAGCGCTGATCTGCGCGACCCAGTGGACCTGCGCGCCGGCGGCGATGATGTCGCGCAGCAGAGATTTGGTGCGCTTCACATTGATGGCAAAGTTGTCGTCGATAAAGAACACCGCCATCTGGCCTTTTTCCTTGCGGGCGCGCGCCTTTAGCAGCAGCAACTCGTTTACAACACTTTCATTGGTGCGGAAGCGAATGGAGTCGCCGAAAAATCCGGTTACGGTGCAGAACTCGCAGCCGTAAGGGCAACCCCTGCCGGACTCGACTGGGATAATGCGAAACGTTCCCCAGCCCTGGCCGAGCTTCTGCAGCATCCCGTGCGCGGCCTTGGGCACGAGATTGAACTGATCGAGGTCGATCGACTGCCAAGGTATGACGGGATATTCCTTGAGCGACGGCTTGCGCTCTTTGCCGGTTTCGTCGATCGGAGTATAGATTTCCTTGAGCTGGCCACGTTCTGCGTCGTTCACCATCTGCGGCCAAGTTTCATCGGCCTCGCCCAGAGCCACGGCGTCGGCGTGACGGGGGCCACCGTCGCGGCCGAGGGCCTCATCGGCCAATTCGGTTACGTGAGGCCCGCCCATCACGACTTTGACGCCGACCGCACGAATCGCGTCGGCTATGCGGTAGGCCTTCGCAATCATGCGGGTCATCGCACCGATGCCGACGAGATCGATTTTCTCATCGAGGACGTACTGCGCGATTTGAGCCTCGTTCATGGGCTTCGCGTTGCCGTCAATCAGCAGGACTTCATGTCCGGGCGGCGTCAGCGACTGGAGTAGGAACATCCAGAGGTGGGGCATGAAATTGCGAGTCACACCGTTGTCGGGGTTGTAAAGCAGAATTCTCATGACTACTCCCTTCAAGGAACCAAAGTGCGCTATCGCACTTAGTTACGTGCTTCACCGCACGGAAGCGTCACGAGCGATGCCAAGATTGGCAAACTCTACTTAAATCTTTCCGGTGAGAACAGGGTAGGAATCGGAACCCAACGAATTGTACACCCCCGTGCAAGCCAGGTGTTTATCAGTCGTAATGGTAGTGTCTTTTCAGATACTAACGTGTTCCCGTTTTGGACAGAGTGAGGTCACGCGGAAATCGACACGGGCGTTGACGTCTTCTTGCGGGTCGCCTCGCGGCGCAGGCGAGCCACGACCAAACGGATTTCATCATAGGTAATCTCGGGAGGCAGGGCATCTTTGAGCGTCTTGAGGCGCTCCAGTTGCGCCGGGCCAAGGCGCTCGCACGCGGCTTCGATTACAGACAGGCGATTGCGATCGATCCACTCCGGGCGGAAATCCAACTCGCCTTTCTCGACCAGGCCGGCAACGGCATTGACTACTGTCGCTACTTGGCGGCCGCGGATCTTCGCGATGTCATCGAAAGACTTACCCTCGGCGAGGAGTTGCAGAGTCTCGAGAGCGGGTGCGGTTTTCTTTTCCAGCGGCGCAGCCGCACGTGCTCCTGCGCGATATTGACGCAGGGCCGACAGAATTTCCTGCCCGTAGAGTTCGGCTTTCCGCTCTCCGATTCCAGTGATCTCCAGCAGTCCTCCGATCGAATCCGGCTTTGACCGACAAATCTCATCCAGCGAAGTGTCGTGCAGCACCACGTAGGCCGGCGAGCCCTGCTCCTTGGCGGTCTTCCTCCGCCACTCGCGGAGATAATCGCGCAACTCCTGATCGGCCTCAGTAACGGTGGCGACAACTCGCGCACCGCCGGACGCGGCGACCGCCCGGCGCGCAGTAGCCGGAGTCGCCTTTTCGGTCAGCCAATCGGGCGAAGCCCCGCAGACATCACACGACCCGCAGGACCGCCACTTCGGAGTTTCCCCAAAATGAGTGCAGATCTGCCGGTGGCGGCAGTTTGCGGATTCCGCAAAGGCGCGAATCGTGTGATAACGCTGCCAGGCGCGGTCGCGTTCGGCTGCGTCGAGAATCTGGTTGGCAAAATATCCGAGCAGTCCGGCGTCTTGTTTCCGCCAGAGAAGGATGCAGTCGGCAGGTTTTCCGTCGCGGCCGGCGCGACCGGCCTCCTGATAGAACTGCTCTACCGATTTCGGCAGCGCCAGATGAATGACGGCCCGCACCGTCGCCTTGTTGATGCCGAGGCCGAAGGCGATCGTACCGACGAGCACGCGGACTTCGTCTGACATCCAGCGCTCCTGATTGCGGCGCCGGTCGCTGGAATCCATCTTGGCGTGATAGCCGACGGCGGCGATTCCCTGGTCTTCCAGGAAGTCGACGGTCTCTTCCACCTTGTTGATGGTGGGTGAGTAAACGATTACGTTGCCCTCGTCGTAGTGGCGCAGCGCGGTGACCAGCAGCGCGGTGTGCTCCACGCTGTCGCACTGGCGAACCAGGTAGCGCAGATTAGGGCGATGAAAGCTGGCAATGTATTTGTCGGGATTGCGCAAGTCGAGTTGCGCCAGAATGTCGTGCCGTACATGCCTGGTAGCGCTCGCCGTGAAGGCTGCGATGGGACGATCGGGAAACTTGCTGCGCAGGCTGCTCAACTGGCGGTACTCGGGACGGAACTCGTGTCCCCACTCGGAAATACAGTGGGCTTCATCAATCGCGAAAAACGAGACTGGGACCTGTTGCAGCCAGCTCAGCGTATCGGCGCGCTGCAGGCGCTCGGGGGAAAGATACAGCAGCCGGAAAGCCCCGTCTCGGGCCTGCCGGATGACGCGGCTCTGTTCATCGTTGCTGACCGAACTGTTGAGAACCGCGGCTGGAATTCCCATCTGCGCCAGTTGCGCTGCCTGATCCTGCATCAGCGCAATCAGCGGGGAGATCACGACCGTCGTCCGCTCGGACACAACTGCCGGAAGCTGATAGCAGAGCGATTTGCCTCCGCCGGTAGGCATGACCACGCAGGTGTCATGTCCGGCGAGCAGGCTGCGCACGATGCGCTCCTGCAATGGCCGAAACGAACTGTAGCCCCAGTAGCGGCGCAAGGGGGTCAGCAGGTCGGCTTCTGAGGGCATGCAATAAGTATAGGGTGCGGCGGAAGAACGAGGTTTGCGCGGCAGCACTTTTGGCGGTGCGGCTCCCAGACTGGCACATCCGGATTTGAACTATTCGGCAGCGGGATTACGGACCTCATTATGAGCAAAGCGCCGGCCAGGGATAAATTCGGTCGAACGCAATCCATAGCAGAGCCATCACGACGAAGCAGAGCAGGCTGCCTTCCGGACCTACCGAGCCTCCACTCAACCACGGCGGACCGTGCAGTGACGAACTCAGTAGATGACCGGGAGAGACCATGCCGCTGTCGGGCACGGAGTAGAAGAAACTCTCTCCCCAATCCCAGGCCGCATGAAAGCCGACGGCGAACCAGAGATTGCCGGTACGTCGCAGGGTGAAACAGAGGAAAAAGCCGATCAGACCGGCGGCGAGCACGCCATTCCATTGCTCGCCGTTATTTCTCCAGTGAGTTAATCCGAAGGCGCCCGACAAGGCCATCGCAGCGCGCCAGAATCCTACGCAGCGAGATAGCGCGAATTGGCTGTAGCCGCGAAGCAAAAATTCCTCGAACAGTCCTACCAACAGAAAAAATGCAGCCCAGAAGGCTGCGAACCTGACGAGGCGTTGTCCATGCAACATAACGTGACCGAATGCGAAAGCGTGCAGTCCGTACAAAGCACACAGCAGCAGGCTGATCCCGGCGAATCCCCACACCGAACCGATCCAGAACGAAGGTCCGAATGCATGCTTTCCGGGCAACCCGTAGGCGCTCCATGGTCGATGTTCGACTCGCGCCAGCACTACAGCCGGGATCACTGCAGCGACGAGGCTACCGGCCTCTGCCAGCATCATCGACCACAAACTGCTGACGGCGAAAACTCGCGACGCCGCCACATCGGCGGCCAGTCTCTGCACTATGAGGAAAACCAAAACGTAGAAAGCCAACCCCCAGCCGGGGCGTAGTCCTTGCGGGCCCAGAAATAGGGTGCGTGCGTAGGAGGGCTGAGTGGCTGCGGCAAAGCTTGGTCCAGACGGCGGGGGCGCGGGGCTCGGCTCTGAAGCTGCCGCTGGACTGCTCTGCGTGTTAACGTCGAGTTCACTCATGGGCAGAGCACTTCTCGCAATCTCTCCGCAATCCTTCGCGCAAACTGGCTCCGCCATGGTAAAACACTCGGCTCGACCTTATGCGTCCATATTTCACGCGCGAACGCTTTGGGCGGCCGCAGTTTCTTGCCGGGCTGTTGCTGCTTTGCTTTCTGGGGCAAGCGTTGTGGCTGGTGCATGCCGAGCTGGGCGCGGGTCACCCGCTCGACAGTGCTGAAGCCGTTCGCATTGGGGAGGGGTGGAAACAATTGCACGGTCGCGGCGTCGCTGGCGCTCCATACTCGAACCCAGACGATAACATCGCGGTCAGCTTCGACAGTTTCGACACCGAGCAGTCGCCGCTGATTTCCGTGATTTCTGCCGCGCCCCTGGTGGCGACGGCATACTGGCGCTGGCTGCCGCGGATTCCGTTTCTTGCCTGTGGAGTTTTTCTGGGGGCCTCGCTGTGGTATGTAGCGCGGCGGCTGTGCGGAAACCTAGGCGGGTTCATCGCGCTCACGTTCTATTGTTTTTCTCCTTCTCTGATTCAGGCGAGCGCGGTCTGGCATACCGAACCGGAGATCGTGGCGGCCTGGGGAGCTTTTGGCACGCTGTTCACCGCGATCGCTGTGGCGCACACGCTTTATGCTCCGCGCGAAGTGGTGCTGTGGAACTGGCGGCGCATCGTGCTGCTGGGGATTTCGCTGGCGATCGCGGTAGGATCGCAGTTCTCGCTGATTGTGCTGGTCCCGATCGCGCTGGGATTTCTGTTGTATGTTGCTCCGGTGCGACGGCAGGCGGGAGTGGTCATCTGGATCGCAGCTTGCGTAGTGGGATTCGTCCTGTTGTTTGGGATGTACTTTTTTCATCCGCACGCGTTTGCCGAGAGTATGCGGCACGCTGAGTTTTGGGGAGCGACCTGGCGCGGATTTACGTTGCTCGGAGTCTACAAGCAAGTTGGGTTGGCGATTGAGCGGGCCTGCCCCGCGCTGGTTTTAGGGCTTCCGGTCACGGTCGTGACTTATGCCGCATGGTCACGCACCCGCTACTTTGGCAACACTGCGCCGCTGCTGGTTGGAGTGCTGTTCCTGATTTTGGAGATGGCGCATCCGCACGTTGGGGGCGCGGGATTCCTGCTGGCGGCGATGCCGTTCCTGTTCATCTTTGTCTCGGGAGTGCTTGCCGACTTGCTCGAGACTACTTACCGTCTGCTGGTCTTGGCATGCATTGTCGGAATCATGGCTTTTTACGTGATTCTGACTGTGGTGAATCTGGCGCAGGTACCGCAGGGGTGAGTTTGTGCTTTTGATTTAGAATCGGGTCGCCCGGAGCTCGCCGGCCGAAGAAATATGATTAGAATTTTCACTGCCGCTTTTTGGATTGCCCTCAGTGCCCTGCTTCTGCCCAGTTCGGCTGCGGCCGCGAAAAAGCCGATACCCATACTGCTGGTGGATGGACAAAGCGGTGGGACGTATCACGTCTGGCAACTGACCACAAAGGTTCTGAAGAAAGAACTGGAGGAAACCGGACTGTTCGAGGTCACGGTAGCGACGTCTCCTCAGTTTGGCGGGGACTTCAGCAATTTCAAACCGAAGTTCGGTAACTACCAGGCGATCGTGTGGAATTATGACGCTCCGGACTGGCCGGCGGACCTGCGCCAGCAACTGGAAGAGTACGTGGGAAATGGCGGAGGGCTCGTGGTGGTGCATGCCGCCGACAACGCGTTCCCGGATTGGCCGGCGTGGAATCAAATGATTGGGATCGGCGGGTGGAGAAATCGGTCGGAGAAGTCAGGGCCGCTCTGGTATTTCAAGGATGGCAAGCTGGTTTCAGACACATCTCCGGGGGCGGCTGGGTCGCATGGCGCGCGCATTCCTTTTCAAGTTATGGCGCGGGAAACCGAACATCCGATCATGAAGGGATTGCCTTCCGCGTGGATGCACGCGGGCGACGAACTTTATGCGACGCTGCGTGGGCCCGGCCAGAATATGACCGTGCTGGCTACGGCGCATTCCGATCCGGAGAACAAGGGTACGGATCGCGACGAACCGATGCTGATGATTCTGAGTTACGGGAAGGGGAGAATCCTTCATACGACGATGGGGCACGACGTGGCTGCGCTGAGTTGCGTGGGATTTATGACGACGTATCAGCGAGGGACGGAGTGGGCCGCGACCGGTCAGGTGACGCAGAAAGTGCCGGCTACATTTCCGAGCGCGGATACAGTCAGTTATCGTGTGGACATTGCGCGGATGGATCCGGCGTTTCTGGCCAACGCGCCGACCGCAGCTCCGCCTCAGCCCGCGTCGGCTCAGGCGGCGTCAGTTCCAACCGCGCATCTCACATCTGACCAGGATCATCAACGCACGATGGACCTGCTGCATATCACTTCGCTGCGGCGTGGCGCGGATGGAGATCCGAAATCGCCGAACGCTGCGAATTACGATGAGTCCAAGGCGAATTCGGATTTGAAGCTTCCCGATCCGCTGGTGTTGAAGAATGGGAAGAAAGTCACGACCGCGGAGATTTGGTGGAAAGAGCGGCGGCCGGAGATCGTGGAAGATTTCGACCGCGAGATCTACGGGCGCGCGCCGAAGATTACTCCAAAAGTGAGCTGGGAAGTCGTCAGTACCACGAAAGAAATGAATGGCGACGTTCCGGTCATCACCAAGAAATTGAGCGGGCACCTCGACAACTCGACGTACCCGTCGGTGAAGGTGGATATCGATTTGACTCTGACGACGCCAGCCGATGCGACAGGCCCGGTGCCGCTGATGATGGAGTTCGGGTTGAGTCCGGAAGTGCTGGCCATGCTCATCAAGCGCTTCCCGGAGATGATGAAGCCTGGCCAGGGTCCGACGTGGCAGCAGCAGGTACTCGCCAAGGGTTGGGGATATGCGGAGTACATTCCGACCAGCGTGCAGAAAGACAACGGGGAGGGGCTGACGGAGGGCGTGATTGGCCTCGCGAATAAGGGCCAGCCACGCTCGGTCGACGATTGGGGCGCGCTGCGGGCGTGGGCATGGGGTGCGAGCCGGGCGCTCGATTATTTTGAGACCGACAAAGCGGTGGACGCAAAGCAAGTCGGAGTCGAGGGACATTCGCGTTATGGCAAAGCGGCGCTGGTCGCGATGGCTTATGATCCGCGGTTTGCGATTGGGTACATCAGTTCGTCGGGTGAAGGCGGGGCCAAACTTTTTCGGCGCAATTTTGGCGAGCAGATCGGTAACGTGGCAGGGACTGGCGAGTATCACTGGATGGCCGGCGATTTCCTGAAATATGATGGGCCGCTCACCGAAAATGATTTGCCGGTGGATGCACACGAGTTGATCGCGCTGTGCGCGTCGCGTCCGGTGTTTATTGGCGCGGGAGCAACCAACGGCGACGGTTGGGTGGATGCGAAGGGAATGTTCCTGGCTGCGGTGGGGGCGGGGCCGGTATACACGCTGCTGGGCAGGAAGGAACTCGGGACTAGCGACTTTCCTCCGATTGAGACGGCGCTGATTGATGGAGATGTTGCGTTCCGGCAGCACAGCGGCGGGCATACGCCCGCGCCGAACTGGCCTGCGTTTCTGACGTTTGCGGGGCGGTATTTGAGAGCGCCGGTGCTAGCGGTCAAGTCGGCGCAGTAGCCGACGCAAACAGCGGGTCCCTCCACTTCGCCGTCGCTTCGCTCCGGCTCCGGTCGGGATGACAGAGTGTGGGGAGTGGGCGGTTGAAACAACCCACTCCCTATTATCCGCTTACGCGCCTTCGGGAGAGTGCAGCACTCGGAAGGTGTTGCCGCCGTTTGAATAGACGAGCAGCAATGCGTCCCGGCCCTTGGGGACTTTCCCCAGAGCTTCCTGCACGTCGCTCGCGCTCTGAACTTTGTGGCGGTTCACTTCGAGGATGATGTCTCCCTGCTGCAGGCCGGCGTTGTCCGCGGAACTTCCCGGCTGCACCTGCTCGATCACGGCTCCGTGGATTTCGGTGGGTGCTTGAAGTTGATCGCGCATTTCAGGCGTGAGGTTGCTGAGGCCGATGCCCCAGTGCATTTTGCCTTCGCCTTCAGGCGAGCCATCCCTGCCTTCCTCTTTGCGGCTGCCCAGTTCTTCGAGCGTGACTGGAATCGTCATGCTCTTGCCGTCACGCAGAACGTTGAGCGTAATTTTCGAGCCGGGCTGTTTCTGTCCGACCAGCACCTGGAGTTCGCCGGCGTCGCTGACCTTCTGGCCATCGATTTCGGTGATGACGTCGCCGATCTGCAGGCCGGCTTTGGCTCCGGGTGAATCGGGTTCAACTTGCGTGACGACTCCGCCAGTAGCGTTGGTCTCGTCGAAGAACTTCGCGTTCTCAGGAGTGATGTCGGCAATGCCGATGCCGATGTGGCCGTGGCTGACTTTGCCGTCACGAATCAGAGTCTCGACCGTCGGCCGGACGATCTGCGCCGGGATCGCAAATCCCATGCCGGAGAACGTGCCGGACGGCGACACCAGGAACGTGTTGATGCCGACGACTTCGCCGCGAGCGTCGACCAGCGGGCCACCGGAGTTGCCGGGATTGATGGCCGCGTCGGTCTGGATGAACTCGCCGGGCTTGCTGGGATTTGACGGGTCAGGGTTGGCGCGATTCACGGCGCTGACGATGCCGCGCGTCACGGTGAAACGGAATCCGTAGGGATTGCCGAAGGCCAGCACGGTTTGACCGGGACGAACTTCTTTCGAGTCCCCCCAGGGAGCGCTGGCGAGGCCGGACGCGTCCACTTTCAAGACCGCGAGGTCGGTCAGCGGGTCGGTGCCCACGAGTTTCGCTTTCATGACGCGGCGATTGCTGGTGGTCACGCGGATGTCGACCGCGCCTTCGACCACGTGGTTATTGGTGACGATGTATCCGTCGGGCGAGATGACAACGCCGCTGCCCATGCCGTGCTCGATCTGGGGTTGGCGCTGCATGTGCGGGCCGAAGAATTGTCCGAACGGGCCGCCTTGGCCGCCCTGACCAAAGAATTGTTGCATGTCCTCCGGCAATTGCCGGCCAGTCATTTCCGGTTTCGTGCGTGAAGTTACGGTGACGTTGACGACCGCGGGCGTGACGCGGGCTGCCAGCGTCTCCATCGCTTTGTCGAGAGCGAGCAGAGCGCCGACGCTGTCGGCGTCGAGCGGGGCGGCCGAGGGCGCGGCTTCGGCAGCCCTTGCCGCGGCTGGTTTTGCGAATTCGTAAGTGACGAACGAAGCGACCAGCGCCAGTGCCAGCATTGGCGCCGCCAACCGCCTCATCCATTTGCTTGTGCTGTCTTTCAACCACGTTCCTGCATTCATTTTGAGTTACTTCCTTTCGAGAGTTTAATAACTAATTCATTAGTTTGTGAGATCGATATTTCGCGTTTTGTCTGCTGCCTTTCATGACTGGGTTATGTAGTTAAGTTTTCTTCGGTGGAATTCGGTTGCTGTCGGGATCGACCGCCGGATGCAGAACCATTACTTGCCACCACTGGATCTGAAACACCGGCTGGTCGGACGAGCCATTCTGCGGGCTCTCGACGACCACAAAAATTGTTTCGGTGAGGGCCACGGGAGCGACCGCGGCATATGGTAAGCGCACATCTGACGGTGCGAGATTTGTTTGAAGCGAATTCGTCTGGGGGAAGTACTTTTCAGCCAAGCTTCTTTGATCGCTGCGCGTTTCTTCCGCGCTGGCAGTGACAGGTGTGGAAACGCGAGGGTGAATCGCGAGGGAGTGCTTGGAGCTTTCGAAGCTGCGGTGAGTCGCAGGGACTATGAAACTCGCTGGCACGACGGGCGCGAGCGGGGCGGGACTCAATTGCAATTCACGAAGCTCGGAAGCGGGCGATGTGTGTGCGACGGTTGAGCTGGCAGTGGAAGCGACATCGCGGTCCTGGAATGCAATCAGCCGGGGCGCTTTCGAAATCCACGCCACGCTGGCGATCGCGAACGCGGCCACGAATGCCACGGCTGGCTTCGAATGGTTCGCAGTACCGGTCCGCCGGTTGCCGTCGAGAATCTGAGCGACACGGAGCGAGGTGTGACGGATGCGTCCCAACGCCGCTTGCGCCAGAGCCACGCTGCGCTGCGCCAGCCTTCGCTGCAGCAGAGTTTTTTCGGCGAGGTGCGCCAGGCATTCCGCGTAGGCGCGCGGGCTGGCGGTTTCTGCGACCACGGCATCGTCGCAAGCCATTTCGCGTTCGAGCGAGACTTGCCGCTCGATCCACCACACTGCGGGATGGAAGAAGAAGAGCGCTTTGACTAACTTCTGAGCAAGGTTGGTCCAGTCGTCCCAACGGCGAAGGTGTGCGAGTTCGTGGAGCAGGATCTGGTTGAGGTCCTGCGGAGGGAGTTCTTGCAGGATCCAACTGGGCAGAACGACCGCTGGCTTAACCAGGCCGATGGCGGTCGGAACATGCACCAGGTCGGAGGTGCAGAGCGCGGCCGGCCGGGACGAGGCGCTCTTCGACGGCCCATTGCGCGCCAGAGTTTCCCGCACACGCGTGTCTAGGATCGTGGGGTCGACAGGGACGCAACTGCGGCGCAGAACACGCAGATGCCACAGGCTTCGGGCGACGCCGATTAAAGACCAAGTCGCGACTGCAGCCCACGCAACGAAGATGAAAAGGGCCCAGGAACCGGAAAGTGTGATCGCAGCGTGACTCGCGGCGTGTGCGGAGCTTGTACCGTGGGCCAGTGACGCCCCGGAAATTCCGATCAGGGCCGGCAGGGCCGCGATTCCCATAAGAGCAGAAAACCAGACCGCGAACTTGCTGCTCGAATTCCGCAGGCGAGCAGCTCTGAGGACTGCGCCGGCGCAGATTGCGATCACCGTGCCTTCGACGAGGCAGTTGACGATCTGGAGCGCTGAAGTTTGGGCGATCGCATTCAGCGTGATCGGATTCAAGGTGGGGGCCGCGGTCATTTGGAAGTCACTTGCTCCTTTCAAGCAGCCGGCGAAGGCGATCGAGTTCCTCGGCGTCGATGCTGGTTTCTTCGAGGGCGTTCAGCACGAGCTGTTCATGGGAGTTGCCAAAGAAGCGGCTGACCAGGTGCCGTACCTCAAATCGGGTTGCGTCGTTGCGGTCGACTTGCGGGATATAGACGTGAGCACGCTTGTCTTTTTCGTGCTTCACGTAACCCTTCTTCTCCAGGATGCGGATGATGGTCAGGACGGAGTTGTAGGCCAACGCGGGCTTGGCGGGCAGAGCGTCCAGCACTTCGTGGACGGTGGCTGAGCGCCGCTCCCAGAGCACGTTCATGATGCGCAACTCGGCTTCGGTCAGGGTTGCGGACTTGCTGCGGGCCAACGGTTTCTCCTTCCCTCAGTGAGACGCGGCAGCTTCAAAAACGTCAACTAATTTGTTAGTTGCGCGAAGGGCTGGGTGAGTTGCCTGGGGCCGATCAGTGGAGACCCGAAGGTCGGAGTCTACCCCAACTCATTCAATATTAATGGGTTATCGCGAAGCATCCACGCTCTGATAGGGATCCTTCGCATTGGCTCGGGATGCCGGAGCCTTCGACGCGAGCGGCAGTTGCAGGTAATTCTTGGCATTCCCGTGGCAGACATCTTGAATGAGCCTTCCTAGCAGCGCGTCGTCGTCGGGTAATTCGCCCTGCGTCATGTCTCGCCCGACGATGTCGCAAAGGATGCGGCGGAAATACTCGTGGCGGGGGTAGGACATGAAAGAGCGGGAGTCGGTGACCATGCCGACGAAACGCGAGAGCAGGCCGGCATTGGAGAGGGCGTCGAGTTGCGCCGTGATGCCCTGCTTCTGGTCGAGGAACCACCAGGCGCTGCCAAATTGAATTTTGCCGGGATGCGCTCCACTTTTTCGATCGCCGTCCTGAAAGCTTCCGGCGATGGTAGCGAACTGAAGGGTGTCCGCCGGGTTCATGTTGTACAGGATCATCTGAGGTAGGGCATTCTCCTGGGCGAGCAGGTCGAGATATGCGCAGAGATGCCGGCCTTGGGGAAAATCGCCGATCGCGTCGTAACCCGTGTCTGGACCGAGTTTGCCGCGGGCAGGGGTGTTCACGTTGCGCAGAGCGCCCAGGTGTAATTGCTTGGTCCAGCCTTTCTCGGCGTCGAGGCGGCCAAAGAAAAGCATCATGTAGGCTGCCCACTCGATGCGCTCATTTTCAGAGACAAATTGACGGTCGCGCGCCTTCGCGAAGATCAGCGCGGCTGTGCGCTCGGAACATGGAGTCGCATAGCAATGTTCAAGACCATGGTCGGAGAGGCGGCAACCCAGAGAATGAAAATCGTCGTGACGGCTGCGAAGCGCTTTCAAGAAATCGTTCAGGCACTCGATGTTGACGTTGGCGGTTTTCGAAAGCTGCTCGATCCAGGGAAGGAACTGGGCATCGCCGATGACCAGCGCTTTGTCGGGACGGAACGCCGGAAACACCTGAGTCGGCAGGTTCGATTCCGCGATCGCGCGATGATGACGGAGATCATCGGTGGGGTCGTCGGTGGTGCATACGACCTCGACGCGGAAGTTTTTCAAGATGGCGTGCGCGGTCAAGCCGCCCGATAGCGTCGTGTTGGCGCGCTCCCAGATCGAGGGCGCGGAAGTTTCGTCCAGCAGTTCGTTGATGCCGAAGTAGCGCTGCAGTTCAAGGTGCGTCCAGTGGTAGAGAGGATTGCGCAGCGTGTAGGGGACGGTTCGCGCCCAGGCTAGAAATTTTTCGTACGGTGTGGCATCACCGGTAATGTAATTTTCGGGAATGCCGTTGGCCCGCATGGCCCGCCATTTATAGTGATCTCCCTCAAGCCAGATTTCATAGAGATTCGCGAATCGGCGATTTTCGGCGATGTCGCGAGGCGAAAGATGGCAGTGGTAGTCGAGGATCGGCTGCGGGGCCGCAAACTGATGATAAAGACGGCGGGCTGCGTCGTTCGAGAGCAGAAAATCTTGAGTGAGAAAACCGTTCATGGGCACGCTGGTGCGGTTTTGAATGCCGGTTGAGACGCAAAATGAAACCCGGCGATACCAAGCCAGGAATCATACTAGTTCAGTGAACCCTTGACGGGAAGGCCTTACGCCATGTCTAGTGATCGAAGTCTAGTGATCAAACGTGTACCGATGTTCATGAACAAACGATAAACGCACGGTGATGCAGGTCGCCCTGACGCGAACCATATGAGTGTAAGTTCTCTGCAAAACGTTACGGAAACAATTCTGCCGACGGGCCCGATCGGGCGCCGGCGCTGGATGATCTGTGGCTTGCTGTTTTTCGCGACTACGGTGAATTACATGGACCGGCAGGTCATCGCGCTGCTCAAGCCGACCCTGCAAATCCAATTCGGATGGACCGAAAAAGGATACGGCGACATCATTTTCGCGTTCACGTTGGCGTACGCCATCGGATTACTTTTCATCGGAAAGCTGATTGACAGATTTGGCACGCGAAAGGGATTCTCGCTGGCTGTTTTTGTGTGGAGCGCGTCGGCAATGGCGCATGCCGCCGCGAGTTCGGTGCTTCAGTTCGGAATTGCACGCTTTAGTTTGGGACTGGGCGAGGCTGGCAGTTTTCCTGCGGCAGTGAAGGCAGTGGCGGAGTGGTTTCCCAAGCGCGAGCGCGCGCTCGCGACGGGGCTCTTCAACTCCGGATCGAACATCGGTGCGATCGTCACGCCGCTGGTCGTGCCTTGGATCACTTATCGTTTCGGATGGCGCATGGCATTTATCGCAACCGGTGCGGTGGGGTTCGTGTGGATTGTGTGTTGGCTGTCGCTCTATCGCCGACCGGAAGAAGACGCGAAGGTTACGGCTGCGGAACTGGCCTACATCCAGAGCGATCCTGCGGATCAGGGTGAACAGGCTGCAGACTCGAAGGCGACCGTGCCCTGGCTCACGCTGCTCAGGCTTCCGCAGGCGTGGGCGATTGCGTTGGGTAAATTTTTTACCGATCCGATCTGGTGGGTCTATCTGTTCTGGATGCCGGACTTCCTGAGCAAATTGGGCCTGAGTTTGACTGGTATGGCGCTGCCGCTGTTCGTGATCTACAGCGGCGCGTGCGTCGGCAGTATTGGCGGAGGATGGCTTTCGTCTGCGATGCTGAAGCGCGGATGGACGGTGAACGCCAGCCGCAAGAGCGCGATGCTGGTGTGCGCTTTGGCGGTGACTCCCATCATGTTCGCCGCGCATACCAAAAATCCTTGGCTGGCGGTCAGTTTGATTGCGATTGCGGCGGGAGCGCATCAGGGCTGGTCGGCGAATATCTATACGCTGGCTTCCGACATGTTTCCCGCGGAGAGCGTGGGTTCGGTGGTGGGCTTCGGAACCATGGCCGGAGCGATCGGCGGGATGTGTATTGCCAAGACCGTGGGCTACATTCTGCAACGCACGCATTCCTATGTGCCGGTTTTCGCGATGGCGGGCCTGGCGTATCTGGTCGCGTTCGGTTTTGTGCAGACGCTGGCGCCGAGGTTGAGACCGGCCAAGGTCTGATTCTCATTGCCGGTGTTTTGTATAAACGGTGTTTTGTATAATCGGCAGCCTCGATAGCAAGCCGGATTTCGCCGAAGTGGGAGCGTGGATCGCATGCAACTTAAAATATTTCAGGACAAGACTTCCTTGAGCCGCGCTGCCGCCGAGCAGGCCGCGAATGCGATTCGGCATGCGATCGATGAGCGCGGCCATGCGCGGATTATTACTGCTACGGGAGCCGCGCAGTTCGAATTTCTGGAGGCGCTCACGACGGCTCCGGGAATCGACTGGACAAAGGTTGAGGGCTTTCATCTGGATGAATACGTCGGCCTGTCGGCTACACATCCTGCAAGTTTCCGCAAGTTTCTGATGGATCGGTTGGCGAGTAAGACTGGAATCGGCAAGTTTCACTGGCTCGATGGAGACGCCGCCGATTTGTCGGCGATGGTTCGCGAAGTAAGCCAGCAGCTTGCCTCGGCGCCGATTGATGTTGCCTTCGTGGGGATTGGCGAAAACGGGCACATCGCGTTCAACGATCCACCAGCGGATTTCACGACTGAGGATCCGTATATCATCGTGAATCTCGATGAGCCGTGCCGGAGACAGCAGGTGGGCGAAGGATGGTTTGCTGATCTTTCCCAGGTGCCGGAACGAGCGATATCGATGTCGGCGCGGCAGATTCTCAAGGCCGCGGAAATCATTGCGATTGTCCCGGACCAACGCAAGGCGCGGGCAGTGAAGGCGTGCCTGGAGGGAGAGATCAGCCCCATGGCGCCGGCGTCGATTCTGCGCAGGCATGCGAACACAGTTCTCTATCTGGATAGGGATTCTTCTTCGCTGTTGAGTGCGAGCTTGAGAGCACACGCTGAAGAATCGCCAACGCCGGTGAGTTTTTAGAGCGACGAAACAATTCACCGCAATGGCGAGCGCCCGGAAGCCGATTCCGTCGTTACGTTGGTGGATTGGCGGACTGCTGTTCGCTTCGACCGTCATCAACTACATTGACCGGCAAACGCTTTCTCTTCTCGCGCCCTATCTCAAACTCCAATATCACTGGACTAACTCCGACTACGCGAATATCGCTATCGCGTTTCGGGTGGCGTATTCGATTGGGCAAAGCGCCTTCGGCAAACTGATGGACCGCGTGGGCACGCGGCGCGGATTGACGCTGAGCGTGATCTGGTATTCGGTGATCTCGATGCTGACGTCGCTGGCGAGCGGGTTCTATAGCTTCGCAACGTTTCGTTTTTTGCTGGGCGCGGGCGAATCGGCGAACTGGCCGGCTGCGACCAAGGCAGTTTCGGAGTGGTTCCCGAAACGCGAGCGAGCGCTGGCGACGGCGCTGTTTGACAGCGGGTCTTCGATTGGTGGCGCGGTCGCGCCTTTTATTGTGTTGTGGATTTATTTTCGCTGGGGATGGCGGCCGGCGTTCATGGTCCCGGGAACTCTGGGCTTTTTGTGGCTGATTGCCTGGCGATGGCTTTATTATCCGCCCGAGCAACATAACCGCATCAGCCCGGCAGAACTGGCGATGATCGTCGCGGACAAGCGCGAGGCGGACGCGCCGCAAGTCGGCAAGACTGCGCCGCGCTGGAGCGATCTGTTGAAGCTTCCGCAGACGTGGGGAGCGATTATCGCGAAGGCTTTCACCGATCCGGTCTTTTTTTTCATCACGGAGTGGTTCCCGATTTATCTGGTGGCGAAAGGGATTGAGCTCAAGAGCGGGTTGATCGCGGTATGGATTCCGTTCATTGCAGCCGATGTGGGAAGCTTTTTTGCGGGATGGCTTTCAGGCTATCTGATCAAGCGCGGATGGTCGCTGGGGCGCGCGCGCAAGGTGCCGATTGTTTATGGTGGAATCGGTATGACGCTGCTGATTCTGACAATCTTCACGACCAACCTGTACGTGATTGCGCTTTTATTCGCGGTCGTGACTTTTACTTACGCGGGATTCACGACCATGGCGAATGTGCTGCCGTCGGATTTGTTCGACAGCGAGTCGGTGGCGTCGGTGAGCGGGTTGAGCGGTACCGGCGCGGGAATCGGGACCATCATCGCATTCAAATTGATCGGTTATGTTTCCGACGCTCGCCAGGCGCACGGGCACGCATTCGTTCGATCCCATCGTGATTGTGGCGGGAGTGGTTCCGCTCGTGGGGATGATTCTGGTGCTGTTGCTGGTGCGCAATACCGAGGCGACTGAACGGGGGCTGGTGCGCCGGATCTGAAGGTTTGGTTACACTCGTGGAGACTCATACTGAGGAGAGCTCGCGTGAAGATCACGGACGCAAAAGTGTTCGTCAGCTGTCCGGGGCGGAATTTCGTCACGCTGAAAATTTCGACCGACGAGGGCGTCTACGGGTTGGGGGACGCGACTCTGAACGGGCGGGAGTTGGCGGTTGCGTCGTACCTATCCGATCACTTGATTCCCTGCCTGATCGGGCGCGATCCGTTTCAGACAGAAGACGTCTGGCAATACTTATATCGCGGCGCGTACTGGCGTCGCGGGCCGGTAACGATGACGGCGATCGCGGCCGTCGACATGGCGCTGTGGGATATCAAGGGAAAAGCGCTGAACACGCCTGTCTATAACCTGCTTGGAGGGCAAAGCCGCACCGGTGTGATGGTCTATGGGCACGCAAATGGGCGCGACATCGAAGAAACCGCGGACGAAGTCGCGAAGTACCAAGAGATGGGCTACCTGGCGGTGCGTGCGCAGTCGGGGATCCCGGGACTGCCCTCCACTTACGGTGTGGCTCACGACAAACTTTATTACGAACCGGCAGAGAAAGGATTGCCGCCGGAAAACGTCTGGTCGAGCGAAAAATATCTTCTGCAGGTTCCGAAGTTGTTCGAAGCCTTGCGGCTGAAGTTTGGAGACGACCTTCATCTGCTGCATGACGTTCATCACCGGCTCACTCCGATTGAAGCGGCGCGGCTGGGGAAAAGTTTGGAGCCGTATCATTTGTTCTGGCTCGAAGATGCCGTGACGGCGGAGTTGCAGGAGGGGTTCCGCATTATTCGGCAGCATACAACTACGCCGCTGGCTGTGGGCGAAGTTTTCAATTCGGTTTGGGATGCGCACATTCTGATTCAGGAACAGCTGATCGATTATCTGCGCATGACGGTGGTGCATGGCGGAGGGTTGACGCATCTCAAGAAAATTGCGGCGCTGGCGGAGATTTATCATGTGCGGACTGGATGCCACGGGGCGACCGATCTGTCGCCAGTGGCGATGGCGGCGGCGCTGCACTTCGATATCTCGGTGAACAATTTCGGAATTCAGGAGTACATGCGGCATACGAAGGAGACCGACGAAGTATTTCCACATGCGTACACTTTCAAGAGTGGCTACCTGCATCCGGGCGACGCGCCGGGTTTGGGCGTCGACTACGACGAGAAACTGGCGGCAAAATTTCCATACGAACGAGCTTATCTGCCGGTGAACCGCAAGCTCGATGGCACCATGTTTAACTGGTGATGAGTTGTGGCTAGCGGAGCGAATCCGTAAACTACCGATCAGGCTCGACGCTTAGTGAGTTTTTTTCTCGCGGACCACTGCGCGTGCGGAATTGACGGCGTGTACCAATTCCTGGGCCGCCGATGAGATCTTCTCCAGATTTCCTTCGCGCAAGGCTTTCGCGTCGACCAGATCGGCGCCCACTCCAAGAGCGAACGCTCCGGCGGCGATGAACTCGGCGGCGTTGGCTGCATTCACGCCTCCGGTCGGAATCAGCGCAGCGTGCGGGAACGGGGCTTTGAGCGACTTCAGATATTTGGGCCCACCCACGTTTCCGCAGGGAAAAATCTTGACCAGTCGCGCGCCATGCTCGTGAGCGTTCATCAATTCGGTGGGAGTGAGAGCTCCGGGAATCGCCAACTTCTCTGCAACGCGCGCGACTGAGAGCACCGGCACCGACAACCCCGGACTTACCAGGAACTCTGCTCCGGCGCGAATGCAGGACTCGGCTTGTTCCGCAGTGACGACCGTGCCGGCCCCTATGAGAACTTTGTCGCCATGCTGCTGAGCCATTTCGCGGATGACAGATACGGCATTTGGGACAGTCATGGTGATTTCGACCAGGGGGATGCCGCCGGCGCCGATCGCCTGCACGGCGCGAGTTGCTTCTTCGACCGTTGCGGCGCGGACTACGGGAATGATTCCTACTTCTTCGATCCTGCGAATGACATCGTCAATGGTCATAATTGTTTCGTCGGCCTGAGTCCGAGCGCGAAATGATTCTAACGTTCGATTCGGGCGGTTCGCGATTTCATGGCTTGAAGAACTTCGGCGAGCGTAGCCATGGTCGTGTCGCCGGGTGTGGTCATGGCCAGGGCACCGTGCGCGGCGCCGCATTCCACCGACCACTGCGGGTCTTTGCCGGAGAGAAATCCGTAGATTAGCCCGGAGGCGAACGAATCGCCGCCGCCGACGCGATCGTAGATTTCCATATTTTCACGCACAGGCGTCTGGAAAAAGCTGCCATCGCTGTAGCACAGCGCTCCCCAATCATTGACCGTGGCGGTTTTGGCGTTACGCAATGTAGTCGCGATCACAGCCAGCGTGGGATATTCCTTCACCAGGGCTTCGATCATTTTCTTGAACCCCGAGGTGTCAAGATTGGAATGCTGCTCGTCGAGACCGGGGACGGCGAAGCCCAGCGCGGCGGTGAAGTCCTCTTCATTGCCCAGCATCATGTCGACCAGGGGTGCGAGGCGTCGATTCACTTCTTGCGCTTTTGCTTTTCCCCCAATCGACTTCCAGAGCGACGAGCGGTAGTTCAAATCGTAGGAAACAACGACG
Organism: uncultured Acidobacteriota bacterium; assembly: GCA_963735205.1. GTDB lineage: Bacteria > Acidobacteriota > Terriglobia > Terriglobales > Acidobacteriaceae > Sulfotelmatobacter. The sequence continues at coordinate 761,775 of CAVTKB010000011.1, forward strand.
CCGGCGCGCTTGGCGGCTTCCATCGCCTCCTGGGCGACGAGCGGAGTCGTCTCCGACAGGGCGCAGAAAATTCCTCCGGTGTGGAACCAGCGGGCTCCGTCTTTTAAAAAAATATGGTCCCAATCGATTTCGCCGGGCTTCAGTTGAGAAACGGCGGTGTGTCCGCGGTCGGAACAACCGATCGCCGGGCGAATGCCGAAGCCGCGCTCGGTGAAGTTCAATCCGTTGCGCACGGTGCGGCCGACGCCGTCAAAGGGCGCCCAGCGGACATACTTCTGGCTGACGCCGCCTTGCAACATAAGATCCTCGACCAGGCGGCCCACGGGATTGTCGGCGAGCGCGGTGACGATCGCAGTCTCCATGCCGAAGCAGCGTTTCAGGCCGCGGGCTACGTTGTATTCGCCTCCACCTTCCCATGCGCGGAAGTGGCGCGCTGTGGAAATGCGCTCGTCGCCTGGATCGAGGCGCAACATGACTTCGCCCAGACTGACCAGGTCCCAGACGCAGTCGCGTTTTGCTTTGAGGTTCAGTTTTGCCATGATTGTGTGGCTAACCCGTTAAACCCAAATATGATACAGGGTGCGGGCTCCGCCACAGGCAGAACTCGCGCCTCCGACTCAAGAAAATAAAGCGGGATGGGTTGTAAGAACTTATCCCAGCCCACGTCTTTAGTAGCGAAAGAGCAATTTGGAGGCGTACCCTGCAAAGCGCGCTGGCAGAGGAATTAGCAATCGCCGTACCGAGCGAATTCGAGCGGGTTTTCCGGGAGCATCACGGCCTGGTGTTCCACACGGCGTACCGGATCACGGGCAACGCCGCGGACGCCGAGGACGTGTCACAGACAGTATTTCTGCGCCTGTTCCGGCGACGGGCGAGTGCAGACGCGCTGGAGAATGAAGAGAGTTACCTGCGCCGCGCGGCCGTTAACGCCGCGCTGGATGTGATGCGCTCGCGGCAGGCAGACCGCACAGTGGAACTGCCGGACCTGCCGGCCGAGCCCGCGCAGGATGATCCGCGCGATCTTCAAATGGCGCTGGGTCAGGCGTTGCGGCGGGCGCTGGCGCAGCTTAAGCCGCGCTCGGCAGAAATTTTCGCCTTGCGATTTCTTGAGGGTTTCAGCAATCCGGAGATTGCGCGGATGCTGGGCGTTTCACAGGTGCTGGTCGCGGTGATTGTTCACCGCACTCGGCAGCAGCTCCGTAAGGAACTCGGAGCATATCGATTTTCGCGTACGTAATTCGGCATCTAGATTTGGAACCAAGAATTGGAACACCCGAGGAGAACAGGCCATGAAAAATAACGATCTCGATCATTTGCTGTCGGGAATTCGAAATGAACAGGTAGATGACCAGGTGGTCGAGCAGGCCGGCGACCGCGTGTGGAAATCGATTGCCGGGGCGCCCGCTGCGGAAATCGGCGCGCGCACGCTGCGAACCTGTGACGATTTTCAGGCGCTGATTCCGGGGTATCTGAGTAAGGAACTGGCGCCGGCACGCGCCATGTTGTTTGAAGACCACATGCACGCGTGTGTCGCTTGCCGACATGCGGTGGAGCGGGCGCGCGACGGAGAGTTGCAGCCATCTGTCCGGCTCGAAAGCAGACGGCCTCTTGCCGTCAGCGGTTCCCCAGTTCGTTCAAAGGCTTGGGGCTGGGGTATGGCGCTGGCTGGAGTCGCCGCCGTGGCTGCTTTCGTGGTCGCGTTCAACCTTGGGATGCTTCCCGGGCAGCATACTGTGCGGGCTTCGGTGCAGACCATAGACGGCTCGCTCTACGCGGGATCGGGTGCGGAGATGCGGCTGATTCCGGCGGGCTACGAGGTCAGAAACGGCGATGAAATTCGCACGGCAAAAGGTTCGAGGGCGGTCGTCAGGCTGCTTGACGGGTCGTTGGTCGAGATGGGTGAGCGCTCTGATCTTTCGGTAACACGCGCATGGAAGGGCACGACGATTCATCTGGATGGCGGGCAGGTTATTGTGCAGGCGGCCAAGCAGCGAACGGGCCGGCTCTATGTCGCAACCGACGACGGTTTGGTTTCGGTGAAGGGAACTATCTTCTCAGTCAACCATGGGCTCAAAGGATCACGCGTGGCGGTGATTGAAGGCGTGGTGCGGGTGGATTACGGCGAGAAGAGTACTGATCTGACCGCCGGGGACGAAGCGACTTCGAACCCCAGCGTGGCTAAGGTCCCGATCCAGAATGAAATTGCGTGGAGCAAGAATTCTGCGAAATATCTGGCGCTGCTCGGGGACTTCGCCGTGCTGCAGAAACAGTTCGCGGCGATTCCGGGGCCGGGATTGCGCTACAGCTCTGAACTGCTTCCGTACGTTTCTGAAAATACGGTGGTCTACGCGGCGATTCCGAATCTGGCGAACACTTTGGGAGAGGCCAGCCAGTTGTTCGAAGACCGGCTACAGCAGAGTCCGGCGCTGCGGGATTGGTGGAAACAGCAGCAGAAAGGAAACGGGCCGAAGCTGCAAGACGTGTTGAATCAGGTGAAGACGTTCAGCGGGTATCTGGGAGATGAGATCGTATTTACGGTTGCCAAGAACGGAACCGAATATTCCGCACCGGTCATACTGGCGAAAGTGAAGGAGAGTGGCCTGGAATCGTTCATCCAAAGCGCGGGCCGCAAGCTGAGTTCGAATCCGTCTCAGGTTGCGTTGCAGACGGTTCGGAATCCCTGGGCAGTGACGCCAGGGCCCGGCCAACCGCTGCTGGTTTATGTGAACAATGATCTTATGGTTGCCAGTCCTGATCTGACGGAACTGCAACGTGCGGTGACGCGGACACAACTGGAGAACAACAGTGCGTTCGCGGCGACGCCGTTTTACCAGCAGATCGCCCGCTCCTATGAACAGGGGGCGGAATGGCTTTTCTGTGCGGACATGGAACAAATTGTCGCGCGGCACGTACAAGCTGGTAGCAACTTGCCGGAGGGGATTGGGGACGTGCGCTATCTGACCATGGAACATCGGGAGGTCGGCGGCAAGACAGAGAGCCATGCCGACTTGACGTTCTCTTCAGAGCGGCAGGGAGTTGCTTCGTGGCTGGCCGCGCCGGCGTCGATGGGATCGCTGGATTTCGTTTCGCCCGATGCCAGCATGGTGACGTCGGCGGTGATCAAGAATCCGCGAAGCATCATGGAAGAAATGTTCAAGATGATTGGGAGCGGCGACGCTCAGTTCAGCCAGCACCTGGCGAATTTCGAAACCAAGTCGGGCGTGAATGTGCTGGACGACATCGCGGCGCCGCTGGGTGGCGAAGTTACCATGGCGTTCGACGGGCCGATGCTGCCTACGCCGCGGTGGAAGCTGATTTTCGAAGTGTACGATCCGGCCACACTGCAATCGACGATCGCGAAGCTGGTGGAGAGTTTCAACCAGGAAAATACCGCAGGGCAGACCATGCAGTTGACGCAGCACCAGGTCGGGTCGCGGACTTACTTTGTGATCAGCAATCCGAATCATCCGAACTCCGAGGTTGACTACACGTTTGTCGACAATTACCTGGTTGCCGCGCCCGATCTGGCGACGATTTCGCGGGCGATTCAATCGCGCGAGGCGGGATACACGCTGGCGAAGTCGGCGGGGTTTCAGGCGCTGCTGCCGAGTGATGGCTACACGAATTTTTCGGCGATCTTCTATCACAACATCGGGCCGGTGGTGGGACCGCTGGCTGCACAATTGAAATCCAGCGGAGCTCTGACCCGGCAACAGCAACAGTCGGTTGACGCGCTTACGGCAAACTCCGCGCCGGGCTTGATTTACGCTTACGGTCAGCCTGACCGGATTGAGGTCGCGAGCAACACCGGGTTCATGGGATTCGATCTGGGCACGCTGTTGACGATGGGCGATAATGGGCCGTTCCTGCCGCAGATGTTTCTGGGCGGCGCGATGAACCACACCCCTTCGGGGAATTCGACAGCTCAAACTCAGTGAGTACGACGACACAACTCGGAGCGGCAGCTGGCGTGAGCGAGACTGCGCCGGCTGCCGCTTCGGCGTTGTCGTTGCCTCTGATCGACATGCAGGGGCTTTCCGTCCGGTTTGGCGACCGCGACATCCTCTGCGGGCTTACCGCTTCCCTGCGCGGAAATTCTATTGGACTGCTAGGGCCGAACGGCGCGGGCAAATCCACGCTAATCAATACGCTGCTTGGTTTCTACAAATCTACCGCGGGTTCGGCGCGGGTGTTCGGCTACGACATCGGTACGCAAGTCGCAAAGATTCGCGGCCTGGTCGGCTACATGCCGGAGAATGACGCGTTCATCTCGAAGATGAGCGCGGTCTCGTTTGTGCAGATGATGGGCGAGCTTTCGGGTCTGCCCGCGGACATGGCGCTGGAGCGCGCGCACGAAGCGCTGTTCTATGTTGGGTTGGCCGAGGCACGTTACCGGCAGTTGGGCACGTATTCGCTGGGCATGAAGCAGCTGGCGAAGCTGGCCCAAGCGATCGTGCACGGACCGAAGCTGCTGATTCTCGATGAGCCGACCAATGGGCTGGATCCTTCGGCGCGGCAGCGCATGATTCGCATGATCCGGGAGATTCGTGACGGCAAGGAGATGCGGATCGTGTTGTGCTCGCACCTGCTGCGCGACGTCGAGGACACCTGTGACGAGGTTCTGATTTTGAAGCAGGGACGGATTGCGCACTATTCGAATCTGGACGAAGAGCGGCGCGCCAATAAACGATTCTTAGAGCTAGAAACTTACGGCGCCGACGGAGATTTCGTGGAGGCCATTGAAAAACTTGGCTGTGAATGCGCAGTGACGGCGAATCGCATGAAGATGATTCTGGCGGATGGGGTTGAGATGCGCGACATTTTCAAACTGGCCGCGGAACGGCAGGTTCGTATCCGGCGGATGAATTTCCGCCGCGACACGCTGGAAGATATTTTCTTAAAAGCCATGGAAAGCTGAGGGACATCAGTGGCGATTTACCGGCGTAACTACAAGCCATATGCGGGCGTGCTGACTCCGACCTGGTCGCGGTGGTTGATTCTTTTCCGCTATTCCAGACGCGATCTTTTTCGCTCGAAGTTCATGACCGCGCTGTTTGTGGTCTGTTTTTTTTATCCGTTGGGATGCCTGCTGACGATCTACCTGGCTCACAGCCTGAGCTTTCTTCAGGAAATAGATGTGCCGAACGGGTTTATCTCGATCAACAACAATTTTTTTTATTATTTCGTGATTGTGCAGGGAGTGTTCGCCTTTCTGTTGACCGCATTCGCAGGACCAGGATTGATTTCTCCCGATCTCGCCAACGGCGCGCTGCCGCTGTATTTTTGCCGCCCGTTTTCGCGGGCAGAGTACGTGCTCGGCAAATCGTCGGTGCTGGCGATCCTGCTGTCGCAGATCACATGGGTGCCGGGATTAATTCTGTTTGTCATGCAAGCTGGCATGGCTGGGGCGAGTTGGACCTGGGCGAACCTCTGGATTGCCGGCAGCCTGTTTCTTTGTTCGGTGATCTGGATTGCAATTCTGTCTCTGCTCGCAATGGCGCTCTCGGCGTGGGTGAAATGGAGAATTGTGGCGGGCGCGTTGCTGCTGGGTGTGATGTTTTTCGGAGCCGGCTTTGGCGAAGCCATCAACGCGGTCCTGCGAACCCAGTCGGGTCACTTTTTCAACCTCGCCTACCTAATGAAGACGGTGTGGAATGCGCTTTTCCAGGTGGACGTGGAACACGCGATTCCCGTCGTGCAGGCTTGGGTCGCCTTGCTTGCGTATTGCGCCATTTGTCTCGGGCTGCTCATCCGCAAGGTGCGCGCCTATGAGGTGATCGCGTGAGTTCCTTAGCGAATGTTCCGGTCATCTCTCCAGCGAACGATCGCATCGTCTTTGAAGATGTTTCGAAGTTCTATGGCGAGATTCTGGGCGTGAACAGGGTGAATCTTTCGATTCCGCCGGGCATTACCAGCCTGGTGGGCCCGAACGGTTCGGGCAAGACTACGCTGATGAATCTGATGACGGGCTTGGTGCGACCTACGCGGGGCAAGGTCAAGGTGCTTGGCTATAAGACGGACGATCCCGAGCACCTGTTCGCAATTCTTGGCTACTCGACGCAATTTGACGCGTTTCCAAAAGGCCTTACGGGATATCAGTTTCTATATTCCGTATTTGCGGCTCTCCGGGCGGGACGCGCAGAGCGCGGAACAAATGGCCTGGCGCGCCATTGAGCGGGTGAACCTGGTGGAGGCGGCGAAGCGAAATATTGCGGGATACAGCAAGGGGATGCGGCAGAGAATCCGGCTGGCACAGGCGCTGGCTCATGACCCGAGAGTGCTGGTGCTCGACGAACCGTTAAACGGTCTGGATCCGCTGGCGCGGTCGGAGATGATCGCGCTGTTTCGCGCGGCGGCGGCGCAAGGATGTTACGTGATTATTTCCAGCCATATCCTGCACGAAGTCGACGTTATCTCGGATCAGGTCATCCTGTTGAGCAACGGATACGTCGTGGCGGAGGGTCAGATCGCCAAGGTGCGGGGCGAGATTCAGGAACATCCCACGCAGATTTTGATTCGCTGCACGCGGCCGCGCGAACTGGCGGCGAAGATGTTGGAGGACGCGCACACGATCGAGGTAAAGATCCATAGGGACGAAAAAGGAGTGCTGCTGAAAACGCGGGATGCCGACTGGATTTTATCTGGCGCTGAATCAGCTGGCCACGAATGGGATCGACATCGAATCGATCGCGCCGGCGGACGACGACGTTCTTTCCGTGTACGAGTATTTGATCGGCAACGAAGAGGTTGTTCGATGACGAACCCGATGACGAGCGGAACGGTACGGCTCTGGTGGGCGCAGATCAAGGCCGTGATCCGGTTGGAGATGAAGAAGACTTTCTTCGCGAAGCGGGGGCTTTGGATTTATTTGGTCGCCGCGTTGCCGGTTTTTCTTTTCATTGCATTCGCGGTAGCGACTTCAGGTCGACGACGGGGGGAAGTGGGGAGATTGCGCGGCGGGAGCGAGAAAGCGAGTGACGTACCAGGATCTGATGGCGGTGAAGCCCGGCATGACGCGAGAGGAAGTGATGGCGATCCTAGGCAGGCCACCGGTCGCTTTTCATTGGGGCGAAAATCGACCACTCGGACCGGGCGTGACTGCGAATGTGCTTCGCGAAGATTACCATTACTCTGACGGGCAGAGCGATCTGATTGTGGGTTTGGTGGACGGCAAAGTCGAGAGCGTCAACGTTCAAGTCGGGATTGACCAGGGTCAGATCTCGGCCATGTTCGCCGGGGTCTTCCAGTTCTTTTTTCTTCGTCTGGCGGTTTTTTTCGGATGCCTGGGGATTTTCATGAATTTGTTTCGCGGCGAGATTCTCGACCGCAGCCTGCACTTTTATTTTCTTGCGCCTGATACGCCGCGAAGTCCTGATGGTAGGAAAGTTCCTGGCTGGCCTGCTGGCAACTTGCGTGATTTTTGTGACCAGCGAAGTGCTTCAGACCGTTGTGTTTCTCTGGCGTCTGCCTCCGAACGTGCGCGACGTTTACCTGTATCACAATCATGGCCTCGAACACGCCGCGATGTACGTGGGAGTGACCGTCCTGGCTTGTTTGGGGTACGGAGCTTTCTTTCTGGTGGCGGGCATGTTGTTCCGGAATCCGATCCTGCCGGCGGCGGCGATCTTGATCTGGGAAGCGATCAATCCGTTCCTGCCGGGAATACTCAAGCAGTTCAGCGTCATCTATTATCTGAAATCATTGTGCCCGGTGGAGATTCCGAGTCCTCCGGGGACGCCGCCCATTCTGGCCTTGCTGGTTTCCAACCAGATCCGGTCTCGGCCCCCGTAGCGATGATGGGCATCATGACCGTCGCGTTGCTGCGCTTTACGCTTCCAGCTTTCAGGTGCGGCGGATGGAAATCAACTACACCACTGAGTGAGTAAAGTGGCAATTCAGGGCACCCGCCAATCTACACAAGACATAGTGAGGTGTTCTGTTAGTCCTGCTCAATCTGCCCGCCCACGCCGACCATCGGAGGATGCGTGACGACAGGGGTCATCCTTGTGTAGAGTGTTGTGCGGAACTCCCGGCCCTGATCTGGACTATCTGAGTAAATTATCTGGAGGAAATCTTGAGGAACAAGCTGACATTATCTCTGTCGCTCGCGTGGATGGTTGTCGTTGTGGCGTCGCTGATCGCTGGCCCGACGTTCGTTGTGGCGCAGGCCCAACCCGCGCCCGCCCACAAAGCACCAACTGCCGCCGCGAGCACGGGCGTTGATATTCCGATTCCAGACATCAAGTACACGAAGTTTGTGCTTGCCAACGGGCTAACCGTGCTGGTGCATGAGGACCACAAGGCCCCGATCGTCGCCGTGAACACGTGGTACCACGTAGGTTCGAAGAATGAGAAGCCGGGCAAGACCGGATTCGCTCACCTGTTCGAGCACCTGATGTTCAGCGGCAGCGATGACTTCAATCATACTTACATCAATGCCATGGAGAAGATTGGGGCCACGAATCTGAACGGCACGACGAACAATGATCGCACCAACTATTTCGAAAACGTTCCGACTTCCATGCTTGATTACGTGCTGTTTGCCGAAAGCGACCGCATGGGTCATCTGCTCGGCGTGCTCGATCAGAAGAAACTCGACCTGCAGCGCGGCGTCGTGCAGAACGAAAAGCGCCAGGGCGAGAATCAGCCCTACGGCGTGACCGAAGAACTTATCATGGAGAACACTTATCCGGTCGGCCATCCTTATTCTTGGACGGTGATCGGCTCGATGAAGGACCTGGACGCGGCCTCATTGAGCGACGTGCAGGAGTGGTTCAAGACGTATTACGGGCCGAACAATGTGACGGTCGTGATTGCCGGCGACATCACGCCGGAAGTTGCTCGAGAGAAAGTTGAAAAATATTATGGCGAGATTCCTCCCGGGCCACCGATCGCCAAGCAGGAAGTGTGGGTCGCGAAACGCAGCGGAACGCACCGCGGCTGGGTGCAGGATCGCGTGCCGCAGGCGCGGCTCTATCGCATCTGGAACGTGCCGGAATTTGGCTCGCCCGAAGAAGCGCAGTTGGATCTGGTGGCGCAAGTGCTCGGCCGCGGAAAAACGTCGCGGCTTTACAAGCGGCTGGTCTACAAAGACCAGATTGCGACTAGCGCGAGCGCGACGAATGATACGAACGAAATTGGCGGGCAATTCGATTTCACGCTCACGGCCGCACCGGGCGGGGACTTGAGCAAGGTTGAAAAAGCGGCGGATGAAGAATTACAGAATTTTCTCAAGAACGGTCCCACTGCCGCCGAATTGCAATTGGCCAAGACTCAGATCCTTGGCAACTACGCGCGCATCGTGGAACGCATCGGCGGCTTCGGCGGCAAGAGCGATTTGCTTGCGCGCTGCCAGAGTTTACACGGGCAATCCCGGATTGTTACAAGGATTATTTGAAGTGGGTGAAGGCCGCGACTCCCGCCTCGGTGAAGAAGGCTGCCAATGACTGGCTGAGCGACGGCGATTACGTGCTTGAAGTGCATCCATATCCCACGACGTTCAAGACCGACGCGAAGCTCGACCGCTCAAAAGAGCCGGCTGCCGGGCGAACGCCATGTCGCTCAATCTTCCTCCGCTGCAGAAATCAACTCTCAGCAACGGGTTGAAAGTTGTCCTCGCCGAGCGCCACAGCGCGCCGGTGGTGAACTTCACTTGATGGTCGACAGCGGATACTCGGCCGACTCCATCCGACTGGAACCGGCACCGCCAGCTTTGAGCAGCGCATGCTGGAGGAAGGCACGCCGACGCGCGATTCGCTGAAGATTGGCGAAGAGCTGGAATCGCTCAGCGCCAACTTCAATGCCGGCGCGAATCTCGATTATTCCGTGGTCAGCCTGAATACGCTCAAGAGCACGATGGATCCGGTCGCTCGATATTTACGCCGATCTGATTCTGCATCCGGCGTTTCCGCAGAAGGAGTTCGCGCGACTGCAAAAAGAGCGCTTGCGGCATTCAGCGCGAGAAGGTGACGCCGCAGGCCATGGCGCTGCGTGTGGTGCCGACGCTGCTCTATGGTAAGGGACATCCTTACGCCATGCCTTTCACTGGAACCGGAACCGAAGCCAGCGTCAACAAGATGACGCGCGAAGATCTGGCTAAGTTCCACGAGACCTGGTTCAAGCCAAACAACGCCACGCTGCTTGGTCGTGGGCGACACCAGCGCTGGCCGAAATCAAACCCAAGCTGGAAAAACTTCTAGCCTCGTGGAAGCCTGGGGATGTTCCGCAAGAAGCCGTGCCGCAGGTGGCGAAGCCGGAGAAGGATGTGGTGTATCTCATCGACCGCCCGGGATCGGGACAGAGCGTGATTTTCGGCGCGCAACTGGCGCCTCCGCAGAATGATCCGGACGCTCATCGCTCTGCAACTGGTGAACGACATTTTCGGCGGGAAGTTCAGCTCGCGCATCAACATGAATCTGCGCGAAGACAAGCATTGGTCCTACGGGGTGCGCTCCATAGTGGCTGTCGGCCAGGGCCAGCGTCCTTACATCAGCATCTCGGCGGTGCAGACCGACAAGACGAAAGAGTCGATGGTCGAACTGGTCAAGGAATATACCAACGTCGTGGGCGCGAAACCGATCACCGAGGAGGACCTCAAGGACGAGCAGACCAACGCTACGCTCGGCGTTGCCAGGGAGCTTTGAAACCGTGCAGCAGCTCAGCGGCGCTTACAGCAACATACTGCAGTACGGACTGCCGGAGGACTACTACAATACCTTCACGCAAAAAGCGCTGGCCTTGACGCCCGACAACGCCAACGAGATCGCAAAGAAATATATTTTGCCGGATCATTTGATTTGGGTAGTCGTTGGGGATATGAGCAAGGTGGAAGCTGGGGTCCGCGAACTAAATCTGGGTGAAGTTCACAAGATTGACGCCGACGGCAACCCGGTGCATTGAAACCGGACTGACGGGGGCAGGGTCTCACAAGCTGAATCATTAATTAATGATGAGCCATAGCGCCGTCTGGCGTCGTAGCTACGAGCACGTGTGTTTGCCATGCCGAAGGGCGTGCCTGCCCGTCGTGCTCGTTTTTCTGGCGCTCGGCTTCAGCGGCCGAGCGCAAACACCCTCGACCATTGCCTCGGGAAGTCCAGCCCTGGACTACCTTATTTATGTGGTGTGTGAATCTGCGGACAAGATTGTGCTCATTCGGTTTGGCCCCGCCGGTGCACGGATTGAGAGCCAGACGCGCACCGGCCTGATGCCTACGGACATTAATGGTCCGCACGGGATCGCAGTTTCTCCTGATAAACAATACTTCTACGTTTCTCAGGGCCACGGCAGGCCTGACGGGTTGGTGTGGAAGTACCACGCAGGTGACGACGCCGTAATTAGGTACACCAGCCTTGGCCTGTTTCCGGCCACGACCGACATCACTCCGGACGGCAATTTTATTTATATCGCCAACGCAAATTTCCATGGCGACATGGTTCCATCGTCGATCTCGGTCGTGGCCACGGATCAGATGATTGAAGTCAAACGGATTCCGACCTGTACCATGCCGCACGGCTCGCGCCTGAACCATGCCGGCACGAAACATTACTCGGTTTGCATGATGGACGACATGCTAGTTGAGATCGACACGAGCAAGTTTGCCGTCGACCGTTATTTCATGTTGGCGCAGGGTAAGGAAATGGGCATGACCGGCACACCCTTCCCGCAGCTTCCGCAGTCAACGGGCGACCACAAAGCGATGGATCATAAACCGTCGTGCACCCCGACCTGGGCGCAGCCGTCGAATGATGGATCACTCATTTATGTGGCCTGCAATTCATCGAATGAGATCGTCGCCATCCACACCGACACCTGGACTCTGGCGCGAAGATTTCCTGCAGGGACCGGCGTATACAATCTTGCGATGACCAAAGACGGGCGCTTGATCGCGACGAATAAGCGCGCACAGTCGGTGTCCATCTTTGATCCGATGAGCGGGCACGAGCTCGCCAGAATTCCGACGCAGAGAAAAATTGTGCACGGAGCAGTGGTGTCGCCCGACGATCGCTACGCTTTTATTTCGGTCGAAGGAGTTGGCTCCGAACCGGGCACCGTCGAAGTGATCGACCTGAGTAGTTTGAGGACCGTCGCCACGGTCGATGTCGGACGACAGGCTGCGGGCATCGATTTCTGGAAAACAGAACCAAGCAAGCCGTAGCTGCAACACGGGATCACAAGATCTGTTTCAACGCCGGAGGGTAAATGTTCAAGCAGCGTGCAGCCGTAATGGCAGTTGCCTTCACGATTTCTTGCTTCGCAAATATCGCTTCGTCGCAGAACGCTGCGCCGGCAGGGCAGGAATCGGCCACGACTTCAGTGGCGCCCGCGAGCGTTGAGATCACTCCCAACCCGCTTGACGTTCACGTCGGAGAAAAAGTGAAGTTCAGCGCCGCGGCCAAAGACGGAGCGGGCAATGCCATCGACGCGAAACCTTCGGTCTGGTTTGCCGCACCATTCGACCTGGCGGGAGCGGATGAGTCAGGCGAGGTCACGTTCCATGCGCCGGGGGTTGTGACGGTTGGTGCGGTGATCGCAGGAAAAACGGGCTATGCCACGGTGAACGTGGGCAATCCGAAAATTGCGACCCTGGAGATCGGGAAGCCCGAATATCCCATTGTCGTCGGCGGCGCGGAAAAGCTTGCGGTCATCGCGCGCTCGGCCGAGGGCAATCCTCGAACCGACGCGGTGATCAAGTGGACTTCGGAAAAGCCCTCGATTGCGAGTGTAGACGTGGCTGGGCTGGTCATCGGAATCGCGCCAGGGAGCGCTACGATCAGGGCAACGTCAGAGGGCGCGAGCAACTCCGTCACACTACAGGTGGTGCGCGATGCCGTGCATAAACTCGCGGTGAAACCCGCGTCCGCGGAAGCACGAACCGGCGATGTCGTGCACTTCAACGCGGAGGCAGTCGAAAGCAGCGGCGCGCCGCTGAAGAATTCATCCGTGCGCTGGTCTTTAAGCGGTAGCGGCGGCGCCATTGTCTACCCCGACGGAGCGTTTGTGGCGGAGAAAGCCGGCACTTATGTAGTCATCGCGAGCAGCGGCCAGCACAGCGCCGCGGCCTCGGTAGTTGTGCGTCCGCGCAACGTGGAGCGCGAAGTCGAAGTCGTGGCCCATGTGCCCATGCCCGATCTGCAAATGTCTGAAGAGTGGATCATTGGCCACCACGCCTACCTTTCTACGATTGCCGACAAACTTTTCGTCTACGACATCGCCGATCCCGCCAATCCTAAACTGCTCGATAGCCTGAAAGTGGACGCCCGCATCATCAACGACATCAGCACCACGCCTGACGAAAAAATCGGTGTGTTCACGCGTGAAGGCGCTTCCAACCGCAAGAACGGAATCGTATTCCTCGACACTTCCGATCCCTCGCATTTGAAAGTTCTCTCCGAATACACGGCGACCGTCAGCGGCGGCGTGCACAGCGCTTATATTGACGGACACTACGTGTACCTCACCGATGATGCCACGGGGTCACTGCGCGTCATCGATTTTCAAGACGCGAAGCATCCTAAAGAGGTAGCGCGCTGGCAGACGGAGAATCCGACGGTAATCAGCATCAACACCGAGCACGGATCATTCAGCAGCGGCCGCTACCTGCATGACTTGCAGGTGAAGGACGGCCTCGCTTATCTCGCGTACTGGAGAGACGGACTGGTCATCCTTGATGTGGGCAATGGCATGGCCGGCGGCAGCCCGGAGAATCCGAAACGAGTCAGCCAGTATCGTTTCAATCACTACGAGCTTTACGGCGATGGCTGGCTGGCGGGCACGCACAGCGTGTTCCGCTACAAGAATTATCTGTTCATAGGCGACGAAGTTTTCCCCGCCATCTTTGAACTGGAAGATCGCGACCGCATCCCGGTGCGGGCCATCTGCCACGTCATGGACGTGTCCGATATAAAACATCCGCGCGAAGTGGCGCAATACGAAGTGCCGGAAGGCGGCTCACACAATTTCTGGGCAGCGAATGACATGCTCTATGAAGGCTATTACAGCGGCGGCGCCCGCGTGCTCGACATTTCCGGCGAGCTGCGAGGCGACCTCTATCGGCAAGGCCGCGAAATTGCTCGCTTCTGGACCGGAGACTCCAAAGGCTACCGCCCGAATCTCCCGTTCACCTGGGGCGGACAGCCCTGCTCCGTCACCTGCGATAGCCCGTTGCTCAACAGCCTGATGTATTTCAACGACATTCATTCCGGACTGTGGATCACGAAACTTGGCGCACCCAAGTTCGAGGGCTCGGCCAGTTCTCCCGGAGTCCGCAAGGGCGAACGCACGATACATTAGCGAATGGCATCAACGCATTGGCGTCCGACTGGTCGAACGCTGCGGCATGGTAAACTGTAACTCCGCACGCCGGAGAGGTGGCAGAGTGGCCGAATGCGGCGGTTTGCTAATCTCCCAATCCACTGAAAACACAGAAGTTAAGGCACGCAACCACACGCCGAAAAGTCAATGTTTACGGGCCTTTGCACATAGTACGCAAGCTTACATGGGATGGGTGTGGGATGGAAAAACTTATCCCACATGAATTAACCAACTGGTTAAAATCGGCGGTCGGGTGGACCGCCGTATTCGTTTTCTATTCGCTTTCCTTCAATAGTTGGTTGATAATCAACGTGAGGCGAAACGATGGTAGTGCCCGGAAAATACGATGTGTCTTTCCCAATCACCATCACCAGCAAAGAGAGTGTCCCAGTCGTGCCTGAAATGACGGAGCGAGCAAGAAAAACACTAGAGACGGTGTTGAATGATCCAAAAGTGAAGAGAAAAATTGCAGCGCATTTTGATTTGCATCAGGATGATGTTCGCTGTGAGGTTGGTGATCTGATCGTGAAGCTTGGTCAGTACCCATCTTTACCTTGAAAGTAGGCACCGGGCGGGAACCCGGTGCCACACCCATCATGCGCTCCTTTTTGTAAGCCGCAGACTGTCTGAAGATTTCAATGTTGCCTTGCCATTGCTAACCAACTTGCTCATGTTCTTCATCACCTTGGAAAGATTGTCAGAGGAAATCATTCCGTTGATGTGAAAGTGGTTCACTGTTCCACCACCCACACCGGCCCCGCGCATCTGCTGTTGCGCGGATGGGTTGTCTAGAGGAATGATCGCTTCCCTTCCTGACTCACCCGCCAACACCAAAGTTGGTTGAGTGATAAGGCCACCATCGGCCATGGCAGGTACAGACCGGTTGCTCTGTCCGGTGTTGCTGTTTGTGTTGGCGCTCTGCGTGGTGTTGCTTGATCCACTGCCACCACCGGCCCGCGCCAAACCTGCGGCAGCACCACCTGCAATAGCACCGACTATGAACATCGTTTCAGCAGCAGCCGTGTATTGTGCAGCAGCCGGGTAGTTTTGCCCCGCAGATGCCTCATAAGCTTTAGCCAAATCAAAGATGCCTGAAACGATTGCTTGTGAAGCGATTGAGGCCAAGATGTGCTCAGTTGCTTGTTCTAGTGCTTTACCAAAGCTTCCTTGAGCCAAGATCAGACTCGATAGAGCACTTTGGGCAGATTGTGCAACGTCGCTGAGTGCCGTAGCACCAACCTGTTTCCATTGGTTCATCGCCGTGGCACCGGTCTTTGAATCCTCTTCCAACTGCTTGAATAGGCCGTGAGTTTTGATGGAGAACTTGCCTTCATCAACACCGTAAGAATCCAAAGCAGTCTGAGCATCTTTTGTTGCTTTCTGAAGGGCCACCATCGCGGTAGCATCGACAATCCCGCTCATAGCGAAAGCTTGCTCGGCAGTCTTCGCTTTTTCGAGTGCATACACCAAATCAACACCCATCGTGATGTTCATTGCATGGGCTGCGTCTTCCGCTTTTTTCAACGCTTCTTGTAATGGGGTGAGTGCAATGGCGTTGGCAACCACGGAATCCTTAACGGCCTCAGCAGCGTGAGATTGTGCATCACCAACCATCTGCAACATTTTGGCGAAGGCCGCAGCGATCTTATCCGCGTGCTGAATCTGCTGTGTTTCAATCTCCCTGTTCAACTGCTCGATGGCTTCCTTGTCCTTAACCCCGTAGGTGTTCAACAGAGCAAGCTTCTTTTGCTCGTAAGCCTGATCCAACTCATAACGCTCTTGGTCGTTCTCCGCGTAGGACAGAGCAATTTTCTTTTGGTTGTCCAACTCGCGCATGCTCGCTTCATGCTCCATGTCGGCCAGTTGCTTGATTGCGAGTTGTCTCTTGAGGTCCGCTTCCGTGGCTGCGTTGGTTGCGCGGATGTTCTCTGTGGCAGCCTTCTGGTAATCCGCGTTCTTCTCTGCTGCCTCACCCAACACCGCGTTGAGTCCAAACATGGTGTTCTTCGCAGCCGCAGCCGCTTCGTTCTCCTTGTTCATCGTGTCACGCAACCCATCAATGTTCTTGCGTGCCAATTCGATCTTGTCAAGACCGTAATCTTCCAAGGCTTCTTTCGCGGAATCAATGGCAGACTTTTGCAAAGCAAACAACTTGTTGGACTCAGCCACCGATGAGTTGATGGCTTTCATGGCATCTGTAAAGATGTAAGTGTTGGAAATCCAATCCGTAAGCTTGTTGGTTCCTTCAACAAGGGCCTGTATCAAGAACAGCACAGCGGTTGCCGAAAACGCAGCGGACATGGCAGACCCAACACCCGGCAACTCAGCAAGGAAGTTGCCCACGTGCCTCGGTAGCCGGATGCCCACTTCCTCACCCAACAGACGTACCTCTCCGCGTGCCTCGCGCATAGAAGCACCCATGCGCTCACCGGCATCTTCTGCGGCTTCCGCTGCGGGTGCAAATGCCTTCTCAGCATTCGGCCCTACCTCATCAAACTTGGTGTTTAGTTGTTGGCTGTCACCAATGAATCGTAAAACAGCATCTCCCACTTCAATAGCCATGTTGCTACCCTCACATTCTGAATTTGTTTAATCGTTAAAGAACTGCAAAATCCGCGCCAACGCCACCCTTCAAGGCAGCATCAAGCTTCTTATCCATCACGCTCTGCAAGGTCACCAAGGCACGTGTTGCTTGTGCCAACAGGGTGACCTGTTCGCGTAATAGTTGAACTTCGTTAACTAGACTCTTGCCGGGTGCTGAGTCCAACGCCGTCACCGGCTTTGCAATATACGAAAGAGGATCATTTGTCTGTTGTTCGTCACTCATGTGTCACCTCAAAATAAAATTCCTGATGGGGTTGGATTTGGACAACCCCATCAGGTTGTTACCGGGATGGGTGGCCGCTAAAGGTACCCATCACCGGCAGTACACTGGCGTACCAGCTACCCCGATCTTTGAAACGCACGTCGGAAGGCACGTCTAGGAAGTGTTGTTGCGCCGCATACAACAACCCGCCTAGCGCGGCGTTTGATTCCTTGGCTTGCGCCAAGTGCGGCAAACTTTGAGACCGGGTGAATCTGATCCGCTATCCGACCCTTTGTGTTGGTCTACTTCGTCATAGGCAGGGTGCTTGTGGTCGCCGTCACCACCGCCGTTTTGTAGCTTTTCAACCAACAAACTTTATTTCTCCCAAGTCAGGATTTTCCGTACACGGTCAGAACTGTGCAGGGTTTCCTGTTGGAACGGTGCATCCTTGTGACCTCGGATGTGTTGCCGTGCGTTGGCAATCTTCCGGTCACGCTTCTTTAGTTCTTCCCATCGTTGGCGCATCGGTTCAAGTTCTTTCGCGCACCTGATGATGTTGCCGCATTCAATGATGCTGCGTTGCTGCGCGGCCTTTGTGCGTTGTAGTTTTACCGTCACAAATTCAATCTTGCGGTTGAACAAGCACACATCGCAGGTGTCACCGGCATTGGGTGGTCGCCCTTCCCGCACCGCAATGCACTTTTTCAACCCCGGAGTCTGAAGCAACTCCTGTGTGTACTTGAGGTCATTCTCAACGGCTTTCACGGCATCAACGTGCAGCGATGCTTGGTTGTCGGCATAGGTCTTTGCTTCGGACACTTCCAGTTGGTTTGCAAGTCTGCGGTTCAAATCATCCAACTCATCCCGCCATGTATCCTCGGGCTGTTGTTTCGCTTTCTCGGCTGCATCTTGTTTGGCACGACGTTCTGCATTGAGCCTGTCCAATTCCGCAAGATCAACAGTCATTAGCTCGGCGGGTGCGTTCTTCGTGATGAGGTTGTGTACGTTCAATTGTTCCTGTGTGACTTTAATCATGGTGAAACTCCTTTTGTGTTGAAACCAAATTTGTTAAGCAACCCGGTGAGCGCATTCCTTTACACCCACCGGGTCTATCCCCATCAGCCGTAGGCCCGGCACAGGCCCTTTGATGGGGAATCTTGTTGTTAGAAGTTGTGGTCCTGCATCCCACCTTCATCATCCTCATCAGAGGTGCGATGTTGGTCTGCAATAGCTTGTCGCACGAATAGCGCGATTGCTGGCATGTTCTCGGTGGTCAGAGGTAAGCCTGTCTCCGCGCACACGGTGTCAACCAACAGTTCCAATTGCGTTTCCCGCTGTTGCGCGGCTTGCCTGCTTTGTTTGATCGCAACTGCGATCTGCCGCTTGCGCTCAGTTAACAACAGGCGCGTCTTTTGAATTGATCGTTGAATAGCATTCATCAGAATTCCATCCCTCCGTATTCTTTTTGGTGTTCAATGTCTGCACACATCTCATCCACCATCGCTGCTTCTAGTTGTCGTGGATCAGTGTTTAATTCCGCGTACCTTTGCATCATGGCCGGTTCAAAGTCCACACTCTTCCGCAACTCCCACGCGAGTGCATGAACGAAAGCATCAACCTGATCCTTGTAGGTTGTTAATGGGAAGTTCTCCAATTCGTTCTTAAAGTCATCCACCCAAGGAGCGGATTCGGGCAACTGCACAACACCCTTATTCACCAACCAACACACCGCACCGGCCCGTTCTTCCTTGCTACCCTTCGGACTCATGGGAACAACAGGCATCGGCAAATTCATCATTCCGTAACCACCGGCTGCACGCTCAACACAGACGGCCTCGGGGTAAACACCGTATCGCCGCGTCACAGCTTGGTAGAAGTCGATGAGTTGCTGATTCATTACGTCAGGCCGCCAACGGCCACGGCGCACACCCAAGACCTTGATGTGGTCACCCCCATCGCTGCACAGCCCCAAGCAAACGAAGGCCGTATAAGCACCGCTTTCCGTTTCCGTCTGAGCGGCATCTACACCAATCCACAGCTTTTCGATGGTGCCAATCATCCGGTACGTGGGCATCATGCTCACGTCGAAGAACGACAGATCACCGAGCGATGGCACCTGTTGAAACTGAGCCATCCAGTAATAAGAGGTGATGCGGGTGAAGATCGCTTTCAGTTGTTCCACACCGTAGCGCGTCGGCCACAGCGCATCGTATGCGGGGTAAACGATCTTCTCTCCGCTGTACTGATCCTCAAACCAAGCATCACGGCCACTCTCATTGACGGCAGGCAGATGCAGCCGCAGGAATTGCCGTTCCTCACTGCTTAACAACCAACCAATCGTGTCCGATGGGTGAAGGCGGGCTTGTGTTGCTATTACGATTCCATCAGGGGTCAACCGGTTCATGGCCTGCGACACCACCCCATCAATGATGGAGTTGCGCTTGACCTCAGACTTCGCTTCCTGACCGTTCTTAAACAGATCATCGAACGACATCACGCTGTAACCGAAACCAGCGAGCGAGCCGTTGATGCCTGTGCCGCGATAGGTCCAATCAAGACTGTTGTCAGAGGTCAACTTCCACTCTGAGGTGTGGTCAGGCGACACTGGCAACTTGCAGAGGTTGCGCGATGCTCTAACAAATTTGTTGGCAAGGTCTTGCCCATTGCACACCAACCCAAAATGCGAATCGTGGTGACCCTCCGCCAACCACCACGCCGGTGCATACACGTTGATGATTTCCGATTTCCCATGCCGGGGCGGTACTTCCACGATGCCGTGCTTGCGCTCACGGAAGCAACGTTCCACCACATCGCAAATCATGCGATGGAGCCAACTCGTTGCGTAAGTGCGCGGCCTGTGTTGTTCGTAATAATCTATGAGCCGCATGAATCCTCCAACTGTGGCGCGAATGGGTGAGCATCCATCACGATGCGGCAAGTACGCTTGCGTGCCTTCACCCGGTCCAACTCCTCTAGCCGCTCATCCTCATACAGACCGGCAAACGCATTGAGGTATTCCAACTGCGCTTCCATGGGGATGACCTGTTGCTCAACGTTCACGTTGGCCGAGATGCTTTTGCTTGGCGCGGCTGTGCCTTTGATCTTGGAATCCTCACGAATAATTGCCAGAGCAAGAGCGATCTTGTCTGATGGGGCTATCGTTGGGTCTTCCAACTTCGCCCGCAGTGCTTCTAGTTCTGCAATGTGTTCATCACGCCACTGTTCAAATTGATTCATGTTCTGTTCCCTCCACCCTTTTTCAAGGTGGTTCTTCACATCACGGCGCACAGTGCGAACATCAGCCGGATAGCCTTCAGCCTTCAGAATCTCGGAAGCAACACGTTGAGTCTTGCCTTCTGCATACAATTCGAGCAGGCGATTCCTGCGGGCCTCAATCGTTGCTGTGTCTGACTTCGGTGCGCTCATGCTGCCTCTTTTTGCCGGTTGATCCACGCAAGAACATCCTCACGCACAAACCTGATGGTGGAGTTGATACGGAGCACCGGAAAGGGATTAACCTTCAGACGCTCACGGCCTCGCTCAGAGGTCCACTCGTACACGCTACGCCGTGAAACTTTCAGCAGCGAAGCAACCTCATCAATGGTTAAGATTGTTTGTTCCATGGCCCGTCACCTCTGTTATTGATTGGTTACCGCTAACTCCACACTTCTGTAGAGAACAAACGCACCTCGCCGCGTCAGATCACGTGCGAGATACTTCTGCGTGATGAGGTCGGAAACAACTCCCTCAAAATCTTCGACACGCAGCCCTTGTGCAAAGCGGTCAAATGCCTGACTCTGCAAGATGGGCATGTTGCCCTGCAAATGTTCTTTCAGCCGTCGTGCGGCGAGTTCTTTAGATTGGTCAAGTGTTCTCATTACTGTTGCTCCTTATCAAACGTTGCTTGTACTGCCTGTGGTTGTTTTTTCATGCTCCATGTCACCCCATCACGAACGATCTTCAGTTCCCTGCAAACATCCTTCACCGTGTTCAGGTTGAAGTTGCGAGCACTCATTTCCTCACCGGCCTGTTTTGTTGACACCGGACCATTTGCCAACATTTCATTCAACCAACGGCGTATTTGAATCTTTACACCGTTGTCTTTGTCCTGATGCCGCTCTAGCAACTCATCGGCGGTGCGTGTCTCTTTGCCGTTCATACGAACCACACCGATGCCATCTTCCAAATCATCAGCAGACCCCGGCCAACCCTTCGGGTAAGGCACACCTTCGATGGTGTATTTGAATCCTCGTTTCACACCGTATTTATTGCGTCCCTGCAACATCAAACGTTGTTCCAACTTGTCCGGGTCTTTCATAAACAACCAACTCACCTGCACAGCCGCCATCAACTGATAAGAGCCTGCCGCAGACTTGATGGCAGAATCCACGATTGCTTTCGTGGTGTGCGTAAGCACCAACATTGCAACACCCGTCTCTTGCGCCATCTTGTTCAATGGTGTGAGCAGTGCTCGGCAGTCCTGCATCTTGTTCAAGTCCATGCTGCCTGCGAAGTCGGCCAGAGGATCAATCACGACCAAGGCCACATCACAATCAACCACCTGACGAAGGGCATCTCTGTGTGTTTCCGAATCCAAGAACCACGGATGTTCTTCGCCGTCTTCCTCTTCCATCACTCCCGAAACACAGAGCACCAAGTCAGTGTCAGCACCGGCTGCGATCAATCGAGGTTTCCACACCATGCCGTAAGAATCCTCGCGGCAGATCACCACCACCCGCTTGCCTTCGCGAGTGAGTTTCGCAATGTAGTAGACAGCAACCAACGTCTTGCCAATGTCTGGAGCACCAACAAACAAATTCAACGCACCCATCAACAGGATGTGAGGCTCAAGCCAATCAGCCTGTTCGATGGGTGTAAAGGTCATCAGCTTTGTACTTAGAAACAACTTGCGGGGTGGCGCGACGTACACACCATTTACAACACCAAGCAACTCATCTTCAGACAACCCAACTCCGCTCTTTGCCCAACCAATATTCTCTTTGCGGACTACTTCTAATGCCTTGTAGAGTTTTGTCCCTTTTTTCTTCTGCCCTTCAGCAGTGGCCTTGAGTTCCGCTATCAACAACTCTTTACCCGACAAGACCGGGATGGGTGTGATTGGTTGATTGCTCATGCACGGCCTCGCCTTCTACGTCCGTTCTTCAACAGAGGCCCGATGAAGAGAGGTGTTGCCGGTGTAAAGGTCCGAAACTCGGGAAGCACTTTCGTTGGCTCAGGCACCGGCGTGAGCACACCCAATTCTGAATCCGCTTCCTTTTTCAGGCGAGCAGCAATCCAAGTCTTTTTGCAGGCACCGGCCTGCAACGCTGTCTCACCACAAAATGCAAATGATAGTAAGGTCAGTCTTCCGCGTGAGTCAGTGAACTTGTTGTCGCACTGCAAGCAACGGGAAAACTTTTGGCGGGTTTTATCTTTAAGCAACTTCTCTGCCTGTATCGGCGCTGAGTCACGGACATACGTACCAAGTTGGTTATGGAAGTAGTAATGAGCAAACTCGTCATTTGTAAAACTCAACTTGCGAGCGTGATTCTTTTCTTTGCTGACACACCGTGCTCGCTTGAAGGCTTTCTCATGAGCCTCGGAACAGTACCGGCGAGGCTTCGTCTTTGAGGCAGGAAGCAACCCACCACACCAAGAGCACGAAAGGAAATCCCTAACTTCGGTAGAGAGATAACCGACAGAATCTTCCACCGGGCACACGGATGCGACTGACTGCGAGTTGTTTAAATTGTGCGATTGCATGGGCCGCTCCAAGAGATAAGCAACTGTCTTCTCTTGGGGGCCTCTCAGCAGAGAGAGGATACCTTGCTTGGGATCAGGCTTGGGAAGCCCGTTGCCTCAGAACCGGCCCTCGGGTGGCCGTTCAAACTGTCACCCCCGATAATACATGAAGTTCCGTGATTATCAAATCGAATCTAGCGAAGAAAAGGCGAAGAGTTTTAAAGGGTTGGGTCTAGAGGCCCGAGCACACCACCACCACCCATCATGATATATATGTATACCCTTTATTTTTCAATGGGTTACCACCCATCGTGGTTGGTGGTGGTGGTGTACGTGCCTCTAGCGAAGGTGCTTTGTGACAGATCGTGACCGCTTTATAGTACAAAGTGAATGCCTACAACGTCAGTAGACATTCCAAATACTTCGCCGTTTGTTCGCCGTGTTGAAGTTTGGGGATTGGGTACTTGGGCGGTTTCGCTAACCGTATCGTGTTTTTGAGGCTTGCAGGATGAACAACTTACAACGTGCATCCCACGGTTATCCCATTGAGGGCGAAGGTTGAGTCAACTTAGAAAGCATTCGAGGAAACTCTTTGTACTTGCTGACGAACTCTCTCAGGGTTTTGGTGTTAAAGGTCGTGCCCTCGCTCAAATCCGCAGCGTCGCTAAGATAGCGGTCGCCAAAGTAGGCACGTTCCTCAGGTGTGAGGTGAATACTGGTGAACACCACTTCTTGGCACGGCGGAACAGCCTTTAGTAGCTTGAACCAAACGCGATTTTCCATCTCAGAATTGCGGGGTGTCTCTTCGATAAGGTTTGCAAGTCGTTGGATGTTCGTGTGCAATTCGAGCACTGCGATGTAGATTTTCGCCCTTTCAACCTGTGCAACGGTTGTGCGGTGAAAGTGAAACTGTTCCTGCATGATTGCGGTTTGGTCAGCTAAGATCTTTTCGTGTTGGGTTAGGGCCTTGCCGATGAGTTCAGCGGTGGTCGCTTGTGATTGAGCGATTCCAACATGCTCTTTCATTGTCTCGCCGTGCTTGTGAAGAATCCTTGCTTGCAACCACAGAATGATGGCTTGTATCAACAATGCGATGGCAGCAACCCACTCGGGTTTGCGAATGAAGTCAACGAATGATTGGAACAAGTGGTGCATGTGAATCATTGCCTTGACCTCTTCTCATAAAAGTCATTGTTGCAAACGAGGCATCTTCTCGAAATGCTGCCGAAGTCTGAAACGTACGGAGGTGGAAGAGCAACAAACTTCCCTTTGTCGTCATAGCAGGGCGGGCAGAATGGACCCTCATCACCGAGGTAATAATAAAAGGCGTCACCAACCTGCACTTTCTTTGGTCGCTCTGGTGGGTGTTGTTGTTGCTCAAGCTGTTGCTTCAGTTCTTTGTTCTCATCCAACAGGCGCGAGATGACCTCTTTGAGTTCCAACACGTTGTCATACAACGTGCTGATTTGATCTTTGATGTCGAGGTCTTTGCTGGCCTTTGACCGCTCACGAAGGGCTTTCAATGCTTCAGTGGTGTTCTTGGTGAGTGATAGCGCGAAGCTGGCAATAGAAATTGGGTCAAGCATGACACCTTATTCTACTTGCTGAGTGTCTTCGCTTCCAACAACCTCATACCGCGCAACGCATCTTCCGGCAAACGGTGCTCATAACTCCCCTCGGTGACTTGCGTGGTTGCATGACCAAGCACATCACGGCCCGCAGTGCTGTTGCCGGTGACGCTTCGCAACGTTGTTCCGAGGCCGCGTCTGCCTGCGTGGAAGCCTTTCCACGGTGTCTTTGCTTTCTTCAGAGCGGGCCTGATGACCTCTCTTGCGAATTGATCCATGTTCATTGCACCGCCTTCGGTGTTGGTGAACAACCACACACCATCACCGGCTTTGCCGCGCCACAACTTCAACAGGCCGCGCACAGGTTGAATGATGGGAACGCTTCGCAACGCTCGCTTGCTTTTCGGCGTTCCAAGCACACCACGGCTGAAGGCACGGCGCACATGGATGAACTCGGCATCAACGTCACCCCATTGCAGACCTTGAATCTCACCTTTGCGAAGACCACCGAAGAACGACAGAGCCATCACAAGTTGAGCATCAACCCTGTCAACCAACGCTGTGATGACGTTCTCCATCTCTTCCAACGTGTAAGACTTCGTGTCGCCGTGTCCCAACGTCTTCCCGAGCACCTTGGAATCTCTGATGGGGTTCATGTCGCACTTGCCAGTCGCAACCGCGTGCGCGAAGATCGCAGAGGCCAACCATTTGATTGCGTTCAACGTGCGCGGTCTGAGGGTCTTCGCTAGGCCGGTGAGGAACATTGACATCATGTGGGTCTTGTAGTCGGTGAGGTTGATGGTGCCGAAGTGCAACTTGAGGTGCTGATTCCACACCTGTTTGTAACCATGCACGGTTGACGGCTTCAGGTTGTTGGTGGATTCGATGAAGGGCAGGTAGTGCTTATCCCAAAAAACAACCACACCCATCGGTCCTTCGTTTTCAACCCCGATGTTCACCTGCTCACGCATGAAGTCAGCGAGCAGTTGCTTAACGCGGGATTTGGTTTCCTGCTCGCCGCAGAGCCGGTGCGATTTTTGTTTTCGCCCGCCGTCAGCCGTTGTGACATAATAGCGGACATGCCAACCACCGAAACGCTTAACGAGATGACCTTCTTGGTAGCGAGCCATGAGTTTGTCTCCTTAAGCAACATCTTAGCAAATATGGGATGCGGTGGGATAGATAACCAACGTAACTTGTTGTAAACAAAGCCGGAGAGGTGGCAGAGTGGCCGAATGCGGCGGTTTGCTAAACCGTTGTACGGGCTAACACCTGTACCGAGGGTTCGAATCCCTCCCTCTCCGCCAGATTTCTAAATCTCAAGCACTTACCCCCCCCGTTTGCGCACTGAATCGCCTCGTCTTCTGCTTCTCGGTGGGTTTCTAGCGTTCCCGTAGGTGTCCCGAAGTGCTTGGCGCTACAACAGGATGTAGTTTGCAGGCTGAGAGTTGTCCTTCGCCCATCGCCTCCCATCCCGGTGGTGTCGGAAAATGGTTGACACTCAGCAAAACCAACTACGAGAGCGAAATGGCGCTCTTCTTCGAGTGCATGCCGTTGTGTGTTAGAAGACTGCTTGACACCGCCGACATTGTTGGAGATCGGTTGTTTCGTCACCAGCGGGTGACAGCAAGGTGGCGGAATGATACATGGAGGCAGGCTCTCGGGCTGGTGGTGTAAGCTGAGGCCGTCGCCGGAACCAAATCGAAAATGTCGGGTTGAGGGATGAGGTATGCAAAAAGATGTTCTCTTGGAAATGGTGAAGCAAAACCAATTTACTAGCCATTTTTCTTTCGACAGAGTCACAGAAGAAAATGCGAGCTTACGGTTGAATGATAAAACAGCCTCAATCGGCTTCATCTATCGTCACGTCGGTGAAACGATCCATCTATTCGGTCAGTTTTTCGGAATACCAACTGACGTAAGCAACACGACGATAGGGCAAATCGATACGGGTCAGCCTTATGAGGTCGCTTATAGCAGAGAGTTAATTGATCGAGGATACCGAATGCTCCAAGAACTTGTCGAAAAGAGCAGCGCGGAGACTTGGCTCAAACCCGTTGACACTCCATTCTTTGGCACCGTTTCCAGAGCAAGGTTGTTTGCCCATGTGCTCTTTCACAATTCACATCATGCCGGACAAATCTCTATGACGCTCGCCAAGGGCAGTGGATAACGTGGCGCTATTTTCTTATCGCACGCACGCGAGCCATGTATGGCGACATGATGCTCTGGCCCTAGGCTATCTAGTTGTCGAGAGGATCGTCACCACACCGGAGCCGCCGGAAGAAGAAATCTCGGTGAGCGTAATCGGGAGTGGGTGTTGAAAAAGTCCCCCAACAGAACGCCTTCTCATCTGCGAGCGTGCCGTCGCCGGTTTTCTTGTGTCGGTTCGACTAAGTGGTAACCGACAGAACCGGTGTTGTCGGCTGACTGAGGAAGCGCACCAGTCGTTTAATGTTCTGCGCTACCGCTGCCAAGAAGAACTGCTCGCGCACGAACTTCAGTCTCCGCAGGCGCAAGCGGCGCAGTCCTATCTGATTCTTCAGTTCCGCGAACAAGGCTTCCACTTTCTTTCGCTGCCGTTGTGCCTTGGCGAACTCTGGCGTGTTGACCAACTCCCGCGCACGTTGTCGGGCTGGTTCGTTCTGATGGATGATAAGACCCCGGAAGGCAGCCCTGGTGCATTGTGGTCGGAGCGAGCACGGGCCACACTTTTTTCGTGTCCCGATATAGTTGAAGGCTCGATTGCGATAAACTCGGCCACCGTAGTTGAGGAACTGGCCAGCAGGGCAGATGTAGCGATTGTTTTCCGGTTCGTACGTGAAACGCTCGGGACCGAAGAATGGACTCCTCTTTCGGTGGATGCTGTCACGGGTCCGCATGTAGGGAGTGATGCTTCGATCGGCTAGCCATTGCAAGAACTCGCCGTTTCCGTAGGTCGTATCGGCCGCCACCGATTCCGGCTCTCGTCCTTGCCATTGCGTGAAACGGGTGAGCATGTCCTGCGCGGCCACTGTTTCCTGACTCATGCGCGCCGCTGTAGCTTGCACTCCTACGATCACACAACTGTGATTGTCCACCAGATAGTTGTCGTAGTATCCCAGCCGCGCCGGTGTGCCGCCCTTGGTGGCGTAGGTAGAATCGGGATCGGTGGTGGAAACCTGGTCCTGTTCATGCACCGGCTCCTCCACCGGATTCTGTTCTTCCACTTCCCGCAGATACTGCCGCACAGTGTGATGAACTTGGGCCGCTTCCGCTAGCTGCTCGCGCGGGATGCGGCTTTCCTTACTGGCATTCGCCTCCACGAAACTGCCATCGACCGACAGGTGCTTGCCCTGCACCAAACCCACTTCCACGCACTGCCGCACGATCTGCTCAAACAGTTCCTCGAACAGCTTCGATTCCTGAAACCGGCCATGCCGGTTTTTCGAGAACGTGGAGTGATGCGGGATTTCCTGATCGAAACCCAAGCCCGTGAACCAGCGCCACGCCAGGTGCATGCGCAGTTCCTCCACCAGCTTCCGCTCACTGGTGATGCCGTACAAATAGCCGATCAACAGGATGCGCAGCAGAAGTTCGGGATCAATGGAAGGACGGCCCGTCTCGCTGTAACTCGCTTTCAGCTTTTCCCGCACAAAGGCGAAGCTGATGTGCTTTTCGATGAGCCGCAGCAGGTGAGTCTCAGGAACATGATCTCCCAGCCGAAAGTAGTAGAACAACGCTTCGGAGCGGTCGTGTTGCCCCATCATGATCAGCAGTCCTCCGACGATGAGAATCCAACAAAGCATGGTCAGGATCACTCCTTCTAACATGCTTCTGCCGAATCTCATCCCGCTAATCGACGTGACTTTTTCAACACCCACGGGATTTATCAGCCATCGTGTGGGAATACAATCCTGCGGTGGCCAGACCCGCCAACACGAAACCTCCACTGAGACCATTCAAGGGCAACGGTCGGAAGCGCGAGCGCGACTCCGAAACCGACTGGTTCCCAGTGGAATTTTTGATCTATTACGGCGACCACAATAAGTTCAGAACCTTCGCGTACGTTCGGAAGGAGAACGGTGCCGAGATACCTGCTGGCCACTACGTCTTTGAGGACGACCTTGGTGAATACCGCCGCAGATGGAGGAAGTGGAAAGGCAAGTGGCAGATTGGATGGCGATACCGAAATGCCGCAGGTGCTGCGCTTTGACGTTTTCGAACTGGACGTCCGCGCAGGTGAGTTGGGCAAAAAGGGAACGAAACTGCGCCTGCAGGGTCAGCCGCTGCAGGTACTTGGGGGTCTCCTGAAGCGTCCAGGCGGAACGGCGAACTCAAAATACAAGTTTGCCTGTCAAAGCCTTGGGGACGGAGATCCCTGCTGGAATCGTGGTTTGCCCGACGTAGCAATGCGCTAACTTAGGCAGCCTGGCGATTGTCGGCAATGCCGCAGGCGTGACCGCCGTATCGAAAACATTCATTGATTCGAGTTGATCCAGGGCGCCTAGACCTTGCACCATGGTGTCGGTAATTCGAGTGTGCATGAGTCGCAGGACGCGTAGCCGTTTCATGTCAGCTACAGCGGCCGCAGAACGGTCAGTGATGGCCGTGCGAGAGAAGTCGGCGATCGTAATATGTTCCGCCAGGGGAGACAGGACTGCTAAATCGGCGTCCCCAAACTTAGGTCCCAGGATCGAAGCGTTCAAGAGCAGATCGGTGGAACCTCTTGATTCGTACTCCAAAATGTTCGGAAATTTTGCTTGCAGTCGAGCCAGTTCAGGTACGACTTGTGCCCGCCGTTTGGTGACGGCGGCGGCATCGATCTCCTCAAAGGTCACTTCGGTGACGATAGGGGACGCGGAACCAGCGTCTTTGATGGCATCTGTCGGCAGCGAGCCGGAAGCGCCCGCCGTAATCCACAGTTCGATCAGCTTCACTTGGCCCGTCGACAACGGCCCTTTACCTCCTTTGGGCATGAAGTCATCGCGATCGCGAGGCAATGTGATCCGACGAAAAAGTTCGCTGGCTCGAACGTTTCCGGCTCGGACGACTAGCCCATCCTTACCGCCTCGCATCAGTGAACTATAACTGTCGAGTCGCAGATTGGCTTTATGTCTGTGGGGACCGTGGCAGCTGAAGCAGCGTGCCGCAAAGATGGGCTCAACCCGCGAACCGTAGAAGGTGTTCGCTCCCACCGACGAGATTTCTAAGCCGGCATCAGAGAGTCGCAGCAAATGCCGCAACCGTAAGGGCATGTCTTCAGTCAGATGATCTTCGCCCTGAGACAATTGTCCGCCACGGTACCCGGTCCATACCACCAGGACAACACCAGTCGCAAGCGCAGCTGCGTAGGCAAGCCGCAATCCCGGCCGATTCGCGCTCGCACGCAGCATCCAGCACAACCAGCACACCGCCGCGAGCGAGACTCCCCCCCACATGTGCTGGGTCATGATTGGCCCGGAATAACCGCCGCTTCGCGCCAGACACCATCCGAGCATTGCGGCCACGATTGCGCCGACCGTCGCGAGGCCGAGTACAAAGCGAGCGGAGAGACGCAGATAGGACAAGCGGAAGTTGAGCCCGGCCAACTCCAGGATCGGTACCAGCAGGAAGAGGGCAATCGGAAAGTGGACCGCCAGGGGGTGAAATCGCCCGATGAATTGCACCCATTTCGCCCGCTCGTTTCCATCGGGAGGAAAAAACACCAACAGGACTAGTACCATCAAAATGGGTGCCAGCGCCAGCAGGCCCAAGCGCAACTGCCTGGAAACCGGGCGGCCCAGCAGTGTCATGAGCACTCGCACCTTAGACGGCCTGTCCAGAAATTCGGGAAGCCTCTCATGCCAAAACCTCGGCCACGACCCGCGCCGGTTTCACGCTGGTCAACTTCTGTTCCAGGCCCTGGAAGGAATAGTTGAGTTTGTGGTGGTCGAAGCCGAGCAGGTAAAGCATGGTCGCATGCAAATCGCGGATTTCGACTGGATCTTTGACGATCTCGTATCCCATCTCGTCGGTTTGGCCGTGTGTAATCCCTGGCTTGACGCCGCCACCCGCCATCCAGATCGTGAAGGCGCCCGGGTTGTGGTCCCGCCCAACATACTGCATTTCCTGACCATGGCGATTTTCCCGCATAGGGGTTCGGCCGAATTCTCCACCCCAGACCACGAGTGTGTCTTCGAGCAGTCCCCGCTCTTTCAGATCGGTTAAGAGCGCGGCAGTGGCCTGATCCACTTCGCGGCAACGGTCCGCGAAACCGAGGTTCAGTGCTTCCTTTGCGTCGGCCCCGTGAGAATCCCATCCCCAGTGGTAGAGCTGAATGAATCGCACGCCCCGTTCCGCCAGGCGTCGAGCCACCAGGCAGTTGTTGGCAAAACTGGACTCACCTGGCTTCGATCCGTACATCGCGCGGAGTGATTCGGGCTCGTTGCGAATGTCCATAGCGTCCGTGGCATCCATTTGCATACGGAACGCCATCTCGTACTGAGCGATGCGCGTGACGGTCTCAGGATTTCCAAACGCAGCATAGGTCTGCTGATTGATCTGGTCAATCGCATCCAACATGCTGCGGCGGAGCGGACGGCTTACTCCAGGGGGGTTGTCCAGATAAAGAACCGGCTCGCCGTGGGAGCGGCACTGGACGCCCTGGTAAACGCTCGGCAGGAAGCCGGAACTCCACAGCTGCTTGCCGCCGTCAGGCACCTTACCTCCCGAAAGCAATACGATGAATCCCGGCAAATTCTGATTTTCGGTCCCAAGTCCGTAGAGAACCCATGAACCGAGCGAAGCGTACCCGAGGCGTGCATTGCCGGTGTGTACCAATAGTTGCGCCGGCGCGTGGTTGAACTGGTCGGTGTGCATGGACTTGATGAAGCAAAGATCGTCAATGTGCTGTTCCAAATGAGGGAGGCGATCGGAAATCCATTGACCGCTCTGTCCGACCTGGTGGAACGGATACTGCGAGCCCAGGAGTTTGGGAATGCCGCTGATGAATGCGAAACGCTTGCCGGCTAAAAAAGATGCTGGACAATCCTGGCCATCGAGCCGCTTCAAGTCAGGCTTGTGCTCGAAAAGCTCTAGCTGGCTTGGCGCCCCGGCCATGTGCAGGTAGATCACCCGCCGCACTTTGGGAGCAAACTGAGGGGGCAACACGGCAAGCGGGCTGGAAGAATCGCGAGTAAAGTCGAGGCGCGTGACTTCGGAGCGGCCGGTGCCATTGGCAGCACTGGCATACTTTGCCATCGACGTTCCCGCCAACGACGTTCCCACAAACATCGTGCCCAAACCGCTGCCCAGCGTGCGCAAGAAATGACGGCGAGTTTGCGCCTGCAGCAACTTCATCTGCAAATCGTTCGGCGGTGTTGTTAAATTTGACATTACGAATCACCTGGTCAAGGCGGCATCAAGATTAAAGAGGACGCTGGCCACGGCCGTCATCGCCGCTAGTTCCCTCCCTGAACTGCTTTCAGCCTTCGCGGCGATCTCCACTATGCGAGGCTTTATGCCAGGCGAAACCGGACCGGCGAGAGCTTCCTCATACAGTCGGCGCAATATCGCCAACTCACCATCCGTTGGATCGCGCGACAAGACTAAGCGTGCTCCGTCTCGCAGACTCCCGTCAAGGGTGTTTGCCTCCCTCATCATGCGCCTGGCGAGCGCTTCGGAAGCCTCCTGATACACTGGGTCGTTCAGGGTCACGAGAGCTTGTAACGGCGTGTTGGTCGGAATGCGCCGCGCCAGACTCACGTCGTGATCCGAGGCATCGAAGGTAAGAAAGCTGGGGTAGCCGCTGGTGCGCTTGATATACGTGTAAATTGCCCGCCGGTAGCGATTTTTCCCTTTCGCGTCGACCCACTTGCTGTCGTTATAAACGGAGTTCCACACACCCTGGGGCTGCGGCGGCATCACCGGCGGGCCGCCCATGGTGTCGGTCAAGAGTCCGCTGGCCATGAGAGCCTGATCCCGAACCATTTCCGCCGTGAGCCTTTGCTGCGGGCCGCGCCCTAACAGGCGATTGCGCGGATCCCTGTCGGTGAGGGCCGGCGTTGTCTTGGCGCTCTGGCGATAGGTAGCGCTGGTAACCAGTTCGCGCAACAAGGCCTTCATGTCCCAACGAAGGTCATTCTGAAAATGCAGTGCCAGCCAATCGAGCAGTTGAGGATGACTTGGCTCTTCGCCCACGCTCCCAAAGTTTTCCAGCGTCTCGACAATTCCCGTGCCGAAAAGCTGCTCCCAATATCGGTTCACTGCCGTGCGCGCAGTTAGAGGCTGCCCGGGCATGAAGAACCATCTGGCGAGCGTCAAGCGATTGCGAGGCGCGCCATCGGGGAGCTTCGGAAACAATCCGGGGACATCCGGCGTGAGCGCAGGACCGGTCTTGGTGAGAAAATTTCCGCGCTCGAATTCCAGCGTTTCTCGCCGGTCGTAGTCCGGCTCCTCGGCCATGACGGGAGTCTCAACGCTGGGAATCTTTCCCAACTGTCGAGTCAGGTTCGTTAGCTGTTCAAGCTTGGCGGCAAAGTCATGGTCCTGAATCAGTGCGGACCAACACGAATCCTCGCTGGCTGCTATGCGAGCACGCCTAACCAAGGCCGGCTTGTCGGTGATGTTCTCGGTCTGCGTGAAGTGCAGTTTGAGGCGACTTCCTCGTTCCAGCCGCAGAGGAGACGCGGGAACCGCTATCAACCAACGAGTCCGGAACAGATTCGGATTTGCCGCGAAGCCGCCGGTTCCGGGGTCGGTCTTGGATTCCGGAACCAATTTCCCCGCTTGTCGCGCCACCGCCGCTCCGAGATTCTCTTCAGAATCCTGAACGAAATAGCGGAAAGAAACTTTGTCCGAGCGGCCACTCGGTTCTACTACCCAGGCATCCAACTGATCCACGATAAAGCCGTCTTCGGGGTTATGGCGGGCTGCAGCGCCGGTCACTGGCGGCACCTCGATGCGTAAAGCGGTCATCATCGGCATATCGCTTGCCGCCATCAGCGCGTATACCGACTTTCCCGGAGTATTCGCGCCGGCCTGCATTTCGCCATCATGAATTGGAAAGACTACTGGTGGGTTGGCTGCCTTGGAGCGGGCCAGTTTCCGCGTATCGGCAATGTCTTTAAGAAAGTCCTTGCGGTCGGCCTCTTTCTTTTTCGACGACATTTTCTTGTACTTCAGTTCTGCCAGCTGTCGCTCCAATTCACCTGCCTCCCAGTCCAGCGCGAGCGACTCGCTGGCAGACGCCGCGGTTATGGGCAAAGGTGTCCAGTGGGACTGTCCCTCCAACTGTCGGCCAGAATCGACCATTGAATGCGTCAGATTCGCAATCTCCTGCTGCAGCCGCGCAGCTTCCGGATACCTGGTCTTGTCTTTCGGAACCCGGAGAACTGGCGTGTCCTCGGGAAGGTCGGCATCGCGTGAAGTATTGAAAAAGGCGAGAGATTTATAGTATTCGGCGTGGCGGATGGGATCGTATGGGTGGGAGTGGCACTGCACGCAATTCATAGTCAGGCCATTCAGTACCGACCATGTGGTCGCCGAGCGATCCATCGCCGCGACCAAACGGAACTCCTCGTCGTCGGTGCCGCCCTCATCGTTGTTGGGAGTCTGGCGGTGAAACGAAGTCGCGATGCGATCCTCAAAGGTAGCGTTGGGCAGTAAATCACCCGCGAGCTGCGTGATCACGAACTGGTCGTAGGGCAGGTTTCGATTGAACGCGTCAATGACCCAGTCGCGATACGGCCAAACGCCCGGCCGCCCCCGATCGGCCTCATATCCTTTGCTGTCCGCGTACCGCGCCAGGTCCAGCCACAATGCTGCCCAGCGTTCGCCGTAGTGCGGTGACGCGAGCAGACGGTCGACTTGCTTCTCATAGGCACCGGGTGATGAATCAGCCAGATACGTTGCTTGTTCCTCGGGCGTGGGTGGAAGCCCGGCGAGATCCAGAGAAACCCGACGCAGCAAAGCTGCCTTGTCAGCCTCCGGCGAAGGTTCGAGTCCCTCCTTTTCCAAGCGACCGAGAATGAAGCGGTCCAACGGTTGACGCGACCAACCTGACCGCTTCACTAGGGGCAAGGATTGCGGCTGGGGTGCAACGAAGGCCCAGTGGTCCTCCCACTTGGCCCCTTCTTTAATCCATTGCCGAAGCAACGCGATCTGTTGCGGAGGAAGAGGCGACGCGTGGTAGGGCATGCGCGCTTCAGGATCGGTCGAAGTGACTCGCGCGATCAGCTCGGATTCATCGGGCTTGCCGGGCACGATCGTCCGATGTCCGGATTTTCCTACACCCAGTGCTTCCTCTCGAAAAATGAACGAAACGCCATTCTTCTGACGTACTCCACCGTGACACGGGACACAGCTCTGATTCAGGATGGGCCGTATATCACGGCTGAAGCTCACCTGATCACCGGACCATTTAGATCGCAGCGACACAAGGCGCCGGCATGCTGTCAGTCCGCCACCAACCAAGGCGACTGTAAACAGCGCCACGCTCAAACGTCGGCGACGGAGTAAGAGGCTGCGGAGCATAGTCACCATATAAGTAGCACAAAGACTGGCTTAGGAGAACATAAGAGACGGGTTCAGCACGATAAATCAGGGCGCCAGCGACCTGCTCAGCTATTCGTTGGACCGCCTCAATTAAACTTCGGCTTGATGGGCGCTTAATAGCGTTCACCGTTATCGCGATCCGCGCCACTCCTATACGCACTGATGTTGCTTCGCGCTATAACAGCCCCAGATGATCGGGGTACTTCGCCTGCAACGTGCTGATCATGAGTTCGAACTCTGGAAGACTTCGCAAACTCGCAAGGCTGGGATCTTTCAGGAAGTAAGGCCAGCAAGCGAAGCCGGTGATGACACTCCGCTCCAGCCACTCAAAAGCAGTTTCGCGCCTTCCGGTCAGGGCGAGCGTGCAGGCGATCTGATAGTACGTATGGTGCGAGTGGCCGAAGGATTTTGGACTCGAACAGGCTCTGGTCACACATTCGATGGCCGCATCTCGATTCCCGACCAAGGCGTGGAGCAGGGCCTGCAAGCTGATGATGAGCGGGTCATTCGGTACCAGCTGCAGCGCTTCCTCCATCAGCCGGCTCGCCTCTTTCCAATCCCCGGTCATCATCGCCGGGTAGGGAGCAAAATAAAGCGCGTACTTGTTGCCGGGGCTCTCCGTCCGCCAGGTTTGGATGTGCTGGCGCGCCAGATCGTATTCCTGGCTCCAAACATAAACTTGTACGACGCTCGGGCTAACCGCCTTCCGAGGTTGAAAGGGCCGTCCCTTTTCAAACATCGCACGCGAGTGATCGAGCAGTCCGATATGTGCCAGGATGCTGCCCAAACGGTTGTAGGCATGAGGCAGGTTGTTCTGCAGAGCCAGAGCCCGCTTGAGATCGGCAATCGCCTCCAGATGTTGGAAGTTCTTCGACGGTCCCCAGAGCAGAAAAGCGCGGGCCATGTGACCCTCGGGAAGGTTGGCGTCAATTTCGAGTGCCCGCCGACAGTGGAATTCAGCTTTCTCCAGCCACACGCTGGCTGGGTCGAATTCAAAATGGCGGGTCGTGCACGCAAACGAGAGGGTCGCGTGAGCCAGGGCAAACATCGGATCGCGAGTCACCGCATTGGTTAGATGGTGGCTCGCCTGATCCATCATCGACGCATCGCCGGAGGCCGTGATCCGATAGCCGCGCATGAATTCCGCGTAGGCCATCGGATCCCTGCTATAGCGCGGGCGCTGCTCGACCACTGCCGGACTATACGGCCGGTTCAGTGCGCGGCTGATCTGCTTCGCAATATCGCCTTCGAGACTTCGAAGGCGATCGATGTCCATGTCGACGTCGCACTTCTTCGTAAAGCAGGGACGTTGCAAGTAGGTGTCAAACATCTCCAGCGAGAGACGCCACTGCCCTTTTGACATCTGAATGGCGCCGTGGACAACAGATCGCACTCCCAGGCGAGAAGCGATCTCCGATGGCGTCAGTTCAAGAGGCAAGTTCAAGACTGCCGAAGTGGGCAGCACGTCGACTCCCGTGAGATTGCCGAGGAGCGAGACGAGTGCGTCCGCAAACCCGAGACATAGTCCTTGGTCGTCCGTCGCTTTCTCCAGCAACAACAGCGGAAGCACCGCGATGGAGGGCCGCTCCCCCACTCGCCCCGATCGTTCCAGACGTCGTTGCGGACAGAGCTTCGTCCAGGATCGGAGAGCGGATATTTCGCATCGATCACACGAACCGGACCGACGAACCGATATCCCTTTCCCACTACCGTCTCAAGAAACCGCGGCCGGTCGGCGTTGTCACCCAGCGCGGTGCGAAGCTTCCGCACAATGTTGTTGACGTTTTTTTCGGTATCGATAAACAGGTCGGAGCGCCACAGCTTCTTGACGATGTCCTCGCGGCACACCATCTGCTCGCGGCGCTCAAGAAGAAAGATCAGCAACTCCAATGGTTTCTTCTCGATCTTGATCCGCCGTCCGGATCGCCGCAGTTCGTAGCGCCCCAGGTCGAGTTCGACTTCACCCGTACTCTGTTTTGAATGCCCCATGAGAACCCTTGGCCAGCATTATCCAATAACAATCAATAAGTTGCGACGATATAAAGAAGATATCCAAAGGCTATATCGGCTGCATTGTAAAGCCCTCCATCTCGCGAGATCATGCCGCCATCAAGAATCTCGGAGGAGACTCACATGAAAAGAAAGCTGTTCATCACCCTGGCAATCGTTGGGACGCTGTGCTTCGCAGGCCAACTGGTCACGATTGCTGCACATTCCGGTGCTCACGACAAGAACGCATTCACCCCCGAAGCAATCCCGTGGGGTCCGCCACCACCTTTCGTCGCCGCGGGCGCGCAACTGGCCGTAATCGAAGGCAACCCTGCTGCTTCCACCGGTGACTACACGGTGCGTCTGAAAATGCCAGACGGTTATCGAATCGCACCCCACTGGCATCCCCAGCGCGAAAACGTCACGGTCATTTCGGGCACGTTCAAGGTCGGCATGGGAGACACGTTCGACAAGGACAAGATGGGATCATTCCCCGCCGGCAGTTTCGCCTATCTCGATCCCGACATGCATCACTACGCGATGGCTTCCGGTGAAGTCGTCGTGCAGGTCCACGGTAGCGCGCCCTTGCAGTTTAACTATGTCAATCCCGCAGACGACCCCAGCAAGAAGTAAATCTTGGCTTGTTTACATCGATTTGGAGGAACCCATGGCTGTGGATACGAAAAAACTGGAACAATTCTTAGGACAGTTTGTGAACGATCTAGGAGCCACCGTTCACGCCGGTATGGTCGTGATCGGAGAGCGTCTCGGACTTTACAAAGCCCTCGCGGCCGGACCGCTGACTGCGCCGGAACTGGCTGCCATAACCCGCACGGACGAGCGCTACGTGCGCGAGTGGCTGGCTTCTCAGGCGGCGGGCGGCTACATCACGTATAACCCGCAAACCCAAAAATTCGGAATGACCGAGGAGCAAGCCCTCACCCTGGCGAATGAAGATGGTCCAGCATATTTGCCGGGCGCATTCGAACTCGCTTTGGGGTCATTGGCCGCTGTCCCGCGCATCACCGAGGCGTTCCGCTCCGGCGCCGGGATGGGCTGGGGCGAGCACGAAGATCGGGTGTTCCACGGAACCGAAAAGTTCTTTCGCCCCGGCTACAACGCGAATCTGGTTACCTCCTGGATTCCTGCGCTCGATGGCGTGCAGGACAAACTCGCGCGCGGAGCGAAGGTCGCCGACGTGGGCTGCGGGAAGGGCGCTTCCACTATCCTGATGGCGAAAGCCTTCCCGAAATCCCACATCTATGGGTTTGACTATCATGACAAGTCCATTGAGGCTGCGCGGGAATCCGCCAAGCGGCAAGGGGTGGCGGACCGGGTCACGTTCGAGGTGGCGAAAGCCAAGGAGTTCCCGGGCAAAGACTATGACTTCGTGGCGGTCTTTGACTGCCTCCACGACATGGGAGACCCAGTCGGCGCCGCTAGGCACGTCCGGGCAGCTTTGACCAAAGATGGTTCGTGGATGATCGTCGAACCGTTCGCCAATGATGACCTTCAGGACAACCTGAATCCCGTGGGGCGGATCTATATTCATTCTCGACGTTGCTGTGCACACCTTGCTCTCGATCACAGGAAGTCGGGTTGTGCCTGGGCGCTCAGGCGGGCGAGAAACAAATGAAGAAAGTTGTCAACTCCGCCGGCTTCAGCCGTTTCCGGCGGGCCACGCAAACGCCCTTCAATCTGGTCTATGAAGCTAGGCCTTAACCCAGACAGAGCATCAATTGCTGCTGGGATGGGCCGACCGACTCGATAGACCGCAGTCGTAACCGTTCTCTTTCAAGTGCTTCTAGGGCGCGCTGGTCCCAGACGTAAAGGAAAATCAAAATCTTGTATATGGAACGAACCCAGGCACAACGCTAGATGAAACGCGTACTTCCTCTTGGACTCTGGTACGAGCCCTATCTGATCAACGGAATGAGAGAGCAGGAAGTCATGCACACGCACTCGTCGGATGTGAACTTCACAGGCGCGACGGTTCGGGTCAGCCACAAGGCAGACAGAAGATCGACACCGAAGGCGCATAAAGAACGCGAGATTGCTATTCCTGCGAAGCTGGTTGGAGTTGTTACAGAAAGCGGCGACTGATGTTATTGCAGAAGCTGAAGGGCCGATCAACCCTCCGCAGCGCTCAGAAGGTAGAGGTCAATAACTTCAGGTGAGTGTGCTTTAGGCATTCGGTTTGAAACGTGTCCGGGTCTCGATGAAAGCCGGAATGCGCAATCTTGCTTCCGTCGAGGCCGAACACGACCGTAGTTGCTGGCCCTTTGTGATACTCGATCTTTTGAACATCCCGCCATTTAAGGATGGTCGATTTTCCCCACCAACGATACTCCCGAACTCCATCCGATGTTATGGATATCGTTGATGGATAAGCAAAGCTACACATCACGGCTAAACCTGAGAACACGTACACCCCAAGGGCGGCGCTCGGTTTTGTCAGTGCGACGTAAAATGATCCGATCGAGAACCCTATTGCCCCCGCTGCGATTACTGCTTTTGTGAATAGTGTCGCATCGAAAATTATTGCCGGGCCGGACTTTTTCACCCGACTCACTTTAGCCTTGTTCAGCATAGAGCTCACAAAGAGATAGACGAATAGTCCACTCGATACATAGCCCGTGTGTCCGCCCATGAATGTCATCCTTACTTCTTTTCTTCCTTGGTGTTTTCCTGAATACGATGTCCGGCTTCAACTGCTTTTCCGATCATCTCGCCAGTCTTATGCCCACCCTCCTCGAAGTTCCTCGCAGCCTCAGCTTGCCTTTCGAGGCTAGCCCTGTGCCTCCCGCCAAGTTTCGGTCTCTTCGCTGCTGCTTCAAGGGCCTCTGCATCCTTTCCGCTGATGGCCTTAGCCAGCCCGCTGCCAGCCTTCGCAAGAAGGGGGCCCGCCGCTCCAATTGCAGTATCAACAGCTCCTTCTTGCCATGTCCCAACGCTACCAGTTGTAATTTTCCGCTCGATCAAGCCCCCAGCCAGATTGGTTGCCGCTTCAGCTGGAACTGCAATGGCGAGACTCGCACCCCCGGTGAATCCCGCCACTCCGCCGACTAATGCGCCGTGGATTGCTGCACCAGCATAGTCCTTCCAGGTCGCATCCTTTTTTGTGAAGTATGTGATTCCAACGTTGATCAAAGCTCCGGCTCCTGCGCCGATAAGGGCAGTAACACAGTTCGGACAGTGCCCGTCAGCATCGTTTCGCACGATGGGATTACCGCCGGCATATTCATACAGGTTCAGCGTTTGCGGATTGCCGAAGTTTGCGTATGGAACGGCGGTGGCCTTCGCCGCCCAGTCGGGCGTCATGAACCGGCCTAGACTGCTTCCGTAGTACCGGGCGCCGAACATATCGAGGCCAGACTCGGCGTCCCGCTCTTTGCCGGTGAACTTGTAGTTCTGTGGTACCTTCGTGCCGCAGTAGTCGCTCTGCTCGCCGCCGTAAGGATAGTAGTCTGCATCCTGCTCGCACGCCGTGCCCGTCGCATTTTCGATCACCGCGTGGGTTCCGAGTTGATCGGAAAAATAGTAGTGAACTCCTCCCGAGCTGTCGACTCGCGCCACCCGCTTCCCGTCAAAGAAGACGTAGTTATTTTGCGTGGTCCCGGCCAAATCCGTCTCTGTCAGGGTTTCGCCACTCCCGATTCCCCGCCAATAAAGGGTTCCCGTGGCCCCGCTGGCGCAGGTGCCCGGAACCGTGCCCGCGGGCGCACACTTTTCCACTCGCTGGCCATCACCGTCATAGATATACGAATATGCCAACGAACTACCGATCAGGCGATTCTCGGCGTCGTAGGTATAAGTGGT
Source organism: uncultured Acidobacteriota bacterium (assembly GCA_963735205.1). GTDB lineage: Bacteria > Acidobacteriota > Terriglobia > Terriglobales > Acidobacteriaceae > Sulfotelmatobacter. The sequence goes on from CAVTKB010000011.1 coordinate 802,524, forward strand.
CGAGCCATTTCCAATCAGATTTCCCGCCGCGTCGTAAACGAACGCGGCGAGTTGATTGGTTGCGGTTGCCGAGGTATTAAGATTTTCGCCGGGCTTGCTGTTGTAGGCGCTAATCGCTGTCAGGTTCCCCCACGCGTCGGTGGTGTAGGCTTCGCCCCAATGCGTTCCGCTGGACTGTCCAGTGGCGATGCGGTTCAGCGCATCGTAGGTATATTGCCGGGTTCGCGTCGTGTTCAGATTATTTACGACCTGGTAGACGTTTCCGTTGTCTCCCAAACTGCTGGCCAAGAAACTGCACGGCGCGGTACCCACCGCGACCCCGAGGTGATAGTCAAAACACAAACTGAACACCGTTCCCGTGGGACTGGTCGCTGAAAGCAGGATAGGCTGCAAACGATCGTTATAGGCATTGCTCGTGCTGATGCCGGCAAATGTGGACGTGTAACCCATCGTCATGCCGGCTAAGCCACCCGGTGGGGCATAGGTCGCCGCTTTCACGAAGGTCGTGTTCGGGCTGACGAAATTCTCAGCCGTAAGCGGCCGTCCCGCGCCGCTGAAAGTGTATCCGACGGTGTAACCGGCACTGGCAACACTAGTCGGCAAGCCAGCCAGATCGTAAGCATTCGTCTCGTACTCGCTCACGGTGCCGATCGCACGTCTCGCTTGCAGGTTCCAGCCCATTTGATTGTGCGTGAACGACGTCCCTCCCGATCCATCGCACATTGAAGTGCGCAGCGGTTTAGGGTACTTGTCGGTATCTGCCGGCGGTGCAATCGTGCAGCCCGTCAGAGCCACGCCGTCGTAGCCATAAGCCACGCTCGCGGTTACAGGATTGGCAGTGTAAGTGTCGCTGTAGCTCTTTCCAGTGAGTCGGTTTAACGCGTCATACGCATAGGTTGTGGCAACGGCCTTCGTACCGGTCGCAATCTGATTTGGCGAGGGAGCCATTTTCGTGCAAACCGCGCCGACGTCGCCAGCACACAGCGCACCGCCGGAGTTCACATAGGAATATCCGATCTTCCCCGATTCCGGGTTAGTGGCGCTGGTGAGGCGCGATAACGAATCGTACACAAAAGTGCGAGTACGCCAATTCGCAGAATTTGCGCTGCCGCCCTTCTGGTTGACGCTGAGCAGATTGCCCAGCGCGTCATAGCCATAGTCGGTGACGTACTCGTATGAAGTGTTATTGGGTGCTTCGATGACAACCGTGAGCCGTCCCAGACCGTCTGTTGTACTTGTGCGCTCGTTGCTGACTTCATCCATGACCGTAGTGTTGTTGCCAGCATAGCTTGTCGACACGGTCGAATTGTCCGGCTCGACCGCGCTTACAATCCGGTTTAGAGCGTCGTAGGAGTAGCTGGTTAGGCCCCATGTCGCCTCACCGCAGCTCGTCGTGGGAGTACTGCATCGGGTCGGGTTGTACTCGGATGCCTTTCTCCCGAGCGCGTCGTACGTGATAACCGAATGAGTAGTACCGGAAGGGTCGGAATTCAATTGGGTCTGGGCGAGTCGTCCGAGGTTATCGACCACATACGTCGACTCTTTGTTCAAGCTGGAGTTGATCTGCTCCGTGACCACTGCCGCGTACGGCGGCCCCGCAGCTTGCGCGCATGACGTCCCTCCCGATCCAGTCGGAAGCACGTAGCCCTCATCGGTATAGCAGTACCACACCGTGCCGCCCGTCGTCGGTGGGACGAGCTCAATCCGGCGGCGCATATTGTCGTACGTGAACGTCGTGGTATTTCCGTTCTCATCCGTGTTGGTGAGCAGCTCGCCCGTATTCGCATCGTAGGACTGATTTTCGATGTGGGTGGTCGTTCCGATAGTTGGATACTGCAGTTCCTGTGGGTACAGCCCCGTGCCGTCATACGTAATCGTCGTGGTGTTCCCGAGTGGATCAATCTTCTGAGTTGGCATTCCGCTCGTGTCGTAGACGGTCTTATATACGGGTGATGTGCCGCCGCTCAGCCACCGAGTCACGGATGTGAGATTGCCCCGTGCACTCGTGGGGCTCGGGCTCTGGTCATACGCATACGTGGATTGTGAGACCTGAGCGGCTGGCGGCTGCGAAAGTGCAGTACAGCTGGACTGCAAAGGCACATAGCTTCCCGAAAAGACAGTGTCCAGGCACGCCAGATCAATCAGATTCGCGGCGTAGTAATTCCAATTCACTTGCCAAAGCTTCGTATGAAATGTAGTGCGAAGAATCGATCCAGGTGTTGAACTTCCCGCAGTTCCCCAGTCCGATTCCGTGAGCTTGAGCAACTGCCCGAAGCTGAAGGGATGTGTATTTCCGAGATAGTCCTGATACGTGCCAAAAGAGTGAGGCGGACTCGAGTCGTAGGTGTTGACGTCCTGGCTGGTCACCGCATTGGCGCCGGAGCCCAGAGTAGTCGTAACGTTTTGCGGAAACACTCCGACGGAAATGTAATTAGAAAAGTTCGTAGGGTTGGCATAGTCCGAACCCGAAGCGGAATAAGTCGTAGTTACTGACTTCAGTGGCGCCACCGAAGTGTTCGAGCCCTGATAGTACTGCGTCTGTGTCTCGTAGGGCCCACAGACTGGCGCAGGTCCGGAACTACCAACGAGCTTGAACGTATGCACAGTGACGTCGTTAAAAGGGCTGGGATCTGTGACCGTAACCGTGCCCGCATTGGGGCGACTGGCCCATCCAGATCCAATCGTGCTGGCGTAGGTCCATACCTGCAGCGGGGATCCATCATTTAGATTTAGCGTTCGACTGGTCACCATCCGCGTCGACATCAGGTTTGAGTAGGGCCAAACAGGAGTCCCCGTAACCGGAATCTGGCCCGGCGGATTACCGCAAGCTAGCCGCGTAGCATACGGGCTGCTGCCAACGTTTCCTCCGTACGTGTAGGAAACCGTCGCCCCGGTCGGCATCGTGACACTCGCCACCTGGCCGTAGTGATCGTAAGTAAATGTCCATTGCGTTTGGTTCGGCAGCGTAACGCCGATCAGTACCCACCAGGTTTCATTAATCTGCTCGCTCCCGGGACTGCTTTCCCCTTGGCCAGGCGTCGGAATATAAGCGTTTACAACGATCTGTTCGTAGCAAAAGATCAGCGGAACAGTCCCACCTTCCTGCCCCGGAAAATTCCACGTTTCGCAGCCCGTCCCCGACGTCAACGATGCCGGATGGTAGGAAGCGTCGAGATCGACAACACAGCTATACGGCGCGGTAGGCGGCAAATAGCTCGGATTTGGAATGACTCTTCCGACCGAATCTACAATCGACGTGGCCGAGGCCGTTCCGTACGCATTCCCCTCCCACGACGCCAAACTAGGATTAAAGTACTCCCCGCCTCCGACCGGCTGCGCGCATGTCCCTTGCAGAGTGATCGCATTTCCGTTCGGGTCGTTGAGCCCGCCGATGTTTCCTTTGCGGTCGACCACCACAGGTATGCTCGAGCCACTGCCTGGCCGCCACATCAGCCCGCTTCCGTCCACGCTATACATGATCCCCGGCACTAGCCCAGCAGTCGAGTTTGCAATCGACCCGCCAAGGGAGTGCGTCGCCCCGCTGTCATCAGTCGCAACAAACCGAGTCAGGTATTCCGGACCACCGCCTCCCGTTTTTGACGCGGTAGTAATTCTGTCCTCTTTCCAATACAGACCTCCCGGACTGATCACTACATGAGGCTGACCCCAGGGCGACCCAATCACCCCAGATGCCACTTCATGCTGCTTGGTATCGGGCGGTCCGCTCTGAAACGGAGGAGTCGACTGAAACGTTGTCGAATTACTCCGGATCGATATGACCAGCGGTGGAACGCCACCGCGCTGTTCATACGACAGCAACGGTATGTTCAAAATCAGATTTCCGTTCGCCAGATTCACCGTATCGAAATCGGAACCGTGGTACGACTGGTAGGCTTGAAACCCCTTCTCGAAATCCGCTTGTGCTCGTGCGACGCTGGAAGCCAGAACTATCACTGCGACTGCAGTAACGACTCGCAACCCTCGAGGGACCATGAAGCACGCCCCTCTCCTAACGGCTGGCAGCTTTTTATTCGAAGTCATGCTTCCCTTCCTTCTCAACGGACCAGCAAATGAAAGCGAACACTCCCGGACGAAACTGCCCCCTTCGCCCTCAACGGAGGTCGTCAGTCTGTCTCTGTGGCCCCGAAGGATGGCGGCGTGAAGCCTTCCGAATCTGAGATCGTCACGCCGATCGCCCCGGACGGAGGCTCCGTGGACGACTTGGAGACGCTAGTGAGCTTTACTACGTCTCCACTCGCACTCGCCTTCCAGTGCGCTGCCGCAACCTTATTGATAGAGGCTGCGAGTGCCACGGCAACCGTCTCGGCAGTGCTCTCTTTCCCCCAGGTTGCCGAAGCGGTGACGCCGTAGGTCGTGACGTCCACGTCTCCACCGTCGTATTTCGTAGTCGTGGTTGCGTTTTTGCCACCCGTCAACGCTTTGCCGGATGCGGCAAGTTTGAAGTTCGCGTTTCCAGTTGCCTCAAGGGTTAGATTGCCCGCGGTTCCCGCTTCGACACTCTTAAGAGTTATGACAGCGCCGCTTCGCGACGCCTTCACCGGCGAAGCTTTGCCATTCAGAGCTGTAACCAAAGCTTCCGCCGCGGCATCGCCTGTAGCGCCAGCCGCGTAGGAAGCGGTCGCCTTGAAATTGCCGACCTTTACAACGAGGGCGCCCTTACCAGCGGGTATTTTTAGTGCATCGACCGTAACCTTCCCTTTGGCATCGGTGGCCGGAAGCGTCTTTGTTTCACTTTGTTCGGTCCCCGCAAGGATGAGCTTGATTACGTCGTGCGACCCAGTGGCCGTCACAGTTCCAGTGCTTATATTGGAAGTGGCACTTGGAGATCCGGTGGTTTGAACTGTCCCCGTGGCCCAGACTTCGCCAGTTTGGGTGCCGCTACCTTCGACATAGAATTTAGCTCCTGCCACGCAGCTTTGACCCGCTGCCAGTGTCTCGGTGCTGGCGTTACACGTACAATTCGGACACGGGCTATATTCCAATACACCACCGAATTGTCCAACCGTCCCGCAACATTGTCCTGGTACCGCAGTAAGAAACAAATTACCTACGGTGTAGGAGGAGTGGTTGGTGATAGTTATATCTGAGAGAAAATATGTAGAGCCAATTGTCGGACTCGTTAGTGTGGTGCTAAACGTAGTTGGGGAGATAGATAGAACCTGCCCGACTGTTCCCCCGGCTCCTGCAATTGCCAGTGGTACCACGCCGGATGAACCCGTCACCGTTCCCATGGCGGTCACTTTCGTGGTATAGACTCCCGACAAGGGCACTGGAGTCACAGGTAAGAATTGTAACGTGATCGTACAGCTGTTTGAAGAGCTCGGGGGCGCGGGGACGGTAGTGCAATTGTTTACGGTCACACTGAAATCATTAGTATCTGTCAGGGTAAACCCGGTGATAGTCACACTAGATGAGTAGTAGTTGGTGAATGTGAACACCTGCTTTTGCGCAGTATAAAAGTTTGTGCCATCGGCGGTTGTGAAATTAAAAATGTTTTGGCTTTGACAATACTGGCCACTCGGGGGAGGGCACGCGATGTTTGTGTTTTGAATCGGAGTTGGAAACAGCGTCGCAACCTGAGTAGTAAGCGGCGCCGCGGTTCCTGAGACAGCCGCATTGTTGGTCACCAAAATGTTCTCGTATGAAAATGCATTCTCCGTCCCGGCGGCGATCACGGTCGCATTGACCGGTTGGGTCGCTCCGTAGGGGGTGTTCGCCACGTCGGAAGCAACCGGGGCAAATTCAATCCAAAGCGTACATTGTGCGTTTGCCGCGAGCAGTTGATTCGAACAGTTGTCAGGGTAGTTGCCGTTGTTTGCGACCAGTTGAAATCCAGGATCCGTAAAGGTCACTGCCGGCCAAACCATCGTAAGTGCATATGTGGAGTTGTTTGTCAGCCAAACCTCCTTCGGGGTACTCATCGCCGCCACTGTGACCTGCCCGAAGTTGGGAATTGCCGTGGTACCGGTCGCGCTCGCCGAGATTCCTATATTGCCGACAGCAGGCTTGGTCTCGAGGGCGGAATAAAAAGCATAGGTACCATACACATTGTCCAGATAGACGTTATACGTCGCTGGTCCGGTGTAGTTGTCGCTCAGCTGCGGCCCGGTGATGGAGTAGTTTGCATATTGGGTGGTCCCGGTCGTGCCTGTGAAGGCGCTTTGGTTTTGCAATGTGGCCCAAGTTGAATTGCTGATCGAAAGCGCGGCATCGCCGCCAAACGGCCCGAACGAAAGGCCGAAGGACGCAGTTACGTCTACGCTTGTACCCGTCGTGTGAGTATCCGTCGCGGTCGTGCCCGTTGTATTTGTCTGCGAATACTGAAAGTTCCCTGTATAGGTGGAGGGCAGACCGTCCGGGCCGGGTTCGGGGTATTCAACGGTTCCGTAAGGCAGGAACCTGGTCAGGGCACCGCCGGCACCGCAATTTTGGGGAGTCCTTGCAGGGTTCACCTGTGATCCGGTCAGAGTAACAGGGGCAGACGAGATGATCTCCACATCATTCGGGTCCAGATCCGGGTTGTACGTTGGATGACAGACATTTACTGAATTGCCGTTTAAGCTGACAAACGGATCCGCCTGGAGAATGTCGGCATAATCTTTCAACGTCAACTGCGGGCCCAATGGATTTCCGTTTGAGTCGGTCCCCCATGGAGAAAGATCCCATGAACGAGATGTGTAAGGAAGCCACTGCGCACAGCCTTGGCCCGGGTAATAAGGGTTCTTAAGGCACCACACAGGGATTCCGACAATGTCCGGATACGGATACTGATTGGAATCGCAACCGGTCACCTGTTGGTAAAACGTTAAAACGTCAGCGGTATCGGTGGGATCGCACGAGTTCGATGAAAGGTTCGTCCAGTTGAGGCTCGATGCTCCTGTTACGACCATGGACGCGACCGGATTCAGCCAAATGTAGATGATATCGTTGTCGTGGTTGACGCCCAACGCGGAGCTAATCGGTCCCATGGTGGAGATGGCATTTCCGTCGGTCGACTGAAGCGCAACAGACGACGTGTGTTGACTAGAGGTAGTCCATTGGTTCGTGTTGTTGTAAGTGACCGATGCTCCAAACAGGCCCAGCGTCGCCCCAGCTGTGAACGAGGTAGTGTTGATCGTCTCGTTGGTGGTGGTTGTTGAAAAAGAGTCGCTGGATCCGACGAACTCTGTATTTCCGTATGTGACCGAACTTGCCGACCCCGGCGGCGCATAGACCACGCCCATCACTATGTACTTCGGAAAAATCGGTTGCGCCGATTGTGCAAGAGTGGTGTTCGATGACGCACTCACGAAACACAAGAGGATCAGGCCAAATGCAAACGACCCCAGGGTTTTTAATGAAAACTTCATTGCAATCGTGGTTTTCGGCTGGGCGAAACAATGCATGGCATTTCTCCGTTCTCTAGAGCGTTTCGTTTCGATTTTGGTACTCACTAGCTGACGCACTTCGCTTTAGCTCCGATAAGAACCAACTCCCGGTTGACTCGCACACTGGTGCAAACCGCGCTCCCAGCACGGAAAGGAGACCCTGGAATATCAGTGGCTTCTCGTTTATCTGGGGCCGTTTTGGAGGCACTAATGTCGGGCAGTTGCCGACGGAAATCAATTGTCAGGAAATGATTTTTTTGGTCAGAATGTGACAACTGCTGTGGAAAAGAAGCTGCGAAACGAAGGAGACAGGGACCGCCTGCATTGCCATCGAGCCAGTCAAACGTTTAATGATGGATGCCGTTTGCTCAGCTCGTTCATCTTCCATTGCCGAGGGCTCATGCCATGCACTTGCTTGAAGTCACGATGAAAATTACTCACATCGTCATAGCCTGCGACACTGGCGACGTGCTTTACTGCCACGACGTTGTCGGTCAAGAGATCAACTATTCCAGTGATTCTGGCCTCACGCTTGTATCGTCTAAACGTAGTTCCCACTTCTCGTTTGAAAAGGCGCAAGAAGTGCCCTTCACAAATCCCCAAAATGGAGCCGGCCTCTGTCGCCGACATTTTACTTCCCTTCTTTTGCCCGGCAATCTCTCTGACGATAAGTTCAACACGCGGATCCATTAAGGAGTTCTCCCTGGACATCGGCGGTTGCGAGGTTCTAGAGCGGGTTTTCAGTGCGCTGCCCACGCGAGCAGCTGAAGGTGGAGAGTTACCTTGGAATGTGGTGAGACGGCGGCAACGCTATCTTCATGCTGTCCCACCCGTTGTCGATGACACAACGGGACATCTTGCTTCTGCTTCTCTGTCATAAGTGCCTCGACTCGTGCAAGCGTTGTACCAAACTAGAGCCGGGGGTGTGCAAAGACCAGTTCAACAGAAACTTGCCAAAAAACTGGTTTCTCCCTCCAAATGCGATTTTGATTTCGGCGTGGCGGGATTGCAGCTACAAACAAAAGTGTTAGTGAATAACATTTATGTTAGGTGCGCGCGCTGAGTTGGAGTGCCCGAGTTCCGCGCGCCATCAGGGCCGTTTGGGTGGATAAGCTGTCGATTCTAATCAAACGGATTTGTGCGACGAAGTCCGGGAAGCCTCGGAGACTATTTCAACGTGCTGGAGCGTGTGGGCGTAGAAAGTTTCCGGAGTGTCCTCCAATCTCGCGGTGCTCGACAGGTTTCAAGGATCTACGTTTACCAAGGCAGAGAACGACGCCGATTGACCCCACACCTGCTAACTTGTCTGCGCCACCACAAAAAGCAACGATCACGGCTGGCTTCGATCCGGCACTCCCCAGTGTAAAGAGCGCCATCCAGACGATACTGGATGCCGGGCGGTTTACTGGGCCATCGCCGCATCTCCGTCAAAGATTTTTCGCGATCGTCTACGGGTGTGTCAGATCAAGATCGAAGGAAAGCCAGGTATAAATGAGACTTTCGCTTAAAATGAGTATCGAGTGTCGGCTTCAGGATCCTCTGCGTCTTACGCGACGAGTCTGTTGTCAACCTTAGAGCTTACAAGGAACATGCCCGGGCAACGGCAGAAACGGAGAGCGTGATTGAGTGTTACGATGCGCACCGTAATTCCTACGCGCGTTCGAAACGTTGCCCTGTTCGTCCTGTTGATGCTCGCACAGAATCACGCACAAACGTTCGCCGACATAAAGCCCTCTCCGCAGCAGGTCGAATGGCAGGATCTTGAGATGGGCGCGATCATTCACTTTGGTCCGAACACTTTTCTCGACCGCGAATGGGGTGACGGGACCGCCGACCCTAGAGTGTTCAACCCATCCCAATTCGATCCCGAACAATGGATGCAGGCCCTGCAATCCGCCGGAATCAAGTATGTGGTTTTCGTGGCCAAACATCACGACGGGTTTTGCCTCTGGCCTACCTCCCAGACCGATTACAGCGTCAAGAGCAGCCCATGGGAAAACGGCCTCGGCGACGTGGTTCAACGAGTGGAACAGGCCGCTAGAAAATATGGGTTGAAATTCGGGGTGTACCTTTCGCCGTGGGATCGTCACGAGCCCCGCTACAGCAACTCCGCCGAATATGACGAGTACTATTCTGCCGAACTCGACGAACTCGCCCAGGGATACGGCGATCTACAGGAGTTCTGGCTCGATGGCGCCGGTAGCGGCGGGCACGTCTACAACTTTCCCCACATCATCGAGGAACTTCGCACCTACCAGCCCAATGCGCTGGTGTTTGCCGACGTCGCGCTGTTCGATTACGGCGACATCCGTTGGGTAGGCAACGAAGACGGAATTATTCCTTACGAGAACTGGAATGTGATCGACCGCCACGGATATCTTCGCTGGCGCCCGGTGGAGGCTGACACGCCGCTGCGCAAAGGACACTGGTTCTGGCATCCCGACGATGAGTCCAGCCTGAAGAGTCTCCAGGACCTGCTCTCCATCTACGAGCAAAGCGTCGGCCGGGGCGGGCAACTCATGCTAGGGATTGCGCCCGACCGGCGAGGCTTGTTGCCCGAAGCTGACGTACAAAGGCTGAAGGAATTCGGGACCGCCGTCCGCCAGCGATACAAAGACAATCTCGTCGCCCGCCACGTCAGGGCAACGCCGGAGGAGGAACTCGCGCTCGACGGAAATCCTGATACGTTTTGGTCGGCACCCAGCGGGTCGCACCACGCCGTGCTTGAAGTGAGTTTTGCCACACCGATCACGTTCGATCGCGCGCTGACTATGGAATGGCTGAACGACGGCCAGCACGTTCAGAAATATGCAGTCGAAATCTACAGAGGGGGGCAGTGGATCGAGGTCTTCCAGGGGAATGCGATCGGCCACAAACGAATCGACCAATTTGCGCCCGTGACCGCCTCACGAGTACGCCTCAATATACTTTCTTCGACGGCGGAAGCTCACATCCGCGAGTTCGAGCTCTTTGATTCGCGCGAAGATTTGCGCTGATCTATATCTACACCCGCTGCACTTCGATTCCCCGCTCCAGGAACGGCGCAATCGCCTTGTCAGAAGCTCGCTTGTCGGTAATCAGCAAGTGAATGTCTGCGATGGGACAAATCAGCGCTGGCGTCACCATTCCAATTTTGCTTGAATCCGCTACCACGACCGTCTGTTTGGCCTGCTGAATCATCGCGCGAAACGTCAATCCTTCCTCCGGTTCGATCACGGTGATGCCGCGTGCCAGGTCGACTCCACATGCGCTCACGAACACTCGATCCATATAAATGTCACTCAGCGAAGTAATCGCGGCGTGTCCCACCAGTGAGAACGAACCCGCCCACTGTACGAAACCTCCGGTAACGAATGTCTTCAATCCCGGACAGTTGCTCAACTCCATTGCGATATTGATCGCGTTCGTGATCACGCGAATGTTGTGCCGGTTCCTGAGATTTCGTGCGACGTGCGTCGTGGTGGTGCCGGCGGTAAAACCGACCGTCTCGTTTTCCTGAATCAGTTCAGACGCTGCCAATCCGATCTTGCGCTTTTCCGCAGTGCTTTGTTGCTCCCGGTTTTGAAACAGGGAATCGTAGCGAAAGGGTTCGTAGAGCAGCGGTTCGACCAGCGTCACGCCGCCGTGGGTTCGGCGCACCAGACCTCGTGCTTCCAGTTTGGCCAGATCGCGGCGCACGCTCGCCGCCGAGGCACCAAGGTCCGCGATCAACTCATCCAGCGAAAGACTTCCCTTCCGCCGCAACTCTTTCAGGATTTGATCTTCTCGAGGTCGTGTCTTCATGGAAACGTTCGAAACTTCTTGTGAAGTCTTAAAGCTTACCGGAACCTAAGCGCTTTCCGAGCCGCGACTATAGAGCAAGCCGCAAAACAGGTGTGCATAATTCTGCATATAGAGCATCGAGGTGATCGAATTTGCACAATCCGATCAATCTTGCCTTGACAATGAATGAGACCGAATGCGATAAGGGACTCCCGGATTGGGAGGCCCCTCCCACCGGAATGCCCACCCGAGGTAAGGAGTTTTATGCATCCCCTCCACCGCTGTTTTCGTCGCTTTCTCGTCGCTTCACTCCTCATCCCATTTCTGATTTCGGCAGCCGCGTTCGCGCAGAGCACGAACCGCCAGATTGGTACTCAATTTGAAGTGACCGCCGATCCGCTCGTCTCGCGGCCGCATGGAACGCCCTGCAAGGCGACCTTGTTTTCGAATTACACGTTCGCTTTCTTTTCCGACACGACTCAGACTTTTCAGTTCACGCCTCCTGCCAGCTGCTCCGGTCCTTGGGAGAAGATCGTATTCGAAGCTGACTTCAGCGAAAACGGAGGAGACCAGTTCGACCGCACGGCGAGCATGTACGTCGCTAATGCCAACGTTTATTTCGGCACCAGTCCCGAGCCTCTGTCGAGCGCCACGAACACCTGGCATATCGAGCGTGATGTCACCGACTACGCCGCGCTGTTTTCCATTCCGCAGTCGGGCACGATCGTTCTGGGCAACTGCACGACCGATTGCCCTCCGCCCTACAATACCGAACTGAACGGCGTTTTTACCGTTAACGCGGATCTCGAATTTTATCCCGCCGACGATCGCAAGAAAGACGATGGTCACTCAGATGATCATGGCCGCGGCGACGACCACCAAGTCCGTCCCGCCGACGCCGTGCTTCCTCTGGTCCAGTCAAACAGCGGCGGCATCAACCTGCCGGCGTTTCTCTTCAGTCCGACCGACCAGTTCTCCACGACATTCACGCTGCCCACTAACATTGAGCGCCTTTACCTCGATGTCATATCGCAGAGCCAGTCAACCGACGAGCAGTGGTACGGTTGTTTCCCCAATGACCTCGCGAACATCAACGAAGTCTACGGATGCGGGAATACCGACTTCCGCGAAACTGAAATCTCCATCGACGGCAACCCGGCTGGAATCGCTCCCGTTTCTCCCTGGGTCTATACCGGATTTCTTCCCGACCAGTGGGTCCCGACGCCCGGCGCTCAGACACTCGACTTCGTTCCCTATCGCGTGAACCTCACGCCTTTCGCGGCATTGCTCAACGATGGCAATCCGCACACCGTCACCCTCAGCGTCTTCAACGACGACAGTTATTTCGCCGAGGCTGCGTCGCTTTTGCTCTATCTCGATCACGGCTCAACCACGGTCACGGGCGCGCTCACCAAGAACACGCTTGCGATTCCGTCGCCGGTGGTCACCGAGAATTTGCAAGGCACCTCGACTGTGACCGGCACGATCGGCGTGACTTCCAATCGTCATTTCACGATTGCCGGGTACATCCACACTTCCCACGGCAAGGTCTCGACTTCCATTTCCGAGCACCAGGATTTCTCCAGCACCCAGACCGTGGATTTCGACACCGTCAACTTCACTGTGCTCGACCAGAAGACCGCGGTGCACAATGATGTCTCGTCAACCACGACGGTATCGAGCGGAGACCAGACCGTAACGACAACCAATCATTTCAGATTCCCGATCTCCGTCGACTTTCTCTATCCCGTCAGCACTTCGCCCTTCGGATTTACGGTGGACACAAAGCAGAATTATGAAAGCGACAGTCAGGTCGCTTTCGGTCGCGAGCTTGCTGCCTTCAGTTCGGTCACCAACTCGGTGCACGCGACCGACGTCAACCCCGCTGCCAGTTCGCAAACCTACACCGCCTTCGGTTCCGATGGCACCTTCTATAACTGTCAGGTCGCCTCGAAGAACAACTCTCTGACGAAAGTCAGCCGAGGCTGTTCCGACGACCAACACTAGCTCCAACCGCAGCTCAAACCCATGGCCCGGCCCTCCGACCGGGCCTGTTCTTTTGCAGCAGAAACGCCATGCCCTTTGCAGCTCACGGCGCCAATAGTGATCGAATCTGGCCAAAACGATCATGTTTTTGCTTGACAGTCGTCAACTGCTCAGATTAGCGTCGGCTGTTACGGACATCCTGAGGATGCAAGAGGACATTATTATGAGAACAAACTCGTTCCGCTGCCTGGTCGGATGTTGCGCCGTGGTGCTGTTCTTCCTCGCGTCGGCGCTCGGACAAACCGTCACCGGTTCCATCACGGGCCTGGTCACCGATCCCAGCGGAGCCGTGGTAGTCGGAGCAACCGTGACGACCGAGAACACCGGAACGGGAGTAAAGACGTCAGCCAAGACCAACGAGTCAGGTGCGTACACGATCCGCTTCCTTCCGATAGGCACCTACACGCTGACGATTGACGCGCCAGGGTTCGCCATCGATCACGTCTCGCCGTTCCCCCTCGAAATCGATCAAACGGTGAAATTCGACGTCACATTAAGGATCGCAGGCTCAACCACCGTCAACGTCGAAGAGACGTTTCATCCGATTCTCAACACTACCGACGCCACCCTGGGGAATACGCTTTCGACCAACGAAATCGCGAACATTCCACTGAACGGGCGAAACTTCTCCGCGCTCACGCTTTTCCAACCGGGGGCCATTGATACCGATCCCAGCGGGATGAGCGGAAACAACGCCATCGAGAGGAGCACCTACAATAGCGGGGTAGCGTCGATCAATGGCAACCGTGAGCAGGCAAACAACTATACGATCGAAGGCGCAGAAGACAATGAGCCGCAGAATAATCTGATCGGCTATAACCCAGCCCCCGACGCTATCGGAGAGGTTCGTGTCGTGTCGGGAAACGCCAACGCGACCTACGGAAATGCCAATGGCGGCGCGATCGTAACCGTTCTCAAGTCGGGCACGAATGCGTTTCACGGCTCGTTGTACGATCTGCTGCAAAACGAGAAGCTCGACGCCAATTCCTGGGTGCACGGCCTTAACACTCCCGTCACTCCGAAAAATTCTTACACCCAGAACATCTTTGGTGTGACGATTGGCGGACCGATCGTCAAAAATAAGCTTTTCTTCTTCGGCGACTACGAGGGCATCCGACATCACACAGGCGGATCGACCTCAGCGAACGTTCTTACCCAGGCAATGCGGGCCGGCGACTTCTCCGCCCTTCTGACGACCCCTGGTGTGAGTCCGATTCAACTCTACGACACGCAAAACAACTTCACGCCATACACAAACGACCAGGGCGTACCCATCGTGAACCCAGTTGCGACCTATCTCTTTGCTCATCCGGAACTCTACCCGTTGCCGAACCGGCCTCCGGTGTCGGTCGCGAGTGGAGGGGACGGATTGATTCAGGCAGATTTTGTAGGGCCACAGTCAGGATTCGTCTCCAACAATCAGGAAGATTTCAAGGTGGACTGGACTCCGAGCGACAAGAACAAGATTGCGGGGTTCTATTCGCAGGGCAAGGGCAGCGACTTCACATCGGCGATTATTCCGGTCGATTTTCCTAACTTCAACACTTATCCCACCAAGATTGCCGGGCTCAGTTTCGTTCACACTTTTTCGCCGACGATCGTCAATGAAGCTCGCTTCGGGTTCACTCGGGTGCGCTGGAACAATGGCGTTCCCAGCGATCCCAGCGGACAGTTTGGCTTGGCTGGCGACGCCAAGGTCGGCATCCCGTTTGGCCCGCAGTTGTATGTCGGCTTCACGGGGCAGAGCATCAACAATGGCGTAAGTTATCTCGGTACGAATGCGAACCCTCAGGTCTTCACCGACAATACTTTCAACTACGAGGACAATCTGACTTGGCAGCGGGGCAAGCATTACCTCTCGATTGGCGGACAGGCCACGCGATATCAACAGAACTACATCAACGCCGGAAACGTCGGGTTTCTCGGGCAACTCAGTTACAACGGTCAATTTACAGGCCTCGCTGGTGAATCGGGCTGGGGTGCGGCGGACTTTGTGCTGGGCCGGATTTCGAATGTTCAGCTCGCCTCCCCCCTTGGGTTCGTCGGCAATCGCCAGTGGCGCTCCGCGCTTTTTTTCCAGGACGATTTCAAGGTGACTTCCAGGCTCACTTTGAATCTGGGAATTCGCTACGAATACGATCAGCCCTGGTATGAGCAAAACAACAAGACCGCCAACGTGCTTCCCGGCGGGATCGTGGAATATGCGGGTCATGTGCCTGCCGACGCGGTGACGGGGGCGGTGGTTTGCGCCACTCGCGCCTGCTATGACGCTAACTACAAACAGATCATGCCCCGTCTGGGCTTCGCATTTCAGTTAATGCCGAAGCTCGTAGTTCGAGGCGGCTACGGCGCAACCAGTTTCTTTGAGGGCTATTCCTTCAATCAGCGCCTGACCTCCAGTCCACCGTTCTCGCTTGCCATCAACAGCAATGCTACTATCCCCGCGGGAACTTCGGGAGGGTCGCCATTCACGGTCGCCGATGCTTTCAGCCAGCCTCTCGGAATCAACAACTCGCTTTACTCGGTTTGGCCACAGAATACGCAGCCCGCCTATAACCATCAGTTCACTCTGGTCACCGAGTACGCGATCACGAGTGAGTTGTCTCTTAGCGCCGGGTATCACGGGCAGATCGGGCATCACCTGGCCGACTATCGCAACGGCAATCAATTGACTGCGGCGCAGGCGCAAGACCTCTCGGCAGTTGGAGGATGCGGCGCCGCAACCATACCTGCAGCTGACCAAACACCTTACTTCAATCTCGTGGGAGAGTGCGGCAGCATTCTCATCACCGAGTCGCAGGCCAGAATGACCTATAACGCAGCCCAGTTCACCTTGCGTCAGCGGACGCACCGCGGTTTGGAATACACGCTTAACTATACGGTTGCAAAATCCTTGACCAATTCGTCCGGAGACTATGCCGTGTCGAATACCAGCTTCAACGGCCTCTCGGTTCAGAACGGTTATGACCTTAACGCCGATTACGGCCCTTCCGCCATGGACGTTCGGCACAGCCTGAACTTCGTCGGCGTGTATGACCTTCCCTTCGGACACGGAAGAGCCTATGGCGGTAACGTAAAAGGCGCTCTGGACGCAGTGTTCGGCGGATGGAAGCTGGCAACTTCAGCCATCCTCTATTCAGGATTGCCGGTCACGATCTTCGGCCCAGACAACAGCAACACGAACAACGCCGGCTGGGGGTTCAGCCGAGCCAATCAGTACCGGCCGATGATCATTCATGATCGCTCCCTCGCGGACTGGTGGGGAGTGGACCAATCAGCGGACAATTCTCACGTGTGTCCAGCAAATGGAGCTTGCGCCTATGGGGATGCGGCTCAGAATACCTTTGGCACCGCCCGCAACAGCACCCAGCGGGCGCCGGGCTATCGCAGCGTGGATGCATCATTCTTCAAGGATTTCCACCTGTGGGGCGAGCAACGCGTCTTGGGGTTCCGGGCTGATTTCTTCAATCTCTTCAACCTCGTCAGTTACGGCAATCCGGATAATGGGATCGATGACAGCAACTTCGGTGCAATCAGCAACGTTCGCTCCCAGGAACGACACATTCAACTCGGCTTGCACTACGCCTTCTAACCTCGGCATGCGGGAGGCATGCCCGCATGCGGTGCGGGCAGCCTCCCGGTACCCAAAGCCTTTATCGCCGCGCAGAATGTACCGCACGCGTTTGCCAGGGATAGGGCTTCGCGCCATTGCGAACCAGAATTGAATGCTCGATACTCTCGCCACGATCTTTTGTAAACGGGGCCCATGGCTGAACCAGTACTGATTGAAGTCTGCGTCGACTCGGTGGCCTCGGCAATTGCCGCGCAGCAGGGCGGGGCAACCCGCATCGAGTTATGCAACGATTTGATTGAGGGAGGAATTACTCCCAGCGCCGGACTGATCGGTACGGTTCGTGCCCGCGCCTCCATCGGCCTGCAGGTTATCATTCGCCCGCGCGGCGGAGACTTTTTTTATAGCGACGACGAAGTCGAGATCATGCGCCGCGACATCGCGGTGGCCAAGGAACTGGGCGCCGACGGCGTCGTTCTCGGCATCCTCGACGCGGGCGGTCACATCGATGTCTCTCGCACCCGCGAACTGGTCGAGTTGGCTCGCCCGCTCAAGGTCACCTTCCATCGCGCCTTCGACATGGCCGCGGATCTAATCGGATCTCTCGAAGATGCTTGCGCTACCGGCGCCGACCGGCTTCTCACTTCAGGCGGCGAACAAACTTGTCTACAAGGCGCCGAAACCATTGCCCGGCTCGCCACGTTGGCCGGCGATCGCATTGCCATCATGGCTTGCGGGGGCATCGGTCATCGTGATGCTGCCGCCATCATCGAGCGGACCGGTGTCCGCGAAATTCACGTCGGACTCAGTACGCCGGTCCTTAGTCCAATGCGCTACCGCAACCCCCGGCTATCGATGAGCAAGATTCAAGGACGGGAGTACGAGCGCACACAGGTGCTCGAAGAAAATGTGCGCAGCCTGCATAACGCGATTTTGCTGGCTAAGCGCTAGCCCGTGCGAGTTCGCAACTCCTTGGGGCGGTCGCGTCAGACCTGGAGGACATCGCCCTCATCGGCAACCATCTCGTACAACACAGGATTGACGAAAAATCCAATAAACAGGCGGGAGATGAGACCAGCCACGATGACGATGGCGAAAGGTCTTTGAGTATCCGATCCTATGCCAGTGGAAAGAGCTGCGGGCAGCAATCCCAGGCACGCAACCAGCGCCGTCATCATGATGGGGCGGAGCCGCAAGAGCGAAGCTTCCCGGATGGCCGGACGGATCCCCATTCCTTCCTGGCGCAATTTGTTGATGTAAGAAACTAGAATGACGGCCGTTTCCACTGAAACCCCGAGCAACGCCAGAAGACCCAGGACGGAGGAAACACTGAAGGGAGTGTGCGTGAGTTTCAAGGCAACCAGCGCCCCGACCGGCTCAGTCATGATCACACCCAGGGCAATGGTCACGGGGAATTTGAAGTTTCCGTAAAGCGCAAACAAGATCATGAAGATCAGTACGACGGCGAGTGGACCAATAAAGTACATCTGCGACTTGGCGTCGAGAAACTGGCTGTATTCGCCGCCCCACTCCATCCGGTAGCCCTGTGGCAGGGTCACTACTTTTTTGACAGCCGCCTGGCCGTCTCGTACCGCTCGCTCCAAATCACGTCCCTCGACGCTGTACTGCACGCCGATGTAGCGCGAATTATTTTCGCGATAAATAAAGGACGCACCGTTTCCCTGGGTAATATTGGCGAGTTGGCTGAGCGGAATTTGTTGTCCGTCGGGCGTGCCCACCAGCAAGTTTCCTATTTCATGGGCGCTGCTACGGAATTGCGGCTGCATGCGGACGACGAGATCGAACAACTTTTCTCCTTGAATGACCTGAGTGACCGCCTGCCCGCCCACCGCAGCCGAAATCACCGCTTCGACATCCGCAACGTTGATCCCGTACCGTGCGATCTTGTCCCGATCGACGTCGACCAACAGGCTGGGCTGGCCAAGTTCGCGCACCACCGTGAGGTCGGTGAAGCCGGGCACACGGGCCAGTGTGTTCTTGATCTGTATCGCTTTGTCCTGAAGAACGTTCAGGTCCTCACCATACACTTTGACCGCCAGAGAGCTCTTGAGACCGGTCAGTGCCTCGTCCACAGCGTCTTCCGCGGGCTGCGTATAGTTGAAAATAATCCCAGGAAAGGCAGTAAGTTTCTTATTGATCGACTCGATGAGCTGTTTTTTGTCACTGACGTCGCCGGTCCATGACTTGTCTTTGTATGGCTTCAAGCCAACGTAGAACTCGCAGTTGAAAAAGCCCGTGGGGTCAGTGCCGTCGTCTGGACGTCCTAACTCCGAACCCACCACGGTTACCTGCGGATAAGCCATAAGAATGTCGCGTATCTGAGGAGCGATGCTGCTGGCCTCTTCGAAGGAAATCGTGTAGGGCATGGTTGCCCGCACCCAGAGCGCGCCTTCGTCGAGGTGGGGCATGAACTCGCCGCCGATAAAGGGCACGAGCAGTAAAGCCGTTCCGAAGATCAGGCTGGCGATCAACATGGTTGTCTTGGGTCGGTTGAGCGACCAATCGAGCTGAACTGCATATTTCCGCTTCATCCACTCGAATGCGCGATTCGGTTTTTCGCGTACTCCCTTTCTGAACCAGTAGGAGGCGAGCACGGGGATGAGCGTCAGCGTCAGGATGAGCGCGCCGACCAGGGCAAAGGACATGGTCTCGGCCATGGGGTGGAATAGTTTTCCTGACGGCCCGCTTAGCGCATAAATCGGCAGATATCCGGCGAGGATGACGGCCACTGAATAGAAGATCGGGCGATCCACATCTTTTGCGGCCGCGAGAATGACTTCGTTCAAGTTATATTGCCGTCCTTCGCGTAGCGCCAATTCGCGGTAAATATTTTCAATCATCACCACGGTGCCATCGATGACGATTCCGAAATCAATGGCGCCAATGGACAGCAGGTTCGCCGCAACGTCGTGCGCGTGGAGCACGATGAAAGCAAATAAAAGCGAGAGCGGAATGGTGAGGGCAACAATGACCGCCGCGCGGAAGCTGACCAGGAAGAAAATCAGCACAATCAAAACCAGCACCATGCCGCGAAGCAGGTTCGCTTCCACTGTGTCCGTCGTCAGGTCTACTAATTCGCTGCGGTCGTAATAAGGATGAATCTTGACGTCGGGCGGCAGAATCTGGCGGTTCAGTTCCTCCGTTTTCGCTTCAACTCCCTTGAGAACATTCTGCGTCTGCTCCCCACGCAGCATGAGGATGACGCCCTCAACCGCGTCATCATTCTTCTGAAAGCCAAATTCGCCCAGGCGCGGCGCGTGCCCGATAGTCACATCTCCAACATCGCGCACTCGGATGGGCACGCCTTTGTTGGCGCCGACGACGATGTTTCCGATGTCGTCAGTGTTGCGCACCAGGCCTATTCCGCGAACGTAGTAGAACTGTCCACCTTGAGAATAGAAGCCGCCACCAGCATTCGAGTTGTTGGCGGCCAGGGCGGCAGTGACCTGCGGAATGGTCAGGTGATACCCGTAAATGCGCGCCGGGTCGAGGAGCACCTGATACTGCATCACCGTTCCGCCAAAGCCGGAATCGTCGGCTACGCCGTGGACCGAACGATAAGCTCGCTCAATCACCCAGTCCTCAATCGTTTTCAGCTCCTGAGGACTGCGGTCGGGACTTTCCAGAACGTAGCGATATACCAGGCCGCTCGGACTGAACAGAGGCGCGAGACTCGGAGTTACGCCTGTCGGCAGCGTGGCTTGCGCGAGCCGCTCAAAAACAATTTGCCGCGCAAAGTAATCGTTGGTGTCGTCCTCGAAGGTTAGGATGAGATCGGACAGGCCATACAACGAGATGGAGCGCATCACGACCATGTGCGGGACGCCGTTCATCTCAAGCTCAAGGGGAAGGGTGACCAGGCGTTCGACTTCTTCGGCGGCATGGTCGGGCCACTGGGTAATGATTTCGACCTGCGGAGGCGAAAGATCAGGATAGGCGTCCACCGGCATCCGCTGAAAAGAGAGGATGCCCCCGACCGTGATGAAGCCGGTCAGCATCAGCACCAGAAATCTTTGACGGAGTGCCGCGTGGACGATTCGGTGGATCATTCGGAGGTGGTGGACACTATCCTTATACTTGCCAAAGTTTTGAAGCTCTACTCAAAGCTTGCCCGATCCCCCTAGCGCTGCAGCGAGTTCGCGAACTGCAAGAACAAGCTGCCGTTTCCGACGACCTGGTCCCCCGGCTTCAGCCCGCTGAGAATTTCTGTCTTTCCGTTCAGGCTTTCTCCGAGCGTGACCGAGCGCCTGCCAAACTGGTTCGCCGATGCCGCGGCATAAACAAAAGGCTGGTTCTCGGTATCGCGCAGCACCGCCGCATCCGGTACCGCAATAGCATTTTGAATCGTGCCCGCGTTTACGGTCGCAACCACGTACATATCCTTCTTCAGCTTTTCGCCGGGATTGTTGGTCTCGATGCGCGCTTGCAGCGTCCGGGTGTTCGGATCGAGCGAAGCCGCCACGTACGCAATGCGCCCGTGGAACAATTCGGGATAAGTATCTGTCTGAATTGTGACCTGATCTCCCACGCGCACGTAGGGCAAATCCTTCTGATAGACATTCACCAGCACCCAGACGGTGCTGATGTCGGAAATCATGAAACATTGGGTCGTGCCTGGTTGAATAAATTGTCCCGCAGAAACATCCTGCTCAACGACCAGACCGCCAATCGGCGCCTTTACCGGAACTTCAAAAGAAGGCGGGGCTTTCACAAGCGCGTCGGGGTCGGTGACTCCCATAACTTTTAGAGCAGCTTGCGCGGCCACCAGGTCGCCGCTCGCCTGCACCTCGGCCGACTGCGCCTGCTCCACATTCTGTTCGGCAATCGCATGATGCTGATACAAATCCTGGGCGCGGGCGTTGGCCTTCTCCGCAAGAGCGTAGGCATCCTTGGCCTTCAAATAGTTGGTGCGGAGCTGCGAGTAGTCTGGACTCGACACGTACAACATGGGGTCGCCCTGAGCTACCTTCTGTCCTGGAACAACCACGACTCTGCTGACCGGTCCGCTGACCTGCGTGATGACCGGCGTGGTGCGAAAACTGTTGTACGCCACGGCTCCCGTCAGCCGGAGCGATCGAGTCAGAGTCGTGGGCTGCACGGTCAGCACTTGCACATGCGACATCTGGTCCTGGGGAATGGTGAACAGTTCTGGGTTGCTTGAGTTGGCAGCGCTGCCAGAGTTAGCAGCGGCATTTGATCCTGATCCCTGGCAACCGGCAAGCACCATCACGATCGCCGACAGGGCGGCCAGCGCAGGAGTCAATCGGGACCAACGATTCTCACGAATGTTCATGGCAGGTTTCTCGTTCCCACCGCTTCCTTCAGTTGCTCCAGAGCGGTCATATAAGAGGCCAGCGCCTGGCGATAAGCCAACTGAACAGAGCGGTAACTGCGCTCGGCGTCGAGAAAATCCAACAGGCTGGCGGCACCACGTTTGTAGGCATATTCGCTAATGTCGCGCGAATCCTGCGCTTGCTTGAGGTAACCGGAAGTATAGAGTTGCACCACTTCGTCATTGCTCCTCACCGCCTCATAGGCATTCGCAACATCGGAGAGAACCGTATCGCTGGCCGCTTGCTGCTGCTCCTGGGCCTGCGTAAGCGCATAGCCAGTACGCGCGATTTCCCCCTGATTACGATTGAAGATCGGCAACTCAAAATTCACAAAGATTGAAGCCGTGTTCTCGCCGGAAACGTGGGTAAAGTCGTAGGTGCCGTTTACGTCTACTTTACCGTTTGCTTTTGCGAGGAGAATTTGGCTCTGTGCGGCGGTGATCCCCAATTCTGCGGCGCGAAAGTCGGGCCGCTCGCGTAGCGCCTTGGTCTGCAAATCTTCCACGTTTGCCCTGAGTGGCTCGTACGCCAGATCGCCAATCACGTCATAGTCAGCCGGTACAGCGTTATATCCTAAGAATTCTCGCAGTCCAACCAGCGCCTGCACCTTCGCCAAGCGTGCAGACGACACGTCGGTCTGAAACTGCAGGAGCTGCAGTTTGATCTTGAGGTAGTCACCTTCTCCGATGTAGCCTGCCTTCAGCTGTGCTTCGCCGATATCGACGGTCTGCTGAAAACCTTTTAGATCTTCCAGCGCAAACTGAAGGGTAGATTCCGCCAGTAAGACACTGACGAACTGCTGGCCCACGTTGAAGGCCAGGGTTCGTTCCGCATCGCCGACCTGAGCGCGCGTGACCGCCGTCTGATCGCGAGCAGCCTGCAGCCGCCGCTGGCGCTTGTGACCGCGCTCGAATAAGTACCCAACGCCAATGTCGAACTGCTGCGTTTCGTTCAGATTGTCGCCAGAAAAATCCTGCGGACTGAAGAATGGCACGAATTGGGTGTCAGCTCCAAGCGTCGGATTGGGGCGCAGATTCGCGGTTATCTCTTGCGCCTGGTTTTGAAGAATCAGAGTTCGCGTGGCTTTTATGGAATGGTTGTGCGCCAGCGCCAGATCAATGGCCTGGTCAAGACTGATGAGCGTCGGATTTTGCCCACTCGCCACGCCCACGAACAGCAGGAAGAGAATCCCGGCCGGGGCGAACATCCGAAAGTTCCTGCAGCGCATAAGGGTTGAGATCAAACCGCACTGACTGTGGCGCAACAGGGAGGCTCAAGACTAACGAGCCGTTCGCCGAGCTCCGTCGTCCGCATCCTCCTCCTGGGCAAGACTGCGACTCCGAGCTCAATGAATGTATTCTAACTCACCAATTTAACGATTCGGGCTGTACTTATGAGCCTTTTCAGATGCCTCCGTTTCTTAGCCGACCGGGTCGCTGACCAAAGCCCGATGACGCGATCAAGAGCGACTACATGTGGGAATGGCTGGTCTTGGGTCGATTTGGCCATCGCGGCAGAGTGTGAAAACGTTCGGCTCGACACCTGCTTGTGCGAACGGGCATACTAAGTGGTATGTCCGCCGTGAGAAAACCATCGCGACGCAAGAGAGCGACCTCGCGAAATCCAGGGCGCACCCGAGGGCTCTTGTTGCAGGCCGCCTTCCAGGAGATGTACCGCTCTGGTTATCGGAGCGCTGATCTGGATGCCATCCTGGCAGCAGCGGGCGTCACGAAGGGCGCGCTGTACTATCACTTTGACGACAAGGAGGCCCTGGGGCATGCAGTGGTGGACGAGATCATGGCGAGTGACCTTCACAAGAAGTGGGTGCAGCCTTTACGAAACGCTAAGGATCCGATCGATGCTCTGGTCCGCATTGTGCAGTCTGAATCGATAAAAAGGGAAGACGTTCAGAGGGGCTGCCCCTTGCTTAACTTGTCACAAGAGATGTCAGGTCTGGATGAGGGATTTCGCAGGAGGACGGCGAGACTTTTTAAGAACTGGCATGACGCCGTGGCGGGGGCCCTGCGTGAAGGACAGAAGCACGGGATAGTGCGGAATGACATCGACGCGAATGAAACGGCTACGTTTCTGATCGCGATCTACGAGGGCTATGTGGTTCTAGGAAAGAATTCGCAGGATCCACGAATGATGCAATCGGGCCAAAGAAGGGTGAGCGGCCACCTCGAGTCGCTGCGCCCGGCACGAGGCCGGACGCGAAACGCAGGTCGCGGATAGCCAGCCTTTTGTGAGCCTGTGAAGTCTTCTTGGGAACCCGGTTCGGCACACTATCCATGTGGCCCGGCGGCCCAGCGCTGCCGCACCGCAGCCAGAAATTTTTCTTTATCCGCCCGCATTTGCTGGACTAGCGCCTGATTGCCGGTGTCTTCATGGGCGGCTGCCCAGAGCACCATCTCCGTAAGCACCGGTGCCAGATCGATTCCTTTTTTGGTGAGCAAGTAGATCACTTTACGCCGATCGGATGGGTCCGTCTCCGTGGTGATAATTCCGTAAGCCTCGAGCTTCCGGAGACGGTCGGCGAGGATATTGGTTGCAATCCCCTCATAACATTTCAAGAATGCTTTGTAGGTGCGGGCGCCCTGCAGCATCATGTCGCGGATGATCAGCAGCGACCAGCGGTCGCCCAGCATTTCCACCGAAGCGTTCAGCGGGCATCCTGACCGCCGCTTTGGGTCTGCCTTCTTTCGGACCATCTTTAACACCTATTGTTCAATATTTACTTGCAAGTCGCAAGTTAAATGTGAATACTGTTCGGAAGTGGAAATGGCCGCACCGTCAGAGCCGCATCGTCCTAACATTCACGCCTAAGAGGGGAAATAAATGAGTCCTCCTGATGCTTGAACCCAAACATACATACTCGTAGGTATGAACGATGCAACACTCGAAAGGAAGACCGCATCATAAGGGTCGGACCGTACTCTACTCGGCGCCGGGGGCGAAAAGTAATGGGTCGAAGGAAACTGAAGCCGGGGGCTTTAGGAGGTTTTGTGCTTGCTGTCGCACTGGGCGCAATTTCCCAAATGCAAGCCCAATCCAAAACCGCGTATCCCAGCATGGCCGCGCTGGACCAGTACCTCATGGCGGATCGAAATGCTGAAATAGCCCTGGCGCGAAGTGCGGCTCCGGACTCGATATCGCACGACGCCAAGGTTCTGGTTCTTGGGCCACATGGCTATGAAACTGCCGTAGAGGGCAAGAACGGCTTCGTGTGCGCAGTGGAGCGAGGGTGGATGGCTCCGTTCGATAGTCCGGAGTTTTGGAACCCCAAAGTTCGTGGTCCACTCTGTCTTAATGCACCCGCGGCGCGTTCTGTTCTTCCGTTGACTTACAAAAGGACCGAGATGGTATTGGCGGGTCAATCCAAAGATCAGATTATGGAAGGAATCGCGATATTTGCCAAGAAAGAGCTACCGCCGCTGGAGCCAGGCGCGATGAGCTACATGATGTCGAAGGAATCGCACCTTACTGATGCGGGCAGCCACAACATCGCGCACTTGATGTTTTACACCCCACTCATGGACGGCGCCGCTTGGGGTGCGGGTCTGCCCAAATCGCCCGTCATATTGAATCCGCAGTTTGCCCGGGAGGGAATCGAAGTATTCGTGGTTCTTACCGGTATGTGGTCGGACGGAACTCTCGCGCCGGTCAACAATTAACGGCGGGGGAATGTACAGGAGCACGAATCTGATCCTGCGACTCTGGGGAGAATTGATGACCGGCCAAACATTCAGTGTAGTCGCCACGTTGATTTTCGCTGTGATCCCTGCTTTCGGCGTCGCCCTGCCCACGCGGGCGCAAGACAACAAAACGCCCTATCCGGGCATGGCCCCGATTGAACAATATCTGATGGACCGAAATGCCGAAATCGCCTTGGCACGGAGTGCGGCCCCGGAAGCCATTTCCCGAGACGCTGAGGTTATGGTCCTCGGACAGCATGGTTACGAAACTGCAGTCAAAGGCAAGAATGGTTTCGTGTGCGTCGTGGAACGATCGTGGATGGCCCCCTTCGACGACCCAGAGTTTCTGAATCCCGATCAGCGGCTTCCGCTTTGCCTCAATCCGCCGGCCGCGCGATCCCACCTGCCGCTTACTCTCAAGGAAACCGAGTTGGCATTGGCTGGACTGTCCAGGACTCAGATGTTCGACAGTATCAAGTCCGCGTACGCCAAGAAAGAACTACCGCTGCCCGAGCCGGGCGCCATGTGCTACATGATGTCGAAACAACAGTACTTTGGCCGCAAGTACGGAAACGCTGACCCCCATCTGATGTTTTGGTTTCCGAAAACAGACGATATGTTTTGGGGCGGAGGTCTCCCTGGCTCGCCGGTGTACGTACATCAATACTCTCCGGAGCCAATCACCGAGTTCATCATTTCCGTGTCCAAGTGGTCGGACGGGACGGCCGCTCCGACGGAATAGCTTGATCTGTTTATGTTCTTACGGTGGTCATATGGAACGCTTGCCCTTCAACAATTGAAGGCGCACAGATGTTAAGGAGCGCACATGCACACATCACGCAATCATTCACTGCGAGAGGTACTGATGACTGACTTAGATTTACTACGTCTATTGCTCCATTGATGTTCGTGTTGGCTTTCGTCCGCGGATCGCCTTGGTCGATGCTGGCGCAGAAGAACACGCTCTGTCATAGCATGGCCCTACTCGAAATGGATCAATGAACGTCGTGTCGGAGGGAGTTTGATGGGGTCCGAAATCAGCGGCGATGGAGACAGCCACGGAAGTCTTGCGACTCGCGACGTCCCTGATGTTCGCGTGATCGTCAAGGTTGCGCACGGCGAACTGCGGCGGCTCATCCAACAGCGCGCCGAGATTGCGAAGCGCATCGGCACAATCAAGCAAACGATCGCGGGGCTTTGCAATTTGTTCGGCGATGATGAACTCAGTGAGGACTTACACGAACTGGTGAATGGCAAGGTCGGAATCCGGCGGCGGGGGATTACCCAAGCGTGCCGTAAGGTGTTGATGAACGCCGGCTGTCCTCTAACTGCGCGGAATGTGTGCGAACAGATTCAGCAACGAACCGATCTGCCAAGTTCGAAGAATCTGGTTGGATCGGTTACCACGATTCTCGGCCGGCTCGAACAATACGGAGAAGCCCGCACAGTCCCTCGTGATGGGGGCCCGCGCGCCTGGGTGTGGATTTCAGCGGTTGAAAATGAAAGCTCTCATTCGGTGGATTCCGCAGTCGACTCTCAGGTTTAGGGAGCAAGTAGTTCCCAAGCAATGAGGTGCAGCATTCCTCGAAGAGGGGAAAAGGAGTTGCAATCGTGATGGAACTGTCACCGCAACTACAGATTGCTCCGAAAGGATCAACTTCTCGGATCGCGATTAGGGCAGGAAAGAAGATTCTATTCATCGACACTGCGGACATCATTGCTGTGGAAGCCGAGGGCCACTATGTCATGCTGCAACATAAATCGAGCGGATATCTGCTGCACGAGTCGATTTCAACCATGGCAGAGAAATTGAGTCTGTTTGGATTTGTCAGGATCCATCGATCGTCTCTGGTGAATGTCGCTTTCGTGGAAGAGATCCAGCCGCTGCCGACCGGGGAATACTTGCTGCGCGTGAGGGGCGGCAAGAAATATACAGTCACTCGTACCTACAAAAAGAATCTACACCTTCTTGCCGAGTCGTGGATCGGCACTGACGGGTTCGGCCAGGTTGAAGCGGACGGTCTGGTCAATGGCGATTGACACTCTCAGAGACATTTCCGGGGCGCCGTTAGGCAGTCAATCGAAATGCTCTAGCGCCTCGGTCGCGCCAGCGAGTCCGCCACCACCCAGGCGGCGCCAATCACGGCGAGATTCACGGCGCTCTCGGTCCAGTTCCAGTGGCTCGAGTGATCGGCCAGGAGCATCGGCCCGTTCGCCAGCAGGCCGAAGGACGCGAGCATGGCGGTCAGCAGGATCGCGGCGAGGCGGGCCTGCACGCCGGTCAGGATCGCAACGCCCGCCGCGACGAAGCCAACCCCGGTCGCATAACCCCAGAACTCTTGCGTAGGCGGCAGCCATTTCGGGACCATCGAGGCGGTGTATGTTCATATAGACAAAATGCGCTCCGCCGAATACCAGCGCACAAACCCCAAACGCCAGTTGGCCCAAGCGCGTGAGGCGCGCGGCCAGTGCTCGCATCGATCCTGGCGGTGCGTGGCGTAGACGATCAGCCCGCCCGCGGCGATCGCGAGCTGCATGGCGATGTTTTCGTAGGTGACGAATACGGCGTAATCGGTGAGCAGCAGGCGGCCGTTCATCAGGATGACGACAAAGAGCGCGTAGTAGACGGTGAGCGCCGCGGCGCCCCAGGCCGCGGTTCGGCGCCACTCGACGGCCGCGGCCGCGACGACCATGAACGCACCGGCGGCATAGGCCAGGGCGGTGCGAGCGGGAAAGTTCTCGGGCACCGGCTGGCCCGGGTCGAAGTCCCGAAATACCAGGCAGGCCATGCCCAGCGCCATCACGCCCAGGCCATAGACGCGCCAGCCGAAGGCCATCGTCGCTTTTTCTGCCGTCATGACTATTCCAGCTTAGCTGAAAGCTCGCCACCACAACACCTGAAAGGCGTTCCGCCTATGCTTGAATAGTCAACCGAAGCTTGTGGGCATCGGGTACTCATCGACGAGAGGCATCCTTTTGGAGGATGCCTCTCTTTGCTTTCAGCCTGGGTGAGTTAGAAGTAGAATTTTCCGGCAAGCTGTACCACGCGACCGGCACCAGTGGTTGTTATTTGCTGAACAGTATTGACTTGCCCGAAGGCGCCGCTGGAAAGGTTATTAACCGGCGAGCCAAAATTCGCGTGGTTAAACGTGTTGAAGGTCTCCAGCCGCAACTGGAAGTACATGGACTCTGTGAAGTGAATACTCTTCTCCAACGCCATGTCCCAGAAATTTAAGCCCGGGCCATAAAATGGGTTGCGATTGGCGGTGCCTTGGGTGCCAAGAGCAGGAATTGCGAAAGCGGCAGGATTCACCCACTGCTGCGTGGGGCTGTTCCTGGGATTGTGATTGATATTTAACGGGGCCCCCGTGGCATTGACGAAATCCGGGGATGCGAAAAACCCCTGGATGGGAGAACCCTGCAAGTCGTCGAAAGCGGTCTGGAATACTTCGACTGGGAAACCGTGCTGGAAGGTCCCGATTCCCGAAAGGTTCCAATCATCTGTCAGCCGTTTCCAGCGATGCCCGTACTTATAAAACGGCAGCGTGTACACGTAGTTGACCACCAGACGCTGCGGCGCATCGTTGGCCGAAGGGCCATAATTGCGAGCAAAGTTCAGGGCGTTGAAGCCAGGATTATTGAAGGCGTCGTTTTCCAGGCTCGAGGTGTAATCGAAATAGCGAGACCAGGTGTAGGCCGCCTGAAATTGCAGGCCATTACTGAAATGCCGGTTGATCTGCGCCTGCAGAGAATTGTAGTTAGAGTTCCAAGCGGTCGCGTAGACGCCAATGTCTCCATAGACGTTCGGGTTGTATTGGTACGTGTTCGCGGCCAGCGCAGGCAGATTGAAATCGTTGGTGGCGCCCTCGGCCACAGCGGCTGGGTTGCCAGACGCTTGCCCGGCTGGATTCATGTTGTAAGCGCCCTCCAGGTGCCGCCCGATCGTTCCAACGTAGGCAATGGTCGCAACCGTCGATTTTGAAACCTGGTACTGGACGTTCAGGTTGAAGTTCGTTGACCTGGGAGCAGTCAGGTGCGGACTGTAGAAAACGTCATTGATACCAATGGGTTCAAACTCCGCGAAGTTAGGAGAAGTCCCGGCCGCTGGTGCAGCAAACGGAAAAGGGTTGTTCGTGGTTCCGCTCGGGAACGCCCCCACTGTAGCTGGATTCACGGTGTTGTAGGGGTTTGCAAAGCCCGGAGAGCCGATCGCCCCTGCTCCAGTCGAGATTGTCGAAAATGGTACATTGGTGAGCGTCTGCAACGTTGCCTCTGAATCGGTGCGGTTGAAATAGAGACCTATGCCGGCACGAACGCTCCACTTGGTGGAACCTCCCGGACTCCAGGCAAACCCGAGACGCGGAGCGAAGTCGTCGTAATGAATGCTGGCATCTCCATACTCCCCGACTCCTTTATCGCCGGGGAAGACGATGCCCACAGGGGCCGTCGGGAAAATCGTGGATTGCTGGCCGGGATGGAACGCGTCCAGAATCTCTCCGTTGGCGTAGAGATTCTTGAAGGGAGTTTGGATTTCCCAACCTACACCCAGGGTCAGCGTCAGATTGGGCTTCACTTGCCATTGGTCCTGGCCGTAGGAGTAATATTCCCGTCCCCGCGCCCGGATGATGGCGCCGCTTCCTTGTTGATACTCGTCGGGAAGTCCAAGCAGGAAATCTGCTCCGGGGTTGCCGGTCGAAAAAGATCCCGACCCGAAATACTGATAGACCCCGTTCAGGCTGTTGTAGTACGGATTGTTGATTTCCAAACGGTCCATGTTGAAGCCGAACTTGAAGGTGTGGTGGCCCCAAACCTTGCTGAGGTTGTCCACTACCTGATAGGTATTTTGCACGCGTGGTTGCGGCCCAAACGCGCTGAAACCCAGGGTGAACATCCCCGACACAAACATGACGGGAAGTTGCGCGAAGGCAGGAGCCTGAGTACTGCTGATGCCCGTGAAGCCGTAGGCCGACGCACTCTGGGTACTGGCGGGTACTACGTCATCGTAATTAAAACGAAGGTAGGCGAAGCGCGCCTCATTTATCGTGGTTGCGGAGAAAGTATGGGTCCAGGCAGTCGTGTACTCGTAGGTCTTGGATGGGTTACCGTCAGCGAAGCCAGGAAGGCTGGATCCGCCGAAACCCAAATCATCGTTCGTAATGTGCTTATCGTATAACCCATAGAACCAGATCGAATCTTTACTCGACACCTTCTCGTCCAAACGGCCAAGATACTGGTCTCGCTTTGCGATCTCAAGAGGATTGAACAGATATGCATTGCCCGGCCCGTTGGCCATCGGAATGTACTGATTGAGAAGCTTGACCGACAGCGTGTTCAGATCCTGCGTCGGGATCGAACCAGTGCTGAAGAGATTCGCGTAAGTATTGGTTCCATTGGCCGCGCACATCACACCGCCGCTTACCGGGCACGACGAAGCGCTGTCGCCATACATCGGAAATGGAATAGGGTTGTTGCTGAACGAACCGCCACCGGCCGAAAAATCGCCGGTCCGTTGCGCCTGACTGAAAACGATCGGCTGGTCCTGACCATACTCGAGACCGCCGAACGTGTCCGCGTATGCGGAAGGTTGCGGCGTTGCTGAATGCCTACCCTGATAGGAAAAGAAGAAGAAGGCATGATCCTTAACGATCGGCCCACCCACCGTACCGCCATATTGGTTTTGGTGATAAAGCGCTCGGTTTAAGGAAAACCAAGGAATCGCATCGAGGAATGTATCGCGATAAAACTCGAAAACGTCGCCGTGAAACTGGTTGGTGCCGTTCTTGATGATAGCGTTGACGATGGCGCCAGAGTTGCGTCCATACTCGGGATTAAGAGTGCTGCTCACCAAATCAAACTCACCGATCGCATCCGGACTCACGATGACGAGTGGTGTGTTCACCGCCGCATCGTTGGTATCGTTCCCGTTAATCAGGAAGGAATTCTGCTGCGTCTCCGTTCCGTTGGTGGAGTAGGCGCCGCCGCTAGTGTTGGTGCCGAATCGGTCAGAAGCTCCCTGCACTCCGGGTTGAAGCTGCATGAGTTGAGTCCAGTTGCGTCCGTTTAGCGGCAGTTGATCGATCTGGCTTCCGGTAACGGTGGCTCCCAGTTGCATGCTTGTGGTTTCCACCTGAGCGGAATTGGCCTCGACCGTAACCGTGTCGGTGATCACGCCAAGTTCCATCGTTGCTTTCAGATTAAATATCTGGTCGAGATCGAGATGAATGTGGCCCTCGGTGAACGTCTTGAAACCGGATTTCTCCACCTTCACCGAATAATCACCGATGGGCAGTTGCAAGAAGGCAAAGATGCCATCCTTGCTCGAAGTCGCGGAGTAACTGAGGCCTGTGGCCATATTCTTTGCCGTCAGTTTCGCGTCGGGCACAACGGCTCCAGACGGATCTACAACCGTCCCGCGAATACTGGCGTAGAGATTGTCCGCATAGGCGGGGGACGTCCAAACGACCATCCTACACACCAGCACCAGCGCGAAACAAGAAGCCACGAAACGAAATGCGTGCTGCCTCATAACAAGCCCTCCGTACGTCGAATTCCGATAAGCTCATCAAGAACTGAATGCCGAGCTGCGCATGACAAAACAGCTCCTTCTGTCTCGGGTGTTTTGCTCCCGAAAGCCCAGGACACGATCAAGACTTGTGAGCAGCAATCCAGTACGGATAATGCAAATGGAGACCCACTTCAGAAGGAATTACGCGGGGTTACTAAACTCAGGCACGAAATGTTGAAGCTCGTTGACTCGAACTTACACGTTCACAACAGAACGAAAAATCCATTGAATGACGACTTCCTATGGATATCCGTAGAAAGCTTCTGAGAATAGTGTGAGACTTAGTAGGATGGGATACGGTGAGCAGAGTTCTGATTTTTGGCGACTCAGGATTCGCGATTCGATCTGGCCGTGTAACGCTGATTGTAAGTTTGCGCACTCGATCGCGAATCGGAGACTCCGCGGCGCTAGGCAGGTCCGTGGTCGACGGTGAAGCGCATCGTGTTGGGGCCTTACGTCACAATTCAGAACTGGCGCCGGTCGTCGGACCGGCGCCAGTCGCGCGAGTGGTATAGGTTAGAGCGTTTGCAGGAAGTTGACCAAGTCCTGCATCTGCTGCGACGTGAGGCCGATCTGGAAACGCTGGTTATAGAAATTCACCACTTGCTGCAGGCTACCTGCGACTCCGTCATGGAAGTAAGGCGCACGTGCGGCCAAACCGCGCAGAATAAGGCCCTTCCCTCGGCCGATGTCGCTGCATTGTCCGGTGATCAGCGCTTTGCCGGGATCGGACGTGAAGTATGTATTGCCGGCGAGCGGCCCCTGTGTGCACACCAACTCAAACACCGGCAAAACCGGCATTTGCAGTTCTTTTAGCCCGGCCACGATGTTCGGATCGGTTTCATACAGTGGCGAGCGGCTGGTTCCAATATCCAGCGGCAAGGGAAACGAGTGATTTCCCACGTTAAACGTATCGTGGCAGGTGGTACAGGTCCCCGTAATCTGCTGCGTGCCCGTGGTGAGTCCCGGGACATTGCTGATGGTCAGGGGCTGGGTGTTGAAGATCTGTTCGCCGCGCGCAATGGAGGCTTGCTGCGGATTCCGCGAATTCTGGAAGGATGTGTAGATCGTAAATACGTCGGGAGTGAATGTGTTGCCCTTAGGATCGGCGCCCAGAGAATCGTTGATCCCTGGATAGTAGTTTTGTGTGGATAGATACTGCGCTCCGCCGTTTGCTTTTTTCGTGAGATCTCCGGCCGCGAAATCAAACAATTGCGCAGAGTTGAGAGCGAGTTCGAAGTTCACGATGTCGCTGAGTTGTTCTGTTGTAGGAGCCTGCCCGGCCTGGGCGTGGATGAGGGTTGCGTCGATTGCCTGCTGCGTCAGATCCGCGTTCAGGTTGGCGGGGAAAGTTTGCCCATTGTTCAGAGGGAGCGTGAGCGATTCCCGGCCATCGAACATGACCGCACTCAGAAACCCTAGATTTGTCGTTGGCAATGGCCGCCGATAAACAGAGGCTGTCTGCACTCCCTGGGAGTCGGTGGTGAGAGCGCAACCATAAGGATCCTGCACGGCAGTAATCGTGTATTGCGGCGCGGATGCGTCGGTGCTATTCGGCGGAACAGTCAGCCCGATGCGAATCAGCCCGTTGTTCAGGACCAGGCTATTGTTTATGGGACCGGTAGGACAAGTCGAGCCGTCGATCTGCGCAAATAGCGGATCTTTTCCTCGGCTTATGAAGTATCGAAATTGAGCGTCGACGGCACTCAGTCCGAATGCATTGTTGGGTTGGTGGCAAGTTTCGCAGGTTCTGCCGTTCGAGCCCAGACTCTGAAAGAACGGTCCACTCAGATCGACGCTTCCCGTGCTGCTGTATGTCCCGGAGAACCCTGTGAAATCAAGAAATGGAAACAGATTGCGAAGATAAACGTCGGCGAGCGCGGTACCTGCGGCGAAGACGACCAGGGCAACCATGCACGTCACGATGCGCACTCTGCCGCCAATCGAAGCATGAAGGTGCTGACGCACTCTTCGCAAGAAAGAAATAGCACGAAAATTGTCTGACATATTTACCTCTCTCCTTCATCGATTTGTGATTCGCCGATTTGTGATTCGTCCACGGTCCGATAACAGACTCACGCCTTGTCCACACTCTTGGACTTCTGGCCTTTCAATCCCCGGGGTTCGCTTTCCCGTCTGCTGCCGCGTCCGAAACAGTTGAGGAATCGTTTCGCAAGCGTCGTTGCGCCCACTGCCGTTGCGCCCAGTAAAGACTGACGAGAAATCGTGCCTGACCCTATCTCGATGTCGGGAAGGTGATGACTGGAGGAAGCCTCGATGCCTTGCTGAATCCGTGTTTTGTCGAACAGGGCATTCGCTTCATCGAGCCCAGCGAAATCCGACTCACTCCCCGATTCGCTGCACCAGCGTCGGGTGACTTGCCGTCGCTGGATCACCAGAACCTGGTTGGTTTCGATCGTGACTTCCATGACCACCTTGCGTCGGCTCAACGGTCTTCCTCGTTGCCTGGCGGGGAAATCAGTGATAAAGTCCTTCCGGTTTGGAAGTACTGCTCCGCTTCATCCCCCTCGAACGCGGTCCAGAATGCACGAGAGCGCATGCCAGAGTCTTCAAACCGCGACTCAAAAGTTCTCAAAGGTTGTTAATGGTCACTAAGCCAAGCCAGATCAATCACTTGTATGAGTTCGGACCTTTTCGTCTGGATCCACAAAGAAGGGTTTTAACGCGCGGCACTGACCTGGTCCCGCTGACTCCTAAGGCGATCGAAACCCTGGTTGTGCTGATTGAGAACCGCGATCGAGTGGTTTCCAAAGATGACTTGATGAAGATGTTGTGGCCTGACAGCTTCGTAGAAGAGTCCAATTTAAGTCAAAACATCTTTGTGCTCAGGAGGGCGCTGGGCGACTCTTCCCAAGAACGGCGCTACATCGTCAATGTACCGGGGCGGGGCTATCAATTCACTGAGGCCGTTCGTGAAGTTGGGGAAGCGCCATTCGGGATAACGCAGGAAGTAGAAGAAACTCTTCGAATGGAGACCCACTCTCTGGCGCGGGTGGTGGTTGAACACGTTGTTCCACGCAAGGGCCCGACTGGAATACGCACCGGGGTGGTAGTGGCGATGGCGGCGTTGTTGGGGGTCGTGGCCTTGGTCTATCGGTCTCGGATTGGCCGGCCAGCGGAGCGAACGGGACCGGTGGTCAGTCTTCCGGCCGTGAAGATGCGCCCCGCGGTTGCGGTGCTTGGTTTTCGGAATCTTAGCGGGCGCGAGGATACAAAGTGGCTTTCCGTGGCGCTGGCAGAGATGTTGAATACCGAACTGGCTGCCGGGGAACATCTGCGCATTATCCCGGGCGAGCAAATCGCCCGTGCCAGCCGAACGTGCCCTGGGGCGAAGCTGACGCTCTTGCCAAAGACTCCTTGATGCGCCTGCGATTGAACCTGGGCACTGATTATGTCGCGCTGGGTTCGTACACTATTTTGGACGATGGAAACAAGAGGCTGATCCGGCTGGATCTTCGACTGCAAGACGCAGTTGCCGGAGAAACCGTGGCCGAGGATGCGGTCACCGGAAATGAAGCGGACCTGTTTGATCTGATCTCGGCGGCTGGGTCCCGAATGCGGGAGCGTCTGGCAGTAGGCAACATATCCAACGAACAGGCAGGCCAAATACGGTCGTCTTTGCCGTCCAGCCCTGAAGCGGCGCGGTTGTATGCGGAGGGTCTGGCCAAGCTTGAAAACTTCGATGCGCTGGCTGCTCGAGATCTTTTAGAAAAAGCGACCGTTGTCGATCCCAAGCACGCACTCTCGCACTCCGAGCTCGCCGAAGCGTGGGCAGGGCTAGGCTACGACACGAAGGCACGGGAGGAAGCGGCGAAAGCCTTTAGCCTCTCTCACAACCTGTCGCGGGAGGAGCAGCTTTCCATCGAAGGCCGGTATCGAGAATTGTCCAACGACCTTCCCGCGGCAATCGAGATCTACCGCACTCTCAGAACCTTTTTCCCGGATGATCTAGGCTATATACTTCGATTGGCCAGCGCACAATCACGCTCCGGCCAGGGAAAAGATGCGCTGCAAACCGTGGCCCTGATGCGCAGTCTTCCCGAACCTGCAAACAAAGATGCACGCATCGACCTGGCCGAAGCTTCGGCGGCCGAGTCTCTGAGTGACTTCCGGCGCAGCCAACAGGCCGCCGTCACGGGCGCGGCACGGGCCGATGCTCAAGGCAGTCCTTTGTTACTAGCCGCCGCTAAGTCAAGAGAGGCATGGGCTTCGATACGTCTGGGAGATCCAGATCGGGCATTCGCAGCTTACTCGAAAGCTCGCGATCTCTGGATTGCTGGCGGGAATCAGCGGAGTGCCGCTGCTGCTTTGGGTGGAATCGCCAATCTACTGGGGGACCAGGGTGATTTTCTAGGCGCTCGCAAGGCCTTCGACGAAGCTCTTCTGGAATTTCGCAAAATCGGAGACAGGGGGAATCTGGCCTCTTGTTCCCACAATTTTGGAGTGCTCCTCACGCAGCAAGGGGATTTACCGCAGGCGAGAAAGCACCTCGAAGAAGCGCTATCCCTGCAACGGGAGATGAAGAACGAGCGGGGAGTAGCCAGCGACCTCGACGACATTGGGAACGTCATGCTGGGTACGGGCGATCTGGTGGGCGCGCTCCGAGTAAAGGAGCAGTCTCTCGAAATATTTCATCGCATCGGCAACAGGTTTGGCGAGCGGGTTACCACGTTGAATATCGGGGAGGTTCTCTTTGCCCAGGGCCGACTCGCCGATGCTCGAGCAAAATATGAGGAGGCCATGGCAGGCGCACAGCAGCTTGGCGATAAACGGGGCATCGGATACTGCCTGGTGGATATTGCTGGCGTTCTGATCGCGCAAGACCGGTTGGATGACGCACGAACCGCGACCGAACAGTCGATCGACATACGCAAAGAGATCCACGTAGAGATTCAGCTGGCGGAAAGCCAAATTCAGTTAGCGAAGATTCTCCTGGAACAAGGCAAACCCAGCGAAGCGGAACCTCTGGCTCGTTCGACTGCAGATGTTTTCGAGAAACAGAATGACTCCGGCGACGCCTCTCTCGCTTTCGCTGTTTTAGCTCAAGTGCTTCTGGCTGAGGGAAAGACTCAGGAGGCACAAGCCTCGGCGAAACGCGCACTGAAGCTTTCGCCGGCGGGCGGAAATGTCTGGATGCGTTTTGAGTCTGAGTTGGCCATCGCTCGTGCCGATGAAGCCGCCCAGAAGCTGTCGGAAGCCCGCATGGATCTTGCCCCCATCTTAGCTCAGACCGCCAAGTTTGGATCCACGGGCTATGGGTTGGAGGCTCGACTACTGCAAGGAGACATAGCAGCTAAGTCAGGCCAGTTCTCTGCTGCTCGCTCCGAATTTACTTCCGTCAAGTCTGACGCTTCTCTCAAAGACTTTCGATTGATCGCCCGCAAAGCGACAGCAAGGCTCGCAGAGCTTCCAAGGTTGTGACTCCCTTTCGCTCACGCCAGAGTCGGAGGGGGGCAGTATAAAATCCGTCATAGCCCGCGAACTTGGGAGCATGCGTCATACAGCCTCACCTGCGAATCGGAGACTATCCAGAAGTGGGCTTGTGGGAGAGCAACAGAGATTTCCTCGAGCCGACTTCCGGCCCGGAATGCACGAGAACAGCAACGATTCGTACCGCCTTTCAACAGATCGATCTTCGGACCCAACGCACCCTAAATTGCATCCATACTCCCCATGAGAACGCCTTGCGATGAAGCAGTACTTCGATCGGGCGGTGGCGAAGTTCCATGCGGAGAGAGAAACAAGCTATGGGTTCTCACTGCAACGATTCTCGGTTCGAGCCTGGCATTCATCGACAGCACAGTCGTCAACGTCGCTCTGCCCGCGATACAGGGCAGCTTTCACGCGACAGTCGTGGATGTGCAGTGGGTGGTCGAGGCTTATGGTCTGTTTCTGGGTGCGCTGATTCTGGTCGGAGGATCGTTGGGCGACCTGTTTGGGCGGCGCAGGATCTACGTGGTGGGCGTGGCCATTTTCTCGGTTGCATCCGCGGCTTGCGGCCTTGCTTCAAACATTCATGAGTTGATCGTCGCCAGGAGCATTCAAGGAGTAGGAGCCGCACTCCTGGTGCCGGGGAGTCTCGCGATTATCAGTACCTCCTTCGACGAAAAGAGTCGCGGGCAGGCGATTGGCACGTGGTCGGGCTCTACGGCAATTACCACCGCGATCGGGCCCGTTCTGGGCGGTTGGCTGGTTGAGCATGCCTCCTGGCGCTGGGCGTTCTTTATTAATCTTCCGATTGCAGCGTCCGTGATTGCGATTTCACTCAGGCGAATTCCGGAAAGCCGTCGCCCGACTGCTGGGCGCATCGATTGGATCGGGGCGCTTTTTGCCACCGCAGGGCTTGGCGGCTTGGTGTACAGCTTCCTCGAGTCAGTGAACTTGGGCTGGACCAATCGCCTGGTCTTCGGCAGTTTGATCGTTGGATTTGGCGCGCTTATTACATTCGTTTTCGTAGAAGCGCACCTTCCGTCACCGATGGTACCGCTCACACTGTTCCGTTCCCAGAGATTTAGTGGTGCGAACCTGCTTACGTTTCTTTTGTACGCAGCGACTGGAATTTTCTTTTTCTTGTTTCCTTTGAACCTAATCCAAGTCCAAGGGTATTCCCCAACCGCAGCCGGTGTTGCGATCTTTCCCTTTATTCTGCTGATGTTCCTTCTTTCGCGCTGGGCCGGCGGACTGGTTGCCCGCTATGGCTCGAGGGGCCCACTGATCGTTGGCCCCCTCATTGCCGCGATCGGTTTCGCTCTCTTCGCTGCGCCTTCCATTGGGGATAGCTATTGGATGTCGTTCTTCCCGGCGATCATGGTCCTGGGATTTGGGATGGCGGTCACCGTCGTTCCTCTTACCACTGTGGTCATGAATTCGGTAACGTTGGATCGAGCGGGCGCGGCTTCCGGAATCAATAATGCAGTGGCCCGGGTGGCGGGGGTGCTTGCTATTGCGGTGCTTGGAATTGTAATGGTGAAAGCGTTTAGTTTTCGACTCGATCGGAGTATGGTTGGCCTCTCCTTGCCGCCTTACATTCGACAGCAGATGCAAGCAAACGAGATCAAGCTCGCCGGCTTACAAGTGCCCCCTGGCCTTGATCCAACTGCGAATGCCACCATCAGGGAGTCGGTGAGGGAATCGTTCGTATATGGATTCCGAGCCATCATGTCGATTTGCTCAGGCCTGTCTCTGGCAAGCGCTGCCGTCGCGTTGCTCATGATTCCATCCGAGCATGACCGCCGCTGACTGCCCATCTTAAGGCACATGCCAGAGCAATGCCTTATGCGCCGTGGCGCGCCGGATCCAGGACGTGTGCGAGACCGTTATGCCGGCTGCGGATTCCTTATCGGGGCCGCGATCATCGGCAATTCTACGCGGAAGGTGGCGCCCTGGCCGGAACGACTTTCGACTCCAATGGAGCCGCGGTGCTGCACTACAATCCATTGGGCGATGGCTAGGCCCAGACCCGCGCCGCCTTGCGCGCGGCTTCGGGCCTGGTCGACGCGGTAGAATCGTTCGAAAATCTTGCTCTGGTCTTCCTCGGCAATTCCTTCGCCTGAGTCCTGCACCGAGATGACGACGCTTTCGCGCTGCAGCTCGAGCCGCAACTGTACCGAGCCCGGCGACGACGTGTATTTAAACGCGTTGTCGAGCAGAATGTCGACCAGACGGTGCAGCAAGGTTTCGTCGCCCGTGACAAAAACGTCTGGAGCGTCCAGGCGCGATGAAAATTGCAGGTTGCGAATAGTGGCAACCTGCTGCCAGCTGGTGATCACGCTTCCTAACGTTTGCCGAAGATCCACGGGTTCGAGGTGCAGGGCTTCGCGGCCGGAGTCGGCGCGCGCCATCGATAGCAATTGTTCAATCAGTGCAGTCGTGCGTTCCGCCTCGAGCAGGATGTGGCGCAGCGACTCTTTGTATTCGGCTTCCCCGCGCGACCTGCGGAGCGCGAGCTCTGCCTCAGTGCGGATGAGAGACACAGGCGTCCTCAACTCGTGGGAGGCGTCCGCGGTAAATTGCGTAATCCGCAAAAATGCCGACTCAATCCGGTTGAGCATTTCGTTTAAGGTATCAGACAGGCGCTGCAGTTCATCTCCGGTCTCTAATTTCTGCAGCCGGCTGTTGAGATTCGCTCCGCTCACCGCGCGCGCGGTCCGCACCAGCGCATCCACGGGTGACAACGCCCGCCGGCTCAGCCAGTAGCCTCCGCCTGCGGCAGCCAGGAGCAACAGAGGCGCGAACATCAACAGATACGAGCGAAACTGAGAAAGCGTTTCGACAACATCATCGGCGGGAGCGCCCATCTCGACCGTGTAGATGTGCCCGTTGATCGGACTCAATTTCGTAAAGATAAAGCGGAAGGCATGGCGGCCAATCATCCGGGTCCTATTGAAGGGCCGCGTGATCTGGTCGGGCGGCAAAAGCGCTGACTCATGTGCCTGCAGGAACTCAGAACGATAAATCAGTTCGCCCGTCTCCGCATACACCTCAAGATAATCGCCGGAATGCTCAATGCTATAACTCTCGTCTACCTCCTCATGAAGCTTGGCGATGGAGGCGTTTTTCTTCTGCGCTTCGAAGAAGCTCTTCAAGTCCTCAACCTGGCTCTCGAGGTCGTCATCCACCATGTCATACAGATGGTGCCGGAGGATCAGCCACATACCAACGCCAAAGACAACCTGGGCCACAGCAAAGATCGTCAGGTACCAAAGGGTGAGGCGCACGCCGATCGAAAGTCTTCTCATGACGGTCTTTTCATTCCTGTCTTCTCGTATCTAGCGATCCGTACGAATCATGTATCCCACTCCGCGCACGGTATGAATCAGCTTGAGCCGTCCGGGAGGATCGATCTTGTTGCGCAGCAGGCGCATAAACGCATCGAGCGTGTTCTCTTCGATGTCGCGGTCGAAACCCCAAACCGATTCGATGAGCGATCGCCGCGGAACCACTTTGCCGGCTCGGTACATCAGGCGTTCCAGCAAATTGTATTCCGTGCGGGTGAGCGCGACCCGCTCCTCGCCGCGCAGAACCTCGCGGCTGGCCGGATCGAGCACCAGGTCGGCAACTCGCAGATTGATATCCTGAGCGACCAGTGCGCGCCGCTTCACCGCGCGCAGTCGCGCCAGCAATTCGTCGAATGAAAACGGCTTAGTCAGATAATCGTCCGCGCCCAGGTTCAGGCCCTTGACAATGTCGGGCACGGAATCACGGGCGGTTAGCATCAGTATGGGAGTTGGAACATTTTCCGAACGCAGGCGCTTCGCCACTTCATAGCCGCTGAGGTTGGGCATCATGATGTCAAGAATGATGGCGTCGAACTCGTAGGACCTGGCCAGCGCCAGACCTTCAGCGCCGTCCAACGCGCAAGTTGCCATGTGGCCCTCCTCGGTGAGCCCCTTGCGGAGGAGGTCGGCCATGCGCGCTTCGTCTTCTACGATCAGCAACTTCATGGGATCTCAAATCGGGTGAATGGATTCCGTATCTGTGATTGTCTACGCCTATGACAAAGTTTAGAACTAGGCGTGCCGCTTATGCCGAACAATTCTTACAACCTGAAAAAATATTAATCCTTCTTTCATCACTCCGTTACAAGCGCGACCTACGATTCCCAGTTATCCCATCAATCGACGTTTTTGGGCAAGGCTCAGGCGA
This sequence comes from uncultured Acidobacteriota bacterium, assembly GCA_963735205.1. Taxonomy (GTDB): domain Bacteria; phylum Acidobacteriota; class Terriglobia; order Terriglobales; family Acidobacteriaceae; genus Sulfotelmatobacter. Next base: position 844,571 of record CAVTKB010000011.1, read on the forward strand.
CGCGGGAGTTTAGTTTCTCCGCAAGCAGTGGCTCTTGAGCCAGCGACTTCTAATTCCCAGGAGCTGCTTATGAAACGGAATCGTTATTTTCCTGGTCTTATCGGAAACTTCTTACGCAGACTTGCTCCTTCGCTGGCACTTGCCGCCGTCCTTCTGCTGGCGGGATCGCCCGCAGCGTACTCCCAGGTAGATCGCGCCGAACTGGAAGGCACGGTCAGTGATCCCTCCGGGAGCGTGATTGTTGGTGCTTCGGTAAAAATCGTCGCGATCGATACGGGCCTCAGCGCAGAGCAACCGACGAGTCCCAAGGGCTATTATCGCTTCCCGGGCCTAGCCGTGGGGAACTATGCGGTCACGGTCAATAAGGTTGGGTTTAAGACCAAGGTGGTCCGAGACGTTGTCCTTCTGATCGGGCAGACCCATACTCTGGACGTGACGCTCGCAGTTGGAGCAATCAGCGAACAAATTGAGGTTAAGGCAACCAACGCTCCGGCGGATCGCACTTCCGCCGAGGCTGCCACGGTGATCGGCTCTGATCTGATCGCGAATTTGCCCAATAACGGCCGCGACTGGTCCAGCTTCACGCTTCTGGCGCCTTTCGCGCAGGACGACGGAGGCGGCGACCAGCGCACCATCCGTTTTGCCGGACGCGCCCGCGACGACAACAACTTTTCCATCGACGGAGTGGACGCGGGCGGCATTCAGGAGCAAGCTCAGAAGTCACAGACCCGGCTGCAGATCTCGCAGGACGCGATCGAGGAATACCGAGTCAGCAGCGCCCTATACGACGCTGAGTACGGCACACAATCGGGCGGTCAGATCGACGTCGAGACCAAGCACGGAACCAATGACTACCATGGCACGGTCTTCACGTATTTTAGAAATTCGGTCTTTGACGCCCGCAACTTCAACGACTACAACATCTCCGGCCAACCTGCGATTCCCCCCTTCCGTCTTGGACAGTATGGGTTGACATTCGGAGGACCGATCATTAAGAACAAGACGTTCTTTTTCGTCAGCTACGAAGGGCTGCGCCAGTTCCAGTCCATCACGAACCAGTTCACGGTGCCGGCGGGCGTTGGCCTGGCGAATCCAATGAGTCCGACTGATCCCACGATGGGGCAGTTTCTCACGGTTCCCTTTCAGAATGCCGTCTTGAGCCAGTCTCCGCAGATGTGCGCTATCATGCAGGCCTACCCGTGGCGAGCTTCGGTTGGTTCGATCAATGGCTGCTCGCCACGCTTTACCTACCCCGACGCGGCATTTACGTATCTTGGCACGGGTGATCCCACTACCAACCCGAACTACAATGCCGACGCCGACACTCTCACAGCCCCGACGCCGACGACCGTGCACGAGGATACGTGGCTGGTGCGGATTGATCACCAGTTCAGTGAGAAGACCCTGCTCTACGGGCGTGCGCAGCGCGACATCAGCCTCGTCGACGGACCCAACGGCAGTGCCCTGCCTGGCGATAAGGTCCAAGTCATCAATCACCCAGCGAATTACCTTGTGGCGGTTCAGCACACCTTCACGCCCAATGTCTTCAACGAAACCAAGGGCTACATTAATCGGTCGCCTTTTCACAATCCCCAGTCGAGCATACTCACGTTTGCAGTAGGCACGCCCAATTTTGTGGGGCTGAATGACAATACGGCCGATATCGAAATCGGCTCAACCTTTGGGGTCGTCGATAATTTGACATGGGTTCGCGGACGGCACGCATTCAAGACTGGGATCGAATATCGGCGCGTGCGGCTCAATCAGGGGCAGACTGCCGATAATAACCTTAGTTTCAACAGCGACCAGGACGTCGTAGATGCCAATCTCACCGGTGGAATTCATTTCATTGCCCCATGGTGCTGCCATGGGTTACGGCGCAACTTCATCATGCCGTACTTTCAGGATGAATGGAAGGCAACGCCAACTCTGACGTTGACGGCGGGCTTGCGTTGGGACTACTACGGAGTTGCTCATGAAGCAACTAACCGGACCACCGTTTTCGATCTGAATGTGTTTCATGGCGTTTGCCTGGGATCAGGGTCATTCAACGTGGCGCCAACTCCTGGCCCGATCAATACTGCGCCGTGCCCCAAAAACCCGGCGCTATACAATCCGAATTACAGAAACTTTGATCCCAGAGTCTCGCTGGCGTGGGCGCCCAGTGCGCTTAAGGGAAAGACTGTGTTCCGCGCCGGGTTCGGCATTTACCATGGTGCGGCGCAGAACGACGATTTAAACGCCGGGCTGGAAAGCGACACGTTTCGCGTGACCGTGCTTCCTCCCGTCGGCGGGGTCAATACCGGGCAACTCCCTCTCGAGCCGGCATACGAGCAAACAACACCCGACCTTTCCAACATTCCTACGGGAACAAATCCGACGAAGGTCGGGAACCAATTCCGCGCCCTGCAGCGGGAAGGCCGCCGTGACCTGTATTCGGAAACCTGGGGATTTACGGTGGAGCATGAATTGCCGTCAAACTTCACCGCCTCGGCTCAGTATCTGGGCAGCCGCGGCGTACGGCTGTTCTCGCGCGGCGGAGTCAACCTGTGCACGGAACCGGTTACATTAAACGTCATCGACGGCGATTGCGTCCGCACGCTTGACGCTTATTTTCCTGCGGGGAATCCCTTTGCTTCCACCGACTACAAGAGTGACGTCGGCTCCAGCACGTACAACGCCCTGGGCTTGTCTCTCGAGCGCCGCTTCAGCAAGGGGCTGGAGTTCCAGGGACGCTATACCTGGTCGCATTCCATCAACGACGGCTCCGTCGGTGGGGGCGAGTCGAATGGACCGGAAAATGTCAATTGCCTGCCCTGCGATAAGGGGCCAAGCATTTTCGACATCCGCAACAATATCGCCGCCGATCTGGTATACGAACTTCCCTTTGGCCCCGGGAAGTCGTTCCTCAACACTACCGGAGTTCTGGGCAAGATCTTGGGCGGCTGGGAGATGAGCAGTGTGGGTCTCTGGCACACCGGGCACCCGTTGACGGTTGCGATGGATCTGCAGAGTAACCCTATTCAGTTTGGGCCGTTCACGGGCTTGCCCCCTACTTACCTGCTTCCCGACGGCAACGATCAGACGACCCAACGGCCGGATCTTGTGCCCGGGGTGCCTCTACTCCTGCCGCACCAAGCTCCCCTGACACCCGCTTCACCGGGGTCGCCCATGATCAACGCGGCCGCGTTTGCGCCTCCGCCCACGGATGCCAACGGGAACTTTACCCGATATGGGGATGCCCCGAATGGGGTGTTTCGTGCGCTGAACAGCTGGCAGATTGATCTCGCCTTGACGAAAGAAACAAAGCTCACCGAACGCGTGGCGATGGAATTCGCGGTGCAGGCATTCAACATCTTCAACCATACCCAACTGGCCGACCCGGGGGATCTGACGCTTTTCTACAATCCCCCTGCCGGCCCTGGGCAGGCAGGTACCCTCTCGCCGAAAAGCGACTTTGGCATCATCAGCACATTTGTGAACTTCAACATCAATAACGACAATCAGGCCTCGCCGAACACCGGCACGGGTCTGCCGCGCCAGCTTCAATTCATGGTGCGGGTCAAGTTCTGAGGAGCTGGGTGAGGCCACTATTTTCGTGCCTTCAGGCAAATTTCAGGCACGCCGCTTAACGTGGCAGTCGAGGAGAAATCAATGCTGAAACGTGGCTTCTGTCTGGGAGCAATTTTGATTCTGAGTTGTGTGCTCTTCGCCGCCCCGGCGTCGACCGGCGGATACTCCGTGGTCAAGAAGATTCCCATTGCAGGCACTGGGAGTTGGGATTACCTCATCGTCGATGAAGCGGCTCGCCGGTTGTACGTTTCCCACGGCACGCAGGTGGAAGTGATCGATATCGACTCCCTGGCCGTCGTGGGTAACGTTCCCAAGACTCCGGGCGTGCATGGGATCGCTATCGCTCCTGAGTTCGGGCGAGGGTTTGTCAGCAACGGCCAGGCGTCGACGGTCACGATTTTTGACTTGAAGACGCTAAAGCCGATCGGCGATGTTCCCACAGGGCAGAAGCCTGACGCAATTATCTACGATCCGGCCACGTCTCGCGTGTTCGCCTTCAACGGTGACGGTAAGAGTGCAACCGCGATTGATGCCGCCAGCGGAAAAGTCGCGGGCACAGTCGATTTGCAGGGTGGACCGGAATTTGCCGCGGCCGACGGCAACGGTTTTGTGTTCAACAATCTCGAAGATGAAAGTCTGGTCCTGAAGATCAATGCCCGCGAGCTCAAAGTCGAGCAGCGCTGGCCGACTGCTCCTTGTTCTTCCCCCAGCAGCATGGCCATGGACCGAGCCAACCGGCGCCTGTTCATCGGGTGCCGGAGCAAGGTTATGGCCGTGCTGGATGCCGACAGCGGAAAGGTCATCACGACGCTGCCGATTGGAGATCACGTAGATGCCACGGCCTTCGACACCGCCACCAAGCTGATTTTCAATTCCAACGGCGAAGGCACCGTCACCGTTATTCATGAGGACAGTCCGGACAAATATTCACTCGTCGAGACGGTAAAGACCGCGCCGCGAGCCAAGACCATGGCACTTGATCCGAAAACCCACAGGCTTTTTCTCTCCACCGCAGAAAACGGACAATTTGAAGTCCTGGTCGTGGGACAATAAGAGTTGATGTCGAAAACAGAGCTTTCCTCCATGAAATCGAGACGCACTCCATTCGCGCAAGCAGTGGTCGTGTTGCTGACGGCTGTGACCCTGCTCGCGCTGAGTTGCTGCAGCAAACAATCCAACGCGCAAACCTCGGCAATTGATTTGCAACTCGACGTGAAGACTCCATTTCATTTCGTGGCTTATGGCGACACACGCTTCCACGATCCCAAAGACACAGAAGCGGCCAATCCGCCAGTACGGGTTGCGCTGGTACAGGCCATTGCTGACGCCAACCCGGCGTTCATCTGCTTCACCGGCGACATCGTTTACAACGGCTACGACGCCAACGATTGGAAAGTCTGGGATAGCGAGACCAGCATTTGGCGCGAAAAGAAAATTCCCGTGTATCCTGCCTTGGGCAACCACGATCTGCACGGAGACGAAAGAATCGCGCTGAGCAACTATTTTCAGCGCTTCCCTGATTTGAAGAACAGCCGCTATTACTCCATGCGCGCTGCGAATACGCTGACTCTCGTGCTTGATAGCTCGCTCGATGAAGTCTCGAGCCCGCAAGGCCAGTGGCTGGCCGACAAACTTGAGCATGTCCCGGCGGATGTGGATTTCGTGTTTGTGATGGACCACCATCCGCCCTACACCAGTTCGTCAGACATGAAGATGTTTGGCGGAGGCCACTCCGCGCGCAAGAGCGAGCAAGCACTGGGGAAGATGCTGGAGGAGCGCGAGGCGCATGCTCGTTTTCGGATCATCATGTTCTCCGGACACGTCCATAACTACGAGCGCCACGAGCACGGCGGAGTCACCTACTTCGTCTCGGGCGGAGGTGGGGCTCACGCGTATCCGATTGACCGAGCCCCGGACGATCCGTACCAGAGCAAGGAAATCAATTACCACTACCTGCAGGTCGAGGTCGACCATCAGCAATTAAAGATCACGATGAACCGCCTCGACCTGACCAGCGGCAAGCCGGTCTGGACACAGCCCGACTCGGTCAAGATTACGGCTCCGATGGCGGCAGCTGCGCAATCAGCCGACCGGAGGACTCCGCTTCGTCGTTTGCCAGCCGTTTTGCGCCCGCCGAGATCGACTGGCTGAACGCTGTTGGAACAAAGACGATCGAGCTGCAATTGTGATCGACTAGTGCACGATCACTCCGGTAAGTTGATGGCCACGAACCTCGGCATATCCTGCAACTAACGCCACGATCTCGCGTCGGGTCGCCTGACTCAGGATAGAAGCCACTCAACAACGCTAATACCTGATTCGCGTAGGCAAAGACCGGCCCTCCCGCAACAAGTCCAAAATGCCAGGCGGTTCGGTCACTCCGCTCTCAGCGCTTCGACGGGATCGACGCCGGCAGCGCGGCGCGCCGGCAGGTAGCTGGCAAGCGCAGCCGCGGTGGCCAGGATGAGCGGTACAGCGAAGAACGTCAGGGGATCGAGCGGGCTGATGCCGAAGAGCAGTGCTTTCATGAGTCTCATGAGTGCGGCTGCCGCTGCAAGGCCAATCACGACGCCCACTCCCGTCAACACCAGCGCCGAACGAACGAACATCCATCGCAGCACATTCTTCTGCGACCCGAGCGCGAGGCGGATTCCTATTTCGCGAGTGCGCTGCGAAACCGCATAGGAGATGACTCCGTAGATACCAATCAGACTCAGGGCAAAAGCCATTGCGCCGGCAATCGCCAGCATGACGAGCGTGAATGACGTGCGCGCGAGCGACTGGCTGTAGATCTCCTGCATCGTGTTCACCGAGGCGATCGGCAGGCTGGCGTTCACTGACCAGACCGCTTGTTGTACCTGCTTGAGAAAGCTTTCGGTTCCGGCACGATCGCTGCGAATCGCGAAGGTGACGAAGCGCGGCGCATCAATCGTCGGCTTCGGCGTGTACGGATCGTTGAGCATCGCCGGCCAATAGATGATGGCGGGCGCCGCTTCGTCGACACCGTGTACGCGTACGTCTTCGACAACACCGATCACCTCTTGCCACGGCGATTTCGAGAATTGGCGGAGACGCTTGCCGACCGCGGCGGAGGCCGAACCCCACGACTCGCGCGCAAAATTCTCCGAGACGATCACCTTGGGCCGCAGGTCGTAGATGTCGCTCCATGTAAAGTCGCGACCCGCAACCAAACGAGTGCCCATGGTATTGAAATACGCTGGTGAAACAAAGTTGAAGAGCCTCAGGGGAGGCTCTCCGCCCTCGTAAGTTTTCCCTTCAACCCGAATCTCGTCCCAGTTTGGATCGTTGCTCTCCATGGGCACGGCGCCGGCGAAGCCAACGGAAGCGACTCCCGGAATGGCAGCAACTTGGTCGACGATGTTGTTTTGAATGTGCGTAACCATTTGGGGATCGGCGATTAGCAAGTCGGGAATCCAAATGTGCATAGTCTGCACGTTTTGGGGATCGGCGAAGCCGGGCTCGAAGTTGCGCAGGGCTGCGAACGTTCGAATCATAAGCACAGCGCTTACCAGGAGAACGAGCGCCATGGATACCTGCGCGATCACTAGCACATTGCGAGCGCGCTGGCGCGCACGGCCTGCGCTGGCAGTTCGATTTGTGCCTCCTATGATCGCGGAGGCCGGCATCCGCGCGTATCGTAACGCCGATATGGATCCGAACAACAATCCCGAAAAAACCGAGAGAGCGAGAGTGAAACCAAGCGAGCGCGCATCGAGAGAGATTTCACTCAGGCGCGGCAGATCGGTTGGACCAATCGCCACGAGAAGACGCAAGCCGGCCAGGGCTACGCCAACGGCAATCACGCCGCCCAGCAGTCCGAGCGAGACGCTCTCAATCAGCAACTCGCGTGCGATGCGCATGCGGCCGGCGCCTAACGCGGCTCGAATGGAAAGCTCCTGGTGACGTGACTCCGCACGAACCAGCAGGAGATTGGCGACGTTGGTGCACACAATCAGCATGACCAGTCCCACGGTCGCCATGACTATCCACAGCATCCCACCTATGCCGCCGATGACCTGTTGCTTCAAGAAACGGAAGCCGGGGGTAATTCGCCAGATCTCGTAATAATGCGGATTCGTACCGGGGCCGTTAGAGTAAGAATCCATCCATACCGGAATCAAGCGCGCAATGTCAGCGTCGGCTTGGGCGAGTGAGATTCCTGGTTTGAGACGGGCGATTCCGGAGTAGCCAAAGCCCGCCAGCGCTAGATTGGCGCGATCCAACGCCAGCGGAACCAAAAGGTCGAAGTCGCGATCAACTAGCCGGAACCCGCGCGGCATGACGCCAACAATCTCCCTGCTCTGCGAGTCCACTTGAATGACGCGTCCGATCACGCCGCGATCTCCACCAAAGCGGCGCTGCCAATAGCCGTAGCTCAACATGACGGTCTTCCCGCCATGTGGATCCTGATCGACTTGAGTGAGCCAGCGGCCAAGCACAGGGGGAACGTCGATCGTCTGCAGCACGCCGTCGCTGATCATCTCGCTTGGCACCTGTTCTGGTTCAGCCACGCCCGTTACGCTTGCGTAGCTCGGCGTCCAGATGCCCATCGACTGGAAGGTTCGGTTCTGGTCAGAGAAGGTGAAGTACATCGACACCGAAAGCTGAAGGCCACTGGAGAAATTCGCCAAGCCTCCGGCGCCGGGTGCGTTCAGCCACAACGACACAAGCTGTTCTGAATCGGGGTAAGGCAGCGGCTTCAAAAGGACGCCGTTGACTACGCTGAACACCACGGTGTTGGCGCCGATGCCGACGGCTAGCGTGAGTAGAACAGTTGCGGCAAAGCCCGGCGATTTTCGCAGCCGGCGGAAGGCGAATTTCAGGTCGGCTAGTATCGATTCGAACGCCGGCCACAGCCATACTTCACGGCTGCGCTGTTCGAGGAGAGCGACGTTGCCGAATTCGCGCCGCGACCTCTGCTCAGCTTGCTTGCGCGGAATCCCCTCGGCCGTTAATTCCTCAATTCGCTCCTCGATGTGCTCCTGGATCGAGATGGAGATGTCCTCATAGCGCCGCCGCCGGGAGAAAAATTGAGCGAACCATGGCATCGTAGGCCTCCTATCCTTTGGCAAACGCGAGCACGCGCGTGATGCCGGCGAACATTTTTTCGACACTGATGACTTCTTTTTCGAGGTGGCGGATACCGGCGTCGGTAAGCCGGTAAATGCGCGTGGGGCGTCCCTTGGCGGAGATTCCGGTTTCGGCTTCGAGCCAGCCCTCCTTCAGCATCCGCTGGAGCGCAGGATAAAGAGAGCCTTCTTCCACCTGCAGCAACTCGTCGGAAACCTGTTTTATATGCTTCACGAGCGCATAGCCGTGCATGGGTTTCAATCGCAGGGACTGAAGGATCATGACTTCCAGGGCGCCGGGGAAAAGATCGCGATGTTCGGGGTTACTCACCATGGGGTGCATTCTATACCCGACATACCTATGTTAGAAATAGGTATTTTTAATCGTCAGGCAATGCGGCGGGGGAATCCTTCGCCAAAAAGCTCTTATGCACGTCCTGCAAAATCTGCCGATATGAGTTTTAGACCTGCTTCGAATGGTTGATGCGTCCGCGAATTCGACCAGACGATCAACTGGCCAGACAGTGAAAATGGCCGCCAGTGAGAGTCAATTTCTGGACAGAGGGGATTCGTGAAAGCATCACGCCTGAGTGTCATCATCCTGCTCGCGACCACCTGTCTGCTGGGTTATGCAGGTTATCGGAATGCCCTTCACAGCAGGCCATCGAGTGGGACCCTTCATCCCGCCTCGCTGCAAATCACGAACCGTCCACCGTTCATTCCGGGTGATGTATTCCAAATCTTTCCAGAAAGAGCGCCGTCTCAGGTCGCAATTCTACTCACCAAGCCCGAGGAAAACGGGGAGTCGCCGATACGATGTCTGCGAACCATGGGGATTCCGTTTCTTGTGACTCGCGACCTGCGCACGGCCTTACGTCATCGGCTGCTGGTTTTGTATCCAGAGGTTGACGGAAGAACCTACGATGCGGCTCAGGCCCAGGCAATATCCGATTTTGTGGCGCAGGGTGGCGTTATTTTCGCGCAGGATGTTTTATGGGGCGGATTCAAGATGCTGTTCGGTTTCGAAGATGTGGTTCCCCTTCGCACTCGTCACAAAATCGTCTTCAACGCAACGGATCCTGAGGCAACCGATGCAACGTTGCGGTACCTGAACCGCTCCGCCGAAAAAGAAGTTCCGTTGGGATCCTCCGCCATCCCTGAAGTCATTTGGAGCAACGGCTACAAGCCAGCCTCCGGAACGCGGAGTCTGGCACGGTTTGAAGACGGTTCCACCGCCGTTCTCAGGCACGACGTGGGAAGAGGTCACACCTACCTGATCGGCGTGGCTCTAAACGACGTCGTGCTGCGGAATCAGCAGAATCGCGACTACGAAGCGCAGCGGATCTACGTCAATGGCTTCGAGCCCGGAACCGATGTCTGGTTGCTCCTGTTGCGCGCCTGGTACGAAACTTACTCGGAGACTGGTATCCGCCTGGGGACGATTCCAGAGGGGAAGAGGTCGGTGTTGATGCTCTCGCATGACGTGGACTGGGAGTACTCGTTCAAGCCGATGCTTGCTTTCGCTGCATTCGAAAAGAGCGTGGGAGCTTCCAGCACATTTTTTGTGCAGACCAAATATCTGGATGACGCGAACAGCCATGCGTTTTTTTTCGGCCAGTCGCTGGATAATTTGCGGGAGCTGGTCGCCGGGAATAGCGACATCGGAAGCCACAGCGTGATCCATTCGAAACTATTCAACAAAGTTCCGCTCGGAACCGGCTTAGAACAATATGCCAGCTATCGCGCACGCGCCACGCGCGACAATGCAGCTCAGGATGCAACTGCATTGGGTGAGGTCTGCGTGAGCAAGACCCTGCTCGACGGTGAAATTCCGGCGCGCAAAACCATCTTTTTTCGCGCCGGCCATTTGCGGGTGCCGCCTTATCTTCCGGAGGCGCTGGTGCGTTGCGGATACGAGTTCGATTCATCGTTTACCGCTGGAGACGTACTCACCAATTTCCCTTATCGCTTGGACTTTGATCTAGGTTTGACCGAGCCGACAGCAATATTCGAGTTTCCCGTGACGTTTGAAGACGAGCAGCTTCCACCCCTAGTCGATCGTATTCCGGCAATGCTGGATGTGATCGAAGCCAACGCGGAAAACGGAGCGCCCTCGGTGATTCTGATTCACAGCAACAACGCGCAGGACAAGCTGGAAGCGGAGCGAGCGCTTGTTTCCCGGCTGCCCAAGGACATTCTGGTCGAGAATATGACCATGTATGCACGCTTCTGGAAAGCCCGGAGTCAAGTCAGCTGGGTTCCGCGGCCAGTTAATGGGGCAGAGCGAATTGAGATTAACGCGGAGCTTGCCGTCTCGGGACTTACGCTGGTTTCGCTCCGCACAATTCAAAACGCCTCAGGCCTACCGGGAATCCGCTGGACAGATCATGAAGTAATTCTTCCCGACCTCGCGGCTAAATCCCGCATCTTCGTCCGCATCATTTACTCCCGAAACTAGGGATCCTCGCCCCGTCGGCCCAGAAGTGGAACCGGGTGCCGGATTACTACGGTCACCTGTTTGAGTGCCCGATTCCTACCGATGTTCAGAGTGGTGCCGAGACCCCTGGGAATGGTGCGGGCAGACAAGTTGCAGGCATGAGGTCCAGGCCTGAGCAGCGCGGGCGCTGGAGCAGAGGAGCGCTTTTGAATTTCTTTCACAGATCGCACCTCGTCGCCGGGCAATCTGTCGCCGCGTTTTTCGTGGGGGCCTGTCTTCTGGTTTCTACACACCTGCTTGCCGAGGACGATTGGCAGCAACAGATGCGGTCCGCGATCGAGCGCCACCAGATTCCTGCGGCGCTGGCAGTTGTGGATCGACATCTCGAAAACGCGCCCGGCGATATGGAAGCGCATGTCTGGCGTGGGCGGTTGCTGGCGTGGACTGGCCATTGGCAGGAAGCGGAAACCGAATACCAACTCGTGCTCAACAAATTTCCCAACGATGTGGACGTGCTGACCGGCCTGGGGGATGTCCTGCTCTGGCAGCAGAAATATTCAGAAGCCCTTGCAGTTTTGGAGCAGGCTCGCAATGTCGCGCCGCAGAATCCGGAAGTCCTGGTGAGGCGCGCCAGATTATTGGCGCTGCTCGAACGCACGTCTGAGGCGCGCGCTGAGTTTCAGGCCGTCCTGACCTCTGACCCTTCGAACCCCGCTGCGGTGAGCGGGTTGGCAGGTTTGGCGGGTGTCTCGAAATACGAGCTCCACATTGGCGAGGAAGCGGATTTTTTCAACTACACGCAAGACGCGCAAGTGGAAACCATTACGCTCACGGCTCACTTGAATCGAACCTGGACCACGGCGATCGGCGTCAGCCCGTACCACCTTTTTGGCGAGAGCGCAGTAAAAATCTGGGCCGAAGCGGCATTCCGCTTCCACCAGAACAATTGGGTACGCGTTCTGACCGCAGGAGCCAACCCGCAGGACGTGGTGCCGGAAGAAGAGGCACTGATTGAATACGGCCACGGCTTCCGATTCTCCAATGCGTGGGTCAAAGGATTGGAGAGTTCTTATCAAGAACATTCTCTTTGGTATCGGGGCGCTCAGGTTGTAACCCTGAACACGACGCAGATCGCGTATCTGCCCAACGAGTGGACGTGGGCGCTGTCGGTCACTGGATCTCACACGAGATTCGCCGGCGGCGAATCGGATTGGGTTCCATCCGGTTCGGCCAGATTGGGCGTTCCGTTACTTCGAAATCTCACCGGCAATCTGCTTTTTGCAGTGGGCGCTGAGAATTTCGCGCAAGTCGATCAAATCGGGCGCCTGTCGGCTCGAACCTACGGCGGAGGCCTGCGCTATCGCTTCGCCGAGAGTCAGGATGTTTCTGCCTTCGTTGCGAGACAAGATCGAGAATACGGGCAGAAACAGACCAGCCTGGGACTGAGTTATGGGATCCGATTCTAGCTGGATTCGAGACTTGGGCTTCGCCTGGCTGGTGGCCAGGGCGATTCTGTTTTCGCTGATCGGAATTTTGCTGCTGGTGAGCTTCATCGTATTTCGCCGCTGGTATCGCGGACGTTATTTCGCCCGGCTGAGCCAGCGCACGCTGGCTCTTCGCGAACAATGGCCTGACATACTGTCAGGAAGAATCCCCGGATCGGCCTGGCGATTGAACGGCTTGGACTGCCAGATCGTGGAAGACATCTTGCTCGACAATATCGAGGTCTCTGAAAAAGACCAACTGCCGAAACTGCTGGCGTGCCTTCGCAACAGTGGATTGCTTGATCTGCGCATCCGCGAGGCGCGCAGTTCGCAGGGTTGGGAGAGACGATCGGCGTTACTGACCTTGGGCCGCACGCGAGCGCCCGAGGCCGTGCCAGCCCTGGTTGAGGCTCTGGAGTCTCCTTCGGAAGAGACCCGTATCGCAGCGGTTCGCGGGCTGGGTCGAATTGCGCTGCCCCAGGCGGCTGTGCCTCTTCTGGACATTTTCGCGACCGGGCAACTCGAAGTTCCTGAACACACTTTGAAAAATGCGCTCATGAATTGTTGTCGCGAAGCGCCCGAAGTTCTGCTGCCCCATTTGAACCGCACGAGTGGACGGACGCGCGAGCTGATCGCGCGAGTTCTCGGAGAACTGGCTGATCCGAGCCTGGGCGACGAGTTGCTGATCCTGGCCGCGGATGCGCTGCCGGAAGTTCGCGCGTCCGCGGCGCGGGCCCTCGCCAAAGTGAGGCCTGACGTTTCTTTCCCCGTGCTGTCGACCTTGGTGCTGGATGCAGAGTGGTTCGTTCGTCTCCGCGCGGTGATTGCCCTGAGTTCCCTGGATCATCCCGGCAAGATTCACGTGCTCTTACGCGCATTGTGTGATTTGAACCGCCATGTGCGGCAAAGAGCGGCGTGGACGCTGGCTCGCTCGCACCAGGGAAAAGAGGACATTCTGGAAAAGGTCGTGGCCACGAACGACAATTACGCGTTGCAGGCCTTCCTCTCGGAACTGGAGCGCTGCGGTTCGCTGGACGCGGCATTGGATCGATTGGGGGACATCGTCAATCCGGCAGACAAAGCCGCCGATGTCGAGAATGTCGCCGCACTGGTCCGGGAACACTTCGCGTCGCCCGGGAAAGTTGCAGCCGCGGCCGTGGGAAAATCGTGATGCTGCGCTTCCTGGCCGTTTCGAACACGACTTTTTTCGTCTTCTACCTTATCTCGAACCTGATCAACTTGGCCCTCCTGGTCGTGGCGATCTACAAGAACAAGATGCATCGGCATCGGCTGGAGGGTATTCGCATCGAGAGCATCCAATCGTCCCCGTTCACTCCGCCAATCAGCCTGCTGGTGCCGGCGCGCAACGAGGAAATGTGCATCGTGGACAATGTGAAATCACTGCTGCGTCTAGACTATCCGCAGCTGGAAGTAATCGTCGTGAACGATGCCTCGCAAGATGGAACCATGCGCGAGCTTCGCGAAAATTTCGGATTGCATCGGTCGCCCATACTCTACATTTCCGAGATCGAAACGGCGCCGGTGATCGGGATTTACAGGAGCATGCACCATCGCCAGCTGTTGGTGCTGGACAAGCAATCGGCAGGCTGCAAAGCCGACGCGATTAACGTCGGCATCAACGCGGCCAGCAGCCCCTACGTGTGCGTGGTGGATGCAGATTCAATCCTCGAAAGAGATTCGCTGGCCCGCATTATGGCCGGAATCATTTCCGATCCGGAGCGCGTGATTGCGGTCGGAGGGATTGTTCGCATCTTGAATGGATCAATCGTTCAGGGTGCCGAACTGAAGCGAGTCGGGTTGCCCAAGACTCATATCGAGATGCTGCAAGTCATTGAATACTTGCGCGCGTTTCTGGTGGGACGCGAAGCCTGGGCCGCATTCAATCTGCTTCCTATTATTTCGGGGGCTTTCGGCATTTTCCGCCGTGACCTGCTGCTGAAGATTGGCGGCTTTCGCGCGGACGCGGTCGGGGAAGACTTCGACCTAATTGTTCGTCTCCACCGCTATCTGCATGATCACGGCATTGCCTACCACATCAACTTCATTCCTGACCCGACGTGTTGGACCGAAGCGCCGTCCGACTACAAGTCGTTGGCCCGGCAAAGAGCGCGCTGGCATAAGGGCCTGCTCGATACGCTGTGGTCCGCCCGCGACATGCTTTTTCGCCAGCGCTATGGCCGTGTCGGATGGGTCATCCTGCCCTATATGTGGTTGTTTGAGTGTTTTTCCCCGGTGCTCGAACTGCTCGGCTACATCACCATTGTTCTGGCTGCTTTTTTTGGTGCACTCAGTCAGCACTTTTTCATCCTGTTCCTCTTGTTTGGATATGCATTTGCCACTTTGATCTCTGTTGGTGCGGTGCTGCTTGAGGAGATGAACTATCGGCGCTACAGCAGCTGGCGAGACGTAGCGTGGTTGCTCATCTATTGCCTCTTTGAGCACTTGCCTTACCGGCAGATGACAATGGTGTGGAGACTGCAAGGGATTTGGGAATATCTACGCGGCGATTTGACCTGGCATCAGGTCAAGCGAACCGGGACCTCGGCAAGCGCCTAGCGACGAGCAGTTCTCTGGCGGCAGAACACCACGAATCGAATTCGCCAGTCCTTCAACCCCCACTCCAAACGCCCAAGTAAAGGACTTACCCTTTCTAGTTGGATTACTCAGCTGAGATGGTAGGTGCGAAACGGGTGAGCAAAACTGCCCGCGACGCCAGGGCGAGGGAAAAAGCCATTCCACATTGAGAGCCTTATGAATTTCTTACGCGCTCCTTAACGTGTCGGAAGCTTACGGCGGATAGCTGGGATCATTGCGAACTGTCGGCGTGGAATACATGCCGAACTGCGTTACTCCAAGGGACAATGGAATATTGGCGACGCGGACCGCTAACGTCGGTCTGTTCAGTTATTACAACTACGATAATTGGGCGTACCAGCCATCGTACCGCGGGCGCAAACATGTCGCCTGGCGCGGACCCCAGACTGTTCACTGTGGATCATCCCGAGCAACTTCCGCTCGCCGTCGCCATGGAACACCCTAAGACCTTCCTCTTCTCTTTTTCTCTTTCTTGCACAATCCAGGAGCGTCACTCAAAATCTCTGAAACTAAACCACTTGGCTTATAAGGGCGGCTCGCAGCTCCACTCCACTCCCCACGGTGAGCCACTTTCTTTGGTGTTTACGTTTTATAGAGTAAGACAGATGTTCAACACCGAGTGAGCTTCGAAATCATTTGGGTGCTCTCAGGGGAGGAACCATGAGGAATCTCGCAGATCAAACCAATACCGTGACCACAAACACTACGCAACGAACTTGCGTGCAGAGGCAAGGCAGACTAAGGAAAGACAAACTCCCTTGTCGGAAATCGGCGGGAAGGCACCTTGGGTTTCTACTCGGTCTACTCTTAGTTTGCGCGGCAGTTGCTAGCGCCCAAACCTACCAGAACCTCGTCGCCTTCGTCGGAAGCAATGGATGCTGTCCGCAGTATCCGGCGATGATGGCACAGGGGCGGGATGGCAGCCTTTATGGTACGACTCCGACCGGGGGCTTGAACAATGTCGGCATCGTCTTCAAACTGACGACCGCAGGGAACCAAACCATCCTCTATCAGTTCGATACGACACATGGAAGCACTCCCAACGGCGGGTTGGTGCTGGGCGTCGACGGCAATTTCTACGGAACCACGCAACTGGGCGGCGCGAACGGCTATGGCAATATTTTCAAGATCACGCCGGCGGGAGTGTTGACCGTGATCTACAGCTTCACGGGGAATGCGGACGGCGGCTATCCGGTGGCGCCGCTGACGCTGGCTGCGAATGGGCTTTTTTACGGCACATCGTACCCGGGAGTTGCCTTCAAAGTGTCGGCCGCCGGAAAGCTCACCGTCATCAACAAAATTCCCACGACGACGTACGGGGCATTGCTGCAGGCCAGCGACGGCAATTTCTACGGCGTGACAGAATTTGCGGGCACATTCTCCGCCGGCACTGTCTACAAGATTGTTGGCACCAAGGTCACAACGCTCTATAGTTTTGACGGCCCGCATGGTTCTTACCCGACTGGCGGACTGGTGCAGGGAGCTGACGGCTACCTTTATGGCACAACGACCGCCGGAGGAACCACAAATGCCGGCGTCATCTATAAGATCACGACAGCGGGCGCCTTAACGGTACTGGTGAACTTCGACAACGTTCACACGCTCAATGGCTACCAGGCTTTCGCCGGCCTGGTGGCGGGGAGCGATGAAAATTTGTACGGCGCCACGATATGGGGCGGCAACAGCGGCTACGGCGAGATCTTTCAGATGACTACTGGCGGCGCTTATAACCCGCTCTACAACTTCACAGCAGACCTGACAGATGGCGCCTATTCCACGCCCATGCAGCACACCAACGGCACGATCTATGGCCTCACTAAGCGAGGAGGAGTAAAGGGTGAGGGCGGCATCTACAGCTTCGCCGCAGGCCTTCCTCCGTTCATCCTGCTGCCGTCCACATTGGGTCCGGTGGGGAAGTCCGTGGGCATTCTTGGGCAGGGCTTCACGGGAACGAGCAGCGTTCAATTCAACGGCACACCAGCCAGCTTCCATGTGGTTTCCGATACTTATCTCACTGCCACGGTTCCAGCGGGCGAAACTGGGTTCGTCAGGGTAGTCACGTCCTCGGGGACGCTCTCCGGCCCGAAGATATTCAAGGTCACACCAGTGCTGAAGGCTATTGCTCCAACCAGCGGTGCCGTCGGATCCTCGGTAGTGCTCACAGGCACCGGCCTGATTCAAGCCGAGAAAATCACCCTCGGTGGAGTGCAAGTAACAAGCTTCACTGTGAACTCCGACCTGCAAGTGACCTTTCGGGTGCCCGCAGGCGCTAAGACCGGGAAAGTGGTCGTTACGACTCCGGGCGGCACTGCTTCCAACCCGACGGTGTTCACGGTTACGCCTTAAGCGAATTTGAAGGGTCAATGCGCGGTCAGCTTCGCGAGGGATTGGTCACATCTGCTCAGTCCCTGCTTGACGGATTCCTCGGTGACGTCACCACCGAGGGGATCTGTTGAACTCTGGCCAGGTACCTGCCGGAATGTGTTCAGACTCTTCTCGTACCAGGAGTGAGACTCGTGCAGGAGTTCCACTTTGCGGCGCGGGGCACTCTGGCTGGCCAGGCCGAAGAATGCTCTGCCCAATGATGCATACGCGGTTGCCTGGCCGGCGATTTGATAGCGATTCTTGTGTTCGACCCTCTCGAAGTCGGAAACTGCGTTGCGAATCTGCACGATGGACTGGGTGGTCTTTCCTTCGTCTAACAGTGCGTCTCCGATGCCGATTTGCATCAGCACGGAGTTGTCGCGGGCGATCGCGTTGGTGGGCTCGGCCTTGTTGAGCTTAGAGAAAACCTCCCGAGCTTTGGTGAAGTAATTCAGCGCCTGCTCAAGATCACCCCGCCTCATGAAGATTGCCGCGACTTCGGCGTACGCCTCGCCCAAGTATTCCTGCAGAGTCGCATTGTTCAGATCGGATCGAGTCAGTTGCTCCAGAATTTCTGTACCTTTTTGCGAGGCCTCTACGGCGTGGACAAAATCGCCAGTCCTTCCTAACGCCCTGCCCAGGCAAACATAATCCCCGGCCAGATGGGTGCGGACCAGGGGACTGGCGTTCCCATCGTTTGCGATCGATTCTCGAATCGAAGCGCTTTGCCGATAGCTTTCCACGGCATGTGTCTTGTCTCTGGTTTGGGTGGAGATGTTGCCCTCTTGCCAGTAGAATCCCGCAAGAAAGTCTTTGAATTCGGGTTCGGGGTGGGTTTCGACGATTTGTTGGGCGAGCACGATTCCCTTTTGCAGGTGAGTCAAGGCACGGGCGTAGTCTCCAGTGCCCTGGAGCGCGAAACTTAAACGAAAATAGTCATTGAGCAGATCGAGTTGCATCTGGCTATCGCCTGGATGGGCGATAGCGGATGCCTCCCTTATGGACAGCGCCTTCTCATAACTTTGCCGGGCGCCCTCGTAATCTCCGAGATTTGCCGCTCCCGAGTAGCCGAGAAGATCGCCAACCCGGTCATATGCCGCTGCAAGTTCGCGCTGTAGATCGGTGTCGCCGCTGGCTTCCTGCGACAGACTGTCTAAATATTCCAGGGCGCGATTGACCAGCAGTTTTCTTGCGGGCAGAGCTCCCGGCAGATCCCGGATGGAATCGTGGACTTCGAACATGAGCGAATTGGCGAGTCTGCGGACGTCGTTAAAGCGTCGTTCTGCCCGGGCGCGTTCGATGCGGGCTACGCGGGCTTCGTGCAGAGTAACGATCAACCCCGCAATCATCGCGATCGCCACAATCACGGAAGCTGCCACCCCGGCCTTGTGCCGGGCCACGAATTTCGTTGTCCGATACCAGGCACTATCGTTGCGGGCGCGCACGGGCATGCTATCCAGGTGTCGCCGGATGTCCTCTCCCAGATCGTTCGCCGATGCGTAGCGGCGAGCAGGTTCTTTCCTCAGAGCCATGAGGACAATGTTGTCAATGTCGCCCCTGAGCCGCTTGCGTAGCTTTTCCGGAGAAATCTTGCGAAACGCGCCGGGGCGGTTTTCGGGATTGCCCTCGCTCGTGCTCTGAACGCGAAGCACTACGGAACTCGGCTTCTGCGGATCTTTTTCGCAAACTTCCCGAGCAAATTCCTGGGTGGGCCCGTTCACCATCTCGTACGGACTCCGCCCCGTAAGCAACTCGTACAGAACCACGCCCAGCGAGTACACGTCAGTGGCGATAGTCATGGGCTCGCCCTGAATCTGCTCGGGGCTGGCGTAGCGTGGAGTGAGCACCCTGAAACCGGTCAGGGTCGCAGGCATATCCGTTTCTGGGCCGGACTCGATAATCTTGGCGATCCCGAAATCTAGGAGCTTCGGGATGCCATCGGCCGTGACGAGAATATTTCCAGGCTTGATGTCGCGATGAATAATGAGCCGCTGATGCGCATAATGCACGCCGGCGCAGACTTGCAAGAACAGACTCAAGCGCTCGCGGGTCGAGAGTTCATGTTCGTCGCAGTACTCTGTGATCGGTCGTCCCTCGATCAATTCCATCACGAAGTAAGGCATGCCCTCGTCGCTGGTGCCGCCGTCGAGAAGCTTCGCAAGATTGGGATGATCAAGGCCAGCGAGAATCTGCCTTTCATTCTTGAATCGCGAGAACACATCGCTGGAATATTGACCGGCGCGAACGAACTTGAGCGCCACTACTTTCTTGTATTGATCATCGGCCCGGAAGGCTCGATAGACTTCTCCCATTCCGCCCGCCCCGATTTGCTCGACGACCTGGTAGGGCCCGACACGACGTCCGACCCAGAAGTTTTCTTCGGGAGAACCGAGGGGAGAAACCAGCGTAGCGGCGGCTGCGGCTAGATTCGATTGGTCGAGAAATTGATCCTTAAGCCGCTGTTGTGAGGCCAGCAAGGGCTCGAGGTCGTCTCGTAGGACGCATCGGTGGCATAGCTACGGTCGAGGTGGGCCGCCCGTTCGGCTTGGGGAAGTTCCAACGCGGCTGCCAGCACTTGCTTCACGTGCTGCCATCGTTCCGGCGTCATTCTCCCTCACCGGTCTCCATGGCGTGATGGAGCCACACCCGGGCCGTAGCCCACTCTCTTTTTGCGGTGGCCGGCGAGATGTCGACTACGCGGGCAGTTTCTTCAATCGATAGGCCACCGAAGAAACGGAGCTCGACGATTTGCGACTGGCGCGCGTCCAGTGAGGCCAACTGCTTCATGGCCCGGTCCAGACCGATCAGGTCGAGGTCGACTCCTGCCTTTCCCTCAACGTCGTCGTCCAGCACCAGGGTGACCGCGCCACCTCCTCGCTTTGCCGCCTTGTGCATGCGGGCATGATCGACGAGGATTTGCCGCATCATCTGCGCGGCCAACGCAAAGAAGTGAGTGCGCCCGTGCCAGTTGGCGGCTTTTCGGTTCACCAGACGCAGGTAGGCCTCGTGAACGAGAGCGGTTGCCTGCAACGTATGATCGCTGCGCTGGCCAGCGAGGTGCTTCTGTGCGACGCGGCGCAGTTCGTCATAGACCAGAGGAATCAGGGCGTCCCTGGCCGCTACGTCTCCGTCATTCCAGCGAGACAGGAGTTCGGTGACCCCTTCCCGAGAATGTGTTCCTCCCAAAGAATCCCCCCAAGCAGGCCAGCAGCGCGCCCTTTGGCTAGAGAGCCTAGCCCTGAACTGATTTCAAGTCAAACTCTTGCGGAAGGCCGAAATTGGGCGATTGCCGCAACTTACGAGCCGGAGGAGGGGCTTGGTCCTGATGGTACAGGTCGGCAAAACTGGTTGCAATCGCGAAAAACGCTGAAACACCGCTTTCCACCCCCTGTGATCGGCTCCGTCGCTTTCGCGTGAGCCAGTTCTTCCCATTCCTCCGTTTTAACAGGTAGTAGGGCGAACTCCAGGTTCTCCGGACGGTGCTTACTCGCCCGCGGATGAACGAGTACTTCCCTCAGTCAGAATCTGGCGCCACTAAGGAGATGCCATGCCACCAACATCGCTCCCATCGAACATCCTTAAATCGTCAATGATGAAGATCAGGCTGGCGGGGACAGCCGCGATCATGCTCATCCCGATCATGCTCATTTTGCTGCTGGCCTGCACCGCGCTGACTGCGCAGACGTATACGCCGATCATTTTTCCCGGGTCGATCGGGACCATCGCCCATGGGATCAACTCCTTCGGGCAAATCGTCGGCGAGTTCGAAGATTCCAGCGGCGTCACTCATGGATTTATCTACAGCGCTGGTAGTTACAGCAGGTTCGACTACCCAGGAGCCAGTTCCACGGTTCTCAACGGGATCAATAATGCCGGCGACATGGTCGGCTATCACGACTTCCTGATGGGCTTCTTCTATAAAGCCGGAACCGCAACCTTTACTACAACTGTTGGCGTGGGCTCGGATGTCAATAACGTTGACTTCATCCCTATCGGGGATGCCGGGTTCCTCTCGACTCCCACCAGCCAGCCCGATGCCGTTACCTATCCGGGATCTCTCTTGACTGATTCAGCCGGCTTCAGCGACGCGTTTCAGATTGTCGGGGATTACGCCGATCAGTCCAGCGTCCTACACGGTTTTTCTTACAATTTTTCAACCTACATCACGATCGACGCCCCTGGTTATTCCGGCACGGGTTGGACGAGTGCGAACACGCCCGGAGACTTGGTGGGCTCCGTCAACGACTCGACGGGACTGGTTCATGCGATGCTCTATAGCGGCGGGGTTTTCACCCAGATCGACTATCATCCGACCGTTACGAATCACTACAACCAGGCCTACCATATCAACGATTTCGGTCAGATCGTCGGCTATAGCCCCGGTGCGGTCGGACAGCCTGCGACCATCGGCTTTCTTCGCAATCCCGCGGCGCGAACCCCGCTTACTTTTATCAATCACCCGCTGGTTCCCAGCACTGTCTTGCCGGGCAGTGGGGGATTCACGCTCACTGTGGAGGGCACGGGATTCGTATCGGGAGCCGGTGTGAATTGGAACGGCAGTCACCGCGCGACGACCTTCGAAAGCAGCGAAAAACTCACGGCGACCATCACCGCTGCGGATGTCGCTGCCGCGGGCACGGCAGTGGTGACAGTTACGAACCCGGGCCCTGGGGGCGGGGCCTCCAACAGCCAGCTCTTTCAGGTCACCACTCCTGTCACGACACCCACCTTCGTCTCGTCAACTTTGACGGCCGGTTCGTCCCCGCAAAGAAACATCGCGGGCGACTTTAACCATGACGGGATCATGGATCTGGCGGTGGCCGATGGCCCCAACAATCAAATCCTGGTCATGCTCGGCAACGGCGATGGAACCTTTCAGTCACCGGTACCCTACCAAGTCGGCAGCGGTCCGTCGACACTCGTTGCGGGCGACTTTGACGGTGACGGCAAACTCGACATCGCCGTGGGCGACAGTGACACCAGTATCTATGTGCTGCAAGGCAATGGAGACGGCACATTCCATGTTGACCCCATTTTCAGCGTGGCTGGAGGTGGTCCATGGGATCTCGCAGTGGGGGATTTTAACGGAGACGGCAAGCTGGACTTAGCTTGCGTAAACCAGACCGATAGCACCATCTCTATTTTCCTTGGCAATGGTGATGCCACCTTCAATGGATTCGGCTTCTTCCAGCCGCCCGCAACCCTTGCGACCAATGCCAATCCAGGACAGATGACGGTGGGCGACTTCAACGGCGACGGCATTTTGGACATCGCAGTCGTCAATTTCGGGAGCTTTGCTGGAGATACAGTTTCGGTATTTCTCGGCAACGGCAATGGCACGTTCAAGCCGAAGGTGGACTACGACGTCAGCCTCGCACCTCTCTCGATTGTGGCCGCTGACTTCAATGGCGACGGCAAGCTCGACCTGGCGGTCGCGGACAGTTGCGGCACATCAACGCCTTGCGGGAGGCCGGGATTGGTCTCGATTCTGATGGGCAACGGTGACGGGACTTTCCAGCCCCACATGGACTATCCTGCCGGCTCGTTCCCTTACACGATCGTCGCCGGCGACTTCAACGGCGATGGCAAGCTGGATGTAGCCGTCAGCGACCTGGATTCCGCTCAGGTGACGATTCTCGCGGGAGTCGGGGATGGCACGTTCGTGAGTTCGACCACAGTGCCGACCAGCGGATCGCCGGTGGGATTGCTGGCTGCCGACTTCAATCGAGACGGCGAGATGGACCTTGCCGCGGGCACGGGAAGCGGCGTCAACATCCTGCTGCAGAACTCGGCGACGACGACGATGACGCTGTCGCTGGCGCCTACGGCGCTGAACTTTGGCAATCAGGCCGTCGAGGTGCTCAGCGCGACCAAGACGGTGACCGTGACAAATACCGGGACGGCGCCGTTCTCTATCAACAGCTTCAGCACGAGCACCGATTTCGGCTTCCTTTCCACAAGCTGCGGAGGCACTCTGGCCCCCCAAGCCAAATGCACGGTCAAGGTCGTATTCACACCACAAGCGCTGGGCCCGGTTACAGGGTCACTTACTTTTGAGGACGGCGCCGCCAATAGCCCGCAGACGGTTCCGCTATCGGGAACAGGCGTGGCTCAAGTGATATTGACTCCTGCGACGCTGGCCTTTGCCAAACAGGCCATCGGGACAATAAGCGCCGCTAAAGTCATAACCCTCACCAACAACCTGCCGACGGCACTGAGCCTTAACGGCATCACCTTCACCGGCGCGGACCCGCATGACTTTGTCCCGGCCACTACTTGCGGCAGCACCGTGCCAGCAAAAGGTAAATGCACGATCTCGGTGACGTTTATTCCGCAGGCGACCGGCACGCGCACGGCGACGTTGAACGTGATCGACGGCGCCAACAATAGCCCGCAGACCGTTTCCGTGACCGGGACGGGCGAAGTTCAGGTGACGTGGACGCCCACGGCACTGACTTTTCCCGTTCAACCGATCGCTACCACGAGTGCCGCGAAGGTCGTAACCCTTACCAACAACCAGTCGACGCCGCTGAGCATCAGCCTTAGCGTCACAGGCGCAGACCCGGGCGACTTTGCCTCGACCAGTAGTTGCGGCGGCAGTGTCCCGGCAAACGGCAAATGCATGATCTCGGTGACGTTCACGCCATCGGCGACGGGCTCACGCACGGCGACGTTGAACGTGACCGATGCCGCTAGCAACAGCCCGCAGACCGTTTCTCTGAAGGGGACGGGCGAAGTTCAGGTGGCGTATACGCCCACTTCTCTGACCTTTGCTCCTCAAACGGTGGGAACCACCAGCG
Source organism: uncultured Acidobacteriota bacterium (assembly GCA_963735205.1). Taxonomy (GTDB): domain Bacteria; phylum Acidobacteriota; class Terriglobia; order Terriglobales; family Acidobacteriaceae; genus Sulfotelmatobacter. The sequence goes on from CAVTKB010000011.1 coordinate 868,935, forward strand.
CCCCGAAGGTTGTAACCATTACCAACAACCTGCCCACGGCGTTGAGCATCCAAGGCTACTCCTTAACGGGCGCAGCCTCGTTTGAGTATCCCAACGTAAATACCTGCGGCAGCAGCATACCGGCAAAAAGCAGATGCGCGATCTCGTTTTCCTTCGCCCCACAGTCGACGGGCCCGCAACCGGGGAGTTACGGTATCGTCGACAGCGCCAACACCAGCCCACAGTACATTGCCCTCAATGGAACCGGGAAGTGATATTAACGGCTGAAACCAAACAGCCCCGCAGAATGCGGGGCTGTTTTGTTTACCCATCCAGCGACTCGCGATTGAGTGGCTCTATTCTGGGCATCATCCAGGAACCGAGCGGTCGCTCTGCAGGCGGCTAGCGGGTATTCAGGTCAGCATAGTGGGCAAAGCTGGAGAGCGCTACTTCGTCGTTGCCAGGCATGTAGAAGCCGAACTTGCCCAGGCTAGGGTTGGTTCCCGGCTGCGTCCAGCGATCGAGAACGGTCCAACGGTCGCCGTACTTGATCAAGTGGACGAGTTCCGTGGCGCTGACACGAGTCTCAATGGTGCGGAAACTCTTCTTGTCATTTTTATCGGGAACTATGACCTCGTCTGTTTTCTCCCCATTGCGAATGACGGTGCGGTAGAAGTTATTGTCATCCATCTGGAAGAGGACGTAGTTCCTGGAGTCGTGGTAATTCAGCACCCATTGCAAGAGTCGCCCTTTGGTAAGCATCGCGGAAAAAACAAATGTGCCCGAGGCAGGAACAGCTCCGTATAGAACAAAATCCCCACCTTTGCGAATGAAGGAATCTCTCTCCTGTTTCCAGGCGCCCGGGTCCTCCCACTTCGACATGCCGCTCGGAGCGAGAGACAAATCCAAACTTTTGGATTGACCGGCTATGACTTCCACCGTGGAGGAGCGCGTGAACTTTTCAGCAGTCCGCGCGGTAAGAGTGTAGGTACCCGCGGCAAGATTGAGCGGGACGCCGCTGCTCACTATTTTCAGAAGATCACCTTTCACGATCGCAACATTGGCGTCGGAGGGCGCGAAAGTAATTTTCAACTCGCCGGAAGCGGCTTCCAGCGCGGCATCCGCAGCTGCAAGAGATATGGTTCCTCCCGCAGCGAAATGTTTTTTGAACTGCCGGGGTTTGAATCGCTCTTTGCGCAGTTCGACCGTATGGTCTCCAAAATTGACAGTGGAGACCGAGAGCGTGCCATCGGGCTGAATGGTGCCGACGAGAGTTTGATCGACGAGAACCGTGGTTCCCGGAGCACCGCCCTGGATTGTCAGCGAGGCCGGGTGAGGCTGCGGTTCGAGATTGAACACGAGCCTGGCCTCCCCGCTCTTGCGAATGCGGATCTTCTGCGGCGGAGGATCCTGAAAACCGCTCTTGGAGACTTGCACAAGGTAGTCCTTCGATTCGAGATTCGGCAGGCGCAGCTGGCCGGCTCGCGTGAGTTGCCGTTGAAGTTTTCCGTTCAGAGAAACGCTCGCACCGTCCTGGCCGGCAACGATAAGGAGCGCGCCCAGATCGTGACTGGAGTCGGCCGGCGGCTGATCGGGGGTAGGGTGATCGTTGGCTGTGTCTTTTCCGGCCATATCAGAAGAAGCACCCAAAACAGGCACAGATGGTTCTGGAGTTGTTTGTGCCGGTGCGGATTCGGCCGGAGCGGAGCTTGACGGAGTGGAGACGGCTGGAACCGCGGCCGGGGCTGAGGCGGCCGCTGAAACGGCGGGGGCATTCGCTACTCTCGGCGCGGGATGTCTTCGCGCGAAGAAGTAAGTCACTGCGACCGCAAGAAAGATTATCGCGGCAGTGAAGATGACGATCAGCGACGTCGAGTTGGACCTTGTAGATTGTTTTCGCTGGGGTGGTCGGAATGTAACTTTCGGCGCTGGCGCGGAAGCTTCGGCTGCAGGTGCTGCGACGGCTAGTAGTGTGCGGGTCTGCGGGTCTGGCAGGGTGGGGACTCTGTCCGGCACGATGGTGGATGGGACAGTGGTGAGTGGAACAGTACTCCTTGGTACGGCGCTCGGGGCGATCACGGCGGTCGCAACATTTTCTGCTGGAATCGGGCTCGTCGACGCCGGGCTCGTCGAAATTGGATTGCTATCGACGACCGCTGGTTTCGGAACGCTGCGGGGCGGGACGTGAAAGATGACTGCGCCGCGCGGTGACGCGGTTGAACTCGCCTGAGAGACCAATCCCAGCCGGGCCAGAAGGCCGTTGGCTACGGAGATGATTTCTCCATCGGTCCAATAAGTGGCGGCCATCGCCTGTATGCGATCGGCGAGTTTTCCTTTTGCAGCATCGTCCGCTGCTGCATCGATTTCAAGCTCCATGCGGCGCAGGTTTTCCAAGTCGCGGCGGCGGGCCTGGCGGCGGCGAAGGTTTTGGTCGCGCTGGATTGCATCCTGCGTCTGAAGCAACTTGTCATCGTTGGGATAAATATCGAGTCCCTCTTCGACCCGAGATAACGCTGCGAATAGATCGCCGGAGGACTGCAGCTTGCGCGCTTGCGCAACCCATTCCTCGACCGGACTTGTTTTTTTTCGCTCGAGGATAAGGCTGCGGATAGTTTTGGCGGTGGGATGCGATGGGTTCAAGTCGAGCGCTTGCTTGGCCAGTGTCTCGGCTTCCCGCCAATCGGTTTCTACAACCGAATGCGCCTGCTCGACCAGCGCGTTGGCCAGAATGGCGCGGGCGAGAGTATTTTTTTTATCCAGCTCGTGGGCCTGGCGAAGCAATTGAATCGCATCAGTGGACTTGCGCTGCGCGAACAGTTCCTGGCTTTCGGTGATCAGACGCTGGGCTTCGGCATTGCGCTTGACGCCGTCCTGGGCAAGCTTTTCCAGTTCCGACAGCTCGGCATCGTTAGGGAACTCGGCCGCCGCGCCTCGCAACAAATCAAGGGCGCGAGAGTAGTCGCCCGCACGCAGACACGTGTTGATCTGCTCGATGTGCTGCATTATGAGCTGCGTCTTGGACTCGGTGCGGGTTGGCTCGTCGTGTTGTTTCTCCAAGCGCTCTAGCCTCGAAGGTCAAACCTGACGCACGGCGGTTTCGTCCGGGCGGCAGAGGTCCACTGCCGAAGGACTTGCCGGGCCTCGCAAAAGCCGGACAAGTCCTCTGAGTGAAAAGGGATTTTCGTTGTCCCACCTTGCGGAGGCCTCAAAAAATCTTACCCGATCGAGCAGAAAAGGCTAGTATCCGGGCAGTTGCGCCGCTCCCCGTGTCATCGATCAGAGAGAACCGGCGGAAACGAATCGCAACGTATAGGCGGTCGCCGGGTCAAAGGGCTTTTCAATCACTTTCAATTCCAGAAGTTGGTTGTACATAGTCGTCCAGCGCGCGGCTTCCATGTTCCCGAGTTGTTTGCCCGAGTCTTCATCTCCGGTGACGAAGCCTCCGTCGCGCAAGGACTGCCAGGTAAACTGCATCCATTCCTGGTTCAGCGCCGGATTCACTTTCGAGACTGCCGCATTTCCGGCCGTGGGATCGCTCAAGTAATCGCGCCATCCTTTGATGGAGGCGCGGACGAATTTCGCGACAACGTCCGGATGCCGGTCCAGAAACTCGCGCGTCGTGAACATGACGCGGTACGGGTTGTAGCCGGCATCGCTGGTCAGGAGCACCCGTGTCTCGACCCCTGCCTGGCGCGCGAAGAATGGTTCCGAGGTCGCAAAGGCCTGCTGGATGTATCCCGGATCGGCCACAAAGTTGGCCACGCTGAAGGTGGCGGGGACTTCGCGGACGCCATCAAGCTTGTAGCGCTTGAGCAGATATTCGAACCAAGTCGAACCAAGCTTGACCGCGACTGTATGCCCATTAAGGTCCGCAAAGCTGCGGATCGGCGAGTCCTTGCGCACCATAATTCCCTGCGGATCCCGTTGCATGGTCGCGGCGACGGCGACGAGGGCCTGACCGCCGGCGACCGATTCAAGAATCTGGTCGGAGCTTGCCATTCCAAATTGTGCCGAGCCTGAAGCTACCTGCTGCGGTACAACCACGTAGGGCCCGCCCGGTTGGATGCTCAGGTCGAGCCCTTCTTCCTTGTAGTAGCCCTTTACAAGCGCGGTATAGAAACCACCGTGTTCTGGCTGGGGATACCAGTCCGCCTGCAGCGTGATCCTGGTCAGGCCTTGCTCGCTCTGAGAAGTCGACCTGTGGCAGCCCACGAGAAGGGTCGCCACAAAGATGACGAGGCAGGGCGCAGGGAAAATCCGACGATTCCGCATTGTGGTGTCGCAAACCTTTCCGGGAGCAGCCTAGCACCCTTCCGGCACAGTCACTGCGCAGCGACCGCACAAGATTTACCGATGCGAGCATGCCGTTTTTTCGATTGTCGCGGTGGCGTGCTGCTGCTAAAGTGCGCCAATGTCGAGCCCGGCAGCCGGACGCGCTGGTGTGACACGGCTCGATCATGAGCGTATGCGCGAGCTCTACCGCTATACAGCTCGCACTCTGGAAACCTTGCGTCCGGTGCCGTTTGGGGCGCTCATCGTGAATACGCGGAGCGGCGAGCGGCTCACGCGCGCGAACAACGCCGTGATGCGCGAATCGGATCCAAGTTCGCACGCCGAGTTGCGCGCAGTGCGGCGGGCTTGCAAGAAGCTCAAGAGTCCGAGTCTGACCGGGTACACGATGTATTCGACCTGCGAGCCCTGCCCCATGTGCATGGCGAATGCGCTGTGGGCACGCCTGGATCGCGTGGTGTTTGGCGCGACCATTGCAGACGCGAGCCGCCACTGCCTGCAGATTTATGTTCCGGCGAAAGAGATTGCGCGGCGGTCGGATATGAAGTGTCGAGTCGAAGGCCCTGTCTTGCGCGAACTCTTCAACACCCTGTTCACGCACCCGCATATGCGGAAGGCTTTCCGCAGTTGGAGCAGTCGTAGAGGTAATTCGCGGCCAGGCAACTAGCGTCTGAAATCTTTGATATGGGTCCAGATCACGTCAGCGCGTTGGTTCCCATTCTCGGCGACGAGTCGCGGATCCTCACGCACCCCCAGGTAGTCGAACGGCTCTCGCGAGATTTTTACTGGTACTCGCCTGTATTGCGGAAGCAGCTTGATGGGAAAGTCGCGGACCTCGTCGTGCAGCTACTGAATACCGAAGAGATTCAGAAAGTGCTGCACTACTGTCAGATCGAAGACGTTCCAGTGACCGTGCGCGGAGCGGGAACGGGGAATTACGGGCAAGCTGTCCCGCTGCATGGCGGTGTGGTGCTCGATCTGTCGCGGATGGACCGGATCGAATCGATCAGCCCCGATGGAGTCGCGGTCTGCCAGCCCGGGGTGCGGTTAGGAATGTTGGAGACCGAGGCGCGCAAGGTGGGGTGGGAACTCCGCTGTTATCCATCGACGATCGTCAAGGCGTCAGTGGGCGGGTTCCTCGGCGGAGGCTCCGGCGGAATCGGTTCAGTGGTGCACGGCGGCCTGCGCGACTTTAATACAGTGCGCGCTCTCGAAGTGATCACCATGGAGGCTGGGCCCCGCGTTGTCTTCCACGAGGGCGAAGCGGTTCACGACATTCTTCATGCATGGGGTACAAACGGCGTGATTACACGGATATGGCTGGCACTTGCCCCCGCAGTGGAGTGGTCGCAGTGCGTAATTGCGTTTGACGGCTTCGATGCGGCGTTCGACTTCAGCGAACGCATCGCCATCGACGCAGACTGGACCAAGCGCCTGGTCACAACTTTCGAATGGCCGATTCCATCGTTTTTCACTCCGGTGAAGCAATATGCGCCGCAGGGGAAGCATCTGATCTTCTTTCTGATCTCGTCGGAACAACTCGAAACGCTGAAAGAGGCCGCGCGTCAAGCGGGTGGCTCCATCACCTATTCGGGGGCGTATGCCGGACTGCGCACGCTTCCGCTGCTTTCCGACTACACCTGGAATCACACGACGCTGTGGGCGCTGAAGAGCGATCCGGCCTACACCTACCTGCAGTGCGGATTCGATCCCGCCAAATCGCGCGACCAGATGAGGCGACTGCGCGAGCGCTTCGGGCAAGAGATTCTCTTTCATATGGAATTCATGAAAAACGGCAGCGGCCAGGTCATCCCCGGAGCGATCCCTCTGGTCTACTACACGACGGAAGAGCGGCTGAACGAGATGATTGCGTTCTGCCGCGAGATCGGCGTTTTCGTGGCTAATCCGCACGTGAATAATGTGGAAGGCGGCGGCCGCTACCGCGCCGACAATGTGCAACTCCTCGCCAAGATGCGCTACGATCCGAAAGGCCTCCTGAATCCGGGCAAGATGGTCACTTTTCGCGCCGAAGAAGTCGCGGCCACGGGCCCTTCGCGATGAAGACATGGATTCCCGACGTTCGCAATTTTGCTTATCTGAACTGGAAGCAAGTCGACGCGCTGCCCCGCGACTCGACCTTGCTCGTGCTGCCTACTGCAGCCATCGAACAACACGGCCACCATTTGCCGCTGGCGACCGACACGCTCATCAATAATCTCTTGCTGGGGCACGCATTGCAGAAGCTTCCCACAGACTTGCCGGTTTACGCTCTTCCTCCGGTGCACTATGGGAAGAGCAACGAACATATCGGCTTCGCCGGAACGCTGGCCGTGAGTGCTTCAACATTCATGGCGGTGTTGCGCGATCTGGGGGCGAGTGTGGCCGGTGCAAAGTTTCAAAGACTTGTGCTTTACAACACGCATGGCGGCAACACCGCTCTGATTGATGTGATGGCGCGCGACCTGCGCGCCGAGTTCGGTCTGCGGACCTTTGCGTTGCACGGCTCGGGTGGAATCTCTTTCGAGGGTCTCAGCCCGCAGGAGCGCGCCTATGGGTTTCACGCCGGCGAGGTCGAAACCGCGCTGTTGCTGGCGTCAGTGCCGGAACTCGTGGATCGCTCGGCATACACCGCAAATTACGTCGCTGATATCTCGCATCCCGAACTTCTTCTGCCCGAGAATGCTCCCGCAACTTTTGCCTGGCTGACTCGCGACATTGCTGCCAGCGGCGTGATGGGCGACCCTCGACCCGCCACTGCGGAGAACGGCGCTCGCTGGCTGGATCAGGCTGCGACCCGCCTGGCCGCCGCCCTGGAAGCGATGGCGCGTTACCCGAACCCGCACCATCCGTGAGCTTCCCGAGCATGAGTCCTCGATCATGAGTCAAACCGATTGGTTCGATTGTGGTCAGGGCGTTCGACTGGAACGCGGCGTCCGCTGCCGGATGTCGGACGGCGTGCACCTTGTTTCCGATCACTACCATCCTCCACTGGCTGGCGCCAACCCAACCCTGCTTATGCGTCAGCCTTACGGACGCGACATCGCCTCGACCGTCGTCTATGCGCATCCCGTGTGGTTCGCGCGTCACGGCTACAACGTGGTCATTCAGGATGTTCGCGGCCGAGGGGATTCTGAAGGCGAGTTCTATCCCTTCCGACACGAAGCACGGGACGGCGCCGAGACCATCGATTGGTTGCGCAGACGCGACGAGTCGAATGGACGCATAGGGATGTATGGCTTTTCCTACCAGGGAGCCACACAACTATTGGCGGCCACCGAGCAGCCCGAGGGTTTGGTCTGCATTTCTCCCGGCATGACTGCCTGTGATCTTTACCACGGATGGTTCTATCGCCAGGGAGCTCTGCGTTTAAGTTCCACACTCGGCTGGGGACTACAAATGCTGAAGGCCGATGCGCGTCGCAAGCAGTTACGAGAAGCGAGTGATCGTCTCGAACAAGCGTGGGCGAATCTTTCCACGCAAACCAGCGTGCTGCCGATCCGCGAGCATCCGGCACTGCATGGCGAAGGGCTTCCACAATATTTGCTGGATTGGCTCGATCATCCAGAGCCCGGAGGCTATTGGGCATCTTTGGATGTGACCCGGCTGCTCGACAAGATTTCTGTACCGGCGTTGCATTTCTCGGGATGGTACGACACTTATCTGGAGGGCAGCGTTGCGGGCTTTATGACGCTATGCCACCATGCCGGCAGCGATTTTGCACGCGGTCATCAATACCTGATCGCCGGACCGTGGCAGCACATACCTTGGGGAGATCGCGTTGGAAACGCAGACTTCGGTCCCGAGGCGCTCCTCGACACCGATGCAATCCTGCTGCGATGGTTCAATCATTGGCTGAAAGACTCCGGTGAGTTTGCAGGCGAGCCAAAGATTCGTCATTTTGTGTTGGGGGAGAACTCCTGGCGGTCGGCCGATGTCTTTCCCGAAGATGCCAACCGAGCGTTCTACCTGCACAGTGGCGGAAAAGCAAATTCGCGCAAAGGCGATGGGGCGCTTCGGTCTGCGCCGCTAACGTCAGAGGAACCCCCTGATGTTTTTGTCTATGATCCTGAGGTGCCGGTGCTTGGGCCAGGTGGCCCGGCAGCGCCGAGTGGGCAGTTTGATCAAGCCGCTCTGGAGTTAGGCAATAATGTCCTGGTCTATACCTCCGAGCCGCTTTCGCTGCCACACGGGGTGTTTGGCACCCCGCGCGTTTCTCTGTTCTGCTCCTCTTCGTCGGCGAATACCGACTTCACGGCGAAGCTGGTTCGCGTCCGGCCCAGCGGTTCTGCAGAATTTATCTGTATTGGAATCGCGCGGTCGAGTTGGCTGTTCGCTGAAACTGGCTATTCCACGGACAAGGTTCACGAGTGGAAGTTTGATCTTGCTCCGACCTCCTGTCGGTTCGCCGCGGGCGACCGGATCCGTCTGGAAATCGCCAGCAGTGCATTTCCCTTATATGACCGCAATCCGGGGACCGATGGGCCGTCTTCTCGTGCAACATCGTGGGACTGGCGGCGCTCGACGCAAATGGTCTATCACGATAACGCGCATCGTTCTGCCCTCTATCTCCCCGTTAGCGAGGACGCGAAATGACGCAGGAATTCGTCGCTCCGCAAGTCGAATTCGCCGGAGTGAGCAAGAGCTATGCCAACGGGCGTGCAGTCATCAGCGCACTCGACTTCACCATTGCCAAGGGAGAGTTCGTCACATTCCTCGGCCCCTCCGGCTGCGGCAAATCCACTGTGCTGAAATTGATCTCTGGGCTGACCCCACCAAGCTCGGGAACAATTCGAGTTGACGGCATGACCCCGAAGAACGCGCGCGAAACGGTGGGTTACATTTTCCAGGATCCGACGTTGCTGCCCTGGCGCACTGTACGCCGCAACGTCGGCCTCGGCCTGGAATTGGAAGGAGTCAACGGTGCTCGCCGTCGGGAAAGAACAAAGGCTCTGCTCGACCTAGTTGGGCTGGGAGAGGTCGGAGATGCATATCCGCGGGAGCTCTCGGGCGGAATGAAAATGCGCGTATCCATCGCGCGGGCCCTCGCCACCAACCCGCGGCTGTTGCTGATGGATGAGCCCTTTGCCGCGCTCGACGAGATGAGCCGCGACCGACTAAACGAGGAGTTGTTGCGTTTGCGGGACGAACAGACATGGACTGCAGTTTTTGTCACACACTCCGTTGCAGAAGCCGTCTTTCTCTCGACGCGAATTGTCGTGCTCGCCTCGAAGCCCGGACGCATTCACACGATCATGCCGGTCGAACTGCCATTCCCAAGAACGGCAGCACTCAGAGCTTCCTCAGAATTCGGCACGCTCGTCCTGCAGATCTCGCGCGCCTTGCGGGAGGCGGCGCTGCAATGAAAAAGCGACTCCTCTCGGTGGCGAATGCCGTATGCGTTTTTGCGGCATTGCTGTTCTTATGGCAGTCGGTGCTGTGGATCTTCCGTGTGCCGGCGTTCATGCTGCCTTCACCCTTGGCGGTCGGGAAGGCCGTGGTGGCGCGATTCCCGGCCCTTCTGAACTCATTATCGATTACCGCGGAAGAAGCGGGCGGCGGATTGATCGCCAGCGTGATCGTGGGCGTAATTATCGCTCTGATTTTCGCGCAGTCACGCTGGGTGCGACGGGTGCTCTATCCCTACACCATCCTGCTGCAAACGGTTCCGATCGTGGCCATCGCTCCTCTGATCCTCATGTGGGTCGGCGCGGGCACGGCTTCGGTAATGCTTATCGCATTCATCATTTCGCTGGCGCCGATCATCGCCAACACCACCCAAGGCCTGGTCAGTGTTGACGAAAACCTGGTGCATCTTTTCCTGATGCACAATGCATCCTCACGGCAATTGCTCTTTAAACTCCGCTTGCCCTATGCGGTGCCGTCGCTATTTGTTGGCATTCGCATCGCGAGCGGCATCTCCGTGATCGGCGCCATTACAGGAGAGTTGTATGCCGGGTCGAGCCGGGTCGGTGAAGGCGGGCTCGGGTATTCCATCCTGTACGCATCTTCGCAGTTGCAGACCGCTTATCTGTTTGCGCTCGTGCTCGCGGCCACCGTTCTGGGTTTTGCTTTCTTTTTTGTCGTGATGTTTCTAGAGTGGCACTTCCTGCATCGCTGGCACGAATCGGCGCGAACACCGGAAGTCGAGTGATCACATTGAACGGCACACACTGCTGAGGAGACGACCGAATGCTAAGACTGGAGACCGACACGGGGTGGTGGCTTGTGACCCATCCCGACCATGCGCGCCTTGCCGGAGCTTTCGCCGAGCGCTGGGGAAACGAACGCTTCCTGCCGCCAGAACCGCGCGCCCAGGTGCTGAAGGGGATTGCATGCCACGACGACGGTTGGACCGCGCGCGATGCGGCGCCGCAAATCACCCGACAGGGAAAGCCTAGCGCATTCTCGATTGAGCTGGTGGGCAAGTATTCCGCTTTCGAGGAAATCGATCTCGCGGATTATCTCGCCGTGCGGGACCGGGCGGTGCGGTTGATTGCTGCCGAAGATCCCTATGCCGCCGTGCTGATCTCGATGCACACCTACAGCTTGCTATCGGAGCACGCTGATCGATCGACCATCGCGCCCGAGCAGTTGCCGTTGCTCGATGAATTTCTAATTCAGCAAAAAGATCTTCAGCAATCGCTGATACACGACTGTGCGGCAAACCCAAACCTCTCTCCGGAGCAGACGAGCGAGTCCGCAATCTTGGATCACTTCCGCCTGCTTCAGGCGACCGACAATCTGTCTTTGCTTACTTGCGTGGATTTCCGCGCGCCCGCACACTTGCTCCACCCATTGCCCCAACGGGATGGAGGATATAGCCGCGTCAACGTGACGGCCGTCGACTCGCGACACTTTGTACTCGATCCCTATCCGTTTGACGACCCTGCGATCACTTTCACGTTTCCCGCCCGGCACGTGCCGGGAAAATTGTTCTCGTCGGCGGTGGAACTGCGAGAGCGGTTCCACGCGGCGCCGACGGCGATGCTCTCCGTTACGGTCAGCACGAACTGATTGGTCTAAGACAGTCTGATCAGGGAGCTAACTCAGGGAGCAGCGACACATGTGCTGACACGATCCGCCAGCCTTCGCGGAACCTCACCCACACTTGGCTCTGGCGGCCGCGAACCAGCTTACCGTCGACAGTCCGCTCGAATTCCAAGGTAATGCTGCCGAAGTCGCGTCCGAATGCCTTGATATCCAGCCGCCGGATCGATCGGGCGAGATTTGCCGGCGGGCGCCCTCTGCGGAAAGCAGCGATCTCATCGATGCCGTACAAATTCTCCGCCAGTCCCATACGCACGGCATGCGGGGAGTTCCAGAACAAGCCGGTGAGCGTCTCGACATCGTTTCCTACCAGAGCCGCTTCGTACCGCGGATAAAGGTCGTGCAGCTCTGCAATGATTTCCGGACGGTTGATTTCGGAATCATTGTTCTCAGAATCATTGTTCTCAGAACTATTGTTGACCAAGGCTAGAACATCCTCCTCTCCGGGAGCACTCGTTTGGGCATCGCAGCGCTGACCGTATACATCGGTTCGTTCACCACCTGGCTCAAACGCAAATGCATGGCGACGCTACAGAGCAGGTAGGCATGAACGTCGGAAAACTTCCATCGCGCTGTCAGGAAGTCAATCATGCGCGATGTTGCTGCGCGGGCTGCGGCGATCGCGTCCGTTGCCGATTCCACCACAATCCACGCCTCGGACTCTTGAGCTTGCGCTGCGCCGGACTCGACTAGCGGGCCTGCGAGCATCTTCTGTTTGTGCACTTCAAACCGCAGTGTCACGTCCGCAGGACATTCAATGCCGTTGATGCAGACCTCGCCGTCGCCTTGCGCGGCATGAGCATCGCCGGCCGAAAATAGAGCTCCTGAGTTCCACACTGGAAGATACAATCTCGCGCCAGTGCAGAGTTCTCGTACGTCCATGTTTCCGCCGAACGTTCCGGGCGGCCGGGTTCGGAACTCGCCATCTTCCGCGGGCGCGACTCCCATCACACCGCAAAATGGCCTCAATGGAACTACTGCCGGTGCGAGCGAGCGGCTGACTTCGCCGTCGAGCTGCCAGTGGAACAGGTAAGGTTCGCGAAAGCGTTCTTTCAGGAATCCGAGCCCGGCGATTACGCTCGACCAGCCCCAACCTTTATGCGCCACTTCGAGCACATCCACCTGTATAACGTCTCCGGGGTGGGCGCTCTCCACGAAGATCGGACCGGTCAGCGCATGGATCCGCCCGCGATCAATCTTCAGGAAGTCGTCCACAACCATTCCGGGCCTCACCTGTGCGCCACTCGAATCCACGCATTCAAGATGTACGGTGTCGCCCGGCGCGATCGTCAGCCGGGGAGCAAGCGCGCGATTCCATCGGGAATGCGTGCGCTCGGCTGAAAGAGTATGTTCAGCCACCCTGCACCTCGGCCGTCGTCTGTACTGTCATCTGCACTTCGACCAGCGCATTCTTCGGCAACGCGGAAACCCCAATCGCAGCCCGCACATGCCGTCCCGCATCGCCGAACACCTGAACCAAAAGATCCGACGCGCCATTGATGACCTTCGGCGAATCTCCGAACCCCGCGACAGCATTGACGTATCCATTGACGCTGATCACATTGAGTACGGTATCGAGCGACCCCAAATGCTTCTTCAGCACCGCAAGCTGCATCAGTACGCAAGATCGCGCGGCCGCGTAGCCATCCTCGATGGTGCGATCTCCGCCCACCGTGCCCGAGATCACTTTTCCTTCATCCATCGAGATCACGCCTGAGAGGTAAACGATCTGACCCACCGTTTTGGCCGGCACATAATTTCCACCAGCCGCGGGCAACTCAGGCAGTTGAATCCCTAACTCTTGCAACCTTGCTTCTGCTCCGGTCCCCATTGATCGGCAGGCCTCCACTCGCGAAGTGGAGTCACTTTAACACAGCACCCTTCCGTCCTTGCCCGCTTCCCACTGCTCCGATAACATGTGCCATGCGAAAGCGATCGGCGACCGTCTTCTTCACCTGTCTCGGTGTCGTTGCACTTGCGCTGTGCTTCCAATCGGCCGCGTTTTCCTCCACACCGAACCTGATCTCGAGAGCGCACTCTGCGCGCCTGGCTGCGACTGATCTCGCCATCAGTGGAGATCTCGCAGGTCTGCCGTCCGGAAGCACTCGCTATCTCAGCCGCGAAGATCTTCTGTCACTCCCTCGTGTCAAGTACACCGTCACCGATGATGCGAACTTCGCGGGACCAACAGAGATCACGGGCGTCCTGCTGGAAGAACTCAGCCGCGCGCTGGCTGCCGAACCCGCCGCCGACCTCGTGGTTGCCGTCTGCGACGACCAGTACAACGCGCACTACTCGCGCGGATACCTCGCGGAGCATCATCCATTGCTGGTCCTCAAAGTAAATGGGCTGTCTCCCGACCGCTGGCCAAAAGATTCGGAACGTCACGGTCAGAGCATGGGACCATACATGATCTCGCATCGGAATTTCATGCCGAGCTTCAAGATTCTCAGCCATCAAGACGAACCGCAAATCCCATGGGGAGTGATTGGCGTCGAATTTCGCAACGAGGAGAAATTCCTGGGCGCAATTGCGCCGCGCCGCGATGAGTTCGACGCCAACGTTCAAGCCGGTTATCGCATCGCCCAGCAAAACTGTCTCCGTTGTCACAATATGGACGGCGTAGGCGGCCAAAAAGCGCGCCACCCATGGCTGGTGCTTTCAGCCTGGGCAACCGCTTCTCCGGAGCATTTCGTTGCGTACGTTCGCAACCCGCCGTCGCAAAATCCCGCTGCACAAATGCCGGCCAACCCGAACTACGACCACGCCACGCTGCAGGCTCTGATCGCGTATTTCCGAACGTTCCAGTCCCCGGAGAAGCCATGACCTCTCGCGTAGCCAAGCTCTTGCTGGTATTCGCTGTGGCATTGTTCTACACCGTCGTCGTTTTCAACAACATTACTGACTACAACTCGAACTACCAGTTCGTCCGCCACGTGCTGATGATGGACTCGAACACCCAGGGGAACCACGAGATGTGGCGCGCAATGAACTTGCCGGCGTGGCACACCGCATTTTATGTAGGCATAATTCTGTGGGAAGCGCTTGTGATGTTGCTCTGCTGGTGGGGTGGACTTCGTATGTTGCGCGCACTCTCGGCACCGGCGCCCGTATTTATGCAAGCCAAGAGTATTTCTGTGGCAGCGCTCACACTGGCGCTGCTGATGTGGCTGGTTGCCTTCCTCACCGTCGGCGGCGAATGGTTTCTGATGTGGCAGTCGAAAACCTGGAATGGCCAGGATGCCGCTTTCCGGATGTTTACTGTAATCGGCATCATCCTGCTATTGCTCGTCCAACCGGATTAGGATTCGTCGACACTTTCTAATCCGGCGTCGAGGCAGAATCAGTTTGCAAAGCTGTAAGTTGCCGTGAAGGATCCACGAGAAGCCAGCTTGCAGCGCCCAGGACGCACAACGCCGCTGCTACCAGAAACGGGGTCGTCCAGCCGAATCGGGCTGCGATCCAGGGAGTCAGAGAAGCCGTGATTGCAGCTCCAAGCTGGTTGCCCATATTCATAAAACCCGAGACCGAACCAGAGGATGCGCCCGCAAGGTCGGCGGTGACGGACCAAAACGAACTTTGGGCGAGGTAAAGCGCTCCTGCACCTCCGGCGAGCACGACGCTTGCCAGTCGTGCGCTTTGAACCTGCGAGCCCAAGGCAATGAACACCCCGGCAACGGTGATCGCGCATGCGGCGAGGCCGCAGCGCCCAATTCGCGGCCCTCGCGATTTTGTGAGCCGGTCGTTGATCGCACCTCCTACGAGGCAACACACGAGCATGGCGAGAAAAGGCAACATGGTGTAGAAGGCGCTCGCCTTGAGATCGAGGCCGCGCACTTTCGCAAGATAGCGATAGAACCAGCTGAAAAATATCCAGGCAACGTAGCCATAGCAGAAGTAGCTCACCGTGATGGCCCACACTTCTTTGCTCTTGAGAACGCGCGTCCAGGGGACAAGCGCTTTCAGATCGTGGCCGGCTTGCCGCTGCGTCAGTCCCGAGTTAATCAGGATTAACTCTGCCCCTGAAACGCCAGGATGATCGGCGGGCGTGTCGCGTGCACTGATGAACCAGACCGCACCGGCGGCGAATCCGATGATGGAACATACCCAGAATGACGACCGCCAACCGTAACGCATCATGATCTGAGTTATGAGCAATGGTGTAAGGCCGGCCCCCGCTCCCACACCCGCGAAGATCCATCCATTGGCGATCCCGCGCTCGGTGGTCGGAATCCACCGCGCGATGAATTGATTGGCGGACGGGTAGATGACAGCTTCCCCGGCACCGAGAAGAAATCGGACTGCGACGAACACGTAAATCGCGCCCGCAATATTCGCAGGCACCAGGGCCGTCAGGGCAGTAAAGATTCCCCACCACGCGACGCCGCCTGCCAGCACGCGGCGCGGCCCGTACCGATCCGCCAGCCGGCCTCCGATAGTTTGGAAGAGCGCATAGCCAACCAGCATGGCGCTGAATACTTTACCCAGTTGCACATCGCTGAGGTGATAGGCCTCAGCAATGGAGCCGCCAGCAATGGAAATGTTTACGCGGTCGAGATAGGAGACGGCGCTGAGGACAAACAACCAAGAAACCAGAAACCATCGCACGTTACTCGTTCCAGCTGAGCCAGTTCTCTCGCCGCTCATCGCAGTGGCAGCCTCGCTTATGCCGCGTGTTCGCGCAACAAGCGCGAAAGCTGTTCGGCAACAACTTTGTCTTCGCCGGGTTGCAGCATGAACGCGCACATGGCTAATCCCGGTCGTTCTTCACCGCCTCCGATCACAATGGAGGGTTTCGAATTCCGCAGCAGTTTCGAAGCTTGCTTGGGCGTCAGGGGAATGCGGGCCGCGTCCCAGGTGATGCTCATGTGAGGCACATGATTGGCGATATCGGGCACGAAGAACGATGTGGTCACCCCGGGAACCTTCGTGATTTCGCGCGAGATTCCTTCCAGCTGGGCTTGCCACTCTTTGGCCAGAGCTTCGTGATCTTCCGCCAGAAAAAGCTCAAGAGCCTTGACCATTCCCAGGATTTCTTCCTTACCGACCTTCTGACTGCGTCCGATCGTGTCTTCGTGCGGGCTGTTGTTGAGCAGTGCATTCGCCACCATGTCTTTGCGGCCGATGAGCAAGCCGGCGCACTGCGGCCCGCGAATCGCCTTTCCTCCGCTGAACGTCACTAGGTCATAGCCCATGTTGGTGTAGTCCCAGAGATGAGAGACCGGCGGCGTATCGGCGGCCGCATCGTTCATGCAAGGAATGTTGTATTGCTTCGCCAGCTTGACCCACTCATCAACCTTGATTCGTCCGGCGGCATTTGCGAAGTTGGAAAAGTGCATCATGGCCGTGCGCTCGTTGATTGCCGCACGCAATTGATCCGGAGTTTCGATCTCGACGAGTTTGATTCCGGTCGATCGCAACTGGTGATCGAAGGGATTGCGATGCGACTTCTGGATAATTACTTCCGACTTCATTCCAGTCAGGTCGGGGAGTTGCCGGATCATGGCCTCATTCCCACCGGTCAGAATGCCTGCCAGTCCCGATTGAATCGCTGCCGCCGCCCCTGAAGTGACCAGCGCGGTGTAGCCATCCGGTAACTTAAGCATATCTGCGATGCGCTTGCCCGCAGCCACCTCCAGCTCCGGAATGCTGACAAAGTGGCGCCCGGCCATGGTCATGACCGCTTCGAGCTCCGGATGGGGCAGCGAACCGCCCAGCACGGTCATTGTCCCCTCACAATTAATCACAGTCGCAACCCCGAGTTCTTCGTAGGGATTGCCGGTCTGTCCGAAACCAGTCACCGGAGCGCTGGCCGGAGCATGGCGAGTCGCGGCGAACAGTTTTTGCGACGCCAGGGTCGAAGTGGAAAGAATCGAACCAGCGATGGCGCTCACGCTGCTGAGAAAACTTCGGCGGTTCCAGCTTGAGTTGAGTCTCATGAGTGTAGCTCCTTAGCCGGTCACTTGACGGCGACTGCGGCGATGCAGTTGATTTCCACCAGAGAATCTCCAGGAAGCGCAGCCACCGCGACGGTCGTGCGCGACGGTCCGCCGTGCGGAAAATAGGTTGAGAACACCTTGTGCATTCCGTCCCAGTGTTCAATCTTCACGAGGTAGACATTCAACTGAAGAATGCTGCCCATCGTTCCGCCGCCAATTTCCGGTAGTGGGCTGTTTTGAATTTTCCGCCTGATTGGCTCAGTCTCGGAGATAGCTTCGTTTCAATTTTTCTATGGCTGCTTCCCGCTCTTCATCGTCACCATGTTCAGCAATGGCGGAGAGTGCCATTACCTCGGCCAGATCGGAGACCGAACCGAGTCTATCGATGGACTCAGCCATTTCTCCAATCTTGAATTTGATTGACTGAAACTCATCTCCGACAGACGAGATTGCTGCTGCCACTGCTCCGATAGCACTGGTGCTATCCGTGATCTCAGGAATTTTCTTTGCCATAAATTCTCCTGTGTGGCATCATAGGCCATGCGTAGACGCTCAAGCAAGGGCGACGTGGCACAGAACGCCCTGAGGGTGATAGAACAAGCCATTGGTGCGGAGTTAAGGCCAGCACCCAAGACGCTATCGTTTCCGCCGCGCAAGAAGAATCCGGCGGCTGTGGCACTCGGCAAGCTGGGTGGGATGAAGGGTGGCAGAGCGAGAGCCGCGAAGTTGACACCGCAAGAGCGTACAGAAATAGCCCAGCGTGCCGCGAAAGCACGCTGGGGAAAAGGTTGAAGGTTTAGGCTGGTAGAAAGCCTATCTGCCCCAAGTCAGGGACGCCCCGCGAAGGTTACCTGACTTGGGGTTTGTCGTTACAGCCCCCTGCACGATAGGCAAGATACAAAGGGCTAGTCGTTATTATTTTCAGTTGCATCACCGCACCCTTTCCGAAAGCCTGTTCTGCAATCAGGCATCTCTCATTTTGCAGAATTTCGTTCGACGACAACTTTCAATGATCCCCGGCTATCGTCGGAATCCTTATAGATCACATTGAAGATAGTGGACGCCATTTCCAGCCACTTCTTGCGATCTTCGGTTGTCCATTCTGATTGAGGCTCAGGCAGCTCTTTTAACAAGCCTTCGATCAAAGGATGTCTGCGGTCTGTGTGGTCATCCTCCCGCTTCTTTTTCTTCTCGCTAGGATCGGGATCGGGTTCGACCGCTGGCACAGCGGCGGCGCTCGCTCTAATGGAAGGTCGAACGAGTCGATTTGGGCCGGACCAAAAATATCCGGCTGAGTTCGCCGATCGTTGAAAGGCTTGACGGGCTTTCCCCTTCTGCTTTGGCGCTACGCCCATCTTCACGATTTCATTTTCGAGCGCGTCTGGCGGCGGCAGCGTCCCATTCTTGAATAACTCATAAATCTTGTTGTAGAGTTCGACCCTGAGAAACGAATCGGCCTTGGCTGCCTTTTCTTGCTGTGGATCGTTAAGGCGTTTCCCGAGTTCCGTGAGCGTAACGATCCCTTGCCCATAGGTAACAAGGCCAAAGGTTTTCGCGGTCATCACTCTCAGTCGGAAGCCGCCACCCTTCGCAGTCTGCCCCATCTGCGCTGCGAGCTGGTCCCAGCCACAGCTAGAGCCTCCGACCTGGTGGACGCCTTGAGCCACTTCCACAGCAGCGTCAAGATCGAGGTAAGGAAACTCGACCGTAGATCGCTCCCTTTTATCTTCCTGCCCCTCATCCATTTCGATGGGTTCTGTTACTGCCGATTCTGGACTAGACATATATTCCCTCCCTCTTCGTCATTAAACTTAATGCCGATTGGTATTATCCGTCAAGGGGAATCGGTATAACGACGTAAAATAATTATACCATTCCGCACTATTTTCTTGACTGCATACCCGCTCAAGCATATTATTGCTTCATTATGAACCGCTTATCTACTGAGAAACGGGCGCAGATCGTAAACGCTTTGGTAGAAGGAAACAGCATTCGGGCGACTTGTAGGCTAACGGGAGCCTGCAAGGATGCCGTTTTAAAGCTGATTCGGGATATGGGATGGGCTTGCGCCGCTCATCACAATATGGCAGTTCGTGGGGTGAAAACCGCCCGTGTGCAGTGCGATGAAATTTGGTCGTTCTGCTACGCCAAAGAAAAGAACGTACCGCTAGAGAAACAGGGTACGGGCGCTGGCAGCATTTGGACGTGGACCGCTATCGACGCGGATTCCAAGCTGATTATCTCATACCTGTGTGGCGACCGGGATGCATCTTGGGCCTGTCAGTTCATGGAGGATTTAGCATCGCGTGTGACCACGCGCATTCAGATCACAACGGACGGCCACAGGGCATATGCTGAGGCTGTTGAGGGTGCCTTCGGGATGGACGTGGATTACGCGATGCTAATAAAGCTGTACGGCGCACCCACAGACCGCCCTGATACGCGCTACAGCCCCGCCGCTTGCATCGGAACGCGCACGGGCATTCTGAGCGGCGATCCTGACCGCAATCACATCTCTACCAGCTATGTAGAGCGACAGAATTTAAACCTACGAATGGGCGTCCGGCGATTCACGCGGCTCACAAATGCCTTTTCAAAGAAGTTTGAGAACCACTGCCACATGGTTGCGATCTACCATGCGTACTACAATTTTTGCCGCGTGCATCAGACCTTGCGCGTCACCCCAGCGATGGAAGCTGGCCTAACGGATCATGTTTGGACTATGACAGAATTGGTTCAATTACTAGAACGGCACTCCCTAGCGGCTTAAAATTCGGGTACAATAAAAGCGGTAGTGATTTTCCCCCCGCTTCGTGGTAGTATCCTCCGGAAAAACCAAAATGCCTCTTGAAAAAGAACTCGTCCTATTTGAAGCCAAGAAGGCCGAACTCTTGCAAGCCCACGAAGGGAAATTTGCACTCATTCACGGGAACGAATTTATCGGCGCGTTCGATACGGCAGAGAATGCGTATGACGAAGGTGTTAAGAAGTTCGGCAAAGAGCCTTTCCTAGTTAAGAGAATATCCCCCGACCCCGAGGTGTATCGTAATCAAGCCTTCGTTCTGGGGTTGATGAATGCCCGTATTTGATTTCTTTCATTGGGACAAAGATAAGGGTTATACGCTGGCCGAAACTGGAGCGATTCTCCAAGTAACGGTTGGTATACCCCCTGCGCTCGAACAGCTTTGCCTTCGGAGACGGAATCCCAATTCCCGCACCTATTACGGGCCACGCTTTAATCGACACGGGAGCATCAGCTTCGGCTGTTCATGAACAAATTTTTACCGACTTCGGCGTGCAGCCAATAGATCACATTCCAATGTCAACACCGCATACGAAGGATAAATTTTCCTTTGTGTATCCAGCAAAGATTCAGTTTCCGGGCTTGAATCTCTCCAATGACGCATTCTTGTCCACGATGCGGGTCGTTGGGTGCGAGTTGAAATGGACCACCTTCGATAACAAAGAGATCATAATGCTAATGGGTCGCGACATCCTCAAGTGGTTCCTCATGGTCTATAACGGAGTACAGTCCGACGTTACGCTTGCCTACTGAATTTCAAAACAGCCCACTACCCAATTTCCACATGCTTCTTGATCTTGTCCATGACCATGGTAGTGTGAGATTCGATCGTCCACTCCTTCGAATCCCGAGAATCGTGAGCGCCCTGCCCTGAAACATAAATCAGCCCGCGGTGGATAACGACTGGCATGATGGCGTCTTTCTCGCTGCCCGGTTTGCCCTCGCTATTCAGCTTGCGGATTTCTCCCGCATCCTGTACAGCGGGACTCTGCGCCGAAGCACGGTTGGGCAATACAGCGGATGCAACGCCCAAGGCGGAAAGCACGGAAGCAAACCTCGCGGCGAACGTTCTGCGAGTGAAAGGCGAATTCATGTGGTCTCCCTTCAAGATTGAACTTCTCAAGTTTGGACATCTCAAGTTTGGTCTTCGAGATTTGCACAAACAGATTTCTTTGTCTACAGTCTGCCAAACTTCTTGACCGCCTCGACGATCGATTTCATCTGTTCGATAACGGGATACATCGAGTGCTCTTTGAAATCCATTTGCTGCGCTAGAACCAACACTTCCTGCGCTCTCGCCCTTGGCACCACTACCACGCCGTCGCTGTCCGCTACGACGATGTCGCCTGCATCGACCTCCACCCCGTCGCAAACCACACGAAGCTGCGCGCCTGCGAACCGGTAGTGATGCACGGAAGTCGAAGGAACTATGCCGGTCGCATAAACGGGGAATCCAATCTTGCGCAGATAGGCCACATCGCGCACTCCACCATCGATCACGGCGCCGGCGTACCCGCGCGCAGCCATAGCGGTACCCATGAGTCCGCCCATGCCTGCGATGTCTTGACCGTCTTCGACCACCATCACATAAACGGAATCTGTGGAGCCCTGATCGATGGCTGTCAGCATCCCGTTCAAAGCCGTGGGATCGTTGTTGCCTTCGTCCCTTTTCAGTTGGACGGTCCGTGCGAAGCCGGCAAACTTCGTGGTGAAGATGGGCTGCATGTGGTGCCTCATGTACATGCGCTTGCCGGTCAACTGTTCCAGCGCGTCGGAGACGGAGGCCACTTCAACACGGCGATAGTCCGCAATTAGTGCGCTTTCGGACTGCCCGCTGATTTCGCTGGATTGCACGGCATGAAGTTGCACGCCATAGAAGATGGCGCACAAAGTTCCAATGCAAAGGAGAGCTGCCGCGATCGTGCAGGACTTCGCAAAGCGGCGAAACTTGTTCATTTCGTCCTCCAGGATGTATATATGTGCGCGGACTCTAACATGGTTCTCTGCGACGCGGAAGAGTCAATCCGCTAATTTGTTAATCACCGATTCGTCAAAATTCACCGATTGCGAAGGGGACAGAAAATGAAAACCACCATACTCATCACCAGTACCCGGCTGCTCATGTCAACCGTGGCCATCGCATTAATCCTCGGCGCTGCGGCGCAATCGGGGTTCGCCCAGGAACGAAAGGCTATCAATCTATCTACCACCAGAGGACTTCCTTTCAGTGACGGCATCATTGCCGGAAATACACTCTATGTCGCAGGTCAAGAGGGCACAGATGCATCCGACAAAGTGGTCGCCGGGGGAATAGGCCCCGAAACCACCGCGGCGCTCGAGAATGTTCAAAAGGTCCTCAAGGCCGCTGGCTTCGAACTGAAGGATGTCGTCAGCGTCACAGTCTACCTCGCCGACATTCATGACTTTCCTGACATGAACAAGATTTACAAGGGCGTAATGCCCGACCCCAAACCAGCCCGGGCGACGATCCAGGCGGCTGCTCTGGTGAATAACGCTCGCATCGAAATCTCCGCCATCGCCGTGAAGCAAAAATAGTTCGCAGGCAATTCGGGCAGCAAGCTGTGGATGTTCCCTGCTCACACCTTAATGCGGTAGCGAGAAACTGATCACGTCGCTGCCGGCGGCGATCGCCACATACTGCGTGCCATCAACCGCATAGCTCATCGGCGAAGCGTGGATGCTCTGGCCGGTATTGAATTGCCAGAGGGCGCGTCCGGTTCGCGCTTCGACCGCCTCAAATGCTCCGGTATCGTTCGCGAAGAAAACCAGATCGCCCGCCGTCGTCATCGTCCCGCCCCAGGAGTTTCCCCGACCAACCTGAGGATAACGCCAAACAATTTTTCCGTCGGAGACGGAGTACGCCAACAGAATCTTTTGAGCGTGGTCGTCGACCGCCTGCTTCGTGCCCGTACCGTAAAACGTTTCGCCTTGAGTAAATGGTTGCGAGTGAGAAAAAAAGACATTGCAACTCTCAAGCGCCATCACGTAGAAAAATCCAGTACCAGGATTGTAAGAGGGCGAGAACCAATTCGTAGCGCCTTCGATGCTCGGACAAATATTGGTGCCCGACGCAGTCGGCACTCGTCCCGATAATACGGGGCGGCCGGAGGCGTCAATTCCTTTCGCCCAATTCAGCTTCTCAACGAAAGGCATTGCCTTCAGGAACTTTCCGTCAGTCCGGTCGAGAATATAGAAGTACCCGTTACGGTTAGCCTGCACCAGCAAATCACGCGCCTCGCCGTTCACCTTTGCATTCACGAGCACCGGCGTCTCGGTGGCGTCGTAGTCGTACAGGTCATGAGGAGTGAACTGGAAATACCACTTCAGCGCACCGGTCGTGGCGTTCAAAGCCAGGACGCATGTGGTGTAAAGGTCGTCTCCGGGGCGAGAATCTCCTACAAAATCGGGAGCGGCGTTGCTGGTCGTCCAATAAAGAGTGCCGAGTTTAGGGTCGTATGTGCCGGGCATCCAGGTCGTGCCGCCACCATGCAGGTAGGAATCCCCGGGCCAACTGGAAGAACCGAATTCTCCTGGACCGGGGATCGTCCAGAAGCGCCATTTCAGTTTGCCGGTCAGCGCGTCGTACGCAGCCACGAAACCGCGCACGCCGGAGTCGCCGCCGGAGGTCCCGACGATCACGTCATCTTTCACAACCAACGGAGCGCTGGTCGCGCCATATTGTTTCGCCTTGTCGGCGTACATCACGTCCCAAATCAGGTGACCCGACCGCGCATCGAGACATAGCAGGTGAGCGTCGTCGGTTTCCATGTAGACGAAGTTCTTCCAAACTCCGACTCCGCGGTTGTGATGACCGGCAGCATCGTCGAGCAATCCGGCGCTCACCGGGCGCTCGTGGTGCCAAATAACCCGGCCGGTCCGAGCATCAAGCGCCCAGGCGTCGTTCGCCGAGGTGACATACATCACGCCTCTCACGACCACGGGCGTCACTTCCAGCCTGTCGGAATTGGAGGGATGAAAAATCCACGACGCTCGAAGCTGCGCGACATTTTTGGGAGTAATTTCGTGCAGGCTGCTGTAGCGACGCCCGGTGTAGTCGCCGTTGTAAGAAGTCCAATTCTCTCCAGGAGGCTGAATCAGCAGATCGTCCGCGCTCACGTTCACGTCGGCGACCACGGGAGCCTGCCCGTGTTTCGCCGCAGTTTGTGCCGCAGCAAAGCTCCAGCACAAAACGGCTGCAGATGAGATGACACTGAGCTTCATGCGGAATGATTTCATGTCAATGGGCTTCGACCGCCACGGCCGGAACTTCCTCGACTTTAACTTCTTGAAGAGAACCGCGATCCAGCCCGTTGCTGTCTTCCAGGTGAAGCGATATCCGCGAGGGTTTGGCAGGCGCTGTTAACTCCGAATCCAGAACGACAAGTTCGGCCGGGTCGACGTGGTTCAGTGGCAGGGTGCCGACGAGAGCACCGTGTTCACTGTAGAGATGAGCGACCAATCGTCCAGCGAAAAACACACCAAAGGAACCCGAAAGCCGGAGGTGTCCACTCTGCAATCGTGTAGCTTGAAGCGGATGCACAACTACGCCGGCATCTTCCACGCCGTGGAATTCGCCGCCGGCACGAGTCGGAAACCACTCAGTGTCGAGACCGCGAGTTTCGCCCGGTCGCAACTGGAGCAGCGGGCTATTGATCTCGGCCTCGAGATAACGAGGGGAACCATCGCCTCCGGAAGTCAGCGAAGGCTCGCCCTCGGAATTCAACCTCGTCTCCGGACCGTTCATCCAAAAAATAACGGATGCCTTGCCCGGATATGTTTCGCTCTTTTCGTAGCGAAAGCGCTCAACCATGGCATACCCGCTTTCGCCATCGACAACAGCCAGCCACCCAGGCGTCGAATCCAACCACAGTTCGGCGGCCATGTGCGCATAGTGAAGAGCGAAGAGCCCGTCGTCCCTGACGGAAACGGACGGATTCTCCGCCGGACCGAAACGCACGTGATAACGGTTGAGATAACTGCTCGACGGATTCGCCGGAGTGTAGGCAAAGAAGTTGTGGTTGATTTTCGACGGATTCGTGGCGTCGGCGGTGTTGTACTGCGAAACCGATTGCATGGACCACTCAACGGTATGCCCCGAGGTGTTCTGCATAGTTGCGTGAAAGTGGATTCGCGGAGAGTCGGCGTCGAGTCTAATCGTGCGCCGGATCTGAATTCCCGTCTGCGGATCGGCGGGGCCGCTCAATTCGATCTCACATGCCCGGCCTTCCGAAACCTTTCGAAAGGCGTAGGAGCCGTCGTCGATTAAGTCGGAATTGCCCACCCAGTGCTGTTCATCGTCATTGCCCTCGGGCAGGAGCCAGAGTTTATCGCCCCCATAGTTGAACCATCGCGACGGGTCGGGCGGCAGGTATTTTCCTTCGTACACGGGATTCACGAACAGAAACGGATGCCCCGCGAAAATCACCTGCATGAGTCGCCCGCCATTTTGCGGTACGACCTCCAGCTTTAGCCAGCGGTTGGAAAGTTGTTGTGCGCTCCAACCCTTGTAATTCGCGGCCTCGATGCGACAGGCCGAATCGCTCTGATTCGGCTGACCCGCAGCCTGGGCGGAAGCGAAGCTTAGGTTCATCACGCAAGAAAGCAAAACCAGCGTCACACGCCGCATCCTGTCCTCTCCTCCGATCCGCCACGTCATAATACTCGCCCATCACCCTGACGACTCTCTAATCATGCGCGATCATAAATTCATCGGGCGCCTTGGCCGATTCTTCCGGCTCGCTGACCCCTTAGAAAACGAAACGAAACCCAATGAAACGAAATAATTTGATTTGCGTCAACCAGATTCTGTGATATATCAAGTTCGCGGTTATGAGAAGTGCGACGTGAATTGGCGAATGGGCACAAAGGCGGCCGTCAGAGAGATCAGATTGACGCTGATCTTTTTTTGTTCAGTCAGCTTTGGATTAATCGGCTTCGGCGCAAACACCACCGCGTTTAGCCAGGACTCGGACGGTCAAGGTTCTACGCCCAGTTCACAGGCGGAACGGGGGAAGAGTGTTTTCGAAACGAAGTGCGCCACTTGCCATGGGCTCGACGGGCTCGGCGGTGAGCATGCGCCTGACATCGTTGGCCGATTGGCCATGAGGACGCTCTCGGATGCGGCGCTGCTCGACGTGATTCACGAAGGGATTACAGAGGCAGGAATGCCGAGCTTCGCGAACCTGGGCAACGAAAATGATCGCGCGCTAGTTGCTTATGTACGCTTCTTACAGGGCAAGTCTGCGAAGGAAGCCGTGCCGGGCGACCCCCTCCGGGGTCAAAACCTTTTCTTCGGAAAGGCCGGCTGCTTCGCGTGCCATAGCAAGGCACAAATCGTCGCCGAAGACGTCACCGAGTTTGCACGCGATCATCAGACGGGCGAGATTCGTGAAGCGATTGTCAGGCCGGCCGGAGGCCCGCCGGAAACTGCAACCGCTGTGGCAGGGGATGGTCGAAAGTTCTCGGGGATGATTCGGAACGAAGACAACGCCTCTTTGCAGCTGCAGAACAGCGATGGCCGATTTTATCTGCTGATGAAATCCAGCATGGTGTCTGTCCAACGGAAGACTGGAGAGCCGATGCCGGTCGACTACGGGCGACGCCTCAGCAACAGCGAGATCGAGGATCTCGTCGCTTACATCCTAGGCGCGGCGCACGCTGCGGATGTCCCTTCGCCGCCGACGGTGAAGGATGAGGAGCTTCATCCTTAGAATTGAAATCCACGCGCCAGAATGAAAAGTTTGTCTTCAACCCATTTTGTCGTCAACCCGTGAGGTGTCGAAATGCATGATTTAAATTCCAGCCGGCGGTCATTCATGAAATGGGTAGCAGCCGCTCCGCTGCTGAGTCAGATCGCGGTGTCTGATCTTTACGCCAAGGCCGCCAGCGCCGTAGGAAGGGATCTTCGACAAAATATTTATACCCGTCTGGGAGTAAAAACCGTCATCAATTGCCGCGGCACGTGGACCTACTTGAGCGGCTCTCTGGAGTTTCCCGAAGTTCGCGAAGCCATGATCGAAGCAGGGCAGTATTTCGTTAACATGCTGGATTTGCAGCACGCGATTGGGCGGCGATTGGCCGAACTCACAGGCGCAGAGTTTGGAATGATTACCTCCGGCGCAGCTGGCGCGATGGCTGTGGCAACTGCAGGATCCATGGCGGGCACCGATGACAAGTTAATCTGGCAGTTGCCTGACACTACGGGCCTCAAGAATGAAGTCGTCATGTCCGGCGGCAGGAGCGCTTTCGACAGTGCCATCCGGCTGACGGGCGCGAAACTCGTGCTCGCCTACTCGCCAGAGGAACTGGCCAACGCCATCAACCAGAACACGACCCTGATTTACACCCAGCACCTGGGCGATGAACTACAGAAGGAAGTCGCGATCGCGAAAGACCATAAAGTGCCGCTCCTGCTCGACGACGCCGCCGGCATTCCTCCGGCGGAGAACGCCAAGCTTTACGCGCGAATGGGAATCGACCTCTACACCTTCTCCGGCGGAAAGGGTCTGCGGGGGCCGCAGTGCAGCGGCGTGCTGCTGGGGAGAAAAGATTTGATCGAGGCGGCCATCATGAATTCCAGCCCGCGCGAAGGCGCCGTGTGCCGCCCCATGAAGGTTGGAAAAGAAGAGATGATCGGCTGCCTTACCGCGCTCGAAACCTGGCTGAAGATCGACGACAAGAAGCTCCACCGCGAGTGGAACGATCGCGTCGACAGCATCCGGAAACTGGTGGAGACGGTGCCAGGTGTGAAAACAGAAATCTACATTCCAGACGATGGGAATCGATTTCCTACTCTCAAAGTCTCCTGGGATCAGCACGCCTGGGGATTCACCATCGCTGACTGCGTGCAGGCCCTGCGTGACGGTGATCCGGTGATCGAAGTGCTCGGTGCCGACAATCCCAGCCTGGTAAGAGTGGTTCGCGAGGGCAAGCCCAACCCGACGAGAAAAGAGCGGCCGGAAGCAACACACATCGAACTGGTTTCCATGACCATCCAGCCCGGCGAAGAAGTGATTGTGGGACAGAGGTTGCGAAGCGTTCTGGGTACAGCACAGAAAAAAGCGCGCGCAGCCTAAACATGGCAGAACCGATGCGGCCTCCTTTTTTCAAATCCTGAGAGAAGACGTATGAGATTATTCCTTGTTCCATTGCTGATCTGGTCGGCCGTCAGTGCACAAGCTCAGACGGCACCGACCGTTCCTTCCCAGCAAGCTCCCACCCGCCACGGTTCAAATCCATCGAGCGTAGATGCGGGAGACTACATCTACGTTTCCGGTCAAGGCCCCCATAGTGCTGATGGTGCGTTACCCGCAACTTTCGAGGGTCAAGCCCGGCAGACGCTTACGAATTTGAAATCAGTCGTCGAAGCCGCGGGCTTGACGATGGATCACGTTGTCTACACCACGGTCTACCTTACAGACATCACTCAATACGGAGACATGAACCGCGTCTTCGCTGAGTTCTTCGCAAAGATTCCGCCAGCCCGGGCTGTCCTTGGTGTAGCCGGGCTTGCTGATCCGCCAATCGAGATCAATGCGGTCGCCGTGCGGAATCTTTCGGAGAAGCAGCCTGTCTATCCACCGAACTACAAATCAGACGAACCTTTTTCGCCGGGGATTCTTACTCACGATCGCCTGTTTATTTCTGCCCTGCCTCGCGGACCTGCCGCTGAGAAAGTTTCGACGGATCCAGCGGTCCAAGTCGACTACGCGCTCGACCAAATGAAAGCTGTTGTGGAGGCCGCGGGACTGGACCTCGGCCACGTCGTTTTCGTCAATCCCTTTCTGACTTCGCAAATCCCGACGCGAGTGATGAACCAGCATTATGCACGCCGCTTCGAGTTCGGCAACACTCCGGCCCGGGCGACGATCGAGGTCACGAGCCTGCCCAGCGGTGCGCAAATCGAATACACGGGCGTGGCGGTGCGCGACTTGAAGCAACGGCACGCCGTGCGCCCTAAGAATATCCCGCCGAGTCCCACGGCGAGTCCGTGTGTCTTTGCCGGCGACACGTTGTACTGTTCCGCCAAGAGCGGCTTCATCCCAGGACCGAATGAAGGAGTCTATTTCTCGACCACCGCTCTCCAACTGGTTCAGACGATGCGCAACCAACTGGATAATCTCGAAGAAGCCGATATGAATTTCTGCCAGGTGGTGTCGACAACGGTTTACCTCGACAACATGGCAGACGTGAAGCCATTCGACGAGATGTATGGGAAATATTTCCGTGGCGAGTTACCGGCGCGAACGACCGTCCAGCAGCTCGCGCCCGCGGACCGCAGCTCCGACAAGAACGGACATTACCCCGACCTGGAGCAGGTTTCCCTCGTCGCCGTTCGACACGACTGCCCTCGATAATTTCTTCGTTGCGCCGGGGGTTTGTGGAATCCTGTGCGCCGTACTTTCTGAAACATTGCACGTTTCGGGTGTGGCGTGACAAGAAGACTTTTCCATTTCTTCTTTTCCATTTTCGAGCAGGTCTCCGGCAAGGCAGCCAAGACCGAGTGAAGACTTGCATAGTAGTACGTTCTTTCAACTCTTGGCTTGACAAACTTTTCCGATCACGAGAGGATACTCCCCCAACACCTTATCGATGCGAGCTGAGATCCCCCTCTCAGGAGTCTCGCGACTTAAAACAATTTCGTCTGGAGATGGCTATGAAGATGTCGCGGCTGCTCGCCTTGATCGTGGTTTTCCTTGCTGCATTGTTTGTCGCCGTGGGGGCCGCTCAAGAAGCCGATTCGGAATTCGAATCGCCCGCCTCCATCCAGCAGCGTGAGGAGTGGTACCACCATCAGCGGGCTTATCCACTGACACACATTCCGTCGGGTATGCGCGTAAAAGCGCTTCGTCAGCGCGAGTTGATGGAAGCCCAGGCGCGGGCACAGGCGACAATTCATCCGTTAGTCACGTCTGCGTGGACCGCTATCGGTCCGGAGCCAACCATTCCTCTGCTATCGGAAGCGTTTACCGGCTCGCCCAATGTTTCTGGAAGAGTGACGGCACTGGCTGTCGATCCGACGAACGCCAGCATCATTTATGCAGGCGGGGCGGATGGCGGTGTATGGAAGACGACCAATGGAGGCACCAACTGGACTCCACTCACCGACACGCAGGTTAGCCTTGCCATCGGCGTGATTGCCATCGATCCCTCCAATCACCTCAACGTTTATGCCGGCACGGGTGAGGACAATAACAACCAGGACGGCTACACCGGAGCTGGCATTCTGAAGTCAACAGACGGCGGCACGACGTGGACGAATTTACCCGGACCTTTTGTCGGCCCCTTTGACTCAACCACCGGAGGCGGATCCATCGGCTCTCTGGCGGTTCATCCTACGAACGGACAGATTCTGCTGGCCGGGGTAACTCTTGAAGGTGCAGACGGAGTGTACCGTTCCACAGATGGCGGCAAAACCTGGACGGGTGTTCTCGGCGGCTCCGGATTCCCGGCGACTGGGGTTGTTTTTGATCCGACCAACGGAAACAATGCGTTCGCCGCGATCGGTGCTAGTGCAGGCAACTCGGCGAACGGAATTTACGGATCGACCGACGGTGGTGTCACTTGGAGTCCGCTGCTAACGGCAGGAACCGCACCGGCCGGTCGCATCGCGCTTGCGATGGCGCCTTCCACCCCAACCACGCTTTATGCCAGCATCGCCAACGCTAGCGCTGGTAGCCTATACGCGCTATACAAGACCACCAATTCGGGCACCAGTTGGACCCAACTTACCAGCGTCCCAAATTACTGCAATCCGCAGTGCTGGTACGACATGGCTCTGGCGATCGCACCCAACAATGCGAATGTAGTTTTTGCAGCCGGAGCGTATCAATACGCCACCGATTCCCAGACCACTGTGGTTCGTTCGACTGATGGAGGTACTACCTGGACCTTGTTGGGCGGCGGAGCCAATGGCGTGAACGTGCACACAGATGGTCACGCGGTCGCATTTTCGCCCTCGGGTAGCGCGGTTTACGTTGGCACCGATGGAGGAGTTTGGACTTCCACCAACGTTACTGCTGCAACTGTAAACTGGACCAGCCTGAACGCCACCCTCGCGATCACTCAGTTTTATAACGGACTGTCGGTTGATCCTACCAACGTCAATCGCATGTTCGGCGGAGCGCAGGATAACGGCCCGCAGGGCTACACCGACTCTTTGACGTGGACTGGCGTCGCTCCATGTGGTGATGGAGGATTCAGCGCCATCGATCCGCTGAGCCCCGATACCGTCTACGTGACCGGGCACGGTCCCTGCGTTGAAAAATCGACGACAGGCGGCGGCCTCAACACCTTCTCGAACGTTGCGCCGACGATCTCTTCGAGCGGCCGGATTGCTTTCATTCCGCCCGTCGTTGTCGACCCTTCGACTCCTTCGAATGTTTATGTGGGAGCGAATCAGTTGTACCAGTCCACCGACGGGGCAACCACCTGGAACGCGATCTCTCCGGATCTGACCAACGGAGGCACGCTCTCAATTGTCGCGGTAGCGCCCAGCGACTCCAATACGATCTACACCGGTTCCGACGACGCGATTGTCGCGGTCACCACGATCGCGCTTTCGGGTACGAGTTCCACGTGGTTCAACATCAGCACAGCCGCCACGCGAGCTATAACGGATATCAAAGTTGACCCCACAACCTCCACTACCGCATACGTTACCTACGGCGGTTTTTCCGGCTTCAGCGATACGGTCGGGCACGTATTCAAAACAACAACTGGCGGTGCGTCCTGGACCGACATTAGCGGCAATTTGCCGAACATTGAAGTCACGAGCATCGCCATCGATCCGGATGTTGCCAACACCTATTACGTCGGCACGGACGTAGGCGCTTTTTTTACCAGTAATGGCGGGACAACATGGTCAGTGTTGGGCACAGGCCTGCCGAATGTCGGAGTCATGTCGCTAGCCTTCCAGCATGCCACTCGCACTCTCGTTGCCGGCACTCACGGCCGCAGCGCCTGGACGCTGAGTCTCGCCACTACCGAAAGTCTTTCGGTCACCTTGGCTGGCAGCGGAAGCGGAAGCGTGAGCAGCAGCCCGAGCGGCATCACTTGTCCGACGACCTGCAGCGCAAACTTCGCGAGTGGGACCGTCGTGACTCTGACGGCAAAGGCGACCGCGGGATCCACCTTCGCCGGCTGGACTGGGGCGTGCAGCGGCACTGGCACTTGCAGCTTGACCATGAGCGCAGCCAAATCGGTGACGGCCACATTCAACACTACGGTTTCGACCTTCGCTCTTTCGGTGACGTTGGCAGGAACGGGATCGGGGACAGTCACGAGCAGCCCCACCGGAATCACTTGCCCCAGCACGTGCAGTGCTAACTTCAACAGCGGCACAGTCGTCACTCTGACGGAAGTTGCCGGCTCCGGCTCGACCTTTGCCGGCTGGAGTGGAGCTTGCAGCGGCACGGGCGCCTGCAGCGTGACCATGAGCGCAGCCAAATCGGTGACGGCAACGTTCAACACCACGGTCACGACTTTCGCACTTTCGGTGACAGTGGCCGGCACAGGATCAGGCACTGTCACCAGCAGTCCAAGCGGCATCAGCTGTCCGAGCACCTGCAGCCATAACTTCAACAGCGGAACCGTCGTGACTCTGACGCAAGTTGCCGGCTCCGGCTCGACCTTTGCCGGCTGGAGTGGAGCTTGCAGCGGCACGGGCGCCTGCAGCGTGACCATGAGCGCAGCCAAATCCGTGACGGCGACATTCAACTCGAGCAGCGGTCCGTCGGTCACCTTAACGCCGACCAGTCTGAACTTCGGCACCGTCGCCACAGGTGTGCTCAGTCCGTTGAAGACTGTGACTCTGAAGAACTCCGGAAAAGCTACGCTCTCCGGCATTTCGATTGCGATTACCGGAGCCAACGTTAGCGACTTCCCGGAAACGACCACCTGCACAACCTCACTGGCGGCAGGCGCCACCTGCCTGATTAAGGTTCAGTTCAAACCAGCAGCGGTGGGCGCACGCAGCGCGTCGGTAAGCATCACCGACAATGCGACCGGCAGTCCGCAGCAGGTGCCGCTGAGTGGAACCGGGACGACCGCCAAGCTTTCTCCCACATCGTTGGCGTTTGGCACCTGGGCAGTGGGCTTAACCAGCACGGTCGACAAAGTGACGCTCACTAACGTGGGCACGACAGCGCTGACGATCACCAGCATCGCCGTCACTGGGACGGAAGCCGCAGATTTTCCGGAGACGGCGACGACTTGCGGAGCGTCTTTGGCAGCGGCGGCGAATTGCACGGTCAGCGTGACGTTTAAACCATCGACAACGGGCGCTCGCAGCGCGAATCTGACGTTCACTGACGGTGCCAGTGGCAGTCCGCAGCAGGTCCCGTTGAGCGGAATCGGCTCCACTGCGGAGATCACTCCGAGGACTCTGAATTTTGGCACGCTGGCGACAGGGTTAACCAGTGCCGTCAAGACGGTGACATTCAAGAATGTCGGCACGTCCGCGATCACAGTCACGAGCATCGCAGTCACAGGTACGGAAGCCGCAGATTTCCCGGAGACGGCGACGACCTGCGGAGCGTCTCTGGCAGCGGCCGCGAGTTGCACGGTCAGCGTGACGTTTAAACCGACGGCGACAGGAACACGCAGCGCGGCTCTGACCTTCACCGACAGCGCCAGCGGCAGCCCGCAGAAAGTGCCGCTAAGCGGAATCGGCACCACGGCCGAGTTGTCGTCGACCAGTCTGAACTTTGGCTCGGTGACGGTTGGCAGCACCGCCCTCAACACCCTGACCCTGAAGAACGTGGGCACAACGGCCCTCACGATCAGCAGTATCGCCATCTCCGGCGCCGACGCGGCAGATTTTGGGGAAAGCGGCTGTGGAAGTTCGTTAGCGAGCGGCGCGACGTGCACGATCAGCGTGACCTTCAAGCCGACGAAGACCGGCGCCCGCAGCGGAATTCTGAAGATTACCGATAGTGCCGCCGGCAGTCCTCAGCAGGTCTCATTGTCGGGGACAGGGTCGTAGAGACGGATCTGCAACCAGACGATTGCTGTCGCAGGTGCAGTGCTCGGCATCGCCACCGCCGTACAAGAAGTGGCCCTCCGTAATCTCGACCTCGCTCTGCCCGCAGAATAGGCTGGACAGTCGCATGGTCGATGCTCGCAAGGTCATCCCATGACGGGCTCGAGTTCGACGCCCGCGCCGTGTGCGGGCACTCGACAGTATTGAAAGTGTGCGACAATTTTTGCTCTCCCTTGCATCGGCACTCAAAATTCCAACATACGTAAAGGGTGCGGGAGCGGGCTCTATCTAACCTGGACCGGGGGGCTTCCCATGAAACGTCGTCTTGTTCTCGCTTCGCTAGCCATCGCTGTCAGCCTCGGCTTGACCGGCTGCGGCGGCGGGTCGTCGAGCACTCAAACGTCTGCCCCCTCTATTGCTGATTTCGCTGCGAATCCCTCCACTATTGCAAGTGGCTCGAGCGCGACTCTGGCCGGAGTCTTTGCCAATGGCACCGGAGTCATCACTCCAGGCAACCTTCCCGTCACCGACAAGCTGCTGGGAATGAATATGGCCATCTGGTACGACCTGGTCTCTAACCAGACAGGAATTGTGAACGCTTTCCAGTCCGCCGGAATTACCCAGGTGCGCTGGCCGGGCGGATCGGACTCCGACCTCTACCACTGGCAGACTAATTTTCTATGCGATGGCGGCTATTCTGATTCGAATGACACCTTCACGAATTTCGTCAGCGACATGGCCAAACCCGCGAAGCTCGATGTCGCGTTAACGGCAAACTACGGCTCGAACGCCGTGTGCACCGCAGGCGGCGATCCGAGCGAAGCTGCCAACTGGGTCACGGCCGCGCTGGTGGCTGGCATCACGCCGAGCCACATGACCGTGGGCAACGAGGAATATGGCAGCTGGGAGTACGACCTGCACTCCACGAAGAACGACCCCACCCTCTACGCAGCCGCCGTGGTGGGAACAGACGGCTACTACAATTCGATCAAGACGTCGAGCCCGAACACGCTGGTCGGCGTCGATGTAGACGCGGATAACTCGACCGGTGGATGGGACAACACTGTCATGTCCAATGCCATGGGGTACTACGACTTCGTTGAATACCATTATTATCCCGAGGCGCCAGGCCAGGAAAGCGACACCTTTATCGTGCAGCAGGCCGCGCAGGGATTAACCACAAATATCAACACCCTCAGATCGGAATTGTCCAAGTGGGGGACTCCGAACACACCCATTTTCGTGGGCGAGATCGGCGGGCCTTACAGCAACCCTGGCAAGCAAAGCTGGTCGATTACGCAGGGTTTATATGCCGGCCAGGTGCTAGGCGAAATGATGAACGCCGGAGTCTCGCGCCTGACCTGGTGGATCGGCTTCGGCAATTGCAACGGCGCCAACGGGAACCTGAATACGGCCCTCTATGGCTGGCAGGATTTCGGAGCCTACAACGTCTTCTCCGATGGATCGGAAGATAGCACCTGCCCCGGCGCGGGTCCGCTCGGAACCATGTCTCCCACGGCGCGCGCGTTTCAGTTGTTCAGTCAGATGGGCGTCAATGGCCAAACGGTGCTAACGACAACCGTCACCGGCGACACGACCGACGTGCGTGCCTACGCCGCCACTAATCTCAACGGCACGGCGCTGTTCCTATTTAACGACAACGAAACCACCGCCCAGTCGGTCGCAATCACGCTAACAGGAAAGAGCTCCTCTTCCGGCGTCACCGTCACCACCTACGATAAAGCCATCTACGATCAGTCGGGTTCGCCCACGGGCACTCCGCCGGACCCTGCCGGGACGAGCACCTGGGCCGCGCCCACGATCAACAGCATGGGCACGCAGTCCCTGCCACTGACCCTGAATCTCACCCGGTGGAGCATGAACATGGTCATCATCCAATAGCCTGATCACCGGAAGCGATCAACGCCGTCGCGGTGCGGAGCCTGAGGGTTACTTTCCTCGCCGGCGCATGCGTTTGACGCGTCTCTTCAACGGCCTAAACAGCTATAGAGTAGTACTCTGCAATTCCAAGCCCTTCCCCATTTAAATAAGGGTATTGCGGCGGTCTGCTATATAGGTCTATACTCCGCCCGTTCGCAACTTCATGAGTTCTGGAGGTAGTTGCCATGAGAAAGAATTTCCTGCCACGACCGTGCCGAGTGGCTTTAACGAGTTTGTTGACACTTATCGCATGTGTCTGTTCTTCATCTGCACAG
The DNA here is from genome assembly GCA_963735205.1 of uncultured Acidobacteriota bacterium. Lineage (GTDB taxonomy): Bacteria > Acidobacteriota > Terriglobia > Terriglobales > Acidobacteriaceae > Sulfotelmatobacter. The sequence continues at coordinate 905,211 of CAVTKB010000011.1, forward strand.
AACCAGAATAAAAACCACAATCAAGGCAAAATTCTGGGAGGATACTTCGAAGAGTGGAGTATTTATTACGCCGGTTACAACATTGCGAACCTGCAACAGAACGGTGTCGCCGACAAGCTGACACACCTCCTGTACGCCTTTGGAAACGTGACGACGGATCCGTCGCCCGCCTGCGCCTTGGCCGACACATGGGCTGATTACCAGTCCCCGTATCTGCCCAGCGTGAGTGGCGTCGCCTATGCCGGGCCTCTATATGGAAATTTTGCCGCGATTCAACAACTCAAACAACTTCATCCCGATTTGAAAGTGTTGATTTCTTTGGGAGGCGCTTCCGCGGCGAATACCGCGGCTTTCGTGAGCGCCGCCAGCACTCAGGCCGGCCGTCAGGCGCTCGCCGCGTCGTGCATCAACCTTTTTGTCAACGGCAACATCGCGCCAGGTATCGCAGCTCCCGGCTTATTCGATGGCTTCAATATCGATTGGGAATTTCCGACCGCGACCGACACACAGAACTTCACCGCACTTCTGCAGGAGTTCCGCAATCAGTTGAACACCTTGTCGCAAACGACCGGCGAGCAATATGTCATGTCGTTCGACGGGCCTGCCGGCGCGCAGAACTATGTCAACATCGATTTGCGAAATGCCGCCAAACAAGTGGACTTCATTACGATCGACGGCTACAACTATGCCGGATCGTGGGATTCGCAAACCAATGACGCATCTCCGTTGTTCGATTCCAAACAGGATCCTCTGTACGGGCAAGGGCTCGACATTGACGCAACCGTAAACGCCTATCTCGCCGCAGGCGTGCCCCCACACAAGTACACAATGGGCGTGCCTCTTTACGGCGCTGGCTGGACCGGCGTGCCTGACCTGGACCATGGCCTGTACCAGAATTCCACTGGTCCTTCTCCAGTTCTGTGGGAAAACGGAACCGGTTTGTGTCCCGACCTCAGCGGTAATACCGCGGGATGTGACACTCTGCTGACTCCGGGACTTGCGACCTACTCGACTCTTTCGACTCTCACGGCGAACGGGTACAGCAATTACTTCGATCCGCGACGAGTCGCGGTATCACTCTACGATCCGACGTCCGGAACGTTTTACACCTACGATGATCCGGCTACGGCGTTTCTGAAGATGCTCTACGTAGACCTGAAGGTTCCCGGAGGCCTGGGTGGCGCCTACGTTTGGGCTGTGAAAGACGATGATGCGAATGGAACGCTGGTGAAGGCCATGGCGCGCGGCCTCGGTCGATAGCGATCGAAACTGGCTCCGACGACAAACCACCGCGGGCAGGCTGGCCGAAGTAAAGTCAGTCTGCCTTTTGCATCTGGGTTGACGCCAACCGTTGCGTGCCCGTTTCTGCCGCTGCCGGCTCGTCACCCATCCGTTAGCGGAAGCGGCGAATGAAGAGCGTGTGTCGCTCGGAGCGGTAGAAACCTACGCCGTAAATCGTAGCTTTGCCTTTGGTCGAATAGATAACCTGGCGAATGCGTAACGCCGACGCGCCCCGCGGCACGCCCAGCAACTCGGCAATGTCAGCGTCGGCGGCGGTGGCGTCCACTTCTTCGTCGGCGTACGCAAGCTCCACGCCGTAGTCGTGCTGAAGAATCGAAAACAGGGAGTTCTTCCCCAAGGGCGCGGACGCAAGCTCCCCAAACTCCTCTGCCGGCAAGTAGCAGGTTTCCAGCGCGAAAGGCTCTTCGTCGGTGAGCCGCAATCGTTGGATTTTCAACACCCGGCTCGACCCGGGCAGCCCCAGCCTGGCCGCGACTTCCTGCTCCTCGGAAATTATTTTTGCGAACAGCACGCGGGAACGCGGAGCCAGACCGCGGCTCGACATCTGCTCGGTGTAGCTCATCAGCTTGTTGAACTGGATTTTCGGCGCGGCGACGAACGTGCCCGCCCCGCGCCGCCGTTCGACAACGCCCTCCCGTTCCAGGCCCGCCAGGGCATGGCGCGCCGTCATCAGGCTCACCTTGTGGGTTTTCGCCAGTTCGCGCTCGGAAGCCACAGCATCGCCCGGCTTGAGGTGCGACGACGTAATGCGGTCGCGGATCTGGCTCTGGATCCTCTTGTAAACGGGCGTCCCGTTGCGGTGGTCACCAGGCATAATTGTCTTCAGACGGATCCGTAACTGCTCTGTCAACCCGTTCGGCAAGCTATTCAAACTAACACGCGGCCATTTCGACAGCTAAAGCTATATAGCTCACCCAATCGCTAATGTAAAGCCTAATTCTCGCAAGGAATGGCTTCCGTAACCCTGATACACGTCCGTCGCTATAGCGCGGAGGCGCGTCGAAAATGCATTTTCTTCGCTCTCTGCCCGTATTAATTGAAGTTTATTGTCATCGCAGGTCCCAGCGAGAAAAGCGATATGGAGCAGTCGAAAAAGTGATATAGAGCATCGACACACCCCGCCGCGAACATTTCCACAGGGTCTCGTATTTTCTTCTTGACCATGGTCTATCGCCTGCTATATAGCATAATGGTTTTCCATTAGAGCTCGTTTGGGGCGCCCAGTGGCAAGTCTTTTGAGGAGAGATGCAATGACGAAATTGAGAATTGGAAGCTTTAAGGACCGAACCGAGCGCAAAGCGCTGCGGGCGCTGTTTTCGCTCCTGGCAATCGGCGTAATGATTTTCAGCTTGTCGCTGGTCGGTACGGCGCAAGAACTGGCGGCCACGCTAACCGGTACGGTGACTGACGCCAGCGGCGCCGTCGTCGCCAACGCGACCATCACGGTGCACAACGACGACACCGGAACGGATGCGCGCGAGGTACCCACCAGCAACACCGGGAGCTTCAATATTACGAATCTGGCAGCCGGCCGTTACACGGTGACGGTCAAGAACGGCGGATTCCAGACCTACGTCGCCAAAGGCGTGATCCTAAATGTCGCCGAAAAGCACACTCTCGACGTCCAATTGGCGACCGGAAAAGTGGCCCAGACCGTCGAAGTAACGGCCGAGAACACCCCCATCCAAACCACGACCGCCGAGCAATCCGGAACGGTCACCGGCGATCAGGTGCGAGAACTGGCACTCAGTAATCGCAACTTCGAACAGCTCGTGCTACTGCAGCCCGGCGTCTCGAATCAACTTGGCGATAAGCCCGGATTTGGTCTAAGCAGCAACACTGAAATCTCGGTCAATGGCGCGCGTACCGGCGCAAACAACTGGACAGTGGACGGAGCCGACATCAACGACAGCGGCTCCAACGGGACTTTGCTGAACACTCCCGGGATTGACGCGATTCAGGAGTTCACGCTGGAGCGCAGCAACTACGACGCGTCTTTCGGACGCAGCGGCGGCGGCCAGGTTGTTGTCGCGACGAAGTCTGGGACCAACGAGCTCCATGGCAGCGCATTTGAGTTCAATCGCAACAACTATTACAACGCAAACACGTTCGGCGCCAGAGCTGATATCGCAGCTGGCGGATTACCTTCGGCCAACGAGACCCCGATTGAGCGCTACAACGACTACGGGTTCACGATCGGCGGTCCACTTTTCATTCCCAAGGTATTTCAGCCGGTAAAGGACAAGACCTTTTTCTTCTGGTCCGAAGAATGGCGCAAGGCAAGTACACCAGGCACGAACACCATCAGCGTGCCAACGGCCGCAGAACTCGGCGGCACGTTCGCACTGCCCATCCCGCTTGCCCCTGCGGGTTGTGTAACCCCGTCGGGAGGCAACTACACCATCAGCTCTACCTGCTTCAGCGCGAATGCCAACGCCTACTTAGCTGCCTACATGGCCGCCAACCCCGCTGACTCAACCGGACACCTGGTTACCAACTACAGTCAGCTGAACAACTTCCGGCAGGACATTATTCGCCTCGACCAGAACGTCGGCGACAAGGTTCGCTTGTATGGCCGTTATATGCAGGATTCTGTGCCGCAGAACTTTCCGTATGGCCTGTGGGGTGCAGCGAACTATCCGGGAGTCGAAACGACGTCGCTCAACGCTCCCGGACGCAATCTGGTCATAAATGCCACCGCAACCATCTCGCCAAAGGTTGTTAACGAAGTGGAGTTCGTCGACGCCTGGGGCGCCATCAATTCGGTTCTGACCAACGCGATCGCAGATTCCTCTGCGTTTACCAGCACGCTCACGAATATGACCGCCTACTCCGACCCGTATGGCCGAGCGCCCAATATCTCTTTTGGTTCGGGTGCAGCAGGCTTGACGAATACGAGTGCTCCTTACTTTGAGCGCAACAAAGACAAGAACATATTCGACAACGTGTCCATCCAGCAAGGCAATCACACCATACGCGCCGGCGTAACGGCAATGTGGATGACCAAGACTGAAAACGGTGATGCGGGTGCGGCGACTTTCAGTTTTTCAGACCACACAGCCAAGGGCGGCGACCCCGAATTCGCGAATTTCTTGCTGGGCTATGCGGATACGTATACCCAACAAAGCAAGGACACAGTCCCGTACCTGCATTACGTGAACTTTGAAGCCTACGTGCAGGACGATTGGAAGATCACCCCGCGCCTTACCTTGAATCTCGGCGTCAGGTATAGCTACTTCCCGTCGCCGTCCGATAGTAACAACACGCTGGTGAACTTCGATCCCAACAAATTCTCTCAGTCCAGCGCTCCGGCCATTGACCCAGTCTTAGGCCAGATCATTCCTGGGCCCAACAACATCAACGCGGCCACTTATGCCAACGGGCTCATCTTCCCCACCGGTGCGGCCTGCACGGCTGCCCAAGCAATTGGCCCCCTGGTCAGCTGTTCACCATACGGCAGTCGAGTCAATCCGGGCTCGAATAACAACTGGGGACCACGGATCGGCCTTGCCTATGATCCTTTTGGAAATGGCAAGTGGGCGATACGTGCCGGTTACGGCATCTTCTATGACCGCACCCTAAACGGCATCTGGGAGCAAAATGCCTTCAATGATCCTCCGCTGGTGCAAACCACCACTGTCAACAATGTTGGAGCAGCGCCCGTCAATTTGTTTGATAACTCAAACGCCTTGGCTGCAGCTGGTCCGCCGCTCGGTCCCAGCAGTCTGACGGTTACGGGAACACCGGCCTTCAAGGCTCCCGGCTATCAGGATTTCAACTTCTCGGTTCAGCACGAGGTCATGCCCAATACCGTACTTGAGGTTGGCTATGTGGGCACCAAGGGCGTCCATCTCCTCGGCGACGTAAACATTAACCAACCGACAGAGGCGACACGCTTGGCGAATCCGACGGTAGACGCGAATGCACTTGTACCCTTCCCCGGATATCAGGCGATCGTTTCGCGGGCTCCAATCTTCACCAGCAACTACAACTCCTTGCAAGCGTCGTTGAACCGGCGTTTCAGCAAGGGATTGACCCTTGGAGTCGCTTACACCTGGTCGAAACTTCTCACAACGAATCCGCAAGACCGAAGCTTGGGCGCATCGGACGCGTACGATCTGGGAAGGGACTACGGGCTGTCAACTCTCAACACGCCCCAGATCCTGGTTGTGAGCTACGTCTACGATTTGCCGTTCTTCAAGAATGAAAGAAACGTCGCTGGCTATGTTTTGGGAGGATGGGAAATCTCCGGCATTACCAACTTCCAGTCGGGCCAGTCAGTGACGGTAACTCAAGGCGGCGTCGACCCGTTTGCTAATGCCACGAACAATAACTCGGGCTTGAACATGGCTCGCGGGGCCACCGCTCAGATCCGTACCGATCAGACAGGCACTTCCAAGGGACCGAAGACCGCCGCTGAGTTCTTCAATACGGCCGCCTTTACCGAGGCCGCAGGACACTTCGGCAACGAGAGTCCCGGCACCGTTCTGGGGCCAGGGTTCCAACTGTGGGACATCTCACTGATAAAGAACATAAACTTCTTTGAGCGTGTAGGTTTACAGCTTCGGCTCGAGACCTTCAACGCATTCAACCATGGAAGTCCAAACTCGATTGACACGAATATTGGCGACAGCATGCTTTACGGTGGCAACGGTGCCTATGGCACGGTCAACGGTTGGCACGATCCACGCACCGTACAAATCGGTGCAAAGATCAAGTTCTAACCATTCTCCATCTAGACACGACAAAGCGCACGCTCACGCGTGCGCTTTGTTTTTTCCTGAACGCCTGGAAGTATATATCTCGCCACCGCGACATCACCGGTTCTCATTCTTCTTGATCGCCTCGGTCCGTGATTTCTCCTGGATATCGATCGACAATTTTTGTTCCTTGGCCGCTTCTGCGGTTTGTCCCAGCAGGCGCAGAACGGTGCCGAGAACGTAGTGTGCCTGGTAGTCGTTGGGATCGATCTGGATGGCTTTGCGCAGCGCTTCCGCCGCCGCCTGGGGGTGCTCAAGCGCCAGCTCCGTCTTGCCTAAGAAAAACAAAGCCTCGGTGTAACGAGGATTCGCCGCGATCGCGGCGCGAAGATAAGTCTCGGCCTCTTCAAGCTTCGACTGAGTGAGCAGGATCTGGCCGAGAATGCAGTTCGAAACCGGATCGCTCGGGAAGTGCTCCAGCTCGGCGCGGAATTCTTTCTCCGCGAGGTCGTTGTCGCCCTGTCGCCAATATTCGAAGCCGAGTCCGGAATGCACGCCCGTAAAATTCGGATCGGCCGCCGCCGCCGCTTGATATTCCTTGATCGCCTCGGGCCGATTCTCCATCTGGTCGTAGGCCGTCGCCATCATGAGGTGAGCCGGCGCCGAATTTGGATTCACCTGCATGATGCGTGCGAACACATTCGTCAGCGCCTTGTAATCCTTCATGCGCAGATACGCCTTGCCCAGCATGTCGAGCGTTTCCAGATCGGAGGGCTGCGCCTGGTTGGCGCGTTCCAGATATTTCGCGGCTTCGGGGTAACGATCGAGAGCGAACAACGAGAAGCCTGCTAAGTCGAGAATCTGAAAGTCGGTGGGATTGGCCGTCGCCATCGGTTGAAGCAAGCTCCACGCCGACCGGTAGTGCTCGGCCTTGAAGTAAGCGACGGCAAGATTGCGTTGCGTGGCCGGATCTCCGGGACGAACTTTCAACGCTTCTTCGTAGAGAGGAATCGCCTCTGCCGGTTTTCCTTCTCGCGACAACACGATGCCCAGGTTGTTCAGGGCGGCAAGAGAATGTGGATCAATGCGCAACGCCTGCCGAAAAGACTCAGCCGCAGCGGACAATTCGCCCTTGTGCATTGCTTCGGCAGCGCGTTCGAGGTCCGCGTGCAACTGAACTTCTGCGTCTTTCTGGGGCGGAGCGGGCGACCCTCCGGTCTGGGCGGCGAGGACAAAGGGAGCCAGCAACAACCATAGAAAAATGCCGCCCATCCGCTCGCGGCGGACCTGTACTGTCATACGCCAGATTTTAACCTATGGATTCGATGCCACCGCGGTCGAGAAAGCTCCTAGTGGGGCGAATGAGCTTTTCGTTCGTTTCCTCTGCTGACGGTGAGCTGCATTGACGTGGGTTGAGTCGCAAACGCGAGTGCAGTGCGGTAATTGTCCGTCCCACGCTTCGACAACCGAAGCGTGGGGCGGGATTACGTTCTGGTTTTACTTTTACGGGTTCACCTTCTGCGACAGTGCGGCTGACGTGTCGCCGTTGAAGTTCCCATCGCCGGCGTACACTGCGGTGATCGAATGTGTTCCCGCTGCCAGCAACGCTGTAGCAAACGTCGCCTTCTTGCTGCTGTTGAGCGTCCCGCTGCCGATTGCAGTGGAGCCATCCATGAACGTGACTGTTCCGGTTGGCGTTCCGGTTCCGGGTGCGACGACCGCCACCGTTGCGGTGAACGTAACCGCCGCACCCGAAGTAGACGGATTCGGCGAAGCGGCCAGCGTGACTTTCGTATTCGCCTTGTCCACTACCTGAGATAACGCGCTAGACGTGCTGGTGAGATAGTCGGCGCTGGCCACATATACCGCAGTGATGCTGCCAGTTCCGGTTGCGAGTTTCGTTGTAGCGAAGGCCGCCACTCCACTGGTGAGTCCGTGCGACCCCAGCAACGTCGTTCCGTCATAGAACTGCACAGTACCCGTAGGAGTGCCGGTTCCGGGGCTCACCGCACTCACTGTCGCGGTGAGAGCAACCGACTCACCGAACACAGATGGGTTCGCCGAGGATGCTAACGAGGTTTTCGTCGCGGCCTTCTCCACCACCTGTGAGAACGCAGGCGAAGTGCTGCCGGCGTAGTTCGAATCGCCGCTGTACACGGCGGTGATCGGATGCATCGCCACGGTGAACGCTGACGAAGTATACGTCGCCGTACCGGAACTTCCGACCGTGGCCGTCGTGAGGATAGTAGCCCCTGCTTTGAAAGTCACAGTGCCGGTAGGGATGATGGTGCCATGCGAGATAGTAGCCGTGAGTGTGACGGATTGCCCGAACACCGACGGGTTCGCAGAAGAAGTTACAACTGTGGTCGTTCCGTTTTCCACTACTTCGGTCAGTGCACCTGACGCGCTGGCAACAAAGTAGGTGGATCCTACGAACGACGCGGTGATCGAGTGATTGCCGCTCGCAAGCTTCGCGGTGGAGAAGTTCGCCACCCCGCCTGCCAGCGCGGTCGTGCCCAGAACGCTCGCGCCATCTTTAAAGGTGACGCTTCCGGTCGGTGTGCCCGAAGTCGCCGATACCGTTGCCGTGAACTTCACCACTTTCCCAGAGCCCACTGGATTCGGGGATGCGCTGATGGTGGTGGTTGTTGTGTTGGTGATCCCGAAGCTGATCGTCTTGCTGCTCTCGGCGTTGCCGGCGACGTCCACAGCGTAATACGAAACTGTGTTAACTCCGTTCTTTCCCAGGAGGAAAGGCACGGAATAAGCCGTCAGTGGTCCACCATTGGCCTGGTAATAGATGTTCGCGACGCCGCTTCCCGTAGAGGGATATCCGGAGTCTGTCGCAGTGATCGTGACTTGCGCCAAATTCTCGTATTCCGAACCGACCAGTGTACCGGATGCCTTCGCGGTTGCAACCGGAGCAACGGTGTCATAGCAAAGCGGACCGTAGGTTGAAGTGATGGTGCGGCCCTCATTGTCCCAGGCTTCCACCTTCACGGTGTGGCAGCCTTGACTGACGCCGCCCGAGCAGCCGCCGGCGATAAAGGACAGGCATCCCGTAGTGTGAAAGGCGTACTCCGGACCGCTGTAGAAAGAGTTTCCGGTGCCGCCATGAGGTTCGCTTTGCGGATCGGCAGGAATCGTGTCCCAACCCTGCGTGAATCCTGCCACGCCGGGTGCGGGCAAACCGCCGCTGCCTGTGTCGGACACAGTCCAATCGACTTGTTGGTTCGAGTTGTACCAGCTGTTTGTGGCCGGCCCCGAGAATGCGACCGAGGGGTTACCATAAGCTGGAATCAATTCCCAGTTGATGCCCCAGGCCAACTGCATCATGTTCGCTGAGCCCCAGCCGGTAGCCAGGTCAAAGCCGGTGCCCGCGCACCATGGCGTGAGGTGGTTCTTAGCGGTGATGTCGTTCGACGTGCAGCCTTTCGTTATGTCGTAGAACGGATTGTGAGGCGCACCCGACCCGCCATCGTAATACATGAATGGATTGGGATTGCCGACTGGAGTGCAAACATCGGTGCCCGAGCCGCAAATTGGGCCGATGTAGTTGAGGTAGGTGTTCTCCTGGGCAAAGAATCCGGCCAGCTCAGGAGCGACGATGCTGGTTCCGCCCACCGGGCTCAGCTTCCCGTTGTAATAGTAGTTCTGCCCGATGCCGCCGGCGTTAAGTGCGAGGTCCGGTTCAAGGCGCATGGAGCCGAGCGCAGCGAGAGCCGAGTAACGGCTCTGCCATGACGGCTGCGACCATATCTTGCTTACGCCGCCGCCTCCTCCGCCATTGTTGCTGCCGCAACTGCCCTTGGCTGTGCCGCCCGTCCAGGCCTTCTCATAGTCCCAATCTCCGTTCGAGTACAGCTCGAGCGCGGTGCCGCCGGCGGCAACAAAGTTGTTATCAGACGCCGGGAAGTTGACCGAAACCGTGGAGCAGTCGCCGGTTGTTCCTTGGTCGTCGGCGTCTCCGATCAGCGTCCAGCCCTGTCCTGTCATGCTGTTAAAGATGGAATGAGCCGGCACCTCAAATACGGTGTATAGAGTTCCCGAGGTGACCTCAGCTCCGCTCCAACTGGTGGACACGACCTTCGCATGGTCGTCCGACAGTATGAAGTTGTAAAGGTCCAGGAAGGTGCTGACGAGATTGTTGGCGCCTTCGTAGATATAAACGTGCGCGGTAACGTTAGAGGAACCGTAACTATTCGATGCGGCTGTGGAATACTCCAAGTCCAGCGTAGCCTCATCGTCGACTCCAACGCTGGGGCAGCCACTCGTTCCAACTATGCACTCCGATGGCGGAGTGCCGGTGCCGTCGATGTTGTATGGAGTCCAATTCCAGGCAAAGCCATACATGGTGAAGAACGCGTTTACGTCGCTGCCGTTGAACCCTGCGTAGGTGGCCAGGGCAATCGAAGACACTGCGGGTGAGCCGGTTGAATCGTTGTGCACGTTGCAGCAGTGGCTGAACCGCTCCAGGCCGTCCCAGTTATAGGCTTCGGAAGTGAAGATGTCTCCGGGGTCGGCAAACCCGTTGGTAAAGCTGGGTCTCGGCGAGGACAGACCGGCGGCGCGAGCGGCGTGAACCGCATCGGGACCCTTGGTTGGGTCGCCGTCGCCGTGCGAGGAGATCCCTTCCGCATACGCCGGGCCAGCAACATAATCCGCGCCTTTGACTTTTCTGGCTTCGGGCATGCCTCCTTGAAGCCTGTCAATGCTATTGAGTCCGACCACGGCGTAGACGATTCCACCGAGTTCGGTGGGCATGACCGGGTCGCGGTCATTGGAAAAATCAACCTCCGCTCCCACCTGGTAGTTATTGATGGAGACGCCGAAGGCCTTCTCGATGACTGCGACCGGTGCTTCCACATCGACCAGCAGCCGGTTGGCAAAACGGTTGGTCACAGTGAGGCCCTGGCTCGTGGCCCAGTCCACGACCTTCTGCTCGTCTGCGGCGGCGGGAGCAAAGCGCGCGTTCCATTCCTCCGCGGTTAGAAACTTGTGAAAGTTGGGTGAGCCCTTGGTTTCCAGTTCCGCGAGGAATTCCTCCTCCTCAGCCATGTGCGGCGGCTGCAGAGCCAGCGCCAGGCGCAGCTTTTGAGTGGGGTCGTAAGGACTCATCACGATCGCCGAGCCATTGGCGACTTTCTCGTTTACGTGGTTGGCTAGAGTAACTTGCCCGTAGGCGCCGGTTAACAAACACAGGGCCGACAGCAAGAGTAGCGCGAGTTGCATTTTCAAGTTTTTCATCGGTCTTTTTTTTCCTCTCAAAGTCACTTTGCACTGCGTATTTCGTATTGCGTTGGAGGGAGCTTGCTCCCCTGAATCGACGGTTCACTTCGCCGCCGGCGCCGGGGATTGAACAGCCAGCCGCTGCGGTGCGACTCCAGGCACCTGCTTCTGCGCCGCGGCCAACTGCTGAGCTTGTATTTCCTTGATCCGCTTCATCATTTGCGGATGGCGCGCCCATTCAATCTGCTTCTCGGGCGGCGCGCCGTATAGCTCCGGACGGATATAGAAGCCGCGCGTCTGAGCCTGCTTTTCCTGCTCCACCACCAGCGGGTGCGCTTTGGCGTAGGCATCCTGCCGCACACCGGTCACCTGCCACGACACTTTCACGCCAGGCGCGCTGGTGCTGATCTCGAACTGATTATTTTCGATTTCGCGCGTCACGATGGCCTGAGCGAATTGCCCGATCACCGTCAGCTGGTAGCGGAAGTCGCTGTTGAGCAACTGGAACCATTCCGGCAGTTGCACCGTCGCATGGCCTTGACTGTCCGTAGTGACAGTCCCGTCGTACATGTTCTTCATTTCGGAGGATTGGACGGGAGCGTGAAGCAGGTATTTGTTTTCGGGATCGAGCGGATCATCGATTTTGAGCGCAGGAATGCTCCCGTTGAGGTTGCCGCTAATTTCTACGTCGCCGGTGAAGTTCCCCGCATAACCATCGTATTCTGACGTGCCCAGGTTTAACCCAGGCCGAGCGTCGATTCCGTCCCCTCCACATTCACAGAGCTCGCCGTTATTATTTCCTCCGGTGAAGCTTCCTCCAGGGGCGAGTCCACCTTCCAATTCCAGGCCGTCAATTAAAAGCATGTGACCTAGCCCACCCACACCGGAGATCGCGGCCCCGGCTGTCCCGGAGGCTGTGCTGGTATGGCCACTGTTCCCGCCCGCGACGACCAGACCATCGCCGCCGTTGGTGGCGTTGTTTGGGTCGCTGTTACCTGCCGTGATTGAGACTCCCTCCATGCCGTTCTGAGCAGAACCTGTGGGGGCCGTCCAACCCGTGAAACTGCCGCCAGAACCCGCTCCCGTCGACACTCCCACAACGCCGGTCGGCCCGCTCCCGTAAACTCCTATGCCGCCGGTACCAGCCAGACTAAGACCTTCAACGCCATACCCGGAAGCAGACAGCGCATAGCCGCCCACGCCATAGGTTTGCCCCGAAGCAGCGTTCGCCTCGCCCAGCACTCCCCCCGTGCTGCTGGCCGACGTGCCGCTGACCATGCTTCCCGCGACACTCTGATTGCCAGTAAACACATTGGCTGACGCCAGCAGCGGCACCTTGGTCGTGTCGATGCTCAATGTTCCAGTTCCAGTAATCGGACCACCGGTGAGCCCCGTGCCGCTGGCGACTTTGGTCACGGTGCCCGATCCCTTCTGAGTCGCACAGACCCAGGCGGTTCCGCTCCACTCCAACACCTGGCCACTGGCGCAGGTCGTCAACAAGCCCAGATTCAGCGTGCCGCTGGTACCTCCGCCCGTCAGGCCGCTGCCGGTCGCTGTGGTCACTCCGGAAAGTGTGCCGGCATACACAATGTCCAACTCCGGCGCATGACTCGTTGCGGCGTTCTCTTTGCTGTCGAACGTCGCGTTGAACGTGCCGTTAGCCACCAGAGCAATGCCGTCATTCGCGGTTCCGCTCAACCACGCCTGCACCGCAGGAGTGACATCAATCAGAATGAATTGATTCTTGTCCGTCGTTGTAATCGGCACGCCGCCGGCGATCGTCGTTCCCAGAGCAGGAGAAAGACTGTGAGTGATTGTGTTTTCTGCCCAGGTGCCGTTGATATAGTCCACATTGAAGCTGCCCGCCGTGGCCACGGTGTTGACGTAGAGTTTCAGCGTGGCCTTGGCGATATCGGCGCTGGTATAGGTTGCGGGAATCGACGCCAGATTGAACTGGATGTAGGCCGCCTGCGTGGCGCCGTCGACATCGAGCAGCACGTTAGCCCCGTAGTTCGTTGCGGGAGCGGCGCTGTTGGTGTAGGCGTCGGCGCTCGGCGTGATCTGCCCGTAGGCAAGGCTCGCTCCAAAGATGGAGACAGAGATCACTACTGCAGACGAAACTAGAACCTTCAATCTGTTCATCATGGCGCCCCTTGAAATCGGATCTTGTTTAAGTGTTGGTCAGGCCGAAATCGGGCCCCGGGGAAGGCGAAGCCGAGCCTGTTCCGCTTGTTCTGGAGCCAGCTTGCTGCCGCACAACGGGCAGGTCTCGAACCCCGCCGCCCCCACATCCCCCAGGATCACCGTGGTACCTCGGCGCTCTACCGTAACCTCGGTCCGAACCGTGCGGCTGGCTTGGTTTTCCGTCGACTGCTCGTAACGAAAAGCTCTTGCCCGCTGGCTCAACCATTGGTAAAGTCGCTTCGTACCATCCCCCTCAACTGGCCGCGAATATGCGGCAGCCGCGGAAAAAAGGCCAGTCATTCGTTCTCAAAAGTTCTCAAGGGTTGTAAATGTCGTGATGTCGATGAAAGCAGGGGATATCTTCCAATTCGGCAAGTTCCAGATTGATGCCAGGGCACGCACCCTGAGGCGGGAGGCGACTGTTGTCGCGCTAAACTATCGGGCCTTCGATGTGCTCCTTTACCTGGTTCAGAACCCGGGAAAGGCCCTCACCCGGGACGAACTGCTCAAAAATGTCTGGCACGACACCTTTGTGGACGAGCACAACCTGGCGCAGAGCATCTCCGTACTGCGGAAGGCTCTTGAAGAGAAGCCGGGCGACAACAATTACATCGTTACTCTGCCGGGGCGGGGATATCAGTTCGTGTCCCCCGTGCAGGTCATTGCCCCGGACGGCCTGGTAGTCGTCCCGGAGGCGGGACCTATCGCAGGCCATGGCTCACCCGTGCAGGGCTCGACTCTCCCAGGCTCGACGGGAGTACTCATCCAACAGCAGACGATTCGCACCAGCGTCGTCACCACCGAAGAAAAACATCCCCTGAGTCTGCCAGCGCCCCGGCGGCGTGTGGAGACGATTCTGGTCGCGATCTTGGTTGTGCCGGCGCTCGCGGTGGCGGGATATTACCTCTGGGCCCAATCTCACCGAGTGCAGCCGTCGGCGGATTCAGCGGCCGCGAGACCGGTAGTGTCTCTACCACTGCGCCGCTCCGTCGCCGTTCTGGGATTTCGCAACCTCTCGCGCCGCCCCGAAGAAGGCTGGCTGTCGACCGCACTGGCGGAAATGTTAAGCACCGAACTCGAAGCGGGAGAAAAGCTGCGCCTGGTTTCCGGCGAAGACGTCGCCCGCACGAAACTCGATCTCCCTCTGGTCGATACGGACAGCCTTTCACGAGACACCCTCTCCCGGTTGCATAAGGATCTCAACAGCGACCTGATTGTCCTCGGCTCTTACACAGCGCTCGATGAAAAGTCAGGCACCCGCATCCGTCTCGACCTGCACCTGCAAGATACCGTCGCCGGAGAGACCGTTGCCGACGTCGCGGTCGTTGGCGGCGAGGCCGACCTGTTCGACATGGTGACCCAGGCGGGTTCCCAGTTGCGCGAAAAGCTTGGAGTGGAAGCCGTTTCGCCGGTGGACGCGGTAAGCATCCGGGGCGCTTTGCCTTCGAACCGTGACGCCGCCCGCCTCTATTCCGAGGGCCTCGCCCGGCTGCGCGTGTTCGATGCCCTGGACGCGCGCGATCTTCTGCAGCGCGCCATCACCGCCGACCCAAAATATTCGCTGGCTCACTCGGCTCTGGCCGAAGCGTGGTCACGGCTGGGCTATGACAAGAAAGCGAGGCAGGAAGCCCAGCAAGCCTTCGATCTCTCCACCAATCTTTCCCGTGAAGACAAACTGGCCGTGGAAGGCCGTTATCGCGACATCGATCATCAATACCCAAAAGCGATCGACGTCTATCGCGCACTATTCACCCTGTTCCCCGACAACGTCGACTACGGGCTCAAACTGGCCGACGTACAAGCTCGCGGCCACAAGGGCGACG
The DNA here is from genome assembly GCA_963735205.1 of uncultured Acidobacteriota bacterium. Lineage (GTDB taxonomy): Bacteria > Acidobacteriota > Terriglobia > Terriglobales > Acidobacteriaceae > Sulfotelmatobacter. The sequence goes on from CAVTKB010000011.1 coordinate 920,449, forward strand.
ACGCTCTAGCCACGGTCGAATCGCTGCGCAAACTTCCTCCTCCCGCTTCGGAAGATCCTCGCATCGAATTAGCGGAGAGCACCGGGTGGCGGGTGCTCGGCGATTTCAAACATCAGGAACCTCCGTTGGCTCGCGCCGTCGAAAAGGCGAGAGCGCAGGGAGCCCGGCTGATTCTGGCGAAGGCCCTGGAAGATCAAGCCAGGCTCTTCCTTGCCAACTTTACCGGGCGCGCCCAGGATGCGATTGCACTCTGTCGCGAATCCCAAGACATTTCCGCCGCAGCTGGAGATCGACAAGGCGAAGGCAGAGCTCTGCTCGTTTCGGCGGACATTTTATCGAACAGTGGCGACCTACCCGGGGCCATCCATTCTTACCAGCAGGCACAAGTCATCTTCCAGAAGATCGGTTCCGAAGGCGGTTTAGCCAGCGTCCTCAACAATCTCGCTGTGGCCTATGACCGCGAGGGCGACTTGGCCAACGCCGAAAAAATGCATCGCCAGGCCCAAGCCACTTTCCGGTTGCTGGATGACAACGCTCGTCTGGCAGTGGTCACGAGCAATGTCGCCAAGGACCGAATGGAGCAGGGTGATCTGCCCGGAGCAATTCACTTGTATCAGGAGCAATTGCAGCTGGGGGATCCGTCGAATACCGAGAATGCGGCCCTCGCCGGCTACGGCATCGCGTACGCTCTCCAATTGCAGGGAGACCTTGCGGGCGCCAGGCAGGGATTCGAACGGTCCCTCGCTCTATGGCAAGAAAAGAGCAATCGGAACGCTGCTGCATACGCGTTGTGGAGCCTCGGAAGTGTGCTGCTCGAGCAAGCAGACTTCGCGGGCTCACGCAAGATGTACGAGCAGGCGCTGGCGATCCGAACCATCGGGGGCGACACGCTTGCCATTGCTGAGACCCAGATGGGCCTGGCAGATTTGTCGCTGGAAGAGGCTCGTTCTCCCACTGAGCAGGAAGTCGCAGCCCGAAAAGCCCTAGAAGCTTTTCAGGCACAGAAAGACCGCGACGGAGAATCCGGGGCGTGGTGCATGCTCGCCCGCGCTCTTCTCGCCCAGGGTAAAGCTGCGCCGGCGAAAGATGCAGTGCAACACGCGCGGTCCCTCGCCGCCAAAAGCCAGAGTCCGGGAATGCGCTGGCAGGCCGCGATCACCGCCGCCGAGGTCGAGACTGCCGACAGCAACCCTGCCCATTCCGCCGCAGCGAACGCGACTCGCCAGGAGCTGACTGCAATCCTCGCGAAGTCGCGAGAGTTAGGTTTCGTCGGCGTCGAACTCGATGCGCGTCTGGCGCTCGCTAAACTCGAAATGAAAACCGGGCAAGCGGCGGCAGGACGCACGCACCTGGCCGCAATCGAGGCCGACGCCAAAGCCAAAGGCTATAACCTCCTCGCCCGCAAAGCTGCCACCGCACGCGGCTGACACCTCACCCGTTCCTAGATAATTTGCCGACTCTGCGAGGAATATGTCGTGCCGCGGCCGCTTACTCACACGCGCGCCGCATTGAATGCGCGCACGAGACCAACGCTTCCGTTCATCCTGACTGTCACTTCGCAACGCGAGCGATTACAATCGCGTGCTGTAGGGAGGCCTCATGACAAATCGTCGGAACGGGAATCGAAATGCCGCTGGTTCAGGCTCGCAAACATTCGCGCTAACCACACTGCTCCTGCTCTTCTCTGTGCAAGCGTATTCCGCGCCGAAAAATTCTGCCGACACGACGGCTCAGTCTTTTCTCGGCCGTTGGGATTTGACCCTCAAGACTCCGGTTCGCGAAGCTCCCTCGTGGCTGGAGATCACGCAAGAAAACGGCCAGCTCAAAGCTCGCATCGTGAGCCGCTGGGGACACGCGCGCCCGCTCCCGAAATGCGAGCTTTCAGATGGCCAGCTCACGTTCGTTTCTCCCAAGGAAGACGAAGAGCGGCAGGACGACATGGTTTTTATCGGAAAGCTCTCCGGAAAAACGCTGACGGGAACCACTACCGGTCCCGACGGAACTCAATGGACGTGGACGGGCGAGCGAGCGCCATCCCTGAAGAAAACGAACGCCCCAAAGTGGGGCGAGCCGATCCCGTTATTCAACGGCAAAGACCTGAGCGGCTGGACGCCGAGTGATCCGAAAGCAACACCGACATGGACAGTTGAGAATGGAACTCTGATCAGTCCCGGCCATGGTCCTGAACTGATCAGCAATTCCAAGTTCGAAGATTTCAAGTTACATGTCGAATTCAATTGCGCGAAAGGATCGAACAGCGGCATCTACCTGCGCGGCCGCTACGAACTTCAGATCGAAGACGATCCCGAGCCCGAGGGCCCGACCATGCGTACCGGAGGCATCTACGGCTTCCTCGCGGCGTCGCCCGAACAGCCGCGCCGTCCCGGCGAATGGCAGACCTACGACATCACGTTCGTGGGACGGATGGTCACCGTCGTGCAAAATGGCCAGACGATTATCGACGATCGGGAAATTCCAGGCATCACTGGCGGCGCGCTTGACAGTCACGAAGGTCTTCCCGGCCCCATCTATCTGCAAGGCACCGAAGCCGGCCACGTCACTTTTCGAAATATCACGATTACACCGGCCAAGTGATCTACTCACCGATCCGACGCGCCGGCGATGGCCCTTAAACTTTTAGCGCTTAAGAAATGCAGCGCTCGGAGATGAGCGCTCAAAGCGGTTTCACCTCCCAACCCTCAGGTTTCACAACATCGAAATTCCGCTCGCCTTCGACCTGCAGAAAAATGCAGGACGAATTCTGTAGTTCTCGGGGTTTCTTGAAATTCCCACTCCGACTACGCTCCAACCACACTGAAACGCTCTGAGGCGCTTTATGGCAACTCTGTGGCAGAGCTGGCAACAGGAGATATCCAGTGAAACCGACGTCATCATTTTTCGATTCGACTTGTGAGAACCAGGTGCAAATGGCCGAGCGCGAGTTAGCCGCATTCATGCGAGCGGTGGCAGAAATGTTTGGGTCCGAGCAGGCCCGGCTCGCGGCAGAGGATTGGCTCAACGAGGCAGAGTTAATAGATAGCCCACCCCGATCGACAAACCGAGAGTGGCGAGCGGTGACGGTCGGCGGGGCGGCGAGACTGGCGAGTCGGCTTGCCCTCCCACCGCATCGTCGAAGAGAGCTTGCCCTCTCGGCCGATACGAAAGTATCGCCGATACCATCGTCCAATTGTTTCCGCCGCACCCTTCTGGTGTGATTTCCGATATCGCGTCTCAGGGCATCAGCCCGCATCAATATCAGGCTTAGGGCCAAGTGGCTGGGATTGCTGATTTTCAATTTACCGAAAGGTGCTTAACGGAGGAAGCTTATGAAACGCCGCACGTTCTTGTTGGTAGGAGTCGCGGCAATGGCCGGTCTTGTCACGCTCGTTGCCGCTGCACCGGGACACGCGGACGGAGAGCCCGCCGCGCCCTACGTTACTGAAATCCCCAAGGGGTATCGCGACTGGAAGTGGATTTCCTCGGCCCATGAAGCAGGCAACCTCAACAGTTTAGGCGCCTTGTTGGGCAACGACGTAGCATTCAAGGCTTTCCAGGAGGGCAAGCTTCCGTACCCGGATGGCACCATCCTTGCCGCTTTGCATTACCGTAACGTCCCGTCGGATGAAAACAACAAAATCTTTGGTCAGGTGCAATCTTTCGTTCCCGGAGCCCCCACGAACATTCAGTTCATGGTGAAGGACTCTAAAAAATACGCGGCAACCGGCGGCTGGGGGTTCGGCCACTTCGCCGACGGCAAGCCAGGGGATGCGGCGTTTATGAAAAGCTGCTTCCCCTGCCACGAAAAAACCAAGGCGACCGACCTTGTCTTTACTCGCTATTCACCTTAATGGCCGAAGCCAGGGCAGCGGTCGGGAATCGTGCAGGGAGTATCTCCGAGCCGTCCCGGCCCGCTCCGCTAGCTAGAGCACAACAGTCAGGAAGATCGTCATGAAATGGATCGCTTTCTCGCTCGTCGCATTTGCAGCGGTAGCAGGCGTTGTTGCCAGCTCCGCCCCTGTATCTGCACATGTCGATGAAAGAGTTGCACCGACCTCCGGAATCACAATCCCCTCCGGGTATCGAGACTGGAAGCTGATCTCCGTCGCCCACGAAGAGGGCAGCCTCAACGATATTCGCGCCATTCTAGGCAACGATGTCGCCGTTAAGGCCTACCGCGAAGAAAAGCTTCCGTTTCCGGGCGGCGCAATTATTGCGCGCCTCGCCTGGAGTTACGTTCCGTCGGAAGAAAACAACAAAGTCTTTGGCCGTGCCCAATCTTTCGTAGCCGGGTCTGCTACGAACGTTCAGTTCATGGTCAAGGACTCAAAAAAATACGCCGCCACCGGCGGGTGGGGTTTCGCTCAGTTCACAGACGGCAAACCTGCCGATGCGGCGCTGCTCAAAACCTGTTTCTCGTGCCACGAGCCTGCGAAGACTAGCGACTTCGTCTTCACTCATTACGCGCCTTAATGCCGAAGAACTGCGCGCCGGGTTTCGAGCGGCGCGATCATGTGAGCGGAATATCGATTCACAACAAGGAGTGAACGAAATGAATGCCAATTCGAAGGCGAAGTCAGCAATCCTCGAGGGCCATCCGCCAGCCACTGCCGAACAGCGGCTAATAGAACTGAATCTAAAGCTCCCTGCGCCGCCTGAGCCGTTCGGCATATACGCGGAAGCGGTGCAGACCGGTAATCTACTTTTTCTGACCGGGATGCTTCCCACCGAAGGCCGCGCGGCCAAGTTCGTCGGCCGCATCGGCGCAGAACTCGACGTGGAAGCAGGTCGCGGGGCGGCCCATCTCGCGGCGCTGAACGCGCTCGCGGTCGCACGCAAATACTTGGGATCGCTCGACAAAATTACGCGCATCGTGCGGCTCGGTGTATCGGTGACCACTGCGGGAGATGTTCGCGATCAGCCGAAAGTCGCTGACGGCGCTTCCGAATTATTGCAAGACGTTTTCGGCAGAGACAAGAACCCTTGTCGTCTGGTTTACGGGGTAGCAAGCCTTCCCCTTGGAGTTCCGATCGAACTGGAAGTGATTTTCGAAGTGGAAGGTTAGAGATGGCACTTCACTTCAAGAAGGAACCGAAACTGAGTGCTCACAGCTCGTCTTGCGCTTGCGATGGGAATTTCTGCAATGTTCGCGTCGTCTCAATCGCTGGAACAAGGAAAGGAACCGCCCGTGAATCATCCGACTTCTTATCGCACGATACTCATCGATGGTCTGTCCATTTTCTATAGAGAGGCCGGCCCGAAAGATGCGCCGACAATTCTTCTGCTGCATGGATTGCCGTCATCGTCACGAATGTTCGAACCGCTCTTCGACCGGCTTTCCGACCGCTATCACTTGATCGCTCCCGATTACCCCGGCTTCGGACACAGCGACTGGCCTGACGCGAAGAAATTCGCATACACATTCGACCACTATGCCGAGATCATGAATCATTTCGCCGCAGCGCTCGGCCTCTCCCGCTACACGCTCTACATGCAGGACTACGGCGGCCCCGTCGGTTTTCGCATGGTGCTGCAGCATCCCGAGCGCGTCGAGGCTCTCATCGTTCAGGACGCCGTGGCCCACAACGAAGGCCTTGGAGCGAACTGGAAGACGCGGAGAGCCTTCTGGGCCGATCGTGCACCGAACGAAGCTGCGCTGCGCTCAAATCTTCTGTCGCTCGCAGCTACGCGTGCGCGCCACGCCGGGAACGATCCTAACGTCGAGCGCCATGACCCGGATCTCTGGACCGATGAGTTTTATTTTCTCAACCAGCCCGGCCAGGCCGATATTCAAAGCGACCTGTTCTACGACTATCGCACCAACGTGGACGCCTACCCGAAATGGCAAGCCTGGATGCGCGAAAAGCAGCCGCGTCTGCTCGTAATATGGGGCAAGTATGAGCTCTCGTTCGACCCCTCGGAACCGGAGGCTTATCGGCGTGACGTGCCGAAGGCCGAAGTGCACATCGTGGACGGCGGTCATTTCGCATTGGACACCGCCGCCGACGAGGTCGCCGCGCTAGTCGAGAACTTTGTTGGTTCTTTACGCTAAGTTCGGAGTTTTTTATGCTGTCTAAATGCGCCGGTCCCGATTGTTCAAATATATTTCGCTATCTCCACGAAGGAAAACTGTACCTGATCGATTTCAAAGCCGCCTCCGCCAGCCGCGGGCATCCGGCGCGGGCGCAATACAAAGGCAACTCCGCGTTCGAGTACGTTTGGTTGTGTTCGTCATGTTGCCGGGACATGACGATTTATGCTGACCCCGATTTTGGAATCGTTGTGGTTCGCAAAGGGCCAGTACAGAATTTCGGCGTCGAAACCAGGCTGCCGCCGCCCTTTTGACGAGATGGCGCTGCATCTCACGTTCTAAGATGTCTCTTTGGCATTTGCCCGAAGCCAGACCCTCGCACTTGCACGAAGCGGGGAATTGGACGGCGGACTATTTTGCCTCTACACTTGGAGACTCTTTCATGCACGCGCCACTTAAATCTTCACTGCCCCGCATCGCACGCCTGACTTTCAAACGCATTCTCTGCTTCGCTTTTGCGACCGGGTGCCTGCTGGCGTCGTCGTGCGGGCAGACCATCGCGCCTGTCATTACCGTCGATCACGGGTCGAACTCGCCGCAGCAGATGGCGAAGCCGTACGTGATCATGGTTTCGCTCGACGGTTTCCGTTACGACTATGTGAAGAAGTATCACGCGGATCACCTGCTCGCCCTCGCTACTGAGGGAGCGAGCGCTCCGGAAGGAATGCTTCCCGCGTATCCGTCGATCACGTTTCCCAACCACTACACGATCGTGACCGGTCTCTACCCGGAGCACCACGGCATTGTGGCCAACAGTTTTTACGATCCTGCGCGGAAGGATACGTATAGCTATCACGACTCCAAGGCCGTCGGCGACGGCACCTGGTATGGCGGAACTCCACTGTGGGTGCTGGCCGAGCAGCAGGGCATGCGGGCCGCGTCGTTTTTCTGGGTGGGTTCCGAGGCGGACGTGCAAGGAGTTCGCCCCAGTTATTATCTGAAGTTCGACGGAAGTTTCCCCAACCCGAAGCGCGTCGAGCAAGTCATCGCATGGCTGCATCTTCCGCCCGAGGAGCGGCCGCACATGATCACGCTGTATTTTTCCGATACCGACTCCGCGGGGCACCGCTATGGTCCCGACAGCCCGCAGGAGGCCGAAGCGGTACACGAACTCGACGGCGAAATCGGGAAACTGGTTGACGACATCAAGGAATCGAAGTTGCCGGTGGATTTGATCGTGCTGGCCGACCATGGAATGGTGGAGGTGAAGGGCGCGCCCATTCACCTGGACGAATACGGTTTGAAAGCATCATCATTCGAACCGATCATCGGTCCGCTCGTATATCCCAAATCCGATGGCGATGCGCAGAAGGCCTACGAAGCGCTGCGCGGCAAGAGCGACAAGTTCACCGTGTATCGCCGCGCGCAGGTGCCGGCATACCTTCACTTCGACAGCAACCCGCGGGAGGGCGATCCGGTGGTCGTTCCGACTGGCCCATATTTTATCAATGCAATCGCGGATCCTCGCGGCGACGAACATCCTCCCGTCGGCATGCACGGCTACGACGCAACGCGCACGCCCGAGATGAAGGCGATTTTCTTTGCCGCCGGTCCGGACATTCGCCCGGGGATCACTCTGGAGCCTTTCGAAAACGTGAACGTATATCCGCTGGTCGCGAAGATATTGGGGCTAGATATTACGCACCTGAAGACCGGTCCCATTGACGGTACACTCGGCGTGCTCGGCGGAATTCTGAAAACGAAGTAAGTGGTGCAGTCTATCCGATTCGCGCTGATTTCTTGCAGACGCCGATAAATCGGGCGATATCGAACGTGAAGCATCGAGATTGCATTCCTCTCTTTTCACCGTTTCAGCGTTGCCCCAGCAATTCTTGTCGAAACAAGGCTTAAACGGATAGCCCCCTCCCGGTTACGGCTTGAAAAAGGTATATTTATGGTATAATTGCTATAGTTCAATATGACCCTAAGTATTAGGGATTTCAATAACTTGAAGTCTATTGAACGGAGCTTCAAAGCGGCCTATCGAGCCGCCGATTCCAGCCGAAATTCCGGGGATTCGCAGCATCAGGTTTGCAGACAAAATCGGGACATTTTCGCGGAGCGGAATGGCCACCAAAGAGATCAATCCTCCCATCGTTGATACCAAGACAAAAAACGGAAAAGTGACTCCCATCAACACGTCGAGTGGCGGCGGCAACGGCAGCAACAACGACTACAACGCCGACTCGATTAAGGTGCTGGGCGGCATGGAAGCGGTTCGTAAGCGTCCTGCCATGTACATCGGATCGACCGGCGAACTGGGGCTGCATCACCTGGTGTATGAAGTCGTCGACAACTCCGTCGACGAAGCGCTCGCCGGATTCGCCACCAGGATTGAAGTCACGATTCATCTCGACAACTCGATCACGGTCATCGACGATGGGCGCGGCATTCCTTGCGACGACATGATGATTGACGGCGAGAAAATTTCTGCCGCGCAAGTTGTGATGACCACTCTGCATGCCGGTGGTAAATTTGATTCGTCGACTTACAAAGTCTCCGGTGGGCTGCACGGCGTGGGCGTGTCGTGCGTGAACGCACTGAGCGAAGATCTTGATCTCGAAATCTGGCGGGACGGGGCAACCTGGCAGCAGAACTACTCGAAGGGCGATCCCACCAACAAGCTGAGCAAAACGGGCGTGGCTAAGAGGCGCGGGACGAAGATTCATTTCCTACCCGACCGCTCGATCTTTACTGCGACCGAATATAACTACGACACACTGGCGCAGCGGCTGCGCGAACTCGCATTCCTCAATAAGGGATTGCTCATCACGCTCGCCGACGAGCGAAACACCGATTCCAAGACCGGTGAACCGAAGCATACTGAGTTCAAGTACAACGGCGGCATCGCCGAGTTCATCAAGCACCTCAACCGCGGCAAACAGGTTTTGCACGACAAGCCCATCTACATGGAAGACGACCGCAACGGCGTTCACATGGAGATCGGATTGCAGTACAACGATGCGTATTCGGAAACAATTTTCAGTTTCGCCAACAACATTAATACCGTGGACGGCGGCACGCATCTTTCCGGATTTCGCACCGCATTGACCCGCACCATCAACTACGCCGGGCAACAGATGGGACTGTTCAAAGACGTCAAAGAAAATTTGACCGGCGACGATGTGCGCGAAGGCCTGGTTGCGGTGATCAGCGTGAAGCTGCCGCAGCCGCAGTTCGAAGGGCAGACCAAAGGGAAACTGAATTCCGACATCGCCGGCACGGTCACGCAATTCGTGAACGAACGGCTGGGCGCATTTTTCGAGCAAAACGCGACTGTCGGACGAAAAATTATCAACAAGGCAGTCGACGCCGCGCGGGCTCGCGAAGCGGCCCGCAAGGCGCGCGATCTCACACGACGCAAGGGCGCGCTCGATTCCGGCGGCCTTCCCGGTAAGCTGGCGGATTGTTCGGAGCGCGATCCGAACCGCTGCGAATTGTTTCTGGTCGAAGGCGAGTCGGCCGGTGGGACGGCCAAGCAGGGGCGCGACCGGCGCTTCCAGGCGATTCTGCCGCTCAAAGGAAAGATTCTCAACGTCGAGAAGGCGCGCTACGACAAGATGCTGGCGCACGAGGAAATTCGCGCCATGATCACTGCGCTCGGCACCGGCATCGCAAAAGATGATTTCGATCCGACGAAAGTGCGCTACGGCAAGATCATCCTGATGACCGACGCAGACGTCGACGGCAGCCACATCCGCACGCTGCTGCTGACGTTTTTCTTCCGGCACATGCAGGAACTGATCAAGCGCGGAAATGTATTTATCGCGCAGCCGCCGCTGTTCTCCCTGAAAAAAGGCAAGTCCCAGCAATACATCAAGGACGAGCGCGAGTTCGTGAAAGTCATGGTGAAGCGTGCTGCCGATGGACTGAGCGTGCGTTACGGCGAGGGCGCGGCCAAGATCGAAGGCAAAGATCTCGCGCGGTTTATGACCGTGCTTGACGAATATCTCGGCTTCTTCGAGAAGCTCGACAAGCGGGTACGCAACGAGCGCGTGACCGAGCTGATTCCTAAGCTCGATCTGGCCAAGCGCCCTGATTTTGAAGGCGACAAAAATACACCGCCGAAGAAAATCGAGCGCCTGGAAAAAGAACTGAAGAAGTTGGAGAAAGAACACAGCTTCAAGAGCGTCGAGAGGCATTTCGACGAAGAGCACAACCTGTGGGAAGTGAAATTCGTAAACAAGCATGGCGCCGAACACGTCATCAACTGGGTGCTGGCCTCGAGCGCGGAATGCCGCCAGCTGATTTCGAAGTACAAGCAGATCGAGCCTTACATGGAGCCGCCGTTCGTGGTCGAAACGCTGGTCAAGGCCGCGCCCGCGGACAGTAACGGCGACGGGACTGAGGGTGAGGCTGCCGGCGCTGACAAGGGCGACAAGAAAACGGCCAGGCCGGCCAAGCGCAAGACCGAAATCGAAGTGGTGGAGAAGTCGAATGTCCGCGACCTTCGCGACTACGTGATCAACGAAGGCCGCAAGGATTTCACTATCCAACGCTACAAAGGACTGGGCGAAATGACTGCGCCGCAACTGTGGGAGACGACAATGGATCCCGAGCGGCGCACGCTGCTCTCGGTGCGCCTCGAAGACATTGCCGAGTGCGAGACCATCTTCACCACGCTGATGGGCGAGGACGTGGAGGCACGGCGCAAGTTCATCGAAGAAAATGCGCTCGATGTGAAGAACCTGGATATCTAGAACCTGGACATCTAGACGCTTCGGCCACGGATCTTCACGGATTCACACGCATATAACACAAATAAAAAGGGCGGCATTGGCCGCCTTTTATTTTGGTAGAAAATAGACCCAACCTACGATGCCGATGGCATCTCGTTCACGGCGTGCGTGTCTGGCTGTGACTTGTTTTAGTGTTTCAGTCAGACATGTACATGCCCGAGCGAGTTATCTAAACTGAAGGGCAGGAACATCAATGTCGCTCTCCACCACTGGGAAACATGCGGGCACCGGTACGGCGAGTGCTTCACCCGCTGTCGCGGAGCCTTCATTTGCCGAACGCGCACGAACGTTGCTATATCTGGCGCGCGTTGGCAGCCTTTCGACTCTCTCCCGGAAGCAGCCGGGATTTCCCTTCGGATCGGTCATGCCGTATGCGCTGGACGAACAAGGGCGCCCAATTTTTCTCATCAGTACGATGGCGATGCATACACAGAATTTGAAAGCGGACCAACGCGCCAGCTTGCTCGTGACTCAAAATGACGCCGACGGGGATCCACTCGGCTCATCAAGAGTCACATTGATCGGGAACGCTCAACCAGTGCCGGAGGCGGAAGTCGGTGACGCTCGCAAGATTTACCTGACGAGCCATGCCAACAGCAAGTATTGGGTGGATTTTGAGGACTTTTCTTTTTACCGCCTGGACGTGCTGGACGTCTATTACGTCGGGGGTTTCGGAGTAATGGGTTGGGTGCCTGCCTCCGAATATTTGAGCAGCCAGACCGATCCTCTTGCTCCCTCAATCGGTGAAATCATTCAGCACATGAATGCCGACCACAAAGACGCTTTGATATTGCTGGCTAGGCACTTTGCCAACATCGACTCCAAAGAAGCGATCATGACGGCGGTCGATCGCCTGGGGTTTCACGTGCGTCTGCAAACTAGAGATGGCGTGCGGGGCGCTCGCATCGCGTTCCTACGAGAGGCGCGAGACCCAGCAACAACTCGCAGCGTCCTGGTCGAAATGGTGCGACAGGCGCGTGGACAGCCCCAGTGATTGACGGCGAGCCCTTTTGAACTACGTTCCTCCACACTGCTGGGCTCGGAACCAAGTCTGTCTCCCGTTCCAGTTGGAGAAATATTGAATGCCTACGCCCGGATCCCAAGCGAGGACATACGCGATCGGAGTCGACTTTGGGACCACGAACAGTTCCATCGCCTGTGCCGATCGCTCAGGCGAGGTGCGGCTTGCCAGGTTCCCATACCTCGGGAGCCTGACTGACTCCTACCGATCGCTGCTGTATCTCCAGCAAACGAAAGTGGGTGGCGCCAATACTCTGAAGTCGTGGACTGGCCCTGAGGGCATTGAACAATATCTCTCTGCGGACGTGAAGGGAAGACTGATCCAGTCCCTCAAATCGTTTCTGAGCAGTCGCAACCTTCACAGCACGGAGGTTTTCGGCCGCCGGCATACGATTGAGGATCTGATCGCAAGGATTCTCCGGGACTTGCGAGAGAAAGGCGGAACATCAGTTCGGGGTAAAGATCAGGTCGGCAGTAGTCGGAAGGCCGGTTCATTTTGTGGGAGCGGAGAACTGAGGAAGATGACATTTATGCAGAGGGCCGACTTCGATTGGCCTTCGAGTCGGCTGGCTACGAATCAGTAGAGTTCGAGATGGAGCCCGTCGCAGCGGCACATTATTACGAGTCCACGCTCGATCATGACGAACTAATTCTGATCGGGGATTTCGGGGGTGGTACAAGCGACTTCTCTCTGGTTCACGTTGGCCCAAGTATTCGCGGAAGAGAGGGTGTCTCGGGCAGCATCGTTGGGAATGCGGGCGTGGGGATCGCCGGAGATGCCTTCGATGCGAAGATCATCCGGCACCTCGTGTCTCCGGCTCTTGGAGCCGGATCGCAGTTGCGTTCACTGGGTAAGATATTAACCGTTCCAAGCTGGGTATATATAAGGCTGGAGCGTTGGCACCATCTATCGCTGTTGAGAGGCAGAGACGTGCTGGCGATGCTAAGAGGCGTTCACGCGCAATCGCTCGAACCAGAGAAAATCGCGGCGCTCATTCACTTCATAAAAGAAGATCTCGGGTTTCACCTCCACCGCGCCGTGCAAAAAGTTAAGAGCGACTTGTCGAGTGCCGCTCAGGCCACATTCCAGTTTTCGGATGGGTTTGTGGATCTGGCGGCGGCGGTGCAGCGGGCAACCTTCGAGGACTGGATTTCTGAGGAGCTTGAAAAGATCGCGGGGTGCGTCGATTCACTCCTTACATCGTCAAGCGTTCTGCCCAAGGATGTCGATATGGTCTTCTTGACCGGCGGCTCTTCATTCGTTCCAGCGGTAAGAAGAATCTTCGAATCCCGGTTTGGAAAGCGAAAATTCGGGGAGGAAACGAATTTACTTCGGTAGCTCGCGGCTTGGCGCTGAAAGCGATGGACGAGCGCTGACTGTAATTCATAGCCTGTGACAATGCTTGCTCCGATCCGAATAAGTGCAGACGATCGCACCGACGTCGATGCCCCTGCTCAGTTTGAGACGCGAGGGTTCATTGCAGTGGGCATCTTTATTGTTCTTAGGCGCCGCAATGGCGAATCTAGCGACCGGACGAGGTTCCGGCCGCAGACACGATATTAAGGTCCCGCCGGACCTGCTCGAAGTTATTGAAGAATCTGGTGGCGGCGGTAGGACTCGAACCTACGACCTACGGATTATGAGACCGTCGCTCTAACCACCTGAGCTACGCCGCCACTGCCTGCAAATCGGAAAGGATGCGCGAAAGGGACCTCGCCGCCGGCACGCTCGCGGCATTCGCAGCATGGAAGCAACGACGCGTCGTTCCGCTGCGCCCAAACTATAATTCCCCAATCTGTAATTCTAAGAGCGCCCGCGAAATAGGTCAAACACATCTCGACCAGATATACTCTGCGCAATGTTCATCGGCTTACAGCCTTGTCGTCAACAGGCAAGAGCGTCGCACACCAGCACTCTCCAGCGCACGGTCTTGCTTAACTTCAATTCACCGTCACGACACAGAAAATGGCCGGAACGCCCATGAAAGCAATCGCTGTCATCCCCGCCCGCCTCGCATCCACCCGTCTGCCGCGCAAAATGTTGCGGGAAGTCGTCGGCAAGCCGCTGATCGGCGTGGTCTACGAAGCCGTACGCTCGTCGCCCTTGCTGGCGGACGTCCTCGTGGCCACCGACTCTGATGAAATCCTGCAAGTCTGCCGCGAACACGACTGGAAAGCCGAGATGACGTCGATCTCACACCGCAGTGGTACCGAACGAGTGCACGAAATTTCCTGTCGCACGGCGGCCGACCTCTACATCAACGTGCAGGGAGACGAGCCTCTCACTCGACCCGAACAAATCGCGACTCTATTGCAGGTCATGAAAAACCCAACCGCGCAGGTCGGAACCCTGATGACTCCAGCAGCCGAGGTCGACATCCCGAACCCCAACGCCGTGAAAGTGGTCACAGATCTGAGCGGGCGTGCACTCTATTTTTCGCGCGCCACAATTCCTTGTAATCGCGATGTCATGCGGCCTGCCTACTTCAAGCACCTGGGGCTGTACGCCTACAGAAAAAGCGCCCTCGACCGCTTCGTAACCCTGCCGGAGTCTGCCCTCGAAAAAGCTGAGCGTCTGGAGCAATTGCGTTTTCTTGAAAATGGGATCGCAATCTACGTCGGCGAAACTCCGTATGACAGCGTGGGTGTCGACACTGAAGAAGATTTCAAGCGCGTGATCGATATCCTGCAAAAACGCTGATCATAACTGTTTATACTGGCGGTTCATGCTCGCGAATGCGTCTCGTGCTGTCGGCCCCAATCCTTCGCCGCCGCCAGGCGCCTCGAAATTGCAGGATGCGAATGGAAAAAGACTTCCACCCACTTCGACGGCGTTCGTTCCGCCAGGTTCTGCTCCGCCAGTTTGTTCATCGAAGAAATAAAGGGCGCAACGCTGGCAATGGACTCGAAGGCATACCGGTCGGCCTGCCGCTCGTTGAACCGCGAATACGCGTTGAGCGCCGGCATCAGCAGAAATGAAAGTACGACCGAAACCAGCGCCAGCAGCGGCAAGTTCGCGAAGTCTGACAGTTCCTCGAACATGTGCTGGTCCACCGAGTAATGTAGAACCCAGTTCGCCGCCCAGAAACCGAATAACGCGATCCCGGCTTGTACGAAAATGCTCTTCAGAATGTGGCGATGAACGTGGTGCCCGAGTTCGTGGGCCAGCACCGCTTCAATCTCTTCGGGCGAGTAGTTGTCGAGCAGCGTGTCGGCCAAAATGATGCGTCGAGTCGCTCCCAGTCCCGTCAGTGCAGCGTTCGCCTTCTTGCTCTTTTCTGAAAGTTTCCAACGGTACACGCCCCGCACCCGTGTCCCTGCATGCTCGCTCAGTACCACCAAGCGCCGCCGCAAGTCTTCATTGTCGAGCGGTTCGAACTTGTAGAAGATCGGAAACAGCACAACCGGTGCCAGTTGGGCCAGCACGATGAACAGTCCCATGAACAGCACCCACGCGATCATCCACCATTGCTGCGGCCATTGTCGGATGGTGAAGTACAGCAGTTCCACGACTACACTGCCCATTACCAATCCGACCAAAAAGCCTTTCACTTCATCCCATGCCCATGAACGGAATCTCTGCGTCGAAAGTTTGAATCCACGCTCGAGCCGGAATCCGTAATAGTCGAAACCGATGCCCAGCGCTTTGCTGATCACTAACAGAAACACGAGATAAAGCAGCAGGTCAGAGAATAGTGCTGACCGACCAGCTTGATTGCAAGGTCCCGCAACCAGCCAGACCACCCCGTGACCAGTAAAACAACCAGAAACACCACACCTACAACAAAATCGGAAGCGCCCAGCCATCGCCGAATGCGATTGTAGCGGTGAGCCTCAGGCGAATCGGCCTGAACCGGAGTTAGATCTTCTGCCATGATGTCTCTATGAATCGAAATCCTTGCTAAGACTTGTTCCTCACGAAACTCTCCCCCGCGGTCAGGAGCTCGCGGACCAACTCCGGCGACGAAGCTTCCGCGTAAAGCCGCAAAAGCGGCTCCGTTCCGGACGCGCGGAACAACACCCACGCTTCCGCTCCATTTCCGTTGGTCGGTGCATCCAGAAAGAACTTTACCCCGTCCATGTGTTCCTTCTTAATCAAGCGATGCCGCCCCAGAGTCTGCGTGCTCTCCGCCCGAGCGCGCTGAATCGCGTTCTGTTTCATCTCTTCGGAAATGTGCAGATCACGCCGCCCGTAATAATGCGCGCCAAACTCGCGCTGCAACTCTGCCACCAACTTACCCAGCGGCTTGCCTTCCTCCGCCATCACATTAGCCAGCAGCAGGCAGTTCAGCACCCCGTCGCGTTCGGGCAAGAATCGCGAATATCCAATTCCGCCCGACTCCTCGCCTCCCATCAGTATCTCGCCTTCCATCATCAGATCGGCAATGTATTTAAACCCGATAGGAGTCTCGTGCAGCTTCCGTCCATACTTCGCCGCGATGCGATCGATCATCCGCGTTGTATTGAATCCCCGCACGATGTCGCCCGGCCATTTCTTGCGCTCCAGCAACCAACGCAGAATAACGCAAAAGATCTTGTGCGAGTCCACGAAGCTGCCATCTTCCGCGACCGCTCCAACCCGATCCGCGTCTCCATCAGTAGCCAGGCCCGCGTCACATTTCTCGCGAACCACCGTCTGCTGCAGCATCGCCGTATGCGGCTCAATCGGCTCGGGATTGATCCCGGGAAACAACGGATTCAGCTCCTCGCGAATCGCCACATACTGCACTCCGCGTTCGGCAAAGATTCCGGTCAGAACACCGCGTCCAGAGCCGTACATGGCATCCACGGCAAACTTGAACTTCGTCTTTGCGATCAGATCCATGTCCGCAAAATTGCAAACGGCAACGACATAAGCCTTCTTGAAATCGACTTGCTCAACCCTCGCCTTCGTTCCCTTCGGCATTGCTCCAGCGGCCAGTTCTTCTTCGATTTTTTTCATGATCGCAGGCGTGGCTGACCCACCGAACTTGGCTTTGAATTTCACCCCATTCCAGTTCCACGGATTGTGGCTCGAAGTCACCATCACTCCGCCCGCCGCTCCCAGATGTTTCACCGCGTAGGAAATCGCGGGCGTGGGCGTGTAATCGTTGGCCAGCTTGACCGGGATACCTGCCTCCGCAATCACTTCGGCGACAACTTGCGCGGCCCGCGGGGAGGCGAAGCGTGCGTCGTACCCCACGAACACTCCACGTTGCGCCTCTTCGTATTTCAATACATAGGAAGCGATCGCACCAGCGACCCGGCGCACGTTGTCGAACGTGAAATCATCAGCGATGATCCCGCGCCAGCCGTCGGTCCCGAACTTAATCTCTTGCGCCATACTGATTGAACGTTTAAGCCCACCGGTCACAAGCTTCGGGCAAACTCGGGCGCCGTAGGCTTTTCGTCGCGAAACCGGAAACGTGAAATCTGAAAATCGAAACTATGTCAGCTTGTGCATCCTCTTCTCGTCAAGATACTTTACAACCTTGCCAACATCTTGCGCGTTCTGCCGGGTCGTGATCAGCAGAGCATCCGGTGTTTCCACCACAACCAGATCGCTTACGCCCACCGCCGCCACAAACTTCCCCGGAGCATAAATGTAGTTGCCCCGTGCACTCATCAGGTATACGCCAGAGCCGGCGACCAGATTCTCGTCCGGCGGACTGCTCTTGCTGCAATGGTGCTCGTGCAGCGCCGTCCATGAACCCAGATCGTTCCACCCAAAATCGGCCGGCAGACAAAAAATGTTTGCCGCGGCTTCACCTTTCGCCGAGCGCGGCTCAAGCACGGCATAGTCCACGCTGATGTTTTCGCTTTTCGGGTACAGCTTCCGAAACACCGTCGCAAACCTGCGCGTCCCGAACGCCGCCGCGATTTCTTCCAGTACAGCCGCAGTCTTCGGCAGATGCTCCTGCAGTGCAGCCGCGAGCGTATGCGCGCTCCACAAAAACATTCCACTGTTCCAGAAGTAATTCCCCGCAGCGAGAAATTCCGCAGCCTTTTTTGCGTCAGGTTTCTCAGTAAAGCGCCGCACCCGTAGCGCATCGCCATGCGCCGCACTTCCCGCCTCGATATACCCGTATCCGGTCTCCGCACGATTAGGACGGATTCCCAGCACCACAATATTCTGCCCCGCAGATGCGATCTCAATTCCCTGCCGCAACGTCTGGCGAAAGCGCTCCTCGTCGCCAATCACATGGTCGGATGGAAAAAGCCCAATCACTGCCTCGCGGATTCTCACGCAAGAGCAGAAACGCCGCCAACCCAACGGCCGGAGCCGTATTCCGCCCCGCAGGCTCGGCCAATATCTGCGGCTTCGGCAGTTTCGGAAGCTGCTTCGCAATGGCCGATCGCAGGTCTTCATTGGTGATGATCCAGAATCTGTTCGCTCGGCGCCAGCGGCAACAGGCGTGCGACGGTCTGTTGAATCATCGTCTGCTTGCCATCGAGCGCCAGCAACTGCTTGGCGCGCTTCTTGCGACTGAGTGGCCAGAAGCGGGTGCCGCGCCCGCCTGCAAGAATTACCGGATAGAAGTTGGGGTTTTTAGCCACAGGATTATTTTCTACGAGACGGGTCTCGACGCAAAATTTCAAATCGACACTACATCCTCGTTTCCGGTTCGGGTAGCTGCCTGCCTGGCACGTACGCGCGCAGAAACTCCAGCGCCCATTGCGGCCGCACGCCGAATTTGCCAACACTGGCGGGAACAACCACTGCGTCGCCCTTGGCCAGCGTTACCGGATCCATTCCATCCGCCTCGATCACTCCGCAACCTTCCACCGCCACTAGAATCTGCACCGAATTCTCGTCCAGAGTCGTCAGCCGTGGAAAGCTCCAGCGGTTCCTTCGCCTCAAACATATCGACGACAAAATACGGGGCGCCTACCAGAGGAGAATGCCGGTTCTTGCCGCCGTCCATCTGTTGCGGCGCAGGCCGCACCACTTTTCCCGACTTCACTTTTTCCTTACCGCCGCCATGCCATCCTTCAGATGCAGTTCCCGCGGACGCCCGTAATCATAGAGCCGATACGTTGTATCGGACTGCTGCTGCGTCTCGACCACAATCGATCCCGGCCCCAGCGTGTGCACCGTGCCGCCCGCGACGTAGATCATGTCCCCGCATAAACATTCATCCAGTTGAGAACTTCCTCAGCCCGTTTCTGATGAATCGCTTCTTCCAACTGCTTCGCTGTAACACCCGGCTTCAAACCCAATGCAATCTGCGCGCCCGTTCTCGCGTGTGCGATGTACCAACACTCGGTTTTTCCCCATGGCTGGCCGACTCGTATAGCCTGCGCATCGTCAGGATGAACTTGCACCGAAAGTTTTTCGTGAGGGAAAAGAAACTTCAGCAGCAACGGAAACCTTCTCGCGTCGCGCGCCGCCTCGCCCACCAGTTCCCGCCGATATTCTTCGCTCAACTGCGACAGCGTTTTCCCGGTGAGCGGACCGTTCGCCACTTTACATTCATCCCCACTTAGCCAAGCCTCACCGATGTTTTCCCCGAACTTGTGGTTGGGATAAATCGGCGACAAATCGCGCGTGCCCCATGGACGCGGATCAAACGCTGGACGCATCAGCAATGGATAAAGATTTCCCATGCCAACTTGTGCCCAAGAAAGGGCGCCCACAAAAAAGGCCGCCCACAAATGGAACGGCCTTCTGCCGAACCGGACTATCTGATGCAGTTGCGCTTTACAGCGCCGAGAAAAATTTCCGCATGCGCTCCAGGCCGCGGTCCAGCTCAGCCTTAGAAGTGGCATACGACACGCGGATGTGTTCGCTGGTCCCGAAGCCCTCGCCCGGGACGGTGGCCACGTGGGCTTCGCGCAACAGCCGCCCTGCCACGTCAGACGCGGACTTCAACCCGCCCCTGCCCAAAAAAGCCGAAATATTCGGATAAGCGTAGAACGCCCCTTCTGGCAAGGTGCACCGCACGCCCTGGATCGAGCGCAGCCCCTTCACCACGTAGTCTCGCAACTCGATATACTCCAGCCGCATCCGCTCCACGCACTCCTGCGGTCCATTCAGCGCGGCCACCGCAGCTTTCTGCACGATCGAAGTCGGGTTCGACGTCGATTGGCTCTGCAATTTGGCCATCGCGCTCACCACCGCCGCCGGAGCCAGCGCGTATCCCAACCGCCAACCGGTCATCGCGTAAGTCTTCGAGAGCGATCCCAGCACTACCATTCGTTCCTTATATTCACGCAGCGACCCCACCGAAAAATTCTTGGCCGCGTAATTCAAATACACGTAGCACTCGTCCGACAGCACCCAAATTCCGCGCTCGTGCGCCAGCCGAATCACCTCGGTCATATCGCTCGCGCTCATTACCGCGCCCGACGGATTCGACGGCGAGTTGAGAATGATCACCTTGGTCCGCGGCGTGATCAGCCGCGCCACCATCTCCGCAGTCACGCGAAAACCCTGCTCCTCGTCCGATTCCAGCAGAACGCAAGTTCCGCCCGCATAACGAACAATGTCCTTGAACGACACCCAGTACGGCACGGGCAGAATCACTTCGTCGCCGTGATCGACCAAAACCTGAATCGCGTTGAACAGCGCGTGCTTCCCGCCAGTCGAAGCGATGGCTTCTTCTCGGCGATAGTCGGAATCGAAATCCACGTTATGCCGGTGCACGATGGCGTCGCGCAACTCGGCCGTACCGGCCACGGCCGTGTACTTCGTAAAATTGCCTTGAATCGCCGCGATAGCCGCGTCTTTAATGTGCTGCGGCGTCGCGAAATGCGGCTCGCCCGCGCCGAAATCGACCACGTCGATGCCCTGCTGGCGCAGCTTATCGGCCTCCGCCACCACCGCCATCGTGGCAGAGGGCTCGATGCGGTTGATCCTTTCGGTAAGTCTGAGCGCTTCCGTGGTTGCCGTGGTCATGCCTTCCTCTTCCTTTTCCGTGGGACTTCGATCAGTTCTGTGTCCCGAAGTTTGTATGCGGGATCCAGTTTTTCCCGCAGCTTCTGTTCCACCGCCTCAGGCACGAGATCCTTCACCGGGCCCCCAGCCTGCGCCACCTCGCGAACCAACCGCGAACTTACGTAGGAATATTTGACGGCCGGCATCATGAAAACTGTCTCCAGCGTCGGCTCGAGCTTGCGGTTCATCAGTGCCATCTGCAGTTCGTATTCGTAGTCGCTGATGGCGCGAATCCCGCGCAACACGCACATCGCATCGATCGACTTAGCGTACTCCACCATCAGTCCGTCGAACGTGTCGATGCGAACATTGCTCCAATCGGCCGTGAGCTCCCGCAGCATCTCCAGCCGCTCCGCCAGGCTGAACATCGGAGTCTTCTCCGAGTTGCGCAGAATCGCGACGACCAGCTGTTCGAACATCTTGCTGCCCCGCTCAATCAGATCGAGGTGCCCGTTGGTAGGCGGATCAAACGAACCGGGATAAACCGCGATGCCCTTATTCAATCGTCCTCACAGAAAGGCCGTGGTTCAGCGCTTGGAGCGATGTGCAACCAGCAACGAACAGTCAACAACGAGAAGCAATAGAAGATTTTATGCGGGCAGGAGCAACAATGGCAATCGGGGAGGTCGAACACTCGGTCGCAAATGCGGAAGAACGATATGGAAGGGAGGTCCGGGCGCAGCGACGAATCGCCGCGCCCGGAGGCAACGAACTTAGCGCCGGGCCGCCACGATCGGCGCCTTCACCGGCTCCGCCGCAGTGGGCATCGTCGTGACCCGGCCGGTCGCAGCCCCATTCGTCGGAGCAGCAGCGGCGGCCGGTTGCGGCGGGCCCTGCGTCAATCCCAGTGACTTACGCACCTCAATGTCCAGCCTCGCCATCACGTCCTTATTATCTTTCAGGAACTGCCGGGCATTTTCGCGTCCCTGGCCAATCCGCTCGCCCTTGTAGCTGTACCAGGAGCCGGATTTCTCGACGATGTTATTGTTCGATGCCAGATCGAGCAAATCGCCCTCGCGCGAAATGCCCTCCCCGTAAAGAATGTCGAACTCCGCTTCGCGGAACGGCGCCGCCACCTTATTCTTCACCACCTTCACCCGAGTGCGCGAACCGGTCACCACGTCACCATCTTTAATAGCCGCAATGCGTCGGATATCGATGCGCACCGAGGAATAAAACTTCAGCGCCTTTCCGCCGGTCGTGGTCTCGGGATTGCCAAACATCACGCCAATTTTCTCGCGAATCTGGTTGATGAAGATCAGGCAGGTCCTCGACTTCGAAACCGTTCCCGTCAGCTTCCGCAGCGCCTGCGACATCAGCCGCGCCTGCAGCCCCATGTGGCTGTCGCCCATTTCGCCGTCAAGTTCGGCCTTCGGCACCAGCGCCGCCACCGAATCCACCACCAGCACGTCGATGGCATTGGACCGCACCAGCGTTTCCGGTAATCTCCAGCGCCTGTTCGCCGTAGTCGGGCTGCGAGACCAGCAGGTTGTCCACATCCACGCCCAGCTTCTTGGCGTAGCCGGGATCGAGCGCATGCTCCGCATCGACGAATGCCGCCATGCCGCCGGTCTTCTGCGCCTCGGCAATCACCTGCAGAGTAATGGTCGTTTTGCCCGACGATTCCGGCCCAAACACTTCAATCACGCGGCCCCGCGGAAAGCCGCCCACACCCAGCGCCGCATCAAACGAGATCGACCCGGTCGGGATCACCGCAATGGGGACGATCGCTTCCTTCGACCCCAGCCGCATGATCGAGCCCTTGCCGAACTGCTTCTCAATCTGTGCAAACGCCATCTCAATCGCTTTGCCGCGTTCATCCGCCATGGCAGTGGCTCCTTTAAGAGTGCCGAACTAAATGAAATCTAATCTGGCCGGATTATACATACAGATCGAAGCGAAGAAAAGGCGAATTAGCGAAAATGTTGTGAATAACGTTCCGAAATGGGCAATCCGGGTAGGTGGAGTGGGCACTCCTGCCCACGAAATCTAACCAGAAAGAGGAACGATGTACCCGGCAATCCACTCATGGAGCAGGGCAAAGCGGAACTTGCCAGCCTCCATCGTTTTGATCATGAATTCGAAGGCAGCCTTGGTGGTGACATCCAGATCGAAGCCATTCACGAGGAGAAACGTATGCACAGCGGCAAACCCCACGCGTTTGTTGCCGTCCAGAAATGCATGATTATTTACAAGCGATTCGAACAGAGCTGCCGCTTCTTCGCTCAAGTCGTTGTAGTAGCCCGTCTGTGGACGAAAGACGGCGGCTTCCAGAGCGCCCTGATCGCGCAGGCCGTGCGATGCCGCCATATTCCTCAATCTGGTGATGGTGGATGGCGATGACTTCAGCCACCGTCAGGTAAACGGGCTCAGCCATTACTTGGCCAGTTTCTTATACAACTCACGATACTTTTCGTTGGAGCGGCGATAGGCGGCCATCACCTCAGGCCTCACCATGCGCTGCGACGGGACGACATTGTGCAGGTAATGCTCCAGCGCCCGCTCCAGCACAAACCGCTGCGACTGCCCGTTCTCCTTGGCCACGGAGACGAGTTCCTCATAAAGCTTGGCATCGATTTCGGGAGCGATCTTGACGGAACGCGGCATAGGTGCCTCTGATCAGATTCTAGCCGCGCGGACTGGTTGCGAATCAAGATAAATCTAGAGACTGCTACAGTTGAGTCTAGCGAAGCTTGGCGGGCTGCTTAGAACGGGCGTACCAAAACTCGGATTTCTTTTTATTTTGGCGAACACCGCGACCGGTCTCGTAGAAGTACCCGACATTGTGAGCGCCGTCGCCGTGCCCGCGCCTCGCTGCGAGTAAGAACCACTTGAACGCCTGTTTGGGATCCCGGGCAACTCCTTGGCCCCGGCTGAAACACACTCCGACCGAGAATTGGGCCTCACTCTCACCTCGCTGTGCTGCCTGCAACTCCAGTTTGAATCCCTTCTTATGATTTTTCTGTACGCCCCAGCCGTACCGATAAGCCTTGCCAAGGGCATGCAGAGCAGTTGCGTCGCGGTGCTCGGCACCCCGCCGAAACCACAAAACGGCGGCCCTATAGTTCTTACGGACGGCGATGCCCTCGTGGTAGAAGACTCCCACATGATATTCAGCATTCGCGTTGCCTGCCTCGGCTGCAGTCATATAGTGCTTCATTGAAAGCCGTCGATTAGGACGAGTTCCAAAACCGTAATCGTAAACGTATCCCAGCCATTCGTGCGCTCCGACGGAGCCCAATGTTGCCGCCTTCTGTAAGAGGCAGCACCCAGCCTTCTCGTCGTCTGGCCCACAGCTCTCACTAAACTTGCGTTTGGCCGCAGCAAAAGTCTGCCGACCAAGTTTTGTCTGCTTAGTATTCACCGCCAAACGGGGATCTGTGGGGCGCTGCACGCAAGATCATTCCAACGTAACTACTTCACGGTGGCTTCCACAGCTGTCGTGGTCGCGATGTCAGTAGTTGACGGAAGGGTGAGTTCATCTCTGCAGCAAGTCCACCGGCGCCGTCACATCGTGCACCCGAAAATACTTAGCCAGCGCCGGATACTTCCGCGCCACGGCCTCATACATCGCATACGCCACATTCCGATACGAAACGTGCCCCGCTGGCGTGGTCCGCAGCTCGGAAATGTAGACCGCCTCGGCAAAGTCCATCTTGAACAGCGCCCGCTTGCGGAATGCCAGTGGAATCGCATACTGCGAATTTTCTTCCGCCTCAGGAGTCCCGCGCTCCGCTAGCTTCTCGACCGCCGTCTGCACCCGCCGCATCGCCGCCTCGAACCGTCCCCGCACTCCCGCATCTTCCATATCGAGCAGCATTTCGTAACCGTGCTGCGTCGTGAATCCCTGCATCACCTGAATGCAGCGCCGGTGCCGGTGCATGTCGCGGAACCCGCCCGTATCCATGAGAATGTCAAAGCGAAACTGCTGCCCGGCGCGGAATCCGCGCAGCATCTCGTCATGCTTCCCGCGATGCCGCAGCCCGAGATCGATAATCTCCCGCCGCCGCCGCTCTCCCGCCACCTGCACCGCCTGCCGAATCTGCCGATAAGAATGGTGGCTGTGCTCGTAAAGCAAAGTCGTCGCGATCTCCACTTCGAGCGGCTCTTCATCCAGCAGATCGACAATCGCTTTCGACGGCGCCAGCGGCTCATCCGCCATCAATTCCTGCGCCACCTGCCGCAACTCGCGCCGCGTCGCCATCTCATACTCATTCGGATCGGCATACTTCACCAGCGTCGGCGCCACCCGCACTTCGCGCAGCAATTCCGCCTCAGCCCGCGCGCCCAACTCAGGATTCGCCGCCCTAATCTCCTCGACTAGTTTCTGCAACGACTCCGCGTTGACGTTATAAGCCGCACCCGTCGCCGCCTTCTTCAGCGACTCGCCCAGCGTCCTTACCTCTTTATGGGTATGAGAAGTAAGATGCGCCACCTGCGTCTCCAGCGTGCGCGCGTTGACGATCTCACCCAAAGAGGTGTTGGTGGCCAAAGGTAAGAGATAGCGAGTGATATCGAACGCCCGCGCCTTCAAAGTCCGCTCATACGTCTCCTGCTTGAAGTCGGCCGGCTTCGGCGTGATGCTGATCAAATACTGGGTCATGTGCGCCGAAAGCGCTTCATACTCAGCGAACAGAAAATCCAGAGTCTCGCGATACAAATTGCGAGCTTCGTCATCCGAACCAAAATCGGGAACGTAATACCCGCTCTTCTTGAAATCCTGATAGCGCGTCGACCGCTCCTGCCCGTCCCAGCGCTGCTCATCGGCCACTTCAATCGCCGCCAGAATCGATAGCCTCTCGACCGCCAGCGCAACATGCGCCAGATCGGCAATCGAGCGGTGCCCGTACTGAAAATAAAATGTGTTAAGAAACTTCTCTGCCTTCTGCGTGCTGATCTCGCGGAGTGACTCCTTCATCGACAGCGCCGACCGCGAATACTTCGCCATGGCATAAGCCTGAATCTCAGGCTCTACGCCGAACACGGCGAACACTTCGGTCGAAGGCTCGGCAGTTGGCACGGTCGCCAGCGCATCCGTCTTCACTTTTTCCAGTTCCTCGGGACTTTCGCCACCCGCCGCTTTCTGTGTCGATCGGTGTCCCGATCCGCTCGAAATCGGAATCACTTGCGTTGAGTTCTTGTTGGAAGGTTCGGACATCGGGATGGCGCCATTCGTCGCAGTTTGTGGCATGAGTGCTCGAATGTTACCCGTCCCCCTTGTGGATTAGCAATGCGTTTCGTGGGAGAACTATCTCGTTTGAAAATTTCATCTGCCGACAGCAGTCCCTGGCTGTGTGGGACCGGGTCTCCGACCCGGTAGTCGAGCGAAGCTCGACCGCTTTTCCCGCCAGCTCAGGCCCGCGTATAATCTGGCGTTCCACCGCAGTCATTCATCCAGGCATTCCGGGAGAACCTAATGTTCCTTTCAGGACGAGTAGCCCTCGTCACCGGCGCATCGCAAGGCATCGGACGCACCGTCGCCCTGCGCCTAGCCAAAAACGGCGCAACGGTCGCCGTGGCCGCCCGCAATCAGGAAAAGCTGAACGAACTAGTCGCCGAGATCACCGCAGCCGGCGGCCAGGCAGCCGCCTTCGCTCTCGACGTTGCCGACGAAGAACACGTCAAAGCCACCATCAAATCAGTCATCGCGCAGTTCGGCAAAGTCGACATCCTGGTCAACAACGCCGGCATCACCCGTGACCAACTGGTCATGCGCATGAAGCGCGCCGACTGGGACGCCGTCCTCCAGACCAATCTCACCTCCGCCTACCTCTGCATTCAGGCCGTCATGAGTTCCATGCTCAAGCAGCGCTGGGGACGCATCATCAACATCACCAGCATCTTCGGCCAGATGGGCCAGGCCGGCCAAGCCAACTACTCCGCCTCCAAGGCCGGGCTCATCGGCCTCACCATGGCCATCGCCCGCGAAGTTGGCTCGCGCAACATTACCTGCAACGCCATCGCTCCCGGCTTCATCGAAACCGCCATGACCGCTGCTCTGAGCGAGGAATTCAAGCAGGCCGCCGTCAAACAGATTCCGCTCGGTCGGGTTGGGACTCGGACGATGTCGCTGGCGCCGTCGCGTTCCTAGCCTCCGACGACGCATCCTACATTACGGGGCACGTGCTCAGCGTCAACGGTGGCATGCTGATGGGATAGTCTTTAAAAAAATTAACCACAGAGAACTAAAGAGGTCACCGAGGAAATGAAAACGAAAAATCCCAATCCTTCCTCAGTGTCCCCTGTGTCCTCTGTGGTAAAAGGTTTTGCATTTACGCAAGCCGAATCCCCAACCCAGATCGCGCAAGCCCGAGAACTCTTCCTCGAATACGCGCAGTCCCTCGGATTCAGCCTCTGCTTCCAGAATTTCGACAAAGAGCTCGCCGGCCTTCCCGGCGACTACGCCCCGCCCGAAGGCCGTTTGCTGCTCGCCGAATACGAAGGCCAACTCGTCGGTTGCGTCGCACTGCACCAGCTCGATGCCGACAAGCGAGATCAGGGCATCTGCGAAATAAAGCGCCTCTATCTGCGTCCGCAATTTCGTGGCAAGGGATTAGGCCGAGCCCTGGCCGATCGCATCATCGCCGAAGCCCGCCACCTCGGCTACCACCGCATGCGCCTCGACACCGTCGAGCCCGTAATGAAAGATGCCGTCGCGATGTACCGCAAGCTAGGCTTTCAAGAGATCGCGCCCTACTGTCCGAATCCAATGGCTGGAGTTGTATACATGGAACTCCAGTTGTAATCTCGCCTGCCCTTCGGCCAAAATGGGTGCCCCACGTCTCGCAGTTGAGACGTGGGGGTTTGCATGGCCGTCAAAAATAAGTTTTAAAGGACTCCTAACTATGAAGAGTATTCTGATCCCGCTCAGCCTCCTCTTACTGACGGCCTCCGCTTTCGCCGCCGCCAACAAATCCGTCACCTACAAAAGTGGCGACGAAACCGTCCAGGGTATTCTCTACACACCTACGGGCAAAGGCCCGTTCCCCGCGATCATCGTGATACACGAATACTGGGGATTGAATGACTGGGTCAAAGAGCAAGCGTCAAAGTTATCCGACGAAGGCTACATCACACTTGCCATCGATCTCTATCGCGGCAAGGTCGCCACCACGCCCGACGTAGCTCACGAAATCATGCGTGGCGTCCCCGAAGACCGCGCCAAGCGCGACCTTCTCGCTGCCTTCGAATTCCTAGCCGCGCAATCCAACGTCAGAAAAGATCGCATCGGCTCCATCGGCTGGTGCATGGGCGGAGGTTACTCGCTCGACGTCGCTCTGCAAGAGCCGACCCTCGCCGCCGACGTGATCAACTACGGTCACCTCGCCACCGACCTCGATGCCCTGAAGAAAATCAACGCGCCCATCCTCGGATCATTCGGCGGTCAGGACCGCGGCATCACTCCCGACGATGTCCACAAATTTGAAGCCGCGCTGAAACAACTCGGCAAGCAAGTCGACATCAAGATTTACGACGACGCCGGCCACGCCTTCGAAAATCCCAACAACAAAGACGGCTACCGCGCCGCCGATGCAGCCGATGCATGGAAGCGCACCGTCGACTTCCTGGCGATGACTCTGAAGAAATAAAGGTTTACTCGTACTGGCTCGAAAGTGCGTGGCACGCCACTTTCACCCGGTCGATTACTTATACGCTGTGCAACTAAATAGCTTTTAACTCGCGAACTCCAGCTCGCTTGCATTCATTTTTCGTATGGCACCAATGTCCCTCGCATGGCACAAATTTCCTACTTGCCAGAAGGTACTGATCTGATTACTATGGCGCACATCCTCACATGCTCCCAACCATTAATATCGGCGAGACCATCCGCAACTACCGCCTCCAAAAAGGTATGTCCCAGGGCGACATCGAAAAGCGGACCGGCCTGCTGCGCTGCTACCTGTCGCGCGTCGAAAACGGACATACTATTCCGTCGCTCGATACGCTCTCAAAAATCGCCGGCGCCATGGAACTTCCTCTGTCGCAGTTTTTCGCCGAGCCCGGCCACACCAACGGCTCCAAGGGACTGCCCCAGCTCTCTGACGATGAAGTCCGCTTCCTGAGCCAGATACGTCGTTATTCAACCAGCCTGAACGATAGCGACCGCAAACTGGTCCTCGCCATGGTCAAGAAAATGGCGTCGAATTCGAAGTAGTGAGCTACGAGCCACGAGCTTTAAGCCGCGAGTTTTTTTCGAGAGCCGTTTCTCTTCCGAACTTCTGATCCAGCGTCCCAAACAAAGTCGACGATGGTGCCGCCGCGGTGGCATTTGCTCTGGGTCGCTCAAAGCTCCTAGCTCCCCTTACTTTCGTACCATGCCCCTCGGTGACCCATAGGCACCTCGCCCTCGCATCCCCTCCACACTAGACTGTGCATGGAGACACGTGTGACCACCGACGAGGAACTGAACGTTCTCGACTCGCAACTGCGCCGCCTGAAAATCGAGTACGAGATCTTCTTCAGCAATCCGCAAAAGCGCCCGCCCACTGACGTTGAGTGGAAGGTGCTGAGCATGCTGCGCAAGTTCTCCGACGGTGGCCGCATGAACTTTTCCCAGCGTTACCGTTACAACGAAATGGCCCAGCGCTACGCCATTTACAGCGACCTGTGGCGCAAGAAATCCCGCATTCGAGAAGAAGGCTATCGCCGCCCGCAAGACGCCATACTCTCAGTCCAGGGAGTTCGAGTCGCCGAAGACGAGCACAAAACAGCGCACCACCCGGTATATGGCGTAAGCCAAGCCGCAGCCGCGGCGGCAGGCGCGGGGCAATCTCAGGCCTTCACCTTGCACAGCGTCGACCAGGCCGAACGCGAGCAGGTCGAACGCCTCTACAACACCCTGATCGCCGCCAAGAAAAAAGCCGGCGAAAATGTCTCCGGCAGCATCGACTCGTTCACCACCTTCGTCCAGAAGAAAACCGAACAGATCCGCAAACAGTACAAGTGTGACAACGTCGAATACTCCGTCGAAATCGCCGACGGCCACGTCAAACTCAAAGCCAAAGCCAAGACGTAAAGCCGCGAACTCTCGCCGTTCGCGACCTCAGCACGCGCGACCTATACACCCTCGACCTGGATCTCTCTTCGCATCTCCCACCGCTGTCATGCTGAGCGCAGCCCCGCTTCAGGCGGAGCGAAGGATCCCCCGCTTGGCGAACATGCGGGAGAGCGCCTCTGATTACTGATGATTGCTGATAGAATTTTCGGTCACCATTCCTCATCCCACTCATCCGAGGCCCCGCATGTCTGCCCGCATTCAACGCGCCATCCTCAGCGTCACCGACAAAACCGGACTCGTCGATTTCGCCCGCAAGCTCTCCGCCCTCGGCATCGAACTCATCTCGACCGGGGGCACGGCCAAACTTCTGCGCGACTCCGGCATCACGGTCAAAGACATCTCCGACCTCACCGGCTTCCCCGAAATGCTCGACGGCCGCGTCAAAACCCTCCACCCCAAAGTCCACGGCGGCATCCTGCATCGTCGAGAAGATCCCAAACACGTCGCCGCCGTCGCCGAACACGGCATCGCTCCCATCGACATGGTCGTCGTAAATCTCTACGCCTTCGAAGAAACCGCCGCCAAGCCCGGAGTCGCTTTCGAAGAGTTGATCGAGAACATCGACATCGGCGGGCCCTCGATGATCCGCTCCGCCGCCAAGAATTTTCACGACGTCGCCATCGTCACATCCCCCGCGGACTACGATTCCATCGCCGAGGAACTGCAGCGCGAGGCCGGCATCCCGTCGCTCGCCACAAAATGGCGACTCGCCCAGAAGGCCTTCGCCACTACCGCAGCCTACGATTCCGCCATCGCCTCCACGCTCGAGCACATCACCCCAGACTCGTCTCAACCCCAGGCCGAGAGCGGGTTCCCTCCAACTCTGCGCCTCACCTTCCACAAAGCTCTCGACCTGCGCTATGGCGAAAATCCACACCAGAAGGCCGCGATGTATTCCGACGGCTCAGGCCTCGGCGTCGCCAACGGCCGCCAACTGCATGGCAAAGAACTCTCCTACAACAACATCGTCGACCTGCAAGCCGCCTGGGATCTCGCCCAGGAATTCAACGACCCCGGATTCGACACGCCCTTCGTCGCCATCGTCAAACACACCAACCCCTGCGGCGCGGCCACCGGCAAGACTCTTGCTGAAGCCTACCAGCGCGCCCTCGAATGCGATCCGGTTTCCGCCTTCGGCGGCGTGATCGGCGTGAATCGCCCCATCGACGCCGAAGCCGCCGAAGAAATGCACAAACTCTTTCTCGAAGTGATCGCCGCCCCAGGTTTTGACGAAGCCGCAAAACAGAAATTCGCCAGCAAGAAAAATCTCCGCATCGTCGAAGTCACCCCCGCCAATCAGAAGTGGGTTCTGAAAAACGTCTCCGGCGGAATGTTGCTGCAAGACTCCGACCTCCGCCCTCTGCAAGACGCAGATCTGAAAGTCGTCACCAGCCGCGCCCCCACTCCCGAAGAAACCCGCGCCCTGCTCTTCGCCTGGAAAATCTGCAAGCACGTGAAATCCAACGCCATCGTCTATGCCCGCGACGGCCAGACCGTCGGCATCGGCGCCGGCCAAATGTCCCGCGTCGATGCAGCAAAAATCGGCGCCATGAAAGCCCAACTCCCACTCAAAGGCACGGTCGCCGCCTCCGACGCTTTCTTCCCGTTCCCCGACGGCGTCGAAGAAATCGCCCGTGCCGGAGCGGCAGCCATCATCCAACCCGGCGGCTCACAGCGCGATCCCGAAGTCATCGCCGCCGCCGACCGCCTCGGACTCGCCATGCTCTTCACCGGAGTCCGCCACTTCCGCCACTAGTAAATTGTTGATTCCCTGTTTGTTGATCGCAGATTGTAAAGATATTTGTTGGCCAGGCCGGGTTTTCGGTCGGCAATCAAAAAAAGATGATCGATCAACAATTCTCGATGGTCCCTGTACCTTCGGTTCGGCCGGTTCCAACTCCCCGCAGTGTTTTTTTCCATCCCAACAGTCCTCGGGTTAGAATAAAGGCACCTTTCCCCCGGCGGCTTTGCATCCAAATAAGCTGAGGTTTCGGAAACGCGCGGGAGCGCCTTCAGGTCCAGCATGAATAATATTTTTCGTCCTTTATTGACTATTTCCATTTCGATGACGATCGCGATCGGCGCGGCCGTCGGCCAATCGACCCCGTCATCTCCTACAGACTCCGCTCCCGACGCCAAGCCGGCCCAGTCTCCGGCAGGCCAAGCCGCCTCAACTCAACCCGCCCCGCGCAAAACCGACAAGGCCGCCGCCTACTACCACTACACCCTCGCGCACATGTACGAGGAAATGGTCACCGCCTACGGCCGCAGTGATCTCGCCGCCAAAGCGACTGAAGAGTACCGCACCGCCATCGACGCCGATCCCTCGTCGCAATTCCTGACCTCCGCCCTGGCGGAGCTCTACGTAAAAACCGGCCGCATCGCCGAGGCCGTCAAAGAAGCGCAAGACATCATCAAGCGCGATCCTAAAAATCTCGAAGCCCACAAGCTTCTCGGCCGCATCTACCTGCGCTCACTCGGCGACATGCCCGGAGGCTCCGGCTCCGATAACATTCTGAAGCTCGCCATCGAGCAGTACCAGGAGATCGTGAAGCTCGATCCCGACAGCGTCGATGATCATCTTCTTCTCGGCCGCCTCTATCGCCTGAACAATGATCTGCAGAAAGGCGAAGCTGAATTAAAGATCGCCATCAAGCTCGATCCTAATTCCGAAGAAGCCGTCACCACGCTGGCCATGCTCTACACCGACGAGGGCGACACCGCGCACGCCTTGGAAGTTCTGCGCGCCATACCCGACTCAGCTCGCTCGGCCAAACTGTATGCCGCCCTGGGCGCGGCCTACGAGCAGCGCAAGGATTACAAAAACGCCATCGACGCTTTCCGCCACGCCGTGTTTCTCGATCGCGACAATCTCGACGCCATTCGCGGCCTGGCTGAAAACCTGCTCAACGACGGTCAGCTTGACGCTGCCCTCGAACAGTACAAAGTCATCGCCGACTCCAATCCCGAAGACGCCCAAACCTACGTCCGCATGGCCGAGATTTATCGTCGCCAGGCCAAGTACGACCTTGCCCTCGAAAGTCTGAAGCACGCCGACACTCTGGTCCCCGACACCATGGACGTGCCCTACAACATGGCCGCCGTTTACCAGGCGCAGGGCCGTTATGACGACGCCATCAAGCTCTTGCAGGATCTCGTGAAGCGCACCGAAAAAAGCGAAACCAGCTCCAGTAGCGCCGATCGCAATAACCGCGCCATCTTCATCGAGCGTCTGGGCTCGGTCTATCGCGATCAGGAAAACTACACCTCCGCCGTCGAAACTTTCCGCAAAATGCTGACCCTGGGTGACGAAAACACCCGCCAGGGCTACCAGGAAATCATCGATACCTATCGCGAAGCCAAGCAGTGGCCGCAGGCCACCGCCGCCGCCAAAGAAGCCGTCGCAAAATTGCCCGACGATCGCGACCTCCGCATGGTGCTCGACGCACAACTCGCCGATACGGGCGATGCCGACAAATCCGTCGCCGATATCCGCTCCATGCTCAAGGGTGGTCCCGACGACCGCGACGTCTATGTCCGCCTCGCCATCATCTACACCCGCTCCAAGAAATACGACGAGGCCCTAGCCGCTCTCGCCAAGGCCGAGCAACTCTCAACCAAACCCGACGACAAGGGCTACGTCCAGTTCCTCCGCGGAGACCTTTACCAGCACCAGAAAATGTTTGACCAAGCTGAAGCTGAGTTCAAGAAAGTGTTGGCCACAACCTCACCCACCGATCCGCAAAGCGCCGCCACCTTGAATTATCTCGGCTACATGAATGCCGATCGCGGCGTGAGGCTCGAGGAATCGCTCAACTACGTCAAGCAAGCCCTTACGCTCGACCCCAACAACGGTTCCTATCTCGACTCCCTCGGCTGGGTCTACTTCAAGCTCGGCAAATACGATCAGGCGGAAGAGAATCTGACCAAGGCCGAGTCGCACTTGAACTCCGACCCCACAGTTCAGGAACATCTCGGCGACCTCTACCAGAAAACCGGCCGCCTGAAACTGGCCGCCGCCCACTGGGAACGTTCGGTGCAGGAATGGAGCAAAACGGTTCCCGCCGAGCAGGACAGCGAAGCCTATGCCAAAGTCCAGCAAAAGCTGGACGCCGCGAAAGTAAAGCTGGCCAAAGAAGAATCCACAAAACAATAAAGCCGCCGCTCCCGTAGGGCCGGTGATTGTGTGGAGCCGGGTCTCTGGCCCGGCCACGACCCGCAGGGTCGCGGTTTTGGGTCCGCGATTGCGTTGAGTGCGCAGAGGAAAAATCCGCGCAACGTTCTCTCCATGCTCCCGCAAGCATCCCGCGCCTTGCTAAACTGCCCGCATGCCGCCGGAGAACATCCTCATCCGCCCCGCCTCACTCGCCGACATCCCTGAAATCCTCCGCCAGCGCCGCAGAATGTATGAGGACATCCACCACACCGATTCCGACGCACTGGACACCGTCGTGTCCCTGTCCGCCGCGTACTTCAAGGTCGCCATAGCCGAAGGATCGTTCCAGGCCTGGCTCGCCACCGACGGTGAGCGCGCCGTCGCCGGAGGTGCGGTTCTCGTCTCTCCCTGGCCGGCCCATCCGAACGATCTGGAGTGCCGCCGCGCGACCATCCTCAACGTCTATACCGATCCCGAATACCGCCGCCGCGGCATCTCTCGCGCGATCATGCAGACCATAGTCGCCTGGTGTCGTAGTGAACGCTTCGCTTTCGTGAGTCTGCACGCCAGCACCGAAGGCCGCCCGCTCTACGAATCCCTCGGCTTCGAACCCAGCAACGAGATGCGCCTCAAGCTGCGCTAGTCGCGAGCCCCGAGTCCTGAGTCCCGAGTAAAAACATTCTGAACGTGATCCGGACTCAAGGCTCGCAACTCCTGACGAATCTCCTCGCGACTCGGGACTCGCGACTATCTGCTATCCTTCCCCCATGCTGGCCGCCTACGCGGTGCATGTCGAACACTCCCGCGGACGCCGCTTCCCCGAGCCCCAGCACGCCTACCGCAACGACTTTCAGCGCGACCGCGATCGCGTCATTCACGCCCGCGCCTTCCGCCGCCTCGAAGCCAAAACGCAAGTCTTCACGCGCCGATACTCCGACCACTTCCGCAACCGCCTCACCCACACTCTCGAAGTCTCGCAAGTCTCCCGCACCATCGCAGGAGCCCTCGGCCTCAACGTCGATCTCGCCGAAGCCCTCGCTCTGGTCCACGACATCGGCCACCCTCCCTTCGGCCACGCCGGAGAAAAAGCCCTCGACGCCGCCATGCGCGAGCACGGCCTTTTCTTCGACCACAACCTGCACGCCCTCCGCATCGTCGAAGATTTCGAACAGCGCTACGCCGCCTTCCGCGGCCTGAACCTAACCTTCGAAGTCCGCGAAGGCATCATCAAACACTCGCACGACTACGACGAGAAAACGCATCCCGAACTAGCCGAATATCTCCTCGACCAGCGCCCTCCGCTAGAAGCCCAGCTAATCGACTTAACCGACGAAATCGCCTACAACACCGCCGACCTCGACGACGGCTACGAAGCCCATCTCCTCACGCTCGATCAAATCCGCGAAGGCATCCCAGCCTTCGAGCGCTTCTACCGCGAAGTCGAACAGCTCTATCCCACCGCCCCCGACAAACTGAAATTCAACGAGGCGCTAAAGCGCGTCCTAAACCGCTTCGTCACCGACCTGATCACGCATACCCAGCCGCGCATCGAGCTAGCCAAAATCAAAACCGTCGACGAAGTCCGCAACCACCCCCACCGCCTGGCTGCCTTCAGCCCCGAAGTCGAGTCCGAACGCAAACAAAGCAAAGCCTTCCTCTACGAAAATCTCTACTACAGTCCCTCGCTGGCCGAAGAAAAAGAGGACGCCGAACGCATCGTCAAAGACCTATTCGCCTTCTGGATGGCGCATCCCGAAACTCTTCCGCATAACTATCAGGAAAAAGCCAAACAGGATTCCCTCCCGCGAGTAATCTGCGACTACATCGCCGGCATGACCGACACCTTCATCTTCGAGCAATACGAAAAGCATTGCGGCCGGGAGTGAACAGATGCCTTTGGATGGCACAGCGCTTCAGCGCTGCGATGGGTTCGACCGGGTCAATGAGCGCTATGGCTGGTTTCGTCAACTGTGCTGGTCGCGGCCGGCACAGGGGTTCCGGTATATTTCAACGATGACCAAACGTGCAGTCTTATCGCTCGTGCTTGCGGCAGTTTTTGGAACTCTTTGGGGTGATGCTGCTCCGGCTCCGTTTTCACTGGCTGTGGTTCCCAGCAGGAGCTTTGGCAATGGTGGCAGCATCTCCATGAGCCACGACAAACCTGATGAGTTCTATGTTGTCCTGACCAATGTGTCTGGAGAGCCTCAGGTTACGTGGGAATTGCGAAACAGCTGGGGATACCAAACGCTCTCATTCGAGGTGACGACTGCTAACGGAAAGAAGTTCGTTCTTTCGAGGGGACCAGAAGAGTTCACGAAGAACAACCCCACGACGTTTGCGGTTCAACCGGGAGAGCATCAGGTTTACGCGATCCATCTCGATAAATGGTGGGTCAGTAATCCGGCATTCCCCAAAGCGGACGAGACGCCCATCACGCTCAAAGCCGTTTACCAAGTGTCCCCGACGCGGGAAGCCAGCGAGTACAAGGTCTGGACAGGACGCGTGGAATCTCATAGCTACCACCTCAGGCTGATGCAGTGGTAAGCGTCGCTTCGCTCGGTGCAGTGGGTAGTTGGCGTAAGATCCCGTGGGTGTTGAAAAAGTCACGTCGATTAGCGGGATGAGATTCGGCAGAAGCATGTTAGAAGGAGTGATCCTGACCATGCTTTGTTGGATTCTCATCGTCGGAGGACTGCTGATCATGATGGGGCAACACGACCGCTCCGAAGCGTTGTTCTACTACTTTCGGCTGGGAGATCATGTTCCTGAGACTCACCTGCTGCGGCTCATCGAAAAGCACATCAGCTTCGCCTTTGTGCGGGAAAAGCTGAAAGCGAGTTACAGCGAGACGGGCCGTCCTTCCATTGATCCCGAACTTCTGCTGCGCATCCTGTTGATCGGCTATTTGTACGGCATCACCAGTGAGCGGAAGCTGGTGGAGGAACTGCGCATGCACCTGGCGTGGCGCTGGTTCACGGGCTTGGGTTTCGATCAGGAAATCCCGCATCACTCCACGTTCTCGAAAAACCGGCATGGCCGGTTTCAGGAATCGAAGCTGTTCGAGGAACTGTTTGAGCAGATCGTGCGGCAGTGCGTGGAAGTGGGTTTGGTGCAGGGCAAGCACCTGTCGGTCGATGGCAGTTTCGTGGAGGCGAATGCCAGCAAGGAAAGCCGCATCCCGCGCGAGCAGCTAGCGGAAGCGGCCCAAGTTCATCACACTGTGCGGCAGTATCTGCGGGAAGTGGAAGAACAGAATCCGGTGGAGGAGCCGGTGCATGAACAGGACCAGGTTTCCACCACCGATCCCGATTCTACCTACGCCACCAAGGGCGGCACACCGGCGCGGCTGGGATACTACGACAACTATCTGGTGGACAATCACAGTTGTGTGATCGTAGGAGTGCAAGCTACAGCGGCGCGCATGAGTCAGGAAACAGTGGCCGCGCAGGACATGCTCACCCGTTTCACGCAATGGCAAGGACGAGAGCCGGAATCGGTGGCGGCCGATACGACCTACGGAAACGGCGAGTTCTTGCAATGGCTAGCCGATCGAAGCATCACTCCCTACATGCGGACCCGTGACAGCATCCACCGAAAGAGGAGTCCATTCTTCGGTCCCGAGCGTTTCACGTACGAACCGGAAAACAATCGCTACATCTGCCCTGCTGGCCAGTTCCTCAACTACGGTGGCCGAGTTTATCGCAATCGAGCCTTCAACTATATCGGGACACGAAAAAAGTGTGGCCCGTGCTCGCTCCGACCACAATGCACCAGGGCTGCCTTCCGGGGTCTTATCATCCATCAGAACGAACCAGCCCGACAACGTGCGCGGGAGTTGGTCAACACGCCAGAGTTCGCCAAGGCACAACGGCAGCGAAAGAAAGTGGAAGCCTTGTTCGCGGAACTGAAGAATCAGATAGGACTGCGCCGCTTGCGCCTGCGGAGACTGAAGTTCGTGCGCGAGCAGTTCTTCTTGGCAGCGGTAGCGCAGAACATTAAACGACTGGTGCGCTTCCTCAGTCAGCCGACAACACCGGTTCTGTCGGTTACCACTTAGTCGAACCGACACAAGAAAACCGGCGACGGCACGCTCGCAGATGAGAAGGCGTTCTGTTGGGGGACTTTTTCAACACCCACAGACCATTGCACTCACTGACCGGTGTTTCGAGTTACCTGCGGGACCGCTCACTTCCCCGCCACCCCCGCCACCACATCAAACAAAATCCGTGGCCCGCGCCGCACTTCCTCCACGCGAATCCGCTCATCGTTCCCGTGTTCGGTGTTCCCCTCTTCGTCCGTCGCTGTATAAGGATTGAACCCGTACGCCACCATCCCCAACGGCCGATAAATCTGATTCTCCGTGTACCCGCTGGTGATGTGCGGCACCACCGGCGTTCCCGGAAAATATTTCGCGGACACTTCCCGGATGGTCGCGAACAGCGCATTATCCGTCCCCGAATAATTCGCTACGCGAAACTCTCCCTTCCACGGTTCCACCGTCACGTTCTGGTCATTCACCACCCGCCGCACCGCCTCCAGCACCGCTTTCGGATCGCCTCCCGGCAGAATCCGCACATCCAGATTCGCCCACGCCTCCGGAGGAATCACGTTGGTCTGTTCCGAGCCGCCCATCATGGTGAGCGAAATCGTATCGCGCAAAAGAAAATTCAGCGACTCGTCCTTCTCCACTTCTTCCTGAAATTTCTTCTCCTGAATCGCCTTCTTAATATTGCGATATTCCGCCGCCCGCTCCGACGGTTCCGACGGAGCCATGTCGCGCAGGAATTCATCCACCACCGGCAACACCCGCAACGGCGTCTGATAAGCCAGAATCCGGTTCAGCGCCCGCACCAGCCGGTTCGGCGCCGAATCCGGATTCGGCCGCGACCCGTGCCCCGGCCTGCCATGCGCCACCACATGCAGCCAGTAGGTAGTCTTCTCGCCGACATCAATGCCGACATATTTCACCTTCCCGTTCTCCAGCAGGTTCTCGCCGCCTTCATTGATCAGAAACTCCGCATTCTCCAGCAAATCGCGCTGGTGCGCGATGAACCAGTCGGTTCCCGTGTCATCCACTTCTTCATCCGCGACCGCAAGAAAAATCACGTCGCGATCGAGCGCGACTTTCTCGCGCTTCAACATCACCATCACGACGAGCTGCGCGAGCCCTTCATCTTTCATATCCTGTGCGCCCCGCCCCCACAGGTAGCCGTCGCGAATCTCCCCACTGAACGGCGGAACCTTCCAGTGCGCCGCGTCGCTGGTCACGACATCCATGTGGTTCAGCAGAATAATCGGACGCGCGGCCGCTTCATTCGTCGTGGACGGCAGCCGCGCCCACAAATCTCCGCGTCCCGGCGCATATTCAAACACGCGATTCTCAATCCCCTCCGCATCGAGAATCTTCTTGTAGAACTCGACCGCCCGCATCTCATGCCCCGGCGGATTCGTGGTATCAACCCGCAAATACTCCTGCATCCATGTGACCGCCAGATCGGAATACTGCTGCAGCCGGTCCGCCGGAATCTTCGACGAAGGCAGCCCGGAGTCCACGCCCCAACTCGGAGTGGACAGAAATGCCGCCGCAAGGACGACCACCCAAGTCAGCCGGATTTCGTCTCTTCTAAGCCGCTCGTTTCCCAGACGATTCTTTCCCGCTCGATCCTCTGCAGTTCGATCTATGCTCAAAAATCCTCCCTGCGTCGCTGACCCCGTTTCCACGCAGTTTTTATATCAGGTTTCCCAAATTTACCCGGCCTTTGCACCGCCAGCCTATCTTTCCCGCGTCAACGGTACTACAATGTCTATAGATATCAATCATTTAGCTCTTTTGCCCGGGCGCCCGATTTGGCATCCCACATGTAATAGAAAGCAGGGAAGACAGGCGCCGCCGCAGTTTGGCGCTGAACTTTTCAAGGCCAGGTATGACTCGGTCCCGGCGAAGATTCCCGGAACTGGCCCGGCAGAATCCTCTGGCCGTCTTTGTTTCAGGGGAATCAGTTCAGGACGCAATCGAATTTTACGCACGCCCCAGGCGTGCCCGGGGAAGTAGTTAATCCCCTTAACTTGGAGGAAGTCATCATGAAAAACCGCCTGCTTTTCGCCCTGCCCTTGGCTGCCGTGCTCGCGTTCCCGGCCCTTGCGCAGACCACCACTTCGACCACCGACCAGAGCGCGCCCGCCGCTAGTTCGACCATGGCCGCACCGGCCAGCTCGACTGACGCAGCCACCGGCAAAGCGCCTCTCGCCCCCCCGTCCCGCGAAGGTTTCTGGGGACATCTGAATCCTTTCGCCCGCAAGACCTACGTTCGTCGGCAGACTGAGCCGATCCGCGACCGCGTCAACGAACTCGACGAGCTCACCTCCGGCAACACCAGGGCGATCAAAGACACCGACTCGCGCGCTCAGGCCGGCATCAAGCTAGCCTCGGACAAAGCTGACGCCGCCGATCAGCACGCCGTCGACGCCGGCAACAAGGCCACCATG
The DNA here is from genome assembly GCA_963735205.1 of uncultured Acidobacteriota bacterium. Taxonomy (GTDB): domain Bacteria; phylum Acidobacteriota; class Terriglobia; order Terriglobales; family Acidobacteriaceae; genus Sulfotelmatobacter. Next base: position 960,913 of record CAVTKB010000011.1, read on the forward strand.
GCGCAGCAGACCGCCCAGCAGGCCACCACCCGCGTCCAGACCGTTGAGACCGTGGTCACCAACATCGACCAATACAAGGCGCAGAACCAGGCTGAGATCCTGTTCCGTCCCGGCCAGGTCGCTCTGAGCAAGACCGCCAAAGACGCCATCGACACCATGGCCGACAGCGTAAAAGGCCAGCACGGCTACATCATCGAAGTGCAGGGTTTCTCTGCCGGGCGCGGCCAGACCGCTATCACCACCTCGCAGAAGATGGCGGAGTCAGTGGTCCGCTACCTCGTGCTCCAGCATGAGGTTCCGGTCTACCGCATCTACCTCGTTGGCATGGGCAACGCCCCGACCTCCGATGAAGCCACTAAGACCAAGCGCATGAGCGGAGGCCGCGTCGAAATCAGCCTCCTCAAGAACGACCTGGAACAGCTCTCCTCGAACACCGGAGCCCCGGTCGCCAGCGCCGATCAACCGCAGCAGCCGAAATAAGGCTGCTTAACAAGCTGGGGACCACGGGCGCCTCGCCCTTAAGTCCCTCCCCCAGAAGGAGCCCCCCGCGCAAGCGAGGGGCTTTTTCCGTTGCTTCTGCTCTCTCCCGTTTCTTTCCTACTCAACGCTCTGTCATTCCGACCGAAGCCGGAGCGCAAGCAACGGCGCAGTGGAGGAACCTGCTGTTTCTTTATCAACGCGATCAGTCTGGGGATACCCGCCACTGAATTTTTTTCTATGCGATTCGATAAATTCCTTGCTTTCTTGGGGTTACCCACGGCTGATCCCAGCCAGAGCCGCAAAATGTTGATTTGCAATGACTTGCATGCAAAATATTGGAAGATAAGGAGTTACCGGGACGACGATATGAATACGGGAGCACGGCGAGTTCGGTACTGCGCGATCTCGTGCTGGAACGTTGGCTCACTTTCCCATTTTTGGACTCTCTGTTTTCTCAGTCAAGGTTGTCCGTCACATGTTTCCGATTTTTTTCGTGTGCGGTTGTGGAAAAGAACCGGCGGTGTTGGTTTCGGGGGACGAGAAAAACAGGTTCCTCCACTGCACCGTCGCTTAGCGCTCCGGTTCCGGTCGGAATGACAAAGCGGGGGACGAAACTTGAAAAAAACAGGTTCCTCTACAGCGCCGTCGCTGGCGCTCCGGCTTCGGTCGGAATGAGAAAACGAATAGCGAGGCGGCACAGGGGTTTGACCCTCCGCCGCTGCCTGACTAGAATTCGGTCACAACACATGCGGGGTCTTTTATGAAACGGCTTGCCTGGTTGTTGCTCTTCTCTTTCATCTTTACGTTCTCCGCCTTTGCCGTCGACGACGAAAAAGATCATCACCACCACGAAGACCTCACCGAGACTCAGCTCGGCACTGTCCATTTCCCTATCTCCTGCTCTGCATCGGTCGAAAAGCCGTTCGCTCGCGGAGTCGCGCTGCTTCACTCTTTCTGGTACGAAGAGGCCGAAAAGGAATTCATCGACATCGCCAAAGACGATCCGAAATGCGCCATGGCTCACTGGGGAATCGCGATGAGCATCTGGCACCAACTCTGGAATGAGCCAGACGAGAAAGTGATCGCGCGCGGTCTTGAAGAAGCAACCACCCCCAAGAAACTCGGCTTAAAGACCACGCCTCGCGAAGATGGATACCTCGCGGCCATCACCGCGTTCTACGCCGACTCCGGCAAACTCGACCAGGCCGCCCGCGCCAAGGCTTACTCCGACGGGATGAAAAAAGTCTACGAATCCTATCCCGAAGATCACGAAGCAGCAGTCTTCTACGCGCTCTCGCTGCTCGCCTCCGAACCTCACGAAGACGCGACCTTCGGCAACCGCAAAGCCGCTGCAGCGATCCTCGAGAAGCTTTTCGCCACTGAGCCTGACCATCCCGGAGTCGCCCACTATCTGATACACGCCTACGACAAGCCGCAACTCGCCGAGCTTGGCATTCCTGCCGCACGGCGCTATGCCCTGGTCGCGCCTGCCGCGCCTCACGCCGTACACATGCCCTCGCACATCTTCGCTCGCGTCGGCCTCTGGCAGGACGACATCAAGTCGAACCTCGCCTCCGTCGCCGCCACCCGCAAAACCGCCGCCATGGGAATGGGCGGCGAAGGCCACCAGTTCCACGCTTTGGATTTTCTCTTCTACGCCTATATGCAGAGCGGGCGCGAAGCAGATGCCCGCGCGCTGATGGACGAAGTGAACAAGATGCCCGAAATGCATGACATGTACGGCGTGGGATTTGATCCGCACCTGGCCGCCGAAGCGAACTTCGCAGCCATGTATCCGCTCGAGATGCGCGACTGGGCAACTGCTGCAGCTCTAACTCCCATGGACATTCCCGGCACGGCCAACGATTCCTTCGGTTATTGGGCGAAGGCAATCGGCTCGGCTCATCTCCATCAGACCGATGAAGTCCGGAAAGATGTCGCCGCGATCACGGCTATCCATCAGAAATTTGTAGACCAGAAGAAGACGTTCTTCGCCGAGGGCACTGAGAGCGATATGAAACAGGCCCAAGCCTGGCTGGCTTTCTCCGAGGGCAAGTATGATGACGCCGTCGCGATTCTGCGTCCGCTGGCGGAAAAAGAAGAAACGCTGGGCGATGAACCGCAAGGCATTCCCAGCCGCGAAATGATCGCCGAAATTCTGCTCGAGGCCAAGCGCCCGCAGCAGGCGCTGGTCGAGTATCAGGCGGATCTGAAGTTCAGCCCCAACCGCTTCAACGGCCTCTATGGCGCCGCCCGCGCCGCCGAAGACGCTGGGAAGCCGACCGAAGCGAACGAGTACTATGCCACGCTCCTGAAAGTCTGCGACGGCGGAAGTTCCTCGCGCCCGGAACTGAGCCGCGCGAGGAACTTGTTGGCCAAGAAATAATCGGACGAATCTTACTTCTTCGGCTGCGCCGAGGGCGGCAAGACTCCGTTCAGCCGCAGATACATCGCGGCCGCCGCATAATGATCGGCCCATCCGCTCGGCAGGATCAGCACCGCCATGGCGCGCGGCGCTTGCCGCCCACCGAAGAGTTCAATGCTGTCGCCCAGTTTCGAATCATCCATTTTGCTCAGAGCATCGCTGCAAAAGCTGTACGAGGCTTTCACCGCGGCGACGAGCTGATCTCTCGTATCGGTCTCTTTCGATTCGTCAACCTTGGGCGCGGGAACATCTGCCGCTTTCGCGCAGAATGAATTGTTGAAACCGGCGATGTGCGCGGCCAGGTGCGCGAAGCTACTTTGGTCGGGCGTGGGCTTGTAGCTGAACTTGTCGGCGGGCATGGCCTCGATCGCGCCGATAGTGTTGTTCTGCGAACGCTGCAGCATCAGGCGCAGCGATGTCGCGACCGGATCTTTGGTTGGAGTCGTCGACGCCTGCGCCGGCGCTGCAGCGGCCGGAGTCTTTGCGGGCGTCGGGCCTTGGGCAAAAGCGAGCGTGCTACAGACAAACAAACAAGCGGCAAGAACGAAGTCGCGTTTAACGAAGTCGCGTTGAACAAGGTTGCGTTTCATGGGAACCCTCCTGAGATTTTAAGGATGCCGGTAACAGATCATTCGATTATGCCGGAGTGGGAACGATACAAAAGAACGTGCACGAGGGATGATACAAAACATGCCACCACAAGCTGAAATCCAGCGAGCCTCTGTGCCCTCTGTGGTAAATGGGTTTCCTCGTGACACAATGGTCGGCAATGTCCTCCGAACCCTCTATCCCCAATTTTCTCTACGGCACCGCCTGGAAGGAAGACCGCACCGCGGTCCTGACGGAACTCGCCATCGGCGCGGGTTTTCGCGGCATCGACACCGCCAACCAGCGGCGCCATTACCACGAAGCTGGAGTGGGTGAAGGCCTGGCCGCTGCCTATCGCGCCGGCGTCGTAACTCGCGCCGATCTGTTTCTGCAAACCAAATTCACCTACCAGCGCGGGCAGGACCATCGTCTGCCTTACGATCCATCGGCGACTCTGGCCGCGCAGGTCGCGCAGTCTCTGGCCAGTTCGCTTGAGCATCTGGCCACCGACTACGTAGACAGCTTCGTGCTGCACGGACCGTCTTCGGGCCATGAGTGGACCGACGCCGATGCTGAAGTTTGGGAAGCGATGCGGAAGGAGCGCGACGCCGGTCGCACGCGCCTGTTGGGCGTCAGCAATGTATCGCTGCCACACCTGGAACAAATGGAATCCGCGCACTCGGAGCTGCCAGCCTTCGTCCAGAACCGCTGCTTCGCCCGGCTCGGTTGGGACCGCGAGGTGCGGGCATTCTGCGGCAAACACAACGTCATCTATCAGGGATTCTCGCTGCTCACGGCAAATCCCGAAGTCGTGCAGGATCCGCCACTGACCGCGCTCGCTAGAGAGATGAATGCTACTCCCGCCCAGCTGGTATTCAGCTTCGCGCGAGCTGTCGGGATGCTGCCGCTAACCGGAACGTCCAGCGTCGATCACATGAAGGAAGATCTCAGCGGCCTCGAGCTGGCGCTTCCACCCCAGTTGGTGCAAGCGATGGAATCCATGGCGGGCTGACGTTGGCCACCAGAGCTGCCGAATCCCTACGAGAACGCGGCAGCCAGGCTTGCCCCAAACAGCTTAAAGACCAGGTAGCACACCACGACGATGATGATGGCATTCGAGCGCTTCACTTTGCTGGTACAGGAAAAGCCGATGCCGACCAGGATGAGGCTCCAGATGCTGAAGACGTCGAGAGCTGATGCCATGCTGCGTAGAAACTTGCCCGTCGTCTCGGGATCGAGGTAGTACGCGAGATTTGTACCCGCGGGGTTGCTCATGTCAAAGCCCTCGGGATTGACTCCTGAGAACAAAGAGATCGTCGCGAGGATCGCCTGCAGAATTCCGGGAAGCCAAGCGTACATCATGATGGCGTAAGCTTGAGAAAAGGTGGTCTCAGCTCCAGCCCCTACCTTGAAGACCAGCCACACGACGACGCTGCCGACTAGGCAATAAAGCAGGAGGAAGGCCGGGCTGCCGTAGCCAATGACGGCGACAAACTTGGCGGCGATGCGGAGCCGGGCCGCTTGCTGGTCCGGAGACAGCTTGTCGAATTGCTCCGCCTGTTTGGGCGACTGCGCGATGCCGTTACGGTTGACCTGCTCGAAGGTGATCTGCCTCGCAACCGCATAAACGAAAACGATTGAGAAGATGGAAATCACGATCCATGGCGCCCACCAGCTCGCGCTGCGCCGCAAATCGGTGAAGGTCTTTGACGGCGCAATAAAAGTATCGATAATGCGTGCACCCTGGGAAAGCGGCGCGGGTTCGGGCGTGGGAGCGGGCGAAACGGGCAGGACCGGAGCGGCGGCCATGAAGTGCCTCCTTACTGATTTATACAACTGGTGATACGGCTGGGGCCTCGGATTGGTTCACCGGAAAAAGATTCGAGGGAATTCTAGCTTGAGACGAGCCTCCAGACAAGCGATCTGGCGGGGAGCGTATTGCAACCCGGGATTAAGATATTGCGCATGACGAACGCAACGCCGCTCGTGATCGCTGTCCTGGTCGCCGAGTTAGTGCCTGCGATCGCCTTTGGCTACGCCTCCGAGCGTGTGGCACAAGCGGTCGCGCGCTGGCCGTTCGCCGTGCGCGTGGCCCTTCCGTCGTTGCTGGTTGTGCCTTACGCCGTTACGGCCGTCGCACAGCACATGTTTCGCTGGCATTGGTTCGTGCTCTATGCCAGCCTGCCGGTCGTGATCGCCTGGATGCTGACGCAGGCGGCCGCGGCCGATCCTGAGCAGCGCGGCAACTGGCGTGACGCCGTAATTCTTCTCGCGCTCGGCCTGGCCGTCGACTTGCGTTGGTTCGACGTGGCCTGGCCTGCCGGATTGCGCGGCCTGGCCAACCTGCTGCTCGTGGACGCGGGCCTGTACGGCTTTCTTGCGATCCGCCGCTTGAGCGGCACCGGATTCGATTTCTGCTCGCGGTGGAGCGAGTGGAAGGCCGACTGGAAGACTGGCTTGCGCGAGCTCGCATTTTTCGCGCCTGTCGTGCTCTTGCTGGGATTCGCGCTCGGCTTTATCCATCCTCACCGGAACTTGCCGCCGCTGGGCAAAGCAGTTCTTTCGTGGGCAGGCATTTTTGTTTTTGTCGCCATCCCGGAGGAACTTTTCTTTCGCGCCTGGGTGCAGAACTTGCTCGAGCGCCGCGTCGGACGCCCGGCTGCGCTGATCATCGCGTCAGTGCTGTTCGGCCTTTCGCATTTCAATAAACGATCGGCACACTTCAACTGGCGCTACGTTCTGCTGGCCACGCTCGCAGGAATCTTCTATGGCCGTGCCTGGCGCGAGCGGCGCAGCGTGCCGGCCTCGACCATCACGCACACCTGCGTGGACTGGCTGTGGTCGTGGTGGTTCTGATTTTCTGGAATCGGTCGCCGAACTGCTCCTTGATGATTTATGACCTCACCGCGGATACCGCAAATATCCCAGCCCCACGCGTAAGTGATGATGCACGGAATCGGGGACGCAGACGGCGAAACAAATGCCCAGCAGTCCTTGTGCCAGACCGAGAGCATAGAGGTTGCGGTAGCGCTGGAACAGTGCGCACGAGATTGCTCCCCACACCAGCGTCGCGGCCGCGAGCCAGACATTGGGCAGGTGTGCCGCGGCGAACAGAACCGCGGATACGCCGACAGCAGCCGATTCGCTCGTCAGCAGCCGCGTAAGGCGCGGCATAACCAGGTCATTCAGCAGGAACTGCTGATAGAGCGTCCAAAGAACGTAGCCAGCGATATGCTTGAAGTCGCCCTTATACAGCGGATGCAATGTGCCGATTCGCTGCGCGACTCCCAGGCTCGCCACAACCACCGCGACGGCGGCGGGAAGAATCCAGAGCGACGGTACCAACCCCCGCCAGCCGAGGCCGAGGTCGTTCCAACTCGGCCGGCGTGCCAGCACGATCCCGAGCGTCACCAGCAACGCGACCGCAGAAAGGATGCGCTGCGGAAACCCCGGCATCCACAGGACGAACACGATCAGCCCGTAGCCAAGTACCAGTTCCAGCAAATCGCGAGCTGAGCCGCGCTCGGGACGAGTCGTCGCTTGAGACCCCGCTAGAGGCACTGCTTGAGACATTAAGAGAGTATGGCACGATCGACGACGTCGGGCTTAGACCAGTAATTCCGGCGTGGCTTCAAGCAAACTGCGCGTGTAGGGGTGTTGCGGACGCTCCGTGATCTGTGTTGTGTCGCCGACTTCCACAATCTTTCCCCGGTACATGACGGCAATGCGCGTCGCGAGATAGCGCACCACCGGCATGGAATGCGAAATGAACAGGTAAGTCAGCCCGAAGTCGCGCTGCAGCTGCGCCAGCAGGTTCACGATCTGCGCACCCACGCTGACGTCGAGCGCCGAGACCGGCTCGTCGCACACGATGAACTTTGGCCGGAGCGCGAGCGCGCGGGCGATCCCGATACGCTGGCGCTGTCCACCGGAGAACTCGTGCGGGTAGCGCGAGCGCGCCGATTCATCCAAGCCCACCGCACGCAGCAGCTCGCCAACTTGGGCGGAAACGTCGAGCTTCGTGTGCTTGTCTCCGCTCGCGTTCTCGCGAATAATTCGGCGGTGAATGACGAGAGGCTCAGCAACAATGTCTTCCACGCGAAACCGCGGATCGAGCGAGGCGAACGGGTCCTGAAAAATAATCTGCAGGTCGCTTCGTAAAGCGCGCATTTCGCCCCGGCTGGCCGCAAGCAGATCGCGGCCTTCGAATCGCACTGTGCCCGAAGTGGGCTCGATCAGCCGTAGAATCAGGCGCCCCAGCGTGCTTTTCCCGGATCCCGATTCACCGACCAGGCCAAGCGTCTCACCCGCCTGAACGTCGAACGAAACGTCATCCACGGCCCGCACTTCTCCCCGAGACTTTCTCCCAAACGGCGATTCGCCATGGGGGAACACTTTCGTCAGATTGCGGACTTCGAGCAGCGGCATCGGCTGTCCTTCAGCGACCATTCCACATTCTGGAATATAGAACAATCCGTTATCCCGCCGCGATCATCGGCACTGCGGCCAGCGCCGCCAGCAACCCGACAAACTTCCAGCGGCTGAAGTGCTCTTTCAGCACCAACCGCGCCAACAGCACGGTCATGGCCGGATATAGCGACGTGATGACTACGGCTTCATCCAACCGCCCATGCTGGCTGGCGAAAATGAACAGGGCGCTCGCCGATATGTCGAGGAATCCGGCGAGCATGCCCAGCGTGACGCGAGGCCGATCGAGCGTGAGCGGTGCGCGTGTCGCTAACACTGCAATGGATGTAGTCGTGAATGATCCGATGCGTGAGATGGCCGCGATCCACGACGGCGAGCCGCTGGCCTGGTGGATGCAAAGATAGAAGCCCGCGAAGCCGACCCCGGCGAGCGCCGCCAAGCCCACTCCGGCAGGGCGGCCCGGCGAATCATTTTTGTCAGACGATCCTGCGCCGGACGATCCTGCGCGGGATAATTCTGCGCGAGCCGTTCCGCCCGGCACTTCGTCTCCCAACGATTCTTCGCCCGCCGGCTCCGGCCGCGTGATGAGCCAGAGGGCGAGAAGGGCGAGCGCGAAGCCACCGATCGTCCAGCGGCTGGGCGCGCCTTCCCGCGCAATGTCAACCATCGTAGGAATCGCCGCGCCGAGCAACGCCGCAATCGGCGCCGTCAGTCCCATCTGCCCCGAAGCGAGTGCGCTGTAGAACAGCGCTAGCGAAAATCCGCCAACTGCGCCCGCGATCAGCGCCCACACAATGCTCGCATGGTCAGGAAATGCACCATGCTGGCTGAGCGCAATCACCAGCATCAGCGCGAAGGCGCAGGCATGCGAGAACGCCGTGAGTACGAAGGCGTTGGCGCGGCGCGACCCCAGCCCTCCGGCAAAATCCGCCGAGCCCCACAAAAATACGGCGACCACGCTATAAACCGCCGGAGCGAATTGAGTCAGCGAAAACACGCCGGATGAGCCTAACATGCTGCATGTTTTCCTCGTGAGACTTCGTGTCCTTCGCGGCTAAAGAGATTCGTGCGGCACTAATCTGGTGGCCTGGCGGCAACTCTTACGATACGCTACTGAAGTCGACGGAGGAGCCCGTAATGAAGCGTTTGCTGATCGCCCTTGCCTGCCTGGCCTTTAGTTTTTCCGCCAGCATTCCCGTCCTGGCGCAGGCCGCGGACGAGCCCGCTTCCAAAGACGACATCATTCATTACCTGCACACCATGCGCTCGCATGACATGTTCCAGAGAATTATGGAAGTGCAATCGCAGAACATGCAGCAGCTGTTTCGCGACCAGATGCTCAAGGAAAAAGGCAGCGTCCCTCCTGATTTCGAGGCCCACTTCAAGAAGTCGATGGACGACATGATCAAAGGAATGCCCATCGACGACATCACGCAAGCCATGATTCCGGCCTACCAGAAGCACTTCACCAAGGCCGACATTGAGGCCATGAATGCGTTTTACTCTTCGCCCGTCGGCCAGAAAGTTTTGCAGGAGCTCCCCGTGGTCGTGCAGGAGGGCTCACAGGCCGCGATGCCCATTTTGAGCAAGTATCTTGACGAGTGGAAGGATCGCATGCAGCAACAGCTGAAGGAAATGGGCGACGACGTTGCCAATAAACCTGAAATTAAGAAGGCCACTCCGGTCGCGCCAAAGCCGGCTACTCCAAACTCCACTCCGAATTAAGAACGGCCTACCTTGAGACTTCGACAGTGGATCGTTTCCTCGTGGATCGTTTGGTTTTCGATCGTCCCCCTGATCGCAGCGCGAGGACAGATTCGGGCGGGGCAAACTCCGCCTGCGTCAAATCAGAACTCGGCGGCAATCGCGACGTCGCTGCGCGAACCGCCTCCGTATTGGGCTTATGTCATCAAACCGCCCGACCCAGCCAACTCCCCCAAGAAGCCGCCCGACGACACTCCGCGCCATGTCCCCGGCAGCGACGCCGCGTTCACCGACAAGCAACTTTCGGATCTGTTCAGCCCGCCAGACTGGCACACCAACGACCATCCGGCAATGCCTGAGGTCGTGTCGCGAGGCCGCGCACCCCAGGTTTTTGCCTGCGGATACTGCCACTTGCCGAACGGCCAGGGTCGCCCCGAAAACGCCAGCCTCGCCGGATTGCCCGCCGCCTACATCGTGCAACAACTTGCCGACTTCAAGAGCGGCCTGCGCAAAAGTTCCGATCCCCGGCACACGCCTACCGCCGCGATGATCGCGTATGAAACCAAGGCCAGCGACAAGGAGATTCAGGCGGCCGCTGACTACTTCTCCGCGCTGCATTCAAAGCCGTGGATTCGCGTGGTCGAAACCGACACGGTTCCCAAGACTCACGTCGCCGGCTGGATGCTGGTCGTCGACTCGGCCGACGCGGGTGAGACCGAACCGATCGGCGAGCGCATCATCGAAACCCCGGAAAACCTGGAGCGCACCGAACTGCGCGACGACCATTCCGGCTTCGTCGCCTATGTGCCGGTGGGCAGCATCAAGAAAGGCGAGACGCTGGTGAACGGAAGCTCTATCAAAACCCTGCGTTGCGCCACTTGCCACGGCCGCGACCTGAGGGGGCTTGGCAAAGTCCCGCCGCTGGCTGGCCGTTCGCCGAGCTACATCGTGCGCCAGCTTTACGACATTCGACACGGCGCGCGTGCCGGAATGGCCGTCCAAAGAATGAAGCCCGCTGTCGCGAAACTCGCCGTCGCGGACATGGCCGCAATCGCCGCTTACCTCGCCTCGTTGAGGCCATAAATCGAGGCCATGAATCGAACCCATAAATTCAGCTCGAAACTCGCAACTCGGTACCCGACACCGCATTCCCCCGTGATAGAATTTTGTGCACGCCATTCTCTGCGGTTCTGAGACATCAGGTTGTGAGAGTTCAGGTTTGATCGAACTGGCAGCGTCCATTCTTTCGGCTGATTTTGCCCGGCTGGGCGAGCAGGTACGCGCCGCCGCCGAGGGGGGTGCGAGTGTCATCCACGTCGATGTCATGGATGGCCACTTTGTACCGAATCTCACCATCGGTCCGCCGGTCGTCAAGTCGCTGCGTAAGGTGACGAACCTGCCGCTCGATTGCCACCTGATGATTGAGAATCCTGACGAATTTATTCCCGCGTTTGCCGACGCCGGGATTGACTGGATGTCGGTGCATCAGGAAGCTGTCCGGCACCTGAACCGAACTTTGCATCTGATCAAGAGTCACGACTGCCTGGCCGGGGTGGTGGTCAATCCGGCGACGCCGGTCGAGACGCTCTCGGAAGTGCTCGACATTGTGGATTATGTACTCGTGATGTCGGTGAATCCGGGCTTCGGGGCGCAGAAGTTCATTCCGTCCACGCTGCACAAAATGCGGCAGTTAGCGGAGATTCGTCGCCAACGCGGGTTGCATTATCGCATTGAAGTCGATGGCGGCGTTGCACTCGACACGGTCGCCGATGTGGTGCACGCAGGCGCAGAAATTCTAGTGGCGGGCAACGCCGTGTTCGGGAATGGTGATCCAAGCAAGAATGCGCAGTCGCTGCTGAAGGCGGCGACAGAAGCTGCGCTGTTGAAAGTTTAGCTGCGCGAAATTGAGAAAGAAAGTTTCCGCTCGGTGCCCGGGTCAAAGACCCGGCCCTACACGACCAAATCGAGGTCCTATGTCACGTCGCGTTACGTTGATGGCTGTGCTGGGCATGCTGCTGCTGATCACCGCCGCCTGCACTAACAAGAAGTCGGTGAACCCGCTGGCCGGAGTCAATTCCAAGCAGCCCGACAAAATCCTGTTCGACAAAGCCATGGAAGCCATGCGGCACAACCGCTTCGACGTGGCCCGCCTGACCCTGCAGACCCTCATCAACACTTACCCGAACTCCGAATTCATTGCGCGCGCCAAACTGGCGGTCGGCGACTCGTGGTACGCCGAAGGTGGCACGGCTGCCCTGGCCCAGGCCGAGCAGGAATACAGCGATTTTGAAATCTTCTTTCCTAACATGCCGGAAGCGGCTGAGGCGCAGCTGAAGATCGCCAACATCCATTACCAGCAGATGGAAAAGGCCGACCGCGACTACACCCACGCCAAGCGCGCCGAAGATGAATACCGCAAAATGATCATGCAGTACCCCGACAGCAAACTGGTGCCCGAAGCCAAGCTTCGCCTGCTGGAAGTGCAGGAAGTGCTGGGCGAACGCGAGTTTGAAATCGGACGCTTCTACTACCTGCGCCAGTCCTACGTGGCATCGATCGCACGTCTGCAATCGCTGGTCGAAAAATATCCGCTCTACAGCCGCGCCGATGAGGCTCTGTTCTTGCTCGGACAAAATTACGAAGGACAGATGGGGCGGATCCGGGCTACGCCCACCTGTGATACCAAGAATCCGCAGCGAGGCTGTCTGCCCGAGGGAGTAAAGTCGCGCTATCTCGGCGATCTGACCAGCAAGGCCTCGGCGAATTACGCGAAAATTCTCACTCGCTATCCGCTGATGGATCGTTCCGATGATGCGGCCAAGCGCCTGGCCGCGATGCACCAGCCTATTCCCCGGCCGACCAAGGGAGACGTCGCGAGAAACAAAGCCGAAATCGAGAGCCGTGGTGACTCGACCGCGGTCCAGGGATTAATGAATCTCATCAAGCGAGGCCCCGATGTCGCCACGGCCACGCGATCGGGGGATCCTTCGCTGGCGGATCCAGAGCCGGTAGCCCCGAGCGAGGTCGTTCGAAGAGAGACGATGGCTGCGATGGGCATGCCCGATAAGGGCAAGGACAGTCTGGGAGTGCAAATCCTGAACCCCGACCAGCCTGCCACGCCTGTAACGGAACCCGCTGCGGGTGCTTCGCCCTTTGGAACTGCCCCCGCCGCGAACGCGCTGACCTCCAAGCCAGATCCCAATGAACTCACCCCGAATGCGCCCGCCGATCCCAACGAACTGAAACCGACCGACAGCGGGGTCGATCCGGCTCTGCCTCCGCCCACGCAGGTCAATGAAATCGCGCAGGGGCGCCCCTCGTCTTCCGCCACGGCGAGCGCTGATAGTGCCGCACCCGCCAGCGACCAGGAAATCTCCAGCAGCAAGAAAAAGAAGAAGAAGGGCCTCAAGAAGCTGATTCCGTTCTGAAAGCAGGCCCGTGTGGGGCGGACACTCCCTTCGACTTCGCTCAGGGCAGGCTTTGTCCGCCGCCTTTGACTCTGGTTTTCCGATTTTGCGATCGAGAATCGAACCGCGGGTACAAATAAACCACTTCCGGCCCAATCGCAAAACCAACCGCCAAACCAACTGCAAAAGTGGCGGACAAGAGTGTCCGCCCCTACTCCCACGCACTAGGTGCTGACCACTGGTAACCGGTTACTACCCTTCTGCGTCATTGACTTGGGGGGTGGCTCGGGTTACCTTCGGGCTATCTCCCCTCATCAGAGGAAACCTTTGGCTCGGAAGATATTGCTCGCCGATGACAGCGTGACCGCTCAGAACATGGGGCGGAAGATTCTCGCGGACGCGGGATACGAAGTCATCACCGTCAACAACGGGTCCGCCGCTCTGAAGAAGATCGCCGAGCATAAGCCCGATCTGATCGTTCTCGACGTTTACATGCCCGGTTACAGCGGGCTGGAAGTCTGCCAGCGCCTCAAAGAAGCGCAGGAAACCTCGCGCGTTCCGGTGCTGCTCACGGTGGGCAAGCTGGAGCCCTTTAAGCCGGAAGAAGCCAAGCGCGCCCGTGCCGACGGCTTCATCGTCAAACCCTTTGAAGCCAGCGAGTTGCTGAGCGCCCTCAGCAAATTAGAAGACAAGATTGTGCCCCGTCCTGAAGCCTCAAAACCCGGCCGTTTTGCCCGCGCCAACGCCGCGCTCGACGAAGCCAAGTACGACAAAACCGTCTCGGTCGAAGAAGACTCCAGCTGGAAGAACCGCATTGCCTTCCCCAAGAAGAAAAATAAGGCTGAGGTCGCGCAAGAGGAGAACGACGATTCCTCGTACTACAACCCCATGAACAAGGACCTGCGCACGGTGATCGAGCGCAGGCCGGTCGACGAGCCCCATGAGTCACGACAAGAAGCGAGCACCGCCGAAGAAGGCCGGGTTGATCTCGGCGCCTTGGCCCCGGAAGGTCTGCCCAAGGACGTGACTCCGGAAGAGATTGCCGCGCTGGCGGCAGCCGCTGCCCAGGTGAAGGGAAAGATCGCCGAAGCCAAAACGGACGAAATAAAGGGTGACGAAACGAGGTTCGACGAAACCAGATTCGTCGAGACGAAGTTCGCCGAAGCCAAGTTCACCGAAGCCCAGGTTGCGCAAGCGAAGTTCGCCGACGCAGAGATCGCCGAAGAAAAGATTGCCGAGAATAAGGTGGCCGAAGCGAAACCGGAACCGAAGCCGGACGCAGCCACGGCCGCCGAACTGCCAAAAGAAGTCGCGACGCCAGCACTGCCAGTGGCAACTTTTGCCGAGCAAAAATCCGAAGAGAAAATCGACGCGAAAATCGAAGCAGAGATCGAAGCGAACGTCGAAGCCAAGATCGCGGCAGAAAAGATTGCGGAAGGAAAGACCGAGGGAGAGAAATCCAGTCAAACTTCCACCATCGCCTCTCCGACCTCCGATGATCTGATGGCCGCCATCGCCGCGCTGGAGCCGGATCCGGTCCCAGTTCCATCGACTGGCGCAGGTTCGGGCAACGGATCATGGTTGCATGACGACGCCAACTCGAAGGCAGACGAGCCAGTAACCATGGCATTAGCGGCGGCAGTGGCTGCGGGATCTTCCGCGGTGGCTTCCCGTTGGACAGCGGTTGCGGTAGCAGTCGCCCCCGAGGAATCGGCGATTTCCCTCGAACTCGAGATGCAGAAGGCCTCCGCGGCCTTGGCCGCAGCCGAAGCGGTTCGTGCTCCATTCGTCACGCCGATTCAGGACGCCCCGTCAACAGCAGCCCAGTCTCAGGAATCACATCATCAGGAAATTAAGCTGGTGCCGGCTCAGTCCGCGCCGGTACCAGAAGCTTCCGCTCCGGCCGAAGCGGCGCCAGCAGTGGGCTCGGCGCCAGAGCCAGTTGTCTCGGTTCCCGCGACTCCCGCTGTCAGCTCTGAACCAGAAGCAACGTCAAACTCGAGCGCCCAGAGCGACCGCGCCGTCACGAACGATGCTGTTACGAAGGCTGATATAGCCAGCCCGGCAGTGTCGAACGCAGCGGCCGAAGCCATCACCGAGGCGGTGAAAGAGCTGGAAGCCAAAGCCGCGGCCTATGCCGAACAGATCAGACCGCCGGCGCCCGAGCCAGAACCCGCTGCCGTGAAGGATTTTAAAGTGGTGTTTCCGCTCAATGCGACTCCGGCCGTCGGGGCCAACGTCGAGGCCAAAACGGAAGCCGGATCTGCGCCGCAGAGTTTCCCGGCGGCTCTCGAAGCTACCAAGTTCGAGACACTGCAGGCAGAAGCGCCGCAAACTGCGTCCCAGGAACTAAGCCGACCGGAAATCGAAACGCCGAAGTACGAAGAAAAAAACAAGAGCGAAGAGCCGAACAAAGAGCCGAACAAAGAGAAAACGGAAGAAGCAAAGGGCGAAGTTCCCTCGCCGATCGCCATTCCTATTGCCGCGAAGGAAGACACCGCGGCAAAGAGCGCGACAGCGCCCGACAGTGCTCCGGCATTCGTCAACGAAAATCCCGCCGAGTCACCTTCCGCCCAGCAAGCTTCTTCCAATGCGATTTCATCATCGGCAGTGTCTTCAGAAACACTTGCGAAAGAAAAGATTTCATCCCACGTGGCAGCGGCGCTTGACGAACTAGCTGCAGGAGGCATGTTTGATATGGCGAAAAAGGAATCTGAAATAGCAGCAACCACGGCCGCAGCCTGGGCCAGTTGGCGGCGCATTCGCGAAACCGGAGACACCAAGAGCGCAGACCCCACTCAGAAAGAACAATCCGGGGCGTCCCCGCAGGACGAGGCGGCCATGGCCGTTGCCGCCGGCGCCGAGAAAGCACCCGAGTCACCGCACGCGTCTGATTCTGAATCGGACGACATTGCCGGCATTGTCGACAGCGTTCTCGCCGATCTGCGTCCCAAGATCGTCGAAGAGATCTCGCGCAAAATGGGCAAGAAAAAATAACCAAGCTCGCAGAACTCCGCGAATCCCACTTGATGGAAGCCGATTTCGCTATGCCTTCGTCACGCTGGCGCCTGACCAACTCTTAACAAATTCTCCCAGCCGGCCCAGCGCGTCGGAAAACTTGTCGGTCACATTTTCGGTCATCGCCGCGAACCCCAGCCGAAAATGCGAAGGCTCTTCCCAACAATCCCCGGGGGCGAGCAGCACGCCTCGTTCAGCGGCCGCTTGGCAAAACGCCCGGCTGTTCTCTCTGCTCACGAGCCAGGGGAAAGCCGTCACCCCGCCACGGGGAGGAACCCACTCAAGCGTCTCGCGATGCTCAGACATAAAGTTAGCAAGCTGCCGAAGATTCCGAGTCGCAGTCTCCTGCGTTCTCCCAAGGACGACCTTCCGATGCCGCATTGCAATCTCTGCCAGTATTTCTCCGGCAGTATTGTTTGAAATGGAAAAAATCGTGCGCGCATTCCAGTAGCGCTCGCGGCGCTTGGCATCGTGCTCGATCATCCAGCCGGTCCGCACGCCAGATAAAGGGAACGCCTTCGAGAAATCGTGAATGACGGTCGCATGCGGCAGACGCGCAACCGATCGAGTTGCCTGCCCTTGGTACGTAGGATGATAGATCGGGTGGTATACCTCGTCGCTAACCAGTTGAATCCCGCGCGAGGCTGTGAACTCGTGCAGGCTGTCCAGCTCGGCATCGCTAATCGTTGCGCCGGTTGGATTATGCGGACTGTTCACCAGAATCAACCTGGTATTTCGATCCGCCAGCTTCTTGATCTCCTCAAGATCGATACGAAACTCGCTCTCTTTCCGCAGCGCGTAGTAGCGAGTCTCGATCCCTAAGGATTCCGGCAGCGCGGAAAACGGCGGATAGCCGGGCCGAGGCAGCACAACGTTAGCTCCAGCCTCCGCGGCCAGCCAAAACAGAATCAGCAGCGCCTCCGAGGCGCCCGTGACGACTTGGACGGCATCGACCGGAACCTCCTGCATCTCGGCGATCGCTGCGCGTAAACCCTCCGCTCCTGCCGGGCGGCTGTAGTGCAACTTGTGATTCAGGAAGTGCTGCCGCTCCTCTTCGCTAGCCAGGCTCAGAATCTCATTCAGCGTCCAACGCGGCCCTTCGCTGGACGCTAGATTAAATTCGATGTCGTGCTCGTAGGCGTCCAGCCACATATCCAGCAGGAAGGGTTTCAATTGCATGTCGCACCTCGAACCATTAGATCAGCCCGGCCTCACGCCGGCTCACAAAACTTCCCGCCCTCGCACGGCTCCCGTTTGACCCTTCTTTTCTCCCACCTATAAGATGAATAGTTACTCTCCCGCTGGCGGATTCCCTGTGCCGAATCCCGTCATCGTTCACAACCATGCCTCACGAACTGCCCAAAGCCTACGAGCCGGGCGCGATTGAAACGCGCTGGGCCGACTACTGGATCAAAGAAAAACTGTTCTCCGTACCCACGCCGCCGCCGGGCCCGCTCGCCGGAGAAAAGACGCGGCCCGTGTTCACGCTGTTGCTGCCCCCGCCGAACGTAACCGGGCAATTGCACATGGGGCACATGTTCGGCCAGACGCAAATGGACATTGTCGCGCGCTGGCATCGCATGCGCGGCTTCATCACGCTCTGGCTGCCCGGCACCGATCATGCCGGCATCGCGACGCAGATGATGGTCGAGCGCGACCTGGCCAAAGAAGGCAAGACCCGCCGCGAACTCGGCCGCGAGAAATTCATTGAGCGCGTCTGGGAATGGAAGAAGCTCTACGGCGGCGCGATTCTCAACCAGATGAAGCGCCTCGGCGCCTCCGTCGACTGGGACCGCGAGTACTTCACCATGGACGACGATCTTTCGCACGCCGTGCGCGAAGTGTTCGTCCGTCTCTATGAAGAAGGTCTGATCTATCGCGGGAAATACATCGTGAACTGGTGCCCGTGGCACGAGACCGCGATCTCCGATCTCGAAGTAAAGCACGAGGAGGTTGCCGGGAAGCTGTGGGAGATTCGCTATCCGGTCGTCGGCACGGACGAATTCATTGTAGTCGCGACCACGCGACCCGAAACCATGCTGGGCGATACCGCCGTCGCCGTGAATGCGAAAGATGAGCGCTATACCCATCTGCACGGCAAGAGAGTTTTGCTGCCGCTGATGAGCCGTGAAATCCCGATCATCACCGACGAACTCGCGCAGCCCGAGTTTGGCACCGGCGCCGTGAAAGTGACGCCAGCACACGATCCCGACGATTTTCAGGCTGGCCTGCGCCATAACCTCCCGCAGATCGACGTGATGGACGAGCACGCGCACATGAACCAAAACGCAGGCCGCTACGCCGGACTCGACCGCTTCGAAGCCCGCAAGCGCGTGCTGGCTGATCTGCAGGAGCAGGGATTTCTCGTCGGCGAGAAGGATCACACACTCTCCCTCGGCAAGTGCGAACGCTGCGGAACCATTGTCGAGCCGCGCCTGTCGGAGCAGTGGTTCATCAAGATCAAGCCGCTGGCCGATCGCGCCATCAAGGCGGTTGAGAGTGGCGAAATCTCCATCGTCCCCGACAATCACCGCACCATCTATTTGAACTGGATGAACAACATCCACGACTGGTGCGTCTCACGGCAGTTGTGGTGGGGACATCGCATTCCAGCGTGGACGTGCGGCAACGATGCCTGCAAGGAAGTGATCGTAGCCCGCGAAGCCCCAACGAAATGTACAAAGTGCGGCGGCGCGACGCTTGAGCAGGTTCCCGACGTGCTCGACACCTGGTTTTCGTCGGGCCTGCTGCCATTCACCACGCTCGGCTGGCCCGAGAAAACGCGCGACCAGGAAGTGTTTTATCCCACGACGCTGCTGATTACGGCCTACGAAATTTTATTTTTCTGGGTCGCGCGCATGATCATGTTCGGCTGCCACTTCATGCAAGGCCACCAGCAGGATCCCGCCATCAAAACGGCCAGCGGCTGGGGTGACAAGAAGGACGACAGCGTCCCTTTCCGCCAGGTCTATATTCACTCTCTGGTGCGCGATGCTGACCGGCAGAAGATGTCGAAGGTCAAAGGGAACGTGATTAATCCGCTCGAGGTCATCGACCGCTTCGGCACCGACGCCACGCGCTTCACGCTCGCCGCCATGGCCGCCCCCGGCACCGACATCGCCTTCAACGAGAGCCGCACCGAAGGCTACCGCGCCTTCGCGAACAAAATCTGGAACGCCGCCCGCTTCATGTTCATGAACGTGGATAGAATCGGCTTCGTGTGGGACCGGGTCTCTGACCCGGTCAGGCCGGGACAAGGTCCCGGCAGCTCTGCAATGGGTGTTGCCGGATTTCAGCCTCTCACCCTCGAAGACCGCTGGATTCTTTCCCGCTTCAACCGCGTTACGGCCGATGTGAACGATGCGCTCGCCACCTATCGCTTCCACGAGGCTGCCAATCGCATCTATGATTTTTTCTGGGGAGAATTCTGTGACTGGTATCTCGAACTGATCAAGCCGCGCCTGCTGGATGAGACCAGCAAAGAGTCTGCGCGTGCGGCGTGCGCCAACCTGGTCAACTTATTTGATGGGGCGCTTCGTCTGCTGCATCCGGTGATGCCGTTCATTACCGAAGAAATCTGGCAAGCCATGTACGAGGGCAAGCCCCCGGTTAAATCGATTGCGCTGGCGGCATATCCACAGGCCGATGAAGCGCGATTTGATTTAGCCGCCGAAACTGAGATGGCGATCCTGCAAGACTTGATCGTCAGCGTGCGCAACCTGCGCGCGGAATTAAAAGTCGAACCTAAAGTAAAAGTCCCGATCGAACTCTTCGCGCACGAACCCGGAATCCGCAAGATGATCGAACAGAACCACGGCGCCGTCGAACGCCTGGGAAATGTAGAGAAACTCACGTTCGTCGAAACTTCCTTCGCGAACCGGCCCGGCGCCCGCGGCACCGCGCGCTTCGACGTGCACGTAATCTACGAACGCAAAATCGACGTCGCCGCCGAATGCGAGCGGCTGAAAAAAGAACTGGAGAAGATCGAAAAGGAGTTGGACAACAATCAGAAAGCAACTCGGGAACGAACAGTTTCTCGCCAGGGCCCCGGAGAAAGTAGTGGAAGGCCTGCGCCGCCGTGGCGAGGAACTCCTCGTCCTGCAGGAGAAGACGAAGAGTAAGCTAAGGGAATTGGGGTGCCCGTAAGCGACCGTTTTAATAGGCGCTGACCACTGGCCACGGTATATGGACTGGAATTCAAGACGCCTGACCGCGATTCTGGAGAACGCGCTGCTCGAAGATCGGGCAACGCGCGATGCCACCAGCTACGCCTGCATCGACTCCAACCAGCGCGCGACCGCGACCATCTTGGCCAAGCAGGATTGCGTCCTCGCCGGAATCGGCTGCGTGGCGCGGATTCTCGACGTTTACGCCGCGCTCGACGGCGCCGTGACCGCTCACTACGAGGTCACTACCCATCCCGAAATTTTCGACGGCGTGCGCCTGCGCGCGGGACAGTCCATCGCCGTGGTTCGCCACAACGCGCGCGTCATTCTGTCTTGCGAGCGCGTGATCCTTAATTTTCTGCAGCGCATGAGCGGCATCGCCACTCTTACGCGTAAATTCGTTGAAGCGGTGTCAGGCACGAAAGCGCGCATTCTCGACACGCGCAAGACCGCGCCCGGTCTGCGCGTGATCGACAAGAATGCCGTGCGTTGCGGTGGCGGGCAGAATCACCGCCTCGATCTCTCCGACGGCGTGCTCATCAAGAACAATCACATCGCGCTGGCCGGCGGCATTGTTCCCGCTCTGGAACGTGCCGTCCGCAACCGCCGCGGCTCGCAGACCATCGAGGTCGAAGTGCGTTCGCTCGAAGAATTGGAACTGGCACTCACTCACGGCGGTGAGGCCATCCTGCTCGACAACATGTCCGTCGACGATGTGCGCCGCGCGGTCGAGCGCTGCTCGCAGTTCGATCTTCGGAAGGATGCCAACGCAGACGGCACATCATCCCGGTCGAGTGTTCCGGCGGAATTCGCCTGGAAAATGTTCGCGCCTACGCCGAGACCGGAGTGGACTTCATCTCGGTGGGCCTTCTCACCCATTCTGCCCCGGCTGTGGATATGAGCATGCGCGTCGTCCCAGCATAGTCGTTCGCGTTGACGCGATTCCTTCGCGGGAGGCAGCCGATTGTCGTTTTGCCGCACTTCGCGCATAATCTCCGCATCGCGAAGACCGGCACAATTCGCAACCAGCCGCCGCGGATGAAAGCGCCCGCGGCGCACCAGCCACAGCCCACCGACCTGCGCCTGGGCCGTATCGTGCGTCTGCTGATGGAGCATGCCACTGTCGTCGTCAGCGGCACCAAGATCGCGCAGGAGATTTCCTCCAACCGTTCCGAGGTCTGGCGGCTGATTCAGCAACTACGCGGGCTGGGCGTCGATGTCGCCGGGCATCCCGCCACTGGCTATCAGCTGCGCTCGGTTCCCGACTTGCTCTTGCCTGAAATTTTGCGGCCGCTTCTGCGCGGCACCATCTTCGACGAGCACATCCACCACTTCTACAAGATCGGATCGACCAACACCGCCGCCATGGCCGCCGCCGCGGAAGGCGCTCCAGAAGGCAGCGTCTTTCTCGCCGAGGAACAGACTGCGGGCCGCGGCCGCGGCGCCAATTCATGGCAGTCCCCGCAATCGACCGGAATTTATTGTTCGGTGATCCTGCGCCCTGCGCTGCCCCCTTCAGAAGTTCTGGTGCTGTCGCTCGCCGCTGGACTCGCGGTGCAATCCGCGATTCAGCAGGTCGATTCGCGAGTCGCTGCCGACTTGAAGTGGCCCAACGATGTTCTGATCGGCGGTCCAAATGGCGGCAAGAAAGTCTGCGGCATTCTCACCGAGATGAATGCCGAAGCCACGCGCGTTCGCTACATCGTCGTAGGCATCGGCATCAATGTGAATCAGGCGAGCTTTCCCAAAGACCTGCCCGCAACCTCACTGCGTCTCATAACTGGAAGGGAGTGGTCGCGCGTCGAGTTGGCCGCAGCTTTGCTAAAATCGCTTCATCGCGAGTATCGCCAGTTGCTCGAAGATCCTGATGCTCGCGAGTCGATTCTGCGGCGTTTCGCAGAAAATTCTTCCTGGGTACAAGGCAAAGCGGTCCGTATCGAAGAAAATGGCTCAGCCTTCGAAGGAACAACTGAAGGCCTCGACCCGCGCGGCTTCCTGCAAGTGCGAACGGCAAAAGGAATGCAAACGGTGCTGAGCGGAACCGTAAGAGAGCGATAACGCGAATGTTCAGTGTGAACTTTATGGTTTAGCTTGAAGCTAAGAGCTAAAAGCCAAGAGCCAAGAGCGGTTTCTCAATCATGCTTCTCGTCATCGATGTCGGCAACACGAACACGGTTCTAGGCGTCTTCGCCCGCGTCGCCGAAGTGAACCGCGCCGGCGATTCGGGCGAAACTCCGCGCTACGAGCGCCTGGTCGCCAACTGGCGCGTCGCCACCTCGCGCACCAGCACGGTGGATGAATACGGCGTGCTGTTTCGCAACTTGTTTTCCATGGCGGGCCTTGAATCGAGTGGCATTCACGGCATCGTGATCTCGTCGGTCGTTCCGCCGCTCGATCCAGTATTGCGCCAGGTGTGCGAGCGCTACTTTAATTTGCGCCCGCTCTACATCGAACCCGGAATCAAGACCGGCATGCCGGTCCACTACGACAATCCTGCGGAAGTCGGAGCCGACCGCATCGTCAACGGCGTCGCCGCCTTCGAAAAATATGGCGGGCCGTGCGTGATTGTCGATTTCGGCACAGCCACCACGTTCGACTGCGTTTCGGCCAAGGGCGAATACCTCGGCGGAGTGATTTGCCCCGGCATCGGCATTTCGGCCGACGCACTGTTTGAGCGCACGGCGCGCCTTCCGCGCGTTGAGATTCGCAAGCCCGCCCGCGTGATCGGCTCGAACACGGTGGGCAGCCTGCAATCCGGCCTCTACTACGGATATCTCGGACTGGTCGACGGCATTCTCGAACTCCTGCTTGCCGAGTTGGGCCAGCAGACGCAAGTGATCGCAACCGGCGGGCTCGGTCCCATGATCGGCACGGGATCGAAATACATCAAGCAAGTCGACGATTTTCTCACGCTCGAAGGCCTGCGCATTATCTGGGAGCGGAACAATTCGACGCGGCGGGATCCCGCGCCGACGAAAGCTATTCCGCAATCTACGCCGCAGGCCTCATCCAAGCCGACACAGCCGAAGTCGGAACCCAAGGCCAAGAACGGCGGCGCTCCGGCCTCTCGCTCGGCCCGCTGACCTCCCGCCGTGGAAAACACGCAATTACTTCAACTACTTCACCGAGATTGAAGATCGCTTCCTGCGCCGTCGCGGCGGCGGGCTGCTGCTCTCGACTCTCGACTGGGCGTTGATCGAAACCTGGAAGAGCGCCGGCATTCCGCTGGAGGCCGTGCTGCGCGGCATCGACGAGGCCTTCGACCGCTACGACCAGCGGCCTTCGAAAACAAAAAAGGTCAACAGTCTGGCCTACTGCTCGCAGTTGGTGCTGGCCGCCGCGGAAGATATGAAAGAAGCTGCGGTGGGTAGCGGCGACGCCGAATCGGCGCCGGCGAAATCCAGCGCCGGACAAGGCTTTGAACCCGAAGTGGTCGCGCCCTTTCTTGCGGCGCAATGCCGATGCACTGCAGGCCGCAATACTGCCGCAGGGAAGCGGAGTTTCTGCAAAGCCCGTCGCGCTCGACGCTGCCAGAACTCTGCGCCAGCTTGCGGAAGAAATCGAAAAGAAGGCGCCGTCACGCTTGGAAGACCTGGAGCGCCGCTTGACCGTGATGGAAGAGAAACTCTTCGCCGCTGCTGCTGGCCTCCACTGCGGACGAAGAAATCGTCAACGTCCGCGCCGAGGCCGACCGCGATCTCGCTCCCTACCGCCGCAAAATGTCTGGGCCGCAGATCGATCAACTGCAAAAGCAGTACGTGCACAAACGTCTGCTGGAAAAATACAGACTGCCGCGCCTGAGCCTGTTCTACATGTGATTCGCTCTTGGGTAGTGTCGGTTTTTGGGTGGCGCAGCGCTTCCAGCGCTGCGAGGCAGCATCACGTTTCGTATCAGGGCACGACTTCAGTCGTGCCGTAAGCCCCAAGAAATCCAACCGGCTTTAGCCGCTGAGGTAAGCTCTTCTAACGTGACCCATATCTTCGACGCATTGATTCTCGGCGGCGGCGCGGCCGGCCTGATGTGCGCCATCGAAGCCGGCAAGCGCGGACGCCGTGTCGCCGTCCTCGAACACGCCGACCGCCTGGGCAAGAAGATTCTCATCTCCGGCGGCGGCCGCTGCAATTTCACCAACCTTTACTGCCAGCCCGAGAATTTCCTCTCTTCTAATCCGCATTTCGCCAAGTCGGCGTTAGCTCGCTACACGCCCGCGGACTTCATCGCACTGGTCGAGAAGCATCGCATCCCATATCACGAAAAAACGCTAGGGCAGCTTTTCTGCGACCGTTCGGCCCGCGAAATTCTGGCCATGCTCGAAGAAGAATGTCGCACCGCAGGAGTCAGCATTTTTCTCAACGCAAAGATTCAGAAAGTGACCCGCGATACCGAGTTTGTGGTCGCACCGCGAATGCGAATTCCGGGCGCCCGCGCTGGTGGTCGCAACCGGCGGCCTGTCGATTCCGAAAATCGGCGCAACCTCGTTCGGCTACGATCTCGCGCGCCAATTCGGCCTCAAGATTCGCGAGCCGCGGCCGGGACTTGTCCCGCTGGTTCTCGAAGCCGAGGATCGTTCCCGTTACTGCGACCTTGTCAGGAGTTTCCGCCGACGTCATCGCCTCCTGCGAGGGACAGCAGTTTCGCGAAAAGATGCTGATCACTCATCGCGGCCTGAGCGGCCCGGCGATCCTGCAGATTTCGTCCTACTGGAAAAAGCCGCAGCCGATCCAGATCGACCTTGCCCCGGGCGAGCGAATTCACGCAGTCTTCCACGACCCGAAAGCGCCGCGCACCTTAACCGCGCTACGAGCAGAATTCCGCAAGGTCCTGCCCGCCCGCTTCGCCGATCGCTGGCTCGAACTGCACGCGCCTGCATCATGGACGAACGTCGCGCTCGCCGACTTCGAGCGACAGGCCCACGCATGGGCCATCACCCCCGCCGGCACGGAGGGATTCGAGAAAGCCGAAGTCACTGCGGCGGCGTCGACACCGACGAACTTTCCGCCAAGACCATGGAGAGCCGCAAAGTCCCTGGCCTATTCTTCATCGGCGAAGTCGTCGACGTGACCGGCCAGCTCGGCGGATTCAACTTTCAGTGGGCCTGGGCGTCCGGCGCGGCGGCAGGCCGAGCGTTGTAAATTAGCTTTCCGGAAAGCGGGAGGAAAACTCATGCGCCAGATAGTGAAGACTTCGCTGCGGAGTATTTGCTGGCTGCCGGCCGCGTGACATTCATCGCGAGCGCGGCCTTTGCCCAAGCCCCGTCATCAACACTGCTCGTGCTGGCAAAGAGCGACAACACCGTCGCCGATCGTCGATGCCAGCCACGTTGCAGGTTCTGGCCCGCATTCCCGCCGGCCCTGATCCCCACGAGATCATCGCGTCCGACGACGGCAAACTCGCCTATCATCTCAAACTACGGCGGCTCCGACAGCACTCTCAACACCATCTCGGTGGTCGATCTCGTCGCGCGCAAGCCGCTGCCGCCCATCGACCTCGGCGCGGTGCGCTCCACTCACGGCCTGGACTTCGCCGGCGGCAAACTCTATTTCACCGCGGAGACGAATAAAGTCATCGGCCGTTACGATCCCGCGACCCAGCGCGTGGATTGGATTCTCGGCACCGGCCAGGATC
This sequence comes from uncultured Acidobacteriota bacterium, assembly GCA_963735205.1. GTDB lineage: Bacteria > Acidobacteriota > Terriglobia > Terriglobales > Acidobacteriaceae > Sulfotelmatobacter. The sequence continues at coordinate 986,755 of CAVTKB010000011.1, forward strand.
GCACCCACATGATCGCCGTCTCCAAGAGCCTCGACCGCATCGTGACTTCGAATGTCAACTCCGCGCACCATCAGCATCATCGAACAAGTTTCGCAGCCGAATGGAGGCTTCGGTCCGCCGCCCGGCGGTGGGCCTGCCGGACCTCCGCCTGCAGGCGCGCCCAAGGATCGGGTGGCTCCGCCAGGCGGACCGCGTCTCACCTGGGAAGTGACAAACGTCCCGGCTGGCCACGGAGCTGAAGGCTTCGACATTTCCCCCGACGGAAAGGAAATCTGGGCGGCCAACGCGCGCGACGCGACCGTCACCATCATCGATATGGCCACGCAAGAAGGCCACGCAAACTGTTCCTATCCCTGTGAAGGGCGCCAACCGCTTGAAGTTCACGCCTGACGGCAAGCGGGTCTTGATCTCCGGCCTGGGCGCCCGCGCCGGCGACACCAGCCTCATCGCGGTCGATGCGCGGCGACACACAAAGGATCAAGCAGCTCAACCTCGGCGGCGGCTCAGCCGGCATCCTGATGGCCCCCGACGGCTCCCGCGCCTATGTAGCCGTCAGCTGCGCCGACAAGATCGCGGTCGTGGATTTGAAGACGCTGGAAGTTATCGGTCAAATCGACGCAGGCAAACAGCCTGACGGTTTGGCCTGGGCGGCGCGGCAATAACGGCCCCGGCAATGAATGTAACTTATATGTTACAATGGAAAAAGTGATTGAGCTTCGGCGCTACGTCACTCCCGGAGGGAAAGATGTGTTCAGAGAGTGGCTGGCGAAGCTGAAGGATGCCCGTGCCCAAGCGAAGATCGTAATTCGCCTGGATCGAGTAACGCTCGGCAACTTCGCCGACTGTAAGCCAATTCGTGGGGGATTGTGCGAACTGCGTATTGATTGGGGACCAGGCTACCGAGTGTATTACGCGATGCTGGGCAAGTCATGCGCATTGCTGCTCGGAGCTGGCGACAAACGCAAACAGTCCTCGGACATCGAAAGGGCGCTTCTGCACCTCGCGGACCACAAGGAAAGGGCCAGAACCGTATGAAACGCAAGGCCAGCATTTCGCACGACGAGGCTGTCATTCGAGAACTACGTGACAACCCACGGTTCGCCGTTGAGTATTTGAAGGCCGCCGTAGAGGAAGACAACGAGCCTCGCGTCCTGCTGATTGCTCTGCGCCGGGTGGTGCAAGCCCGCGGGATCGCCAAGATCGCCAAGACTGCCGGGGTCGAACGCGAGAGTCTTTATCGTGCCTTGTCGAAGCATGGGAATCCGAGGCTCTCCACGCTGGCTGCGGTCACCAAAGCAGTGGGTCTAAGACTCACGGTCGAGGCCGCTGGATAGAGCTGGCATCGGTTCCATGCCGTAGAATCAACTCTTGCTCCTCACAATCGAAAAGCTGATCTACGGCGGCGACGGCCTGGCGCGTCTGCCGACCGCTTCCGTCACGGCCGCTCCTGCCAACGAAGCACTCGCCAGCGATGAAGCCCGCGGACGCGGCAAAGCCGTCTTCGTCCCCTTCGTCTTGGCCCAAGAAAAAGTTGAAGCCTCCCTCACGGAGCAGAAGTCTGGCTTCGCCCGCGCTCGAGTCGACGCCGTAGTCGAGCCTTCCCCGCACCGCATCCCGCCTGCCTGCCCCCACTTCACCCGCTGCGGCGGCTGCCACTACCAGCACGCCAGCTACGAGCATCAACTCGAAATCAAGAAAGAAATCCTGCGCGAAAATTTGCGCCGCATCGCCAAGCTGGACTTGCCCTTCGAGATCGAGGTCCACGCTTCGCCGCCCTGGAACTACCGCAATCGGTCGCGACTTCAGGTCCAAGTCAGTCCCGCCTTCGCCGCCGGATATTTCAAACTGGCCTCCCACGAGCTCCTGCCAGTCGAAGAGTGTCCGATCAGCTCGCCCCTGATTAACCGCGGCATCGCGTCTCTGTGGCAGAGTGGACGCACCGGCAAGGTTCCCCCAGGAGTGCGCGAAGTCGAGTTCTTCGCCAACGCCGATGACGCGCTGCTGCTTTTGGAGGTTGCCTGCGCGGGCTCAGCCCGCCGTGCCGCCGTACGCGACTGGGCCGAACAACTGCGCGCGGCGATGCCAGAAATTGCCGGGGTCGCAGCGTTTCGCGAGCCCAATCCCGGCGACCGCAAGGCAGGCGCAGCAGAGATTCTAGTCACCGTCGGCGCCGCCTATCTCGACTTATCAGACGCAGCTCGCAGCCTACCGCGTCAGCGCCGGCTCTTTCTTTCAAACCAACCGGTATTTGATCGACGAACTGGTGAGAATCGTCACCGCCGGGCAGTCCGGCAAGCTGGCTCTCGACCTCTATGCGGGTGTGGGCCTGTTTTCCACAGCCCTGGAGTGACTTTTTTCACATAATTTCCGTTGAGACGTCACAGACATCCACCAGCGATCTTGCCTACAATCAGCCCCCGAATGGAGAAACCATCCAGGCCACGGCGGAGCAGTACCTGGCCGGAGGGGAGAATACGGGGCGAGTCGGCAAAGGCGCTGCGGCCAAAGCTGCGGTAACGCCCAATACCTCAAACAAGCCCGATCTGGTGGTGGTGGACCCGCCCCGCAGCGGCCTGGGAGACCGCGTGGCGCGATCGTTGACGGTCTTGGCGGCCCCGCGCGTGGTTTACGTGTCGTGCGATCCAGCGACGCTGGCCCGCGATCTCGTGCCCCTGCTGGCAGCCGGGTATCGCGTCGAGCAGCTGCACCTGGTGGACTTGTTTCCACAGACCTACCACCTGGAAAGCGTTGCGCACCTGGCTCGGAGCTAAGCTGGCTCGGAGCTAGCAGGTTCGGAGGCGGCGGGCGCGCCCGGGGAAGGGCCCGCCTTCCAGTCGGGCCGTAAGAGCCTCACAATCATCGTCGGCTTTAGCCGCTGAGGGAACGACGGGCAGAGTAAGTTCGTTTGATCTCTTTGAAATCGTCACCGAAATCTCCCAGCTTCGCCCTGAAAGCGTGCATGCAACCCGCTCACACGATCTCGCCGCCCGCTCCCGCATGGGTTCCCACGTTCCGTCTCAAAGCCTCGCGCCAGCCCATGCTCTGGGCGGCCGTGTTTTACTCTCTGCGGAATCATCGCCGGGGTCTACCTGTGGCGGCCCGCCCTGTGGTGGGCTGCGGCCGGCGTGGCATTCTTACTGGCGCCGCAGCCTACTTCGCCCAGCGCCGCTCCGAGCTTAGGATGGACTCTGGCGCTCGGCGCGTTGTTCCTCGCGGGCGCGCTTCACATGCAGGCCCGCGATGACAGCCCCCGCCTCGACACAAGCATTCAACCCTACGCCGACCGCGGAGAACTCCAGATCACCGCCCACGTCACGCGCGACGGCCGCCTGCAGCAGGGCGGCTTCAACGAAATCAAACAGACGGTCGACGTCGAAACGGAAGAAGTGCGGACCATCCCGGGCCAGAGCGAACCCGTGCACTCCGGCATCCGCCTGAGCATTTACAGCCCGCGTTCGAACGATGCAAGTTCGCACGACGCCGACGCGGATGACACGTCCGCAGCAAACTCGATCACGACTACGTCCATGCCGCTTCTTCATTACGGTGACCGCATCCGCTTCTCCGCCAAGCTCAAGCTGCCGCGCAATTTTCGCAATCCCGGAGCTTTCGACTATCAGGGCTATCTCGCCGACCGCGGCATCGCCGCCCTGGGCTCAGCGAAAATAGAAAATGTCGAACGTCTCCCCGGCTTCAGCGGCAGCCGCGTCGCATTTTGGCGCAGCCGGCTGCACCGCGCAGTCGTCGCCAAGGTCCATGAACTCTGGCCGCCACGCGAAGCCGCCCTCATCGACGCGATGGTCATCGGCGAAGAGGCCTTCATCGACCGCGACACCCGCGCCGATTTCCAGCGCTCGGGCACCTACCACGTCCTGGTTGTCTCCGGAATGAACGTGACCATTCTCGCCTTCGTAGCCTTCTGGATGCTGCGCCGCCTGCGCATCGGCGATATTCCCGCCACGCTCGTGACCGTCGCGTTCTGCGTCGCCTACGCCTTCGATCACCGAGGTCGGCGCCCCGGTCTGGCGTGCCACGCTGATGTGCGCCATTTACTTGTGCACGCGCCTGCTCTACCGCGATCGCGCCATGGTCAACGCTACTCGGCGCGGCGGCACTGGGCTTGCTGATCTTCGATCCGCGCCAACTTTTCACCGCCAGCTTCCAGATGACTTTCGTCTGCGTGCTCATCGTCGCGGCCATCGGAGTTCCGATCCTGCAGCGCACCTCGCAACTTCAAAAACAGGCCCTCGCCAACTGGGATTCCAACGACTACGCCGCCCTGCTCCCTCCGCGGGTCGCGCAGTTCCGCGTGGACCTGCAATTCATCGCCGCGCGCGTCGCGCACTTCGTCGGAGAAGAAATGGTCCGGCCGCCTGGTACGCGGCGCCGCATGGTTTCTGTCTGGCCGCATGGGAGTTGATTTTCATCTCCGCCGTCATGCAGATGGGCCTCGCCCTGCCCATGGCGTACTACTTCCATCGCGCCACCACCATCGGATTGCCTTCCAACCTGATCGTCGTGCCCTTGACTCAGCTGATGATGCCCGCCGCCTCTGCCGCGCTTGCTCTGGGTTTCATCTCGCCCTGGCTGGCCAAAGTTCCGGTGCTGCTGACCACCTTCGCGCTCCACGGCATCACTGGAGCCGTGCGCGGACTCGGCTCCCTGCGAGTCGCCGACTTGCGCGTTCCCGTGCCATCGATCCTCGTCATTACCTTGGCGGCAGCCGCGCTCGTCTTGGCCATGTACTCGGCGCGCCGTCGCGCCGCATTCGCCGCCGCTGGACTCGCCGCCATTCTCGCGGCCTCGCTCGCTCTCGCATTCATTCCCGCAACGCCCCGCGTCCATCCCGGCGTGTTGGAAGTCACATCCATCGACGTGGGCGAGGGCGACTCCACCCTCCTCATCACCCCGCAAGGCCGCACCCTGCTTGTCGATGCTGGAGGCCCCATCGGCTCTGGCGGCTCGCAACTCGACTTCGGCGAGGACGTCGTTTCGCCTTACCTCTGGACGCGCGGCATCTCCCGCCTCGACGCTGTCGCCATCACCCACGGCCACTCCGACCACATCGGCGGCATGATCGCTGTCCTGAAGAATTTCAAGCCGAAAGAACTGTGGGTAGGCTTGCTGCCGCACGAGTCAAGCTCTCGACAACGTGATCACCACGGCGCAAGCGCTCGGCGTCAAAGTTGTACGCCACTGGGAGGGGGACGATATTCAATCTTGGCGGAGCGACGGTTGAAGTGTTATTTCCACCGCGCGACTCACCTGCCGGCTCCAAGCCGCAGAACAATGACTCCATGGTGCTGCGCGTTAGCTATGCCGACTCTTCGGTTCTGCTGGAGGGAGACGCCGAGAAGCAAGTCGAGCGCCGCGTGGCCGCGCTGCATCATCCCAGCGCGAATCTGCTCAAGGTAGGCCACCACGGCAGCAACAACGCCACCACGCCCGAACTGGTTGCCAGCGCCAGGCCCCAGTTCGCTATCATTTCTGTAGGATCAGGAAATTCCTTCGGCCTGCCCCGCACCGAAGTTCTCGCTCGCCTCGCCAACGCGGGAGCCCGCGTCTACCGCACCGACCTCGACGGGGCCGTCACCTTCTATCTCGACGGCCACTCCGTCACGCTTCGGTGGCGGCTCTTCAATAATCGGAATCTCCGCCGTCACATCATCTTCAGCCAACGATTTCGCAGAACCAGATTTCACAGAAAAAGCTTGGCGCTGCTCCGCGATCAGGCCGCGCGCCTCATCCGCATCCTCCTCGCGCACAAGGATCAACATCCCCCCAGCCCCGGAAAAGCATCCTGCAGCAGAGATGCCGACGCAAGATCACTGTCGATGTCCGCCGAATCGAGCAGCCCCTTCACCACCAGCGCCTCCGATTCATCCTCCGAATCAAACACCTTCACCAGCTTCTCGTTCGGATTAGGAATGGGATTCATCCGCGGCCGCGCCTCAGCAGCCGGTTTGCCAGCGTCAGCCATGACATCTCCAATCTGGAATCAGGCCCTGGCGGGCTGAATCCCCGTCCCCTAATTTTACTCTCCTTACGCGCCGGGTGCCCCATTCTAACGTCGCGCAGTTTGCGACGTTAGAGTGGGGATTTTCTTCCGCGGAATGCCCACGGTAATCCCCAACGACACCTTCGTGCAGTTTGCATTCCCCCCACCTGCGAGAGAATGCCCTAACCGTCGCAACTCGACGCCGCGTCAAGTCATCCAAAGTTCTAGGCAAAAAGGAACCCGATGAACATCCATCAGCAGCCGGGGCCGGGACCGCACGTCCCACCACCCGAGCAATCACTCCGCGAGCGCGAAGAAGAAGCCCGCAAAATCCGCCGCCTGCAACTGATGATCAGCATGGTCATGTCCGTCATCAGCCAGGACCCCAACCTCACCGTCGAAGAAGCCTCCGAACTCGCCGCCGGAGCCAAACGCGCCGCCCTAGCAATGTTCCCCGACAAAGAACTCGCCTACGACCTCCTCTACAAACCCCGCCTGCAACGCCTGATGAAAGAACGCTTCCGCCTGCAGTGAATCGCTGTCGAGCCCTATGTGCACCAAGGAAAAATAATTATGTGACGATGATCGAGACTCCGAATGGAATCTCCAGTTCTGAGAACATCTCCAGAGAGGTGTGCGGCACCTGAATTCCGGCGGTGTCGCAATTCGATCGATACCCAAGAAACACATCTACGCTTAGGGACTTCTTGAGGCCCAACAAATACCGCTTGTGCGGCCTTAGCTTCACCCACAGAGCGTCGATGTGCTGGCGCAGCGGCTCACGCTTATCAACGGGAGGGGTATAAGACCACATATCATCGCGATACACCGGAGATCGGCTGCCCCGTCTTCCACCCTTCCGGTGCGAATTTGTAGGTTGAAGGCCAAGCGTAGCCGAAATCTCGTCCATGTTTGGTATGTCTCCGAATAGACGGAGAGTTGCGGAGTAAGCGAAATAGGTCGCCTCCTCGCGTTCCGCGCCATCCAGGAAGCCGCGCAGAGTTCTGAACGATTTCTCCATACGGCACTGATGCTAAAGCAGAATAATCCGCAATCCAACTGAGATTCCGCCAGGGAGACCACGCTCTACTCATCCACCACCGAATTCTTGAGCGTCCCCACTCCCTCAACGCTAACCTCGACCACATCCCCCGCTACCAGCGGCCCCACCCCCGCCGGCGTCCCGCTCGGAATCAAATCGCCCGGAAACAAAGTCATGGCCTGCGCAATATGCCGGATCACCACATCGAGCGCAAAAATAAGATCCCGCGTGTTGCCGTCCTGCTTAATCTCGCCATTCACCCGCGTCTGCACGCCCACCCCCGACCACGGATCGATCTCATCCGTCACTACCGGCCCCACCGGACAGAACGTGTCAAACCCCTTGGCGCGCGACCACTGCCCATCTTTCGTCTGCAGATCGCGCGCCGTCACATCATTCACGCACGTGTATCCCAAAATAAATTGCCGGATGTCCGCATCCGCCGCCGGCTGGTAACAAGTCTTGCCAATCACCACGCCCAGCTCGCCTTCGAAATGAACGTTCTGCGAAATCCTAGGCCGCCGCACCACGCCTCCTGGCGACAACAGCGCCGACGTCGCCTTAAGAAAAATCAGCGGCTCAGTCGGTACGTCATGCCCCAACTCCGCCGCGTGCTCGCGATAATTCCGCCCGATGCACACAATCTTCGACGGCCGCACCGGCGGGAGCAGCGCCGCCTCCTCCAACGGAATCGCCTCAATCTTTCGCGTGCGCAAACTTTCCATGTCCCCGTCAGCCTCTTCAGGAGCATTGAGCAGCACGCGCACAATCGCGTCCCGCCCGCCAACAGACTCGACCAGCCCATACTGGGCCTGGCCATTGAATTGAAATCGACAATATTTCATCGCCCTCTATCTAACCATATCCGCGGAATCCGCGACGCTAAGAAAAGAAATATTTTCGCGAGGATTGGACGTTCGTGTAGGCGCGGACGACTCGCCCGCGCAGGTTTTAGGCTTACGGCTCAATCAGAAAGAACTTAATAAATTCCGTCGACGCCGTGGAAGAGCGGCCCCTCAGGGCTGCGTAGGGCTCGGAGTTAACGTGGGCTTTAGCCCGTGAGGTACTCTAGGGCACCGTCTCCCCCGCTTCCTCGGACCGCGCACTCTCATTCCCTCGCACATCCGCCGCAGAAACAGAATAAAAATATCGCCTCCCCGACACTACATTCTCATCCCGATAAGCCGGCGTCTTCACCAAGCCCGCATTCACTTTCACCGCCGCCGTCCCCTCTTCACGCCGATAAACGTTGTACCCATCCAGATCGAGATCGGCCACCGGCGCCCACACAAGATCGATAAATATTTTCTGTCCCGGCCCCGAGAACACCGCCTGCAATCCAGACGGAACCGTCGGCGGAAACACATCGTCGGCGAAAACCTTCACCTCAGCCGAGTCGTCGCCTTCAATCTGCAACGCGGCCTGCTTCTCCTGCGCGATCACAGTAAGCATCTCAGCATAATATTCGTAAGTCTTTTCCCACTCGATGTTCGAATCCGTAAGCTCCAACTCGGCTGCGCCCGCCGCCGGAACTTCGCCCACCACCGCTTCCTGCTGAGTCCCTTCCAGCCGTCGATAAATCCGATATACATAACGGATCGCCGCGTCAGAATTCTCCGAGCGGACGTCGTTCGTCCACTTCAGCTCGACTCCACGGCTCGTAACCCGCGCCTGAAAGTCCCGCGGCGGTGAAAGAGTATGTGCCAGCGAAACCCGCACCTGATTGGAAAGCCCAGCCCCGCGCCCGCCCGTATTCAGAACTTCAATCGCGTAGGTAATAAAGCCGGAGGGATCGTCGCTCTCTAACTGCGCAGACAGCGAATCAGTGTACGAACCCGAAATTTTCTGTTTGGAAGTCTTGGTCGGACTCGAATGGGTTGGCTCACTCGAGCTAGCCTGCGCGGCCGCTTCCCCCACCGGAACCCCGCACTGCGTCAACTTTGGATCGAGGCCCCGGCAGATTCGTGTCGGGCCCAGAATTCGAATCGTCTTCCGATCCGTCGTAACGCTGGGAACAGTCCAGGTAAGAACCACGCGATCGCCCTTGCGCGTCGCCCGCAGATCCGTAGGCGCTTTCGGCAACTCCAGCGACGGAGGCTGCGGCGGCCCGATGGTCGCGCACGCCGTAAACAGAGCCGTCATTATCAGCGTGCCCAGAGCCGGCAAAAGTGTTAAGCGGTAGCGTTTCATGCTGAAGAAACAGACTACCAGACCCCCGCACATTGTCATCCTGAGCGAAGCGAGCTCGAACAAGCTCGCGCAGTCGAAGGATCCCTACCCGTGACCACGGGCCTGCACCGGGAACGCAAAAACGAGCCGCAGAGAAATTCTGAATCCCTTCGTGCTCCTGCGCCCTCGGTGGTTAAGGATTTCCCTACAGAATGTACCGCGACAAATCCTGATCCTTCACAATATCAGTCAGCATCTTCCGCACGTATTCCGCGTCGATGGTAACGTGCTCACCTTTTTTCTCCGGCGCGGAAAAGCTCAACTCATCCAGCACTCGCTCCATAATTGTGTGCAGCCGCCGCGCCCCGATGTTCTCCGTGCTCTCGTTCACGCGGAAAGCGAAGTGCGCAATCTCATCCAGCGCTTCTTTAGTGAACTCCAGCTTCACGCCCTCAGTCTCGAGCAGCGCAGTGTATTGCTTCACCAGCGACGACTTCGGCTCGGTCAGAATCCGCACGAAGTCTTCCATGGTTAGCGACTGCAACTCCACGCGAATCGGAAACCGCCCCTGCAATTCCGGAATCAAATCGCTCGGCTTCGACACATGAAACGCCCCGGCGGCGATAAACAAAATGTGATCGGTCCGCACCATGCCATACCGCGTATTAACCGTCGTCCCTTCGACAATCGGCAGAATGTCGCGCTGCACGCCTTCCCGCGAAACGTCGGGCCCATGCCCGCCTTCGCGGCCGGCGATCTTGTCGATCTCATCCAGAAATACGATCCCCGAATTCTCCACGCGGTCAATCGCCATGCGCGTGACCTGGTCCATGTCAATCAGCCGCTGCTCTTCTTCCTGAATCAGATATTCGAAGGCCTCGTTCACCTTCATCTTCCGCTTCTTGGTGCGCTGCCCGAAGATGTTCGGCAACATATCTTTAATGTTGACGTCCATCTCCTCCACGCCTTGATTGGTCAGAATCTCAAACGACGGAAAATTGCGCTCGCGCACGTCGATCTCGACCGTGCGGTCGTCGAGTTTTCCCTCGCGCAGCTGCTGCCGCAATTTTTCCCGCGTGCGGTTTGACGAAGATGACGACTCCGTCAACGCCGTGCTCCCATCCAGCACCACGCCACCGGCAGTCGAACTCGCCTCTGGTCGCGGCGCCGGCGTCGGCGGCAGCAGAATATCCAGCAGCCGCTCCTCGGCATTCAGTTCGGCCTTATCGGCAACGTCCTCCAGCTTTTCTTCGCGCACGTTGTCGATGGCAATCTCCACCAGATCGCGCACCATCGACTCCACATCGCGCCCCACGTAGCCGACTTCGGTAAACTTCGACGCTTCCACTTTCAGAAATGGAGAATTCGCCAGTTTCGCCAGCCGCCGCGCAATCTCGGTCTTGCCCACGCCAGTGGGTCCGATCATGATGATGTTTTTCGGAATAATTTCTTCGGCGAGCTCAGGCGTGAGCTTCTGCCGCCGCATCCGGTTGCGCAGCGCAATGGCAACGGCACGCTTGGCATCCTTCTGGCCAATCACGTGTTTGTCGAGCTCGACAACAATCTCGCGCGGAGTCAGTTCATCCAGCGCAAGCTGTTCTTCTTCGGCAGTAGATGGAAGATAGATGGCCATAAAATTCAGGGTCTAGGGACTATGGATCAGGCTTTTGGGGACTAGTAGTCAGTATTCGACGTTTTTTTCTTACTATCCTCTGCCCCCTGGCCCCTGACCCCTTCTCCTACAGTTCCTCAACGGTTACCTGGTCATTCGTATAGATGCACATCTTGCCCGCAATCTTCATTGCTTCTTCGGCAATCTGCCGGGCGGAAAGTTGCGTGTGGTCGGCCAGCGTCTGGGCTGCAGCCTGCGCGTAAGGTCCGCCGCTGCCAATGGCCGCGACCGCGCCGTCAGGCTCAATCACGTCTCCCTGCCCGCTCAGCAGAAACGTCTGCTCCTTGTCGCACACGAGCAACAGCGCTTCCAAGTGCCGCAGGAACTTGTCAGTCCGCCAGTCGCGCGCCAACTCGACTGCCCCTCGCCCCAGGTTCCCGTGATATTGCTCGAGTTTCGCTTCAAACCGGCTGAACAAAGTGAACGCATCCGCCGTCGACCCGGCAAATCCGGCCAGGATCTTGTCGTTGTACAGCCGCCGGATCTTCTTCGCCGTGTGCTTGATCACCGACTCGCCCAAAGTGACCTGACCATCCCCGGCAAGCACCACTTTCCCGTCGCGTCGCACCGATAAAACCGTCGTAGATCGAATCAGCCGTTTCGTAGTCATGAGCGCAATTCTTGATTATAACAGCGCTTGCATTCCACGCCTCGCAGGTCAGATAACATGGCCAATATTCCAGTTAGAAAATCTGATTGTCTTGCGCTGAAATCAGTCCCGATCGAGGCGTGCGGTGGCGCTCTAGTCCGGCTTTCCTTATACTGACGCGGTCGAAAGGAGCCCTTGGTGAACGACGTCACCGGACTGGTTGCCGAAATTCGTGCGTTTCGCCCCTTCCTTCCCGCGAAAGATTTCGAGACGAGTCTGCGCTTCTATAAGGCGATCGGCTTCGAGGCCTATCCGCTCGGGGAGACTCTTGCCGAACTAAGCCTTGGGAACCACGCGTTCCTGCTCCAGGGCTATTACGTTAAGGAATGGGCCGAAAGTATGGTGATGCATGTCCTCGTCAAGGACGTCCACGCGTGGTGGCGACATATCGATTCACTGGCCCTGGCCGAGAAGTTTGGCGTCTCGCCCCCATCACCGCCCAAGGCGGAGCCCTGGGGCCTGACCGTAGCCTACGTGTTCGATCCCTCGGGGGTGCTGTGGCACTTTGCACAGGCGACCCCAAAAAACCAGAATTCAGACGCTCGCTGATTTAAAACCGGGAAACCACCAGCTAATACCAGCATTTTCAGCTATTTATAGAGCCCTTCAGTAACCACTCCGAAGATTACTGCTGTGACATTTACCTGCCTCGGTCTGCCCCGTAACTTGTGCACATGCCCCAATCTGCAGCGGTCATGTGTCAGGACAAACGGTCCCTTCAAACCTTGGCAGCCACGCTCGAAGTGCTTGGCGTCGAACTGGTCAGCAGCGCCTCCGGGCAGGAAGCTCTCGAGCTCATTATGAGCGGCCGCTGCTCAACTCTCATTGTGGACTTCGATTTACCCGGCGCGGAAGAAGTCATCCGCATGGCCTCATTGTTACCACCCGGCCAGAAGCCCGCCCTGCTGGCGGTCGCGAGCCGCGCATGGCCGGGCACTGGGCAAGCATTTCAGTCCGGCGCCAGCCGCATTCTGTATCGCCCGCTCGAGCCCGAGCCACTGATGCAAGCCCTGAGAGACGACAAGAAAAATCATAAAACGAACCAACGCAAGTCCGCGCGCTACGAAGTAAAAACCCTGGTCTATCTCGAGCTCGAACACGGCACGCTCTCCGGCGTCAGCATCGATATAGGCGAGCACGGACTCGCCATCCAGGCCACCGAACCCGTGCCCATGGCCTCGAACCTGGCTTTTCGCTGCGTACTCCCCGGCACCGACATAACTCTGCACGGCCACGCCGATGTAATCTGGGCCAGCGACCAGGGCCGCGCCGGACTTTTCTTCTCCAAACTTGCCCCCGCCGCGCGTAAACATCTCAAGCAGTGGCTTCACAAGCGCAGCGCGCACAGTAAAAGCAAGCACGACGTTCACGACCTAATGCCGCCCGCCGACGCCCACGTCTCATTCGCCGCGTCGGAATAGGGCACCAACTGAGATCTCCGTCGAGACCTCAGGTAGATTCCCTAGTACAAATCCGACGGGTAAAAAACCGCTCGCGGCCTTGACTCCACCGTTGTTCAGGGGACTATGATTGAGCTAACGCTCCTATACCTAGGGTAGGGGACAACCCAACCATAAACCGTAAGACAAACGGAGGAAGTCCCCATGAAACTGAACGACAGCATTTCGACCTATGACGTTGCCGAAGCTCTGCAGGGCGAGAACGGCAAATTCGAAGTAACCAGCCCCAATGGCGAGCGCTATTTCGTTACCTGCCAGCCCGGACACTCGATTGTGAGTTTGGAGTGGGCCGGTACTGAACCAAATCTGCAGCCTTTCCTCGTGCGCAAAGTGGCTCAACCGATCACGACGGAAGGTCGCACCAAGAGATCTGTGGCTGCCTAGCATCTCCGGCAACCCAATGAACCGCCCGGCCCTGATCAGGCCGGGTTTTTGATTTCTGATTTCCCGGCACTGTCGAGTGTCCGCGAGACTCGTAGCGATTTAGCGACGGCAGACTGCCCGTTTAGTTTGCACACGATAAAAACCGGGTTAGTCGCAACGGCCGGGCCAGCGGATTTAAAATCATCGGAGTCGCGAGGATCGTCATACAGCATTTTGGTTGCGCCAATTCCATTGAAGCTGCAGGAGGCAACTTGCCCACCTCTTCCCAACCCGCCCTCGCTTCCAACGGACACTCCATGGTCGGCGCGCTCCAACGCGTGCTAGTGTGTTCCCCTAGAATCGCCGGATGGAACCAGCCCGAGCGCCTAGCCCGCTGGCGCGACCTCGGATTCCACCACGCCCCCAACTTCGCCGAAGCGCAGTCGCAGCATGAAGCCCTATGCCGCGAACTCGAACTCGCGGGCGTGGAAGTACTCGAAGCCCCGCCCGCACCCGACGTTTCTCTCGACGCCGTCTACGCCCACGACGCCTCGCTCGCCACCGATTTTGGCCTGATCGTCATGCGCCCCGGCAAACCCAACCGCGTTCCAGAAGGCCGGAACCACGGATCATTCTGCACCCGCCTCGGCATCCCGATACTGGCCAAGATCGTCGCCCCCGGCACGGCCGAAGCCGGAGACATCCTCTGGTTGGAAGGAAACACGTCAGCAGGAAAAGTGCCAGACACAAAAACGCCCGGTACAAGAACGCTGCTCGTCGGCCACGGCTACCGCACCAACGCCGCGGGAATCACACAACTGCGCGACCTGCTCGCGCCCCACGGCGTCGAAGTTCTCTCCGCGCCGCTGCCGCATGGTCCCGGCCCCTCGGCCTGTCTGCACCTGATGTCGCTGATCAGCCTGCTCGACGAACAAACCGCGCTGGTCGATCTCCCCTGGCTCGCGGTCGAGACGATAGAACTGATCCAGTCCCACGGATACAAATTCGTTCAAATCGATGAATCCGAGCGCGACACGCTGGCCTGCAACGTGCTAGCCCTGGGCGAAAATCGCCTGCTGGCGATTGCGGAAAACGAAAAGACCAACGCCCGCCTCCGCCACGCCGGATTCGACGTTCGCACGTTCCCCGGCAGCGAACTCTGCATCAACGGCAGCGGCGGCCCCACCTGCCTAACCCGCCCGCTTCTGCGAAGTTGAGCCTAGTCATAGCGGCCGGCGCGGCCCCAACTCATGTGGGGCCAAGCGCAGCGAGGCGCAAGCAGAGCACAGACCCAGACGCCACACCTTCTCCGCTCCATAACTAGTCTTCCAGCCCCAGCACCGCCCGAGAACGTCTCCGGATCGAACGGCACAGAAGAATGCTCATGCACAATCACCCACTTGCCGCCATTCCGCCGATACACGGCCGTTACCCGAATCCAAAATGGCTCCCCCGGCAGCCCCGTAAACCGCGCCAGATAATGCGCCACCGCCAACTCCCCGCTCATCGTGATCACGACATCCCGCGTCTCCATTCCAAACGACGCAGGAAAGTGCGCCAACGACGCCTCCCACACCCGCCGCCACTCCGCGGCTCCGCGAATCTGCAACGGCGGCTTCACATTGAACACGCAGAATTCAGCCGCATAGTGGCTCATGATCCGGTCAACATCCTTCGCCCGCACGGCGCTCTGCAGATCGGCAATCATCCGCAGAATCTCGGCCTCACCATGCAAATCCGCATTTTGCGTGGTCATCATTTTTAGTCCCTTCGCAACGGAATCAGCGCGCGCAATCGCCGGTCGCGCAAATACAACCCTCCCCAGGCCAGCATGCCCAGAACCACCGGCATCGGAAACGTCGGATCGCCAATGCGCAACATCGTGACCGTCGCGGCTCCCATCAGCCCGGTCAGCAAGATCGCCCCCAGCACCGCGGTTCGCGGAATCACATAGACAACCACGCAGACCAGCTCAAGAATCCCGATCGGCACAATCAAACCCGCAGAAAATCCCGCATGCACCGTCCCCTCAACCACCGCAGGCACCCTCACCAGCTTCATCACCGAGGCCATCAGGATCATCAGAACCGGCAACGCGCTCATGATTCTTCCCGTCCACAACATCGTCTTCGAAACCGGACCAGCCTGCATTTCTGATTGCATCATTGTTTCTCCGTGCGCAGGAATTTTTAAAGCAGCTCGCCCTTCACAACAAGTTATACCGAATCTCAACCATTCCCGACTTCAACACTTTCGCCCGCTCCATCTTCAACTTACGCCGCGTATTTCCTTCTTTGAACAAAATCCGCCCCGCACCCAGGATCACAGGATGAATCCGAATCTGCAATTCATCGATCAGATCGGCCTTCAGCAAACACGCGGCAAAACTGCAGCTCCCGAACGTCAGCAGATCCTTTCCTGGCGCTTTCTTCATTTGCGACACAGCCTCAGCAACGTCACCCTTCAGCAGCGCAGAATTCTTCCACTCCAGCTTGCGCAGAGTCGTCGACGCAACAATCTTCGGCGTCTCCTCAATCCATCGCGAAAAGTCGATCTCATTCTTCGGACGCGCCCCCTCCCCCGGCACAGCCGGCCAGTACCGCTCAAAATCCTGATAAGTCACTCTCCCAAACAAAACCCCATCCACCCTGCCCAGCAGCTGATTCAGTTCGTCCCACATTTCATCATCCATTTGCGGGGCGGCCCAATCGAGTTCTCCCTTCGGCCCCGATATAAACCCATCCAGCGACATATCCACCAGCCAGATGATTTTTCTCATCGCTCCTCTGTCATCGTCGTCAGCTTCTGCTCCAACCGATCGAGACTCTGCGTCCATCCCATCTCCATCCCCTTGAGATATTGCGGAGCCAGCGCCGTCGCACTGATCACTCGCGCCTGCAGAGTTAGCGTCGTCTTTCCGTGCTGCTCGGCAAACAGCACCGTGTTCAGGATGTCGAACATCGACTTACCGTCTCCATCCAGCGCGCTCGAAACAAAAACGAGACGCTCCGGCGGAACAATTTCTTCAAACACACCACTCATCGGATACACCACGCCATCCGGAGCGCGCATATGAATGCGCAATGTTCCACCGACCCGCACGTCCATTTCACACACCGGATTCGAAAACCCCTTCGGTCCCCACCACTGCGTCACGTGCCTGGTCTCGGTCCACGCCTTAAATACCAGCGCTCGTGGCGCGTCGAACACACGCGTGATCACCAGATCCCATTTCGAAGATTCAGTCTTCGCGTTCATGTTGCCAGCGCTATTCTTGGCCGCGCTACTTCTTGCGTCGTGTGCGGACATGCTTGCTCTCCTTCGCCCTAGCTTTCAGATTCTTGTTTCTAACGTCTACTCTCTTGAGTTCCTGCAGATAATCGTCCAGCCGGTCAAAACTTTCCTCCCAGAATCGCCGGTAGTGCTCCACCCATCCCGCCACATCCTGCAAAGGGCCGGCCTGCAACCGGCACGGCCGCCACTGCGCTTCCCGCCCGCGCGCAATCAGCCCCGCCCGCTCCAGCACTTTCAGGTGCTTGGAAATCGCCGGCATGCTCATCGCAAACGGCTCGGACAACTCCGTAACCGACGCCTCGCCCGACGCCAGCCGCGCCAGAATCGCCCGCCGCGTCGGATCCGCCAGCGCCCCAAACGTCTCGCTCAATCGATCGTCCATGCTTGTCACTGAACCGTTCAGTTAAATAACTACTAAGTTAAATACGCTGAACAATTCCGCCTGTCAAGCAATTTTCCCCATGAGTGTCGACGCGGAGGGTGCCCCATTCTAACGTCGCGCAGTTTGCGACGTTAGAGTGGGGATTTTTGAGTCAGTGGATCATTTTGAAACACAGCCGCCGAATCTCCAAAATCCGTTACCGCTCCACCTCCGAACTCCCCACCCCATTCCTGTTAAAATTAACAAGCATGCTTCTTCCCTTCGTCCGCGAACTCTTCGCGGACGTAGAAATGCTTCCCGCCTTCACGCGTGTAGCCTCCCACCTGCGGGAGGGCACGGGGCGCATTCGTGTCTCCGGACTCTCGCCCACGGCAAAAGCCCTGCTGCTCGTGCTTTTGCGCCGCACGCCGACCGCCCTCTCATCGTCGTCGTCAACGACAACCGCGCCGTCGAAGATTTCGTTCCCGTGCTCCGCAAGGCTTCTGCGAACTCACCAGCGCCTGCGATCCCGAGGCCGTAGTCGCCCTCCCCGCCCGCGACGTGCTCCCATTCCAGAATCTCTCCCCGCATCCCGAGTTGCAGGAAGAACGCGCCACCGCCCTCTGGAAGATCGCCACCGGCAAAGCCTCGATCGTCGTCACCCCGGTCGCGGCCACGGCCATCCTCCAGCGCTCCGCCGATTACTACACCGACCTCGCCCGCACTCTGCGCCGCGGCGAATCCTTCGACGTCGAAAATCTTCTCGCCCACCTGAACACCGTCGGCTACGAGTCCGCCGATGTCGTCGAAATGCCCGGCCAGTACGCCATCCGCGGCGGCATCCTCGATGTCTATTCCCCCGAAGCCGAGCGCCCGGTCCGCATCGAATTCTTCGGCGACGAAGTCGAATCCATCCGCCGCTTCGATCCCGCCTCGCAGCGTTCCTCGAATCCCATGGACGAAGCGCTCCTGCTGCCGCTCACCGAAACTCCAGTCAGCGATCAACTGCTCGGCGCGATCCACACTCGCCTCTCCGGCAAGCGCATCACCGGTACAGAAGAGATCGTAGAAGCCGCCGTCCGCTCCGGCGGCGTCACCGTTTTCCCCGGCTGGGAGTTTTACGCTCCCGTCGCCGGAGCCGACCGCACCGTCTTCGATCTGCTTCCCCGCGCCGCCGTCCTGCTCGACGAACCCGATCTACTGCGCACCGAATTCGACCGCTTCTGGACTCGCGTCGAAGAAGCCCACGAGCGCAGCGGCGTTGGCAATCTCGTGCGGCCCGTAGATTTATATCTCCCGCCAGAATCGACTGGTGGAAGAAAGTCGCGTCGCTGACCGGAGCCGACGTCGAGCATCTCGGCATCACTCGCACCGCTGAAGACGACGCCGCGTCACGTTCCTCACCCAGCCCACTCCCCGCTTCCACGGCGCGGTTCCGATCGATGCTCGAAGAAGTCCAGAAGCTCACCGGCCCGGGCAATCAGGTTCTGTTCTCCGTCCCCAACACCGGCGAAGTCGAACGCCTCGCCGACATCTTCACCGAATACAACGTCAGCTTCCGCCTGGGCAGCCGCACTCGCGGCGGCGAAAGCTACGCCGACGAAACCAGTTACTTCGCCGGCGAAGTTCTCACCACCACGCTCGCCAAAGCCTACGTCCCCGATGGAGTTCTGTTCCCCGACGCGCATCTCGCCATCTTCGGCGCGCGCGATTTGTTCGACGAATCCGACACCGTCGCCTCGCGCCCGCAGCGCCAGAAATCAAAAGTCTCCGCCTTCCTCTCCGACTTCCGCGACCTGCAAGTCGGCGACTACGTCGTCCACGTCGAACACGGCATCGGCCAGTATCAAGGCCTGAAAGAAATCAATCAGGGCGACGGCAACGCCGAGTTCATGCTGCTCGAATACGCCGAAGGCGCGCGCCTCTACGTCCCGCTCACGCGCCTCGACCTGATTCAGAAATACCGTTCTTCCGAAGGGGCCAAGCCAGCTCTGAGCCATCTCGGCACGCAGGCTTGGGCCAAAACCAAAGCCCGCGTGCGCAAGGCCATGAAAGACATGGCCGACGAACTCCTCAAACTTTACGCCGAACGAAAAATGGCGAAGGGCCACGCCTTCCCCGCCGGCAACGAATTCGTCCGCGAGTTCGAAGACGCCTTCGAGTTCAACGAGACCGAAGACCAGGCGCAAGCCATCGCAGACGTCATGCGCGACATGGAATCCACCCAGCCCATGGACCGCCTGCTCTGCGGCGACGTCGGCTACGGCAAGACAGAAGTCGCCATGCGCGCCGCATTCAAGGCCGTCGGCGACAACAAGCAGGTCGCGGTCCTCGCGCCGACCACGGTCCTCGCCTTCCAGCACTACGAAACTTTCAAGCAGCGCTTCGGACCGTTCCCCGTCACCATCGAAATGATCAGCCGCTTCCGCAATCCGAAGCAGCAAAAAGAAATTCTGCAAAAAACCGAAGCCGGCAAAATCGACATCCTCATCGGCACCCACCGCATCCTCTCGAAAGATTTGAAGTTCGCCGACCTCGGCCTGCTCATCGTCGACGAAGAACAGCGCTTCGGCGTCCGCCACAAAGAACGCATCAAGCAGATGCGCAAACAAGTCGACGTCCTCACCATGTCGGCCACGCCCATCCCGCGCACGCTGCACATGTCGCTGGTCGGCCTGCGCGACATGAGCGTCATCGAAACTCCGCCCAAAGATCGCATGGCGATTCAAACCGTAGTCGCCAGTTGGGACGACAAACTAATTCAATCCTCAATCGAGCAGGAACTCGAACGCGGCGGCCAGGTCTACTTCGTCCACAACCGCGTCGACAGCATCTGGGAAATCGCCGCCAAGCTGCAGGAATTAGTCCCGAAAGCAAAAATCATCGTCGGCCACGGCCAGATGGGCGAAACCGAACTCGAAAAAGTGATGCTCGGCTTCATGCATCACGAAGCCGACATCCTCGTCGCCACCACCATCATCGAAAACGGCCTCGACATCCCGCTCTGCAACACGATCCTCATCAACCGCGCCGACCGCCTCGGCCTCTCCGAGCTCTACCAGCTCCGCGGACGCGTCGGCCGCTCCAACCGCCGCGCCTACGCCTATCTGCTGATCCCGAAAGAAGTCGAACTCACGCCGATCGCGCGCCGCCGGCTCGCAGCGCTGAAAGAATTCTCCGACCTCGGCGCCGGATTCAAAATCGCCGCGCTCGATCTCGAACTCCGCGGCGCCGGCAATCTCCTCGGCGGCGAGCAAAGCGGACACATCGAAGCCATCGGCTTCGAGCTCTACACCCAAATGCTCGAACGCGCCGTCCGCGAAATGAAAGGCGAATCCGCTCCCGACGAGGCCGAAACCCAACTCAACCTCGGCCTGAACATCCGCATCAACTCGGACTACATCCCCGAAGAAAATCAGCGCCTGCAAATGTACAAGCGCGTAGCCAGAGTAGAAACCGAATCGCAACTCGCCGACGTAGGCGCCGAACTCACAGACCGCTACGGCCCGCCGCCGCAAGCCGTCCGCAACCTGCTCGACTACGCCAGCCTCAAGCTCCTCTGCATGCGCGTCGGCGTAAACGCGATCGAGCGCAAGCGCGATTTCGTAACTTTCAAATTCCGCCAAAACGCCGCCGTCGATCCCGAACAGCTCGCGAGATTCGTCTCCGCCCAGCGCGGCGCCCAATTCACTCCAGATGGAATGTTGAAATTTGTCCTGAAAGCGACGGCAGCAGACGAAGTCCTCCGAGCCCTGCGCACAGTTCTAGAGCAACTGGCGACCATCGATGTGGCATCTTTATTGGACTCAAGTTTGAGCGGGAATAAACCTCAACGACAGTAAGGCAAGCGGAAGTAGCAAGCGATTTTCTAACGTAGGCGCCACTTCGCGGCACCCAGCACGACCAGTTACAATTATCCCGCGACGATCTGATCTAACGACCGACGACCGCCATGATGAAAGTCCGCAAAGCCGTATTCCCCGCCGCCGGCCTGGGCACCCGTTTTCTGCCCGCCACCAAAGCCCAGCCCAAGGAAATGCTCCCGCTGGTCGACAAGCCGATCATTCAATACGGCGTCGAAGAAGCCATGGCCTCCGGCTGCGACCAGATCATCATCATCACCGGCCGCGGCAAGCAGGCCATCGAAGACCACTTCGACGTCAGCTACGAACTCGAGCAGCATGCTCGAGGATCGCCACAAGACCGACCTGCTCAAAATCGTCCGCAACATTTCCGACATGATGCACGTCGCCTACATCCGCCAGAAAGAGGCGCTCGGCCTCGGCCACGCCGTGCTCATGGCGCGCGAACTCGTCGGCAACGAGCCTTTCGCCGTCCTGCTCGCCGACGACGTCATCGACGCCGCCGTCCCCGCCCTCAAGCAGATGGTCGACGTCTTCGACGAAAAACAATGCTCCGTGATCGCCGCACAGGTCGTCGAAGGCAGAATGATTTCGTCCTACGGCGTGCTCGACGCCCAGCCCGCCGACGGCTACAACGGCCGCCTCTTCGAAATCCGCAACATGGTGGAAAAGCCGAAGTTCGAAGAGGCTCCGTCGAACCTGGCCGTCATCGGCCGCTACATCCTCACGCCCGCAATTTTCGATTGCCTCGCGAAAACTCCGACCGGCGCCGGCGGCGAACTCCAACTCACCGACGGCATGCGCATGTTGCTCAAGCAGGAAAAAATGTACGCCTACGTTTACGAAGGCCGCCGCTACGACACCGGCGACAAACTAGGATTCCTCAAAGCCACCGTAGAATTCGCGCTCAAGCGCAACGACCTCGGCGGCCCGTTCCGCGAGTACCTGAAAAGTTTGAACCTATAGCTGCCAGCAAACTTTGGTTTCTTGAAGCGCCGCGACGTCCCGGTTATCCTGAATGCAGCCTCAAAATCCTCACCCTCCTCCTACCTTGCACGCAAAGGAGATTGCACGCACGGATGGGCAGGCGCAGCCAGCCTCGTAAGCCAGTCGAAGTTCCCGTACGCATTTTCGGCACCGACAGCCACGGTCAGGTTTTTTCTGAAAAAGTTTCTACCGTCAACGTCAGCCGGAAGGGCGCGGAACTCGCCGGAGTTCGTCCCGACCTCGGCCTCGACGAAATCGTCGGCCTCACCTACGGCGCCAATCGCGTCCATTTCCGCGTGAAGTGGATCGGCGCACCCGGCACACCTAGAGCCGGCCACGTTGGCCTGCTCAACATCGCTCCCGAAAAACCGCTTTGGGATTTCCCTCTACCCGCCGATGCCAAGGATGAGTTCCGCGCAACGGCAGCCGACAACCGCAAGCACCCGCGTTACCGCTGTCAGAATTCAATCGAGATTCATGTTCCCGAAGGCCCATCTTTTTGGGGCAGAGTTGCCGACCTCAGCCTGAGCGGATGCTACGTCGAGATTCCTATCCCTCTGGAACTCGGCAAAAAACTAAAAGTCGGCATCTGGTTCGGACAAATCAAGGCCTGGGCCGACGCCCGCGTCGCCCACCGAACCCCCGGCGTAGGCGTCGGCCTGATGTTCACCACCGTTTCCGACCAGGATCTCGAGCAGATTCGTCGCTATCTCGAAACTCTGTCGCCTTTCGCCAAAATTCCATTCCGCACCGCAGCGGCGACCCAAAACAAATTCTAGCCGCACACACGAATCGTGCCCCATGTGGGTGCCCCAACGTCTCGCCTTTGAGAACGTGGGGATTTTTAGATTTCGAAGGAGTTAGGATTCCGAATTTCGCGGCGCGGCCCCACCCTTGTCGCGCTCTTTGCAAAGGATCGCGGATTCTGAATTTTGAATTGGAATTGTGCCGGGTGCCCCATTTTGATCCTGAGGTAACTCTACTTCTCCCGCAGCTTCCGCGACTTCTCTTCCACGCCCCGAGCCAGCTTCTCCTTATGCGCCTCCAGCTTCTTCACCACCGAAGCATCCCCCAGCGCAATCATCTGCGCCGCCAGAATCCCCGCATTCGTCGCCCCCGGCTTCCCAATCGCCACCGTAGCCACCGGAATCCCCGCCGGCATCTGCACCGTCGCCAGCAGCGAATCCATCCCCTGCAGCGAAGTCGAAGGAATCGGCACGCCAATCACCGGCAAAGTCGTATGCGCCGCAATCACACCCGCCAGATGCGCCGCCCCGCCAGCCCCGGCAATAATCACCTGAATCCCGCGCCCTGCGGCCTTGCGCGCGAAATCCGCCGTGCGGTCCGGCGACCGATGCGCCGAAGTCACATCGATCTCATACGCGATGCCAAACTCATCGAGCGCCTTCCCCGCCTCGCGCATAATCTCCAGATCGGAATCACTCCCCATCACAATCGAAACCAAAGTCTTACTCATCTCTCTCCTTAAAATATCCCCCAGAAATTGTCATCCTGAGCAACCGCAGTCGAAGGACCCCTTTCACCCAAACGTCGCGAACGCGTCGCAAGGAATTTCCGCCACGACCGTCGCCCTTTGCGCGAGAAGCATGAACCTACTTCAGCGCTCTTCCCGCAATGTCCTTCCGGTAATGCGCCCCCTCAAACGAAATCTTCCCACAAGCTTCATACGTCCGGGCCACAGCCGTCTCCAGCGAACCAGCCCGCGCAGTCACCCCGAGCACGCGCCCGCCCGCCGTGTAATAAATCCCATCGCGCTTCGACGTCCCTGCGTGAAAAACTTTCACGCCCTCAACCGCCGCGGCTTCCTCGAGCCCGTCAATCCGCTTCCCCACTTCATAACGTCCCGGGATATCCTCCCGCCGCCATCACCACGCACACCGACAGCATCCTGCGACCACTTGAAATCCCCATCACTTACCCGCCCCTCAATCGAAGCCTCGATCGCCTCGATCAAATCGCTCTCCAGCCGCATCAGGATCGGCTGCGTCTCCGGATCGCCAAACCGGCAATTAAATTCCAGCACCATCGGCCCGCGCGCCGTCATCATCAGCCCGCAGTAGAGCACGCCCTTGAACTCCGCGCCCTCGGCCTTCATCCCCGCCACCACCGGCTGCGCAATGTGATGCACCAGCCAGTCGCGCATCTGGTCATCCACAATATCGGCGGTCGAGTACGCGCCCATGCCGCCCGTGTTCGGACCAGTGTCGCCGTCGCCGACGCGCTTGTGATCCTGCGCCGCCACCAACGGCGCGACGCGCTCGCCATCGCTGAACACGAGAAACGAAAGCTCGTCGCCCTTCAAAAACTCCTCCAGTACCACCCGCGCTCCCGCCTCGCCCAGCATCTTCCCGCTGAGCATCTCCGCCGCTACGCTCGCCGCCTCTTCCTTGCTCTTGGCGATCACCACGCCCTTGCCCGCGGCCAGTCCATCAGCCTTCACCACGACCGGCGCGTGAAAGTGACCAAGCGCCGACCGCACCTGTTCGATCGAATCGCAGATCGCAAAGTGAGCCGTCGGAATGCGGTGCCGCTGCAGAAATTCCTTGGCGAAACTCTTGCTCGCTTCCAGCTGCGCCGCCGCACGAGTCGGCCCAAACACCGGCCACCCGCGCCGCAGTGAACTCGTCAACCACGCCCAGCGTCAACGGCAGTTCCGGCCCAACCACAGTCAGGTCAGGATGCAGTCGCTCCGCCAGCACAGTAATCGACTCCAGACTCTTCAGGTCCACAGCAACGCACTCCGCCTCGTCCGCAATCCCGCCATTCCCCGGCGCGCAATAAAGCTGCGAAATTCGCGGCGACTGCCGCAGCTTCCACACCAGCGCATGCTCGCGCCCGCCACTTCCTAAGACCAGAACTTTCATAAGCCGGAGAAAATCAAGGTTAGGGGTTCGCAAGGAACGCTGTCAAACGCGAAGGCATTCTCTTGAGACTCCTGGGCCCGAACACTGCAGTTGTAACATTCCTGTAATTAGCCGTGCGTATGCTCGGGAAACGACTTTTAGAGAATCGGGTTGACTTCTGATCGTGGATAGTTAACTATGGTTAACCATGATTAGCATACGACAGTTAATTAAATCCCTGGGAACATATTGACATTCACTTTCAACAAGACGAAGAGACGGGAATACTCTGTGACGCAGGCTCTCCCGGCTCTTGCCCTGCTGGCCGCTGCTCTTGCCGTACCGGCCCGCGCGCAGCAACCCGCCGATACGACCTCGCAAGCGTCTCAGAACGCCACGCAAGCGAACCTCGCATCCCCTCCCGATCCGCCGGCGCCTCCCCCGGACGACAGCACCGAGGCCATGCTCCCGCACCTGAAGAGCTCGCGCTTCTGGCTCTCTGGCCAGGCCAACTTCGTCTTTCAGACCCACCCAGATTTCCCCGCGTTCTACAGTGGTCCGCACAGTCTCAGCCCCAACTACGAGAAGGCCACGTCGCGCGTCGTGACGTTCTACTCCGGCGTGCGCCTCAACAGCTCCACCGAAATTCTCGTCGACATCGAAGAAGCCGGCGGCGCCGCGCTCACGCAAGGTTTCGGCCTCTCCGGAAACACGGACCTCGACATCGTCCGCAACCCGCTGCTCAGCAAAGCACCTTACCTCGGCCGCGCGATGATCCATACCGTCATCGCGCTCAGCAAAGACAAAGTTGAGAACCAGCGTAGCTTCCTCTCGCTCTTCGACGAACTGCCGCGTCGCCGCCTCGAACTCCGCTTTGGCAAATTCAGCCTGCCCGATTTCTTCGATGTCAACTCGGTCGGCACCGACACGCACTTCCGGTTTCTTAACTGGACCACCGACAACAACGGCGCCTGGGACTACGCCGCCGACACCCGCGGCTACACTGTCGGCCTCACCGCCGACTTCGAAGACCGCAACTGGGGATTCCGTTTCGCCGAGGCCCTCATGCCGAAAATCGCCAACGGCATCGACCTCGTCTGGCGACCCTGGCAGGTTCACGCCGAGAACTACGAATACGAACTTCGCCGCGGCATGATTCCGAAAAAGCCCGGCGTCGTCCGCCTGCTCGCCTTCACGAACCAGGCCAACATGGGCATTTACCGCGATCAGGTTATCGCGGCCGCCGCGGCCGACACCACGCCCGACATCACCGCCCACCCCTGGCACCTTACCCGCAAGTACGGATTCGGCATCAACACTGAGCAGAATCTCACGCGCTACCTCACCGCCTTCGCCCGCTTCGGATGGAACGACGGCCGCACCGAGGAATTCGCCTACACCGAAGTCGAGCAAACGTTCGCCGAAGGCATCGGCGCGAACGGCGCGTGGTGGCATCGCAAGCAGGACCGCGCCGGCGTCGCCTTCGTCTCCAACGCCATCAAGAAAGATCACCAGAACTATCTCGCCGCCGGAGGCCTCGGCTTCCTGCTCGGCGACGGCGGCCTCAACTACGGCCGCGAAAACATTTTCGAGGCTTATTACACGGTGCACACCTGGCGCGGCATTTATCTCGCGCCCGGCGTCCAGCACATCAACAACCCCGGCTACAACCGCGACCGCGGCCCCGTCGTCGTCCCCACCTTCCGCGCCCACATCGAGTTCTAGCTCGCAGATCTCGAGAGTCAGGCGTTCGTGAATAACCACGAACTCGGAGACCAACGTGGAAGAGTGGCGCTTCAGCGCCGCGTAAGATCCGAAATAACAAGGGGCTTTAGCCCCTGCGGCCCAATTCACAGGAATCTTGTCAATAGGCAGAAACTACACGATTCCGCCTAACCCAATGAAACCGCTCCGAATATAAACTTCCCAACCCTTTCCGGTTTACCCCCGCCAATTTGCTATTCTGGATATATAGACAAAATCAGTCAGCAAGGCGCGGCCCACCGGTCGCGCCTTTCGTGTTTTCGGGGCCGAGTCTGGGGGATTGGTGCGGAAGCAATGTTGGGATAAGAACTTAAAGCAGCGTGGCGAATGGGTCGAGCTCCAATTTATGGCCGCGGCCGCCTCGCATGGTTATCACATTCTAAAACCTTGGGGAGACTCCCTAGCCTACGACGTCGGCATCGACCAAACTGCTCTCTTTCTCCGAGTGCAAGTAAAATCGACTTCCTCCCGAAGGCGCTCGGGATATTACTGCCGGTTTCGCGGAGGCGGCGCCGAAACTGGATACGATCTTGCCAGAGTCGACCTGTTCGCCAGCTACGTCATCCCGACCAATGTCTGGTATCTGATTCCCGCCTCCGTGATCCTCACTCCAAAGCCGATAGGAGGCATACTGCTGTGTCCAGAAGCCGGCCCAAACTACAACCGCAACAAATACGAACCCTACCGCGAAGCCTGGGGATTACTATCCAAAACCAGACGCGAATTATCGCGCAGCAGTAAGTCGAGATAAATCCAACCGGCTTCTGGCATCACTGTTTCCCGTTCAGGAACTCTGGGTGCCCCGTCCTTGCGCTTTTTGCAAGGGCGGGTGGCGATGCTGCCGTACCATCTTGTCTGTCATGCCGCGCGGCCTGCATCGCACCTACGGCGCCCACCACCTGCACTTCATCACTTCCTCGTGCTACCAGCGATTGCCTGCTCTGGGTACCGCGCAGAGCCGAGACCAGTTCCTCTCGATTCTCGAACAGACCCGCGAGCGCTATCGCTTCGTGGTCGTGGGATACGTCGTCATGCCGGAACATTTCCATCTGCTCATCACCGAACCGGAAATCGGAACTCCATCGACGGTAATGCAAGTGCTAAAGCAGCGTACGGCCCGCCAGTTATTGCCGATGAAGCGGGCAGGCGCGCCCCGCACCCCATTCTGGCAGGAGCGTTTCTACGACTTCAACGTGTTCACGACGAACAAGCGGGTAGAGAAGCTGAGGTATATGCACCGCAATCCGGTGAAGCGCGGCCTTGTGTGCGCGCCTGAGGAATGGCGCTGGAGCAGTTACCGTTTTTATTTCTTGGACGAAGCCGGACCGGTCCGAGTAAACGAAGGCTGGCCAAAGATTTCGTTTCGACCACCCGCGGCGTAGCATCAACCACCTTCGACCGCCTGCACAACCAAAACCGTGGGTGCCCCGTCCTTGCGCCTTTTGCAAGGGCGGGTGGCGATACTGCCGGCACAAGATCGGCTGACTCTCGACGCAAACGTTCCCGACTCCCGCCCTTCGCAAACTGCGCGAAGAACGGGGCACCCATTGTGTCGCCGGTGCCAGGGAAATCGATGATTGGTTCGCCCGCCAACGAACAATGCAAGAGGGGCGGAGCCCATCTTTCGACAGCCTGAACAACCACACCTGCGGGTGCCCCGTCCTTGCATTTTTCGCAAGGGCGGGTGGCGATGCGGCCGGCGCAAGATCGGTTGACTCTCGATGCGAACGTTCCCGACTCCCGTCCTTGCGCCTTTCGCAAGGGCGGGTGGAGATGCTGCCAGCACAAGATCGATGGGCTCTCGACGCACATTCCCGACTCCCGCCCTTCGCAAACCCCGCGAAGGACGGGGCGCCCCTCGTATTGCCACTGACAACAAAATCAATAACTGGGCCACCTGTATACAAAACAATTGGAACTTAGTCCGGAGGCATGACAGAGAAGGTGTCGGTCAGTGCGCCTCACGCGACGGAATAGACAATCTTGTGGCCTGCCAATCTTGACGGAGTCTCGCTGCTTCCTCGCCGGCCCGAATGGCCTCTTCCCCTCGGTGCGTATCGTTGTAGATTTGCTCTAGACTCGCAAGAGCGCCAACAACAAAAATAAGGTAGTCGGGGCTTTCGCTTGCTACGTCGCGATAGACGGCAAGGGACTCGCGGTAAGCTTCCTCGGCTTCCTTCATCCGCTGCGTGTTGCGGTAATGGCGCCCAAAGTGGCTCAATGTATTGGCCAGTTTGTGCGCGTAATCCGTCGGATTCTCTTTGGCAAGCCGGCGGAAGAGCTGAATCGCATCTTTGTAGGATTCGTCGGCTCGATCCGGCAGTCGTGAAGAAACACTGGCGCTGACGCCTAACATGACCAAGCAGTCCGCCACGAAAGGCAGATAGGCTGGATTGGCCTTCGCCAATTCCCCGTAGATTCGAATGCCTTCCCTGTAGGATTGTGTGGGTTCAGTTGTGTGCGTCCTCCCCCAGTGAGGAGTTGTCACCCTCAGCAGTGCGAAGTACTCCAAACTAGGTGGTTTAGGACCTTCTCTCAAGGCCTGCAGGAACTCATTCGGCGGCTGGTAATGATGAACGCTGACATAGTGAAAAATCAGGGTCGGCGCCGCGAAAACGAAACCCGTCGGAGAGAACACGCGAATTTCAGAGCTGCCGAGAGCCAAACTCACCCCGTCTCTTTCGGCATCAACGAGCATGGATGGTTCGCAGAGATCGCAGTAGTGCCTTCCCCTAGTTTGAATGGCGGAGATCGTACAAACGTTCCAAAGCAAGCCTAGGGTTTCATTCGATGGAACGTTCCGCTCGAAAGCATGCCCGCGCTCCAACCAGCCGACGGCCTTGACTCTGGGTTCATCACAATAATCTGAGAGATCTTCGAAATAAGTCACATCGCACCCGATGTTAATGCCCTACACGCCAACCGGTTGCGGCTTACTCGCCAACAACTGCCTTAGCACATACTGCAGAATCCCGCCGTTCGCGTAGTACAACGCTTCCTGGGGTGTGTCGATGCGGACTGGGGCATTGAACTCGATGTCTGGCTGCGCCTTCGTGGTGGCGCGGACTTTTACTGTGCTTCCGGCGGCGAAGTGGTCGACTACGGTGCGGATGCCGGTGATCTCGAAGACTTCTTCGCCGGTCAGCTTGAGCGATTCGGCGTTTTGGCCGGCGGGGAATTGCAGGGGCAGGACTCCCATGCCGACCAGGTTGGAGCGGTGAATGCGTTCGTAGCTTTCGGCGATGACGGCGCGGACGCCCAGCAGCGCCGGGCCTTTGGCCGCCCAGTCGCGGGAGGAGCCGGAGCCGTATTCTTTCCCGGCTAAAACCACGAGCGGAATGTTGGCGGCGCGATACTTTTCCGACGCGTCGAAAATCGACATTTCGGTGTTGGTGGGAAGATGCCGGGTGAATCCGCCTTCGGTGGCGACCAGCTTGTTGCGCAGGCGGACGTTGGCGAAGGTGCCGCGGACCATGACTTCGTGATTGCCGCGGCGCGAGCCGTAGGAGTTGAAGTCCGCGGGCTTCACGCCGTGCTCTTGAAGATATTTTCCGGCGGGGCTGTCTTTCTTGATGGAGCCGGCGGGTGAGATGTGGTCGGTGGTGACGCTGTCGGCGAGAACGGCGAGGACGCGGGCTTTTTTGATCTCCTGCACAGGCGCGGGCTTCACGGCCATGTCGTCAAAATATGGGGCCTGGCGGATGTAGGTGGAATCTTTTTGCCAGGCGTAGGTCTGGCCCTTGGGCACGGCCAAGCCGCGCCAGCGCTCGTCGCCTTGAAAGACGTCGGCGTAGGATTTTGAAAACATTTCTGAAGTGATCGAGTGCCGCATCGTCTCCTCGATCTCGCGCTCGGTCGGCCAGATGTCGGCCATGTAGACGGGTTGGCCGTCGCGGCCTTTGCCGATGGGGTCTTTGCGCAGGTCGATGTCGATGCGTCCGGCCAGCGCGAAGGCGACGACCAGCGGCGGGGACATCAGGTAATTGGCGCGGACTTCGGAATTGATGCGGCCTTCGAAATTGCGATTGCCCGAGAGAACCGACGCGACGACTAATTCTTTTTCGTCGATGGCTTTCGACACTTCGTCGGGTAGTGGGCCGGAGTTGCCGATACACGTGGTGCAGCCGTAGCCGACCAGGTGAAATTTCAGCTTCTCGAGATAGGGCGTCAGGCCGGCCTTGGCGAGATAGTCGGTCACGGTTTTCGAGCCGGGGGCGAGCGAGGTCTTGACCCACGGTGGCATGGTCAGACCTTTCTCGACAGCTTTTTTCGCCAGCAGGCCGGCGCCGATCAGAACGGAAGGATTGGACGTATTGGTGCAGGAGGTGATGGCGGCGATGACGACGCTGCCGTGCTTGAGCGAATCTTTCACTGATGCGGGGACGTGCTCGTGGACATTGGGATCTTCGACGCCGATTGCGGACGGGCTGCCGCCTTCCTGCTCCCAGCGCGTGTTGTTAGGGACGGTCGCGCCTGGCGCTGTGGTTTTGGCTGCCAACGTCGCGCCGGACTTCGGCTTCATCAGGGAAGGCAGGGCTTTGTTGAACGACTCTCCGGCTTGCGAGAGCACGACGCGATCCTGCGGGCGCTTCGGGCCGGCCAGACTGGGCTCGACCGTCGCGAGATCGAGCGAGAGCAGTTCGGAGTATTCTGCTTCGGCAGTCTTCTCGTCATGAAACAGTCCTTGCTCGCGACTGTAGGCTTCGACGAGAGCGATCTGCTCTTCGCTGCGTCCGGTGAGGCGCAGATATTTCAGAGTTTCTTTGTCGATGGGGAAAATTCCGCAGGTCGCGCCATACTCTGGACTCATGTTGGCGATGGTCGCGCGATCGGCCAGGGGCAAGTCGCGCAGGCCAGGGCCAAAGTATTCGACAAATTTTCCGACGACGCCGTGCTTGCGCAACATCTCGGTGACAGTCAGAACAAAGTCTGTAGCAGTCGCGCCTTCGCGTAATCTTCCCGTGAGCTTCACTCCCACGACCAGCGGAATCAGCATGGAGACAGGCTGGCCCAGCATCGCAGCTTCGGCTTCAATGCCGCCGACGCCCCATCCCAGCACGCCAAGACCATTCACCATTGTCGTATGACTGTCGGTGCCTACTAACGTGTCGGGGTAGGCGGTGCGCTTGGTGGGAGTTTCGTGGACGAAGACTACGCGGGCTAGGTATTCGAGATTGACTTGGTGGACGATGCCGGTGTCGGGGGGGACGATGGCTAGATTTCTGAAACCGGTTTGGCCCCAGCGGAGGAAGGAGTAGCGCTCTTTGTTGCGTTGGAATTCGAGGGCGGCGTTTATGTCGAAGGCGTTGGGGGTGCCGAATTCGTCGACCTGGACGGAGTGGTCGATTACTAGTTCGACTGGCTGCAGAGGGTTGATTAGCGCGGGATCGCCGCCCAGGGTCTGCATGGCGTCGCGCATGGCGGCCAGGTCGACTATGCAGGGGACTCCGGTGAAATCCTGCAGGAGGACGCGGCTGGGGGTGAAGGCGATTTCTTTTTCTGGCTTGGAATTGCTGTTCCAGGCTGCGAGGGCGCGGATTTCTTCTTTGGTGACGTTGCGGCCGTCTTCGGTGCGGAGCAGGTTTTCCAGTAGGATGCGCAGAGAGAAGGGGAGGTGTTTGGTGGAAATGCCTTGTTGGTCGAGGGCACCGAGGCGGTAGATTTCGTATTCTTTGCTGCCGACTTTCAGGGTGGATTTGGCGTTGAAACTGTTTACCGACATGATGGCCTTTCTCTAGGTATGAATTCTGGCGCGTGGGATTGGGGCGCGCGGACTTCAACTTAATAGTGTAATGCGTTTGGGCGCGGAATTGCGTGGGGCGTGTTTCCGGCGCGATTGGCGGCATCGGAACTTGGCAATTCCTCGCAGAATTTACGACCACCGGGCTGAAGCCCGGGGTCATTCGGGTCGCTTTACGCGGCGCTGAAGCGCCGCTCTTCCACGGTGATGCCTGCGCTCGGTGATGCGCAGATTTTGAAACACTTGGTTGGGCTGCAAGGAGATCTGACCGTGAGGAACTATTGTGCGCCTGTAAAGATCTGATAGATGACGATCCCGAACATGAATACTAGATAAAAGCGGAGAGCCCAGAAGAGGATCTTTTCGGTGCGGGTGAGTTGGCGGCGGGGGCAATGATGTTTTTCTTTGGCGGAGATGAGCTGGTCGGGTTCCAGGGACGCGACGACAGAGGCGAGGTCTTCGGCGGATGGGTCGTCCTGGGTGCGATGGTCACTCGCATGGTGGTCACTCATTCAATCTCCTCCGCTGGCTTCACAACTTAATTGCTTCACAATTTCACCGAATCCCTTCCACCGCATTTTCACTTCGGGGTGGAGGGCCAGCTTTCCAGACGCTTGCGGGCTTCGGAGAGCTGATCGGGGGTCATGCGGGATTCCAGTTCTGTGACTTTTGCTTCGGCCTCCGGGGCGCCGTTGCGTTGGGCGACGGCGTACCAGACGTAGGAGTCAACGTAGTTGTCCGGGTTGTTGCCGTCACCATAGGCGCGCTCCGCCATCTGAAATTGCGCTTGGGCATGGCCGCTTCCGGCAGCGCGTTCGAGCAGAGCGAGGCCCTTGGTTTCGTCCTTAGGAATGTCTTTGCCCTGAAAAAATGCGTTGGCTAATTCGAATTCGGCGTTCGCGTCACCGGAGTTGGCCTTTTCGGAAAGATCGAAAAACTTCTGGGTATCGGCGCCGAACAACCTGAATTGCAGATCCAGCTTGAGCTGAGAGATCACGGGTTTGCCGTTGCGCCGACCGGGTTCGAACCTCCATTGGCGCACGGCTTCGACGGCTCGTTCGTCGAGTCCCATGCCGAGTTTCTTGACCACGACGACGTTGCCGGGTTTGCCGTCGATGCCGACGACTAGCGACACGGTGCAGATGCCTTCGAGTTTGGCGTCCCGCGCCTGAGCGGTGTATTCGACTTGTCGGGAATAGATGGCCTTCGGCGGTGTTTCGGTGGAACCGGCGTGAGTAGGTGTGTCGCGGCTGAAAACAATTGTGCTCTTGCTTCCCGCCTGTTTGCGGGCGGCGGCAAATTTGCGTAGAGTTTGCTGGATGTTTTCAACGACGGCGGTTTGCTCGGGCGTGTGGGTCATTTTCAAGGCGAGGTCGAGAACGGCGAGTGCGTCTGCGTCCTTGCCCTGGGCGGCGAGGATTTGCGCCTGATCGACC
Organism: uncultured Acidobacteriota bacterium; assembly: GCA_963735205.1. Lineage (GTDB taxonomy): Bacteria > Acidobacteriota > Terriglobia > Terriglobales > Acidobacteriaceae > Sulfotelmatobacter. Next base: position 1,020,417 of record CAVTKB010000011.1, read on the forward strand.
CGGATTTCGGGAGCGCCCGGGAGGAGTTGAACGGCGGCTTGAATCAATTCATTGGCTTCGGCGAGGTTGGTGCCACGCTGCGCGAAGGACATGGCGAGAGCGTCGTAGGGGAGAGCAAACGACGGGTTCAGCTGAATGGCGGTGCGCAGGCTCTGCTCAACCGCGGCCTGCGAGGCTTTGTCGGGCGTACCTTTACTGATGGATGCGACAGCGAAGCAGAAGTGCGCGACGAAGCTTTGCTCATCGAGGTGGATCGCTTCCTGGCACCACTTCCGCGACTCATCATATTTGGACTCTCGGTAAGCGACGTAGCCTAGAATCTCGCGGGCGGGAACGGAGGATGGATCATCGTGTAGAACGCCTTGCAACAAGGTTCGCGCGTCGCTCAGGCGGTCAACGTGAGCGAGAAAGTCGGCGCGCGCGGCATCGGCTTGAGTTTGCGAAAGGGGTTGCACGATGAAGGAAGAGTCGTCGACATCGGTAGAACCGGAGATTTCGGTGACGGAGTATTGTCCGCTTACGGCATGTTTTCTGAAATCGAGTTCCAGTTGGTCTAGGTCGCCGAAGGACTGGGCTGCTGCGATGGTGGGATCGACGTTTTTCTGCAGGAGGTCGAGGAAGTCGCTGAGGTGAGTGGTGCCGTCGGCGTCATCTTTATCTTTCAGGTAGTGCGTGAGGGCCCACGACTCGGCGTAGAAAATGGAACTCTTGTCGTTTTCGTGATAGTAGGGCGAGCGGTGATCGACGGCGAAGAGCGTAGAGAGGGGGAGCAGGGGCGTTCGGTCGATCACGGTCTGTAGGTAAGGGTCGCCTTTGCCGATGCGGACCCGGTCGTCGAGAATTTCGGTGTTCTGGTAGAACTCGGCGATGCCTTCGGTGAGCCAGAGCGGCATCCACTGATGAGTGCGGCTGAAAACGAAGTGGGCATATTCGTGGTAGATGGCCGCGTAGGGGTGGGCCCCCGGCGCGTTGAGCAGGATCAGGACATAATTTTTTTCCGGAGCGGGGAGAAATAAGCCGATGAGATTCAGTTGACCCTTGGCGAGGTAAATCTCTGGTTCGAGCGACTGCAGAGCGTGTTTATCTTGCACGGCTAAGACGAGCATGGGTTCGACGGTGTTGAGGTCGGCATCGGGAAAGACGCGCTGGAAAACGGAGCGCATGCCTTCGAACTGGCGGGCGGCGCGATGAGCGTCTTTTTCTGGGGCGTTGCTGACGATGAGGAAATGTGGAGTGCGAACCTGCAGCCAGGAGTCGGTCTGGCTGGACGCTGGAGTTACAGCCAGAAGAGTGATCGCCAGGAGATAGAAAACCAGGGAGAGCTTTCTCGGCATAGGTTGGGCGCTCCAGGCTGTCATTCTACCCTCATCTACTTTCCTCCGAAAATGGCGAGGGCGTGGGGAGCTACTACGCTGACGCCGAACAGGAGTCCGGCGGCGACCAGGATGATGACCACGCTGAGCGCTAGGATGTTGGCCCACAGCGGGCTGACCAGGTCGCCCATGATGTCGCGGTCATTGACCAGCATGTAGAGGAAGAGTAGCGCGGGCGGCATGGCCAGGACTGCGATTACGTTCACGATTAGGACTATGTAGACCAGGGGGATGCCGGGGATCAGGACTAATCCGGCGGCGGCAGCGGCTTCGAGAATCAGGACTAGATAAAAAGACTTTCCCTGATCGAAGGGGAGGTTCAGGCTGTGGGGACGGTGGGCGACTTCTCCGAAGGCGTAGGCGGAGGAAGTTGAGATGGTGATGGCGGCTACCATGCCGGCTTCGAACATGCCGAGAGCGAAGAGCGCGGAGCCCCAGTGTCCGACGAAGGGTTGGAGAGCTTGCGCGAATTGGGCTCCTTCGAAGTTTCCGGTGGACATGCCGTGGGCGAAGAGGGGTGCGGTGCAGATGATGGTGGCCAGTGCGGCGATGGCGGCTAAGGTCGCGCCTAGGATTGTGTCGATGCGGCCGAAGCGGATGTCGTGTGTGGTGAGGCCTTTGTCGGCGATGGCGCTTTGCTGGAAGAAGAGCATCCAGGGAGTGACGGTTGCGCCGATGTTGGAGAGAAGGATTAGGACGGTTTCTTGCGTGAGGCCGCCGGGCAGCGGTTTGAACGTGATGAGCGCGCTGCCGATGGCGGCCCAGTGGGGATGGCTGAGCAGGGCGACCGGAACGAAGATCAGGTTGCAGAGGGCGGCGACTAGCGTGATGCGTTCCCAGGTCCAGTAGCGGTGGGCCATGAGGGCGACGAAGAGGACGATCCACGCGCCGAGAACGGAGACGGCGGGGGGAACGCCGAAAAATCCGAGGCCGGCGCGGATGGCGATGAATTCGGTGACGAGAGTGAGGAAGTTGCCGACCATTAGATCGATCATGGAGAACCATCCCCAGAAAGGGCCGAAGCGGTCGAAGATGAGTTCGGCGTGGCCGCGGTGCGTGGCCGCGCCGAGACGGACCGTCATTTCTTGAACTATGCACGCCATCACGAAGGTGAGGACCACGAAGGGAAGGAAGAAGCCGATGCCGTAACGGGCTCCGGTGGCGGCGTAGGAGAGCATGCTGGGGCCATCGTTTTCGCCGAGCATGACCAGGATGCCGGGGCCGACTAGCAGCCAGAGCAGGCGGGCGCGCGACCAGGGACCGCGCTGGGAACGGGTGGTGAGGACGCGCTCGCGGTCGTGGGCGCGGTCGATATCTTCGTGGGTGATGACGACGGCATCGGGACCGATGGCGGGTGCGGTTAGGACGTTCGAAGGCAAGTCCCTGCGCGGCTGCGATGGTGTCTTCGGATCATTCATGCAACAGGCGTTCGGCGGATATTCAGATGCAGAGGACGGGCCCAAAATCGTTCGAGAACGTTCAAGCGCATTAGCGGAAGTATACAACAAAAGATAAACTATAGTTAACCATTCTCTGAATCGACGCGGAGGTGCAATTTGACATGGAACCTAGGCCGGCGCGTCGGTGCAAAGCGGGTCTGTCCGGGATGATTAAAGGTTCTTGATGATTAAAGGGTTTCTTACTGATCGCGGAGGGTACGAATTGGGTCTACGCTGGCGGCCCGAAGGGCCGGGGCAAGAGCGGCCAGAAGCGACACGAACATAAGGATCAGCGCTACGGCAACGAAGACGGAACGATCCAGCAAGGCGACTTTGAACAGGACGTCGGTGATGAGTCTGGTGGCGAAGATTGAGGTGATCAATCCGACTCCAACTCCGAGGAAGGCGAGGATCAGCGCACGGCGCAGTACGAGCTGCAAGATGTCGGAACGAGATGCTCCCAGCGCTATTCTCAGGCCGAGTTCGCGCACTCTCTGGGAGACAACGTACGAGAGTACCGCGTAAAGGCCGAGCGCAGACAGTAAGAGCGCGATGGCGGCGAAGAACGAAACCAGAACGGCTTCAAAGCGGGGCTGTGCGGCTTGCTCGCTGATGCTTTCGGAAAAGGTTCGATAGTTGAAGACGGGAGCGTCGCTCATGGTAGCGACGATCTTGCGAACTGCGTTTTCGTAGGTGGTGGGGTCTCCGGTGACTCTCATCACGATGATGGCGCGCTGGTGAGCAGGATCCTGAGCGTAGGGCATGAAGAACTGCGGCTGATAGGGGTCCTGCATGTCATTGATTCTTGTATCGCCGACGACACCGATGATTTGCCGGGCGACGACCGGTTCCTCGGAGTGTTCGAACTTCGGAGTGAAGTACTGGCCGAGCGGATCTTCGTTGGGGAAATATTTCTTGACGAAGGCCTGATTGATGACCGCGACGGGGGGAGCTTTCGGATCGTTGTCGGCGAGTGCGAACGTGCGGCCGCGGGCTAGTGGAATCGAAAGAGTTTCGAAATAGCCGGGCATCGCCACCGCGGCTCCGGCGGTGGGAAGCTGATCGGTCGAGTTCAGATGATTTGCGATGGTGAGGTTGGTGAAGGTGCCCGGTCCCCAAAGGACGGGCAGCGGGTGGCCGGCGCTGGCTCTTTCGACGCCGGGGAGTGCTGCGATTTCCGGGAGAAGTTTGTCGATGAACTGGAATTTTGCCGGGACGGGATAGAGCTTGTTGGTCAGCGCAATGTCGAAGTAGACGGTGTGGGTCGTGTCGAAACCGGGATCGATGTGGATGACGTTGAGCATGCTGCGGATGAGTAATCCTGAAGCGATGAGCAGAGTAAATCCGAGAGCGGTTTGGGCGATGATGAGCGCGTGGTGAAGTTGGTAGTGGTGGCGTCCGGAGGTGGCGGTGAATCCACCGTCTCGCAGGGAGGCGGCGGGATCGGACTTCGACATTCGCCAGGCAGGCAGCAATCCGAAGATCAGGGACGTGACTGCGGAAAGCGAGAGCGCGAACGCCAGCACGCGGCCATCGATGGCGATGTTGTACAAGCGCGGGAGATCGCTGGGGACGAAATGAAGTCCGGCACGCAGCAGCGCGAAGGAAGCGAGGATGCCGACGGCCCCGCCGGCGAACGCAAGGAGCAGCGATTCCACCAGCAGTTGGCGAATGACGCGGGAGCGACTCGCGCCGAGAGCCGTGCGCAGCGCCATTTCTGGACGACGTCCGTTGGCGCGGGCGAGCAGGAGTCCGGCAACATTGGCGCAGGCGATGATGAGAACGACTGCTACTGCAGCGAATAAAAGAGAGAGAGCGGGGCGAATATCGGAGACTTCCTCGTCGAGCAGTGGGTTGATGGAAACGCCCTGGCGGTAGCGATCTTCGGAGTACTGCTGGGCAAGGCTGCGCTGGATGGTGTTCAGTTCGGCGAGGGCTTGCGTGATGCCAGTGCCAGGCCTGAGGCGGCCGACGACGGAGAGGTTATCGCCGTCACGCAGTGAGGTGAGGGGTACGTTGCCTTCGGCGTCGATGGAGAATGTCGACCAGAAGGGGGACGGTTGCCCGATGGGATAGTGGAAACCCGCGGGCATGACTCCGATGACGGTGTAGGGTTCATCGCTGATGTATATCGTTTCGCCGAGTGCCTTGGGCGACGAAGTGAAATCCGAAACCCAGAGTTCGTGACTGAGAATTGCGACGCGATGACCCGGCCGCTCTTCGTCTGCGGTGAAGGTGCGTCCGAGGGCGGGAGCGACGCCGAGCAGCGAAAACAGATTTGCGGAGACGCGGCCACCTTCCAGCACGCGAGCGCCTTCACCGTTCGCTCTACTGAAGAGGCGGACAATGTGGTCATAAGAAGCGAGCGATTCGAAGCTCTGGCTCTGGCGCTTCCAATCGAAAAAGTTGGGATAAGAACTGCCTGAGCTATAGGCCGCAGAGAGGTTGGTGGGAGGAACTCCGGGGGAAACTCGAGAGTGTCGACGGCGACGAGTTGTTGAGAGTGCGGGAAAGGCAGAGGTCGTAGAAGGATGCCGTCGAAGAGACTGAAGATGGCCGCCGTGGCTCCGATGCCGAGGGCGAGGGTGAGGACGGCGGTGACGGCGAATCCTGGACTGCGGCGAAACTGGCGGACGGCGTAGGTCACGTCCTGTACGACCGTCGAGAGCATGGGGTGATTATGACAGGGCGGTGCATTCGAGCTAAGTTAGTTCCGCAATCCCCAGGTTTCGCGGTGAGGGGCGAACGATGGCTAAGAAGTTGGGCGAGGGTCAGTGTTTCGAGTGTGAGGTGGAAGTGATCCAGACTCGGCCGGAGGCGGCGGGGCCTAGGGATACTGTGCCGGCGGGGGTGGAGAGGGTTAGGGTTTGGTCGTAGTTCCGCTCGATCAGGCGGAGTTTGGCGCCCGGGCGGACGCCGCGGTGTTCGAGAAACTCGAGGAGTCGGCGGTCGCGTTCGTAGATTCCGCTGACGGTGTAGGTGTGGTCGAGTTCGGCGTCGGAGAGCAGGACCAGGCCGCGGCGGCGGCGGCTGGCGGGGCCTTCGAGTTCACTTAGATTTCCGTGCGGACAGGCGCCGCCGGAACCTAGTTTGGCCAGGAGTTTGGCTTCGAAGTCGGGGGAGACGGCGTGTTCGAGGCGCTCGGCTTCATCGTGCACCTTCCACCACTCCATGCCGAAGAGTTCGGAGAGCATGCGCTCGATCAGGTGATGGCGGAGGGTGAGCTTGCGGGCGATCTTGCGTCCGTCGGCGGTGAGGCGGACTTCTCCGCTGGGCTCGACGCGGACGAGGCCGTCTTTTTTCAGGCGGCGGAGCGCCATGGTTACGGCGGGCGGGGAGACTTTCAGCAAGTCGGCCAACCGGGCGGAGATTACGGTCTCGCCTTCGCTCTCGGCTTCGAGGATGGACTTGAGATAGTCTTCCTTGGAGACGGTGATCATGCAGGTGATTATACGTAGCGAGGGTTAATTGTGGTTAATGGAGTTGTGGGACCGGCACTCTTGTCCGCCGCTGTTGATTTTGGTTTGTTCTTGCCCTCAGGAATAAGAGCAACTGCAAAGGCGTCGGACAGGAGTGTCCGACCCACAAAGGCGTCAAAAAAGAAAAGGACAGTCCGGAGCCCCCGAGACTGTCCCTCAAAACCCTCCCGGTTAGAAGGGTAACTTGATGAACTTACGTTACCGTCGCGATGTTGCAATGGGATTGCGGAAGGATGAATATCTGATGAATTCCGATTCGTGTGCGCTGCTATAGTTGTCGGTTGCGTTTTTCCAAGTCTGTTAACGGAGGCGGCCGAATGCGTCCGCCGCTACGTGGTTCATCTTTTTTCTCCGAGTCGAGAGGATTCGATGGCGTCCACTACATCGCGTAAGACGGAGCAGTCGCGGCGCCTGCAGCAGCGGGCGGAGAGCATGATTCCGGGAGGAGTGAATTCGCCGGTGCGGGCGTTTCGCTCGGTGGGAGGGGATCCGCCGTTTATTGTGCGGGGCAAGGGGTCGCACATTTGGGACGCGGATGAAAACGAGTTCATCGATTACATCGGATCGTGGGGGCCGCTGATTCTGGGGCACGCGGAGCCGAATGTGCTGGATGCGATTGTGGGCGCGGCTTGCAATGGCACGAGCTTTGGGGCTTCGACGCCGTCGGAGGCCGATCTGGCCGAGTTGGTGATTGGGGCGTTTCCGCATGTGCAGAAAGTGCGCTTCGTGAGTTCAGGAACGGAAGCGACGATGTCAGCGATTCGGCTGGCGCGGGCTTACACGAAACGAAAATATATTGTGAAGTTTGAAGGGTGCTATCACGGGCATGCGGATGCGCTGCTGGTGAAGGCTGGGTCGGGAGTGGCGACGCTGGGAATTCCGGGGTCGGCGGGGGTGCCGGAGGAGTTCACGCAGTTCACGCTGGCGTTGCCGTTCAATAATCTGTCGGTGGTCGAGCATGCGTTTCAGAAATATAAACATCAGATTGCGTGTGTGATTGTGGAGCCGGTGGTCGGGAACATGGGATGCGTTCCGGCGGCGGATGATTATCTGGTGGGGCTGCGGATGCTGACGGAGCGGGAACGGTCGGTGCTGATTTTTGATGAGGTGATGACGGGATTTCGCGTCGCGTATGGCGGGGCGCAGGAGTTGTATAACATTCGTCCGGACCTGACGACGATGGGGAAAATTATTGGCGGAGGGCTGCCAGTGGGGGCGTACGGCGGGCCGAAGGAAATTATGGATCTGGTGGCGCCGCTGGGGCCGATGTACCAGGCGGGGACGCTGTCGGGGAATCCGCTGGCTATGGCGGCAGGATGCGCGATGTTGAAACAGTTGCGGGAGCGTAAGGGGGAGATTTATCCGCGGCTTGAAAAGCTGAGTGGAGAGTTGGTGGAGGGCGTGGCGGCGGCGGCTCGGGATGCGGGAGTTGCGTTGTGCCAGAATCGCGTGGGATCGATGTTTACGTGGTTCTTCCAGAAGGGGCCGGTAACGGATTGGGATTCGGCGTCGAAGTCGAATACGGAAGCGTTTGGGAAATTCTTTCGCAGCATGTTGGATAGCGGAATTTATTTGCCGCCTTCGCAGTATGAGGCGGCGTTTTTTGGGGCGACGCATTCCGAGGAAGATGTGCAGCGGACGGTGGCGGCGGCGAAGATGGCGTTTGCGGCGGTGCGGGGATAGGCGCAGAGAAATCGCAGGGGCTAAAGCCCCATGCGTATTTGATGCTTAACGCGGCGCTGAAGCGCCGCTCTTCCACGGTAACGCCGTGCACAGTTGCACTGCTCAACCGCGTGCCGATCGGCGAACAGCGACGTCAATGCGATGTTTCCGCGTCACTTGTGGGACGGGAGTATGGACCAGATCTCGGGGTCTTCTGAGCCGAGGACCCACGAGCAGAAGCCTTGCAACGCGCGGTCGCGGGCGAGATTCAGGCGCTCCTGGAATCCGCGTTTGTCGGTGTAGAAAACCCACTCGCGCTCTTCGTCGCGGTAAAAATAAAACCACGCGGTGCGATCGGCGGTGTCCCACTCTACGTGGGGATGGTAGGCGGCCACGTACTGATCGACGTCCTGCTGACTGATGTATTCGGCGGTGGGGTTCGGTTTGTCGTCCTTGCCGGGCTCGCCGGCGAACCAGTGATAGCCGTAGACGGGAATGCCCAGCGATAGTTTTTCTTTGGGAACGAACTGCAGCGCGTAATCGAGGTTTTCCACAGTCCAGGGATAGCCGGCAACGGGACCGGGTTCGGTCCAGCGAGTGTTTTGGTCGTAGGTCATCAGGCAGATCAGGTCGACGGACTGGGCCAGAGCTTTCAAGTCGAAGGCGCCGCGCCAGTTGGCGTAAATCCAGTGCGAAAAATTGCTTTTGCCGGGGAAGCCAGGAGCGTTGGGGACCGTCGCGATGGTGAGTTGCAAACTCTCTTTGTGAAAAGCAGCGGCAGTGTCGGCGACGAGACTGGAGAGCAGATCACGGTCGGTCCAGTTCACATTCTCGAAGTCAATCTGGAAACCGCTGTAGGCGTGCTTCTTGCATTCGCTGAGTAACGAGGCGATGAAGGCGGCACGCGCGGAGGGAGTCGTGAACAGCTTGTGCAGTTCGAGTTGTGTCATCAGCGCAACGATCGGCATGACGGGAACGTGGTGCTCGGCGGCGGTTTTCATCACATCGGGATTGGGGCCGCCCCAGACCAAGCCGTTGCCGTCGACGGAGTACCACGTGGGGACGATGATGTCGATCTTGTCGGCGTGCTCGGAGAAAGATTTGAGAGAGCTGGGAGTGTCGGTCAGGTAAAAGAGGGCTTTGGGCTGCGCGGCGGCGTAGGTTGCGGTGATAAAGAGAAAAAGAATGGCGCGTTTCATTTTGACTGTGCCTCGTTGACAATGCCTGCTTAGTTGCGCCTCGGAATCATGACTCGTGTTTAACTTCCCCACTTCTCGCGCAGAGAGCGCGCGAGAAATGGGGCATCCGATTTAGGTTTTTCTTTCGAACATCTGCGGAACGGTGGAGAAATCGTAGCCTTCCGATTTGTACTTCGCGAGCAAGTGGTCGGTGGCGAGAACCGTTTGCGAGCGGTCGGCGCCCATTTGTTTGTGGCCGCCGTCGTGGAGCAGGATTACATCGCCGCCGCGGATTTGTTTGGTAACTTTCTTTTCGATCTCGGCGCATGGCGGGGGCGCATCCCAGTCGTAGCCGGTTACGTTCCACATGACGGGCTCGAGGCCTAGTTCGCGGACCGTGCTGAGGACTGCGGGGCGGCGTGCGCCAAAAGGGGGACGGAAGAGATTCGAGTGCTGGCCGATGGCGTCTTGTATGGCGGAGTGGCAGTCGTTGAGTTCGCGGCGAATTTCGGCGGTGGGTTTGAAAGTTAGAAAAGGATGCGTGAAGGTGTGGTTGCCGATGACGTGGCCGGCTTGGGCGATTTCACGGGCGAGGTCGGGGCGCTGCTGGACGAAGCGACCGATCAGAAAAAAAGTCGCGCGGACGTTGTGGCGGGCCAGGACTTCGAGCATGCGCTGGGTGTGAGGATCGTTGGGGCCGTCGTCGTAGGTGAGCGCGAGTTGCTTTGTGCCGGGGGCGAGGCCGGTGAAGGTGCGGCCGTACCACTGTCCAGTGGGCGCCATGGACTGGTAGCCTGCGGTTGTGAGCGCGGCTGCGGCGGAGGCTCCGGCCAGGACGGGTCCGAGCATGCAGGGGATTGTAGCGGATTGCGGTTGGCGAATCGCGCGGTAGCATTGTCCTCTTTCATCTTGAGCGGCTTCGTCTTGCCGCGAAGGACTTGTGCAACTGGCCGGAAATTGCATAGGTCTCAGGATGACACGCAATTTGCAGTTCTCGATTACACGATCGGTCCTGTTAACTCATCCCGCAATTGCCACTGGGCGGCATCCGAGATATGCTGCTGATTCCGAGACATCGCACCAGTCGTTCTACGAGACTGCGCACGACCTCATGGCCAATCTTTTTGAGTTGCCCCGGTACATTGCAGTGGAAGGGCCCATTCGAGTGGGCAAGAGCACGCTGGCGCGCATTCTGGCGGAGCGGCTGAATGCGCAGCGGGTGATGGAGCCGGAAGCGAATCCGTTTCTGGATTCGTTTTATGAAGGCGACCGCGGGGCGGCGTTTCAGGCGCAGTTTACTTTTCTGGTGCGGCGGTTTGAGCAGCTGCAGGGGCTCGATCTGGGGGCGCGGTCGCAGAAGATTGTGGTCTCGGATTTTATTTTTGAAAAAGATAAGTTGTTTGCCTGCCTGAATCTGACCGATCACGAACTCGACACTTATAACCGCTACTACAATCATTTTCGCGATTTGCTGCCTACTCCTGATCTGGTGATTTATTTGCAGGCTACGCCTGAGGTTTTGAAGAAGCGGCTGAAGAAGAAGAATGCTCCGGGCGAGCGGGCGGTGAGCGACGAGTATCTGGAAGAAGTGGTGAAGGCTTACGAGCATTTCTTTTTTCATTACACGTCGTCGGACCTGCTGATCGTGAATACTTCAGAGATCGACTTCGTCGATCGCAATGAGGACCTGCAGGAGTTGCTGCGCAAGGTGACGGAGCCGATCAAGGGGACGCAGTATTTCTTGCCGCTGGGCGGGCAGGAGGGGGTGGGGGCGTGAGGCAGTCGTTAGTGATTAGTGGCCAGTGGTCCTCGGCTCGGCGCGGTCGGCTTTACTTCGCCAAGGCACGAAGAGTTTTGCGATAGCGCCTCATGATCTTCTCTGTTTTGGCCCTGTTCCTTTGAACTCAGCCTCGTACTGTGCCGCTTTCATATCTTCTCGCTGCCGCTCCCGTGCCCGCTCTTTGAACAATTCTTCAAACGCGGATGGCTCGCCGGGTTTGGGCTTGAGAGATCCCATGATTTCCTTTATCCCACGCACCGTGATCGGGATTAGCTCCAGCCTGCCCTTCTCTTCGATCCAGTTAATGCGCGTGCCGGTACTGATCCCAAGTCGTTTGCGCAACTGAGCGGGGATTGTGATTTGACCCCTTGCGTTAACGCGGAGCGTTTGCATTGTCTGCTTCATTTTCTGGCTCATCTGAGGCCTAGGGCGTGAAGAAGTGATTTCACTTGCTGGACCTCGGCAGCCGCTAGCAGGAGGATTAGGTGAATCATTCCATAGACCGCAAGGATCGCGGTTTCTGGCGAAGAACGAAAGAGCCTTTTGTATTTCGCAATCAAAGTACTCAGCCTAACGATCTCGTGAGTTTCGCATCGGACGCCTATCGCTGCTGGTCAGCATGGCCGCGATAATTCTCCCATGCTGCCTTGAGAGTAGCGGTGAGATCAGCTTTGTCCTGCTTGCTCGGTTCCCAGTCGAAGTTGCAGATTATGTGGTAGAAGTGCAGCTTACTCCACTCGTTGCGCTCGATCTTGCCGATGATTTCCCCAAGTTCGCCCGTTGGGTAACTGTGAAGAACAAGCTTTTGGTAATCTCGGCAACCCGGATTGGGGCAATGAGTGAAGAAGTATGCGCGCTTCGATTCGAGGAAATTCAACGCGAACCTGACCTTGTCGTCCGAGAATCTATAAGGTTCAGTTTGTAGTATCTGCTTCCAGTGCTGCTCGGGAACGACGAACCAAGTTGGCAGGCCTCGGGACTGAGGATTGCCGAGCGGGTTCTCTTTGTTCCCATTCCACCTCATTGCGAGAACAGGTTTATTATCCCAGCGCCCGATCGCAAGCGAACTGGGAGAAAGATTGTTCTCAGTGGCTGCTCCTCCGTCGAAGAGAACGTGAACGAGCGACCAATGGCGCCTAGGAGCGTGAACGTCTGCGGGCGTTATGTAGGAATCCATACTTACCTACTATACATGTAGTGCTCGACCAAGAGCAATACGTAAGTGTCGACATGGCAACACCCGGCCACTTGTCGGCGGGATATCAACTGGAGCCGCTCTCCCTTCTCGACTAACAGCTGTTCTGTCGCTACAATGTCTTGAGCGTCACCCAAAGATGTTGTAGCGCCACGACGCGCACAGGCTCTATCCGCCATGGCGGAGGGGCACTGGAGGACATCATGAGCTTGACCCCGATTGGCGGGCCTCTCGGTTTTTCTCGAGGAGACGGCTCCGGCCATAAGATCACTACCGCGACTCTGCGGGAACAGAAACTCCGGCACGAACCCATTACTTGTCTCACTGCTTACGACTACTCCGCTGCGCGGCTGGTGGATGAGGCTGGCATCGATATGGTGCTGGTGGGGGATTCGCTGGCGCAAACTATGCTCGGCTATGAGAACACGCTCTCGGTCACGATGGACGAGATGCTGCATCATGTGAAGGCGGTGCGGCGGGGGGTGAAGCGGGGGCTGCTGATCGCGGACATGCCTTATGGGTCTTATCAGGTTGATGCTAAGGACGCTATCGGCAACGCTACGCGCTTTGTGAAAGAGGGCGGGGCTGAGGTGGTGAAGATTGAGGGCGGGGAGAAGCGGGCGGAGCTGATCCGGCAGATGATTGACGCGGAGATTCCGGTGGCGGGGCATATTGGGCTGACGCCGCAATCGGTGAATGTGATGGGCGGGTACAAGGTGCAGGGGAAGAGTCTTAGCGGGATTGAGCAGCTGATGCGCGATGCTGTGGCTTTGGATCACGCCGGCGTGGCTTGCATTTTTCTGGAAGGGATTCCGCGGGAAGTGGCGGCGATGATTACGGCGGAGGTGAGCGCACCGACGATTGGGATTGGGGCGGGGCCGGAATGCGATGGGCAGGTGCTGGTGCTGCACGACATTTTGAATTTGACGTTTGGGCCTCCGGCGAAATTTGTGCGGCGGTATGGCGATGCGGCGGCGCTGATTACGCAGGCGGTGTCGGCTTATCGGGCGGATGTGCGGTCGCTGCAGTATCCGGCGGATGAGGAGTCGTATCATTTGCCGAAGGAGACTAGGGCGGGACTGGAGACGGTGCTGGCGCGGAAGCGGGCTATGCGGCGGTAGAGCGAAACCTTTCGCCGCGGGTTTTCGCGGATGCGGCGAGGGAACAGAACTGCTCTGGGTTTCGTAACTCTTTAGTAGGGATATTTGTTCGAATTTGCTGGCGGCAGTTCGTGTTTGGAATGGACTGAAGGCGCTCGGCTAGGACATAAGGAGGACCCCCATGATTCTCTCAACATTTTTCTTCTTCCCGTTTTTCGGCAGTTTTGGGCTGGTGATGTATTTTCTGCCGTCGCTTATAGCGTTGGGGCGGAGCAAGCGAGATTTGCTGGCCATTTTTCTGCTGAATCTGTTTCTGGGATGGAGCGTGATTGGGTGGATCGTCGCGCTGGTGTGGGCGGCGAAGCATGATGTGCCTGTGGTGGTGAGATAACGTTCGGCGGGATAGAGGTTTGAGGAACTCTTGGAATCTCTTTGGACAACTGCGCGTCGCATCGTTCGGACGGTGCCACTACTGTTCCTGAGTTCGTCTCCACTGGCACTACTGGCGCAGGAGATCCCGTGTGCACAATCGACGGACGTCTTGGAAGTTAGTCTATTTCCGAGCTTAAGCGGTTATGCGGACTGCACCTGGCTCAACCCTTACATCGTGGTATTCAGCGATCACCTCGACATACTGGATCGGATCCACCATCATCGCTACACGACGAAGCGGGAGAATTTGCGGCGGACACTTTCGCGATTGCCACACTCAGCCTGGCGTGATGGCAAGGTTGTGGCTCTTGCTCTTGAAGAGGACGCCGATACTTCGTCGGCGCCAGAGCTTAGTCTCATCACGGAATCATATGACGCCGTTTCGAAGGAATTGGCGGGCGGTGGCTTTGCGGTGGCCCTTGTGCCAGTTTGGTAGTTTTGAAAGGAAGTTTCGACCTGGTGGGCTATCTGGCGCTCTCACTTCATGGATGATTTATCCTCTTCTCGCACCGGACGTCTCTAGAAAGTCTGCTTGAAAATCTGCACGACAATTGACGAAATGCGGCATGCTTCTCGCGCGGCGCGGCTCGCTGGCGGGCGGCTGGGATTTGTGCCGACTATGGGGGCGCTGCATGAGGGGCACCGGTCGCTGGTACGGGCGGCGCGGGCGGCTTCGGACTTCGTGGCGGCATCGATCTTTGTCAACCCTACTCAGTTCGGGGCGAATGAGGATCTGGCGAAATATCCGCGATCGTTTGAGCGGGACTGTGAGTTGCTGGAGCGGGAGGGCGTTGACCTGTTGTTTGCGCCGGCAGTGGAAGAGATGTATCCGGCGGGGGCGGTGACTTGGGTTACGGTGGAGGGGCTGAGCGACAAGCTGGACGGGCGATCGCGGCCGGGACATTTTCGCGGGGTCACGACGGTGGTGGCGAAGTTGTTTCATGTGGTGGAACCGGATGCGGCATTTTTTGGGCAGAAGGATGCGGCGCAGGTGGCGATTATCCGGCGCATGGTGCGGGATTTGAATCTGGCGGTGGAGATTGTGGTTTGTCCGATCGTGCGTGAGCCGGATGGGTTGGCGATGAGTTCGCGGAATGCGTATCTGGACGCGGAGCAGAGGAAGCGGGCGCTGGTGCTGCATCGGTCGCTGATGCGGGTGCAGCAGTTGGCTGGCGCGGGAGAGCGGAATGCGGCGCGGCTCGTGGCGGCGGGGCGCGAGGAAATTTCGAGCGAGAGTTCGGTGCGTCTTGATTACTTCGAGATCGTGGATGCGGAGACGCTGGATGCGGTCGAGGATGTTTCTGGCGGGGCATTAGTTGCGGTTGCGGCGTATGTGGGGAGCACGCGGCTGATTGATAACGTCGTGCTCGGCGCGAAGGCGGCCGCGCTGAAGTAGGCTGCGTCTTTTCTTCACCGGAGAGAATGCCAGGAGAGATCCGTAGTAAATCCCCACTTCTCGCTCGAAGAACGCGCGAGAGATGGGGCACCCGTATCTGACTAAATCGTGCGCGTCTGGTTAGTAGGGGTACGGGTAAACGTAGTAGGGCGCGTAGTTGTAGTCCCACCACGGGCTATACCAGTACGACGGCCAATACCAGAAGGGGTATCCGAAGCCGAAGCCCCAGCCGCAGCATCCCCAACCCCAGCCGCCCCATCCCCAACCGCCGTAGAAGCCACGGCCGCCATAGAAACCGCCGCGGCCGCCGTAGAAGGCGCCACGGCCAGCAAAATTGGCTGAGGCTACTTCAGTGCCGCGGCCAACTGCGGATCGGGCGCTTGAGGCTGATCCGGTCGTTCCACGAGCTCCGGAGAAAGAGTGCCAGTTGCCGTCAGCGATGCCTGAGCCGCGAGAGGCGGACATATTGCGGCCACCACCAACCCTGCTGCCGCCGTTGCCTCGGCCTTCGAAAGACCAGGTGTGTCCTGCAGCACCACTGCGTGCGCCGAAGCTGCCCGAGCCGTAGGCGCGCCCTGACGAATAGCCGCGACCCGACGAGTAGCCGCCTGATCTTCCTTCGCCCGCGCCCGACATTCCGCCGCGCTCGCCGCCGTAGCTTCCGACATGCGAGCCACCGCCGTAACTACCTCCGCCGTGGAAGCTGCCGCCGGAGGAGCCACCACCGTGGGAACCGCCACCGCCGCCGTGACCACCGCCGCCATGTTGGGCGAGGGCGGGGATGGGCGCGCAGACCAGGACGAACGAAGCGATTGCCGTGAGAACAGACGACAGCGAGGTAGGTTTACGCATTTGAATCCCTCCAGCGAAACGGAGGTGGGCTGCCCAGGGAGGCAAACCGCCTACAGTCATTTTACTCTGGTTAGATGTTATTGCAGCACGGAAGTTGCCCGAACTTTACACGGAGCTTCGATGAGAGTGGGCTGCGGGCCGGGGGTTTGAGGCGACAATTGTAAAGACGGTGGCGGCGGGGACTATGGTGGAGACTCCTTTGGAGGCCGCTGATGGCGAGGGGCTGCATGGGGTCCTTCGCTTTGCTCAGGATGACAGGGAAAACTTTTCTGACACTTACTCCAGGCTTCGATCTCAGGACCTCGCTCAAGGATGAGGGAGGGCTGCGGTGGTGATCGGATGCGGGGCCATGCGCTGACGGATCAGGGTTTCGACTTGCGACCAGAGGCGGGGATCGCATTGGCTCTGCATGTGGGTGGGAGTGAAGGTGCGCTGGAACCAGGAACCTCCGCGGCAGGACACCGGCGTTTTCTGATAATCGAAACGGTAGTTGCCGAGGATTTCGGTTTTTGAATCGTCTGCGGCGGTGATGTGGGCGCGGCCGTGGAGTATGCCGTGAGGCTGATAAAAGTTAGCGGCCTCGGCGACGTTTTGGGGAATGACGGCGTCGCTTTCCCAGGGCTTGGCGATGGAGTCGACCTGGACCGTGAGCAGCACCGGGACACCCGCGCGATTCAGGTCGCGCGCGAGCATCACGACTGCCGATGCCCCCCAGCTATGGCCGAACAGAATGATGCGTGCCTGAGCTTTTTCGGCGGCGCTGAGTATGCCGTCGTGGTTGGTGTCGAGGCGGTGGAGAATGGCTTCGTAGGCTGACCGGCGGTGGCGATTCTCGAAGATCTGGATCGAGGCGTCTTGGGGAAGATCGGGCTGCACTCTGTGCGCGAGTTGAACGGGGCCGTGATTGGGATCGTCGTGGCGGATGAAACCGCCGGCGAAGCCGATGAGGATATAGGAGGATTTTGGCGGAGGAGTGCTGGCTACGGCGCTGTCGACGGCCGCGAGCACCTGGGTTGGCGCGGCGAGAGTTGCGATCAAAATAACGATCAAAGCGGCATAAGTCTGGAATCGCGCGACGCGGGGCACCGTTACTCCTGAGGCTGGCCTTCTAGCAATCAGATGATGCGCGGTGGAGCTGGGTTGCGGCTGATTGTGCATTTGGCGAAAAGCCGCTTCTGTTGAGGCTTCCCGCGCTCGACCAGGAGGCAAGTCTACACCTGTCGTCAAGCCTTGCGGGAAAAGGCAGCGGCCTTGCCGGCCTCTGACCGAGTCTGAGACCCGGTCCCACACAAACTTTTCTACTCACATTACTTTTTTTTCGCGTGGGCTTTTGAGACGAAGGGATTTCCCTGCAGGAAGTAGCGCCAGGGTTTGTCGATGGCTTTGGTGATGCCGATGCGGGGGCTGGTGCAGATGCTGCCGGCGCGAGTTCCATCGCCGCCGATCCAGAGGCCGCTGGCTGGGTTGGTGAGGTCACCTGCGTTGTCGCGAGTGCGGGTGATGCTGAAGGCTTCGCAGAGGCGTCCGGGGCCGCTGGTTAGGCTGATCAGGGCTTTGTTGGTTGGGTGCCTGGGATCTTGAATTTCAACTCCGCGGGCTTGGGCCATTTCTTTTACGCCGGAGATTGGTTCGAGGGCGCGGAATAGGACGCCTCCGGCCTGGCCGGCGGGCTCGCAGGAGACGTTGAGGCAGTAGTGATTGCCGTAGATGAAATAGATGTAGGCGTGGCCGGGTGGGCCGAAGAGAACTGAAGTGCGGGCGGTGTTGCCTGCGGCGGAGTGGGAAGCAGGATCGTTTTCGCCGAGGTAGGCTTCGACTTCGACGATGCGGGCGGTGAGGCGTGGTGAGCCCTCGCGGACCAGGATTTTGTCGAGGAGTTCGCGGGCTACGCGTCGGGGATCGCGGCTGTAGAAAGCGCGAGGGAGGGGGCGGATTTTCGCGGGAGTTTGAGAGTCGGACATGCGGAGGGATTTTACATGGAGGGCGGTTGTTTTTCTTTCGCCGCTCCGGGGCTTATTCACGCGCCGAACTCCGTTCCCACGGCTTGCGCCTTGGGCTGCATTCTTTCGCCGCTTCGCGGCTGGAGTTTACTATCCGCGACCGCGCTTTACACCGCCGATTTGCAGGGCTTTGCGAGTGCGCACCTCCTGCTCCGCCCTTAGATCGGCTTGGGGTCGGTGTTTAGATCGGCTTGGGGTCGGTGTTTCTGGCGGCGGTGACGTTGGAGGGCGTGTCGTCGAACGATTTGCCGGGTTCGTGGGCGACCTTTTCGAACTTGCTGCCGACTTTGCGGATCGCATCGTGCCAGCCGTCGTCCCAGGAGATGTGGGCTTCGCCGTCGACGAGCGTCCAGGTGCCGTGCTCCTCGCCGTGGGTCTTCTTGGCGTTGCCGTCGGCTTCGAGGGTGATGTAGAACGTGTTGTTGCTGCCGTCACCGACTTCCCACTTGCCGATGAAGTGACCGCGGCCGGGGAGCATGGGGTTGTCGGGTTCTCCAAATTCGATGCGCTCGATGTCGGCCGATATCTTTTCGCGGTGACCGTCTTTGTAGACGATTACGGCGGGGGCTTTGAAGTCGATGCGGGCGATTTCGGCCATGGCGAAGGTTTGGTGGTGGCCGTCTTTGTAGACGATCACGACGGGGTTGTGATCGTCGGCAGGGCTGGCCGCGGCGACGGCCGCGAACATCAGGATGGCGGAGATTCCGATAAGACGACGCATAATTGCCTCCCGAGCTGGAACAGAACGCTTCTTCAATGTTATACGAGGCAGGGGTCGGAATAGTTCCCCGTTTAACTCCCCGGCGCGACGCGGGACCCGGCGAGAGACGGACCACGAGGGCTAAAGCCCACCATCAATTCACGCCTTTACGCGGCCCTTAAGGGCCGCTCTTCCACGGTATCCCGGGCACACGGTATCCCGCCGTCCTTCCGCGGGCCGGTTCGGCGTCCCATTGATACCCCCGTGTTGCGCTTGCGGTTCTGTGGACTGTGTTGAGCAGAATGCACCGCTCGTCCCTCACGCTGCTCCTTTGTCGGATTCTTTCAGGTAAGCGAGGACTTCTTCGGCGTGACCTTCGGGTTTTACTTTTTCGAAGATGTGCTCGATTTTGCCGTCGGGGCCGATGATGAAAGTCGTACGCGCGACTCCCCAGACTTTTTTGCCGTACATGTTTTTTTCTTTCATGACACCGAACGCTTCGGCGACTTTTTTGTCGGCGTCGGCGAGCAGGGTGAAGGGGAGGTCAAACTTCTCCTGGAATTTCTTTTGCGCTTTGGGCGTGTCGGGGGAGATGCCGAGCAGCACGGCGCCGGTCTTCTGCATCTTCTTGTAAGAGTCGCGGAATTCGCAGGCCTCGATGGTGCATCCGGGCGTATCGGCTCGGGGATAAAAATAGAGAACGACGGTTTTGCCGCGCAGGTCTTTCAAGGCGATTTCTTTTCCGTTCTCGTCCTGCAAAGTGAAGTCGGGAGCCTTATCATTGATGTTCATGGGAGTGTCTCCGGGGGAATTGAAGTCGCGCGGCGGGAATGCAGCCGAAAGGGCGTGCGGCCAGCCTGCTTGCTTGACGATTTTACATCGCGGGATTTTGCGCCGCAGAATTTTATGGCGAGGGCTTCTGGTCGCTCTGCTGGCAGGGGTTGTGTGCTGGGCTGGCTTGGCTGCGGCACAGGAAGAGCGGCCGCAGATCACGCCCGGAGAGCGGAAGGTCCCGCGAAAAAAGGATGCCGGGCCGCGGGCGGTCGCGCTGCTTCAGATGGGAGCGAACGGCAAGGTCTCGCTGGTGCCGATCGCGATTCTGATCGACGGCAAATTTTGGGACGCGTCGGCATATAAGGCTGACCCGGTGCCGATGGCGCTCGACCAGGGTACGGTTTATGAGGCCGAACGAACGGGCAGTTCGTTGGGGCTGTTCACTGTCAGCAGCGCCCTGCAGAGCCGAAGCGCTAACGCTCAGATTCCGTGGATCGCTACCGGGAAGTGGGTTGCGGCGGGTAGTGAGACGCCGAAGCCGGCGGTCAAGGCGGACACTGCGCCGGTGGGGATCGACAAGAGCGATGGGCCGCCGCGGTTGACGCGGGATCCAGCGAAGATGGGGACACCGGCTGATGCGCCGAGTTCGAAGACTGCGCCGGCTTCGGGTTCGGCGCCTTCTAGTTCACCCCAGTCTTCTGAGCAGTCTGGTTCGGGGGATGAACCGCCGCGGTTGAAGAAAAGCGCTTCGACGGCTCCCGAGACTCCGCCAGCGGGATCGTCCGGGCCTGCGACCTCTGGGGGATCGACGCCCGACTCCAAGAATGGCGATGCGAAGAATAGCGATACGAAAGCTGGCGACTCGAAGCCGTCTGATGCCAAGCCTGCTGACGCTAAGCCAGACGATCATGCGAACGTTCCGGCGTCCGACAGCGGAGCCAGCGAGGCGAATCGGCCGAGGCTGCGGCGCGGAAAGCCGGTTGAGCCGCTGCCCGAGGATGACGTGCCTGGCTACAGCCGACCGGGCGCGACGGGTGCGGCGGCGGCATCTTCGGCAACGGCTGCCGATGCGGCAAAGGCGGCTCAAGCCAAAGCTGACTCGGCGCCGGTGGATTTGGTTCCCGCGATTTCCGACGCCACTGGACCGCAGCCAAGGTCGTACGCGTATGAATGGCTGAAAGACGAAGAGGGAGAGCGCCGGGAGCAGATGATTGCGCTGGCCAAGCAAAAAGTTCGCGCCTATGTGCAAGCGCTGGCAAAGGCAACCATGACGCCGACCGCTGCAAGTGGGCAGGCCGCACGGCACGGCTCGCCGGCGAAGGCGGCGGCGAAAATGAAGGACCCGATTCTCGATAACGTAGTGATGAAAACGTTCGACATTTGGACGGCGAACCAGCCGGTGATGGTGTTCAGTGCTCTCGCGCACGTGCCGCCGGCCACGGGCAGTGCGCAGGGCGACTCCGATACTGAGTTGAAGTATTCGGTGCTGATGGTGGCTTATCCGGACACTTACAACAACCTGCACCCGATTTATGTGGGAGTTACGGATAAGTATCATCTCGATCTGACGCCGCGGCTGGAGTTGGTCGACGTGGTCGACGCGGATGGTGATGGACGCGGCGAGTTTCTATTTCGCGAGATTGCCGATGGCGGGAACGGCTGGGTGATTTATCGCGCGACCGCGGACAAGCTTTATAAGATGTTTGACAGTCTGCACCCGGAGTAGAAGCGAGGCAAGATTCAGCCCTAACGCTGGCATCCCTGCAATTTTCCGAAGACGTCCCTGTATACAAACTGGACAGAACGTAGAAATGTGATCACACTTCGATTGATGGCCTGATTCCTGCCACGCTTGCCCTGGTTCTCGAAGGAGACTTCTCTCGTTGCGCCTGACACGCCGTAGGTTTGTGCAATCGATGCTCGGGGCCAGCGCCGCTTTTGGGCTGCCCGCGGCGTTTTCGGGGTGCAGTGTTTCGTCGAAGGCTGGAACGGCGCCGGCTGCGGTGCGGGCGCACCAGTTCGATACATCTTTCGAAGCCACCTTCCCTAAAGGATTTTTCTGGGGAACGGCGACCGCCGCTTATCAGATTGAGGGCGCGTGGAATGAAGACGGTAAGGGTGAGTCGATCTGGGATCGATTTGCGCACACTCCGGGCAAGATCAAGAATGGCGACACGGGCGACGTGGCTTGCGATTCGTATCATCGGTGGCGCGAAGACATTGCGCTGATGCGGGCCATAAATCTGAACAGCTACCGGTTCTCGATTGCGTGGCCGCGAATTCAGGCGACTGGCTCGGGAACGGCGAACGCGAAGGGCGTTGACTATTACAGTCGCGTGGTTGATGCGTTGCTCGAAGCGCGGATACGGCCGCTGGTCACGCTGTATCACTGGGACCTGCCGCAGGCGCTTGAAGATGCGGGAGGCTGGCCCAATCGCGATACTGCGGCGCGCTTTGCCGACTATGTGCAACTGGTGGCTCAGGCGCTGGGAGATCGGGTGAGCGACTGGACGATTTTTAACGAGCCGGACGCGTTTGTGGATCTCGGACATTTGGAAGGTACGCACGCACCGGGGCGCAAGAGCCTGCTGGATTTCCTGCGGGCCACGCATGTGGTGAATCTGGCGCAGGGCGAGGGATTTCGAGCGCTGAAGGCGGCGCGGCCTGCGGCGCGGGCGGGAACGGCGTTCAGCATGTCGGCGTGCGAGCCGGCGACTGATTCTGAGGAAGACAAGCTGGCGGCGGAACGGGCGCACGCCATCACCAATACTTGGTTTCTGGAGCCGGCGCTGCGCGGGAGCTATCCGGAGGCGCTGGCGTTTCTGCCGGAGACGGCGATGAGGATCCAGGCGGGCGACATGGAGAAGACGCGAGCGCCGCTGGATTTTATCGGCATCAATCTTTATTACCGCACGATTGCGTCCGCCGTTGGCACGATGGAACGCTTCTCGCATACGCAGGAGTGGCTGTTCCCGGTAAAGATGGATGGCGGGCAGCAGGGACCGAAAACTGATTTTGGCTGGGAAGTTTGGCCCAAGGCGCTGTATGACATGGTCGGGCGCATCACGCGGGATTACAACCGGCCGGTGATCGAGATTACAGAGAGCGGATGTTCGTATAACGATGGTCCCGACGCGAGCGGAGCGATTCAAGACCGGCGGCGGACGGCTTATCACCGCGAGTATTTGGCCGCGTTGGGGAGGGCGATCGCCGAGGGCGCGGATGTGCGCGGGTATCATGCGTGGAGTTTGCTGGATAATTTTGAGTGGGCGGAAGGGTTCAGCCAGCGCTTTGGGCTGACCTATGTCGACTTCAAGACGCAGAAGCGGACGATTAAAGATTCGGGGCGGTGGTATGGGAAAGTGGCGGCGGAAAATCGATTGAAGGCGCAGTAAGCCGGAGCGCGGATAACCCTACGACTAGGCCGCCGACGAATACGACGAAGGTGTAGATCATCATCTCGTGCGAGCGTCGCGGAAAACCGGCCATCACAGTATTCCCGAGCCTGCTGCTTGTGTTGAAAAACGCATGCAGAACAATGGCGACCAGCACGTTGAACTTCGATAGGTTGGCGGCTGCGGTGAATAATAAAGCAATTCCCGTCAGGATCAGAAGATATTGCCAGGGAGTCGCGCTGCTCCAGCCCGGCATCTGAAACAGCGGCAGGTGCCAGCCTGCCCACAGCGGGGCCAGAATCAGCGTTGCGCGCACCGGGCCATAGCGCTGCTGCAGTCTGGGCAACGCGAAACCGCGCCATCCTGGTTCCTCGGGCACCGGGCCTCCGAGGAATGTGGAGTAGTTAAATCCGTAGGTGCTCCAGTGCAAAAGGGACGACCAATGCAGCGCATAGATGGGCGCTCTTGCCATGGTGACTGATGGCGCCAGGAGCGTGGTTACGATGAAGGCGGTCAGGCAGAAGGCCAAGCCTGTCGCCAGGCTGGACCAGCCCGTCCAAAGGCGGCAGATTTTCAGATCGCGAGCCGCGAGCCAGCGCGTGATCAGGGCTGCCACGGTCGGGCCGAAGGCGCCGGTGAGGAACATCAGCTCTCCGTAGGATTCAGCTTTGTTGTCAGGTACGAAGCGCGGCACGACGAGCCACCAGGTCCACGTCCAGGCATAGGTCAGCAGGAAGAACAATATGACTGGACTGGAACGCGCGAAGCGGACGGGCAATGATGGGCGATCGACGGGCTGAGGATCGACAAGTTTTTCCGGCGAACTTGCCATGGCAATTGCGAAACGATAACACAGCCGTGGATTTCAGGCGGCTGCGGGTTTGGGCTATCTTCGGATTCGCGGTTGGGTGCTGCGGGGGCGTCAGTTGTTCGGAACTTTGAGCCGGTCGCGCTCTTCGGCCAGCTTCTTCTGCAGGGCGGGGTTTACAAGTGCGACGGGAACGTCGAGGTCTCCGACTTTGAATTCTGTGGGGTCGAAGGTGGCATAGCCGTCCTTTTCGCCCATGTGTCCGGAGATGGTGACCCAGACTTCTTTGCCGCCGATCTCGGTAAGAAATTTTCCGTGAACGATGTCGCCTTCCATGGTGACCTGCTGGTCTTTGATGTTGGGCGTGCCGGCGCCGAGGTTGGAGTCGGGAGACAGGCTACCTCCTCCGCTGGAGGCACCTAGCATTTGCGCCACTACCGAGCTGATCTCGTCGGAATTGACTTGAGAGCCAGGTTTGGAGCTGGGTGCGGCTGACGCGGATTGCGATGCCGACGGCGCCGTTGCTGGAGTTCGAGTTCCAGCGGCAGTTGGGCCTACTGATGACGGCTGGGTGGCTGGTTGGAGCTGGACGCTTTTCTGATCGGGGGCTTGTTCAACCGCGGCCGCGGGAGCAAGCGGCTGAACCTGCGGCGCAGGCTTCTTCAGAACCAGAACGATGGCCACCAACGCCGCGACCAAGGTCGCGATGCTGATGATGCGGTCCAATTTGATGTTCACGGCAATTCCCGATCGGTCGGCCCGGAACGGCAGGCCCAGAGTTATGGTAGCGTGTGCGCCCGGGCGACATCAGGTGACCAAAGTGTCGCCTGCGAGATGACTGCACGGGGCTGGGCTTTTGTGTGGGACCGGGTCTCTGACCCGGTCGGGCGGACTGAAAGGCCGCTGGATTCGCCTCAGAGGACCGGAATCTTACCGTT
This sequence comes from uncultured Acidobacteriota bacterium, assembly GCA_963735205.1. Lineage (GTDB taxonomy): Bacteria > Acidobacteriota > Terriglobia > Terriglobales > Acidobacteriaceae > Sulfotelmatobacter. The sequence continues at coordinate 1,044,918 of CAVTKB010000011.1, forward strand.
CCAGATCCACGGATAATCGGACTCCGTTTTAGCAATCCCCGCCCGGACCGGATTCTGGCAAACATACTCGACCCGATCGACGAGGCTGTCATTCGATCGGAGAACATGATCGAAAAACTCTTCCTGCCAGACTGGGCCGCTGCGTTTGAGGGCTAGGTTGATTTGGCGCGCGGAGCGGCCTTTGATGAACTTCATGATCTCGGGCAAGGTGTAGCTCCAGCCATCGTCGCGGCGGAGTGGGGAGTAGATCATGTGTACGTGATCGGGCATGATCACGGCGGCATGCAGGTCGAACTTTTGTGCATTCTCGTTCAGGCAGCAGGCGAGAACGATGTCGCGGGCCTGAGGTGGAAGTTGCCAGCGGCGATCTGTGGTGAAGGTGACGAAGAGCGGGCGGTTGTCTTTCTGATAGTGGGGTAGACGACGGCGGTATTCATACTTTGGCTGCATCGTGCCTCGGCCCTTCGGGCCGACCGACCGGGTCAGAGACCCGGTCCCACACGTTCAAAAGCGCAAAATCAAAATCACAATCTGCACAATCAGCCCAGCTTTTTGGCTAGCAGTTCGTTCACGATTTGGGGGCTGGCTTGGCCTTTGGAGGCTTTCATGACTTGGCCGACGAAGAAGCCGAGCATGGTGGTTTTTCCGGCGCGGTACTGCTCGAGTTGTTTCGGGTTGGCGGCGAGGACTTCGTCGATAAGTTTTTCGAGGGCTGAGGTGTCAGTGGATTGTTGCGGGCGGCCTTCCTCTTCGTAGACGGCGGGGAAATCTTTGCTGCGAGCGAAGGCGAGGTCGTAGAGGTCTTTGAGCATCTTGCCTGAGATGGTGCCGGATTCGACCAGGTCGGCGGAGGCTGCGACGCCGCGCATCGAGATCGGGGACTGCTCGATCGCGATGCCTTTCGCTTTGAGGCGGCCCATCAACTCGCTCTGCACCAGATTGGCTACGCGTTTGGGATTCTTCGCGGCTTTTGCGGCTTCTTCGAATTGGTCGGCCAGCGATTTTGAGAAGGTCAGCACCTGTGCGTCGTATTCGGTGATGCCGTAGTCCTTGACCATGCGGGCGCGGCGGGACTCGGGGAGTTCGGGCAAGGTGCGGGCGATTTCGGACTTCCACTTTTCGTCGACCACCAGCGGAAGCAGGTCGGGTTCGGGGAAATAGCGGTAATCGTGCGCTTGTTCTTTTGAGCGCATGCTGTAGGTCTTGCCTTCGTTGGAGTTGTAGAGGCGTGTTTCCTGCGTGATTTTACCGCCGGATTCCAGGACTTCGATCTGGCGTCCGATTTCGTATTCCAGGGCTTCGCGGATGAAGCGGAAGGAATTCACATTTTTGATTTCGGCCTTGGTGCCGAATTCTTTCTGGCCGCGCGGGCGCACGCTGACGTTGGCGTCGCAGCGGAGCGAACCTTCCTCCATGTTGCAGTCGCTGACGCCGGTGTAGAGGATGATTTCTTTCAGGCGCGTCAGGTATTCGTAGGCTTCGTCGGGCGAGGCGAGGTCGGGCTCGCTGACGATTTCGATCAGTGGGACGCCGGTGCGGTTGAGGTCGATGGCGGTTTTTTCGTCGGAGTCGGGGAAGCCTTCGTGCAGGCTTTTGCCGGCGTCTTCTTCGAGATGGACGCGGGTGATGCCGATTTTCTTCTTGCCCTTGCCAGCGGGAATCTCGATGTAGCCGAATTCGGCCAGCGGCTTGTCGTATTGGGAAATCTGGTAGCCCTTGGGCAGGTCGGGATAGAAATAATTTTTGCGCGCGAAGTTGGAAGTTTCGTTGATGCCGCAGTTGAGGGCCATCGCCGCGAGCGTGGCGAACTCGACGACTTTCTTGTTGAGGACGGGCAGGGCGCCGGGCATCCCGAGGCAGACCGGGCAGACGTTTGAGTTTGGCGGAGCGCCGAAGCGCGTCGAGCACGAGCAGAAAATCTTGCTGGCCGTCAGCAGCTGGACGTGGACTTCCAGGCCGATGACCGGCTCATAGGTGGCATCGGCGGCGAGGGAATTGGCCGGCGTGGTGGGCATAGGGAGCGATTATAAAGGCGAAACGGAGGTGGTCTGATCGGTTTGATATTTGCATCTGTAATTCCCCAAGGTCTACATTGACGGATGAGCGGTTAAAGAGCATGTCACGAAATATTCGCATCGCATTTATGTTCGGCGTTGTCGTTGTCGTTGTCGTGGTCGTTCTCGTTGCCGCGACAGCAAGGACATCCGTTTCGTTTGCTCGGTTCTCGAACGTGGAGCGGAAGTTCGCATCAGTCCAGGATGGCGAATCTCGCGTTTCTGTGATAACGAGGCTTGGAAGGCCAAACTATTACTCGGGTCGATGTGGGGTAATCCATGTTCCTGAAAAAGGCTGCGTGACAGAGGATGTGTACTCGCATCCTTTCGCGCCTCTCATTCCTGAGTACTACATAGTCTCGTTTTCTTCAGACGACCGCGTTATCGAAGCCGACCAGTGGGATTCCCCGTGAACTTATTCAACTCCCGCCCTGTCCATTCCGCCGCTCTGCGGCTGGACTCGGCAGACGTCGTTCCGCTCACTCTCGTTAGAATCAGTCCCCTTGCTCGCGCGATCGCCTCTAGTTCGTCTTTGGAGCGTTCAAATATTTGTCGGCTGAGATTTCGAAGTAGAGCAGTTCGTTGCCCTTGGCGTCGGCGACGCCGGTGATGTCGATGGTTGCGCCGGGTAGGGGTGATGAGATGCCGCCGATGTCGAAAAATAGGAATCCGGATTGCGTAGTGTGGGGCTCGACGGCGCGAGCTTCGAACTGCGAGGACTCGATCTCGTCCATTTCTTTTTTGCTGATGCCGCCCTTTGCTTTGTGCGGAAGAGGAATGGGGCTGGGCCGCGTGCTGACTTGTGGATTGGAGAGGCGGCGGTAGAGGTCTTCGGGAGTGATGGGGGTGAGCTTGGAGTTGTTGGCGGTGAGGAGAGTAATGTGCATGTTGGCGATAGAGATGGGCTGATCGCCGTCGTTGGTGACGATGAAGAAAACGGGCAGGAAGCCATGGGCGGCGAAATTCGTGGAAAAGATTTTTGCTTTTTCGGGAGAGTCGTAGGGATCGGCGGCGATGGCGGCTTTTTCGTCGCGATGAAAATCGTGCGCGGGATAGTTGATGGCGGACTTCGCCACGGGCTTCTCGAAGGTTTTCGCCGCGAGCAGAGCGGGCAGAAATAATCCTGCGCAAAGTGCCAGCATGACTAGACGACGCGGGACCGAGCGATCGAGAATCGGGCTGACGATTGTTGAGACGCCGAGTGCGCGCCGCGTCGATTGTAAAGATATGTGCCGCATGCCCCCAATTATAGAAGGGCGGCGCGCTTGTCGCCGATGAGGCGGTTTAGAATGACTCAACTTGAGCTATTTTTTCTACAGTCTGGTGCTGGCGCTGGGAATGATTGCGAGCCTGCCGTATTGGCTCTACCAGGTTCTGCGTCACGGCAAATATCGCACGGGATTTGTCGAGCGAATGGGGAGAGTCCCAGCGCGTCTGATGGCAGGCGCGGGTTTGCAGGCTGGGCGCGTCATTTGGGTGCATGCGGTTTCGGTGGGCGAGGTTACGGCGGTGAGCGGACTGGTGGAGCAGATGCGGCGAAACTTTCCGCGGCATCGGGTGCTGGTTTCGACTACGACCGATACGGGACAGGAGCTTGCACGCAAGCGCTTTGGGGAGGAGAACGTATTCTACTTTCCGATAGACCTGGCGTTCGCGATTCGGCCGTATCTGGAGGCGTTGCGGCCGGAGTTGGTGGTGCTGGCGGAAACGGAATTCTGGCCGAACTTCTTGCGGCTCGCGCATGCCGGCGGGGCGCGGATTGCGGTGGTCAACGCGCGAATTTCGGATCGCTCTTGGCCGCGCTACCGGCGATTTCGCTGGGCGCTGCGGAGGATGCTGGTGCACGTCGATTTGTTTCTGGCGCAGACGGAAGAGGACAGCGCGCGGCTGCAATCGATTGGCGCCGATACGGAACGTGTGCGGGTCACAGGAAACCTTAAATTTGACGTGAGTTTGCCGGCGTCGCCGCCGATTGTGGAGAGCCTGCGCCAATCGATCGCGGCAGAGGGCGCCGGGCCGGTGCTGGTCTGTGGCAGCACGGTGGAAGACGAGGAACCGCCGTTGCTGAAAGCGTTTGAAAATTTGCGGGTGGGGCATCCGCGGGCGGTGATGATTCTGGCGCCGCGGCATCCGGAGCGGTTCGACGATGTGGCGATTCTGCTGCAGCAGTTGGGCATTCCGTCGTTCCGGCGATCGCAATGGCAGGCGGAATCGCTGGCAGGTGGAGTATTGCTCGTGGATACGATTGGCGAACTGGCTGCTCTCTATGCGCTCGCGGATATTGCGTTCGTGGGAGGTAGCCTGGTGCCGCGCGGGGGACACAATATTATTGAACCGGCGCAGCATTGCGTGGCTATCGTGACGGGGAACCACACGGAAAATTTTCGCGATATTGTGGCGCTGTTTCAAAGCCGTGATGCGGTGCGCGTTGTGGGACTGTCGGAGTTGCCGCTAACTCTGATGCATCTGCTGGCGAACGATGCGGAACGGCGAGATTTGGGGCGACGCGCGCTGGAGACGATGCGGTCGCAGATGGGCGCAACCTCCCGGACCATGGAGTCGCTGCGGAGCCTGATTTCGCTCGAAGGGGATCCTCAGGCTGTTCCGGCAAGAGCTGCGCACGTCGACTGAACTCCGATTGAATCCTCTCTCAGCCATCTACGGCGGCGTGGTTGGGGCGCGGAATGCGCTCTATGACCGGGGAGTGTTGCGCGCGCGAAGGCTACAGGGCGCGGTGGTCAGCGTGGGAAATCTTTCGGCCGGGGGGTCGGGAAAGACTCCGTTCGTGATGCTGCTGGGCGAATTGCTCAAGGCACGGGAAATTAAGTTCGATGTGCTGTCGCGGGGGTACGGGCGCCGGTCGAGAGGCATAAGGTTGGTTGACCCTGCGGGATTGCCGCAGGAATTTGGCGATGAGCCACTGCTGATTGCGCGCAAGCTGCAGGTTCCGGTGATCGTGGGAGAGGACAGGTACGACGCGGGTCGGTTCGCCGAATCGAGGTTTGGGCCGCAATTTCATTTGCTCGACGACGGATTTCAGCATCGGGAGCTGGCACGGGATTTTGACATTGTTCTGGTGACTCCGATGGATGTGAAGGACCGATTGTTGCCTGCAGGACGGTTGCGAGAGCGGCTGTCTGCTTTGCGGCGCGCGGATGCGGTCGTGCTGGCTAGCGGCGCTTCGGCAGAGTCGTTTCCAGTTCATGGGAAGTTGGTGTGGCGGGTGCGGCGGGGGATTGTTCCGCAGAATGTTCCGTCGCGGCCCGTGATTTTTTGCGGGATCGCGAGGCCACAGAATTTTGTTTTGCAATTGCGTGCGGCAAATATTGAGCCGGTTGCAGACGCTTTTTATCGCGACCACCATGCGTACGGCGAGAAGGACGTTCGCGAGCTTCTCGAACTGAAGTGCAAGAGTGAGGCCGGGGGTTTCGTTACCACCGAGAAGGATGCGGTGAACCTGGGAGGCTATCTCGCCGCGCTGGGGCCGCTCGCGATTGTGCCGGTGAAAATGGAGTTGTCGGACGCAGCTAACGCCGTCGATACCATGCTGCGCAAGATTGCCGAACGGAAGCGCGGGGCGTGAGAGAATCTGTTTTCATAGCGATGCGGGCTTGCCTCGAACAATGATCAAACATCCTAAAGAAGCTGACCGGCTGAAAAAGATTCTCGACGCGTTCCCGAAGCTGACGGTGACGGTGCTGGGAGATCTGGTAGCGGACGAGTTTGTGTTTGGCGAGATTTCACGTGTGTCGCGCGAGGCTCCGGTACTGATTCTGAAACACCGTGAGCGAACGGTCGTGCCGGGCGGCGCTGCGAACGCGGCGAATAACCTGGCGGATCTGGGAGTGAATGTTCTCCCGGTCGGCATTGTGGGGGACGATGAGCCGGGGCGCATGCTGCTGAAATATTTTCGGCACAAGCGGATAGCAGTCAGCGGCGTACTCAAGGACAAGAGCTACACGACGGTCACGAAGACTCGGATTCTCGCGGGTATGACGCATACGGCGCGGCAGCAGGTGGTACGTGTAGACCGTGAGCCGCAGGCGGCGCCGAATCAGCATTTGACGCGGGAGCTGTATCTGGCGGCGAGGAATTACGCGCATGCGTCGGACGCGCTGCTGGTGTCGGATTACGGGTATGGCGCGGCCACTCCGGCGATTGTGACGGCTCTGCAGGAAAAGGGAAAAATCGGAGCGTTGCCGATTGTGGTGGATTCCCGTTACAGGTTGCTGCAATATTCGGGGGCGACGGCGGCGACTCCGAACGAGCCCGAAGTCGAAGAGGCGCTGGGAGTTCGTATCGGACACGAGTGGGGCAACGTGCTTGCCGCGGGTGAGCAGGTCATGGCGCGCATGAAGCTGCAGTCGCTGGTGATGACGCGCGGGCGCGACGGCATGGTCGCCTTCGATCACAAGCATAAGCCGGTGGATATTCCGATTTGCGGTTCGGACCAGGTGGCGGATGTGACGGGGGCCGGGGATACGGTGATCGCGGCATTCACGGCCGCGCTGGCTGCTGGGGCAACGACGGAGGAAGCGGCGCACCTGGCGAACTACGCAGGCGGGATCACAGTAATGAAGCGCGGCACGGCGACGGTTTCGCGGGAAGAGTTGCTGGAGGCGATTGAGCGGACGGCACCGGCGACGCGATCGCATTGAGCGTACCAGGCTGAACGTGCCAGGTTAAACATACACAATTGGACGCACACGAAAAAATCCTGAGCCGCGAAGAGCTGCTTACACGCGTGGAGAGTTGGCGGCGTGCGGGCGAAGGGATCACGCTGGCAAACGGCGCGTTCGATCTGCTGCACGTGGGCCATGTGCGCTACCTGCGCGGAGCCAAGGCGCTGGGCGGGCGGTTAGTGGTCGCGGTCAATTCTGACGAATCGGTGCGCGCGCTCAAGGGCGAAGGTCGTCCGATTATGCCAGCCGACGAGCGCGCTGAAATTGTGGCCGCGCTGGCCGACGTGGACGTCGTTGTGATTTTTCCGGAGCTGGACGTGCGGGCGATTATTCGCGAGATTCGGCCGGATGTGCAGGCTAAGGGCACCGACTACACCGTAGATTCCGTTCCGGAGCGGGCGGTCGTCGAGGAACATGGCGGGCGCGTCGAGATCGTCGGCGATGCGAAAGATCATTCCACTAGCGATATCATTCGGGCGCGGATCGCGTCGCACGTGACGCCGAGGAAGCCTTGAGTGACCGCGAGGTCAGTAATACCAACGCCCGCGCGGAGATGTCGATCGGCCGAGCATCGATCGGCTGTTAATTGTCCGACTGAGTGCGATGGGGGACGTCATTCACGCGCTGCCCGCTGCGCAGGCGTTGCGCCGTGCCTTTCCTAACACGATGATTGGCTGGCTAATTGAAGAGCGGTGGGCCGAACTTCTTTGTGCGCCGGGAACGCCACCGCGCGGGCCGCGATCGGCGCAACGGCCACTGGTGGATTGGGTTCATCCGGTCAACCTTAACGAGTGGCGAAAATCACCGGCATCGATTTCGACTCTGCAACAAATCGCGAAAGTCTGGAACGATGTGCGCTCGGTGCGCTATGGCATTGCGGTCGATCTGCAGGGCGCGATGCGGTCGGCTGTGCTGGCCCACTGGTCGGGCGCGCCCACCGTGTATGGATCGGCTGAGTCGCGAGAGTCTCCTGCGAGTCTGTGGTACACGCGGAGAGTAGTCGCTCGCGGATTGCATGTGATTGAGCAAAATCTTTCCGTAGCTGAAGCGGTTGCGCAACGGAAGTTGATGTTGCCACGCGTGGAATTTCCGCAGAACCTCGAAGTCGAGCAGCGAATGGAACAGCGGTTGGCGGAAGCAGGAATTGGGAGGTTCGCGATTCTGAATCCTGGAGCAGGGTGGGGAGCGAAGCGGTGGCCGGCTGAACGCTATGGTTTCGTGGCTCGGGCTTTAGCGAAGGACGGAGTAGCCGCGATTCTCAACTATGGCCCGGGAGAGGAAAATCTGGCGCACGAGGCCGAGACTGCGAGTGGCGGCGCCGCTACGGCGATGAAGTGTTCGATCTCCGAACTGATCGCACTGACGCGGAGGGCACGGTTGTTCATTGGGGGCGACACGGGGCCGATGCATTTGGCGGCAGCGTTACAGGTGCCGGTAGCCGCGATTTTCGGGCCGACGGATCCGGCGCGCAATGGGCCGTACGGGACTCGCAGCATCGTGTTGCGGAACCCGGCGAGTCCTACGACGCACGCGCGGCGATCGGAGCCGGACCTGGGGATGCTGGAGATCGCGGCGGACGAAGTCGTCGCCGCGGCGCACCGGTTGCTTTCCGAGGGAAAGATTGGCGGACAAGAGCGTCCGGCCCACTTGGAAGGTGCGCATGGCTGAGGGGTCGGGGCCTAGTTGGTCAAGAATTGCACGCCGCATTCGCGTCCCGCTGGGATTCGCGTTTGCTGTGTTGTACTTCTGGCTGGCGCGGCCCTGCGGGCGATCGCTTGCGTTCGGCGCGATTTTGATTGTGCCGGGCCTGCTGATTCGCGCTCTGGCGTCCGGGCATGTGCGCAAGAACGAAGCGCTGGCGACTTCAGGGCCGTACGCTTACACGCGGAATCCGCTGTACCTTGGGTCGTTGCTCATGGGAGTGGGATTTGCTATCGCGGCGCGGAGCTGGTGGGTGGGCGTGATTCTGGTGGGGATGTTTTTCGCCATTTATCTTCCGGTGATTCGCGACGAGGAGAGCTACCTGAGGCAGCGGTTTCCGGAGTTTGAGGAATATGCGCGGCGGGTGCCGAGGATGCTTCCACGCATATTTCCTAACGCTGAGCTTAGCGCTCGCGAGGAACAGACGGCCGACGGATTCTCTTTGGACCTGTATCTGAAGCATCGAGAATATAATGCGCTGCTCGGAGCGCTGGCTATGGTTGCAGGGCTGATTGCGAAAATGATTTTGTTTCGCCGGTAGGCGGAAGGATCGCGGATTCTACGCGGTTCTACTTGATCTGTACGAGTTCGTGTGGCGCGGTCGGCTCGGGGATCGACGGCGCGGGATGCTGCGGGGCGCGCCATGAATCGAAGATGGAAACCTGGTGCACGCAGGAAACCGTGCAGTGCGGGGCGCAGGATTTCTCGGTGAGATATTCGCGGCGCAGGTCGTCGCGGGTGTAAGTTGCGAGCGGGACTCCGGGGTAGCCGCGCTGCTGCGAGCAGTAGTGGACGAGTCCGTCTTCGCAGATGTAGAGATAGCGGCCGCCGGCGCGGCATCGCCAGTCGTTGGGCTGGCCTTTCGCAATGTTGTCTTGAAAGGCGTGGATGCGGGTGAAGCTGCTCTTTTCCATCGCCTGCATCTCGTGGTAGATGCGGCGCTCTTCGTCGTTTAGCGGCTGCAGTTGGCCGCTGCCGTCGTGAATGATTCCGATAGTCGAAGTGAATCCGAGTTCGATCGCGCGCTTGCCGATGACGAGAGCGTCCTGCGGATGAGAAATGCCGCCTCCGACTACGGAATTAATGTTCACGTGAAAGTCGGCGTGTTCGGCGAGCAATTGCAGTTTCTTGTCGAGAACTTTCAGACTCTTCTTCGAGACTTCGTCGGGATTCACGTTGTCGATGGAAATCTGCAGCCACTCGAGTCCGGCGCGGTTGAGGCGCTGGATGCGCTCGGCGACCAGCAGATAGCCGTTGGTGATAAGTCCGGCGATCATTGTGGAGTGCCGTTGCCGCGAATGCGGCGGATCACGTCGTCGAGTTCGGGATGCATGAGCGGCTCGCCGCCGGAAATCGTGACGACCGCGGTGCCGAGCGAGCCCAGCTTGTCGATGCGGCGGTACATTTCCTCGATCGGCACCGGCTTCGAGAAATCGTCAAACTCGTTGCAGTAGGTGCAGGCCAGATTGCAGCGGCGCATGGGAATGATGTGCGCCAGCAGCGGGTGGTCGGTCGAGGCGAGCGCGCGGACGGCCATGTTCGCTCCGCGCAGGTTGCGGTGCAGAGGCTTTGGCGCGGCGGCGCAGGGTTGTGAGGACAGATGGCATGGTTGAAGAAGCGATGATTTATTACAGCACAAACGGCAGCGAAATGCAGGCCCGACAACAGCAGATGGCACAAATGGGAAGCGAACGGTTCGCCGCGGTTCCTCAGTCAACAGTTCGTGTCCCGCGTGCTGGAGGACATCGAGAGCCGCCTCGAGGAATTGCTCCTGCACGAGTACGTAGTCCGTGTCGTAGGTCGAGATGGCGAAGATGGGGATATCTGGCCATCCGAGAGCGGGTCGATGAACGACAGCAACACTCCGGTCAGCGAGAACGGGAACGGGCCTTCGAGTTTCAGGCAGATCCAGCGATGCGACGAGTGCACGTCCGGCGGAAGATTCTCGGTCGGGCAGACGATGGAGAGTTCGTCGGCGGTGCGGGTGATCGAGGTGAATTCGCCTTTCGTGGCCCAGTCGGGAACGGGCGCGTCGGGCGCGAGGCGCACGATAGCGTAGGGGCCGGGGAGTTGGCGGAATTTGAGTTGGTGGCGTTGTGACACTGGTGCTATCTAGCCCTCTATCGCCTTGCGCAGGGCGGCTCTCGCCAGGATGCGCGTGGAGTCCAGCATGGGCAGCGGGGACTGCTCCTGCGTCATCAGCAGCGGGATTTCGGTGCAGGCCAGGGCGACGGCGTCGCAGCCTTCATCTTTGAGCCCGCGGATCACTTCGGTGAAATAGGCCTGCGTGCGCGGCTGGAAATTTCCGTGGACCAGTTCGTCGAAGATGTAGCGATGAATGCGCTCGCGCTGCTCTGCGCCGGGGACGCGGTGCTCGATGCCGGCGGCCTTCAGCGTCTCGCGGTAGACGGGGCCGTCCATGAGCGAGCGCGTGCCGAGGACTCCGAGGCGTTTGTAGCCGTGGCGCTTGGCTTCGTTCGCGACCTCGACCGCGATGTGCAGCCAGGGGCGCGGCGAGCGATGCGCGACAAGATCGAAGGCTTCGATGCACCGTGTTGACGGGAGCGATCAGGAAATCGGCGCCGGCCTTGGCCAGCTTTTCCGACGACGAAAGCATGAGTTCGGCGACGCCGGCCCAGTCTTTGGCGTTAATGCACTTCACGTAGTCGGCGAAGTTGTGACCGTGCATCGACACTTCGGGATGGTTGTAGGCGCCGAGCAGCTCCGCGCCTTCGACGCAGATGGTGCGGTAGCAGAGCGCGGCGCCTTCCGCGCTGCATGCGACGATGCCGATGTGTAACATCAGTTGTCCAGTTGTCAGTTGCCGGTAGGACCAGTTCAGCTTCTTGATTGTAGCTGGGGCGACCGCGTATGGGCTGGAGTCGCGGTAACGCTTTTCGAATTCTTCGCGGGTGCAGATGGTTTTGAGGTCGACGACGCGGTCGATGGCCAGGATGCCGTCGAGATGATCGATTTCATGCTGCAGGAGTTCGGAGAGATTGCGGTCGTCTCCGGCTTCGAATTCGAGAGTCTCGCCTTCGAGGTTCTGATAGCGGACGGTGATCTGGCGGTGGCGTTCGACTTGCATGAAGATCGAGAGGAAACTCAGGCAGGCGTCCCAGACGATGATTTTTTCTTGGCTGCGTTCGATGATTTCCGGGTTGATCAGCGGCCAGGGTTCGACGCCGGGGAGTTTCAGGAAGATGACGCGCTGCAGAGACGCCGAGTTGGGGAGCGGCGATGCCGCGTCCGTAGCCGGTTTTGGCGCGCCAGTGGGCGAGCGTGTCGGCGAGATCCGGACCAAGTCGCGGATCTCGCGCGCTGTGGGGTCTTCCACCGGCAGGCGCTTTTGCCGCAGGAGCGGGTCGCCGAGTTGGAGGATGGGGCGGACGGGCATGGGCAGTTCTCAGTTCTCAGTTCTCGGTTCTAACAGCCGCTCTAAGCAATGCCACGAGGTTATCAGAGCGCGTCAGAACTCAGCAGCTGTGGCGGACTGGCCATATCCGTCCAGCTGCTACTAGGCAGGTCGCGCCGGACGACGATGCGTTCTCATACGGATTGTCGCTCACCTCGCTGCGGCGGCGTCGAACAGGCTCAGCAGCTCCAGTTTTTTTTCTGCGGGCAGGAACGACGCTTCGAAGGAGTTGCGGGCCAGTTCGCGGAGGTGCTCGTCGGTGAATCCGAAAGTTTCCTGGGCGAGCTGGTATTCGCGCGAGAGCGTGGTGCCGAACAGCGCCGGGTCGTCGGTGTTGAGCGTGATCATGACGCCCTGGTCGAAATAGTTTTTCGTGGGATGCTCGGCGATCGGCCTTGCACACTCCGGTGCGCAGGTTGCTGGTGATGCAGAGCTCGACCGGAATCTGGCGCTGGGCGAGTTCTTCGATCAGGTCGGCGTCCTGGCTGGCGGTGAAGGCGTGGCCGATGCGCTCGGCGCGCAGGTTGAGCGCTCCCCAGATGGATTCCGGGGGGCCGGTCTCGCCAGCATGCGCGGTCAGGCGCAGGCCATGGTCGTCGGCGTAGGCGTAGACGCTGCGGAAAAGTTCGGGCGGAGCTTTTTGTTCGTCGCCGCCGATGCCGACGCCGACGACGTGGCGGTCCTGATAACGCACCGCGAGCTCGAAAACCTTTTGCGCTTCTTCGACTCCGAAGTGGCGGGTGGCGTCGAAAATCCACAGCAGCGAAACGCCGAAATCGCGGGCGCCGCGGGCGCGTCCGCGCTCGAGGCCTTCGAAGATCGCGGCGAAATCCTGCTTGCGGAACAGGCAGACGCCGACCGCAACGTAGACTTCGGCGTGCAGCACGTTTTCTTCTTTCAGGCGCTGCATGAGGCGGTAGGTGATGAGTTCGTAGTCGTCGGGGCCGCGCAGGTGCGCGCTGACTGCTTTGAAAGCCATCAGGAAACTTTGGAAGTCGGTGTAGCCGTAGAGCGCCTCGACTTCGGCCAGCGTGCGTGCGTTCGCCGTGCAGCTTGCGGAGTTCGAGCAGCGTGGCTGGCTCGACCGCGCCCTCGAGGTGCAGGTGCAGCTCCGCCTTGGGGAGCTGACGGATGAAGGCATTGGGCGGGCGACTGCGGACGGAGGTCATCTACTTTGATTGTAGATTCTTGAGCGGAGGATTTGCGAGGGAGCGAGCATCGGCTTCCGGCGATTCTTTCCGGTACAATCCGGTGTTCTCACATCAGGCTCAGGGAGAGCGCATGAAGATCAGAAGATCGTCTCGCGGGTGGTTAAGTGCGTTTGGCGATGCTGGCCGTGCCGTCTGGCTGTTGTGTGCGGCGCGTCGTCTGGGCCGCAGGTGAAGACCGCCTCGGGCATGGTTGAAGGCAAAGAAGATGGGCCGTCCATGCATTTCTTGGAATCCCTTATGCCGCGCCGCCGGTGGGCGATCTGCGCTGGAAGCCGCCTGTGCCCGCGGCGAAATGGACCGGCGTGCGCAAGGCCACGGAGTTTGGCATCGCACTGCATGCAGGGGAACGTTTTTGGCGACATGATTTTTCGCGACCCCGGCGGCAGCGAAGACTGCCTGACGCTGAATGTGTGGGTCCCGGCGAAACCTTCGGCGGCGAAGCTGCCGGTGATGGTGTGGATTTATGGCGGAGGATTCGTCGCGGGCACAACTTCTGAAGCGCGGCAGGACGGCACGACATCTCGCGCAGCAGGGCGTGATCGTGGTCAGCATGAACTACCGGCTGGGATTTTCGGATTTCTTCGTGCATCCGGAACTGGCGAAGGAGTCGGGGCACAATGCCGCGGGCAATTACGGCTTGCTCGACCAGACGGCGGCGCTGCAGTGGGTGCATGACAATATCGCGGCGTTCGGCGGCGATCCCGGCAACGTGACCATCTTCGGCGAGAGCGCGGGATCGTTTTCGGTGAGCGCGCAGATGGCTTCGCCGCTGGCGAAGGGATTGTTCCAGAAGGCGATCGGCGAGAGCGGCGCGCGCATTCTTCAGCGGAGGACTGTCGTTCGAGCCGCGATCGGTGCGCGAAGAAAAGGATGTGAAGAGCAGTCAGCGCGAAGCTGGGGGTGAGTACGCTGGCCGAGTTGCGGGCCGTTCCCGGCGCAAAAGCTGCTTGAGCATTTTCGGCCGCCGCGGTCCCGAGGCTTTCGATTTCGGTCCGGACGTGGATGGATATTTTCTGCCGGAGCCGGTGCCCGCCATTTTTGCCGCGGGAAAGCAGAACGACGTGCCGTTGCTCGCGGGATGGAACCACGATGAAGGCAGCTTCGAAGTTGCTTTCAATCCGCAAAAGCCGACCGCCGAAAGTATGAAGGCCGACGCGCAAAAAGAGTTTGGCGACAAGGCGGCGCAGTTTCTCAAGCTCTATCCCACCGACACGCCGGAACAGGCGCTGCGTTCCGCGCAGGATTTCGCCGGCGACAAGTTCATCGCGTTCTCGACCTGGGCATGGCTGGAAGCGGCGGCCAAGACCGGCAAGCAGCCGGTCTATCGTTATCGCTTCGACCTGGGGCCGCCGTCGGATCCGAAAGGGCCGCAGATGGGCGCGTACCACTCCGCGGAAATTGAGTATGTGTTTGGACAGCTCGATTCCAAGGCCGGGGTCGAAGTGGCAGCCGGAGACTCGCGCCCTCAGCGCCCAGATGCAGAAGTATTGGGCGAACTTCGCGCGCAGCGGCGATCCCAATGGTCCGGGGTTGCCGAAGTGGCCGGTGTATTCGGCGGCGGACGGATGGCCGGTGATGTATCTGGATGCGACGTCGGCGGCGCAGAAGGATGATTTGCGGGAGCGGTATTTGTTTTTGGCGGGGGCGTGGGAGAAGTAGGGCGCTCGAAGAGGGACGCGCGTTATCGTCCGGAACTGTCCAACCAACCAAGGGCTTGAGACTTGATTTGCTCGTACTCGGGCAGATTCTTGGGGACAGCAACGAATCCGAGAAAGCGCATTGCGACAGGGCCGTGCGCTGAGATAACAAGCATTGGCTTCCGGAAGATGTTGCCATTCCACTCGCGAACATAGCGGATCCGGTCGCGCGAAAGTCCTGCTCTTCACCGAGCCGCCGCGCACGACGCGGAATCTCGACGTCGTCCGACTTCCAGGTCGAAGACTAGGTTCCAGGCTACGACCAGAAACATCCACGCAGCGTAGAACGATTGCAGAAGGCTGCCAGGTCAACGCAGTTCGATCGTGCGCACGCAAGATTAGCTCGATCAAATCAGCACAAGGGCCGCAACGGCGAACGCTGTGAAGACCAGAGTGAGCTGAGAAGCCTGACGGCGCGGCTGGAGTCGTACCTCGGGGCTGATGTAGTAGGTTCTCATCTGCCTCCTCACGCAAAATTGTACTGCAAGGGCGCCAGATTTCGAATGCAGAACTCCTCTGATGCGGTTTGTGGCACACGGGAGTACAGGGATCCTTCACTGCGGCCGAAACTGATGGACTGAGGTGAATGTTTTGGCTAGACGCTGACAGCTTACATTCTACGCTTCTTCGCGAACTCGCTTCGGTGGCGGCTGTAGAAGACGTAGATCATCAAGCCGAGCGCCAGCCAGATCACGAAGCGGAGCCAGGTGATCATAGTGAGGCCGAACATCAGGCCGCCGCAAAGAACGATCGAGATCAGCGGGAACCACGGGCACAAACGGGACGCGGAAGGCGCGCTTGCGGTCGGGCTGGCTGGCGGCGCAGGAAGATCACTCCCAGCGAAACCAGAACGAAGGCAAACAGCGTGCCGATGTTGGCGAGGTCGGCGGCGTCTCCGATGTCGACGAGGCCGGCGGGGATTCCTACGGCGAAACAGGCGATCCAGGTGGACCAGTGCGGCGTCTTGTATTTCGGGTGCACCGCGGAGAACAACTTCGGCAGCAGGCCGTCGCGCGACATGGCGTACCAGATGCGCGCCTGGCCGTACTGAAACACGAGCAGCGAAGAGATCATGCCCGTCAGCGCGCCGATCACGATGACCGAGCGGAAGAACGGGTGCACGCCCAGATACTTCATCGCGTAGGCGACGGGCGCTTCGGCGGCTGCGCCGGAGACGAAGGTCGTGTACTTCATCATGCCGAGCAGCACGACGGCGACGCCGACATAGAGCAGCGTGCAGACCACCAGCGACATGATGATGCCGAAGGGCAAATCCTTTTGCGGATTGCGCGATTCCTCGGCGGCGGTGGAGACGGAATCGAATCCGATGTAGGTGAAGAAAACGATGGCGCCTCCGGTGACGATTCCGGCGAAGCCGGAAGGCGCGAACGGCACCCAGTTGGCGGGCTTCACCAGCATTCCGCCGACGACCAGGAAGGTCAGGATGGCGCCGATCTTGACCGTCACCATGATGTTGTTGGTTTCGCGCCGACTCCTTCACTCCGCGCACCAGCAGCAGCGTGAGAATGAAAACGATGAGGAAGCCGGGAAGATTGAAATAGGCGCCCGTCCACTACTCCGCCGGCCCAGACCGGGCTCGCCCATTTGTCCGGCAGGTTGAGGCCGAAGACTGCCAGTTGCGCTTTCGTATAACCGGCAAAGCCGACCGCGACCGCGACGTTCGAGACTACGTATTCGAGGATCAGGTCCCAGCCGATGATCCAGGCAAAAATTTCGCCGAGCGTGGCGTAGGAGTAGGTGTAGGCGCTGCCGGCGATGGGAATCATCGAGGCCAGTTCGGCGTAGCACAATCCGGCGAAGCTGCAGGCGATCGGCGACCAGTAAGAACGAAATCGCAATCGATGGCCCGGCCGGCGGGCGGCCGTGCATGAGCGCTCCCGCGGTGCTGCCGGTGCGCAAGAAATTGATGATTACGTCGAGCGCCTGCGCATGCAGGATGCGACGGAGCCTGGAAATATTCGCCCGCGGCCGCGGTGCCGGTGAGGACGAAAATGCCCGAGCCGATGATGGCGCCGATGCCCAGCGCGGTCAGCGACCAGGGGCCCAGGGATTTGTTGAGCCGGTGTTCCGGGTGCTTCGGAGTCGGAGATCAGCTTGTCGATCGACTTGCAGCAGAAAATCTGTTTGTCGGAGGTACGGATGACGGCGGCGGGTTCCGTGGGTTGTGACAAGCGGTTGTGGTCTCCTGAAGAGCTAGCTCTCGGCTATCAGCTATCAGCCTTTAGCTCAAAACCTGCGTCGCTTCGCGACGGAGCGGGCGGAGTCGCCCGCTCCCACACGAGTTCCGTGCTTTACCGCTTGGCCTGGCCGCGGGCCAGTTTCTTGACCTTGGGCTTTTTCGATCCGCGAGCGTAGTCGCGGGGCTTGAGCGGCTTTTCGGCTTTGCGTTTCTTGCGCGCGGCGCGTTTGGATTTCTTGCGTTCTTCTTTGGTTAGTTTGGATGTATTTGCCATGATTCCTTTTCGATTGAGTAATTGTGGCAATTTAGTAATTGGGTGATTGAAAAACCTGCGGGGTCTGTCGCGAAAACAAATTACTCAATTCCTAAATTTCCTAATTACTCGATCATTTCAGGCCCGCTCTAACTGGGCGTACTTCTCCACCAGCTTCTTTAATCCGAAGCGAGGAAATTGTACCGTAATCTTGGCTTCTTCGCCTTCTCCTTCGCGCTGGTAGACCGTGCCTTCGCCATATTTCGGGTGACGGACTTTCTGGCCGGGGCGGAATCCGCGTTTTCCGGTGGGCTCTTCGACGGGCGTTTTCGGGACGGTAAACTTCTTGCCGCGGCTGGCGAAGAACTCGGCGATGTTCTCGATGGAGTTGTAGGGACGGGCTGGGGCGGTGGGCTTTTGCCGCCGCGGACGGACGAATGCGTCCGTCGCTGCGTGAGTCGTGCCAGGTTGCGCTTTGGTCTTCGTCTTCGTAGGAGTAGTGGGTCTTGAGGTGTGATGCGTCGATGCGCGACGCGCGCGGGCGAGTCGCCCGTCACCCACACGGACCGTGCTGGCTCTGCGTGTGCCCAATTCTTCCAGCAGGGGGGCGGGGACTTCTTCGAGAAATCTTGAGGGGACGCTGGCTTCGGGCAGGTCGGTGCCGTATCTGCGGCGATAGACGGCGCGGGTCAGGATGAGTTGGTCCATGGCGCGGGTCATGCCGACATAGCAGAGGCGGCGCTCCTCTTCGATGTCTTCGGGGACGAGCATGGTGCGGGAGTGCGGGAACAGTCCCTCTTCGAGGCCGCTGAGAAAGACGAGAGGAAATTCCAGGCCTTTGGCGGCGTGCAGGCTCATCAGCGTGATCTGGGCGCGGGCGTCGTAGTCGTCGGCGTCGGCGACGAGGGCGGCGTGGTCGAGGAACTGGTCGAGGGTTTCGGCGCGGTCGCGCGAGTCCATGGCGGCGTTGACCAGTTCGCGCAGGTTTTCGATGCGGGAGAAGGCTTCGGGCGTGTCTTCTTCTTCGAGCAGCTTGATGTAGCCGGTGCGGTCGATCAGGAATTTCAGGAGGTCGGCCAGGGATGACTGTCGGAGTGGGGAAGGAATCGGGGGTTGAGCCGATTTGCGGTTCGGGTGGAGCGTCTGTGGCACCTGCGTCTGGCCTGCTGTCGTTGAGTGCTCCCGGCTCCTGCGCGGAATTTAGCTCGGAGGCGAGTTCAGAATCTGTTGCGCCGAAGTCAAAGGAGAAATTGCCGAATTCATTTGGATCGAAGGCGGTGGCATCTTCGGGCTGCGATTCATCTTCCTCGGGCTGCGCGGGCGAGTCGCCCGCTGCCAGACGTTTGCTGCTTTCCAGCTGCTTTTCGAATGTTCCGGCGAGCATGGCTCTTCCGTCTTCGATCAGCTGCTGAAAACTTTTCAGCGACGCTAACGCGCGCGGCGGCAATAGCTGGCGGCGGATCGCTTCTCCGAGGCGCCCCACAATGACAGGCCGGTTTCGAGCGCGAGATTTTCGAGGGTATCGATGGTGCCTTTGCCGATGCCGCGGGTCGGCGTGTTGATGACGCGCAGCAGCGAGATGGAGTCGTCGGGATTTTGGATGACTTTCAGGTACGAGATCATGTCTTTGATCTCGGAGCGGTCGTAGAAAGAGAATCCGCCGACCACGTGATATTTCAGGCCGTAGCGGCGCATGGCCTCTTCGAACAATCGCGACTGCGAGTTGGTGCGGTAGAGCACGGCGGCGCGCGGAGTTTCGCCGCTGGCGTTCCCTGCGTGCTCGGCCGCTCCGCGAAATATTTTGCGATGTGGTCGGCGGCGAAGAGGGCTTCGTTTTCGCCGTCGGGGGCTTCGTAGTAGCCGATCTTGGTGCCGCCCTGGCGCGAGGTCCAAAGATTCTTGCCTTTGCGGCGGACGTTGTTCGCGACCACGGCGGACGCGGCCTGCAGAATATTTTGCGTAGAGCGGTAGTTCTGTTCGAGGCGGATGATTTTCGCTTCGGGAAAATCCTGCTCGAATTCGAGGATGTTGCGGATGTCGGCGCCGCGCCAGGAATAGATCGACTGGTCTTCGTCGCCGACGGCGCAGACGTTGTGGCGATCGCCGGCGAGCATGCGCATGAGTTCGTATTGTGGGCGGTTCGTGTCCTGATACTCGTCGATCAGCAGGTATTGGAAGCGGCGGTTGTAGTATTCGCGCACTTGCGACGCCGATTTCAGCAGGCGCACGGCTTCGAGCAGCAGGTCGTCGAAGTCGAGGGCGTTGGCCTTGCGCAGTTCCTTGCGGTATTCCTCGTATAAGTGGGCGATTTTTTCTGTCTTGGGATCGGCCGACTGCAGGTAAAGTTCCTGCGGATCGAGCATGTGATTTTTCGCCCAGGAGATGCGGCCGAGAACAGTGCGAGGCGTGAGTTGCTTGTCGTCGAGGCCCATGCGCTTCATCACGCCTTTGACTACGGCCTGCTGGTCGCTCTCGTCGTAGATGACGAAGTTTTTAGTGTGGCCGATGGGCGGTTGTCCGGGCGCTGTCGACGGGATGCGCAGGGCTTCAATATCGCGGCGCAGAACGCGCACGCAGAACGAATGGAAGGTGGAGATGATGGGCTTGGCGATGCTGAGTCCGCCGACCAGTTTTTCGACGCGCTCGCCCATTTCGGCGGCGGCTTTGTTGGTAAAGGTCATCGCCAGGATCGATTCGGGCATGACGCCTTTGTGTTCGATCAGGTAGGCGATGCGGTAGGTGATGACGCGGGTCTTGCCGCTGCCGGCGCCGGCGAGGATCAGCACCGGGCCCTCGGTGGTTTCGACGGCTTCGCGCTGCTGCGGGTTGAGTTGGTCGAGAAAAGACAATGCGGAAGTGGCTCCAGTGTCGATGATTCGATTTTACAAGGGAATGGCTGCGGGCGGATGGCGCGAGAGCCGAGCTAATTTTGACTGCAAGGCGGACTCGTGACTTCGTTCCTTCTGCGGAGTTGAGATAAGCGTGCGGCCGGGAAAAGTCCCCACTTCTCGCGCAGAAGGCGCGCGAGAAATGGGGCACCCGGTTTGGAGATGGCTGCGGCGGGGAGGAGCGTCTTATGAATTCGAACGCGAGTCCGAAGATTTTTCTGGTGTTGGCGGTGGTGATGATTTCCTGCGGTGTGGTGCTGGTGGACCGGCACGATGCGCAGGCGGGTGAGGTGACGCCCTCGGGGTACAAGGTGCTGGAGCCGATTCGGCATGGGAATCTGACGGTGTTTCCAGTGGTTGCGGCGAAGAGTTATCCGACGAGTGAATTCATGACGCTGGATGAAGGGCTGCGGTCGGGAGATGTGGTGGTCACCGAAGCAGGCAATGTACAGGGGCTGATTCGGCGGCATACGTCGCCGGCGATTCGCAATGACGGTGGCGGCGCACAGGTGAACCGGCTCGTGCTCGTGAACAATTCCAAGCGGCCGCTGCTGTTGCTGGCGGGCGAAATTGTGAGCGGGGGCAAGCAGGATCGGGTGATCGGGAAAGACCGCATCGTTCCGCCGGAAAGCGATCCGGTGGACTTGAGCGTGTTCTGCGTGGAGCCGGGGCGGTGGGTCGAGACCAGCAACAATTTCGGCGCGTCGGAGGCGATGTATGGGCGTAACGTCGGCGGCCCTGTACCGAGCGCTCCTCCTCCGATGGCGATGATGGCGCAACCGTCAGTGCGGGCGAAGGCCATGGCCGACAAGGACCAGAGCCAGGTTTGGGCGGAGGTGCGCAAGCAACAGTCGGCGATGGAGACGGTCGAGGTATCAGCCGGCGCGGCTCCAGTGGCGACGGAGATTGCTAGCACTTCGTCGTATGCGAAGGTCAATGAAAATGCTGAAGTCAAGCGCCAGGTGGACGCGGTGGCCAAGCCGATCGAGCAGAATTATCAGAGCCTCATCCGGCAGTTGCGCGATCGCAATGCGGTGGGGGTGGTGGTGGCGGTGAACGGTCGCATTATTTGGGCCGACGTATTTGCCAGTACCGATTTGCTGGAAAAATTCTGGCCGAAGCTGGTGCGCTCGTATGCGTCAGAAGCCGTTGTCACACGCGCGAAAGATGTTGAGGTCGGCGTTAGTCAGGCGCAGGCGTTTCTAGGGGACATGGAAGGACGACACGAGACGATTGAGACTGAACCGGGAATCTACCGCCATACGGAAGCGACCGGCGATGGATTCAAGGCGTTCTCGCTCATGTCCCTGCTGCCGAAGACGGGGTTCGACGTGCACGTGGCGAAGATGGCCGATTAGTCAAGTTTTTTCCTGCCACTCAATTCCTCGATCGTGGGGAACGATCGTGGCGGAATCAGGGTGCGGTCTGGCGGCATGGAGCTGGATTCGACCGCTCTTGCCAGGATTTCTAGGGCTGTGCCTGCGGCGGGAGCGGTAATGATTGTGGACTTGAGCAGGCCACGGCGCACCCAGTCTTGTCCGGTTTTGGTGACGCCGTCGCAGCCGGTGAAGGGAAGATTCAGCCACTGCTCGCGATCTTTTTCCGTGAGGTCGACGACTGCCTTGCGAGCGCCCATGGCCATGGCGTCGTTCTGGCAGATGACGCCCCGAATGTGAAGCTCGCGCGAGGATCCGAGTGACAGCCAGGACTTGGTTGCATTGTGGGCGCTGCGCTCGGTCCAATCCCCTTTCAGCATTTTCAGTTGGACGGCAGCCGGCTTGGTAGAAAGCATTCCCTTGGTGCGCTGTTGCGTGGCCGTGCTGTTGAAGGGTCCTTCGATGTAGAGAACGTTGCCCTGGGGGACGAGCGCGCCAAGTTGCTTGCCCTGGATGCGGCCAACTTCGGACTGATCGGTACTGACGGAGAAGACTGGAACCTCGCCGCCTCGGCGAAGCTCGTTGATGTAGTCGGGATCGCTGTTAATGATTCCCCAGCCGATGCCGGCGGAGACGGCGGCTTTCGCGACCTGTGGCATTCCGGTGCCGACCGGCTCGACGAGAATGGCTGTGGGCCGCTGCGCCGGGTCTTGAATGATCTTGATGAGCTGCTGGGTCTGATTGACGGCGTCGTTGTCGGCGTAGATGATTTGGAGCTTGACGCCGAGCCGCGTCGCGACACCGCAGACGGCGACTGCCTGTTCGGCCTGGTAATCGTTCTCTCGGGTGGTGAGAGCAACAACTACATTTAATTTTTCCATGAAGTCTCGACGGGGGTCGCCTGCGTGGCGGATTGTTTCACAGACAATCGCGTTTTACGGAAAAACTTCTTTGCTGGGAACCAAACTGATCGACGGTTGCGAATTGCGTCAGTTGTTCCTGGTTGATTCGTACCAATTCCGCCACTTGGTGGAGTCGTTGGGGAACCGCTGTCGGGTAATGTCGCCCAGCGCCTGGAATGCCAAGGCATGCGTCTGGGCATCGAGTGAGGCGTCGTCGGTGAAGTTCAACAATTGCGGGACGGTGGTGAGGCGCTGCTCGGGCGTGTACATGCCGGACTCGGCGAGGCCGCACGCAGCGCGCTCGCGGACGCTGGGGGAGGGATCGTCGTGAATCGCATTGAGCAGTGGCTCGATGCTTTGACTGGAGCCAGACAGCGCGAGACCTTCGACGGCCCAGCGGCGTGAATCGGCGTCGGCATCTTTCAGGTGAGCGATTAAGACCTCGACGACGCGATCGGTTTCGACGCCTCGGTTCGCGATGAGACCAAGCGCCCAGAGCGCCCAGACTTTCTGCGCGTGGTCGGGAGACTCAGCGGTATTCAGCAAATAATCGAGGCTCGCGGAGTTCTTGGCCAGGCCGTAGGCCGCGAGTTCGACTTCGATTCCGGACTCGCGCACGCGTAGATCATTGGAGTTCAATGCGGCGGTCGTGAGCTGCGCGATCTGTGGATTCCAATTTACTTTTCCCTGCCAGCGATCGACCCGCGACGAAATCTGCTCGGCCGCACCATCTTTGCGGCTCACGGCCTGCTCGAGCAAAACCTCGGCTTGTGTCTGCGGCTGCATTCGATCGAGTGGGAGCGAATTTTGGGCAGAAGCAGGAGCAGCGGAATGCGACGAGATGAAACTGTCGAACTGGTGGTTGAGCTTGGACCAGGCGGTATAGACGCTAACAATCTTGGCGACAAAGAGCGCCAGAAGAATTCCGAGGGCGACGGCAAACAGCGGGCCGAAGCGGTGAATGTTTTCGGACCTGGGCGGAGGGATTGATATTGGTCCGCCGGAATTGGCGCCGGAAATATCGGAGTTGAGCTGACCGTAGTCCGGAGTGGGCTGGAGGCGCGGGTCGGCAGGCTGCGCGGATTCAAGCTGCGGGTCTGGGCCCGAAAGTGGTGGCTGGGAAACATCCATATAGTAACGAGTCTAGGATCACGGCTGAAATGAGGTAAAGTTACTTCGGGTCGAATCCCACCGAGTGCGGTGTCGCGATGCGGCGCGAGTAACGATTCCACGATTCTGAGGAGGAAATGATCCTATGAAATCAAGATGGCTGGTATTCGTCGTCAGTTTGTCACTGGCCGCGGTGGCTTTGGCAGCGGGTTCGGGGTACCACGTGGTGACGACTTACAAGGTTGGCGGCGAGGGCGGGTGGGATTACCTGACCGCAGACGCCACTGCGCGGCGCGTCTACATTTCTCGCGGCACGCACGTCATGGTGCTCGACGCGGATTCCGGCAAGAGCGTGGGCGATATTCCGGACACGCCGGGCGTTCATGGCATCGCGCTGGCGCCAGAACTGGGGCGCGGATTTACTAGCAACGGGCGCGAGGGTACGGTCAGCATTTTTGATATGAAAACGCTCGCGACTAGCAGCAAGGTGAAGGTGGGCGATAATCCCGACGCGATACTTTATGACCCGGCGACAAAGCGGGTTTTCACTTTTAACGGACGCAGCCAGGATTCGACGGTGATCGATGCCGCGACCGGGAAAGTGTTGGGCACGATCAAGCTGGACGGCAAGCCGGAGTTCGCGGCCAGCGACGCGAAGGGCGAGATTTTCGTCAACATCGAGGATAAGAGTGAGTTGACGGCGATTGATCCGGCCAAGATGGAAGTCAAGGCGAACTGGCCGCTGGCACCGTGCACCGAGCCGAGCGGGCTCTCCATCGACCGAAAAAAACGGCGACTGTTTGTGGGCTGCGACAACAAGATGATGGCGGTAGTGGATGCGGATAGTGGCAAGGTGCTGGCGACTCCTGCGATTGGCGATGGTGTTGATGCGACGTCGTTTGACGCTGAAACCGGGCTGGCGTTTGCTTCGTGTGGCGGGGACGGCGTACTCACGGTTGTGAAAGAGGAAGCGTCGGGCAAATTCATTGCTGAGAACGTTCCGACGCAGAAGGGCGCGCGAACGCTGGCGCTGGACGCCAAGACGCATAACGTGTTCGTGGTGACGGCGCAGTTTGGGGCGCGGCCTGAGCCGACGGCGGATAATCCACATCCGCGACCGCCAATGGTTCCGGACACCTTTGTGGTGCTGGTTGTAGGGAAATGAAGCTGGTTTTTGGTGAGAGCCTGCCTGGATCCGCCTTGGGATCGTGAAGCGCGAGCGGGCCTTCACAAAATAACGGATTCCCGCTAGGATATCGCCACTCCGGTCGGCCGTACGACCGTTCGGTTGGAAGCTGGGCACTGCAAATTCATTGGAAACAGTGATTGGGAACGGCCGAGGGCCAGATTACATGACGATGCCTGAAGACAAGTTTTACCACGCGGAGGTGACCAGGCGCGTCGAGTTCGCGCCTGACTTGTGGATGTTCCGCATCCGCAGCGGGGGCGAGTTTCATTTTGTCCCCGGGCAGTATGCCACGCTGGGAGTCGAGGCGAACGGGAAGCGGGTCGAGCGGCCGTATTCGATTGCATCCGCGCCTTTCGAAGACGAAATTGAGTTTTTCTTCGAACTGGTGCCGGAGGGAGCGCTGACTCCGCTGCTGCACAAGCTGCAGCCGGGCGACCGGTTGCTGATGCGAAAAGTTCCGAAGGGAAAATTTTCGCTCGACTTGCAGACCGTGCGAACGAATCATCTGCTCATCTCGACCGTGACGGGAGTAGCGCCTTTTGTCAGCTACGTCCGCACGCTTTCAAAAGATTGGAAAGAAGGGCGATTTGGCGGGAGCCACAAACTGTATCTGCTGAACGGCGCGAGCCGTCCATGGGAGTTCGGATATCTCGATGAATTGAGGCAGTTCGATAAGGAACTGCCATGGTTCAAATATGTGCCCACCGTCAGCCGTCCGTGGGACCACGCCGACTGGCCGGGGGAAATTGGGCGGGCCGATGACATTCTGCGCAAGTATGCAGACCATTGGGAACTGGATGCGAGCAATACGCTGGCTTATTTGTGCGGGCATCCGGACATGATCGAACACAGCAAAGCAATTTTGAAGCGGCGCGGGTTCACTGACAAGGGAGCGGTTAAGGAAGAGGTTTACTGGATACCGCCGCACAAGTAGACGCGAGTTCCGAGCCTCTAAGGAATTGAGATGAGCTAGGTACCGACGGTCGAACTGCGTCGCTCGAGTAGAAGCACATCTCTCCAACTGTCGCCATGTTTGCCGATGCGGCGTTTGGTGCCGACTTCTCGAAATCCGCAGGATTTGTGCAGCTTGATACTGGCGGTGTTCTGGGGGAATATCCCAGCTTGCAAAGTCCAAACCCCGTTCGCTTCCGATTCTTCGATAAGCGCCTGTAGCAGTGCTTTGCCGACGCCCTGCCCGCGAGCGGCAGCCGCTATGTAGATGGAGACTTCGGCGACTCCGCGATAAACGTAGCGGCTTGAAACGTGGCTGAGGGCGGCCCATCCGAGCACGGTGAACTCGTTCGAAGAAGTCACCGATGTCGAGGCTGCAATCGGCTCAGTTGCGATCAGCCGGCAATGTCGGCAGTGGCTGCTGTCCCATTTCTCCCAATCAGGAAGCTCGGTTTCGAACGTGGCATTCCCCGTGGCGATGCCTTCGCGGTAGATTTCGCGGACCGCGGGCCATGACTCGGAGAGCAGCGACAGGACGTTCATAGACGCTGAATCTAAATTCAGCTTTCCGCAGGCGCGAAGAAAACCAGCGCCGCCAGTTCCTCGGTGATGTCGTAGAAGTGGTGCTCAACTCCTGCGGCGACAAAGAGCACGCTGCCAGCGGAAATGGCCTGATCCTGGTCTCCGGCTTTGAAACGCGCCTTGCCGCGGACAACGTAGTACATCTCGTCTTCATGATGCGGGCTTTGCCGGTCGACAGCGCCGGCGGCGACGACGTAGAGTCCCGCGCTCAGGGAGGGCATGCGGAGGAACTCCCCGTACAGCTTGCCGCTTTGAGCTCGCTGCTGGTCGATTTCAGCGACGGTTCCAAACCAAGCTTTCATGCGAAACCAGCCCTCAGGCGAGGATTCCTCCAAACAGGAGTTCGGTGAATTGTGGAATCAAGTTGGTCGATTGCAGTTCGCCTTCGGGCTTATACCACTGGTAAATCCAGTTGATCATACCGAGCAGGGCGAAGGCTGCGGCGCGCGGGCTGACCGCGCTCTTGGTCTGGCCGGTGCGTTGGGCTTTGCTTTGAGCTTTACTTTGCACTTCGGCAATGAGGCCTTCGACGAAGTGTATGTACTCTTTTTTGCGATGGTTGATGCGCTTGCGCAGTGCGGGCGGCAGGGGATGGTTTTCGTGCAGCATCACCGTAATCTCGCGGTCGCGCGGGCTGAGGACGACTTCCATATGGCGGCGAATCAGGGCGCGCAGGCGTTCTTCGGGATCGGCGATGCCGCGCACGGGAGCGAGCACGCGTTCCTGTGTGATCTCCATGGCGTGGTTCATGATCTCGAACAGGATTTCATCTTTGCTCTGGAAGTGGTGGTAGAGGCCGCCTTTGCTGAGTTTGAGCGCGGCGGCGACGTCGTTCATGGAAGTGGCGTCGTAGCCGCGCTGTTGGAACAGGCGGGCAGCGGTGCGCAGAATTTCCTGCCGGGAATCGACGAGAGTTTCGCGGGGCATCGGGGGACATGGTAAATAGTCGCGGGCCGGAATGCCAACGGTCGCGTTCACTTGCCGAACTGCTGTATTTCCCCGAAGCGCTTCCAGCCGGCCTCATCGACTGGGCCTGTGGAATGACTGCCCATACGAAGACGGTGGCCGTCGGGGTCCTGCACATTCATTTCACGGACGCCCCAGGGCATGTTCGTCGGCGGCTGGCGAATGAGCGCACCGCTCTTTTTGTACTCCTCGTGCAGCGCATCGACATCCTCCACGAAAATGCTCATCCAGGTGCCGGCCTGCCCCTGCCCGCCTTCGGAGAGGAAAATTTCAATCTTGCCGCGCGCCACGCAGCCGAAGGACGGCGGATCTCCCCAGTCCCATTTCTTGATGAAACCCAGCTGGTTGACGTAGTAGTCCATTGAGAGAGCGAAATTCCTTACATTCAAGATCGGGACCAGACATTCGAATTCGTTCATGGACCCCTCCTGTGGGTATGCGGCCACGTCTTCGATGTAACGCTCAAGAGAGGATAGGGTATCAAGAATTGCGGAGAACCCTGATTCGCGTTTCGCCGCCCAACTTTTCGCTTCACTCTTAGGAACCAGACTTCTCCCTTGACACTCGGACGGCACGGCAGGTAGGATTTACATATACCGACCGACCGGTCGGTATCGCGACATAAAACAGATTTTTCCCAATGAGCAAGGGATCTTTATCTCCCCTTGTGATACGAGAGGAGCACTCGGTGGTTACTATTTTTTATGAACGCGACGCCAAGCCTGAGGTGCTGAAGGGCAAGACGATCGCCATCATCGGTTACGGCAGCCAAGGACACGCGCAGGCGCAGAATCTTCGCGACAGCGGACACAAAGTGATCGTCGGGCTCGACCCCAACCGGCCCAGCGCGCAGCAGGCGCGGGCTGACGGCATGGTCGTGGTGGCGCCGGATGAGGCCGCCAAGCGGGCTGACTGGATCCATTTGCTTACGCCGGATGAGACGCAGGGAGAGCTCTACGAAGCGCGCATCAAGCCGTTTCTGCATCCCGGCAAAGTCCTGGGCGTGTCGCACGGCTTCAGCATTCACTTTAAGACGATCGTTCCGCCCACGGATGTGGACGTGGTAATGATTGCGCCGAAAAGTCCGGGGCACCTGGTGCGGCGCGTTTACAGCGAAGGGCGGGGAGTGCCGTCGCTGATCGCGATCCACCAGGACGCGAGCGGTCACGCGCATGAATTAGCTT
This sequence comes from uncultured Acidobacteriota bacterium, assembly GCA_963735205.1. Lineage (GTDB taxonomy): Bacteria > Acidobacteriota > Terriglobia > Terriglobales > Acidobacteriaceae > Sulfotelmatobacter. Next base: position 1,073,279 of record CAVTKB010000011.1, read on the forward strand.
TGGCGTATGCGCACGGCATTGGATCGACGCGGGCGGGCGTTCTGCAGACGACTTTCAAAGAAGAAACCGAGAGTGACTTGTTCGGCGAACAGGCTGTGCTGTGCGGGGGGCTGACGTCGCTGATCAAGAAGGGATTTGAGACGCTGGTCGAGGCTGGGTACGCGCCGGAGATTGCTTATTTCGAGTGCCTGCACGAGGTTAAGCTGATCGTCGACCTGATCTACGAAGGCGGACTGGCGCGGATGCGCTATTCGATTTCCAACACCGCGGAATACGGCGATCTGACGCGCGGCGAGCAGGTGGTGGGCGATGCGACGCGGGCGGCCATGAAGAAGACGCTGGCCGACATTCAGTCGGGCAAATTCGCACAGGAGTGGATCGCCGAAAACAAGGCTGGCTGCCCGAACTTCAACAAGCTGCGGGAAAAAGAAAAGCAGCATCCGATCGAGATTGTGGGTGCGCAGCTGCGGGGCATGATGAGTTGGCTGCCCAAGGATGGGAAGAAGCCGTCGGAAGCGCCTGCTCCAAAACAGGTGGTGAATGCTTAAGGGAGCGGACATCGTTCTGCAGTGCCTGCGCGCCGAGGGCGTGGAGTTGGTGTTTGGCTACCCTGGCGGCGCGATTATGCCGCTGTACGACGCCCTCGAGGGCAGCGGAGTGCGGCACATCCTGACGCGGCATGAGCAGGGTGCGGTGTTTGCGGCGGAGGGCTATGCGCGGGTTACTGGCGAAGTGGGAGTTGCCATGGCGACCAGCGGGCCGGGCGCGACGAATCTGGTCACGGGCATTGCTGACGCGAAGATGGATTCGGTTCCTCTGGTTTGCATTACGGGGCAGGTGCGCAGCGCGCTGATTGGGACTGATGCGTTTCAGGAGACGGACGTTTTTGGCGTGACGCTGTCGCTGACGAAATGGAGCCGGCTGGTCCGCACCATTGACGAAATTCCCGAGGCGATTGCCGAGGGATTTTACTGGGCACGCAGCGGGCGTCCGGGGCCGGTGGTGATCGATATCCCTACCGACATGCTGAAGGCGAAGAAAGAATTTTCCGGGCCGGTGAAGTTCGCGCCCCACGCGCGGGCGGCCGATGCTAAAGCCGAAGGCGGATTTACCGACACGATTGTGGCGATGCTGCAGCAGGCTTCGAAGCCGGTTGCGCTGGTGGGTGCTGGCGCGAAATTGTCGGGAGCGATTCCTGAACTGCGGCGATTGCTTGACCATTTGAATGTTCCGACTTTTGCTACGGTGCATGGATTGGGCGCGGTTCCGCCGCAGTCGCCGTATTACCTGGGCATGGTGGGCATGCACGGAACGCGGGCGGCAAATACGGCGCTCAACGAAACCGATCTGCTGATGATATTTGGAGCGCGGCTTGATGACCGCGTGACCGGCGAACCTACACGGTTTGCGCCGCATGCAAAGATTGTTCACTTTGAAATTGATCCGGCGCAGCTGGATCGCGTGCGGCCTTGCGAGCTGGCGGTGATTGGAAATCTGGCGGATACGATTCCGGCTTTCCAGGCGGAGTTGCGGCGGCACTCTGTTCCTGACTTCAGCGGCTGGCGCGACGTGGCGTGCGGAGCCGAACGCGCAGAGCTTGATCCGCGCGGGCTAGCGCAGCCGACCATTCGCTTTCTTGACGAACTCTTCAGCCGCCTGCCGGAGGATAGCGTCGTGATCGCTGACGTGGGGCAGCACCAGATGTGGGCGGCGCAGCGCTACCGGTCGTCCTCACCGCGAGGATTTATCACGTCGGGGGGGCTAGGCGCGATGGGCTTCGCTTTGCCGGCTGCCGTCGGAGTACAGCTGGCGAAGCCTGACACCTGCGTACTCTGCGTTTCGGGCGACGGCGGATTTCAGATGAACATCCAGGAACTGGCCACGGTTCGGCGGCTGGGGCTGCCGGTGAAAATGGTCATCGTCGACAACAAATATCTGGGCATGGTGCGGCAGTGGCAGCAGCTGTTTTATCAGCGAAATTATGCCGAGACCGATCTGAGCGACAATCCGGATTTTGTCGAGATTGCGAAGGCCTACAAGATTCACAGCTTCCGGCTGAATGAAGACGCACTGCGTGAGTTTCCGGTATCGAAGGAAACCGGGGATGAGATTGACCGGTTCCTGGGTTCGCCGGAGCCGGAGTTGCTGGTGTTTGATTGTGCGCCCGAGGCTAACGTTTTTCCGATGGTTCCGGCGGGCGCGGCACTTTCGGAGATGTTGCTGGAAGAAGAACCGACACAGTAACTGGGGGACACATGCAGAGCTTTCATATTCGCTATCGCAATACGCAGGGAACATTGATGCGCATTCTGAACGCGGCTTCGCGTCGCGCGCTCGATCTGGCGGTTGTTCAGGCCGAACCGGCCGAGCACGATCACCGGGTGACGCTGGCGCTGGATGTGAATCAGAAGCAGGTGGGCCAGCTTTATCGCGAGTGGTACGCGATCGCCGATGTCATCCATGTCAGTTCAGGGCAGGCTTGTTCCGAGCAGGTCAGTTCAGGCGCGTCGCATACGGCGGAGTGGACGGCGGCACATCCTCCGGCGAGCGTAACAGTGACGATGGAAGAGTCGCGCTCCGCGGCGCGGGCATAGGCCCGCGTTCGACGGGCAAGCATGGGCGCTTCTGGTGGGATTAAGACTGGGCGTCACCCAATTTCGAGGGAGCCTGCTGCTTGGCGGGTTCCCTGTTTTTCGTTTTGCGCTGTGACGCAAGAGCAAAGGCTTTGACCACTGAGGTCACGAAGGTTCACGAAGGAAACCCACCCGCATTTGCGGAGACGTGGTTCACACCTTCTGTTCGCATCTTGTAATCTCTGACTATGGATCTCAAGCACATCAGCCGCGGAATTACCGACGGGCGCGACCGGGCGGGAGCGCGCGCCATGTTCAAGTCGATTGGATTCACCGACGCCGATCTCAGCCGTCCACTGATCGGCGTGGCCAACACCTGGATTGAAACCATGCCGTGCAATTTTCATTTGCGGCGCTTGTCAGCCAAGGTGAAGGAAGGGATTCGCGCGGCGGGGGGCACGCCGATGGAGTTCAACACGATCGCGATCTCCGACGGCGAGACGATGGGCACCGAGGGGATGCGGGCGTCGCTGGTGAGCCGAGAATTGATCGCGGACTCGATCGAACTGGTGTGCCGCGGTCAGATGTTTGATGCAGTGGTGTGCGTCGTCGGCTGCGACAAGACGATTCCGGCTGCGGCCATGGCGCTGGCTCGCTTGAACCTGCCGGGCATGGTGCTTTATGGAGGGACGATTGCGCCGGGCAGCTACCGCGGCAAAGATGTGACGATTCAGGATGTGTTTGAAGCGGTGGGGGCGAACGCCGCGGGAAAGATGAGCGACGGGGACCTGCGCGAACTCGAAAATGTCGCGTGTCCCGGCGCGGGCGCATGTGGCGGACAGTACACCGCGAACACCATGTCGGCGGTGATGGAGATGATTGGATTGTCGCCCATGGGATTTAACAGCGTGCCGGCGATGGATGCACAGAAGGATCAGGTCTCATTCGATTGCGGCAAGGTTGTGATGAACGTGCTGCAGAACGGAATCAGGCCTCGCGACATTCTGACGCGAGAGGCCTTCGAAAATGCAATTGCGGCCGTCGCGGCGACGGGCGGATCGACCAACGCCGTGCTGCATCTGCTGGCGATTGCGCGTGAGGCCGGGGTTGCACTGGAGATTGATGACTTTCAAACGGTGAGCGCGCGTACTCCGTTGCTTGCCGATCTGAAGCCTTCGGGGCGATTCGTGGCGTCGGACATGCATCGCGCGGGCGGAATCGGGCTGCTGGCGAAGCGACTGCTGGACGGGAAATATCTCCATGCGTCGGCGAAGTCCGTTAGCGGGCGCACGATCGGAGCCGAAGCCGAGCGCGGCGTCGAAACTCCGGGGCAAGAAGTGATCGCACCGCTGGCGAAGCCGCTGAAGACGACTGGCGGTCTGGTGATTCTCAAAGGGAACATCGCGCCCGAGGGTTGCGTGGCGAAGATCAGTGGGCATGAGCGGCTGGAGCATCGCGGTCCGGCGCGGGTGTTTGAGTCCGAAGAAGACGCGATGGCCGCGGTCACTGCCAAAACGATTCGGGCGGGAGACGTAGTCGTGATTCGCAATGAAGGGCCGAAGGGTGGTCCGGGAATGCGCGAGATGCTGGGCGTGACGGCCGCGATTGTGGGCGAGGGGCTCGGCGGCTCGGTGGCGCTGTTGACCGACGGGCGCTTCAGCGGCGCGACTCGCGGGCTGATGGCGGGACACGTTTCTCCCGAAGCAGCACTGGGAGGTCCGATTGCCGGAGTGCGCGACGGCGACATGATTCGCTTCGACGTGAACAAGCGCGAACTAGTAGTTGAAATCAGCGACGACGTGTTGCGCCAGCGGATGGCTCAGTGGAAGGCGCCTCAGCCGCGGTATCCGAAGGGCGTGTTCGCGAAGTATGCTGCGCTGGTTTCGTCGGCTTCGCAGGGGGCGATCACGGCGCCGCGATAGTTTGAGGGAGCCCCGGACGCCTCGTCCGGGGTTGGGTCGGGCGCACGAGGCGTCCGCCGCTCCACGGTAATCATGATGGCGATGAAGAAAACATTATTCGAGAAAATTTGGGAGCGATCACCTGGTCGCGCAGCCGGCGGGGCGGTCGCCGATTTTGTATATCGACTTGCATCTGGTGCATGAGGTGACTTCTCCGCAGGCGTTTGATGGCCTGCGCGCGGCCGGGAGAAAGGTCCGGCAGCCGGCGCGGACTGTGGCTACCGTCGATCACAACATTCCTACCGAGCCGCGCGGGACTCCGATTACCGATCTGATTGCTGCGAAGCAGATTGCCGCGTTGCAGTCGAACTGCAAAGAGTTTGGCGTGCGGCTGTTTGACATGGATTCGCCGGAACAGGGGATCGTGCATGTGATTGGTCCGGAGCTGGGGTTGACGCAGCCGGGGATGACGATTGTGTGCGGCGACAGCCATACCAGCACGCACGGGGCGTTCGGAGCGCTGGCGTTTGGAATCGGCACATCGGAAGTCGAGCATGTGCTGGCGACGCAGTGCCTGCCGCAGCAGACGCCGAAGACGATGAAGATTGACGTGCGCGGGCGACTGGCGGAGGGCGTGGGCGCGAAGGATCTTGCGCTGGGAATCATTGGGCAGATCGGAACTGACGGCGCGACTGGACACGTGATCGAGTATGCGGGGCCGGCGGTGCGCGGGCTTTCGATGGAAGGGCGCATGACGCTGTGCAACATGAGCATTGAGGCGGGTGCGCGCGCGGGAATGGTGGCGCCGGATGAGACGACCATCGCATATGTGAAAGGGCGGCGGTTCGCTCCGCGCGATGCGGAGTGGGAGAAGGCGGTCGCGAAATGGCGGAGCCTGCCCAGCGATGAAGGTGCGACGTTCGACAAGGTCGTGGAGATTGACGCGGCGCAGCTTTGTCCGTTTGTGACTTGGGGAACGAATCCGGGGATGGTGGCTCCGGTGACGGGGCGCGTGCCGGAAGTCAAAGGCTTGCAAGAAGCGGACCGGCGGGCCACGGAACTTGCGCTGCAATACATGGGGCTGGAGCCGGGGAAGAGGATTGAGGATATCGGGATTGATCGCGTGTTCATCGGATCGTGCACGAATTCGCGGATTGAGGATTTGCGGGCGGCGGCGCGGGTGGCAAAGGGACATCGCGTGAACTCGAAAGTGCGAGCGATGGTCGTGCCGGGGTCGCAAACGGTGAAGCGGGCGGCCGAGCAGGAAGGTCTGGACCGGATTTTTCAGGATGCCGGGATTTGAGTGGCGGGAGTCGGGATGCTCCATGTGTCTGGGAATGAATCCTGACATTTTGCAGCCGGGCGAACGCTGCGCTTCTACCAGCAACCGGAATTTCGAAGGGCGACAGGGACGCGGGGGGCGGACGCATCTGGTGAGTCCGATGATGGCGGCGGCGGCGGCGATTGCAGGGCATTTTACCGATATTCGGAATTGGAAGTTTCAGTGACGATAGATCAGAAGATGCCGCAGGTTGGGCAGGAAGTCCCTCGGGGGCTAAAGCCCGTAGCTTCAAGGGAGTCTTCGATCGCAGCGCTGGAAGCGCTGCGCCACCCAACTTCGCCCAGTGATCAAACTTTGATGGCATTTAGCTCGCAAGGGTTAGTGAAATGAAACCATTCACTGTGCATCGCGGGCGTGTGGCGCCGCTTGATCGGGTCAATGTGGATACCGATCAGATTATTCCGAAGCAGTTTTTGAAGCGGATTGAGAAGACGGGGTTCGGGCAGTTTCTGTTTTATGACTGGCGGTTCGACGCAGAGGGAAAGAAGAATGCCGAGTTCGTGTTGGATGAGCCACGCTATGAGGGCGCGAGCATTCTGGTTGCGGGTAAGAATTTCGGCTGCGGGTCGTCTCGCGAGCATGCGGTGTGGGCGCTGGCGGACTTTGGCTTGCGGGCGGTGATCTCATCTTCGTTCGCGGACATTTTTGCCAACAACTGTACAAAAAACGGATTTCTCGCCGGTGCGGCTGAGTGAAGACGAAGTTGTGCAGTTGATGCAACGAGCCCAAGACATCGACAACTACCAGGTCACGATTGACCTGGAAAAATGCGAAGTGCGCGACGATCAGGATTTTCGTGCCAAATTTCCCATCGACGAATTTGTCCGCCAGTGTCTGCTGAATGGGCTTGACGACATTGGGCTGACGCTGCAGCATGAGACGGAAATTGCCGCGTATGAAGCGCGGCATCCCGCGCCGCGGGCGCTGCAAGCCCTTTAACATTAACGGACCGTCAATGGGAGTAAAGTTTTGTAAAACCTTCGCCTCTGGTCTTGACCAGCTGCCAGACCGCAGTTGATGCTGGTAAGGCGCGGTTTTACTATATCCGCTGCGTTCGGTTCCTGCCCGAGCAATCTTGCCCAGGCAATCCAGGGGGAAGTGGTTAGCCTTAGATAATTCCTGCCTTCCAGAGGTAAGTTTTCACAACCGAGCCTACAATGCGTACGTCTAAACATTTACGCCTGCGGCCGAGCCGGTTTCGAGAATGATGGCGGCGGACAAAATTGCGAAATTATGACTGATCTTCCAGCGAATAATCTCCTCGATAGAAGCCTTCGCGCGACAACGACGTCTCTGTCGCGCGTTGTGACGATCCTCGTTTTGGCGGCAGGTTGCGCCTATCTGGCCGGCTGCAGCAGCAGCGCCGACTCCAAGCAGCAGAAGGCGCAGGCGGCCGCACCTCGCGCGGTATCGGTGGCGACCGCGCCGGTACAGCGGCAGGATGTGCCGGTTTACCTGACCGGCCTGGGGGCGGTGACTGCGTTCAATACCGCCAATATCAAGAGCCGAGTTGATGGGCAGATCATGAGGGTGAATTTCAAGGAAGGGCAGAATGTCAAAGAGGGCGAGGCGCTGATTGAGATTGACCCGCGCCCGTATCAGGCGGCCCTGGACCAGATGCAGGCGCAGTTGTTTCGCGACCAGGCGCAACTGCGCGACGCCAAACTGAATCTGGAGCGCTACACAGCGCTGATTCCTTCAGGCAGCATTGCGCAGCAGCAGGTCGACACACAGAAAGCGCTGGTTGACCAGCTGGATGGCACCGTGCGCACGGATCAGGCACAGATCGAAACCGCCAAACTGAACATTGTCTATTGCCACATTACCGCGCCGTTCAGCGGGCGCGTCGGATTGCGGCAGGTCGACCCTGGCAACATCATTCACGCGTCGGATACTAATCCCATGCTGATCTTGACGCAGCTGCAGCCAATTGCGGTGATCTTCACGCTGACCGAGGACGTTCTGCCGAACGTATCGCGGCATATGCAGCAGGGCACGCTCGAGGTGGATGCGTTCAGCCGCGACGATCAAACCAAGCTGGGTACGGGCAAGTTGCTGACGATTGACAACGAGATTGATCCGACGACTGGAACGGCAAAGCTCAAGGCGGTTTTCGAAAACAAAGATAGCCAGCTCTGGCCGAACCAGTTCGTTAACGCGAGCCTGCTGTTGGAAACGCGGAAGAACAGCACGGTGGTTCCGACAGCTGCGATTTTGCGTGGACCGCAGGGCACGTTCGTCTACGCGGTGAACGCCGACAAGACGGTGCAGGATAAAGTTGTCACCGTTTCGCTGACGCAGGGAGACACGACTGTAATCACTAATGGGCTGAATCCCGGGGATACCGTGGTCACTGACGGTCAGGACAAGCTGCAGAGAGGCAGCCTGATTAATGTGCGCAATGCGACTCCGAGCAGCGGGGTGAGCGATGGGCGCGGCGTGTCGCCGATCCATCGTTCTGTCGCGCCAGGTTCGTCAAATCCGGAAACGTCCGGTTCAGAAACATCCGGTTCAGGAACAGTCTTCAGGAACATCGGGTTCATGAGTCCCTCGCGGTTATTCATTCTTCGTCCGGTTGCGACCACGCTACTCATGGTGGGCGTGCTGCTGGTCGGCATCGTGGCATACAAGCAGTTGCCGGTATCGGCGCTGCCGGAGGTTGACTACCCTACCATTCAGGTCGTCACGTTCTATCCGGGGGCCGACCCCGATGTGATGGCTTCGTCAGTCACGTCTCCGCTGGAGCGGCAATTTGGCCAGGTGCCCGGCCTGAGCCAGATGACGTCGACCAGTTCGTTTGGCAGTTCGGTCATCACGCTGCAATTCGGACTCGACCAGAACATCGACGTAGAAGAACAGCAGGTGCAGGCGGCGATCAATTCGGGTTCGACCTACCTGCCGGCCGACCTGCCAAATCCTCCCATCTATAACAAGGTGAATCCCGCGGACGCGCCGATTCTCACGCTAGCGCTGACCTCAGATTCGCTGCCGCTATCGAAAGTGGAAGACCTTGCCGATACTTCGCTGGCGCAGAAAATTTCGCAGCTGCCGGGCGTGGGACTGGTTTCGATCAGCGGCGGGCAGAAGCCGGCGGTACGCATCCAGGCCAATCCAACCGCGCTGGCTTCCTACGGACTCAGCCTGGAGGATCTGCGCGCGGCGCTGGCGCAGGCCAACGTGGACCAGGCCAAGGGCGTGATCGACGGCCAGCGGCAGTCTTACACAATCGGAGCCAACGACCAGCTTTTTTCGAGCGACCAGTACAAACCGATCGTGATCGCATATCACAACGGCGCACCGGTCAGAGTCAGCGATATCGCGAACGTCATCGACGGCACAGAGAATACGCGGCTGGCGGCGTGGATGAACCTGACGCCGGCCGTGATCGTGAATATTCAGCGGCAACCGGGCGCGAACATCATCGACGTCGTCGACCGCATCCAGAAGTTGCTGCCGCAGTTGCGGGCATCGCTGCCTCCATCGGTGACGGTGCAGATTCTTACCGACCGCACGAATACGATTCGCGCCTCGGTGAGCGACGTCACGTTTGAGTTGATCCTTTCGATCGGCCTGGTCGTGATGGTGGTGTTCCTGTTTCTGCGGAACCTGGCCGCGACGGTGATTCCGAGTGTGGCGGTGCCGCTGTCGTTGATTGGAACGTTCGGCGTGATGTACCTGCTCGGCTACAGCCTGAACAATCTCACGCTGATGGCGCTGACGATTTCCACCGGCTTTGTGGTGGATGACGCCATCGTGATGATTGAAAACATCGACCGCTATCTTGAGGCCGGAGATTCGCCACTCGATGCGGCGTTAAAGGGTGCGGGGCAAATCGGGTTCACGATTGTTTCGCTGACGGTGTCGCTGATCGCGGTGCTGATTCCGCTGCTGTTCATGGGCGATATTGTGGGCCGACTCTTCCGCGAATTCGCGGTGACCTTGGCGGTGACCATCCTGGTTTCTGCCGGAGTTTCGCTGACTCTGACGCCGATGATGTCCGCTAAGCTGCTGAAGCATCGCAAAGAGGGCGAGAAGGGGCGCTTCTACGAAGTTACTGAGGCGTATTACAACCGCATCATTGCGTTTTACGGGCGCACCGTAAAAATTGTGCTGAAGCATCAGACTGTGACGTTGATGGTGACCTTCGGCACGCTTGTGCTCACACTCTTTCTGTACGTTATTGTGCCCAAAGGATTTTTCCCGGTGCAGGATACGGGCGTGATTCTCGGCGTGTCGGAAGCGCCCGATTTTGTTTCGTTTGAAGCGATGGCGCAGCGACAGCAGGAACTGGCGAAAATCATTTTGCAAGATAAGGCGGTCGACAGTTTGTCGTCGTTCATTGGAGTGGATGGCACGAATACGACGCCGAACGAGGGCCGCATTCAGATCAATCTGAAGCCGCGCAATGCTCGCGCTGATGACGCTTCCGCGATCATCCGGCGACTGCAGCCGCAACTGGAGAAGGTGGACGGCATTACGCTCTATATGCAACCGGTGCAGGATCTCACGGTGGAGGATCGCGTGAGCCGCACCCAGTTTCAGTATTCGATTGAAGATGCGGACGCGCAGGAGTTGTCGCAATGGACACCGAAGCTCGTCGCCAAGCTAAAGACTCTGCCTGCATTGACCGATGTGGCTACCGACCAACTGAACAACGGGCTCAAGACCAACGTTATGATTGACCGCGATACCGCGTCGCGGCTGGGGATTTTTCCGCAGGCGATCGACAACACGCTGTACGACGCGTTCGGACAGCGGCAGGTTTCGACCATATTCACGCAGCTGAACCAATATCACGTGGTGCTCGAAGTTCTGCCGAGTTTTGCGCTTACTCCCGACGCGCTGAAAGATATTTACATCCGCCCGAGCACAACTGCGTCGAATTCGGGGGCGCCCACGGCCAACGGCACGTCCATTACGACCAGTGGCGCACCGGTTCCGATTTCCACGTTCACGAAAATGAAGCCGAGCAGCGCGTCTCTGGCGGTCAACCACCAGGGACAGTTCCCCGTGGTGACGCTCTCGTTCAATCTGGCGCCGGGGGCTTCGCTGGGCGACGCCACGAAGGCGATCCAGCAGGCGGAAACGGAAATCCAGTTGCCGCCCAGCATTCACGCGTCATTCCAGGGGACGGCGGCGGCGTTTCAGAATTCTCTCGCTTCGGAGCCGTATTTAATTCTGGCGGCTGTAATCACGGTCTACATTGTGCTCGGCGTTTTGTATGAGAGCTATATCCATCCGGTCACGATTCTGTCGACGCTGCCGTCGGCGGGCGTGGGGGCGATTCTCGCTTTGATGGTCACGGGGAATGATCTGACGGTGGTGGCACTGATCGGCATCATACTTCTGATCGGCATTGTGAAGAAGAACGCCATCATGATGATTGACTTCGCGCTAGAGGCCGAGCGCGTAGAGCATAAACCGCCAGAAGAAGCGATCTACCAGGCGTGCTTGCTGCGTTTCCGTCCCATCATGATGACAACGATGGCGGCGCTGCTAGGCGGGCTACCGCTGGCGCTGGGATCGGGAACAGGCGCGGAATTGCGCCGGCCGCTGGGCATCACCATTGTCGGCGGATTGCTATTGAGCCAGTTGCTCACGCTATATACGACGCCGGTCGTCTACCTATGGTTCGACCGCCTGGCGCAGCGGTTCTCGCGATACGCCATCGGAAATCCGATTCCCAAGGACGAGCCGATGCCGGCGGATTGACGCGAGTGCGGTGGACAGGTTTGGTGAACTGGGCTGTTGAAGCATGAGTATTTCGTCTCCATTTATCCGGCGCCCGATTGGCACGTCGCTGCTGGCAGCGGCGCTGCTGATGTCTGGAATTCTGGCGTTTAATTTCCTGCCGGTGGCTTCGCTGCCACAAGTCGATTTTCCAGTGATCAGCGTGGGGGCGAGCTTGCCCGGGGCAGACCCGCAGACCATGGCGTCTGCGGTTGCGACGCCACTCGAGCGGCAGTTCGGACGAATTGCGGCCGTGAATCAGATGACTTCTTCCAGTCAGCTGGGCTCGACCAGTATCACCATGCAATTCGATTTGAACCGGAACATTGACGCTGCGGCTCGGGATACACAGGCGGCGATCAATGCGGCGCGCGGACAGCTTCCCGCGAACTTGCCGAACAATCCGACCTATCGCAAGGTAAATCCGGCAGACTCGCCCATTCTGATTCTGGCTCTCTCGTCTGATACCGCGACGGTGGCGCAGATGTACGACGTAGCCGACTCGATTCTGTCGCAGAAACTGGCGCAGGTGAGCGGGGTCGGGCAGGTATTTGTGTGGGGCTCGTCGCAACCCGCGGTCAGGGTCGAAGTGAATCCCACGCTGCTGAACAAGCTGGGCGTGGGACTCGACACGGTGCGGAACGCGCTCAACGCCGCGAACTCGAATGCTCCGAAGGGACAGGTATCGGGCTATGCGCGGAACGATACTTTCAGCGACAATGATCAGCTCTTCACGGCAGACCAATATCGGCCGCTGATTGTCGCTTACAGCAACGGAGCGGCGGTGCGGCTCAGCGACGTGGCTGATCTGACGGACTCGGTGGCGGATGTACGCAACATTGGTCTGGCCAACGGCAAGCCGGGGGTGTTAATGCCGATTTTTCGGCAGCCGGGTGCCAACATCATCGACACGGTGGACCGGGTGCGCGCGCTCATGGCGTACTTGCAGTCTTCGATTTCGCCCGCCATTAAATTGACAGTTGTGATGGATCGCACGGTCACAGTGCGCGCGTCGGTGAAGGACATTGAAACGACGCTTCTGATTTCGATTTTCCTGGTCATCATGGTCGTGTTCGTGTTTTTGCGAACCGTGCGCGCCACCATTATTCCCAGCATCGCGGTGCCTATGTCGTTGGTGGGAACATTCGGCGGCATGTATCTACTCGGTTACAGCCTCGACAATCTGTCGCTGATGGCGCTGGCAATTTCGACCGGGTTCGTGGTGGACGATGCGATCGTGGTGCTGGAAAACATCACACGTTACGTCGAGCACGGCATGGGCGCAGTGGAGGCGGCGTTCAAAGGGGCAAAGGAGATCGGGTTTACCGTGATCTCGATGAGCGTGTCGCTGGTCGCGGTGTTCATTCCGCTGTTGCTGATGGGCGGGATCGTGGGGCGGTTGTTCCGCGAATTTGCGGTGACGCTGAGTATCGCGATCGGCGTGTCACTGCTGGTTTCGCTGACCACAACTCCGACGATGTGCGCGAAGTTTCTGCGGCCGCCTAAGAAAGACGAGAAGCACAATATTTTCTACCGCTGGAGCGAGTGGGTTTTCGACGGGTTGCTGAGAACTTACGATCACGCGTTGCGGTTCGTGCTAAGGCACCAGCCGGCCACGCTGACGTTGACCATCCTGGTTGCCTGCCTGAGTGTGTATCTGTACATCCAGGTGCCGAAAGGATTCTTCCCGCAGCAGGATACGGGGCGCATTCAGGGCCAGGTGATGGCGGCGCAGGACATTTCTTTCCAGTCGATGGCCGAGAAGATGAGGCTTTACGTCGCGATCGTGCTGAAAGATCCTGCGGTCGAAACCGCCGTGGGTTTTGCCGGTGGTGGTTCCCCGTTGAATCAAGGGCGATTCTTCATGATGTTGAAGCCGCTGGAGCAGCGGGGTACCTGCAAGAACCTGCATTTCTGGCAACGCTGCCCGAACGTGACCGCAGACGATGTGATCAACCGGCTTCGCGGAAAACTGGCGGTCGTGCCGGGAGCGACCTTGATTTTGCAATCGGCCCAGGATCTCACGATCGGCGGACGAGGCGGGAACGCGCAGTATCAATACACACTGCAGAGTGCGAATCTCGACGACTTAAACAGCTTCGCCCCGCGCCTGCTGGCAAAACTGAAAGCCCTGCCCGAGTTACGCGACCAGAATTCTGACCAGCAGGACAAGGGCTTGCAGGCCAAACTGGTCGTCGATCGCGATACCGCCAGCCGGATGGGAATTACTGCGGGAACGCTAGACAACGCCCTTTACGACGCGTTTGGACAACGGCAGGTTTCGACGATGTACCGGCCGCTCAACCAGTATCACGTGGTGATGGAGGTTGCATCGCAATTTCAGCAGACTCCGGAAGCACTGCAGAATATTTATCTTCGCTCGACCACGGGAACGCCGGTGCCGCTGGCGGCGTTCACGCATTTTGAGCCATCAAATACTCCCCTGTCTGTAAGCCACCAGGGCCAGGTGCCGTCGGTGACCATCTCGTTCAATCTGGCGCCGGGCGTTTCTCTGGGCCAGGCGACCGACGCCATTGAAAATGCTCAACGGACGATTGGATTTCCGCCGACGATTCAAGCCAGCTTTCAGGGAACGGCCGCAGCCTTTAAGGATTCCTTGTCGAGTCAGAAGATCCTCATTATTACTGCCCTGTTCACGGTTTACATCGTGTTGGGCATGCTTTATGAGAGCTATATTCATCCCATCACGATTCTCTCGACGATCCCTTCCGCAGGCGTGGGAGCGCTGTCTGGCGCTGCTGTTGACGCACAACGAGCTCAACGTCATTGGGATGATTGGAATCATCCTGCTGATTGGGCTGGTGAAAAAGAACGCCATCATGATGATCGACGTTGCCCTCGACGTCGAACGAAACCAGGGAAAGAAGCCGGCAGACGCGATTTACGAAGCCTGCATTCTGCGCTTCCGGCCCATCATGATGACGACCATGGCGGCGCTGCTGGGCGGGCTTCCGCTGGCTTTGGGTTCGGGAACGGGGTCGGAGTTGCACCGGCCTCTGGGAATTACGATCGTCGGCGGGTTGATCGTGAGCCAGATGCTCACGCTGTTTACCACGCCTGTGGTTTATGTGTACCTTGACCGGTTGCGATTGGCCTTGCGGGGCGGTCAGGAAGACGCTCCTCCTGCTGCCTCATCGCCGGCTGCGCCGCATCCCAGTCCCGCGCACTGAGCGCTCGGCGTGGACGGGCGGCATTTTACCTGAACGGACAAATCCTTCATTCCGCAGGAACAAGTCGACTACACTAAGAAGCTTATGCAACCTGTCTGGAGAAATCCTGCATCGCAGCAGCCAGGAGCAGGCGTGCTGGGTGCGTAGGGGACACCTTGTCCCGTATGATAGGGGATCAACAATAGTACTGCTCAAGAGGTACTTTTTCATCCCGGGTTTGCCGGGAGCCAGCGAGTCTGCAATTTTTCGTTTTCGACAACTTCCTCAGGAGTTACGGATGCTACAGAGAGCAGCGGCTTTGTTTCTTGTTTGCGCAAGCATGGCCCTATGTGTGAGTTGCGGTCCTACCACCAGCCGATTTTTGTACGCGGCGATTCCCACGTCTGACCAGATCGTTGCTTTTCGTGAGGACCCAAACTCGGGCATCCTGACGCAACTGGCAGTCAGTCCTATCACCGCCGGCCCTTCGGTTCAGTCGCTCGTGATTCATCCTTCCAGCAAATTTCTGTACGCCGCGAACGCGGGTGAAGGCGACGTTTCTCTGTACACGATTTCGCCGTCGGGCGCGCTCACCGAATCGGTTGCGCGAACGCCGGTGGGCGCCGACCCCACGGTGCTTGCCATGGACCCGAGCGGGAACTACTTGTACGTGGCCAATTCCGGAGGTAGCAGCGTCTCGGTGCTTCTCATCAACCAGACCGATGGCACGTTGAGTACCGTTACCCAGCCCTCAGGTCCGACGGTTCCGCTCGGGATCACTCCGATTAACATCCAAGTGTCGCCGGAAGGATTTCTCTACGTTACGGGTGCGGGGCAGGCTGCCGGCTATATTGAAGTGTTTAGCCTCAGCCAAGGGATACTCACGCCTCTGAATCCGACCTCATTCTTTTTTACGGGCATCAATCCTTACGGGCTGGCAATTTCTCCCAATGGCAGTTTTCTTTACACTGGCAACAACATCGACAACTCCATTTCGGAATTCACGATTGATACTTCTACGACCCCGGGATCTCTCACTCAGCTCGCCAATTCTCCGATCGGCCAGCAATCGGGAACAACGACGCCGGTTGCCCTTGCGATCGACAAGACGGGCAACTATCTGTACGTGGCGAATCAAGGCTCGCCCAATATCACGGGGTACTTGATTGACTCAACCAGCGGCGGAATTTCTTTGATGACGACTTCTCCGTTTGTCACCGGGGCACAGCCTGGCGCGATTGCCATCGACCCGCCCGGCAAATATCTGTTTGTAGGCACGCAGAAGAGCCCGTTTACACTTCAGTCCTTCAGTCTCAACACGAGCAGCGGCGCGTTGACTTCCGTGAACCGCTACCCAATTCCGAACGCACCGACGTCGATTGTGACGACGTTCTAGGGAATTGCCGTCGCGAGGACAGATTTGATGGGGGAACTTGGGTCAGCAAGCTTGATGGCAGTTCTTGATTTGACAGCCAGGTGACAACTGGTCCCGCGAGCATTAGGAGAATAAGTGACACCAAGAACACGCGGACGCGAGGCATCCAGGCAATCTCGACGTCTGGCGGGGAACTGCTGACTTCATGTGCAGTCGGGATTCGTACAAATGAAAATCGCCAGTGCCGCCAGCGCATTTCCCAAGCATTACTATTCCCAGAAATTCCTGCTGGAGAAGCTGCAGAAATACTGGGGCGACAAGCTGAAGAATCCGCAACTGCTGGCAAGGCTGCACCGCAATGTCGCCGTAGAGGGCCGCCACCTGGCGATGCCCCCGGAAAAATATGATGAGATTACAACCTGGGGCCAGGCGAATGACATTTGGATTCAGGTTGCCCAGGAATTAGGCGAGCAAGCGCTCTGCCGGGCTTTGCACCATGCCGGGATCGACGCGAGCGAGTTGGGTGCGTTGTTCTTTACCTCGGTTACTGGCATCTCGAGCCCCTCCATTGATGCCCTTCTCATCAACCGCATGGGACTGCCCGCAAACATTCGGCGTGTGCCGATTTTTGGATTGGGGTGCGTGGCGGGAGCGGCGGGTATTGCGCGGGCGGCGGATTACGTGCGCGCCTATCCGTCGCAGGCGGCCGCACTCGTATCGGTGGAGCTGTGCTCGCTGACTATTCAACGCGACGATCTTTCGGTTGCCAATCTGATTTCCTCGGGACTTTTTGCGGATGGTTCGGCAGCGGTCATCGTTACGGGGAACGATCGGAATGCCACGGGTCCGGAAATTTTGGCGACGCGATCCGTGTTTTATCCCGACACCGAAGAGATGATGGGATGGAAAGTGACCGAAAAGGGATTTCGCATCACGCTTTCGCCCGAGGTGCCGATACTGATTCGTGAGCATCTGGGGCACGATGTGGATGCGTTCCTCAGCGAGCATGGGCACAAGCGTGGCGACATAGGAAGTTGGGTGCTGCACACCGGCGGCCCGAAAGTACTGGAGGCGACGGCGGCGGCGCTCGATTTGCATGATGGCCAACTCGACGCTTCCTGGGATTGCCTGAAGAAAGTCGGGAATCTTTCGTCAGCGTCGGTTTTGGTAGTGCTGGAAGATGTGATGAAGAACCGGCGTCCGGAGCCGGGTACGCTCGGCGTGCTCGCGGCCATGGGTCCGGGATTCTGTTCGGAACTGTTGCTGCTGCGGTGGTAAGTCAGAAAGTGCTCAGGTCAAAAGAATGAGTCAGAGCGCGCCAGACTCGACTGACGTTTTCATTATTGGTGGCGGCCCAGCGGGATTGGCGGCGGCGATCGCAGTGCGGGAGCGCGGGCTCCGAGTTCTGGTAGCGGATGGCGCGCAACCGCCAATCGATAAGGCCTGTGGTGAGGGGTTGCTGCCGGATGGGCGGGCAGCGTTGGAGCAGCTCGGGATCCGCGTGCCACTGTCCGAGGCCCTCCCGTTCCGTGGCGTTCGCTTTATTAGCAACTCATTGTTGGCTGAGGCCCGATTTCCGGACGACGGCTGCGGCGTCGCGGTTCGCCGTACCGTGCTGCATCGCCTGATGACCGAACGCGCATTGCAACTCGGAGCTGGCCTGTTGTGGCGAACGGCGGTGTCCGGCATTTCAGCAGACGGAGTTCTTCTTCGGGATCGTGTCGGCGATCGAGCGGGTGATCGCCTCGTTCGCGCACGCTGGATTGTGGGGGCGGACGGCTCGAATTCGCGGGTGCGGCGCTGGGCCAGACTTGACCACGTTTCGCGGCCTAGCATGCGTTATGCGTTTCGGCGGCACTATCGCGTGGCTCCCTGGAGTGACCATATGGAGGTCTACTGGGGTGAGCGCTGCCAAGGCTACGCCACAGCGGTGAGCGGTGAGGAAGTCTGCGTGGCCGTGGCTTCGCATGATTCCAATCTGCGGTTGGACGAAGGGCTGCGGACGCTGCCCAGGCTGAGTGCGCGGCTGGCTGGGGCGGAGACAGTCTCCACCGAGCGAGGATCACTCACTGGCAATCGCAAACTTAAGCGCGTGTGGCGAGGAAATGTGGCTCTGATCGGAGACGCGTCGGGAACTGTGGACGCGATCACGGGAGAAGGGCTTGGACTGGCGTTCAGCCAGGCCGTGGTCTTGGCTCGATGCCTGGAGTCTGGCGATCTGGCAAACTATCAGAGCGAGCATCGCAAGCTGGGGGCGCGTCCGCTGTGCATGGCGCGGCTGATGCTCACTCTCGATCAACGACCCTGGCTGCAGCAGCGTACATTGCAGGTCTTTCGGCGGCGGCCGGAGATTTTTCGCAGGTTCCTCGAATTGCATGTGGGAGCGTTGCCTCCGCTGCACGCGGTAAAGGATGGACTCACCCTAGGTTGGGGATTGTTAACCGCATAACATGAAAGTCCCCATTCGCAAGGCTTGCGAGAAATTTCTCCGGCGCGAAATTAGATTTGTGGTTGCGCTGGTCGGGCTTACTGTATCAGCGGCGGCGCAGCAGGCATCGCTCCAGCTGGATCCCTCGCAAACTACTGTTAAGTTCACGCTGGGAGATGTTCTCCACACCGTGCACGGGACCTTTCGTTTAAAGCAGGGAGCGTTACAGCTCGAACCGGCTTCGGGAAAACTCTCAGGCGAGATTGTGGTCGATGCAACGAGCGGCGAAAGCGGGAGCGGCATGCGCGACCGCAAGATGCACAAGGAAATTCTGGAGAGCGAGCGCTATCCGGTAATCGCCTTTCGTCCAGACAAGGTCGAGGGCATCGTAACGAGCCCGGGAAAATCTGCGGTGAAGGTTCACGGCATGTTCAGCATTCACGGGGTCGATCGCGAGATCACGGTTCCAGCCGGAGTGGAGATGTCGGCCGACCACTGGACTGCGACGGTTCATTTCACGATCTCATATGCGAAGTGGGGGATGAAGAATCCGAGCACACTTTTTCTGCGAGTGAACGACTACGTCGAGATTGACCTGGTTGTTGCGGGAAGCATCGCGAACACCGGCGCGAGTTCGTCTCAGTAACCAGTCTGCGGAACAATGCCTTTGCCTTCCGTGCACTCATAGCAGCGGCCCGCGGCAAGATTTTTGTATTCCTCGGTTCGTCCGCTCGGCCAATCGACGACCACACGCTCGATGTGGTCTCGCTTTTCCAACCCGAATGTCACCGGAAGTTCAGACTGCGACAAGTAACTCGAACCTCCCTTCACCACCCGAGATTGCGTAATGCCGCCGGAAAAAACGCGCAGGCTTGCGCCGATTCCGTCACGATTGGATTTCGTTCCCACGAGGCGAAAACGGATGCTGTGGTTGCCGCTGAGTTGATCGTTGCGATAGAGAAACGCTGGGCCGTTGTTGGTAGTGAGAAGAAGGTCGAGGTCGCCGTCGCGATCAAAGTCTGCATAGGCTAAGCCGCGGCCGACTTTCGGTTGGTCGAAGCCTCCGCCAACTTCTGAGGCGACCTCGCGAAAATTTCCCTTGCCGTTGTTGACGAAGAGTTGCGGAGGCTGCGCGTATCCAACGTTGCCGCGAATGTTGCGCACGGTTTCGTCGATGTGTCCGTTGGCCACAGCGAAGTCGAGCCAGCCGTCGAGATTGACGTCGAGAAACGAGCAGCCGAACCCTAGACTGTTTCTGGAGGCGATACCCACTCCGGATTGCGGAGCGATGTCTTCGAAACTCTTGCCGCTCATGCGGTAGAGTCCGATCATTTCGTTGTCGAAGTTGGTGATGGCAACACCGGGCGTGCCCGAGTTGTCGAAGTCTGCCACATCGACGCCCATGCCGGCGCGAGCTTTGCCTTCGCTGCTGAAAGCGAGTCCAGCCTCGACCGCGGCATCTTTGAATGTGCCGTTGCGCTGGTTGCGATAGAGCTTGTTGGGCTGAGTGTCATTGGCCACGAGCAGATCGGGCCAGCCGTTGTGGTTGTCGTCGAACAGGGCGACGCCTAGCGATTTTGAACTGCTGTCGAAAATTCCACTCGCGGCAGTGACATCTTCGAACGTGCCGTCGCCTCGATTGTGAAACAGCCAACAGGTCTCGCCGCGATAGGCTTCGGGAGTGCAGTAGGACTTATGTTTTCCGTCGAGGCTGCAGAAGACGTCGTGCTCCGGCGACCACTTCACGTAGTTGCAGACGAAGAGATCGAGCAAGCCATCGCGGTCGTAGTCAAACCATAGTGCGGACGTGCTGAAGCCCTCGCGCTTCCCAAGACCGCTGGGCGTCGTGACATCGACGAATGTTCCTTTGCCGGTGTTGCGGAAAAGGCGATTCTGGCCCACGCAGGTGATCAGAATGTCAGGGAAGCCGTCGTTGTTGTAATCGCCGACGGCCACGCCCATGCCGTACATTTCGACGTCGAGCCCTGCTCGGACGGTCACGTCGGTGAAAGTTCCGTTGCCGTTGTTGTGGTAGAGACGAAGTGTGGAGCGGCTTCTCTTGTGGCCCGGCCATTCGGCGCCGTTGATCAGCAGAATGTCCTGCCAGCCATCGCGATCGTAGTCCAAGAACGCGCATCCGGAGCCCAGAGTTTCAGGCAGGAATTTTCCACCGAAGGCTCCGCTGTTGTGCTGGAAATGGATTCCGGCCTGGCCGGTCACATCGGTAAATCGAAACCCTGGAGAAGCTGGCGCGCCCGTCTGGGTTGCTAGAGCGTGCAAGCCAGGCAACTGCGACCACGATGCGAGTCCTGCCACGCCCCACAGGAAAGACCTACGACTCACGGAACATTTCACGGAACGTTCACCAAGCCGGCGCGAATCGCATAGACCACCAGTTCGGCAGTCTTATGAATTCCCAGCGAGTTCATAATGTTGGCGCGGTGCACGGCGACGGTGTTGGCGCTGAGTTCGAGCGCGGTCGCAATCTCTTTGTTCGACTTGCCGTCGACGATCATCTGCAGCACCTGCAGTTCGCGATGTGTGAGTGCGGCGCTGCGTTCGCCTTTTAGAACCGACTTCTGTTCGATCTGCGGGTCGAACACTGTTTCTCCAGCGGCAACTTTGCGGATGGCCGCTCCGAGTTCCAGATCAAGAGCGTTCTTGAGAATGTATCCCTTGGCCCCGGCTTCGATCGCCTGGCGCACCCACGTGCTCTCGGTATGCATGCTGAGCATAAGAACCGCAGTGCGCGGGGCATCTTCAATAATTTGCCGCGTGGCCTGCAGGCCGTTCATACCGGGCAGAGCGCAGTCCATCACCACGACCTGAGGATGAAGTTCTTTCGCCAGCTTGATGGAATCTTCGCCGCTGCCCGCTTCGCCGACCACTTCCATGTCGGACTCATCTTCCAACATGCGACGGAATCCACGCCGCACTAGACTGTGATCATCCACCAGCAACACTGTGATCTTCTTTTCCATAAGACTCTGCTTTCTCCCTCGGGACGGCCAGATGCACCCTGGTTCCACCTTCGGGCGGACGAGAAAAAATAATTTGACCGCCCATCAATTCGGAACGCTCGCGCATGGCGACCAGGCCAATCCCATGCTTGTTCGCGCGCTCCGCGAGGCCGACTCCGTGATCTTCCACTTCCAACTCAAGAGCGGCGGGCAGGAAACGCAGTCGCACCCACGCCGCTTTTGCGCCCGAATGCCGCACCACATTGTTCAGCGCTTCCTGCAGTACGCGGTAGACATGTACGCCGGCGCCGCCATCCACAGGAAACGGCGCGCCCTGCTTCTCATAGGATATGGCAATTCCGGTTTGTCTTTCTATGGTTGGAATATACCAGTCGAGCGTGCTCTCAAGTCCTGCCTCGTCGAGCATGACCGGATGCAGCGCCTGCGAGAGACTGCGGACGCTCTCCAAAGTAGTTTGCACAATCTCGAGGACTTCCTGCAGATCTGCACGCAGCGATGAGCCCTCGGGCGCATGAGTTCCCGCTCGGCGCAACATCGAGCCGACGGCGGTGAGAATCTGACCGAACTCATCGTGCAGTTCTCGGGAAATGTAGCGCAGCGTGGATTCCTGAGTAGTAATCAGTTTCTGCGCCAGTTCGCTGCGGCGTTCGGAAACCTCGGCCAGGCGCGCGAACAACCGCCGGTTCCAACGAATCACCGAAAGACCGTTCAGGAGGATCGCCAGCAGCGTGGCCGCCAGAAAAACATAGACTTGGCGCTGCACCCGGTCGTAGATCTGAATGATGCGTTGCCCGGCCTGCTCTTCGTTTTCGCTGTTTTGTACGAGCAGTCGGGCCACGGCAGTGCTCAGAGCGGCTTGCCGTTCCTGCAGAGAAAGCTGGATCTGCCCGCGCGCTTCTTTATCCTTGCCGTTATTCGCGAGCGCGAAGACGCGGTCGACGGCATCCCAGAATTGGCTGAAATTGCTGGTAAGAAACGCACTCTGTTCGGGCGTCCGGCTGGACGCGGCGAATGCTGCTTCCAGGCGCATCGCGTCGTCCAGATCGTTGCGAATCCGCTGAAACTGCGCCGACCAGGCGGTTAGGGGATAGGGCTCATCGCCGCTCACCATGTCGCGCATGGCCACGGCAAGCAGGTTGAGATCATTCTGGATCCTCAGCAACTGGAGCGAATCCTTGCGGTTGCGATCCACCAACTCGGACTGCAATGTGCGCAGCTTCGTCACCTGCCGGGTGATGTAAGTGGAATACGCCACCACCGCCGACAGCGTGATGAGCAGGCCCAGCAACAGGCCGAGGGTCGGGGAACGGTCCGGCGAAGACGGGCGGGACACGCCCCGAGCATACAACGTGGAGGTGGCAAATGTCACAGTGAGGCCGCTGTCGGGGCGGCGGGCGGGGCGCCCGCAGATGTGTGACAATGCAGTAATAATGAACCGAAGCCCGGCTTAACGGAGTCAAACAGTAGATTGAATATCTCACGAAAAGAAGCCGCCAAGACCCCGAAGATGGAGCGACTGAAGGCCGTTTGGCCCGAAGTCTGGAAATTGATGCGCCCGCGCCGCTGGCTGCTTGCGCTGGGTTTCGTTTTGATGGTGATCAACAAGGTCGCTGGATTCGTACTGCCATATTCGTCGAAATACCTGATCGACAATGTTGTAACCAAAGGCCAAGCGGGGTTGTTGCGGCCTCTGGTTTTGTCCGTTTTATTGGCGACGCTCGTTCAGGGCGTGACTTCTTTTTCGCTGACCCAGCTGCTGTCGAAAGCTGCGCAGCGCTTGATCGCCGACCTTCGCAAAGAGGTGCAGGCCCACATCTCGCGTCTGCCGGTGGCCTTCTACGATGCCAATAAAACGGGAGCGCTGGTGTCTCGCATCATGAGCGACGTGGAGGGCGTGCGCAATCTTTTGGGAACCGGGCTGGTCGATTTTGCGGGAGGCCTGGTCGCCGCCGGAATCGCGGTCGTGTTGTTGCTTCGCACCAGTGTTCCGCTGACGTTGATCGCTGTGGGCGCGCTCGGCTGTTTCGCACTCGCGTTGAACAAGGCTTTTTCGATCATCCGTCCGATTTTCCGAGAACGCAGCAAGATCAACGCTGAGGTTACAGGGCGCCTGACGGAATCGCTGGGCGGCGTTCGGGTGATCAAGGGATATCACGCGGAGGAGCGCGAAGAGAAGATTTTTGCCGGTGGAGTGAAACGCCTGCTCGACAACGTGATGCGCACGCTGACCGCGACGTCGCTGATGGGGCTTTCCGCCAGCGTGATGCTCGGAGTAGTTGGCGCCGCGACCATGTACATCGGCGGAAAACAGATGGTGGCGCACACTCTGACTCCGGGCGGTTACATCTCGTACAACTTATACTTGGTCTTCTTGATCGCGCCCATCATGCAGGTGGTGTCGATTGGTACTCAGATCACCGAGGCCATGGCCGGGTTGGAACGCACTCAGGAGATCATGGGAGAACGGCCGGAAGATCAGGACCCAAAGCGCACCGTCGTGCTTGGCGACATCGTGGGGAGGGTTGAGTTCGAAGACGTGAGCTTCAGCTACGACGGAACTCACGAAGTTCTTCATAACATTTCTTTCCGCTCGGAGCCGGGAACGGTGACCGCGCTGGTCGGCTCGTCGGGCTCAGGAAAGTCTACGACGATCGGGTTGATCTCGGCTTTCTATGTTCCGTCCAAGGGCGCTGTGCGGGTGGATGGAATCGATTTGAGCACGGTGCGACTGGATTCCTTCCGTACCCGCCTGGGCGTCGTGCTGCAGGAATCGTTTCTATTCGACGGAACGATCCGCGAAAACGTAGCGTTCTCACGGCCCGGCGCGAGCGAAGAAGAGATTATGCGCGCCTGCCGCATCGCGCGCGTCGACGAGTTCGCTGATACATTCGCTGAGAAGTACGATACGGTAGTTGGCGAGCGCGGCGTGAAGTTGTCGGGCGGGCAGCGCCAGCGCATTTCGATTGCGCGCGCCATCCTGGCGGAGCCGCGCATTCTGATTCTGGACGAAGCAACCTCGAGCCTCGACTCAGAATCGGAACAGATGATCCAGCAAGGTCTGTCGTATCTGATGCAGGGACGGACCACGTTCGTCATCGCACACCGCCTGTCGACGATTCGCCGGGCTGACCAGATCATGGTGATGGAACAGGGGCGGATTGTAGAGCGAGGCACGCACGCCGAGCTTTACGCTGCGCGTGGACGTTACTACGACTTGTACACGCGACAACACGGCGTCGAGGAGAATTTATTTTTGGCTCCGGGTGAAGGAGACGCGGTCGCAGTGATGGGAAACGGCGCGGACGCCAAGAATAAGAATGGCGATGTGAAAGCAGCGGATGCTCTGCGTGTGCTGCGGGGAGAGATGCGCTAGCACCTATGACGACAGTCCCCGTAGTGTCCTTGGCGCGCGGCACTAGCGCCGTCCGCATTGAAAATCTTTGCCGTTACTACAGCATGGGCGAGACTTTGATCCGCGCCGTCGATGGAGTCTCGGTCGAGATTCGTGCCGGGGAGTTTGTCGCGCTGCTGGGGAGTTCCGGCTCGGGCAAATCTTCCGTGCTGAATCTGATTGCCGGGCTCGACCGTCCGACGTCGGGAAGCGTGGTTGTGCAGGATCGTGATTTAGCAAAACTTTCACGCGAAGAGCTGGCTAAATACCGGCTGCATGTCGTGGGCATGGTGTTTCAGTCTTTCAATCTGATCGCCAGTATGACGCTCGCGGAAAATGTGGAACTGCCGCTGCGTTTTGCGGAGGTCGATCGCGGTCAGCGAGCGGGCTCGGCGCGTGAAGCTCTGGAGCGCGTGGGATTGCGGGCGCGCATGAATCACCGGCCCAGCGAGCTTTCTGGGGGCGAACAGCAGAGGGCCGCGCTGGCGCGTGCTCTGATCAACCGTCCGCAGCTTCTGTTGGCCGACGAACCAACCGGGAATCTCGACAGTCACACCGGAACTGAAATCATGGACATGGTTCAGCAATTCAACCGCGAATTGGGAATGACGGTCGTGATGGTCACTCACGAGCGCGCCCTGGCCGAGCGCTATGCGCAGCGCATGATTTTCCTGGCGGACGGGAAGTTGATTGACGATCGAACGAATGCGTCCAGTGTGGCTGATTCGCGGGAGCGCGGAGGGCGGCCGTGAAGATTCCTGATCTGACCGAACTCGCCCTTCGGAACCTGCGCGAGTCGCTGCTAAGAAATTCGCTAACCACCGTGGGTATTTCGGTAGGCGTGGCGTCGCTGGTAGCGATGCTTTCGCTGGGCATTGGACTGCAGCGATTATTCTCGCAGCGTCTGGCGAAATCAGGCTTGTTTGATACGGTGCTGGTCACGTCGCGACGCGATCTTCGCGGCATGGGTCGCGATCGCGACGAGTCCGGCGGACCCGCCCCCGCGGACAGCCGCGTGCTTGACGAATCCGCGCGCCAGGAGATCGAACGTCTTCCCAACGTATTGGAAGCATATCCTGACATTCGCTTTCAGACCGAACTACGCTTCGAAGACACGCCACATCTCGAGATAATTTCCGCGCTGCCAGCTTCGGCGAAATCCAATGACGCTTTTGAAGGAATGCAGGGCAGTTTCTTTTCTTCAGACACGGCGGCCGAGGTGATTCTGCAAAAGACCTTTGCGGAGAAACTGCTTGGCAAGACTCCGGCTCGCGGAGTCGATGAGACGAATGTCGCCGATCTGGCAAAGCCGCTGCTGGGCCAGGAACTGACGATGCTCTACTCGCAACGTGCGCCCAGTTCAACCCCGCCGTTAGCTCCAGTCGCGGGCGGAGTGGCCGGCGCAGACGGAGATCTGATCGGCGCTTCATACTCCGTGATCTCCCGCGAACTGAGGCTGAAAATCGTCGGCATCTCCGATCAAGATCCTGAAAGCATGCGGGGCCCGACCCGCGCCAAAGTGTTTCTCCCGCTCAAGCTGGCGCAAAGTCTTCACGTGATACAGCCTGCCGATCTGCGTGAAATCTCTCGAGCCGCCAGCGACCAACCCGTGTATTCCTCCGTCAGCGTGCGCGTGAAAAATCCTGCACAGGTTCAGCTTGTGGAGGATGCAATCAAAAAGATGGGATTTGGCACATTCTCGATTCTCGATGCGAGCCGCGGTCTGCAGCTGGTGTTCCGAGTGCTGTACGCGTTCCTCTTCATCTTCGGCAGTCTGGCATTGATCGTTTCGTGCATCGGCATCGTGAATACTCTGGTGATGGCGATTCTTGAGCGGCGCCGCGAGATCGGTATCATGAAAGCCATTGGCGCCAGCGACGGCGATGTGCAGAAGCTTTTCTTCGCTGAGGCCGGCGCCATGGGAATTCTCGGCGGCATTGTGGGCGTTGTGTTCGGATGGGCCATCGGCCAGCTAATCAACTTCGGCACCAACATCTGGCTCAAGAGCCAGTCGTTTCCGCCGGAACATTTCTGGGCCGTGCCGTGGTGGCTGGTTGTGCTCGCAATTGGATTCTCGTTCCTGGTCAGCCTGGCTTCCGGATTGTATCCTGCGGGACGAGCGGCTCGGCTTGATCCCGTGCAGGCGTTGCGCTACGAATAGACGGACCCGTGAGCCGACATAAAATGATCCGCGCTCTCCGGCTTGGCTGCGTTTTTCTTTTGATGACTGTCGCCTGCGCCGCTGGGCAGAGCCGCATTGATTGCGGTGCGATGAATAGCCGCATCCTCCGGCAAGTGGTTCACTATTGCGTCTATTTGCCGTCAGGCTACGACGCGGGTGCGGCGCAGCACCCTCCTCAGCGCTATCCGGTGCTTTACTTCCTGCACGGCTTGGGCGACAACGAGCAAACCTTGTTCAACAGCGGCGGTTGGACTTTGCTGGACGATCTGCGCAACCGGCACAAGATGGGAGACTTCCTCATCGCTGCGCCCGAGGGCCGCCGCAGCTTCTACATCAACTCAGCCGATGGGTCGGTTCTCTACAGCGATTTTTTGCTGAAGGAATTTCTAACGCTGATCGAGGGCAAATACCGGATTCGTCCCGGCCGCGCGGGACGCGCCATCAGTGGAATTTCCATGGGAGGCTATGGGGCGTTGCGTCTTGGCTTCGCGCATCCGGAACTGTTCTCAGCCGTGAGTGCGCAGAGCGCTGCGCTGATCACTGAGTCCCCACGAGAATTGGACGCCGCCTCGCAAACGGGATTGCCGCTGGTCGGAATTCTCGGAGCAGTGTTCGGGAAGCCGATCAACGTGGCGCACTGGAATGAGAACAGCCCGTTCGTGTTGGCGAAGAGAAATGCCGTAGCGCTGCGAAAGACGGCAATCTATTTCAACTGTGGGCAAGATGACAATTACGGTTTTGAAAAAGGGGCAGCAGCGCTGCACGACGAACTGCAAAAAGAGAATGTGAAACACGAGTACCACGCCTATGCCGGCGACCATTCGCTCGCATACTTTATGGCGCACTTCGGCGAGGTCATGGAATTTCATTCCAATGCTTTCGACCTGCTGCCCCGTCCCTGAGATTTACCGCTCATGTTGTAAACTAGCCAGAAGCGACCGAAGGCAAGTTGCGTTTATTACATGCGTATTACCGCCGGAGAGGTGGCCGAGTGGTTGATGGCTCCGGTCTTGAAAACCGGCGTACCCGAAAGGGTACCGGGGGTTCGAATCCCTCCCTCTCCGCCATTTGCTTTCGTTTTCGGCAGTTACATGCTGGTGATGCCTCACTTGATTCCGGATTGAATTCGGAGGTGGCGAGGGGCATGGTGAACCTCAAAAATAGTGGCTTCCTCTAGACCCAACCCAGCTCTGCCAGAGCAGCCCGGTACAGAGTCGTTATGAGCCGAAGCGCAAAAAACGCAGTGGAGTTGTTGCTGATCGTTCTCGGCTGCCGTGTTCGGATATTCGCAGTCAAATCCGGACTTGCAAACATTCTTCCGGCAAGACATCGGGCTGAGTGACGATCAGATCGCGGCCGTTCGAGTCGGAAGAGCGGTTGCGAAGGCCCTACCGTCACGCACGCCGGCCGAGGTCTTCTTGTTCGGGGCCATCTACATTCATGCTGCCCCCGAAAGCTATGTCAAGTTTGCCTCTGACTTCGATCGCCTTCGCGAGCTTCCCGGTTATCTGGCGCTCGGAGTCTTCAGCAACCCTCCGCAAACTGCTGACTTAAAGGGCTTCTCGTTTGACCGCAATGACATCAAGGAATTGAAGAACTGTCATCCCGGTGACTGTCTGATCCAGATGCCCGCCAGTTCCATCGACGAGCTTCAACGATCCGTGGACTGGTCCGCTCCCGGGGCAGATGAACAGGTGAATGAACGTCTCCGTAAGACGGCACTCCAGCGTCTGCTTGCCTATCAACACGACGGCAACGAGGCTCTTGGCGAATATAACGACAAGCGCGAACCGACGGAGGTTTCGCAGCAATTCGCCTATATGCTCAGCTACAACAAGGCGCTGCCAGCCGATTTGCCGGATTTCTATCACTACCTGCTGGACTATCCCAAGGCAAGGCCCGCGGACGTCGAAGACAAGTTCTATTGGGCCAGGGTAAAGTTTGGATTGAAGCCGACGCTGCGTGTCGTCCAGATGGTGATCATGCGCGGGGATCCCTCTAATCCTGTAGCTTGTGCGATCGCCGAAAAGCAGCTCTATGCCAGCCATTACTTCGAGACTGCCCTTGATCTCTCGTTCTGTGTGCGCGGAGGCGACGACTCGAAGCAACCCGGCTTCTATCTGATTATGGCCATGGGCTCCGAGCAGGCCGGACTCACAGGCCTTAAGGGATCGATCGTCCGGAAGGCGGCAGTGGGGCGTTCAGTTTCGAATCTGCAGACTGCGCTCGCGACGATTAAGAGCACATTAGAAAGTAACCACTAGTCTCAACTCCACTACGGCAGCGTCCGAAATTGCGATCAGCTGCGTTCGAGCTGACGACACGCGATCCGAATCTTGCGGATCGGCTAACCTTTCACCAAGATAACGCTGGCGTCGTCACGGAGTCCGGAGCCGTTGGCGAACGAGCGTACGTCATCGAGAAGGCTGTCTGTGCAAGCGTCATCCGTTCGCAAGAAATGCTCTTGTAGCCGTACTCTTCCGTACTCTTCGTCGGCTTGATTTTCCGCTTCCGTGATGCCGTCGCTGTAAAGCACCAGGCGCGAATCGACGGGTAGTTCTACTTCCACTTCCGAGAAATCGCATGGCGCGAGCCCAAGGGGAGTTCCCCGCTCCACGTCAAGGAACCGGGTCGAACTACCGCTCATCAACAGGGGGAGCGGGTGTCCTGCGTTGGCGAAGGTAAGAGTCCGCTTGGCCGGATCAAGCACGGCATATACCATGGTCACAAAACGGCCGGCTGGGAAGTCCTCGACCAGAAGGCGATTCAGCTTGGTCAGCACTTCGCCCGGAGAGCAGGAGGCCTCGGCCAGGGATCGCAGCATGCCACGAGTGGCGGACATGAGCAGCGCCGCAGCGGTTCCCTTGCCGGAAACGTCGGCCAGAACCAGTCCCCAGCGGCCTTTGTCCATGGGGATGAAGTCGTACCAGTCGCCGCCTACAGCTCCCACGGGAATGGAAAGCCCGGAGACATTAAACCCAGGAATCGAAGGAGACGCCTTGGGAAGAAGCGCCTGCTGAATCAGGCGGGCCTCCCGAGCTTCGTGAGTCATTTGCTCGCGCTGTCGCTGTTCTTGCTGAAATCGGCGAGCGTTGTGGACCGCCACGGCCACATCACTGCACAGGGCCTGGAGCAGCCGCAATTGGCAGGGGCCAAAGGCATTCAGCTCGTTGTGGGAGGCAGTGAATACTCCCACTAATTGCCCTTCGACATGGAGGGGAATCGCAACTTCCGAGAGCGTGGATTCTTCACAACCAATGTAATAGGGGTCCTGTCGCACATCGGGCGCATAGTGCATCTGGCCGGTAGATGCGACGTATCCAACCATGCCTTTCCCGATCTTCAGGCTGTGGCCCGGGCCGTGGAGCTCGCAACCGGTGCAGCCATGGGCACACACCAGCGCCAGTTCGCCACGCTCTTCGTGGTGCAGGTAGATGTCAGAATCCAGGCATCCGAAAGAGCGAGCGATCTCGTTCACGACCTTATCCACGAGCCGATCGAGGTCAAGGATGGAGCTGATCTTTTGAGCAGCCTTTTGCAGCTTGAGGAGATCCTCCACCTGATCGAGATCGAGCAGGCGAGAGGTCGAGGAAAACGGGGGTGCTGTAAAGTTTGGACTGGCTGCCATGAGGTCTGCCCCAAGCGAATGAGCTTATAACCACAGATGATTCAAGCGATGAGTGGGACTCTCTTTTTCGCAAGACCTTCGCCTGTTTCAAAGTGAGCGCATCGGGGCCACGGTCTCGCTTAATAACTTTGGGCGGACCGCATCTACCATTGCAGCTCGATTGAGGGTAGAATGTCTTCCATGGCCAAACAGCCGCAGGAACGGGTCGGAGTGCTCCAGGGAACGCTCGACATGCTCATCTTGAGGACGCTTCTCTATGGACCGGCTCATGGTCACCAGATCGGGAAGCACATTCAGCGGACCACGAATGATTTTCTGCAGATGCAGCACGGGTCGCTCTATCCCGCTTTGCATCGCCTGGAGAAGCGAGGCTGGGTCGACTCCAAATGGGAGACTGCGCCGGACAAGAATCGCGAATTCAAATACTACCGGTTAACTCCGAAAGGCAGGAAGCAACTCGTGGCCGAAGAATCGCAGTGGAAGCAGATGGCCGAAGCCGTAGCGCGCGTGATGTGGCCTGCCGCCGAGGAGAGTTGACATGAGCTGGTGGCAAATCAAGGGGCGGCAAATCAAAAAGAGAGATGCGGACCTGGAGCGAGAGCTGCGTTCTGACCTGGAATTAGAAGAAGAGGAGCAACGGGAGGCGGGCATTTCGAAAGACGAAGCTCAATGCGCGGCTTTGCGCGCCTTTGGCAACCCTGCTCTGATTCGTGAACAGACTCTCGCCGTCTGGTGGTGGAACTGGCTTGAATCGCTCGCTCGCGATCTGCGTTTTAGTGTGCGCACGCTTCGTCGCTCGCCGGGGTTTACCGTGATCGCAATCCTGGTAATGGCGCTGGGCATTGGCGCCAACGTTGCCTTGTTCACCGTAGTGCGTGGCGTTTTACTCAAGCCTTTGCCGTTCCAAGATCCCAATCGCCTCGTGATGCTCTATGAGTCGGGTTTTCTTGGAGGCGATGTGACAGATTCCAACGTGGTCTCGGGCGGTATGTACGCCGAGTGGAAGAACCAGAATCGCAGCTATAGCAGTCTCGCGCTGGCGAAGGAGATTCGGGTCGGGCTTTCCGGTTCGGGCGGCCAATTGCCGGAAAAACTGAACAGTGCGTTGCTTTCCTGGAGC
This sequence comes from uncultured Acidobacteriota bacterium, assembly GCA_963735205.1. Taxonomy (GTDB): domain Bacteria; phylum Acidobacteriota; class Terriglobia; order Terriglobales; family Acidobacteriaceae; genus Sulfotelmatobacter. Next base: position 1,105,100 of record CAVTKB010000011.1, read on the forward strand.
ATGTTGCGCACGCTGGGCGTACAGCCGGCGCTGGGCCGTGATTTTACGCTGGCCGATGACAGTCCCGGAGCCAACGGCACGGTGTTGCTGAGTTGGGGTCTGTGGAAGCGGCGCTTCGGCGGTGACCCCGACATTTTGAACCAGACGATCTTTCTCGACGCCCAGCCGTACACCGTCATCGGCGTCATGCCCAAGTGGTTCGACTTCCCCGACTCGTCCACGCAGCTATGGACACCGGTTTACCACGACAAGCCCGAAGATCAGATGACCTCGTTCAGCAATCACCAATTTCACGTTGTGGGGCGGCTGAAGCCGGGGGTCAGCGCGTCGCAAGGCGTGGCCGATCTGAGTGTCATCTCCCAGCGCATTCACAATGAGCACCTCAATGATCCATTCGTATTTCCGAGCGCAAACAGCCGTCCGCTGCTGGAGCACATAGTTGGCGAAATCAAGAAGCCGCTCTACCTGTTGCTTGAGGCGACCTTCTGCCTGCTGCTGATCGCCTGCCTCAATGTAGCCAACCTGCTGGTGGCGCGGGCCGCGGCACGGCGCAAGGAACTGGCCATCCGCACCGCACTGGGCGGGGGCTGGCTGCGTCTGATCGGCGAGCGGCTGATGGAGTGTCTGCTGCTTTCGGCCTCCGGCGGCCTGTTGGGGCTTTTGCTCGCGTTTGTCGCGCTGCATTGGCTTACGCAAACTCGCAACGACATGAGCCGCGTTGAATCCATCCACATCGATGGCGTGGTGGCGGTGTTTACGGTCGGCGTTATCGTAATATGCGCGCTGTTTTCCGGACTCATCGCTGCTCTCAGCACGAGCGACAAGCGCATTCTGAGCGCACTGCATGAAACCTCGCGTTCGGTGGGCGGAGGCCGCGCGCGTGCCACGCTGCGCAAAGTGCTGCTTACGCTCGAGGTCGGACTGACAGTGATCTTGCTTGTTGGGGCCGGACTGCTGCTTAAGAGCTATGAACGGCTGCGCTCTGCCGACATGGGTTGCATCACGCAAGATGTGATTACTATGCACCTGGGCATCCCGGATGCCCGATATGCGACACCTGCCCTGCGAGCCAACTTCTACGACACTCTGCTCGAGCGCGTGCGCGCTCTGCCCGGAGTGGATGCGGCCGGTTTTGCAACAGCTGTGCCTGGGCAGGGCTATCAGATGGATTGGAGCTTCACCATCGTGGAACATCCGCCGTTGCCGCAAGGCAGTGGTCTGTTTGCTTTAAGCCGCTGGGCTGATCCTAAGTACTTCAACGCGATGGGCATTCCTATTTTGCGCGGCCGTACATTTGACAGCGGGAAACGTCTGGACGCTGCGAACGAGGTGATCGTCAGCCGATCCTTCGCCGGTCAGTTTTTTCCCGGCGAGGATCCGCTGGACCGGCACATTCATGTGCGCGGGAAAGATTTCTTGATTGTGGGCATTGTGGGCGATACCCGCTACGCCATCGGCGAAGCGTCACGGCCGGTGCAATATTATCCGCTGGATGCAGGCGTCGAGAACGTCGGCACGCTTGTGATTCGCTCCAGCCACAACCTGGAGCAGTTCGCGCTGCCGGTACAGCGCATTGTCTCCGAGATGGACCGCGATCTACCCGTCTCTGATGTGCTCACCATGAACCAGTTGCTTGGCAAGTCAACCATCGACCAGAGCTTTAACGCGGCGCTGCTCGTCGCTTTTGCCACGCTGTCGCTCGTTCTTGCCGCCGTGGGCTTGTTCGGTGTGATGTCGTATATTGCAACACAGCGGACGACCGAAATCGGCATCCGCGTCGCGCTCGGCGCAAGGCGCGAACAAGTGATGCGGAAGATGTTGCTGGATGGAATACGGCCCGCAATTGTCGGTTTGGTGGCAGGCCTCGCAGCCAGCCTGGAAGCCGGCCAGTTGATGCGCGACTTGCTCTATGAGATCAAGCCAATCGATACGGCGGTCTACGCAGCAGTTGCCGCAACGCTGCTCGCGGTGGCCGTGGTCGCATGTATCGTTCCAGCGTGGCGCGCCTCGCGCCTCGATCCGATGCAAGCCTTGAGATCCGAATAGGACGAGTGGCCCTGCTGGTCTCTATGCACTTTCCTAGCGAGGTTGAGGTACAGTTGCAGAGGAACTTGATAAGACCAACCTGATAAGATTCGCTGCATTCCGGTGGGGAGGGATTCATGCGATCTTACTTCGTCTACATGTGCTTCGTCTTTGCCTCCATCGCTTGGCTTGCGTCCGTCGGCCTCGCGCAAGAGCCGCGAACACCCGCTAAAGACTCCGCAGCCCCTCAAACAGCGCTTCCCTCCGACTCCGGTCTCGAAGCTATGTTCGAAGCTAAGATTCGAGTGGAATGGGAAGCGCTGAAAAATAAAGACAAGAAAGCCTACGGCGAGTTGTTGGCGGACGATTACCAGGGCGTCGAAGTCGATGGCAGGGGCGAGCGGACGAAACTTCAAGCGGTGAACGAACTGGCGGACGGAAATGTCTTCAACTATACGATCTGGGGACTCAAGTTGATCCCGCTCGCTCCCGATGCGGCCTTGGTCATCTACGAAAGCACGATGCAGTTCCCGCCCAAATCGCAAGTTCGCTACTCGAGGGTGTATATCAGCGAACTTTGGGTGAAACGCGGTGGAGAATGGAAGGAGCTTCACTACCAGGAAACGCATGTCAAATAAACGCTTGTGCCTTGCCCTGGACAATGGCGGGAAAAACAGTCAGCTTGCTCGACTGCTGACCTAGTCGCAGTCCGGAGGCATGGCCATGATCTCCGCGTTGGAGTCGCACGATGGCTTCGTCTTTGCCGGTTCCAGCGGGGCTGGGCGATTGTAGCGAAGAACCCACAGGCCTTGGTTGTTGGTCAGGTAGATCAAGCCGCGTCGGCCGTCGGGAAGCAGACTCGTCACCTTGCTAAAAGTCTCCAGCGTCTTCGGATTGCGCGGGTCACTCAAGTCGAGCACGTGGACGGTTTCAGTGGGATGGTTGCTGTTGCTGACCGTTTCCGAAGTTTTTTCCGGAGCTTCCGCGATGGCTACATCGGGGCTCACGATCTGCAGGTCTCCCGCGGTTGGCTGATTCGATTCTGCCGTTCGTTTCAGGAGGATCGGCTGGCCCGGCATGCTCACGTCGATAATCATGAAGCCTTGCTTCGCAGCCTGCTGCACGTATAAGTATTGTTTCGAGTTTTCCTTTTGCAGGAGCATCTCGCTCCCGGTCGCCTGCGGCAATGGCAAATGAGCAATCACAGTGGCAGGGACATCTGTGGGCGGGGTTGTGGACTTTTCAGAGGCGCTGGCGAGTGCTATCGCCAAGAAGAAGATGGAGAACGCCAGACCGCAGGCCGACGCAGCGGATTTTCTAGCTATGGCTATCGTTGTCATAAATCACCATGGACATGACTTACTGCTGCGCGATGACTCCCACGCAGCCGTTGGCGCTCTGCGTGGTGCAGATTCCACCTGACTGCAGTGGCACGAAGGCGTGATTGTTACCGGGATCGACTGCAATACTGTGCGAGTTGCTGTTGGTCGTAACGTTGGCCAGCCAGAGATTGCTTCGCGCGTCGATGACGCCCATGACTGGACCGGTAGGCATATCCCTGGCTGCAACATAGTAGCGGTTGTCGCCAGGGTTGTACCAAACCTCATCGACGCCGCCGACATTCCAAATCGTGGCGAGGATGGCGCCGGATGTTCCATCGATCACGTACTCGTTCGGCGGGAAGGCCTCACCATCGTGGTCCGCGCAGCCGACAAGGAAGTTGTTTCCTGGTCCCTGAACAATGCTGGTCGGCATGCAATTTGGCGTTACGAAACTGTTGACTACGACGGGCCCGCAAGGCCCGCCGCAGGTGTTGTTGCCGACCCTGGGATCGATCTCGTCGACGCTGCCGATGTTGGTGATGGGAATCGAATTCGAATTCGGCATCAGCAGGTGGCCAGTGTTTGGATTCCACGTCATCGCGCCGATCCCGGCCGGTGATATGGCGCCACTGCAGGTTGAACCAGGGGCTGGCTGATTACAAAAAGTTCCCGCGGTTTGATCCACGATGGGCCCATGATGGCAGGGGATGGTGTAAGCGATGCCGCCCGGGGTTATGCCGACACCCGGAATCATGGAGGCGACCGATCCGGATACACCTCCGAAGGTTTGGGGATTTGAGGGATCAGGGCAGGGAAAAGTTCCCCCAACGTTGTCGACCGAAACGCCCGCACTGAGGCCTGTTCCGGCTGATGCTGCGCCACCCGCGCCGTCATAATAGATCTGCCCGATGATGCAACTGGGCGGGTTGAAGGAAGCGCCGGCTGCCGGCGCCACCCAGGTTTCTGCCGTACCCTGATACGGATAAGTAGTCGGAGTAGAGCCCGCAGGATATGGGCCGTAAGCAGAGGTCTCATCGATCGGCAAGCAATGCTGTTGCTGCATGGTTCCCGTTTTTCCGATGATATTGGTTACGTCAATAAAAGTTACGAACGGCAATCCAGGATCGCCGTTCATGATGGCCACTACCTGGTGAGTCGTTCCGTCGGCTGCAGTGACTGAGGGGTTATAGGCGAGTTCGTCGGCGCGGTCGTCTCCACAATCTGCGGCGGAGCCGGCTTCTCCGCTCCAGGAAGCGATGCAGGGAGCGATGCCCAGCGGGCCGTCATAGTCGGCCGAGACCCCAGTTGGGATAGTGGCCAGCACTGCTGGGGCGGTGGGAGGATTCACACTCAGATTCATCGTCGTGAGGTCGAAGACCACCAAGTGGGCGCTGCCGTTCCCAGCAAACAGGAAGTTGCCATCAGGCGTGACCTGCAGGCCATCCGGGCCAGACATGGGATTCACGCCGTTGCCCCGCGCCGCGCAGCATTGTGCGCCGGGAAATCCGCCGAAATTATGGTTCGCCCCGAAACCCGAGATCAGATGAAAGGTGGGCGCGGTCGCTCCTCCCAACCCGGTCATATCCGTTCTGCATCCGTAACGGGTAAAGTTGCCGAACACATCCACGATCGGTGGAATGATATCCACAGCAGGGTTCGTGGCAGTTTGGGGACACGGGCTGGCCCCATTGCCGGCATCGACGACAGCGTTAGAGCCTTGAATCGCGGTCACTGCAATGTTCTGCCTGGTATCAAATACGTCGACGGCCAGGCCGACGCGGTCGGAGATGTAGTCCAAATGTCGCACCGGATCGAGCCAACTGATATCGAAGGAGTTGAAGGGACCGCCCGGCGCACCGGTGGGATTGTGCTCGGGCACGGGAATAACGTCTATCACCGCGTAACTGCCTTTTGACGTTGTGCCGCAAACCGGACAATTGGGGGCACTCCCGCAACCGCTCAGGACGACAAACAGAGCGGTGAGAAGAGTCAGCAACAAAATCCTCGGTCTCATCAAATTCCCTCCTGCGACTTCCTTGCGGGGCTGGTTCGCCAGCTCCCGGCTTCTAACGGACTTCAGAACAGCGCTTCGTTATCCGCTGCTTTTAGAACCTGAATTGCAATCTCTGCAGCACCACGAAATAATTCTGTGGCTCAGCGCCGATTGTGCTCGGTTGTTTCAACTGATCAACGCCGAGATTGAATACGTACTTCACCCAGTAGTTGGGATACCAGTTGAGGCCGGCGGTGTATTCAGTGGTGTGGTCGTTGAATCCCGGGACGAGACCCTGAGTGTAGTAGTTGGGAAAATCGGCTTGCGGCTCCTTGGCTTGTATGCCGGTGAAGCGGAAGGCCAGTTCCCACGCGCCCAATCCGCGGCCCTGTCCGCCCGGAGTGTCGGGGCCGAACAGGGGACGATTCACTCGCGGAGTACCATTCTCCGGCCGCTTTTCTCCGGTGAGCAGATAGGTGGTGCTGATGTCCCAGGCCTTGGCGGTGATTCCGGGAAGACTCAGAAACCCGAGCCCGCCAGCCTGCTCGGAGCCGACATTCTGCCGGAATTGATTCAGCTGGTCGTATTCGCCGCGCAGGGAAAAGCGCGACTTGATGTAAGTGAACTCGCCGTTGTAGCGCTCGATGGGGCCGTTGATGGCGAACTGCGGGAAGAAGGTGTAAACGCCGTCGGGTAGCGTAGCATTGAAACTCTGATCTCCGGAAAGACCGCGCGCGCGCGCATAGTCGATCGAGCCGCCGAAGGCCAATTGCCGGACCCAGTCGCTTTTCGATTTACGCCACGGATAAAAGCGCAGGCGCCCAATAAACTCGGGCTCGTTGGTGGTGTTGGCCAGCGCATATCCCTTGCCGTTGAACGCGCCGACCCAATACTGCACAATGCCGCCGGAAATGTCGCCGTGCAGCGCGGCGCCGGGACTGCGGTACGCCGAGGCAGCTGAGGGATAGAGAATCGATTGAAATCCGCGTTCGACGAAATCGAGACTGGTGTCGCCGATTCCAGTTTCCTGCGCGAAGGGCGCTTTGAACTGGCCGGCCTGGAATTGCAACTCGGGTCGGAATCTTAAGTTGAGGTAAACGTCGCGCACGACGGAACCAGTGGTCGAAGCCGCATCGGAGAGCAACGCGAAATCAAAGTGCGAGCCGTAGCTGCCTTGAAATCCAAAGCGAGCCTGGCGCAGGACAAACGTGTCTGCGGGCGCTCCATCGCCTTTATAGGCTCGATAATCGGTGTTCACGTAACCGTAGGGGCTGATGCTGAATTGTCCGTCAGGACTTCTGATGAAGAAGTGCTCCCCGCTCCAGCCGGATGTAAGGGGAGTATCTTTTTTCTGCACCGCCGGAGCTTGATCCACGACCGCGGATGTTGCGGGATTTGCCTCGACGTAAACCGCGTTCATCAAGCGAGCGCTGCCCGCGACGGGAGCGCTGACCATGCGAGCACCGACTGTCGCTGTACTAACTGCTGGAGCATCCGCAGAAACCGGCTGAATCGCGAGCGAACTGTCCGCGGCGCGAGTCTTCGCCTCTGCCAGCTTCTCGACCAAGTCCTTCAGTTCTTCAATCGTCTGGCGCTGCGTGGCAAGCTCGCGGTGCAGTTCGTTGACCTCTTCCCTCGTGGCGCTCACAGTTGTTGCTGATCCATCAACTTTGCTCGCGGATTCCTTGCCCTGACCATGTGCGAGCGAGTCGGTTGCCATAAAACCGACCAGAAGCAGAAACAACGTCGTTAGCGAGCGCATGTGTTCCTTTCCCAGGACAAATTTGCAAAATAGAGTCGCCCTCAAGAAGTGCCGCGGAACTTGTTTGCTTTTGGACTTGGTCCGCAGTCGATCGCGCAGCCGTAGTTATCGGCATAAAAGCAGCGGCGTTCCAGACACGCTGGTCAGAACCACTCTGTTCTCAGTTTGGCGCCGCGATTGTTCAACGTGTCCGCAGATTCGAACCAAGGAGTCGTTGGCCGTTGCAATTACTACTACGGATGCAATCGTGTTTCTGAACACTTACGAAGGTAACGGGCGGTCGTCGCTTCGCCCGAAATGCGGCAGTGTCGGCCAGGAAGTTTCTCTGCGGCGGACGAGGACGCGAAAACATCAGCGCCAGCCGTGCGCCGTGAGCGAAAACAGCTCAGGGGAAGTCCGTGACTTTCGGAGTCACGCGAGGATGAATTGATGTCGCCCCACCCGCGTCGTTGATGACATGGCTGATCTCGCCATGGTCGCCCAGTGCAACGGTGATCATGTCGTGGAACTTCACTTCTGAACTCTTCGGCGTCTCGATCGCTCGGGTCAGCACCACGTTCGGATAAATAAAGACGCTGTATATTCCCAATCCCCATGCCTCGTGGCTGGTCACTCCATCCGCCACTTTATACGAGGCCCACCCGTTCACGCCCGGCGCGCTTGAGTAGCTCGATTGATTCGGAGGATCGTAAGGAATCTCAGACTGGTAGAAATATGTCCTTCCGCCATTGCCGTTCCACAGAACCTGGAATTTCTGATGGTGCTCTACAAAGAGGCCATAAACCGTGACCCGGTCACCGTTCACCACCAACCCGTTCTCGCTGGTATTCAGGTCCCAACCCACTCCGTCGCCATGGTCGGCCCGCCAGATCCAGGTATGATCCACCAGCGTGTCGTTGCTGTTGATCTTCAGATTTACTTTCGTGCGGCCCACGCCCGCGCCGCCGACGCGAAAGAAAACATCGTGCAGATTGATCGGGTCCTTTGCATGGCGCGCCTGGCTTCCATCCGGCCCAACCTCCAGGAGCACGGGAGACTCCGTTGGACCCGCATCGAAGAGCAGGCCCGCAATCTCGATCCCATCCGCATCGGCGGTCGTCAACGCCGCCGTGCCTTTCGTCGGAGGCAGTGTCGCAAACCCGAGGCCCAGCACCACAGTATGCGGCCGCGTCACGCGAATCGGAGCTGTAAGGTCGTAGATCCCTGGCGTCAGAATGAGGTTCTTTCCCTGGGCAAGCTGAGTGTTGATCGTTTCCGCGGTATCAACATCCGGCCGCGCGATGTAAAACTGTGCGATCGGAATTGTTTCTCCCGGCGTTTCTCCGCCGCGCCACGCAATCCCGATGCTGTCGTTGCGCAACTCCGGAACCCGCACGCTGAACGCGCCCGCAGCGTTCACCTGCAGAAACGGCTTTTCGCGCACGACTGGCGTTTTTGCAACCGTCGTGTATGGCGGCGCAGGCCACGTTCCATCCGGCGGATGCACCACACCGACAAACACCATGTTCCAGTTCGACCCCGTCCAACTCTTCCAACCGCAATTCCGCGAGATCCACTGCTGCTGGCTGCCGGAGCCGACGTTGCCGTCGACCAGCGAGTCAGACATCCATCCACCACTGGCCCAGCCATTGTGCTGGTGCAGCACCAGGTCGCCGCGCACGTGCATGCGCCGCAGCGACACCGCCTGCGAGACCGCCCACTGCATCGTGCCGCCCGCCGGCACGATCGAAATTCCTTCCGCCGCTCTCCAGAAAGTCGTGGTCGCATTGTTGTGTTCGTGATTCGCATCCGCGTGCATGTTGCCCGCGATCCGAGTGTCATCGGGCGATGCGCCCAGGCCGATCACTTCGGTGTAGAAACCCACCGGCAAATCGACTGCGTAACTCCCGGGTAGAAACAGCAACGCCTTCCGCTGCGAGCTGAATTCGTCGTGCTGCAGCGTCGCGTACACAGCATCAATCTGCTTCTGGATTGCCTGCGGCTGCATCGACGAATCGAAGATCAGAACATTCGGCCCAAAATCCGGCTTAGCGATCTTCGCGGTTTGCGCCGACTGCGCCGTCAGTAGCCCCGCCGCAACACCAGCCCAGGCGAGTTGGAGGAGTGCGCACTTACCAGACATAAGTACCCACCGACTCTTCAGGCAGGGAAGTCTGAAAGAACTTGCCGTGGTATTTCACCGCGAACGTCTTCGGAAAATTTGCTGTGTTCGAAACCACCAGCGCTACCTTACCGTCCGGATTCAAGAACGCCACACTCGCCAACTGCTCCATCTCACTCGAAGCTATTCGCACCGAACCCGGCGGCACGAACTGCGAAAAATGCTGCACTACATAATAGGCGAGGTTCTTGGTTGCGGCATCCCCATCGATCATGATCGCGCCGGAACATCCCGTGCAACCGCCGTTGCTCGTGTGCGGCCCGTTTTGCGGATCGGCTGCGAGATTCCATAACAGCACAATGCGGCTCCAATTCCGGGTGGCCCCAATCATGACCGACCTCACTGGCTCGGCAATCCCAAGCGGCCCCTGGCTGCGCTGTCCCACTGACTGCTCCGTCATGTAGAGGCCCTTCGTTGGAAACGCGTCATGCACTTCAGTCAGAACTCCGGTCTCGCCGCCGTACAGGTGAAAGGCCGTTCCGTCCACATACTTGCTCGCCGCGGGATCGCCCAGAATCGATAGCGGATACGAGGGTACATCCGGATTGTGGTCATAGAGCAAAATCTTCGTCCGAATCCCAGCCTTTTCGAACGCAGGCCCCAGGTGCTTCGCAATGAACGTATCCTGTTGCGGCGCGAACATCACCATGCTCGGTGTGTTCTTCGGGTTCAGCGGCTCATTCTCGACGGTGATCGCGTCAATCGTAATACCTTCTGCCCGCATCTCTTCGATATACTTCACGAAATACTTCGCGAACGCATCGTAGAATTCAGGCTTGAGCTCGCCACCCTTCACATCATTGTTTGTTTTCATCCAGGGCGGCGCTGACCACGGCGATCCTAGGATTTTGATCCCGGGCCGAATCGTCAAAATCTCCTTCAGCACGGGAATCACATCTGTGAGATCCGGCCCTAGGTTGAACTTCGCCATCTCCACGTCGGTTTCGCCCGCCGGCAGGTCATCGTAGGAGAACACGCGCTCGTTCATATCGGAGGCTCCGATGCTGACTCGCAGATAGCTCACTCCGATGCCGTCACTGCCCGTGGCAAATAGTTCCTTCAGCAGGACCGCCCGTCGCGGCGCGCTCATGCGCATCAACAGCTGCGCACTTCCTCCCGTCAGCGCAAATCCGAAACCGTCCATCGTCTGGAAGCGCTGCGCGTCGTCCACTGAGAGCTGCGGCACCTGGCCAGCTTCAGAGGAAAAATGCAGCGAGTTCGCCTGCAGCGCTACGATGGCAGTGCGGTCAGGCGTGGATAGCCACAGTCGCGCCTCCGGCTCCTGTGCACTCGATCGCTGGGAAGAAAACAGCAACGCAAAAGCTGAGAACAGAACCAATTTCAACTTCATGTGAGCCCCGTCTTTACAACGACCCGCGGTTTTCGGAAGACAAGTGATTGCGTGAACGCAAAGCAACGGCGGTGTCAACGTTCGACCAATGATAAAAGCAGGGCAACCCGCGACTGTCAACCCCGGCTCGCCCCCGGCACGCGAGCATTCAGAGTCCTGATGCTGGCTGGCTTTTTCCATCGACCCGAGGCTGGGGGAGCGATCGCCTTTCTTGTTCGCGTAAGGCGCGAGTTTGAACGGTTCACCTTGCGGAAGGCGCTTTCAATTTCGTCGTGGTTCAGTGTTTCCTGGAGGCGATGCCGGTAGCCCCGCTTTTGCCAGTAGCTGCTCGAAGGCCGCGTCGCCGTGAAGACTGGCGAAACTGTGGTCATTGGGAAGGTTCAGTGTCTGTTCGTCGTGCGATTGCAGGCAGATCGTCAGGTACTTCAGTGCTTCGTGCCTGTTGCCGAGCCGAGCGTTCGTCTGCGCCAGAAAATATGGTGACAGCTTACCTTGCTGGTAGAACTTCGTCTGTTCCGAAAGCTCCGCTCGCAGCAAGCCGCGTTCGCCGCCCTGAACGAAGCCTTTCGCTGCTGCCTCCACGACCGCCGATTTTGCCGCGTCGTGGGTCAGCGACGCCTCTTTTTTCCACTCAGCGATATAGTTCGGAAAATCGCCGGTGTCGAGATAAACGAACCGCAAGTAACGGTGGGGTGAAACGAAATCAGGCTCGGACGTCTCCAGTTGTTTCAGCAATTGCATTCCCGCATCGCGATGTCCAGCATCCCATAGCAGCACGCCCTTGTCGGCAAGAATGGAGGACGAGTCCGGCGCGAGTTTGCGAGCAATGTCGATTTCGGTCAGGGCCTCAACGTGGCGATTCGTATTCAGAAACGTCGCGTACCAGTGGTGGGCTTTGGCGTTGTTCGGGTCCAGTTCAATTGCGCGGCGGAATTCTTTCTCGGCATCGGCAGCGTCCCACATTCCAAAAAATGTCACGAACGCCAGTGAGGCATGTGCCTCGGAAGACTGCTGATCCAACTCAACCGCCTTCTTGGCAGCGGCAAAAGCCTTAAAGTAGGCCTCGTTTCCCGGCATGGCCGAAAACTCCCGCAGCAGGTTGTAGCAGTCGGCGAGCCCGACGTAGGCGTCGGAATAGTTTGGATCGCGTGCGATCGCCTGGTTAAAGGCGTCCAAGGCCTGGTTCAGGCTCTCGGGCGTACGCTTGTTCCAATAAAAGCGACCTTTTAGGTAAAACTCTTCGGCCTCACGATTGGCGGGTTGGTGCTGACCTTTGGCAGTAGCCGAGGCGGATTTTGAGTTCGCCTTAGCGTCGCGAAAACCAGGTCGGAGGATCGTCCACAGCGCGAAAAGTATCGCTACCACGGGAAGTGCAAAAAGCATCTTCTTCCAGGGCGACCGAGAAACTTCTACCGGCACGGGCGTCGCCACAGGAGTCGTAGGTCTTTCCGGAGATTCCTTTTCTGGCGTTTCAACCGGTGCAGGTTCAGGTAGATGGACGGGGCCGATCCAGCGGTAGCCCCGGCGCTCGATGGTCGCGACGAAAATAGGATTGTCAGCGGAGTCACCCAAAGCGTCGCGCAGCCGCATGATGGCGCTGCTGATGCCCTGCTCGAAATCCACAAAGACGCCGGGGGGCCAGAGTGCCTGTCGGAACTCCTCCCGCGTGATCACTTCCCCGGGACGGGTCAACAACAGGGTGAGCGCCCGAAAGGGCAGGTCCTGGAGGCGGACTTTCACGCCGTTCCGCCGGAGTTCGCCCGCGCGCATATCCGCCTCGAACACTCCAAAGCGAATGAGAGCCGTCGGCGACTGCGGGGAAACCATAAGGATTGGTCGTCGGGGAGGAGCCAGTAGTTTACCACCGTCGCGTAAACCAGTGGAATGGCCCGATCGAGGAGGCTAACGCAGGCCCGGCTTTCAGGCAATAAGATCGCGCAAGTAATTGCAAACACGAATCTTGTTTCGCCATATACGCGCCAGCAGCTCGCTATTCCCAGACCATTGACCGGAGCCGTGTTTCCGGGCGAGAGTCGCCCAGCATTAAACGCAGGTCCCCCGTAACACAAGACCAGAGCACTTCACTCTCAGGAGACAACACAAATGAATTCGAATTATCGGCAAGGCAAGGGCTCGGGCATGATTGTAAGCTTGCTCGGAATACTCGCCGCAGCGGTCATAGGCGGCGGGGTGGTAACTCCGGTGCAAGCGCAAACCCGTCCCATTGCTTTTCCAGCACCCACGACTTTCGCCGCTGACTACTGCAACCCCTACCCCTGCAGCGACTCCACCGTGGCCGTCGCCACCGGGGATTTCAACGGTGACGGCAAGCTGGACGTCGTCACCCTTGGTTCCGGCTCCTTTCTCGACGTGATGTTGGGCAACGGGGACGGAACGTTCCAAAATCCCATCACGACCAATGTCGCAGCAACGAACGTCTTTCTGGAAGCGATCGCCGTGGGCGACTTCAATGGCGACCACCTGCTCGATGTTGCCATATGGGCGGTGAGCTCCAACACCGGCAACGCGGAAGTCCACATCTATCTGGGTAATGGCACCGGCAGCCTCACTTATTCCAACACTTATGCCGCTCCGGCCAGCGGCAACACCAATCCCGGCCCGAATAGCATTGTCGCGGAAGATATGAATGGCGACGGCAAGCTCGACCTGGTCGCGATGACTCCGTATAACGGCGTATTCGTTTTCCTGGGTAACGGGGATGGCACTTTTCAGACGCCGTTGCCCAACACCACAGTTTGCACAGATGCGATTGGGAATTGCGGCTCTGTGGCGGTCGGTGATCTGAATGGCGATGGCAAGCCCGATCTCGCTCTCCAATCCAACGACACAACAGGCAGCGGAATGACCGTTATGATGGGCAACGGCAATGGCACATTTGGAACACCCACGTACTACCCGGTGGGGATCAGCGGTGTTTATGCCGGCGCCGGCGTCGCCATCGGCGATGTGAACGGCGACAAGAAACCAGACGTGGTCGTCACCGGCGGCAGCGTCACTGCCATTGTCTATCTGAACGAAGGAAGCGGCACGTTCAAAGTCAACGGCACGGTCGGCAGCGTTGCTGTGAACCCCACGAACAACGTGGTATTGGCCGACATTAACAACGACAGGAAGCTCGACATCATTATTCCTGACGGTCTTGGAGACGTCCTCACGTTTTACGGCAAAGGCAACGGGACCTTCACCACTGGGCCCGAGTATCCGCTCCAGGCGTGCAACGATTGCAGCAACTTTCTGGTCGCGATCGGCGATTTCAACGCCGACGGCACGCCCGACCTGCTGGCGTCCAACGGATCCAATACCACCACGGTGTCTCTGGGCCGTGGCGATGGAACTTTTGAGACTATCCAGCTTTACGCCTACGGCAGTCTTACCGCGAACAATATCGTGGCCGCCGACTTCAACGGCGATGGCTTCCCCGATATCGCGCAAGCGATTATTGGCGACGCCAGCAAGATTGGAATCAACCTGGGCAGTTCGCACGGCGTGCTGGGAGCGACTTCTCTATTTACTCCCGGCAGTTGTGGGAACAACTATGTTGAGTGGATTGCAACCGGCGACGTAAACGGCGACGGCAAAGCCGATCTTGTTGCCGCGCTGCAGGACGCACCCTTTGCCGGTTGCCAGAGCAACACCGTCGCCGTACTGGAAGGCTTAGGGACGGGAAAGTTCAAGCCCTCCGCTTACTATCCGACGGGATCAACCGCGCAGGAACAGGTCATCTATCTGGTCGACGTGAACGGCGACGGCAAGCTCGATATCGTCACCGGAAACGCCGACGGCTCCATCAGTGTGCTGCTGAGCAAAGGCAACGGCACCTATGACCCCGGCGTCTTGAATACCGGCCTCACCTCCGTCTTTCATTACGGCGTCTATCTGACCTTTGCCGACTTCAACGGTGACGGCAAGATCGACATCGCGGCGTCGGCGTACGTGAATTCGCCGGCGGCTCTCTACGTACTTCCTGGCAACGGCGATGGCACGTTCGGGACTCCTATCGAGACCGCACCGTCCTTCTATCCGTACAACCTGGTCGCGGCGGATTTCAACAAAGACGGAAAAGCGGACTTGGTGGTCACCGGCGAAATTCCCGGCTGCCCTGTCTCTTCACTCGGCTACGCTTTCCTCGAAGGCAACGGTAATGGCACGTTTACAGAGGCACCGACCGTTTGCATGAATTTCAGCGGCCCGCAGGTTCCAGTCGTTGCCGATCTTAACGGAGACGGAAACCTCGACGTAGTCATTCCCTACACCAACGGGAACGGCCTCCCCCCCGGCCCTGCCATACTCGAGGGCAAGGGCGACGGCACGTTCACCACTTTGCAGGGTTATTACAATGGCCGGGGAGCGGACAGCGCCGCAATCGCCGACTTTAACGGCGACGGCATGCCGGACGTAGCGCTGATGAACACTGGAAACTTCGTTCCCGGCTTTATTTCCATCATGTTCAACAGCACGCAGCCGGTGAGTGTTTCGCCGCTGCTGGTCAACTTTGGGGTAGTAAATGTAGGCGCAAGCAAAGCGGAAACCATCATTCTCACGAACAACCAGAACTCGGCTCTCGCGATCACCAGCATCATCAAAGGAGGAACCGATCCCGGCGAGTTCACCGAGGCTAACAACTGCGGAGTGAGTCGCCTGCCTGGGCACGACTGCACAATCACGGTGACCGCAAAACCCACGGTCACCGGCGCACAGACTGCAACCCTAACTATTAAAGATGGGGTGGGAACGCAAACCGTGCAGCTTGTTATCGACAATCCCGTGCCGGTAATTACGTCGCTCTCGCCGAACACCGCGATCGCGGGCGGTGCGGGATTCACGATCACGGTGACGGGCAAGAACTTTGTCAGCGCCTCGGTGGTGAAATGGGCGGGATCGGCTCGGGCCACAACTTTTGTAAGTGCGACCGAGCTGACTGCCACCATTCTGGCCACTGATATTGCGAAAGGTGGAACGTTCGCAGTCACGGTCAACAGCCCTGCACCGGGAGGTGGCACATCCGGAAATTCCAACTTCGTGGTCGACAATCCGGTGCCAACGCTGACTTCGATCTCCCCGAGTTCAGCGACCCACGGTGGCGCTCCCTTCACTCTTACTGCTACCGGGACCAACTATGTCGTTGGTTCCGTTATTGAATGGAAGGGCGTGAAGCTCACCACTACCCACGTAAGCGGCACGACCTTAACCGCAACCGTGCCATCCACCGACATCAAGACGGCAGGCACAGCGGCTGTAACTGTCGTTAACCTGACGCCGGGAGGCGGCACGAGCGCGGCCAAAACGTTCACCATCAACTGACCGCGATCGATTGACAGCAGGTCGAGGCCTCACTCCGGAGCGCGGATTACACTGCGCTCCGGAGAGTTAGAGACAAAGTGCGGTGGGAATCTGCGCCTGTAAGACCCGCGATTCGCCCGTCAGAAAGCATCGCCGGAAACTGGTCTCCTGGTTTCCGGTGCCGGAGCGCGGAGGGGGATCCGCGCTCCGGATTTTATTTCTGGTACGTTTTTTCTGGTTAGTCCGGATCAAGCAACTTTCAGCCTCAACCCATTATGAGGCTATTCCGCGCGTGGGAAACCGCACTCCGCCTCCCATTTCGAAACCGCTCCAGCATGGTTGTAACCAGAAATGAATCAGATCAGAGTAGAATTCTGGAACCGCGGTTTCGCATTTTTATTTTTTGACTCGCTGTCAGATGCAAGGTCAACAGACAGCAGCGGGCTCCGTCATTCATCAGCTACAGGCAATACCAAATTTGCAGGAGTCATTCCATGAGCATCCTCGCTCCGAACGCCAACGCCGAAATCTCATCTCTTACTCCGTACGGTGAAACCCGATCGACCATAACCGGAAAGCCTCTTAGCGCCGACGAGTTGCGAGCCACCGATATCTACTGGCGCGCCTGCAATTACCTCACCCTGGGCATGATTTATCTGCTCGAGAATCCCCTGCTCGCAGAGCCACTGCGGCCCGAACACATCAAGAGCCGGCTGCTCGGGCACTGGGGGTCGAGCCCCGGTTTGTCGTTCATCTATGTCCATCTGAACCGGCTGATTAAAAAATACGATCTTGACATGATCTTCCTGGCCGGGCCGGGGCATGGCGCGCCGGGCGTTCTCGGTCCTGCTTATCTTGAAGGGACTTACTCTGAGGTCTATCCGGAAAAGAGCCAGGATGTTGAGGGCCTGCGCGATTTCTTTAAGGAATTTTCATTTCCCGGAGGCATTGGCAGCCACTGCACTCCCGAGACGCCGGGCTCGATTCATGAAGGCGGAGAGCTCGGCTACGTGCTCTCGCACGCATGCGGCGCTGCCTTCGACAATCCTGATCTGATCGTGTCCGCAGTAGTCGGCGACGGAGAATCCGAGACCGGGCCGCTCGCGACTTCCTGGCACATCAACAAATTTCTCAACCCCGCACGTGATGGAGCCGTGCTTCCGATCCTGCATCTCAACGGGTACAAGATTAATAATCCGACTTTGCTGGCGCGGATCTCGCATGAAGAATTGGAGAATCTGCTTCGCGGTTATGGATGGACGCCTTACTTTGTGGAAGGCTCCGACCCTGAGACCATGCATCAAGCCATGGCGGCGACCGTGGAACATTGCGTGCTCGAAATCCGTGAGCACCAGCGGGCCGCGCGAGCGAACGGCGTGGGCGACCGGCCGCGCTGGCCCATGATAGTGCTGCGCTCGCCGAAGGGCTGGACTGCGCCGCGCGAAGTCGAAGGGCATTACCTGGAGGGATTCTGGCGAGCTCACCAGGTGCCACTTCCCAACGTAAAGAAGGATCCCGAACAACTTCGCACTCTTGAATCCTGGATGCACGCGCTGAAGCCCAAAGAATTTTTCGATGGCAAAGGCCAGCTTGTGGCCGAATTCAGAGACTTAGCCCCGCAAGGGACCCGGCGTATGAGCGCGAACCCTCATGCGAACGGCGGGCGGCTGAAGAAGGCCCTGCGACTGCCCGATTTCCGCGAGTACGGCATCGAATGCACGAAGCCGGGAAAAACGAAAGCAGAAAATACGCCGCCGCTCGGCGCTTTCCTGCGCGACACAATGAAGCTGAACATGAAGAACTTTCGCGTCTTCGCTCCCGACGAAAACACGTCGAACAAGCTCGACGCAATCTATGCCGTCAGCAAGAAATTTTGGATCGAGCAATTCTTCCCCGAAGACAGCGACCGCGGCGAACTGGCCACCGACGGCCGCGTCATCGAAATGCTCAGCGAACACACGATGGAAGGAATGCTGGAAGGCTACCTGCTCACTGGCAGACACGGCTTCTTTTCATCCTACGAATCGTTCATCCACGTCATCGACTCCATGTTCAACCAGCACGCCAAGTGGTTGGAGATTTGCAATCACTTGTCGTGGCGCGAGGCCATCGCATCCCTGAATCTTCTAATCACTTCCACCGTGTGGCGCCAGGATCATAACGGCTTCACCCACCAGGATCCCGGCTTTCTCGATGTGGTGGTGAACAAGAGCGCAACTGTCACGCGCATTTATCTGCCACCCGACGTGAACTGCCTGTTGTCAGTCGCCGACCATTGCCTGCGCAGCCAGAACTACGTCAACGTAATCGTATGCGACAAGCAACTGCATCTGCAGTTCATGGACAAAGAATCGGCCATCACGCATTGCACCAAAGGCATCGGCATCTGGGACTGGGCCAGCACCGACGAGCAGGGTGAACCTGATGTGGTCATGGCCTCGGCGGGAGACATTCCTACACAAGAGGCGTTGGCGGCGACCGCGCTGCTACGCAAGGAATTTCCCGACATCAAGATCCGGTTCATCAACGTGGTCGATCTGTTCAAGCTCCAGCCCAGCACCGAGCATCCTCACGGACTGACCGACCGGGATTTCGATTCCTTGTTCACGGTCGACAAGCCGGTCATCTTCAATTTCCACGGCTATCCTTACTTAATCCATCGCCTGGCCTATCGCCGCAGCAATCACGCCAACTTTCACGTGCGCGGCTACAAGGAAAAAGGAAACATCAACACGCCGCTGGAGTTGGCCATCAACAACAACATTGACCGCTTCAGTCTGGCGATGGATGTGATCGACCGCGTGCCGCGATTGCAAAAAATCGGCGGCCACGCGAAAGAGAGATTCTTGAACCAGCAGATCGAGTGCAAGAACTACGCTCACCAGTACGGAATCGACCAGCCCGAAGCAGCGGGATGGACGTGGCCGTACTAGCACGGCGAGAGAACTTCACGACGGGTGAGGCTCGCCCAGAATTACGCGCACCGTGTCGCGCGCAATCAGCAATTCCTCGTCAGTGGGGATCGCGTAGGCGAGCAGCGTGGAATCGTCGGTGGAGATTTTGCCTTCGCGGGCCACAGTCTCCTGATTCCTGGATGTATCCAGTTTGAGACCGGCCCACTCCATGCCTTCGCAAATCTGGGCTCGGATCTCGGGCGAGTTTTCTCCAATGCCGCCAGTAAAAACGACGGCATCGGCTCCGCCCATGGCCGCCAGGTATGCGCCGATATATTTCCGGGCTCGGTAGCAGAAAATGTCGATGGCAAGCCGCACACGGCGGTCATCGTGTTCTTTCAATTCCCCCTGCAACTGCCGCATGTCATTGGTGAGCCCAGAAATGCCGAGCAGGCCGGACTTCGTGTTCAGCAGCGTGTCCACTTCCGAAGGAGACATCCCTTCTTTCCGCGCGATGACGCTGACGATGGCGGGATCGAGGTCGCCGGAGCGCGTGCCCATCACCAGGCCTTCGAGCGGCGTCATTCCCATAGAGGTGTCGACAGAAGCGCCCGCGCGGATCGCGGCTGCCGAACAGCCATTTCCCAGATGCAACGTGATGATGTTCGTCTGCTCGCGCGTAAGTCCCCGCAGCGCGCGGTAACGAAATGCCACATAGCGGTGCGAGGTCCCATGGAACCCATAACGACGGATGCGATGACGCTCGTAAAGGTGATACGGAATGGCATATAGCCAAGCCCGATCCGGAATCGAATGATGAAACGCGGTGTCGAACACGGCCACTTGCGGAATCGCATTGCCGAACAGGTCGCGAGCGGCCAGGATGCCTTTGACGTTATCCGGATTGTGCAACGGCGCAAGGTCGATGCAAGCTTCAATCCCTTCCAAAACCTTGTCGTCAATCAACGCCGATGCCGAGAAGAGCTCGCCACCATGCACCACACGGTGTCCGACAGCATTCACATCGGCCGTGCTCTTGATTTCAGGGACGCCTGATTTTTCTGACGCGATGAACCGGACTACGTAATCCACAGCCGCAGAAATATCAGGCAGCGCAGTCGTGAATTTCTGACTCTGGCCATTTTTGTTGTGAAAGATTACGACGGCTTCGCCGCCAATCCCCTCCACTTCTCCTCGGCAGAGACGATCGTCCTTGAACTGCTTGATCCGCTCCAGATCGGTGGCGATCACCTGAAACTTCAAGCTGGAGCTTCCGGAGTTCAAAACCAGAACATTCATGGCGAGACTTTCTGATTAGCAGGGACGAACCAAGATAATCTTTCTCTCGCGATGACGACAAACCGCAGAGCAAAGATCACCTACGCGCTGTGACCGGAACAATGCAGCACGCCCAGATACGCGCTCCATGGACCGACAGCGTCACGATATTGGTGAGCCATTACGCGCGAGATTTGATGCAAATGAGTGAGGTCATGAACCGCCCAGGTCGCCAGAAGTTCCGATAGAGTCACGACTCCTAATGCGGGATGCTTTCCGCGCCGGCCGAGATCGACTGGCTGCAAATTCAGAGCCCGCAGTGCGGCCAGGTTATCGCTGCGCAAGCGGGCGAACTCGTCCAACAGCTGTTCCAGCGACTTGCCTTCACTGTCTTTCGATTGCGCGAAACGGTCAAAGGGATCGAATGCCCGCGCCTCGCCGTTTTCCAGGATGATACGCGCGCGCGGCATCCAGTCGGTGCGCTCCCCGACAATCAGGTGGCCCACAATGTCGAAGGCGCTCCAGGTATCTTTACCCTCTATCCTGCGCCCTTCGTTGCTCATCACCCACGTGTCGGGGAGTCCGCGCAACAGCGTATTCAGAGTTGCGGGAGTGCGAGCGAGAACTGCGCTCACTTCAGTTAAGTCGAACTTCTTCAGGCTTTCCATGCCTTACCTAGATGCATTCGCGGATTTTTGGACTCACGCGAACGACGCTTCAAACTTTGAACAATTTCATGGGTTATAGCGCGCCAGCCACGCGGCAATCTCACGAAAAACATCCTGACGCTGCTCCCACACCGTAGGAAAATGCGGCGAGCCAGGATACGTCACCATCCGAGTCGTTTTGCCGCGCGCCGCCAGCACCTCGAAATATTCGCGCCCTTGATACGTTGGCACGCGCTCGTCGGCCGCGCCATGCAGCACGAGCAGCGGCGTGGTCACATTCTCAGCATGCATGACGGCGGAAAACGCAGAAAATGCGGCGGGATCTTTATCCGGCCAGCGAGCGTCGTAGTCGATCTGCTGTACGTCGCTGGTCCACATAAAGCTACCCCAGTCGGTAATACCGGCGCCCTCGATGGCAGCTTTGTAGCGATGCGTCTGCGTGACCGTCCAGGACGTCATAAAGCCGCCCGCGCTCCATCCAAATATGGCGAGCCGGTTCGGATCAGCCCAGCCCTGCGAGACAGCATAATCGGTCGCGCTGTCGACATCGCGATAGGCACGATCGCCAAAGTGCTGATAGATAGCGTTCAGGAACTCCGTGCCGTATCCCGTTGAGCCGCAATATTCCGGCTGCAACACCACATAGCCCATGCCGGCAATGACGCGCGAAAAAACATCGAGCCGGAGGTTGTCGTTCGATTCCGGCCCGCCATGTGGCAACACCAGAAAGGGATACGCCTTCCCAGCCTGGTAATCGGACGGAAACGTCACGATGCCTTCGAGTGCAATCCCTTCCTTACTCGACCAGTGCACAGCCCGCACCTCGCCCAGTGCAATCTTCGCCAGTTGCTCGTCACCTTCATGGGTGATCTTCTGCAATGTCTTGTCGTGCGCGATGGCGACATTGGAGGCGTGTTGCGGATCAGCCACCGTGAAAACCTGTACTTGCGGGGCGGAAGCGATCTGCGGGGCGACCCAGTCGGCGACGGTCCCGTCCGGCCACTGGTAGGTTGGAACGAGCGCATTGTTCTGAAACGCGTCAACCTCCGACCGCACGCCGTGCGCCACCATCACCCAGGCGTTTCCGTTTGCGTCCACCGATAACTGCTCCGCGCTACCTTCGAGCTTGGGTGTGCGATCGACTGGAGATCCTCCGCTCGTTGCAACAGTCCAGACATGGTCCGGCGTCACCACCTCTGTGGTCGTGCTCAGGAACGCGATATCCTTGCCGTCATTGATCCAGCCAATCCCACTTGTGGCCTCATCAATGGTGGCGACGTGCCGCGCGCCCGTGGCGCTGCAAACATCGATAAGCGATCTGACGTAATGAAACCCAATCTTCGGCGTCTGCGACAAAACTGCCAGCGAAGCACCGTCGCGCGACCACGCGACCTCGCCGACATTTTTCAATGTTGGACACCACCACTCGCCGCCTGAACCATCGGTGCCGACGACATAAAGGCTGGTCGATTCGGCCTCGATGACGGTATGTACATCGGCCAGCGCATCGGGAAGCCGCGGATCGGCCAGGATGGCGTAATGCGCTCCATCGGACGAGATGGTGGCCGAGTGGATGCCCCGCGGAAGCGAAGTCAGCGGCACGGGCGTGGCTGCCGCCGCGGCGGCGGTGTTGGGTGCCGCGAGCGCCAGTGTCGCGAGTTGCCCCATCTTGTTGACTTCGTACAAGCCATAGAGTGCAGCACCGTCGCGAGTAAATCCCGTCGGCCGGAATTTTTCTGGAACAGTCAGGTGACGCGACTCGCCGCCAGCCACCCCGATCAACTGCCACTCCGTATTGTCAGGTCCCTTGGCCCCACCGAAACGCACGCGGTAGAGAACGCTTTTGCCATCGGGCGAAACTGCGACGGCCGATGCGCTCCGCAGCAAGGCAGCGTCGTCCTCGCTAAACGGATGCCGCGTGCTTTGAGTGCTGGCAGTGATCGAAGCGACAAGCAGAACGATGGCAATCAGTATTGGATGGCGCATAAATTACCTCCCGACGAAAAAAGAAGCATATCGCAGAGAGAGTAACCTGCACCACTGGCGGATGCTGTTGTTTCGGAATTTCGCTCGGATCTCGACTCAGCGAATCCCCAAGGTGCGGGATGATCCCTGGTCGGCGCGCGCGTTCTCGACCGGAAGGGGCGTCGATCTCGTAATCTTGTAATCCTTATATTCGATGGAGAGGATGGCCCGCCCTCCGAGCCGGGTCACGCTCTCCGTGTGGCTTTCAGCCGGCAGCCAGAAGCCGTTTACCTTCACATACCGATGCGCAATTTCAGTTTTCTTGATCCAGAAAGATGGATTCTTCCCGGGCTCGCCTTCGATCCGCACCACAGCGAAGTCCTTGTCGTCGACCCAGATTCTTCCCCGATAAAGAAACTTGTTCTTGGTTTTGGGCAGCAGATCAAGGATGTATCGCCCCCCGGCCGCATCGTTCTCGTAACCGGCCAGCGCGAAGTCGTAGTTCTCGGTGCTCAAGGCGGTGCGCCGGCGGTTTTCGTCGCTGGCTGCCTCCTGTTCACCTTCCAGCAGTTTCATGAAAACGTGCTCGACGATGAACTTCGATCCCGTTTGCGACAGCACGCTGAACTGCTTCGCAGCCGGTGCATGGAAAGTCATGCTGACCACCATCTCGGCGTCGTGATCGCTGGGGATGCCACGATACTGCATGCGGTAGACGCGTGTTCCGGCAAACTCTTCGAGAGCAGCTGCCCGCTCTGCATTTTTCTGTTGCAGATTTCTCACCACGTCTTCCATCGGCAAGGGCGAACTCTTGATGGATGCTGCGGGCTCCTCTGCCGGTTGCGATGCTGTTTGCGCCGAGGCGTGGAGCGCCAGGAGAACATACAGCAGGAAAAAGAGGGCAACCCTTGCCGCGCGACGTAATTGGACTCTTTGCATATTCCTTCTTTTTACCTCGCCTTTACCCCAGGATGGTGGTTACCCAAGGTGCGGCGCAGTTACTCCGGTGTGAGGCCTCACCTTCTTCCCAGTGGGGACGCTCTCTCTCAAGGTACGCTCATATCCGCCAAAAACAGACTCAAAAACTGTGTCCCATGATGCAGCCATCGCATACGCCCGGGCAGCCGCACCCATGTTATGCCGGATCTCAGGCCGCTTCGCGAGATGCAGGATACTCGCGCAGAATTCCTGCAGGTTGTCGGCCACAAATCCAGTTTCGCCGGAGCGAACGATAAACTGAGGGCCGCCTTCATTCGTCACGATAGCAGGCACGCCGGAAGCCAACGCCTCGAGCACTACATTCCCATAAGTATCGGTTCGGGAAGGAAATGCAAGAAATCCATGTTGGCGTAAGCGCGGGCCAGTAAGTCCAGGTTGCTGGGTCTATTTACTTCACTGGTTCCGAGGGACGCCGCATCTCCGCGTTGTTCAGCTAGAGCACCATGCTGCGTGGAACGTTGCTGGTAGGTGGAAAGGGAATCAGCTTTGAACGCAATCTGTACCGGCTGCCGATCCTCATTTCTTACATTTCTTGTCTTTCTGCCTCTCGGGATCGCCCGGGCGGCGAAATCCTTCTTCTCGAAGGCCGACAGCGGAATCGTTTGCAGCGATCTTTTCGACCGGCAGTAACCGCGCACACGTGCCATCCATCGAAACTGGATTAGAGAGGAGCAGCCGACTACGCGGCAGCGACCCGCTCCACATGGAATCTCTTCACCGACAAAATGCCCAGCACGATGAAGATCGCCATCACCGTGAGTTGAGCGACCAGAAATGGTGGCTCTTTCTGTGTTGGGGCCAGCGCCTTGAGGGCAGGCACCTTCAGAAAGGACTGGACTACCGCGACGAAGGAATTCAAATAAAGAGCCAGCACGGCGGAGACCACGTAGATCCATCGCCAGGCGTTGGCCAGGTGAAGCGCGTAGCGGGCCACGATCGCGACCGCCAGCACCACCAGCGAGATCATCCCCACAATATGGGACGGCAGAATGTGCTCGACGGGAAACAAAAATCCGGTAAGGCTCGTCAAGACCGTAGTGGCGAGGAAAATCGAAGTCCAACTGTTGAGGCGTTTCCCGGTGAGGAAGCCGTAAACCACGATGAACCCGGAGGCAATCCCCACCAGGCTGAGCAATACGTGGATCAGCGTGAACGTCGATGTTGTCATGCCTAAAATCATGATGCGGTCCTTTCAGAACGAAACATTAGAACAATTGAGAGTTCTACCTCTCGCCCAGGCCCACTCTTGACTTCGGAACTTGGATATCCAAGAGCGGCGAGACGTTTCATTTAATTCCTGGCCGGCCCGGTCCGAGGCCGTGAGTTTGCGCCCTCTTCGCGCTTCAGGCGGTTGAGAATTCGAATCTGTCAAATTCTTGTTCGTGATTCGTAACGCAAAACAATCTCACGCGAATTTCGTGCTCCCGTCGTGCACAATCCTTTTAACACTGAGGGGGGAGAGGAGTGGCACCAGACGACTGCCCGAATTGCGGCGGTACTGGATATGTTGCGAAACCGGTGGACTTGAACGGTAAGTCTGACGGCGTCGCATTTATCCGCTTGAAATGTCCCGCTTGCAGGGGCACCGGCCGGAAACACCCGATCCCGCCGACGACCGCTGGCTGACCGCACGGCCCGCGGTGCTTGCGAAACGTTCGGAACCGGGCCGTCATAACTTCCCGTCCTACGGATGACGGTCCGGGCCGCACGACTTTCGGACAGCCCTCGGCGTGACGAATTTTTTCCGATTGAGTGGCCCCGATTAAACTGGCGTGAAGAGACTGGCCGGATTGAACTGGCCAGATTCACGAAGCTTGAGGCGGTTCGCTTTTGTTCCGGCGCCGATGGTGCAGATTGCGATCGGTTCAGGCGATCCCAGCTTCGGCACGAGCTTTCCGCCTGCTTGAACCCGCCGTCTCCATCCGATTCCGCCCGTTGGCCTTCGCGCGATAGAGTGCCTTGTCGGCCGCTTGCAACACTTCGTCGGGGTGTAATTTTTCTTTCGACGACGTCGCGACCCCGATGCTCACTGTCACCGAGAGAAGGGCGGGAAGTTGCGGCGTCCGGGCGAGTTTCCGGATAGAATCTGCCTTTCGCGCGCGTCCGCGGGTCCGCTCATTCCGCCGGTCCGGCCCTCGCGGAACTTCGCGGCGGTCACTGCCTCGCACGCGAAATTTCGACGACTCGATTGCAACCCGCAGACGCTCGAGATGATCCACAACTTCGGAAGTGGTCCGTCCCGGAAACACGATGTTGAACTCCTCGCCGCCGCAACGGAAGGCCTGACCTCCGCCGGTTACGCGCGACAAGTTCGCCGCGACCAGTTGCAAAACCTGGTCGCCGGTGTCGTGTCCGTGAGTATCGTTAAAGCGCTTGAAGTGATCGATATCGACCACCGCAATCGAATAAGGATGCTGCAGCCGCAGCAGGGAGTCGTTGTACGCGCGGCGCGAGGGCAGCGAGGTAAGCTCATCGTGATAGGCCAGCAGATAAGAGTTCTCAACGATCGAAGCCGCCAGAATGCCCGCCGCCGTGGCCGAATATATGGTCGAAACTCGCGCGCTGCCGCCGAATCGCAGCGCCAGGAAAAAGGCGGAAAGCGACCACAACAACGCACTGTCGACCGGCTTGCGGGTGAGCAGAAACCGCACCAGCAGCACGAAGCCCGCGCCCGCGAATACGAGCAGAGCATACCCCGGCATGGAAATCGGTACTGCAACCGAACTCGCCAGGTGATGCCCCCGCACCAGTGGCGAAGGCGCTCCCTCGGCCGCGCGGCTGAGCACGCCCACAATCACCGTTTGCACGAACAGGAACAATCCCACTGGCGCGATGGCTGCGACGGCAAATCCGCGCTCGTGCATCAGCGCAATCAGAACGAAGTCCAGCGGCACCAACACGGCCGCGGCCTGAATGGCTGTCCACCCGGAAGTTCCGGGCGCGAGGTGCCCGCCTCCGAATAACGCGATCGCTTCCTGGGCCAGAAACAGCACCACCAGCGCGAAGAAGATGCGGCTGGAATGAAATCGCCAAGCCAACAACATCCCACCGATCAAGGCGCAATAGCCAAGGAAGCTGAGGGCAGGTAGCGCCAGCGTGAGCCATCCGGAGTAAACCAGCACGACGACGCCCAAGAGCAGCATTCCGCCCGGTAGCAGCAGAGACTTCAGTGTCGTTTTGTTCCACTCCTGCAACGCGCGTGACTCCAATTCAGAAGAACCCTCTTTCGGATTATCGCTGGTGCAGCCACCGTGAAGGAATTAGCCGCGGAGGTTCGCAAAAAGAGCGCTACCGTCGAATCTCCCGATTTGAAATCGAGCGCCATTTCTGCACCTACACACCTTTGTGTAAGCGCAGTTTTGGCTGCGGTTGAGCGGTTTCTAACTACACTGGGGCTGTTGAATTAAGGACGGTTCAGAGTATGCGAATTCTTATCGCGGAAGATGATGAGGCGCTGGCCAAATTCGTTCGCCAGGGTCTCGAAGGCGAACATTACTCAGTGGACGTTTTTCCGGATGGCGAACAGGCCCGGACTGCGGCGACCGAGGCCGAGTATGACGTCGTGATTCTCGACCTCAACCTGCCCAAACTCGACGGTGTGAGCGTGCTGCGTTATTTGCGCGCCAAAAAGCCGAGCGTGCCGGTGCTGGTGCTGACCCAGCGCACCCGGGTCGAGGACAGGGTGCAGTGTCTCGACACCGGCGCCGACGACTACGTCCCCAAGAATCTTATGGCCACATCGCTCGACATTCAACACATACGTCCCGACCTGGTCGCCAAAATCCACGCAGCCGCACAATCACGGACGTTGCAAACAACCGGCCTCTCAACCAGAAAACCCCCTCAGCCGTCCGCGCGGGAGAGCCACCCCCACGCCCGCACGTTCCGGCCCGCGATCGTCGCCATCGGAGTCTCTACCGGCGGCCCCAAGGCTCTTCAGGAAATGCTGCCGCTTCTGCCTCGCGACCTCTCCGTGCCCATCCTCATCGTGCAGCACATGCCCGCCGGCTTTACTGGACCCTTCGCCCAGCGTCTGAATTCCTTATGCTCCGTCG
The DNA here is from genome assembly GCA_963735205.1 of uncultured Acidobacteriota bacterium. Classification (GTDB taxonomy): domain Bacteria; phylum Acidobacteriota; class Terriglobia; order Terriglobales; family Acidobacteriaceae; genus Sulfotelmatobacter. The sequence continues at coordinate 1,132,874 of CAVTKB010000011.1, forward strand.
CCGTACGCGAAGCTAGTCACGGCGAGACCGTTCAGCCCGGGGTGGTCTATCTTGCCCCCGCCGGCAAGCACATGCGCGTGGAGCGCATCTCTATGTCGCGCGCCATCCTTTGCCTCGATACTCATCCCGAAGACTGTTTGCACATTCCATCCGTCAACGTGCTAATGAACTCCGTGGCCGCCGCCTACCGCAAGCTCGCGCTTGGAATCATCATGACGGGCATGGGTTCCGATGGCGCGGCAGGCATGCAATCCATCTTCCGCGTGGGCGGCCTCACCATCGGCCAGGACGAAGCGACTTGCACGGTCTACGGCATGCCTCGCGTCTGCGCCGAACTCGGCATCCTCACCCGCGTGGTCCCACTTTCGCAGATTCCAACCCAGATCCTCGAAGCTACACATTTCCGCAGGCTGGCGTGAGCTGATCGCCTGTCCCCACCGGCAATCCGGCGCGATCCAAGACCTGCCTCACTCTTTGCAGCAGAACTTCTGTGGAGAACGGCTTCGCCAGGCATTCCTCTCTTTCCTCTTCGCCTCCCGCTTGCGCCTCCTGCGGTCCCATCTGCTCCGCGTATCCGGTGACCAGCAAAACCCTGAGTTCCCGATTCTCTCGCCGCAGCCTTCTCGCCAGCGCGCGGCCGTTCTCGCCGGGCAGAATCACGTCGCTCACCAGAAGTTCCACTCCGTCGCGGCGTACGGCGTAAATGCCTGCAGCTTCCGCCGCATTCCTGGCGGTCAGCACTTCGTAGCCCGCAGCTCGCAGAACTTCGCCGGTCACGCCACGCACAAACGCGTCGTCCTCCACCAGCAGGATCGTTCCCCTTCCCGCCAACTCCTCTGCAGCGAGAAGCTGCCCGCTTCCAGTTTCTCGAGTCTCGGTCGTTTGTGCGTCCATGGCAATCTCCTCGACCATTGCGCAGTTGCATCGTCATTTTTCAACGCGCCTGCACCGGTTCTCTAAGCAGATGGCCTGCCATTACGCGTCGGTGACGGTCTGGCGCTAAAACCCAAACGGAATGCGCTACTTAGGTGAGGAGAGCTCTTCCACCGATATCGCCCCTATATTTCCTATTGTCCGTTTCAGGAATCGCGCGCGGAATGCCAGACCGATTCGGGTATGAAATGACTGCGGTTCAGCTGCCTCTACCTCGGACCAGTCAGCACGGTCTCATTGGGATCGAGCACAATCTTGTGCGTTCCGGCGGGCGCCGGCAAATGAAACGAGGTCTCTTCGCCGTCGGCGAATACTCGCCCCAACAGCACCATCTGTTTCCCGGCCATCACGGCATACACCGGAACCGACGTCACCAGGTCTTGTGGCGCATCTCGCTGCATAATCTCTCCACTCACAACTGAGCCTGCGTCCTTGGCGGTGAATTTCACCGCCTTGAGCTCCAGCTTAGGCAGCGCCGTGCCGTTGATCCACCCTTCCAGAAACCAATCCAGCGAAGGCTTGCCCTCGTAACGCAGCGCAGGCGGAAGATCTTCCGCGAAAACATCCAGCAGTTCGCGAGTGCCGATCGCCTGGCCTTCATACCGCTGCCGCACTTTTTGCAGCGCCCGCACAAAAGGATCTTCGGCGCTACCACCACCCTTCGCCTTGCGTCCCCCTTGCGACGCAGCATCTTTCAACATCGCCCGCAACATGTGGAACAGCCACGTCCCCCGGCCGTAAATAATCGCCTCGTATCCTTCTGGTGACCGCGACGAGAGCAGCCGCGACCCCAGAGTCACCGGGCCCACTTCCATCGGTGACATGCCATCTTTATTCTTTCCGACCAGATCGCGGCGATACTGGTCCATCACCTGTCGAAAACCTGCAGGATTTTTTTCCTCAAGCATCATCAACGAGCAATAATTTGCCAGCCCTTCAGAAATCCACTGGTCGCGGTAGGTCTTCCAGGTTATGAGATCGCCCCACCACTGGTGCGCCGTCTCATGCGCCGGAATTTGCTGCTGCAGCAGGATCTTGTCGGGCGTGAAATGCAATTGTTCGCGCTGCTCCTGATCCAGAAACGCATACGACGAAAGAAACACCAGGCCCGGCCAGCCCTGACTGTCACGCCCCGGCAACTGGGTCAAAGCCAATCGACCATAGGGATACGGGCCAAAGCGTTGCGCATAATACTGAATGGCCCGCGCCGCTGATTCGCCGACCGTAACCTCGGTTTGCGACGGCGACGGCCGGCTCGGAATCGACAACTGCAGCGGTCGCGCCGCCGGCTCCGAAGGATCGGGCTCAATCACCTGCGCCCGCGGGGTCGGGAAGTTTCGCTCCACTCCGGTCGTAGCATAGGTCTCGACCAGGATGTCCCCGGCTTGCGTCGTGGCCAATTTGTATTTGCCGAGATTGAAGCCTGCAAGGGGAATCGGGCGTTCCGATACCCAACGCGAAATCTGCTCACCGATGTTCTGTTGAAGATTCACTTTCGCGCCCGACTCCGCAGCCGGAACCGCCGCGGGCTTTCCGGTCGCGACCAGCGTCCAGCCCGGAGGATACTCAAACGTCAAATCGAAATCCGCCATCGCAATCCCACGGTTCGGATACCACGTGCCCCGCGCTCCCACATAGAGCAGCCCGCTGCCCGCTTCCGCCAGAACTTCACCGCCATAAACAAATTCAAGATCGATTCTCTGCCCCGCTTGCGCCGGCTCTGGCAGCATCACCGCAACCAGATCGTTGCCGCGCCTCGAAAGCTGCGTCCCTTCCACCGCGGGATTCTGAATAAATTCCACCGCCTGGCCGTCCAGCTTGACGCTTTCTATCTGCAGGTAACGCGACAACTCAAACAGCACCGCCCGCGCCCCGCCCTCCTTGATCTCACATTGCACCCGGGCCCGTGCCTGAATTCGCTTTGGAGGCTGTACCTCGGTCGTGATCGTATAGCGGCCAATCGTGACCCGGCCGTCCCGCGCTCTCTTAGTTCCGGCGGGAGCCCGGTCGACTTTCTGCGCAGTCCCAGGCTTCACCGGCGAAAATGAGGTCCAGACGTCGTAGTACAAGCCTCCGTTCCCGGCCGCTCTCGCCTGCCCGACCTGAGCCTGCTCCGTAGCGGAGGAATCAAAGAAGACGTCGAAAACTCCCAGCTTGGTTCCTTGCAGCCGCGCGTGCAGAAACCGGTCCTCCGTGCCCGCTGGCGGGGACAGCTCGGCTGGTTCACGTGAAGCAGCGCCGGTCACCGGAAGCATCCGGCTGAACGTCAACAGCAGCCGCATCGCATCCACGTTCGCCAGATTCCTCGCCGTCTCGTTCCAGCGCTCGATGAACTCCTGCTGGTTTTCCGTTGCCCGCAAATCGGGCCGCAACTCCGCCGCTACATCATCGTTGAAGCGAAAATAAGCCGTGGCAAAGTGCTCTTCGAGAATTGCCATCCCCGTAGACAAACTCATCGATTTGCGTTCAACCTCATTCGGCGGCGTCAGCAGCACCTCGCCGTCGCCCTCAAAGAATGCTCCCGTGATGTGTCCCATCACGTCCTGAGTGAAACCGATAGTGCCGTCTTCCAGACTGATGTGTACCGCCGATCGATCCAGCGACGCGCCCCGCACCTGATATACCCGCGCCGGATCGAGGCCGACCTTTCCGAGCTGCAGATACAACGCCTCGGCAGGCTTGTCCGGAGGGTTCTCAGTTGCTGACGTCGACACGACCGCCAGCGTGCCCGCGAGCAGCCCAACCGCCGTCGCAACACACAAGCCTCGCAGCTCGAGTAGTACCTTCGTCACCTGGGTGGCCGCTCCTCAGTTGCTAGAATGCGCCTGAATGCGTCTACGTGTCACCATTCTCTTTACCGGGCAGCTCGCCCTGGTCTGCCTGCTCGCCCTAAGCGGAGCATCCGCAGACACAATCCATTTGAAAAACGGCCGCACCATCCTGGCCGATCACGTCCGCGAAAGCGGCGTCCATTACGAGTACGACATCGGCGACGACACCTACGCCATCCTTAAATCTTCAGTGGATCACATTGACGCCGGTGGCATGCCCACTCACGGCGGTGCGAGCGCGGCCAAGGTCGGTGACCTTCCCGCCTTCACTCCCGCCGACAGTCTGGCCAACGAAGGCGATCTGGTCGCGAAAATTATCAAGGAAGGCAAAGTCGACGCCGACACTCTCGCCAGCCTCGAAAACAAGGGCAACGCCGAACTAAGCGCCACCGCCGACTTCATCGCCGGAAAATTCGAATTCGAACACGGCAACATCGCGCAGTCTCGGCAGTATTTCGAAAGCGCTCTCCGCTTCCAGCCCAACAATTCGACCATCCTCGTGTATTACTCCGCGTTGCTGGTCCGCACCGGAAACGCCGCCCAAGCGCTGCCCTACGCCCAGCGCGCAGCCGCCGCCGCGCCCAGTTCCCCTGACGCCTACACCATGCTCGGCTACGCTCAGTTCGCGTCAGATCATACTAAGGATGCCGTCGCCTCCTGGAAGCGTTCCCTCGAGCTGCGCCCCGACTCGGCGGTGCAGCAGTTTCTGGCCAAAGCCCAGCGCGAGCAAACGGTCGAGTCCGAATTCGCCTCCGGCGAAAGCACTCATTTCACTCTTCACTATGAAGGCAGGCAAACATCTGAAGCCCTTCGCGGACAAATCCTGCAAGCCCTCGAATCCGACTACGACGACCTGGTTCGCGACCTAGGCAATCCCCCCCGCGACAATATTCTGGTCACGCTCTACACTGAGCAAGCATTCTTCGACGTCACCCACGCCCCCACCTGGTCCGGCGCGATCAATGACGGCAAGCTGCGCATCCCGGTCAGCGGCCTAAGCTCCATGACGTCGGAACTGGCGCACGTTCTCAAACATGAACTGGCCCACTCTTTTATTACTCAGCTTTCCGGCGGACGCTGCCCGCCCTGGCTGCACGAAGGCATCGCCCAGTTCCTCGAGCCCAAAAGTCTTGGCGGCGACGGTCACCAGCTCTCTCTGCTCTACAAAGCGCAACAAAATATTCCGCTGAACGCGCTCGAAGGCAGCTTCCAGAATTTTTCGGGAGCCCAAGCCTATGTAGCCTACGCCGAATCGTTGGCGGCCGTGTCCTACATCAACGATTCCTACGGCATGAGCGATATCCAGCGCATCCTCGAACGCCTCAGCCAGGGCAATTCCACCGAAGCCGCCCTGCGCGCCACCATTCACTCCGACTACGGCCAGCTCGAAACCGACATCGCCCGCTACCTCGCCGACAAATACGGCGAGTAACTCCGTTTGCCCCTTCCTCTCCCTTGTGCTAGTTTCGCCTCTGGGCCTGCCTGCCATGCACTCCCTCTTTCACTCTCAAGACGTAGCTCCCGCGCCAGCCGAGCCTGTCCCTACGATATTTCCGAAGATCGAGGGCGCAGAAATCGCGGCTCAGTTCGTGGGCAAGCGCATCGCCGGAGATTTCTACGACTCCCTGCGTGTCGGTCCCGAGCGCATTCTGTTTGGTCTGCTCGACGTGGCCGGACTCCGCCCGGACAATCGTTCCGTCCTCGCAACCGCGCAGCATATTTTTCGCAACGTCGGAGCGGAGCTGTTCTCGCCCGCGGATCTCAACGAAGCGAATGCCATGACGCAACTCTGTCTTCGCATCAATCGCGGCCTTATCGACGCCTGCAAAGGCGTCCACTCCTGTCCCGCTTTCATCGCCTGCTACCACGAGAAGTTCGGCACGCTCTGCTACACCAACGCCGGACACACCCCAGCTTTGCTCCGCGACCATACCGGCATCGTCGAACTCGGTTCGACTGGCCTCCCGCTGGGACTCTTCTCCCACGCCACTTGCGATGCTCCCACCGTGGCCCTTGAGAAAGATGCCGCGTTGCTGCTGGTTTCCCGCGGAGTGGTTACCTGCCAGGGTCACCACGAACATTCCGCCGAGGAATTCAGCCTGGACCGCGTCAAGCAGCTCTTGCAGGCTGCCCCGGCCTGCAGCGCCGCGGATCTCTGCTCCTCCGTCCTGAATGCCGCCGGCGCCTTCGGCGGCGAAGTCCCCCAGTGTGACGACCGCACTGCGCTGGCCCTGCTCCGCACCGACTGACTTGCCGCGGCCAACTTTCCCGCCGTCCCGCGCGTCCAATCATCGGGGCGTCCAATCATCAGTCGCAGCGGCGGGGTTCGCTCTGAAGGAGTAGAATATTTCATCGGCCCGAGCCCGCCCTTTGCCCGCAAGTCCAGGAAAGCGTGATGGCCCAATGCATCCTATGAAGAAACTTTGTCTGATTCTTATTGCTTTCGTTCTGTCCGCTTTCACGTGTCTGACCGCACAGGTCGCGCCTCCTGCCGCAGGTCAATCCGCCAAGCCAGCCGCGGCACCCTCGGCCACGCCAACCGCGACGGCTTCAGCCTCCGTGCCCGCCCCTGCTCCGGCCGCCCCCGTATCCAATGGTCAAGTGGTCGAAGAGATTATCATGCGCGTCAACAATCAGATCATCACCCGCTCTGAGTACGACCGCAGCAAAGACCAGCTCCGCGATGAAGTCAAACAGCAGAACCCCAAAGATCCCGATGCCGCCTATGCCGAGCGTGAAAAAGACGTTCTCCGCGATCTCATCGACCAGCAGCTTCTGCTCGACAAAGGCAAAGACCTCGGCATTACCGGCGAGACCGACCTGATCAAGCAACTCGACCAGATGCGCAAGGACATGAAGCTCGACTCCCTTGAAGACCTCGAAAAGGAAGCCACCAAACAAGGCGTCTCTTGGGGCGACTTCAAGCAGACTCAGCTCAACCAGATCATCACCCGCAAAGTAATTGGCCAGGAAGTCAGCGCTCATCTCTCGGTGAGCAAAGACGAAGAGCAGAAGTTCTACGACGAGCACAAGGGCGAGATGGAGCAGCCGGAGTTCATCCGCCTGAGCGAGATTCTGGTTGCCCCCAAGGCCGCCGCACCAACGCCGGCAGCCACTGACCCAGCCACGGCGCCAAGTACAACTCCCGCCGCCGCTCCAGTGACTGACGACGCCGCTCTCAGCGCCGCCCAAGCCAAGGCCAATGACCTCCTCAAACAGATTCGCGGCGGCGCCAGTTTCGAAGACATTGCCAAGAAGAATTCCGACGGCCCCTCGGCCGCCGACGGCGGCGCGCTCGGCATGTTCAAGCGCGGCCAGCTCGCCAAAGAACTCGAAGACCGAACTTTCGCCATGAAATCCGGCGACGTCACCGACGTGATTCGCACCAAGCAGGGCTATGTCATCCTGAAGGTCGTCGACCACCAACAGGCCGGCATCCCCCCGATGAAAGATATTCTCCCCAAAATTCAAGACGCGCTCTACTACGAGAAGTTGCAGCCCGCTCTGCGCGCCTACCTCACCAAGCTCCGCGAAGACGCCTACCTTGATCCCAAGCCCGGCTACATCGACACCGGCGCCAGCCCGAATCAGACGAAGCCGATCGAAACCGCTTCCGCCAAGGAAAACGACGCCAAGAAGCTCAAGAAGAAACACAAGAAGCTGGGCATCCTCTGAGTCTCAGCGGCCGGAGCGTGTTTTATACTGAGATGGTCACACTCAGACCGCCACTCAAACAGACACTCACACACCCGTGAAAGATTTTTACATCGGCGAATGCGCGCGCCACGAGAACAAGCTCATCACCTCAAGCTTCGTCGTGGTCGGCAAGCAGATCAAGCCCAAGAAAACCGGTGAGCCTTACCTAGCGCTCACTCTCGGCGACCGCAGCGGCCAGCTCGAGGCCAAAATGTGGGACAACGTCGAAGAAGTTCTCGACGCCTTCGAGCAGGATGACTTCTTAAAAATCAAGGGCCTCATCAACAAGTACAAAAACCGTTTCCAGCTCACCATCCACAAACTGCGCAAGCTAGGCGAATCCGAAATCGACTTCGCCGACTACCTTCCGAAAACCACCAAAGACATCGACGAACTCTGGCGGACTCTAGCGAACTACGTCGCCACGTTCGAGAACCAGCATCTCAAATCGTTGGTTCAGGCCTTCATGGCCGACCCGGAAATCGCCGCCGCCTACCGCAACGCCCCCGCCGCAAAAACTCTCCACCACGCTTTTATCGGTGGCCTGCTCGATCACGTCGTCTCGCTCTTCCGTTCCTGCGACCTGATGTGCGGCAACTATCCCCAGATCAATCGCGACCTGCTGCTCACCGGCGCCTTTTTGCATGACATTGGCAAAATTCACGAGCTCACTTACAACCGTTCTTTCTCGTATACAACCAAGGGCCAGCTACTCGGCCACATGATCATCGAACTGGAAATGCTGCAGGCCAAGCTCGCGCTGCAACCCGGCTTCCCCGAAGAACTCAAGACGATGATCGAGCACCTAATCATCAGCCACCACGGCCAGTACGATTTCGGCTCGCCGAAATTGCCCATGTTCCCCGAAGCCCTCATGCTCCACTATCTCGACGACCTCGACTCCAAAATGGAAGCCATGCGCGCTATGTTCGAGCGCGAAGCAGCCAGCGACAGTCCCTGGACCAGCTACAACGCCTCCCTGGGCCGCCCGCTCCTGAACACCGAAAAATTTCTCGCCCCGAAAAAACCCGCGCCCCCAGAGGATCCCGCCGCTGCCGCCGAAGCCGAACTCGACGAATTACCCGATCCCACTCCCACCTTGCCCGGCCTCGAAACCAAGCGGTAAAGTAGATCGCTCGAGGGTTTTCTGAAAAAGCCGTAACGCAGATCCCGCAAGGGGTTGCTCAAGAAGCGTGAACCTCGCGCCGCCGTGGAAGAGCGGCGCTTTAGCGCCGCGTCAAGCGCCAGACTTGATTCGGGCTTGAGCCCCGGTGGTCGTGTTCCTCACCGACGAGATGGTGACTATGCCCAAACTCAAAGCTCCGAAAAAATCCGCGCCCAAAAAGCGAGCGCCAAATCCTCCCGGCTGCCAGGCCGGCTTGCCCCACATCCCCGCGGACTATGGCTTGAAAGCGCGCAAGCAATACCTGCCCTTCACCCACGCCGAACAACGTCTCACAAAATCCCGCAACTACTGGATCTGCACCGCCCGCCCCGACGGCCGCCCGCACTCCATCCCGGTCTGGGGATTCTGGATGGACGGCGCCCTCTACTTCGGCACCGGCCGCGCCTCCCGCAAAGCTCGCAACCTGGCTCACAATCCCGCCGTCTCCATCCACCTCGACTCCGGCGACGACGTAGTCATTCTCGAGGGCAAAGTCGTAGAAGTCGATCTCTCCGACAAGTCGTTAATAAAGAAGGTCGACGCCGCTTCCCGCGCCAAATACAAAATGCCGCAGGCGCTCGGTCCTGAGGTCGTGCTATATTCCGTCCGCCCGCGCGTAGTCCTCGCCTGGACCGAAAAAGATTTCCCCAACAACGCCACCCGCTGGCAATTCGACGATGCTGACGCTTAGTCGGCAGGCGTCATCCTGAGCGCAGCCGCTTTTCAGGCGGAGCGAAGGATCTCCCGTGGCACTGCGCCGCTGGCTCAAGTCCTCTTACGTCGGACCCTCCGTTGCTCTGCCAAGCTCGCTCCAGTACATTTGCAGAAGATACGACCACCATGCTCGACTTCAACCGCTTCGAAGTTCTGACCTTTGATTGCTACGGCACGCTCATCGACTGGGAGTCCGGAATCCTCTCCGCGCTCCGCCTCATTTTCTCCACCCACGGAAAAACAATCGACGACGCCACCCTCCTCAAACTCTACGGAGATTTCGAACAGCGCTCCGAACAAGGCAAATTTCGCTCCTATCGCGAAGTACTAGAGTCGGTCATCCGGCAGTTCGGCGACGAACTCCAATTCACTCCCACAGTCGAAGAAGCGCGCTCCCTAACCGATTCTCTCGCCGCGTGGCAGCCGTGGCCAGACACAGTTGCCGCTCTGCGTCACCTCAAGACCCGTTTCCGCCTGGCAATTCTCTCGAACATAGACGACGATCTCTTCGCCCTGACCCGCCCCAAACTCGAAATTGAATTCGAATTCGATGCAGTCATCACCGCCCAGCAAGCCCAGGCCTACAAGCCCTCGCTGAAGCTTTTCGAGCTAGCCCTCAGCCGCATCCATGCCCCCGCCCACCGCGTGCTGCATGTAGGCCAGAGCATCTACCACGACGTAATTCCCGCGCAAGCGCTCGGCTTGGCCACGGTATGGGTGAACCGTCCGTCAGCCCGCTCCGGCGTGGGCGCAGTAAAAGCCGCCAAAGCCACCCCGGACCTCACAGTCACAAGCCTCGCAGAACTCGCCGATCTCGCGTCGCCTGAATGACGAGATTGTGGAAGAACGAGATTATGGAAGAACGAAATTGTGAATGAGCGAGATTCGGTTTGGTGGAAGAGCGAGATTTTGGTTTTGGTCGAAGGGCGAGATTTTGGTTTTGGTGGAAGAGCGGCGCTTCAGCGCCGCGTTAAGGTCTGATCGAAGAAGGGCTTTAGCCCCTGTGGTGCTGCAACTTCAAAAACTCACCGGCAGCTTCACCACTCTTTTCTGAATCGCCCACATCACCAGCTCCGCTTTATTGTGAACTCCCAGCTTTCGCATCAAATTAAACTTGTGTGCGTCCACCGTCTTCATGCTGAGCCCTAAAACGTCTGCCGCCGAGCGCACCGTCCTGCCCTCGGCCAGCAGCTTCAGAACCTCACGCTCGCGCGCCGTAAGAACGCGCTTCCGCGGCAGGAACTCCTCTGACGGCCACTCTGCCTCGCGTCGTTCCAGCACCATCCTCGGCGCCGCGTGCGTCCTCCTTACCATCTCAACCAACTCTTCCGCCGAGGTCTTACGCACCGCGCAACTGTCCGCGTCTGCCAGCAGGTCGTCGTCTTCTTGTGCAGTGAGGAACAGCACCTTGCTCCCGGCGGACTCCTGCAGAATCAACCTCTCTATTTGGTCAGCGGCACATTCAAAAATGTGCGGATCTGTGATCACGATCTCCGGTCGAAACTCAAATATCTTCCGCAGCGCTTCGGCGGCATTTCCCGCCTCCGCCACGACTTCCACGTCGGCTTCATCCCCCAGCAATCGCCGCAAACCCTGCCGCAGCAAGACATGGTCGTGCACCAGCAGGCAACGAATTTTCCGATTGCCAGCTACGTCTTCGCGTCTAAATTGCGCGTGAGGATGCACAGTAACAACTCACTTAGGCCAGAGGAATTTGCGATGCGGCGGGGGTTCCGCTCGAACCCGGTCAGAGAACGTCACTTCATTGTAACCGCTCGGGCAGCTCATTGCCTCGCAAAAATCGATTCTCCCGCACTCTTTGTCTATAGAAAATGCGCCCTGAATCGCACCCCTGAAACGCCGATCCCGCCTCGCAATCAGTTACAATCGACCGTTTATGCTGCGCTATTTCACTGCCGGAGAATCTCACGGCGAAGCCCTGGTCGCTTTCCTTTCCGGCCTGCCCGCTGGACTGAAAGTCGATCAAGCCTTCCTCGATCGCGAACTCTGGCGCCGCCAGCAAGGCTACGGCCGCGGCGGCCGTATGAAGATCGAGCGCGACACCGCCCACATTCTTTCCGGCGTGCGGCAAGGAATGACCATCGGCTCCCCCATTTCTCTGCAACTCGAAAATCGCGACTGGAAAAACTGGCAGGAATCCTTGCCCGTAGGCGAAGGCGATCCAGCCAAGCACAAGCGCGTCGCCTCTCCGCGACCCGGCCACGCCGATCTCGCCGGAGCCCTGAAATACAATTTCCCCGAAGCCCGCTACGTGCTCGAGCGCGCCTCCGCCCGCGAATCGGCCGCCCGCGTGGCCCTGGGCGCTATCGCCAAACTTTTCCTGCAAGAACTCGGCGTCGAAGTCCTCAGCCACGTAGTCGCCACCGGCAATGTCTCACTCGCAGGCCAGGTCCCATGGGAAAAAATTCGCGCTCTTCTCGACCGTGATGAAGTTCTTCTCAACTGCGCCGACCCCGACGCCGAGCAACACATGAAGGAAGAAGTCGACAAAGTTCTCAAAACCGGCGACTCTCTCGGCGGCGTCTTCGAGGTCGTAGCCCACCAGGTTCCGCCCGGCCTCGGCACCTACGTTCAATGGGACGAGCGCCTCGACGCCCTGCTCGCCGCCGCCATCATGTCGCTGCAAGCCGTCAAAGCCGTTGAGATCGGCTCAGGCGTCGCCGCCGCATTCGCTCCCGGCTCTGCCGTGCACGACGAAATCGGCTACAGCGCGACGTCCGGCTTCACTGCTTTCTCTCGCACCCGCAACAACGCCGGCGGCATTGAAGGCGGCGTGTCCAACGGTCAGGAAATTCGCGTCCGCGGCTATCTGAAGCCGATTTCCACCCTCCGCCGTCCGCTGCAGTCGGTCGACTTCTCAACGCGCGAGCCAGTCAAGGCCGCCTACGAGCGTTCCGATGTTTGCGTAGTCCCCGCCGCCGGAGTAGCCGCCGAGGCCATGGTTGCGCTCACCCTCGCCCGCTGCGCCCTGGAAAAATTCGGCGGCGATTCCATGACAGAAACTTTAAGAAATTTCCAAGGCTACTGCCAGCAACTAAAAAACTACTAACAAAATGCGAACGACTAACCATCGATGATCTACCCCATCGTAAAATACGGCAATCCTGTTCTCGAGAAGCCTTCCGAAACCGTCACCGTTTTCGACGAAGAGCTGGAAAAGCTCACCGAAGACATGTTCGAGTCGATGTATGCCGCCCACGGTGTCGGCCTCGCCGCCCCTCAAATCGGCATCGCCCGCCGCATCGCCGTAATCGACGTCACCTTCAAAGAAGATCCCAACGGCAAACTCGTGCTAATCAATCCCGAAATCATTCACACCGAAGGCCGCCACTCCCAGAGCGAAGGCTGTCTCAGCATCCCCGACTTCCGCGAGAACGTAAGCCGTCCAAAAAAAGTCACCATCCGCGCCCAGGACGTTCACGGCAAGCTCTACGAAAAAACCGGCGAAGACCTGCTGGCCCGAGCCTTCCTCCACGAAACCGATCACCTGAACGGCAAGCTCTACATCAGCCACATCAGCGCCCTGAAGCGTGACCTGATGAAACGCAAAATCCGCAAGATGATGAAAGCCGGAGAGTGGTAGAAAAGGCTGATCGCACCACAGAGCCGCAGAGCCTCAGAGAAATTAATGTTTTGTGTTTTCTCGGTGCCTCTGTGTCTCTGTGGTGAAATGGTTTTTTGAGGAATTCCTTTGGACCTACTTTTCTGCGGCACGCCGCCCTTCGCCGTCCCGACGCTCGAAAAACTCGTCGACGCTGGCTTCCGCATCCAACTCGTAGTCACGCAGCCCGACCGCCCCAAAGGCCGCGGCCTCGAACTCGTCGCTTCGCCCGTAAAACAATCCGCCCTGAAACTGAATCTCCCCGTCACCCAGCCCGACCGCATCAAGTCGAACGACGAATTCCGCGCCCAACTCACCACCCTCAAACCCGACGCCATCATCGTCGTCGGCTACGGCCGCATCATTCCCCAGTGGATGCTCGACCTCCCGCCGCTCGGCAACCTAAACCTCCACGCCTCGCTGCTCCCAAAATATCGTGGTGCCGCCCCCATCCAGTGGGCCATCGCCAGCGGCGAAACCGTCTCCGGCGTCACCACCATGCGCCTCGACGCCGGCCTCGACACCGGCAATATCCTTCTTCAGGAAGGCGTCGCCATCACGCCCGAGCACACCGCCGAAACCCTCGCCCCACGCCTGGCCGCCATCGGCGCCGATCTCATGGTCGAAACCCTGCGTGGCCTGCAAGCTGGCACGATCCACCCGCGCCTGCAAGACAACTCGCAAGCCACCCTCGCCCCGATCCTGAAAAAGGAAGACGGCCTCGTCGACTTCTCTCGCACCGGCGCCGAAATCATGAACCGCATCCGCGGCTTCCAACCCTGGCCCGGAGCCTACACAAAATTCCGCGGCAAGAATCTGCAGATCATCAAGGCGCGTCCGAGAGCCGACGAAGTACCACAAGCCGAGCTGCGCGCCGGTACCAATCGCCTGGTAGTCGGCTGCGCCGATGACACATCCCTCGAATTACTGGAAGTACAACTGGAAGGCAAAAAGCGTACTCCCATCGCAGATTTCCTCCACGGCTACCGCCCCGAGCCCGGTGAGAAACTGGGTTAGCCCTTCGTGCTCCTTTGCGCCCAGGGGCCTGCTCCGAGCGACGCCGAAGGGTGGCTAAAGATTTTTCTTTCCCACGAAAGTCTACAATCCAGATAAATGCCCGTCTCCCCTGCCCGCGCCGCCGCTTTCGACATCCTCCTCCGCGTCGACCGCGAATCCGCCTACGCCTCTGAGCTTCTGCACTCTCCCGTCCACGCGCACCTTTCCACCACCGATCACGCTCTCACCACAGAACTGGTAATGGGCGTGCTCCGCTGGCGTTCGCGCCTCGACGCAGAAATCACTACCGCGTCCTCGCAGCCACTTTCTAAACTCGACATCGAGATTCTTATCGCCCTGCGTCTCGCTCTCTACCAATTCCGCTGGCTCGATCGCATCCCGCAACGCGCCGCCCTCCACGAAAGCGTCGAACTAGTGAAACACGCCCGCAAACGTTCCGCAGCTCCGTTCGTAAATGCCGCCCTCCGCAAACTCTCGGCCTCGCCGCGTCCAAACAATCCCATAGACGAAACCACTTCACCCGAAGCCCTGGCCCGAGCGCTCGCCCACCCGCAATGGCTGGTCGAGCGCTGGGCTCACGCCTATGGACTCTCCACCGCCCGGAAAATCGGCCAGCACAACCAGTCGATTCCCGTCACAGCCATCCGTCCCCGCACGTCAACCGCGGAGCAACAACTCATGCAAGAGGGAATCACTCTGATTCCCGGCGCTCTTCTTGCCTCAGCCCGCCGCGTCCAATCCGGCGACATCACGAAGACGCAAGCTTTCCGCTCCGGCCAGATCGTCATTCAGGACGAAGCCTCGCAACTCATCGCGGCCCTCGTCGGCCAAAATGCGCTGCATGAAAAATCAAGCATCCTCGACTGCTGTGCCGCACCCGGCGGCAAAACGCTGGCCATCGCGGATCATAATCCCGAGGCCAACATCACAGCCGTCGAGTTGCATCCTCACCGCGCGCGCCTGCTGCAAAGACTGCTACACGCGCATTCGTCGTCTGCGCGCATCCAAATCCTCACCGCCGACTCGCAGCATCTCCCTTTCTCCCAGCAGTTCGACCGCGTCCTCGCCGACGTACCTTGCTCCGGCACCGGCACGCTCGCACGCAATCCCGAAATCAAATGGAGGCTCACTCCCAAGGATCTCGTCGAGCTGCCGCATCGCCAGCTCGCAATCCTCCGCAAGGCCCTGGCCCAGGTCGCGCCGCGAGGGCGTTCTCATCTACTCAACCTGTTCAATGGAAAAAGAAGAAAACGAAAACGTCGTCGCGCAAGCCTTGTCTGAGAACAAGTCTTTCCGTCTGCTCGACTGCCGCACCGAACTGAATCGCCTGAAGGATTCCGGCGAGCTAACCTGGCCTGAACTAACTTCGCTCACCAGCGGCTTGTACCTGCGCACAATCCCAGGCGTCCACCCCTGCGACGGATTCTTCGCCGCAGTCTTCGAAAGAAATCTAAGAGAAAGAATCTAAGAGAACGATGGCGCGTTTGCGCTTGATGAAGATCCGCGTTTGGGTGTCGCAGCGCTTTTCAGCGCTGCGATAGAAACTCTTCTTTCCTAAAAGGGCTTCAGCCCCTGAGGTCTAGGCGAGTTCTTCAACAAATGGCCTATCTGTTGAATCCGTGGCCACTCGTTACCGCACTTCAAAATTCACAGCGGCCCCGGCAAACACCTTCTGCCCAGCCGCCGGAACCTGCGACACAATAATGCTAGCCGGCCCCGGCTGCGCCGGAATGACCGACTGTACCTGCGGAAATACGGGCGAAACGGCAGATGTCGACGGCGCATTCGAAGCCAGATTCGCCGCGTCCGCAACCGGCGTCGCAGGCACGAACACGCTCACATTCCCCAGCCTGAAACCCGCATCCTGCAAGCTCCGGCTCGCGCTGCCTAGCGGCTGTCCCACAAAGCTCGGCATCACAAACGCCTGCGGCTCCTCTGCCGCCGACACCAGAAAACTAATCCTCGGCGCCGCTACCTGCGTCTCATTCGCCGTGGGACTCTGCGCCAGCACCTGATCCGCCGGAATTCCCGCCTCTTCCACTTCCGCCGTGGAAGCCACATCCAGCCCGCGCCGCCGGATATTCAATTCCGCCGCATGCTCGCTCTGCCCAGTCACATCCGGAATGGTCACGCGCGTCTTACCCAAACTCTGCGCCACGCGCACCTGCCATCCGCGCCGCACTTTTGTCCCCGGCAACGGCAGTTGCGACATGATTCTGCCCTCAGGAATCTGCGGACTGTAGTACTGCCGCTCAATCGAGATCTGCAAGCCCAGTCCCGCCACCTGCCGCTCCGCCTCAGCCGGACTAAGCCCGACCAGCGGAGGCACCGCAACCTCCTGCCCGTGAATGGCAAACCGCATCGCAGTCAGCGCCGACACCATCGCCACAATCACCAGCACCAGCGCCAGCATCGCAAATCGGATCGCCGACTTCATGCCAAGTCCTCGCCCACTTTGTATAAAAACGTAAAGATCACGGCCTCGAAATCCCTTGGTTTACTCCCAAATAAGAATACACTGCCTCTTGCGAACAGAATTCTAGGCATCCAGCCGAATTCCATCGCAATCTAACGAACTGCGAGGCGTTCTTTCTGTGAGGTGCGCGCCATGCCTTCTAAACTGGAGTATTATCGCAGTGCAGTGCGACGTCTAACTTCAGCTCCGCTTGCGCTTCTCTGCATTGTTACTCTGCCTGCGATCTGTGCAGCACAGTTCGGCAGCAGCTCCGCCTCAACCTCTTCTGGAACCGGCGGTCACTTCGCGACCGGCAGCGTGCCAAGTGCAACGGGTGCGGTAAGCCCCTTCACCGGTACGGTAGCTCCCGCAACGGGTGCCGTGAGGCCACCAACCGGTGGACCGAATTTCGCCACAGGCGTTCCCGACTCACGTCTCACTTTTCACAGCACTGGCTCAACTACAAGTGAGCACCGCCATCACCATGACCACGCCGGCAAGGCCGGCGCACCTGTAGCCTATGGATACGCGATTCCCTATGCATATCCCGTCGACGCAGGCGCAGCCGAACAAGATTCCTACACCAACGATGACGCCGACGCTAACTACCAGGGCGGCCCCACTGTCTTCGATCGCCGTGGATCGGGCGAAGACTCCTACGTCCCACCAGTCGACCCGGTGCCCACGCCTCACGCCGACCAACTTGCCGAAGACACTCGTCCCCAGCCCGCAACGCTCGTCGTCTTCAAAGACGGTCACACGCTGGAACTGGGAAACTACGCCATCATCGGCACGAATCTATTCGACCTGACGCCGGGACATGCCCGCAAAATAGCCCTCGCCGACCTTGACCTCGAAGCCACTCGCAAACAAAACGACGACCGCGGCATCACCTTTCAACTTCCGCCGCCCCCACAGGCGAACTGACGATGCGCCGATTGCTTCTCATCGCCTTGCTCTCTATGGCATCGTTCACAGCCGTCGCGCCCTGTGCGGACGCACAACGAACCGCCTTTCACGCTTCGCACTTCGCTCCCCCGTTTCGCAATGGCGCTTACTCGCGTTCTTCTTTCTATCCGTTCGCCTTCGCCGACCCGTTCTATTCCGACTATCTCCACAGCACGGGATATCCCATCGCAACCCAGCCGCCGATGATCATCCTCCAGGCTCCTCCCGCAACTGCGCCCGCTCTTGCGCCCACACCAGTTCAGCCGCTGTTGATCGAACTGCGCGGTGACCGCTACGTTCGCGTAAGAGCCTCAGAATCTCCCGGAGCAGACATCATCACCGCAGAAACATTCGCGCGCGTCTCTGACTCGCCGAGTAACACGGACCGCGCCGCCACCAACCCGGAACCGCCTCCGGCCATTCTGATATTTCGCGACGGTCACAGCGAAGAAACATCCGGCTACACCATCGCCAACGGCCTTCTCTACACCGGCAGCGACTACTACACCAGCAACTCCTGGACCCGAAAAATAGAACTCTCCTCGCTCGACCTACCCGAGACCCTGAAGTCGAACGAGTCCCGCGGCGTCCGCTTCCAGCTGCCGTCATTCCCAAACGAAATCATCGTCCGCCCTTAGCCGCGCACTGCAACGAAGCGTTGTTCGCGAGGTCTCTCCTTACGAACCATTTTCGTTAGGAGCGTGGCCCCAGCGACGAAGACATGCTCATGTCGCAGCGGCAGCATAAACAGCTTCCGCCTTCCACTTCCACTCCCGCACGAATCAAGAGCCCCGACCTAGTTCAACCCGGCCCACCAGAGCAGGCCGATGAACAGCACTTGCATTGGGGTCCGCAGCCATAGCGGAGTTGCCAGCCTTCCACGGATGGTCAGGCCCTCGCGGGCCGCCTTGATATTCGCGGGAAACATTGCCGCCATCAGCAGAATCAGCGCTCCACTGGCCCAGGCGCGCGTCCGTGGCTCGATCAGTCCAGCAGCGCCCAGCAACTCGCAGACCCCAGTCACATAGATCATCAGCATGGGGTGAGCAAATGCCTTGGGGACCATGCGCGCCATATCATGTTTGGTCTTCGTGAAGTGCGCGATTCCGGTGAAAACGAACATCACCACCAGTGCGAAGCGGGCCGATGCGTGCCAACTCGCGAGCCCTTCAACCCCGAGCGCTCCCACTCCACGAAGCGCCAACCACGACCCGAACAATACATACAAGACGACCATTTTCATCTTCTCCCGGTTCGTTGCCCAACCCGTCAACGTGCTATAATACATGCAGTTCCCAGGGCACATAACATCCTGCAAATACAGCCATTTACAAGCGTTCTGCGTCATCTGAAAAGTTGCCCCTTCGGAACCACATTGCTGTCTAACTAGAACCTAAGAGCTAACCCATGGCTGACGATCAAAACCCCGAACTTCCCCTCACTCCTCCTCCCGGCGGCGAAGGCCCCGGCGCCGCGAACATTCAACCCGTCAACATTGAAGAGGAGATGAAGCGGTCGTATCTCGACTACTCCATGTCGGTGATCATCGGCCGCGCCCTCCCCGACGTGCGCGACGGATTGAAGCCCGTCCATCGCCGAATTCTCTACACGATGGCCCAGATGGGGTTGCAGCCTAATAAGGCTACGCGCAAGTGCGCCCGCATCGTCGGCGAAGTCATGGGCAAGTATCATCCTCACGGCAACCTCGCCGTGTACGACGCTCTCGTGCGGCTCGCGCAAGACTGGTCGATGCGCTATCCACTTATCTTTGGTCAAGGCAACTTCGGCTCCGTCGATGGCGACCCGCCCGCCGCCGATCGTTACACTGAGGCGAAACTGGCGCAGGTTTCGACCGCGCTGCTCGAAGACCTCGACAAAGAAACCGTCGATTTCCACGACAACTACGACGGCAGCGAAATCGAGCCCGATGTTCTACCCGCGCGCATTCCCAATCTTCTGATCAATGGCTCTGACGGAATCGCCGTCGGCATGGCCACAAAAATTCCGCCGCACAATCTCACAGAAATCGTCGACGCCACCATCACGCTAGTGAACAATCCGAGCGCCCAGCTCGCCGAGATTCTGAAGTTCGTGCAAGGCCCGGATTTTCCGACTGCCGGAATGATTCACGGCCGCGCCGGAATTTTCGAAGCCTACCGCACTGGCCGCGGACGCTTCATGATGCGCGCCAAGGCCGCCATCGAAACCTTCAGCAAAGATCGCGAAGCCATTATCGTCACCGAAATTCCTTACCAGGTGAACAAGTCAAACCTGATCAAGCGCATCGCGGCACTGGTCAACGACAAAGAGATCGAAGACATCTCCGACGTGCGCGACGAAAGCGATCGCGACGGCATGCGCATCGTCATCGAACTCAAGCGTGGAGTAGAACCGCAAATTGTTTTGAATCAGCTGTTCAAGCACACCGAGATGCAGCAAGGCTTTTCGATGATTCTGCTCGCGGTGGTCAACGGACAGCCGCGCGAGCTGGGCCTGGTTCAGGCCATTAAATACTTCATCGAGCACCGCGTCGACGTCGTGCGTCGCCGCACCGCCTACCTGCTGCAGAAGGCGAAAGACCGCGAGCACATTCTCGAAGGCTACCTCACCGCGCTCGACCATCTCGACAACGTCATCACCATCATTCGCGGCAGCGCCAACCGCGCCGACGCCCGCGAAAATTTGGTGCTCTACTTCGGCGGCAAGAAAATCGACATCAACGTCACCGGCCGCGCGCCCAAGCTCGACGCTGACAAGCCTTTCACCACGCGCCAGGCCGACGCCATCTTAGAGCTGCAGTTGCATCGCCTGACCAAACTTTCGATCGACGAAATCTCGAACGAGTTGAAAGAAGTTCGCGACAACATCGCCGAATACGAATCCATCCTCGGCTCCGAGACCAAGCTGCGCAAAGTCATCATCAAAGAACTCGAAGAAGTTAAGAAGTTATACGGGGACGAACGCCGCACCCGCATCGAAGACGAGGCCGCCGAGATCGTTCTCGAAGATCTCATCGCCGACGAGCAGGTGGCCGTCACCGTCAGCCACTCCGGCTACATGAAGCGCACGCCCATCTCCACCTACCGCATGCAGCGCCGCGGAGGCACGGGCCGCACCGGCATGAAGACGCGCGACGAAGATTTCGTCGAGCATCTTTTCATCGCATCCACGCACGCCTACATTCTCATCTTCACCAACAAGGGCCGCGTCTACTGGCTCAAGGTCTACGAAATTCCTGACGTCAGCGCGGCCGGCAAGGGCAAACACATCGGCAATCTGATCGGCCTGCAACCTGGCGAAACCGTCAAGACGCTGGTCGCGGTGCGCAATCTCGAAGAAGAAAATAAATACGTCTTCTTCGCCACGCGCAAAGGCCTGGTGAAAAAATCCGAGCTGCGCGAGTTTATGCACGTGCGCTCCAACGGCATCAACGCCATCCACATTGAAGACGGCGACGAACTGGTCGCGGTGCGCATCACCGACGGCAATCAAATCGTCTTCCTCGCCAGCCACGAAGGCATGGCCGTGCGCTTCGACGAAAGCCGCGTCCGTCCCATGGGCCGCGCTGCGTACGGCGTCTGGGGCATCGATCTCGAAGAAAAAGACTACGTAGTCGGCATGGCCACGACGACCAAGCCAGACGCTCCCGCGCCGGCCAAGGAAAAAGTCGAAGGTGAACCGGAAGTCATCGACGTATCCGTCAAAGGCACGCTGATTCTCTCCGTCACCGAAAACGGCTACGGCAAGCGCACGCCCGCCGACGAATACCGCCTCACCAACCGCGGCGGCAAAGGCGTGATCAACGTGAAGACCACCGAGCGTGTCGGCAAAGTCGTCGCCATCGCCCAGGTCGACGAAACCAGCGAAGTCATGCTGATCAGCCACTACGGCAAAATCATCCGCATGGACTCAACCACAATCCGCGAATCCGGCCGCAACGCCCAGGGCGTGCGACTCCTGAACATGGAACCCGGCGACCGCGTAGCGGCGGCCGTGGTCATTGCCCCGGATGCCGAACCAAACGGCGGCAACGGGGGCACGCTGATTCAGTAGCGGGCTAATTCGTGGCGGAGGTGGGCTTCCGCCGAAGCTGGGCTTCAGTGTTGACTATTTGTTGTTGCGCTCATTGGCCCCTAGGGGGAGGGGGTTTGAGTGTAATGCCTGTTTTCGCCAGTTATCATTCATACCAGCGGTAACGACGCAAAGTGAACGTCACCTTTCACACTGCCGGCGCTCTTGCGACCGCATCTTTTCTTAGTTCGATCCAATCACGCCCCGCGCCGGACGGAACCGCCGCTCGGTCGAGTCTGCTGATAGGGGTGGTCGGCTTTGTTGCAGGAGTAGTGGAGCACGGGGTCATGGACTACGTCCCGCATTCCTATCCGATTCCTTCGGGTATGGATGCTGCCTGTAGCATCATCCTGTTCACTGTTGTGGTCGCTCTGACGAAACCTCAATTCCGCCTTCTGGTTACAGCTTGTTTCATTGGGAGCATCTTCCCTGATCTGGTTGACTTGGGGCCGCCCATGCTCAACCGTCATCTCGGATGGTCCCTGCCGAGCGTAAAACTTTTCCCGTGGCACTGGCCACAATACTCAGGTTCTCTGTATCACGGAAAGAAGAGGGTTCAATCTGCGTTGTGGCATGCGGTTGTTATTTGTGTCTGTGTGAGTTTGTGCTGGCTCTATCGTCACTCGCTCTTCGCTTCTACGTCCGAGCGCACATGAGTCAGATAACTCTTGAATAATCCCGATTATGCTCATTGACCTGTGGGCGGTAATTCACTACGCTTGAGGCGTGAGCGAACTCATTCACTACCTCCTCGCCCTTGCGTTCTTGGTCCCTGCGATCTGGCTCTTTCCCAAATTGCACGATCTCTTCGAGCGGGTTTTGGGTGAGGTCGGGATTATGGCATGGCTTAAACGACGAAATCGGCCAGTCACCCTATTCGGAAACAACGATCAAGACGTTCTCTGACTCTACGAACTAACCTGAATCACAGGCGCTCGCCTGGCACTCGCAGTCCTTAACCGTTGAAACATCGCGATTACACTCATCGAGCCCATTCGGCTGGGGGCCCAGACCTTTTGCACTTTTCTCCAGGCACTAATTCGATCGAGGGTGCCCCATCCTTTCGCGTTTTGTGCGAAAGGGTGGGAGGCACGGATCTCAATTCCATACCCTAAAGTGCGAGACTTATAGGTCCGAGGTTCCCATCCTTGCAAAGGACGCAAGGATGGGGCACCCTCGGTTGTGGATGGAGCAGACAAACACCTGCGAAGCTTATTCCACCCGGCATTCGCCGTTCGCCGTTCACTCCAGGGCTTCGATCTCAGCGTCCGCGATGTGCTAACTCGGTGCGGCTTTTAGTGAGCAGGCCCCAGGCTTCGCGATAGCATTCGTAGCGATAGCTGGCCTTCTTTACGGGCGCCCCGAACGGGCACAGCATCAGGTCGGAGATAGAATCGCCACCTACCAGGAGCGCTGCCGGGATTAGATACCAGGCGTCGGTCGGAATGATGTAGGCGGCGAAGAGGTCAAGCTGGTCCAGGGTGTAGGTCTGGGTGAGGCGGTGCTTGGGCCTGAACATGCAGCGATATCCGCCGACGGATTGGTGTGTGGTGGATTTGATCTGTAGGCGGAGAAAGTTCGATCCGTGTTCGATGCCTACGTCGTAGGCCTGAACTCCCCGGGGCTTGCTGACGGCGAGGCGGCGCTTGGCGGCCTGCGCCATGAATTGCAGCTCGACCCATTCGCCGCGCTGTTTGAAGCTGGTGAAGCGCTCCCAATGTTTCATTGTTCCCCACATCTGGTTTTTTGCCGGATCTTGATTTATGCCCGTAGCTATTGCTCGGGCGTGCGGACGAATGCGTCCGCCGCCACGTGGCTTGGTGTAACTCCGACTTTCGGGCAAAAAGAAAAGGCGCGACCGGTGGGCGCGCCTGGCTAACAATTTTCTATACATCCAGAATATCAAATTGAGTGGGGTAAACCGGAAAGGGAATTCAACTTTCTATTTGCCGTGTTTGGTTGAGGTTAGGGCCGATCGCGTAATTTCTGCCTATTGACAAGATTTCGGCGAATCGGGGTTTCGGCGAGATTGCGACCGAATTGGGCGGAGTGTTGTCCGTCAGGGGACGCGGGTGCCTACCCATTCACCAGCGCCATCATGTACACAGGATACCTTCCGCCCGCCGCCGCATCCGCGGGAAACACTCCATCAATCCGCCGCAAGTCTTCCTTGGTCAACTCAACGGCATTCGCGCCGACGTTCTCTTCCAGATACTTCCGCCGCTTCGTCCCCGGTATCGGAACAATATCCGAACCCTGCGCCAGCACCCAAGCCAGAGCAAGCTGCGAAGCCGTGCATCCTTTTTCGCGGGCCATTTCTTCCACTTGCCGCACCAGATCCAGATTCTTCTGAAAATTTTCTCCTTGAAACCGCGGCGAATGCCGCCGGTAATCGTCCTCCGGAAAATCTTCGAACTTCTTGAACTGCCCCGTCAAAAATCCGCGTCCCAGAGGGCTGTACGCTACAAATCCAATCCCCAGCTCGCGGCACGCCGCGAGAATTCCGCCCTCCGGATCGCGCGTCCACAAAGAATATTCCGTCTGCAACGCGGCGATAGGATGCACCTTCACCGCGCGCCGCAACGTCGCGACCGATGCCTCCGAAAGCCCGAGATATCGCACCTTCCCGGCTTTCACAAGTTCAGCCATTGCGCCTACCGTCTCTTCAATCGGCGTGGCCGGATCGACGCGATGCTGGTAATAAAGATCGATGGTCTCCACTCCCAGCCGCCGCAAACTGGCTTCGCACGATCGGCGCACATAATCCGCCTTGCCGTTCACGCCGCGCACATTCGGATTCGCAGGGTCGCGGACAATTCCAAACTTGGTGGCCAGCACGATCCCATCGCGCTTGCCCTTGATCGCACGCCCGACCAGCTCTTCATTTTTGTACGGCCCGTAGACGTCCGCCGTGTCGAGAAAGTTGATGCCGAGTTCGATCGCCCGATGAATCGTCGCAATCGATTCCTCGTCATCCCCCGGGCCATAGAACTCCGACATGCCCATGCATCCCAACCCCTGGGCAGACACATTGAGACCACTGCGGCCAAGCTCGCGAATTTGCATGATTGCTCCTCAGGTAGCGCCAGCATCCT
Source organism: uncultured Acidobacteriota bacterium (assembly GCA_963735205.1). GTDB lineage: Bacteria > Acidobacteriota > Terriglobia > Terriglobales > Acidobacteriaceae > Sulfotelmatobacter. The sequence goes on from CAVTKB010000011.1 coordinate 1,157,421, forward strand.
GCCGGCTATTCCGCGAGCGTCTGGCCCGCGTCGCATTTTATCTTCAATTTAAAGATGTCAGGAATCGTCGCGAGGATGCGGCAATCTGGAAGCGGATCAGCTGGTGACCCGAATCCGTGGTTTGGCATTCGGCAAGACTTGTCCGATCTCGACTGCGTGTACTTCCGCATCGTTGAGAGCCCTCGTCAACTTCTGCCCGTCCGGCGTTGAAATCAGCAATCCTCCGGCAGTCTGCGGGTCGAACAGCAGCGCTCGCACATCCTGCGGAACGCCTTGATCGTATTCGACCAGGCACTCGGCGAAATCGCGGTTATTTTTTAGCCCACCGGGGATGTGACCCGCGCGCACGCATTCCAGCGCTCCTTTGAGGAATCGAACCGCGCTCGCAGAAATTTTCATCGAAACCTCCGATGCCAACAGCATCTCGCGGGCGTGGCCAATCAACCCGAATCCCGTCACGTCGGTCATCGCGTTCACCCGAAAATCGCCGCTCGTTATCACCTCGGCCGCTCGCTTGTTCAGACTCGTCATCGACCGTACTGCCGCATCAATCCACGCCGCTTCGGCCTTGCCTTTCTTGATCGCCGTCGAGATCACGCCCGTTCCTAACGCCTTGGTGAAGACGAGAGCATCGCCCGGCTTAGCGCCGAAATTCGCCAAAATCTTTTTGGGATGCACTACTCCCGTCACGGAATATCCAAACTTCGTTTCCTCATCGCGAATGCTGTGGCCGCCGATCACCGTGCATCCGGCCTCGATCATCTTCGACAATCCGCCGGCAAGAATCCGCTCCAGAATTTCCAGGTGAGCCTTCTCCGGAAAGCACACCAGCGCCAGCGAAGTCAGCGGCTTGCCGCCCATCGCATACACGTCGCTCAACGCGTTGGTCGCGGCGATCTGGCCGAAGGTGTAAGGATCGTCGACAACCGGAGTGAAAAAATCCACGGTCTGCACCAGCGCCTGGTCGGGCGCAATCAGATACACTCCGGCGTCGTCGGCATGATCGAAGCCGACCAGAACGTTGGGGTCGTGTTGCCGGGCTAATTTCCCAAGCACCGTGTCCAGCGCCGCCGGACTCAGCTTGGAAGCTCAACCTGCAGCTTTCACCGACTCCGTCAACCGAAATGGTTTTATTTCTGGCACGATGCCATTGTAGAAGATTTGCGATTCCCCAGTTGTTCTCGCCCTAGATTCAGAGGGTTGCAGTTGGCCCGCCCCGCCGCAAGAAATTGTCTTTCGGCCGTTCTAACGGTATGCGGCTCGGGAACGCGTTATGAGAAGGTTTTTTGGAAAACGGCTCATCCAGTGCTGCGGTCTGGCGGTTGCGCTGGCATTGCCATTGCTTTTGCTTTCACCTTCGTGCCAGAAGCAAAGCTCGTCTCCGGGGAGTCGCCTCCGTCCCAACCACAAGATTATTTTGTCGGGACTTGGAAGCTCAGCAAGGAAAAGACTCCCGTGTTCGGCCCGCACGCCTACAACCCCATCCCCGTTTACGAATGGATCATGATTTCGGGTTGGGATAAAGATCGTTTTACGCTGACGTTTTCGCATCTTTCCGATAAGCCGTGGGAAGCTAACCGGGTGCTTTTTAGTGACATGAAAACGCCGGGCATTGGCATCGACGCAGTCGGCGACAAGCTGCTGATGTATAACACTTACTTTCACCGCGTCGATGCGGACCGATTCACCCAGGGAAGCGGGATTTCTGAGAATGATTAGACTGTGCTGCCCGATCACAAGACGATGAAAGTCCGGCAGTTTCCATTCATTGACAACGGGTTTCAGCGAGAGTTGGGTTACGACAGGGTCGCGGGCTACGTGCCCCTTCCCCGGTTTTGATTGGACCATTTACTCGGGCAGAGCATTGGCTTACTTCACCGTCACATCCGTAACTCGCATTTCCGGATACTGGCGGTTCCACTGTGCCGAGATGCTGTCGAACGTCAGCCGGAACGGCTGAGTCTGTCCCGGCGCCAGAGGAGAAACGCTCACGTCGACCGGCTCCAGATACGCCCCATTCGTCCGAATCACCTGCAGCGGCAGTTCTGGTTCCTGCTGCGCAACCTGGCCCATCTCGTCTTTGAAAGTGATCTCAACCACAACATGCGTCACAGTCTTGTTGCCGGAGTTGGTCACGTTTCCATCGATATAGCTGACGGTATGGCCAATAAAATTCTCCGCGGCGCTCATCTTGAAATCTGAAAGCCTCACGCTGGCAATATAGGTCGAGGCTGGCTTCGCGACCTTCTCCGGCTGTCGCATCAGGAGCGCAACCGCCAGCGCGCCCCCTATCACTGCCACCATCGCAATTGCGATTATCAAGCGGCTCGAGTCGCGTTCCTCCGCGACCGGAGTTGGCTGTCCTAAACTGCCCTGTCCCAGGCTGCCCATGACCGAATTGTAGGCTGTCGGTTTTCGATTGTCGATTCGCGAGGAGAATCGTTGTCGCTTAACCCTCTTCGACGCTATTTGACCATCTACTTCGGGTCGAAGTTATCCGGATTGACCTGAATATTGTGGGAGAGGCTGGTCTCGGTTACGTCGAACTGGTAGGTCTGCGTTGGCGAGGCCTGCTCACTGCTCAGGGGAGCGTTTCTGTTGCCGGAGTACCCGCTAAATCCTCCCGCACCGTCCCTGCTAAATTGTATTGTCCACCGGCTCGGTAGTGAGAGGTTGTCGACGCTCTTGAAATCAGCAAAGCGTTCTTCGAGGCGGTAATGCACGTCCCCCTGCCGCAGGTTTTGAGCCCGGTTGTGAGCCATCGGTGGAGGAGCCGCCAAGGAGTAAACCGTCATGACATGCCGAAAGGTGTCAGGCTCAAAATAGAGTTCGATCTGCAGATCGCTATGTCTCTTGGGCACGTAGTCGACGCGATGAAGTTCACGGCCATCCACTTTCTTCAAACTGCGATCCTCGAGTTTCGCAAGACGCTGGTCGAAGTGAGCCAGAGGCCACGCGGTCGAGAGGGTGCCGCCCCATAGACCTTCGGTAAGAATCTCGCTGTGCGCCATGACAAACTCACCGAAGGCGGAATAGACGGAGGCTTGAATCTCTGCCAGGTGGACCTTTTTGCCATCGCTCACAAATCGCTCGCCGGGGTAATGGTGGTTGGGCAGTTGAAGCCATGAGACGAACTTGTCGCCTTCCGAGACGAAGATCTGCTTGCCGTCCTCGCGCTCCGTGCCGCCGGTTACCAGTTGAAAACTGACCGTTCCGCCGACTCCACGGTTCTTCACCGCCGTCCGCGCCTGCTCAGACCCGATGGAATTCAAATGCTGCTTGACGAAATCGCCGGCTTGAAACTCGTCGCTGGCAGCGCCGAACGACAGTGCGGCCAGGAGTACAACCATCACCGTGTGAGATCGCATCGAGAGACTCCCGTCGACACGTTGGCCTTGTGGAAACGCCTGCCAGTATAACCCGCAACGCGCCTGCGCAGCTTCGGGCAGATTCTGCTTCGTCAACTTATGTGTGCTACGTAGTTAGAGCTCTCGACTCAACCCCGTGCGGCCAGCAACTTCGCCGCGTTCTCGTGATACACCTTCTGCAGAATCGCATCGTCGAGCCCGAGCCCGTTCAAACTCCAGTGGTAGCCGAACTGCTCATTCTCATAAAAATGTTCGTCCAGCGATTCGAGGATTCTGAACGTAACCCGGTACATCGCCGGGTCGACTCCCATGTCTGTTCCGTAAACCAGCCGGTCCGCATGCTTTACATAAAACTGCGCCGCAAAGCGCGGAATCGGAGCCGTCTCCGCATACCGCGCCGCAATGTCGGCATACAGATTCGGATTCCGCTCCAGCACCTCACCCAGCCGCGCCAAATCGTAGTCGAGGTTGGCGAAGTGGCAGGCGATGAAAGTCGTGTTGCGATGCCGCGTCAGCGTCCGCTCCAGAATGTCAATCATGCCCGAGAGCTTCACGATGTCCGGCTGATTATCCAGCCTCCACTCCCACGCGTTCATCAGCCCGTCGTTGTGCCGGTCCATCTTTTCGTACATCCAGATCGGGTCGGCCACGTGCAGACTCACCGGCATTTTCAACTCGCCGCACTTTTCCCAAACCGCATCCATGCGCGCGTCATCGGGATGCATGCCAACCGCATTCGATTTTCCCGACCGTAGCCCTTTCCCCTTGTCATGAATCTCGCCCACGCCGCGCGCTCCCACGTGCCGGCAGCGTTCCAACTCTTTCGCAGCGGCCGGTCCAAACCCCGGCTTGTCGAAGCCAGTGAAATCAAATCCGCACCACATCTCAAAGCGCTCAGGATGCTTCGAATACTTCTTGTAAATCTCGTCAAACTCAGAGCCCGTTGTCATGGTCAGGATGGTTGTCTTCTCCACTCCAACGTCGTCCATGTTCCGGACCCAGCCGTCAATCTCCCGTTCCGTCTTCACGTAAGGGTGCGAATGCATGTCGATGATAGGAAACTTTGCCTTTGCAATTTGCGTGACAGGAATTTTGTAGATGGACTTCGGCCGGTAGTCTTTGAGCAAGATGGTCTCGGGCGAGTCAGCCGTCTTCGGGGTAGAAACGTCGGCAGGCCCAGCGGCCTTCGCGCCCTGCGCAGTAGCGCCAAACGCGGCCGAGCGCAGCCCAACGGCCAGTCCAGCCAACTCAGCCCACTTCAAAAATGATCTTCTACTAAACGAGCTTTGGTTCATCGCGGCTCCCTGGGCGCGTGGATCCTCTCGAACCCGAATCCACCGCACAGAAATGTCTAAGCCGAAGTTCGCAAGAAGGCAAGCAGAAACAACACGCCGAACAGCACATCGACTCCGCCCAACGCCAGGTCCGACACATGAAGGCGCTGCTGTAAGTAGAGAACAAGCAGGGAAGCGCCATAACCAAACTTTTCAATGACGGAAGGGATCATCATCGGCCGCAATCGCACCGGATCCCGCGCAATGAAGATGAAAGCAACCTGCCACGCCAGCCCCACGCTGACAAAGCCATAATAAAAGGCGGGATGCGTGATGGCCGGAGGATCCTGCCGCGCGATCACATCAAACATGAAATAAAGTGGCGTCAGAATCAGCACGCCCCAGATGCCAGCAATCCAGAAGACTACCTTGGCGAATTTCACAAAGCGACCTCGAAATCAGAAGCCGAGACCGTCTGCGTGATCCTACCTGCTTCCGAGCCACGCAAGGACAATCGCCCCGGCCAGATAGACCCATGCCATTCCAAGAACAATCCTCCTGCCCATCCGAATCTTCTTTGCCTTTGCTCCAACGACAACTGCGAACGGGATGCAGGAGGGTTATTCCGAATCTTGAAATGCTTTAACTTTACGCTGAGCCAAAAAGACGAGGCCGCGCCGAGAAGGCAAAGAATTACGGGAAACTTAATGCCCATATGATCTGCGAGCCACCAAGAAGGGCCGTTCCGAAGGCGCCTCAATCGCCCACTATGCTACTCGCCCCCGACAGTCAACCCGTCGACGCGAACCGTCGGCGCGGCCACCGACCCGCGAAACTCCAGATCATTTGCAATCTCGGAAATATTGAAAAACAGCTCCTTCAAATTTCCCGCCACCGTGATCTCTTCCACCGGATACGTAAGCTCGCCTCCCGAAATCCACATCCCCGAAGCTCCGCGCGAATAATCTCCCGTCACCAGGTTCACTCCCTGGCCGAGAAATTCCGTGACGTAGAGTCCTTCCTTGATTCCCGAAATCAATTCCTTCGGTGACTTCGGGCCTGCCTGCAGAAAATAATTCCCCGGCCCGATCCCCGGCGTCCCCGCCAGCCCGCGCGATGCGTTGCCGGTCGTCTGCAGGCCCAGTTTCTTAGCGGTGTAGGTGTTGAGTAAGTATGACTTCAGCACGCCGTTTTCAATCACGACCGTGCGGCGCGTAGGCACGCCTTCGCCATCGAACGGACTCGTTCCGAACCCGCCCACGATCGTTCCGTCGTCAATTATGTTGACGTTATCCCCGGCAATTTTTTGCCCCAGCTTGCCCGCAAGAAAAGACGCGCCACGATAAACCGAGTCCCCGTTCACGCCCTCGAAAATATGTTCGAGGATTGAAGTCGAAACCATGGGATCGAAAATAATCGGCACCTGCGCTGTCTTCGCCTTGCGCGCGCCCAACCGCCGCAGCGTCCGTTCCGCCGCAATCTTACCCACTTTTTCGGGCGCGTCCAGCTTGCTGAGCGTGCGTGCCACCGAGTACCAGTAGTCGCGCTGCATCGCGCCGTTCTCTGCCTGCGCGATTGGCACTGCTGCGACCGAACAGTAAGACCGCTTATATTCGCCGACAAACCCGTGCGAATTGGCGAGAACCTTGTGCCCCGTAGCCGCGTCGAACGATCCGCCTTCGGAATTCTTGATGCGCGCATCGAAATCGAGCGCCGCTTTTTCGGCCCGCCGCGCGTAGTCGATCCTATCCGCACCAGGCAGCGAGTAAACGTCTTCGTGATAAAGATCCAGATCGCCCGAAAGCTGGCCCAGTTGCGAAGCTTCTGGAATTCCGCCGAATGGATCTTCCGAAGTGATCTTCGCCAGCGCTAAGGCTGAGGTCACCATCCGGTCCAGCCCGGCCCGCGAAAAATCACTGGAGTAAGTGCTGGCCGCGCGCTGCCCAAAAAAAACGCGCACCCCAATCGACTTCGAACCGGATTCCTTCAGTGTTTCGACTTGGCCAAGGCGCACGAGGGTAGAAAACTCGTCGCCTTCGCGGACGACGCATTCGGCAGCCGTGGCGCCGCCAGCCATGGCGCGCCGCACAATATCCTGCGCGATTTCCCGCAGGTCGGTTTCAATTTTCTGATTTGGGGTTTCGAGTTCCGCTGGGGTCATATATAGATCTTTTCATCCTTGCTCACTTCGAGTTTCTCCGCAGTCGAACCTGGTTGTGAATGATTGCGACCCCTAGGCTGACCGGGATTGCGGCGAAGAGGACGAGAACGACGCCGCCAACAGCCGTACGCACGCCATGTAAGACGAGCTCGAAAATAATCCAGAGCCCACAAGCCACAAATCCGCAACCCACTCCGATGGTTACGGGATTGTACCTCTCGAATGTGCCCCGCAAGCTCATGTCGTCGCCGTAATGGCCAAGAAATTCTACTGCATGAACCCGCCCGGATCTTTCCTCGCAGTCCCACCAACCGTCAACCGATCGATCTTCAGCGTCGGAATACCCACGCCCACCGGCACAGCCTGCCCATCCTTGCCGCAGGTGCCCACGCCCTCGTCGAGTTTCAGATCATTCCCCACCATCGAAACTCGCGTCAGCACATCGGGCCCGTTGCCAATCAGCGTCGCGCCCTTGATCGGCGCCGTGATCTGCCCATCCTCAATCATGTACGCTTCAGAGGCCGAGAACACAAACTTCCCGTTCGTAATGTCCACCTGCCCGCCGCCAAAATTCACCGCATAAATTCCATGCTTCACCGAGCGGATAATATCTTCCGGATTATCCTGCCCGGCCAGCATGTAAGTGTTCGTCATGCGCGGCATCGGAATGTGCTCGTAGCTCTCGCGCCGCCCGTTGCCCGTGCTCGCGATGCCCATCAGCCGCGAAGACAACTTGTCGCTGAGATAGCCCTTCAGAATTCCGTTTTCAATCAGCACCGTTTCCTGCGTCGACCCGCCTTCGTCGTCTACGTTCAGTGATCCGCGCCGCCACGGCATGGTTCCGTTGTCGACGACGGTGCATTTCTCGCTGGCCACGCGCTTGCCGATCAATCCCGCAAATGCAGAAGTTTTCTTGCGATTGAAATCGGCTTCGAGCCCGTGCCCGACGGCCTCATGCAGCAGAACTCCCGGCCATCCCGGCCCCAGCACGACTTCCATTTCACCCGCCGGAGCCTCCCGCGCATCGAGTTGCAAAATCGCCTGGCGCGCCGATTCCTTGGCAAAAAACTCGGGAGTCTTTTCCCCAAAAAAGAAATCCAGCGCCACCCGTCCTCCACCACCGGAAGTTCCCCGCGCCGAATTCCCCTCGGTCTTCGCAATGCACGACACATTCATGCGCGCCAGCGGCTGCGAATCTTCCGCAAACGTTCCATCCGATCCGACGACAAGAATATTCCGCAGTTCGTCCGCGTAGCTGGCCCGCACTTCCTGAATCCGCGGATCGTACGCCCGCGCCGCCTTGTCGGCGCGCATCACCAACTCGACCTTGGCGCTGATTTCCGCGTCCACCGAGGGCAGCGTTACCGGATACAAACTCCGCGCCGCGGCTTTCTGAAATCCCGCCACCGTCGCCTTCGCCGGGGCGCTCGCAATCAACGCTGCCGTCTTCGCGGCGTGCAGAATGCGTTCCGCAGAAAGGTCGTCGGTATAGGCGTAGCCGGTGCGCTCGCCCGAAACCACACGCACCCCGCACCCCGCTGAGATCCCCTGCGACGCTGACTTCACCATCGACTCATCCACCATCAACGAAGTCGACGAAAGATACTCAAAATAGAGGTCGGCATAATCTCCGCCCGCCGAAAGCGCCGCGCCCAGATAGCGTTCCAGATCGTGCTCGGTCACGCCGTAATGCTCGAAGAAAAAGCGTTGTCGATCTAGAACCTGTTTACCCGAGAGATGTTTATCCTGAAGTTGTTTGTCCACGCTCATTAGATGCCATCGAGTCTCACAGGACTCGCCAGCAAGCCTCTCCATTGGCCGGCTCGAAAATGATGTTGGGTTCGGGTGGCACAGTGCCGTAGCGCTGCAACAAGGCTGTCCCGCTATTCCAGGGGCTCTTTAGTCCCTGAGGAACACCCTTTCGCCCGAAGCGCATCCCTGACCGGTTCTTTTATTATCCCACACAGCAGCGCATCCCTACTTACTCGTCCATTTCTTCCACACCGCCCGCTCGTAACCATGGTCACTCGTCACAGACACCACCGAGTCTATTGTGGACAATCCACTCGTGACCCCAGACGCCCTCACCCGCACCGTGCAGGACTTTCTCAGCGAGGCCGCCGGAGCCGTCGTGCTCGAGGATGGAGCCGTCGCGTTCGACCTGACCCAGGCCAAGTATTCGATCTCAGGCGACCACAACAAGTGTCTGCTGCACCTCTGGTCCTCCGAGCGCAACACCGTGCGCCGAGTGCTCGACGCCGAAGTGAAGAGCGGCACGCTGCGGCTGTTCGTACAGCGACTTGGCCAGTCGCGCCCGAGCAAGCTCGAAATCTGCCGCGAGCGCGACCGCCGCTCGCCCTCCGCCAAAAAAATTGCCCGCGCCGGCTACGAGCTGAAGCTCCGCCACACGCTCGACCGCCACTTTCCAGGGTTGACCGTCACCCGTCTCACCACCGCCGTCGACCTGGAGAAATCCTTTGGCCCCGTTTATGCTCGGGGACTTCTGCGTCAGGGTCAGTCGGCCTTCGCGATTCTCGGCGTTAACGCCTCGGAGACTCAGTCCTCCATCGACGCTTCCCTCACTTTCGGCATTCTCTGGCTCGAAGCTTGCCGTCAATCTTCAGCGGCAAAGTTTCTCGTGGAGGGTCTGCACCTGTTCGTCCCGCAAGGCTGTTCGGCGCTGGTCCGCGAGCGCATGGCGAATCTGAACCGCGCCGCCGCCAAGTGGAGCCTGTTTGAACTCGACGAGCGCCATGACGCTTTGACCGAAATCGACTGCACCGACCGCGGCAACGTCTCCACGCGCCTGGTCCACGCCCCCAACGAATCCGCTGCGCTCGAACGCTTCGCCGACTCCATTGCCCGCATCAACTCGATCCTCCCGAATTGCGAGGTTGCTGTGCTCTCTGCTGCCGAACTTGCCTTCCGCTGGCGCGGACTCGAATTTGCCCGCGCCCGCATGGGCGCCGAGGCCGCCACGTTCCGCAGCAAACAGGAAATCGTTTTCGGCGTCGGCGCCGAAGAGCGCGTGCTCGAAGGTCGGAATAACGAAGACTCCAACTTTCCGTTCTTCCTGCAACTGCTCACGGCCATCCGCGACACTCGCCATCCTTACGGCCTGCGCCAGCACCCGCTGTTTCGCCTGCGCCCGGAGCGCTGGCTCGAATCGCTGGTCGTGGCCGACGTCAGCGTAATCGACGAGCGCCTGCAACCGCGGCAGCTCTATTCGCAGGTTCCCGCGTTCTCCGCCTCCGACCGCGCCATGCTCGACGTGCTGACCACCACCCGCGACGGCCGACTCGCCGTCGTCGAACTCAAAGCCGACGAAGACATTCACCTGCCCCTGCAGGGCCTCGACTATTGGTCGAGAGTCGCGTGGCATCACGCCCGCGCAGAATTTCCCCGCTTCGGATATTTCCCCGACCGCGAACTCTCGCCAGAAAAACCACTGCTGTATTTAGTGGCGCCAGCATTCCACGTCCATCCCCAAACCGACGTGCTGCTGCGCTACCTCTCTCCAGAAATCCATTGGGAATTCGTCGGCATTGACGAGCACTGGCGCGAGGGAGTAAAAGTCGTCTTCCGGAAACGCCCCGAGGTTAAGCGTGGACTCGACCTGGCCGCCCGCATCGCAAGCTGAAGCTGACGCCATACCTCGTCCCCGATTCCTTCTTCAGCAGGTCCACCTTCTCTACAGAAGCCAGTTCTGGACGTGGTTCGCCATCATGCTGCCTACGACGCTGCTGGCTGACGTTGCCCTGTTGTGGGCCGATCGACAAGCCAAAACAATATTCAAAGACGTTCCTCTCTTCGAGATTCTCAATCACCGGGACAAAATCATAGAAGTGTACTCGTTACGTTTCGGCAGTTTCTTCGCCGCATGGTTTCTCGGCTGCTTTGCTTTGGCGACGGTCGCTTCGGTCGTCAACGGGATCGAAGGCGAAAGCGGGGACGCAGCCTGGATTCCCGACCGCCATCAGCGGGCACGTGAACATTTAGGAGCCGTGTTTGCGGTCGCTTTGATCACCTTCTGCGCGTTCCTGGCGGGGCTTGCCATAGCTGAGTTCATTCAAGGCGCTGCGATCCGGGTGGTGGGCTGGCGCCGCTTTTCCCGATTCTCGTACCCTGTCTCACTGATCGCAATCGTTACCGTTGCGAGCCTGGTCAGTTGGCTAGGCGCATCGATTCCGCTGCTACTTCGGGGGAAGACCGGGCTCTTGGCAGCCCTGAAAAGAAGTGTGGAACTCAGCAGCGGTTACGAAGGCGCTCTGTTACTGCTGGTGGTCCAGTCGGTTGCGGGAACGTTCGTTGCAGGGTATGGCACCTTCTATGTCTTGCACGCGTTGGTTCCCAACACCATAAGGCACGCGCCCTGGTACGGCTGGGTTGTAAATCTGGCTGCAATCCTTGCGAGCGCGGCGGTCGAGCCGCCGCTCTTCATCGGTCTTTCTCTTCTCGCCGATCCCGAACAGCTCAATCCATCATCACTTCCAGCTTCCCAACATCCGTCGCACATCCAGCATCTGTCCCAGGTGATACGCGTTGTGATCGGCCAGCAGCAACGCCTCCCGTAAAAGCGTCTGACCATCGCCCCAGGGAATCGGCGCGAACAAATCCGCCTTCGGATTCGTCACCAATTTTTCCATCGCCTTCAAATCGCGCCGAAATTGTTCAACGCTCTTGTTCCACGCCGCAGCATTCGGCGGACCTTCCGTCTTTGGCCAATACCCGCTCGGCCACGGTGCAGACACATGCTTCGCATTGCGGCTGAACTCGAGAATGTCCCGCTGGGCGAGGCGCATGTGTTCCAGCAACATCCACGGAGAATGCGGGAAATTCGCCGGCTTCGCCCCGCGCAATTTCACTGGCAGATTCTTTATGACATCGTCAAACTTGGCATGAGCACTCCCACCTTCAAGCAACTCCAGCAGATTTTTCCGCAGCGATTTCTCATGATCCTCGGTCATGCATCCCTCCGCGCGCACACTCCAAGTGTAGCGCCGCCCGCGCAAGCCAAGGTTTGGAGATGGAAGGAGTTCAGATTCAGGTGTTCGACATCAGGTGTTCAAATTAAGGCCGGGCACGACCGTGGAAGAGCGGCGCTTCAGCGCCGCGTAAAGCGCCGGAAAAGATGTGGGCTTCAGCCCCGGTGAATCGTTGTTGATGCGAGCCGCAACACCTACTTATTACGCGCAGTCGCCGTCGGCGCAGCCGCCGCCTCATCGTTCGCGCCGCCAATCGCATCCCCCGACAGCACCAACTCAACTCGCCGATTCTGCTGGCGCCCTTCGGCCGTATCATTCGACGCAATCGGCTCGCTCTTGCCAAAGCCGCGCGCCTCGACCGCACTGGACGAAATCCCCTGCTGCACAAAATAATCCCGCACGGCCTCGGCCCGATGCTCTGACAGATCCTGGTTGTACTGGTCGCTGCCTACACTGTCTGTATATCCCTCAATCGCAACATGCAGGCTCGGATACGCCAGCACAATCCCGGAAACCTTGGCCAGGCGTTCGCGTGCTCCCGGCAGCAATTCGAAACTTCCGCTGCGGAACAGCACGTCCGACATATTCGCGATTAGCCCGCGCGCTGAATCGCGCGTCGCCAGAATCGAATTCAGTTGCTGCAACAATCGCGCCCGCAAGTCCTGCTTTTCTTTTTCTGCCTGCTGCCGCAGACTCTCCGATTGCGCCGCTGCTGCTCGAGCTTTGTCCGTTTCCGCCGCCAGCACCTGTTGCTGCGCCACGGCTTCGGCCTTGGCTTTCTCAGCCTCTTCTTTCTGGCGCCCGGCTTCCTGCGCCGCCGCTACAGCTTCCGCTTTCATGCGCTCCGCCTCAGCCTTAGCTTGCTCGGCCTGGGCGCGCGCTTGTTCCGCCTGCGCCTGGGCTGCCTCCGCATCCTCACGGCGCTTGGCTTCCGCTGCCGCATCGGCGCGGGCTTTCGCTTCACGCGCCGCCGCTGCGGCTTGCGCCTCGTCCTCGGCCTTCTGTTTCACGGCCATCAGCCGCGCTTCCTCTGCAGTCTCAGTGGCTTCTTTGGCCGCGGCTTCCACGGCCGCCTTGTTCTGTTTCTGCCGATAGATTTCCTCGGCATGCATCAGCTGCTGGCCGGCTTTCGACAAAATCGATGCCGCGTATTTATCCGCCGCGGCAATATGCGCGATGCGCACCGCGTTCCGTGCCTCAAACAGCTCCAGCGGAGTCTTGCTATCGATGCCGAAAATCGCATCCTGAATGTGCGTGTTGGTCGATGAATATGTTCCGCGCGTCACCAGTTCATACTTCGCGTCGATGACCTCGCCCGCTCCTCCGTTCAGGGATGCGCTCTCCATCACCACCATGTTTCCCGGCTGCGTAACTGCGAAATACGGTTCGGCCGTCACGATCATCCCGAAAGTCTGCAAGTCCGTGTATGCCTTCAAGTGCGCGCTGCCATTGTGATCGAGCGACAGCTCACCCAGATTCACCGGACGCCCCTGCGGCGAAACCGCCCACGCCACATACGTCAGAAATTCCAGCCCGAATTTCGTCGCGTCTTCCAGGCCCTCGAATTTCGCGTCGATTTCGAAGTTGGTCTTCTTGCCTTCCACCCGCGCTTCGCCCGAAGCGCGCTGCAGTTGGTCGGTGCCGCGGAAGTTCACCTTCGTCGACCCGCCCTGCAGGCGATAATGCACCGCCTTGGTCGTGCGCGAGACCGTCATCGCATCAGTCGCGGCTGCATTCGTAGCAACGGAGGTCTGCGTCTGCGCCGACGACACTGTCACGGCGGCAAGCACAAACACACAAATGGCCAGAAATAGCTTTTTCACAATGTTCTCGATCTGGAGGAGATGAGAGCTGACTAATCTTCTTAATCTTCGTTGATCGAGCCCCGAATGCAAAGAACAGGAAGATGCAGCCCTTTAGTCACGTATGGATTTTCCGAGGCATGCTTTCAGGATCGTGCGAGTAGGCCGGAAAAGCATCGCACAAATGCAGGCAGAACCTTCGGAAGAGGAGTGCTTCAGCGTTGCGTAAGCATTCAGAAGGATGGTGGGCTTTAGCTCTTGTCTTTTCCGAACCGAGGAAGCAGCTTGCACCGCTATGGGATCAGCACTACGCTGCCCTTCGGCCCTACCACCAACGCCCCGCCCTCGGGATACGCGCTGGCCGCATTAAACTCAATCCCCATCTTCTTCTTCCCGTTAATTCGTCGCGGATTCCGAGGCGGCCGAAAGTCGAACACGAAATCCATCCCTACAATAAAAATCCGTTCCGGCGCAACCGCCTTCACCCGCATCGCTTTCTCGACCGCGGCCTCCCGCATCGCCTGGTCATTCACTTTCCGGTCATACGCCACGGCCGAAAAATACGCCAGCGGATGCAGTTCGGAGAGCGTCCACGTCTTGCCTCCATCTTCGGTGAAGGCCAAGTTCGGACCGTCGTCGTTGGGATGCTTATAATCCCCTCCGGCAATCACGCCATGCATCGCATCGCGGAAAGCGATCGAAAAAATTCCTGCTGAATCCGGCCCATGCACCATGGGAGTGTCGACGACTTCCCAACTCTGCCCGCGATCGCCCGAGTGAAACACGCGCGCCGTTTTGCCGCCCGTCGCGAACCACAAGTTCGCATCCAATCCGCCGGGCACAATCGCCAGGCACGTGTTCGAAGCCGCAAACGCCCCTTCGCCGTCCTTCGCGGCTGGAAGCTTCCCCGTCGGAATTTCGTGCCAGTTCTGCCCATCCTCGGTCAGCAGAACTTCGAACCTTAACGCGCCCGACTCGTCTGGGATGGGATCGCCCAGCACGACCCCCTGCTTCGCTTCCCAGAACACCATCGAATCGAAGAATCCTTTCGGATTCGTATTCGTAAACTGCAGCTGCCAGTGACTCCCGGCGTCGCTCGTGTGGTAGATCTTCGATTGCTCTCCCGGCCCCGCCGACATGAGAAATGCTTCGTCGACAGAAAACGCCACGACCGCGCGAAAGTCCAGCGTCTCGGCGCCGGGCACCTGTGCCGGAGTCCAGGTGCGCCCGCCGTCCGTCGTGCGCAGATAAGTCCCGTGGGTTCCGCTCGCCCACGCAACCGCGCGCGACACGGCGCTCACCCCACGCAAGCCTTCATTGGTATGTGAGATCTGAACCTGCGGCTGGGATTGAGCCGCGGCAGCCGTGAGAGATAAAAGGAAGAAGAAAGGTAACCCGCGCATCCTGAGATTGTAGCGCTGGCATCGCGCCGGGTGTGGCGGGGGGGCGTCTCGCTCCCGCAATCGCCACTCTTCACTTCGCCGTGAAGTCCGCGAACGACGCAGCCTTGCCCATGTAAATCCGCAGCGTGCAGCGGGCGCCCACGTGCGCGAAGGCCAACTCCAGCCCGTCCGACGGCTGTTCCACCTGCGCCGTTTCCATCGGCGCGCGCGCAATATCCTGCTTCTCGTCGTACGCCGCGCCTGGGGTCACGTTCTTATTCACCACGACGGTCCAGTGATCTTTCGCCGGTATGGGATACAAAGTGTACGCGCCGATAGGAATCACCGAACTCCCCAGCGTCAGTTGCGCTTCGGTAAATAGCGTCATAGGCGTTCCGCCCGGCGCCCAGGGCTTGCCGTTAGCCGGCTTCTCTCTGATGGAAGCTGGTTTGTAGCGCACGTAGACCTGCCGCCCGTCATCCAGATTGCACGTGGTAGTCGAGGTCGATCCGTCACCCGCTTGCGCGGTCAGCCGGGGCGTCCACAATAGGGTCGACAATAACGATATGAGTACAGCTCTCCAGATGAGTGAGCCGGACATGGTTGGGAAAGCCTCCGCGCAGAAGTGTAGCGCCGCATAGTGGCAAGTGGCTAGTGGTTAGTCGCTAGTTTTTCAGATGGTGGCCATCGCGATTCTTACTAGCCAGTCTTAACTAGCCAGTCGTCGCCA
The DNA here is from genome assembly GCA_963735205.1 of uncultured Acidobacteriota bacterium. Lineage (GTDB taxonomy): Bacteria > Acidobacteriota > Terriglobia > Terriglobales > Acidobacteriaceae > Sulfotelmatobacter. The sequence goes on from CAVTKB010000011.1 coordinate 1,173,123, forward strand.
GCCAATATCCACCTTCTTCAAGTCCCGTTCGTCGTGCGTCTTCGGTGACGTTTCCCCGGCCCCCGCCGGTTGCTACCGTCACTTGCAGGTACTGGTGTGTCAGGTACCACGAACCACGATTCAATCCGAGGGAACTTTAATGGCGAAGTCAAAACTAAGAATTCTTTATGGTGAAGGGGACGAGGAAGTTCTGACGGCGCAAGCCGCTGCCATGGAAAAGGCCGGCCACATCGTCGCTCAGGCCGTCGGACGCAAAGCCGTCGACGAGGCTCTCAGGAAGACCCAGTTTGACTTGGTCGTGCTGGGGCCAACCTTGACCCGCAACGATCGCCATCACCTGCCCTACATGGTCAAGAAGGCTAACGCCCAAACTAGCGTGCTCGTCATGCATGCCGACGGCAGCCGCCATCCCTACGTGGATGCCTGCACCGACACCGGCGCCAGCCTCGAGTCCGTCCTGAACCGTATCGAATCTATGAACATCGCAGGCATGATTCCGGCAGCGGCAGGGGCCGCCGCGGGCCGCTAGACCCCGCCGCAAAGATGGAGATTTTTGCTTGTGTGGGGACGGGCGCCTTCGCCCGTCCCGCCAAGCGCAGCGAGGCGAGCTGCCACCACAACTCCGGAAGAATACGCAGTCCAGTACACAGGATCGCGCCCCCCCCGAAGGCACGAATCAAGTTCATTAACGCGTGGGAGCGTGCCGCTCTCCAGGCATGCCTTCTTTCGATTTGAGCTGCACTGGATTGTCGAAAGTGGGAATTGAATCGCAAGGATCTAGGAAGAAATAAGCCGCCTCGACGAGGGCAATGTATTAGCGACGAAGATATTCAGCCGCGGATGCGGCGAAAGAATGCAGCGCGGGCGCAAGCCGTGGGCAGTTCGATCAAAGACTGGAAGAAGCCCCAAAGGGGCGAAAGAAACTGCGAACCAAAGTAGTAATAGTGGAACTCCGACGAAACTCTGAACTAAGAACTCGAACGCCGGAGCGAATAAATCGCGCAAAAGTGGGACCTAAGATAGCGTCCGTGGCGCCGGCTGCCCCGCCGCCTTGTAATCCTTGGGATACACCACCAAACACCGCCGCATCCCCTCGCCCTCGCTCTCCGTCCGCAGATCGGCCTCATCACGCAGTGCCAGATGCACAATCCGCCGCTCCCGCGACGACATCGGACTGAACTGATAGGGCGTCCCCGTCTTCCGCACTTTCTCAGCCGCGACTGTAGCCGCGGTCCTCAGCTCCTGAATTCGCAGCGACCGCTGATTCTGGCAATCAAACGAAATCTTCTCATGCTCGCCCGAAGGGAGCCGCAGCATTTCGAGCGCTAGCAGTTCCAGCGCACGCAGCAGTTCTCCCCCTCGGTCGAGCAGCAACGCAGAATCGGGACCGGCGAAATCCACCAGAATCTCCGGCTTCTCCCAATCGCGGTTCTCCGGCAGCGGCGGATCCACTACGATCCGGTATTTGAGTCGTAGTCCGCCGTGAGTCACGACGGCCTGCAGAAACGTATTGATCTTATTTGCAGCGGCGAGTTTATCGGGAATGGACACGCGAATAGCTCCTAGCTTCTAGCTACTAGCCTCTAGCTTAGATCTCTTGGATGCCCCGTTTCTCACGTCGTCCGCGAGAGGCGGTATTGTTACTCCACTGCGCTTGCCCCAAGCCAGTAGCTAGGAGCTAGCAGCTAGGAGCTTACTTATCTTTCTTCCGCGCACGCTTCGCCAGCATCTCGCGCATTTCGCGTCCCAGCGACGTTCGGTTCATCACCGCTTGCTGCGCAATCGAAATGAAGTTGGCTTCGGCGTAATAAAGATTCAGTCCTGCCGCCAGCCGGAAGAAGATGAACCCCATCATCAGCGGCATCATCACCGACAGCATTCTCTGCTGCGCCGGATCCATCCCGGCCTGCGGCGTCATCCTCTGCACCACCAGCATACTCAGAACCATCAGAATCGGCAGCACAAACGGAAACGGCTCGGCCGCCGACAAATCCTTAATCCACAGCCAGTGCGCATGCCGCAGATCCAGCGCCGCTCCGAGCATGCGGTAATACGCAATAAGGAACGGAAACTGAATCAGCATCGGCAAACATCCACCCGCCGGATTCACTCCTTCTTTCTTATACAGCGCGCTGATCTCCTCGTTCATCGGCGCCTTGCGCGGATCGCGCAGACTGTACTTTTTATATTTCTCCTGGATCGACTTGATCTGCGGCGCCACGCGCTGCATCTTCAGCATCGACTTCATCTGCGTGATGCGCAGCGGCAGCAGCGCCAGGCTGATGATCAGCGTCTGCAGTATGATCGCCCATCCCCACCCGGAGCTCCATCCGGGGAAGATGTGGTTATGAGTCCACTTCAGCCACACAAACAGCGGCTTCGCGATCAGGCTCCACCAGCCGAAATCCACCAGCCCGTTCAAATCGTTGTCGGCCCCCGAAACTCCCGGCACTGGAACCTTTTCGAGAACTTCCAGTTCCTTCGGACCCACGAAAATCCGCTCTGACGTCGCTCCGCGCAGATTGCCAACCGCGGCGCCCAGCACGTCAACCGGCACGACTTCTTTCGACTCCGGCTTGTCTGGATCGCGCGCCACCGACATCGAGTTCCGCAGCGTCACCATCGCCGCCGAATTCGGATCGTCCGGAATAAACACTGCCGCGAAATACAGGTCTGTCGGCCCAGCCCAGTGAAACGGCCCGGAGATCGTCTTTCCCCCGCTGATGTCAGTGCACTTCGAAAAGAACGACCATCCGCAGCGGATCGGCAACCGCACAATGTCTTTATTGAATTGATAGTCGATCAGAGCGGATGCATAAAACGCGGGCGTCGTCTGGCTGCCAAATCCCGAAGGCCACGCCGGAAACGCGGCAACTACGCTTCCTTTGTAGGTGACGCTCGTGTCGACAGTCACAATGTATGTGCTGTCGAAAGTAAACTTCTTGCTCACCACAAGATCCTGGTCGGCGTATTCGAAGGTCACTGTCGTCGGCGAGGTCTGCCGTCCTTCGCTCGAAGCCACATAGAGCGCCGAACTCAGCCGCCCGCGCAAGCTCTCGTCATACGTCCACAGCGACAGCGGATACCCATACTTCTCCGCCGCCGCCGGATTCACCAGATCGAGCGGACCGTTCTGCGCGTCGTTATCGAACTTTTTCAGAATCCACGATTTCACCTGCGCCCCGCGGTTGGTGAACGTGATCCGGTAAAGATCGTTCTCGATGACCGTCTCGGTCTCGCTCGCCGCCTGCTTGGTCGCAACATTGCCCGGAGTGCTGACTGGCGCAACCACCGGCGCAACTGCTGCCACCGGGGTCGGGCTCCCGGTTTGCGGTGAGGCTACCTGGCTCTGCTGCTGTTGCGAGGCAAACGCTTGCGGAAAATATTTCTTCAGCAGCGGCTGCATCGCCAGCATCACGATGAACGCCACCAGAAAAACCAGCATCAGCCTCTTCTCGCTGCCGGGTTCGTGTTGTGGATTTTGAATATCTGGCAAAGTTACCGTTCTCTCAGTTCGCGCCCTGGGTCAGCAAAGCGACCGGGTGCCCCATTTCTCGCGCCTTTTGCGAGAAGTGGGGATTTTGATCCTGTCCTGGATTTTGATTCTGCTTTAGATTTTGATCCTGCTTTGAAAGGGCGAGGCTTCCAGCCACGCCATCAAGCTCCACACAACATGCGTGCTTTAGCCCCCGCCGCACCACCGGATCGTATCCGCCCTGCGCCAACGGATGACACCGCAACAGCCGCATGAAAGCCATCCACCCGCCACGCAACGCGCCGTACCGTTCCACCGCTTCCATCGCATAGTCCGAGCAGCTCGGAACAAATCGGCAAGCCGGCGGAAACATCGGCGAAATCACCCACTTATATCCGCGCAGCAGCTGCAGCACAACGAATTTGGGAACTTGGCGCATTCTAGATTCCGAGTGCCGCTTCCTGGACTTTGGGTGGCGCAGCGCTTCAGCGCTGCGATCAGCCCGCACTACCAGAGAGCTTTAGCCCCTGCCGTTCTCGCGAACTTCAGTCCCTGCGGCCTTCCCCGCAAGCTTCTGTTCTATAACTACGAAAGCGCGACTAACTTCGTTCACCACCGCCGCGAACTCCACCGTCAGCAGCGACTTCTTTGGATTAATCACCACATCCGCGTTCGGACCCGCCACCGGCCGCGTCATCCGCACCGCCTCGCGCAAACGCCGCTTCATCCGGTTGCGCACGACCGCGCCACCGAGCGCGCGACTCACGGTAAATCCAATCCGCAGTCCCGGAGCCATCGCAGGCCTAACCGGCGACTTCGCCACCGTACTGGCGCCCACCTCCGTCCGCTGCCGATAGAACACGGTCATCGACGCGGAAAAATGCCGCCGCCCCTGCTTGTACACGCGCTCGAAGTCGGCATGCCGCAGCAGCCGCGCACTGCGGGGAAAGGTCACAGTCACAGTGACTCTGGTTTCCGGATCGCTATTTCCAGATGTCTGAAGCAACATGCTTGAAACAACATGGCTGAAGCAGCAGGTCGGAAGCAGCATGACTGGCGCAACAGCGGATGGCGCTTACGGTTTACCCGCGCCACTGGACTATTCGCGGAATCCTGGTTTCACCGAGACCCGCTTGCGCCCCTTGGCGCGCCGGCGGGAAATTACCTTCTTGCCGCCCTGGGTCTTCATGCGCGTGCGAAATCCGTGTGTCTTCGATCGCTTGCGCCGGTTGGGTTGGAATGTACGCTTGGGCATGAAAAGTACTTGCTCCTGATTCGTTCGACAGTGTTAGGGCAAACCAAGAGTATAAATCACCCTGTGCAATACCTCCAAACCCACATTCCCGATGTCAGTGGTGCAGTTCGACCATCCCACGACGACGGTCATCCGGAGCGAAGCCGTTCTTCAGGCGGAGCGAAGGATCTCCCGCATGGCCGCCGCCGCGCGGAAGCCGAAACTCACGACTAGCGTCCCGATGGCGACCCTATCCTTCATCCTTCGATTTCAAACTTCGTACAGGGGTAAGTCGCTATGTGTCCCTTACACTTGCAACTAAGTGGGAATCGACAAGCCCGGAAGCCGCGGAGCAGCGAAAGAATGCAGCCCACGGCGCAAGCCGTGGGGGTGCGTCAACAAACAGCCACAAGCGCCGGAGGCGCGAAAGAAAAAACTATGCAACTAAATGCCTGCAATTCCTCGCGCAGAATCACCTCGCCCACCTCGCCCCTGCACCGACTCCGCGGCAGTTACCATCGCGCCACTTGACAAACTCTCCCGCCGGGTTCTGAATAATCATTCGCGGAAAAATTCCAGCCGAAGTTTTCCACACAACAAAAAATTTTGTGCTAGTATGCCGATCTGATCTTGCTTTCGAAGTTTCTATTTGTATTCAGCAGCCGCGCACTTAAGATTCGAGCGCTTTCCGCAGCAAACTGGATGGTTCCGGCTACTTCGTAAAACGGCAGTTTTAAACAGGCGCTCGCTACCAGCCGCCGGAGCGCCGCGGTGAACAATTTCATATATGTCAGTTCCCAGCACAACTCTCTCCCCTAATCCGTGGGCGCGCATCCTCGATGCGCTGGAAAAGAAAATCAACCGCCATTCCTACGACACCTGGCTCAAGCCCACCCGCTACAGCCACGCCAGCGGAGGCGTCCTCTTCGTTCGCGTTCCGACCGTCGAATTCCGTCACGCCGGCGACAAGTACGCCGACCTCATCCAGGAAGCCATCGACAATCTCGGCCTGGGTTACAACGACGTAAAATTCGTCACCCCCGAGGACGATCCCGCCGCGACTCCGGTTCGCCACGACGGCGGCCTCAGTGCCACGGCCACAACCGCAGGCCCGTCGCAATCTCGTTTCGACTGGGACGGTGCCGCGCAACTGAATCCGCGCTACACCTTCGACGCCTTCGTCATCGGCAGCGGCAATCAGTTCGCCCACGCCGCCTGCCAGGCCGTCGCCGAGCGCCCGTCCAAGGCCTACAACCCGCTGTTCCTCTACGGCGGCGTCGGTATGGGGAAAACGCATCTCATGCAGGCCATCGGACACGAGATCAAGCGCCGCCTGCCGCAAACCGCCATCTGCTACACCTCCAGCGAGAAGTTCACCAACGACATGATCAACTCGCTGCGTTACGACAAGATGACGACGTTCCGCGACAAGTTCCGCAACGTCGACGTCCTGCTCATCGACGACATCCAATTCCTCACCGGCAAAGAACGCACGCAGGAAGAATTCTTCCACACCTTTAACGCCCTGCACGAATCGATGAAGCAGATCGTAATCGCCAGCGACCGCTCGCCCAAAGAGCTAGCCGAAATCGAAGACCGCCTGCGCAGCCGCTTCGAGTGGGGGCTGATCGCCGACATCCAGCCGCCGGATCTAGAGACCAAAGTCGCAATTCTGCAGAAAAAAGCTGAGCAGGAAAAAGTAACCCTGCCCACCGACGTAGCTCTCTACGTCGCCTCGAACATCCGCTCCAACGTCCGTGAGCTCGAAGGCGCGCTAATCCGCCTGGTCGCTCACTCATCGCTAATCGGCGCCGAGATCACGCTCCCCTACGCGCAACAAGTCCTGAAAAACTTCATCGACTCCCAGGCCCGCAAGGTCACCATCGAGTCGATCCAGAAAATGGTCGCCGAGCAATTCGGCCTGCGCCTAGTCGAAATCAAGGCCAAGAATAATTCCCGCGCCATCGTCTACCCGCGCCAGGTTGCCATGTACCTGGCCAAACACATGACCGAAGCCTCACTCCCGGAAATCGGTCGCCAGTTCGGCGGCAAGCATCACACCACGGTGCTGCACTCCGTAGAAAAAATTGAAGAGCTCCGCAAGACCGACAAAGATTTAAACAGGTTGATCAACAAACTGACCGAGCAACTAGGCGGATGAATTTATATCTGTAAAAAACGCATTGTCATCCTGAGCGGAGCCGCTCCGGTAGACCCCCGGCTTTCAGCCGGGGGCGCGCGAAGCGCGGCGAAGCGAAGGATCTGCCGTAAATATGAATGGTCAGGGCGCACAATGGTTGATAGGTAAAAGCCGTTTTCCACGAGCAAGCGCAGTTTTCCTTAGCACAAGCTGTGAGCGACCTGTGGAACATGTGTAAGGCAGGGAAGAAATCGGCAGCACGGCCAAGTTTCACTGCCGTCACCGCAAAGTTTGGGACCGATTTCTAACATCAAGGGTTCAACGGGAACCCGGTGACAACATGCGAGTTGCCCCGGTTTTCCACTTCTGCGAACCCCCTACTGTTACTGCTGGTTTTATAGGTTTTGCATTTGATATAAGTTAAGTACTAGAAGTAGCACCGAGCGTCGGGGGTAAAGCATTATGCCGGTGGAGGCAGCCGTTGCCGTGGAGACCATGGAGATTACGGTCAGCAAGTTAGAGTTGCTGCGGGAATTAAGCGCAACGCAAGGTGTGGTCGAGCGCAAGACCACAATTCCAATCCTGTCCAATTATTTATTCGAGGCCTCGGGCGACCGCCTGTCGATTACTGCCACCGACCTCGACCTGAGCCTGCGGACCTCATGTAGCGCCAAAGTAAAAAAAGACGGCTCCTGTACTATCCCCGCCCGCAAGCTTCACGACTACGTAAAACTTCTCCCTGACGCCGACATCACCATCAAGCTGCTGGAAAATCATTGGGTCAGCATCCGCTGCGGCCGTTCGAACACGAAAATGGTCGGCATGGCGAAATCAAATTTTCCCAGCCTGCCCGTATTTCCAACTGCCGGCGCCATCACGATTCCCGCTCAGGTCCTGCGCGGCCTGATCGCCCGCACCGGCTTCGCGATTTCAAACGAAGAGTCGCGCTACACGCTCAACGGCGCGCTGATGCTGCTGAAGCCAGAGTCCATCACCATGGTCGCGACCGACGGACATCGCCTCTCTCACTGTGAGCGCCCCGGTGAAAAATTCGAAGGCGTCTCCGGCGAACTGAAAACCCTGGTCCCGAAAAAAGCCATGGACGAACTGAAGTCCCTGCTCGACTCCACCGACGCCGAAACCATCGAGTTCGCCAAAGACGATTCCACTCTCTTCTTCCGCATCGGCAGCCGCTTGTTAACTTCGCGCCAACTCACCGGCCAATTCCCCAACTTCGAAGCCGTCCTGCCGAAAGATAATTCAAAAGTCGTCCCGCTAAACTCCGACGAACTCAACTCCGCCATCCTCCGCGTGGCCCAGTTCGCCGACGAGCGTTCGCGTGCCGTCCGCCTGCGCCTGGAAAAAGGCGAGCTGAAAATTTCCGCCAGCTCCACCGAAGCCGGCGAGTCCGAAGATTCCATCGAAGCCCCCTACACCGGCGACCCGCTCACCATCGGCTTCAACGCGCAATATCTCGTCGAATTCCTCAAAGCCGCCGGCACCAGCGAAGTCCGCCTGGAACTGAAAGACGCCCAATCCGCGGGCCAATTCCGCCCCGCCGAAGGCGACGACTACAAATACCGCTACATCGTAATGCCCATGCGCATCTGAGACAGACCGAGCGGGACGCACAGGAATTATGCGCGTGACGTGGAAGAGCGGCGCTTCAGCGCCGCGTCAAGTGTCCAAAGAGCAATGGGCTTCAGCCCCTGACGGCCTGCAACCCCTTACAGACACCGTCGCCTCTTGACCTCGCGTCCCCCCTGTCTTACATTGGGACACTTCATTTTAGGGAGGACCACCCCCATGCTATCCGGATTCAAGAAATTCATCCTGCGTGGAAATGTTGTGGATATGGCCGTCGGCGTCGTGATCGGCGCCGCCTTCGCCAGCGTCGTCGGCGGGCTCACCAAAGCCTTTCTCAATCCTTTGATCAAGCTGGCCGCCGGCGGCGAGAAGTTTTCTACACTCACGTTCACAATCCACAAGGTCGAGTTTCCCATCGATGAGTTCATCAACGCCACGATCTCATTCGTTCTGATCGCGGCCGCTGTGTACTTTCTGGTTGTTCTCCCCATCAACGCCCTGGTCGCCCGCATGCGCAAAGATCCTGCCCCCGCTGATCCCACCACGAAGAAATGCCCCGAATGCCTCAGCGAAATCCCCATCGACGCCCGCCGCTGCGCCTTCTGCGCCCAACCAGTCTTGGGCAAAGCCGCGTAAGGCATCACGATTCTGAAAGGAAGCGGGTGCCCCATCCTTGTCGCGCTTTTTGCGATAGGGTGGGGCCTTTGACTTTCGTATCGGGCGCGCACTCACCTGCCGCGACCCGGCACCGTTCGCGTAACATGGAGCAATGATCTCCAAGCTTCGCCGGTGCGTATTTTTCCTGATTTGTCTCGCGCTTCCGGCAGCCGCTCTGCAAGCGCAGACCAACGCGCAATCTCCGTCTCCATCCTCCGCGAAGGCAGCCGACAAGCCGTCTACCAAATCCTCCCTCGATCCCGGCACCGTCACTAACAACGTCTACCGCAACAAGTCGCTCGCCCTCTCCTGCAAGATTCCCGCCGGCTGGGTCCTGCGCACCGACGAACTCAACGTCCGCAAAGAGGAAAAAGAAGAAATGAAGAAGGAGGAAGAACGAAAGACGGAGGAAGACAAGAAAGATGCCGCCGCCTCAGGCACCGGCGCAAAAGTCCTGCTGGCTGCCTTCTCCCGCCCGCCCGAAGCCCGCGCTGAAGACGTGAACGCGTCGATTCTGATCGCCGCCGAGAGCGTCGCGTCCTACCCCGAACTAAAAGAGGCCGCCCAATATTTCTTCCCACTCACCGAAGTCGCCAAGGCTCAAGGCTTCACACCAGACGAAGACCCCTACGCAATCGCCATCGGCACCAAGACGCTGATCCGCGGCGACTTCCACAAAGACCGCGGCACCCGCGTCATGCACCAGTCCACGCTGGCCATGCTCTCCAACGGCTACGCCATCTCAATCACAATCATCGGCGGTACCGACGACGAAGTCGAAGACCTCATCGACGGCCTGACCTTCACTCCAACCGCAAAATAGCTAGGCAGGTAAGGCAGAGGCGAGGAGCGGCCACGACAGAAAGATACGACCGTGGAAGAGCGGCCCTTCAGGGCCGCGTCAAAGGGTCAAATTGCTTACTGGGCTTTAGCCCCCGTGGGCATGCACTTCCAAGGGGCCAACTTTGTTTCGCAAAAATCTCATCTTACTCCAGCGACTCCGGATGCAAACTCAAATCCTTCTCCCCCGATGCTTTCTTCTCCGCATACTTCTTCATCCACGCTTCCCAACTTTTTCCCGCCGCCGTGTCGCGCCCGGAAAACGCGAGCGCCCCAATCTCCGCATACGAAATCGAAACCTTCTCGCCAGAATTCTTAGGATAAAGTCTCACGACCGACTCGCGAAGCGAAGCCCCCGTCCGCCGGTCAAACAAATACCCTTCAATCTTCGACCCATCCTTGCGCGTGATGGTCACGTCCCCGCGATAATCAAACGCCTTCTCCAAAGCCGCCCGCAACTCGTCTTCACTGGCCAGCTCCGGAATCCATCCCTCCAGCCGCTCATGCGCCGTCCCCGGCGCGACTTCGAGCGTATCCGGATTCACCACGTTCGCATGCGGCGGCACCGCTCCCGCCGCAGCATGATCAATATGCCCGCCCTCTTTACCAGTCATAGTTGTCTCTGAAGGGAATCACGAAGAATTGTCATCCTGAGCGAAGTGTGAGCGCCTGAAAGGCGTTCACGCGTAGTCGAAGGACCCCGTGCCACCGAACGCCACCACCGGCTGATCGAGGAATTTCTGCTACCGAGCTAAACCCGCGCCTCGTGCACAGTCTCCGGCGCCGCAATCTGCACCAGCGGATGCACCGCCGCCACCGGCTCCTCCAGCATCCGCAGCGCCTCATCATCGCGATACCGCGAAAACAAAGTCCCCTTCACGGTCGCCAAAAATCCCCCGAGAGAATTGAACGTGGCATGCACCGCCGAGGCCTCATACCCGCTATGCACCATGCAATTCGCGCACGCCGGATTCCCCGACTCCGTCCCATACTTCGACCACTCGGTAGTCGCGAGCAACTCAGAAAAAGTCTCGGCGTACCCGTCCTGCAGCAGATAGCAAGGTTTCTGCCAGCCAAACACGTTATAAGTCGGCATGCCCCACGGCGTGCACGGATACGTCTTCTTCCCCATCAAAAATTCCAGAAACAGCGGCGACAAATTAAACTGCCATTCTTTTTTGCGGTTCGACAAAATCGCCCGAAACATGCGCCGCGTCCGCGCCCGTCCCAGAAAATGTTTCTGATCCGGCGCCTTGTCATACGAGTACCCAGGCGAGAGCATCATCCCCTCCACGCCCAGCTCCATCATCTCGTCAAAAAACGCCCGCACCGACTTCGGATTCGCCCCATCAAACAGCGTAGTATTCGTCGTCACCCGGAACCCGCGCTTCAGCGCCTCGCGCACCGCATCGACGGCAATGTCATACCCGCCCTCGCGGCAGACCGCCAGGTCATGCTCTTCCCGCTGCCCGTCCAGATGCACGCTGAAGGTCAGATACTTGCTCGGCTTGAACAGCCCAATCTTTTCTTTCAGCAGCAGCGCGTTCGTGCACAAATAAATATATTTCTTCCGCGCCACCAGCCCCTCCACGATCTCCCCGATCTGCGGATGCATCAGCGGCTCTCCGCCCGGGATCGACACCATCGGCGCCCCGCACTCATCCACCGCCCGGAAGCACTCCTCGGGCGACAAATCCTTCTTCAAAATATGAGCCGGATACTGAATCTTCCCGCATCCCGCGCACGCCAGATTGCAGCGGAACAGCGGCTCCAGCATCAGCACCAGCGGATACTGCTTCCGCCCCGCGAGCTTCTGCCGCAGCACATACGTCGACACCGTCCACATCTGTGACACCGGAACTGGCATGAAATTGAAGGAACCCCTTATCCCACTATTTTAACAGGATCGCTCCCCCGAAGCTCGCCCCCAGGACCCATCCGGTCACCACCCCAGTCACCCAGCCGTCGAGAATCCCGCCCCATCAAAAAGCTACTATCATCTCGAGCGAAGTGAGGCGATAGCCGAACGCAGTCGAGAGACCTTGTGTTCGTCCTGAAACCCGGGTGCCCCATTTCTCGCGTTCTTTTGCGAGAAGTGGGGATTTTCATCGTCTAAATCCTTCAAAAACTATCTGCAACCCAGCCCTCCCCACCCTCCTCTAAAGGCCATGCTCCTCCGCTCCCACCCCGGCCCGAAAGTCCTCTTGTCGCCACCCGCGAAACCGGATACCCTTATTCCCACTCACCAGCATGTCTGACAAGTATGTTTAACCCTCACCCAAACCTAGCCGACGACGTGAACCGCGGCATCATCCAGTCGGAAATCGAAGGCGGCGTTTTCCTCAACGACCTTCCGCCGTCGACAGTCCTGGAAATCCAGACCATGCACCATCGCTACACCGCCGTGCTTCTCGGCGGCAGCGAAGCTCTACTCTCCGGCCATCCCGAATTCTGCCCCAAGCCGGTCCAGGTCGCCATCGCCGGTTCCACCTGGGGAGGCTCCATGCTGAAGCTGCAATACGTCGGCCGCGGCATGCACCTCGAATTCCGCCACCCGCTCTACCCCACTCCCATCATCACCTCGCCCATCCAGGAAATTCGCGACCGCGTCCCCCTCGTTCCTCTAGAACTCGACCCCCGCCCCCAAGGCGCCCACTCGTAAACAATTGTCGTAAGAAGTTGTCCTGAAAAAAGGTTTGTCATCCCGACCGAAGCCGGAGCAAAGCGACGGCGCAGTGGAGGGACCTGCTTCCCCATGCCGGATGCCCCATTTCTCTCGTGCTTTGCGAGAAGTGGGAATTTGCCCAAGCCGCGTCCTAAGGGAGGGCCCTCCAAGCGCTTCCCATTGACTTGCCCCTCCACACCCACTACCATTCCCGCCATCGGCTCGTGAAATGTAGACTCTGATCATGCCCCTGACCATCGAAACCCGCGAAGTCGCCCACGTCACCATCCTCGACATCACAGGCCGCATCGTGCTCGGCGACGAAATCGGCGACCTCCGCGACGCCGTCCGCGGCCTTATCGCCAGCGGCAAAAAGAAAATCGTCCTCAACCTTCAGGGCGTCGACTACATCGACAGCTCCGGCGTCGGAGAACTCGTCGGCAGCTTTACCACCGTCCGCAACGCCGGCGGCGAACTCAAGCTCCTCAACCTTACCCAGAAAGTCCACGACGTCCTCCACGTCACCAAGCTCTACACCGTCTTCGACATCAAAGACGACGAATTCACCGCCGTCCGCTCCTTCGACTACTTCTTCGCCAAATAAAAATGTCATCCTGAGCGGAGCGCCGGCAAGCAAAGCGCAGCCGCCGCGCAGTCGAAGGATCCCTAGCCTGTTTTCCAGAACCAAGCCCAGAAGTGCCGGGCCCCTGCGCGTATCACAGCATCAGTCTTGGCACAGCCGCCGATCCACGAGGTGCTCGCGTTTCCTACTTCGCTACAAATGTACTTCCGGGCCGTTGACCGAATCCCGCATCCAGCCTACAGTTCTCCGCAATGTTCAATCCCTTTCCTCGCCTGAGGAAAGAATTCCCAGTGGGATTCCGCTCCCATCGTGCTGTTCCGTTCGCGGTAGGCACGGTACCGGCTCCTGTTGCCGGGCCGCAGCTCTAGCCGAACAGCTAAGGCCAACCCCGCGCCGCTCGTCGCCCACACATCAAGACAAAACTTGAGGTGTGTCCTCACCCTGCACGGAGGTGCACAATGAAGGGTCACGCTCTCCCCATTCCAGTCGTCTGTCTCGCACTCGCAGTCTGCGCCATCTCCCCTGCTCTCGCGCAAACCGATCCTGGTCCGCGTCCAGGTGCGGCGGCCGCGGGAAGTTTTTTCCCCACGCTCAACTCCAACGAGCAGTCCTTTTTCAACCAGGCGCTGCTTCGTTTTCAGGAAGTGGATTCGGTCTCCGGTGCCATCGCCGGCGAAACCGGATCCGGTCTCGGCCCCACCTTCAACGGCAATAGCTGCGCCCAATGCCATGCTCAACCCAGCGTAGGCGGCGCCAGCCCGGGGCTGGCCAGTCCACAGAACTCGATCGCAAATCCACAGGTAGCACTCGCCGCACTCGACGGCGCTGGTAACACGGTTCCCACATTTATCACCGCCACTGGCCCCGTGCTCGAAGCCCGCTTCGTCAAGACTTCTTCCGGCGCTCTCGACGGCGGAGTCCACGACCTCTACACCATCGCCGGCCGTTCCGACGCCACTGGCTGCACCCTGGGTCAGCCCGACTTCGCCACGGCACTCTCAACCGACAACGTAATCTTCCGCACTCCCACGCCGCTGTTCGGTCTGGGCCTGGTGGAAGCCACACCCGACGCCACGCTGCAAGCCAACCTTGCCGCCACGGCATCGGCCAGAGCCGCGCTGAAAATCGCTGGCGTCTTCAACAGCAGCGGCAACGACGGCACCATCACCCGTTTCGGCTGGAAAGCTCAGAACAAATCTCTGCTGATTTTTGTGGGCGAGGCCTACAACGTCGAGCAAGGCGTCTCTAACGAGAATTTTCCCAACGAGCGCAGCGCCGTCGCCGGCTGCGTTTTCAACGGATCACCCGAAGATGCCACTAACCTGCTCAACCCAAATCCTCTCAGCCCCAACTTCGGCACTGCCGTCGGCACCGAATCCGAAATGTCTTCCGACATCGTAAACTTTGCCGCCTTCAGTCGCCTCTCAGCGCCGCCAACCCCCGCTCCATCCACTCCATCAACTCTCAACGGCGCAGCCCAGTTCAACGCCATCGGCTGCAACCTCTGCCACTCGCCCGCTCTCACCACCGGACCTTCGGCTTTCCCCGAAATGTCCAACGTTACCTACAATCCCTACTCTGACTTCGCCCTGCACAACATGGGTACCATGCTCGCCGACGGCATCCACCAGGGCGCAGCCGGACCCAACCAATTCCGCACCGCGCCCCTCTGGGGCCTCGGTCAACGTCTCTTCTTCCTCCACGATGGCCGCACCAGCGATCTCATCGAGGCCATCCAAGCCCACTCCAGCAGCGGATCCGAAGCCACTCAGGTGGTCCACAAATTCAACACGCTGAAACCAGCGAACATGCAAGACCTTCTAAACTTCCTGCGCTCGCTGTAAGTAGGTAGTAAGTCGAGGGTAGTAAGAAAAATCCGGGTGCCCCATTCTAACGTCGCGCAGTTTGCGACGTTAGAGTGGGGACTTTGAAGTGTGATCCTATCCGTGACGTTGATGGGTATGGCGGCAATTCCTTCACCATAGCGGGAGTACTCGACCTCATCCCGAACCACTCTTAACACACCACAAACCCACCGGCTCGGTCTATCATTGCAGAACAGAAGTTCACATGAGCCACGCACATTGCGGGGAGGAGCCGTGTAGCTCGTGGACAACCACACCGCCGATCACCACAAGCTGGAGCAAAACACCGCGCGACAAATTATCTGGACTTCGACTCACTCGTTCCAGGGATGGACTTGTTCCCAGTGCGACTGGAACTATCCCATCCCCACCTTCCTGAACGACCCCGAAGCCCGCACCGCATACGACCGCCTGGCAGCGGCCAAATTCCGCGACCACAAATGCCCCGAACATTCCAAGCGCCAAGGTTCCCCCGACGACGCCGACAGCTTCACTCCCCGCATCCGCAAACTAGTCACCCAAGGCTTCAAGCCCAAAGACGCCGTCGAACTCTTCCTCCAGGAAGTAGCCCTCGAATACCGCAACCAACCCAAAGTCCTGGCCCAAGCCAAATCCGACGCCGAAGACTTCCTCCGCCGAGTCCGCGCGGGCCTGATCTAAAATCCGAGCCCATCACCCTCAACTAGCATTGTCATCCTGAGCGGAGCCGTTTTTCAGGCGTAGCGAAGGATCTCCCGCTCAACCGCCGCGACGCGTAAGCCAAACTGCACCACTCCCGGCAATTTTGACTCCCCTAATTCCCAATCCCCATCTCCCCCAATATCCAAGCATCATCAAACGCCGCTTCCTTCAACCGGTCATATCTCCCCGATGACCCCCCATGCCCCGCCGGTTGCATATTCACTTTTAAGATCAGCGTATTATGATCCGTCCGCAGCGCCCGCATCTTCGCCACATACTTCGCCGGCTCCCAATACATCACCTGCGAGTCATTGAACGAAGTCCGCACCAGCATGTCCGGATAATTCTTCGCCTCCACATTGTCATACGGCGAATAAGTAATCATGTAATCAAACGCCGCCTTCTCCTTCGGATTCCCCCACTCCTCAAACTCCCCAACGGTAAGAGGCAGCGATTCATCGAGCATAGTATTCATCACATCGACAAACGGCACCCCCACCAGCGCCGCATGAAACAAATCCGGACGCAGATTCAGCACCGCCCCCATCAACAACCCGCCCGCGCTCCGCCCCTCAATCACCAGCCGGTCCTTCGATCCATATCCATTCGCCACCAGATATTCCGCACACGAAACGAAGTCAGTAAACGTGGTCCGCTTATTCATCATCCGCCCCGCATCGTGCCACGCCTTGCCCATCTCGCCCCCGCCGCGAATATGCGCGACCGCCGTCACCACCCCGCGATCGACCATGCTGAAAATATTCGAATCAAAAAACATGTCAATCGAAATTCCGTACGACCCATACCCATACAAATACAGCGCCTCTTTCCCGTCCAGCTTGATCCCTTTCAAATGCATCACCGAAATCGGAATCTTCACCCCATCCGCCGCAGTAGCATAAATCTGTTCCACCTGATACTTCGTCCGGTCATATCCTCCCGGCACTTCTTTCTGCTTCAACAGCGTCGAAGTCCCCTTCTCCATGTCATACGCAAACACTGACCCCGGCGTAATCGGCGACTGATATCCATAGCGAAACTCCGCCGTGTCGTAAACCCGGTTCAAATACGGATACGTCCCATAAGCCGGCTCCGGGAACTCGATCCGGCGCGACTGCCCACTCCGCAAATCCGTCACCCGCATCTGCGGCAGCCCGCCCTCGCGCTCATAGAACACGGAATAATTCTTAAAGAAATCCGTGTCCTCGATCATCACCTTCGGGTCCTGCGCCACCACTTCCTTCCAGTTCGCGCTACTCGGATCCGCGACCGGAGCCTTCACCACCCGGAAATTCCTCCCCGTATCATTCACCCGAATATAAAAACTATCTCCATTGTGGTCGGGATAATATTCCACTCCCTGCTTCCGCGGCTCCATCACCTTAAACTCCGCCATCGGCTGATCGGCCGAAATAAAGCGCGCTTCGCTAGTCGTATGACTTCCGCAAATCAAAAAAATGTAAGCCTGGCTCCGCGTCTTCTGCGCTCCAATTTCAAAGCGCTCATCTTTTTCTTCATAGACCAGATCGCCTCCGCCCGCCGTTCCCGCCGTGTGCCGGTACAGCCGGTACTGCCGCTTCGCCACCGCATCTTCCTGCGTATAAAAAATCGTCTTATTATCATTCGCCCATACCACCGACCCCACCCGCTCGGCGCGATCCGCCCAGGTTTTCCCCGTCCGCAAATCTTTCACCGCCAGCGTGTACTGCCGAAATCCGGTGTTGTCGTACGTATAAGCCAGCAGATTCCCATCCGGGCTCACTTCATAAGCCGCCAGCGACATAAACGCCTGCCCCTTAGCCAATTCATTCACATCAATCACAATTTCTTCCGGCGCCTCCATGCTGCCCTTCCGACGGCAACGAATCCCATACTGTTTCCCCGCCTCCTCGCGCACGTAATAAAAATAATCGCCTTCGCGATAAGGCACCTCGACGTCCGTCTCCTTCACCCGCGACAGCATCTCCTCATACAACTTCTTCTGAAACCCCTCCGTCGGCTTCATCACCGCATCGGTATAAACATTCTCCGCCTCCAGATAAGCCCGCACCTCCGCCTTCGGCTTATCCCGCAACCAGAAATAGTTGTCCACCATCTTGTGCCCATTGACTTCGGTCACATGCGGAACGATCTTCGCCACCGGCGGCTTGGGCAACGACCCCGTATCGGCCGCGATCAGCAAAATCACCGATCCCAACACCACCCCACCAACCTGCACCCGCCGCAGCCAGCCGTTTTTCATGAATGCCCTCCGCAAATGCCAATCTGTGAACAGCTCGATTTTGAGTGGCGCAGCGCTTTCAGCGCTGCGCAAAAAATATCTAAATGAAGAACCAAGCCCCGTAGTCGCGAGAGAAGGAGCGTTTCTGCAAGAGAAATGAAGTGGAGCGCCCCTTCGACTAGGGCACGATACTCCGCTCGCACGGCAATTTGCAATGTTGCAGCGCGACCTGAAGGGATTACCTGAGAAAGACAAAAGGAACTCAGTCGAGGACCTGCCGTGCTCTCGCTAGGAAATACCCTTTGACTCCCGCCCCCGGCTCCCCTATCCTGATCCCCTGAGCGCGAAGGGCGCCTCCAGTCCGCGGAAAGGGCCGTGCCCACCTGATCCTCAATTGACGAAGGCGACGAACCTTCTTTCAGCCTGACCGAGTGCGGACTCCAGGCGCATTGAAAGGAGCTTCGCATGTATCCTCACCCGCACGACGCTCTCCCCCTCCCGCCAAAACCCAGTCTCGAGCAATACAAAAAGCGCGCTAAAGACTTACTCAAAGCCGCCCGGTCCCCCGATCCCACCGCCATCCACACCTGGGCGGCCCATTGGATCGAGTCGCTGCTCCGCCTCGCCGTTCATCGAACCGAGAGTTCTCAACCCAGCGTCGGCAACTCTGTTTCGGCACGGCGTAGCAGAGCCGCCACTCAGTCGAAGGACCTCTTGCCAGCCGGCAGCTCCAAAAGCCCGAAAGGGAATCCTCTCAACTGGTTGATTCCGGACCATCGGACCGCCCAACTGGAAACCTTCGCGCGTGAAAAATTATCGGAGGCTCCTGCCCTAACGGCCGCCCAATTCGTAATCGCCCGCGCCCACGGATTCGAAAGCTGGCCACAGCTCGCCAAGCACATCGAGTCCCTGGCCCGCGTCAACTCCACCGTCGACCATTTCGAACGCGCCGTCGACGCCATCGTCGCCGGCGAGAAAAACACACTCGCCGATCTGCTGAAGAAATATCCCGACCTCGTCCGCGCCCGTTCCACGCGCCGCCATCAAGCCACGCTCCTTCACTATGTCGCAGGCAACGGCGTGGAAGACTATCGCCAGAAAACTCCCACCTGCATTGTCGAAATAGCTCAACTGCTTCTCGACTCCGGTGCCGAGGTCAACGCCGTAGCCGATCTCTACGGCGGCTCTACAACTCTTTCCCTGGTCGCCACCAGCGTCCATCCCGAGCGTGCCGGCTTGCAACTTCATCTGCTGCAGCTTCTCTTCGACCATGGCACATCCATCGACGCGGCGAATTCCCCCGCACTCCTGGTCAACGTCTGCCTAGCCAATGGCCGACGTATCGCCGCCGAATTCCTCGCCGGTCACGGCGCGAAATTAGATCTCGAAGCCGCCGCCGGCCTCGGCCGCCTCGACCTAGTCAGAAATTTCTTTGATGAATCCGGCGCGGCATGGGCGACCGCCACGAAAGAACAGAAAGAGCAAATGGAACGCGCCCTCCTCTGGGCCTGTGAATACGGCCACGACGGCGTCGTCAATTTCCTCCTCGACCGAGGCGTCCCCATTCAATCCCAAGCCAACACCGGGCAAACGCCGCTTCACTGGGCCGTAATTGGCGCGCAAACTTTCACGATTACCCTGCTTCTATCCCGCGGAGCCGATCTAGAAGCAAAAAACGCCTACGGTGGCACCCCATTAGGCCAAGCCCTCTGGTCCGCCGGCCACAGCGATTCCATCATCGACTACCAGAGAATCGCCGACCTCCTAAAACTCCACGGGGCAAAACGTGAATGAAGGGCAGTGAGGGAAAGCCGCGAAGCGCCGAAAGAATTCAGTTCACGGCGCAAGCCCTGGATAGGAGGAAGAACTTGGAAGCCGGGCCCTTGGAGGGGCGAAAATAGTTCTGGCCGCGCCAGAACCAAACCAGTAAACCCTCGAATCAATCCGAACTCGCATTTCCCACCTCTACCCCGAAATACAGGATTCACTACCTTGTTATCGTCCTGGAAAGGGCCCAGAAACGCCGTCCCCACTCCACCCCCATTAACCATCTTGATTCCCTCCACGCAAAACAAAAAGGCGGCGATCAGGCCGCCTCTGAAAGCTGACAGCTGATAGCCGAAAGCTGAGAGCCGAAAGCTGAGAGCCGAAAGCCTACTTCTTCCCCCTCAGCATCTCCACCACCCGCTCATAATCATCCACCGTGTGATACTCAATCACAATCTTCCCCTTCCCCTTCCGGTCGCGAATCCGCACCCGCACCCCCAACATCCGCTCCAGGTCAGTCTGCGCCGCCCGCACATTCGGATCCACCCACCGCGCCCCGCTCTCTTTCTTGACCTGCCCCGGCATCCCCGGAAACGGATCGAGCTCCCCCTTCATCGACAGCACCAACCGTTCAATCTGCTCGATCGACAGCCCCTTCTTCACCGCGTACAACGCCGCCTGCGAAATCTGGTCGTCGGTTTCCAGCGTCAGCAACTCCCGCGCCTCGGAGAATGACAGCTTTTTCTCCGCCAGCAGTTGCATCACTTCCCGCGGCAACTTGAGCAGCCGCATGTAATTCGTCACCGACGCCCGCGACAGCCCCACCCGCTCGCCAATCTGCTGCTGCGTCATCTTGAATTCATTGCTCAACACCCGAAACGCTTCCGCCTGTTCAAGCGCGCTCAAATCCTCGCGCTGCAGGTTCTCAACAATCGTCATCTCCGCCGCCTGCTGCAACGACACCTTCCGCACCAGCGCCGGAATCGTAGTCTTCCCCGCCTTCTTCGAAGCCAGCAGCCGCCGCTCCCCCAACACTAAAATGTAGCGCCCGTCCTCATCCCCCGGACGCACCATGATCGGCTGCACCACCCCATTCGCCTTAATCGAATCCGCCAGCTCCTCCAGCGCCTCATCATCGCCGACATAGCGCGTCTGAAACGGATTCTTATCAATCGCAGCAATCTCGAGGTTGACGACAAGATTGGCCGGCATCCGCGACTCCGCCTGCGCATAAATCGTAATGGTTTCGGTTCCTTCGCCCGCGGCCAAATCGGAAATGGGTGCCCCATCCTTCGCGTCCTTTGCGAAGGGTGGGAATTTCGAGGCTTGCGCGGAATCGGTTTGCGTGGGGACAGCCGTACCCGACGGCCCGGCCGATCGAAGGGCGGCTTCGTGCAGGCGACTAGCCAGCATGGCCCTGTCCGCCACGCTTTCCTCAACCGTATCCGCAGCCACAGCCTGAATCACGCCCGGAACCACCTCGCCTTCACCCTTGTCATTCCGAACGAAGTGAGGAACCTGCTGTTTGTTCACAGCGCCACCACTCTGTCCAGGCGCCACCGCCCGCGGCCCCGGCAGCAACGACTCCAACCCCCGCCCCAAAGCCCGCCGCTTCTCCACCTTCTCTTTATCGACAGCCGTATTCGTCATTCACCTCTCCATTCTTCTCTGTCATCCTGAGCGAAACGGCGGCAAGCGAAGCGCAGCCGCCGCGCAGTCGAAGGATCCCTATCAGTGATACGCGCCGACAGCCGCGCAAGGAATTCTCACGCGCCGGTCCGACTTGAGATAATATATCGACACCCATCAATCTAATATATCGACGCTCATAAATATACAAATCAAGCCGTCTTATCCATGTCATCCACACCCGCAATCTCCTCAACCTCCGAGCCCTCAAGCTGTTCTGCCCTCTCGGTGATCGGAGCCTCAGCCGACGGCTGAGAGCCGACAGCTGACAGCTGGTTCCCAATAATCTCCTTAGCCAGCTTGATATAACTCTCAGCCCCCTTCGATCGCGGATCGTAAACCAACGCCGCCTTCCCATGACTCGGCGCCTCAGCCAGCCGTATGTTCCGCGGGATGGTCGTCCGGCACAACTTCTCCCCAAAATAATTCTTCAGTTCAGTCATCACCTGCTGTGCCAGGTTGGTGCGATCGTCAAACATAGTCAGCACCACGCCCTCAATCCCCAACTCAGGATTCAGCGCCGCGCGAATCCGCTCGATCGTATCGAGCAACTCGCTCACGCCTTCGAGAGCAAAGTACTCCCCCTGCATCGGGATCAGCACCGAGTCCGCCGCCACGAGCGCATTCAAAGTAAGCAGGTCAAGGGCCGGTGGACAGTCCAGGACGATAAACTGAAAGCGCTCGCGCAGCGGAGCAAGCGCCTCGCGCATGCGAAACTCGCGCCCTTCAGCATCGACCAGCTCAATGTTGGCGCCGATCAGGTTCTTGTGCGCAGGAATCAGCCACAGCTGCTCGAGTTCAGTGGTGAGCAACGCCTCTTCGGCAGTGGCCGCGCCCATGAGCAGGTGATAAGAATTGACGCGGTCAGGATCTTTGGCGAACCCCAGACCGCTGGTGGTGTTCGACTGCGGATCGCAATCCACCAACAGCGTGTTAACTTCGGCAGCCGCAAAGGATGCGGCCAGGTTGATGGCAGTCGTAGTCTTACCCACGCCGCCCTTCTGATTGGCAACAGCGATGACGCGTCCCATTAGATTGTCAGGAGAACCAGAGCTACCCCGCAGCATAATCCGCGCAGCATTTCAATTGCAATGACGAATTGCTGTGCATGCGAGTGAATTGATGTGCAAAACGCGTCCAATGTTCCTGCAGGAACATTGGGCAGGAGTTGGGCCCGAGCCCCACCACTTGACCTCGAGGAAGAAATGGAGAAGTGTTCCGACAGGAACATTCCGTCCAAAATGGAATTGGCCTGCTAAGGTTGTGCGGGGCGGCCGCAACGTTTTATAAACTGCGGAGCATGTTCCTGCCGGAACACTTTGGCTGGTGTACCTGCAGTACAGGTGGCCGGGGCTTCCCGGGCGGGCTCCGCAGGGAAGGGCAGCTACTCGCGAAATGGATGAAATGTTCCTGCAGGAACATTGTGGAAAACCGATCCGTCAGCAGCTTGGGTTTGCTGGCTGTTGGGGGCAATTTATCGGTAATGATCCCACCTAGGCTAGGTCTAGAAGCCTTAATCGCGGGGAGCACCCTGGAATATCGTCTCCGAATGGCTGTTGTGCTCCACTGTTAACCATCTTGGTTATCGGAAGTCGATATATGCCATCCGGCCTAGGTGCCTTGATCTTCACGGTGCTTCCCTAAACCACGCCACTGGATAATAACGAGAAACATTTCCCACTTCTTGTGGCTTATGGGCTTGGACTTGACGGTATAAGGTTGCAGCGTGGCCTGATACTAGGATATATGGACCACTTATTGCCTTGAGTGGTCAGCGGGGGCCAGGTTGCTAGCTCTCGCGGCGGGCTATGAGCAGGATGCGGGAGCGGGATTGAGGGATCGGCGATGGTTCGGACCAGGCGAAGTCGGGCAGGGTTGATCGGGCTTGGGGTTGTTGCGCGGAGCTGATCAGGAGGGCCAGGCGGCCGCTGGGGCGCACCAGGGCGGCGGCGGTGGGGAGGATGGATTCGAAGCGCTCTACGGCGCGGAGAGTGACTGCGTCGTACGTGCCCGCGGATGTTTCGGCGCGGGTGTTTTGTATATTGACGTCCGTCAATGTTAGGGCGCGGGCGATTTCGCGCAGGAAGGCGGCTTTTTTGTGGTTGGATTCGATAAGGGTTAGGGAGAGGTGCGGAGCCCAGAGTTTGATGGGGAGTCCGGGAAATCCGGCGCCGGAGCCGATGTCGGCCAGGGACACCGGGGCTGAAGCCCCTTTCTCTTTGGGGGCGGTGACGCGGCCCTTAAGGGCCGCTCTTCCACTGGTGCTTCCGGCTACATCCACATCGACATCCACGTCAGCATCAACAGCAACATCAGCATCAACAGCAACATCAGCATCAACATCTTTAACCACAGAGGACACGGGGGACGGCACGGGGGACAACGGGAATAGATGGCGGGCTGCGAACAGGGACTCGCCGAAGTGGCGGGTGACGATATCTTCGGGGCTGCGGATGGCGGTGAGGTTGATGCGGGCGTTCCAGCGCCGGAGTATATCGATGTAGGTCGATATACTTTGCAGTTGGGCAAGGGACAGAACAGCAGGTTCCTCACCGCGCCTTTGGCTCGGTTCGGAATGACAAGGTGTTGTGGTGGAGGTCGGCCGGAGGAACGGTTTGAGCAGTTCGGCGATGTGGGCCGCGTCCATAGCGTGAAAGTCCGATTGTAGAATACGGGAGAGTCGGAACTCCGCGTTCGGGATTGTATGCAGGTAGGAGGCGGGGACATTCTCGCGGACGAGCGCCTCCACCGCTCTGTGACTCATCACACCCATGACTCATCGATTCATGATTCATCGAAATTCACGCTGGCATAGCCCGAAGGGGCTACTACTACTGACGGCTCCCAAAACGGATTTGGGTGGTAATGAATGTTAGCCGCGTGGGAAGATTGTGCATCTAACACACCTATGAAGAAACCTGCCGTGGCGATCTTCGACGAGAAGTACCGGGTGGTCTCGGTGCAGAGTGATTGCCTGACCATTCGAGGGGTTCGCAGCGGCAAGGTGCTGACCATCGTGAATCCTGACCCGGAGACTCCCCTGTCGGCGGTAGACTATCCGCCCGGGAAGTTGATTGCCCTGAGCGATCCTTCGGCCGCGCCTCTGAACTGACTGGTCTACCCTGAAAAAGCAGGTCCCTCCACTGCGCCGTCGCTGGCGCTCCGGGTTCGGTCGGGATGACAGATTCTTACTGACGCGCATCTGTTCGATTGCTTCGGCAGTTGGCGGACAGGAGTGTCCGCCCCCAAATTCCCACGGGTCATGCGCAGCTCCCCGACAGAACTCTAGAAACTTCAAGGACTCTTGACAACGAGTTAAATATTCTGTATATTCAGTTTGTACTGAAAGAAACGTTATGAGTGAACTTACTGGAGTGCAGAAGCAGTACATCCTTCACTGGGGCGAGATGGGGACGCGGTGGGGGATTAACCGGACGGTGGCGCAGATTCACGCGCTGCTGTATTTGTCGCCCAAGGCGCTGCCGGCGGAGGTGATTGCCGAGACGCTCAGCGTGGCGCGGTCGAATGTGTCGACGTCGATTCGGGAGCTGGAGACCTGGGGGATTGTGCGCGCGGTGCATGTGCTGGGCGACCGGCGGGAACATTATGAGTCGATGAAAGATGTGTGGGAGATGTTCCGGCTGGTGATTGAGCAGAGGAAGCGGCGGGAGATTGATCCGACGCGGGAGATTTTGCGGACTTGCCTGGCGGATCTGGATCCGAAGGAAGCAGGGGCGGACTATACGCGGGAACGGCTGCTGGCGATGGCGGGATTTTTTGAGGCGGTGACGGAATTGTATGACCAGATGAAGCGGCTGCCGACGGGGACGGTGCGGAAATTGTTGCGCATGGGGACGAAGGTGCGGAGGAAGGCGGGGTAGGGTTTTTTTTTGCTCACTGCATTCTGTTCATACAGAACTGTCAGATAGGAGAGGTCCAGATTGAGAGGGCATTGGATGGGGTAGGGATGCTTCGGCTGCGCAGGGAGGATTGCTTCGCTCTCCTCCCTGCTCCGCTCAGCATGACAAGACCCAGGGGGTTGGTGAGGGGGGATTGATGAGTGCGACGATCGTGATCACAGGGGCGTTTAGCTATACCGGCAAGTATGCGACACGCATATTGCTCGACCGCGGGTATGAGGTCCGCACGCTGACGAATCATCCTCCGACCTATGGTTCCGAGCGGACGAATCCGTTCGCGGATAGCGTATCGGTCTTTCCGTACCACTTCGAGCGGCCTGACGAATTGCGGCGCAATCTTGAGGGTGCATCGGTTCTGATCAACACGTATTGGGTGCGATTTCCGCATGGAGAGACAACCTTCGAGACGGCGGTGCGAAACTCGCGCATTCTAGTTCAGGCTGCGAAGGACGCCGGAATCCGGCGGATCGTGCACGTTAGCATTGCTAATCCCTCTCTTGATTCGCCGCTGGCTTACTACAAGGGAAAAGCTGAAGTCGAGAACGCTGTAATCGCTTCGGGGCTCTCGTATGCGATCCAGCGGCCGACCGTTATTTTTGGGGCGGAAGATATTCTCATCAACAATATTGCGTGGTTCGTGCGGCGCTTTCCGGTGTTCGGGATTCCGGGAGACGGGCGCTACGGAGTTCGTCCGATCTTTGTCGAGGATATGGCGCGGTTGCTGGCGGACGGCGCAGAGCTGGCCGGAAATTCGGTGGTCGACGCGGTTGGGCCCGAAACATTCAGTTTTGAAGAGCTAGTACGACTGATTGCGGAGCGCGTGGGGCGGCGGGGTCGAACGATTCATGTGCCTGCGGGACTGGCGTATCTGTCGACCCTGGTGACTGGGTGGATGGTTGGCGATGTCGTCCTTACCTGGGAGGAATACAAGGGGCTGATGAGCAATCTGCTCGCGCCGGACGGGCCGGCTGCGGGGCAGACGCGGCTGAGCCGATGGCTGGCGGAAAATTCTGGGCGGGTGGGTACGAAGTATGCGTCGGAAGTGGCGCGGCACTACTGAGTGGGACCAGCAGGTCCCTCCACTGCGCTCGCGGTTGCTCGCTTC
Organism: uncultured Acidobacteriota bacterium; assembly: GCA_963735205.1. Lineage (GTDB taxonomy): Bacteria > Acidobacteriota > Terriglobia > Terriglobales > Acidobacteriaceae > Sulfotelmatobacter. The sequence continues at coordinate 1,199,552 of CAVTKB010000011.1, forward strand.
GGTCGGGATGACAAATTTCGAGATGGGGAATTCCGGTATGACTGATTGAGGAGGAGAACATGAACGCGGAGTGGATGATGCGGGCGATTTGGGGGGCGGGGTGCGTGCATGTGGGGGTTATGGCGGCGAATATACCGTTGCCGGGGCGGTTGCGGGTGCGGGAGCGGCTGGCGGGGGTTCCGCGATACGTGCGGCAGATTTTTTATGTGCACTGGGTGTACATCCTGATTGTGCTGGGGATGTTTGCGGCGCTTTGTTTTGGGTTTGCGCGGGAACTGGCGGGGGCTAGCACGCTGGGTCGGTTTCTCAGCGGGTTCATGGCGGGGTTTTGGCTGCTGCGGTTTGTGTTGCAGATTTTTTATTACGATCGCGAGATTCGGCGGGAGAACTGGGGATTGGATCTGATGTATGTGGGCTCGCTGATGGCTCTGGTGAGCGTGTTTGGAGTGGCGGCGGTGATGCCGGTTCGGTGAAGATCAAAATCCCCACTTCTCGCGCAAAAGGCGCGCGAGAAATGGGGCACCCGGTGGCGAGAGAGGGGAGTGATGACGAAGACTGTTTGGCGACGCACGCAACAGCGGGTTCCTCCCTTCGGTCGGAATGACAACGAATTGCTCGATGGGAATGGCAACGGAGTGCTCGGTGGGCAAAACTCTTGGGCACAGATTTCTGCTACTGCGGGAGCGGCGGTGTGGGCGGGGATGGCGGTGCTGGCGCGGATGGGGATAGCGCGGATTGGTGCGATTGAGTTGACGTTTCTGTTGGCGCCGCTGGTGATCGTTCCGCTCGGAATGGAGTTGGGGCGGGTGATAGCAGGGAGTGGGCCGTTTGCGGGACTGGCGCGGCGGGTGCAGCCGGTGGGAGCGGCGATGGCGGTGGTGGCGATTTGGCTGCCACCGGGGAGAAGGGCGGGGATTCTTGCGGTGGGATGGTTGGTGGTTTGTGGGCTTATGGCTGCGGGTGGGTGCTCCATATCTTTCGCGGAGGGCGGGAGTTGTGGCGGGGGCGCACGGGCGAGTCGCCCGTGCCCACACAATCTGTGTCAGTGCCATCCGTGCCCACACTGGCCGTGTCCACGCGACTTGAGCTGATTGCGATTGCGGTGGGGCAATTGGATCTGGCGGTGGGTGGGGCTTGGCTGGTGGCGTCGCGGTGGGGTATGCGGCCGATGGGGATTCAGGAGCCGATTGGGTTGTTGACGGCAGTGCACTTTCATTTTGCGGGATTTGCCACGGCTACGATTGGCGCGGCTACGCTGGAGTTTGCCGAGCGGCGCGGGGAAACTCGGCGGTGGTTGCGAGTGGTGCTGGGGCTGGTGGTTGGGATGCCGATTGTGGTGGCGGCGGGATTTGTGATTTCTCCCGTGTTGAAGATGGGGGCGGCGATTTTGTTTTCTGCGAGTGTGGCGGGGCTGGCGATTGCGGTGCGGGCTTGCGGCGCGAAGGCGGAAGATGGCACGGCTCGCTTGCTGCTGCAAGTGGCAGCGGGTGCGGTGTTCGCGGGGATGGTGCTGTCGGCGACTTATGCGGTGGCGGATTATTTCGGCAGCGACGTGTTGACGATTCCACAGATGGCCAGGATGCATGGGGTGCTGAATGCGGTGGGATTTTGCCTGTTGGGATTGCTGGGGTGGTTGGTGGAGGGGAGTCGCGGGAGGGGCGGGAAAGTCCCTGCCCTGTGGGGCTCGTTGGACTCGCGAACGCGAGGTCCCTCCACTGCGCTCGCTTCCGCTCGCTTCGGTCGGGATGACAGTCGGAATTGATAACGGAGAAAGTTGAGTCACGGTCAAAGTCAAAATCCTAACTTCTTGAGCACAGGACGCGCGAGAAACGGAGTACCCGCTTGCTGCTTTCCGAACGCCAGGGCATTAGGGAACCTGTACACTACTGCAAGACTGAGTGAAGATGCCGGAACTGTGCCGGCAGGTTTCCATGCAGGAACATTTCCAACCCAACAAGCTAGCGGTAGCCGGCGAGGCTGCCTCGGAGAGCGCTGTAAACCGCGAACTGCGGCGGCTGAACCGGTCGTTGCATGCGCTGAGTGCTTGCAATCAGGCGCTGGCGCAGGCGGGCAGCGAGCAGGAACTGCTGGAACAGATCTGCGACATTATTGTGCGCGTGGGCGGATACCGGATGGCGGGGATTGCGTACGCCGAGCAGGATGAAGAAAAAACGGTGCGGCCGATGGCGCATGCGGGTTTTGGCAGCGGGTATCTGGAGACAATCAACGTGAAGTGGTCGGACACGCCGGCGGGGCGGGGACCGGCGGGGACGGCGATTCGCGAGAACCGGATTTGCGTGATTGCGGATACGGCGAATGATCCGGTGTTCGCGCCGTGGCGGGAGGCAGCGATTCAACGGGGATATGCGGCGGTAATCGCGTTGCCGCTGCGGGTGGCGGGGGCGGCGTTTGGCTTGCTGGCGATTTATTCGGAGCAGGTGGGTTCGTTCGATAAGGCGGAAGTGGAACTGCTGACCGAGATGGCCAACAATCTGGCGTTTGGGATTACGGCGATCCGCGCGCAACAGGAAGGGCGGCGGGTGACGGCGGCGCTGCAGGATGCGGAACGAAGATACCGGCAACTGGTGGAGCAGGTGCCGGCGATTACGTACATCGCGGAGCCGGGCGAAGCGGGACGGTTTCACTACATCAGCCCACAGGTGGAGCACATTCTCGGTTTCACGCCGCAAGAGTGGATGGCGGATGATCATACCTGGTTCAACGTGCTGCATCCCGAGGACAGGGAGAAGACGATTGCCGCGGAGTGTCGACGGGAAGGGGAACTCTACCGGGTGGAATATCGCACGCGGGCGCGGGACGGGCGGGAAGTGTGGCTGCGGGATGACGCGGTGTTCGTCCGCGACGCCGAGACCGGGAAGCTGTTGATGCGCGGGCTGCTGGTGGACATTACAGAGCGAAAACGGGCCGAGGAAGCACTGCGGGAGAGCGAAGAGCGCTACCGGACTTTTGTGGAACAGAGCTCGGAGGGAATCTTCCGGATGGAATATGCGCCGCCGGTTCCGTGTGATTTGCCGATCGCAGAGCAACTGGCGATGGGCCACAAGAACGGATACATGGCAGAATGCAACGACGCGATGGCGAAGATGTACGGGCTGGCCTCTGCGCGGGAGTTGATTGGGAAGCGACTGAGTGAATTTCTGGTGCTCGCCGATCCCGTGACGCGGGATTTTATGGAGACCTACATCCGCGCCGGTTACCGGATCAGCGACCAGGAATCGCGAGAGTTGGACGCCCAGGGGCAGAAGAGAATTTTTCGCAATACCATGATGGGGACGGTGATCAACGGGCACTGGGTGAGGACCTGGGGCATTTCGCGGGACGTAACGGCGCGCATCCAGCTGGAAGAACAACTGAGGAATGCGCAGCAACTGGAGGCGATTGGGCGGCTGGCGGGAGGCGTGGCGCATGACTTCAACAATATTTTGAGCATCATCATGGGGCACGGCGAGTTGCTGCTGGCGACTGCGGGCGATGATGAGCGGGCACGGAACGGGCTGGAGCAGATTCGGCGGGCGGCGGATCGGGCGGCGTCGCTGACTCAGCAACTGCTGGCTTTCAGCCGGAAGCAAGTGCTGCAACCGAAAGTGTTGGATCTGAATGAGGCGGTGGCGGACGTGCAGAAAATGTTGTCGCGGGTGATTGGCGAGGACATTGAGCTGGTCGCTAGCCTGCATCCGTCGCTGGTGCCGGTGAAGGCTGATCCGGGGCAGGTGGAGCAGGTGCTGATGAATCTGGCGATCAACGCGCGCGATGCCATGCCGCATGGCGGCAGGCTCACGATGGAAACATCCAATGTGGAAGTGAGTCTGGAGCTGGCGCGCGATCTTGAACTGGTGCACGGAGGATACGTCCTGCTGAAGGTGACGGATTCCGGACACGGGATGGATGCGGAGACGGCGCTGCATATCTTCGAACCGTTTTTTACGACTAAGCCGATGGGTAAAGGGACGGGGCTGGGGTTGTCGACGGTGTATGGGATTGTGAAACAGAGCGGCGGAGGTATTCGGGTAGAGAGCGAAGAAGGGCGCGGCACCACGTTCCGCATTTATTTGCCGGTTGCCGACGGCGCCATGGGCAAACGGCAGGAGTCGATGGCAGGGGAGAAGATTGTGGGAGGGACGGAGACCATTCTGCTGACGGAAGATGAACCCGACCTGCGCGAACTGGCGCGCATTTTTCTGGAAGGATATGGTTACAAGGTGCTGGAGGCGGCCAGCGCCGAGCAGGCGATTCAGATGGCCAAAGCTTTCGCGGGGCGGATTGATCTGCTGCTGACCGACGTGATTATGCCGGGGATGAGCGGGAGCGTACTGGCGGAAAACATTTTGAAGCAGCGTCCGCAAACCAAAATCGTTTACATGACCGGATACACCGACGACATGGTGGTGCAGCACAAGGTGCTGGAGCCGGGAGTGAAGCTGCTGCAGAAACCTTTTAGCAAAGTGGAGCTGGCGCTGAAGGTGCGCTCGACGCTGGATGGGAAGTAGGCGGGGCGGATAAAATTCAGAAAATTCAAGATCTTAAGCACAGAGGACATTGAGTCACACAGAGGAATCGCACGGCGAGATAAAGGATTCGAACTTTATGACTAACTTGCAGGAGAGTGGCGAGATGATAGACGCAGCAGGTGCGGCGGGCGCGAAAATCTGGGTGACGCTGAAAGGGTTGCCGCTGACCATTCGGCTGGAGTGGCCGTTTCATCCGTCGAACTCGGGCGCGGATTTTTTTGTGCTGCATGGGGACATTCGGCTGGAGGGTTCGGAGGGGCTGCACGCGCCGGTGGCGGTGAATCTTTCGCAGACGGTGCGCGAGGTGATGCCGTCGCTGGAGCCGAAGGACACGGAGGCTCCGGTGATCAACGCGCTACGCAAGGAAGTTGACCGGCGGCAGATTGAGTTTGTGAAATCGGGGAAATTGCTGCCGGTGCCGTTTTCCAGCCGGCATTATGACTACAAGCGGCAGCAGTGGGTGTTTGGCAAGGCTACGGACGAGGCCATGGTGGAATTCATCGAAAAGAAAGTTTATTGGCAGACGAAACTGAGTGGAGAAAAGCGAGTGTGGCTTGGCGATCCGGCGGAAGCGCAGTATGTGCAGACTACGCCGGAGCACTTGCTGGAAATTGCCGCGCGGCTGGTGGCCGCGCAGGGGCTGCTGCGGATTGAGGGTGAGTGGGCGGAAGCCACGCCGGGGCTGATGGGACACGCCGAGCGATTTGAGAATGCGCGGCGCGCGGCGGTGGAGGAGTTGGAGAAGAAGCACGCGTTTGAGAGAGCGTAGGGGTTACTGCAAGGGCACGACTACTTCAACTTGAATCTCCATGGGGAGTTTCTCGCCGTCGCAGGTACCCGGCTTGTACATCCAGCCGCTCACTGTCCTCCATGCAAGCTCTTCTGAAGGTTTCCGTCCGGATTTAATAACCCTGTACGGTCTGCCGTTGTTCTCGATTATCACGGACATAGTGACCGCGTCGCTTTTTCCACTTTGGAAAAAGCCCTGGAATGGAGGGGGCGCAGTTACCGGTGTCGGGGGCACGACCTGTCCCTGACAGTCGGCGAGCTGGATGGCGTTGGGTGGGGGTTTGAACAGGTCCGCGTCTGGCGCGGGCTCGTAGGTTAGGTCGGTCACTTTCGCTTCCAACTTGCGATGCTGATCTTCAAAACAGGCCATTTCGCGGGGAAACCAAGAATCGCCTAACTTACGGAAAATGCCGTAGACGCAAGAATAGCTCACAAGGTTGGTTGGGCGGATATCCGGAGAGACTCTTTGTAGTAAGGCTCCGGTTTTCTTGTCAAAACAGAAGGCGTACTTTTCGCCTCTGGACCCCGGTTTGGTGATGGTGCACTCCGCGGTGTTGGCACCAGTGGTATCGGGAGCTACGAAGTCGAGGTTTAGGTTGCTTGCCGGGAAAAGTTTCAGCAAATCGGGTACGCGGGTTGCGGTCTCCGGAAAATCCTGGTTGTTGTCGAGAAACCAACGACGATTTGGTCCTCCTACTTCGACGCGGCGGGCATTGTTGACAACAGTCTCGCGCCACCATTGCGATGACGAAACCCACACCTCGCTGTAGGTGCCCTGCGCCGTGTTGAGGTCCCTTCCGATGAACGAAAAAGTCGCTTTCAGGCGGAAAGCGGGTGCCCCCTTCGACCGGATGTCGGAGAGGTGACGCGCCTTTTCCATGAGCGTCTCCGGCATGTGTCTGGACATCCGATTTCTGGATCGCGGGCTTCTGAGGTTGCTGAAGGAACGACGAAACAGCGAGCAAGGCTGGAAGCGAGATCGCGAGAAGGATGGGGCGGGCGTTCAAGGCTGTAGACCATGAACATGGTACTCCGGGATTCGAAAGAGGCTAGGGAAACTTCTTTCGGTACGGGTATAGGCGGATCAACGCGGATATTTCCGGAGTGTTCCTTAGAGTCTCAAGCCCGTTCCGTTGTGAAAGGGCTTTTACGGCCCAGTGAGGCCGTGCCTTTTACGAATCTCTTCACGAACGTCTCCTACGCAGATGAGCCCAACAGCAGGTCCCTCCACTGCGCTTTCCCTTCCTTTCAGGAAGGAAAGTTTCGGGCGGGATGACAGAGTGTGGGGGATGACGGAGTGTGAGGTACGGAGTGGGGGCGACGCGCGGCGGGAACGACGCTAACTTTCCGGCGATTTTCGTGAGAAGAGGCCCCAGCAGAAGCGGGGGGCGATGGCGTAGTTGATCTGGACCAGCACGATGGCGGCGATGCTGTAGTAGGTGTTGAGAAAACACAGCGCGGCGCCGGCGGCGTAGAGGGATTGTGCGATCACGATGCGGCGGACGACGGCGGAATGGATTTCTGCGGGGACGTCGTCGGCGAGCAGGCGGGCGCGGGTGGCGTAGCTCCAGCTCCAGTAGAGCACCGCTCCCAGCAGGACGATGTTGAACCAGTAGGTCAGGAGCGCGATGCGGTAGTGGATGAACTCGGCGAGCAACGACGTGGTGAAGGGCGTGAGCGAGATGGCGCAGAGAAATGCGATGTGGATCCAGGCCAGGTTGCGGTCGGCGCGGGCGAAGTGGTTGAGCTGCGTCTGCTGGCCGACCCAGAAGATGCCGTTGGTCATGACGCTCATCAGAAAAATCAGAATTCGAGGCGCGAGCACGACCAGGGCGTGCCAGAGATCGCGCTCGGAGTGAATGGCTTCGGCGGCCGGGACGCGGAGATCGAGAACCAGCAGGGTCATGGATACGGCGAAGATGCCGTCGCTGAGGGCGGCGAGGCGCTCCACGCTTTTGCCGGCAACTTGGTTGTAGACGCTGTGCATCGAAGAGAGTCTAGCGGGTTGCAAGGCGGCGGGCAAAAGTTTGGCTGCTGGCACACCGCGGGCGGCAAAAAAGCGGAAGGGTGAGAGCCTTGGGGAGAGAACGTCGGGAGTGGGGCGGACTCTGCGCTGTTCTGTTCGCCGGTTGGCTCGCGATCGGTTCCGCGGCTTTGGCGCAGAGTGAGCCCAATCCGCCGCCTGTGCCTCCGTCAGCGCCACCGCCGGCGGGTTCCCAGCCAGAACAATCTCCGCAAGCTCCCGGGCAGAATCAGCAGCCAGGGAGCCAAAAGCCAGAGGATCAGAACCCACAGGAAGAAAAACCGCAAGAAGAAAAGCCGCAGGACGAGAAAAAAGACGATGCCACGAATCCGGCGCAGGCTGCCGCGGATTTGACGGTGCAGGCGGCGCAGGCCACTGAAAAGCTTGGGCAGGCTGCGCTGGTCAAGGCGCGCGACTGGGAGAACGGCTGGTTCGTCGGCGTCTATGTGCCAAGGGGCCGGGTGCTGGTTCCGTTGACGGTCGAGCAGCGGCGGGAGATTTATCTGCAGCAAACGCTGACGACTCCGTCGGCGTATTTGAAGCGAATGTTTGCGGCCGGGATCGATCAGGCGCGGGGAGTGCCTTATCAGTGGGACGATGGCTGGGGTGGGTATGCGGAGCGGTTTGCGTCGCGCGAGGGGCAGTTCATCGCGTCGAACAGCCTGGCGGCTCTGGGAAATGCCGCGCTGAAATATGAGGTGCGCTACGACGAGTGTCGTTGCCGCGATTTCTGGCGGCAGGACGCGGCATGCGATCCTACGCAACTTTCTTACTTACGACGAGAGTGAGCAGCATCTGCGGCCGCAGTGGGCGTTGTATGGTGGGTCGTTTGCTGGAGGGCTGATTGCGAGCTCGTGGAAGCCGCGTCCGCGCAACGCCCTTGCCGACGGCGGGCGAGCCATGGCAGAGCAGGCCGGATTCGGAGCGGCGCTGAACATTTTTATCGAATTTTCGCCAGACATCAATTTGACGATGGGTGCGAGGAAAAGATAAGAATTTTCCCGTTGCCGGTGGGCGAGTTTTCCCGACTCAAAACTCAGGTGGGTACCCGATAGCGCGAGACCACGATGTGTGTTTCAAATGGATTGGCGCTGTTCGGGTGGACACCAGGCATGGGGATCGCCCCCTCATGCCGTGGCGGTCCGCCCGCAGCCCATTTTTTTTGCCTCAGGCTGGCGACGGCTTGCGGACGAATTGCGCGACGACGGTGCCCAGAGTGAGAAGCGACATGAGCGAGATGACGCACAGCGAGATGACGCAGTAGACGCACCAGACCATGAGGACGTGGGCCTCGATATTGGCGAGGTAGAGCGAGAAGGCGAGTCCGGCGAACGTGGGGATGAGTAGCAGGCGGTACCAGCGGCGGAACGCTAGCGCGGCCATGAGAATGTAGCCGGCGATGCCGAGAGTGGCGACGGGAATTCCGGCGATCATGGCGAAGGGGCTGTGATTGACGACGCCGCAGTCCCAGCGCTCATTGATGCTGCAGGGGGAATCGCCGTACTCGCGGTAGTGCTCGCGCAGGGCGAGAGAAGAAGCGGTGAGGCCGAGTAGGGCTAGGATGATCAGAAGATATCTCATAGAATTTCCACCGTTGCTAAAGCCCTTGTAATTTTATCGTCTTTGTCGCGGCGCTGAAGCGCCGCTCTTCCACGAAGCGCACACCGTGCGGCACGGGCCACGAAGAACCGTCGCCGAGAAGACGTCACGAAGCAGACAACACGCCGCGCAGGCCAAGAAATATGCGGCCGCGATCTCGCGGCATGGGGCTCACTTGTGCGCACTCGCGTCGGTTGCGTCTTTTATTAAATCAGAAACTTGCCACTCGCTGCCGTGGTACCACTTTACGATTTTGCCATCGGGGCCGATGACGGCGGTGCTGAGGTTGTGGGTGATGAGTCCGCCTTCGGGTTTGATGGTGAGGGAGAAGAAGTTGGCGATTTTGGGCAGGTCGGCGGAGGTGGGAGTGGCGAATTCCCAGCGTGAAAAAAGTGCGGGGTTGTGGGTGTGGGCTGAGACGAAGCCGTAGTCGCGGAGGACTTTCGGGGTGTCGTGCTCGGGGTCGAAAGTGAGGCTCAGGAGGTGAGTGCCGGCTAGCGCGGGGTTCGTGCCGAGTTGTTTGTAGACTTCGGCGAAGTTGGTGGTCACGCGCGGGCAGAAATCGGGGAACGGGCAGCGAGTGTAGATGAAGGTGACGAGCAGAACTTTACCACGATATTGGCTCAGAGAAATGTGCTTGCCGCTTTGATTGGTGAAGGTGAAATCGGGGACATCATCGCCTGGGCTGGGCAGGTGTGGCGTGTTGGCGGCTGCTGGGGCGGGCTCGACGTGGCCGGTGACTTTTACGTTCTCGAGCCAGTAGTCGGAGACGGCGTCTTCATTCTTGGGGTCGGATGGAACGGTCACGACTTCGGCGGAGACGGAATCGCCGGCGTGCAGATGATTCAGCGTGTCCTCGGGTCTGATTTTGTAGGACATGGCCATGGCGTCCATGAAGCCGGGGATGTCGTCGCCCGCAATGAAGGCCTGGTGGGACTGGGTGTCGATGGACATGACGCGGCCGGTGAAGAGGTAACGCTTGCTGGCGACAGCCGAAGAGCGATGGCATGCGGAAAATGGAAGCGTCGCAGCGATCAGAGTGATTAGGAAAATATGGCGAATAGGGTTGTTCACGTTGTATTTACTTTAACTCGAATGGGGATTGTTCGGCCACGGTGAGATGAGTGCATTTGCGCGGGAGCTTCGACAAGCCTCAGCGGCTAAAGCCGCACATCCTATCGCTGCTAACGGCACGGCTGGAAGCCGTGCCCTTCCCCATTTCCACTCTGCGTTTGTCTTGTTGCGATTCGGCTTTTGTGAAATGCTCGGGGCGGTAAACACAAGGTCCCCTTCGGCAGGCTCAGGGCAGGCTCTCCACTGCGCTCGCGTTCGCTCGTTTCGGTCGGGATGACACTTCTATGAACGCGGGTGCACGTGTGGGCCCGGACAATTGGGTAGGGGCCAGATTTCGTTGGTTTGAGATTTCACTTGACGAGGGATTTTCATGGCGTGCAATCCTGAGGTTTTGAAACATGTTCCGTTGTTTGCGCTGCTGGATGAAGAAGAGACGGCGGTGCTGGCGGCGCAGGTGCGGTTGAAGACGTTTGCAGCGCGGCAGCGCATTTACAAGATCGGGGATTCGAGCGGGCAGGCGTATGTGGTGGTGTCGGGGCGGGTGAGGGTTTCGACGGTTGATCAGGATCATCAGGAGGTGGTGGTCGATGAGCCGTCGCATGGAGAATTTTTTGGATTTGCTTCGATGCTGGAGCAGACGCCGCATCAGACTGAGGCGGTTGCGATTGATGAAGTGGTGTGCCTGGAAGTTGACCAGAAAGATATTGCGGTGCTGTTGCAGCGCAAGCCGCTGGCGGGGATGGATATGCTGCGCGTGCTGGGGCGGCAGTTTCATGCTTCGCAGCAACTGGTGCGGCTGCGGGCGAACCGGCATCCGAATGACGTGATTGAAAAGGATGCGACGTTTGGCGAGCGCATTGCCGACGTGGTCGCGGGGTTTGGCGGGTCGTGGACTTTTATTATTGCGTTCAGCGTGGCGCTGGCGATTTACATGACGATCGACGCTTCGCTGGGGCGCAAGGCGTGGGATCCGTATCCGTATATTTTGTTGAATTTGTTTTTGTCGATGCTGGCGGCGGTGCAGGCTCCGATCATTATGATGAGCCAGAACCGGCAGGACACGAAGGATCGGCTGCGCGGCGAACTGGATTACGACGTGAACCGGCGGGCGGAGGCGGAGATTCAGGGGCTGGCGCGGAAGTTGAATGTGCTGGGGGAGAAGATTGGCGATGTGGAGGAGATGGTAAGGGAAAGAATGGCGCGGTGGTGAGCCGTCTATTCGAATGGGGTGCTTAGTTGGCGTAATGGTCTGACTTCGTCACTTGATATGATAGTTCTCTTCGCGATCGGCACGCTCGAATGAAGAAAAAATCGATACTAGTTGCGGTCTGCATTGCAATCGCCCTCTTAGGCTTCCTCACGATCGGTACCGATGACTCCTTCGGTACAAAGTTCGCTTCAAGGTTCGGGGATGCTATGGACTGGAAAAGCAGATGGCTTGCAGGAAGGCATTCAATCAATTGTGGGAGAGTCGAAGTGCATGGCGATGCAACAGCAGCAACAGAGTGCGCTCTGCGGGCGCAAGCCGAAGGCAAGCCGTTCAGAGTGGTGTACAACATTGTGGGCTACGATTCTCCCGTCGCCGGAGGAATCGTCAGGACACCTGATGGTGAACTCTATGCTTTGAGTTTTGATGGAGACCCGTCGGGCGGGGGTGGCGTTTCCCTGCTCGGACAGCGGGTCGGCAAAGCAGCCTGTCCCAAACCGACTCACCTCTCGGTTAATCCCAAGGAACGGATCAATTGTTTCCAGCAGCAGCTTTCTCCTCCGGCTGGCATTACGTCGCCCAATTTCGAGCCTTATTGATAACCCTTGCCGCTCTTGCCCCTCAGTTGATGTAACATCGCGTGGGTGTTGAAAAAGTCCCCCAACAGAACGCCTTCTCATCTGCGAGCGTGCCGTCGCCGGTTTTCTTGTGTCGGTTCGACTAAGTGGTAACCGACAGAACCGGTGTTGTCGGCTGACTGAGGAAGCGCACCAGTCGTTTAATGTTCTGCGCTACCGCTGCCAAGAAGAACTGCTCGCGCACGAACTTCAGTCTCCGCAGGCGCAAGCGGCGCAGTCCTATCTGATTCTTCAGTTCCGCGAACAAGGCTTCCACTTTCTTTCGCTGCCGTTGTGCCTTGGCGAACTCTGGCGTGTTGACCAACTCCCGCGCACGTTGTCGGGCTGGTTCGTTCTGATGGATGATAAGACCCCGGAAGGCAGCCCTGGTGCATTGTGGTCGGAGCGAGCACGGGCCACACTTTTTTCGTGTCCCGATATAGTTGAAGGCTCGATTGCGATAAACTCGGCCACCGTAGTTGAGGAACTGGCCAGCAGGGCAGATGTAGCGATTGTTTTCCGGTTCGTACGTGAAACGCTCGGGACCGAAGAATGGACTCCTCTTTCGGTGGATGCTGTCACGGGTCCGCATGTAGGGAGTGATGCTTCGATCGGCTAGCCATTGCAAGAACTCGCCGTTTCCGTAGGTCGTATCGGCCGCCACCGATTCCGGCTCTCGTCCTTGCCATTGCGTGAAACGGGTGAGCATGTCCTGCGCGGCCACTGTTTCCTGACTCATGCGCGCCGCTGTAGCTTGCACTCCTACGATCACACAACTGTGATTGTCCACCAGATAGTTGTCGTAGTATCCCAGCCGCGCCGGTGTGCCGCCCTTGGTGGCGTAGGTAGAATCGGGATCGGTGGTGGAAACCTGGTCCTGTTCATGCACCGGCTCCTCCACCGGATTCTGTTCTTCCACTTCCCGCAGATACTGCCGCACAGTGTGATGAACTTGGGCCGCTTCCGCTAGCTGCTCGCGCGGGATGCGGCTTTCCTTGCTGGCATTCGCCTCCACGAAACTGCCATCGACCGACAGGTGCTTGCCCTGCACCAAACCCACTTCCACGCACTGCCGCACGATCTGCTCAAACAGTTCCTCGAACAGCTTCGATTCCTGAAACCGGCCATGCCGGTTTTTCGAGAACGTGGAGTGATGCGGGATTTCCTGATCGAAACCCAAGCCCGTGAACCAGCGCCACGCCAGGTGCATGCGCAGTTCCTCCACCAGCTTCCGCTCACTGGTGATGCCGTACAAATAGCCGATCAACAGGATGCGCAGCAGAAGTTCGGGATCAATGGAAGGACGGCCCGTCTCGCTGTAACTCGCTTTCAGCTTTTCCCGCACAAAGGCGAAGCTGATGTGCTTTTCGATGAGCCGCAGCAGGTGAGTCTCAGGAACATGATCTCCCAGCCGAAAGTAGTAGAACAACGCTTCGGAGCGGTCGTGTTGCCCCATCATGATCAGCAGTCCTCCGACGATGAGAATCCAACAAAGCATGGTCAGGATCACTCCTTCTAACATGCTTCTGCCGAATCTCATCCCGCTAATCGACGTGACTTTTTCAACACCCACTCGCGATTACACTCATCGATCTGAGTTCGCGCGAGCCTGAGCTTGCCCGGTCCCGAATTGCTTCCCTCCTAGTAGTGAAACCGGTAGCGAAGCTCTGCGTAGGTTTGGCGCGGGAGGTTCCAGTGGAATCCGCCGAAGGTTAGGCTGTTGTCGTATTCGGCGCGGCGGTTGGCTACGTTTAGTGCGGTGACGGACGCGGTGAAGTGTTCGCCGAAGTCTTTACCGAGCGAAAGATCGAAGGTGGTGTGCTGGGGGAGATAGTTGCCGGGATAGGGGTGGCCGAGGAATCCGTTGCTGAAGCCGGAGCCGTAGTAGACGTTGGTGGAGGCGTAGGCGCGCCAGGGGAGGGTGAGGTCTCCGCCGAGGTTGAGCGTGTTGCGCTGGTCGTGGTCGAGCGGGCTGAGGGTGGGAGAAAAGGTGAAGTCGGTGAGTCCGCCGGTAATGGTGCCGGCGCCTTCGGCGATCTGGTTGGAGTAGGCGAGGTGCAGCTGGCCGCGATGGGCGATGCGCGGCGAGCGGAGCGTGAGTTCCCAGCCGCGAATCACGGCTTGCGACACGCTGATCGGGAAGAAAACGTTGGAGGCGCCGATGTTGTTGTGATCGAGGAAATTCTGGACGTTGGTTTTGAAGTTGTCGGCGTCGAGGATCCAGCCGCGGTAGGGGATGGTCACGCCGAATTGATGTTCTTCATCGCGCTCGCCGCGAAGCGTGGCAAATCCCAGACCTTGGTGCCCGGTATAGCTGAGCAGCGCGGGGCCGGAAACGGTCTCGATCGGCGGAGCCTGGTAGTAGTGTCCGTAGAAGGCGCGGAAGGTCCAGTGCAGGCGCGGGACGGTGACGGTTGCTCCGAAGCGCGGTTGGATGGCGGACTCATCGACGGGCGGGGCGGCGGAAGTTACGGCGAAATTTCCTTCGGAGAAACGGGTGGGGCGCATGCCGGCGGAAAGAGTGAGCCACGGGAAAGGATTGAAGCGGTCGTCGATGTAAAAGGTTTCGAGGTTGGCGGTGGGATGTTCGGAGTCGACGAAAGGCGTGCAGGTTCCAGTTGGGTTCGTTGGAGTGACGCACTGCGGCTGTTCCGGCGGATTGAAGGTCGCTGCGAAGAGCTGCGAGTCGCTCTCATAGAAGCTGAGGAACCCAACTTGCAGATCGTTCTTCTTGTAGTTGGCGGCGAGGCTGGCTTGACCTCCGACGTAGGTCGAGCCGCGATTCTCGGTTGTGACCACGGGATTGTCGTTGGGATTGCTGGCGAAGTCTCCGGTGTTGTGGTGGTAGAAGGGCGAGATGGTGGTGAGGAGATGCGAATTAAAAGTGTGCAGCCAGGTGAAGAGGACGCCTTCGTCGTTTTCAGTTTGGGCGTCACGCAGGCCGATGCTGCGGTATTGCGGCGTGAAGTTGTTGGCGGGGATGGATCCGTTCTCGATGTCGTTGGGATTGGGATCGTAAGGAATCTGATAGTAGTCGCGGCGGGCTGAGGTCATCAGGCGAAGCTGGTTCGAGGGATCGAGGTTGTAGATGAACGATCCGAAGCCGCCGACGCCGTTTTCGGCATCGTGCACTACCAGGGGAACCGGTGGCTGCAGGCCTAGGTCGCTGCGGTTGGCGTTGACGCTGGCGTAGTACGCGAAATTTTTCGTGTGGCTGCCGAAGCTGAGGGCGTCGTCGGTTTGGAGGAAACTGCCGGCGGTCAGGGTGAGTTCGGCGTCGTTGTTGCGCTCGAAGCCGGTGCGAGGGACCACGTTGAAGACGCCGTAGGTGCGGTCGCCGAATTCGGCGCTATAGCTGCCGCGATTGACTTCGACGTAGTCCATATCTTTGGGATCGAATTGCGGGCCCGAGATTTTGGGCGATAGCGGTGTTGATTACCGGGATGCCATCGAGGAGCCAGGTGGTCTGGTGACCACCGCGCATGTGCAGCATGTCGTGGGTGACGTAGGCGCCGGGGACGTAGTCGGTGATCATCGCCAGGCTGTTGGTGCTGTCGGCACCGGGTGTGCGTTCGATGTCGAGACGGCTGACGACCGTGGTGGGCGTGAAGCTGTCGGTGGCGACGACTTCGGGAGTGGCGGAGACGGTGACGTTTTCTTTAGTTCCGGCGACTTGCAGTTGGAAGTGAACTACGGGGACTGATCCGGAGATGACCATGACGTTTTGCGAGACTTGCTCGAAACCTTGGCTGGCGACGATGATGGAATATTCGCCGAGGACGATGGCGTTGAATTGGAATTCGCCGGCGGCGTCGGTGGTGACGCTCTTGGCCCAGGCCGACGATTTGGCGCGGAGCATGACCATGGCTCCTTGGAGCGGGCGGTGCTGGGGATCGTGCACGACGCCGCGGACGGCGCCGTAGTCGTTGGCGAGGGCGGCGACGGATGCGATGGCGAGGAATGCCAGCTGCTGCAGCGGGATACGGCGCATGAAATCTCCTGGGGCTTGCTGTGCGGCGGCTGGCTGAAGAGCCTGCCGGGCTTCGCCCGGCGACCGGGTCAGAGACCCGGTCCCACACGTGCATTTATGAGTGCGGGAATTTTCTGCGACGGCTCAGGCGATGGAGATCTGCGGAGGGGCGCGGGTGGATTGGGAGGAGAATCGATTCGAGTCGGGAGAGGCGCTGCGCGATTCGGGGATGCGGGCTTCGATGTCTTGCGCGAATGCAGTCGTTGTCAGCTGCTGTGCGTGCGCCCACTGTAATGTGGTTACGGCGCGCGAGCCGTCGTGGTTGCAGCAGCTGCTATCGCGGATGGAGCGCTGATCGGATTCCGGGGCTGAACCGTGACACTGGTGTACGCTTTTGCGCAGGCAGCAGGCGTGCTCTGGCGCAGCGGTGGCCGCCAGCGCGAGCGGAGCCAAGGTTCCGACGAGCGCGAACAACAGCAGAAATCGTGCGGTCAGGCGGCGCATTTCAGTGGTGAATCAGAACCCCAGCCTCCGGCTCAGCATAGAACAGAGTCGCGAGTGGGTGCAAGCGCGGCGGGTTTGAGCGCCATCTCAAAATCCCCAGTTCTCGCAAAGTGCTCGCGAGAAATGGGGCACCCGCAGTTAGGCTTTGCCGTTGATTTTGGCCCACCACCAGCGGACGCCGACGAAGAGGAATCGCCAGTCGCTGAAGAATTCGGGGGGCTTGCCTTCGAAGGCGTGGCCGACGAACTGGAGGATCCAGCCGATGACGAAGAGGGCGAGCGCGAGGAACCAGAGGCGATGGAAAAAGAATCCGGCGACGGCGACTGCGACCGAAACTAGGATGGTCGGGATGCCGAGGGTGTGGCAGAGGCGGTTGACGGGGTGCTGGTGGCTGGTCGAGTACTGCGCGATCCACTGCTCGCTGGTGCGGTTGCCTAGCATTGGTGGGGATGATACTACGAAACTGTTGCCTGCGGATCACGCGGATAATTGCTCATCCTAACTTGGGCCCTCAGCGGCTAAAGCCCCTCTCTTTACTGGGCCTCGGCGGCACGGCTGAAGCCGTGCGGTTCCCGGTGCGACTGATGCGAAATCTTGCGGTGAGGGAGAGCAGGTCTCTCCACTGCGCCGTCGCTTTGTTCCGGCTTCGGTCGGGATGACAAAGATGATCAGAATGGATCTGCCGGCCTGTTGAGGCGTCCGCGGTCCGCGTGGTAGCATCCTACGTTTTGGCAGGAGATGCTGGGTTGGCCTGCTGCTGTCCTCATCTTCTTTACGGCCGTTTCTTCCCATGCCTGCCGAAGGGAGCCCAACTTGAAAGTCTATTCGGGAACAAACATCAGGAATGTTGCGATGGTCGGACACGGGCACGCGGGGAAAACCTCGCTCGTGTCGGCCATGCTGTACGCGGCGGGAGCGACGCAGCGGCTGGGGCGGGTCGACGACGGGTCGGCTACGACCGATCACGACGAGGAAGAGATTGCGCGGAAGATGTCGATTTCGATGGGGGCCGCGGTAGTCGAGTGGGCGGCTTCTTCGAGCACGGCAGCGGGCACGACGAAGATCAACATTCTCGACACTCCCGGGTTCAGCATGTTTGTGCACGAGGCCAAGATGGTGCTGCCCGTGGTGGACGCGGCCATTGTGGTGGTTGATGGCGTGGCCGGGGTGGAAGTCGTGACGCAGCGGGTGTGGAATTATTGCGAAGAGTACAAGACGCCACGGCTGATCGTGGTGAACCGCATGGATCGCGACCGGGCCAGTGCCGAGCGCGTGCTGGAGTCGCTGACCAACGCGTTTGGCCGGGACGTGATTCCGATTGAGCTTCCGATTGGGGCGGAGAAAAGTTTTACGGGCGTCGTCGATTTAGTGCGAATGAAGGCTTATGCGTACGAACTCGGCGGAAACGGCAAGGGGAAGGAAACCGAGATTCCGGCCAACATGAAGGCGCAGGTGCAGGAAGCGCACGAGATGCTGGTTGAGCTGGTGGCCGAAGGCGACGACAAGTTGATGGAGAAGTTTTTCGAAGCTGGAACGCTGGGCGAGGAAGATTTGATTCCGGCGCTGCATAACGCGATTCGCGAAGATAAGATTTTTCCTGTGATTTTCAGTTCGGGTCTCGGCAACATTGGTGCCGATCGGGTGATGGATTTTATTGTCGACTACACGCCCGCGCCTTCGGAGCACGAGTGGGTGCAGGGCGAGGCGGCGGGAAATGGCGATGCGCCGAAGCGGCATGAGTCGGACGCAGAGCCGGTGTCGTTGTATGTGTTTCGCACGGTGTCGGACGCGTTCGCCGGGCGGATTTCTTATTTCAAAGTTTTTTCCGGTGTATTGAAGAATGACGCGACGCTGCAGAACTTTGGCCGCGGCGGGGTGGAAAAATTTGCGCACATTCAGGCTATGCAGGGGAAGACGGGCGTTCCGGTGCCGGAAATGCACGCGGGCGATATTGGCGCGGTGGCGAAGCTGAAAGACACGCTGACCGGCGACACGCTGGGCGACAAGGCTGCGCCGATTCAGTATCCGCGGGTGAAGCTGCCGGAGCCGGCAATCACGTTTGCGATTGAGCCCAAGAGCCGCGCCGATGAAGACAAGCTGGGGCCGGGCATTCATAAGCTGATGGAAGAGGATGCGATGTTGCGGTTTTTTCGCGATCCGCAGACCAAAGAATTTCTGATTGCGGGTACGGGGCAGCAGCATATCGAGGTGATCGTTTCGAAGTTGAAGAAGCGGTATCACACGGAAGTGGTGCTGAAAGCGCCGAAGGTGCCGTACCGTGAAACGATTCGCGGCAAGGCCGACGTGCAGGGGCGACACAAGAAGCAGACGGGCGGGCACGGGCAGTATGGTGACTGCAAGATCCGGGTGGAGCCGCTGCCGCGTGGCGGGGAGTTCGAGTTTGTGAACGATATTTTTGGCGGCGCGATTCCGAAAAATTATATTCCGCGCGGTAGAAAAAGGAATTCGCGACGCGGCGGCGCGCGGGTATTTGGCGGGATTTCCGATGGTGGATTTTCGCGTGGTGCTCTATGACGGGTCGTATCACGATGTGGACTCGAATGATTTGTCGTTTCAGATGGCGGGCCGCATCGCGTTCAAGAAGGCGATGGAGGTGGCGAAGCCGACTCTACTCGAGCCGGTTATGGCGGTCGAGATCACGGTGCCTGACGACTTTGCGGGATCGATCATGGGCGACTTGAACAGCCGCCGCGGACGCATCCAGGGCATGGACAACAAGGGCGGCAATACCGTGGTGAAGGCTGAAGTGCCCATGGCTGAGATGTTGACCTACGGCGTAGAGCTGACGTCGATGACGCAAGGCCGCGGCTCATTCAACATGGAAATGCACCACTACGACGTGGTGCCGGGGCAGTTGCAGGAGAAGATTATCGAGAAGGCGAAGGCGGCGCGGGGCGAGGTGAAAGAGGAAGAAGAGTAGGCCGGGCGCGTGCTTACAGGGATCCTTCGACTCCGCATGAACGCCTTTCAGGCGCTCATGCTTTGCTCAGGATGACAGGGAAAAGGCGAGGTTCGGGATGGCAAAAACTTTGATAGCTGTGTGCTTTGTTTTCGCGGTTCTTTTCGTGGCAGCCACGTTCTCCGCTGCCCAGACTCAAACCTTTGCTACTTCGGCGGGGCCTGTGAAGATTACTCCGCTATACCATGCCAGCACTCTCATTGAGGCGGGTGGGAAGATGATTTATCTCGATCCGGCTAAGCCCGCAAAACTTGCGGGGCTGCCTAAGGCGGACCTGATTCTGATTACCGACATTCATGGGGACCACATGGACCCTGATTCGATTAAAGAGATCAGCAAGGCGGACACGGAGATTTTTGCGGCGCCCGCGGTTGTGCAGACTGTGACCGGCGGCAAGCCCATCGCCAACGGAGAAACGAAAACCTGGCAGGGGATTACGATCGAGGCGATCGCGGCTTACAACTTGAAGCGAGGTCCCGCTGCGGGGAAACTTTTTCACGATAAGGGGCGCGGCAACGGCTACGTGCTCACTTATGGGGGCAAGCGATTTTATTTTTCTGGCGACACCGAGGGCGTGCCGGAGATGCGGGCGCTTAAGAACATCGATGTGGCGTTCGTGTGTATGAACTTGCCTTACACCATGCCGCCCGACGAGGCTGCGGAGGCGGTGAAGGCATTTCATCCGAAAATTGTGATTCCTTACCACTATCGCGGGTCTGACCTCACCGTGTTTCAAAAAGCGTTGGAGGGGACGGGGATTGAGGTTCGGATTCTGGAGTGGTATCCGAAATAAGGTAGCCCTCCGGTTGCGCTTAGCTGAAAAAGACAGCAGGTCTCTCGACTGCGTTCGGCTTTCGCCTCACTGCGCTCGAGATGACAGGGTTTTTCAGCTCGCCACTCCTAGGGTTTCTGCGGTCCATATATCCGGACTTTTTCGTGGTAACATCCGGCGAGTGGCTACTGCGAAAAACAATCTCAACCTCAGTGCCAACCGCGAACGGCTGGTGTCGGCGGCGCCGGTCGAGGACGATTCCTCGTTTGAGCTGAAGCTGCGGCCGCAGCGGCTGGCGGAGTTCATCGGGCAGAAGAAAGTCAAAGAGAATCTGGCGGTGGCGATTGAGGCAGCGCGGTCGCGTGGCGAGGCCATGGATCATGTGTTGCTGTATGGGCCGCCTGGCTTGGGCAAAACTACGCTGGCGAATATCATCGCCAACGAACTGGGCGTGCACTTTCAGCCGACGGCGGCGCCGCTGCTGCAGATTAAGGGCGACCTGACGGCGATCATCACCAACATGCAGGACAAGCAGGTACTGTTTATCGATGAAATTCATCGCCTGCAACCGGTGCTGGAGGAGTTGCTCTATTCGGCGCTGGAAGATTACAAGCTCGACATCATTATTGGGCAAGGGCCGTCGGCGCGGACGCACACGCTGGAAGTGAAGCCGTTCACGTTCGTGGGTGCGACGACGCGGGCGGGACTGATTTCGTCGCCGCTGCGGTCGCGGTTTGGGATCGTGCTGCGGCTGGAGTTTTATACTCCCGCCGATTTGCAGGTGATTGTGGAGCGGTCGGCGGAAATTCTTGGCGTTGCCGTCGATGATGCGGGCGCGAAGGAAATCGCGGGACGGTCGCGGGGCACGCCGAGAATTGCGAACCGGCTGCTGCGGCGCGTGCGCGACTACGCGCAGGTGCGCGGGGCTGGGAAGATTGACGAGCCTACGGCGAAGGCTGCGCTCGAAATGCTGGAAGTCGATCAGTATGGATTCGATGAGGTCGATCGGCGGCTGCTGTTGACCATCATCGAGAAATATCAGGGTGGTCCGGTGGGCGTGAACACGCTGGCGGCTGTGCTGGCGGAGGAGCCGGACGCGATTGAGGAGATCTACGAGCCATTTTTGATGCAGGCTGGGTTTTTGAACCGCACTCCGCGCGGGCGTGTCGCGACGCAGCTGGCGTATGAGTATTTTGGGATTTCACCGACGCGGCGGCAGAGTTCACTGTTCTGATTAGCCTGCCTGCGAGTCCGAAGGCTCACTCTTATTCAAATGCAATTTGGCTGTCGGAGACGTATCCGGCGGGGATTCTGTCCCACGTCGCGTTGCCGTCGATGATGTCGCCTGACTGAATCTGATCCAGGACCTGGACACGTGTTCCCAGCAGCGCCAACATTGCGACCACACTGTTGGTCCGTCCGGGCCCGGAATAAACCTGCACATTCGCATCGGTAGTTTTGGCCCATCCGACTTTTTTCTTTTGGCCTGGCGCCCACCACAAAAACGAACCGTCAGAGGTATCGTCTTCATCCATGTCGTCGCCAGTTTGCGGCATCTGGTAGCGGCCGAGAAATCCGCGGTAGATATCCATCTGCGTCTTTTTTGTGTAGGTCTTTCCCAGATACTGCCAAGTGTAAGACTCGGGCTTACCGCGGATCCCGGGAGCATAGATGACGCAATAGAATTCCTCTGGGCTCTCGAAGGGAGTGGCGATTTTGAAATTCTTGATCACTCTTTGCAGATAGGGCCCGACGTGATCGAGCTGCTCAACCGGGGTCATCTTCTTAAGGTCGGCGGAAAACGGAGTGAACCCGATCAGACCTCCTCCTGCATCCGACGTGTTGGTACCCCAGGTGCCGGTGTCGGGGTGGTAGGCCTTGTACTGAGTCGTTTCCCAGCTCATCGCGGCGAGGAGCCACTCGACGGGAATGTCGAACTTGTGGGCCACGGTACGGGCTTTGATGACGAATTCATGGCCAAAACCCTGCTTCTGTTCTGCTTCACTGATGAAGGACGGCATTCAACTTTCTCCATATTTCGAGCGTAAGAAAACGGCAAAATCCTACCACAAGTTTTGCGGAGCGTTTTACTCAGGCGGGCTTGCCGAGGCAGGCAACCTGCGCTCGCACAGATTTCCAAATTCCGCACAAAATGTCATTTTCTGTCTTGTTGTGGCGCAAATGGTGTATGTTGCTCGATTCCCTCCCAGCGCCAGGCGGCCAGGGGCGGGAGTGCGCGTCAGGAGCTGGGTCTGGGTCTTCTTCTCAGAGTGCGGCGGAAGGTTTTGATTACGGCAGTGGTGCTGGCCGGGACGACGACGTGTCCCTCGCTCGGCGCCCAGCAGAGTTCTGCGGCCCCTGCGGCGACTGCGCAGTTGGGGCCGTCTGCGCTGACCATCCCGCGGCTGCAGCGGCCTCCTACCCTGGAAGAGTTCTTGAACATGCAGGCGGAGGGAGAAATCGCGCGCGCAATGGCGAAGGTCACCGGGTTCACGCAGCGCACTCCTCACGACGGAGAAGCGGTTTCCGAGCCGACTGACGCTTACCTCGGCTACGACCAGAAAAATCTGTATGTGGTGTTCGTGTGCTTTGACGAACCGCGGCGGGTGCGGGCGCGCATGTCGGTGCGGGAAGACATTTACGACGATGATCAGGTGGAGATCATCCTCGACACGTTTCACGACCGCCGGCGCGCTTACGCTTTTCAGACCACGCCGCTGGGCGTGCAGTGGGACGCGATCTGGACGGAAGCTTCGCGGGCTGAAGTCCACGGAAATTTCGATACGTCGTTCGATACGGTTTGGAATTCGCATGGCAAGGTGACCAGCCGCGGCTATGTGGTGATGATCTCGATTCCGTTCAAGAGTCTGCGCTTCCCCGCGACGAAACAGCAGCAGTGGGGAATCATTCTGTACCGCGGCATTTATCGCAAGACTGAAGATGCGTTCTGGCCGCGCATTTCGCGGAAAGTGGAAGGGAGGCTGGGACAGGAGGCGACGCTCGACGGCCTCGAGGGAATTTCGCCGGGGCGCGACCTTGAGTTGATTCCTTATGGCGTGATGCGCGGGTTTCGGGCTCTGGACACGCGCGACCCGTACAACCCGTTTTTTCAGAATGCGACGGTGCAGGGGCAACCGGGGCTGGATGCGAAGTGGGTGATCAAGGATCACTTTGTGCTGGATATGACGGCGAATCCGGATTTCAGCCAGGTGGAATCGGAGGATCCGCAGATCACGGTGAACCAGAGGTTCGAAGTGCAGTTTCCCGAGAAGCGGCCGTTTTTTCTGGAGAACGAAGATTACTTTCGCACGCCCTTCGATTTATTTTTCACGCGCAATATTCAGGACCCGTCGGCGGGAATCCGGCTGACTGGGAAGGAGGGGCCGTATTCGGTCGGCGTGATGGCGACCGACGATCGAAGCCCGGGGCTGGCGGTGCCCAACGATTGCCCGGCTACGTCGCTGGTGTGTTCGAGCAATCTGTATGGCGTTCGGTCCTACTTTGCGATCGCGCGGGTGAACCGCGATATTTTCAAGCAATCGAGTGTGGGCGCGATTTATACCGACTGGCAGTGCCCCACGACGGGAGAATTCAATCGCGTGGGCGGGGCCGACACCCGGCTCAAGCTTACGGACAATTGGACCGTGGAAGGGCAGGCGGTGGTGAGTTCGAGCAGCCTGCTGGGATTGACCACCGCTAACCTGCAGAATACTTGCGAGGCGGGACTCTTCCCTTTCAGTTCGGGCAACGCCGGCAATGGCAGCTATTATGCAGGCGCGGCCGACCGGGTCGATCTGCGGCACAACGGCCTGCACCTGATCTACAGCGGTTCTTACCAGGACGTGACACCGGGCTTCGTGACTGTGCCGGGATTCGTGAACCGGGTCGACCTTCGCGACAGCGAGCAGCATGCCGGGTACGTTCTTCGGCCGAAGAAAGGCTGGGTTGTCGCGTGGGGTCCGGCTGTTTATAACCGTTACGTGTTCGACCACGAAGGAACACGGCTCGATACAGCCTACACGCCCTATATGTTCGTGGAGGGCCGAGGCCAGACCAGTTTGCGGTTTCTGCCCTATGAGGAATCGCG